>JALHQN010000066.1 GCA_022841915.1 Burkholderiales bacterium | reverse complement strand
GGGTTTCGAAGTTCCGCATTGATCGTTCGCCTCACGCGCTCCTCGATGCTCGAAGTGCTGCGCCAGGACTACATCCGCACGGCCCGAGCCAAGGGCGCTTCCGAGAGCGTGATCAACTATCACCATGCGCTGAAGAACGCCATCTTGCCGATCATCACCTTGCTCGGCATCGAGGCGGCCCAACTGCTCGGGGGCCTCGTCGTGATGGAAACCGTATTCAACATCCCCGGGCTCGGGCGCTATCTGGTGGATGCCATTCGCTGGCGCGACTACCCGATCGTGCAGAACCTCGTCTTGTTCAGCGCCTTTGCGGTGGTGATCTGCAACTTCATCGTCGACATGCTTTATGCGGTCATCGATCCGCGCATCAAGTACACCGACTGACGCCGCGCAAGGAGGGGACTCGCAATGAATTCACCGGCAACCGATGCCTCTGGCGTCGCGATCGGCAAGGGCACGGCATCAGCGCCAGGCGCCTTCGACGCGGATCTGGCCAAGGCCGGCGCCAACGTCACCTCGCGCTGGGGCATGGCTTTCTTCCTGGCCAAGCGCTATCCGCTGGGTGGCGTGGGGCTTGCCGTCGTGCTCGGCTTCTTCCTGGTTGCGGCGCTCGCCCCCTACATCACTTGGCACGACCCGCTCTCGACCAATCCCGCCATCTCGCTCTCCAAGCCGTCGCTGGATCACCCGATGGGGGCGGACTTCATGGGACGCGATCTTTTCAGTCGCGTAGTCTACGGTGCGCGCACGTCCCTCGTGGTGGCCTTCGGTGCCACGTTCCTCGGCGTGTTGCTCGGGGTTTTCATCGGGCTGGCCTCCGGCTTCATGGGCGGCACGGTCGATCTGGTCGTGCAGCGCTTCATCGACATGCTGCAGGCGCTGCCGACGCTGATTCTCGCCATGGCGATGGCGGCGGCGCTCGGACCGTCCTTGACGAACACGATGATCGCGATTGCGATCCCGAAGCTGCCGAGCATTGCGCGCGTCATCCGGGCGAACACGCTGTCGTTGCGAGAGATGCCCTTCGTGGAAGCGGCACGAGCCATGGGGATGAGCGAGATGCGCATCGCAATTCGGCATGTGCTGCCCAACACGTTGGCGCCTCTGATCGTGCTGGCGACAGCGGGGCTGGGCAGCGCCATTCTCGTCGAAGCCTCGTTGTCATTCCTCGGTCTCGGGGTGCCCGAGCCGCATCCGTCCTGGGGACGGATGCTCTCCGAGTCAGCAGCCGAGTACGCCCGTACCGCACCCTGGCTGGTGATCTTCCCGGGGCTTGCGATCACGCTGGCCGTGTTTGGGACCAATCTGCTGGGCGATGCCCTGCGGGACATCCTCGATCCCCGTCAACGCACGTCGAACTGAGCCGATCATGGATACCCCTGCATTGGGACACGAACCTGTAAGCGGGCCGACCGGGACTTCGACAACGCAGCCGCTGCTCGAAGTCGAGGGCCTGAAGACCTACTTCTTCGTTCGCCAAGGCGTGGTCAAGGCAGTCGAGGATCTCTCCTTCTCGCTGCAGGCGGGCGAGAAGCTCGCCATCGTCGGCGAATCCGGATGCGGCAAGAGCATGACGGCGCTTTCCATACTTCGGTTGGTGCCCGATCCGCCCGGGCGCATCGTGGCGGGCAGCATCAAGCTCGAGGGGCGGAACCTGCTCGATCTGCCCGACTCGGAGATGCGCAAGGTACGCGGCAACCTCATTTCAATGATCTTTCAGGAGCCGATGACCTCGCTCAATCCGGTGCTCTCGGTCGGGCATCAGATCAGCGAAGCGCTCATGCTGCACCAGAGCGTGTCGCGTCGCGAAGCCTTCGACAAGGCCATCGAGATGCTGCGGCTGGTGAAGATCCCGGAGGCGGCGCGTCGGGCGAAAGAGTATCCGCATCAGTTGTCGGGCGGCATGCGCCAGCGAGCGATGACCGCCATGGCCCTGGCATGCAATCCGCAGGTGTTGCTCGCCGACGAACCGACCACGGCGCTCGACGTGACCATCCAGGCGCAAATCCTGGACATCATCCTGGAATTGCAGGAACGGCTGGGCACGGCGGTGGTATTGATCACGCACGATCTGGGGGTAGTCGCCGAAACCGCGCAGCGGGTGATCGTGATGTACGGGGGGCGCAAGGTGGAGGAGGCGAGCGTCGAGGAGATCTTCGAGAATCCGCAGCATCCCTATACGCAGGGCCTGTTGGCGGCCGTGCCGCATCTGGCGTCGATATCCGGCAAGGAAGGCGCGGCCGGGCGCCTGCGGGAAATACCGGGCATCGTGCCGGCGCTCGTCAATCTTCCCCAAGGCTGCACGTTCGCGCCGCGCTGCGCCTATGCCAGCGACGTTTGCCGCAACGAGTATCCGCCCTACGAAACCAAGCGCCCGGGTCACATGGCGGCGTGCTGGCATTCGGACAAGGTCGAGGGAGGTCGACATGCCTGAGGGTGGAACAGCCATGCCGGGCGCTCAGGCCCAGGTCCCGGTGCTCGACGTTCGGGATCTTAAGAAGCACTTCCCGATTCGCAAGGGGCTGTTGCGCGCTGTCGCCGGACATGTCTATGCGGTCGACGGCGTAAGTTTCTCCGTCGCGCCCGGAGAGACGCTCGGCCTGGTGGGCGAGAGCGGCTGCGGGAAGTCGACGGTGGCGCGGGCAGTGATACGTCTCGTCGAACCCACGTCGGGCGAAGTGCGCATCCTGGGCAAGGATATCCTGCCG
>JALHQN010000065.1 GCA_022841915.1 Burkholderiales bacterium | reverse complement strand
GCTGGACGATTCACTGTGGCATCTTGGCAAGACCAGAGTGGGACCAGCACTGACAGACGTCTGGCTTGTTCGTGGGTTGGCGCGATCCGTCGAACAGGTGTTTCGGCATTTCAGCCAAAACAGTCTGCCTGATCAGGGCCTGATCTTGTCGTCGGGCGGTGTGCTGCCGCAGTTTGTTCGGCCGCCGCGTAGCTACCGATTCGCATCGCTACGAGCTGCAATCGTCGACTACGTCGCCACACCGTGCATCGACATGGATCTCCTGCATCGAATACTTGCCGCTCCGCCCGATGGCGCGATCCGCCCCGTGTTGCCGGTGCACTTCGACGAGTACACCAACACGCTGACCATCCGCACCAAGACCAAGCCATGGACCATCAAGGGCGAGCGTCAGGCTGCGGCAGTCCGCCACATGTTCGAGCAGGCTATCAACGACAGGTGGATTCTCCCGGCCGCTGAAATTCTCGACGCAGCCTATGCAGATAAGAAGACGGCGCGCAGTCAGCGCATGCAGAACCTGTTCAGTGGCAACACCGATTGGGAGGACTACATCGACAACCCTGAAAAGGGGAAGTATGGCTTCCGCCGAGATTGACGGCCACCAGTTGGCAGCTCCACGCACAACCGCCTTCGGGCGGTTTTTTGCTTTCTGGGCCCCGCTTTTCCCCGCAGAAGCTGCGCCCGTACATCAGCCCGTACATGGCGGCGGCAGACGCCCGCACAGGCCGACTTCGAAACTGACCTCACGAATTCGCAACAACCAGAAGGAGTGCATCGTGAGTGTCAAACATCTGAATCAAGGCCAATTGGCCGAACGTTGGGGGGTCAGCGAAGCAACGCTTGAACGCTGGCGCTCCGAAGGTATCGGCCCGGTATTCCTGAAGCTGCAGGGTCGCGTCGCTTATCGCATCGAGGACATCGAAGCCTACGAGTCCGAGAGCCTGCGCAAGAGCACCTCTGAACGCGTCAATGCGGGAGGTGGGCTGTGAACCGCATCTCCCCCGACGAAGTCCTGACCACCCCGGCCGGCGAACTGGCTGCGCTTGCCAGCGAGTCGCTGTTCCAGCTCAAGAACGACGCTGCTGATCTTCTCGCCGCTGCCAAGTCGATCGTCGAGCACGTCGATCGCGCACTGGATCTCAAGTATGCCGACCGCGCGCACCAGCTCCGCCTGGCGGCAGGCAAGGACACCGGCGTCGTCCACTTCGACGACGGCCATGTCCGCATCACCGCCGATCTACCCAAGAAAGTCGACTGGGATCAGACGCGGCTCGCTGAGATCACCCGTCGCATTGCAGCCAACGGCGACGACCCGTCCGAGTACGTGGACATCAGCTACCGGATCTCGGAAACCAAGTTCAACGCGTGGCCCGAGTCGCTCAAGAGCGCCTTCGCCCCGGCGCGCACCCTCAAGACCGGCAAGCCGGGCTTTCGTCTCGCTCTGCTTCAGGAGTAATCGCCATGAAAACCAAACCTACGCTGCTCGAACTGCTGCGCAAGCAGCCGGAAATGTATCTACGGGATCTGCCGGACAACATCCGCATCCCGGCACTGGACGGCAATCGCCCCGACGAAGTCGTGCGTCGCCTCGAGGACGCCACCATCGATGACTTGGCTTTCGCGATCCAAGGCATGGAGTCGGAATCCCGTCTGATCCATCGCCGTCTGGGCGGTCTGCGTGACCTGTACGAGATGGCCCGCAAGCGCGGCGCACTCGGCGTGACCACCGTCGCGGACGCGTTCGCCAGCATCAGCGCTGAGGAGGCCGGCAAATGAGCCTCCCCATCATTACTGCAGACCAGCGTCTGGCCGAGCGCCGTGGCGTGAAGGGTGTGCTCGTCGGCAAAAGCGGCATCGGTAAAACCTCGCAACTCTGGACGCTGAAGCCCACGGCCACGCTGTTCTTTGATCTTGAGGCTGGTGATCTCGCGGTCGAGGGCTGGGCCGGCGACACGATTCGCCCGCGCACCTGGCAGGAGTGTCGTGACTTCGCGGTGTACATCGGCGGGCCGAACCCGGCGCTGCGCGACGACCAGCCGTTCAGCCAGGCCCACTTCGATGCCGTATGCGCGCGCTTCGGTGATTCGACGGTCCTCGACAAGTACGACACCGTGTTCGTCGACTCCATCACCGTGGCCGGTCGCCTCTGCCTGCAATGGTGCAAGGGCCAGCCCCAGGCCTACTCCGAGAAGACCGGCAAACCCGACAGCCGGGGTGCGTATGGGCTGATGGGCCAGGAAATGATCGGCTGGCTGACCCACCTGCAGCACACGCGCGGCAAGAACGTGTGGTTCGTCGGCATCCTCGATGAGCGGCTGGACGACTTCAATCGCCGCGTGTTCTCCCTGCAGATCGACGGCTCCAAAACCGGCCTGGAACTGCCCGGCATCGTCGATGAGGTCGTCACCTTGGCCGAGCTGAAGGCCGATGACGGCGCCAGTTACCGCGCCTTCGTCTGCCACACGCTGAACGCATGGGGCTACCCCGCCAAGGACCGCTCCGGGCGGCTCGATCCGATCGAGGAGCCACACCTCGGCCGCCTCATGGAAAAGATCGCCGGTCCGGCCAGGCCCGCTACCGAACGGCTCGATTTCGCGCGCCCCGCGCCCGCTGCCATCCCCGAATCCACTTCGACTCAGGAGTCCTGATCATGACCTACTTCGATTTCAATTCCGCTTCCGAACAGACCTCTTTCGATCTGATCCCCAAAGGCACGCTGGTGCGTGTCCGCATGACCATCAAGCCGGGTGGCTTCGATGATCCGTCGCAGGGATGGACCGGCGGTTACGCCACCCGCAACGACAACACCGGCTCGGTGTACCTGAACTGCGAGTTCGTCGTGATGGAGGGTGAGTTCGCCCGTCGCAAGATGTGGTCGCTGATCGGCCTGCACAGCCCGAAAGGCCCTGAGTGGGCAAACATGGGCCGCACCTTCGTCAAGGCGATCCTCAACTCAGCGCGCGGCGTTCATCCTGGCGACAACAGTCCTGCCGCGCAGAACGCGCGCCGCATCAGCGGGTTTGCCGATCTCGATGGCATCGAGTTTCTCGG
>JALHQN010000064.1 GCA_022841915.1 Burkholderiales bacterium | reverse complement strand
ATCGCTGATCGATTTGCGGCGGCGGTGCATGCGTTGGCGGATTGAGATGCGGAAAGGGAAGATGCTGCTTCGCTCGCCAACCAAAGTGCGACCGGGTACTTTGCGCGTGTTAAGAGCACGTAAGAGCGGACGTTCGGGGCGCGCTACTTGCGGCCAGGAGCAGTCCTTCGCAACTCCCGTCTAACCGTCCAGAAAGCAGTCGTTCCTGGCTGCGACAGAGTCGAGAGCAACCAGCGCTACCGATCGAAGCTCCAGCCCCTCGGCCTTGTGCAGGAAGCGACCAAACACATTTGCTCGTACTTGACGGTATGCATACTGTATGCATACTATCGCCCTTCGTGGACATTGAATTCGATCCCGCCAAGGCCCGCGCCAATCTGCGCAAGCACCGGGTGAGCTTTGCTGATGCCGAGCAGGCGCTGCGGGATCCGCAGGCCATCACCATCGAAGACCCGGATGCCGAAGGCGAACAGCGGTTTGTCACGCTGGGCTCCGATACGTTGGGCCGCGTGCTGGTCGTGGTTCATACGTTGCTTGGCGATCGAGTCCGACTCATCTCGGCCAGAAAGGCCAGCAAGGGCGAACTGAGGAAATACCATGCGTAAGCAATACGACTTCTCCAAGGGCCGCCGCGGTGCGGTGCTGCCATCGCCGGGCAAGACCCGGATCACCATCATGCTGGACGACGACGTCCTGGAGCACTTCAGGTCGCAAGCGGAGGCTGCAGGCATCGGCTACCAGACGATGATCAACGCGGCGCTGCGCGATTCGATCGCAAAGCCACAAGGCCGCGCTTCCGCCGACAAGCCGCTGACGGCCGCAACCTTGCGCAAGATCCTGCGGGAGGAATTGCAGGCCGCGTGATGCACGCTTCGACGGAACCAGCCGTTCGTAGATCAGTTCTCAAGCGTCGACATTCGCATGCCCGTTCAGGGCCGGCTCACGAAAGTCTCCAAGCGCAGCTATGGGTCGAACAGCGCGATCAGCGGCACCGCCGAAAGCAGCTGCCTTGCGAGGCAACTGCGAGCGACATCACAACGCTGGACGCCGATCGTCAAATCGGCTTCAATATCTGCAGCGCCGCGAACTGACTGAAGCGAGTCGGGTGCAGGTACACACTGGACGGCCCTATGCCAAGCGTTCTCATTGAAGTTCGCACATCTCACGAGCGAGATGTGGAGATACGCATCATCAATGCCGTGCACGGTGCATTGCGTGAGGCTTTCAGGATTCCGGAGAACGATCGGAACGTGAGACTTTTGGTACACGAACCACATCGCTTTGCGTGCCCGCCGGATCGAACCCGACCTCACCTTTACACGCACATCAGCATCGACGCGTTTTCAGGTAGGTCGCTCGAAGCCAAACGCGCCCTCTACAGATCCATCGTCCAAAACCTCGAAGACGTGGGCATCCCGCGCGACCACGTCAAGATACTGCTTCGTGAGATCTCTCGCGAAAATTGGGGGCTCGGCGGCGGCAAGCCTGGGTCCGAGGTAGACCTCGGCTTCACGGTCGAGGTGTAGCCCACAGTGCGGCCCAGAAGGCCGCTAAGGTTAGGACAGCGCAATCAGCGGCAATGCCGAAAGCAGCCGCCCTGCTAGGCAACTGCGAGAGATGTCGCAACGCTGGACGCCATGCTTCGGATCGGATGGAATGTCGGCATTGCGGCGCTCTAGCGAGCGAGACCGTCGGCCAGAAGCAGCCGAAGAGCCCGCTCCCTTGAGACAAAGCACATCGACGGACGACGCATGCGAATCGCCATTGCTCAGATTGCGATGCATTGGACAACGGCAGAGAACCTTGCTGCGATCGAGCGGGCAATTGACGTCGCGAGCGATGCCGGCGCCAAGGTGTGCTGCTTCTCCGAGCTCGCCATAACTGGGTTCCATCGCGAGATTGCGCGGGAGGCCAAACGCGAGGGTGTGGAGGCGGCCCTCGATTCCATCAGGGTGCGTGCAGCGCGGCGGTCCATTGCGGTAACGGTGGGTGCGCCAGCGATAACGCAGGACGACCAGCGTTTCATCGCGCACTACCTCATCGATGAGCGAGGGACGATTGCCGCAGAGGTGCACAAGCGAGGCCTAACAGGCGCTGAGGAGACCTTCTTCAGCCGAGGGCAGGCCCGTCCCGTGGGGCGCCTGCAAGGCATGCGATGTTCGTCGGTAATCTGCAGGGAAGTGGAAGACTGGGCACACATCAAAGCCGAGCTGCCACCAGGAGCTGTCGATCTGATCGTCCTCCCTGGGGCACTACGACAAGATCCCGACAAGCCTCGCTCCGACCCACCACCCTATGTCGAGGATATTCGACGGTTGGCAGGTACTGCGCGGGCCTGGGTCGTCCACACGAACTGGCCAAACGCACTGACTCGGCCGGAGGAGAGCGTGCATGGCGGCGGCAGCAACGTCGTTAGCCCCGATGGTGAGCTGATGTTTCGACTGCCAATGCAAAAGGCAGGCCTCGGTGTGTTCGACGTCGGAGAGCGAGCCTACGATTGGATCGACGAACACTGATGGAGCAGGCGCTGCAGCCCGTCAGAAGCGCATGGACGCGCTAGCTGAGATCGGCTTGATGTCCGCACTCCGGCGACCTACTTACCGCTGAGAGCGGCCAGCAACGGACGTTTGCATCGACTTGATCCACATGAACATCCGATTGATTGCGCTGTCTTTTCGTCCCCTGCTCCTGGTCGGAGTGACGTCTGCCCGCGCAGAAGCGGCACACCACGCCCTCGGCGCGGCGGCATCCGCAACCCAAGGCGCGTCACGACACAGCGCCGCGCCCATAGCTACCGGTGAGCAGTCGCCCTTCGCTGAATCGCGCCAGCGCATAGGGCGCAAGCGGCACGTCGGTCGGCAGGCCGAGCGCGGCCTGCGCCAGCACGCGGCCCACGGCGGGTGCGAGCTTGAAGCCGTGTCCTGAGAAGCCGTAGCCGACCACCAGGCCGGGCAGTTCGGGCAGCGGCCCGAGCACCGGGTTCCAGTCGGGGGTGACGTCGTAGACGCCGGTCCACGACGATGCGAGCCCGGACTCCGCAAACGACGGGAACCGCTGCGCCACCTGCTCGCCGATGCCAGCGACAAAGTCCATCGAGATGTCGCCCTGCTCGTCGTCGGGCGCATCGAGCACGTCGCCGGGCAGGCCTTCGCTCAC
>JALHQN010000063.1 GCA_022841915.1 Burkholderiales bacterium | reverse complement strand
TTCGTGTTCCCCCCCGATTCGCCGAATCTGCACATGCTGCTTGCGACCGCCACCGAAGGCCAAAAGAAGAAGTATCTCGAGCCTTACGCGCGCGGCGAGGCGACAGGCGCCATTGCGATTTCGGAGCCGGGCGCGGGCGGCGATCCCGCAGGGATGATCACCCGGGCGGAGAAAGTCGATGGTGGCTGGGTCATCAACGGTCGCAAGATCTGGGTGAGCAGAGTCTCGTATGCCGACTTCACCATCGTGATGGCGAGGGTCGGCGGGGCGAAGCGCCATGAAGGCGTCACCGCCTTCATCCTGGACAAGGATACCCCCGGGTTCAACGTCGTGCGCGAAATACCCATGCTCGCCGGGCATCGGACCTACGAGATCGCATTCGAGGACTGCCGCGTCTCCGACGACCAAGTGCTCGGTCGCATCGGCTCCGGATTCGCGCCGATGCAACTTCGGCTCATCGTACGCCGCCTTCAGATGGGCGCGTGGTGTCTGGGCATGTCGCGGCGCGCGCTCGACATGATGTGCTCCCATGCCAAGTTGCGCGTCACGTTCGGCGTGCCCTTGGCCGAGCGCCAGGCGATTCAGTGGTGGATCGCCGATGCCTCCATGCGCATGCATGCATTGCGTCTCATGCTGCTCGATGCCGCGGAGAAGCAGGAGAAAGGCCAGGACGTGCGCACCGAAGCCTCGATGATCAAGGTGTACGCCACGGAGATGGCCACCGACATCATCGATCGCGCGATGCAGACGTTCGGAGCGATGGGCATGACCAAGGAATTGCCCCTGCATCTGATGGCACAGAAGGTTCGGTTGATGCGGGTGTACGAAGGGCCGACCGAAGTGCACATGATGTCGATCGCCAAGCAGGCGCTGCGCCGCGCAGGCTGACCGGGCAAAGCGCCCGTGCCCGGCTCGAGGACGATGTCACGACCTTGCGAGCCGGGCGCCAGGGCAACCCACGACACCACCCCAGGAGCACCTCATGGACAGCCGCCCGCCGCTGCCCCCTTTCACGCTCGAGACCGCGCGTCAAAAGGCGCGCGCGGCGGAAGACGCCTGGAACAGCCGGGATCCAGCCCGGGTGGCGCTCGCCTACACGCCGGATAGCCTCTGGCGCAACCGCGCAGAATTCATCGCCGGGCGCGAGCAAATCGTCGCGTTCCTCGAACGCAAATGGGCGCGTGAACTCGAGTACCGCCTGATCAAGGACGTCTGGGCTTGCACGGAGAACCGTATCGCCGTGCGCTTCGCCTACGAGTGGCACGACGATTCAAGTCACTGGTTTCGCTCCTACGGCAACGAGAACTGGGAGTTCGCGCCGAACGGGTTGATGCAGCGGCGTATTGCCAGCATCAACGACTTGCCCATATCGCCCGCGGAGCGAAAATTCCACTGGCCGCTGGGTCGACGGCCGGACGATCACGCGGGTCTCTCGGAACTCGGCCTCTAGAAGCGCCTGTGTTTGAGCTTGCCGTGGATGGCCCCGTCGGGGCCATTGTCTGCGCCAGAGTCCACGTTCGTCGATCTACACGGATTGAGAGCCCTCGCCCTGCTCGCAATCACATGATCATGGGCGGCGCACCATCGGGCTGGCCGGGCTTCGGCGGATCCTTCTGCGGAATGATGTCGGGAGCCTGATCGGGCGGAACCGGAGGCGGTTGCCGGTCTGGGTTTTGCGGGGGCGTTTCAGGCACCGGGATATGCGCCAAGCTCATGAGTGGCCTCTTCTTGGACGGCGTTGAAGGAAGTCTCCGCGCACACGCCGATCCGCTGGGCGCAGCGACGGATGATCGTGTCGAGCACGACGCAATGCCCAGGCCTGAGCCCCCGGCGACCGAAAAACGAGGGCCCGCGAGACGCTGCGGTACGCCCCATGAGCGCTAGTGCATTCCATGCACGTCTGCTCACGGTCGATCACTATCGAGGATGCGCCGCGCCTGATCGGCGGCCTGCAATGCTGGAAGGCCGCGCTCCCCGCGACGCGGGCGGCTCAGCGCGAGTAAGCGGACAGTTCGTAGACGAGCCAGTCGTCCTGCTCGAAGCGCGGCAGGACATCGCCGTCGGAAGGGTCGTCGTTCACACGCATGAACCGATACGCTGGCCGTGCTTGGGCCAGCCGCAAGTACTGGGACGTCGTCTCCCGACGGACCACTTGACCGACGTCCGCTGCGTACCAGTCGGTTTCGAGAATCACACTTTGGCCGCGCACACCCTGGTCCCAGTAATCCAGGTAAACGACGCGCCGCAGCTTGATTGCGTCGAATTCCCCCGCGGGTACGCGAATCTTCTGCCAGCCCAGCACTTCTCCGTCGATGCGCACCGGGAAACCGCGGCCCGTCTGCGGATCAGTCGCTGTTCCGGTGTGGCGCCATTTCTTGCCGGCCGAGAGCGGGAACGGCAGCGCTTCGTAGGCAGGCTCGTACACGAACGTCTGCATGTTCGTGGCCGGGCGCACCAGCCAGTTCCAGCCCCGCGTATACGACTCGGTTCTTTCGCCGTCGAAACTCCGGACTTCGACGGACATGCGATCGGACATCACATCCGCTACACGATACTCGACACTCCCCCGAGGCAGGCGGGTGAAGCCGTCCCGGACTTCGTAGCGCCAAAAGCTGCCCGCTTTCACGCTAGGCGCAGAGAGAGTGCCTGCAGCGCCTGCGGGCGGCGTTTGAGGAAGAGGCGTCGCACACGCGCTGAGCAGTGCGCTCGCCGCAGCCATCATCACGATCCACTTCATGACGTTCTCTCCATCGGATGGGGTTACCCGCTTGCGGGGTGCGAGATGAGTCGCATGGCCCGCGCGGTCGAAGCGCAGTGACCCAAGGGAGATCTGCGCACTTTCGCAGCGCCTGAAGCCTGCGCGATTCGACCACCAATATACAGTCTACTCGCGCGATACATTCCCCGGCTCGAAATCTAGGCACAGGCGCCGTCTTGACGTGCTGCTGGAAGGAAGACTTCCACTGCGAAGGGTCGACCCGGATGGTTGCCGCATCTCCATCCGACCGGTGCCCGCAGGTTTCACGCGGCCGTGCTCGGCACCTTTGCCGAGCAGACCGCTTGTTCATTTCGGTGCGGCAGCTGCGGCTCCAACCCTGGCCGCTCGTTCAACCTACCGACCGCTGGTGCAACGACGCTCGCCTTCGGAGCCGGCGCTCCGTACCGTGATCAG
>JALHQN010000062.1 GCA_022841915.1 Burkholderiales bacterium | reverse complement strand
TTCTGCGCCAGGACCGGCGCTGCGGCCAGCCCGGTGAAGCATGCTACGGCGCCGAGGATCGCGGCGCGTCTGGTCATGATGATTGCCATGTCTACTTCCTCCTATGCTTTCGATTCTGCTCGAAAACCGAGCCAGCCCGATGCTTGCTCGCATACCGCTGAACTCGATGCCGCTCGGGTACCTGACCGGTGGACGGAGCTCGGCTGCTCAGACCCTCAGGTCGCGTCGTGGGGCGCAGCATACCAGACAACGGATAGGCGGCAAGTGCTACACGATGGGCGATGCGGTGCGGCAGGTTAAACCGACCATCCTCCCGCAAGGAATCGGGCGCGAAGCGTACGGAGTCTGCCGTGAAAGCTCAGCGATTCCGTGGCAATGGCAGCATGAGCGACGCCTATTCGCGCCACTGCCGAGAGCCCCCCCTCGATGAGCAGATGCATGCTGCATCGCAGCATGTCGAGGATCGAGGCACGCCCTCCTTCACGTCGCACACCGTTGCCACCATAATCGCTGCGATGTCATTCGACATTTCACGAGGAGGCGCGCGATGCCCTGGATCGAAGCCAATGGCGCCAGCCTGCGCTACGAGTTGAGCGGCTCAGGCCCCGATACGCTGGTACTCATGCATGAGGTCGGCGGCTGCCTGGAGAGCTACGAGGAGTGCCTCCCTAAACTGGAGGATGCATATCGGGTGCTGCGCTACGACCAGCGCGGGTTCGGCTTCTCGGAGAAAGCGCGGGAACTGACCTTCGAGGGTGTCGTGGCCGATCTGGCCGCGCTGCTGGATGGCTTGAACATCACCGGCCCCGTCTATCTTGCCGGCTGCGCGATGGGCAGCGATTTCGCAGTCGGATTCGCCGCTCGTCATCCCCAGCGCGTCGCCAGACTGTTGCTGGCGAGCCCCACGCTCGGCAATAACCCGGCGCGCAACGCGCAAGGCCTGGAGCGAGGAGCCTTGGTCGAACGCGACGGCGTACGCGCGGCCATGCAGGCCAGCCACGAGCGCTCGTACCCGGAGAACCTGCGCGCGCTGGACCGCGAGCGCTTCCGGCGCTACCAAGCCCGCTGGGTGTGCAATACGCCCGCGTCATTCACTGCGCTGGCTCGCATGACCGCCACAGTCGACCTCACCGACGAGTATCCGAAAATCATGGCCCCCACGCTGGTGATCGGCGCTCGGCACGATGCGCTGCGCACGCCGGAACTCGCGCAGCGCGTCGCCAGCTCGATCAAGGGGGCGCAGTACCTGCTCGCCGATACCGGCCACTTCATGCATCTGCAGACGCCGGCGCTTTTCGCCGACACCGTGCGCAGCTTCTTCGAAGGCGCCTGATCCACGCCACTGCGCGCGCGGGCGATCAACCCTGCGAAAACGCGATCTCAAGCACGTTGCGCAACGCCCGCGCGGTCGCTCCGAAAACGCGGTGGCCGCGATAGTGCAGGTCTTCGTTCGGCCACATGCGGCCGTTGAGTTCGCGGGGCGCCTTCACGGTCCAGTGAGCCGGATCGAACAAGTGCGGCACCGGCACTTCGAGGATCTCGGCCACCTCGAACTCCGCAGCCTGCCAGCGATAGGGGGACCGCTGCGGATCGATCAAGCCGACGAAGCCCGCGATCAGCACTTCACCGTCGCGCGTGGAGAAGTCGTCGATGCGACCCAAGACCTCGACATGGTCGGGCTCGAGCCCGATCTCCTCCTGACTCTCGCGCAAGGCCGTGGCCAACAAATCCGGGTCATGGGCCTCTCGTCCGCCCCCGGGAAACGAGATGTGTCCTTGCTGCAGCCTGACCTTGGTCGTGCGTTTGGTCAGGACGATGTGCAGCTGATCGTCCAACTGATAGAGCGGGATCAGCACAGCATGCCGAATGGCATGGTCGTCGGGCGCGATGGGCCGGTAACGATGCGCCCGCATGCGATCGCGAACTCGATCCACCAAAGCAATTCCAGTTTCCATCAACCTCTCCTGCATGGAGATGCGCGCCTTCGCGCAATGGCCGGGGGCAAGACATACGGCTAATGCCTAGGCCCGGCGCGATGCTCGCAACCATAGCACCAACCCGATCAGGCTGAACGCCACGGTAAGGGCGAAGTAGGTCCGCAAGCCGAACACGGGGCCGATGAGGCCTGCGCAAAACGGCGCAAGTCCGATCGCGATGAAATGAAAAGAGGTGGCGTAAGAGATGGCACGCGCATCCATGCCGGCGGGCGCATAGGTCTTCAGCAAGCGGATGATCGCAGGCTGCATCAGCGAAGCCCCCAGGCCGAAAGCGGCGCGCGTGAGCACCAATTGCAGCGGAGTGTCGAGAAACACCAGCGGGATCTGGGTCAGCCCTGCTGCCGCCGTCGTGAACACCAGCACGCGTGCCGGATCGACCCGATCGAGCAGCCGCCCCCACAACACCAGCGAAACCACGCTCGACACGGCCAGCGCCACTGCCACCGCCCCCACCCAGAACGCCCCCGAACCGGCCGCCGAAACCTCGGGCCCCTGCAACTGCATGACGTACACGCTGAGAATGGTCACGTTGCCGGAGGCGAGGATCGCGAACACGAACGACAGCAGATAGAGCAGGCCGATCCGCGGCACCTTGATCAGTTCGCGCAGGCTGCCGATCCATTCGAGCTTCCACGGCCCGGAGGCCAGCTGTTTGACTTCGCGCACGAACAGCAGAACGAGCAGGCCACCGGTCAAAAGGAGCAAGCCGCTGAACCAGAAGAGCCAGTGCGGACGAGCCACCAGCGCGACCGCCATCGTCGCCACTGCAGGGCCCATCGTCTGCCCCACCAGCATGCCCGTCTGCAAGCGCGAAAGCGCACTGCCGATACGCCCGGGCGGTGTATTGGCCACGAGCAGCGACTGCGCCGCCGAGGAGGAGCCGTTGAAAAAACCCACCAGGGAGAACAGGAACACGAACCAGAACGGCGATGGCGCGAACGGCACCAGCGACATGAACACGCCCATGCCCAGCATCGCGCGCAGCACCATGATCTTGCGACCGTAGTGATCGGCGATGCCGCCCCAGACCGGACCGGAAGCGAAACTGATGATGTAGAACAACAGCATCATGTTGCCGACCCAGGTCTCCAGATTCTGCTGCACGCCCAGCGCCTGCACCATCAGCGGCAGGAACGGGAACGACAGCGCGAACCCCATGGAGGTGAGCATGTTCGCCACGGGCAGTACCGTGACATTGCGCCGCCAGTACGGATAGCGGATCGCCTCGTCGTCGGCGCTCTTG
>JALHQN010000061.1 GCA_022841915.1 Burkholderiales bacterium | reverse complement strand
ACATCCGCACCGTAGAACGCGCGAATGCGCTCCAGATAGTCGCCGCTCGGCGGCGCGAGGCCGAAGCGCTTGCTGGTGAATCGTCCGGTATGCCGACGGAGTTTGACCGCCGTCTCCGCCATCTTGATGAGCTCCACGATGCCGTTGATGATGGGCGCGCGATCCACCTCGAAGATGCCCGCCTCGGCCAGAAAGACGATGACATCCCCGCCCTCGCAGACGACGATCTCGGCCCCCTTGTCCAGCAGGCGGCGTGCGCTCGCCATGAAATCGGCGACCACCGCGTCGCGCAGGCGATCGTCCACCATCGCTTTCTTCAGCGCGAGCGGCGTCGTCGCGAGCCCTTCGGCGCCGACGACCCGGCCCTCCATGTTCAGGCGCCGGACGTTGTCCATGATGCGCGGGGTCCACTTGTCGCTCACGGTGATCAAACCGAGCTTGCCGCCGCCCATCATGCACGAGGCAAGCAATGAGCACTCGGTCAGCGCGAGCACGGGGATGTTCGTCACCTCGCGCGCGATATCGATGCCCGCATCGCTCGCGTTACCGATGAGGAAGGCGTCGTAGCCTTCGCGCTCCGCGCGCATGGCGTTGTAGATCACCTCGCGTGTGTCGTGGTATTCGAGAAACTTGTAATGCACGCCGATGCCGGCGGATTCGCGTATGCCTTGCACATGGACGGTCGTGCCCGGATCGGCAGCCTTCTCGATGACGCGCTTCAGAATCGCGCCGTAGGGTGTCGACTCCGTCTCGCGCGCGAGGCTCTGGTACCAAAGTTTCATGCGGACTCCTTTTGAATGAGCAGCCGCCCCCCGCTACCGGAACGGCAGACAGCGTGTCTTTGCTACGATCGTCTTCGGCGCTCGGTTTCTGCGTCCGCGCGCGTGGTCATCCGGGCCCTTGCGATGCACGACGCCTGCCCTTGCCGCTCATTGTCCGCGCACGCGCAACAAACCTTCCTCGATGGCCTTGATCTGCAGACCGACGTAGCGCGAGTAGTTGCGGCACTGGGCGAAGCTGCCGCCCACGAACCACAGGCCCTCATGCGGAGTGCGCTTCCACATGTTGTTCATTTCGCCATCGGGGCCAATCCCCCAGACCGGCCCGACCTTCTTCGCCACCGCCTCGCCCAGATACCTGCCGATGACGACTTCCTGCGTGTCGAACCCGGTGGCGAGCACGATGAGGTCTGCCGGCTTCACCGATCCGTCCTGCAGCCGTGCTCCATCCTCGACGAAGCGATCGATCTGCTCGAAATGCAGCAGCCCCACTTCCCCCCGGATGATCAGATCGGCACAACCGGCATCGAGATAGTAGCCGCCGTAGCGCTTGCGGATCATCATCTGGTGCCCGGCACCATCCTCGCCCATGGTCCACTTGAAGCCGCGCGCGATCAGCCCGTCGATCATCTTGCGATCCTGTTCGACCATGCGTGCGGTCAGCAGCTGCAGATTCTTGCGCAGCACCGGGAACGTGTTGGTGTTGCTCAGCAGATCGCCGTCTTCCAGCGGAATGCCTTCGAAGATGCCGTAGGTGAGCTTGGCACTCGGATCGATGCTGATCACCATCGTCTCGCCGCGCTGGACGATGACCGCATCGCAGCCGTTGGCATGCAGATCCTGCGCCACGTCGTGAGCGCTCGTTCCCGTGCCGATGATCAGCGCCTTCTTGCCCCGCCAGCGCGCACCGGTCGTGAACTGCGCCGTGTGCATCACATCCCCCTTGAAGTCCTGCAGTCCCGGCAGATCGGGGATGCGGGGAAATCCGACCAGCCCGTTGGCGAACACCAGATGCCGCGGACGCAGCACGCGCTCGCCGCCATCCGCGCGACGCACCGTCGCCCGCCAGGTTGCCGTCGCCTCGTCGTAGACCGCACCCACCAATTCCGTCGCCGTCCAGAAATTGATCTCCATCGCCCAGGCATAGGCTTCGAACCAGTCGGCGATCATGTCCTTGGGCAGGTACTTGGGCCATGACGGCGGAAAGGGCATGTACGGCAGATGATTGAATTCGGTGTTGTTGTGCAGGGCGAGCGAGTGATACCGGGTGCGCCAGCAGTCGCCGACCCGGGGCAGGCGGTCGATGACGAGGGTGTCGACATCGAGCCGGCCCAAGGTCGCTGCCAGCGTGAGCCCCGCTTGACCGCCGCCGACGATCAGCACGGTGGGCTCGCGATCCGAGTACGCCTGTGCGGCGATCCGCTGGTCCTTCCAGTTCGATCCGCCGAAATTGCGCGAATAGGCCTCCCCGGTGGGACGCCGCTGTCCGATCTTCTCTTCGAACCCCTTCAGCTCGTGCAACGCCGTCATGAGCTGGAAGGCCTTGTCGGGCTCGGCGGCAAGCAGCCTCACCACGCCGAAGCCCCGCCCGACGCCTGTCTCGAACTCGAAGATGCCCTCGATCACATCGACCCCAGCGCGCTGGACACGTCGCGGGGCTGTGCGACCCCGTGCCAATGCGAATCCACGCGCCCGGGCGGTGGATTGCATCGATGCGAGCAGATCGGCGATGTTGTCAGCGCCCTGACGGGGCGTGAGATCCCAGGTCAGGGCCAGGACATCACGGTAGTGCCCGTCCGGTGAGAACATAGCGGCGATGCCGGGGCGGCTCTGCGAGCCGAGCGCGGCATCCAGCTTGCCCAACCAAGCCGTGACGCATCGCGCATCGGATTCGCCCTCGCATCCCGCAGCAGCTTTCGGTACGACGCCCATGTTCTTCCTCCCCCCGAGGACTGCATATTCGATCGACCTGCGTCGATGCGCCGGGCGCCAGGCACAGGCGCTCGAGGCGCCCGGATACGGCCTCGCAGGACGTGCCCATGAACGATTGTACCCCCGAGGAAACGAGCGCTCCCCGCTCGAGCACCCCTCGCCGCAGGCGAGGCGCCCGGCCAGCCCGCGACCCCAGTCGTGATCGGAGCGTGCCTGGCGCCGCCCTTGCCTCGAAAGACCCAATCCCGGGAACAATCGCGTAGACTTCGGGACTCGTTCATGTGACTGGCACGCCCGCCTCGTCCAGGTTTGTCCCGGCTCGACTTCCTCCCGGATCTCGACCCCGGCTGCGGCCTCTCGAAGCGAGAACCGCGTCGGTTGCAATGCGCTCTCCTGGCCTCGTGGAACGCAAGGGGGGCGCACGACTGCGCACGTCGAAGCGATCGGCGCTCAGGGCTGCTCTGCAGCCCCTGCACGACCCAGTGCCCCGCGGACGACTCGGACGAGCGACACCCACCCAATACGATTACGCGATTCGTTGCAGGAGAAGATGATGGCAGCAGAGATGGCAGAAGAATTCCGAATGCTCCAGGACCTGGTGCGCAAGTTCGTCGACAACGAACTCATGCCGCTGGAGCCCAATGTGCTGGCGCGGGAGATCAAGGGCGAGCGGTGCCACCTGACGCCCGAGGAAGAAGCCCCTCTGCTCGCAAAATGCAAGGAACTCGGACTGTGGGCGCTCGATGCCCCCGAGGAACTCGGCGGGATGAACATCCCGGCCAGCGTCGTGGTCGCGATCAACGAGGAACTGGGCCGCACGGTGACGCCCTTCGTGTTCCCCCCCGATTCGCCGAATCTGCACATGCTGCTTGCGACCGCCACCGAAGGCCAAAAGAAGAAGTATCTCGAGCCTTACGCGCGCGGCGAGGCGACAGGCGCCATTGCGAT
>JALHQN010000060.1 GCA_022841915.1 Burkholderiales bacterium | reverse complement strand
CGACGGGGCTCGTCACCAAACGTCAGATGCAAAAGCTACACTAGAATCATGATGTTGCTAGTGTTCCTCTGGCGCCGACATTTGCTCTCGACCCAGCCGCGACGGGAAGCAAATGTCGGCGCCGGAACACTAGCCTCTGGCGCCGCGCCGTCATAACCTTGGTTACGAAATCGAACCGGCGCGCCCGCTGGGCTCGCCCGCCATCCAGACCGAGGACTTCCGCAATGCCGCTCAATGTGCCCCTTCGTACCGAGTTCGCCACCATCAAGCTCGAAATCGGCGAGGACAGGGTCGGTCTGATCACGTTGAACAGGCCCGATGTCCGCAACGCGATGAATTCGCAGATGATGACGGACCTGCGCGACTGCTTCCAGCAGTTCTACGTGCAGGAGAACGCTGCCGCGTGCCTCGTCATCACGGGCGTAGGCGACCAGGCGTTCTGCTCCGGCGGCGACCTCAAGGAGCGCCGTGGCATGTCCGACGCCACGTGGCGCCGCCAGCACGCGATCATCGAGCAGATGGTGCGGGCCATCATGGACTGCCCGATCCCGATCATCGCCGCCATCAACGGTGCGGCCTACGCGGGTGGCATGGAGATCGCGCTGGCGTGCGATTTCATCTACGCCGCCGACCATGCCAAGTTCGCGCTGACGGAAGTGACGCTCGGCATCATGCCGGGGGCGGCGGGCACGCAGAACCTGCCGCGTGCGGTGGGCGTCAGGCGGGCGAAGGAGATCATTCTCACCGGCACGCCCTTCACGGCCGCAGATGGCTTCGAGTGGGGCATGATCAACAAGGTGGTTCGTGGGCCGGAGCTGATGGGCGCCGTGATGGAGACGGCGCGCAAGATCGCGTCGAATGCGCCGGTCTCGGTCCGCCAAGCCAAGAAGTCGATGGACAAGGCGAGCGACGTCGACCGCGCCTCGGGCTACGCCTTCGAGATCGAAAGCTACAACCGGACGGTCGGCACCAAGGACCGTCACGAGGGCATCAACGCCTTCAACGAGAAGCGCAAGCCCGCGTATAAGGGGGAGTGAGGCGGCCAGCGTTCTTGCTCGTTACGGCCCGTCAAGTCGCGCAAACGAATGGTTTCCCGAACAGGACTTCAACCCATGACCACCCCCGACGTCATCTGCCGCGAGGTCGGCCTTCGTGACGGCCTGCAGCTCGTCAAGACCTTCGTGCCGACCGAGACCAAGCTCGCCTGGGCCAGGGCCGTCGCCGCCGCCGGCGTGCCCGAGATCGAGATCACCAACTTCGTGCCGCCGAAGGTGATCGCGCAGTTCGCCGATGCGAGCGAGGTGGCGAAGGGTGCGCTCACGATCCAGGGGCCGAAAATCATAGCGCTGGCGCCCAACCGCAAGGGCGCCGAAAACATGCTGCTGGCCGGCATGCGCAACGTGAACTTCGTGCTCTCGGTGTCAGAGGAGCACAACCTCGCCAACGTGAGGAAGACGGTCGACCAGTCGTTCGCGGAGTTCGAGAACGTGGTGGCGCTGCGCAACGAGCGGCCCGAGTGGAAGAACATTCGCATCCAAGGCACGCTCGCGACGGCGTTCGGCTGCACGATCCGCGGCAAGGTCGATCCCGATCGCGTGCTTGCCTGTGTCGATCGCTATCTCTCTCTGGGGGCGGACGAGATCCTGCTCGCCGATACGGTCGGCTATGCATCGCCGAGCGAGATTTCGAACCTGTTCCATCACACGGTGCGGCTCGCGGCCGGCAAGCCCGTCTACGCGCACTTTCACGACACGCGGGGCTTGGGGCTCGCCAACGTCTATGCGGCGCTCGAGGCGGGCGTTCGGGCGTTCGATGCCTCGACGGGTGGGCTCGGTGGTTGTCCGTTCGCGCCGGGGGCCTCGGGCAACATCGTGATGGAGGATCTCGTGTTCCTGCTCGAGAAGGAGGGCCTGAAGACCGGCATCGATCTCGAGAAGTATCGTGCGGCCCGCGAGATCGCCGAAAGGGCGCTGCCCGACGAGAAGTTCTACGGCACCATTCTGCGTGTGGGCTTGCCGAAGGGCTTTACGCCCCCCACCATGGCCGAGGCGGCGGAGTAGTTTCAGTCGCGGGGCCCCGACGTGATGTCATCCCGGCGCTTGTCGCCGGGACCCATCGGCCAGCAAACTCCGATCGCGAGGATCATTAGCGGCGATCGCCGCAGATACTTCAGCGTTCGAGAGTCGTTGAGACATGGGTCCCGCGCACGAGGCCCGGGATGACTAAGGGGGAGGCGGCATGGACGGGGATGCGTTCGATTACATCGTCACGGGTGCGGGCTCGGCGGGTTGCGCCGTTGCGGCGCGGCTATCCGAGTCGGGCCGCTATCGGGTGCTGCTGCTCGAGGCGGGCAAGCGCGACAGCGATCCCTGGATCCACCTGCCGATCGGCTATCACAAGCTCTATACGCACGACACCTACAACTGGCGCTTCGAGAGCGAGCCCGTGGCGGGCCTCAACGGGCGAACGTCCTATCAGCCGCGCGGCAAGATGCTCGGCGGCACCTCGTCGCTGAACGGCATGGTCTATATGCGTGGGACGGCGGCCGACTACGACGGCTGGCGCCAGCGCGGATGCGAGGGGTGGGACTACCAGGGCGTGCTGCCGTTCTTCCGCAAGGCGGAGGACCAGGAGCGCGGCGAGAACGAGTTTCACGGGGTCGGCGGGCCTCTGCGGGTCTCCGACAATAATTTCCGCAACGAGATCATTGATGCCGCGATCGAGGCGGCGGTGGCGCTCGGCGTGCCGCGCAATAACGACTTCAACGGCGCGACGCAGGAGGGCACCGGCTATTATCAAGCGACCATCGGCAAAGGGCGGCGATGGAGCGCGGCGACGGCCTACCTGAAACCGGCGCGCGGTCGCAAGAACCTCGTCGTGGTGCCGGAAGCGCACGCGACGCGCATTCTGTTCGAGGGCAACCGTGCGGTCGGAGTCGAGTACAAAACGCCGACGGGGATGAAAACAGCGCGGAGCCGCGGGGAGATTGTGGTCTCGGGCGGCGTCTACGGGTCGCCGCAACTGCTGATGTTGTCGGGCGTCGGGCCCGGGACGCACCTCAAGGAGATGGGGTTGCCGGTGGTGCGCGATCTACCAGTCGGCGCCAACCTGCACGATCATTTCAACTCGTTCGTCGCGTGGCGGGCGACGAAGGCGGTGACGCTGAACGATCTTGCGCGTTCGCCGATTGCAAAGGTTGGCGCCGGGATCAAGTATCTGCTCGGCAAAGGGAGTCCACTCTCGGCCAGCAGTACGCTCGCGGGTATCCTGATCCGCTCCGATCCGCGCTTGGACCGTCCGGATCTGCAGTTCAACATCTCGCTCTATTCGATCGAGCGGCGTGACCGGCACGGGGTGGTGCCGCATGCGTACCCCGGCTTCATGATCACGCCGGTGCATCTGGCACCCGAGGGTCGGGGACGGGTCAGCCTGAAGAGCACCGATCCGTTGGCGCCGCCGAAGATCGAGTTCCAATTTCTCGAAACGGCCTATGACGTGGATGCGATGCTGTATGGCGTCAGGTTCTGCCGAAAGCTCGCCGAGCAGCCAACGCTGAAACCCTATATCGCGGAGGAGACGCAGCCTGGACCGGCCGTCACGAGTGAAAAGGATCTGATCGAAGACCTGCGCAATCGCGGCATATCCAACCTGCATCCGGTCGGCACCTGCCGCATGGGCGTCGGCTCGGATGCGGTTGTCGATCCGAGGCTGCGGGTGCATGGCATGCAAGGGCTGCGGGTCGCCGACGCCTCGATCATGCCCGCGGTGGTTGGCGGCAATACCAACGCGCCGTCGATCATGATCGGCGA
>JALHQN010000059.1 GCA_022841915.1 Burkholderiales bacterium | reverse complement strand
CTCAACTCGCCGCTCAAGGACATGCGATAGACCGATATCTGCCGCGCACCTTGCTGAGACACGTAAACGTACATTTCGCTCTCGGCCATCGCCATCTCCCTGTCCCCGACACTTCAGCGGAAAGCCACGCGGGAGGGATTCGCGGGCTCATGCATATCGTCTGGATTCGATGATATCCGATCCCGACCGCCTCCGAATGAGCTTGACTGCGCGAGCTTGGTCGGAGTGCCATCGATCGAGCATGTCGTCGCCCAAGATTTCTCTTCGTATCGCCTCGACATCAGCCCCGCAGGTTGCCGCGCTACCGTCCATCTATGCCGGCCCATGAAAGCGATTCGGCCGGAACGGACATTCACTAGCGAGCAACAGAGGGTCGGCGCGCGCCAAACGGCAGACCCTAGGGCCTGGCTCGCTGCGCGGGTTCGACGTGCGTCGATGCTCCAGGAAAACTAGGCGCTGGGTACCTCAGCTTTCGCGTATCTACTGCACCTTCACCCCGGCGGCTTTCACGACCTTGCCCCAGCGTGCGGTCTCGGTGCGGATCTTCTCGCCTAGCTGCTCGGGACTCAACGGCTCCGGCTCGACGCCTTGCGATACGAGCTTAGCTTTGATCTCTGGACTTTGAATGGCCGCCACTGACTCGCGGTTCAGCTTGTCGATCACCGCGCGCGGCGTCGCAGCGGGTGCCATCACGGCATACCAGGATGCGGCTTCGTACCCCGGCACGGTATCGGCGACCGGTGGAAGCTCGGGCAGCACCGTCAGCCGTTGCCGACTCGTCACCGCCAATCCGCGCAGCTTCCCCTGCTTGAGGAAAGGCAGGCCGGTCGAGACACCGGAGATCATGAGTTCGATCTCTCCTGCGATCGCTCCGATCAACGCGGGCCCGGCGCCCTTGTATGGAACATGGGTCATCTTGACGCCGGTCATCATCTTGAGCAACTCGGTCGAGAGTTGGCTGGTCGAACCTTGCCCGGCAGAGCCGAAGTTGATCTTCCCGGGATGTGCCTTCGCGAGAGCGAGCAGTTCCTGCATCGTTTTCGCCGGAACCGCAGGGTGCACCATGACCGCGAACGGGCTGTTGCCGATCAGGGCTATTGGGGTAAGGTCTCGCGAGACGCTGTAAGGTAGATTGGGGATGAGGTTGGGCGAGATCGCGATCGTTCCGTTGGCAGCGGAGAAAAGTGTGTGTCCATCGGCAGGGGCGCGAGAGACGATCTCGCCGGCCACACTGCCACCCGCGCCTGGACGGTTGTCGACCACCACTTGCTGGCCGAGCAGTTCCGACATCTTCGCCGCGTAAGTGCGCGAGACAACGTCCGTCGGGCCACCCGGGGCGAGCGCGACCACCAAGCGAATGGGGCGAGTAGGAAACACTTGCGCTTGGGCTGCATCTGCGAGCGTTGAGAGGGTGATGACACCCGCAACGACGAGGGTGCTGCGGACTGCGAGAGTTTTCTGGTGTTGCATGATTCCTTGCTCCTACGCTATTCCAATGAGGCGGGGATTCTGATCGGCTCACATCCAGCTTCGACCACCAAACCTATCAGGTCTGGATGTGCGGCAACAGCAGGTCTGTCGCTGCGCGCCGAGCGCGTTGGATTCGGCTTCGCGGCGTCTCGGCCGAAGTGCCGTATGCGGTCTACATGTTCGCGAACGCGGGTTCCGCCCTCGCCGCAGACATTTCAACGCCGGATACATAGGCTCCTTTGACATCGAAGCAGCTTGCGCAGCAGCACACGGGGGCGTCATTCAGGTTTCAAGCCGATCTGTTCGACGACTTTACGCCACTTGGCGATCTCGGAGCGAATGCGCTGGCCGAATTCTTCGGGTGTGCCGGCCACGACATCCGCTCCTTCAGCGGCAAAGCGACTTTTCATCTCCGGCTCGTTCAGAATGCGCGCGATTTCGGTATTGAGTGTCGAGATGACTGCTTTCGGCGTCTTGGCCGGCGCGAGCATCCCGAACCACTGCGAGACCTCGAATCCAGGCAATCCCGACTCGATCATCGTCGGCAAATCGGGCACCGAAGGCGTTCGCTTCGCGGAGGTGGTCGCAATCGCGCGCAACTTGCCTGCCTTGAGTTGCGGATTGGCCTGAAGGAGCGTCGAAAAAAGCATTTGAATTTGACCTGCCATGACGTCGACCATTGCCGGTGTGCCGCCCTTGTACGGCACGTGGTTGAGCTCGATGCCTGCCATCAACGCGAACATCGCACCCGTCAGGTGCAGGATGCCGCCAGGGCCGGCCGAACCGTAATTGACCGTGCCCGGCTTCGCCTTGGCTAGCGCGATGAGTTCCTGCACCGATTTCGCTGGCAAGGAGGGATTGACGACGAGCGCGAAGGGCTGAAGGCTGAACTCGATCACCGGCGCAAGGTCACGCACGAGATCGTAGGGCTGTTGTTTGAGTACGCTCACATTGACGGCATGACTCGTGGAAATCGTCAGGAGGGTGTAGCCGTCGGGAGCGGCCTGAGCGGCGATGTTTGCGCCGATGACGCCGTTTGCGCCCGTGCGATTATCGACCACGAACTGCGCGCCCAGCCGGTTGGCGAGCCTCTGCGCAATGATGCGCGATGTGACGTCGGTCCCGCCGCCTGCGGCGAACGGAACGATCAATCGAACCGGTTTGACCGGATAAGCCGACGTCGCCTGGGCCCACGCGCTCCCGTTCGCCAGCGCAACTGTGAGCGCCGCAGCGCCCGTCATCAATGCAATACGGCGCACGGATCTCTCCTTGTGAGTGCCATCATTCGTCGCGCAACAACGAAGTCCGACGGATGCGCTCAAGATGGTTCGACAGTCGTTCAATTGAACTTCAGATCGAGTTCCTTGACCAGCCGGCGCCAGCGCTCGATGTCGTTGCGCACGATGACATTGAATTCGTCCGGCGTCATCGTGAGAACAGGTTGAGCACCTTCGTTTGCCAAACGAGCCTTGATCTCGTCGGTGGCGAGGATCGCGCGCGTCTCGGTGTTGATCTTGTCGATGATGGGGCGCGGTGTGCTGCCCGGTGCGAACAGGCCCCACCACTGGCGAGCCTCGTAGCCCGGTACCCCGGATTCCGCGACGGTCGGCAACTCCGGTACGAATGGAGAGCGCTGCGCGCTGGTGACGGCGATCGCCCGCAACCGTCCTGCCTTTACTTGCGGTAGCACCGAGGGCAGGCTGAGGACCACCAACGAGACATGCCCGCCGACCGCAGCCATGACCGATGGGGCTGCGCTCTTGTACGGAATCTGCGTCATGCGTATGCCGACTTTCGCCATGAACATCTCGGTGATCAGGTGCGCAATCGTGCCGGTCGAGGAACCGTAATTGATTTCGCCCGGCTTAGCCTTCGCGAGCGAGATCAGTTGCTTGATCGACTTGACTGGAAGCGAGGGATGCACGACTACCAGGAAAGCGCCCTCGCCGATCATGGTGATGCCCGTGAGGTCTTTCAGGGGATCGAAGGGCAGCTTGGGCTGAATGGCTGCGCTGGTCGTATACGTGATCGTTGGCAGCAGAAGGGTGTGCCCATCCGGGGCCGACTTTGCCACCGCGTCCGCACCGATCATCTGGCTGGCGCCGGCGCGATTGTCGACGACCACGGGCTGTCCCAGGCGCTCGTGCAACTTGCCACCGAGCAGGCGGGCCAGGACATCGGGCGATCCTCCCGCAGCGGCGGGAACGATCACACGAATCGGCTTGATCGGAAAGTCCTGCGCCTGGGCGAGGGGGATGGCGCCAGCGAATAGAAGCAGTCCGTATGCTCGCCTGAAACCGCGCATGTTCTCCTCCGTTGTCTTTGCGACTCGGAACAAAATCGTCGACTCTCAGCCTCGTCGCAGAGAGTTACGGGGCTGAGCCCTCTTTTT
>JALHQN010000058.1 GCA_022841915.1 Burkholderiales bacterium | reverse complement strand
TCTCGGGGATCGTCTCCGGCAACGTGAAGGACGCCGGCATGCGTCGCGTGGAGGCGTTCGGGCCCTTCGAGATTCGCGGCGACCGGCAGATCATGGAAGCGCTCGATGCGCTGCTGCGAGGCTTCGTGGCGCAGGGGCGCATGCGCTTGCCGGGGCGCGAGTACGTTCCGAGCTATCGGGTGATCGTTTGAAGACATCCGTCCTCAGCTCTTCTGCGCGTAGCTCATCCGAACGATAGTTCGTTCGAACCACGTATTCGAGCGTTGTCGCGTGCGTGGCTGTCATGGGCCCTCGCTACGCTGGCGTCATGGTCGTCGAACGTGGCGAACAGCGTCTGTGGGGGGCGATGATGAAGATGCGTCGGACGGTCGCTGTGGCATGCAGCGCCCTGTGGTTTCTTTCCAGCGGTGCTGCCGCCGCTTCGGGTGCGCTGGCCTATATCGGGCAGCAGATCGTGCCGACCGGTACGCAAGCGATGGGCACCGTGTTCGGGGGGCTTTCGGGTATCGACTATGCGCCCGCGACCGGACGTTACTTTGCGATCAGCGACGACCGTAGCCAGTTCAATCCGGCGCGCTTCTACGAACTGTCTCTCGATCTGTCCTTGTTTCAGCGCTCCAACAGTCCAGGGGCTGCAGGAGTGAGCGTGATCGGGGTGACCTCCCTGCAAGTGCCGGGCGGAGGCAGCTTTCCCGCGTTGCAGGTCGACCCGGAAGCGATTCGCTACGACGGAACCCGGCTCTACTGGAGCAGCGAAGGCAATCGCACTGCAGGCAACCTGCAGAATCCTTTCGTGCGAAGCATGGATCTGGCCGGTAATTTCGTTGCCGAACTCGCGACGCCGACGCGGTTCAATCCGGCTGGCAGCGGCACCGCCGACGCCGGGATCCGCAACAATCTGGCGTTCGAGAGCCTCACGCTGTCGATCGATGGCACGAGGGTGTATGCGGCAACCGAGAACGCGCTGGTGCAGGACGGGCCGGCGGCGGCGGTCGGACAGGCGTCGGTGTCACGCGTGATCGAGTTCGACAAAGCCGGGGGCGTGCCGCTCGCGGAGTACGCGTATGTCGTGGACCCGGTCGCTGCGCCGCCTGTGCCCGCCGGCAGTTTCGCGACCAATGGTCTGGTGGAGTTGCTCGCCATCGGCGACCGACAGTTCATCGCGGTCGAGCGCTCGTTCTCGAATGGCGTGGGCAACGCGATCCGGCTCTATTACGCCGATGCTCGCGCCGCAACGGACATCGGGGCGCTCGACTCGCTGATCGGTGCGGCCTATTCGCCCATCGCGAAGACCTTGCTGCTTGATTTGGGCGATCTGCGCAATGACGATGGCACACCGATCGTTCTGGACAATATCGAAGGGATCACCTTTGGTCCCGATTTTCAGGGAAAGCCGACGCTCATCCTGGTTTCGGACAACAACTTCAGTGGTGCCCAGTTTACGCAGTTCATTGCGCTGAGTCAGGTCGGGGCAGTTCCCGAACCTGGAAGTTATGCCCTGATGGGCATCGGGCTCGTCTTCGTAGCCACGGTGCTCCGTCGCCGCAGCACGTCGCTGTGTAACCATGGAGAGTCGAAATGATGCCGGTTCGCAAGTTCATTGCCGCAGCGGTGGCCGTGGCGTTTTCCGCATGCACCTCGGGGCCGGTGCTCGCCGCGGGCCCAAGCCAGTCTCAGCCAGGCGCGATCGATGTTCGTTTCGCGGCCTTCAATGCGTCGCTCAATCGCGACGCCAGCGGACAATTGCTGTCGGATCTGGCCAATCCTGGCGGGGCCAACTTCACGACAGCCGCCGGCAGACGCATTCAACAGGCCAAGAACGTCGCCGAAATCATCCAGCGGGTCAATCCCCACGTGCTTCTGGTGAACGAATTCGACTTCGATCTGAACGGTACGCCGACGGCCAGCAGTGCCATGATGCCCAAGGGCTACTCCAGCCAGGCAGCCTCGCTGTTCCAGGCCAATTTCCTCTCCGCTAGCCAAGGGCACCCTGTTCGAGGATTCGCGAATCCTGTCGAGTTTGCCTATCGCTATACACCGAACACCAATACCGGGCTGGCCTCGGGACTGGATCTCGACAACAACGGCAGCATAGGCGGTGGCAACGACGCCTATGGTTTCGGCAACTTCGCAGGCCAGTTCGGCATGACGATCTACTCGAAGTACGAGATCGTGAATGTTCGCACCTTCCAGACGTTCAAGTGGAAGGATATGCCGGGCAATCTCCTGACGGCCGACCCGACTGCAGGGCCGAACAATCTGGCGAACTTCTACTCCGCGCAGGAGCGCGACGTGTTGCGTTTGTCGTCGAAGAATCACGTCGACGTGACGATCCGGGTCAACGGTCAGGAGATCCATTTCCTCAGTGCGCACCCCACGCCGCCGGTGTTCGACGGTGCCGAAGACCGAAACGGCAAGCGCAACCACGACGAAATCCGGTTTTGGAAGGACTACGTCAACGGTGGTTCCGCTGCCAGCTACATCTATGACGATGCCGGTCGGTTCGGCGGGCTGGCAAAGGACGCCAAGTTCGTCATCGCGGGCGACTACAACGCCGACCTGTGCGATGGCGACAGCTACAAGACAGCTTGCCTCGCTCCCAACTCCCCGGGAATAGGACCGAATGCCATCGGTCAGTTGCTGTTCGATCCGCTGATCAACGTCAGTGTCACGCCGGAGTCTGCTGGCGGTACCGCCGCGAGCATCGATCCGAACAACAACGGCGGCAATGCCGGCAACCTCATACAGATTCAGGATCCCAAGTTCGACACGGCGGATTTCAACGATGCCGCGCCTGGCAATCTGCGTGTCGACTACGTGTTGCCCTCGGCTAACCTCATGATTACGCAGGCGGGCGTCTTCTGGCCGGTGGATGCTGACCCGAGCGACGGAAACACCAGTGGCGAGTTGTTCGACCTGGTGGGTCAGTTCAACAAGCCTGGACTGTATGCGGGGCTCCCCAGTTCGGATCACAAGGCTTTGTGGGTGGATGTTTCGGTTGCACCCGTTCCGGAGCCGGAGACTTTCGCCTTGATGCTTGCAGGGCTTGGACTGGTCGGTTGGTCTGCCGCCCGGCAACGGCGTAAACATCGATAGCGGGAGGGCTTTATCGAGCAGCGGCTCGCTTGGAGGCCTTCTGGCGCGCGGCGCCTGACCTCAGGGACAGGCGCCTTTGTGCTTCTGGCGACTAGCGCGTCTGCGCGAGCGACCGGTTGCAAGACCTGCCATGGCGATGCAACGGGAAGCTCAAGGGGGCGCGTGCAGGTGTGGAGGCCATCGTGATGGCAGGCGTATCGAGAGCGCGAACCGTCGGCGACATTCTTTTGGTCGATAATGCGCGTGCATCGAGTCAATCCAGGGTCCCCGCATGCTCGCACTATCCGCCATCGCTTGCCGAATGCAGAAGATCCTCGTTCCTAAGCGAGGAGGTTGCTCATGAGCCGCAAGGGGCCAGCAGTTGGCAAGCCACGATCGCAGGGCCTTGCCGACATCCTGTTCACACAGGGCTTCGGCACGCGGCGTGAATGCACGCTTCTGGTCCGGTCCGGTCAGGTGTGTGTGGGCGGGACGTTGGTGGAGGATCCCGATGTTTGCTTCGCCACCGAGGGTCTTGTTTTCGAGGTGGGCGGCGAGCCCTGGGAGTATCACGCCAGCGCGCTGGTGCTGCTGCACAAACCCGCGGGCTACGAATGTTCACAGAAGCCGTCGGCCTGGCCCAGCGTGATGCAGCTGTTGCCGGTGCCTTTGCGAAATCGAGGCGTGCAGTCGGTGGGCCGGCTCGATCAGGATACGACGGGTCTGCTGCTGGTTACCGACGACGGCCCGCTGATTCACCGGCTGACATCGCCCAAGCACAAGGTGCCCAAGACCTACGAGGTGATCACTGCACGTCCCGTGGACGAGCGTCAGGCCCAGCAACTGCGCGATGGCGTGGTGCTGAACGACGATCCGCAGCCGGTGCGCGCCGAACTGTGCGAGATCACCGGCCCGCACGCGCTGCGGCTGACGCTGGTGCAAGGCAAGTATCACCAAGTCAAGCGGATGGTCGCAGCAGCCGGCAATCATTGCGAGGCCTTGCATCGAAGCGCTTTCGGCGCCCTGAACCTCGCGCAGGGGCCGGCGCTCGGCCACTGGCGATTCGTGCAGCCTGCCGAGCGCTCAATGCTGCTCCAGCGTGAGTAAGGGCCACGAAACGCGCTAGATGCCGATCCACTGCTTTGCGGGGCGTCAGAAGGTTGTGCCTACTCTCATCGGCCGCGTGGCGTAACGGTGGGCATGACGGTGTAAACCGAGATCGCTCCTAAGCGCATGATCGCGGTCGCTTCGACGCCTTGCTGCGGCATGGCTTCGGGGAAAACGCGCATCAGGAAATCGGCTAGCGATGCGGACACGACCAGCGTAGCGCTTGCCACGGGCAGCCCCCGGATTCAGGGCAAGCCCGCAGAAACAGCGCTATCCATTATCGGCGCCCACGCCCAGGACGAAGCTGGCTCATCCCCTGCAGCCGAGCATCCCGAGCAAGGCGCCTTGGCCTTCGCAAATATGTTGGCTCAGAGCGCGAGGTTGTGTCGGGCCTTGTAGTATTCGCGCAGCCATTCCCAGGTGGCCGGAGA
>JALHQN010000057.1 GCA_022841915.1 Burkholderiales bacterium | reverse complement strand
CCCACCGCGGCACTGGCCAACGGCGCGGCCGGTCATGCGCTCGACTACGACGATCAGCACGATCCGGCCCGCGTCCATACCAACTGCGTCGTCATTCCGACCTTGCTGGCCGCCGCCGAGGATGCGGGGCCGATCAGCGGCAAGCAGTTCCTGCTCGGCCATGCGGTCGGCGCCGAGTTGCACGCACGCCTGGGCCTTGCCTGCTACAACAGCCTGGGCAAGGGCTGGCATCCGACCATGGTCTTCGGCACACTGGCCGCCAGCCTGGGCGCGGGCCGCATGCTGGGGCTCGATGCCGGCAAGCTGCAAAACGCGCTCGGCATGGCCTATCACCAGACGAGCGGCTCGGCACAAAGCATGCGCGACGGCGTGTTGTCCAAGCGCATGGGCGCAGGTTTCGCAGCTCGCGCAGCCGTGCTCGGCGTATTCCTGGGTGCCGACGGATTGAGCGGCACCATCCGCACGCTGGAAGGCAATGCCGGCTTGTTCGCCCTGTACGAGCGCGGCGAGGTGAAGCCCGAGATCCTGATGGGTCGGCTCGGCGAGGATTGGCGCATCCCGGAGTACAGTCTCAAGCCTTACCCGTGCTGCCGCTGCAATCACAGCGCGATCGACCTCGGGATCCGTATGCACGCCGATGGCATCGAGCCCGAGGCGGTCGCGGCGATCGAGATCGGCATGGGCCACGTCAACTGGCTCACCGTCGGCGACGCCTACGACCCGAGCCGCAACGAGATCGTCCACGCTCAATTCAATGCGGCCTACGGATTCGCGCGCTCGCTGGTGGACGGCAAGGTGGATCTGCGCACCTATACGCGCCCCAACATCACCGAGGCACGCATCGCGGCACTGACCGCACTCACCACCGTGGTGGACGATCCGGCCATCGACCCGACGGCCATCGAGCCGGTCCGAATCAAGCTCACGCTCAAGGACGGCCGCACCGTCGAGGCCAGAACCGACACCGTCAAAGGCAGCCCGCAGGATCCGATGAACGACGCCGAGCGCATGGCGAAGTTCTACGATTGCCTCGAATTCGGTTTGGGTGCTACGCGGGCGCAAGCCGACCGGCTGGCCGACGTCCTGCAGAACATCGAGCGTGAGGCCGATGCCGCCCGCGCCATCATCGAGGCCTTCCCGGCGAGTTGACGCCTGCGAAGGCGCAAGACGCAGAATCCCCCGTCGCGTCGATGTTCGCGCGCCACGGCGCACCCGGTTGTTCCGGCAACGGCCGACCGGATCCGTTGCCCGAACCAACCCCGCGGCAGGCTAGTCGGCACGCGTCCTGGGCGAGCGCGCCGCCTAGGTCTCGGCCACCTCCTTCGCGCTGGTCACGCCTTGCGCTTCTTCGGGCGGCGGCAGGATAGCCTCCGTGCCCAGCGCCTTCATCCACAGTTCCCGGCACCAGCCCTTGGTGTGGTAGAGGTGCTCGTCTTCCTCGTCCTCGACTTGCTCGTAGGCTTGCGCGAGTGCCGCGCCGGCCTCGCCGGGCAACTGCTTCGCACACTCGCCGATCGGTGCCAGTCGGCATGATCCTTGGTTTCGGCCAGTACGATGGCATCGCAGGCCACCAGTTCGGCTGCTTCGGGGTCGTTGGCGGCCAGCGCCATCTCCATGGCCACTGCGAGGGCGGCTCCGTTGTGGCGCACGATCTGGCGGCCGGGAGTCATCTCGTCGGGATCCAGGCCGATCGCGGCGCAGGCCGTGGTCAGCGCATCCACATGGGTTGCGGTTTGCATCAGGCAGGCTTCCCACTCCTCGCGCAAGTTGTCGACGAGCACGCACTCGAGCGCGGTCTGGTAGAGGATCACGCCCCCGCGTTAGTGCCCGAGCGCTTGGAGCAGCAGGGCCTTCAGTCGTGGTGAAGCGTTCATGGCGATTCCTTCCATGATTCTGATCTGGGCGGACGCAGCCGACGTGCGGTGGCTGCGTCGCCATGGAAACGATGCGCTAGACGGCAGGCGGATCGGTTTCGCGGGCGTAGTGCCGATGAGCGATCAGCGCCTCGATGAAAGCCGCCACGGCGGCCTCCAGATCTTCGGGACCGAAGACCAGAAGGCCCGGATCCGCCGCTCCCGATTCGAGGGTGGCCGATATGCCCAGATCCTCCAGCAGATCGACGGAGGCGCCCATCGCCAGGATAGGCTTGCAGTGCCGGTACTGATCCTTGAGGAACTCGTGCACATGGCCATCAGCCGCCAGCGCAGCCAAGGCATCCTCGCCATCAGGCAGCACGACCGCATCCCACAGCACCCCGGGCGCCGTTTCCAGCGTGACCTCGACTTCGATCGGCAGATCGGAGTCCGCATTGACCCGACCGAGCACCGAGCCGACGAATCGGGGCACCGCACCCTGTTCCGCCAGCGCCTCGTGCAGGCTCGTGGCCGCCTCGCCGTTCGCCCCGTCGGCCACAAGAATGGCGATGCGGCGCGTCTTGATGCCCTCCTCGCCCGGCCGCGCGAACAGCGACAGTGCCGGTGAGGTCTGCACCTCCGGCCGCGGCGGATTCGCCAGCAACAACGGCAACGGTTCCGGTAACGCCATGCCCAGCCCCTCGGCCACCTGCTGCGCGAGATCCTCCGATACATTGCGCAACTGCGCCACCACCCGGCGTCGCACGCCGGCCGTCTGCACCCGCGTCAGCTCGAAGCGGTAGGCCTTCATGATGTGCGTTTTCTCCACCTCCGACTGACTCTCGTAGAACAGCCGCGCCTGGTTGTAGTGCTCGGCGAACTTCTCCGGCTTGCCGCGAACCTTGTGCTCCTCCGTGGCTTGCGGAAAGGACGTGAAGCCGCTCGCTCCAGCCTGGAACGGACACCCGCCGGCGAGCGAATTCGGCTCGTAGGCCACGCGCCCTCGCGGTATGGCCTGGCGATGCAAGCCGTCGCGCTGATTGTTGTGGACCTGCGCAACCGGGGCGTTGATCGGGATCTCGTGGAAGTTCGGTCCGCCGAGCCGGGTGAGTTGCGTATCGATATAGGAATGAATCCGCCCGGCGAGGAGCGGATCGTTGCTGAAGTCGATGCCCGGCACGATGTGCGCGGTGCAGAAGGCGACCTGCTCGGTCTCGGCGAAGAAATTGTCCGGATTGCGGTTGAGCACCATGCGGCCGATCGGCGTCACCGGCACGAGTTCTTCGGGGATGATCTTGGTCGCATCCAGCACATCGAAACTGAAGCGTTCGGCCTCCTCCTCGGTGAAAATCTGCACGCCCAGCCGCCATTCCGGATAGGCGCCCGCCTCGATCGCCTCCCACAGATCGCGCCGATGGAAGTCCGGATCCGCACCTGCGATCTTCACCGCCTCGTCCCAGACGAGCGAGTGGGTCCCGGCCGAGGGCGTCCAGTGGAACTTCACGAAGCGAGACTCCCCCTGATCGTTGACGAAGCGGAAAGTGTGAACGCCGAAGCCCTGCATCATCCGGTAGCTGCGCGGTATGGCGCGATCGGACATCACCCACATCAGCATGTGCGTGCTCTCGGGCATCAGCGAGACGAAGTCCCAGAACGTGTCATGCGCCGACGACGCCTGAGGCATGGCATGGTGCTGCTCGGGCTTGAGCGCGTGCACCAGATCGGGAAACTTCATCGCGTCCTGGATGAAGAACACGGGCATATTGTTGCCGACGAGATCCCAGTTGCCCTCGTCGGTATAGAACTTCACCGCAAAGCCGCGCACGTCGCGCGCCGTGTCGGTCGATCCGCGCTCGCCCGCCACGGTCGAGAAACGAACGAACACGGGCGTGCACTTGCCGGCCTCGGCGAAGATCGATGCACGCGTCAGGTGCGTCAGAGACTCGAAGCATTCGAAGTAACCATGGGCGGCGGAACCGCGCGCGTGCACCACCCGCTCCGGAATGCGCTCGTGATCGAAGTGGGTGATCTTCTCGCGCAGGATGAAATCTTCCAGCAGCGAAGGCCCGCGCAGCCCCGCCTTGAGCGAGTTCTGATTGTCCGCGACCGGCACGCCCTGGTTGGTCGACAACGCTCGCCCCGCCGAATCCACGCGCACGCGGTCGAGCGAGCCGTTGCCGGGATTGAAGCTGATCTGCGGATTGCCGCTCCCGACCTTTTCCGAAGCATTGATCTCGGTGAGCGTGCTGCCGGTGACCATCGGGTGCGGCGGGTCGATCGACTGCCCGGTCGCAGGATGCGCGGCCGCGTCGCCGAACTCGCTCGGCTTTGCCGCGTTGAACGGCATCGCCTGCGCCAGACTATCGACTCCGGCGAGTTTCGCGGTCGGCGCGTCCGACAGGGTGTCCCGAGCTACCCGCGCCGGACCACTCATCGAAGCGCGCGCCGAGGTCGCGGAAGAGGATTCGGTCGGCGCCGCCTTGCCCGGCGGCTTCTCTGCGACGGCGTTGCGCCCCGAACTGCGACGGGGCGTCTTCGAAGCTGTTTTCTTTGCTGCCATGCCTGCCTCCTGTGGCGAGGGAGAAGGGCGATGAGAGCAACGCCGACTTGGGCGTGCCACATCGCCGAAGGGACAATGAATTCAGGCCGGAACCCGTGCTGGGTGCGCAGCGGTGCTCCCGTGAACCCCGGCCCGGTAGAGTGGCAGGCGCCGCCTTGGCTTGCTTCGCTCAGACGCATCCTCGCCATCGTGCCGCCTGGACGATAAGCGCGCACCGTGCCCGCACTCGATTTCGTCGGACATGCCGAGCGCGCCGCGTGGTGGTAAGTTGCTTGGCGCGACCCGCAAACTTTCCCAACAGCCGTCGACGAGGAGGCTTTGAAGATGAACGATGAGAAACCTGCCGCCGCCATCGTAGCCATCGCCATCGCACCGCGCAGCGTGGCCTCGATCTACCCGGCACCGTTTGCAGCACGC
>JALHQN010000056.1 GCA_022841915.1 Burkholderiales bacterium | reverse complement strand
TGCGCCGCCACCAGCTCGTTGCTCATCTCCGCCATCCGACGGTAGCTGCCCCCGAACTGCGTCGCATCGATCCGGTAACTGATCGTCCCGGCCTCGTGCTCGCGAGCCATCCGCTCCTGTGCCGCAACGTACCCCTTGATCGCCGACTGCATCTTCGCCATCGCACCGAGCAGACGAGCCGTCTCGTCCTTGCCCACAACCTCGATCTCGCTGTCCAGATCACCCCCAGCAATCGCATCCGCAACCGCAACCGCGCGATTCACCGGACGGGCGATGGATCGAGTCAAGAAGAAGGCCGTGAACGCGCTGAGCACGATCACGAACGCCAATCCCCCCAACATCGACAGTTTTTGGTCGCGCAAGGCTTGGGACGAATTATCGCGCGCAAGGGCAATGTGCTTGCTGCTGTACTGTCCCATCGCGTCGAGAGATGCCTTGTACTTCGCCAGCACGGGCACGACGCCGGAGTCGAACTTGCTGCGGGCTTCGTCTCGCTCGCCCTTTTTCAACAGATCGATCACCACGTTACGACTGGAAATGAAGCCCTTGCGCTGCTTTTTCATCTCTTCCAGCAACGCCTTCTCTTCAGCGGTCTCGCTGAGCTCCTCCAGACGCTTGTACGACTCGTTGTTCTTCTTCACATTGGATGCGCTGCGACTGGCTGCCTTCTGCGCAGCCGCGGTGATGTCGCTTGCAATGAACAGTTCCAGCATGTACTGAGCATTGTCGTCGACGACGTCGCCGATCGCCGTCACCAGACGTCCCCGCTCATAGTCCGCTTCGATCATCTGCTTGATCGATTGCTCGGCTCGATCTGCGAAGTTCAGCGAGAATCCGATGGCCGCCAGCACGAGCAGGCCTACCAGGAAAAAGCCGCCGCTGATGCGCCCGGCCAGACTTGAAAATAGCTTGTTCATTTCAGCAAACCCTTCGAAGGTAGGTAACGGCGTACTTTGTCGAGACGACCTTGCTGCCACCGCACGGTGACCCGCCTAGAACTCCGCCCAGTCGTCGTCCGTCCCCGTCTTAGCGGCACGAGGAAGAACGCGCTGAGCGCTTCCGCTACGCGACCCGCCATCGGACTTGCCAGCCGGTAGCCGCGCCACGTTCTTCGCGCGATTGGGCCCGCGGCGCTCCACCCTCGCTTCGGAGGCTGTCGCGCCGGATTGCAGCTGGAACTGCGCCACAGCCGTCAGGAGAGCGGCGGCCTGTTCTTGCAGCGATTCCGCCGCGGCAGCCGCTTCTTCGACGAGCGCTGCGTTCTGCTGCGTCGTCTCGTCCATCTGCGTTACGGCATCGTTCACCTGCTCGATCCCAGAACTCTGCTCCTGCGAAGCCACCGTGATCTCCGCCACGATGTCCGTCACCCGCTTGATCGAATCCACCACCTGCGACATCGTCGCCCCAGCCTGATCGACCAACCTGCTGCCCGCATCGACCTTCTCTACCGAATCGGAGATCAGTCCCTTGATCTCCTTGGCTGCCGCCGCACTTCTTTGCGCAAGGTTGCGCACTTCCGTGGCGACCACGGCAAACCCACGACCCTGCTCGCCCGCCCGCGCCGCTTCCACGGCAGCGTTGAGCGCCAGGATGTTCGTCTGGAATGCGATCCCGTCGATGACCGAGATGATGTCGACGATCTTCTTGCTCGACTCGTTGATGGATCCCATCGTCGAGACCACCTCGCCGACCACCTCGCCCCCCTTCACCGCCACGTCGGCCGCACCGATCGCCAGCTGATTGGCTTGACGAGCGTTCTCGGCGTTCTGCTTTACAGTCGAGGTGAACTCTTCCATGCTCGACGCCGTCTGCTCCAGCGAGCCGGCTTGCTGCTCCGTGCGCGCTGACAGATCGGCATTGCCTTGCGCGATCTCCTTCGAACCGCGCGTGATCGACTCGGTGGTTGCCCGAATCTGGGAGACGATCGCGGTCAAGCTATCCACCGTGCGATTGGCATCGTCCTTCAACTGACCGAACGTGCCCTGATAATCGGCGTCGATGCGTTGCGTGAGGTCGCCGCGAGACAACGCCATGAGCACTCTTGCCACGTCGTTCAGTCCCGACTGCGCCGTCTCCATCAGCGTGTTCAATCCCTCCACCATCTCGCGGAAGCGATGGTCGTACTTCTGCGCGTCACCACGCGCAGAGAAGTCGCCTCGCGAGGCGGCTTGCACCAAGCGCTGAATCTCGTCATTGATCGAGAGCAGATTGCTCTTGACGGCGGTCATCGCTTCGTTGATCTGCGCCCGATTGCCCGGCAAGGCCTCCAGTTCGACGGAGAAGTCACCGTCCGCATACTGTCTGACCAACTCGATCACGCGCATGCCGACCGCCACATGCTCGCTGGTAATCGCATTGATCGATTGCGCCATCTCCCGGTAAGCCCCCTCGAACCGGTTGATGTCCATTGCATGATCGGTCCACCCTGCCGCATGTTGCTGAGCGAGCCGCTCTTCTTCGGAAACGAAGGCTTGCAAGCTGGTCTGCATTTGCGACATGGCGGCGGCAATGCTGGACTGGTCGCCCGGCATCACGGCCACGGGCTCGCTCAGATCACCTCGCGCGAGTCGCCGCGCAGCAGCGGCAACGACGTCCGGTTCCCCGCCAAGCCGTGCCTTGAGCGTGCGTATCGCGTACCACCCGAGCAGCGCGCACAAGAGCAGGCCGACCGTCAATTCACCCGCGATCCACCACGTTGCGGAGCTCGCAATGCTCTGGCTCTCGGCCACGAGCGTGCGAGCCGACTCGAGCTGGCCCGTCGCGTAGGTATCGATGCGCTTGGCGAGATCCTCCCGGACGCGATCGAGCACATCGTAGCTCGCCACTTCCGTCACGCCTTGCGAACTCAGATGCGGCAGCACCAGAACGCTCCACTTCTCGAGCGCAGTGCGCACTTCCTGCAGGGCAGGGCTCTTGTCCTCCTTGCCCATATCGTCGAGCAACTTGTTCAGGCGCTCGATGCGCGGCCGCACGCGTGCACCCAGCTCGTCGCCCGACGTGAAGTCGATGAACTCCAGCGCTCGCCGGATCTCTTGGTCCGCGCTGCGGAATTCATCCCACAGATCGCGTGACTGCGTTGCCAAAGTGGCGCCAGCGGCAATCCGCACCGAGGAATCGCTGACTTCCCGGATCTGCAGCAGCGACTGCCCGCCTTGAAGCGCCAGCAGACCGAACAGCACTGCGAACAAACCTATGCATTGTTTGAAGAAGCTCATCGATGCTACTCCTTAGCGCGCAGGCAAGTTGGGCAGCGCCACGGCGGCACCGGCGCTGCTCAAGTTGCGCATGAATTCCACGAGATCGGTCATCTCCTGAGGTGACAACGGGACCGGCCTCATCAACGGCGAGCGAGTGGGTCGCGGAATGCCGCCCGACACGTAGTGCGCCATGACCGACTCCAGCGTATCCAGACTGCCGTCGTGCATGTAAGGGGCACGGGCTGCGATCTCGCGCAAGCCAGGCGTGCGCATTGCGCTCGTATCTTCGGTCTTTCCGGTGACGCCACCGCGGCCGACGTCCTTCGATGCCAGCCCGATGTCATGAAAACGATCATCGGTAAAATTCCAGCCGCTGTGACAAGCCGCGCATTGCGCTTTGCCATTGAACAGAACAAAGCCGCGAACAGCCGACGCGGACATCGCCTTCGCGTCGCCACGAACCCAGCGATCGAACGGCGTGTCGCCGGTGACGATGGTCCGCTCGAAGGTCGCGATCGCCTGCAGGATGGTCGCTTCGTTCAACCCTTGCTTGGGGAAGGCGCGGGAAAAGGCCTGCTTGTAGCCCTCGATGGCCGACAATCGTTTGACCGCCACGGGCATGGGCAGATCCATTTCCACCGGCGCCTCGATCGGCCCGCGTGCCTGGGCTTCGAGCGTCTGAGCACGACCGTCCCAGAAGAAACTCGTACCCCACGCATGGTTGATGGTTGTCGGTGATTTCCGGCCCAGGGGCTTCCCACCAGCGCCAATCGCCTTGGCGAAAGGAACCTGCCATCCGAACGACGGATTGTGGCAGCTGGCACAACTCAGATTGTTGTCGCGTGACAGGCGTGCCTCGAAGAACAACATCTTCCCCAGCGTCGCTTTCTCGAAGGTGTACGGATTCTCGGCCGGAAACGGAATGGTCGCTGGCCGACGGTAGGCGGACTTCAGCGCTTCGAGATCCGGGTTGGCGAGAGCGCTCGTGGACACGAGCGTGAGCGCAGCCAAGGATGCGATGATGATCTTCATGGGATTGGTCCGACTCTCTGATTTCCAGTTCAAACAACCGTCCGGCATCGGGAACTGTCCCAGCGCAGGACTCATTTTGCGGTGCCCGTTGGCTCGACGAGCTCCGCGCCGCGATCCGAAGTGCGCCTTCACGGCGACACTGCTCTGGCTTGGGAACATCGACTCGTCAACGTCATGTCCAAAGTACTCAGCCGGGCTGGCGGCTACTCCCGCCCGTCGACACGTTAAAACTCTGCCCAGTCGTCGTCGGTGCCGTTCTTGGCCGGCGCGGGCAGAGCCTTGGCCACACCCGACTTCGCGGGCCCCTTCGCCCCCGGCAGCCGCGACACGTTCTGCGCTCGGTTCGGCCCACGACGCTCCACCACCAACCCGGGCGCCACCGCAGGCCCCGACGACTCTCCACTCACCAGCTGGAACTGCGCAACCGCCGTCAACAGCGACCCCGCCTGCTCCTGCAGCGACTCCGCCGCCGCCGCCGCCTGCTCCACCAACGCCGCGTTCTGCTGCGTCGTCTCGTCCATCTGCGTCACCGCCTGGTTCACCTGCTCGATCCCCGAACTCTGCTCCTGCGAGGCCACCGTGATCTCCGCCACAATGTCCGTCACCCGCT
>JALHQN010000055.1 GCA_022841915.1 Burkholderiales bacterium | reverse complement strand
CGTGCGCGCGATCGCGGTGGCCTCCAAGGCGCCGTCGTCTCAATTGCCGGGTGTGCCGACGGTGGCCGAGACCCTGCCGGGCTTCGACGTGACGTCGTTCTCGGGTATCGCAGCCCCGGGCGGCACGCCGAAGCCGATCGTGGAGCGGCTGAACAAAGAGATCCGTGCGGTGCTGGCCGACCCAGAGACGCGCAAGCACGTGGCTGCGCTCGGGGGCGACATTCAGCCGAGTTCGCCGGAAGCGATGCGTGCGCTCGTGGAAGGCGAGATCGCCAAATGGCGGCGCATCGTGGCGCAGCGCAAGATCGAGATTCGCTGACAGGTTCGCAGGCGGCTGTGGTACTCCGCGTGCTGCGGTCAGTCGTGGTTCTGTCGTTTCAACCGCAGCGCCCTCGAGGCGCTGCTTGTAGATGCCTGGAGATTCAATGAAGCAATTCGCCGTATCGTTGCGCGGGCGGACTCCCGTCGCCGCCGTACTCTGCACCTTGATGCTCGGCGCGGTGTCGTCCGCATCTGCGCAGTCCAGCTATCCGGTCAAACCCCTGCGATTCGTCATCGGGACTCAGGTCGGCGCGGGAAGCGAGTACATGGCGCGATTGGTCGGTGAGCCGCTGCGACAGGCCTGGGGACAGCAGTACGTCGTCGATCCGCATCCAGGCGCCGGCGGGAATATCGCCGCGACCATGGTGGCCAAGTCCGCACCGGACGGATACACGCTCTACATCTGCTACGGGACGCATACCGTGAATCCCACCTTGTATCCCCGGGCAGGCTACGACCCGGTCAAGGACTTCACGCCGATCATGCTCGTGGCCAAGCAGCCCAATGTGCTGGCGGTGCATCCGACCGTTCCCGCGCGCACGCCGAAGGAACTGGTGGCATTGGCGAAGCAGCGTCCGGGCAGACTCACGTATGCCACCTCGGGCAGCGGCAGCCCCACGCACCTCGGCATGGAACTGTTCAAGATGACGGCCGGGTTCGACAGCACCCACATTCCGTACAAGGGGGCCGCACCGGCGAACATCGATCTGATCGGCGGTCATGTCGACATGGCGTTCGGCGTCCTGCGCACCTTGCTGCCTTTCGCGGAAGCCAACAAACTGCGCCTGCTGGCGGTGGCGAACAACAAGCGCGCACCGCTGCGGCCCGATCTGCCGACGCTGGAAGAGTCGGGTTACCAGGGCATCGAGATCATCACCTGGCACGGGCTGCTCGGGCCTGCAGGCATGCCGGCCGCGCTTGTCGGTCGCATCCAGTCCGAGGCCCGCAAGGGCGTGTTGGCGCCCGAGTTGCAGGACAAGCTGCTCAAGGGCGGCATCGAGATCGTTGCCAGTACCCCGTCGGAGTTCGAGGCCTTCCTGCGCACCGATGTCGCGCGCTGGAAGTCGGTCATCGCCAAAGCCAACATCAAGGTGGACTGAGAACGACGCCGATCGGGCGTACTGATCTGGCGTGAGGCGCCCTCGCTGCGTTCGCAGGGCGCTTCACCGGCGAGCGCGTCTTCGGCCCGGTCGCCGACTTGGGACATGCGCGCGCGGAGCCGTGCTGTTTCAGCGCACGGTCGGTGGGTGGGTGACGATCGACTTCAGTTCCGGCACGGGTTTGCTCAGATTCGCCAGGTTCGGACGAGGGCGCTGCAAGCCGGGGATGGCATCGAAGGCCTGTTCCATCGCATGGGCAGCGGATAGCAGCGCCCGGTCGCCACGGAAGGGGCCGACCACCTGCAATCCGAACGGCATGCTGCGATGATCGACGCCGCACGGCATGGACACGGCCGGGTTGGTCACCAGGGTGATGACATACGTGAGTGCCAGCCACTGATAGTAGTTGGCGAGCTTCTGGCCGTCGATCTCTTCGGCGTAGAGCTGTTTCCAGGGGAACGGGGAAACCGGTGTGGTCGGAGACAAGACCAGATCATAGTCCTGGAACGTGGCCTGGAAGTTGCGATAGATGCGCGTTTGCTCCATGTGCGCCCAGGCGAAATCTGCCAGTGACATCGCGGCGCCGAGTTCGTAGTTGGCGCGCACGTTCGGCCCGAGGGCGTCCCGGTTGTTCTGGTAAGCGTCGTGGTAGCGGCCGACGTAGCTGACGGCGCGAATAACATCGAAGCAGCGGTGGGCCTCGCCGAAATCGAACGTCACCTGATCGCAGGACCGGAACAAATGGCGCATGCTGGCGATGCGCTGCCGCATCGTCGTGCGTATCCCCGGGTCGACTGCACATACCCTGAAATCTTCCGTCCAGGCCACCCGCAGCGAGGCAAGGTCGCACGGCTGTGGCAGGAGAAAGCTGCGCGGATCGACCGGATACGAGAGGGGATCGCACGGGTCCATCGCGGCCTGGGCGGCGAGAAGCAGACAGGTTTCGCCGATGGTGCGTCCCATCGGGCCGACGACCGAGATAGGCGCCCAGCCGAACGGCCGCCGCTCGACCGGCACCAGACCCGGCGAGGGCCGAAAGCCCACGACGCCGCATTTTGCGGCGGGGATGCGCAGTGAGCCGCCGGTGTCCGAGCCCGTGCAAATCGGCAGCATGTCCACGGCAAGTGCGGCGGCCGATCCGCCGGACGAGCCGCCTGCGTTGAGCGTCGGATTGAACGGGTTGCCGGTGGCGCCCCAGACCGGATTGCGCGAGTTCGCTCCGGCTCCGAACTCGGGCGTGTTGGTCTTGGCGACGATGATCGCCCCCTGGGCGCGCACCCGCGCGACCATGGCGCCGTCCTGTTCGGGCACGTGATCGCGATACAGCGGCGAGCCGTAGGTCGAAAGCAGTCCGGCGGTGTCTTCCAAGTCCTTGATGCCCGTCGGCAAGCCGTGCAGCAGACCGAGCGCCTCGCCTCGCATGACGGCCGCTTCGGCAGCTCTCGCCTCGGCGCGGGCCCGCTCGAAACAGGTGGCGGTGATCGCGTTGATGGCGGGATTGAGCGCGCCGATGCGCTCGATGCAAGCCTCCAGCAATTCCACCGGGGAGAGGCTCTTCGACCCGATGCGGCGTCTGAGTTCGACGGCGGACAGGGTCAATATTTCGCTGGCTGGGCTCATGACGACTCCTCCGGGTGGGACGTTGCGGTGCGGTGTTTGCGGCTGCTGCGGCTCAGACGATGCGGTCCAGCGGCAACTGCAGCAGACGAATGTGGTCGGCGCGACGCTTGATCTGGGCGTTGGCGGCCTGAATCTGCTCGATGAGCGCCTGCAGCGGCGCTTCGTCTTCGAAGCCGATCATGAAGACGCCATTGAGACTGGCGAAGGTGCCGGTGCCCAGGTGGGGTTCGGTTTGATGGCCTTTGCCCATGGCCTTCTCCCAGCGCGTGTAGTAGTCGATCTGGCAGTGGGCGAGCAGTTCCATGACGCGCCCGGTGTAGTGTTCGTTATGGATGATGAACGCGAGCTTCATGGGTCATGCTCCTTGCGTGAGTCTCGGCATCGAGGCCGTACCGAGCGTTGCCTGCCGTAATTATGCCTGCGCTGTTGGGCCGAGGCGTGATCGAGGCGCTAGAATCGGGCGAAACGTCGAACGATGTTCGATCACGACCGGAGGAGGAGGGGCAGCGCATGCAAGTCGGATTCATCGGTATCGGCACCATGGGCGGCGGCATGGCCATGAATGTGCGCAAGGTCGGCTACGATCTGATCGTCCATGATCTGCGCCGCGAGTCGGCCCAGGCGCTCGAGAGCGCGGGCGCGACCTGGGCATCCGACGTCGCTGACCTCGGCAGGGCCTGCGACGTCGTTTTCACTTCGTTGCCAGGGCCGGCCGAAGTCGAAGCCGTGGCGCTCGCGAGCGGCGGGCTGCTCGCGACGATGAAGCCGGGTAGCGCGTGGTTCGATCTCACCACCAATTCTCCGCAGCTGCTGCATCGTCTGGGGCCGATGTTCGAGCAGAAGGGCGTGCAATTCATGGATGCACCGGTGAGCGGCGGACCGGCGGGCGCCCGATCCGGCAAGCTCGCCCTCTACATCGGAGGCGATCGGGCGACTTTCGATCGGCACAAGGCGCTGCTCGATGCGATCGGCGATCAGGCCATGTATGTCGGACCGTTGGCCGCCGGGACGATCGCCAAGCTTACCCACAACTGTGCGAGCTTCGGCATCCGCATGGTGATCGCGGAAGTCTTCAGTCTGGGCGTGAAGGCGGGCGTCGAACCGTTGGCCCTGTGGCAGGCGATGCGCCAGGGCGTGACCGGGCGCAGGCGCACCTTCGACGGCGTCGGGGAGCAGTTTCTGCAGAATCGGTACGAACCTGCGGCCTTCGCGCTCAAGCTGGCGCACAAGGACATGATGCTGGCGCTCGACCTTGCGCACGACTGTGAGGTGCCGATGCCGATGGCGCAGCGTGCGTTCGAAGACTTCACGGCCGCACTGGCGCGCGGTTGGGGCGATCAGGATTCGCGCTCGCCGATGCGCCTGCAGCTCGAACGCGCCGGCGTGCGGATCGAGGAGAGCGCCGATGATGTGCGCAAAACGCTGGCTCGAGATTGAGACGGTATCTGGCTGGCGGTGACTCCGTCCAGGGTGCTCGCATTGGAATCAGACCGGGCGAGCGCATCGTTGCAGGCTCGAGGAGGGAATTACTCTGTCATGAGCCCGCAGTCCGTCGCGAAGAGCCCGCCTCGACCAGACGTGCAGGTTCGGTTACGAATCACGATGAGCTGAAACCAGGAGCAGACATGTCGATCAAGAAGCACGGCACGCTGAACGCAGTCCTTTGCACGGCCGCGTTCGTTTCGATGAGCGTTCAGGCACAAGGCGCCGGCGGCTATCCGGTCAAGCCGATCCGCTTCGTCAATCCGGTGGCGGCGGGCGGCAACCAGGACATCGTTGCCCGGGCCGTCGCGGAGCAGATGACCAAGGGCCTGGGGCAGACTATCCTCGTCGAAAGCCGGCCGGGTGCGAGCGCCATCGTCGGCACCCGTTACGTGAAGGGTGCTACTCCGGACGGCTATACGCTGCTCACGGTGTCGAATACGTTCGCGCGGGTGCCTGCCATCGTGGCGGCGGCGGGCTACGATCCGCTGAAGGACTTCGCGCCGGTCTCGATGACGGCCGATATTCCGATGGTGTTGTCGGTCAATCCCGCGCTGCCGGTGAAGACCACCAAGGAGCTCATCGCGCTGGCCAAGCAGCGTCCGGGCGATCTTCTCTATGCATCGTCGGGAAGCGGCTCGACGGGGCATGTCGCCGCCGAGATGTTCAGCCGGCGGGCCGGCATCAAGATGCTGCACGTGCCCTACAAGGGCAACGCGCCTGCGGTCATCGATCTGGTGGGCGGGCAGGTGATGATCATGTTCGATCAGGTCAGCACTTCCTTCACGCACATCCGGGCAGGCAAGCTGCGCGCCCTAGGGGTGACCAGCAGGACGCGCTCCCCGCTGTTTCCCGACTTGCCGACCATCGAGGAGGCCGGCCTCAAGGGGTTCGAGGATTCGACTTTCAATGGCCTGATGGCGCCGGCGGGAACGCCGCGCGAAGTGCTCGAGCGCCTGCGCCAGGAGGTGGTGAAGGCCGTCGCGGTTCCCGAAGCGCGCAATCGCTTCCTCGAATTCGGCATCGAGCTCAAGGCGAGCAAGTCGCTCGACGAGTTCGGCGCGTTCATGCGCAAGCAGGTGACCGAGTTCGCAACGCTGGCCAAGGAAGCCGGCATTCAATCCAACTAATCGGCAACGGAGAACATCATGAACGCAGCAAAGCCCCTGCGTTGGGGCATCGTCGGCTTGGGTTGGGTCAGCTGCGACTTCGTCGCGCCGGCCATGCAGAAGAGCGCGGGTTCGCGCATCGTCGCGTGCCTGGGCAGTTCGCTCGAGAAGGGCAAGGCATTCGCCGCTCGATTCGAGGTGCCGCGAGTGCATGCCACGTTGGCGCAGATGATGGCCGATCCGCAGGTCGATGCGGTCTACGTGGCGACACCCAATGCGATGCATGCCGAGGCCGTGCTCGC
>JALHQN010000054.1 GCA_022841915.1 Burkholderiales bacterium | reverse complement strand
CCCCAGGTGTTGAGGCCGTAGCTCCAAAGGTGACCGAGCGAGCCGTCATTGGCGTTGGAGAATGCCCAGAAGCTGTGGCCCGAACTCTCGTTCACCAGTTTCATGGCAATCAGGTCGGCGGCGTCGACGCCGGCGATTGCGACCGAAGCGTAGTTGCCGTAGCCGGGTCCCGCGATGGAGGTTTGACCGCCAGACGATATGTAGGCTCGGCTCACCGCCGCGGCTTCATAACCCACATCGCCCGGTGCAAGGCCGTCCACAGTCCCGTTGCGGTCATCCACGCGATAGACAGTGAGTGACAGTGTATCCGCGCCGTTCTGCCGCAGCCGCACCACCGCCGTCTGATCGTCCTGGCCTCCGACAGTCTCGGCTACCGCGATTGGGCGAGCCACGCGCACGACACCAGTGTCGGTCAGGAAGTCGGCAAATCCATAACGGCTGGTCATCGTGCCCTGGATCGCTTCCGCTGTGATGCCACCGATGGACATCGCCAGGCTGTCGCCTTCCACGGCTAGCGTCTGCCACATGGCGCCATGCGAGGAGGCGTCAAACATCCGGACAAGCGCGGGGTCGAAATCTGCCTGAAGCGACCGCTGTGCCAGGCGGTTCGTCCAGGCGTAACTGTCCGTGGCACCGCTCAGATGCAGGCTCTCCTGATCGCCCAGATTGAGCGTGATCGGAGCCGCGGCTGCGGACATACTCTGAAACATTAGACTCTGAGTGGCATCGCTGACCCAGCCGGCTTCCGATTTCGTGAGCAGTTCGTTGCTGCGTGCATATTCGATCTGCGCGTGGCCGATCGTCGTCAGCGCGCGCGCCAGCAGCAGACCGTTCGGGGACCCGAGGCCGGTTACAAGGTCATAACCCGGACCAGCATAGTACCCGATCCCGGTCGGCGTCAGCGCCGTTCCATTGGACGTGTAGGAGCCGCCGAGCGTGAAAGAGGAGACATTGTTGCCGATGGTTATGTCGTTGAAAGCCGCTGGTGCGATCGCCGAGGCGATGTAGAGCAGGTCATTCATGTAGCCAAGGGCCGGGAGCCCCTGGTTCTCGAAGATGGCATTTAGCTGGATGCCTAGTGAAGCCCAAAGCGGTGTAGCAGCGCTAGTGCCCAATTCGGAAGTCTGCTCGGTCATGCTGGCGCTCGGCACGAGATACGACAGGTTGCCGCCCGCATTCGCCGAGACGTCAGGCACGCCGCGCCCCGTCTGCGCTGCTGGATTGGCGGCGACCGGGCTCAAGCCGTAGTCGGTCTGGTAGGAGGGGGCCGGCTGCGTGGGATCGACGCCGCCGGAGCCCGTCGTGTTCACGAGGTAGCCTCCTTCGAACATCGAATTCTGAATCGTGATGTCGTTGCCGTCGAGGTAGTATTGATTCCACACGGTCTCGACGAAACTTTGCAGCGACGCGATGTCGGTGGGGAGCAAGGTCAGACCGCCGGCGAGGAGCTGCCAGATAACGGCACGGTCGCCAGCAAGGGCAGGTGCAACAATCGACGCGGCAATCGTCTGGTCCGCCGCTGCGGCCGCAAGGGTCGAGAGCGAGGTGCCACCGACCATCACGTTGTAGGGGCTGGTCTCGTTGTACGTGACGTTGGCCAGGCCGTTCCCGCTCTCATTTCCCGAGCCGCCGTCACCCAGCGCGTTGAACAGCGTGACATTCTTCAGTGCCGCATCGATCTGAAGCTGCCGATAGGCTGCAAAAAACGGCGAGGCGGGGCTCATGCTCTGGATGTCGCCGAACGAGCTTGTAACCACAGAGGCGCTCTTGCTGGCGTCCCACAGTGAGCTCTGAATCGCGGTAAAGGTGGAGGCGTCGGCGTTTCCGTTGTAGCCGGAACCATTGAACAGGATGATGTCGCTGTTGGGGTTCACGGCCGCGACGATGCCAACGTCCAGTGACCGTTCGCTGGCCGCATCGTGATTGTAGATCTGGCCGGACTCTCCCTGCGTCTCGACCGTACCGGTCCCGGTCAGCCCGACGCTGGCCAGAAACGCGTCGAGCCTTTGCTTAAAGCTTTCATTGTCGCCCAGCCGCAGCGCTGACCCGATGCCCGGCTCGATCAACCCGATGGCCCCAGTCTGAACGTCGGCCCCGTTGAGTGGAAATTTGTAAAGCTCAGCGATCGCCTGCGGGTTCAGTACGGCGCCCTGTGTGGAATTGTTGCCGGGGCTTTGTGCGCCTTGCTCCAGTTCGACCGACACGCCTGGCGCCATATTCGATGGCGGTGGTGCGCTCTCGGTATCGAACCATAGGCCTTCGATGTTCCATTCGGCAGGCAGGGAAAGGTTGCCCTCCCAGAACAAGAATTCGTTGCCCAAATCGTTGTTCAGGTAGAGCGATGTGCCGAAAATGGAGGAGAACTCTTCTGGAGTGTTGATCTCCACCCAAATCGTGCGGGATTCAGCGGACGAAATGTAGTCCCCGTGCTCCTCCGGATCGGCTCCGTGAAGCACCTGAACACCGTAGGTTCCCTCCAGGTCCGCAATGACTGTTTCGAACAGAGTCGCGTCAGAACCGTAGGTCGACCAAAGCGTGCCATTCGTGGAAAGATCGGCCAGCGTTTTCTGTCGCGTCCCCCAGGCTTGAGAGAGCAGGCCAGTCGGGTCGTCGTTCCGGCCCAGCACAAGAGCAACATTAATATTCGCCCAGGGGGAAAGCTCTACGTCGCCGGGGTCGAGCTGAAAGGCGTCGAGCACCGTCGTCGCGTCGGTGATGCGCCAGCCGGTGAAATCCAGATAGCTAGAATTCAGGATTTCCGTTCCTACCGCCATCGTATCCTCTCGCGTGCGCCGTGCGAATACGGGGCCGCATCAGCGACCACCCAAGCACGCCGGCCGCGACAAAAACACCGTTGGTTGCAGACGGGAAGTCATAATCACCACATTGGATCATCAAGTTTTGGCTATGCGTAGATTCTAGTTCGGCCATGGATGGAGACGGAAAGTTCTACGACGTGGTGGGCGGGTGATGAATTCCGCATAGGGCCGATCCGCGGCGCCATTGTGCATCCAGATCTGAGCCGACCCGCCGCCTGGATGACCCAGAATACCCATCGCAGGCACCTGAGGAGGGCAACCAAATCGCCTTGGGCACGATCTCCGCCGGACCAACCCGCCCACCCCGGCGGACACTCTCCAAAGAAGAAACGGACCTCGCCGCGGAACAGCCTTCACGCTCGGCGGAGTTTCACCCCGTCATTGGTCTCCCCACTCTGGTCGTGGAGCGCAATACTACGTTTCGCGCAGGCAAAGAATGACGAGGAAGTGCCGATCCTTACGCGCTGGAATCCAGTTCGATCACGGCGCCGCTGCCGAGCGCGTCGTCCCGAAGACCAGACCTCGAGGCCCAACCTTCTATGCCGGCAGCAGGCAAACGTCGTCGCCTAAAGCCTACGTGATCGAGCGGGACTGTTGGCCGCTGCTGACGAGGCGTTTGATGGTGTTCGGACCGCGGGTTGCACCGCGGGACTGTGGAGCACGGTCGACAACACTCTCATCTGATCGCCGTCCGTGGCTTTGGATGCCATGGTGGTATCGGACAAGGTCAATCGACATGGAAGCCGAAGATCTGCCCCTCCGCCGGCATCTGATTCGTTTCGGTCCGCACGTCGGAACGGTCAACACGTATAGCGCGCCCGGCTTCGTAGTCGGTTTCAACGTCCTCCGGCAGGCCCTGGACGCTTCCTTCGACGCGCAGCCGATCGAAAACGAAGGGCAGGCCGGTCGCATTGAGTGCCGAAGGCCTGTCCATCACCTGGAAATGCAAGTGCGGAGCGGTCGTCGATCCTGAATTGCCGACGCCGCCGATGCGTTGACCCGCCTGCAGGGTATCGCCCACGCGTACGGTGACCGACCCGGGACGTAGATGCGCATACAGTGCCCATCGGCCGCCACCGATATCCTGAATGATGTGATTACCTGCCGCATTGGCGACCGTCACGCCCAAAGGTGGTCCGGGGACCTGGTCGGGCATGTCGTCGACCATCGCAACGACGACGCCGGTTGCCACGGCGAGGACAGGGGCACCGTAGAACACCCAGGAGCTGACGTCCGCAACCGCTCCGTTACAACAGGTCAGGTTCGGCGCCAATTGTACGAAATCGATGGCGAACTGCTCTGGAACGCGAATCTCGCCGTTGAGCGGCAAGGTCGCCCCACGATGCGCGTTGACGGTCCGGCAGCAGCCATTGCCGTTCCACCACCCGGAACCGACCAGTGGCGGGCTGATCCTGACCGGAGGTTTGCAATCGATGGCGACGGGATCCGTGATTGTGCGGAACAATGTACCGCCCGCCGTGCGGATGGAGATCCGATGAGCCAGGAATTGGGGCACGGCATCAACGCTCGAGTAGATCACATCGAAGAACGTCATGCCCGATCCGCCCGCCGGTACTGTCGTGGAATCGGGTGAGCCGGACGGTGGGGCGCCAAAGAGGCGCACATGGCCTGAGATCGATTGACCATTCACCGCCACGACTTCATTGCGTCCCGAGGGAGTGAAGTTACGCAACGCGTCCAACGGTTCGAACGCCACGATCGTAACAGCGCTGTCAGAGAGGTTGGTGACCTGGGCGGCATAGGCCAGGTGCACACGACCGTCCGTCACGGGGACTGGAACAACTGGCGCGGCAACGACGCGAAGGGTGACAGGGTTTAAAGTTGTGGGTGGAACACCGGCCACTGAGGTTAACGGCTCGGTGCATCGCTGCGCCACAGCGCTGATGGAGGGAAACAGAAATATCGAGGCAAGAACGAAGACGGCCCGCATGCTACTCTCCACTTCAGCGCGCAAGATGCCTGTATCTATCCGGCTTCGCAATGGACGAAGCCGTCGCTGCCAAAGCCGCAGTGTTGGCTGGAAGAGCGCCCCCAAGACGTGTCCTCGCTTCGCCGTGCACGAACATTAAATCGAACAATGCATGACCGGCGCCTCGGGCTGTAAGATGCGGGAACAGGTACCGGTCGAGAGGGCTCCGTCATGCACATGAACCTTCGTCGCTATCCGACCGTTGGGGTCGACCGCACAACGATCGAGAAGGCAGTGGAGAACGAGCTTCTCCCCGAACTAAAGGCCGTTCCCGGCTTTGAGGTCTACTACGCATTCTGGGACGATGCCGGCGCTGGCATCAGCATCAGCAGCTTCACGGATGCCGAAGCTGCCCACAGCTCGACCGGTGCTGCGCGCCGCTGGCTTGCAAACCATACTGATTTCTTCCCTACGCGGGGGGAGGAGTTCTCCGGCGAGTGCTTCGTCCATAAGGAAGCGGCGCGCGTGGCGCGCGGGGTGAGCCGGCCTTACTTGCTGGTGCGCCTGCTCAGCGGCGTCCCGGCGACGCAGGACACCCGGGCCTTCGTGGAGCAGCGAACACTTCCATTGATTGAGCGTTGGCCGGGTTTTCGCGCCGTTTGGATGGCTCGGAGCGACCGGGACCCGGACGGGGCAGCAGTTGCGATGTTCTTTGACAGCGCTAGTGAAGCTATGACTTGCCACGAGGCGGCCGTGGTGCTGCTGGGCGAAGGCCTGCCCACCGTATCAGTGACGCGGGTGGTGCACGGCCACGCCACGATTGCTGACCGTTCTCAGTAAGCAATTTCATGATCCTACTATTCGCTTGGCTTCGAACTGCTTCGGAGCGAATGGTCAGCGGCGTGCGCATCCGCGCGCTGCCCCGCTGAGGGGCTCGGGCTCGTAGCACCCGGATCATCGGGTGCCGAAGCGGAGCCGGACGATGACGAAGCTTTCCGACACGCAGCGCGTAATCCTGAGTGCAGCCGCGCAGCACGAGGCGCTGCTCGCCACCCCGCCGGCCAAGCTGCCTGCTGCTGCGCGCAGTGCGGTCCTGCGCAGCATGGTCGGGAAGGGGCTGCTGGAGGAGATCCCCGCGCCCCATGAGTTCGTCGGCCTGGGCTGGCGGCAGGACGAGGACGGTGCCTGGATTGCCCTGCGCATCACCGATCTGGGGCTGCAGGCGATCGGGGTGGATGCAGCGGACGCACTGCCGGACAATCATGGGCCCGCCTTGCGCCAACCGGCGGCAGAAGCGGAAACAGCCGAACTGCCCACAGCGCCCCAGGGTGACTCACTGGCGGCGTTTGCTCTCGCCCCGCCGCTCACCAGCGCCGGGACCATAGAGGGCCCTCAGCGCCCGCCCGTGAGTCAGCAGGGGGCAGTTGGCCGC
>JALHQN010000053.1 GCA_022841915.1 Burkholderiales bacterium | reverse complement strand
GAGGCGACCACTTCGTTCGTGTTCTCCGTTTTGTCCAGCAGGACGACCCAGCGATGGGTTCCCTGGACGCGGAGCAGTTGCTGCGCAGTCTTCAGCGGCAGCCTGAGTGCGACGTCATCATAGGCCTTGGTCACGGTGCTGAATGTGCCGCGGACGGTGACTTCCACCGCATTGACACCGCCGCGCTGCGTGTTCGCTACCAATACGACCTTGTCGCCGATCTTGGCGCCCAGGCTCGTCGCCAAGCCTTGACCGAGAATCACCGTCTTGGGCTCAGACTCGGACAAGTTCTCGCCCGAGATGATCTTGAGCTGCTTTGCCAGCGTCTTTTCTTTCTCGGGCTCGACGCCATCGGCGAGAAACGACACGGTCGTCTCCCCCAAACTGATCAGACCATTGAACGACAGCCGAGGGGACACCACCACGACGCGGTTGGTCTTCTCCAGCATCTGGCGCTCCGGCATGCTGTCGGGGAGCAGGTAATCGAACGGTGACGACAACCCCGCTTCGAGGTAGTGCGGCTTGGTAATCTGGATGTGTCCTAGGTGGGTTTCGATCGTCTCTTCGCGCATCCCGTAAAGGATGTCTTCGATGAACCCGGCCGCCAACAACATCGCGATGATGCCGAAGCCGACCGCGATCAAAGCGATTACCGACCTGCGGGCGTTGCGAGCAACGTTGCGAAAGGCGATCGCTACTGTGGTGTACGCGGACATGATGCCAAGGCGCCGAAGCTTACCTGCCGCCCTTGCCCGCCACGCCGGCTGCGCTGTTGTCGTCCAACAGGGCGCGACGCAGTTCGGGGTCTTCCATGATCATGCGGCGCAACTCCGGATCCTCCTTGAGCAGCTGTGCCATTTCGCCGTCGCTGGTGGGAATCGGGACGTCTTTCTCCTTGACGTACTTCCAGACATTGCCTGCCCGTATCCCGAGCGTGGTCAACTCGCCGTCCTCGATTCGCACCAGACGATCCGCCATGCCCATCACGCGCTGATCGTGCGTCGAGAACACGAAGGTCGTCTCGAAGGCGCGATTGATCGCCTTCATCATCGACAGTATGCTTTCGCCGGTCTTGTAGTCCAGATTGGCGGTGGGTTCATCGGCCAGCACGATGCGGGGGCGGGTAGCCAGAGCACGCGCGATCGCGACGCGCTGCCGCTGTCCGCCCGACAGCTGATTCGGGCGATGGCCGGCGTACTTCGTCAATCCGACCGTGTCCAGGAAGAAGGCGACCCGTTCCTTGCGCTCCGACTTGCTGACGTCGCTCCGACGCAGCAATGGATACTCGACGTTCTCTTCCGCGGTCAAGACCGGGAACAAATTGAACGTCTGGAAGACGAAGCTGATGGTCTTGGAGCGCAAGTCCGCAAGTTCGTCCGGCGTTTTGCCGCTAATGTCCACGCCGTCGATGACAATCTTGCCTGCACTCGGGGTATCGATGCAGCCGATCATGTTCAGCATGGTCGACTTCCCGCTGCCTGAAGGACCGGCAATGGCAAGGAAAACACCGTCATCGATATTGAACGAGATATCCTTCAGGGCATGGATCGTCTCTTCTCCCAGCTTGTAGTCTTTGCATACGTGCTCGACCTTTACAACGGGAGCCTTGGACGCCACTTTGAAGGCCTTTGATAAGTCAGGGGAACGAACGATGTCAGCGATGAAATTCAAGAGCGCCACGTTTTACTTGGTCTTCGCCCTCGTCGCATCATTCGCGGCGACTACCAAGGCACAGACGCCTGAAGACGCTCAGGCGAAAATTATACTGGAAAAGGCCGATGAGATTCGGTTCCCACGGACGGGCTTCCAGGTCGACATCAATGTCGTGACGACAGTCGACGGCCAAACGAGCGACACGCGCAAGTATCGGGTCCTGTCGAAGGGCAATGCCAACACCGTCGTGATGGTCACCGAGCCTGCCTCGGACCGCGGGCAGATCATTCTGATGAAGGACAGCGACCTCTGGGTGTTCCTGCCGGAGGTCTCGCAGCCTGTGCGCCTGTCTCTTTCGCAGCGGCTCACTGGCCAGGTCGCCAATGGTGACTTGGCGCGAGCCAACTTCGCCGGGGATTACACCCCAAAAATACTGCGCACCGATTCCATCGACGGGCAAAATTACCACGTGCTTGAGCTGATTGCCTCCGGGCGCGGCGTGACCTACCACCGGGTTCTCTATTGGGTCAACCAAGCCAACAACCGGCCGCACAAGGCGGAGTTCTACTCAGTCTCCAACCGGCTGCTGAAAACGGCACGCTACGAGAATTATCAGCAGATGCTCGGGATCGTGCGCCCGACGAGGTTGGTGATGCAGGATGCGCTGCGCAAAAATGAACAGTCGGTACTGGAGTATGCGGACATGCGCGCCCGCGACTTGCCTGACCGCGTTTTCACGAAGGAATACCTGCGCCGTTTGGAGTAACGAGACGACCTCAAGTCGAGGATGGCTTGCGGGCGATCATCGCTTCCGCGCCTGTCTTGCGCAGGTCGTCCTCGACCACTTCGAGCAGCCCCCGAACAGGCGGCGGGACCCCGGCATAGAGCGCCTCGCGCGAAATGAAGAAGGGTGCGCGCTGGCCTCGATGCTCGACAGGATCGCCCACTTGCACGAACTTGATGCCGTACGAACCCAGGCGGCGCGCCAGCCTCGGCTCCATCAGCGCAAAGACACCGTCCAGCCCCTTGATCAACCCCATCGCCGCAGCAGACAGATACAAACCCAGCGCGATCCACGGCGTACGCATGCCGCCAAAGCCCCGCTTGCGCTCTTCGATGATACCGACGGGCACATTGCTCTCGCCCTTGCGTCGCCGAAACGTCGAACGCACGGCGAGACGCGAAATTTCGGCGACTTTGGTGCGATCCGGCACGAGTCGATCGAGGACATCCCGGTACATCGTGTCCCGGCACAAGTGTTCGAAAGGCAGTGGTTCGTCCGGGCGCTCGGGATCGACCTGCACCAGACGAACACAGCCCGCGTAGGCATCAGAGCCCTTGTGGTAGAGCAGGCAATGCAGGGAAAACTGATCGTAGGGGTCGATCTCGCGCTTGTCGGGAAACTTGGCGGGATCTTCAAAACGCAACTCATCGCAATAGACGTCGTAACGTATGCGAAAAACTTCGTTCTTGAGCTCCTCGCTGCCCGCCGCCACCGCTCGGAAATAGCGATGGAACATGTAGCCCGCAAGAGCCCGGTATGCCGAGCGTGTGACGGCCAGATTATGAACGAATCTGACGATACTGCCCGGGCGACTCGCGCCTTTCGCCCCAACCACGATGACCTCCTTCTACCCACATGCGCGCATGAAGTAACGGAAAACGTGAGGTTTTCTGCGCGAGAAGTACAATAGCCGTTAAAGCATTCACAGGCAACCGCAATCGCGCCTGGCTTCTACATAGAGAGGGACGCTGCAACCATGCAACGCTGCAAGCGATGTTTGCTGCCCGAGCGCGTCGAAGGCGCCGATCTGGATGCTTCAGGGATATGCCGGCCCTGTCGCGAGTATCAACCCACGGATCATCTGAAAGCCGAGGAGATCCGACAAGCGTGCCAGGCCGACCTCGAACAAACGTTGCAGGCGACTCGAGGCACCGGCGAATACGACTGCCTCGTGCCCTTGAGCGGAGGCAAGGACAGCGTCTTCCTTATCCACAAGCTCAAGAACGACTACGGGTTGCGGGTGCTGGCGCACACGACCGACATCAATATCGGGCCGATCGCCTGGAGCAACATTCACCGAGCCGTCGAGAAGCTCGATGTCGAGCATCTGGTATATCGGCCATCGATGGCGTTCTACCGCAAATTGTTTCGCTTCCTGCTCATGAATCAAGAAGCGCGCGGCGCGGTTCACACGATTTCCTACGCGTACGGCCCGCTGTTCGAGAGCAACGCGCTGCGAACAGCCGTCACCCTGAAGATTCCCCTGGTGCTTGCGGGCTACTCCCCCGGGCAGCCGCTGCCGGAGCGGATGCTCTATGAGTTTCCTCGCCTGTCGATCAGCAAGGTGGACTGGGCTCCACCCGAACTGCGCGACAGCGGGCTCTTCGATGCGACCGACCTCGCCCGCTTCTGGAATCCGGCCAATTACCCGGAGGGCACCGAATTTCCGAGGTATCTGGCACCCTACCATGCGTGGCCCTACAACCAGGACGAGATCATGTCCAAGGTGGTTGAGCTGGGCCTGATCGATTCCAAGAAGAAGGCGAGCCCGGTCTACAGCAACTATCCGATCAACTGGCTCCTGATGTACTCGGATCTCAAGAACTTCGGCTACAACCCCTACGCTCCGGAGTTCTCGTCCCTCATCCGCGAAGGCAAGGCAAGCCGGCTCCACTGGACCTTCATGGCGCCCTTCGTGGACTGGATGATCAAGCGCAAGGTACTGATGGGCAAGGAAGTATCGATCCACATGGATTGGCTGGGACTGGCCGATGACGATCTGGTGATCAAGCGGCCGAGCCGCCGCGAGTGGCCGGATTTCGTGTACGAAGACTGGAAGCAAGCCGTCTCCTGGGGCAGCGCGATGCAGGTGCCGGGATGAAGCAGGTTTTCCTCACCGGCGCGACGGGCGCGATCGGTAGCGCGTTGGCGCCCCTCTACCTGAACGAACCGGATACGCAGCTCAAGCTGTTGCTGCGAGGCAAACGCGGCCGCGCGCTGACGGACAGACTCGCCGATCTGGGGAAGTTCTGGGGGCTGGCGGAGCATGATCCACGCTGGTCGCGCATCGAAGCCGTCGAGGGTGATGCGGCGCTGCCTCGATTCGGTATCGAGTCGGGGATCTACGACAGGCTGAGCCGCTCCACCACCCACATCGTGCATTGCGCCGGGGCAGTGAAGATGACGCTACCCCTGGAAGAGGCTCGGGCGCATGCGGTTGTTCCCGCCGAGGCGACGCTCGAGCTCGCGGACAGAAATCGTGACGCCGGCGTCTTGGAGAAGGTGGAGATCGTCAGCACCGTGGGTGTGGGCGGGCGAACCCCCGGCCTCATTCCGGAGCGCCCGATGCCGGAGGTGACGAGCTTCCACAACACCTATGAAGCCGCGAAGTCAGAGGCTGAACGCATCGTCTTTGCGCGCTGGAATGATCTGCCGATCACGGTGCATAGACCGAGCATGGTGGTGGGCGATTCGACGGCGGGCCGCATCATTCACTTTCAAGTTTTTTATCACTTGTGCGAATTCTTGTCGGGGCAAAGAACCTCCGGATTCATGCCCTCGCTGGTCGGGGCAACGCTAGACGTGATTCCTGTCGACTACGTCGCGGGGGCGATCCATTGGTCGTCCGGCACGCCGCAAGTGGCCGGTAAAGTACTGCACTTATGCTCGGGACCGAAGGACGCCGTCAAACTCCCTGACCTGGTCGGCCTGATCCGCGAACGAATGCTCGCAGGGGGCGAACGGCTGCCTCGCATCAAGTTTTTGCCGCTGAGCGCATTTCGCATGGCTGTCCCGGTTCTCGGTTGGTTCTCACCGAGCAGTGTCAAGCGAGCGCTCAGCAATCTCGAACTGTTCCTCGCCTACCTCGACGAACTGCAGACGTTCGCCAACACCGATTCAAGTGCGCTTCTGGAACCTGCTGGGCTGTGCGTTCCTGCACCGGGTCACTATCTGAACACAGTGCTCGACTACTATCAGCAACGTAAACATCAGGCTGGGTGAACCCAGTTCCCAACGAAGCCCCGGCAGCCCCCAGCGTCCATGACCAACATCCCTAACGAACCGAACACCGTCCCCGAGTTGCTGCGCGTCCGGGCTAAAGAATCCCCCGACTCCGTTGCCTTCAGCTACGAGGACAACGGTGGCTGGCGCACCATCACTTGGGGTGACTTCTACCGCCGCACTCGAGTACTCGCCGCGGCCTTGAAGGCCAAAGGCCTAGCGCCAGGTGAACATGTCGGCATGCTGGCACCGACTGGGCTCGGCTGGGAGCTCTTTCATCACGCGATTCTCACCGCGGGCGGTGTCGTCGTCGGACTGGAGCCGCACGATGTTCCCGACAGACTGCAGTGGATCGCGGATCATGCCGAGATTCGCATGCTGGTGGTTCAGGACGAGAAGCTGCTCGCAAAACTGAGCGCGCAACAGGTCCGCGCTTACCGCGCGGTGGTTCTCCTGGCAGGAGCACGCCCGCAGACCGCGGATGGCGACAACTTAATCCTGTGGTCGGAGCTCGAAGTAACGACAGAACCCCCGCGCGTCCTGCCAGATGTGGATCCGAACGCCTCAGCAACCTTGATCTACACCTCGGGCACGACCGGGCAGCCCAAGGGCATACTCTATCGACACGACCAAGTCGCCCTCGCCGTGCGGGCGATTACGCGCGCTTATCCGTCTATTCAAGTAGGCGCACGCTTCGTGTGCTGGCTGCCGCTTTCGAATCTGTTTCAACGGATCATGAATCTCGCGGCGATGAAGGTGGGCGGGACGGTATACCTGGTCAGCAATCCACTCGACGTCATGAAGACCTTGCCGGAAGCACGGCC
>JALHQN010000052.1 GCA_022841915.1 Burkholderiales bacterium | reverse complement strand
TGGTGTCGCTGCTCGATACCGTGCGCCGACTCCCAGGTGTCTCATGAACCGCCGGATGCGGAACCGCACGTCCGGTGGTGTGGGAGGACGGCGGGGGTGACCCCGCCTCCTACCCGATCGCGCCCGGCAGGGCCCACTCACTTCACTTGGAGGTGTAAGTCCCCTGCGCGCACCAAGCCTTCCCGAAGTCGTACTTTGATCGCCTGGGTCTGGTGTCGTTGCTTGATACCGTGCACCGACTTTAGGGTGTCTCATGAACCGCCGGATTCGGAACCGCACGTCCGGTGGTGTGGGAGAACAGCGGGGGTGACCCCGCCTCCTACCCGGTGCGTCCAGCTCGGACGCACCCCCACTGTCTGGCCTGGCGGCGGTTGCGTGCCAACCAAAAAATCCAGATCCCCTAGCTCAAGTGGGTTCCTCGCCTTCCGAGGTCGGAGTGCGTCGATCGCTACCTTCGGGATTCACCAACGTGCTGCCGGTAGCCGAGGTACGACTCCCGCGTCTGAGCGCTAGCAGGATTTGCGTTATTGCAACAGTTGGTGCCAAAAAAAGGTGCGAGACCACCCGTGCATGTTGCAGACACGTACGTGCATCACGCAAACTTCCTGCATCTCACCGTAAGGTGAGTAACGTACGGAATCTGTCGCAAACACGTGATGCGATCGGTCCCGGCAAGGTGAAACTTCAAAGGAGATTTTGGTATGCATAAGGAGCTATTGGCAGTGGCGGTGGCCGGTGCACTGGCGGCACCGATGCTCGCGCAAGCTGCAAGCTCGGGCAGCACCGTTCAGATCTACGGTGTAGCCCAGTTCGAACACGCCTACCTCGACCAAGGCAACGGTCGTCCGAGCACCGACTACGTCGAGTCGACCGGCTCCTACCTTGGTTTCAAAGGCACGGAATCCCTGGGCGGCGGCATGTCGGCCTGGTTCCAGTGCGAGACCACGATGGACATCCGCGCGTTCGATCAAATCGGACTGTGCTCGCGCAACAGTGGCCTGGGTTTCCGCGGCGGCTTCGGTAACGTCTGGGTCGGCCGCTGGCATACCCCGATGAGCCGTGCCCTGGGCATCGGTGAAGTCGGTGGCGAATCGACGGGGAACCTCGGCATCTCCTACTTGGCAGCCGGTGGTTCGGGCTCCACGTCGGCTGCCGCTGGTTTGGGCGCGACAGGCGTCGGAACGTCGTACACCAATCCGGGTGGTAGCGCCACGCGTCACCGCTTCCGTCGTCGCGAGACCTGCTTGACGACCTACGAAACCCCCCGCATGGGCGGCTTCATGCTGGGCGCGGCAGTCACCTGCGGCAACACCGCTGCCGAAGCTGCGGCCACCACGCAAAGCAACAGCAAGCCGCGCGTCTGGTCGTTCGCCGGTACCTATGTGAACGGCCCCTTGGCCGCCAGCATCAGCTACGAGCGTCACAACGAGATGGGCGCCTATGCTGCCGGTGCGCGCGAACTGGACGACCGTGGCTGGGGCTTGGCTGCTGCGTACACGATGGGCGCGGTGAAAGTCGGCGGCATGTACGTCGACCGCAAGTGGGAGCAGACCGACGGCGAGATCAAAAAGAAGAGCGCCGCCATCGGCGTCGAGTGGAACATCGCCGGCCCGCACAACCTGCATGTGAACTACAACTGGCTGGGTGATTCGAAGGGCAACTCCGCCATCGCGATCAACCCAACCTCGGCTGGCGGCATCGCGGCCCCGGGCGCGGATACAGGCGCGCAATCGTTCTCGATCGCCTACCAGTACAACTTCTCCAAGCGCACGACGGCGAAGCTGGGCTACGTCCGCATGGACAACGACAGCAGAAGCCAGGCTGCGCGTCTCGGCACGGCCGCATCGGTCCTGACTGCTGGCGACAACCAGGACGCAGTCGCTTTGGTCGTGAAGCACCGCTTCTAAGACTCGAAGCATCAGCAGTCAGCTGTTCGTTGAACGGGCGCCCGATTGGGCGCCCGTTTTTATGCGATGGTCCCAAAGCGAGCTGACGTCTCGGCTCGCGGCTGGAAAGCGCGTCGAGACACGTCCACACGGATGAGAGGAAACGCAGCAGTTCGCTTGTTCACGGGAAGAGAATCTTCCGGTCTTCAAGCCTGGCACAGAGGCTCGATGCCCCATCACAAGCGCTCAGGTGGCCGGTGAGCGACATCGAAGTCGACCCCTTGTGTATCCGCCCGACGCGTCCCCAAGAGGACGGCCATACCTTAAGCGAGCAGCGGCGTCAGGAGCGATCTAGCCCTCGGCATTTTGCTGAAGCGCCAGCATCTGCATGTAGAGCGTCTCGAGATCGCGTGTGAACTTCGTCGAATCGAACAGCGCCGAGTGATCTCGCGCGCCGACGACCCGCGCACGGACTTCCTGGTGCGCCTGCGGCGAGTGGGCGAGCTTCAGCGCGAGGCTCTCGTATTGCGCGAGCGAGTGGGTCACCAGATCGGGCAGGCCCGCTGCCGTCAACAGGCTCGCAGAGACGCGTGCAGCGAACGTCTCGCCGCATAGCGCGATGCCCGGACAACCGCACCACAGCGCATCGCTCATCGTCGTATGCGATGTGTACGGAAAAGTATCCAGGGCGAGATCGGCTACACGGTAGCGTGCCAGATGCTCTGCATTAGGCAATCTGCGCGCGAAGATCACCCTGCGGTCGTCCATGCCGTGCTCGCGCGCAGCCTGCAGCAGGTTGTGCTTGGCGACCTCGTTGCTGTCCAAGAGCCAGAGCACGCTCTCCGGCACCGCATCGAGCAGGCGCATCCAGGCAGCGAAGACGTCCGGCGTGATCTTGTAGGTCTGATTGAAGCAGGCGAACACGAACCCGGATGACGGCAAGCCGTAAGCTTCGCGGGTTTGCGGTTCCGCGACGGCGCGCGCCCGATCGTTCGGCTGATAGCAATGAGGCAAGCGCACGACGCTTTCGGAATAGTGCTGCTCTGCTGCCTCCGGCACGACGACCGGATCTGCGATCAGATAATCCATGAAGCTCGCCCCTGTGCTCCCCGGGTAGCCGAGCCAGGTGGCTTGGATTGCGCATGGTCGCCGGGCGAGGAGGGTGACTCGATCGCCGAGCGTGTATCCCTTCAGATCGACGAGGACGTCGAGCGCGTCGTCGCGTATGCGCGCTGCGGCGACATCGTCCGGCGCCCGGGCGATGTCGATGAAATGTTCGCAGGCGTCTCGCAGGCGATGCCTCATGGCGCTCTGGTCGTCCGGGCCATGCGAGTAGGCGAAGATCTCGAAGCGGGTTCGGTCGTGACGCTCGAATACTTCAGTCATCAGATAAGCCGTGGCGTGATCGTGCAGGTCGGATGAAAGATAGCCGATGCGGATGCGCCTATCCGGCTCCCGGATGCTCGGGCGTGGGGGCGGCGCAGCGATGCCGGCGAAGCGCGCTGCGGCCCAGCGCCGCGTGTATGCGAGCTGTTGAGCCGCGGTGGTCGGTTCGCACAACAGCCAGAACGGACTGCCCAACGGGGCTTCGCTCTCGAGCAGAGGCGTCATCGCGTGCCAAGCCCCGGCCCACTTCTCCCAGTCGCAGGCTTGCCGCAATTGATACGCGAGCATGCCGAGCAGCGTGCTCGCCTGGGTCTTCGCATAACCTTGCTCGAGTGCCGCAATCGCGCCTTCGAGTTCGCCGCGCACGAGCAGCACGTTCGCGAGCGTGGCATGGCTCATGGCGTGCTCCGGGTTCGACTGCACCACGCGTTCGGCTTGTGTGCGAGCGCCATCGAGATCGCCGATCTCGAAGAGGGCGCTCGCCAAGGCCGCCGCAGCCGGCACATTGTGTGGCTCCAACTCGAGCGTGCTGCGCAGATGTGCGACCGCTTCCTGCGCTCGACCGGTGGCGAAGCACGCTGCGGCGAGGCCCTCGTAGGCAGGAGCGAACGCAGCATCCGACTCGAGCGTTCGACGATACATCGCATAGGCGGCTTCGTGCCGGCCCTGCAGCGCGAGTGTTCGCGCCAACTCGTTCGACAGCGCGGGGTTGCGCGGGTCGAGCGTCATCGCCTGCTCGAGCAGAGCGCTGGCTCGCGCGAACTCCGACTGTCGTTGCAGGACAATCGCGAGGTTGAGCATTGCATCGATGTACGCGGGCGCTTGCGCGAGCGCGCGCTCGAACCATCGCTGTGCCTGGCCCGGATCGTCGGCTTGCATGGCCAGCACGCCCAGGTTGAATGCGGGCTCCGGACGCTGAGGGGCGACACGCATCGCGGCCTGAAAGCAATCCGCTGCGCCTGACGCATCGTCCGTCAGCGCGAGTGCGCGACCCAGATTGATGTGGCCGTCGGGATCGGTCGCATCTAGGCTCACCGCCCGTCGCAACGCAGGCAATGCCTGATCGGCACGATTCTGTTCGAGGATGGCGATGCCCAAGCGCATGAAGACGGACGCTGGTGCCCTGGGCAGGGCGGCCGCACGCTGCAAGACCTGCTCGGCTGCGGCGTAGCGACCGAGCATGAGATGCGCGAGGCCGAGATGTTCGAGGGCCGCGCCATGACGCGGATCGGCGGCGATGGCCCGCTCCAAGGCAGGCGCTGCATCGGCAGGCCGGTTCTGTGAGAGATGCGCGATGCCCAGCAGGAAGAGCGCATCCGGATTGCGAGGCGCTTTGCGCAACACCTGCTCGCATACGGCTTGCGCGGCGATGGCGTCGCCTTGATGCAGGTGCTTCTCGGCTTGTTGAAGATGACGGGAGAGCGAACTCGACACGGGCGGATGCGTTCTATGAAGGGTGTCCGCATGATATAGCACGCCTTGCTGCCTGCGATGGCCGCTTTGCGGATGCGGCATGTGCTGCATACTCTATCGACGCGCGGACTCCCGTCACCCGTTACAACCGCAGCAATGCAATCCGCGAGCCCAAGCGGCCGACCAGCGAGCAGCCATGTCCGAATCCGACGATAAGCGTCCTCATCGCATCGACGATCTCCAGCGAGTGATCGCCTTGCTGCGCGAGCAGGCCATCGTCGAGAAGCTTGGCGCACGCTCGGCTGCGGCTCGTCGGGGAGGCGCGGATGACGCGTCCTTGCCGCCTGCGCTCGTCGAACTCGAGCAACGGCTCAATGCGCTGCATCCGGCCGACGTTGCACACCTGCTCGAGACGCTGCCGGTCGATGATCGGTTGCTGATCTGGGAGCTCGTGCGACAAGATCGCGATGGCGAGATCCTGCTCGAAGTCTCCGACGCCGTCCGTGAAACGCTCATCGAGCACATGGATGTCGAGGAACTGGTCGCCGCGGCCGAACAGCTCGACGCCGACGAGCTTGCCGATCTTGCGCCCGACCTGCCGCCGGAAGTCCTCGACGGGGTGTTCGCCACGCTCTCGGTGCAAGAGCGCGAGCAGTTGCGTGCCGCCATGTCCTATCCCGAGGACTCGGTGGGTGCGCTGATGGACTTCGACATGATCGGCGTGCGTGAGGACGTCACCGTCGAAGTCGTGCTGCGCTACCTGCGCCGGCGCGACGAGTTGCCCGATCACACCGATCAGCTCTTCGTGGTCGATCGCGACGAACATTTGCGCGGCTTGCTTCCAGTCAACCGCCTTCTGGTCACTGCACCCGACACGTTCGTCAGCGCCATCATGGCCACCGACCGGATCATGACGCTGCGCCCGGAGCAGGATGCGCAAGAGGCTGCCCTCTCGTTTGAGCGCTACGATCTCGTGTCGGCGGCGGTGGTCGACGCGGACGGGAAACTGATTGCCCGCGTGACGATCGATGCCATCGTCGACTTCATTCGCGAGCGCAGCGAGAACGAAATGCTGTCTGCGGGCGGGTTGAACGAAGACGAGGACCTCTTCGCACCCATCGCGCGCAGCTTGAAGAACCGGTGGAGCTGGCTCGCGTTGAATCTGGTGACCGCATTTATCGCTTCGCGCGTGATCGGTGTCTTCGAGGACTCGATCCAGAAGCTGGTCGCGCTGGCGGCGCTGATGCCGATCATCGCCGGCATCGGCGGCAATTCAGGCAATCAGACCATCACCATGATCGTCCGGGGATTGGCGCTGGGACAGATCACCGCCGACAACGCGCGTAAGTTGCTGACGAAGGAATTCGTCGTCGCGGTCGTTAACGGTCTGGTATGGGGCACCGTCGTCGGTCTGTTCGCATCCCTTATCTATCACAGCTGGCAATTGGGTGCCGTGATGATGGGTGCCATGCTCTTGAACCTGATGCTCGCCGCCCTGATGGGGTTCGCGATCCCGATGACGATGCACAGGCTCGGGCGCGACCCTGCCTTGGGCGCCAGCGTCATGATCACCGCCATTACCGATAGCGGCGGCTTCTTCATCTTCCTCGGGCTTGCCACCCTCTTCCTCGTCTGACGCGGGGCGCGTCGATTCAAGTAGCACCTGCGATGCCTGACGAATGAGTTTGCCTGCGGCGCGGCGACGCCTTGGTCGTTCGAGCGGTCGTCGAACCGCCGTGACTATGGGCCACCAGAGAGAGTATTCGACGTCGCGAGTTCGATGCACACTCGTCTGCAGGAACGCCGTTGCTGTGAAGCTTCGCATCGTTCGACGCCTGTGAAGCGTCGAGAAAGACCACCCATAAAGCAAAAAAGGCGGGAGCACGAATGCTCACCGCCTTATGCTGCTGCGGGAAACTTGCTCCCGCTTCTTCTTTACACTTTTTTCTTAGCTGCTTTCTTAGCTGCTTTTTTTGCGGG
>JALHQN010000051.1 GCA_022841915.1 Burkholderiales bacterium | reverse complement strand
CCGACACGGCCCCCTAAGGCTTCGCCTTGGAGCGTGATGGCGGCGACCTGCATGTTCATTGCTGCTTCTGCGCCAGCCGGTGCCTCGATGCCGAGGGATTGGGCGGCAACGCTGGCCTTCGCCAGCTGCCACGACTGTTCGCCTTGCTGCACGGCAATCCCGTGGGCAGCGACTTTGGGGCTGGCGATCTCGAACTTCAGCCGCGACGGCTCGGACGAAGACGTCCACTGAGAGGTGCTCAGTTCGATGCCCTTCAATGCCACTTTCTCGGCCGCCCGAGCCAGCGCCAAGTCTGAGAACGCGAGGCTGACGTTCTCCAAGTTCAGCGTGGCAGTGACCGGATCGATCTGTGCCGTGCCCGAGGCGGACAGTTGCCCCTCGACGAATGCGAACTTCGCGGCTGAAGCGGCTCGCTGATCGACGAAGGCCAGCGCGAGACCTTGTGCGGTGAACTTACCGAGCTTTACATTCCAAGCCTGCGGCTTGGCGCTTGGCGAGGCTGTGGCAGGAACGGAAGGCGCAGTGGCGGGAGCGTTGCTCGGTTGAGCGGGAGGGGGCTCCGAAGCGGGAGCGATGGGGTCGGTGGGCGCGGTCACAGTCCGGGGCAGGAGTGCTGACCAGTTCGGCCTGCCTTCGGCGTCGATTGCGAGCGCGACGCGGGCACCGCTCAGTTCGAAGGTCTCGATTGCCACGGTGCGTTGGTCGAGATCGAAGCTGCTCGCGGTCAGTGCAAGGCGCTTCAGGTCGACGATCGGGTCTGCTCCTGCATGGCCCGTGAGACGCAGGTCGTCGATGCTCGCCTGAGCATTGGAAATCGACAGGGAGGGCGTGCCTTGAGCGAGGGCGGCCCGATAGTCGAAGGAGATGCCGACTTGTCCGCTGGCGCTATGCAGTCCGATCCGGTTGCCGAGGATGCGGGTCAAGGTCGCCACTTGCCAGCCTTGCAACGTCAATTTGCCGGTCGACGAGAATGGATTGAGAACGATCTCGCCGCCCCACTGAATGCTCTCGCCATCGGTCGAGCGCGCGCTCAGCTTGTAAGGCGAACGCTCCGAAGGCAGGGTGCTCAGTTCGGTGAGTTCGAAAGTGATCGGTGACAGATGCAGCGTGGCGCTTTCGCCGGCCTGCAGATCGGCAAGCTCGACGCGGCCTGCGCTGACTTGGATCCGATCGATCTCCAGCCTGGGCATGGGGGCCTCGGGCTCGGGGGGAGTCTGCTGCAGTTTGGCGAGCAATGCGCTGAAGTTGTGTGTGCCGTCCGGTCGCAGTTCGAACTTCAGCACCGGGGCTGCCACTTCGACGACGGCAAACGTCCAGGCTCGCCGCAACAGACTGCTCGTTTCGAAATTCACGAACAGGCGCTGGAAGGCGGCCAGGCTGCGGCCCGAAGGTTCACGCAGGTCGAAGTCCGTGATCTCGGCGGTTAGGGTGAACGGATTGAATCGAACCTCGCCGAGGCTCAACGCGTGTCCCAGCGACTTTTCGACATGGGCGATCGCCTGCGACTTCACCAACGCCGGCACGAGCAGGAAGCCGATCACGCTGTAGAGTGCCACCGCACCGCCGAGCCACAGCAGTAGTTTTCGGATTCGATGCTTGTTCATCATGCGACGCTCCCTCGGAGCGTTGCATTATCTGCGAAAAGCCCCATGGGAACCAACGCGCTCGGGGCTTCGCGATGTCATTCAAACGGGTTAGCCTGCACGGAAGTTATAATCATCGCTGCCCGAGGCTAAGCGGGCGTCGGCGTCGCTCGATGGGCGCGCCTCGTGGCGTCTCCCTGTTCGGTTTCGACTCGTGGAGCGCGAATTCCCAGCGCAGTACTCGGAACTTACCGCGGAAAGCCTGCGTGAGGGGCTTCTTTGGCTTGCGTGATACTCCAAAGCGAGTGTCGCGCTGGCTCGCAAATTGAATCGACCGAATGAAATGGCATGAGCGCGACTGCTCTTACTGAAACCCTCGATCGCATGGCACACGCGTTGGGCGAGTGCATGGCTGCGGACCGCGTGCGACTGTTGGAGTCGATCGATCGGCTGCGCACCGGGCCTTCGTCTCGTGCGCACGATCTCGCCTCCAGCGTGGCGCGACTGCAGGCGCGGTGTGCGCAATCGCAGGCCCGTCGCAGCCAGCGCCTCGCGCGCCTGCCCAAGCCGACGTATCCCCCGGAGTTGCCCGTCGTGGGGAGACGGGATGAAATCGCTCGGGCGATCGCCAGTCATCAGGTGACCATCGTCTGCGGTGAGACCGGATCGGGCAAGACCACGCAACTGCCCAAGATCTGTCTCGAGCTGGGGCGCGGCGCAGCCGGTTTGATCGGCCACACCCAACCTCGTCGCATCGCGGCACGTACCGTGGCAGCGCGCGTGGCGCAGGAACTCGGGCAGCCGCTCGGCAGCGTGGTCGGCTACAAGATCCGTTTTCAGGACAAGACCCAGCCCGAGGCTTACATCAAGGTGATGACCGACGGGATACTGCTGGCCGAGACCCAGGGCGACAGACTGCTTGCCGCCTACGACACCATCATCATCGACGAGGCGCACGAGCGCAGCCTCAACATCGATTTTCTGCTGGGCTACGTGAAGCAGTTGCTGCCGAAGCGCCCTGATCTCAAGGTCATCATCACTTCGGCCACGATCGATGCGCAGCGCTTCTCGCGGCACTTCGGCGGTGCGCCCGTGATCGAAGTCTCCGGGCGCCTCTATCCGGTGGAGGTGCGCTACCGTCCGCTGCAGCAAGCCGAGGACGGCGAGGGCGACGAGGCGGATATCACGACGGCCATCGTGCATGCTGCCGAGGAGGCCAGCCGTTGCGGGCCGGGCCATATTCTCGTCTTCCTCCCCGGTGAGCGAGAGATCCGGGAGACGGCCGAGGCTTTGCGCAAACATCATCCCCCCGGGACCGAGATCCTGCCGTTGTTCGCGCGATTGTCCGCGGCCGAGCAGGAGCGTGTCTTCGAGGATTCCGGGACGCGGCGAATCGTCCTGGCGACCAACGTCGCCGAGACTTCGCTCACCGTTCCGGGCATACGCTATGTGATCGATGCCGGTCTGGCTCGGGTCAATCGCTACAGCTACCGGAACAAAGTCGAGCAACTGCTGGTCGAGAAGATCTCGCAGGCATCGGCGAACCAGCGGGCCGGACGTTGCGGCCGCGTGATGAGCGGCGTGTGCTTTCGTCTCTATGACGAGGCCGATCTTGCCTCTCGCCCCCAGTTCACGGATCCGGAACTTTTGCGCTCGTCCCTCGCCAGTGTGATCCTGCGCATGAAGGCGCTGGAACTCGGCGACGTGGAGGGCTTTCCTTTCCTCGATCCCCCCCAACCGCGGATGATCAGCGACGGCTATCGGTTGTTGGGGGAACTGGGCGCCGTGGATGAAGGCCGAGGGCTGACCCGCATAGGACGCGAGCTGGCGCGCCTTCCCATCGATCCGAGGATCGGCCGCATGGTGCTGGAAGCCAAGCGGCAGGATTGCCTGAGCGAAGTGCTGGTGATCGCGGCAGCCCTCTCGATACAGGATCCGCGCGATCGCCCCATCGAGAAGGCCCAGGCGGCAGACCAACGTCATGCTCCCTTTCGCGACGAGCGCTCGGACTTCATCGGGCTGCTCAAGCTGTGGCAGTTCTACGACGAGATGGTCAAGCACAAGAAATCGACCCGCAAGCTCACGCAAGAGCTGCGAGAGCATTTCCTGTCGCCGGCTCGCATGCGCGAGTGGCGTGAGGTGCATGGCCAGTTGCATGCGTTGCTGGCCGAGGCGGGCGAGGGCTTCAACAAGGAGGAGGCCACCTACGAGCGGCTGCATCGCGCGCTGCTGAGCGGCCTGCTCGGCAACATCGGTGCGAAGAACGAAGAGGGAGAGTACGACGGCGCTCGCGGCATCCGCTTCGCCGTGCATCCGGGCTCCGCGCTGAGAAAGCGGCAGCCGAAATGGGTCGTCGCGGCGGAGCTCGTGGAGACCTCGCGCTTGTTCGCGCGCGTCGCTGCGCAGGTGGAGCCGCTATGGATAGAGCAGGCCGCGCATCATCTGGTCAAGCGAAGCTGGCTCGAGCCGCGCTGGGACAAGGACCGGGCGCAGGTCGTGGCCTGGGAGCAGGTGACGCTTTACGGACTCGTGCTGGTGGCGCGCCGCCCGGTGCCGTATGGACCGATCGATCCGGTGCATGCGCGCGACATCTTCATCCGTGCCGGGCTGGTCGAGGGCGGCTATGTGGCGAACGCGCCGTTCCAGCAGCACAACGAGCAGCTCAAGCGCGAACTGAGCAAGCTCGAGCACAAATCCCGGCGTCGTGACGTCCTCGTCGACGAGCAGGGGATGTTCCGGTTTTTCGACGCACGCATTCCTGCCGACGTGCACTCGGGCTCGCGCTTCGAGGCATGGCGTCGGGACGCGGAGGCAAGCGATCCGCGCTTGCTCTTCATGACACGCGACGATCTGATGCGCAAAGGCGCCGACGAGGTGAGCCCCGAGCGCTTCCCGGATTTGTTGGACCGCGACGGCATGGCGCTCAAGCTGCGTTACCGCTTCGATCCGGGGCATCCGCTCGATGGCGTAACGGCCATCGTCCCCTTGCATCTGCTTAACCGCTTGCGCCCGCAGGTCTTCGACTGGCTGGTGCCCGGGCTGCTCAGGGACAAGATCAATGTCCTGGTGCGCGCACTGCCGAAGCATCTGCGTCGGTCCTGCGTCCCGTTGCCGGAGACCGTGACGGCCTGCCTGGAGCGGATGGACGAGGAGATGCAGGCGCGCGCCTTGCTGGAGGCGCTCGTGGAGGCGCTGAGGTCCGCACGCGGCATCTTCGTGCCGCTCGATACCTGGGATCAGGTCGAATTGCCCAATCATTTGCGCATGAACTTCTCCGTCATCGACGAGCATGGCAAGGAGGTGGCCTCCGGGCGCGACCTTGCATCCTTGCAGGGCAGTCATGGCGGAGAGGCGCAGGCGCAGTTTGCCCCGGAATCGCAATGGGAGAGGGCGGGGATCCGTGCCTGGGAGGGCCTCCAACTGCCCGAAGTCGCGGAGTTCCAAAGGGGCAAGGAACGATTGCAAGGGCATCCCGCGCTGATCGACGAGCAGGACAGTGTGCGCTTGACGTTGCTAGAGACGGCCGAGAAGGCGCAAGTCGCCAGCCGCGCAGGTATTGCACGCTTGATTCGCCTGACGCTCAAGGACCAGGTGCGTGCGTTGGAGCGCACCCTCGCGCCATCGAAGGCGCTGGCGCTGGCCTACCTGCCGTACGGTACGCAGGATCAGCTTCGAGAATCGCTGCTGCAGGCGAGTATCGACCGCGCCGTCTGGGCAGAAGAGGCGCCGATCCGGGATCAGCAAGCCTTCGAGGCGCGGCTCGAGCAGGTGCGAGCCAGGCTCCAGGTCGTAGGGCAGGAATATCTGCGGTTGACCGAGGAGATCCTCAACGCGGCGCATGGGCTGCGCAAGGAAATCGAAGGCCCGAAGGGGCGCGCGTTCAAGCATGCCGGCGTCGACATGGCTCGGCAGTTGCAGGCTTTGGTGTTTCCGGGTTTCATCGGCTCGGTCGCGTACGCGCACTTGCAGCACTATCCGCGCTATCTTGCTGCGATGCGCCGACGCCTGGAGAAACTGGCGACCATCCCCGAACGCGACGAGCAACATACGCGGGAGTTGAGCCGTTGGTGGCAGCAACTCCAGCAGCGCCAGGAGCGTAACCGCAAGGCCGGACTGACCGAATCGGGGCTGGAAGAGTTTCGCTGGATGCTCGAGGAGCAGCGTGTTTCGCTGTTTGCCCAGGAATTGAAGACGCCCTATCCGATTTCCTATAAGCGCCTCGAGAAGGCATGGGCTGCCTTGCGCTGAGCGAGCCGGGCGGGTGGCGACTTGTTCGGCTTGCGCCACTTGGATAGCATGGGCGCCATCGCGAAAACATTGTCAGTCAGGGTGCAGTGTCTGCCCCAGGAGTGTGACAGGATGGCCATCAACTGGATTCTTGCTCTCAAGGCAGTTCCCTGGACGGATCTCGTCCAGGCGACGCCTGCGATCGTGAAGGGTGCCCGCAAACTTTTCACGAGCGGGGTCGCCGGCGCGGCTAAACAGACGACCAGTGCTGCCAGGCCGGATCCATCGGTAGCGTCGACGAGTGCAGAGGTCCGTCTCGCGGATCTGGTGGCGGCCCTGGATGCCGTGAGCCGCGAGCAGCAAGCCTCAGCCGAGTTGATACGCTCGCTCGCCGAACAGAATGCGCGTGTCGTCCAGACCATGACCATCATTCGTGCTCGCGCGCGGATTCTGTTGATTATGTTCGTTGCGCTGAGCATCGCTTTCGCGACCTTCGCCATTTGGGTGGTCACGCGCTAGCGCAGCAAAGCGCGTCATTTGCTTGTTGCACCAAGGAAGGAATTCGATGCGATTCGATTCAAAGTCGTTGCTAGCCGCTGCATTCGGAACACTGCTTGCTTCATCCGCGATGGCCCAACAGTATCCGACCAAGCCCGTGCGCCTGGTCGTTCCCTTCGCGCCTGGAGGCGGCACCGATCTGGTCGCGCGCGCGATCGCCCAGCGCCTGACCGAAACCCTGGGGCAAGCAGTCATCGTCGACAACCGTGCGGGTGCCGGTGGCGTCATCGGAGCGGAGTACGTCGCCAAGGCATCGCCGGATGGCTATACCCTGTTGATGGGCACGCCGGGCGCGATGACCATCAATCCGAACCTGCGTGTGAAAACACCCTACGACATCGCCAAGGATTTCGCGCCCGTCAGCCTCGCGACGATCAGCCCGTTCGTGTTGAGCGTGCATCCCTCGGT
>JALHQN010000050.1 GCA_022841915.1 Burkholderiales bacterium | reverse complement strand
CGGTATCACAAGCTTCCCACCACCACCGACGATCCCGCCAAGGCCATCCTGCAGGGCATCGCAGAGATCGTGGAATTCGCCGGGGCGAAGTGCGAGCAGGTCGAATTCGTGGTGCTCGGCACGACGCTCGCGACCAACGCCGTGCTCGAAGGCAAGACCGCTCGCACCGGCATGCTGACCACGAACGGCTTTCGCGACGTCCTGGAACTCGCACGGCAGCGCCGGCCGCATTACTTCAATCTCGACATCCCCAAGCCCGTGCCTCCGGCCGCGCGCGATGCCCGCCTCGAGATCGACGAGCGGGTCGATTGCAACGGCGAGGTCGTCGTTGCGCTGAACGAAGATCAGGTGCGGGCGGCGGTCCAGAGCTTGCAGGCCCAGGGCGTGGAGGCGGTCGCCATCTGCTTCATGCATGCCTACGCCAACCCCGACCATGAGCGTCGTGCCCGAGCGGCGCTCCAGGAGGCGGCGCCCGGCATCTACATCTGTGCGTCGCACGAGGTGCTGGCCGAGTTCCGCGAGTTCGAGCGCTTCGCCACGACGACGGTGAATGCGAGTCTGATGCCGATCATGGATCGCTATCTTGAGCGCTTCGAGCAAGGCGTCCGCGACTTGGGCGTGCCGAGCGTGCCGCGCGTGATGCAGTCCAACGGCGGCGCAGTGTCACCGGCGGCCGTGCGCCGCATGCCGGTCAATACGTTCTTCTCCGGTCCCGCGGGCGGTGTGATCGGAACGCGCGGCCTGGGCACGCAGTTGGGCGTTCCGGATCTCATCACGTTCGACATGGGCGGCACGTCGACCGACGTCTGCCTGATACGCGCACTCAATCCTGCGCAGAAGAGCCAACGCGAGATGGGCGGTTTCCCGGTGCGAACCCGCACCATCGATCTGCATACGATCGGCGCCGGCGGCGGCAGCATCGCCTGGGTGGATGCGGGTGGATTGCTGAAGGTCGGGCCGATGAGCGCGGGCGCGTTTCCGGGGCCGGCGGCCTACGGTCGCGGCGGCACGCGGCCTACCGTGACCGACGCCAACGTGGTGCTCGGGCGCCTGAATCCGAAAACGCTGCTGGGCGGGCGCATGGTGATGTACCCGGCGCGCGCTCGCAATGCGATCGAGAAGGAATTGTGCGAGCCGCTGGGTGTGGACATGTTCGAAGCCGCCGCCGGCATTCTCGACATCGTGAATGCCAACATGATGGGCGCGGTGCGGGTGATCTCCGTCGAGCAGGGCGAGGATCCGCGCGAGTTCGCGCTGGTCGCCTTCGGCGGTGCTGGCCCGCTGCACGCCGCCGATATCGCGCGCAACATGGGCATACGCCATGTCATCGTGCCGCCGCGGCCCGGTCTGCTCTCGGCGCTCGGGTTGCTGCACGCCGATGTGCGAGGCGACTTCAGCCTGACTCGATTCGTCCGCGCCTTGGCCGCCAACTTGCCCGCACTCAACGCGGGATACGCGCAGCTGCGCGCGCAAGGGGAGGCCTGGATCGAAGGGGAGATCGGCGCCGGCGCGAAGGCTGCGTTCGAGTGGTCGGCCGATCTGCGTTATGTCGGCCAGAATTTCGAGCTGATCCTGCCGCTGCCTGGGGGCAACGTCTTTCCGGACACCCTGGAGCAGTTGCTGCAAAGCTTCCATGCGCGCCATCGCGAGTTCTACGGCTACGACATGCCGGAGCAAGGGGTGGAGATCGTCAACTTGCGTCTGACGGTCACCGCGGCCCGCGCAGTGCCGCCGGCCGAGCAGCCTTACAGCGGCGGCAATCTGGTGCGGGCGCTGGCCGAGACGCGCAGTGTCTGGTTCCCGGAGACGGGCTTCACCAGCACACCCGTCTACAAGCGCGAACTGCTCCCCGCGGGCACGAGCTTCGACGGACCGCTCATCATCGAACAGATGGATACGACCACGGTCGTGCCGCCGAAGTCGAAGTTCAGGATCGATGCGACGGGCACCATGCATCTGGAACTCGAACCGCTCGACGTACGAAAAGAGGCCTAGGATGGACAGTCGCGTGGATCCGATCAGAGCCGAGGTCGTTGCCCGTCATCTGCTGGCAAGCGCGGAGGAAATGGGTGCGACGCTCATGCGCACCGCCTTCTCTCCCAACATCAAGGAGCGCGCCGACTGCTCCACGGCGATCTTCGATGCGGCCGGGCAGGTCGTTGCGCTCGCGCAGCGCGTGCCGATCCATCTGGGCTCCATGGTGGGCGCCGTCGACGAGATCCGTGCGCGCTTCAAGCTCGAAGACATCCGGCCCGGCGACATGTTCGTGGCCAACGATCCGTACAACGGCGGCGGCTCCCATCTGCCCGATATCAACGTGATCGCACCGGTGTTCTGCGAGGGGCGCATCGTCGCCTACGTCGCCAACATCGCGCATCATGCCGATGTCGGCGGCATGGTGCCAGGCAGCGAGGCGGCCGTGTGCAAGACGATCTTCCAGGAGGGATTGCGCATTCCGCCGGTGAAGATCGTCGCCGAAGGCAAGGTGAACCGCGATCTGGTGGACATCATCCTGCTCAATTCGCGCACGCCCCAGGAACGCGACGGCGATCTGAAGGCGCAGTTCGCCGCCAACGTGGTCGGCATCCGCGCCGTCACCGGGCTCATGCAGCGGTACGGTGTCGAGCAGACCGAGGCCACCATCGCGGCCTACCTCGACTTTACCGAGCGCCGCTTCCGTGCGGCCATCGCGCGCCTGCCGCGCGGCACCTACGTGGCCGAGGATTACCTCGATGGCGACAGCGAAGGCGAGCTGGCCAAGATCCAGCTGGCGCTGACGGTGAGTGAAGGCCAGCTGCATTTCGACTTCGAAGGTTCGGGCCGGCAAGTCGCAAGCGCGCGCAACATTCCCTATCGCGCGCTGCTCGCGACCGTCTATACCGTGGCCAAGAGCCTGCTCGATCCCGATGTGCCGGCCAACGCAGGGTATTACCGCACGCTGCAGATCGAGGCGCCGCCCGGCTCGGTGGTCGGGCCGACGCCGCCGGCCGCCGTGGGTGCGCGCTCCATCTCCTGCGGCGTGTTGGGCGATGTCGTGGCTGCGGCGCTCTCTCAGGCGATGCCCGACAAGGCGCTCGCCCGCAGCGGTCCGCACCATCTCGTCGTGCTTTCCGGGACCGATCCGCGCAGCGGCGATTACTTCGTCAACTACGAGACGGTCGCCGGCGGCATGGGCGCGCGCCCCTATCGCGATGGCGTGGACGCGGTTCGCGTGCACGCTTCCGGTGCGTCGAATTTGCCGGTCGAAGCGCTGGAGCATGCGTATCCCTTCATGATCGAGCGCTACGCGCTTTGGGAAGGCTCGGGCGGGGCGGGCAAGTACCGCGGCGGCATGGGTGTGCTGCGCGACTACCGCATCATCGCCGACGATGTCACGGTCAGCTTGTCCTCCGAGCGCCAGCACGTGGCTGCGCAAGGAATGGAAGGGGCCGCGGCCGGCCGGCCCGGCGAGTTCATATTCAACCCCGGGCGACCGGACGAGCGCAAACTGCCCGCGGCTGCGGGCGAAGTCGCCTTGCCTCGGGGTAGTGTGCTGAGAATCGCCACGCCCGGTGGCGGCGGCTACGGCGCACCCACCACGCGGGACGAGGCAGCTGTCGAGCGCGACCTGAGAGAAGGTCGCGTGCACGGTCGGTCGTAAGTCATCAATTCGCTGCAGCTCAAGCCACACGGAGAACGAACATGAGCAAGGACGTATCGCAGGCGTACAAGGATTTCCCGGCGACCGAGCGCTGGACCTACATGGACGTAGCCGCACGCGGACTCCTGCCCAAGGCGGCCCGCGATGCGCTGGTCGATCATCTGGACGAGCGCCTCAATGCCGAGGTCGACAAGAACGGCTATTTCGAGATGATGGAGCGCGTGCGCGGGCGGTTCGCAGCGCTGATCAACGCCGCCACGCCCGATGAGATCGCGTTCACGAAAAACGTGACCGAGGGCATCGCCGCGATTGCCGCGTCGATCGATTGGCAAAGCGGCGACAACGTCGTCATCTGTCCCGAGATCGAGCACCCGGCCAACGTCTACGCCTGGCTCAATCTGCAGCGTCGCGGGGTGGAGATTCGCATGGTCGCACCGCGCGCTGGCACCATGCCGGTCGAGGACATGATCGCCAGAATCGATCAACGCACGCGGGCGGTGACTTGCGCGACTGTGTCGTTCGCGCCGGGCTTCCGCACCGACCTGGCGACCCTGGGCGCGGCTTGCCGCAAGCGCGGGGCGATGCTGGTGGTGGATGCGGCGCAGTCGATCGGCGTGCTCGAAGACGACGTGCAGAAGCTCAACATCGACGCCTACGCCTGCTCCACGCAGAAGGGCTTGTGCGGTCTCTACGGCATGGGCCTGCTGTATTGCCGCGCCGAGTGCGCCGAGCAGTTGCAGCCGGCCTACCTGTCGCGTTTCGGCGTCGATCTGGGGGATGCGTCGGAAGCCGATCTGGGCAGCTTCGAGTATCGGCTCGCCCCCGGTGCGCGTCGCTTCGACTTGGGCAATTACAACTTCACGGCGGCGGCGAGCCTCGATGTTTCGCTCGAGTATCTGGCGCGCTACGGCAAGCCGGCGATCGAGTCCTATGTGCTGGGGCTGTCCCATAGTCTGGCTCGCGGCCTGCTCGAACTGGGGCTGCCGGTGAGCGGCGGTGCGCCTGGGCCCCATCTTGCGCATATCGTCACGGTCGGCGACATGGCGGCGGGCGGCCACGATTCGACCAACGACACTCGCATGCAGTCGCTGTATGAATACATCAGCGAGCGCCAGGTGAAGCTGTCGGTTCGGCGCGGCGTGTTGCGCTTCTCGCTGCACTTGTACAACACCGCGCAGGATGTCGAGCGTTTGCTCGGGTTGGTCAAGGAATGGCAGGCGAGCCGGTGATCGTCGCCGAACCGGAGCATCGTCGGGATGGCGGGTAGCAGAATCTCATGAACGTCGAATACATCGATCCGAGCAACGGTCAGTGCTATCCGGTCGACGAGCCGATGTGGCAGTCGCCCGCGGGCGGTTATCTGAATCTCACGCCCGGCAGCGGCTTGAAGCGCAGCGACATCGACATGAGCTGTCGATCGGTATGGCGTTATGCCAAAGCCATACGGGTGCCGGCTGCCGACGCGGTGACATTGGGCGAGGGCTGGACGCCGATGGTGCCGATGCGCTGGGAGGGCATCGAGGTGCAGGCGAAGCTCGAGTTCATGATGCCGACCGGTTCCTTCAAGGATCGCGGCATGACGGTGATGATTTCGTACCTGAAGCGCTGCGGGTTGCAGCAGGTGCTCGAGGATTCCTCGGGCAACGCGGGCGCATCGCTGGCCGCGTATGCCGCGGCTGCCGGAATCCAGGCGCGCATCCTCGTCCCTGAAACGGCGTCTTATCCGAAAATCGTGCAGATTGCAGCGATGGGCGCCGACGCCGTGACCATCCCGGGATCGCGGCAGGACGTGGCGGATGCGGCGCTGGCCATGTCGGCGGAAATCTTCTACGCGAGCCACAACCGGCAGGCCTTCTTCGCCGAGGGCACCAAGACGCTGGCCTACGAGATCTGGGAGCAGTACGGATTCGATGTGCCGGATCATGTCGTGGTCCCTCTGGGCTACGGCGCGAACGTGCTCGGATGCGAACATGGTTTTCGAGAACTGCTGGCCAATGGCGAGATCGCGCGCATGCCGAAGATTCACGGCGTGCAGGCGGCCAACTGCGCCCCTTACTTCGCGGCCTATGTCGCCGGGAGCGATCATCTGGTGGCTACCCGCATCGAGACGACGGTGGCCGAGGGTATCGCTTCGTCGCAGCCGACCCGGGTCGTGGAGGTGTTGGGGGCGATTCGCTCGTCCGCAGGCAGCATTCTCGCGGTCTCCGAGGCCGAGATCGTGAGCGCGCTCGGTACGCTTGCTCGGCAAGGGCTGTATGTGGAACCGACCTCGGCGGCCGCGGCTGCGGGGCTCAGTCAGTTGATCGCTCGCGGCGAGATCAAGGCCGGTGAGGCCACCGTCCTCGTGCTGACGGGTTCGGGTCTGAAGTCGGGCGATCGAATCGGTGCATTGCTGGGGTTGAATGCTCGGCACCTTTCGGCGTGAGCCAAACGCCGGATAAGGGCGCGGGCTCCAGAACCGTGCGCCTGATGAGCGTGTACTCCGTGCTCGTGATCACCGTGCTGGTGATCACCGGGTACAAGGCCAGCAAGGTCCTGCTCAGTCTGTTTGCGCTCGAATTGGGCGCGAGCCCCGCGCAGATCGGCGTATTGATGGCCGTCTATGGCGTCGGTCCCTTGTTGCTGGCGGTGGTCGCCGGCAAGGTCAGCGACCGCGTGGGTTTCTTCTGGCCCTTGCTCGGGGGCTCGCTGTGCTTTGCCTTGGGGATGCTGCTGCCGGGTTTGCTGCCCTCGATCCCGGCGTTGTTCGGGTCGGCTGCCTTGGTGGGCGTCGGATTCGTCTTCTATGCGGTCACGATCCAGGGCTTGGTGGGAGCGCTCGGCACCCCGGAGACCCGCACGCGTGATTTCTCCACGTTCAGCCTGGGTCCGGCGATTGCGGCTTTCCTGGGCCCGATTGCGGCGGGCTTCTCTGTGGACCACGTCGGACACGCCTACGGATACTTGCTGTTGGCTTTGACCCCGTTGGCAGGCATGGCCTATGTGGCCGCGCTCAAACGCGGCTTTCCCGCGGTTCGCAAAGGCGGGCGCAGCGAGCGCGGCAACGCGCTGGATCTATGGAAGCGCCCGGTACTGCGGGACACGTTCATCGTCGGTGGGGTCGTGCTGTCGGCGCTCGAATTGTTTTCCTTCTACATGCCGATCTATGGTCATTCTGTGGGGCTTTCGGCCACAGCGATCGGCTTCGTGATGTCCGCCTACGCGCTGGCGGCGATCGGAGTTCGCTTCTTTCTGCCTGCGCTGACGCGGCGACTCGGCGAGGCGCACATGTTGACCCTCGCCATGGTGGGCGCTGCGGGGACGTTCATGCTGTTTCCGATTTTCGAGTCGGCCTGGATACTGGCGGCGGTTTCGTTCATGCTCGGCCTGAGCTTGGGCTGCGGTCAGCCGCTGAGTCAGATTCTTTCCTACAATCGTTCGCCGGTCGGGCGCGTGAACGAAGTGATCGGCATGCGAGTCACGGTCAACAAGCTGGCCGAAGTCGCCTGTCCGTTGCTGTTCGGCGTTCTCGGAACGGCTTTCGGCGTAGGGCTGGTGTTCGTGGTGAACGGCCTGCTGCTCGGCAGCGGGGGGCTTCTCAATCGGCGCACGGAGGGTGCGTAATGCCTGCACTGATCATCTTCGCGCTATTGCTCGGCTTTCCCGTGCTGGAGGCCTGGCTGCTGTTTCG
>JALHQN010000049.1 GCA_022841915.1 Burkholderiales bacterium | reverse complement strand
GCGGAGACGGCGGTCAAACTCCGTCGGCATACCGGACGATTCACCAGCAAGCGCTTCGGCCTCGCGCCGCCGAGCGGCGACTATCTGGAGCGCATTCGCGCGTTCTACGGTGCGGATGTCTTTCCGGGAGCGCCGTAGTCGCATTGCGCTGGCGGGTCATGGAATCGTTTTGGCGTTGCGGGCGACTGATCAGGGAGAGGGACGCATGGCAGGTATTCAAGCGGGCGATGGGTGGCGTCGAGCGGCGATGTCGCGAAGGGGGTGTCCCGCATGAACCCGCGCGAGATCAGGCTCTTGAGCGCGGGCTCCGTCGAGCCCGGGCTCGTGCGTGCCGTCGCGGCGTATGCCGAGTCGGGCCAGGGCCGTGTGCAGGTCACTTGGGCCACCACGCCCACCATCCTGCGTCGTATACGCGAAGGCGAGGTGTTCGATTTGCTGCTGCTGACGAGCGCCGCGGCCGATACCCTGACCGAAGCGGGAAAGCTGCGGCGCGAGGCGCATGCGCGGCTGGGTCGGGTCGGTGTGGGTGTGGCGGTACGCGAGGGCGCATGCGTGCCCGGGATCGCTCGACCGGCGGACATCGTGCACGCCCTGGAGCGCGCGGAATCGATCGTCTTCACGCTGGCCACCAGCGGGCTGTATGTCGAAGCGATGCTCAGGCGCGAAGGGCTCTACGAGCGGCTCTTGCCGAAGATCACGCGTTTCCAGACGGGGCCGCAGATGATGGAGCACCTCATGCAAAGTCGCGGCGACGTGCTGTGCCTGGGCGCGATCGTGGAACTGATGATGTTCCATGGTCGCGGCATCCATTGCGCGGGGCCCCTGCCTGCGCCCTTGCAACATGCCACCGATTACGTCGTGGCGAGAACCACCGACGGCACGTCTCCCGAAGCTGCCGCTGCCTTCGCCGGCTACTTGAGCAGCGCATCCGCGCGGGCGATCCTCGCCCAGTGCGGCGTCGACGTCACGGGATTGTGACCGCCCTGTGCCCGCGTCGGCGGCGGGCGCAGCGACGAATCCCGACGTTTGCGGCGCCCGGGCTCACCCTGCGAGTTCGAGGATGCGCGCATAGATCTTGTCGTCCAGGGGGATCGCATCGGCGGCTCGGGCACGCTCGCGTCGTTGCTGGCTGCCGTCGCCCGGAACACGAACCTGTCCGACGTTCGCCAATGGGCGGTTGGCGCGGATGGCCTCGCGCATCGCCGACACTTCGGTCTTGAACCCGCCACCGGGGGCGACGCGCTCGGGATCGATCAGCACGAAGAACAGTCCGAAGTTGCCGGTCTGGTCGATGACGGGGGCACTCCCCGCGAGGACGCCGAGCAACTGCACCGCGATCGAGAGCGCGCTGCCACGCTGGCCGCCCCAAGGCAGGAACGCGCCTTCGAGCGCCGCGGCCGGGTCGCGCGTGAGACTGCCGTGCTTGTCCACGGCGACGCCCTCGGGCAGCGGCTCGCCCTTGGCCTGCATGAGCACGACATCGCCCCACGTGATCGCGGACGTGCCGATGTCGATTACCAGGGGATCGTCCAGGCTGGGGAAGGCAATGGCGAAAGGATTGGTGCCCATGAGGCCCTCGGTGCCGCCGTAGGGGGCTACGCGCGCGGTGGTATTCGTGGTGTGCATGGCGACGTAGCCGCGACGCGCGGCTCGCTCCACGTAATAGGCACAGCGTCCGCTGAACCAGGTGTTGTTCGCGGTGACGACCGCGATGCCCGTGCGCGCACAGATCTCGATCGCCTTGTCGACGGCGACGAGCGAAACCACGTAGGCGACATGATCGCCGCCGTCGACGTGGGCGAAACAGCCGTCCTCCCGCGTGATGCGGATGGGCGCAGGCACCGACTTAGCTCGCAGTTCGTTGACGATGGCGAGCAGACGCGGCAGGCTGGAGAACTCGTGCCCGCACAGCGCGGCCTCGACCAGATGATCCGCGACGATCCGCGCATGCGCGGCGGTAAATCCGTGGCGCACGAGAACGCGCACGGCGAGTTGCGTGGCCTCATCGATGCTCAGATGCATGAAGATTCCTCCGAGGAACCGGCCGCATCGAGCGACGGGTCGCTGATGACGCCGGGTTGTTGGGTGCTTCGGTCGACGTCGCCAGTGAAGCACGGCTCGCGCGTCGCCCGCAACAGGGGCGTATGTGAGCGATCCGTGGGATGATCGCCTGGTGCACCTGGGCGGGCTGGTACAGAATGCAGCTTGCCAGTCTGCCCGAACATGGCTGTCGCCGTGCCGGGCTGGCAATCGCAGCCATGAACTAGGAGACCGGGTATGCAGGGGCTTGCACTGATCGTGGGAGCAGGTAGCGGCTTGAGTGCGGCGCTTGCGCGCGTGCTTGCGCGCGAAGGCTATCGTTGCGTGCTCGCGGCGCGCAACGTCGAGAAGCTCGCGGCGCTTGCCGCCGAGGTCGATGCCGAGGTGTTCGCCTGCGATGCTTCGGTGCCGAATCAGGTCGATGCGCTTTTCGATCGCATCGATGCGTTGGCGGTGCCGCTGGCGGTCGTGGTGTACAACGCGAGTGCCCGTGTGCGCGGTCCGCTGGTGGATCTGGCGCCGGCGGAAGTCGAGCGCACGTTGCGCACGACGGCGTTCGGCGGGTTCCTGGTCGCGCAGGCGGCGGCCCGACGCATGCTTGCCTCGGGGGCGGGCACGATGCTGTTCACCGGCGCTTCGGCCAGTGTCAAAGGCTATGCGCAGTCGGCGCCCTTCGCGATGGGCAAGTTCGCTCTGCGCGGGTTGGCACAAAGCATGGCGCGCGAACTCGCCCCGCAGGGCGTGCACGTTGCCCATGTCGTGATCGATGGCGGCATACGCTCCGAGCTTCGTCCCGTGCCCGCCGACCACCCGGACAGCCTGCTCGCGCCGCAGGCAATCGCGGAGACCTACCTGCATCTGATTCGCCAGCCGCGCGACTGCTGGACGTGGGAGGTCGAAGTCCGGCCCTGGACGGAGAAGTTTTGAGGCGTCAGGAGATCGTCCGGCGGCCGAGCGACGCGCAATGATCGCGGCGATCGAGCCCGCGGATTCGACTAGGCAGCCTCGAGGCGCGGGCTCACGGTGGGCACAGTGTGCAGCGACCGACATCCGCAGCCGTGCCTACTGCAGACTCACGCCAGCCGAGCGTATCACCTTGCCCCAGCGGTCGACCTCCTCACGGACATAGCGAGCGAACGCCGGGGCGGATCCACCGCCGGGTTCGGCGCCCAGGGATTCGAAGCGCTGGCGTACCGCGGGACTGGCCACGGCCCGGTTGACCTCCGCGTTGATCCGCTCGATCACGGCCGGGGGCGTACCCGCCGGCGCGAAGACGCCGAACCAGGCTTCGGCGTCGTAGCCCTTGATCCCGGCCTCGTTCATCGTCGGAATGGCGGGGGCGATGGAACTTCGGGTGGACGAGGACACTGCCAGGCAGCGGACTCGACCGGCATTGTGCAGCGGCACCATGGCGATGACATTGTCGAATACGAAGGCGACCTGGCCTGCCACCATGTCGCTGATGGCCGGTGCGGCGCCCTTGTAGGGGATGCTCTGCACCCTGATTGCCGCCATGCTGGCGAAGAGTTCGGTGAACAGGTGCGAACCCGAGCCGTTGCCGGCGGTGGCGTACTGCACTTGTCCGGGGCGTGCCTTGGCAAAGTTCACCAGTTCCGGGACGCTCTTGACCGGGATCGACGGATGGACGCAGAGCAGGAAAGGCGAGTTGGTGACCCGCACGACCGGGGCGAGGTCGCTCAGGAGGTTGTAGCTGAGCTTGCTGTACAACGTCGCGTTGTTTGCCAGTGAGATGCTGCCCATCAAAAGCGTGTATCCGTCTGCTGCCGAGCGGGCGACGTGGTCTGCTGCGATGTTGCTGGCCGCACCCGGGCGATTGTCCGTGATCACTGGCTGACCGAGGCTTTGATGCAGGCTTTGTGCGATCGTGCGCCCGACGATGTCGGTCGGGCCACCCGCCGCGAATCCGACCACCAGGCGAATCGGCTTGGCGGGGTAGCTCTGGGCGTTGGCCTGCAAACACGCGGTGACTGCGATACCGCAGGTCAAGACCCGAGCCAACGACCGTTTCGTGGCGAGATGCATGGATTCCTCCTTGAATGTGTCGTACCGGCGCCTGATCGATGCAGGGGCGGTCGATCGGTTAGTGCGAGACTTCGAACTTCACGGTCTTGGCGAGATTCGCCCAGCGCTCCAGCTCCCCCTTCAGATGGGTTCCGAGTGCTTCGGGCGTACTGCCGACAGGCTCGGCGCCGACGGCGGCAAGCCGCTCTCGCAACTCCGGCTGGCGCAGGGCATCGACGATCACCGCGTTGAGGCGGTCGATCGCGGGGCGTGGGGTGTGTCGGGGCGCGAAGATGCCCAGCCAGGAATTGACCTCGAAGCCGGGAAGGGCGGACTCGCTGACGGTCGGCACATCGGGCAGAGTGGCGAGTCGGTTCAGGCTGCTTACCGCAAGGGGGCGGATGCGACCACCTGCGATGAAGCTTCGCGCGGCCGGGACGGTCGCGAACACGAACGACAGCCGCCCGCTCGCCAGATCCGTCATCACCATGGCTGCGCTCTTGTACGGCACATGCTCCGTGCGTAGTCCGGCCACGTGAGTGAACATCTCCGCGGTGAGGTGATTGCCCGAGCCGTTGCCAACCGAACCGAAGTTGAGGGTGCCGGGTTTCGCCTTCGCCAGGGCGATGAGGTCGTGCACGGAGTGCGCGGGAAAGCCCGGATGCACGACGAGCACGGTAGGCACGATCGCGACCAGGGTCACGGGCGCGAAGTCGCGCTGCGCGTCGTACGGCAGCTTGCGGAAGAGAATCGGGTTGGACGCGAGATTGGACGCGGTCATCATCACCGTGTACCCATCCGGCGCTGCGCGAGCGATGAGGTCGAAGGCGGGAATGCCGGCGCCGCCGCCACGATTGTCGACGACGATCTGCTGGCCGAGTTGCTGGGACGCCCTTGGCTGCAACAGTCGCGCGACGATGTCGGTGTTTCCGCCCACACCGTAGGGAATGACGAGGCGGATCGGGCGAGCGGGATAAGGCGCTTGGGCGAACGTCGCCGTGGCGGAAGATGCGACGACCGCTGCAATCGCCAAGCTCAGGCATGGAGGGGTCATCGATGGACGAGCGATGCGTCTTCGTGTCATTCGGTGCTTTCCGCTATTGGAGAGGCGAGGCGGGAATGGGCAAGAGCACGCTCGCCTCGATGTTGTCGATCATCGCGCCATGAGCCCGCAGGAACGCGCGCCACTGCGCCGACCACGGACCCCGCAGACTTTGCTGGATGTCGGAGTGCACCGACAGGCAGACGACTTCGTAGATCTCGCCGAAGAGATTGGTCCATACGCCGATGGTGGTCGCGGTCTCTGCGCGCGGAGCTGCGTCACGCAGAAGCCGGGCCACGGTGTCGGCCTTGCCTGTGCGGGCGGTGATGAAGCGCAGCTCGTAGGTGTTGTCCGAGGTGGTCGGCATCGCGAGCGGCAGCACCGGCGAGAGCAGGCGCACTGTCTGATGCTGGTTCAGCGGATGCGTCTGCTGCGTGTAGCGCTGCCAGACCTCGGCCTGCCCCAGCTTAGTGCGCAATGCTTCTCTCGTCGCGAAACTCTCGTGTCGCCACAGGTTGACGACGCTGCTCACCGTGCCTGACTCCACCGACCAGAATCCGAGCAGTTGGCCGTAGTCGTTCCCGCGAAAGGGAATGGCGATGCTTTGCGACAGCTCGAGATATGCCTCGAGCTTGCCCGGATACATCTTGTAGACGCGCAGCTCGTCGATGATGGCTCCTCCTGGCTCTCCGGCACGCTTTCGCCTCATGTTACATGAGTGGGCAGCGCAATCGTCGGTAAAGGCGTGCTCGAGACGTATGTTCCCGGCATGACGTGGGCGGTTCGAGGGCCGACGCCGCCGCGCATGAGGGTATTGACGCGAGCTAGGGTGCGGCAGAAGATCGACGAGCCGCCATCGAAACGACGGCGCCCGTCGTGGAGCGGGTCATTTCGTCACGAGGAGGATGCGCAATGGAAATCAAAGGAAGCGTGCAGGCGCTCAACATCAACGCGTTCAAGCGCTATTCGCCGCAAGCCCGGGTCAATCAGCCGTTGATCGCCTCGAACGATCTGGTCACGCGGCTTAACTGCTACGAGCCCGGCCAGGTCACGCCGTTTCATGTCCATCCCAACGACGACGAAGTTATTTTCTGCGTGGAAGGCCGCGGCGCCATCACGTTCGACGATCGCGACGACGTACCGATCGAGGCCGGCAGTCTCGTCAGCCTGCCGGCCGGGCTGCCTCATGGCATTGCCGCCGCATCCGACAGCCGACTGGTCGTGATCTACACCACGAACGCCGGCTACACCAGCGAGCGGCCGCATCCGAATGCGGCGGATGCGGCGATACCGCTTCCCGGCGAAGCGCGCTGACGCCTTATGCGGATGCGATCGAGGCGCGTGTGCGCCTGCGCCAGTTCAGATACTGCGGCAGTGCGATGAACGCAATGAGTGCGAACCCGACGACATCCGCCAGCGGCGATGGAAACACGAACAGGCACGCCGCCACCAGCAGACACACGCGCTGCACGATCTGCAGTGGGCCGAACAGATAGCCGGTGGCGCCCGCGGCGAAGGGGAAGACCGAGAAGAACAGGATCACCCAACAATAAAGCACTTGGGTATTGAATCCGTCCGGCATCAGGATCGGCGAGTACACGAACATGAAGGGCATGATGTACAGATAGGCCGAGAAGCGCATGGCGTGAAATCCGGTGCTGTACGGATGCGCGCCGGCGATGCTGGCACCGGCGAAGGCGGCCATGCATACGGGCGGTGTCACGTTGGACGATTGGCTGAACCAGTAGACGCAGAAGTGCGCCGCGATGAGCGGGATGCCGATTTCCGCCATGCCCGGCACGGCAAGCAGCGCGAGGAGGAGGTAATCGGCGGTGACGGTGATGCCCATGCCTAGCACGAAGGTCGCGAACATCACGAGCAGCAGCGCCACCCACTGATAGCCGAACGTGTAGGTCATCACCAGGGCGGAGAACTTGAAGGCGAGCCCGGAGAGCAGCGCGATGCCGATGATGATGCCCACCGGGCCGGCGGTGGAGCCGACAATGAGTGATTTGTCGCCGCCGTCGGCCAGCGCATCGTAGAGCGTGACGAAAAAACGCTTGAACTCGCCGCGCCGGAAGTACCTGAAAGCCATGATCCCGAGGAAGCTGATGATGGCATAGAAGGCCGCCAGTGAGGCGGAACTGCCGGAGAACAAGACGTAGAACAGAACGACGATCGGTGCCACGTAGTACCAGCCGCGCTTGAAAACATCCCACGCGTTCTGGCGGTCTTCCTTGGGTACGCCCCCGATTCCGTTGCGCAGCGCTTCGAAGTGGATCATGACGAACACCGCGAAGAAATAGAGCAGGGCCGGCACCAGTGCGATCTTCACGATCTCGGCATAAGGCATGCGCAGCATCTCGGCCATCAAGAATGCGCCGGCACCCATGACCGGGGGCATGAACATGCCGCCGGTGGATGCGGCCGACTCGATGGCGCCGGCGACCTGAGGCCGGTAGCCGGTTTTCTTCATCAGCGGGATCGTGAACGCTCCGGTGGCAACGACGTTGGCCGTGGCGCTACCCGAAATGCTGCCGAAGAGCCCGCTTGCCATTACCGCGGCCTTCGCCGGACCGCCTCGCATGCCGCCCATCAGCGCGACCGGAAGATCGATGAAAAAGCTCCCGGCGCCGAACCGCTCGAAGATCGCGCCCATGATCACGAACAGCATGACGAAGGCGATGAAGACGTAGGCGACGAAGCCGAAGATACCGTTCATCGAGGCGTAGACGTCGCCGACGATGGTTGCGACGGAGAAGCCTTGGTGACTGAACAATTGCCCCGGCAGATACGGGCCGAACCAGGCGTACAGAAGCAGCAGCAGGGCGAG
>JALHQN010000048.1 GCA_022841915.1 Burkholderiales bacterium | reverse complement strand
ACGGCGACAATCATGTTCGGGCACGTGGATCGGGCCGAGCACTGGGCGCGGCATCTGATCCGCGTGCGGGATCTGCAGGAGCGGACGGGTGGCTTCACGGAGCTGGTGCCGCTGGCGTTCGTGCATATGGAGAGCCCGATCTTTCTGCGAGGGCAGGCGCGCAGAGGACCCACGTTCCGCGAGGCGGTGCTGATGCATGCCGTCGGGCGGCTGGTGCTCGATGCCGTGATTCCCAACGTGCAAGCCTCATGGGTGAAGCTCGGTCCCGAGGGCGCCGGTGCGTGTCTTTCGGCCGGGGCGAACGACGTGGGCGGGACGCTGATGAACGAGAGCATTACGCGGGCGGCCGGTGCTGCTCATGGCCAGGAGATGGTGGCGACGGCGATCGAGGCGATGATTCGCGAGGCGGGGCGCACTCCGCGCCAGCGCACAACGTTTTATGGTGAGCCGCCTCCGGGGCAGCAGGCCATTGCCATGGCCGATCGCGGCGGCGCGGCGGCAATGATCGCAGCGGAGTGAACGATCCGGCGTTTTCTGTCAGCCAAAGGAGAGCGTGAGCCATGTCACCGTCTGCAACTGAGCGCGATGTGCTGTTCAAGACCTTCGGCCGGGCCTGGTTCAAGCGAGACTCGGAGCTGCTGTATCAGGCCGTGACGCCGGATTTCGTGTGGCAGTCGAATGACCGTGACGGCTCCGTAAGACGGATCACGGGGAAGGACGCGGTCGGCCAGGCGCTTGCGGCAACGGGATCGGGGGACGTGCAACGCCGGTTCGAGGACGTGGTCTATCATCACGCTCCGGACGCTACGTTCATGACGTTCCGGCTGATCGAGACCGACAAGGCGACAGGCGCAGTGCGCGAGGAAGCGGGACTCGAGCGGTATACGTTCAAGGACGGGCGCATTGCGTTGAAGGACGTCTACCGGAAGCCGAGTGTGTAGCTTCGGTCTTTGACCCACCGCGAACCCCTGGTGGCAGCCGTGCGCCCTGTCGCGCGAAGGGGCTCGCGTTCGGGTTTCGTCATCCTGCCATGTGAGGGCGCAGCCAAGGGGGGAGGCGAGGTTTGGGGCTCCGGATCACGGCGGTCGCGCTCTTTTTCGGCCTCACGATGTTCGTGGGTGCGGCGCCATCGCAGGCGTGGGAGCGCTGGCTCGGAAACCTGATCGGTCATGACGACAGCGGTAGCGCTGACGCGCTGCCGGCCGTTGTTCGCCATATCACTGGTTCGAAACCCGAAAGCGGGACAATCGATATCGCGGCCGAGCGGACGGACATCGGCCACTGGCGATTGGTCAATCGGGAGGGTGAGTCTTTCACGGCAGCGACCGATGCGGAGCTGGCCCGGGGACTGAAGACGCTCGCCCCCGACGTGCAAGCCGCAAAGGCAAGGCTGCACGTGCATCTCACGGCGGATACGGCATTGCGGCGCGCGGCGTCGCTCGCGTCCTTTCCGGTCGACGCCGAGTTGTCTCTGGTGATGGGCGGGCGTCGTTTTTCCTTGGTGCGTCGGACCGGACAGCCGCCTCGTGTCGCCATCGGGCGCGAGTTCCTGGTGGAGGCTGGCGCGCGCGAGGTGCTGGCGGAAATCGTGCGGCAGATCGAGCGACCTGTGGACCGCGCGCTCGTCAGGATCCTGGCGCTGGAACCCGGTGGCTCGACCGGGCTGTCGCGGGCGCCGTCCACCGAGCCAGGCGAGCGGCGTGCGCGGCCCGATGTGGTCGATCCAGGGCATCTCGGACGGGCAATCGACAGGATTTCCGGCCAAGTCGTATTGGTGTCCGGGCGCCTCGACGGAAATCGGTTGGCCTTCAAGCCGGCTTCGGGGCCGGAGGGTACGCTGGCAATTGGGCCGCTGACGAAGGATGCGGCTCGAGCCGACGTCAACTTCCTCATCCTGGACACGTCCTCGCCGCGGCAACCGGGTACGCGCAACTGGCTCTGGCAGCGGATGGCGCTGTCCAATTTCGACAAAGCACTCGGCGGGGCCTCGCTCGGTCGTTTTTTTCACGCGTTGGCCGGGGATCCCGAAAAACTGGTCATCTCAGGTAGCGCCATGGCTGATGGGCGGATTGAGATCGTCTTGACGCCGTTCAGTTCGAAGGGCTCGGCGCCAGTAGCCAACCTGACCCGCGCGGTTGCCGAATCATGGGCTGACATCGTGTCCGAGACTGCGGGCTCGATAGCAATCCGGGGCGTGAGGGCTTCGTTGCTAACTGTCGAGCGTCAGCGCGAGATCGATCGGCGGATCATTCCGGGTCTACCGTCCCTGGTGCAGGCGGGGTACCTGGCTCTACTGGTGTTTGGGCTGCTGGCGTTGCCCGTCGTCAACCGATGGTGGCGTTGTGTATGGCCGACTGAGCTCGAGACGGAGTATGCTGGCCGCGGCGGGTTCGCGTTGGCGCGTCTGGTCCGGGGAATCGTGTTTGCGACTATTTTCTTGCCGCTGGTTGTCTTCCCAGCGCTGCTCGTGCGTTTGGTCCAGGTGATGTACGGGCTTGCCGAAGGGTGGCGTGCGCAGAGACGAGATGTCGCGACGTGAGCGTCATTCATCTCTCCTTCACCATCCGGCAGGCTTCTTGCAAACCGCAGAAGGCTGACGATTTCAGTCCAAGCTTCCCCGGAGTACCTAGATGACTGCCAAGCCCCGTCCTATCCGCAAGGCCGTGTTTCCGGTCGCTGGCCTTGGAACGCGCTTCCTGCCGGCGACAAAGGCGGTGCCGAAAGAAATGCTGACAGTCGTCGATCGGCCTGTGATCCAGCACGTGGTGGACGAGGCGAAAGCGGCAGGCATCGAGCATTTCATTTTCGTCACGGGACGGAACAAAGGAGTGATCGAGGATCATTTCGACACGGCTTTCGAGCTAGAGCGGACGCTTGCCGATCGCGGCAAGCGCGCTGAGCTGGAGGCTCTGCAACGCGAGGTACCCGGTGCCGGCCAGGCGAGCTTCACCCGGCAGCAGGCTCCGCTCGGCCTTGGCCATGCGGTTTGGTGCGCACGGGATATCGTCGGAGATGAACCGTTCGCGCTGCTGCTGCCCGATATGCTGCACCACGCTAACCGCCCTTGCCTGGCTGAAATGATCGAGGCCTACAATCAGCACGGCGGCAACCATATCGCGGTGGCGCCAGTGCCGGAGGATCAGACGCACCAGTACGGGATCGTGGGCGTCGAAACGCGAGACGCCAAGGTCAGCCGAATCACATCCATGGTGGAAAAACCGCCGCGCGGCACAGCGCCTTCGAACCTGCATATCACCGGTCGCTACATCCTGCAGCCCGAGATCTTCGATCTGCTGCAGACTCAGGAGCGTGGGGCTGGAGGGGAGATCCAGCTCACCGATTCGATGATTACGATGGCCAAGCAACCCGGCCAAGCCTTCCACGCGGTCCGTTTCGACGGGGCGATCTACGATTGCGGTTCCAAGATCGGGTTCCTCATGGCCAATCTCGCCTATGCAATGGCGCGGGACGATCTAGCGCCACTGCTAAAGGCTGAGATCAGGAAGCTGATGTAGTCGGCGGGCTCGCGTTTGTGCCAAGCCTTGGGACATCAAGTTAATAGAGCCGTGATCGTTGCATGGCAGGCTGGTGCGTGGATCGCGACGTTCCTGTGCTCACGCTGCCGGCTCGAGACGAACTTCGCGGTCGAAAAGGATCCTCGGTCATCAGGGCGGCGAGCGGAGTCGGTATGGGTAGAGGTCGATTCGCGGCGTTCGTTGTGGCGCTCACATGTGGACTTGCGGTGCCGACGGCGGTCAGGGCGTCCGGAGCAGCGCCCGTATGCCAGGGGAAGGACCTGCTTCCCGAACTCGTGGCAAGCGATCCGACGGCCCAGGCGCGGATCGAAGCTGCCGCGGCGAAGGTGGAGAATGGCGGCGCCCTGCTTTGGCGCGTTTCGCGTCCGGGACTGAAGCCGAGCCATCTTTTCGGAACGATTCATCTCAGCGATGCCCGCGTAACTTCGCTTTCGCCGCCTGTCGAAGCGGCGCTTGGGTCTGCGAAGCGCGTGGCGCTGGAGGTTGCCGATCTCTCGCCGAAAGCCTTCGCTGCAGCTCTCGGAAGCCTGCAGGAACACATCGTCTTCAGAGACGCCGCGGGGTTGGCCGGTGTGCTGGATGCAGACGAGTTGTCAACGGCGCTGACGGCGCTGACCCGCGTAGGATTCCCGGCTGCGGCTCAGACCCGGCTGCGGCCATGGTTCGTTACTCTGATGCTTGCGGTCACGGACTGCGAGCGCGCCAGGATGCAGGCTGGCAAAGAACCGCTCGACCTTCAGATCGGCCAGACTGCACGCAACCGAGGCATTCCAGTGCTCGGCTTGGAAACGCTGGAAAGCCAGTTACTCGTCATGTCCGGCATACCGGAGGCCGACCAGCTCAGTGTGTTGAAGGCCACTCTCAAGACGCACGCGAGGACTGCGGACGCTGTCGAGACGATGCTCCAGCGCTATCTGGCGCGGGAAATGGGCAAGGTGCTGCCGATGCAAGCCGAGATGATACGGGCGCATGGGCTGGACCCGACGGCGATGGAAAGTTTCCGGCATGCGCTGCTGACGGTGCGCAATCCGCGCATGCGTGACGCGGCACTGCCGATCCTGGCAAAGGGTGAAGCGTTCATCGCGGTCGGCGCGCTGCACCTCATCGGCGACAATGGCCTCGTCGCGCTGCTGCGCCAGTCGGGATACGAGGTCGTGCCCATCGAATAAAGCTTCGCGAGGGACCGTGGCGGGCGAACCCGCCGCGTCCTGTCTATGCGGCGTGATCCGCCTTCCGATTGCTTTCGGGTGGAGGCCTTGCGAAGCTCGCCATGACGGGCGCGAGGAGAAACTTCATGACGCAGACAGCTTTGATAGTCGGAACTGGCAGTGGGATCAGCGCGTCGGTGGCAAGGCTGCTGTCTCGCGAAGGCTACAAGCTGGCGCTGGCGTCGCGCAAACCCGATCACTTCGCCGAACTCGCGGAGAAGACGAAGGCGCACGCCTTTGCCGTCGATGCGGCGTCTCCAGCGGCCGTTGCGGCCATGTTTTCAGACCTGGACCGTTCGTTTGGGCGCATCGACGTCGTCGTCTACAACGCGAGTTTCCGGACGCGCGGGCCTCTGGTCGATCTCGTGCCGGGTGACGTCATGAAGGCACTCGAAGTGACGGCGTTCGGCGGTTTCCTGGTCGCTCAGCAGGCGGCCCGCCGCATGCTGCCGCACGGCGCTGGAACGATCCTGTTCACGGGTGCGTCGGCAAGCATGAAGGGCTACGCGCAGTCGGCACCGTTCGCGATGGGGAAATTCGCGCTGCGCGGCCTTGCCCAAGCGATGGCGCGCGAGCTTCAGCCGAAAGGCATTCACGTCGCGCATTTCAACATCGACGGCGGGGTGCGGAACGCGGAGCGAGGACGGAATGAAGGGGCGACCGACACGCCGGATAGCCTGCTCGATCCGGATGCCGTCGCCGAGACCTATCTCGCCGTCATTCGACAGCCTCGCTCGGCCTGGAGCACAGAAGTGGAATTGCGGCCCTGGGTCGAGAATTTCTGAAAAGAGGGAGTTGTGACCATGACGCAAGAGCCGGAGCTGCTCGGCAGGGGATTCTATTGGCAAGACATGCCCGTCGGGAAAAGCTGGCGAACTTTCGGGCGCACGGTTACCGAGCCGGATCTGGTCAACTTCATATCATGCACGGGCATGCTGGAGGTGTTGTTCACGAACGAGATCTATCGGCAGACCGAAAGCGCGATCAAAGGTCGGCTGGTCCCCGGTGCGCTGGTGTTCTCAATGGCGGAAGGGCTGGTGATCGCCGGCACCATCCAAGGCACGGGAATGGCGTTTCTCGGGATGGATCTCGAGATCAAGGGGCCGACGTTCGTGGGGGACACCATCTCGGTTGTCCTCGAAGTGACAGAAAGCCGGGCCGCTTCGAAAGGAAACCGTGGATTAGTGCGTACACGCAACACGGTTGTGAACCAAAAGGGCGAGCCCGTGATGATATACAGTCCACTGCGCATGATGAAGGGGCGACCGTAACCACTGTTCGGTGCGCGACTTGATGCACGGGGGCACCGATGGATAGAGTTTCACAACACGGTTCTGCGACTGCTGGTTGCGGATCTCGTGAGAAGCACCCATGTCCATGCAGGATGTCGAGTGCTCGAGACGCCACGTTAGGAACTCCAAGGCAGCATTCAGCATTGTGTTTTTTGTTCAGTACGTTGTCCTCGCGTTAGGAGTAAGAGTCATGGGACGACTTCGGCGCACTCATGTTCGTTCATTCAGCCATGGCCTGATGTTGGCAGCCCTGCCCGTGCTAGCTTTCCTGGGAGTGGACTACTTGGTTGCGCTGCCTCCAGCACAAGGCGTCGTGCACGATCCCAGCAGCCGCCCGATCATCGCATCTGGCGAAATAACCATCCCAAGTGATAGCCGTCGTCCTTCAGGCTTTACACCGGCAGGAAGTGACAGTGATCAGATGCCGAAGCGGCAGCTCACAAACGAGCAGCCCACGACGGGTTCATTGACGGGGCGATCGCCGAACCTGGCCGCGTCGATTCAAAACGAGCTGCGACGCGTCGGATGCTATGCGGGTGACGCGGATGGCACCTGGAACGAGGGGACGCGGGTTGCGATGCGTGCCTTCAATACCAGCGTTCATGTCAATCTCGCCACCGACAAGCCCGACTACATCCTCTTGACGCTGCTGCAAGGGCATAGCTCAAAGGCCTGCTCGCGGAGTTGCGATTCCGTTTCCGCGAACGGTGAGGCCTGCATCGACGCGTCGATAAAGGCGCGTTCGCTGCCCCCGGCGACGCTGGCGATGAAGCCGGTACATCAGGAGATTCACGGCGAGGCCCGCACCTCTTCAGTGTCGGTTTCGACGCCAATCCTGTTGTCGAAGCCAGCGCCGGCAGTGCGTCCGGCACCCGCGGTCACGCCGGCTGCAACAACGGCAGCGCCGGCGAAAAGGTGGGTTTCTGAAGTTGATCCCGCTCCGCCGGCCCTAGCTTCGGTGGAACCGATAATCACGGGCAGCACGAGCCGGGACGCGCCGGATGCCGTTGCCGCTTCTCCTGCCAATCCGCTTCCAGGCCGGATGGCCGTGGGTGCACTCCCTGTTCCTGAAGCGCGCCCGGGGACGAGTTCGGCAACGGATATTTCCGATGTGCGGCCCGTAGAGCGTCCGCGGGCTACGTATCCGGTGGTGTCGCGGAGTAGTCGGCCCGCACGGAGCGTTCCGGAGCGGGGATCACGGCTGAGCCGGACGTTCTCCGATCTGACGCGGAGTTCGCCCTGAGGCTTGTGAGCCAGGCGGCTCGACGGGATGCGCACTTTGCGTCGTGCCTTGACTTTCCGTGAGTGGCTGCCTTCTGTCGTCTCGAATCCGAGATGGGAGATGGACGCTCATGGCCGTGGCTGCAGGACAGAAGCCGAACACCTACAAGATCGCCGTCATTGCCGGAGATGGGATCGGCAACGAGGTGGTGCCCGAGGGCATCAAGGTGCTCGAGGCGGTCGGCCGAAAATTCGACATCGCGTTCCAATGGGACACGTTCGACTGGTCGTGCGAGGTGTTCAAGAAGACCGGCAAAATGATGCCGGACGATGGGCTCGCCCAAATCCGGAAGCACGATGCCATCTATCTGGGCGCGGTCGGGTTTCCAGGCGTGCCCGACCACGTGTCGCTGTGGGGTCTGCTAATCCCCATCCGGCGCGAGTTTCAGCAGTACATCAACCTACGTCCGGTGCGGCTGTTCGAGGGCGTGCCGTGTCCGCTCGCGGGGCGCAAGCCGGGCGACATCGACTACTGGATCGTGCGTGAGAACAACGAGGGCGAGTATTCCTCGGTCGGCGGTCGCATGTATGAGGGCACCGATATGGAGATGGCCATTCAGCAAGCCATCTTCTCGAAGCGCGGCTGCGACCGGGTGATGCGCTACGCCTTCAACCTGGCTGCGACGCGCAAGCGCAACGAGGTGGTGTCGGCGACGAAGTCGAACGGCATCTCGATCTCGATGCCCTATTGGGACGAGCGGTTCGCGGCCATCGCCAAAGAGTATCCGAAGGCGAAGACCAGCCAGTATCACATCGACATTTTGACGGCGCATCTGGTGCGCAATCCACAGTGGTTCGACGTGATCGTCGGATCGAATCTATTCGGTGACATTCTTTCGGATCTGGGACCGGCCACCACGGGCACGATCGCGATCGCGCCGGGCGGCAACATCAATCCGGAGAAGGAGTTTCCGTCGATGTTCGAGCCGGTGCACGGATCGGCGCCCGACATCGCGGGGCAGGGCATTTCGAATCCGATCGGACAGATCTGGTCGGGTGCGATGATGCTCGAACATCTCGGGCACAAGGATGCGGCGGACGCGATCGTGACGGCGATCGAGAAACTGTTCAAGACGACCGACATCAGAACGCGCGACCAGGGCGGCAAGGCGATGTGCACCGAGCTCGGTGACGCCATCGTCGAGCTGGTGAAGGCGGG
>JALHQN010000047.1 GCA_022841915.1 Burkholderiales bacterium | reverse complement strand
CTTTTAAGCTAATCCCGAACAACAGCTCGCGCCATCGCTCGGGCGCCGCGAAACAGGCGCCCACATCTATCGGCTGTTAGGTTTTTAAAGAGCTGCTCCACACAATGTTTCGTGCAGAGTTCAGGAAAGACGACGATCTTAGATGACTCTGGGCTAGGCGGCAAGTGTTTTGCTACATATTTCTTTCCGCCAAACACATCCGCTTCGTGCCCTCTCGTGGAGCGACGGGCTAACTGCGCTCCCTCGTCACGAGGGGGCGAAATATACGCCACAGTTCCTGCGGGTGCAATCCCTCTTTTCGCTTTAATCAAATAGCGGAGAAAGACACTTCGCCACATTGCACTGCCGTAGTGTGCATGGGTGAGCGCGCGGCGCAAGAATCCTCGGAGCACGTCGGAACTCAATATCGCTGCGATGCGGCGCAAACATCGTTCACTACCTAGCAGCGGCGCTAATTGCTTGCCACACGCGTGCGGGCGTGAGCGGCATGTCGAGATGTCGGATGCCGAGCGGACGCACGGCATTGATCACCGCGCCCACGAGCACGGGTATCGATGCGGTACAGCCCGATTCGCCCACACCCTTGACCCCGAGGGGACTCACCGTGCTCGTCGTCGCATGCTCCTCACCCCGGATGCCGGGGATCAGTCCAGCACGTGGCATGTAGTAATCCATGAAGCTTGCCGTCAGCGGTTGGCCGGTTTCCGAGTCGTACACCATCTGCTCGCCGAAGACCTGTCCGGCACCTTGTACGACCCCGCCGTGCAACTGCCCCTCCGCGATACTGTGATTGATGACGACGCCGATATCGTCCACCGCGCAGTAGGAGACGACTTCGGATCGTCCGGTGTCCGGATCGACCTCCACCTCGGCGATATGACAGCCGTTGGGATAGGTCGACCCGAATTTCCCTTCCGCCATGAAGCTTAGTGTCTGCTCCTTGGCGAGATCAGCCAACTTGACCACACGATCAGACTCGCTCGAGCGAAACTCCCCATTGGCATACTCGATCTGCGAGGGCTCCAGATTCAGCTCCAAGGCGGTGAGTGCCTTGCCTTCCTCGATGAGTTTCACCGCCGCCAGGTGACAGACGCTGCCGGCACCGATCGTACTGCGCGAACCACCAGTACCATTGCCGATAAGCTTGGTTCCGGGTTCGCACTGCACGATCTTCACTCGTTCGAGGGGAATCTGCAGCGCTTTGGCGACAATCGATCCGAAGGTGGTCTCATGCCCGTGCCCCTGCGCCTTTGCGACCATGAACGCAGTGACCGTACCGGTGCCATCGAGTTGAATCTCGACCTCGTCGGTAGGCGCATTGCCCGCACCCGTATTCTCGATCACGGTCGAGATGCCGATGCCCCGCAGCTTCCCGGCCGCCTTGGACTTGGCTCGGCGCGCCTCGAAGCCGTCCCAGTCAGCCAGCAACAGGGCTTGCTTCAACACACCCGGCATATCCGCGATCTCGTATTTTCCGCCTGTCGGCGAAGTGTATGGAAACGCCTCGAGGGGAATGAAGTTGCGCCGGCGCAGTTCTGCCGGGTCCAGATTCAATTCGGCGGCGGCTTGATTGACGAGACTCTCGATGGCATAAGCGATATCCGGACGCCCAGCACCGCGGTATGCGCCGATCGGTGTCGTATTAGTGATCGGAATTTTGTAACTCGCATAGAGCGCTGGGATCTGGTATACGCCCGTCATGCAATTGGTGGTATTGCGGACATGCCCTTGCGCACCTGGAGATAGATAAGCGCCGAGGTCGACAATCCAATCGAGCCGCATGGCGAGAAATTTACCGTCGTTGTCCAGCGCGAGTTGCCCGTAGGCGATCATGTTGCGGCCGTGCGTGTCGGTCAGTATTCCGTCGGTGCGAGTGGAAACCCATTTCACCGGCTGCCCCAGCGCTTTGGACGCGATCATGAGCGCGGCATACTCTGGATAGGCGCTCGAGCGTTGCCCGAATCCCCCGCCGACGTCGCGAACTTCGAAGATCAACTTTTCGGCAGGTACCTTGGTGTAGCTGGAAAGCTGCGAGCGTAGCGTAGTGACGCCCTGCATCGGGGAGTGGATACGGTAGCTTTCAGTGGCCGGGTCGTATGCGACGAGGCAGGCACGCGGCTCCATGGGATTGGGTGCCACACGCGTCGAAATCACTTTTGCACGGGTGATGTGTGCTGCGCCGGCGAATGCCGTTTCGACGGCCTGTTCATCGCCTGCCTCCGATTCCAGCGCGAGGTTGCCGGGAACTTCATCGGAAAGTTGCGGGGCGTCGGCCGCGAGCGCGCCCTCCGGATCGGTCACGCTCGGAAGGTCGCGATACTCGATTTCTATCAACTCGGCCGCGTCTTGCGCGACGGCCGCGCTCTCCGCGACGACAAGGGCGACAGCTTCACCGACGAAGCGCACCCGCTGGTGTGCGAGCACGGGACGCGCAGGGGCTCGTGCCTTCATGCCGTTCTTGCCTGGAAAACCCATCGTATGCGGGGCACGCACATAACCGGCGCGCACTGCGTCTTCGCCCGTGAACACACCTTTCACCCCAGGAAATGCCGCGGCTTTCGCCGTGTCTACGGAGACAATCTCGGCATGCGCGCGGTCGGCCCGTAGAAAATGTCCGTAGAGCTGCCTCGGCGCGCTCCAATCCGAGGTGTATTTGCCCGCGCCCGTGATGAGGCGCTGATCTTCAACGCGGCGGCCGTCGTGATGGTGATGGGATTCGTTGCTCATCGGGATTATCGCTCCGTACTGGGGTCCGTGTTATTCGAAAGCATGGCGGCATCAATGACCTGAATGTCAGCGCCTCCCGGGACATTGCGAGGCGATACGTCATCATCCCCGCATGTCTTACGGCGAAAGCTAGTGTGCTACGCCCCGGGTGCAGTCGCAAGCGCTTCGCCCCGCGCGATAGGAAATATCGCCCCCCTCCGCTGGCCCGATCCAGGAATCTACCTGCCCAGACAAGACCAGATCGTCGAGAAAGCGTGCAAGCGATAGGGGGCTCGCTGACGCCAATCCAGGTGCAGCAGATGCCTTCCACGCCCCACGCCCCTCCCTTCGCCGAGTACGCTAGTTCAAGCCGCAGGCAGATTGAACGCGGCCCGCGGCCTGCCCTGCGCGCACGCACGATGGTTTTCAATCGAGTCCTTGTCTCGCGCGAGGCATCTAGTCTTCAGCGAATGCCCGTCCTATGGCGCATAGCTACGAGTTAAGGCAACGGCGACTCAGCTCTACGGATCCGGTCAAGAGAAATGGTTCAAGCGCAATTGCCCGGCAATCTAGACACCACCCTGCACGCCACAGAAAAAAGGCAATCGACGTCGATGATCAGCCGATATGCAAGCGCGACGCGGGGCCTTCCCTGCGCATTCTCGGTCGAATGGTTGCTATCGGTTAGGATGCCCTGCTCTTCCCGGCGATCGCTCTCGATTCCGCCCAATCGGGTGCCCCGGACTGCGACCTCGTCCTCAAGAAGGAATGCGACCGCATTCTTCCGAATCAAGGCGCTCTGAGACTACACCGTCGGCTCGACGACGCACTTGAGGGGACGCGCAAGATAGGCAAGAGCCTTTCGGGGCTCGCCTGGAATCGCTGTGTGCCGCCTTGCCGTCCCCTACGCCGGCATTTGCATGAGTAGCCAGTCGGACGAGGCCCCAGCCACGACACGGACGATAACGACCGAGGATAATCCGCGACGGACAGAGTGATGGGTTCTTGGCTCGCCAAGGCGGCAAGCCCTTCGAGGCGAACTGAACTTCTCAGCGAGCTCTATTTCGGGTGACGACGCAGCAGGGGTCATCGTAGAGATTTTGAACCTCGGACATCCCAATAAATCCTACCAGCTGATCCATGCTTGGGATTGGTAGCGGGGACAGGATTTGAACCTGTGACCTTCGGGTTATGAGCCCGACGAGCTACCGGACTGCTCCACCCCGCGTCTCGAGAAAGGAGATTCTAGCAATGGAGCAGCACTGGGTCAACGCATTTCACTATTCATTTGCGAATCGCTGCGACAGCCCCTCCCCCAGGGAACTGACGGCTAACGAAGACACCTCTACAAAAAGCAACTCATGCTGTAGGTGAGCTCGTTGCGTGTCGGCCTCTGGCACGCTTGAACAGCGCGACTGCTCGTTCGAGGGCAACATAGAACACAGGCGTCACATATAGCGTTAGGAACTGCGAAAAAACCAACCCCCCTACGACCGCGATGCCCAGAGGCCGCCTGGTTTCCGCGCCAGCACCGTATCCAAGCGCAATCGGCAATACGCCCAGAATGGCCGCCATCGTCGTCATCATGATCGGACGGAAGCGTACGCGACATGCTTCGACGATCGCATCCGCGGGCTTCGCGCCCTGTTCGCGCTGAATTTGAAGTGCGAAGTCGATCATCATGATGCCGTTCTTCTTCACTAGCCCGATTAGCAGGATGATGCCAACGAAGCTGAAGATGTTCAGTTCTTGGTCGAATATCAGCAGCGTCGCAAGAGCACCGAATCCTGCGAAGGGCAACGCCGTTAAGATGGTAAGCGGATGCCCGTAGTGCTCATAGAGAATTGCGAGAATCATGTAGATCAGCACGATGGTCACGAGCAGAAGCACCGGGAGCGTACGGAACGCCTCCTCAAACGCCTTCGCGCTACCGGTAAGGACCGTCGACGTACCGGCGGGCAGGATTTCATCGGCCGCTTCCTGGACGATACCGAAGGCCTCTCCGACGGAAACACCCGGCGCAAGATTGAACGACAAAACCACGGCCGGCATTTGTCCGATGTGCGCAACCGACACAGGCCCCACCCCGCTCTTGATCTGCGCCACCACGGACAACGGCACCATCGCTCCACCAGGCCCTTGTATGAAGATGTTGTCCATGGCGTTGATGTCGCTTTGGTAGCGGCGATCGATTTCCAACCGCACGTCATACTGATCAGCCGTTCCGTAGAGAGTGCTGACCGATCGGCCGCCGAAAGCATTGAACAGAGCAAGTTCGATCTGCTGAGAAGTGATGCCCAGGGCCGCCGCCCGTTCCCGCTGAATGCTGACCTGAATCTCAGGATTGCGCAGTTCGAGGTTCGTCGACACGTCCTGGAGCTGCGCCATTTGACGCATTCGCGCTTCCAGATCCTGAGCAGGTCGATAGAGAGCGCGAAGATCGGTGCCCGTCACAACGAACTGATAATCGCTGGTGGACAACGATCCGCCGATTCGGATCGCCGGAGGATTGGACAAGAACACCCGAACGCCCTGCAACCCGGCAGTGGCGCGCCGAATCTCCTGGATGATTTCGTCGGCGGTCGCTGTTCGCTCGCTGCGCGACTTGAGGAGAATGATGAACCGACCGACATTATCGCCGAACACGCCGCCGACGCCCTGGCCAGCCGTCGACATGACCGCCTCAACGTTCGGATTCTTCTGAATGACCGCGGCCACCGCCTGCTGATGGCGCATCATTTGCTCGAACGTGACACCTTCGCGGGCGCGCGTATTGGCGAAGATTACCCCGGTGTCCTGACGGGGGATGAAGCCTTTCGCGACCTCCTGGTAGAGCCAGCTCATCGCCACCAACACACCGACCGAGAGCAGAAGCACCGCCCCCTGGTACCGCAACACCCATTGAAGGCTCGACGCATACCCGTCACGAACGGCGTCGAACATTCTCTCCGACCAGTTGTAGAGAGCCCCATGCTTATGCTCAGGCTTGAGCATGATGCTGCAAAGCATCGGTGTCACGGTCAACGACACCACGCCCGAGATCAGCACAGCGACCCCGACCGTCACCGCGAACTCCTGAAACAAACGCCCCACCATGCCTTCCATGAACAATATCGGCAGGAACACAGCAGACAACGATACGGTCATCGTGACGATAGTCATGCCGATCTCGCGAGCGCCTTCCAAGGAGGCCTGCAGGCGATCTTTCCCCATCTCCACGTGACGAGTGATGTTCTCCAACACCACGATGGCATCGTCCACTACGAAGCCAACCGCCAGCGTGATGGCCATCAAGGAGAGATTGTTCAGGCTGTACCCCAAGAGCAGCATAAACCCGAAAGTGCCGAGGACCGAGGCAGGCAGGATGAGCGCCGTGATGATGGTAGCCCGAAGATTTCGGAGGAACGCCATGATCACCAGCACAACGAGCACCACCGAGAGCACGAGCGTGAAATTCACTTCATGGATCGAGTCGCTGATGAACTCGGACCGATCGTTGAGCACGTTCAACGCCGCACCCGCCGGCAGTTCCCGCTCGATCTCCGGGAACATCTCGCGCAGCTTCGACACCACCTCCACCGTGTTGGAGCCGGGCTGCCGATAAACCGCGAGAATCAGGGCGCGCTCGCCGTTGTACCAACTGCGTATCTTCTCGTTCTCGACGCTGTCCACGGCGCGCCCGATGTCGGAGAACCGCACCGGGTTGCCGTCCTTGTACGCGATGATCAACGGATTGAAGTCGGCAGCGCGCGCAAGCTTGCCATCCGACTTGACGATGTAGTTCCTCGCCTTTCCCTGCATCGTTCCAGAGGGCAGATTCGAATTGGCATCCCGAATCGCTGTCACGACCTTATCGAGTCCCAGCCCCCGCTTGGCCAGTGCGTTCGGATCCAGAAACAGTCGTACGGCATACTTCTGCGAGCCGAACACCTGGACCTGCGCGACACCGTTAATGGTCGAGAACCGTTGTGCGATGTGCGTGTCTGCAAATTCGTCGAGCTTCTGCATCGGCACGTGCTCTGCGGAGAGCGCGAGCGTGAGCACGGGCGCGTCCGCGGGATTGAGCTTCCGCAAGGTCGGTGGCTCCGGCATGTCTGCAGGCAGGCGCCTAATCGCTTGCGATATCGCCGTTTGTACGTCTTGAGCCGCCGAATCGATATCTCGCTTGAGAGAGAACGTGATCGTGATCCGGGTATTGCCGCTCGTCGACGAAGAGGTCATCTCGTCGACGCCGGAGATGCGGCTGAACTCTCGCTCCAGGGGCAATGCGACCGTGTTACCCATGACTTCCGGGCTCGCGCCAGGCAGGCGGGCCGTCACCGTGATGGTCGGGAAGTCCACGTTCGGCAGATCGTTCACCGGAAGCTTCGTCCAAGACAGCCAACCGAAGAACAGAATGCTAAAAAACAGAACGCTGGTCGCAACGGGCCGCTCGATGAATATCCGGGACATGTTCATCAGTTTTTCCCCTTAGCCTTGACTTCCGCATCCAGCGCTTCTGCCTTGGCGGGCTCCGTACCGGCCGACTCGCTCTTGTCCTGGCCCTTTGCTTTTCCCTTGCCCTTGCCTTGTCCATCGGACATCGTCACGGGTGAATTCGGCGCGAGCGTGGGCGGCACATCGATCACGATCTTTTCATCACCTTGGAGCCCCTTGCCGATCACGACGTATTCGCCCACCTGTCGATCCACCTCGACAGTGCGCACCCTCGCACGTCCGTCGGTGACGACGAACACGAACGATCCGTCCTGGCCGGGCTGGACCGCCGCTTCTGGCAGAACCATGGCATCCGGATCCACCCGCAGGACGATCCGCGCAGCCAGAAACTGCCCCGGCCACAGTTGCTCTTTGTCGTTCGCCACTTGCGCCTTGAGCAGGATCGTGCCGGTCGCAGGGTTGACCGAGTTGTCGATGAATACGAGCTTGCCCTCCACCATCGTTTGGCCGCCCCGATCCTGCGCGATTTCGACCTTCAGATCGCCGGTACTCCAATAGCGTCGAATGTCCTCCAGATACCGCTGCGGCACGGGCAGAGCGACGAGTATCGGCTTGGTGCGATTGATCACCACCAGCGGGGTTCCTGACGTACCGGCAGTGACCAAGTTACCCGGCTTCACGGCTAGGCTTCCGGTCCGCCCGGCGATTGGCGCAACGATGCGCGCATAACCGAGTTGCAGCCTTGCCTGCTCGACTGCTGCCTGATTGGCATTGACGGTTGCCTCCAAGGACTTCGCTGCGGTGGCCGCGACGTCGTATTCCTGGCGCGTAATGTAGTCCTTCTCCACCAAGGAACGCAGGCGCCCTTCTTGCGCCTTGGCTTGCGCGAGTTGCGCTTCGTCGCGCTTCACCGCGGCCATCGACTGAGCCAGTGCAGCTTGGAGCGGACGGGGATCGATCTGGAACAGCACCTGTCCCTGCTTGACATACTCCCCTTCCTTGAACAACACGTCGGTGAGCACCCCGCTCATCTGCGGCCGCACGGCGACGCTGTGTTCGGATTCCACCGTGCCGACCGCATCCACGAGCACCGGCATCGGCTGACGTTTCGGGCTGATGGTTCGAACCGGAATCGGCCCGCCTCTACCCTTCTTGCCCTTGGCCTTGCCCTCCGCCTTGGCTGCTGCTGCGCCCGCGGCCGGGTCTTTCTGCGCTTGCTGATTCCACCAGTAGTAGCCTCCGCCAGCAGCGGCACTCAACACTACGAAGACGATCCAGAATGGTTTCACGGTAGAGTCCCGAAATGGCCTGACGCGCCGAGCGCGAAGTTGAGTCTGGCAAGCGCCGTATGCCAGTCGAGTTGCGACTGGATGGATTGCACCAAGGCGTTCGTTTCATCCGCTTGGGCAGTGAGCAGATCCAGCAAACTGCCAACCCCGGCCTGATAGCGCGCCGCGGCCACCGAGGCCGTCTGTCGCGCACCCTGCACCAAGGTAGCCGTGGTGGCGATGCCGGCCTTCGCGGTCTGAAGATCGTAGTAAGCCTGCCAGACATCGAGTTCGGCCTGCGTATACAGCTGATCGCGTGCGGCCTGTGCCTGTTGCATCTGCGCTTGGGCGCGCCGCACTGCGTACTCGTCGCGCCATCCGTCGAATACGGGAACCCTCAGGTTGAACCCGATAAGGTTGCCCGCGGCCGACGGCCGTCCGTCCGTATAGAACGTGCGTCCGGCCTGCAGATTCATCTCGAGCGTTGGCTTGCCAGCGTTGCCGGCGGCGGAAACGGCCGCCTGCGCAGCCTTGACCCGACTTTCGGCAGCTGCCATGTCCGGGCGGTGTGCGCTCGCTTTCTTCAGCAGCGATTCCAAACTTTCCTGCATCTGCGCACTCGGACGCTGTTCCGACCAGGGTTGAATCCGCAACGGTGTCGTGACTGGCAGCCCGCACGCTACCGCGATCTGCCCGCGTGCCTTGGCCACCTCGCCTTCCGCGCGCCGCAGATTCAACGTCACCTGCGCGACGGCGGTTTCCGAGCGGAAAACGTCGCCGATGGTCGCCAGGCCCGCCTGATGGCGTCGTCGTGCCGCGTCGAGCGTCGCTTCGGCGCTCTTGAGCGACAGGTGGCCGGTACGAACCA
>JALHQN010000046.1 GCA_022841915.1 Burkholderiales bacterium | reverse complement strand
CCAAAACGCACTGCGTTTTGGGACGCCGCTCCGGCGGCGGTCCTGCGCCGTCGGGCGCAGGATGGACGGATCGCCATAAGGCGAGACGGACACAATCCCCGTGGGGACGCCAAAACACGAAAGCCACCCATCGGGTGGCTTTCTTGTTTTGGTGTTCCCGCAGGGGATGCAGAACCCCGACAAGGGGTCGACCACGACGCACCGCGTCGTGGGACGCCGCCCCAGGCGGCGGTCCCGCGCCACCCGGACGCGGGATGGACGGATCGCCATGAGGCGAGACGGACACAAACCCCCACAGTATTCCCACCAAATCAGTCACTTCGGCCTTTCATTTGCTTGGACGCATGGCCGTGTCTAGCTGATGTCTAAAATTCGGAGCGGTGTAAAGGTCCGAGGGCGCTGATCGCCCCCCGACACTGCGTGGATCGATCGCGAGTTCTGAGACATCTGCCGATGAAATGCGAGATTGCACACTGATGCGTTCGCATCCGCGCGGCGAGACGTTGCGAGCCCCCACACAGCGCTCACCACAATCCGTGTCGATTGCTGGCACGGTGACGGCGAACTCGTCGCTGCCACGACGCCAGCGCACCGGCAACCTCCCCATCAGTTCAGCATCGGGATCGCAACTGTTCGCGCGTGGATCCACGCGGATCTCCGCAAACTCCGCCAGCGTCTTCTCGCTCTTGAATGCAGCCAACGCTACCTTCGCCTTGAAGGCTGCCGTGCCTCCTTTTGGGCCTTCTCTCGTCAATGCTCCTTTTTCGGGCGACACCGTGGCCGATGAGAGCAGAGACTTCAGTGATCCGCCAGTCCCGTTTCCTGGAACCACCTCTGGAAAACCGCGTTCACTGGAGCCAAGCTATCGCATAACCGGTCCAGCTTCGTCCAGCGCGGGACCATGCGTTTCTGCTCGATGCTGTGCGCCTCTCACTGAACGAGTCCAACAGCTACCACCATCGAAGGCGCCTTCTCCAATACGCTTTGCGCGACCGACCCCAGCAACAAGCCCGTGACCGGGCCAAGCCCGCGTGTTCCCATCACGATGATGCCGTACGCGCCTTCCCTTGCAGTCTCGATAATGGCGATGTGAGCGTCATCGCCGACAACCACGTGCTCTGTGTATGCCACACCCGCTCGAGTGAGCGCACCGCGGGCTCCAGCCAGCGCTTCCTCCACACGCTTGCCTGACCAGACCTCGACTACCTTCTCGCGTGGACCAAGAATGGTACTTGCCAAGGTAAGCCCGGGCTCGACATGCACCAGTTGCACCTCGCCGTTGCACAACAGCGCAAGGCGTGAGGCAAACGCCGCTGCGCGCATTGCGCTCTCCGAGCCATCGACCGCCAACAGCAATCGCGGCGGCAAAACGGGTGGGGGGTTATCCGCAGCGCGCACTATGAGTACCGGAATGGTGGCTCTCCGGATTACTTTGGTCGATGTCGAGCCCAGAAGCGCGGCGCGGACGACCCCCAGACCGCGCCTTCCCATCACAATCGCATCGCAGGACAGTGCTTGCGCGCGCGTGACGATCGCGCTGGCGGCATCGTCTATCTGCTTTTCGATCTCGAACGGGATCGAACTTGAACGCATGACCGTCGCTGCTTGCCCGAGGATGTCAGCCGCACTGCGGTCGCGTTCGTCCAAAGCTACTCTGGCTGGTGCGAGTATGCCGACTTCACCGGACATGACGGGCTTTTGGACACTGAGGAGAGTACAGCGCAGGCGGCTCCCGTCAGCGCCAATCTGCGTGACCCAGCGCACTGCGGCTAGCGAATGCGCGGACCCATCCACGGCAACGAGAAAGTGAAGCTCTTGGTTTCTTTCAGCGGTCATCTCTTTCCTCATGAGAAAGGCCGAACTACGGCATACCTTTCGATCCTTGCGGACGCTGGTCTCAGAGCGCACGCACCGTGCGCAGGCGCAAACGTAGCTGCTTCTCTACTTCAATGATGGCAAACAACGCGATGCCGACAAGTACGATGAGCAGCCCGTCCAGCAATGGCACCGATTCGGTCCCCAATACCGCTTGCAGCGGTGGAAGGTAAGTGATCGAAAACTGGGCGACCGTGATGATGATGACCGTCAGCCACACCACCTTGGTACCACGCACTGCTCTCCAGGTAAGCGAGGTTGCATAGATGTTGCGAATGAAGAACAGATGGAAGATCTCCATGACGACAAGTGTGTTGAGGGCGATGGTGCGGGCAAGCTCGACCGAGTAGCCGCGGTCGATCGCGTAGGCGAAGATGCCGAATACGCCGCAAACGAACAGAACAGCCACCAGCACGATGTGCCACACCAGCTCTCCGTTGAGCAGGGGTTCGTTGCGAGCGCGGGGCGGACGGCGCATCGTTCCGTCCTCCGTCGGCTCGAACGCCAATGCAACGCCGAGCGTGACGGCGGTAATCAGGTTGATCCACAGGATCTGCACCGGCGTTACCGGCAACGTCATCCCCACGAGCAGCGCCGCGACAATGGTCATGGCTTCGCCTGCGTTGGTGGGAAGCGTCCAGCTGATGACCTTCTTGATGTTGTCGTAGACCGTCCGCCCCTCCCGGACGGCCGCGACGATCGACGCGAAGTTGTCGTCCGCCAGCACGAGTTCCGCGGCCTCCTTAGCGGCCTCGGTGCCCTTCTTGCCCATCGCGATACCCGCATCCGCCCGTTTCAGCGCCGGCGCGTCGTTCACTCCGTCACCGGTCATGGCGACGCTGATGCCGTGTGACTGCAGCGCCATGACCAGGCGGAGCTTGTGCTCGGGGCTGGTGCGGGCGAAAACATCGGTCTCCAGCACCGCGCCGGCAAGCCTCGGGTCGTTCATGGCGTCAAGATCGACGCCGGTGAGTACCTTCTCCGGATTCAGCAAACCGATTTGCCGAGCGATCGCCCTTGCAGTTCCCGCATGATCGCCAGTAATCATCTTCACGCGAATGCCCGCGCTATGGCATTCGCCCACTGCTGCAATCGCCTCCAAGCGCGGCGGGTCGATCAGTCCGACCAGCCCGAGCAGTGTCAACGTGCCTTCGACTTCCGCGTGGTCGAGAACCGTGCGCTCTGGCAACACGGGTAGTGACGCGAGCGCGAGCACGCGCTGACCTTGCGAAGCGATGCGGTCGGCGGATTCGTGCCAGAACCTCGCCTCCAGGGGCTGCACCCCACCCGAGGCCGATCGTTGCTCCTTGCACATGGAGACGATCCGCTCCGGCGCGCCCTTCACGAAGACGAACGCATGCTCTTCGCGGTCATGATTCAACGTGGCCATGAAACGATGCTTGGCATCGAAGGGGATGGCGTCGGTGCGGGTCCAGGTGATGCGCTCATCGCGCCAGTCGACGCCGGCCTTACCAGCCAATGCGAGGAGTGCACCTTCCATCGGGTCGCCCTCCACCGTCCAATCGCCTTCGTGCTCGCGCAGCGATGCGTCGCTGCACAAGGCAGCGACACGGCCCAGTTCGGCCAGCATCGGGTGTTCGATGGCTGCGATCGCGCGCCCCCCAAGGAAGATCTCACCTGCAGGTGCGTAGCCCGCGTCCGGAACCACATACACGCCAGCAACGGTTGCGACAGACGCCACGGCCATCTCGTTGCGTGTGAGCGTGCCGGTCTTGTCCGTACAGATCACCGACACCGAACCCAGCGTCTCGATGGCAGGAATTCGCCTGACGATGGCGTTGCGCCGGGCCATGGCGTGCACGCCGATGGCGAGGGTGATGGTCATAACGGCCGGCAGCCCTTCGGGTATCGCGGCCACGGACACTCCGACCACCACCATGAGCATGTCTGCGAAGGGGTAGTGGCGGACGAAGTAGCCGAAGGCGAGCAGGATCGCGGCGACTAACAGGATCACCAGGGTCAGCCAGCGGGCGAACACGTCCATCTGCTTCACCAGCGGCGTCGTCAGTGCCTCGACGGTCGAGAGCATCCCGCTGATGCGCCCAATCTCGGTCGCCGCCCCCGTGGCGACCACCACGCCTTTGCACTGGCCCGTGGTGACGAGCGTGCCGCTGAACGACATGCAGGTCCGGTCGCCCAGCGCCGCGCCCTTGGAAACCGGTTTGACGCCCTTCTCCACCGGTATCGATTCGCCGGTGAGGATGGCCTCTTGAACGAATGCGCCGTGCGTCACGACAATCCGCACATCGGCGGGCACCTTGTCGCCGGCCTCGAGCAGCACGATGTCCCCGGGCACGAGCGCCTCACCGTCCACCGTCTGCCGTTCGCCGCCGCGCAGCACCGCGGCGCGAGGGGCAAGCATCCGGCGTATGGCTTCCATGGCCTTCTCTGCCTTGCCTTCCTGGACGAAGCCAATGACTGCGTTCGCGATCACCACCGCGAGGATCACCGCCGTGTCCGCCATGTGATCCAGCGCGAGCGTGATCACGGCCGCCCCCAGCAGCAAGTAGATCAGAATGTTGTGAAACTGCAGCAGAAAGCGCATGAGTGCGCCTCGCCTTGGTCGCTCGGGGAGGCGATTGGGGCCGTAGGTCTGGAGCCGTGCCTGCGCCGCGTCTGTGCTCAAACCCGACGGAGTGGTACTCAGCTCGGCAAGCACTGATTCCACGGAACGGTCATGCCAGCTTGGCATGGTCGTCGTCGACGTGTCGTTCGGTACCGTCGACTCACGCATCAGATCTTGACCTTTGAGATGCGATCGAACCGAAATTCAACAGACCCTGGCCGCAGCGCCTCACAGGACCTGTCCGCGGCCGACATCACGAAGCGCGTGCGCTGTCGTCCTCTCCCACCAACCGCGATCACGGTCAAGCCGGAGGCGCTCGGCGCTGACTCTTCGTGCCATGTCCGTCTGACCAGCCATGAAATGCGGACGTTGGTTCCAGGCGGCAACATGTTCGATGACAGGACTTGTCAGGTGAAGCAGAGGAGCGCTGCTACAGAGTAAGCCGTGCGCTTGGCGCCTAGATGCTCGGTAAGCACGATGACGGCACGTGCAGCCTTGACCGAGACGACGTGCGTTGATCGGCGTGAGCGGTTGCTGCGCATCCCCTGGTCGGCCTATTTGACCACCGTCACCGGTACGTCGGCGCTGTGGATCGTCTTGTAGGCGGTAGACCCGAGGACCAGCGCCGCCATCCCGCCGAGCCCTCGTGATCCCATGACGATATGCGCGAAGCCATGCGACTTCGCTGAAGCACCAATCAGGTTCGCCGGATCGCCGCAGTCGACGGCGATTGCATACGGAATGCCCGCCGCGTCGAGCCGGCGGCGGGCGATCTCGGAGAACTGCGCCGCGTGCTCCTGCTGGTGCTCCACAATCGCCTCCTGCGACAAACCTCGCGTCTGCCATTCCACGACCGGCTCCTGGACATTGAGAAGCTTCACCTGGGCACCGACGTGCCCTTTGGCGCGACCGATAACGTAGCCCAAGGCGCGATTCGCGTGCTCCGATCCATCGACCGGCACCAGCACGGGGGCGAACAGCGACGACCATACACTGGTGTCCTTGACCAACGTGACGGGTAGCTGAGAAAGGTGCACGACCTGCGTTGCGACGGAACCGAGCACGAGATTGCCGAGGGCGCCCATTCCTCGTGACCCCATCACGATTTCCGTGCAGGCCGAGTCCATCGCGTGACGAGTGATGGTCTCCCCGATATGGCCGCGCAAGAGGTGCGACTGGTAGCCAATTCCCGTTTGACCTAGGAGCGCGCAGAACGGTCGTAGCGTGTCTTCGCCGTAGGCACGCAGGGCTGTTTCGATCGTGTCATCCGAGAGGTGCGCACGAACCAAACCGGACTCGACTCGAGGCTGGACATTGAGAACGTCGATCGTGGCCCCCGGGCAGCGTTTCGCAAGGTCGATCCCAAAGCGTAGCGCCTGCATAGCAGCATCCGATCCGTCCACGGGAACGAGTATCTTGTTCATTCGTCTTGCTCCTACGCTATGTTGGTTCTCTTGGGACGATGTTGTGTCGCGCCGTGCGTCGGATCGGTAGTCTTCACTCCCCATTCGCGGCGCGGCAACATCGTGTGCGTGCACGTCCAACCCAGACCGTAAGCCGTCGAGCACCTGCGCGGATGTCAGCACTCAGGGCTGTGCGCGATGCTCCCGGACGACGTCGAACGCGGGGGCCACGCCGTACCGGCCAACATGTGCTGCCCCAGCTTCGCTGCGAAGCGAGTGAATGCGAGATTCCATGATGTTCCCTTTCCCGAGTGAGCCCGGAATGCGTCAACGCGGAAGATAAGCGTCGATGCGCTGCGGGAAAACCACCCTATTGGTGAACAACAGTTCTGGAAAACCGAACAGACGACCACAAGAAATCACGCCTCACCCGAACCACGGATTCCGCTCAGTGAGCGTGGAAGGCTACTTTGACCTTCGTACGCCCTCGCCATGGAGGATCTTTGCTCGCACTCGCGTGGCGCGGGTTGACTTTAATCAACCCACCTTGCATACAGTGCACCAAAATGCCTGGACAACGGCCACGTGGGGCATCGAGACGAGAGGACAGCGGATTGCACGGCGTTTTCGGGGAGTTTGCACTGTTGCTGATGTTGGCTGCCTGCGCGGGTGCGGCGTCGCTTTGGCTGCGCCAGCCGCTGTTGATCGCCTATATCGTCATTGGTATCGTCGCCGGTCCCGCGGTACTTGGGGTAGTCACCGCGCACGATCAGATTGACCTGCTCGCACAGGTTGGTGTGGCGGTGTTGCTTTTCGTCGTCGGCCTCAAGCTTGATCTGCAACATGTCCGCCATATCGGGCCCGTTGCTCTGGCCACCGGCTTGGGCCAGCTCACTTTCACCATTGTCATAGGGTTCATGCTTATCCTGGCGATGGGGAAAGGCTGGTTAGAGGCGCTCTACGTCGCCATCGCGCTGACGTTCTCCAGCACCATCATCATCGTCAAGCTGCTTTCGGACAAACGCGAAATCGACTCGCTGCACGGGCGGATCGCAGTCGGGTTCCTTATCGTCCAGGATCTTGCGGTCGTGATCGCGATGATGGTGATGAGTGCATTGCGTGGCGACGACGGAGAGAGCTCTTTGCTCGCCCTGGCGGGCTCTCTCGCGGCGCTGATCGGCGCCGCCGCCGTGGGCTTGTCTCTACTGATGCGCTACGTGCTGCCGAGGGTCGTCGATCGCATGGCGCAATCGCAGGAATTGCTGCTGGTCTTCGCCGTCGCGTGGGGCACGGGATTGGCGGCACTCGGCGATTGGGCCGGGTTCTCAAAGGAAGCCGGCGCGTTCCTAGCCGGCTTCTCGCTGGCTTCGACCCAGTATCGCGATGCCATCAACGCGCGCCTGACCGGTATCCGCGACTTCCTTCTGTTGTTCTTTTTCATCGATCTCGGTGCCAAGCTTGAGTTCTCCACACTCGGCGGCGAGATCTGGCCCGCGGTGGTGCTGTCGCTTTTCGTATTGATCGGCAATCCGCTGATCGTGATGGTCATCATGGGGTATATGGGCTATCGCAAGCGCACCGGCTTTCTTTGCGGGCTGACGGTGGCGCAGATCAGCGAGTTTTCGATCATCTTCGTCGCCATGGGCATCGCACTCGGCCACATCGGCACTGCGGCGCTGGGGCTGACCACGCTGGTTGGTCTGGCGACCATTGCGCTGTCGACTTACATGATTCTTTACTCCCACCCGCTCTACGAAAGACTGGCGCCTTGGCTTGGCATCTTCGAGCGCAAGCGTCCCCACCGCGAACTGGCAGTGGCGACGGAGCGCAACGACCTGCGTGAGGCCGACGTGGTCGTATTCGGTCTCGGACGTTATGGCAGCCACTTGGCGCTCGGCCTGCGCAAGGCCGATCTGAGGGTACTCGGGGTCGATTTCGATCCCGAGGTGGCAAGCGCGCTGAGGCGCCGGGGTCTTCCAGTGCGTTACGGGGACTGCACGGCCGGCGAGTTCCTTGAGAGCCTGCCACTCAAGGACACGCGCTGGGTGGTCAGTACTCTTCCGGACATGGCCTCGAACCGCGATCTATTGCGCGGCCTGCGGGAGTTGAATTTTTCCGGCGACGTGGCGGTCGTTGCACGCGAGGAAACCGTTGACATTGGACTGAAGAAGCTCGGCGCCTCGATTGTTCTCTACCCCATGCGCGATGCCGTCGATTATGCAGTCGATACGTTGGCCCAGGTTCTCCGTCCCCCGGAGGGTAGACAATGAGTACGCTTGAATGCATTCTAGTTGCAACGGATCTCTCGGCGCCTGCGCGACATGCGGCGGAGCGTGCCTTTCGCGTCGCCGCGCGCACCGGCTTTGAACTTCACATTCTTCACGTACAGGAGCTCGACGCTCTCGATTCGCTGCGCGACCTGCTCGGTGCGAACTTGCCGACAGCCAAGGAGGCTGTCGCAGAGGAAGCACGCGAACGACTGAGGCAATTGGCCGCCGACCCGGCTCGCCACCGTGGCGTCGCCGCGAAGACGCGGGTCGTCTCAGGCGTACCGCTCCCGGTTATTGCCAGCGAGGCTGACGCACTGGATGCCCGCCTCCTCGTGCTCGGTGCGCGTGGCGAGTCCTTTTTGCAACATGCGATGCTTGGTTCAACAGCATCGCGCTTGCTGCGCAAGTCGGTGCGGTGGCCGGTACTAGTGGTCAAGCAACCGCCTCGCGAGGATTACAGCAACGTTCTTGTCGCGGTGGATTTCTCGCCGGCCTCTCAGCTTGCGATCCGTGAGGCGAGGCGATGGGCCCCTGGGGCTGATCTTGTTCTGCTGCATGCCTTTGAGTTGCCTTACGAGGGCAAGCTGGCCTTTGCCGGCGTCGACGAGCAGGTCGTTCGACAATACATCACTGCCGGCATCGAGGCTCGGCGCATTCGACTGCATGAGGTGGCGGCCAACGCAGGTCTTAGATCGGGCGACTATTTGGTGCGGGTGATCCATGGCGACGCGCCTCGGCAGATCATCGCCATGGAGCAGGAGTACGATGTCGATTTGATCGTCGTGGGCAAGCACGGGACGCACATCGTTGAGGAGTTGTTCCTCGGTAGTGTCACCAAGCATGTACTGGCCGATGCTCAAGGCGACGTGCTGGTGGTCGCCGACCCGCGTCCTGGAGTGGGCGGACTGCCTTGAGCACACTGATACTCGTGGGCGTCGGCGGCTTGTCCTTTTCGGCATGCGCTCATGACTGACGGTCTCAATCGCTGATCGTGGCGCGTCACCGCGTACAGCCCGTCGAAGGACCGGCGCATGTCCACTTGCCAACCGCACAGACGCACTCGTACCTGACCCTCGGGGAAGAACGTCAGCGTCACACCAGGTGCAGGCTCAGACCGCCGCCGAGGTCCAGGTGCAGTTCCCTCGCCGCGGCTGGCGTGAACACTCCCGAGGACATCGTACCCAGATCGACGAACGCCGCCTCGGCTTTGGGCGCCACGACGAGATCGGCCGCGCCCAAGCGGCAGCGCCACTAGCGGACCGTAACACTTGCATAGGAAGTATCATCGTGTCCATGGAGGGCGCGATGAGACTGAAACTTACCAAGACCTAACTGGTGGAACTGCAGCGGCAAGCGAATGCGAGGAACGGTCGAGCTGATTCGGCGCGCCACGCGCGCCTGATTCTGCTGCTGTCCGAGGGACTGACCTGGGCCGAGATTCGCGCGAAGCTCGATTGCAGTGACAGCTACATCGATCGTTGGAGCAAGCGATTTGCGACAGACCGACTCGCCGGACTGTTCGCCCGTCACGCTGGACGCGAGCGCTACAAGGTGACCGATGGAATCGAAGCGCGCGTTCTGGCCTGGACGACGAAGCGCAAGCCAGCCGATGGCTCGACGCACTGGTCCTCGCGCAAGCTTGCGACTGAACTCGGCGGCGGCATCTCGCACATGACGGTAGCGCGCATCTGGGCCAAGCACGGGCTCAAGCCGCATCGGCTCGAAGGCTACATCGCCTCGAATGATCCGGACTTCGAGACCAAGGCGGCCGACGTCATCGGGCTCTATCTCAATCCGCCGCAGCACGCAGCGGTGTTCTGTGTCGATGAGAAGACGGCGATACAGGCGCTCGATCGCAAGGACCCGGTGCTGCCGCTGTCGCCGGGGCGCGCCGAGCGGCATGGGTTCGAGTATTTCCGTCACGGCACGCTGTCGCTGTACGCAGCCTTCAACACCAAGACGGGAGAGGTGTTGGGCAAGCCCGCCGAGCGACATACCTCGGCCGAGTTCGTCGCCTTCCTCACCGATCTGGTGGCCAACCAGCCCGCGAACAAAGAGATCCACGTGATCGCTGACAACCTCTCGGCGCACAAGACGAAGCGGGTCGAGGAATTCCTGGCCGAGAACAAGAATGTTCATTTGCACTTCACCCCTACGTACTCGTCGTGGCTCAACCAGGTCGAACTGTGGTTCGCCAAGATCGAGCGCGACGTCATCGCCCGCGGAGTGTTCACCTCCGTGTCCGATCTGAAGAGGAAACTCATGCGATACATCCGCCAGTACAACAAGCAGGCCAAGCCCATGAAGTGGAAGTACTTCGATGCATCGCGCAGAATCACTCCCGATTCAATCGTTACAGTCCACTAGCGTCAGAGCGCGCCCCCCCTGAACGAAAACGCCACGGCCTCGCCATATCTGGTGGGAACGCCACCCACCACTGCCGTCACTGCCAGAAAAAGCCCGATACCTGTGACATCCGTCACAGCTGTTGTCGAGTTCCACGTGATAGCTTCCGCAACAGCATCGCGCTTGCCTCGCCATGCCGGCGCGGCAGTACGTGGTCGGACGGCTAGCTTGATCGCGAACGCACGCCGTGGACTGCGCCCCAACTGACGATGAAGTTCCTGCACCTCACGGTGAGCTTCCAGGTAGCACCCGAGGGACAGAACATCTCAGAGGCTTGGGGGCTGGCAGCAGCCGCAATTCTTCCGGCCGCGCCTTGAAGGTGCGCTGGCGGGGCGCAGTTTCGAATGTCCAGCGCGATGCCGGGCAGTCCCGCCCGTCAGAGAGCTTCGGTGCAGTGTGCGTAGCGTCCGCCCCGCATAGGAATCTGTCGGGACCGCGCCGTCACGACTGGAGTATGGAACGACGTGAGGACGCCATGGAGAGACGCGCCAACGAATGCCCTGGCGACTATGGACGGAGACGACATTGAGAGACTCGCGCAGAAACTCCCTACGACTGAGCATCACAGCAGGATTCATCACCATCATTGTGACGGGCTCGAGCTACGGCAACGACAATCGATGGTTCGGAGGTATAGGAACGTGGGAAACCGGCGCCAATTGGAGTCTGCTTCGCCCTCCGACGGAATCCGACCGCGCCGTCGTCAACATCGGCACCAGCCAGTTCTCGACACCGATCACGGTGGGTGGGTTTCGCCTGGGAAGTGCCAGCCTGTCAGGCACCGAAGACTTCGTTGTTGCCGGGGATGCCACCTGGGCCGGAGGCACCATGGGTGGCACAGCGCACTACACGTTCAGAGGAAACACGACCATCTCGAC
>JALHQN010000045.1 GCA_022841915.1 Burkholderiales bacterium | reverse complement strand
TGCGCCGCCACCAGCTCGTTGCTCATCTCCGCCATCCGACGGTAGCTGCCCCCGAACTGCGTCGCATCGATCCGGTAACTGATCGTCCCGGCCTCGTGCTCGCGAGCCATCCGCTCCTGCGCCGCAACGTACCCCTTGATCGCCGACTGCATCTTCGCCATCGCACCGAGCAGACGAGCCGTCTCGTCCTTGCCCACCACATCGATCTCGCTGTCCAGATCACCCCCAGCAATCGCATCCGCAACCGCAACCGCGCGATTCACCGGACGCACCACGCTGCGGGTGATGAGCCATCCCAGCAAGCCGATGATCAGCGCGCCCACCAAACCCTCTGACAGATCACGCGCCAGCACTTGACGGAATTGCGCATCGACATCATCGATGTAGATGCCGGAGCCGACGACCCAGTCCCAGGCCTCGAAGCGCTTGACGTAGGAGATCTTCGGCACGGGCTGTTCCATGCCGGGCTTGGGCCAGAGGTAGTCGACGAAGCCGGAGCCCGAAGCTTTCGCCGTGTTCACGAACTCGACGAACAGTTTCTTGCCGCTGGGATCGGCGAATCCGGACAAATCCTTGCCATCGAGCTCCGGCCGAATGGGATGCATCACCATCTTCGGATGCATATCGTTGACCCAGAAGTACTCTTTTCCTTCGTAGCGCATGGCTTTGAGCGTTGCCAAGGCCTGTTGGCGTGCAGCCTCATCGGTAAGCACACCCTTGCCCACCAGACCGTGGTAGTGAACGAGCACGCTCTCGGCGCTCTCGACCAGGTGTCGAGTCGCGGTTCGTTTCTCGTCCAGCGCACTGCTGCGCAAGTCGAATGCGGCCATCACCGCCATCACCATCATTACTACGATCGCGATTCCCGTGATCCAGAGCAGACGTGCACCGATTGAAATTCTGGAAAGGCCGAGTTTCGTGGTGAGATCGTTAGCCGCCATGCCTGCAGTTCGCTTCGCTTCCATGCCCTGTCCCTCTGTGCTCATCGAGCTTGCTTCCTGAAATTTCGCTTGTACCTTGGCCGTGGCATGTGGCCACCGCCATTCCGATGGGTATCGGCTATCGAGACTGGCCTACACCTCATGGGGGATCCTGCTACACGCAGTCACGCAGCGTGCCGCCGACTCGATGAGTCGATAACCTTTACGGCAAGCCGTCCTCTCAATTGAGCGATTCCTCCGCAAAGAGGCAGAACGATCACGTCGGACGTGGCAGGTCTGCGCCCTCGGAAACTCGGAGCGCAAGAACAGGGATGAACAGGACTTCAGCGCTGCTTGAGTACTTCAGCGGGAATGGCATCCAGGCCTACGACCCGCTCGGCCGCGCCGAGCTTGATCGCCTCTTTGGGCATGCCGAACACGACGCAGCTCGCTTCGTCCTGCGCCAATGTGGACGAGCCCGCATCGCGCATCTCCTTCAGCCCACGCGCGCCATCGTCGCCCATTCCGGTCATGATGATGCCCAAAGCATTGCGGCCGGCGAACTTCGCGACCGAGCGAAACAGGACATCCACCGAGGGTTTGTGCCGGCTGACCAACGGGCCGTCGGCGATCTCGACGTGATAATAGGCGCCGCTGCGCTTGACCATCATGTGCCTGCCGCCCGGCGCAATCAGCACTCGGCCCGGCAGAATGCGATCGCCGTCGCTCGCCTCCTTGACATCGACTTCGCATACGGAGTCGAGCCGGGCTGCGAAGGCAGCCGTGAACTTCTCCGGCATGTGTTGTACGACGACGATCCCCGGCGAGACGCGCGGCAGCGCGGTAAGCACGTGTTCGAGCGCTTGGGTGCCGCCCGTCGATGTGCCGATCGCGACGATCCTCTCCGTGGTCTGCACCATGGCAGCCGTGCTCGCCGGCGCGAGCATGGCATCGGCGGTGAGTTTCTCCCGGGCTCCCTGGGCCAGGGGTGCCCTAGGCTTCAGCCGCGCTGCGTTGCTCTGACCTGCGGCCTTGACGGCTGCGACGATATCGCTGGAGCTGTCGAGCAGGAATTGCTTGAGCCCGATCTTGGGCTTGGTCACGATGGCCGCCGCACCGGCCGCCAGTGCGTCCATGGTCGTCTGCGCCCCCTTCTCCGTGAGCGTGGAGCAGATGACCACGGGCGTCGGGCGCTCAGCCATGAGCTTCCTCAGGAACGTGATCCCGTCCATGCGCGGCATCTCGATGTCGAGTACCAGCACATCGGGCCAGCGCGTCTTCATCCGCTCCATCGCCAGCACCGGATCCCCCGCCGCGCCGATCACCTCGATGCTCGGATCTTCGGCCAGCTGGCTCGTGAGCACCTGCCGGACCACAGCTGAATCGTCCACCACCAGTACGGAAGTTCGCTTCATGCGCAGACATACTCCCTGTCCAGTTCGGTCTCGTGGCGCTCGCCGTAGCGAACCCACACATCGCCCGTCGAGACATCGAACACGAGTGAGCGATGTACCGTGCCGCCGAAGTCTCGGGCGCACACGTGCAGCCCCAGCCTTTCAAGAATCTTCACACCCATGGCCGCATTGGCCTCACCGATGGATCTGCGAGCGGTGATGCCCAAGGCGGCGAACATGTCGCTGCCGCCGAACAGCTTGAACTGGCACTGCGCAGGATCGATGTAGGCACGAACTGCTTCACGCAACAACCAGCGGATGCCCTCGTCGACGAAACGACCGCTCAACTCCACCGCCCCCGCCGGCGCCCCGCGACTCGGCAACAGGCAATGCACCATGCCACCTCGCAGAAGCAACGGGTGCCACAACGTGATGGCGATGCACGATCCGAGCAAGGTACGGATGCGCGTCGGCGTCTGGGTAAAGTAGTAGTCCCCCGGCTGCAGAAAAACTTCGTCGTGCGACTGACCTGGGGTCGCTTTCATTCCGGCTTTCGGTAGATCGATGGCGCCACCATGGGAAGGCCCTCGACCAGCCGAACGATCGTCTCCGAATGGCCGATCAGGAAGTATCCGCCCGGCACCAGCGCGTCGAGCAGGCGGTTCACGACGCTGCGCTTGGTGGCGTCGTCGAAATAGATCATGACGTTGCGCAGGAAAATGACGTCGAACAGTCCGACATCGGGCAAGGGACGGGTGAGATTGATCTGGGCGAATGTCACCCGGGCGCGCAGTTCGTTCGACACCATCAATGTTCCGGCCTGAGGTCCGATGCCCCGGAGGCAGTATCTGCGCAGATACTCGTGCGGCACATGCTGCGCGCGCTCCTCGACGAAGTGTGCAGTGCTGGCGCGTGCCAGAATCCTGGCGCTGAGGTCCGACCCGAAGACTTCCCAGGGCCGGTCTCCGAGGCGGTCGGCCAGCAGCATCGCAATGCTGTAGGCCTCCTCGCCAGAAGACGATGCGGCGCTCCACACCCGGAACCCTCGCGATCCGGGTGGCTTTTCGTCGAGCAGGCGCCGCAGAAAGTCGAAATGCTTGGGTTCCCGAAAGAAGTAGGTTTCGTTGGTGGTCAAAAGGTCGACCGCCGTCTGCACCTCGCTCGGATCGGAACCGCTTGCGATCAGCTCGTAGTAGGCACCGAAGTTATTCAAGGCACGCGCCTGCACGCGCCGCAGCAGGCGACTGCTCACCAGCGACTTCTTCGCGTCCGACAGCTTGATTCCGGCCGCTTCGTAGATGAAGCGCTGGAAGTGCGTGAACTCCCGATCCGATAAGGTGATTTCCATCGTCTTCCGTTGTCGAGGTTTGATCGCGTTGCGACGCGTCTGTCAGGCAGCCAGCGCTTCGGCCGCTCCGCTCATTCGCGAGGCGACGCCCACGATGTCGTCGGTGGAGAGCACGCGATCGACATTGAGAAGGATCACGAACTTGCCTGCGACCTTGCCCATACCTTCGATGAAGCCCTCGGGTATGCGCGTGCCGAAACTCGGCACGGGTGCAATCTCGGTGTCCGGGATCTCGATCACCTCGTTGACCGAGTCGACGATGACGCCCAGATCCTGAGTCGCGTCCTCCCCGGACTGCACTTCGATGATCACGATGCAGGTGCGGCGACTCGGAATCGCCGGCTGGTGACCGAAGCGCGTCGCCAGATCCAGGACCGGCACGACGGCCCCGCGCAAATTGATCACGCCGCGCACGCAATGCGGCATCATGGGCACGACCGTCAACTCGGCGAACTCGATGATCTCCTTGATCCTCAGAATGCCGATCCCGAAGACTTCCTTGCCTATCAGGAAGGTCAGGTACTGCTGACGCTCCTGGCTATGCTCGGCGTTTTCGAAGGCATCGCCTGCGGCGCTCGATGCCCCCCCCGCACGTGTAGGTAGACCCGTCATGGCGAGCACCCCGATCAGTAGCGAACGAAGTGGGCGGTGTCCGGCTCGCCGGACGCTGCGACACCGCGTATCGGCTGCCCCTTGGGCCTGGAGGCCGCGGGCTTGCCGCCGGCGACCGCGCGCAACGGCACTACGCTCGACTCCATCTCATCGCCTGCCACCTTGAAGAAGGCCACGGCCCGCTCCAGTTGCTGTACCTGCCCGAGCATCTCTTCCGCGGTGGCCGCCAATTCCTCGGACGATGCCGCGTTGGTCTGGGTCGATTTGCTGAGCTGAGTGACCGCACTGTTGATCTGGTTCACGCCGGCGGACTGTTCCTCCGAGGCAGCGGTGATTTCCTGCACCAGATCGGAGGTCTTCTTGATGTTCGGCACGATGGCCTCGAGCAGCTTGCCGGCCTTCTCGGCCAAGTCCACGCTGCTGCCGGCTACCTCGCCGATCTCCTGCGCGGCCACCTGGCTGCGCTCCGCCAACTTGCGCACTTCTGCGGCGACCACCGCGAAACCCTTGCCATGCTGCCCGGCGCGAGCCGCTTCGATGGCCGCATTCAATGCCAGCAGATTCGTCTGGTAGGCGATGTCGTCGATGATGCTGATCTTCTTGGCGATCTGCTTCATCGCCGTCACCGTTTGAGCGACAGCGTCACCCCCCTCGGAAGCCTCCGCGGAGGCCTTGCCGGCCATGCCGTCGGTGACCTTGGCGTTCTCGGTGTTCTGCGAGATCGAGGCAGTCATCTGTTCGAGCGACGCACTGGTCTCCTCGACGCTGGCCGCCTGCTCGCTGGCCGCCTGCGAAAGCATCTGCGACGTCGAACTGACTTGCTCGGAGGCTGAAGACAAGGTCTGTACCGCGCTGCGAACTTCGGCGATCGTGCTGCGCAGCGCAGCCACGGTAGTGTTGCACGCGTCCTTCATCGCGGCGAATGCGCTGGAGTAGTCGCGGTCGATCGTTTCGGTCAATTCGCCCCGGGCCAGCGCGGACACGACGCGCACCACGTCGTCCACCACTTCCTTGAGTTCCTGCGCTTCACGAACGCGAGCGGTCACGTCTGTCGCGTACTTGACGACCTTGAAGGGCTTGCCTTCCGAGTCGACGATGGGATTGTAGGTGGCCTGGATCCAGATCTCCCGACCGCCCTTGCCGACGCGCTTGTATTGTCCGGCATCGTACTCGCCGCGACGCAGCTTCTCCCAGAACGCCTTGTAGTCCGGGCTGGTTCGATGCTCGTTGTCGACGAACATGCCATGGTGTTGTCCGCGGATCTCCTCCCAGCTGTAGCCGAGCGTGTTGAGGAAATTGTCGTTGGCCTTGATGACGCGCCCCTCCAGGTCGAACTCGATGACTGCCTGAACTTTGCCGATCGCGGCGATCTGCCCTTCGAAGTCGGAGATCTGCAGCTTTTGCGCCGTCACGTCGCGCGCGTACTTGACGACCTTGAACGGGCGCCCCATCTCGTCCATGACAGGTATGTAGGACGCCTGCAGCCAAAGCTCCTTGCCGCCCTTGGCAAAGCGCTTGTACTCGCCGGCGTCGTAGTCGCCGCGCCCCAGCCGATCCCAAAAATCCCGGTACGTGGCGCCCTGCGCATAGGAAGGATCGACGAACATGCTGTGGTGCTTGCCCTTGATCTCGTCGAGCGAGTATCCGACCGTCGCCAGGAACCCCTCGTTCGCCGACAGGATATGGCCCTTAGTGTCGAATTCGACCGTCGCGAACGATTTGTTGATCGCGTCCACCATGCCTTTGGCCACCTGACGTTCGATTTCCGCCTGGGTGATGTCGTACCGCACACCGAGATATTTTCTCGGCTTGCCGTTCTTGCCGAGGAAAGGCGCGATCACTGCATCCACGTAGTACGGCGAACCATCCTTGGCCCGGTTCTTGATGATGCCCCGGAACACACCACCCCGGCCGATCGTCGACCACACCTGCTTGAACACTTCCTTGGGCATGTCCGGATGGCGCGTGATGCTATGCGGCTGGCCGATCAGCTCCTCCTTGCTGTACTGCGATATCTCCATGTACTTGTCGTTGATGCTCAGGATGTCGCCCTTCAGATTCGCCTCGGAGACGATGCTGGTGAGGTTCATGATGTCGCTGCGCACCTTGAGCTCGGCCTTGAGGTCCTCGATCTCCGCGCGTTGCGGCGTCAGATCGGTGACGCATTCGATGATGCCGCCGATGCGCCCGCCCGCGCCCATCATCGGCGTGGCATGAACCAGGCACCAAAGTTCGTCGCCGTTCTTGGCGATGCGGCGTGCCTGGCGAGTATCGGACTCTCCTCGAACCAGCTTCTCCCACAGGTCACGGTAGTCGGGGCTTTCGCGATCCGTGGCGCCGACGAGTATCCCGTGGCGCTGACCGAGCATCTCTTCACGCGAGTAGCCGAACACCTTGAGGTAGGCGTCCGAGGCGGCCGTCACGGTGCCGTCGAGCGCGAGCTCGGCCACGGGCTGAACGCTATAGATGGCGTCCAGAGCGAGCTTCTGCTTGCCGCCCGCCGGTACGGGCGAGGCGCTGCGGCTGCTCTTCGGCTTGACGCTCTTCTTGGCCGGTGCTTTGACCACTTTGCTCTTGCTCACGACCTTCGAACTCATGGGGATTCCTTCTCTCGTAGTCTGGTAGGGACCGGCCGCTGGATCAGCAGCGCAGATCGACGCACTTCAAGCAGCGGACTTCAATACTTCGCGCCGGCTCGCAGGCCGGTGCACGTGCTCCAGCAATCCTGGCACGTCCAGGATGAGCGCTACTCGCCCATCGCTCATGATGGTGGAACCGCCAATGCCCTTGACTGTCTGGAACCAGGCGCCGAGCGGCTTGATGACGGTTTGCGCTTCGCCGATCAGTTGATCGACGACCAGACCGACACGCCGCCCGGCACTGCGGACGACAAGAATGTTCTCCCGCGGACTGCGCGGCCCCGCGATGTCGAACAGCTGATTGAGCTCGATGAACGGGAGCGCCTGGCCGCGCAGGTTGAGAAAGTCTCGGCCGCTCGTCTCGGCGCGAGCCTCGGGGGTGAGCTCCAGGCACTCCTCGACGATATCCAGAGGCACCACGAAAACCGATTTGCCCACGGCGACCAGAAATCCGTCGATGATCGCCAGCGTCAGTGGCAGGCGGATCCGAATCGTGGTGCCGCGGCCTTCGACGCTGTCGACTTCCACGGTGCCGCGAAGATCGCCGACGCTGCGCTTGACGACGTCCATGCCCACGCCGCGACCGGACAGATTGCTGACTTTCGCAGCCGTGGAGAATCCGGGCTCGAAGATGAGATCGAACACTTCCCGGTCGGGAAGATCGGCATCGGGAGCGACCAGGCCGCGCTCCACGGCCTTGGCGAGAATCCGGTCGCGGCGCAAACCGCCGCCGTCGTCGCTCACCTCGATCACGATGCTGCCCGACTCGTGAAAGGCGTTGAGGCTCAACATGCCCTTGGCGGATTTTCCGGCTGCGATCCGCACATCGGTCTGCTCGATGCCATGGTCCATGGCGTTGCGAACGAGGTGCATCAGGGGATCGCCGATCCGGTCCACCATGGTCTTGTCCAGCTCCGTCTCCGCACCGTTGATCACCAGACCGATATCCTTGCCCAGTTCTTGCGCGACGTCGTGCACCACACGCTGGAATCGATTGAAGGTCGCGCCGATCGGCACCATGCGCAGTTGCAGCGCGCTGTCGCGAACGCTCTCGACCAGCGACTCCAGCGTGGAGGCAGCCTCCAGCATTTCAGTGGCTCCCACCCGCTTTGCGGCCAAGCCGATACCCGCGCCGGCGATCACCAGTTCGCCCACCTGGTTGATCAGGCGATCGAGCTTCTCCGCGTCGAGGCGTATGAAGCGCGCCTCCTGACCCTTCGCCTCCCGGCCCTGCTTCTGCTTGTCGAGCGCGGCCTGCACCACCGGCTCGCGCACGACTTCCTGACTGACGAGAATCTCGCCCAGCCGTCGGTTCGTCGCCGTTGCCTCCTGTGCCCCGGGTACGTCCGCTAGTTGGTCGCAATCCGATTGGCTTGCCAGCGCCGCTTCGAGCTCGGCCTGCGTGAGTGCGCCGCTGCTTACCAAGATTTCTCCGAGACGAGTATCGGCTTCGGGCAGCGCGGTGATGAGATCGACGTAGTCGGCGGCTTTGCTGCTCGGCGGCAGAATGCGAATCTGGCAGTCGTCTCGCACGAATTCGAAGACGTCTTCGATAGTCTGCTTGTCCGCCGCCGTACACAGCTGAATTTCAAAGCCGAGGTAGCAGGACTCGGGATCCATTTCTTCCACCGAGGGCAGAGCATCGGCGAGCGTCGCGATCGAGACGATATCGCCGACCGTTGCCAGGTAGCGCAGAAAGGACACCGGATCCATGCCATTGCGCAGCACATCGCGACCGAATCGCAGAGAGATGTGCCAATCGCCGGCACTACCCGCGACACGGGCCGGCGGCTGCGCCCGCGCGCCTGCACACGACGTCTCGCGCGCTTCGCCAAGATAGACAGACAGGCGTTGACGCAATGCCGGGGCTTCTTCCACCACCGCTCCCGTATCGCCGGCACCGGCGGCATCCACCAACTGGCGCATGCAGTCGCTGCACTCGAGCAGCAGGTTCGCCAGCACCGGATCCATGATGACGAGGCCGTCGCGCACCCGGTCGAGCACACTTTCCACGCCGTGCGTGAACTCGACGATGGCATCGAGTCCGAACAGGCCTGCCGAGCCCTTGATGGTGTGCGCAGCACGAAAGACTGCATTGACGCGATCAGCATCGCAATCTCCCTTGGCGAAGGCGAGCAGCGCCTCCTCCATCTGCTCGAGCAGCTCCCTGCTCTCCGCAACGTAGGTGTCCAGTGCCAGATCGAGGTTCATGCAGCGGCCTCCTCGTCGAGCGGAAACCCGACCAGCGTCAGAATCTCCTGCACAGTGGGCGTGCATCCACTGATGCGCAGCTTGCGTCCCGCGACGGCCGCCTCCCTGCGCGCGAGATAGAGCAGTTGGACACCCGCGCTGTCGATCTCGGCCACCTGCGACAGTTCGATCCGAGGCTCGTCAGAGCCGTTGATTGCGGCCAGCAGCTGGGGCTTCAGCTCGGCCACGGTGTAGATCGTCATATCTGTGGTCACAACCATGAGGGGCTCCTGGATCAAGGCAAGCAAAGCTTGGAAACCGCCGAGAGCATCTGCTCGGGCTTGAACGGCTTGACCACCCAGGCCTTGGCGCCGGCGGCCTGACCCTCCAGCTTTTTGGACTCCTGGGACTCGGTCGTCAGCATGATGATCGGCGTGAACTTGTAGTTCGGCAGTTGCTTCACAGCCTTCACGAACGATATGCCATCCATGTTCGGCATGTTCACGTCGCTGATGATCAGGTGCAGTTTGCGGCCATCGAGCTTGGTCAAGGCATCCTTGCCGTCGCATCCCTCGACCACGTCGTAACCCGCTCCCTTGAGCGCCATGCCCACCACTTGACGCAGGGAAGCCGAGTCGTCTACCACTAGGATCGTCTTGGCCATCTACTATCTCCGAATGCCTCGATTACTCAGAAAAAGCTGATCGCGTCGGACGGCTGGTCGCTCTTGCCGCCGTGATTGACGCGCTGCTCGCGGGTCGCATATGTGCTTTCCATCGCCCGCAGCCAGTCGTCTGCGTCGATCTTGCCGGCGCGCGCCGTATCGTCGAGTGCGCCCTCCAGCTTCGTCATGTCGCTCATGACCTGGCGCAGGATCTGGCTCATGCGATCCTGGAACTGCAGATCCACCAACAGTAGACTGATGTCTTCGCGGACGCCGGCCCCCTCGGTCTGCAACAACTTGGCCGACGCGACCAAGTTCTGGGCCGCGGATTCGAAACTGGCCACGACGCCGCCGATCGATGCTTCGGCCACACGCACGGTGTTGGCGTCTGCCTCGACCTGTTGACGCGCAATGGCGACGGTACGCTCCATGGCCGTGCCGGCCGCATCCACTCGCCCCGCGATGCGCGTGGCTGTCTCCTTGGACAAGGCGGACAAGCGGCGCACCTCGTCGGCCACGACGGCGAATCCGCGCCCGGCCTCCCCGGCTCGCGCGGCCTCGATCGCCGCATTCAGTGCCAGCAGGTTCGTCTGGTCTGCAATCTGCGTCACGTCTTCGACCATGCTGCGCAAGTCGCTGGCGAGCGAGATCAAGCCCGACAGCTCGTTCATCAAGCCGTGCTTGTCCGCAGCCATCCCGCGCAGAGCCTTCACGATATCGCTGAGCGTGCTGCGCGATTCGTCCAACACGGCGACCAGGCTTTCCCTCGAACCGCTTTCAGCCAGCGTGCCGGCTGTCGCATCGGAGGAGCGCACTGCGCTCTCCAGGCGCTGGATGATGGTCGAGAAGCTGCGGGCTAGACCTTCGATCGATTGTTCGGCCTGGTCACGGGCCGTCTCGATGTGGCGGCTCCAGATCGGCAGGACTTTGCGCGCCAGTTGCTCGATATCGGTCTGTTCTCGCGGCGCTGCGGCCGCTGCCGCGGCGGCAGCCTGCGCCGCATCCAGCGCGATCACCAGGTGCCTGCTGGCGCGGTGGACCGCCAGCGCGCCAGCAATAATGACGATGGCAAGAACTGTCGCCCATATCCAGGCCGCGATCCCTGTCCCGGCGAGAGGCGTGACGAGGATCCCGACCGCGATCATGCTCGCCGCCGGTAGCAGAAACTTCGCTGTGCTCGATTTCGAGGGTTCGTTCGCCATTACTGCCGCCTCTTGTTGTCGCATTCGATGCGTGCGGCCTCTGCTATCTGCGCTGCCCCCTCGCGGGGTTCATTGCGCGGCCGCGCCTTCTCCAGCCGGGGCGCCGCATCCGGCAGCCGAGTGCATCTGTGAAATGGGTAACGGCAAGGGGGGCAGCAGCATCATCGGGGAATTCCTCCGGTGCTCCATGGCTTTTCCCTAGCACGGCGCCGTGGCTGCGGTCAGGAGATCATGACAGGGAGATCGTAAGACGGATCTCCCGGGAACAGTCGCGAGCAATCGTCTCTCGATGACAGATCGATGGGCCGTGCCAAAGCCTTGGGGCGTGCGCGCAAAACGCCGTTGCCGCCCGCTCAATCGGGCAGGAGGCGGGGTCACCCCCGCTGCCCTCCCACACCACCGGACATGCGGTTGCGCATCCGGCGGTTCATGAGACACCCTGGCGTCGGCGCACGGTCTCAAGCAACGACACCAGACCCAGGCGATCAAAGTACGACTTCGGGAAGGCTTGGTGCGCGCAGAGGACTTACACCTCCGAGTGAGTGCGCCCTGCCGGGCGCACAAAGCAAAAGGGACAGCCCTTTGGGGACTGTCCCTTTGCCTGATCGTCGCGGAGCCGGATCGAGGGTCTAGAACTCTGCCCAGTCGTCGTCGGTACCGTTCTTGGCCGGCGCGGGCAGCGCCTTGGCCACACCCGACTTCGCGGGCCCCTTCGCCCCCGGCAGCCGCGACACGTTCTGCGCTCGGTTCGGCCCACGACGCTCCACCACCAACCC
>JALHQN010000044.1 GCA_022841915.1 Burkholderiales bacterium | reverse complement strand
TCGCACTAAACGAGTCATGTCTACACCTCCACGGAATCAGTCGGATGGGTAGGGACTGCATACTCATTCTCGTCGACCTGTGGAACCCGAAGAAGCGCACAATTTCACGGCGGAGGACGCTCGTGCCGCTCAATCGCACCTCAGCATCCTGCGGCAATACCGTACGACTGAATGTTCTACTTCCGGCCGAATTGCACTCGACTGCAGAGGCCGATGTGCTGCCCGACGGTCGAGCTACCGTCGGGCCACGGACCAGTCCTCGGCCTCAACGGCCATTCGACGGTGGCGTGCTTACAGGCCGCAATAGCGCGGATACCTGCCGCTCGACCGCGAATCTATTCGAACGGCAGCTTCTCGTTCAGCTGAACGGCAACTACCGACCCACTTCAGTCATAGAGCGGCTTATCCGTATCGATGCCGGCCAGGAAGGTCATGCCCTCTTCTTCGACGAGGCACCCCATTCGGGTGAGCAGCTTCATCGGCCGCGCGATGATCTGGACGAGCAGCCCCGCGAGTTCATCGCCGGTGGGGGCACGCGCCGCATCGGAAACGGGTTCGCCCTCGGTGCGCCGGTACACCCCGTCGAGCAACAAGCAGTGCAGGTGGACATTGAGATTCGCCGCCGAGCCGAATCGCTGAATGAGCGTGACCGCGCCTGCATCGGTGGCGGTGCGCTTCAGCCCCGCTTAGCAGAGCAGGAAGCTCGCGATCACCCGGTGCAGGATGCGCATCGACGGAGTGAGCAGCTCGGGATGCGCCGCAAGCGGATGCGCAGCGGGATCGGAAACGACAACACCCATTGCCTGACCGGCGCCCGAGGGAGGACGCGATCGACCAGGACCGCCGCCGTCTCGGCCCTGCGCCTGGCCCCGCACGAGGGGCAGCCCCCCCCGTCGCTTGCACGAGAACGCGATCAGCTTCTCGTGCGCGCACTCGCCGAAACGCACACGCAGGAAGCCGTGTGCGAGAATGCCGCATTCCAGGTACGCCTCGAAGTCAGACGTCGCCTGTTATGCCAAGGTGATCTCTATGGCGAAGATCAAGGCGCAGGGAATATCCTGGGGAAAATGGGGCCGCACACCGTTCTATAAGTGTAGGGAAGCAACCGTTACCCCAGACTAAGAACGTTGCGTCTGCTTGCTCCAAAGATGTGTGCGTCCCCTTTTTCCTGCTCGGCGGGTCGATCCGTCCCTGGTCGACGCCGGCAACTGCGGCACCCGGCTCGAACTATCCGATCAGAACCACATCGCAACGATGGTGATGATGCCGGCAAGGGCCCCGAACAGGCCGGCCTGTGCGATCACGCTGTAGAGCATCTGCCGCCGTGTGTGCCGTATCGAGGCGTCATAGGATTCGAACTGCACCACCCCGCCATCGGTGCGGTTCTCGAACTCGTACCGATTCAGTCTGCGCACACCGCGAAAGCCAGTTACGGCAAGGAAGATCGACAGCGCCAGGATGCCGCCGCCGATGGCCAAGCCGGTTAGGCGTCGCTGCAGCGCCCTCGACTCCGCCTGGCGACGCCGTTCCGATTCACGCGCCGCGCCCTGGGCCGCCTTCTCGGCGTTTTGCCGCTGGGCCAGCTGGCGATCGCTCATGCGCTGATCTCCGCTGCGGCGCAGCTGATCGTAGGCGGTGGTCACGCTTGGGCTCAGCATCGCCCAGACCTCGTCTCGCGTTACCGGCTGGGCGAGAACGCCCTGGCCGCCACGCTCGCACATCCGCGTCCAGCGCTGCCGTTTAGCGTCATCCATCGGCGCCGCTGCGGCCTCGTAACGCGCCCGCAACTGCTTGAAGCCCGCGGCGTAATCTTGCCGGACCGCAAGGGTTGCCGGATTGCTCTCGACCGCTTTTGTCATCCCATCATGGCTGCGGAAGAAGGCCCGCTCCAGCATATCCAGCGCCGCGCACTGCCGGCCGAGTGATTGGATCGGATCACCACCATCGCTGAACCGCTTCATCACTTCGGCTGCACTCGGCATGCCGCGCAGGAAATCCGCCGACTGTGCGAACGCGGAGTCGTTGCAGCCCAGAGCGATGGCTGCCGTGCACAGCCAATGCGAGAGCCAGGACAGGTTCCGCGCTTGCACGGGTTTGGGCAGGGCCGCAGGCGCATTCTTGAGGTATGCTTTTATCATTATGTTGGGAATCTATTAATTTCGGTGTCGACAAGCGCGCCACGGCGCAGGTCGGCACGACCGTGGGCGATACTGATTGTATCGGATCGAATTGCCAGGAACCGCGGCATTTTCCACTTCAGCCGTGGCCGGTTGGCTCGACGCACGCGTGCGACCCACGTCTGTTACGTACGGTAGCGGCCTGCGCTCCGAGGTCGTATTGATGCGCGCAGAAGTTACGCACCGGAGCGCCGTAGTAGCGAATAGGAATTCCAAATGACGTTTCCCGCAAGCTGGCACTGGATTTCCCGTGCAACGAGCGGTCAACCGCGTGCTCACTGGGGAAAAGATCCCCCCTTGCATTGACTTTGCAAGCGCGGCATTGGCCCGAATCAGCCTTCACCAGCCGCGCTTTGACGCCGTCACGCGACCGCGCGCCGCGCAAGCCTGTCGGCTCTGCCGCAGAACCGTCGTTTTGCTCTCGGGTCAGGCTGGGTGGTTGAGCGAAAGCTCCCGCGCCGGTTGGCCCAGGTGGAGAGAATCCTCACGATCACGACCGGATCTTCCATCGTGGCGCGGGACTTCAGTTGGCCGCCACAGGGCACCGGTCGACGTCGATGTCGAACACGCGCTGCAGTCGAATGACCGCAACTGGCCGATTCTGTTGAAAAACTCGCTGATGATGCGTTCGTGCTGCCCACTTGCTGCGGGCACACCGTCGGATGCGACCCGCTGGGAGCTCGCTTGGGGAATTGTTGCCTGATTTGTTGGTTGATTGGGTGTGTTTCGCGTCAAGCGCGCGCAGCTATCCTGTCGAGAGGCGGTCCCTGACTGACGAGCTTGGCCATGCGGCGGAGATTCTGCACAATGCCGGCTAAAGTGAATTCATCTGTGGCCCCGGTAAGGCCGCGAAGACGCAAGCGGTCCAGTTTCAGGATCGACTTGAGGTGTGCGAACAGCATCTCGACCTTCTTGCGTTCGCAGCGTGAGCGTTCATACGCTGGCGTCGTTGCGATCTGGCGTGCAAGGTCGCGAGCGCGTTCATGGACACTGCGGACGATATTGCGAAAGTTCATGTTTGGGCAGCACTGGGATTTCATTGCGCAGTTTGCGCAATCGGACTGTCGGGCACGATAGATAATCGTATTGGCCTTGGTAATGTGAGTGCGCGGCTTCTTGTAGGCGCGCAACTCCCGACGCATTGGCTTGCCCGATGGACAACGATACTCGTCGGCAGCTTCGTTCCATTGGAAGGCATCGCGTTCGAAGGTGCCGTCCCCGCGCTTAGTCTTGTCGAACACCGGGACGTGTGGCTCGATGGCCTTCTCCTCCACCATCCGATTGAGCATCTCCGCTGTGCCGTAGGCTGTATTCGCAATTAGGCGCTGCGGCTTGAGGTTGAAGCGTTCCTCGACCCTGTCGACCATCACCTTGGTTGAATCGACTTCGGCATTTCGATGGGCTGGCGTTGCCTCGACATCAAGAATGATTCCGTGGGTGGTATCGATAAGATAGTTCGTCGAGTATGCGAAGAAGGCGATGCCGCCGGTCGCCGCCGTCCAGCGTGCATGCGGGTCACTGAGCGAGATCTTGCGCGGGGCCACGGCGATGACTTCCCCGTCTAATGCCGCCAGATACTCGCGCATCGGTCGCGTGTCGATCTCGGAACGACCTAGATCGCACGTCTTGCCAGGCTGAACGCTATGCTGGTGGCTGGCATTCGCCGCGATCAGGCTGGCATCCACCGCAAAGCCTTCGCCTTTGATCAAGCCAGCCGCCATGCAGCGGCGCACGACTTCGTCGAACACCCAGCGAAAGACGTCGCTCTCGCGGAACCGTCCATGCCTGTTCTTAGAGAAGGTCGAATGGTCGGGTATAGCGTCTTCTAGGCCGAGACGGCAAAACCAGCGATACGCAAGGTTCAGATGGACCTCTTCGCACAGGCGGCGTTCTGAACGAATGCCGTAGCTGTAGCCGATGATGAGCATCCGGATCATGAGCGCGGGATCGACGGACGGGCGTCCGGTACGGCTGTAGTGCTCGGCCAGATGTTTGCGCAACCCACCCAAATCGAGGCAGGCGTCGATGCCGCGAAGCAGATGACCCTGGGGAACGTGATCTTCGAGATTGAAGGAGTAGAACAGCCGCTGCTGCCCACCCATCTGTTGCCCCATCATGGCTGCACACCTCAAAATCTATGCGACGGGCATATTCTACCTAGTTCATGCAGCCATGGAGAGTTTTTCAACAGAATCGGCCGCAAGGAGTCATCCAGATCTTCTCATTAGCGGAAGGTGCAAAGCCCTATCTCGAGCAGCCCAGCAAGGTCAGGGGATGCACCAACGAAAAGCCCCGCCGAAGCGGGGCCAGGCGTTAGAGCCGATTTCCTAGCAGAGCAAGCAGGCGGCAGTCGCAGCCGTGGCGGCGAGAGCGAGTCCCAAAGCGATCACGATCTTCATGCAAACCTCCGGAGAGTTGCGGCTGGTAGCCCGTCGGCTACCGAGGCGCATTCTACCCGGTTCTTTCCTGCCGGTCTCTTGCCTGGCAAGCGGGATCGCGGTCGCGACTGGCGCCCGGCATACCCCAGGTCGTGGGCGCCGGCGTGCTCTCCCGGCCTGGGCAATTCCTCAGTCACCTTCAACGGTGATGCCTCGCCCGTCGCACCGGCCACGTAACCCCCTTGCGCGGGCAAGGGCTCGTGACCCACTTAAGGATAGGGATCCAACCGGACCAAGTAACGCAAGAGCACGCGGGGAGCCTCCCATCATGCCCCACTTCTTCTACCGTCGCACTGCGAGCTCGCTGCGGTCGACGACGACGGCAACGTGCACGAGGTGATCGAGTACACAGCCTTCCCTGAGCGGCCTACTTCGCCCGGCGGGGCGCCCGCGGAGACTGCCGTCCACGTCGAGTACAGGCTCGCGACTGGCGGCGCGGTTGTGCGAATTGGCGACGGTCCGGACTTTCAGATCGTCCGATCGGGCGTGCGCCTGCGCACGAGACGCCAAGACTGGCCCCGCGCCGACTCGCCCTCAGTCGGGATCCCGTGCGCCGGACGACGCCCGTGATGCGACACACGGCTTTCAGATGCTGCGGTTCAGGTGCGATCTTGTGCTGGTTGCCAGCTGCCACCCGAGAACAACTGCTGCCGCGAGGCTCGGGGTTCTCGAAGGATCCCGCAAACGACAGCTTCCAAAGAATTGTGTTGAAAAACTCGCCGATGATGCTTTCGTGCTACCCACTTACTGCTGGCACACTCTCGGATGCGACCCGCCAAAAAGCTCGCTTGGGGAATTGTTGCCTGATTTGTCGGTTGCTTGGGTGTGTTTCGGGTCAAGTGCGCACACCTAACCTGTCGAAAGGCGGTCCCTGACTGACGAGCTTGGCCATGCGGCGGAGATTCTGCGCAATCCCGGCCCAAGTGAATTTATCTGTGGGCCCGGTAGGGCCGCGTAGACGCAAGCGGTCAAGTTTCAGGATCGACTTGAGTTGCACCAGAATGCCGTGCCAGGACAAGAGGTAGGGGTGCATATCCCAGCGCGGTTCGACCGATCGATCCTGCCCCAGCGCATCGCACTGTGCCTGCCGTCAACGCCTACGACGCCGCACGCAGCAAACCTTCGGCACGTGATGACTGGTCATCGCGCGCCGCGGCAACACCACGGTGCATGGCACTTGGCTGCCCGGTCAGTGTGCGAGCGTCGCCTCGATTTCGGAGAACGTTCGGGCGAGTTCCAGCGGATTAATCGACTGAACGTTGATGCCGAGCTGGCGCGCGATCTGGGTCGCCGAGAAGATGCCGCGGATACGGCCCTCGGCTTCGATGGCCAGTGCGTGCTGGCGGCCCGTATGGGACAGCGTGGATACGACATGGCCGACCTTGCTCGTCCGGACGACCTCCATGGCAATCGCCTCGAGATCGGCCCGTGCCGTCATTACATCGGCGACTCGAATATCTTCATGACGGCCGCCAGTGGCGCTCAAGTGGCGCATCGGACGCTCTCCGAGTATGTCGGTCGCCGTAATGAGGCCCATGACACGACGCTCGACATTCACGACGAGCAACAGGCGCACGCCTCGCTGCTTCATGCGATGGTGCGCATCGTCGATCGAATCGGTGGAACGGGCGAGCACGGCGCTGACGCGCGCCAAATCTGTCATGACGTCGACCGCAGGGTCATCGATCGAGACGCGGGGACGCAAAGATTGTTCCGGTGCACAAAACCCGGCATCGACGTCGAGGCGGGTAAGCGGAAGGGCGGGATACGCACGAAGCATGAGAGTCTCCGTTTCTGAACGTTAATGGTTAGCGCGGTCCTCACACGCGTGACGCGCCGCAACGACTGAGCCTAGACGTCGATTAGACGACGCCCTGATGGGAATGGTTCATGTGCGCCGGCGTCCGACGTCGGACGTCACCATACGTGGCGTGCCCGAATCTCCTGGCATCCGTGCCTTTTCTGTCAGCGACCTCTTCGTCCAACTGCGATCGAAAATTGCATGGGGCAAGCGCCGGGAGCTCCGCGGATCCGACAACGCGCCACGCTGCATATGGGCTCCGAGCCAACTCGATGAAGAACGCGCCTGGGGTCTCCTGGGGATCCGATCGAGGCACTACGTATTCCTTTGAGGCATCCTGAACACGTATCTTGGCCGCCACCCGTGCGTGTGGGCTGCCATGCTCCGCCCGCGCGCCATCGAGCATGTCCAAGCCATAGTCCGGCGACCCATTCGATCCATACATCGATGAGTCGAATTGCGCAGGCAGTATCCACGGGTTGCTCGGGACGCTCGAAGCGGCCGCGGTCTTAGCAGACTTGCGTGCGGCGGGCTGGCGGACACGGACGCGGATCATTCGTTGGCGGCACTTCCAGCCGCCTCATGCACGTATCGTATCGCCTTGGGTCCGCGCGTCGGACAGAAGATGCTGAGCTTGCGAGCGGCAGCCGGTCGGGACGAGAAAATCACGCATGGCCTGTACGCCGATCGCAGGCGCTTGCTCGGTCCAAGCCCAAGTCGTCACTTTTTTGCGGACCACAGGGATTATTACAACGAATTCCGCGTCCACCGCTCGCTCGACGGCGCCATGCCGACGCAATGCGCTGGCATGGCGCCCCTCGTCCCTGCCATGCTCAGCTCCTACGTATGGCTCCAGCATTGTCACGGACTATTCCATACTCCGATGGCCGCTTGATTGCGAATTCGCTGCCCACACGTGCACCACGCCCGCTTTGGCGCATGGGCATTCTCAGTGTGAGGCTAGCTCAGGCGGAAGCCATCATAGCCACTGGCGACGACCTCGGCGCACTTCTGCACATAGGCAGGGAAGCCGCCGATATAGGGCATGAAGACGAGCGGCTTGCCCGGGATGTTGGATCCCAGATACCAGGAACTGCAGGTGCCCCTGAGGGTCGCGTCGGCGACCTCGGCGCCATGGGCGACCCATGCGTCCTGGGCCGCGGGCTCGGCCTCGATACGCCTCAGGCCGCGGGCGCGAAGATGGACGAGGCAGTCGGCGATCCACTCCACGTGCTGCTCGATGCTCGGCAGCATGTTGGTGAGCACCGAGGGGCTACCGGGCCCGGTGATGGTGAAGAGGTTGGGAAAGCCCGCGATTCCGAGGCCGAGATACGTGCGGGGACCGTCACGCCACGTGTCGACCAGGCGCGCGCCGCCCGGGCCTGAGATGTCGATGCGGTTCAAGGCGCCGGTCATCGCATCGAAGCCGGTGGCGAAAACGATTGCATCGAGCGCGTGCTCGCGGCCGCCGACGCGGACGCCGGCCTGGGTCAGCGCCTCGATCGGCTCAGACGCCACATCGACCAGAGTCACGTTCGGGCGGTTGAATGTCTCCCAATACCCGGAATCGACACAGAGTCGCTTGCAGCCGAAGACGTTGGCCGGCGAGAGCGTCGCCGCCGTCTTCGGATCGCGGACGACGGCACGGATCTTGGAACGGATGAAGTCCTGCGCCGTCTCGTTGGCGGCGAGGTCGAGCGGCAGGTCGGAAAAGCAGCCGTAGAAGTGGAAGCCGCCCATTGCCCAGCGTTCCTCGTAGACACGCTGGCGTTCCTCTGATGTGACCTCGAGCGCTTTTTTAGGATTGATGGTGAAATCGATGCCGGCACGGTTCTGCCTCGCGCGGCGGCGCAAGGTGGCGTAGTCGGCCTTGATCGCCCGCGCCGCCTCGGGATCGAGGGGCGCGTTATGGGCCGGCACCGAGTAGTTGGGCGTGCGCTGAAACACGGTGAGCTGCGTGGCTTCGGCGGCGATCAACGGGATCGCCTGGATTGCCGAGGAGCCGGTGCCGATGATCCCGACGCGCTTGCCCTTGAAGCTCACTGGATGATGCGGCCAGCGGCCGGTAAGGTAGCGCTCGCCCGAAAAGGCGTCACCACCGGGGAAAGCCGGCGTGTTGGATGTCGAGAGGCAACCGGTCGCCATGACCAAGAAACCGGCGTCGAAACGACGCCCATCTTCGGCCTCGATCATCCAGCGCGCAGTGTCCTCATAAAAGCGCGCCGCAGTGACGCGCGTCTCGAAGCGGATGTCACGTTTGAGGTCGAAGCGCTCGGCGACATGCTCGGCGTAGCGGAGAATTTCCGGCTGCGTGGCATAGCGCTCGGACCAGTTCCATTCCTGCTGGAGCGCCGCGTCGAACTGGTAGGAGTATTCCATGCTTTCGACGTCGCAGCGCGCACCCGGATAGCGGTTCCAGTACCAGGTGCCGCCGACGCCCTCGCCCGCCTCCAGCACCAGCGCCCGGAAGCCCATCGTGCGCAGCCGGTGCAGCATGTAGAGACCGGCGAAGCCGGCGCCGACAACGATCGCATCGAACTGCGTCGAAGGATGCAGAACTGACATAGGGCGTTTCCTTGAAAGCTCAGGCGGGGCGCGCCGACGCGCCGTCGTGCAGCGCTTGAGCAATGATCGCGCCGACGATTTCGACAAGAACGAGGCTCGCGCGCACGACCTTTCCCTGCATCATAGTTCCGTGAATTTGGTCGCTCAAGTGCAGCGCGGTGACGCGAACGCCTTCGTCCTCTAGCCTGCGCGCGTAGGCTCGGCCCTCGTCACACAACGGGTCGTTGGCCACCGTGACCACCAGTGCCGGCGGCGTACCGGCGAGACTCTTGGCGAGTAGCGGCGATGCGCGCCAGTCGCTGCGGTCGCTCGTGTTCGGCGTGTAGTGGTCGATGAACCAGTGCATGGTGGCCGCCGTCAGCGGCACGCCCGACGTCACGCGGCGGTAGGATTCGCTCGCCGCAGTGAGATCGACAACGGGATATAGGAGCGCCTGGAACATCGCGGACGGCGCGCTGCCGTCGCGGCCCATCAGCGCGAGTACGGCGGCGAGGTTGCCGCCCGCGCTGTCGCCGCCGATCGCAATGCGGTCCGGCCTGATCGAAAGCGTGTCCGTGTTGGCCGTCACCCAGCGCAATGCCGTGGCCGCATCGTCGAGTGCGGCAGGGAAGCGATGTTCAGGGGCCAACCGATAGTCGACCGCCACGACGCAGCAGCGCGCCATGTTCGCAAGGCTGCGGCAAAGACGATCGTGGCTTTCGAGATTGCCGATCACCCAGCCTCCGCCGTGCAGGAAGAGCAGGCACGGCAAGCGCTCGGCCGGCTGCGTCCCGATGCCGCGATACGCGCGCAGTCGCAGCTCGCCGTGTTGCGCCGGTACGCTGATGTCGCGGGTAGCGCCGAGCTCCGATGCGGGCGCCTGCAAGACATCCCAGCTCGCGGCGTAAGCCGCGCGCGCCTCGGCAGGCGTCATCGCTTCGTAAGGCGGGCGGCCCGCCTTACGGCCGAGCTCAATGAGGCGCGCGACGTCGGGATCGAATGTCGGCAAGGGACTGCTCCGTCTGGGCGCTGCGTTCTTTCGCCACGTTCTGATTCTTTGCGATATCACACCGATGATGAGGAATCTCGCCTCTCACCACGGTTTAGGGGGACCAAGAAAGATCGATTATAGGCGCTGGAACGGGCTGGGCTCGTGGCTCATGCGCGCAATGCTTGTGGAATAATGACGTCTGTCCGCTGCACATCCTGAAGGCTTTGCTGGTCGAGTGCCAGGAACGGCCGGTTGTGGCCAACAGTTCCCGTTCAATCACATTGCCGCATAGCAGACCTACGGCAATCCGCTGGTCTATCCGAAGGTCCGGCATCAGCGCGAGGGTAACCCGCCTCTGCCGGCCAAGAACAGTCCTTCAGAGCCCGGAAACGCCAGACAACGAGTGACGGGCCGGGATCTCGGCCGCGGTCGAATCAAGGCGGCACGTCACTCACCGTATGGCGGCACGACAGTGCGACGACGGCCACACGCTCGTGCATGAACATGTCCTAGCCCGCGGCCCAACCAGGCATCCGATACACGCTCCGCGGTGCCTGCCGCTGACTCGTCACGCAGCTCGAACGAGGCTGGGCACGGCGCCCTTGCCCCGCACTTCGGCCTCCTCGAACTCGGCGGCCGCAATCGCCCGGTCGAGAGCGGCTCGCAGCTCCTTGGCCGTATCCAGAGTCAGCTCGATCCCCGCACGCGCACCGGGGTCGAGGTTCGTATTAGTGAAGTCGAGCGTGATGACGTCGCCCAGAGGCGCATGGCGCGCGTGGTCATAGGCGACCACCGCCCGCGATAGAGGGAACCATTCGTCCCCGCGCTTGGCCATCCCCTCCGCGCGTGCAATCTCGATGATCGACGTGCACATATCCGAACCTCCTACTTTGCCAGATGCTTGCCGAAGAACGCGAATATCTTGCCCCAGCCATCCATTGCCTGCTCGGGCCGATAGAGCGGCCGGTGCCAATAGAAGAAGCCGTGGCCTGCGCCGTCGTAGCGGTGGAACTCGTAGGTCTTGCCGTGCTTCTTGAGTTCGGCCTCGTGCTGGTTCACCTGCTCCGGGCTGGGTGCCCGATCGTCGTTGCCGAACAGGCCGAGCAGCGGGCAGCTGAGGTCCTTCGTCATGTCGATCGGCGCGACGGGCTTCTTCGCGTTGAGCTCCTCCTTGCTCATCACCACGCCCCCTCCCCACTGCTCGACGCAAGCATCGACATCCTTGCGTTGGCAGGCATAGATGAAGGCGTGACGGCCGCCCGAGCAGGAGCCGATAAGGCCGACCTTGCCGTTGTGATCGGGCTGCGCGCGCATCCACTTCACGGCGGCTTCGGTATCGCCAACCATCTGGGAGTCGGCGATGCCGCCCTCGGCGCGCACCTTGGCGGCGACGTCGTCAGGGTTGGCGTCGCTGCCTCCACCCTCGCGCTCGTAGAGGTTGGCGCAGATCGCGAGATAGCCGTGATGTGCGAACCGACGAGTCGTCTCGATGTAGAGCTCGCTCCAGCCCGGGAGATGGTGGATAAGCACGACGCCCGGAAATGGGCCAGGGCCTGATGGCCTTGCCACATAAGCCGTTATCGGCGTTCCCTTGTCGCCTTTGATGGTCACGTTCTCGCTGGTCATGCCTCGGTAGAATGACATCGATCTTCCTCCATGGGTGTGGGTCTTGGTCTTCCATTGTGCCATCGGAACTCGCACCTTCATCACAAGCTGGATGAACTCGATTTGCGGCCCGAGGGCATCGGACCGCCAGTATTCGACAATTGCATACCGGGCGCAAGACGAGGCAGGTGTCGGACGCGATCCGCGGCCGACAATGCGGTCGTGACCGGGCTTAGGAACTTGCGGTAACCTCGACACTCGCGAGACGCGATTGGCCCTTCGGAGGAGCCATGAGCACCGTCGCCAACCGCATCACTATCAAACGCCTGCATCCGCATTTCGTCGCGGAAGTCATCGGCATCGATTGCTCCGCACCGATGTTGCGCGAAGACTTCCGCACGATTTGGGAAGCGTTCAACGAGCACCAGATCCTCGTCTTCCGCGATCAGCATTTCAACGACGAATCTCAGATCGCTTTCAGCAGCATGTTCAACCAACTCGAAACAATGATCGCACACCCAGGCAACGACTGGAACCCGGGCCACATCTCGGTGATGACGAATCTCGGCAAGGACGGCGAGTTCCTGCCGCTCGACCATCCGGCGATGGTGCACCGTGCACGCAACGAAGAGTGGCACAGCGACAGCTCGTTCAAGCCCATCGCGGCGCTCGCCTCTCTGCTATCGGCTCGCATTGTTCCGCCGTTGGGCGGCAACACCGATTTCGCCAGCGCCCGCGCGGCGTACGAAGCGTTACCCGTCGAGCGCAGGGCGGCGCTCGACGGCCTGGTCGCCCTGCACCGCATGACGCATCGGGACATGGACAACGACCAGGGCTACAAGGAGGAAGACAAGAAGCGCCACATCGTCACGCATCCGGTCGTCCGCACGAACCCTGTCAACGGCCGTAACGCGCTCTACGTCGGCGCGCACGCGCAGGAGATCGTCGGCATGCCCCCGGAAGAAGGGGCGAAGCTGCTAGACGAGCTGACCGAGTACTGCACGCAGCCGCAGTTCGTCTACCGCCATGCCTGGCGCGACGGCGATGCGGTGATGTGGGACAACCGCTGCACGCTGCATCGCGCGACGACGTTCGACCGTACGAAGTACAAGCGCAAGCTGCACAGGACGACGATTGCGGGGAAGGCGCCAGATACGGCGTTTGCGGTGATACCAGGCATGCATGCGGGTTAATTAAGCCTGATCGATCGGCGTGCACACGCGCACACCGGGGCGCTTGGGAGCTGTCACGGTGGCCTACCTATTGAGCAATCATTCGTGGCGCCAACGATCTCTACAGTACATTCGAGTGCGCATTAGACTGACAAACGGACGGCTTGCGGACAGACATCTACCTTCCACTCGACGCTGGCCGCTCGACCGGATTGGCCGAGAACTGATCGGTGGGCCGGCGGCAGCTCGATTGTCCGGCAGCATGTCGGCCGAAGCGGCCGGTGGCGCTCTAAGCAAACCAGGACTGCTATGCGCTGAACTCCAGTCGTTGATCTGACAATCAAGCTGAACAGCCGCTGTCCAAATAAAAATCTATGGCTATTGCACCGCATCCCCACACTACCGTTATGTAAAGCACTACATAGCGAGCCATTTCAATCGCTCAGCTTCACCGCATTGAATGTCCGTTTCTTCGGCCGCGCCAGTTGCTCATACGGCAAACCGGCCCAGGAAAAACGGGAGCCGCA
>JALHQN010000043.1 GCA_022841915.1 Burkholderiales bacterium | reverse complement strand
TCGACCACGTTCACACCCGAAGCCTGGAAGTGGCTGCAGAACTACTTCAAGACCGAACACAACGTCGTACTGAAGTAAGCAGATAACCTTCAGACGGTAGATAACCTTCGGACGGTATCAAGTGCAAAGCGATCTGCTGCAGGCGCTGTACACTCTGATGAGTGTGCAGCACCTTATGTTTCTCGTGGGGGGCACGCTCCTCGGCTTAGTCGTTGGCTTCCTCCCCGGGCTGGGTGGCATCGCGGCGCTGTCTCTGTTGTTGCCTTTCGTCTACGGCGGGGACCCGACCTTGGTCCTGCCGATGATGATAGGCATGCTTGCTGTCACTAATACTTCCGATACCTTCCCGGCAGTGCTCGTGGGTATTCCTGGAACTTCGAGCGCCCAGGCGACCATTCTCGATGGCCATGCGCTCGCCAGAAAGGGCGAGGCTGCGCGCGCGCTCGGCGCGGCGTTCTCGGCTTCCTTGCTCGGTGGCATCTTCGGCGCGCTAGTGCTGACATTCGCGATTCAGTTCGCGCGGCCGCTCATCCTGGGTGTGGGCTTTGGCGAGCAGCTCATGCTGGTCATACTCGCACTCACCATGGTCGGCATGTTGACAGGGACGAGCGCCATCAAGGGATTGGTCATGTGTGGCATGGGGCTGCTCTTCGGCTCCATGGGAGCGGCGCCAGCCACAGCCGAGGAGCGGCTGACATTCGACTCGCTCTATCTGAGCGATGGCGTACCTCTCGTTATCATGGGTCTAGCGATGTTCGCCATCCCCGAGATCATCGAAGTGCTGCGCAAACGCACGTCGATTTCGTCCATGGCCGAACTCGGCGGCGGGACGATGACCGGGTTCCGCGAAACCCTCAGGCACGGCTGGCTCGTCGTCCGGTGCTCCTCGCTCGGCGTGCTCATCGGCGCGCTCCCGGGGTTGGGAGGATCGGTCACCAACTGGGTTGCGTATGGTCACGCGGTGCAGTCGGCGAAGGATCGTTCGCAATTTGGCAAGGGCGATATCCGCGGGGTGATCGGGCCCGAGGCGTCGAACAACGCGGACAACGGCGGGGCGCTGATCCCAACGTTGATGTTCGGGATCCCCGGTTCGGCAAGCATGGCCCTGTTCCTGGGCGCGCTAATCCTGATCGGCGTGGAGCCGGGCATCGGCATGATGGAGCGTCATCTCGACCTGACCTACATCATCATCTGGTCGCTCGCAATCGCCAACATCGTCGGAGCAGGGGTCTGCTTGTTTCTCGCCAAGCCGATTGCGCGCCTGACACTCGTGCCGTTTACCTTGGTGGCACCCTACATGATCGTCATCATTTTCTTCGCGGCATTTCAGGCGACCCGTGCCTGGGAGGATCTGATCGCGCTTTTCGTTCTCGGTGTGTTCGCCGTCTACATGAAGCGCTTTGGCTGGTCGAGACCTGCTTTCCTGATTGGCTTCGTTCTGTCGATGCAGTTAGACGCTTCGGTGTATCAGTCGATCCAGGTCTACGGCTGGGGATTTCTCGAGCGCGGCGGCGTACAAGTCATCCTGGGAATGATTGCAATCTCGGTCATTCTCGCTGCACGCATGAAGCCCAATCGTGATGCGCTTACGGCCGAGGGGCCGCATGCGGCGACGAACAAGACGCCGCAGGCGATCTTCATTACGCTGCTATTCGTCTGTTGCTTCTATACGATTTACGATACGTGGAAGATGGACTTCCTGGCGAAGGTGTTCCCGATCTCGGCAGCGGTGGTCACGCTCAGCTTGCTTCTCGCGGCCCTCGTGTTTTTCGGCCGGAGCCAGCCGAATTATGTTTTCTTTGACAGCGAGCGTGATTGGGGTGCGGACGGTAAGCCTGTACATGGCGAGTGGCACTACCTAGCTTGGCTATTGGGTCTGCTGGGTTTGATGGGGCTCCTGGGCTTCATCATCGCGATACTGCTGTTTATCCCGACCTTCCTGCGACTCAAGGCAGGCGTACGCTGGCGTTGGGCGATCGGCGGTGCGCTCGGCGCGGTGGCCGTATTGGCAACGTTTGGACACGTCCTCGTATTGAGCTATCCCAGGGGGCTGCTGCAGGCGGTGTTTACCCTACCGTGGCCATTCAATTGACCCTCGTAGTGAGCGTGCCCATCGAGGGCACGCTCACTACCGCGTTCTATCATCCGCCTGCTGCTGCCGCTTCAGGGCCGCCGCGGCAGTGGATAAGCGGGTAAGCGCGTCGTTCGTCCCGGCATCCTCGGCTACTCTATCCCCATGAAGAACTTGATCAAGCCCTTCGCCACGAATCCCAACATACCGAAGGCGAGCACCAGGAAAAGGATGAAGGTGCCCAGCCGGCCTGCTTTCGACTCACGCGCCAGGTTCCAGATGATGAACAGCATGTAGAGGATGAACGCGCCCAGACCGAAGGTCAGGCCGAACTGCGCGAACTGTTCCTCGGTGATGCCGAAAATCAAGAGGCGCTCCGTACCAGGTCGCGATACGCGTGCCAGCTGGCGTGTCCCAGGAGCGGTAGCAGCACGATCAGACCGAGCATGGCCGTGGCCATGCCGATCATCGTCAGCGACATGATGACTGCGGCCCATGCGGCCATCGGAATGGGATTGGCGAGCACCACGCGCCAACTCGTCAGGACGGCGTCCAGTACGCTCGTCGGCCGTTCCAGCAGCAGCGGCATGGCGATGACACTGGAGCCGAACACAGGTGCGGCCAGCAATGCGCCCATGACCACCCAGGCTTCGAACAGCCACGTGTCGCCGATGACGACATGCCTGAGAAAATCGACAGGGGTGTTCACCGGCTGCGGGGCCCACAGGGTGATCATGGCAGCCGAGGTCATGACCCAGCCGGTGCCGGCCAACGCAAGCAAGAAGCCGAACTGGACGAGGCGAGGATTGCCCGACATCCAGACCGCTCGAACCGTCTTGAAGTCGACCTTCCCGCCGCTTTCGAGCTTTCGGCTCACCTCGTAGAGGCCGGTGGCCAACACGGGGGCGACCAGCAGAAAGCCGCTGAACGCCCCGGCGAGCACCCAGAACCGATCCCCGGCCAGCATGAACAGTGCGGCGCCCACCAGCGCCATGACGAAGCCATGCGCCAGCGCGACGCCCGGGCAGCGCGTCAAGTCTCGCCAGCCCTGCGCCAGCCAGTCGAGGCATCGCCAAACGGGCACGGCGGGCAGATCGAAAGCGGCCTGGCTGGACGGCGAGATGCCTTGCTTCGGAGACATGGGCCAGATTCTCGACAGATCGACAATGCCGGATAGTAGCGCACAGCGGCCGAAAGGACGTCGCCTTGCTTGCGATGCAGCCAAGCGCCGACCCCGATGCCGGGCCGGCCTGCGCAGGCGTGGGTCTGCGCTAGTGCCTCTGGATCCCGGCTGCCTTGACCACGCGTGCCCAGCGCGCGGTCTCGGCTTGCATGAACTGACCGAACTGCTCGCGGCTCGTCGGCGCGACGTCGATGACGAGGTCATTGAACCGCTGCTGGACCTCGGGTGTGCGCAGCACAGCGACCAGATCGGCATGAACCTTCTCGAGGACGGCTGCGGGAGTGGCGCTGGGTGCGCACAGTCCGTACCACGAGTTCACTTGAAACGCCGGCAGGGCGGTCTCGTGCATGGTCGGCACCGCAGGCAGCTGCGAGATGCGCTTGAGGCTGGTGACGGCGAGCGCGCGCACGCGCTCGCTCTGGATCGCCGGCAGCACGGCCGGCGCCGACTGCACACTGGTCGGGATCTGACCGCCGATGACATCCGACAGCGCCTGAGGCGCCCCCTTGTACGGCACGTGCACCACATCGGTTTTCGCGGTGAGCTTGAAGTATTCCATGGTGAGGTGTTGAGAACTCCCCGCAGCGGAGGTGCCGTAGCTGAGCTTGCCCGGGTTTGCCTGCGCGTAGGCGATGAACGCCTTCACCGAGCGCACCGGCAGCGAGGGATGCACGATCAACACGTTCGGCGTGGTGCCTATCAGGGACAGCGGCGCGAAGTCGCGCTGATGATCCTAGGGCAACTGCGCGTAGAGCGACTCGGCGATCGAACTCGAGGCGATATTGCACTGAAACAGCGTGTGACCATCCGGCGGCGCCTTGGCGGCGAACGCGGCGCCGACCGTCCCGCCGGCGCCGGTGCGATTCTCCACCATGACCTGGTGTCCCCATGCGCGGGTGAATCGCTCGGCGATCACGCGCGCGATGATGTCGGGCGAGCCACCGGCGGGGAAGGGCACGATGTAGCGCACGGGCTTCACGGGAAAGCTTTGCGCCCAACCTGCCGATGCCGCATATCCGCACCCCACGGCGAGGGCAAGAAGCGCGCCGCCGATCCGAAACTGACGCATATCCATTCCGAGATTCCTCTGCAGGCCGTACGGTGAGGCGAGCGGCGTCGCGTTGCCGGAGGGGCGCAGCGCCTGTTAGCGCGATCGATGGTAGGCGTAGTCTTCCCGCTCACCCGAGCCGATGCGCAATCCCGCGGGCAAGGGCGCCCGCGATGCGTTCACCTTCGCATGCACGTCGAGCGCCGCCTGGTCCACCCATCGTTCCAGCAGCACGAGCTTGTCCGGATCGACCGCGCTTTGGAACACCTCGAACTGTTCGCAACCCGGTTCCTGCATCACTTCGCTGCAGCGCGCCTTGTAGATGGCAGCCAGTTCCGCGCCCTTGCCGGGGGCCGCGGTGATCGTCACGATGAGTCGTAGGGACATGATCTTCCTTTGCCGAGATGAACAGCGATCCTAACGCGAAACGACGCGGGCAGGATTCGCGATGCTGCGATCGGCCCGGCGCGCGCGAACCCGGCAGGCAGAGCGGAATTGACCCCGGCGGGTGGTGGGCGCGATACTCGCTCGCACCGTATCGCTCGATAAACTCGCCCATGCCCATCCTGCACCGCACCGCTCAGCGCTGCATCGCCTGCCGGTTGACGGTGCCGGCCACCGACGTTCGGCTTCTTCGCGCGTATCGTGCCGTCGACGATCTGCGATCTGTCGGGGCTGCGCTACTCGGCCCCGGATTCGACTCGGATGTTCTCGCCTCATGAGCAAGCACCACGATCATGACCACGATCATGACCATGACCATTCATCCGCCATGCCCTCGGATCCCGCTCTGCGCGTGAAGGCGCTGGAATCGCTGTTGGTCGAGAAGGGCTTGGTCGATCCGGCTGCGCTGGATGCGATCATCGATGCCTACGAACACAAGATCGGGCCACGCAACGGCGCGAAGGTCGTGGCTCGCGCATGGACCGATGAGGCCTTCAAGCAGCGTTTGTTGCAGGATGCGAGCGCCGCTATCGGCGAGATGGGGTTTCTCGGCCGCCAAGGCGAGCATATGGTGGTGGTCGAGAACACCGAGCAGGTGCACAACCTGGTCGTGTGCACCTTGTGCTCGTGTTATCCCTGGCCGGTGCTCGGGCTGCCGCCGGTCTGGTACAAGTCCGATGCTTATCGGTCGCGTGCGGTGATCGATCCGCGCGGCGTGCTGCGCGAGTTCGGACTCGAACTCGACGCGGCGGTGGAAGTTCGCGTATGGGATTCCACGGCGGAGATCCGCTATCTCGTATTGCCCCAGCGCCCGGCCGGTACCGAGCATCTGAGTGCCGATGAACTGGCGGATCTCGTGACGCGCGACGCCATGATCGGTGTGCAGAGGCTCGCCGCGCCAGGAGGAAGGTCATGAACGGCATTCACGACATGGGCGGGATGCACGGCTTCGGTCCGGTTCGCGCCGAGGACGACGAACCGGTTTTTCATCAAGCCTGGGAGGCTCGTCTGTTCGCGGTGCGTCACGCCCTGGGTGCGTGGGGCAGGTGGAATATCGACAGCTCCCGCCATGCCCGCGAACTCATCCCTCCAGCCGATTATCTGCGCATGAGCTACTACGAGCGCTGGCTCGCGGGCTTGCTCACCCAGTTGGTCGAGGTCGGCCTCGTGACGCATGAGGAATTGAGCAGCGGACGCCCCGCAGCGGGCGCGGAAAAGGCGACGCCGCCCCTGCATGCCGATGGCCTGGAGCGCTTGCTGGCCGGGTCGCCCTCGACGCGCGATGTCGCGCTCGACCCGATATACGTCGTGGGGGATCGCGTGCGTGCACGCAACATCCACCCGACGGGGCATACGCGCTTGCCGCGCTACGCGCGAGGCAAGGCCGGGTGTGTCGTCCGCGATCATGGCGTGCACGTCTTTCCGGACACCAACGCGCATGGGCAGGGCGAGCAGCCGCAGCGCCTCTACGGCATTCGCTTCGAAGCGACCGAACTATGGGGTGAGGCGGCCAGTTCGCGCGAGGCCGTCTATCTGGATCTGTGGGAGAGCTATCTTGTCCGTGCCTGAGCGGCCATCGCCTGCTGCGCTGAGACTCGATGCGCCGGCGTTCGCGCGCCTGCCCCGCGACGAGCAAGGCCCTGTGTTCGCCGAGCCATGGCAGGCGCAGGCGTTCGCGCTGGCTGTGCGCTTGGCTGCCGAAGGCTGCTTCACCTGGACGCAGTGGGCTCACGCGCTCGCCGAGCAGTTGCATGCGGCAAAGGGACGCGGCGAGCCCGACGATGGCACGCATTACTACGAGCATTGGCTGGCGACGCTCGAAGCGCTAGTCGCGGCCAAGGGTCTTTGCGATCCACGCGCGTTGCGTGAGCGCAAGGAGGCGTGGGCCGATGCGTACCGATCGACGCCGCACGGTGAGCCCGTGGCGCTCGCTGCCGAGGGCAAACGCTGATGCCGATCACCAGGGGTTGCAAGGCGCCAAACGCCGCAGCGCTCGTCGTTTGCACCTCGCGGCATAATCCGAGTTTTCGCACAGGAGCGCGCTGATGCCGATCACCAAGGGCTGCAAACAACTCGTCGCGGAGGCCAACCAGCAGATCCGCACCGTGACCCAGGACGAGGCACGCAAGAAGCTGGAGGATCCGAACGTCGTGTTCGTCGACATTCGCGATGTGCGCGAGCTCGAGCGCGACGGGATGATTCCGGGCGCCTTTCACGCGCCGCGCGGCATGCTGGAATTTTGGGTCGATCCCGACAGCCCCTACTACAAGGACGTCTTCGGCAGCGGCAAGGAGTTCGTGTTCTATTGCGCTTCGGCGTGGCGCTCCGCGCTCGCCACCAAAGCGGTGCAGGACATGGGTTTGGGGCCGGTCGCTCATCTCGAAGGCGGCTTCGGTGCCTGGAAGAAATCGGGCGCCCCGGTCGGCGAGCGTCCTCACAAGGGCCACTGAGCAAGCGGCTGAACGGGATTCGCCGCGTGACCCCGCTTGCGTGCTTGCTTCGGATCCTGGCATCGGCTTTGCCCTGGGTCGCACTGGCGGCCGCGGCGGATAGCCGGGCCAGCCCCGATCGGCCTTTCCAGGACTGCGCCGACTGCCCGTGGATGGTATCCATTCCGGCGGGGCGCTTCGTCATGGGCGTGGCCCGCGGCGAGGAGGATGCGGAACGCCTGGCCGACGAGTTCCGTCATCGCAGCGAACCGGCACGGGAAGTCGCGGTGCCTGCCTTTGCCGCAAGCCGGCACGAGATCACCCGCGGGCAGTTTCGGGCGTTCGTCGAAGCGACCCAGCACCGTGCCGACGGTTGTTTCGTCTGGACGGGCGCTGAGTTCACGCTCGATCCCGACAAGAACTGGCGCAACCCGGGCTTCGCTCAGGACGACAGTCATGCCGTGGTCTGCGTGAGTTGGGAGGACGCGAACGCCTACGCGCAGTGGCTGGCCCGAAAAACCGGTCAACCATATCGCTTGTTGAGCGAGGCGGAGTGGGAATACGCGGCACGGGCCGGAAGTGCGACGCCGCGCTTTTGGGGCGGTGATCCTGCCCTGGGCTGCGGTTACGCCAACGGGGCCGATCACACGACGCGGGCGCAAGCGCCCGGGACGACGTATCGCGAGATTCACCCTTGCAGCGACGGCTATGCACATACCGCGCCGGTGGGAAGCTTCCGCGCCAACGGCTTCGGGCTGCACGACATGCTCGGGAACGCAGCCGAGTGGACGCAGGACTGCTGGAACGTCGATTATCGTGGCGCGCGCTCCGATGCGGTTGCCGCATCCTCGGGTGATTGCACGATGCGCGCCGTGCGCGGCGGCGCCTGGGACGAGGGGCCAGCGGGACTGCGTGCCGCCTACCGCGTCGGCAGCCCGGTCACGATTCGCGTGTACGGACGCGGTTTCCGCGTGGCCCGCCAGCCGTGAACATCATTCGAGCTGGCTTCGCTGCCCTGCGCATCAGGAGGTCGGGTCGCCCTGCACCGTGATCCGGTGCATCAAGCGCCGATGACCGTAGTAGTCGTTCACCGGATAGTGCAGCACGCGGCGGTTGTCCCACACCGCCAGAGAGCCGACTTCCCAGCGAAAGCGGCAGGTGAACTCCGGGCGGGTCGAGTGCTGCAGGAGCTGCTCGAGCAGCGGGCGGCTTTCTTCCTCGCTCATGCCGACGAATCGCCGTGTGATGCCGCGGTGGCAGAAATAAAGTCCCTTGCGTCCCGTCTCGGGATGCTGGCGGACCAGCGGATGCTCGTACTGTTTGGGCGGCTCGCCGCTCATGGTCGGCGTCATCGCGGCCGGACGCACCTTGTCGGTCTGGTAGACGTTGACGGTGCGCAGTCCGGCGATCATCTGCTTCATGCCATCGGACAAGGCGTCGTAGGCCCGATGAAGATCGGCGAACAGCGTGTCGCCCCCCACGGCCGGCACCACTTTGGCATACAACATGGTGACGCGCGCAGGCGTGGCCGTGAAGATCTGGTCGGTATGCCAGTTCTCCCCGAAAACGTTCGTGTCGTCTTCTTTCTTCAGGATCTCGATCACGCCCGGATGATCGGGCAAGGTCTTCATGTGCGGATGGAAGTGGATCTCGCCCCAGCGGCCCGCGAACGCCAGTTGCTGCGCCGGCGTGATGGTCTGCGCGCGGAAGAAGATCGCGCCGTGGTCGAGCAGTGCCCCGTGGATGCGATCGAACGCGGCTGCATCCATCGGCTGTGCGAGGTCGATGCCGAAGATCTCGGCGCCCATGGCGCCGGTGAGCGGCCGAACGGTGAGACCTGTCATGTGCGAAATCCTCCGTATGTCGTGCAAAGCCGAGATGGGGATACTGTCAGCCGAGTACGGTGATCACCACCCGTCGCGTGTGGGGCTGCGCGCGGTGTTCCCACAGGTAGATCCCCTGCCATGTGCCCAACAGCAACTCGCCACCGCCGACCGGAATGCCGATCGACACGCCGGCGAGCATGCTTCGGGCATGTGCCGCCATGTCGTCGTCGCCTTCGCTGTCGTGCCGATAGGCGGTATCGCCATCGGGTGCCCAGCGTGCGGCTAGCGTCTCGAGGTCACCGCGCACGGAGCGGTCGGCGTTCTCCGTGATCATCACGGAACAGCTCGTGTGCTGGACGAATACGTGCGCGATACCGCATTGAACCGCGGCTGCGCGCACGACGCCGGCAACCTGGCTCGTGATCTCGTAGGTGCCTCGTCCTCGGGTGCCGACTTCGATGGTCTGCTGAAAGGTCATGAGTTGTGCTCGTATGCCGCGATCGACATTCGATAAGGCGTCCGATACCTGCTGCGGCTGGCGCCCCGCTTCCTTTGCCAGCCGGCTGCACCTCGACGTGTCGGCTCTGAGCGACGGGCTCGACCTGAAGACCAGGTCATGACGAATCGCAAGCGCAATGCGCATGATGACCGACCCTCCTCCGGGTGCTCTCAGTCTCTGGCGCTCATGTTAACGCTTATCCCGCCCAGGCGGTTGCGGCATGCCTCGAGAGCGGCTTCGACGCTACCAGTGGTAGCCGAGGGTGAACTGATACGTCCGGTCGGTTTTTGCCGTGCCGGGCGCGGGGGCGTTGTCGAAGTCGATATTGAGCTGCGCCGTGGCGAGCAGGCCTTGCCACAAGGGCACGCGCAGTCCGGTCTGGCTCAGGATGAAGGTGCGCTCGCTCGCCTGCAGGTCCGAGATCAGTTCATGCGAATGGAACAAGCGCAGTTCGGCGCCGAAAAGACGCTGATCGAACTTCAGCGCCCAGCGTGCGGCCGGGTAGCTTTCGTCCGGTGCCAAGGCGAAATCGGTGCGCACGTGATTGAGGCCGCCTTCGACGGATAGGTTGGTGCGTTCGTCCTCGATCACCTGATGGCCCAGTCCGGCGCCCAGGGTGATGCGCCGGTCGATATCCCGGAAGCGGTCTTCCTCGATCGCGAGCAAACCGTAGCCGTACCAGGCGCGATCGATGAACAAGTCGTACTTGCCGCCGAGCCGACTGTTCTGCTGGGTGACCACGTTGCGATCCTTGCTGCGATCGAGAACCGCGTTGAGCGTATAGCGTTCGCGCTGCAGTCTCGCCACCGCTTCGCCGTCGATGTGCAGATCGTCGATGTCGTTGTTGCCGCGGTTGCCGCTCGCGCCGACGTTGACACGACCCTTCCAGCGCACGCCCAGCAGATCGATGCCGGGGCCGGCATTGATGTAGGCGATGCGATCGACTTCGAGGGCAGTGTCGGTGTTCTCCACCGGCTTGGATTGCGGCGGTTCGGCGGCCTCCTCGCGCTCGGCAGCTTCGACGCGTGCCGCCGGAGCGGCGCCGATCAAGCGGGTCTGGACCGTCGTCTGATCGGACAGGATGATCGACATGGGGTCGTCGGTTCGAACCTCGGCGACGCGCGACCAGGCAATCTTCAGTTCGCCCGCGTAAGCCGTCCGCAAGACGAGATGATCGCCTTCCTTGCGCACGACGGTGCCGGTCAGCCGATCGCCGTTGTTCAGCAGTATCTGGTCCGCGTGCAGCGGTGACGACATCGAGAGGACAGCCCATCCGGTGCAAAGCAGTTTCAGTAAACGACGCATGAGAGCGCAGGCCTCCGGGTTGGCGGACGATCAGGGTGCGCCAGGGCGCAAAAGCGCATCGACACGGTGTGCGACCAATCGGCGAGCTTCCGGGTTCCGCGCATCGGCGATCTATGCGATGTCATCATGTGGACAGCGATCCAGTCGCACCATTGCTGTCGCGCGCGGCCTGCGGTATGGTCGAATGCACAATAGGTAGTCGATCCAGTCGAGGCGCGAGGGTGCAGCCATCTGGGCTGAGCTGCCGCTCTGCGAACTGACTGCGACCCAATCAATGGAAAAGCAATACCGCAACGTATTCGTGCTGTCCGGTTGCCAGGCGACGCTGCAGGTCACCGGCGCCACCATGATCTCCGTCACAGGGCTTGCCGGCTATGCACTGGCCGAGGACAAGTCGCTCGCGACCATTCCCCTGACCTGCTACGTGCTCGGTTCGGCCGTCACCACCATTCCCGCATCGCTGCTCATGCGCAGCATCGGTCGTCGCGCCGGCTTCCAATCGGGGACCGCGATGGGCGTCCTCGGCTCGGCGCTTTGTAGCTACGCCATCGTGGCGGCGAGTTTCTGGCTGCTGTGCCTGGGCATGTTCTTGATGGGCGTGTACACGGCTTTCGGCAAGTATTATCGATTCGCGGCGGCCGACGCAGCCGAGGAATCGTTCCGGGCCAAGGCCATTTCGCTGACGCTCGCCGGCGGGCTCATCGGGGGCATCATCGGTCCGGAGCTCGCCAAGCATACGGTCTCAGCCTCGGTCGACCACACCTTCCTCGGGTCGTACATGTCGCTCGGTGTCGTCTGCCTGCTGGCGATGATGATCCTCACACGGCTCGATATCCCGCAGCTTACGGCGGAGGAGAAGAAGACTTCCGGTCGCCCGCTCGGCGAGATCATGCGCCAGCCCGTGTTCATTGTCGCCGCAATGTCGTCGATGCTCTCCTACGGCATCATGAACCTGATGATGACCTCGACGCCGCTGGCCATGCGCGCCCACGATCATCATTTCAACGACGCCGCCTTCGTCCTGCAGTGGCACATGATCGGCATGTACGGACCGTCGTTCTTCACCGGCTCGCTGATCCAGCGCTTCGGCGTGCTGAACGTCATCGTGGCGGGCATCGTGCTCATGTTCGTGTGCATCGCTTCAGCGCTCTCGGGCACGATGGTCGTCAATTTCTGGTGGGCGATGTTCCTGCTCGGGGTGGGCTGGAATTTCATGTACGTCGGCGGCTCCGCCCTGCTCACCGAATGTCACACGCCGGCCGAGCGTGCCAAGACGCAGGCCGCCAACGATTTCATGGTGTTCGCTACCATGGCGATTTCGTCTATGTCCTCCGGGCTGCTGCTCAATAAGAGCGGCTGGGCGGCGGTCAATTACGGCACCATTCCGTTTCTGCTGATGGCCACGTTTGCGACGTTCTGGCTGATGTGGCAGCGGCGGGCGGCTGCCAGCACGGTCGCCGTGGAAGAGACGCCGAACAAGCGCGGGTAACGCGAGAGGAATCGCTCATGGGCGAGATCGATCGGAGCATCGCCGAACCGGATCCGGCGGCGGTCGCAGGGGCCATGGCCGCGCTGGATGCGCACATGGCGGCGCTGAACGCGCGCGACGAAGCCGCCTTGGCCGCCACGCTGCATTTTCCGCACTACCGGTTGACCGATGGCCGCATGCAAGTGTGGGAGAAGCCGGATAGCTACTTCGCCGATTTTCGCGCGCGCGCCGGTGCACAGTGGCATCACAGCGCCTGGGATTTTCGGCGGGTGGTCGCGGCCGGTCCGGACAAAGTCCATTGCGATGTGCAGTTCACGCGCTATCGTGCCGACGGCTCGTCGCTCGGCAGCTATCGTTCGCTGTGGGTGATGGCGAAGCTCGACGGCCGGTGGGCGGCTCAGGTGCGCTCGAGCTTCGCGAGCTGAGTGGGCATTGCGTTTCGCCGCTGGCTAGGGTGATAGATCCAGAACGCCGTTGGTCGTGCATTGCGGCGGCTCGGCCTTGCGTTTGACCTCCATGATGCCGTTGATGCTGCCGTACATGCCGCAGTACCTCATCCGCTCCACGTTGAAAAATTCGAAGCGGTAATTCTCCGCATCGGCACGGATGAGGAAGTGGCCATGCGGGGTCTGCACGCGGGTGGCGCCGTCTTCAGTCAGGCGCCAGCGAACGAACGCGTCGTGTTGCTGCAAGTGGATGGAACAAGTCTGGAATCGCCAGCGGCTGTAGTAGGCGAAGCCCAGCACTTGTCCACCGCGTGCTTCGATCGCAATGCGGGCGTGCAGATCCTCCTTTCCGCTGAGGCAGTCGATGCGTTCGACAGCACCATTGGCGAGGGGCAGGGGCTTGTCGCCCTCGACAGAGGCCATCGGATCCTGGATGACCGGCTCCGGCAGGCTGAGCTCGGGCGGCCGTGGCGCATCGGGCTGCTGGGGTGCGGGTGGGCCGGGGATGCCGGGGATGCCCGGGAGGCGCACTTGAGCGCACCCGCTGATCAAGGCGGCGGCGAGCAAGAGGCTCAGACGGTTGCGTGCGTGGCACTGAAACAGCGGCTTCATATCGATGGGATCAAGATCGTTTCGTGCGAAACATAGCGCGAGCTCTTCCCGAGCGCTACTGTCTGCCCG
>JALHQN010000042.1 GCA_022841915.1 Burkholderiales bacterium | reverse complement strand
TAGCGCTTGTAGCTTTGCGGCAGATTGTCGACGCCGCTGCCGTGCGCGATGACGATCGGCGGGTTGCTGCCTCCCTGGTGAGCGTACCGCAGTTTCGGCCGCGTCAGCCCTTTGCGCGGCGGCGGATATGCCTCAATCGCGTCTCGAATGACGCGGGTCAGACGCGGCGTCGACATCTTCAGGAATGCGGCGCGATACGCTTCGTCCACGGAGCGCATCAACCCGTCGAGCCCCTGCGCATCCTTGGCCGATATGAAATGCAACCGCGCAAAATCCAGGAACCCGAAGCGTCGTTCGATTTCCGCCTTGAGGTTGGCTCGTTCGCTCGAATCGAGCAGATCGCACTTGTTGGCTGCGATGACGGTGGCGCGGCCAGCCTCGATGACGAAGCCGGCGATATTCGCATCCTGATCGCTGACGCCCTCGGTCGCATCGATCACCAAAATGGCCACATTGGCGTCCTCGATCGACTGCATCGCCCGTATGACGGAAAACTTCTCCACGACCTCGGAAACGCGTGCCCGACGTCGCATCCCAGCCGTATCGATCAGGTGGTAGGAGCGCCCCTTATGCTCGAAGTCGACCGTGATACTGTCGCGTGTCGTTCCTGGGACCGGCGACGTAATTAGCCGATCCTGACCGAGGAGCGCATTGACCAATGTCGATTTGCCTGCGTTCGGACGACCGACCACCGCAATTCTGGGCCGCTCGTCAGAGGGAGCCTGCTCCTCTTCAGCCTTGGGCAAAGACTCGAGAATGCTTTCGACCAGGGCAGCGATACCGTCGCCATGCGCGGCGGATATCGGCCAGGGTTGTCCGAGCCCGAGTTCGTGAAACTCCGCCGCGGCGATCGCGCGATCCAGCCCCTCAGCCTTGTTGACGGTCAGCCACACCCGTTGCCCGCTTTCGCGCAAGCGTTGAGCCACGACATGATCCTGCGGGTTGAGCCCGCCCCGGGCATCGACCAGAAAGACCACCGCATCGGCCTCGGTGACGGCGAGCAGCGTTTGGCGAGCCATCGCCTGCACGATGCCGTCGGTTGCCGTTGGCTCGAAACCTCCGGTGTCGACGACGAGGAAGGGCTGTTCGCCCACGCGGCCTCGACCGTAGTGACGGTCCCGTGTCACACCAGGGGTATCGACGACGATGGCGGACCGACTGCGTGTCAGTCGATTGAACAGCGTCGATTTACCGACGTTGGGGCGCCCGACCAGAACGATCGTGGGCAGCATGACCCGAATACCTTTCTCCGAAAAACTCGGTGTAAGCGACCTCTGGTCGCTCAACGTACGGTAATGTTGTAAAGCCCGCCGTTGCGCGTCTGCACCAGGACCGAATCCCGAGCAGATACGGGCGGCAACAGGATGGGACTGCCATCGGTCGCAACGCGTGCTGCAATAGAACCGTCGGATCGGTTCAAAACGTGAACGTACCCTTGATAGTCACCGACCACGACATGGTTCCCGATGACTGTCGCACCTGTGGGAAGCCGCCCGAGCAACCGCTCCTGCTTCCATATGCTGGCGCCCGACGTCTTGTCGAGCGCATGCACGTTACCCTTGTCGTCGGTGGCGTAGATGTAGCGGGCGTCGGCAGCGAGCGGCATGATGCTGGACATTTCGCGAATCCACAACTGCGTTCCGTTGACGGCGTCGAAACAAGCCACTCGCCCCTGATACGCGACCGCGCAAACGACGCGTCCCTCGACAAGCGGCGCCCCGACGATATCGGTCATCCGCTCAAGTTCGGTAGATCCGCGCGGCGTCGATACGGTGCCCTCCCAGGCAATCGCTCCGCTGTTGAGCACCAGTGCTACCAGCTTGCCGCCTGGAAACCCCGAAAAGACACCACCGTGCATGACACTCACGCCGGCTGGACTTCGCACGGTCAACGCGGGTAATGCTCGCTGATACGTCCATCGGCGACGACCATCCGCGGCGGCCAAGCCGAAAATCCGGCCATCGCCGCTTCTGACGACAACGATGTCTTCGTGAATTTCGGGCGAACTCAAGATCTCTCCCGAGAGCTGGACCTTCCACGCGAGGCGGCCGCTGTCGTCCACGGCGATCACTTCGCCGCGAGATGTCCCGACCACAGAAAGACGCCCATCGCTGCCGGGACCCGCCGATAACTTCGTGCCCGTGGCCGTGCGCCATAGTGGCTTGCCCGTCGCCAAGTCGAGCTTCGTTACCTCACCGGCCGCGCTGGCGGCGAGTACCGACCCGCCGCGCACCACCGGGGCGAAAGCAAAACGGTCTGCGCTGCCGACATTCGCCTGCCAAGCGACCTTCGCATCGGCCGTTGCCGAAAACGCCGGCAACTCCGCGATTTTCTTTCCCGATTCACTGCCGAACCAACGGTCATAGTAGCCGCCCACCGTCTCGCAGCCCGCCAAGGCAAGCAGGAGACAGAGCGCCGCGACCGAACGCATCCTCATTTGGCCTGACCCAGCGCATCGAGCTTGATCTGTATCAAGCTGCGGTAGGGACTTTGAGCATCCGTCTTCTCGAGTGCCATCTGATAAGCGGCGCGCGCCTCCGCCTCAGAGCCTTTCGCGACCAAGACATCCCCCCGCAAATCGGCGAACAGGTTGGCCATCGAGTCTTCGGGCTTCACATCCAGCAATCCCAGCGCCTCATCGAACTTCTTCTCGTCCAGCAGCACGCCCGCAAGTCGAAAGCGGGCCAGCGCCTTCATGTCCTCGTCTCTGGACTGATCGATGACCCATTGCAGGTTCTCCTTGGCGGCGGCGAGGTCGCCCGCTTCGAAGCTCAGCCGCGCGGCGGCCAGGGAACCAAGGGCAGCGTAACCGCTGCGTGGATAGTCCTTCGTCAACAGAGCCGCAGCCTCGCGTGCCTTCTTGGTATCGCCTGATTCGGTGAGCTTTTGCAGCTCCGCGTAGACCGCAGAAGCCTTGACCGCCTGCTCTCCCTTGTACCAGTTCCAGATCTGGAAGCCCGCAATCCCGGCGAACAGAAGCGCAACGCCGATAAGGACCAGGGTGCCATATTGCCCCCACCACGATTTCAGCGAATCGAGATGTTCTTGTTCTTCATGATCGTAATAGGCCATTTTTGAATCCGAGTCCGTGATCGTCGCTAGTTTACCGGGATGAACCGGTCCCTCCTAATACCATTCAGGGTCGCGCGCGCTTGACGAGTGCAGCCGCTTCGCGAAGGTCGAGCAACACCTGCGCGGCTGCCTCGCGCAGCGGTTTCAAGCTGACTTTCTTCTCGCGCGCTTCGTCGTCTCCGATGACCACCGCGAATCGAGCACCGCTCGTATCGGCCTTGCGCAACTGCGATTTGAAGCTGCCGCCCCCACAGTGCATGACCACATCGAGTTCCTGCTCGCGCAATTGTTCCGCCGCGATCCAGGCGAACGCAGCGGCTTCCTCGCCTTGATGCACGAGATAGACATCGGGCACCCGAGACGGGACAGGTGTCTGCTCGGTCTCGAGCAATGCCAGCAATCTCTCCACGCCCAGCGCAAAACCGCAGGCTGGGGCCGGCTTACCGCCCAGTTGGGCGACCAGTCCGTCGTACCGCCCCCCGGCACAAACCGTGGCCTGTGCGCCGAGTTTGGTCGTCACCCATTCGAAGACGGTGCGATTGTAGTAATCGAGGCCTCGAACCAGCCGGGGATTGATCTCGAAACTGACATTGGCCCCGCGCAAAGCCCCCTGCACCTGTTCAAAATGCTGCAGCGACGGTTCGTCCAGATCATCGATCAGCTTCGGCGCGGCCTCGATGAGGGGCTGCATAGCCGGATTCTTGCTGTCCAACACCCGCAACGGGTTCGTCGTCAGGCGTCGACGAGAGTCTTCATCCAGGGCCTCAAGATTCCGCTGAAGATAAGCGACGAGACGCGCCCGGTAGCGCGCACGAGCGTCCGGGTCGCCGAGGGTATTGATCTGCAGCGCGACATCCGAGATACCCAGTGCCCGCCACATCCGCGCGCACATGACGATGACCTCCGCATCGATATCCGGCCCGGTGAACCCCAAAGCCTCCACGCCTATCTGATGAAACTGTCGATACCGCCCCTTCTGGGGGCGCTCATGCCTGAACATTGGGCCCAGGTAGTAGAGTCGTTGCGGCCCCGCGTAAAGCAGATTGTGCTCGAGCACTGCCCGAACGCATGACGCCGTGCCCTCCGGGCGCAAAGTGAGGCTGTCCCCGTTGAGCCGGTCCGTGAAGGTGTACATCTCCTTCTCGACGATGTCGGTCACCTCGCCGATCGAACGCACGAACAAGTCGGTCCGCTCGACGAGCGGCATTCTGATCGGCCGATACCCGTATTGCCGCAGGCAGCGCAGCACCGTGCCCTCGAGGAAATCCCAAGCGTCCCCCGCCTCGGGCAACACGTCGTTCATGCCCCTGATCGCAGTAATCGATGTGTTCGTCATAATCGATGAGAGTGAAGTTAAACGCCCCAGACACCCGGACCCTGGGCAGACGGGCGAAGATGCCGGGATTCATGTGCAGACCGAGGAAAGCGTCCCTGCTGTCTGGCGCCTAGGGCCTAAGGTCGCTGATCCTGCACCGAATCGGCTGTGTGTTGTGCAGGGCGCCCGTAGTGGCTTCGAACATAAGTATCCACCATCGCCTGGAACTCTTCCGCGATGCGATCGCCCTTCAAAGTGACGGTCTTTTCCCCATCGACGAACACCGGCGCCACCGGGTTCTCTCCCGATCCGGGAAGGCTGATTCCGATATTGGCATGCTTGCTTTCGCCGGGACCGTTGACCACGCATCCCATGACAGCCACCTGCATGTTTTCCACGCCCGGATAGTGCTCGCGCCAGACAGGCATCTGCGCCCGAAGGTAGGTTTGGATGCGATCCGCGAGTTCCTGGAAAAAGGTGCTGCTCGTGCGGCCGCATCCCGGACACGCCGTAACCAAGGGCGTAAACGCTCGCAACCCCATCGTTTGCAGAATCTCCTGGGCGACGATGACTTCGCGAGTTCGATCGCCCCCGGGCTCGGGCGTGAGGGAAATCCGTATCGTGTCGCCGATGCCCTCCTGGAGCAGAATCGCGAGCGCAGCGGTGGAAGCCACGATCGCCTTCGACCCCATACCGGCTTCGGTCAGGCCGAGATGCAGGGGATAGTCGCTGCGCTGGGCGAGTTCGCGATAGACCGCGATGAGTTCCTGCACGTTGCTGACCTTGGCCGACAACAGGATCGCATCTGCGGACAACCCCCACTCGACGGCACGCTTTGCGCTGTCGAGCGCCGACACGATGAGCGCTTCTCGAGTGACTTCCGCCGCTTCCCGCGGCTCGGCCAGGCGAGCATTGTCGTCCATCATCTGTCGAGCGAGCGCCGGATCGAGACTGCCCCAATTGACGCCGATTCGAACCGGCTTGTCGTAGCGACACGCGGCCTCGATCATCTGGGCGAACTGCTCGTCGCGCTTTCGCCCTTGGCCGACGTTTCCTGGATTGATCCGATACTTCGCAAGTGCGGTTGCGCACTCGGGAACCTGCGCGAGGAGCTTGTGGCCGTTATAGTGAAAGTCGCCCACCAACGGAACCGAGCACCCCTTGGTCGCAAGGCGATCACGGATTGCCGGCACGGCGCGCGCGGCCTCCAACGTATTGACCGTCACGCGTACGATCTCCGATCCAGCCGCAGCGAGGGCGAGCACCTGTGATACGGTACCGGCCACATCCGCGGTATCGGTATTCGTCATCGATTGCACGACGATCGGAGCGCCCCCACCGACTGCGACGCCGCCTACGGTAGCGCGACGCGTCTTTCGCCTCGCGGCTGGTCCAAAACGCATGCTGAGGAACCTATTCCAAAGTAAGGCGGGCGATGTTGCGCAACGCATGCGCCATGACATCGACCGGCCTTTGATTATAGGCAATTCGCACCCCGATTGCGTTTCCGACCAGCAGATCGAGCGGCGGCTCGCCAGTCACCGCCTGCGAGGTGTTCGCTCTCCCGGTACCGGAGAACAAGAGCTTCCCGCTCCCGTCGCGGACCTCGAGCCAGGAGTCTTGGACGAAAGTCACTTCCACGCTTGCGGGACCCGACGGCGCCACGGGTGCCGATGGCGTCGAAGCCACACTGCCGACCCCGCCAGCGGCACTGGCGGCGTCCGCGGCCGCCCCCGAAACCGGGGCATCGACGATGCGCTCAGGCGACAGCGGAATCGGCTCCGTGGCGGTATGGGGAGTCTGCGGCGATTCTACGGACTTGTCCGCCTGAGGCGGCGTGAGTTCCGCGGGCGACGTCGCTATGGAGCGGCTGCGCCAGAACTCATAACCGGCCGCTCCGAGCACGACAACGACCGCAACCACGAACAAGATCAGCCATAGGCGCATATGCCCTCGCCGAGCGCTCTCGGGCAAGGCGCCCGCATATTCCTGCGCGCGTAGCGGGACGTCTCCTCCGAGTGCGGGTTCGAGCGCGTGCAACAGCGGTGTCGGATCGAGTTGCAGCAGTCTCGCATAGTTCTTCACGAAACCTCGGACGAAGACTGCCCCTGGAAGTTCGTCGTAGCGGTCCGCTTCGATCGCCTGGACTTGGCGCAAAGAAATGCGCATCTGCGCTGCGACGTCCTCAACAGTGAGCCCGGCGGCGGCTCTTGCCGACGCCAGCCGTGCGCCGGGCGTGGAGGCGGTTGCGGCGCCTTCGCCAGGCAACTCGGTCATTCGAACTGCCTGTCCAATAACGCCTGCGTCTGCGGCGAGTTGGGAAAATTCTTGCGCAGCTGCTGGCCATAGCTGGCCTCGGCTTGATGATCCCCGCGCGCACGCTCGATACGCAGCGCCAGCCACAGCGCCTCTGCGGAGAACGGAGCACCGGTCCGACTGTAACGCACCATGTATTCCTTGGACTCGCCGACCTGCCCGCGGCGAAACGCCATGTCGGCCAAATGATAAAGCGCGCTGGGCTGAGCGGGCTGCAGCTTCAGCGCCTGCTCGAAAAACCGCAGAGCCGCTGCATTGTCGCCCCGGTCTCGCGAACAGATGCCCGCATTCACATAGGATTTGTCAGGCGACTGATAGAGCGGATTCTTCAAGGCGATCATGAAATACTTCATGGCCTCGTCATAGCGCTTGCGCTGGCACAGAAACCAGCCGAAATTGTTGTTGGCATCCGAGTCCATCGGATTGATCTGCAGCGCGCGCTCGAAACTCTGCCGCGCAAGAACGTCTTCGCCCAGCTGCATATAGACAAGGGCAAGCATGTTGTGCGCCGGCGCGTAGTTGGGCTCAGCCCGCAAAGCTTCCTGAAGCGACTCGAGGGCCACTTGATAGTTGCCGAGTTCGAAATAGCCGGCACCGAGCTGCGTATGAAGATCCGCTCGAGTGCGGGCATCCGCGAGCTGACGGGTCGCCGGCTGCTCCGGCGCAAAAGCCGGCGTCGCTTGCTGCGCGGCACATCCGGCCAGCAGCATCGACCAAACGATCATGACTGCACGCTTCATGATGTTGCCTCCGCTTCGCGCCGCAGCCTGCGCTTGGTCTTGTCCTGCACCTGACCGGCCAACTGGCCACAAGCCGCATCGATCCCGTCGCCCCTCGTCCTGCGCACGGTGGTGATCAACGACGCTCGCATCAGGATGTCTTTGAAGCGCGCGATAGCCTCTCTTGACGAGCGCTCGAAACCCGCTCCCTCGAACGGATTGAACGGTATCAGGTTGACCTTGCACGGCACATCGCTCAATCGAGAGACCAGTTCCCGGGCATGCTCCGGGCTGTCGTTCACATCCTTCAGCAGGACGTACTCGAAGGTGATGAAATCGCGAGGCGCCTTATCCAGATAGCGCAAACATGCTGCCAATAGCGCATCGATCGGCCACTTCTTGTTGATGGGCACCAGCTTGTCGCGCAGGGCGTCGTTCGGCGCATGCAGCGACACGGCCAAAGCGACAGGGCAAGCCTCTCGCAGCCGGTCTATCCCAGATACCAAACCGGCGGTACTGACCGTCACACGACGCCGGGAAAGGCCATAGGCCCGATCGTCGATCATCAGGCGCAGCGCGGCGACCACGTTGTCGAAATTGGCAAGCGGCTCCCCCATCCCCATCATCACGACGTTCGTGACGACACGCCGATCGCTATGGACGGCGAGGCCGGTCTCCTCTGCCAGGCGATGATTGGCCCACCACAGTTGACCGATGATCTCGGCGGTGGACAGATTGCGGTTGAACCCTTGCCTCCCGGTGGAACAGAATGCGCACTCCAGGGCGCAACCGGCTTGCGAGGAGATGCACAACGTGCGCCGATCGCCTTCCGGTATCAGCACGGTCTCGACGGCGTTGCTCGCACCGACGTCGAGCAACCACTTGCGCGTTCCGTCCGGAGCGCAAGAATCCTTGCGAACACGCGGCAGCTCGACCCCAGCCTCAGCCGCCAGACGCGCACGCAGCGTCTTGGCGAGATCCGTCATCGCAAGGACATCGCGCTCGCCCAACTGGTGAATCCAGCGCAGCAGTTGGCGGGCACGAAACGGCTTCTCGCCCCACTGCGAGAACAGCGCTTCCAGGGAAGCCGGGTCGTAGTCGAGCAGGTTAAGCATCAGCGGGAGTGAATCTCCAGCTCAGGGAAAAAGAACGACACTTCGGCGGCGGCAGTTTGCGCCGAATCCGATCCATGCACCGCATTCGCGTCGATGCTGTCGGCGAAGTCGGCGCGAATGGTGCCTTTGTCTGCCTTCTTCGGGTCGGTCGCACCCATGAGGTCACGGTTTTTCGTGATTGCGCTTTCACCCTCGAGCACTTGCACCATGATCGGCCCCGACACCATGAAGTCGACGAGGTCCTTGAAGAACGGACGCTGGCGGTGAACGCCATAAAAGGATTCGGCCTCTGCGCGCGACAATTGGCGCATCCGCGCTGCGATGACCTTGAGGCCGCTCTTTTCGAACCGGCTGTAGATTTCGCCGATGACGTTCTTCGCCACAGCATCCGGTTTGATGATCGATAGCGTGCGTTCGACTGCCATTCAGACTCTCCAAAACAAAATTGAACTTAATTTCGAAATATAACAGGATAAGGCATTGAAAAAAAGCCACTATCGTGGCTCAACCGACGGCGGCCTGCGGTTCCCACGCAAATCGCCAGGCCAATTCGCCGGGCCCCGCGTGGAAATCGGATGCCACTCCGACCCCCGGGATCCACACAAGTTGCGCCGCGCAGTACAACAGCGGCATCTGCTGGCGTTGCCAAGGCGGAATCGACGCCTCCTGGAGCAGGTTCTTCAGCGTGCGAGTCCTGCCTGCATCGCTCAATCGGACTCTCTCCCCGCCACGCCGCGGCTGTATCGTGACGGCGTTCTGTTGCAGACGGGTGGCACTGACGCCGTCGCCCCGAGTTGCTTGAGCGCGCACCACCCCTCCCCGAGGCAGCCAGACCGCATCTTCGCCCCGCCAGGCCACGGGCGCCCAACCCGCCTCGGCATCTTCTGCACGATGCGTCGTGAGCGAGCCTCGGTAGCGACGCAACAACGTACTGCCGAGTCTGACTTCGGGTTGCGCATCGGCACGAGACGCGGTGAGCTGTCGAAGCGCTTCGAGCGCAACCGCGGTCGATGGCGGCGACTCGCCATGCTGCGCGAGAAAAAGCCGCAGCACATTGGCAGCACGCGCCTGACCGAGCGCAGTCAGCGAGTCGATCTGGATGAGTCCGTCCTTGGACACGGCCTGCAGATCCTGCCGGGCGATCTCTTCCAGCAGCGCCGAAGCCTCCTCGAGATGCCCGGCCGCGCGAGCCAGATTGGCGCGGGCAGCCGGGTATCGCGTCTCCAACTGCGGAATCACCCGCAGGCGCAAAAAATTCCTGGTGAACCGCTCCTCGGCATTGCTCTCGTCATCGACCCAACCGAGCCCACGATCGAGTGCGTAGGCTTGGATGTCCGCACGGGACACCTGCAGCAGTGGGCGGACGAGCCGCTGCGCCGAGACGCCTTGGGCGCAATCCAGACCGCGCGCGCTCGGCATCCCGGCCAAACCCGAGACACCTGCGCCCCGAAGCAGGCGCAGCAATACGGTTTCGGCTTGATCGTCTCGATTGTGGCCCAGCGCGACGATCGACGAGCCGTGATCCCGAAACGCACGGTAACGCGCCGCGCGCGCCTGGGCCTCGACGTTGGAGCCGCCGCCCGCGACCTGAACGCGGACTGCCTGAAAGCGCACGCCAAGCAGCCGGCAATGCTCTCTGCAGAAGCTCTCCCAGTTGTCGGCGTTCGGACTCAGACCATGGTTCACATGCAGACATTGAACGACCAGCCCCAACTGCGCCGATGCTGCCCGCATGAGATCCAGCAGCACGACCGAATCGACGCCGCCGCTCAGCGCCACGGTGACCGTTTCGCCGCGTCGAGCGTGGAACGAGATCCGACGCTCCACGATACCGGTCAGGCGCTTTCGCAAGTGATCAGCGCGCTGTGTCCTTGAATTTGCCATAGGCCATCAAGCGCTGGTAGCGCATGTCGAGACGCTGCTCGTCGCTCATCTTGGCGAGGTCACGACGCGCGTCAGTGAGGGCCCGGCGCAGATTCTGCAGCATCTGTTCCGGATCCCTATGGGCGCCGCCGAGGGGTTCGGGCACGATCTTGTCGACGAGGCCCAGTGCTTTCAAGCGGGCGGCCGTGATGCCCAGAGTTTCGGCTGCCTCGGGCGCGCGATCGGCACTCTTCCAAAGAATGGACGCGCACCCTTCCGGCGAAATCACCGAATAAGTCGAATACTGCAGCATCAGCAGGACATCTCCGACCGCAATCGCCAGAGCGCCACCCGAGCCGCCCTCACCGATCACCGTGCAGATAACGGGCACGCGCAGGCGCGCCATCTCGAACAGATTTCGACCGATGGCTTCGGACTGCCCTCGCTCCTCGGCGCCGATGCCAGGATATGCGCCTGGGGTATCCACGAAGGTGTACACAGGCAATCTGAATTTCTCCGCAAGCTTCATCAGCCGCAGTGCCTTGCGATAGCCTTCCGGTCGAGGCATGCCGAAATTGCGCAGCAGCTTTTCCTTGGTGTCGCGCCCCTTTTGATGACCGATCACGACGCAGCCCTCGCCGTTGAACCGCGCGATCCCGCCGACGATCGCACTGTCGTCGGCGAAGGAGCGATCGCCGTGCAGCTCTTCGAAATCGCTGAACAGACCATTGATGTAGTCGAGCGTATAGGGGCGCTGCGGATGACGGGCGACCAGAGCAACCTGCCAAGACGTCAACTTGGCATAGATGTCCTTGGTGAGTGTGTTGCTCTTTTTCTGCAGCCGCCCGATCTCTTCGGAAATGTCGACTGCGGAATCGTCCTGAACGAAACGCAGCTCCTCGATCTTGCCTTCCAGATCAGCGATCGGCTGCTCGAAATCCAGAAAAGTGGTCTTCAATGCCATTGCTCGTTGCCCATTTGGCGCAATGATAAGCCAGGACACGAGCTTCGGTGCACCGCGAGCGGCGATTCGAGCAGCCCTGCGGTCCGCTCATCCGCTCGCTATGCCGAAGAAGCGCTTGATCTTTTCGAGGATTTCCTCGCTCATGTGCAATGCACGCGGTTGCGCCTGGCCACGGGTCAAGTCGTCGACTTCACGATGGAGCGCGCACTGCCGCTCCGCCAGGATCCGCGCCATCCGATCGGCCAGCACCGGGCGCTCGAGCAGCACCCGCTCGAAAGCGGCTTTGTCCAGGCGGTAGCATTCGGCCCCACTGCGCGCGACGACAGTCGCTTGCCTGGGTTCGCCGGTGAGCAGGCCCATCTCGCCGAAAACCGTAGGCGCGTCCAGGGTCGCGAGTTCATGCCGGACACCGTCGGGGCGCTCGAGCGCGACCGACACGCTGCCTGCGGAGAGGATGTAGAGCCAATGCGCCCGCGTGCCTTGACGCGTGATCACATCCCCCTGCGCGAAGGGCGCGGGCACCAGGCGGCCGGCAACCGCGGCCACTTCCGCCTCGGTGAGTTCGCTGAAGAGATCGATCCTCTTGAGCGCTTCCATTCGACGACTCAACTCGCGCGCCGCCACCTGTTCCGCATGGTCGCTGTCCTCGGTGACCACATGCACGCTGTGCTCCGGGACGGCGATGCGCATGCCGGCGCGCTGCAAGGCCGCCAGAACATGCTCGCGCACCGCGGAATCGGTCGGATCGTCCTTCTCGATGTCGGTCAACCAATAGCGGACCGCATAGCGGCCGTAGCCCTGTTCGAAGTCCATCAGCACGCAGTTCGGAGCCGGTTCAACCGCGATGCTGGCGACCGACGCCGTCCGTAGCGCCTGCGTCACGGCCTCGATCACCTTGGTTGGCGCATTCGCCAGCGGCACGTTGAACCAGACCCATCGCCGCGCCTGGCACGGCGAGCCGGCGCGGCGCCCCAGCACGGCGACCTTGCTGCGAACCATGTGGCTATTGGGGACGATGACCGTCTCCCAGTTTCGCGTCTGGATCGACACGGATCGCCACCGGATGTCGACCACTTGCCCGACCACGTCGTCCACCCGGATCCAATCGCCGACTTCGAAGCCGCTGTCGAGTTCGAGCGCGAGTCCGCCCAGAATGTTGCCAAGCGTGTCTTGCACCGAGAAGGCGACGACCGCCGTGATCACGGCCGACGTGGCGACGATGCCGCTGAGGTCGAGGCCGGCCAGCCGCAACCGGACGAAGCCCCAGGCGATGTAAGCGACGATGACCACCAAATCTTCGAGGATGCGTGGCGGCCGCAGGCCCGCAAGAGGGAGCAGAACCCGAAACACCATCTGCCCCCACAACCGAATCAAGGTCATCCCGACCAGGACGACGGACGCTTCGTGCAGAAAGCCGGCCGCAGCCGCCAAGCCTCGCATTTCGAACGCGCGGGCGAGCAAGAGCCCGACCATGCCGACCCCGCACAGAACGACGGTGTTTCGCAGCGAAGTCCGATCTTCGGGCCTTAGTCGATAAAGGACTGCGCCCAGGACGCCCACCATCGCGACAAGGCCGAGAGCCTCCGCGCGCCAAAGCGTCGCCCACAGCGTTTCCGGCGTCATTCGATCTCCCTGATCAGCGCAGCCTTCGACGAAGCAAATTAGCACTCGCCCGGGCGTGCCCACTTGCTCTAGATCATGCGTCCCTTACGACGCCCCGTCGTCGCGAAGCTTGCCGACCGAATCGAAAGCCGTGCCGACGGCGCGTGTAGAATCGTTCGGCGTCGCCTGGCTCGATCGACCCAAAGCCTCGCTCCGGTTCGACCAACCCATCGCACGCGAATCTCCACGTGCCCAATTGCGAAGAACTCGCCTCTTCACCTGACTTGCGACCGACATCATGACCGCTCCGCACGCTACGCACGCCCAACTGACCCTGATCGCCGAGTTGCAGTCCTTGCTCGGTTCGTCCGCCGTCATCACCGACCCCGCAGGCATGGAGCCTCATGTGGTGGATTGGCGAGGGCGCGAGCGCGGCGTTGCGCTCGCAGTGGTCAAGCCCGCGAACACGGCCGAGGTGGCCGCCGCCGTGGCAGCCTGCGCCCGCGTCGGCGTAGCCATCGTTCCGCAGGGTGGCAACACGGGTCAATGCGCGGCAGCGGTGCCTTCGGCTTCCGGCGACCAGGTCGTCCTTTGCCTGTCCCGCCTCAACCGCATCCGCGATCTGGACACTCGCAACAATACGCTGACCGTTGAAGCCGGCTGCATACTGGCAACGATCCAGGAAGCGGCGGCGGCAGCCGATCGTCTGTTCCCGCTGAGCTTGGGCGCCCAGGGAAGTTGCCAGATCGGCGGCAATCTCTCCACGAATGCGGGCGGCACGGCAGTCCTGCGCTACGGCAATACCCGGGAGATGGTGCTGGGGCTCGAAGTGGTCCTCGCCGACGGCGCCGTCTGGAACGGACTGCGCGGGTTGCGCAAGGACAACACCGGCTACGACCTCAAGCAACTCTTCCTCGGCGCCGAAGGCACGCTGGGAATCATCACCGCTGCAGTGCTCAAGCTCTACCCACGGCCGAAGTCGAGCGCGACCGCCCTCATGGCTGTGCCCAGTCCGCAAGCAGCCGTCGATCTATTCAACCGTTTCCGCGAAAGCTGCGGTGATCGGCTGACGGGCTTCGAACTGATATCGCGCAACTGCCTGGATATCCTTTTCAAGCATATCGAACGGTTCAGCGACCCGCTGCCGACTCGCTACGAATGGTACGTACTGGGCGAGATCAACGATACGCTGCCGTCGATGGATCTGCGCGGTCTCATGGAGTCCACCCTCGAAGCGGCCATCGAAAGCGGTCTCGCGCTCGATGCCGTCGTGGCGAATTCGCAAGCACAGTCCGATGCGCTGTGGGCGATGCGCGAAGAGATTCCCGAGGCGAACAGGCGTGAAACGCCTTGGGTGCGGCACGATGTTTCCGTCCCCGTGAGCCGCATCCCGGAATTGATCGAGCGCGGCTCGGCCGCGATGCGCGCCCGCTTTCCGGATCTTCGCATCGTGGCATTCGGGCATATCGGCGATGGGAACATCCATTTCAACGCCGCGGCAGCGGACCGAACCCAGGCCGAATCGATCGTCGCCGAGCATGAAACGATCTACTCGATCGTTCACTCATTGGTGATGGATTTAGGTGGGAGCTTCAGCGCAGAGCACGGTATCGGTCTGGTCAAGGTGCACGAGATGGCCGCCTACAAGGCACCTGTCGAGCTCGATCTGATGCGCCGGGTCAAGCGCGCGCTCGACCCGGCGGGACTGATGAATCCCGGCAAGGTTCTGCCCTCCGCTTAAGCCGACAGACCGGGAGCGGAGCAGCGCAACCGGAACGCCCTCGAACGTTTGTTCGCCTCGCAACTGCTCGCTTGCGGTCCCGGCGCGTCGAAGACCCGAGATGCTTCCCCTAGGCCGCACCAAAAAAAAACGGGCAGTCCCAAGGGGCTGCCCGAAAATCCACACCGAGTAGAGCGCCAGGAGGAGACCCCTACTCTGACATTGACTTCGGCCCCCGCCCGGAAAACTTTAGGGCCTCCTGCGCATGTCCGCTTCAGAGGACCAACTCCCTGAGTCAACGCAGCCACCGAGACGGACAAGACGTTTCTGAAGCCGTACGAACAGCGCGCGCTGGCCTCGTCTCGCGCCGGGTTCGAACGGGGCGTCCCTTGCGCGCATTACCCGAGATCTGAGGACCTCACGGCGCCGTTTGGAGGTCTCGCTTGTGCATGTTCGGCAAGAACGTCCGCATGCCCGCTCTCGACGAATTGCTGCCGGCACGCGACATCGAGATGTCCGTCCCGGCCAAGCACTACCTTACTCGGGCTTGAGACCCACGAGCTTGATCAACCGGGCATAACGCGCGCTTTCCTCGCGCAGATGATTCGCGTATTGCTCCGGTGTGCTGCCCACGGCCTCCAAGCCTTGCTTGGCGAGACTTCCCTTCATCTCGGCACTCTTCAAAGCGCCTGCGATCTCCCGATGCAGACGCGCGACGATCGCGTCGGGTGTGCGCGCCGGCGCAAGCACACCGAATGCGGTGCTTGCCTCGTAGTCGGCGACGCCCGCTTCGCGCATGGTCGGCAATTGCGGCAATAGCTCGGAGCGAACGACCGTGCCCACCGCCAGGCCACGGACCCGCCCGCTCTGGATGTGCGGCAGGATCGTCGGCTGGTTCTCGAACATGAGTTCGAGTTGACCGCCGATGAAACTGGTGACCGCGGGGTTGCTGCCCTTGTAGGGCACATGAACGACGTCGACCTTCGTCAGACTCTTGAACTGCTCCGTCGCCAGATGCGCGACCGAGCCCTGCCCCGCCGAACCATAGTTGAGTTGTCCGGGCCTCGAGCGGGCGATGGCGATCAGCTCCTTCACCGATTTCGCGGGCACCGAGGGATGCACGCTCAACACGAACGGGCTGATCGTCGCGAGGCTGACGGGCGCGAAATCCTTGGCGATGTCGTAGGGTGTTTTCACACGCAGGTTCGGATTGATGGTCATCGCGCC
>JALHQN010000041.1 GCA_022841915.1 Burkholderiales bacterium | reverse complement strand
AGCAAGAGGCTCAGACGGTTGCGTGCGTGGCACTGAAACAGCGGCTTCATATCGATGGGATCAAGATCGTTTCGTGCGAAACATAGCGCGAGCTCTTCCCGAGCGCTACTGTCTGCCCGGCACGACACCGACGGCCCCACGGCCGCCTGCACCTGCGACATCGATCGGGAAATGCCCCCGGAATTGCCCCGTATATCCTCGCTTCGAGTCGAGCGCATTCGCGAAATAATGCCGTGGAATTTGCGGTGATCCCGACTCGCAACATCCCCAGTGAAGTGTCCGAGCCATGGCCGACAAGACTCCGTTCGAAACTGCTCGTGAAGCGCTGATGCGCTTGACCGCGCGCAAGCTGCCGCCGACGCCCGTCAACTACCAATCGGTTTACAACGAAATCGCGGGCACGCCGAACGTCACCGCATTCCCGGATGAAGCCTTGCGCGCGGTCGCACGCACCTTGCCCGCGCGCACGCCGTTTCAGAAGCAGCAGAAAGAGGCGCTCGAGCGGGCCGTGGGGCAGGCAAGCTGGGAGGCGGTGCAGCGCGTCTTCGTCGGTTATGCGTCGCTGGACGAACCGAAGGTCGATCCCGCCGGCTTTCCTGCTAGCGCCACGGCCGAATTGCGCGAACAGATCGCGCGGGTGGTGGAGAACGCCTTGCCGGCGCTAGACGCGGACGACCCGCGCTTCTCGCAGCAGGCGGCGGTGTTGATCAAGGCGCTACGCGATCCGTCGGCCGACCGCACCAAGCTCAAGACTGCGCTGACCGAATTCAGCCATCGGCTTTCGTTCGCGGCCGAGGATCAGGCGGAGATCCGCTCGACGCTGCTGAAGCTGCTGCATCTGATCATTCAGAACATCGGCGAGATCAGCATGGACGACGGCTGGCTCAAGCGCCAGCTCGATGCGCTCAGCACGTCGGCCACGCCGCCGCTGACGCTGCGCCGGCTCGACGACCTGGAGCGGCGCCTGCATGATGTCATGCGCAAGCAGATCGACGCCAAGGGGCGCACGCTCGAGGCGCAGGACGAGATGCGCAAGATGCTGGCGACGTTCATCGAGCGGTTGGCGCAGATGACCGAGTCGACCAGCACCTTTCACAACAACATGGAGCACAGCGCCAGGCTGCTGGAGCAGGCAAAGAGCATGGACGAGGTGTCGCCCGTATTGCGATCGGTGATCAGCGCTACCCGCCTGATCGCCACGGAGGTGAAGGCGACGCGCGACGAGTTGCGCGAGATGCGCGAAAAAGTCACCGCCTCCGAGGCGCAGATCGTGAAACTGCACGAGGAACTCAACGCGGCCACGGCCCAGGCGCGTCACGACGCGCTCACCGGTGCGCTCAACCGCAAGGGGCTCGACGAGGCGATGGCGCGCGAACTCGCCGACGTGCGCCGCAAGGAGGTTCCCTTGTGCGTGGCGCTGCTCGACATCGACAACTTCAAGAAGCTCAACGACAGCAAGGGGCACGATGCCGGCGATGCGGCACTGAATCATCTGGTCGCGGTGACGCGCGAATGCATGCGCGGCCAGGACACGCTCGCTCGCTACGGTGGCGAAGAGTTCGTCATCCTCATGCCCGACACCACGATGGAAAACGGCATCGAGGCGATGATGCGCCTGCAACGCGCGCTCACCCGGCAATACTTCCTCGCGGGCAATGAACAGATCCTGATCACCTTCAGCGCCGGGGTGGCCCAGTTCGAGGCCGACGAAACGCCGGAGAGCGCCATCAAGCGGGCCGACCAGGCCATGTATCTGGCGAAGCGTCAGGGTAGGAATCGGGTGTTGGGCGCTTGAGCGTCCGCCCTGGTCTCGTTTGAGGAAGTCCACGCTGCCGCGCAGGGAAACGACTTCGACCTCGTGGCCTGGTGCGCTGGGTGCTGGCTTCGGCGCGTGCATGGGATGGGCAGCGGCCGGGTCGTTGCCGTGCAACGTGGCTTGAATGGTGCGTGCCCGCCGAGGGGGCGGATGATGCGGCCCCTCGGGTCGAGTTGCAACGGTCATGCTATCTTAGGGTCGTTCGATCAGGGAGGGCTCGCATACGCACCCTCGATGCGGCCAAGCACCGTATCCGTATTCAAGCCAAGATCGTATTGCGTACAATCGGGTGGCGCAGGCATGCCTTGGCGCCATTGCCTGAATTCCTAAGGGGTATTCATGAATAACGCTGTGAACCGAGAGCGCGGGGTGGAGCACGACATCGTGCATCGCCCGGAAGCCGACGACGTTGAGCCTTATTACGAGCCGCAAGGCAACGAGATCGCGGTATTCGAGGCTGCGGCGCGCCGTAAGCTTCCCGTCATGCTGAAGGGGCCCACGGGCTGCGGCAAGACGCGTTTCCTCGAGCACATGGCTTGGCGCCTGAAGCGCGCGCTGGTCACCGTTTCCTGTCACGAGGATTTGACCAGCTCCGACCTCGTCGGCCGGTTTTTGCTCGAAGGTGCCTCGACGGTCTGGCAAGACGGACCGCTCACGCGCGCGGTGAAGGCCGGCGCCATCTGCTATCTGGACGAAATCGTCGAGGCGCGCACCGACTCGACCGTCGTGATCCACCCGCTCACCGACCATCGCCGCCAGCTGTCGCTGGAGAAAAAAGGCGTGGAGATCGACGCCCACGAGGATTTCCTGCTCGTCATCTCCTACAACCCCGGCTACCAGACGGTGCTCAAGGATCTGAAGCCTTCTACCAAGCAGCGCTTCGTCGGCATCAATTTCGATTTTCCGACGCCGGAAGTCGAGAAGAAGATCCTGATGAACGAAGTGCCCGGCCTGTCGGCGGAGATCGCAGCCAAGCTGGTGGCCACGGGCGGCAAGGCGCGCGGGTTGAAAGACCACGGGCTCGATGAAGTCACTTCCACCCGGGCGCTGGTGTACGCGGCCAATCTGATCTCCGCGGGGCTCGAGCCTGTGGAGGCGTGTCGGGCAGCCATGGTGAACCCCATGACCGACGATATCGAACTGTCGGCCGCGTTGAGCGAAATCATCAGCGCGCACTTCGACTGAAGCCCTGTGCAGGTCGAGGACGAGCTTTTCCAATTTTTCGACACGGGTGAGCATTGAGCCACGCACCGCAGATCGAGCAGGCGCTAACGCAGCTCGCTGAGTTCGGCGCCGACGCGCGCCAAGGCGCCGAAGCCGCGCTGCCCGCCATCCTGCGCCACGGCGAAGCGGTCGCGATGACCTGGCTGCAGACTGCATCCAAGCTCTACAAGCAGGATCCGGACAGCGGCCGCGCCTTCGTCGGGGGGAGCGTCGAGGCCGAGTCGGCGTCCGAAGAGGTGTTGCGCTGGACGGCGCAGGCCGCCGCTTTCACGCGCTGGGCCGGATCGACGCAGGTGGTGGAGGGCTTCATGCGCGAGCTGCCCGCCGCGTACGCCCTGCTCGGACACGCCGGCGAGGAGGCCTGGGTCGGTTTCGGCATGCGCTGGTGCGAGCGTCATCTCGATTCGGGGCGAGCCTACTTCGCCGTGCCGGTGCGGGAACTGTCGGGTCGTCAGGGCGTGGCCGGCATCGAGCAGATTCTCGAAAGTGCCGAAGAGCTCTACGATGCGCGGCACTTGATGCTGGTGACTTACCTGCAAGGCGCATTGCGGGTGCGCAACCTGCTCGGTCCCCAGGCCGTGACGCCCTGGGCGATGCGCGGCTCGGACATCATGCAGATCGGGCGGACACGGGGCGAGGCCTATTTCCGGCTCGAGTCTGACGAAAGCCTGCGGCTGCTCATGGATAGTTTGCCCGGCTTTCGGCCGGTGGAGCGCTCGCGGCTGCTCTCGCTGCTGGTGGAGATCTGGTTCGGCGAGAACATCGATCTAAAGGAGAGCACCTGGTCGCCCGAGAAGGGGCGTCCCTTCATCGAATCCGACGGTCAGAGTCTCATGCTGCCGCCGGTGCTCACCGACCAGGACGAGACCGTGCTCGCCGTGCTCCATTCGGCGGGCAGCATGATTCACGGATCGTACGATCCGAAGGACATCCGGCGCATGTTCGCGCTCGCCGGGGTGGCCGCGCCGCTCGAAGGCGAGCCGATTTCGATGGAGCCGCTGTTCGTGCGCTTCGGCGACGACATGCCGCGCTTCAAGCTCATCTTCGATGTGGTGGAAGATCTGCGCGTGGACGTCTGCGTGACGCGCAACGTGCCGAATCATCTGCGGCGCATGTTGCGCGAAGCCGAGTCGCTCGGCGTGCCGCCGGATCCGGCGGGCAGCTACTACCGCTACGCCATCGAGACGCTGCGTTTCGCCCTCGGGCAACCCAACGAGTTGGCCGCAGCCGAGCGCGACCTGCTCGCCCGCGTCCTCGATCCCGCTGCCGGCATTGCCGAATCTTTCGAGGTCGCACTGAGGCTCTTCGAGATCACGCAGCTGCCCGAGATCGATTCGCACGAGGCCGTGGTGCTGGCGTATCTGCCGGGTCGCTCGCCCAACGCATCGCGGGCGTTTCAGCCGCGGGAGCGCTCGACCGAGTCGCAAGGCGGGCAGTCGGAGGGCGAGCACGGCGAGAGCGAGCAGGACCACGAGTCCTCCGGCGAACAGGAGCAGGGCGAGGGCGCCGAGGGTGAAGGCGAAAGCGACGATGCCTCCGAGACCGAGCAGCAGGAAGCCACCGGCACGGGCACCACGCAAGGCGTGGGCAGCGCGCAGCGCCGCCCGGGCGACGAGTCGGGCAAGGGCGACGGCTCGCTGGACAAGGGCATTCCCTATCCCGAATGGGATTACCGCGAGCAGCGCCTGAAGCGCAACTGGGCTTGGGTGCAGGAGAAGAAACTTGCCGAATCCAACCTCGGCGAGGCGCGCCGTCTGGAGCAGGAATACGCGGTCCCGCTGAAGAAGCTCAAGCAGGCGCTGCAGGCGCAGAAGCCGACGCGCCTCGCGCCGCAGCGGCGTCAGTTCGAAGGCGAGGACATCGATCTCGAGGCCGCGATCACCTATGTGACGGAGCGGGCCGGAGGCATGTCCCCCGAGGCATCGGTGTACCGGCGGCGCGAGCTGAACCAGCGCGAGGTGTCGGTCATTTTGCTTGCCGACTTGTCGACTTCGATCATGCAGCTGCTGCCGGAAGGCCGCGGCCGCCTGGTCGATCGCGTGCGCGCGGGCATTCTGCTGTTCGCCGAAAGTCTCGAACTGGTGGGCGACGATTACGCGATTGCGGGTTTCTGTTCGAAGTATCGCGACAACGTCGCTTACTATCGGATCAAGGATTTCGACCAGCCCTGGACTTCCGAGGTGAAGGCTCAGGTAGGGGGGCTGTCCGGTCGTCTGGCGACCCGTATGGGCACCGCGATCCGGCACGCAACCGCATGCTTCGACGAGGTGTCGTCGCGTCGGCGTTTGCTGTTGCTGGTCTCGGACGGCCGACCAGAGGACTACGACGACGGCGGCGACCGGCGCTACCTGCACGAGGATACGCGCATGGCCGTCAAGGAAGCGGTCTCGCGGGGCGTACATCCTTACTGCATCACCGTCGACACGCTGGCCAACGAGTATCTGCCGCAGATCTTCGGTCGCGGCCACTTCCTGGTGCTCGATCACATCAACAGCCTGCCGCGTCGGCTGCCCGAGATCTATCTCAAGCTGCGGCGCTGAGTTTCAGCCCGTAGCGGCGCTGACCGTGGCAGGAGCCCGGCCCTAGTTCTGCGCGCAGGCGGCCCTGGTCGGTTGTCGCGGGCAGGCGCTTTATCGGCTCGTCCATGGGCGTTCGCTCGATGGACCTCGACACGCAGGCGCGGGTATCTCTGGGCCCTAAATGGGTCGCAATCGGCCCTTTTCCTCGGCTGGGAAGCCGCGTGTTCCGCGTCGAACGCACTCGGGAAATTCGAAGATAAGCGGATCGGGTTACGTACTTCGAAGTGGTCGCTCCACTTTACATCGAGCAAACCGGGGATGGTGGGTTCGAAGGAGCGAAGAGATCACTCGAACTTATGCGGATGTGGGTACCGACGAACTCATCGGCGTACTCATGTTGCGGTGCCAGGTTCGCGCTCGGGATCGAATCTAAGGAGAAACGATTAGTGTGAACCATTGCACGTCTTGTGGATAATCATGGCGCTTAGTCGACCCAGTTGACAGAGATTCGGCAACGCGTGACTTCGATCGATATGTTCTCAATAAACATATGATTTAAAAAAGATAAATTCGTGGTAGAGGCGGAAAATCGGGATGGTATGGACCTTGCTGTCAGGTCCGGTACGGGGCGCATCGTCATGCCGCGTCCCGAACACACCTTAACCTTCTCGGAAGAGACCTCGATAATGAAAAAGCTAGCCCTCAGTGCCGCTACCGCCTTGGTTATGTCGGTTGCTGGCGCCACCAACGCCGCCGTCATCAGCTTCTCGGACAGCATTCCCATCGCTACCACCAACTGGACGGATTTGCTCACGCTGAGCAAGTTCAACCCAACATTGGGCTCGCTCACCTCGGTCCGCTTCCTCTACAGCGGCGAGGTCAACACCACGGCCGAAGTCGAGAGTCGGGACGCCCAGCCGGCTACGGTGACGGTCAATACCAGCGCCCGCATCACCTTCGGTGGTCCGATCAACGTGGTGCTGCCCGCTGCGGGTAGCGACAGCCGCAACCTGGCGGCTTTCGATGGCGCGCTCGACTTCGGCGGGTCCTCGGGCTTCACTTTCCCCCCCATCGTGGGCCTGTCTGACGACGTCCTCGTCCTCACCTCCGGATTGGCCGCATTCATCGGCACCGATACCTTCGACATCAACGTCGAGGCCGAAGGCAGCTCCTCGGCCACCGGCGCGGGCAACCTGGTCAGCCAGATCTCGACGCGTGCGGGCGCAGCCATCACCGTCGAGTACACCTACGACACGCCCGTGACGACCGTCCCCGAGCCGGGCGTGCTGGCCCTCCTGGGTCTGGGCATGCTGGGTTTCGGACTGAGCCGTCGCCGCAAAGCGCAGGCCTAAGCAGGAAGCAGCGGGATCCTTGCGCAGTCATTGGCCGGGATTCTGCCGGTAGCACCCACGACGGTCTCGTCGTTGCAGCGGTGCCACGTTTCGAAACCGAGCGTGGCCGGGGCGACCAGACCGTCGTTTCTTATTGATGGATCGACACAAGGCCTGCGCTCACCGTAACCGCAAGCGTGGCGCCGCGTGTCCGCCGGCGTTTAGCGAAACAACCGCTTTTTCCTTCGGTTTCGATGCCTAGTGATGCGAGGAGCGTGCGACGGACAGCAGCCGCTGTACCTCGTCGCCATGCAGGCGCAGATTGCGCCGATGCCACATACCCACCAGCACCATCGTACCCGCCACGAACAGTCCGAATGCCGTGATGGCCGTGTAGATGGAAACGCCGTGCTTGATGAGCGACGAATAGGCCGCGATCAGGACGAGAATGCTGGCGTTTTCGTTGAAGTTCTGGACTGCGATCGATCGCCCGGCACCCATGAGATGATGGCCGCGGTGCTGCAGCAGGGCGTTCATCGGTACCACGAAGAACCCGGCGAGCCCGCCGATCAGGACCAGCAAGGGGACGGCCAGCCACAAGTCGCGCACGAATACCATGCCGATCACGATCACGCCCATGGCGATGCCCAGAGGGATGACGCTCACGGCCCGGTCGAGCGAGACGCGCATGGATGCGATGACCGCGCCGACGGCGATGCCGGCTGCGACGACACCTTGCAGCATCGACGCTTGGCTCAGGTTGTAGCCCAATGCCGCGTCTGCCCATGCGATCACGATGAACTGCAGCGTGGCGCCGGCGCCCCAGAACAGCGTTGTGACGCTGAGCGAGATCTGCCCGAGCTTGTCACGCCACAGGCGTGCGCAGCAGCCGGAGAAATCCTTCAATGTCGCCCATGGATTGGACGGCAGCGCCTTGATCGGTGCGCCCGTGAGCGGTATGTACAGATTGAAGGTTGCTGCGATCAAGTAAACGAGCGTTATCAGGCAGATCGCCATCTGGGCCGGGGTCTCGATGCCGGGGATGCCGAGGCCGAGCAGGAATCCCGAAACCCGAGGCGCGATCAACACCCCTCCGAGCACGGTCCCCAGGATGATCGAACTCACCGTCAAGCCTTCGATCCAGCCGTTCGCGGCCACGAGTCGGTTGTGTGGCAGATACTCGGTGAGGATGCCGTACTTGGCGGGCGAGTATGCCGCGGCTCCCAGGCCGACGACTGCGTAGGCGATCAGAGGATCCACGTTGAACAGCATCAGCAGGCAGCCGAAGACCTTGATCGTGTTGCTGATGAACATCACCTTGCCCTTGGGCAGGCGATCGGCGAAGGCGCCCACATAAGGCGCGAGCAACACGTAAGAGATGACGAAGCAGAACTTCAGATACGGCGGCAGCCAGTCGGGCGCGCTCATCTGCAGCAGCAATGCGATTGCGGCCACGAGCAGTGCGTTGTCGGCGAGCGACGAGAAAAACTGCGCCGCCATGATGGTATAGAAGCCGCGCGGCATCGGATCAGATCAACATTCGCGGCGAGTCGGGTGTGCGGGCATCCCTGCTTGCCGAGGCAGGGGCATGGAACGCAGGGTGGGCATGGGTTCGACCGGGTCAGGTGGCGGTGGGATGCGAGGAGCGCTCCAGGCAGCAGCGAAGCGCGCGTGTTTATAACATAAACGGATTGTTCAGCTGGCGTTTGCCGGTCGGTGCGGAAAGCAATCGATGATGCTCCCTCGAGAAACGGACTCGGTGGCGTTCTTGGCGTGTGATTCGCGACGGTTGCGCAGACGGTGCGAAACTGTGCTTGAATAGCGGCGGACTTGCGCCGGACCTTAGCTCGGTCGCGAAATCCGCATCGAACCAGGCCGTGATCGCCTGTCCCCAATATGTATTCGCCATGCCTAGGCCGATCAAAGCCATCGTCGATCTGAGCGCGCTGCGCAGCAACCTCGCGCTGGCGAAGCGCGCGGCTCCGGGTGCCCGGACGCTTGCCGTGGTCAAGGCGAACGCTTACGGCCATGGACTGCTCAATGCAGCGCATGCTTTCGAAGACGCCGACGGTTTCGCGATTTTGGAGATCGAGAACGCGGTGCGGCTCCGGGATGCGGGTTGCCGGCAGCCCATCGTGCTGCTGGAGGGCGCATTCGACAGCCATGACTTGCGGGCGGCGGCCGAGTACCAGCTCGCCTGTGCCATCCATGACCGAGATCAGGTCCGCCTGCTCCAGGAACTACCCGCCGCCGCGCGCCTGGATCTTTTCGTCAAGCTCAACACCGGCATGAACCGGCTGGGCATCGCGCCGCGCGCCCTCCCGGACGTTCTCGATGCGCTGCGTGGCGAACCGCGTGCGCGCTCCGTGACGCTCATGACGCACTTTGCCTGTGCCGACGACGAGCGTGGTGTAGAGGAGCAGTGGGGGCGTTTCGAGGCGGCGACGCGCCGCTTCGAACTGCCGTGTACCGTGGCCAACTCCGCTGCGACGCTGCGCTATCCGCAGACTCACCGAGACTGGATTCGTCCGGGCATCATTCTCTATGGTGCGTCGCCGTTTGCCGATGTGTCGGCTGCGACGCTCGGATTGAAGCCCTCGATGACCCTCGTCTCCGAGATCATCGGGGTGCAGGAACTCGCGCCGGGCGATGCGGTGGGCTACGGCGCAAGTTTCGTGGCGCAGCGTCCGATGCGCATCGGCATCGTCGCCTGCGGCTACGCGGACGGTTATCCGCGTCACGCGCCGAGCGGGACGCCCATTCTGGTGGCAGGCGAGCGGACGACGACGGTCGGTCGCGTTTCCATGGACATGATGTGCGTCGATATCACGGCCATGCCGCAAGCGGGTCGTGGCAGTCCGGTGACCTTATGGGGTGCGGGGCTTTCCGCGGATGAAGTGGCTGCCGCCGCCGGGACCATCAGCTACGAGCTTTTCTGCGCGCTCGCGCCGCGCGTCCCCGTGATCGAGCAGGAGTAGCGGCAGCGTGGCCAAAGCAAAAACGGTCTATTCGTGCACGGAATGCGGCGGCCAGACGTCGAAGTGGCAGGGGCAGTGCCCGCACTGCCAGGCCTGGAATACGCTGGTGGAGTCCGTTGCCGAGGTGAGCGCGCCCAAGCGCTTCTCGGGCTTGGCGGCGCCGAGCCAGATCGTGATGCTGGCCGATGTCGAGGCGGCGGAGGAATCGAGACTCGCCACGGGGATCAGCGAGTTCGATCGCGTCCTGGGCGGCGGTCTGGTGCCCGGTGCGGTCATCCTGATCGGTGGCGATCCGGGCATAGGCAAGTCCACCCTGCTGCTGCAGGCACTGTGCCGCATGAGCGCTCAGCATCCCGTGCTGTACGTCAGCGGCGAGGAGTCCGCGGCGCAAGTGGCCCTGCGGGCCAAGCGTCTCGCGCTCGACGTGACGACGACGCGGGTGCTGGCCGAGATCAATGTCGAAAAGATCCTGGCGGCCACGGGCGCGGTGAAGCCGTTGGTGGCGGTGATGGATTCGATCCAGACCCTGTATTCGGATCAACTGCAGTCCGCCCCGGGGTCGGTGGCCCAGGTGCGTGAATGCGCGGCGCAGCTCACGCGCTTCGCCAAGGCGAGCGGCACCGTGATCGTGCTGGTCGGGCATGTGACCAAGGAGGGGGCGATTGCCGGTCCGCGCGTCCTGGAGCACATGGTAGACACGGTGCTCTATTTCGAAGGCGACACGCACTCGAGTTTCCGTCTGGTGCGCGCGATCAAGAATCGGTTCGGCGCGGTCAACGAGATCGGTGTGTTCGCGATGGGCGACAAGGGTCTGCGTGGCGTCACCAATCCCTCGGCGCTTTTCCTTTCGCGTCACGGCGAGCAGGTTGCGGGGTCGTGCGTATGCGTCACGCAGGAAGGCACCCGCCCACTGCTGGTGGAGGTTCAGGCCTTGGTCGACGAGGCGCATGCGCCCAATCCGCGGCGTCTGACGGTCGGGCTGGACCAGAATCGGCTTGCGCTGCTGCTGGCCGTGCTGCATCGTCATGCCGGCATCGCCTGCTTCGACCAGGACGTGTTCGTCAACGCGGTGGGCGGTGTGCGGATCACCGAGCCAGCCGCCGACCTGGCGGTGCTGCTGGCGGTGGTCTCGTCGCTCAAGAACAAGCCCTTGTCGGACAAGCTCGTCGTGTTCGGCGAGGTCGGTCTGGCGGGTGAAGTGCGCCCGGTGCAGCGAGGCCAAGAGCGGCTGAAGGAAGCGGCGAAGCTCGGCTTCAAGCAGGCGATCATTCCGGCGGCGAATGCGCCCAAGCAGCCCACCCCGGGTATCGAGGTCCACGCGGTGACGCGGATCGAGGAGGCGGTCGGGTGGGTGCGTTAGCGCCGGTGCACGGCAACGGAGGAGACGGCAGAGCGTGAATCCCTACGAGCAGCATCTCGACAAGAATCCGGCGAACTACGTCCCGTTGTCGCCCCTGAGTTTCCTGGCGCGCTCGGCCGAGGTCTATCCGGACAAGCCCGCCCTGATTCACGGTGACTTGCGCCAGACCTGGGCCGAGACCTACCGTCGCTGCCGGCGGCTCGCCTGTGCCCTGTCCAGGCGCGGCATCGGCGTGGGGGACACTGTCGCCGTACTCGCGCCCAACACCCCGGCCATGTACGAGGCGCATTTCGGCGTGCCGATGGCAGGGGCGGTACTCAACACGATCAACATTCGGCTGGATGCGGCCACGATCGGCTTCATCCTTGCCCATGGCGAAGCGCGGGTTCTGCTGGTCGATCGGGAATTCGCCGGGATCGCCGCACAGGCCCTGGTCGGCTTGGAGCGTCGGCCGCTGGTGGTCGATATCGATGACCCCCTGTACGAAGGCGCCGAGGCGGCTGTCGGCGATCTCGACTATGAGATGCTGCTCGCCGAGGGCGACCCCGAGTACGCCTGGCAACTGCCCGCCGACGAGTGGCAGGCGATTGCGCTCAATTACACCTCCGGCACCACCGGCAACCCCAAGGGGGTGGTGATCCATCATCGCGGCGCTTACCTGAACTGTTTCGGCAACGCGGTCGGCTCGGCCATGGGGCCGAACTCGGTCTACCTGTGGACCTTGCCGATGTTTCACTGCAACGGCTGGTCGTTCACCTGGACCCTGGCGCTGCTTTCGGGCACCAACGTGTGTCTGCGTCGGGTCGAGACCCAGGCTGTGTTCCAGGCAATCAAGGCGCATCAGGTGACGCACTTGTGCGGGGCGCCCATCGTGCTCAACATGATGACCAATGCGCCAGCCGAGGAGCGGGCGCTGGTCGATCATCCCCTGGAAGCCATGACGGGCGGAGCGGCGCCGCCGGCCGCGGTCATTGCGCGGATGGAAGCGATGGGCATTTCGGTGACGCACCTCTATGGCTTGACCGAGACTTACGGCCCGACCGTGTCGTGTGCCTGGCACGAAGCGTGGAACGATCTGCCTCTGCCGGAGCGCGCCCGGCTGAAGAGCCGGGTCGGTGTGCGCAAGGCCAACATGGAGCAGGTGACCGTGATCGATCCCGAGACGATGCACCCAGTGCCGAGGGACGGCGCCACGCTGGGCGAGATCATGATGCGCGGCAACGTGGTCATGAAAGGCTATTTCAAGAATCCGAAGGCGACCGAGGAGGCTTTCGCCGGCGATTGGTATCACACCGGCGATCTGGGTGTGATCCATCCGGACGGTTACATCCAGATCAAGGATCGCTCGAAGGACATCATCATTTCGGGCGGGGAAAACATCTCCTCGATCGAACTGGAGGATGCGCTCTATCAGCATCCCGCGGTGCTCGAGGCTGCGGTGGTGGCTCGTCCCGACGATCATTGGGGCGAGACGCCGTGCGCCTTCGTCACGCTGAAGTCGGACGCGGCGGCGACCGAGACGCAGATCATCGGGTTTTGCCGAGAACGTCTGGCGCACTTCAAGGTGCCCAAGACGGTGGTGTTCGGACCGTTGCCCAAGACTGCCACGGGCAAGATTCAAAAATACGTCCTGCGGGACCGTGCGCGAAGCATGCGATGAACCGGCCGATGGGGTGTCACAACCGTTGCAATCGGGCACCTTCGGGTCATGATTTTCTCGGATTGTGGAAACGGATCGCTTGCGGGTGCGGTCAGACGTCCTCGGGGGTTATAATCCTGCGTTTTGAACGCCATTGAACGGGAAAGGGCCGATGAAAGTTCTAGTCGGAGTGAAACGCGTCGTGGACGCGAATATCAAGGTGCGGGTCAAGAGCGATGGTAGCGGCGTCGATACGGCGAACGTCAAAATGGCCATGAATCCGTTCTGTGAAATCGCGGTCGAGCAGGCCGTGCGGATGAAGGAGGCCGGCACCGTCACTGAAATCGTTGCGGTGTCCGTCGGCGCGGCGCAGTGCCAGGAAACCTTGCGTACGGCGCTTGCGATGGGCGCCGATCGGGCCATCCTCGTGGAGACCGATCAAGAAGTCCAGCCGTTGGCGGTCGCCAAGGTCATCAAGGCCTTGTGCGATAAGGAGAAGCCCGGCTTGGTGATCATGGGCAAGCAGGCCATCGACGATGACTGCAACCAGACCGGCCAAATGCTCGCCGCGCTCCTCGGGTGGCCCCAGGCCTGTTTCGTGTCCAAGATCGAAGTGAACGGCGACACGGCTCAGATCACCCGCGAGATCGACGGTGGTCTCGAGAAACTGAGCAGCAAGATGCCTCTGGTGATGACCACGGATTTGCGTTTGAACGAGCCTCGCTACGTCACGCTGCCGAACATCATGAAGGCGAAGAAGAAGCCGCTCGAAAACGTGAAGCCTGCCGATCTGGGCGTGGACGTCGCCCCGCGGCTTGCAACGCTGAAAGTGGCCGAACCTCCGCAACGCACGGCCGGCGTCAAGGTCGACGATGTCGCCGCCTTGGTGAACAAGCTGAAGAACGAAGCGCGGGTGATCTAGTCATCTGCGGTGGCTGGCATTGGGTGCCGGCTCGTTCGGTCGGCACATTAACGAGATTTACCGCAGCGGCGTGACGCCGCTCGGTCGCTAGAGGTCAATACACAAATGGCTATCCTGGTTGTTGCGGAACACGACGGCGCCCGACTCAAGCCGGGCTTTCTGAACACCATCACCGCGGCGAAGAAGATCGGCGGAGACATCGTCGCGTTGGTCGTCGGACATCAGTCGAGTGCGGCTGCCGAAGCAGTGGCGAAGGTCGACGGCGTCTCCAAGGTGCTGCATGCCGATGCGGCAATGTACGCGCAGCCCACGGCGGAAAACATCACCGCGCTGGTGCTGACGCTGGCTAAAGACTACAGCCACATCGTGGCGGCAGCGACGGGCTTCGGCAAGAACTTCATGCCGCGCGTGGCGGCCATGCTGGACGTCGCTCAAGTCTCCGACATCAGCGACGTCGTATCGGCCGATACGTTCGTGCGTCCCATTTATGCCGGCAACGCGCTGGCCACCGTGCAGTCCAAGGACCCGGTGAAGGTCGTCACGGTTCGGATCGCCTCCTTCGATGTCGTCGCCGACAGCGGCGGCAGCGCATCGATCGAGTCCATCGGCGCCGGACCGGAGACGGATCTCTCCTCGGTGCAGAGCCAGGAACTCACGAAATCGGCCCGGCCGGAATTGACTGCGGCGCGCGTGATCGTGTCCGGCGGCCGCGGCATGGGGAACGGCGAGAACTTCAAGATCCTCGAAGCGCTTGCGGACAAGCTCAACGCCGCTGTCGGCGCCTCGCGTGCCGCGGTGGATTCGGGATTCGTGCCCAACGATTATCAAGTCGGCCAAACCGGCAAGATCGTCGCTCCGGAACTGTACATCGCAGTCGGTATCTCCGGCGCGATCCAGCATCTGGCCGGCATGAAGGACAGCAAGGTGATCGTCGCGATCAACAAGGATGCAGAGGCGCCGATCTTCCAGGTTTCCAACTACTGGATCGTCGATGACCTTTTCAAGGTCGTCCCCGAGTTCACCAGTCAGCTCGGATAGCTGCCCGGTGCACGCGGTCGCGTGCGCCGACTGCGGTGCGCAGGCCCGTGACCCTCGCGGGCTGCTGCACTGGCGGCTCGATTTAAGCAGCATCAAGTTTCGCCCGACTTGCGCATGGCTCAGGTCGGGCGATGCTTTTTCCACTTGTGCCGAGGTGTCTCGATGTCCGACTACGCAGCCCCGCTGAAAGACATGCAGTTCGTGATCGAGGAGTTGATCGGACTGGGAGAGATCTCCAGCCTGCCCGAATTCGCCGAGGTCACCCCCGATCTGGTCGAGCAGGTGTTGGACGAGGCTGGCAAATTCGCGGCCGAAGTGCTGGCACCCTTGAACAGGGTCGGCGATACGCACCCGGCAAAGCTCGAGAACGGTGTCGTCACCACACCCCCCGGCTTCAAGGAAGCGTATCGACGCTTCGTCGACGCTGGCTGGAACGGCCTTGCCGGCGAGGCCGAGTTCGGTGGACAGGCACTGCCGCACATAGTCTCCCTGGCAGTGGCGGAAATCTGGAACAGCGCCAACATGGCTTTCTGTTTGTGCCCGATGCTCACCAGCGGCGTGCTCGAGGCACTCAAGAGCAAGGGCAGTGCGGAGCAGCGCAAGCGCTTCCTGCCCAAGCTCACCAGCGGGGACTGGACGGGCACGATGAACCTCACCGAGCCGCAGGCAGGCTCGGATCTTTCCGCGGTGCGCACCCGCGCCGAGCCCCAGCCGGACGGCACCTACAAGCTTTTCGGCCAGAAGATCTTCATCACCTACGGCGAACACGACTTTACCGAGAACATCATCCACCTGGTGTTGGCTCGCACGCCCGATGCGCCGGAGGGAACGCGGGGGATTTCGCTGTTCATCGTGCCCAAATTTCTGCTCGACGACCAAGGCCGGCCGGCGCAGCGCAACGATGTGCGCTGCGTCTCGATCGAACACAAGATGGGCATACATGCGAGCCCGACGTGCGTGCTCGCGTACGGCGATCAGGGCGGAGCGACCGGCTATCTCGTGGGCAAGGAGAACGAGGGCCTGCGCTACATGTTCATCATGATGAATCATGCGCGCCTGGGCGTCGGGCTGGAGGGCGTGGCGATGGCCGAGCGGGCGTATCAGCATGCGCTCTGGTATGCCAAGCAGCGGGTGCAGGGGCGGGAACTCGGTGCCAAGAGCGGGGATCGGGTCACGATCATCCACCACCCCGACGTGCGTCGCATGTTGATGTCGATGAAGTCGCAGACCGAAGCGATGCGGGCGTTGGCCTATACCGCGGCGGGCGCGCTCGACCTGGCCAGTCACCATGCCGACCCCGAAAAGCGCGGCCAGCAACAGGCACTGGTGGATCTGCTCACGCCGATCGTGAAGGGCTGGTGCACCGAGCAGGCGGTGGAAATCTCGTCTCTCGGCGTACAGATCCACGGCGGCATGGGTTTCATCGAGGAGACCGGCGCCGCGCAGTTCTACCGCGACGTTCGCATCACCACCATCTACGAGGGGACTACCGGTATCCAGGCCATGGATCTGGTGAGCCGCAAGGTGGCCGCCGAGCGCGGGGCGACGATGCGTGCGGTGCTCGCGCGCCTCGCTGCGCTGGACGGTCAGCTCGAGAAGGCAGCCGAGCCCGACCTCCAAGCCATCAGGGTCCCCTTGACGGCCGCGTTGAAGGCGCTCGAGGAGTCGACGCATTGGGTGGTCGCGACGGCGGCCTCGGCCCCTGACTGGGTGGCCGCGAGCGCCGTGCCGTATTTGAAGCTCGCCGGCACGACCTTGGGTGGCGCGCTGATGGCACAGGCGGCGCTCATCGCAAGCAAGCGCTTGTCCGCAGCCGATGCCGACGTGTCGTTCTACCGGGCCAAGCTGCACACTGCCCGCTTCTATGCCGAGCACATGCTGACCCAGGCGCCCGCGCTGGCGCAAACCATCATGACGGGCGCGCAGTCATCGATGGCGCTGGAAGAATCCCAATTCTGATTGCGACGGTCGCATTCGAGGTTCGGCGGCACACGGCTGGACGCAGCTAAACGTGGCGTGTAAAGTCGGCCGCGTTCGAGCAGACGCCTGGCGGGGGCGCGAATCGCGGTGTGCGCTTGCGTTCGCCCGTGCACATGGCCGCTAGTCGGGGGGATTGCCGGTGGGTTCGGTAGGGTTCGTGATTCTCGCGGCCGTCATCATGGCCTGGGTGCTCGGCTATCTCGGCGCGCCGCTCTGGCTGTGGACCGCACTTGCGGCCGGGGTGCTGTTCGCCTTGGGCGCCGGAGCAGGGTGGTGGATCGCGTTCGGCCTCCTGGCAGTCGTCTTCAATCTGCCCGCGCTGCGCAGGGCACTGGTCGCAGCACCGCTGCTGCGGGTCTTCCGAAGGATACTGCCGCGCATCTCCCAGACCGAACGCGAAGCCCTCGATGCGGGCACCGTGTGGTGGGAGGGCGAGCTTTTCAGCGGCCGGCCCGATTGGCGCAAGCTGTTCGCTTATCCCGCGCCGCGGCTCAGCCCGGAAGAGCAGGCTTTCGTCGATGGTCCCGTGGACGAGCTGTGCGCCATGATCGACGATTGGAAGATCACGCACGAGCTGGGTGATCTGCCGCCCAATGTCTGGGAGTACATCAAGGCGCAGGGCTTCCTGGGCATGATCATCCCCAAGGCTTACGGAGGCAAGGGCTTCAGCGCCCTGGCCCACTCCGAGGTCGTGATGAAGCTCACTTCGAGAAGCAGTACGGCGGCCGTTTCGGTCATGGTGCCCAATTCGCTCGGACCGGCCGAGTTGCTGCTGCATTACGGTACCGAGGCGCAGAAGAACCACTATCTGCCGCGGCTCGCGAAGGGCATCGAGATGCCGTGCTTCGCGCTGACCAGCCCGGAGGCAGGCTCGGACGCGGGCGGCATACCGGACTACGGGGTGGTGTGTCGGGGCGAGTGGCAAGGCGAGCGCGACGTACTCGGCATACGGGTCACCTGGGAGAAGCGCTACATCACGCTGGGACCGGTCGCGACGCTGCTGGGGCTCGCCTTCAGGCTCTACGATCCCGACCGGCTGCTGGGCGACAAGGACGAGGTGGGCATCACGCTCGCCCTCATCCCCACCGATACGCCGGGTGTGCACATCGGTCGTCGACACTTGCCGCTCAATTCTGCGTTCATGAACGGCCCGAACTGGGGGCGCGACGTGTTCATCCCGATGCAATTCGTGATCGGTGGCGCCGAGTACGTCGGGCAAGGCTGGCGCATGCTGATGAACTGCCTGGCGGCCGGACGATCGATCTCGCTGCCGGCCAACGGCGTGGGCATCGGCAAGCTCTGCGCCCTGACCACCGGGGCCTACGGTCGGGTGCGCAGTCAGTTCAACCTCTCGATCGGGCGCTTCGAAGGCGTCGAGGAAGTGCTCGCCCGCATCGGTGGCAACGTCTATCTCATGGATGCCGCGCGAGTCATGACAGCCGGTGCGGTGGATCTGGGCGAAAAACCCGCTGTCGTGTCCGCCATCGTCAAGTATCACCTGACCGAGCGAGGGCGTCAGGTCATCAACGATGCGATGGATGTGCATGCGGGCAAGGGCATCTGCATGGGGCCGAGCAACTATCTCGCGCGAGCCTATCAGGCCACGCCCATCCCGATCACCGTCGAGGGCGCGAACATCCTCACGCGCTGCATGATCATCTTCGGCCAGGGAGCGATCCGCGGCCATCCCTGGGTACGCGAGGAGATCGAGGCCGTGCAGGAAGCCGATCCGGCGAAAGCATTGGTTCGTTTCGATCGCGCCTTTTTCGGTCACGTCGGCTTCGTGGTCACGAACGTGAGCCGCGCGCTGTGGCTGGGATTGAGCGAAGCGCGTCTGACCAGTGCGCCCGGCGATGCGCATACCTGCCGCTACTACCAGCAGCTCACGAGGATGTCGGCCGGTTTCGCCTTCGTCGCCGACATGTGCATGTTCATGCTGGGCGGCTCGCTCAAGCGGCGCGAGCTCATCTCCGCCCGTCTGGGCGACATTCTGAGCCAGATGTATCTTGCCTGCGCGGCCCTGAAGCGCTACCAGGATGCCGGTTGTCCGCAGGACGATCTACCCATGCTGCATTGGGGTGTGCGCGATGCGCTCTACCGTATCCAGGAAGCTTTCTTCGCCATCTTCTGCAATCTGCCCAAGGCGGGTGTGGCGACGCTGATGCGATGGATCGTCTTTCCGCTCGGGCGCCTGTTCCGGATGCCGCCCGACAGCATCGGCCAGGAAGTCGCTCGCGCGCTCAGCCAGCCCGGCCCGGCGCGCGAGCGGCTCACACGAGGCGCGTACGTGCCCAAGAGTGAAGACGATGCGGTCGGCACGCTGGAGGCGGCCCTGCTAGCCGTGATCGCCGCCGAGCCGGTGGAGGCCAAGCTGCAGGCCGCGATCCGCGCAGGCACACTGACCGCGCAGTTCCGCGAGGCGCAACTCGAAGCAGCCCTTGGCCAAGGCGTG
>JALHQN010000040.1 GCA_022841915.1 Burkholderiales bacterium | reverse complement strand
GCCTGCGTCCGGTAACGAATACATAGCGGTAGTAGTCGGCCAACATTCTAAGCGGCCGCATAGGCCGAGCACGAGCCGGTGGGGCGACGGCAGTTCGACTATCGGGCAGGACGTCGGCCATTCCGGACGGTCGTGCTCGACGCCGATTCTGTCCGCAATGGGGCGGTTACCTGCCGGACACGGGGTCCTTTCGCAGAACGGCAGCTAACCGAATTTCGCTACTACCGGTTTCGACCCTCAGCGGTCATAGCCCTTTCCGGAAAGCAGTCGTTGGTTCGCGATCTCGGGGCGGGTGATGTACCGGCACAGCTGTTCGACTTGCTTGCGCTGATCCGCCCCACAACGCACCGCGGCGTACGGGTTGAAGCCGTGCGCATCGGCGCACAGACCGTGCGTGATCTTCTCGTCCCGGCCGTTCCCCGTTCGCAAGCTGAGCACCTTCTGCCCGGCGCGCGGGCCCGGCGCCATTCGGTATGTGCACGAAGCCGCTTGCAGGGGCGCCAACGGATCATCGAGTTCGGGTTCGCCACGTAAGTCACGCCCTGCTCGTGGAGCAGAGCGCGTCAGCCTCTTCATCAGCCGCGCGACGATCTTGTCGAGCAGGCCCGCGAGCTCATTGCCGCTGGGGCACGCGCCTGCTCGAAGATCGGTTCATCCTCGGTGCGCCGATACACCCTGTCGAGCACTAGGTATTGCAGATGGATGCTTACGTTGGAAGCAGAACCGAATCTCTGACTGAGCGTGACCGGGTCGGTGTCGGCAGCACTACGTTCCAGTTCCGTTTGAACGACGCGGCGTTCGAGTTTTCGCATCTCGGTCTTCTGCGCCGGCAGGGACCAAACGGTTGCCTGTTGGAAGGCGTTGCCGAACGATCCCTGCCGGCCGCTCATTTTCGGTCACGTCCTGCCGAACGTATCGGCCGACTCCACTGATTCCACAAACCCGTGCCTCGCAATGCTGCGTTTCCGAACACCCTCCGATGCGATCGGAATTTACTACGCCGAAGGGCGGCGGACCCGCAGCAACGATCATGTCATCCGTTTGGTGGATGCGTTCTCGTGTTGATTGCCGCCAACATAAGGCGTAAAAAGCAGATTGTCGGGCGGCGGTGTCGGCAATGGTCACACGTCACAAATCCAGGAGGTGGGTCATGCACTCGAACGGCATCCGGCATATCTCGGCCATCGCACTCGCAGTGGGACTCGCGCTCAGTGGCGCGGGTGCCTTGGCGCAAACGATCAGTGTGACCGGCGACGTCTTGCCCGCGGGCATCGGTCCGGGCAGCACGAATATCGGTACGGCTACCAACCTGTTAGTCGGCAACGTCGGCGTCGGTACGATGTCGATCATCGGCGGCGCAACCTTCGCCGGTCGCAATTTCTTCCTTGGGGAGACGGCGTCGGGTGATGGCACCTTGACCGTAAGCGGCGTGGGCTCTCGGGCCACGGCGGATCGAGGCTTGGGTGTCGGCAGATCCGGAGAGGGCGTTCTGAATATCCTTTCCGGCGGGACCGTGTCCGCGCGCGGCAACGCAGCGAGTTCTTCCATCATCGCGCGAGACGCCGGCAGCCATGGCACCGTGAACGTCGACGGCGGGACGTTGCTGGTCAACCACTCGGGCCTCGCGCCGTTTCTGAACGTCGGCCGCCAGTCGACCGGGATACTGAATGTCATCAACGGCGGCGGCGTGACGATCGGCGATGCCGGCTCGGGCATCGGGGTCGAAAACGGCTCGCAGCTGACAATTGGCAGCGCCAATTTCACCTCGGGCCCAGTCCTCCCGGGCAACGGCACGGTGCTCGTCTCGGGCGTGGGTTCAAAGATCGAGTTCCTCGGCAAAAACACACAGCTCATTGTCGGGCGCATGGGCGCCGGCACGACCGGCAGTCTGACGATCAACAACGGCGGCATCGTGAACGGCGCTTTGTTCCTGAATATCGGCCGCGGACGCGAGGACGCTGCGGGCGTGACCGAAGTCGGTTTGGGTGCAACGGGTACGGTACTCATCGACGGCGTGGGTTCCGCGCTCAACCTCGCCGGTGCATCCACTTGCTGTACCAACCTAGGTGACGGCGCGTTCGGGACAGTCGGCCGCAACGACGGTGTCGGCACATTGACGATACGCAATGGGGCGCAGATGAAGCTGGATGCCCGTGGCGCGACCGCTTCCGCCGGAGGGCTTACCGTCGGTCGCGATGCGCTTTCGACGGGGACGCTCACCATCGAAAGCGGCGGCAAGCTCGAATTGCTCAGCGATTCAAACGGCGAGGGGTTCGGCATGAACATTGCGCGTGCTGGCACGGGCACGCTGCACGTGACGGGCGGTGGTCAGTTGGTCATTACCAACACCGGCACCGCGGGCGGAGCGCTCAATTTCGGCGGCACCGGCACGACGACCACTGGCGGTTCGTTCTCCGGATTGATCTCAGGCGCAGGCACCGCCGTTACGATTTCCGGCATCGACATGTCGCTTCGTTTGGGGCGAAGTGCCGGCAGCAGCGGAACGCTCACGATCAATGATGGCGCCGTCGTCGCTCCCGGGCGCCGGCTCAATGTCGGCGACGGTCCCGGCAGCAGCGCGACACTCAACGTTGCCGGCCCCGGTACCACGATCAACATCAAGAGCCTCGCGGCCGATGAATTCGGTGCGGGTTTGTCCGTGGGCCTGGGCGGCACCGGCATCGCCACGATCAATGGCGGTGCGGTCATCAACGTAGACGGTACGCTCGGGGCGCAGCGGCATGTGACTAATGTCGGTGGTACCGGGACGCAGGCGGGCGGCACGGGCACGCTCGTCATCAGCGGCGCCGCGACGCGCTACAACGTTACCGGCGCGACCACATCGCTGGTCATCGGGCGCGACATCACCGAGGGAGTGACGCCCAGCACCGGCACGATGACCATCTCGGACGGCGCCCAGGTCCGTTTCCCAAGCAACGGCACCGGCTCGGTCGGTTTCACTGCCGGCAGCAGCGGAACCCTGCACGTCATCGGTGCCGGTTCGCGGTTGGATATGGGCGAATTTCTGGGCGTGGGTCGCGATTACAACGACAACCCCGGGGGCAACGGATTGCTCAACGTCGCCGACGGCGGGGTGGTGAAGTCGGCGTCGGTTCACATCGGGATGACGGGAACGCTGACGGGAAATGGCAGCATCGACGGCAGCATCGTCAGCGCGGGTACGATCATCCCGGGCCTCTCGCCCGGCACCTTGGCCATCAGCGGCGATCTGACGCTGACCGATAGCAGCGTGCTGATGATCGAGATCGCCGGCACGGGCGCGGGGCAGTATGACGCTATCGCGGTCGGCGGCGCTCTGCACTTGGACGGCACGTTACGCATCCTCCGCAGCGGAAGCTATGTGCCCGTTGTGGGCGACGCGCTGAACATACTTACCTTCGCGAGCCACACGGGGAGTTTCGACAACATCGTATTCGATGGCTTCACCGGCGGCGCCCCCCTTGCGACCAGCTTCGCCGGCGGCGCATTCCAAGTCGCCGCGATCCCCGAGCCGCATGAGTGGGTGCTTATGCTCGCCGGCCTCTTCGCTGTGGGGGCGGCGACGCGCGCGCGCCAGTCACGCAACTCGCACGCAATGGGCCAATAAGCCTTTCAAAGTGCATGTTCTGCCTCCCTCCACCGTGTCGTCAGTGCTCAGAGCGGTCGATGCACGGTAGTCGGTGACAATTTCGCTCGCTCGCCGACTGTCTGAATCAGACATAGTCCCGATTGGCATGATTTCGACGCGATTCGGGCGCGACACGCGAGCGCAACCCTCGGCCCCCGTCACGGGGGCCGTCCTTGCCTCGAGGATCAGGCCATCAGGAGTGGCGCCAGCGGCCGCGCCGGGCAGCGCGGTGCCTCACGCGCATGCCAGTGCGGGCGGACGACCCAATCGTCATTTTTAGATGTAACAACCAACGGCCGCAAGTGGCCGGGAGGAGCCGGACGGGGTTGTATCCCCGAAGCAGTCACCCAGAACACCAACGGCAGCTATCGAGTATCGTCAGGGAGTACGTGCTCTCGGCCAAAACCGGCCAGTCGTAGTTGAAGCGAGCTCTCCTGACGCTGGTTTGTCCGCGGTATGTCGGACACCCGTTGTTCGCTTTACTGTCCTCCATAGCCGGGATGCGCAAATGCAGGAAAGTGGTTGTCGTGTGATAGCGCGGGCGCTATCATAAACTCATGCTCGTTATCGTAGTTGATACCAACGTTCTGGTGGGTGCTCTCTTGGGAAGAGGCGGTAGCTCCCGTCGAGTGCTTCGTGGCTGTCTTCGCGGCGACTACCAGGCGTTGATGGGGGCTGCGTTGTTCGCAGAATGCGAGGACGTGCTTTCCAGAGAAGCTCTCTGGAGAAATTCACTCGTGTCGGCTGCCGATCGCGAAATCGTCTTCGACGGCTTCTTGCGCACCTGTCGGTGGACGGAAGTGTTTTTTGCGTGGCGTCCGAATCTGCCCGATGAAGCGGACAATCACTTGATCGAGCTCGCGGTTGCCGGTCGCGCAACGGCCATCGTTACACGAAACGTGCGGGATCTGGCCCGCGGGGAGCTTCGGTTTCCGAACCTACAGATTTTGACGCCCGAACAATTTTTGGAGAGGTATCCATGTCCACTCTGACCATTCGGTTACCCGATGACAAGCACGAGCGATTGAAGGCGTTGGCTGAGGCGCGGAATATCAGTGTCAACAAATTGATCGACGAGTTGGCGACTGTCGCACTTGCGAACCACGACGCGCGCCTGAGATTCGAGTTGCGCGCCCGAACAGGCAATGCTCGCAAAGCACTTGCCATCCTTGATGCATTGGGCGATGCGTAGGGCGTGAATTCACTTGCTTCGGGCTGTGTGCAATCCGCCGCTGTGCCAGATATGTGCCGTCACAGTGGTTGTTTGTATTGGCCAAAAATCGGCACAGTGAACGAAGCGGTCGTGGGCCCGTGCCGCTAAGTAATTGAAAGATAAATTCAACCGCCGTTCACCATGCCGGTTTAGGACGTTCTCGAAATCGGATGGTCAGAGTAATCTGGCACGTGGGTTCGAATCCCACCCTCTCCGCCACGCATTGATTCCCAAGCATTTTCTTCCAGTTCGCTCCCGCTGCCCCATCTGATAGCGCTCGTCTCGACGAGAAATTGTGCCAAATTCGTGTCACGTTTTTGGCACAGTCGCTTTTCTGCGGGCCAGACGATTCTGATTCATCGAACAAATCCGGAGGTGACCATCCGATTCGCAGCGATGGAAGAATCGGATGGTCTCGGTCGACATCGATCGAGGCTGCGGGTGATCACGTGATGGAAAGAAAAGACATTCGCGGTATCAGCGAAGGTGAGACCGTACTTCGGCCTGAAGTGGCTGTCGGGATGAGGTCGAAGTTCAGCGTTACGATCCAACTGCCGTTGCGGCATCGACCATTCCTCGGTCAATCAACCAGTGCAAGTCTCCGACCGGATGATCGGCAGGTAGCTGGCGGGTCACCGGACCTTGGTGCCTATGAAATGCCGGCGGTCCGCTCTTGAGAACGAATTGGGATGCCGTCCGACCCGATCATGATCCTCGTCATCTGGATGGTCCAACGACGGGTCTGTGAGCGGAGCGGTCATACAGTGTCGGGTGTGACCGGGTGCTACTCGGCCACTGCCGCTGGCCCTTGCGAATCTTCGATCTGTGCCGGTAAGCGGACATTGACCATCAAAACGACCGCCCCGTGGTTCAACGAAGGCCATTTTCCGACCGACTCCACTCGCATAGTGTTGCGAAGGTAGTCGACAAGTCCCCACCAAACACTTGTTCCAGCATTTATGACAGCATTGGCTGAGCTGCGGGAGTCGCTCATCATGCAGGTGTCGGCCAAGAACGGACCAAAGTGGCAGGAAAGATGCCTACGTCACGTTAGGCCGCATCGTTGACCGGCGAATGTCGCAGATGGCGCGCACAGCTCACGATCTCAAGGGACCGCCACCAACAGGTAGCGCAGGCATGAAAACACTGTCGAACACACAACCAAGTCGCGCCATATCCACTGCATCACCCCCACCACTCTGGCGCATCCGCCTGCACGCGATCGCCTGGTTTGTGCTGTCTGTCGCGTTCATGCTCGGACTACCCATTCTCCTAGGTTGGGGCTATGGCCTGCTCACGTTGCTGGTGCTCGTCGCGGCGGTACTGGCCATCGCGAGCGCGTGGCTGCTCCGACGACTCGCCCCCATCGCTGCGGCGCGGCCGTTCACTTCGGTATGGTTGCGTGCGCTGCTTGGCTGGACTCTGATTCTTGGGGTCCTGGTCGCGGCCCCTTTCTACTACCTGATGGTTGTCACTGACATTCGGCCGGCCACGGTTCCGCAGGTCACGCTCACCAATGGCTCCAGGCACGTGGTATTCCAGGGCATGCAGCACATCGGCTCCGAGCACTTCTACAAGGCTGTCATTTACGACGTCGAGAAGGCCTTGTCGGAGGGTTACGTCATCTACTACGAAGGCGTCCAGACACTCACGCCGGACTCGAAAGCCTTCTTCGAGAAGCTGTCGCACGAGCTCGTGGGCGGAAGCGACCTGAGCGGAACCTACAAGTCGATCGGCGAGGTCTGCGGGATGAAGTTCCAGCTCGATTACTTCGGCCTGCTCGATGCCGACAAGGCCGAGCACCCGAAGCGCCACGTCATTGCCGACGTGGATGCCATCCAACTGAAGTCAGAGTACGATCGGCTGATGCGGGTGGATCCGGCTTTCGCGAAGGCGCATGCGAACGACTTCCAGCCGAAACCAGCGACGAACGACAACGCATTCATACTGAAAACGGTCGAATGGTTGAAGAATGGGAGCGAGGCACAGAAGACGCTCGGTGGCGTTGCGTGCCGGGGGCTGTTCACCCTGAGCCAACCTACGCAACACAGCCCTCCTGGTCGACTGGAGCCGGTGATCTTGGACTTTCGCAACCGTGCCCTCGCGAAGCAGATCATGGTGTCGGCAGACGACAGGATCTTCATCACCTACGGGTCGGCGCACCTGCCAGGCCTTGTCGCGGAGCTACGCAAGTTGGATTCGAAATGGGCGGTCGGTTCGGTGAAATGGATTCGCACGATCGAGCACCCCGAACACATCGAGGGAAAGCTGCAAGGTCTAAATAAATGACCCCCTGGACTTGATGCCAATCAGAGAGCGTGAAGATGACAACACCCGCACCGCCTACTCGCGCGCGCCGCTTTCTCGCTTCGCCCCCCGCTCGCATCCTGTTGCTCGGGTTCGTCCTTCTATTGATGATGGGCCTCAGCGAGGACGTGATGAAGAGCTTTGCCGCTGACCCCGTCAAGGCGGCCGCTCACGTCATCGCGCTTGCGATCGCAGGCTTTGCCATCTACGTCGCACATGCGCGCTTCGTCGAGCGCCGCGGTGCCACCGAGCTCAGCGCGTCAGGTATGGGGCGTGAACTCGGTATCGGGCTGCTGGTGGGCGCTGGCCTTTATGCCGCCTGCGAGGTGGTGCTGATGGCCCTCGGCATCTACCGCATCGATGGCTTGAATCCGTTGAGTTACATGCTCCCGGCGATCGCCATGGCGATCAGTTCGAGCGTTTTCGAGGAGCTGTTGTTCCGCGGCGTCCTGTTCCTCGCGGTGGAGAAGTGGTTTGGCAGTTGGGTGGCGCTGGGGGTGTCGTCACTGGTGTTCGGCCTGACCCACTTGGTCAATCCGCAGGCAACGCTCGAGGGCGCGCTGTTCATTGCCGTCGAGGCTGGCATCCTGCTGGGCGCAGCGGTCATGCTGACGCGCCGGCTGTGGTTGAGCATCGGCTTTCACATGGCGTGGAACTACACGCAACAAGCTATCTTCTCAGGCATCGTCTCCGGCAACGATGCGGCACAAGGCTTGATCCGGTCCACTATCAAGGGCCCGGACTACCTGACCGGGGGAAACTTCGGCGTGGAGTCGTCGGTGCTGGCGCTGCTCCTGTGCACATCGACCGGGATCGTGATGCTGGGCATGGCGCGTCGGCGCGGGCTAGTCGTACCGCCAATCTGGAAAAGGAGCGGCTGACCTGGCGCTACTGCCTGCGGACTAACAAGCGCATCCGACTGACCGGCTACGCCCGCCTTTGCAAGCAGGTGTTGCGCGTAGCGGCAAGCAGTCATTGATCGTCGGCAGCGGCAGAGCGACAGGTATACGGAGCATTGCCGACCGATTCGGAGCGTAGGCTCAAGGTCCGCTCTGGCCGAGCTCCTTCCGTTGGCCAACTGGCAGGTTTCAGGTTGAACCGGACGTCCAATCACCGTCGTGTGACGCCCCGGTATGGCGCGTCCTGACCATTCGCGTGAACTCAGTTTCATCCTGGTAAGCGGTCGTTAGGACGATGTCTCCTTTTTTCAGAGTCCGCTTACCCATAATTCGCGTTAGCTGCAGTTCCCGACCACGACCGGCGAGTCGTAGTTGAAGCGAGCGCCTCCGGAAGCGGGTTTGTCCGCGGTATGTCGAGACACCCAGTGTCCGCTTCACTGTCCTCCATGACCGGAACGCGCAAATGTGGGGAAGTGGTTGTCGCATGATAGCGCGGGCGCTATCATGCGACATGCTCGTGATCGTGGTTGATACCAACGTTCTTGTGGGGGCTCTCTTCGGAAGGGGCGGTAGCTCCCGTCGAGTGCTTCGAGGTTGTCTTCGCGGAGACTACCAGGCGTTGATGGGGGCAGCCTTGTTTGCAGAATACGAGGATGTACTTTCCAGAGAAACTCTTTGGAAGAACTCACTTGTGTCGGCCGTTGATCGCGAAATCGTTGTTGACGGGTTCTTGCGGACCTGTCGTTGGGCGGAAGTGTTTTTTGCGTGGCGTCCCAATTTGCCCGATGAAGCAGACAATCACTTGATCGAGCTCGCGGTTGCCGGTCGCGCAACGGCCATCGTTACACGAAACGTGCGGGATCTGGCCCGCGGGGAGCTTCGGTTTCCGAACCTACAGATTTTGACGCCCGAACAATTTTTGGAGAGGTATCCATGTCCACTCTGACCATTCGGTTACCCGATGACAAGCACGAGCGATTGAAGGCGTTGGCTGAGGCGCGGAATATCAGTGTCAACAAATTGATCGACGAGTTGGCGACTGTCGCACTTGCGAACCACGACGCGCGCCTGAGATTCGAGTTGCGCGCCCGAAGAGGCAATGCTCGCAAAGCACTTGCCATCCTTGATGCATTGGGCGATGCGTAGGGCGTGATTTCTCTTGCTTCGGGCTGTGTGCAATCCGCCGCTGTGCCAGATATGTGCCGCCACAGTGGTTGGTTGTGTTGGCCAAAAATCGGCACAGTGAACGAAGCGGTCGTGGGTCCGTGCCGCTAAGTAATTGAAAGATAAATTCAACCGCCATTCACCATGCCGGTTTAGGACGTTCTCGAAATCGGATGGTCAGAGTAATCTGGCACGTGGGTTCGAATCCCAACCTCTCCGCCACGCCTTGTTGTCAAAGCACTTTTTTCTGGTCTTAGCCGGCTGTGCCAGAAAAATCGGATGGGTGCGCCAAAAACGTGACACGACCCGAAATGCGCTTCGCGTGCTCCACCAAATGCTCGGCACCCAGGTGCGCATAGCGCCTGACCCAGTGGGTCAACTTTGCGCGGCAATCAACAGTTTATGCGCTTCAAGGGCAGATCTTGGCCGAGAGACGCGTTTCCTACGGGTCATCGATAGCCGCCGTTGAACAGCCGTGTTCCTGCCGCGACGGGCAGCTTATGAGCGCCGGCGCGAACGCGCACTATCGGCCAGGAGCGGTCGGCCGCCAACGTCCGCTCGCGGACGAGCTTGCAAACTCCACCGAGTTGGTGCCCCGTCGCCACCGCCCATACTTGCCAGCTACCTGTCTAACGATTCCGAATCAGCTGGGCGCCGATGACCTTGGCAGCGCTCTTATCGAACGTCCACAGCGGTCGTTCACCGGCCTCGCTTGCCAACGCGATGTGCAGGCAGTCAGCGAAGTCTGCCGAACCCTCGCGGTAGAGCTGCAGCGCCACTTCCAAGGCACGTTCTGACTCGAAAGTCAGCTCCGCCGCCGAGAACAGGTTCGAGAGGGCTCGAAGCACGCTGTCCTTCTCGTATCCGAAGCTCGCGCGAAGCACCCACTCAAGTTCAAGGGTTACCGTCACCGGAATGAAAAGCGTCTGGCCCTCGGCGACGCAACGGGCGATCAGGCGCTTGGCAGCGGCGAGCTGTCCGCTGTCGTCGTGCACCACATAGCGGACCAGCACATTCGTGTCGAGCGAAGGCATATCACCCTCAGCGCCAGGGATTCATTTCTTCAACGCTCACCCGCTTGCCTTTCGGGGCTTTAAGCATGCCGGCCATGTGCAGGATGGATTTGGTTTTTGCCCTTACGATGATAGTGCCGTCGGGCATCACCGACCAGACGAGGCGTGTGCCTGGCTTGGCATCCACGAAAGCCCGGATATCGGCCGGGACGGTTGTCTGACCTTTCGAGGTGATGGTGGATTCTGCCATGAGAGCTCCTTACGAGAATCAGTATTGTAAGGCACTCGCTCACCGCTGCACAGCGAGTCGGTGACCGTCCTTGGGGTCGTGAGCGGCACCGCTGCTCGCATGGCATGTCTGCTTCTCCGTGAGCGCAAGCGGCCGATGCTGACGCGGTCCCAATGGGCTTCCCAATGGCTGGATGATGAATCGACTGCGGGAAACACAGATCTTCCGTTGGTCCGCTTCGGGGTAGCGAAATTGCGTTGTCGTCGGTCGGCTCCGGGTCGAAACCGGTAGTAGCGAAGTTCGGTTAGCTGCCCTTCGGCGATTGGACCCCGTGTCCGGCAGGTAACCGCCCCATTGCGGACCGAATTGGCGTCGAGCACGACCGTCCGGAATGGCCGACGAGTCGACATAGAATAGGGTCGGGCCTAAAGATACTGAGGGGAGCAGATAATGATCGAACTTACGCTCGACATGGCGGAGCGCGCAGCGAAGGCGGCCTTGGCCAAGGCCAGGCAACTGGGGACGGCTATGACGGTCTCGGTCGTTGATGAGGCAGGCCGCACCGTTCTGATAATGCGCGGCGACGGCGCGGGATTCTTCAGCCCGGAGACCTCCCGCAAGAAGGCCGTGGCGGCCGCTAACTTTCGGAAGCCGACGAAGGACCTGGGCGAGCAGGCTGCGAAGGGCTCGCCGTTCTGGGCGGCAGTACCGGCCGCGCTCGCTGGCGAGATTCTTCCAAGCATTGGTGCGGTGCCCATCACCAAGGCGGGGCGTGTCATCGGCGCTATTGGCTGCGGCGGCGGCACCGGCGATCAGGATCACGAATGCGCGCAGGCCGGTGCGGCGGCGGTCGACGCGTAGTTTCCACCGTCCCGTTACGGATCGCAAGTTGCCGATGGCGTGATTGAAAAGGTGAGAAGCCGGGCCATCGCCAAGTTCCGCTGACTGGCCGGTACCCGCCGTGCGCTCGACGCTGGCTGTCTGACCGCATCGCCGAGGCGTCGCCTCTGTGACGCGGAAGATGTGCTCCCGCGTGCAGTCGCCACCGCGCACGCGGTCACGCGGGCAACTGGTGGCCTGGGCGGTCCTTGCCGCTTGGGGCTTATAAGTGATGCCGGATTCCTTGGCGACCTTGTATCGATATACGTTTTGTTTGCACCGACGAAAACCCCAATCTGCAGTCGTCGCCCGGCTGAACCGGGAGGTCGTCACGCTCGTCGAGCAGGGGGAGATCCGCGACCGATTCTTCCGCTCCGGCATGGATACGCTGGACAGCGCACCCGAAGAGTCGCCGCATTCATACAGGCGGACATGCAGCGGGTATATATCGTCATCAGCGCAACCTGCGCGGAGTACGGCAAACTTGCAGCAGGCAACCCTGCGACTACCCCGCCGAACTGTAGAAGTGAGGCCAACGCGGCAGTGACGATCAGACGTGCAGGATGAGAACGTTGGCAAGCAGTGAGCGTATATTGCAGAACGCCATCGTAGAGCGCCTGCGAACTATAGATCGATTGAGTTAATAGACCTTGAATCCGCTTAACGCCGAAACTACCCAGCTGGAGCCCCCCGAACCAGTGGGCGCTGGTTTGAGGTCAAGGCCATTGAACGGGTTGTTGTGCGGAAGGTCTGCGTTCCGCGCCGCCCCTCTGGGTGCAGGAAACACATGATTGAAGGAGGCTGTTTCGAACGGTTTCTGACCGAACCGGTGAGGCCATTCGCGACTGGCTGCCGTGGTCCACACCCTGAATTCACCCATTGATCCGTTGGCGTTGCCGACTCTGAGGACACTGCTGTGATTGACCCCTTGATGATTGCGCTGGCATTTGCTGCCGGCATGGTTGCGCACCTGCTTCGACTGCCGCCGTTGCTGGGTTTCCTGGCCGCGGGCTTCGCCCTCAACGCGCTGGGTTTCGAGCGCACACCGACGCTGGACGTCATTGCCAACCTGGGCGTGACGCTGCTGCTGTTCACGATCGGGCTGAAGCTGGACATTCGCACCCTGATGCGCGGCGAGGTATGGGGCTCGGCCACGCTGCACATCGTCGGCTCGACACTGTTCATGGCCGGGGCGCTGTTCATCCTGAAGACCCTGGGACTGGCGATGGCCGCCGACCTGGGCTGGACTGCCCTGGTGCTGCTGGGCTTTGCGCTCAGCTTCTCCAGCACGGTGTTTGCCGTCAAGGTGCTGGAAGAGCGGAGCGAGCTGGGCTCGCTGTACGGCCGCATCGCGATCGGCATCCTGGTCATGCAAGACGTGTTTGCGGTGCTGTTTCTCAGCGCCACCAGCGGCAGCCTGCCCAGCATCTGGGCTCTCGGCCTGGTGCTGTTGTGGCCGGCTTCGAAGCTGATGAAGGCGCTGTTGGACAAAGTGGGTCATGGCGACTTGCAGGTGCTGTACGCCGCTTTTCTGGCGCTGGTGGTGGGGTACAACCTGTTCGAGGCGGTGGGCGTCAAGGGCGACCTCGGCGCCTTGATCGTGGGCATGTTGCTGGCATCGCACCCCTCCACAGCGGGTCTGGCGAAGTCGCTGTTTCATTTGAAAGAGCTGTTCCTGGTGGGTTTTTTCCTCAGCGTCGGGCTGGGCGCGCTGCCCGACCTTTCCATGGTGGTGATGGCCGTGCTGTTGCTGCTGCTGTTGCCGCTCAAGAGCGCCCTTTACTACCTGGTGCTGATGCGCTTCAGGTTGCGCACGCGCACCGGCGTGCTGTCCACCCTGGCACTCACCAACTACTCGGAGTTCGGCCTGATCGTCGCGGCCATCGCGTCCACCGCGGGTTGGCTGTCGCCCGAATGGCTGGTGGTGATCTCGCTGGCGTTGGCTGGCAGCTTTGTGCTGGCCGCGCCTCTGAACGCGGCGGGCGAACGCATTTACGCCCGGCTCAAAGAGCCGCTGGCCGGGCTGGAAGCCAGCACCTTGATGGCCGCTGACCGGCCGGTGGCCATCGATCAGGTCGACGCTGTAGTGCTGGGCCTGGGCCAGATCGGCAGCGGCGCCTACCTGCGCCTGATCGACGGCCACGGCCTGCGCGTGCTGGGTGTGGACAACAACGTCGACAAACTGGCTCCGCATCGGGCGGCCAACCGGAACGTCATGGAGGGCGACGCGGTCGACTCCGACTTCTGGGACAAGCTGGTGATCACCGACTCGGTCAAGCTGGTGTTGCTGGCCATGCCGGGACACGCAGGCAATGTGTACGCGTTGCAGCAGCTGCGAAACCGTTCATTTGCCGGGCACATTGCCGCCATCGTCAGCTACCCGGACGAAGTCGCCAAGCTGCGCGAACTGGGTGCCGCCGATGTCTTCCACATTTACGACGAAGCCGGAACGGCTTTTGCCGACGACGCCCTGGCGGGCGCCCACTGGCAGGTCTGAACGTCTTGAGCGGCCCTGGCCCCGGCGGCGTTCAACCCGGCTGGAACGGCCAGAACAGCGGAATCAGCAGGCTGGCCGCCACCCAGGTGATCAGGTTCATCGGCACCTCCAGGCGCGCAAAGTCGCTGAAGCGGTAGTTGCCCGCGCTGTAGACCAGGGTGTTGGTCTGGTGCTGGAAACCGGCGTCGTTGGGAACGGCGTGGATCATGTTGCGGAGCCCACTGACGAGCGTCTGATTGAACGCGGGGCCATCATTGGATACGGTCTGGATCCTGAACCCGAGTTCGACCGGCGTGTTGTACGGTGCAGACTCTCCGGCGCCATACCAGAATCCGTTCTGGTAGCTCAGCGTTCCGAGGACAAAGGTCTGGCCGAGCGTGACATTGGAGAAATCAGCGGGCTTAAAGCTGATCACGTTCGCACCGGAACTGATGGGGTCGACCCAGTCGTAATGGAAACTAACCGACGAACCGGAAAGCCGGCGCGTGCCCATCACATAGCCACTCTCAATCGGCCCGAAGGTCCCGTTCATCGATTCGTCATGCGGACTACGATTGGGATCCGATCGATAGGGTCCCGGAACGCAATACAGTTATGACGGACACAGGTTCGATCTTGCGCGGTACTCGTTCCGGTCGGAACTACCATCGAGATCCGATCGCGCATTCGATCATAAATGCACCGACAGTTCTGCGTTGCAGAGGCCAGATTGTCCTTTTGGGGTAGCCCATGCGGATAGCATCCAAAAATCAATACTTTCACGAACGCGCGCTTCGGCCAGGTCAAAGCAAGTCAGCCGGTATGCCAGGGGTCAGCGCAACTCGATGGCCATTTTCCAGAAGGGGTATGCGACACATCGCCGTAGGAGATATCGTAAAGCCCTGGTGGTTCGAGGGCCGGAAATTGCTCCGGTGATAGTAGGGCAAGCGACCGTGCATTGGGGTGGGTCAATCGTCGCGCAGCCGCTCGAAGAAGCTGCATTCTTCGTGCGCCAGTGGACGAGCCGATCGGATCGAAGCCCGATCGTCGAATCCTCCCGGCGTCACGAAGGGCGGGATCAGGTTCCGCGCTGACTCCGCTGCGTTGCGTCCATAGGGCCGGGGGCGAACCCATCTTCGATGATGTGCGCGCCCCCACCGGCGATAAGCTCGCGGGCCTGCTCGACCAGATCGTTGCACGGCTGATGAAGCTGCGCTCCGCGTTCGTGCCCGATGTCGTGCAGCCGGCGAGCAAGCCCGCGCACGAGCACACACACGCCCAAGCGGCGCGCATGAGCTGGGCGCGGTTACTCAAACGCGTGTTCGACATCGACGTCGAGCGCTGGGCGTGAGGCGGTCAGCTCAAGATCCTCGCTGCGATCGAAGATCCGATCGTGATCGTGAGGATCCTCACGCACCTGGGCCTGCCCGCCCGTGCGCCGCCGCGCTCCCCGGCGCGGGAGATTTCGCTCAACCACGCAGCCTGACTCGTGGGCAAAACGACGGTTCTGCGATAGAGACGACGGGCGTGTTCGGCCCGCTGTCGCGTGATGGCGTCAAAGCGCGGCGAGTGAAGGCTGATTCGGGCCGAAGCCGCGCTTGAATCGTCACTTTGAGGGGTGGATGTTTCGCCAGTCAGCGCGCGGTTGACCGTTCGATGCGCGGCGAATACAGTGCCAGCGTGCGGAAAACGTCGTTTGAAACTCCTGTTCGCTGCGCGAGCTTCTCTGAAGCGACAATGGGTGATCGGCTGCAATGCAAGCCTTTCACTCATGGACTACAGGATATGCCGGATCGATACCGTTGTCTGTTGCTGCGCGCTTCAGCATTGTTCGGTGCATCAGGCAACAGGTGATGCCGTCCGGGCTGTGCGCAGGGGTGCGTCGCTTCAGAACGAAAACCGGTCGGGAAGCCTTGAAACCGGCAGCCGAAACATGAGGAGGTTTGATCATGAAAGACGTCAAGGCGGTCTTCCGCAACCTGGAAAGAATGCTGAGGCAAACCGCCTGGTTCGAGGATGGCTGGGAGATATTCAACCGCGGTGCGTACATGCAGCTGTACAAGTCCAACTGGTACAACGCCAATCAGGGTGGCGTCCATTTCGAAACCTTCATTGAAGATGCTCAGTTACGACAGAAAGCCTTCCCCATCTGCCTGCACGCTGAAGAGGATTGTCCGTCTCAGCAGCGATTCATCGAAGCGCTCATCGAGTCCGAGCGAGGCCGTATACAAGGCTGGAAAGGCTACAAGCTCGTGGGCAAGGGATACACTGTCTGCGAGCGCATCCTGCCGCTGAATTTCAAGACGCTTGAGCAGCGATTGCTGCAGGAGTTCAATCAGCTCAAGGAGCTTGAAGATGCAGTCGACCAAACCTTGAGTCAGTTGGAAGGGAAGACCTGAACCCCCAGGGCATTACGCTGAGAGTGCTGTTCATGAAGCAGAAAAAGAAGAGTCCATGCGTGGATATTTGTGATTTCTCGGGCCCAAAGGGATGGTGTCTGGGCTGTGGGCGCACCCGCGAGGAGTGCCATGACTGGAAGGCGATGAAGCCTTACGCCAGAAGCGTGATTGAGAGCGAGCTGAAGATGAGACTGAGCCGGATCGGTCAAGAAGCAGTTGGCCCTGCATCTTCAGGGGAGGTCTCTTCCAGGCGCATGCCCGGCGTTCGGCCACGCTGACTGGCATCTCGCGCATGTCGGATACCTGGTGGCGCCGTCAGAACGCCGCTTGAAAAGACAGTGAGAAGCTACGCGGCTCACCCAGGATGAGCTGATTCTGGCTGGCGCCGGTCCACGTTGCCCAGAGCCGATCGCCGATGTGGCGCACGCGCACCGCGAGAGTCGCGGTGCCGACCCGCCAACCGGCGAACGCGTCGAACAAGGTTGCATCGTTCATCCTGTTTGTATTCGAGTTATTGGCGTAGAACGCGCCGATGTGGCGCACGCCTGCGCCGATCTCGACCGGTATCCCGGCGAGTCGGTAAGTCATGCGGGCGTTGGTCACTCGGTCAGGAACGTTCGGCGGGGTGTTGCCAGCCCGGTTGGCGTTTCCTGCCTCGATCAACGGGTCGAAGCGGGCCTGCCCGCCCGCGCGCCGCCGCGCTCCCCGGCGCGGGAGCCTTCGCTCAACTACGCAGCCTGACCCGTGTGCAAAACGACGGTTCTGCGACAGATCCGACGGGCGTGTTCGGCCCGCTGTCGCGTGATGGCGTCAAAGCGCGGCGGGTGGAGGCTGATTCGGGCCGAAGCCGCGCTTGAATCGTCACTTCGAGGGGTGGATTGTTCGCCAGTCAGCGCGCGGTTGACCGGCGAATACAGTGCCAGCGTGCGAAAAACGTCGTTCGAAACTCCTATTCGCCGCTGAGCGACGTCAGCGCAAGTGGCGTTTGCGGCGCACCGCCAGCAAGACGGCGACGCCGCCGGCGAGCATCAGCGCATAGGTCGAAGGCTCGGGGATGGGCGGCGGCACTGTGAAGTCGACCGCCGCCCGGTAGGCGGCATCCACCTCGTTGGCGTTCATTGCGCCGTCGTAGAAGCGCGCCCAGGCGATCTTGCCGGCCGAATACTCATTGCGCGCGGTACTGATAGTGTTGTCGAGGAACAGACTGATCACGTTGGACGCCGGTAGCGAGTAGTAGTCGGTGGCCTGCGTCGACTCTGCAACGCCGTCCAGATAGGCCACCGCCGTGGCGCCGTCGAAGGTGAGGACGACGTGGTTGTAGACATTGGCCTCAAAGCTGCCCAGGCCGACGTTCGACGGATACAGTTGCAGGCCGCCGTTGAGGACGTAAAAGCCGGTGTCTTCGGTGCGGTCCCGTGTGTCGACGATGCGCCGCCAGCCGGAAACCTCGTCAAAGCTGAAATAAGCTTCGATCGAATAGCTGTCGGGGTTCATCAGATTAGCATTGACGAACTGCAGCCCGCCTTGATTTTCAGACGGAGACGCTGAACCATTGAAGCGATACACGGTGCGGCTGACGCCGTTGACGATGTCGCTTTCAAATCCGCCCATCGAGAGCGGATCGACGCTGACCAGCGCCGAGGCGCCGGTTCCGACCCCGGCCACCGGGTTGAAGTTGCCGTTGAATTCATACAGGGCCACGGTGCTCGCGGCGTGGGCACCGGTCAAACCGGCAGCAAGAAGGGCAATGGCAACAAGGCGGCGCATCAACATCTCCTCAATATGTAGCAGCAGAACCAGTTACTCGCAACGTTACCGATGCTCCGCGAGTCGGAGCCCGCCCTCCTGAGGACCAGGCCGGCCCGGACAGCCTACGATTGCCGCCCAGTTGCGAACTCTGTCGCTCATGCTGGCCCCCTGAGCGATGGCGAAGAACACTATGCAGGCACGGCAAATAGCTCAGCATTACTCCCAGGTGCCTCGCTGAGGAGCCGCGCCGGAGTGACTCAAGCACAATGCGTGCCGATTTAAAAATATCAGCAATATCATGTATTTTCTCCGCGCGCGGCGGTTGGAGAGAAGCCCGCTGTAAACGGAACCGACACCCGCCTGTTGGATCGGGCACGCCGCAATGGCCCGGCCAGTCGGGTGCGATCAGGCACATAGCGCTCTCACCCTTTTGGTGAATACGGTTGTGGTCAGGAGAATCAATATTCACAAGCGTTTCGAGCGGGAAACAATCGGGCAACTGTGGTTTCCAGGTTCAATACAAGCAATGAGAACCGAAACGAAAAGGACGCCACAGAGATAGGGCGCAATACACGCTCGAGTTTTGGCAAGAGGCCGTGAGCCTGGTCGCTGCGCCAGCCCCCGCCCCGTCACTACGGGGTGAGCGGCGTGAACCGGTAGTGACGGGGCGCGCGACCCCGCGCCAAGGCTTGCTCCTGGGGCAGATTTCCACGTGACGGACCCCTGTCGATCCACGTGCTGAGGTCCTGGCGCAGTCGATCGTGAGGGGTGGAAGCTCGGCGCAACGGATCGTGCACGACGATCGCATCCTGGCGCAGGGGACTCGTCGCAACGCCTGCGTTCCCACCGCCATCTCGCGTTGCAGTTGCTCGCCGGAATCGTCCACTGAGGTCTGGCGCAACCGAGCGCGAAGCGAAACATCGAATTCACGCTGGCCGAGTCGGACCGAATGGGGCGCGTTACGCACTCGCTCTGTCTCGACAGAGCATCGAAACCGGCCACATCTCCTGAAAGCCGGCGGCGACAAGCCTGGAGATTCGGGTGCGTGCGGTAGTCGCGCGGTCAATCATCGTCGCGGTGGCTGTCGTGATCGATCTCCGGCCGATGCGTGCTTTGCACGTGTGAGGCCGGATCCTGTGGGATGCCCGTGGCAACGCCCGGCGGCATGGCTGCCGAGGCTATTCGCCGCGTTCATCCGTTCCTCATGTTACGAGGCCTTCCGTGATGTTCCGGTGCGGTCGGTCGTGGTTCCAATGGCCACGTGCGATTGCGCTGGCGTGTTCGCACGCCGCCTCATCCTCGTCACCGGATCCGTCCTGCGTCGACGTGACGACGCCCCTGGAGGCCGCCGGCAAACGGGTCCTCGGCGGTGATGACGCCCCTGCAGGTGCGAACACCGATGCCAAGCCAAAGGCGCACGTGCAGCGCTGCCAGGAAGCAAAGCTAACGCACGAAGCGGCCGTGATGCCCCGTGTCCCTCGTGATTCTCGTCATGCTCAGGCATGGGAGATGGACAGAAACACTGACCAGACGAGCAGCACACACCAGCACGGCGCAGGAAAGCAGGACGAACCGGAATAGCGATGGCGAAGGTGGTCGTCGCCGTCGATGAACGAGACGACGGAAAGGGACGCAGGTGGAGGCGGACGGTCCCAATGAGAGCCGTCAATGGTTGCGGTGGAACATCCCGTGCGTGCCCTCGGAGAAATCGATCTCGGCGGGCATGTCGTCGTCGAAGTCGGCGGGGGCGTCATGATGCCGGTGGTTCCGACGCAATGCGCCGCATCGCCTCGGCGGCGTGCACGATAGGGATGCGGTGAAAGTACTTTAGGTCTCGCAGGTGCTTGCTGCGCGAGACGATGAGATCGGCGGGAGCGGCCAGCGTGGTGGCGAGGACGAGATCGTCGTCGGGATCTTTGGAGACTGGTCCGGAAAGCATCGCCGGTTCGACCATGTCGGCGAGCACGCGGTAGCGCTCGATGAGCGCAGGGATCGAGAGTTGCGTCTCGGCCAGACGCGCGGCGAAGCGCGCTCGCGGTAGTACGTCCTCGATCTCTGCGATCAGCACTTCGGACGTGAAGAGCTCGATCCGGCCCTTGACGGCGGCATTGATCAGGGCGCGCGGCTCATTCCCCGTCGCGTCAAGAAAATTCCTGCCTGTTCCTTGTTCTGCGTTTTTCCCTTTCCCTCTTGTTCTGCCCGGTGCGCCGAATCGGATGGTTGTGCCGAATTTGTGTCAGCACGTCGGCCTAATCGATCGTCTTCCGCGCAGTCTCGTCTTTGATTTCTCGAGAATATGTTTTCGAGCTTGAGTCACCCTGCCGATCAAACAATCGGATGGTCCGGCCAACGTGCAGCCCCACAGACGAATTGCCACCGCGCTAATGACGGACTGCTCTCCCGGCGCCGACATGAGGCCTATGTGTCAGACTCGGTCGGCAATGCGCCGGTCACATGCCGTTTTGCCGAAAATCGCGTTGAAGCGCAGCTTGCCGATCTGACGAACTCACTGGCATTAGGGTTAACTCGGGGTCGATTGCGAGCAGCGTAGCCTGCGTGAATTGTCGCCCGACGCCATCATTCGTACCGATAGCTCGCTGTGGTAGCGGAGCGCGGATCCGCTTCGTCGGATAGTCGTCTCCTTCGCTGAGCGTGCCCAGGCGAGGAGCCGGCGGTGTATCCAGCGTCCAGCGGATCCTGAGGACCGAAGGGCGCAGTTCGAGCATCGAGTTCACGGCAACCTGACGAACTCGATCCAGTTCGGCCCGTCCGCAGTCGGGTACTCCGCAAGCTTGGTCAAAGCGCCGGTAGTGGAATCGATCCGGTATGAGGTCAGGGTATTGGCCTGCATGCCCGCCGCGATCAGGTGTCGTCCGAACGGATCAATGTTGAAGCCGCGCGGCTCCTTGGCGACGGGAGCATGGCCAGCGGGCGTGAGGCGACCCGTAGTTGCATCGACGCTGAAAATGGCGAGTGTCAGCGGATGGCGACCCGAGGCGTACAGCCACTTGCCGTCCGGAGTGAGGTGAATGTCGGCGGCACGCACGATGCGCTCTTTGTCGAATTCCGGGGGCACGGTGCTCGATACCTGGATCTCGGATAGCGCGCCGCTGCGTGCGTCGTAGCTGTAGCTGTAGAGGGAGCCGTCGTACTCGTTCAGCAGGTACATGTACCGGTAGTTCGGATGGAATACGAAGTGCCGCGGTCCGGCCTTGGGCTGGACGTGCACCGGTGGCAGCGGTTCGGGATTCAGCAAGCCGGTCGCCGCGTCGAACGCATAGCGCACCATCGCATCGCCGTCGCAACTCGCCACGAAGGCGAAACGGTTCGAAGGGTCCGGCAAGATGGAATGCGTCTTCGGTGGTGTTCTTATAACCTGATGCGGGGGCTGAACGTGGCCATGCGGACCGATCGCGCTGACACTGATCCACCCGGTGCGGCGACCTGCCGGCTCCGCCTCGGGGTTGTAAGCGCAGAGCAGGAACCTGCCTGTGTGATCGGTGCTGATGTAGGGAGAGCTGTCGAGCGCGGGCGCGTTGCCTAGATGAGTCAGCGTGCCGTTTGCGCCGTCGATCGCGAAACTGGCAATCGCATACGGCTCCGTGCGCAACGCGATGAACAGGAAGCGACGGTCTGGGCTCACTGCCATCGGCATGGCCTTGCCGGTGACCGAGACATCCTGGACCTTGCTCAACTCGCCGCTCAAGGACATGCGATAGACCGATATCTGCCGCGCACCTTGCTGAGACACGTAAACGTACATTTCGCTCTCGGCCATCGCCATCTCCCTGTCCCCGACACTTCAGCG
>JALHQN010000039.1 GCA_022841915.1 Burkholderiales bacterium | reverse complement strand
GGCGAAGTCCCGCAGCAGCGAAAGATAGCGCTCGGGCTTGTCGTTGGCGATGAGCATGCCGTGCTTGAAGTCGATGCCCGGATCTTCCTTGCCGAACTGCGACTGCGCATCAGTCGGTGTCCGTTGGCCTGAAGCACGGCCATGAGGGGCTGCAGACCACTTGCGCAGCAGGGCCAGCAGCGCATCCGGCTCGAACGGTTTGGCGACGTAGTCGCTCATGCCCGCCTTCAAGCAGCGCGTGCGGTCCTCGGCGAACGCATCCGCCGTCATTGCGATGATGGGCAAGGTGGCGCACCCCGGCAGCGCTCGAATCGCGCGCGTGGCATCCAGCCCATCCATCACCGGCATCTGCACATCCATCAGGACGAGATCGTAGGCGCTCTCGCCGACTTTCTCGACGGCCTGTCGACCGTTCACGGCGACATCGATTTCGATGCCGGTCGGCTCCAGCAGCGCCAGGACGACTTCGCGGTTGACCGGATGATCTTCCACCAGCAGCAGGCGGACGCCTTCCAACTCGCGCGTCGGTGCCTTCGATGTCGGCATGACTTCTTCCTTCGTCGCTCTCGGGTCGGCGAGGCGACCGGCCGACTTCCTCAGAGCATCACGAACCGACGATACCATGACTGGCTTGCTCAATACCTGCTCGAATCCTGCCAGCGAGGCCGCTACCGAGGATTCTCGGCGGTGCTCGTGCTCGGCGAGCAGCCACATTTGCGGCGGGGCCTTCAATGCGAGGCCTGCGATCTCGGTACCGACCTCGATGCCATCCCGATGCGCCATGCGGCGATCGAGCAGCACTATCTGATAAGGGTCGCCTTCTTCGTCTGCCGTCTGCAGCGTGGCTTGCAGTTGCGAAGTATCGGAGACTGCCCGCACGTGCAGGCCGAGCGCTGCGCACAGGCGCTCCAGCGCGTCGCGTGCGACGCAAGGATCGGCCGCGAGCAATGCTCGCCATGGCAGGATGCCCGCGCCGTCGGTGTCATGGTCACGGGCGGGCGCCACGGTGAGCCAGGCGGTGAACCAGAACGTGCTGCCGACCCCTGGGCTGCTGCGCAGGCCGACTTCGCCGCCCATCATTTCCGCCAGGCGTTTGGTGATCGCGAGGCCCAGTCCCGTGCCGCCGAAGCGACGGGTGGTCGAACTGTCCGCCTGCTGAAAGGCCTTGAAGAGCTGGGGCTGCGTCGCCTCGGCGATGCCGATCCCGGTGTCCTCGACTTCGAATCTGACCTGCCGTCGCTCCCCGTCAGCCTGAATCAGCAGGATCCGCAGGACGATCGAGCCGTGTTGCGTGAACTTCAACGCATTGCTCGCGTAGTTGAGCAGGGCTTGGCGCAAGCGGGTAGCGTCGCCGCGCATCAGGGTGGGCAAGGCCGGGTCCGCTTCCACCACCAACTCGAGTCCCTTGCTTTGAGCCTTCTCCGAGACGATCGTCCAGACGCTGCGCAGCACGCTCTCCGGTTCGAAGTCGGTGGCCTCGAGGGCCAGTTTGCCGGCTTCGATCTTCGAGATGTCCAAAATGTCGTTGATGATGTCGAGCAGATGATGCGCGGCTTGCATGATCTTTTCGATCTTGTTGGTGGTGCACGTCTCGGTGAGATCGCGCCGCAGCAGATGCGCCAGGCCGATGATTGCGTTCATCGGCGTTCGGATTTCATGACTCATGTTGGCGAGGAACATGCTCTTCGCGCGGTTGGCCGCTTCGGCCTCGTCCACGCGGCGCTCCAGTTCCTCGTTGAGCCGTGCGATTTGCTGGTCGCGCACCCGGCGCTCGCTGTTGTCGAACAATGTCGTGCGGCTCGCCAGCACATGACCGGCCGAATCGCGGATGGCCACCGAGTGGATGACCACCGGCACGGTTGAGCCGTCCTTGCGCAGCAGGTCGTATTCGAGACCTTCGACGTGACCGACGCGCAGGAACTGCTCGAAGTGGCGCTCGACATGTTCCTGGCACCACGGCGCGACCAGATCCAGCAGGCGCTTGCGCCCGACCAGCTCTTCGCGGGTGTAGCCCAGCATCTTCAGTTCGGTGTCGTTGACCTCGATGAATACGCCGCGCGTGTCGAGCGAGTGGTAGCCGCAGGGGGCGTTGTTATAGAGCTCCGAGATGCGCGTCGAGCGCTGACGCAGCACCTCGTTGGCGTCTTCGAGTTGTTCCGTGCGCTCGGCAACCAGGTCTTCGAGCCGATGCCGATGCCGATCGAGCTCCTCGGCGATGCGTTTTTGCGCGGTGATGTCCGTATGCGTGCCGATGACGCGCAGAGGCCGGCCGTCGGCGTCTCGCGCCACCACCATGCCCTGGTCCAGAATCCATTTGAAGCCGCCGTCCTTGCACAGCACGCGGTGCTCGCTGCGATAAGCCGCAGTGATGCCGTCCAGGTGCTTGCGCAGGGCGCCGGTGCATGTCTGCAGGTCTTCGGGATGCACGCGAGAACTCCACTCGTGCAGCGTTTCGCCGACTTCGTCGTCGCCATAACCCAGCATGGCCTTCCACTGCTGGGAGAAGTAGACAGTATCGGTGACGGCGTTCCAGTCCCATACGCCGTGACCGGCGCTGTCCAGCGCCATGATCCAGCGCTTCTCGGACTGCTCGGCTTCCTGCTCGGCGTTCTTGCGGTCGGTGTTGTCTTGCACATAGCCATGCCACACCACGCTGCCGTCGGGCTCGGCCACAGGCGCGGACCAGCCCTCGATCCAGCGCAGCCCCTTCTTGGGGTGCACGTAGCGGAAGACCGCGTGCCAGGGCTTGCGTGCCAGAACAACCTCGTCGAGCCCCGATACGAACTCGGCCAGATCGTCGCTATGGATGTTCGCGGTGATCAGCGCCGGTTCACGCGCAACGCCGAAAACATCCTCGAAGGCGCGAGTCGCGAAGGGGATATCGGAATTGCCCTGGGCATCCACGCGATACGAGAAGATCGCACCGGGCACGCTCTCGGCGACATGAGCGAACTGTTGCTGCAATGCGAGCTGGGAGTGCAGCGCTGCTTCGGCTTCCTTGCGCTCGGTGATGTCGCGCGAAATGCCGAACATGCCGATGACCTGGCCGGTCGGATCGTGCAGCGGTCCTTTCGTCGCCAGGTAGACGCGTTCCCCTTGGCTCGTCTGCAGCGTCTCTTCGAACGTGATGACGCGATTCTCGGCCATGACGTGACGGTCGTTGGCAATCAGTCGCTCCGCATCCGCGGGACTGAATATGTCGCGATCGCTGCAGCCGATGACCTCCTCGCGCGCGCGTCCGGTGATGCGCGAGGTCTCTCGATTGAAGAGTTGGTAGCGGCCATGCGCGTCTTTGGCGAAGATCGCATCGGTGGAACCATCGGCCACCGCGTCGAGCAGGGAGAGCACCTGCTCGCGTTCGGCTTGCTGCTTGCCCAGCGCCGCGGCGTCCCGTCCCGCGCGGCGCTGGTGCAGGGTGAACACCGCAACGATGGTCGCGAGCAGAAGCAGGCCGCCCAGCAGTTCCATCCAGAGCGTGTCTCTCTGGGCCCGGCTCGCGATCTCGCCTCGATCGGTTTTCGCGATGACCAGCCAGGGCGTATCGGGCACCGGATGGGCGGCCGCGATGACGGGCATCCCGCGATAGTCGGCGGCCGCGAACGCCCCGGTCGGGCCGTGCTCGTTCCCCAACAGCCCTTCGACGATGGGCCACGGTATGCCGATCAAGGGCAGGCGCCGCGCGAGCACCGAATCGGGATGGTGTCGTGCCGTGTTCAGCAAGACGAGTTCGTCGCCGTCGCGCCGGGCGAGAATGCTCTCCGCGGTTTCGCTTGGGAAGGGCCATCGCTCGAACAGCGGAAACAGGGACCGGGCAGGGTCTGCCTGCAGTACCAGGGCCATCCGCCGCGAGCCTGAAATTTCAGGCAGCGGGACGACGAAGTCGACATGAAAGCCCGGCACCCGGCTTTGCCCTCGATAAACGTCGGTGTGCGTGATGGTCTCTGAGAGGAGGCTCGATTTGAGGGCTTTGACAAGTTCCGGTCCAAGCTCGCTCGCGGTGCGTCCGCTTTGGGCCTCGATGCGGCCGAACTCGTCGACGATCAGAAAGCCATGGTAGGCCTGGGTGTGCACCTGCCTGCGCAGTTCGTCGAACAGGCGATCCTTGGTCATCGGGTCGCGTTGCCCGTGCCATGCGCGATAGAGATTCGAGATCGGCTCGGTTTGCACGACCGAGCGCGCGTCCGAACGGCGTTGCTCCAACCAGGCCGAAACCTGTTCGGCCTTGTCTGCGGCGATGTCGGCCAACAGCCGTTCGCTGCTTTCCTCGGATGCTGTCAGTCCGTGGACGACGCTCAAGGTCGTGACCAGCACGATGATCGAAGGCAGCGCGACCAGTGCGATGACCAGAGAGCCGTCGGACACGCGAGCCGGTGCACGCATGGTCTGCGCCGCATCGGACATCGGCGTGCTGGCCGGAGCCTCCGGCTTGCCCCAGCGACGAGCGAACCGGAGCAGCAGAGTGCTCAGCAGCGTTGCGGTTACCGCGACGAAGAGCCAGCCCTTGACGGTGTTCGCGAGCAGCACTTGGCGCGGCTCGTGCAGCAGGAAAACCACCAAGCGGTCCGAGAACAAGATCCATAGTGCGCCGAACACCGCATAGGCGAGCACGATCTTGAGCGCCGAGTAGGCGGCCGCGTCGTCGACCGCAGGCCCCGCAAGCCGGAACCACTTCATGCTGTCGTCCCGAGTATCGTCATGCCGCCGCTCCCGACACGACATCGGGCGCCGGTTCCGGATCGCGGTAGCGCTCTGCAATGCTCTTGAATTCGTCGAACCGCTCCAGGAAGGCGTCGACGACGTCGGGGTCGAAGTGACGGCCTCGCTCTGCCGTGATGATGGTGCAGGCCTGCTCGTAGCTCATGGGCGCCTTGTAGACGCGCGGGCTGATGAGGGCGTCGAACACGTCCGCCAGTGCCATGAGACGGGCCGAAATCGGGATGGCGTCGCCGGCAAGCCCATCGGGATAGCCGCTGCCGTCCCATTTCTCGTGATGGTGCCGGGCGATCTCCTTGGCGATGCGCAGAAACGCCACCGGCTCGGCCGCATCGCGTTCCGCCTGGGCGATGGCTTCGCTGCCGATCGTGGCGTGCGTCTTCATCACGGCCCATTCGTCGGCGGTGAGTTTCCCGGGTTTGAGCAGAATGTTGTCCGGAATGCCGACCTTGCCGATGTCGTGCAGCGGCGCGGACTTCACCAGCATTTCGCAGAAGCGCTCGGTGAGGCAGGCCGAGAAGCGCGGATAATCGCGCAGGCGATGGGCCAGGGCTCGGACGTAACCTTGCGTGCGGTGCAGATGGTTGCCGGTTTCGGGATCGCGCGTTTCGGCCAAACGGGCGAGCGCATGGATGCTGACATCCTGGATCAGCTGGTTCTCTGCCATGCGCCGTGCCACCTCGGCTTCCAGACAGGCGTTGTGGTTCTCCAGGCGGTCACGCGCGCGCTTGAGTTCGATGTGCGCGTGCACGCGTGCCAGGACGATGGCTGGCCGCAGCGGCTTGCTGATGTAGTCCACGGCGCCGAGACTCAGCCCGCGTTCTTCGTCTTGCGTCATGTCGAGCGCAGTCACGAAGATCACCGGAATCGTCCGGGTGAGGGGCTGTGTCAGCAACTGCGCGAGCACCTGATAGCCGTCCATCTGGGGCATCATGACGTCGAGCAGGATCAAGTCGGGGCGCGGCTCGGCAGCCGCCAGAGACAGCGCGCGCGCGCCGCTCGTGGCTGCCAAGACCCGATAATCGGGCTGCAGCAGATCGCCGAGCACGGCCAGATTCTCCGGCACGTCGTCGACGATCAGGATGGTGGCTTTTTGTTGTTCGGAGCCATCGGCCGGGGTTGCCTGGGTCACGTAGATCTCGATTCGGCGCGTTACGATGAGGCGCGCCAACCTCCGGGCCGAGACGGGGCTAGGCGAGGTCCTAGCTTAGGGGGAGGCGAGCACGCCCTGAATCCGGAATACGCCGAGGTTTCAGCTTTTATCCGATGGAAGCGAAGCGGGGAACCACGGGCGCCTGCGCGCCGTGCGAGCGCCTCGCCGCGCCGCGCACGTGCGAGAATCGCAGCTCGCCGATTTCCACTGGAGTTGTTCATGCGCCAAGCCCTCGACGGCATTACTGTCCTCGATCTGAGCCACGCCCTGGCGGGGCCCTTCTGTTCGATGATGCTCGGCGATCATGGCGCGAACATCATCAAGCTCGAGCCCCCCGGCGGGGGCGATATCGCGCGGGCCTGGGGCTCGCGCGGCCCGAGCGGCGACGCGGGCTATTTCGTCAGTCTGCACCGGAACAAGCGCGGCATCGTGGTTGATCTGAAGAACCCTCGTGGCAAGGATCTTTTCCTGCGCATGATCGAGCGGGCGGACGTCGTGCTGGAGAACTATCGGGTGGGCGCGCTGAAGAAGCTCGGGCTCGGTTACGAGGTGGCGCGCGAACGCAATCCGGGCATCATCTATTGTTCGATCTCGGGGTTCGGCCAGGACGGTCCGTACCGGGATCGCGCGGCGCTCGATCTGGTGCTGCAGGCCGAGAGCGGCATGATCAGCGTGACGGGCTCCGCCGACGGCGCGACGGCCCGCGCGGGCGTCTCGATCGCAGACATGACGGCCGGCCTCAATGCAGCCTTCGGGGTGATGGCAGCCTTGCGGGTGAAGGAGAAGACCGGACGGGGCCAGCAGATCGACATCTCGATGATGGAAGGCCAGCTGGCCCTGCTCGGCACCATGATCGGTGACTATTTCATGGACGGCCAGGTTCCGCGCCCCATGGGTACGGCGTACCGTTCCCTGTTGCCTTACCAGACCTTTCACACCAAGACGCGTGATATCGCCATCGCGGTCGGCAGCGAGAAGCTCTGGAAGGATTTCTGTCCGGCGATGGGCTGTCCTGAACTCACGGATGACCCGCGATACCGCACCAACCAGGACAGGCGAGCCAATCGCGACACCTTGCTGGCGCGGCTGCAGGAAGTCTTTCTGACCAAGTCATACGAGGAGTGGGAGCCGATTCTGCTCGGGCGCGGGATTCCGATGGGCGCGATCAACGATATCGCGCAGGTCGTCGAGCATCCGCAAGTGAAGGCCCGGGGTTCCCTGGTGGAGGTGGAGCATCCGCGTTTGGGCAAGGTGACCGTGGCCGGCCCTGCCGCCCGGCTGTCTGAAACGCCGGCTGCGGTGCGCACGGCCTCGCCGCTCATGGGTCAGCACACCGACGAAGTCGTGAAGGAACTGCTGGGCCTGGGCGAGGCGCAAATCGCCGAATTGCGTGCTGCGGGGGCGTTCGGCCCTGCGTAGCCGAGGGGCCGACGGCTCCGCGCGCGCGTTTGCCGCGGCCGTGCAGCCGGGCGAGCGGGCTTTTTCGACGCCGGCTACTTCTTCCCCAGAACCTCGAATCCGATTCGGACCCAGTCGCCCCCGCGATCGATGACCCGGTTGGCGCGGATGCGGAAGGCGCTGCCTCGGGTAGGCAGCAGGTAGTTGCTCGTGGCGCCGAAGCTTTCTGCTGAAATGATCAAACCATCGATGCGGCCTGCGTCGGCATTGATCGGGGCATAGATGGCTGCTGTTGTAGCCCCGTCCTCGGTGTCGAGTTGCAGACCGGCTGAATCCGTGTCGACGCCCAGGTCGATGATGACGGGCTCGTCGCTCATCCGGCGCACGCCGACCACCCAGGTTTGTTCTTCGGCACCGCGTATGCGCCGAACGATGCAGCCCAGTTCCCAGTCGTCTTCCGGAGACATCCTGAAGGCGATCAATCCGCCGAGCGGAGCTTCCGGACCGGCTTCCCGAGGCAGCCGGAATCCCAATCCCGTCATGCTGCGGTCGTGCAGCGGCCACGACTGGATAGCGGGGAGCGGCTCGGCTGCCGAGTCTTCGTCTTCCCGCAGCGCTGCCATCACATGCTCGAATCCGACCACCACTTGCACCGACACGCCCTGGGCGCTCTCGCGTTCAGCCCGCCAGGTGGCTCGTTTCCAGTCGGCCGACCAAAGCCGTTCGGCGAGATCCAGAAAGACGCTGAAGTGCAATGCGATCGTGCGCGTCGGGGTGGCGCCCACGAAGAGCTTTCCGGCATACAAATGACTGCGTGCCGTGGCGAGGCTCGCACCGAGCGCAGTCACGGCGAGAAAGCGCCTCGAGCCGGAGCTCTGAGTGGAAGGGGTGATGCGTTCCGGGCCGCGCGGCTCGCCGAAATCGATCTGGTAGCCGTGTGCCTCCGAGTCGAAATAGGGCTCGACGCGCTGGTCGCGTGCGGTGGCGATGAGCCAGCGATGCGCCAACTCCATCTGCGGGGCATTCAGGATGCCGACGTTGAGACTGTCGAGCAGCATGCAGTGCGCGAACGCGTCGGCGCAGGTGACCGTGCCCTCGAGCAAGGCGCGCTCCATGCCGATCGACTCCATCGACTCGAGGACCGCACTGGCCTGCTGCCAGCTGCCGCCCGGCATTCGGGTGTGCTCGAAGCTGTGCCATTTGAGTTCTTCTGCCCGGGCTCGCAACGAACACAGCGCGGTTTCGGCAATTTGCGCCTGCCCTTCGAGAAGCTGCGGGCGCGTGATCTGCCTCGAGACCACCTGAGCCAGCGCGTTGGCTATCCGGCGGTGAAGCATCTGTGCGCCGAGAACTGCTGTAAGCGGAAGGGAGTCGGCGGCGTCTTCGCGCGCCAGCACCGCATCGAGCATCTTGGCATAATGCACCTGCGCGGCCCGCTGCAGACGCATCAGCACGAGGACGTGCTGTGGTTCGAACGGCTTGCCGCTCGGATGGTTCTCGAACGCAGACAGCACCCGTTCGAAGGTCGGCGTTGAAGTGTCGTCCACAGCCGGCTCCGTGCGCGGGTTCATGATCGGTGAAGAGGCTGTTGCCCGAGACATCACTGTGCGTGCTTCTTGCGTCGTTTGCTGCCGGGGTAGGTGCTCATCAGTTCATCGTGCATTTCATTGGCGAGCAGATGGGCCGTGAAATCGAGCGGCACACCCAACCAGCGCTCGAGCAGGTCGTCCGGCAAGGGGGCGGCCGCGTCTGCTGCGGCATACAGCGGGTTGGCCGGCTCGATGGCATGGCCGAGCGCTTGAATCGCGGCCCAGTTGTCGTCTTCGCCGAAGCCGGCGCGGTACGCCAGTGCCAGCCGCTGGAAGCGTTCGGGCATGGTTTCGCGGCGATAGATCGCAAATAGCGCCTGCCATGGCCGCGGGCTGTCCTTGCGTACCGAAACGGCCATTTCCAGCAGGTCGATGGCGCGAAAAACGTCGCCATCGTCCATGTAGTGGGTGCGGGCCTGCTGGACGATTTCTTCCGGCGAGGACAGCGCAACTACGCGTTCGGCTGCCGGCTGGAACTGCTGTGTGATGTGGAACTCGCGGCTCATCGGGCCCGGTGCGGCCCGCAGAATCTGGGACGCGGTGGCCGGCAGCGGCATGGTGTCCGTGGTGGGCGGGGCGATCCATTCGGCGGTCTGATCGGCCTGTCCCCACGGTGGGGCGCCGACGGGCCGGGGCGGGGCTGTCGACGTGAACGAGTCGGTGGCGCTCAGGCGCTGGGTCTTGTCGAAGAGTCCGACGCCAGAGGCGCCTGTGGTCTGACCGAGGGTCCCGGCCGCTGAAACCGAGGATGTTGCGCTGCTCGAGAGTGAGGGACTGCGCTTGGGCTCGGCAGCCGTCTTTGCGCGCCGACGTCGCTGCAGTACGAAGGCGCCGAGCAGCAGCGCTGCCAAGCCTCCGGCGACCTTCCAGTCCAGCAGAAGATCCAGGAGCCCGGGCTCCTTGCGGGGAGGCTGGAGTACGAGTGGCGGAGCGGGTGTCGTCGCGGCCGTCGAGACGCTTTTCGTTGCTGCGGTCGTCACCGGCACGCTCGGCGCGCTGCCGTCGCCGGCCGCCGAAGCGCTCGGGACGTCCGTGGCTGCTGCCGCTGGCGCGTTCGTCAAGGCTTGCTCGAGCTGCAGCTTGAGCAAGTCCGCCTGTTTCTGCAGCAGCGTGAGGCGATCCTCGAGCGCGAGCAGAGCCGCCGCATGATCGTCGCTGCGGGCACGCAGTTCGGCAACACGCTCACTGGTTTCCGTCGAGGCGGCTGCGGTCGGCAGCGGGGCGCCCGAGGCGGAAGTCACCGGGGGCACGCGATTGGATGCAGGCGCGGTGGGCGTGGGCACGGCCCCGGCGACCGACCCGATGGGGGCTTCGGCGGAAGAGACTGCCGGCGGTCGCCGAACGGCGGTTCGCGGGGATGGACGTTGGGTCGCAGCCTTTGCGGCGGCCCGAGGCTTGGGAACGACCTGTGGCGCCGGGGCGGCGGCGAGGGCGGGGTCAGGGGTCGTGGCGGCGGCCGGCAATCCCGGCACGTTGGCCCCTTCGCCGAGCACGACGAAATCTCGGCTCACGGGGTTCTCGCAGCCGACCTCCAATCTCAAGGCGACCACCGGGCTCGTAATGGTGTCGGTGGTTTCGATGATGACGTTGTCGGCCGATCCGATGCGAATTCGCGCACGCGGCAACGCTTGGGCGCCCTCCGGCGCGCTGGGATTCGGCACGACCTTCATGCAATAGGGATCGAGGTAGCCCGACTGGATTCTCACCGGTACTGCGCCGAAGAATCGCTCCCCCAGGCGAGACCGGACTTCGAGCTCGCCGATGGTCTGTGCATACGCGCCCTGAGGTTCGGGGAGCACGAGGAGCGCGGCGGCCGTGGCCAAGGCCAGCGCCCTGAGCGCGGCACCTGGCGGCGCCGCCGTTGCAAGCCGGCTTTTCAAGCCGGACAGCGGCACTGGGTGCGATCGCATGTTGAGGTCGATTCGTTTCATGTGTGCGCAGAGCCTGAGTGGTGAGGACACGGGTTGCAGGACTCAGGCCGTTGATCGGAATGCCATTAACGTCACAAACGCGTGCATCTTCAGCCGATCGTTACGGACGGTCACAGCGGGGACGGCTACGGGTCTGCGCATCGTGGATGTCCAGGGAATGATACGTGTAGAGCAGGAGGTATGCCAGCCAACTGGCCGCCGCTCAAGGGGGGCGGGGTTCATCCGATACAGATTCACCACAGGGCGCCGCACGGCTACGGAGAGACGCATGCAGACCAATCACGCCGCACCGTCGGCCAGCGCATGGACGCATCCGGTCGCAACGCTGCGCCCACCGATCAGACCCGCAGTGTCGGATGTTTCACCTAGTACGCCGACCGAGGCGCCTCGCACCGCGGCGCCGCGCCAGGCCGTCATGCGGCTCATCGCCTCCGAAGTGTTGCAGGCACTGGGGCGGGAATTGCGTGCAGGTCGCAGCGATCCGCCCGGCAGGGGCGGCTATGGGCCACAGGACGGTGCCGGTACCGGGGCTGTGGCGCGTGCTCTGCGCGACGCAGTGGCATCAGGTTCGGACGGGGCCGTGGCGGGGGCGCTCGAGAAGGTCGAGGGCGGCATCGACAACGCTCGGCAAGCGCTGAGTCGGCTCGGCTACGATGCTGCGGACATCGACGCCGCCGCTGCTCAATTCAAGGATCGTGTCGGCGGGCGGCTCGCGGCTATCGCCGACATGCCCGAGCAGCCAGCCAGTGAACTTTCGGCGAGCGCGCGGATGACGCGCAAAGAGCGCGGATCGCTGGAACTGACGACCCAGGATGGCGATGTCGTGCGTATCCAGTTTCGTAGCACCGAAAAACAGCGTCTCGCACTCGACAGTGTCGAGAGCGGCGGCGCCCAGGCCACTTCGGTCCAGATCGCATCGACGCAGCGCTTGCGCAGCAGCATCGAGATCAAGGGCAACATCGATGCCGGGGAACTGCAGGCGATTCAGGATTTCGTCGGCAAGATCGACGCGCTGGCGAACGATTTCTTCGGCGGCGATATCGAGGCTGCGTTCAAGGCGGGTTCTGCGCTCGAGTTCGATGCGAACGAGATCGCCCGCTTCTCGCTCAAGCTCTCGGTCACCGAGCGCGTCCAGGCGAGCGCGACGCACAGCTACACAGGGTCGGGTCGCGTGCCGGAGATCGTCCCCGCCGCTGCGGGTGACGTCGGTTCCGGTATTCGTTCGAGTGCTGCGCCGATCGGCAAGCAGGCCGACACGGTCGAGGCGTCTACCGCTGCCGTAACGGCACCAGCGGTGGACACGCGCGCGAGCGCTGCGCAGAAGAGATCGGAGCCAACGTCGGCTTCCAGTCCGTTCGATTCGATTCAAGCTTTCGTGCAGCGCGTATTCGCCGCCGCTGATGCGCCGCTGAGCGTGCAGGGCTTCAAGCTCGCCTGGTCGGTGAAGGTGCAACTCGCCGCTGAAACTGTCGCTGCGGGGAGCGCGGTGCGGCCGAACAACGACAATGCGTCCAAGCTGCTCGTCGATGTTCTCGCGAGTGCTGCGTCGCAGTCGGGAGCGACTTCGACGCAGCCCAGAACGGAACAGGCCGCCTAGTGGCGGCCTGCGGATTGCCTTACTCGCAGAACTTGGTGACGGGCACGGGCTCTTTCGCGCCCTTGCCTTCCCAGAACATCAGCTTCTGGTCCATTCCCTTGGATGTGAGGTAGCTCATTACCGACTTCGCCCGCTCTTCGGCGAGATTGGCGCTGGCGCTCTCGGCTTCGAAGCGGTCGGTGTGCCCGGCGATCACGATGGCACCGACGACCATTTGACGCTTGGCAACTGTGCCGATCAGTTTGTCGAGATCTTCCCTACCGCCTTCCTTGAGCACCGCGCTACCGACGTCGAATGCGCTATTGCCCTGAGCAAGCGCATTGAGTTGGAGCGGCACACGGGCTGGCTTCTTCGGTTTAGCTTCGGGCTTGGCTTCAGGCTTAGCTTCCGGCTTTGCCTCGGGCTTCGCTTCGGCTTCGGGTTTGGGCTTGGGTTTCGGCGCAAGAACGGTACCCACGACTTCGACTGCCACGCGGCGGTTCGGCTGCAAGCAATCGCTCAGTTCCTTGGACGGCCCCGTGGCGCAGCCACTCAAGAACGCCGCAGCTATGGCACCGGCGAGTATGATCTTCTGCATATTATTCCTCCGATATGTTTCGATTGATCCCCATGTACGCTACCGGCTCGTCACCCACCATCCCTGCAGGAGCGCATGAGGTGGCATTGTCCGGATCGCCGATCAGACTGGCAAGTCCGTTTGCGACAAGCCGAGTCTAAAGCATCACACCGTGCTGTTCTGCACATTTATCCATCATGTGGACAATATGAGTATAGACATGGGTGCTGCCTCATTTGGGTGCGAGTTGCCAACGATGCGACACATGCCTGCGTACTTCAGGGGCATGCTTTTATACGCATGTTGTAAGGGAAACTACGACTAGACGCGCGTCGCGAACAGTGATGCGTTCGCAATTTTGACAGCGACGTACTTCGGTACGCAATGGCTTGCATGAGGAGGCCAAGGGCGCGGACGATCGCGCAAGGCGACCTGCCGAGTCGACGAAGCGATTCGTGCCGGGCTCTCGCTCACGGCAGCCGTATCGCCGGTCTTCGGGAGAATCTGCGGTAACTTTCGATCTCGCGCCCGAGCAACTCGGCGAAGCTCGCTGCTTCGCCGCTGGCCGGCTCCATGCCTTCGAGCAACAGGTGTCGGTGCATATCCTCGCTGGATACCACGCGCTGCAGGGCCGTGCTCAAGCGCTGCTGTATGTCCACCGGCGTGCGCGCCGGCGCCAGCAGGCCGATCCAGATGGATGCGTCGAATCCGTGCAGCCCGGATTCATGCAGTGTCGGCACCTCGGGGAGTCGGAGCGACCGTCGCCGGCTGGTCACGCCGAGCGGCTGCAGACGTCCCGACCGGATGTGATCCATCGATTCGCTCAGCGGAAGCATCGATAGGCTGACTCGTCCTTCGAGCAAGCCGTCGGGCGGCCGCGAGGCGGTGCCGTGGCTTGCACGCTTGCTGTCGATGCGGCCCATGCGCTTCAACATCGCCATTGCCAACTGCGCCGTGAGGTCCTGGCCGTCCGATCCATAGGTCGGCCGACCTGGCCGCGACTTCGCGAAGCGGGCGATGTCGCCGACTGTCTTCGCGGGCATCGACGGATGCGCGGTGAGGACATAAGGGGCGAGCGAGATCCTTCCGATCGGCGCGAAATCCTTGCGCGCATCGTAGCTCCGCTTCGTTCCGGAGCCGCGAGCGGCCGTGAACGTGCTCGGCATACCGATCAACAAGGTATAGCCATCGGGTGTCGAGCGAGCGGGCATTTCACTGCTCAGCGCTCCATGCGTGCTGCTGCGGTTGCCTACGAGGAGCTGTTGTCCGAACTGTCCCGCGAGTCCGAGGGCGACCAGTCGAGCGATGCGATCGGGTCGAGTGCCCGTCGCCTCGGGAACGACGATGCGTACCGGCTTGTCCGGGTAGGGATCCGCGGCGAATGGGGGTGAATGCAGCGCCGAGAGCAGCGCCAGCGCCACCGTGATTCGTCGGCTAGAAATCTGATTCCCTGGTCGGAAGGAAGCGAGCGAAAAACATCCGACGACAGGGCGTGCGCTCCCGGGGCCGATGCGAGCGCCGCGGACGCTCGGCAGTCTGCAAGGGGAGGCGGGGCATGCCATGCGCCCCCCACGGCGGCCGATGCAACGTATCGAACTGTGCGGTTACCCTAGCCTGTCCGGGTCGATGCAGCCATTCGGCCGTGTGCCGTACGGCCGTGCGCTTGGCGTCGCGAACGCGCCGCCGGTGGGGCTGGCCGCGCAAGCCGCGTCCCGCGCTTTCGACCCGAGTGGAGAAGATGCTCTAATGCCTGTCAGTGAGCCGTCCATTTCGGGGCGGTGAGACGACGATCGACGGAGATTTTCATGACGCCCCAAACACTGATACTCGACCCGACGGCGCCCTTGCCGCACGCCGCCGCCAGCCAGCCATGGAAGCTCGACGGTCTGCAGGGCAAGGTGGTCGGATTCATCGACAACGCGAAGCCCAATTTCAACCATCTCGTGGATGCGCTCGCCAACGTGCTCGTTGCCGAGCATGGCGTGGCGCGTGTGGTGAAGGAGCGCAAGCGTTCGGCTTCGGTGCCCGCCGACAAGAGCGCACTGGAGACGATCGTCGCCGAGGCGGATCTGGTCATCACCGGTTCCGGCGATTGAGGGTCCTGCACGTCGTGGAGTGTCCACGACAGCGTTCAGGCAAGAATGCGTGGTCGCGCCGCAGTCACCATCTGCTCGACGGCCTTCGAGACCCTCGGTCACGCGCAAGCCCGCGCGCTGGGCGAGCCGGATCTGCCGATCCTCCTGGTGCCGCATCCGTTCGGCATACGCACGCGCGACGAGATCCAGGAACTGGCTCAGACGTGTGCGGCTCAGCTGGCTGAGCTGGCATCCGCCGGCAATGCGGTAACCCAATCACGGCCAGTAACAGCGCCGGGTGGGGCGCCGACGGTCGTGCGTTCGGCGAAGGTGCAAGTGACCGATGAACAGGATGCCGTCCAGCGCCTGTTTCGGGAGCGACGCTGGGGCGATGGTTTGCCCGTGATCCCGCCCACGCCGCAGCGTGTGGAGAAGATGCTTGCATCGAACGCGCTGTCGCCCGAGACAGTGGTGGCGTCTATCGCGCCCGGATTCGGTGCCGCGAGCTTGGAAGCAATCGCCGTCAATGCGGTGGCCGCCGGATGCGATCCCGAACTGCTGCCGTTGGTGGTGGCGGCGGTGAAGGGGGTGGCCGACGAGCAGTTCAATCTCCAGGGTATCCAGGCGACGACCAACTCCGTGGCGGTATGGGTGATCGTCAACGGCCCGGGCGCGCAGCAACTCGGCTTCAACGCCGGCATCAATTGTCTGGGCCAGGGCAACTGGGCGAACGCCACCCTTGGGCGGGCGGTGCATCTGGTGCTGCAGAACATAGGCGGGGCGCTGCCGGGCGAGATGGACCGCGCCACGCACGGTCAGCCGGGCAAGTTCACCTTCTGCTGCGCGGAGAACGAAGGGCAGACGCCCTGGGCGCCGTTGCATGTGGAGCGTGGGTTCCGGCCCGACGCCACCACCGTGACCGTCGTCGGCGCCGAAGGCACGATGAACATGAATACCCATGCCAAGCGGCCCGACCAGCTGCTGCAGTCGTTCGCGGAGACCATGATCCATCCGCCGAGCAACGAATACACGCACGGCGGCGAGCCGTGGGTGATCCTGAGCCCCGAGCACGCCGAGATTCTGCATCGCGCGGGGATGTCCAAGGATGACGTTAGGCGCGAGTTATGGCTGCGCTCGCGCATGCCGGCCAAGCATTTGACCGACGGCGAAATGCTGCGCGTGCTGGCGTCGCGCAAGGAAGAGTTCGGTGAGATCACCCCGGAAACCCTCCTGACCATCGCGCATCGCCCCGAGGACATCGGCATCCTCGTGGCCGGCGGTCCGGGTACCCACTCGGTCTACGTGCCGTGCTTCGGCAACTCGCGCGCCATCACCGTCGAGGTGTGCAAGTTGTGATGGCCTAGCCGGGGCGAGTGCCGCCCCGGCTAGGCCTCGGGTGTCGGAGGCTGGTCTCGTTAATCGGCGCTGGTTTGCACCTCGTCGATCGCCTTGGCGCATGTCCGAGACGCCTGCAGGCAAGGACGTCTCCCGGCCCGCGCCATGGCGCATTCATGCCGAGGGCAGGCGATGGGCGCGAAACCGTTCGCGCAGCTTCACCTTGTCGAGTTTGCCTGTGGCCGTATGCGGCAGTGCTTCGACGATCTGCACGTCGTCGGGCAGCCACCAGCGCGCAACTTTGCCCGACATGAACGCGAGCAGGTCTTCGCTCCGAGGTGAGCGTCCGGGCTTGGGCGTGATCACGAGCAGCGGCCGCTCGCCCCACTTCGGATGCGCCACGCCGATGACGGCCGCTTCCGCCACGTCGGGATGACCGACCGCGAGGTTCTCCAACTCGATCGACGAGATCCACTCGCCCCCCGATTTGATGACGTCCTTGGAGCGATCGGTGATGCTCATGTAGCCGTTCGTGTCGATGGTCGCGACATCGCCGGTATCGAAGTAGCCCGCCTCGTCGAGGATAGGATCGTCGCTACGGTAATACGCGCTTGCCACAGCGGGGCCTTTGACTTTCAATCGGCCGAAGCTCTTTCCGTCCCAAGGCAGTGGTCTTCCCGTCTCGTCGGTAATTTTCATCTCGACGGTGAAAGGCGCGAAGCCTTGCTTGCATTTGACGTCGATCAGCGCATCGCCCCGCAGTGCGCCCAGCGCGGGCTTGATCGAGCCGATGGAGCCCACCGGGCTCATCTCCGTCATGCCCCAGGCATGAAAGACTTCGATGCCATAAGCCTCGAACTTCTCGATCATCGAACGCGGGGCGGCCGAGCCGCCGACCACCAGGCGTTGGAGGCTGCTCAGGCGCCGCTGCTCCGCCTCCATGTACTGCAGGAGCATGCTCCACACCGTGGGCACGCCGGCGGTGCATGTGACTTGTTCCGACTCCAGCAGCTCGAAGACCGAGGCGCCGTCCAGGCGGGCGCCCGGCATGACGAGCTTGGCGCCGGTCATCGGGGCGGAGAACGCGATCGACCAGGAGTTGGCATGGAACAGCGGCACGACCGGCAAAATGCACGAGCGCGAGGCGAGGCCCAGGGCGTCGGGCGCGGCAAGCGCCATGGAGTGCAGCACATTCGAGCGGTGGGAGTAGAGCACGCCCTTGGGATGACCCGTGGTGCCCGAGGTGTAGCACAGGCCGGCGGCCGCGCGCTCGTCCACGTCGAGCCAGCGAAAGTCGCCGTCGACCTCGCCGATCCACTGTTCGTAGGCGATGGCGTTGCGCAGCTTCGTCTCTGGCATGTGGGCCGCGTCGGTGAGCACGATGTAGCGCTCGACCGTCGGCAGTTTGTCGGCGAGCGCTTCCAGCAGCGGGACGAAGGTGAGGTCCACGAGTACGATGCGATCCTGCGCGTGATCGATGATCCAGGCGATCTGCTCCGGAAACAGACGTGGATTGACGGTGTGATAGATCGCTCCCGCACCCGTGATGCCGTACCACGCTTCCAGATGACGCGCGGTGTTCCATGCGAGCGTGGCGATCCGGTCTCCCGGTGAGATGCCCTCGCGCACCAGGCGTTGTGCGACTTGCAACGCGCGTCGGCGCACGCTGGCGTAGTCGCTGCGGGTGACGGGGCCTTCCACCGAGCGCGTGACCACTTCGCGGCTGCCGTGCTGAGACGCCGCGTAATCGATGATTTTGGAAATGACGAGCGGCCAGTCCTGCATCAATCCGAGCATGGGTCTCCTCCTTGCCTGGGGTCGGCCGTGCGGGCCGCGGATGCTGTGTGAGCCGACAAGATAGCGCGTATCGCAGCCGCTTGGGTGCTGGCGAGGTCATAGGCCGTGCGCCGGTGACAGGGCGCGCGCCCGCATCGGTCGCATTGAGCGTCTCCCACGCCCGTGTTAGCTTAGGCCGCAGCCCTTGCCGCATCCGCACGGCATGCCCCCTGCGGCTAGTCCCTTGTTTCGCCTCCGGAGTCGAACCGATGTTCCAGCCTGCCCAGTCAATCCCGCCCTATGACGTGATCCGGGAGTCGAACGTGATGGTGAGCGTGCGCGATGGCACGCGCCTGGCAACGGACATTTATCGTCCTGCGCGCGTGGGCAAGGCCGTGGAAGAGCGCTTTCCGGTGATCCTCGAGCGCACGCCCTACGGCAAGCATCTGCCCTCGCGCTCCGAACTCGATCGCGGTGAGACCGAGGCGCGTTCGCGCATGGAGATCGCGCAGTATTTCGTGAGCCAGGGCTACGTGGTGGTGTATCAGGATTGTCGCGGACGCTACGGCTCGCAGGGCCGGTTCATCAAGTATCTCTCCGACGGCGAGGACGGTTGCGACACCATCGATTGGATCGCCCGTCAGCCCTGGTGCGATGGTCGCGTGGCGACGATGGGCCTCTCGTACGCTGCGCACACGCAAGTCGCGGCGGCGTGTCTCGCGCCGAAGGCGCTCGCGGCCATGGTGATCGATTGCGGCGGCTTCTCGAATGCGTACCGCTCGGCGATACGCAACGGCGGCGCCTTCGAGATGAAGCAGGCGACTTGGGCGTTCAACCAGGCGCGAGAGAGCCCCCAAGCCAAGGCCGATCCGGTCGTGCGCGCTGCCTTGGCGCAAGAGGATTTGCGCGACTGGTTCAAGGCCATGCCGTGGAAGCCGGGTCACTCGCCGGTGCGACATGTCCCGGAATACGAAGACTATCTCTTCGAGCAGTGGACGCAGGGCGCGTTCGGCGATTACTGGAAGCAATTGGGCATCTACACCGCGGGCTGGTACGACCAGTTCGCCGACGTGCCGCAGGTGCATATGTCGAGCTGGTACGACCCCTATGTACCGACAGCGCTCGACAACTATCGAGGCCTCAAGGCGCGCAAGCGCTCCGCGGTGCGGCTGATCATGGGGCCGTGGATGCACGGCGATCGCTGCAAGTCGTGGTCGGGCGATGTCGATTTCGGTCCCGCGTCGACGCTGGACGGCAATGTCGCCACGCATTGGCGCGAGTTTCGGCTGCGCTGGTTCGAGCATTGGTTGAAGGGCAAGGGCAACGGTGTCGCCCAGGAGCCCGAGGTGCGCCTGTTTCTGATGGGCGGCGGCTCGGAGCGCCGCAATGCCGATGGTCGCATGGATCACGGCGGGCAGTGGATCGCCGGGGATGACTGGCCCTTGCCGCAGACGCGCTTCACTCCCTACTACCTGCACGGCGACGGACGCCTGTCGCTCGACCTGCCGACCAACGAGGCGAGCCCGCTATCGTATGACTACGACCCCGACGATCCGGTGCCGACCATCGGCGGGTCGCTGACCTCGGGTCATCCCGTGTTCGAGGGCGGCGCGTTCGATCAGCGCGAGGACGAGCGGTTCTACGGCTGTACACGGCCGGGTTTGCCGCTGGCGGCGCGTCGGGATGTCCTGGTATTCGAGACGCCCCCGCTGGCCGAGGACGTGGCGGTGATCGGCCCGCTCAAGATCGTGCTGCATGTGAGTTCGAACTGCGTCGACACCGACTTCACGGCGAAGCTCATCGACGTGCATCCGGGCAATGCCGATTACCCGCGCGGCTATGCGATGAACCTCGCTGACGGCATCTTGCGCTGCCGCTATCGTGATTCCTGGGAGCAGCCCGAGTTCATGACGCTGGGGCAGGTCTACGAAATCGAGATCGAGCCCTATGCGACTTGCAATCTCTTCAAGGCCGGCCACCGGATCCGGCTGGATATTTCGTCGAGCAACTTCCCGCGTTACGACTTGAACTACAACACAGGTGAGCCCGAAGGTCAGGCACGGCGCAAGCAGATCGCGCTCAATACCGTCTACGTCGACGCGGCACGCGCCTCGCACATCGTGCTGCCGATCGTGCCTTTGGCGGCCCTTCGACCGCTATGACGATTTCGGTGGGCTCGAAGACCGCGCGTCGCTCGAGGCGGTCTTCGAATATCACCAAAGCAACAGCCGCGGTTGCCCGGGACGCCACACCTCGAGCATCGTGCAGCAGGCGCGAATCGCCGCCTGCGCGTGTTCGGCCGATACGACGCGGAAATGGGTGCTCGGTGAATCCGGGTTCAGTGTCTGCATCTCGACGTAGGTGATCTCGTTGCCGCCTGCCATCACTTCGATCTTGCCGCTGTCCGGGCCGTTGGTATGGAGGTGCGTGCGGCCGGGAAGCACGATGATCCGGAAGTAGGTCCGCGGGATCGATGTGCCCACCAGACGGCCATTGGCCCACAGCGTGGTGTCGGCGGCCGTGTTCCCCATGTCGGGCCGGTAGACGTAGAGCACGGCATCGCGCGTCACCGGCTCGAAGCGCTTCGCCTCCTGATCGCGCTCGAGGTTCGCCTCCGGCGTCGATGCGCAAGCGCTCAGGAGGACTGCGGCCAGCGCCAGGGCGCCTCGTGCCGATCTCGACTTGCTGATCGCTTCGGCCATTGGGTGGGTTGTAAACATCGATACCTCCTGGTTGCGCGGAAGTTTCGCATTGCGATCCGATTCGATGAGCATCCGAGTGGCGGAATCAGCAGGCGTATTGTGGCGGCTCAACTCGGCATTGTCAGCAACGACGCCAGTTGGGAGACGTCGGGGCATCGCTCCAGCGTTGCAAGCAGCGCCCACGCGGCTTGGCTGCGGTCCGCCGCGATGCCGACGGCATGAGTGCAGTCCTTGAACTTGCCGTGCACCTCTTCCCAGGTCAGCGGCTGATCCGGAGACCCGGGCAGCTTGTCGATCCGCACCTCGGCGCTGCGTCCGTCGCGGGTGCTCGCTCTGAGCAGCACGAAACCGCGCCGGCTGGGGCCGACGTGGCCGGCATTCGGGTCGCCCACGGCGCAGCGGTCGTCTTCGCCGACCTTGATGCGCGCGAGGAGCGCCTGCGCTTGCGGGCGCTGCACCGCCTCGTCGGTGAAGCTCCACAGCGTATAGCCTCCGTCGAGCACGCCCGCTGCCAGCGCGTATTCGAGGCTGAACTTGCCCTCGAGGCCGGTCCGCGGCCGCGGATGAATCAGCGCGCGCAGGCTGCCGGGAGCGAGGGTGCAGACGACATCCTCCAGGTTGTCGGCGCTCAGGCCCAGTTGTTCGCGGACCTGCAGCAACCCCTGCATCGGCCGGTGCGAGGCATAGCAGCAGGCGTGGCGCTTGAGGCTCATGCCTGGATCGAGCACGGTGAGCGGGGCGCCGAGCGAGGCGATGGTGCGTTGCGCATCCGAGCGCTCGCTGCCGAAGGCCGCGAAGAAGCCCCCCGGATGTTCCAGGGCGTTGTCCGCGGCGCTGAATCCGCTGACGGCCAGTTCGATCGCCGCGACCGCATTGCGCGCCGCCAGCCCGGTATGCAGCGGCTTCACCATGGTGCCGAAGTTCGCCTGCACGCCGCCGGCCATCGA
>JALHQN010000038.1 GCA_022841915.1 Burkholderiales bacterium | reverse complement strand
GCCGCTCGATTCGAGGTGCCGCGAGTGCATGCCACGTTGGCGCAGATGATGGCCGATCCGCAGGTCGATGCGGTCTACGTGGCGACACCCAATGCGATGCATGCCGAGGCCGTGCTCGCGGCCGCGGCCGCAGGCAAGCACGTGCTGTGCGAAAAGCCGTTCGCCATGACCATCGACGATGCGCACAAGATGGTCGATGCTTGTCGCAATGCCGGCGTGGCGCTACGGGTGGCTCATCAGTTGCGTCTGGAGGAAGCCGTCATCCATGCCCGCGAGATCGTGCGGTCTGGACGTCTGGGTCGCGTCGCGGCGATCTCGCTGGAGCGGGCGTCCGCCTCGCCGCCGCGCACGACCTGGCGCAAGGACGCCAGCCAGAGCGGCGTCGTCTTCGACGTCGGCGTGCATCTGATCGACCAGATCCATTGGATCACCGGTGAGCGCTTCGCCGAGGTCAGCGCGTTCACCGATCCGGACCGTCGCATGGGTGTGCCCTGCGATCAGATCACGATCCTGGGCCGGCTCGCTCGCAACGGCCACGCCGTCATTCGGGCGACGCGTCTGGTCGCGAGCGCCGAGAACACCTTGATCATCGAAGGCACCGATGCGACGCTGGTCACGTCGTCGTTGCGATTCGCCAAGGAGCATTCGGTTCAGGTGCGCGACGCCAAGGGCAGCACCGAGCAGCGCTTCCCGGCGAGCCCGATCTACGACTTGGAAGTGCCGGCGTTCGAGGCCGCCGTGCGGGGCGAGCCCTGCTTGCTGCCGACCGGCGAAGAGTCGCTGCACATCGTCGAAACGACCCAGGCCGTGCTGGCTTCGGTGCACGAGCGCAGCACGATGACGATCGCCGGCTGAACCGGGTGCGTCGACCCGCCGCGCAGTTCAGGCGGGCTCGACGCCGAAGATCCGCTTGTAGCGCAGCTTGTAGGCGTCCCAGGCCTCGGGATTGAGCAGTCGCGGGGGACGCTTGCCGCGCAACGTCTCGGCGACTTGCTCCGCATTCCATTGCGCCATCGCGATCCGCGAATCGATCGTCACCCCGGCGGTATGGTACGTGGCGATCAGGTTGTCGATCGCCAGCAGCGGGTTTTCGAGGGAGGGCGGTTCGACCTTCCATACATCGACGCCGGCGCCCGCGAGGTGTGCGCTCTTGAGCGCCTCGGCCAGTGCCTGCTCGTCGACGATGCCGCCGCGCGCCGTGTTGATCAGGAAGGCCCCTTTCTGCATCTTGGCCAACTGCGGTGCGGCGATCATGTCGCGCGTCTGGGCCGTCAGAGGACAGTTGATCGAGACGTAGCGGGATTCGGCGAGCAATGCATCGAGGCTCTCGACTTTCGTGGCGCCGCGCTCTTCGCAGGTCTTGGCGTCGACATACGGGTCATAGGCGAGCACGCGCATGTCGAGGCCATATTTGCAGATGCGCGCGAGGCGTCGTCCGACTTCGCCCAGACCGACGATGCCGACCGTCGCCTTGTTCGCGTTCCAGCCTTTGAAGACCTCCCTGGGTATGCCGCGCTCCCGACGCAAGGAGCGATCGGTCCACGGCATGTTCTTGGTGAGGGAGAGCATCATGCCCGCGGCGTGCTCCGCGACGGCTTGTGCGTTCGAGCCCGACTGGTTGACGACCAGCACGCCAGCCTTGGTGCAGGCGTCGACATCGACGGTGTCGTAGCCGGCGCCCGTGGTGGAGACGACCAGCAGATCGGGCAAGCGGGCAAGCAGCGCGTCGTGGCACTTGAACTCGTCGGGTACCTCGTCGCGCGTGGAGGTGATGCAATACGCTTGGCAGCGAACCATGGTCTCCCAGTTCTTCGCCGCGGGCGTATCGAAGTTCAGCCGATGCATTTCGACGTCGGTCTGCTCCTTCTCCATGTAGTCGGCCACGTTCGGAGACTTGGCTTCGTAGAACCAGAATGCACGCTTGGGGGTAGTGGATTGAGCCATGCTGACTTCCTCGATGATCGTCCGGATCTGCACCGGCGCAGGCGGTAAGTTTAACGGATAAGCCCGCGGGAACGATGGTGCGACGACACCCCGCCATGCGTCAGGCTAGTCGAGAGCGATCACGATTTTTCCCAACAGCGCATTGGTCTCGACATAGGCCTTTGCCGCATCGAGCTGATCGAAGGCGAAGACGCGGTCGACCACCGGGACGATCCGGCCGGCATTGATGTGCGGCATGATTTCCTTTTCGAATCCCTCGCGGGCTTGCGCTCTCTGATGGGGGGTGAGCGGCGTATTGGAGACGCCGAACATGCGCAATCGCTTGCCATGCAGGGACTCGAGGTCGATTTCCGCGCGCATCTGACCGTCCACGTAGCCGACCACGCCCAGCCGGCCGAAGTCTGCGAGCGAGCGCTGGCAACCGGGAAAGGCGCTGCCCCCGACCAGGTCGAGCGCGAGCTGGACGCCTTTGCCGCCGTTTGCATCCAAGACCGCAGGGGCGAAGTCGCCGCCGCGGGCCTGGATTGCCGCATCCATGCCGAGCGTCGCGAGCTTGGCCAACTTCTCGGCGCTGCCCGAGGTGCCGATCACGCGCGCGCCCTTGCACTTGGCCGCCTGCACGCAGGCAACGCCGACCCCGGACGATGCGCCGGCGATCAGCACCGTCTCGCCCGCGGTCAGCTCCCCGAACTGAAACAGCGACTCGTAGGCGGTGACGAACGCGATCGGTATCGCCGCGGCTTGCGCCCAGTCCAGATGCGCGGGAACCTCGGTCACCTGGGAGGCATCGGCGACCACGTACTCGGCGAAACCGCCTTTGACGCGAGCCATGACTCGAGTGCCGGCCGGGATCCCGTCGACCTGCTCGCCGGTCTCGACGACTTCGCCGGCGGCATCGACGCCGGCCGGACGCGCGATATCCGCCCGGTGGCGTGCGATACGCGCGAAGATGTCGCCGTGGTTCAGCGACGATGCGCGGACACGAATCAGGACATCCCGAGGCCCCACCTTCGGACGGGGAACTTCGCGCAGCTCGAACTGCGTCACACCGCCGACAGACTGCATCCAATAGGCTTTCATGGCCGCTCCCTGGTTGAGTGTTCGAAGTCTAGCGCGACTGGACGACGGATGGCCGTAAGCAGGCACCTGGGTGTGCAGCACGTCAAGCCCAGGGGATGGTCGGTGATCCCCAGGCAGGTGCGAGTTAGAATCCGCGCTCCTCGCGGTCTCGCGGCCAGCGACCACGGTCGTCGGCTCAAGCAGGAAGATCGTTGCGCAGCGGTCGACGCCGCGAGTGAGCGTATGGATCATCGGCTTCGCGCAAGGCTGGTCGTCGGGTTACTGAGGAGTGTCATGTGATGTCGTTGCAAGGGCGTGTGTTGAGTTGGGTGGCTGCGGCGTTTCTCGCCTTGTTCGCCGCCGTGGTGCAGGCGCAGTCTCTGTCGTATCCCACCCGGACGATCCGGCTGCTGTTGCCGTTCCCGCCGGGCTCGCCCAGCGATATCCTCGGTCGCGCGGTCGCCCAGCGCCTCGCGGAACAGTTGGGGGTTCCGGTCGTCCCCGACAACCGGGTCGGCGCCGGCGGCAATCTGGGGCTGGAACTGGCTGCAAGAGCACCCGCCGACGGCTACACCGTGGTGGTGGCGAGCCCCGGCATCGCGTTGAGCCCGTCGCTCTATGCCAAGCTCAACTACGATGCCGAGCGCGATCTTGCGCCGATCTCGCGACTGGCTTCGGTCGATAACGTGTTTCTGGTGCATCCGTCCATCCCCGCGAGGAGTCTGCGCGAATTCATCGCGCTGGCCCGCAAGCATCCCGGCAAGCTGAACTACGGTTCAGGCGGAGCGGGCACCACCAACCATCTGGCGAACGAGTTGCTCAAGCTGCTCGCCAAGGTCGATATCGTGCATGTGCCTTACAAGGGCGCGACGCTTGCAGCGAACGCCTTGCTCTCGGGCGAAGTCGATGAAGTGATCGTTTCGATTCCTTCATCGCTCGGTTTGATCCGTGCCGGACGCGTCAGGCCGCTTGCCGTGCTCGCCGACAAGCGCGTCCCCACGTTGCCGGACGTGCCGACCTCCGCCGAGGCCGGGCTCGAGGGGTTCACGATGGCGATCTGGTGGGCGCTTTACGCGCCGGCAGGTCTGCCCAAGGAATTGCAGACGCGGCTCAACCAGGAGGCGGTGCGTGCGCTGCAGAGTCCGGATTTCCGGGCCAAGCTGGCGGCGATCGGCTTCGATGCATGGCCCAGTGCGCCGGACGACCTGGCCAAATTCGTTCGCGCCGAGGCGGCGCGTTATTCGACGATCGTGAAAAGCGCGGGCATCAAGCCGCAATAATCCACCGTGGGCAACGTCGAGAGGAGTCCTTGCATGCGCGCAATCCTGGCCCTTGGTTTTTGTGCGGCGACGGTGCTCCTGCCGATGCGTGCGATCGCTGCGGCGGGCGACGTCGCGGCGCCGTCCGACTTGGCGTACATCGAAGTGACGGCGTCCGCCGAGACCCAGACTGCGCCCGATTCGGCGGTTCTCGAATTCGGGGTGGTCACCCGTGCCGAGACGGCGGCGGCCGCTGCGCAGCAGAACAGCGCTCGCATGGCATCTGTGCTCGCGGCGGTCCGTCAATCGATCGGGGCTCGGGCTCGGATCGGCACCGGAACGTATACGCTGCGGACCGAGTACGCGCCCAGTCGGGAAGGCGGGGAGCCGCGCATCGCCGCCTATGTCGCAAGCAATATCGTGCGCCTGGAGACGGCCGAGTTGTCGCGTCTGGGCGAGCTCGTCGATGTGGCGATCAAAGCGGGGTCCAATCAGGTGCAGCGAATCGCGTTCGCATTATCCGATCCAGCGAAGGCGCGGCGCGCCGCGTTGCGAGAAGCGGTCTTGCAGGCGCGCAACGACGCTGAAACCATGGCGTCGGCGTTGAACGTGAAGCTCGGCTCCGTGCAGTCCATCACCAATCAAGAGATGGGACCGGTACGTCCGTTCATGCAGGAGGCCATGGTGGCTCGAGGGGCGCCCTCGTCGACACCCATCGAACCCGGCCAGGTATCGGTGCACGCTCGGGTGGTGTTGCGACTGCAGATCTTGCGCTGACGCGAGGCGCGCCGCAGGGGCGCGCCTCGCCGGGCATCATGCGGCTTGCGCCGACGAGCCTCGCGTTATCGCCGGGACGAGACGCCGTAGCGGTCGATCTCGCTGTTCCACGTCGGGTCGTTCAGATTCGGCCATTTCTTCTTGTCGAATCCGGGCGTGCGCGCAAGGGCGTCCCGTGTCACATTCAGGACCAGAGCATCGTTCGCTTTGGTTCCCATCGTGAACGAGCGCAAGGGGAAGGTGAAATACTTCTCGTCCATGCTCCAGGCCTTGTCGAACTCCACCACCGCGTAGCGGACGTCGCCGTTTGTCATGTTGATCACCACGTCTTCGATCTCGCCGATATCCTTGCCGTCGGCCCCGTTGACGTCCTTGCCGACGAGGGTGGAGCCTCGGATCAGGCGCATGTTCGGGCTCGGCTTGATCTTCGTCGTGTCGGTCGCATGATACCGGTCGACCTGGGTGCGGTACTCCGCGCGATCCCAGTCCGGCCAATTCTTGTCCTCGAATCCCGGCGCCTTGCGCAGCCGTTCCTTGTCGACGGCGAGAATCAGGTCGTCCTTGTCGGCGGTCGGCCGGAACACCCGCATCGGATATGCGAAGAGCTTGTCGCCTAGCCCCATGAAGCCGCCGAACGACAAGACGACGTAGTGGACCCTGCCGTTGTTCATGTCGATGATGACATCCTTGATGTCGCCCAGATCTTCGCCTTGCTGGTTGCGGACGTCCTTACCGATGAGTTCGCTGACGCGAACGTTACGATGGGCGACGACGCGATCCTGTTGCTGTTGAACGGTGCGGTCGGACTTCGCTGCATCTGCAGAGATGGCTGGAGCGCTGAGTGCGACGCCGAAGATCGACGCAACGGCCACGGCGGTGTGTTTCAAAGACAAAGCGGATTTCATTTGACTCTCCTTACGCGAATGCTCGCAAAATGTCCTGTCGAGCGACGCTGGGAGTACTGCAAACGAAGGGCCCGTGTCCCCACCGAGGAGTACGATCAGCCGTTCCCGCCTTATTGCAGCGTCAATCCCGTGTCCCTGACAACCTGCCGCCAGCGCTCGACCTCGGCGAAGACATACTTCGCGAACTGCTCGGGCGTCATCGGCATGGGCTCTCCGCCCTCGACGGCATAGTGTTTCGTCAGTTCGGGGGTCTGGAGCGCTTTGCGCAGTGCCGCCGAAAGCGCGCCGACGGTCTGAGGCGAGGTCTTCGCAGGCGCCGCGAAGCCCCACCAAAGTTCGGCCACGAACGGGACGCCGCCTTCACGCGAGGTCGGAACGTTTGGTGCAAACGGGGAGCGCTTCTCATCGGCCACCGCCAGCCCCTTCAATCGGCCGCGGTTCACATGTCCCAGCGCGGAAGGCAGGCTGGCGAACGCCATTTGAATATGGCCGCCGAGCAGGTCCACGAGCGCCGGACCGACGCCCTTGTAGGGCACATGTGTGATCTTGATGGCGGCGGTCTTGGCGAACAGTTCCGTGACGAGATGATTGCTGCCTCCGGTTCCCGATGAGCCGTAGTTCAGATCCCCGGGGCGCTGCCGAGCCAGAGCCACGAGTTGCTTCGGCGAGTTCACCGGCATCGAAGGATGAACCACGAGCAGCAATGGGCTGCGAGTCATCATGCCGATGTAGGCGAAATCCTTGTGCACGTCATAGGGCATCTTGGCGCGAATCGCGGTGTTGGTGGCGAACGAGGCTTGCACGTTGAGCAGGGTGTAGCCGTCGGGTGCCGAGCGAGCGACCTGTTCGGCGCCCAGCATGCCGCCCGCGCCGGGGCGGTTGTCGACGAGCACGGGCTGTCCGAGGAACGGCGTCATCGCCTCGGCGGTGGCGCGAGACAAGGTGTCGTTGCTGGCGCCCGGCGCGAAGGGGACGACAACGCGGATCGGTTTGCTCGGATAGTCGCCTGACGTCTGCGCAATGGAGGATGCACTGGTCAGCAGGATCGCGGCGCCGAGCAGTCCGTAAGTGGGAAGGTGGGTCATGCGGGTCGACTCCTGAGGTTGGTTGGAGTTAGAGCAAGGGGGTGCGCCTGAAGCGGTGGCGTGGACACGGAGAATCCGGCTTCTTGCGGTGTGAGTCGGTCGCGGTCGGGATCAGCGGGCGAAGGTCACGGTTACTAGCGCAACGCATAGAAGAGCGATGCCCGTCAATTCGATCCGAGTCAGGTGTTCCTGGAACAGCCGACGCGACACGACGTATGCGAACAGCAGTTCCACCAGGCCGAGTGTGCGCACGTGGGCGATCGGTTCTATCGCCATGGCGGTGAACCAGGCAGCCGATGCGGCGGCTCCGGCAAATCCCACCAGCAGCGATGTGCGCCAAGCGAGGAGCACCTGCAGCACGGTGCGGGCATTCCGGTGCAACAGCCAGCCGCCCAGCAGCATCGTCTGACTGACTTGGGCGACGAGCAGTCCGAATGCCGCAGCCATCGGAAAGGGCACCGTTTCCAGTGCCAGCGATGCGCCCCGATAGCCTACCGAGGCGAAGCCGAAGCAGGTGCCGCTCGCCAAGCCGTACAAGGCGACCCGGGATGTCCATCCGCGGAGCAGGGCCCTCAACGGATGCAAGCGATCGATGGGTGACATCAGCATCACCCCGAGGGTGCCGAACATGGCCGCTGCGACTGCACCAGGCCCGAGGGGATCGGCCAGGAACAAGAACCCGAAGAAGGCGACCTGGATCGCCTCGGTTTTCGAGTAAGCGACCCCAAGGGTGAAGTTGCGCTCGCGCATTACCTGAAGCAGAAGGGCGGTGCCTGCGATCTGGCTCACGGCCCCGAGAAGGATCCAGCCCGTGAACGCCCAATTGGCCTGCGGCAGATCGAAGCCGCCGGCATGTCGCACGAGGACCAGCCAGAGCACGGCGAAAGGTATGCCGTACAGAAACCGTACGAGCGTCGCGCCTAGCGTGCCGAGGGTGGCTGTGAGATGCTTTTGCGCCGCGTTGCGTATGGTTTGGGCAAAAGCGGCGAACAGCGTAATCGGGATCCAGAGATGCTCGTGAGGAACCAAAGAGGGAAGCTCGGCGGATGAAGGTAATCGCCCGGCTGGAGGCGTCGGAGTCGGGCTAGAATAGCGTTTCGACCGCGGGTTGGTGCATTCAGCGTGCGCTTTTCGGAGCGAATTTCGATCGACGGAGGCGATGTGACACAAGTCAAGGCGAGCGGCAAGGTTCTGGGGGCTTCGGTGACCGACATCGATTTGAGTCGGCCACTGAGCGCGGAAGATTTCGGATTGATCGTGCGCAGCCTGGGGCAGCATGGCGTGCTGGTGTTTCCCGGGCAGCGATTGGAGTCCGCTCAGTTGCGCGACTTCTCCGCGCGCTTCGGCCACATCCAGCAGTCGGTCACCGGCAAGCTGGCCGACCCGCAAGTGCCCGAGGTCGGCATCCTCTCCAACATCATCGAGAACGGCGAGCCGATCGGTCTCGGCGATGCGGGCCAGGACTGGCACACCGACATGTCATACAACAACACCATCGGCTTCACCAATATCCTCTATGCCGTCAAGGTGCCAGTGCGCGATGGCACGCCGCTCGGCAATACGCTGTTCGCCAACATGTGCGCCGCCTACGACGGGCTTTCGGATTCGATGAAGGCGCGCCTGGAGGGCCTCACGGCCACGCACGACTTCAACAAGTTCTGGGACAAGATGCGGACGCGGGCGGGCAGTATCCGTCCGCCGCTCACGCCCGAGCAGCGCGCCAAGCGTCCACCGTCGGTGCATCCCGTGGTGATGACGCATCCGATCACGGGGCGCAAGGTCCTTTACTGCAATCCGGGCTACGCGATTCGCATCAACGAACTCGATCAGCAAGAAAGCGATGAACTGCTGGAGGCCTTGTTCACCCACCAGCTGCAGGAAAAATACCTCCATACCCATGTCTGGTCCGTGAACGACGTGCTCATGTGGGACAACATCGGCACCCTGCACAACGCGATTCCGGACTACCAGGCCCACGAGCACCGGCTGATGAAGCGCTGCCAGGTGATGGCCGACCGCGTCTTCGAACCCGCCTTTCTCAGCAGCGCGCGGGTCGGCGCGGGGATGCATTGAGATGATCGCGGCAGATGCCGGAAGTTCGTTGCGCAGGCTGATCCGTCCTTCAATGCGAACTGCCGTCGCACTCGCGCTGAGCACGTTCGCCGCGGGCACTTCACTGGCGGCGGATGTCTACCCCAGCAAACCTGTGCGCGTGCTGGTGGGTTTCGCCGCCGGCGGGGCCAACGACCTCGTCGCGCGCGCGGTGACGACGCGTCTGAGCACGCGTCTGGGGCGTCCGATGGTGGTGGAAAACCGTCCGGGCGCGGGCGGCAATGTCGCCACCGAAGTGCTCGCCAGGGCCGCACCCGACGGGTACACCATGATGCTTGCATCGGTGTCTTCGGTCGCCATGGGGCCCGCAATATACAAGTCGGTGCCCTACGATCCACTCAAAGACTTCGCGCCGGTGACGAACGCGGTGACCGTGCCCACCCTGTTGGCGACCCACCCGTCGATGTCGGTGCGCAACCTTAAAGAGTTCGTCGCGCTGGCGCGCCGGCAGCCGGGGGCCATCGACGTCGGGTTTCCAGGTTTCGGCAGCATCGCTCATCTTGCCGGTGAACTGTTCAAGCGAACGGCGAACATCGATTTCACCCTGATTCCTTACAAGGGCGGCGCTCCGGCGTTGTCTGACGTCATGGGCGGGCAGATCAGCGCGATGATGTCGGTAATGTCGACCACCGCGCCGCATGTGCAATCAGGGCGGCTGGTCGGCTTGGCCGTGACGGGGGCGAAGCGATCCCCGGCATTGCCGAACGTGCCGACCATTGCTGAAAGCGGCTATCCGGGCTACGAGGCGGATGGCTGGCTCGGATTTCTCTTTCCTGCTGGCACCCACGCGGACATCGTGACTCGGATGCATCGTGACATCCTTGCGGTGCTCGCCGTGCCCGAGGTCGTGACGCAGTTGGAGAACGTCGGCATGGCCGTCGAGCCGAGCAAGTCGCCCGATGCATTCATGGCCGTGATCCGCACCGACGTGGCGAAATGGAAGAAGGTCGTGCAGGACGCGAAGATACCGCTGCAATGAACGTGACGAGCGCCGGTTCTCGCCGGCGCTCGCGGTACCCGACGCTGTGCTAGTGCAATCCACGGCCAGGGGCCACCGTGCATCGCCCCGGTCAAGGTCAGCCCATATGCAGGCCGCCGTTGAGAGAGAAGTCCGCGCCAGTGGCAAAGCCCGAGTCGTCGCTGGCCAGCCACGCGATGATGGAGCCGATTTCCTCGGGGGTGCCTAGCCGCTTCACCGGGATCGTGGCCACGATCTTGTCCAAGACATCTTGGCGGATGGAACGCACCATGTCCGTGCCGATGTAGCCCGGAGAGACGGTATTGACGGTCACGCCCTTGGTGGCCACTTCCTGTGCGAGCGCCATGGTGAAGCCATGGATGCCCGCCTTGGCCGTCGAGTAGTTCGTCTGGCCGAACTGACCCTTTTGACCGTTGACCGAGGAGATGTTGATGATGCGTCCCCAGCCGCGGTCAAGCATGTCGTCGATGACCTGTTTGGTCACGTTGAAGAGACTGTTGAGGTTCGTGTTGATGACACCGTCCCAGTCGGCGCGAGTCATCTTGCGGAACAATCCATCGCGCGTGATGCCGGCGTTGTTCACCAGGACGTCGACCGGGCCGTGCTCGGCCTTGACGGCCTGGAACGCAGCTACGGTCGATTCCCATTCCGCCACGTTGCCAACGGAGGTGTAGAACGTGTAGCCGAGCGCCTTCTGCTCTGCTACCCACTTCATGTGGTCGCGCGTGGGCCCGCAGCCGGCGATGACTGTGAAGCCTTCCTTGTGCAGCCGTTGGCAGATTGCGGTGCCGATCCCACCCATGCCGCCCGTTACGTATGCGATTCTCTGTGCCATGCCTGCCTCCGCGCCGTGTTGTTGGTTTGCTGTCAACTCTGCTTGGTCAACGGTCGTTCGAGTCTCGATCGAAAGTCTGGGGGACCGTTCGACGAGGGTCAAGCCGAGCGTTGGGTCAAAGCTCGCAGCATACGACGACTGTGCCCCGCTTGGTGCCCGATTCGACGGCCAGATGCGCATCCGCAGTTCGCTCGAGCGCATGCACCGATGCCACCGAGTGCTGCATGCCCCCTTCGCGGAGCCATGCGCAGATGTCCGCCTGAGCGCGTCGCCGTGCAGCAACAGGGGCGTTATTGAGAAGGACGGCATGAACCGAGATGTTGCGACGCATCGCCTGCGCTGCAGGCCATACGGGGTTGCGGTTGCCGTTGGTTGCGTAGTAGGCAATCGATGCGTTCACGGCCATCAGGGGGAAAAAGGTCGGCAGATTGCCGCCGAAATCGACATCGACGATGTGGTCGACGCCGGTCGGCGCGAACTCCCGGATGCGGGCTGCGATGTCCTCGTTGCGATAGTCGACGACGAGGTCCGCGCCTGCCAACTTGGCCCGACGGGCTTTCTCGGCGTTGCTTACCGTGGCGATGACTCGGGCGCCGAAGCGCTTGGCCCACTGAACGGCATAGTGGCCGACCGCACCGGCACCCCCACTCACGAGGACCGTGGCGCCCGACAACTCGCCGGCGAGGGTCACGCACAGATGCGCGGTCATGCAGGGGATGCCCAAACACGCCCCTTGCTCGAAGCTGCTGCCAGCGGGCAGTTCGGCGACGAGGTCTACGTCGAGGGCGATGTATTGCGCCGCGGTACCGAGTAGGCGACCGCCGCGTTGACCGTTGTACAGCCAGACCCGGCGTCCTAGCCACCGCTGGTCGACATCGCTGGCCACCTCATCGACGATGCCGCTGCCGTCGCTGTGCGGAATCACCAGGCAGCCTTCCATGTCGTAGCCGCTGCCGGCGCGCCGATTCATGTCTGCAGGATTGACCCCCGATGCGTGCAGTGCCACCCGCACTTGGCCGGATGTGGCATGCGGGTCCGGTTGATCGCCGTAGCGCAGCACTTGAGTGGCAGGTCCCTGCTCGGTGTACCAGACGGCCTTCATCGGCTTGCTCCGTGTGCCGACGAGACGACGACGCAAGCCTCCCGCGGAGGGGCATCGCTGCGTCTCGGTGGCGAGGCGACCTGCAGGTCTCCGGCAGGGGAACTGCGGGTGGGGTAGCAGGATGCGTTTGCGTTCGAGGAAATCGCAGGCAGGCGCGAGTGCCCAAACCTGGCGCAAGATCGCGCGTCTAAGCTAACATACGCGCCGCTAGCATAGAGCCGTGATGCGATCTTCCGGCTTTGGAACGAACTCAGGTGCCGCCACTCTAACAGCTCGCCCGTACGGGGTTTCTTCGGTCTAAACATGCTACCTGAGCTCGGTCATTTCGCACTCGTGCTTGCCACCGCGGTGGCCATTCTCCTGTCCACTGTGCCATTAGTGGGTGTCGCGCGCAATGACGTGAGCCTCATGTCGTTCGCTCGTGTTGCCGCTTGCGTGCAAGCGATCCTGTTGGCCTTTGCGTTCGGCTGTCTCGCGGCAGCGTTCCTCAACGACGATTTCTCGGTGCTGTACGTCGCCAACAATTCGAACAGCAAGCTGCCGGCGGTTTATCAATTCACAGCGGTATGGGGCGGGCACGAAGGCTCGCTCCTGCTCTGGATGCTGATGCAGGGCGGCTGGACCGCGGCGGTGGCCATTTTCTCCCGTCACCTCCCGCTTGCCATGGTCGCGAGAATACTCGCGGTCCTCGGCATGGTGAGCATCGGTTTCCTTCTCTTCACCCTGCTCACATCGAATCCATTCGAGCGACTGGTCCCCATGCCGGCCGACGGTCGCGACCTGAACCCCTTGCTGCAGGATCCGGGGATGATCATTCATCCACCGCTGTTGTACATGGGTTATGTGGGCTTCTCGGTTGTCTTCGCGTTCGCCATCGCAGCACTCCTCAGCGGCAAGCTCGATGCGACCTGGGCCCGCTGGTCACGTCCCTGGACCGTCATGGCCTGGCTCTTTCTCACGTTGGGCATCGCCGTCGGCAGCTGGTGGGCTTATTACGAGCTCGGCTGGGGCGGCTGGTGGTTCTGGGATCCGGTCGAGAACGCGTCCTTCCTGCCGTGGCTCGTAGGGACGGCGCTGATCCATTCGCTGGCAGTCACCGAGAAGCGCGGAGCCTTCAAGGCATGGACCGTTCTGCTTGCGATTCTGGCCTTCTCGATGAGCCTGCTCGGCACATTCCTCGTGCGCTCGGGTGTGCTGACTTCGGTGCATGCGTTCGCGGTCGACCCGAGTCGCGGAGCGTTCATCCTGGGGTTCCTGGTCGTCGTGGTCGGGGGGTCATTGGCATTGTTCGCGATGCGCGCACCCAAGGTTGGGCTGGGGGGCGCCTTCGAGCCCGTCTCGCGCGAATCGATGCTCTTGGGCAATAACGTCTTGCTGATGGTCGCCGCGGCCGCCGTCCTGCTCGGCACACTGTATCCACTGCTGCTCGACGCGCTGGGTCTGGGCAAGATCTCGGTCGGGCCGCCTTACTTCGAAGCCGTCTTCGTGCCCTTGATGACGCCAGTGATCTTCCTCATGGGTATCGGCGCGCTCGCGCGGTGGAAGAAGGCGTCGGTCGCGGACATCACGCGCCGGCTGCGTTGGGCGATCGGGGTGAGCGTCGTCACCGCTTTCGTAACGCCGTTCCTCATGGGCAAGTGGTCGCTCATGGTGGCTTTCGGCATGCTGCTGGCGGCCTGGTCGATCACGAGTACGATCGCGAACCTGGTCGAGCGAATCCGGCCGCGGAGCAGCGAGTCCAAGGGATGGTGGGCGCGCACGAAGGAACTGCCGGCGTCGTACATCGGCATGCTGGTCGCGCATTTCGGCATCGGCGTCTTCATCATCGGTGTGACCCTCGTCAATGGTTACGAGTCCGAAAAGGACGTGCGCCTGCAGTTCGGACAGAGCGTCGAGGCGGGAGGGCACAACTTCCGGTTCGCGGGCATCGAGGAAGTGCAGGGCCCCAATTACGTGGCTAGCCGCGGACGGATCGAAATGGTGCGCGAGAACGGCGAAGTCATCCAGGTCTTGCTGCCGGAGAAGCGCCTCTACACCGTACAGAACATGCCGATGACGGAGGCTGCCATCGACGCCGGATTCTTCGGCGACATCTATGTGGCCCTGGGTGAACAGGTGGCCGACGATGCCTGGACGGTGCGTGTGCACATCAAGCCTTTCGTCGACTGGATCTGGGCCGGCTGTCTGCTGATGGCGCTCGGTGGCTTCTTCGCAGTGTGCGATCGCCGTTATCGTCGCTTCAAACGAGTCGAGATGGCGAACGAGGGCGAACGCGCAGCACGTTCGTCGCCCATCCCCGCGGTGGGGGTTGCGCGGAGCGCACAAGGATGAGCTGCCTTCGGTTCACCGGGTGGCTGGTTGGAATGTTGCTGTACGCCGCTCTGGCCGGTGCGGTCGGAACGGACGCCCCTGATCCCACGGGAAATCTGGAGCTGGAAGCGCGAGTCCAGCGCGTCGCGCAGGAATTGCGCTGCCTCGTGTGCCAGAATCAGACCATCGCCGACTCCAACGCGGATCTGGCGGTCGATCTGCGCCGCGAAGTGCGCCATATGCTTGCGAGTGGCTCATCCGAAGAGGAAGTACGCTCGTTCATGGTCGAACGCTACGGGAAATTCGTCCTTTACCGGCCACCATTCCAGGCGACGACGTTGGCCTTGTGGCTCGGCCCCTTCCTGCTCATGCTTGCAGGAATTTGGATCGCGCGGCGCATCGTCATCGCACGTCGACACGCCGTACAAGCACCATCGAGCCTCGATGTCGCAGACGAGGCTCGCTTGCGATTGCTCGTGGGCAACGAGGAGTCGGGCACGCGGTGACTACATTCTGGGTTGCAGCCATTACGTTGCTGATCGCCGTAGTTGCGCTGCTTGCCGTGCCCTTGGTGCGGCGTCGCGACGAGAGCGTCGGTCTCGATCAAGACCGCTCCAACGTCGTCTTGTATCACGATCAGCTGCGGGAACTGGAGCGAGACCACAACCAAGGGTTGCTCTCGGACGAACAGTTCGAGCAGGCTCGCGTCGAGCTGAGCCAGCGATTGTTGATCGACGTCGATGCACCGGATACCTCCGTGGCGCAGAGCGAACCGGCGACGAGAATAGGTCCCTGGCGTTTTGCTGCGCTCGCCTGCGTGCCGATCGCGACCGTGTTTACCTATCTCGTCCTCGGCAGTCCGCAGGCGGTCGATCCGAGCTTCGTCAGGGCGCAGTCCGAAGGGCCGTCCGGCCAGTCGCCAAACCTCGAGGAAATGGCCGCGCGCCTGGCCGAGCGAGTGCAGACGCACCCGGACGATACCGAAGCCTGGGTGTTGCTGGCTCGCTCTTACCAGTTGCTCGGTCGTGCGCCCGAGGCGGTGAAGGCATTTGCGCGCGCCATCGAGTTGGTGCCGGGGTCGCCCCAGCTCCTTGCCGACTATGTCGATGTGCAGCTCGCGGCCAACAAGGGGGAATGGACAGCGCAGGCGCTCGAGGCATTGAAGAAGTCGCTCGAGATCGATCCCAATCACCCCAAGTCGATGTGGCTGGCAGGCACGGAGGCCTATAGTCGCAAGGACTATCCGACGACGCTGAGCTATTGGGAAAAGCTCTTGCCGCTCACCGAGCCGGGGAGCGAAGTGGCGCAGATCATTCAGAACAGCATTGCCGAGATCCGCAGTCTGATGGTCGCTGCAAAGCCTTCAGCGTCCGTGCCGCCGCAAGTTGCCGGAAACGGGGCGCCTGTTGCGACGCCGCCTGTCGCGGCGCAGGGGGCGTTGAGCGGTCGAGTCACGCTCGATCCCAAGCTGCAGGCGCAGGTGCAGTCCACGGATACGGTATTCGTGTTTGCGCGCGCCGTCCAAGGGCCGAAAATGCCGCTCGCCATTCGCCGCATCACGGCGAAGGATTTGCCTTATGCGTTCACGCTCGACGATACCGCCGCAATGGCTCCCGAGATGGTCGTCTCCAAGTTCGATCAGGTCGTGGTGGGCGCGAGAGTCTCCCGCAGCGGCAGTGCCACACCGACGCCCGGTGACCTGGAGGGCTTCAGCCCGCCTGTGAAGCCAGGTGCGGTCGGAATCGAGGTGCGGATCGATGCGCGGGTCGAATGAGCCCGGGGCGGGATTGGCAGCGCTCGGCATGGCGTGCGAGCGGGGCGGCAAGCCCTTGTTCGTCGGGATCGATGTGCGGGCGGCACCCGGGGTCGCAGTGATCCTGACGGGCCGCAACGGCAGCGGCAAGAGCACGCTGCTGCGTGCGCTGGCCGGCCTGAACGAGCCCATAGCCGGAGTGGTGTCCTGGAACGGGGACCCGGTGAAATTAGGCAGCAGCGCTTGGCGGGAGACACTTGCCTATGCCGGGCACAAGTCGGGGCACAAAGACGATCTGAGCGTCGCGGAGAATCTCGAACTCGCGTGCGCGCTGGACGGATCCGATGCAGACGCTTCCGGGTGCATCGAGGCGCTGGAGAGAGTCGGCTTGAGGCGTCGGCGTGCCTTGCAGGTCAAACGGCTCTCGCAGGGACAGAAGCAGCGCTTGACCCTCGCGCGGTTGTGCTTGTCTCGTCGGCCGCTGTGGTTGCTCGACGAGCCGTCGGCTGCGCTCGATACGGATGCCCGCGTGTTGCTGGCAGCCATTCTGCAGGAGCACCTGGAGCGCGGCGGCGTCGCGATGGTCGCGACTCACGATGCTATCGATCTCGACGGCCGGCAAACGGCTCAGTTGCGGCTGAACTGAGCCATGACGCAGGCAGGCGTTTGGGCGGGCTTTGCCTGGGGATTGCGACGCGACCTGCGGTTGAGCGCACGGTCGAGCGCCGAGGTTCTCGTGGTGCTGGGCTTCTTTCTCATCGTGGTGACGCTCTTTCCGCTAAGCGTCGGCCCCGACCCCCGTGTCCTGCATCGGATTGGCGCGGGCATCATCTGGGTCTGCGCAACGCTTGCGTGCCTGCTGTCGCTGCATCGGATGTTCGCGCTCGACTTCGCGGACGGGTCGCTGGAGCAGATGCTGTTCGGCGCGATGCCTTTTCCGAGTATCGTGGCCGGGAAGATCGGAGCCCACTGGTTGACGACAGGCTGCCCGCTGCTCTTGTGCACGCCCTTGGTCGGTGTGCAGTTCGGTCTGAGCGGCGGTGAGATCGGGGTGCTTCTGCTGTCTCTTGCCATCGGCACGCCGGTGCTGAGCTTGATCGGTGGCATCATGGCGGCGCTGACGTTGGGCTTGCGCGGAGGAGGCGCCTTGCTTGCATTGCTGTTGCTGCCCCTGTACATCCCGCTGCTGGTGTTCGGTGTCGGCGCGGTGGATTCCTATGCGGCAGGCATGGGCATCGAAGGGCACTTTTCGGTGCTTGGCGCCGAGTTACTCTTAGCCCTGGTCGGCGCGCCTTTCGCAACGGCGGCGGCTGTCCGGACTGCAATCGACTGACGACCTATCATGAGCTGGCTATATCGTTTTGCTTCTCCCGCCACCTTCTATCCCCTGGCTGGCAAGTTGGCACCCTGGTTCTTCGCCGCGTCGGCTGTCACAGGTCTCATCGGGCTGTACATCGGCTTGATCGAGGCACCCACCGATTTCCAGCAGGGCGAGGCGTATCGGATCATCTACATCCACGTGCCGGCGGCTTGGATGTCGATGTTCATCTACGTGCTGATGGCTTTCTACGGCATCCTGTTTTTCACGTTCAACACCCGCCTGTCGGCGATGATGATGTCGGCGCTGGCGCCCACCGGTGCGATGTTCACCTTCGTCGCGCTGTGGACGGGCGCGCTCTGGGGACGCCCCACCTGGGGCACCTATTGGGTGTGGGATGCGCGGTTGACCTCGGAACTGATCCTGCTTTTTCTATATCTTGGATTCATGGCACTGCAAGCTGCGATCGAGGACCCGAGACGAGCCGACAAAGCGGCCGCGTTACTCGCGATCGTGGGCGTGGTCAACGTCCCCATCATCTATTTTTCGGTGCAGTGGTGGAACACATTGCACCAGGGCGCGTCCGTTAGCCTGACGGCCTCGCCGAAGATGGCGATGATCATGCTCACCGGGATGCTAATCATGGCGTTTTCCGCCTGGATGTATACGATAGGCGCGAGCTTGCTGCGTGTGCGTGCGATCATTCTCGAGCGTGAGGCAGGTGCGGAGTGGCTGAAGCGTCACGTCGCGGAGCAGGCAAGATGAGCGAGTGGTTCTCGATGGGCGGCTACGCCTGGTTCGTCTGGGGCTCGTACGGCGTCACGGCGGGCGTCATCTGTCTCGAACTGGTATTGGTGGCGGCGCGTAGGCGACGCGCTCTCGAAAGGGCGCAGACGGAGTCGGAGGCTGACGATGGCGATTAAAGCGAGGCACAGGCGGTTCGCCTGGATTGCAGTCGGCGTATTGGCGCTCGGTTCGGCGACCGCGCTCGTGCTGAACGCCTTCCAGAGCAATCTGGTGTTCTTCTACACGCCGAGCCAGGTCTTCGCCAACGAAGCGCCGACCGGCCGAAATTTTCGTATCGGTGGCTTGGTCGAGATGGGCAGCGTGGCCCGTTCCAGCGCCAACGTCGAGGTGAAATTCAAGGTCACCGACAACGCACAGACCATTCCGGTCGTCTACCACGGCATCCTGCCCGATCTGTTCAAGGAAGGCAAAGGCGTGGTTGCCCAAGGCGCGCTCAGCCCCGACGGGGTGTTCGTCGCCTCCCAGGTGCTTGCCAAGCACGACGAGAATTACATGCCGCCCGAAGCGGCAGAGGCTTTGCGCAAGGCTGGTCATCCGGTGAAGCCGCAGCAAGAGTTCGTCGACAAGGCGCGCTACAGCGTGCAGCAGCAATAGGAGCGCGCTCGTGTCCGGAAAAGCCCTGCGTTATCTGTTGCCCCTCGCCGTGTTTCTGTCACTGGCCGCCTTCCTCTGGCGCGGATTGTTCCTCAATCCGAGCGAAGTGCCTTCGCCCTTGATCGGAAAGCCGGTGCCGGCGTTCAGCGTACCGCTGCTGAGCGATCCCGCCAAGACGCTGTCGGCATCCGATCTGCGCGGCAAGGTCTACCTGCTCAATGTTTGGGGATCGTGGTGCGTCTCGTGCCGCGAAGAACATCCCGTGCTGGTGGAATTGGCCAAGAAGGGTACGATTCCGATCTACGGGCTCAATTGGAAGGACAAGCGTGAAGACGCGCTTGCCTGGCTGGAACGGTATGGGGATCCGTACATCGGCAGCGGCGTCGACCGAGACGGCCGGGTAGCGATCGACTTCGGCGTTTATGGCGCGCCTGAAACGTATCTGATCGATCGGCAGGGGGTCATACGGTTCAAGCAGACCGGTCCGCTGACTTGGCAGATCATCGAACAGAAAATCATGCCGCTGATCGCCAAGCTCTAGATTGCTTCGGCAGCAGGTAAAGGGGGGAGACTATGGTGATTGCACGTGGTGCGCTCTTGTTGCTCGTCCTGGGTTGCGCGTCCTTGGGGCAGGCACAGAACTTTCCGACCAAGCCCGTGCGCCTGATTTCCCCGTATCCGCCCGGGGGCGGAAACGACACGCTCTTGCGCACCTTGTCGCCCAAGTTGACGGAGCATTTGCGCCAGCAAGTGCTGGTGGAGAATCGACCAGGTGCCAATACCATCATCGGTACCGAGTTCGTCGCCCGTTCCGCGCCCGACGGCTACACCATGGTGCTGGTCCCCAACAGTCTGGCGATCAATCAGTACCTCTATCCGAAGCTGCCTTACGATGCGGTGAAGGACTTCGCTCCCGTCACCCTGGTGGGCGAGTCGCCGATGGTGGCGGCGCTGCACCCCTCGCTGCCCGCTCGCGACGTCCGTGCCTTGATCAACCTCGCTCGCACGCGGCCAGGGCAGGTGCAGTACGGTTCGTCCGGCATCGGCTCGGTGGGCCAGATGTCGGTATCGCTGCTGGAGATGATGGCTGGAGTGAAGTTCCAGCACATCCCGTACAAGGGCACGGCGCAGATGCTCTACGACGTGATCAGCGGTCAATTGACTTTCACGTTCGGTTCCGCCCTCGGCGTGATGCCTCATGTCCGCAGCGGGCGTCTGCGCGCGATCGCCGTGACCTCGCCCAGGCGTTCGCCCGGGATGCCCGAACTGCCTACGGTCGCCGAATCGGGTGGGCTGCCGGGCTACGCATTCATTCTCTGGTATGGCCTTCTCGCCCCCGCGGGAACGCCTCCGGAGATCGTTGCGCGCCTGAATGCGGAGATCGGAAAAGTTCTTAACGATCCGGAAATTCGCGCCCGCCTCTCCAGCCAGGGGGTCGACGCCACCCCCAGCACACCGCGCGAGTTCGCGGAACTGATCGCGGCCGATTTGAAGAAGTTCGCCAAGCTGGTGCCGGCATCTGGCGCGAAGGTAGAGTAGAACATCGGACGCGGCGTCCCGAAGCGCCCCCACGGCATCCGCCGAAGCAATCAGCAGGAGGAGCAAGCGTGATCCATACAAACTATTCGAGACCGGTGAGGCCGTCGCGATCACTCGCGCTATCGATGATCCTTTGCGCCTGCCTGACGGCGGGTGCCGCGATCGCCGCCGATGCGACCGATTATCCGAATCGGCCCATCCGACTCATCGTGCCTTATGCGGCCGGCGGCAACGGCGACATCGTCGCCCGCATCGTGGCCGACGGATTGAGCGCGCGGCTGGGTCAGCAAGTGGTCGTCGACAATCGCCCGGGCGGGTCGAGCGTCATCGGCTCCGACATGGCGGCGAAGGCTGCCCCGGACGGCTATACGATCACGGTCGTCGCCAGCACGATCGCCGTCCTCCCCAGCCTCATGGACAAACTGCCCTACGACACTTTGCGCGATTTCGTGCCGATCTCGCTGGTGGGGCAAACGCCGCAGGTGCTGGTCGTCACGCCCAATCTGGGCGCGGCCAGCCTTAAAGACTTCATAGCTCTGGCCAAGGCGAAGCCCGATGCGTACAACTATGGCTCAACAGGCGTGGGTGGAACAGCGAACATCGCGGGCGCCATGCTCAATCTGATGGCGGGCATCCGTGTGGTGCACATTCCCTACAAGGGCACCGCGCAAGTGATGACCGACGTCATGGCAGGCCATCTGCATATGGCGATCCCGAGCATCACCGCGTCGTTGCCGCACATCCGTTCCGGACGGATCAAGCCGCTGGGCGTGACCAGCGCCAAGCGTTCGTCGCAGTTGCCCGATGTGCCGACGGTCGCCGAAGCCGGCGTTCCCGGTTATCAGGCCGTCATATGGAATGGGGCGCTGGCGCCGGCGGGTACGCCCAAGCCCATACTCGCGCGTCTGAGCAAGGAAGTGGCCGCTGCCATGCGCTCGCCCGAGGCACAGAAGCGCTATGGTGCAATGGGCGCGGAAACCATCGGCAGCACGCCCGAGGAATTCGCCACGTTTCTGCGGGCGGAAATCGAGCAGTATGCACGCGTCGTCAAGGCGAGCGGCATGAAGGCAGAGATGACCCGTTGATCGAGGTCCATCGGCCCCTGCGGTTTTCGTCATGTGCGTCGTCTGGCCATCGGTCATGAGTGATGCACGATTCTGAGCGGCTGGCGAGCCCGAATCATGAGCTAACCACCAGGTAGGGAGGAGTCATGTCGAACGGACGATCGCGGGCCCTGAGGGTTCTAGGTGTCGTTGCCGTCGTTGCAGCAGGGGCGGGAAACCCCGCGGCTGCGCAGAAGTATCCCGAGAAGCCGATCCGCCTCATCGTGCCATTCGCGCCGGGCGGCAACATCGATATCACGGCCCGCACGATCTCTCCGGGGTTGGGGGATGTCCTCGGGACATCGGTCGTCGTCGAGAACCGGGGCGGGGCTTCGGGAACGATCGGTGTCGATCTCGTCGCCAAATCGCCTCCCGACGGCTACGCACTGGTCGTCGGATCGACGGGGACGATCACCGGTGCGCCCAGTCTCTTCCCCAAGCTGCCCTACAACCCGACCAGAGACCTGACGGCAATCAGCTTGATCAACGAAGTTCCCATCATCATCGTCGTTCATCCGGCCTTGCGCGCACGCAACGTGAGGGAACTCGTTGCCCTGGCCAAGGGAGCGCCGGGGCGCATGACGATGGGTTCTCCCGGCCCGGGTTCGACGAATCATTTGGCCGGCGAGTTGTTTCAACTCGCCAACGGCGTGAAGTTCACGCACATTCCCTACAAGGGCAACGGGCCGGCGCTGATCGATCTCATGGGCGGGCAGATCGATGTGATCTTCGACCAGATGACAGCGTCGATCGGCTATGTCCGAGGCGGCAAGCTGCGTGCGCTGGGCGTGGCTCAGGCGGCCCGATCCAATCAGATCCCCGACGTGCCGACCTTGGCCGAGCAGGGCTGCAAGGGATGCGAGGCGAGCACCTTCGCCGGGTTATTCGCCGCGGCCGGCACACCGAAGTCGATCGTCGATCGGCTGGCCGAGGCGACGGCCAAGGTGGTCGGTTCGAAGCCCGTCCAGGATCGCTTCATCAGCCTCGGGGCCGAGCCCAAGTTCAATTCGCCCGAGGCATTCGCTCAACTGGTGCGCGCCGATGTCGAGCGCTGGGCGCGAGTGGTGAAAGAGGCGAACATCAAGCTCGATTGATGCGCGGCCTGGCGGGCCGAGCCGTGCTCAGCCGACCACCCCGATGTTCCAGGGTACGAACTCGTGATCGCCCAGACCGAGCTCTTCGCTCTTGCTCCTTTCGCCCGAGCAGATCTTTAGGGTGTGCGCCAAGATCTGCTCGCCCATCGCCTTGACCGTCGAGGTGCCGTCGAGGATCGCGCCGCAATTGATGTCCATGTCTTCTTCGAGCTTGCGATACATCGGGGTGTTGGTGGCGAGCTTGATGGAAGGCACGGGCTTCGCGCCGAAGCATGACCCTCGACCGGTGGTGAATAGAATGACGTTCGCTCCGCCGGCGATTTGCCCGGTCGCAGAGCAAGGGTCGAATCCCGGGGTGTCCATGAACACGAAGCCCTTCTGCGTCACCGGCTCGGCATAGCGATAGACTTCCATCAACGGACCGGTGCCGCCTTTCATCGAGGAGCCCAGCGATTTTTCCAGAATGTTGGCGAGCCCGCCGTGCTGATTGCCAGGGCTCACGACACCGTTGATCTGCGTGTCGCGGCCGACCGTATAGACGTCCTTCCACCAGCGGATCCGCTCGATGAGTTTTTCGCCGACCTCGCGCGAGCGTGCCCGCCGGGTGAGGGTGTGCTCGACGCCGTAGATCTCGGGTGTCTCGGAAAGGATGGCCGTCCCACCGTGGCGAACGAGCAGATCCATGGCCGCGCCGAGCGCAGGGTTGGCCGTGATCGATGAGAACCCGTCCGAGCCACCGCACTGCAGGCCCACCGTGATGTGGCTGGCAGGCACGGGCTGGCGGACCACGCGATTGGCTTCGGGCAGCAGTTCCTTCACGGCTGCGATACCGGCTTCGATCGTCTGCCGGGTGCCGCCGGATTCCTGCATGACGAAAGTGCGCAGACGCGAGGTGGCCTTAAGGTGAGGGTGTGCCTTCAGCAGTCCGTTGATTTGATTTCGCTCGCAGCCCAAGCCGATCACCAGCCCGGCGGCGATATTGGCGTGCAAGGCATAGCCTGCCATCGTGCGCCGGAGCAAGTCCATCGGTTCGCCCGTCATCTCCATGCCGCAGCCCAAGCCATGGGCGAAGGCAACGACGCCGTCGATGTTCGGATACTGCGCCAGTCTCTCGGGCGTGAACCATGCGGCGATCTTGTGTACGACGGTCGCAGAGCAGTTGACGGTGGCGAGGATGCCGACGTAGTTGCGGGTGGCCACCTGGCCGTTCTCTCGCACGATGCCCATGAAGGTTGCCCGCTCGTGCTCCGGCAACAGATCGACGGGGCGATAGTCCTGGGCGTGGGCATAGTCTCGGTCGAACTCGCGGAACTCCATGTTGTGCGAATGAACCATGGCGCCCGCGGCAATGTCGGCGGATGCGAAACCGATCACGACGTTGTACTTGCGGATCGGATCGCCCTTGACGATATTGCGGGCGGCGACCTTGAAACCCGCGGTTACCTGGCTTTTGCATATTAAGCCTTCGGGTTCCAATTTTGCGCCGATCGGGAGATCAACCCGGGCAACAACGACGTTGTCCTGCTCGTGGAGTCGGATCGTCATGCCCGCAGTGGGCTTTTCGTGAATCTCGATCAAGGCCATGGCGGTTCACTCGGAAGTCGGGAGGTTGGCAAGCGGCGGTGATTGCATCCCGCCGTCGATGCTCGGATTATCGCGCGTGCCGGCCTCGGCCGCCACGATTGCCTCCGTCCGCGCAAGACATGCCACCTCGCGAGTTCCACGATGGTCGCGTGCAGGCGATTTCTGCTCGACCCGACGCGGTCGCCTGCAGCGCTCAGGGCAGTGCCGCGCTGCGCTCCAAACGACGTTCGATCGTTGTGACGATCTCGTCGACACTCGCCGGTCTGCATGGTCGCCAAGCATCGCGCCCACACCTATGCGCGTCGTCTGCGGATCGGTGGCGATCAACTCCGAGCGGATTGGCAACCGGCGAGCGTAGCGTGAATCACGAGCTTTCCTTCGGATTCTTCGAGGCGGTCCGGGCGAGTACCCAAGGTCGATAACGCGTACAGCGCTGCCTCGCGTACGCTTGCCAAGGGGTAGGGCGAGGTCGTGAGCCATTTCTTGCGCTGACGCTCATCCGGGTGCGCCGGTTGCGAGACATCGGCCGCCGAGCGTGTGATCCAGCCGGAGAGTACGATGCGGACATCGGCCTTCCGAGCGAAATCGCCCGTGTCGGAAGACTTCATCGGTGTCGCGCTCCTTATAGGCTCGGGTGGTCGATCGAGGAAAGTAAGGACACGGTCTAGTGTCCTGAGTCAGAGATTCGTTGACGAGTGGCTGAACGGTATCGATGATGCAGACGGTACAGAAGGGTCGAAATCGGCGTCAGACGCGAAGGAAACCGCAGCCAGGTTGGACACCTGGCGAGGATTTCCGACAAAGTATGGCGTCGATTCTCGGCGCTTTTGTTCAGCGAATTTCTGACTCAGGACACTAGGGCGGATTTCGCATGCCCGGCCGAGTCTCGCGCGGACCGGGGAGCGGTGCCCAGCGACCGGCAAACGGAGACGGTGGTGTCGACAATGCTGAAGGGAGGCGTGGGTGCGAAGGCCGAGGGGCTCGAAACAGCGGCAAG
>JALHQN010000037.1:22116-25623 GCA_022841915.1 Burkholderiales bacterium | reverse complement strand
CCGGGGCTGCGATACCCGAGAACGACGTCACGTCGAAGCCCGGCAGGGTCTCGGCCACCGTCGGCACACCCGGCAATTGAGACGACGGCGCCTTGGAGGCCACCGCGATCGCGCGCACGCGGTTTGCCTGAATATGCGCCATGGCGCCGGTGATGGTCGAAAACATGAGATCGATCTGACCGTTCAACAATGCGACCGTCGCTTCCGGGCTACCCTTGAAGGGAACATGTAGCGTCTCGACGGCAGCCATGCTGTTGAACAACTCCGCCGCCAAGTGAAAGACCGATCCGATCCCCACGCTGCCATAGTTGAGCCTGCCCGGACGCTTCTTCGCCTCCGCGATCAGGTCGGAGATGCTTCGATAGGGCGAGTCGTGCTTCACGATGACGACGAATGGATACGTCAGCAGGGACGATATCCATTCGAAGCCGTTCACCGGGTCGTAAGGAAGATGCTTGACCGATGCCGCCTGCGCGCTGAAAGCGCCGCTAGGCAGCAGCAGGGTATGCCCGTCCGGGGTACCCTTGGCGACGATGGACGCACCGATCATGCCGCCTGCCCCCGGGCGGTTCTCGACGACGACATTCTGCTCCAGACGCTGCGAGAGCTTGGGGGCGAGATAGCGACCGAACGCGTCTGAACTGGAACCGGCCGCGAAAGGCGCGACCATGCGGATGGGGCGCGCCTGCGGGAAGCTCCCGGACTCGTGGGTCGCCGCCACCTCGGCAGCGACGCCCAGACCCGAAAGGAAAAGGATCGAAAGCACGCCGGCGCGCTTGGCGACCTTGCTGCCGGCGATCATTCGTCCGCTCTCACTGCAGCTTCGCCCTGCGACTGCGCCGGCTCTCGGTCGCCTCGACGATCCGGCGTGACATGTCGGCTTGCCAAGCCTCACGCGTCATGAATCCCGGCACGCCCCGGCATTGGGCTTCGATGCTGGCCCAGACTTGCGCATCAGGCAGCGACAAGTCGACCGGCATTCTTATGGGCTGCGGCACGTACCAAGGCGTATCCGTCAGCAGCTCCACGCGATTGCCCTCCGGATCGAGAAAGTAGACCGAGACGGCGACGCCATGCGATGTCGGCCCGAGATCGACGACCCCGGCCTCGTGGGCAAGGCCGCCTTGCAGTTCCCGCAGCGTGTCGAGACTGTCGACGCGAAAAGAAAGCTGATTGACCAAATTGAACGGCAGATCGGCCGGACGACCGCTCGCAAGCACGAACTGGTGATGCTCTCGGGGATCGCGGGTCATGAAGACGATCTCCCCGCCGCCGCGGGCCGGGCCGCGGTCGCTGATCGCGAATCCCAGAAAGCCCGTGTAGAAATCCACCATGCGCGGCAGATCGACGGCATGGATGCCGAAATGACTGAGCGTGAGCGCGTAGGACATCACGCACCTCCTCCGTTTGTACTTCGATGCCGAAGTTTACCGCATGGGTGCGACCGCCCAGAAGTCGAAGCCCCTCAACATCGACGAACCTGCATGCCCGCTATCGCGGAACGACACGGTCCTCGCGGCTCGAACGTTGCGCAAGTCTCGCGAGTCGACCACGCCACATGCATCAGGCTCACCCGAACTGTAAACAATTGTCGAATCGCACTGTAACCGACTCGGACGCGGCGTCGGAGTCCGCTTCGAGCGACGCTATCGTCATACAATCGATGCTCACAACGCAGGGAGGCTCGCATGCAACCAGAAATCCTCAATGAGGCAGAGCAGTTCTTGACCCTTTACGTTCTGCCCTTCGGCTGGAAGCTCGCCGGCGCGGTGGCCGTCTGGATCATCGGCAGCCAGGTCGTCCGACTCTTGCGCCTGGGCATCGACAAGAGCCTGCTCGCCCGCAAGGTCGACCCGACCTTCTCCAGCTATGTGGCGGCCGGCGCGAACGTGATGTTGAAGCTGCTGCTCTTCATCGCGGTGCTGTCGGTGCTCGGCATCGAGACGACATCGTTCGCCGCGCTACTTGCAGCATTGGGCATTGCCATAGGCGCCGCTTGGGGCGGCCTGCTTGCCAACTTCGCAGCCGGCATTTTCCTGATGGTGCTCAGGCCCTTCAAGGTCGGCGACATGATCTCCGCTGGTGGCGTGACGGGCGATGTGCGCGAGATCGGCCTCTTCGCCACGGCGATCGACACCGCGGACAACATCCGGGTCTTTGTCGGGAACAACAAGATCTTCTCCGATTCCATACAGAATTTCAGCACGAATGCATACCGGCGCGTGGATCTCAAGGCGCAGATCGCGCACGGCGTGAATCCTTACGATGCGATCAAGCGGATCTCGGAGCGGATCTCGACGATTCCCAATGTGCTGCAGACCCCATCGCCGAGCGTGGAGATCATCGATTTCAATGCCATGGGGACGGTCATCGGCGTGCGTCCCTTCTGCCACAACAGCCACTACTGGCAAGTCTATTTCGACACCAACAAGGCAATCGTGGACGTCTGCGGCGAGGCCGGGTACGCCGTCCCCGAGGCCCGCTACGCCCTGCGTCAAATCGGCGCATAGCTTCTGCGTCGCGGACGAGGCGCCGAGCCGCGTCCGCGACGCATGTCGTTGCGCGCGTCTGCCGAGAGACCGCCGACCCATTCCCCCGCACCGGCAAGTCGTATAACCTCACGTTCCGCTCGGCAGGACAGCCGACTTCCGGGGCTCCGTGCGAGCCATGCTCGAACCCGCGCGCAGGACGTCACGCGCGGCGCGATGCGTGCAAGCTTTCAAACCTATGTTTGGCATCCACGACTACGGCTTGTTTCTCGTCACAGGCCTTCTGCTCAACCTGACTCCAGGTCAAGACACTCTCTACATCCTCGGGCGCACGCTCGCTCAAGGCCGTCCGACCGGGATCGCCGCCGCATTGGGGATCAGTGTCGGCACCGCGCTGCATTGCATGGCCGCCGCCCTCGGACTCTCCACCGTCGTCGCTGCCTCCGATACGGCGTTTGTGTTGCTCAAGCTGATCGGCGCAGCCTATCTCGTCTACCTCGGATGGGGCCTGTTGCGCACGCGCGCGACGGCGATAGACGAGACCTCTCGAACACCGACCCTGGACTGGCGCAGCGCCTTTCGTCAAGGCATCGTGACCAACGTCACCAACCCCAAGGTCGCCCTGTTCTTCCTTGCCTTCCTGCCACAGTTCGTCGATCCGCACAGCCCCACCAAGCTTGCCGCCTTGCTGCTCCTCGGCATCACGTTCGTGTTCACCAGCACACTGTGGTGCCTCACGCTCGCGCTCGCTGCCGGTCGACTGCGTTCGACGCTTTCGTCAGGAGCCGTTCCAAGCCAGCTGCTGCATCGCGCCACCGGCGTCTTGTTCATCGCCCTTGGCCTGCGTCTCGCGCTCGCGGAACGATAGTCGCGGCGCGCCCCTGCCACACGACAAGCACGGCCGCGGATCGAGGAGGCATCCCGCGCGTCATTCGCAGTCAGACACGACTCGATTGGCCGTGATCGCCTGCGCGTCATTGCAGTCGGATCACGACGTGAAATGCCCGGGCTCGCCGGC
>JALHQN010000037.1:0-22016 GCA_022841915.1 Burkholderiales bacterium | reverse complement strand
GGCCGCGGATCGAGGAGGCATCCCGCGCGTCATTCGCAGTCAGACACGACTCGATTGGCCGTGATCGCCTGCGCGTCATTGCAGTCGGATCACGACGTGAAATGCCCGGGCTCGCCGGCTGGGCGAGCAGCGCCGCCGAGTTGCGCCGCGAGTTCATCCTCCGTCCGCAGGCTCGTCGGCCCGCAAGGTCACACGCCCGGCTCTTCGGCGAATACCGCCTCCGCCACTCGAAAACTGTCCAGAGCCGCAGGAATGCCGCAGTACACCGCCGCCTGCATGAAGACCTCACGAACATCCTCCTGGCTCACGCCGATGTTCTTCGCCGCCCTGAGGTAGATCTTCACCTCCTCGGTGCGCCCCATCGCGGTCAGCATCCCGAGGTTGATCAGCGCGCGGGTACGATGATCCAGACCCGGTCGACTCCAGAGTGTGCCCCACACGTACTCGGCGATCAGCTCTTGAAACGGCCGGTTGAACTCGGTCGTTTTCTTCTCCGCAGCGTCGACGTATTGGTCGCCAAGTATGCGACGGCGCAGCGCCTGGCCTTGCTCGTACAGTGCCTTGTTCATAGTCATTCTCCGCGTAATGGTCATGGTGCGAGCCAATCTCGTCCAACGCCTGCCGGGCCGCCAGGGCTCTTGCTGCGAGCCCGCGGTCATCTCGATGCGCGGGTATTGCGGGTCGCGAGGCGTGTCGATGACGTCGGCAACGGTGTGCGCCACTGAAAACGCAGTCGGGCATGCAGCCGTTCTGCGCGCAGCTATCCTAATCCCGACCATCAGCGGGCTCAAGCGAACCGGTGTCGACAACGCGAGCGCACGCGGTCATCCGCCCGTCACCCGTGCAGCATTCGTTCGAGCGTGACCGCGTGAGTGTCCGCGATGGGGGGCTCGGATACGGCACGGATGGGCGCGCGCACCGCTCGCCGGGCGAAAGCGAGCGCTGCACGAACGTCATGGATCGCAGCGGTCAGCGATCGGACCCGAGCTGTGCACTTGTGCGGCATAATGCGACGAGAGATCGGTACTGTGCCGCGTTGCGCTTGGGTCCTACGACGACCTGGCATCTCGCGTCCTGCACCGCATCACTACACAATCGCTTGGAGGAGCCCCGATGCAACGTGTCACAGCCCTGCTGGCGGCAGGCCTGCTCGCTACGCTTTCTTTCTCACCCGCAAGCGCACAAAACTTTCCCAACAAACCCGTCCGTTTCATTCTCACGGTCGCGCCCGGCGGCGGGTTGGACATCACTGTGCGTGCCGTCAGCCAGAAGCTGAGCGAGATCTGGGGACAGACCGTCGTGGTGGACAATCGCGCGGGCGCGAGCGGGATGATCGCACTCGACACCGCCGCCAAGTCCCCCCCGGACGGCTATACCATCGTCGTCATCAACTCCACCCATGCCGGTCACCCGGTCACGCAGCCCAAAGCTCCCTACGATCTGCAGCGGGACTTCGCACCGGTCACACAGATGACATCCCAGCCCTACATCCTCGTAAGTCACCCTTCGGTGCAGGCATCGAATGTCAAGGAATTGCTCGCCGTCGCCCGAACGCGTCCGGGCGGCTTGACGTATGGTTCGTCGGGCAACGGCGGTCTGAGCCATCTTGCCGGAGCCCAGCTCGCCTTGCTCGGCAAGGCTCCTCTGGTGCACGTCCCTTACAAAGGCGGCGGACCCGCGCTCGTCGACCTGCTCGGCGGACAAATCAACATTCTCTTCGCGACACCGCTGGAATCCATCGCCCACATCAAGAACGGCCGGATCCGGGCCTATGCTGTCAGCACGGTCAAGCGCTCGTCGGTGGTGCCGGACTTACCCACGCTGCATGAGGCCGGCGTGACCGGTTTCGAGATCAGCGGCTGGTACGGCGTAGGCGCGCCCGCCGCGACGCCGGGCCCGATCGTCGCCAAGCTCAACGAAACTTTCTTGCGCGCGCTGCGCATGCCCGATCTGGTCGAGCGCTTCGCCCGTGACGGCGTGGAGACAGTGGGCAGCACCCCGGAGCAGTTCCGCGCCTATCTCAACGCCGAGATCGCCAAATGGAAACGGGCCGTGGCGTCCACGCCCGGATTCCTGAAGCCGTGACCCGTGATGAGCGAAGAGACTCTCCTCCGGGACAGTCCCTTCGCGCCACCACATGCACCTGTCGCTCGGCCGGCTGCCCGCAGCCGCACCTGTTCGTCGGCTACTCGAATGCCTTGTCGCCGAGCAGCGCCTGACGGAAGCGATGCTTGAGCCAGGCGCCATCGCGTGGCGGCAGTACGTTCGGCACCGGATTGGTGGTCACCTTGATATTGACGAATACCGGGCCCTTGACCTCGTAGAACAACGGCATGGCCGCCTCCAGATCCTTCTCGGTATACACCGTGGCCGTCTGCCGGAAACCGGCAGCCCGAGCTATGCCCTCGAGATCGACACCAAGAGCCGTGTGCGTCTCCTGCATGCCGGTTTCGCCATAGCGCTCGTTGTCGATGACCGCGACCACGAGGTTCGACGGCCCCTGCGTGCCGATCGTGGCCAGGCTGCCCAGACCCATCAGCATGTCGCCATCGCCCGGCAGCGCCAGCACTCGACGCTTGGGTTGCGCCAGTGCAAGGCCCAACGCGATCATCGCCGTGCCGCCCATCGCACCCCACATCTGGAAGGTCAATGGATGATCACCCGCCGCTGCCGTATCCCACGTGGGCGCGCCCAATCCGGGCACCACGAGCGCCGTTCCCCTGTCTTTCAGGATGCGCGCAACCACCTTGCGTCGTTCCAGAACAATCTTGCTTTTCGTCGCCATCGCCGTTCTCACTTCGCGAAGTTCTTGGTGCCGAGCACGCGCTGACCGATGAGGACAGCCACGGAACGGTAGGAGTTGAATACGAGGTTGCTGGCCGCGGCCACCGTTTCCACCACACGATCGGGCTCGTCGACGTCATAGCAGACGACGCCGCAGCGCTCGAGCACCGGACGCGTCTCGACCCCCATCCATACCTGCCAGGGATTGAATTCGCCCCACTGGCCGCGCATGGTGACGAGCATCAGCAATGGAAACCGGCACTCCTGCACCAGGCTGAACAAGTTGATGCAATTGCCGACTCCGGAAGACTGCATCAGCAGCACGCCGCGATCGCCCCCCAGCCAGGCACCCGCGAGCATGGGAATGCCTTCTTCCTCGGTCGTTAGCGAAATGGTGGCCATCGACGACGACTTCTGACACATGCGTATGAGTTGCGAATGCCCCGCATCGGGCACATAGGCCACCTGGCGCACGTTCTGCGCCGCCAATACCTCGTAGATACCTTTGGGCCACGCTGGTGCGGCCTTCTTCTGCTTCAACGGACACCTCCCTCGAAAATGAATTAAAACGGCTGCTCGATCCTGTGCCCACGGAGCCTTCGGCCAGACATATCGCCGAGGGCCCGAATCCCTCTACTTCTTCGCCGCTTCCATTTCGGCGAAAGCCTCGCGCGCGAGCCGGAATCCGTCGATGCCGGCAGGTACGCCGGCATATGCCGCCACCTGCAGGAGAACTTCCTTGATCTCCTCTTTGGTCACGCCGTTGGTGAACGAACTGCGGATATGAAGTTTGAGTTCGTGCGGGCGGTTCATGATGGTAAGCATCGCGATATTGAGCAGGCTGCGCGTCTTGCGCGGCAGGCCGGGACGTGTCCAGATCGCGCCCCAGGCGGCCTCGGTCGCGAACTCCTGCATCGCGAGGGCGAAATCGTCCGCGCCCTTGATGGACTTCTCCACGTACTCGTTGCCCAGCACTTCCTTGCGGACGGCCAGACCCTTGTCGAACAGTTCGCTTGCCATGTTGCTTCTCCTTGATTTCGACGACGACGATGCTGCGAGCGTAGGTATCGGCGCGAACCGTCGGGATCCGTCGACACGCGCCGCTGCGCCGCTCGCGCTCGGACTGCACTTAGATCAGTTTGCCCGAAGTTTCAGATCTTTGACCATCTTGCCCCATTTCTCGTTTTCCGCGCGCAGGAACGTAGCGTACGCCTCGGGGCTGCTGCCCACGATCTCCATCCCCAGCTTGGAAGCCTGCTCCTTCACCGCGCCCACGGCGAGGATCTTCACCAACTCCTCGTGCAGCCTGCCCACGATCTCTCGCGGTGTCCCTGCGGGTGCCAGGATACCGAACCATGTCACTACCTCGAAGCCGGGCAAGCCGCTCTCGGCGACCGTCGGAAACTGCGGCGCGATGGTCGAGCGCTTCGCCCCCGTGACCGCGATGCCTCTCACCCTGCCCGCTTGAACATAGGGCAACCACGCCGAAATGCTGGAAAACATCATGTGCACCTGGCCACCCACCACTTCCGGTATCGCGGCGCCGTCGCCCTTGTAATGCACAGGCACCATATCGATCTTGCCCATGCTCTTGAGCAGCTCCACCGACATATGCGGCGACGAGCCTTGGCCGCCCGTGGCGAAGTTCAATTGACCGGGCCGCGCCCGGGCCACGGCGATCAAGGACTTCACAGAGTCGATGCCCGTCGAGGGATGAACCACGCCGAGCAGCGGATTCTGCATGGCCAGGGTGATCGTGGCGAAATCCCTGACCGGATCGTAACCCACGTTCGCGTACATGTAAGGCGCAGTCGCATGGGTCGTCTGACTGGCCAGATAAAGACTATGGCCATCGGCCGGGGCTCGCGCCACTGCCTCGGCTCCGATGGTACCTGTCGCGCCCGGACGATTCTCGACGATCACACTGCGACCCAGACGTTCGGTCAGCTGCTGCGCGAGCAAGCGGGCGACGATGTCGGACGGCCCGCCCGGGGGAAATCCCACCACGATGCGCACGGGCTTGGACGGGAATCCCTGCGCATGCAACGCGCAAGGTGCAACGCTCAGCGCCAGTGCGACTGTCATCCAGCAACGCATCGTCGTTCTCCTTGGTCGGATGCAAGCACGGCAGCACGACGGGACAGGAGCCCCCCCCGCTGGACGGCGACCGCAAGGCAGGAATCGCTCGCCCGTGCCGCGCCAGCACCCGCTGGTCTGCGCAGGGCACCAAATATAATCGAGAATCGCGCTAGCGTCCCGACCATCGGCGATCGCCGACGTTGCTCGTCCGCGAACGGCACAGCGTCCCGTCGAAGTCGAACAAGCCCTTCCCTGGTGTAACGCAACAGCGCGGACGAAGCTGAGCGACGAGCGCGCACGACTTGAATCGTGTGGGATCTTCAATGCCTTCGCGCGCACCTTCGCGCCATCGACAGAGAGCCACAGCCGTGCCCGATGCCAGCTACACGCACGAACTCGCACGGCATATCGCTTCGTGTTGTCACCGGAATCTGTCCGCAGCCCTCGACGGTCACATCCCGCTTAGGATCCTCGACACTCTCGGTGTTGCCGCCTACGGTGCGACCTTGCCATGCGGCGTCCGATTGCGGGCGCGAGTGCACTCCCTGGAGGCTCCGAGTGGAAAGCACCGGACGCCCACGAAGATATGGGAAACGCCACTGATGCGCTGAAGGGCCTGCAAGGGGTGCGACGGTCGTGAACAGGACGCGGGCAGTCGAGCGCAGGACGAGTACGCTCGAGTGCCGAGAACTCAATCGCGCTTCATGCCCGCAGACTGCACGACCTTGACCCACTTCGCCAGGTCGTTCTTCACCAGAAGGCCCAGTTCCGCAGGTGTCGAGGGACTGACGTCATAGCCGGACTTCGTAAGCTTGGCCTGGAGATCCGGCGTCTTGAGCAGCCGCACGAACTCGGCGTTGAGCTTGTCGACGATGGCGCTCGGCATGCCTGCCGGGCCGAACACACCGAACCAGGCACTGGCCTCCACCGCGGGGTAGCCGGCCTCGGCAAAAGTCGGGATGGCCTCCAGACCCTGGGGCCGGCGATTGCTCGCGGTGGCCAAGGCACGCAACTTCCCTGCGCGCACATGGTTGATCACCGCGCCGGGAGCGCTGAACATCAGCGGCACCTGCCCGGCCAGCACTTCGGCGATGGCTGCGCCGTTACCCTTGTAAGGTATATGCACCAGTTGTACGCCTGCCGTCGTCGCAAGCAGTTCTGCTGCCATATGACCCACCGCGCCCACGCCGCTGGAAGCATAGTTCACTTGTCCTGGCCGCGCCTTGGCGAACGCGACCAACTCCTTCACGCTGCGGATCGGCAGCGAAGGATGGGACACAAGCAGATTGGTCGAAACCACCGTGAGCGCCACCGGAGTGAGATCGCGCACCGGGTCGAAAGGCACCTTGCTGCTGAGCGCCGGATTGATGACGAGGTTACCGTTGTACCCCATCAACAGCATGTGACCGTCGGGCGCCGAACGCACGACCGCTTCGGTGCCGATGTTGCCGCTCGCCCCCGTACGATTCTCCACGAGCACCGGCTGCCCCAGCGCTTCGTTCAAGCCGGGCGCGAGCAAACGGGCCGTGAGGTCCACCCCGCCGCCCGGCGCGTAACCGACGATGATGCGGACAGGCTTGGATGGATAGCTCTGGGCCTGTGCGCCGAAAACGCATATCGCCGCTGTCATTGCGCCGGCGGTGAGCGAAAGTCTGTGTAAACCCATAGACGATGCTTTCTAGTTGTCGTTGAAAAAATCGATCAGCAGCCGATCGACCTCGGCTGGCGCCTCGTATTGCACCCAATGCCCGGTGTTCGGTATCAGTTCCAGGCGAACGTCCGGCTTCATGCTGCGCAATGGATTGACGCGAGCGTAGACCGAAGGGTAGGAAAGATTGTCGAGCGCGCCGAAGATCGCCAGCGTCGGGGTGCGCACGCGCCACAGGTGTTCGCGCGCCAACGTGCTGCCGGTAAAGCGTCGACTGTCGTAGCGCGCTCGTACGACGTTCTGGCGCTGGATCTCGAGGGTTTCGTCGTCGATCGATTCCGGATGCACCAGCATCATCAGCAGCAAGTTGTGGCGCAGAACCTCTCGCTTTTCCTCGTCGCTCGCCGAATCGGGGGGCATCTTGCGCAGACGCGCTCCGGCGTTGTTGACGCGACCCAAGCCACCGGGGGCGAGCAGTGCGAGCTTGCGAATCGTCTGCGGCATGCGTGCTGCCACCATCGTCGCATTGACGCCGCCGAAGGAGAAACCCGCCAGATCGATCTGTCCGCCGGCCGCGACCTCCCGCACGCCTTCGCAGACGAGATCGACATAGGCTTCGGGGTCGATGTCCGCGGGCACAGAAGCCGAGTCGCCGCAACCCGGCAGATCGACGGCATACACCGTGCGATGCAGGCTCAGCGCGGGGATATTCCGTATCCAGTGCGTCCACGAGCCTGCGCCCCCGTGCAAGAGCATCAAAGGCGGGCCGCAGCCCTCGACGCGGCATGCCATGCCGCCGGCAATCATCTTCATCGTCACGTCTGGGATCCCTGGGTGTTAGGAGGTCTGGCATCGAGCAAGAAGCTGGCGCAAAGTGTAGGTTGCCCCGGTTGCGGGTGTCCAGTTTCCGCAGCCTCGCCGCACGGATAGCCGTGCGACGGCAGGACCCGCGGCCGCAATCTACCCAAGGAGTTCACCATGAGCGCACCGAATGCGATCGACACCTGGCTAACGCAGCGGATCGGGCTGCGCTATCCCGTTATTCAAGCGCCGATGGCGGGCGGCCCGACAACACCCGCACTGGTCGCGGCGGTGGGCAAAGCGGGTGCCCTCGGTTCGTTCGGCTTCGCCTACACGCAACCGGCCGCGATGCGCGAGCAATTCGCCGCGGCACGGGCGCTGACTGAGGCGCCGATCCACATCAATCTCTTCGTCGAGCGCACACCCGCGCCGCCCGATGAAGCTTCGATGCACGCAACCCTGTCGGCCCTGCGCCCGATGCACGAACACTTGGGTATCGCGCCCCCCGCCCCCGTCGCTGCGCCCTATGCGCCTTGCCTCGAAGAGCAGATCGAAGCGGCGCTCGCACTGAAGCCGGCTTTGCTGAGCACGCATTTCGGTGCGCTGCCGACCGCCCTCATCGAACGCGCCCATGCCCAGGGCACGCTCGTAGCCGCATCGGCCACGAGCGTCGACGATGCGATGGCGCTGCAAAACCGCGGGGTCGATCTGATCATCGCGCAAGGCGCCGAAGCGGGTGGCCATCGCGGCACGTTCCATTCGGACGCCGACGACGCCATGATCGGCACCCTCGCGCTGACGCGCATGATCGTGCGGCGTTGCGCCGTGCCCGTCGTGGCAGCCGGCGGCATCATGGACGGCGAAGGCCTCGCGGCTGCGCTCGCGCTGGGCGCCTGCGGCGCACAGCTGGGCACGGCCTTCCTGCCGGTCGACGAGAGCGGCGCACCCTCGGTGCACCACCGGGCGCTGTTCGAACGCACTGATGCCGGCACCACGCTCACCCGTGCCTTCTCCGGACGGCCAGCGCGCGGGATACGCAACGCCTTTACCGAGTACGCGCGAACACGACCCTTTCCCCTGCTGGCGTTTCCCATCCAGAACAAGGCGACCGCGGCGCTGCGCGCACGCGCTTCCCAGCAAGGCAACGGCGAATACATGTCGTTGTGGGCAGGCCAGGGGTATCCCCTCGCACGCCGCATGAGCGCGGCCGACCTCGTCCGCAGCATCGCCGAAGAGTACGGCCGCGCGGTGGAGCACCTGGTGGAGGCAGTGCGCCGTTGAGCATCCAACGCGAAGAAGCGCGCGACTCCTACCCGTCGCGGAAGAAATCCAGCAGCAACGCGTTGACGGCATCGGCCGCTTCGTACTGCACCCAGTGCCCGGCCTTGGGCACGATCTCGATGCGCATGTCCTTCTTCAGGCTGCGGCACGGGATCACCTTGGAATAAATCGACGGCGAGGCGAAGTTGTCGAGCTCGCCGAAGATGCCCATCGTCGGGCAGCGGAACTGGGACAAGGCATCCCGGGTGTGGGTGCCCAGGCTGAATCTGCGACTGTCGTAGCGCGTGCGCGCGACATTGTCGCGCTGAATGTCGATGGTAGATTCGTCGATCGACTCCGGATGCGCCAGCATGAACTCCAGCAGATTGTGCCGCAGCACCGCGCGCTTTTCCGCTTCGCTCGCAGCCTCCCCGGGCATCTTGCGCAGATTCATCACCCGTCCCGGCGCGATACGCCCCAGCGCGGCCGGCGCCAACAAAGCAAGCTTCGAGATCGTCTGCGGCATGCGCATCGTGACCAGCGAGGCGAGCGACGTACCGAACGAGAACGCGCCCAGACGAACCTGCGACCCGCCAGCGATCTCGCGCACTGCGCCACAGACGAGACCCAGATATTCCTCCAGCGGGATGTCCTGCGGCACCGAGACAGAATCGCCGCAACCGGGGCTATCCGGCGCATAGACGGTGAAGTGCTCCCGCAGCACGGGGATATTCCGGATCCAGTGGGTCCACGAGCCCATGCCGCCATGAAACAGGATCAGCGGCGGGCCGCTGCCTTCGATATGGCAAGCAATTCCGCCGGCTAATTGCTTAGTCGTCAATTCCACGCTTCCTCGATTGGTTGGAGCTGCGAACGGGCGCGCAAGCACCCGAGGGCCCAGAGTTTAATGCGCTTGCCTGGGAGATGCACCGCCCGAGGCACGGCCCGCGACCTCCTTGACGAGGCGGCGCAGCGTCGGCAGCTGGGCCTGAAAGCGTTCCGCCGGCGCGCCGATCAGCAAAGCGGCAGCAACGCTTCCGTCCGGGCTCACGATCGGTGCCGCGACCCCGGCCGCACCCGGCACGGCCTCGCCGATGCTCACTGCGAGCCCTTGCTTGCGGATCGTCTCGAGGTTGCGTCGAATCGCAGCCTTGTCGACCACGGTGCGGGGCGTCAGCGACTTGAGCGTTGTGGTGCGCAGATACCGCTCGCGCCATGCCTCGTCCTGGAAGGCCAGCAGCACGAGGCCCGCGGCCGAGCAATAGAGCGGCCGCATGGAACCGACCGGCGCCGAGTACCGGACGGCCTGCGGACTGTCGATGCATTCGGCATACGTGACCAGACCGGCTTCACGATCGAGGGTGGCGAGGAAGACGCTTTCCTGGCTGCCGGCGACGATTTCCTCCATGTAGGGCCGCATGAGCTGATTGAGATCGCGCGTCGACAGGATCTCGGCGGCCAGCCGGTACGCCGCCCCTCCGAGACGATAGCGATTATCCACGTGGAGCAGGTATCCGCCCGCCACCAGAGGCCGCAGGAGCATGAGCAGGCTGCTCTTGGGCGAGCCCACCTGGCTGCTGAGCTGCGTCAGAGTCGTGCCTTCTCGCTGGCCCGCGACCGCCTCGAATACGCGCAGCAGACGCATCACCGATCGCGGGGTGCCCGCGACGTGCTGATCCTTTGCAACTGGAGGGCGACTCATCGGAATACCCGCGTCGAGGTTGACATGAAGCGCATCGGTTGTTCATTATACCGAACGCTGTTCGCACTATTCGCACTTTCCCACGGAAGTCTGCCTGTGAGCTACGAACTAACCCCAGACCAACTCGAGATCCAGGCGCTGGTGCGCCGGGTCGCACGCGAGCGGGTCGCCCAACGTGCGGACGAAATCGATCGCACTGCCGATTACCCGCAAGACATGTTCGATCTGCTGCGCGAGCTCGGATTGTTCACCGTCCCCTTTCCGCCCGACTACGGCGGCACCGGCAGCATGCTGAGCGCTTGCATCGCCGTCGAGGAGTTCGGCCGGGTCTGCTACAACACCGCTTACCTGCTGCTGGTGCAATGGCTGCCCTTCAGCGCGATTCTCGCCGGCGGCAACGACGAGCAGAAGCAGCGGTACCTGCCCGGACTGGCGGCAGGCGAAGTGCGCGGCGCGTTCTCCACCACCGAACCGCAGAGCGGATCCGATGTGTCCGGCATCCGTACGCGCGCCCGGCGTGTCGATGGTGGATACAAGATCTCCGGCTCGAAGATCTGGTGCACCAACTCGGCGGTGGCCGATTTCGTGCTGGTGGCGGCCAAGACCGGCGAGGACGACTCTCCCGGCAGCATCAATCTGTTCATCGTCGAGCGCGGCATGAAGGGATTCACGGTCGGGCGCAAGGAAGACAAGATGGGCGCGCGCGGCGTCCCGTCGTCGCCACTGTTTCTCGACGACGTGATGGTCCCGGAAGCCAACCGACTGGGGCCCGAGGGCCGCGGCTTCAAGATCGTCATGGAAGCGTTCAACAAGTCGCGTCCGCTGATCGCCGCTCGCGGCATCGGCCTCGCGCAGGGCGCGATCGATCACGCCAGCGCATTCATCCAGGACCGTCGTGCTTTCGGTCAGCAGGTGAGCGACTTTCAAGGCGTGCGCTGGATGCTCGCTGACATGGCCATCCAAACCGAAGCCGCGAGACAGCTCGTCTATCGCGCCGCATCGATGGTCGATGCGGGCATCACCGGCGGCGAACTCGCCGCGGTGGCCGCCATGGCGAAGTGTTTCGCCACCGACAATGCCATGCGGGTCGCCACCGACGCCGTGCAGTTGTTCGGCGCCGCCGGCATCTCGAACGAGTACCCGATCAACCGCTATTTCCGCGACGCGAAAGTGCTGCAGATCATCGAAGGCACCAACCAGATTCAGCGCAATATCGTGGCCAATGCCATTCTCGGCCGACAGGCCAAGCGCTAGCGCGTCTGTTCGAATGATGGAGGGGGTTGGGGGCCGTCCGAAGGGGCCGTCCCCGCGCAGTCGGGGCATACAGTCCAAAGGACGAGCCCTGAGCGAATCGGGGACAGTCTAAGCAGGCTGTCCCCGATTGCTCGATGACGTGACCCAACGGTCGATTCACGTCGAAACCGGCGCTGTCTGCCGAGGAGCGAGCCCCCGCGGCCTGCGAGTTCACACAAAGTTCACAGCAATCGACCTCGCTCATGAGCGATGATAGGCTGCTCTTCTCTCCCTGCGTACGACACCGAAGGAACATCCATGAGTGACTCCATGTTGCTGTCGACCGACGCCCACGGCGTGGCGACATTGACCATGAACCGGCCCGACAAGCTCAACTCGTTCGACCTGCCGATGATCGAACTGTGGTTCAGCCTGCTGGAGCGGGCGTGCGCGGATCCGGCCGTCAAAGTCATCGTGCTCACCGGTGCCGGCCGTGCGTTCTGCGCCGGCGGCGATGTCGAGTCGTTCAAGGATTTTCGCCGCTGGGACAGTCTGGAGCGCAAGAACTACCTTTGGAAACACGTCCACAAGATCGTCTTCACCCTAGAGCGCGCCGAGAAGCCCGTGATCGCCGCCATCAACGGCCTGGCGCGTGGCGCAGGCCTGGACATGGCGCTCATGTGCGACATGCGCATCATGAGCGAATCGGCGACCCTCGCCGAGAGCTACATCAACATGGGATTGATCGCCGGCGACGCGGGCACCTATTTCCTGCCGCGCATCATCGGCACGGCGCGCGCCCTCGAGCTGTTCTGGACCGGACGCACGGTGCAGGCCGCCGAAGCCGAGCGGATCGGCCTGGTCAACCGGGTCGTGCCCGACGAGGCTTTCGCCGAAGCCGTCACCGAGACGGCGCGCAGCATCGCGGCCCAACCGCAGGAAGCCATCCGTGCGTTCAAGCGCGCCGTCTACCACGGGCTGTTCACGCCGCTTGCGGCCCATCTGGATTCGGTATCGGCACAGATGGCCGTGATGATGGACACGCCCGACCACCAAGCCAAGGTGGATGCGTTTCTGCAAAGACGACGCGGAAGCTGACGCGCTTCGACCGCTCCCGAGCATCCCGCCTGCGGCAGCCCTCTGAGGCTCCACGCGGATCTTGGCCGCCTCGACGACGCCCTTCCAGCGCGCCAGATCGCGACGGATGATTTCTGCGAACTGCTCGGGGGTGTTACCCGCGGCCTCGAACCCTTGGGAGGCGAGTCGCTGCTTCAGCTCCGGGCTCGCTAGCGCTTTCACTGTCTCGCCTTGCAAGCGATCGACGATGTCCCGAGGTGTGTTGGCCGGGGCGAACAGACCGTACCAAGTCACCAGTTCGAAACCGGGCAAGGACTCAGCGACGGTGGGCACGTCCGGCAGCGTCGGAAGGGGCGAGCGTGGCTGCTTGGAGGTTATGATTGTACGTAATGCCTCATCATCCCAGCCAAAGTCATAGGATCGTCGCTCATCATGCCCACGCCAGCCTCCACGCATCCCAACATCGTACTCGTGCTCGCCGACAATCTGGGTTGGGGAGAACTTGGCTGCTACGGCGGCGGGGTTCTGCGCGGCGCCCCCACGCCGCGCATCGATGCACTGGCTGCGGAAGGCCTTCGCTTCACCAACTTCAACGTCGAGAGCGACTGCGTGCCGACGCGATCGGCCCTCATGACCGGCCGCCACCCGATCCGGACCGGTGCGCTGCAGTCGGTGCCAGCGGGGCTGCCGCAAGGGATCATTCCGTGGGAAGTCACGCTCGGTCAGCTGATGAAGTCGCGCGGCTACGCCACCGGCTGCTTCGGCAAGTGGCATCTGGGCGATCGCGAGGGGCGCTACCCCAAGGATCGGGGCTTCGACGAGTGGTACGGCATTCCTCGGACCAGCAATGAAAGCATGTTCACCAGCGCCCCGGGCTACGATCCCGAAGCCGTCCCGCCGCCGCATGTAATGGAAGGCCGTGTCGGCGAGCCCGCGCGCAATCTGCACGTCTACGACCTCGAAGCCCGGCGCAGCATCGACGGCGAGATCACGCAGCGAGCCATCGACTTCATTCAGCGCACGACCCAGTCCCGCCAGCCGTTCTTCGCTTACGTTCCCATCACGCATCTGCATTATCCGACGCTGCCCCATCGCGATTTCGCGGGCCGCACCGGCGCGGGCGACTTCGCCGATTCGATGGTGGAGATGGATCATCGAGTCGGTCAGCTGCTGGATGTCGTCGCGCAGCTCGGCATCACCGACGAGACCTTGTTCATCTTCGGCAGCGACAACGGCCCGGAATTTCGTCGCCCCTGGCGCGGCACGGCAGGCCCGTGGGTGGGCACTTATCACACCTCCATGGAAGGCGCGCTGCGGGTGCCTTTCATCATGCGCTGGCCTGGAAAGATAGAGCCCGCCAAGGTCACCAACGAGATGGTCCATATCGTCGACCTCTACCCGACGCTTGCGCGCGTGGTAGGCGCCGAAGTCCCGAACGATCGCCCGATCGACGGCATCGACCAGCTCGACTTCCTGCTCGGCAAGCAGGAGAAGTCCGCTCGCGAAGGCTTCGTCTACTACATCAAGCAAGAACTGCGGGCGGCGAAGTGGCGGGACTGGAAGATGCACATGATCTGGGAACCGGAACCGAACGACGGCCCCAAGCACCTGGAATCGCCCCTGCTCTTCAATCTGGTGCGCGATCCCAAGGAAGAGACCGACTTGAACACCGAAGCGAGCTGGGCACGCGGACCGATTCGCCGCATGATCCATGCATTCCAGGAAAGCCTGAAGACTCATCCGGCGATTCCGCCCGGAGCACCGGACGACTATCTGCCCAAGTAGGCGCGGCGAGCCGCGATGCTATGATGCCCGAGCGTGACGGGTGAGCGTGCAGCGAGTAAACGCGTGCCCTGTCCGGGCAGACCGCCTGCGCTCAGGCGTCGTCGATTGCGTCACCGATAGCTCGCGAGGCCGTGATGATCTTCCGCCAGTTGTTCGATCCTCAATCGTCCACCTACACCTATCTGCTCGCCGAGGACGCTTCTCGTCGCGCGGTGCTGATCGACCCGGTGTTTGAACAAGTCCGGCGCGATGCCGCGCTGATCGACGAACTGGGACTGAAGCTCGAATGGACGCTGGAAACCCATGTGCATGCGGACCACGTCACGGGCGCGTGGCTGCTGCGGGAGCGGTTCGCCAGCCGCATCGGCCTGGCAGCCGCCAGTGCCGCGGAAGGCGCCGATCGCTTGCTGCACGACGGGGACCGTGTCGAGTTCGGTAAACGCTGGCTCGAAGTGCGCGCCACGCCCGGCCATACGAACGGCTGCGTGACCTACGTGCTCGACGACCAGCAGGCCGCATTCACGGGCGACGCGCTGCTCATTCGCGGCTGCGGGCGCACCGATTTTCAGCAGGGCAGCGCCGAGACCCTCTACGATTCGGTCCGCGAACAGATCTTCTCTCTACCCGACGATTGCCTGCTCTACCCTGCCCACGATTATCGCGGTCTCATGGCGACCAGCGTGGGCGAGGAGAAACTCTACAATCCCCGCTTGGGCGGTCAGATCCTGCGCGAGGACTTCATCGGCTACATGAACAATCTCGGCTTGCCGCATCCGAAGCAGATGGATGTCGCCGTGCCGGCCAACCTGCGCTGCGGTCGCCCCGAGCAGCGCGACGACGCACCACAGCCCGACTGGGCACCGCTCACCTATACGTTTGCCGGCATCTGGGAAGTGCAGCCGCACTGGCTCGAAGAGCATCTGCGCGAGGTGCAGATCGTGGACGTCCGCGAGCCGGGGGAATTCAATGGCTCACTCGGGCATGTGCCTGGCGCGGTGCTCATCCCCCTGGGCGCACTGGGTGCTCGCAGTGCCGAGTTGTCCCGCGATCGGCCCATCGTCACGGTATGCCGATCGGGCGCGCGCTCGGCCCAGGCGACCGTGCTGCTCACCAAGGCCGGCTTCACACGGGTGGCCAATCTGTCCGGCGGCATGCTGCGCTGGCGCGCGCAGCGCTATGCCGTGGAAGGCGGTGACGAGTGAGGGCTACTTGCGGTTGAGCAGTTCCACTGCGACGCCATCGGGCGCCTTGACGAAGGCGATCCGGGTGCTGGCATTGAAGTCGGTCGGCTCCATGCTGAACTCCACGCCCTTCTTCTTCAGCGACGCGCAGTATTCGTCGAAATCCCCGTCCACGCGCACCCCGAAATGATCGATGCCCCATTCGAGAGTGCCCTTGTCGCTCACCGCCTCGACGCCGCGCCGGCCCCGGACGATGACGAACGAGTCGCCGAAGGCAACGTAGATCTGCGGCGCGCCCCGCACTTCCACGCTCTTCGTGATCTCGCCGCCGAGATTGTCCGCATACCACTGAGCGGTCTGAATCGGATCCTGCGCGAGCAAATGGACATGGTCGAAACAAACGCTGGCCATAACGGCGCTCCCCTGGGGCTCGTAGACGGAGGCGCGAGCATACCACCGGCCGTCAAGGCGGCGACCGCGGCGCACCGTACCGGTCGGAACTACAGGTCGGCGCGAAGCCTCTTGCCGCAACAGCCCCTCGCAGAGATCGACTCAGGCCGAATGCGCCATCGCGACCTCGGATTCCGAGCCCAGCAATGCCAAGGCCGAGTGCCGATAGCGGTAGGGACCGACGAAGGTCAAGCCGTCGTGCAGGAAGTGCGGATTGCGGGTTCCGGCGGGCCAGTGCGCGACATAGAAGCCCGGTTCGAGATTGCGCGTGTCAGCCGCCCCGTAGATTCTCTCGTGGCCGTTGGCATCGATCAGATGGTAGGCATCCTTGATCCAGACGACCTCGCTGTATCCCTCTTGCATGCTCACGCCACACCTCCCTCGCGCGTGGAAAGGCCCGCCTGCGATTGCCGGCTGCTCGACGCTCGCTTGGCCGTGGCGCGTTTCTTCGCTGCTGCAGGCGAAGGCGCCGCCCCAAGCGGCGTGTCCGGTTTCGGTCGGGACGGCTTTTTGAGCGCGGCCGCCTGCGCGGTCCGTACAGGCATCAGGCTCGAAGCCACCTCCTGCTCCGCGGCCAGCCAGTCATCCAGTTCCATGCCCGGCATGAATCCTCGCGCTTCCGCGCGAAAGAACGCAGCGACCGCAGTACGCTGCCAGCGCTCGTGATCGTGTTCGACGGGGATCGCCCCTTGGCCCTCAATCGCCTTGCCTCGCCCAGGCGTCTTCTTCATCGTTCCCTCGCAGTGAGTCGCTCCCATCGGCGGAGCCGCCAGCGACGCCCCATGCATAGAGCGTGCCCGAAGGGCAAGACACTCGCCGAGAACACATTTCGTGAATTTCGACACAAGCAGCAGCCTGCTCGCACGTGTCTCGATGGGGTCGAAGCGTGAGCGCAGCGGGTACACCGGCGAACCGAAGGAGCACCCACTGGCAGGTCTGGGCCATGGCCGGCCCCATCATTATTTCGAACATCTCTGTGCCCCTGCTGGGCGCAGTCGACACCGCCGTCGTCGGTCACTTGCCCGAGCCCTACTACATCGGTGCGGTCGCGATCGGCGCGATGCTGTTCAACTACGTCTACTATCTTTTCAATTTCCTGCGCATGGGCACCACCGCGCCGACCGCGCAAGCCCGCGGCGCGAACGACTACGCGCAGGTACGCGCCATCATTGTGCGCGCATTGGCGCTCGCCGCCGCAATCGGTGCATGCTTGCTGTTGCTGCAATTGCCGATCCTGGGGGTCGCCCTGTGGCTGATCGATGCCAGCGCGCAGGTCGAAACTCATGCACGGGAGTATTTCCTGATTCGCGTCTGGGCCTTGCCGGCCGTGCTGGCCGTCTACGCGATGATCGGCTGGTTCTACGGCCTGCGCGATGTCCGCTGCCCGCTGGTGATGCAACTGTTCACGAACTTCATCAACATCGTCCTCGATCTGTTGTTCGTGTTCGGCTTCGGTTGGGGGGTCGCCGGCGTCGCCCTGGCCTCGCTGATCGCCGAGTACGCGGGCATGGTGCTCGGTCTGTTCTATGTCCGGGCCCGATTGAAGAAATTGCCCCAAGCCGAGCATCGGGCGGCGATATTCGATCGCGCCAAGATGGTTCGCATGCTCGCCATCAATCGCGACATCATGTTGCGCACCTTGTGTGTCGTTTCGGTGCTCGCGCTCTTCATGGCGAAGAGCGCCGAACTGGGCGACCTGCCGCTGGCAGCCAATCAAGTGCTCCATACGTTTCTCGTGTTCATTTCGTTCGGTCTGGACGGGTTCGCCCATGCCGCCGAAGCCATCCTGGGCGAAGCGGTCGGCCGGCGCGACCGCAAGACCTTCCTGCACGCCAAGGGCGTCGTGTTTCTGTGGGCCGCGCTCGTCGCAGGCGCGGCCATGGCCGTCTATGCGGTGTTCGGCCCCGCAATCATCGCGCTGATGACGAGCATCCCCGAGGTTCGGACCCAGGCCGAGGAGTTCCTGATCTGGCCGGTCCTGATGCCGCTCGTCTCGATCTGGGCTTACACCTACGACGGCGTCTACCTCGCCGCCACGCGCACGCGCCTCATGCGCAACACCATGCTCGGATCCTTCGCGATCTTTCTCGGGCTGATCTACGTCCTGGTGCCCATGCTGGGCAACCACGGACTGTGGCTTGCCGTCGCCGGCTTTCTCGGCGGTCGAGGCCTGCTGCTGCATCTGGCGTTTCCGGCAATGATGAATAGCTTGCCGGAGTTCAGTTCACATGATGGAGCTTGACGCTACTGGCGAGCCTTCGTCGCGTTAACATCGCCGTGCTGTCGATATCAACCGTTCCGCATCCAGCGTGTTGCCATGTCCCGATTGCTCTTCAACATCGCTGCGCCAAGCACGCCCTGTTCGCGCGTGCCGACCGCCCCCTGCGCCAAGGCGCTCGCGGCGCGGTTTGACATGACGACTTCAAACCGCGCCAGCAACAAGGATCTCGAATGATCGAATTCCGCCGCATCTCCTACGACGCCGTGCAGGTCGGCGAACAGTTCACCTCCAACGACCTGGTGGTGAAACCCGAGGATCTCGACACCTTCGCCTACGCGGTCGACGACCATCATCCCTGGTATTTCGAAGACTCTCCCTTCGGCGGCCCCATCGTCCATCCCACGCTGTTGGCCAATCAGGCCTTGATGATGCGCCACAACAAGTTCGTCGTGGATGCCGGCCTGCATGCGGCGATGCAGTTCGAGTTCATCGAGCCGATCCGCGTCGGCATGCGCGTCCGCACCCGGGGCAAGGTCGTCGACAAGTACGAAAAGCGCGGCCGCCATTACATGGTGACCGAATTCGTCACCACCGAAGAAGACACCGGCCAGATCCTGCTGCGCGGTCAGTTCACCCAGATGTTCTTCCCCGATTGATCGGAGCGACCATGAGCCTCGTTGCCCAACAAACGATAGCCATCGATCAGGACCTGCCCTCGATCGACAAGCCCATCTCCCAGCGTCAGATCGACTGCTACTCGGGTGTGCGTCCGCGCTCGATCCACACCGATCCCGAATGGGCTCGAAAAAAGGGCTTCGCGGCGCCGCTCGCGCAGGGCATGATGTCGAGCGCATACGTCTCGCAGATGATGGTCGCCCTGCTGGGCGAAGGTTTCGTCAAGGGCGGCAAGATGAACGTGAAATTCATCAAGCCGGTGCTTGCGGGCGATACCTTGACCATGCACGGTCGCGTCAGGGAGAAGCAGCCCGAGGGCGAACGAACGCGCGTCGTGGTCGAGTTCTGGTGCGAGAACCAGGACGGCATCAAGACCATGGTGGGCGAGGCCAGCGGCCTCGCGTCGAGCTAGGCGCGCATGAGCACGCCATCCACCGCACGCGCGTATACCGATCTCACGGGCCTGTTCGCACCGCGCGCCGTCGCTCTGGTGGGCGCAAGCGACCAAGGGGAGCGTTTCGGCACCCGGGTGTTCCGCCAGCTGATGAATTTCGGCTATGCGGGGCCGATCTATCCCGTCAACCCTCGCGCCACCGAGCTGAACGGCCTGACGTGCTACCCGAGCGTGTCCGAGCTGCCCGAAACGCCGGATCATGTCGGCATCACGGTCGCCACCGAGCGCGTCTTCGAGGTGCTCGAAGAATGCGCTGCGCGGGGCGTGCCCTTCGCGACGGTCTACAGCGCCGGCTTCTCCGAAACGGGCACCGAGGAAGGGCGCGAGCGCCAAGCGAAGCTCGTTGCCTTCGCGCGGCGGACCGGCATGCGCATCATGGGTCCGAATTGCAACGGCGTGATCAACTTCGTCGACGCCTTCGCGATGGCATCAACGGGCGCGATCGCGGGCCCCCGACGCCCGGCCGGCAACGTCGGCGTGGTCAGCCACAGCGGCGGCCTGGGACAAATCAACGTCATGTGGCGCGCGATGGAGACGGGTCTGGGCATCAGCTACGAGGCCAGCATCGGCAACGAAGCCGACCTCGATTCCATCGACTTCGCGCGGTTCATGCTGCGCTCTGCAGCCACCGACGTCGTCCTGATGGCGATCGAGGGGATCAAGGACGGCGCACGCCTCATCGAACTCGCGCGCGAGGCCGCCGAGCGCGAGAAGCCGATCGTTATTCTTAAGTTCGGCCGCACCGAGGCCGGCAGCCGCGCCGCCGCCTCGCATACCGGAACCATCGCCGGCGCGGACGACATCTACGACGCCGCGTTCCGGCAGTTCGGCCTGATCCGGGTATTCGAGACCAACGAGCTCTACGAAATGGCTACGCTGCTGCGTACGCGCCGCTGGCCCAAGGGACGGCGTGTCGCCTCCGCAGCCGCGACAGGCGGCAACATCGTCCAACTCGCCGATGTCGGCGAGACGCTCGGCATCGAATGGCCCGAGTACTCCCCACAGACGCAGGCGACCCTGGCGCAGTTCATGCCCGGCTACGGCAAGATTTCGAATCCCACCGACATGACCTCCCTCGCCACCGGTGAACCGGAGAACTTCCGGCGTGCGCTGCAGGCGATCGCCGAGGATCCGCAAGTGGATCTGATCGCGCCCATCTTCGCGTTCGTGAAGCGGGTCGATATCGAGCGCGGCGCCGAGCTGCTGCGCTGCCTGCCCAAGCCCGCTGCCATGCTGTGGGTCGGCGGCTGCACCGACGACCAGACGTTCGGTCCTCGGGATCTCGTGAGCGGCGGCCTGCCGGTATTCCGCAACGCGACGCCCTGTCTGCGCGCCGTGCGGGCGGCCGCTGACTTCGGCGCCATGGCTGCCGAATACAAATCCGGCTTGCGTACACCGGTGCGCCCGGCAGGCATCGATACCGGCCGTGCGCTCGCGCTGCTGCGTGGCTTCGAAGGCAAGCTCACGGAGCGGGAAGCCAAGGACGTGCTGGGCGCCTACGGCTTCGCGGTCACGCAAGAGCATCTGGCGACGAGCATCGACGAGGCGATCGCCCATGCCCGTGCCATACAAGGCCCGGTCGCCCTCAAGATCGATTCCCCCGACATCCCGCACAAAACGGAAGCAGGCGCGATTCGTCTCGATGTGCGCGGCGAAGGCGCGCTGCGCACAGCCTTCAAGGAAGTCGTCGAATCGGCCCGCACCTATGCGCCGTCGGCGCGCATCAACGGTGTGCTGGTGCAGGAGATGGTACCCACCGGCATCGAGATGATGCTCGGCATCGTCCGCGACCCCGTGTTCGGCCCCGTCGTCGCCGTGGCCCTGGGCGGCATCCACGTCGAGGTGCTGCGCGACATCAGCTATCGCATTGCGCCGGTGACCTTTGCCGAAGCCCGGCGAATGCTGCGGGAGTTGCGCGGCTACAAGCTGCTGGAAGGCGTGCGTGGCGAGAAGGCAGCGGACATGGAGGCCTTGGTGGAAACCCTCGTGCGCCTTTCCTGGTTCGCCGCCGATTGCGCCGACGAAATCGCCGAACTCGACATCAATCCTCTGCGCGTTCTGGAACGCGGCGCCGGGGTGAGAGTCGTCGACGCCTTGATCGTGCGAAGGGCAAATCCCTGACCCATCGCTCGCGCCCCACAACCACGACCGCAGCCCATGGGACGGAACGCCTCTCTCTGGGGAATTCCTGCTATGGACAGCCGTTCTCCTGTCGAGCGGTCCGCCCGAAGCGCCACCGACAAGCACCACCGATAACCTCACCTTCGATTGAATCGCCCGATCGCCCCCAATACCCGAGGAGCACCACCATGCCTGACCATCACCCCGTTTTCTCCGTCACGCCCACCCGCTCCAGCGTTGCACCCTGGATGCGGCTGGGGCTGACCTGCCTCGTCCTGGCAGCCGCCACGACGCACGCCCAGACCCGCGGCGACAAGGCACCCGGGAGCTACCCCAACAAGCCGATACGCATCATCGTCGGCGCTTCGCCCGGGGGCGGCACCGACATCGTCACCCGGATCGTCGGTCAAAAGCTTGCCGAGCAGCTGGGCAATCCGGTCATCATCGAGAACCGCGGCTCGGCAGTGGGGGGAATACTCGGCATGGACATCGCGGCACGCGCAACGCCCGACGGCTACACGTTGATGGCGGTGGCGGCCAGCGCC
>JALHQN010000036.1 GCA_022841915.1 Burkholderiales bacterium | reverse complement strand
CACCGCACCACGCTCTACAGCCGCATCCAGAACTACGGCGCGCAAGAGGGGGCGGAAGACCAATAAGCCATGTATTACGCGCATTTCGGACTCTCCGAGGCCCCGTTTCGCATCACACCGAATACGGAGGTCTTCTTTGCCGGCGGCAACCGAGGTGCGATTCTCGACGCGCTGATCTACGCCATTTCGCAAGGCGAAGGCATCATCAAGGTCACCGGCGAAGTGGGCACCGGCAAGACCATGCTCTGCAACATGCTCCAGTCGAGACTGCCGCCCCAGGTCGAGACCGTCTACCTCGCGCACCCGAGCGTGTCTCCGGAAGAGATCCTGCACGCCATCGCGTTCGAACTGCAACTGCAAGTCCAGCGCGACGCGAGCCGGATGGAAGTCATGCACGCCTTGTATGCCTACCTCCTCGAAAGGCACGCGGAAAACAAGCAGGTCGTGATCTTCATCGAAGAATCTCAGAACATGCCGATCGCGACACTCGAAGAAGTGCGTTTGCTCTCGAACCTCGAGACGGGCAAGCACAAGTTGCTGCAGATCGTCCTCTTCGGCCAGCCCGAACTCGACGACAATCTGCGTCAACCGAACATCAGGCAATTGCGCGAACGGATCACCCATAGCTTCGCCCTGCCGCCGCTAGCCGCGCCGGAAGTCGGCGAATACCTCATGTTCCGCATGCGGGCCGTGGGTTATCGCGGCCCCGACATCTTCAGTCCGGGCGTGGTCAAACGCATCGCCCAAGCCTCCGAGGGCCTGACCCGACGGGTGAACCTGATCGCCGACAAGGCGTTGCTGGCGGCGTTTTCCGAAAGCACGCACACTATCCTGCCGCGACACGTCGCCGCCGCCATTCGCGACAGCGAATTCGCCCGCGACAGCAGCGCAAAGTCCACGCCGCGCACAGCCTGGTTGATCGGAATCGGGGCCGCAGCCATCGTGGCGATCGTGATTGGCATCCTCGTCTGGATGAACGCAGGAAGCCGACCCGGCATTCCTGGCTCCGGCGAGCTGCAAAAGCCAGCTGCATCCCGGGATCCTGCGCAAGCGAGCAGCCCTGAACCGGCGCGTAGCGAAGCCGCAGCACCGGCAGCGCCCTCCTCGGCGACGGACGAAAAACCCGCGACCCTGCCCGTCTTGGCCCGCGCAGAAGAGCCTCCAGCCGCCATTGTTGCGGTCGCGCAACAGGAAACGTCCCTACCCGGTTTGCAGCAATCGCCGCAGAAACCTGAAAGAGCCCCGCAAACCCTTGCGGAACAGAGTGATATGCTCCAAACCCGGCTGCAGGTGACGCTCGACTGGCTAAGCGCGTCCGACCCGGAGACACTCTCCATACAGCTGCTCGGCTCAGAAAACCCACAGCAGCTTAGGGATCACCTTAGCACCATTGCCAAATCAATTGAAATATCGAATATTTTTGTGTACCGTACCTTGGCCAAACAAAAGCCGTTCCTTACCGTGCTGTATGGCACTTTCAGCACTCGGGAAGCCGCTCAAAGCGCGCTCGATCGACTGCCGACGCATTTGAAGGCCTTCAAGCCTTATTTGCGCACCGTGCAGGGAATTCGGGAAGAAATGAGCCGCAACAACACGTTGTAACCGTTGCGGATGCCGGAATGGCGTAGAACAGAGGTGAAATCGATGCGGCCCGTCATGTCGCGCTTGCCACGCCGCGGTGCAGCCCCCAAGGGGCCCGCGGCTTCCCGCCGTCAGAGTGTCCTGCTCATGTTGGTTGCTCTGGCCGCCACGGGGACAGGGTGCGCGAACAGGCAACCCAGCGTCCAGCCCTCCGAGGGGCACATCGCGCTCTCCCCCAAGCCTGCCGGCGACATACTTGCGCCCGTCAGAAGCAGCAGCTTCGCGGTGCCTGTGCCTAAGCCCACGATCAAGCCGCCGACCTACAGCGTCGTGGTGAACGACGTACCGGTGAAAGAACTGCTTCAGGCGCTGGCGAGAGACACCAGACAGAACATCGACATCCACCCGGCACTGACGGGTATCGTCAGCATCAACGCGATCAACGAGACGCTGCCCGCCATCCTCGATCGGATCAGCAAACAGGTGAACGTTCGCTATAAGCGCGAGGGCAACACGCTCGTCGTTCAACCCGACACGCCTTACCTCAAGACGTACCGCATCAACTACGTCAACATGCAGCGCGACAGCGAATCTCAGATCGGGGTGTCCGGTTCGATCACCGGGTCGGTGACCGGCGGCGGCCAGGGTGGCGGCCAAGGCACCAACCAGTCGCAGACCACCGTTTCGACCAAGTCCCAGAATCACTTCTGGACAGTGCTGCAAGACAACGTCCGCTCTATCCTTGCGTCCACGCAGGCTCTGAACCGGACCGCCGAAGAAAGAGCTGCCCGGGCCGAGGCCCTGCGCGCCGCGCGAGACGAGCGGATTGCTCAGGCCGAGTCCGTGGCGCGCGCCGGTGCGGCCGCGCCCGCCCTGATGGAGAAAGCGTTCCAGGGGCAACCGACCCGCGAAATTCCGGGCGACATCAACCAGAGCATCGTCGTCAACCCCGTCGGCGGCACGCTCAGCGTGCTGGCCACCGAGCGTCAACACGAGTTGATCCAGCAGCACATCGACAGCGTGCTCAGCGCTGTTCAACGCCAGGTGATGATCGAGGCGACCATCGTGGAAGTCAGCCTCAAGGACGTCTACCAGGCGGGTGTGGACTGGAGCAGACTCGCCATCACCGGCGGATTGAACCTCACTCAAAGTCTGCTGAGCGGCTTCGGCTCGAACCAGAACGTCACCCGTCGGGGCGCGAACGACTTCCAGATCGGCTACATCAACCCGGATTCCCGGCTGGGAAACATCTCGGCCACCATTCGCTTGCTGGAGGAATTCGGCAACACGCGCGTGCTCTCGAGCCCCAAGTTGATGGCCATGAACAACCAGACCGCGCTACTCAAGGTCGTCGACAACGTGGTCTACTTCGAGGTCAGTTCTTCGACAGTCACCAGCCAGGTCCAGACGAACATCAGCGTAAGCACCACGGCCAAGACGGTGTCGGTCGGCGTGGTCATGGGAGTCACGCCGCAGATCAACGAGGATGGCAGGGTCACCCTAACCGTGCGACCGACGGTATCGAGCGTTCTGCAGTTCCGTCCGGACCCCAATCCGCTGCTCCAGATACAAAACCTCGTGCCTGAAGTTCAAGTGCGCGAGATGGAATCCGTGCTCCAGGTGGGCACAGGCCAGACCGTGGTCCTCGGCGGCTTGATGCAGGACAACATCAGAAACAACCGCGAACAGATCCCGGGCGCGGATGCGCTGGGCCGGCTGGGAGAGATCTTCCGCTTCCGGGACAACCACAACGTCAAGACCGAGCTGGTGATCTTCCTGCGGCCCACGGTCATCACCAATCCTTCGCTCGAAAGCGATGAGCTGAAGTTCTTCCAGCGCTTCCTGCCGCAGTCGCAAGGAAACGCGGGCACAGGTGGCGCACGATGAGCCTGCTGCTGAAAGCCCTGCAAAACGCTGCCAAGAACCGCGAGGCGGGCACACCCGGTTCCGACACCACCGCGCCACCCGAACCGCGCAACGACACCGAGAGCGGATTGTCTCTGGAGCCAATCGAGCCTACCGAGCGGCCGGAGCGGCCTGCGGCCGCGCCGAAGCCACGTGCGTCTGCGAGCAGCCCTGCGGCGGCCTCCGGCTCCGGGCGCATTCCCGCGGCCAGCCCGGCTCAAGCGCAGACGGTATTGCGTGCAAGCGCTCGGCCCGCGCCACCGCCCGCTTCCTCGCCCGGAGTACTCGACTGGGTCGCGCGCCGGCCGCTGGTGGCATTCAGCACGGCCGCAGGTCTGTTCGCCATCGGCTACGGCATCTATCTTTATCTGCAAATCACGAACCCCGGGATCTTCATGGCGAGCCCAGTGACGGCGCCACCCGGGCCCGTGGCCTCGCCTCCGCCCCAAGCGCCCGCGCCTCCGGCACCCATGGCCTCGGTGCCCGCCGAACCGCCCCAACCGCAACTCGCCCCGGAGCCGCCCTCGGTCGCCGCAATGCCCGACGCCCCGCCCTCACTTCTGGCCACGGCGCCGCCGCAGGCAGGCGCGCCTGCAGAGCCGCGGGCCTCGGCTGCTCCCACTGCCCCCGCCGCTACCGCCCAACAAAGCCAATCTGCGCCGGCTGGGGCAGCACCAGCGCCCGCGCGTAATGCGATTGCCCCCCCGGCAGGCGCGACGGGAGCATCACCGGCAACGGCCGCGACACCCGCGTCCAGAACCCAGCCGCCCGCCACAGGATCAGGATCCGTCATCCCGCCGAGCGGCTCTCTTGCGACCGTTTCACCCAAGGCAACCGCTGCGCCGCCTAAAGCGCCGCCACGCACCACGGCCACGCGCACTCCTGCGGAAACCAGCCCATCGACCGCCCAGGTCGTGCCGGTCAGCAGCGATCTGCTGGCCGCTTACCAGGCGCTGGAAAAAGGCCAGCTGAACGACGCCGAGCGCCTTTATCGCCAAGTATTGACCGCGGAACCCCGCAGTATCGACGGCATGCTCGGCCTGGCCAGCGTGCTCGCGCAGCAGAACCGGGGTGATGCCGCGACTCAGCTTTATCTGCGCATCCTCGAACAGGAGCCGCGCAATGCCTATGCGCAGGCCGGGCTGCTCAACATCAGCGGACGCGCCGACCCGACCGCCGCTGAATCCCGCCTGAAGCAATTGATTGCGCGCGAACCGTCCGCCTTCCTGTACTTCTCCCTGGGCAACCTCTATTCCGAACAAGGCCAGTGGGCCGCCGCGCAAAGCGCGTACTTCCAGGCGGTCAACATGGCGCCGGACAATCCGGACTACGCGTTCAATCTGGCTGTCGGCCTGGAACACCTGAGCCAGCAGAAGCTCGCCCTCGACTACTATCGTCGCGCCGTGTCGATCGCGCAGGCTCGCGGCAACGCGCAATTCGCTCTGGCACCGGTGCAGGCACGCATTCGAAGCCTCGAAGCGGCCCTGTCCGAGCGACCGTGAACTGGGCCCGGATGCAGCAGGAACGACGAATGGCGGGTTCGCGCGCAAACCGGCTCGGCGCTCTGGAGTGAAAGCAGGTCGGTCGGATTCGCCCCGCCCTGGCCGCACGTGCTATTTTCCTTCGGCGGCGAGTGCGAACACCGGCCGACCGAGCCGAGCCATGCGTACTGCGCAACAGACGCACACGGGCTCCGCGCCATAATTCAGACTGACTACACAACGGATCGATTCGAGCGTTGGCCGAGCAAAGAAAGAAACTGCGCCTAGGGGAACTGCTGGTTCAGCAGGGGCTGATCACGACCGATCAGCTGCGCATCGGTCTGACCGAACAGAAATCGAACAACACACCGATCGGTCGTCAGCTGGTGCGCCTGGGCTTCGTCACCGAAGCCGCGATCCGCGATGCGATGGCTCGCACGGTGGGCCAGGAGTCGATCGATCTGTCGCAGGTCGTCGCGGATGCCGAGGCGTTGCGGCTCGTCCCGCAGGAGTTTGCTCGTCGGCATCGCGTGCTGCCGATCGCATGGGACCCCGACGAGCGGGCGCTCACAGTCGCCACTTCGGGCATGTTCAACGTCGTGGCGCTGGATCAGCTGCGAGCGATGCTCGGCCAGCGCGTCGAACTCAAAACCCTGCTGGCCGCCGAAGCCCAGCTGGAAGACTTCATCGACCAGTTCTATGGTTTCGAGCTGTCGGTCGACGGCATCCTGCGCGAGATCGAAACCGGCGAGATCGATTACCAAAGTCTGCAGGCCATCGGCGACGAGTACACCCAGCCGATGGTGCGCCTGGTCAACGCCCTGCTGGTCGACGCGGTCAAGCGCGGCGCATCCGACATCCATCTCGAGCCTGAATACGCATTCCTGCGCATCCGCTTTCGCATCGACGGCGTGCTCGAGCAGGTGCGCAGCCTGCACAAGACCTACTGGCCGGGCATCGCGGTTCGCATCAAGGTGATGAGCGAGATGAACATCGCCGAGACGCGCGCGCCGCAGGACGGTCGGATTTCGCTGACCTTGAACGGCCGCCCGATCGATTTCCGGGTCTCCACCCAGCCGACCATCCACGGCGAGAACATCGTGCTGCGGGTGCTGGACCGGGAAAAGTCGATCATCAGTCTCGACCGGATGAACATCGCTGCCGAGTCCATGCCGAGCTTGCGGCTCATGCTGGCGCGCCCGGAAGGCATTCTCATCGTCACCGGCCCCACCGGCAGCGGCAAGACCACCTCCTTGTACTCGTTGCTGGCCGAGATCAACGACGAGACAGTCAACATCATGACACTCGAGGATCCGGTCGAATATCCGCTGAACCTCATGCGGCAGACGTCGGTGAACGAGGCGATCAAGATGGATTTCGCCAACGGCATCCGCTCGATCATGCGTCAGGATCCGGACATCATTCTCGTCGGCGAAATTCGCGATCGCGAGACGGCCGAGATGGCGTTTCGCGCCGCGATGACGGGCCACCAGGTATTCACCACGCTGCATACGAACTCCGCGCTCGGCGCGTTTCCGCGCCTGATGGATATCGGCATCCAGCCCGACATCATGTCGGGCAACATCATCGGCGTCATCGCGCAGCGCCTGGTTAGAGTGCTCTGCCCCTTCTGCAAGGAGGCTTATCTGCCATCACCCGAGGAGCGCAAGCTGCTCGGCAACCGGGCGTCCTCGAGCGTCAACCTGTACCGCCCGGTGGGCTGCAAGCAGTGCGCCAACAAGGGCTTCAAAGGTCGGATGGCCATCATGGAAATTCTCGTCATGGACAGCGACCTGGACGAACTGGTGGCCCGCCGGGCAACGACGCGCGAACTGCGCACGCTGGCCTTGAGCAAAGGCTTCCGCCCCCTCGCCGATGAGGGCATCGCGCGCGTGATCGATGGCAGCACGACCATCGGCGAAGTGTCCCGGGCGGTCGACCTGACCGGCCGCTACACCTGAGCACGCCCCGGCCCGCATGTCCGCATTCACCTACAAAGCCATCGATAAACAGGGCCGCCCTGCCCGCGGTTCGCTGGAAGCGGCCAATGAAGTCGACCTCGAACTTCGGCTGCGGCGCATGGGCCTGGATCTCATCACGTATCGTGTGCAGGAGAAATCCGGCGCACGAGGCGCGCGCGGGAAGGTTTCACGACTCGACCTCATCACTTTCTGCGTCGATCTGGAGCAGATATCCCGCGCCGGCATTCCGCTCATCGACGGTTTGCGCGATCTGCGCGACGGCATGGACAACCCGCGCTTTCGCGAAATCCTCACGACGGTGATCGAGGACATGGAGGGCGGCAAGGTGCTCTCGCAATGCCTGGCCGCGCATCCGAACGTCTTCACCACCGTGTTCGTGAGCCTGGTTCGCGCAGGCGAACTCGCCGGGACGCTGCCGGAAGTGTTCGAAAGCCTGGGAGCCTCGTTGCGCTGGCAAGACGAACTGACGTCCATGACCAAGCGCTTGATGATCTATCCGTCGCTGGTGTTGCTGGTCGTAAGCGCGGTCGTGCTGTTCCTGCTCGTGTGGCTGGTGCCTCAGGTCACGCAGCTCATCAAGACCATGCGCGTCGAAGTCCCGATTCAAACGCGCATGCTGACCTTCCTCTCCGACCAGTTGCGCATCTGGTGGCCGCTTTTGATCGTGCTCCCGATCGTGGTCATCGTCCCGATGGCGATCTGGATCCGGCGCAGCGAAAAAGCCCGCTACCTTTGGGACTACGCCAAGCTGCGCATGCCGATCACCGGCCCGATCCTGCAGAAGATCATTCTCGCGCGCTTCGCCAGCTTCTTCGCCATGATGTACCGATCCGGCATCACCGTGCTCGACGCGCTACGAAACAGCGAGGAGATCGTGGGCAATCGCGTCATCGCTGACGGGCTGCGGCGCGCCACCCAGCAGATCACCGCGGGCGACAGCCTTGCCGAAGCGTTTCAGAACATCGGCATTTTTCCGCCGCTCGTGGTGCGCATGCTGCGCCTGGGTGAAGCGACCGGTGCGCTCGACACGACCCTCATGAACATCAACTACTTCTACGGGCGCGACGTGCGCGAATCTGTGGACAAGGCGATGAAGTTCATCGAGCCTGCCTTGACGATGGCCCTGGGCATCATCCTCGCCTTCATCCTTTGGGCAGTGCTGGCACCGGTGTACGATATTCTGGGCAAGCTGACGATATGAGATCGCGCGCGCTCCCGCCGGCGCGACGTTGCGCCCGCTCCTCAATGCAATCATTGGAAGGCAGGCAGGCATGGCCGACAAGCTGCTGATCTGCGTCACCGCCGATCGGGTGACCGCGGGCCTCTCGCGCAACGGCAAGCTCGGTCGCTGCGAAGTCTTCGGCAACGACGAGCAGGGCCTCGCAGCCTTCGATCGATATCTCGGGCAGCTGCGCAACGTGCCCGCGCACGTTCTCGTCGACGTGGTCGAGGAGGACTACCGGTACGAAATGCTGCCTCACGCGAGCGGACGCGACCGCTCGGAGCTGCTCGATCGCCGCCTGCGCCAGCTGTACCGAAACACGCCGTACTGCGGCGCACTGCTCCAGGGGCGGGACACCGGCAAGCGCCGAGACGACCAGTACCTCTTCTTCGCTTTGCTCAACCCTGATCTGCTCGATGTCTGGCTCACGCAGATCCGCGCTCACGATCTTCCCGTGGCCGGCGTCTACCTGCTTCCTGTCATCGCCGAAACCCTGGCACAGAAGCTCGCACCGGACGCAGCGAACCTGCTGCTCGTCGCGCGCCACCCTTCCGGATTGCGGCTCACGTTTTTTCGCCACGGCAAGCTACGCGTCAGCCGGCTGACCCAGGTCGAGAATGCCGACACCCGCGACCGGGTCGCCGCATTCACCGAAGAGATCGCAAACACCCGACTCTATCTGCACGCGCTGCGCGTAATGACCCTGGACGAGCATCTGGCCGTCGTTGCGCTGAACCGCGACGGCAGCCTCTCCGGCCTGGAACAAGCGGTTGCACGCGAGATCTCCAATGCCCAGGCGAGCGTCATCGACGCGGGTGAAATCCGCCAGCGCACGGGCGTGCCCGACATGGTGGTCGCCGATACGCCAGAAGCCCTCTACCTGCACTATCTCGGTGCCCTGCCGCCGCGAGGCAATCTCGCTCCTGAGCTGGTCACCGAGCGCTTCCAGATTTTCCAGCTGCGCCGCGCCCTGTACGCAAGCGCTGCCCTGGCGGGCGTCGTGTCCCTCGCCTGGCTTGCGATGAACGCCTATCAGATCTACGACTTGCGCTTCCAGCAGGCTCATGCGGTCGCGCAGGCCGCCGATTACCAGCGCCGCTATCAGGAGGTCAGCCGTGGTTACCCCGCCTCGCCCACCAACGCGGACGACCTGCTGCTGGCCGTGCAGGTCGCCGAGAAGCTGAAAGCGACCAAGCGCACGCCCGAAAATGCAATGATCGTACTGGGGCATGCGCTCGAGCAGTATCCGAACGTGAGGCTCAAGAGCTTCGGCTGGAAGTACAGTTCCCGCGACTTCGACACCGACGGGGGGCCCCGCCGAGCCGATGTCCAAGCCGCAGGAGCGCCCAGTGCGCCCGCCGGACGCCGTCAGGCGGCTTTCATCGAAGCCGAAATTCAGCCTTTCGATGGCGACTACCGGGTGGCACTGGATGCCATTTCAGCCTTCGCCGAAACGCTGCGCAAGGATGCCGCAGTCGCAGACGTAAGGGTCGTCGGCCTGCCGCTGAACGTCAGCCCGACCATGGCTTTGTCGGGCTCGACCACTGAAAGCGCCATTCGGGCCACGAGCGCCCCGTTTCGCATCAACATGATCTTCCGGGATTCACGATGAAGCTCAGCAGCCGCCACCTGGATTCGCTCAAGGCGCCGCTCGGTGTGCTACTGGTCATCGTCGTGGCCGCAGCAAGCCTGATCTATTGGACACGCGCCGAGATCATCAAGCACGAGCGGATCCTCGTCGCCCAGGAGAATCAGCTGCGTGAAGCACGCACCCGATTTCAGCGTTCGGGCGACGAGCGAGATCTCATCGTGCGTCACTTGCCCCATTACGAGGAGCTGCGCAAGCAAGGATTGATCGGTCCGGAACAGCGCATCAACTGGATCGACGCCTTGCGCACGACCAACCAGCAAACCCAGCTGTTCGGTGCCGAGTACCAAGTCAGCACACAGCAGCCCTACCCATATGCCCAGGAACTCAATGCGCCGCGGTTGGGCCTCGCACAGTCGGTGATGAAACTCAGCCTGAGGCTGGCGCACGAAGGGGAACTGATGCGCTTCTTTCAGCAGTTGGAAACGCAGAACGCCGGTGCTTTCGATATCAACCAATGCGTGCTAGAGCGGGCAACAGCCGCTGACACGCCCCAGCGCTCACAGCCCAATTTGCGGGCGGAATGCGAACTCGCCTGGATTACGATCAACCCGGAACCGATGGAGCGCAAGCCGTGACAGGATCTCGCCTGCTCTGGACGCTGCTCGGCGCCATGCATACGACATGGGGCGTGGCGGCCGATGCCGTGCCCGCCATACCGGCACCGACAATTGTGCAGCGGGCGGTGCCGGGCACACCCGCTTCGGATGCGCCCGCCGAATTGGGCCGCCTGTTCTTCACGCCGGCGCAAAGAGCGGCCATGGACGAGGCTCGGCGACGCCCGCAGGCCGCCGTCGCCGATACGCAGGCGCAAGAGCCGCCGCAGCCGCCACCCTCCGGATCCGTCACGCTCAACGGCATCGTGAGGCGAAGCGACGGTGCGACGACCGTATGGCTGAACAACAAGCAAGTCCGTGGCAGGAAGTCGGACGACGGTGTGCTGGTCAGGCCTTCTCGCGTGGGCGCGGCCCCGGGTAGTGTCACGGTACAGCTCCCGCAAACGGGACGGGTAGTGGACATGCGGGTGGGGCAGCAACTGGAAATCGATTCCGGCGAAGTGAAGGAAGCCTATCGCGCTGCGCCAAGTCCCGGTACGGCAGAGGCGATACCCCCCACACGCCAAAATCCAACGGACTCGCACACTCCCCGGCGCTCGAGCCGCGAGCGCGACCTGCTCCGTGACCTGCTGCGCGAAATCGAGTCGCCGGCTCAGAGCGGCGCTGCGCCCGGCGCGGACGCTTCTGCGGCTCGTTGACCGCCCACCTCATGTCCGGTCGCCCGCCGCGTTCACGCGTTCGACCCCAACGCGGTGCTGCGCTGATCGCAAGCATTCTGCTGTTCGCGGTCATCGGCATATCCACATTCCTGGTGCTCACTCGCGGCGGAAGCACTGACGACGCGCAGCGCGCCCTCATCACTCAACAGGCATTGACGCAGGCCAAGGCGGCCCTGATCGGATATGCATCGGCCGTGCCGCTCGAGGACCCCAAGCGGCCGGGCGACCTGCCCTGTCCCGATGTGGACAACGACGGCGATGCGGATACCCCCTGCTCGAGCGCCGCAAGTCGCCTGGGACGTTTGCCTTGGCGGACGCTCGGGCTGCCTGATTTGCGTGACGGCGACGGCGAGCGGCTATGGTATGCCGTATCCGACGCGTTCAAGAACAATCCGCGAACGCTGTGTGCCGCGCCGACAGATGCAGGCTGCCTCAACAGCGACACCCGAGGCACCATCACGGTCAGAAACGCCTCGCAGGCGATCGTCCATGACGGCACCAATCCGGACCCTCTGCTACCCAGCGGCGCTGTCGCTGTAATCTTCGCACCCGGCGAGGTGATCCGGCGGCAAGGCGGTGCTGAGCTCCAAAATCGTAGCTGCACGCTAGGTGACGACTGCAACCAATTCAATCGCTGCACGGCGAGCCCACCGACGAACACGCCGCTGTGCAATCCGATCAATTACCTCGACAACCTCACGGCTGGCGAAGACAACGCCGACTTCGCTGATAGCACTCATAACGGCGTCATCGGCGGTCCAGTGAAAATCGGGCCGGATTTAGTCGTGAACGACCGCATTGCGGTCATCACCTATGACGACATCGTTCCCTTGCTGGAACTGCGTGTGGCGCGCGAAGTAAGCGCCTGTCTCGATCAATATGCCGTCCGTCCTGCCAACCTGGGACGCTATCCCTGGGCGACGGACACGAGCGACAGCGCAGTCAACAATCGCTTTGCAGACCAGAGCGGCCTGCGAGCAGGCCGCGTGCCCGACGGGATGATAGGCGGCGTCACCGCAGAGCAGTTGCTCAGGAACACGCGCAACGACAGCGGCAACGCCATGGAGGAAAGCTGGCCGGGCTTACCTTGCAACCTCGGTCACGGGTTCGCTTGGTGGAACAATTGGAAATTGCACGTCTTCTATGCCGTCGCCGAACAATTCAAGCCCGGTCCGGGCGCGGCATCGCTGCCCTGCCTCGATTGCCTTAGCGTCAGTTCACCGGGCGTATTTACTGCAGGTGTCCGCTATGCCGTTATCGTGAGCGGTAGACCACTGAACACGGGCACGATCATGCAATCACGTGCAATGGCAGGTGATCGAGCCAATCCCTCGAGTTATTTGGAGGGTGACAATGACTTCAGCGTTCTGACCGCGGATCTGTTCGAAAGCCGACGCCGGAGCGCCACATTCAACGACGTCACGGTATACAAATGACGAGCACGAGACACATGCGACCCAACCGTTCGCGCGGCCGCAGGGGATACGCAGGCTTTACCCTCATCGAAATGACCGTCGTGATCTTCGTCATGGCACTCATACTCGGCAGCATTCTCGTGCCCCTGTCGACGCAGGTGGAGCAGCGGCAGTTGGCCGACGCCCGTCGGCAACTCGATGAGATCAAGGAGGCGCTGATGGGCTACGCCAGCGCCCAGACCGTCCCTCACCTGCCTTGCCCCGACAAGACCGCGGCAGCCGGCGCGGGCACGCCGAACGATGGCATCGAGGACGTCGACGCCGGGGCCTGCGTCGCGCCCGAAGGCAATGTGCCCTGGGTGACGCTGGGTTTGCCTTCGGTCGATCCTTGGGGCAATCGCTATCGGTATGGCGTATCGCCCGCGCTGGCCCAGCGCGCCCCGGCAGCCACCCTGACCTTGAGTACGCAGGGATCGCTGCAAGTTTGCTCCGCCAGCACTTGCGCGGCGGGCGAAGCGATCACCCAGGTTCCGCCTTCGCTCAACGCGGTCGTTGCCGTGATTCTTTCTCACGGACCCAACCGCTGGGGCGCGATCAATGCCGACACGAACGCGCTCATACTGCCTCCAGGCTGCGGCACCGCGGTAGGCTGCGCCGCGATGAGCGACCACGAAATCGCCAACAGCAACAGCGACACCATCTTCGTTAGCCGCGCACCCAGCCCCTCGACCAGCACCGCGGGGGAATTCGACGACATCGTCACCTGGCTGTCGCCGCATGTGCTCAAACAGCGCCTGGTCGCCGCGGGAAAACTGCCCTGACCGCACCCGTCGGCCTCGATCGCGAAGCGTACCTGTATTCGTCGATGCAACGAGAGGCGACGCAGTTCGCATCCGAACGGTCGGCTCAGCCCTGACCTAATTCGAAGCGGACCTGTCCCGGTTCGTTGCTTGCCAACACGAGCCGGTACCCGTGCTGTGCCGCCTGTTTCGCCGCTTGATACAGGCCGATGCCGAGGCCGGATTGAGAAGGGACTGGCCCATCGAAGAGCCGACGCGCGACTGCCGGCGGCACCGGCAAGCCCACATCGGTCACACGCAGGCACGGCGTCTCGGCGCAGGAGAAATGCACCTCCACCCGGAAGCCCGCTTCGCCCCGCCCCTTGTTGAGCGCATTCTGGATCAGATTGTCGGCGACACTGTCGAACAGTTCGCCCGGCAAGCTTGCCTGGGGTGATATTTCGCCGCCGCTGCAGACGACATCGCGACGTGCGTAGCGAGCGGTCATAGCCTCCCACCACTGCGAAGCTTTGACAGCTGTCATCCTTTCCGATTTTTCGGGCGCACGCAACTTGTCCAGGGTCGTTTGCAGTCGGTGAGTGATCTGCGGCAACTGCCGGTTCATCAGCGCCTGCAGTTCGGTCGCCCGTTCTGGACCGCTTGCCTCGGCTGCCGCACAAAGGGACGTCAGCGACTGCAGCAGATTCTTCACATCATGGGTGAGACGGGCTCCGGTCTCATGGATCGCCTGGGCATAGGCGTTCTGGCGTTGCTGCTGCTCGCGTCGCTTGGCATCGTAGTAGTGCGCGAGCAGCCGGGTGAGCAACTTGAGGTGCAGCAGCAGCGCGGGCGACAGCGACCAGCGCGTGTAGAAGGTCAAGGTAAGCCCGCCGTAGCTCAGTTCCGCGTCGAACTTCGAGGGCTGACCGAACTCGCCGCTGTCGACCTGCGTCTGCCAGCGCACCCCCGCCAACCACGGCAATTCCAGCATGTCGTGCAGCGCGTTGACCAGGAAGCGTTCGGGTTGGTCGTCGTGTTCAGCTCGATTGGCCACACTCTGCATCCAGCGCTCGAACGGCAGACCGACCGAGAGCAGATACCTGGACAGCAGCTGGCCCACGCCGGAGAACCCGCCATGCGGGCTCCAGAGCCACGACAACGCGATTAGCAGCAGGGCGATAGACAACAAGGTCTGGGCAAGCGCCATCGGGTAGGCCGCTTTCGCGAGCTCCTTGATCATGAAGCTGCCCAGCACGAGCGCTGCGACGAGCAGGAACAACATGACGCTGTAGAACAGATCCACGGCGTGAGGGACGTCCGAGACGAGCCGCTCGACGCGGATCAGGATAATGAGCACCGGCAGTACCAGCAGCCCGTAGCGCACGAGAACGTCGACAGCCGCGCTGTTCGCCTCCGGCGCGCTGAAGAGTTTCGGCACCACCCATACCAGCAGCATGGCCAACAGATAGACGGCTGCAAGCAGCGACGCGACCCGGTGGCGACGCTCCCGGATGCCGGGCACGTTCCCCCCGATCAGCCCGAACAGCACGGCGAGCCATACCGCCATCAGCCACCAATTGGTGAAGCCGACCAGCACCAAGCCGATGATCATGATCAGGGCGACGTGCTTGTAGCTCAGATTGCGCTCGCCCCGCCACATCGGTTGCCAGATGAGAAACAATCCGACGTGTGCGAGCAGGAACGCGCGGGACCACGCGCTCTCGAAATCCCAGGCGAGGGCTGCATGCAGTGCGAGCAGCATGGAACCCAGCCAGATCTGGGGAGGCATGGCGACGATGCGTTGCTGCGGGGTCATACGCGTGCTCTCTGCTTGGTGTCCAACCGCACGCGCCGAGCTGGGCTATACTGAAGAACCCCGCTGCGACACAAGTTCCGATGGCGCAGCGCCGACTCCGAACGCCTTGCCGTGCATACCCACGTTTTCACCATCGCTCGGTTCACGCTGCTGGAGGCGTACCGCACTCGCTTGCCCCTGCTGGCGACAGGCGTGCTCGCATTCGTCTGGGCAGGCAGCCTGTTCATCCACCAGATCGCGATCACGGAGTCCGACCGACTGCAGTGGAGCTTCTACGCAAGCGGCGCTCGCCTGGCGAGCGTCTTCATGCTGGCCTTGTATATTACCAGCAGCGTGGTGCGTGAATTCAACGAGAAGGGCCTGGAGCTCGTACTATCGCTCGACCTTCCCCGATCCAGCTACGTCCTCGGGAAAGTGAGCGGTTTCATTGCCGTGTGCGCAGTCCTGGCGTTGCTTGCCGCCTTGCCCATGCTGGCATCGGTGCCCGTCGGCGTGGTGGTCGTGTGGTGCACGTCGCTGTTCCTCGAACTGGCCATCGTGTGCGCGCTGAGCATGTTCTGCATCGTGACCTTCAGTCAGGTGCTGCCTGCGGTGACTGTAATCTTCGGACTTTACCTTCTGGGACGTACGATCACCGCCATGCGCCTGATGTCGGAAACGGCACTGCTGGGCAAGATGGGCGGCGCACGGCCAGCGCTCGACTTCGGGGTGGACATGCTTGCGTACATCATCCCGGCGCTTGACCAGTTCGCAATGACCGAATGGATCGCCGAGAAGACCGTGGCACCGGACGTGCTCGGACTTATCGCCCTGCAGGCGACGATCTCGATTGCACTGCTGATTGCAGCCGCGCTGTTCGATTTCTACCGGAGGGAAATTTGATCGGCCGCTCACTGCGGCCGGCCCGGGTGGTCCCGCGGTCTGCATTGATCCTGCTCGCCCTGTGTCTTTCGCTGCAAGTCGGGTTCACTCTGGTCCAGCCCCGCCCGACAGCACGAGCCGCGGCACTCACACCGCCGCCCGCAGGGCCTGCGCTGGCGCTCATGCAAGGCTTCGATCGATTGCCCGCGGCGCACCTGCTGATTCTTTACCTGCAGGCCTTCGACAACCAGCCCGGCATCAGCATCCCCTATCTGGAACTGGACTACCCCCGTGTCGCCGAGTGGCTCGTTACCGCATTGCGGCTGGATCCGGTCGGGCAGTATCCCCTGCTGATGGCCACCCAGCTCTATGGGCAGGTGCCGGACCCGGCGCGCAGCCGATTCATGCTCGAGCTTGCCTATGATCAGTTCCTGGTCGATCCAGAACGGCGCTGGCCATGGCTTGCCCACGGCGCAATCATGGCCAAGCACCGATTGAACGATCTGCCGCTGGCGCTGAAGTTCGCCCGTACCATCCAGGCGCACAGCAAACACGCGCCTTCCTGGGCCCGCCAGATGCACATCTTCCTGCTCGAGGATATGGGCGAATTCGAAGCGGCACGCATTCTTCTGGGCGGATTGCTGGCGAGTGGCACGGTTACCGATATGCACGAACGTATCCTGTTGCTCGAAAGTCTCGAACGCATCAAGGCCGCCGAATCTCCGACAGGTTCGACGAGACACTGACGAATTCACGACATCACGCCAAAGAGCGGCACGGGCTATCCCCTGGCTTGTCTGATCGCCGCGCGATCAGATCGCCCCCCGAATATACCTATAATGTTTAATGGCTTCGAACCAAAGACGCGAAGTATCCGCAGGCGCGCGTCCCGCGCTAGCATGGCCTTTGCGTCAGGCCCGGCACCAGCCCTGCAAAGAGCAAGTCTCGGCAGGCCGATCGGCATGCATATTGCACAGAACTGTTCACTCAATCGTCTTTAGGGGACGTTTATCATGTCCAGAACCCGTCAAAGCGGCTTCACACTGATCGAAATCGCGATCGTGCTCGTGATTATCGGCCTGCTCCTCGGAGGGGTGCTGAAGGGACAGGAATTGATCACGAGCGCGCGCGTGCGCAATCTGATCGCCCAACAAGACGGCATCAAGGCCGCGTTTTTCGGCTTCCAGGATCGTTTCCGTGCCTATCCGGGCGACTACGCCTCGGCCAACAGCACCTTGAAGTGCCCGACAGGAAACTCCTGCCTGAACGGTAACGGCAACGGCATTATCCAGTCCGATGCGGTTCCGATCACCGTCGGGGGCGTGGCCTCGGAAGTCCACGAGGAAATTCTCGCGTGGATGCACCTTGCGAGCGCGGGTTTTCTCAACGGCAGCTACACGATGACGGCCGGCGACACAGCGGCGACCGACAACAACAACCCGAAGAACCCCTACAACATCTTCTTGCAGCTGCGCTATGACGGCATCTACGCCGACACGAATCCGACGCCGCCCAACAAGCACAACCTGAAGACAGGGGCGCAAGTTCCGGTCGAAATCGCCTCGGAGGTGGATCGAAAGATCGACGACGGCAACGGCTTGCGAGGCGGCTTCCGCTACTCGACTTACCAGGGCAATGCACCGGCGCCCCCCCCTGCTCCCCAGGGCGCCTATGCTCCTCTGCAATGCATGGACACCGCCGGCCTGTGGTTTATCCCTCAGGGCGAGGTCAACTGCGGCGGAGCGAGCTTGTTCTAGTCGGCAATCGAGTCAATGACGAAGGCCCGCATGATGCGGGCCTTCGTCATTCTGACTTGGTCATTCTGACTTGGCCTGTCACCCCTCTCGACTCTTCGGCCGCCAGCCCTGCAACAGTCGGATCTCCGCGGCCCCGATGGCGTCGTCGCTGCCGAACAACACGATCACGTCGCCTTGCTCGATCAGCGTCTCGGCAGCCGGCGACAACGATTTCACACCCCGACGCCGAATCGCGGTGACCTCGACGGCAAGATCCTGCAATGAGAACTCGCCGATCGTGCGGCCGATGCTCGGCACACCCGGTGCTATGAAGACGGAATGCAACCGGGAGTGCGGTCGCTCCGCACCGTCCGCCTCGTCATGGACGTCGCCTCGGAAGACGCCTCGCAGCACGTGATAGCGACTTTCCCGGGTGGCCTGCACGCGGCGCAGGACGCGCCTCACCGGCACGCCGAGCAACATGAGTGCATGCGATGCGAGCATCAGCGAACCTTCCATGACTTCGGCCACGACCTCCGAAGCACCTGCCGCCTCGAGACGATCGATGTAGGTGTCGTCGAGGGTGCGCACGATCACCGGCAAATCCGGACGCATCGTGTGCACCTGTTCGAGCACCCGCAACGCAGCGTGCGGATCGTTGAACGTGATGACCAGCGCCCTAGCCCGCGTGATGCCGGCGGCGGTCAAGACTTCGCGCTTGCCGGCATCGCCGTATACCACGGTGTCGCCTGCGGCAGCGGCATCGCGAATGCGCGCGGGATCGAGATCGAGCGCAAAGTAGCCGATATTTTCTTGATCGAGCACGCGCGCGAGATTCTGGCCGCACCGGCCGTAGCCGCAGATCACCACATGGCGATCGACGGCCATGCTCTTCACCGCGATCTGGTGCAGTTCCATCGCCCGGGACAGCCATTCCGTCCCGACAGTGCGCCGAACGATGCGCTCGCTATATTCGATGACGAAGGGGGCGAGCAGCATCGATAGCAGCATCGCCGCCAGCACCGGCTGCATGATGTTTCCGGGAATGATGTCGGAGGCACCGGGCTGGGCCAGCAGGACAAAGGCGAACTCGCCAACCTGAGCGAGATCCAGGCCGATGCGCAAAGCGCCATCCTTCGAATTGCCGAACAGCAAAGAGAGCCCTGCGATGAGCGCAGCCTTGAACGCCAGCAGGCCGACCAGAGCAAGAATCACCCAGCCCAGGTTGCCGACGACGGCTCCTATGTCGAGTTGCATGCCGACCGTTACGAAAAACAAACCGAGCAGGAGATCGCGGAACGGCTTGATGTCGTCCTCGACCTGATAGCGGTACTCGGTTTCTGCGATCAGCATGCCTGCGACGAACGCGCCCAGGGCGAGCGACAGTCCTGCTGCATGCGTGATGTAAGCCAGGCCGAGGGTGATGAGGAGCACATTGAGAATGAACAGCTCAGGCGAATACTGTCTCGCGACCAGATTGAACCAGGCCCGCATGGGCCTCTGACCCAGCCCGAGCAACACCGACAAGACAACGAACGCCTTGAGGCCGGCCAGCGCCAGCGCGCCCGCCAGCTCGCCGGCGGGCTGCGCCAGTGCCGGAACCAGGATCAGCAAGGGAACGACGGCAAGATCCTGGAACAGCAGCACGCCCACGATTTGCCGGCCATGGGCCGAATCGAGCTCCAGTCGATCCGCGAGCATCTTGATCACGATGGCGGTGGACGACATGGCGATCGCGCCACCGAGGATCAACCCGGCCCGCCAATCGATCTCCAGCAGAGGCGGCAGCAGCAGCACGCCGATCGCGACCGTGGCCACGACCTGCAGACTTCCGAGCCCGAAGACGATGCGGCGCATGCTGATCAGCTTGGGCAGACTGAACTCCAGCCCGATACTGAACATGAGGAATACCACGCCGAACTCGGCCAGAGCATGCGTCTCGGGCGTGTCCGGAATCAATCCGAGCGCATGAGGACCGATGGCAGTACCAACAACAAGGTAACCGAGAAGCGGGGGTAACTTGATGCTGCGAAAGACCACCACCACCAGAACGGCGGCGGCCAGCAAAAGGAGGATGGATTGAAGCGTATCGGTCATCGAAGGCTTAAGCGCTCGCGTATCCTGAGCTCGAGGCTTCTCGACCGGTTGGGCGCAGTCGATGCAGGAATTTATCGCTGAGGTTATCGCACGAATCATCCGCCGCAAACACGATATTCAAGCTCAAGCCATCGGATGCTTCGGCGGCTTGAGCCATGGCACCTTCTGCTATACTGCGGCGCCGCGGCAGAACCAACGGACGCACGAGGGCGACTGCGCTGCGTCAGTCGATTCTGCATATCGCCGCGACCTGCCGCACCATCCCAAGCAAGGCTTGAGCAAGACGACGAGCCGAGGTTAGCCGCCGATCAGCATGACCCAGCGCACTCTCAACCCGTTCACCGACAATCCGCCCGGCGACGCCGTCGATTCGGCGCGTCAGGTGCTCGATATCGAAGCCGAGGCGATCAATGCGCTCAAGCAGCATATCGGCCCCGGGTTCGCGCGCGCGGTCGAGATCATCCTTCGTTGCCAGGGCCGGGTGGTGATCTGCGGCATAGGCAAATCCGGTCACATCGGGCGCAAGATCGCATCCACGCTGGCCAGCACAGGCACCCCGGCGTTCTTCGTTCACGCAGCCGAAGCGAGCCACGGGGATCTGGGCATGATCACCCGCGACGATGTGTTCGTCGCCCTGTCGAACTCCGGCGAGAGCGCCGAGTTGATCCTGATCGTGCCGCTCATCAAGCGCCGCGGCGCCAAATTGATCGCCATGACGGGAAATCCGGCCTCCAGCCTGGGCACCCAAGCCGACATCTGTCTTTACGCCGGCGCCGCGAAGGAGGCTTGCCCGCTCAACCTGGCACCGACGGCAAGCACGACAGCCGCCCTGGCTTTGGGCGACGCGCTCGCGGTCGCCGTGATGAAGGCGCGCGGATTCAGCGACCGAGACTTCGCCAGTTCGCATCCCGGGGGCAAGCTGGGAGTGACGCTCACCTTGGTGCGAGACGCCATGCGTACCGGTGACGCGGTTCCGCGAGTGCGCGACAGTGCGTCCGTCCACGAAGCCATCTTGGAGATGTCGCGCGGACGCATGGGCGTGACGGCGGTCGTGGACGACGGCGATGGCGTAGCCGGCATCTTTACCGATGGGGATCTGCGCCGCACCTTGAGCCGGGAAGCCGATTTCCTCGACACGCCGATCACCGCAGTCATGACCCGCGCGCCGCGCACGATTCAACCGGATCGGCTGGCTGCCGAAGCCGTACAGATCATGGAGCAGCATAAAGTGAATCAACTGCTGGTCGTCGACGGCGCGCAGCGCCTGATCGGTGCGCTGAACATGCACGACTTGTTCCGTACCAAGGTGATCTAGTGGCCCGCGCCCCGGTTCGGCGAAACTTGCGGCCCCGCGCCTCGCGCACCTCCCTCGCCGCGCGCGCGCGCGGCATAGCGCTGGCGATATTCGACGTGGACGGCGTCATGACCGATGGCCGCATCTACCTCGGCGAATCGGGCGAGGAGATGAAAGCTTTCAACGTTCTCGATGGCCATGGCATCAAGATGCTGCGCGAAAGCGGGATCGAGGTGGCGATCCTGTCGGGACGCCGCGCTCGTTGCGTCGAGCGGCGCGCCGGCGAACTGGGCATCAAGCACGTCATCCAGGGCGCGGGCGAAAAGCTGCCGGTCTTTCACGCCCTGCTCGAGACCTTAAGGCTGAAGCCCGATCAGGCGTTCTACATGGGCGACGACCTCGTCGACCTGCCGGTGCTCATGGCTTGCGGACTTTCGTTCACCGTCCCGGACGCACCGGCGGAAGTCAGGCGCAGCGTGCATCAGGTGACCCGCCGGCGCGGCGGTGAAGGCGCTGTCCGGGATGCCTGCGAGACCTTGATGCGCCTGCGCGCCAATAAGGCTGAAGCGTCCGGCCGAATCGGGGGATGAGTGGAGCGCTTTACCGCCGCCTTCCCGCTGCTGCTCGTATCCATCCTTGCGGCCCTGTCGTTCTGGCTCGAGCGCACCGTGCAAGGACCGCCGCCTCCCCGCGATGGCAGCACTCGGCACGATCCCGACTATATCGTCGACAACGTGGTGGCGATGCGCCTGGGTCCCGATGGCGTGCCTGCACATCAGCTGGAAGCCAAGCGCATGCTGCACTATCCCGACGACGATACCACCGAACTCGAACTGCCTCGCTTGCTCCAATACACGGACAAAGCGGTTACGTTCACGATCACGGCCAAACGGGCGCTCGTGTCCAGCGAAGGCAAGACAGTCGATTTCACCGAGGATGTGAAGGCCGTGCGATCCGCCACTGCCGATCGCAGCGAGCTCACGCTCACGACCGATCACCTGCACGTCGTCCCGGACAAGGATTTCGCCAGGACGGACCGCCCGGTCACCATCGTGGACGCAAATACCCAAGTCACAGCCGTTGGCTTAGAATTGGACAACCAAGCGAAGACGCTGAAACTCATGTCTAACGTGCGTGGAACCTATGTTCAAAGACCTGAGTGAGCGGGTCGGCCCAGGTCTGTCCGGCGCGGCCATCCTGCTGCTCGGCGCGATCCTCTCCCCTGCTTGGGCGGAGCGCGCGGACAGAGAAAAGCCCATCAATCTCGAAGCCGATCGGGTCACGATCGACGATGCGAAAAAAGTCAGCGTGTTCGAAGGCAATGTCGTGCTCACGCAAGGCACGCTTGTCATACGGGCCGACCGCATGATCGTCCGACAGGACAAGGAAGGCTTCAACCAGGGCACGGCCTTCGGCAATCTCGCCAAGTTCAGGCAGAAGCGAGACGGCGTCGACGAGTACATCGAGGGCGAAGCCGAACGCATCGAATACGACAGCCAGGCCGAACGTCTTCAGCTGTTCAACCGCGCGCACATGAAGCGCGGCGCTGACGAAGTGCGCGGCAGCTACATCTCGTACGATCAACCCACCGAGTTCTTTCGCGTGGTCGGGGCTGCGGAGAACGCGCCGGCCGGCAGCGTTCCAGGTCGCGTGCGCGCCGTGATTCAGCCCAAGAGCAAAGACGCCAAGCCGGAGCCGGCTGCACCGCCCGTAAAGCTCAAACCGGCGCCCGCCGCCAGCGACCCGCGAAAGTGAGAGCCCTCGCGCCCCATCTGCCCATGAACTCATGGGACCGGGCCCCGCGCTTTGCGCCGCCAGCGCACACGTTCGCATCGGACTTCGAATGAGCGAGCTGCGCGCCGTCAGCCTGAAAAAACAGTACAAGTCGCGCGTGGTGGTAAAGGACGTCTCTCTGGATGTCACCAGCGGTGAAGTCATCGGCTTGCTCGGCCCGAACGGCGCGGGCAAGACAACCTGTTTCTACATGATGGTCGGACTCGTGCCCGTGGACGGAGGCGAACTCTATCTGGACGAGCGCCGACTCACCAACATGCCGATCCACGGCCGTGCCAAGCTCGGGCTGTCGTATCTGCCGCAGGAAGCATCCATCTTCCGCCGACTCACCGTGGCGGAGAACATTCAGGCGATCCTGGAACTGCAGCAACTCTCCACCGAGCAGATCAAGGCTCAGCTCGAGGACTTGCTGACCGACCTGAATATCGCCGCGTTGCGCAACAACCCGGCCAGCGGTCTTTCGGGGGGTGAAAGGCGGCGAGTCGAAATCGCGCGTACACTGGCAAGCAATCCGCGGTTCATCCTGCTCGATGAGCCTTTCGCCGGTGTCGATCCCATTGCGGTGCTCGACATCCAGAAGATCATCGGATTCTTGAAGTCCCGCGGCATTGGTGTCGTAATAACTGATCACAACGTGCGGGAAACGCTGGGTATTTGCGACCGCGCCTACATCATCAACGAAGGGTCCGTGCTGGCGTGCGGCGAACCGGAAGAAATCGTCTATAATGAAAGTGTTCGCAAGGTCTACCTGGGTGAACATTTTCGCCTCTAGTAGGGCCACCGATCCGCTGCCGCACCGCTCCGGGCGCGATTTCCATTTCGAGCCGGCAGCTTCGTTCAGATGAAACATTCCCTTCAGCTCCGGTTATCGCAGCACCTCACCCTGACGCCTCAGTTGCAGCAGTCGATTCGACTATTGCAGCTCTCGACGCTCGAACTCAATCAGGAACTCGAGCGGTTCCTGCAAGACAATCCACTGCTCGAGCGCGACGAGGACGTCCAAGACGGCATGACGTCTTCCCGCCTGGAGAGCGAGACCTACACCGAAGTGGATACGAGTGCGCCGCGCGAGGCCGAAGTCGCTCCGATCGACAGTTCCCCGATGGATGGAACATCCTCCGCGCTGTCGAATTTCGAGGACGACAGTTTCGGTTCCGGCCATAGGGATGACGACGACGACTCCGACTATCCGCAGATCGCGTCTTCCACGCCCACCCTGCGCGAGCATCTTTTATCCCAGACCGGCTTCACCGCGATCTCGGAGCGAGACCGCACGCTGGTGGCACTGCTGATCGACGCGCTGGACGATTCCGGATTCATCACGCAACCGCTCGAAGAGATCGCGGAAATGCTGCCGCCGGAACTCGACGTGGAGATCGAGGAACTCTCGGTTGCCTTGCGCTTGCTGCAGAACATGGATCCCCCTGGCGTAGGCGCCCGTACCCTTGCCGAATGCCTGGAACTGCAGCTTCGAGCGATGCCGGAAAACACCCCCTATCGCGCCGAAGCCATCGAGACCATCCGCCAGCATCTCGAACTGCTGGCTGCGCGCGATTATCCCAAGCTCAAAAAGGCCTTGCACTGCGACGATACCGCGCTGCGCGCGATCCAGCGTTTGATCACGAACCTGAATCCCCGCCCCGGCGCGGCGTTCGCCGGTGAGGAAGCTCGCTACATCGTGCCCGATGTGGTGGTGAAGAAGATGAAGGGCATCTGGCTGGCTGCGCTCAATCCGGATGCAATGCCCAAACTGCGGATCAACCGGATGTATTCGCAGATCCTGCAGCGCAATCGCGATGCCAGCGCGCAGCAGCTGGCGAGCCAGCTGCAGGAAGCCAAGTGGCTGATCAAGAACGTGCAGCAGCGGTTCGAGACGATACTCCGGGTATCCCAGGCGATCGTCGACCGGCAGCGCCATTTCTTCGAGCACGGCGAGGTGGCGATGCGGCCGCTGGTGTTGCGCGAGATCGCACAGATCCTGGATCTGCATGAATCGACGGTCTCCCGGGTGACCACCCAGAAGTTCATGCTTACCCCCCGGGGCATTTTCGAACTCAAGTATTTTTTCGGCAGCCATGTGGCCACCGAAACAGGTGGCGAGTGTTCCGCCACCGCGATCCGGGCGCTGATCAAGCAGTTGGTGAGCGCGGAGAACACCAAGAAACCGCTTTCGGATAGCCAGCTATCCGAAATCCTGGGGCAGCAAGGCATTGTCGTTGCGAGGCGGACCGTCGCGAAATATCGCGAATCGCTGCAGATCCTCCCGGTCAATCTCAGAAAATCGATCTAGCCTCACCGGAGCGCGCCGCATGAATCTGCAAGTCACAGGCCATCACCTTGACGTCACCCCTGCAATGCGCGAGTACCTGACGAGCAAGCTCGAGCGGATCATGCGCCATTTCGATCGGCTGATGGACGTCAGCGTGACCCTCTCCACCGAGCGAGAGCAGCGCAAGGTCGAGGCCAACATCCATATGAGCGGCAAGAACCTGTTCGCCGAAAGCCAAGACACCGACATGTACGCGGCGATCGATGCGCTCGTCGACAAGCTCGATCGGCAGATCCTGAAACACAAGGAGAAGCGTGCCGATCCTCGCGGCGATGCCCCGATCAAGCGAACCGCTGCGGAAGAGTAAGCGCGCATCGCGTCAGCCTCCGCACCTCGCGCCCGAGCCGCCCGGCTAGGGCCCTCTCAACCACCCATACAACACGCATATCGGCCGGATGAATCTTATCTCTAGACTTTTGCCGGAATCGAATGTGGTGCTCGATCTCGACGTATCGAGCAAGAAACGGGTGTTCGAGCAGGCCGGCCTGCTCTTCGAGAACAACCAGCAGATCGCGCGCAGCCAGGTCTTCGACAGCCTTTTTGCACGAGAGAAACTCGGATCCACCGGCCTGGGTCAAGGGATAGCGATCCCTCACGGACGGATCAAAGGGTTGAAAGAAGCGATCGGAGCTCTGGTACGATTGAACCATCCCATCGCCTTCGATGCCCCAGACGGACAACCCGTGAATCTGGTGTTCGTTCTACTGGTGCCTGAGAAAGCGACGGACTTGCACCTTCAGATACTTTCGGAGCTGGCGCAGATGTTCAGCGACAAGGTGCTTCGCGAGAAGCTCCTGCAGGAATCGAGCGCCGCTGCCATTCACATGCTGATCAGCGACTGGGCGCCACATGCCGCACCTCAGCGCAGCACGGCTGTTTGAAGACAACCGCGAGAAGCTCCAACTGGAGTGGGTCGCCGGGCAGTCCGGCGCCACGCATGACATCGCGCCCGAGCGCGTGTCGAGTTCGACCGAGGGCCTGATCGGCCATTTGAATCTGATCCATCCGAACTGGATTCAGGTGATCGGCCGCACCGAAGTCAGTTACCTCCAGGCACTCGATCCGTCTGTTCGCGAAGGCGCCCTCGCGCAGCTTGCAACCACCGACATCTTTTGCATGATCGTGACGGGCGGAGAATCCGCCCCCGAAGCGGTATGCCGCATGGCTGAGGCCAGCAGCACGCCGCTGTTCGCCTCACCCTTGCCCAGCGTCCATCTCATGTGGCTGCTGCGCTATTACCTGGCGCGGGCGCTTGCCGAATCCACCGTGCTGCACGGCGTCTTTCTCGACGTGCTGGGCATGGGCGTATTGATCACCGGTGATTCCGGTGTGGGCAAGAGCGAGCTGGGCCTGGAGCTGATCTCCCGCGGCAGCGGCTTGGTCGCCGACGACGTAGTTGAGCTTTACCGGACCGCCCCTGAGACTCTGGAAGGGCGCTGCCCGCCGCTCCTGAAAGACTTCCTCGAGGTGCGCGGCCTGGGCGTACTCGACATCCGGACGATATTCGGCGAAACGTCTGTGCGCCCACGTATGAACCTCAAGCTCATCGTTCATCTGGAGCGGCCTACCGGAGGCGACGGCGTTCGCCTCGAGCGGCTTCCGCTTGCGGCGAGCAGCCAGACCGTTCTTGGCGTCGACGTGCGCAAAGTGACGGTGCCCGTGGCGGCCGGACGCAACCTGGCCGTCCTCGTCGAAGCCGCCGTGCGCAATTACGTGCTGCAATTGCGCGGCATCGACAGCACGCGCGAGTTCATTGCCCGACACCAGCAGCATATGCTCCACGCCCAGGACGAACAGGACGCCAAGTGACCGGAACCGCACCGATGCAGCTCATCATGCTGACCGGCATGTCCGGCTCAGGCAAGAGCATCGCGTTGAACGCGCTGGAGGATCTGGGCTACTACTGCGTCGACAATCTGCCGGCCAAGCTACTGATCGAAGTCGTGGAGTACTTGCGCGAATCAGCCCATGCGCATGTGGCGATCAGCATCGACGTGCGCAGTGTCGAGACGCTGCCCCTGTTGCCGCAGCATTTGCTGGTGCTGCGGCAGAGCGGAATCGAGGTCCAGCTGATGTACCTCGAAGCGAGCACCGACACCCTGGTCAAGCGCTACTCGGAAACTCGTCGGCGCCATCCGCTCTCCGATGGCGAATTGACGCTGCCGGAGTCGATCGCACGCGAACGCGAATTGCTCGCCGAAGTTTCGGCCCTCGCGCACCACATCGACACGAGCGATTTGCGACCGGCGCAGCTGCGCGTCTGGATTCGGGATTTCGTCAGTATCGAGCGTGCCGGCCTGACGCTGCTCTTCCAATCGTTCGCCTTCAAGAACGGATTGCCGCTCGATGCCGACATGGTGTTCGACGTTCGCAGCCTGCCGAATCCGTTTTACGATCCGCGGCTGCGTCCGTTGAACGGCCGCGATCAGCCGGTGGTGGAATTCCTGCAGACCGAGGCATCGGTGCGATTGATGCTCTCCGACATCCTCGGCTTTCTCGAGAATTGGCTGCCCTCGTTCGTGCGCGACAACCGCAGCTATCTGACCGTCGCAATCGGCTGCACGGGTGGCCAGCATCGCTCGGTGTATCTGGTCGAGGAACTGGCCCAACACTTCGCGCCACAGATCAAGGTGCTGGTACGGCACCGAGAACTCCCGGAGGCCTGACCATGACCGAGCGCTTCGAGCTGCCGCTTTTCCCGCTGGGTACGGTGCTGTATCCGGGCGGACTGCTTCCGCTGAAGGTCTTCGAGCAACGCTATGTGGAGATGACCAAGCGCTGCGTGCGCGATGGCACCGAATTCGGCGTCTGCCTGATCCGCGAGGGCAGCGAAGTCGGTGATCCGGCCTTGCCTGCGATGATCGGCTGCACGGCGAAAATCGACCAATGGGAAGTGCCGCACCCGAATCTGTTCGAGCTAATGGCCCGGGGCGAACGGCGCTTTCGCGTGTTGAACACCGAGGTGGCGGCGCTCGGTCTGGTCGTATGTGAAGCGCAGCTGCTGCCCGTCGACGAAGCCACCGACGCCCCCGATCCGCTCTGTCGCAAGGTATTGGCCGACGTGATCGAGCGCGTCGGGGCCGAGCGATTTCCCGGCGAGATCCAGCTGGACGACGCAGGCTGGGTGAGTTATCGCCTCGCCGAGATATTGCCCCTGTCGAACGACATACGCCAGCAACTGCTCGAGACGAACGCGGCGCACGAGCGCCTCGCGATGCTGCGCGACATGCTGATCGCCGCAGGCATCAATCAATCGAGCTGATGTGATGCCCGCGAAGCCAGGCACTCACTGCACCACTTCCACGTTCTGAACCCACAAGACGTTGCCCGGCATCGCCGGAGAGGCTGCGCGGGCCTCGCCCTTCCAGCGCCATCCCTCCTGCGCACGCACCTCGACCAGCCATCCCTCGATCTGCACGACATTGCCGCGGCGAACATCACGCAGCTTCTTGTCGACTTCGCCGTCCGCCCCGATGACATGCAAATTGACCACCATCGTGGCCACGAGCTCGTTGGGCAGCTCCGGGTTGTAGGATTCGAATACGACTTGCCGTTCAGCTTGAGCGACGTCCACACCCTTGAAGGTGGTCGAGTCCGACAGCTTGTCCCAACCCAGCACCACATCGAGCGGCGCGATGCGCGCCTGGGGATCCCGGCCATACCGCTCCAAGGAGAGCACCCGGGCCTTCGCCTTGTACTGGGCGAGCCCCTCGATCGCATGGTTATCGCGCGTGAACACAGGCGGCTTGCCCACGACCATCCGTACGCTCGGAGGATCGGGAGCGAGTATGCCGGGCGGCTGACCGACCGGTCTCGTCATCTCGAAAAAAATTATGCCGAGTATCACCAGCAGCACGGACAGCAATTGGCGATTCAACCGGGTCATCGCACCTCCAGAATTTTTCGCACCGGCACCGGCAGGGCCGCACCTCGCGCCTCCTCCAGGGAAAGCCACACGAGACCCGGCTCGCCCGAACCGATCTGCAGCGAACCGACCACGATCCGCCACGGCTGGATCCGGAGCCGGAAATGCGTGAACCCATGGACGAGTCCGGGCAATGCCGCGACCTCTATACCGCGCGCGCCGAACCGGCGCAAGCACACCGCTTCGATATCCTCCTCCGGCGCGGCCTCCGGCAACGACCACAATCCGCCCCAGATGCCGGTCTGCGGCCGCTTCTCCAGGAGTACTTGACCGGCGTGATGCAGTAACAGCATCGCAACGCTGCGCTCCGGAACGGGCTTGCGCTTGCGCGCCTGCGGCAGTTCTTCCACGCGACCCGTGCGGCGAGCCACGCAATCGCGGGCGAGCACGCAGACTTGGCAGCGCGGGCGATGCCGCGTGCACACGGTAGCCCCGATATCCATCACGCCCTGGGTGTAGCGCGCGATGTCTTGCTCAGGTGCCATCCTTTCCGCGAGCGCCCACAGGCTGCGCTCGACCGAACTCGAGGCCGGATCACCCTCGATGGCGAAGTATCTGCACAGTACACGCTTCACGTTGCCGTCGAGGATCGCACCGCGCTCTCCGTAGGCCAGGGCAGCGATCGCCGCCGCCGTCGAGCGTCCGATGCCGGGCAGTTCGGCAAGTGCTGCCGCATCGCGCGGAAATACCCCGTCATACCCGCTCATCACCACGGTGGCTGCCCGGTGCAGGTTGCGCGCTCGCGAGTAATAGCCCAGACCGCTCCAGCAGCGCATCACTTCGTCCAGCGATGCGGCCGCGAGCGCAGCCACATCGGGAAAACGATCCATGAAGCGCTCGTAGTAGGGGATCACCGTGGCGACCTGCGTTTGCTGCAGCATGATCTCGGACACCCAGACCGCATAGGGATCGCGGTTGCGCTGCCACGGCAGATCGTTTCGGCCGTGCTGCCGCTGCCACGCGACGACGCGCGCCGCGAAATCATCGGCTAACTCGCCGGGATCCTCCCCGTCGCGACTAGCGGACGAGCGCTTTTCGAAAATGGCCACGCTAATCCTAGACGCCGATTCGACGCCCCCGCTTGCCCGCATGCGCACCGAGTCCCACTGCAAGCAGTCCCGCAAGGAGCAGCACTGCCGATGCGGGCTCGGGCACCGGTGCGGCGAACGTCCCCCAACTTGCCACAGACTCGCTGTATAGCCACGCACCGACCAAAGGCAAGGATAGCCCGTCACCCGCCGGTGCGATCAGCAGTTCGTACTCCGCGTTGCGAGCGAGCAATCCCACGCCGTTGCTGACGATGTAGCCCCCGCCGAGCAGCGTGAAGAGCAGACGGCCTTCCAGCACGACCTGAGGAAGCCGAAAGAACTGCGATCCGTACCCGAACTCGAGATCCAGGAGATTGGAGTTCAAGACCTCGGTCGAGGTGCCTTCCGCAGTAGGCAGGAACGCGCTGTCGATCCGCAGCGTTCCGCTCACTTGCTGACCGAGGGCGAGCGACACTTCGCTGCAGGCCTGGGCACACTGGCCACTGAAGGTGAAGGTCACGCTGGACGCACGCCCCGGCGAGGGCAAGCTCGTCAGTACGCTCAAGAAGGCCAATAGCAGTAGTTGTCGCACGCTGTCTCCACGGTCGTGATCTGCAGATGTATGCTCGATGCACCCTGCCGAACGGTTCAGTTCGGGGACGTGCGGACACTGCGTTCGTACCTGCGCGCCGCTCGCCGGCAGGCAGGTATATACGCAGGTCGTGTTCCCCGTCAATCGGATGCGCTCGAGTCAGTTCCCCGATTTGCCGCTCGGCTGTTGCCGTACGATAATCGAGCGGTGCCCGAGGCGGTTCCGTCACAACGACCACGACTGTCGAGACGACTGAAACTTGAAAGCGATTGCGGCATGCGTTTTCCTGATACTCGTGTTACTGGGTTGTGCGACCACACCCATCGGCCGGAGCGATCTCCTAGATTTTCTCAAGCCGGACTTCACGACGAGAGAGGACGTTCTTGTCGCCTTGGGCGATCCTGATGCGACGTATGAGAATTCGCGAATCCTCACCTACCGGTTAACTCGCGATGAGGCCGGATGGATTCTGCGCAAATCCACGGGAAGTTGGCTCGGCGTGCATGCGGTGTTGGTCGTCGTGTTTGACGACCGCGGAGTCCTAAGACGGCATTCAATTGTCCAGATTCGTTCCGACGAGGATAGGGATTCGAGGCACGCTGATGGCATTGCTCGTCCTGTCGTCGGGTTGTGTTCCCTTTCCTGTACTTCCCTTTGGTGATCGGGAATCGTCGCGGCTGAACACCTCAGATAATGTCCCGCAGGGCATCATCGTCGGTCAAACGACGCGCGCCGACGTGATCCTTGCGATTGGCGACCCTGATCGACGGTCCAAGGACGATGCACGGTTTCATTATGTACGCGCGACCGAAGAGGGTGGCGTTGCATTCCTGGTTGGCGGGGGCCTACGAGGCAGTGTAACGGGGACTCCTGTGACCTTCCGGACGCTCACGATAACCTTCGACGCACGCGGGGTGGTGAGCGGTGCGACCACTGGGAAGGTCGTAAAGCGCGATTTTGGCCCCCATATCAGTGGCGACCTTCTAAAAGAGCTCTTCCAAGATGCGGATTAGGTGTCAAGACCGGGAGAAATGACCATGTACTGTGTGTCCATTGCCACCACGACCTGCCGTCACTCAGAACCTCGATCGGACTAAACCCCGCAGAGCGACCGGTTAGAGCCGGAAGCTGACTGATTCACCTAACCACCGAAGGCCAGCATAGGCCGATTTACGGCATTGCTCGAACATCGGCATCGAACCGAGCTTAGGGCTGCACCGTTGATTGCGATTCGGCACTCCATACGCTGGTGACCGACGGGTCTGCTGCGAGAGCAAGCCACTCCGGTAGAGGGCAAAGGCATCATTGCTTTGCGGAATCCAGGCGGTAGCCACTCACGCGCCCGAGTCTGCCTATACTGGATGGTCGGCTGGAGCGGGTGAAGGGAACAGTTCCAATCATCCAACCCGTTGATTGATAACGGATTTATCCCGTTCGCTCCTCGGGATATGGCCGCTTAGTGTACCGCAGCCGCTCGCTCGAACGCGA
>JALHQN010000035.1:6878-32367 GCA_022841915.1 Burkholderiales bacterium | reverse complement strand
GGCGGTTTCTGGATGAGCGTCAATGTTTGGGGCGAGTCGCTTGCCGCCGAGGTTGCGGCACTGGTGAAGAAGGGCGCGCGCGTGCACGTGGTCGGAAAGATTGTTCAGTCCACGTGGACGGTGACCGCCACCGGCGAGGAGCGCCGGGAGCTCTACCTCAATGCCGATCGGTTGTTCCTGGGGCTCGCGCGCGTGCAAGCGGTGACCTTCATGCCGCCGCGCGAGGTCAGGCAGGCCGGAGACTGATCGTGACGAGGCCTCAACAAGGCGATGTCGCTGCCTCGCTACTCGCCCATCCGGAGGAGCTGCGCATGCTGCGTTCGATTGCGCGATCGGCGGTGCTGGAGGCGGCCCGCGTCGGGGCGTTCAGCGAAACCTTCCGTGGCGTGCGTGTGAGTGCGATACGCGATGATGGTGCAGACCAAGCGCAGCGAGGCTTCTTCAACGTCCATGTCGTCTTTGCTGGAGGCGCCGTCGCGATGGAGCGCTGTGTTGTCGTCGCCGTCGATGCGGATTGCATGGAACCAAATGCCGTGACAGGCGGTCATTGGGATTGAATAGCACCCGCGGCCGGTTTGAAGTCAGGATCGTGTCCTGGTGCATAGCAAGGTTCACGTTGGCTGTGTCAGCCCGGTGGATGCCCGTCATCGCATCGCCCATGCTCGCAAGAGCGCCCAAAACCGGTTTGGTCTCCTGAGAACCGGTGGCCGCAAGGCTTGGAGATACTCGTCCGTTGTTCTCGTCCCAGTCGGGGAGTTTCATCCCCGCTGGGGATGGTCTCCCCATTTTTATTTGCGCAAGGAGACCATCATGTCCGAGCAATCCCAGGCAACAAATCCGTCGTCGTTCTTCGACCTGCATGTGGAAGGGGTCGGTTATCTCAATCGTGTGCGTACGGTTCGTCCGAAGAAGGGCCAGGAGTTCCTCGCCTGTTCCGTCTCGGCGATGCGTGGCAGCACCGAAGACATCGCCTACACGAAGTTCGACTGCAAGGTCAGCGGGGCTGAAGCTCGGAAGGTCATCAAGCTTCTGGAGCCGAGTGTTACCGCGGACAAGGCCGTCATCGTGGGCTTCCGGATCGGAGACGTCTATCCCGAACTCTTCACCTTCGAGAAGGGTGAGAAGCGTGGGCAGACGGGCATGACGATCAAGGGGCGGCTGCTTCGCATCAAGTTCGCCAAGGTCAACGGCGTCGCCGTGGAGCTGCCGCTGCCCGAGCGTTCCATGTCGGGTGAAGTTCGCCCCGCCTGATCGATCGCGTTGGTTGACGCGTTTCATCCATCCCTTGGGGGAGTTCCTTCCCCCAGGGGTAGGTCTCCTCCGCATTCGCTTCCGGAGGCCCCGATGAAGAAAGCATTGTGGAATGTGCTCGGTGACTGGCGATTGATGGTCCTGATCGTCGTTGTCTCGCAGATCCTCGCCTTTGTCCGCGCGATCGATTGATCGTCCTCGCAGGCCCCCGGTTGCAGGCGGGCCTGCACCTGCGTCACTACGAAGGAGAACCCACCCACCGGCGCACCAGGAGAGGCAGCGATGAAGCAGGCGTTCTTGAATGTCGTCACCAATCCGAAGTTGTTGGTGCTGTGTGTCGTGATCTCCCAGGTCATTGCGCTCTTGCATGCCTTGTTCTGAGCTTCGTTCCAGCGACCCGCAGTACCCCTGCGATGCGATGCAGTGGCGGGTCGTGTGTCTTGATGCTGCAGTAACGATGTCCTTCCAGCCTTGGGGAATCCCTCTTCCCCAAGGGAGAGGTGTTCCCCGTCTACTCGTAGAGGAGAACACCATGTATCAATCGATGGAAAGCGTGTCGGATGCGCAGTTGCTCGCATCCTTGGTCGGCAGCAAGACGGCCGCGTATCTGCTCGAGGTTTGTAGCGGCAGTCTGTTCAAGGTGCTGCAAGGTGCGCCAGATGCCGGTGCCAGGCCGTGTCGGGTACGCAGGCGACTCGATGCAGCCCGGGAGTTGGTGCGCCGATCGCTCGTCGAGGCGATGCATCAACGCGATGTCCTGTCGTCGCCAGGCAGTGTGCGCGATTTTTTGCGTATCACCCTGGCAGGACGGGACTACGAGGTCTTCATGGCTCTCTTCCTGGATGCCCAGAACCGGGTGATTGCTCCGGAGGAGATGTTCCGGGGCACGCTCACGCAGACCAGTGTCTATCCGCGGGAGGTCGTCAAGCGCGCCTTGGCGCACAACGCCGCCGGTGTGATCTTCGCGCACAACCATCCCTCCGGCGTCGCGGAGCCTAGCCACGCGGACGAGCTGCTGACTCGGTCGCTCAAGCAGGCGCTGTCGCTAGTGGATGTGCGTGTGCTGGATCATTTTGTCGTCGCCGGCAATGGCGTGATCTCGTTCGCCGAGCGCGGACTTTTGTAGTGGCACGACTGTGCTCGGGATCCTCCCGAGCACAGTCAAGGGAGTCGGCGCATCGTTGAGGTGGGCCAATCATCTGGCGCTGGAGCCTGTCTTGCGCCGCAATCCGTTTGTCTGACCCCGCGGGGATCTGTGTCCCCGGTTAGGGGCAGGGTCTCCGCATTTCCTTGGAGGCATCATCATGAAAAGTGGACGTACTCTTGTGAATTTGGCTCAGGAACTCGATCGGCAGTTGCGCACCAAGCGGGACCTGGTGGTGCCATCGTCGTTGTTGCAGTGTCGCACCGATGAGGGCGGCAATCTCAAGGTGATCGTGGACGGGCATCAAGGTGGAGGCGAGTATGGCGTGACAGAGCTTGCGCGCCGACAACTGGCGGACAAGCTCAAGATCCCGTATGCGTACTTCGAGCGCATGCGCCTCGATCAGCCCTCGCTGCTCGACCGCAACGTCAACACGTGGCTCGAGCACGATGCCGATCGCAGGATGATCCGAACGTTGGACGGAGAAGTGCGCGCGGTGCTCTCCGATCGCTACCGTCGGCTGGACAACTACGATCTTACCGAGAGCGTTCTTCCTATCCTGCAGCGACTGGACGGTGCCAGGTTCGAGTCCGTGGAGTTGACCGACACGAAGATGTACTTGAAAGTGGTCACGCCGCGCGTCGCGTTCGAGATCGCGCCGGGCGACATCGTGCAGGCAGGTATCGTGATCAGCAATTCGGAGGTCGGCTGCGGGACGCTCTCGGTCCAGCCGCTGGTCTACCGTCTGGTGTGTCGCAACGGGCTCATTGCTGCGGATAGCTCACTGCGCAAGACACACGTCGGTCGAACCCTCGCGTTCGATGACGACAACGTCACGACGTTCAAGGATGACACCGTCGCAGCAGACGACAAGGCCTTCTTCATGAAGGTGAGGGACGTCGTCGAGGCGGCAGTCTCCGAGGCCACGTTCCGGCAGGTTGCGCTGAAATTGCAGAAGACGCGCGACATACGTCTGACCGGCGATCCTGTCCAGGCGGTCGAGGTGCTCGCCAGTCGCTACACGCTCAATGATTCTGAGCGCTCGGGTGTGCTGCGACACCTCATTCAGGAAGGGGATCTCTCCGCCTATGGCCTGGTGAATGCCGTCACGCACTTCTCGCAGGACGTGGAAGACTACGACCGTGCGACGGAGTTCGAGGCGCTGGGCGGAAAGCTGATCGAGCTTCCCGCCGGCGATTGGCGCAAGATGACAGAGGCGCTGTAATTGAACCCCGGGGGTCGCTCAAAGGCGGCGCTCGGGGTTTTTTCTTTTGGGGCGTGGGCGATAGACGTTCATTGATGCGGTGCTGGCTTCTTACCGCCTGGTAGAGCCTGGATTGACCTCAGCGCCTTCGGAGCAATCAGAATGCGGAGGGGCTGTGCTGTGTATCCCGACAAATCATCCGCAGCGATCCAATCCGGCGTCACCGTACACGTCTTCGAACCGGGTTCCCTATTCGGAGGCCGCTGAATTGTCGGCCGTGCTGCAGATCCTCGCTGCACAGCACAGAACAACCCGCATCGGCCGCTGCAGCGACGATCAGGGCGTCGTAGAAGGACAACCCATGGTCGCGCGCCAGCGCGACTGCGCCGGGGTGGATCGCGGTCGAGAGGGGCAGGGCAGGGCCGAGCCGATCTTCGATCATCACGAAGGCGGCATCGATCTGCGCTCACGGCCAATGCAGCTTGCGCAACGCACGTTGGTGAATCCGTTGAGAACCTGGCCACCGATGGTTCCACCCCAGCCATCAGCGCCTCGGCTTGCGCACTGCGTGGATCATCGGCGGCAAAGGCGTAGATCGGAATATATTGGTGTCGAAGAAGCGCTCATCGGGCATTGGCCTCGTCCCGATCGAATCGGAAGCCCGTCGGGAGCGGCCTTTTGAGATCGCGCAACCGCGCTATCGCCCGCTCGCGGGACTTGTCGCGCTCCACCCTGAACTCACGAGGGCCGGCCACGACGATCTCGATATCGTCGCCTGATTTGAGATCGAGGGCCTTCACGACGGCAACCGGCAGCCGGATGGCGAGACTGTTTCCCCACTTTGAGACGCGCATGAGAATGCTCCGGAATCCATAGAAGCGATGTATATCATTCCGAATCAAGGCTCGTGGTGGTACCAACTGGATTGCGATCCTCGATGCCGCGCTCCGGGTAACGCCTGATCGGTATGCGGTACAGAACGCCGTTGTGCGGACGCTGATTGCGACCGGCGCCCCACTGGGTCGTCGCACCGTGCGCTAGATCGATTCGATCAGTTCCGGCCCATCGTTGCGCACCGAGTTCACGCGCGTACTCACCGGGCGAGCGGTCATCTCTTCAGCGGGAAATGGCCTCAGCAAGTCGCTGATTTCCTTCTGTCCGGGATCCAGCCAGCGTGCAGCGTCCTGGGGCGCCACGATGACGGGCATGCGGTCGTGTATCGTCTGCATGAGTTCGTTCGGCGCGCAGGTCAGGATCGTGAAGCTGGGGATCGCATCCTCGCTGCCTTCGTGCCAGGTGTCCCACAGTCCGCCAAAAAAAAACGGCTCGCGCGATGCCATCTGGATCAGATGGGGCACTTTGCCCGCCGGCGTCGCCTTCCATTCGTAGAACCAGTCCACAGGCACCAGGCAGCGGCGGTCGCGGATCAATTTGCGGAACATGGGCTTCTCGGCGGCGGTCTCGCATCGGGCATTGATCGGCCGGACACCTTTGGCCGGCTCCCGTGACCAGAACGGCACGAGTCCCCAGTTGCGAAGCTCGAAGATAGCGCTCTCAGCGTCTGCTCGAACGACGGGCTGCTTTGTCGTGGGCGCGACGTTGTATCGCGGCTCGAGCTCACCGGCGGTATTTTGCACAGTGAATGACATCATCTGCGCGATGCGCTCGAAGCGCGATGCTCTGCCGTATCGTCCGCACATATGACTATCCTATCAGTGGGTCCGGAAGGGGGCGTGCGTCACTGCCGCGGCCTTGCTCCATGGCTTCACGGTGCAGGATCACGGTGCCCTCAATGGGTGCTGGAAAGCGTCTGGATTCTGGCCTAGGGCGCCTCACAATGCCACTCCTGAGCGACGCTGAAGGGTCCGTCGATACCTTCATGGCGCTCGAAGCCTCTCAGCTGAAAGGCGAGCGTGGCGATGCCGACGAGCACGGGTTCATAGAGTTCCGGCAGTTGCTTCGAGGCCATCGGGTCACGCCCCGCCAATGTGGCGACCGTGACGCGCCCGCTGCCCCAGGGCATTTCATAGGTGATGAGGTCTCCTTCGAAGCAGGGGCCATTCTGCACGGCCTGCCAGGCTAGGCGACGGCCGCGCACACGCAAGGGGCGAACGATGAAACGCATCGGAGAAACAGAAAGACTGGATATATGATCAGTATACCGCCGCTGCCTTATTTGCGCTTCTATGCGTGCATCTGGTGCCGAATCGCGCCGTTTACAGTGTAAACGCCCAACCTACCTGGCTAGGTAGACGGCCGTTATTTGGGCTCGTTCGTGTCCGAGCTCCTGGCTGATGGTCAGGCGGGCCTCGCGGTCGATCTCTCGTTGCGCCGGGGTGAGCTCTTTCGATCGCGGCCCGCCCGCTGCAGGGGCGGGCCAGCCCGTCAGCTCGCGGTAGCGCGTCTGAGCGTATTGGTGCCGATGCCCATGAACGCGATGGATCCCGGCAGCGGCGCACTGGTACTCGAATCGACGAAGCTGCTCGACATAGCGTTTCTCGGATGGAATCAAGCTACCCGTGCCGGCGAGTTTCTTCGCTTCGTCGAGCACCCGGCGTTGCTCGTCGTTGCGAATGGGGATCTCGCGAGCGCGTCCGCCTTTCGTCCAGGTGTCCTTGAGCGCCAGCTGATCGCCGCGGTCGGCCCAATCCGGCCGAATCTTGATCGACTCGCCGCGGCGCAGACCGAAGGCCGCCTGCAACTGGAGCGACATCCGAGTGTAGGGGTCGGTAATCCGCGCCAAATCGCCTACCGTAAGCTCTCTGGCTTTGCTGTCCTTGGTTACGAACTGTCGGTTTCCGATGCCGTAGTAGTCGTTGTCCTTCGCGATCACGTTTTGCTTGCCGATCTTCTCCGCCCACCAGCGGAGCTCGGCCATCCGGTTTTTCATCGTCCCGACCGCCAGTTGCTCCGACTTCCATTGCTCTACCAGGCGTTCGACGTGTTTGGGCTTGAGGCTGGAAGCTTTCAGGTGCCTGTAGCCCATCGCGTGGAGTTGATTGGCTATCTGGTCCAGCACGCGCTCCCGGTCGCGTTGTGTCATGTAGCTGCCGTCGCGGTTGCGATGGCAGAGCTGCTTCAGTTCGTAGTTGAGGTCTCGCATATCCTGGTTCGCTTGCGTTCGCCGTCGCGTCGTTCTACTGCCCCTGGTGCTACTGCTCTCGTTACTGCCGCTGGTGTGTCCTGCATGTTCGGTGAGTGTTTCTGTCCGTTCCGGCCGCCTCGGCGACGCGGAAACTTCGAGGGACACGGGACACCACTCCCGCTTCGTGCCGGCTTTGTGTCGCTTGCCGCCGCGGCACGCGGCATTGGCGTCGATGACGCTCCCTGGTGGAAGCTGGTTCATCGAGGAGAGCCATTGACCCAAGGCTCGGGGTGCGTCTCCTGTGGACGCGCTGCTACTACAGCGACGCCTGCGGGCTGCAGGCAAGGGGGCGGACCGTGGAGCGGCCCGGGATGGCGATGCGGCAGGGAGCCGATCACTGGGGAGGTCACTTGCGCCAGCTAAGGGCAAGTGCTTGATGGTTGGGGCATTGTGCGCGTCGTCACTACCGGCTGCGCGTAGTGACGACGCGGCTGGCGCAGTGTTTCGCTTGACCGGGGTCAGCCGCGCTGCGGCAGCAGAGCTGGTTGGCGCAACGACGATCGATGGGCCCTATTGATTCTGCTGCCGATCGGCGTGTGGCAAATGGCGCGCGAACTCGATACTCGAGTCACGCGTACAGACGTTCTCGCGGGAGTAGGGCTGCTGTAATACGTTGGCAGTACGTGAATGCAGCGTCGCTTGCGACATACGCCGCGGTTATCACGGACGCTCGCTATGCATGCGAAAACCTAGGATCACGAAACCACGACGAGTATCTCCGGGCGTTGCGCCTGCCGGCTTGCGGGAGATTAGACCGGCGTTCTCGCTCGCTGACGCGAGCGTGGGCGATGCGTTACGCGCATCAAGCGGGCTGACTCAGCCAACGAAATCCAGGTCCGAAGACAAGCGTGCTATTCGAAACTGAATCAAACGCGTGCACGCCGCTCAAGTGCCTGTATGACTGCGTGATTGCTGCGGGAGTTCCACGTGGAGCGAAAGCAGCACGGTGGTGCCTGCAGATAAATCTGGTGTGCGGTGTTGCCATTGCCTGAGTAGCCCTCGCCCGAATTCCAGGACGGCCTTGGCACGACATTGCTGTGGACTGCTGTGTCGCGTCTCGACACCAGGATCCAACAATAAAGCCGCGTGCATCGAACCCTTTATATTCCTGTCCGAAACGCAACCAAAACGCGCCTTCAGGCACTCTAGCGATCCAACGAATCGGGGCCGCTCGCAGTGTCGGAATGTTGCAGTGCCCACATGGGAGACTCTATCATCCATGCATCGACCACAATGGGATATCGTCATGAGGCTACTCTCAGAAAGCGAAGTGGCGAAGCTGGTCACGCCGGAAATGGCCATCGAGTCCGCGGAGCAGGCGTTCGTCGCAACTTCCGGGGGTGCCGCCCAGGTACCTACTCGCATGGAGATTTACCGCACGAATCCCGACGGTCGATCACTGATCATGCCTGGCTATATTGGAAAAGAGATTTTCGGCGTCAAGATCGGTGGATACGTGATTGATGTAGATGGCACGGGTCGGCGTCTATCGACCGGCATGATAGTGATTTGGAACGCCAAGACGCTGACACCGCGCGGGCTGATCGCTTCCGACCTTCTGAACGAGCACAGAACGGCTGCCGGCATGGCAGTTGCCACGCGACTATTGGCCAAGCCGCAATGCGAGACGCACGCCTTGTTCGGGGCAGGCAAGCTTTCGTTGACAGCGGCACTGTATATTGCGCACGTCCGGCCGCATGCGCGGCTCCTCATCGTAAGTCGAACGCAATCCCGGGTGGATGCGCTCGCAGACAAGTTGAGTCGCATGCCGACATTCGCTAGAACACAGATCATTACCGGATACTCGCCCGCTGCCGCAGCCGCCGAGGCAGACATCATTACGGCGGTGACGACTTCGGCGGAGCCACTCTTTGATGGCACCCAGGTGCGTAAAGGAACGCATTTGAACCTCGGGGGTGCGAACTACCGGCAGAAGCGCGAGGTCGACGATGCCGTTGCACGCCGGTCTCACTTCTACTTGGATTCGAACGATGGGTGCCGTGCAGGTGCAGGGGATTTGGTCGTGCCCCTCGAATCCGGCGTGATCACGGAAGACCAGATCAAAGGCGAAATCGGCGCGGTGCTTCTGAAAAAAATCCCGGGCCGTATCGACGACGACGAGATTACCGTGTTCAAGTCCATGGGCATTGCCGCACAGGATCTTTGCCTGGGTTCTGCCTTGCTAGAAAAAGCAGAGGCGGCAGGGGCGGGAGTGCGCTTCAACCTTCATACGGGATGAGGATCTTTCCCAGACAGAACAACTAGACCTCATCCCAGTCCTAGGTCCGTGCCAAAAAACGTCCCCTAGGCTGGCCCACGATTTCGCCGTCCTCAGCGATCACTTGCCCTCTCAGAACGGTCAGTATCGGCCATCCCTGCAGCGTGGTGCCTTCGAAGACGGAACGACCAGGTTTCGACCGGATGAGCTCGGGGCCGACAGTTCGTCGCACGCTCGGGTCGACGATAACCAGATCCCCGTCCGTGCCGGGGGTAAGGCTCCCCTTCCGATCGCCGATCCCGAATACGCGTGCAGGGGCTTCTCCCAAGACTTGGGCCACACGAGCGAATGGAATCGTTCCTCGACATGCAAGATCCAGAACTGCCGCGGCGACGGTATCCAGACCTGGGCTGCCATTGCGGGCCTCCCATGCACTCTCTCTCTCCTTTTCGGCCAATGCGTGGGGCGCATGATCGGATCCCACAAAATCGACTGTCCCGTCCACGAGTGCATCGACCGCAGCCGCACGATCCAACTCGCTACGTAAAGGCGGAATGATCTGACCGAAGGCCCCAGCCTGTTCTATAGCGTCCAGCGTGAGGCGCAGATTGTGTGGAGTGACCTCGACCGCAATGCCAAGCCCTGGAGCGTCGATCTTGGCATGGCGTACGAGGTCAAAGCCGCGCTGAGAACAGACTTGCCGGAAAACCACTTTTGCCGCAGTTGCTCGCGCTAACTCGATAAGTGTGGCGATGCCAACCGCCTCCGTTAGCGGAGGTCGCGCGCGCGCATGGTCCTCAATGCTCTGCCGCCCCTCAGCCTTAAATCGAGCCGTAAGCGCTGAGGTGATCGACTGATTGCCGGTGTAGATCCCAACGACCGCTCCAAGATCAGCGATTATGCTCAGCGCCTCAAACACCTGGTACGCATCGTCGAGCCGCAGGACCTTCACGCCTTCGCCGCCATCGGACAAGGAGGTCTCGAACGATGTGATACCCGCGGCCCAAAGGGCAGGCAGATGCGCAAGGTTGGCACTTCCCAATGCTGCTTGCAGCGAGAAGTCCACATGGCTATGACCTTCGCCGGCGGCACGCGCCCCCTCGAAGCTCGCAAGGTCCTCGATGGGCGGGCTCGTGTTAGGCATACACATGACTGTCGTGATGCCGCCACAGGCAGCGGCGCGAGACCCGCTCTGATAGTCTTCCTTGTGTGTGAGTCCGGGGTCGCGCATGTGAACGTGTGCGTCGACAAACCCGGCGAATAGAAGCCGCTCCCGTGCATCGATCACTGTATCGGCCGAAGCGGCCTGAGCACCGTCAAGCAACGTCACGATGCGTCCGTCGTCGCCTACCAGTACACCGCCGCGGCGCTCGCCAGCAGCAGTGACTACCCAGGCATTGTGAACACAGAGGCTCATTCGTGGAGTTCTCCTGCAGGGTGCAGATCTACCCTTTGTTATAGCGCGGATACGGTCGACTCAAGCAGTGTTCTGTTCCACAGGATCCAGCCGGTCCTTTCGGGTGCGCAATCTCATCCGGAGCGAAGGTCTGAGGATGGGCTAAAGCTACGCAGTCGATATCCAGGATCCCTCCGCATGCCAACCGCTGTGCTTTCTCTAAGCCCATGGCCCAGCGTAGGAGGCGCTACTGAGGCTTCACATTGGCTCGCTTTGCCACTTCTGCCCATCTTCGTGCTTCTTCGCGTACGAACGCAGTGAACTCGCTGCGAGTGTTGCCAACGGGGGTTGCGCCGATGTTCGAAAACTGTTGCTTGATCTCTGCGGTCTCGACTGCTGCCACAAGCTCCCGCTGCAGACGATCGAGAATGGGTTCCGGAATACGCGCAGGTCCGAAAAGCCCATTCCACTGCAGAACCTCGTTTCCTTCGACGCCGGCCTCCTTCATCGTTGGCACATCCGGCATTACCGCAGAACGCTGTTTGTCGGTCACGGCCAACGCCCGCAGCCTTCCGGACTTCATGTATGGCACGGCGATGGGCGACAACAGAAACCCGATCTGCGTTTCACCTGAAATCAGGCTCGTGAGTGCGGGTCCCCCGCCCTTATACGGAATGTGTACCACGTCAATCCCGGTCTTGAGACGCGTCAGCTCCATGGCCAGGTGCCCCGTCGTTCCGTCGCCGCCTGACGCATAGTCGAGGGCGCCGGGTTTGGCCTTCGCCAGTGCAATCAACTCTTTGACGCTACGAACAGGCAAGGACGGATGCGATGCGAGAACGTAAGGATACGCAGCTGCCATCGAGATTGCAGCCAAGTCATTGATTGGATCGTAGCCCAGCTTGGCGTAGAGCGCAGGTGCTATTGAGATCGACGAATTCCCGTAGAGCAGCGTATGGCCGTCAGGGGTGGACTTTGCAACCAATTCTGCGGCTAGGTTTCCGGCTGCGCCGGGTCTGTTTTCAACGACCACCGACTGTCCCATGCTCGCGGACAACTGCTTGGCCAGAAGTCGCGCGATCAAGTCGGCCCCGCCCCCGGCTGTGAAGCCTACGACGAGTCGTATGGGTTTCGAGGGGTAGTTCTGGGCCGCAACTGTTTGGGTGGCTAGGACACCTAGAGCGAGCGCGGATGTAAACAATGCGATATGAGCCACAAAGTCCCCCTTCGAGTATGGACCATTGCCATCGTGTGGTTCGAGCACGTTCCATGCCACTGCATCGGATTCAGGGAGCTTCGGTTCGCGCATCGTGGAGCAGTGACCAGCAGGGGCGAGCGGGGCGCTCGCGGTGGTCACAGAGAACTCGCAATCTTCAATCAGCGAGCAGCGTCATGACCTTCGGCCTTCTGAACGCATCGTCTTGGTGCGTCGTGCTACCGTCATGGTGCTTTTTGTGGCGGCTGTTGAGAAGTGCACCGATCCGTGTTACGTCTCCCTAAAGGCGGTTGCAGGTGTGTGCTCTCTCAAGCGGACAACGTGATTCGATCGGACCTGACCATGCATGAGAAAGAGATGAAGTGCATCCATTGCTGACGACCCAGGCGATTCTGGCCAAGGAGTGCCAGTATCGTGAACCGGTGCAGGTGTGGGGGCGTCGCGGCATGGTGTCCTCCATGCATCCCGCAGCCTCTGCAATCGGCGCCGAGATCCTCCGTGATGGAGGGAATGCCATGGATGCGGCGGTGGCGGTGGGAGCGGCTATCTCAGTGCTGTCTTCCGATTGGGCCGGACCCGCGGGCGATTCCGCGTGGCTGATCTACGATGGATCACGGAATTGGTGGGCCCACCTCGACGGTTATTCCACGTGTCCGGAGGCACTCTCGCCCAAGCGCCTCATCCAACATTTCTCTCTGAGCGAAAACGACTGCGCTGAAAGCTGGGCAGAGGAGCCGGCTGGAAAGCGCGATACCGGGATTGTGACGGCGATGGTCCCTGGAACTCCGGCAGCATGGTGTGAACTCGCGACGCGCTGCGGGAGGCTTCCGTTGGAAGCACTGCTCGAGCCGGCCATTGCCCTTGCAAACGACGGATTCGTGGTCAACGGTTATCTTGGGCGAGGCATCGCGGCCCATCGAACCAAGTTGGCACCGTATGCATCATCCCGCGCGGTCTGGCTTACGGGCGATGATGAACCTATCCAAGAGGGTGCAATCATCCGACAGCGCGATCTTGCTTGCACACTGAAGCGCTTGGCATCCCTCGGTCACAAAGGATTCTACGAAGGTCCCGTTGCCGACGCGATCGCGCACCATAGTGCAAGAAGTGGTGGCGCCATGTCTTGCTCTGACCTGGCGAACTATCGGTGCCGATGGCGCGAGGTGTTGCATGGAAAGTATCGAGACAAAGGCGTCGTGGTGAGCGGCCCGCCGACGGCCGGGCTGCATGTCCTGCAAGCCCTTCAGTTGCTCGAAGGCTTTCAGCTCGCGGAGATGGGTTTCCATAGTCAGGCTTCCCTGCACGTCATCATCGAGGCGCTGAAACTGGCGCTAGCAGATCGCAGGCGTGCAAGTGGAGATCCAGACTTTTCGCCTGCGAACGCGGCGGGTCTGCTCGATCCAGCCTACATTTCCCGCATGAGCGCGCGAATCGACATTGATCGAGCGGCCGCGCAGGGCTCCTTGGTCTCCACAACACCATCGACGACCCACTTCGTTGTCGCTGATGCCCAGGGAAGCTTCGTCAGCGCGACTCAGAGCATCGGCGGACATTTTGGCTGCGGCGAGACGGTTGAGGGAACTGGCTTGTTGATGAATGACAGGACGTGGTGGATGTCACTCGGGAGCGGACCCAACCAAGTGCGCGGGGGACGTCGTGCCAGTATTGGTCATGCCCCGACGATTCTCACGGAAGAAAAAGTGCCTGTCGTTGCGCTTGGGAGCCCTGGGGGCTTCGGCATCGTTCAATACGTCGTTCAAGTCATCACTCATATGGTCGACTATGGGCTCGATATTCAGCGTGCAATCGAAGCACCTCGTTTCCGCATCGAGAGCTTGGGTGGACGCCTTGGGGTCGAGCGGCGACTCAATGCAGATGCGCGCTTATCCCTGGAAGCGATGGGCCACGAGATCGTGGATTATCCGGAGTGGTCTGACCTCGTGGGAGGGGTGGAGGGTGTGCAGATCGATACGCGTTCCGAAGTGATGCTTGGCGGCTACGACCCGCGTCGCAACTCGATGGCGGTCGGTCTCTGACCTGTTGGCTTTTCGAGGGGGATCGGCTTGTGCGCAGCGCCGACCAGGCACGACGTCGGAATGTCATCCGGTAGTGTCCAAGAGGGCCAGATCTCGGACAATCTATGCTGTAGACTTTCGGCGTCGAGCTGCTCACGCCGATGCTTATGGTGATCATTAGCGCATCCCAACACTGGAGAAGGTCATGTCGAGTATCGTCGCACGTGCCTGCTGGAGTCTCGGCCTCGCGTTCGTCGCCGGCGCGGCGCCGGCGCAGTCCTACCCGAGTAAGCCCATACGCATGATCGTCGCCAGTGCGCCAGGGGGAGGCACTGACCTTGCGGCCCGTGTCGTTGGTCAGAAGCTCGCCGTCGCGCTAGGGCAACCGGTCATCATAGATAATCGCGCGGGCGCCGCAGGGAACATCGCGGCCGACATCGCCGCCAAGTCGCAGCCCGACGGCTACACGCTGATCATGGTTTCTGCCAGCCACGCGATCAACGCAACGCTCTACCGAAAGCTGCCGTACAACACGCTGAAGGACTTCGCCGCAGTGTCGCAAGTCACCGGCTCAGCCTACGTCTTTACCGTCAATCCATCGTTGCCCGCGCAGTCATTTACCGAATTCATCACCCTGGCTAAGGCGCGCAAGGGCAAGTTGTCCTATGCGTCATCAGGCAACGGACAGGCGGGTCACCTTGCGATGGAACTGCTCAAGACTCTGGCCGGTTTCGAGGCCTTGCACGTGCCTTACAAGGGCGGGGGTCCCGCAATGTTGAATCTGATCGCCGGTCAGGTCGATGCCTTCATCTCTTCTCCCCCCGCCGCAGTGCCGCAGGTCAAGGCAGGTAAGGTTCGCGCGCTGGCGGTCACAAGCCTGAAGCGCTCCGATCTACTACCGGATGTGCCGACCATCGCCGAATCGGGCTTCCCGCAATACGAGGTGAACGGCTGGAACGGACTGCTGGCTCCGGCGGGCACGCCAGCTGTCATCGTCAACAGGCTTCAGTCCGAGGTCGCGGCAGCTCTAAAGCAGCCCGATGTGCGGGAACGCATGGCGAGTAACGGATTGGATGCGGTCGGCTCGACCCCTGCGCAGTATTCGGCGCTGATTCAGGCTGAGATCGGCAAGTGGGCGAAGGTCGTGAAGCAATCGGGGGCCACCGCCGAGTAGCGATCTGCCTCTGCGTTACTGGTTCGGGAATACGAACACGTTCGCCGGCTCATCGACGAAGTCGTGATCGCGTCGGATGCGGCTGCCCATGGCGAACGCGTAGGGTGCGACCTGATAGAGGCATTCCAGCAGCCAGTCGTCGAGGGTCAGGCCGGCTCGGGTGGCGAGCATTTCCGTGAGCGCGCGGGTGCGTGCATCGACGTCCTGCTTGCCTGCCGCCGTCATCACCGGCTTGGGCGCCGGCGGCTTGCCCGGCATTAGCGCCGGACGGCGTTCGCGCCAAGGTGTCGCTGTTTCGTAGGCATGCGCGACCCGGAGCACGGTCGCATCGTCGAACGGCTTGCCCGCGATCTGCATGGACAAGGGCATGCCAGCGTTGGAATAGCCATTGCATAGGGCGAGTGCCGGCCCTGCCGTGACGCTGAAGACCGTCTGGATATTAGGCTTGATCCAAGCGCTCAGCGTCGAGTAGTGATCGAGCCGCGGCGCCGGCGCCGAACTTGCCGTCAACAGTACGTCGTACTTCGCATAGACGGCCTCCATTTCCTTCAGCACCTTGAGGCGCTCGCGCTGCGCCTGCACGTACTCCGCCGACTGGAACAAGCAGCCGGCCAGCGCTTGTACGAGGAAGTTCGCGCCAAAGTCGTGCGCACGCTTCACGAGATTGCCTTGGTGCACGGAGAAGATCTCCGTGCCGGCGATGACCACCTTGATGTCTGTGTAATCCTGGCAGGGGCGCAGGCGCACCGTCTCCACCGTGGCACCCAGGCCGCGTAGCACATCGAGCGCTTCGTCCATCGCGGCGGCAGCCTCGGGATCAGTCTTGATGTCCTCTTCCCAAAAATGCCTTACCACGCCGATGCGCATGCCGCGGATGTCGCCGGTCAGCGCGCCGCGATAGTCGACCGGGGGGCGATGCGCGCTGGACGGATCGCGCGCGTCGTGACCTGCCAACGCACCCAGCACGATAGCGCAGTCCTCTACGGTCCAGGTCAGCGGACCGCAGTGATCGAACGAGAATGAGTTCGGCATGACGCCGAATCGGCTCACGAGTCCGTAGGTCGGTTTCAGCCCGACAGTGCCGCACATCGCCGCCGGAATACGCACCGATCCGCCCGTATCCGACCCCATTGCCATGGGCACAAAGCCCGCGGCCACGGCAGCGGCGGACCCGCTGCTCGAACCGCCCGTGAAATGTTCCGGGTTCCAAGGATTGCGGGCCGGAGGCCAGGGCGCATCGAACGATGGCGCGCCATGGGCAAATTCGCAGGTCGAAAGCTTGCCCAACAGGAGGGCCCCTGCCGCGTAGAGTTTGTCGACCGCGCCCGCGTTGACCATCGGCACATTGGTTGCGCACACACGCGAATGCCCCGTCGTCAGTACACCCGTTGTGGCGTACAGATCCTTTAAGCCGAAGGGTATCCCGTGCAACGGACCTCGCAAGCGCCCCGCTGCGGCATCGGCCTCGGCAGCACGGGCGGCTGAAAGCGCCTGTTCGGCCGTCAGCGTGATGAAGGCATTGACCTGCGGCTCCAGGGCCGAGATCCGATCGAGGTAGGCTTGGACAAGCTCGACGGGTGACAGCGACCGAGACGAGATCCGGTCGGCGATTTGGGCGATGGTGAGAAAGGGGAGGGCAGTCATAGGAATTCCTGTAGGCCTGTCAATTGGGTCCAGGTTCGGGCATGCGAGATCGTTGTTGTCATCGCATGACAATCTCCAACGGTTCGAGCCGGGCCATGAGGCTCTGTCCACCCGCACCAGGGGTCGCCTTCTGCGAACACTCATCTTCAATCAATCGCTGGGAATTGTAGCGCGTGCGGCCCGGTTCATCGTGCCGAAGCTATTGCGTGTATACGCAGAAGAGTAATGGAGCGGATCTTCGGAGAAGGCGTAGCAGATCAGGAAGCGGTGGGTGAGACATAGGCCCGGACGCACATCACCACGGTTGAGGCGGTGCTGAACTCGTCGGTTCCGCGGATTCCACGCCGGTTTAGCTTCAATGGCTCATACAATCTGCTACGCGTCGGCGCCTCTACTGCTAGGCGGGTTGCTGTTCGATTTCGCCGACTTGCCCTGCGGAGTTAGAATTCTGGACTGGCACGAGGGGTGGGAAGCGTCGCCAATCGGAAGCAGATTCGGGTAGCGCATGGTGCGGGCAGACCAATGTGCTGCAATGAGGGTTAAATCGCACAATATCGGAGTCAGGCCATGGCTGGATGGGACGAGTTTCTGACGGAGCGCGATAAAAAGCACCTCGCAATCTGGGGCAAGAAGGACCGGGACGAGTTGGGGTCAAAGCCTGTGGTGCTCGTCATCGACGTGCATTACAACTCGCTCGGGCATGAGCGTAAGCCGCTGTTCGAATCGATCAAAGACTGGCCGATGAGTTGCGGGCTTGATGGGTGGGATGCCGTAGACCGAACGGTTGAATTGCTGGCGTCTGCGCGCGCGAACGGTGTTCCCGTGATTTATGTTCGGGGCCTTGTGGGCTTTCCGAGCGATTCTTCACGGGTTCGCGAGCGTGGCAAGGCGCAGAATCGTACGATTGACCATCTGCCACCGGAGATACGAGCGATGGCGAACGAGATCGTTGCAGAGATCGCACCTAAACCAGGCGAACTCGTGATAGGGAAGGCCACATCGAGCGCGTTCGGAGGAACACCACTGCTCTACTACCTGCGCATGGTCGGAGCGGACACGGTCATAATCTGTGGTGAGAGCACTAGCGGGTGTGTGCGTGCGGCTGTGCTCGATGCAGCCGCCAATCGCTATCGAGTCGGTATCGTCGGGGAATGCTGCTATGACCGCACCCAGGCTTCACACTGGATGAATCTTTTTGATATGCATCAGAAGTACGGCGAAGTAATCGACCTCGCTGAAGCAAAGCGGTACTTCTCCTCGCTTAGCGCGAACGCAACGTCCGGACCCAAGGCGGTTCTTGCGCCATAGTGGTTGCAAAAAGCATGGGCGGCGGGCGCCCGTCAATTCGGGCGGATACCCGCTGCCGCAGTGACCTTACGCCATTTGGCGATTTCGTTTCTGATAAATGTGCCGAATTCGTCCGGGCTGCTCACCATCGCACGTGTACCGGCAGCGGCAAGGCTGCTGACGACCTGAGGCGACTTAACAGCTTCGATAAATTCCCCATGCAAGCGATCGATGATTGCAGCAGGTGTGCCTTGCCGAACCACGATGCCGTTCCAGATAACATTGTTGTAACCCGGCAGTCCGGATTCCGCGAGGGTAGGATAGTCGGGCAGGAGCGGCCAACGTTCGGCGGTAGTCACGCCGAGGTTCTTGAGCCGTCCCGCCTTCACGTGCGGCATCGATGAGATGGGATCGCTTAACGCCACCATCACTTCTCCGGACAGAAGTGCGGTGGTTACGAGGGCGCTGCCTTTGTAGGGAACGTGAAGCATATCTATCCCCGCTAGCATCTTGAAGAGCTCTCCACCCAAGTGAGAGCCACTGCCAACGCCGGCCGATCCGAACGTCACCTGCCCGGGCCTGGCTCTCGCCAAGGCGATCAACTCCTTCGCTGATCGCACCGGAAGTGATGCATGCGTTATCAAGGCCGCGGGTACGACGCCGAGGCGGGTGATCGGTGCGAAATCCCTTTCAGTGTCGAACGGGAGCTTCCTGACCAGGCTGGGCGCAGCTGTGAAATTAGTGCTCACGAGATAGATCGTATATCCGTCCGCCGGGGCTGCTGCGACAGCCTCTGACGCGATGGCTCCCGCTGCGCCAGGGCGATTTTCTATAACCACTTGTTGGCCTAAGGTCTCAGTGAGCCTCGCGCCTACCAATCGCGCCATTGCGTCATTTCCGCCTCCCGGAGAGAACGGGACCACGATACGAAGCGGCTTCGATGGGTAACTTTGCGAGGCGGCTTGACCGGAGACCAGGAATGCCGTGCAGAGGCAGACAGTTGCGCACGTCGCGTGTCGCAGGTTCTGAATGGCCATGAGTAGGCGCTCTCCAATCGAGTTCGGTTCAGCCAGATTATGATGTCCCTGCTTTTGTGTCCAGGAGTTCGGGACAAGTAGTATCAAGCGACCACGCTGCAAGGGGCTGGCCGCATTTGGGTATCACCCACAGGAAACGCGGATCTTGATGCTCAATACGGGGCGCCTACGAGGAATCCGCGCCGGATGGCTTCGTCAGTGACCCATTGTCCGTCCCTACGTCTGAGTTCGCCGAGAACTGCGGCACAGGATCTTCGACGAAAAGCAGCTCGTCACAAGTCTGTGAGGGAAATGGATGATGGTCTTCGAGACGGCTGCAAGGCATCAACGTCTGCTGGCTCGCATACGTAGGCCTAGGGTGATTGCGGTCTGTCACGACTACCTCTCCTCGAGAGGTCGTGGTATGCATTCGAAGAGAAGCGGATGGTGCTGCGTCGTCTGGGAGGGGCGGTTGTGCACGCTGGAGGGCGGAATGCATGGCAACCAGGCCCCGGGGAAGCCAATATATGCATCGGCTATGCCCGTTGCGCTGGTTAGTTTGGCACGATCTTGGCGGCCTTAATGACCTCCACATACCGAATCGCTTCTGAGCGCATCATTTCTGCGATCTGTACGCGAGGAACAGTGTAGGGGATTATTCCTAAGCTGGCGATCGTGTCCTTGAAGTCAGCCGAATTCACTATTCGAACTATCGCGGCGGACATTTTGTCGGCGATCGCGGGTGGTGTCCCGAACGGTGCCAGGACGCCGTACCACAACTTGATATCGAAGCCAGGTAATCCAGACTCACTGAAGGTCGGCACCTGTGGCAGGGCTGTTGCGCGCGATTCTCCAGTAATGGCGATAGGCCTCAATCGACCACTATTGATGAAGGCTCCCATCGAGGCGATGGAGCCGAGGTAGACGTGGACTTGCCCCGCAACGAGATCGGTGACGGCTTGCGCGCCCCCCTTGTACGGAATGTGCGTCATCCGGATTGCTGCGAGCATACAGAAGAGTTCAGTACCGACATGAGCCGTACTTCCATTTCCGAGAGACGCGTAATTGAGTTGCCCCGGTTTCGAGCGAGCCAACGTAATCAGCTCCTTGAGACTCGCAGCTGCGAGGGAAGGGTGGACTACCATGATCCGCTCCGCGATGGCCACCGTTGCCACAGGCGCAAAGTCCTTGATGGCATCGTAGGAAGGCTTCTGCAGTTGGGCCACAAGGAGGTGGTCGCTCACCGATGTGAACATGATCGTGTAGCCGTCCGGCTGCGCTCGTGCCAGCGTTTCGGCTCCGACGATTCCGCCAGCTCCGGGCCGGTTGTCAATAATGACGTACTGGCCCCAAGCTTCAGTCAGTCGTTGACCGACGAGTCGCCCCATAACGCTGGTCCCGCCCCCTGGGACGTACGGGATGATCATGCGAATCGGCTTGTTCGGATACGTCGTCTGCGATGTGGCCAGCGGGGAGAGGGCCGTCAGAAGGACCGATACGGCGAGCTTTAACACGATTGGGCTGGGCATCATGAGCTCTCGCTTTCCGTTGTGGGCGGCATACGAAGCGGTTCTGGCGTCGGATGTGGTGAGGCCAGCAAACAACAAGGATAACAGCGGACACCTTGCAGTCGATGCAGATGCGATCAGTCGCAGTTTTACGCCCTCTCGAAACATGCGGAATGCCACTCCGTTCATTCTGATAGTGTTTCGTGTTGAACTGGCGCATCGCAAAGGTATTCAGGACACCTCGGCCATCTTTGCTCAGGTTCTATGGGACTCGTTTACTCTCTCCGGCGGCGACAACCGCCGGGCAGGAGTGGAGCAGGGCTGGGCTTGCGATTGGACGGAGTACTGGTTCATCCCTAGACGCATGATGAGCAATGGCAGACGAGCGAGTTCGTACGATCTCTGCGCCACTCCAAAGGTCTGCGTCTGTCAGAAATCGAGCGAGCCTCGTCCGGATGGCGTAGAGCACTGATCAGCGAGGGGGCAGTCGCCAAGCATCGCAAGAAGAGGGTGTGGCTGGTTTGCGGGGCGGCGCGGAAGTCGAATTTGCCCATTGCCCGATGGTCTTGCTCTTGGAAGTGTGGCGGGGGCTCGCCCCGTCTGGTCGGCGGGCTACTACACTACTATCTTGGCGAGGAGCGTGAGGACGAACACCAACCAACCTCGGCGTCGAGGTGATTGACTGGACGACCATGCATACCGCAGCTCGCAAGCGCGCACGAACGCGATGAATTGCGGCATACTAGAAATGGGCCGTGGCAGGAATTGATAAAAACCTTAAAGTCCGAAGCCCGAAACTGACTAGGGGCCTACTCGAGAAGTCGCTATCGGGAGGCGCATCATGAGTATTCATTCGCGACGGGGAGGGTGCCATGTGAACGGGCTACGCGGCGCGAGTTTGAGTCAAGTATGCCGGACGGTAGAAATCGCTTGTTCCACGGCGTTTAGCTACAACGCCAGCTTCGTCGCGTTGGCTGCACAGACTTTAGGTGGGACTGTGGCTGCCTAGCTTCCACTCTATACGTCGTCGCCCGAACCGAAATCTATAGCTTGTCTGGCTGGCACCGGGCAGAGCTGTGAATGGAGCCAGGTACCCACTATCGGAGGAGAATCGAAATGAAGAGCACCGGCTTTAGCACGATCGCCGCTTCGATAGTGATCGCCGTGCCCTATGTCGGCGAAGCAATGTCTCAGGCGGAGTATCCTGAACGGCCGATCCGATACATCGTGCCGTATCCCGCAGGTGGCAGTACGAGCTTCACCGCTCGCCTCGTTGGACAGCACTTCGCCGACGTCTGGGGGCAACAGGCAGTGATCGACAATCGTCCCGGTGCCAACACGATGATCGGCACGCAGTTGCTGGTGCGCGCGAAGCCCGACGGGTACACCATCGGATACATCGGTCCGGGCAACGCTTCGAACCACCTTTTGCTCAAGCCGCCTTACGACGGTATGCGTGACATCACACCGATAGCATCGATCGCGGCGGTCGAGAATCTGCTTGTCGTTCATCCGAGCGTACCCGTAAAGACGTTGCAGGAGTTCGTTGCGCTCGCAAGATCGCGACCGGGCAATCTCGACTTTGCCACCTCGAGCATGGGCGGATCGACGCACTTCGCGGCTCGACTGCTGAACAGCGTTGCGAAGATCGAAACTCGACAGATTCCCTATAAGGGCGCCGGGCCCGCCATCGCTGACTTGATGGGCGGTCAGGTACAGTACATGCTCGCCATCCCGACGAACGTTCTGTCGGCGGTCAAGGCGGGCCGGCTGCGTGCCATTGCGGTGACTGGCGAGTCGCGCCTAGAGTCGCTTCCACAGATCCCGACTTTCTCTGAAGCAGGTATCCCGGGCATATCGATGAAGACATGGCATGGCGTTGGCGCGCCTGCGGGCACACCGAAAGCGCTGGTCGCCAGACTCTCTGCCGAGATCGGCCGCCTCGTTTCGATGCCGGGAACCCGCGAGAAGCTCGCAACGCAGGGTTTTGATCCTTTCTACAACGATTCGGATCAAACGGCCGCGATGCTGCGCGCTGAACTGTCGAAGTTCGAGAAACTGATTCGCGAGGCGAACATTAAAGTGGAGTAAAGAGGGACAGGGGTGGCGTGTACGGCTCCGCAGGATCGAGCGCAACTGCCACCACTTGGTAGGCATCTGGGATCATGCTCGAATATGACGAACAGCGGGCGCCTGGCTTGAGAGCAACATGCCTGATCGAGGCGGTCGGCTACAGTACCGTGCGGGGGCGTTTGGTTAATCATTGAGGATGAACATCGTGCCAATTGATTCGTCGATGCTGGACCTCGATTCGCCTAATTGCGAACGGCTAACCGTTGCGGAGGCAATCGCAGTTTGTATGGGTGCACTCGATCGACTGGGTTACGAGCCCGACGACGCGCGAATCATTACGGACCACCTCGTGGATAGCGCGTTATGCGGGTATACGTTTGCCGGACTACCACGGATACTCGCGATCGCCAGCAACCCCAAGGCGAAGGAGCCGCGTCAAAGAATCCAGGCAGTGTTCGAGACGCCGGCTTCGAGTCTCATAGATGGTGGGAACAACGTAGGCTATCTTGCCGCTCATTGCGGTGCGATGGCCGCAATCGAGAAGGCCAAGTTCTGCGGCCTGTCCGCCGTGGGCGTTTACAACAGCTACTACAGCGGCCGTGCTGCCTACTACGTTGAGAAGATCGTTAACGCAGGACTGATCGCGATCCATGCTTCGAGCGCCCAGCCCAAGGTGATTCCCCCTGGCAGTGCGGAGCCGATCCTTGGGACCAACCCGATCTGTTTCGGATTCCCGTCGAGATCAGGCCCAGTTATTTTCGACGCTGGGACTGCCGCGATCATGGGTGGAGAACTCTCTGTGCATGCCCTTTTAGGCGAGGTTCTCCCCGCTGGCGTTGCGTTCGACGTGCATGGCCGACCCACGTGCGACCCGAAAGAGGCACTCAGAGGCGGGGTCGCACCATTCGCTGGCCACAAGGGCTTCGGTCTCTCATTGTCTGTTCAAGCGCTGGGCTTGCTGGCCGGCGCGGCGCTGGCTCGTGGCACGGTTCGCGACTATGGATTCTTCTTCCTGGCAATTGATCCCGCGATCATGGGTCCCATGCAGTCGTTTGAGGAGCAGTTGGCACGGTTGGTCGACGAGATCAAATGCTCGAGAAAGCAGCCGGGTGTCGACGATATCCGAATTCCTTTCGAGCGGGCGCGGCGCGAACGAAATCGACGGCAGGAGGAGGGAATCGTCATAGACCGCAAGATCATGGGAGAGATCCGTGCGCTGGGAGCACGTGCCGCCTAATCGAATGTTTCTCGGTGTCGATTTTTGCTTGTAGGTCGGAGCAAGCAAGTGCCTCACAAGAAAGATGCGACGGTGATCGTCTAGCAGCATCCTCACCGTCTGGTCCTCGGCCATTGCGGACCTTGGTCCTTCGGCCAGACTCGGACCGCAATGTGCCGGTTACCCGCCGCTCAAGCGCTGATGAAGGGGAATGGCTGCTTTCGTCATCGCTGTAGGACGGCATCCGACCCCTATCATAGATGTTGACTATGCGTAGTTCGATGCCCGAGCGCCTCGAAGCCCCGCCTAAAGCGTTCGTTGCCGTTGCTGGTCAGGTTGGCGACGCTACTTCGTTCCTCGCTCGATACGTCGGAGCCGGGTCGGGCGACCTCCGCGGGCAATCAGGGCCGCGATGAGTGCGCTCAAAAGCAGTGACAACGTGGCCGGTTCGGGAACAGCCTCGCGGGTAATACGCAGGCGGTAGATTTCGCTACCGTCGAGCTCGATGCCTGCGAACGCGAAATAGCCATCTTGCAGGCCGGTGACGATGACTGAGTCGAAGTCGCCGCTTATCCCGTCGAAACCGCCGGACCGGATCAAATCGAACACCATCGCGTTTCCGACGAACAGTAGGTCGGCCAAGTCTAGCGAGAGCACGCCGGCGAGTGAGGCGAGTCCGGCGTCGATGGCACCATATTCCCATCCTCGCAGCAGTCCGTCGATGTCGATCTTCAGCGTCGCGCCCTCGCCCAGCGCGAAGGTGCCGGCCACGGTCATGAAGCTGTTATCGAGAAGGAGCTCGCCGTTCGACAGTGTGAAGCCATCGGTGATCGTTGCGGTCGAATCGTGCAGAACGAAGCGGCCGTTGCCACCGAGCCCTAAACCCGCACGCACGTTGTCAGCGACGACATTCGTCGATTGGAGCATGAGGGTCCCATCGGCCGAGCCGCTCGTGGTATTACCCAGGTTGAGATTGCCCACGCGCAGTTCGCCGCTGCCGAGGCTCATGGCGCCGGTGGCTTGGCCTGAATTCGAGACGCCGATCGATAGGGTGCTGATGCGTGCGCTGCCCATGTCGAGCACGCCCGCGTTAAACGATCCGTTCGCTGCGCCGTGGGTGGTCTGCCCGATGCCCACGAAGCCCGGATCACCGAGCAGGCGCAACGTCCCGCCGACCGAGACCGAGCCGCTGGCCTGGTTGATGAAGGTGTTGGCCCCCTCGATCGCGCGATCGAAGCCCAGGGTGGTGCCGACGAATATGTTCGTGCCCGGAGCGAGGTCGAGGTTGCCGCCGATGCTGATCTGCCCGGTGGCGCTGCTACCCACCTGGGCCTCGGTGTTGGTCGTCACGTTGCCCGCGATGAGAAAGCCCACGACGGTGCCCGCATCGCCGCCGATGGTGACCTGGCCCGTCGCCGTGGAACCGCGGCCCGCCAGAAACATCTGGCCCACCTGAAGTGCGCCGCCGTTGATCAGCAGCGAGTCGTTGACGGAGAGCACACCGGAGGCCGTGGCGGCAGCAGACGTGCTTCCGAGTAGACCGACGCTGACCGATCCGGTACTGGAGGTCGCCCCTGCACCGGTGCCGATAACCGTGCCCTGCGCCACCGAGCCTGCGCCCACCGTGCCGGTGAGCACGCCCACGGTGTAGCTCGAAAAGCCCGACACGGCACTCGCGTTGATCGATCCGGTCGCGTTCACCAGGCTGTCAGTGCCCCCGGTGGCTCGGCCTACCGACAGCGCACCGCTGTTGTTGCCCGAGACCGCCCCCCCCGAGTTGACGGTGCCCTGTGCATTGCCGGTGCTGGTGGTGCCCACCGAGAGCGCGCCCACGCGCAGTTCGCCGCTGCCAAGGCTCATGGTGCCGGTGGCTTGGCCTGAATTCGAGACGCCGATCGATAGGGTGCTGATGCGTGCGCTGCCCATGTCGAGCACGCCCGCGTTAAACGATCCGTTCGCTGCGCCGTGGGTGGTCTGCCCGA
>JALHQN010000035.1:0-6868 GCA_022841915.1 Burkholderiales bacterium | reverse complement strand
GCCGGTGGCTTGGCCTGAATTCGAGACGCCGATCGATAGGGTGCTGATGCGTGCGCTGCCCATGTCGAGCACGCCCGCGTTAAACGATCCGTTCGCTGCGCCGTGGGTGGTCTGCCCGATGCCCACGAAGCCCGGATCACCGAGCAGGCGCAACGTCCCGCCGACCGAGACCGAGCCGCTGGCCTGGTTGATGAAGGTGTTGGCCCCCTCGATCGCGCGATCGAAGCCCAGGGTGGTGCCGACGAATATGTTCGTGCCCGGAGCGAGGTCGAGGTTGCCGCCGATGCTGATCTGCCCGGTGGCGCTGCTACCCACCTGGGCCTCGGTGTTGGTCGTCACGTTGCCCGCGATGAGAAAGCCCACGACGGTGCCCGCATCGCCGCCGATGGTGACCTGGCCCGTCGCCGTGGAACCGCGCCCCGCCAGAAACATCTGGCCCACCTGGAGTACGCCGCCGTTGATCGCCAAGGAGTCGTCGACGACGATACTGCCGTTCGCGGCGGCAGCGACCGAAGTGCTACCGACGATTCCTACGGATGCGGCGCCCGCCTGTGCGCCGGCCTCTTTGATGGTGAGGAGCCCAGCAGCGGTGGTTCCCGTCGTGACAATAGTGCCAACATTGATCGCACCGGATGTACGGATGGAGACTGCGTCACTCTGCACCGTGCCCGCACCAATGCCCGACGAGCCGACGCCTATGGTTAGGCTGCCCAGCACCGGCGTGGTGCCGCCCCCAGCTAACGCGGCAGTGCCACCGTTGCTCACGATGACGGCATCCCCGACCACCGGAACGGAGGCCGGATTCCAGTTTCCCGCGTCGAACCAATTTCCTGTCCCGGGATTGGCCCAAATCGGTGCGGCGGATGCCGCTGCACCCCAAGCAGTGAATGCCAAGCCGACAACCCAGGCGAGTCCCCGGACTCTCCGGTTTCCGGGATGTTGGACTGATGGCTGCCACTTGGTCGGCGCTCGTCTCAAGCTGATTCTCCTCGGAATGCGGCGATGGGCATCGGAACTACCCGCCCTTCACCACAGGACTGAATACGCGTATTGTGTTATGTCACGCAAGAGTCGCGCCGAGATGTGATTCGTTCGCGCGGACAATGAGATAGCAGCTTCCCACCGGCTCCGGCGCGGAATCGTTGTAAAGATTGTCGACAGTGTGAAGGCCCTTGTGGACCGTGGGCGGAGGCAGTTCGACTATGCCACAGGACTTCGGCCATTGCGGCCATTCTCGTACCAGTCCTGATCGGGCAGTAATGTGACAGTGACCTGCCGCTCAGACGCAGGGGTTCATCTTGCATGCCGGGGTGTGCTGCGGCGCGGATCGACCCAGCCAACTCGAACGACTGTGCCGCTAAATCACCCGCCTCGCGCTCGCCAACGAGCGTCTGAGCCGCAACGCCAAGGGTCAGGTCGTGCTGCAGCTGAAGAGCCCGTATCGCGACGGCACGACCCATATCGTCATGCAGCCGCAGGAATTCATGCAACGCCTGGCGGCGCTGGTGCCACGCCCTCGGCTGCACCTGATTCGCTTTCACGGGGTGCTCGCCCCGAACGCGAAGCTGCGTGCGGCGGTCATCCCGCAACCCGCGCAGAAGGACAGCGCACCGGCGCACGAGCACGCGCACGGCCAGGCGGCACGGATGAGCTGGGCACGGCTGCTCAAGCGCGTGTTCGACATCGATGTCGAGCGGTGCGCGTGCGGCGGTCAACTGAAGATCATCGCCGCGATCGAAGAGCCGGTGGTGATCGTGAGGATTCTCACGCACCTGGGCTTGGCCGCGCGGGCACCGCCGCGCGCACCGGCGCGGGAGCTTTCGCTCAACCACGCAGCCTGACCCGAGAGCAAAGCGACGGTTCTGCGGCAGAACCGACGGGCGTGTTCGGCCCGCTGTCGCGTGATGGCGTCAAAGCGCGGCGGGTGAACGCCGATTCGGGCCGATGCCGCGTTTGTATAGTCACTGCGAGGGGGGATTTCTCGCCAGTGAGCGCGCGGTTGACCGCTCGGAGTACGGTCAATACAGTGCCAACGTGCGGCAAACGTCGTTTGAAATTCCTATTCGCATGGGAACGGCGCTACGGGTTTCCGACGCCCGAACGCGACGCCAATGGCGAGCGTTTGTATGCGCCGCTCCAGGTGCGGCGGCTGGCGCAGATCAAGCGTCTGATGGATCGCGGACACCGCCCTGGCAAGTTGATGACGCTGGACGAGACTGCGCTGCTGGCGCTCGACGAGACACGCGCCACACCGCTGGTCACGCACGACAGTGAAGCGTTACATCGGCAGTTTCACCGCGAGATAGCGAAGCGCGGACTGGCGCGATTTGTCCAGGACATCGTCGCACCCCTGCTTGCCCGCGTCGGCGAAGCCTGGTCGCGCAACGAACTCGGCATCTTCGAGGAACATCTGTTTTCGCAGCCTCTGGAAAAACTGTTCCGCACCACGCTGGCCAACATGGCGCCGCAGACCGGCCACCCGCGCGTGCTGCTGACCACGTTGTCGGGCGAGGAACACACGCTGGGCCTGCTGATGGTGGAAGCGCTGCTGGTGGTGGAGGATGCCTACCCGGTGCTGCTCGGGCCGCAAACGCCAATCGACGAAATTGTGCGCGCCGCGCAGATCAAGCAGGTCGACGCGGTGTGCCTGTCTTTCAGCACCGCCTATTCGCCCGCGTTCGCCGTGCAGGGCCTGCGCGATCTGCGCCAGATGTTGCCGGGCGATATCCAGTTGTGGGCCGGCGGATATGGCGTCAAGGCGATCCGCAAGCCGATCGACGGCGTCTGCCTGGTGCCCGAATTCCAGGATCTGTTCGACTGTCTGGCTGGCTGTAATACTGAGCGAGGCAGCAGTATCCCGGTTTGACGCTTGAGCCACCCGCTCGGACCGCCATCGCACGTCAGTCCCCGCTTGCATGCCTTTCTGCTGTAATCCCCTCTGGACCAAGACCTGAGGAAGACGGGCATGCGCTTCGAGCAACTGCTCATCGTCGGCATTCTAATCGCGACCATCGGCATGTTCCTGTGGGGCCGCTGGCGTCACGACATGGTGGCGGCGGGCGCGCTGCTGGCCTGCGTGTTCGCCGGCCTGGTGCCGTATGCCGACGCCTTCGCCGGTTTCGCCCATCCGGCCGTCATCACCGTGGCCTGCGTGCTGGTGCTGAGCCACGGCCTGCAAACCTCCGGCGCAGTGGATGTGCTGACGCGCCACATGCTGCCCGCCAAGGCCGGCCCGACGCTGGCTATCTTCTCGCTCACCGCGCTGGGGGCGCTGCTGTCCGCCTTCATGAACAACGTCGGCGCGCTGGCACTGCTGATTCCGGTGGCCATCCAGATCGCCGGGCGGCTGAATCTGCCGCCCGGCAAAGTGCTGATGCCGCTCGCCTTCGGTTCCATCCTCGGCGGTACCACCACCCTCATCGGTACGCCGCCCAACCTCATCGTTTCCAGCCTGCGCGCCGAGGCCAGCCTCGGCAGCTTCGGCATGTTCGACTTCACCCCGGTCGGGCTGGCGCTCACCGCGCTGGGTGTGGTCTTCATCGGACTCATCGGCTGGCGGCTGGTGCCGGCACGCACGCAAGCCGGCGCCGAAGGCTTCGACACCGGCACCTATCTCACCGAGGCGCTGGTCCCGGAAGGCAGCAAGGCGGCTGGGATGAAACTGCGCGAGATCGAGGCAGCGCTGGAAGAAGCTGAGGCGCAGATCATCGGACTGGTGCGCAACGACGTGCGGGTGTCGACGCCGAATGCCGGCCGTCATGTGAAGGCCGGCGACATCCTGATCATCGAGGCCGAGGCGGAAACGCTCGCCAGCGCACTGTCCGGCCTGGGACTGCTGCTGGAGGAAGCCCAGTACAAGGCGGAAAAAGAGGAACACGAAGAAAGCGGCGCTGCGTCCGCAGCCAAGGAAAAAGACAAGGAGAAGGAGAAAGCACCGCTGTCCGACGAAATCGTGCTGGTGGAACTGGCGATCCTGCCGACCTCCGGCCTGCTCGAACACACCCCCACCGAGATCCAGTTGCGCAGCCGTTACGGCATCAACCTGCTCGCCGTATCCAGCCAGGGTCGGCGCAGCCGCGCCCGGCTGCGCACCTATCGCTTCAAGGCGGGCGACGTGCTGATGATGCAGGGCGCGCCGGATACCATTGCCGAATTCGCCACCGCCGCCAGTTGCGTGCCGCTGGCCGAACGCGCGCTGTATCTCCCCGACAAGCGCAAAGCCCTCACCGCCAGTCTCATTATGGCCGTGGCCGTGGCCGTCGCGGCGTTCGGCCTGCTGCCGATCGCCGTCGCCTTCACCGCCGCTGTCCTCGCCTCGATGGCGCTGCGCACGGTGCAGCCGCGCACGGTGTACGAGGCCATCGACTGGCCCGTTGTCGTCCTGCTCGGGGCGCTGATCCCGGTGGCTGCGGCAATGCAGAGCACGGGCACGGCCGATCTGATCGCGCGCTTTCTGCTGGAAAACATTGCCCAGGGCAATGCCGTCATCGGTCTGGCGACCATCCTCATCGTCACCATGATGCTGACTGACCTGATGAACAACGCCGCCACCGCGGCGGTAATGTGCCCGATCGCATTGGGCGCAGCCGGCCATCTGGGCGCGAATCCGGATACCTTCCTGATGGCGGTGGCGGTGGGCGCCTCCTGCGCCTTCATGACGCCAATCGGCCACCAGAACAACACCCTGATCCTCGGTCCGGGCGGTTTCCGCTTCGGTGACTACTGGCGCATGGGCCTGCCGGTGGACATCATCGTCGTCAGCGTTGGCCTGCCAATGCTGCTGTGGGTGTGGCCGCTCTGAACCAGCCCGGCACGCAAGGCTTCATTCACTTGGCGCGATTCCGGTTTCAACGCAGGGGAAAAAGGGAAGGGCGCGTGCTGGCGGCAAGCTAGACTTGCCGCCGGGCTGGATCCACATGCAAATGGATCCAGCCTGATATCCAATCGGGCATCGAGCCCCACAACCCAGCGAAACCCGAATTGACCCACCCGCATCCCGCCAGCAGCACACCCAGCCTGCCGCCCGTCACCCTCGCCTGGCTGACCTGGGGCCTGCTCGCCAGCCTCTATTTCGTCGGCTATTTCCAGCGCGTCGCCCCGGCGGTGATGGTGGACGAACTGATGCGCGACTTCAGCATCACCGCCACCATGCTGGGCAATCTCTCCGCCATCTACTTCTACACCTACGCTGCCATGCAGATTCCCAGCGGCCTGCTCGCCGATGCGGTCGGGCCGCGCCGCGTGGCCACGGCGGCGGCGGTCATCGCGGCAGCCGGCACTGTGCTGTTCGCCCAGGCCGACAGCCTGTGGATGGCCAGCTTCGGCCGCGGCCTGATCGGCGCCTCGGTCGCCGTCGCCTTCGTCGCCTGCATGAAACTCGCCGGCCACTGGTTTCCCGCCAACCGCTTCGCCACCGTCACCGGCGTCTCGCTGCTGATCGGCAACCTCGGCGGCGTACTGGCGGCGTGCCGCTGTCCGAGGCGGTGGCCAGCGTCGGCTGGCGCAGCGCCATGATGGCCAGCGCCGGGGTCACCCTTGTGCTCGCGGCGTGCGTCTGGCTGTGGGTGCGCAACGATCCCAGCGAACGCGGCTATGCCAGCCACGCCCATCCGGAAGCACTCAACAACAGCGGCATATCGCCGCGACACAGCCTGAAACTGGTGGTTTCCGAGCGCGACACCTGGCTGCTGTTCTTCGCCGGTGGCCTGCTCGCCGCGCCGGTGCTCACCTTCGCCGGTTTGTGGGGCGTGCCCTATCTGGTCCAGGTATACGGCCTGGAACGCAGCCATGCCGCCGTTTTCACCACCACCATGCTGCTCGGCTTCGCTGTCGGCGGCCCGCTGTTGGGCGCACTGTCCGACCGCATCGGCCGGCGCAAGCTGCGTTATCTTGGCGCCACGCTCGTCCATGCTTTTGCCTGGGTGCTGTTCCTGTTGATCGACGATCTGTCGGTCAGCGCGCTCTATCTACTGTTCGCCGTGATCGGCTTCTCGGCCGGCGGACTCATCATCGGCTTCGCCTTCTCGCGCGAAGTCAACCATCCGGGTGCGGCCGGCACCGTCGGTGGCGTCGTCAACATGGCCCTGAAACGATGTGCCGCCGACGCAGGCGCGGTCACGCTCATCCAGCGATTCGGCTCGGCGGCGAATCTCAATGTCCATCTGCACTGCCTGGTGCTCGATGGGGTATATCGGCGCACCGAGGGCGAACCCATCTTCGATGAGGCGCGCGCCCCCGCCAACGATGAACTCAAGGGCCTGCTCAACCAGATCGTTGCACGGCTGATGAAGATGCTCACGCGTACAGGCCCTCTGGTCGAGGAGCAGGGCATGACCTAGCTGGCGGACACGGATGCGGATCGTCCGTTGGCGTCACTGCAGGCGGCCTCATGCACCTATCGCATCGCCTTGGGTCCGCGCGCCGGCTAGAAGGTTCTCGGCATGCGCGCGCTGGCCGGCCAGGACGAGAAGCCCAGGAAAGTGCTGTGCGCCGATGCCCACGGCTTCAGCCTGCACGCCGCGGTGCGTTGTGGGGCGGATCAGCGCAAACAACTCGAACGGCTATGCAGGTACATCACCCGCCCCGGGTTCACGAATCAACGACTTCTTTCGGGAGGCGCTATGACCGGTTTGGGTCGGAAGTTGCCGGCTGCCCGATCGAGAAGCTGCCGTACGAACCGATTCCCGGCTGAGCGGCAGGTAATCATTGGACAGCTGACCGAATCGACGCCCGGGTCGAGCGGCCGGTAAGGCCGACGTCCTGCCCGATAGTCGAACTGCCGTCGCCCCACCGGCTCGTGCTCGGCCTATGCGGCCGCTTAGAATGTTGGCCGACTACTACCGCTATGTATTCGTTACCGGACGCAGGC
>JALHQN010000034.1 GCA_022841915.1 Burkholderiales bacterium | reverse complement strand
TAGTTGATCACGCTCTCGGAAGCGCCCTTGGCTCGGGCCGTGCGGATGTAGTCCTGGCGCAGCACTTCGAGCATCGAGGAGCGCGTGAGGCGAACGATCAATGCGGAACTTCGAAACCCTACGACCAGCGCCGGCACGCTGAGCAAAGCGAGTTCGTGCCACAGACTGGTCGGCTCGTCGGAGTAGATGGGGATCATGCCGAAGAAGTGGACAGCGAACATAAGGACCAGCAGCCCGCACCAAAACGACGGCAAGGAAAGAGCGCTGAGCGTGATCACGCGCAGCGTGTTGTCGACCAGCCCATTCTGCTTCACCGCGCTCCAAACGCCGAGCGGTATGCCGATGATGATGGTGAAGAACAAGGTCAGCCCGGCGAGCTTAAGCGTGACCGGAAGGCGCGGCGCCATCTCGTCGATCGCGGGGCGCTCGCTCATGTACGAGTAACCGAAATCTCCTTTGAGCAGGCCGCCGATCCATCCCGTGTACTGCTGCACGAGCGGCTTGTCCAGACCAAGGTCGGCTTCGATCTTGGCCTTCTGGACTTCATCGATGTAGCCGGACGAATCGAACAATATGTCGGCGATATTGCCGGGCACGATACGCATGAGCGCGAAGATGATGATCGACACGCCCAGCACCGTGACGATCAGCAGCGCGGTGCGTCGTATCAGATAGACACCCATGCTCTCCTCCATTCGTCCGAACCGCGCGACGATGCATCTGCAGGGCCAACCCCGCGCGCGGCAGTCTTCGGCTGCCAGGCAATGGCTGCGTCTAGGGATTCGCAGCCGATGCGCACTTTACGTGGATAATGCAACGACCGTGCTTCGATGCCTCGAATCGAGGAAGCCTCTGGCGATCACCCAAAACCCAATCATGACCCATTCCAGTCATGCAGGAAGTCGGTGTCGCCTATCCGATGCTTTACCCGAATACGCACGCTGCCAAACGACTCGCGCAGACTGAGCTAGGACACGAGCCCGAGAGACCTCTCCATCATTCTGCGATGGTCCTTCGGCGCACCCAGGCACGCATACAGTGAACGCGACATCTTGGTATGCAGCGTGAGCCCGTACTCGCGCGATACGCCGATGCCCGCATGTACCTCGTGCCCATAGTCGGTCGCACGCATGTACCCTTCCGAAGCCACGGACTTGGCCATATGAACGCTGCTCGCCGCTTCCTGCTTGCTGTCGAGTTTGTAGAGCGCTTCGTACGTAGTCCAACGCGCCGCATCCATGTAGTTGACGATGTGGATAACGTGGTCCTGTACGCGCTGAAACTTGCCAATCGGCTGGCCGAATTGCAGGCGATCCTTCGTGTACTGAAGCGACATTTCGAACACCGACTTGCAGCCTCCCACCTTGTAGGCGCACAGGATCGGCACGGTTTGCAGCATCGTACGATGCATCGCATCCCAGGCCGCCCCCAGCTTGCCGACCACGTCGTCCGGACCCACCATAACCTTGTCCAGCGTCACCTCGGCAAGGCTTTGCACGAATCCTTCCAACGTGCGGATTTTGACTCCACCGGCCCGGGCATCCACCCGGACTAGCGTAACGCCTTCGTCCGTGCGCACGAGCACAAGCAGGTCGGTCGCATACATCGCGTCATGGACGAAGGCCTTGGAGCCGGAGAGCTTGTAGCCCGCGCCCTCCTTCGCAGCCATCAGGCGCACGTATTCGGGCGCCCAGCCGTAGTGACCTTCCGTCGCTGCCAACGCGAACACCCGCTCCCCTGAGGCGATCTGCGGCAACCACTTCTTCTTCTGCGCATCGGAGCCGGCTTCAAGCAGCAGGCGGGCACAGAGCACGCCGGATGAGAAATGCGGCCCCGGCACTGGCCCCGCGCCCAGTTCTTCGAACAGCAATGCGACGTCGGTCAGCGAGTTGCCCGTACCGCCGTACTCCTCGGGCAGCGCCATGCCCATCCAGCCCATTTTTGCGATCTGCGGCCACAGACCGCTGGCGATGCCGGCCGGGTCCTTGTCGAACTTGACGAGCGTGTCGCGACTGCACGCGCCACGTACGAAATCGCGGGTGGAATCCTGAATCTGCTGCTGGGTTTCGTCGAGAGAAAGATCCATGATGTCCGCTCCTGGCTAGCGCAGTGCGCCCGCTTGTTCTTTTTCGGCGCGGCCCACGCCCATCCGGCGCGCCATGATGACTCGTTGGATGTCCGTGGTCGCGCCCGGATGCAGTGCGGTAATCGCATCGCGCACGAAGTATTCCACCATGCCCTTGAGCATGCCGCACTTATCGTCCGTGGTAAGCACGCGCGGCCCGGCGATGCGAAGCATTTTCTCGGAGATCTCCAGCCCGGAGAGCTTGCGGCGCAGGCTGTACTGCGAGCCCTCGTACGAGCGCGGCTTGCCGCTCGTGGAAAGCCAGTGGTTGCGCAGCGCAAACAAACGTGTGATCTCCGACTCGATATACAACTCGACGAGTTCCACGCGGGCCGCTGGATCGTCGACGATCGCCACACCGTCACGACGCTCCTTGCAGTACGCGATGAAGTCGTAGATCACCCGCCGATCCGCCAAGCGCCCCATGCCGCCGTGCTCGGCTTCGAGATGCGTGGTCGCGACCTTCCAGCCGTTGTTCTCGCCACCCACCAGATTTTCCGCAGGCACCCGCACGTTGTCGAAGAACACGGAGTTCTTCACACCGGATCCGCTGCCGCCCTCGCCGCCGGTCGCGAGCAGATCGAGCGGGGTAACCGAGATACCCGGAAGATCCATGGGGATCATGAGCCACGAGAGATTCTTATGTCGCGGCCCCTTCGGATCGGTCACGACGATGGTCCAGGAGTAATCTGCGCCGTGTGAACTGCCGACATAGACCTTCGTGCCGTTGACGACATAGTGATCACCATCGCGAATCGCCGTCATCTTGATACCGGCCAGATCGGATCCTGCGCCCGGTTCGGTCAACAGCTGCCACGTCCGAACTTCGCCGCGACAAATCGGCGGCAGGAACCGGTTCTTGTGCTCCTCGGAGCCATGGACCAGGATCGTCGGGGTCGCCATGCGACCGCCCGCATCGTAGTAGGGAGGTAGCGACCACCCCAGCTTGGAGATCTCGTCGTAGAGAACGACCATCTGATCGGCTCCCAAATCGCCGCCGCCGTATTGCCTGGGCATGCTCGGATAGAGCCAGCCCTTCTTTCCCAGGCGCCAGCCCAACTCGCGCCTTAGCTGATACTGTTCGTACGACATGTCCTTGGGATCGACCGAATGCTCGATGCCCGCCGGCACGTTTTCCTTGAGCCACTGGCTGACCTCCTGCCGGAAGGCAGCCTGTTCGGGCGAATCGACGATGGCGAAATCCATGTGCGTAGCTCCTTTGACTTATGTCCTTGCACAGCACCTGTGACAGACCGTTGCGGCTATCTATCCAACCACACGGTCTCGAAGCGGTGATGGGAGTAGTTTCCGTTTCCACCCTTAATCCAGCCTTTCACGTGCGGATGCCAGCACTGCATTTGCAACGACTGAAAGATGGTCGGCTTGGCCGCTTCGCGCTCGAGTGTCATCTCGATCTCTTGTACGAGAGCCCGGCGCTTGGCAGAATCGAGGATCATCGACTGTTCTCGTATCTTTGCCTCGATATCCTTGTTGCAGTACTTTGTATAGTTGCGAGGCGAGTCGCACATGAAGTTCTCCACCAGAATGACGTCTGGCTCATCGAGAGCGTTTCCTGTGCCATGAAAAGCGAGGGTATACGCCCCCTTCATGAGAGAGTTCGTGAATATCGTGTAGTCTTTCGGGTCCACGTTGCCTTCGATGTAGATGGAGCGGAGCTGGTCGGCCATCAGCGTCGCATTCTGAATCGGCACCGAGCCCTGCCGAACTAGAAAGTTCGTCTTAAGAGGTTTGCCAGGACCGTAGCCCGCTGCCTCCATCAGCCGGCGCGCCTCAGCGCGGTTCTTCTCGACATCCTTGGAGAACCCAGGGAGCGCTTCGAGCTGCTCGGGCGTCAGACCCCAGACACCAAAGGGCGACGCCATCATCGAACCACCCAGGCGTCCGAGGCCGTGCTGTGCAGTGACGAAGGCGTGCCGATCAAGCGCCATCGTGATCGCTCGGCGCACGCGCTCGTCCTGCATCGCGGGGGCCTTATGGTTAATCAATGCGTGCGAACTACCCGCGGTGGCAAAAGTCTCGCACACAGCTTTCGGCACCTGGGACTTAAGGTCCTTCAGCACGGGAACCGAGACGTCGCTAGGCCCTGTCACGTCAAATTGACCAGTCTGAAAGGCGAGCGTACGCGTCGACAGGCTTGGCATGATGCGATACTCGATTGCGTCGAGGTAGGGAACTCCGGGCTTCCAATAATCCGTGTTCTTCACGATCCGGATCAGTTCGTTCGCCTTGTACTCGCCAAACTTGTACGGCCCCGTGCCGATCGGGTGCTGGCGCATCGCGCGGCCGTCGACATGACAGGGATAAACCGCCGACCATCCTACCGCCAGGAGCGACAACATCGATGGCTGCGGCCGTTCAAGTTCGAATCTCACTTCGTAGGGCCCCGTCACGACCACTTCCTTCAAATTGCTGTACCAGGCGCGACGCACGTTCTTGCGCCAACCCGAGTCTCGCTTGCCGATAAGCGTGTCCCAGGTGCATTTGACGTCGGCGCTACTGAAGGGCTTGCCGTCGTGCCACTTGACGTCTCGGCGCAGCTTGAATGTGATCGACTTCATGTCCGCGCTCCAAGCCCATTCCGTCGCGAGTTCGGGCTTGATGGATTCAGGACGCGCGATCTTGTCCTGCTGATCGAACAGAACAAGATTGTTGAACACTCCCATGAGGGGGAGGTTCGTATAGATCGAGGATTCTTCGATCAGGGAAATGCTCCCCGGTCCCTCGCGCACGGCCATCCGAAGTACGCCGCCCGATTTCTGGGCCCAGGCCGCGCTAACGAAGTGAGACAAGAAAAAAACGAGTAAAGCAGCAGCCCAACGGTTTCTTGCAACCATTGCGGTTCCTCCTCCAGTAACTCGATTCTTCAATGGGTGGCCATCGCCCGAGCACATTCAGTTCACTGCTGGATCTGGAAATCGATCACAACAGCCGATGGACGCATGAAAAGTGTGTCCTCATCATCGAAGTAACGCAATAGCATAGTCCACATAGTAGTTCGTTTTCTTTTTCAGATCGCGGTATCGTCGTACGCCTTGTTCATATCATGGTCCCCGTCACAAGACATCGTACTTGCTCGACGATAGACGACCCGCCCCGCGTTATCGTCTCCGTAAGTCTCTCAGCGTAAGGTTCTCGTGCAAGATGCCCTCCATAGGACCAGTACCCGAAATCGCACCATTTGCAATGGGGATTCGCACGCGATCGAATTGCTCACGTGTCCAGCGGATCCAGCCAACGAAGCGCGGCCGATGGCAGAGGGAGCGGGGGCGAAATCGCCGTAATCACGAATGCATCCGGTCACCAAGGAGGCGCAAGTCCGCAGGCCTACCGCCGACAGTCCTTTGTGCCATCGCGCATACGCTTGGCTCCAGGCACCAGCGCCTTTTCGGTTTAGATTACCCCGCGGCCTTTCAGATCAGACAACGTGGACTCAGCCAGCCCGAGCAGACGACCGTAGACGTCCGTGTTGTGATGGCCAAGCGCCGCGCCGCCTTCGAGTTTCGGCAGCGGCCCGCCGGAGAAGAGAACCGGAAAGCCGGCGAGTAGGCCGAGCTCCACCGCTTCATCGGATCCCTGGCGGAGCATCGGCTTGAGGGTGCCTCGGTCGCGGAAGTGCTTGTCTGCCAGAACCTCCGGCAAGGTCCTGACCCGAGCGACTGGGATGTCCGCTTTCTCCAGCAGGGCGATCGCCGATGCGCAAGTCATGTCGCCCAGCCGCGTCTGTATTTCCGTTCGCAATTCGCTGACACGAGTCTCCCGATCACCGGCAGTCGCGTAGCGCAGGTCGTCCAGCAGGGAGTCCGCGCCGACTGCCTTGCACAGCTGAGTCCAGCGCGGGTTACCGCCGACCGTGATGATGATGTCGCCGTCCTGCAGGCGATAGAGCCCGGTCACGTTGCTACGCGCGTTGTTGCCAGACCGCACCGGCAGACTGTCGTGGAGGACGTACTCCATTGGCTCCATCAGCATCATCGAGACCAGCGTGTCGATCATGGAAGCGTCGAGGTATTGACCTTGTCCGGTCCTCTCCTTGTGGCGCAAAGCGCCCAGGATGGAATAGGCCGCATAAAGCGGCGTCACCAAGTCGCCGATGAACACACCGACTCGAGTCGGTGGGCCGTCCGCGTGGCCATTCATGTCCATGATGCCCGACATCGCCTGGATCTGGTGGTCATGCGCCGGCATGTCCTTGTACGGACCGGACTGGCCATAGCCCGCGATGGAGCAGTAGACGATGGTCGGGTTCACGCGGGCGATGTCGTCGTAACCCAGACCAAGGCGCGTCATTGTGCCCGGCGACAAATTCTCGATCACGACATCGGACTGGCGAGCGAGATCGAGGAACATTTGTCGCCCTTCCGGATGCTTGAGGTTCAGCGTGACACTCTTCACCCCCTCGGAACGCTTAAGAAAGCGGATGGAAAGGTCCTCGTCCGTCTGCCGGTCGGCGCTAATGCCTTTCGGACCGCTAAACGGGCCGGAACTGCGGACCGGGTCTCCGGTGCCGGGCATCTCGACCTTGATGACCTCTGCACCGAAGCGCGCCAGGGTCATGCTCAGAAACGGACCGGCGAGGTAGACGGTAACGGACAGAACGCGAATGTCGCCTAACGGTCTCATCGGGTCTCCCTTTCCATCATGGTCACCGAGCGACGGGATCAGGCACCGCGGAACTTGGGTTTGCGCTTTTCCACGAACGCTCGACGGGCTTCCTTGGCATCCGACGAACTCTGCAGAATCCCGCCGGCATTGGAGGTTAGCACCATCGTCGTCTCCAGCGTGCTGTCGAGAGCAGCCCGCATGATCCGCTTGCTGATCCACTGCACCAGGGGTGGCTGGTCGATGATGCGCTCGCAGAGGTCGCGTGTCGTCTTCTCCAGGTCCTCGGAAGCGACCAGATGATTGAGCAGGCCCCACTCGTAGGCGCGATCCGCAGACAAGGAGCCGGTATAGGCGAACTCCAGCGCCCGACCCAGCCCGACCATCTTCGGCAAATAATAGGAGCCGCCGTTCTCCATGATCTGACCCGCCTGCTGATACCCCATGAATCGGGTCCGTTCACAGCCGATGCGGATGTCGCAGTGCAGCGCCATGTCCATCCCAGACCCCACGGCAGCGCCGTTGATCATGGCGATCGTCGGTTTGCGAATGATCGCGATGTCGCGGTGCAGCTTCGTGAAGCCGTGATAGAAGTGCTGACGTGCTGCGTCGGGACCTTCGTGGCTGCCGCGCGCGCCCTCGATCGTGGGGCCGATCTCATCCGCCGACGGTCGCGTCTTCAGATCTGCACCGGAGCAAAAGCCCCGCCCCACTCCTGTCAGCACGATGACCCGGACATCCGGGTCATCGTCAGCCGCACGCATGTACTCGCCGACCTTGGCGACCGTACCCATCGCTTCCGCCGTACCGTAAATCGCGTTCATCTTCTCCGGGCGGTTGAACTTGATCCAGAGAATGCCGCTCTCTTCCTTCTCGTACAGTAGGTAATCCACAAGCTGTAGTGCCATTGTCCGCCCTCCTCGCCAAATAACGGTTAGTCGACGCCTTGATCCAGAGTTCCCCACCGTTGCCGAGGAATAGTATGCGTCATTTGCAGCGCACCCGTATTGGAATTGATGCTCGCGCTAGGGTGTTCCTTGACTCGCGCCGATGTCACTCTCGCACGATCTTGCTTTGCATGACCCATAGATATCCGACGAACGCCCCACAACGTGAGTCCACCCTATGACTTCTCCGATTGCGAAAAGATAGAACATCGAAGCAAACGATCATGCGATTGACCGAACGATGCACTAGGGATAGAGTGGCATCCACTGGCAAGCATCACAACGCGACGATCCGCTCTCTGGCGAACTCGTCACGTGACGTTCCGATACTGAATCGATGCACGAGCCTTTCGGGATCGGTTTTCGTGCGCGACGGAGGACTTTTATCATGCGCGACTATGCATTTTGCACCGTGCAAGACGAAGAACGAATCCGCATTGTGACATTGGCGCGTCCAGAAGTGATGAACGCTCTCCACAGCGCGGCGCATCATGAACTGGAGCACGTGTGGAACGATTTCGCTGCACGCGATGATCTGTGGGTAGGCATCGTCACTGGGGCTGGGGACAAGGCTTTTTGCGCAGGCAATGACCTGAAGGTGCAGGCAGCCGGCAGGCGCGGCCCTACACCGCCTACCGGCTTCGGCGGCCTTACCAAGCGCTTCGATATGTCGAAACCGTTGATCGCAGCGGTCAACGGGGTCGCAATGGGAGGCGGATTCGAGATCGCCCTCGCCTGCGACATCATTGTCGCAGCGCAAAACGCCGTCTTCGCATTGCCGGAACCGCGCGTCGGTCTGATTGCAGGCGCCGGCGGAGTGCATCGACTGCCACGCATGATCCCGCAAAAGCATGCGCTGGGCATGATACTTACAGGTCGGCGTGTGAGCGCAGTCGAAGGCAAGGAACTCGGCTTCGTCAACGAGGTGGTTCCTGCCGGACAGGCGCTGTCCGCCGCCAAGCGGTGGGCGGCCTTGATTCTCGAGTGTTCCCCGATGGCAATTCGCGCCTCCAAACAAGCACTGTACGCCGGAATGTCGGAGCAAAGCCTGGAGACGGCATTGACCACCGTCTATCCGGCGCAACAGGCGAATATGGCAAGCCAGGATTACGTCGAAGGCCCCAAGGCCTTCGCTGAAAAGCGCAAACCCAATTGGCAGAATCGATAGTCCGCCGAATGCGACACGAGAGGTGCCGACAATGCCTAAACCATCCCCGATCCCCGATGACGTGAACAAGCCATTCTGGGATGCGTGCAATGAGCGTCGCTTGATCATCCAGACCTGCGCCCAGTGCAACCGCATGCAGTATCCACCCGAGAAGACTTGCACGGCCTGCGGCTGCGCCACGATGACATGGCGCGAAGTCAAAGGCATGGGTCGCGTGCACGGCTATTGCGTGATGTACGACTCGCGCGTGAAGTTGCTGCAGGAGCGTCAGCCTTTCAACATCGCCGTGATAGAGCTCGACGAGAATCCGGAGATCAAGTTCTTCTCGCATCTTCCCGGAACCCCGCCCGACGAAGTCCCCGTGGGGGCCACTGTAAGGCTTGAATTCGAGCAGACATACAACGGCCAACTCGTTCCCGAGTGGCGCGTAGCGGAATAGCGCACGGGCGGTTGCGTCACATTCAAAGCTTTTGCTGAGGAGGTCGCTGCAAATGCCCACCAAAGATGCACCAGCCTCGATGTACCGCACCCAGGAGGGTACGGGCTTATGGGAACATCGCGGCAAGGTCGCAGTCGCCGGAATCGGCCAGGCACCTACCATGCGTCGCTGGGACGGCGTCGATCTGAGCAAGAGCGTGGGAGCGCTCTCGATCACGGCCGTACAGCAGGCGCTCGATGATGCGGGAATCTCGCGCGACGACGTCGACGGCGTCGTCACCTGCCCCTTGGGAATGGGAGACGTCTGGGCGCCACGCCCGTACTTCGCGCCACCTTACGATTCCGAAGACGGACTCACGTCACTCAGCGCCGATTGGTTGGTCAAGAACATGGCGCTCAGAAACGTAAAGTACACGGCACACGGTCAATCATGCATCAACACGGCACTGGTGGCTGGCATTGAGGCCGTGGGCGCGGGTCTGACCCATACGTGCATCGTACTTAGGGGCACCGGCAATCTCGAAGGTCGCTACCACCAGATGGACGAAAAGACCTTTTCTGGACGAAACGCGTTCAACGGCGTCTGGGGATGGCAGCTGATACCGCAGATCGCCTTCGGCTTCAGCCAGTACTGCCGCAAGTACAACACCAATCACGATCGCATGGCACCCTTCATCTTGAACCAGCGGCGCAACGGCTTGTTGAATCCCGACGGCTATCACTTCAATCACAAGCGCGAGGTGTTGACCGTCGAGGACTATCTCGCGGCACGCTGGGTGTGCAAACCAATGAGCCTGCTCGATTGCGACATCCCGATCCAGACCGCTGGAGCGTTCCTGATCACGACGGCAGAGCGCGCCCGGCACATGAAGCAAAAGCCAGTGTACATTCTCAATCACTGCTCTCAACGCGGGGTCGTCAGGAGCAGTTGTGAGACCTTGGATGAGACCGAGCAGTTCACCGATCACATTGCGCGCATGTGCTATGAGGGGTCTGGCTTGGGCGCGAAAGATATCGACATCTTCAATCCCTACGACGGCTTCACACTATTCTTTCAGTACTTCCTCGAAGGATTTCAGTGGCGCAACGTAAAAAGAGGCGAAGCGCACGATTTCTATGCGAGTGATATAAGCGTTGAAGGACCGAATCCACTGTCTTCGAGTGGCGGAAACTGCGGGAACGGCCGCACACGATGGTGGGGGCAGCGAGATTGCATTCAACAGTTGCGTGGACAAGCGGGCTATCGCCAAGTCCGCACTCGCCACGAAACCGCGATCGCCGGTGCGTATACCGCTGGCTACTCCGACTGGGTCGTCTACAGCACGCACCCCGATTGAGATTGCCCCCGGCGCGCGGTGCACCTCGCAGCCAAGCGACCAATCTCGCTTATCCGACGGGAGCTTTGCCGCACGCGATACGTCCTGGGTCACCTGCATCACGCCGGTTTTAGGGACAGGTTCGTTCCCGGTACGGCGCGGCTGATCGTGACCCTTTGTAGCACCGTCATAGCGAACGTCATCCGCGCAACCGGGTGAGACCACACGTTTGCACAGGGAGGGACTATGTAATGGGTGGCAGGACCAAGGCCATCCCGTAGCCCAGAAGAACCGAGTAGCCCAAGTACGATTGATTCACCCGCGAAGCGAGCACACCACGCGAGTAACCGATCAAACCTCGCCATATGCCGATCTTTCATTCGGAGTGCATCTGCCATGACGACCCATTCCCTCCACAGTTTCTTTCACCCAGAGAGAATCGCCGTGTTCGGCGCGACACCGAACGCCGTGGGTATTCGCAGTCGATTTCTCGAAGCGCTGCTCGGTGGCGGCTACACCGGAGATGTGATTCCGATCAATCCGAGCCACCAAGAGGTGCATGGCCGCCGCTGCTACCCGACTATCATCGAGGCGGCCGCTGACGCAAAAGGCAAGATCGATCTTGCGGTAATCGCCATTCCGGCAAACGGTGTCATTGCTGCACTTGAGCAATGTGCCGTAGCCCGGGCGGGAAGCGTGCTCATTCTCTCTTCCGGCTTTGCAGAAGAGAGTACCGAGCGCTCAAAGCTGCAAGAGCGCATTGCTGCAATCGGCCGCGAAGCCGGCATGCGTATCGTTGGACCGAACAGCGAGGGCTATCTCAATGTTTTTCACAATGTGAGCGCGACCTTCAGCCCCACCGTCGAACTGGCCTGGGGTCCAGAGGGCAAGATCCCCGGCCGCAAGCGCGTCGCGTCTATCGCGCAAAGTGGCGGAGTCGGCTTCGGTATGCTGCACCGTGCGTTGAAGGCCGGCATTCAATTCAGCTACGCCATATCGACAGGCAATGAAGCCGATGTCACCGCGGGCGACTGTCTTGACTACATGATCGAAGACGCGAATACCGATGTGCTCATGTTGTTCTTGGAGAGCATCCGCGACGTCCCGCGCTTCGAGGCCGCATGTCAACGGGCGCTTGAGCTGAAGAAGCCTATCGTCGCAATCAAAGTCGGCCGCTCAGCAGCCGGCAGCCGCGCGACCCAATCCCACACCGCGAGCATCGCCGGTTGGGCGGCCGCCTACGACGCCTTCTTCGCCAAGTACGCAGTCATTCCTTGTTCGGACTTGAGCGAGTCGACCGCGATCCTCGGCGTATTGACCACATGCCCGCAACTCAAGGGAAACCGAGTCGCGGTGCTCACGCCATCAGGTGGATCCGGCGCACTCATCTCTGACACGCTCGAGCGCCATGGTCTGGAGTTGCCCATCCTTTCCGAAAAGACCCAGAAGGCCATCCTTGCCATGGTGCCGAGTTACGCCACCGCTCAGAATCCGGTCGATGTCACCGCGGGTGCTACGCGTACCGGCGCTTCGGTGAAGGCTGCCAGTATCCTCCTCGAATGCGGTGAGATCGACTTGCTCGTCAGCGTGCATTCGCTGACGAGCGAAACCTCGATCATGGTCGATCCGCAAGAGATCGCGCGGCCGTCGATTGCGTCTGGCGTGCCCGTGACGGCCTTTTGTTACACCGATCCGTCGAGCTTCGCCCGCAAGAAGATGATAGACGCCGGGATATACGTGCACGCAGATGCCCAACTCATGGGCACCGCGCTTGCCAAGACACTCAATCGTGCTCGTCAGGTCGAAGCGATCTCCAAGCGATCGGCGGTGACAATCGACGCGAGCAGTAACGAGCGTACGGTGAGCGCTGTGCGCCGAGCATTGGACGCTTCGGCGGCTGACATGTTGTGCGAACACGAAGTCAGCGCCATGTTGAAGGAATGCGGTATTGAGGTCTCGAACGACGCGTTGTGTCGCTCGGCGGACGAGGCCGTCAGCGCAGCGCAGCGGATCGGGTTTCCCGTGGTTGTGAAGATTCAATCACCCTTGATCGCTCACAAGACGGAAATCGGGGGCGTGAAGTTGGGCCTGCAATCGACACAAGCGGTGCGTGAAGCCTATCAGGCAGTGCTGCAGGCCGGTCGCCAGGTAGCGCCGACCGATTCGATCCATGGCGTCTTGGTACAAAAGATGGCACCGCCTGGGCATGAGGTGATCATCGGCATGATCAACGATGCGAGCTTCGGGCCTTTGATGATGGTCGGGCTGGGCGGAATTGCCGTCGAGCTTTTCAAGGACGTGGCCTATGGTCACGCACCACTTTCGCACGATGAAGCTGAGGCACTATTACGCTCGCTCAAGTCAAGCGCGCTTTTTGATGGCTTTCGCGGTAAACGAAGGATTGATCTCACTTCGCTCGCTAAGCTCGTGGCCCAGCTCTCGCAGATCGCGCACGTCGCGCACCACGCCGGCTGCTTGATCGCGGAGCTCGAGCTCAATCCTGTGATCGTGCACGACGACGGTTCGGGATTTACGATCGCTGACGCGCTGTTGCGTCAGGGAGGAATAGCGAAGTGAGGGACCTTGGCTTTCGATCGCACAAAAGAGACACGCCGTATCGTCCGTTTGTTCGTCACCGAAGTGTCACCCGCAATGTTTCCTGGCCTCCAGTCGTCGTATGACCATCAGACCGGCTACACATGCCAACTATGAATGAAAGTCGATAGAAGTGCCCGGTGCATTGGTCGTCCGGGCTCGTCAAGCGCTGCCTGAACGTGTCTCTTTTCTTAGGAATCACCTGCTGGGGCGCTAGCCAAATATGGGAGACCCCGTTCGGTCAAAACATTCGTCCGCCGGGTGCGACTTTGCTGACACCCGGCGCAAACAATGCAAACTGGAGGACGCCAAGAGGGTCAAAATTCGGCGCGCAGCAACAGAGTTATTCAAGAAAATCCACGACAAAGGCTGGCTGGGCATTGCCTATCCGAAGGAATATGGCGGACAGGGGGGGATCGCATCAGCCAATATATCGTCGAGGAAGAGTTTCTCAGGGTCGGCATTCCTGTCGGCTTGGGTGGCAGCGGTGCCCCCGCAATCATGTCGGCGGGCACGGAGGAGCAAAAGCGCCACTTCATCCCGAAGTTGATCAGCCGGGAGTTTTCCTTCGCACTGGGATTCACCGAGCCCTCCGGCGGCGCCGATTTGGCTAGCCTACGCTGCAGTGCAGTGCGAGACGGCGACTACTACGTGATCAACGGACAGAAGATGTACACGTCGACGGCACACTCATCGACGCACATCTATCTCATGGCGCGCACAGACAAGAGCGCACCCAAGCACGAGGGCATCTCTATCTTTCTCATCCCGATGGACACGCCGGGCATAACGGTTCGCCCGCTGTGGACGATCCAGAACAATCCGAAGGCCCCGCCGGGAACAACCTACGGACATGCCCGCACCAACGAGACATTTTATGATGACGTGCGCGTGCACAAGTCTTGCCTCCTAGGCGAGGAGAACAAGGGCTGGCGTGTCGGCTCCATGGGTCTGAATCTCGACCGCGTGGGCGCATCGCGCTATCTCATCTCCGTGCGCCGAGACGAAGACATCGTGAACTGGGTCAAGGGCAATAGCATCGAGGGTTATTCGCCGGGTAAGGATCCGGCGATTCGCGACAAGATTGCCGAACTATGGATCGAGGCCCAGGTGTGTCGTCTGATGACGATGCGCAGCATGTCCATCGTTGAGCACGGCGGGAACTTTACCTACGAGGGATCGGCAGAGAAAGTCTGGGCGCCGGAGCACGGGGTGAGAACCACCGAGGCGATCACGCAGATGCTCGGGCCGTACGCGCAACTGTTGAACGGCTCGGCGCGTGCGATCCGAAAAGGGCTGTTTGCACACAACGTGATGGGCTCGTTCCAATCGGGGATCAATCACGGCAGCGTGCAAGTCATGCGCGACCAAGTGGCCCGCCGCGGTCTGGGTCTGCCTTCAGCGCGCAGTTCGCGAAGCGCCAAGAAAGGCGGTGCATAGGGATTCGCCCGTCGATCGCAGCTCGCGCATGAGGTCTTGCGATGGTCGCACTACCCCATGTCTGCCGATGCCCTGTGCCAAAGCACGGGGATCGCAATCTCCCGCATAGGATTCCAGCTTGATCATGAATCAACTACCCCGGGAAGGCATGCGTGTCATCGAAATGGGCCAGATCGTCGCCGGCCCCACCGCGGGATTGATACTGGGTGACATGGGCGCCGACGTAATCAAGGTCGAACCGCCCGGCGCCGGTGGTCCGAGTCGTCCCGGCAATGCCCGCACCGGAACCTTTTACTTTCTCAATCGCAACAAGCGCACGGTCGTGCTGGATCTGCACGACCCGGAGGGTCACCAGATCGCGACGAAGCTCATCAGCGGCGCCGACGTGTTGATCGAGAACATGGCGCCCGGCACGATGGATCGGCTCGGTCTCGGCTTCGTCAAGCTGCACGCCGACTTCCCGCGACTGTCGCCCGCGTTCCGCGCGGGCTGACACAGGAACGCTCAGAACGCGGCCTCCAACAGACGCAGCGCGTCCTCCACCTGTTCCCGCGGTGATCGCATCCCCGCATTGGCATTGAAGTTCTTCACCGTGTCATTGGCCAGGGCGCGCAGGTCATCACGCGGAATCTGCAATTGGCGCAGCCGGGTCGGCACCCCGATCCGCGTGTACAGCCCATCCAGCTTGTCGGCGACGGCCAGTGCAGCCTCCCGACCATTCATGCCATCCCGCCAGACTTCGAGGGCTTCCGAGACCTGACGGGCGGCACGCGGGTCGACGGCCTCCGAGATGCGAATCTTCGGCGTGTGAACCACGGAGGTGGACTCACCCTGCCCCACATGCGGATAGCGCACATGCAACGCGGTGGAGACCGCGTAGTTGCCCGAAAAGACGCCGCCACGAAACCGGCGGACGCCATCATCCTCGGCACGGTTCTGCAGGAAGGCCGCGATGCAGAGTTCCAGTCGTGGCTCCACGGCATCGATCTCGTGGACCAGGCGCGGGTAGGCACGATAGGCTAACTGGAATGCGTGGTTTCGGTCGCCTTCCCCCAGCGGGTTGACGTCCGTCTGCGCCATGGAGCCGACCAGCCCGGCGAACACGGTCGTGCCAGTGGACCGGATCAGGTCGGGCGGCGCGCTCATCAACGCGCCATCGTCCAGGAAGATCGCCTGCGGGCGCGTCTTCGGATCGAAATACTCCATCCGGTGATCGAGATCGGGGTTCTTCAGGCCGGTGCCCGCCCGATTCATCGCGCTGGTGGGTGTCGTGGGAATGTTGATGATGGGCAACTTGGGCGCCATCAGACGTGGACTGTAGGCGGGCTTGCCCTCGGGATACTGGGTCATGATCTCGAACGGGCTGCCGGCTTCGGCAAGGAAGATCGCGACGGCGCGGGTGGCAACGATGACGCTGCCACCGCCGACCGCGATCAGCAGGTCCGCCCCCGCTTCCAGGGCCGCATCCTTGCCGGCGACGACCGATGCGTAGGTCGAATCCTTTTCGATCCCGTCATAGACACCCGCGAACAGCGGGCCGAGACTTGCGCTGATCCGTTGCACCGTATCCGTCCGCCGACTGACCGACGGCGAGCAGATCACGAACGCCCGCCTTGCCCTGCCGCGTTCCACCGCTTCCTTCAGCCCCTGCTCGATCGCCTGCGCGCCGCAGTGCAGACGCCAGACATAACCCGCCGCCCGGAAGGAATGTTCGCTCATGGTCGTCTCCCGCATCGTGGATGGCCGTCACTCTGATCGTGCTATCTTAGCCGGGACGGCGGGGCCTAGCCAACACGCGCCGCGTTTGCCAGAGTGAAGACAACAACGCGGGTACAACCGAGCGTATCAAGGGGAAGCGGACATGAGCTTGCGGACGGATGTGATTCCCGGCGTCCCCTGGCGCTAGCCGAACCGCCATGGATGTCTCACTCGATCTGCTGATGAACGCCGGCATTTCGGGGCTTCTCCTCGGCGGCTTCTATACGGCGGTCTGCATCGGCGTATCGATTTCGTTCGGCATGATGGAGGTCGTCAACATCGCGGCGCATAGGACATTTAAACGATCTTTCCCGCACGCTGGCACTGTATCCCGAGGACTCCGAGCGGCCAACCGCGCACTCACCGAGTGTGCCAGCGCGCGCGATTGTTCGAAGCATGGGCGATACAGTGCCAACTAAAGAAAATGGTGCTTTGAAAAGCCTATTGGCGCGATTATCGAAGCTTGGCTCGACGGCAAACCGACCAATGTGCTCAACCCGGAAGTCTTGAAATAGCTGCTGTCGCAGCGTGCATCCCCTCCCAATTCACCTTGATTGTCCGTTCATTCAAGGCCACAAAACATGGAGATCGCATGACGACAAGTTCCCGCAGATTCCGTCCGGCGACGAGTGTTGCCGTGTTCGGTTGCCTGCTACTTTCGACCGCCGCCGTGGCACAGACCTATCCCATCAAACCGATCCGCATGGTGGTCGCACAGTCCACCGGCGGCAATGCCGACTTCATCGCGCGTATCTTCGCCCAAGGTTTGAGCGATCGACTCTCGCAGCAGATCGTCGTCGACAATCGGGCTGGCGGTGCGGGAATCATCGCGGCCGAAATGGTGGCGAGAGCTTCGCCCGACGGCTACACGCTCTTGCTCGCCCCAACGAGTTTCGGCATCAACCCCGCGCTCTATCCCAAGCTGCCGTACAACCCGCAGCGCGACTTCGCACCGGTCTCGCTGCTCGCAGCGAGTTCGGCTGTCATCGTCGTCAGTCCGGCACTGCAGGTGAAGACAGTGGGTGAACTCATCGCAATGGCGAAAGCGCAGCCCGGCAAGCTGCATTTCGGCTCGTCCGGAATCGCGTCAGCCAACCGTCTCGCGGGTGAATTGTTCAACTCGATGGCGAACGTGAACATCGTCCACGTCCCCTACAAAGGGGCGCCCACGGCCATCACCGATCTAGTCGGAGGCCGCATCCAGGTGATGTTTGCCAGCCCGCCGTCGATCATGGCCCTCGTGCGCAGCGGTAAACTTCGCGCCATCGCCACGGCGGGCACCAAGCGCGCTGCGCAGTTGCCCGATGTGCCCACGGTGATCGAATCAGGCTTGCCGGGCTACCAGAACACCATCTGGCAAGCGCTGCTCGTCCCCGCTCGCACGCCGCAAGCGATCATCTCTCGACTGCACAAGGAAATCGCGGACATCGCCAAGCAGCCCGACGTGCGCGAGCGCCTGCTGCGCGACGGGTCGGAAGCGATCGCCAGCACGCCCAAGGAACTGGGGGAGCATCTGACCGACGAGATCTCGCGCTGGACCAAACTGGTCAAGAGCATAGGCTTGAAGGTTGATTAAGTCCGTTCTGAGTCTACCGCAAGAGTCGGCCGGTTTTTGGGCATGGATGGACGCCCTCGGTTTGCCAAGCATCCAATCGATGAGAGCATGAGGGTTAAGATTGCGGCCATAGATTCGGACTGTGCATGAGGTTTACGCCTCGGTCCCTGATGGAATTGGCTGGTCGGCGCCTCATCACTACGGCTGGCTTTTCGCTCCTGCCCAAAGGCAGGCTGAGCCGACCACGGTCTTACCTGTCTTGCCATCATTTGATTAGCAAGAAAGCTCAGCAGGCGCACCCAGTTAGCCACTGAGGTGGTGAGAATGAACGCGCCGACTTGCAGGATGTGCGCCATGCCGATGACTCGAGTGCAGTTTCAAGCAGGACTGTCGATGCCGCAGTTCTTGGAACAGTACGGTACGGAGGCGCAGTGCGAGGCTGCGCTGCAAGCGGCGCGCTGGCCGCACGGCTTCGTGTGCCCGAGATGCCGCGGGAGCGCACGCACGACCTTCGTGCGCGCCGGGTTGCGCTACTGGCAGTGCGCTCACTGCGCTCACCAGTGCAGCCTGCTCAGCAGCACCATGTTCGCGGCGAGCAAGCTTATACCGACTATCCGAACCTCAGCTTTGCTCGATCTCAATCGCCCGCTCGGTGACAAGATCAACTCGTGTCCGACAGACCAAGCTAGGTTCTCGCATCGTGGCGGGCCATGGCATGCTGCCAATCAAGGATCTTCTCGTCCGCTGTCACCAGCTTAGCCTGCTCGGCTAAGGCCGTGGCGGCGATAAAGCGGTCCGCCGGATCTTCGGGAAGCACCCCCAAATCCAAGGCGCGAACAAGGGTTGCCCCATCCAGCGGGAACTCGAGCAGACCGGCATCAAGCCAACGGACGCGCCACTCCGCGATCGGTACAGCCGGCCTGAAGCGGCGACGCTCGGTCAACATACCAGCTTCCCAAAAGCTGATCGCCGATACCGCGACTTTGCTTTCCGCCCACTGCTTTTCGATCAGAGCGCGGGTCTTGCGCCCAAGGCGCCGATCCGCCGTATCCAGCCAGATCAGAACGTGTGTATCGAGCAAGATCACTTCAGGGCTTTCCACAAGCCCTTCCCGAGGGGTTCGATGATATCGCCCAGAATCGTCGACTGACCCTTATGCAATCCGAGGGGCGATTTGATGCGGGGCGGACGATGGGGACGGAGTTCCGCCACCGGTTTGCCGTTCTTAGTGACCAGAATGGTCTCGCCAGTGCGCGCGACTTGATCCATCAACGCAAGGCATTTCGCCTTGAACTCGGAGGCCTGAATCGTAGTCATGGTAAGTCCCAGGAAGTGATTGACCAGTATTGTGACCATGGTCGTAATACTGGTCAATCATTGGATTTTGACAGACTGAGCCCCGTAGCATCCCGTACAGTCAGTCTACGCATCGCCGATTTGGGTTGGTGTTTATAGTCAAGCTGCCTCGCGATGATAGTAGCGTATCAGCACGCCAAGCCGATCTGATCCCAGAATCGTATCGGGTCGTGCACCATGGGGGTACCTCCCCCCCCCCGCCAGCGCCTTGCGGCCCAGTCGATGGCCAATTTCGCCCATCGTAGCGCGCTCCACATCCGACAACCGCAAGCGCCGCTTATCTGCGCCTGCAGAATCCGGTTCTCCGTGGCCAGGCACTCGTTGCGGAACAACAATTCCTGGTCCACTCTTCCGGTGATGTAAGCGAGGATGGCGCCCAGTCCATCAGTGTCCTCCGCTCGGCCTGATCCCCGGTTGCAGAGGACTGTATTCACCTTCAGACACAGGCAAGCGAGAGAAGGGCCCGCCAATGAATCGAAAAACTATTAGCTATTCAATGCGATCGAGTTTTTTGACCTTACGGGATAGTCTACCGAAGATGTCGTTTGAGTTTCTGGACACTACGGGATACTCCCGCCACGAAGAGCCCTCGTCTTCGGTACCGAAGATCTGACCGCAGCGCGTCGCGCAATAGATGCGCTTGGCATCGGCGTGGGCGACCGTGACACTCATCATCGTGCCTCGTGCGGTGACCCCGTGATCGAAGCGACGCCAGGTTTCGCCCACATCGTCGCTGCGATACAGCGTACCGTCATCGCTGCGGGCAGCCGAAGATAGGCAGGCATACAGAACGTGCGCATCGTGCGGCGACACGACGATGTCGCGGCAGTAGGTAAGCGGAGAAAAGCGACCGATCTGCAAATCGGTCCACGACGCACCGCGGTCGTCTCCGCGAAACAGCCCCATCCGGACGGCGAGCAACGGCTGTCCAGGCGCTGCGGTACTCACTGCGATTGCGTGCGAATCGAGCATCCCTTCGGCATCCACCTCGCTGCCGATTCTGCTCTTGAGATGGGGCTGCTTGGCGAGCTCGATCAACGGCGCAGACAGGTCCTTGAACGTTTCGCCGCCGTCCGCGCTGCCGATGACCCCGCTCACTTCCAGCGCCACGTAGACGTCGTCAGGACGCGTCGGATCGACGGCAATGCGAATCACGCGCACCGGAAAGTCCATTTCGCAATGCCCGGGAGAGCGCGCATTGGTCAGCCGCCTCCAATTCTCGCCGCCGTCGTCGCTGCGAAAAACCCCGGAGGGAGCCGTACCTGCATACATGATGTTCGGCCGCGTCGGATGATAGGTGATCGTGTAGACGTCGAGCCCCCGCTCCGGGAATCCCGCTCGCTCCCAACGCTCACCGCTGTCGGTAGACCGATACGGACCATCCTGCGTGCCGACGTACAACAACCCGGGGTCGGTGGGATGAACCGCAAACGACCGCGCTTCCACGTTCTTAGGCAACCCATTCGTGACCGATATCCATTCGCCGTCGCCCACAGGCCGACGGAAAAGTCCGCCGTAGTTGCGCTCATGATCCGCGTGCAGTTCGTGATCGCCGCCCGCGAAGATGTACCCCGTCGTCTGTCCTGCCATGCTGTTCTCCTGTCACGTATCGGTCGATGTGCCGCGTTAACGCACAGATCTGCTCGCTCGGCATCACCGTCGATCGCGATGCGACCCGTATGCTCAGAACCCGAAGAGTCTTGCCGGGTTATCCACCAGGATCTTGCGTCTGGCCGCCTCGTCGGGCACCCAGCTCTCGAACAGCTGCAGCACCTGCGGATACGTGACGGCGTCGAGATGCGAAAGGAACGGCCAGTCGGTGCCCCAGACGATGCGATCGGGATTGTTGCGCACGAAAGCCTGAGCGAGCGGCGCGATGTCCGTGTAGCCGGGAGCCTTCGATACGCGATAGACGCCGGTGAACTTGACCCAGCACTTTCCCGTCGCGTGAAGCCGCAAAAAGTCTTCGAAGCCTGGCTGGTTCACGCCGAGAGACGCTGGAAACACGCCGAAGTGCCCCACGGAGAAGTCGCACGGCAGGTTTGCAATCGTTGGCATCAACGCCTGTAGCGCCGCGTTAGGCACCAGAAACTCAAGATGCCACCCAAGATCGGCGACGCGGCTGGCGAGCTTGGCAGCCTCTTCGGCAGCGAGCTTGGCGATGCCAGGGTCGGTGGAACGATAGCCGAAGTTCACGCGGATGCCGCGCACGCCTCGTGCATGCATTGATGCGAGTTCTGCGTCTGTCACGCGGTCAGAATCGACCGCTGCGATCGCTCTCGCCCTGGCGACCCCCACGGCGTCGATGGCGTCGAGCAAGCAGCTGTTGTCCAGGCCATAGTGGCTGGGCTGATCGAAGACCATGCGAACCACACCCTCCGGCTCGGCGATCTCGAGAAAGCGCTCCAAAGGCGCCTCGGGCGGCTGCGAGCGCAAATCCTGGACGAGCCTATAGCGGCTGCCGTCACCGAAAATATGGAGATGGGTATCGCAGATCGGTCCCAGGCGGGATCGGGGTGAGGCGCTCATGGGTGGGCTTGTCCTTGGCGATGCCGACGAAACGCAGTCGTGCTGCAGTTCAACATGGGGAGGAAGTGTCTGCGCGATCGATCATCGGCTGGCGAGCATCTCGACATTGACGACGTTGATCGGGCGGCCAGCCGCGAATGCGAGCAACTGATCCACGGCGTGGTTGTACATGGTCTCGTATCCGTGGCTATCCGCGTAGCCTAGATGCGGCGTGCAGAGCGCGTTGTCCATGGCGAGCAGCGGGTGCGAGGCGCCAACGACGGGTTCCTGCTCGTAGACATCGACGGCGGCACGCCCCGGACGACCGGCACGCAATGCCTCGACGAGTGCCCCCTCTTCGATGATCGAAGCCCGACTTGTATTGACGAGCAGCGACGACGGCTTCATTCGAGCGAGGTCGGCGCGCGTGACGAGGCCGCGCGTCGCGGTGTTGCCGGGCAGATGCAGCGTGACGATGTCCGCCGACTCGAAGAAGACTTCCCGGCTCGTCGCGACGTTGAACTTCTCCGCGCGCGCCTGGACCACCGAGTGGTCCCTGCCCCAACACAGCACGTTCATGCCGAATGCCCTCCCGACTCGCGCTACGGCCGATCCGATGTGGCCGAATGCGTACACACCCAATGTCGCACCTGCGAGCCGGGTGCCGACCGTCGAGTGCCAGTGTCCCTGCTTGAAGTGCGCAATCTCGAACGGCATACTGCGCAGGGAAGCGATGATCAATCCCCAGGTCAGTTCAGCGGTCGCCGAGTAAGGGCTCTTTCCGTCGGCACCCCCAGAGGCGGATACCACGATGTCGTGATCGGTGCAGGCCTCGATGTCGAGATGATTGACGTTCTTACCCGTCTGGCTGATGAATCTCAGCGCGGGCAACCGTTCGAGAATGCTGCGCGTGATCGGTACGCGCTGTTGCGTCGATACCAGGGCGTCGCAACCGGCAACCTGGTCGACGACGCGATCTGCGTCGATATAGGCGTCGTTGTGGACGATGACGGTATGACCGGCGAGACGAGCGAACGCGGCCGTGCGACGAAAGACGTCCGCGTAGTCGTGGATCACTGCGATTCTCATCGAGTTCCCTTCGGGCCGCCGCGCTCGCCCTCTCGCGCGGCTACTCCATGCGTATCCCGGTTTCCTTGATCATCTTCGCCCACATGGCGAGATCCGCCTTGCGATAGGCCGCATACTCGGCCGGCGTCGACTCCACCAGTTCAAGCCCGGCGGCGAGGAGACGATCGCGAACTTCTGGCGTGCGTACCGCGCGCGTGATATCGCGATGCAGGCGCCCGATGATCTCGGGCGGCGTGCCTGCCGGCGCGAGCACGCCATACCAGTTCACGATCTCGAGGCCTGGAAATCCCGACTCGATGAGCGTCGGCACGTCCGGCGCCTGTGACGAGCGCTTGCCGGACGTTACGGCGAGCAGCCGAACCCGGCCGGCACGGAACTGCGGCAACGCAGGCGAGATAGTCGTGATGGATAGGTTGATCTCGCCGCCCATCACGGCTAGAAGCGGGGCGGCAGCCCCCTTGTACACTGCGGTCGTCATGCCGATGCCCGAGGCGACCCGCAGGTACTCGCCGGCGATATGGGCAGGCGTCGCCGTTCCCGTCACCCCTGCCGTGATTTTACCCGGCTGCGCTTTCCCCAGCGCGATGAGATCGCGGATCGATGTCAGCGGCGAATTGGCATGCACGGCGAACACATAGACCGTGTTCGCGAAATGAGCGACATCCGCGAAATCCTTGAGGGGCTCGTAGGGCTGCTTAGGCAGCGCGAGTGGCACGATGGCGTTGGGTCCTGCCGCGCCGAGCAGAATCGTGTGGCCGTCCGCGGGCGCACGCGCGGCCATTTGCGTTCCGATCATGCCGGCAGCACCTGGACGATTGTCGATGATCACCGACTGACCGAGGAGCTCCGCCAGCTTGGGCTGCAACGCCCGAGCGGAAATATCGATGCCTCCGCCCGGCGGCCAAGGCACCATGAACCGGATCGGTCGGGACGGGAACGTCTGAGCGGCGCTCGGCCATGCCACGAGCGTCGACACGCACCCCATGCCGACAAGTACGAGCACGCCGGTCCTACGTGCAGATTGAGGCTTCATCCAGTTCCTCCTCGTTGTTCGATGCTGCGTGGGTAGCCGCCTGCAGCCCGTTCGCCGCCCCTGGGTCAACCGCGGTAGCGCGTGAAATTGACAAGCCAGTCTCGGTGCCGGCCGGCACCGTCGGCGTACCATGGTCAGCGTCAGGTGAGATCGATCCCATAGTCGCGCTTGACCATCTCGCGCACCGTATCGTTTGGCGCCTGATAAAGGAGCTTACGGCTCACCACGGTGCCCATGAGCTGCTGCAGCCGCACAGCGGTTTCGGCCATCTTGATCAGCACCGTGAGCCCGTCCATGATGAGTGCGCCGTCGATTTCCCTGAGCTTGCGGCGGGACTGGAGCACAGCGTGCGATCCGCAGGGAATGATGACTTCCGCGCCCGCGGCAACGGCACGCCGTGCCGCGTTGTCGAACTCCTCCATGACGCGCTCATGCGCAGCCGGATCGAGGAAGGCGTTTCGGTAGTCGGGCAGATGCGGCACGTTCATCGCTTCGATGGACGCCAGGCGCTTCTCCAGGCCGTAGAGTTCGATCTTCTGCGTGTAGGAAATCGAAAACTTCGGGTTCGGCGTGATCAATGAGAATTTGTGGCCCATCATGCAGGCCGCCAGCGCGGTGGTCTCGAGAAACCCCAGGACGGGTATGTCGAGGACTTCGCGCGCTTCTACGAGCGCCGGATCCGTGGAGTTCAGCGTGACGAAGGCATCATAACGTCGGTCCCCCTTGGCCGCGCGGCATTCGAGGATGTTCTCGATGATGTCCGGCGTGTCGATCGCTTGAAAGAAGCGGAACTGTTCGCCGAGCCCGCCCTTCTTCGTACCGCGCACCTCGATCTCGACACCCGGATCGACGACGGAGCGAAGATGCTCCTCGAGCGCCATGTGGAAATTGGGATTTCTGTTCCGCGACGAGAACACCTGTACCCAGATACGCATCGGCTTCTTCCTCGATGATTGGTTCCGTTACCGACGACCCGACTCGCTGCGCCGGCACATCGCTTGCTATTGCTTGCGTAGGCCCGCCTGCTCGATCACCTTGCCCCAGCGCGCCTGCTCGGCCTTCCTGAATGCATCGAACTGTGCCGGCGACCTGCCGTCGGCATCGAAACCACCGCTCGCCAGCTTGCTCTGCACCTGGGGATCCTTCAGGGCCTTGACCACCTCCGAATACAACTTCGAGACGACAGGCGCCGGAACGCCGTGAGGCAGCAAGACGCCGTACCAGTTGAGCGTCTCGACACCGGGCAGCGTCTCGCTTACCGCAGGCACGTCGGGCAGCATCGCCAGCCGCTTGGGGGCAGTCGTCGCGATGACGTTGAGCCGCCCGGCCTTGACGTGAGCCGAACCGATGGAGATGACCTCAATACAGTAGTTGACCCGCCCGCCCAGAAGATCGTTGAACGCGGGCGCACTGCCCTTGTAGGGGATGCGCCGAGTGTCGATGCCGCTGGCGAGGCGGATCAGTTCACCTGAAAGATGGGGCAAGCCGCCGTCGCCGCTGGAGGACCACGTGAGCTTGCCGGGGTTGGCCCTCGCGTGTGCGATCAACTCAGGCAGCGTCTTGATCGGAAGCGACGAGTGCACGTAGATGAGAAAGGGCAGCGTCGCCATCACCGTCAGCGGAGCGAAATCCCTTTCGATGTCGAAGGGCAGCTTGCTTACCAGCGCGGGATTCACGCCGATATGGCCCGCCGTGCCCATGTAAAACGTATGGCCGTCGGCTGTGGCCTTAGCAGTGGCCTCCATGCCGATGATGCCGTTGGCGCCGCCGCGGTTGTCGACAATGACCTGCTGACCGAGGTTCTCGGTCATCTTCTGCGCAACCACGCGGCCGACGAAATCGATGCCGCCTCCGGGGAAAGACCCGATGATCAGACGCAGCGGGCGCGTCGGATACGATTGTGCTTCGACGTTTGTGGAAGAAAAGACGAGGCCCAGCGCAGCGGGCAGCAGCGAGGCGAATCGGGATATCCTGTGCATTGTTATCCTCCTGGGCCGAGCGCCCGGCCGCGCCGACCCACCCCGAAAGGGCTGGATCTGAACACCACCGGGCCAGTATCGAGTCCCGCTCCCGAGCAGGTGCTGCTCAAGAGAGTCTCGAAATTTATGCTCTCCTCCGATGCCTCATGCCCTGCGCTGCGATCGCTCGCTGTTGCGGCCCGGACAACGGACTTACACTTATGACGATCCGGCAAATCGTTGCACCGCCGCCTGCGGCTCGGCACTCATCGGGACTGCGGCAGCATCACCAGCACACTACAGCACCGATTCAGCTGTCGCGCATCGGTCCGAAAGATCGGTGGGATGGGCGCGCGAGCCCGGCGTACGATCGGGGCATGTTAGTCCGCGATTATAAGGTTGTCTAGCAATATGAGACTTGTTTCGCAGGTGAATCGGCCATGAGCAGCCTTGAAAGAATGCTGGGCTTGCTCGACGTATTTACCCTCGCCGCACCCGTATGGTCGGCGGAGGATTTGATCCGCTATTCCGGATGCTCCCGCGCCACCTGCTATCGCTACCTGAAGGTTCTTCAGGCGTCCGGCTTTCTCGCCCCGGTCGCAGGTGGCACATATGTGCTGGGCCCTCGCATCATTGAACTGGATCGTCACATTCGCATGCGCGATCCGGTCTACATCGCCGGCGGACCGCCCATGCAGAAACTCGCTGCTCGCACGGGCCATAGCGCCCTACTTTTCATATTGTTCAGCGGCACGGTGATGTGCGTCCGCGAGGAACTCAAGGCTGACGCTCCGGAAGGTCTGCTTAGCCGCGGAGAGCGTCGCTCCCTATTCACCGGCGCGGCATCCAAGATCATCCTGGCGCACCTGCCCCCGCATCAGTTGCGCAGTCTGTTCGCGAAGCATCGCAAGACGATTGCCGCATCGGGGCTGGGATCCGACTGGCCTGCGTTTCGCGACCGGCTCAAGGAAATTCGAAAGGATGGCTACTGCATGACCGTTGGGGAATATCGCAAAGGCGCGCTGGGCATCGCGGCCCCTTTGTTCAACAGCGACGGCCACGTGCTGGGCAGTCTGGGCATCGCGACACGCGCGCAGAGCGTAAAGCGCAGTGAGATTCCCAACCTGGTCCAGCTCGTGACCCAGGCTGGACGTGATGCGACGGAACGCATCTGCTCCGGAGAGCACGGCGTCGATCGTCCCGCCCGCGCCGTAAGCTGATCTACTGAACCTACGGGATCTCACAGTTTGAGATATAGTGAGTGACCCGATCACGGTCGGTTCGAAGCGCGCGGCGCCTGCCTGCGATGCTCAGCGCGACGGTAGGCTTCGCGCTGACATCAAATTCATGCGCCACGGGTTCTGCGCATCGCATCGATTACGTCGGCACGAACGTCGGCGGAGGACGTATTCCGTGAGTGTTGCGGTCCGCGCCTCGATAGCCGTCGCGATCTCAGCCCGAGGGTGCCGCCGCCCGTTGATCCAACAAGCAGACTACTCACCCCACGAAGGAGACACACATGGCCCGCATCCAACATCTTGCCATCGCCAGCCAGAATCCGGAAAAACAGGCAGAGTTCTACAAGAACGTGTTCGGATTCGAGGAGATCCGGCGCATCGATAATCCGCGCGCCCGCGGCGTAGTCCTCACCGACGGCGCCATCAACATTTCCGTGCTCTACTTCAAGCAGGACCAGATCGATCGCGGTCTCGACTACACCGGGCTGCATCACTTCGGCGTCTTCGTCGAGGATCTCGAAGCCACGGCCAATCGCTGCCTCGAAAACGGCGCTGTGGCCTACGAGGAACTCCCCGAGGAGGCCAGCGAGGTCAACTATCGCCCGAAGCGCTCCGACAAGTTCAAGGGGCCAGAAGGCAGCCTCTTCGATATCGCCGATCATCCCTGGATCGGCGCGAAGAGCTGAGCAGGCGCCCCACGATGTAGCGCGGCGTTGCAGAGGCGACGGAGCTCGACGTTCGGGCACAGATCCGGCACGGCTCGCTTCCGAGACTGTCTGCACGCATCGTCGCGCGCATCGCTTCGCAGCGGGCTGTCCGATGGCCGGATGCATCTCGGCCATTATGGTCATGCATCCAGGGTTGCAAGCATTGAAGGTAGTCGGCGTTTGCGCGCGTCATGCGCAAACGCTCGCAAGGCCGACTTTACGAGTTCCAAGATCACTGCGCGCGGCTGCCATGACAGCTGCGGACGACCGCTACGGGCTTGTCATAGCACCTGCTTCGGCGGATTATGGACGCAGTGCGCGGGGCGGGACGCGTTCGGCGGATCTTGATTCAGTTGCGCACGACGTGACGTGTATAGCGACAGGCTTCCTCGGACCGGCGAACCTACTTGTGGTCCACCGCGCGAAGCCGAACGAACGATGGCACCAATAATCGCTGGAGGAGCACTCATGATTCGGTTCCGTACTGCGCTGCAGCTCGCTTGTGCGAGCCTGGTCGCCTCGACCGCAATCCAGGTCGACGCCCAACAGTCTTATCCCACCCGCCCCGTCCGGTTCGTCACTCCATTCCCGCCGGGCGGCAGCACGGACCCCATGGCTCGGTTCGTCGCCGCTAAGCTCACGGAGCGCCTCGGCCAACAGGTGATCGTAGAGAACCGTCCGGGCGCGAACACGGTGATCGGCACGGACCTCGTCGCTCGCGCCACACCCGACGGCCACACTATGCTGTACGTTGGCGCCGCGTTCTACGGCATAACAGCGCTGATCCCAAACCTGCCTTTCAACACCCTGCGCGACCTCACGGCCGTCGGCACCATGAGCAAGTCCCGCTCCGTGCTCGTGGTGCATCCTTCAGTGCCGGTGCAGTCGCTGCAAGAACTCGTCGCACTGGCAAAGGCCAAGCCCGGTCAGATCAACTTCGGCTCGTCCGGGCACGGTACCACCGCGCACTTCAACGGCGAGCTCCTGCGGCTGGCGACGAACATCGACATCCGCCATATCCCTTACAAGGGTTCGGGACCGCTGACGACGGATCTGCTCGCCGGACGTATCGAGATGGCTTTCCAAGTGCCGATAACCGTGGTCGCCTTCATCGCAGCGGGTAAGCTGCGGCCCCTCGTGCACACGGGGGACACACGACTCGCCGCCCTGTCCCAGGTACCCACGTTCTCCGAGGTCGGCATGCCTGGTTTCGGCGTAAACAGTATCTCCGCCATTGCAGTGCCCTCGAAGACGCCACGCCGCGTTGTCGACCGGCTATCGACCGAACTTGCGGCCATCATCGGAGCATCCGACACCGCAGAATTCATGGCGAAGCATGGCGCGGAGCCATTCGTCAATAATCCGGACCAGGCCAATGCTGTTTTCCGCGAGGAAATCGCGCGGTATACCACGGTCATCAAAGAAACCGGCATCACTTTTAAGCCCTAAGCGGCCGGGACGCAATGCGTCAGCCAGGTTACCTCTTGCTCGCGTGGCCGCGTGCGCGATTGCTCTCCGGAGAGAATCTTTGGCACAAGGTGTGACCTCAGCCGGTCCGGCCCGATCGCCTAAGCCGAGCGCACGACGGGATCTGCCACTCAGCGGAATTTGGCGAAGGCCCGGCGTCCAGCCTTCTACGTCAAGCCATAACAACGTGGAGCCCGTGACGAGGCGGCGGACGTTACGCGCTGACAGCCGCAGCACCGGCCTGCGCGCACTCGTGATCCTGCTCGCCGGTACCGCCGCCGCAGCCAATAGCACCGATGACACGCCCGGCCTTGGTGATGGGCACGGCACCGATGCTCGGCAGTATCTCCCCAGCGAGGGCAGCCGGTACTGCCGCCCAGAACGGCGAGCCCTTCGCAGCCTGCTCGCCCAGGTCCTTCGTCGGCTTGCGGAAGTTAGCGGCGGCCACGGCCTTCTTGCGCGAAGTCTCCGGGCTGAAAAATCCCGCGCCGTCACCCCGCATTATCAGCACGGTGCGGCCTGCCTCATCGACGATCGAAACCGTCATCGCCGTGCCTAGCTGCTTGGCCTTGGCCAAGGCGGCCTTTGCTGCGCGCTCCGCCATGTCGAGCGTGATTTCGATCATTATCTGGTCTCCTCTCTCTCCACCACGATCGTATGCTATGTCGATTCATCGGCCATTTGCCGACCTTGGTCCTGGAGCCTGACTCGCGCATTGCGCTGGTTACCTGCCGCTTGAGCGCTGATCGCAGTCAATGACCGCTTTGGTGATCGCTGTGTGAGCGCAGTCGACCGATTCGGCCGCTCGCCGGCATGGCGTCGCCGGGACCGACCACCGCCGCTTCCCTAGCGGCGCGGGTGCGTCCGCCGAAGCATACACCCTGCCCGGAGGCACTCTGACGGTTTTGCGGCAGAGCTGACGGTCTTGCTCGGTCCGTGTTTGCGTGACGCACGGAGGAGCGATGCAAGCCGGAGCGACATCGAGTTCCAGAAGTCGTCGCGCGAGCGAAGTCTTCATCGAATATCGTGCATTGACCGCTCATAGCACGGGCTATACAGTGGCGGGAAGCAGAAAAGGTGTTTTAAAGGCCAATGCTGCGGTGGTATTTCACCCAGGAGGAGGCACACAGCCATGAAGCTCGCATCGGCGCTCGCCATCGTGTTATCGGCACTGGTCCCAACATCGGCGATTGGCGCTGCCGCGGCCGACGCCACGTTTCCCAACCGGCCCGTACGCATTGTCGTACCCTACCCACCCGGCGCAAGCCCGAACGACGCAGCTGCCCGCATTGTGCAGCCGAAGCTCGCGGAGGCGATGCGCCAGCAGGTTGTGATCGACAACCGAGCCGGCGCAGGCAGCACGATAGGCACCGACCTGGTCGTGAAGGCGAGCCCCGACGGCTACACCCTGCTGATAAACAGTACGTCCCTCACCATCGTGCCGAACGCCTACAGGAACCTGCCGTTCGACCTGTACAAGGATCTTGCACCGGTCACGATGCTCTCGGCCGCACCTCAACTCGTGATGATCAACAGCGCGCTGCCCGTGACGACGCTGAAGGAACTTATCGCCTACGCCAAGTCACGCCCGGGTCAGGTCAAGTTCAGTTCCGGCGGTCTGGGCACGCTGCCCCACTTCGCCGGCGAACTCGTCAATCACATGGCGGGGCTGCAGATGGTGCACGTTCCATACAAGGGCGGCGCACCGGCCGCCGCGGCCGTGATCTCGGGCGAAGTGCAGATGTTCATCGGCACCTCGACCGGCGCGCTCGGCAACATCAAGGCGGGCAAGCTGCGCGTGATCGGCGTGTCGTCAAAGCAGCGCACGCCACTGCTGCCCGACGTGCCCACGATGGAAGAGGCGGGACTCCCCGGCTATGAGATACGCGTGTGGTACGGCATCTGGGCGCCGACGAAGACGCCACGCCCAATCGTGCAGGCGCTGTACAAGTACTTCCGCACGGCGCTGGATGCCCCCGAAACGCGAGCCCGCTTCGCTGCATCTGACGCCGAGATCGTCGGCTCCACACCCGAGGAGTTCACGCAGGCCTTCCACGCCGAACTCAAGCGCTGGGCGAAGTTCGTGAACGATACGGGGCTCAAGCTGGAGTGAGAGGCAAGCCGGCACATAGCCCTCGGGCATGGCGACGACCGGGCGCATCGCAGTGGAGCGCGAGAATGTTGTTGGGTTGATCATCCAACGCACAGTCCAACGACGCTGACCGACCTCATTGATCGAAGCGGTGTTCTTGGGCGATTCTTCGACGTCAATGCGACCCTGCGTCGCCGAGGACCACCGGCGGGAAGGCGTGTAGGTGAGGCCGGCTCCTGGCGCATCTCCGAGCCGCGGCGAATTCCGCTCTTCGGCCATTGCGGCCACTGGCGTTCTGAGCGCCAAGAGCCGCAACGGGATACTCAGCAGACATGGCCTGGAAAGGCGGCCCGAATGACTAGTTGCCGGTTCAGGCTAGGGCCCGACCCGATCGTGACGAGCCCTTGCATAGCAGAAAAGACGGCCGCCTGGTTGGGGCAACGAGGACGGGGAGCGCGGTGACGTGTCAGCGTCACTATGCTGCTTTAGATCTCCCGGGAACAGGGGTGGGGTATCTAGGGTGCGGGCGTAACGCGGCGTGCCATGAATACCTTGCTGGCATCTGCGGGCGCATCCCAGCTACTACTGAGCCGAACTTTCACGCACCCGAAAGCAGGCTGACGCGTCGGGGGCAAATTTCCGGTGCCGAACCTCGATTCGACGTTATCGCTACCCGATGAAACCGGAGCGTCGCATTTCCTTACACACGCTCCTTCCGCTGATTTCCGGTGACTTCCTAACCCTATATATTGAAGCCCTTTCCTTCCGCTGGCACTGAATTTGCATATATCCGCGCCATTCCGTTCGGCTCGCTAGAATATGCTTCACATGAACCTCACTCGTTGCTCATTCTTGAAATGATTAAGAGCCATGATGCCAAAGACAAGGTTTGCGGGCGACTATCTGCACGAAGGTCGTCACCGAGGCGACTGAGCCGGACGCCCTCCCGAACTAGAGCGAGACCTTCATGACACTTACCCGCATTCTTGCCGCTTCCGCCTTGGTCCTTACCGCGCAGTCGGCGCAGGCCGTCGTTCCGACTTCCCAGATCAACTTTGAGGACGAGTACTCGCTTACGGGAGAGGCGATCGCCTCGAACTATGGTTCGATCGCCGGCGCGCTTGACACCTTTCTGGAGGCCTCGAACGGCAACCCGCTCCTTTTCTGGCCGGTTGACTTCAGTGGCGCCCCGGGCGCCTACTCGCCCACCGCCGTTGGCTCGATCACCCTGACCCCGCTCGGTGGTCTCACTATCACCCTCAACACGTTCTTCCTCGGCGGCTGGCCCAACCAGAATCGCACGATCTCCTACGCGATCGACGACCTCGCCACCGATGGCGTGGACTTCACGAGCCCCAACGCGTCGGTGCCCGGTGTGGGCGGCACCACGGTGGCGTCCTTCATGACCAGCGCCTCCGGCATCAAGATCACCTTCGGGCCGGACGGCTACAACGGCGGCATCAACTACATCAACTACACCCTATCGTCCCCGATTCCCGAACCGGATACCTGGGCCATGCTTGGCCTGGGCCTCGGCCTGCTGGGTTTCGGCGTGCGCAGCGCGCGCCGCTGACCGCCGCCATTCACGGTCCAAAGCGGCGTAGTACGTCCCGCGGAGATGACTCTGCAAGACGAGTCCGCTTGACGCTCCCCGTCGACAGCTGTTGTCTGAGCCGTTCCTCAGGCCGCCGAGAAGCTCAGCGGCGA
>JALHQN010000033.1 GCA_022841915.1 Burkholderiales bacterium | reverse complement strand
TCCATGCCTTCGATTCGACGCAGTCCCGGCTCGACCACCCAGCGGTAGTAGGTGCCGCGCAAGGTCGTGATCTGCTCTTCGTCATCGAGCATCAATCCGGCGACTTCGCTCGAATCGAGCTGCTGCCTGACCACATAGATGACGGCCTTGCCTGGAACCGTCTCGAACCGCTTGGCTTGCACATCCGCGTCGGATGGCGGCAGTTGGGCACAAGCGCCCAGGAATGCGAGGAGAACGATCGCTAGCCGCATGGAACCCTCCGTTGCTCGAACCTGGGAAGCCGACTGCGCCGCTCATTCGGGCGCACAGCACTGAGGCATACACCTGACAAGCGCCATTCGTTCCCGAGGAGGAGACGCAAGCGGAGCGCCACGGCACCGAAGGATTCTCGGCGCGTTCGAGCGGGCAAGGCGCCCCAAACCAATCGGTTTCGCCGGGCGCCCGTTCGATGCACGGCTAGCCGGAAACCGACGCCGTCAGATCCCCAGGGCCTTCATCTGCTTCTCGGGATACCGAGTGCCCGCGGTCACACCGAGCGGGAAAGCACGCTCGAGCCGCTCGCATTCGGCCGCAGACAGCTCGACAGCAACGGCAGCGGCATTCTCCTCCAGAAACAGACGCCGCTTGGTTCCGGGAATCGGCACGATATCCTTGCCGCGCCCCAGCAACCAGGCCAGCGCCACCTGCGCGGGCTTGCAGCCATGTGCGGCGGCGATCTCCTCGATCGGCTGGAGCAGCCTCACGTTCTGCTCCAGGTTGGCTGGATCGAAACGTGGATGCTCGCGGCGCCTATCCTTGGGCAGAAGAGCGTCGAGCGTCTTGATGGTGGCAGTGAGGAAGCCGCGCCCCAAAGGCGAATAGGGCGTGAAGCCGATACCCAACTCGCGGCATGTCGGCAGAATCTCGTTCTCGACGTCGCGAGACCAGAGCGAATACTCGGTCTCCACGGCGGTGATCGGGTGAACCGCGTGGGCTCGGCGGATCGTCTGCGGCCCCGCCTCGGACAGCAGCAGATAGCGCACCTTGCCTTGCTCGACGAGCCGCTTCATGCCGCCGACCGTGTCTTCGATCGGCACGTTCGGATCGACCCGGTGCAAGCCATAGATGTCGATCACGTCCACGCCGAGGCGCTTGAGGCTCGCCTCGCAGGCGATCGCGGCGTAATCGGGATGGCCGGGACTCAAACCCTCGGGAACACCGCCACCCTGCCCGACGTTGCCGAACTTGGTGCCGATCAGCACCTGATCGCGCTTGCCGGCAATCGCTTTGCCGACCAGAGATTCGTTGATGCCGGCACCATAGGCATCCGACGTGACCAGCAGATTGATACCCAGCTCGATGGCACGGTGGATCGCCGCAATCGACTCGGGGTCGTTGCGTTCGCCGTAGCTGATCGACATCCCCATGCAACCGAGCCCGAGGGCGGAGACTTCCGGACCATTGCTTCCCAGCTTGCGCTTTTGCATCGCGTCCTCCATGTGCCGATTTCGGCGGCCCGGCTGGCCGCAATCCCGCGCGGCTAATGTGGCTGGCGACCTCGTCTGACGCGCTACTTCGCGTACACGATCGTGAGGTCGCCCACGCCGTCGACGTGCCCTTCGAGCTTGTCGCCGCGATTCACCGGGCCCACACCCGCCGGCGTACCGGAGTAGATCAAGTCGCCCGGGCGCAACGTGACCAGTTTCGACAAGTAGGCAATCGTCTCCGGAACGTTCCAGATCAGCTCCGACAAATCGCCCTGCTGCACGATCTTGCCGTTGACCTTGAGCCAGATCGCGCCCTTGGCCGGATGCCCCACCATCGACACCGGCTTGAGTTCCGTGCACGGCGCCGAGTTGTCGAACGCCTTGCCCATCTCCCACGGACGGCCCATCTTCTTCGCCTCGCCCTGGATATCGCGCCGAGTCATGTCGAGACCGACGCCGTAACCGAAGACATGCTCCAGGGCTTTCTCGACGGGGATGTCGGCACCGCCCTTGCCCATCGCCACCACCATCTCGATTTCATGATGCAGATCCTTCGTGACCTGGGGATAGGGGATCGTCGCCCCATCGGAGACGATGGCATCGGCAGGTTTCATGAAAAAGAACGGCGGCTCGCGATCCGGGTCATGGCCCATCTCGCGCGCATGCTCGGCGTAGTTGCGGCCGACGCAGTAAATTCGCCCCACCGGGAAGCGCTTGGCGCTCTGCGCGACCGGCAAGGTGACCTGGGATCCGAACTCGATGGCGTACTCCATAGTTCCCTCTATCTCAAAGAATCAAGCAAGGTATGCAAGCTGCGTGACGGATGGTGACAAGACGATTGTCGCGCTCGACGTTCGTCACCATAATGCAGGCGTTTCGTCGCCCGAGGCAAACGATGTGGCACACGACATCGAACGCGTCGTGCCCGGGACATCTCGGGACGGATTGGCCGCGCGACGCCGTCCCACACACACGCAACGACCCCGCAAAGCGCGGGCGAGTATAGCACGCTGGTATCGACGCCCCGACCATGCAGGAAGCAGGCAGCCTTTGGGCTTTGTTCATCGCGAGCTTCCTCGCAGCGACGCTCCTGCCGGGCGGCTCCGAGGCCGTTCTCTTCGGGGTCTTGAAGCTTCACGACGGGCTGTTCTGGCCGGCGGTGGGTATCGCTTCGTTGGGCAACACCCTGGGCGGGCTCACGTCGTACGGCATCGGGCGATTGTTGCCGCGCGCGGATCCCGATCCGAGCACGCGTTCGGGCCGATGGCAACTCAAAGCCACCGCGTGGGCGCAACGCTACGGGTCGCCCGTCCTGCTGGGGTCCTGGATTCCCATCATCGGCGATCCGCTTTGCGTGGCCGCCGGGTGGCTGCGGCTCAACTGGCTGCTGGCCACCTCGTTCATGGCGATCGGGAAGTTTGCTCGCTACCTGTTCATCGCGTGGGCTGCGACGTGAAATGACAGGCGCACCCTTGCTCGAGGTGGAAGAACTCAACACTTGGTTTTTCGGTCGCCAAGGCATAGCGAAGGCCGTAAACGGCGTCTCCTTCACGCTGAACGAGGGTGAGATCCTAGGCGTCGCAGGCGAATCAGGATCGGGGAAATCGGTCACGGGATTGTCGATGCTCGGTTTGATCGATCCACCGGGCCGAGTGGTCTCGGGCCGCGTTCTTTATCGCGGGCAAGACTTGCTCGGCATGCCAGCCGAGCAGTTGCGCCGACTGCGCGGAAACCGGATCTCGATGATCTTTCAAGATCCGATGATGACCTTGAATCCCGTGCTGCGCATCGATACGCAGATGATCGAAGCGCTCAGCGCGCATCGTTCGCTCTCTCGTGGAGAAGGTCGGCGCGCAGCTCTGGACGCGCTTGATCGTGTGGGCATCCCCGCACCCGAACAGCGCCTGAGCAACTACCCGCATCAACTGTCGGGCGGCATGCGGCAGCGCGTGGCCATAGCGATCGCGCTACTCAATCGTCCGGACATCGTCATCGCGGACGAACCCACCACCGCGCTCGATGTGACCATCCAGGCGCAGATACTGCACGAGATGCGCAATCTTTGCCGCGACAGCGGCGCCGCCTTGTTGTGGATCACGCATGATCTCGCCGTGTTGGCGGGCTTGGCGGATCGCATCGCCGTCATGTACGCCGGGCGCATCGTCGAAACCGGCCCTGTCGATGCGATCCTTCGACGTCCTTTGCATCCGTATACGACAGGCCTGATCGAATCGCTGCCTCGTCGCGGCCAGCGAGGAAGGCGGCTGACCCAGATCCCGGGAATGGCGCCATCCTTGTCCGAAATCCCGCCGGGATGCCCATTCATGCCTCGCTGCAGCCGGGCCATCGAGCACTGCCGATCGGAAATCGGCATTTCGACTCCGGAACCCAATCGCACGCTTCGATGCATCAACCCCGTTTGCTGATCGCAATGCAGCCCCTACTCGAAGTCACGGATGTCAGCAAACAGTTCCGGCGCGAGACAGATATCGCAACGCGGGTGGTCGCAGCGATAACGGGCGCGCAGAAGACGGAAGTCGTGCACGCCGTTGAAAAAGTAAGCCTGACGGTCGATCGGGGAGAGGTTCTGGGCCTGGTGGGCGAATCCGGCTGCGGCAAATCGACGCTCGGTCGCATCATGGCGGGGTTACTCGCACCCAGCAGCGGGCGGGTTCGCTTCGAGGGGGTTGATCTGCACAGCGGATCGCGCTCGCGGCCGAGCGTCGATCTGAAGATCCAGATGATTTTTCAGGATCCGTTCGCCTCGCTCAACCCGCGCATGCGCATCGGCGATATCGTCGGCGAAGCCGCCCTCGTGCACGGACTGGTCGACCGCGCCGATCACTCCGACTTCGTGGACCGGATGCTCATTCGCGTGGGCCTGGATCCGAACTGCAAACGGCGCTACCCGCATCAGTTCTCGGGCGGCCAGCGGCAGCGCATCGGCATTGCGCGTGCCTTGGCCGTCGAGCCGCGCCTGCTGATATGCGACGAAGCCGTCTCGGCGCTCGATGTTTCCATCCGCGCCCAGGTATTGAACCTCTTCTCGGAGTTGCGGGAGTCTCTCGGCCTCACGTATGTGTTCATCAGTCATGATTTGAGCGTCGTCGAGCATATTTCGGATCGGGTTGCGGTGATGTACCTGGGTCGAATCGTGGAGCTGGCGCGCGCGGAGGCTTTCTTCCAGCAGCCGAACCATCCTTACGCGCGTGCACTGCTCGAGGAAGTGCCGCGGCTGGAATCCAGGCGCGCTCGCTATCACCCCATCGTAGGGGAGATACCCTCACCGATCGCGCCGCCTGCGGGCTGCCACTTTCACCCCCGCTGCCCGAACGCCGGGCCGAGATGTCGTGTCGAAGCACCCGTGCTGCGAGAGATCGCACCGGCGCGCTGGTCCGCATGCCACCTCAACGACGGCTGATCTGTCGGGCCGAAGCGACAAACGTGCGATTGCGCGCAAGAGGCGCTAGGCCCGTGAAAAACCTCACCTTGCTTCGGCCCGGGCCGTGCTAATAATGCCATCGCAAGCCGATATGCATCGGCGTTACATGAATCATTAAAGAGCTACACGCGCAGGCCGTAACGGACAACGGGGCAGAGCATGCCCGCGTTCGACATTTGTTCGGCAACGACACCCGCCATGGCTGCACCTTCCCCCTTCATCGAACCCAGCCACCGGCGCGATTCCGCGCAGGTCGCGAGCGTTCGAGCTTCGGCGGACGACACCCATGCCGCGTTGGTGGCGCTGCTGCACGCAACCCATAAACTGAGTTCGGAGTCGATTGCCTCCGAACAGCGCCTTGCCGCACTCGAACAGCTTCGATTGCAGGCGATCCAGTTGCTGCCGCAACAACGACGCCACTACATCGGCCACCCGTTGCCACTGGCGGAGGACGAGCGCCGCGCCTGGGAAGCACAGATCGCGCTCTGGCAAGCCTTCTACTTCGGCTTTGCCCTGTGTACGGATATCTCCAAGGATCCTGCGGCCTCGGCTAGCGTATGGGCCCGCGCTTTGGACAGCCTCGGGCGCGCCATTCGAGAGCACGGATGGGCGTATCGCGCCGTCCCTGCGCCGCTCTGGAAAGAGTTGAACAGCTGTTATCGCAGCGCCGAGGCGTGTGGTCTGGATGCCGTTTCGGTACCCGTCGCCGAACAAGCCACGCAGACGCACACCTGCACGAGTGTTTTTCTGACGACGCTACTGCACGACGCTGCCAATTCATACGCATTTTCCGCCGCGCAATTGGCCGCCGTCGAGCAGTGGTTGCCCGGCTGGTTGCAGCACACGTCGTTGCTGCGTACCCCGCCTTCCAACGCGTCACGCTCACCGCTCGCGGTCGATTTATCGAGCAGCACGGGTGCGCATCTTGCACGCGAACTGACTCCGAGCGATCAGCTACGGTACCTCGATACGGGTGCGCTCGGCGCGAAGCTACGTGAGATCGCGGTTGCGTTGCGAGAGAACAAACCGACGCCCGAGATCGACGCCGTCTTGCCCCATCTGCCGCATGCGGCGATAGAACGCCTGCTGACTCATCTCTATGTTCAGTGGTGCAGCGCCGGCACCGGACGCATCGAGGAGCGGCGCGACGCCGCTGTCCGGGCACAAGTCGCAGTCACCATGCATGCCGTGCACTTCCAGATCTCGGGCCGTGCATTTCGCCAGCCCGGCCTGCGCTATACGAGAGAAGAGGAACACGACCTGGCCACATTCGGCCACATCACGGAGCGCACGGAGCATCGTTTGCTAACGGGTCGCAGCTCAGCCCTGGAACCGTGGGAGGTCGTGAATCAAAGTTCGTCGGGTTCGCTCGGCATGTGCCGCAAACCGGATCTCTCCTCTCGAATCGGCCATGGACAACTCGTGGCGATACGCACGTCGAGCGGCAGCCCGCCGATGCTGGGCACAGTGCAGCGGTTGCGCACGGAAGCGGACGGCTCGCTCTCGGCAGGTGTGCGCCTCATCCGGGCCGATGCTCGGGGCGTGGCGGTTCGGGCACCTACGACGCCGTCGACGCAATACGAGCGCGCTTTAGTTCTGGAGAGCGACGAAGACCGCAAGCTGCCAGCCACGCTCGTGTTGCCCGCAGGCCAGTTTCCGCCGGGCGCTGTCATCGAGATGTACGCCAACCGCGCCGAACAGGTGCGGCTCGGCGCGATCATAGAACGGGGTTTCGATTTCGAGCGCTTGGTGTTCGAGCGGCTATGAGCCATCGCCACCTCGAGCCGAGCGCCCGCGCAGGCGGGGAAAGCCCCGCACGGATCCTGCAGAGCGCACGACGAGCGCGAAGGTCTGCGGATAATGCTAGGTCGGAGCCATGAGCGTGGAAACGAGTTCGGGTGGCGCAGACCAGACGGGTGCCAAGAAAAACGAGAGCGGCGCCTTGTCACAAGGAGGGGGTATGCTGTCTCAGCAAGTGAGCCACACTCGCCAGGCTCGGTTACAGTTCTCCGACGCAGATGCGTGCGCAGCCTGGCTGGACACGCTCCCGCGCACACGCACTACCGAAGCGCACGAGAGCGTATCGACCCAAGTGAATTTGCTGCTTCGCGCCGAGCTGCAGGCTCTCGAGCGCCTTCGCATCATCGAGATTCTGCACCAGGCGGCCAAGGAACTTCAGGCACAGTTGTCCGAGCATTTCATCGGTCGCGCCTTGCCGCTTTCCATCTTCGAGTACTCGGTCTGGAGTTCGGTCATCGAACTTTGGCAGGCCTTCTACGACTGCTACGCAGCGTGCCTGCGCCGAAGCGTCAACGGCGAGACGGACCTGGTCTCGCACGCTCCCCTGTTGTGTCTTCGTTGCATCGAAATCACGGGAGCGCTGATCAAAGAACACCACCGCGTTTATCGCGATGTGCCTGCCTCGCTGTGGAAACAATTGCACGCCGGCTATGCGAACGCCGAGAGCCAGGGTTTTGCCAGCATCGGCGTAGCCGATCCGTCGAACGACGCCATGCCCGCCAGGACGTGCACCGGCGCTTATTCCAAGGCTTTGCTCGCACACCTCAGCAATCCCTACACGATGTCGCCGCGGCAAATGAGCACCACGTATCGGTGGGCGCAGCTTTGGGAATCATTGGTAGGCATCAACTCGAGCCCCATCGCACCCGCAACCACTCCGGTGCTCGCCGTCGATCTGCGCTCCGGCACGCCGGCCAGTCCCGCGCCTGCGGATGCCGCGAGTCCGGCAATACGATTCGTCGGACTGGAACAGTTGGGACAGACCTTGCGCCGCGTATTGAGCCTGCTACGCCAGGGGCACCCACCCGCGGACCTAGGCCTGGGCGAGGATGTGCGCCAGCCCGGCTGCGAACGCCTGCTGACTTTGCTCTACATCCAATGGTGCGGCAGCGGCATGAACCAAATGGCGGTGCAGCGTGAGCATGGCGAGGACGCCCGCGCATGCATCGGCTTTCCCTCGATCGTACGCCAGCTGGCATCCGAGGCCGAGGCGTTCAGAGCCTCGGGCGCATCGGTACGCACGGCCTACAGTCCGCTCACCGAGCACTGGAATCTCGTCAGCATCAACGCTCCGGGATTCATTGGCGTTGCACGCGGGCCCGAATGCGACAGCAGGATCGAGCATCACCAGCTCGTGGCGATCAAGCGCCGGACTGCGTCCGGATTCCAGCTCGCCGTGGTCCAGTGGCTCAAGTTCGAGGAGGATGGCGAGCTGTCCATCGGGCTGCGTCTGCTGCCGGGCATGCCGCACATGAGCGCAGTTCGGGCGTCGGCAACCGACGCGCCCGACACATCGGAATGTGCGGCGATTCTGCTGCCTGCGGCGCCCGAGATGCGAACACCCGCGACCCTCGTGCTCACCCCAGGCACGTTCATCGAAAGCAAGACACTCGAGCTGATTTCCGGCGCGACGCGCAAAGTCCGCTTGCTGCGCATTTCGGAGCGCGGCGTGGATTTCGAACGGGTGGTCTTCGAACTGCTTTAGTCCGTCGACCGTAACGTGCAGCCAAGCCCGCGGCGAATCGCCGCAGTGGCTACGGCATCGGCGTCGATCAGGCGCCCGACACCACCTCCTGATCCGCCGTGTGTATCACCCGAGCGGACGGAAATACGATACTGAAGCGGCTGCCCACGCCCACCTGGCTGGCGATGTCCAGGCGAGCCCCGTGGCGGGTGGCCACGTGTTTGACGATCGCGAGCCCCAACCCCGTCCCCCCCGTCTCGCGAGAGCGAGAGCGGTCGACGCGATAGAACCGCTCCGTGAGACGGTTGAGATGCTGCGAAGCGATCCCGATGCCGGTGTCTCGCACCTCGAAGATCGCTTTTTCGCCATCGTCTGTCCACGACACATGGATCTCACCGCCCGCCGGCGTGTATCGGATCGCATTGGTCACCAGGTTCTGGAAGGCGCTGCGCAGTTCGTCGCTGCTTCCGCGTAGGCGCGCCGACGAGCGAACCGCCAGAACGACACGGTGGCGATCGGCCGAAAGCGCAAGTGCATCCTCGTGAATTCTATGTACCAGCGATGGCGCATCGACCGTCTCGTCAGGCAACGGGTTATCGTCGCTCTCCAGCCGCGACAGGGCGAGAAGGTCATCCACGAGCCGCTGCATGCGGCCAGCCTGGTCCATCACCATGCCGAGCGGGCGCCTGATCGACGGCGGCAGCTCCTCGTTATCGAGCACCGTCTCGGAAAATCCGATGATGACGGTCAGCGGCGTCCTGAGTTCGTGAGAAACGTTCGCAACAAAATCGCGCCGCACCCGCTCGACGGCCTCTATGCGGGCCACGTCGTGGCTGATCAGCAAACGATCGCGGTCGCCGAAAGGCACGAGCTGCACCGCCAGCGCTTCGGGACGATCGATATCCCGACTCAGTCTGAGGATAAGCGGCTCCGGATGATTCTCGGCGCTCAGGTAGAGGACGAAACTCGGAGAGCGCACGAGGTAGGTGATCTGATGGCCGGCATCCCGGCGCAAATCGATCCCGAAATGCGCCTCCGCCGCGGGATTGCACCATTGGATCGCATCGTGCTCATCCAGAATGACCAAGCCGTCAGGCACCGCCGCCCCGGCCTGCTGGAACCGCTGCAAGGCGGCGGACAACGTATTGGCTTGCTGGCGTTGCGTCTTGAACGAGCGCGCCAGTTGCGTGTAGACGTCTTCCCAGGCGCCATCGGCATCCGGGATCGTCTCGAGCCTGGGATCGCGCAACCACACGAGGAGCTTCTTCAGCTCGCGCCGCCGCCCATGAATCACGAGCAGCAGCGCGGCAATCGCGATGAGCAGCGCCGTCGTTGCGTCGAAAATAGGCCAAGCGAGCAACGCCAGCAGGCCGAGGAAGATCACCATGTCGGCTTGCCGCGACGGCGCATATGAGAACTCGCCTCGAGGGCTAATCCCTCAGACGCATGCATCGTGCGATCGCTTCCATGTGAACACAAAATCTCGGGCGCCGGCTCGTCAAGGACACATTATCGCCCGGAACTCGGGACAGGCTGCGCCCGGATACGCGAGCCTTGGTCGGCAAAGGCGCGGACAGGACTCGATGCCCGGATACCGCCCGAGCGTCGGTTGGTGCGGCGAAGCCGAGTCACGTCGAAGGGCGACTCGCCAAACGGTAACCCGATCCTCGCACCGTTTCCACCAGCCGGTCATGACCGCTTCGCGACAGCGCCTGGCGCAGCCGGCGGATGTGAACGTCGACTGTCCTTTCTTCGACGAAAACGTGATCGCCCCACACGTGATCGAGCAATTGTGTGCGCGAATGAACCCGCTCGGTATGTGTCATCAGGAAATGCAGCAGGCGAAACTCCGTCGGCCCGAGATCGAGATCGATACCGTCTCCCGTCACGCGATGCCCCACGGGATCCAGCCTCAGCCCTTCGATCTCGACCACGTCATCGGTCGCCTGAGGCGCTCGCCTGCGCAAGACGGCCTTGATCCGGGCATTCAACTCGCGCGGCGAGAAGGGCTTGGTGATGTAGTCGTCGGCGCCGATTTCCAAGCCGGCCAATTTATCGCGCTCTTCGCTGCGTGCCGTCAGCAGTATGATCGGGATTGCTTGGGTGCGGCGATCGCCACGAAGGCGGCGCGCCAGTTCGACCCCGCTGGCGCCGGGAAGCATCCAATCGACCAAGAGCAAATCGGGCAGGCTGTCGCGAACGAGTTCGAGCGCTTGCTCACTGCTCTCGGCGCGAATCGCCACATGACCGGCGAGCTCGATATTGCACACGATCAGTTCCTGGATCGCGGGTTCGTCTTCGACTACGAGAATTCTTGCCATGACGCCATGCGGACTTGATTCGGGATTTCATACTATTAATGTTTTGTTACGCGCCCATGACACACTCGCCGACCCTCTCGACCCGACGCCAGGCGTATGATCGCGCCTGAAACCGCCCTTTTCCCTAAGACAGACCGATGCCACCCTCCGGAACCCAATCGGCCACGCCGACCATGATCACCCTGCACCAGAGTTCGCGCGTACTCGAACTCCAATACTCCGACGGCCAGCACTTTCGCCTGCCGTGCGAGTTCCTGCGCGTATTCTCGCCCTCGGCTGAGGTTCGTGGCCATGGGCCGGGGCAGGAAGTCTTGCAGGTCGGCAAGAAGGAGGTCTCGATACTTCGTCTCGAGCCGGTAGGCAACTACGCCGTGCAGCCCGTGTTCACCGATGGCCACGATACCGGAATCTACTCCTGGGATCTGCTCTACGAGTACGGCATGAAGCAGGATCGCATGTGGGCCGCCTACCTGGAACGTCTGAACGAAGCCGGAGCAAGCCGTGAGCCGCGACCAGCCTAAACACACCGACTTCGGCTTTCGCACCGTCCCTGAAGAAGAAAAATCCCAGCACGTCGGCGCGGTATTCAGCTCGGTAGCCGACCGCTACGACGTGATGAACGATCTCATGTCATGGGGACTGCATCGGGTCTGGAAGACGTTTGCGGTCCAGGTGTGCGGCCTGCGACCTGGCCAGCGCGTTCTCGATGTCGCCGGCGGCACCGGAGACTTGGCACGCAAGCTTGCCTCCCAAGTGATGCCGGGCGGCACGGTCGTGCTGAGCGACATCAATGAATCGATGCTCGTCCGGGGACGCGACCGACTCTTGGACGAAGGCCTACCGATTCCCGCTGTGCGTTGCGATGCGGAGCATCTGCCTTTTGTGAGCGACCACTTCGACTGCGTCACGATCGGCTTTGGCCTGCGCAACGTGACGCACAAGGACGTCGCGCTCAGAGAGATGTATCGGGTGCTCAGACCCGGCGGACGCCTGGTCGTGCTGGAGTTTTCGCGCGTGCACAAAGCGCTCAGCCCGCTGTACGACGCCTACTCCTTCGGCGTACTCCCGTTGCTTGGCCGACTGGTGGCGCGAGATTCCGCGAGTTACCGCTATCTCGCCGAATCGATTCGAATGCACCCCCCACAAGAAGAATTGCGCGCCATGATGGCGTCGGCCGGACTCGAGCGTGTGGAGTACTTCAATCTCGCGGCAGGCGTAGTCGCCGTGCATCGAGGCATAAAGCTCGGATAAGCCGAGGAACCTTTTCGGCAGGGATCGTGTCGATCGGATCCAGCCCTATGTAGTATTGTCGTAAATCTCTGTGGTGACGGATGGTGGCCGGAACCCTATTGCGTTAGTCAATGTCAATCATTTCGTTTATGCAGGCGCATGCGGCGGCCGGGTTGCTAGAATGACCGGGCAAAATTCCCTAAGGAGGAATCAGTGAACAAGCTATTCGGTGCAGTCTTCGCAGTGTTTTTGGGGTTGGCGATCACCATTCCCGATGCCGACGCCGCCAAGCGCCTAGGTGGCGGTAAATCGATGGGAGCCCAGCGCCAATCGACGCAGCAGCAAACCGAGCCTCGCCAGACCCAGGCTCCTCAGGCAGCTCCCGCAGCCGGTGCTGCAGCCACTGGAGCAGCCGCGGGCGGCAGTCGCTGGCTTGGTCCGGTCGCAGGCTTGATGGCAGGCGGTCTGCTCGGGGCGATGTTCTTCGGCGGCGCGTTCGATGGCATCAAGTTCATGGACGTTCTGCTGATCCTGTTGCTTGTGGGCGGTGTGTTCTTCATCTTCAAGATGATGCGCAAGCCCCAGGCGGATACCCGGCGAAACGAACCCCTGCAATACGCTGGCGTGGGCGCAGATCCCCGCGTCGAGCCGCAGCCGATGCCTCAGGCCATGGGGGGCACAGCATCGCCTGCCGCGGCAGCCCAGCCCGCCGGCAACTACTTCCCGCCCGGATTCGACGCTGAAGGGTTTGCCCGCGGAGCGAAGAGCAACTTCATGCGCCTGCAAGAAGCGAACGATCGCGGCGATGTCCAAAGCCTGCGCGACATGATGACCCCGGCGCTCTTCCAGGAAGTCGAAGCCGAAATGCGCGGACGTGACAACGCCCCGCAAAAGACCGAAGTGCTCACTCTGGATGCGAAGGTCGTCGAAGTCGTCACCGAAGGCGATCACTACATCGCCAGCGTGCGCTTCACGGGTCTGATCCGGGATGACGGCGCAACTCAGCCGGAGTCCTTCAGCGAAGTGTGGCATCTGCAGAAGCCGTTGAACGGCAAGAGCGGATGGCTGGTAGGCGGCATTCAGCAGGACTAGGGCAGTGCTCTCGCAGCTTGCCGCAGCGCCCGTCAATCACGTCCTTCGCGGCGAGACGTGGGCGTTGCGGAAGCTGCAGCCGCATGCGGGCCGCACGGCCCGCTTCGACGTCTTCCCCCTCACGCTTTGCTTCACGGTGCGCGATGACGGCCAAGTCGCCGCTGCCGCGCCGGGCGCAGCAGCCGACGTCACGTTCCGCGTCACGCCTCCGGCGGCGATCCGCATTCTCGCCGGAGACGAGTCGGCCTTCGGCGAGGTCGCCGTCAGCGGTGACGGCGAGTTCGCGCAGGCCGTCCAATTCGTCGTTCGCAACGCTCGCTGGGACGCAGAGGAGGACTTGTCTCGGCTCTTGGGCGACAGCATCGGCCATCGCGTAGCGCAAACCGGCCGGGGCGTCATGCAGTTTCAGGCCCGTGTCGCCAGCAGTTTCGCCCGCAACCTCTCCGATTACTGGGTCGAAGAGCGACCGCTCATCGCACGACGTCCTGACGTCGATGACTTTGTCCGCGACGTCGACACCCTGCGCGACGACGTCGAACGTCTCGCCCAAAGAGTCGACCGACTCGCATCCCGATCGTCGTAGTGTCGTAGCCCCGCATCGGGACGACGGTTAGAATCCGTCGATGCGCCTGCTACGTCTCGTAAAAATCCTTTGGATCGCGCTGCGCTTCGGCCTGGACGAATTCGTTCTGGGACGCGATCGCTTCAAGGGTCTCAGGCCCCTGGTCGCCTTCCTCACTTCCTGGCGCAAGCTGGAAGCCACGCGCGCAGTCCGACTGCGCCTCGCCCTCGAAGAACTCGGCCCCATCTTCGTCAAGTTCGGCCAGATGCTGTCGACGCGCCGCGATATCCTGCCGGCCGACCTCGCCGACGAACTGGCCAAGCTTCAGGATCAAGTCCCGCCGTTCGCCTCCCATTACGTGCGCGCTACTCTGGAGCGCACCTACGGCCGCCCCGTGGAAGCCGTATTCGCGTCATTCGAATTCACGCCCGTGGCCAGTGCGTCCGTCGCTCAAGTGCATCTGGCGGTGCTGCCGGATGGGCGCGAGGTCGCGGTGAAGATTCTGCGCCCGGGGATCACCGACGTCATCACGCACGATATCGCGCTGCTCGACGACGGTGCCTCGCTGATGCAGACACTTTGGCGCGAGGGCAAGCGCCTCAAGCCGCACGAGGTCGTGCGCGAGTTCGCCAAGCATCTGGAAGACGAACTCGACTTGATGCGCGAAGCATCCAACGCGAGCCAGTTGCGACGCAATTTCGAAACCTCGCCCCTGCTGCTGGTCCCCGAGATCCACTGGGATTTCTGCAGCACCGAAGTGATGGTCATGGAACGGATGCGCGGCATGCCGGTGAGCCACGTTGCGGCTTTGCGCGCCCAAGGCGTCGACATTCCGAGTTTGGCGCGCGCCGGCGTCGAGATCTTCTTCACCCAAGTGTTCCGCGACGGTTTCTTCCATGCCGACATGCATCCGGGAAACATCATGGTGGATGCCGAGGGGCGCTACATCGCGCTCGACTTCGGCATCATGGGCACGCTCAACGATGTCGACAAGCACTACCTGGCGCAGAACTTCCTCGCCTTCTTCCGGCGCGACTACAAGCGTGTCGCCGAGGCACACATCGAATCGGGCTGGGCGCCGAAGGAAACGCGAGTGGATGAATTCGAAGCTGCCATTCGCGCGGTATGCGAACCGGTGTTCGACCGACCGCTGAAGGAAATCTCGCTGGGCAAGGTGTTGCTGCGTCTGTTCCAGACGTCTCGCCGCTTCAACATCGAGGTGCAGCCCCAACTCGTTCTGCTGCAAAAGACGCTGCTCAACATCGAGGGCCTCGGGCGTGACCTCGACCCTGACCTGGATCTTTGGGTCAGCGCAAAACCCTTCCTCGAGCGCTGGATGTCGGAGCAGATCGGCTGGCGCGGATTGGTGCGTCGTGTGCAGCAGGAGGCACCGAACTGGGGCGTGTGGTTGCCCCAAACGCCCAGGCTCGTTCACCGGGCATTGACGCAGAATCATCAGGAGGCGATCGCTGCGAGCCTCGCCCGCCTGGTACGCGAGCAGCGCCGCCACACCTGGCTGCTCGTCGTCATGTTGGCGATCCTCGCCGCGACGCTTGTCATCGTCATTCGAGCCGACCCCTAACGAACGCTGCAAGGCGAGCACACGCAGCGGAATCGGCTATCATTCGCGAGCCCCGCGCCACGCACAGGCGGCGCACTGATCTTCGGGATTGCGATCCATGCTCGTCGGGTTCGTCGTCGTTTACCTCCTCGTTTCGGTCGCGATCGGCTTGTACGCGGCCACCCGTGTTCACAACTCCAGAGACTTCGTGGTCGCCGGCCGGAATCTGCCGCTGCCCGTAGTCATGGCCACGGTTTTCGCAACGTGGTTCGGTGCGGAAGCCGTGCTCGGCATTCCCGCGACCTTCGTCAACGAAGGCATGGTCGGCATCGTCGCCGATCCGTTCGGCGCCAGCATGTGCCTGATCCTTGCAGGCCTGTTCTTCGCAGCCAAGCTGTATCGCCTGAACCTGCTCACGATCAACGATTATTACCGGCTGCGCTACAACCGCACCGTCGAAGTCATCTGCACGCTGGCGATCATCGGCTCCTATCTTGGCTGGGTCTCCGCGCAGATCACGGCAGTGGGCTTGGTCTTCAACGTACTCACGGGCGGGTTCATCAGCCAGAACGAGGGCATGATCATCGGCGCCCTCATCGTGCTCACCTATACGACCTTCGGCGGCATGCTCTCCATCGCGGTACTCGACTTCGTGCAGATGATCGTCATCATGGCGGGATTGCTGTTCATCGGCTGGATCGTGGCAGACATGACAGGCGGCGTGGGCACGGTAGTGACTCATGCGGCAGAGGCCGGCAAGCTCGACTTCTTCCCGGAAGCATCGACAGCTGCCTGGATCGCTTTCATAGGCGCGGGGTTGACCATGATGCTCGGCTCGATCCCGCAGCAAGATGTCTTTCAGCGCATCACGTCGGCCAAGAACGAAAAAACAGCGGTGCGCGGTGCCGTACTCGGCGGCTCGATCTACTTCCTGTTCGCGTTCGTGCCGATGTTCCTCGCCTATGCGGCCACGCTGGTGGATGCGAAGAAGTTCGGCGAGCTGATGGAGAAAGACTCCCAACTGGTGCTGCCCACGCTGATTCTGCAGCACACCCCCATGTTCGCTCAGGTCGTTTTCTTCGGCGCCCTGCTCGCGGCCATCATGAGTACATCGGCAGCCACGCTGCTCGCCCCTTCGGTGACGTTCAGCGAAAACATCGTCCGCAACATCTTCCCGCGCATGAGCGACAAGGCGTTCATGTGGACCATGCGCTGCACGCTCGTGATCTTCACGATCATCGTGCTGATCAACGCGCTGGTATCCAACGAGACCATTTTCAGGATGGTGGAGAACGCCTACAAGGTGACGCTCGTCACCGCCTTCGTGCCGCTCGCTGCCGGTCTGTACTGGAAGCGCGCCAACATTCAAGGGGCATTGTTCGCCACCACGGGGGGCTTGTCGACCTGGCTGCTGCTGGAGTTGCTCGAACCGGACACGATCTGGCCGCCGCAGATCGTCGGCCTGGGCGTCGCGATCGTGGGCATGATCGTCGGCTCGCTGCTGCCCCACTTCGTGGGACGGCCGACGCCCACCGCGCATCCCCACGCGGGGCTCCATCACCATGCCGCGGCCCAGACCCATCACGTACCCGGTCATCCGCATCGCGGTGGCGACGGCCATCCCCGCTAAACACGGCGTGCCGACATCTCAGCGGCGGACTGCCCCCACAGCGGGCCGAAGTCATGTGCCCGGAACGATCCGGGCCTGCGACTTCATGCGATCGTGGAGGAGGCGGGCGGCAGCTTCGAGCCCCGTGCACCGTTGATGGTTTTCGCCGTTTCGTCCAGAAACGCCACCGTACCGGCATCGATGGGCAGACGCCGCGCTCGGGCGGTGCGATAGTTTCGCTCCGCCTCGCCCGGCATCAGGATGTCGGCGCCGCCGGGCGCTCGCTTGGCCGAGCGCACGTAGTCGATGAAGGCTTCGGTTTCACGCTCGTAGTGATCTTGTGCGCCGAATCGCCCCGGATCGAACACGATGACCAGCATGTTGTTGTACATCCCGTTCTTGCGCAGATGAGCCGGCAGCGGCGTGTCGCCGCCGAAGATCGCCGCCCCGAGCAGGTCGCACACGAGCCCCAACGCATAGCCCTTGTGTCCAGCGGCCGCCAGCAGAGCGCCCAACGGCTCTTCGTACATGACGGCCGGGTCGGTGGTCGGCGCGCCTTGCGCATCGAGCAGCACGCCCTCGGGCGCGGGCGATTTTTTGTAATAGGCCACCCGGATCTTGCCTACCGCGATCGCACTGGTGGCGAAATCGAGCAGGATCGGGGGTGCATCGCGCCTGGGCAAGCCTACGGTGAGCGGATTGGTGCCCAAGCGCGCCTGGGCACCGTTATGCGGCGCCACCAGTGGGCGGCTCACGACGTTGGTGAAGTGAACGGAAGCGAACCCTTCTTCCATCGCTTGCTCGGCCCAATGGCCCACACGGCCGATGTGGTGCGCATTCTTGAGCCCCACGATCGCCACCCCATGCGCACGCGCTCGCGCGATCGCCAGCGTCATCGTCTGCGCTGCGGCCGCCTGACCCATGCCCCGATTGCCGTCCACGACGACCAACGAGCCGGTGTCGGTGACGATCGATATGCGCTGATTGAGTTGCAGCTGATCGGACATGAGCGAGCGCACGTAGCCGGGCACGACGCTCAGACCATGCGAATCGTGACCGCTCATGTTAGCCATGATGAGGTGATCGGCGGTGATGCGCGCCTCCTCGTCGTTCGAGCCGGCCGCACGCCACAAATCGTACGTCCAGCCGCGAATGGCGTCGGTATCGAGCATCAAGTCGGGTTCCACGGTACGGCTCCTCTGGGGCAATGGATCGGTGATCTAGGCGTCGGCGAATGCCTGGGCGAAAGCGCGAGCGAAGCGCTCCAGTTCATCGGCGGGCAAGTGATTGATGCCGCCCGCGCCGGCGCGGCCGCCACCGGTTTCGAACCGGCGGCACAACATATCAGCCCCGCGCGGGTGCTCCACGGGTGCACGCACGCTGACGAGAAAGCCGCCGGGCTTGGCAGTCACGATGGCGTGCGCTCGCTCGGGGTGCTGATGCGCCAGGCGATTGGCCAGCACGCCGCCGACGCGTCGGCTCCATGCGGCCTCCGGCAGCAGCAGAAGCGCGTGCGTATCATCGGCCAGATACGGTTCGATCTCGTCGGCGCGAAACAAATCGTCGTTCATGCCCTCGCGCAACACCTCGTATACGGGCTCGCCCGCGACGAACCGGAAAGGATCGGCATAGGGCGCCAGCGCCCGATAAAGGTCGGCCGGATGGTAGTAGAGATCCTCGACCGATTCGCCGTAGGCGTTGTAGTTGAGACACTCGCCCAGCGCCTGCAACTGCATCACGGCTTGGTGAGTCAGGCCCAGTGGCGCAGCGGCATTCGCCGCTGCCGCATCCAGGTTGTCGCCGAAGGCTGCCACGACGGCCCACACCCGCTGCGCCCCGCCCAGAAAGCGATCCACGAGCAGGCTGGTGCAGACATCGGGGGCCGTGTCGATATCCGCAGTCAACCCGGCGAGCGACGGAATGTCACCCGCGAAGTGATGATCGAAGTAGCGAACCCGCGCGCCGGCTTGCAAAGCCGCGACGACCGCTGCACGATTGGTGTCGAAGGACACATCGAGCACCGTCAGTTCGTCGCCTGACTGGGCCGCAACCCGCTCGACCAACCGGATTTCCCGCTTGGTGCCCGTTACGAGTTCGGCGGTGCGCGGCTCGCTCAGTCGCAGCTGATGCAGCGCGCAGATGCCGTCGGCGTCGCCATTGAAGATGTCATAGAAAGCCATTGAGGTCGCGTCTGGATTCAAGCTCAAGTCATGCAGTGCCCGGGTGCGCCGAGCCCCGACAGCCATCACTCGCCCCGGCTTGCGGCGATCGTCTCCGGGTCGCGATGTGATGGATGCGCCGAAGTCGCGCCTGCCGCTTTATCTCGCGCTAGGGTACACATTGCTGGTTCTCTATGCCAGCCTGACCCCGTTCTCTGGATGGCGCGATGCCGGGCAGGACCCGCTCGCTTTCGTGAACGCGCCCTGGCCACGCTACACGACGGTCTTCGACATCGTGGTCAACGTCCTGGCGTACATTCCGCTCGGCTTCCTGGCCACGCTCGTCGCCATGCCGCCAGCGCGACCTGCCCTTGCGGCCGTGGCGGGCACGGTGCTCGGTATCGCGCTGAGCTTCACCATGGAAATCGCGCAGGCGTACCTGCCGGGCCGCATCAGCAGCAATCTGGATCTGTTGACCAATGCCGCCGGTGCGGCGGCGGGCGCGATCATCGCTGCACGCGCCGGCTCGGCGCCCTTCATCACCGGTCGCATCGCATCGTGGCGCGCGCGTCTCTTTCTGGCAGGCGGGGATATCGACCTGGGCATCGCGCTGATTGCATTGTGGTTCTTCAGCCAGCTCGACCCCTCCCTGCCCCTGCTGGGCATCGTCTTCTTCTCGACCGGCATCCAGGCCCAACTCGCCGGCTTGAGCGCGGAGAATGCCTATCGGATCCTAGGACCGGTCTCGGTCAGCCTCACGCTCGTGAGCCTGGGACTGATGCTGATGCTGCTCATGCGCTCGATGCGATCCGCGCTTGCCGCCCTCGCGTTGCTGGTGTGGATCGCGGCATTGACCAAACTCGTAGCCGCCAGCGTGCTGTTGCGCAGCGAGGCGGCTTTTCTTTGGGTCAGCAACGAGATCGTCTGGGCGATACTCCTGGGCGCCCTGTTCGTTGCGCTCGCTGCACCGCTGTCCCGACGATGGGTGCGGCGCCTGTGTGCGGCCACCCTGCTTGGCGCCATTGCGCTCGCGCTGCTCAAGCCGGGCGAGATGCAATCCTTTCTTTCGTTGCGGCTATTCCGCTGGTCCGATCTGCAGCTGAGGCACTATACCGGCTTGGCCGCGACGGTGGCCGCTGTCTGGCCCTACGCGGCCTTGCTGTATTTACTGCTGTTGCGCGCGCGGGATCGGCGTCGGATTTCATAGCGGGAGGACCTTCCCCAGGATCATTCTCCCTATCCGCTATAATCGGCGACCTCTCCATCAACGATTGCAGGTCCGACGCCATGAGCCACTTCAGCCATCATGTGTTCTTCTGCTGCAATCAGCGCCAGAACGGCGAACGCTGCTGCAACGACCACGGCGCCAACGAGGTCCGCGAGTATGCCAAGAACAAGATCAAGGCGCTCAAGCTCAACGGCCCGGGCAAGGTGAGGGTGAACATGGCGGGTTGCCTCGACCGCTGCGACGAAGGCCCCGTCATGGTCGTATACCCGGAAGCGATCTGGTACACCTTCGTCGACAAGGAAGACGTGGACGAGATCATTCGCGAACACATCCAGGGAGGCCGTCCGGTCGATCGGCTGCGGATCTAGTACCTGCATCGTTTCGCTCGAACCCGCCGCCGAGTCGTTTATCTTGCATCCGTCCACACTCGAGATCACAGCCGTCGACGGCCCTGTTGGCGCGATCGATATCGCGATCAACGATCCAGGTTCGTCGCGCCGTGGCCTCGCGCTCATCGCCCACCCCCATCCGCTGCAGGGCGGCACCCGCGACAACAAGGTCGTCACCACCCTCGCCAAAGCGTTCTTCACCCTCGATTACCTGGCAGTGCGACCCAACTTCCGCGGCGTAGGGGCGACCGAGGGCACGCACGACAAAGGCGTGGGCGAGACCGAGGACCTGCTCGCGGTGGTGGAGCACATGCGTCGGCGCTACGGCGATCTGCCCTTGCTGCTGGCCGGGTTTTCTTTCGGCTCCTTCGTCCAGACCCGCGTCGCCAAGCGCCTGGCCATCGAGCGCATGGCGCTGATCGCACCAGCGGTGAACCGCTTCGACGCCGAGCCCGTCCCCGAGGACACGCTGGTAGTGCACGGTGATCAAGACGATGTCGTTCCGCTGGAGGCTGTCCTGAACTGGGCACGTCCCCAAGGCCTGCCCATCGTCGTCGTTCCGGGGGGCGAGCATTTCTTTCACGGACGACTCGCTCAACTGCAGCGTATCGTGCTGCATTGGCATCGAGGCCACCAGGGCGGCGCGAGCTAAGCCGTGTCCACAGCCGACGCGCCACTCGAGGTACGCGGCTTGCGCAAGCGCTACGGCGAGAGCGAGGTGGTCGCCGGCGTGGACCTGCAACTGCGCTCGGGCGAGTGCTTCGGCCTGTTGGGGCCGAACGGCGCCGGCAAGACCACCACGTTGCGTTTGTGCCTGGGGCTGACGGCCCCCGACGCCGGCAGCATCCGCTTGATCGGCATCGACGTGATCGCCGATCCCAGGCAGGCTCGCGCGCGGGTGGGCGTGGTACCGCAAATGGACAATCTCGATCCGGATTTCACGGTCGAGGAAAACCTCGTCGTTTACGGCCGCTATTTCGGGCTTGCCGATCGCGAGATCCGCGCGCGGATCCCGGAGCTGCTCGAATTCGCAGGCCTCGCCACGCGCGCCCAAGCACGGATCAATACGCTCTCCGGCGGCATGAAGCGCAGGCTCACGCTGGCGCGAGCGCTGGTGAACGATCCCGATCTGATCTTCCTCGACGAGCCCACCACAGGGCTCGATCCGCAGGCGCGTCATCTCATCTGGGGACGGCTCAAGCAGCTCGTCGCCGACGGCAAGACGCTCTTCCTCACCACGCACTTCATGGACGAAGCCGAGCGGCTTTGCGATCGTCTCTCGGTGCTGGACCACGGACGCATCGTGGCTTCGGGTGCGCCGCGCGCGCTGATCGCGCAGCATATCGAGCCGCAGGTGGTCGAAGTCTATGGCGATGGCGTCGCAGCGTGGGCCGAGCGCCACGGTCGAAGTCTGGCCGAGCGTTGCGAACACAGCGGCGAGACAGTCTTCTGCTACACCCACGATGCTGCACCGCTGGTCGCGCACCTCGAACCCCGGCACGACCTGCGCTACCTGCATCGGCACGCCAACCTCGAAGACGTGTTCATGAAACTCACCGGCCGCGAGCTTCGCGATTGAACCAGGAAGCGCCATGAGCCGTGCCGCCCGCACCTATGCCCTGCCGCGATTGAGCCTGCGCTTTCTGCCCGTGTGGCGCCGAAATTTCCTCGTCTGGCGCAAGCTCACGATTCCATCGATCCTGGGCAACCTGGCCGACCCCCTGCTCTACATGCTGGGCTTCGGGTACGGGCTGGGCGCGTTGCTGCCCGAGATGCAGGGGATCTCCTATATCGCGTTCATCGCCGCCGGCACGGTCTGCTCCAGCACGATGATGACCGCTTCGTTCGAGGCGATGTATTCGAGCTTTTCGCGCATGCACGTGCAGCGCACATGGGACGCGATCCTGAACACGCCCATCGACCTCGACGACGTGGTGATCGCCGAGGTGGTCTGGGCGGCGTCCAAGGCCACGCTCTCCGGGATGGCGGTATTGCTGGTCGCGACACTGCTCGGGCTGACCCAGTCGTGGCTCGCGCTGGGGCTCGTTCCGCTGGTCATGGTCCTGGGGCTCACCTTCGCCAGCCTCGGGCTCATCATGACCGCCCTCAGTCCGAGCTACGATTTTTTCATGTATTACTTCACCCTCGCGCTCACGCCGATGATGCTGCTGTGCGGGGTCTTCTTCCCGATCGAGCAGCTGCCCGACGCGCTACAGGCCGCCGCCCAGGCACTGCCTCTGACGCACGCTGTCGCCCTTGCGCGACCATTGATGAACGACACGATGCCAAGCGCGTGGCTCTTGCACAGCGTAGTGCTGACGCTCTATTGCCTCGCCGGTTTCTATCTGGCCATGGTGCTCACCCGGCGCCGCCTGCTGAAGTAAGCGCGTCTTTGCGCATAGACCTCTCGATAGATGGCGGGCACCCGCCTCGCCGTCTAGAATCGATGCCACTCTCCTCCATTCTTCCCCCACCCGCCATGCTCTGGGTCAAAGCCTTCCACATCGTGTTCATGGTCACCTGGTTCGCCGCCTTGTTCTATCTGCCGCGGCTCTTCGTCTACCACGCGATGGCTGACGATCCGGTCGGCATCGAGCGCTTCAAGGTGATGGAGCGCAAGCTCTATTACGGCATCATGACGCCGGGCGCGGTCGTCACGATCGTGCTCGGTCTGTGGCTGTGGCTGGGCTACGGCATCGGCGGCGGCTGGATGCACGCAAAGCTCGCGCTCGTGCTGGTGCTGATCGCCTATCACCTCTACTGCGGTCGACTGCTCGCCGACTTCAAGCACGACCGCAATCGCCACGGCCATGTCTTCTATCGGTGGTTCAACGAGTTTCCCGTGCTAATCCTGATCGCTGTCGTCATCCTGGTCGTGGTGAAGCCGTTTTGATCGGACTGCGAGATGGCCTCTTCGCTGACGAGATCCCCGCTTCGGGCCGCGCGCCGCAGCCTGCTGGGCATCGCCTTGTTGTTTGCGTGCTCGTCGCTCAGCCAGGGTCAGCCGCTGCAAGCTCGGATCGTCATGCAAAGTTCGCCGCTGGCGGGATTCCGGCATTACGAAGCTCCCAACCTCTGGGGCGAGATCCAACCGGGCGATCCGTTGACGCTCGTACGCGAACCGCAGAACCCTCACGATCACAATGCCGTGCGCGTCGAATGGCGCACCTTCAAGCTCGGTTACGTGCCGCGCGCGGAAAACGCAGCGGTTGCACGCCAACTCGATCGCGGGGCAACCCTGCTCGCAAGGGTGAGCAAAGTGCAGTCGACACGAGCCCCCAACAAACGCATCGAATTCGAGATCTACCTGCCCCTATGACGTATCTGTACTTGCATCGGCTAGCCGCATGAACGCGCATCGTTGCTTCGCCCCTTGTCCGCGCGGGCTGGAACAAGCCCTGGCCGCCGAACTGCTCGAACTCGGGGCAACCGAAGCCGTCCCGACGGACGGCGGCGTCGCATTCGCCGGCGATGAGCGGCTCATGTATCGCGTCAACCTGGAATGCCGGCTCGCCAGCCGCATCCTGCTCGCCGTCGGAGAGTGCGCGTATGCGAGCGAGGAAGACATCTACCGGGGCGCGCATGCGATCCCCTGGCCCACCCTGTTCGAGTGCAAGCGCACCATCCGCGTCGCGCTGTCCGCGGTGCGCTCCCCCTTGCGCAGCCTCGATTTCGCGACCTTGCGCGTGAAGGACGCGGTATGCGATGCGTTCCGGTCCGCCGTGGGCGAGCGGCCGAACGTCGACACGCGCAATCCCGATATGCGCATTCACGTGTTCCTGGATGCAAAGCAGGCGAAGTTCTATCTCGATACCTCGGGCGAACCGCTCTTCAAGCGCGGTTGGCGCACCACCGAGATCGAAGCTCCCCTGCGGGAAAATCTGGCTGCGGGCATCCTGCGCATTGCCGGCTGGAAGCCCGGCGTGCCCTTGCTCGATCCGATGTGCGGGGGCGGCACCTTCCTGCTCGAAGCGGCAACACAGGCGTTGCATATCGCGCCCGGTGCGCAGCGCGGCTTCGGCTTCGAACGACTCTCTTGCTACGACGCGGCGCTGTGGCGCGACATTCGGCAAGCGGCAGATGCCGCGCGCACGCGCATCGGCAAGCTTCCCCTCTACGGCTCCGACACCGATCCCCGGGCGGTGGGCGCGAGTCGGCGTGCGCTGCATCGCGCCGGGCTCGACGACGTAGCCGAACTGGTGCGCGCGGATATCCTGCAGATCGAGCCGCCCGCGGCCGAAGGCATCATGGTCTTCAATCCGCCTTATGGGGTGCGCATCGGCGAACAGGCAGCCTTGGCCGAGCTCTATCCCGCGCTGGGCGATCGGCTCAAAAAACACTTCGCCGGCTGGCGCTGTTTCATCTTTACCGCTGATACCCGCTTGCCCAAGCTGATCGGGCTCAAGCCGTCACGGCGCACCCCGCTCTACAACGGGGCGATCGAATGTCGCCTGTACGAATTCGCGATCGTCAGCGGCAGCATGCGCGGCCGACCGGAAGCCCTGCGCAACCCGCCGGCTCAGTGAGCGAGCACCGCGTTGCGGATGACCAGCGATGCACCGGAGAAAATCAGGACCACGTAGACCACCCGCAACAAATTCGCCGTCGGCATGCTCAGATGCAGCCGGCTGCCGATGCTGATGCCCAACATCGCGGCAGGACCGAAAATCAGCAGCGCCGGGATCAGTTCACCCTGGAACAAGACCCCTGCAGCCAGGAAGACCAGCAGCCGGATCGCGAGATTGAAGCCGACGCCGACGCTGACCGTCGCCATCAAGCGGCTCTTGTCCATGATGCGGCGCGTGATGTAGATCGCCACCGGCGGACCGCCCATGCCGAACATTGCCCCGCTCGCCCCACCCATGAACCCTGCAAGCGGTGCCCATCGCCGCGACACCGGTTTCTTCTGCGCCGGCGCAAGCAGGCTGTAGAGGCCATAGCTCGCGATGAAGATGCCGAGTCCGATCACGATGACGGTGCGCGGAAGATTCACCAAGAGCGTCACGCCCCCCGCCGCGCCGATCAACGAAAAGGGAAGCAGCCACGTGAGTTCGCTCTTGTCGGCTTCCTTGCGCCGTCGCCAGCCGAGCATCATCGAACCGCTTAGATCCAGGATGCAGGCGAGCGCCAAGACGAACGGCACCGGATAGAAATGCGACAGGATCGGGACCGTCATCAGCGACGCGCCGAAGCCGGTCAATCCGAATACGATGTAGCTCAACGCGATGATCGCCAGGCCGGCGAAAGCGGCAGTCGGCTGATCGAACGGAAACAAGTGCAACGCCCCCCTGGTGCTTGGCCCGGCTCGAGGACCGGCCATCGACTTCACGATAGTATCGCAGCCGGGTGGCATCGGACGTGCGTCGGGAAATTCACGGTTCGCCTGTCGATCGGGCGCCGACTCCTTCGACTAGGGGACACTCGTCGACCTGCATCCCAAGGAGCACGCCATGAAGTATCTCTGTTTGATTTGCGCCGAAACCGTCGTGGACCAGATGAGCGAAGCAGACGCGCAAGCCTGTTTCGAAGACTACCGCGAGTTCCTCGACGCCCTCCGAGCCAGCGGTCATTACGTCGACTGCAACCGGCTGCTGCCTGCAGCAACCGCGACGACCGTGCGCGTCCAACCCGGCGGGCGCGTCTCGACCGTCGACGGTCCGTTCGCGGAAACCAAGGAACAGTTGGGCGGCTATGTCGTGATCGAGGCCCGCGATCTCAACGAAGCGATCCAGGTCGCTGCGCGGATCCCAGGCGCACGGCACGGCTGCGTGGAAATCCGGCCGATCGCCACGGACGCGCCGACGCGCTACGCGCTCGGTCAGTCGGCGGGCTGATTCTCTGGATCGGACAAGCCATGTCTCCCAGCGAGGCTGAAGAGGTCCGCCGTCGGGTCGACGCGCTCTATCGCACCGATTCGAGGCGAGTGCTCGCGACACTCATCCGCCTGCTGGGCAGCTTCGATCTTGCCGAGGAAGCTCTGCACGATGCCTTCACCGCGGCGGTCGAGCAGTGGCCCACGGACGGCGTGCCCGCCAATCCGCGCGCCTGGCTCGTCTCCGCCGGGCGCTTCAAGGCGATCGACAAGATTCGTCGTCGGGCGCGCTTCGATGCATCCCTGGTCGAGATGGCGCACACCATGGATGCCGACGACGAGATTGCGCCGGAAAGCCCTCTGGGCGGCGTCGAAGACGACCGTCTGCGGCTCATCTTCACCTGCTGCCATCCGGCCTTGTCGCCCGACGCGCAAGTCGCGCTCACCTTGCGCGAAGTCTGCGGCTTGACGACCGAGGAGATCGCACGCGGCTTTCTCACGCCGGCGCCGACGCTCGCGCAACGCATCGTGCGCGCCAAGAGCAAGATACGCGTCGCACGCATCCCCTACGAAGTACCGAACCGCAACGAACTGCCTGAACGTCTGGCTAGCGTGTTGCGCGTGATCTATCTCGTCTTCAACGAGGGCTACTACGCGAGCGCCGGACAGAGCCTGACCCGCACCGATCTTTCCGCTGAAGCCATTCACCTCGGCCGCACGGTGGTCGACCTCCTGCCCGAGCCCGAAGCGATCGGACTGCTCGCGCTCATGCTGCTGACGGAATCCAGACGCGCGGCCCGGGCCACGGCAGACGGCGATATCGTCCTGCTCGAAGAGCAAGACCGCAGTCTGTGGAACGCAGCCTTGATTACCGAGGGGACAGCGCTGGTGCAAGCTGCCCTGACGTCCCGCCGTTTCGGGCCGTATACCTTGCAAGCGGCCATTGCCGCCGTCCATGCCGAGGCCACGCAAGCGAGCGCCACCGACTGGAAACAAATCGTGGGCCTCTACGAAGTACTCGCCCAGGCCGATGCCTCCCCGGTCGTGCTGCTCAATCGCGCGGTGGCGATCGCCATGCGCGACGGCCCCGAGGCCGGACTCGCGCTGATCGACCCGTTGCTCGCGCGCGGCGAGCTCGAGGAGTATCACTTCGCGCATGCCGCAAGGGCCGATCTGTGCCGCCGTGCCGGACGAACCGAGCAGGCACGCCGATCGTATCTGCGTGCCCTCGCGTTGGCACGCCAGGAACCGGAGCGCCGATTCCTGCAACGGCGACTGAGCGAGCTCGATTCGGACTGAACGGCGGCCATGCTGCCAAGTCCTGTGCTTGCCGAACGCTGCGTTCGATTGGAAAGCGAATCGCCCTTCGGCAGTCAGGTCGCTGCATGCGCGTTGGCGTCCCTGGTCGCCGGCCTCAGGGCATGAACCTTGCGAAGGAAACCAAGATTTGTCGGCGAGCAAGCTCGCGAGACCTGCGCGCCCCTTGAAACCTCCTATCCGCCTTCCTCTTTCTTGCTGCAAAGACTGCGAGCCGCGCCTCAACGGCAGCCGCCGCATCCGCCAGCAAGCGGAAGCATCACCTCATCCACGGGAAGATCATGTTGCAAGAGAGCAGTGCCGAAATTCAGGAGCTCCCAGTCGAACCGTCCAACCTCGAACGCCGCGCTTTGTCGGCGCCTGCGGCCCGCACACTCGCAAGGCCGCGCATCGCCCGCCCCCTGCGCTCCGAGCCTTGTCTCCGCGACGGGCACGAGTTCGGATCGATGGCGGCCGAGCCTAGGCTCAACACGCTGATCGATCCGCTGTGCAGTGACGCGCCCGCGCTCAACCGCGCGCGTTCGGGCTCTCTCCTTCGTCAGCTCCATGGGCGCCTGGCCTGTGCGCGTAGCAGCACACGCCTCTACGAGGAAGTGTCGACGATCCTCGACCTTGCCCCGGCCGCCCACCCGTTCGGTGTGTCACGCGACATCGTCGCGCGCTTCCGCCACGAGGAGGCGGCTCATTTCGAGTTGTTGTGCGAGTGCATCGACTCCTTGGGGGCTGATCCGCTGCCGTCGATGTCGTCTGTTCGTTCACGCGCGAACCGCAACGCCGCCAGGCAGCAGGAAGCCGATTGTCCAGGCACGCGCCTCGCCCGCCTCCTCGAGCACCTCCTTTGCATGCAGCAAGCGGATCAAGCCGCCTGGGAGCGATTGGTGGCCACGACGCGAGGATGCGGCAACGACGAGATCGTTCGTCGCTTCGGCGAGGCCGGGTTCGAGGCAACCGCGCATGTGCGACAACTGCTCGTATGGCTCGACTGGCTCGCGAGGGCGAAGCGGCGCGTGGCCTAGCGAGCCGTGACGCAAAGAAAGCCGCTGCGGATTCGAGGGCCTCGGCGGCCGGACGCAGACGCACGACACACCGAACGGCGCATCCCTCGCTCGGGTGCTGTCAGTCAATGAGGCGGCCGTGCGCAGCCGGCTATGTACGCGGCGTGGGCATTACGCGCATGTCGGCCTTGATGTAACCGGGAAAACCCGACTCACGCAGGAGGACTGTGTCCATGTCGCATGATGCGCAACTCGCCGCTCCCCTTGTGAGGACCGGAACACAGATGGAGGCCGGCGTGCGCAAAGCGGCTCGCAGACCTAAGCGCATACCGCGTCATATCGGTCTCATTCCCGACGGCAACCGACGCTGGGCGCAAGCCCGCGGCGCCGCCAAGCGAGAAGGGTACGCCGCCGGCATCGAACCCGGTCTGCGACTCTTGGATCAGTGTCGGCGCTTGGACGTGGAGGAGCTTTCGATCTATGGCTTCACCAAGGAGAACGTGCACCGCCCGGCCGATCAGGTGCACGCATTCCGGGACGCCTGCGTCGAATATTCCATGCGCGCGATCGAGGCCGGCGCAGCGCTTTGCGTCATCGGCGATACCGCATCGGCGCTGTTTCCGCTCGAACTTCAGGCTCATGCCACAACCCGCAGTCCCGGCGATCTGCGGGTCAACCTCCTGGTGAACTATGGTTGGCAATGGGATCTCGCGAAGACGTCACGCTCGGCGGATAGACGCTCGGATAGGTACATCCGTTGCGTGATAGCGTCCTCCACGCAACCGAGAACTCACATGGCAAGCCCCCCGGATCCCGACCACAAGGCTGTCCACACGCCCGTGGCTGGACACGACATCAAGACCCTCGGACCCAACGACAGTTTCGACAGCGGCTCCGATATGGCGAGGCCTGGATTGATCGACGACGATGTCTTGAACCTCGATCGAGACACCCAACGAGGACGTCCACGAAGCGGGGCACGAGGGCGGAGACCGCTGAAGGAGTCGCGTCTCCACCACGGCAGCTGCCTTGGGATAGACTGCGGGTCTGATCGCACCTTACATCGAGCCCCGCCATGAAGATCGCCACATGGAATGTCAACGGCATTCGCGCTCGCCAGTCGCAGTTCTGCGACTGGGTGCAACGCGACCGGCCGGACGTGATCTGCCTGCAAGAACTCAAGGCAGAGGCCGATCAGGTGCCGATCCAATGCGCTCACGAGGACTACCACATCTACTGGCACGGACTGCGCGGCTACTCGGGCGTCTCCCTGCACGTGCGCAAGGGCCTGTTTTCCACCGCGCCCACGTTCGGCCATCCCGACTTCGACATGGAATCGCGCATTGTCCAGGCAGAGTGCGACGACTGGGTGATTGCTTCGGTCTATGTACCCAACGGCGGCAAGGACTACACGGCCAAGCTCAACTTCGTGACGAGCCTCGCCGCTTGGGCGCGGGCCATCCACGCGCAAGGCAGACCGCTCATCCTCTGCGGCGACATCAATATCACTCGCGCCGATCTGGACGTCCATCCGAAGGAACGCAAGCCGGGTGTCATCGGGCAGCGCCCCGAAGAACGCGCGCTGTTCAATGCCTTGTTGGGCGATGACCTGGTCGACATCGGCCGTGCGCTCGACCCGGACAATCCCGGACTCTTCACCTGGTGGGCACCTTGGCGCAACATGCGCCAGCGAAACATAGGCTGGCGCATCGACTACATCCTGGCCGCCCCGAGCCTCGCCGCGCGCGCACGCAGTTGCGTCGTGCTCGCCGAGTTCGGCACCAGCGACCATGCACCGGTCATGATGACCCTCGATTGATCGGGACTGAAAGCTCGGAACTATCCACGGTCGGCTGGCCGCGTTTTCGCATAACCGCCGATCTTCAGCTCGAGGCAAAGGTGCGCAAGAAACTGCACTAGACGCTCGGCATGTGTTGCATCGAAAGCGGAAAGCTCGTCTGGCCGGCGACGAACATGCAACAATCGCGTTCGTCTCGATCACGGCACGAAATCATCATGACACTCAAGCGTTCCACGGCCCCTGCCGGCCGACTCCTCGTTCTCGAACACACTTCGGCCATCCTGCGGGACAACCCTCTGGGAGATCCTCATGTGCGCAAGCTCGCCGTATGGCTGCCGCCGCAATACGACGACCGCGCCAGCAAGCGGCGATTTCCGGTGCTCTACGACCTGGTCGGCTTCACCGGCTCGGGCCTGTCGCATACGTCCTGGAAGCCGTTCGGCGACAACCTCCCCGAACGCGCAGCCCGGCTCATCCATGAGCGCAAGATGGGCCCGACGATTTTCGTCTTTCCCGATTGCTTCACCGCCTTGGGCGGCAATCAGTACATCAACTCCTCGGCCATCGGCAACTACGCCGACTACCTCACCCGCGAAATCGTCCCATTCGTCGATCGCGAATTTCGCACGCTGGCGAGCCGCGATCATCGCGGCTGTTTCGGCAAGTCTTCAGGGGGCTACGGCGCGATCGTCCATGCGATGAAATACCCCCGCTACTGGGGCGCGATCGCCAACCACTCGGGCGACGCCTATTTCGATTTCGTCTACTGGCATGACTGGCCGAATACGCTAAACGAGTTGGCCAAGCACCGCAAGAAACGGCGCACTCCCGGACGCTACGATGCTGCCGCGGAAGCAGCACGCGACGGCCTGTCCGATGGCCTCGACGACGGACGCATCGAGCGCTTTCTCGCGCAGGTGTGGAGCCGTGAGAAACTCAGTCACGCCGAGGGACACTGCCTGATGAATCTGTGCATGGCGGCTACCTACGATCCGGACCCGAAGGCGCCCGGAGGCTTCCGCGTACCGTTCAATCTGGAAAGCGGCGAGGCGCTCCCGATTCGCTGGCGACGTTGGCAGGCGCACGACCCGGTTAACATGGTGGCTCGCCACAAGGCCGCGCTACAGACCATGCGGGGCATCTACATCGACTGCGGCTGGCGCGACCAGTACCACATTCATTTCGGCACGCGTCTTTTGTCGAAGCGTCTGAGCGATGCGGGCATCGCGCACACCTACGAAGAGTTCGACGACAACCATTCCGACATCGACTACCGGATGGACGTCAGCCTGCCGTTTCTCTATCGCGCGCTCAAGCCGTGATCGTCCACGAGGCTGGCCGCGGAAATCCTGCCGCCAGCCGTGACGCTCGCTAGCAATACGCGGGCAGAGCGAACAAAGGCGTGGCCCAGGCAGCCAGCTTCGCAAACTGGACCGCCGTGCGCGGCCGATTCGTGAGCCAAACGATGCTACCGACGGCTGCCGTCTGCAGCAGGGTATAGAGCAGGACCGCCTCGACAGACGTCCATCCGCTCTTCGGCAGCAGTTGGTCGAGCAGTATCCATTCGAGCATCAACGCGATCACATACGCCCCTGTGATCCACTGCCACAACGGACGCTTAGGCGAAAGCGCCCCGCCTGCGATCGAAGGTTGGAGCGCGCTCGCATACAGAGCATCGAGACGCTCCCTGGCACTCGCCACGGTGCGCGTCTCCCGCCACTCGGTGACCAAACGAGTCATGCGACCTGCCAAGCGACGGTACGGATGCACCGAACACCAGTGCCTCATGGGCGTATGTCCGGCGACGACGCCGGCAACCCGATCGAAATTGCCGTCGAGCATCCACCGCCCCTCGGCAGTGCAGGACTGCGGGGAAGCACGAAATACCGCGGTGACATTGCCGCCGTCGGGCGAAAGCGTAGTCGCATGCGCCCGAAGTCCACACTTTGCCGCAAGTGCCTCGAGACTCGGTGGATTGAAGCCGAACAGGTGCGCCTCGTGAAAAGAGCTGGACGGGGATTGGCACGTCGCCTCGACGTTGGGCACTTCGACCACGAGATGCCCGTCGGGACGTAGCGCGCGCCGCAATTGACTCAGCACGGCCCCGGGGTCTTCCGTATGTTCCAGCACGTGCCAAATGGTGATGAGGTCATAGGTCGCATCCGGGAGTTCGGTATCGCCGATGAAGCCCTGCCGAATGCTCAAACCGTACTGCGCGGCCGCATAGCCCGCATAGCCGCGATTGGGCTCGATTCCCTCGACCTCATGACCGAGCGTCTTGAGCAGATAGGCGAACTCCCCGCCCCCGCTGCCGACATCGAGAATACGCATGCGACCCGATAGGTGGGGCCGGATCTTATTCAGCCGCGACAGAGCCACCTTACCCGCACGCAAGACGTGCTTGGGCCTGGGCTCGAAAGTCTGCTTGTAGGCGAGCCGATAGTCGTGCTCGTAGAAAGCGCGCGCGTCGTGCGGGCGAGGGTCGGACCACACGAGTCCGCAACCTCGGCAAGCGATGGTCCGCAGCGGCGCACCGCTGCGACTCTTGTACGACAGTGCACTCGCCTCGATGCCGTTGCACAAGTTGCAAGGAATACTGGCGATTACATCGTTCATCATGGGTATTGGGCCCTCGATTCATCCTCTTTTATGGGCGCCCAGCTCGGCAGTTGCGGCAGAGCACCAGGACCCGATCTTATGCGAGTCGGATGTTACTGCATTCTGGATGGTAAGGGCATTGAGCGGCGATACGAATGAAGCCATCGTTCCCAAGGAGCTCGGCCCGGATTGCCTGACTCCCTCCCACTTGACTGCGAGAGTGGAGTTTGCGGTCAGAGTCAAATCGGCAAAACCGGCAGGAGTCGGCCAATCTACCGTACGCGTGACGAACTGTACGCCCGGTGGTTCGCGCACATCGAGGGCTTCCCCAACGGGCGGCGACACCCAGCACTGAGCTGATCATGCCGCCCACGATGTTCTGCCATTCAATAGAATGACCGTGTCCAAGAGGGGGAACAACGCCGACGCTCACCGAAGAGCAAAAGGCAGGAACAGCCAAGCCATCAGCGCGACCCACCACATCGAAACGCCGAGACCCACCCAGCGCTTAGGTAGCCAGACGAGCACCGGCAAAATCGCCAGCAACACAGCGGTCTGACCTACCCATACGGCATCAGCCCCGACGACGGTGCGATAACCCTCGAATCGCGAAGTGGCGGTGTGGGTTTCGGTGACGATAGCCACCAGCCCCACGCAAAAAATGACCGCTGATAGCGCTGTGAAAACAAGTTTGGTCCTGGAATTCACTTTCTCTCTCGCATGCGCCTCGTATCCCGCCGCGCCCGTAGGTCCATCCAGGTAGTACACCGTCGATCGTGGCAACTCCAGCAACTGTGCCTGACGGCTCACGGAAAGCTCATGACCACGGTCGATCATCGCTTTGCGCTCGGATCGCTGATGCGACCGAGCGCGTCGGCAAAAAAACATTCTCCATCGCGAGCTGACCGGTCTTCGCCTGCAGGTCCTTCACGCTTGGTCCATCGGGACTGCGCCTCTCGGCGGCGGTGGAGAACGGGCTATTCTCCTCGCTGTACACCGATCGGGGCAGCCACTACTGGCTGACCCCCAAGGCTGGGGGCAAGGTGGACAAGACTCAGCCCACGCAGTTCGGGCGCGCGTAGGGGCAGTTGGGTATCCAGATGATCGCAGCGTACTCGCCGCAGGCACGAGGACGCTCGGAGCGGGCCTTCGGAACCCATCAAGAGCGCCTACCCAAGGAACTTGCCAAGGTAGGTATCACTGACATGGCGGGTGCCAATCGCTACCTGGACAAGCATTACCGCGGCGCCCACAACCGTGCGTTTGCCGTGCGCGCCTGCGAGCCTGCCAGCGCCTTCGTGCCGTTCATCGGCGCGAACCTGGGCGATATCTTGTGTGAGCGCTTCGAGCGCATAGTCGGCAACGACAACTGTGTGCGCTTCGAGGCGCTGAGCTTGCAGATTGCCGCCGATCAGCATCGGGCGCACTACGTAAAGACCAAGGTGAACGTGCATCGCTACGGCAATGGCACGCTCGCAATCTTCCACGGGCCACGCTGCCTGGCTCGCTACAACAGCGCAGGCAAGGAGATCAAATCCAAGCACAAGCGTGTGGCGTAACCTCCGCTTCGCCATGCTTGCCGCGGGCAAATCGCGAACCTGTACCTATCAGCGACTTTGCCCGAGCACACACAAAAGCGGACAAGTCTATTTTCTCGCGACAAGTGTGTCCCTATGACGCCGAACATTGTGCATGAGCGGCGGGCGAAGGCCGCAGGCCGAAGCGCACTGGCAAGCACCGCGTGCCCGGTTGAGCGAGTGGCTAGGCGTCACCGCGGGTCACTTCTCCTGCTCGCTCCATGGCGAACACACATCGATGAGGCAACCGGCTGGGTCAAGCACCAAGAACCGACGTTGACCGTAGAACTCGTTGCGCGGCTCCTGGATAACCTGCGCGCGCATCTCCTGTGCCTTCTTGTACACCTCGTCGACATCCGGAACAACAAATGTCACATACATTCCTGTCGGCGCCGTCTGGTAGGACTTGGGGACGAGGTCATGCGTCCGCTTGATGATGCCGAACTCAAACCCCAAGGGTCCCGGAGCACCCAGTTGTACGTACCAATCACTGTCGTACTTCACCACGAAGCCCAGCAGCTGGACGTAGAAGTCACGAGAAGCGGCGAGATCGTCGGCGCAGATGTTGGTAAGGATTCTGCTGAAGGACATGGCAGAAGAGTGAAGTCTGAATGTGACGCCTAACGAGGCTGTAGATTAATCCAGAGGTCATGTTGCCTTGCCCGAACCCATAGCGCAAGATCTCGGAGAAGGTTCTGTGGGTGGTATCCGGGGAGGACGTCAATCCGATGGCACGCTA
>JALHQN010000032.1 GCA_022841915.1 Burkholderiales bacterium | reverse complement strand
GCCGAGTCTCGCGCGGACCGGGGAGCGGTGCCCAGCGACCGGCAAACGGAGACGGTGGTGTCGACAATGCTGAAGGGAGGCGTGGGTGCGAAGGCCGAGGGGCTCGAAACAGCGGCAAGGAGGAAGCGGTCAGTGCGTATGGAGGATGGAACGTCGAGATGGGGGAATACGAGCGGGGTGCAAAAGGCTCGCCGGGCAGGGGATGGCGATTTGGCGACACGTAGTGATGCGATTGTCGTGAGCCGACAGTTCGCGGCAAAGAAGGCGCCGGAGTGGGCACCGTGGCCGATCGCAAGCAATCGGCAGGCAGCCAACCGGACTGCCGCGTCGTTCCTGTCGGGCGCCGATGCAGGCACGTTCGCCCATCATAGGGCTGATCGAGGTTCTCGACAGTTCAACGCCGAATCCTCGACCGACGCCATGAGCATTCCGGCAAGAGACGGCCGATGGCGTCTGGCTTGCCTGGTGCTCTTGTTGAGCGCCTGTGCCCAACAGCCACCTGCCAAGCCTGGACCGGCCGCCCCTCCCATCAATCTTTCGGGCTATTCGCCGGCTTTTCGACAGGGCTTCCAGGAAGGATGCGACACCGCACGGGGGGCCATGCGTCGCAACGAGCAGCGCTATAGGCAGGATGGGCAGTATTCGCGAGGCTGGGACGACGGGCGCGCGATCTGCGGCAAGCGCTGACCGCCGCCGAGGATTCAGCGCCGAGACGCTTCAGTAGCGACGGCGCACAAACAAGTCAGAAGAAACAAGTCAGAAGAAATCGTTCTTGGCCACCGCTCGGGTGAGCGCCATCAGGCCAAGTTGCATCTGGGTGCGAGCCACTTCCACCCAGCGCCGGTCGTAGTCGAGATTCTCCTGTTCCAGGTAAGCGATCAGATCGCGGCATTGCTTGCCCAGGTGTTTCACCATGTTCATGTCGCCGATCTGCGCGGCGTTCAGCGGTTTGTGCCCGGTGATGAGACTTTCGTCGTTCTGCATGCCCACTCCTTTCGATTGCCTGGATCGTGTTCAGCGATGGCCCGAGTTCGAGCAATTTGCAAGCCAGCTCAGCGACAGTCGATGCTAACACGCACGCGTCTCGCGGCGCTTCGGGCATGCTCAGGTCGAGCTTCAGTTGCCCTCGAACCGTCGCAAAATTGCCGCGATGGCCTCTTCGGGAAGGCCGCCTTGGCGCTCGGCATAAGCGTTGAGATTATGCCGAGCGCAAGTCGCTGTGTTTTCCTGCGGCTCGCCCAAGGTCTCAGGGGGTGCCCGGTGTTCCATGACGAATTGCTGCAGGCGCTCCGATTCGAGTTCGATCCGCTTCACTTCGTTGCGTAGACCGTTCGTCAGCTCGGCATCGAACGCGCCATGCGGCGCCTTGAGGTAACGACGTACCTCGCGCAAGGGACGCACGACACTCTCTCGCCACTCCCCCGCGATCGCCTCGATGCGATCGAGGTCACCCGGTGCGACTCGGCGGCCGCAGCGGGCAAGAAACAGCAGGTACAGCATGACGTTGACGTCGATGCCGTGCTCGTCCTGTAGGCGAAGGCAGGCTTCGGGCACGCCCGTGCCGGAATAGATGTGCAAGGAAAAGCGCCAAAAGGCGAAGTCGTCGCTCACAATCGTCGGCATGGCGTGTGGATCGTACAGGCGATCGTTCAAGGGCCGCTAGTGGAGCCCGGCGAAGCCGCAGGCCCTCGGGCATCGCGGACTGGCTCACCACTCTCGGGATCCTGCCAGCGCTTGACGACGCGAGCATCGATGCCGAAGAGATCCAGGGCTCGGCCGACGGTCTGCGTGACGATGTCGTCCACCGATCGAGGTCGATGGTAAAAGCCGGGCACAGGCGGCATCAGGATCGCTCCATTGGCGGTGGCGCGTGCCATGAGATCGATATGACCGGCATGCAAAGGCGTCTCGCGGAACACCAGCACGACGCGTCGACGCTCCTTGAGGCACACATCGGCGGCTCGCACGACCAGTTCTTCGTCGAAGCAATTGGCGATGCCGCTGAGTGTTTTGACCGAGCAGGGAGCGATCAGCATGCCTTCGGTGCGGAACGAACCGCTGGAAATCGCGGCGCCGATGTCCTTGTGGTTGTAGAGCTTGTCGCCGAGGGCTCGCACCTGATCGATGGAATAGTCGGTTTCTTCGGCGATGGTGCGGGCGGCCGAGGGAGACAAAATGACATGGGTCTCGATGCCGGGTTGGGCACGGAGAATTTCCAGTGCGCGTATGCCGTAGATGACGCCCGAGGCGCCCGTGACGGCCACGATCAGGCGCTTCTTGCTTGGATCCTGTGCACTGGTCATGGGGAGTTTTCCGAGCGATCCACACCGTCGAATGCGGTTTCGGTGCGTGATGCAAGCCTTGTGGGGAAGATCCGGGAAATCGTGCGAGAATCCTATCAGAATCGACGTGATGATGGCGCCGGGCGGACGGCGAATTGCCACCATTCTCTGCCGGGATCTGCCTGCAGCAGCGAATCTGGTTCGTTAATGATAGGAGTTTAGATGGTCAGCATGAATCGTGCGGCGATCGGTCTGATGGCTGGCATCGCCACTGTGTTCGTACCCGTGGTTTCTCACGGACAGAGCAATCCCGAATCGTACCCTGAGCGTCCCGTGCGGCTGATCGTGCCCTTTCCGCCCGGAGGCGGCACCGATATCGTTTCGAGGACCATACTTCCCGCCTGGTCCGCTCTCATGGGGCAGCAGATCGTGATGGACCATCGCGGGGGCGCCCAAGGCTTGCTCGGTACCGGGTTGGGCGCGAAAGCGAACCCAGACGGATATACGCTCACGATCGCGGAGATCGGCGCGGTCGCGGTGATGCCGGCGCTCAATCCCAAGGTTCAGTTCGACTCGGCGAAGGACTTCGCTCCGATCACGCAGCTGATCGAACAGCCCTACATCATGGCGGTTCACCCCTCGGTGCCCGCGAAAACGCTGGGGGAGTTCATCCAACTGGCGAAGGCCAAGGCGGGCGGGCTCAATTACGGTTCCGGGAATGCGACGGCTCACGTGGCGCAGGAGTTGTTCTTCCGCGCGGCGGGAGTGAAGCTGCAGCATATTCCGTATCGGGGTTCCGGCCCGTCCATGCAGGCCTTGCTCGGGAACGAGGTGCAGACCATCTTCTCCGGTCCGGGTGCCGCCATCGGCCAGGCGCGCGCGGGAAAGATTCGTCCCCTTGCCGTCACCACGGGCAAGCGCTCGCGCGAACTGCCTGATGTGCCCACCCTCGACGAACAAGGGTTCAAGGGCTTCGAGATCAGCGGCTGGTACGGTCTGGTTGCCCCGGCCGGAACCCCTGCGGTCATCATCAGGAAGATCAATGCCGACCTGGCGAAGATTCTCTCCGCCGGCGAGGCGGCGCAGACCCTGCGAGCGCGCGGTTATGAGCCCACGCCGACCTCGCCGGAGCAGTTCGGCAAGTTCATGCGGGCAGAGATTGCCCGGTGGAGCAAGGCGGTCAAGGACTACGACATCAAGGACAGTCAGTAGTGGCGTCGGGTATGAGCCCGGGCAAGCTCGGCGTGCGCCGAGCTTGCCGACGAACCTGAGCGCACGGTGATGTTGCCTTATTCGCTGGTCGCGTCGATTCTCCATCGGCTGGAGCCCGAGCAGGCCCATGGCATCGCGATCGCCGCCCTGAAGCTCGGATTGATCGGGCAGGATCGTCGAGCGGATGATCCGGTGCTCGCAACGAAAGTGTGGGGGCTGGCCTTCCGCAATCCCATCGGTCTCGCCGCCGGGTTCGACAAGGACGGCGAGGTCTTCGACCGGATGCTCGGTTTGGGTTTCGGCTTCGTGGAGCCCGGGAGCGTTACGCCGAAACCTCAGCCCGGCAATCCGCAACCGCGCCTGTTTCGCCTCACAGAGGACGGGGCGGTCATCAATCGGTTCGGCTTCAACAGCTGCGGACTCGAGCCTTTCGTGGCGCGCTTGAAGCAGCGTAGCGGGAAGGGCATCGTCGGCGCCAATCTGGGCAAGAACAAGGCGACCGAGGATGCCGCCTCCGATTACATCAAAGGCATCGAGGCGATCTCGCCCTATGCGGATTACCTCGTCTGCAACGTCTCGTCGCCCAACACGCCGGGGCTACGGGGTCTGCAGGCGCGAGGCCCGATCGAGGAACTGCTTGCGCGCGTGATGGAAGCCCGACAGCGCTGGGCACCCGATCCGAATCGGCCGCCGCCGTTGCTTGCCAAGGTGGGGCCGGATCTTACCGAGGAGCAGGTCAGCGATATCGCGGAAGTCGTGCTCGCCTCGGGGATCGACGGGCTGATCGTCGGCAACACCACCGTCACTCGTCCGCCGGGGCTGCAGAGCCGTTTTCGCGAGGAGAGCGGCGGCTTGTCCGGGCGGCCCCTGTTCGACCACGCCAATACCTGTCTGACGGCGATGTATCGCTACACCCGAGGTCGCCTGCCTATCGTCGGCTGCGGCGGTGTGGTGACCGGTGCAGACGCCTACACCAAGATTCGGGCCGGGGCGAGCCTCGTGCAGCTGTACTCGGCACTGGTATACCACGGTCCCGAGTTGGTTCGGACCATCAAGAGCGAGCTTGCGGCGCTGCTCAAGGCGGACGGCTTCTCCAGCGTGGCCGATGCGGTCGGGATCGACCAGCGTCAGCACACGACGTAACGGGATCGTCGGATTCGGGGCGTGACGCGCGCCAGTCCCCCGTCATGGCTCCTGCTCGGAACGATGAGTTCGACGCGGGGCGTCGCGTGAGGGCAGGCGGTACATCCACGTCGCGAGCAGTACGCCGAGCACGGCCAGGGTGCCCTGGAGCCAGGGTTGCTCGATCACCAGCACGACCGATATCGTCAATGTGGCAGCCATGGTCGCGATGGCGATCAGCTTGGTTCGGTACCGGATGCTGCGGTGCAGTCGCCACTCCAGGATCGATGGCCCGAAAGTGCGTGTATTGAGCAGCCAGTTGTAGAAGCGCGTCGAGGCGCGCGCGAAGCAGGCGGCCGCCAACAGCATGAAAGGCGTCGTGGGCAGCAAGGGAAGAAATGCGCCGGCGATGCCCAATGCCACGCAAAGACATCCGAGCAGCAGGAAGAGCAGTCGCAGACCCGGATTGCGATGCTTGCTGACGTGGTCGGTATAGTCATGTCTGGGCATCACGCGAGCAAGGATGTACCCGTTATGTATGTCCGTCAATCGCTCCGGCGTGTTCAAGGCCCTTTCCCGATTCAGTCAGATTGAGTAGCCTACCGACTTGGCTGTCGAAGGGCATGAAGGCGCAAGCGTCTGCGGCTCGAGTAGTCGCTGATTGGGTCCCATCACCGTATCTGGAGGGGTTATGAGCATCACTATCGAACAGTTTTCATCGGAGTGCAGCCGGATTTTGGGCGCCGAACCCGGGCCCGCAGGACGCGAGAAGGTCTGTGCGTTGCTGCGCGAGGCTTTGAGCGACGAAGGCTTCGTGGCCAAGAACTTGGGCGACGACGTCCCGGAGCGCAAGGTGCTCTACGAAGATCCCAAGCTCGGGTTCTGCATACTGGCTCACCACTACGCGGGTGCCAAAGAAAGCGCACCCCATGACCACGGCGCCTATTGGGCCATCTACGGTCAGGGGCGTGGCCAGACGGATATGACGGACTGGGAACTGCTCGAGCCGGCCACGGAAGCCAAACCGGGCAAAGTGAAGAAGAAGAAGACCTACACCTTGAAGCCGGGCATGGCTTATCTGTACAACGAGGGCGACCTGCATTCCCCCAGCCGCGCCAGCAGCACCCGCTTGATCCGCATCGAAGGCAAGAATATGGAGAGCGTCAAGCGGCTGAAGTTCGAGCCTGTTTGAGCGCAGCAGCGAAGGGGTGTCGGTCGGGCGTGAATCTCATCCGAAGCGTGCGAAAGAGGTTCAAGCCTCGATTCGGAAGCACAGGGTGAGGATATTCCTGCCATCGACGAAGCGATACTCGAACCCGTCCGCGAGCCTGCGCGCGAGCAACACACCGAGCCCGCCTGCGGCTCGGTGCTCGTTGCCGTACTCGAGGTCGGCCTCGTGTTCGAGCGGATCGTAGGGCGGAGCGGCATCGGCATAGACGAGCCTGACTGCCGTCTTTTCGGGCTGTACGTCCAGCCAGACCACGGTATCGTCGCTGCCGCCGTAGCCGTGTACGACGCTGTTGGTGAACAGTTCCTCGAGGACAAGTTCGACCCTGTTCACGACATCCTGCGGAATGTTGGCCGCGTGCAAGCTCAGCCGAGCGTGGGCGAGCAGCGCGGGGAGCGTGCTCATGCGGGCGCTGAATGGGCAGGCGGCGTCGTGCATTGCGGGGCTATTGGATCAATCTCGAAGGGGTGTACGCAATGATGCAGTCGTGGATGACGATTACGCTCGTACTGGCCTGCGGCGCAAGCTGGGCTGCACAGCCGGCCGGGGTGGTGAAGATCGCAAAGGGTAGCGTTGCAATCGAGCGGGCAAGCGAGACGCGCACCCCGACCCCGGGAGATCGGGTCGAGGCCGGCGATCGCATCGTGACCGGCAAGGACGGGCAGGTGGGGATCACGCTGCGCGACAACACCCTGCTATCGGCCGGGCCGAACTCCGTTCTCGTCCTTGACCAGTTCGCCTTCGACTCGACCACCCATGCCGGTGTTATCGACGCTTCGGTGCGTCGCGGAACACTTGCCGTCGTGTCGGGCAAGATCGCGCGGCAGGCGCCGGAATCGGTGCGATTTCGTACACCGAATGCGATGCTCGGCGTGCGCGGCACATCGTTCGTGATCGACGCTGGCCAAGAGGCGCCCTGATGCATCCCGCCATTCCCATCCTGGCCATCGGGGCCCTGATCGCCTGGATAGAAGATGCCCCGGCACCAGCCGTGCGCGAGCAGGTCGTTCTGTTGCCCGATACCGATGGGCGAGTCGGTCAAGTCACGGTCACCACGCCTAGCGCTACGGCCACGCTCGATCGCGCGTATGCCGTGGCAGAGGTGCTCAGCGACGGCCAGGTCGTGTCCGGTGTGGCGTCGTCGGCCGAGTCGGTGCGCCAACGTTTTGCCGCTACGCTCGCAGCTCAGCCGCCGCAGCCGGTTTCGTTCAATGTGTTCTTCGTCTTCGACAAAGACGAACTCACGCCCGAGTCCACCGCTCAGTTCGAACGCATCAAGGCCGAACTGGTCTCGCGTCCGGCGCCGGAGATCGTGGTCATCGGACATACCGATCGGGTAGGCGCCTTGGAGTACAACGATGCCCTGAGCCTCAAGCGGGCCGAGATGGTACGCCTCGCCCTCGCGCAGGCTGGCATCGCTCATGCGCAGATGGAAGTCGCCGGCAGAGGCGAGCGCGAGCCGGTGGTCGCGACCGCAGACGAGGTGGCTGAACCGCGCAATCGCCGCGTCGAGATCACGGTACGCTGAAGCCGCCATCAGCGCAACTCCGACCAGCGCAAGATCAGCAGCGTAAAGTCGTCGGCGGCCGGGGCGCCGTTCACGAACCGTGCGACATCGTCCTGGATCGCTTTCAGGGCATCGTGCGCGGTGCACGCCTGCGGAAGGTTTTGCAGTTGCTGGTGCAACCGCTCCTTGCCGTAGAGCGCTCCTTCGGCATCCTGAGCTTCGGATACGCCGTCGGTGAACAGGATGAGCATGCTGCCGGGATGCAACTGGCATTCCTGTTCCGGATACTCGTAATCTTCGAGCACGCACAGCGGCGGCCCCGACGATGAACGGTCGAGTTGGCGCACGATGCCGTGGTCGCACAGATAAGGCGTGTCGTGTCCTGCCGTCCAGTAGCGCAGGTGGCCGGTTCGAACATCCAGAATGGCAGCGAAGGCCGTAACGAACAAGGCCTCCGGATTGTCGCGTGAAATCTCGATATTCGCTTGTGTGAGCGGCTGCCGATCGCGATGCAGGCCTTCGCGCAGGGCGACGCTCTTGGTGAGCACTTTGGTGATGGCCATGAACAGACTGGCCGGAATGCCCTTGCCCGAGACGTCGGCGATCTGCAGGAACAACCGGTCCTCGTCGAGCATGAAGAAGTCGTAGAGATCGCCGCCGACGGCCCGGGCGGGCTCGACGATGGCTGCCAGGTCGAAGCGATCTTCATGCGGGAAGCTCGTCTGCGCGCTGGGCAGTATGCCGAGCTGGATCCGACGGGCGGCCTCGAGTTCACCGGCCACGCGCGCCGCGGCCTCGCGCGCCAGGCGCAGCGATCGCTCGCTCGAGCGCCGCTCGTGATCGGCTGCGGCCAGCGCACTGGCGAACAAGCTGGTGAACACGACACTCAGCCCGATCATCGGCAGGGCTGCGTCGAACAGCAGGCCACCCCAACGGAAGAGAGCGAAGCCTGCAGCGCCCAGGCTCATCAGCGTCGCGAGCGCGAGCCCGAGGGCGACATGACGTCGCAGGACGGGCACGCCCCAGATCAGGAGTGCTCCGAGCAAGCCCAGCGCGCTGGCCTCTGCGAGAGGCATCCACGAGGGACGGACGAGATGACGGCCGTCGAAGAAACTCTCGATCATTTGTGCATGCGCCTCCACGCCCGGCACGTAGTCGCCCAGAGACGTGGTTTTGTAGTCCATCAACCCCATGCCGGTCAGGCCGATGATGACGATCTTGTTCTTGAACGCGTCCGGCTCGGCTGTGCCGTCGAGAACGTCCACCGCAGAAACGTAGCGCTGTTCGCTCGGACGGCTGAAATGGATCCAGATCTTGCCCGTCGCGTGGGTGGGAACGCGAAGGTCGCCCACGCGCAGCGCAGCCACGGCGCCCGCGACGACTTCCAGTTCGACCGCAGGCGCACCGATGGCGACCCGAATCAGTTCCAGCACGAAGGCCGGAACGTAAGCCGGCCCGAGTTGGCTCACCATCGGCACGCGGCGCACGACCCCGCGTTCGAGATCGGCCGATACCAGGCCTTGTCCCGAAGCGGCTGCCTGAAAGCGCGGCAGACTGGCAAGGGCGTACGGATACCGACGCACCGCACTGGTAATCGGCCCGCCGGTGCTCGTCATCGGCCAGGTGCGAAAACCCGCGCTGGTACTCGGTGCAGCCGCATCGAATCCCGAAGCACCGAGGACTACCGGGTGGCGCCGCAGGGTGGCGGCGAGCACATGGTCATACGGCGGCAGAGGCGACAACGCTTCGGTCACCGCGGCATTCCCGGGGCCGACCCGCGCCATCAGTGCTTCGGGCGAGGTCTGGTCGGGCTCGGGCAGGATCATGTCGAGGCCGATCGCAAGCGCGCCCAGGCCGCCGATGCGGTCGATCAGTTCCGCAAGGCGGATGCGAGGCCAGGGCCATTGGCCGAATCGGCTCAGCGCGTTCGCATCGACTTCCACGATGGTGACAGGATCGGAGTTGCGCTCGCGCGGCATGAACTTCTGGTAGGTATCGAACCACGCCACCCGCAGCCGCTCCACGGGCAGGTGCGAGGCCATCGCCACCAGAATGCATGCCACGACGAGGAGCGCGGTGGCGACCCAGCGGCCGCGGCCGGCGCGCAGGGCACGGATCGCGGCAGCGATCGGACGCGAGATCAAGCGGTGAGCTCGAGGCCGTCGTAAGCCGAGACGATCTGCAGGGGAGGGCCGCTGCGGGTGATCTCCTCGAATCGGCGTGTTTCCTGCAGGACGGCGGCGATGCGTTCATCGTCGTAGGCCGGCTCGTGATGGTACATGCACAGGCAGCGCACGCCGGCGGCCTGGCAAAGTTCCACGCCGACGATGTTGCTCGAGTGTCCCCAGTCCGCCTTCACCGAGATGGCGTCAGCCAGCGCATACATGGCATCGAAGACGACGATGTCGGCATCGCGGAAAAACTCGACGAAGGATGCGCGCTCCTCGTGATCGTCCACCTTGTGCTCCGAGTCGGTGGAATACACGATGCATTTTCCGTTGGCCTCGACACGATAGCCATACGAGTCGCCTTCGTGGCGCTGCAACTTCGGCGTGACATCGAGCCCGGCGATGCGCTGTCGCTTGCCTGGCACCATGAGATCGAATTCGATGGTCGCTGCCAACTGCGAAAAATCGACGGGAAAGCTGGGCGCAGCCTGTTGCCGACGGAACGCTGCCTCCAGAACATCGTGGCAGCCATGGATCACGATGCGATTGCCGGGAATGTAGACGGGGGCGAAGAAGGGAAACCCCATGATGTGATCCCAATGCACGTGGGACATGAACACATGGTAGGTCTGCGGCGACGCGGGCCCGTAACGGTCGAGCATGGCTTGGCCCAGCGGTCGCGCGCCGCTGCCCAGGTCGAATATGACGTGCTCGTCGCCCGTCGTGACCAGATCGACGCAGGAGGAATGTCCGCCGAAGGTGCCGCGAACGTCGAAGCTCAGATCGTTGTCGACGTAATGCGCGATCTTTTCGGGCGTATCCAGGCCACGGCCGATAGCGCCGCTCAATGCTGTAATGAGTTTGCCTCGTATGGCCGGCGCTGTGAGGGCGATTGGTATGGAACCGCGTGTGCCCCAGAATCGTAGCTTCACCCGTCGCTCCCCAGAGCGGCAATCGCTGCTCTTCGGTCTTCGAACAACTCGAACACGAGATTGAAGCGGCTGATCTCGAACACTTCCTTCACCAGCGGCGTCAGCCCGGAAATGACCATGCGGCCGTGCTGGGTCTTGACTTGGCGCGCGGCCATCATCAGTACGCGCAACCCCACGCTGCTGATGTAGTCGAGCCCGTGCATGTCCAGCACGATGGGCGCATGGCCAGCCTTGCACTGATCGACGTGCGGCTGCAGTGCGCCCTGGAAGGCGTCCGCGGTTGCGTGGTCGATGCGCCCCGCCGGGCTCAGGACAGTGGCGCTACCTTGATGGGTGGGCTTAAGATCCATGGGCTTGCCTGCGGGAGGATGCGATGCCAACCGATTATAGCGGCGCTCGGCTGGAAAGATCCTTTCGCAATCGTCTTCCACCTGCAACGACCGTGATCCGGGGCGGGCGGACACGGCCGCGCGCGGCGCCGCGTCATTCGCCTTTGAAAACGGGCCTGCGCTTTTCCTTGAACGCCGCCAATGCTTCCAGATGATCGTCGCTGGTGCGTACGATGGACATGTTCGAGGCAGCCAGGTCGAGCGCGTCGTCGAGGTTCTGTGTCAGCCCCTGATAGACAATCTTCTTGATGATGCGCATGGACAGGGGGGCGCCGGCGGCGATCTTGCTCGCATAGGCCATCGTATATCCCATCAGTTCGGCATCCGGGACGACACGGTTGACGAGACCGATGCGCTCGGCTTCCTGTGCGCTGATGGGCTCGCCCGTCCACAACATTTCGAGCGCCCTGGCCGTGCCGATGAGTCGCGGCAGATACCAGGCGCCGCCTGCCCCAGGGACCAGGCCCATGCGAGCGTAGGTTTCGGCGAGCTTGGCGCCCTGGGCTGCGATCCGGATGTCGCACATCAGCGCCACATCGAGCCCACCGCCGTAAGCGGCGCCGTTGATCGCGGCGATCAGAGGCTTGTCGACTTCCGCCATCTTGCGCGGCAGGCGCTGCGTGCCCTCGGCCAGACGGCGTTTGATCTCCGCCGGTGTTGCCGCCGCCCGATCCTTGAAGCCGCCCACGTCGCCGCCGCTGCAGAAGGCCCTTCCCGACCCGGTGATGACCACGGCGCGCACCTGATCATTGACCCGGCAGTATTCGAGCGCCTCGATCCAGGCATCGAGCATGGCGTCGGTGAAGGCGTTGAGTTTTTCCGGCCGATTGAGCGTGATGGTCGCGACCTGGTCACGGATTTCGAACAGCAACATATCGGACAAGCTTGTCTCCTGGCAGGGTGAGGTCGCGCGGGCCGTGGCGCGCGGGTGCGCGGCGACTATAGCGGCGGTGGCGGGCTCCTGTCCATGCTGGCCTCACGATTCGTGACCGCGGCGGACGTCACGCTCGGCTCGCGGTGGGCCGGCAACAAGCAGTACACTAGACGCCTGCCCCCGGAGTCGACGTCTTGTCGACTGCGCTACAATCCGTAGTGGCTGAACAGCCTCCGGGCCCCGACCGATGGTGGTCCATCGGCGATCGCGGCCCTGTCGTGCATACGAGCAACATCTCCATGGCAAACAAGAAAACCGTTTACAACGAAGCTTCTTTTCGCGCGCTGAAGGGCCTCGAGCCCGTACGGCAGAATCCCGGGATGTACACCCATGTGGTGCACCCGTTGCATATCATCCAGGAGGCCATCGACAACGCCGTCGACGAGGCACTCGCCGGCTTCGGCCGCAAGGTGGTGGTGACACTTTTCCGCGACGGATCGGTGGAAGTCGCCGACGAGGGGCGGGGCATTCCGGTCGGGATGCATGCCGAGGAAGGCAAGCACGTCGTCGAAATGGCCTTCACCATGCTGCATGCCGGGGGCAAGTTCAACAAGGAAGGCTCGGAGAGCGCCTACGTCATCGCTGGGGGCTTGCACGGCGTGGGCGTAGCGGTGACCAACGCGTTGTCGCGGCGCCTCGAAGTCACCGTCTATCGTGAAGGCGGCAAACACGAGCTCGCCTTCGAAAACGGCGACATCGTGCAGACGCTCAAGAGCACCAAGGCCAAGGAATTCGAGCGGCGTACCGGCACGGTGGTACGCGCCTGGCCCGATCCGAAGTATTTCGACAGCCCCAACATTCCGCAGGGCGAGTTGGAACATCTGGTGCGCTCCAAGGCCTACCTGCTGCCCGGACTCACCACCGTGTTGCGGATCGAATCGAAGGACGGATTCGACGAGAAGACGTGGACGTACAAAGGGGGCATGCCCCAGTATTTCGACGCCATGATCGGCGGGCGCGAACTGGCCGCTCCGATCTTCACCGGCGAGCGCTACTTCGACGAGAACCCGAAGGAGCAGTCGACGGAGATTCTTCCCGGCGAGGGTGCGGCCTGGGCCATCGGCTTTCTTGCCTATGGCGATACCTTCACCGAAAGCCATGTCAACTTGATCCCGACCCGCTCCGGCGGCACGCACGAACTGGGCTTTCGCAACGGTATCTTCGACGCACTGCGCGCGTTCATGGACACCCGCAGCATCACCCCCAAGGGCGTGAAGCTGGTGGCCGAGGACATGTGGTCGCGCGCGTGCTTCACGCTCTCCGCGCGCATCGTGCGCACCCAGTTTCACGGTCAGACGAAGGAGAAGCTGACCACGAAGCATGCAGTTCGTCTGCTCGAGTTGTGTGTTCGCGATGCTTTCGAGTTGTGGCTCAACGCACACCCGGAAGACGGCAAGCGCATCGCCGAACTGGCCGTGGAGCAGGCGATGAACCGTCTGCGCAAAGGGCAGAAGTACGAGCGCAAGAAGTCGTCCGGGGTCGCGACGCTGCCGGGCAAACTGGTCGATTGCGCCTCGGGCGACACCTCCCGCAACGAACTCTTCATGGTGGAGGGCGATTCGGCCGGCGGCTCGGCCAAGGAAGCGCGCGACAAGGATACGCAGGCGGTGCTGCCACTGCGCGGGAAGGTGCTCAACACGATGAGCAAGGATTCGCGCACGGTGCTCGCCAACAAGGAATTGCAGGCGATCGCCACGGCGATCGGGCTGGATCCGCATGGATTCGACGACACCCCGGATCTTTCGGGCTTGCGCTACGGCCGCATCGTGGTCATGACCGATGCCGATGTCGATGGCGGACACATCCAGGCGCTGCTGCTCACGTTTTTCTTCATGCATTGCCCGAAACTGGTCGAGGCCGGACGCCTGTATGTCGCGCAGCCGCCCTTGTTCAAGATCGAGGTCCCGTCGCAAGGCAAGAACAAGCCGCCCCGGCGCGTGTACTGCCTCGACGAGGAGGAACTCGACGACGCCCTCGGGTTGCTGCGCAAGGAAGGCGTGAAGGAGCAGTCCTGGGAGATCTCGCGGTTCAAGGGCCTGGGCGAAATGAGCCCGGAGCAGCTTTGGGACACGACGATGAATCCCGACACGCGTCGGCTGGTGCAGATGCGTCTGGACCGCGACGAAATCCAGCGAGTGCGCTCGACCTTCGAACTGCTGATGGATGCGGGCGAGGCCGAGGGGCGGCGCAACTGGATGCGCGAACACTGGAGAAGCGTCGAGGCCGACATCTAGTCGGTCCGGGCGCCTCCGAAGACACTCACAGTACGCATGCAGCCCTCCGCAGGGGCGGCAGGCGAAGCATTGATCACAGGCTGACGCATGGACGACACACGCACACCGGATCTGTTCGACGACGACAACGACGAAAACATTGCGCCGATCGAATCGCACGCCTCTCAAGCCTATCTGAGCTATGCGGTCAGCACCGTCAAGGCGAGAGCACTGCCCGAGGTCGCTGACGGACTGAAGCCGGTGCAGCGACGCATCCTCTACGCCATCAGTGCCGCGGGGGCCCAAGGCTTCACCAAGTGCGCGCGCTATGTCGGCGAGGTGCTCGGCAAGTATCACCCGCACGGCGATGCCTCCACCTACGAGGCCATGGTGCACCTCGCGCAGCCTTTCAGCATGCGCTATCCCCTGATCGAGGGCCAGGGCAACTTCGGCAGTCGGGACGGCGACTCGGCGGCAGCTTATCGGTACACCGAGGCGCGGTTGTCACGCTATGCCGAACTCATGCTGGCCGAGATCGACGAAGGCACGGTCGATTTCCAGAAGAACTACGACGGCAAGTTCGAGGAGCCGGTGCTGCTGCCCGCGCGGCTGCCGTTCGGGCTGCTGAATGGGTCGTTCGGGATCCCGGTCGGCTTCTCGACCCGCATTCCGCCGCACAACTTGCGCGAAGTCGTCGAAGCTGCGATCGCGGTGATTCGCGATCCGAAGGCGAGCGTCGATGAGATCCATCAACTGCTGCCCGGGCCGGATTTCCCGGGTGGCGGACAAATCATCTCGCGTCCCGAGGATCTGCGTGCCGCCTACGAAACCGGGCGCGGCTCGATCACCATGCGGGCGCGCTGGATGGTGGAGAACCTGGCACGAGGGCAGTGGCAGATCGTAGTGACGGAGCTGCCGCACACGACGTCGGCGCGGCAGGTGCAGGAGGAGATCCAGGCGCTCGTCGACCCCAAGCCGTCGACCGGCCGCAAGGACGTCAGTCCGGAGCAGAAGCGTACCCGTCAGTTCATTCTCGATCTGGTCGAGTCGGTGCGCGACGAGTCGGACCGCAAGTCGAGGCTCCGGTTGGTCATCGAGCCGCGCTCCTCGCGCCAGAGCGTCGAGGAGACGATCAATGCGCTGCTCGTGCATACGAGCCTCGAGACGAAGATCCCGATCAACATGACGTGGATCGGTCTGGACGGGCTGCCCGACCAGAAGGGCATCGTCGAGATTCTGCGCGAGTGGACCGATTTCCGCATTGCGACGGTGCGCCGGCGCACGCAGTTCAGATTACAGAGATGCGAAGACCGTTTGCATATCGTGCAAGGCCGCATTCTCGCCTTCGCGCATATCGACGAAATCATCCGGATCATCCGGGCGTCGGAGGACGTGCCGTCCGCTCGCGCTGCCCTGATGGAACGATGGAAGTTCACCGAACGTCAGGCCCAAGACATCTGCGACCTGCGCCTGGGGCAGTTGACGCGCCTCGACGGCATCAAGCTCAACGAGGAGAGCAAGCGGCTGCAGGGCGAGCGCGACGACTTCAATCGCATCCTCGGATCGGACAAGGCACTGCGTTCGGTCGTGATCAAGGAGCTGGGGGAGGATGCGAAGAAGTACGGCGACGAGCGTCGCACGACGATCGAATCGGCGGATCGCGCCACGATCGAACGTTCGGTGGTCGAGGAGCCGGTGACCGTCATCCTCTCGCAGCGGGGGTGGATACGCGCCCGCAACGGCCATGGCATCGACATGGGGGCGATCTCGTTCAAGGATGGCGACGCACGGTTCCTGGAACTCGAGGGCAAGACCACCGATCAGGTGGTCTTGCTCGGCCAGTCGGGCAAGACCTACACGCTCGCCGTGGCGAGCCTGCCCACCGGGCGCGGCGAGGGGGTGCCGGTGAACTCGCTGATCGGTTCGGACAGCGATGTGATCCGCTGGATCGGCAGCGGGCTGCCCGAGATGCTCTACCTGTTGGCCACCACGCAAGGCAACGGATTTCTGTGTCGACTCCGCGATATGGTGACGCGAATCAAGGCAGGCAAGGAGTTCATGAGCGTGCCTGAAGGCGCCGAAGTGCTGCCAGCACTGCCGGTATGGGCTCCCGAGGCGCCGCCGAAGTATGCCGACAAGGCGATGCTGGGTGCATTGTCCTCGGATGGACGCTTGCTTTTGTTTCCGCTCGCCGACGTCCCCACGCGAGCCAACGGCGGCGTGGGTGTTCAGTTGCTTGGTTTGCCGGAAGGCGTTACGCTGGCTTCCGCGGCGGTGTGTGATGGCCGCTCGATCACGATCGTGGGCGAGCGCCGCGGCAAAGTGGTGGAGGAGAACCTGCAGGGCGATGCGCTCGCGCAGCATGTCGGCAAGCGGGCGCAGCGCGGCAGGATGGTCGATGTACGCTACAAGGTGACACGACTGAAGTGAGGAGCGTGGCGTGATCCAGATGATGCGTGGTCTGCTGGCCGTGGGATTGATTTCGGCGTCTGCCTTGGCGCCAGCACAAGAACTGCAGAAGCGTCCCATTCGCATGGTCGTCGCCGTTGCGCCAGGCGGCAGTACCGACATCATCGCGCGTCTCGTGGCTTCCCGTCTGAGCGAGCGGATCGGGCAGCCGGTCGTGGTCGACAATCGTCCCGGCGCCGGCAGCATCATCGGGGTCGAGACCGTCGTTCGCGCGCAACCCGACGGCCACACCTTGCTGCTTGCCGCCGGCTCGCTCGGCACCATCAACAGCTTCTTCCCAAAGCTTTCGTTTCACGTGCAAAAGGATCTGGAGCCGATCGCACTCCTGGCCACCTCGCCCTACTTGCTGGTCGTGCAGCCGGGCTTGCCGGTGCGCAGCGTCAAGGAACTCATCGAGTACGCGCGGGCACGCCCCGGAAAGCTGACCTACTCAGGTTCCACCGTCACGTCCTTGCAGCGCCTCTCGGGGGAGCATCTGAAGCGCATGGCCGGCATCGACATGCTGTTCGTCCCGTATAAGGGCACCGGTGTGCTGATGCCCGACCTGCTGGCCGGGCGCCTTGATGTCGCGTTCGATAACGTACTGGTGCTGGCAAGTTACGTGAAGAGCGGTGCGCTGCGTGCGCTCGCAGTCACGGGGGCCAAGCGATCGGTGGTGATGCCGGAATTGCCGACCATCGCGGAAGCCGGCGTGCCGGGCTTTCAGTCGGCTGGATGGTTCGGGGTCATGGGGGCAGCCAAGACCCCGCCGGCCGTGGTCGGCAAACTCAACAGCGAACTCTCGGCGCTGATGAACGAGCCCGTCCTGCGCGACCGGCTGATCGCGCAGGGGGCAGAACCCTTGTCGGGCCCACCGGAGCTGCTGCGCAAGCACCTTGCGAGCGAAGTGGAAACCTGGGGCAAGCTGATCCGGGAAGTCGGCCTGAAGGTGAATTAGGCTTCGAGCCGGATGACGACTCGCAGGCGAGGGGGCTGGCCTGTTTTGGGCACAGGCTACCGCACCCTGCCGCAGCTTATCCTTTTTTCAGTGGCCAGCTCGGGCGTTTCATTTCGAAGGCTTCGGTGACGACCGCGTAGTCGTGATACCCGAGGCGGGCCAAGGGTTGCGCTCGCGTCGTGTCGAAGCGGCCGCCCACCACGAAGTTGTCGTCGATGTGGATGCCGACCACCAGGCCGAGCACCATGACGTTGCGCTGGCCCGTCGCGGGGTCGGGCGGCAATTCGACCAGCTGATGGAGCTTGCACTCGAGGTGCGCCGGCGAGGCGGCGACCCGCGGGGGTTTCACCAGGCGCGAGGGCAGGGAAGCGATGCCGACCGCTTGCATCTCGTCGATCTCGTTCGGCGCGGAGGTGGCGGTATCGTTCATCTGGCTGCGCAGTTCCCAGGTGACCAGGTTGCAGACGAACTCGCCCGTCTCGCGTACGTTGCGCAGCGAGTCTTTCTCACCGCCATCAGCGTCATGCGTGCCGTTGGCGCCGTAGAAAACGATCGGCGGATCCGACGAGACTGCATTGAAGAAGGAATAGGGTGCCAGGTTCACGACGCCCTTGGCGTTCTGCGTCGTGATCCAGCCGATCGGTCGAGGTGCGACGATGGCCTTGAAGGGATTGAACGAGAGCCCGAGGTCGTTCAATGCAGCGCGCGTCAGGTCCTTGGTTTCGAAGAACATGGGTTTACCTCGCAGAATGCTGGGGATCCGGAAATCGGCAGGAGGATGCTAGCACGCGTTTGCGGCGAACGGTCATGCCGTCGGACGCCGACGGGAGTAGACTGTTCGATGCGCGTTATTGCCGGAGGGTTTGCCAATGAACCAGACGCCCCCGACCCTGAACACCGTGGTCCTCGACGCAGCCACCCTGATGCTGGCGGATCTCGACGAGCAACGCCTGGCGATCAGCCGAGAACTACACTGCATTCCGCCTCCGGTGCCTGCCTGCGACGTCGACTTCAATCGGCTGCTCGAGGAACGGGCTGTCATCGTCGATGAGATGCAGCGCCTCAAGCGAATGCTCGCCGCCGATCCTGACGCGACAGGACTTCTGACGTTTTGTCAGGGCGCGCTGGCGTTGACCGCGGACACCAGGTCGCGCATCGAGGACCTGCTGCAACGCGAGTCGCGCTAGTGTCCTCAGTCGGAGTTCGTCGACGAATGGCCGAACGATGTCGACGGCGTAGAAGGCGCAACGCGCCCTTCATTGCATAAACGAAACCGCCTAGCGTGGTTTGCGGGCCACGAACACGAAGCGGTTGAGGGCGAAGAAGTAATCGCCCTGGGTGGCCAAGGCGCGCAAATCCGTCTCCCATGCCTGAGCCTGCGCGGGATCGATGCCCCCCTTGCCGGCGAGGTACTTGGTCACCTCCGGTAGTTGACTGCCGCTGTACGTGGCTTCGTCGGGGGACAGTTCCACGATCGGAATGGCATCGGCATGCTCGATCGTCAGGCCCGCGCGACCGATCAATCCCGGAAAGCGCCGGGCGACGGTCGCGTCGACGTAGCGCTTTTTCCAGAGCGCGATGTGGTGATCCATGCGCGCTGCATCGCTCGAATGCCAGACCAGGGAATCCCAGTCGGTATCGACGATGACGGCGCGGCCGCCTGGCTTGAGTACGCGTGCGAGCTCAGCGAAAGCGCGTGTCAGATCGGGCACGAACAAATACACCTGGACGACGGCCACGGCATCGAGGCTCGCGTCTTCGAAAGGCAGGGACGTCGCATCGGCCAGATGAAAGCTCGTGTTGCCGAATTCCTCGCATCGCGCCGTTGCGACCTCGAGCATCGGCTGGCTGGTGTCGATGCCGATGACCCGTCCGTTGTGCGTCGCCTGCCTCGCAAGCTCGAGCGTGAGATAGCCTGGGCCGCAGCCGATGTCGAGGATCGATTCACCTGGCTGCAGCCGCAGGGCTTCCAGGGTACGGCGTCGCTGCTCGACCATCGCCGGTGCCGCGTACTGCTTGTCGATGCGTTTCGCATCGGCGCTATCGAACTTCTTCGGGCTGTTGGCGCTCATCGGTGCGAGGCTCTAGATCACGAGTTCGACGAGATAGGGGCCATTCACCGCCAGGCCGCGCTTCATTTCGCGCATGAGGCCTTCGAGATCGGTGGCGCGACCGGCATCGACTCCGTAACCGCGAGCGATGGCGACCCAGTCCGGGTCGGGGCGGTCGAGCGTGAGCATGTCGCGCGCTTTGAAGCCGGGCTGCCCCGCACCGACATTCTTGAATTCCGTCTGCAGTACCTGATAGGAGCGGTTGGCGAAGATGAGCATGGTCACGTCGAGGCTTTCGCGGGCCATCGTCCACAGCGCCTGGTTGGTGTACATGCCGCTGCCGTCGCCTTCGAAGACGATCACCTTGCGGTCCGGCGCGGCGAGCGCGGCGCCGACACCCGCCGGCAAGCCCCAGCCGATGGAGCCGCCCATGACGCCCATCCATTCGTGCGGACGCGCGTTCTTGGTCTGGGCGCCGAAGTTGCGTCCGGTGGTGATGCCCTCGTCGCAGATGATCGCGTTCTCGGGGATGAGATGCGTGACGGCGGCCGCGATGCCCTCGATGGTGGGCTGGCCTGTCGGTTCCGGCCCCGGATCGAACGAAGTCACCAGCGCGGGCGGCGTTTTCGAAGCGCCCAGTTCATCGGCAAGCGCGGCCATGGCATGCTGCAAGTCCGCGCCAACGTCGGCGACTTCGGTGACCGCGCAGCCAGGCGGAACCAGCGTACTGGGCTTGCCCGGATAGGCGAAGAAGGTGACCGGCGGCTTGGCGCCCACCAGGATCAGCTGCGTGGTGCCGCTCATCATGGCCAGACCAAGATCGACATTGAAGGGCAGCCGAGGGGCATCGACCCGACCGGCGCCGCTTTCCTGCCGAGCGGTGTTGAACTCGGAATACACACGGCAGCCTGTCTTGGCCGCGATGCGCCCGGCGAACTCGAGCGCCTTGCCGCGCAAGGCGTCGCCGCCGAGCAGGAGGGTCGCCGCCTTGCCGCCGGCCTGCACGGACCGTGCGCCGGCGCGGATGGCGTCGCCGCTCACCTGGCGGCGCGGTACGGGAGAGCGCGCCACGGCGGGGCCGTCGGCTTCGCCCCAGGCCGTGTCTGCGGGCAGAATCAAAGTGGCGATGCAACCGGGCGGGGTGCGCGCCGCCTCGACCGCCGCAGCGCCGTCGGCAGCGACGCTGCGCGAGTCGGTGGAGGTCTTGACCCAGTGGGACACGGGCTTCGCGAGGCCTTCGATGTCGCAAGTCAGCGGCGCGTCGTGTGCGATGTGATAACCCGCGTGCTCGCCGACGATGTTGACGATGCCGGAACGCGCTTTCCTGGCGTTATGCAAATTGGAAATGGCGTTGCCGAGCCCCGGGCCCAGATGAAGCAGGGTCGCCGCCGGCTTTTCGGCGATTCGGTAATAAGCATCCGCGGCAGCCGAGACGACGCCTTCGGCCAGACCGAGTACGCAGCGGATGCCTTCGACGCGATCGAGCGCAGCGACGAAATGCATCTCCGATGTGCCCGGATTCGCGAAGCACATATTGACATCGGATGCGATCAGCGTGCGTACCAGACTTTCCGCGCCGTTCATGGGATTCCTTACATGTATCTGCCGGTGGATCGTTCGATCATACCGCGATCCGGCGCCGAGCCATGGGTCGGAGGCACCGGGAAACGCCGTCGCGCGAATGCGGTCATGCTTCCTGGAAGACCGTCACGTTCTCCAGATGCGCGCTATCGCCCCAGGCGAGCATCTGCCAGCGCCCCCCGCCGTGGCGGAAGGTGTTGAGGCTGGCATTGATCAGGTCGAGGCTGCGCGGTGCGAGCAGGTCCAGATCGTGCGCGGCTCGGTAGAGGGAATCGAGCAGCAGTCCATGCGCGACGATGACGATGCGGCAGCCTGTGTGGCGCGCGCTGATGTCCGCGAAACAGGCCATGCTGCGCTCATAGAACTGTCTCGGACTTTCGCCACCCGGCACGGTGTAGTCAGGATCCCGAGCGCGAAAGCGCGCGTACTCGGCGGGGTGGCGTTGTTGCATCTCCTCCCGATTCAGGCCCTCGAAGATCCCGAACCCGCGCTCGCGCAGGCGCGGATCGACCTTGATCTCGTGGCCGGTCAGCGTGGCGATTGCCTGGGCCGTCTGGTAAGCGCGGTCCAGATCGCTGCTGTAGAGGTGGTCGAAAGTTTCTGCGAGCATGCGTGCCCCGAGTGCGCGCGCCTGGGCAAGGCCGCGCGCGGACAAGGCGCTGTTCTTCTGGCCTTGCATGCGCCGCTCGCTGTTCCAGACGGTCTCGCCATGGCGTACCACCACGACTTCGGTATGTACGCTGGCCGCCTCGCCAGCGTCGTCTTGCGGATGTCGATCGGAATCGGCCATGGCGAGTGGACTCCCGTTCAGCCCATCAGGGGGCGGTAGCGGATGCGATGGGGATTGTCGGCGTCGTCGCCCAGTCGCTTGCGTCTGTCTTCGATGTAATCGGCATAGTTGCCTTCGAACCAGACCGCCTGACTATCGCCCTCGAACGCGAGGATGTGCGTGGCGACCCGGTCCAGGAACCAGCGATCGTGCGATATCACGACCGCGCAGCCTGGAAAATCGAGCAGCGCCTCTTCGAGGGCGCGCAAAGTCTCGACATCGAGATCGTTGGTCGGCTCGTCGAGCAGAAGCAGGTTGCCGCCGCTCTTGAGCAGCTTGGCGAGGTGGACGCGATTGCGCTCGCCGCCCGACAAATCGCCCACGAGCTTCTGCTGGTCGCCGCCGCGGAAGTTGAATCGCGCCACGTAGCCGCGGCTCCCGGTCTGATAGGTGCCGACTTGAATGTTGTCGAGCCCATCGGAAATTTCGTCCCAGACGGTCTTGTCCGCTGCAAGGCTGTCGCGGCTCTGGTCGACGTAGGCGATCTTCACGGTGTCGCCGACGCGCAGGGTACCCGCGTCGGGCGTCTCGGTGCCGACCAGCATGCGAAAGAGGGTGGTCTTGCCGGCGCCGTTCGGTCCGATGATGCCGACGATGCCGCCCGGAGGCAGCTTGAAGCTCAAATCCTCGAACAGAAGTTTGTCGCCGAATGCCTTCTTCAATTCCTGGGCTTCGATCACCAGGCCGCCCAGACGCGGGCCGGGCGGAATGTAGATTTCATTGGTTTCGTTGCGCTCCTGGAACTCGGCCGAGGAGAGTTCCTCGAAGCGGGCAAGACGCGCCTTGCTCTTGGCCTGCCTGGCCTTGGGGTTGGAGCGCACCCACTCGAGTTCCTGCTTCATTGCCTTGATGCGCGCAGCCTCTTGCTTGGCCTCCGTCTGCAGGCGCTGTTCCTTCTGCTCCAGCCAGGACGAATAATTGCCCTCCCAGGGAATGCCGTGGCCGCGATCGAGTTCGAGAATCCAGCCGGCGACATTGTCGAGGAAGTAGCGATCGTGGGTCACCGCGATTACCGTGCCGGCATAGCGTTCCAGGAACTGCTCCAGCCACTGCACCGACAGGGCGTCCAGGTGGTTGGTCGGTTCGTCGAGCAGCAGCATGTCGGGTTCGGAGAGCAGCAGGCGGCACAAGGCAACTCGGCGCCGTTCACCGCCCGACAGCTTGCTGACGGGGGCATCCCATGGCGGCAAGCGCAGCGCCTCGGCTGCAATCTCGAGGCGACGCTCGATCTCCCAGCCTTGCGTCGCATCGAGCTTGGACTGCAGTTCACCCTGCTCCTCGAGCAGGCGATTCATCTCGTCGTCCTCCATCGGCTGGGCGAAGAGTTCGCTGATTTCGTTGAAGCGATGGATGAGGGCAATGGTGTCGCCGACGCCTTGCTCGACGTTGCCGCGAACATCCTTGTCTTCATCGAGTTGCGGTTCCTGAGGCAGGAAGCCGATGCGCATGTTGGGCATCGGAATCGCGTCGCCGTCGAACTCCTTGTCCACGCCGGCCATGATTCTCAGCAGGCTGGATTTGCCGGAGCCGTTCAGGCCCAGCACACCGATCTTGGCGCCGGGGAAGAAGGAGAGGGAGATGTCTTTCAGAATGACGCGTTTGGGCGGCACGGTCTTGCTGACGCGCCGCATCGTATAGACATACTGGGCCATGCGTGGAATCCATTCCTGTTGGGCCGGCCGGACCGGCGGGATATCCCCCGATTGTACTGGTAGCGGCGGCGGACTCCGATCATTCCGTGCCAAACGGACTGCGGGCTCTCGGGACCTACGTTGACGCGCCGGCCCCCGGTATGGTTGACTCGCGCGCTAGCAGCGCCTGCGGATGTACGCAGGCAGACAAACAATTCCAACAGCGGGGGCAGGATGGCCAAAGCGGCGACGAAGAAGGTGGCGAGCAAGACCGTGCGGGCACGGAACATGACTTTTTGTACATTGGCCGGGAGTGAAGGGGCGACCCTCGGCGTGAAGACCGACCGAGGCATCGTGGATGTGGCCAAGGCGGCAGCGATTTTTCGCGCCAAGGTGCCCACCGACATCCACGCGGTCATCGAAGGCGCGGACTGCGCGCCGCTCGGCAAGCTCATCGAGAAGACGCTGTCCGATCCGCGCGGGAAAGACGCAATCGTCGCGGAGAGCCGCGCCCGCTTCGCGCCCGTGGTGCCACGACCTGAGAAGATTCTTTGCGTCGGCTTGAATTACCGCAAGCACGCCGAGGAAGCAGGCATGGCGATACCGCCGGTGCCGATCCTGTTCAGCAAGTTCGCCAACGCCCTGTCGGGCCACGGCTCGAAGATCAAGCTGCTGCCGAAAGAGGCGGCAAAACAGTTCGACTATGAGGTCGAGCTTGTCATCGTCATGGGCCGCAAGGCGGTGAACGTGGCCGAGAAGGATGCATTGAAGTATGTGTTCGGCTATTGCAATGGCAACGATCTGTCGGCGCGCGATCTGCAAATGCGCACGAGCCAGTGGATGCTGGGCAAAATACAGGACGGCTTCGCGCCCATCGGGCCGTGGCTCGTCACGGCCGACCAGATCCCGAATCCGAATGCGCTCCAGGTCGAGACGCGGGTCAACGGCAAGCTGCGCCAGTCCGAGAACACGGCAGACATGATTTATCACTGCGCGCACATCGTGAGCTACTGCTCTCGCTACCTCACGCTCAAGCCGGGCGACATCATTTTCACCGGGACGCCCTCCGGCGTCATTCTGGGCTATCCGGAGAAGAAGCGCGTCTGGTTGAAGGCGGGGGACAAGGTCACGACGACCATCGAGAAGTTGGGCACACTCGAAGTGACGCTCGTCTGACAGCTTCGATCCCGGTTACATCCGTGGGGTGAATCTCTGACGGAAGATATCGGGCAGAGACGAACGAAAAAAAGGCCGCAGCGATGCGGCCTTTTTTTGTCGCAGGCTGGCACGTGATCTGCGCCAGGCCCGCTAAGCGAAGGTCATTCGACCATGGCGCCAGGAAGGCCGCCCAGCAGCGCTGCCGCGGGATGACGCGGGCGATGCGGTCGGACAGACGCCGTGGCCGAAGATGACGTCGACACATGAGCTGGCGGTGCGGGCCGCGGCGTGGAAGCGGGTTTGCGCTGTTCGCCGTGAGCGCGCCGCTCACCGTGACGGGGCTGTTGCTGATCCCTGCTCTTGCGCGGCCCGCTGCGATCGCTGGGCCGGGCGCCTTGCTCGCGCGAGCGAGGGGCGCGGGTGGCGCGAGGCGAAACTGCGTTTCTGGGCTGATCCCGAGGTTCCGGGGGACGATCCGGGGTCGTGGAGATTTCGAAGCCCGGCGCGGCGATCCGCTCGATGCGTCGACCGAGCAATCTCTCGATGGCGACGAGCAGCGGCCTGTCTTCGCTGCCGATCAAGGAGATCGCCTGGCCGCTGTTACCTGCACGTCCCGTGCGGCCGATGCGATGCACGTAATCCTCTGCGACGTTGGGCAGGTCGTAGTTCACGACATGAGGCAGCGCGTCGATGTCCAACCCGCGAGCCGCGATATCGGTGGCCACCATGACACGAACGACGCCTTGCTTGAAGTCGGCAAGCGCCTTCATCCGCTGGGGCTGACTCTTGTTGCCGTGGATCGCCGTGGAGGAGATGCCGTCGCGGGACAACTGATCGGCAAGCCGGTTGGCGCCGTGCTTGGTGCGCGAGAACACCAGCACCTGTTCCCAATTGCCTTCGCGAATCAGGTGTGCGAGCAGATGACGCTTCTTGTCCTGGGCGACGGCGTAGGCGCACTGGCTTACCAGTTCCGCGTCGGCGTTGCGACGGGCGACCTCGATCGCCACCGGATTCCTCAGCAGTCCGTCGGCGAGCTTGCGGATCTCCTCTGAGAACGTGGCCGAGAACAGCAGGTTCTGCCGTTTCGCCGGCAGCAAGGCCAGCACACGCCGAATGTCGCGGATGAAGCCCATGTCGAGCATGCGATCGGCTTCGTCCAGCACCAGGATCTCGACGCGGGACAAGTCGACCGTCTTCTGCTGGGCGTGATCGAGCAGGCGGCCCGGCGTTGCCACCAGGATGTCCACGCCTCGGCGCAGCGTGTCGACCTGCGGGGACATGCCCACGCCGCCGTAGACGACGCACGAGCGTAACGCGACATGTTTGCCGTAGGTGCGCACGCTTTGCTCGACCTGAGCAGCGAGTTCGCGCGTCGGCGTCAGCACCAGAGCGCGGATGGGACGGCGTGCGGGGGAGGCGCTTTGATTGGAATTGACCGCGAGACGCTGCAGCATCGGCAGGGTGAAGCCTGCGGTCTTGCCTGTGCCCGTCTGGGCGCCGGCGAGGACGTCATGGCCAGCGAGGATGCTGGGAATGGCGCGTTCTTGAATGGGGGTGGGTTGGGTGTAGCCTTCCTCGGCGATCGCGCGCAACAAAGGCGCCGCGAGCCCGAGGCTCTCGAATGCAGAACTCAAATAATTCTCCTGGATCGGCCTGCAGAGGCGATGCGCCTTCAGAACCGGTTCAGGCAGACAACTCTTTCGATGAATGAAGACGTTCGAGGGGGTTCTTTGAACTACCGCGAAGGTGCTGCGCCGCAGACCGGATGATGCGACGACTAGACTCGAGCGGCCACTATACAGAAAGTCAGGCTGTTCGAACAGGCAAATAAGAGGTATCGGCCAGCCGCTGTTCATCGCTTCGATGGGCGAAGCTGGATTGTGATCGCTGTTTTGCTCTGCTATCTTCGTATCACGGCATGTGCCGGTTCTCTCGAGAAAGGAGGTGATCCGATGTCTAGTCGATTGCTCAGCATCGCTACCGTCGTTTCGCAGATGACGAGTGGCGCCGCGTTGGCTTTGGTAAGCGCGAAGTCGGCCGACGGATCACAGCAGCAAGGCATGACCCGCACCGTAAGGGTAAAGGTTAGCTGAGCTTGCACCTTCGACGAATTCGCCGCCGGGCCCAAGGCTTGTAGCCCGAGAGCCGGCGCGAGAACAGGCAGTCGAACGTTTGCTGTACCGAGGCCGCGGCAACCCCGCGGCCTTTTTTCTGTACGGTGCCTTCGCACCGACCGTGCAGGCGAGCGGGTCAACAACGCAGAAGAGGATGCACACCATGACCAGGGAGTCCGCGATCTCGAAGGCAACGGTCTATTACGACGAAGGCCGCCTGCTCGAGGACATCAAGCGTCGCGTGGCCATACGCTCCGAGAGCCAGATTCCGGCCAGTCGTGCACACCTGACCACCTACTTGAGCGAGGAGATCGCGCCCGCGCTCGCGAGCATGGGTTTCACCAGCGAGCTGATCGACAACCCGGTCGAAGGCGCGGGACCGATGCTCATTGCCGAGCGCATCGAGGACGAGCACCTGCCCACGGTGCTGACCTACGGCCACGGCGACGTGATTCGCGGTCTCGAGGAACAATGGCGCAGCGGGCTGAGCCCCTGGGACCTGGTGCAAGAGGGCGATCGGTATTACGGCCGGGGGGCGGCGGACAACAAAGGGCAGCATTCGATCAACATGGCGGCGATGGCCAGCGTGTTGCAGGCGCGCGGACGCCTGGGATTCAACGTCAAGGTGCTGATGGAGACCGGCGAAGAGCTCGGGTCGCCGGGCCTGCGCGCAGTGTGCGAGCGTGAGCGCGAGCGGCTCAAGGCAGACGTCTTCATCGCATCAGACGGGCCGCGGCTCAATGCGAAACGCCCGACCCTGTTCCTCGGGTCGCGCGGCGCGCTGAACGTGACCCTCACCGTGCGGTTCCGCGAGGGCGCCAATCATTCCGGCAATTGGGGTGGACTACTGGCCAATCCCGGCATCGTGCTTGCTCACGCGCTGGCGAGCATCGTATCGCCCGAAGGCAAGGTGCTCGCGCGCGAAATTCTGCCGCAGTCGATCGCCGACTCGGTGCGCAAAGCGCTGCAGGACTGCCCGGTGGAGCCCATCGAAGGTGAACCGAGCGTGGATGACTGGTGGGGCGAGCCGGGCTTGAGCCGCGCCGAAAAGGTATTCGGCTGGAATACCTTCGAGGTGCTGGCTTTCCGCACCGGAAATCCGGACAACCCGGTGAACGCCATACCGGGGCATGCGGTCGCCAATTGTCAGATCCGGTTCGTCGCCGGAACGGATCCGGAAGCGCTTGTGCCCGCGCTGCGGCGTCACTTGGACGCGCAGGGTTTCCCCATGGTGCAACTGGCGCTGTCACGCAAGAGTTTCATGGCAGCGACACGACTGGATCCTGCCAATCCCTGGGTGCGCTGGGCAGCGCAGTCCATCGAACGCAGCACCGGCATTCGTCCCGCTGTGCTGCCCAATCTCGGTGGTTCGCTGCCCAACGAGTGCTTCGCCGACGTGCTCGGGCTGCCGACGCTCTGGGTGCCGCACTCGTATGCCGGGTGCAGCCAACACGCGCCCGACGAGCACGTGCTCGGCTCGATCCTGCGCGAAGGCATGCAGATCATGGCAGGGTTGTTCTGGGATCTCGGCGAGAAAGACACTCCGGCGAGGCCGAGCGCGAGGGCTGCATGAGATCTGCCGGGTCGATTGCGGCTAGAATGCATCGTCTTGTCTGCGGATTCGCCTGATCGTGCTTGCCGAAACTATCGTCGAAGTGGAAAACGTGAGCTTCTCGTACCCGGGACGCGAAGTGTTTCGCGGCGTGACGCTCGACATTCCGCGAGGTAAGGTCGTCGGCATCATGGGTGCGAGCGGCTGCGGCAAGACGACCTTGCTCAAAATCATCGGTGGCCAATTGCCGCCGAGTTCGGGTTCGATCCGACTCGATGGCGAGCGCATCCACGAGCTGAGCCGAAGCGATCTGTATCGTGTGCGCCGCAAAGTCGGCATGCAGTTTCAGCAGGGCGGGTTGTTCACCGATCTTTCGGTGTTCGAGAATGTCGCATTTCAGCTGCGCGAGAAGACAGATCTGCCGGAGAGCATGATTCGCGACATCGTGTTGATGAAACTCAACGCGGTCGGCTTGAGAGGCGCGGCGCAGCTGATGCCCTCGGAGCTGTCTGGCGGCATGGCGAGGCGCGTCGGTCTCTCCCGCGCCATCGCGATGGATCCGTGCCTGATGATGTACGACGAGCCGTTTTCGGGGCTCGATCCGATTTCCTGCAATGTCATCGGCAATCTCATCCGCAAGCTCAACGACGCCCTGGGACTCACTTCGATCGTCGTGTCCTACGATGCGAAGGAAGCGCTCGAGATCGTCGACTACGTCTACTTCATTGCCGACGGCAAGGTGGTCGCCCAGGGAACGACTGCTGAAGTCCAGGCATCGAAAGATCCGTTCGTCTACCAGTTCATTCGGGGCGAACCCGATGGACCGGTGGCATTCCACATGAGCGGCGGCTCGTACTCCGCCGAGCTCGGCGTGAACTGATCGCCGCACGCTGCGATCCGCTGCACCTAATCGCGTCTACCGACCCAGATCGCCTTGGCATAGGCGCACAACCGACCGCTTTCGTCGAATACCGCCGTGCCGGCGAAGTGGCGTCGGCCCTCCACGTGCAGGCGCCACCCGGTGACGACGCAGCGTTCACCGGCGCGGATCGGATGCTCGATGCGCGCGGCCAGTCTGCCCAGCATGCCGGTGCGGATGCCTCCGGCGTGGAAGGCGAACTGACCCGGACAATCGAGCGCGGTCCACAGAAAGCACGGCGGGATGTGGCCGGTGTCGTCGGCCCAGCGCGGCTCGGTCTGCCAGGCCGCGGCAACCAGTTCGTTGCCCGGCAAGGGTGCGGCAGTCACGTGCAACCCGTCCTCGTGTTCGGCGCCACAGCAAAAGCAAAGCGGATGGAATCCGATCCTGTCGGGCAGCGCGCGGCTCGCGTTGCGTGCATAGGCCGGTGATCGGTCACGGACCGCATGCGCTGCATCGAAGCTCGGCATGGGCGGCACCGGGAGTACGAGGTCGACCAGCCTGCCTTCCGCGATCAGGGTATCGGCGTGGTGAATCGAGATCGATTCGTCGCCGCGCCGGACCTCGAGGGGCAGGTCGAGGGGAATCGGTGAACGCAGCGTGATCTCGGCCGCGCGCTGACCGGGCAAGGCATGAACGCCATGCGTGAGCAAGCCTGCAAACGCGCCGCACACGTAGCCGCCATTGCCCGACTTGGGCGGACCGCGAAAGCGCTCTTCGATGACGATGGTTTCTGTCTGCACCTTTTTTCTCCCTGACTTCGCCTTCATCTAGCGACGAGAAGCGAGGTAAACGACCGATGAGGCCGGGACGATAACTCAATCGGGTGCGTTCGGATATCGACTGCGGGCATCGGCGTTGCGGTTGTCGCGGGATTGAATTCGATCATCGACGACCCAACCTGCACAGACATGAACCCGAAATACATACGATCGTGGATGTGGTCCGAAGCCGCGCGCATGCTCGACGACGCAGATCGGATCAGCCAGCAGTTCTTTCGCGTGCAGGAGCAAGAGGACTGTGCGGGCGTTTGGGAGCCGCCGGTGGATATCTTCGAAACCGAGAACGACTGGAACGTACTCGTCGCGCTCCCCGGGGTGCCCTCCGATCGCATCCATTACCGCCTGGACGGCGACTGCCTCGACATCGTCGGTGCGCGAGTCGTGCCGGCGGAATGCATCGAGGGCGCCATCCGACGCAAGGAGGTGCCTCATGGGCGCTTCGCTCGCCGCATTCGATTCCGCGCGCCGCCGCGGGAGATCACGCAGGCGAAACTGAAGGACGGATGTTTGATTCTCACGCTGCGCAAGCCGCGTACGTAAGCGAGGACACGATGACTAGCCTATCCGAACAAACTTCCCAAACGCCGTTGCTGGCCGATGGCCCGGAGGCTGCCGCGCTTGCGAGCGTCGAAGGCGCGCCGAGTGCCCCCAGGCGGGAGTCCAAGGTCGTGCCCGAGGACGCCGTGATCATCGTGCCTTCGCGCAACGTCGTGCTTTTCCCCGGGGTCGTGTTTCCTCTGACCATCGGGCGCCCGGGATCGGTTGCCGCGGCTCAGGAAGCGCTCAAGACCGAGCGGCCGATCGGCGTCCTGCTCCAGCGCCAGCCCGACATCGACGTGCCCGGTCCGGACAACCTTCATTGGGTGGGCACGATGGGCAACATCATGCGCTACGTCACGAGCGAGGACGGCGTGCATCACATGGTATGTCAGGGGACGCAGCGTTTTCGGGTGCTCCAGTTTCTCGACGGCTATCCGTTCCTGGTGGCGCGCGTCGTTCCGATCGAGACCCCGGATCAGACCGGCAGCGAAATCGAGGCACGCACGCTGGGGCTCAAGGCGCGCGCGGTCGAGATGCTGCAGTTGTTGCCCCAGGTGCCGGCCGAATTGATCGCCGCTCTGCAGGCCGTTTCGAGTGCAAACCAGCTGTGCGACATGATCGCGAGCTTCGTCGATCTGCGATTGAGCGAGAAGCAGGAGATTCTGGAGACCTTCGATCTGGCCGAGCGGATGGACAAAGTCGCGAAGCTGCTTGCCGGACGGCTGGAAATCCTCAAGCTCTCTCGCCAGATCAATGAACAGACGCAGGAGACGCTGGGCGAGCAGCAGCGCAAGCACGTGCTGCGCGAGCAGATGCGAACGATACAGAAGGAACTCGGCGAAACCGACGATCGTGCGGCGGAGATCGAAGAGCTGGAGAAGCTGATCGCCGAGGCCCGCATGCCCGAGGAGGTCGAGAAGCACGCGCACAAGGAGCTCAAGCGTCTCGAGCGCACGCCCGAAGGCGCGGGCGAGTACTCGATGATTCGCACCTACCTGGATTGGCTGGTCGAATTGCCTTGGAGCAAGCGCAGCGAGGGCGTCATCGATTTGGGCGAGGCGCGACGCGTGCTGGACGAGGACCACTTCGGCTTGGAGAAGATCAAGCGTCGGATTCTCGAGTTTCTTGCAGTCCGCAAGCTCAATCCGGAAGGCAAGAGCCCGATTCTCTGCTTCGCGGGTCCGCCGGGTGTCGGCAAGACGTCGCTCGGTCAAAGCATCGCCAAGGCGACCGGGCGCAAGTTCGCGCGCGTGAGTCTGGGTGGTACCCACGATGAAGCGGAGATCCGCGGACATCGGCGCACGTACATCGGTGCCTTGCCTGGCAACATCATCCAGGCACTGCGCAAGGCGGGCACCAACGACTGCGTGATCATGCTCGACGAGATGGACAAGCTCGGCGCCGGCGGTTTTCACGGCGATCCGTCGGCGGCCTTGCTCGAAGTGCTCGATCCCGAGCAGAACGCCACGTTCCGCGACAACTATCTCGGCGTGCCCTTCGACTTGTCGCGAGTAATCTTCATCGCTACGGCGAACATGCTCGAAACGGTCCCCGGGCCGTTGCGCGACCGCATGGAGGTCATCCATCTGCCCGGCTACACCGAAGAGGAGAAGGTGCAGATTGCGCGGCGTTATTTGATTGCTCGCCAGACGCAAGCCAATGGGCTCAAGCCCGGACAGGTCGCGCTCGACGAGGAAGCGCTACGGCACATCATTCAGGACTACACCCGCGAAGCGGGAGTGCGTAACCTGGAGCGCGAGATCGGTTCGGTGATGCGTCATGCGGCCATGCGCATTGCTGAAGGCTTGGCCACCGAGGTCAGTATCGGGCCGGACGATCTCGACGAGATCCTGGGGGCGAGCCGCTTCGAATCCGAAGTGGCCTTGCGGACCGGCGTGCCCGGAGTCGCGACTGGGCTTGCCTGGACGCCTGTCGGCGGCGACATCCTCTTCATCGAAGCCACGCGTGTGCCGGGCGGCGGCAAGTTGATTCTGACCGGCCAGCTCGGCGACGTCATGAAGGAGAGCGGTCAGGCGGCGATGAGTCTCATCAAGTCGCGAGCCGTGTCGCTGGGCATCGATCCCGCGCTGTTCGAGAAGAGCGACGTTCATATCCACGTGCCGGCGGGTGCGACGCCCAAGGACGGACCGAGTGCGGGCGTGGCCATGTTCCTGGCATTGGCGTCGCTGGTCACGGGTCGAGCCGTCCGCAGCGACACGGCGATGACCGGGGAGATCAGCCTGCGGGGCTTGGTGCTGCCCATCGGTGGCGTGAAGGAAAAGGTCTTGGCTGCGATGCGTGCGGGGATTACCCGAGTCATGCTGCCGGCGCGCAATCGCAAGGATTTGCGCGATGTTCCGCAGGAGGTCAGGGAGAAACTCGAGTTCGTCTGGCTGGAAAGCGTCGACGACGCGATTCGGGAGGCGATCGGTGAGGCCGCGCCGAGCGGCTAGCCGTCGAGCATGAGGCTGCGACAAGCGCGAGACGCGTCCGATCGTGCGCGCTCGAGGTGGCGCTCGGCCGCGACCGAGCGCCAGTGCGGCGCAGATGCCTAAAGTTTGGGTTCGGGAGGATGGCTGTGCGTGCGCTCGTACATGCTTTGGCAAGCGATGCATCTCACCGCGCCCGGATAAGCCCTCAGGCGAGCGACGGGGATGTCATCGCCGCAATCCATGCATACACCGTAGCTGCCATCGGTGATCTTGACCAGCGCGGCATCGAGTTCGCGCAACTCTCGGACATCCCGACTGGTTTCGGCGTTATCGGTATCGGCCACCAAGGAGGCGAGTGCTTGATCGCCGCTGTCGGGCGCTTCGCCGGCGATGGCGCCGAAGCTGTCGCTGCGGGAACGAGCAAGGTCGGTGCGTATCTCGGCAACCAATACTTCCCGGCGTTCGCCGATGGCCTTCTTCAGTTCGTCGCGCTCGGCATCCGTCAATGGCATTTGGGCAGCTCCCGGGTTGAATGGATTGAATCCTATACGGTGCGATCGTCGGGTCAGTTGACGCGCGTCAATGGTTCATGCGGGGCAATGCGACGCACGCGGTGTGACACGTTCGCTCGGGTAGAGTTCGTGACTGCGGCGCTCGAATCCAAGTACCCTCGCAGGGTGGCCAGCATGCTTGATCCCTGTCAACGGCGGGCGACCGGCGGGCCGCATAATTGCGCACGTAACGTTCTTTGTCGTCATCAATCTCGAGGAGTCGATCATGGAAAGCTCGCCTATTTACAGCCGAGAGGATGCGCAGCACCAGGCACGTGAGAACTTGAACCGTGACTTGCGGGCCGCTCTCGATGATGCGGAGGATCTCATTCGGCTTACCGCCGAGCAGGCGGGTGAACGAATCACCACGGCGCGCAATCGGGCGAAGGAGTCACTTGCGCAGGCCCGCGTCGAACTCGATCGCGTGCAGGCGCAGACGCTGGAACGCGCCAAGCAAGCCGCGCATGAAGTCGACGACTACGTGCATAGCCACCCCTGGCAGGCGATGGCACTGGCCGGCGTGCTGAGCGCGGTGATCGGTGTGCTGATCGCGCGCCGCTGAGTCGGGTTTCGCGCCTCTTGCCCTGATTCGTTCAGGGCATCGAGGCGAGGATTGCGTGATTTAACGCGCTGTGTCGTGCAAGCTCATTTCACGACGTCCAAATCCAGGTCCGAGATCACCGCACCGTTCTTTGGGTCGACGGTCTTGGGATCTGCGCTAGCGAGGCGGGCTGACTCGACCTTGCCAACGTTTTGCAACTCCTGCACGATCGCGGCGCCGCGTCGTTTCGCCAATTCGGCCAGATCGGTCTCGGCTACGGTGTGAGCCTCGATCAGGCGCTCGGACATCGCCCGTGCGATGCGGGTGACGGCAACGGCGGCCGCATTGGTAGCGGGTTTGGCACCTTCTTTGGGCGGCACCTCGGCCGCCTTCGCCATGCTTGCGCGCAGATCTCGGGCGGCCGGCGTGCCGAAGCGCTCGACGAAGAGGGCTTCGATCGCTTGCTGCATCCTCGCATTGCTCACGTCTAGAGGGCCCGGCGCTTCGCCAGGCTCGAGGTTGATGCCGGCCCGGGTGACAATCGCGCGGCGCACAGCGAGGGATTGGAGGGCTGCGCGATCCGGCTCGGTGGCATAGGCCGGCTTGACCGTCAGCTTGAGCTGGGGACGCTTTTGCAGCGCTTCGGCCACCGTACGCAGCTTCTGCCGCTCCGGCGGGCGCAGCGCCTCGCTCCCCGGGTCGAATTCGATCGAGCCGAGTTGTTCATTCGCCCCGCCGCCGAAAAGACCGGCCAGCGCGCGGAAGGGGGCGGTCACGATGCGAGTGAGCAGATTGCCTATCGCCTTCCAGACCAGGCCGCCGATGCTGAATTGAGGATCGTCGAGACTGCCGGAGACGGGCAAGCCGATGTCGATTCGCCCGTTCGCGTCCCTGAGGATCGCGATCGCCAGTTCGAGCGGCAGATTGAGTGCGCCGGGACTGTCGACCCGTTCTCCCAGGACCAGCTTGTCGAGAATGATCTTGTTGTTGCCTTGCAGGGCGCTGTTCTTGATGCGGTACTGAAGATTCATCGACAACTGCCCGGAGGCGATCCGGTAGCCTGCGAACTTCGCGGAGTAGGGGGTGAGGGCGCTCATCGCGATATTGCGGAAATCGAGATCGACTTGCGTGTATGCACGAGGCGCGAACGGGTTGATCGAGCCGCGAATGATCGCCGCGCCGAACTCATCGACGCGCGCATCGAGTTCCAGCCGCGCACGCGAATCCCGGGAGGTGGAGACGCCCGTGATCACGCCCTGCAACTCGTGCATGCGGGTGCTGAACTGCGGGCGCAGGCCGAGGTCGGAGAACTCGAGCACGGAGTGATCGATTCGGATGCGTGCCAGCGACAGCGGAAAAGCATTGTCGGGCGGTTCGCCTGCGGGTGGCGAGGGCAGCGCCGCTGGCGCAGCCCCATCGGTTGCGGCCGCAGGTGCAGAGGCAGGCTGTGCATTCGTGGGCTTTTTGCGCAAAACCTTCACCAGATTGACGCTCTGGTCCTCGGCGATCAATAGCTTCGTGACCAATCGGTTCAAACGCAAATCGGGAATGTCGAGGCTGTTCGGCCCCAGCGCCAGCTTCACTTGCGACGCGCGCAGGCTGTCGAGGGCGAGAAAAGGCTGCGCGGGCTCGGTTTCCTCGATGACGACCTTGTCCAGGCCCAACTCGCCTTCGAACACGATGTCGGCCCCGGCTTCCTTGGGCTTGCCATAACGCAGCCGACCCTCGGCAGACGCCAAGGCCGACACGATCTGCAATCGGGCTTGCTGCGCGAGAAAGGGTTGCGCGGGGGTCAACGAGATTTCGTCGAGCTTGAGCTTCACGTCGGTGGCGAAGGTCTGCAGATCCACGTTACCGGCGACTTTGAACTGGCCGCTGTCCTTGATGCGCCCGTTGATCTCGATGGCCGCTGGCGCTTTGGTTTTCGTGCCCGCATTGCGAATGCGCGCATTGACGTCCTGCAGCGCCATTGCGAGGGCGTATTCTGGTCGCTGGTCGGTGTAGGCCGCGCCGAATCTGCTCAGCTCGATCAACTTGACGTTGGCATCCCAAGACGGCGCGGGCACCGGGGTGCCCTTGGCGGCTACCGGGGACGAAGTCGGCTGGCCTGCGGGGCGCGGCGGTGCGAAGGCTGCCAGGAAGGCATCCCAATTGAGTTTGCCGCTGCCGTCGAGCGTCGCGCTCGCATGGGCGTCGGAGAAGGCGATCCGTTCCACTTGCGCGCTGCGCTGCTTTGTCGAGACCGCGCCCCCGGTCGCTTCGGCGCGCGCCAGACGAGCCAGCTCGGCGCCCGTGGCGGGATCCCGCAATATCAACGCGTCGAGCCCGGCTCGCAGCGCCTCGCCCTTGATCTGCATGTCGCTGCCATCCATTGCGAGCGTCTTGGCGCCTGCGCTGAATTGCTTCAACTGCACCAATTCGATCTTCGTACCGACACGGCCCCCTAAGGCTTCGCCTTGGAGCGTGATGGCGGCGACCTGCATGTTCATTGCTGCTTCTGCGCCAGCCGGTGCCTCGATGCCGAGGGATTGGGCGGCAACGCTGGCCTT
>JALHQN010000031.1 GCA_022841915.1 Burkholderiales bacterium | reverse complement strand
GGCTTCGGCAGCGATACGGTAACGACGGGCGAGGGCAATGACGTCATCCTGGGTGACAACGGGCAGGTCGTCTATCAAGGGCCGGTCATCTGGTATGTGCTGAGCACCGACACGGTCGCCACGACCGGGGGCGACGACAGCATCGACGCCGGCGACGGCGACAACCGGGTCTTGGGTGGCGTGGGCAGTGATTGGATCGTCACCGGCAGCGGTGCCGACATCGTCGTCGGCGACAACGGCACGATCATCAACGATGCGGCGGGCAACGTCGTGCAGGTGTTCTCCGGAGATCCGCTGTTGGGTGGCAGCGACTTCATCTCCACCGGCGACGGCAACGACGTTGCGATCGGCGGAGCTCAGGGCGATACGGTGCTCAGCGCTGGCGGCAACGACATTCTGTTCGGCGATGGCGGCAGCGTAACGTTCGGCCCAGGTACGCAGATCTACATCCTGTCCATCGATGTCGTCTTCGGGGGCAACGATATCCTCGACGGTGGCGCCGGCAACGACATCCTGATCGGCGGTCAAGGCAACGACCTGCTCTACGGCAGTCTGGATGAGGATCTACTCTTCGGTGGCAATGCAGCGGTCACGCTCGTCGATGGTCTGGTGAGAAGCATCCAGGCGGATCTGCACGATTTGGTGACCCGAACATTGTTCAGTTCCTTCAACGCCTTGCCGGGTGAGCCGGAGACGGCGGCCTATTGGGACGAACGCTGGAGTGTCGCGGATGACATCCTCTCGCCGCTCAGCGTGATCGGGTTGCATGATCTGCTGCTCGATCTGACGGGCTTCGAAAGCGTGTTCAGTCTGGATCGAGAAAGCCTGTTTGCATTGCTGCTGGATCTGGCGGTCTTCTTCGACGTGTTCGAGTCCCATGTCACCAACCAGCAAAGACTCTCGAGCCACGAGTCGGTCATCGAGCCGGTCGAAGCCGGTCAGGCGGCGGATGGTGCAGTGATGACGGAATCGGGTGATGCAAACGAGGAGCAAGCGCGCCGGCCGCGTGCTGCAGCGAAGGCCGAGGCAGGACAGGTCGAAACGCCAGCGTCCGTGCTCGGCTCGGACGTCGATCTCTCGACCGATGTCGATCGCGCCGATATTTTTGCCACGATGTTGGCCTCTGCAGCACTGCTGGGGCTGCCAGCACGGGACCGACCTTCCCATGTCGGACGTGCGGCCGGCGGCATTGCGCGCCGAGACATGCTCCGGTCGTCTGCACAACCTCGTGCGGATTCCGTCGCTCATTGACCGCGTATCGGCGTCCCGGCCAGGGCCCTCGATACTGTTGGCGATGTACACCCAGGGTGGTAGCATCGCGCCAGCAAAAGCGAGGCCCGTGATACACGCCTGATCCATGTTTTCCATGGACGTCGGGGTCGCCCTCGCGCCTAGGTGTCTACGAATGCAGATCGTTGAGTAGAGCGAGGGCTCGAGTCGTTTGAGTCCGACGCCTCACGCGATCGAAAGGCAGGCAATGAATAGGTCGATCGCGGCACTCTTGACGTTGCTCATTGCGCCCCTTGCGGGTGCTCAGGGTCAGGGAGGTCCTTTGCCGGTGGCGCGCGCCATTCCCGAAGCCCAAACCCCGCCCGCGGCCGGCGCTGGTCGCACGATGGAATGTCTGGTCGAGCCCTCGATGGCCGTCAGCATCGGGAGCCCCGTCGACGGGGTGCTGGAGCAGGTGTCGGTGGATCGAGGCGATCGAGTCACCAAGGGCCAGGTCGTCGCACGGTTGCGCTCGGGGGTCGAATCGGCGGCAGTCAAGTTGTCTCAGGCCCAGGTGGAATTCGCTCAGCGCCGCGCGGAGCGAAACGAGATGCTCTTCCAGAAACAGCTGATCTCGGCCCAGGAGCGGGACGAGATGGTGACCGAAGTGCGGCTGCGGGAGGAAGAACTCAATCGCAACCAGGAGACGCTGAATCTGCGCACCATCGTCAGCCCGCTCGATGGCGTGGTGGTCGAACGCCGTCTCGCGCCGGGCGAGTTCATCCGCGCAGAGAAGTCGGTCGTCGTCAAACTCGCCCAGGTCAATCCGCTCAACATCGAAGTGATCGCGCCTGCGTCCATGTTCAACGCATTGCGCGTCGGCATGACCGGACGCGTTAACTTGGCGCCGTATGTGGCGGGCAGCTATCCGGCCAAAGTCGTCGTGGTCGACAAGCTGATCGATGCGGCAAGCGGCACACTTGGGGTCAGGCTGCAGATGCCGAATCCCGACAACAAGATTCCTGCCGGCATCAAGTGCAGTGTGACGTTCGGTCGGTGACGTGACGGGTCTTCGGGGGGGGCGTGCCCTCGTGTCCAAGAAGAGAGGTGGTCTGTACATGATGAAGTCGATGCGGGCGTGGGTGGCGGCGGCGCTGTTCCTGCCCACGCTGTGCAGTGCCCAGACGCTGCTCGAAGCCTACAAACTGGCGCGCGAAAACGATCCCAAGTACCGTGCGGCCCAAGCCGAGTTTCGAGCTGCCAGCACACTCATCGATCAGGCACGGGCGGGATTCCTGCCAGCCGTGAGGCTCGATTTCGAGCATACGGAAACACGCCAGCGCATCCTGAGCAGCCAGAATCCGATCTTCGGCGCCGGGGTGACGGATTTTCCGACCGACGTGCGCACGCTGTCCGTGACGCAGCCCATCTTCCGCAAAGAAGTCATCGAGCGCTTCGCTCAGGCCAAGGCGGTGGTGAAGCAGGCACAGTTCACCTTGCTCGCCGCCGAGCAGGAACTGCTGCTGCGTACCACCACGGCCTATCTGGTGCTGATGGCCGCGACGGATAGCCTGGCGCTGGCGACGGCCGAGCGCGAAGCGGTCGGCAAGGCGCTCGATCTCGCTCGCGAGCGCTTGAAGGCGGGACTCGGCACGATCACGAACCAATACGACGCGGCCGCTCGTTACGCGGTCACGCAAGCGCGGGAGATCGAGGCGAAGAACCGATTGCGGGATGCCCGGCAAGCGCTGCGCGAGATCACCGGTACATTGTTCGAGCGCGGCCAGGTGCTGGGCGAGAACTTCCCGCTGGAGTCGCCGCAGCCCGCGACGATCGAGCGCTGGCTGGAGACGGCATCCCAGCAGAATCTTGGCCTGAACGCCCGACGTGAGGCGCTCGAGGTCGCGCGTCAGGAAATCGAGCGGTTGAAGGCCGGACACTTTCCCAGCGTGAATCTGTTGCTCAATCACAATCGGCGTGATTCGGGCAGCACCCTCTTCGGTGGCGGGAGCAACGTTGAAACGACCGATCTCACCGTGCGGCTGAGCATCCCGATCTACGAGGGCGGGCTCACTAGCGCAGTCACGCGCGAAGCGGCACACCGCTATACCAGGGTGCAGGAAGAGCTGGAAATGGAGCGGCGAACCGTGGATCGGGCGACACGCGCCTACTACGAAGGCACGCTCGCCGGCGTCGACCTCGTGCGTGCGCTCGAACAGTCGGTCATCTCGCAACAACGATCGCTGGAAGCGAAAGAGCTGAGTCACAAGTCGGGCCTGATCACGCTGTTGCCTGTCCTCGATGCGCAGCGCGACTTGTATCTGGCAAGGCGTGATTATGCGCAATCGCGCTACGACTATCTGCTCAATCGTCTGCGGCTGCAGCAGGTCGCGGGAACGCTGTCGGAAAGCGACCTGGTGAGTATCGGCGCTGCGCTGCGTTAGTGTCTTGCCTTGGTCGCCGGACGATGGTGAGCGAGCTGCGGCGGGTGCAGGGCGGAGCAACCGTGCAGCCGCCAGGTGCGAATCCGGGTCCTCGTGGTCGCTGAGTACGGGGTTCCCATGAATCATTGCAAGTAGGACTCCCAAGTGGCAGGTGACGACGGCATAGTGTTGGTCTCCGACGCTCGCAGGGCGGGCGAAGGCGGCGAATTTCGGTCCGATTTCTGGGCGCGCCTCGTACACGCGCCCGATGCTCATGGTTTCGCGGCGACGTGGCTCGACATCCAGTGTCGTGCGTTCGAGGGCGTGATCCGCGGCGTGGTGGTGTTGCGTGCCTCGGAGGCGAGCGCTTTCGCGCCGATGGCGGTCTGGCCGGAAGGCATCGAAGGCAGTCCCAGGCTCGCGGCCATTGCCGAGAAGGCGCTGCAGGATCGCAGCGTCGCGGTCGAGGGCGTCAAGCGCACGCCGCGGCGGCAGGATCCTGTGTTCCTTGCTCACCCTCTGATCGTCGACGACGAACTCCACGGTGCGGTGGCCTTGGAGGTCGAAGGGCGTTCGGAGGCTGCAGTCGCAGAGCTGGTACAACGCCTGGGCTGGGGCTTGGGTTGGCTGGAAGCTTTGGCGCGCCGCAAGACCTTCACCAGCAAGGCGCGTCTGGTGACCGTGCTGGAGTTGATGGCCACCTCCCTGAGCCACGAGCGCTTTCAGGCGGCGGCAACCGCGGTCGCCACCGAGCTGGCGACGACCTTCGGCTGCGAACGAGTCAGCCTCGGTTTCATGAAAGGACGCCATATCCAGGTAAAGGCGCTCTCGCACAGTGCCTCTTTCACCAAGAAGGCCAATCTCATCCGGGCGCTGGAAGGCGCAATGGAGGAGGCGGTCGACCAGCTCGCGACAGTGCAGTATCCCGCGCCCCAAGAGGGGCCCTTTCAGGTCACGCGAGCCCATGCCGAGCTGCATCAGCAGCATGCAGCGGGTGCGATATGCACCATTCCGCTCACTGCCGGGGAACGGGTGCTGGGCGCGCTGACCCTCGAGTTGCCGCCGGGATCTGAATTCGATGCGCGGACGATCGAACTGTGCGAGCACGCGGCGCTGCTGCTCGGGCCGGTCCTCGATGTCAAGCGCAAGGAAGACCGCTGGATCGCGCGCAAGGTCGCGGACAGCATGGCGACGCACCTGGGTCATTTGATCGGTCCCCGCCATATCGCGCTGAAGCTTTGGGTTGCGGCGATTGCTGCTGTGATCGCGTTTTTCGCGCTGGTCGAGGGCGACTACACGATTACCGCGGATGCGAGCCTGGAGGGGCAGGTGCAGCGTGCCGTGACGGCGGCGATGCAGGGTTATGTCGTCGAGGCGCGCGCGCGCGCCGGGGATGTGGTGCGCAAGGGCGATCTGCTTGCCTCGATGGACGATCGCGATCTGCGGCTCGAGCGGCAGCGGCTGATGAGTCAGCGGGCACAGCTCGAAAGCGAGCGTCGCGCGGCCATCGCCGAAGGCAATCGCGCGCGTTCGCGCATCCTGGAAGCTCAGGGCGGTCAGATCAGCGCGCAGACCGCGCTCGTCGATGAACAGATTCTGCGCACCCGGCTGATCGCGCCGTTCGATGGCGTGATCGTCAAGGGCGACCTGAGTCAGTCGCTGGGCGCCGCCGTCGAGCGCGGGAGCGTGCTCTTCGAGCTGGCGCCTCTGGACACCTATCGGGTCATCATGAAGGTCGACGAGCGCGACATCACCAATGTGTCGACCGGGCAGGCCGGGCGCCTCGCGCTGTCGAGCATGCCCAACGAGGAGATCGCGCTGGTGATCGAGAAGATCACGCCGGTCTCGGTGGTGGAAGAGGGGCGCAACTACTTCCGGGTGGAGGCGCGCGCGCAGGGCGCGGTCGAGAAGCTCAGACCCGGCATGGAAGGCGTGGGCAAGATTTACGTCGAGGAACGCAAGCTCCTATGGATTTGGACCCACAAGCTGGTGCATTGGATGCGGATGTGGGTCTGGTCCTGGTGGCCGTGAGTCCGGTGGGACGATGAGCGACTCGCTGTTCAGTCCGTCATGGTATCGGGTCGCCTCGTTGCGGCCTCGCATCCGGTCGCACGTGCAGATTCATCGGCACAGCTTCCGTGGGGAAATCTGGTTCGTGCTGCAAGATGTCGCGGCGGAGCGCTCGCATCGATTCTCCGCGGCTGCGCATCATGTGATCGGATTGATGGACGGCGAGCGCACGGTCCAGCAGATCTGGGAAGCGGCCTGTACTCGACTCGGCGACGCAGCGCCTACCCAGGAGGATGTCATTCGCCTGCTGGGGCAACTGCACGCGGCCGACGCACTGCTCTGCGACGTGCCGCCCGACAGCATGGAAATCTTTCGGCGCTACGAGAAGCACGAGCGCATGAAATGGCGGCGCCGTTTCTGGACGCCCCTGGCGCTGCGCTTTCCGTTGATCGACCCGGATCGCTTCCTGCAGCGCACGCAGCATCTGGTCGATCCGCTTTTCACCTGGTTCGGCGTCGCGCTGTGGCTCGTCGTGGTCGGCACGGGGGCGGTGCTGGCGGCTCTGCATTGGACCGACCTCACCAGCAACATCGCCGACCAGGTGCTCACGCCGCAGAATCTATTTGCGCTGTGGCTGATTTATCCCGTGGTCAAGGCGTTTCACGAGCTAGGTCACGGCTACGCCACTCGCCGCTGGGGCGGCGAAGTCCATGAGATCGGCATCATGCTGCTGGTGCTGACGCCGGTGCCCTATGTCGACGCCTCCGCGGCGACAGGCTTTCGGGACAAGCGCAAGCGCATGGTGGTGGGTGCGGCAGGCATCGCCGTGGAGCTCTTTCTCGGCGCGCTCGCAATGTTCGTCTGGTTAATGGTCGAGCCCGGCCTCGTCAAGACCGTGGCCTACAACGTGATGCTCATCACCGGCGTGTCTACGCTGCTGTTCAACGGCAATCCGCTGCTGCGCTTCGACGGCTACTACGTGCTGGCCGACGCGATCGAGATTCCGAATCTCGGCAACCGCTCCAATCGCCATATCGGTTATCTCTTTCAGCGTTACCTCTTCGGCATGAAGGATGCGAAGTCGCCTGCCAACGGCAGCGGCGAGCGCGCCTGGATGCTGGTGTACGGCGTGGCCTCGTTCATCTATCGGGTTTTCATCACCTTCGTCATCATCATGTTCATTGCGGGCAAGTTCTTCATCGTCGGCGTGCTGCTTGCGATCTGGGCCATCGTGACGCAGGTCGTGATTCCCGTCGGCAAGAGCCTCGCCTTCGTGGTGAAGAGTCCCGAAGTGCAGCGCCAGCGCGGACGCGCGATGTCGACCACGCTGCTGCTCGTGCTTGCCTTGGCCGGGCTGATCTTCGTCGTGCCGGCGCCGAGCTGGACGCGGGCCGAGGGCGTGATCTGGCTGCCGGAGGAAACCCAAGTGCGCGCCGGATCGGACGGCTTCATCGCGCGCCTGCTCGTCCCCGCCGACAGCGAAGTGCAGCGCGGACAGCCCTTGATTCGCGCCGAGGAGCCGTTTCTTGCTGCGCGGGTCGCGGTGCTCAAAGCTCAGGTCGATGAATTGAGCGCCCGGTACGATGCGCTTTTGCCGACAGACCGCGCGCAGGCCGCGATGGTGCGCGAACAGATGGTCGCCGCGCAGGCCAACCTGCGCCGTGCGCGCGAGCGGGAGGAGGCATTGGTCTTCCGCAGTCCGGCGAGCGGACGCTTCGTGGTGCCCAATGCCGAGGATCTGCCCGGTCGCTTCGTGAACAAGGGGCAATTGGTCGGCTACGTGGTCGCTTCCAGGGAGCTCACCGCGCGTGTCGCTGTGCCGCAGGACGACATCGCGATGGTTCGGCAATCCACGCGCGGGGTGCAAGTGATGCTGGCGGCCTGGGGATCAGAGCCCATGGTCGGCGAGGTGCGCCGCGAAGTGCCGGGCGGCTCCCTGAAGCTGCCGACCGCCGCGCTGGGAACTTCGGCCGGTGGCGCCATCGCGGTGGACCCGCGCGACCCGGAAGGCATGACTGCGCTGCGGCAGACGTTCCAACTGGAGGTGGCGCTGCCGCCGGAAGTACGCGCGGATCATCTCGGAGCGCGTGTCCACGTGCGCTTCGATCACGGTTTCGAGCCCGCGGGCCTGCAACTGTATCGAGCGCTGCGGCGCTTGTTGTTGAGGCAGTTCGATGTCTAGCACGACCAGTCTGCGTCCAGGGATCGCGCTCGGTCCCTACCCGCAGCGGGAGGACGTGCGCGACACCTGGCTCGATCGCATGGCAGCCACGCTCGGGGGTGTCGTGCGCCAGTTCGCGTACGGCCGCCGTCCCGGGCACGAGCGGTTCCTGGCGCTGGTGGCGCGCGAGGAAAGCAGTCTGAAGGATTTGTCCGATCAGGACATGCGCGCCTGCATGCCGGACCTGCGTCGGCGACTGTACAGCGAGGGGCTGCAGGAGGCCTTGGTGGCGAGAAGCTTCGCCATCGTGCGCGAGGTGGCCACCCGTCGTTTGGGCATGCGGCCCTTCGACGTGCAGCTGCTCGGGGGGCGCGTGATGCTCGAAGGCAAGATCGCCGAGATGGAGACGGGCGAGGGCAAGACGCTGACCGCCACGCTGCCTGCCTGTACAGCAGCGCTTGCCGGCATTCCGGTGCATATCGTGACGGTGAACGACTTCCTCGTGTTGCGCGATGCCGCTTGGATGAGTCCGCTCTACAAGTTCCTCGGCCTGACCGTGGGGACCATCACCGAGGGCATGTCGCCGGCCGCTCGCCGCGCTGCGTATGCCTGCAACATCACTTACGGCACCAACAAGCAAGTCGTCTTCGATTACCTCAAGGATCGCCTCATGCTCGGGCGCGATACCGGACAGATGCAGCTCAAGGTGGAGGCCTTGCACGCCGAGCATGCGCGCGCGGGAAGATTGCTGCTGCGAGGATTGTGTTTCGTCATCGTCGACGAAGCCGACAGCGTGCTGGTCGATGAAGCTCGTACGCCGCTCATCATTTCGAATGTCGGCGATTCGAGCCAGGAAGAGCGGGTGTACGGCGAAGCCATAAGCATTGCGCGCCAGCTCGAGTCGGGCGTCGATTTCTCCCTGTTGCCTCGCCGTCACGAGGTGGAGCTGAGCGACCATGGCCGCCATCGACTGGCCGAACTGGCCGAGCCGTATGGCGGGGTCTGGATGGGACCGCGGCGGCGCGAGGAGCTGACCCGGCGCGCGCTCAGCGCGCTCTACCTCTTCCAGCGCGACAAACAGTATCTCGTCCGCAACGGCAAGGTGCAGATCGTCGACGAGTACACCGGTCGCGTGATGGCGGATCGCTCCTGGGAGCGCGGATTGCATCAGATGATCGAGGCGAAAGAAGGCTGTGCGATCACCGGCCAGCAGGAAACCCTGGCGCGCATCAGCTACCAACGCTTCTTCAGACGCTATCTTCGGGTGGCCGGCATGACCGGCACTGCCCGAGAGGTTGCACGAGAACTCTGGGCGGTCTATCGCTTGCCCGTCGTCACCATCCCCACCAATCGACCGGTCCGGCGTCGCGCCTGGACCGAGCGCGTGTATGCAACGGCCGAGGAGAAATGGCGCGCGATCGTGGAGTCGGTCCGACAGCTGCAGGCGCAAGGCAGGCCGGTGCTGATCGGCACCCGCTCGGTCTCGGCCTCGGAGCATTTGAGCGAGCTGCTCGCCACCGCCGGCCTGATGCATCAGGTGCTCAATGCGCGACAAGATCAGGAGGAAGCGGAAGTCGTGGCGCGCGCGGGCGAGCGTGGGCGGATCACGGTCGCGACCAACATGGCGGGGCGCGGCACCGATATCCGGCTGGCACCGGGCGTGGTTGATGTGGGTGGCTTGCATGTGATCGCCACCGAGCGCCACGATGCGCGGCGTGTCGACCGCCAGCTGTTCGGTCGCTGCGGCCGACAGGGCGACCCGGGCAGCTTTCAGGTGTTCGGTTCCCTCGACGACGAAGTCGTGCAGCACTACTTCAAGAAACACACATTGCGTCTGCTTCGTCTGCTCGGGCGTTCCGGCCGCCCGCTACCCGCCTGGGCAGGAAGCACGATCGTCGAAACTGCTCAAAAAGCGGCCGAGCGGCATCACGGCCGAGCGCGCCGTGAGTTGCTGCGTACCGACGACCAGCTAAGCGACATGCTCGCGTTTACCGGCCGCAGTGAATGAGGCGGGCGGCATCGGGTCCAGCACGCCTGATACTCAGCCTCCCGGGCAGCCGCGCGGCTATTCGAGCGTGTCGGGGATCGTGTCTGCCGCCGTTGGCGTCGAGCCGTGTGTTGCCGCATAGGCTCGGGTGAGTTCCGCGCCCATGCCGGGCGCGTATTCGTCTATCCAGGCACAGACGCTCGTGCGCAGCAGGTACCGCGGTTCACGGAGCGCCGGCATGGCTTGGCGGCTCTGCGCGCATAACGCACGTCGAGCGGGCGCGGGTGTGCTGGCGTCATGTAGTGCACGTGCCTTGTGAGGGCGGCGCCCGTGCCACGAGGGGCTCTTTTGGAATCGCCCAGCCAGCCCAGGGTGTGCACGAGCACCGCAACCGGCATAAACTTCGCGGGCGGCCTGGTTCGCCGGCTCGGCGAACCAGGACCGCATACAACCCGGGAGGAGTGACCAGCACCATGAGCGACAGCGCAACCCAAGCGACCCAGACGGCGGCACCGCGTGCCGTTGCGGCCCCTGCTGCCGGCGGCCTACCGGCACGCCTGAAAAACATATTGTGCCTGGACGATTTCGAGGAACCTGCCCGGCGTTTCCTGCCGCGGCCCGTGTTCGGATACATCTCGGGCGCCGTGGAAACGAACGCTTCGCTGGTGGCCAACCGGAGCGCCTTCAACGAGTTCGAGTTCTTGCCGCGAGTGCTGACCGACACGCGTGCGCGGCATCAGAAAGCGACGCTATTCGGGCGCAGTTACGATCTGCCGTTCGGATTTCCGCCCATGGGCAGCACCGCGCTGGCGGCGTATCGCGGCGACTATTCGCTCGCGAAAGTGGCTGCCGAGATGAACACGGTCATGATCCAGAGCGGCGCATCGCTCACGCCGATGGAGCGCTTGAAGGAGAGCGCGCCGACGGCCTGGTTCCAGGCCTATCTGCCGGGCGAGCCGGACATCATCACCGCGCTGGTGGAGCGCGTGAAGCGCGCAGGTTTCGAAGTGCTGGTGCTCACCGTCGATGTGCAGGTCAACTCGAATCGCGAGAACAACGTGCGCAGCGGCTACAGTTCACCCCTCAAGGTCACGCCGAGGCTCGCCTGGGACTGCATGCTGCGTCCGCGTTGGCTGCTGGGCACCTTCGGTCGCACGGTGCTCAACTATGGCATGCCCCACCTCGAGAACATGGGTTTCCCGCGCATACCGATCATGGGCAACATGGAGCGCCCGCGAATGTCCCGCGACGGGCTCAATTGGGAGCACGTGGCGCTGATGCGCAAGCTCTGGCCGGGCAAACTCGTGCTCAAGGGTGTCCTCGCGCCGGCAGACGTGCGCATGGCGCGCGAATGCGGCGTGGATGGCATCATGGTGTCGAATCATGGCGGCCGCCAGCTCGACTACACCCTGTCGCCGCTGCGCGTGCTTCCCGCCATTGCAGCGGAAGCCGGCGACATGGCGATCATGCTCGACAGCGGTGTGCGTCGGGGCTCCGATGTGCTCAAGGCCATCGCACTGGGCGCGCATTTCGTGTTCGTGGGTCGGCCGTTTCTCTATGCGGCTGCCATAGGCGGCGAAGCCGGTGTGCGGCACGGGGCACAGCTGCTGAAGGAGGAAATCAGCCGCAACATGGCCATGCTTGGGATCTCTTCGCTGACGCAGATGAAGCGCGAGTTCCTGGTGCCCAGCCGCGGGTTGGTTTGAGTCCGCGCCGAGGCGGATGTCCGAGGAGGCTGTGCCATGGCGCGACCGTCCTCGGGCAGCGGCCGCAGTCTCTCGTTACTGGTTAGACCGCTCTCAGGGCATCCACGACGCGCAGGCGAGCTGCCCGCACGGCAGGAAGAAAGCCGCCGACCAGCCCCATGATCACGGCGAACAGCATTGCCTTGACGACCACTTCGCCGGTCAGAATGAAGCGGAACGAGAGATCGGCGAAGGTCTGGAAATTCAAGGTCGAGAACGAGGCGTACTGCATGAGCGAAGCGACCAGTACGCCGATCACGCCGCCTACGACGCCGAGCAGCAGCGCTTCCATCAGAAAGGCGGTCAGCACCGCACGGCGCCGGAAGCCCAAGGCACGCAAGGTGCCGATCTCTCCGACCCGGTTGGCGACGGAGGCATACATCGTGATCATGGCGCCGATCATCGCGCCGATGGAAAAGATCACCGAGAGCGACAATCCCAGGACGTTGATGAAGGTCGAAAGCGCCTTGGATTGGTCGCCGTAGAAGATCTGTTCGCGCTTGGACTCGTTGGTCAGTTGCGGGTCGGTGTCGATGTCCGCCGCGAATGTCTCGAACGCTTCCGATCGGGCTAGGCGCACGATCAGCGACGAGTAGGCGTTGCGTCGGAACGACTGCATCAGCTGATCGACGTCGCCCCACACCTCGGAATCGAACCCGCTGCCGCCGGCATCGAAGACACCGACCACGGTCCAGTCCCGCTGGGCGAAATTGATGCGGCTGCCGACAGTCGCCATGTCGAAGCGTGCCGCGATGCTCGCGCCGACGATGATCTCGGCGCTGCCGGGGCGGAACATGCGGCCCTGTACGATTCGGACCTGCGGGCGCAGGGCGAGGCCTGTGGCGTCCGTGCCGCGGATGACGACGTTCGAAGGGCGGTTGTCGCCGCGGCGCAGCAGGGAGATCAGCACCACGGTCTCTTTCGCGGCGAACGGTCGACCGGCGGCGCCGATGGCGACGGCCGGATGCGATTCGATGATGCTGGCCTGGGGACGCGAGATTCCGCTCTGAATTTCCGTCTCCGAACCTTTGCGTATGATCGTCACGTTGTCGAATTCGCCTGTCGTGACCAGCGTGCGCTTGAGCCCTGCGTCCAGCATCAGGACGGTCGCGAACACGAAGACCACCAGCGCCAGGCCGCCCGCCGTCAATGCTGTCGTGAGGCGTCGCGTCCAGAGGTTGCGGGCGATGTACGAGAGAGGAATCTTCACGGCGGTCGTCGCAGTCAGCCGATGGCTCGCAGCCCTTGCGCGATGCGCACCCGCGAGGCGCGCACCGCAGGGACGATGGCCGCCGCGATCGCGACGGTCAGGGCGCAGGCAGCCTGCAAGGCGAGAGTCACCGACGATACTTCGAAGATGGGAAAGAAGTTGCCGGCGATCTGCTTGAATCCCGACGCGGCATACGGCATCGCCCCGATTGCCATAAGCCCGCCGACGCCGCAGATGACCAGCGACTCTCCGAAGATCAGCGCCGCGATGAACCCGGGGCCGAAGCCGAGCGCCTTCAGCGTGGCGTATTCGGCCAGACGTTCGCGTGCGCTCATGGCCATGGTGTTCGCCATCACCGCCATGATGATCAGGATGACCACATAGGAGACGATCCGAATGGCGGCGATGATCTCGTTCGACATGGCGACGAATCCCAGCTGGAAGGCCTGTTCCGATTCCGTGAGCGTTTCAGCGAGCGAGTTGCGGAAGCTCTCGTCGATGGCTCGGGCGATCCCCGGGCCGCTCTGTGCCGCGTCGATGCCGACGATGTAGATGCCGACCTGATCGGCGCGTTGCTTCGAGGTTCGACGCAGGGTCTCGTTGAGGTAGTCCCAGTGGAACATCATCTGGCGCGTCACCTTGGTCTCGTCCGAGCCCTCGAAGATGCCGCGCACGACGAACTCCCAGGTGCCTGGGAAAATGGTGCCGCGCAAAGGCAGCACGTCGCCCACCTTGAAGCCGTAGGCATCGGCGAGCTGTCGACCGATGAGACAGCCCTTGCGATCTCGCAGCCACGCCTGACGCTGCGCCTCGGGGAGCACGAATTCGGGATAGAGGTCCAGATAGTTCGGCGACACGGCGAACTGGGCGAAGAAGTTCTTCGGCTCCTGGTAGATCCCGCCGAACCAGTTCGAACGCGCCACCTGCGTGACGCCTTCGACGCTGCGTATGCGTCCTTCATAGCTCAGGGGCAAGGGGAAAACGAGGGAGATCGCGTTGCGCGTGATCAGGCGCGCATTCGATGCCGATTGTGCCCCGGCATACCAGGCGTCGATCACCGTCTGCAGCATGCCGAATGCCAGGATGGCGACGAGCAGTCCCGCGACCGTCAAAGTCGTGCGCAGCTTGTGGCGCAAGGCGTTCCGGGCGATGAGCTTGAGTATGAACATGGTGCCGCCGCCTAGTCGCCGAAGGCGGAGCAGACGCGCAGCGCGATGCCCCATAGCTTCGAGGTGGGGGCACGCAAGGCGCGAACGTCGACATACCTGCCGGACGCGACGCTAGTCGCAGCGCAGTCGGGCTCGTTGCGCGGCGAGTGGTCGGGGCGGCGCAAAGCGTCGATCCCAGGCATCTTCCGGACAGCGAAATGTCGATTCGACGACACTACGAGGGACCGCTTTGATCGGTGCTCAATTCACCCTTGTCGAGGTGGATGAGGCGCCGGGCGGATTTGGCGGCGTTCGCATCGTGCGTGACCATCAGAACGGTCTTGCCGATCTCTTCATTCAGGCGGCGCAGGAGGGCAAGCACGTCTTCCGCGGAACGTCGATCGAGGTCGCCGGTGGGTTCGTCGGCGACGATCAGCGTCGGATCGGTCACGATCGCGCGCGCGATGGCGACCCGCTGCTGCTGCCCGCCCGAAAGCTCGGAAGGATAATGGTCCATGCGATCTTCCAGTCCGACCATCGCGAGCGTGAGCGCTGCGCGCTCGCGCCGCTCACTGCGCGAAAGGGAGGTGAGCATGAGGGGCAGTTCCACGTTCTCCAAGGCCGTCAGTACGGGCATCAGATTGTAGAACTGAAAGATGAATCCGATATGCGCGGCACGCCAGTCTGCCAGCGCGGTCTCGGAAAGCTGGCTGATGTCGAGGCCGCCTATGCGCAGTTCGCCGCGATCTGGCTTGTCGATGCCCGCGATGAGATTGAGCAGGGTACTCTTGCCTGACCCGGAAGGGCCCATTAGGGCGGTGAACTCGCCGTGCGCGATATCGAGCGAGATGTCGCTCAGCACGGGAATGATCTGATCGCCGCGGCGATAGCTCTTGAAGAGGGCTCGGATCTCGATCAGCGGGGAGGTGTCGTCCATGGCGGTGGCTACGGTTCCCAATCCGGGAGTCTCGGCTGCGTGAATGATCGCGAGGCGCTGCCATGTACGTGGGCAAAGCGAGGCAATCGACACCGGGGGCGCAATGCACTGCAGCCAGCTTGGCAAGCTAAGGGTGTTTGACAACCAACGTAACGCACGGCGTCGATACTCGGCATCCTTGATGGAGGCATTTCCTGACTGGACACATCAGCGCTTGCCCGATTGGAGCGTAACGGCCATCCCGTCCTGCAGCTTTTCGGAGGGGCGCATGACGACCTTGGCGCCTGCCTCTACACCCTCGGTGACTTCGACCGATTCGCCGAACTTGGATCCGATTTGGACTGCCGTGGCGACGGCACGATCGTTCTGCACCACGAAGACGACCCGCTTGCCGCCGCGCTCCACCACGGCGTCGGGAGCAATGACGGTGCGACGCTCGCGCTGATCGGGCGGAACCTGCTGGGACAGGAAGGCGACCTTGGCGCTCATTTCGGGAAGAATGCGCTCGTCCTTGTCCTCGAAGCGAACCTTGACCGTCACCGTCGCCTTGGCGCGATCGACCGTCGGCACCATGCGGCTGACCGTTCCTCTGAACCGACTGTCTGGCAGGGCATCCAGCTGAATCTCGCAGGGCTGCCCGACGTACACCTTGCCGACGGCAGCTTCCGACACGTCGGCTTCGACTTCGAGGGTCGACATATCGGCCATGGTCACCACCGCGGCCTGAGAACCCACGGCCGAGGACAGCGGCGTGATCACGTCCCCGACATTGGCGTTTTTCGTAAGGACGATGCCGTCGAAAGGCGCGCGGATCAAGGTCTGGTCGATCGCCACTTGCGATGATCGCAGACTCGCTTGCGCGACTGCGACCGCCGCCTGCTGGGCACGCAGATTCGCGTTCGCGCGCTCGAACCGGCCGATGGCGGCGTCGTGGGCCGCCGAGGAGACGAAGGATTTGGCTAGCAGTTCGCGTGAACGGTTGAACGCCCGTTCGGCTTCTCGCACTTCGGCTTGCGCTTGCTCGACGTTCGCTTCAGCGAGCTTTACATTGGCCGCCGCCTGCTCCATCTGGGCGGTCACGTCCCGGTTCTCCAAGCGCGCGACGATTTCGTTGGCTCGCACGGTGCTGCCTTCACGCACGCCCAGCCATTCGAGCCGACCGGTCGCCTTCGAGGCGACGGCGGCCTTGCGCTGGGCAACGACGTAACCGGTCGCGTTCAGCAACGTGTACCCCTGCGAAGGATAGGCGGTGGTGACCGTGGTCGTCTCGACCTCCAGCGGGAGGGTAGATCGCCAGTAGAACGCCATAGCGCCGATGCCGATCGCTGCGAGCATCCATAACAGCCGACGCAGACCGGAGCGCGATCGCGCAGGCGCGGTCTTGTCGCGGTCTATGCGCAGTTTCGTGAGATCGGGAGCGGGCATGGGAGCGGGGCGCAGGCTCGTGGGCTTCGAAGAGCTCGAGCGGCCACAGTGCCCAAGCTCGAAGGATTCTAGCAGGCCTCCTGCGGATCCTGCCGAAGTCGTCGCACTTGGATGAGGGTAAATGACGGCGCCGCGAGTATCCTGGATGCGCGCAGTTCGTCTGGTCTGGCGAGCTAGTGGCGCCTCTCGCAGAGACCTCGTGAGCCTGGCCTCCCGCGGCAGCGCTCCACTGTTCGGTATCGCACCGAAACCGAGCCGCAGGGTCGTTACCATGCACCGTGTCCAATGGGGTTGAGCGAGAACCGTAGCGGAGGTGGTGTTCCACCGCGCGAGCGGTCTGCCGAGGCGATGGCTGTGAAGTATTATCATGTCATCAAGCGTGCGAACGCTTGGGAAGTCTACGCCAACGACGCGACCGCCCCTCTGGCTTCGGATCCCTTGCAGGCCGGTGCCCTCAAGAAGGCCCGATCGATTGCTCGATACAAGCCGGGCAAGATTGTTCTGCACAGGGCATACGAGAATCCGCGCGAGTAGCGGCGCGAGAGGTCGCTCTGTTCGGCGGCCTGCGAACGTCATGCGCGCTGCTGCTTCAGCGCGCTGTACTTCTCCAGGCAGTGCGCGTCGAGTGTTCGACCCTAGTGTCCTGAGCGCGGGCTGTTGCCAGCGCCCGGGCAGAATCGAAGATTCGGGAATTTCATGATCGGCAACGAGATGCGGCAGGAAGCACGGGGCTCGGCCGGGGCGATTGCCATAGAGGCGACACAGCTCAGCTCCAGCGAGCTGGCGCGGGTGCTGAACCTGTCGGAACCGGCTTACCTGCGGCGCAAGGCCAAGGACCGCTTCTCGCGTGCCGATCGTTCTCAGCTGGTACGAATCGGCCTGGTGCTCGAGCGCGCTCAGCGAGTCCTGGGGGCAAGGGCGAGAGGGATGGAATGGTTGAAGAGTCCCAACCGAGCCTTGTTCTTCAGCGCGCCGCTCGCCTTGCTAGGCAGCAAGGAGGGGGCCCAGCGCGTGTTTGCGCTGCTCGCACGCATGGAAGAGGGCGCTTTCGCCTGAGACGCGAGGCTCGCTGGCCTGCCGCGGCGCGGACGTTCGACCAACGAGCGTGCGATTGCGCCGGCCACCGCGTGCGTTGGCAGCGACCTCGCTCGCTGAGCGACGCGAGAGGTGGCCTATGTGCGCGCACGAACAGATCGCTGACTACTTCCAGACTATATATCTAAGCTAGGCCGCTGCGATTCGGGCGAGCTTGTAGAGAGAGCGTGCCGGAACATCACGGAGCAGGCATGGATCTGATTATCGGAATCTTCGCAGGCGGATTGGTGGGCTTGATCTCTTCCGTCGTGTTTCACGGCCGGGATGCGATGCGCCGCCGCCGATTCGTGGCGCTTGGGCTCATGGGCGGCTTGCTCGGAACGCAACTCGTGAGCATGTTGGGCGGGGTGCCGGCGCAGGACGCGGCAATCGATCTGCACTCGCTGGTCGTCGCCGCCGCAACAGCGGGTGTGTTGCTCGTGATCGTGGACATGTTCGGGCGCCACGAGGCTTGAATACTGCGGGGTGCGGGTCAGACGCCCATCCCCCGAGATCGTCGCGGCTGCCGGGACATTGCTGCCAAGGCTTGTATACTGCGTGCTTGGCGACTGGGCCCGCGATGCTGCGCGCCAGTCGGGTCAAGCGCGTGCGGTGCAAATGCCGGGTACACATTGTCCGACCCAAAATTGCTTGCTCGAGTCATTGCCCGCCGCTGACCTGCGCGGGCTGTTGCCGCATCTGGAACTGGTCCGGATGGAAGTCGGCGATGTCCTGTACGAATCCGGCGCGAGTTCACGGCACGTCTACTTTCCGACCACGTCGATCGTATCGTTGATGTATCTGCTCGACGATGGCGCGTCGGCCGAGATCGGGGTGGTCGGGAACGACGGAGTGATCGGAATCGCCATCTTCATGGGGGGCGACTCAACCCCGAGTCGGGCGGTGGTGCAGAATGATGGTTACGGCTACCGACTGGATGCCCGACACCTCAAGGCGGAGTTCGAGCGGGCAGGGGCACTGCTCAGAGTGCTGCTGCGCTATACCCAGGCGCTATTGACGCAGATGGCTCAGACGTCGGTCTGCAACCGCCACCACAGCGTCGATCAACAGTTGTGCCGCTGGCTGCTCATGCGCCTCGACAGGCTGCACGGGAGCACGATCAAGGTGACCCAGGAGGTGATCGGCGGCATGTTGGGCGTGCGGCGGGAGGGCGTGACGGAGGCGGCAGGCAGACTGCAGCGAGCCGGCATCATTCGATATAGCCGTGGTCGTATCGATGTCCTGGATCGCGCGCTCCTGGAGACCCGAGTGTGCGAGTGCTATGCAGCGTACCGGGAAGAGTCGGACCGCCTGCTGCAACACATCTAGCCGCCGAACGGTTTTGCATCGGGCGTCTGAACGGCGCCCGCTTCCCTCGGGGAAGGAGAACCCGAAGTCTGCTTGTCGTGCGACGTATGCTCGGTCTGTGTGCTTTCCCGCACAGACGTCGTGTGCTGGGCGAGGTAACCTGAAAAGCGTCCCTAGGTCGTCTTTCGGGGTTTCCGGCGGCACCCAGGGCAATCCAAGGAGAACGGCCTCATGTCCATCGACCGCAAGATGATGCTTGCAGCACTCGTCGTGGCGGGCGGCGTCCTCGGGGTTCTTGTGTATACCGGCATCGCTGCCGCCCTGGCATCGGGCCTTTGGGGGGCGGTCTCGCGGAACCTCGCGCTCTCGGTCATGATCGGCGCTTTGCTGCTTCTGATGGGGTCGGCGCTTGGATGTGTGGTGTACGGCTTCGGCTCGGACGCCAGGATGTCCGGGTACAGAAAGTCTCATCGCGCCAGGCCTTAGTGGGCGTATCCCGCCGTCTCGGACGACCGCAGCCGACTTTCTCCAGCTTCACCCGAGGGCCCGGGCAAGCGGCTGCGAACGCCACTCGCCCGACCTGGATCGCCATCCGGTCCTTCTGCGTCGATCTAGCTGGAGCGCCGACCGGCGCGGGGTGGCGGCGTTACATGCTTGCCCGTAGCCGGCCTGAACACGTAGCCGTCATCCTTCGCCGCTGCCGTCCATCGACCGCAAGATGATGCTTGCAGCACTCGTCGTGGCGGGCGGCGTCCTCGGGGTTCTTGTGTATACCGGCATCGCTGCCGCCCTGGCATCGGGCCTTTGGGGGGCGGTCTCGCGGAACCTCGCGCTCTCGGTCATGATCGGCGCTTTGCTGCTTCTGATGGGGTCGGCGCTTGGATGTGTGGTGTACGGCTTCGGCTCGGACGCCAGGATGTCCGGGTACAGAAAGTCTCATCGCGCCAGGCCTTAGTGGGCGTATCCCGCCGTCTCGGACGACCGCAGCCGACTTTCTCCAGCTTCACCCGAGGGCCCGGGCAAGCGGCTGCGAACGCCACTCGCCCGACCTGGATCGCCATCCGGTCCTTCTGCGTCGATCTAGCTGGAGCGCCGACCGGCGCGGGGTGGCGGCGTTACATGCTTGCCCGTAGCCGGCCTGAACACGTAGCCGTCATCCTTCGCCGCTGCCACGCAGGCTTCGTAGCCGTCGAACGCGCGCGCCGATTCCGAGATCACAGACCGATTGACGGCCAGCTGCTGCCATCGCCATTGGCGGTCTTCGTCGATGTAAAAGCGCCAGATCGTGTTCATGGCTCCTCCATGCAAGATGGGACAATCGGCCGCGCGGCGTCGATCGAAATGGAAGATCGAGTCGACATTCCGGGGTGCGGTGGGGGCAGGTGCGGCGTGCAACCGCGCATTTAACCTGATATCGGATCGGCGTTCTGTGCGCTAGGGAACACAACGGCGCTCAGGTGCGGACCCCTGTTCTGAAAGCAGTGATTCATGAGGCCGTCGAAAATACTTAGGATTGGGGAGGCACGGTATCCACATCGGTCTCGGGATTCGGGGGCTGAGAGCCTGCAGGATCCGTCGTTTCGCCCTCTCGCGGGGCTTTGCGCAGGCGTTTCTCTTCTTTTTTCTGCTTCTTTGCCAGATCTCGCTGCCGTTTGGCGAACGCATAGTTTGGCTTTGGCATACAGGGTGTCCTTTACCTCGGGATGAACCGGACGGATGAGGCCGACGACGGGGATGATGGCCGTCCGGGCTGTCCGCGTTCCTACTAAATGGAGATGCTGCCGCCGCCAGGCAAACGCTTACGATGCGCAGACTCAGATCGACCAGACCCGCGATCAACACTCGTCTTATACGCGCTAAGGTGGCTCGGGGTCAAAGCGTTCAGACCCTCGGGCGCGCCTATGTTGGATAGCGCACGGACTTCGTCCCCGAATCTGGGCACCATGATGCCGGCCCGGCCGGAGTGACCGACGTGGCAAGCAACTCGGATCTTGGCCGAGGTGAGCGTGGAGATCGATCAATGACTTTGGATGCACAATGGTGGGGCTACAGTGGGGAGCACGGCTGGGTGATCCTCGATCGCGAACTGCCCTGCAATTCGCCGGGGCTCAATCCCGACTTGCTGTTCTTTCGCTGCCGGGATCGGCAAACGTTTGTTCTGAAGCGTGAAATGTGGCGGCTACCGGCGTATCAGTTCGCCGTGAATTACGCCAAGGGCTTGGCGGGTGCTGCGTCGCACAAAGCCCTCGAGGAGCTCGAGGAGATGAAGCGGCTTTGGCCCGAGTTTCAAGCCGAGATCATTCGGCAATACCGTGCAACGGTGGACGTGCAGGAAGAAGCCGAGGCTCGCGAGAAGGCGCAGAAAAAGGCGCTCGCAGCTCAGGAGCGCAAGGCCCGTCGCTTGACCAAGGAAGTGGGCGAAGCCGCCGAAAGCGAAGAGTGAGTCCTGTCCCGGGAAGCGGCTGCCCTGCGAGCATTTGACGCGCGGGCAGCGCGGCCCTAATGTCTTCTCTAGGCGCATGCGCGTCGGGGCCAGCGGGCGCCCCGTGTCCCGCACCGAGGAGATTGCGATGAGTGTCTGCGAAGCGCGTTTGGCGAAGTTCGTCACCGAGACAGCACCCGAAGTCATTCCCAAGGAGTCTTACCGGGCGGCGCTTGAAGCCTCGTTCGACTGCATTGGCGTCACGCTCGCGGGTGCGGTTCAGCCCCAAGGCAAAATGATCGTCGAGTTCGTCGATGCGCAGGGCGGAAACGGCGCTTGTACCATCATCGGCAATCGACTGCGTACGTCCCCTTATCTTGCGGCGCTGGCGAATGGAACGCTCGGTCACGCGCTCGACTTCGATGACATGGGCGGCTTCGGCCATCCTTCGGTCGCGTTGCTACCTACGGCGCTGGCCATAGGCGAGCAGCTTGGAAAATCGGGTCGCGACATTCTGAGTGCCTATGTGATCGGCTTCGAAGTCGCCGTGCACCTGAATCGAGGCTCGGAAAACGTGCAGGGTCTGAGCGGTTTTCATTCCACTGCGATCTTCGGCACCATGGGAGCGACGGCCGTTGCGGCGCGCCTGATGGGCCTCACGACCGAGCAGACGCTCATGGCCTTTGGTCTGGCGGGCTCGACGCCGAGCGGCATCCTGCAGAACTTCGGCACTTACACCAAGCCGCTGCACGCGGGCATGGCATGCCGCTCGGCAGTGATGGCCGCCTCGTTGGCAAAGCAAGGGTGGCTCGCGACCGACGCGTTTCTCAGCAGCAAGGTGGGATGGGCGCACGCATACATCGGCGAGCACAAGTACGATCCCGAGACCATGACCGCCAATCTCGGCAAGACTTGGTTCAGCAAGGACACCATCGTCATCAAGAAGTATCCCTGCTGCGGCTCCAACCATGGCGCCTTGGACGCCCTGACGGGGCTGCTTGCAGAGCACGACATCGAGCTCGACGACGTTGCCCGTGTCGATGTGGACAACGTGCCTTCGATTTCCCACGTGTTGTTGCACCCGAATCCGACCTACGGCTATCAGGGCAAGTTCTCGCTTCACTACAACATCGCCACCGCGCTCGTGGACAAGAAGATCGGCATCGACAGCTTCAGCGACGAGAAACTCAATCGTCCCGAGTACCGTGAGGCCCGCGCCAAGACACATGTGAACGTGATGAGCGATTGGGATCCGGAGTACGAGCATGGCCCGACGTACAACCCGGTCACCATCACGCTGAAGAACGGCGAGCGGCTGACGAAGAAAGTGAATCGGCGCACCATGCACGGTGCGCCTGCGGATCCGCTCAGCGAGCGGGAGCTCAAGGACAAGTTTCGAGACTGCGCGCGGCTTTGTCTGCCCGATGGGCAAGTGGAGTCGGCGGTCGAGGCCTGGTGGATGCTGGACAGCGCGGCGAAGCTGACGCCCGCGCTTGAAAGCGTCACACCGCGCTGAGTCCGGATCGACGGTTCTCGTCGGCCGCGGCGGCCGACGAGCCGGTCGAACGACGACTACTTGATGCTGATGTTGTTTGCCCGGATGACCTTGAGATAGATCGCCATGTCCGCCTCGATCATGGCGCGGAAGGCTTCCGGATTGTTGTACATGGGGGTGATGCCGATGCCGTCGAGCTTCTCTCTCACGTCAGGCTTGGTCAGCATCTGCCCGATCTCTGCCGAAAGCATATCGACGATTGCCTTGGGCGTACCCGCCGGGGCGAGCACACCGTTCCATGTCTTGACGTTGAAGCCGGGCAAGCCGGCCTCCGCGAAAGTCGGCATCTGCGGCAACGCCTTCAGCCGTGCGTCTCCCGTGACCGCGATGGCTTTCAAGCGGCCGCTCTTGACGTGACCGACGATGTTCACGGGCACCGAGAAGAACATTTGCACGTGGCCGCCCATGAGATCCGTCATTGCCGGGCCTGCGCCCTTGTACGGGATGTGCTGGGTCTTGACGCCGGCGAGCAGGTTGAACAGTTCGCCTGAGAGGTGGGTCGGCCCGCCGGCGCCGGAGGATGCGAAATTGAGCTGCCCTGGTTTGGCCTTGGCGAGCGCGATCACTTCCTGCACCGTATTGGCGGGCACGCCAGGATGCATGACCAGCACCTGAGGGGCGACGCCTATGCTGGCGATGGGTGCGAAGTCCTTGATCGGGTGATAGGACGTTTTCGTGAGGCTGGAGAGGATAGCGTGCGTGCTGGCGACGAGCATGATCGTGTAGCCGTCCGGCGCCGATCTCACCAACGCCTCCGTGCCTATGATCGTATTGCCGCCGGGGCGATTGTCGACGATGACGTTCTGGCCCCAACGCTCGGTGTAATGCTCGCCGACGAGTCGCGCCATGAAGGTCGTGCTGCCTCCCGGGGCATAGGGCGTGATGAAGCGGATGGGGCGGTTGGGGTAGTTTTGCTGCGCACTGCTCGCGGCTGACAGCCCGAGCAGGATTGCGGCTGCCGACGCTTGCGCGATCCGGCGACGAACGAGATTCGGCATGACTCCTCCAAGGTGTTCCGGTGAAACACTCTATTGTTGTGGCTCCACTGGGCGCGAAGGTTGGGCTGAGACTCGACCTCCGCTCATCAGCGCCCGCTGCCAGGGGCCGTTAGGGTCAAAGCCTACCTTGTCGGCACCCGATCTGCCAAGCGTCGCGAGCGTACGTTACTTGTGCAGCTGACGAAAGGCGGATGCGTCGGCGCGAGCGACCGGGCGCGCTTGCATGCGCGTGTCGAAGCAGCCGGGTGTGCGGGCTGCGCACTTCGCGTGAGTCGCGGTACATCCGACTCAATCGCCGTCACACAGGGATGTTCCGTGTCGACGCTGAAAATCCTGCTTGGGACAAGTGCGCCAAGGCGACGGTGCATCGCCTCAGTGCGGGATTCCGAGCGCTCGTGCGATGCCTTCGATACCTTCGCGCGCCCCGACGGGGATGCCGACGTCTTGGGTTCTGTGGACACGCGGCTCCCTCGGATTGATGCGCACGAGAGCGAAGCGACGCGCCTCGGCGAATCGGCGCACCGTGGCGATGGCCGTGCCAGCGCCAATCTCGATCACCACGGCTTGTTCGATACCCGACAACCAGGCGTCCAAGCGACTTTCCTGGGCTTCGGTGCGCGCAGCGTTCCATTCCCAGTCGCCGAACATGAGCACGTTCGGCCGCGCAAGCCCTAGGCAACTCGGGCATTGCGGCAATGCGTTCAGCATGCGGCACCGATTCGCATCGATGATCGGTTCGACCGCCGTCGACGGCAGGATGCTGTCGGTGCAGTTCTCGAGGCACTGCAAATAATGAATGGAGCCGTGGCACTCGAGCACATGCGCGTCGTCGTAACCGGATTTCTGAAACTGTCCGTCGATGTTGCTGGTGAAGACGAAGCTCTGTCGAGGCAGCTGCCTGGCGATCTGCTGCAAGATGACGAATCCGGCATGCGGTGGCGTCTCCCGGTAGAGCTTCAGGCGATGGCCGTAGAAGCCCCAGGCGAGTTCTGGATCAGAACGAAAGGCGTCCGGGCTTGCGATCGCCTCGAAGCGAATTCCGGCGCGCCCCAGTGCTGGATACTCCGACCAGAACCCTTGCGGACCGCGGAAGTCCGGCAGTCCCGAATCGACCCCCATGCCGGCGCCGGCTGCGATGATGAGGCCTTGCGCGCGGGTGATCAGAGCCGCGGCGCGGGTGTAGGCGTGGTCCAAGTCGAAGGCAGTCGATGACATGGCTCGTTTCGCGATCGTGTGCATTTTCGATCTTGGGGCGAGGCTACCCCATACAGTCGATCGTGTCGAAGGCGTGCCATCGAAACTGGCTGAAACTCGCGGCGTGCCGAGCGGGTCTCGGTGCGGGTGGGCTTCAAGGCGCCGCATCGTTCACTCCCACTTTGGTGTGCGATAGCGCGCAATGTTGCCGCACTCACCGAACTTTCAACGTCAGGAGTCAGGCATGTACAAAGTCAGAACCGTTATCGTGGCGGCCTTGACCGCTGTTGGATTGTCCTTGGCCATGGGTTCCGCTCTGGCGCAGGGTTACGCCACCGGAGCGCGCACGGCGCCTGCTGCCAAGGGCGACATCGTGGATACCGCCGTGGGCGCCGGCCAATTCTCCACGCTTGCCAAAGCGCTGACCGCTGCAGGGTTGATCGAGACCCTGAAAGGGCCCGGGCCGTTTACCGTGTTCGCGCCGACCGATGCGGCGTTCGCGAAGATCCCCGCCGACAAGCTGAACGCACTTCTCGCCGATAAAGCGGCCCTCACCAAGGTGTTGACCTACCACGTGGTGCCCGGCAAGGTCGTCGCTGCGGACGTCAAGACCGGGAGCGTCAAGACAGTCCAGGGGCAGTCCCTCAATATCAAGGCGACCGCGGGCGGTGTAAGTGTCAATGATGCCAAAGTCATCAAGACGGATGTGATGGCAAGCAACGGTGTGATCCATGCAATCGACACGGTGATCCTGCCGAACTGATCCGGCAGCTAGTTGGAGCAGAGGAGTCGGGAGACCGACTCCTCTTTTTTTTACGTGGCGTCGGCGTGGTGTCGGGCGGCTGTCTCATGCGTGCGTAATCGGAACCGCTCAGTATCGACGCGAGACCCGCTCGAGCAGGCGACGAGTGAGATCGGCGGCACTACGCATCGACTTCCCCGCGAACGCTCGCTCCAGGCCGACGAGTGGGGCAGGTGAACTCAGGGCAATATTGAGCCATTGGATATCGGGGCGCCCTTCGAGCAGCAGCCAGTCCTCTTCGTACTGGGGTGCGCGCGAGGTGCGCAGAATCTCCCGCATTTCGTCGAGCTCCCGGCGGACCGATTCCGGATCTCCGTGCGTGATGATCATGCCCAGGCGCGTGTCGACCAGAACGGCGATGGCGTCTGTCGAAAGCAGGCGCGAGTTGCCGACGTAGAGCACGTAGCGATCATCTTCCATGACGTAGCTTTCGGATTGGGGCGGGATTTGACTTGGAATCATGGCTTGCTCCAGCGCAGAAGGATGAAACCGGCCGGGCTGGCCTGGGTCGTGATAAGGGCAGGTCATTCTTCTTCCGCCGCAACGAGTGACCCTGAACCGCGGCCTTGGTTTCATACCGACCCTACGAGACGACAATCATGATCGCCTGCGCGCCACCCGAGCCGAATGCCGCAATTGCACAAGCTCCCGAGCCTAGGTATTCTGCCTTTTCAATGAATGCCCCCGATCCCGATCGAGAACTCGTACGCCTCGCGCAGCTCGGCGATGCACGCGCGTTCGAAGCGCTGGTGGTTAAGTACCAGCGTCGCGTCGCCCGCCATGTCACCCGCTGGGTGAAGCGCGCGAGTGACGTGGAGGACGTCGTTCAAGATGTCTTCATCAAGGCTTATCGCGGCCTCGCGTCATTCAAGGGCGACAGCTCCTTTTACACCTGGATCTACCAGATCGCTCGCAACACGTCGTTCAATTTCGTGACCCGTCAGCCCAAGCACATCGTGCTGCACGACGACACGAGCAGCGAGGATCGACCCGAATTCGACGAGACCGTGGGCAGCGATCACGAGGATCCCGAGCGCAGCCTGCTTGCCAAGCAGATTGCAGAGACGGTCGAGGCAGCGATGAAGCGCCTGCAGCCCGAGCTTGCCGAGGCACTCGTGCTCTACGAGGTCGAGGGCAAGCCCTACAAGGAAATCGCCCAGATGCTGCAGATTCCCATAGGCACCGTGCGTACCCGAATTTTTCGCGCGCGTGAGTTCATTGCCAAGCGCCTGGAGCCCGTGGTCGGGCCGGTGCGCGACAGGAGGTGGTGACTATGTCGCTCAACGTATCCCAACTGCTCGATGGCCAGCTCGACGATGCACTGGTGAAACCGGTGCTCGCGGAGGTGGCCAGCGACGCCCTTAGCCGCGATCGTTACACGGTGTATGGGTTGATCGGCGATTCCCTGCGGGGCAACAGCACGCCCGACGATGGCTTCACGCGACGTATCCTTGAACGAATGAAGCGGGAAGATGCGAGGATCGAACAGGATTTCGATCCTCTGGCCGATTGACCGTAGATGTGACAGACGTCGGTGGCGGAAGGGAAGTCGGCGGCGACGTGCCTTCGACGCTGACTATTGGAGCGGAGCAGCGGCGTTCAGACTCGATCAGTACGGGGCTATCCTGCCGGCGACTCGGATTTGCCCGGTTGGGAGGATAGCGACGACGACGATCTCGCCTTGCGCCGGGAAAACGCCGGTCAGCGCCGTAATGTTCACCTGGTGGGTGACCAGGACGAGCGGCGAAGTCGCGGCATGTTGTTGCAGCCAAGACCGCAGCCTGCGAGTTTGGTCCTGACCGTTTTCCGGGCGCGCGAAGAACGAGTCGAGCAGCGGCAACTTCTCGACCACTCCCAAGCCGAGTAACCGCGCAGTATCGGCACAGCGACACCAGCGACTGCTGTAGACCCGGGCCGTTCCTAGCCCGTTCAGACGAAGTCGTTCCCCCAGGCGCTGCGCTTCGTGCCGGCCTGCTTCGGAAAGATTTCGCTGCGTGGCGCAGTCATCGAGTTTGAAGTTGGAGGGATCTCCGGTGCCGGGTGCCGTGGCGTGCCTGATCAATACCGCGTGCCCAGGCTTGCGCATCGCTTGCCAAAGAGCGGCTTCGTCGGCGTAGGCATGCAAGCCAAGGAGCGCGAGCACGCATCCGATTGCTAGCCTCTTCAGGCGGGGGCGGACTGACATGGCGACCTCTTGTCGATCGGCGGCAGGCTCGCTGAGAACCGCTTCATCGGGACGATTTTGGAACCATACGCGGCTTTGTCAGAGGCAGCGATCTGCTTTGCCCGAAGGGACACACGACGCGATCGATAACTCGACGCGTTGCCACGAGTTGGAAGTGACACACGATTGACGTGCAGGTTTCGAAGGCATCGCCTCCTCGGGTCGTCCGGAAGGTCGGTGGACGCACTGCCGATTGCGCGACTCCGCGGCGCCGACGATTGAAGCCAACAGTGTTGTGTGCTCCCGGAGCCCGCCCCTGGAGCCGGACGGGCAGCCGAAAGCGACAGCTTACCGGGGCACGACCCGGGCGGTCTCGCCGCTGCCTTCGATGCGCACGTTCATTCCGGTGGTCAAACGGGTATCGACAGGCTGGATGATCGTCACCTGACCACCCGTGCGCATCCGCACCGTCACGTTTTGCGCGTCGTTGCGCTGAAGCTTGCTTTCGGCCACCGTACCTGCCGCCGCACCTACAGCGGCACCCGCGACCGCAGCCGCGGTACTTCCTCTGCCGCTGCCGATTTGCGAGCCCAGCAAACCTCCGGCGACGGCGCCGACGGCCGTCCCGATGCCCAGTTTGTACTGAGGATCGATCTTGATGATTTCGATCCCGACAATGCTGCCGTAGCGGGCAGCGGCAGTCTCGGTGGCTGGGGCTGTCTCACCATAGCGCGGGCCGCCACCGAAGCCCCCCATATCGGCACAGCCGGCCGCAAGCATCGAGGCAGTTACGGCGAAAGCGATGAGCGCACGATTCATGAGCAATTCTCCTGGGCTAGGGCCAAACGCAGCGTACCGCGATGGCTATGGGATCCATTGACCAGCATCAACGTGCGCTGATCGAGTTGCGCCCGCTCGAGCGCGCCACCGACGCATGCTAGATTCAACGGCTGTGCTGTTCGTTGCGTTGACGCATCCGCGCTCATGTCGACGAACCGAAAGCCTGGGCGTTGGCGCGACCCCGCACATCGAAGTCGATGTGTCGGGCGCAGAGAGCGAAGTCTAGCGCTTCCTCGCCTGGCTCGAGCAGGGTGCGCAGAATCCGTGCGTTGCAGCGTTGGCCATTGTCGCCGATGTGTCGAATCGATCTCGGATGACGAAGTGTGCTCTTCTATCGATCTTTGCGTTGAAAGGAGAGGGGGGCAGCCTGGGTGTCGGGGCATGGCGCTCGCGGATGCCATGCGCATTCTCACTGCTTGGATTCCGCATTCTTGAGCGGGAGCAGAACGCCTCGTCGACGAGCAGGGTGGGCTTTGGACATCGCGGAGGCAGTCATGCAATAATCCGCGTGCCATGCCTCCCGCCAAAAAGCAAGTGCTCGACGAGTACGATGTCCTTCGGGACAAGATCCTGCGTGGCGAATTGCATCCCAAGCAGCGGCTGGTCGAGACCGACCTGGCTGAGAGCTTGAACTCCAATCGTGCCCGGATTCGTCGGGTGCTCGCCCGACTCGAGCATGACGGCCTCGTATCCATCGAACGCTATCGCGGTGCGTATGTTCGGATGGTGAGCGAAGACGAGGCGATGGAGATCTTCGAGACGCGCGGAGTGCTCGAGCCCTATCTGGTGCGGCAGACAGTGGCTCGTGCCACGAAGGCAGACAAGGCGCGGTTGAAGTCCTTGCTCAAGGAGATGAAGGAAGCACTTGCCAAAGGCAACCCTATGGCGGTCGGGCGCAGTTCGCGCAAGATTCGCGAGGAGATGTGGCGGATTGCCGGGCAGGAAACCATCGCGCACGTGCTGGCGACGCTGAATACGAAGCTGATACGCTTTTGGTACAGCTCAGTGATGGTGCCCGATCGGGCTCACGGCATCCGAAAGGAGTTGGAAGCGGCGGTGGATGCGATCTGCGAAGGCTCCGCGGATCGCGCCTCGGCGGCGATGAAGCGCTACCACCAAGACGCGATGGCCGCCCTGAAGCACGTGATCCAGCTGCGCTCGGGCGGCGATTTGGCCTAACGCATCAGCACTTCCAGATATCGCCAGCCTTGGCGATATGCTTCATCTGCGTGAGGCTTTCCACGGCGAAGCCGACCTTCTTCAGCCAGGCTTCGAACTCTGCCTTGTCGGGCGTATGACATTCGGCAATCATGCGGCCATCTTCGAGGGCGAAGACGGTCGTGATCGTCGTGCGCGCGTCGATACGCCATTTCTCGGTCGATTTCAGGTCGGCGGTGAACTTCTCCAGGTTGTCCCAGCCCGCCACTTTTCCTATCGCAATGAAACGTGCCATTCTGTTTCCTCTTCAGTTGGCTTCGACGCCCGACTATTTCGCCGGGGGCACGAAAGGATAGGGAATCGCCTTGCCGCCGCGGATGGGCAACACGATGGTCGCCTTTCCAGGGCAGCTTTCCGCGCCGTAATGCAGACGCATCCCGCAATCCATGTCGATGAAGCCCAAGCCGTCTTTCTCGTACTTGTTCGTCACCTTGGCCCAGACGGTAATGGTATCTCCGGGCACGATCATGGCGCGGTGCTGAAAGCTCACCTTCCACGGCCAGCCGTCGGGCAGGCACAGATCCTTGAGGTAGCGCGGCAGTATGCTCTGTTTCCAAGATCCCTGGCCCAGGATGTTGGGCAGACCTTCGTGATAAATCGCGAAGCTCTGATCATAGTGAATCCGGTGCCAGTTCTCGATGGCCGCGCTCCAACGAAACAGGTGCGTGGCTGTCATGGGCCCGATGACGAGCGTCGGCATGTCTTGGCCGACGCTGATGTCATCGAAGTAGGTTTGCTTCTTCTCCCGAAGTTCCTGCGCAGTTGTCATTGCAATCCTCAACGCCTGAGTTGGGAGGCCCGCAGAATGCAGAGCACCTCGCCGTTCTGGTTGGTGTACGTGATTTCGGTGGTCACGACGAGAAAGCGGGTGCCGTCCTTGCCCACGCGCTCCTTGATGTCGGCGTACTTCGACTGCTGATAGATCTTGTCGCCGAGCTTCGGGTACTGGAGCAGCTCGATCTCGTTGCCGCCGTTCAGGATCCGCAACAAATGGGTGGGAACGTCGGGGAGCCCGCCTCGGGTTTCCGGCGTGCGAACGCCGCCGATACCGTCGGAGTGGGGGTTCTCCTCGAACGCGCGCGTCACCGGATCGTCTGCGCCGGGACGGGCGCGACGGCCAATGTACGTGCAATAGATCGGCGGCGTGATGACCGCTCCGAATTTGGTGGTCTTGGCGAACTCGTCGTCCCAGTAGCGGGGATCGGGATCCATGATCGCCTGCGTGAAGATCCGCAGACCTTCACGTTCGATGCCCCAAGCGAAGCTCGCCTCGAACTTCTCGCCGGTTGCGCCGATGACCGCCTTGACTGCATCCGTCAGGACGCTTTCACCTGCTGCAGGTGCGTTGCTCATGCAGCTGCCTCCTTGCTTTGCTCGATCGCTTCCTTGATGTCTTTGACTTTCGGGAAGAAATCTTCCTGCCACGGCCAGTTGCCGCCGACCTCATACACGGGCAAGCCCTTTTCGAGGCGCTCGAGATAAGGGCTGGTGATGGGCTCGGACCATGGGACGATGCCGCCTTCGTAAGCCTTCGGCCCAAGCATGAAGTGCTTGGCCTGCTGCAAAGTCTCGACGAAGGGGGCGTTGGCGTTGAACAAACGCGCCTTGGTCATGGGACGGGGGCCTGCGCGGGAAACATGTCCCCAGGCGTTGCGGCCCAGGATTTCCTCGAGCATCCATGCGCACTCGATCAGCTTGTCGAGGTTCACGCCGGTTTCGATGCCCATGCCTTCGAGCATGTGCATGAAGTCTTCAGTCGCCATCATGCCGGTTGCCTGACCGTTGCCGCAGTAGGGGCAGCCGCCGACGCCGCCCAGCGTACCTTCCATGCTGAGCGTATGACGATCGTCCAGCGCACGTATCGCAGCGTAGGCCGAGGTGATGGCCATGCCGCGGCTGTTGTGCAGGTGAGCGCGGAAATCGGTGATGTCGGGCCACATTTCGCGCACGCGGCCGAAGATTTCCTCGACCTTGGCGGGGTGCGTCCAGCCCATCGGGTCGCCGACGGAAACGGACACGACCTTGATGCCGGCGGCATCCCACAGTTCATGCTGCTTCTTCAGCCAGGTCATCGTCACGTCGACCGAGAAGTCGCCGAGGAAATTGGAGCCGAACGTAGCGTTGGTGCCGATGCCGGCTTCCTTCGCGCCATTGGCCTTTGCCGTCGCAACCGTTTTGGCCCAAGACGACATTTCCTTCATCTGCGACCGGTTGTAATTGCGGCGAGCGAAAACGTCGCACTGGTGCACCATCAAGCGAGGCATGCCCTTGCCGCGCTTGAGCGTGATCGGGGGCGAGAACGCCTTGGCCCGTTCGGTACCGCGGTCGTTCGGGATCATGGCGGTGTAGGTGACACCCTCTTTGGGCTTGAACTTCGCCAGGACCGCTTCGATGTTCTTCATCTGCGGGGTGTACTTCGGGCTGACGAACGATCCGACAACGATGTTCTTGAGGCCCGTTTCGGACAGCGCATTGAGCAGTTCGGCTTTCGCCTCGACCGGGATATTGGCATCCTCGATCTGCATGCCTTCGCGCATCACTTCTTCTACGTAAATAATCTTCGGATACCGCACAGCCATGAGTGTCTCCCGAGGTAGGCCGTTCGTAAACGAACGATTGAGCTGAACTTCGCGGCGCGTCGAAGACCCTCCTGACGCACCCGCAAGTCGTCGACGATTGCATCATGTGCCCAGTGGCATTGTCAACCTCTTTGTATCCGCAATTGCTCTATGAAAAACCGCGCTCTACCGTCATGTCCGCAGTCTGAGGGAACTCGATGAACACGCGTCCGCGCAAGCAGATTGTGAACAGTTTTGTAGGCGTCTGTGGTATCTTCGAACGCGGGAGACGCGGGGGTGCTTGCATGTTGTGCCACTCGCATTACGGCGCCACGCAAGACACCGCCGGCGGGACCGCCAGCATCATTGCCGGTCGCGGCGCGCAAGTCTGCGAACATATCCCGAGCAGGGTCTGCAAGCGACACGATGGTGGCGATTTTTGCGTTTCTCAGACTGCGTCTTTGGAGGGCGAACTTTGTGAGGCGGATACGCCCCGGGGTACCCTCTTTCTCGCTGCCCGCAGGGCGGGGGACATTCGTCCCCATTGGCAGTGTCCGCTCGCGGGATGTTTATTGCTGCGCGTTGCGGCCGCACATCGGTACGGCCCAGCACCGGGGATGGAGGATGGGATGCTGCAGTTGCAGCATTGCGGAACTATGTCGATATCATTTCAGAACTTCGAAACGAACCAACCATGATGCCGCCTGCTTCGCTCGACGATATTAAGGTGCTCGATCTGAGCCAAGGGGTGGCCGGGCCGCTGTGCGCAAAGATCCTGGGCGATTTCGGTGCGGACGTCCTCAAGGTCGAGCCGCCCAAGGGAGATGCCGGCAGACGCATGGCGCCCTTCGCCGGCAGTGAAGCGCATCCGGAGAAGAGCTTGGTGTTTCTTCTCGCCAACCTCAACAAGCGCGGCATCAAGCTCGACATCGAAGACGAACGCGGGCGCGAACTTTTCAAGCGCCTCGCGCGCGAGTCCGACATCATCGTCGAGAGCTTCAAGCCGGGTTACCTCGCCTCGCTGGGGCTCGATTACGAGTCGCTGGCTCGCGACAATCCCGCGCTCATCATGGTGTCGATCACTCCTTTCGGACAAACAGGCCCATATGCCGGTTACGAGAACGAGGAAATCGTCACTTATGCGCTGAGCGGGATCATGAGCATCAGCGGCATGGCCGACCGCGAGCCGATCAAGCACGGCGGGTTTCAAGCGCAGTACGAAGGCGGCTACACCGGCGTGGTGGGCGCGCTCACCGCGCTCTATGCAAGAGATCTCACCGGTGAAGGCCAGCAAGTCGACTTGTCGCTGCAGGACGTGGTGGCCTCCACGCTGATCATTCACCAGCCGTTCTATAGTTGGGCGGGCGGTGTTCAGGGGCGCGCCCCGGCCGCCGGAAGGGGCTCGGGCCAGGTTCAGCGGTGCAAGGACGGCTACTTCGTCTGGCAACCCGGCGGCGGCGCGGAGTGGGAAGACATCGCCGATTTCTTCGCCTTGCCCCAGTTCAAGGACGAAAAATTCGCCACCCTGACCGGCCGGACGAAATACGCTGCGGAACTCGACGATCTCGTGCTCGAAGCCACTAAAGATCGGACCATGCACGAACTGTTCCGGACCGCCTCCGAGAAGTATCACATGCTGTTCGGCATCGTGCAGGAGCCGAAGGATCTGGCCCAGTGCCAGCATCTCGAGGCACGCGGATTCTTCCAGGAAGTCGACCATCCGGTCATCGGGCGCATCAAGGTGCCGTTCCGCATGTGGAACATGTCGGAAAGCGGGGCGCAATACCGTCTGCCAGCCCCGTTGCTGGGCCAGCATAACGACGAGGTGTTTCGTGAGCGACTCGGTCTCGACACAGCAACGGTGAGCGAGCTGGAATCGCAAGGCGTTATCTAGCGGATGTCCGGGCAAATGATCTCGGCTGTGTTTCGGGGTCTCGCGCCATTGCGGCGCCGCAGCATCGGTGTGCTGAGGCGCGGGACGGCTGCGGTTTTTGGTCGAGAATCGGCCGGCGCTCGTCGTAACGCCGAAACCGCGTACGAGCACGCGTGTCAGTTCAGGCACGCGAGAATGTAGGGGGCGGTGGCGTCTGGCGATCAGGCGCGGCCTGGGCGTAAAAGTCGGGGAATTTGGGTGTTGGACTTTCGAAGGGAACATTATGGATTTCGCATATACACCACAGCAGGAAGCGCTCAGGCGCGAGGTTCGGCAGTTCATCAAGGAGAACATCACCCCTGAACTCGCCAACGAACTCGATCCCGAAAGTGCGACCGAAGACCGCCGCGGCTTGGGGCCGCGAGCGAAGGAACTCTACAAGAAGATTTACGATCGGGGCTGGCTCGGGATCACTTACCCGAAGGAGTATGGCGGGCAGGGTGGAGATCGGCTCACCCAGTACATCGTCGAGGAAGAATTCACCCGGGTGGGTATTCAGACGACGCTGGGCGGCAGTGGGGCGCCTGCGATCATGGCCGCCGGCACCGAAGAGCAGAAGAAATTCTACATTCCGGGGCTGATCAAGCGCGAGGTCTCTTTTTGCCTGGGCTTCACTGAGCCCCACGCCGGAGCCGACCTGGCCAACCTGCGGTGCAGTGCAGTGCGTGACGGCGACTATTACGTCATCAACGGGCAGAAGATGTACACCAGTGCGGCCCACATGTCGACGCACATCTATTTGATGGCGCGGACGGATCGCAATGCGCCCAAGCACGAGGGAATCTCGATTTTCCTGTTCCCGATGGACATCCCCGGGATCACTGTGCGGCCGCTCTGGACGATTCAGAACAACCCCACGGCTCCTTTGGGCACGACCTACGGCAACGCTCGTACCAACGAGACGTTTTTCGACAACGTGCGCATCCACAAGTCGTGCCTGTTGGGCGAAGAGAACAAGGGATGGCGCGTCGGCTCCATGGGCCTGAACCTCGACCGCGTGGGCGCATCTCGTTATCTCATCTCGGTGCGCCGCAACGAGGATATTGTAAATTTCGTCAAGAAAAACAGCATCGGCGACTACGCGCCGGGCAAGGATCCGGCAATTCGCGATAAGATCGCGGAACTGTGGATCGAAGCACAGGTGTGTCGCTTGATGACCATGCGCAGCATGTCCATCGTCGAGCGCGGTGGAAACTTCACCTACGAAGGGTCTGCCGAGAAAGTCTGGGCTCCGGAGCATGGTGTGCGCGTGACGGAATCGATCACGCAGATGCTCGGTCAGTACGGGACGCTGCTGCGGACATCGCCGCATGCGATCGAAAAAGGTGTGTTCGCGCACAACGTGATGGGCTCGTTCCAATCCGGGATCAATCACGGCAGCGTGCAGGTTATGCGTGATCAGGTGGCTCGCCGTGGACTCGGCCTGCCGTCGGCAAGAAAATCGAAGAAAGCGGAGGCGAAGTAAATGGACATTTTGATGAACGACGACGAACAGATGATCGCGGACAGCGCCCGCCAGTTTCTCGAGGCGGAGTGCACTCCGAAACTCGCGCGCGCGATGGAAGTCGATGAACTCGGCTATCCGAAAGATCTCTGGGCGAAGGTGGCGGAACTGGGCTGGCAAGGGATGTGTCTGCCCGAGAAGGTCGGCGGTTCGGCCATGCCTCTGCTTTACCTCGGACTAGTGCTGCGGGAAGTCGGACGGACGATCGCTCCCTTGCCTCTGCATAGCACGGCAGTCGCTTCGATCACCATCGCCACAGACGGCACCGACGAGCAGCAGCAGAAGTACCTTCCCGACGTCGTGGCCGGCAAGTCGGTGATGACCTGGGCCTTCAGCGAGAAGGATCCGCGCTTCCTGCCGGACGCCGTCCAGATGTCTGCCAAGGCAGACGGCAAGGACTTCGTGCTCAACGGCACCAAGATGTTCGTGGACAACTACGTCGCGGCGAACCAGATGCTGGTGGTGGCGCGGACGACGGCAGGATCCAAGGGAAGCGACGGCCTGTCGCTATTCATCGTCGACACCGCGACGAAGGGCCTGAGCTCGACGCCTCTCATCACGCTCGCCAAAGATAGGCAAGCCGAAGTCACGTTCAAGGATGTGCGCGTTCCCGCAGCGAACGTCATCGGCAAGGTGGGTGGCGCTTGGCCGGTCGTCGAAGCCATGCTGGATCGCGGCACGGCCTTGCTGTGCGCGCAGATGGTCGGCGCAGCCCGCAAAGACATCGAGATGGCCATCGAATACGCCAAGTTCCGGCAAGCCTTCGGTCAGCCGATCGGAGCGTTCCAGTCCGTCGGACACACTTGCGCCGACATGCAGATCTGGGTCGACGGCGGCGAACTGTTGACCTTCGAGGCACTGTGGAAGCTCGATCAGGGGCAGCCGGCGTGGGTCGAAGTGTCGCAAGCCAAGTCCTTCTGCAACGAAAAGCTGGAAGCGGCGGTGCGCAACTCGCAGAGCATCCACGGCGGCATCGGCTTCATGATGGAATTCGACTTGCAGCTGTGGTTCCGTCGTGTATCGGCTTGGTCGATGCGCATGGGCACGACCTATGAGCATCGCGCGCGGATCGCGCGGGCATTGATCGACATGCCCGGAGACGTCATTCTCGGTCGTCCCGTGCCGGTCGTTCCCGAAGCGGCGTGAGCTTAGCCGACAGCCATTGCTCATCATAATCAGGAGAGGAATACCATGGCCCAGTGCCCCGTATGCAAGAACACCGTGAATGAGGACGCCAACAAGGCCCAGACCGGGATGACGCCGGGTGGCGCCAAGGAAGTCGACCCCGCTGCCGGAACGCGTCAGTTCCATGATGGCACCTGGTACTACTTCGATACCATCGAGTGTCGCAACAAATTCACGCGAGACCCGGACAGCTTCATCGCGCAGTAGGTCGCTCCCTAGCTCGCGCTTTGGCTTAGACGACTATGGCAGGCGGTTTCCACCGCCTGCCATTTGTTTTGGCGCGCTCTTGCGGCGAGATCGAGCTTGACCGGGCGCTTGCTAGGTGGTGGAGGTCGACGGCGTCGCGTCCGAAGCGGCGAACCACCGATCGAGTTCGGCGCTGATAACCGCGGGCGCCTCGCACTGGATCCAATGACCGATGCCGGGGATGATTTTCACCGTTCGGTTCGGGCCGGTCTGGGCCAGGAAGCGTGTCTCTTCGGGGGTCGCGGTGACGTCTTTCTCGCCCCACATGAAAAGCACCGGTTGGGTAAAGTCGGCCAGGATGTCCTTCAGGCGCCTGCGCTGGATTTCGCCGCGGCTGCGATAGCGCGTAATGGTGGTGCATTGCGCATAGGCCTCGTAGGCGAGGGCATCCGTATTTGCTTCGCTGTGTAGCATGTGCACGTAAAGGTTGTGGTGCAAAGCAGCCACTTGCGCGGCACCCTCGAGGTGGCGCCATCTGACCAGTTCGGCGATGGGCCGTTGCGGCGTACCGCTGCCTGCGCTGCCCAGCAGCGCCAGTCTGCGAATGTTTCCGCGTTTCTCCGCGATTCGAGCGCAGATGGAGCCGCCGAAGGAGAAGCCCGCCAGATCGATCGGTGGGCGGCCATCGAGCAAGGCATCGAGGGATGCGAGCGCAGCTTCCGCCATATCTTGTGAGCTGGTTTCGTTCGGCACGTCATCCGAATCACCGAAGCCGGGCAGATCGCCGATGATCAGGCGATGCCTCTTCGCGAGCTCTTCGATGTTGCAGATCCAATGCAGCCAGCTGCCATGTCCCCCGTGGATCAACACGAGCGGATCGCCATGACTGAAGAGGCGCCAGCGCATGGCGAGCCCGGGCTTGAACGGGGCAGAGCGGTGCTCTGCCTGAGCATCGAGGCGAGCGATGTAGTCACGAGCTTCAGCGGTGTTCATGATCGATGCGGGGGGCGGAAAACAAAGCCGATCAGTGTATCAGTGGGGGGCAGGCCCAACAACCGTGAACCGAGGTATGAACACATCATGGTGCCGCCAGTGCCAACCGCATGGGTTCGAACAGGAAGCCGCCGGGGTCTCAGTGCGACGTCGCGCCTTCCTGGAGGGATATGTTCATGCAGTATCACGGGCGTTTCCGAGACGGCGTCGGTTGTGAGCTTGATTGCCCTTGACGTCTGGATCGCCCCTGATGAGACGGACTTGACCTCTCGGATTCGCGAGGTTGCGCGGGAATGGCTCTCTCCTTGACCCAGAGCTCCCTCCAACCGTATACATTTTTGTTCACAATAAAATGAACACTGTGGCATCATGCTGTGAACAAGCGCATTGGCGCCCGGGCTTTCGCTTTCTCTGGCAGGAAAGCGATTAGGTGCAGAACATCCAGTCGCAGTCGCATGGCTGTGAGCACGACGACAGGCGCGGGGCAGCCGATCCTGAGTGGAACCGACGGAGGGGGTATGGGTGTCTATCTCATACGACGCACCGCGCTGCTGATCGTCACGGTGTTGGGCGTGTCGATCATCATCTTCGCGCTCATGCGTGTCGTGCCGGGCAACATCGCCGACATATTGTTCGATTCTTCCGGCTATATCGATGAAGTGCAGAAGGCCAAGATCGAAGCCGATCTGGGCCTGGACAAACCACTCATCCAGCAGTACACGGGGTGGATCGGCGGTCTGCTCAAGGGGGATTTCGGCTACTCGTACATGAGCGAGCGCCCCGCGATCGACGAGATGGCGCCGCGTCTTCCGGTCACGCTCAAGCTCGCCGGATTGACCTTGTTCTTCACCATCATCATCGGCATACCGCTCGGGGTCTGGAGCGCGGTGAAGCAGAACGGGCTGGTCGACAACACGCTGCGGGTCATCACGCTCAGTGCGCTTTCCCTGCCTTCGTTCTGGTGCGGGCTGCTGGTGCTCATGTTCGCGGTGCATTTCTTCGGCATGATCCCGATCTACTCCGACGAGCCGACCAGTTTGTGGCATGAGCTTGCTTTGCTCAGTGTGCCGGCGCTGGTCGTGGGGTTTCGAAGTTCCGCATTGATCGTTCGCCTCACGCGCTCCTCGATGCTCGAAGTGCTGCGCCAGGACTACATCCGCACGGCCCGAGCCAAGGGCGCTTCCGAGAGCGTGATCAACTA
>JALHQN010000030.1 GCA_022841915.1 Burkholderiales bacterium | reverse complement strand
AACTTTCGCACCCCACCGGCCTCAGTGCGGAACGCCGCCTTTGAGCGTCGCCCGTTCCATGTGGCGACGCAGCGGCAGCTCGTAGTCCGCCACGGCCTTGTGCTGGGTGCTGCAGTTATCCCAAAGGAGGAGGTCTTGGGGGCGCCAGTTGTGGCGGTAGATGAACTCGGGGCGGGTGGCGTGCTCGAGCAGATACGCGAGCAGCGATTCGCTCTCGTTCTGCGGCAAGCCGGCAATGCGAGCGGAATAGCCTTCGTTGACGAACAGGCACTTCCTGCCCGTGTACGGATGCGTGCGCACGAGCGGATGCTCGATATCGGGCGTCTTGGCTTGCTGGGCTGCGGTGAGCGGCTTGCGCGGACCGCTGCGTCGGACCGAGTAGTACCCCTTGGCGTAGCTTTGCACCACCCGCAGATTCTCTATGCGCGCCTTGATGTCGTCCGCAAGCGCATCGTAGGCGGCCGTCGCGCTGGCGAACATCGTGTCACCGAGGGCCTTGCCGTCCTTTTGCGGTACTTCCAGCGCATAGAACACCGAGGCGCGGCTGGGCTCTCGCAGATAGCACAAGTCAGAATGCCAGAACTGGCCGGCGTCCTGGCTGCCGATCGGGCGTCCGTTCTCGATGATGTTCGATACGACGAAGAGTTCTGGGAAACCCGGCCGCAGGCAGTCCTGGCGCACATGGACTTCCAGTTCGCCCAGCCGGCGACTGAAAGCGACGTGCTGTTCCGGCGTGATGCGCTGATCGCGGAAGTACGCCACCTCGTGGCGATGGAACAATTCGACGATGCGCGCAAAGGCCGCATCGTCGAGCGGTTGGGCAAGATCCACCCCGACGATCTCGGCGCCCAGGGCGGCGCCGCTGGGGCGAGCCTCTATGCTGTCCACTGTGTTCATGGATCCTCCTCCAGTCGCATCTGCGCGCCGCAGACGGGCAGCGCGTTCTCGATTCGCCGCCGGTCGCACTCGCTCCTCGGCAGCGGCCTGCTGCTCTAGTTAGATGTCATGCCAGTCGCGGCGACGACTTTCGCCCACTTATCCACTTCGGCTTTCACGAACGCCGTGAACGCCTCTCTGGGCATCGGTGAGGACTCGGCGCCCTGCGCATTGAACTTCCCCGCGACCTCGGGCATGCGAACGATCCGAACGGCCTCGCTGCTCAACGTATCGACTACCGACAACGGCGTTCCGGCCGGGGCGAACAAGCCGAGCCAATTGAGCATCTCGTAGCCCGGCAGGCCGCTCTCGGCCACGGTCGGCAGATCCGGCAGCACAGGTGAGCGCTGGGCGCTCGTCACGCCCAGGCCGCGCAAGCGGCCCGTCTTGGTGTGCGGCGACACCGAGGCGGCGGTGCCGAAGGTGACGGGCACTTCGCCCGAGAGCAGTGCGACGATCGACTGTCCGCCGCCCTTGAAGGGCACATGCACCAGCTTCACGCGGCCCAGGTGCTCGAACAGAACGGCAGCGAGATGCGTCGAAGTTCCGGCGCCCGCGGACGCGTAATTGATTTCGCCCGGACGCGACCTTGCCAGCGCGACGAGTTCCTTCACGGAGCGCGCGGGTAGCGAAGGATGCACCGCCAGGATGCTCGGCCCGTTCGCCACCCTGGCCACCGGCTGGAAATCCCGCAGCACGTTGTAAGGCAGTTTCGGATAGAGACTCTGGTTCACCGCATGCGTGCCCAGACTGCCGAGGGTGAGGGTGTAGCCGTCGGGCGCGGCACGCGCAACGAGTTCCGTTCCCACGATCCCGCCGGCCCCGGGTCGGTTGTCGACGACCACCTGTTGCCCCAATGCCGCGCTCATCGAATGGGCCACCAGGCGCGCCGTGAAGTCGACGAATCCTCCCGGCGTGAATGCGGCCACGATGCGAACTGGCTTGGAAGGATAGGCCTCGGCGGCGTGCCCAACCTTTCCGATCGACATGCCCACCGCTGCCAAAACGGCCGCGATCGGAACGATTGCGCGTGCTCGTTGCTTCACGAAGTCTCCTGTGGATAGTGTTACATCGCTCAGGGCGGATGGTATACCATCTCCGCGAAACGCCAGGCTGCGTCGAAGCGACGTACCCGACGGCACCAAGTCCACCATCCGAGAACTCGCGTCATGACTTCACTGCTTTTCTCGCCGCTCACCATCCGCGGCCTCACGCTGAAAAACCGCATCGTCCTCTCGCCGATGCTGACCTACTCCGCCACCAACGGCTATACCAACGAGACGCACTTCGCGCACTACGCGAAGTACGCTGTAGGCGGCGTCGGGCTCGTGTTCGTCGAATCGACCAAGATCGATCCGCGGGGCTGCTCGACGCCCAAGGATCTAGGTCTGTGGAAGGACGAATTCGTCCCCGGCATGCGCAAGATCGTCGACCTGGTGAAGAGCTACGGTTCGGCCGTCGGCATTCAACTCGGACACTCCGGGCGCAAGGCGCGACGCAATCTGCCCTGGGAAGGACGCACCCCGATGGAGAATTGCCCGGGCGTCGATCATGGCGAACCGTGGGAATTGATCGGCCCGAGTCCCGTTCCGCATTCGGGAAGCTATCAGGCGCCGCGCGAAATGACCTACGACGATATCGGCGAGATGATGGAAGCCTACGCGCAAGGCGCGCGGCGGGCCGACGAAGCAGGGTTCGACGTGCTCGAGATTCATGGCGCGCATGGCTATCTGCTGCACCAGTTTCTCTCGCCCACGGCCAACAAGCGCACGGATCGCTACGGCGGCTCGCTTGAGAACCGGATGCGCTTCGCGATCGAGGTCGTCCAGGCGACCAAGCGATACTGGCCCGAGAACAAGCCCCTCTTCCTGCGCATCTCGGCCATCGACGAAACCGAATGGACGATCGACGACAGCGTGGCGCTCGCCCGCGCGCTGAAGAAGCACGGTGTCGATTGCATCGACTGCAGTGCCGGCGGCATCTCGGACACCGCGCCGAGCAACAACATCGTCGGCTATGGCTACCAGGTGAAGTTCGCCGACGCGGTGCGCAACGGCGCGGACATCATGTCGATGGCCGTCGGCATGATCGTGCATGCCGACCAGGCAGAATCCATCCTGCAGAAAGGCGAGGCGGACTTGGTCGCCCTCGGCCGAGAATTGCTGGTCAACCCGAACTGGGCCATGGACGCCGCCCTCAAACTCGGCGAGCCGGCCCCGTACGCACAGATGCCCCCGGTCTACGGCTATTACCTAGATCGGCGCAAACGCGGATTCAAGGAACTGCAGCATTCCACGGCGCAAGCCGGCATCAAGGCGTAGCGCTCGCTACCATCCACGCAAGCCAACGGCGATACGGAAAGCGGTCATCATGGACTCTGAAAGCGCCAACCAACTGCCGCAAAGCAGTGCCACCTCGCCCCGCTCGGCCGCGGCCTTGCTCGATGCCGCGCGCAAGCTGGCGCCTTCGATACGCGAGGCTGCCGGTGCGATCGAGCAGGCGCGAGCATTGCCTCAGCCGATCTTCGAGGCGATCGCCGACGCCGGGCTTTTCATCATGGCCGTGCCCAAGGCGGTCGGCGGCCACGAAGTCGACTTCCCCACGTTCGTGCGCATCATCGAGACGATCGCACGAGGGGATGCCAGCGCTGCGTGGTGCGTGAGCCAGGGTTCCATCTTCGGCGGCACCTATTCCGTGCGCATGCCCGTCGAGGCGGCACGCGCCATCTGGATCGACGTGCCGCGCGCGGTGGTCGCCAATACCCCTGCCGCGACCGGCAAGGGCATCGTCGCGCCCGGCGGCTTCCGGGTCACGGGCAAGCACCCCTTCAGTTCGGGCGCGCCACACGCGGCCTGGTTCGCCGCCCAGGGCCAGGTAATCGAGAACGGCCAGCCCCGCCAGATCGGTGGCAAGCCCGATGTGCGCTACTTCTTCGTGCCGAGAGCGCAAGCCGAGGTGCTGGACACCTGGAAGACACGCGGCATGCGCGGCACCGGCACCCATCACTTCAGTGTCGAAGACGTGTTCGTGCCCGCCGAACGCACCGTTCCCCACGCGGATGCGCCACTCCTGCACGACGGCCCTTTCTACAAGATCGCCCGCTCGCTGCATTTCGCCTCAGGCGATGCGGCCACCTCGTTGGCGATCGCCCGCAACGCGCTGGAGGCCTTCTATGAGCTCGCCGGATCCAAGGCGCCCCGCTATCAGACGAATCTGCTCCGCGACCTGCCGATGACACAGGCCACGGTCGGCAAGGCCGAAGCAACCCTGCGCTCGGCGCGCGCCTACCTCATGGAAGCCGTGCACCAGATCTGGGAAGACGCCGTTGCCGGCGAGGTGACCATGGAAAGCCGCACCAATCTGCGCATCGCGTCGACGCACGCCATCCACCTGGCCGCCGAGGTTGTGCGTCAGGTGTATCTCTCCGCCGGCGCGACCGCGGTGTTCGAAGGCAACGTCATTCAGCGCATGTTCCAGGACGTGAACGTCATCACCCAACACGTGCAAAGCCGCATGTCGCACTACGACACGGTCGGCAAGTACGTCCTCGGCGTGCCCTTCGAAGAGCAGCATCTGTAGGCGGCATGACGCGGAGCGGCTTCCAACGCCGCTCCCGCGGGCGAACGCACGGCAAGCGAAGCGCACGCCTGCGTTCGCTCGACCCGCCCCATCAATAATTGATGGAACGTCCCGAACCGCCGTCGACGGCGATCGCCTGACCGGTAATGGCGCCGGCCCCGTCCGAACACAGGAAGAGCGCGAGATTCGCCAGATCGTCGGGCTGGATGAAGCGGCCGATCGGCACCTCCTTCAGACGCTCGGCGCAGACCTGCTCCAAGCTCTTGTTCTCCAGCTGCGCCACCTTGCGCAGCGCCGACTCCTGCCGAGGCGTCCAGGTCGTTCCGGGATGGATCGTATTGACGGTGATGCCGTCCTTCGCCACCTGCTCCGAGAGATGCTTGGAGAAATTCGACACGGCCGAGTTCACGATGCCGTTGGTCATGCGGTAGTCGGTGACGATGCGCGCGGTCATGCCGGCGACATTGAGGATCCGCCCCCATCCCTTCTCGCGCATGTGCGGCACGACTTCACGCGCGCAACGCACATAGCCCAGCAGCTTCACGTCGATGTGGTAGCGAAACTCCTCGTCGGAGAGTCCGGCGAACTTCGCCTGGGTGGAGGTCACGGCGTTGTTCACCAGGATGTCGATGCGCCCGAAGTGCTCCATCGCCCGCGCCACGAACGCCTTCACCTGATCGAGCTGCGTCATGTCGGTGGGAACGGCCAGCGCCTGCACATCGAGCGCGCGAATCGCCTTGGCGGCGTCCTCCAGGTCAGCTGCGCCGCGTGCGCATAGGGCGACGTGCGCGCCCTCGCGTGCAAGCGCCAGGGCGATCGCGCGTCCGATGCCCTTGCTGCCTCCCGTCACCAGCGCGACGCGCCCGGATAGTCCTGTCTGCATGAATATTCTCTCCTTGTCGTTCGGTACTCAGTCGATTGCCGCGTGCACCAGATTGGCCACCAAGTCCAGGCGGCGCGTATGCCACGGCTCGGGCAAGCGGCTGTTGGTCAGATAGGCGAAAGACACGCCCGAGTCCGGATCGCCCCAGCAGTACGAGGCGCCCGCGCCGCCGTGACCGAACGTGCGCGGCGAGGCGATGCTGCCCAGCCCGCGTATGGTCTCGGTCATCCCGCGCACGTGCACGCCCAGACCGCGATGCATCGGCATGTTCATGCCGTGATCATGCATGTCGCCGGTGTGATTGCGGGTGACGAAATCGATCAGGCGGCCAGAGACCAGACGAGTGGCACCGAGACGGCCGCGCCCGACCATCATCTGATATAGCGCCGCCATGCCCCGCGCGGTCGCGAAGCCGCCGCTGCTGGGAATGCCCGCTCGGCGGTAGGCCGCGGTGTTCTCCTCGACGAACGCTTTGTGCCCGCCTGCTGCCAAGGGCTCGTGCATCGCGGCGACCCGGCCGTGCTCGGCATCGGGGAGTCCGACGTAGAGATCCCGCCCGAGCCCGAGCGGCTCGATCACGCGGGTGCGCAGGAAATCGCGATAGTCCATGCCGCTGATCGCCTCGATCAGCACCGCACACGCCGCATGGGCGGACTTGGGGTGGTACTGCAGGCGCGTCCCGGGCGTCCATTCGAGCGTGAAGTCGCATACCTGGCGGCGCAACTCGGCGTGATCGCCCCAGCAGTCGAAGGTCACGGCCTGGCTGGGAAAGCCGCCCCGGTGACTCATCACCTGCGCCACGGTGATCTCGCCCTTGCCGTGCTTGGCGAACTCGGGCACGTGCTCGGCCATCGTGTCGGAGAACCGGACCAGGCCCTGCTCGACGAGCATCCAGATGCCGACGGCGGTAATCACCTTGGTGTTGGAGAACAGCAGCCACAAGGAGTCGTCAGCCGCGGGCTTGTTCGGCGCGATATGGGCATCGCCGAAGGTCTCGAACATCGCCAGCCGGCCGTGACGCGCCAATGCGATTTGCGCCCCCGGATAACGGCCTTCCTCGATGTGCGACTGGATCAGCTGGCGCAGCTTTGCGAGCGCCGGTTCGTGAAATCCAAGCTCAGCCAAACTGGCCGATGTCAGTGGGAACGCCGCCGCAGCGGCATTCTTGCTTCCCGCCCTATCGTTCATCGCATCCCTTTGTCGGAGCACGCTAAAAGAGCCTGCGATATTACGCTGAAAGCGCCGCTTTTCAGCCTCGATCAATCGCGCGGGTGCTGCGCTCCCGGCGACGCCATCGGCTCGGACGTCGGCGAGAGCACTCACTCCACGGAAACTGCCGCCTCGCTACCGACGGCAAGATACGCAGCGCGACGAGCGCGTGCTCATGCCGCGGCGACAGTCACGCCTGCCTGCTCGCAGCTGTTGGCGACGTCGCTGACCGTGACGCGACGCATGTCGCGGACCCAGCGCAGATCGTCGAAGTCGGTGCCGCGATGCATTGTGCACCGGTTGTCCCACATGACCAACTCGTTGGGGCGCCACCGATGGGTGTAGACGAACTGGCGCTGAGTGCAATGCGCGATGAGCTGATCGATCAACAGCCGCCCTTCGTCGTCGGGAAAGCCTAGGATCCGGCCGGCGTGAGACGCCAGGAACAAGGCCTTGCGCCCGCTCTGCGGAATGGTGCGGACCAGCATCTGCGGTACCGGAGGCAGTCGTCGTCGCTCGTCCTCGTTGAACTCGCTGAACCCGGTGCGCAGCCGGGATGTTCCGATCCAATGCTCGGCGACCAGCCCTTCGAGCTTGTCTTTCATCGCTTGCGGCAACGCATCATAAGCCGCGCGTTCGTCGGCGAACTCGGTGTGTCCGCCCAGCGGCACGACGGTGCGCGCATGCAGCAAGGAGGTCAGAGACGGCAGGCGCTTGAACGAACTGTCCGTGTGCCAGAGCTTGTTGCCCGCCTTGTACATCCGCTGGCGGCTCGTCTCGCCCCAGATCTGGCCCTCGGCCGTCAGGTTGGAGATATCGGAGAAGGCGCCCGCAAAGCGCGTCGGTGTCGCCTTCGGGTCGAGCGTGCGCTCGTTCTCGATCGGCCCGAAACGCCCTGCGAACGCCAGATGCTGTTCGGGCGTGATGTCCTGATCGGGAAACACCAGGACGGAGTACTTCCAGAAGGCTGCCTGGATCTCGGCAAAGTCGCCGTCCGGAATCGGGCGCGTCAAGTCCACGTCGCCCACTTCCGCGACGAACTGCGGTGTCACGGGCATGATGGTAATCGCCATTGGTCCCTCGCTGGTACGCCGTTACACTAGACACCTGAGTTTCGACTCAGGACGCCACAGCTTAACCACCTGCCCAAGCCGCCGCAAACGCCCCTCTGCGCGCGAACCCTTCGGCGGGAACGCTGTGTGTTCGACGCGCACCTCCAAAACTCTCAGTGCAGAAGGATCGAGCAATGACGACAGCAGCACCCTCCGCCGCCCCCGCATCCAGCGCCCAAGCGCCCCTGCCGCTTGCCGGCATCACCGTGCTGGATCTGACGCTGGCACGCGCCGGCCCCACTTGCGTGCGGCATCTCGCCGACTGGGGCGCGAAGATCATCCGCATCGAACCGCCGCCGGTTCCCGGCGCGGAGGATGTCGCCGGCAAGCGCGACGGGTTCGACTTTCAGAACCTGCATCGCAACAAGCGCATGGTCAATCTGGATCTGAAGTCGCCCGAGGGCCACGCCGCCTTCATGAAGCTGGTCGAGAAAGCCGATGTCATCATCGAGAACATGCGTTCGGCGGTCAAGCACCGGCTGAAAGTCTCGTACGACGATGTGAAGAAGGTCAACCCGCGCATCGTCTACGGTTCGATCAGCGGCTTCGGCCAGACCGGCCCCTACGGCAAGCGTGCCGGCGTCGATCAGATCGTGCAAGGCATGGGCGGTCTGATGTCGATCACCGGCCTGCCGGGCCAAGGCCCCGTGCGCGTCGGGATCCCGATCGCCGATCTGACAGCCGGCAACCTGCTCGCACTGGGTGTCATGATCGCGCTGTTCGAGCGCCACACCACAGGCGTCGGCCGCTGGGTCACCACCAGCCTGCTCGAATCCATGATTTTCATGCTCGACTTCCAGGCCGCGCGCTATCTGAAGGACAAGGAAGTCGCCAAGCAGGCCGGCAACGACCATCCGACCAGCATCCCGACCGGCGTGTTCCCGACCAGCGACGGCTTCATCAACATCGCCGCTTCGTCGAGCCGCGTGTGGGAGCGCATGTGCGAAGCCATCGGCCGTCCCGACTGGAAAGAGAAGCCGGAATGGAAGGCGGTGCAGGATCGCAGCAAGGACCGCAAGGCCATCCACGACGCGATCTCTCTGGAAACGAAGAAAAAGCCCTCCAACCATTGGATCGAGATCTTCGAAGAGGCGGGCGTGCCGTGCGGCCCCATCTACGACATCGGTCAGGTGTTCGCCGATCCGCAGGTGCAGCACCTGGGCATCGCCCGGCCGATGCAGAGCCCCGAACTGGGCACCTTCGATATCGTCGGTTCCGCCATCAATCTGTCGGGCGTGCCCAAGGACATCCGGATGGCCACGGCCCCCGCCGGCGCCCATTCAGCCGAGGTCCTGCGCGAAGCGGGCTACTCCGACAAGGAGATCGAGGCCATGCGCGCGAAGGGCATCGTCTAGTCGATCGACCAGCAACACCGGCGCAGGAGACACCCATGGCCACGAAGTTCATGTTGTGCAGTTTCAGAACCTGTCCGTGGGTGCAGCGCGCCGCGATCGTGCTGCGAGCGAAGCAGATCGCCTACGACATCACCTACATCGATCAGGAGCGCGACAAGCGCCCGGATTGGTTCATGGCGATCTCGCCTCACGGCAAGGTGCCGGCGCTCGTCATCGACGGCAAGGAAGCGCTGTTCGAATCCAACGCGATCGCCGAGTATCTCGACGAAACCATCGCGCCGCGCCTGGCGCCAGAGGATCCTCTGGCCCGGGCGCGCAACCGCGCCTGGACCGACTACCTGCCGACGTTCGCCATCGCCGTTTCGCTCACGTCCTACGCCAACTCCCAGGAAATCTTCGACGCCAAGAAAGAGAAGATTCCCGAGCCGTTCTCCAAGCTGGATGCGGCCCTCGCCAAGCGAGGTAACGACGGCCCCTATTTCAACGGCGACAAGCTGTCGCTGGTGGATGCCGGCTACGCACCTTTCCTGCAGCGCTTCACGTTCATGAATCGACTCAAGCCGCTGGACATCATCGAGCGCTATCCCCACTTGGCTGCCTGGCGCGATGCGCTGCTGGCCGACCCGGCGGTCATCGCCTCGACAGTGACCGACTTCGAAGCCGTGTGGCAGGAGCAGCTCGTAGTGCGCGGGCGCTGGCTGGGTCGAGCGGTTTCCAAGGATGGGGTGGGCGCCTCGAGCGCGGCGTAAACCGGGGCCGGCATCGGCCCCGCACCCGTCCCGGTCCGCGTACGGCCGATACGGTCCGGCACCCGATCCGCGCTCGGGCGCGCCTGCCTTGCATCAACACGCATCCGCACCCGGAGCATGCATGTCGTCCTCATACGCCCTCGCAGTCCGCGCCCTGACGCTCCTTCTGTTGTCCTTGCTCACCGGCTGCCAGGAGCCGCTGCGCATGCCGACCCTCCTGCAGCCGGCGGACGAGTTCCTCATCGGGCACGACAGACTAGGCGGCGTCGTGCGTAGCGCGCAGGGCGAGGAGGCGGGTGTCTGGGTGATTGCCGAGACGACGGATCTGCCCACGAAATTTGCCAAGATCGTGGTGACCGACGATCGCGGCCGCTACCTGATCCCGGATCTGCCGCGCGCCAAGTACCGCGTCTGGGTGCGCGGCTACGGGCTGGTGGACTCCCCGCAAGTGGACGCCATGCCCGGCACGCGCCTGGATCTGAAGGCCGTTGTCGCACCAAACCCCGCCGCGGCAGCCGAGTACTATCCCGCGATCTACTGGTATTCGATGCTGGGCATTCCGGGCGCGAACGAATTCCCGGGCACCGGCCCCAAGGGCAACGGTATCGCGCCGGGCATGCGCAGCCAGGCTCAGTGGCTCGACAGCGTGAAGACGAACGGCTGCATGTCGTGCCATGCGCTCGGCACCAAGGCGACCCGAACGATGCCCAAGGACTTCACGCATTACAGTTCGTCGCAACAGGCGTGGGCGCGGCGCATCGCCTCGGGCCAAGCGATGCAGAACATGATCTCGGTGGCCGACCGCCTGGGCACCGAACGCGCCTTGATGCAGTGGGCCGACTGGACCGATCGCATCGCGGCCGGCGAATTGCCCTTCACCAAGCCGAACCGCCCACAGGGGATCGAGCGCAATGTCGTGCTCACGCTTTGGGACTGGAGCCGCCCGACCGCCTACCTGCACGATCTCATCGGCACCGACAAGCGCAAGCCGACCGTGAACCGGTACGGCCCGATCTACGGATCGCCGGAGAACAGCACCGATTTCGTTCCCGTCCTGGATCCGATGCGCAACAGCGTGCGCGAGATCCTGCATCCGGTGCGCGATCCCAAGACCCCTTCTCATCGCGACGATCCGATGGCGCCGTCGCCCTTCTGGGGCGACAAGCCGATCTGGGACAGCCGGACCAGCAACCACAACCCGATGATGGACGAGCGCGCGCGGGTGTGGTTCACCGCCCGCATCCGGCCCGCGGACAATCCGGCGTTCTGCAAGCAAGGCTCCGCGCATCCGTCGGCACGCGTCTTTCCGCTGCAAGGGTCGTCTCGTCACTTGTCGATGTACGATCCGACATCCGGGCGCTTCACGCTCATCGACACGTGCTTCTCCACGCATCACCTGGTCTTCGCCGAAGATGCGATGCACACACTCTGGACCAGCAGCGGCGGCGCTGGCAACCAGGTGCTGGGCTGGCTCGATCGCAAACGCTTCGAGGAGACCGGCGACGAAGCCCGGGCCCAAGGCTGGACACCCTTCGTGCTCGATGCCAACGGCAACGGCAAGCGCGATGCCTGGGTCGAACCCGATCAGCCTCTCGACGCGACGAAGGACAAGCGCCTCGCCATCGGCTTGTACAGCGTCGCCGTCAATCCCGTCGACGGCTCGATCTGGGGCACGGCGCTGGGCTTCCCCGGTTATGTCGTTCGCGTAGCGCCAGGCGCCGACGCGACCAACACGGCGCTGACGGAAATCTACCAGCCGCCTCTGCCGGGCTACGGCCCGCGCGGCGGCGACATCGATCGCAACGGCGTCTTCTGGGCCTCGCTGTCGAGCGGCCACCTGGCGAGCTTCGATCGGCGCAAATGCAAGGCGCCGCTCAACGGCGCGAAGGCCGCCACCGGCCAGCACTGTCCGGAAGGCTGGACGCTGCATGCCCTGCCGGGGCCGCAGTTTCGGGGCGTGAGCGAATCGGGCAGCGCGGAATCGAGCTACTTCACCTGGGTCGATCAGTTCGATGTCTTCGGACTCGGCACCAATGTGCCGATCGCCACGGGCAACCTCAACGATTCGCTGCTCGCTTTGGTCGACGGCAAGTTCGTCAACCTCGTCGTGCCCTACCCGATCGGCTTCTTCACCAAATGGGTGGAGGGGCGCATCGACGACCCTGCGACCGGATGGCGCGGTCGCGGGTTGTGGGCGACTTACTCGACGCGCACCATGTTCCACCTCGAAGGCGGCACCTCGAACCGGCCCAAGGTCGTGCGCTTTCAGTTGCGTCCGGATCCGCTGGCTCGCTAGAGACCTCCGCGAGCCAGCGCTGCAGAAACGGCGCGGGCATGCGGCGCATCCCGATTTCGCCGCGCGAGCTACCGCCCCTTGAATACCGGCGGGCGCTTCTCGATGAAGGCCATTTGCGCCTCGCGCGCGTCCTCGGTCTTGGACAGCGCGATGGTGATGTTCTGCTCGTAGCGATAGGCATCGCGCAGACTCATCTCCTCGATGGTATTCGCGTCCTCCTTGGCCCAGCGCATCGCCAGCGGACTCTTGGCGGCGATGTCGCGCGCGATCTTCATCGCCTCCTCCATCAACTGATCGCGCGGCACGCAGGCCTCGATCACGCCCATGCGATAGAGCTCCTGCGCCGTCACGCGATGCCCCGTGAAGAACATCCGCCGCGCTTTCGACTTCGGAAACAGTTCCATCAGCATGCGCGCCCCGCCGGAGAGACCGACATCGATCTCAGGCATGCTGACGAAGGCGTTGTCCGACGCGAGCATGATGTCGCAGAACACCATCAGCGCGTAGCCCGCGCCCATGGCAGGGCCGTTCACCGCCGCGATCACAGGCTTGCTGCACTCCTTGATGGAGTAGAAGCACTCGCGCGTCACGCGGTTGTGGCGAAGATAGTCGCCGGGTGCCTTCGCCACCGAGGGGCGCTCCTTGATGTCCGCGCCGGCCGAGAACATGTTGCCGGTGCCTGTGAGGATGGCGACGCGCACGTCGTCCCGATCGCTCAGGGTGTCGAACACCCAGGTGAGTTCGGTCCTCATCTGGGCGTTCTGCGCGTTGACCGGCGGGCGATTCATCTCCACCGTCGCGATGTGGTCGGCGACGGTCAGCGTCACTGTCTGCAGTTCCATGCGATTCTCCTCGGGCTCGGTGCGTCGAGCATAGCTGCATCGCGGCGAGGCTGCCTACCCCATTGACCCGACCCGCGCCGCCACTGATACTCCCGCTCAGCGTCTCGCCGAGCCTACTGGCATGCTGTAACGCAAGGCGGTAGCGCATTCAAGAGAGGAGTCACCATGCAGAAGCATTCCGCCGTCTTCGGACGCGCCCTGTCGCTGTGCCTGCTTGCCGCGTTCACCTGTTCGGCGAGCGCACAGCAGGACACCTACCCCAACAAGCCCATCCGTTTCGTCGTGCCCTATCCGCCCGGCGGCAGCACCGATCCCATGGCACGCATGGCAGGCGCCAAGCTCGCCGAGCGCTGGGGCGTGTCGGTCGTGATCGACAACCGGCCCGGCGGGAACACCATCATCGGCACCGAAGCCGTCGCGAAGGCGCCGGCGGACGGCTACACCATCCTGCTCGCCTCCACGGCGCTGCTGACCACACCCAGCCTCATTCCGAAGATTCCCTACAACGTCCTCAAGGACTTCACCGGAGTCGCCACGATCGCGACCTCGCGCTTCGTGCTGGTCACGCCGCCGACGAATCCGTCGAACAACCTGAAGGAATTCATCGCCTGGTACAAGGGGCGTTCGGGCAACGTGTCCTATGCATCCTCGGGCATCGGTGCAAACACCCATCTTTCGGGCGCACGATTCGCACTGATGATGGGTGTGAAAGCGAACCACATCCCTTACAAGGGATCGGGGTCGCTGCAGACCGATCTGCTGGCCGGCCGGGTCGATCTCTCCTTTCAGGTACCGATCTCGGTCATCGCACACATCAACGCCGGCAAGATGAAGGCGTTCGCCGTTTCAGGCGAGACGCGGGCGGCCGCGCTACCCGAGGTGCCGACATTCGCCGAGGCAGGCTTGCCCAATTTCAACCCGGGCGGATGGTTCGGCATCGTCGCTCCGACCGGAACGCCGAAGCCCGTCATCGACAAGATGTCGAAGGAAGTCGCCTCCATACTGACCCTGCCCGACGTCAAGCAATACCTCTCCAAGCAGGCCTCGGAACCCCTCATCTCCATCCCCGAGCAAGTGACGAAGCTCATCCGGGACGACGTGGCTCGCTTTGCCGCGATCATCAAGGAAGCCAACATCAAGATGGAATGATCCAAGATCGCCGAGGCCGCACCTACGGGCGGCTTCGGCGACGCTCGCGACGGCATGGAAGTCATCGGCGCGAGGTCAGTCCTCGAGGGCTCGACCCTGCGGCGCACGCGTCGCACGCGTCGCCCGCCGCCCTCGTACCTCAGGTGTGGAATTGCTGCGACACGCCGAATTTCTCGGCCAGCGCCAGCATCGCCTTCCATGTCTTGTCGTCGACTTCGATGCCGTTCTTCGAACGCTCCTGCTCGCGACGCCACTCGATCTCGCCCGGATAGAGCACTTCGGTGAAGCCCTGCGACGGCGGGGTCGACTTCAAATAGGCGGCGAAGTCCGCGATCTCCTGTTTGAACGTCGCCAAGTCGCGCAAAGCCGCGACGTTGAAGCATGCGATGAAGCAGCCGTCGTTGTGGCGCCCGGTCGGTTCGACCCCGAAACCCAGCCCCGGCAGAATGCCCGAGAGAATCTCCACGATCGCCGACAGCCCGTAGCCCTTGTGGCCTTCGGCGCCACCCAAGGGGAGCAGGATGCCGCCGCGGCTGTAGTCAGCCGGGTCGGTGGTGGGATTGCCGTTCTTGTCCAGGATCCAGCCCTCGGGAATCGCGTCGCCTCGCGCCTCGGCCAACTTGATCTTGCCCACGGCCACCCCCGAGGTCGCCATGTCGATCACGAACGGCGCGGGCAGGTCGGAGGGCACGGCGATCGAAATCGGATTGGTGCCCAGACGAGCCTCACGCCCGCCGAAGGGCGCAACTGCCTTCGGCGAACGTCCGGAATCGGCTGTCATGAGCGCGATCATGCCCTGCTTCGCGGCAAGCATCGGATATGCGGCGACGCGACCGATATGGCTTTGCCGGTGCACCGTGGTGGCGGCGACGTTGAACTTGCGCGCCTTCTCGATGGTGAGCTGCATCGCGCGCTCGGCGACGACGAAGCCGAAGCCCCAATTGCCGTCGATCACCATGGTGGTCGGGGTCTCGCTCAGGATGTCGAACTTCGCGCCCGGGACGATATGCCCCTTGGCGATGCGGTCGATGTAGGTAGGAATCGCGATCACGCCGTGGCTGTCGTGACCTGCGAGGTTGGCCCCGACGCAGCCGCGGGCGACGGTGATCGCTTCGTGTTCGCTCGCACCTGCGGCCTTGAGCAGCACGGTGGCGTTGTGAGTCAGGGGTTCGACGGCGAAGACAGGCATGACATGCTCCTCCTGGGGATGGGTCGGCCGAACACGCAGTGTAGCGCCGCGCGCCGAAAACGTGGCGCATGCTCGCTCATCGGGAACATGCGGACGGCCTTGCGCCGCCCGCAGCCGAGCCGGGCTCAGCCGGCCTTCTTTTCCTTGGCTTCGCCGGCCTTCACCGCATCGGCCATCTTCACCGGCGGCACGACGGGGACGATGCCGTTCATGAGGGTGCCGGGCACGGTTTCCATCAGCTCGTCGACGGTAAACATGCCGTCGTCGCCCTTGTGCAGCCACTTGTACTCTTCTCCGAAGTAGTACGTGTGGATCGCGCCGCGCTCGACGTGGAATACCTGGCCGCTGATCTGGTCGGCTTCGTCCGTGCACAGATACACCACCATCGGTGCGATGTACTCAGGCCCGCGAGGCAACAGCGTGCGCTCGTACTGAGCTTTGGTCAGCAGACCCGCCTCGTAGCGACGGCGGCGATTCTCCTTCACCGCATCGTTGACCGTCATGCGCGTATCGGCCGAGGGGCAGATCGCATTGCAGGTGATGCCGTACTTGGCGGTCTCTTTGGCGATCGAACGCGTGAGGCCGATGATGCCCGCCTTGGACGCGGCGTAATTGCACTGGCCGACCGACCCCTTGAAGGCATCGGAAGAGAAGTTGACGATGCGGCCGTGACCGACCTGACGCATCGCCTTCACCGCATGATGGGACATGTTCCAGTGTCCCTTCAGGTGCGTCGTGACCACGGCGTCGAAATCGTCCTCGGACATGTTCCAGATCATGCGCTCGCGCAGGTTGCCGGCGACGTTGACCAGGATGTCGATCTTGCCGTAGGTGTCGATGCACTGATTGATCATCAGACCGGCTTTGAGGTAGTCGGAGACCGAATCGTAGTTGGCGACCGCCTTGCCGCCCATGCGCTGAATTTCGGCCACCACCTCGTCGGCGGGCCGCTCCTCGGTCTTCTCGCCGCCCCGCCCGAGGCCCGGATCGTTGACCACCACGCTGGCACCCTGACGCGCCAACTCCAGGGCCACCTCGCGACCTATGCCGCGCCCGGCGCCCGTCACGACCGCTGCTCTTCCCATGAGATGCATGTTGTCTCTCCTCACTCGTTGGATGATGCTTCAACGCAAGCACGGGACGCCATCAGCGTCAGGCGCGAGCGAATACAGGAACGCATTCGATAGTACACCTGGAGAACCACGGTGCCGATCGCGCCGCAGCGCGAGCACTGCGCCGCCCTCAGAGGCCGAGCTGATCGGCAAGCTGGTTGAAATCCGGGGCGAGCAGATCGATGTAGCGCTCGGGCCCGGCGTCGGTCCGCTTGGTCGTGCCATGTTCCTTGGGGCGCTCGACGAAAGCCGTTCTCAAGCCGTTGGCGCGCGCCGCCCGCAGGTCGTTCTTGTGCGCAGCGACCAGAGCGAGTCGATCGGGCCTCACGCCCAGCAGCCTGGCCGCCCCCAGATACACCTCGGCTTCGGGCTTGAAGCGCTGAAAATTCTCCGACGAGAATACGACGTCCCACGGCAGTCCCGCATGACGCGCGATGTCGACCATGGTGCGGATGTCGCCGTTGGACAGGGTGCCGATCACGAAGCGCTTCTTCAGCCGCTTCAATCCGCGCACGACATCGGGCCAGGGATCGAGGCGTCGCCAGAAGTCGTTCAACTCGACGAGATCCTTGTTCCTGAGCCCGCGGATGCCGAACTCGCCCACGAGTTGCTCGAGCAGCTCGCGATTGAAGTCGTGGAAACGCGTCCACGGGATTTCGCCGCGCGCGATCTTGTCCATCGTCGGACGATACCCTGCCCGCCAGCGATCGGCCATGGTCGGCCAATCGATCTCGATGCCCCGGCGCTGCGAGAAGGCCTTGCCCTGGCGGATGATGCTGCCGCGCCAATCGACGACGGTGCCGAAGACGTCGAAGACGAGCGCCTCGACCTTGTCGAATTTGTTGCTTGTCATGGAAACACCTTCGAAGAAGAGCCCAACGAGGCTGCGCTTGCCAATGTCATTGAAGTAAAGCACCCCTGCATGGCACGGCAACCGTCATGTCGATGCGCGGGCGCCGCGCGCTAAACGCAGTCTTGCGACCATCCGGGTGCCTGCCCTCGCGGGAAGGCAGGCCCGGTTCGAACAGCGATCAGGTGCCGGTGAACTGCGGATCGCGGCGCTCTGCGCTCGCCTTCACGCCTTCCTTGAAGTCGTTCGTCGCGCGCAGCAACTGCTGCTCGAACGCCTCGCGCTCTGTCGCCATCTTGAACTCGGCGATCAGCTCGTGGTTGAGAGAGGCACGCGTCGCCTGCAACGAAAGCGGCGCGATCTGAGCCAGCTCGGCCGCGATCTCTTGCGCCACCTTGCGCACGTTCTCCTGCTCGGTGAGACGATCGGCGAGACCGATCTTCACCGCCTCGTCGCCCGGCACGCGTCGGCCGGTATAGGCAAGCCAGCGCGCAGTCTGATGGCCCACCAGGCGAGGCAAGGTATACGTCATGCCGAAGCCCGGGTGATAACCGAGAGCGGCGAAATTGCATGCGAGGCGTGACTCCTTGCAGGTCACGCGAAAGTCCGCGACCAGCGCCAGACCCAGCCCGGCACCGATGGCGCTGCCATGCACGGCCGCCACGATCGGCTTGCTGGTGGCGACCAGTCGGCGCGCTTCATGATAAAGATGACGAGGGCGCACGACCGCCTTGCCTGCGGCTTCGTCGTCGATGCGCTTCTTCAGGTTGGCGCCGGCGCAGAAATGTTTGCCGGCGGCTGCGAGCACCACGGCGCGGCAAGCCGATTCCTTGTCGAGCGCTTCAAGCACGGTGGCGAGATTGTCGATCAGCTCGATGTCGAGGAAGTTGTTCGGCGGACGGCGCATCTCCACCGTGGCCACATAGCCTTCCATGCTTACGCCGATGTCTTCGTTGCCTTGCACAGTGCTCATCTGCTGCTCCTTTGCGTTGCGGTATGGCGGTGTATCGAACCGCGACCGTGTTTGAAACCGACGACCCGAATTGCTGCCGACACTCGATGCTCATGCGGAACGCTCTTGCCACACGCCTGCGTGCAGCCCGCTTGCGGCAGCACGCAACATCGACGTTCGAATGCGCGAGGACTTCTTCGGCAGCCCACGTGTGCGGATCCGACAGGACCAGGGCAACAGCGAGCCGCCCGTGCGTGCCCCGAAACCGCTTCTTCGCGCTGGCAGGCGACATGGACGTGCCACCGCTCGCTAAGCCGTGCCCCCTCGGAGCGCACACCGCAATCGTCATCGATGGCCCCACGTGCTTTCCTCCGGGCCATGGCGCGCCCCTTATCGTTTGCGTCCCGAGCGTGAGCGCGGTCGATAGCCGTCGATTCTAAACCGGAGCACCGTGCGCGCGGTGCGCTCACTCGCCCCATCACGTCTTCTAGCCCGCCATCGAGCAGGCCAGCTGCAGGTATCGAGACATCAATTGTCGAAAGCATTTGAAAAAAGACGCGGGGTCTATATAATCGCTGCCTTTCGTGGGGGTATAGCTCAGCTGGGAGAGCGTCGCAATGGCATTGCGAAGGTCAGCGGTTCGATCCCGCTTACCTCCACCACGATAGACAAGTTTGCAGTCGTAACGTAGAAAGCAGTACCGGAAGTCCCCATCGTCTAGAGGCCTAGGACATCGCCCTTTCACGGCGGTAACCGGGGTTCGAATCCCCGTGGGGACGCCAACAGGCAAAGGCTGTCAGCGATACTAGTCGCTAGCGCTTTCGCCGATTTGGCCGCCGATCTTCAGTCGAGAGCCTCTGATTCGGCTGATTCGTGATTCAGGAAAACGGGTCGCAGCGATGCGGCCCGTTTTGCTTTATGGCATTCAGAATGTGGAGCGCCGGTGATCAGAAAATATCTCGTTACAGGGCTCGTGAGCTATCAGATCGACAAGGGCATGCGTTTGGCGATTCCCGCAGGCCAGATCATCGAAGTCGATCAGCGGGATTTCGAAGTCGACGGGCATCCCTATGTCGCCACGATGACTTGGACGGATTCCAAGGGCAGACAGTGGCTGGAGAATTGGACCGAAGGCTTCTGGACTCAGTTGGTCCGGACGCAAGTGAAGGAAGTGTAGCTAATGAGGGGTGCAGCAATGCGGCCCGTTTTGCTGCGAACAGGCGGTGCGTGTCGTTGCGCGTGAGGCATCGATTACCCGGAGGTGCCGACGACTCGTGGCGCCACCCGTCGCCCAACCCTTCATGGTGGGCGTAACCAACCCGCTCCCAATGGTCCGTGACTGCAAAGTCAGCCAGAATCGGTGCGCCGTCCGCTCGACGGGGAAAAGCACGCAACCGCTCGCCGCATTCCTCCTCGATCCAGTAAATCTAGCACGGGTGAGTCAGCGCTGCGGGGTCATCCGAAACAAGGGACCAGCCCTGCGTCAGGGTGCCAGACAGCGGGATTCAGGGCCGTGAAGGGCACCCGTATACAGCATGTCTTCTCCCGCCACCTCGCCTGGTCGACGAGCGTATCCTCCGTAAGCGCCGTCTCCAAGTCCGCATGCGCGATCTTTTCTCTTGTGGTCAGGACGATGATTTCCTGCACGTGGCCGACGATGAAAGCGTGTCCGTCTTCGATGCGCGCCTGGCCACAGGTGCAAAGCCCCCCTCGGCATCGATTGCCTTGGCGGCCTCGTCCGGACGATTCCAATACCCGAGCGTCAACTTAACTCGTCCACGCGTACGTACGCCAACCCCAGCCACCCGACTAGCGATACACCTCTCGCTCGGGACTTCGCGCACACCCGCGGCGGAACAGCCCCGCAGAGGCGCCTGCCTCCGTGGCCTGTGATCAGGTCTGAAGAACGTCGATCGCACTCATCCCGCATGACCATCCTCACTCGGTACGTGTTCAATGGCAACGGTTGACGTGAGGAGATCGACACTGATTCGGCCTACGTGGACGGAGAAGCCAGACGGTTGATGTAGGTCAACCGTCCAGGGTCCGACTGACCGAGAATCGGTGTGCTGATCGTTGGTTTCATGCATTGCACCCAACCCACGTGCGCCGCCTTGCCATGCTGGCCGAGCGGAAATCCCGCCGTCCCGACGTGCCGCAGGCGCTCGACGTGCAAACCGACGCCTCGGACATCGAGGTTGCCAGGTCACGATCACGGAGTCTGCCAGGCCGAATAGAGCTCCACGCCATTGTCCTAACGGTAGTCGCGGAACGCGTATGCGACGAGCCCCGTCGCCTGACCAGGAGGAGAAGCACATGCCCGCACTCAACACCATCGTTGCCGCCACCGATTTTTCCGACGCGGCCAACCGGGCAGTGTGGCGAGCGACACTTATCGCACGGCAGCATGGGGCGCAACTGCACTTATTGCATGTAACCACGCCTATCGCCCTGTACCCTGGACAGGAGATCAACCCGAGCGCCGACGAAGCACCCATGCATGAGCGCTTCGCTGTCATGGCACAGATGCTGCGCGCGCATTACGGCATCAGCGTCCATCTGGCCCAGCGCATCGGCCGCGCCCACACCCAGATCGCCGACTATGCGGCCACGGTGGGTGCCGAACTGGTGGCGGTCGGCGCGCGCGGCGAGAGTTCGATGCCACGCCTGCTGCTGGGATCAACGGCCTCGCGGCTGCTTCGGGTTCGCCGTGGGGCTGTGCTGATCGTGCGCGGCGAACCGACCCAGCCTTATGCGCAGGTGCTGGCGGCGGTGGATTTCTTCGTCCATACCCAGGCTGTCGCCGACTGGGCGCGCAAACTGGCCGGGGATGCACAAGTTCGGCTGCTGCACGTCCTGGAAGCGATGAACGAGAGCGCCTTGCGACCCAGGGACAGTGACGACGTAAGCACTCGGCTACGGCAGGACCAGATGCGTGCCATCGCCGAGAGCCTGATGGCCGATCTACAGTCCCGCTCGAGCGGTGAAGCAGACAAGCATATCGAGTCGGGTCATCCACCGGCCCGGATACTCGAGTGCGCCAAGGACTGGCAATCCGACCTGATCGTCCTGGGCAGGCAAGGCAGCGTCGGCCTGGAGGAATTTCTCCTCGGCAGCGTGAGCAAGAACGTGATCCAGGCGGCGGACTGCGATGTGCTCGTGGTCAGTGAACACGCCACCCGATGATTTCCGCATCCGTCGGCTGACCTGCCGTCGTCAATATTTGCGGGCCAAAGACATAATCGTGTCGAAGTCCGAAGAATCTTTGCGTCCAACCGCTTCGTCCTTTCGGGCGAGCAATGCCCTCTGCGCATCATTGAATTGAACTCGCTTGCCGCGGCGCCCATCTTTCAGCAGCCCATACTCGGCCTGGATAAGCTCGATGACGCGCAACTGCCGACGATGCACCCAGCCCGACTCAACGGCCATGAGAAGCGTCAGCAGAGGAGGAATGGATCCCATGCCATTCGCACCGCAGACGTCGCTCGCATTTCATGACACTACGACGACGGTTCTGCGGCAATGCCGATGGGCATGCTCGGCCCAGGTTCGCGTGACGGTATCAAAGCGCGGGTAGTGAACGCTGATTCGCGCCGAAGCCGCGCTCGAATCACCACTGCGAGGGGAAATTCTTCGACAGTGACCGCGGTTGACCGTTCGAAGCACGAGCGATGCAGCGCCAGCAAGCGAGACCGGAGCTTCGAAGACCCCGGTCGAAAACGCGCAGGCGTCGAATTCCGCTGAGTGCAGCAACGGTTCAATCGGATACGGCGGCAACTACGGGCATGCACTCCTCCAGAAACCAGCACGCCCGGCGGGCCCTACTGCGGTACCAGCCCGGCAGCCTTGATCAGTTCGGAGTGCACCTTGATGTCCCGGGCGATCATCTGCTGGAGCACCTCTGGCGTATTGGGCGCGAGTTCCATGCCGCTGGCAGCCAGCTTGGCCTTGACCTCCGCATCCAGCGCGGCGAAGACTGCCCGGTTGAGCTGGTCGATGATGGACCGAGGCGTCTTGGCAGGGGCCAGCAGCCCGATCCACGCCGAAAGGCTCAGCTCCGCCGCGCCGCTCTCGGCCATGGTGGGGGTGTTGGGCAGCACGGCGGAACGCTGTTGACTCATCACGCCCACCGCATGCAGCTTGCCCGCCTGAACATGAGGAATGGCTTCGGGCATGACGGCGAACATGACGTCCACGTCGCCGCCGAGAGTCGCTGTGATGGCGGGCGCCCCGCCCTTGTAGGGCACGTGGAGCAGGCGCGCCTGGGTGCGCGTCTCGAACATCAGTCCTGCCAAGTGCTGGGGGCTGCCGTCGCCGGAAGAGGCGAAGGTCACCCGCCCGGGCGCCGCCTTGGCCGCGGCGATCAGTGCCGCGACCGTCGGGAACTTCTGCTTGTCCTTCACAACCAGCACCATGGGTTGGTTGACCAGCGGCGACACCGGGCTGAAGTCGGTTTCCGGGTCGTACGGCAGCGCCTTGAAGATGCTCTTGTTGGTGGTGAGGAAGGAGGCGGGCGACACGGTGAGGGTATAGCCATCGGGCGAGGCCTTGGCCACGGCGGGCATGCCGATCTGCCCGGATGCGCCAGCACGATTCTCCACGATGAAGGGTTGCCCCAGCGAGGCAGAGAACTTCTGGCTGAGCACGCGTGCGATCATGTCCACGCTCCCGCCAGCCGGCAGAGCGACGATGATCCTGACGGGGCGGTCCGGGTACTTGCCCTGCGCCGGTGCAAGCGGTGCAAATCCGAGCACGCAAAGGGCGCCGGCCAAGCCAAGGGCGATACGTCGTGGGTTCATGTTCATTCCCTGTGTCGTCAGCAAGTTATCTCGATACGGACTACGCTATTGTCATCACGAGCAGCCAGACTAACGCAAGGGTTGTACCACTTTGGCGAATGACCGATTCGGAGCGATCCTGACGGTCGCTTAGTGGGACGCTCCGTTCGCAGAATGGGATTTGGCTGGCTGACTGCTATCGAGAATCCGCTGCGGCCGACGCGGGTCGCGAGTTGCCGTTCGCACGCTGGAGAAGCGGACCCTCGCCGTCGCCCCTCCCCAACGGCTGGTAACGAGCCCCTGCGGCCACTCAACCTGCCTCACCCATGGCCATCTCCAATCTCCCCGGGCCGCTTGTCCTAGCGACGGCTGCGCAGAGGGCGATCGCGAGACGACGGGACGTCACCCTCGGCCCGTGAAACGAATCGTGACTGGGCCGAAAGCCAGATGGCAGCCCCTGATCCAGACAGTGCCTGCATCGTGTGCGCCCGAGACAACAGCAGATCGGACCAATCCAGCAGGCAGGCTGCCATCGTCAGCGCTTGACTGCTCCGTCCAGTAGCGAAACTCCAGGGCGCAGCGAGCAACGCCACATGGTAGTTATTCCTCATCCCGGTACGCCCCCGGCAGTGTTCAATGCATTTGGCGAGAGCTTGACTATGCCTTCTACTTCCTATCGTTGCGGTCCTTAACCGGCGGAGAGAACTGGTAATCGATATCCCAGGGGAAATAGATCCACTTGTTCTGCCGGAACTCTTTTACAAAAGTGTCCACGACGGGCCGGCCCGCAGGCTTTGCATAAAGTGTTGCGAAGTGGGCCTTGGGGAGCATTGCCCGCACAAGCTTGGCCGTTCTCCCCGTATCGACCAGATCGTCGATCAACAAGAAGCCTTCGCCATCGCACGATACAGGCTTCAACACCTTCAACTCGCCTTGCGCGGTCTCGGGGCCGCCCCTTTCAGTGGAGTAGCTAGAAACACAAATCGTGTCGATCAGCCGAATATCGAGTTCGCGTGCAATCAAGGCGGCTGGAATCAACCCCCCACGGGTGATTGCAATAATTCCATTCCAAGGCCGAATGTCGTGCAGCATCATGGACAAATAGCGCGAGTCACGGTGCAGTTCGGGCCAGGAAACAATGATGTCGTTCTCGTAGGGGTTGAGTGTCTTGCTCATGCGTGCTCATTGTTCGTTGAGGGCTCTGCTATCGATTCTGGCCGCGGAATGCCCAGCCCGTGAACCGCTTTTCGATCAAGGCTGTGGCCGCATATAAAACAATGCCAAGAACCGCCAAGACAAGAAGGCCTGCAAAAACGATGCTTACCTGGAAGGCCGCCTGGGCATCGAGCATGAGTTTACCGATGCCTTTGTTGGCACCCACGGTCTCCGAGACCACCGCACCCACAAAGGCCAGGGTAATGGCCACCTTCAACGAACCAAAAAAGTAGGGCAAGGAGCGAGGAATGCCCACTTTGCGCATGACATCAAGTTTCGATGCCCCGAGAGCCCGAAGCACGTCTTCCAGTTCGGGCTCGGTGGTGGCCAAGCCTGTGGCCACATTCACCACGATCGGGAAGAAAGAGATCAGAAACGCGGTGATGATGGCGGGAATTTCGCCTAAACCAAACCACAAAATCAGCACGGGCACCACTGCCACCTTAGGTACCGAGTTGAAGCCGATCAGCACCGGATAGACCGCGGCGTAAACCGACTTATGCCAGCCCACAGCAATGCCCAATAGCAGACCAAAGGCCGTGGCAAGAGCAAAGCCTACCAAAGTGGTCCAAAGTGTGACCCACGAGTTGTCTAGGATGGCGGCCCGGAACTCCCAAAGCGCATCGAAGATATTCGAAGGCGCCGGAAGTATCGTGACTGGAACGACGAATGCGCGGCAGATGGCTTCCCAGCCCACGAACAAGACCAGGGTGAAGAGCGCGGGGGGAAGAACCTGATGCGTGAAGTCCTCTCGGTTCATTGATGTTTCCTGCCGATCAATGCGCGCAGTTCATGCACCACGTTCTGAAACTCCTGTGTGTAGGTCACTTCCAGGTCGCGTGGCCGCGGCAATGCCACGTCGCATTTTTTCAAGATGCTCCCGGGTCGATTCGACATCACGTAAACCGTATCGGCCAGAAACACTGCCTCGCGCAGATCGTGAGTCACCAGCATGACGGTCACCTTGCGCTGGGCTTGGATATCTCGCAGCGTGCACCACAGCTCTTCGCGGGTGAAGGCATCGAGCGCACCGAATGGCTCGTCGAGCATGAGAATTTCGGGCTCATGGATCAAGGCCCTGCAAATCGACGCTCGCTGTTGCATGCCGCCCGAAAGCTGCCAAGGGAATTGTTCAGTAAAGCCGGTCAAGCCCACCGACTCCAAAAGGCCTTTGGCCTTGGCCTTGTACTTGTCGCGGTCCGATCGAATCTTGCTACGATGCGGCTGAACGATCTCCAAAGGCAACAGCACGTTGTCAATGCAGGAGCGCCATGGCAAAAGATTGCTTGACTGGAACGCCATGCCCACGGATTTCAGCGGGCTGGTGACCGGCTTGCCATCGACTGCAAGCCGCCCATTCAAGGGAGGATGCAGTCCGGAGATCAATTTCATGAGGGAGCTTTTGCCGCAGCCCGAAGGGCCTACCACCGCGACGAACTCCCCTTTGCGAATGGTGAGGGTGACATCGTCAATCGCCTTGGTGGCACTCGCTCCCTTGCCATAGGCAAGGGATACATTCTCAAGCACGACAAGCGCTTCTTGCATGGGCAAGCTCCCCTTCTTGATTGCCTCAGTTCAATAGACGCTGTTCAACCGGGGGCAGAAACTCGTTGGTGAAAATGTCGGCAGCCTTAGGCTTGTTGGTGTACTTGAAGGTCAGTCCGATCTGATCAATCGACTTGGTCAGCCGCGTCATGTCAACGCCGCCGAAGCCATGCTTCCTGACCTCAGGTGTAACGAAGTTCTTAGAAATCGCAAGCTTCAACCGCTCGAGTTCGACATCGCGCTTGGCGATAGGATTTCGTTTCATGAGCGAATCGATTGCGGTTTCAGGGTTCTTGATCGTGTCTTGCACGCCTTTGATCGTTGCACGGACGAAACCGGCCACAGCTTTGGGATTGGCTTTGGCAAAGTCCGGATTCACGATGATCACATTGCCATAAAGATCCACGCCGAAGTCGCGCATCATCAGCACCACGATGTCTTCATCTTTCACGCCATTGGCCTTCAGGTTCATGTAGGAAGAAAACCAGAAGCCGGTGATGGCGTCGACCTTTCCTTGGACCAGCATGGGTTCGCGCACGGGAAAGCCCACGTTTTCTATTCTTACTTTCGAGGCGTCGATCTTGTTGGCATCGACGAAGATGGGCCACTGGGCATAGGCACCGTCGGGAGCGGGTGCCCCAAGGATCTTGCCCTCGAGATCTTTGGGCTTGGTAATGCCCCTGTTCCTCAAGGTTACGATCGAAAACGCCGGGGTGTTGTAGATCATGGCAATGGCCCTGATCGGGGCGTTTTGGGGATTGTCGCGAAACTTGACCAGCGAGTTGATATCGGCAAAGCCGAGTTGATAAACGCCGGAAGCCACGCGGTTGATGCCTTCCACCGAACCCGAACCGGGATCGATCGTCACATCAAGGCCTTCAGCCTTGTAATAGCCTTTGTCGATTGCCACAAAATAGGGCGCGGCGGGCCCCTCAAAGCGCCAATCGAGTGCAAAGCGAATGGCAGTTTGCGCCATGGCGGTGCTTGCAAACGCTGCTAAGGCCAAACCAGCGAAGAAACGCCGAACACGCATAAATCCTCCTAGTTGTTTAGTGTCTGTTTGACAGCAATCTGCAATGCGCTTAGGCAAGAAGCGAGCCTGTCGGAAATCCGCAAACGGGGTCGGATCGTGAAGGCTGCCGGCATCAAGCCGAGACAGCAGCATGGGCCGCTGCCGCTCATGCGGCGGTGCGCGAGTATCTGGATCGACGCCCGACGGATGCATCTGTCCTGGTGCGCTCCATCACCATCGACCCGACGCAGTTGCCCATTCGCACATGCACCGATCGGATGCAACGGCATGCTTATTGCATTCGACGAGGACATGCCCCGCTCACGCCTCCGATATGCGAGCAAGATGGCACCGCGTCAGTGCAGCATGCCCTGCAGTGGTGCAATGAAGTCGGCCACCGCTTCCAGCACCTTCCTGGCGGCACTTGCGTCGATTCGATCGACTTGCGGACCGTTTCCGTATCCCCGGCACGGGGTGCATCGATCATCCATTGCGCGCCGTTCGCATTGCGCGCCACGCCGAGACCAGCGCTGATGGAGACCTATCTCGTCGATTGGCTCAACCTGCTCGTACGCTGGCTGCACTTCACTGCAGGTGTAGCGTGGATCGGGGCATCGCTGTACTTCGTGATGCTCGACAACTCGCTGCGCCCTCCCCGCCGCACGGAGGACGCCACGGAACGCGGCGTCTGCGGAGAACTCTGGGCCGTCCATGGCGGCGGGTTCTACCAGAGCCAGAAGTTCATGGCTGGCCCCAAGGGCGAGCCGCTCAGCAACCACCTGCACTGGTCGAAGTGGGAAGCCTACACGACCTGGCTGAGCGGCATGGGATTGCTTGCGATCGTGTATTGGCATGGCGCGAAGTCGCTGCTGATCGATCCATCGGTGATGGAACTCTCCGTGCCCACGGCCATCGCAGTCTCGGCCGGCTCGCTCGTCGTGGCCTGGCTCGTCTACGACGCCTTGTGCCGCTTCATCAGGCACGAGTTGACGCTATCCCTCATCGTATACGTGCTGGTCGTCTTCGCCGCGTGGGCCTATGCCCAGGTGTTTAGCGCCCGTGCCGCTTACATCCACACCGGTGCATTCATCGGCACGATCATGGTGTGGAACGTCTTCTTCCACATCATTCCCGGCCAGAAGCGCGTGGTCGCGGCGATACGTGCCGGGAAGCCGGTCGATCCGCAGCCCGGCATCATCGGCAAGCAGCGCAGCTTGCACAACACCTACTTCACGCTACCCGTGCTGTTCATCATGATCAGCAGCCACTACCCGATGACCTTCGGCCACCGCCATGCGTGGGCAGTGCTCGCAGTGCTCATCCTGGCCGGCGCGTTGATTCGGCAATACTTCGTGGCACGCCATCGCGGGAAGAACCTCCTCGCGTTGCCCGCGATTGCCGCCGTGCTCATCGTGGGCCTCGTCGTCGCACTTGCACCGTCGTCACCGCCGCCATCGACCGGCGGCGCGGACAAAGTGACGTACATGGAGATCGAGCCCATCCTCAGTCAGCGGTGCGTTGCCTGCCATGCAGAGAAGCCGACCTTCCCGGGATTCGTGCAGCCGCCTGCCGGCCTGCGTCTGGAAACGGCGGCACAAGCCGCTGCAGCCGCACAGAAGATTCAGCAGCAAACCATCACCACTCAGGTCATGCCGCCGGGCAATCTGACCAAGATGACCGATGAAGAGCGGAACAAGCTTGCACGCTGGCTCGCGGCCGGCACACCGATGCAGTGACGTCGTTTCGCTCACTGCATGAGAACCACGGGATCATACACATGAGCATAGGGCCAGCAGCACAGACCATGCGACACCTCGACTCGATGCCGCCCTCCGAATTCGTGGCAATGCTCGGCGGCATCTTCGAACACTCGCCGTGGGTGGCCGAGGCGATCGTGGCGCGACGCCCGTTTCAATCGATCGATGCGCTGCATGCCGCAATGGTCGCCGCCGTCGAAGCGGCGCCCAAGGAGAAGCGCCTTGCTTTGCTGGCTGCCCACCCCGAGCTGGCGGGGCGCGAGGCGCGCGAAGGCAGTCTCACCGCCTCGTCGACGCAAGAGCAGGCTCGCGCCGGTCTCGATGCGCTGACGGCAGCCGAAGTCCGCCGAATCGACGAACTGAACAGCGCTTATCGACTGAAGCTCGGCTTTCCGTTCATCGTTGCCGTGCGCGATCACACCAAGGCGAGCATCTTCGCCACGTTCGAGCGCCGGCTCGCCCAGGATGCAGACACCGAGTTCGCGGAAGCGCTCGTGCAGGTCTACCGAATCACGCGTCTGCGTCTCGACGCACTCGTTTCCGCAGGTTGAAGGAGATCCCGCTTGGGCAAACTATCCACGCACGTACTCGACATGGTACGCGGAGAGCCCGCGAGATCCATGCGATTCGATCTGATCCGGATCGACGCGAAGGCACCGGTTCACCTCGTGTCGGCGTTCACGAATGCCGACGGTCGAACGGACGGACCACTGCTGGCCGGGAATGCGCTCGTTGCCGGCACCTATGAACTGGCCTTCCACGTCGCCGAGTACTTTGCCGCCATGGGCACCCACCAAGGCGACCCGCCCTTCCTCGATGTGGTGACCCTGCGATTCACCGTCGCCGATCCGCAGGCGAATTACCACGTTCCCCTGCTCGTGACGCCGTGGGGTTACTCCACCTATCGCGGCAGCTGATCCCAAGCCTCCTCGTTCCCGAAGGCCTCGCCCATGACTCATCTCAAAGCCACGTTCGCACTAGCCGTCTCCACCCTGCTTGCCGCACCTGCCGTCCACGCGCAAACCTGGCCTCAACGCACGATACGCATGGTCGTCACCTTTCCGCCTGGCGGATCGAGCGACATCGTTGCCCGGCTGATCGCGCCGCTGCTCTCCGAAAAGCTCGGCCAGTCCATCGTGATCGACAACCGGGCCGGCGGCGGCGCCACCATCGGCGCAGGATCGGTCGCGAGCGCCGCCCCCGACGGCTACACCCTGATGCTTTCGAACACGACACCGATCAGCATCTCGCCCTTCATGCTGGACAAACCCAGCTACGACGGCGTCAAGAGCTTCAATCATGTGTTCTACATCGGTTCGGTACCGAACCTCTTCGTCGTACACCCGTCGCTGCCGGTGAAGAGCATGAAGGAACTGGTCGGCTTCCTGCGCACGCAAAAGCAAGCCGTCAACTACGGCTCCGGCGGCATCGGATCGATCGGCCATATCGTCGGCGAGACGTTCAAGCAGCAAATGAACGTGCGCATGGAGCACGTTGGTTACCGCGGATCCGGCCCGATGCACAACGATCTCCTCGGCGGCCAGATTCCCATGGCCGTCGACAGCTTTCCGCAGAACGTTCCGTACATGCAGGCCGGCAGGCTGCGCGGCCTCGCCGTGACGTCCCGCGGCCGCATGGCGCTTGCCCAGGACGTGCCCACCGTCGTCGAGGTCGGTATGCCTGGACTCGTCGCCGAGAACTTCCTCGGCGTCTCCGGCCCGCGCGGACTGCCGCCGGCCGTGGTTGCACGCATCCACAAGGAAATGAGCGAAGTCATCAAACGTCCGGACCTTCTCAAGAGATTCGATGAACTCGGCATCTCCACGCGGCCGATGTCCCCCGAGGAGTTCACGGCCTTCGTCAGCAAGCAGGTGGAGGACTGGGCACCTGCGGTGAAGGCATCCGGCGCCAAGCTGAACTGACGCCATGCCTCGAGTACCGCGCATCGCAGGCGTCCTCTTCGGCCCGCCGAACCAGGGCAGCTTCAACGAGGCCGGCGTACGCGCATTTCGGGCGCTGCAGCGCGAAGGCATCGCTCTTGATGTGCATTGGATCGAAGCTCGAGAGCCAATTGCGCGCGCGCACGCTCTGGCGCAACTATGTGACGCCGGCATCGAGCTGCTTGTCGCGCACGGCGGCCAGGGTGACGTACCTGTCGGCACGATCGCCCCGCACTATCCGTCGAAGCGGTTCGCGATCTCGCAGGGATCCGTGCAGGCATCCAACGTGGCCTGCTATGAGGTTCTGCAGGAGCACTCGGCCCTGCTGGCAGGGGTGCTCGCCGCCTGCCTCACGCGAACCGGCACGGTGGCGCATTTGTCGGGCGACCGCGTCAAGCCCGGATTGAAGGGGCGCGCAGCCTACGTCCAAGGCGCGAGGCTCGTCGATGCGAACATTCGCGTACTGACAGGCTTCTGCGGCAGCCAGCATGACCCGGAACTCGCTGCACACTGCGTGGATCGCTACTGCGCGGAGGGCGCAGACATCCTGTTCGCGATGATCGATGGCGGTCGCCCCGGGGCCATAGCATCGTGCCGACGCCATGGCATCGCGCAGATCGGCAACGTCCTCGACTGGACCGCACGGGAACCCGACGTGTTCGTGGCATCGGCGCTGGCCGATTCGGGTTGGGGCATACGCATGGCAGTACACGACGACCTCGCCGGGCGATTCGTCGGCGGATCGATGACACGCGTGGGCCTGGAGGCGCCGGAGGTCGTCTCATTGAGAACAAGCGAAAGGGTGGATGCCGCCACGAAGGAGCGTCTCGATGCCGTTTCAAGGGCGATCGTCGCAGGAGAACTCGTTGTGCTCGAACATTACGATGGTCCGGAGTACGATCTGCCCCAGGCACGACTCTGACACAGTATGGCTCCCGTTCGTCACTCCACCCTCGCGGCCTTCTATTCGCGGCATCTCGCCCTGCACGAGGGCAGCATCCTGGAGTGGACCGACCTCGAGCCGGCGCGACGCATAGCCCTGAACGCGGTACACGTCGCCGTCGCGCGCAACGAGTCGTACGCAATCGATCGCTCGGGCAGACTGCTGCAATGGTCGATCGATTCGCCGCAGCCTCGCGTTTTTGCCGAGCACATTGCTCATGCATCCGCCGGCGAAAGCGCTGTCCTCGCGGTCACGACCGATGGACTACTGATCAAGCGGGCGCCCGGTGCAAGCGTATGGACCGAAGTCGCGTCGGACGTCGTTCAAGGCTGGGTCGGCGACAGTTCCGACTACTACATTGCGCGAGACGGTCGCCTACACGTCAGCGGCCTCGCCCATCGAGGGCAATACGGCGATGGCCTGCTGACGGCAGTGGACGGATGGAAACACGTCGCAAACGATGTCGTTCACGTGTGTGCCCACACCGGGCATGCCGTGCTGTTGAAATCCGGCGGGACGGCAGAAGGCACCGGCGGCAACCGCTTCGGCCCGCTCGGACATCACGGCTTCGGCGACAAGGCGGATCGTTGGGGCACGATCTTCGAAGATGCGACACATATCGCTACCGGAGCGCGCAACACCCTCGCCATTCGATCGGACGGAACACTTTGGGTCTGGGGCGAGCATGTCGGGCTCGACCCGGTACATGTCATGGACGACGTCAGCGACGTCGCCTGCGGCGACCACCATGCCATCGCGCGCACCAGGGACGAACGACTGTGGTTCTGGGCACTCGGCGCGCCGCCGACCCGCCTGTTGTCGATGTAGCGGACGCTTTGCGTCTCCTCCGCATGAGGCGAGCGCTTAGCCGAAGCGGGCATCGACCTTGTCCGTAGACTATGGAGCGAGCGGAAGCGCCAGGCACAGGCGCGTGCCGCCCCGCGGCGCCGGCAGTGGGCGCAGGCTGCCACCATGCAGCACGGCGACACGCTGCGCGATCGCAAGGCCTAGACCGCCAATGCCGCCGCTGCTGCGCTTGATCGGCGGGTCGCGCAACGACATGCCCCGATCCAGGCGCTGGTGCAGTTCTTCCGGCAATCCGGGCCCCGCGTCTTCGACCACGATCTGCGCCTGCTCACCTTCACGGCGCAGACTGACACGAACCGCCTGGTTGCCGGGAGCGTGGCGCACCGCGTTGTCGATCAAGTTGGTAAGTGCGCGTTCGATCAACTGCAGATCACCGTCGAGTTCCAGACGCCCCGGTGCCACGCCGTGCAACGTGACCAGAGCGGGTGTATCGCTGAGCTCGAACTTCTGCACCGCATCGGTCACCAGGTCGTCCAGACTGAAACGTTCACGGTGCAGCACCTGTTCGGTCGACTGCAGCGCGGCGAGTTCGAACAACTGCTGCGAAAGGCGGCTGACCTTGCGGCTTTGCGCCAATGCTGCCTGCAGCACGGCGCCGCGGCGGTCGGAGTCCGGGGCAACTTCAGCCGCCAGCACCTCCAGGTGGCCGTGCAGTGCAGTCAGGGGCGTGCGCAGGTCGTGCGCCACGCTTGCCATCATTTCGCGGTGATCCGCCACCTGCCGCTGCTCGCGCGCGGCGTGGGAATCGATGCGTTGCTTCATGTCGGCGAAGGCATCGGCCAGGGCACGCACCTCGTCACCGCCGTTGGGCTCCGACACGGGACCTGCGCCGGCGGCAGGCTCGTCGGCCACGTGACTGGATGCGCCGATGCGGTTGTAGCTGCGCAGGCCCTGCGCCAGCCGGTGCAGCGGCAGCGTCAGGCGCCGGAAGGTAAACAGGCCCAGCAGGAACGTCACCAGCAGGCCGATGGCCGCAGCCACGGCAGCACCCCACCAAAGCCGCCCAGACCCGACTTGTGCCGCCACGGCGCCGCGCGCCTGGCTGTCCAGAATGATGTACAAGTATCCGGGCGGCCGCAGATCACCGGCGCGCACCGGGAACATCGCCGCACTGAAGACGCGCGGCATGCCCGATCCCATGGGGTCTGTGCCGCGCAGGGGTAGTTCGGCGCCGGCCAGAAATGCACGAATCACATCCAGGTCGACCCGGTGCTGGCGTACCATGCCGGGCTCGCCGAGGTAGTGCTGCACGCGACCGTCGGCGTCCAGCAGGTACACCTGCACGGACGGGTTCACCGTCATCAGCATGGACAGCAGCGCGCTGCGCGCCGAGCGCTCGGCCTGGTCGCGATCCGGCGCAGTGATCTCCGGCCAGTGCTCGACGATATGCCGCGCCAGGCCGTGAAACAGCCGCTGCTGCGATTCCTGCTCCTGCTCCGCCGCCACATGCCGCCCGAGCAGAGTCACGAAGGCGCCGTAGGCCAGCAGCAGCAAAGCCAGCGCCAGTGACAGGCGAGTGGTGAAGGAGCGCTTCGACATCAGGGCGAGGGTTCGGGATCGAAGCGGTAGCCCACGCCCCAGACGGTGACCACGCGCTTAGGGTCGCGAGGATTGTCTTCGATGCGGCTGCGCAGCCGGTTGATGTGCGAGTTGACGGTGTGCTCGTAGCCGTCGAAGCCATCGCCCCAGACACGCTGCAGCAATTCAGCGCGGCTGAACGGACGGCCCGGGTGCTTCAACAAGAAGTGCAGCAGGTCGAACTCGCGCAAAGTCAGCGGCACGGGGGTATCGGCGCACAGCAACTCGCGCCTGACCGTGTCGAGCTTGAAGGGGCCGAAGGTGAATTCCTGGCGCGATGCTGTTGTCGAGCGCAACTGCTCGACGCGCCTCAGTAGCGCACGTATGCGAGCTACGAGTTCGAGCATCGAAAACGGCTTGGCGACATAGTCGTCGGCGCCCAGTTCCAGCCCCAGAACGCGGTGAGCCTCTGCCGAGCGCGCGCTGAGCATGATGACCGGCGTGTCCGCATGACGGGCGCGCAGGTGGCGGCAGACTTCCCAGCCATCGGCGCCGGGCAGCATCAGGTCCAGCAGCACCAAGTCGAAGCGTTGCTGGTCGATGGCAGCCATCGCCCGCCGGCCATCGGCTTCGCGGTGCAGGCGGTAGCCCGCGCCCTCGAGGTGCAGGCGCAGGGCCACGGCGATGGCATTGTCGTCTTCGACCAGCAGCAACTGTTCGTTCATGAATCGCTCTTTACCCGGTGACGCGGTGCAGGAAGCCGATGGGATAAGAGCATAAACGAAATCACTCAGACGGTTGCTGCGCGTCCGGACGTCGCGTCGGAACGGCGGCGGCGTATCGCGAAACCAACGGCCATCAATCCCGCTGCCATCAAAGCATAACTGCCAGGCTCGGGCACAGCCGCGACATTGAAGCCGATGCTGTAGATGTCGCTGTCGGCCGTGAGAGCGCTGTTGAAGGTGTAGCCCGCCGCCGTCGTCAGCCCGTTGAATGCCGCCAGCTCGGCGAAGTTGAAGGCTACCACCGAGTTCTGGTCGCGCCGCATGGAACTCGTGCCGACAAAGGCCGCGGCGGCCGGATCGAAGATCTCGGAGCCGGCATCCCAAACACTACGGGCCCCCACGGTGATCGAAGGGATTAGCAGATTTCCCCCGATGTCGAACAATTGGTACTGCAGGGGATTATCGTTGCCGATGAAGAGGTCATTGCTCGGGACCACCATGGACGCGAACGTGAAGTACCGGTTCACGCTGGTGTCGACCCGGAAGGTCGCACTGCGGGTCATCCCAGGGTCCAAACGGCCGGTAACGGTGCCGCGTGTGGCGCCCGGATCCGCGGCGGCAAACGCTGCTTGCCACGCAGCGCCCGAGCCGAGTTCGGCGACGGAGATGATGGGGGCGGTGGCCGCTTCGCCGATATTGAAGGCGTCGAAAGTGCCGCTGTTGAAGCCGAGGTGTAGCGCCGCAAACGCGACGCTGTTGGCCGGCTGAAGGTTCTGCACCGTGACCGTGACGTCGACGAGTGCCGCTTGAGAGGCGCTGGCTGCAGCCATGAGTGCGGCCGCGCTGGCCGCAGTGCGAAGACGGACGCGAAGGGAATGTGGCATTTGAAGGCTCCTGGCAAGAAGGGCGTGAGGGATTGCGGCTCGCTTGGCCGAGTCCGCTCCACGCATTCTAGGAACAGGATGTCATCGAGGCCTCATCGAGAGTTCACCGCGACGGGAACACTTTCGCCGACGACGCCATCGTGACGGCCTATGACCTGCGCGTGAAGGGGCTTTCGTCGAGATTCGATGCGCGACGAAAGAACACGATGACAAAGGACTGTCGACGTTCAAGCCACTCCGATACCGCCATCAGGAGAAGCGCCTGCCATGGCGACGGCGATCCCACGCCGAAGGCTACTGCAGATTACCGCCACGGTTGCGCCGCCTGCGCGCAGCCCATCCTACGAACGAAAGACCGGTGAGCAGAAGTGCGTAGGTCCTCGGCTCCGGAATGGGCGCAAGGCTCAGGCTGGCGAAGACTGCATCGTGATCGCTGAATCGCTCCGAGTCGGGGAACTCGGCGTTGAAGTTCACGATGTCGAAATCGGCACCCTGCGCAAGGCTTGCACTCACAAGCATGTGGTCGAGCGATTGCGAGTTGCCATCGAAGATATAGGTATAGCGCTCGTTCTCCGGCAACGTCTCGTTGAGGTTCGCGAGGCCCGCAGCCTTCAGGCGCGAGAGCGGGCTGGAGAACTCGAAGTCGTTCAGGTCACCGAGGACTACGACCCGCGCCCCGGGATCGATCGCGAGAATCGATTCCACGAAGCTGCCGACGACTTCGGTCTGCTGCAGGCGCTGCACCTCCGAGGCGAGCACCGGCGACTGGAAGCGGCCGAAAAGAGGATCGTCCCCGCCTTTCGAGTTCATGTGGTTGGCGACGACGATCACGCGCTCGCCCTCGATCAAGAACTCGCCGGCGAGCGGCTTGCGGCTATCGATGAACGCCGGGTTCGTGGGGCTCACCCGACCGGGGCTGAGCGAGAGCGATCCGTCAGCCTGAATCTGCGTCGCGTCGTTCGCGCCCGCTGCGCCACGATCGACGAAAGTGACGCGGTCCGACCGGTACAGGAAGCCCACGCGGATGTTCCCTCCGGGCACTCCGCCGTCGGCGTTGTTCTCCGGATCGATTTGCCGGAACAGGTAGGCGGGCCCGCCAGCGGCATCGATCGCCGCGATCAGGTTGCCGAACGAACCTGCCGCGCTGGTGACGCCGTTGTTGGTCGTCCCGTTCGCATCCTGGATCTCGGACACGGCGAGGATGTCCGGGGAGCGCAGGTTGCCGACGATCTGCCCGGCGATGCCGTTCATTTGGGCCGGTGCCGCGTTGGCGGCGAGGTTCTGCACATTGAATGCCGCGATCGTGAAACGGCCCGGTTGGGCGGGAAGCAGGGGACGGGCTTCGCGCTCGAGGGTGCTCGCCTGCTGCACCACGGGTGCCTGGGTCACGAGCAACTTGTAGTTCGCGAAGCTGTAGTCCAGTACACCGGACATCGATGCAAACGTGGTGCCGACCGCCACCTGCGGCATGTTGCTCGCGCCAATCAGCCGGTCGTCGATGTGCACGCGCCCGCTGTTGAACTCGCCAGGTGCGATGTTCACGCCGCCGCGCGGCGTCGGCAAGGCCGCGCCTGCACGACGGTCGGGCATCAGCACGATCTCTGCGAAGCTACGGGTGGGTCCGACGGCTTGCGGGTTGGAGACGGTTACGCGCATGCCTTCCAGGCTCTCATAGAAGTCGAGCGCGTGGTGCATCGGCCGGTACTGGTAGCCCGCCGACTCGACGCTGCCGCCGAAGTCGTAGCTGATCGCCTGGGGTGCCGCCAGACCGCCGGCCCCGCCGATCTGAATCGCCGCCGGCAGCGGATTGCCGGACGACTGCTTCGCGATGACCGGATTGACGATCTGCGTGATCGTCAGGTTCTTCCACGCCGAGGCCGATGGTGCGCAGGTCAGGTTGTTCAGTGTCGACGAGGACGAGCAACCGGGCCGAAACTCGAACACGCTGCCGGTCACGGACACGCGGTCACCCACCGAGAGGCCGAGGCCGAGGTTGGCCACCCGAGTGCCCGTGAAGACGAACAGGCCATCGGAGGTTGCAGCGTTGCCGTCGCCACCGTCCTGTATCCAGAAGCCATTGCCACCGGCGTCCGCGATCGCTGTGACAATGCCACCCGTGGTCACTGATTGTCCGGCGAACGGCGACACATGGGCAGCCCCCTGAATCTGACCGATCAGGAGTTGGGCGTGGGCGCAGTTGCCCAGCAACGCGGCAAGAGCGAACAGCGACGATCGGGCGACGGTATGCGGCATGGATCGAGTCCTGGAAGAGTGAGTGTGGATGGCACAGGAGCTAGCCCTGCCGCTCGCGTCGAGGGCAGCGCCAAGTGCCGGGATGGTGCGAGGCGAATCCGAGGGAGAACCCATCCTCGTCGGCACCGAACAAGGTGACGGCAAGACGGCCACGGCCGAGAGCGGTCTTGCGCAGCATGTAGGGTCTGTACGGAGGTCGGACACGGCTGGTTCCGGCGACTGCGGCTGAGTGACGAACATAACTTAGCTGCACGCGATGACATCCGACCCGCTGGTTGTGCGGAGGAAGTTGGTCCGATCGGACCAGGCGAAGAACGGCAGTCGCCATCGTTCCCGATGCGCCATCGCCCCGTCACCGTGTCCACCATCGTCCGCCAGCCAGTGCTGCCGGGCAGATGACTCAACCCGTAGCGCGGCGACCCACCAGCACCTTCAGCCTAGTCGATGATCACCGATTCACGGGCGCGGCCTTGTCTCGATGCGTGCCACCGGTGGCACGGGTGGCATCACAGCGCCGCGTACCTTTCATGGCCGAGTCCATCCTCGCGGTCCGCGACTCGCAAGTAGTTCCTTAGGACCAGCGCCCTTCCTTCGATTGCCAAGCTTCCTGCAATCTCCCTGGCGCATCCTGAGGCGCTATCGAATCGCCGACAGGTTCGGTAGCGGTCCGCGTCATTGCCGAGGCGCACGCCGTGCTCAGTCGACCCAGGATGTCCCCATCCATCCGCATTCAAGGAGAGTTCACATGAAAGCTTTCTCACCGAGAGATCGCGCGCGTAACGCATTGCTGGCGACCGCCGTCTGTGCGGTGTTCATCCCGGATGGCCCAGTGAGCGCGGCTACGATCGCCACGTGGACGTTCGAAGCACCGAATACCACGGCCAACGCGACGGCTGCCCTTTATCCCGATGCCATTGCCCCGGCCATCGGCACAGGCAATGCACGCGGCGTGCACGCGAGCAGCGCGACGGCCTGGTCGACACCCGCCGGCAACGGATCGACCGATTCCTTCAGTTCCAACAATTGGGCCGTGGGAGACTACTACGAGTTCAACACCAGCACCGCAGGATTCGTCGGCGTTTCAGTGTCCTGGGATCAGGCCAGCAGCAACACCGGGCCGCGAGACTTCAAGCTCGCGTACAGCACGGACGGCGCAACCTTCACCGATTTCGCCGACTACAGCGTGCTTGCGAACGCATCGCCCAACCCGGTCTGGAATTCGACGACATCGAGCGCGCTGTATTCCTTCACCCAGAATCTTTCGGCAATCACCGTGCTCGACGATCAGGCCAGCGTCTCGTTCCGATTGATCGGCCGGAACACGATCTCCGCGAATGGCGGAGTCGTCGCGACCGGGGGCACCAGTCGGGTCGACAACTTCACCGTGATGGCCGCCGCTCCTATCCCGGAACCAGGGACGTACGCAATGATGCTGGCAGGGCTCGGCTTGCTCGGATTGATCGGGCGCCGTCGCCGCTAGACGCCTTCGCGGACACGCGCTTGCCGATTCATGGCGGGCGCGTCTACACGATCGATACTGGAATCGGATCGGCGGGCAAGCCGTTGGTGATCAGCGCCGAGAGAACAGCAGTCGCCACAGAAGCGGACCTCGGGATTGCACCCCGCGACGCCGCGCGGCTCAAGAGGGAGCGACGCCCTTCTTGGGAATGCGCACCACATCGCACGATTCGAGACCTGACCCCGATGTCTGGATGTCACGATGTTCCCGACATCTCCCAGCGCTCGGTTGACCGCTCGGGGCCCTCGGGATAGAGTACCAGCGCGCGGGAAACGTCGTTTGCAATTCCTCTTCGACGGAATGCTCGGATCTATGCACCGAGCCGGCTAGTTTGACGGCAATGAACCGGCCGCGGCTGAGCGGAACCCAAGCCGATGTCCCAGTCGGCGACGTATCGTAATCTCGCTGGGTTGTCCGGCAAAAAGGGATCAGGGCTTGCTGATCGACAGCGTCTTTCGCAAGAAACTTCTAGCATGCGCCGGGGCTTTGAATGTCATTGCCGCCTTCATCATTTCGACCTACCAGGTCCATGATCCGCTGGCGGCGAAATTGCACTCGTTCTATCCGCAAGTAGCGGTGAATGACTTCAAGGAGTGGTTCACCCTTTCCCTGTTTTTTTCCTTTCTGTTGGTGGGGCTGTCCGTCATCGTCGCGCTGGCGGCGCTCGCTTTTCATTTCTTCGGCGATCCAGATTTCAGTCCGCTCAAGAACATCTCCGCAAAGAAAGCCGTGGCATCCGATGCACGAGACATCTTTGCGATGGCCAGGGAAGAGTTTGGGGAGCGATGCTCCTCGCTCGAACAGATCGCGCGCTTCATGCAATACAGCCTGGAGTCGACCTGGATCGTCAGGTCGAAGAATCAGCCCGTGGGCTATTTCGTCGTGTTCGGACTCAAGGTCGCCGGTGAGCGTGCCATCCTCGATGGCTATTACAACGGCGCCAATCCGCCACCGGAACACATACACCGGCGGTTACGCCAGGCGAAGGCACTCTGTGTCGGCGGAATCGTCGGTCGCGGGATGAAGGGGAAAGCCGCCACACTCGGCGCAATGATGGCGTTCGTTTCGAGCCTGCAGAAGGATCGGGTCTACGCAAAACCCGTGTCGAAGGATGGCCTGCGACTGGCGACGTCCAACGGTATGAAAGGACTCGATGGCAGGCCGGCGGTCGAGATCGATCAATACTGCGTTCTGCAAACATCGGCCGACTCGCGTTGAGACCGCCTGTCTCGTAAGCGTCATGACGACAGAAGAACCAGCGTGACGAGTTGGTCGCTCGCGAGGATGCGAACTTGGTCTGGACGGCGCACGCCACCAAGCGCGAGAGTGCGCCCGCCCAGCCGGCGCCGCCTCGGGATCCGCCGCCGATGCCGCCCGCGCGCGCCCTCGATCTGCCACGGGTGAGTTTCGAGGAGGTGATCGAAGGACAGGCGCTGCCAGGCAAGATGATTCGCATCACGGTGCCGACGGTGGTCCGCTGGCAGATGGCCAGTGAATCCTACCGTCGGGACCATTTCGATCACAACTGCGCAACTCAAGTGGGCAAACTGCCGAACATCATCGCCTCGGCGATGTGGACACTGTCCTGCCGGTGGTCTTACTTGAATCAGTTCGCAGGCTGCGACGGCTGGGTTTGGAAGATGTCGCACGCGGTACGAGCGCGCATGAACATCGGCGATACGCTCACCTTCGGCGGTACGGTCACGAAATTGACTCGGCGAGAAGCCTACGGTCTGGTCGAAGCCGAGGTCAGCCTCACCAATCAGGACGGCGTCATCGCGGCACCCGGTCGTGCCAGCATCGCGCTGCCGTATCGCGACGGTCCGGCAGTCCCGTACCCGTTCGTGCCGTGTCGCACGGATTGAGCACCCGGGGCGTGACCGGGAGCGTCCGACATACGCTGTTTCACGCCAGCGGGTCGACCCGGGCTCCGAGGTGGCTTGGGCAGATGTCCTAGTCGATGCCGCAACGAGCGGGGATGAGGACCTTCCCAGATGCGCCTGTCGCCCGCGAGGGCGCTGCCGCGCAAGCATCCGGCCTTGAATGCGCGCCGCCACGCTCGGACCGGGGAAGTGGAACTGCACCTTGGCTGCCTGCACAGCCGTGAGCGCCGGCCTGCAGGCCTCGTACGGGATGTGATCGAGCGTAATGCCTGCCCTCTGTGCGACCAGTTCACCCGAGAGATGCTGGCCGTTTCCGCTCGCCGCCGAGCGGTAGCGCAGCAAGTAAACGCGACCCGTCGGTCGAGACCGAAGTCCGCATAGTTGATCTGCAGGCATGCAGAAGAGACGACGGGATGACGACGGCAGCGGATGGCCCGAGCTTGGCGATGCCTCTCATGCTTTTGCTCCTCGGTGCCTCTCGAGGCTATGCCTACGCATTATGCACATCGATACTCGGTGGCTGCAGGATACCGCAGTCCACTACAGGCTCGTCCTCACGCCGCTGCACGATAAGCGCCGCCGCGGCGGGCGGCAACGGCGACACGGCGCGACAGAACCGTCGGTACTCGACGTCGCGCGCGTTCCGCGTTCGATGGGCTTCGGCCCGCTGCGAGAGGATGTCGAAACGGCGCGTTCGTCACGCCTTTCGGCCATGCGTGCGTGGCCAGCGTTCGGCAATGCGGGGCAGTACGGTTTCCGCAAGCCGCTTCGTCTGGCCGTATACGTCGTCGTCGCCGTCCGCGAGCGGGCGCAGGATGAACTTGCTGGCCCCGTGCTCGACATATCGGGCGATGCGTTCGACGATCGTGTCGGCATCGCCGACGACGAAGCTCGTGCCGGCGTCCCTTCCCGTTCGAGCTTCGAAACCCGCCATTGCCTTTGCCACGACGGGGTCTGCCGGCGATCCGAAACGGAAGGCGAACGCCGCTCCGTAGTGATCTTCGTCGATCGAACGGCCCGTTTGCAACAGAGTCTCCCGAATGGCGGCGATGACCCGGCCCACCGTCTCGGGCGTCTCCGAACCAGCTTGCCAGCCGGTGCCGTGCTTCGCGGTGCGCCGCACGGCTGCAGCTGAGGAACCCCCGATCCACATGGGCAACACGCGCTGCGCAGGCAGCGGGGCGATCGAGACCTCGGTCAGCTGAAAATGCCTGCCCGCGTAGGTAAGCCGTTCGCCGGACCAGAGACGCGACACGATCTCCAGTACCTCGTCTGTCCTGCGGCCCCGGGTAGACGGGTCGAGATGCATCGCGCGCCACTCCGCACCCCGGGGAGA
>JALHQN010000029.1 GCA_022841915.1 Burkholderiales bacterium | reverse complement strand
TCCCCTGCAGCCGAGCATCCCGAGCAAGGCGCCTTGGCCTTCGCAAATATGTTGGCTCAGAGCGCGAGGTTGTGTCGGGCCTTGTAGTATTCGCGCAGCCATTCCCAGGTGGCCGGAGACAGCGTCGTCGCCTCCTTGATTATCGGGCGCACATCCTCGCCGATGAATTGGGGATAGCCCTCGACCACGGACGAGGCGACCTTGTCGAACTCCGGATCCTTCAACAGATTGCGAGCGGCCGTGCGCCATGCTTCGACGATGTGCTTGGGCGTGTCGGTGGGCAGGAAAATCGCCTTGTTGGCCATCACGCCCATCTGCAGCAGTGCCTTCCAGGCCTCGTAAGCCGGGCCGGAAGGCTTCTTGCCGTGCATGATCTCGTAGGCTTCCGGAAAACTCGGCAAGTTCGGGAACAGAGGATCGCGCACGACATTGCCTTTGCTGTCGATGATGCCCAGAGCGTACAGCGGCACAGCCTTGCCTGCATTGACGAGGTCAGTGCCGCCCCTGAGGAAACCGGGCGCGGCATCGTAATTGAAGTTCAGTTCACCGCGTTCGTAGGCCAGCCTCACCGGGCCGCGCGTCAAACCCCAGACGTACTTCGGCGCCAGACCGAGCAATTCGAAGCTGACGATGATGCGAGACTCGCCCGCAGTGGGCCCTTGGCCGCCGAAGACGAGGCTCTGTCCCTTGAGCTTGGGCAAGTCTTTCGGACCGGTCACGCCGAGCGAGGGCGACGCATACACGACCGCGCCTTGGGGGGAGAGCAGTATGGGCTGCCATTTGTCGAGGTCGAACTTGACCTTGGCGCGCTGGAATACGAAGTTGGCGACGGTCGACGAAGAGACCACGATCGCGGTCATGCCGTCGGGCTTGGCCCGTGCCTGAAACTGGTTGGCGCCCGGAATCGAACCACCGCCCGGAACGTGACGAAGAACCAGCGTCGGCTTGCCCGGCAGATGTTTTTCGAGGAAGGGGGCCAACGCGCGGATGTAGACGTCGACGCCACCACCGGCCCCGAACGGAACGATGACATCGACGCGCGCTCCGGCGTAGTCGACCGTTTGCGCTTGAGCCGTCATTGCGCAGGCGAGGATCAGACCGCCGAGCGCTGCACGCACCGGCTTGAGACTCAATCGAAACTCGAACATAGAGAGACACTCCTTGACATGGGTAAGGGCAGATCGATGCGAAAAAAGAGCCTCGTACGTTGAAGACAACGGCCGGCATCGAGCAGTGAAATGGGTGCAGCGGATGACGAAAGAACGTTTCAAGAGTTGCAGGGGCGCTCGTCGACTTTACTTGGTACATCACCCGGCTGCGTGGCTGGGGGCGCGGCAAGCAGCACTGGGACGACACCCCATAGGGTTCACGACCCGGCCTGCGGGACGAGATGAGCAGAAAATGTGCCATGCGCCGAGCCTTCTTCGTACGCGGGCAAGCGGTGGTCGACTTCTCGGTCAGGGGCGCAAGGGGAGGTTGAATTTAGGATGGAACTCGGTCGGCTCGAAGGAAGCGCCCTCGTTCAGGGCGGTCCAATTTGGTGTTCGTTATGCCAGGGACATCGATAAAGGCATCATTGTGGTGCGTGGCGCAAGGCTCGCCTGGCTTCCGTGCGTCGTTCGCCGCTTCTCTCCAAAGCATGATCGAAGGGAGCAGGCACCGAAGGAGGGAGGTTCGCTGTCGATCGGCTGCAGCGAATGCGTCGTGCCTGAGCGCGAGAAACCGACGAAAGGATAAGGATACGCCACCGGGCGCGCATGACTACGGCTCATCGGCGCTCGATCAATCGTTTACCCACCAAGAGCGCAGCCCGTGAGCAGGGCCGCATCCTGCAGGTGCTGTGCGAAAGCGCCTCTCGCACAGCACCCGGACGAGTGTCAGTTCACCTTGATGCCGGCTTCCTTGACGACGCGCGCCCACATCGCCCGCTCGGACTTGATGTGCGCAGCGAACTGCTCGGGCGTGCTGCCCACGCCGGACGAGCCGTCCGAGGTCAGCTGCTTCTGCATGTCCTGCGACTTCACCACTTTCGCGACTTCCTGCGAAAGACGCTCCACGAGCGCCTTGGGCGTCTTGAGCGGCGCGACCAGACCATACCAGTTCACGACCACCACGTCCTTGACGCCTGCCTCGGCCATGGTCGGCACGTCCGGGAGTGCCGGCACGCGTTCGGGCGTCGTCACGGCCAGCACCCGCAGGCGTCCCAGCTTGACATGGGGCTGCGAGGAGTTGATCGCCGCGAACGACACCTTGACGTTGCCTGCGATGAGGTCGGTATAGGCAGCGCCCATGCCCTTGTAGGGCACATGGGTCATCTGCACGCCGGTGGCGATCTTGAACAGTTCCCCGGTCATGTGCAGCGGGCTGCCGATGCCCGAGGATGCGAAGTTGTGCACCCCGGGATTCGCGCGCAGATACTTGATCAGGCTTTGCACGTCCTTGGCAGGGATCGACGGATGCACGATCAAGTTATAGCCCTGCGCCGTCGCCTGGGTGACCGGCATGAAGTCGCGTGCGACGTCGAGCTTCGCTTCGTACAGCAAGGGATGAATGGTGGTCGTGGCGGAGACCATGAGCACGGTGTAGCCGTCGGGCGCGGAGTTGGCGAGGATGCCCATCGCGAGTTGGCTGCCGGCACCCGGCCGGTTGTCCACGACGAAGGTCTGCCCCAAGGCATCGGTCAGTCTTTGTGCGGCTGCGCGGGTGATGAAATCCATCCCGCCTCCGGGTGCGAGCGGCACGACGATGCGCACCGGGCGCGTCGGATAGTTCTGCGCGGCGGCGGGCAAAGCCAGGCTCGCCGCGAGGGCCGACAACGCAATGTACAAACGGGTTCTGTGCATCCAACTTCTCCAAGATGAGATCGTTCAGAAGGTAACCGCATCGCCGCGGCTCGCAGCCAGCATCACGGCGACCGGGGCGGACGCTACCACAGCCCAGCAGTTCTGCGCCACCCCGGCAGGCGCGCCCGGCCACTGCCGGTAGGGTGCGTCCGTGCCGCCCTGCATGGGCCCTGTGCGTAAGGAGCGCGCAAGGCGCCGCTTGCGCGCTTGGCGCCGGATCTCCTATCCTGGACCAGGAGCGAGGAGAACGCGGCGACTGGACGGCAGGGCGGCCTGGATGGCCTCTGGATCCCCCGGGTTACGGGGGCGCCGCAGTCTTTGGTGCCCGTGAGTACGGCCGGAAGAACATGGCCGTTGCGATCGTATTCAACAGAACGGTCGAAGGAGGAGGCATGCCATACGAATGGAGTTCCATCGATGTGCGAGGCTCGAGCAGGCTGAGTGCGGGCTTCGTGACGCTTGCTGCAGCGCTCGTGGTGGGTATGCAAACGGCGGGTGCGCAGCCGTTTCCCACGAAGCCGATTCGCCTGGTCATCGGCTCGGCCCCGGGCAGCGGCAACGACATCGCTTCTCGCATCGTCATGGTCAAGGTCAGCGAGGCCTTGGGTCAGCCGGTGGTAGTCGAGAATCGTCCAGGAGCCAACCAAAGAATCGCGCCCGAGATCGTTGCTCGCGCGAGCCCGGACGGCTATACGCTGCTTCAGTGCGGGACGGTGACCACAGCGATCAATCCGGCGATGTACCGCGAACTCAAGTATCAGCCGTTGCGCGATTTCGCGCCGATCACCTTGTTCGCGAGAGCACCCAACGTCCTGCTGTTGCCGCCTGCGCTACCGGTGAAATCCATCCGTGAGTTCGTCGGCTACGTGTCTGCAAACCCGGGAAAGTTCAACTATGGTTCATCCGGCGTGGGCAGCACGCTGCATCTCTCAATGGAGATGCTGAGCGTGGCGACCGGCATCAAGATGACGCACATTCCCTACAAGGGCGGCGCCCTGGCGCTGGCCGACCTGCTGGGCGGCCACCTGACCGCCGTCTTCCAGAACATTCCCGTGGCACTGCCGGTGGTGAAGAGCGGCAAGGTTCGGGCCCTGGGTGTCACCGCGCTCAAGCGCAGTCCGCACTTGCCCGAGTTGCCGACGTTCGCCGAGGCCGGATACCCCCTGGACATCGCGGCTTGGTACGGTGCGTGTGCCCCGGTCGCCGTACCGAAAGCCGTGCTGGCGCGACTCAATCAAGCCATGGTCGACGTATTGCGCCTGCCCGAAACCCGCGAGCGCTTCGCCGAGATGGGCATCGAGCCGGCGCCGATGAGCGTGCAAGAATTCGATGCCTTCATCCGGGTCGAGACCGAGAAGTGGGCCAAGGCAGTCAAGGATGCCGGCGTGCCTGCGCAATGATCGCGCAGCTTCGCTCAGCGACGGACGCCTCGGTCGACGCGGGCTGAGGCCGGAGCGCAGGAAATCGGGCGACCCGTCTGTGCCCGAGGCGGGATCGGCGCTAGGCGATCTGCACCGGGCAGGCTTCGCTTGAGCGGGTGGAGTCTCGTTGTCGCGTGCGGGGCGTCATCGATGGACCCGCCGCACGTCCGCAGCCACGCGTAGCGCCCGCAGGCACTCGCGTCGGATACATCGAGCGACGCGTCAGAACGTCGCCAGCACGTTCAGGAACCAGCCGCGGCTGCGGTACGACAGGTCGGTGAGGTTGTCCGAGAAATCGGTGAAGTTGTAGCCTACGCCGACCTTCACGCCTTCGCCGAGGTGTCGGTACACGCCCACCAGTGCCCCCTTGCGCGAATCGTCGGCTTCCTTGACCGACAAGCGGCGCAGCTCCAGCACCGCGTCCCACGACTTCACCCAGTGCAGATCGACGCGCCCGATGATGAGGTCCGCGCGGCTCGAGTACCAGTTGCCGTCGACCTTGGCATCCTTGAGTTCGCCGACGCGAAGGCCGTACTTGAACCCGACCGAGAGCCAGGGCTTCACGTCGTACATCGTGTCGATGTTGAACACGTGACTGCGCTGCGCGAAGTCGAGCACCGTGTTGTTGGCCGCGACCTGGCCGGGCGAGGGCAGGGTATAGAAATGCGTGTACTTGAAGAGCGTGTTCCAGCGGTTGTTGTCGACCGGGCGGTAGGCCGCGCCCGTCACCAGTTCGACGAAATCGCCGTCGAAGAAGCGCCCCGCGCTCGCCTGGCTGAACGAGAAGTTGAGCTTGCCCAGCAAGCGCCACGCCGGGGTGGCCTGATGTCCGAGCGAGTTGCGCATCAGCCAGGTGCGTCGCTCCCCGCTGGTGTTGCTCTCTTCCTGGCGATACTCGAGCGCGGATGCCAACCGCGTCTGGTCCCGCCGATAGGCCGCCGAGACGCCCACCGCGTCGCGCTTCAGATCGCCTGCGAGCGGATCGGACAACTTGCCGGTCTCGAACTTGAAGCCGGTGGTCCAGCGATCCGCCGGCGCGTAATCGATGCCGAAAGCATGAGTCATGCTCTCCGGGCCGGCGCCGTTGCCCCAGCGGGTTTCGCCGAAGGTCGAGGTGCGGTCGTTCAGTCGGTACCGTGTCCCCGAGACGAGGTTCGAGAACCGGCCTCGATACGCCGCATCGGGCCGTTCGTTCTCCATGCTGTAGGTGAGATAGGCGTTGCTGCGATCATCGATGCGCCAGTCGCCGCCGACCTTGCCTCCCGCGCCCCCATCGCCTCCGGAGAGCTCGCCGATCACACGCAAGCGATCGGTGGCCTGCCAGCTGCCGCCGATACCCGCACGATCGTTGGCGGTGCGATTGCCCGACCGTGAAGCGGTTCCCTGGACGAATCCGTAAAGCGACCAAGGCTCGTAGCGCAGACCCGGTTCGGGCGCCATCGCCGTGCCGCTGACGAGCGCGGGTGCTTCGTGCAGCGAGGGATGGCTCGAAGCCAGCATGCTGTTGGAGACCGCGCCGTTCGCGGCCGCCGGGGCGGCGGTCGTCGTCGCAGGCGCTCCGGGCTGGGTGGATGTCTGCGCCGCACGCTCCTTGGCGATCCGATCGAGTCGCGCAGCTTCCTGGGGTGCGAGCAGCGGACGGTAGTCGAAGCGCACCACGACATCGGTGCGCTCCCCGCTCTGCGACAGGATGGGGCTCGCGTTGGCGATGCGCGTGTCGCGATCGTCGTGACGCACGCCCGCGCCGACGCTCCACTGGGGCGTCAAGCGATGACGCACGGAACCTTCGAGTACGCGCATGTCCTGGCTGATGGCCTGGCGATCGTCCGCCTTGAAGTGCAGGGCCGTCGAGGGATTGAGCTCGACGACGCCGCTCGCGCCGCGCTGTTCGATGCCTTCGCCATTGAGCGTGATCTGGCCCGGACCGGAGAAGCCCGTATCCTTGTCCTGCCAATAGGCGCGAATACGGCCTTTCAAGGTATCGCTGATGTCCGACAACTCCACGCCGCCTTCGAGGCGGCGGGCAGTCGCAGCCAGGCCGCTGCTCGCATAGGCATTGAAGCCGAAGCCGCCGTCGATGGAGCTGGCCGTATCCGTGCCTGGGCCGCTCGACCGCGCCGCCTCGGCCTTGAGGTAGGTGCCCGGCTTGTAGCGCAACGTGAGGTCCACCCCGCGCAGGCGCTGGTCGCTGCCGGCTTCGCCTTGCTTGTAAGCGGCGACGCCGATGCCGACGTGATCATTGACCCACTGGTGCGCACGCAAACCATACGCATTGGAGTCGAGCGCAGTGACGCCCGGGACGTATTCGTAGGTGGTGACGAGGTGGACCGGATGGCCGTTGAGGGTGGAGGTCTGGACTAAAGTCGATCCATCCGCCGTCGATGGCAGCGGTGCGCGCAGGATGATGCGGCCCTGCAGGTAGTTGACCTCGAAGTCCTCGACCGGACGCAACGGTGTTCGGCTCAACACGAGGCCGGAGTCCTTGTCCCGAATCTCGACCCAGACGCGCTCTGAGCCCAGCGTGATGTCCTGGTGGCGCAGGTAGTAGAGCGATCCGCCGGTGCCGCGAAACTCCTCGCGGGATTGCAAGGTGCCCGGTTCGGCGGCGAAGGCGTTGACCGAGGTGCGCTTCTCGCCGTAGCTGGTCGAACCGTCGGGACGCCAGACGATGTTCGCGCCGTAGAGGCCGCGGCTGTATTGCGTCAGCTCGGTCCCCGTCCAGGCGGTCTGGAAGTTGCCCCACATGACATGCGAGTCGTCCTTCTGCAGGCGCACGTAGAACTTGCCTTGCGTGGGTGCATCGTCGACCAGCGTGGAGTCGTCGCCGTAGACGGGGTAGTACCGGTCCGGGTCGATGCGCCGGAGCAAGTAACGCGGATCCTTCGACGCGAAGTTGCTGAAGAGATCGCGCAGCGGCTGCTCGCGCGTGTCCGCCGCTGCCGTCAGGAGGTACTCGCCCTTGATCAATCCGCGCAGATAGAAGGCGCCGCGCCCGTCCACATACACCTTGTTCTCGTAGTGGTAGGTGTCTTGGGTGACCAGTCGTGCAGGCCCGGTCGTGCGGTTGCGTCCGACGGTGATATCGGCCAAGGCAACGTAGAACCAGTCGCGGTCGGCGATGCTCAGATTGCGCCGGAAGGTGGTGGCGCTGCCGTCTTTCTCGGCGAGCGTCACTTCGATGCTGTGCGGGCCCGCCGGGAGGATCTGTCGCGAGGCGAATCGGCCCGTCGGATCGACCGGTACGACGCCGCCGAACACACTGACCGTCTGATCGGGGCGAATCGCCGTGCCGCTCACGGTGACCGTGCCGCCGCGCACCGGGATGTTCGTGATCCGGCGGCTGTTCTCGCCGTAGCCCGCGAGACGCTCGCGCTCGAGCTTGTCCTGATCGTCGAATCCGATCTCGCGTTCGAGCAGCGCCAGGGACTTGCCCTGCGTTTCGTCGAAGCGGTTGCGCTCGTCGTACACCCGCAGCAGGTACACGAGATCGACCGGCGCACCGGTCGGTGGTTGCCAGGCAGTGGTCGCGCCGAGTCGCACGGGGATGACGGCGAGCGGGGCCGTCAGCAAGTCCTGTCCCTTCTGAAACACGCGGATCTCGGCCTTGCGTATCCAGCGCATGTAGTTGCTGTAGGTGTGGAACTCCACCGGTGCGCCGCGCAGCACGCCGCTGCGGGTGGTCCAGACGTTCAGGGCGGGGGAGACGTTGAGGGGGTCGTACTTCAACTGGATGTCGGCTCGCTCCAGCGCCACGTCGACGCAGCGCTCGCGGTCCGCTTCCGGTCGCAGCTTGTCCTCTTCGATCGGTACCCCGTCGACGGTGACGCGGAACGGTACGCCCGGTCGTGCCGAAGCGCCCGCGCCGCACGAGGACGTCGTTTCCCGATAACGCTCGGTCTTGGGCGGTGGCGTCTTGCCGACCGTGGTCTCCTCGTACCAGAGCGCGATCTCGACCCGGCGGTTGCGTGCCCGGCCCTCGGGCGACGAATTGTCCGCGACCGCCTCGCGCTCGCCGCGACCCTGGATGGCGATGGCATCCGCCGACAGGCCGAGCTTCTCCTTCAGGTAACCCGCGACGGCGGCGGCTCTGGCCTCCGAGAGCCCCTGGTTGTCCTTGAAGCGGCGCAGCGTGTCGGCTTGGCCGATGCGTTCGTTGTCGGTGTGGCCGACGATCGAGAGCTTGAGCTTGGCCTTGCCATGCACTTTCGCGGCCAGGGTGTCGAGTTGGGCTCGCGCTTGTGCCGTGAGGATGTCTTGTCCGGAAGCGAAGAGGGCGCCGGTAAGCGTGTCTTGCAGGCTTCGAGTTTCGACCGGGGGCTTCTGCGGCAAGGTGCGCACGGCATCGCGCATGCGCAAGACATCCGACGCCGACAAGCCCGCGGGCGGCGCGAACTGCAGCGGCAGTTCCGTCGAGGGCGGCGTGCCGTGGACGAAAGACACATCCTCGTTCAGCATCTTGCCGCGGTTCGAGGGCTCCGGTGCGTGCGGCTGTTGCGCATGGGCGGCGCCGAAGACGGCGCACACGGCGAGTGCGATCGGGCGTAGGCGCATCATGGCATCACCTCCTGCTCGATCACCAGCGCATAGCCCCCGCGTTCCTCTCGCCATCGTTCTCGCAGCCCCTCGGTCAGCGCCTGGACTCGACGCTCGACGAGCGCGCGATCCTCGTCTCGCAGGTGATAGGCCAGACGCACCACGGACGGCGTGGCCTTGAGCATGGCGGGAAGCGCATCGAAGCGAGCGCGCCACTCTTGGCGCAGCGTGTCCGAATCGGCATCGAAAGCATCCCGCGATACCTCGACCCGGACGACTCGATGCACGGTCGCACCGAAGTCGATGCGCACCAGTTTGCCGCGCGTCGCGCGGGCATCGCGCGGGTTCTCGGTGGTGACGCGGAATCCGGAGGGCAGCGTGCGCGCGTCGAGCTTCACGACGAAGTTCGAGCCGCGCATCTCGTTCGGGACGATGGCGCAGGGGATGTGGTAGCGGCCTTGCGCATCGGTGGTGATCAGCAAGCCGCGCGCCGTGGCGAGACGCACGTTCGGGATGCCGGGTTCGCCTTGATCCTGGTAGCCGTTGGCGTTCTTGTCGTCGAACACCTTGCCGATCACGTCGGTGCAGTCGAAGGTCGGATCCGGCACCACGCGTACCGTCGCGGTCGCGACGTTCGAGGTCGGGAGGTTGGCGATGTTGTTCGAGGCGTAGGCCTGATTGACGTACTGGCCTTCCATGACGCCGGAGCCCACGACCAGGAGCAGACGGAAGGTCTTGCGCTCGTTCGGCGCGAACGTCAGATTGCGCCAGTTCAGCTCACGGCCGGCGACCGCGGGCTCCAGGCGCACGCCGTTGAGCGTCGCACTGCCCAGCCGATAACGGAAGCCGGGCGGAACGAGGTCGCGCAGGTCGATGTTGTTGAGCGTGACGGCCAGCGTGTTGGTCGCAGTGATCGTGTACGGCACCAGATCGCCGCGGGAGACGTTGATCATCGGCGTCGTCTTCTGTACGACGAGCGCGCCCCCCAGCACCGGATCTAGCGGAATGTGGTTGTTGACGAGATTCGCCGAGACCCCCGGCGTCAGCACGAAGGCGAGGTAGTACTGCGTCGTCGCGGCACCGGCGGCGAGGCCGATCGAGGTGGGCGGGCAATTGGCCGGATCGTGTGCCGGGGCGGCGATGGCCGGCGCCGTATTGCCGGCTTGCACCAGCGAAGGCTCGGGCGCCGCGCCCACGTTCAGGGTTGCCGTGCACGCAGGAATCAACGCCGAAGGCGCGGGCAGCAAGCCGGCGGGCGCGGTGATCGACAGGGAGTAGTTGCCGGCGGGCGCGCCCGCGAGCAGGATGTATTGATAGAACCCGTCGGCACCCGTGACCTGCGCGACGTTTCCGGCGCCGCCCAGCAGGTGGGTCGCCGGATCGAACCCCGCCGGCCCGTTGAGCGTGACCGTCGCGCCTGTCACCGGCTCGCGCGTCACCGAGTTGTAGACGACCCCGTTCGGATCCAGCGGCAGGTTCTGGCCGACGACGTTCGCCCCCGAGACGACGTTGAGGTTGCCGATGATGCCGTTGGCGACTGCTGAGCCGGGGACGAGGCTGCCGGCCTCGACGCGCGGGTTGCCGAACACGGCGTTGTTGCTCGGGTTGCGGAAGCGGATTTCGTAGCCTGTGTTCGGTGTCACGCTGGTGAAGCGATAGTCACCGTTGGTGTCTGTGCGGGTCGTCTGCACTACGGTGCCCGCGCGCACGAGTTCGACGATCCAATTGCCGCGACCGGCGCCGATGCCGTCGTTGTCGAGGCGGTCGTGATTTGTGTCGAACCAGACGCGGCCGGCAACCGAGGCGAGCGCGAGCGGCTGTTCGCCGAATTCATAGTTGGTCGCATCCACACCCGCGCCCAACACGATCCCGGTGACGACGTCGTTACCCGCCACGCCGCCGGCCGTGCCCGCGCGGTCGATGCCGTCGGTATAGATCGTCGGGTGCGTCTGAGTGACGGCGTAGGTGCCCTGGCGCAGGCCGTCGAACAGGTAATTGCCGCTGCTGTCCGTCGTGGTGGTGCGGGTCACCGGGTTGCCGAGATTGTCGGTGCCCGTCAAAGTGATCGTCACACCGGCGATGCCGGCCTCGCCGTTGTCGCGCTGCCCGTTGCCGTTGGTGTCGACGTAGGTCGAGCCGCGGATCTTCGAGGTCTGTTCGCCGAAGTTGTAATTCGTGCCCGATTGGTTGGTGCCCAGGACGATGCCGCTGACCCGGTTCTGCGCGGGATTGCCGGTGAACGTGCCGTTGTCGACGGTGCCGCCGAGATTGCCGGCCGTCTCGCGGCCGTCGGCGTAGCCCGTGGGCTGCGTCTGGGTCAGCGTGTACGTGCCCGAGGGAAGATTGTCGAACGAATAGTTGCCGTCGATGTTCGTCGTCACGGTGCAACTCGGAACGATCGTGCAGACGTCGACGCCGGTGTTGGTGGTCCCCGAGAGCGTGATCGTGACGTTCGCGATGCCGGTCTCGGCGGCTTGCACGACGCCGTCATTGTTGTTGTCGGTGTAGACGCGCCCGGAGAGCGACTGCCCGCGCTCGCCGAAGTCGTAGTTCGCGCCGACCTGGCCGATGGCGATGACGATCCCGTTGATGATGTCGTTGCCGGCGGCGCCGACCGGCACGCCGTTGACGGTGCCGGCGCGATCGGTGCCGTCGGCGTAGTTGGCGAGAATGGGGCTGGGCACATTGCCGGCATCGGCTTCGCGCAGGGTGTAGCCCGTCGCATTGCTTGCCGGCAGATTGGCGAAGAGGTAGTTGCCGTTGGTGTCGGTGGTGGCCGTGCAGGCGGGCAGCACGGTACAAACGTTCACGTTGCCGGCCGTGTTGCCCGACAGGGTCACCGCGACGCCGGGAATGCCCGGCTCACCGGGATCGCGAATGCCGTTGTTGTTGCTGTCGACGTAGACCGAGCCGGCGAGCAGGGTGCCTTGATGGCCGAAGTTGTAGTTGCCGGCGCTCGTGCCGGGGTTCGCGATGACGACGTTGCTCGTGAACTGGGTGGTGGGGCTCGCGCCTGCAGTGCCCCCCGAGGTGCCGACCTGGGCCCCCGTGGAGGTCAGGCCGACGGGGATAGTCTCCGTGATGACGTAAGTGCCGGGGCGCAGGCTGCGGCAGGCCGGGTTGGCGTCGGCCGCATTCGGGAAGCTGTAGGCACCGGTGCCGTTGGTGGTCACGGTGCAGTTGACGGCCTGACCGAGGTCGTTGGTACCGGTGAGCACGAGAGCGACCGCCGGTATGCCGACGGTTTCTCCGCCGCCCCGGACGCCGTTGCCGTCGGTATCGACATAGACCGTGCCGGCGATCGTCGAGCTCTCGATTTCGCCGAAGTTGCGTTCCGTGACGGTGCCCCCGGGGGTCACCGATCCGGCCGCAAGCGTGATCGTTTCGGGCGTCGGGCGTCCGGCGCTCGCCGCGATGACATTGCCCGCGCCTGCGCCGTTCTGGTCTTGGCCGTCGAGGAAGCCGGCAGGCTCCGCGGTCTCGGTGAGGATGTAGCCACCGGCGCCCGAGGGCGGCACGTTCGCGAACGTGTACTGGCCGGTGGGGCTCGTGGTTGCGTTGAGGTTGACCGGGTTGCCGGCGTAGTCGATGCCCGTGAGGGAGATGACGACGCCGGCGATGCCCGTTTCGCCGGCTTCGCGCTGTCCGTTGTTGTTCCGATCGTTGTAGACGAAGCCCGACACCGTCGCGCCTTGGAATTCCTCGAAGTCGTATCCGGTGGCGGTGGTCGCGGCAGGCAACACGATGTTGGCGATCGTGTTCTGCGCAGCGCCGGCGCCGCAGTTGCCGGCCGGCGGACACGCAGGCGGCACGGTTCCACCCGCGGTGCCCGCGACCTCCTTGCTGTCGGAGAATCCGGCAGGCTGCGTCTGCACGACCTGGTAGGTGCCGGGCGGCAGATCGTCGACGAGATAGCTGCCGTCGGGCTGCGTGGTGACGATGCGCGAGAGCGTATTGCCGAAGGCGTCCGTACCGCTCAGCGTGAGTTGCACGCCCGCGATCCCTTCGCCCGGATTGAACGCGCCGCTCAGATTCGCATCGTTGTAGACACGGCCGGCCACGCTGGACTTGCGCACGTTCACCGTCCCGAGGCGGTTGTTGTTGCCCGACACGAAGTCGACTTCGCTCGTGCTCACGGCGGCCGTGTTGTTGGCGACGCCTCCAGCGGGGAAGGCCGTGATGCGCACCGGAATCGTGATCGTCGCCGTTTGCGCGGCGTTCAGTTGCCCCATGGCGCAGGTGACGAGCTGGCCGACCACCGTGCAGTTGGCGCCTCCGACCGGACCCGTCTTCGTGTAGCTCGGCGTTCCGCCGAAGACCGCCATGCCGGCCGGCAGCGTATCGGTCACGGTGGTGAGTTCGCTGTCGCCCGGACCGTTGTTGCGCACGGTGACGATCCAGTTGAAGGGCTGGTTGATGTCGACGGTGGCGACGGAGGGTGTCTTGCTGACGACCTCCATGTCGGCCCGCACGCGCACCGTGGTGCTCTCGCCTTCGCTGCTGTTGAGCGCGTTGGAGTCCGGTTCGTTCGAGGTGGCTGCCGCGATGTTGTTGTAGGTATCGCCTCCGAGGGCCGGCGCGTCGACCACCCGGAAGCGCAGGTCCATCGAGCAGCTTCCGCCCGCCGTCAGCTCGAAGTTGCCGCAGACGAAGGCTGTCGCCGTACCGAAGATCGTCCCGCCGCCCGCGCAGGTGGCCGCTGCCGGTGTCGTGCAGGTCGTGGTCTGAAGGCCGATGAACTCGAGGTTCTTGCCGGCGACCGGTGTCATGGTATCCGTGATCTGGATGCCGGTGCCGTAGGAGGGGCCGCTATTGGTGATCGCGATGCGGTAGTCGATGAAGTTGTTCGGTGAGGTCGCATCGAAGCCGACGGGATCGACCAGATCGGTCTTGTTCACGACCAGATCGAGCAGGGCGGGCTGGACCTCAAGCGTGGCGGTGAGAGCGTTGTTGCCGGCATTGCTTTCGGTGGTGGTCGTGGCGATCGTCGCGGTGTTGCTGAAGGTTCTCGTCGGATTGCCGGCGACGAAGTTCGGCCGGACGACGAAGGTGGCGCTGGCGGTCTCGCCGCTGGCCATGGTGCCGACCGTGCAGTTGAAGGCGCCGATGGCACCCGGCGTATAGGTGCAGGTGCAGCCCGTTTTGGTGCAGCTCGCGCTGATCACCGTGAGTCCCGTGTCGACGCCTGAGGACGAGGTGATCGGATCGCTGATCGTCACATCGGCCGCGGCGGACGGCCCGTTGTTGCGGAAGTTCAGCACGTAGGTGGCGTTGGTGCCGGCCCGTACTGTGCCCGGGGTGACCGACTTGCTCGTGACCTCGACATCCGCGATCGGGTTGACCGTCGTATTCGCCGATGCGCTGTTGTTGGCCGGGTTGGGGTCGCCGATGTCCGGGGAGGTGACGGTGGCGGTATTGGTGAACGGGCCGTCGCGCATCGGGCGATTGACCGTGACCGTGATGGTGGCCGACGCGGCATTGTTGAGCGTGCCGACATTGCAGGTGACGGTGCCGTTCGTGCCGTTCACCGTGCAGGTGCCCTGGGTTGCAATCGCGGTGACGCCGGTGGTGCCGTGCAGGGAACTGCTGGTGAACATCGGCACCGGATCGGTGACGGTGACGTTGGTGGACGTGCCCGGCCCATCGTTCGTCACGATCAAGGTATAGACGAGGGTGTTCTGCGCGGTGGTGAGCGTCGCGAGATCGACGTTCTTGGTCAGCCGCAGATCGGCGATGGTCGAGGTGGAATTCGAACTGGCGCCGATGCTGTTGTTGGCGGCCACCGGATCGCTGACCGGGCCGCTCAATGTCACCGTTGCGGTATTGTTCAACGTGCCCGATGCGGTCGCGGTCGATGCGACCGTGATGACAGGGGCCGTGGCATTCAACGCCAGCGGGCCCGGCCTGGAGCACGTGATCGCATTCCCGACCGGGGCGCCGCAAGTCCAGCCCGTGCCGCTCGCCGAATTGAGCGTCTCGCCTGCGGCCCCGGTTTCTGTGACCGTGATCGTGCCGCCGGCGGGAACCGCCTGGGGGCCGAGATTGCGCACCGTGATCGTGCTGGTCATCGACGAACCCTGGGCCACCGGATTGGGCGTCTTGGTCTTCGCGATGGTGAGATCGGCGCCGTCGGGCTGCACGTTGAAGTTGACCGTGTTCGACGTGTTGTTCGAAGGCGCGGGATCCAGCGTCGCCGATGCAATGGTGGCGTTATTGGAGAAGCTTGTGAGCGTCGTGGTGGTGGGCGCCGTGGCCGTGATGACGATGTCGTCGGTGGCGCCGACCGCATAGGCGGCGCGCGTGCACGTGACCGTCTGCCCGGCGACGCCGCAGGTCCAGCCTGCGCCGTTGGCTGCGATGTTGGTGAATCCGGCGGGCAGTGTGTCGACGACTTCGACATTGGCTGCCGTGCTGCCTGCGTTGTTTCTCGGCGTGAGCGTGAACGTGACGAGACCGGCGCTGATCACGGGTGTCGTGACCGACTTGCCGACGGCGAGATCGGCGCCCGGCAATACCTGAAAGGTGGCAGTGTTGGTGTTGTTGCTCGGATTGCCGTCGCCGAGAAGGTTGTCGATCGCCGCGACTGTTGCCGGATTGGTCACCGTGCCCGTGGCTATGCCACCGGCAAGCTGAGTGGTGATCGACAACTGCGGGGTCGAGGCGCCGACAGCAAGATTGTTCGGGTTCAGGCAAGTGACTGTCTGGCCGACGGCGGAGCACGACCAACCCCCGCCCGCGGCAGAGACGAAGCTGAGGTTGCTCGGCAACGTGTCGGTGACTTGCACACCTGTGGGGGCGGCGTCCGGTCCGGCGTTCGACACGTCGATGGCGAAGGTGGCTTGCCCGCCTTGGGGAACCGTGGGCGCCACGGCGGCCTTCGAAAGGGCGAGGTTCGCACCGCGATTGATGGTCGTGTTCTGCGTCAGCGCATTGTTGCCGGCGTTGGTATCGCCCGCCAGAAAGCTCACCGTGGCCGTGCTGTTGATGACGACCGAGCCCGGTGCATTGTGGTTCACATCGAAGCTGCGGGTCGTGGCGGTGGTGCCGGCGAGCCCAGGCAAGGTACAACGCACTTGCCGCGGCGTCGTTTCGAATGTGCAGCCCGGCGGCAGGGGGCCGTCGACGACGAGATTGGGATCCATCGTGACGGTGAGTTCGGACGCGGGTGCGGCATCGGCCGCACCGTTGGTCACCACCACGGCATAGGTGAAGCGGCCTCCGGCGATGGCGGGGTCAGGCGTATCGATGAAGGACGAAACCTGCAGGTCGAAGGACCATGCGCTCAACGGTAACAACAAACCCGCGAGCAGCGCGGCGAAGCGAAGCGCGATCGGGCGGGGTGAGGGATGCTCGGCGATGCCGCGGCCGATGCGCTCGATGCAACGCTCGTGGGCCGCGCGCATGACGGCGCGCAGCCCGGAAAACAGCTCCTGGCACACGTTCTACGACTCCTATGCGTGCGATTTTTTTGTGCGGCTTCTGCGGGGTGTGGGCCGAGGCCGTCCGAAACAGCGCTCGCCGGGGCGACTTGCGCAGCTGAATCAGGCTGCGGAATTTATCATGCACTAGGCATGTCGCGCGCATGCAAGCGCGAGCTTCTGTGAACGAGTGTGAAATTGTTGGGAGCGCTTGCGCGGTATCTACCGCGAATTAATTACGATTGCTTGCGAGCCCGGTCAGCGCAAGCATTCAAGGGTACGCTTGGGTTGCAGGGCGACCTCGCGGCAAGTGCAAGGCGGCGGTCGAGGCGATCAGCGCGCCACCCGCTGATTGCATCTACGAAGTCTGCAGCCCTTTGTTCGACCTACCGTCGTCGCCGGGGACGTAGCGATAGGCTGCGTCGATCTGTTCGCGCGTCACGACGCCAACGATGCCGTCGTCGCCATGCCCGGACCATCGTGACTGAACCCACAGCGCATCGGCTTGATCACGCGTGAGTTGTTCCAGTCCGGCCTGCAATGTGGCTTCGGCCTGAATGCTGCTCGCCGACAGGCGGCGTGCTGGGATGGCGAGCAGATCGACATCGCCCTGCGGGTTGGATGCGAGGTGACGGGCCAGGTCTGCTGCCGGAAGCAAGGTTTTACACGGCTCGGTGTCGATCACGATCCACTGCGGCGTGCTTTCCAGAAGCGCGCTGGCCTGTTCGACCGGCAGCAGCGTCGATGCCGTGCGAAACGAGCGCAGCATCACCGCCGTGACGGCGATGCTTCTCAGCGCCTGCATGACAGGATCGTGGGCGTGATCCAGGCCCAGTTCGCGCATCTGGGTGGTGAAGATCGAATTGCTGGAGAACAGTTCTTTGGTCGCCAGCGAAGCGGTTACGATGGCCAGCATCCCCGGCAGGACGATATTGAGGTTGCCCGTCAACTCGACGATGGCGAGCAGTGCCGCGAGCGGCGCCTGCAAGGTCGCCCCCATCATGGCGCCCATGCCGATCATGGCATAAAGCCCCACGTCGGAACTGCTGCCGGGGGCGAGGGCCGTACCGATCATGCCGAGCATCGATCCGGCCGCGGCACCGATCACCAGCGTGGGGCCGATCAATCCGCCGGGGAAACCTGCTGCGATGCCGATTGCCGTGGCGATCAGCTTGACGGCCACGAGGCCCGCAAGCGCCGCCATGCCGTAGCCGCCGATCAGGGCGAGGTTGATCGTATCGTAGCCAATGCCCATGACCGCAGGGACCAGCAAGCCGCAACCTCCGATCAGAACCGCGGCAGCGAGCATTCTCAGCCACCATGGCCGGCGACGGCTCTCGCGGGTGAGCGTGCGCACCAAGCGGATGAACCCGGCGGCGAGCGCCCCTATGGCGATTCCCATAGCGACGATGTACGGCAGTTCCCATAGCGAGACCATGGACAGCTGCGGTACGACGAGCAGCGCCGAGGAACCATAGAACAGATGCCCCACGGCTGCTCCACTGACCGCTGCGAGTATCACGGGGGTCATGCTCACCACCGTGAACTCGAGCAGCACGACTTCCATCGCGAGGGCGACGCCGGCAAGCGGCGTATTGAAAGACGCGGCGATGGCGGCCGCGACCCCGCAGCCGACGAGCGTACGCAAACTGTTGTGAGGCACCCGAACCCATTGACCGAGCAGGCTGCTGCTGGCGGCACCGAGGTGGATGCTCGGACCTTCGCGCCCGAGCGCAAGACCGCAGCTCAAGACGATCGTGCCAGCCGCGAACTGCACCAGCGCATGGCGCGCAGGCAGTTGTCCTTCGTGGTACGAGAGGCGCTCCAGCACATGCAGCACGCCCACTCGCAGATAGCCGCGATTGAGCCAGACGAGCGTGCCAATCGTCAAAACTGCGCCAATGACGGGCAACGCCAGCCGGCGGACAGGATCGAGCGCGTCGAAGCCATCCGGGACGAGAACCATCTGCAACGATTCGATCGTGAAGCGGAAGGCAACGGTCACCAAGCCTGCCAAAGCACCGCACACGAGGCCGAGCATCGCCAGCAGCAATGCGCCTTGCTGGCTGGCAAGGCGCAGACGAAGCCTCTCCGCGCTGCTGCGTGCCCGAGCGAGACCGGGAAGACGTGAGGGTCGAGGGCTGTTATCGTTCTCCATGAGCGGCAATTGTCGCATTCAGCCGGCTGCGTGAGCAGGGTCCACCGCTAGGAGCTCCGCGCCCCGTTTCGATACTAGGAAGGAACGCGTGGCGGAAGATCGAGACGTCGGTCTTCGTGTTCGGCTCGACATCGCATCAGGGTGAAGCATTCAGATTGCGATCGGATCGCGTTTGACTAAGCATGCCGGTTTCTGAAAAGCTTCTCCAGAACCCACCGCCTATTGCGCGGCCTCCCATGAACGACATCTCACCGGGGATCACACCCATGCCAGCACTCGCAGGAAAAGTCACCATCGTCACCGGCGCATCTTCCGACAAGGGCATCGGCAACGCCATCGCCCACTGTTATGCGCGCGAAGGCGCGTCGGTGTATCTCGTCGCCGAAGGCACGGTCGAACAGCTCGAGGCGGTGCAGCGGGCGTGTCGCGCCTATCCGAATGCAGGGCGCATCGAGTATGGGGTCCACGATCTCGCCCTTCGCGGCGAGGCCGAGCGCATGGTCGAACAGGCGGCGGCTCGTTTCGGGCGCATCGATGTCTTGGTGAACAATGCCGGCATCCGCGTGCCGGTCGCCTTTGGGGAATACTCCCGCGACGACTTCGATCGCGTGGTGTCGGTGAATCTCGCCGCGCCGTTCTTCGCCAGTCAGGCGGTGCTGCCGATCATGCGCCGTCAAGGCGGGGGGCGCATCATCCATATCGCCAGTCAGCTTGGGCGGGTGACTTATGCGAAACGAGCGCTGTATGGGCTGACCAAAGCGGCACTGGTCCATTTGACGAAATCGATGGCGTACGAACTCGGGCGCGAGGGCATCCTGGTGAATGCGATCAGCCCGGGGCCGATCAACACCGGGTTCGCCATGGAGCGCACCGCGCGAGATCCCGCAGAGACCGAACGGCGGATACGCAGCTACGTTCCGGCAGGGCGCATGGGCGAGCCCGAGGAGATCGCGGAGGTGGCGCTGTTCCTGGCGACGACGCAATCGGCCTTCCTGCAGGGGGAGGACATCTGCGTCGACGGCGGCTACACGTCGCACTGACGACACGGAGGCACGCCTGGCGCCGCCCGTGCGAGCCGGGGCCTTGGGCTGCAGCCGAGGCCCCGGGTGCAATCGATGTCAGTCGACCTTCAAGCCTGCGGACTTGATCACGCGCTCCCATTTGACCATCTCGGCCTTGATGAAGGACTCGAATTGGGCGGGTGTATTGCCGATCGGGGTGGCGCCCTGGACCGCCAACCGGGACTGCATGTCCGGGGATTTCAGGATGCCGGCAATCTGCGTGTGCAGCGTCGAGACGATGGGCGCGGGCGTCTTGGCGGGCGCGACGATGCCGAACCAGAGCACCATCTCGTAACCGGGCACGCCCGCCTCGGCCACGGTGGGAAGGTCGGGCATGGCGGGCGATCGCTTGGCGCTGCCCACGGCGAGGGCGCGCAGGCGGCCGGTCTTGACGTGCCCGCCCACGGAGATGAGGTTCTCGAACAAGAGCGCCGTCTCGCCGGCGAGCATGCCGATCACCGATTGCGTGCCCTTGTAGGGGACGTGGACCAGATCGATCTTCGCCAGATCCTTGAAGAGTTCCATTGCCATGTGGGGCGAACTGCCGTTGCCCCCGGAGGCGAAATTGAGCGAGCCGGGTTTGGCCTTCGCCAGGGTGATGAGTTCCTTCACCGAACGCACCGGCACCGACGGATGCACCACGAGGAACGTGTCGATCGCCACTGCCTGAGTGATCGGGGCGAAGTCGCGAATCGGGTGATAGCCGAGTTTGGCGTAGAGACTGATGTTCGCCGCGTGCGATAGACCGACGATGAAGATCGTATGGCCGTCCGCCGGCGCCTTGGCAACCAGTTCGGCCGCGATGTTGCCCCCCGCGCCAGGCCGGTTGTCGATGACCACAGGATGCGTCCATTGTGCGGTCAAGCGCTCGCCGATGAGGCGGGCGAGCCCGTCCGTTGCGCCACCCGGCGGAAACGGTACGACGAAGCGAACGCTCTTCTGCGGATAGGCTTGGGCGGTAGCGGTGCTCGGAAGTGTTCCGGCGAGTGCCGCGAATGCGGCGAGGCTCGCGGCTAGGGGGCGACTGATCATGACATACCTCTCGTGGGGAAACGGACGTGGTGGTGACCGAATAATAGCTTGCTGGCTCGCCCGATATCGCTGCGCACCACGACGGTGCTGTGTTTGTCTTGAAATGATGCTGCGAACAGCGGGAGCGTGAGCCGGTCGTGGCCCGGCCACTGAGGGCCTTGGGTTGGCGGAGCCGTAGAGGCCACTTCAGCTGCGTACGAAGCTTGGTGCGTAGCGCGGGATAGATTACCCTGATGCCGGACGAGTTGCGTCGGATGGAGTGCTGGAGCGAGCGTCAGCCGGTGCACCTTCGTCCAAGCGCAGGCGCGGCAAGGAGCCTGGATAGTGTTCATGGATGTAGGCGATCAGCCGCTCCCGCACGAAACAGCGCAAATCCCAGTTACTGCCGGAATCCGCCGAGCTTACCAGTGCACGGATCTGCATCGCCTTGTCGCTGGCATCGGTGACCACGAGGCCGCAGACACGTCCGTCCCAATTCGGCGTCGATTCGCACAAGCGGCGCAATTCCTGCCGCAACGGATCGAGCGGCACACTGAAGTCGACCCACAGGAACACGGTGCCGAGGATTTCGCTGGTATTGCGCGTCCAGTTCTGGAAGGAACTCTCGATGAGCTGCTGCAGCGGCACCACTAGGCGTCGTTGGTCCCAGATCGCCACGACGACGTACGTGTTGTGGATCTCCTCGATGCGTCCCCATTCGCCTTCGATGATGACTACGTCATCGATGCGGAACGGCTGCGTAAAAGCGATCTGCAGTCCGGCGAGCAGGTTGCCGAGCACCTTCTGCGCCGAGAAGCCCAGAATGATGCCCGCGATGCCGGCGGAGGCGAGCAGGCTCGTGCCCAGCCGCTGAAGTGCCGGGAAGGTGGTCAGTGCCACCGAGAGGCCGATAATGACCAGGATGACGTCGAATACGCGCGAAAGCACGCGAGTCTGGGTCTGGATGCGACGCGCGTCGAGATTGTCCGCGACGTCGGTCGGATAAAGAATCGCCGCGGCCGGCCCCATGGTTCCGACGCAACGCACTGCGAGCCAGGTCATCGCCCCGATCAGGACGAGGCCCGCGAGATGACGGGCGGGCCCCATGCCCGGCAGATCGTCAGGTGCGGATTGCAGAACGGCCTGGACGACGAGGAAGGTGGCGACCAAGCGGCCAGGTCCGACGACGGCGTCCACCAGTAAGGTCATGATCGGCCGGTGACGCGTAAGGCGCCGCAAGACGGCGTGGCCGATGCGATAGGCGATGGTGACGACGACTAGAGCTACGGCGAGCGAGATCCCCGTAGCGATCCAGGGATCATTCAAGAGGTCAGTGAACGCCATAGTTGCGATGGTAGCCCGCAAGGTGCCGTGCGAATAGACTTGATCGTCTGCAGGCAATCAGGTTAGGTCGGCAAGCTTCGGTGGTGCAGCGCCTGCGATCGGTTCTGCATCGTGCCGCCCGCGAGTTGTCCCTCGTCGCAACTTCCTCGCCCGGGTGCCGATGCAGGGCGGTCGACGAGCTGGACGATGGCCTTGCTCCCGACGATTCGCCGAATAGGGACGTTTGGGGTGCTAGCGAACACGAGATGACTTTCGTCGCCGAGCGTCGGTAGAATCGGCGCGACCCAAGTTTCCCAAGCCCAGCCCGGCTTGCGCGGGGCTGCAATGCGGCTGCTTGTCCGTTGGATCCGGTACGGAGAGCGAATCAGTCTATGCCTCATGATGTCAGCTTGATCGCGACCATCGCGGCGGGTTTCGGCCTGGCCATGGTGTTCGGCTACGCGGCGGCGCGTTTTGGGATGTCCCCGCTCGTCGGCTACCTCTTGGCCGGCATCGTCATCGGCCCGGCGACACCAGGGTTCGTCGCTGATGTGGGCCTTGCGGGCCAGCTCGCCGAGATCGGGGTCATGCTGTTGATGTTCGGTGTCGGCCTGCATTTTTCCCTGGCTGATCTGATGGCGGTGAAACGTATCGCCGTTCCCGGTGCCATCGTCCAGATCGCCGTCGCCACGCTGCTGGGCATGGGCGTCGCATCGTTCTGGGGCTGGAGCATCGGTGCTTCGCTGGTCTTCGGGCTATGCCTATCCGTTGCGAGTACCGTGGTGCTCCTCCGAGCACTCGAGGCGAAAGGGATGTTGAAGTCGATCAACGGCCAGATCGCTGTCGGCTGGTTGATTGTCGAAGATCTCGTGATGGTTCTCGTGCTGGTGCTGCTGCCCGCACTCGCGGAAGTGTTGTCGGTACTCGGGACGACGCAGTCCGGATCGACGCCCATGGTCGAGATCTGGAAGGCGGTCGGCATCACGCTCGCTAAGGTCGCTGCGTTCATCATGCTCATGCTGATCGTCGGGCGCCGTCTACTGCCCAAGGTGCTGTGGTGGGTGGCGCGCACGGGGTCGCAGGAGTTGTTTACCCTAAGTGTCGTTGCCGTTGCCATCAGTGTCGCTTTCGGAGCGGCCAAGTTGTTCGATGTCTCGTTCGCGCTGGGCGCGTTCTTCGCTGGCATGATGTTGCGCGAGTCCGAATTCAGCCATCGCGCAGCGGCTGAATCGCTGCCTTTGCGCGATGCCTTCGCAGTGCTGTTCTTCGTTTCGGTCGGAATGCTGTTCGAGCCCGCGGTGGTTTGGGATCAACCGGTCAAGCTGCTCGCGGTCGTGGCGATCATCGTGATCGGCAAGACGATTGCCGCCGTGCTCTTGGTGCTCATGTTCCGCTATCCGTTGAAGACCGCGCTGATCGTAGGTGCCAGCTTGGCCCAGATCGGCGAGTTCTCCTTCATCCTGGCGAGTCTCGGCGTGGCACTGAATCTCATGCCGGCAGAGGGGCAAAGCCTCGTTTTGGCAGGCGCATTGGTGTCCATAGCGATCAATGCCGGAGCCTTTGCTATCCTGGAGCCGGTCCGAAACTGGATTCTCAAGCACTCGGCCTTTGCGCGGCGCCTGGAAGTCCGAGACGACGCGCTCGCGCATTTGCCCATGTCGACGGATGAGTCGCTGATCAAAGGGCACGTGGTGCTGATCGGGTACGGACGGGTCGGCAGACGAATCGGGGAGAGTCTCAGAGCCGACGGCATCTCATTCGTGGTCGTCGAGCAAAACCGCGAAGTCACCGATGCCCTGCGCAAAGAGGGCGTGACTGCCGTCTGGGGCGATGGCGCCATCCCCGAGGTACTCGTGCAGGCACACATCGCCCGGGCTGCGATGTTGGTGATCGCCATTCCCGACACTGTTCACATACGCAAGAAGATCGATATCGCGCGAACGCTCAACCCGGAGATTCGTCTGGTGCTTCGAACGCACAACGAGGAGGAGGCGATGCTTCTTGCGCGCGACACTCAGGGTGCGGTTTTTCTGGGCGAGCACGAGTTGGCACGTGGCATGACGGCACATATTCGGGCGCAGCTGGGCACAGTCGCTTGATGTAAGGTCGATGGTCATGCGTGCAAGCACGGGCCGCTCTGGTCGACCTGGAAGACGTTGGGCAGCGCTTGTCGTCGTCGGCCGGGCTAGCGATAAGGCAGCGACGAGATACTCGGCCATAGCTGCGCCGAGATCGACCCGTCAGGCGCATCGATGCAAAGTACGAGAGCGTATCGGCGATGTCGCTGGAAGTTGCTCGTGGTTCCACCTGGGCTGCGTGCGCCATCGCTTGCTTGACGAGATGCCAGTGTTAGCGCAGTTCATTCGACCGAGAGGAAGCCGATCATGATCCCGACGCCGTCCGTGACTTCTGCTCCATCACGCATCCTCATTGCGACCGATCTCAGTCCAAGATGCGATCGAGCGCTGGATCGATCCATCCAACTCGCGCAAACCTGGCACGCGAGCCTTATGGCGCTGCACGTCTTCGACGCGCCGAAAGAGCCCGATCAGATACTCGAGTGGGCCGCAGGGCGCGATGGCGCGGACCCCCAGCGCGAAGCACGCGCACAATTGCATCAGGATCTTGCCGTCCTCGGGGATCGCGCGGAGGTGCGGCTGATTCGATCCAGATCTCCCTCCGAGGTCATCGACGAGACGGCGAGGGAAGTCGAGGCCCATCTCGTGGTCACGGGCGTCGCGCGCGATGAGCCCCTGGGACGATTCCTACTGGGATCGACGGTCGAGCGATTGGCGCGCACCCTGCAGCAGCCGCTGCTCATTGTGCGCAATCGTCCGCGTGCGCCCTATCGGCGCGTCGTCGCAGCGACGGATCTGTCCGCGGGTTCGCAGTTGGCATTGGCGGCAGCTTCGGCGTGGTTTCCGGACGCCGAAGTGCATCTTTTTCATGCTTGCGATGGGCCGGGGGCGCTCACGGCGCCAACCGGGGATGGCGTGCGCTTCGCGCCCCCGGAGACGCACGCTCTCTGCGAGCGGCTGGTGTCGGAGAGCGGCATAGACCGCACGCGAGTAAGCCGCGTGGTCGCAGTCCAAGGAAGGCTCGAATCCGAATTGACGCGATACGTTCGCAGCAATGCGATCGACCTCGCGGTGATGGGCGGACATGAGAGCGCCGGCCTCCTCGACGCATTGCTCGGCAGTTCGCTCGATAAACTGCTTCTGTGGGTGCCGTGCGACGTACTGGTGGTTCCGGCGGCAGGGTAGATCGCGCGATGCGCCGAGATCGAGCAGTGGCGACGCGGCCTGACCAGCTATCGTGAGGTCACTGCCTTGGGCACGAGTGCGGCGACGGCCCCGAGCGTGGCGGAAAGGGCCCGCCGCTGGTGGCGCGACAGCCGCCTCGAATTCGAACGGTTGCTTGCGTATTGCGACCGGCCTGAAATGGTTCATCGCTCATGACTTCAACTGCTCGAATCGCCCGCGCGGACCCGCATGCCGGGCGGTGTAGGAGGGGGCGGGGGCCGTCAACCATGATCGGTCCCTTACCCCGATTGCTGCCGAATTGCAGCGCCGGCGCTGGCTGTCGAACCGTCAGCGCGCTCCATCCTGCTTCGGGGCTCGCGCGTGTCGTCGGGCGGCCCATCCGACCAGGCCGAGGCCCGCGAACATCAGAGCATAGGTCTGCGGTTCGGGCACCGCAGAAATCGAAAGAAACGGCCTCAAGGTCGGATCGTCGAAGGCGGAGGATGCATAGAGTGAACCGATGGGTCGGCCGCCAAGCAGTGTCACGTGGGGCTGGGACAATTCGACGCCGTAGTTGACGGTACGATCGCTCAACCAGTCGCGAACCAGACCGGTCACATCGAAGGCGACCCATTGGTCGACCCCGGTCTGGCTTGCTTGAGTGAGAGCGGCAGAAACGAGCGGTCGATTCGCCCAGGTCACCAAGGTCTCGCTCCAAGGCTGGATCACTTGGCGCAGTTCCGTCACGACAGGCACGGTCGCGGTCGGGTTGGCGAACGCCGGTAAGCCTGGCAGCGCGTAGACGTTGAGCGAAGCCCCGGCTACTTGTGCGGCAGTCAGGTTGAGAAACGACAGATCGAACTGGATCAAGCTGCGGGCATCGTGCGCTCGTTGCTCGCCCCGCGGTCCGATGAGCGGATCGGTGTTCGCCGAGGCGAGGAAGTCGCCGAACGGGCGGGTGGGCGGGGGGGAGAGGCGATCGAGCGTTTCGCTGTCCAGGTTCGTCGTGCGTGTGGAAGTCGGTATGCGGAAGACGCCGGGTACGTCGAACTCGTAGATAAACACATCCTTGCTCGAACGTTCGTCGGGCTGCAAACTGATCGTCGTGGCGGAATACGCGGCACCCGAGAAGGCACATGAAAGAGCCAGCGCGAGCGCTTTGGTGCTACGTGAAGGAATCGGTTGCATGTCGGAGCTCCAGTGTCGATGATGGTCGAGATGTTCTCGAGCAGACGCGCATCTCAAAGGCATCTACGAACGGATCGAGCATCCGGATGCAGATCTTCTTGGGCAATGGCCGGAGCAAGTTTGCATCCAGAATCCTGAGGGCCTCGTAGAGCTACATTGAGAACGTTGCGAGCGTGTCTGAACGAGTGCCACCCGATTTCGAACCCATCCATGCTCTCCCGGCGTCACCGGAGGCGTTCGATCGCCTGTCATACGAAGAAGACGCGCGGAACCGACAACTGGCCGTCTGGCTCGCTCGCATCGCCCGGCGAGACGAAGCGGCGCTCGGATTGCTGTACGATGAACTTCTGGGAATGGTGTACGGCTTGATATCTCGGATCGTGCGGCGCCCGGAACTCGCGGAAGAGGTGACCGAAGACGTGTTCTTTCAGATTTGGCGGCAGGCGGATCGTTTCGACAGCCAGCGCGGAAGACCGCTGGGATGGATACTGACGATTGCCCGGTCCCGAGCGCTGGACCGCCTGCGCGGCCCGGAAGCCACCGCACCCTCGGCGCCGGCCGCGCTTGCGCAGAACGGTGAATCGCGGACGGACGAAACGCCGTGCGATCTGCTCGAGGCGTGTGAAGAGTCGGGACGCCTGCATGCTGCATTGGCTGCGTTGGATCCACTCCCGCGCCAGATCGTGACGTTGGCATTTCTGCGTGGACTCACCCACGAGGAGATCGCCGAGCATCTCGCTTTGCCTTTGGGCACCGTCAAATCTCACGTGCGTCGCGCCTTGGCGAGCCTGCATCGCAGGCTCGTACATCGAATAGATCGCTCGCGAACGTCGCCATGAATCCGCGTCATCCTATCGATCCCGACGATCCAGAGCGCTCGCAGGCGACTGCAGGCGAGATGGCCGGAGAACTTGTTCCCGTCGAGCCCGCGGCCGGTCATCGGCTCGACATGCGTGAACGACTGAGCGCTCGTGTTCGCGCGGCGCGGGAGATCGCTCGCAGCGTCACTTTCGTGCGTCCGCATGCGTCCGGCTTCCGGTCCCTGATGAGCGGCGTGCGTGTGCTGAGCCTCTCGACGACGAACCACGCCGTTCTGCTGGAGTTCTCTGCAGGCGCCAGTCTGCCCATGCACCGCCATCAGGAAGATGAAGAGTGCGTGGTGATCCGTGGCAGCGCCCAGGTGCACGACACCCAGGTTAGCGCAGGCGACTATCATCTTGCGCAAGCTCAGAGTCGCCATGCGGTAGTCCGTTCGGATCACGGCGCCTTGCTTTTCGTGCGCGGCACGCCCATTGGATCCTTCACAGGCGTGCTGCGTGATCTGGTGACCGCCTGGTTGCCCGATCGTGCCACGACGCACTTGACGTTACGTGCGGACGAAGGCGATTGGGTCGAGTTGGGCCCCGGCGTCACGGGCCGTGTGCTTTGCGAGCGCGCGGGATACCGCTCACTCATGATCCGATTGCGCCCTGGCGCACACTACCAGCCGGTGCGACTCGGAATCTCGTCGGAATCGATCATCGTCCGAGGTGAAGCGTACTTCGGCGATGAACGTGCCAGTGTGGGCGACTACGAGACGTTCTCCTATAACGATCGCGCGCCGGAGTTGTGTAGCGACACTGGAGCGACGTTGTTCCTAAGAGTCGCTCATCCGTCGGCGGGATAGGCGGCACCGCAACCCTTGAACGACGAACGGAGCCAGACGACGGCGTAGCGAGGGGCGCCTGCTCCTGCAGGCGAACGGCGGGGCGCCGATCGAGGCCTTGGCCACGATCGCGCCGACGTTGTACAACAACCAGCCCGTCCTGCTCGGGACGCTGCACCGCACCTCGCAGCTTCAGGACGCAGGGCCGCGCGCCGCCACGCCTGGTGCGACGGATCGGGCGTGCGGTTCGCGCGATTGACGACGGTAAGCCGCATCGGTCAGAACCGACCCACTTGTCCGTAGCACGACCAAAGTGCGTAGTTCTTCCCACCGGGGCCCGAGGGCGTGTCGTCGACGCCTTCCATGGCAACGCCGTAAGTGGCCGAATGTCCCAAGTAGCCGGATCATGCCTGCGTCGAGCCGTCGATAGCCACCCAGTGCGCGCGAATCCGTGAACCGCGCTCAGCCCGGCGGCGGCTCATCGCGGAACCGAAGCGTGTACCCGGCCAGCAGGGTTTCCAGCAGGAAGCCGACAAGCGCAAGTACGAAACAGCCGACACCGGCCAGGAAGGTGACGGAAACCAGCGGACTGACCCGGGAGGTCGTCGTCTCGCCCAAGAACAGGGACAGTACGGTCGCGCCGATCATCATCGCCGCCAGTGCGAGCAGCCCGACCGATGCGTTCACGACCCGGCCGCGCACCTTCAGGCGCCGCAGTTCGAGGTAGGTGGCGGCGACGGCAGGCTGATCGACCAGCCTGCCTTCATGGATGCGTTCTTCCAGGCTGCGGGCCCGGTCGATGATGCGGCCGAGCCGCGTCGCGAGCGCACCGATCAGTCCCGCGATCGCAGTCAGCATGAATACTGGTGCGACTGCTAGCTGGATGGCGTGCGAGATGCCATCGGTGACCATCAGTCGGTGACCATCAAGGGGCGGTTCATGGCGCTACCGTACGCTCATTCTCGTGCGGGGGCCAGTGTCGTTTCCCTTCGTGGGGGTTGCCGCCAGCATGACTTGGTCGGATGGGAGCAATGCCTGGCGCGGCAGGCTTGGCGTGGGGACGGTCGAGATCCGTCGTGTTCGTGACTGCATGCACTGGTTTCGCCCCGTGCTGGTGCGCCGACGCGCTTCGTGCGCACGGCATCCGTGCGCGGTGGGGGCGTATGCACTGTCTCTGCGCGACGTGGCGCTTGGGTGGGTGATCGTCGAAAGTGCTTGGCATGCAACCTGCTTCGTTGCATCTCCGGTTCGCAGCGGTACGAAAGGCCGCGATGGCTGCGCCAAAGACATCCAATATCGAGGGGGGCGACATGAGTACTCAACGCAGAAAGTTTCTCGCGCAAGGCCTGGTTGCGGGCGCAGTGGCGGGTGCCGCCGTCATGCCGCGTGAAGCGAGCGCGCAGTCGACGTTCAGCTGGAAGATGACAAGTGCTTACCCGAAGGGCTCGCCGTTCTACATGGACGGTCCGGGCAGCGCCGTCGACCTCGCGCGGCGCATCGAGGCGATGTCCAACGGCCGCATCCGCATTCAGGTATTCGGCGCTGGTGAGCTGATCCCGGCATTCGAAGGGTTCGATGCCGTCCGCGCGGGCACCGTCGAGATGAACCATGCGAACAGCTACTTTTGGACTGGGCGCACATTCGCGGCCCAGTACTTCACCGCGGTTCCGTTCGGCCTGAACTTCCAGGGCATGAACGGCTGGCTCTACGACGGCGGCGGCCAGCAATTGTGGAACGAGGTGTATGCGCCGTTCGGCATGGTCGCATTCCCTTGCGGCAACACGGGCGTGCAGATGACCGGCTGGTTCAAGCGCGAGATCAAGTCGGTGGCCGACCTCAAGGGATTGAAGATGCGCATCCCGGGTCTGGCGGGGCAGGTCTATGCGACCCTCGGCGTCGACGTGCGTCTGCTGCCCGGCGGTGAGATCTTCCCGGCGCTGGAGCGCGGAGTCATCGATGCCGCGGAATTCGTCGGCCCGTTCCTCGATCGCCGGCTCGGCCTGCAGAAGGCGGCCAAGTTCTACTACACGACCGGTTGGCACGAGACTGCCACGGTGTCCGAACTGCTGATCAACAAGGCTGCATGGGACAAGCTGCCGCGCGACCTGCAGGCCGTGGTGGAGAACGCCGCTGCCGCCTGCAACGTGATCAGCGAAGCCTGGTGCCAGCGCAACAACGCCGAAGCTATGGAAGACCTGGTGAAGAACCAGGGCGTGCAGGTCCGCACGCTGCCCGATGACGTGGTGAAAGCGCTGCGTGCAGCGACCAACAAGGTGCTGGCCGATGCCGTCGCCAAGGATCCGGTCACCGCGAAGGTGCACAAGTCGTACATGGCGTTCAAGCAGAAATACGACGCCTGGGCCGGCTACAGCGAAGGTGTCTATCACAGCCGCATTCGCGGCAGCTGAGCATGGTGGCCGAGGCCTCGCGCCCGGCTACGATCCGCGCACGTATCGACGCATTCACCGACCTAGTCGGTCGGTGGTCGTCGTGGCTCGTGGTTGCGATCGTGCTGCTGATGGCGTGCAATGTATTGCTGCGTTACCTGTTCAACACCGGGTCGGTGTGGGCGCAGGAACTCGAATGGCACCTGCTCGTTCCCGTCGTGCTGTTCGGGATGTCGTACACGCTGCGCCATGGCGAGCATGTGCGTTCGGACATCCTCTACTTTCGTTTCACGCCACGCACGCGGGCGCTGATCGATCTCGTGTCCGCGCTGCTGATCATCGCGATCGCGCTGCTGATCATCTGGTTCTCGCTGCATTACGTGCAGCAGTCATTCGCGATCGACGAGAAGTCGCCTGATCCGGGCGGCTTGACGCACCGCTGGATCATCAAGGGCCTGATGCCGGTCGGCTTCGCGCTGCTGGCCGTGCAGGGTGTGGCCTGCGCGATGGCCGCAATTGAACAAATACGCAGGGCGGCGAGGCAACACTGATGGACATGACGCTCGCCATACTGATGCTGCTCGCGTTCTTCGTGATGCTGATGATCGGTATCCCGGTCGCAGTGACGCTGGCGACGACCGGCTTCGTGTTCGGCGTCCTCGGCTTCGGAACTTCGCTGTTCAATCTGGTGCCTGCGCGCGTGTTCGGCGTGGTGGCCAACTACCAGTGGCTCGCGATACCGCTGTTCGTGTTCATGGGCGTGATGCTGGAGAAGTCGCGGCTCGCGGAGGATCTGCTCGACGTCGTCGGCCATCTCGCCGGCGGCCTGCGTGGCGGCATGGCGCTGGGCATCATCGGGGTCGGGGTGCTGATGGGTGCGAGCACCGGCATCGTCGGCGCGACGGTGATCACGCTCGGTCTGCTCACGCTGCCGACCCTGCTTCGGCGGGGTTACGATCCGGCGGTGTCGTGCGGTGCGATCTGTGCATCGGGTACGCTTGGCCAGATCATCCCGCCGAGCCTGATCCTGATCCTGCTTTCGGACATCATGCAGTTGTCGGTGGGCACGCTGTTCGCCGCGGCGGTGATGCCCGGCATGCTGCTCGCCGCGCTCTACTGCACGTATCTCGTGATCCTGGGCATGGTCAAGCCGGGGTCGATGCCGCCGGTGCCTTTGGCCGAGCGCGAGGCGCTGGCGCGCCGCGATCTGTGGATCCGCTTCTTCAAGGTGGTCGTGCCGCCGCTGCTGCTGGTGCTGTCGGTGCTCGGATCCATCATCGGCGGCATCGCCGCGCCGACCGAAGCGGCTTCGATGGGCGCACTGGGCGCGATCCTGGTCACCGCGACCGCGGGCCGGCTCACGATGACGGTGCTGCGCGAAGTGGCGCAGTCGACCATGCGCATCACCGCGATGGTGATGTTCATTCTGATCTGCGCACAGGTCTTCGCGCTGGCATTTCGCGGGCTGCACGGCGAGGACCTCATCCACAGGATGTTCGAATTCCTGCCCGGCGGGGTCGGCATGGACATCTTGTTCCTGATGGTGCTGATCTTCGTGCTCGGCTTCTTCCTGGAATGGATCGAGATCAGCTACATTGCGGTGCCGCTGTTTCTGCCGGTATTCCTGCAGCAGGGCGTCGACCCGGTTTGGCTGGCGATGCTCATCTGCGTGAACCTGCAGACCTCCTTTCTGACGCCGCCGTTCGGCTGGGCGCTGTTCTTCCTGCGCGGGGTGGCGCCGCCCGAGGTGACGACGCGCCACCTGTATCTGGGCGTGCTGCCGTTCATCGCGCTGCAGGTGCTGGCGATCGGGCTGATCTACGCGTACCCGCAGATCGCCACATGGCTGCCGAAGGCGATCGGGTGGTAGGGGTGGCCTTCATGCAGTTGGTGTGTCGGGCCGGACTCGTTTCGATACGAGGGCTCGAGCAGCTTACTCGGCTTGCTGCCTTCGAATTGCGTGGGTGTTGCAGGGTGTCCGGCGGCGTTGACATGCCGTTGAGTTACCAGGTACGGTAGGCGGGAGACTTGATCTCGATAGTCACGCTGTCCTCGAGCGTGTCGTGTCGATGGGGAACGCCGCGTGGATGCTGCCACGACATGCCCGGTTCGGCGACGAATTCCGTTCCCCCGATGAAGTGGCGCAATCTGCCGCTCACCAGGTAGCCGGCGGTGGAGTGGTCGTCGTGGCTGTGCTCGGGTATCGACGATCCCTTCTTGTAGCGGACCTTGAGCATGTTGAAGGCGTCGGTCACCATCATGACTTGTATCTGGACATCGGCTGCTTCCATGGAGAGACCGACCACCGACTTGATGTGCTCCGAAGCCACATCCTCGGGGCGCACGAACAGGCTTGTATAGGGAGCGAGAATCTTGTCATCGGACGGGTTCATGGCTTTCCTTTCTGAAGGTGCGCGGGCGACTACGAAGTTTGATGGCCAATTGTGCCGACCGATGCAGTTGCCGGCAATGCATCCACGCTGCTGTCGCAACGTTTCGCGATTGTGGTTCTTGTGTCCATGAAAGGGAAATTCGATCATGTTCAAGTTCATCCTCGGTGCAACGTGTGCGGTGCTCGGTTGTTTCGGTCTTTCGCCCACCGACGCATCGGCTCAACAGTATCCGGTCAAGCCGATTCGAATCCTGGTGGGGTTCTCGCCGGGCGGTGGAGCCGATGTCATCGCACGCTTGGTTGCGCAGCAGTTATCCGGGCAACTGGGGCAATCCGTAATCGTCGAGAATCGCACCGGTGCCGCCGGCGCCATCGCGACCGAAGCGGTGGCAAAAGCACCGGCCGACGGGTACACGCTGTTGTTGATGGTGGCCGCCGATGCAATACGGCCGGCGCTGCGCACTGATCTGCGGTATTCCTTGCAGCGGGACTTTGCGCCAGTGGCAGTGGTCGCCAATGGATCATTTCTGCTCGCAGTCCATCCGTCGGTACCCGCACGCGACTTCAAGGAGTTCCTCGCGCTCGTGCGCTCGCAACCCGGACGGCTGAACTATTCATCACCCGGCGTGGGAAGCGTTGCGCATCTGGTCGGAGAACTGCTCAGCCTCAGAACGAAGATAAGCATTACGCACATTCCATATAAGGGGGCATCGGACGCTTCTCTCGCAGTCGCGTCCGGTCAGGTCGATCTGAGTTTTCCGACGATCGTGGGGGCCCTCCCTTTTCTGAAGTCCGGCAGGCTGAGACCGATCGCCCTCACAGGTAGGGAGCGGGCCTCTTTGCTGCCTGACTTGCCTACCCTGCATGAATCGGGCTTGACGGATTTTGATCGGACCGCCTGGTACGGTGTGGTCGCCCCTGCAGGCGTGCCGCCCGAGATCGTGCAACGATTGAACGGACTGATCGGCAAAGTCGTCAACTCCGCGGAGGTGAAACAGTCCCTGCACAATCAGGGCCTCGATGTGAGAACGGCAACGTCGGGGGAGTTCGCCGCCTTCATCGGGAAGGAGTTGGCGCAGAACCAGGCGTTGATCAAGGCCGCCAATGTCAAGATCGACTAATGCCTAGGGCGCGAGGGTCAGGTCTTGCACTCCAGCCTAGGGCGGGGTCAGGTCTTGCACTCCAGCATTCCGAAAAGTAGCGAGGGTGGGGTCAGGTCTTGCACCCCAGCATTCCGAAACGGCAGACCGGCTTGCCGATGCACGGGGGTTACCCGCGATTCGCCTTCACCGCTCGACTGACGGTCGAGTAGTGAACACCGAACGCATTGGCGATTTCGCGCATCGAGTAGTGGCCCGAAGAGAACGCCGCCGCCATCGCTTTATTCCGGTCTACCTGTGTGCGTCGATAGTGTTCGATCGGGACGACGAGTGGGGATCGCTGTGACCGGGGGATCTCCCGCAGTGCATCGTCGTCGGGTTTGCGCTGAAGGCGTTCGAGGAAGGCGTCGCTACCCAGGTAGATCTGGCCTCGGATGTTGTTCCAAACCGATGGTGCTGACACACCCGCGCCGACGAACTCCCCGTATGCGGCGACGGCATGCCTTCGCGTGCTGGCAAAGTGCCCGAGGATGCATTCGGTACACAACCACGGCGGTATCGGGACTGCGCCGATCATTGCCCGGTAGGAACTCCAAGGCCATAGCTCGGCTTTGTCCACCAGGCGGGCCCGGACGGGGTTGAGGACGACGTAGCGTGCAAGTTCCAACAGGTACGATTCTCGCTCGACCAGTATCGCCTTGTAGCGGCCTTGGAATACATGGCCAATCCGGTTGTGGCGACGATTGAAGGCTTGGGTATAGACGCCATTGAGGTGTCGCATGCCGCCGGACAGGTTGCCCTCGACGGTTTCCACGACGACATGGTAGTGATTCGTCATCTGACACCACGCGTGACAGATCCAGTTGAATCGGGCGCAGGCCTCCGCGAACACGTTCAGCCACGCGATCCGATCTTCGTCGCAGCAGTAGATATCTTCTCGGCGATTACCTCGCGATGTGACGTGGTAGAGGCCGCCAGCGAATTCGATACGTAGTGGACGTGCCATGGTCGAAGCATTGCGATGACGAAACGATGTCGGACGAGCGGACGTAACCGTATACCGATGAACGGGTGCCGACCATACGACGAAAGGCAGGGGGGAGGTTCCCTGGCCGCGGCGGGGGTAAGGCTTGATCGGGTGAGTATCAGTAGGTGGTGTGGTGCAAGACCTGACCCCGGACTTGCGGACTTGTAGTAGGTGGTGTGGTGCAAGACCTGACCCCGGACTTTGGGACTCAAGACCTGACCCCGGACTTCGCGCAGACGTATGACTGAATTGGCGAATTTCGCTCGGCTCGGAGCCGACTTGACAGTTCCGCAGGCAGTGTTACTTTCGGGGCCGCATGTAAGGTGGACGCAGGCGCTAGAGAGCCCTGACATCGCATGGCATTTGATTCATCCAACTTGGGGGCGTGAACTGTGGCACTCGTCTTGCACGTTGCGGTTGTCCAGGAATCGGATTACTCCGCGCTTGCACCGCTCTGTATTCGCAGGGTCGTCAGCGACAATTACGCTGGCTTCCTGGCGAATGTGGAGGATTACTGCAAGGAGCTGGAGTCAAAAGGCGTCTGGCCCATCAAGACACAAATTGACCCAGCCGCCTTTAAATCCTGGTTCGGGCGAACCGGCGCAACTCGTGCTGATCTGACACGTTATGCGAGTATCATCGCCGAGGCTCAAGTACATGGGGCCTGTGATGCGCACGCTCGCCGCCTGTAGGGGTCGAAGGTCTCCCGCTGGACAAAACAACGGCGTTCCCGGCTTGCCGATAGGCGCGTGGGCGGCGGCTTCTCGTCAAGCGCAAGGTGTGCTCACCTCCTGGTGACGACGGGCAGGCGGCCTGCCGGCCATTCAACGCCATAGATTGGCTCTGTGTCGCTGCATCGCGGGTTCGTTCCGAAATCTGGAGGCTACGGTTCGCCGTTCGCGGATTTCCGCCCTCCGTCACGAGCCGGATGCACGATCCAGAGCCGGTTGTCCCAGCGCGCGGTAAAGCGCGACGACGTTCTGCCCACGCACCAGCGAGGTCGCCACCAGCGAACGGCGTGCGTTGTAGAGCGTGCGCTGTGCATCGAGCGTGCCGAGGTACGATTCGATTCCCTGGCGATAGCGCGCCTCGACGAGCGCGAAGTTGTCTTCAGCTGCTGCAACCAAGCGCCGTTGGGCTTCCAACTGGCGTTCTATGGTCCCGCGGCGAGCGAGGGCATCGGCCACCTCCCGAAATGCGGTCTGGATGGCTTTCTGATAACGGGCGATGGCTGCATCGCGCAGCGCCAGCGTCGCCTCGAGATTGCCTTGATTGGCGCCTGCATCAAAGATCGGCACGAGCAAGCCGGGCTGGACCGTCCAGGTAAACGCACCCGAGTTGAACAAGGACGACAACGACGTGCTGGCCAATCCGGCCGCTGCTGTGAGGCTGATGCGCGGAAAGAACGCTGCTCGCGCCGCGCCGATCCGCGCATTGGCCGCGCGAAGCTGATGCTCGGCCTGCAACACGTCGGGGCGACGGAGGAGGATCGACGAATCGAGGCCTACCGGCACCTCCTTTAGCCTGTCCGGCAGAGGTTCGATAGCATCGGGCAAATACGCTTCAGCTATCGGTGCGCCAACCAACAGCTGCAGGGCGTTGCGCCCTTGCTCCACATTGGTGGCAAGGTTGGCTAGATCCGATGGCGCTTGCGCGAGGACTGTTTCGGCTTGACGCAGATCGATGCGCGGCGCGACCCCGCCTTCGAGTCGTGCACGCGTCAGTTCGACGCTGCGTTCCGCCGTCCGGACCGTATCGCGGGCAATCGATAGCAGGCTGCGATCGGCCGCGATGCTCAGGTAGACGTTCGCTACTTCAGCGATCAGTGCGATCCGCGCCGTGCGGGCGGCGGCTTCAGTCGCGAGATACTCCTGCAGCGCCGCATCGCTCAAACTGCTCAATCGGCCGAATAGATCGAGCTCGAATGCGGCCGTTCCGATGCCCACCTGATAGACCGAGGCGTCCGAGCTGCCACCGCCGGTGCCAGACGAAGCGCGCTCTGAACGCTCGCCGACGCTGACGCTGGCGGAGCCGTCGATCCGCGGGAGCTGCTGCGCGCGTCGGATGCGGAACTGGGCTCGCACCGCGGAGACGTTCGCCGCGATGAGCTTCAAATCCTGGTTGTTCGCCAGGGCGCGCTCTAGGAGTGCGAGTAGGGCAGGGTCATCAAGGAGGTCGCGTATGCCGAGTCGCGGCACATCGGCCTCGCCAGCGGCTTCAGGATACGGCTCACCGCTCGGCCAAGTCTTCGGAATAGCGGGCTGCGGCTGCTCGTATGTTGGGGTCAGAGTACAGCCGCTCAGCAATGTGAGGGCCGCTATCGCGGCAGATAATCCGACGGGCCTCGTCATGTCGCTATCTCTTCGGGTGCTGTGCGAGGCCGAAACCGGCGCCGCACCATGACGTAGAACAGCGGCACGAAGAAGATCACCAACGCCGTCGCCGTCAGCATGCCGCCCATGACGGCTGTTCCGATGGCAATTCGGCTCTGAGCTCCCGCGCCCGTCGAGATGGCAAGGGGCAGTACGCCGAAAATGAAAGCGAAGCTCGTCATCAGGATCGGTCGCAGACGCAGGCGAGCGGCTTGGACGGCAGCCTCGACGGCGGAGCTGCCCCGTCGTTGCGCCTGATCGGCAAACTCCACGATCAGAATTGCGTTCTTTGCCGTGAGTCCCATCGTGGTGAGCAGGCCCACCTGAAAGTAGACGTCGTTCTCCAGGCCGCGCAGTGCGACTGCGAGCGCCGCGCCGACCAGCCCCAGTGGAATGACTAGCATGACCGACGCCGGGATCGACCAGCTCTCGAAGAGGGCGGCAAGACAAAGAAAGATGACCAGCAGCGAGACGGCGTAGAGGAACGGCGCCTGTCCGCCCGAGACGCGCTCCTGATAAGACAAGCCGCTCCAGGCCGTCGACGTCCCGGCCTGCTCGGAGGCGAGCGCTTCGACGCGATCCATCGCTGCGCCTGAGCTGGATCCGGGTGCGGCCTCGCCTTGGATCTCGTACGCGGACTGGCCGTTGAAGCGTGCGAGGGTGGTCGGTGCCTTGGTCCAGGAACTCGTGGCGAATGCAGAGAACGGGGTCATTTTGCCGTCGGCCGAGCGCACGAACCAGGAGGAAAGATCTTCCGGCCTGCTGCGGAACTGCGCATCGCCTTGCACGTAGACGCGCTTGACGCGGCCGCGATCGATGAAGTCGTTGACGTAGCGGCCGCCCCAAGCGGAGGTCAGTGTCGCGTCGACGTCGCGCTGGTTGAGCCCCAGTGCGCCGACTTTCTCTTCGTCGATCATGATCTGCAGGGTTGCCACGTCCGCGAGCGTGTTGAGGCGTACCGAGCTCAGGATCGGGTCGCTCTGTGCCGAGTCGATGAGCGCTTCGGCGCGCATCCGGAACTCGTCGCGACTGAGGCCGCCCGTGTTCAGCAATTGCATAGAGAACCCCGACGAGTCCCCCAGACCTCGTACCGGCGGCGGGCTCAATGCAAAGAAGCGCGCATCGCGCAGGCTGGACAGATTCTGCGTTGCCCGTTGGGCAATCGCCGAGGCGGCATTCTGCGCACCTTCGCGCTGCGCCCAAGGGCTAAGCGAGATGAAGCCTCGCCCGGCGTTTTGTCCGGCGCCCGCTTGACTCAATCCTGTGAGCGTATACACCGCGACGACGTTCGACTTTTCCTGTTTCAGAAAGTAATTCTGAATTTCGGTGGCAACGGCCTCGGTGCGCTCTTGGGTGGCCCCGGGCGGCAGCGTGAACTGGATCTGCGCACGACCTTGATCCTCCACCGGGAGAAAACTGGTGGGCAATCCGGTGAAAACGAGTATCAGGGTGAGCGTAGCGGCGCTGTAGACCAGCAAAGCGGGCACGGGATGGCGGTTGATACGCTCTACGCTGCGAGCGTATCGATCCGCCGTCCGCTCGAACCAGGCAGAAAAGCGCTCTCCAAGGTGGGTTGCCCATCGGACCCTGCTTGCTTGTTGTGATCCATCCGTCGGCCGTTTGGATTTCAGCAGTGTTGCCGTCAACGCGGGCGATAGCACCAGGGCCACCACGACCGACAGGAGCATCGAGGAGACCACCGTGATCGAGAACTGACGGTAGATCTGGCCGACCGATCCGCCGAAGAACGCCATCGGCAGGAATACTGCCGAGAGCACGAGGCCGATGGCAATCAGCGCGGTTTGGATCTGACCCATGGAGCGTATCGTCGCTTCGCGTGCAGACATCCCTGGGTTCTCGTGCATCACGCGCTCGACGTTCTCTACGACGACGATGGCATCGTCGACCAGCAATCCGATCGAGAGCACCAGCCCGAACAGGGTGAGCGTGTTGATGGTGTAGCCGAATGCCGCCAGGACGCCGAAGGTGCCCAGCAGCACGACGGGCACAGCGATTGCCGGGATGAGCGTCGCTCGCCAGCTCTGCAGGAAAAGGAACATCACGATGACGACGAGCACGATTGCTTCGAGCAGCGTCTTGGTGACTTCCTTGATCGAGAGCTTGATGAACTCCGTCGAGTCGATCGGATACGCGAAGCGCAATCCCTCAGGGAAGGCGAGGGCTGCCCGTTCGACTTGCGCTTTGACCAGCTCCGCGGTTTCCAATGCGTCCGCGCCTGGCGCCAGCTGGATCGCGACGCCTGCCGCTGGATAGAGATTGAGCCGGCTCGCAACCGTGTAGCTCTCCGAGCCCAGTTCGACCCGCGCGACATCTTCAAGCAGCACCTTGGCGCCGTCGGGCTTGGTCTTCACCACGATGGCGCGGAATTGGTCGGTCGTCGTGAGGCGGGAACGTGCCGTGACCGTGGCGTTGAGCATCTGGCCCGGCAGGGCCGGCTGCTCACCAAGCTGTCCGGCTGCCACTTGCGTGTTCTGGGCCTCGATCGCCGCGATGACGTCGCTCGGCATGAGTTGGAAGCTCGACAGCTTGAACGGGTCGAGCCAGATGCGCATCGCGTAGGGCGAGCCGAATACGTTCACGTCGCCCACGCCCGGGACGCGCGCAAGTGGATCCTGCAGCGTCGAGGTCAGGTAGTCGGCGACATCGCTGCGCGTGCGCGTGCCCGACTCGTCGTAGACGGCGATGACCATGAGAAAGTCCGTGCTGGACTTGGTCACGGAGACGCCTTGCTGACGCACCTGATCGGGCAGCCGAGACAAGCCCTGAGAAACGCGATTCTGGACCTGTACCTGGGCGATATCTGGATCCGTTCCCCGCTCGAACGTGATCGTCATGCGGACGCGTCCGGCAGAGTCGGACGTCGACGAGAAATAGATCATGCCGTCGATGCCCGTCAGCTGCTGTTCGATGATCTGTGTGACGCTCGCTTCAAGCGTTTCTGCCGACGCGCCCGGGTAGCTCGTTCGGACGTTGATGGTAGGCGGCGCAATGTCGGGATACTGCTCGATGGGCAGGCTGAAAATCGAGCCCAGCCCGGCAAGCATGATGATGATCGAGATCACCCAGGCAAAGACCGGACGATCGATGAAAACGCGCGAGATCACTTGGGTGTCTGCGCGGTCTGCGGTTCACCGCGGGGCGATTCGACGCCCGCCGGCACCGCTTGAACTGTCTGGCCTGCGCGGATACGGCCGAGCCCCTCGAATACAACGCGGTCGCCGGGCCGCAGGCCGCTGCGTACGAGCCATTTGTCGCCGATGGTCCGTTCCGCCTCGATGACGCGTGTCGCGACCTTGTTGTCGGAATCGAGCAGCATCACCGTAGCTTGACCGCGCGGATCGCGCGCCACGGCCTGTTGGGGGACGAGAATGGCTTCGCGCACCGTCGCCTGGGACAGGTTCGCCCGGACATACATCCCGGGCAGCAACAATCCGTTCGGGTTCGCAAATCGCGCACGCAACACGACCGAGCCCGTGCTCGGGTCGACCACGGTTTCGGTGAACTGCAATACGCCCGATTCGGAATAGGTGCTCCCGTCCTCGAGCGTGAGGTTCACTTTTGTCGATGAGGGCACGACATCGCCTTTGGTCAATGCACGTCTCAGAGACAGGAAGTCGGTGCTCGACTGCTGGATGTCCACGTACATCGGATCGAGACGATGGATCGTGGTGAGGGGCTGAGCTTGATTGGCAGTGACGAGTGCCCCCGTCGTCGCCAGCGAGCGCCCGATGCGCCCGCTGATCGGCGCAGGGACGCTGGTATTCCTGATGTTGATCGACGCTGCATCGAGACGCGCTTTGATCTGTGCGATTGTGGCCTCTGCTTCGCGGGCGCGGGCAACTGCGTCCGTATACTCCTGCTGACTCACGGCTTCGATCTCGACCAGCGGACGCAGTCGATTCGCTCTGACATTTGCGGCATCCAGGGTGGCTTCGGCCTTCGCGAGATCCGCCTTCGCCTCGCTTTGCGCAGCTCGGTAGACGTCTGGATCGATGCGATAAAGTGTCTGGCCGGCGCGGACCACCGAGCCCTCCGTGAAGAGGCGCTGTCGAATGATGCCGGTCACCTGCGGGCGTACCTCGGACACCTCGAAGGCACTCGTGCGGCCCGCAAGCTGGAGGGCGAGATCGACAGGCTCCGCCTTAACGACGATGAAGCTTACTTGCGGTGTACGGGGTTTCGCGGATTGCTCTGCGTTATCCGAGCCGCAAGCGGCGATCAGTACCCCCGATAGAATGGTTGCGATCGTCTGGCTACGGATTCCCTTGCGAGGTGACGCGCGCGAGCGGGGCAGCGACCGCTCACCGTACTTCTGGTCGTTGGTCATGAACGGTAGGCAGGTTGTTATTGGAGGAAGGCGAGCGACAGCGAGGGCCGTGAAGCGGATTTTGAAGGACGTCGCAACAGCGCCATTCCCGTACCGACAATCCAAAAGATACAGCAGCCAAGCCTTTCGGCACAGGTCAATGCGAAAAGTTCTCGCCGTACGGTCGGTAAACCGAATGACCGATAAGGTTTCGGCCTGGTTCCTCTCCCTGATTCCTTCGCGCCGGCAGGCAGCGCTGCTTGGCCACACGGATTCCCGGGCGAGGGAGCGTTGGCGGCTGGTCGAGACTTCTGACTCGCGGGCATGGCCTACGCAGGGGCAGCAGGTTGCGAAGAGCATGGCTGACGTTCGGTCCGGCGGACGTCGCTGACGCGGGCGCTCTGTTATTCTCTGCGTGGCCTTAGGCCTAGGCCTTGGGCTTCAGGTGCTGACTGAGTCCTGCTGGCGAGCTTCTCGGGACAAATGCGATAAGAACGTTGGACGAATGTCCCCAGTCTGTCTCGTGTCGCGATGAAGTCTCCAGGACCTTCATGAAGTCTCCACTCTCAAAGCGCGGATCGTCGTCATCCCCTTGCTATGGATCTCATGTCCAATCTGGTAACCGCAGCGGATCCCGGAAAGATCGCCCTGTTCATCACGCGTGAGCGAGGTGCGCTGCTCGATGCATGGCGCAACGACGTGCGGCAGTTTTCAGGTGCGCACGGGCTGGACATCCCGGCTCTCAACGACCATATGCCTGACTTCCTGGGTGAGTTGGCCTTGTTGCTTCACGGGCGCTCGAGCGAGCAGACACAAACCGTGCTTGCCGACGGCAGCCCCGGCATGCACGGGGAACAACGGCTACAGTTCGGCTATGCCATCGAAGAGGTGGTCGCCGAGTACGGGGCGCTCAGGGCCTGTCTGTTCAATGCGCTGGAGGCTGCGGGGTTCGTCGTCGTCGGAGAATGTCGCCTCATCATCGACGCAGCACTGGATGAGGCCATCGGGCTTGCCGTGTGCACGTTTGCCGAGGAGCGGCAGCGCGACATCGACGAGCGGCGACGCGAACACCTGACCTTCGTGGCCCATGATCTTCGTACGCCCCTGAACGCCATTAGCCTTGCGACGAGCGGGATCGACCGAGCACGCAGTCGGTCTGATCGCGCACCCGAGATGGTCCGGTTCATCGACACGCTTCGTCGCAATGTGGAGGTCCTGCAGGAGCTTGTTGCGAACGTGCTGCGCGAGGAAAACAGCGTAGACGTAGAGTTCGGCGCCATGCCTGCGGTCGTTCCTCGTTCCATCGATCTGTGGGCGCTCGTGGAGGGCCTGGCATGCGAGATGGCGGAACTCGCATCGAAGTCCGGGGTACGGATACTCAACGAAGTGCCCGACGGCTTTTTCGTTCATGCCGATGCGGGATTGCTGCGTCGCATATTTCAGAACCTGCTATCGAATGCCGTGCGTTACGCCCCGGATGGAACGGTTCGAATAGGCGCGCGGCGAGCAGAGGAATCGACGGTCCTGATCGTGACGGATGACGGACGCGGCATCCCGAGTGACAGGCTCACAAAGGTCTTCGACAAATTCGAAGGCGACAGCAACGACCCGGCCAGCCTCGGGCTGGGACTTGCTTTCGTGAAAAGTGCTGTCGAGGCGCACGGCGGGACCGTGTCGATCGAGAGTACGCCAGACACGGGCACAACCTTCGTTGCGACTCTGCCGGACAAGCGCAATAGTTGATTGGCCAGGCGAAGAGAATGACTCGCTAGGTGGCGGGTTTCGCATGTCAGCTGCGACGTATTTCGAGGGATTGGCCAGGGCGGAACCCAGTCAGGCTCTTTGCTGCGCAGCGCCGGGGCGGTGAGCGAACAGGTTGCGCGTCGCGGGTTATCCGCAGACTCGCCCTATGAGACGCAGTGCGCGAGCAGGACTGTGCGGCGACAGCTAGCGAATGCATCCGCCTGCTTCGGTTCGCGCGACCACTGCGTGTCCCGCTCGGAGAGATGCATTAAGCATAGATCCATCGCCATGGATAGTGTGGCCAGCCGTCGCGGTTGATCGGTGCGACCGTATGCCTCATGGCGGCCGCAAGAGTCAGGGCAATGGCGTGATATGGGCTGAAATGGGATTGCATCCCTCCGATAGGTTCCTTGATGCGCGTTTGCTCGAGAACCTGCGGAGGGGTTCTAGCGTGAAATGTCTCGGATTAAGTCGTGCTGCCGGAAGAAGTCTGCTTCAGAATGTCAATCGAAATGGGGAGGCGTACGGTAGTTCCTGTATTCGTTCGCGCCCGCGGGTGGGTCAGTACTACTTCGGAGCTCCCGAAACACTCGATTGACGGCGATCAGCAGGCGTTTTGAGTCGGCGGCTCGCGTCGCTTAGGGGATAATGCGCAGCTCTCGTCTGACCGACCCTACGTTTAGCCACATGACCCAAGACGCTCCGGTTTTCAAGATCAAGCACGTCGACTTCTCTTTGATCGTGGTGCATGCGATGACCCCTGACATGGCGCAGTTCAAGCAGCAGTTTGAGTCGCATGTCGCGCAGGCACCCGACTTCTTCTTCGCCACCCCGGTAGTGCTCGGCCTGGAGGCCATTGCCGATTCTGAGGCCACGGTGAATTTCTCTGATCTGATAGATTTCATGCGCAGACTCGGCATGGCTCTGGCCGGCGTTCTCGGGGGATCGGAAGGGCAGCGCCGAGCCGCCCTGGACAACGGTCTCGGGGTGTTCCCCGAGACCCGGCGCGCTTCTCGCGACGCCTTGCCGCCAGGCGAGGCGGCGTTACCGAATGAGGGAACCGCGCCGACAGCAGAAGCGCCCGTCGCAGTCGTTACGCCACCACAGCCGGCTGCGGAGGATCGACAGGCAGCCAGCTCGGTGCGCTGTCCCACCTTGTTGATAGACAAGCCGGTCCGAGCCGGACAACGCATTTATGCCGAGGGGGGCGATTTGGTGGTCCTTGCTTCCGTCAATGCCGGTGCGGAGTTGATCGCCGACGGTAACATCCATGTGTACGCGCCCTTGCGGGGTCGTGCTTTGGCCGGTGCGCGCGGGGATGCCTCCGCGCGCATATTCGCCCAGTGCATGGAGGCCGAGCTCGTTGGCATCGCCGGGTATTTTCAGATTTTCGAGGAGCCCATCCCGGAGCCGCTGCGCGGTAAACCCGTGCAGGTCGTGCTCGATGGAGAACAGATCGCTATGCACGCCTTGGCACCGACGCGGCCTGTTTAGAAACCTCGACTCCGACGTTTTTCAACAACCTTCTTTGTATTTGAGAGGATCAGAACCAAGTGGCAAGAGTAATCGTTGTGACTTCCGGTAAGGGAGGGGTCGGTAAAACCACCACGAGCGCCAGCTTCTCCAGCGGTTTGGCTTTGCGCGGCCACAAGACCGTGGTGATCGACTTCGATGTCGGCCTGCGCAACCTCGATCTCATAATGGGATGCGAGCGGCGGGTCGTATTCGACATCGTCAATGTGATCAATGGCGAGGCCGCCCTCTCGCGGGCGCTGATCAAGGACAAGCATTGCGACAACTTGTTCGTCCTGCCCGCCTCGCAGACCCGCGACAAGGATGCGCTGCGCCTGGAAGGGGTAGAGAAGATCATCGATGAGTTGAAGGAAACCTTCGAGTACATCGTTTGCGACTCGCCGGCCGGAATCGAGCACGGCGCTTTCTCCGCCATGTATTTTGCCGACGAGGCCTTGGTAGTGACCAATCCGGAAGTGTCCTCTGTGCGCGACTCCGACAGAATCCTCGGCATCCTTGCCGCCAAGTCGAAACGAGCGGTCGACGGCCTTGATCCGGTGAAGGAACATCTGCTGGTGACCCGCTACAACCCGGGGCGGGTGGCGGCCGGGGAGATGCTGTCGGTGGAGGATATCCAGGAGATCCTGCGCATTCCGCTGCTCGGTGTGATTCCGGAGTCCGAGTCCGTGCTGCAGGCTTCCAATGCCGGTACGCCGGCTATTCATGTGGACAAGAGCGACGTCGCCGATGCCTACAAGGACGTAGTCGCTCGCTTCATGGGCGAGCCGGTTCCGATGCGTTTCGTCACCGCCGAGAAAGTGGGCTTCTTCAAGCGACTGTTCGGAGGCCGCTGAAATGTCCCTGATCGATAAGTTGGTCGACTATCTGCGCGGCCCCGAGAAGAAGACAGCGGCTGTGGCAAAGGAGCGCCTGCAGATCATACTGGCCCACGAGCGCGCCGGCCGGGGCTCGGTTGCCCCGGAGTACCTCCCCGCGTTGCAGGAGGAACTGCTTCAAGTCATTGCCAAGTACATTCACATCGACCGCGACAAAATCAAAGTGCAACTGGAGAAGCACGGCGAATACGACGTGTTGGAATTGAACGTGACGCTGCCGGAACACCAGCGGCCGCAGTAGTGGCATGCGGTCCGCGACGGCCGAGCAGCGAAGCTAGGATCGCCGTCTGTCTCTGGTGGAAGGGTACTGTCCGACGTCGATACAAGGCAGCCGCAGCCGTGGACGCGGCCTGTGGACCGCCGTTGGTTTTCATTGCATGACGAGTGAGGTGTCCGTGCCGGCGTGTGGTGACTTCGTGCGACAGCGCGAGAGCGAGTCCAAGCTCGCGCCAACCGCCGGCATGCGCGCCAAGTGATTGGGTTCACGCCGTCAGTCGCTGAACATGTCCCCCAGTCGACGAAGTACGCAGGCAAGCGAAAGAAGACGCGGCGCGAGGTCTTCCTGGGCGAGATGGACAAGGTTGTGCCGTGGAAGGTGTTGCTCGCTCTGATCGAGCCCTTTTACCCGGTGGCGGGCCGCGGGCGGCATCCGTACCCGCTCGAAACGATGCTCCGGGTGCACCCGGCGTACAGCGGACACCACCGACTCGTTTCGGACCAGGCCGTTGCGGTTTGTCGAGGACCTAGTGGCTCCGTGGACGATGGCGGTAAGTACGAGTCGCGAAGACCTCAACGAAGTCCGCGGGTTCAGGGTCACCGCGGCTGGCTAGGACGTGTACCCCGTCGCCGAGCGCAGCTGCCACTCACCGTTTCCTGCGAGCACCAGCACCTGTTTGTGGAATTTCAGCAGGGTGGTGTGGTGACTGACGCTGATCAGGGTGGTCGCCGCATTCGCCAGTTCACCGTAGAGACGTTCCTCGTTGGCAAGGTCGAGCGCGCTGGTCGCCTCGTCCAGCACGGCGTAGCTTGGCCGGGTCATGAGCACTCGGGCGAGGACGAGGCGCTGCTGCTCGCCGATGGAGAGCACCTTCTCCCAGTCCCGTTCCGCATCGAGGCCGCCGAAGCGCTCGACCAAATCCGCGAGATTGACGCGTTCCAGCAAATGCAACAGCTCGGCATCCCGGATCGGGCGGTCCTGGTTCGGATAGAGCAGTTGGCTGCGCAACGACCCCAGGATCATGTAAGGCCGCTGCGGCAAGAACAGGATGCTTTCCGAAGCGGGGCGGATGATGCGCCCGCTGCCGCAGTACCAAAGACCGGCGACCGCGCGCAGCAGGGAGCTCTTGCCGCTGCCACTTTCGCCGACGATCATCAGGCCTTCGCCGGGTTCGATCGCCGCCGAGAGATCGCGGACCAGGATGCGTCCGCTGCCCGGCGTCAGCAGAGTCACCTGCTCCAGCACCAGCCGAGGCCCTTCCACCGACTCGATCATGCCGCTGTCAAGTACAGGCGATTTAAGCGGTGCATCCAGCGATCGCGAGAAGGTGCTCAGGCGCTCGATGCCCGCCGCGAAGCGGCTGAGGCTCTCGAAATTCTCCACGATCACGGAGATTGCGCTCAGCACCGCTGCGAATGCGCCGGCGGCCTGCACCGCCCTGCCGACCTCGAGTTCGCCGGACAGCACGCGCGATGCGATGATGGCGCTGGGCAGGATGATCGTCAGCAGGCTGAAGGTGTACTGGAACAGGTTCAGGAACAGCTGACGGCGGATGAGTCTGTTGAAGTTGTCGAACGCGGCCGCGAAGCGCTTGCGGACCTGGCGCGTCTCCTGCGCTTCGCCGCGATAGAAGGCGATCGATTCGGCATTCTCGCGGATGCGCACCAGGCCGAAGCGGAAATCCGCCTCGCGCCGCAGTTGCATGAAGTTGAGGGTGAGCAGGGGTTTGCCGAACACGGCGAGGGTGAAGACGGTGCCGAAGATCGCGTAAAAGATCAGGAAGTACACCAGTTCGCGCGAGACCAACCAGAGCACGGCACTGAAGGCCAGCAGTTGCAGGATCGAGCCGATCAGGATGCACAGGAAATACAGCGAGCGCGAAGTGAACGTGTTGATGTCTTCGGCAATGCGCTGATCCGGGTTGTCGATGCCGATGTCAGCGTTCAGCTCGTAGTAATGGCGCTGGGCGAAGTATCGTTCGAGAAAACGATCTGTCAGCCAGCCTCGCCAGAGGAGGCCAAGCCTGTCCCGCAGGTAATAGTAAAAGGCATAGATGGGCACCGCCACCAGCAGCAGGACGAGGCAATACTTGATGGAGTCCCAGAACCGCGCCGCGTCTCGCGCTGCGAGCGCCGAGGTGAATTCCCCCGTCTGCTCGTTGAACAGCACGGCGAAGCGCGTTTGCCCCAGCAGCAGTACCACCAGCAGCGCCAGCAGACCCCAGGCCTTCCATTTCTCCTCGCTGCGCCAATAGGGAGAGGCGATAGCCCAAAACCGCTGCCAAAGATGACGATCGATCGCTTTTGCTGGCAACTTGGTGGCTTTCCGGCTATCGATTCGGGATGCGGACCTTGCGCTGATTGTGCCAGCGCCGGCTGACTCTTGATTGGCATCGAGCCGGGGTCGGCGGCCAGACGCCGTGGCCAAGCGCGCGGTCCATCGAACACCAGCCAGCTCTGCTTGCGCTAGTGCGGTAGCGGACGTATCAGCGCCTCGAGCGCGGCGGCTCCTGTCGCCCAGCAGGAGGACCGTGTAGACCCAGCCGCGGATCCTCGAACTGTCCGTCGACTTCACGGCCGACAAGGAGGCCGCGACCAGGGGCCGGAAGAAGCTCCAGGCGGGCAGGGATGATTCGAGCCATGTTCACGACACGCTATGTTTCACGGACCTAGTGCGGCACCGTCGCTTGGAAGTCCATTGAGGCGATCGCGGGTGGGGAGGCTGCTGAAACCGTCGGCCATACTGCCCGAGACGGCCCCTGCCGGATGGTCGCTGCGCTTCTGGTTGTGGCGCTTCATCGAAGCGCCGAGCCCGGCGGCGGGCGAACGACAGGCCGTCATGGCGTGGTGTCTGCGGCCGAGCCATGCCAGGGAAATGTTGCTGAAAATTTGCTGCCGCAGGTTCGTCCTGCGCTTTGCGCCGTGATCGTGCCGCCGTGCGCCTGGACCAACTCCCGCACCACGGCCAAGCCCACGCCGAGCCCGCGCGAATTGGTCGCACACCCTCGTGTGTCTTGCACAAACAAGTCGAATATGTGCGGGAGGATATCGCTGCTGATGCCTATGCCGGTGTCGCATACGCTGACTTCGGCGCTGCCTGGCCGCGATAAAGCGGTGATGGAGATCGAGCCCCCGACGGGAGTGTATTTGCACGCGTTGTCGAGCAGGTTGACGAATATCTGTCTCAATCGAACCGGGTCGGCGTCGAGCAATATCACGCCCCGGGGTGCGTTCACGGTGAGCTTCTGGCTGCGAAGCTCCATGGCCGGGAGGCAGGACGAGACCGCGTCGCGGACAACCTCGGACAGGTCCACAAGGCGGCGCTCGAGATGGAACTGCCCGGTGTTGGCTCGCGAATAATCGAGAAGGTCCTCGATCAATCGGGACAAATCTTTGGTGTTTCTATCGATCACGGCCTGTAGCCGGGCGAGCGTCGGTGCATCGATGCCATCCGTGCGACCCAGCAGATCCGAAGCCGCCTGAATCGGAGCAAGTCCATTGCGCAATTCGTGCGCAAGAATCGTCGACGCCTTGAGCTGGCGCTCCAGCGCTGATTCGGCTGCCGAGCGCTGATCCTGTGCCGCCAGACGGGCAAGCAGGAGTTCCTGGTTGACGTCGCGTAGATCGCGATCAGCCGTGCTTGGACCAATGTTGCACTTGGTCGCACTACGGGCCGGGACAAGTTTCAATCTGGAAAGAGAAGGCATCCGGCAGATGCCTTCCGGATGAACTGGCAGTACATGCATCCTTCGTTCCATTCTTTGCTCCCTGGGGGCTGCGACTGCTGAAGCAGTCGCTAGCCTTGGCGTTGTCGTGGTCAGGCGATAACTCAATGCTGTCGGAAGTTGGTGTTGCCAATCTAGTGACGCGAGTGCCCTCTGGTGAGTGATTGGGTATCGCCGGCTTGTGGCTGCAGCGCGAATCGCTTCATTTTTGGTTAGGCGAGGAGGAGCTGTCTCGCGAAGCTCCTTCAAGCTTGTCAGAGCATCGGGCTGCGCGGTCGACTGAGGTATGGGATCTGTGCATTTCTGGTCCGTGAATCGGTGTATTCACTCGAAACGGGGGACGGCATCGGTCGGGTCGAACGTCGTTCCCTTGAAGCGCTCGGGTACGAACCGTGATGGATTACCTCATCGGCAGCGTCGATCTGGGTCAAGGATGCATATCGAGGCCGGGTCGAGTCCGTGCGTCAGCACACAAAAGCGGTGCCCTCACGGCCAAGCGCTGGGCGCTGCTGACGGTTCATCGGGGGGCGGGGCCGCTCTCGATCCGAGACGAGGCACATGCCATCGCGGCTGCGCAAGCTTTCCGGGAACGCGGCTGACGCCGCCAGCACGTGCTGCGCCGTCCGCCGCCTCCG
>JALHQN010000028.1 GCA_022841915.1 Burkholderiales bacterium | reverse complement strand
GGTGTCGCTGCTCGATACCGTGCGCCGACTCCCAGGTGTCTCATGAACCGCCGGATGCGGAACCGCACGTCCGGTGGTGTGGGAGGACGGCGGGGGTGACCCCGCCTCCTACCCGATCATCCCGCCTCGACACGCTTGCGCAACGCCGCGCGAACTTGTGTGCGCCGGGGGAGTCTGTCAAGATGCTGCGCGTCCTAGCCGACAGCGACTCGTTGTCACGCCGCGCAGGCGACCTGGAGATCCGCCAGATGACGTCCAAAGTACAGAAATCCGAAGCCGAGTGGCGCGAACACCTGACACCCGAGCAGTTCGAGGTGGCCCGCAAAAAGGGCACGGAGCGTGCCTTCACGGGCCAATATTGGGATAACCACGCGGCGGGCGTTTACCGTTGCGTTTGCTGTGGCAACGAATTGTTCAGTTCGACGGAAAAGTTCGACTCGGGCAGCGGCTGGCCCAGCTACTGGCAACCGATCGATCCAAGCGCCGTCAACGTCGAGGACGACCATAGTCACTTCATGACGCGAACGGAAGTCTTGTGCGCGAAGTGCGATGCGCATCTGGGCCATGTGTTCGACGACGGCCCGGCGCCCACCGGGCTGCGTTATTGCATCAATTCGGCTTCCCTGACCTTCGACGAGCGCTCTTGAAGCGTCCATGCCGTCCGCGATGCATGCATCGCTGCCGTAAGTTGTTTTCGTTCGGCCGAGCCGTCATAATCCCGCGCCATGAAGTTTCTCTTCGACATTTTTCCGGTTCTGCTCTTTTTTGCCGCCTACAAACTCGCAGACATCTACGTCGCTACGGGTGTCGCCATTGCGGCCACCTTCGGTCAGATCGCCTGGGTCTGGATGCGCCACCACAAAGTCGACACGATGTTGTGGGTGAGCCTCGCAATCATTGTGGTGTTCGGCGGCGCCACCCTGCTCTTGAGGGACGAAACCTTCATCAAGTGGAAGCCGACTGTGCTGTACTGGCTCTTCGGGGCCGCGTTGCTGATCGCAGACCTCGTGTTCCGGAAGAACATCATCCGCCTGATGATGGGCAAGCAGATCGAATTGCCCGAAAGCATCTGGGCCAAGCTCAATTTGAGCTGGGTGGCCTTCTTCGTGATCATGGGTCTCATCAACATCTACGTCGCTTACACCTTCTCGACCGACATCTGGGTCGACTTCAAGCTGTTCGGCAGCACCGGTCTCATGCTTGCCTTCGTTTTCGCGCAATCGTTCGCGCTCGCGAAGTATGTCCAAGACAAGGGACCGACCTGATCTTGTTTGCGCAACACGTCTTACGCCCGCTTTTTTTGCGCGGGGCTGCCATCCCTTCCCTGATGCCCATTGCCCCGGTGCCCAAGAGAACCTAAGCCCAGTGACCATCGTCGAAGAGATTGAAGAACGTCTGGCTGCGCTCGAGCCCGAGTCGATCGAGTTGATGGACGATTCGGCCAGCCATGCAGGTCACGCAGGCGCTCGCGCGGGTGGCGGGCATTTCGAGTTGACCCTGGTATCGTCCCTATTCGCAGGGAAAACGCGCATCGAGCGCCACCGCATGGTGTACGAGGTGCTGGCGCCTCTCATGCAACGAAAGATTCACGCACTTGCCCTTCGTACCTTCGCTCCCGGCGAAATCTGAGAGCATCCACATCAATAGAGGAATGTCGATGAAGATCCAAATATCCCGCCTGATCAGTGTCCCGCTGGTGGCGCTGCTGTTGGTTGCGCCGGTAGCTGCGCAGGAAAAAGGCGCGCCGCAGCCAGCCAATGGCGTGGTTGCCACGGTGAACGGCAAGGCGATTCCTCAAGCCAGGCTGGAGATTCTCGTTCGGGAACGCGTCGCCCAGGGCCAGCAGGATTCTCCGGAACTGCGCAGCTTCCTCAAGCAGGAGCTGATCAACCGTGAGGTCATCCAGCAAGAATCGGTCAAGCGCGGCCTGGAAAAGACTCCAGAGGTGGCGATGCAGCTCGAGATGATGCGCCAGGGCGTGCTGGTGGCTGCATTCCTGCAAGATCATCTGCGTCGGAACCAGCCCAACGACGCCACCCTCAAGACAGAGTACGATCGCATCAAGGCGCAACAGGGCGACAAGGAGTACCGTGCTCGCCACATCCTGGTGAAGACCGAGGAGGAAGCCAAAGACACGCTGGCTCAGCTCGCGAAGGGTGCGAAGTTCGAGGCCCTGGCATCGGAGCGCTCATTGGACACCGGGTCGAAAGGCAACGGCGGCGACCTCAACTGGGCCCCTCCGGCACGCTACGTCAAACCCTTCGCCGACGCCCTGACCAAGTTGAAGAAAGGCGAAACCACCCGGACGGCTGTCCAGACTCAGTTCGGCTGGCACATCATTCAACTCCAGGACGAGCGGGCCATGAAGATCCCGACGTTCGACGAGGCCAAGGGACAGCTCACGCAAATGCTCAGCCAGCAGGCTTTGCAGAAAGTCGTGGCCGATCTGCGCTCGAAGTCGAAGATCAGCGAATAGAGACCGCACGGTTTCGTGAGCTTGGAGCGACGGCGCGATTTCCGCGCCGTTTGCCATTTTGGCTCGGCAAAGCCTGTCGAGCCCCCCCGCCCAGACCCGGCGCCTTGCACGCCACCGAGCCATACCACTGCGAAATCCTCGCCTCATCAATCCGCATCGCCTAGAAAGGCACGCCATGGAAGACAACAAGATCCTTGCATCGAAGCGCGACGGCATCGGCTCGCTCGTGATCAACAACCCCGAGAAGCGCAATGCGTTCTCCATCGACATGTCGCTCGCCGCCGCGGACGTGATCGAGGCGTTCGGTTCCGATCCTGAAGTCCGAGTCATCGTGCTTTCGGGCGCTGGCGACAAAGCGTTCGTGTCCGGCGGCGACATCTCGCGTTTCGAGGGCTCTCGCGCCACCCCTGAACAGGTCGCGGAGTACTCTCGCAAGGCCGCACGCTTTCGCACCGTATTGCGTGGTGTCGGCAAGCCCACCATTGCGCAGATCCGCGGCTATTGCCTAGGTGGCGGTTTGGCCATCGCTTTGAACTGCGACTTGCGGATATGCGCCGAGGACGCACAGTTCAGCATCCCCGCCGCGCGCCTGGGGCTCGGCTACAACGCAGACGGCCTGACGCAGCTCGTGCGCCTGGTCGGCCCCTCCGTGGCCAAGGACATCATGTTCACCGCGCGCCGCTTCAACGCTCAGGAGGCCTTGCGCGTGGGCCTGGTCAACCAGGTAGTGCCGGCGTCCGAACTGGCCGAACACGTGGCGAAGTATGCCGCCACCATCGTCAACAATGCGCCTCTGACCGTACTTGCCTCCAAGCGAATCATCGACGAGGTGGTGAAGGATGCACAGGATCGCGATCAGGCCCTCTGCGACCACGTCGTTGCCGATTGCTTCGCGAGCCAGGATTACATCGAAGGCCGGCGAGCGTTCATGGAAAAGCGCAAACCCGCCTTCACTGGCCGCTAAGGCGCGCTCGTCAGCCGACCCAGACCCGGGCGTTGCGAAACATCCTCGCCCAGGGTGAATCCTCCGGCCAGCCCTGCGGATGCCAGGAGAACTGCACGCTCCGGTAGCAGCGCTCCGGATGCGGCATCAAAATCGTGACTCGGCCATCGGGCGTGGTCAGCCCGGTGATCCCCCGCGGCGAACCATTGGGATTCAGCGGATAGCTCGTAGCGATTTGCCCGCGGTGGTCGACATAGCGCAGCGCGACGAGGCTTTCGGCCTCGTCCATCTGTGCGGCGCTTGCGAACTCCGCGTAACCCTCTCCGTGCGACACCACGATGGGTATGCGGCTGCCTGCCATGTCGCGAAAGAAAATCGAGGGCGAATCGCCGACCTCGACTTGAACCAGCCGCGCCTCGAACTGCTCGGAGCGATTGCGCACGAAATGCGGCCAGACCTGCGCGCCGGCGATGATCTCATGCAGATTGCTGAACATCTGACAGCCGTTACAGACACCGAGCGCGAACGCATCGGATCTTGCGAAGAACGCCTCGAACTCAGTCCGTGCGCGCGGGTTGAAAAGGATCGACTTCGCCCACCCCTCGCCCGCCCCTAGCACATCGCCATACGAGAATCCGCCGCAGGCTGCTAGCCCACGGAATTCGCTCAGCGCGACGCGGCCGGCGATCACATCGCTCATGTGGACGTCGATCGCGCTGAAGCCCGCGTGATCGAAAGCCGCGGCCATTTCGATCTGGCCGTTGACGCCCTGCTCACGCAGAATCGCGACCCTGGGACGAGCACCCCGATTGACGAACGGCGCAGAAACATCCTCGGCCGCATCGAAGGTCAAGCGGGCATGCAACCCGGAATCGTCAGGATCCGCCATGCACGCGAACTCTTCTCGCGCGCAGTCGGGGTTGTCGCGCAGAGCCTGCATCCGGAAGGTCGTGTCCGACCACGCTCGACGCAGCTCCGTGCCCTCGCGCTCGAGGCGCAGCGTACCTCCGGTCTCGATACGCAATGCGTTCGATTCGACGGGCGCACCGATGTCCATTACCGCGATGCCGCCGCCTATGGTCATCAACCGACGCCTGACTTGCGCAAGCGAAGCGCGGGGCACCTGGACGATTGCGCCCAGTTCCTCACTGAACAGTGCTTCGAGCAGGCGATCGTCATCGAGTTCGGGCAGGCGCAGAGCCACCCCGCAATGACTTGCGAACATCATCTCGCACACCGCAGCCAGCAAGCCGCCATCGGAGCGGTCGTGATACGCGAGCACGAGACCATCCGCGATCAGCGTGCCCATCACACCGACAAAGGCGCGCAGACACTTGGGGTCGTCGACATCGGGCGTCGTTCCGCCAAACGTGCCATGGACCTGGGCCAGCACCGAACCACCCAATCTGTTCCTGCCGCCGCCCAAGTCCACCAACAGGAGCACCGTCTCCCCCCGATCCAGGCGCAGTTGCGGGGTCACGGCGTGGCGCACGTCCTCCAAAGGCGCGAAGGCCGATACGATCAACGATACGGGCGACACGACCGCTCGATCCAAGCCGTCTTGACGCCATCCGACCTTCATCGACAAGGAGTCCTTGCCCACAGGAATGGAGACACCGAGCGAGGGGCACAACTCCATGCCTACTGCATGCACGGCATCGTACAAAGCCGCATCTTCTCCGGGATGCCCCGCCGCGGCCATCCAGTTGGCGGAGAGCTTCACCGATCCGATATCGGCAATGGCTGCCGCGGCGATATTGGTCAAGGCTTCGCCGACAGCCATGCGTGCAGCGGCCTTGGCATCGCGCAGGGCCAGCGGCGTACGCTCGCCCATGGCGTAAGCTTCGCCGCGATAGGTCTTGAAACCCAGCGCCGTCACCGCGCAGTCGGCCACCGGCACCTGCCAAGGCCCGACCATCTGATCGCGAACGCACAACCCGCCGACCGTGCGGTCTGCAATCGTGACGAGGAAGGTCTTGTCCGCTACGGCCGGGAAGCGCAGCACGCGCTCGATGGCATCGCTCAGCCCGATGCGCGACAGGTCGAGCCCCGGCATCGATCGTACACGCCGCTGGGCATTGCGATGCATGCGCGGCGGCTTGCCGAGCAGAACGCCCAGTTCCATGTCGACAGCGGACGTGCCCAGAAGCGGATCCTCGACGAGCAGCCGATCATGCTCGGTCGCCGTGCCAAGGACTGCGAAAGGGCAACGTTCGCGTTCGCAGATCGCTCGAAAGACGTCGAGGGCGGCTGGATCGACAGCCGCCACGTAACGCTCCTGCGATTCGTTGCACCAGATCTGAAGCGGCGTCATCCCGGGTTCTTCGGAAGGCACTTTGCGCAGATCGATGCGAGCCCCTCGCCCTGCGCCGTGCGCGAGTTCAGGCAGCGCGTTCGACAGGCCGCCTGCGCCGACATCGTGAATCGACAGGATCGGATTCGAGGCGCCCAGCGCCCAGCAGCGGTCGATCACTTCCTGCACGCGCCGCTGGATCTCCGCGTTGTCGCGCTGTACCGAATCGAAGTCGAGGTCTTCGCTGTTCGCACCCGCATCGAGGCTGGACGCCGCGCCGCCGCCTAGTCCGATGCACATCCCCGGTCCGCCGAGTTGAACCAATAACGCGCCGGGCGCGAACTCGATCTTGTCTGTTTGGCCCGCATCGATGTTGCCAAGGCCGCCGGCGATCATGATCGGCTTGTGGTAGCCGCGGCGCTCGCCGTCGACGTCGAGTTCGAACGTCCGAAAATAGCCGCAAAGATTGGGACGCCCGAACTCGTTGTTGAATGCCGCCCCGCCGATCGGCCCTTCGAGCATGATCTGCAACGACGAGGCCATCCGGCCTGGTCGGCCGTAATCGGGGCCTTCCCAAGGCTGCTCGAACCCCGGGATGCGCAGGTGCGATACGCTGAACCCGGTCAGCCCGGCTTTCGGTTTGGCGCCGCGTCCGGTGGCACCCTCGTCACGGATCTCTCCACCGGATCCGGTCGCTGCACCCGCATAGGGTGCGATGGCCGTCGGATGGTTGTGCGTCTCCACCTTCATCAAGGTGTGGGTCAAACCCTCGTGATACGCATACGCCCCCTGGGCATTGGGATACAGGCGTTCAGCCTCGGCACCCGCCATGACGGCGGAATTGTCCGAATACGCCACGATCGTCCCGCGCGGATTCGCTGCATGGGTGTTTCGAATCATCCCGAACAGCGTGTGCGGCTGCGATTCGCCATCGACCGTCCAGCTCGCGTTGAATATCTTGTGCCGACAATGCTCGGAGTTCGCCTGGGCGAACATCATCAGCTCGACGTCGGTGGGGTTACGACCGATGCGCGTGAACGCGTCGACGAGGTAGTCGATCTCGTCCTCGGACAATGCCAGTCCGAGCTGAGCGTTTGCAGCGACCAGCGCGGACCTGCCCGAGGCCATGAGCTCGATATGGCGCAGCGGCTGCGGATCGAAACGCGCAAAGAGAGTATCGGCGGCTTCGATCGTCGGCAGGACCGTCTGCGTCATACGATCGTGAATCACCGGCCCCAGCTGCTGCAGGTCTGCGTCCGCGAGGGGTTCTCCCTCGGCGTGGAAGTGATAGACGATGCCGCGCTCGATGCGCTCCACCGCATCCATCGCACATTGGCGCAGAATATCCCTCGCTTTGGACGACCAGGGCGACAAGGTGCCCAGCCGAGGCACAACGACAAGCGTTTGCCCCCCCTGCTCGACCGGCGCATAGCTCGGACCGTAGGCGAGAATACGATCCAGACGGTGGCGCTCGTCCTGCGCGAGGGCACGATGCAGGCGCACGAAATGCCAGTACTCGGCGCCAACACTGACAATGCGAGGGACCCGGGCGGTTGCGTCGCGCAACAGGCGTGTGAGTCGGAAGGGGGAGTAGGCGGAACGGCCGCGCAACCGGATAATTTCTGACATCGACTCGGACAATCGGTAAAGCTGGATTTTATACCAAGCACCATCGCGCAGCGGTTAAACTAGCCTCGCTCGAGCAGGACGCCACCGGTACCGACGAGCATCCGCCTGCGTACTGCCACCTGACCCCATTTCGCATGAATCGCCCTCCTGCCGTGCCCTCTCCTGCCGCCCCTCTGGAGAACCTCCAAGACGCGAGGCTCTTCCTGACGAAGGACATCCGCGCCGTCGAGCAGCACGTCTTCGCCCAAGCCACGCCGCCCAACCTGATGGAGTTGGCGGGCCAAGCCACCGCGGAACTTGCACGCCAGCTGATCGGCGATCGCGGCACATCCATCCTGGTGTTCGCCGGCCCCGGCAACAACGGCGGCGATGCTTTCGTGGCAGCCCGGTATCTGAAGCAGTGGTGGTATCGGGTCGCGGTCGTTTTCGTAGGCGACCCATTCAAACTCTCAGCCGACGCTGCACAGGCTTTCGAGGCATGGCGCGAGTGCGGGGGCGATGTGCACGACCTCGTCCCCAGCGAACGTCATTGGGATCTGGTCATCGACGGCTTGTTCGGCATCGGCTTGACTCGCGACCTCGCCGACAAGCCGGCCGAGTTGGTCTCCTTCATCAACGAACTCGGCCTGCCCGTGCTTTCGATCGACGTGCCGAGCGGCCTCGATGCCGACACCGGCCGCGTGATGGGGCGGGCCGTCAGAGCCGATCACACGCTCACCTTCCTCGCACTCAAGCCCGGGCTATTCACCCTCGACGGCCGCGATCACTGCGGGCGCGTACATCTGTGCACGCTCGGGCTCGATGCCGGCGAGATCGTCGCGCCCGCCGGTGAACTGCTCGGAGGCAACCTGCTTGCCGAGACCGTAACCCGACGCAAGGCGAACACCCACAAGGGCACCTTCGGCACTTTGGGGATCATCGGCGGCGCCGCAGGCATGCTGGGAGCCGCCTGGTTGGCTGGACGCGCTGCGCTCAGGTTGGGCACGGGCCGCGTCTATGTCGGCGCGATGGATAGCGATGCGCCCGCTCTGGATCCGTGCCAGCCGGAGCTGATGTTGAGATCCGGCGATGCCGTCTTGAAGCTCGAGCACCTGAGCGCGCTGGCCGTAGGCCCCGGGATGGGACAATCGGCCGCAGCCAAGGGCCTGCTCAAGAATGCGATCAAGACGGCGCTTCCGCTGGTGGTCGATGCCGATGCATTGAACCTGCTCGCTCAGGAGAACATCATGCGGCGCGCGATCATTCGGCGCTCGGCACCGACCGTACTCACGCCGCACCCTGCCGAAGCCGCTCGGCTACTCGGGTGCCCAACCGGGCAAGTCCAGCGTGATCGCGTCGGCGCCGCCACCGAGCTGGCACGGCGCCTGAATTGCGAAGTCGTCCTGAAGGGGGCCGGGAGCATTTGTGCGTCGCCCAGCGGCCGATGGGAAATCAACCCGACAGGCAATGCCGGGTTGGCCTCTGCCGGCCAGGGCGATGTGCTGACGGGATTCGTGGGCGCCCTGCTCGCCCAAGGCGCAACAGCGTCGAGCGCCCTGCGCGCGAGCGTGTACCTGCACGGCGCAGCCGCAGATGCACTCGTCCTCGAAGGCACAGGACCGATCGGCATGACCGCCAGCGAGGTCATCGACGCTGCCCGCACTTTGCTCAATCGCGCACTTGCCTGACTGCCTGCTCAGGCCGAAGCCAGCCAGCGCACGCAAAACACGCCGAGTATCGTGGCGAGCAGCGAACCGGCGAAGTGACTGAGCGCGATCGCCGAAGCTCCCAAGTAATGTCCGCGCAAGAGGCTGGCGACGACCTCGGCGGAAAACGTGGAGAACGTCGTCAATCCACCCAAAAAACCAGTGATGACAAGCAGCCGCAACTCGGCCGGCAGTCCCGCATGACGACCGAACCATTCCATCGCGACACCGATGAGGAATCCGCCGATCACGTTCGCCGTCAGCGTCCCCAAAGGCACTGCAGGAAACATCGAGTTCAGAGCTGCTGCCAGCCCCCAGCGTGTCCACGCCCCCAGTGCAGCGCCCAGACCGACGGCAACCAACCCAGCACCGTTCACAAAAGCTCTCCTTCGTGCGTCGGCATGGCACTGAACGCTCAATGCGCTGCCTTGCGCGGATACCAGGGGGTCAGGCCAGACCGGTACTCGAACGATCCAGCGATACCGCCTTCACCAGCGCGTAAACCGTCTTTCCCGCGACCAGCTGCAAGCGCTCCGTCGACAGGCGGGTGATTCGAGCATAGATGACTGTCGCGCCGATGGCGATGCTCACGTCCATGGCGCCGCCTGGCTCGGGCTGAATCGAACAGACCTGCCCTGCCAGTACGTTGAGTATGCTCACGTCTTGGGGCGGGGACAATGCCAGCGAGACATCCCGCGCACGAATTCGAACGCGCACGCTTTCACCGATCAGCGCATCGACCTCGCTTGCCAGCAGCGAGCCGCCCGCGAACGTGAGGGTCGTGAGGCCGTAGACCTCGTCATGAGCGCTCACCTTGGCCTCGAGGAGAGCTCCCGCCTCCTCGCCGCCCACATACTGCCGCAGTTTGGGCTGGCTGAGAATGCTGCCGGCAGCCCCCGAGGCGATGACTTTGCCATGGTCGAGCAGCACCAGACTGTCGGCGAGCCGCGCGACTTCTTCGATGGCGTGGCTGACGTACACGATGGGCACATGAAGCTCGTCGCGCAGCCGTTCGATGTAACGCAGAATCTGCGCGCGCCTGCCCATGTCGAGCGCCGCCAGAGGCTCGTCCATCAGCAGCAGCCGCGGGCTCGACAACAGCGCGCGCCCGATGGCCACACGCTGCCGCTCGCCACCGGACAATCCCGCAGGCCGGCGACCGAGCAAGGGTGCGATGTCGAGCAAGTCGACCACGACGTCCAAATCGATGCGACGCTCCGAGGCTTCCGCCAGCCGATAGCCGTAGAGGAGGTTCTGCCGCACGGTAAGGTGAGGCAACAGCCGCGCATCCTGGAAGACATACCCGATTTTCCGCCGATGGACGGGCACCTCGATCGAGCGCGCGCTATCGAACAGCACACGGTCTTCGACGATGATGCGGCCGCGATCGGGGCGGCTCAGCCCTGCGATGCATGAGAGCACGGTGGATTTTCCGGCGCCGGAACGGCCGAAGAGGACGCTCACCCCCTGACCGCAGGTGAAACGGACATCGAGCTTGAACCCCGCATGGTCGAGTGCGATCTCAACCTCCAGCATCGTGACCTCGCACGCGTCGGCGAGCCCGGCGCACCGACCACTCGGACGCCATCAACGCCACCAGGGACAGCAGGACGGCCACGACCGAGAGTCGCAGCGCCATGAGATCGCCCCCGGGCACCTGGGTGTAGCCGTAGATCGCCAGGGGAATGGTTCGGGTCTCGCCGGGAATGTTCGAGACGAAGGTGATGGTGGCGCCGAATTCGCCCAGTCCGCGTGCGAACGACAACAGGACACCCGTCAGTACGCCCGGCAGCGCCAAAGGCAAGGTGACCGAAAAGAACAACCAGATCGGACCGGCGCCCAAGGTCTTCGCGGCCGCTTCCAGTCCCCGATCGATGCTCTCGAAGGAGAGCCGGATGGCACGGACCATCAACGGGAAGCCCATGACGGCCGCCGCCAACGCCGCCCCGGTCCAGCGAAACGAAAACGTGATGCCGAAGATCTCCTCCAGAAACGCACCTGCCGGCCCTTGCTTCCCGAAGGCGAGCAGCAAGGCGTATCCGACCACGACGGGCGGCAGAACCAGCGGCAGATGCACCAGCGCGTCGACGAGACTCTTGCCGCGGAACTCGGCACGGTCCAACAAGTATGCCGTTGCAATGGCAAACGGCAGACTGGAAACGACGCTCCAGAAGCTGATCTTCAGACTGAGTCGGACGATGTCCAGTTCTTCTGCCGTCAAGCCCATGGCAGCACGTCGCAGTCAGCGCGCCGGCGCAAAGCCGTGCCTCGCGAAAATGGCTTGCGCTTCGTCGGAACGCAGGAAACGAATCAATGCCCGAGCAGCCTCGGGTCGCTTCGTGTTGCGCAAGACGGCTGTCGGATACTCGATCGGTGAATGCGTCTCTGCCGGAAAAGTGCCGACGATGCGCACGGCTGGCGTGGCAATCGCATCGGTGCGATACACGATGCCGAGCGGCGCCTCTCCCCGCACGACCAGATTCAGCGCCGAGCGCACGTTGTCGGTCGCGGCGACTCTAGACTTCACGACATCCCAAACGCCGAGCGCGGTCAGGGCCTCGCGCGCGTACCGACCCGCGGGCACGTGCGAGGGGTCGCCGATGGCGAGTCGACTGCCGCCCAACGCAGCCGCCAAGCCGAATCCCGACGCGATCTTCAATTCGACAGTGCTGGTGCGCGCACTGATCAGCACGATGCGATTGCCGGCGAGCAGAACGCGAGTGCTCTCCTCGAGCAGGGACGCCTTGCTCAGGTAATCCATCCAGGAATGGTCCGCGGAGACGAAGATGTCTGCCGGTGCGGCTCGCTCGATCTGGCGGGCGAGGACGGAACTGGCTGCATACGAAGCCGTTACCTTTTCCCGCGAGATGGCCTGATAACGCCGCAGCGCCTCACCCAGTACATCGGCCATGCTCGATGGCGCGAACACGCTCAACCCTTGTGCGCGAGATGGCGTCGGCATGATCACCCAGACAACGAGGAGACACATCAGCAACCCAGCGAGCCAGCGCCTCTTCCACGCATGCATTGCCTTTGCCGCCTTCACGAGCATCCTCGACTATCCGGGAACGACCGTAGTATATCGATGCATATAGCGCGGCACAAACGAATGCGGCATCGACGCTTGCAGCGGCATCTGTCACTGGCGCATCAGGCGCGAGATCGCGTTGATCTCTTTGTCGGCCGCCGCGAAGGCAAGCGCTTCGATCTTGCGATAGCGCCGGACGATCTCTTGCCCGGTGCGCGTCAAAGCCGTGCCGCCGCCCTCCCGGCCACCCGTGGACGTCTCGATCACGGGCGTGCTGAATGCCCGGTTCATGGCATCGACCAGCAGCCAGGCGCGACGATACGACATGCCGAGTTTCCTGCCTGCGCCCGAGATCGAACCGGTCTCCTGGATGGCTTCCAGCAACGCGACCTTGCCGGGCCCGAGTGCGAGATCGCGATCGTTGCCGATACGGAGTCTGAAGCGCGCCTGCATCCGAAGACCCCCGGGGTGCGCTAGGAGCGTTCCCAGCGAGCAGCCGCCGCGTCGTCGCTCGCTCGCGCCTCCACCCAGCGCGCCCCCTCGGGCAAGCGCTCCTTCTTCCAAAACGGCGCGCGCGTCTTGAGATAGTCCATCAGGAACTCGCATGCCGCGAACGCCTCGCCACGATGCGAGCTGGTGACGACGACGAGAACGATCTGGTCGGTGGGCAGCAGCGGGCCGACACGATGCACGACGAGCGCATCGATGATCTCCCAGCGCGACCGAGCCTCCTCGACGATGGCCTCGATCGATCGTTCGGTCATGCCCGGGTAGTGCTCCAGCGTCATGCCCGCGACCGCGTCGCCGTCGTTCCGGTCGCGCACCACGCCGATGAAGCTCGCCACCGCGCCCACCCTTGCATTGCCGGAGCGCAGCCGCGAGATCTCAGCACCGGCGTCGAAATCCTCGGTCTGAACGCGAACGGTCATCTCAGCCTCCGGTCACGGGTGGAAAGACGGCCACTTCGGCATGCTCGCGCAACGGGGTATGCGACGAAGCCATTTCCTGATTCACCGCGATGCGGAAAGCGCGCCCAGGCGCCAGCTCCGTCTGAAAGACCGCGCCTCTCGCCCGCAGAAACTCGGTCAGTGCGGCGACATCGGCCACTTCGGGGGGAAGTTCCAGTTCCTCCGAGCTGCATCCGAAGACTTCACGCAGGCGAGCGAAATACAGCAGCGTCACTTTCATGGCGTGCCTGCCTCGGCATTGGGTGAGGCAGTACGAACGCCGGCAGCCAATCCGACATGCCGCAAGATGAAATCCCCGATGGCTTCGGGCTCGTTGAGATCCAGCACCGGAATGCTGGCCTGGAACGGGCGATCCGTGGCGATCGCCACGATGTGCGGATCGTGCGGATGCAGAGCGCCTTCCCCAACGATCTCCCGAAACACCTCGAGCTTGGGGATGGCCGCTCGCTTGTAGCCCTCGACCAGAAGCAGATCGCAAGGCGACAAGCGCGCCATCAGTTCCTCCATCGAGGGCTCGGCAGCCCCTCGGAGCTCATGCATCAAGGCCCAGCGTCGCGAGGACGTCACCAGCACTTCGGTCGCGCCGGCATGCCGATGCCGATAGGAATCTTTCCCGGGCTGATCCACATCGAAAGTGTGATGCGCATGCTTGACGAGCGACACCCGCAAGCCTCGGGCCACGAACGACGGAATGAGCCGCTCGATCAGTGTCGTCTTGCCGCTGCCGGAAAAGCCGGCGAATCCGAATACTCGCATGCACAACCCTCGCTCTCGTCTACTCGATGATACCGTCGGCCGAATATCCCGGCAAAGCCGATTGCGCTGACGCCCATATCGACGGGTGCAGGACCCGCCAGATCCGATGGTTTCCTGGAAAGGCGCCTGGAGTTATGCTCGACACTCGTACGTTTCCCAATGATCCAGGAGTGTTCCGCATGCAGCTTCGCAGCCTAACCGGCATCTTCGCCTTTTGGACCATCCTTGCTCTGGCCCCGCTCGCGCACTCCGCCGACGACTTCTCTCCCAAGGTGGGGCAGCCCGGAAAGGACGTGATCTGGGTGCCCACGCCAGATGCACTGGTGGCACGCATGCTCGAAATGGCCAAGGCGACGCCGCAGGATTTCCTGGTCGACCTCGGCTCGGGCGACGGGCGCACGGTCATCGCCGCGGCAAAGCGCGGCATCAAGGCAATGGGGATCGAATACAACGCGGACATGGTCGCTTTGTCGCAGCGAAACGCGGAGGCCGAGGGCGTAGCCGACAAGGTCAAGCTCATGCAGGGGGACATCTTCACCACGGATTTCAGCGAAGCCACCGTGGTCACGATGTACCTGCTCTCCTCGCTCAATCTGAAGCTGCGCCCGACGCTGCTTGCGATGAAGCCGGGCACACGCCTCGTATCGCATGCATTCACCATGGGCGATTGGGCCCCCGACGAGACGGCGACGGTGGAGGGCTACACCGCCTACTTGTGGATCGTTCCGGCGAAAGTCCAAGGACGTTGGCAAGTCACGGCGCCCAGCGGCAATTTCGATCTGTGGCTGGAACAGACCTTCCAGAAGATCGTCGGCAAGGTGGCGGGAAGCGGCTTGGCGCCCAATCTCGGCGACCCGATGCTGCAAGCGAGCACGATCTCGTTCACGCTGGCTGATGCCTCCGGCAACTTTCTGCGCTTTCGCGGCACGGTGAAGAACGGCGCCATGGAAGGCACCGTGAACACCCCTGCGGGAACGCAGGCGCGCTGGACGGCTCGCCGCGCAAAATGAAGAACATGGCGCCTGCCCCGCGCACGTCCGCCGCGGATCAGGCCGCTGCACTGCAGGCGAAGGGATCGTTCTGCGGCGCGATGACGGTCCCCTTGTCGACTTTCTGCAGCGTCATGCCGTAGCGCATGGCAGTCATCTCGGCGACGATCGCCAAGGCGATCTCCGCCGGCGTCTTGCCCCCGAGCTTCAGGCCCACAGGCCCGTGCAAGCGATCCAGTTCGGCCGTGGTCATGTCGAAATGTTCGATCAGGCGCTCGCGACGTTTCGCGTTGTTCGCGCGAGAACCGATCGCACCGACATAAAACGCCGGTGAGCGCAAAGCTTCGAGCAAGGCCATGTCGTCGAGTTTCGGATCGTGGGTCGCGGCCACCATGGCGGTATGGGCATCCATCCCCAAGGTTCGCACGACATCGTCGGGCATCTCGCGTGTGAGCGTGGCCCCCGGCACGTCCCAACCCAAAGCGTATTCCTCGCGCGGATCGCAGATGATGACCTGATAGTCGAGCGCCTGCGCGAATTGGGCCACGTAACGCGAGAGCTGGCCTGCGCCGATCAGTATCATTCGCCACCGCGGTCCATGGACGGTGGTGAGCACCTTGCCGTCGAATTCGACCCCATCCACGGCACGCCCAGGATTGATCTCGACGCTACCCGTTTCGAGCTCGACCCGGCGTGTCACGACTTCGTGACGCCCGACCGCCGCGACCAGATCCTCGATTCGCGACGCCTCGCCGAGTCGCTCGACCACCAGTTCCAGCGTGCCGCCGCAAGGCAGCCCGAAACGCTCGGCCTGCTCGCGAGTGACGCCATACACAAGAAGCTCCGGACCTGTCGCGGCGACCGCTCCCGAGCGGACTTTTTCGATCATGTCGTCTTCGACACAACCTCCGGAGACCGAACCCGTCACCAAGCCGTCGTCGCGAATGACGGTCATGGCGCCGACAGGACGGGGCGCGGAACCCCAGGTCCGCACGACGGTCGCCAGAAACGCACCATGCCCCTCCTGCAGCCACCGCAGACTGGTCTTCAGCACATCGAGATCGACACTGTCCATCGCTGGATCCTCGGCCTGGCAAGGGCAACACGTTATGAATGAAGAAATATAGCGCAACTACGCCTGGCGCAGCAACCGCCAGACCCGAGCGTACCCGCGGGCCTCAAGAACCGCCCGCATTGGGAAAGAACAGCTGCTCGCCGCCGATCCGGTAGCCGGCGATCGCGTTCTGCCCGGGCTTGGAAGTCAGCCAGTCGACGAACTGCTGACCCAGCGCATGCTTCACATGGGGATGCTTCTCCGAATTGACAAGGATGACGCCATACTGGTTGAACAACCGCTGATCGCCTTCCACCAAGATCACGAGATCGGCGCGGTTCTTGAAACTCAGCCAGGTGCCGCGGTCGGTCAGAACATAGGCATTCATCGCTGCTGCCGTGTTCAGCGTGGGCCCCATGCCGCTACCTGTTTCCCGATACCACTTGGCGCGGCCATCCTGCGGATCCTTTCCCGCCAGGCGCCAGAGCCGAAGTTCCGCCGCATGGGTGCCGCTCTTGTCAGCGCGGGAGGCAAACGGCGAGGCCGTCGCATGGATACGCTGCAACGCCTGGGCGATATCCCCGCTGCCTGCAACGCGCGCAGGATCTGCTTTCGGACCGATCAGTACGAAATCGTTGTACATCACCCGTTGACGTCCGCGGCCGTAGCCCTCGCTCACGAACTTCTCTTCGGCGACCGGATCGTGAACGAACACGACGTCCGCATCGCCTCGCCTCGCAAGGGCCAAGGCCTGGCCGGTGCCCAGGGCCACGACCCGAACTTCGATGCCGGAAGCGCGGGTGAAGAGCGGCAGCAGATGCCCGAATAGCCCTGATTGCTCGGTGGAGGTCGTCGATGCGACGGTGATGAAACGCTCCGCGGCCTGCGCCGGAACGCTCGCTATCCAGGCGAGGCACGCTAGAAGTACGACTCGGATGAACACAGGATCTACCACGGCAGTTCTCCTTCTATGAATGCCGCCGCTTCGGCGGACTTGGGTGCGCGAAAGAAGTGATCGGCACTGGCGCGCTCCAGCAAACGGCCGCGCGCAATGAACAGAATGTCGTCACCCATGCGACGGGCTTGGCCGAGGTTGTGCGTGGTCATGATCACCTGTGTCCCCGCTCGATGGATCGCATCGATGACCGCCTCGACTTCCCGCGTCGCCACAGGATCCAGATTCGCAGTCGGCTCATCGAGAAACAGGATATCCGGACGCAGTGCCCAAGCGCGCGCCAGTGCCAGCCGCTGCTGCTCGCCGCCGGAAAGCACGCGCGCAGATCGATGCGCAAGCGCTTCGAGCCCGGCACTGCGGAGCGCCGTTATGGCGCGCTCGCGTGCCTCGCTCGCGCCTACCCCTGCGAGGGAAAGGGCATGGGTCAGGTTCGCTAACGCCGAGCGGCGCAGCATCACGGGGCGTTGAAAGACCATGGCCTGACGCACCGCGACGTTGGCGTCTGCGCGCCAGCAGATGCTCCCAGCCGTCGGGACGAGCAGTCCGTGGCAAAGCCGCAGCAGCACGCTCTTGCCGGCACCATTCGGACCCAGAACCACACTGCGACGGGCGCTGAACTCGATACTGATCGAATCGATGATGCGTCGTCCGCCGATGTCGTAGCACAAGTTTTCCACCGACAAATGGGCCATGGCTCATCCGTACCGGCGGCGCGCCGCTTCGCTGATCAGGTAAGCGCTGCTGTTCAGCATGACGACCAGCAGTATCAGGATCGCGCCGAGTGCCAACGCCAGTGCGAGATCGCCTTTGCTCGTTTCGAGTGCGATCGCGGTCGTCATGACTCGGGTCACGCCGTCGATGTTGCCCCCGACGATCATGACCGCACCGACTTCCGCGGTAGCCCGGCCCAGCCCGGCCAAGACAGCGGTCAACAGCGAGAAGCGCGTATCCCAAATCAAGGTCAATGCGGACCTGAACCCGTTCGAGCCGAGGGACTGCAGCTGCTCGCGGTACTCCTCCCAGGCATCCGCGACGATCTGCCGTGTCAAGGCGGCAATGATGGGCGTCACCAGCAAGGCTTGCGCGAGGACCATCGCCGTCGGCGTGAACAACAGCCCCATCGGCCCGAGGGGGCCGGCGCGCGACAACGCCAGATAGACGATGAGCCCCACCACCACGGGCGGCAGGCCCATGAAGGCATTCATGACGACGATGATGGCCTGGCGGCCTGGAAAGCGCCCGACAGCGGTGGCGGCCCCGATGGGCAGAGCGATCAGGCACGAGAGCACGACAGCAGACAGGCTCACCTGCACGCTGAGCGCGACGATGTTCATCATTGCCTCGTCGAGGCCGATCATCAGTTCCAGGGCTTGCAGCCCCGCATCACGCAGTGTGTCGATTGCCCAGACCCTAACTATGCAACGTTTTACATATTCAAGCATTGATTCCCTGGAGCGATGGTAGAGTAACCACTGATGCGAACAAATATGCATGGCTGCGCATAGATGAAACTAAGCTTCGTTCTTCAGCTGACGCTCGATGGACGCGAACTCGACCGGCGCTTGATGGAACTCCTCGAGGCGCTGCATGCGTTGGGCTCGATCGCGGCCGCCGCACGTCACCTGGGCTGCTCGTATCGTTTCGCGTGGAACAGGCTGCGCGAGGCCGAATCCGCGTACGGTCGACCTCTGGTGACAATGGCCCCCGGGCGAGGCGCTCATCTGACCGCCCTCGGCCTCGGGCTGCTCGAAGCCCGGGCACGCGCCGCCGCAGAAGCGGAGCCCGCCTTGCGACGTACGACCGCGCAGTTCGAGCGCGCTATGGCCAGAGGAGATACGGCGGCGTCACACCGGCTGACCTTGGCGGCCAGCCATGATCTGGCGCTCATCGAGCTCAAGGATTTCTGCCTGCTCGCCCGCCCCCCACTCGATCTGGACATACGATTTCGCGGCAGCCTCGACGCGCTCGGCGAACATGTGCGCGGCCGTTGTGACCTCGCTGGATTTCACGTCGATGCCCAGTCCGCGCCTGAACCGACGATCCGACGCTGTCTGTCAGTGCGCCGCGACCAGCTCATCGTGCTGGGCGAACGCAGTCAGGGGCTCATGCTGGCTCCCGGGAATCCGAAAGCCATCGGCGGCCTCAAGGACTTGTCCCGCAAAGGCGTTCGCTTCGTGAATCGCCAAGCAGGCTCGGGAACGCGGCTGCTGTTCGATCGCCTGCTCGTGAGCGCCGGGCGCTCGAGGAGCGAAATTCGCGGCTACGAGACGGAGGAATTCACCCATGTCGCGGTCGCGGCGACCATTGCGAGCGGGCACGCCGATGTCGGGTTCGGCATTCAGGCGGCGGCCGCGACCTATGGACTCGCGTTCCTGCCGGTCGTCGCGGAGACGTACTATCTTGCGGCACGCCGCACAACGATCGACAGCGATGCCGCTCGCCAGCTGATCGGGCACTTGCGCAGCGCATCCCTGCGCAAGCGTCTGCGCCGGCTCAAGGGTTACGACTTCGCTGCTTGCGGGACGCTCATGGAAGTCGACGAGGCGCTGGGCTGATTCCCCTGTCGAACGAGGATCCGTCGAGGAGGCCGTGTCATGCGCTCCGACGACTCGATCAGTTGCACAGCAAGACGGCCGAAGTTGCGATCACAGCGTTTCGGTGCGGTACACTTTCGATGCGTTATTCGATGCCGCAGCCACGGAGCAGCCATGAGCCAGACCACCCCGACCTTGCGCGAAATCAGTTGTGCCGACGACTACGACCCGAACTCCATGCCGGTCGATCAGGCGCGTGGGCTGATCGCCCGCTTCCTGTCTCCTGTCGTCGGTGTGGAGCGCGCTGGCGTGCGTGACGCCTTGGGACGCATCCTCGCCGAGGACGTCATTTCTCCCGTGGACGTGCCCGCGCACGACAATTCGGCCATGGACGGATATGCCGTTCGTCACGCAGAACTTGGTGCCGAGGAAGCGACCCTGCGTATCGCCGGTACCGCCTATGCCGGCAAGCCTTATGCCGGTCCGATCGGTGCCGGCGAGTGCATCCGCATCATGACCGGCGGTGTGGTTCCAGCCTCCATGGACACCATCGTCATGCAAGAGCACACGCGCGCGGTTGGCGAGCATGTGACGATCGGTCCCGGACATCGAAAAGGTCAGAACCTGCGTCGAGCCGGCGAGGATCTGGCTCGAGGCGGCGTGGCTTTGCCGCGCGGAAAATTGATGACGCCCGCGGATATCGGACTTATCGCCTCGCTCGGCATCGCTGAAGTTTCCGTCCATCGCAAGCTACGCGTGGCATTCTTCTCCACGGGTGACGAGCTGGTGTCTATTGGATCCACGCTGGCGGAAGGACAGATCTACGACAGCAATCGTTACACCCTCTTCGGCATGTTGAACCGGCTCGGCGTCGACTTCATCGACATGGGCGTCGTCCGCGACGATCCCGGCTTGCTCGAGAAGGCTTTCGTCGACGCGGCAGAGATCGCCGACGTGATCATCACCAGCGGCGGTGTGTCCGTAGGCGAAGCGGACTTCATCAAGGATCTGCTGAATCAGCTCGGCGAGGTCCTCTTCTGGAAGATCGCCATGAAACCCGGACGCCCCCTCGCCTACGGGAAGATCGGCAAAGCGCATTTCTTCGGCCTGCCCGGCAATCCGGTGTCGGTCATGGTGACGTTTTATCAATTCGTGCGTGATGCGCTCTACGTCCTGATGGGGCGCGATCCCGTGCCGTCTTTGCCGGTCTTGAAGGTCGAGTGCACCAGCAGCCTCAAGAAAGCGCCGGGGCGCACGGAGTTCCAGCGCGGCATCCTCGCCTGCGACGCGTCGGGGCGCTGGTCGGTGCGGGTTACCGGCGAACAAGGCTCGGGCATCCTGCGTTCGATGTCCGAAGCCAATTGCTTCATCATCCTGCCCACCGATCAAGGCAATGTCGTCCCCGGCACCCTGGTGGATGTGCAGGTGATGGAAGGCGCGGTGTAGTCCCCGAGCACGCGACAATGACGCCGTATCGCTTCGGCAGCCGCAAGCCATTCCCCCGAAAGGGGCATGGCCATTGTCGGGCGCGATGGAACTATCCCGCTTCATTTGCGTCCCTTCCTTGCAAAGCGCTTGGTCGCTTTGCATAATCCCCAGCCAATCCCCGACAATCTCCACGAGCATGCAAGACCGTCTTGGCCGATCATTGAGAGACCTGCGCATCTCGGTCACAGACCGATGCAACTTCCGCTGCGTCTACTGCATGCCCAAGGAAATCTTCGGCAAGGATTTCCAGTTCCTCGACCGCAAGGCGCTGCTCACCTTCGAGGAGATCGAGCGCGTCGCGCGGATCTTCCACGGCCTCGGAGTCGAGAAAGTGCGTCTCACCGGCGGGGAGCCCCTGGTGCGGCGGAATCTTGAAACGCTGATCGAGAAGCTCTCCGCCATCGAGGGTCTGGATCTGACCTTGACCACCAACGGCTCCCTGCTGCCGCAGAAAGCCCTGCGGCTGCGCGAGGCGGGTCTGCGGCGCATCACGGTGAGCCTCGATTCCCTGGACGATGCCGTCTTTCGCGCCATGAACGACGTGGATTTCCCCGTGCAGCGGGTGCTCGAAGGGATCGAAGCTGCAGCCGCAGCCGGGCTTGCACCCGTCAAGGTCAACATGGTGGTCAAGCGCGGCTTGAACGAAGACAGCATCGTGCCGATGGCTCGCTTCTTCCGTGAACGCGGCCACATCCTTCGCTTCATCGAATACATGGACGTCGGCGCGACCAACGGCTGGCGCATGGACGATGTCGTCTCCGCAGCCGAGATCGTGCGACGCATCGACGCCGAACTCCCCCTCGAACCCGCGGATGCGAATTATCGGGGCGAGGTCGCCAAGCGCTGGCGCTATCGCGACGGCTCCGGAGAGATCGGCGTCATTGCCTCCGTCACTCAAGCGTTTTGTCGCGATTGCACGCGCGCCCGGCTGTCGGCGGAGGGACAGATCTACACCTGCCTGTTCGCGACGTCCGGACACGATCTGCGGGGCTTGCTGCGCCAGGGCGCATCCGATGCCGACGTCATGAAGTTCATCGAAAGCGTCTGGAGCGGTCGCAGCGATCGTTATTCGGAGATTCGCAGTCAGAACACCCGGCGCGAGCCCAAGGTGGAAATGTCCTACATCGGCGGCTGACGTCGCCTTCCAAAGCCCGTCATGAATCATCGTCCTCGACTAAGCCACGCCACCCGCCCCGCCACTGTGGAGGTGCATTCCAGCAACGAGCGCGGCGAGCACCTCGTAACGCCGATCGCGGGCGAATACCCCTTGACGATCTACCTGGACAAACGCGAGCTGGTCACGTTGATGACGCTCGGCCAGCACCCCGAAGCTCTGGCGATCGGTTACCTGCGCAACCAGCGCTTGGTCGCATCGCTGAACGAGATCGAGTCCGTTCAGGTGGATTGGGAAGTGGACTCCTGCGCCATCTCCACCGTCGCCGGCATCGCCGGCCTGGAGTCGAAGCTGGCCAAGAGAACCGTAACCACCGGCTGCGGCCAGGGAACGGTCTTCGGCAATCTGATGGACGAGATCGATTCGATTCGACTGCCGGCGGATCGAACGCTGGACGAAACAACCTACTACCGCTTGATGGACAACGTCCGACGTTACGATAGCGTCTACAAGACAGCAGGCGCGGTCCACGGCTGCGCGCTCGCCAAGGACGACGAGATTCTCATGTTCGTCGAGGACGTCGGCCGGCACAATGCGGTCGATGCGATCGCCGGACAAATGTGGCTCGACGACATCGACGGTGCGGACAAGATCTTTTACACCACCGGACGGTTGACCTCCGAGATGGTGATCAAATGCGCCCAGATGGGCATCCCCTTTCTCGTCTCCCGCTCCGGACTGACCCACATGGGCCATGAAATCGCGCGCCGCGTCGGCATCACGATGATCGGACGCGCGACGGGCAAGCATTACCTTCTGTTCACCGGCGGGCAGCGCTTCGTGCGTGCTGCCGCGGCCTCACCCGCCTCGGCATAACGAGCATGAGCGCAGGCACGCCGCGTGTCTCTGGTCTCGTCCTTGCAGGCGGTCAGGGCAGACGCATGGGGAGCGTGGACAAAGGTCTGGAGCTATTGCAGGGTCGCCCGCTGGTGCAGTGGGTGCTCGAGCGTCTGAGTCCGCAGGTGAACGAAGTACTGATCAGCGCGAATCAAAACCTGGACCACTACCGCGCTTTCGGCCCTCAGGTGCTCCCAGACGAAATCGGCGGATTTGCGGGCCCGTTGGCAGGTCTGGAGCGCGGCATGAGTGCGGCATCGGAGGAACTCATCGCGACCGCACCTTGCGATTCACCCTTCCTACCCATGGATCTCGTCTCACGGCTCTACCGGCATCTTGCAGCGGCCAATGCCGATCTGGCCGTTGCCCGGACGGGTGATCAGGCGCATCCGGTGTTCTGTCTTTGCCGGCGTCACTTGCATCCGCACCTGCGGGCGTATCTCAATGCCGGCGGAAGAAAAATCGATGCCTGGTACGCGGATCTTTCCATCGTGGAGGTCGCCTTCGACGACGAAGCAGCCGCCTTCAGCAACATCAACACTCGGGCCGAGCTCGCGGCCCATGACGACCCGAACGGTACGCCGCCGCCCCGCGCCTAAGCACAGCCGGCATCCCCGTAAGTCTTGGGCGGATGCGCCAGGCTATCTCGCCTCCGAGCCCTAGCCTCGCTGCTCGCTGACCGGACGGGCCTGCGCTGCGTGAACGGCATCCATCCCGCCCAACGGCTCGGGCCGGGCGATATGAAAGCCTTGAGCGTAGTCCACGCCGAGCTTGCACAGGCGATCGAGGGTGACCTGGTCTTCGACGATTTCAGCGACTGTCTGCATTCCCAGGATATGCGCGATGCGATTGATCGCCTCGACGATGGCACAGTCCATTTCGTCGTTCGCCATATCGCGCACGAACGTGCCGTCGATCTTGAGAAAATCGACCGGCAGATACTTCAGATAGGCGAACGACGACATCCCGATGCCGAAGTCATCGAGTGCAAAGCGGCATCCCATGGCTTTCAGTTCGTGCATCAGCTCTGCCGCCTTCGTGAGGTTTGAGATTGCGGTCGTCTCCGTGACCTCGAAGCAAAGCAGACTCGGCGGCACCGGATACTTCGCAAACTGGCGGCGCAGGAACTCTGGAAAACTGGAATCGTCGATGCTCGCCCCGGAGAGGTTTACCGAGTACATGCCGGCATCGGGAGCGATCTGCGATATGCCCACACGGCCCCGCGCCGCGAGCACTTCGAGCAATTCGGTGATGACGAAACGGTCGATCGCCGTCAGCAGGTTGTAGCGCTCGGCGGCAGGTATGAAAGCCATGGGCGGAATGAGTTCCCCGTCGCTTCCGCGCATGCGTACGAGAACTTCGAAATGCGGGGAAGACACCGCCTCCTTCAGCGGACGGATGTACTGCTGATACAGGACGAAGTCGCCGTTCTCGAACGCATTGCTGAGCCGGGAAATCATCTGCGGCTCGCCGGCTTCGCGTTGCGTGGTCTGTTGTGGACGGTGGACCTGGACACGATCGCGTCCCTTGTTCTTGGCGTCGTAGCAACAAGCGTCGGCGGCGGTCAGTACCTCGGCGATATCGCCGCTGGTCGCGTCGATCGGGACGAGGCCGATGCTCGCCCCGACAGCGAACGACTTGCCTTCCCACACGAAGCGGAAGTCACGCACCACTTCGCGAATTCCGTTCGCTATCCGCAGCCCCTGATCGAGCGGACACGTCTCGAGCAGCGCCGCGAACTCATCGCCGCCGACGCGAGCCAAGGTGTCGCTGCCCCGGATCTTGGTACCCATGACCGAAGTCAGGCTGCGCAGCAGTTCGTCCCCGGCCGCATGTCCACAGGAGTCGTTGACGATCTTGAAATTGTCGAGATCGATGTAGAGCAGCACGTGCTGCCGGCCCTGTCCGTGAGACGACTCGAGAAGATGCGCAAGACGCCGTTCCAACTCACGGCGGTTCACGAGCCCTGTCAGCGAATCGTGACTGGCTTGCCAGGACAACTGCTGCGCGAGCGCGCGCAACTGCGAGACGTCGTGGAACACCACCGCGTAACCGCTACAGCCTTCCAGGTCGCTCTGAACTTTCGACAACGAGTCGTGGATCGAGGTCTCGTGGCCGTCGCGGCGGATCAGACGCACGGAACTGCGGCCTGGATCGCCCGGATCGCGCTGCTCGGGCGGCCCTTCGTCGATGTAGTCCAGAGGCGCGCGCGTATGTTCATCGATGACGCGATAGACGGTATGCATAGGCTGCCCGAGCGCCTCGGCAGCAGACCAGCCGGTCAACTGCTCGGCTGCAGCGTTGATGAATACGATCTTCCCCTGAGGGTCGCTTGCGATGACGCCTTCGCGCAGCCCGCTCAAGGCCGCCCAGGCTCGCCCCGGATCCGAATCGACCTGGCGCTCGAAGCGGCGGTATCGAACGATCAGCATCCAGGCCGTGCCGATCAACGCACCGCACAAGGCAAGCGCCGCAATCGAACCCGATGCAAGCGCGCTCTCTTGAGCCCAGCAAGGTGCTGCAACGCCGCCTGCGAGACCTCCCGCGAGGCAGCGCAGCAGGAAAGAACGCCACCGGGCGCGGCGGCTCACGTGTCGTGCTCCACCAACAATCCCGCCGAGCGATGACGTGCGTAAGGATCCTGGCGATAGAACTGCGCCAACTGCGAATACAACTGTGCAAAACCGGCGTGGAGAATTTCGGGCCGCTCGAAGAAGACTTCGCTGAGCACGGCGAAGAATTCCGCCGGCGAGTCCGCCGCGTAGGGATCGACGTGTGTTCGAAGGCCACGATCGACATCACGGCAGAAGTCGTCGTAGGCCCGAGTGAAGGCGCGACTCCACGCCTCTCGGCTCATATCCGCGTGCAATGGCGGATAGCCGTTCGCATCGCCGTTGAGCATGTCCAGCTTGTGCGCAAATTCGTGGATCACTACGTTGATTCCATCGCCATAATCGTGACCGATATCGGCCCAGGAAAGGACGACTGGGCCATGCAGCCAAGCCTCTCCGGATTGAACTTCCTTCCCCACGTGGACCACACCGTACTCGTCTTGCCATTCGACATCGGGCATGAACTCATCCGGATAGACGATGACTTCGACCCATCCGTCATACCAGTCCTCGGGCAGATTGAGGACGAGAATGCACGCCTGAACTGCAATGGAAAGGCGCATGGCGTCGTCGAGCATCAGTTCACCGGCGCCGTGAATCTCCTTGTGGTGCAAGAAGAGGATCACCCGCTCGCGCAGGCGGACCACTTCGTCGTCGCTCAGCCCTGACAGAAACCGGTAGCGACGCAGCACGGCGTCCCACAGAGCCGGGTCGATACTGTGCTTCTTCAGCACTCGCGCCCGCCGCCATCGCCCAAAGCCGAAGTCCACGAAAGTCGCCTCCGCAGGAAACAATCAGCCGACCTGCCGATCGTTCTCCGAAGCGCCTGGCGTGACCGCATCAAGCAACGGGGCAGCCGCGATGGGCTCTGCATGCTCGAGGTCGACGCTCTCGATCTGAGCGAAACGCTGGGTGATCTTCACACTGGAAACATGCACGCGCTCGGCGTCCTCGTGCGCTTGCCGAATGTGGTCCGCCAGCTTGCGCATCCGCTCGTCGAAGCGAGAGAAGTCCTTGGCGAGTTTCCCCAGCGCATCCTTGATCACATGCACCTGCCGCCGGGTTTCGACATCCTTGATCACCGCGCGCGCCGTGTTGAGCACCGCCATCAAGGTCGTCGGTGAAACAATCCAGACGCGCTTCGCGAGCGCGTGGTCGATGACATCCCTGTGGTAGGCATGTATTTCGGCGAACACGGCCTCGGCGGGCACGAACATGACCGCCCCGTCGGATGTCTCGCCGGGGATGATGTACTTTTCGCTGATATCGTCCACGTGTTTGCGCAAATCGGCCTTGAACAGGCGCTCCGCTGCGAGCCTGTCGGGTTCCGTGACACCGACCGTGTACATGCGATGATAGTTCTCCAGCGGGAACTTGGAATCCACCGCGACCATGCCCGTGGGTTCCGGCAGACGCAGCACGCAATCGGCACGCGCGCCGTTCGAGAGCGTCTTTTGAGTCTCCCAGGCGTTCGGTGGCAGGCTGCTCCTGAGCAAGCCCTCCAGCTGCACCTCGCCGAACGCGCCTCGCGCGCGCTTGTCGCCCAGCAACTCCTGCAGACTGACGACGTTGGTCGTGAGCCCGTCGATCTTTTTCTGCGCTTCGTCGATGGTGGCGAGCCTCGCCATGACATCGGCGAACGTCTGATTGGTCTTGCGAAAACCTTCGTCGAGACGCTCGGAGACACTGCCGCGGATCTGTTCAAGGCGCTGGTCGACGCTGGCGCGAATCTGCTCCATCCGCTCCTCGGTACGAGTCGCCAAGGCGTCCATCGCCACCTTCATCTCCTGACCCATATCCTTGAGCGAGCGCTGCATGACGTCCCGGTCGGTGCTGCCCTGCTCGGTCAAGCGGGACTGGACCGCCAGCGACATGTCGGCCAGACGCGACAGCACGGCCTCGCGAAAGGTCGCCAGTTCATGCTGTTGGGACAACTGAAGCACTTGCATGGCTTCGCGCGCGTGTTTCAGATCGCTCGACACCACGGCGCGAAGCCGCTCGGAACCGTCGGTCAGGCTGCCGCTCAGGCGATCGCCATGTCGGTCCAAATGCTCTCTCAGCTCGCCCAACAGGGCGTGCTTCGTCTGCTCCTGAGCCTCCGCCTGCCCCAGTACCGAGGCATTCAACACGCGCGTGAGCGCGTTGAGCTTCGCGAACAGGAGGATCAATGCGCCGATCAGAACCAGCGCGACAACGGCTGCAAGCGTTTCGATCATGTGTTCCTCCGCAGCCTGCCAGTATAGCCGAGGGCGTCGCGGATGGACTGCCTTCGCTGAACGCTCAGCCTTAACTTGGACCCCGCAACGCCCACGCGCGGTCGTCAAAAACCGAGCGTGCCTGGAACAAGCGTCCTTAGCCTAGCTGACGCAAACTGGTGAGGGGCGGCGTCGCCAGCACCCGGCGGGTGAAAAACATGCCCGCGCTTACCACCCCCAGAATGCCGACCAGCAGCCCCAGGGCCCAGACCATGGGATCGGCCCGATACGGCAAGCCGAGCAGGTTCAACGCGACCGCATAGCCCAGCGCCGTCGCCGCAGCAGCCGAGAAGAGTCCCGTGAGTGCGCCAATGATGCCGAACTCGGCTGCATGGGCGCGCAGAACCTGACGGCGGTTGGCACCCAAAGTGCGCATGATGGCAACCTCGCGCACCCGCTCGTCATGCGTCGCGACGATGCCGGCGTACAGGACGAGCAGACCAGCGGCCACGGTAAAGACGAATATGAACGTGACCGCGCGCGACACTTGCTCGATCATCGCCTGTACCTGACCGACCAACGAAGCCACATCGATGACGACCAGCGTGGGAAAACGCTTCACGAGCTCGTTCATCGCCTCGGTCGACCCCACCGGGAGGTGGAAGCTCGTGATGAATGTGGCGGGATAGTCGCGCAGCAGCGTCGGTGTTGCGATCACGAAGAAGTTCACCCGGAAGCTGTCCCATTCGACCTTGCGCAAGCTGGTCACCTCGGCCGTGAAGCGCTGGCCTGCGACATCGTAGGTCAGGCGATCGCCCAGCCGAATGCCCAAGGTGCGAGCGATGCCCTCCTCGACCGACAATGCGGAGCCTTGCGAACCCCATGCGCCGGCCGTAATGCGGTTGTGCGCCGGCACGATGTCGGTCCAAGACATATTGAATTCCCGCTCGACGAGCCGGCGAGCACGATCTTCGGGGTAGGTCGCCGGATCGACGGGATTGTCGTTGATGCCGACCAGGCGCCCGCGAACCATTGGATAGAAGGTGGGAGCGTTCCCCAGACGCGAGCGCAACAGCTCCGCGACCTCCTGCGCCTGATCCGGCTGGATGTTGATGAGGAAGCGATTGGGGGCGTCGGCCGGTAGATTCCCCTCCCAGGCACGAAGCAGGTCGGAGCGTATCAAGGTCAGCGTGAGCACCGCGGTCAAGCCGAGGGAGAGCGCCACCACCTGCCAAATCGTCCCCGCGGGGCGACGCCTCAGACTCGCGATGCCATAGCGCCAGCTCACACCGCTCCCGCCCGTCGTACTCAGGACGCGCAGACAAAGCCAGGTCAACCCGGCTGCAATCGTCAACGTGACGACCGAGCCTGCCAACACGTAGGCGCCCAAGCGCAGATCGCCCGAATGCCAGAGGACGAGCAGCGCCACGCAGCCCGCACCGAGGACGTAGGCCGCTGCGCCAGCCGCCCCCGGCGGACCGATCTCATGCCGCAGGACGCGCAAGGCGGAGATCTTGCGCAGGGCCAGCAAGGGAGGCAGCCCAAACGACAACAGCAGGGCGAGGCCCAGCCCGCTGGCACGCACGGCCGCGTCCGAGCTCGGTTGCGGCAGCGATATCCCGATCACGGTGCTGAGCCAATGGCCCAGAACCGCCTGGCTCGCCAAACCCAACAACGAACCCAGGACGCTCGCGATGATGCCCACGCCGAGCAGCTGCACGAATTGCAGGCGGAACACACGCCATTGACTGACACCCAGGCAGCGCAACATGGCGCAAACGTCGAGCTGGCGCTCATGGAATCTGCGGCCGGCGAGCATCACGGCGACCGTCGCAAGCGCCACCGCCGTCAGCGCAGCCAGACTCATGAAGCGCTCGGCCCGCTCGAGCGCGCTTTGGATCTCCGGGCGCGCATCGCGAACACCTTCGAGTCTCGTGCCTGGCGGCAGACGCGCCTCGGCCCATGTTCGGTAGGCCGCCACGACCTCCCGATCCCCCGCCACGAGCAGGCGATGCACCACGCGACTACCCGGCCCCACCAATCCGGTGGACGCAACGTCGGCGCGAGCCATCAGGATCCGCGGTCCCATGCCGAGCACACTCAGCGTCAAGCTGGGATCCTGGGTGAGGAGTCCAGCGAGAAGGAAGTCACGATTGCCGATCGTGACCCGATCACCCACCCGCAACCCCATTTGTCCCAGCAAGCGCTCATCGCCCCAAACGGACCCTGGTTCAGGAATGGCCTCGGGGATGCGATCCTGCTCTCCCCGGTCTAAGGAGATTCGGGTCGTTCCCCGCAAGGGATAGCCCGGATCCACCGATGTGATCTCGGACAGAAGGCTCGCCTTCGCATCGATCACCATGCTGCGGAACGCGAGCGTCGAGATGGCCTGCAATCCGCGCGCGCGCGCGCCGTCGGCGAGCGCGGGATCGACGGGCTGGCTCGAAGTGAAGACCAGATCCGCCCCCAGGAGCCGATTGGCCTCCTGCTCGAGGGCCAGTCGCGTGCGATCGGTGAACAGGGCGACCGTTGCCATGCTGGCCACCGCCAAGGCCAAGGCCACCGCGAGCAAGGTCAGTTCGCCCGCGCGCAGCATGCGCCAGAGCAAGCGCACGCCGAGTAGGAGGTCCTTCAAGCCGGCTCCTCGGCGACCAAGCTCCCGGAGGCGAGCCGCAGCGTGCGATGGCATCGCCTGGAGATCGCCTCGTCATGCGTGACGAGGAGCAAAGTGGCGCCTTGTTCGCGGTTTAGCTCGAACATCAGCTCGACGATGCGCAGGCCGGTCGCGGCGTCCAGATTGCCCGTCGGTTCATCGGCCAACAGCAGCTTGGGCTTGGTCACGAAGGCACGGGCGATGGCGACACGCTGCTGCTCGCCGCCCGAAAGCTGCCGCGGATAGTGGGTCAATCGATGAGAAAGGCCGACGCGTTCGAGCATCATCTCCGCCGACTTGCGGGCGTTCGAAGCACCCGCAAGTTCGAGTGGCAGCATGACGTTCTCGACCGCCGTCAAGGCGGGCAGCAGTTGGAACGACTGAAACACGAAGCCGACGGCGCGCGCGCGCACCGCTGCTCGTCCGTCCTCGTCCAGAGCCGTGAGTTCGTCGCCATCCAGGAACACCGAACCCCGACTGGGTGTGTCCAGCCCGGCCAGCAGCCCGAGCAGCGTCGACTTGCCCGACCCCGAGACACCGACGATGGCCACCGACTCGCCGGGGAACACGCTGAGAGTCACGTTGTCAACGATTATCAGGTCGCGACCGTCGCTCCTTACTTGCTTCACCACGCCAACTGCCTCGACAATCGGCCGCATGTCATTCGCTCTCATGATCAGAGTCTTAGTCCTGACGCTGTTGTTCGGGTTCCCGCTGGCTGCGCGATCGGCTCAGACCATCCTCGTGATGGGAGACAGCATCTCGGCCGGATACGGGCTGGCAGCCGATGCCGGCTGGGTACAACTGCTGCGTCAGCGCATCGAGAAGATTGCGCCGAATTATAGAGTGGTGAATGCAAGCATCAGCGGCGAGACGGCCGCAGGCGGACGGCGGCGTATCGATGCCGCTCTGGAACAGCATCGACCGGATATCGTCGTGCTCGAACTCGGCGGCAACGACGGACTGCGCGGAGCCCGGATCGAAACCTTGCAAGCCGATCTCGAAGCGATGATCACCGCCAGCTTGAAACGCAAAGCGCGCGTCGTACTGGTTGGCATGAGGATGCCTCCCAACTACGGCGCGGACTACGTGAACAGGTTCGAAAAAATCTACGCCGATCTCGCCATCAAACATCGCGTCGCCTTCGTTCCGTTTTTGTTCGAAGGCTTTGGGGAACGCCATGACATGTTCCAGAGCGACGGCATTCATCCGACGCGTGCAGCCCAACCCCTCATGCTGGAAACAGTCTGGAAAGCGCTCGAGCCGCTCGTCACGAAACGACGATCCGCGCCGGCCCCTCGCTGAGTTCGCCGATGACCTGCGCCTGACGGAAGCCGTCAGCCTGAAAGATCTCCAACACCCGCTGCACGCTTTCCGGCGCGCAGGCAACCAGCAATCCTCCGCTCGTTTGCGGATCGGTCAGCAGGTTGCGCTGCCATTGCGGCATCTGCGCCGGCACATCGACCTCGTCCGCCAGGCTGCTCCAGTTACGCGCTGAGGCGCCCGTGACATGTCCGGCTTGTGCGATATGTCGGGCAGCCGAAAGAATCGGAATGTCGTCGAAGCGGATTCGCGCACCGAGCTTCGAGCCGCGACAAATTTCCCGCAGATGCCCCAACAAGCCGAAACCGGTGACGTCCGTCAGCGCATGCACCGTACTCATTTCCGACAGCGGGAGCCCGGGCGTATTGAGCTTCGTCGTCGTTTCCAGCATCTGCGCATAAGCTTTCGCGCCCAGTTCACCTTTCTTCAAGGCCGCACTCAGGATACCGACCCCCAGGCCTTTGCCCAGAATGAGCACGTCACCCGCGCGGGCCTGATCGTTGCGCTTTACGCGTTGCGGATGCACCAGACCCAAGGCCACCAGACCGTAGATAGGCTCGGGCGAATCGATCGAATGGCCGCCTGCAATGACCACACCCGCCTCGTTGCAGACCGACTGGCCACCGGCCAGAATGCGCGCGATGATGTCCGCAGGCAGTTTGCTCACCGGCATGCCGCATACGGCCAGTGCCATGAAAGGACGTGCTCCCATTGCATACACGTCGGAGAGCGCGTTCGTCGCCGCGATGCGGCCAAAGTCGAATGCATCATCGACAATCGGCATGAAGAAGTCGGTGGTCGCGACCAACGCCTGCTCGTCATTGAGCCGATAGACCGCCGCGTCGTCGCTCGACTCGTTGCCCACCAAGAGGTTGGGATCGAAAATGCCTTTCGGGCTCTTGCCCAGAACTTCGCTCAGCAACGCTGGCGTCATCTTGCAGCCTCACCCACCCCCGTGGGAAAACTGCGTAAGGCGCACGGATTCATGCGCTGGCGTGCGGTCGTTTTCTTGCGATGAGGGAGAGGTGGTCATCAATGAGGCAGCCGATACTCGTGAGAATACGGTAGACTCCGGCCGCCCTGGATTCGCAAACCCATAGGCAGCCGCCGTGGAGCCCACCAAAGACGTGACCGTAGCACAGCTCGATGACTTTGACGAGGTTATCGACGTGCGCTCACCCGCGGAGTTCGCCGACGACCATGTGCCCGGTGCGATCAACTGTCCGGTGCTGGACGACGAGGAACGAGCCCGCGTAGGGACGCTCTACAAGCAGGTCTCCCCCTTCGAGGCAAGACGCCTGGGCGCCGCCCTCGTGGCGCGCAATATCGCGCAGCATCTGCAGACCGTTTTGCACGACCGCCCGCGCAGCTGGCGTCCCCTGGTTTATTGTTGGCGCGGCGGGGGCCGATCCGACGCGCTGTGCGAAGTCATGCGCCGGGTCGGCTGGAAGGCGGGGAAGCTCGAAGGCGGTTACCGCGCTTACCGCCGTGCCGTGATCGAAGAACTGACTGCTTTGCCGCAGCGCTTCACATTCAAGGTCTTGTGCGGACGCACCGGATCGGGCAAGAGCGGCACCCTGCGTGCTCTGGGCGAGCACGGCGCGCAGATCCTCGACCTCGAACACCTGGCCCAACACCGCGGTTCGGTGCTGGGCGAACTGCCCGGGATACCTCAGCCGAGTCAGAAGCTGTTCGAGAGTCTGCTGCGCGCCGCGCTGCACACTCTCGATCCGGCACGGCCCGTGTTCGTCGAAGCGGAGAGCCGCAAGGTCGGCAATGTCCAGGTGCCGACTGCTCTGATCGAAGCCATTCGAGGCTCGGAGTGCATCGTGATCGAAGCCGATGCGACAGTGCGCATCACTCTGCTGCTCGATGAGTATCGGCATTTCCTCGCCAACGGCGATGCACTGAATGGTCGCCTGCGAGCCCTCACCGTGCACTATGGCCGTGCAACGATCGATCGCTGGATCGATACGGCTGCTGCGGGCCGCCATGCGGACCTCGTGGCCGAGCTGCTAGAGTTCCATTACGATCCTGCGTACGACCGGTCAATACAGCGCAACTTCCCGGCGATCGGCCATGCGCGCTTCGTCCGCCTGCGGACAGCCGACAGCGCGGGGCTGCACGAGGTGGCTCGACAGATCCTCGCCGCGGGAAGCGAGGCCCGACTCGATCAGCGGTGATAAACTCGAACGGGATGATGCCCTCGATCGATCGATTCGAATTGCGTGCCGCAACTGACGCCGATGTTCCTCAGTTGCTCGAACTCATCTACGGGTTGGCCGAGTACGAGCATCTCACGCATCTCTTCGAGTGCACCGCCGATCGGCTGCGCGAAAATCTCTTTGGGCCACAACCGAGCGCACAAGCGATCATCGCGTGGCTAAACGAACCGTCCGAGACCGCTGCGGCCGGGTTCGCGCTCTACTTCTACAACTTTTCCACTTTTCTCGGCCTCAAAGGTCTTTACCTCGAAGACTTGTACGTGCGGCCGGAGTATCGATCGCAAGGCTGTGGACGCGCGCTGCTGGTCACCCTCGCGAGAATCGCACAGTCGCAAGGCTGCGGGCGCTTCGAATGGTCCGTACTCGACTGGAATACCCGGGCCCAACAGTTCTACGAAGGTCTGGGCGCGACCGTGTTGCCCGACTGGCGTATCGTCCGCGTGACCGGCGCAGCGTTGAGCACATTGGCGCAGCAGCCACTGGAAGGCCCATCCTGATGGGATTCTCATCGGCAAACCCGGCCGAACAGGCCGTCCCTGCCCCGCATGCCCGCATCGCGCTGCGGATCGATGTAGGCACCTGTCGGGGCACGGAACAGGGCGTTCCCCGTCTCATGGAAGTGCTCAAGCGGCATCGAGCCAGTGCAACCTTCCTCTTCAGCCTCGGCCCCGACCGCACCGGGCGAGCCATCACGCGCATTTATCGCGAGCGCGCAGCGCGTGGCCGCATTACGCCCATGGAGCGCTACGGACTGAAGACGCTGCTTTACGGCACCCTGCTCCCTGCGCCGGACACCGGTACGCGGTGCCGCGATATCCTGCTCCAGGTTGCCGAGGCAGGCTTCGAGGTCGGGATCGGCGCTTGGGGGCACATGGACTGGGTGCAGCATGCCGCAACCGCCGACACGGATTGGACCTACGAGCACATGCAACGGGCAAACGAACGGTTCGCGGAGATCTTCGGTGTGCCGGCGCGCGTCCACGGCGCTTCCGGATGGCAGATGAATCGTCATGCCTATCGGCTCACGCAGCGTCTCGGGTTCGATTATTGCTCGGACACCCGCGGCTCGCAGCCTTTCGTGCCCGTGGTCGATGCCGAACTCATCGCATGTCCGCAAATTCCCACGACGCTTCCGACCCTCGATGAGTTGATCGGAACCGACGACTGTTCCCGTGACAACGTCGATGATCGCCTGCTGCAGCTCGCCGGTGCGGACGCCCCCGCCGGACACGTTCTTGCATTGAACGCGGAGACAGAAGGCATGACGTTTCTCCCGATCTTCGAGCGGCTGCTCGAGCGCCTCTCCGCGCAAGGAAAAGTCTTTCTTTCCCTTGGAGACTATATCGCCGCGGCCGGCACGAGCGAGCTGCCTCGGCATTGCATCACCGAGGGGGCAGCCGCCGGCGTCGGCCAGATGGTCGCATTGCAGGGCGACGAGTTCCTGCTATGAACCGATATCGACCGACCGAACACCTTTCGAAGCCAGATCGCGCTCGCCAGGAATTTCCACTTTCTCGACGGCAGGACTACGCCCATGATGGATAAATCCGTTCCCGAACTCGCGCTTCCAGCCACCAGCGGCAAGACGATCAACTTCGCCGAACTGCGCGGCAAACCCTTCGTGCTGTACTTCTATCCGAAGGACAACACGCCGGGATGCACGACGCAGGGGCAGCAGTTTCGCGATCTGCACGACCAGTTCAGCGCCTTGGGCTGCGCCGTGTTCGGTGTCTCCCGGGACAGCTTGAAGTCGCACGAGTCCTTCAAGGCGAAGATGAGCTTCCCCTTCGAACTCATCTCCGACCAGGACGAGACAGCCTGTGGCGCGTTCGACGTCATTCGCATGAAGAACATGTACGGGCGTCAGGTGCGAGGCATCGAACGCAGCACGTTCGCCATCGACGCCAAAGGCGTCGTGCGCAAAGAATGGCGCGGCGTAAAGGTGCCGGGACATGCACAGGCCGTACTCGATTTCATGAAATCCCTCGCGAGCTAGGGCATACGATGGCGCAGCGCAAGTCGACACGAAGTGCGCCACGGGCGCGAGAGATCAGCAGCAAGCTGTTCGTTCTGGATACGAACGTACTGATGCACGATCCGACCAGTCTCTTTCGCTTCGAGGAGCACGACGTCTACGTCCCCATGGCGATACTCGAGGAACTGGACGGCCACAAGAAGGGGATGTCCGAAGTGGCGCGCAATGCGCGCCAGGCGAGCAGGTTTCTCGAGGAACTGGTTGCAAGCGCCGAGCACGATATTCCCAACGGCATCGCGCTCGACTCGCGCGGCAACCGGTCGGCCAGTGGCAAGCTCTACCTGCAGACCGAGGCGATACCGGGTGATCTGCCGGCGAATCTGGCGAGCGGGCGCACTGACAACCAGATCATTGCCGTCGTCAAGTTCCTGCAGCAGCGCCACAGCGGGCGCCAGGTCATACTCGTAAGCAAAGACATCAACATGCGCATCAAGGCCCGCACACTGGGTCTTGCGGCGGAAGACTATTTCAGCGACAAGGCTCTGGAGGACAGCGATCTGCTGTACACCGGCGTCCTCGAGCTGCCCCGGAATTTCTGGGAAACGCACGGCAAGGATATGCGCTCATGGCAAGCTGGCGGCCGCAGCTTGTACCGCGTGCGTGGCCCCACGGTTCAGTCGATGTTCGTCAACCAGTACGTTCATCTCGAAGGCGAGCCTCGCTTCGAGGCCTTGGTGAAGGAAGTCGACGGTGACGGCGCAGTGCTGGAAACCCTGCGCGATCATTGCCTGCCCAGGCACAGCGTCTGGGGCATCACGGCGCGCAATCGCGAGCAGAACTTCGCCCTCAACGCGTTGATGAATCCGGAGATGGACTTCGTGAGTCTGGTGGGACAGGCGGGCACCGGCAAGACCCTGCTTGCGCTGGCGGCGGGGCTGCAGCAGACACTCGAACAAAAGACATACGCCGAAATCATCATCACTCGCGTGACGGTACCCCTTGGAGAGGACATCGGCTTTCTCCCCGGGACCGAGGAAGAAAAGATGAATCCCTGGATGGGTGCACTCGAAGACAATCTCGATGTGCTCGACCAATCCGATGACGAAGCCGGTGAATGGGGACGTGCCGCGACGAGGGATCTCATACGCTCGCGCATCAAGGTGAAATCGCTCAACTTCATGCGTGGACGCACCTTTCTCAACAAGTATCTCGTGATCGACGAAGCGCAGAATCTCACACCGAAGCAGATGAAGACCCTCGTCACCCGGGCGGGTCCGGGAACCAAGGTGGTATGTCTGGGCAACATCGCCCAGATCGATACGCCCTACCTCACTGAAGGCAGTTCAGGGCTCACTTACGTCGTGGACAGATTCAAGGGCTGGCCCCATAGCGGCCACATCACCTTGCAGCGTGGAGAACGCTCCCGTCTGGCCGATTTCGCCGCCGAAGCGCTCTGAGCCGCGCGCAGAGCTAGAAACGACCCGTATCGGCGAGATTGTCGAAGCGGGTGTACTGACCGAGGAACGCCAGCTTCACCGTTCCGATCGGGCCATTCCGCTGCTTGCCGATGATGATCTCCGCGGTGCCTTTGTCCGGCGTGTCCGGATTGTAGACTTCGTCGCGATAGATGAAGAAGATCACGTCTGCATCTTGTTCGATGGCGCCCGATTCACGCAAATCGGACATCACCGGCCGTTTGTTCGGTCGCTGCTCCAGACTGCGGTTGAGCTGGGAAAGGGCGATCACGGGTACCGAGAGCTCCTTGGCAAGCGCCTTGAGCGAACGCGATATCTCGGAGATCTCGGTGGCCCGGTTCTCGCCCTGATTCGTCGAGCTCATCAGCTGCAGGTAATCGATCACGATCAAGCCCAGGCCCGGCCCGCCGATCTGCCGATGAAGCCTGCGCGCCCGGGCTCTCAGCTCGAGCGCGTTGAGCGCAGGCGTCTCGTCGATGAACAAAGGCACGTCGTTCAGGCGCCCCCATGCGTCGGTAAGCCGCGGCCATTCATCGTCGCCGATGCGACCGGTCCGCACCTTGTGCTGATCGACTTTCGCCACCGATCCGATCATCCGCATCACGAGCTGGGTGCCCGACATTTCCATGCTGAACACGGCCACCGGCAGCCGATCGACCAGGCACAAGTGCTCCGCAATGTTGAGCGCGAAGGCGGTCTTGCCCATACTCGGCCGTCCGGCGACGATGACCAGATCGCCTTGCTGCAGGCCCGACGTCATGCGATCGAGATCCACGTATCCGGTGGGAATGCCGGTAATGTCGCTGGGATTGGCATGCAGCTGATCGATTCGCTCGACCACCTGCGCGACCAGTGGACGGATGTCTTGAAAGCCCTGGCGCCCGCGGGCCCCCTGCTCGGAGATCGCGAACACTCGCGCCTCCGCATCGTTGATCAACTCCTCTGCGCTCTTGCCCAGCGGATTGAGCGCCGATTCGGTGATCTCGCTGCCTATGCTGACCAGTTGGCGCATCACGGCCCGGTCGCGCACGATCTCGGCATACCGGCGGATGTTGACCGCCGAGGGCGTGTTCTGCGCGAGGGAAGCGAGATAGGCGAGCCCCCCGGCTTCTTCGAGCTTGCCACTGCGCTCGAGCGTCTCGGCGACCGTGATGACATCCGCGGGACGGGACGCGGCGATGAGACCGGAGATGTGCTTGTAGAGTAACCGATGATCGGCGCGGTAGAAGTCGGAATCGCCGATGAAGTCGGCGATCTTGTCCCAGGCATGATTATCCAGGAGCAAGCCGCCGAGCACGGCCTGCTCCGCTTCGACCGAGTGAGGCGGGACGCGCAGAGGATCGATGCTTTGCTCTGCCGCAGCGGTGACGAGTTGTACCATGCGTATCCGGAGCCTTGATGGGAGAAACGTGCGGTTCGGCCAGGCAGCCCAACCGACGTTCATTCTAGCAGCCGCTACAGCCGATCTGCGCTGCGGCCAAAAAACGAAGGGCCGCGATTGCAGCCCTTCGAGGGTATTGCTTGCTCTTGCCGACGTGCATCGGCACGCCAGCGGCGCTTACGGCTCGCCGAGCACCGACACCTTGATCTGAGCGACGACATCCGTGTGCAGTGCGAGCGTGATGTCGTGGTCGCCGATTTGCTTCAGCGGCCCTTGCGGCATGCGGATCGCGGCTTTCGGCACGTCGTGACCGGCAACCTCCAAAGCTTCCGCGACGTCGAAGTTCGTCACAGAACCGAACAACTTGCCGTCCACTCCGGCCTTGCGGGTGATTTGCAGCATCAAGCCTTCGAGTTTCGTCGCAAGTTCCTGGGCCGCAGCCAGCGTCTCGGCTTGCGCCTTCTCCAACTCGCCTCGCCGACCTTCGAATTCGGCGATGTTCTGAGGCGTCGCGCGCCTTGCCTTGCCTTGCGGGATCAGGTAATTGCGTGCGTAACCCGACTTCACGTCGACAACGTCGCCGAGTGCGCCGAGATTCGGCAACTTCTCCAGCAGTATGATTTCCATGCCCGTCTCCGTCTAGTGCAAGTCGGTGTACGGCAACAGCGCCAAATACCGAGCGCGCTGAATCGCAACCGACAGCTGGCGCTGGTACTTCGCATTGGTTCCGGTGATGCGCGCCGGAATGATCTTGCCGTTCTCGTTGATGAATTCCTTCAGGACGTCGATGTCCTTGTAGTCGATCTGCTTCACGCCTTCGGCTGTGAAGCGGCAGAACTTCCGACGCCGGAACAGTGCCCGCGATCCGCGTCCGTCACGGCGCCCACCTGCCTTGCCGCCACGGCCCTTAGCCGTCTTGCTGCTTCGTCTCACTGCCATGATTCACCTCTATTGAAATTCGATGTCGCGCGCATGCAGGACAACCTGAGTGCTGCGCAAGCTACGTCGTGCCAGAAAACCCCGCGCCATGATCGGTCGATTCGGATCCGACGCCTCGGCCAATTGCCGTGCCAGCGTGCCGAATGCGATCGCAGGCAGGTCCAGTTCAACCTTTCTCGAATGCCCTTCTTCGGCTTGCACGGAACTATGGCGCAAGCTGAACTCGAGCACCGGGATGCCAGCCGGTGTGAAGCGCAGATCCAGAAGATCCCGCGCCACGCCGCTCAGCACCACTTCGTTGACGCTCACGCAGTCGTCTTCTCGACGGGCTTCTCTTCGGAGACCTCGGCAGATGCAGGCGCAGCGGCCGCAGGTGCGGTGCGCTCTGCGCGATCCCCACCCCGGTCGCTGCTGCCGCGGTCCCGGTCGCGACCGCGGTCGCTGGAACGGGGCTTTTCTTCGCGCATCATCGGCGAAGGCGTCGTGACGGCGGCCGTCATGCGAGTCGTCAGATGACGCAGAACGGCGTCATTGAAGCGGAAGGCATGCTCGAGTTCGCGCAAGGTTTCATCGTCGCACTCGATGTTCATGAGCACGTAGTGGGCTTTGTGGAGTTTCTGGATCGGGTAGGCCAACTGGCGCCGCCCCCAGTCCTCGAGGCGGTGGAGGTTGCCGCCCCTGCTGCTGACCATGGTCTTGTAGCGGTCGATCATCGCCGGCACCTGCTCGCTCTGGTCCGGATGGACGATGAAAACCGTCTCGTAATGTCGCATTCATGACTCCTTGTGGGTTGTAGCCTCCCGCATCTGCGACTGGCGGTGAGGCAAGGGAGCGCGCGATTATACGCGCTTCGCTCTTGAACTCAAGACGTTAGCTTGGCTTGGCGAGGCGCTGGCGCCGACTTTCGTAAAGACAGACGCCGGCAGCGACCGACACATTGAGGCTGCCGACGCTGCCCTGCATCGGAATGCTGAGGAGCTGATCGCAGTTCTCGCGCGTCAGTCGGCGCAGACCCTCGCCTTCCGCGCCTAGCACCCAGGCGACCGGGCCGTCCAGCTTCACGCCCGCGATCGATGTCGGACAGTCCTGGTCCGCACCCATGACCCAGATGCCTGCTTCCTGCATTTCCCGCAGCGATCGCGACAAATTGGTCACTTGCAGGTAGGGCACCGTCTCGGCGGCTCCGGATGCGACCTTGGCGACCACCGGCGTCATCCCGACAGCCCTGTCCTTGGGTGCAATGACTGCCTGCGCACCGAACGCATCGGCCACGCGCAGACACGCGCCTAGATTGTGTGGATCCTGCACGCCGTCGAGGACGAGCAGCAACGGCGCCTCGGTCGCCTTGGCAAGAATGTCGTCGAGATGCACATCGAGCTTGATCTCAGCGACTCGTGCAGCCACGCCCTGGTGCTTGGATGTGCCGGTGAGCTTGTCGATGCGTGCGGCTTCCGCCTCGATGACACGTACGCCGGCGGTCTGCGCGCGCGCCAACAGGTCGCGCGCGCGGGCATCGCGCCGCGAGGCATCCACCAGTATTTCCAACACGCTGTCAGGCCGTCGGCGCAAGCGCCCGGTCACGGCATGGAATCCGAAAAGTATGCGAGTTTCACTCATCGAGGACGAAATCTATCTTCATTTGTTCGAGGTCCACGCGGACCAGTTTGACGCCGATGCGATCGGAAAGACGAAATCGGCGCCGTGTTCTCTCACCGAGCAGCTGGTGGCGACCGGGATCGAAATGGAAGTAGTCGCGCCCGAGCTCCGAGATATGGACCAGTCCCTCCACGTATACCTCGTCGAGCGCGACGAAAACACCGAATCCGGTCACCGCCGTGATGGTGCCATCGAAGTGCTCGCCGATCCGATCGCGCATGTAAAAGCATTTAAGCCAATTCACGACGTCGCGGGTGGCTTCGTCGGCCCTGCGTTCGGTTCGGGAGCAATGCCCGCCCAACTCGGCCCAGTCGCCCGGCGAGTAGCGGCTGCGCGCGAGCACCGCCTTGATCGCACGATGCACGAGCAAGTCGGGGTAGCGCCTGATGGGCGACGTGAAGTGCGTGTAGGCCTCGTACGCGAGTCCGAAATGACCCACGTTGTCCGGGCTGTAGACAGCTTGCTGCATGGAACGAAGAAGCACCGTCTGCAACATCTGAGCGTCGGGTCGGTCCTTGATGCGCGTGAGCAACTTGGCGTAGTCGCCCGCCTTCGGCGCATCGCCGCCGCCCAGCTGCAGACCGAACTCCCCCAGGAATTCGCGCAGAGTAAGCAGCTTCTCCGGCGTGGGACCTTCATGAATGCGATACAGCATCGGATGCCGGTTGCGCTTGAGGAACGCCGAGGTGCAGACGTTTGCGGCAAGCATGCACTCTTCGATGACGCGGTGAGCGTCGTTGCGCTCCACCTTGACGATGCGCTCGATCTTGCGCTCATCGTTGAAAACCAGCTCGGTTTCGATCGTCTCGAAGTCGATCGCCCCGCGCCTTTGTCGCGCCAGCGCCAATGCCTTGTATACGCTCTCCAGATGACCGAGGTTGGTGGCGACGTCCTCGGACAGGCCTTCGCGCTCTCCGGCCATGAAGGCCGCCACGCGGGTATAGGTGAGGCGCGCGCGAGAACGCATGACAGCAGGGTAGAACTGGTAGTCTTTCACTCGTCCGCGCGTGCCGACCGTCATGTCGCAGACCATGCACAGCCGATCCACCTCCGGATTGAGCGAGCAAAGGCCGTTGGAAAGCGCCTCGGGCAACATCGGGATCACCCGACGGGGAAAATACACCGAGTTGCCGCGCAACTGCGCCTCTTGCTCCAGAGCGGTTCCCGGCCGGACGTAATGACTGACATCGGCGATCGCCACGACCAGCCGATACCCACCGGAACCCCGCTTGCCACCGGGCTGCCCCGATGCGCCGATCGGCTCGCAATAGACGGCGTCGTCGAAATCGCGTGCATTCTCACCATCGATCGTCACCAGGGCCATCGACCGCAGATCCGTGCGCCCCCGCATGTCCGCCGCTTGCGGTATGGATGCAAAGCTCCCTGCTTCGGCTTCCGCTGCCGGGCTGAAGAGATACGGCAGGCGATGCTTGCGCAGCGCGATCTCGATCTCCATGCCCGGATCGGCGTACGATCCGAGGACCTCGACGATCCGAGCCACGGGCTGCGCATTGCGCGCCGGCTGGGCGAGAATCTCCGCCACGACCACTTGACCCGGCTTGGCGCCGCCCGCACCGTCGGGAGCCACCAGCAAGGGCTGACTCAAGCGTCTGTCTTCCGGCTCGACGATCAGGATTCCGTAATCGCGGCGCAGCCGCCCAACGACCGTCACGTTGGCACGCGCTATGACTTCGACGATGGCCACTTCGCAGCGACCTCGCCGATCGATACCCACCTCGCGTGCGACGACACGGTCGCCGTGGAGCACTTTCTGCATTTCGCGCGGGCCGAGGAAACAGTCGGGCTGCTTGTCGTCCCGAATGAGGAATCCGTAGCCATCCCGATGGCCTTGAACGCTGCCGCGAATCAGATCGAGGTGCTCGACCAGGCAGAGTGCACCGCGGCGATTCTTGATCACGCTGCCCTGCTGCTCGAGCGCTTCGAGCACGCTCGCCAACGCAGGATCATCGCTGTCGGCGAGCTTCAATCGCCGGGCCACCTCATGCACCGGCATCGGTACACCGCTCGATCTCAGAGCGCTCAACACCTTCGCGGGCTCGATCGGAGCCGGACCGCGGGACTTCCCGCGCTTCGTTTGCTTTGCTCCACGTACTAAGTTGCGTCGTTTCATTTGACAATCCAGAGCAATGCGTTTAGATTCTGCCGCCTTGCCGAGATGGCGGAATTGGTAGACGCACCAGGTTCAGGTCCTGGCGGTGGCAACACCGTGGAGGTTCGAGTCCTCTTCTCGGCACCAGATACACCCCCCCGTTGTTGCGCCTTTGCGATACTAGCTTTTGTATCGCAAGGCGCTTGGGTCGAACGATTCGACCCCGACCAAAATCGCAAATGCCGCCACCCGCGGCTCTGCTCAAGAGCCGCGGCGCGATTCCCTATGTCGATTCGGGGCTTGAAACGCCAAGCCCTCAATCGAACGGATGCCGCAACACGATCGTCTCATCACGATCGGGCCCGGTCGAGATGACGTCGATCGGCACGCCACAAACTTCTTCGATCCGCTTCAGGTAGCGCTGGGCGTTGGTCGGCAAGCGGTCGAACTCGCGTACGCCCACCGTGCTCTCTCCCCAACCTGCGATGTCCTCGTAGATGGGTTCGCAACTCTCCAGCACTTCTGCGCCTACAGGCAGGATGTCACTGACCTGATCGCCGATCCTGTAGCCTACCGACAGCCGTAACGTCTCGACGCCGTCGAGCACATCGAGCTTCGTGACGCAAAGACCGGATACCCCGTTCAGTTGGATCGCTCGCTTCAGGGCAGCAGCATCGAACCATCCTACCCGACGCGCCCGCCCGGTTGTCGATCCGAATTCGTTACCGCGACTCGCCAGATGCCGGCCGATATCGTTGTCGAGTTCCGTCGGGAAGGGACCCGACCCCACACGCGTGGTATAGGCCTTGGTGATCCCCAGGACATAATGCAACGCTTGCGGCCCGATACCGGCGCCAGCGGAGGCCGCCCCGGCGAGGCAGTTGCTGGAAGTCACATACGGGTATGTCCCATGATCGACGTCGAGCAAAGTGCCTTGAGCCCCTTCGAACAGCAAGTTGTGCCCTGCGCGGTTCGCCTCGTAGAGCATGCGCGGCACGTCGCCGACCAGCGGCCGAATGCGTTCGGCATGAGCCATCGCCTGATCGAGCGTCTGCTGGAAGTCCACGATATCGGTGTTGAAGTAGTTCTTGAGCATGAAGTTGTGGTAATCCAGAACCTCACCGAGCTTCGCCGCGAAACGCTCGCGAGCGAGCAGGTCCTGTACCCTGATGGCTCTGCGCGCGACCTTGTCCTCGTAGGCGGGCCCGATACCTCGCCCCGTGGTGCCGATTTTTCCGGCCCCCTTGGCCGCCTCCCGTGCACGATCCACGGCCCCATGGTAGGGCAAGATCAGCGGGCAAGCCTCGCTGATGTGCAATCTGGAGCAGACATCGACGCCAGCGGCCTCGAGCGTCGCGATCTCCTCGAGCAGATCGGGAGGCGAAAGCACCACACCGTTGCCGATGTAACAGGCGACGGCACCGCGCAAAATGCCCGATGGTATGAGGTGCAGGACTGTCTTGCGCCCACCGATCACCAAGGTATGGCCGGCGTTATGCCCTCCCTGGAAACGCACAACCCCTTGCGCGCGGTCGGTCAGCCAGTCGACGATCTTGCCCTTGCCCTCGTCACCCCACTGAGTGCCGATCACTACAACGTTCTTGCCCATACCGGGAACCTCACCTAGTTCGTCGCTTGTTTCGGGCCTGATCCATGCGCCCGACGCGTTCGATGTAACGCCGGCAAGACCGTGCCAGCGTCCCGTCCTTAAAATCCTAGTCCAGGGGACGCAAACGCCAGCGTCCGCCTACACGCACGATGGTGTGGCTGCAGCCCAGCTCGGCGCGGTGCTCCGCATGACCGGGAAGTTCGTTGACCACCACATCCCCCCTCTCACGCAAACGCTGCACGAGCCTGGCAAGCGCATCATCATCGCGCGCTGGCGCCAGGATGCGTCGCTGTTTCACATCGGGGACGGCTGCGGCCAGTTCGCGCAAATCCAAGCTGAAGCCTGTCGCTGGCCGGGCACGCCCGAAAGCCAGTCCCACCTCGTCGTAGCGCCCCCCACGAGCCACGGCGCTGCGCCAGCCCGGTGCGTAAGCGGCGAATACCACGCCGCTGTGATAACGGTACCCGCGCAGTTCCCCGAGGTCGAAACGAATCGCGTGCGCGAGGTCGGTTGCGGCACCCGCAAGACGTTTCAAGGTGCGCAGTGCTGCAGCGATCTCGGGAAGCTTCGGCAGATACCGGCTCGCCTGGCGCAACACGCTGTCATCACCGTACAGCTGCGGCAACAACAGCAGCGCGTCCCTGTAGAGAGGCTCTGCCGACTGAAGTACGCCGCGCAACTCCGGCAGATCCTTGCGCTGCAGCGCCTCGAACAGAACCTGTTCACGCTCCCCCCCGATGCCTGAGCGAGATAGCAGAATCCGCAAAATCCCCACATGCCCCAGATCCACCTGCGGCCGCTGTATGCCTGCGGCACTCAACGCCGAGAGCATCAACCGCTGAACTTCGACATCGCTCTCCAGCCCAGCATGGCCGAACAGCTCGGCCCCCACCTGCATTGATTCGCGCGCACGGCTCTCTGCCGTGGGCAGGGTGTGCAAGACATGTCCGGCATAGCAAAGACGCGCCACACCTTTCCTGTTGAGCAAATGCGCGTCGATACGCGCGGCTTGAGGCGTGATGTCAGCTCGCACCCCGAGCGTGCGCCCACTCAACTGATCGACGAGCTTGAATGTGCGCAGCCCAAGATCGCTGCCTGTACCAGTCAGCAGCGAATCGAGATACTCGATCAGCGGCGGGATGACGTACTCGTATCCGTGGGCGACAAAGAGATCGAGAATCCGGCGCCGTAAGCGCTCGACACGCAGGGCCTCGACAGGCAGCACATCTTCAACGTATTCGGGCAGGGCCCACCGCGGAATCATAGCGTCGTCCACAAGCGAAATTTTTTCCCGGTGCCGCAGGCCGCTCCCGGCACGCTCGGTTTCATTATCGTGAACTTGCCGGCTACCGAATCAGGTAGAGCAGAAGAACGCCCGCTACCATCGAACTCAGTCCGATAAAGCGCACCTGCCCGTCGCTCATCTCTGTAAGTCGCCGGAATGCTTCGCGCCATGTTGCCGGCAGCAGGAAGGGGAGAATCCCCTCGATGACCAGCACCAGGGCGAACGCCGTGAGCAGCGTCTTCGACATCGCGTGCCGGAACCTTCCTGGTCGATTGGCTGCGTCCGCTCGCTCGAGCGCTACCTGGTAGGCCGCCCTGGGTTCTTCAGATACTTGAAGAACTCAGAACTGGGATCGAGCACCAGCATGTCGCTCCGACTGCGCAAGCTCGCGCGATACGCTTCCAAACTGCGGTAGTAGGAGAAAAACTCCGGATTCTGTTCGTAGGCACGCGCATAGATCGCGGATGCCTTGGCATCGCCTTCACCTTTGATGCGCTGCGCCTCGCTATACGCTTCGGCGATGATGACCTCGCGCTGGCGATCGGCATCGGCACGGATCTTCTCAGATTCCGCCGAACCCGTCGAACGCAATTCGTTCGCCACCCGCTTGCGCTCTGCCTCCATGCGTCGGTAAACCGACTCGCTGACTTCCTGCGGCAGATCGACACGCCGCAGTCGCACGTCCAGCACTTGAACACCGATCTTGCTCGCGTCCTCGTTGGCTCTCTCGCGCATTAGATCCATGATCTTGTTGCGCTCGCCAGAAACGACATCGTGAACGGTTCGGTTACCGAACTCGTCGCGCAAACTGGAATTGATGGTTTGCGACAGCCGGGTTTGCGCCCGCATCTCGTCGCCGCCCACGCTTATGTAATACTGCCGGACGTCCACGATCCGCCACTTCACGAACAAATCCACCAGGACGTTCTTTTTCTCGGAGGTGATGAAGCGCTCCGGTTCCGGCGTATCGAGCGTCAAAATGCGTGTGTCGAAATAACGCACGTTGTCGACGATGGGCAACTTGAAGTAAAGACCCGACTCGGTCTTGATGTCGACGATCTCCCCAAGTCGAAACACGATCGCGTTCTGACGCTGGTCGACGACGAACAAGGACAAGCCAGCCAAAACCGCGAGCGCGACAAATCCAACCAATACTGCCCCGAGCTTCTGTCGCATCAGCGCGCCTCCCTTTCACGCGACCGGAACGCCTCTCGAGAACGCTGGACCTGCCCCGCACCGGGATCTACGGGCGCTTCGGCGCGAGGTTGAGCGGCCCCTTGAACTGCAGGCGAGTTCCCCTGCATGATCTTGTCCAGCGGTAGATATAGCAAACTCCCCCCCGCCTTCTGATCGACGATGATCTTGCTGGTCGATTCAAGCACTTGCTGCATGGTCTCGAGATATAGACGCTCGCGCGTTACGGTCGGTGCTTTCTGATACTCGACGAGCACTTGCTCGAAGCGAGACGCCTCACCTTCCGAATTCGCGACCACGCGCTGCCGATAACCATTGGCCTCCTCGAGCAACCGAGCGGCTGCGCCCTTCGCTTTCGGTATCACGTCGTTGGCATAGGCTTGACCTTCGTTCTTCAAACGCTCGCGGTCTTGACCCGCCTTGACCGCGTCGTCGAACGCAGCCTGCACCTGCTCGGGCGGCTGCGCGTTCTGCATCGTGACCTTGCTGACGAGAATCCCCGTCTTGTACCGATCGAGGATCTCCTGCATGAGCTTGGTTGCCTGGGCAGCGACCTGCTCGCGTCCTTCGTACAGCACGAAGTCCATCTTGCTCTTGCCGACAACCTCCCGGACCGAGGTTTCGGCAGCCTGCAATACCGATTCGTCGGTGTCGCGATTATTGAACAGAAAATCCTCGGGGCTCTTCAGGATGTACTGAACCGCGAACTGGATATCGATGATGTTCTCGTCGTCCGTGAGCATCAGGGATTCCTTGAGAACCTTGCTCTTGACGGTATTGCGGTAGCCCACCTCGACCGTGCGCACTTGCGACAAGTTGACGATCTCGACGGTCTCGATCGGATAGGGCAGATGCCATCGCGGCCCAGGCTGCGTCGTCTCGAGATACTTGCCAAACCGCAGCACCACGCCCCGGTTGCTTGCATCCACGATGTAGAAACCACTTGCCAACCAGATCAGAAACACCAACCCGATCAACAACCAGGCACCGCCACTGCTGACCTTCGGGCCACCGTCGTTCCCGCGCACCGGAGGCTGACCGCCCCCTTTGCGCCCGAACAGACCGTTCAGTTTGGCGTTGAGGTTACGCAAAAGCTCGTCAAGGTCGGGCGGACCGTCGTTACCACGCTTGCCCCATTGCGGATCGTTCAGCGACATACTCGGTGTTTTGGGATCGTTCTTACTTAGATGGCTGCGGTCATGGCTAGCCCGGCACTCTTCGCCGGACACCCACGCTCTTTAATCGCAGTACGAATGAACTCGAGCCCGCGCCCATCGAGCGCGCTGACCCAAATCCGAGAAATATTACCACACTCATCCCGAGCAAATGCTGGCTCGCCGCTGCAGCGGTCGATCTTATTCAAGACCAGAATCTGGGGGATCTCCCCTGCGCCGATTTCCTTGAGGACCTTGTCCACCTCGATGATCTGCTGGTCGTGATCCGGGTGGGCGCCGTCGACGACATGCAGCAGCAGATCGGCCTGAACGGTTTCTTCGAGCGTGGCTCGAAACGCTGCGACCAAATCATGCGGCAGCCGCCTAATAAAGCCTACGGTGTCCGACAGCACGACTTGGATACCGGGACCGACGTTGAGTCGGCGCGAGGTGGGATCCAAAGTCGCGAACAGCTTGTCGGCGGCGTAGGCGGATGCCTGGGTCAGTGCATTGAACAAAGTCGACTTCCCCGCATTGGTGTACCCGACGAGCGACACACTGAACACCGACGCTCGCTGTCGCGCCCGCCGCTGCACACGGCGTTGGGAGCGCACGCGATCGAGCTTCTCGCGAAGCACCTTCATCCGGTGGCCGATCAGGCGTCGATCGGTCTCGAGCTGTGTTTCGCCAGGTCCGCGCAAACCGATGCCGCCCTTTTGCCGCTCCAAGTGCGTCCAGCCGTGCTTGAGCCGGGTCGCCAGATGCTGCAGTTGAGCGAGTTCCACCTGCAGTTTGCCTTCGTGACTGCGCGCTCGCTGGGCAAAAATATCCAGAATCAGGCTCGTCCTGTCGACGACCCGGCGCTGCAATCTGACTTCGAGATTCCGCTGCTGCGCCGGAGCGAGATCGTGGTTGAATATCACGACATCCGCATCGAGATCTGCGACAAGTCGTTCGATCTCACCCACCTTTCCGGTACCCGCAAAAAAAGCGGAATCCGGTCGCTCACGGCGGCCACCCACCATGGACAACGCCGTGACGCCTGCACTACTAGAAAGCTGCCGCAACTCATCTACGCTTTCGGCATGGTCAGATTCGCCGAAGTCGAGACCGACGAGGATGGCACGCTGACCGTAATCCGGGCGCTCCAGCATCAGCTTTCTTGTGCGTTTTCCGCTTGCAGATTGACTGGCCGCGACGGAACCACAGTGGATATGGCGTGCTTGTATACCATCTGAGTGACCGTGTTACGCAACAGAACGACGTATTGGTCGAACGATTCGATCTGGCCTTGCAGCTTGATGCCGTTGACCAAATAGATCGAGACGGGAACGTGTTCCTTGCGCAGCGCGTTGAGGAATGGGTCTTGTAGTAACTGGCCTTTTCCGCTCATTTTGACTCCATTCTTAGTCGGATCCCCAACCTGGGACTGTACGCGAATTTTGTTTTGAACACCATAAACCAACGCTTCAAACAGAAGGACTTACCTGCCTCAGATTGTGCGCAACGCAGGCCGAACCAAAGACCGCCGGTCGAAGATGCGCGCCTCACTTCACTCCGACCCAATTGCTCAGAGCCTGTGACAGCCAATCAGTTCCTGAAACCGGACCTTGCGCCGCAATCACCTTGCCCGACTTGGCACTCGATCTATCGCGGCGTCATTGCGCAAAGCGGGACAGGCACGCGCAGGGGACTCAACGTCGTGCACGACGACCGTTGCGCGCGTAAGGATTGTCACCCTGCCGATACTCGATGCGCAGGGGTGTGCCGTGCAGCTTGAAGGTGCCACGCACCCTTCCCTCGAGGTAGCGCTTGTAGCTTTGCGGCAGATTGTCGACGCCGCTGCCGTGCGCGATGACGATCGGCGGGTTGCTGCCTCCCTGGTGAGCGTACCGCAGTTTCGGCCGCGTCAGCCCTTTGCGCGG
>JALHQN010000027.1 GCA_022841915.1 Burkholderiales bacterium | reverse complement strand
CCTTCAGATTCGCAGTCGCCCGCGACACCCTTGCCGTTCGGCTAACTCTTCTCCTTGCCGAGTGAGTAGAGGACTTCCACCTCCAAGTGAATGCGCCCTGCCGGGCGCACCAAAAAAAAACGCCGCACTCTCGTGCGGCGTTTGCCCCCACCAGGGATCCTCCTCCTCGATGCGGTCCCGCCCTAGAGCCAATAGACGAAAATGAACAGGAAAAGCCAAACCACGTCCACGAAGTGCCAATACCAGGCGACACCCTCGAAGCCGAAGTGCTTTTCAGGGGTGAAGTGGCCGGCCATGCAGCGCGCGAGTATGACGATCAGCATGATCGTGCCCACCGTCACGTGAAAACCGTGAAAGCCGGTCAGCATGTAGAAGGTTGCGCCGTATGCGCCTGAACTCATCTTCAGATTGAGGTCGCTGTAGGCGTGTCCGTACTCGTATACCTGGAAGCCCAGAAACACGATGCCGAGAGCGACAGTGGCCGCCATCCAACCGATCAACGCGCCTCGATTGGCCTTCTTCAAGGCCCAGTGGGCGAGCGTGAGCGTGACGCCGGACAGCAGCAACAACAGGGTATTCAGCGCCGGAATGCCCCAGGCACCCACGGTCGTGAACTTCTCCGTGAGCCCCGGCCCAGCGACAGGCCAGGTCGGGGTGAAGTCCGGCCACAACAGTTTCTGATCGATCTCGCCCAGCCAGGGGACCGACAGGATGCGCATGTAATAAAGTGCGCCGAAAAACACGGCAAAGAACATCACTTCCGAGAAGATGAACCAGCCCATCGCCCAACGGAACGAGACATCGACTTGCTTGTTGTACTTGCCGGACTCGCTCTCGCGCACGACTTGCCCGAACCAGCCGAACAACATGTAGATCAACACGGCGAAGCCCAGGGCCAGCAGGACGTAACCCGAGGTCATTCTGTTGACCGCAAAAGCGGCGCCAAAGCCGAGCAGACCCAGGGCCAGCGAACCAGTCAGCGGCCAAGTGGATGGCTCTGGTACGAAGTACCGGTCGGACGACGTATTAGAAGACATTTGTTTCTCCCCGAATTATTCGGTCAAGCACCTGCGCCAGCCCGACTCAAGATGAACTGCACCACGAAAAGGAGCGTGGTCACAAAGATCGCGGCGCCGATCAGGCCCACGATCACGTACTGCAGCGGAGTGATATGCACCGCCTCGTGGTCGGCCCGCTTCCGAACCCCGAAGAATCCGCTCGCCACGGCTTTGATCACTTCAATAAGCGATGCACGCCTGACATTCTTGGGGGGAACGCTCACCGCAATCACCCCGTCACTCCGGCATCGGGCTTCGGCGTGGCGCCATTCAATTCGAAAAACGTGTATGAAAGCGTGACCGTGCCCACGTCCTTGGGAAGCTCAGGATCGACGACGAAAACGACCGGCATCTGCCTGGTTTCGCCCGCGGCGAGTTCCTGTTTCTGGAAACAGAAACACTCCATCTTGCGGAGGTAGCCCGCAGCCACCTTGGGGCCGTAGCTCGGAATGGCCTGCCCGGCGATCGGCGCCCCCGAGTTGTTGCGAACTTCGTAGACGACGTGGACCAGTTCGCCCGGATGCACCCGAACGCTGCGTTGATTCGGCGAGAAAGTCCACGGCAAACCGCGGGTGTTCGCGTCGAGTTCGACCGTCACCCAACGACTCGTATCGACCTGGGTATTGAGCGGCGCATCCGGCCGGAGCAGATCGTTCAGGCCGGTCACCTCGCAGATCACGCGATAGAACGGGACGAGTGCAAAACCGAACGCGAACATGGCCACCGCGAAGATGGTCAGTCGTTTCAGCATACTGCGGTTCTCGCTCAAGCGATTCATTCGGTCACCAGACCTTCCAAAGGAACGCAACGAAAGAGAGCAAGGCGAGCATCCCCACCATGACGCCGGTGATGAGGTTCTTTCGCTCGCGCTGCTTGCTTGTGTCCGTGCTCATCATGCCGACTACTTCACCACCGGGGGCGTATCGAAACTATGGTAGGGCGCAGGCGACGGCAGGTGTGTCCATTCCAGGGTGTCTGCACCTTCCCATGGATTCGCCGGCGCCGTTTCGCCGCTGCGGATGCATTTGACGACGATATAGAGGAACAATAGTTGCGTCATCCCGAAGCCGAATGCACCGATCGTGGAGACCATGTTGAAATCGGCGAACTGCAACGCGTAGTCGGGAATCCGGCGAGGCATGCCAGCCAAGCCCAAGAAGTGCTGCACGAAAAAGGTCACGTTGAAGAACACGAACGACAGCCAGAAGTGCCATTTTCCGAGGGTCTCGTCGTACATGCGGCCGGTCCATTTGGGCAGCCAGAAGTAGACCCCTGCGAATGCCGAGAACAGCGCCCCGGCCACCATGACGTAATGGAAGTGGGCAACCACGTAATAGGTGTCGTGCAGTTGGACGTCGACCGGCGTGTAGGACAGCACGAGACCGGTGAACCCGCCCATCGTGAACAGGAACAGGAAGCCGATCGCGAACAACATGGGCGTCTCGAAGGTCAGCGAGCCCTTCCACATCGTGGCGACCCAGTTGAACACCTTCACCCCAGTGGGCACGGCGATCAGCGTGGTCGCGTACATGAAGAACAGCTGCGCCTGCACCGGCATCCCGGTGGTGTACATATGGTGCGCCCAGACGATGAACGACAAGATCGCGATCGAGGCGGTCGCGTACACCATCGATGTGTAGCCGAACAGCGGCTTGCGGGCGAACGCAGGAATCACCTGGGAGATCACGCCGAACGCCGGAATGGCGATGATGTAGACCTCCGGATGCCCGAAGAACCAGAAGATGTGCTGGAACAGCACCGGATCCCCGCCGCCAGCCGGGTTGAAGAAGTGCGTGCCGAAGTGGCGGTCGGTCAACAGCATCGTCACCGCGCCCGCCAGGACCGGCATCGCCGCCACCACCAAGTATGCGGTGATCAGCCACGTCCAGCAGAACATCGGCATCTTCATCAACGTCATGCCCGGGGCGCGCATGTTGAGAATGGTCGTGATGATATTGATCGAGCCCAGAATGGAGGACATCCCCAGGATGTGGATGGCGAAGATCGCCAAGTCCATGCCGAGCCCCATCTGAATGGTGAGCGGCGGATACAAAGTCCAGCCGGAGGCGGCTGCCCCACCCGGGACGAACATCGAAGCCACCAGCAGCAGCGCGGCCGGCGGAAGGAGCCAGAAGCTCCAGTTGTTCAGCCGGGGGAACGCCATGTCCGGCGCGCCGATCATCATCGGGATCTGCCAGTTCGCGAAGCCGACGAATGCGGGCATGATCGCGCCGAACACCATGATGAGCCCGTGCAGCGTCGTCATCTGGTTGAAGAATTCGGGGTTCACGACCTGCATCCCGGGCTGGAACAGTTCGGCCCGAATGACCAGGGCCATCACGCCGCCCACGAGGAACATCGCAAAGCTGAACCACAAGTACGCCGTGCCTATGTCCTTGTGGTTCGTGGTCGTCAGGAAACGCTTCAGCCCGGTCGGGTGGTGAGCGTGATCGTCGTGCCCGTGGGTATGGTCGTGAACGGCTGTGCTCATCGGTAGCTCCGTAAAATCCTATATATGCATCGACCGTGTTTCGCCGCTCTACCGAGCAACGACCGCCGACAGGCCGTCTCCGCTCGACGCGAGAGCGCCGGCGACGGATGCAGGCACTGCTGCAACATTCATCACTGCTGCCGCCTCGGCCCCGTTCGCCGCAGCCGACTGCTTGCTGCGCGCGGCCTTGACGTCCGCAGGCGAAATCGCATCACCTGCTTTGTTGTCCCACGCATTGCGGGCATACGTGACCACTGCGGCGATCTCGACATCGGACAATTGTTTGAACGCTTGCATCGCAGTGGGCTTGCCGTCGCGCGCAACGCCATGCAGCACCGTCGCGATCGACCCTTCGGTCGCCCCCGTCACCACTTTCGAGCCATTCAGTGCAGGGAAGGTCCCGGGGATGCCCATCCCGTCGCCTTGATGACAGGCAACGCAGTTTTGCGCGAAGACCTGCGCGCCACGCGACTTCAATTCATCAGCCGTCCAAGGCTTGTTGAGATCATCTGCGCCAGCAGCCATCTTTTGCTTGCGCTCGCCGACCCACTTGGCGTAGTTCGCCTCCGACAAGACGTGAACGACGATCGGCATGAACCCATGGTCTTTGCCGCAAAGCTCGGCGCACTGCCCCCTGAAGACGCCTTCGCGCTCGGCCTTGAACCAGGAGTCGCGGACGAAGCCCGGGATGGCGTCTTGCTTGACCGCGAGCGCCGGAACCCACCATGCGTGCAATACGTCGGCTGCCGTGATCACGAGGCGCACCTTCTTTCCGACCGGCACGACCAAGGGCTCGTCGACTTCGAGCAGATAGTGTTCACCCTTCGGAGCGGTGCCGTCGATCTGGTCGCGCGGCGTGGAAAGCGTGCTGAGGAAGGAGATGCCTTCACCTTCACCCTGCAGGTAGTCGTATCCCCACTTCCACTGATAGCCGGTGACCTTGATCGTAAGGTCGGGCGCGGAAGTATCGCGCTGATGCAACAAGGTGCGGGTGGCAGGCACGGCGATACCGATCAATATGATGAAAGGAATCACGGTCCAGATGACTTCAACGAGGGTGTTCTCGTGGAAGTTCGCAGCTTTGTGACCGACCGACTTGCGGTGCTTGAAGACAGAATAGAACATGACGCTGAACACGCCGACGAAGATCGCCACACAGACCCACAGAATCATCGTGTGCAGATCGTAGATCGACTGGCCGAGCGCGCTGTTCGGCTCCTGCAGGTTGTAGCGGCTCGCGCACGCAATCGATGGCCCAAGAGCGAGCAAGGCGCCCGCAATGCGCGTACCGGTCATTTTTTTCCCTAGCCCTGATTGATGTCTCATCATTGAACCCGCAATTGTTCCTGCAGCTTGCGGGCAGCTTCTATCCGCGCGCCTTCGCTCAGGAGTGTTCCGAACTCGATTTCATTGCCGTGAGAGCGAAGCGAGACTTGCCTCCCTCCAACACCGCGCCGCACAACCACTTGTGTCCAGTGCCTGTTTGCGTCGAAGCGTCGCACGCGCCCGTTCGTATGGCACTCCACGAGCAGGCGATCACCTCGAATGATCACCTTTTCGTAGTCGTCTGCATCGCGAGAGAAGCGGCGAAACGCGAGATACAAGGCAGCCAATTCCAATCCTGCGAAGGGAAGCACTGGCCATGCACCCATGGCCGCACAAACCGAAGCGATCACTATCGAAACGAACGCCAAAAGCCAGAATGCCATACAGCGCTCGGCTCCCTGCAGCGAGCAGTTTCGCCTCGCAATCAGCAAAAAGACCTGGTTATCCGCGGCGGAGCCGTCTTGCATGGCATTTACCGTAACGTTCGCAACAGCATTAAAACGCTACTGCGAAGGCGGCGCGAGAGCGTCGGGACTTTATCACACGGCTCAACGCGCACGCAAGAAAGCGCCACGGATTCAAGCCTCATCACGAGGCCTTGCGTGGCGCGCAAGACACCAGTGTGCTCACGTCCAAAATCGCATCGAGACGCGCCCGTCGCGCGCCCGTTGCGGCGATGTGCGGGACCTCTGCGAGCATCGGTGCGGCAATGCGCTCCTGCAACGCCCGCACGTTGGCGCGGTACCGAGGCATCGACGGGTCGATTCTGTTCGCGATCCATCCGGCGATCGTCAAACCACGCCGCTCGATTGCCTCGGCCGTGAGCAGCGCGTGCGACAGGCACCCGAGGCGCATGCCGACCACCAACACGACGGGCAGTTGCAGACGCTGGGCCAAGTCACCCAAGTCGAACTGCCCGTCGAGCGGGACACGAAAGCCTCCCGCCCCTTCGACCACGATGTATTGAGCGCGCTCGGCCAAACTCCGGAACGCACTTGCCAGCACTTCGATATCGAGCGTAATCCCGGCTTCCTGCGCCGCGATATGCGGCGCAATCGCCGGCGCGAGCAGATACGGATTACGCAACTTTCTCGCGGCCCGAACCCGGCTGGACTTGTCGAGCGCTACCACATCGGCATTGGTCAACACGCCCTTCACCCGCCGCCCCCCTGCGGCCACCGGTTTCATCCCGACCGCGGAAATGCCCAGTCGTCCGATCGACCGGAGGAGCGCACATGCGATCTGGGTCTTGCCGACGCCCGTGTCGGTGCCCGTGACGAAGCATCCCTGCGTGTGCCTACTCACCATGGCGCCCCCGAAGCGGATGAAAATTGACGATGGCCTCCCCCGACTTGGTTGTCCGCTCCCGCTCCGGTCGCCACGCATGCCCGTAGACGACTTCGAACGTAACCGGCAAGCGGCCATCTGTTCGGTATCGCTCGTAGGCCGCGCCCATGCGCGCAAAGGTGCGTCGGCCGCTCAGCCCCGGCGGTCGCGCCGCGTTGGCGTTACGCGCGCTTGCAGCGCGCAACTCCCGCAGCAGCGCGCCGATATCGGCGTAGGTAAATTGCAGATATTCCATGTCCATCACCGGATCGGCGAAGCGAGATTCCACCAGCATATCTCCGATATCGTGCATGTCGACGAAGCGGTTGACGTGCTGAAATCCGTCGGCTTGCTCGTACGAGGCACGCAGTTCTTTCAAGGTGTCGGGGCCCAAGGTGCTGAACATGCAAACGCCCCCTGGGCGCAACACTCGATAGGCCTCGGCCAGTCCCTGACGAAGATCGACCCAATGCAGGGTGAGGTTAGACCAAACCATGTCGAACGAACGGTCGCGAAAAGGCAGTTTCTCGGCGTCGGCGCAGATGCGCGGCGCAACCCCCTTCCATCGCTGCACACCGCGTTGCAACCACGACGCAGCATCGCGTGCACCGACAAGCATCGAATGCGCGTAGTCGAGTTCGACCACCGAGCAGCCCGGATAACGTCGGCGCAGCCAGCGCGCGCCCTCGCCCGTGCCGCTGCCCAAGTCGAGAATGGTCGAGGGCACTGCGCGCAGAAAATCCAGCCGCTCTCGCATGCGACCGCCGACCTCGCGGGCGAGAAAGGCGGCCTCTTCATACGTACCGGCAGCGCGCTCGAAGCCGCGACGCACCAGCCGTTTATCGAGATCGGCCGATGCGCTCATGGCTCGATGTCGCACAACGCTTGTGCGAGCCGCTGCACATCGGCAGGCTCATGCGCCGCCGATAAACTGATGCGAAGGCGCGCGCTCCCTCGAGGAACCGTCGGCGGACGCACAGCTGGAACGAGAATTCCCGCCTCGGCCAGACGCGCCGATACGTTCACCGCTCGCGCAGTCGTACCCAGGATGAATGGCTGGATTGCCGTTTGCGAGGGAAGCATCATGAACGATTTCGACCCCAAACCGGCCATCAATGTTCGAGCGAGTTCGCGCAGCCGCTCGCGCCGCCAGCCCTCGCTGCGAATGATGGACAGGCTCTCCAGCAGGGCAGCAGCCAACAGAGGCGGGGTCGCCGTCGTATATATATATGTGCGAGCCCGATTGACGAGATAGTCGATCAACACCTCGTCGCCAGCGACGAACGCACCATAGACGCCCGCTGCCTTGCCCAGCGTTCCCATGTAGAGCACGCGTTCGCTGCGCAGCCCGAAATGGGAAAGCGCGCCTGCACCGTGCACGCCCAGCACACCGAACCCATGCGCGTCGTCGATCAGCAGATACGCATCGTGTTTCTCGCACAATCGCAAAATATCGGGCAGCGGCGCGATATCGCCATCCATGCTGAAGACCGCGTCGGTCGCCACCAGCTTGCGCCTCGCCGTGGAACGTTCGAGGGCGCGATCGAGCGCATCGAGATCCAGATGCGGATAGCGCCGGAACCGGGCGCGACTCAGGACCATCGCGTCGTTGAGCGAAGCATGATTGAGCTTGTCTGCGAATATCTCGTCGTCGCGGCCGCACAGGGCAGTCACCACGCCGAGGTTGGCCATGTAGCCCGTCGAAAAAACCAGGGCACGAGGGCAACCGACGAATTCGGCCAATACCTGCTCGAGCGCATCGTGCGCAGCGCTGTGGCCGTGGAGCAGATGCGAGGCGCCCGCGCCGACACCGTAGTGCAGGGCTGCCGCCCGCGCGGCCTCCACCAGTCGAGGATCGGCGGCCAGTCCGAGATAATCGTTGGAGGCGAATGAGAGATACGCTCGTCCGGCGATTGAAACCCGCGCGCCCTGGTTGGTGTCGAGGGCGACGCGCGAACGGTACAAACCCGCCTCGCGCAGCTGCGCCAGTTCGTCAGCGAGCACCTTGTCCAGCGGCTGGCCGGGGTTCACCATGGATCCAGGCCGATCACCGCCAGCCGCGGCCCTCGCACCGGCGAGCCCGTGTCACGCGTTGGGGATCGGCGCGGCAGGGCGCAGACCGAGCTTGCCCATCAACACCTGATCGCGCTCCACCTCTGGATTGCCCGTGGTCAGAAGCTTGTCCCCGTAAAAGATGGAGTTCGCGCCAGCCAGGAAGCACAGCGCCTGCACGGCCTCGGACATCTCGCTGCGTCCCGCAGAAAGCCGAACCCGTGCGCGCGGCATCGTGATTCGCGCGCACGCGATGGTGCGAACGAATTCGAGCGGATCGAGCGCGGCCGCATCTGCGAGCGGCGTCCCCGGCACGGCCACGAGATTGTTGATCGGTACCGACTCGGGATACGGCGACAGATTGGCCAGCTGCGCGATCAACGCGGCTCGTTGGGCACGCGTTTCGCCCATACCGACGATACCGCCGCAACAAACGCTCAGCCCTGCCCCGCGTACACGCCCCAGCGTATCGAGACGGTCTTGCTGCTCGCGGGTATGCACGATCTCGTTGTAGAAGTCAGGCGCGGTATCGAGATTGTGGTTGTAGTAGTCGAGGCCGGCGGCGGACAACTGTTCGGCTTGGCCGTCCTTCAACATCCCGAGCGTCGCGCAGGTCTCCATGCCCAGATCGCGCACGGCCTTGATCATCGTTGCGACTTGATCGATGTCGCGCTGCTTGGGGCCGCGCCACGCGGCGCCCATGCAAAAGCGGGTCGCGCCGTTGGCCTGCGCGGCACGAGCGGCGGCGAGCACCTGATCGAGCGGCATGAGCCCCTGGTCGGCCACCCCGGTGTTGAACCTCACCGATTGAGGACAGTATCCGCAGTCCTCGGGACAGCCGCCCGTCTTGATCGACAGCAGTGTCGACAACTGCACTTCGTTGGGGTCGAAGTGCTCGCGATGAACGCTTTGGGCACGGTGGATCAGGTCGTTGAAGGGGGTTGCGAACAAGGCCTCGATGGCCTCCTGCGTCCAGCGGACCGCGCTGCGGCGGGTCAGTGTGTCAGCTTCGTCTACAATCGGTGCATTCATGATGGCCGGCGGTCTGGGGAATAGAGTTGTTCAATCTGGGACACGCGATTCTAAACTACTGCTCATCGATGAGGCGGCTCGCGTTGCCGCCCCTATGCCTATTGTGCTCGGCGCCCGCCGTCTCGTCGAACATTTGCGCGGAGTGCCGTAACGATCTGACCCGACTTCCCGCCGAACGCTGCCCGCGTTGCGCGGAACCCACCCTCGGGGGCGAGATCTGCGGGGCGTGCTTGGCTCATCCGCCTTCGTTCGATCGGGTCGTGGCAGCGCATGCGTACGCCTTTCCGCTCGATCGACTGATTCAGAGCTTCAAGTATGCGGGCAACCTGCCGGCGGCACCCTTGCTCGCCGAGCTGATGCAGGAGGCGATCGGGGAAGAGACGCCGCCTGATGTCATCGTGCCCATGCCGCTCAGCACGCAACGCCTACGGGAGCGCGGCTTCAATCAATCGCTGGAACTGGCCCGAATCCTGGGCTCGCAGACCGGCGTGCCCGTGGATCACGACGCTTGCGTGAGATTGCGTCATGGCGAAGCCCAAAGCTCCCTGCCTTGGGGGCAGCGGGCGGCGAATGTCCGGGGCGCATTTGCCTGCACCCGGGATTTCAGCGGGCTGAGCGTCGCGGTGATCGACGATGTCATGACCACCGGGGCCACCCTCGAGGAACTATCTCGCGTGCTGCGCCGTTGCGGCGCCACCCAGATCACAGGCTGGATGGCTGCCCGCACGCTCTCGACTCGCACCTAACACCGGCGAACTTCGACAAGGCCCCAGCCGCCTGCGTCGCATGTCCGCACCTTATGATCAGAACGGAGATCGCTCGATGACTACCCAGCTAAGGGGCGCAGATGCCCTGGCCCAAGCTCTCGCCCGCGCCGGCACCCGCTACCTGTTCTCGCTCTCGGGCAATCAGATCATGCCCGTCTACGACGCGGCCATCGATGCCAAGCTGGACATCATTCATGTGCGCCACGAGGGCGCGGCCGTGCACATGGCCGATGCGTGGGGACGCTTGACGGGCACGCCTGGCATCGCTCTGGTCACCGGCGGCCCCGGTCACGCAAACGCCATCGGCGCTCTCTATACGGCCTTGTCCTCGGACTCGCCGCTCGTATTCCTCTCGGGGCACGCGCCGCTCAATCAGCTCGGCACGGATGCCTTCCAGGAGATGCGGCAAGCGGACATGGCCGCCCCCGTGGTTAAGGCCTCGTGGACGGCACAAAGCGCCGCGGGGCTCGGTGCGGATATCGCGCGCGCCTTCAACATCGCGCTCTCCGGGCGGCCGGGGCCCGTCCACATCAGCCTGCCGTTCGACGTGCTCGAAACCAAAGTGGATGCCACTCAAGTCGTCGTCCCGCCCGCCTCGGCCTTCGAGGCGACACCTGCTGACCTCGATGAGAAGATCGCCCGCGAGATCGCGGCGAAGATTTCGGCGGCGAAGCGCCCCCTCGTCATTGCCGGCCCATCGTTCGCCAACGATGCCGGTCAGAGCCTGCGCGCGAAGCTTTCCGAGGCCTTCGGCGTGCCGGTGGTCTGCATGGAAAGTCCCCGCGGCGTCAACGATCCGGCGCTCGGTGCGCTGGCCGAGGTCTTGAAGGAAGCCGATCTCGTCGTGCTGCTGGCGAAGAAGCTCGACTTCACCCTGCGCTTCGGGCGCGCGCCCGCTTTTGCGGCGAACTGCGCGTTCGTGCAGATCGATCCTGACCAAGAGAGTTTGCAGCGTGCCGCCAAAGCCCTGGGCGAGCCCGGCCGCATCGTCCTGAGCGCCATCGCGGATCCCGTGCGTGCGGCTCGGAAGCTGACAGCTTTGGGCAACACCACCGGACGTGATCTCGGCTGGAGCCAAGAGGTAGCCGCGGCAACGCGGTACCGTCCACTCGAATGGGACAGTCTCGGCAACACCGACGGGCCTTTGCATCCGGTCGAAGTGGGGCGCTCGGTCGGTGCGGCCGCGAAGAACGACGATGTGCTCGTGATCGATGGCGGTGAGTTCGGCCAATGGGCCCAGGCCTGCGTCGAACCGAAGACCCGGCTGATCAACGGTCCGGGCGGGTCCATCGGCAGCGCGCTCCCGTTTGCGCTGGCGGCGAAACTCGCTCGACCGCAGTCACAAGTCATCGCCCTGCTGGGCGACGGAACATTCGGCTTCCACATGGCCGAATTCGACACAGCGGTGCGCCACGGCTTGCCGATCGTCGCTGTCGTCGGCAACGATGCCTGCTGGAACGCGGAGCATCAGATCCAGATCAACACCTATGGCCGCAGCCGCACGTTCGGGTGTGAATTGCTGCCGGCCCGATACGATCAGGCCGTCGCCGGACTCGGCGGATTCGGTGCTCTGGTGCAGAAGAGCGCCGAGCTGCGTCCTGCGCTCCAGAGCGCACTGAATTCAGGCAAGCCGTCTTGTGTGAATGTCCTGATCGAGCGCTTGCCGGCGCCGGTGGTGACGCGAAAGAGCGCACCCACCGGACCGAGCGGCCACTGAGGACGGGCTCGGCCGGCGAGCGCTTGCAGCCGGCTACCGCCTCAGGGCGACGACACGAGTCTTTCGACGTGGACGAAACCTAGCGAGGTGGTCGATCGTCGAGCGCAATCTGCCGGGTTACCGCGCGCGTATCGCCGAAGGTCGGAATGTATACCGAGTGGGTTCCTGGGCCGCCTGCCACGATGATGCCGATATCGTCGGGGCGAACCGAGATAGGCAACAGCGTCGCCGCGGTGATCTCTCCGAGCTCGGCGTTGCGGCTGATCTGCGTGCGTTCCAGATCCCTTCGAGCCATGCGCCCCGCGGGCATCTTGGATGCCTCCCAGAGGCGCTCGCTCACCTGTAGCTTGTCGAGCCCCCCTTCGTGGAAGACCTGTGCGTGCTCGGGCGACAGGATGAGCCAGGGGGCACCGCCCAGCCAGTAATCGTTGCTCGAGGCGAATGCCATCGAATCGGCCATGGCCTTGATGAGGTCGGCGGCGTCCTTGGCATGAGTATTCATGTTCAGCGTGCCGGCGGCACCCACGACAGTGACCGTACTGGCCTGTCGTTCGAATCCGCGTTCGACGTGCAATGGCGCCCAGGGACTGTGCGCCTCGTTCTCCGCGCAGCAGAAGGTGTACTTGCCCGGCTGACCGTGAGTCGCGCGGTCCATTTCGCCGGGCAGCGCACCGCCCACGTTCTGTAGTACCAACCGCAGTGCGCGCCCGAGGGTCGCATTCGCCCAAGCGCCTTGGCCCAGACAGTTGAAGCCACCATTGATCCCCAATCGATCGGCGACCGGGCCATTGACGACGAGGAATACGGCGACGGGATTGGTCGTCGCCTGTACGGCCTGAAGGTTGAAATCGGGGTCGCACGCCGCCTCGACAGCCGCGATCAGCACGGGCATGCATTCGGGCCGGCACCCCGCCATCACGGCATTGATGGCGATACGCTCGATCGTGGCCGCCCCGAAGCCAGGTGCCACGCGGGCGACGACCTCGTGGCGCGGACGTCGCGTCCCTGCGAGCATGGCTAGGACTCTTTCCTGCGTCGGCGGCACGATGGGCAATCCGTCGCCCCAACGCCGATCCAGGAACACGGTGTTGATGGCGTCCAGATCGTCGGGCGCCTCGATCAGGCGGGCACGATCGGGCAGGTTCGGCTCGTCGCTGGTCATCACTGTCCGTTACGCACGAGTCTGACGATATCCTCGACACAGACGGCCGCTATTGCCCTGATCTCGTCCCGACTGCGCGATCCGAACGGATGCGGAACGGCCGCCAAAGGCAGATCCGGGTGGCCCAGGGCCCTGGCCTGTGCACGTCCCAGCGGCATGAACGCCGTGGAACACACCGCAAGCGCGACCGCGCCGCGTTTGGCAGCCTCAACGCTGTCGTGGACACTCCACGACGTGCAAGACCCTCAATCGCCCGAGCCTGCGATGACCAGATCGCACTGTCCGGCCAGCTCGTCGAGCGCATCGCGCGCCGCCGGCATGGACGGGCCGCGCTTGGCGTGCTTGATGATTCCGGCCACGCCGTGATGCTGCACCAGCAGTTCGCCGAGATCATCGACAAGATGGTTGAAGTTCGGCTTCGCGTTATCGATGAAACCGACGGTCTTGCCGTGGAGACGACCGAGCAGCCTCGCAACGTGGTGATTGTCGCTGGCGGCGGGCGCCGTCGGGTCATACACAAGTACTGTTGACGTCATCGTGCGCTTCCTTCGCTCAGTCGATCGCACCTTCGATGGAAAAAAGTGCCGATCACTTGAGCGTGACCCGGGCGTACCGCCGCTTGCCGACCTGAACGACCAGGGTGCTCCCGGCATGCAGCGCCAGCGCCTTGTCCGAAACGCGCTCGCCGTCGATCCGGACCCCGCCCTGCGCAATCATCCGCAAGGCTTCCGAAGTGCTCGCCACCAAGCCCGCGAGCTTGAGCATCTGTGCCACGGGCAGCCCCGCGGCCGGTGCGGGAAGCTCGAGTTCGGGAAGATCCTTGGGGAGTTCGCCCTGCCGGAAACGGGCTTCGAACTCCGCCAGTGCGGCCTGCGCCGCGTCGGCGCTGTGGAAGCGTGCGACGATTTCCTGTGCCAGATCCACTTTGACGTCCCTGGGATTGCGCCCGGCCCGCACTTCCTCACGCCACTTCGCTAGCGTGCTGCTCGGGTGAAACGACAAGAGTTCGAGATATCGCCACATCAATTCATCGGAGATCGACATCAGCTTGCCGAACATGTCGTTGGGCGGATCGGTGATGCCCACCGTGTTGCCCAGAGACTTCGACATCTTGTTGACGCCGTCCAGCCCCTCCAGCAGGGGCATCGTCAATATGCATTGGGGACGCTGGCCGTAGTGCTTCTGAATTTCGCGCCCCATCAGCAGATTGAACTTCTGATCGGTACCGCCGAGTTCCAGATCCGCCTCCAGCGCATACGAGTCGTACCCTTGCACCAACGGATACATGAATTCGTGTATGGCGATGGGTTGGTTGCCCCGATACCGCTTGCCGAAGTCATCGCGCTCGAGCATGCGGGCAACCGTCTGCGCGGCGGCCAGTCGTATCATGTCGGCCGAACTTAGGCGATCCATCCAGGAAGAATTGAATACCACCTGGGTTCGGTCGCGGTCGAGCACCTTGAATACCTGTTCGGTATAGGTGCGCGCATTGGCCGCAACCTCGTCCCGCGTCAGAGGCGGCCTGGTGGCGTTCTTGCCGGTGGGGTCGCCGATCATGCCGGTGAAATCCCCGATCAGGAAAAAGACCTGATGCCCCAATTCCTGCAGTTGGCGCAGCTTGTTGAGCAACACCGTGTGGCCGATGTGCAGATCGGGCGCGGTCGGATCGAAACCCGCCTTCACGCGCAAGGGCGCTCCGGTCTTCAGCCGATCGACGAGTTCTGCTTCCACGAGCAACTCTTCGCTGCCCCGACGAATAATCGCCAGCGCGTCCTCCAAAGACACGGTAGATTTCACAATTCGGGATTTCCTATTTGACGACTGTGACTTTTCTGTTACCCTTCGCAGCGTTGAACGCAGCGGGTAGCCCATGACCAGCGCTAAGAATGTGATTCTAGCCCAGAAAAATAAGACCAGCCGGAAGGCTTTATGGTTGGCAATTGCTGCTGGCATCCCCTGTTTCGGTGTCGTGGCGGCTTTCGGCGTAGCCCCCGATACGCTCGTCGAAAAGCTTCAGGTCGAACGCGTGGTGCAAGAAGTCGCGTTGCCGCCCCTGACAGCTCTCGGTCAGACAATCGAGGCCACCTACGTCAATGAGGTTCGGATCCAGCGCGGAGACACCGTCGCTGCGCTGCTTGCCCGCCTCAACGTCGACGATCCGCAAGCAATGGATTTTCTGCGCCGCTCGCAGGAAGCCCGCGCGCTCACACAATTGCGGCCCGGTCGCAGCATTCGGGCGGAAACGAACATCGATGGCGAGTTGAAAAGGCTCGACTATCTCATGCCGGATGGCGAGTTGCTCACCATCGAGCGCACCGAATCGGGTTTGAGTGCCTCGCAGGTCACCGCGGATCTCGACGCCCAGCCCTTGATGGCCGCAGGCACGATCCGCAGTTCCCTCTTCGCCGCGACCGATGCCGCCGGCCTCCCCGATGCCGTTGCCATTCAGATTGCCGAAATCTTTTCCAGTCAGATCGATTTCCACCGCGACTTGCGCCGAGGCGACCGTTTCGCAGTCGTCTACGAAGGCCTGAGCCATAACGGCGAGCTTGTCAAAACCGGCCGCGTGCTCGCCGTGGAGTTCGTCAATCAGGGCAAATCGCATCAGGCGGTCTGGTTCGAAACTGCAGACGGCGGTGGTTCCTACTACACGCCGGAGGGCAACAGCCTGCGCAAAGCCTTCCTGCGGTCGCCGCTGGAGTTCTCTAGAATCTCCTCCGGATTCACGAACGCACGTTTCCACCCCATCCTGAAGACGTGGACAGCGCACCGCGGCATCGACTACGCAGCCCCGACAGGTACCCGAGTACGAACCACCGCCGACGGCGTGGTTGCGTTCGCCGGCTGGCAGAATGGCTACGGCAACATCATCATCGTCGAACACGCCTCGAAATACCGCACCTACTACGCGCATCTATCGGCATTCGCACCAGGCATTCGCAAGGGCGCTCGCGTCTCGCAGGGCGATTACATCGGTAATGTCGGGGCGACTGGCATGGCCACCGGTCCGCACCTGCACTACGAGTTCCACATCAACGGCGTCCAGCACGATCCCATGAAGATCGCTCTACCCGAAGCGCAACCCATTACACGTCAGCTTCGCGCAGCTTTCGAAGCCCAGACCTTGCCTCGGGTGCACCAGTTGGGGTTGATGCAGAATGTCAACGTCGCCAGCCTCGAGTAGGCGAGAGCCTCTCCCACCAAGTGCCCCGTGTTCCGGGCTTTGGCTATAGCCACACGCGATGGGTTGTCGTGCCGCAAGCATCGCGGTTGGTCGGACAGTTGCGCTGAATGTCGGCTGAACTGTTCGTCGGGTTGATGTCGGGAACGAGCCTGGACGGCATCGATGCCGTGCTCGCGCGATTCGACACCTCGAACGTCATCCTCGCCAACCATTTCTCGCCGCTGCCCTCCGCGCTCAGAGCCGAGCTGAAATCCCTGCTGCAACCAGGTCCCGATGAACTCAACCGGTGCGCAGAAGCGGCGATGGTGCTGTCTCGATGCTATGCGCAGTCGATCGCGAAACTGCTCGACCGAGCAGCAATCTCGAGTGACGAAGTCACCGCCATCGGCTGTCACGGGCAAACTGTGCGCCACAATCCGCAGCGGGGGTTCACCGTTCAACTCTGCAATGGTGCGCTTCTCGCGGAACTGACCGGAATCCAGGTCGTGTGCGACTTCCGAAGCCGGGATGTCGCTGCCGCGGGTCAGGGCGCGCCTTTGGTGCCCGCGTTCCATGCGCGCTTCTTTGCGCACCCCGCCCGCTCGCGCGTGATCGTCAACATCGGTGGTGTCGCCAATCTCACTTTTCTGCCCAAGGACGCAGGTGTCATCGGATTCGACTGCGGTCCTGGCAATGCGCTGCTCGATGAATGGGTAGGGCAGTCCTTGGGCTTGGGTTACGACGCCGATGGCGCATGGGCTGCGCAGGGACACGTCATACCTGCCTTGCTGGCCGCGCTGGCGTCGAACTCGTTTTTCGTCGAACCGCCGCCGAAAAGCACGGGGCGGGAACTGTTCAATCTTGACTGGGTGCGTCCCCACCTGGCGCCCGACTATGCCGCAGCCGATGTGCAGACGACGCTATCGGAACTCACGGCGCTGAGCATCGCCGATGCGATCCATGCGTTCTGCCCCGGTATCGAGGAAGTCTATTTATGCGGTGGAGGCGCGTCGAATCGCGACTTGGTACGGCGGCTGGCGAGTCGACTCGGGCCGCTGGCGGTCGAGACGACCGCTGCTCTGGGGCTGGACCCGGACTGGGTGGAAGCGGGCGCGTTTGCCTGGCTGGCCCGCGAAACGTTGGCAGGACGCCCGGGCAACCTGCCCGCCGTAACAGGCGCGAAGGGCTCTCGCGTGCTGGGCTGCATCTACCCCGCATGAAAAAGGAGGCTAAAGCCTCCTTTTTCATTTTGCCCGACGATCTGGACTAGGCGGAAAACGAGGATCCGCAACCGCAGGTGGTCGTCGCGTTCGGATTCTTGATCACGAACTGTGCGCCTTCGATGCCTTCGGTGTAGTCGATCTCGGCCCCCATGAGATATTGAAAGCTCATCGAGTCGACCAGGAACGTAACGCCGTCCTTCTCCATTGCCGTATCGTCTTCGGCCACGGCTTCATCGAACGTGAATCCGTACTGAAACCCGGAGCAGCCACCGCCGGTGACGAATATCCGCAACTTCAGCTCTGGATTGCCTTCTTCTTCGATCAGGGACTTCACTTTGCTGACAGCCGCATCGGTGAGCGCCATCGCGCCAGCAGGCATTTCAGTCATTGCGTTCATGTCGGGCACCGGTTATTGCAAAGGAGAATGAGACCATTATGCGTTGTCGTCGTTCACAGCGTCAATCGGCCGCCCCGGACATGATGGGCACCACTTTGTCCGCGCTGCGCACTTCGGGGCCGTGCACGAGTCGGCCTTGCACGATGGCTCCCAGATGCACCTCGAGGGTCGCGTAGTACACATCGCCCGCGACCTTGGCCTTCGACTGCAATTCGAGGCTCTCGCTGGTATGCACAGGACCGGTGACTTTGCCGTTGATCACCGCGTGTGCAACCCGGATTTCACCTTCCACCGTCGCGTCCTCCGAAAGCACCAAGGTGCCGGAATCTTCGCTTGCGATGTTCCCGGCCACAACGCCGTCGATGCGCAAACCACCTGAAAACATGATGTTGCCCTCGATACGCGACCCAGCGCCGATCAGGGTGTCGATTCGCCCATTGGGTTTCGCCTGCTTACTGGTGAACATCAGTCGCTCCCTGCTGACGTAAAACGCGGGCGCCGCGGGCGCCCGATGATCACGATAGTGTAACCGCCTGCATGAGTTTGGCCTGCAACTGACCGGCTTCGAAAACCCGGATCTGGACGCGGCGCACTACCGCCGCGGCCCAAACCGACGGCGGATCGCCATGGCACTCACGGCAGCAAGGCGAGGCTTTCCAAACCGGTGGCCTCCGGCAAGTCGAACATGATGTTCATGTTCTGGACGGCTTGCCCGGCAGCGCCCTTGACCAGATTGTCGATGACCGAAAGCACGACCACCACGTCGCGCCCCTGGGGCTGATGGACCGCGATCCGGCAGGTATTGGCACCACGTACGCTGCGCGTGTCAGGATGAGACCCTGCCGGCTGGACATCGACGAACGGCTCGCTCGCGTAGCATTGCTCGTACAAGGACTGAAGATCCACCGCTTTGTTCAACCGCGCATAAAGCGTGGCGTGAATGCCTCGAATCATGGGCGTCAGATGGGGTACGAACGTGAGCGCCAAGTCCTTCCCGGCCATCGCCGAGAGGCCCTGCGAGATCTCGGGTAAATGCCGATGCCCCGCGACCCCGTAGGCTTTGAAATTGTCCGAAGCTTCGGAGAAAAGCGTATGCACCTCGGCCTTGCGCCCTGCGCCGCTGACCCCGGACTTGGCATCCGCAATGAGGCTGTCGGTGTCGACGACAGCCGACTGCAGCAGGGGAAGAAAGCCGAGTTGCACGGCAGTGGGATAACAGCCGGGATTAGCGATCAGCCTGCTCGTTCGAATTGCATCGCGATTCACCTCCGGCAAGCCGTACACCGCCTCGGCCACGAGTTCGGGGCAGGCGTGCTTCATGCCGTACCACGTTTCCCAGGCGGCAATGTCCTTGATCCGGAAGTCCGCTGCCAGATCGACTACACGCACGCCAGAAGCGAGGAGTTCCCGAGCCTGGTGCATGCACACACCGTTCGGGGTGGCGAAAAAGACGACATCACATTGCGCCAGAGGCGCATCTTTCGGATCGGCGAAAGCCAGGTCGACCGATCCGCGCAGGTTCGGAAACAGTGTACTGACCGGTATGCCCGCTTCGGCGCGCGAAGTGATCGTCTGCAGGCTTGCCTGAGGGTGCCGTGCCAGCAGACGCAGCAACTCCACCCCCGTATACCCGGTGCCACCCACGATTCCGACTTTGACCATCGCGATCTTTCTCCCTCGATTTGCCGGGCCGAGTGCCCGGCGGATCAGTCGATTCGCGGAGCAGCCGCTGACTCGGTCCGCGCCCCAGACGACAAAGCCGCCCGGAGGCGGCTTTGCAAGTATAAGGCGATAAGCCTTAGCGCTTGGAGAACTGCTTGCGCCGACGTGCCTTGCGCAGGCCGACCTTCTTTCGTTCGACTTCGCGCGCGTCGCGAGTCATCAAGCCGGCTTTACGCAAGGCCGGCTTCAGGGCCTCGTCGTAGTCCACCAGTGCGCGACTGATGCCATGGCGCACTGCACCCGCCTGCCCCGACTCGCCGCCACCATGGACATTGACCTTGATGTCGAAGGAATCCAGGGTGTTGGTCAGCACGAGCGGCTGACGCACCACCATGCGGCCGGTCTCCCGCGAGAAGAACTCGTCGACCGGCTTGTCATTGACGATGATCGAGCCCTTGCCGGGCTTCAGGAACACGCGAGCGACGGCGGTCTTGCGCCGTCCCGTGCCGTAATTTTGTTGGCCGCGAGTCACCATGTCGATCAAATCTCCAGAGTCTTGGGCTGTTGAGCCGTGTGAGGATGGGTTTCGCCAGCGTAGACTTTCAGCTTGCGGAGCATCGCATAGCCCAGCGGCCCCTTGGGCAGCATGCCCTTGACAGCCAGTTCGAGGGCCCTATTGGGGAAACGGGCCTGCATCTTGCCGAACGTCGTCTGGCGAATTCCGCCAGGGTAGCCGGTATGACGATAGTATATCTTGCCTTGGTCTTTATTGCCCGTGACCCGCAGCTTCTCCGCATTGACCACGACGATATAATCGCCTGTGTCGACGTGCGGAGTGAAGATTGCCTTGTGTTTGCCGCGAAGGCGGTGGGCGATCTCCGATGCCAGGCGACCGAGCACTTTGCCCGAGGCGTCCACGACATACCAGCCGTGCTGGACCTCTTCGGGCTTTGCTGAAAACGTGCGCATGATGCGACTTCCAACCGGTTTGCAAAGAGGCAGGAGTGTAGGAGGTCGGGCAAGCCGTGTCAAACCTGAAATAAGGTCGGCACCCCGGTTTTCCCGCACAATCGCCCCTTTCAACGAATCAGGTCGAGCCTTTGAGCCTACTAAAGACCCTCATTCTGCCTCCAGCCAGCCTGATTCTTCTCGCGCTGCTGGCCCTGTGGCTGCGGCCTCGCAACGCTCGGGGAAGGGGCTTCATTCTCAGCTCATCCTTGGTCGCGCTGTACATCTGTTCCACGCCGATGTTCAGCAATTCGGCGCTGAGTTTCCTGCAACCGATTCGATCCGATCCGGTCGCGCTCGGTGACGCCCAGGCCATCGTCCTGCTGGGCGGGGGCACGGTCGGCCACGCGCCCGAGTACGGCCGCGACTCGGTCAACCACCTGACGTTGGTTCGAACCCGTTACGCAGCGACACTGCAACGCGCCACAGGAAAGCCGTTGCTGGTCTCCGGCGGCAGTGGCGGCAAGACGATCAGCGAAGCCGCCCAGATGCGCGCCGTATTGACCGAGGAGATGGGCGTGCCCGTGCAGTGGCTGGAGGATCGCTCGACCAATACCTACACCAACGCACTGGAGTCGGCGAAGATACTCCTGCCGCAAGGCGTCAGGCGAATCTACCTGGTCACCCATGCTTGGCACATGCCGCGCGCGCTCCTCGCGTTTCGGCACGCAGGGTTCGAGGCCATCCCCGCGCCCACGGGATTCGCCTCCTTCGATTGGGGTGACATAAACTTAAACGACGTTCTCCCCCGCGCTTCAGCGTTGGTTACCAGCTATTATTTCTTCCACGAGGTCCTAGGCTACGCGGTATACGCCTTCAGGATCCGTTCCTGAACGAATGCTGCTGGAGGAGCGATGAAGGTTCGCGTCAAATGGGTGGAGAACGTCTGTTTCATGGCCGAGACCGAAAGCGGACATGCGATCGTGATGGACGGCGCACCGGAGGGCGGAGGCCGCAATCTCGGTCCCAGGCCTATGGAAACTGTCCTCGCAGGCACCGGCGGCTGCAGCGCCTACGACGTCGTCACGATATTGCGCAAGGCTCGGCAGACGGTGAAGAACTGTGAGCTACAGATCGACGCCGAGCGGGCGAATGAAGACCCGAAGGTGTTCACTCGCATCCACATGCACTTCATCGTCACAGGTACCGGGATCAAGCGGGAATTGGTCGAGCGCGCCGTGCACCTTTCCGCCGAAAAGTACTGTTCGGCCTCCATCATGCTGTCCAAGACGGCGCAGATCACTCACGACTTCGAGATCGTCGAAGGATGAAACGGTCAGCTTGAACGTGCGCGGCGAACCTAGACCCAATAGGCCGTCGTCGTCATCACTCGAGAAGCCAACCGCATCATGCCTCGGCACGCCAGGGGCAATTCGCGACCGCCCAGGTGCAGCGCGGTCGTCGCATGCTTGGTCTCGTCGCGCTTCATGGCGATCAGGATCGCCCGGCTCCTGGCGTCCTGATGCGAAAGCAGCTGCAGGTGCCGGTCCAGATGGGCGACGACCTGCTTTTCGGTCTCAGCGAGAAATCCGAGATTCCACCGATCTCCGGCCAAGCCGGCCACCGCGCCGATCGCGTATGACCCCGCATACCACAACGGATTGAGCAAGCTGCGCCTGCCGCCCAACTCGGCGATCCGCCGTTCGGTCCAGGCCAGATGATCGATCTCTTCGGCAGCCGCCTGGTCCAGCGCCGCCTTGGCCGACGCATTGCGGGCGGTAAGCGCCTGCCCCTGGTAGAGCGCCTGCGCACAGACCTCGCCGACGTGATTGATGCGCATCAGCGCAGCAGCCTCGGCCTTCTCGGCCGCGCCCAGGTCGGACTCGGGCAGGTGCTCGCCGGGCATAGCGCGCGCCGAGTGGGAGGGACCGAACACCGTACGCAAGGCTCGATCGAAGGCAAGAATCAGCGTGTCTGGAATCATGATGGAACCCCAAGCGAAAACAGCCGCGCCAGCTCCTGCCCCGGATCGGGTGCGCGCATGAATGCCTCGCCCACGAGGAAGCAGCCGACGCCGCGGTTGCGCATGGCTGCGACGTCGTCCGGGGACAGAATGCCGCTTTCGGTCACCAGCAGACGGTCCGCGGGCACTTTCGGTATCAGCGCGATGGTCGTCTCCAGCCGGGTCTCGAAAGTCCGCAGGTCGCGATTATTGATGCCGATCAACGGCGTCGACAGCTCGAGCGCGAGGTCGAGTTCGCGGGCATCGTGCACCTCGACCAACACGCTCATGCCCAGACCCGACGCAATCGCCTCGAGTTCTCGCATTTGCGCCAGTTCGAGCGCCGCCACGATGAGCAAGATGCAGTCCGCACCAAGCGCCCGCGCCTCGTAGACCTGGTACGGATCGACCATGAAGTCTTTGCGCAAGACCGGCAGCTCGCAGGCCTCGCGGGCTGCAACGAGATGTTCCGGGGCCCCTTGAAAGAACTGGCGATCGGTCAGCACCGACAAACACGCCGCGCCATGGCGCTCGTAAGTGCGCGCGATCTCCGCCGGCAGGAAAGGCTCGCGCAGCAGTCCTTTGCTCGGGCTGGCCTTCTTCACCTCGGCGATCACCGCCGGCCACGCCGCCTGCAGCTTCTTCCGCAGTGCTGCAGCGAAATCTCGTACCGGACCCGCCGCCTGCGCGCGGGAGCGCACTTCTGCCAAACTCACCTGGGCGGACGCCGCGCTGACCTCTTCGACCTTGACCTTCAGTATCCGCGCCAGCACGTCGGGCCGGCCACCCTGCGCCGAGACTGCCATCACACGGTCCGCGTGAAAGTCACGAACTGATCGAGCTTGGCGCGGGCAGCGCCGCTCGCCACGGCAGCACGTGCGCGCTCGACACCCGCTGCGATCGACGACGCCACATCGGCCGCATAGAGCGCAGCCCCCGCATTGAGCAGCACCACGTCGAGTGCGGGACCAGGCACGCCTTGAATTGCTTCCATCACGCGCGTCTTCGATTCGGCTGAATCCGAAACCTTGAGCACGTCGGCATCGCATTCCTGCATCCCGAAATCGCGAGGGCGAATGCTGTACTCGGTCACCTCGCCGTCGCGCAGCTCGCCGATCAGCGTTTCGCCGTCGAGCGCGATCTCGTCCAGACCATTCACGCCGTGCACGACCAGCACGTGGCGGCTGCCCAGCCGCTGCAGCACGCGCACCTGGATGCCTACCAGGTCGGGATGGAACACCCCCAGCAACTGGTTGGGCGCACCGGCGGGATTGGTGATCGGCCCGAGAATATTGAAGATCGTGCGCACACCGAGCTCTCGGCGCACCGGCGCGGCGTGCTTCATTGCCGCATGATGATTCGGGGCGAACATGAAGCCGATGCCCGTTTCGCCGATCGAGCGGGCCACCTGTTCGGGTGCAAGATTGATGTTGACTCCGAGCGCCTCGAGCACGTCCGCGCTGCCCGATTTGGAGGACACCGAACGCCCCCCGTGCTTGGCCACCCGGGCGCCCGCCGCCGCCGCGACGAAGGCGGCTGCGGTGGAGATATTGAAGGTATGTGCCCCGTCTCCGCCGGTGCCTACGATATCGACCAAATGCCGGGTATCGGCGACTTCGACGCGGGTGGCCAGCTCACGCATGACCTGGGCGGCCGCCGTGATCTCCCCGATCGTCTCCTTCTTCACGCGCAGACCGGTGATGATGGCCGCGATCAGGACAGGCGACATCTCGCCACCCATGATCTGGCGCATCAAGGACAGCATTTCGTCGTGAAAGATCTCGCGGTGCTCGATGATGCGGGTCAGCGCTTCCTGCGGATTCATGATGTCTGGCGTCCGGACTGGATTGAAATGACGGTCGGTCGCAATGATACCGCGAGGCCCGCGCTAGCCCGCCACCGCGACCGGCTGCGCCTGACGCAGGAAGTTCTGCAGCAATTCATGACCGGCTTCGGTCAGAATGGATTCGGGATGAAACTGAACCCCTTCGACCAGCAACTGCCGATGACGCACACCCATGATCTCCCCATCGTCGGTCCAGGCGGTGATCTCCAGACACTCCGGCAGGCTGGCGCGATCGATCACGAGAGAATGGTAACGAGTGGCCGTGAGCGGATTCGGCAGGCCGGCAAACACGCCCTTGTTCTCGTGGTGGATGGACGACGTCTTGCCGTGCATCACGCTCTTGGCGTGCACGATGCGCCCGCCGAAGGCCTGACCGATGCTCTGGTGCCCCAAGCAGACGCCGAGCAGCGGGATCTGCCCGGCAAAGCGTTTGATCAGTCCGACGGAGATCCCGGCCTCGTTCGGCGTGCATGGCCCGGGCGAGATCACGATCGAAGCCGGACGCAGTGCCTCCACTTCATCGATGGTGATCTGGTCGTTGCGGAAAACCCGCACATCTTCGCCCAGCTCGCCGAGATACTGGACGAGGTTGTAGGTGAAGGAATCGTAATTATCGATCATGAGCAGCATGATGCGTCTGCCTCTTTCCAAGGGGAGTGCCTCTAGACACCGAGTGTCTCGATCGCACGAAGTTCATCGATCCGCCGCGTGACCCGAGGGGCGGTCAGGCGGCGCCAACGAAGTGCGCTTGAGCGCGTGGGCGCAGGAAACGCCATCGACCGCTCTCGACGAGAAGCCTGGCTTGCGGAATCTGCGGCGCGTGGGATCTCATGATCCGTCGAGAATATCACCACCTGCTGCCGACCAAAACCGAGCCGCCCAGGTCGATACGCCGAAGTGACCCAGGCACGAGGGGCCATACCGGCCCCGCCGCGATCTACCATCTGAGCAACCGAGCTCCCAGCAAGGCGCCGATGACGGCCGGAATCAGCATCCCGAGCAGGTACCAGACCGCGATGAACGGGGCCTGCATCTCCGGGCAATGCAGCGAATAAGCCAGGGCCGCCAACGTACCGGCGGCCAAGCCGCAGGCGGCCCCCGCGAGAGCCGGCCGCGTGGGCGCGAAATCCCTCGCCATCCACAGCATCAGCGCGAGCCCGGGCACGGCGAGCATCGTGATGGTCGGCGGACAAATGTACCAAGTGCTGCCGAAGATCATCCCGGCGCGGGCCTCCGGTTGCGACACCCAAAGCACGACGGCAGCCAACAACGCCATGGCGAGAATCGGCGCGGCAATGCCGAGGACGACCCGGCGCAGCTTCATTCCGGGATGCACGAGCCGCCAAGACCCCAGCATCGCGCCGAGCGCGAGCAGAGCGGGAAAACCGAGCTTCACCCAGAACATCGGATCGCGCGCCGCCTCGACAAGATCGGGCCTGACGCCCAGGGTTCCAGCCATGAGGGCCACACTCGTGACAGCCGCCACGGCCAGGGCCGATCTGAAACGAGTGCGGCCGGCGTCGGTGGGCACCGGCTCCGCACCCCGAGCGAGCATTGAAACGAGTTCATCGGTCTTCATCGCTGCTCCGTATGAACGCGGCAAGCGCTTTCAGCCCTCTGTGTATGCCGACCTTGACCGCAGATTCGGACATGCCGGTGAGCTTCGCCGCCTCGGCCACCGATCTGCCTTGCAGCTTCACATGCACGATCGGCAGCCGGTGGCGGTCGGGCAGGTTTTCCAGCAGCCGCTCCAGATCGCGCCGAGCGTCGTCGGGCTCGTGGTCGGACTTGGCGAAAATGGCCGCCTCGTCGTCCAGCGGCTCGTGCAGAGCCTCGCGTCCGGCGCGCCGCCGCAGCAGATCGATCATCTTGTAGCGGGCGATCGCATACACCCAGGCGGTGAGCGGCTGCCCTGCATCGTACGTGTGCCGCTGGTTGTGAATGGCGAGCATCGTCTCTTGCACCAAGTCCTCTACTTCGTCCGGCATCCGATACAGCCTGCCACGCAAGAAGCCGCGCAGGAGCACGCTCAACTGCTTGAGAAACGCGTGATAGGCCGCAGCATCGCCGCCCAGCCCCGCGAGCAGCAGCTTGCGCAGCTTTTCCTCGGCAGCAGGGGGGCGGACTTCCACGATGACTTCGTTCAGATCGGTCATTCGGTTACAGGCGATCCCAGTTGCAGAGGAAGATGGAGAAAGCTTTATCGATTTTCGCGCAAGCATGTAACCAGCCGCCGCAAGACGGCGTACTAGCCCATGCACCGACAATCTCCGATCGATTCCGAAAGGAGCACACGGCTGCGACATTCTACAAGGAGCTCCATTATGCAATCGCGCAATATCGTCGTCACCGCAGTCGCACTCGCCGCGTTGGTTTCGGGCGCAGCGCTCGCACAAGACAAGGGCGCATCGATCAAGGGTGAGCGGGAAAGGTGCTATGGCGTATCGCTCGCAGGCAAGAACGATTGTGCGGCCGGTCCCGGCACGAGTTGCGCCGGCACCTCCAAAGTCGACTACCAGGCCAATGCCTGGAAATACGTGCCCAAGGGCACCTGCGTCAGCATGAAGACGCCCAAGGGCACCGGCTCACTCAAGGCCTCCTGAGCGTTGAACCCGACTCGGACGACATGAACATGGCCATGGGCGCAGGACTCGGCTTGAAGGCGCAGCACTACGACGCTGCGCTTGCGTGCGATGCGCCCGGGCTATGGTTCGAAGTTCATCCGGAAAATTACATGGTCGCCGGAGGACCGCGCCTGGCTTGGCTCGAAGCCATACGCACTCGTCATCCCGTTTCGCTTCACGGCGTCGGCCTCTCGCTCGGGGCCGACGCCCCTCCCGATCCGCATCACCTGCACCGCCTGGCGGAACTCGATCGCCGTATCCAGCCCGCATTGGTCTCGGAACATCTGGCATGGTCGGCCTGGCAGGGCGCCTATCACCCCGACCTGCTGCCCATTCCGCGATCCACCGAAGCGCTCGAACGCGTGGCGGAAAACATCGACCGCGTGCAAGTTGCGCTCGGTCGGCGCATCTCGATCGAAAACCCCACGCACTACCTTCCCGTGCCAGGTGCGCAATGGAGCGAGGTCGACTTTCTCGGCGAACTCGTCCGGCGCACGGGTTGCGGATTGCTCCTCGATGTGAACAATGTTCATGTGAGCGCGCTCAATCTGGGCTTCGAGAGCGGCGAATATCTCGATGCATTCCCGCTGCGCCATGTCACGGAGATACACCTCGCCGGCCATAGCACCGACCCTCTGCTCGGGCCGCGCCTGCTGATCGACTCGCACGACGCACCCGTCGATTCGGCGGTGTGGTCCTTGTTCGAACGTACCCTCGCGCGCACAGGACCTCGTCCATCGCTGATCGAGCGCGACGGCAACGTGCCCGACTTCGCCGAGCTTCTGGCTGAATGCCATCGAGCTGCCGAGATGCTGTGCCGATCCGCCATGACCGCAGAGGTCCACGCATGAACGCGCGCCCGCCCGGGTCTCTCGCCCGCTTCCAGGATCGTATCGCCCGCGCGCTCCTCGGCGAGATCGACAGCGATCTCACGCCAGACGAAGCGGCCGTCGTCCATCATCCGGCCTTCGCCGTGTATCGCAACGGGGTGATGAAGAGCGCCATCGATGCGTTACAGGCCAGTTGCCCGGCTGTCGTCAGGCTGGTCGGCGAGGATTGGTTTCGCGCGGCGGCCGCCGTGCACGTGCGCGCCAGCCCCCCGCGCTGTCCGGTCTTGGTCGAATACGGCGCCGACTTCGCCGACTTCCTTGCCTGCTTCGAACCGGCGGCCGAACTGCCTTATCTCCCCGACGTTGCACGGCTCGACCGGATGTGGACCGAAGCGCACATCGGCGAGGATGCGGTGACGCTCGATGCTGCCTGTATCGTCGCGGCGAGTCCCGAACAACTGGCGCAGATGGTCCTGCGGCCTCATCCCTGTGCACGCTGGGGCTGGTTTCCGACCGCGCCGATCTACAGCTTGTGGTCGCGAAACCGCGCGGGCGAAGACGCCCCGGACGAATTTGACTGGATTGGCGAAGGCGTCTTGATCGGACGGCCGACGCAGGACGTGCGCTGGCAGCCGCTGGATCAGGCCGGCTGCGCTTTCCTCGATCGATGCGCGGCAGGAGAGGCCTTGGCGTCGGCCACGGGCGCCGCGCTCGATATCGACCCGCACGCCGACCTCGCCGTGCTCATGAGCAAACTGCTGGCCGCCGGTGCCTTCAGCGCGCTGGACCTTGAAACCCTATCTGGAGGAGTCTCGCCGTGACGACCATCGCGCCTGCAAAAAACCCTGCCATGCACCCCTCTGCCTGGCGCACGATCACGACGCGCTTGACCGGCTGGATCAGCCATGACCTCATCGCGCTTGCCGCCCGCATCTCGGTCGGCGCCATCTTCTTCATGTCGGGGCGCACCAAGGTCGACGGCTTGCTGACCGTCAACGACACGGCCTACGCCCTCTTCCAGGAGGAATACAAGGTACCGCTGCTGCCGCCCGAACTTGCGGCACACCTCGCCACCTACGCCGAGCACCTGTTTCCCCTGCTGCTCGTCCTCGGCCTCTTCACGCGCCTGTCGGCCTTCGCCCTGCTCGGCATGACCGCCGTGATTCAGTTCTTCGTCTATCCGGATGCCTGGCCGACCCACCTCTCCTGGGCCGTCCCCCTGCTCTATCTCGTCGGCCGAGGCGCGGGAGGCCTATCGGCTGATCGCGCGCTGCGCATCGAATAGCGGGCGAACCTGTCCGGCGCCAGGCGCCTGGGTCAGGAAGCGCGCTTGGCGAGCGCCTCCGGGTTCACCATGTGCACCGGATTGCCGGCGACGTATGCTTGCACCTGCTCGAAGATATCGCCGAATGCGAGTTCGTACTCCTCGCGCGTCACATAGCCCAGATGCGGCGTGCAAACGACATTCGGCATCGTGAGCAGCGGATGCTGAGGATCTCTCACCGGCTCTTGCTCGAACACATCCACCGCCGCCATGCCGGGACGTCCCGCACGCAACGCATTCACCAGCGCGTCGGGCTCGATCAGACCGGCGCGACTGGTGTTCACGATCAGGGCACTGGGCTTCATGCGCGCAAGATCGCTGGCCGTGACGATGCCACGGGTGGCATCGACCAAACGCATGTGCAGGCTGATGATGTCGGATCGCTCGAAGAAGGCTTCCTTGCTCGGGGCAGTTGCCCATCCGTCTTTAGCGGCTCGCTCCCTCGAAGCCTCGCGCGCCCATACCAGCACGTTCATGCCGAACACCTTCGCGTACTCGGCAATGGCGCCGCCGATGCGTCCCCAGCCGTAAACGCCGAGCGTCTTGCCGCGCAGCGACATTCCGACGCCGCACTGCCAGTTGCCCGCCCGCAGGGACGCCATCTGCTGCGGAATTTGCCGCATGGCCGCGATGATCATCCCCCACGTCAACTCCGCCGTGGCATACGAAGGCGCGCCTGCGTGCATGTTGGAACAAACCAGGATGCCGCGCTCGGTGCAGGCTGGGATATCGATATGGGGATAGACGCTGCGCTGGCTGATCAACCGCAGGTTGGACAAGCGCTTGATCAGCGGCTCGCGAATCTGGGTCCGCTCGCGAATCAGAATGAGCGCTTCGGTATCCTGCAAACGCTGCGCCAGCGTATCGACATCCTGCACATGATCGTTCCAGATGCGCACCTCATGGCCCTCGAGCATCTGGAAGACCTTCAAGGTCCTGACGGTATCGTGGTAATCGTCGAGTATCGAAATCTTCATCGGAATGTCTCCTGACAGGTAGGCGTAGTCGTTGTGCTGCCAGCCAGATCGACTCTGCGCTCGAGCCGACGGCGGCTCGAGCAGACGCCCCGTTCGCCGCGGCTGATCCGCCCGATCGACGGCTAGTCGAAGCGCGTGTCGAGCCCGGTCTCGGCCATCTCAGCCGCACGCAGCAGCGCGCGAGCCTTGTTCTGCGTCTCGATCCACTCGCTTTGCGGGACGGAATCGGCAACGATGCCTGCGCCCGCCTGCACGAGCAATCGCCCATCCTTGATGACGCCCGTGCGAATCGCGATGGCGACATCCATGTCGCCCGAGAAACCAAGATAGCCGACTGCGCCCGCGTAGATGCCGCGCTTGCTCGGTTCGAGTTCGTCGATGATCTCCATCGCACGCACTTTGGGCGCGCCCGAGACCGTGCCGGCCGGGAACGCGGCGCGCAACACGTCCATTGCGCCCAACCCCGCGCGAAGCTTGCCCTCGACGTTGGAAACGATGTGCATGACGTGCGAGTAGTTCTCGATGTTCATGCTCTCGGTGACCTTCACGGAGCCGACTTCGGCAATACGGCCCACGTCGTTGCGCCCCAGATCCATCAGCATGACGTGTTCGGCCCGCTCCTTGGGATCGGCCAGCAGATCCTCCGCGAGTCGAACATCCTCGTCGCGTGTGGCGCCGCGCGGGCGGGTGCCGGCGATCGGCCGCACGGTGACGATGTCTCCCTCCAGTCGCACCAGGATCTCGGGGGAAGCGCCGACCACCTGATAATCGCCGAAGTCGAGCAGAAACATGTAGGGCGAGGGATTGAGCGCTCGCAAGGCCCGATAAAGCGCCAGGGGTGACGCAGCCAGGGGCTTGGTCATTCGCTGCGACAACACGACCTGCATGATGTCGCCATCGACGATGTAGTGCTTCGCCCGCTCCACCGCGGCCATGAAGGCCGCCTCGGTGAACTCCGATACCGCAGGCGCGGGTGTCGAAGGCGTCTCCCGCGGAATCTCTGCGGGCTGACGCAACCGCCGCACGAGTTCCACGAGCCGCTGCTGCGCCTCGGCATACGCGCCGGGCCGGGAGGGATCGGCGTAGACGACGAAATAGAGCTTGCCCTTGAGATTGTCCACCACGGCGAGCTCGGTCGAAGCCAGCAGCACGATGTCCGGCGTGTCGATGGTGTCGGACTTCGACACGGCCGCGAGTCTGGGCTCGATGTACCGGACACAGTCGTAGCCGAAATAGCCGACGAGACCGCCGCAAAAGCGAGGCAGTCCCTCGGGCACGAAGGGGTTGAAGCGAGCGCGGTATTCAGCGACGAATTCGAGCGGATCGTCGGCTTCACGTGCGGCGACTACGCGCCCGTCGCTGATTTCCTTGCATTGCCGACCACGAACCTCGATGCGGTCCGTGCAAGCCAGGCCGATGAACGAGTAGCGGCCGAAGCGCTCGCCTCCCTGGACGGATTCGAGCAGATAGGTGTAGGGCGCGTTGGCGAGCTTCAGGTAGACGGACAGGGGCGTGTCGAGATCGGCAAAGGTCTCGAGCACCAGGGGGATGCGATTGTAGCCCCGGGCAGCAAGCGCCCGGAATTCGGACTCGGTCATGTCATCCTCGCGAAAGGCGTTCGGGCTAGCGTACGGGCCAACCGGCCTCAGGCACGCGCAAGATCAGCGGCGAGCCGAGGACGCCATCGCTCGAAACCGCCTGCCGAAATCGCCTTATCGAAAGTCATGACTCGATTCTTCGGATCAATGTTGCTGCATCGACCAGCGAAGGCACTATAGCATCAACGTCCAGAGTGCGTACATCGTGCCCCTCGTTGTAGCCGTAGGTCACGCAGAAGATCGGGCAACCCGCCGCTCGCGCCGCCTGCGCGTCGTTGATCGAGTCGCCGATCATCAGCATCTGTGCGGGCTGCACTCCGAACGTCTGCGCGGCATGCGTGAGCGGCAAAGGATCGGGTTTCTTCTTCGCCAGAGTGTCGCCGGAGACCACCAACGAAAAGTAGCGTGCGAAGCCGATGCGTTCGAGCAGCGGACCGGTGAAGCGAGCAGCCTTGTTGGTGATGCAAGCGAGCGTGTAGCCCGCCTGTGCCAGAGTCTCGAGACCTTCTTCGACCCCCGGATAAATCGTCGTGGTCTGACCGTTGACGCGATCGTAATGCTCCACGTAGAGAGGCATCGCGCGCGCAAGCTCTTCGGCATCCGGTTCTCGACCGAGCGCCGCCCGCAAAGACCGCTCTACCAGATTGGCCAGCCCCTTGCCGACGAACGTGCGCACCAGCTCCAGCTCCAGGGCGGGCAAGCGCAGATCGGCCAACATGTGATTGACTCCGATCGCGAGATCTTCGACGGTGTCGAGCATCGTGCCGTCCAGATCGATCGCGACGGCACGCACGTGCAGAGGAAAATTTAGGGCGCTCATGAGCAGGTCTAGGTCACTTTCTTCAATTCGGCTCGCATGGCCGCGATTGTCGTTACGTAGTCGTCGGTGCCGAAAATCGCCGAACCGGCGACGAAGGTATCCGCTCCGGCGGCTGCAATCTGCCCGATGTTCTCGGTCTTGACCCCACCATCGACTTCCAGCCAGATGTCCCGGCCGCTGCGATCGATCAGGGCGCGGGCCTCGCGCAGCTTCTCCAGCGCATGCGGAATGAACTGCTGGCCGCCGAATCCGGGATTCACCGACATGATCAGCACGAGATCCACCTTGTCGATGACATGCTGCAGACAAGTCAAGGGAGTGGCTGGATTGAAAACCAGGCCCGCCTTGCACCCGTGATCGCGGATCAACCCCAGCGTGCGGTCGATGTGGTCGGATGCTTCGGGGTGAAACGATATGATGTTGGCGCCCGCGGCAGCGAAATCGGGCACGATGCGATCGACCGGTTTCACCATCAGGTGCACGTCGATCAGTGCCTCGGTCAGCGGCCGGATCGCCGTGCATACCAGGGGCCCCACGGTCAGGTTGGGGACATAGTGATTGTCCATCACGTCGAAGTGAACGACGTCGGCGCCCGCGGCAATGACCTGCTTCACCTCTTCGCCGAGCCGGGCAAAGTCGGCCGACAAGATACTGGGTGCAATTCGGAATGTGCGTGCCATACGGATTTCCTGCCCGGTTGTTCACGACCGCCAAGGCCGGTGATTCTATCCTACCCGCCCCGCGACGCCGGCATTCTGCGCGACACCCGGCGAGCAGCGCTTGCCAGCGCAAACGCTTTGGAGTGCAATAGCCCGATGACCGAACGCCCGAAGTACGACATCCGCGTGAGCGCGCGCACGATCTATCTGCGCGATCAGTCCGACGAAGCATCGGGGCGATACGTGTTCGCCTACACCATCACCATTTCGAATACGGGCACCGTGGCCGCGAAACTCATCAGTCGCCACTGGATCATCACCGATTCGGACCAGAACACGCAGGAAGTGCGCGGACTCGGCGTCGTGGGCGAACAGCCGCTGCTCAAGCCGCAAGAAACGTACGAGTACACCAGCGGGACGACCCTCGCGACCGCCGTGGGCACGATGCGCGGCAGCTACCGGATGGTGACGGAGGACGGCCATGAATTCGACGCCGTCATTCCCGAGTTCATTCTGAGCATTCCCCGCACACTGCACTGAACCCCGGACGCATGGGCATATCGAACACGACTCCAGGCCATCGCCGCGCCGCCGCCCCATGCTTGCCTACTCCTACCGACTCATCGCGCCGATTTACGATCTCGTCGTCGCACGCGCCCTGGACGCCGCCCGGCGCACAAGCCTTGAGAGCATTCCCCGGACAGGCGAACTCGATATCCTCGTAGCCGGCATAGGCACCGGGCTCGATCTGCCGCACCTGCCGGCCTGTCATCGCTATGTGGGCACAGACCTGGTCGCGGCCATGATGCAGCCTGCGCGAGCACGTGCCGCGTCGCTGCACTGCGCATTCGTGCGAGCCGACAGCATGAGGCTTCCGTTCGCGGCGGCGAGCTTCGATTGGGCCCTGCTGCACTTGATCGTCGCGGTCGTCCCGCGTCCGGCCGAAGTGCTCGCGGAGGCTGCGCGCGTGATTCGTCCGGGCGGCCGACTGCTCGTCATGGACAAGTTCTTGCAGCCGAACAAGGCTGCACCCTTGCGGCGCCTGCTCAGCCCCTTGGTCGGCCGTCTGGCGACGCGTCTGGACGTGGTGTTCGAAGACACGCTTGCCCAGGTGCCCGGGTTGCGGGTCGTGAGCGATCGCCCGGTGCTCGCCTCGGGCTGGTTCAGATCGATCGTGCTGGAGAAGTCATCGATCTGACCACGATCCACGGGCCTCACATGCGATCGGGCGGTTTCTCGTCGGCTTTCTTGCTGTCTTCGGGTGGGGCATCTCGCCGCCGCGCGCTTCCCATGGTCAGCCACACGATGAGCAGCAGCATGCCCAGGGCGACCATGGCTTCCAGCACGAAAATCCACATTCGTTATCGCATCCGATGGCTATACTAGGGACCCGACGTTTCGACATGCGCCGGACAATCGGCGACACTTTAGTCGATTGCGATCCCCGCGCCAATTCCGCATTGATTCGAACTCTTCTCGTTCTTCTGACGCTCCTCGCGGCCGCGTGCACGACCGTACCGCCCGTGCCGGATCCCGCACCGCCTCCTGCCGAGCCGCCCGCGGTCGTGGAGGAACCGGCGCTGCCGCCGCCCGTGCCCGAAGAGCTCCCGGTCACGGTCGCCCCTGAGCCGAAGCCGCCGCCTCCGAAAGCGCCGCCCGATCCTGTGCGACGCGCGAAACCCATCACCGCCCCGAGCGCTGCGCAGGCATTGCGGCCGGCGGAATTCTCCGACTTGCCGGGTTGGCAGGCCGACGATCACTCGGCTGCCCTGAAAGCGTTCCTGATCAGTTGTCAGACGCTCGAAGCGCGCGATGCCTGGCGTTCCGTATGCCAAACCGCGCGCAAGCTCAACCCGAACAGCGCCGCAGCGGCGAGGCGTTTCTTCGAAACCAGTTTCAAGCCTTTTCGTTCGCACAACAGCGACGGCACAGACGAAGGCGTCATTACCGGCTACTACGAGCCCCTGCTGCGTGGCAGCCGCACCCAATCCTCGCGCTATCGCTATCCGCTCTACAGCGTGCCGGACGATCTGCTCGTGGTCGATCTGGGTGATCTCTACCCGGAGTTGAAGGGCTTGCGTTTGCGTGGCCGACTCGAAGGCAGGCGTGTCGTGCCGTATCACACCCGCGCACAAATCGATCGCCGTGAAGTCGTGCTCGGCTCGAAAATCCTCTATTGGGTCGACGACCCGATCGAGTTGTTCTTCCTCCAGGTGCAAGGCTCGGGGCAGATCAGCCTCGACAACGGCGAGCGCGTCCGCGTCGGATACGGCGACCAGAACGGCCACCCCTATCGCTCGATCGGCCGCTTCCTGATCGAGCGCGGAGAAATGACGCTCGAGCAAGCCTCCATGCAAGGCATCAAGGCCTGGGCTCAGCGCAACCCCGACAAGCTCGCAGAGGTGCTGCATCACAATGCGAGCTACGTCTTCTTCCGCGAGCTGCCGCGAAATTTATCCGGGCCGCTGGGCGCGCTGGGCGTGCCTGTGAGCGCAGGAAGAACACTCGCGATCGATCCGCGCTTCATTCCGCTCGGCGCGCCGGTGTTTCTTGCCACGACCTGGCCCAATACCACCCGGCCATTGCAACGACTGATGCTCGCGCAAGACACCGGCAGCGCGATACGCGGCGCCGTGCGGGGAGATTTCTTTTGGGGCTATGGCGATGCGGCCGGCCTGCAGGCCGGCCGCATGAACCAGCGGGGACGCTTCTGGGTGCTGCTCCCGCACGGGGTGACACCGCAAAACCTCGCCGGACGCTGAAGTGTCGCAGACGGCACGCCTAGGGCGGCGTCGGACCAACCACGAAACGCACTCGACTGCGCACAGGACGCCCGTTGCGCGTCCCCGGCACGAAGGCCAACTGGCCGCAGAGTTCAGCGGCCGCACCCGTGAACAAACCCGTCGGCTGGACTGCCGCGACGCTGACCTCGTCCACCTTGCCGGTTTCGTTGATCAGCAGCACATAAGCGACTTCGCCCGTCGCACCCTGCGGATAGCAGGCGTCGGCCGGACCGAGTAGTCGGGGCGGGGTATCGAGCGCGGAGACAGCGTAGTACGTGGGATCCGCTGCAAAGGGCACTTCCGGGCGGCCAGTTTCGGTCGTCGGCGCCGAGGCGACAGCGACCGCGTCAACCGCTTTACCCGTCGCGGGCTCGTCCCGCGCAGCGCCCGGCGTTACACGGGCCGGGGAAGCAGCCTGTGCCGGCTCAGCGACTGCAGGCGTCTGTGCCGGTTCGCTCAGGGCTTCTTGCGCCTGGCTGGGGCCTTGAGTCTCTGGCCCCTGATCGGTCGCAGTCTGTACCTCGATGCGGGCCTGGAGGGTGGTGCCGCTGCGCGAACCTGCCCCTGAACCGGGCTGCGCCTGAATCAACACAAGAAGCGCGCCGTGCACAGCCAGAGAAATCGCCACCGCGAAACCGAGGCGACGCACAGAGCTTCGATTCATCGGCCGCATGGGCATGGTCCTGCCTACCCCGCCGTCAGTGCCGACCGAATCGACGAACTACTTCGCCGAATCGAGCAGCTTGTTGAAATCCGCGATCGGAATCATGCCCGGGACCCGGGTGCCGTCGGCGAAGATCAAGGTCGGTGTACCGCTGATGCCCTTCTGCTGCCCGTACTCGACCAGCTTCTCGATCGGCGTCTCGCAATTACCCGTCGCGGGCGGCGTGATGTTCTTGAGCATCCAGTCGTTCCAGGTTTTGGCGCGGTCCTTGGAACACCAGACAGCGCGCGACTTGGCGACCGAATCCGGGCCCAATACCGGATAAAGAAAAATGTGGATGGTGACGTCCTTGGCGCTCAGCAATTCCTGTTCGAACTTCTTGCAGAACCCGCAGTTCGGATCGGCGAAATAGGCCACCTTGCGCTTGCCGTTGCCCCGAACGAGCCTGAACGCCTGCTGCAAAGGCAACGAATCGAAGGGGATCGCCTGCAGTTTGCGCAAGCGCTCGGCGGTCAGGTCGGTGCGGGTTCTGGCATCCACCAATCGACCTTCGGCGATGACGTAGTTGACCCTTTCGTCGGTGTAGAGAACGACCCCGTTCGCGTATACCTCGAAAATGCCGGGGATGGGCGTGCGCGCCACACTCTCCACCGGTATGCCGGGGTAACGCGCCTGCATCGCCTTGCGGACTTCTGCTTCGCTCGCCTGCGCGACAGCCGCCAGGCTTCCCGCGATCCATGCCAGTCCCAGCACCCAGTATTTCAATCTCAGCTCCTCGTCGATCGCTTCGGTAAGCGGGCTCAGCCCAGCGCCTGACTCACGAATCGGCGCTTCAAGGGCACGATTCCGTTCGTCAGACGCAAGCCGGTATTGCGCAACCACTTCATGCCCATAACGTCATTGTTGAAGAGGCGCTGCAATCCATCCGTCGCAGCCTGCATCAACGCCACCGGTTCACTGCGTGCCCGGGCGTAGCGACGCAGCAGCCGGAAATCTCCACAGTCGTCTTGCGCACCCCGGTTCAAAAGCACCCGCGCGAGTTCGGCTGCATCCTGGAACCCCAGGTTCACGCCCTGGCCAGCCAGAGGATGCACGTTGTGCGCGGCATCGCCGATCAATGCAAACCGTGGTTTGACGGATTCGGCCGCACGCATCCAGCGCAAAGGAAAGCCGCGCGCCGGTGTAAGCAACTTCAATGTCCCCAGGGCACCTTGCGAAGCTTGCTCGACTTCACCCTCGAGGTCGGACGGATCGAGACAGACCAATCTCTCGGCCGCAGCGTCCCAGGTAGACCAGACCATGGATACCCGGTTCCCGGGCAGGGGCAACAGTGCAAGCACGCCATCCGTGCGAAACCACTGCCGCGCCACATTGCCATGGCTGCGCTCGACTTCGAAATTCGCCACGACGCCCTGCTGCCCGTAGGGCCTCGCTTGGATGGGAATGCCCAGGGATTCGCGTACCCAGGATTGAGCACCATCGGCACCGATCACCAAGCGGGCCTCGATGCTGTTGCCGTCCTCGAGTTCAAGCAGCGCACTGTCTTCACCCATCGCCAGACTCGCAGGCCGAACGCAGTAGTGACTGGAAACCTCATCGTTAGACTCGACCGTAGCGCGCAGCGCACGCTGCATCTCGCGACTCTCGACGATAACGCACAGCTCGGGCAATCCCGCCTGATAAGCACTGAAGCGAACCTCCGCGCCGGGCGAGTCTCCGCACACGTGCATGGCTGCAACCGGCGTGGTTCGCTCGACGGGGAGCCGACCCCAGGCGCCGACGCCCGCAAGAAAATCCCGCGAACCCGGGCTGATCGCATAGATGCGCGTATCCCACGCCCCTTGCCACGGCGGTTCGCGTGAGCCGGTATCGAGCAATGCGACGCGCAATCCGCTGCCGCGCAACGCTGCTGCCAAGCCGGCGCCGACCAACCCGGCTCCCACGATGGCGACGTCGCACCTCATCCTTGCCATTCCCTCAGCGGGGTGCCGATCGGCGAGGTCTGCATGGTTGATCGCGTCCGATAGTCCGATAGATGAGGAGGCATGGAGTTTACGTCCCTCGACTTGACCGCTCCAGGCAACCCCGCCGGGCGGCGCGGATGCAATGACCAGCGGGCGCAACCATGCGCTCGATGAGGTCGCGCAAAATCAAGCGAATTGACGGCTCCCAAGGATTGTCCGGATAATACCTGCCCCCGATGCATGCAGGAACGATCGTCGCTCCTGCACTGCGCGCAGCACGGGAAAGCTATGCGGGGTGATGTAGCTCAACTGGTTAGAGCGCCACACTCATAATGTGGAGGTTGAGGGTTCGAGTCCCTCCATCACTACCAGCAAGCCGGCTGGCGTCTCGAGCGCCGGCGCTTGCCCACCCGGAGCAAGGCCCTGATCGTGACACGTTTACGCTCGTTGTCCGGCGGTATCGTCAATGCGCTGTTCGCCGCCGTGCTGGTGGCAGGCTCGCTGCAACCTGCATGGGCCCAACTCAGGTTCATCCCGCCTGCCGGCAAGCGCGCGCTGCTCACGGGCTACGAGAATCCGTTCGTGGTGTTGGGCGACGAGAAGCGGCGGCTGGCTCCCGGCGCCGTTATCTTCGACACCCACAACCGCATGATCCTGCCCGGCTACCTGCCTGCGTCGGCCGACGTGGTCTACACCACGGACAACACCGGCTCGGTCATGCGCATCTATCTGCTCACCCCTCACGAGCAGAAGCGCCTGGACGAAGCGAAGCGCTGAAGCGTCGGCATCCTCGATCCCGCACCGCAACGTCATGGCAACCAAAGTCTATATTCGCACCTTCGGCTGTCAGATGAACGAGTACGACTCGGACAAGATGGCCGACGTGCTGCGTGTCGAGCGCGGCATGGTCCCGACCGACGACCCGAACGAAGCCGACGTCATTCTGTTCAACACCTGCTCGGTGCGCGACAAGGCGCAGGAGCGCGTCTTCCACGACCTGGGCCGGGTCAAGACGCTGAAGCTCGCGCGACCCGGCTTGCTGATCGGCGTGGGCGGATGCGTGGCGAGCCAGGAAGGGGCGCAGATCGTCGCCCGTGCGCCCTATGTCGACATGGTGTTCGGCCCTCAGACCTTGCATCGCCTGCCGGCCTTGATCGAACAGCGTCTGAGCACAGGCAAGCCGCAGGTCGACATCTCCTTTCCCGAGATCGAAAAGTTCGACCACCTGCCGCCCGCCCGCGTGGAAGGAGTGCGCGCCTTCGTCTCGATCATGGAAGGGTGCAGCAAGTACTGCACCTTCTGCGTGGTTCCCTATACCCGCGGCGAAGAGGTATCGCGCCCGCTCGACGATGTGCTCACGGAAGTCGCCGTGCTGGCCGCGCAGGGGGTCAAGGAGATCACGCTGCTGGGGCAGAACGTGAACGCCTGGCGAGGCAAGCTGTCCGACGGCGATCTGGGCGATTTTGCGCTGATGCTCGAATACGTCGCGGAGATTCCGGGCATCGAGCGCATACGCTTCACGACCTCGCACCCCAAGGAGTTCACGCAGCGTCTGATCGATGCCTACACCGTTTCTCCGAAACTCGTCAGTCACGTCCACCTGCCCGTGCAGTCCGGATCGGATCGCATACTCGCCGCGATGAAGCGCGGATACACGGCGCTCGAGTACAAGTCCATCATCAAGCGGCTGCGCAAAGCGCGTCCGGATATCTGCCTGTCATCGGATTTCATCGTCGGCTTTCCCGGCGAGACCGAGGCGGATTTCGAGGCAACCATGCGCCTCATCGAAGACGTCGGCTTCGATTCGAGCTTCAGCTTCATTTACAGCCCCCGCCCCGGAACGCCCGCCGCGAACCTCGAAGACGACACGCCGGCCGACGTGAAGCTCGCCCGCCTACAGCGCTTGCAGAGCGTCGTCGAAGCACAGGCGCACCAGATCAGCGCCGCCATGGTGGGCACGCGCCAACGCGTGCTGGTCGACAATCACGCCCGCAAGGATGTCCGCGAGCTGAGCGGTCGCACCGACAACAATCGCGTGGTCAACTTCGCCGGCCCCGATGCGCTGATCGGGCGCTTCGTCGATCTGGTGATCACGCAAGCGTTGCCGCACTCGCTGCGCGGACGCATCTGATTCCTTGCCGCAAAACCCGCGGGCATGAACGATGCGCTGATGCGGTCGCGCCCGTCGCGCCGGTCGTGCGCTTGCTGATCCGACGGAAATCTCCGAAAATGACCTCATCCTCTTTTTTCGGTGCTCATACCCTCATTGAGAGCCAAGTCGGTCGAAATCAGCTTCACCCCGGTCGATAACCAACGCCTGGCGAACCTTTGCGGTGCGTTGGATGAAAACCTGCGATCCATAGAGTCCGCACTCGAGATCACCATTTCTCGCCGCGGCGAGAATTTCCGGTTGTCCGGCCTGCCTGAGCGCACGGCTCAGGGCGTGCAGGCACTCGAGCGGCTCTATGCACAAGCGGGTCACCATGTCGATCCCGACGATGTGCAACTGGGATTGGTCGAAGTGCGCCAGCACGACCCTGCCGGCGAGCTGAGCGAGTCGATCACGCTGATGACCCGCAAGGGCGATCTGCGCGGACGCACGCCGCGGCAGATCCAATACCTGCAGCAGATCCAAAGCCACGACATCACCTTCGCCATCGGCCCGGCCGGCACCGGCAAGACCTACCTCGCGGTGGCCTGCGCCGTCGACGCGCTGGAACGCGATCGGGTAAAGCGCATCGTTCTGGTGCGTCCGGCGGTGGAAGCCGGAGAGCGGCTCGGCTTTCTGCCCGGAGACATGGCGCAGAAGGTCGATCCCTATCTGCGGCCGCTGTACGACGCGCTCTACGACCTGATGGGGTTCGACAAGGTTGCACGGCTCTTCGAACGCAGCGCCATCGAGATCGCACCGCTCGCCTTCATGCGCGGGCGCACGTTGAACCATTCGTTCATCATTCTCGATGAAGCGCAGAACACCACCCCCGAGCAAATGAAGATGTTCCTGACCCGGATGGGATTCGGCACCAAGGCCGTGATCACCGGCGACGTGACCCAGATCGACCTCGCACGCGGACAAAAAAGCGGGCTGGTGGAGGCGCGCGAAGTGCTCGCGAATATCGAAGGCATCGCGTTCACGCTGTTCGAAAGCGCGGACGTCGTCCGTCATCCGCTGGTCCAACGCATCGTCAATGCCTACGAAACACATCGAGAGCGCGCCGACAAAGCGCACTCCTAAGCTCGTGTTCACGCTGCAGACGGCCTGCAACGCGCTCGGCATCCCGAACCGACGCAAGCTGCGAGCCTGGGCGGCGGCGGCCTTGCGCCGACACGCCCACGTCACGGTGAGGATCGTGGGTGCGCGCGAGGGCCGGATGCTGAACAAGCAATTTCGCAATCGCGACTACGCGACCAATGTGCTGACCTTCGTCTATGACCAAGGCAAGCCGCTTAGCGGCGACATCGCGCTCTGCGCCCCGATCGTCGCCCGCGAAGCCCGCAGCCAGGCGAAGCCTCTCGAAGCTCACTACGCGCATTTGCTCGTGCACGGCCTGCTGCACTTGCAGGGACACGACCACGAGGAGCAAGACGAAGCCGAGGCCATGGAGGCCAGAGAGATCGCGATCCTGAAGAAGCTCGGCTTCCCGAATCCCTACCAAAGCACGACCGCATGACACAGCACCCTTCGCATACCACACACCCTTCCTAAAGACCATGAGCGAATCGAACGGCCATTCCTTTCTCGATCGCCTGGGCGCGCTGCTGATGCGCGAACCCGGCGATCGAGAGCAACTGGTGTCCCTGCTGCATACCTCCTTCCAGCGCAACCTTCTCGATGCCGATGCCTTGTCCATGATCGAAGGCGTGCTGCAAGTCTCCGAACTGCAAGCCCGAGACATCATGGTGCCGCGCTCGCAAATGGAGGTCATCGACGTCAAGGAACCGCCCGATCGCTTCATTCCGCTCGTCATCCAGACCGGCCATTCCCGTTTTCCGGTCGTCGGCGACAACAAGGACGACGTGATCGGGATCCTGCTGGCCAAGGATCTGCTGCGCTTCTACGCCGGCGAGGAAGAGTTCAATGTGCGCGACATGCTGCGCCCAGCCGTATTCATCCCCGAGTCGAAGCGGCTCAACGTGCTATTGAAGGAGTTCCGCTCCAACCGCAATCACATGGCGATCGTCGTCGATGAATACGGCGGAGTGGCCGGGTTGCTCACGATCGAGGACGTTCTGGAGCAGATCGTCGGCGAGATCGAGGACGAGCACGACTACGACGAAGACGACGACAACATCGTCCAGGACAGAGCGGGCCAGTACCGGGTCAAGGCGCTGACCGAAATCGCCGACTTCAATGCCGCGCTCGGCACGTCGTTCAGCGACGAGGATTTCGATACCGTCGGCGGACTGGTGATCCACGAGTTCGGCCGCCTGCCCAAGCGCGGCGAGGAGATTCGGATTGCAGAGCTGGCGATACGCGTACTGCGTGCGGACAGCCGCAGGCTGCATCTGCTGGAGATCGAACGCCTGCCACAGAGCGCGAAGGCTGCGCCTGTCGAGCAGTAGTGAAGCTCCTGATGGAGCAGCGACGCACGTTGCGCCAGGATACGTCGGACGTCGAGTTCGATCGCCGCCCGATGGTCATCGCAGCTTCACAGGACGCACATTGATACAGCTCGCAGGCGCATTCCTGCTCGGTGCGTTGACCGTCGCCGGCTTCGCGCCGCTCTATCTGTTCTTGCTCCCGGTCGTCACGCTTGCGCTGCTGCTGGCGTTGATCGAAACACGACGCACACCGCACAACGGATTCAAGCTCGGCTTCGCCTTCGGCTTGGGGCATTTCCTGGCCGGGGTGTCTTGGGTCTATGTGAGCTTGCACGACTTCGGCGCGATGCCTGCGCCTGTGGCAGCCGGGGTCACCCTACTCTTCTGCGCCTATCTTGCCTTGTTTCCCGCCTGCACGATGGCACTTGCCGCGCGCATCGAGGCGCCCGTCGTACGCCGGCTCGTCGTCTTCCCGGCGGCCTGGATCGTGACGGAGTGGATACGCGGCTGGTTGCTCACCGGCTTCCCTTGGCTTGCCATCGGCTACTCGCAAGCGCCCGGCAGCCCGCTTGCCGGACTCGCTCCCATCGGCGGACTGTACCTGGTGGGTCTGGCAACGGTGCTCTCGGCCGGACTGGCGCGGCACACCGTCGGTCGCTGGCGCAGCCTTGCTTGGCGACCCGCGCTGGGCTTGCTGGCGTTGTGGCTGGTCGCCGGCGGTTTCAAGACCGTGCAATGGACGACCCCCGAGGGCGAGCCGCTGACGGTGAGCCTGTTGCAGGGCAACGTGCCGCAGAGCATGAAATGGCGACCGGAACAACTGCTGTCCACGCTGCAGTTGTACGATGCCATGGTGCAGGCTTCGAATGCGCGCCTGATCATCCTTCCCGAAACTGCGGTGCCGTTGTTCCTGCAAGAAGTCCCGCCTGAGTTCCTGCAGCGCATCGCGCAGCACGCGCGCGCTCATGGCGCCGATGTTCTGATCGGGCTCCCGGAACGCGGCGAAGACCGGGGCTACTTCAACAGTGTCGTCAGCATCGGCGCATCGCCTTCGCAAACCTACCGCAAGTCGCATCTGGTGCCGTTCGGCGAGTTCATCCCGCTGCGGCCTTTGCTGGCACCGATCGTCAACTCGCTGGCGATTCCGCTGACCGACTTCTCACGCGGTGCGATCACACAGCAGCCGCTCGAAGTGGCCGGTCAGCGCGTCGCCATCAACATCTGCTACGAGGATGCGTTCGGCGAAGAGATCATCCGTCAGCTGCCCGCAGCGACGCTGCTCGTCAACGTCAGCAACGTCGCCTGGTTCGGCGATTCGATCGCGCCCATGCAACACTTGCAGATCGCGCAGATGCGATCGCTCGAAACCGGGCGCTTCATGCTGCGATCGACCAATACCGGGATGACTGCCGTCGTCGATCCGCGCGGCAACGTCGTCGCCTCGGCCGCGACGTTCAAGACCGAATCGGTGGAGGCGCAAGTCCGCGGCTACACCGGCGCAACGCCCTATGTACGATTCGGCAACTTGCCCGCGATCGCGTTCGGAGGCTTGATGCTGCTGGCAGCATTCGGCATACCGGCGCTGCGCGCAAGGCTTGCCGCTAAGCACTGAGCAATCGGGTATAGCGCGCCCTGCTCGCAGGTGCGCCGCGACGATGGAACCCGGTAGAATTCTTCACTTACTTCCACCTCTCTGACAGATCGAGCCTTTCATGCTGAGTTTTCAGCAAATCATCCTCACGCTGGAGCACTACTGGGACAAGCAGGGCTGCGCCCTGCTGCAGCCGTACGACATGGAAGTCGGCGCGGGCACGTTTCATACCGCGACCTTCCTGCGCGCGATCGGCCCCGAGCCCTGGAATGCCGCCTACGTGCAGCCCTCGCGCCGGCCCAAGGACGGACGCTACGGCGAGAATCCCAACCGCCTGCAGCACTACTATCAGTATCAAGTCATCATGAAGCCCTCGCCGGCGGCGTTCCAGGATCTCTACCTGGGTTCGCTGGCAGCACTGGGCATCGACTTGCAGCGCAACGACATTCGCTTCGTAGAAGACGATTGGGAATCGCCGACCCTCGGTGCCTGGGGACTCGGATGGGAGGTATGGCTCAACGGCATGGAGGTGACGCAGTTCACCTATTTCCAGGAAGTCGGCGGCATCGCATGCCGACCGGTTGCAGGTGAAATCACGTATGGCCTCGAACGCCTCGCGATGTATCTGCAGGGCAAGGACAGCCTGTTCGACCTCGTTTGGACACCGGGCGTGACTTACGGCGACGTCTACCATCAGAACGAAGTCGAGCAGTCCCGCTACAACTTCGAACTGGCGGACACCGCCTGGCTCTTTCAGCAGTTCACCGACTACGAGCGGCAGGCAAGCCGTCTGCTGGAAGAAGGCCTGCCCTTGCCCGGCTACGAGCTGGTCATGAAGTGCTCGCACACGTTCAACTTGCTGGACGCACGGGGCGCCATCTCGGTCACCGAGCGCGCAGCCTATATCGGCCGGGTTCGCACGCTGGCGCGAGCCGTGGCCAAGAGCTACTACGAGTCGCGCGAACGGCTTGGCTTTCCGATGCTCGGCGGGAGTGCGCGATGAAACCCGAATCACTGTTGATCGAGTTGCTCTGCGAAGAGCTGCCCCCCAAAGCGCTGCAGCGCCTGAGCACATCGCTAGGCGAACATCTGCGTGCAGGATTGGCGGGCGCTGGCTTCATCCCCGACGGGGCGGCGCCTCACGTCGACTTCGCGACCCCCCGCCGATTGGCGGTCCGATTCCCTGCGATCCTCGCGCAGCAGGAAGAACGCGAAGTCGTCCGCAAAGGCCCTTCGGTGCAGGCCGGCATGGACGCAAGCGGCAAACCGACGCCGGCGCTAGCCGGATTCGCCCGCTCGTGCGGCGTCGATGTCGATGCGCTCGAGCGCGTACGCGACGGCAAGGCGGAGCACTTCGCCTTCCGCTCCAAGAAACCCGGTGAAGCGCTCGACCAGCATCTCGCGACGCTCCTTGCCGAGGCGCTGAAGAAGCTGCCCATCCCGAAGGTGATGCGTTGGGGCGCGGGCGAGGCCCAATTCGTGCGCCCCGTCCATGGGTTCGTCATGCTGCACGGCGAGCGCGTCGTGCCGGGCAAGGTCCTCGGCATCGAGAGCGGCCGCACCACTCGTGGCCACCGCTTCCAGGGCAAGGCCGAGATCACGCTCGATCATGCCGAGCAATACGAGCAACGCCTGGCGGACGAAGGCAGGGTGGTCGCAAGCTTCAGCGAGCGCCGCGCAGACATCTCCCGCCAACTGCACGATCACGCACGCGCCCTCGAAGCCGTGCTCTCCGATCCGGAGAGCCTGCTCGACGAGGTGACGGCCTTGGTCGAATATCCCAGCGTCTACGTGGGGCGATTCGATGCCGAGTTCCTGCAAGTGCCGCAGGAGTGCCTGATGCTGACCATGCGCCAGAACCAGAAATACTTTCCGCTGCTGGACCGCTCCGGCAATCTGCTGTCGGCGTTCCTGATCGTGAGCAACATGCGGCTCGACGATCCCGCCAACATCGTCAACGGCAACCAGCGCGTGGTGCGCCCGCGGCTTGCCGATGCCCGCTTCTTTTTCGAGCAGGACAAGAAGACGCCCCTCGAGCAGCGTCTCGCCGAACTGGAGCGCATGGTCTATCACAACAAGCTCGGCTCCCAGCGTCAGCGTGTCCAGCGCCTGCGCAGCCTCAGCGCGTACATTGCCGCCAAGCTCGACGTCGATGCCATGGTGGTCGACCGCGCCGCGCTGCTGTGCAAGGCGGATCTTGCGACCGGCATGGTGGGCGAATTCCCCGAGTTGCAAGGCATCATGGGCCGCTACTATGCGATCCATGGCGGCGATGCCGCCGAAGTCGGGCAAGCCATCGAAGAACACTATCGACCTCGATTCGCCTCCGACGCGCTGCCTGAGCGCGGTGCTCCTGCGGTGGTCGCGATGGCGGACAAGCTCGACATCCTGGTCGGCATCTATGGCATCGGCCTGATCCCCACCGGCGACCGGGATCCGTTCGCCTTGCGCCGCCACGCGCTGGGCCTGCTGCGCATCCTGGTCGAGTATCGCCTGCCGCTGGGCTTGTACGATGTGCTGGCCAAGGCTCGCGACGGCTTCCAAAACGCCGTGGCTTTGTCCGACAGCGTCGCCTTCGATCTGGTGGGCTTCGTCCTCGATCGCGCGCTCGGCTACTTCCGGGATCTTGGTTATTCGCCCGAGGAAACCGAATCGGTGCTCGATCTCTACCGGCAGCACGACCTGCCGATCGATCAACTGGTGCCGCGGCTCGAAGCCATCAAGCAATTCCGCACGCTGCCGGAGGCCGCCAGCCTCATCGAAGCGAACAAGCGCTCACGCAACATCGTCACGAAAGAGAAAGTCGCCGATCTCACGCACGCCGTCGACACCGCGCTACTGCAGGAAGTCGCCGAGCAGTCTCTGCATGCAGCGTTGTGTGAAGTGGCACCCTTGGTGCAGACGCACATGGGCAGCAACCAGTTTGCCGAAGCGCTGCAAGCCCTCGCCCGCTTGCGCGGGCCGGTGGACCGCTTCTTCACCGATGTCCGTGTCGTCGTGCCGGAAGAGGCGTTGCGCAACAACCGCTTCGCCCTGCTCAATCAGTTGAACCATCTTTTGAACCGCGTCGCCAACATCTCGCGGCTGCCCGCATGAAGCTGATCGTGCTCGATCGCGATGGGGTGATCAATCATGACAGCGATCGCTTCATCAAGACACCGGAGGAATGGCGCGCCATTGCGGGCAGCCTGGAGGCCATCGCGACGCTCAATCAACGCGGCTACCGCATCGCCGTGGCAACCAATCAGTCGGGCATCGGGCGTGGTCTGCTCGACATCGCGGCCTTCAACGCGATCAACGACAAGATGACGCGACAGTTGGGGCAGGTGGGTGGTCGCATCGATGCGATCTTCTTCTGTCCGCATGCTGCCGACGCACATTGCGAATGCCGCAAGCCCAAAGCGGGCATGCTGCGCGAGATCGCAAGCCGCTTCGGCGTCGAGATGAAGGGTGTACCGGTCGTCGGTGACTCCCTGCGCGACCTGCAGGCGGCGCAGGAGGTCGGTGCCCAGTCGATCCTCGTCACCACCGGCAAGGGCAAGATCACGCTGAAGGAAGGCGGACTACCCGAGGGCACCGAGATCTACGACGACCTCGCTGCCTACGTCAGCCGACTGGTTGCTGCTTAACCGGCCTGTGCCGTGATGGCGCGCCTCGGTGTGCTGCTGCGATCGACGGCCTTCTTCCTGACCGCGCTATGCATCACTCCGCCCTATGCGCTGCTTGCCTGGCTGGTCTGGCCGCTGCCTGCGCGCCTGCGCTATCGCATCGTGACCTCATGGTCGCATCTCATCGTCGCACTCGCTCGAAGCATCTGCCGGATCGACTACCGCATTCAGGGTGAAGTGCCTTCGGGTGGGCCCTACGTCGTCATGGCGAAGCATCAATCGGCGTGGGAAACGCTCTTCTTTCAGAAACTGTTTCCGCCGCAGGTGATGGTCCTCAAGCACTGGCTGGTATGGCTGCCCTTCTTCGGCTGGGGGCTCGCGACGTTGTCCCCGATCACCATCGACCGCTCGGCGCGCACCCGAGCGCTGCGCAGCTTGCTCGACCAAGGTCGGCGACGTCTGGATCAAGGCTTCTGGATCATCGTCTTTCCCGAAGGCACCCGCGTACAGCCTGGCGAATGCGGCCATTACCACGCGGGCGGCGCGTGGCTTGCCTGCAAGACAGGGGTGGCTGTCGTACCGGTCGCGCACAACGCCGGGCAGTTGTGGCCCAAGAACGGTTTCTTCAAGTATCCCGGCACCATCACTGTCAGCATCGGCGCGCCGATCCATCCGCAAGCGGCGGACACCGAAGCGCTCATCGGCGAGGTTCGTGCGTGGATCGAAAGCGAAATGACGCGCATCGGCTCTGCCCGCTGAGACAGCCACTGTCGCAACGGCAGCGCAAAGCGATCTCAGGATGCGTGCCCCGGCGCATGGTTCCGCCGCTTCGATGCGGCTGATATAGTCCTCACGCCATCACGATCAACGAGAGAACACAACGATGCACCGCGCGCCGCTCATCATCGCCCTTGTCGGCTTGCTTGCCGGCTGCGGACTCAAGGGCCCACTCTATCCGCCCGGATCCAAGCCCCCGTCCCAGCAGCCTGTGAAGATCACTCCACCGACGCCCACCGCCCCCCAAGGAACAACGCCGTGAACCTCCTCATCGATGACGGCAACCTGGGGCTATGCGTCGAGCAGCATCCTCTAAGCGCGATTGCCGAGCGGTTCGGCACCCCATGCTACGTCTATTCGAAGGCGGCGATCGTCGATGCCTTCGAACAGTACCGCAACGCGTTCGGCGACCGCGACCACCTGATCCTCTACGCGGTCAAGGCGAACTCCAACATCGCCATACTCAAGCTGCTCGCCGACATGGGCAGCGGCTTCGATATCGTCTCCGGCGGTGAGCTGGCGCGCGTACTCGCGGCCGGCGCCGCGCCGTCGAAGATCGTCTTCTCCGGCGTGGGCAAGAGTGTGAGCGAGATCCAGCGCGCGCTCGAGGTCGGCATCCATTGCTTCAACGTCGAATCGGCACCCGAACTGGAGCGACTGTCGCAACTCGCACATGCAGCAGGCAAGACCGCGAACATCAGCTTGCGCGTCAATCCGGATGTCGATGCGAAGACGCATCCGTATATATCCACCGGCTTGCGCCAAGACAAGTTCGGCGTGCCGCACGAAAGCGCGCTCGATCTGTATCGACGGGCGCGCGAGCTGCCGGGCCTGCGCATCACCGGCATCGACTGCCATATCGGCTCGCAGCTCACGCAGACCGCTCCCTTCGCTGCAGCGCTCGCACGGGTGCTCGCGCTCGCCGACGCCATGCGTGCCGACGGCATCGAGATCGAGCACCTGGATCTAGGCGGTGGGTTGGGCATTCGCTATCAGGCGGAGGAGCACCCGCCCTCGATCGCCGACTACGTGCGCACGCTCGTCGGGGGCATGGGCAACCGCGCCTGCCGCATCATGGTGGAACCTGGCCGCTCGATGGTGGGCAACGCCGGCGTGCTGCTCACGCGCGTCGAGTATGTGAAGCCCACGCCGGATCGATGCTTCGTCATCGTCGATGCTGCGATGAACGACCTCGTGCGTCCCGCCCTATACGACGCATGGCACGACATTCGGCCCGTCATGCGCGCAACCGCCGGCGAGGAGCGTCTGTGCCAAGTGGTCGGCCCGGTGTGCGAGAGCGGCGACTTCATCGGGCGCGATCGCATGCTGAACGTGGCAGCCAGCGATCTGCTGGCCGTGATGTCTGCAGGCGCATACGGGATGAGCATGAGTTCGAACTACAACTCACGGCCTCGCGCGGCTGAAGTGATGGTCGATGGCGATCGAGCACATCTCATTCGAGAGAGAGAAACCATCGATGACCTGTTCGCTCATGAGAGCTTTCTTCCCTAGAGAAATGCGCAGCAAAGAGCGTCGATGCAGTGCTCGCATCGCATCGATATCGAACGCGTGAAGTCGATGCATCGATGCGAGTGTCGCATCGATGTTGCGCGCTTGATTTGCGAAGCGAAAAACTTGACGAGGCTGTTGTATTTTGATCTACAAGTGGCTTAGAATCCGTTCACCAAGCATCCATCCTCTCGTCATGAGTGGATACAACGACGAAGCGATGCATGTGAAGTCGAATGGAAAGCTTGGCGGTGCGGGTCACGAGCTCTCACTGAACAGCAACCTCGTAAGGAGAACTAGAATGGCTAAGAAAGCAGCGAAGAAGGCAGCGAAGAAGCCCGCAAAAAAAGCAGCTAAGAAAGCAGCTAAGAAAAAAGTGTAAAGAAGAAGCGGGAGCAAGTTTCCCGCAGCAGCATAAGGCGGTGAGCATTCGTGCTCCCGCCTTTTTTGCTTTATAGGCGCCTCTTCCCGCAGTGTTTCCTTCGTGACCACTCGATGAGGGGAGCCGCGTGGCCACAACGCCCCTTCAGCCTCGCGCATGCAGCGCTCGCGATATCGAACACTCCTCTGGTCGCTACCCGCCAGTCGCAGCAGATCGACAACCACTCGACCCAACAGACTGTCGCTGCGCTGCGATCGGATCCATCCGACAGGCATCGCGAGTGCGGAGTGAATCGACGCGCCCGCTTCAGACCAGGAAGAGAGTGGCAAGCCCGAGGAAGATGAAGAAGCCGCCGCTATCGGTAATCGCGGTGATCATGACGCTGGCGCCCAAGGCAGGGTCGCGCCCGAGCCTGTGCATCGTCATCGGGATGGCGAAACCCATCAGGGCGGCGAGCATCAGGTTCAGGAGCATGGCGCCCATCATCACAGCACCGAGTTGCCAGCTGCTATAGATGAGAGAGGCGAACAGACCGACGACAGTGCCCCATACCAAGCCATTGACGACCGCGACGACGAATTCCTTAGTCAGCAACTTACGGGCATTGCCCGCAGTGATCTGTCCCAGCGCCAAGCCGCGAACGATCATGGTGATGGTCTGATTGCCTGAATTGCCTCCGATGCCGGCGATGATCGGCATCAATGCCGCGAGCGCGACCAGCTTCTCGATCGAGTGCTCGAAGATACCGATGACACGCGAAGCGATGAATGCGGTCACTAGATTCAGCGCCAGCCAACTCCAACGGTTCTTCAAGCTGCGCCATACGGGAGCGAAAAGATCCTCGTCGTCGCTCAGACCGCCGGCAGACAACATCTCGTTCTCGCTGCGCTCGCGGATGAAGTCGACGACGGCATCGATCGTTACGCGGGCAATCAGCTTCCCCTCCGCATCGACCACTGCCGCCGAGACGAGGTCATAGCGCTCGAACGAGAGCGCAGCCTCTTGCGCATCCTGCTCCGGGCGCAGCGTCATGATCCGGTCCGTGGCCATGATGGCGCTGACCAACGTGTCGGGGGCGCTGACCAGAAGTCTGTTGACCGGGAGCAAGCCGCGAAGATTTTCATCGCGATCGACCACGAACAGCTGGTCGGTGTGATCGGGCAACTCGTCGCGCCGGCGCAAGTAGCGCAGCACGACTTCGACGGTCACGTCCTCACGCACGCCGATCATGTCGAAGTCCATCAACGCACCCACCGAGTCCTCGGGATAGGACATGGCGGCACGCAGTTGCTCGCGCTCTTCGACTGACAACGCGGCGAACACCCCGTCCAGCACTTCGGGCGGCAGATCGGGCGCAAGGTCGGCAAGCTCGTCGGCATCGAGCTGCTCGGCCGCAGCGACCAGCTCCTCGACGTCCATGTGCTCGATGAGCGATTCGCGCACGGCGTCGGAGACTTCGAGCAGGATCTCGCCGTCGCGATCTTGTCGCACGAGCTCCCAGATCACCAACCGGTCATCGACCGGCAGCATCTCTAGCAGGTGTGCGATGTCGGCAGGATGCAGCGCGTTGAGCCGTTGCTCGAGTTCGACGAGCGCAGGCGGCGGCCGGGACACGTCATCCGCGCCTCCCCGACGAGCCGCATTCGAGCGGGCGGCAAGCTTCTCAGCGATGGCCTGCTCGCGCAGCAAGGCGATCACTCGCTGGAGATCGTCGTTGCGATGAGAACGCTTGTCTTCGGATTCGGACATGGTTGCTCGCTGGTCGGCCGGGCTTGGGCTCGCGGATTGTAGTGCCGCGGTTGGAGCGGGTCACGTGAGTCTGCGCTTCGATAGAGTATGCAGCACATGCCGCGTACTCAAAGCGACCATCGCAGGCAGCGACGGGTGCTATATCATGCGGACACCTTCTATAGAACGCATCCGCCCGTGTCGAGTTCGCTCTCCCGCCATCTTCAACAAGCCGAGAAGCACCTGCATCAAGGCGACGCCATCGCCGCGCAAGCCGTATGCGAGCAGGTGTTGCGCAAGGCGCCGCGCAATCCGGATGCGCTCTTCTTGCTGGGTATCGCGCATCTGTCGCAGAACCGGCCTGCCGATGGGGTGACTGCATTAGAGCGAGCCATCGCTGCCGATCCTCGGCATGGCGCGGCGCTCGAACATCTTGGCCTCGCGCATCTCATGCTCGGTCGATACGCCGCAGCCGAGCAAGTTTTGCAGCGTGCAACCGCGCTGCCCAGGGCACCGGCCTCCGTCTTCATGCGCTTGGGCATCGCCATCCTCGAACAGCATCGTGCCGATCAGGCATTGCCTGCGCTGCGGCGGGCAGTAAGCCTCGATGCGACCGATCCCGACTGCCACATCAACCTGGGACGAGCACTCGCGCTTACGGGCGATGCGTCAGGCGCAGCGGACTGCTTCCAGGCTGCGATGCGTGTCGCCCCACAGCGTCCGGAGCCCGCATTCAACCTGGGCGTGCTCGCCATGCAAGCCGACGATCCGGGCCAGGCACAGCGATGGTTCGAGCGCGCGCTCGCACAAGCACCCGCGTACATCGATGCGATGCTCAATCTTGCGATCGTCCTGCAGCGACAGTCGGAGTTCGCACGAGCCAGCGGCCTGCTCGAGCAGGCCATGACACTCGACCCGCGCAACCCCGCGCTGTCGAACGAGTTGGCGCGAACGCTCGCTCTGCAGGGCCGGCACGACGCGGCCTACGCGATGTATCGGCGAACGCTCGAATCGGATGCCGTATTCGCTCCTGCCTACGAAGGCCTCGCCGCAGCTTGCCTCGCCACCGGTCGAGCGCAGGAAGCGGTCGCTCATCTGCGCAGAACGCTCGAGTTGGAGCCGCACAATGTACCAGCGGCTGCGGCCCTGGCGAGCGCACTCTTCGAGATCGGCGATCTCGATGGCGCGCGCGCTCAAGCCGAACGCGTGGTGCGGTCGAACCCAGAGCACGCGATGAGCCATGCCACGCTCGCGAACACGCTCCTCGTGCGCGGCGACATCGAAAGCGCGATTGCAGCGCTCGAGCAAGGCTATGCGAAGACGCATGCAAGCACGCTGCTCGGCATGCTCGCCTATCAATTGCGGCAGGCCTGCGACTGGAAGAAGTGGGCAGCGGCTTGGCAGACGATGACGCCTCTGCTCGAGAGCGAAGCCCCGTTGGGCAGTCCGTTCTGGCTGTTGTGCGAACCGACCACTGCGGCTCAACAGCTTGCCTACACGCGGCGCTGGGCCGCAGCGCGCTTCGCCGGCATCGCCGCGCTGCCCCTAGCCCCCAGCATCCGAGCACCGGATCGGCGCATCCGCATCGGCTATCTTTCGTCCGACCTGCACGATCATGCCACGGCCTATCTGATGGCTGAAGTGTTCGAACGTCACGACCGCGAGCACTTCGAAATCTTCGCCTACTCGCATGGTCCGGACGATCACAGCGCCATGCTGCAACGCCTGCGAAACGCCTGCGAGCATTTCATCGACATCGCGCGCGAGCCGGACGATGTCGCCGCAGCGCGCATACGCGACGATGCGCTCGACGTACTCGTCGATCTGAAGGGATACACACTCGGCGATCGAGTCACCCTCCTCGCCCGGCGACCCTGCGCGATCCAAGCCACCTGGCTCGGCTACCCGGGGACCACAGGGGCGAGCTTCATGGACTATCTGATCGCCGATCCGGTCGTCGTGCCGCAAGCCGCCGAGCAGCACTACTCCGAAACCGTCCTGCGCTTGCCTCATTGCTATCAGCCGAACGATCGTGCCCGCGCCGTCGCGGAGCCGCACGCCCGCGAAGCTTACGGCTTGCCGTCGTCCGGGTTCGTGTTCGCCTGCTTCAATCAGACCTACAAGATCACGCCGGACGTGTTCGCTGCCTGGATGCGCCTGCTCGATGCGGTGCCGGACAGCGTGCTTTGGCTCTTCGACAGCAACGACGTCGCCAAGCGCAATCTGCTGCAAGCTGCACGCGAGCACGGCATGGACGATCGCAGGGTGATCTTCGCGCCCAGATTGCCTAATGCAGAGCATCTGGCGCGCTACCGCGTCGCCGATCTCGCCCTGGATACGTTTCCGTATACCTCGCATACGACGATGAGCGATGCCCTGTGGTGCGGTTGTCCGGGTATCGCGCTATGCGGCGATACGTTCGCGTCACGCGTCTCGGCGAGCCTGCTTACGGCAGCTGGCCTGCCCGATCTGGTGACCCACTCGCTCCCTCAATACGAGAGCCTCGCGCTGAAGCTTGCCCGATCGCCACAGGCACTCCAGGAAATGCGTGCGCAAGTCGACGCTGCGAGAGATCACTCGCCGCTGTTCGATTCGACGGGGTTCACGCGCGAACTCGAGACGCTGTACATGGCGATGCTGAACGCTCGCACCGCCGCCACGGGCGAACGGACACTCGCGTAGAACCACGACAGCGCGTATTGGTGCCCCGGCAGAGGAGTTAGGCGCCGAGTGCCGGCTCGATCTGTTTGCCGACTGCCTGCGCAACCCAGGCTCGTTACATCGACCTTTACGCGCCGCGCCTCTGCGCCCGCTCCGCGAGCGCATACCCGCACCGATCGCCCGAGCTGCTTTCCGGCATCGATGACGACCTTCGACGCACGCGTCCCTAGCCAATCGAAACCACTGCTCGCTTGGGCGAGAGCACATAAAAAAACGGGCGCCCAGACGGGCGCCCGTTCAATGAACCATCGACTTCTGGTCTACTGCTTCTTAGAAGCGGTGCTTCACGACCAGAGCGACTGCGTCCTGATCGTCACCCGCGGTGAGAACCGATGCCGCTGTACCGATGCGAGCTGCACGGCTGTTGCGGTCGTTGTCCATGCGGGCGTAGCCCAACTTCGCCGACGTGCGCTTGGAGAAGTTGTACTGGTAGGCGATCGAGAACGACTGCGCACCCGTCTCAGCGCCCGGGGCCGCGATACCACCTGCGGAGGTCGGGTTGATCGCGATGGCGGAATTGCCCTTCGAATCATCCAGCCAGTTGTAGTTCACGTGCAGGTTATGCGGGCCGGCAATGTTCCACTCGACGCCGATGGCGGCGCTCTTCTTCTTGATCTCGCCGTCTGTCTGCTCCCACTTGCGGTCGACATACATGCCACCGACTTTCACCGCGCCCATCGTGTAGGCAGCAGCCAAGCCCCAGCCACGGTCGTCGAGTTCACGCGATCCAGGGGCGAAGAAGCCCATGTCGTTGTGCCGCTCATAGCTGATGCTCGCGGCCAACGGGCCGTTCACATACGTGCCGGCGAACGACCAAGTGCGCGGCTTTGTGTTGCGGTTGGCGTCGGTCGCGGAAGCTTCGGCTGCGGTGTTGCCGCAAGTGACTGCCGCGCCCAACATGAACCCGCCCATGCGGGGGGTTTCGTAGGTCGTCAGGCAGGTCTCACGACGACGGAAACGATGCCGTTGAGCACTGCCCCCGGGATTCGCGTAGGTGATCCGGTCGTCAAAATTCGTTGCCGGAAGGTCCGTAGCGGACGTGCCCAGACCGGCGGCGGCCGATACCGAGCCCGATCCGCCCGCTGCCAAGTACGAGATGCCGAGATTACCCGTCGCTTCGCCACCGACTTCACCGATGCCCAGGGCACGGCTCATCGGAGTATGCCAGCGGCCGACCCAGACATTGCCGAAGCCACCGCGGAATCCCAAACCGCTGTTACGCGAGCACAGACCGACTTGGTCGAATGCGCGGATATCCATCGTGGTCTCGCACTGGAACCAGGCCGACATGCCGCCGCCCAGGGATTCCGTACCCTTGAAACCGAGGTAGGAGCCGGTCGACTCGACATAGTCGGTGCTCGGACGGCCGCTGCCCTGGTCGATGTAGGCGTGTTCGAACTGAGCGACACCGTAGATCTGAACGGTGCTGCCCGAGCTTGCAGCTTGCGCGAGCAACGGTGCCGCCAGTGCACCGGCCACCGCCACTGCCAATAGCTTCTTATGCATACCAAAATCTCCTTTGAAGTTTCACCTTGCCGGGACCGATCGCATCACGTGTTTGCGACAGATCCCGCACGTCACTCGCCTTACGGTGAGATGCAGGAAGTTTGCGTGATGCACGTACGTGTCTGCAACATGCACGGGTGGTCTCGCACCTTTTTTTGGCACCAACTGTTGCAATAACGCAAATCCTGCTAGCGCTC
>JALHQN010000026.1 GCA_022841915.1 Burkholderiales bacterium | reverse complement strand
TTTTGCTCCTCCGTGCCCGCCGACATGATTGCGGGGGCACCGCTGCCACCCAAGCCGACAGGAATGCCGACCCTGAGAAACTCTTCCTCGACGATATATTGGCTGATGCGATCCCCCCCCTGTCCGCCATATTCCGTCGGATAGGCAATGCCCAGCCAGCCTTTGTCGTGGATTTTCTTGAATAACTCGTTTATCAGTGGCCCTCCGCCTCGGGGATGGGTCTGATTCTCGATCTCTTCAGCGACGTCGTCGGTGACATTCTGATTGATAAATCGACGAACCTCGCGTCGCAGTGCTTCCTGTTGCGGCGTGTATGCGAAATCCATGGGCTCTCCTCCTGGCGTTCCGGCATTGTTGCCGATCGGACAGATAGGTTACTGCATTCTCTTCCCGAACTCATACTCGGGTTGAATCACAAGCCCACCCCCAGGCACTCGCTAGGAACGGAATGCGCGATTGCAAGGAGGGGTAAGGATGTCGTCGGTTCCCGAGCCGAAAAGGTTCGCGCCCGCTTTCGATCCGATGAGTAAGCCCTTTTTGGGATATCCGCAACGCGCAGCGGTTGGTTCTCCAGGCCTGTATCCAGTGCAATAGACTGCACTATCGTCACACGAAAAAGTTCTGGATGCGCGGGGGCAGCGAGCATCTGTCGTGGACCGAGGTACAGGGCGAGGGCCACATCGACGTCTGCTTCGCGATACGGGATTCGCGAGTGCGAAGCTTTCGTTCGGCACAGCCCATCGACTTCGCCATCAGCACGCTGGGCCAGGATCCAGGCATCAAGCTTCTCTCCGATCTTCCCTGGACGCTACCGAGCGAGGTGCCTGTCGGTTCGTCTGTGGCGCTGATGTGCGAACGCACGAGTACCGGTCAGATGATGCCCGAGTGGAGAGTTTCCCCCTAGGCGACGGCTGCGAACGTCGCAGATCCATGGAACGAGTGGGGGGCTGCTATGGTGAGTGGCACGAATCGGATGCGGGATAAGGAGGGGATGGGCCTGTGGGAGTGCCGTGGCCACGTCGCGGGCGTCGGTTGGGGGCGATCGTATATCGACCGGTGCGCGGACGGCGTAATGTTCGACGGAACTTGCTGCGACTTGACCATGGAGACATCGCTGAAGGCGATCACGGATGGGGGCCTGAGCTAGACCTGGAAGGCTTCCAGCGGCATTGCGTCAAATGGGGGGGAAGCGCATGACGTCGACGCCGACGACATCCGTGTCGAAGGGCCTCACCCGTTCCTGTCGAGCGGCGGCAACAATGGAATCGGGCGCACGAGCGCCTGCCTTTTCTCCGACAGTCCGGAACAGCTGCGTGGCACGGCCTGTGCTCGGTAGGGGGCCGTTCGCGCGGAGATGGCGCTCGCGGGCCGCAACACCCCGGACAGCTTCGGCTTCATGATGCTGGGCGTGCATCCGAATTGGCGAAGGTCTGCGACGAAGCTCTTCAGGGTGATGTCGTGAGGGGCGGCCCTTGTGCTGAGCGGGGACCTTGAAGTTCCCGAATGGCGCAGAATTTGACAGGGTCATCAATGCCAATCGGCTAACCTCTGTTCTCGCGGCAGAGGCGTAGCGCCCACGTTCTACGATGACATCGAAGTGAGCAGTTTGTGTTGGTGGCGACTGGGAATGGCCTCCCCTGGGAGAACAATTCGATCGTCGCCAACAGTTGATGATTCAGCGCGATCTCGGTAGAAGCCCGGCGCGCGCTTGCGCCGGGCGGGGTTGCGTTGCCTATTGTTGAAAGGATCAGGCGGCGCGACGCAGCTTGATGGCTGGAAAGTCGACCGGAACTGCGAACGCAACGTTCACGTAATTGGTAAAGAGATTCAGTGCTACGTGAGCCAGAATCTCGACGATCTCTTCGTCACCGAATCCGACCTGACGCAGTCCGTGCACATCGGCATCGCTGACCTGGCCGCGATCATTGACGAGCTTGAGCGCGAAGTGCAACGCGGCCTGCGTCTTTGCATCCGCCGACTCACCTGCTTGGGCGTGATGCATCTCTTCAGCGCTGGCACCGGCTTTGCGGCCAAGCGCGGTATGGGCCGCCAGGCAGTATTCGCAGGCATTGCGGTCGGCCACCGCTACGGCAATCTGCTCTCCTAGCTTCGGCGCAATCTTCCCCGAGCCTAAGGCACCGAAGGCCGACCACATGCTCTTCAGCGCGGCGGGTGAATTGGCTACCGCGCGGAACATATTGGGCGTTGTGCCGAACGCGGCGTGGATAGCGTCGAGCAGCGCTTTGCGCTCGGCGGTGGTAACGTTTCGATCAATCAGGGGAACGCGGTTCATGGTGAATCCTTCTCGTTGGGATGGGCTAGAGAACAGAGCCGATAAGTGATGTCGTTCGGTGGTTCAGAACTGACCTTTCTGCACATAGGGGTAGCTCCACAATATGGTCTGCATCAGCACAGACTTAACCCAGGCGGCGTGCATTTTTTCGACATCGGCGGCCGAGGCCCCCTTCTTGGCCAGGAAGGGCTTGAGCGTGGTCGTCACCGGTATCGTCATGGCCGACAGGTAGCGGAAGTTCACCAGCGGCATGCTGTCGGCCTTGTCGGTCTTGTTCTTCTTCGCCACAGTGTGTCGCAGGCCGATTTCGTATTGGTAGTCCAGCCAAGCCTGGTCGTAGTTGGCGTCGGCCGTGTCGGCGATCCACTGACCGAAGCGTTTGCGAACGGCGCCCAGGTAGGCGCTGTCGGGAGCTCCAGTCTTGTTGTTCTTGAAGTACACGACCAACTCCGGTGTGGAGGCGACGAAGCCGTACCAGACATCGAGGATCGCTTCGGTCTGGTCGGCCAGGATCGTCTTGCTCATGCGCAGGTAGCGAATGTCTTCGTCGGTGAACAGCAAGGTTCTCTTCAGTGATTCCAGATTGGCCAGCGTGTACGGCGCCTTGGCCAGCGTCTTTTGGCCCATTGTGTAGCCGGGGATGGCCGGCGCCGATTGCGCTGCGGCGCTCGGGGTCACGGCAACGGCCAGTGCGGCCACGAGAGTGGCGGTGAGGAGTGAGTTGGGTTTCATGAGTTCTCCTGGAGTCCGGTGGGGTGGCGCGACACGGATATGACCGTGCGCTGGACGAAAGTGTATGATCGTCGGGTGTATGATTGGATACGTACAGTCCATAAAACGATCCATTTCGTCCAAGCGGAGTCGACCATGACACCAATCTCAGCGGGGCCTGTGGATCGGCTGTCCGGGCTGCTCGAACGCTTTCGGGTGCGTACCCACCTCTTCCATGCCGGCACTTTGTGTGGCGTCACGCAGTTCGACGCCCAAGCAGGACGTGGCTTCCTTCATGTTTTGCGCCGTGGGGAGATGGTGGTCACGCACCGGCCGCGCAGTGGTGCTCCACGCAAGATCAAGGTGACGGAGCCGACCCTGCTGCTCTACCCGCGCCCCCTAGAGCACCAGTTCCACAATGCGCCCGCGGAGGGATCCGACTTCGTGTGCGCCACCGTGGACTTCGAAGGCGGTGGCCGGCATCCGGTGGTGGTGGCGCTGCCCTCGGTGGTTGTGCTGCCTTTGCACTCGGTTGACGGGATTGAACAGACGCTGGCCTTGCTGTTCGCCGAGACCGAGCGTGTGCGCTGCGGTCAACGCCTCTTGGCCGATCGACTCTTCGAGGTGCTGCTGCTGCAGTTGCTGCGCTGGCTGTTGGATCACCCCGATCAAGCGGGAATGACGCCGGGATTGATCTATGGGCTTGCGCACGCAAAACTGGCCCGCGCGCTTACCGCAATGCACGAGAGGCCGGGGGACGCATGGGCTCTGGGAAGTATGGCCCAAGCTGCGGGGATGTCACGCAGTGCCTTCGCAGCTGAGTTCAAGCAGCAGGTAGGGACGACACCAGCCGACTACCTGTTGCGGTGGCGAGTGTCGCTCGCGCAGTCGATGCTCCTGGCGGGAAGCTCGATCAAACTGGCAAGCGAGAAGCTGGGCTATGCCAGTGCAGCGTCGTTCTCGCGAGCCTTTGTGCAATCGTTAGGTCTGTCTCCAAAAGCTTGGCTGCAGGCTCGCCAAAGTGGAGTCGCCTCTGTGGAGCATCGCGCAGAGTGCGCCAGTAGACCGAATGTCGGCAAACCGAAGCGATGCACGTAGGGCAGGGGACGACCGATAGCTCGCGTGCAGCACGATGCCAGAAAGCGGCCACGCGATTGACTGGTCCGTAGCTGGCGCAGTTTTCAGGTGATTGACCGGGCGTGGGGCTCACTCCATACTTGGACCCATTCCCCGACGAGACCCACGAGCGTCCCAGACCGAGAACGGGAATGCCTACGAGAGGAGGTATCATGAAGAGCGTCCACACTGTACTCGCGAGCCTGCTTGCAGCAGGTGCGCTGACTTCGGCTGTCGCGCCGGCGTTCGCCCAGCAAGACTTCCCCGCCCGGCCCATTCGCTTCATCGTTCCGTTCCCGCCCGGCGGTAGCACCGACCCGATGGCGCGATTTGCAGCAACCCGGTTGAGCGAGCGCTTCGGCATTTCGGTGGTTGTCGATAATCGGCCAGGCGGAAACACCATCATCGGCACCGATGCCGTCGCCAAGGCGACCCCCGACGGCTACACGATCCTGCTTGCCTCGTCGTCCCTGATCAACACGCCCAGCCTTTTAAAGATGCCGTACGACGTGAAGAGGGATTTCACCGGCGTAGGCACGATCGCAACATCGCGCTTCGTTTTGGTCGTACCGCCGACTTCCCCCGCCAAGACGTTGGCCGAACTTATCGACCTCGCGAAGGCCAAGCCCGGGCAGCTGAATTACGCGTCTTCCGGCGTCGGCACGAATACCCATCTGTCGGGCGCCCTCTTCACGCTCCTCTCGGGCGCGAAGATCAATCATGTTCCGTACAAGGGCTCCGGCACGCTGCAAGCCGATCTCATGGCAGGCCGCATCGACATGTCTTTCCAGGTCCCGATCTCGGTCATCTCCCACATCCGGGCCGGCAAGCAACGCCCGCTTGCCATGTCGGGCGACAAGCGCCTGGCCGCATTGCCCGAGGTACCGACGTTCATCGAATCCGGCATGCCGAACTTCATTATCGCAGGGTGGTTCGGGGTCGTTACCCAGGCGAAGGCACCACGCGGGGCGATCGAACGAATCTCGAAGGAACTTGCTTCGGTACTCAACCAGCCTGAAGCGATCGAGTACCTCGCGAAGCAGGGCTCCGAGGTCCTTGTCTCCACGCCCGAGGAGACCACCAAGCGATTGCACGCCGATATCGATCGGCATGCGAAGATCATCAAGGATGCGGGCATCACGATGGAGTGACGCAGCGCGCCTGCCGCCGCGCATGATCGGCGAGGATCCGAACCATCGACAACGCAGCATGCGCAGACCGGGCCGCGAAATGGCACACGCCACCCGCGGCCGCGTTACAACCCCAGCTCCTGGCTAACCGCGCACGACCCTCCATGCTGCCGTGGGCAATCGTGGATGCTTCAGGTCGACCGCAGTTTGCTTGATTCGGAGGATGGGATGCTCGCTGGCAAGAGCTACCTGATCGTCGATCGCGACACGAAGTAGTCGAAGGGTTTCCGCGACTTCATTGCCGAGGGCTCTACGGAGGTGATCCGATTACCACCGATGTCGCCGAACCGGAATGCTTACGCAGAGCGCTTCGTACGCTCGATCAGGGAACAATGCCTGACGAAGATGATCTTCGTAGGGAATGGATCCTTGAGTCGTGCGCTCACAGAGTACATGGTGCATTTCCACGAAGAACGCAATCATCCGGGGCTAGGACACCGACTGATTCGCGGCTACCCGACCATTGCGGCGAACGACGCGGGCATCCATCGTCGCACTCGGCTCGGCGGTATGCACAGCTACTACGACCGTGTCGCGGCGTGAAGCGTTCGTTCGGCTTTCTGGACACTACTGCCATGCCTACCTTGGCGCGCAAGACTGCGCTGGACAGGCCGGATCCTAAAGACTTTGGAATTCGCCACCCACACGCGTTCTGGCACCTCAGAGCCGTTTGAGAAAGGGGGCGTCCATTCCATTGCTACGGGTTTAAGTCTGGCATTTCCGCTGCGCCCTGTAGCCACTGAGGTTGCCGATGCCAACGACCACCTGGCGCGGGGCCAATGGCACAGAGATCTGAAACAATGAAAGGCAGGAAAAGGCCTGCGACACCGAGGTACTGGGAATCTGATGTGTTCGGCCGGGTCAGCGCAATCCCTTGGCCAGTGCTTCGAACACCACCCGTATTCGGCGCGAGGTGCGCAGTTCGCGGTGAGTAACCAGCCAGATCGGGAAGCGCACCGGTGGCACGTCATCCAGCACCCGCACGATGCCCGGTGCATCGCGGGCCATGTCGTCCATCATCGCGCCGATGCCCATGCCTTGCTGTACCAAGGCCCAGTGCGCGACCGAGTGATCGGCGTAGCAACTGAAGTTGGCTTCGGTCAGAGGCAAGCCATGTTGTTTCAGATATGCAAGGAACTGGCCTGACCGGTCGGTGCCGACAAAGGGCAACATGGCCGCTTCCTCGGCGCTGCGCGGGTGGCCGTGGACTTTCACCCAGTCTTCAGACGCATAGAAGCTCGCGGTTGCCTCGCGGACCAGGCGTGCAATCAGCTCGGGCTGCTCGGGCTTGACGTGGCGGATGGCAATGTCGGCCTCACGACGCAGCAGATCGCTTAGTGCATTGGACGAGATGACCTCGATCGCAATGCCCGGCTCCTGCGCGTGCAACGCTCGCACCAGCGGGGGCAATAGGTACGCGGCGACGGCATCGCTGGCCGACACCGAGACCACGCCGTCCACGGCCTGCGAGCGCCCGGTAGCCGCCAGGCTCAGCGCCTCGGCGGCAGCACCCATGACGCGCGCATGCTCCAGCAGGTCCAGCCCCGTGCGGGTCAACGCCATGGCCTTGCCCACGCGTTCGAATAGGGTCACGCCCATCCGCTGCTCGATGGCCGCCACCTGGCGGCTCAAGGTGGGCTGGGTCAGGCCCAGCTTGCGTGCAGCTGCCGACAGCGAGCCTGTTTCCGCGGTTTCCAGAAAGGCTTTGAGCTGGTTCCAGTCGAGGTTATTCATGCAAGAACGTATATGTTCAGTGCAATTTACCGCAATTCCCTGAGGGGCGGTGCATGGATAGCATCAAGTGCCGTTCATTGATGTTCCTCTGCGCCAGCCCATCCCATGCCATCGACCACTACCCGTGCTTCCATCCAAGCCGCACCAGCGCAAATCCAGGCGGCCCCTTTGGCCGCCCGCAAAGCCCTGTTCTGGGACCGCACCGCGCGCAAGTATGCCGCCGACCCCATCGCTGACCCCGAGGGCTACGAGGCCACCTTGCTGCGCGTGCAAAGCTTGCTGTGCCGAGAGCATGACGTGTTGGAGATGGGGTGTGGCACCGGGACCACGGCACTGCGCCTGGCACCGTTCACTGGGCACCTGCTGGCGACCGATGTCTCGGCCGGCATGATCGCCATCGCCCGGGAGAAGCTGGCTGCCCAGCCCGTCCCACAACTCAGCTTTGCGCTGGCGGACGCCGACGCACCTTGGGCGGCGCCCTGCAGCCACGATGCCCTTCTGGCGTTTAACCTGCTGCACCTGGTGAGCGACCTGGACGAGGCACTGGCGCATGCCGCCCGGGCCTTGCGGCCGGATGGTCTGTTGATCTCGAAGACGCCCTGTATCGCCGAGATGAATCCGCTCGTACCCTGGCTGGCATTGCCCCTCATGCGCGTCATCGGCAAGGCACCTCACGTGCTGTGCCTGAGAACCGAGGAACTGCAATCTGCCATGGTCCGCCAGGGCCTCGATATTGTTTGCGTGGAGTGGCACGGTACTCGTGGCAAAGACGTCCGTCCCTTCATCGTCGCCCGCAAGCCGGCGTGAGGCTATGCCAAGGGCGGCCAACGTCCACATCGGCCTTGAGTCATCAAACCGATTGGAATACCTATGAAACACGGGCCCCGTATGGTCAAAAACCTCGATCGTGTTGAATAGCCAATGGTGTTTTGATCGAGTCCAGGCCCCTGTTCTCGCGTTGTCTATGCCTGGAGGTGATGCGTGCAATCTTCTGCGCCTAGGAATCAGGCCGAGCGCAGGGCACTGATGGACTGGGTGCGCATCCTTGCCTACATCGCAGGGACGGTGGACCAGGAACTGTTGCTCCACAATGCATGCCTGGCCGCGGAGAGTTGGATTCGGAAAGCGCACATAAACGGGGGCTTGCAGTTGTCGGATACGGAGCGCGCCACATTGGGCGAGATTGGGCATCGCCTGGGCCGCAAGGCGTTGGAGGAGGTGGTCCCCGCCGCACGACCCGATACGATTCTGGGATGGCTTCGGCGGCGCGTGGCGCGCAAGTGCGACGGGTCAAAATGGCGGCTATAGGCTGCCCGATCCAAAGTGGATCGGGCGATGGAGCAACTCACTGTCCGCACCCCCCCATCGGTCAATTTCAGCGCGCAGCAACAGACCACGATTTCATGATGAGTGGAAACATGGTCCGTCCCTGCTGCTCAGGATTCACGCCGACCGGTGCCCCAGGACGCTCATGAGCGCACGCACGTCCGCAACCGACTCCAGCGCGTCCGTCATCTGTACGATGCGTTCGATGTCGGCGAGCGCAAGACTGCGCTTGGCGCAGTCTTGGAGCTTGGCAAGGCGTTCGTCGCGATTCATCGGATTGGCGATCGAGCCGCGGTAGTGGCGACATGTTTCGCTAAGGATGCGTCCGTCACGCAGTCCGACTCGGGCCGCGGCCCAGGTTTTGCCGGGATCGCGCGGAATGTCGGGATTGCGCGTGACGCGCACCTTCTGCAGCACCGACTCCACGTGTGGCGAGAATCGCGTTGCATCGCTGAACGAATCGATATCGACCCGCCCTTCGGCCACGGCCACCGCGCCGCAGTAGGCGATGTCGAACTTGCCGTCGAGACCGCTGCTCGCCGTCCCTTCGTGTCCCGAGCGCATGTGGCTTCCGGGAACCTCCAGTTCGAGATAGTCGATCTCCTCGAGTCGAAATTCGTTGCGCTGGCGCAAGGTAAGCGCCGCCTCGATCGCCCACTGCATGAAGATCTGGGCGGGATAGCGCTTGATGTTGAACCCTGGGTCGACCAGTGCGAATGATGTGCCCAAACCGCGCAGGAATTCATCCCAGTCGAACTCGGGACCCAACACCGTATCGACGAAGCCTTGCTTGACTTCGAGGACACCGTCTCGGCTGATGAAGCCCGCCTGTGCAAGCATGGCGGCCTCGACACCCTCGCGTGCCGCGGTGCCAGGATGGGTCGACTTGACCATGGTTCCGGTATTCACCGACAGCCCGCCGGTGTGCGAGGCCGCGATGCCGAGCGCCATGCGGACCTGCGCGGCGTCGAGCCCCAGCATCTTTGCGCTGGTGGCTGCGGCGGCCAGCGGACCGAGCAAGCCGGGGGGATGATAGCCGCTCGTATTGCAGTGCGCCGAAGCCCTGCGCAACCGAGCGTGTATCTCCCAGCCGATGACGTAAGCCTCGATCAGCCGCGCACCGGACGCTGCTTTCATCTCTCCGAGCGCGAGCGCGCAAGGCAGGATGTTGGAGGTGCCATGCGCAACCGGCTGCCCCTGGATTTCATAGTCCAGACAATGCAGAAAGATGCCGTTGGCGAATGCGGCCGCCGGGGCGTGAGTGCGGAAATCATTGCCCACGACGGCACACTGCGGATTGCCGCCCAGTTGTTTCAGATGCTCGACCACGATTGCAGCCAACGGTTGGGTCGCCCCGGCGAGCATGTTCGCGATGCCGTCGAGGATGCCGATTTTTGCCGCCGCAACGACATCCGGCGCCAAGGCATCGTAGGTGGTGTCCGTGACGAATCGGGCCAGCGTTTGCGTTGCGTTCGTCCTACTCTTCGAGTCTTGCGTCATGATCCTGTCCCTCCTCCTGGGTTCGCGCCCCGCTAGCGTATCCTAACGACGCCGACTGGGGAAATTGGGGCGCGCGATCATTGGGGATGAAACGTTCGATGTCGTCGTCGCAGGCTACGGCTTTGCGGGGGGGCGATGGACGCCATCGAAGCCGCTGATCAAGGGGGTGCGTGCGTCCGCGTAGTATGGCCCGTGGCGTCGAATACCCAGGGCGGCCCGGTGCAGACACGCGCCAGCGCGTGCTCGATCCCTTCGGCCAGGCGATCGCAGGGCTCTATGTCGCTGGCGAACTGGGCAGCATTTGGGCTGTGGTCCGCATGTATCGACTGCTTCGGTCTTTGCCGGTGAAGCGCCTGCGGCGGCGCGATAGTCAATGATTGCGGGGCACAATCGTCGGAGACGGCTCGGCGGCATGCTCAGCGACAATCATCGTGTCGCTGCGTGAGGTGTTCGTTCGTCGATGTGGGCGCTTAACCTTAGTCCGGTCAAAGCCTCTGTCAGGGCGACGTGCCGCGGCGATGAATAGCTGAACTATGCGACGATTCCTTCGCTGGTTCGGTATCAGACTCGAGCCACACTCCGCGTCGGCGTTCACGGGCCTGGGCTTCAGCGCTCTGGTAGCGTCCACGCGCATCTTCCGACTGGTCGTTGTGCTCCCTGCGATCCCACAATGCCATACCAGCGAGTATCTGTGCCAACCCGACATCGAGGGTCTTTCCGCAGATATCACAGTGGTCCGGTTGAACCAGTATCTTGCAGGTCAGCCGGCGGCCATGGCCGAGCCCGTAGCAGTCCGCCGTTACCTGTCTGCCCTTGAGCATCTTTGCGAGGTTACTCCTCGCCTGCGCGCCAAGTGTCTGGCGCTTATCGGGGGCGTTGACGCCCGCGAGTCTTACCCGTTGCCGCCGTTTCGTCGTGTCGAGCAGCGTCACAGCATCCCCGGATACTATGCCAACGATTTCGCCGTCGAGGATATTGGGTCTGCGGGGGGCACCTTCGGTCCGCCTTAGAGGGGCCATTGCGACGAGGCGACGAAGCTCATCGATTTCCTGTTGCGCTAACCGGACGGGTGCATCGTATGAGCACAGACCGCCTACGAACTGTTCCGGTTTTCCGCGGTTCAACCGCTTTACTAGAGCACGAAGATCTTGTGCACCCCAAGCCTTGGCGGGCATCTCGTGTTGCGGCACCGGTCGATGAATATAGAACAGCCAGGGCTCGTCGCGTAAGTGATCGCTTGAAGGGCAGACGGTAGCGCTACTGGGATTAGGCTCGCCGAACACTGCATGGTACTGCGCCATCAGAACTTGGTAGCTTGCACGATCGCCCTTGAAACTCTCGATCACCTTGATTTTCATCTCACAGTACGGATTCCTCCTTACTTCCCGTCGCTCCGAATGGCCTGGTCCTACATCGTAAACGATGCTGGCGTACGTGGATGGTGTGGTCTGCACGACTTGACCAATAACGACGGCATCCGCCTCCGTAGCGCGCAACGCGACGGACTGGCCATCGGGACAGGAGAGCGCGGCTGCTTCCCTCGTGCCTATCGCGCACAAAAGCAAAAGGGCCAACGCGGTTAACGTTGCGCGTTCTATCGAAGCGACATGTCCGGATCTAGCAGTTTTCAAGATCTCCGACGACCTTTGCATTCGTTTTGTCTGGATTGGGTGCCGCGAGGACTACGCCGTATCTGCTCAGCGTGTCCAGCCTCGCACCGGCTGCGGTTCCCGTAGGGTCAAAGAACTCGATCATAGCGAATAGCCGATAGTGTTTTCGTTCCAGTGTCGCCCCCTGTTCTGTGGCTGGTCGTGTGCGCGACCCTCGGTGATCTTGTGGCTGACGGCACCAAGGCAGCGTGAGTGTTGGCAAAGGCACCCCGCGGCGGCCGAACTTGACTCGCTGGGAGTTGCGATCGGGCACGGCGGAGGCGGAGCGGTCTCTCGATGAGTGTTCAGTCGGACGTGTTGTGCTCGAATCCCGTATCGTCCCGGGCCGGGCGCCTGGAGGAATCCAGGATTCCAGGTGCCAACTCCGAAACAGCCTGGTAATGGCTGAGGTAGACCTTGCCGCTCAGATGCCGGAGGAAGTCGGTGCCTTGCAGCCGGTCCATCACCGGACCTTTGATTTCGCTCAGGTGCAAGCGCACGCCTGCGTCTTGCAGCCGCTGGTCGATGGCTTCCAGGCTCTCCAGCGCGCTGGCGTCGATGTCGTTGATGGCGGAGCACTGCAGGACGAGGTGTTTCAAAGTCGGTCGGCTGGAGACGAGCGCATTGACTTCGTCTTCCAGAACGCGTGCATTGGCGAAGTACAGGCTCTCGTCCACCCTGAGGCTGACCAGGCAAGGACTGATGCGCACCTGGTGGCGTAGGACATTGCGGAAATGCTCAGTGCCTGGCACCAGCCCGACTTCGGCGATGTGTGGGCGGCTGGTCTTGTAGAGATACAACAGCAGTGACAGAGCGACTCCGGCCACCAACCCCGCCTCCACGCCGACTGCCAGGGTGACCAGCAGGGTGACCACGACGGCCGAGAAGTCCGAGCGCGAATAAGTCCAGGTGCGGTGCAGGATGCTCAGATCCACCAGGGACAGGACCGCGACCACGATGGTGGCCGACAACGTGGCCTGGGGCACGTAATAGAGCGCCGGCGTGAGCAGCAATGCCGCCAGCAGGATACCCACGGCAGTGAAGATGCCGGCAGCCGGTGTCTGTGCCCCGGCATCGAAGTTCACCACCGAGCGCGCAAAGCCACCCGTCACTGGAAAGCCCCCGGTCAGGGCCGCGCCCAGGTTGCTCGCGCCCAGGGCGACCAGCTCGCGGTCAGGCACGATGCGCTGGCGGCGCTTGGCGGCCAGGGTCTGGCCCACCGAGACTGATTCAACGAATCCCACTACGCTGATCAGCAGGGCGGGCACCGCCAGTTGTTGCCAAAGCGACCAATCCCAGGACGGCAGCGTGAAGGGCGGCAGGCCTTGCGGCACCGTGCCCACAATGCGCACGCCATGATCCTGCCATTGAGCGGCCCAGGTGAGCAGGGCGGTGACTGCAATGCCAGCGACAGGGGCTGCCCTGGCCAGACCGTCCGACAGGCGCGGCCCCAGGCCCAGGCGCCGCAGCAGTGGCTTGACGCCACGCCGAGCCCAGAACAGGAAAGCCACGGTCCCCAAGCCGATCGCGGCGGTCAGAGCGTGGGTGCTGGACGCGTGCCGCAGCAGGTCTAGCACCAGTTCAAAAAAGTTGTGGCCCTCGGCCTTGATGCCCAAAATCACCTTGAGCTGACCGGCGGCAATCAGCAGCGCCGAAGCGGTGATGAAGCCCGAGATTACCGGATGGCTGAGAAAATTGGTCAGGAAGCCCAGGCGCAGCACGCCCATGAGCAGCAGTATTGCTCCGGAGATAAAGGCGAGCGTGATGGCCAGCGTCCAGTATGCGGGTGAGCCTGCCTGTGCCAGGTCGCCGATGGCCGTGGCTGTCATCAGCGAAACCACGGCCACCGGTCCCACGGCCAGCACGCGGCTGCTGCCAAGCGCTGCGTACAGCAGCAGCGGTGCGATGCTGGCGTACAGCCCCACCTGGGGCGGCAGTCCGGCCAGTGCCGCATAGGCCAGGCTCTGCGGGATCAGCATGACCGTGACGATGACTGCCGCAATCAAGTCGCTGGACAAGGTGTCGCGGTCATAGCCGCGCGTCCATTCGGCCAGGGGTGGGACGGGCAGTCTCGCACCCATCTCAGGCTCTCGAGTCGCGCGCCGCCGAAGGCTTGGCCCAGCGGTCCAGTACCTCGAACACCAGCATGCCGGCGATCATGGCGACGACGAACAGCGCCGCCTTGGGCTCGCCCGCGCTCATGGCCACGATGCCAGGACCCGGACAAAAGCCCGCCAGGCCCCATCCGGCGCCGAAGGTCAGCGAGCCCAGCACCAGCCGCCGGTCAATATGGCGCGAGGTGGGCAGGTGCATGGCCGAGCCAAGAAAGCTGCTCGTGCGCTTCTTGGCCACGGTAAAGCCGACCAAGCCGACCAGCACGGCGCCGCCCATGACGAAGGCCAGGGAGGGGTCCCAGGCTCCGGCGAGGTCCAGAAAGCCAAGCACTTTGCTTGGGTCGGTCATGGCGGAAATCAGCAGTCCCCAACCGAAGAGCAGGCCCACCAAGAATTCAGAAATGCGGTTCATGAGACTCTCCTTGTGCTCAGAGCAGGTGGCGGATGACGTAGACCGTGGCGAAACCCGACGCCATGAAGGCAAGCGTGGCCACCAGCGAGCGCGGCGACAGGCGTGACAGGCCGCACACGCCGTGGCCGCTGGTGCAGCCCGAGCCGTAGCGCGTGCCCAGACCGACCAGCAGGCCGGCGGCCACGATGGCGAGGTTGCCTGCCTCGATGCGTGGAGCGCTGATCAGCCCGGGCGCCAGCAGCGACAGGGTGGCCGGCGCCAGCACCAGACCCAGCAGGAAAAACACGCGCCAGCTGGCGTCGCTGCGGCGGGGCACTAACAGGCCGCCCAGGATGCCGCTGATGCCCAGCACGCGGCCATTGACCAGGATGAACACGGCCGACGCGATGCCGAGCAATATGCCACCCGCCAGTGCAGTCCAGGGAGTGAAGTGGGTCCAGTCAATCGTCATCGTTTGCTCCTTGTGTCTCGGGGCCTGCAGAACTGTTCGAACAGGGTGTTCATCACCGCCAGAGCAGGGACGCTGGTCAGCTGGTAGAAGATGTTCTTGCCTTTGCGGCGGGTGGCGACGAGGTCGGCATTGCGCAACACGGTGAGCTGTTGCGAGAGTGTGGGCTGGACGATGCCTAGGCTGGCCTCCAGCTCGCTCACGCACATTTCCTGCTGCGAAAGCTGGCAGAGGATGAGCAGCCGGTCGGGGTTGGCGAGCACTTTCATCAGTTCGCAGGCGCGTCCGGCGGATGCCTGCATGTCTTTGAGATCGAGGGTGTCGGTCGTCATGGGAGGGTAGGCGTCTTGCGGGGTGCCGAAGGTTGGTATCGACATACTTTATTGACAAACGATATATTTGTCAATAGAATATTTGTATCGTAAATGACTGGAGTGTCTCATGACCACGCCCTCGTTGAACCCCCAAGTGCATGGCATCTTCGATCCTGCCACCTGGACAGTGACCTACGTCGTCCACAACGGCCCGGGCTCGGCCGCCGCCATCGTTGATTCGGTGTTGGACTACGACCCCAAGTCGGGCCGCACTCGCACCGCCTCGGCCGACAAGGTCATCGACTACGTGCAGCAGCGCCGACTGCGCGTCGAGTGGATCCTGGAGACCCATGCGCACGCCGACCACCTGACGGCCGCCCCGTACCTAAAGCAAAAGCTCGGCGGCAAGATCGCCATCGGCCACCAGATCACTACGGTGCAGAAGGTGTTCAAGGACATCTTCAACCTGGAGCCCGGGTTCCGCCAGGATGGCTCGCAGTTCGATGTGCTGCTCAAGGACGAAGGGGAATTCCGCATTGGCGAGCTGAGCGCCAAGGTGATGGCCGTACCGGGCCACACGCCCGCCTGCGTGGCCTACCAGGTAGGCGATGCCGTCTTCGTGGGCGATACCCTTTTCATGCCCGACGTGGGCACGGCGCGCTGCGACTTCCCCGGGGGCGATGCCAAGACACTCTATGCCTCAGTGCGCAAGCTGCTGAGTCTGCCGCCCCGGACGCGCCTGTTCATGTGCCATGACTACCCGCCCAACAACCGTCCGATCGCCTTCGAGACCACCGTGGCTGAGCAGCGTGCCAAGAACATCCATGTGCGTGACGGCATCAGCGAGGCACAGTTCGTCGAGATGCGCACCAAGCGCGATGCTACCCTGGAGATGCCGGTGCTGATCTTGCCCGCGGTACAGATCAATATCCGCGCGGGTGAGATGCCTCCCAAGGAAGCCAACGGCACGGCCTACGTGAAGATCCCGATCAACGCATTGTGAGCTAGGGACAGGGCACTACGTTCCAGATCCCTGGGCCCGGGATCATCCCGGGTTCGGGCGCGGATGCGTTTCTACGCCCGGCGCGCGGTGCGCCACCGTTGACACCTGATTAGCGCGTACGGCGCGGTCCGCTCTTGCTTCGCAGCTGGGCGCCCGTTCGCGCGGTGCCTCTGGTTGCAGGCTTGTCGGTCGCGCGTTTCGCGGGCTTTACGAGGCCGCTCGCCGCAGCGAGTGGCACCTCGGTGCATGCCGAAGTCATGCATTTCTACGAGGTCTTAGATGATTACACCCGGACACGTCGATGCGAAGGCATCGACTTCTGGTTGCTGAGAAGTCGGATTTCAGCGAGCAGCGAAGTCTGTGCGGCCGTGAATCATGCGCGAAATCTCGCAATCGATCGTCGGCATGGCTGTGTCGACGGTCGCTGCGAACGATGCGAGCATTCATCGTCGGACACGGCTGGGTGGAATGCTCAGTTGCTAGCCCCGTGTCGTTGGGTGAGGCATTCGCTTGCTTTTCTGGACACCCCGGGGTGGATCTGCTGCGCGCTTTGTTGCTCATCGAGGAGAGGAAGGTCACACGCAACTGACCATCCTCTCCTGTCGAGCGGGACTGCCACGTGCCGAGCCGAATGGCTACTAGGCTCGAAACAGGATCGGCATCGGCAGGTGTCGGGCTTACTTCATTTCGACGGTGGACTTCATCGCTTCGTTCTTGCGCCGCTTCTCCGTGCGGAACAATACGAAGAAGAAGTAGATGATGAGACCCAGGAACACTGCGAAGAACAGCCATACGAAACCGCGGTGAACACCCTCGACCGGTACATCGAGTTGAGGCTGGTCCTGAGCCCACACGGCGAACGGTATCCAAAGCAAAAGAATGGCACTGATTCTGGTGGGTAACATGATTGCGTTGCTCCTTGAACGGTGGTGTTTAGAAAACTTCTCGATGGGTGCCGACGCTTCTTTCTGCGGAACTCAAGTAACTCGCAGGGAAGAGAGACCATGATCTTGACGTCATGACGCGCGTCGGCATGCGCCATTCCGAATTACTCAATAGGCGAAAGCCGTCCCGAGTGCGGCGATTGCAACCGCGATCCCGATCAGGCTCAGTGTTCGGCAATCCCTCGGACTGCCGTGGTTGTGCTCATAGCAAGCCCCGTAGAGGACGGTGAGCGCGACGACGCCCACGATCCACGCTGGGTGAATCGAAATATTCATGGGAGTTCTCATGAGAATCGACCGCTCGAAGACGAGCGGAAGCGGCGCGGCATTGAACCGACGCGGACGTCGTTCAATGCGAACGCCTTGTATGCTCAGGAAGCTGTGTTGCGCGATGCGCGCCAGGGGCTGCGCCCTAACTGAAGGAAGGAGGGGCGCGGGCGAGGTAGTCGAAGGAAACGGATTTGGAATGGCGTGTCGTAACCCGCCTTGCATGGGTTCTGTAGCCGAGGTCCAGGGCAACTCGGTCGCCCGCCGAACTGTCGACCGAGCTGTCGGCATCTTCCGATCCCGACTCGACACGTTTCGCTGCTTCCGACACGACAGGTGCGCGCCAGATATCGTGCCCGTCGCCGATCTGCAGGGGAACTGCGTCGACTGGTCGGGACGCATACGGGAAGGAATGTGCAAGCAGGCTGGGCTTGCCTAAAGCCGCGCCCAGCGCAATGAGGAAGAAGACGATGCAACGTGCGGCGTGAGCGCGAAGGGCCTTTGCGTCGGCCGAGAGATTCTCAAGCCAGGTGAAGCGCCTCCAACGTTTCACGATCGAGCCTGATTTCTCACGACCGTCACCGATGTGTCGGTAGGGATCGCTATCGCGACCTTCGTGCCATCGTTCATCGGAGACACCAGTGTTTGGTGTCGCATCGAGCCGTCGATATCGAAGGAGCATGCGCCAGTGATTTGTCGTGACCCGCGATTGCTGTTGCGAGCCAGCACTTCATTGGATGCGCAGTCGACGGAGCGGTATCGCATCCCATTGCGGGGAACTCTCTGAATTGGCGCTGCCGAGAAGAACGGATTGTGAAGAACGGACTGCGAGGAAGGGGCGCTTAGGCGGTCGTAGTGAAGCGCAAAGGGTGGAAGTTGTCAAGAAGGCGTCTTTCTCAACCGTATATGGGTTCGCTGCGCCCCGACGACGGCGCGGGCCCGTATGCAAACAGGCTCGCGCAGGCAGGCCTGCGCGTCGCGGAAGGCGGTCGCCCCACGACTGCAATCGCTCCAAGATTCGCGGCATGCTGAGCACACTGAGCATCGAACACTAAAGAAGCGCGTCCCCAGACGAGCATCGTCGGCGGTATTGCAGCGCTTGACACTTTCGGCACCTCGCCGCAACTCTGGAATATCCGGGCGGCCGCTTGGCCTTCGGTTAGGCGCGCAAGGTTCGAAACGTAATCGAGTACCGCAATTCCTTGGTGGGCGGAAGGTGGTGCTGCCAGCGCCATCGAATATCGCCCTGCATGACATAGGCCGAGCGCCGCTCCGGATCCAGCGCAATGGCCGCCTTGTCGTTCTTGGCCGCGTAGGGTCGGAACCGCATGCGCGCCTTGCCGGCCAAGGATAGGCCGACGATGGTCTCGAAATGCGGCGCGTCGATGTGCCAGCCGATTGGCGTGCCAGGCGGATATTCGGTGCACAGCACATGGACGAACTCGCGTTCAGCGATGCCGGGCGTCGCGGTTGCGGCGCACCCCCGGTTCGCTCCGCGTCCTCGCGCGCTCACGGCGGTTGAATGGCAATTCGGACGTCGTGTGCTTCGGGTCGGCCCTTGCCGTGGGTCGCTTGACGGATTTCGCCACCGCGAGAACGGATCCGAGTTCCGCCAATTCTGTTGACCCTAGCCTCTCTTGTCTGATGTACCATCCATACAGATGGTAAAGAGATGGTAAACAGCTTGCGCACGGATGGGGGCTACACGATGTCTCAGGGAGTTGATGCACGGCTTAAGGGTGGCGAAAGCGAGAAGATCACGATCAATCTCGGCGTGATCGACCTTGGCCAAGTCGATCTGCTGGTGCAGGAAGGGTTCTACTCCAACCGCACGGATTTCATCCGGACCGCGATCCGCAACCAGCTCTCGAGCCACGCCGAAATCGTCAAGCAGACGGTGGCCCGTCGCATGCTCCTGTTGGGCCTGCACCGTTTCACGCGCGCGGACCTCGAGGCAAAGCGCGCAGCCGGTGAAAGGCTCACGATTCAAGTGCTGGGGCTCGCCAGCATTGCAGACGACGTCTCCCCGGAACTCGCGCGAGCTGTCATCGAATCACTCACAGTACTGGGTGCTTTACACGCGACCTCCGCGGTGAAAGCCGCATTGGCCGACAGAATCCGATAGCTTTTTTCACTGGGATGCGAACTTGGACACTAAAGAAGGTTTTCAGCGGCTCATGCGCGAGGCCATGCGGCTAACGCAAGCCGGCAAGGTCAAGGAAGCGACCGAAGCGATTCAAGGTGCGCTTCGTGCCCGGTCGACGGCCGTCGGGGGGGATGTCGGTACCGATGCCCCGCAACACAGTCCGCTCGAATCCGTCGTCCACGTTGCCGAGGCCGACTGCAGTGATGACGCTTTGCTCGGGCGCTCTCGCGTGCGCAGAGCGCGGGCGCTTCCGAGTGCGATGTCTGGCACGAGCGGCGAAGTACGCCGAGAGCCCGCTCCTCGATCAGACAGCCCTATGCCGAGCGAATCCGAGGTCCGGTTCGTCGAAGGGGTATTCCACAATGCAGCCGGAACCCGCACTTACAAGTTGTACGTCCCTCGTGGATGTGACGAGCGAGGCGCGCGGCTCGTGGTCATGCTCCATGGCTGCACACAGAGTCCGGACGATTTCGCGGCGGGCACCGGGGTCAATGCGCTCGCGGAGGAGCGTGCGTGCCTCGTGCTCTATCCTGCCCAGGACAGCTTGGCAAATCCACAAAAGTGCTGGAACTGGTTCAAGGAATCCGACCAACGACGGGGAGCGGGCGAGCCGTCTCTCATCGCCGGATTGACGCGACAGATCATGACGACTTACAAGATCGATCCGCGCCATGTGTATGTGGCGGGGCTGTCGGCCGGTGGCGCGATGGCAGCGATCATGGGTGCGACTTACCCCGACCTCTACGCGGGCGTCTGCATCCATTCAGGTTTGACGCATGGGGCAGCCCGAGATGTGGCATCGGCGATGGCAGCGATGAAAGGCAAGGCAAGCGCGCTGACCCGCGTCGTTGGAGCAAGCGGCAGTTGCACCGATCCTGGCGTCCGGTCGAGGCGAACGATCGTATTTCACGGGGACCGGGACACAGTCGTTCATCCAAGCAATGGGGATCGAATCATTTCGCGCGGTGTCGATGGATACATCACGACATCGGGGATGAAACCCAGGGTGTCTCGCCATTCGGGGCAGGTGCCCGGCGGGCATGCCTACACGCGGTACGTTTATCAGGACACGGAAGGACTGACTTTCCAGGAGCATTGGGTCGTTCACGGGGCCGGACATGCCTGGTCCGGCGGTCGTTCCCGCGGGTCGCATACGGACCCCAGAGGTCCCGATGCCGCGGCAGAGATGCTGCGCTTTTTCGAAGAGCAGCCCTAGCCAAAGTCATGCGGCACTGCACGGTCGGGCTGCCCGATTCGGGGGCAGGCGATCGGCCGACGGCCATTCGTTGGGTTAACCGTCGACAGTGCTGACGCATCGTTCTAGGTCGCGACCAGCAACGCACACGTCATTGATGTGAGATGGCCGGGCCTGATCCATCGACCTGTCGGCGGCATCCAACGTCGGCGCGAGCACGCAGAGGGCTCGAACGTATTGCCGCCCGCACTGGGGCAGGGTAACGTCAGTCGGCGCAACCGGCGTTGCTTCCAGAGAAAGCCTCGAACCGGGTGCGCGGGATGCGACCAAGCGGCGAAGCGCTCTCAGCAGCGCGGGGCACGCGTGTGACCGATTGCGTTCGTGGAGCAGAGCCTGCTCGATGCGGTTCGAGTTTCCACGGGCGGCGTTCCCGCAGCAGCGCCGGTACCTGGCAACCGCGAGGCGAAGCGACACCGACGAGCCGCTCGCCCGTACCATCACAGGAGGAGACGATGTCGAAGAAACTGCAGAAAATGTGTGCCGCGCTTGTCTGCGTCGCCATGTCGAGCACCGCGATCGGGCAGAGCTTTCCCGCGAAGCCGGTGAAGATGATCGTGCCGTTCAGCGCCGGGGGGCCGACCGATATCCTCGCCCGCATGATGGCGCAGAAGCTCACCGACGTCTGGGGCCAGAGTGTCGTCATCGATAATCGCCCGGGCGGTGGCGGGGTAATCGGAGGCCAACTGGCAGCCAGTTCTCCCCCGGATGGCTACACACTCTTTTTGTCGGGAATCACCACATTGATCTTCTCGACCTACACGCACAAAAACCGACCGTATGACGACCGGCGCGATTTTCAGCCTGTCACGCAGACGACCAGCCAGCCGCTATTGCTGATGACGCACCCGGCCCTCCCAGTGAAGACATTGAAGCAGTTCATCGCGCTGGCGAAGGCCCGCCCGGGGGAAATCAATTACGGCACGTCGGGCCCGGGCGGCTCGGGCCACCTCGCGGGCGTGCTCTTGCGCAGCGTGGCGAAGATCGACATCGTGCATGTGCCCTACCGGGGTGCCGCACCGGCGATCAACGATCTCATCGCCGGGCAGGTGCAGTCGATGTACGGCTCGCCGCTCGCCGTCGCGCCTCACATCCGTTCGGGCCGGATGCGGGCACTGGCGATCACGGGCGAGGCGCGCTCGCCGGCGCTGCCCGATGTGCAGACGTTCGCGGAGTCGGGGCTGCCCGGCTACGATGCCAGCACATGGAACGGGATCGTGGTGCCCACCGGGACACCCCGCGACAGGATCGACGTGCTGTACCGGGGCATCGCGAAGGTGATGCGGGATCCCGAAACCAAGAAGACCCTCGCCCTCGACGGCTCGGTGGCCATCGGCAGCACGCCCAAGGAGTTCGCGGCCTTCATCGACGCCGAGCACGCGAAGTGGAGCCAGGTGATCCGCGAGGCGGGCATCCGCGTCAACTGAGCGCGCAGGCTCCGCGCGGACCCCGGCTGAGCGGAGGTCCCGTGGCCGTCGATGGGCGGCCCGGGTTCGGCGGCTACCGCTTGGGCGAGCGCCCAACCAAAGGGGGCCCTCGCTGCCAGCGGCGAGCGCCCACCGAGTCGATCGATTCCGTCATACTACGAAGGCTTCACGGACAGCGGGGTGCCCGCCCTACGGTGCCGGTCGATTCGGCATGACGCACGACCGATCCATTCTTCCAGGAGTTCGTTCATGGCCCGCATCAACCCCGACCGCCTGCTCGCGGATCTCGATCAGTTGCGTACCTTCGGCGCCTGCGGCAACGGCGTGATGCGTCCCTCGCTGTCCCCGGTCGACATGCAAGCGCGGCACTGGCTCGCACAGCGCATGCGCGATGCCGGGCTGGAGGCTCGCATCGACGGGGTGGGCAACGTGATCGGACGCTGCGTGCGTCCGGGTCCGGCGCTTCTGATCGGTTCGCACTCGGATACACAGCCGCGCGGCGGCTGGCTGGACGGCGCGATGGGGGTGATTTACGGGCTGGAGATCGCACGCGCATTGGCCGAAGAGCCCGCGACCGCGCACCTGGCGGTGGATCCCGTCGCGTGGGTCGACGAGGAGGGCACCTTTCTCGGCTGCTTGGGCAGTCGCTCGTGGTGCGGCGTGCTCGAGCCCGACGACGAAGCCGCAGCGCGCAACGCCGACGGGGTCACGCTGCGCGAAGCGATCGCCGCAGCCGGGTTGACCGAATTGCCGCGCGAACGCCTGCCTGCCGACCGCTACATCGGCTACCTTGAAGCGCACATCGAGCAGGGGCCCTACCTCGAGGAGGCTCGCCTCGATATCGGGGTGGTGACTTCCATCGTCGGCATCCGGGGCTGCACGGTGGAATTCGTGGGCGAGCAGAACCACGCGGGCACCACGCCGATGGCGCGGCGCAAGGACGCAGGCGTCGCGCTGTTCGACTACGCCGTGAAGATCCGTGAACGCTTCCAGGCGCTGGCCGGCGAGCGCACGGTGTGGACGATCGGGCGTGCCACGCTGGAGCCCGGCGCGCCCAGCATCATTCCGGGATGCGCTCGGATGCTGCTGCAGTTTCGCGACGCCAGCGAGGCTCTGCTCGATCGCATGGAAGCCGCCGCCATCGCGCTCGCCGAGGAGGCCACCACTGCTGGACCCGTGCGGGTGAGCGCGCGACGGGCACGCACACCCGTGGCGCCGACGATCATGGATGCCGGTCTGCAGCGGCACATTGCCGATGCCGCCGAGAAGCGTGTGCCCGGGCGCTGGATGCGCATGCCCAGCGCCGCCGGTCACGACCCGATGGTGATCGCGCCCCATCTGCCGTGCGCGATGCTGTTCATCCCGAGCATCAACGGCATCAGCCACGACTTCGCCGAGGACTCCAAGCGCGAGGACATCGTCACAGGATGCCAGGTGTTGGCGGACGCGGCGGAATCGATCCTGCGCAACGCGAGCGCCGCATGACTGCGCGAATCGGCTGCGCGCTCCGCGTTTTCTTCCTGGGCGATTACTCTGCCTTCATGCCAGCGGCTTGTGCCATCTCGCGATACGCGGCGATTTCGCGATGTAGCAGGTCCGCGAGCTGGGCAACACTCAATGGCGTCGCCATGGCCCCTTCGCGATCCAGCAGTTGCCGCATCTCGGCGCTGACGAGCACCTTGTTGACGGCGGCATTGATGGCTTGAACGGTCTGCGCCGGTGTTTTCGACGGGACCAACAAGCCCCACCAATTCTCGTAGGCGTAGCCTGGCAGCCCGGATTGCGCGATCGATGGCACGCCGGGGATAAGGGGGCTGGGCTCCAGGCTGCTCACGGCGATCGCGCGAGCCCTCCCGGCCTTCACTTGGGTCATGACGGCGGGAGAACTCGCGAGGATCGCATCGACGTCGCCTCCGATCAGTCCGACGACGGCAGGCGCAACCCCCTTGTACGGAATGTGAGTCATCTTGATGCCTGCCATCATCGCGAAACGCTCGGTCGCGAAGTGGTTGCTGCCGCCTGCGCCCGACGAGGAGTAAGTCAAGCTTCGCTTTCTGGCGATTGCGATGAACTCCTTCACCGTTCTAACGGGCACCGACGGATGCACCGTCAGAATGAACGGCGCACGAGCGATCATCGCGACCGGAACGAACGCCGAGACAGGATCGAAGGGAAGCTTTCGTCGCGTGGCGACCGCACCCGGATAGGACGATGTCGCGTGCAGCATACGGTAGCCATCGGGCTCTGCGTTCGCAACATGCTCCGCCCCGATCATGCTGGCCGCGCCGGGGCGGTTCTCCACGAGGATGTTCACGGGCCAGCTCCCCGCGAGACCTCTGGCCAAGCCGCGCGTGAGGATGTCGGCCGAGCCGCCAGGTGCGAACGGAACGACGATGACGACATTGCGACTCGGGTAGGCAGGTTCGGCCGCCTCGGCTTCGAAGCCGAGGCCACCTGCAAAGCCGATGGCCATGAGTAGCGTAGTCTTGAATTGCATGAGCACCTCCGAGCGACAGTAAGCAGGGTGGGCAAGGCCTCGCGAGAACGTCCGTCCCGCCATGGGCGATCTCGTCGCGGTTACTCCGGTTTGATGCCCATCGTCCGAACCACGCGCGCCCACTTGGCCAATTCCTCTTTGACGAAGGCTGTGAACGCCGCGGAGGTGTCGCCGACGAACTCGGCACCTTCGGAGGCGAGGCGATTCCGTACATCAGCGTGCTGGATCGCGCGGGCGATCTCTGTCTGAATCGTGGCTGCGATGGCGGGGGGCGTACCGGCAGGCGCGGAGATTCCGTACCAGGTGGACGTTTCGAACCCGGGGAGACCCTGCTCGTGCACGGTCGGGATATCGGGGGCTGCCGGGGAGCGCTTGAGTGTCGTTAGGGCAATCGCTCGAAGCCGTCCGGTCCTCACGTGGGCCAGCGGCGAGGACATCGCGCCGAAGTAGATGGGCACGTGACCTGACAGCGTGTCGATCAACGCGCCGGTCGAGCCCTTGTAGGGGATGTGCGTCATCGTTATCCCGGCCTCGCTCTTGAACAATTCCCCTGCGAGGTGCCCGGATGTGGCGATCCCGGAGCTTGCGAAGTTCAATGCGCCGGGGCGAGCCTTGGCGAGCGCCACCAACGCCTTGACGTCGCGCACAGGCAACGACGGGTGGGCCACGATCAGCACAGGAACCTTGGCGAGATTGGTCACCCACACGAAGTCCCTGATCGGGTCGTAGGGCAACTTCGCATGCAGCGCGGGCATGACCGTGTTGGCGATGCCGCTAGCGAGCAGGGTGTAGCCGTCGGGTGCAGCTCTCGCCACCAGCTCGGTGCCGATGTTCGTCCCGCCGCCGGGTCGGTTCTCGACGATGACCTGCTGGTTCCAGGCGGCTGTGAGTCGTTGACCGACTTGACGCGCCAAGCGGTCGGAGAGTCCGCCCGGACCATAGGGCACGACGATCCGAACCGGTTTGCTCGGATAGTCCTGCGCCGCAAGCGGCGGGCTGCCGAACAGTCCGATGGCGCAGGCGAGCATCGTCCAGCGGCGAAGAGATGACTTCATTCGCGTTCTCCAACGCGACGTCGGGCCATGCCACCCGACGCGCACAGACATGTCATCTTGCCCACAGTGGCGGCATGTGGAGCAGCTCCGTCAAGGCTTTGACGCGCATCATGGAAGCTCCGCGGTGCACAGGTCGAATCGCGGACGAAAATGCCAAAGGAATAGACCGCATTATGGTCCGACCAGCTTGGTCCTGCAGGCTCGTCGTCTCTAGTGTAAGCCAATGACGGTGAGGATGAGGGCTTTTGAGGCTGCAAAAAGGCAAGCGCGTCCGGTTTGGGTCCGTCATGGTCGTTAGCGGAATGCAAGGCCGAAAATCGTGGGGGCACGGCGGCATTATTGTGCCGTGCACCAAGAGGAGCGGGGTCATTTGGTTGAGTTGATGGGCCAGCCATCCGGGGTTCGCTCGGGGATCCACAATATGAGAGCCGACCCTTGTCAGCGTTTTCGCGAGCCGCTACGGAGGCTTTGACGGGCGCCCCGTGACCCATGGATACTTGTGAATCATCGAAATCGCGATGCCTTGCATGGACATTGCGAGTGGAGGAGGAGAACGCGATGAGTTTTTTCTGGAAGGGGCGACTGGGGGAAGGGGCGAGCGACCTGCTCAAGCACTACTATGCCGAAACGATGCGAGAGCCGCGCTGTCGAGCGAGGAGGGGGCAATGACCGACGTGGCGTATACCCGGCACGACCGAATCGCACACATTCAGGTGCAAGCGGCGTCCGGAGCGTTCAGTCCGGCCATGCGGCGTGAGCTGAATGCAGCGTTGCTGCGATACAAGCATGACGCGGACGCATGGATCGCGGTCGTCTCCTCCGCGGGGGCAGACTTCGTCGGGGGGGCGCGGCAGCCCGCGGGCGAAAATTACCGGGATCGGCACGAGCAGGCCACGCTATGGGCGGGTGGGTTCGTCGAGGTGTGGAAGCCTACGATTGCAGCGATCCGAGGGCGATGTGGGGGCGAGGGCCTGGGCTTGGCGCTCGCTTGCGACTTGCGAGTTGCCGATGCGACTGCGACCTTCGCCGCCGACTTCACCGGTCTACCGTCCGAGCCGGACGTGCTCGCCGCTTGGCTGCTCAATCTGGTCGGTGTCGCGCGCACCTTCGAGCTTCTGTGGCTCGCGCGCATCGTCGATGCCGCGCAGGCGCGTCGCATCGGGCTGGTGAATCGGCTCGCAACCAAGGGGGCGCTCAAGGCGCTTCCCCCTGAGAACGGCCGCTTTCCGATGGAGGCGATGGGCGAGGAGATCCCTGTGCCGGACGGCGACGCCTTGACGGCAGCACTCAGGTTTGCCGAGGAGCTCTTGCTCTACGCTCCGGTCACGAGAAACTTTCAGAAGGAGATCGCGCACCGTTCGATCGGCGTGCCCTTTCACTACGCACAGACGCTCGAGCTGGGGCCGAATCCGTATGCAAGCACCGATCGCATCGAAGGCACACGCGCATTCGTCGAAAATCGCCGGCCTGTCTGGCAAAACAAGTAGGAGAGGGCATGGGCCAGCCAAAGACGGAAGAGCCGCGCGCTTCCTTGCTCATCAAGGAGCGTCATGACGATGTGTTGGTCGCGCGCATGAATCGCCCCGAGCGAATGAATGCGCTGGGGGGCGGCCTGCGTGAAGCACTGAACGCGGCCTGGTTCGAGTTCCGGGACGATCCCCAGCTCAAGGTGATGATTCTCACCGGCACCGGGGAGCGTGCGTTCTGCACCGGGAACGACTTGCGGGAGAGCGACGAGCGGGCGCGAGAACTCGGCGCGCAGTCGGCGCAGGCGCTGCTCGAAGCGCAGCGCACGGATCACATCGTCGCCTCCATCACCACCAACAACCTGCATCTCTACAAACCGGTGATTGCCGCCATCAACGGGTGGTGCCTGGCCGGTGGCTGCGAAATGGCGCTCGGATGCGATCTGCGTATCGTCGAATCCCATGCCCGCATGGGGCTGCCCGAGGTCAAGCGCGGCATGGGCGCGAAGGCGACGACTCACAAGCTCTACTACCTTACGCATCTCGCTGCGGGGCTGGAGCTCGAATGGACCGGGGATCCGATCAGCGCCACGCGTGCGCTGGAGTTGGGATTGGCCAATGAAGTCGTGCCGACGGGCCGGAGCGTCGAACGCGCCTTGGAGATTGCCCGGGAAATGTGCAGGCGCCCGCTCGATTATCTCCGGTATCACAAGGAGCGCGTCTTTCAAAGCCTGGGCGTGCCGCTGGCTTACGCCTTGGCCATGGATCAACGTTGTCCACCGCATGAAGGCACGGCGTATCTCGCCGGGCTGGAGGCGAGTCTCGCATCCGGGTTGCCCGGTTGGTCGGGCGGTTCGTGAGGAGCCATGCCATGGAGTTTCTCGACACACGTATCGAAGGGCCCGTGCTGAGCGTCGGGCTTGCGCGCGCGGACCGAGGCAACGCATTGAATCGCTCGTTGCAGCGCGAACTCGCACTGACCTGGGCGTCGTTCGAGAGCGACGACAACCTGCGCATTGCGGTTTTGCACGGCGCAGCCACGGTGTTCTCCATCGGTCACGATGTCGCAGAGCTCGCGGCCGATCCCGCGGTCGGGCCCATCCCCGATGAGCACCTGTTTCCGCTGCATCTGAGCAAGCCCGTGATCGCGGCCATCGACGGGCCGTGCTACGGACTGGGGTTCGAACTCGCGCTCGCTTGCGATCTGCGGGTCGCCAGCGAAGGGGCGCAGTTCGGTTTCGTCGATCCGCATCTGTTCGTTCCGTACAGAGTGGCGTCCGTCTTGTTGCCGCGCATGACCTTTCTCGGAGCGAGCCTGGACTTGATCTTTTCCGGGCACCGGGTCTCGGCGGCCGAAATGCGCGAACTCGGTTTGGTCAGTGAACTGGTCGCAGGTGCCGACACTACCGCGCGCGCCATCGAACTTGCGCAGGACATGAGTCGCCGCTTTTCGGGCGGGGGTGATTTTCGCAAGCAGGCCATCTTGCGCCTATCCGGCATGGCGCTGCCGACCGCGATGCAGATGGCCAGAACTGTTCGCTGATGTCGACCTTGTGGACAGGGGGCGCACCCGAAATTGCGCAGCGGCGTCGCATCGGGGAGGCGTCCGGGATGAGAGGTGCTCGTCACTGGGGGCAAGGCCGAAACCATTGAGTCGTACACGCTTCGATGGCGATGGCATCCAGCAAGGGCGGCCATCGAGCCGGTAGACTGGCCAAGAACGGAGGCGCAGATGACTAGGGAAGTTACCTTCGGTATCGCGTGTGTTCTCTTCGCTGCAGGTTCGTTCTCGTGGGCCCAGGACTACCCCAACAGGCCGGTCAGGATGATCGTGCCCTTTTCGCCCGGTGCTGGCACGGACTTTCTCGCCCGGGTGACTGCGCAGCGCCTGACCGAGGCGCTTGGGCAGCAGTTCGTCGTGGAGAATCGCGCCGGCGGCGCGGGCGGGACAGTGGGAAGTGCGTTCGTCGCGAAGGCGACCGCTGACGGATACACGCTGCTGATGGCAAACATGAGCAGCCACAACGTGGCCCCCCATCTGTACAAGAAGATGCCCTACGACGCCCTACGCGACTTCGCACCGGTGCACCTGGCAGGCCGCACGCCGCAGGTACTCGTGATTCATCCGTCGTTGCCGGTCCGTGACCTGAAAGCGCTGATCGCGCTGGCGCGCAGTCGACCGGGCCAGCTCAGTTTTTCCACGTCTGGCAGCGGCAGCTCATTGCATCTGGCCGGAGAGCTGTTCAAGTCGATGGCGAAGCTCGACATCCTGCACATTCCCTACAAGGGGGCGTCGATAGCGATGACCGACCTCATTGCCGGACAGGTCAGCATTTCCTATCCGTCGATCTCCACGGCCTTGCCGTTCATCAAGCAGGGCAGGGTGATTCCCCTCGGGGTCACGGGCCTGACACGATTTTCGTTGCTGCCGGAAGTGCCGACGATCGCAGAAGGCGGATTACCGGGCTACGAGTTGATCAACTGGATCGGACTGGTGGCCCCCGCCCAGACGCCGCGCCCGATCATCGTCAGACTCAACGAAGAACTGGCCAGCTGGGCCAGGGATGCCGAGAATCGGCGCAAGATGGCAGCGGTGGGTTTCGAGATTGAACCCGGGACGCCCGAGGCCTTCGGTGAGATGCTGAGCAAGGGGCATTCGACGACCGGAAAGCTCATGGCCGCGCTCGGCATGAAGCAGCAATGAACGGCGCACATCGGGCGACGCAGCTATAGCCTGTCGGCCGGCTCGAGGCGCACGGCAAGGTGTTTGCCGTCTTCAACCGGTCGGCTCTTTCCCTCGCCCCATGAACATGGGATGTTCGATTCAGAGGGGCAGACAAAGAGCGGTCTTCAGTCTCTGCGGTCAAACGGTCCGGGATCCCGAGGGGATCGAGTCCCGATCGTTGGCGCGAATGGGCGCGCCCATTTCCCCACCACCGAAAAGGAACGTCAGGTGTTCGGACGAACGCGAGCCCCTGGTGGCGCGCGAGTAAAAGGAAGCGGAGGCTCCTGCCGCCCCTGTTGGGGCAGCATGCCAAGCTGACGGCGAGCCTGCGCGGAAAGCGAGACGCCGATCGCGTAGGCAGAGGAAGGCGTAAGGCATCGAGGCCCATCGCGGCGGGGCAGTTCGGGCCAGGGGGCAGGGGAAGTCCCATGCACTACTGGCTATCGATACAGTTCGGCAGTTACACTCCATCCGCCGCCTCACGTTCAGGGATCGATCCATTGCCCGCTACTGCTTCACTTGCCCCTCGTGCCGCTCACCTGGCTCGCCTGAGATCCGTCTGGCGCTCCGCGGGTTGGCCCTCCCGGGACGCGATCGAACTCGACTTGATCGCAGCAGGCTGGGTAGTGTGCCAACGCGACGCGCAAGATCGCGAGACATTGCGCGTGACCGAGTCCGGCTTGCAGCTGCTCGCCGACGTGCGCAAGAAACGCATCCGCGCCGAGAGCCCCCACGACCGGCTCGCGGCACTTGTATGCGCTCATCTCGGCCGCCAGGGGCGCATCGTTTGGCGCGAGCTTTCCCTGCGCGCGAAAGTCGAGGTCTCCGCGGACGATCGCGTGGCCCAGCCGGACTCGTCTATGCTGGATTTCGAAGGTCGTTCTGCGATCGGTCTACCGGACGCTCCCAGGCCCGGCCACGCGATGCCGACGAAGTGGCGCATTGCGCGCCCCGACGTGTTCTCCATACGCAACACTTCCGTCGAGCGCTATCTGCACCCTGTCGTGCATGAGATCAAAGTGAGCCGGGCAGACCTGCTCTGCGATCTTCGCAACCCGTCGAAGCGCGAGGCGTATCGCTGGCTTTCCTGCGAAACGTATTACGTGTTTCCAGCGAACCTTGCGGCACCCGAGGAGATCCCGGAGCCGTTCGGCGTCCTCACCGTGAACCCCTCGATCGACGAGGGCAGCTTCCTCGACGATGGTGCCCTTGAACTCATGCGTCCGGCGCAGCATTGTCCCTGCGAACTGCCATTCGCCGTCTGGATGGCCCTGGCAAAGTCGACGCCCGTGTGCGACGACGCGACCGAACCGGCGCAAGCTGCCTTGACTGATGTCGCACATGAAGATGCCTGAGCTGCCCGTTTCGGGCGAGCCGGACCGAGTGCGACGCTGTCTGCCGTACACCCTATCGGTTCGCGCACTGTGCGAGTTCGCCGCGAAGGAAGGCGATCTCGATCTGCGCTTCACACCGTCGCCCACGGCACAGGAAGGCATTGCCGGTCATCACGAAGTCCACGCACGCCGAGGGAAAGGTTATCGCTGCGAAGTGCCCGTCAGGGGTGAGTACGCCAACCTCGTGGTGCGCGGACGCGTCGACGGCTACGATGCCGAGCGCTGCGAGCTGGAAGAGATCAAGACCTGCCTGGGCGACGCCGCGGCGATACCGCGCAATCACAGGCGCTTGCATTGGGCACAGGCCATGGTCTACGGCGCGCTCCTCTGCCGCGAGTACGATCTTCCCGGCATGACGGTGGCGTTGGTTTACTTCGACATCCGAACGCGTACCGAACTCCCGCGCCTCGCCGAGGCTTTCACGGCCGGCGAGCTCGAGGCTCATTTCTCGATGCTATGCGAGCGCTTCATCGAGTGGGCGAAGGCGCAGTCGGCACATCGGGAGGCACGCGACCATGCGCTCGAAGGGCTGGGATTTCCCTACGCTCGGTTTCGCACCGGACAGCGTGACCTCGCCAAGTCCGTCTTCAATGCGGCGCGTGCGAAAGCCTGCGTGCTCGCACAGGCGCCCACGGGGATCGGCAAGACGCTCGCCACGCTGTTTCCCATGCTCAAGGCCTGTCCGCGCGAAGCGATCGACAAGATTTTCTACCTGACGGCCAAGGGGTCAGGCAAGTCGCTCGCGTTTTCCGCACTTGAAACGCTATACCGCGCGCATCCGGGGCTCGCGTTGCGAGCGATCGAACTGACCGCTCGCGCGAAGGCCTGCGAGCATCCGGACAAAACCTGTCACAGCGAATCCTGTCCGCTCGCTCGGGGGTTTTACGATCGCCTGCCTGCCGCTCGCGCATCGGCGGCCTTGCGGCCGCTGCTCACGTCGACCGCCCTGCGTGAGATCGCGCTCACACACGGCATCTGCCCCTACTATCTCGGACAAGAGATGGCCCGCTGGAGCGACGTCGTCGTGGCCGACTACAACTATTACTTCGACCGCAGTGCGCTGCTGCACGGCCTGGCAGAAGAAAACGGATGGCGGCTCGCGCTTCTGGTCGACGAAGCGCACAATCTGCTCGATCGGGCACGCGCGATGTTCAGTGCCGAACTTCACAGCGGCCGGCTTCGCCAGGTGATTCCAACGGCACCGCCTCGGGTGGCGAGTTCCCTGAAGCGACTGCGCAAGCAGTGGAACCGCATCGCGCGCGCAGCCGAGTCACACTACAGCGTGCTGCCCTCTGCGCCCGACGCATTGCGGTTGGCGCTCCAGGACGTGACGGGAACACTCTCGGAGCACTTCTCGGATGCTCCGACGCACAGGGATGCGGTCCTCCTCGAACTCTACTTCGATGCGCTCGCCTTCGAGCGGGCAATCGAGACCTTCGGCCCTCACTCTCTGTTCGACCTGAGAATCGACGGGGGTGCACCGGGCGCGCGTGACCGCCGTCGCCTCGATTCCTCGATCGCCATTCGCAACGTCGTGCCGGCCGCCTTTCTCGGTCCGCGCTTTGCCAGTGCCCACTGCGCCGTTCTCTTCTCGGCGACGCTCTCGCCCGGGCAGTTCTATATCGACACCCTGGGGCTGCCGGTCGCGACGGCGTGTCTCGACATCGAATCGCCGTTCGACCCTGCGCAGCTTCGCGTGCGTATCGTCGACGGAGTTTCGACGCGCTACCGTGATCGCGACCGATCGATTGCCCCGATCGTCGGCCTGGTCGGCAGCGAGTACGAACGCCGGCCGGGCAATTACCTCGTGTTTCTCAGCAGCTTCGATTACCTCGACTGCGTGGTCGAACATTTCGCTTCCCGGCATCCCGACATTCCCTGCTGGCCGCAGACCCGGCAAATGAATGCGACGCAACGCGAAGATTACCTGCAGCGCTTCACGGCCCAAGGGCAGGGCGTGGGTTTCGCAGTCCTGGGCGGCGTGTTCGCCGAAGGCATCGACCTCGTCGGCGAGCGCCTCGTCGGCGTGTTCATCGCCACCCTCGGCCTGCCGCAGGTGAACGACCTCAACGAAGAGATGCGCCGCCGTCTCCATGCACTGTTCGGCAAGGGCTACGACTACGCGTATCTGTATCCAGGATTGCGCAAGGTCGTTCAGGCGGCCGGCCGGCTCATCCGCTCGGAAACAGACCAGGGCTGCATCTTTCTCATCGACGATCGATATACCCAGCCCGGGATCAGGCGGTTGCTGCCGGCATGGTGGGGCATCGCCTCCGGGCTGCCCCAGGCATGCGATTGATCCCAGTAAGCGAGGCGGAACATGGGGCGCAGCTTCACTTCAGGAAGTCGCATCCAGCGCCGCCACGCCCCTTTTGGCGTCGACGGCCCGAGGGCTGCCGATGTTCGGCCGTGACCAGGCGGGGGAGGACTTCCATGCCGCCGCGGCGGATCGTGTAGTGGCGGGGGCCGCCGCGGAAGTCGCTGCGGTGGTATTTGTTGTCACTCGAAGGTCGACCCACCATCCCGAACGCCGGGATCGACTGTTCGAGAAGCAGCGCATCATGGGCGATGCTTTGCACCGGCAGAGCGTGTCGTGCTGCCGTGCGATCGTCGAGTCCTGCCACTTTGCGATTGCAGCGAAGTCGCATCGATCACCGCTCGGTCTTGCACGAAGTGTCCGCAGGTCGTACTCGAACGCTGCGACGGGCCCGTTGCCACCGTGAGTCAGGAGACATTCCGCTGGCCGAGGAGCCCCGGGGATAGGACGATCGGGCGAGACGGGATCCCGCCTTGCGTGCAAACTGCACGCCCGGGTACTCGGCTCCGGTACCCGATCATCAACGATTTATACTTCATGCTCAGTGGGGCGCTCTGCGTCTCACCGGGCGAATTGCACCCGCTCACTCGCGCAGAGGCAGGACGAATGGATTCCGGTATCACCGAATTTTTGCGCTGGCGACCTCTGCCCGAAAGAAGGCAGGCGCTCGAATTCTCGGAACAAGGTTGGGCGCTTGCCGAGGCTTGTGCTCAACTGAGCGAGTACGGCAGGCCGCAGGCGTTGATCGTTTCGCTGCTTGGCCGGGTCCTCGGCGAACTGGTCGAGCGTGACCTCGGGGGCGGTTCCGAAGTCGGTATCGAGTGGCACGAGAAGGATCGGGGCACCGCCGGCATCTCGTTCAAGACCGATGCGTTGAAGGCCTTGGCTGTCGCCTGCGACATGGAGGTCGGCGAACTGCAAAGTGCCCTCCTGTCCTCCCTCGAGCTGGCGCTGCTGGACATGTATGGTGAACACAAAGATCGACAGCAGCTGCACTGACGGGCGGGCACGCTCGCCCGTTTAGCTGCATTTCTATCGGGATCCCGATGCGAATTCTCGTTCTCGGCTGTGGCTTCGGCGGCCTGTTCGCGGTGCGCGCACTTGGCCGCGCGCCTGTGGAAATTACGGTGGTGGACCGCACCAACCACCATCTGTTCCAGCCGCTGCTCTACCAGGTGGCCACGGCGGGTCTGGCCGCACCGGCGATCGCCGAGCCGATCCGACGCGCGCTTGCGCGACAGAAGAACGTCACCGTGCTGCTGGGCGAAGCCCGGCGCGTGGATCCCGTGACGAGGACGGTGACGTTGGAGAACGGAGATACGCTCGAGTACGATCGGCTCATCCTGGCCGTTGGCGCCACCGACAGCTACTTCGGCCGAGATGAATGGCGGCCATTCGCCCCTGGGCTGAAAACGCTGTCGGATGCGTTCGAGATTCGCCGTCGTATCCTGCTCGCCTTCGAATATGCGGAGCGGGAAAGCGATCCGGAAAAGCGCGCTGCCCGGCTCACTTTCGTGGTGATCGGGGGTGGGGCGACAGGCGTGGAGATGGCTGGCACCCTGGCCGAGATCGCTCGGCACACCTTGCGTGGCGAGTTCAGGCGCTTCGATCCCAGCAAGGCGCGCGTGGTGCTGGTGGAAGGACTGGATCGGGTGCTTCCGCCCTATCCCGAGGATCTGTCGGAGCGTGCACGCCTGCAGCTGGAACGACTCGGCGTCACGGTCTGGCTCGGCAAGCGCGTGACGAAGATCGATGCCGATGGCGTGGAGCTCGGGGGCGAACGCCTGCAAGCCAAGACGGTCATTTGGTGCGCAGGCGTCGCGGCCAGCCCGCTCGGAGCGACCCTCGGCGTGCCGCTGGATCGTGCCGGACGTGTGATCGTGGAGCCCGATCTTTCCGTACCCGGATATCCCGAAATCCAGGTGGTCGGCGATCTGGCTGCCATTCCTTCCCATCTCCCGCGCGTGCCGGGAGTGGCGCCGGCGGCAAAACAGATGGGCAGGCACGCAGCGCGCAACCTCCTCGCGGCGCTCGCGGGCAAACCGACGACACCGTTCCGCTATCGGGACTACGGTCAGCTCGCCACCATAGGGCGCAGCAAGGCGGTTGCACTCTTTGGCCGGGTGCGCTTGTGGGGCTGGCCGGCCTGGATCACGTGGCTGACCGCACACCTGTTCTTCCTGATCGGCTTTCGCAACCGCCTCAATGTCCTGATCGATTGGGCCTGGGCCTATTGGACCTTCGAGCGTTCGGCCCGTGTGGTCATCGATACCGCGCCCGGGGCGAAAGAAGGCGCAACCGTCTCGACGCAAACGGCGCAGGGTCCCGGTGAGCGAACGGGGGACGCGGGGCGTCCGGAGCGCTGATCGCTCGGGGTGTGCGCGCACATGGCTGCAATGCTCGGGTGCAAGTCGACGCATGTCGGATCGGACGGAATATGATAAAAGCGTCGTGCGAGCATGGGCATCCGATGGCCTTGCGGCAAGCAGGGTCGGAAGGAAGAAGTCCACGACGATCGCGTCTTCGCAGGTCGAAGGTTTTTCTCCCGGACACTGCAGTCGCCGCTGCGGGAGAAGGGTGGTTCGAAATGCCCGATCGTCGCGCCGCCGCGCATGCCGATCGCGACGCTCGCCGACACGAGACAAGAATCGCACACGCAACCGGAGGTATCGATGAGACTCAAACCTGCTGTATCGGTCGACGAGGCTGTGAACTGGCTGGCCACGCAGGCGTCGGCCGAGTGGGGCGTCGAGGTCACGCCGGAGCTGATCAAGACCTTGACGCCGATGGCTGAAGCGATGGCAGCGATCAGTGCCGCCGACGTGCCGTGGGATGTCGAGCCCATGTTTCTCTAGCCCTGCACATCCAGAATCGGAAGAAGACGAACATGACAAAGACCTTTTCGGTCGCGCAATGCAGCGTCATCGACATCGCCGGCGCCGTCGCCCGGGGCGAAGTCACCCCTAGCGAGGTGCTCGAGTCCGTCATCGAGCGCATCGATGCGACGGAACCGCGACTCAAGGCCTGGACGACACTGAAGCTCGATGTCTCGCGCGAAGAAGCTGCCGTCCTCACGGCGGAGGCGAAGTCCGGCAAACTGCGGGGGCCGCTGCATGGCGTGCCCGTCGGCGTGAAGGAATGGTTCAACGTCGCGGGTTTCCCGACCCTGCTCAAGGGCATGGATGCACCGCCGGAGCCGCGCGACGCGACCGTGGTCGCGCGGCTGCGCGCAGCGGGAGCAGTCATCGTCGGCAAGACCACGGTGCCCTTGGACGACAAGCCGCCGGCGACGACGAATCCCTACAATATCGAACACACGGCGGGCGGCTCCAGTTCCGGCTCGGGCGCTGTGGTCGGCGGGCGTGTGGTGCCGATCACGCTGGCCGAGCAGACGGCCGGCTCCGGTTTGCGGCCCGCGGCCTACTGCGGTGTCGCGGGCATCAAGCCGACCTACGGCTATCTCAGTCGCTACGGGCTCTTCCCCGGCTCATGGTCGCGCGACCACGCCACGTTGATCGGATACACGATGGCCGACATCGCGCTCGTCATGTCGTGTCTCGCAGGCTACGATCCGCTCGACCCGACGACGGCGCACATCGAGCCGTTGCCGGCAGGGCTCGACCTCGCGTCGCTGGGCGCGCCGCGTATCGGCGTGATCCGCAATTTCTTCCCCGAGCGCTTGCAGCCGGACATGCTCGCGGCCATCGAGATCAATGCATCGAAGCTCAAGGCCGCCGGCGCCACCGTGGTCGACGTGAACTTGCCTGCCGAGTTCGACCTCGCCTGGAAGTGCGCCGAGATGACCTGGGTCGAGAGCGTCACGCGCAAAGCCGGCTCCGAGAACAAGCCGGTCAAGCTGGAAGATCTCGTAAGCTCGCGTGCGTCCGTCGGCACGGCGGGCGGTGTACGCGCGTCCGAACTCGTCCCCGCGACGTATTACATCCAGGCTCGTCGCATTCGCACCTGGCTTACCGGCATGCTCACGGCGCTCATGCGGGAGCAGGGCATCGACGCTCTGCTGACTGCCCCGGCACCCGGTGGTGCGCCCAAGGGCCTCGTCTCCACGGGCGACCCCACCCTGCAGATCCCCTGGAGCTTCCTCGGGTTCCCCTGTACGACCATCAATGGCGGCGTCGGGAGCGACGGCATGCCCCTGGGTCTGCATTTCGCCTCGACGCCGCGCACTGACTACGAACTCATGCGCACGACGGCCTGGTGCGAGAAGGTGATCGGCCTGCTGCCGCCGCCCGCGCTCTAGGAATATCGTGATTACGGCGCTTCGTCGTAACGAATCCAGGCGCTCGTCATTGCGAGGCTTTGAGGCGTTGCAGCCGGCGCGAGAAACGTAGGAAGCCGCGTCCCGGGCTTCTTGCGGTTGGGTGGAAGGCGCGTCGTCGTCGGAAGCGCGTGCGGCCGACAGCAGGGCCCGGAAGAGCGCGGTATCAGAGCAAGCTTGAGTTCTCATGTGATCGACCGGACACTCGCCTGCGCAGTGGGCAAGCCCATCAACTTCATCAATCCGGATGTGCCGACATGAGTTGGAGTCCCGAGCAGTACCTCAAATTCGCCGCGCCGCGCTTTCGTCCGGCGCTGGATCTGCTCAACCGCGTCACCGTCGAGAATCCAGCGACCGTCTTCGACTTGGGCTGCGGCACCGGCAGTGTCACACGCGTGCTCATGGAGCGCTGGCCGGATGCCGAAGTCATAGGAGTGGACGACTCGGCCGAGATGCTGGCGAAGGCGGCAAAAGACCTCCCCGGAGCAAGATGGATGCGGCAGAGCCTCGCCGACTGGAAGCCGACGAGACCCGCGGATGTGATCTACTCCAATGCCGCACTGCATTGGCTGCCCGATCACCGGCAGTTGTTTCCTCGCCTCGTGACTTGCTTGGCAGCCAACGGCCTGTTGGCGGTGCAGATGCCGCGCAACTTCGATGCTCCCTCGCATACCCTGATTACCGAGACGATGCTGTCGCCGCGCTGGAAACCGAAGTTCACCGGGCTCCAGATGAGTCCGCCGGTGGCAGAGCCCTCCGACTACTACGACTTGCTCGCGCCGCTGGCGAAGTCCATCGATATCTGGGAGACCGAGTACACCCAGGTGCTGGAAGGCAGGAACCCGGTCGCGGAATGGACCAAGGGCACCTGGCTCAAGCAGTTCCTGGATATGTTGCCTGAATCGGACCGCGATGCTTTCGAGGAGGACTACGCCGCGCGGGTGCGCCTGGCGTATCCGCAACGAGCCGATGGCAGGACGTTGTTTCCCTTCAAGCGGCTGTTCATCGTGATGCAGAAGGGATCTTCTTCCAGCGCATGCTGAGCCGGAAGGCCGTGGTCGACATGAGCGCATCGGGAGGCGGATGGCGGCGGTGGTTCGTCATGGTCGCGTCGCCGATCCGGTTGCGCGGCCTAGTGGCCTCGTAGGCTCACTGCAAGCAATCGGGCAGTCGAGAACCCCTTCTGAACCTCGATGATTGCCTGAGGGAAACGTCGAGGCGAGGGGCTCGTGCCGGTGTTGCGAGAGGCCGGCGGCCACTTCTTCGGGTCGTCACGCCCAGGAACGCGGGTGCACCCTATCGATTTGTCGTCCATCGGATCACGCGAGCTCATGTGGACTTGTTCTTGATCGACATGACTCGAGGTGAACTTTCCGGGGCCCTTCGCATCACCGCGGCGAAGTGTCGCATCGCATGGTAAACGAGTGCGTTACGAAGCGCGATCCAGGCGGAGCGCAGCGGTCCGGGGATCGGTAACCGCACGAGTTCGCAGCGCTGCTGCATCAAGTGCTCGATTCGTTCTCGCAGATGCTTGGCAAAGGGCTCGTCGCGTACGACGACGTTGGCTTCGAGGTTCAGGCTGAGGCTGGTCGGATCGAGGTTGCTCGACCCCACGGTCGCCCAGTCGTCGTCGACCACGGCGACCTTGCCGTGCAGGGGGCGCTCGCTGTATTCGTAGACGCGGACACCCGCCCTGATCAGGTAGCCGTACAGCAGTTTCGATGCACGCTGCGCCCAAGGCATGTCCAGTTGGTCCTGCAGGATCAACTCTACCCGCACGCCGCGGCGCGCTGCTTTGCGAAGGTCCCTGAGCAGTCGATATCCGGGAAAGAAATAGGCATTGGCGATCAGGATACGTGCGGTTGCACTTCGCACCGCGGCGCGATAGTGATGTTCGATGTCGCTGCGATTGCGGCGGTTGTCCCGCGTGACGAACGCGGCCCGTGCGCCAGCGCATGCAGCCGTTGCAGCCGTGCCCGTGCCGAGCTTGTCGGGGCTGTCCTCCCGATCGAGCCATTCGCGCCAGTGCTGCAACCACGAGCGTCGCGTCGGCTGCGACGTCTGCAGACCGTCATGACAGAAGGTGCGGATCTGCCCGACGAGCGGGCCTTCGATCTCGACTGCGTAGTCCTGCTTTGCGAGCGGCCCGTAGTCAGCCAAGTGGTCGACCGAGTAGTTGAGTCCGCCCACGAACGCGCGCTGTCCGTCGACGACGACGAGCTTTCGGTGCATCCGGCGCAGCATGTTGACGCGAAAACCGAAGAGGTACTTTACGGGCTCGAAAATGCGCACTTTGACGCCTGCGTCCAGAAGCGGCTGCGTGAACGACGAGGGCAGGTCGGGTGATCCCCAGCCATCGATCAGGACATGTACGTCCACGCCACGTTCGGCGGCGTGAAGCAAGGCACGCTGCAGATCGCGCCCGACCGAATCGTTGAACAGGATGAACGTCTCGAGCAGCACTTCGTGCTCAGCGGCATTGATGGCAGCGAAGACACGAGGGTAATACTCTTCGCCGTTCTCCAACAGCGTAATGCGGTTGCCCGGCACCCAGTGCGAATTCACCATGCCGGGCGCCTATGCCAGTATCCGTTGGACGCCATGACAAACCTTTCGGTCGGTTTCTCAGATGAGGCCCTAATCATCTTCCCGACAAGCCCGAACGAGAACTCCTCCCGGAGGACGAGCACGCGGGCGTGAGTAGGGTTGCTGACCGGCGGCACGGCAACGCGTTCGAACTTCGTGCATCCTCCGACTCGTGGTCGAGACGATAAGGGTGGGGGGCGATTCGATCTGTTTGCTAGCGCACAAAGTATCGTGTCGAGTGCCTTGCTCGATCTGCGTGAGGGTGGCGAGCCTGTAGTCATGCCCTTGCTGCTCGGTGATTGGGGCGCAACCCTGCGAGCTTCGACTTGACCAGCGAAGAGGTGGGGAGGGCTGGTCGGGTCGCAGGATGGGTGGCCTGGATACCGATCAGCCGAGAACGGGAAGTCAGCCGCCGAAAGGGGCGATTCTGAACGCGCAGTGACACGCTGCCCTCGCGCCGCCCGAGTCTGTGCCCCAACTCGATCAGAGGCGACCGAAGAGTGCAGTCACGCTTTTCCCCGGCTGCACGCCAGCCATGTGCGCGGGCGCGGCCCCGGGATCGGCAGAAACCGACATTTGGGGGAGTGACGCCTTTGCCCACGCCGCTTAATCCTGCTCCAGCGCCTGCCTGAGAAGCCTGAGTTGCTCCACACGCGCTTTGGTGGTTTGCGGATAGGCGAGCGGGAGCGCTTTCAATGTGTCGAGGACGATCTGCGAGACGATCAGCCGGGCGTTCTTCTTGTCGTCGGCGGGTACCACGTGCCAAGGGGCCTCGCACGTGCTGGTGCTCGTGAGGCAGTCTTCATAGGCTTGCATGTATGCGTCCCATGCCTTGCGCTGGATGATGTCGGCTTCGCTGAATTTCCAGTTCTTGTCGGGATCATCGATGCGTTCGATCAAGCGCTTGCGCTGTTCTTCCTTGGACAGATGGAGGAAGAACTTGACGATGCGAGTGCCGTTGCGATGCAGGTGAGCTTCCGAATCGACGATGGATCGGTAGCGTTCCTCCCAAATCTTCCCTTCGTCGAGTGCGGTGTGCGGCAGGCGCTGGGCGTGGAGAATTTCCGGGCGTACCCGGACGATCAGCACTTCCTCGTAGTAGGAGCGGTTGAAGATTCCGATTCGCCCCCGCTCGGGCAGTGCACGGTGGGTGCGCCAGAGAAAGTCGTGATCGAGTTCCTCCGGGCTGGGGTGCTTGAAGCTGAATACCTGACAGCCTTGCGGATTGACGCCCGACATCACGTGGCGGATCGCGCCATCCTTGCCGGCGGTATCCATTGCCTGAAAGATCAGCAGCAAGCAATAGCGGTCGTGCGCGTAAAGGAGTCGTTGCAGATCGCTCAACTCACGCGTGCCGGCTTCCAGCAACCTGCGGTAGTCCTTCTTCGAGGCATAGATGGGATCGACCCGTGTGGGCAAAGTTTTCAGATCGACCTCGTCGCCGGGCCGTACACGGTAGTCGCCGAGATGTCTTTGCACTTGGATTTCCTTGGAACGTCCATGCGATCTCCGATTCCGGCGTTTACTCGTGATTCATAAAGCTCACCGCACGCCAGATCGAAGCACTGCAAGTAGCGAGACCTGAGGATGTCGGGATCGTTCCATTGCTGGCCGCCGTTCGACGATCGCCAGCGAAGGCGTATGGGCGTCGAGTGGAAAGAACCTTGCGAAATGCTTTCATCGATTGTGGGGGGGCACGCGTATTGCGTACGAGATTGGCCTCGACGAAGCGCGTGAGTGAACCGACCGCGAAGCGAACAGCCCGCTTCTGTGCAACGCCATCAAAGTCGATGAAGAAGCTCATCCTGTGTAGGGGTCGGTCGGCCACGCCGAGGATGGGATGTCGGCCATACGTGGTGCCGCCGATTTCAAACGAGCACGAAAACGCGAGTTTCATTCACATGCCAAGGAACGAACGACGATGACGAAGTTGCGAATACTGGCAGTTGCTACCTGGGCGGCCTTGGCCGGCTGCTCAACGACGCCGCCTCCATTGGCGGAGATGGCAGTCGCCAAGGCCGCAGTCGAGCGGGCGGAGCAGCCCGCGGCCCGGCATGCACCGGATGAGCTTCTCGGTGCCCAGCGAAAACTCGCGGCCGCGCAGACGGCGCTTCGCAACGAGAACTTCGAACAAGCGCGACGCCTGGCTGATGAGGCGGAAGTGGACGCGCGACTGGCTCTGGCGATATCGGAATCCAGTCAGGCCAGGCAGTCACTGGAACAAGTCAAGGAGGGTATCACGGTGCTTAGACAGGAAATGCTGAGGAAACCGCAATGAAGAATACACGCATCGTTCGAGTCATCGCCGTCTCGGTCGCCCTTGCCCTGGGAGGCTGCGCGACGACTTCCGAAACGCCGAACTCGCTGACGCAGGCGCGCGAGGCCTTTCAGGAGGCGAGAAGCAATCCGGATGTGCCACGATTCGCCGCAGCCGAACTCAACCAAGCCGGGCGCGCGCTGGATCGCGTCGAACAACTATGGATCGCCAGCAGCGATGCCGAAGTCATCGAGCACGAAGCGTATCTGGCCAAGCAGCAGGCGCGAATCGCATCCGAGACGGCGGTCGCACGATCAGCCCGTGCGCAGATCGAGCAAGCGGATCTGGAGCGGAAGAATGTGGTTGCACAATCGCGCGTGGCACAGGCGAGGTCCGAGCAGCAGGATGCGGAAGCTGCTCAGCGGACCGCGGAGCGAGACCGAGCAACGGCGCTGCAGCAAGCCGACACAGCCCGAAAGGAAGCCTTGACCCAGGAGCAGCGTGCGACGGGAGTGCGCGAGGAGGCCGCCAGGGACGGCGCGCGTGCCGAAGCATCGCAGGCCAAGGCTAATGAGGAGATCCGGCAGCTCGAGACCCAACTCAAGGATATGAAGGCCGCCCAGACGAGTCGAGGCTGGGTGCTCACCCTCGGCTCGGATGTTCTGTTCGATGTCGGTCAGTCGGTGTTGAAACCCGGCGCTTATCGCAGCCTGGAGCGAATCGCCACGTTTCTGCGGGCACATCCGGATCAGTCGGCAGCCGTTGAGGGCTATACCGACAGCACGGGGTCGGAACAACTGAATCTCGATCTGTCGATGCGTCGTGCGGAGGCTGTCATGCAGGCCCTGGTTGCGCGCAACGTCGAGCCGGGCCGGGTTCATGCGCGGGCCTTTGGGGAGGCGTTCCCGATAGCCAGCAACGACACAGTGGCCGGGCGGCAACTCAATCGTAGGGTTGAACTCGTTCTTCTCGGTCCAGACAAGGTCAGTGCCGAACGGTGACGCCGCAGCGAATGTGTTGACCCTTCACCTCTGGCTCCCCGCGTACATCAAATCAGTCTCGGCCGGTTCTCGCGCAGGCAGCCGGTATCGCGGGTAGCGAACCTGGGTCGGGGCGGACATGGCGTTCCCCGAGAGGGGATTGCCGACTTGCCGAGCGTGCCGCTCGCATCGAATCGCGATGGCACGAGCGATCACCGGAACCAGGCGCGAGTGCAGCGCGCGAACATGGCGTTGCAGCGGTACTGGCAGCAGTCCTTCGGGAACAGCCTGGCCTTCGGGGAGCCGCTGCGATCCTCCTCTGGATGGCGCGCCGGGACGAAGCTCGGCGAGGCGTCTCTCGTCCTCGGTGCGATGACATTACAACTTACCCGGCAAGCGCGGGAAGGCCCGACGAGTCGCGAGGCGTGTCTCGCGGTCACAGAGGCCGTTCCGCCCGCATTGGACTATTCGGCATGCAGCACACAGACCATCGGCATTCGCCCATGCGGATCCGGTGGGCTCGCTCTCCCCCGGCGTGGGGGCACTTTCTGTCAGGAGTCGACTTGAACAAGGAATCGGTTATGCCTCACCCGGATGGCTGCCACCAAGGCGTCGGCATCCACTGCGTAGCGTTCGCGATGAACGATGCGCGCCGCAAGATGGCTCGTTCGAAGACCCGACTCGGTACGAACGGGAGCAGTCCGTTGGGCGAGTGCGATCGGGGAGGGGCTGCGTGATGCGTGCTCCAGGATCCCATCCGATGCTCTTCGAGAGTTTCTCCTTCCGGTCACTGCAGCTGGCCAATCGCATCGTAATGGCGCCGCTGACGCGCAGCCGTGCGACCCCCGAGCACACGCCGAATGCACTGATGGCGACGTACTACGGACAGCGCGCAGCAGCCGGATTGATCATCGCCGAGGGCACGTCGCCCAGTCCCAACGGACTGGGCTATCCGCGCATCCCTGGTCTGTTCAACAACCTGCAGGTCGAGGCCTGGAAGGAAACGACGGCCGCCGTTCACGCTCGTGGGGGAAAGATCTTCGTGCAGTTGATGCATTGTGGACGCGTGGCGCAGGTCGCCAATCTGCCCGCGGGAGCCGAGGTGCTCGGCCCAGGGGCGGTCGCATGTCCTGGCGAGACCTACACAGACGCCCTGGGCATGCAGCCGTACAGTCCGCCACGCGCGATGACCGAGGCGGACATTGCCCACGCCGTGCAGGAGTACGTCGTGTCCGCAAAGCTCGCGATGGATGCCGGATTCGACGGTGTCGAAGTGCACGCCGCCAACGGCTACCTGATCGAGCAGTTTCTCAATCCGTTGATCAATCTGCGCAGTGACGGGCATGGCGGTAGCATAGGGGCCCGCAACCGCCTGGCACTGGATGTCACACGAGCCGTGGTCCTCGCCATCGGTCCGGATCGGGTCGGTATCCGGATCTCCCCCTATGGGGTGTTCAACGACACCGGCACTTTTCCAGAGGTACGAGCGCAATATCTTGCGCTGGCCAAGTCGCTCTCTGCGTTGGGATTGCTCTACATTCATCTCGTCGATCACTCGTCGATGGGATCACCGCCGGTGCCCGATGAATTCAAGCTCAGCCTGCGGGCATCCTTCGACGGCCTCCTCATCCTCTGTGGTGCCTTCGATCATGCGAGTGCCGAGCGGGCGTTGCTGGACCAGCGGGGCGACTTGGTCGCATTCGGACGCCCTTTCCTGGCCAATCCCGACCTGGTCGAGCGTATGCGCAAGCACGCCCCTCTGAACGTGCCGGATATGAAGACCTTCTACGTTCCCGGCCCGAAAGGCTACACCGACTATCCGGTCCTGACGACCTGACCCAGGAGACGTTGCATGAAAGCGCTCGTATATCTCGGCTCGAACAGAAAATCGCTCGAGGACCGGCCCAAGCCCGCCCTCGCCGCACCCACCGACGCCATCGTCAAGATGACTCGAACGACCATCTGCGGCACGGATCTTCACATCCTCAAGGGCGACGTGCCTACCTGCATGCCCGGTCGCATCCTCGGTCATGAAGGGGTGGGCGTGGTCGATTCGGTCGGGGCAGGCGTGACCGCATTCAAGGTCGGCGACCCGGTGCTGATCTCTTGTGTCAGCGCCTGCGGCAAGTGCGTCAACTGCCGGCGTCAGATGTACTCGCACTGCATCGCCGGGGGCTGGATCCTGGGCAACAGTATCGATGGAACCCAGGCCGAATTCGTTCGGATTCCCCATGCCGACATGAGTCTGTACCCGATTCCGCCAGGCGCCGACGAAGAGGCGCTGGTCATGCTCAGCGACATCCTGCCGACTGCTTTGGAGTGCGGTGTGCTCAACGGGCGTGTGCAACCCGGCAGTGCCGTTGCCATTGTCGGCTCGGGGCCGATCGGGTTGGCGGCATTGCTGACTGCGAAGTTCTATTCACCCGCCGAGCTCATCATGATCGACCTCGATGAGGGCCGGCTTGCGGTGGCCAAGCGTTTCGGCGCGACGGCCACGATCAATAGTGGCGATGGCGATGCCGCTGCCGCTGCCGCCGTGATGAAGCTTACGGAGCAGCGCGGGGTGGACACAGCCATCGAGGCGGTAGGCGTGCCGGCCACGTTCGAGTTGTGTCAGCAGATCATCGCTGCCGGCGGGACGATTGCCAACATCGGCGTGCACGGCACCAAGGTCGACCTCCACCTGGAGAGTCTTTGGGACCGCAACATCAGCATCACGACACGGTTGGTCGATACGGTCAGCACGCCGATGCTGTTGAAGACGTTGTGCTCGCGCCAGCTTGATCCAAGGCCGCTCATCACCCATAGATTCAAACTCGACCGCGTTCTCGAGGCTTACGAGACCTTCGCCAACGCGACCACGACGCATGCGCTCAAGGTTCTCATCGAAACATGATGTCTATCGCGTTCGTGACGATTCGGTCAGTGCGGGTGAGTTCGTCCAGTTGGACTTCGAAGTTGCCTGCGTCTCCATCCCTGAGCGCATCGGCCGGCTCGTGTGCCGGGCGCGAAGCGAAAAACTGGTGCAAGCCCTGGCGCCTGGCCGAAGAAGCGGTGGCCCCGTGACCCTCGCTCCTGGCTGGCGGTAGCGGCGGTGAACACGAGCCTTGGTCCCTCCTTGCCTCGGGGAAGTCGCTTCGCCAGGACCCGGGGACGACATTCGGAACATCATCGCGGCGACCGTATCGGCTGGTTGCGCGCGGCGGTGCTCGGTGCCAATGACGGCATCGTCTCGACCGCCAGCCTGGTGCTGGGCGTGGCGGCTGCAGGCGCCGAGTATCGGACGATCCTGATGACGAGTGTGTCCGGCCTGATCGCAGGCGCCATGTCGATGGCGGCCGGCGAGTTCGTCTCCGTCCACTCTCAACAGGACACAGAGGATGCGGACCTGGCCCGTGAGCGCGAGGAGTTGAGGCGGGATCCTCTTGGCGAGCAGCGCGAACTGGCGGGCATCTACGTCGGTCGAGGCCTGGACCCGTGGCTGGCCGACCAGGTGGCTGCGAAACTGATGATCCACGACGCGCTGGGTGCGCATGCCCGTGACGAACTCGGACTCTCCGGCATGTCTGCTGCACGGCCGACCCAAGCGGCCTTGGCGTCTGCAGGCAGCTTTGCGGTGGGTGCCGTACTGCCGATCGCGGTGTTGGTCATGGTGCCGGATGCGCAGCTGATCGTGTCGGTCTGTCTCGCGTCACTGGTTTTTCTAGCCGGCTTGGGCGCGATCTCGGCGCACGTCGGTGGGGCGCCGGCGTGGATGGGAGCGGCGCGCGTCGCTTTCTGGGGCGTCGTCGCGATGGCGGTCACTGCAGGCGCTGGCGCGCTTTTCGGTGCCGTGGCCTAAACGTGCGCCGACTTTCGGCCGCTCTGGGGCCGCGATGCAAGAGCGTACCCGCCGAGCTCGAATTCGAACAAGGACCTGGTAATCACGGTCAATGCCCGCGCCTGCGCTGCAGCCATGCATCGATCCCTTCCCGCCAGGGGTCGTCATCCGGCGCGACGGTTCTTGAGCAAGTTCTCTTCGGCGACGGCCAAGACACAGGCGCGATCGGTCTTCGTGCCGGCGTCCTTGCGGACGAAGGCCTGGGGTAGCCACGACTCTCCGAAGACCTCATGCGGGCGGCTGATCTCGGTGGTCACACCGTTGAAGCGGCTGGCTGGCGCAGAAGTCTGCGTCCAATGAGAGCGCAGGCCGGAAGACCGAGCTGCAACGCGATTTGCACCGTGATGGCGAAGTCATGAGTCCATCGACCCTCGCTCGAGATCACAGCGACTTCCTCGGCCTTGCTGCGCGGCAGGCTGTGTGCTGTGCGCTGTTCGGTGCTCCAGCACACAGACAGTGTCCGTGCCTACCCGTATGTTCACGGCATCGAACGGGGTTCGAGCGGGCGCGTGCCCGCCGGTGCCGCGACGATCCGTACCCAGCGCCGCACCGAGCGTCCGATCCAGGGAGCTCGACGCGGCTTTCGGGCAGGCGCGCGTTGCGTGAGCCTGCCGCGTTGGCGCCGAACCGGCCCAACAGGCAAGAACTCATTGCGCATAAGGATTCATGGACACCGCTCGTGCTCGACGTTCGGCGTTGTGGTCGGCGGGACTGTCCGATGGTCGAAATCCGACGATCCGGCGTCATCGCGGGTGTCTGCGCTCGACATGGCCAGCTACGCTCGCAACGTTGCTCTTCGGTCTGGCACTGGGGGGGTGTTCGTTGTCCTCGCCTCGGACGATGCAGCCGGTCGGCGCTGACATACCGCAGGCATGGACGGTCAGTGGCGCATCGGGCGAGAGTCGCGGCACCGAGCTTGCGAAGTGGTGGCTGCGCTTCAACGATACCTTGCTGGATTCGCTGATCCAGCAGGCCGTGCAAGCCAATACCAGCATCGTTTCCGCGCAAGCGGCCTTGCGCGCCGCGCGCGCGCAGCGCGACGTGACCGCGGCCGGGCTTTTGCCTGCCCTCGGCAGCTCGGCCGCTTTCCAGCGCAACACCGCGGGCGACAACGATCCCACGAACAGTTTCAAAGTGGGCTTGGATGCGGACTGGGAACTCGATGTGTTTGGTGGCAAACGAAGCGCGTTGGGTGCCAGCGAAGCGCTCGCATTCGCAAGTGCGGCGAGTCTCGCCGATGTACAGGTCTCGATCGCCGCCGAGGTGGCGCTTGCGTATGTCGCGCTGCGTGGTGCGCAACTGCGGCTCGGCATTGCCGTCGCCAACCTCGCGAGCCAGACCGAGACACTGCAGATCACCCAATGGCGCCAGCAAGCCGGCCTCGTGACCGTCCTGGAAGTCGAACAAGCTCGTGCCGCGAGTGCGCAGACTCGCTCGCAGCTGCCGGTCTTCCGGAATGTCATCGACCAGTCGATGCATTCGCTCTCGGTGCTGACGGGGCAGCCACCAGCGGCGTTGTCCGGGATGCTTGCGGCATCGGGACCGGTGCCTACGGCCCGGAACGACCTGGCACTGGACATTCCGGCGCAGACGCTGCGCCAGCGAGCCGACGTTCGCGCCGCCGAGTTGCAGGTGACCGCGGCGTCGTTTCGGGTGGCGCAAGCCGATGCGGCGCGTGCGCCGAGTTTTCGGCTCGGCGGCTCGGTGGGTCTCAATGCCCTGTCGTTCGCGGCGCTCACCCAGGGTGCATCGGTCGTGAGTGCACTGCTGGCAAGCGTCTCCATGCCGGTGTTCGACGGGGGCGCCTTGCGTGGACAGGTGCGCGTGCAGGAGGCAGCGCTGGACCAGGCCGTGTCCGCTTATCGCAGCGTCATTCTCAAGGCGTTGAAGGAGGTCGAGGATGCGCTCACGCAGCTGCGTCACGATCTCGAACGCGAGGTCAGCCTGCAGCAAGCGGCCGCTGCGGCGGACATCGCTGCGTCGCTCGCGCAACAACGTTTCGCGAGCGGACTGGTGGACTTCCAAGTCGTCCTGGAAACCCAGCGCACGCAGCTCAACACCCAGGACAGCGTGGCCGGTGTGCGGACCGACTTGGGCGCAGACTACGTCCGCCTCTACAAGGCGCTGGGCGGCGGGTGGCGCCTGGAGAACGGTGAGACCGCCGCGCCTCCCGATGAACGACCCGATGCGAGGCTTCCTCGATGAATACGCCGATCCCGCCGGCAGCGCCCGGTTCGCCATCGTCGACCGGTACGGCACTGGCGGCTTTGCTCGACGAGCCGGCCTCGCGCCGCTGGTACCGTCGCCCGTTCGTATGGGGCGTGGCCGTACTCGTTCTCGCAGCGGGGGCAGGCGCCTGGTACTGGCAGGCGAAGCGGGTTGCCGACGCCGCGCCCGGCTACACGACGCAGGTCGTGGGGCGCGGGGATCTCACGCTGACCGTGACGGCTAACGGAACCCTGCAGCCCACGCGGGCGATCAGCATCGGCAGCGAGCTGTCGGGCACCGTGCTGAAGGTGAACGTCGATGTGAACGATCGCGTCAGCAAGGGGCAGGTGATGGTCGTGCTGGACACTGCCAAGCTGAGCGAGCAGATCCTGCGCTCGAGCGCGCTGCACTCGGCCGCGACCTCCAAACTCGCGCAGACGGCCGCGACCGTGGAGGAGGCCACCGCCAACTTGGGACGCTTCGAGGAGGTGTCCCGCCTTTCCGGCGGCAAGGTGCCATCCCAGGCCGAACTCGACGGTGCCCGTGCTTCGCTGCGCCGCGCCGTTGCCGACGATGCCAGTGCCCGGGCGAGCGTAAACGATGCGCAGGCAGCCGTCGCGCTGGACCGGATCAATTTTTCGAAGGCGTCGATCAGCGCACCGGCCGATGGTGTCGTGCTCACGCGCAACGTGGATCCGGGTAACGCTGTCGCTGCATCCCTGCAGGCCGTCACCTTGTTCACGATCGCCGAAGATCTGAGGAAGCTGCGTCTGTGGGTCTATGTGGACGAGGCCGACGTGAGTGCCGTGAAGGTGGGACAGGAAGCAACGTTCACGGTCAGCGCATATTACGGTCGCAAGTTTCCGGCGCGCATCACGCGGGTGGGCTTCGGTTCCACCATCACCGACAACGTGGTGACCTATCTCACCTACCTGGACGTCGCCAATCCGGATCTGAGTCTGCGCCCCGGCATGACGGCCACCGCAACGATCACGGCGACCCGGCGCACGAACGTGCTCGTGGTGCCCAATACGGCCCTGCGCTTCTCGCCGAGCAATGCGCCACCGGTCGGCGCGGCGAAGAAGAGCGTTGCGTCTAGCCTGATCCCGCGCATGCCGGGAGGCAGCCGCAAGTCGGCGGCCTCGGGCGCGAGCACCGCGGCCGCGCGTCAGGTCTGGGTGCTGCGCGAGGGACGGCCGGTTTCCGTCGCCGTGATTCCGGGAATCAGCAACGGCCACATGACGGAGATCACCGCCGGCGATCTCGAGGCGGGAATGCTGGTGATCACGGATCAGAAGCTGGCGGTTGCGAAGTGACGGCTCCGCTCATTCAGCTGCGCGGCATCTCCAGGCGGTACGGCAGCGGCGCTGCCGAGCTGATGGCGCTCGACGGCATCGATCTCGATATCGGTGCCGGGGAATTCGTGGCCATCATGGGCCCGAGCGGTTCGGGGAAATCGACGGCCATGAACATCCTCGGTTGCCTGGATACCCCCACCGCTGGGCAGTACCTGTTCAAGGGGGCGCACGTGGAGGCCTTGACGCGAGACCAGCGCGCCCGTCTGCGGCGTCGGTATCTCGGGTTCGTTTTCCAGGGATTCAATCTCCTGGCGCGGACGTCGGCGCAGGAAAACGTGGAACTCCCGCTCCTGTACCGCGGTGACGGCGCAGCCGTTCGCAGCGCTGCAGCGACGAAGGCGCTGCAGGCGGTAGGGCTGGGCGGATGGGAAGACCATACGCCGGGAGAGCTTTCGGGGGGGCAGCAGCAGCGCGTGGCGATCGCGCGCGCCATCGTCACGACCCCGGCAGTGGTGCTGGCGGACGAGCCCACGGGCAACCTCGACACGCAGCGCAGCCACGAGATCATGGGGCTGCTCATGGAGCTGAACTCCGCGCACGGCATCACGGTCCTGATGGTCACGCATGAGCCCGACATGGCCGCCTACGCGCGGCGCATGGTGCATTTCGTCGATGGGCGCATCGCCCGAGACGAGGTGAATCCGCACCCGGTCGTTGCGGCTCCGCGCGCAGCAGCGGCTGTAGAGACGACCTGATGCTCTTCAGCGTCTTCATGCTTGCGCTGCGTTCCGTTCGGCGCAACATGCTGCGCTCGTTCCTCACCATCCTCGGTATCGTGATCGGTGTCTCCGCGGTGATCACCATGGTGACGTTGGGCAACGGCGCCACGCAAGCGATCGAAACGCAGATCACCAGCCTGGGCACCAATCTGCTCCTGGTGATGCCGGGGCAACGCGGTCCGGGCGGGCCGGGAGCAGGCAGCGGCGGGGTGCCTCAGTTCACCGAGAGCGATGCCGAGGCCATCGCTTCGCAGATCGGCGGCGTGGCCGCGGTCGCCCCGCAGGGCCGGGCAAGCGTGCACGTCGTGGCGAACGGGCGCAACTGGTTGACCACCGTCACGGGCAGTACCAACGCCTGGTTCACGACCGGCAACTGGAAACTCGCGGCCGGGCGCATGTTCGACCCGGACGAGCAGGCAGCAGGGTCTGCCGTGTGCATCATCGGGGAGACCGTGCGGCGCGAACTCTACGGCGGGACGACCGGCGTGACCGGGCTCGGCGAACAACTGCGCGTCAAGCAGTTCTCATGCGAAGTCGTGGGCATCCTTTCGTCGAAGGGGCAGGGCGGGATGGGAGATCAGGATGACACGGTCGTGCTGCCGCTCTACACCCTGCAGCGGCGCGTCACCGGGAGTCGGAAGGTGGGCATGCTGTCGGTGTCGATGGAGGAGGGCGCGGACAGCGCGCCTCTCAAGGCGAGCCTGCGCCAGCTCATGCGTGAGCGACGCAACCTGTCCGAGGAAGACGACGACAACTTCAATGTCTTCGATACCCAGCAACTGGCGGAGACTCTGTCGGGCACGATGGGCGTGCTCACCAGTCTGCTCGGGGCCGTGGCGGCCGTGAGCCTGCTCGTGGGCGGCATCGGCATCATGAACATCATGCTGGTGAGCGTGACGGAGCGCACCCGCGAGATCGGACTGCGGCTCGCCATCGGCGCTCTGGAGGGCGAAGTGATGTTGCAGTTCCTGATCGAGGCCGTGGTGCTTTCTGCGCTGGGCGGAATCGTGGGCGTCTTGCTCGCTACCGGCGCTTCGTACTGGCTCTCCGGCCTGATGGAGGTTCCCTATCGGTTCGATCCGAGCATCAACCTGCTGGCATTGCTCTTCTCGGCGGCAATCGGCGTGGTGTTCGGATACTTTCCCGCCCGCCGAGCTGCCCGACTGGATCCGATCGAAGCACTTCGGCACGAGTGAGCAGGTCGTGATGCGCAAGCACGAGCGACACGGGCCATGGGAAGTCGTGCCCGCAGCGATCGAAGTCGCGAGCTCGAATCGGCTGGCCGAGTCGCAGCGGGTGATGAAGTGCGCCATTCATTGCCACGCGCAGGCCTGGACGTTCATGATCGGAAATCCAGGATGATGCTGGTGCATGGCGTGACTGTGGTCCTGCCGCGGGCACATCGGTGATGTCCGAGACTGCAGAAAAAAGCTCGCGCGCAACCCGCCGACCTGCACGGTGTCACCATCGCCGATTGACGTGATGACGGCGAAGGCGAAACGCGCATCGCTCGCCCACGCTGCGACAACGCGATGCCGATCCTGGCAGGCCTCTACAGCCAGTACGCCCAAACTCGTGCGAAAGTCTCCTTGATGCGGTCGATCAGGGTGCGTTCCTCCCATCGGTCTGGCGTAACCCGAGTGGAGCGGGCCAGATCGGATTCGAACACTGCAAGCATCTGCGCAGCGAAGTCTTGTCCGAGGATGACGGCATTGATCTCGGCGTTGTGGAGGAAGCTGCGCCAGTCCAGGTTGGTGGAACCGACGGTCGACCATACCCCGTCGATCAGGGCTGTCTTCGCGTGTAGCAGCGCATCGCGCCGCTCGAATATCTGTACGCCTGCTTCGAGCAGTTCGGCGTAGTTGGCGCGCCCCGCATGGAACACAAGCCATGAGTCCGTCTTGCTAGGCAGAACGATCTTCACGTCCACCCCGCGCCGGACCGCGGCCTTCAACGCGGCCAGGAACTGCGGGTCGGGGACGAAGTAGGCGTTGGTGAGGTACACCTGCGATTCGGCACTGTTGATCGCCGAGATCAGGGTTGCGTAGATCAGGCTATAGGGCTCGTCCGGCGAGCTGCCGATGGCGCGCACCACCTCGTTGCCTTTCTGGGGGAGCGGCGGAAAGTACTCGATGTCGAGGAGGGCCGCCGCGTTCTGACTCTTCCAGCTGGCGAGGAAGAGCTTCTGGAACTCCGCGACGACGGGGCCCTCCACTTTCAAGTGGGTATCCCGCCACGGCAGCGCCCCACTCGGTCGGGAGCGGGACTGCGCTTTGAACGAGCTCCCCGAATAGACACTGCTGATGTTGATGCCGCCGACGAAGGCCGTCGCGCCGTCGACGATCAGCAGTTTGCGGTGATCGCGCTGATTCACTTCCCAGTCCTTGCCCGCGGTGAGTGGGTTGACCGGATTGAACTCGAGGAGACGAACGCCGCCGTCCTTGAGGCGCTTGAAGAACGAGGCCGGCGTGCCGATTGATCCCAGGCTGTCATAGATGAGCTGCACGGCGACACCTTGGGCTCGTTTCTCGATAAGCAAGTCCGCGAAGCGATTGCCGACATCATCGGCCTCGATAATGTAGGTCTCCATGTTGATGTGGTGAACGGCGTTGCCGATCGCCGTGAACATGTGCTCGTAGGTCGTCGGGCCGTCTTGCAGCAGCAGGACCTTGTTGCCCGTCACAAGCGGGCTGCTGCCTGCAATGCCCGCCACCAGCGCCAGGTGGCGATCGAAGATGTGGGATCCTTGGCCGCCGAGGGCCAGACGCTGCAGCACAGCCGTGCTCTGGGCGTCGGTCAGCCGACCATGTGCGCCTGCGAGCGGAATAGGCGAGGTCGCTCCTCGGGCCATGCCCGGTCCGATCGTCGGTAGCGAGGCGCATCCGGCAACGACGGCGAGCAGTGCGGCAGCCGAGAGGGCGGCAACTTGGTGCGTGACAAGAAAGGACATCGGTCGCCGATGGCGCATTGCCGACTCAGCCCAGGTACTGTCGTGCAATCGTTAGCTTACGCGGATTCGCCATTGGGTAATCTCCCGGAGGTCGACAGGCTACGCTCGAAGCGACACCGCGCAGGGCTTTGTTCGATGGCAGGCATGAATCGCTTTCGACCAGGACTGACCCGTCTCGTTCGGTCCGCCCGCATGCTCGACAAGTACGGGCGCTGCGAATCGAATGCATGCTCAAGGACGCACCCTCCTGACTTGCTGCGCGACGGGGTGTTTCGAGCGTCCGTGCACTCCGGACAGAATGCGTGAATCGAAAAAGCGATCCGCGATCCTGATGGCCTGCTCGGAGGGGCTCTACAGAAAGCGGTCCAGCAGCTTGCGGCTCGTGCGGTCGAGCTTGCCCAGATCGCGAATGAGATAGTGGATGCCGTGAATGTCCTCGATCAGCAGCGCATCGCGGCCGAATCGGCGGATGTCTTCCTCGCCGCCCAGCACCAGCGACGTATCGCCGCGATCGGTCTCGACGTCCCAGGTGCTGGGCGTGGCAAAGCTGGAGACTCTGACCAGGCGGCGGATCTCGGGCATGAACTCCCGGCTGGCCAACGCCTCCTCGACGAGCTCGCGCGAGCCGGGCTCGAGATCGGCGATGCGGTCGAGCCACGCCAACTCGCGGCCTTCTGCACTGACCAGCGCGACGCCCTCGTCGGGGGCGCCGATCGGAAAGGCGCGCACGACGGCCACCCCTTCGTGCACCTGACCCTCGGCGGTCGTGAGCACGAGCCGCCCGGAGGCCGATCGGCTGAGCCTGAAGGGGGTCATCGGCACGCGTCCGTGCATCGTTTTCGCGTCGGCATCGCTGCGGTCACGCCGGATCAGCCGACGCGATGCGCCCGCCTGGCGCCGGAATCGCCTGCCAGGCGGGGTCATCGGGTTCGATGTCGACATTGCGAGCCTGAGCCTGATAAAGCTGGAAATAGGCGCCCTCGCGAGAAATCAGTTCCTCGTGCTTGCCCACCTCCACGACCTCACCGCGCTCGAGCACGACCAGGCGGTCGGCCTGACGCAACGTGCTCAGGCGGTGCGCGATGGCGATCGTGGTGCGTCCGCGCACCAGGTTGTCGAGTGCCTTCTGGATCTCCTTCTCGGTCTGGGTGTCGACCGACGACGTCGCCTCATCGAGGATCAGGACGCGCGGGTCGATCAGCAGCGCACGCGCAATCGAGATGCGCTGGCGCTCGCCGCCGGACAGCGCCTGACCGCGCTCGCCGACGAGCGAATCGTAGCCGTGCGCAAGGCGAAGGATGAACTCGTGGGCGTGCGCCGCGCGTGCGGCGGCGACGATTTCAGCCCGGGTCGCCTCCGGCTTGCCGTAGGCGATGTTTTCGGCAATCGTCCCGTAAAAGAGGAACGGCTCTTGCAGCACCAGGCCGATGTTGCTGCGATAGTCTGAGACGGACAAGTCGCGGATGTCCACGCCGTCGACCAGGATCGCTCCCTCGGAAACGTCATAGAAGCGGCAGATCAGATTGACCAGTGTGCTCTTGCCCGAGCCGCTGTGTCCGACCAGACCGACCATCTCGCCGGGCGCGATATCGAGGTCGACCCCCCGAAGGATCTTGCGGTTGCCGTAGCGGAAGCCCACGCGGCGCAGTTCGATGCGCCCGCGCACTGACTCCATGCGCACCGGCTGCGCCGGATCGGGCACGCTGGACACGTGGTCGAGAATCTCGAAAATCCGTTTCGCGCCGGCAGCTGCCTTTTGCGTATGCGAGACGATCCGGCTCATCGAATCGAGGCGGATGTAGAAGCGGCTGATGTAAGCGAGGAAGGCGGTCAGCACGCCGACGGTGATCTCGTCGCGCGACACCTGCCAGATCCCGAACGCCCAGACGACCAGCAGGCCGATCTCTGTGAGCAGCGTGACGGTCGGCGAAAACAGCGACCACACGCGGTTCACCTTGTCGTTGACCGCGAGGTTGTGGTCGTTGGCCTGGCGGAAGCGCGCCGCTTCGCGCCGCTCCTGGGCGAAGGCCTTGACGACCCGGATCCCCGGGATGGTGTCCGCCAGCACGTTCGTCACCTCGCCCCAGACCCGATCGACTTTCTCGAACCCGTGCCGCAGCCGGTCGCGCACCAGATGGATCAGCCAGACGATGAAGGGCAGCGACAGCAGTGTCACCAGGGCCAGCCAAGGGTTGATCGAGATCAGAATCGCCGCTGTCATGACGATCATCAGCACGTCGGTGGCGAAGTCGAGCAGGTGCAGCGAAAGAAACAGGCAGATGCGGTCGGTCTCCGAGCCGATGCGCGCCATCAGATCCCCGGTGCGCTTGCCGCCGAAGTACTCCAGCGAGAGCTTGAGCAGGTGTTCGTAGGTGCTCGAGCGCAGGTCGGCGCCGATGCGCTCGCTCACCAGCGCGAGCACGTGGGTGCGCGCGCAGCCGAGCACCCAGGCGAGCACCGCCGCGGCGAACAGCCCGACCAGCAGTGCCAGGACGAGGTCGACGTCGATCGGCACCCCGTTCTGATACGGGATCAGCACCTTGTCCATCAGCGGCATCGTCAGGTACGGCGGAACCAGCGTGGCGGCTGTGCCCGCGAGGGTCAGCACGAAGCCGAGCAATAGCTGGCGCCGGTAAGGGCGCGCGAAGCGCCAGATGCGGAACAGGGTCCACGTCGACGGCGGCGCGTTCGCCTCCTCTGCGCAGTGCGGGCACTCGTCCTGGCCGGCGGTCAGCGGGGCCTGGCAGCGAGGACACAGCGGGCTCGGGGGACGGCGAACCTCCCCGCCGCTCACGATGTCGTCACGGACCTCCTCGAAGCGCAGCGCGAGTCGCTGCGCCGCCGGATTTCGGCCCAGCGTGAAACGCCAGACACCCAGACGGGTCGGCCCGTCGAAGAGCTCGAGTGCCCCGGCACCCGCGTGGTCGTGCAACTGGAGTTCGAGGCCGGCGCGCAGCGGCCATTCGCTGAATTCGGCCTCGTGAGGCGCCTTGGCCAACAGCCGACGATCGGTGAGCAGCACGATGCCCGACGCGAAGCGCAGCGCCGGATCGAGATCGAGCTCGAGCCACGCAAGGACTTCCTCACTCCCTTGAATCTGGGCATCCGCATCCATGCGCCAACGATCGGGCAGGGTGCCTGAGGCGGGAATCGGGACGGGGGTAGCGTTCTTCATCGGAAAGGTGTGAAGCGTAACGCATCCGGGGCTCGGAGGCTGCGGAATATTCGAAATTCTGACCCGATGAGCCGTTCGCATCGACTTTTTTCTGGATCGGGTAAACCGTTTGGTTGCTGCCACGTTGTCAGCTAGCGAAGAACGTCGAACCACCGGCAGGCTGACCCTCCCCATAATGACCCGCAAGTACATCGAAATCCTCTCCGTCCGGCATCTCAAGGGCCCATGCATGTGGAAATACGGTCCGGCGCCGGCGCTCGAGGCCCTGGTCGACATCCATGAACTCGAGGACTACCCCTCGAACAAGCTGCCCGGCTTCTACGAACGGCTGGTCGCCTGGATGCCGTCGCTGATCGAGCACCGCTGCAATTACGACGAGCGCGGGGGATTTCTGCGCCGCCTGCAGGAGGGCACTTGGCCGGCCCACATCATGGAGCATGTGGTGCTCGAACTGCAGGCGCTCGCCGGCATGACCGGCGGCTTCGGTCGCGCACGGGAGGTGTCCAAGCCGGGTGTCTACAAGGTGGTCGTCACCTGCTGGCAGGAGCAGGTGAGTCGCCATGCGCTGTACGGCGGCCGAGACCTCGTCATGGCCGCCATCGAAGATCGGCCGTTCGATGTGGCTCGTCTGGTCGAGGAGTTGCGCGACATGGCCGATGACTTGTGCTTGGGCCCGAGCACGGCGTCGATCGTGGACGCCGCCGAGGACCGCCGCATCCCCACCATCCGCTTGAACGAGCGCAACCTGGTGCAGCTCGGCTATGGCGCGCGCCAACGCAGGATCTGGACTGCCGAGACCGACTGCACCAGCGCGATCGCAGAGGGCATCTCGCGCGACAAAGACCTCACCAATCGGCTGCTGCGCGCTTGCGGCGTGCCGGTTCCCGAGGGCAGGGTCGTCGAGAGTCCAGCGGACGCGTGGGCCGCCGCCGAAGACATCGGCGTGCCGGTGGTCGTCAAACCGATCGACGCGAATCACGGCCGCGGCGTCTGCATCGACCTGTCTGCCCGCGAGGATATCGAGACGGCCTATTCGGTCGCTCTGGAAGAAGGCAGCAGCGTGATGGTCGAGCGCTTCGTTCTGGGATGCGAGCACCGGCTGCTGGTGGTCGGCGGGCGCATGGTTGCCGCGTTGCGTGGCGACGCGGCCTGGATCGTCGGCGACGGCCGTTCGAGCGTCGAGGCGCTGATCGACAGCCAACTCAATTCGGACCCGCTGCGCAGCGGCGGGGCGAACGCGCCGTTGTTCCGGATCTGGCTCGATTCGACGCTGAGACTGCAGCTGCGCCGGCAAGGCCTCGGCGCCGATTCCGTGCCTACCGAGGGCCGCCGCGTGCTGGTGCAGCGCAATGGCAATCTCACCGTCGACGTGACCGACCGCGTCCACCCCAGCATTTGCGAGGCCGCCGCGCTGGCCGCCCGCGTGATCGGCCTGGACATCGCCGGCATCGACATTGTCGCCGAGGACATTTCCAGGCCGTTGTCCTCGCAGCGCGCCGCGATCGTCGAAGTCAATGCCGGGCCGGGCCTCGAAGGACATCTGCATCCAGCGTCGGGCAGGCCGCAGCCGGTCGGTCGCGCGATCGTCGATCAGCTCTTCGCGCCGGATGACGACGGTCGCATTCCGGTGGTGGGCGTCACCGGATCGCACGGCACGACGACGGTTGCGCGCCTGGTCGCGCAGCTTCTGCATCTGGAGGGCCTGCACGTGGGGTTGGCCTGTGCGGAGGGTCTGTTTCTCGGTCGACGCCGGGTCAAGGCCGGCGACTGTGCGCGCTTCGAGCCCGCGCAATCATTGCTGATGAATCGTACGCTCGAAGCGGCCGTCATCGAGAACGGCGCCCGCATGATGGTCACCGACGGGCTGGCCTATGACCGCTGCGAGGTCGGCATAGTGACCCGACTCGACCCTTCGCTGACGCTGCCCGAGGAGTACATCGAGGACGCCGAGCAGATGTACAAAGTCCTGCGCACCCAGGTGGATGTCGTCCTGGCGCGGGGTGTTGCGGTGCTCAACTGCGCCGATCCTATTGTCGCTCGGATGGCGCCCCTGTGCGACGGCGATGTCATCTTCTTCTCGGCCGATGCCGACGCGGCCGGGCTCGACGCGCATCGCGACAGTGGCGGGCGCGCGGTGCTGCTCCGCGATCATCTTTTGGTCTTGGCCACCGGCCGGGAAGAGACGGTGCTCGCCGATCTCACGCACGTCCGCCTTGCAGACAAGGGGCATGCTTCGGCAGAGGTCGAGTGCCTGTTGGCCGCCGTGGGTGCCGCCTGGGCGCTGGGCATCGCCGCGGATCTCATTCGCACCGGCATCGAGGCCTTCGACCCCGCCACGCGCTAAGGCATGCCGAACCAGAAAGCACACTGATGGAAATCTCCCGAATCAGGGCGCTGCGCGGCCCGAACCTGTGGACGAGGCACACCGCGATCGAGGCAGTCGTCCTTTGCGCCGAACACGAACGCTCGATCGACGGCATACCCGGCTTCGAAGCGAAGCTGCGCGCTCGCTTCCCGGAGATCGGCGCACTGCGCTCGGTGGGGCAGGAAGGCCCGGTGACTGCGGCGAACGTGCTGGCCTGCGCGGCACTGAACCTGCAGATGCAGGCGGGATG
>JALHQN010000025.1 GCA_022841915.1 Burkholderiales bacterium | reverse complement strand
ACTGGATTCAACGATGGCGAAAAAGCTGAACCGTGACAATCACTTGCGACACTCCATGGTCTTTTCTGGAAGTCCGTGGAAAGTCGAAGTGGAGCGGGTGAAGGGAATCGAACCCTCGTCGTAAGCTTGGGAAGCTTCTGCTCTGCCATTGAGCTACACCCGCACAGCAGCGCATTCTATGAGTCCCTCCCTCTACTTGGCAACCAGGTTGCCAAGGCGCACCCTCGGCGTGTCTCAGAACGCCAGCGAGGCTTCCACCCCGATCAGATAATTGCGCCCCGGCGCGGGCTCGTAGTAACGCCCCTGATTGGCCGCGACGATGACCGAGCCGGCATGAAGGCGGTCGGTGACGTTGTCGACACGCACGAATTCGCGCAGATGCCATCGCTTCGCGCGCTGCTCGAAGCCTGCGCGAACGGAGCCGACGCTGTAGGCATCGGCCGCCTCGCTATTGAAATCGTCGACGTGCACGCGCCCGACTCGGCGCACTTGCGCGCCGGCATGAAATCCCGAGGGCGCGTGGCGCCACACCAACTCCGCATAGAGCGTATGCGAGGCCACGCCCGGCAGTCGATTGCCCGCCGGCACGCGGGCGGCGGCATTGCCGGATGTAAAGGTGTCCCGATAGACCGCATCGAGCAGCGTCCATGCCACATACGCCTCGAAGCGCTCGCCGAGCAGCGCTTCCCAGGCGAGCTCCAGCCCCTGCCTGCGTGTGCGGCCGGCGTTCTTGAAATCGGTGCGCCCGAACTCGCTGCGGTTCACCACGATCTCGTCGCGCGTGCGTATGTCGAACACGGCAAGGCGGACGCGCTGCCCGCTCGGTGAATTGACCTTCAAGCCCGCCTCGTACTGTTGCGAGCGGCTAGGCTGCAGCGCGAGATTGAGCCCGGACACGCCTCCCGAGCGGTAGGCGAGCTCCGCCAGCGTCGGCGTCTCGAAGCCTCGCCCCGTGTTCGCATACAGATGCAGCGAGTCGTCGAGCTTGTAGAGCAGACCGAACGCCGTGCTCACGCCCCGATAGCGCACCGCGCCGCTGTCGTCGGGATTACCGGGAACGACGAAACGATCCTGCGATGCGATCCTCACCGTGCTCGAACGCACGCCACCGACGAGCGTCCAGCGCGGCGCGAAGGGCCACTCGCCGGCAACGAACGCGTCGGTGCTCGATACGCGATCGTCCTGGTCACGCTTGAGCGCACCCATTGTCCCGGCCTGATTTATGAATCCGCGTCGGTGTTCTTCCATCCGATCGTATTCGAGCGCCGCGGTCAGCTTCGCCGATCCGGCCGGCGCCTTGCGGACAGCCATGTAGCGCAGGCTCGCTCCGCCGAAGCCTCGATCCAGGTCCACCACGCCGCCTGCGGACGTCGCGGGCAGCTGCTGTACGAGCGGCGTCGCCAGGAACTGAGAGACGTCGCGCGTGCCACCATGAACGGCAAGGCGCAGCGTGTCCCCATCCATCGGCTGCTCGTAGACGAGACCCGCCTGGCGATGACGGACGCTCTTGCGCGTGTTCTGCCGAATCGCAGCATCCACGGCCTGGCGCGGATTGCTCTGCATCTGAGCACGATCGAGCCCGAGGGGATCCTGCGTGTCGGGCTGATCGAGCGTATACGCGATCGCAGTGAGCTTGCCGCCTGTGGCGAGCTCGACACGGAACTTGGCGTTCGCCTGATCACGGATCGCCGAACTGTGCGCGCGATAGCCATCGGTCTCGAACCGGGAGGCTTCGAGCAGATAGTTCAACGCGCCCTGCGTGCCACCGTACTTCACGCCGATTCGAGCGGCGCCGAAGCTGCCGATGCTGATGCTTCCGGTAACGGCCGGTTGTTGCGACCCATCCTCGGTGAAGGTCTGCACCAATGCGCCCGACGCATTGCCGTACAAGCCGGCGAAGGGGCCACGCAGGACCTCGATGCGCCCGACCGAACCCAAGCTGAACGTCGCCGTCTGGCCCTGGCCGTCGGGCATGGTCGCCGGGATCCCGTCGGCCACCAGCCGCACGCCACGCACGCCGAAGGCCGCGCGAGCACCGAAGCCACGCGACGACACCTGCAGATCCTGCGCGTAGTTCTGGCGGTTCTGCACGACGATGCCGGGCACACGGTTGAGCGTCTCGGAAAGATTCACGCCGGCGTTGCCTTCGCGCACGCGTTCGCCGTCGATGCTGTCGATGGCGGCGGGCAGGTCGAACTCCCGCGCCTCGTCGCGCGTCGCACTGACGACGACCTCGGGGCCGACCACAGCGGCAGGCCTCGCGGAGGGCGAGGATTGAGCGAACGCATCGACGCCGACGAGCAGCATCACTGCGATGCACACAGGCTTCATGGTGATCTCCGCCGGCATTCGAGGGTTTCGTATCGAACCGAATTCACCGAGCCAGCCGCAAGGATTATAGGGAAGGCCTTCGTTGAGAAGGGCCCCTGTCGATACACGCACCCGTGCCCGACCGGGCGAAACGTGCATGCTAGAATGGTTCGAATTGAACGCTTCGGTTCCCCACCCTTGATCTCGCTCACCGTCAATGGCGAAGCGCGCCGCTTCGATGCACCGATGAAGGTGGACGCGCTGCTGCAAATGCTCGAACTCCAGGGCAAACGCGTCGCGCTCGAACGCAATGGCGAGATCGTGCCCCGCAGCCGCTTCGGCGACGAATGGCTGGCGGACGGCGACCAGATCGAAATCGTGGTCGCGGTCGGTGGCGGCTGAAGCGCGCCCTCGCAACTGGCTGGAGCGCTAATACCATGACCGCGCAGGACACCAAGGATGCTTTGCAACTCGCCGGACGCACCTTCCGTTCGCGTTTGCTCGTGGGCACCGGCAAATATAAAGATTTCGCTCAGACGCGCGCAGCCGTGGACGCCAGCGGCGCCGAGATCGTCACGGTCGCCATTCGCCGCACCAACATCGGCCAGAACGCGAACGAGCCGAGCCTGCTCGAATTCCTCCCGCCCAGCCGCTTCACGCTGCTGCCGAACACGGCCGGATGCTATACCGCCGACGACGCGGTCCGCACCTTGAGGCTGGCCCGCGAACTGCTCGACGGGCACGACCTCGTGAAACTCGAAGTGCTGGGCGATCCGGAAACACTGTTCCCCAACATGATGGAGACCGTGGCAGCCGCCGAGACCTTGGTCAAGGACGGCTTCAAAGTCATGGTCTACTGCAGCGACGATCCCATCCTGGCCAAGCGCCTGGAAGAGATCGGCTGCTGTGCCGTCATGCCGCTCGCCTCTCTGATCGGTTCGGGCATGGGCATCCTGAATCCCTGGAACCTGCAGATCATCATCGCTAACGCGAAGATTCCCGTGCTCGTCGACGCTGGGGTCGGCACCGCCTCGGATGCGGCCATTGCGATGGAACTCGGCTGCGATGGTGTGCTCATGAACACGGCCATCGCGGCAGCCAAGGATCCCGTGCTCATGGCGAGCGCCATGCGCAAGGCCGTCGAAGCCGGCCGCGAAGCGTACCTCGCCGGTCGCATGCCGAGAAAGCTCTACTCCGCAACGCCGAGTTCTCCGACCACCGGCTTGATCGGTCGCTGAAGCCACCTGCGACACTTCGCGTCCTTCTCCCCAGCTGGGCCGCGCCTTCGATGCAAGGAGGCTGGCCCGAACAACTTCCACGACACGACATTGACGGCCGATTCATTGACCGGGCATCGGGCGATCCGCAGCTACGTTCTGCGGCAAGGCCGCATGACCGAAGCGCAGCGTGACGCGTGCGAGCGCCTCGCCAGCCTCTACACGCTCGCCTACTCGGCCCAGCCGATCGATTTCGATGGGGTCTTCGGTCGCCAAGCCCCGCGAGTGCTCGAAATCGGGTTCGGCATGGGCGAAACCACGGCGCAGATCGCCGCCCAGCATCCGCACATCGACTATCTCGGCCTGGAGGTGCACTCGCCCGGCGTCGGCAGCCTGCTGCGCCAGATCGAGCAACGCAGCCTGAACAACCTTCGCATCATCCAGCACGACGCGGTCGAGGTGGTGACGACGATGATTGCCCCCGCCAGCCTGGACGGCATCCACGTCTTCTTTCCCGATCCGTGGCCCAAGAAGCGCCACCACAAGCGGCGCCTGCTGCAAGTGCCTTTCGCCCGCCTGCTCGCATCGCGCCTGAAGGCCGGCGGCTATCTGCATCTTGCGACCGACTGGCAGGAGTATGCCGATTGGATGTTGGAGGTTCTGGCGCAGGTGCCTGAACTGGAAAACACCGCGAGCGGTTTTTCCCCGCGTCCCGACTACCGACCGTTGACCAAATTCGAACGCCGCGGGCTCAAGCTCGGACACGCGGTCCAGGACATCGTCTACCGCCGCGTCGACGCTTGATCGGGTTCGGGCAGAAAACGCTGCAGCAATTCGTTGAGGAAACGTCGCCCGCGCAGCGTGGGGCGCACCTGCACATGATCGCGCTCGATCAGCCCGTCACGCTCCGCGGCATCGAGCGGCTTGAGGATGGCGCTGACACTCAGCCCGGTACGCTCTTCGAACATGGCGAGCGGAAAGCCCTGCGTCAGGCGCAGCGCGTTCATCATGAACTCGAAGGGCAGATCCGCGAGCGCGACGTCGTGTGCTTCCTGCAGACCTTCCGGATCCCCCGCCTTGGCGAGATATTGCTTGGGATGCTTGCTGCGCATCTCGCGGCGCACACGATCCGGGAATGACAGCTTGCTGTGCGCACCCGCGCCGATGCCGAGATAGTCGCCGAAACGCCAGTAGTTGAGATTGTGTGCGCAGCGTCGGCCAGACAGAGCGAAGGCCGAGGTTTCGTAGTTCTCGAAACCGGCGGCACCCAGCCGCGCCTCGATCTCTTCCTGCATTTGTGCGCAGGTATCGTCATCGGGCAGCGGGGGCGGCGAACGATGAAAGAGCGTGTTCGGCTCGAGCGTCAGGTGATAGGCCGATATGTGGGTCGGCGAGAAAGCGATCGCCGTCTCCACATCCGCCAGCGCGCCGCTCACGCTCTGCTGCGGCAACGCGTACATCAGATCAATGTTGATGTTGTCGAACGAGCGTCGCGCCGCCTCGACGGCATCGCGTGCGAGCCTGTCGTCGTGGATGCGCCCGAGGGCGCGCAGGTTGGCGGCATCGAAGCTTTGCACACCGAGCGAGAGCCTGTTGATGCCGGCCGCGCGAAAGCCGGCGAAACGCTCGGCATCGACAGTCCCTGGATTGGCCTCCAGCGTGATCTCTGCATCGGGCACCAGTCGCAGCCGCGCTCGCACGGCATCGATGATCATGCCGATCGCATCGGGCGAGAACACGCTCGGCGTGCCACCGCCGAAAAACACGGTGTAGACGCTGCGCCCCCAGATCTGCGGCAGGGCCATTTCCAGATCCGCCACCAGCGCAGCCACGTAGGCCTGCTCGGGCAGCGACTCGCGCAGCTCGTGCGAGTTGAAATCGCAGTACGGACACTTGCGCACGCACCACGGAATGTGAACATAGAGCGACAGCGGAGGCAGCGCCTTCAGCCGGATCTGCCGCTGCAATGACGAAGGGATCACAACTCGCGCAGCTTGGTCGCCAGCGCGCCCAGTGCCAAGGCCCGGTGACTGAGACGGTTCTTCTCTTGCAGCGGCAACTCGGCGACGGTCATGCCGACTTCGGGCAGGTAGAAGTACGGGTCGTAACCGAAGCCGCCGCTGCCGCGCGGTTCGAGGACGATCTCGCCATGCCATTGCCCCTCGGCGATCAGCGGCTTGGGGTCGAGGGCATGGCGCACCACGACGATGACGCAGTAATAGTGCGCGGCCCGGTCGGCGACATCGCGCACCGATTCGATCAGCTTGCGATTATTGCGCTCGTCGGACTTCGGCTCTCCGGCGAAACGCGCGGAGTTGACGCCGGGCTCGCCGTCGAGCGCATCGACGAGAATGCCCGAGTCGTCGGCCAAGGCCGGAAGCCCCGTGTGCTGTGCGGCGTTGCGCGCCTTGGCGAGCGCATTCTCGACGAAGGTCGCATGCGGCTCTTCGGCTTCCGGAACGCCGTACACGCTCTGCGGCTGCGCCTCGATGCCGAGCGGCCCGAGCATGAGCCCGAGTTCCCGCAGCTTGCCCAGGTTGTTGGAGGCGACGACGAGTTTGGTAAAGCGCGGCATGATGAGGAGCCTGTCGACGAAAAATTAAGGCGAGAACGGATCAACGACGCCTCGTGCGGCCCTCGGCGCGATTGCGCCTCAGACGACGAGCGCGCATGCCCGCGCTGCCCGCCTCGCCCGACTCAGGATCGCGCCAGCGCCTGCTTCTGAAAGCCGATCAACTGACCGATGCCGCTGCTGGCAAGTTCCAGCATGGTGTCGAGTTGTGCCCGGGAGAACGGCGCCCCTTCGGCCGTGCCTTGAACTTCGATGAGCCCGCCCGATCCGGTCATCACGACGTTCATGTCGGTGTCGCAAGCGGAATCTTCGGGATAATCGAGATCGAGCACCGGCATGCCTTCGAACACGCCGACCGACACGGCGGCGACATGATCGACGATCGGACTCGTTGCCAATGCCCCGACATTGAGCAGCACACCGATCGCATCGTGCAAGGCGACGAAGGAACCCGTGATCGAGGCCGTGCGCGTCCCACCATCGGCCTGCAGCACATCGCAATCGATGACGATTTGCCGCTCGCCGAGCATCTCGAGATCGACGGCCGAGCGCAAGGCACGTCCGATGAGCCGCTGAATCTCGAGCGTGCGCCCCGACTGTTTGCCGCGCGCGGCTTCACGTTGGTTGCGGGTGTTGGTCGAGCGGGGCAGCATGCCGTACTCGGCCGTCACCCAGCCTCGGCCGGTACCGCGCAGAAACGGCGGCACCGAGGCTTCGATGCTGGCGGTGCACAGAACGCGCGTATCGCCGCACTCGATCAGCACCGAACCTTCGGCGTGCCGGGTGAAACCTCGATGTATCCGTACCGGGCGCAGTTCGCCGGGCTGTCTTCCGCTGGGTCGCATGGGTTTTGTCTTCTATGCTATCTTCGTCGACCCGATTGTCTTGGTTCGCTCCGGCGATGTAAAGCGAGGCACCATGATTTACAGCATGACCGGATACGCCTCGGCAAACCGCACGCTCTCGAACTGCAAATTGAGCGTCGAACTGCGCGCGGTGAACTCCCGCTATCTCGACCTCACCTTCCGGTTGCCCGAGGAACTGCGGCCGCTGGAATCGCAGTTGCGCGAAAAGCTGATGTCGCGCATCCAACGCGGCAAGCTCGAATGCCGGGTCAACGTCGCCGATCTGCCCAGCGGGCTGCGCAACCTCGATCTGAACAAGGAACTGGTGGTTCGCCTCGCCAATGCGGGCCGCGAAGTGCAACAACTGCTCTCGCACGCCACACCGCTCAGCGTGGCGGACATCCTGCGCTGGCCCGGCGTGATCGGAGAACCGGATCTCTCGCTCGACGAGTTGGGCACGGCCTGCGTTGCCTTGGTCGATCAGGTGCTGGAGGATTTCAACGCCTCCCGTGGCCGCGAAGGCGGCAAGCTCGCCCAAGTGATCCTCGATCGAGCCAATCGCATGCAGGCTTTGGTAACTGAGATTCAGCCCAAGGTACCGCAGTTGGTGAAGGCCTACGGCGAGAAGCTGAGCGCCAAGCTGATCGAGGCGGGCCTCAATCCCGACGACGACCGCATGCGCCAGGAAATCGTCCTGTTCTCCTCCAAGATCGACGTCGACGAAGAACTCGCCCGCCTCGACGCCCACATCAAGGAATTGCAGCATGTGCTGACCAAGGGCGGTGCCGTCGGCCGGCGGCTCGACTTCCTCATGCAGGAATTCAACCGCGAGGCGAACACGCTCGGCTCGAAATCCGCCGACCTCGAATCGACGCAGGCGGCGGTGGAGCTGAAAGTGCTGATCGAGCAGATGCGCGAGCAGGTGCAGAACATCGAGTAGCGGCGACGCGGGGGCCATGCACCGCCGGGGTGCCTAGGCCCATTGCCGCACTTACCTTCTGGCCCGCGTCGCTTCTGGCGCCTTCCCCTGCGTCCAAGCCTTTCCGGTGTCATTTGTCGCCGGCACCGTTGCGGGCTAAGATCCCGGCGTCCACTAGCCGAAGTAGGCGAAGATGCGCCACCAGCACACAAGCAGCATGGCGCGACGACGCGTGATGTCGAAACCCTGCATATCGCCCTCATGCTGAGACGCAACGTAGAGCCGCCGGCTCCCAAGTCGGGCCATCACCTGCTGCGAAACCCGCCTGTTCCACGACGGCAACTGCCGCTGGCAACACGTCTCCAGGCCGCGCGGTTCAGGGCAGCGGTGCAAATGCACTTAACCTCGCGGCGGGCCTTCATCGGGAGTTGACGCGGTGGCGATCGAGCGGGCCAGCAACTTCGCGCATCTCAGCGCACACGACGTGCAGCTCTTGCGTCTGGGACAGTTGGCTGAACGCTATTTCGCTGAAGATCCGAACACCTGTCTGCTAAAGCTGCGTCAGCTCGCTGAACTGCTGGCCCAGCTGGTGGCGTCAAACCTCGGCCTATTCACAACTCCGGACGAAAAGCAGGTCGATCTGCTGCGGCGGCTGCAAGACCAAGGCATTGTGCCTCGTGAAGTCGCAAGCCTGTTCCATCAGGTGCGGCGGGCCGGCAACGACGCCAATCACCGGCTCTCAGGCGACCATCGAAGCGCCCTACTGGCGCTACGCCTCACTTGGCAGCTGGGTATATGGTTCCACCGCACATTCAATGATCCGGGTTTTAGCTCCGGGCCATTCCGGCCACCTTCGTCGCCGGTCGACGAGGGTGCGGAATTGAAGGCCGAACTGGACAATATGCGGGCTGAGCTGGCCCGATACCGCGCAGCACAGCAGGAAGAGTCATTGGCACTCGGCCAAGTGCGGGCGCAAGTACACAAGGCTGAAGACGAGCGAGCGTTCTGGGAGTCCATGGCTGCCGAAGCCGAGGCCACCAAAGGCGAGCTAGTGCAGCGATTGCAGGCGATGCAAGCCAAAGCCGCAGCTGCTCCGCCCCGAACCCTTGCCAAGTTCGTGGCTGCCGCCAACACGGCCGCAGCCGTCATCCAGATCACCGAGAGCGATACCCGCAAGCTGGTCGACGACCAACTGGCTGCCGCTGGCTGGACGGTCAACTCGACCGAACTGACCTTTGCCAAGGGTGCGCGCCCGCAACGAGGGCAGAATCTCGCCATTGCTGAGTGGCCAACCGACACCGGCCCGGCCGACTACGCGCTGTTTGTCGGCCTGACCCCGATCGCCATTGTGGAAGCCAAGCGCAAACATATCGATGTGTCGGCCGCGTTGCAGCAAGCCAAGCGGTACAGCCGTGGCTTTCGGGCCACCCCCGAGGTCGAGCTGTCTACGACGAACTTCGGCTCGCAAGGCGAATTCCGCATCCCCTTCGTGTTCTCCACCAATGGCCGCCCTTACCTGCGGCAGCTGGCCGAGCAAAGCGGCGTCTGGTTTTGCGACGTGCGTCGGCCCGAGAACCTAGGCCACGTGCTGGACGGATGGTACACACCCGAAGGCCTGAGCGCGCTGCTGCAACGCGACGAGATCCGCGCCCATGCGGAGCTAGCCAATGCGCCGTTCGACTACGGATTCCCGCTGCGGCCCTATCAGCAGCGCGCCATTCAGGCCACCGAAGCCAGCATCCGCGATGGACAGCGGGCCATCCTACTGGCCATGGCCACGGGCACGGGCAAGACCAAGACCTGTATCGCGCTGATCTACCGCCTGCTCAAAGCCAAGCGGTTCCGGCGCATCCTGTTCCTCGTCGACCGCTCGGCCTTGGGAGAACAAGCGGCCAACGCGTTCAAAGACACGCGCATGGAGCGCCTGCAGACCTTTGCCGACATCTTCGGCATCAAGGAGCTGGAAGCCCAGGCGCCGGACGACGACACCGCGGTTCATTTGGCCACCGTGCAAGGCATGGTGCAGCGCGTTCTGTATCCGGGCGACGGCACAGCAACACCGCCCATCGATCAATACGACTGCATCATCGTCGACGAGTGCCACCGAGGCTACCTGCTCGACCGCGAGTTGTCCGACACCGAACTCAGCTTCCGCGGCTACGACGATTACGTCTCCAAGTACCGCAGGGTGTTGGACTACTTCGACGCGGTGAAAGTCGGCCTCACCGCGACGCCCGCGCTGCACACCACACAGATTTTCGGCGCGCCTGTGTTCACCTACGGCTACCGCGAGGCCGTAGTCGACGGCTATCTGGTGGACTACGAGCCGCCGATTCAGGTGCATACGCTCCTCTCCGGCGAGGGCATAGCCTGGGAGGCCGGCGAGGAGGTCAAGGTCTACAACACAAGCCGCCAGCAGATCGAGCTTTTCAAGACGCCCGACGAGATCAAGCTCAAGGTCGATGACTTCAACCGCAAGGTGATTACCCGGCCCTTCAACGAGGTGGTTTGCACCTACCTGGCGCAGGAGCTGGACCCCGCCTCCCGGCGCAAGACCCTGATCTTTTGTGTCAGCGACAGCCACGCCGACATGGTTGTGGACTTGCTGAAGAAGGCTTTCGCGGCCCAGTACGGCGGGGTCGAAGACGATGCCGTCATCAAGATCACCGGCGCGGCCGATAAGCCCTTGCAGCTGATCCGCCGCTACAAGAACGAGCGCCTGCCCAATGTCGCGGTCACCGTCGACCTGCTGACCACGGGCGTGGACGTGCCCGAGATCTGCAACCTGGTGTTCCTGCGCCAAGTGAACAGCCGCATCCTGTTCGACCAGATGCTGGGCCGGGCGACGCGGCTTTGTGACTTCGGCGGCATGGACGTGAAGGACTCGTTCCGAGTGTTCGATGCGGTCCGCATCTTCGAGGCCATCGGCGACATGACGGCCATGAAACCCGTGGTCGTGAACCCGAAGATCAGCTTCACCCAGCTGGCGCAGGAACTGGCCACGCTGAAGGATGAATCGGCCACCGAGCTGGCTCGCGACCAGTTCCTGGCCAAGCTGCAGAGCAAGAAGCGCCACCTGACCGAAAAGAACCGGCAGGACTTCGAAACCAAGGCGGGCATGCCAGTCCAGGCGTTCATCCAGCAGCTGAAGGACATGCCCCTGGCTGACGTAGCTGCCTGGTTCGTGCAGAACCCGGAACTGGGTGAACTACTCGACCGCCGCAGCGACGGCCCCGAGCGCGAGATGTTCGTGTCGGAGCACGCCGATGCCTTCGATCGCGCCGAGCGCGGCTACGGCAAGGCGAAGAAGCCTGATGACTACATCCGGGCCTTCAGCGAGTTCATCAAGACCCAGAGCAACCAGATACCGGCGCTGGTGACCGTGCTCACCCGACCGCGCGAGCTAACCCGCGCTCAGCTACGCGAACTGGTCCTAGCGTTGGACCAGGCCGGCTTCACCGAGACCAACCTCGCCTCGGCCTGGCGCGAGCTGACCAACCAGGATATCGCGGCTCGCATCGTCGGCTACATCCGCCAGGCAGCCATCGGTGACGCGTTGGTACCCTATGCCGAGCGCGTGGACCGCGCCTTGCAGCATCTGCTGGCCCATCCGCCGTCAGGCAAGCCCTGGAGCACGCCGCAACGCGATTGGCTCAAGCGCATCGCCGCACAGACCAAGGCCAACGTGCTGGTGGACCGCTCCGCCATCGACGACCCCGACTTGATCTTCAAGCGCGAAGGCGGTGGTTTTACCAGGCTGGACAAGGTGTTCAACGGCCAACTCCAGCCGGTGCTCGAATCGTTCAACGACGCACTTTGGACGCTGCCCGCGGCTGGATGACTCGCGAGCGCCCGACGTGCTAGAGTAAGGAATCCTTACTTTCGGAGCATCCTCATGCTCGCCAAGATCACCGCCAAGAATCAGCTCACTCTGCCCAAAGCGATTACCGAAGCGGTCGGCCCGGCCGAGTACTTCGAGGTGCAGGCGCTCGAAGGGCGCATCGTACTTACGCCCGTGCGTATCCAACGCGGCGATGCCGTGCGTGCCAAGCTGGCCGAGCTTAAGCTCAGCGAAGCAGACGTGGAGGCTGCCGTCGTCTGGGCACGGCGGCGGTGAGCACTGCGCGCCGCAGCACCACGGCATCGGGCGCCGCGCATCGGCGCCCTTCGACGCCCCGCACAGTGCTGGACACCAACGTCGTCTTGTCGGCCCTGGTCTTCAGCAGCGGCGCCACCGCCCGACTGCGCCAGGCCTGGCAGTCGGGCCTACTGCAGCCGCTGGTGAGCACCGCCACCGTACAAGAACTAATACGCGTACTGACCTACCCGAAGTTCAAACTGTCAGCCGCCGAGCAGCACGAGCTGTTGGCCGACTACCTGCCGTTTGCTGAAGTGGTCTCCGTACCCCAACCTCCACCCCCGGTGCCCGACTGCCGCGACCCGCACGACCTGCCCTTTCTGCATCTGGCAGTAGCCGGCAAGGCCGAGTTGCTGGTCACTGGCGATGCCGACCTGCTGGCACTGGCAGCACCCGGAACCCGCCCCCGCCTGCGTTGCCGCGTGTTGACGGTGCAGGCCCTGATCGAGCATTTACAGTTGTAGCCACTTCGAGACTTATCCCATGACCAATCACACTGCCGCACTCGACATCGGCGCCAAGCTCTGGTCGCTGTGCCACGTGCTGCGCGATGACGGTGTCACTTACCACCAATATCTGAGCGAGCTGGCGTATCTGCTGTTCCTGAAGATGATGAAGGAGACCGGGCAGGAAGACAGGCTCAAGGTGTGGAAACGGCCCAAGAAGTCCGAGCCGCCCGTCGAACAACCCGGCACCCGTTGGGACGATCTGCTCAATGCCTCGGCCCCTGAGCGGCTGGACACCTACAAAGAGATGCTGCTGGACTACGGCTTGCACGGCCGTGGCGCCGTGCAGGAGATCTACGCCAACGCCAACACCTTCATCACCAAGCCGGCCACGCTGAGCAAGCTGGTGACCGACATCGACAGCCTGGACTGGTACAGCGTCGACCGGGACGACCTGGGCGACCTGTACGAAGACCTGCTGGAACGCAACGCCGGCGAGAAGAAGAGCGGCGCCGGCCAGTACTTCACCCCACGCCACCTGATCGACAGCATCGTCAGCGTGATGAAGCCGCAGCTGGGCGATGTCATCCAGGACCCGGCTGCCGGCACCTGCGGCTTTCTGATCGCGGCCAACAACTACCTGCGCCAGCACAACGACTTCGACAGCCTGAGCGACGAGGCACAGCGCAGGTACCGGCGCCAGACCTTCCACGGCATGGAGCTGGTGCAGGACACGCACCGCCTGGCGCTGATGAACATGCTGCTACACGGAATCGAAGGCGGCGTGACCTATGGCGACACGTTGAGCGACGACCACAAACAATTGCCGGAGGCCACGCTGATTCTCAGCAACCCACCCTTCGGCACCAAGAAGGGCGGCGGCCTGCCCACGCGCGGTGACCTGACCTTCGAGACCAGCAACAAGCAGTTCGCCTTTCTGCAGCACATCTACCGCGCTCTCAAGCCCGGCGGCCGGGCCGCCGTGGTGCTGCCCGACAACGTGCTGTTCGAGAGCAACATCGGCACCGACATCCGGCGCGACCTGATGGACAAGTGCAACCTGCACACCATCCTGCGCCTGCCCACCGGCATCTTCTACGCCCAGGGTGTGAAGACCAATGTGCTGTTCTTCACCCGCGGTGAAGCGGACAAGGGCAACACGAAGGAAGTGTGGGTGTACGACATGCGCGCCAACATGCCCGCCTTCGGCAAGCGCACGCCGTTCACGCGTGACTACTTCCGTACGCCAGACGACGCGCCGACCAGCCAGCCGCGCGACAAGTTCGAGGATGTGTGGGGGAGTGACCCGCGCGGCGGCCCAGCGGCGCTGGAGGCGCGGCAGGACACTGGCGATGCGAGCCGCTGGCGGCGATTCACGCGCGAGCAGATCGCGCAGCGGGGCGACAACCTGGACATCGCCTGGCTGAAGGACATCAGCGCCACGACAACGCAGCAGGAAAGCGACAACCCGGCGAGGGTGGCTGGCGTCGCACTTCGCGAACTGAACGCCGCTGTGACGGAACTGCGCGAGCTGCTCGACGAGTTGGGCGAGGACCCGGATGCGCTTCTCGACACACTGGCCGATGAAGCTGTGTCGGCCGGACAAAGTGACGAGACACAGCTTGTGACGGAAGGCACAGCCACGAGCGGGTCGCAATCATGACCGACGCCGAAACCGACCTGCCGCCGGGCTGGACCAAGGTGGCGTTGGGCACAGTGTCAGGCGAGCCTGACCAGCACGTTCCGGCAGCAGACGAGACCTTCTCGTACATCGACATCGGGTCGATTGACCGAGCAGCAAAGGTTATTCGCGCGCCACAGCGCATGCTGGGCAAGGATGCGCCGAGCCGAGCGCGGAAGAAGGTAGCCGCGGGTGACACCTTGGTCTCAATGACGCGGCCAAACTTGAATGCCGTCGCGCTAGTTCCAGACGCCCTGGACGCGCAGATTGCATCGACGGGCTTCGACGTTCTGCGGCCAGCGCCGGGCATCGATCCTCGATGGTTGGCCTATCTCGTCCGCACGGAAGAGTTTGTGCGCGCAATGTCGGATGTGGTGCAAGGCGCGCTCTACCCTGCGGTTCGGACCAAGGACGTTCGCGGCTTCGTTGCGCCGCTAGCGCCAGCCCCCGAACAGACCCGCATCGCCGACAAGCTCGACGTCCTGCTTAAGCGCGTGGACGCCTGCCGCGAGCGCCTCGATCGAGTCCCTGGTATCCTCAAGCGCTTCCGCCAATCCGTGCTTGCCGCCGCCACTAGCGGCGAGCTGACGCGCGAGTGGCGTGAGGATCATGCGACCCTTGTCGATGCTCACGCGCTCTCATCGGAGCTTGAAACAGCTCATGCTGAAGCAGGAGGACACAAGGCTGGAAACGCTGCGCAGCCCACTGAAGATGTGCATGACTTGTCTGCCGAGATGTTTCCGTTTGGGTGGTCTCTGCTCACACTCCGCGATCTCGTGAGGCCAGACCGCCCCATCACATACGGGATTCTGAAACCTGGGCCCGAGCTCGACGACGGTGTACCGTATGTTCGTGTCGCAGACTTTCCTAACGATCGATTGAACCTCGCAACTGTCCGCAGAACATCGCCCGCGATGGATGAGGAGTTCAAGCGATCGCGATTGCAGAGCGGAGACTTACTCTTGTCGATTCGCGGGACAGTTGGCCGTCTGGTTGTGGTGCCACCTGAACTCGAACGCGCGAATATCACGCAGGATACCGCGCGGATTTCCCTCCAGCCGGGGTTAAATCCCTCCTTTGTGCTCTGGACTCTCCGATCTGAACTCGTTCAGCAGCGCATGAGGCGAGCAGTGAAGGGTGTTGCGGTCCGCGGGATCAACATTGGCGACGTAAGAGCGCTCCAAGTTCCTCTTCCGTCGCGCGCAGAGCAGGACGAAATTGTTCGAAGAGTCGAGAAACTGCTTTCCCAGTGCGAGGAGATGGAAAGCCAGGTCGAACGGGCGCGAAAGCATGTAGGGCGCCTGACACCGATCATGTTGACTAAAGCATTCCTCGGCCAACTTGTTCCGCAGGACCCAACCGACGAGCCTGCGTCTGCGCTGTTGGCGAGGCTGAAGACTGCGCAGACAAACGCTGCCGCGGAGTCATCACGCAGACGCCCCAAGACACAAGGGAAGCGACCTATCATGAGCAATGCCGACAAGGACACCATGAAGGCTGCGATCCTGAAGCTGAAGACTGATCGCTTCTCGTTCGACGAGCTGAGGGCGGAGGTCTCCGGTGACTACGAGTCTCTAAAGGCAGCGCTCTTCGAACTGCTGGAAGAATCAAGACCCGTCGTCCGACAGGTCTTCGACCAGAAGGCCAAGGAGATGAAGCTCGTGCGAGTGAAGCCGTGAAGGTCACACGCGTTCACATCATCAAGGCCGCGACCTGTGGCGGTCTCCTCGACGGTCTCGATGTCGGCATGAGAGGAACGCAGAGCGGGCCCGAGCGGTTCGAACCGCTCTGTCTTGTCGGCCCTAACGGCGCCGGCAAGTCCCAGTTTCTCCAGGTTGTCGCCGAGGCATTTCAGGTGGTCTTCCACGCTTCCGTCAAGAAGGAAGAGCGCGAAAAGGGTAACGAGGATCTTCAGTTCGAGATCGAGTACGTGATTCGCCGCGCCCGCGCTCGCGAGGGGGCCCTGGTTCGCATCTCCCGACGTGGCGAAGGCAAAAGGCGCCCAGCGATCAAAATCGAGCGCAGGGATGGCGCGGACTGGATTGAATGCCCGATGCACGAACGTGCTACCCGTGAGCTTCTCCCCGCGAGGATCGTCGGCTACACGTCGGGCGACAACGAGACCCTGAGCCTGCCGTTCCTTGTCAGCCGGGGCGGCTACGCCGAGGCCGTGCGCAAGCAGGCGTTGGACCGCGTACCTAGGTCAAAGCCTGACCCAATCCCCGACACGCGGTTGATGCTTGTGGACTACGGCACGCACCTTGAGGTGCTGGTCGCCAATCTCCTCTTGGGGTCCATGGAGGAGAAAGAAGCTTTGCTCCGAGACGCGAAGCTCAAGGATTTGCACTCATTCCGATGTGTCATCCAGCTGGCCCACAGCGCAGTCCCCAGGTCCTCCGCACGCGGTACGTCGACGCGGAAGCGCAAGGGTGTGCAGTTGACCGATGAGCTAGAGCGCTACATCGACCGGCTGAAGCGGTGCTCGACCTGCCACGCCTACGACGAGAGATCCGAGACCTACGTCTTCGACTTTCTGGTGACGGACCAGACACGCGCCGCGTTTGGTGCGTTCTGGGCGAAGACGATCGAGCTGTATTCGGCACTTCACAAGCTGGCGATGCTGAACGACCTAGCGATTCCGAAGGCCGCCCGCGAGCGCTTGCTGCGCGACATCAAGACGAGGCGCTTCGCGTCCCGCCTGCCTGAACCACAGGATGAAGACCGGGTCTTCCGCTTCGAGCAAGTTCGGTTTCTACCCAGAGTGGGTGAAGGCGTTGTCGACTACGTTTCGCTTTCTGATGGGGAGCACCAGCTCGCGCAGATTCTAGGAACGATGTGCATGGCATCGTTCGCCAACGTGCTGTTCCTGCTTGACGAGCCGGAATCGCACTTCAACCCGCAGTGGCGCGTCAAGTTCATCTCTCGGCTGCTGGACCTGCCCACGGCAGGCGGCAAGCGCGGCGAAGCAGACGGAGCCGCTGCACAGCAGGACTGCTTGCTGACGACGCACTCGCCATTCGTGCCCTCGGACATGTCGCGGGAGAACGTGCTTATTTTCAGGAAGAGCGACTCAAAGGTCGACGTTCGAAGGCCTGATATTGAGACGTTCGGCACAACTTTCGACACCATCCTCGGGGAGTGCTTCGACGTTCGACCGCCAATGTCGGAGATGCCACGTCGTGAAATTGAGGAGCTTATGAAGAGCAAGAACTGCGACGAGATCAAGACGGGTATCGCACGACTCGGAGACTCGGTCGAGAAGGTGTTCTTGATGGACCACCTTCGCCAACTCTCGAAGCAGGAGGGTGCGTAGGCGTGTTCTTCGGCTACCCGCTTGCTGCGACCGAAAACAACTGGCTTCACGACTGCGTGCTGGAGTCAGTGAAGAACGTGCATGCACTGGTGGAGGCCGAGAAGCGGTATCCGGCTTGGCCCAAGATTCTGCCGAACGAATACCAGGCAAGGCTGAAGTCGCGTACAGGGCTGCGAGACCGGATCAAGGCGTACAACAACGCGCTCCGGAAGCTCTCGTCGAAGGGGGAGAGGGACTACATTCTCGCTGCCGTAACGGATCAGAATCGCATAGCAGACCTGCTGTCGAACGCCTGCGACTGCGCGGCGCTCGATGCGCTGCCTTCGGCCATTCATGAGGCCGCGATCTCGCTATTTGACTTTGCTTTCGTAATGCTCACCGACCTCAAGGTTCGTGACGAACACTACACGGCCATCTACAACGCGGCGATCGAGCATGTCTGCCCGTTCTGCGGCACGGAATACTTCGACGCGCCCGGGGCACCTCGCGAGGCGTTGGACCACTACCTCGCGAAGAGTCGCTACCCATTTGCTGCCGCCAACCTGAGGAACCTCGTGCCTATGGGGCACAAGTGCAACTCAAAGTATAAGCTTGCGGCCGACGTGCTTTACGACGCGGACGGTGTTCGTCGCGTGGCCTTGGACCCGTACAACCACACAAGTATTGCGGTAGTGCTCGACGATAGTGACCCGTTCGACGGCTCAACGCCGATCACGCCTAGGTGGACAATCAATTTCGACCCTGACGCACGAGCGGTACAGACCTGGGCTGCAGTGTTCTCCATTCGCGAGCGCTACCAACGAGACCACCTCGACGAAGGCTACTTGGCATGGCTGAAGGAGTTCCAGAACTGGGCGCGAAGTGCCGATCGGCTTGCTGATACTGACGACAGCCTAGTCGAGTCGCTCAGACGGTTTGAGCAGCTTTGCGCCGTAAACGGCATGCGTGACAAGGCGTTCCTCAAGGCAGCGGCCTTTCGGATGCTGCGACTGCGCTGCGAACAAGGGCATGAACGCCTCAAGCGCCTGTTGAGAGACCTCCTTGCGCCTCCGACGACCACAGCGCCTTGCTCATGAGCGACATCAAACTCTTCCGGCTGCAGGCCGGCAAAGCCATCGAACTGCAAGGCGACGCCTCCGACCTGGAGAAGCCGCTGCAGACGCTGATCGAGGCCAACCTCGACCCCCTGCTCGGTATCCGCTTCCTGGCCACCGAGTATTCCACCGGCAAGACCCATGCGGGCCGGATCGACTCCCTGGGCCTGGACGAGAACAACTGCCCCGTCATCCTGGAATACAAGCGCTCGGTCGGCGAGAACGTAATCAACCAGGGGCTGTTCTACCTCGACTGGCTGATGGATCACCAAGCCGAGTTCAAGCTGTTGGTGATGGACAAGCTGGGCAAGCCTGCGGCCGACGCCATCGATTGGACCGCACCACGGTTGGTGTGCATCGCAGCCGACTTCACCAAGTACGATGGCCATGCCGTCCAACAGATCAACCGCTACATCGAGCTGATCCGCTACCGGCGCTTCGGCGACGAATTGCTGTTGCTGGAGTTGGCCAACGCAGCCAGCGCCAATGCAGGCAAACCGTCGGGCACGAAGGGGGTGAAGCCCATCAAGTCGGCGCCCGCGCAAGTGGCCGAACCCGCCAGTAACAAGCCCGGCGGCGGTGACCGCTCGTACGCTGACTGGCTGCCACTGTTGCCGCCGCACTTGAGCGAACTGCTCGCATCAGTGGAGAGCTACGTGATGTCGTTGGGCGACGATGTCCAGCGTAAGGAACTCAAGCTCTACGTCGCCTTCAAGCGGCTGAAGAATTTCGTTTCCGTGGTCCCGCAAAAGAACCGTTTAGTTCTGTACTTGAACCTCGACCCTGCCAAGATCGGGCCTCTGCCGGCCAACGGTCGGGATGTCAGCCGGCAAGGCCATTGGGGAACGGGTGACGTAGAACTCGCGTTGACATCGCAGGCTGAGCTGGACGCAGCGAAGCCTCTACTCCTCGCAGCTTACGAGGGTCGTGCATCGCTCACGGCAGCGAGATCTGCGCTGAACCCCGGAGCGTGACGAGTGCTTGCGCCGCGCCCAACGCGTCTCTTTCATACACGGCAGACGCAAGTGCAGCGGTCACTGCGCCAGGCAGGCTTAGGGCTGGCGGTCGACGTCATCCCGAGTTGGTATTTTTGAGGAAAAAATCGATGATTACCATCGGCCGTGGAGACCTGCTCAAGCAAGACGACGTGGACGCGGTCGTCAACGCGGTAAATTGCGTCGGGGTCATGGGCAAAGGCATTGCCCTCCAGTTCAAGAATGAGTGGCCCGCCAACTTCAAGGCGTACGCAGCTGCCTGCAAGGCGGGGGATGTGCGGCCGGGTCGGATGTTCGTATTCGACACCGGCGGCCTCTTGAAGCCGAACTTCATCATCAACTTTCCGACGAAGGATCACTGGCGAGGCTCGTCGACGATCGCATTCATTCGCGAGGGGCTGGCCGATTTGGTGAAGACCGTTCGCCGGTTGGGAATTCGATCGATCGCCGTGCCACCACTCGGTTGCGGGAACGGTGGGCTGAACTGGGCCGAAGTTCGAATATTGATCGTCGACGCCTTCGAGGCGCTGCCCGACGTGGAACTGAGGCTCTTCGAGCCAACCGGTGCGCCTGCACCGAAAACGATGGAAGTGGATACGAAGCGCCCTCGCATGACGGCCGGACGTGCTGCCATGGTCAAGGTGTTGGATACGTATCGGGAGATGAATTACGGGCTGTCGCGAATCGAGGTTCAAAAACTGGCCTACTTCCTACAGGAAGCGGGCGGCCCTCTCGATCTGCGGTTCGAAAAGCAGCTGTACGGACCTTACTCCGACGCCCTGCGCCATGCATTGAATACCATGGAAGGACATTTCATCCGCGGCGTGGGCGACGGCGTTGTGGAGGCCGAGATCGAACCGACCGACGATGCTCTCGCCGAAGCGGAAGCATTTATCGGTCGATCGGAACATACCGCGCTTGCTGATCAAGTCGCGCGTGTCGGTCGTCTGATCGACGGTTACCAATCACCCTATGGCATGGAGTTGCTTGCATCGGTCCATTGGGTTGCTACCCACGAGCGCGACGTTCAATCGACGGCCGATGCCATCAGGGCGGTGCATGCCTGGAACGATCGGAAACGGCAGCTAATCAAGCCGCAGCACGTCGCCGCCGCATGGCAACGATTGAGCGAGGACGGATGGTTAGTGGCGCCCAAGCAGGAGCAAGTGCAGAACATCGAGTAGCGGCGCACTTCACGTGCGGCCGCCACCGATCGCCGTCTGGCTTACTCCTGCCGCAGCCCCGCGTCGCGCACGATCCTGCCCCATTTCTCGAGATCCGACTTCAGCAGAGCCGTGAAGGCCTCGGGCCCCGGCGTGATGGCTTCGCCCGCGCTTGCCAGCCGCTCCCGCAACTCCGGCTTGCTCAGCGCGCGCGTGGCCTCGGCACTCAGGCGCTCGACGATCGCTCGCGGCGTCTTCGCCGGCGCGAGATAACCGAACCAGGTGCTCGCCTCGACACCCTTGATGCCGAACTCGGCCACGGTCGGCACGTTCTTCAGCGCCGGAACGCGATTGGCCGCGGTCACCGCGAGCACGCGAATCGTGCCGGCGTTGACCTGCGGCAGCGCCGTCTCGACCGAGGCCTGGAACACGTTGATGCGCCCGCCGAGCAGATCGGGAAACGCGACGGCGGCGCCCTTGTAGGGCACGTGGATCAGCTTGATGCCGGCCGCACGCTGCAACAACTCGCCGGAGAGGTGGCCGATCGTACCGTTGCCGGTCGAGGCAAGCGTGAGCTGCCCGGGCTTCGCCTTGGCCGCCTCGACGAGATCAGCGAGACTTTGAAACGGCGCCTTCGCCAAGACCATGATTGCGATGGGCATCGAGGACAGCAGCGAGATCGGCGCGAAGTCGCGCAGCGGATCGTAAGGCAGCTTCGCATACAGATTCGGATTCACGGCGAGATTGCTCGTCTGTCCGACGACGATGGTATATCCGTCTGGAACGGCCTTCGCCGCGAGGCCCAGGCCGACATTGCCCGCAGCGCCGGGGCGGTTGTCGAATACGAACTGCCAACCGGTCGTCCGCGCGATCTCCTGTGCCACCATTCGAGCCAGGATGTCGGTGCCCCCGCCGGGCGTGAACGGCACGATGCAGCGAATGGGCTTCTCCGGATAAGGCGCCGGCGCGGCAGCGAAGACTGAACCCGCAAGACTGCCGAGCAGCGCGATTGCCAGTATGCGATAACCGCATCCCATGATGCCTCCTCCCCTATTGTCGATGGCGGAACGAAGTATCTCCGACGACGCTGCCAGGCTGCAACGTGTTCCTCCGATCGACCCAGGATCGACGCATGGCCGCCGCCCGGCGGAGTCCGCAGCCGCAGTTCGCATATCGACGCGCGCACTTCGGCTCCGCGGTGACAGTCCCGCCGGGTGCGACGGTCGGAAATAGCGGTCCGAATTTCCGACGCAGTACACTAGAATCCGACCTGCGGCCATCGAGCGCGGGAAACCCGCGTCGCACGGCCGCAGGCAACTCGGCTCGGCTTGGCGCGGCCCGATTGCGGCAAGGAGTTCGATGAGTCTTGTGCGCGTCGTTCGTCGGCCTCGTCGGCGAGCGCGTTCCGGAGGAGACCCATGGCACCCATAGCACAGACGCAACGCTTCGCCTGCGCGAGCAGCGGCCCGCACAAGCATCGCGGCGGCCTGTTCCGCAGGCTCGCCGACGATCGGCCGTGCGAAGCCGTCATACAGCGTCTGCCTCGGGAGTGCGAAGTGGAGACCATCGCCGGGCACCCGGTCGATTCGCGATTCTCTTCGCCGGCACACAAGCGAGCCCGTAGCGCGACAATCATTGGGGGTGAATCGACTGTCCGGAGCCTAACGTGACGATCCGGGCGATGTCGGCACATCCGACGCAACCGGACATCGTCGATGCGTGCATCGCTCCGGTGGCGGTCTATCGCAGCGACGATGTGGCGCAAACCGGGCGGCGTATCGATCGTGGAGCCAATCAGCTTGCGCGCGTTATGACACCGAGCCTCCATCCGACGAATCCGGGCGTCGTGTACTTCGTGACGCGCGCCGGCCAGGTCATCGGCACGGAAGGCGGCGACCGCAGCGGGCGCAATCCCCCGCTGTCCGAAGACGTGCGCGAAGCGCACGTGATCGCCGGCAACTAAAATCCACGTTTCAGGAAACGGAATCCATGAATCCAGCACGCTTGCACGTATCACCACGGCGCCTTGCGGCCGCGGCCTCCCTCGGCATGGCTGCATTGCTCGGCACGACCGCCCAAGCCCAAACCTTTCCCGAACGCCCGATTCGCTTCATCGTCCCCTTCGCGCCGGGCGGAGCGACCGATCTGATGGCACGCACGCTGGCCGCGAAAGTCCACGAATCCTGGAAGCAGCCGGTCATCGTCGACAACCGCGGCGGGGGCGGCGGCAACATCGCGGCGGCAATGGCGGCGCGGTCGGCACCCGACGGCTATACCTGGTTCATCGGCACGATCAGCACGCTCTCGACGAACGTCGCCGCCTACCGCAAGCTGCCCTACGATCCGCTGCGGGATTTCGATCCTGTCACGCTGACGGCGATCACGCCATTCTTTATCGTCGTGCATCCCTCGCTGCCGGTGAAGACGCTCGGCGAACTCATCGCCGCCGCGAAGGCCCAGCCCGGAAAGATCAACTACGGCTCGTCCGGCACCGGGGGAGGCGCGCATCTGGCGGTCGAACACTTCAACATGGCCGCCGGCATCAACCTCTTTCACGTGCCTTACAAGGGCGCCGGGCCGCTGACGACGGATCTGCTCGGCGGCCAGGTCCAGCTCGCCTTCAGCCAACCGCCCTCGGCGGTCCCGCACGTGAAGGCCGGGAAGCTGCGCGCGCTGGTGGTCACCTACGGCAAGCGCGTGAACCAGCTGCCCGACGTACCGACCATCCACGAAGCTGGACTACCGGGCTTCGAGGCGACCTCCTGGCAAGGGGTGGTGTTGCCACGCGGTGTACCGGCGGCGCTGCAGGAGAAGATCCTGGCAGAAGTTCGCCGCACCCTGACTCTGCCGGACATTCGCGAGCGCCTCGCTGCCGAAGGCTCGGAACCGGGCGGCATTTCACCGGCCGAATTCCGTCGCCACATGGAGCGCGAGATCGCGAAGTGGACGATGGTGGTGCAAAAACTCGGCATCAGACTCGAGTAAGCGCGCCGTCACTGCGGCCCCGCGACCGCACCCTAGTGCCCACAAACGAAAAGGCCGCCCCGAGGGGCGGCCTTTTCGCGTATCGATCCGCGTGCGTGAACGTTGGTCCTAGCCGCGTTTGGCGCGAGGCAGACCCAGACCGCGGCGCGCGACCTGGTCACGCATGACCTGCACGCTGCCGTGGTTGATGCCCGACTGGAACGAGCCCAGCACGTTGTGAGCGAACAGACCGCTGCGGATCGCGTGCGGCGAGCCGTTGAGCAACTGACCATACTGGCCCAGCATCTGCGTGATGGCTTCGGTGGTGCGCACGCCGTGCTCCGGGGCCCACACTTTCTCGGCCGAGCCTTCGTACGTGAACTTGCCGCCGCGCTCGACGATCGACATGCTGCGCAGGGTCATCAGGCGGCACACCTGCGCTTCGGTCCACAGTTCGGCGAGCTTGTCGCGCATCGCCGGATCCTTGGCCGGCGTGTAATCGCCGAGGTCCATGGACTTCTTCACCAGATTGACGATGTCTTCGTCGCGCTTGACGGAAATCAGGTAACGAGCCGCACCCACGCGATCGAGGTTCAAGCCCATCGAACCGACGCGCCAACCCTTGTTCACCTCACCCAGGATGCAGGACTTGTGCACGCGCACATTGTCGTAGAACGTCTCGTTGGTACGCCCGTGCCCGTAAGTGGTGGTCTGAGGCGCAGGGGGGTTGTTCTGGATGGTCCACAAGGGCCGCACGGTGATCCCGGGCGTGTCCATCGGGATCAGGAAGATCGAAATGCCTTCGTGCTTCGGCACCGTGGTGTCGGTCCGCGCCATGAGGTACACGTGCGTCGCCGACTCGGCGTTCGAGGTGTACATCTTCTGGCCGTTGATGACGAAGTGGTCACCGTCGGCGACTGCGCGGCAACGCAGCGAGGCCAAGTCGGCACCGCCGCTGGGCTCGGTGAAGCCCTGGCAGAACATGAACTCGCCCGAGATGAGCTTGGGGATGAAGTGGCGCTTCTGTTCTTCGGTGCCGGCCGCCATGATGGCCGGTGCGCCGCTACCGCCGAGCGAGACGGTGATGTTCTCGCGATACAGCTCTTCCTCGACCAAATACTGGGAAATGCGGTCGCCGCCCTGGCCGCCATACTCTTTCGGATAGCTGATGCCGACCCAACCGCGGTCGGCGATCTTCTGAAACAGGGCCTTCAACAGCGGGGTTTCGCAGGCGCTGCGGTGCAGCGGACGGCCCTCGTTGGCGGCCTCCATCTCGGCGCGGACCGCAGGGGTGAGTTCCTTGGCCAGAAAGTCGCGCACCTCTTTGCGCAGCGCTTCCTGCTCCGGCGTAAATGCAAAATCCATGGTGTTGCTCCCTCTGTTGGCCAGAGTTTCGCGACCCGGATGGTCCGAATTCCCTGGCGCCGCGTACTGGCTGCCCGGCCTGGCACAAGCAACAAGCCGGCAGCCTGATGAAAACGTCCCTGCCTGGTTCGCAGCCGGACGTCACTGGATCGAAACTGGGTCTCGCTCTAGACCCCTGATTCTCAGAGCACCGGCGGATGGTGTCAACGCTCCGAGCCTAGTCGGGTCGACAGTCCTGGCATCAATCCGCCTTGATGCCCGATTCCTTCACCACCCCGCTCCAGCGCGTCATCTCGGCCTTCAGATGCAGCAGAAACTCCTGCGGCAGGCTGCCCACGGCCTCGGTGCCATCGACCGCCAGACGCTTGATCAGCTCCGGATGTCGAGCCGCCTTGATCACCTCTGCGCCCAACTTGTCGACGACGGGCTGAGGCGTGCGTGCGGGCAGGAAGATCCCATACCACTGAGTGACATCGTAGCCTTTCACCCCGCTCTCCGCGATGGTCGGCAGATCGGGCTGGCTCTGGGCGCGCCGGGCGCTGCTCACGGCGAGCGCCCGCAACCGACCGCTGCGCACATGGGGCTGCGACGAGGTTATGTTGGCAAGCGTCATCTGCACGTGGCCGGCGACCAGGTCCGGATACGCGGCACCCGTTCCCTTGTAAGGCACGTGGACGGTCTGAATGCCCGTCGCCAGGTTGAGCAGCTCGTTGCCCAGATGAATGATCGTGCCCTGGCCCGCCGACGCGTAGTTGAGCTTGCGCGGATTCGCCTTGGCATAGGTGATCAACTCCTGCACCGACTTCGCCGGCACCGAGGGATGCACGACCAGCACATACGGCTGCTGGGTCACCTGCGAGAGCGGCACGAAGTCGCGCATCAGATCGTAGCGCGCGCGGTAGAGCAGCGGATAGGTCACGGCCGAGGCGCTCATGAGGATCATGGTGTAGCCGTCGGCCGGCGACTGACGCGCAGTTTCGGCGCCGACGCTGCCCCCGCCGCCACCGCGATTGTCGACAACGAAGGTCTGACCCAGCTGCTCGCCGAGCCGCACCGCGAGCGTTCGCGCAACGATGTCCTGCCCGCCTCCGGCAGCCGCCGAGACGATGAAGCGGATAGGGCGTTCCGGATAGCTCGCCGCACCTTGGGCGCCGGCAGTCAGGGGTGTCAGCAGAAGAATGCCGAGCACGTGGTTAGGGCGCATGTTCCTCCTCGGGCCCGCGTGGGCGTATGTCGATGGCAGTGGGACGATACTAGCGCCGCGTCGGTTTTCCTGCCAGCGAGCGGGCCACCCATCGGCACTCCGGACGCCTTCCTGATGACATCGCAAGCGATCGCGGGCCTGCGCCAAGGATCGATTGATATGGGTCAACGGCGACGCTCAGCGCCGATGCTATAGGTACGGGGTAATGCAAAACGTCTGCGGGAAACCGCTCGCGGACGCGCCGCTTTGCTCGGGAACGCATCGACCGACGTGGTGTTCGCAGTCCCGAAACGACAAGGAGAACGAATGTGCTGCACGAAGTAGAAGGCGACCTGCTGCTGAGCCAGGCGCAGGCAATCGCACACGGCGTCGCGCCGAACGACGACTTCCATATCGGATTGGCCCTGAGCCTGCGTGAACGCTGGCCGGCGATGTACAAGGACTTCCGCCATTTCTGCCAGACGACGCATCCGAAGCCGGGCGATGCCTGGACGTGGTCGGGGGCAGGCGCTCCCCGTATCGTCAATCTGTTCACGCAGGAAGGCGCGCACGGACACCACGGAGGCCATCCCGGCAAGGCACACCTCAACTACGTGAACAAGAGCCTGCGCGAACTGCGCCAGATCATCGAGAAGGAGGCGCTGAAGAGCATCGCGTTGCCTCGTCTGGCAACCGGCGTCGGCGGTCTCGAATGGACAGACGTGAAGCCCCTGGTGGAACAACATCTCAGCGACCTCGGCATTCCAGTCATCGTCTACGTCGTCTACCGCAAGGACGTGCGCGCCACCGAACCGAATCGCTGAGCGAGCCTCTCCCACGGGGGAACTCGGCTGTCCGAGTCCCCCGGCCTGTGCAAAAGGTGCGCGATCGCGCAACAAAGAGCTCAGCGAGCTGGCCTGAACGTCCACTTGGTGGATAGCCCGTGCGTTGCGCCTAGACACCTCTCCCCTCATGCTGTTGTAATCGTCTGTGCTGCGAGCGGTTGCGATCCGGCTCGTATGGCCGACACGCCAGACCCGAATCTGGTCGCTCCATCGCAACGATTGCGAATACTCGATGACCTACGGCTCGCTTCCTCCTCGATCAGCCTTGTCGCACGCGGCCGGCCATGCCGACATCCGAGGCGACATCGGTCAAAGAAGCCGTGCGGAACAGATCGATACGCTGTACCGGCAAGCGCCGGGCAATTACCTCGTCACGCTTACAGTTGCAACGGTCGTCTGCGGCGTGCTGTATTCCCACTTGCCCGGGCCGCGTCTCTGGGGCTGGCTGACTGCGGTAATGATTCTGACCGCGATACGATTTCTCCTGGTACGTCGCTATCATGCCGTCCGGCCGCAAGCCGACGAGTTGCGCACCTGGGCCAACCTGCATGTCGCGACATCGCTGGCCGCAGGCGTGCTCTGGGGTTCCGCGGCGCACCTTCTGATGCCGCACGAGTCGTTGACGCTGCAAGCGTTCGTGTACATCGTCATCGCCGGCATGATGGCCGGGGCCGCACTGTCCCTGACTGTCCATCTGCCTGCATATTTCGCGTTCGTCGCGCCGATCGGCTTGCTCGTCCTGCTGCGTTTGATGAACGAGGCCTCGTTCACCGACGATTACGGCCGCGCCATGGCTGCTTTGGCTGCGCTGCTGGTCGGTTGGGTCGCGGTCACTTGCTTCTTTGCGCGCACCGCGAACGCGAGCTATCTGCGCGCTCTGCGCCTCGATCGCGAAAATCGGGCGCTCGATCGAGTGCTGGCCGAGCGCATCGTAGACATCGAAACCAGCAATCGAACGCTCGCCGCACAAGTCGCATTGCGGGAATCGATGGAAACGGATCTGCGCATGGCGAAAGAGCAGCTGCAGCTCGCGCTGCGCGCGTCCGAACTGTCGATCTGGGACTGGAAGCTCGAGCACAAACGGGTCTACCTGGATGCCGCCTGGTCCGCGATGCTGGGGCACGAACCGGTCGCTCGACACTTCACCATCGAGGAGTTGATCGCAGTCGTGCATCCTGACGACCTGGCAACGGCCCGAAAGGCGCAGCTCGCGTGCCTGAAGGGCGAAACAGAAGAATATTCGGTCGAGCACCGCGTTCGCACCGCGCGAGGCGACTGGATGTGGATCATGAGCCGCGGCCGGGTCGCCGAGCGCAACGCTCAGGGCCTTGCAACACGCATGATCGGCACCAATCTGGACATCGATGATCGCAAGGCGGCGCAAGCCCGGATCGAAGCGCTGAACAAGGCGCTGCAGGCGAACGTCGCGGAACTGGCGGACGCGAACCGGGATCTACGAAACTTCTCGACCATGGTCTCCCACGACCTGCATGCCCCACTGCGTCGCATCACGGGCTTCTCGGACATGCTGGTCGCTCGCCACGACTCCTCCCTGCCTGCGGAAGCACGCCAGTTCTTGCAGAGGATCTGCCATAACGCCGCCCGAATGTCGACGCTGATCGACGACCTCCTGGAGTTCGCCCGTTCGACCAGCACCAAGCTGACTTGCGAACCCTGCGATCTCGACGCACTGATGAGAGAAGTCGTCGCCGAGACCAACGAAGCCCATGGCGCATCGGACGTCGCGTGCGAAATCGGGCCGCTCCCCTGGGTGAACGCCGACCGATCCCTGCTCAAGGTCGCGCTGGTCAACTTGGTCGGAAACGCCTACAAATTCACCCGCACCTGCCCCGACCGGCGCATCGAAATCGGCACGTGGAATTCTTCCGCCGAGGAGCACGTCGTGTTCGTGCGCGACAACGGCGTCGGCTTCGACCCGCAATACAAGGAACGGATGTTCCTCGCCTTTCAGCGCCTGCACTCGGATCGTGAATTCGAAGGCACGGGTATCGGATTGACCACGGTGCATCGGATCGTGGAGCGCCATGGCGGAAGGCTCTGGGCGGAGGGCGACATCGGCCAAGGCGCGACCTTCTACCTGGCATTGCCGCGCAGTGCTCCGGTCGAACCCGGCCCGGTCGCGTCCGACCGACGATTGCTGCCAGGGGTCGCCATCGACAAGTGAGCGTTACTCGTCGACGAAGGCGCCGGGCGAAACCCAAGGAACGCCAGCCCGCGTCGCCCATGGTATGCTGCGATGCGGTAGGGCGATGTCTCACCGCCCGCCGACATCCGAGCTGACTACCGGGAGAACGGCAAAAATGAAGTCGAAGAACCTCACGCTTAAGAGCCTCGCGCTACTGGCGATATGCACCAGCGGTACGGCCACGGTTGCAACCGCCGCTTGGCCGGAGAAACCGGTGCGCATCATCATCCCCTGGGCGCCCGGGGGCAGCACCGACATCGTTGGAAGAATTCTCGCAATCGAACTGAGCGCTCGCCTCAAGCAGCAGGTCATCATCGACAATCGAGCGGGCGCAGGCAGCATCGTCGGTCTGCAGATCGCCACTGCCGCCGCGCCCGACGGCTACACGTTCATGAAGACGTCCACGGCTTACGGCTTTCTGATCGACAAGCCGAAGGTGCCGGTCGACTTGGTCAATTCGTTTGCACCGGTATCCCTGATCGGCTTCGGCGACAGCGCGCTCGTCGTGCATCCGTCTTTCCCGGTGAAGACCGTGCAGGATCTGATCAACATCGCCAAGAAGCGCCCGGGCGAAATTCTCTATGCCTCGTCGGGCGTCGGCGGGTTTCCGCACATGAACACCGAGCTGTTCAAGCTGAAGACCGGCACCAACCTCCTGCACGTGCCTTTCAAGGGCGGCGGACCGGCGACGGCCGACGTGGTGGCTGGCCACACCCAGATGCAGCTCGGCTCGCTCGTCTCGATGATGTCGCAGATCCAGGCCGGACGGCTGCGGCTGGTGGCGGTCGGCGGCGAGAAACGAAGCCCGAAGTATCCCGATGTGCCCACCATCGCCGAGACGGTGCCGGGCTATTCTTCGAGCATCTGGTGGGGCGTGTTCGCACCGCCGAAGACGCCCACCGACATCATCGCACGCATGCATGCTGAGATTCAGGATGTCATCGCCACGGCGGGCTTCCAGAAGAAGCTCGACGAGCAAGGTGGCGCGGTGGTCCGGATGAGTTCGAGCGAATTCGGCAAGCTCATGGTGAGCGAGCAGAACAAATGGCTCGACGTCATCAAGGCAGCGAAGATCCGCGCCGAATAGCGCTCCGCGTCGTTGCCTGGGCCGGCCGCGTGCTTTCCCCGACGCGGCCGGTTCGTTTGCGCCCTATTGTTCCGCCCCGGGTTTGCCCGGCAGCGCCATCTGCGTCTGGGTGACGATGGCGATGGTGCGGCCTTCGCTGTTCTGCACCGTGGTCTGCCATACCGAAGTGGTTCGGCCGATATGCAGCGGCACGCAGACCCCGGCGATGTGCGGCCCGAACCCCGAGGTGAAGAAATTCGTCTTCGACTCGAGCGTGCCGCCGCGCCAACCCGCCGGTCGATGCAAGGACGAACCGATCGCCCCGACGAGATCGGCAAACGCCATGATGATGCCGCCGTTGACCCGGCCGTTGTAGTTCAGATGCCGGGGCAGCAGCTTCATCTGCGCGGTCAGGAATTTCGGTTTCACCTCGGTCAGCCGCAATCCCAGCGACTTCGCCGTACCGCCACGCAGTATGCGCAACGCGTTTTCTTGCGCGACGTCGTCCAGTTCTTTCAGGATGCGTTGGTGGTGCTTGTCTATGCCCGTCGCGCCGCGCTTCACTGCTTTCTTTGCCATGCTCGCTCCATCGTCGTCACCGTTTCGAGAACCCGACCACTAACCCACGCGCAGTGTCTCGCCCACCGCACTCCAATACGGCAAGGCGACGGCAAGCACGACCACGAAGGCGATCAGTGTCATCCAGACGCCGAAGCGGAAGATCTCCGGCGCGCTGAGATAACCGCGCTCGTAGACCGCCAGCGACGAGGCACTCTGTGCAGGGTAGTAGAGCACGGCGTCGCCGGCGATCATGACGGCCAAGCCGCAGATCATCGGATTCACCTGCGTCTGGACACCGATCGCCATGGCGATGGGGATCGTGGTGGCGAGAAATCCGGTGATGTTGGGGATCAACAAGCGCACGGGCACCGATGCCACCAGCAAGGTCGCGACGACGAGCACCGGAGAATCGCGGAATACCGGCACCTGGGCGACGATGAGGCTGGCTAGCCAATCGCTCGCGCCGCTGCTCACCAGCGCTTTAGCGAGCGACAGCGAGGATGCGAGCACGAAGAAGTTGGTCCAGCCGATGTCACGCTCGAACTCGCTCCAGGTGAGCACGCCGATGCGGGGCGCAAGCAGCAGGATCCATGCGATCAGCGCAGGGACGACCGGATGCCAGTGGTGCAGCGAGTCGGTCAGCCACAGCGCCGAAGCGCCCAGAGTGATCACTACCGTGCGCCACTCCCGGGCAGTCAAGGGGGTGCGCGGCTTGATCGGCAAGGGCGGCAGGCGATCTGCGAAGCCTTCCCGATAAACCACGTAGATCGTGGCCGAACCGATTAGCAGCAGGGCCAGATACGGCACGCTCATGAGCAGCAGCCATTGGCTCCAATAGATGCCGCCGATCAGGGAGGCGGCCACCACCGGCGTGATGCCGCCGGTGAGGATGACCGTGGAAGCAAGCCGGTTGATGGAATTGAGCGCCATCATGATGGCACGCGCGAGCGGCGCACGCCGAGGCACTTTCGCCAACTCGAGGGCATGCTCGTAGACATGCACGAGGATGCCGGTGCGCGTCGTCGCGGACGGCAGGATCAAGGTCAGCAGGGGGAAGGCGAGCAGCAATTGGAGGTAGAGCGAGCGGGAGCTTCCGCGCGACCGCCCCAGGAAGAACAGTGCGACCCGCTCTGCGAGACCGCTGCGGGACACGGCCAGCCCGATCGTCAGCACACCGAGCAGGAAATAGGCGACCGGGTCGGAGAAACCGACGAGCGCCTCGGGGAATCCGGCCACACCGCCCGACAACACCAGCAGCAGGACGACCACCAGTCCGGTCAGCGCGGCCGGCAAGGCCTCGGTGCACCATAAGCCTATCGCCAGCACCGCAACGGCGAGTACCCGTTTGCCCGCTTCCGGCAGGCCGGTCGGTGCCGGCAGCGCCACGATCAGCGAGAACAAGGCGACCAGGCCGAGCAAGGTGAGCGTGCCGCTCAGCCGGGCCGATACTTCGCCTGGTTTAGCCGCAACCGCCTTGGGTTGTTGCACGTCGCCCGTCATTGCCCGTCTCCCTCCCAGAGGAGAGGATGGTACGACAGTATCGGTTAAACTGGCGCTCATCCCGCACTCTCGGCACGCCCACGGCTCGCATGTCGCAATCGACCTTCAACGCGTCGCAACCCATTCCCGCCGTCCCCGGGCGCAGCGGTCTGCTGTTCATCGTCAGCGCGCCCTCGGGGGCCGGCAAGACGAGCCTGCTGCAAGCCCTGCTGCAGCGTGATCCGAAAATCGGCTTATCGGTTTCTTACACGACACGGGCACCCCGACCTGGGGAGCAGGAAGGGCGGCACTATCACTTCGTGAGTCGGGAGACGTTTCAACGGATGCTCGAGCGCGGGGAGTTTCTGGAAAGCGCGCTGGTGCATGGCAACCATTACGGCACTTCGGAGCGCTGGGTCACCGACCAACTCGATGCGGGTGCCAACATCGTGCTGGAGATCGATTGGCAGGGCGCAGCCCAGGTGCGTCGACGTTTGCCAGGGTGTATCGGCATCTTCGTGCTGCCGCCATCGATGGAGACGCTGGAAACCCGCCTGCGCGGGCGCGGGCAGGATGCACCGGAGGTGATCGCCCGTCGGCTGAACGCTGCGCGCGAGGAGGTCTCCCATGCCGGCGAGTTCGACTATGTTATCATCAACGACGATTTCGACCGGGCGGTGGATGACCTCCGCGCCGTGGTGAGGGCGACCCGTCTACGCACCGCAACGCAGTTCGCCGCCAATCCCCGATTGCAGCAATTCTAGTAGGAAGGCAAGGCTCGTCATGGCTCGAATCACTGTTGAAGACTGCATGAAGATCATCCCCAATCGCTTCGAACTCACGCTCGCCGCCACGTACCGTGCGCGTCAGCTGACTCAGGGTTCGACCCCGATGGTGGAAGCGAATCGGGATAAACCCAGCGTCATTTCCCTGCGCGAACTGGCACAGCACAAGTACGGCGCCGAGATCCTGGACAAGCCGCAGCCCTAGGACTCGCTATCAAGACTGACGCGGCATCCCACAGGGCGCCCGGCGCGGATTCACCGCCGGGCGGCTAAAGGCCTTCGATGCAAGAAGCCGCGACGCTTTTTCAAGAATTGTCCGCTTATCTCAAGCCGGACGACGTCGCTCAGCTCGAATCGGCTTACCACTTCTCCGAGCAGGCCCACCTCGGTCAGTTTCGCGGCTCGGGCGAACCCTACATCTCGCACCCGCTCGCCGTCGCCAACATCCTGGCGAAGTGGCACCTCGACGCCCAGGCGCTGACTGCCGCCCTGCTGCACGACGTCATGGAAGACACCGACGTCTCCAAGGCGGACATCTCTCAGCACTTCGGCAAGCCGGTGGCGGAGCTGGTCGACGGCCTCTCCAAGCTCGACAAGATCGAGTTCCAGACCCACGAAGACGCCCAGGCGGAGAACTTCCGCAAGATGCTGCTCGCCATGGCGCGGGACGTACGCGTCATGCTGATCAAGCTGGCCGACCGCCTGCACAACATGCGCACCCTCGACGGCCTCCCCGCCGAGAAGCAACGGCGCATCGCGCGCGAGACGCTGGAGATCTACGCGCCGATCGCGAACCGGCTCGGCCTGAACAGCATCTATCAGGAACTCGAGGATCTCTCGTTCCGCCATCTGTATCCGCGTCGCCACGAGGTGCTGTTCAAGGCCGTGCGCGCCGCTCGCGGCAATCGCCGCGAAGTGGTGGGCAAGATCCGGGACACGATCGAGCGCCGCCTCATGGATGCGGGTATCGAGGCGACGGTCACCGGGCGCGAGAAGCATCTCTACAGCATCTACAGCAAGATGCACGACAAGCACCTCTCGTTCGCCAACGTGCATGACATCTATGGCGTGCGGGTAATCGTCAAGGATGTGCCGACCTGCTATCTGACCCTCGGCACCCTGCATGGGCTCTACAAGCCGATTCCGGGCAAGTTCAAGGACTACATCGCCATCCCGAAGGCGAACGGCTACCAGTCGCTGCATACCACGCTGTTCGGTCCCTTCGGCATGCCGATCGAAGTCCAGATCCGCACGCTCGACATGCACAAGATCGCGGAAGCGGGCGTGGCCTCTCACTGGCTCTACAAGAGTTCGGATGCCTCGCTCTCGGACCTGCAGAAAAAGACCCATCAGTGGCTGCAAAGTCTGATCGAGATGCAATCCGAGTCGGGCGACTCGGTCGAATTCCTCGAACATCTGAAGGTCGACCTCTTCCCCGACGAAGTCTACGTGTTCACGCCCAAGGGTCGCATCATGACCTTGCCTCGCGGCTCGACGGGAGTCGACTTCGCGTATGCAGTCCATACCGACATCGGCAACCGCTGCGTGGCGGTCAAGATCAACGACGATCTGATGCCCCTGCGCACCGCCTTGCGCAACGGGGATCGCATCGAGATCATCACCGCCGCCCATGCCCGGCCGAACCCGACCTGGCTCAACTACGTCGTCACCGGAAAGGCGCGCTCCCACATCCGCCATTTCCTGCGCACCATGCGCTTCCAGGAATCGGTGCAGCTCGGCGAGCGCCTGCTCAATCAGGCCTTGGCCGCGATGCAGACCAGTCTCGCCGAAGTCGGCGATGCTCCGTGGGAGAAAATGCTCAAGGAGACCGCGGCCAAGTCCTCGGAAGAGATCCTGGCCGACATCGGCCTTGGCAAGCGTCTGGCGGTCGTCGTCGCGCGTCAGCTTCTTGCCCGGGGCGGGGACGACGGCGAAGCGGCCGAGCTGCGGCCCTCCGGCCCGGTCGTCATACGCGGCTCCGAAGGTATGGCCGTGCAGCTCGCCAAGTGCTGCCGCCCGATCCCGGGCGATCCCATCATCGGCATGATCACCAAGGGTCACGGCATGGTCGTGCACACGCACGACTGCCCAGTGCTCTCGAAGATGCGGCTCGATCCGGACAAGCTGCTCGATATCGAGTGGACACCAGACACCAGCAAGCTCTTCGACGTGAACATCAAGATCGTCGTCGCCAACGAACGCGGCGTCTTGGCCAAGGTCGCGGCGGAAATCGCCGAGGGCGGCTCCAACATCGAGAATGTCACGATGGATCCCCAGGACGGCAGTCAGTACACCACCATGCACTTCACCTTGCAGGTGAAGAATCGCCGCCATCTGGCCTACATCCTGCGCAGCCTGCGTCGTGTGCCTGAAGTGGTGCGCATATCGCGGGTCAAGGGCTGACCCCCTCGAAGACTCGCTCGGCTCGAGACGCCCTCGTTCTTTCGCCGGACACAAGCCCAGCTCGGTGCCTCACCGAATCCGGCTAGCGCCGAGCCGTACCGCTATATCGCCACGCGCTTGAGCGCGTGCGAGTGCAGCAGATACTGGGTGAAATCGTCCGCGCTCATGGGCCGGCTGAAAAGATATCCCTGGCACTCGTCACACCCCTTCGCTTGCAGCACCGCCTGCTGGACAGTTGTCTCCACGCCTTCGGCCACAACCGTCAATCCGAGCGTCTGCGCCAGCGCGATCACCGCCGCCACGATCGCCACGCTTCCGCTGTCGCTGCCGATGTCGTTGATGAACGAGCGGTCGATCTTCAACTCGCTGAAGGGGAGATTCTTGAGGTACGCGAGCGACGTGTAGCCGACGCCGAAGTCGTCGATCGAAAGCTTGACCCCCAGCCTGCGCAGTTGCTCGAGGGCTTGCGCCGTGCGCGAACTCTGATCGAGGATGACCGTCTCGGTCAGTTCCACGCAGATCGCGTCGGCTCGCAGACCCGCCTGGCTCAATTCGCGCTCCAGCCGCGGAACGAACGCAAGGTCGCGAAGTTGAATCGCCGACACGTTGACCGATAGCGGCACGGGATCGATGGCCGCTTCGCGCCATGCCGCGATCTGCCGACAAGCGCTATGCAGCACCCAATCGCCGATGGGAACGATCAACCCGCTGGACTCGGCCACGGGGATGAATTCACCCGGCGGCACCATCCCGTGCAACGGGTGGCGCCATCGCAGTAGCGCTTCCGCGCCGCAGACCTTGCCATCCCGGGTACGGACCTTGGGCTGAAAGTGCAAGGCAAGTTCGTTGCGCTCCAGCGCCCGGCGCAGATCGCTCTCTATAGTGAGGCGTCGCAGGGCACGCGCATTGAATTCCCCGGAGAAGAAGCGATAGCGCTGGCGGCCTTCGTTCTTCGCTTCGTGCAGGGCCGCACTGGCGTGCTTGAGCAGCACATCGACGTCCGCACCATCGTCCGGAAAGACCGCTGCGCCTATGGTCGCGGTCAAGAACACTTCGCGCGCGCCCTCGTGAAAAGGCGCGGACTGGATCGAATCCAGGATACGCTGCGCCATGCCAGCGACATCTTCCGCACACGCGACCTCGGGAAACAGCACGGTGAACTCGTCGCCACCGAGGCGCGAAAGCGTGGCCCCCCCTACGTCTTGGCCCAAGCGGCCGAGCGCGTCGCTGGCACGCACGCATTGGGAAACCCGCTCGCCGATCTGGCGCAGCAGCGCGTCGCCGGCACGCGGACCGAGCGCCTCGTTCACCTGCTTGAACCGATCGATATCGATATGCAGCAGGGCACCGCGCTTGCCATAGCGGCGGGCGGACCGGCACGACCAATCAAGACGGTCGATGAGCATGCGCCGGTTGGGAAGACCCGTGACAGGATCGGAGTAAGCGAGGCGGTCGCGGTAGGCCTTGGCGGCGAGCGTGTTGCGTAGCCGCAGCACCAACTCACTGGGATCGACGGGTTTGGCCAGAAAATCGGTGGCACCGAGCTCGAGCGCACGCAGCTTGATCGCCGGATCGCTCGAAGCCGTCAGCACGATCACCGGCGTGCGCTTCAGAGACGGTTCGGCCTGGATCAGCTTCAACAGCGTGAGCCCGTCCATATCCGGCATGACCATGTCGAGAAACAGCACATCCGGTCGCACACTCTTCATCAGTTCCAGCGATTCGGCCGGGCTGGTCGTGGTGGTGATGTTGCAGTAACCGACATCCTCGAGCGTCGCCTGGATGACCTCGATCAAGACCGGGTCGTCGTCGATCATCATCACCCGCGCTTCATTCAGCGTGGCGATCGCGTCCTCGGGACGCGTCTGGATCTCCGTATCGAGATCGGCAGCATCGGAGCCTGCCACGGAACGCGCGAACGGCGAGGGAAACTCGCTCGTAAGCTCGTCGGCCATGAGAAGTTGCCGCGGCTCAGGGCTGCCCGCAAAAGAATCGTCTACGTCGGTTTGCACGTTGCTAAGGTCGCAGGCCGTCATGAGGTCTGGTATTTCTTGGGTAACGACCGAGGTCGGCCCGTCTTGAACTCGAACATCAGGCCGCCTCCCGAGTCGAGCTTGCAGCAGGTTCCCCGGGGACGACGATACGCGCCGCGAGGTCTTGCACCCGCTCGAGCGCCGGCCCGATAGCGGACTTGAGGCCGGCGCGCGCGGCGCGCTCGATCTCGATCGCCGGCTCGGTGAACTCGTCGAAGCCGACCGTGCCGCCCGCCCCCTTCAGGCCATGCGCCAGATTCGCGACGGCTTCGAAGTCGCTCGCCTCGTAAGCCGCGGCCAAGGCGGTGAGCTGTGCAGGCAGGCGCTCGGCAAACTTGCGCACCGCTGCGTGCAGGCGCGGCTTGTCGGCATAACGGGAGACGATCGGCGCCCCCACCGGCACTGCGGGCACATCCCGCGCCTCGGTCACCGTCGCGGGGGGAGCGACGTCGGCATCCATAGGCTGACCGCCGAGAACCTGAGCGAGGGTGGCGAGCATGCCTTCGATGTCGATCGGCTTCACCAACCAGCGGTCGTACCCGGCCTGTTTTATTTCTTCCTCGAACCCTTTCATCGCATGGGCAGTCAATGCGACCACGGGCCGTCGATAGCCCTGTTGGCGCAGGTGCCGGGTCGCCGTGAGGCCATCCATCCGTGGCATTTGAATATCCATCAGCACGGCGTCGAAGTCACCGGCCAGCGCCATGCCCATCCCCATGAGGCCGTCGTCGGCTTCCTCGACCTGCAGCCCGCACTCCTCCAGCACCACGCGCACCAGTTCGCGGTTCTCCGGGCCGTCGTCGACCACCAGCACGCGGCGATTCGGGAACACCCACTTCCGATCGGCGTCCGGCGCCGCGGACGCGGTCACTCGTGCCATGGTGGCCTCGGCCTCGAGCATCGCCACCCCGGCGAGCGACCCCACCGGGATCGACAACTCGAACAGGCTCCCCTCACCAGCCTTGCTGGTCACTCGTATGTCGCCACCGAGCGCTCGGGCGAAACGCCGGCTGATCGACAATCCGAGACCCGTGCCACCGAATCGCCGCGAAACCGAGGCGTCCGCCTGCACGAACGGGTCGAAGATTCTTTCCAGCTTGTCAGCGCCGATCCCGATGCCCGTATCGCGCACCCCGAGGACAAGCATGGGAAACTCTCCCTCGGTAACGAGCTTCATCGTCACGCGCACTTCCCCGCGATCGGTGAACTTGATCGCATTGCCGATCAGATTGGTTGCGATCTGGCGCAGGCGAGCGGGATCGCTGCGAATGCTCTGCGGCAGTTCGCCCAACGGTTCGAACGCCAGCGCAATGTTCTTCTCTCGCGCACGCACGAGCAGAATATCGAGCACTTCGCGCACGATATCGCACGGCGCACACTCGACCTTCTCCACGTCGAGACCGCCCGCCTCGACCTTGGACAAATCGAGGATATCGTTGATCAGGTCGAGCAAATGCTTGCCGCTCGAATGGATCGTGCCGAGATACTTGCGCGCGTTCGGCTCGTCGATCCCTTGACCTCGGCGCAGCAACTCGGTGAAACCCAGGATCGCATTCATCGGCGTGCGTATCTCGTGGCTCATGTTCGCGAGAAAGGCGCTCTTGGCCCGATTGGCCGACTCCGCCTCGTCTCGCGCCTTGGCAAGCTCGACCTTCTTCTCCTCCAGTTGGGTGACATCATCCAAACTGATCAACACGCCATTGGGCTTCGAGCCTCCGCCCAGGATCGGTGAGCAATTCGCCATGAAAGTGCGCATGCAACCGTCGGCATCCTTGAAATTGACCATGACCTGATTCACAGGTTGACCCGAGACCAGCGACTGACGCCAAGGGTGGGCGTCCGCCGCCCAGGGCGTGCCGTCGACACCCAGCCAGGCAAGGTCGCGCACGTGGCGTCCGACCAGCCGGTCATGCTGTTCCCCCGCGACTGCGGCGAAAGCACTGTTGGCAAGAACGATATGCTGACCACGGTCGATGATGAGCAAGCCCTCGGCGAGGGTATCGAGCGCACTGCGCACGCGAGCGGGAACCGCTTGCGACGGATCGAGTTGGCGCAACACCCGACCGAGATAGAAGTAATACGCGAAGAATCCGCCGACGAAGACCGCGCCGAAGAGCTTGACCCACGGATGCTGCAGGAAGCCCGCGATTCCCCGTGCATCGAGCGGCTTGAAACCGAGTTCCAACTGACCCCAGCGATCCTCGCCTGCAAGGATCGGCACTTTGACGTGCTGTTCGTTCGAGTAGGCGCTCGCTAATGTGGAGGATGCATCGCGGACGTCACCGACACCGATGACCATGACACCGTCGTACCTGCGCACGACCACCGATGCGACGTCGGGATTGCGCTCGACCAGGAGCGCAAGCACCGCTTCCAGGCCTCTCGCGTCACCGGCGGTAATCAGTGCCGTGGAGGATGCGGCCACCACTTCGGCCACGGTCGCGCGACTATCGCGCAATGCGCTGATGCGATCGGGCACCAGCCCGAAAAACCCGGCGGCCAGCAACAGACTGAGCGTCATGCCGCAGAGCCCGAAGCTCACGTATGCGCGGGTATTGAACCAGGGCCTCATGGCAACCTCCGGTCGATCGCGTCGGCCGACGCCGCAAGCGCGCGATAAGGATCGGAGTCGGAATCGGTACGATGCGCCATCTCGGCCTTTCGCTTCTGTTCGGTATCGTCGTCGACCATCGACTCGATCGACTGGTCGTCGTCATCGTCATCGTCGTCGATGTCGCGCCGGGCGCGGTGCGACAGTACAGGCAGCGGATCGATGACACGCCACGCAGGCAGCGAAGACATCAGGCTTGTCACCAGCACCCCGCCGCGCACCAGCCACATGACATAGCCGGCCGACAAGCTGCCTCCGAGTGCCACGCTGGCGGCGGCCACCCGCGCTTCGAGGGCGCTTTCGGAGGCCACTTGCTCGCGCACATCATCGAAGGCCTCCCGCAAATCCTTCCCGCCCACCGCCTCGGCTGTTCGATCGGGCTGGGCGACGAAATCGGCCCCCAGCACAACGGCAGCCACAGGTGGCGTTCCCGCCACGGAGGGCGCAGAAACGTTCTGTACCAGGAGCGTCTGCACGGCGGCCACGCCGGAATCGTAGAGGGCAGGCCCAGGCAACCGTGCGACCGGCGCGTCGTCGAATCTCGGGACAGTCGGCCCGGGCACATCGGATGTGCCGCTCAGGATGCCAGGACTCACCGGGCTCGGCTCTTCGGAAGATGCGGCAGAAGGAACATTCGTGGCCGACGACGGCGTGTCTTTATCACTGGCGACCGACTGCTCTTTGTCCGGCAGGGCGGGTGCGACCGTCATGACTTCTATGTCGGTCGCTGCGGTGTTTGCGGAGTTGTTCGTCATGTCGGCCATCTCGACCGCCTCCGGAACCGGCGGCGCCAGTGCGGGAGGCGCCTCGTCCGCGACGGGCACAGGCGCCGTCCCCGCAACGACCTCGACACGCGCCTTTGCGACGACCGCCGAGAATGCAGTCGAACCACCCCCGGTCGAGGCATCGCCTCGCCCGCCCGCATTTCCCGACGTGCGATCCCATGCGCGCACGTCGATGCTCGCTCTACCCGTGAAGTCAGCGTTCGGCACGAAGCGGATCCTTGCCCCTGCATCTGCCGCCAGCAGCAGCGCATCGGCGTGACCGACCGCGCCGATCGCAGCCCAGGTCAATCCCGCATCCAGGGTGTACTGCCAGAACCCGTTCAGATCGTCGGCCGCAACCAGGGCGATGCCGAACGCACTGCCCGCATCCACATCGCTCACGAAGCCTGCCAGCAGATCCGCTACGGATGCACCATCGTTCCGGCCGTCAGCGACCAGGAGCGGCAGGTCTGCGATGCCGGAAAGTACTGGCGCATCGTTCACAGGCACGACAGCGACCGTGACCACGGCGACATCGGGTCCGAGCGCTGCATTCGTGGGCGCCGTCGCGGCTGCCACCTCGAAACGACCGTCGACCACCGAGTCGGCCAAAGGCTGGAACACGAGTCCGGCGGCACCCTGCGCCACGGTGATGAAGTCTCCATCGTGAAGTCGGGTCGCGCCGTCGGACAGATACAACGTGCCTCCCGAGATCGACTGCACCTTGAAGTGGGTGACCTCAGTTCCATCGCCGAGGCTCGGCAGCAGCCTCAGATCCGCACCGGTGGGAACATCCTCGAGCGTAGTCGCATTGCTCACGCGCGGCGCATCGGCAACGGCCCACACGAGGGCAATCGCCTGCTGCGTCGCCGACTCGAGCCCGCCATCGTCGCGCGCGACCAACGCGAGGGCATCCAGGGTGCCCCATGCGTTCGCAGCAGGTGTCCAGTACGCGCTGCGCAGCGTGTCGATGATGTCGTTGCTGCCGGCCGCGAAGGGCGCCGCCGTGGCGCCTGAAGCGCCGATCCGCAGCGACCCGCTCTGCACCGACTTGACGACGAAACCGGTGATCGTCCCATCGATATCCGTTGCACCGGATTGCGCAAGCAGACCTGCAAAGCTCACCACAATTTCAGAGTCTTCGGCACCGACGCCGATCGCGCCGCCGAGATTGCTAAGCACCGGCGCATCGTTGACGGCGGCGACATCGAAGGTGATCGTGTTGGGCGTGGCGTCGAAATCGACACCCCCGTCGGCCGTGCCGCCGTCGTCGCGCACCTGGAAGGTGAAGCTCGCATAACCCGCACCGTTCCCGTTCAACCCGGGCGTATACACCAGGCGCCCCGCTTCGATGTCCGCGCGTGTCACGTACTGGCTCGCACTGACCGCGATCCCGTTGTTCTTGAGCGAACCGGACAGCGGCAACGATACGATGCGCACGGCCCCCAGCGCATGGACCGGCGTATCGTGCGGGTCGCTGAAGCCGAAGTCCGCGATCGCGAAGACATGGCTCGTGTCCTCCAGCAAGCCCAGGGTGCGATCCGCCCCCGCAGGCGCGTCGTTCACCGCGCCGACCGTGATGCCCGCCGAGGCCGTCGCCGTCGAGAACGCGCTCGTCCCGCCGTTGAGGGTCGTATCGGCTATCCCGCCGGCCGTGCCGCTGCTCGCATCCCAGGCACGGAAACTCAACCCGCCTGCCACGACACCGTTCCAGTTCGCCTGCGGCACGAAGCGCACATAGGTGCTCGCATCCGCGAGCAACAAGCGCGCACCGGCAGCGCTCGGCGACCCGAAAGCGCTCCACGCGCCACCCCCGTCGAGGCTGTACTGCCAGGTGCCGTGCGAATCGTCCACGCCGATCACCGCGATACCGCCCACCGCGTCGCTGTCCGGATCGCTCACCCAGCCCCCGACCAGCGCCGAGACCACCGTACCGCCGTTGTCCGCCGCATCCTCCAGGATCGGCAACAGACCGTTCGCCCCGCTCAATACAGGCGCATCGTTCACGCCGACGATCGCTATCGTCACGGTACCGGAGCCAGAGCGGCCCGAGGTGCTGCTCACGCTGTATTCGAAGCTGTCCAAGGCATCGCCGCCTGCGGGCAACCCGGCGTAAACACCATTGGGATCGTAGGTGAACGTGCCGTCGGACGCTGCAGTGAGCACGGCCCCCGAGGCGAGGACGACCGGTGCGCCGATTGCTGCCGCATTGCCGTTGATCGAGGCAAGCGACAGCGTGCCCAACCCGGGATCCACGTCGTTGGTCAGCACGGACGCGGCGTTCAGCAGCGCGCCTGCGCCGATCGAATAGCCATCCGCATTCGCCACGATCGCGTTGGCCGGCGCAACCAGGACGCTCACGACATCGCTATCGGTCCTTGTTCCGCCGCTGCCCGCAGCCCCCAGATCGCTCGACGTGAGCGTAATCGTCGCCGTACCGTCGAAAAACAGATCGGGCGCGAATACCAAGCCGTTGAGCGCCACGTTCACGGCGCTCACGGTGCCTCGAAACGACATGGCGATGTCGACGGTTCCGGTACCTGCCAGGAACGTGAGCCCTGCCGTCCCCGAAAGCGACAACAACCCGTGCGTCGCCACGAGATCGACCTGAATCTGGCTTGCACCGGCATCGACGTCGCTGACGAAAATCGGGTTGCCGTTTGCCTGCGAAAACACCAGCGAGGTTCCATAGGCCGTATGCTGAATGGTTGGCATCGTGTTGATCGGCGCATCGTTGACGGCGGCGACATCGAAGGTGATCGTGTTGGGCGTGGCGTCGAAATCGACACCCCCGTCGGCCGTGCCGCCGTCGTCGCGCACCTGGAAGGTGAAGCTCGCATAACCCGCACCGTTCCCGTTCAACCCGGGCGTATACACCAGGCGCCCCGCTTCGATGTCCGCGCGTGTCACGTACTGGCTCGCACTGACCGCGATCCCGTTGTTCTTGAGCGAACCGGACAGCGGCAACGATACGATGCGCACGGCCCCCAGCGCATGGACCGGCGTATCGTGCGGGTCGCTGAAGCCGAAGTCCGCGATCGCGAAGACATGGCTCGTGTCCTCCAGCAAGCCCAGGGTGCGATCCGCCCCCGCAGGCGCGTCGTTCACCGCGCCGACCGTGATGCCCGCCGAGGCCGTCGCCGTCGAGAACGCGCTCGTCCCGCCGTTGAGGGTCGTATCGGCTATCCCGCCGGCCGTGCCGCTGCTCGCATCCCAGGCACGGAAACTCAACCCGCCTGCCACGACACCGTTCCAGTTCGCCTGCGGCACGAAGCGCACATAGGTGCTCGCATCCGCGAGCAACAAGCGCGCACCGGCAGCGCTCGGCGACCCGAAAGCGCTCCACGCGCCACCCCCGTCGAGGCTGTACTGCCAGGTGCCGTGCGAATCGTCCGCGCCGATCACCGCGATACCGCCCACCGCGTCGCTGTCCGGATCGCTCACCCAGCCCCCGACCAGCGCCGAGACCAGCGTACCGCCGTTGCCCGCCGCATCCTCCAGAATCGGCAACAGGTCGTTCGCCCCGCTCAATACCGGTGCGTCGTTGACTGCCTGCACGTTGATGTAGCGGCTGTCGCTACCGGCCAATATGCCATCGGTCACAGTGACCGTGATGCGCCGAGGAAGCGTGTTCGGTGCATCGCTCGTGTTCCTATAGCTCACGCTGCGCAAGGCGGCCTGGTAGGCCGACATGCTGGCCGTACCGGTCAGCGTCAGTACGCCGGTGGCGTCCGCAAAGGAACCCGTGATGCCGAATTGGTCGACCATCGCGAGAACGTCCTGGCCGGCCGCATAACCTGCATCGAAACTCACCGTCGCACCGGTCAACTGGGCGCTGTCCGCATCGCTCAGGGTCAGCCCAGGGTCGAGGAAGAGCGCCGGATCGTTCTCCAGATAGAGCAATGACGCATTGGCCAGGTTGATAGCTGGTGCCGAGGCATCGAACGGATTGGCGTACTGCCGCAGGTGCACGCCCATCGCGTCCCCCGCGCCACCGTCCCAAGCGACGATATAACTGCCGTCGCTCGCCATAGCGACGGCGGCGTTGCGCTGATCTCCATTCTGATCGGCGTTGATGAGGACCTCGCTGCCGTGAAGTTTCACGCCCGGACCCTGACGCACGAGCAGCTGCGCATGAATGCTGGACTCGATCGACACAGCGCCCTCCGGCGCCAGCGTGGTCCAAGTGATAACGAAGTTGCTCGCCGAGTCGACCGCGATCGCCGGGTCGTATTGATTCCCCGACGTCCCATCATTGACCTGAAACTCCCCGGTCGATGTGCCACCATTGCCGCTGTAACGAAAAAAATCGGCGTGAATTTCCGTCCCGGTTCCGTCCTGTCCGTCGCTCGTCCAGGCGATGAGCCAGTTGCCGTTCGAGTTGAATGCCACCACGGGATCGGTCTGATCGCCTAAGGTATATGTATTCACCCGCTTCTCGCCACCTTCGAACCGGCCGTTGAGGGCGTAGTACGTGCGATAGATCCCCCAGCCGCTGCCGTCCTGATCCTGGCTTTGCCAAACGAAGACGAAATCGTCGAACGAATCTGCCGCCACGTCGGGAGAGCTCTGGTCGCCCGCCGTGGTGCTGTTGATCTGAAACTCGTCGGTCAGCGCCGCACCGGTGCTGTCGTACTTGCGCGCGTATATCCCCGCGCCACTGCCGTCCTGGCCGACGCTGGTCCATGCGACGACGAAATTGCCGCTGCTATCTGAGAGGCCGATCGCCGGGCTGTGCTGGTCGCCGGCTGTCCAGGCATTGACTCTGAATTCGGCGCCGAGCGGCGTCGCGTCCGCACCGAAGCGACGCGCGTAGATGTTGCCCTCGCCCGCGCCGTCGCCCTCCTGGCCGCGCCCGGTCCACACCACGACGAAGTCACCGCTGCTGCGCATGACGATATCGGGCTCGTACTGATCGCCGCTGATCGTCTGTGCGATCAGGAACTGCGCAGCGATAGGCGCACCGGCGGCATCGTAGCGCTGACCATAGACATCCCAGGCGTTGTCGTCTGGATGCGGGGTTTGCCAGACGATCACGAAGTTGCCATTACCGTCGACCGCGATCGCGGTATTCGAGGGTACATTCGCGATCGCGTCGCCGCTCAACACATGCCGCCACGGCAAGCTCGACCCGGAGTCGAGCCCGAGCAGGCTCTCGATCGTTCCGGTGCGAAACTCCAGCTCCCAATCGCCCCCGAGCGCCCCGTCGCCGGTAAGGTCGACGCTCGCCGCCACGTCCGCGCCGGTCAACTCTGCGACGCTTTGCAGCCAGTCGCGACCTGCCTGCGTGCCCGCAAGATCGCAGGCGTAGAAGAGCAGATCGGCTTCCTCGGCAAGAAAGACGCCCCAGGCGGTGAGCAGGTTCGCATGTTCGATCGGATTGGACGGCCCCAAGGCGCTCGAGCCGAGTGTCATGCCATGCGCCGACCCATGGGTGACGATGTGCAAGGCGTCGAACACGGCGTTATGCCGCGCCAAATCGGCATGGATCTGCCCCAGGCCGTCGCCCGTCGCATCGAGCAGAAGAACATCGAAGTTTCGGTCGTCGCCCGCGTCGGCAAGCAGAGCCGCGGCCAGAGACTCTCGATCCGCCACGCTCGCATCGATGACGAGCAATTCGCGTCGCGGCTCGGGCGCGAACGTACTCAGCCGTCGCGTATCGCCCAAATCGATGATCGGTGCGGCGGGCGCAGCCTCAACGAGCACCTCGGCGAGCGGCGCCTCGAACGTCTCGGAAGCAACATCGGAGAACAGCACGCTGCCCGCGTCGGCGGACAGCAGGCATCTCGTCTCTAGGGTCTCGAACGCAACCGCCCGCGTCGGGCAGGACGGCCGCTTCGTCGGCTGACGAAACGGCGTGATACGGCCACCGGAAGCAGAAGTCCTGCGCATGGCCGCAAGGGATGTCTGTCAGGGTGGATCAGAGGGTGAACCGTGCCACCCGCGCCTGCAACACCGATGCCAGTTGCTCGAGTTGGCGAGCGGCGTCGGCGTTGTCGCTGATCGATGCGCCGCTCTCCTCGGTCATTTGCGCGATACGCTCCACGTTGCGAGCGATATCGCTGCTGGCTGCCTGCTGTTCGCGCGTTGCGGCGGCAATGGCGTTCACGCTCTCCACCGCTTCCAGCGCCTGTGCCTTGATCTTCTCCAAAGCCGCGGCGGCATCGTCGGCGAGCTTCACGCCTTGCACGACCTTGTCCCCGCCTGCCTGCATCGTTTCGACGACGGTCGATGTCTCATGCTGGATGGCGTCGATCATGGAGCCGATCTCGGAGGTGGCGGTGCCGGTGCGCTCGGCGAGCTTGCGCACTTCGTCGGCGACCACCGCAAAACCGCGGCCCTGTTCTCCGGCGCGCGCCGCCTCGATCGCAGCGTTCAGCGCGAGCAGATTGGTCTGATCGGCGATGTCCTTGATGACCTTCACGATGGAGCTGATCTGCGCCGAGCGCCTGTTCAGCGTTTCGACCAGGCGCGAACCGTGCTGCACCGAATCCGCGATGCTGTTCATCTCGCTGCTGGCAGCGCGCACGATCGCCTCGCCTTCCCGAGCAAGCTCGCTGGAACGGCCTGCGATCGCAGCGGCTTCCTGCGCATGCTCGGCGACATGGCCGATACTCACGGTCATCTGTTCGACGGCCGCCGCCGTGGCTCCGGTCGCCTCGCTGCGACTATGCGCTCGCGAGATGAGCTCGTCGGTTCCCATCGCCGTGCGGCTCGCCGCGCTCGAGAGGTCCGACGCGCTCTGCGCAACTTCGCTGATGGTGCCGCGCAGTTCGGCCTGCATGCCTGCCAGAGCCTGCAGCAGCTGCCCGACCTCATCCTTGCCCGCGACTGCGATCTCGCTGTCGAGCCGGCCCGAGGAGATGCGCTGCGCAAGGACCACTGCGCGCCCGAGCGGCTTCGTCAGAGACCGCGTCACCCACCCGGCGAAGAGCACGCCGGCGATCAACGCCAGCACGCCGAGCACGATCATCGTGTTGCGCACAGCGCCGATGGCACCGACTTGATCGGCGAAGCTGGCATGCACGCGCTGTTCATTGCGCTCGACCAGTGCCTTCACCGATTGGCCCAACGCCGCGAAACGCGGGTCCAGGCTCTGGTGCACGACGGCCTCGCCTTGCACGACCTTGCCCGATTCGGCGTGATCCATGACTTGCACCAGGGAGCTCAGATACGCCTTCAGATCGCCATCGATTTTTGCCAAGGACGTTTTATCCGACTCGAGCAAAGAGAGCTGCGTCAGCTCGGCAATGGCCTTGTCCATGGCCGCCCGCTCCTCGCCGAGACGCTGCTTGAGCGTGATCAGCGAGGTGTGCTCGGTCTTCTGCAAGCTCTGCAGCGCGATCACGAACGTCCCGCGGGCCGCGCTCTCGAGATCATGGGCGGCATGCGTGAGACGCCAGTCCTCGTTGATGATGCGATCGGCCGTCGCACCAATGCGGCTGACTCCGGTCACACCGAGCGCGCAGATCACGGCGAGCGCAGCCAGTATCACCGCGAAGCCGCTTCCCAGCCTCACACCGATCTTCATGTCTCGAAACCAGTCCATCGGGTCATCTCCACTTTCCAGTCGCGCGTGCTTGCTTCGTGCACTTTTGCACGGGACCACGCAAGGGCCTGTTACGACGCGGAACCGGCACCTCTTGAGGCGGCCGAGCGTGACTTCGATCTAAAGGCCGGGACAAAGCGGCCGAAACCGAGATCGTGAGACTGGATCGCCCCGTGCTCCAGACGGCAAAGAGTTTCGCCGCAGAACTTCAAGTAGTTCACGGTTGGCGCCGATATTCATCCAGTCAGGTTGCCGGTCGCTGGTCACGCCGCCGGCCAGGATTCAACAACGCCTACTGCCTCGGAAGCACCGCAATGTCGGAACTGCTCAAAAGCGTCGATGCGCGCACCCGCCTCGCCGGCACCAACAAGCTCGAGATCCTGCTGTTCACGCTCGGCCGCGACACGCTGTCCGGTCGCACCGAAACCTTCGGCATCAACGTCTTCAAGGTACGCGAGGTCATGCGTGCGCCGGCGATCACCCGCGCTCCCGACATGAGTCCCTCGGTCGAGGGCATGGTCAGTCTGCGCGGCATGTTGGTGCCGGTGGTCGATCTCGCCAAGTACGCGTCCATGTCCACCGAGCCCAACGGCAAAGTGATGATCATCACCGAATACAACGGCTGCACGCAGGGGTTCCTGGTGGAGGCGGTCGATACGATCCTGCGTCTTGACTGGTCGGCCATGAAAGTGCCGCCCGACATGCTCTCGTTCAAGACGGGCGGCCTCGTCACCGCGGTGACCGAACTGGCCGACGGCCGTCTGGTCATGATGATGGACGTCGAGCGCGTGCTGGCGGAAACCACGGATACCGCGAGCGATCTCGCCTTCCGATCGATTCGGCGCCTGAGCATGCCGGACCGCACCATTCTGTTCGCCGACGACTCGTCCGTGGCGCGCAAGCAAATCCTGTCGACGCTGGAAGCTCTGGACGTGGGGCACATCGAAGCCCAGAACGGGCGCCAAGCTTGGGATGAGCTGCAGCGCATCGCCAATCACGCATCGGTCTCGGGCCAGCCGGTCTCGGACTTCGTCCAGGTCATTCTCACCGACGTCGAGATGCCTGAGATGGATGGCTACATGCTGACCCGCAAAATCAAGGCCGACCAGCGATTCTCAGGCATCCCGGTGCTGATGCACTCCTCGCTGTCGGGCGACTCGAACCAGCAGTTGGGCAAATCGGTGGGCGTGGACGAATACGTCTCGAAGTTCGAGCCGCAGCGCCTCGCCGATACTTTGACTCGCCTCCTCGCCTAGGCCCGAACCATGCCCCTACAAGACATCGCATTGCGCGAAAACCGCAGCCTGCTCGACGCCGTCGACGAGCGCACGCAGCTGGCCGGCTCGAACTGCATGGAAATCCTGCTGTTCTCGCTCGGCGGGCCCGAAACCTTCGGCATCAATGTGTTCAAGGTCCGTGAAGTGACCCTCACGCCGAGAATCACCAAGACACCGCACATGCCCTCCGGCGTCGAAGGCGTCATTTCGCTGCGCGGCAGCGTGATTCCCGTCCTCGACCTGGCCGCCTTCGTCGGCGTACCGCCGGATTCCGAGCAGCGCTGCAGCACCTTGATGGTCACGGAGTTCTGCGGCCGGATTCAGGGCTTTCTGGTCAGCGACGTGGACCGCATCACGCGCGTGGACTGGGACCGGGTGAAATGTCCCGATCCCTCGCTCGTCGGCACCGATGGCCTCGTCACCGCGATCACCCGATTGCCCGACGGACGCCTGGTGTCGATCCTGGACGTCGAGCAGATCCTGGCAAGCGCTTTCGGCGAACCGCTCATCCCGGAGATCGAACCGATCGCGGAAGCCGCAGAAATGAACATGCTGTTCGTGGACGACTCGCCCATCGCGCGGCGAGAGATCTCCAACGTTCTGGACAAACTCGGCGTGCGCTACCAGCAGGCCACCAACGGCCGCGAGGCTTGGGAGAAGCTGCAGGCGCTCGCAAGCCAGGCCCAAGCCGAAGGTGCAGCGCTGCATGATCGCCTGCAGTTGGTGCTCACCGATGCCGAAATGCCGGAAATGGACGGCTACGTGCTCGCACGCAACATCAAGTCGGATCAACGGTTCTCCGGCATTCCCGTGGTGATGCACACGTCCTTGTCGTCGCACGCCAATGGCGCCATGGGGCGCACGATGGGCGTGGACGCCTATGTCGCCAAATTCGACGCCGCCAACCTGGCGGCAACGCTCGTGCCGATGCTGAGAAATCCGCCGCGCACTGCCTCTCCCTCGCCCTCCATCCCATCGCTTCAAGGATAGACAACGATGAGCCAAAGCAATCTCAGATTCCTGGTTGTGGATGACTTCGCAACCATGCGCCGCATCATCCGCAACCTCCTCAAGGAACTCGGTTTCAGCAACGTCGACGAGGCCGAGGACGGTGTCAACGCATTGCAGAAGCTGCGCAGCGAGCAGTTCGACTTCGTGGTTTCCGACTGGAACATGCCGAACATGACGGGCATCGATCTGCTGCGCAACATCCGTGCCGACGAACAGTTGAAGGGCCTGCCGGTACTGATGGTGACAGCCGAAGCCAAGAAGGAGAACATCATTGCCGCCGCGCAAGCAGGCGCAAGCGGCTATGTCGTCAAGCCCTTCACCGCAGCCACGCTGGACGAGAAGCTGAAGAAAATCTTCCAGACGATGAACCGCGAAGGAGCGGCCGCATGAGTGCAGTGCTTGCGGCAAACGATTCGGACGATCTTCAGGCACTGTTCGACAGCATCGCTGCGAACAGTTCTGCTGCGGCAACCGTCAAGGTCGACACGCAGCAAGCCACAGAGAGCGTGGCCAACGATGGCGACGTGAGCCCGCCCCAGCTGCTGGCGAAGATCGGCCACTTGACTCGCACACTGCACGAAAGCCTGCGTGAACTGGGCTACGACCGCATGGTCGAGGAAGCTGCATCGGCGATACCGGATGCACGCGAACGACTCGCCTACGTGGCGACGCTCACCGAGCGCGCCGCTCAGCGCGTACTCAATGCCACAGACATCGCCAAGCCGATCCAGGACGAACTCGGCGCCGGCGCCGCAGCACTGGCCGATCGCTGGCGCAAGGTGTTCGCCGCTCAGGCTGGCGTGGAAGAGTTCAAGGCGCTCTCCGAATCCACACTCGCCTTCCTCGACCAGGTGCCGACGAGCACCAAAGCCACGGCCGATCAGCTGATGGAAATCGTGATGGCCCAGGACTTCCAGGATTTGACCGGCCAAGTGATCAAGCGGATCAACGAACTCGTCCACAATTTCGAAGGCCAGTTGCTGCAGCTGCTGCTGGAGAACACACCAGCCGAGCAGCGTCCCCCGGGGAGCGACAGTCTGCTGAACGGGCCGGTCGTCAACCCCAGCCGGGTCGGCGAAGTCGTGCAGTCGCAGACGCAAGTGGACGACCTGCTGGAAAGCCTCGGATTCTGACCACGGGCGAACAACGTAACACGGGTCGCGACAGCGCTTGCGCCGCGCAGCCACGAGCGACATGCGCTGAACACCGCGCTGCCTCGAAACCACGGTGCAGAGGCAGCGCAGTCGGACCGAACGGAGACATGATGCAATGAGCGATTTCGACGGCAACGAGGAACTGCTGCAGGATTTCCTGACGGAAGCGAACGAGTTGCTCGCGGACCTGGACAATCGACTGGTGGAGTTGGAGAGAACGCCGGACGAGTCGGGTTTGCTCAACTCTGTGTTCAGGAACTTTCATACCATCAAGGGCGGCGCCGGCTTTCTTGGCGCCACCGAATTGGTGAAGCTCTGTCACCTGACCGAAAACCTCTTCGATCGCCTGCGCAATGGAGAGATGAGTCTCGATCTGGCCCTGATGGATCTCATCATGGCCGCCACGGGAGAAGTACGCTCCATGTTCGGCAACCTCGCGGCAGCGCGTCAGCCGAGTCCGGCCCCCGAACAGCTCCTCACAGCACTCGAGGCCGCCATCGCTGGCGAGACGCCGCCTGCCGCCGTGGCATCGCTGCCGGCGACATTGCCCGTCGCTTCGACCCCACCGGCCGGCGCAACCGCCGCCACCGAGCCCGACTGGGCGGCGCTGCTCGCCAGCGTCGTGCCGGGCAATGTCACAGCGCTGCGTGTGGTCGAGCAGAACGCCGAGGTGCTCCTGCCGTCGGTCGATGAGCCGCTACAAAAGCCGCAGCCTGCGAGCCACGGCCGGCGCGCAAGCGACGACCCCGCCCTCGAGACAGCTCGCTCGGGGCGGCGCGACAGCGACAAGGTCGCCGTCGCCAAGGACTCGACCATCCGGATAGACACATCCCGCCTCGATCAGGTGCTGAACCTCTCCGGCGAAATCGGGCTGACCAAGAACCGCCTCACCTGTCTGCGCACCGAACTGCTGGCGGGAAAGACGGACACGCTGACGCTGCGCGCGCTGGACGAAGCGGTGGGGCAACTCGATCTGCTGGTCGGCGATCTGCAAAACGCGGTCATGAAGACACGCATGCAGCCGGTCGGCCGACTCTTCCAGAAGTACCCTCGGCTGGTGCGCGATCTCGCGCGTCAACTGGGCAAGGAAATCGATCTGAGGCTGCACGGCGAAGACACCGAACTCGACCGCACCATGATCGAGGAGCTGTCCGATCCGCTCGTTCACCTCGTCCGCAACGCGGTCGATCATGGCATGGAAACCCCCGAGGAGCGGCGCCTCGCCGGCAAGCCGGAAAAAGGCACGGTCGTACTGGCAGCCCAACAGTCGGGCGATCACATCGTGATCGAGATTTCCGAAGACGGGCGCGGCATGCGCCCCGAACTGCTACGTCGCAAAGCCATCGAGAAAGGGCTGCTCGATCCAGAGACCATCCACGGAATGGACGACCGTCAGGCATTGCAGCTTATCTTTCTGCCGGGTTTTTCCACGAAGGATCAGATCTCCAGCGTCTCGGGACGCGGTGTCGGCATGGACGTGGTCAAGACCAACATCCAAAAGCTGAATGGTCGGATAGACATCTCGTCCACAGCCGGCGCGGGCACGACGATCTCGATCTCGCTTCCGCTCACCCTGGCCATCCTCCCGGTCTTGGTGGTGCGTCTGAGCGGACAGCCCTTTGCACTGCCGCTGACGATGGTGCGGGAAATCGTGCGTCTGGATCCGGCACAGATCCAGTCCGTATCGGGCAAAGCCACCGTGCTCATTCGCGACGAAGTGCTGCCGGTACGCGCCTTGGCCTCGATGCTGGACATGCAGAGCGAAGGCCCGCCGGCCTATGGGGTGCTGCTGCAGACGAGCACGACCAATCTGGTGCTGGCCGTCGATGGATTCGTCGGCCGCGACGATGTCGTCATCAAGCCGCTCGACGGCGTGAAGCCCAAGGGCATCGCCGGTGCCACCTTGTCGGGAGATGGCTCCGTCGTGCTCGTGCTCGATATGGAGGAACTTTTCCGGGATGCCCCGGCGGAGACTCGGTCCAGCCTGCTCGCGCACGCGGCCTGAAGCCGACGCTCATTCAATGCAAAAGGGCGAGCCCGTCAAGGCTCGCCCTTGTTTGTTTTCGCAGACCTCGTGCGCGATCACTCAATCGGCAGCGAGCCCGACACAGGGAAGCTCCGGGCGAAAACTCAAGAACGCACTGGGAGGATGACGCGGAACTGCGAGCCGCGGCCCAGCTCGGACTCGAGCTCCATGCGACCGCCCATCAAGCGCACGAGATCGCGCGCCAAGGCGAGCCCCAAGCCGGTGCCGCCGTGCAAACCGACAGCGCTGGTCTCCGCCTGATGGAACCGCTCGAAGATCGCCTGATGCATGGCCGCTGCGATGCCGCGGCCGGTGTCCGTTACCGCAAGGACCAGATCGCCCTCGACCATGCGCGCGGACAAGGTGATGCTGCCCTTGTCGGTGAACTTCACCGCGTTATGCAGCAGATTGTTCAGCACCTGCTGCAGTTTCGTGCGGTCGCAGGCGAGCGTTTCGGGCACCTTGTCGTCGATTTCCATCGTCAGACGCAATCCCTTCGGCTCGGCGACAGCGCCATGCAGCGCAGACACTTCATCCAGAAGCAGGCGCAACGATTCCGGAGCCACGTGCAACTGCATCTTTCCCGCCTCGATCTTCGCCATGTCGAGGACGGAGTTGACCATCCCCAGCAGCGTGCAGCCGCTGGAATAGATGATACGTGCGCATTCGCGCTGGCTTTCGTCCTGCAGTTCCTCCTGCAGGCAGTCCGCAAAACCGATGATGCCGTTGAGCGGCGTGCGCAATTCGTGAGTCATGTTGGCGAGAAAGTCGGACTTGACCCGATTCGCCGACTCGGCCTGCCGGGTTGCCTCCTGCAGCAGCAGCGCCGCACGACGTTGCCTGATCATGAGCCAGCCGAGCAGAGCAAAGCTCAGCCAGATGAACAACGTCAATACACCCGTACCGGCGACATAGTCGCGGCGTCGATCTGCATGCCGATCGAGTGCGCTTTCGACGGAAGTGCCCACGAGGACGACCAGCGGATACTGATCGAGCTTTCGATAAGCCACCAGGCGAGCGGGCTGGGCACCCTGCGCAGGCGCGATATAACTGCCGACCGCCTCCGCCGCCGCGTGCCGGATCAGGTCGGGAGACCTCATCGCTTTGCCGATGCTCTCGCCCGACTCGCCTTGCTGCGCGCGCACGATACCGTCTCGCCCAACGAGCATGATGACCGCAGATTCCCCCATCCTCACTTGACTGTAGAACCGGGAAAAGTACGACAGGTCGAGCGCCACGCTCGTCACACCGCCGAAGGATCCGTCGGACTTGTTGATCCGGCGCGCAGCGTGCAGTGACCACCTGCCGGACAAGCGTCCGATGATGGGTTCGCCAATCACCAGTGCCCCTGTATCCGCGGCTTCGGCGGCTCTGAAGTGGGCGGTATCGGCGATGTTCAGCGCTCTGGGCTCGAGCGTATGTCGCACGCCGACGCCATGCTCGTCGGCGACAACGACAACGAGAAACGGCAAACCGGGCAAAGTTCTTTCAGCGACGAACGACTTCAAGTCGTCCGGCAGGCCGCGACGCTCGACCTGCTGCTTGACCGACCAGGCCAGCTGATCGGCGTTCATGAACGTGTGCACCACATGCTCTTCCAGTGCACGTGCGAGACTTTCGTTGTCTTTGAGCGCGCTGGCGATCGTATGCGCCTTGTCCGCCGCCATCTGGTTGGCTGTCACCAGCCACAGCACGCCGGTGAGACACAGGGCGAGAGAGCACAGCAGGGCAGGCAGATGGCGCAACGACAGCAGATGCTGTATTCGCCCCTGGCCTTCTCGAACCTGCTGGACCGGGATATCCGAGTCACCCGTCGGCGAGGCTGCGGTAGTCACGCCAGTGCCTCGCACAAGACCCGACGGGGCAGTCGCCGGCTTTGCCGCATTCGAAACTCAATCGTGCCCATCCGTCCCTCTGCCCCCGTCCTCAGTTCAGAACACCCTCGCCTACGGGCCAACGGCCGAGCCTCGCGTCATTCCCATGGGAAACTTCGATCGAGATCACTAAGCAGATGTGTCCAGCTCATACACGGCGACGACGTCGTTCCCGCATCCCTCGTAATGCAAGCTGCTGCAAAGCGCCTGCACCAAACCGAGGCCGCGCTTGGGCGCGTCGCTACCGGCTTTCGAAAATTCAGTGCGCCAGTCGAACCCGTCGCCGCTGTCCTTGACGCGAATGAGCACTTGTTTGCGCCTTCGGATGTCCATCTCCAGTTCGACCACGATCGAACCCTCCTTCAGAGAGCGCAAGCGCTTGGAGCGCAAGTTCGCGTAGCGCTCCATGCTTCGGTCGCTGGTCTTCAGACGCGAGTCGAGCAGCAGCAGGCCGTGATCGAGCGCGTTGCTGTAGAGCTCCGAGAGCACCACGAACAGGCTCGTCCGGTCACGCTCCGGCACGCCCATGCGCTCCATGGTTCCGGTGAATCGGGCGACGACGTCGGTGGTGCGAACGTCGTCGGACGAGAGCTCCACCCGAAAGCGCCACGCGGGGACCATGTGGTCCAGCTTCTTGGCGCCGACCGCCACGCTATCGCGCTCCTGTTCGGGTGCCGCGCTGCAATCGATCACGATGAGCGAGAGATCGTCGTGCGCGGCCGCGCCTGCCAAATGCTCGTTCAGCGCGACGTTCAGCGCATGCATCCGCTGTTCGCCGCGAGCGCGCGACCCGGCTTGCGCCAAACGCTCGATTCCGAACTCCTCGCCGCTTGGGCTCAGGGCCTCGACCACCCCGTCGGAGCAGGCGATGAGCTGGTCCCCCCGCGCGAACGACATGCGCTCGACGGAATCGTCCATGCTGTCGTCACTGGCGATGCCCAGAGGCAGGTGCCGCGAGAGGAATCGATGAACTTGCTCGCCCTGCTCGTTCACCTTGATGACAGGTGGATTGCCGCCGTTCCATACGCTCACGATGGCTTCACGTGCGTCGACAGAGACGAAGGTGGCGGCCACGAAGCGGCCGATGGGCGACCATTCACGCACCTTGCGGTTGACTTCCCGCACGATGGCCGGCAGTCCGAAGCCCTTCTCGGTCATGGCGTAGAACGGCTGGACGACCGGCATGACGCTGAGCGAAGCGGCAAGCCCGTGGCCGGTGCCATCGGCCAGCAGCACATGCAACGCATTGCCCGGTGTGCGCGCGGCTGCGATCACGTCGCCCGACAAGTGCGAAGCCGGCGTGATCCGGTGCTGGATCGCGCGATCGTCGAGCATGTCGGTTTGCACCAGCCGCCGCATCAGGTGACTGGCAACCTTCTGCTCCTCCTCGGCCGCCTGGTAGTAGCGCTCCAGCGCTGCCCGTTGGCGAGCGTTCTCGCGCTGCAGTCCGAGCGCGCGTGTCGCCGCACGCAGCTTCGCGCGCAGCAGTTCGGCCGAGATCGGCTTGGTGAGATAGTCGTCGCCGCCCGACTCGATCGCCTGCATCAACCCGCCTTCGAGGTCGTGAGCGGTGACGTAGATGACGGGCACCCAGCGAGATCCCTGCAATGCACGGATTTGCGCCGTCGTCTGGAACCCGTCCATGACCGGCATCTGGATATCCATCAAGATGAGGTCAGGGTCGCCGTCCTGGAAGCGCGCTATCGCTTCGGCACCATCGCGGGCAAGCACCACCTTGTGCCCGAGCCTGGAGACGAGACGGCTCAGCAGGGCCAGGTTGTTCTCGACGTCATCGACGACGAGAACCGACAGCGCTTCCTCCGCGATCCAGTCGCGGGGAGCATTCATCGCATCGGGAACAGTTTGCTGAAATTGGCGATATCAAGAACCTGCTTGACCGCACCGCGGCAATTGGTGATCGCCACCCGCTTGTTCGTGGCGCCAGCCCGCTCCTTGAGGATCAGGAGCATGCCGAGCGCAGAACTGTCCAGATACTCGACGCCCCCCATGTCGATCTCGAGTTCGCGCACGTCCGACGCGCCCAAAGGCGCTTCGTAGCTGGTCTTGAAATCCCGGTGAGAACCAAAATCGAACCGACCCTGCAGGACGATCTTCGCGATGCCGGCATTGGTACGTACCTGAGTCTGCATTATCTTCTGCCTGTGTTGTTGCGTTATATGGCTGGATTTACGGCGTGCCCGGAATGCACTTGAACAGTGCCTCGCTCATACGCGGATGGCGCTCACTCCCCGACCAGTGAGAACGCGTCTGGCCATGTCGTTCAAGGAAACGACCTCGTCCACCCCGCCGAGCGCGATGGCTTCCTTGGGCATGCCGAAGACCACACAACTCGACTCGTCCTGGGCGTAATTGGCTGCACCTGCCTTTTTCATTTCCAGCATGCCCGCGGCGCCGTCCTTGCCCATGCCGGTCAGGATCACACCGATGACATTGCGGCCGGCGCAGTTCGCCGCTGAGCGAAACAGGACGTCGACGGAAGGCCGATGCCGATTGACCGGAGGCGCCTGGGAGAGCTCGCAGACGTAATTGGCGCCGCTTCGCGCCAGGAGCAGGTGCGAGTGTCCGGGCGCAATGTACGCATGCCCGGGCAGGACGCGTTCGCCGTGCACGGCCTCTGCCACCGATATCCGGCAAAGACCGTCCAACCGGGCTGCGAAGGCCTTGGTGAAGCTCTCGGGCATGTGTTGAGCGATCAGAATGCCTGGGCAGTCCGGCGGCATCTGCGACAGAAAGACCTTGATAGCCTCCGTGCCGCCCGTGGATGCGCCGAGAATGATGAGTTTCTCGGTCGATGCGATTCGGCTTTGCACCGGCGCCAGCACGGCATCCGCCGTCAGGCTCGGCGCAGGCAGCGGCGCCGAGCGCCGCACACGCGCAATTCGCGCCGTGCGTATCTTGGTCGCGATCTCGTCCGCGTACTCCTGCAGCGTGCTGCTGATGCCGACCTTCGGCTTGGACACGAAGTCGACAGCACCGAGCTCGAGCGCCCTCAGCGTGACTTCGGAGCCCTTCTCGGTCAGGGTCGACACCATCACCACCGGCATCGGCCGCAGCCGCATCAGGCGTTCCAGGAAATCGAGGCCGTCCATGCGCGGCATTTCGACGTCCAGCGTGAGAACGTCCGGATTGCGCTGCTTGATCATCTCGCGCGCCACCAGCGGATCGGGCGCTGCGCCGACGACTTCCATGTCGGGCTGATCGTTGATCATTTCGGTCAGCAGACTGCGCACCAGCGCCGAGTCGTCGACCACCAGCACGCGCGTCTTTCGATTCGCGTTCCCGAGCGGTTTTGCTTGCATTGCTTCCTCCTAGAAGAGCTCGACGTCGCCGCCCACCTGCTCGGTCTTGATGCGACTGACGTACTCCCGCTCGCGCTGGATGATCGTCTGGTTGTGCATGTCGCGGATCATCTTCAAGCGGACGCGGCCGGTGTTCGGGTAGTAGTAAACCTTGCGCGCATAATCGTGAGCGAGATCTTGTGCCAGTACCGGTATGCGCTCGGTGGCGAGGAACTTCAACACGAACTCGGCATTGCGCGTTCCGACGTTGGTGATCGTGAGGTTGCGCAGCACGTTGCCGCCGCCGAACACCTTGGCTTCGAGCGCACTGCGGCGAGCCCCCATCTTGACGACCTCGTTGATCAGCACCTCCATCGCGTAGGTGCCGTAGCGCGCCGGCGCGCCCGTCACCGAGTCGCTGTCCTTGCCCGCGTCGGGCAGCATGAAATGGTTCATGCCGCCGATGCGTGCGCCCGGGTCGCGGATGCAGGCGGCCACGCACGAGCCCAGCACGGTGACCAGCACGAGATCACGACCGGTGATGAAGTACTCGCCCGGCAGGATCTTGGCTGCCTGCATATCGAGCTGGCGATCGTAGTAGATGTTCGGCGCGGTGCCGGTGCCGTACTGATTGTTGTCGTTGCGGTGGGACGAATGGTGCGTCATGCTAGATGCGTTCTCCGCTGGCAGGCGTCGTCCGGGCAATCGGTTCGTAGACCGTCTTGCCGATCGAGTGGAAGATGTCGCTGCAGTGGTACAGGCCTTCGGAATGACCGACGAACAGCAAACCGTCGGAGTGCAGCAGCGGACGATAGCGCTCGATGATCTTGCGCTGCGTCGGCTTGTCGAAATAGATGAGCACGTTGCGGCAGAAGATCGCGTCGAACGGGCCTTTTACCTGCCAGGCGGGGTCGAGCAGATTCAGGCGCTCGAACTTGACCAACGCTCGCAGTTCGCTGCGCACCTTGGCATGGCCGGCATTGGCGCCCGTCCCCTTGAGGAAGAAGCGTCTCATTCGGTCGGAACTCATCTTGTCGAAGCGATCCAGCGCATACACGCCGCGCTCCGCCTTGCCCAAGACGGTGGTGTCGAGGTCGGTCGCAATGATCTCCGCAGGTGGTGTCCAGCTCGAGAATGCTTCGACCAGCGTCATCGCCAGCGAATACGGCTCCTCGCCCGTGGACGATGCCGAACACCAGATGCGCACCCGCCGCTTCGCCGACCAACCCGACAAGCGCTTGGCCAGGATCTCGAAATGATGGGCCTCGCGAAAGAAGGCTGTCAGATTGGTGGTGAGCGAGTTGATGAACTCGTCCCACTCCTCCTCGACTGAACCGCGCTCCAGCAGATCCAGATACGCTTGGAAGCTTTCCAGGTTGAGCACCCGCAGTCGCCGGGCCAGACGACTGTACACCATCTCTTGCTTCTGTTCGTTGAGCGAAATCCCCGCCCGCCCATAGATCAGCTTGCGTACCCGCTCGAAATCGAGAGAAGTGAACTGAAACTCGCGTGTCGACTGACCGACCGGCGCACTGCTGCTTGTTCGCATTTGCCGGATCCTCAATCGAGCGTGGCGCTGTTCTGTGCCAACAGCCCGCTCGGCCCAGGACCGATGGTGCCGATCTCGGACAGAATTTCGGTGACTTGGCGCACTGCACCTGCGCTGCGCGCCAGCGTAAGTCCGACTTCCTCGACCAGCAACGAGCCCGCCTCGATCTTTTGTACGGTATCGCTCAATAGGGCATGCAGCTCGCGGGTTGCGGATTCGCTTCTATGCAGCAGCGTGCGAATCTCGTTCGCCACCAAGGCGATGTCGTAGCGACCATCCTCCTCTCGACTGGCTTCCAGTGCCGCGTTGAGCGCGATCAAGTTCGAATCGAGCGCGACGCCTTCGATGATGCCGAGCACCTCGGCGATGCGCTTCGAACTGTCGTTGCAAAGCCGTGCGAGCTTGCGATTGTCCCCGCCGATCAGCTTCGATGTCTCGCCCAGGGAATCGAGCGCACGCCGAATGTCCGACATGGTGTGTTCGAAGCTGGCATCGCGGCTGCCTTGCGTCGTACCTGTGCCGAAATCGGCGAAATAGATGTTGCCAACCCGCTGTGCCTTGCTCATGGAATGCCTTGGCTCCTGATCATGATTCGAGCGCCCGCAGAGAACGAGCGGTGGCGCGTCGAGCTCGCGTTGCCTCGCCGTTCACCAGCATTGCCGGCGACGGGAGCTGCCTGAATTTATTGCGGCAAACGTGGTCTTTCCTTGAGCTGCCAGGACAACGACATGATGCTGCTTAGAAAGGGATTGTCTTATTGGCGGACGGATCGATCGTGAGACACGCGCATTCGTGCGGGAATGCACATCGTTACGAATCGAGCGGATGGCGGACCGCATAGCCCCCCCTCATCGGCGCGGGAAGGACGAACACTGCACAGCGGGGGATAGCGACTTGCCGGCCGCTGTCGGCCTGACTAACTTAACGCGCCGGCAGGAGGGACAGCCCCCTTGGGGCCATCCCTTCGTGCGATCGCAGTTGAAGTCGGCTCGGGTCTAGAACTCTGCCCAGTCGTCGTCGGTGCCGTTCTTGGCCGGCGCGGGCAGCGCCTTGGCCACACCCGACTTCGCGGGCCCCTTCGCCCCCGGCAGCCGCGACACGTTCTGCGCTCGGTTCGGCCCACGACGCTCCACCACCAACCCGGGCGCCACCGCAGGCCCCGACGCTGCGCCCGAGTCCAGCTGGAACTGCGCAACCGCCGTCAACAGCGACCCCGCCTGCTCCTGCAGCGACTCCGCCGCCGCCGCCGCTTCTTCGACGAGCGCCGCGTTCTGCTGCGTCGTCTCGTCCATCTGCGTCACCGCCTGGTTCACCTGCTCGATCCCCGAACTCTG
>JALHQN010000024.1 GCA_022841915.1 Burkholderiales bacterium | reverse complement strand
GAAAGGCAACCAACGCGCCCCGGCATGCATCACGCGCAGGGTGAGCCGCTCGTACGGCTTGAGCTGCATGAACCAGTAGTCGGATCGTCGATAGGCCTCGGGCTCGCACTGCCGATTCAGCGCTGCGAACGCCTCGTAGTGCAGCGATTCTTCGTCGTGCATGGCGTCGAGTGCCTCCAGCAGCTCGGGCGGGCCGCGTCGAGCGATGCGCCCTCTGAGCGCGTCGAGTACCGGTTCGACGAAATCGCGCTCGAGCATCATGATGTACTCGTTGACGCGCAGCGCGAAGAGCTGGTTGTAGCGAATGCGCTGCTCGCGATCCAGCAAGCGGTAGGCCGGCGTATGGTAGAGCTGCGTCTGATCCTCGGGCAGGAAGGGGCGCGACTTGTCCACGCCGCACGCCTCGAGCAGGCGCGTGCGCCGCTCGGGATCGGCGCGTATCGCCGCAACGCGCTCGAGGCTCAGAACGCTCATAGGGCACGCCCGTAGTCGTCGGCGCGATTGAAAAGGTATCGCCGCAGCATGTAGCTGGTCGCCGATGGCTCGTTGAGTTGTCCGGGGATGTGATCGGCGATGTTCTCGTGCAGCTGCTTCACCTCGCTCCAGTGCATCCCCGGCCGCAGGTGGTGCGCACTGTGGTATCCGTTGTTGAACAGCAGCCAGTTGGTGAAGCGGCCGGTGAAGTTGCGCGAATGCGCCCAGCGACTATCGGGGTCGCAGCCTTCGTGCTGGACGTAATTGACTCCGACCAGCCACAACAGGGAAGCCGTCCAGGGAAGGAGCGCGAAAACCAGCGCCGTTCGCCAGTCGTTCCAGAGCAGGCATAGGACGACAATCGGAAGCAGGGCCTTCTCCCAGGGCAGCGAAGATCGAAAGGGCTCGGGGAGCAGAATGCGCCCTTCCGGGCCCAGCCGCTTGCGCTGGCGCATCATCGAGATCGTTGCCCGAAGCACGAAGCGCACGAGGCGCAGCAGCGGATGACCGGTGCCGCCGAGCGCCGGGGTGATCCAATCTCCGGCACGACCTTGCTCGGCATGATGATTGAGGTTGTGCGCGATATAGATGTCGCTGGCGCAATGGCCGCGCGCGATCGACGCCACGAGGTTGAACAATCGATTGGGGGTGCTCGTGGCAAAGAGGGGAAAGTGACAATGATTGTGGACGACGACATGGCTCGCGCAGCAAGCCAGCAGCGTCGCCACGATCCACGCGGGCGCGAGCCACGCCGGCACCGCCATCCATTGCGGCAAGAGCAAAAGCAGCACTGCGACGAGGACGGTGACCAGCGAACGGCGGTCCGCGGGATGGCGCAAGCGCCAGGGTGCATTGCGCGCTCGCTGCACAGCCACGCTCTCCGTGCGCTCGCCCGGGCACGCCTGCGCGCTAGGCCGCGCGGGGCTAGTCAGCATGGCGCAGTTTTCGTAGCCGCGGGCTGCTCGCATTCCTGGCCTTGTATTCGCTGCTCAATTCGGACCATTCGTCGGCAGAGGTTGGACGGGCGGAGCATCGGGAGCGCCCGCTGGCGCGGGGGCGGCCGCAGCCATTTTGAACGTCCGGCCCAGGACAGTAGTATACGAAGCACGAAGCAGGCAAGCATCCAGTGGGCAGTCATCGGATCGCGCGACGGCCCCGCAACGGTGCCGTCTTCGTTTACGCTATGCCAGGAGCCCCCGAGACCAGCCTGTCCAGACGCTCCCTCCACGAATCTCTTCCCCGAGGCCCCATGCCCATGAACACGATCGCGCGCTGCGAAATCGATATCCAAGACGTCGAGTACCTCAGGCACGCCGACAAACCTCTGCTCGCGACGGTGTATCAGCCGCGTGGCGAAGGCCCATTTCCCTTGATCCTGGATCTGCACGGCGGCGCCTGGTGCAAGGGCGATCGCCATGACGATGCGCCCTTGGACGAGCCTCTGGCGCGCAGCGGCGTGGTCGTCGCAGCACTGGACTTTCGCCAGCCTCCGGATGCCGTCTACCCCGGATCGATGGTCGACATCAACTACGCGATTCGCTGGTTCAAGGCGAATGCCGCGCGATTCCGCATCCGCGCGGATCGCGTGGGTGTCATGGGCATCTCCAGCGGCGGTCAGCAGGCGATCCTAGGCGCGATGCGTCACGACGACCCGCGCTACGCCGCCATCGCGCTGCAAGGACACCTCGATATCGACGCGACGGTCCGCTGCGCGGTGCTCTGCTGGCCGGTGATCGACCCGCTCGGTCGCTACCAGTATGCGAAAAAGCTCCAGGAAGACCGCAGTCCGGACGTCGATGTCGCCGACCGCGTGCTGCCCTGCCACGACATGTACTGGGGCACCGAGGAAGCGATGTCCGAAGGCAGCCCGACGCGTGCACTCGAGCGCGGGGAACGCGGTCCGATGCCGCCTGTGCTCTATCTGCAGGGCACTGCGGATGTCGCGCATCCGCGCCCCAACCTGGACCGCTTCGTGAAGGCCTACCGCGATGCCGGCGGCAGCGTCGATCTGCAGCTGTTCGAGGGCGTCGGCGAAGCCTTCGTCAAGAAGGATCCGCACTCACCCCAATCGAAAGCGTGCATCGAGAAGATCGTCGAATTCGTTCATCGCGAACTCGGCTGAACGGCGACCCTGAAGCCCAAGCTCGGGCACGGGAACTTGTGGGCCGAGCCGCAAGCGTCACTGCGGCTTCATGCCGATGGCGCTGAACACCTTGCGGCGCGTATCGATCTCCTCGCTCAGGACCTTGTGCATCTCCTGGGGCGAGGTGGGGTTGGGCAGCATCGCCAGATTCATGATCCGCTCGCGCACGTCGGGCAGACCGAGTATGCGGGCGACCTCGGCATTGAGTCGCTTGATGATCGCGGGCGGCACCTTGCTCGGCGCGAACATGCCGAACCAGCCTTCATAGGCAAAGCCGGGCAGCCCCGATTCCCCCATGGTCGGCACGTCGGGCAAGGCATGGTTGCGCTTGCTCGTGGTCACGGCCACGGCACGGACCCGCCCGCTGTTCACCATGGCCATGGCCGGCCCCATCGGCACCACGCCATAGTCCAGGCGACCCGACAAGGTATCGGTGAGCACCTGCGGTGCGCCCTTGTATGGGACATGTATCGTCTTGATGCCGGCCACCATGTTGAAATACTCGCTCGCGTAGTGCGTGCCGCTGCCGACGCCCGAGTGACCGTAAGTGAGCTGCCCGGGCTTCTTCTTGGCCAGATCGATGACATCCTTCATCGACTTGATCGGGGAATTCGGGGCGACGACGACCATGTTCGCGCCTATGGCCACCATGCTCACAGACGCGAAATCCTTCACCGTGTCGAATGGCAGCTTGGCATACATTGCGGCACTGCCGGCGATGCCCGAGGAAGTCACCATCAGCGTATGACCGTCGGGTGTCGCGCTGGTGACGATCTCCCCCGCAACGACGCCGCCCGCGCTCGGCCGGTTGTCCACCACGACGTTCTGGCCCCAACTCTGCGACATCTTGTCCGCCAATTGCCGCCCCAGAAAATCGCTCGCACTGCCGGCGGAGAAGGGAATGATGATGCGCATCGGTCGCGTGGGAAAGTTCCCTGTGGAAGATGAGGTCTGCCCATGGGCGCCGACGGCGAACGTGCCGGAAAACAGCAGCAGCAAAGCGGAAGCTCGCATTCAGGTCTCCTCCAGAATATGCGTGGATGTCGCCGCGGACATCGAGGCGCATTTATAGCACTCCGGGCCGCTCGATGCCGGGCCCGCCCCCCCTCGTCGACACCATGGCAGAAACGACGAGGGTCGATGCGCAAGCCCAGGACGACGGCGCCTCGGCGCGGTGCTACCTGGCCCGCTCGATCGCGGCAATCGCCGAGCGATAGAGCGCTCCGTCGTTAGCTAACGCCAGATAGTGGGCAGCCAGGCTCAGAGCGATGAGGACCCCGGCGAACACGAACGTCGTCCTCGACTGACGCGCGGCAAGCAAGGCCGCGCCGCCGAGATGCAGCGCGTGATCGGCATGGGCGGGCGACAGCGCGATATCGAGACGGCGCGGTGCCGTGTGATAGGTCCCGATCACGGTCACCCGCGCGCCCGGCTCGACACCCCGCTCCTCGAACAGCCACCGCCGCTGACGCAAACGCTCGCATAGCACGGCTTCGTTAGCAACGCCTCCTCCCTGCATGCCGAGCGCCTCGGCAGCCTGCGTGTTCATCGTGCGCATCGCATAGCCGTCCGCAGTGCGGGCCGCCCCTGCGAACGCGCCGATCGCCGACGCCGGCTCGAACGCGATGATCTCCGTATGCCGTTCCCAAGCAGTGACGGCGAGGTGTCGCGCTGCGCGCGACACAAAGGGTTCATCGCGGAACTGTCGCTGGACCCAACCGCGCGTTGCCGGCATGCCGCGCAAGGGAATACGTTCACCGCCGACCTCGAGCGCACAGTCGACCGCCAGGAGCCCGCGCCAGTGCGGACGTTGTCGCGTGGCGCCGGTGTCGCCCATCAAAGGGGCGGTCGCGCCATAATCCAGAAACACCATCGGCTGTTCGCTGAATGGCGCAGTGATGGGCGTGCCGTTCGCGACCAGGGTGCCTTCGATGCGAACAAGCGCCCCGTCGGTCCATGTCTCGGGTGCGTCCTGTGGCTTCGCCCGCTGTCGGCGCGCGTGGAGCATGCCCTGCAAGCTGCCGATCGCCAGCGTGGCCGTCAGAGCCAGCGCGCCCGCGAGGAACCCTGGAAAAGGCAGCCCCGAGCCGAGGGCCACCTGCCATTCGAGGACGGCCGCCGCCACGAAGACAACAATCGCCAAGAGGCATCCGCGCACGCAGCGGTCCTTTCGGATTCGTGGAGTCGATCAGGTGGGATGCGGAAGATTAGCACGCACGTGTGACATGCGACGGCCCGCCCGCGAACCCTACGGGGGACGGTTCGCGCCGCCCGCCCTGCGCCGCATGTCCTGGTCGGGAGGTTAGCGAAGGAAATCGCTTGCGGCAGTCGCGGATCAGATCGGTGCAGTACGCGGTGAAGTACGAAAGATGGTCCCGTGGGAGCGACCATGCACGCTGGTTGCGGGCGGTTGCCGTCCGGCAAACATCATCCGCTTCACAGGAACAAGGAAGCTCGGCGAAGTGCCCAGCTTGGTACGTGACTGGCGCGCCCGGCGCGATTCGAACGCACGACCCCTGCCTTCGGAGGGCAGTACTCTATCCAGCTGAGCTACGGGCGCAAGGGCGAGAATAGTAGCGCTTTTGCCCGAGCGCGTCCAACGCACCCCGCCAAGGCGCCAAACGGCGAGTAGGTCCCGGACGAGCTTCTCGCTATAATCCTCGGTTTCCATGATCCCGGGGCCTTGGCATGGCAGCGCCGCATAACGAGCAGCACAGCGAGGAAGAGTCTTCCTTCATCAAAACCCCCCAGCAACTCATCACTGTCGTGGTTCTGGCGTTCGTCGTTCCGATCGCCGTGATTTCGATGCTGGTGGGCTTGGTGAAAAGCACGACGAAGTACGACGAGAATCACCCCGCGATGAGCGATGAAGCGGTGGCCAAGCGCATTCAGCCCGTCGGCCAGGTGCATCTGGGCCCGGTCCCGGTCACAGCGGATGCCGAAGCCCCGAGTGCAAACGTCGTAGCCGCGGCCCCGGTCAGCAAGAGCGGCGAGGAAGTCTACAAGCAGGTCTGCGCCGCTTGCCACACCACCGGCGTACTGAATGCTCCGAAGACTGGCGACAAGGCCGCCTGGGCGCCGTTGATCAAGGAAGGGCTGGATATCCTCACAGCAGACGCGATCAAGGGCATCCGCCAAATGCCTCCTCGGGGCGGCAACCCGAATCTGAGCGACCTGGAAGTACGTCGATCCATCGTCTACATGGCCAATCTGTCGGGCGCCACCTTCAAGGAGCCAGAAGCGCCCGCGGCGCCTGCAGCAGCCCCGGCGCCGGCCGAAGCATCCGCGCCAGCGCCAGCGCCCGCCGAGCCAAAGGCTGCCGCCGCTGTCGACGGCAAAGCGATCTACGAGAAGACCTGCGCGGTATGCCACGTGGCCGGGGTGGCTGGCGCACCCAAGACGGGGGACAAGGCAGCATGGGCACCCCGGATCAAGCAAGGCATGGATGCGATGTACGCCTCCACGCTCAAGGGCAAGGGCGCGATGCCCGCCAAGGGCGGTGCGGCGCAGCTCTCCGACGAGCAGGTCAAGGCTGCGGTCGAGTATCTGGTGGGTCAGAGCAAGTAAGGCCACCGTGCGGCGATCGTAGTCTCGGAACCGAAGGCGCAGCCCAGCTGCGCCTTCTTTTTTTTGCGAGTGCACTCATGGCGACATACGCGATCGGCGACATCCAAGGCTGCTTCGAGGCGCTGCAGCGCATGTTGGCGCTGATCGAATTCGAGCCCACGCAAGATCGGCTCTGGTTCGTCGGCGACCTGGTCAATCGAGGCCCCGATTCGCTGGCTGCGCTGCGGTTCATCAAGGATCTGGGCGACGGCGCAGTCAGCGTGCTCGGCAATCACGACCTGCATCTGCTCACCGTAGCCGCAGGGTTCGCCCGTCTGCACCGGGGCGACACCTTGAGCGAGATTCTCGAGGCACCGGACCGCGAAGATCTGTTGCACTGGCTGCGCACCCGCAAACTGATGCACGCCGAAGACGGCTGGGCCATGGTGCATGCGGGCTTGCTGCCGCAATGGAGCGTCGAGCAGGCACTGGCGCTGGCGCAAGAAGTCGAGTGCGCACTCGCGGGCCCCGACTACCTCGATCTCCTGAGCACGATGTACGGCAACCAGCCCGAGGAATGGCGGGACGACCTCGCAGGCATGGACCGGCTGCGGGTCATCATCAACGCCATGACGCGCCTGCGCTTGTGTTCGCGCTCGGGCCGGATGGAGTTCCGACACAAGAGCGCACCGCGATCGCTGCCCGAGGGCTACTTTCCGTGGTACGCGATTCCAGGGCGGCAAAGCGCGGGCCATCCCATCATCTTCGGGCACTGGTCGACTCTGGGACTGCATGCGTCCAAGGATGTCGTCGCGCTCGACTCAGGCTGTTTGTGGGGCAACGCGCTCAGCGCAATGCGCCTGCACGATCGCAAGATCTTTCAGATCGACTGTGCGGGGATGCGCGGCACCACCTCCCCCGACGACTGAAGCTCGATACGCTGTCGCGTGGGGCGCGACGGCCTGCATGCCGCAACAGGGCCGCCCGCCAAATCCGAACACCAATTACCCGATGCTCGTTCCGAAGGCCTCGCGATAACGCTCGCCGATTTCCGCCGGCGTGAAAACGTGATTCTGCCCGCCGCGATGGGCGATTTTCAGCGACCCCACGAGCGAGGCCAGGCGCCCCGTCGTCTGCCAATCGAGGCCGCGGGCGATCCCCCATAGCAGCCCTGCGCGGTAGGCATCCCCGCAACCGGTCGGATCGACGAGCGCGCTGGGCCTAACACTGGGGATCTCGATCTCGCGCCCGTCGGCGTAGATCAAGGAGCCGTCGCCGCCCCGCGTGACGATCAGCGCCTGCACGCGCTTGGCCAATTCGCCGAGCTTGTGCCCGGTGCGTTCCTGCAACAACTGCGCTTCGTAGTCGTTCACGGTCACGTAGGTCGCCTGATCGATGAACGCCAGCAGTTCCTCGCCGTTGAACATCGGCAGGCCCTGGCCCGGATCGAAGATGAACGCAATGCCCGCCTCGTGGAATTGCCGCGCATGCAGCAGCATCCCGTCACGTCCGTCGGGAGAAACGATGCCGAGCCCGATCGCGCCCGCGTCCTTGACGTTGTTCAGATGCGAGTGATTCATCGCCCCGGGATGAAACGCGGTGATCTGGTTGTCGTCCAGATCGGTGGTGATGAAGGCCTGCGCAGTGAAGGTCTCGTCGATGAGGCGCACGTGCTCGGCGCCGAGCTTCAGGGTCGCCAGCCTGTCCAGGTACGGCTGCGCATCGCTGCCCAGGGTGGCCATGATGACCGGGTCGCCGCCAAGCATGGCGAGGCTGTAGGCGATGTTGCCCGCGCACCCGCCGAATTCCCGCCGCATATCCGGCACCAGAAAGGCGACATTGAGGATGTGAATCTTCTCCGGCAGGATATGGTTCTTGAATTGATCGCGGAACACCATGATGGTGTCGTAGGCCATCGATCCACAAATGAGAGTGCGCACAACGGATCCAATCGATTCGGTTGAGTGGGCCGCATTATAGCGGCGCCCTTCCCGCCACGAATCATGAATGTCGGGCGCAAAAACCCGGGCTGTTGCCTATTGACGCCAGGCGAGATCGGGGGCTCGGACCTCGTCGACGCGGCGCACCGGCGTGGTGTGCGGCGCGCTCTTCAGGAGCTGCGGTTGCGTCAGGGCTTCCTGCAGGATCTCCTTCATTGCCGCGACGAACCGATCGAGCGTTTCCTTCGATGCCGTCTCGGACGGCTCGATGAGCAGGCACTCGGGCACCAGATGCAGCGAAAGGAACTGCGGCAGCGAGGCGGCGGCGTTGCACACGCGCGGGTTGTACTTCATGGTGCAAGACCCGAGCGGGTAGAAATGCGTGTCGATCGAGTAATTGAGCTGGGACAGGTGCGTGTAATGGCGCACCGCGTCGAGTTCCGAGACCTCGGGCAGGCATGGAGGCTGCGCGCGGAGCAGGTCAGTCGGTATTTCAGCTGGGGGCTGTGAGCCTGCGGGATACTGGGCTGCTGCGCCACGCCCGCGCTGCGACAAACCGTGGATCAGCAAGACTGCCGCACAGGCGGCGATCCGCAACGCGTTCGAACCCCTCGTGAGAGGCCGCGACACGGCATGGCGTCAATTCCCGCCATCGTTCGTGCGGCACATTGCCGACTCGGGAGACGAGGGCACGATGAAGATCATCGTGCCCCGCACTCGCCGGACTACTTCAATGCGTTCAGAGCCGCCTCGTAGTTGGGCTCCTGCGCGATCTCGGGAACGAGTTCGGCATGCACGACCTTGTCGTTCTCGTCGAGCACGACCACGCCGCGCGCGGTGACGCCCTTGAGCGCGCCGTCCTGGATGTCGACGCCATACTTCTGGTGGAAATCACGCCCGCGCATCGTCGACAGCGTGACGACATTGTTCAACCCCTCCGCGCCGCAGAAGCGCTTCTGCGCGAACGGCAGATCCGCTGATACGACGAGCACGACGGTGTTGGCGATCGCCGCCGCGCTTTCGTTGAACTGCCGCGTCGATTTCGCGCACACCGGGGTATCGAGACTCGGCACGATCGAGATCACCTTCTTCTTGCCGGCGAAGTCCTTCAGGCCGACGTCCTTCATATCGTTGCCGGTGAGACTGAAGTCGGGCGCCGCATCGCCTTGCTTGGGGAAGGATCCGCCGACGGTGATCGGGTTGCCGCGTAGCGTTACTGAAGCCATGTCATCTCCTGGATATGTTGTTGTAGGTGCCCACCGAAGTGCAGTGCTCGACGCGCGGTTGGTTTGGCGTGCCGCTGAATCAAGCCCGTCCGACGCTGCAGGCGGGATGCTCGGCTGCTTGCGCGACAAGATACGTGCGATCAACCGCAGCACTCGATGCCTCGGCCTATCCTCGCACGATCCTCCGGCCGACCGCTCGTCGAATACGAGCGCAAGCTGCGCTGCGTACCGCATCAAGTCACATTCGGTTTTCGTTTCGGTCACGCAGACGAGCAACCCTCTTGCCATCTCGGGATATGCCTGCGTCAAGTCGAGCCCACCCAGTATGCCTTGCTCGCGCAGCGCCCGCAACACATCCGCCACCGGCGCATCGAGCTCGAGCACGGCCTCGTGGAAACGAGCGCCGGCAAACGCGCGCTTCACGCCGGGCACCGCACTGAGGTTGCCGAGCAGCCGCATGAGGTTGCCATGACATGCTTCGGCGGTACGCCGCAGTCCCTGCGGCCCCATGAGTACCATGTGTACGGTCGAGGTAGCGACCACGAGCCCCCGGTTGGTACAAATGTTCGACGTCGCCTTGGCGCGGCGGATGTGCTGTTCGCGCGCCTGCAGCGTCACGACGCACCCGGGCTTGCCCTCGCTGTCGGCCGCACGCCCGACGACGCGCCCCGGCATTTGTCGCAACAGCGCCTGACGACACGCCAGGAAGCCGTAGTAAGGTCCGCCAGCGCACAGCGGGATGCCGAGCGGCTGACCGTCCCCGACGGGGATGTCCGCGACGTCAGGCCTTGTCGGCCTCGGCCACCTTGTCGTACCCGGCGGCATCGAGCAAATCCGTCAGTTCGCCCGGGTTGTCCAGCTTGAGCTTGAACAACCACGCCGAGTAGGGGTCTTCGTTCACGCTCTGCGGCGAGGTATCCAGGGCCTGGTTGATGGCGGTCACCTCGCCCGAAAGCGGGGCATAAAGATCGGCCGCGGCCTTGACGGATTCGATCACGCCGCATTCTTCACCCTGCTTCACCTTGCGCCCGACATCCGGAGCCTGGATGAAGACGACGTCGCCGAGCTGCTCCTGCGCATGGAAGGTGACACCAACCGTGGCAGTGCCGTCCGGCTCCATGCGAATCCACTCGTGACTCTCGCTGTACTTCAGATCCGCGGGTGTGGTCATGACATCTCCGAGATAGACACTGGCATCAAGGATAGAACAGAAACAGGCGATAACCGGCGGGCTTCAGATCGCCCGTGTCCAGCGCGATGCGCACATTGACTTCGGCAAGCGCGGCCATGCCGCGTTCGCTGTCGGTGGCATTGGCAAGATAGTCCGCGGGCAGAAAGATGCGGCGTGCCACCGCTTGATCCTGCGCATTGGTCAGCGTCAGTTCGATCGCGGGGTGAGCCACAGCCGTTCGACCCCGATTGCGCAACGCAGCCGTCAGTACGACGACGCTGGGCCGAGCCGGATCGGCTTGCAGGTCCGAGGACTCGATGGCGAGCTGCTCGCTGCGCCGGGGAAACGACAGGGTGCAGCCCGTTCGAGCGCACAGCTGCTCGTACAGCGGCCGCGTCGCGGGCCAGAGGGCGCTGACCTGATCGCGCAGCAGATAGGCGAGTTGCGCGATCAATCCTAGCGCCAGCAAGACGGCCGCGATCCACCAGGCACGGCGGCGCGATCGGGACGCAGGCAGCGCGGGCGATGCGACCTCCGATGAGGGCAACGTCGTACCCGGCTGCGCCGGATCGATGTCCAACCTGCCCTGCTCGGTCGACGCTGCAGACGCCGATTCGCCCTCGACACTGCGGGGCGTCGGCGCGCGCTGCTCTTGCAGCGGCGCGATTTCTTCCGGCGGCGAGTCGTCCGGGAAGCTGGCGAGACTCTTGAACCCATCGAACACGATGCGGCATTGACCGCAGCGCACTTTGCCCTGGCGATGCTTGAGTTGCTCCTGAGTGACCCGAAAAGTGGTCGTGCACGCAGGACAACTGGTCACCATGCTCACGATGCATGCTCGCCATGTCGGCGCCCGACCAACAACGCCCATCCTTCCTCGACAAGGGGCGTCGACATCTCGAACCATACGCCGTAGGTTTGGCTCACCTCCGCCGCCTGGTCTTCCAGGACGCCCGACAGCACGATGCTGCCGCCCGGCAGCGTGCGCGCGGCCAGCAAGGGCGCGAGTGCGATCAACGGATTGGCCAGGATATTTGCGAGCACGACCCCATATCCGATAGCCGGTTCGGCGCCCGGGGCGCAGAACTCGGCGTCGACACCATTCTGCATGGCGTTGTCCCGAGCGGCAACCAGAGCCTGGGGATCGATATCGACACCGACCGCGTGGGCGGCACCCAGCCGCTTGGCCGCAATAGCCAGAATGCCCGAACCGCAACCGTAGTCCAGCACCTGCGCCCCGGCGGGCAGATGGGATGCGAGCCACAGCAGGCACAGCCGCGTGGTGGGATGGCTGCCGGTACCGAACGCCACGCCAGGGTCGAGCCTGAGATTGATCGCGTCCGGTTCGGGGGCGGTTTCCCAACTCGGGATGATCCACAAGCGGGGCGTGATGCGGATCGGCTTGAATTGGCTGCGGGTCAGCCGGACCCAATCCTGGTCTTCGAGCGCGCTGCATTGGCGCGCCGAAGGAAACGGCACATCCGCCGCGGCGCACCCCTCGCGCAGAACCTCATCAGCCTTCGCATCGGCAGCGAACAATACCGTGACGATGCAGCGGTCCCAGGCCCGGGCCGCTTCGCCCGGCTCGTCGAACGCCGCCTTCTCGTCGGCCGTGCCGGCATCCGCATCGGTCACCTCGACGCTGAGGGCTCCGGCCTCCATCAAGGCGTCGCTCAGTGCGTCGGCGCGCGCCCCCGCCACTTCGAAGGTGATCTGCTGAAAGCTCATGGCCGACCCGCGCCCGTAATCCGGCGCGCTTTGCACAACCGCTCAGGTCCCACGTGCGTATCCCGCCAGCTTCGTCTCGAGATAGTGGATGTTCGTGCCGCCTGCCCGGAACGCCGCATCGCGCATCAGATCCACGTGCAAGGGGATATTGGTCTTGATGCCTTCGACCACCGTCTCCGACAGCGCCACCTGCATGCGCGCGATCGCCTGATCGCGCGTATCGCCGTACACGATCAGCTTGCCTATCAGGGAATCGTAGTTCGGCGGAATGACGTAGTTGTTGTAGGCGTGAGAATCGACCCTCACCCCGGGTCCGCCAGGCATGTGGAAGGTCGTGATGCGCCCGGGCGAGGGCGTGAACCGGAACGGATCCTCGGCATTGATGCGGCACTCGATCGAGTGCCCGCGGGTCTCGACATCGCGCTGCTTGATCGAGAGCTTTTCTCCGGCGGCCACCCGCAGTTGCATCTGCACCAGATCCAGACCCGTCACCATTTCGGTGACCGGATGCTCGACCTGGATCCGCGTATTCATCTCGATGAAGTAGAACTCGTCGTTCTCGTACAGGAATTCGAACGTGCCCGCGCCTTCATAGCCGATCTTGCGGCAAGCCTCCGCGCAGCGCTCGCCGATGCGGGCACGCGCGCGCGGATTGATCCCGGGCGCGGGCGCCTCTTCGATGATCTTCTGGTGCCGTCGCTGCATGGAGCAGTCGCGATCGCCCAGGTACACGGCGTTTCGGTGCTTGTCGGCCATCACCTGAATCTCGACGTGGCGAGGCGACTCGAAAAACCGCTCCATGTAGACCGATGGATTGCCGAACGCGGCTTGCGCTTCCGTGCGCGTGGTATGGACCGCGTTCAACAATGCTGCCTCGGTATGCACGACGCGCATCCCGCGACCGCCGCCGCCCCCGGCCGCCTTCACGATCACGGGATAACCGATGCCGCGGGCGATCTTGATGATTTCCTCGGGCACCTCGGGCAGTTCGGCGTCGAAGCCGGGCACCGTCGGCACCCCCGCCTTCTTCATTGCGTTCTTGGCGCTGACCTTGTCTCCCATCAGACGTATGGTCTCGGCGCGCGGGCCGATGAAGACGAAGCCACTCTTCTCCACGCGCTCGGCGAAATCCGCGTTCTCGGACAAGAAACCATAGCCGGGGTGAATGGCCTCGGCGTCGGTGACTTCCGCGGCGCTGATGATCGCCGGCACATTGAGATAGCTTGCCGCCGACGGGGCCGGTCCGATACAGACCGATTCGTCCGCCAGCTTGACGTATTTGGCTTCGCGATCGACGTCCGAATGGACGGCGACCGTCTTGATGCCCAGTTCGCGGCAAGCGCGCTGGATACGCAGCGCGATCTCGCCCCGGTTGGCGATGAGTACTTTCCCGAACATGCTTGCCTGGCCTGATGTGTCGCGGGGTGTATCGATCAACCGATGACGAACAGCGGCTGGCCGTACTCGACCGGCTGGCCGTTTTCGACCAATACGGCCTTGATCACGCCCGCCTGATCCGCCTCGATTTCGTTTAGCAGCTTCATGGCTTCGATGATGCAGATGATTTCGCCCGCCGCCACCGACTGCCCGACATCGACGAACGCTTTCGCTCCCGGCGCCGAAGCCCGGTAGAAAGTACCTACCATGGGGGACTTCATGATGTGGCCCTGCGGCGCTTCTGCAACCGGCTCGGCCTCCGCAGCCGCCGCGACCGGGGCGGCGGATGCAGGCCCCGGCTGCACCACGGCGACAGCCTGATGCGCGGAGGCGGCACTCGCCCCCGACCCCATCATGGCGCCCCGGCTGATCCGGACTTTCTCTTCACCTTCGGTGATTTCGAGCTCCGCGATCCCGGATTGCTCCACCAGATCGATAAGCTTCTTCAACTTGCGCAAATCCATCAACTTCCCCCTGAATGGAGACCGCCCAGCCGTCCGCTTCGAGCCGTCGATCGACTCAGCCGCGCCGTGTCAGCACGAAGGAGAGCGCGGCCTCGTAGCCTTGCGCTCCCAGCCCACTGATCACGCCCACCGCCAGATCGGAGAAGTACGATCGATGACGGAAAGGCTCACGCGCGTAGACGTTGGACAAATGCACTTCGATGAACGGTATGGCGACCCCGGCGAGCGCATCCCTGATGGCAACGCTCGTATGCGTGAAGGCGGCCGGATTGATGATGATGAAGTCGACCGACTCGGCGACGGCCGCGTGAATTCGCCCGATCAGTTCCGCCTCGGAATTGCTTTGGAAGACGCTTAGCTCAACGCCGTTGTCGGCGGCGATGTCCGTCAGCCCGGCGTTGATCTGGGCGAGGGTGGTGGTGCCGTAGTGGGTAGGCTCGCGCGTCCCGAGAAGATTCAGGTTCGGACCGTGCACAACGAGCACATGGCGGGCTCGCTTACTGACGGTTTTGACGGCGCGGAGCGGGCCGGACGTTTTTGCCATCTTGCGAGTTTGCAGCAGTTCGGCGCATTTTGTCCAGTTTTGCGACTTATTTCACCGATCGCCTCAAAGCAGGGCATCCAGCATGGGGGCGAGCTTTTTCTCGTCCAACTCGCCCAGTTCCACCCGCGCCGTACGCCCGTGCTTGTCGATGATGACCGTGAACGGTAGTGCACCGAGCCGATTGCCGGCGTCGCGGGCAAGTGTGAGCCCCTCCCGTTGGGCCATCAGCACCGGATAGTTCATGCCGAGTTTGGCGGCGAACTCAGCCACCTTGGCTTTGTCGTCGATGGCGAGCCCCAGGAACTGGACGCCCCGGTCGCCGTAGCGCTGCTGCAGGTTGATGAATTCCGGGATTTCCTTCAAACAAGGCGGGCACCAGGTCGCCCAGAAATTGACCACCATGACCTTGCCGCGCCATTGGGAAAGCGGCTGCGGCTGCCCGTTCATGTCCTCGAGCGTGGCCGCCAGCAGCACCTGGGCAGCATCGGGCGTCGGGTCGACGTCGTCCAGCGTGCTCCGTGCAAAGAAACCGGCGGCCAAGGCTGCAAGCGCGACCGCGAAAAAAAGAAATCCTCGATTCATGCGGATCATCCGCCAGCCACCCAGCAAGGAAAGTCGCGAGCTTAACCGAATGCGTTCAGCGGCAGCAGTCGGGCAGACACGGAATCATCGTGTCGCGCAGCGATGCGCACCGGCGGGGCCGCGGACCCGATCAGCGCAGAGCCTGATCGAGAACGGGAGCGAAGCGCTCAGCGGGGGTGAATCCGATGACCCGCAGCCCCTTCACTTCGCGGCCCTCGCGATCGAAGAAGATGATGCCTGGCGGTCCGAACAGGGAAAACCGCTTCAGCAAAGCCTTGTCGTCCGCGTTGTTGGCCGTCACGTCCGCCTTGAGCAGCACGAACTGATTCATGCGAGTCTTCACGCCTTCGTCGCTGAACGTGAACCGCTCCATCTCTTTGCAGGCCACACACCAATCGGCGTAGAAATCGAGCATCACGGGGGAGCCCTTGGCCGCTGCGATGCGCGCATCCAGATCGGCGGTGCTCGCCACACGCTCGAAAGCGACCGCTGGCGCCGGGGCCGCGCCCGTCGTGCCCACCGACGCCGTCCCGACCCGCAAGGCCGACAGGGGCTGCAGGATGTCGCGCCCCCCTGCCAGCGCCCCCAGCACCAAGGCGGCACCCGTCAACAAAGCGATGACACCGACGCCCTTCCACAGTTTGCGGTACCCGCTGGCATGCGCGGGCAAGGGATCGATCGCATGCAGGTAAACCGCGCTTACCAGGAGCAACGCCCCCCAGGCCAGCATGTGAAGCACCGTGGGAATGACCGGCGACACCACCCAGATGGCGACCCCGAGCAGCACCACACCGAAGAAGTTCTTGACCGACTGCATCCAGGGCCCCGCCTTGGGCATCAGGGAGCCGGCGGAGACGCCGACACCCACCAGGGGCACGCCCATTCCCAGCGCCATCGCAAAGAGCGCCGAACCGCCCAGCACGACATCGCCCCGCTCGGCGATGAACAGCAGCGCCCCGGCCAGCGGGGGCGCGATGCACGGACCGACGATCAGGGCCGAGAGCACGCCCATGAAGAACACGCCGAGCGACTGCCCGCCGCGAAAGTGGTTGCTGCGCTCGGCCAGCCAGCTCTGCACACCGCTGGGCAGCTGCAGATCGTAGAGACCGAACATCGAGCAGGCGAGCGCCACGAACAGCAAGGCGAAGCTCCCGAGCACCCACGGATTCTGCAAGGCGACGGCGAGCATCGACCCCGAGAGCCCCGCGGCCACGCCGGCCGCCGCGTAAGTCAGCGCCATGCCGAGCACGTAGATCAGGGACAACCTCAACGCCCGCCCCCGCGTCGCCGTTTCCTTGCCGCCCACGACGATGCCGGACAGGATGGGAATCATGGGCAGCACGCAGGGCGTGAAGGCCAACGCGATGCCGAAACCGAAGAAGCTCAGCACGACGAGCCAGAAACTGCCGCCGCTCAGCAAGGCGAGGATGCTCGATTCTTCCGAAGCCCCGAGACCGGCCTGCGGCTGACCCGCCGTGACGAAGCCGGTATCGGGCTGTCCGCCGCTGCTCGTCGTGCCGCTGGCCGCCACGAGCTTCAGTTCGAGGAATTGCTCCTGGGGCGGATAGCAGATGCCCAAGTCCGCACAGCCCTGAGAAGTCGCCTTCAGGCGCAGGACCGCAGGGGTGGTGGCGCCGCTCGGTTGAACCGGCACCCGGATCTCCACACGGTCGCGAAACGTATCGACACGGCCGAACGTGGGATCGTCTTTCGGTATGCCCGGGGGCAGCTCGGGCTGGCCCAATTGCGCGGGCGGCGCCTCGAAGGCGAACTTGTCCCGGTACATGTAATAGCCGCGCACGATGTCGTAGCGCACCAGGATGGTTTGGGCATCGAGCATGCGAGCCGACAGCTTGAATGCCTGCTCCGGATGCAGGGGTTCCTCGGCCTGCGCCAGGCAGGCGCCGAACCACAGCAGCACGATCGCCAACAGGCGCATCACGGGAGACGTCATGAGCTAGGCTGGGTTTCGGCAGCGACCCAGTCGAGGTAAGCAGGCAAACCCTGCGCCAGAGGGACCGCGATGATCTCCGGAAGTTCGTAAGGATGCAGCGCACCGATCGCCTGCTGCAACGCAGGATACGCCGCCGCCGTGGTCTTGATCAGCATCGGGACCTCGGCGGTTTCTTCGACCTGGCCTTGCCAGCGGTAGACCGAGGTGCAGTCGCCGAGGATGTTCACGCAGGCGGCCAGTCGGCGATCGACCAGCTCGCGAGCAAGCTTCCCGGCGGCTTCGCGGTCGGGCAGGTTGGTCAGTACCAGCAAAGTAGTCATGAGCAGCAGCGCACACCCCGCATCGCGGGGCGTCGAAGTGTCGAGGGGAGCGCCTATGCTACACTGCGCCCGCTCGCGGCGTGCTTGGCGCACGCGCTTTTTTCGCTCTGATTGCCCGAGAGATATGTCGTTCACAGTCACGATCCGTCCGAGCGGACACCAGGTCACGGCCGAGGCCGACGAGACCGTCCTCGCCGCGGCGCTGCGCGAAGGCTTCAATCTGCCCTATGGGTGCCGCAATGGCGCCTGCGGCTCGTGCAAAGGTCAACTGCTGTCCGGCCGCGTCGACTACGGCGAGTATCAAGAAAACGCTTTGACGGAAGCCGAGCGGGCGCGGGGCATGGCGCTCTTCTGCTGCGCTATTCCGCTGGAAGACATCGAGATCGAATGCCGGGAAGTCGGTGCGGCCAAGGACATCCAGATCCGCAAGATGCCCTGCCGCGTGCAATCCATGCAGCGCGCCGCGGACGACGTGATGATCGTCGATTTGCGCCTGCCGCAGAGCGAGCGCCTGCAGTACCTGGCCGGGCAGTACCTGGACGTACTCATGAAAGACGGACAGCGGCGCAGCTTCTCCATGGCCAATGCCCCGCACGCGGACGAAGCGCTGCAACTGCATATCCGCAACTACGGCGGCGCGTTCTCGCAGCACGTCTTCGAGCGCATGAAGGAGCGCGATATCCTGCGCTTCGAAGGGCCCTACGGCAGTTTCTTCCTGCGCGAGGACAGCGCGAAGCCGATCATCCTGCTGGCGAGCGGCACCGGCTTCGCCCCCATCAAGGCCATCATCGAACACGCGCTTCATGTCGGCTGCGAACGCCCCATGACGCTCTACTGGGGCGGGCGCAAGCGCAGCGATCTTTATCTGCACGCCTTGGCCCAGCGCTGGGCTGCGGAACATCCCAGCTTGCGCTACGTCCCCGTGCTATCGGAGCCGCGCCCGGAGGACGAATGGAGCGGACGAACCGGCCTGGTGCACAAGGCCGTGATGGAAGACCATCCGGACTTGAGCGGCTTCCAGGTGTACGCCTGCGGCAATCCGCTGATGGTGGAAGCCGCGCGCACGCAGTTCGACGCCGTCTGCAACCTGCCTGCGGACGAGTTCTTCTGCGACGCCTTCACCCCTGCTTCGGTGCCGGCAGCAGCGGGGGGCGGAGCTCCTTGAGGGCCACAGCATTCGGGCGCGGACGGGTCAGTTGAGCCTCGGCGATTTCCAGGCTGCGCGCGAACCTGAGCCGTGCCGCCTCATGCTCGCCCATCTCGTCTAGCAGGCGCGCCAGCGCCATCGATGTCTCGAAGCTCTCTTCGAGCGAAAGACTCGCTTCGATATAGGTGCGTGCCTTGCCCCAGAGCCGCTGCTTCGCGCACAGACGGCCCAATGCCAGCAGCAAAGCGGGATCGGAAGGCTCGCGTTTGAGCCAGGCTTCGGCGCGCTCGATCCGCCGAACGGCATCGTCGCCGACACATTCCGCATAAAGGCCGACGAGCTCGCTGCTCCACTCGCGCTCCAGACTCGCCTCGATGATCTGCTGCGCATCGCGTCCCTCGCCATAGGCGATGAACATTCGGGCCGCCTCGGCGGCAATCTTGGAGTTCAGGCGTTCACGCTGGCCCAAACGCTGCCAATACACTCGCAAATCGTCCGGGTTCGTGCCCTTGCGGGCAAGGTTCTCGCAGATTGCGTAGCGGCGCAGTTCCGTGACCTGCACCTCATCGAGCGCTTGCAGCTTCTCGAGCTGCGCCAGCAGTTCGAGATAACGGTCCCAGTTCCGCGCCTGCTGAACAGCGCGCAACTCCAATCGCAGCGCGGCAGTATGCTTGTGCGGCAAGGCCTCCAGGGCGGCGAGCGCTTCCTGATGCTTGCGCTCGAGCAGCAGCATCTCCGCTTGGGCGATCGCGCGCATGGTCCGATCGTCGTCCTTGAAGTGCGCCGAACGCGCGAGATAGCGGTCGCGCCGATCGGGCGCGCGCAACTCTTGCGCCGCCCGCGCCGCGATCACGGCGCCGATGCCGGCGTTCTCGCCCAACTCCACCGACTGAGCCGCCGCCTTCTCGGCCTGGGCGTATCGGCCCTCCAGATAGGCACGCAATGCGTCGAGCAAGCTGCGTTGGGCGCGCACGAGCCGGCGCTTTTCGCGAAACTCGCGCACCTGGATCGGCAGCCGCAGCGTGCGCGCGATCACTCGCACCAGCGCGTAACCAGCGATAAAGGCCACCAGCAGCACGGCGAGCAGCAGATTGAGCGACATCTCGACCCGGTACGGGTGCAAGACGAGGAGGATATAGCCGCTGTTGTAGCGAGCGCCGACGGTGACAGCCACGGCCAGCGCCGCCAGCAGGATGACCCAGAACAGTCCGCGCATGCCCTAGCGCCTGCCCGCCGATGCCCGGCACAACATCATCGGAGACCCTTTTCGCGGGTGAGCTTGTAGTCGCGCACCGCGTTCAGACTCGCGTTGATATCCGGCAAGGCGATATTGATATCGACTTCCGATAGCTGCTTGAGCGTGGCCAGCGACGCAGCCACTCCGCGGTCCTTCGGATCGAAAAAGCGCTCGATCCAGTGTCGGGCTGCCTGCAAGTCGGCGCGATAGGTCTTCACGTCCCGCTGCAGCAAGGCTATCCGTGCGGACAGCAGCCGCAGCTTCAGATTCTCGCGCAGGAAGAACTCCTGGCTGGGATCGACCAGGGGCAGTTCGGGACGATCCACCGTCTGAATGCGAACCAGACTGCGCAAGTCCTGCCATACCTCGCGTGCCAAGCGTGCGAAGGCGTGCTCCGCGTCGGGCACCTCGGGCGTGGCTGCTGGCTGTGTCGGTGGCCGCTGCTGCATCGCAAGCGGGGCGGCATCGACCGCGTCCACCAGGTTGTCGATCTTGAGCGCCAGACCGACGACATCGACGAACGGCGACACCCGCAGCAGCTCGATGTCGCGTTCGATCACCTTGCGCAGCGGCATCAACTGCGGCCGGTCGATGCGCTGCAGCCGGGCATCGGCGGTCTGCAGCGCCAACAAGGCAGCCCGCACATTGCCCGCCAACTGCAGCTGCTGAGCGGCGATGGTGAGGGTCTGTTCGATTTCCGAGAGCGCCCATTCGTCGCTGCTGCGGGAAAGCTGCTGGTAGAGCGCTTCCAGCGCCACCTGCTGGTTCTGCGATTCGGCCAGCCCGCCCTCGAGGCTCTCCAGCTTGGCGCCGTATTCCTTGAGCCGGACCCGCGATTCCTGAACCGCGCCGAGAGCTTCCTTGTTGCGCGCTTCGCCTTCAGCCAGACGACGCGCGAGTTCCTGCTGGAGCGACGAAATCTGGTTGCGTGAGTCGTACCATTGAAAACCGATGGCGCCGAGGGCGAGGATCACGACCCCCGCCAACGACCACAGCGGCACGGTGCTCCCCCTGCTCGCCGCTGGGGTCGGCGGTGCGCTCGGCGCCACGGCGCTCGGCAACTTGCCGGCGTCGGCCTGCTCTGCGGAAGGGTTGGGGTTCTCGCTCATCAGCCTATTCTACGAGGTCCGGGAGAAATATCGGACGATTGCGGCCACCAAGGCCTCATCGCCGGACTCGGTCACCACCACATGCGCCATGCCGAGCGCTCGCGCAGCCCGGGCAATGCGTTCGTGGGGCACGAACAGCGGCGTCTTCTGCAGCCAGTGCCGACCGAGCGCTCCCACCATATCGAACAAGTTGTTCAGGGCCTCCCGGCTCGTCACCGTGACGCCGTGGATCTCACCCCGGCTCCAGGCGCGCAGCAGCATCTGGGCATCGCCGCTGGGTCGGATGCGCCGATAGCATTCAGCGTACTCGACCGCAGCGCCTCGACGCGTCAAGGTGTCAGCGAGCAGTTCACGTCCCCCGGTGCCGCGAAAGATCACGACCGTGCGCCCGCGCATGTCCCGGAGTTCGGGCAAAGCGAGCAAGGCCTCGCTGTCGGCGCCCTCCTGCGGGGTCAGCACCTCGGTGATCCCGAGGCGCCGCAATTCACGCGCCGAGCCTTTGCCGATCGCAGCGAAACGCAGTCCGGGCGGCAAGACTCGACTGGCGCGGATCATCTCCATGCCGCGGCTTGCCGACGTGGGACTCACGAAAATCGCGAGGTCGAAACGATCGAGGCCGTCGATCAGCGAGCGCAGCGTACGCGAATCGATCGGATCGACGATCTCCAGCGCGGGAAACACGATCGGACGCCCCGAGGCCGCCTTGATCAGCTCGGCCAGTCGAGCGGACTGATCCCGCGGCCGGGTCACCACCACGCCGCGTCCCGCCAGCGAAGGCTCGGGCGGCGACTGGGCAGAGACTTCGACCACGTCAGCCGTTCGTGTCCAAGGCGCTCAGAATGGCTTCGGCACCACGAGCTCTGAGCTCGGCGGCCAGTTCCGCGCCGAGACTCTCCGGGGCTTGCGCGGATCCGTTCACTTCCGCCGCGAGCAGTTGCTTGCCGTCGGGTGTGGCGACGAAGCCGCGCAAACGCATGCGTTCGCCGGCACATTCGCCGTACGCCCCCAGCGGTATCTGGCAACTGCCGCCGAGCAACCGCGACACAGCACGCTCGGCATCCACAGCGCGCGCCGTCGGCTGATCCATCAGCGGCGCCATCATCTCGATCAAATCGGAGCGAGAGCTCAAGCATTCGATGCCGAGCGCGCCTTGACCGGGCGCGGGCAGGCTTTCCTCCGGGCTGAGCAACGCGCCGATCCGCTCGCCCAGACCGAGGCGCTTCAACCCCGCCGCCGCCAGGATGATCGCTTCGAACTCGCCCTCGTCGAGCTTGCGCAAGCGCGTCTGGACATTGCCCCGCAGCGGCAACACCACCAGGCCCGGATAGCGCGCGCGCAATTGCGACTCGCGGCGCAGGCTCGACGTTCCGACGCGCGCTCCCGGGGGCAAGTCGGCCAATGTGCGGTAATCATTGGATACGAACGCGTCGCGCGGGTCTTCTCTCGCGGTGATGGCGCCGATGCTGAACCCCTCGGGCAGCACCATGGGCACATCCTTCATCGAATGCACGGCGATATGCGCCTCGCCTGCCTCGAGGGCGTTCTCCAGCTCCTTGACGAACAAGCCCTTGCCCCCGATCTTCGAGAGCGAACGATCCAGGATCCGATCGCCGCGTGTGCTCATGCTGTCGATGCGGATTCGGCAGTCCGGATAAAGCGCACGCAGTCGCGCCTGCACATGCTCGGCTTGCCACATGGCAAGCGCGCTCGCCCGGGAAGCGATGACGATGCGTTCGGGTGCCTGGATTGCCATGATGTCGTATGCCCGCGTGAGCCCGCTTGTGACCTACCAACGCGACGCGGAGGTCAGAGGGCGTGCAACACTTGTGTTGCACTGCGAGCCGGCGCGTGCTCGAGGGTGGAAACGCGCCCGATCTTACCACGCGCCTTCGAAGGCTCCGTGCCAGGGCCGCATCCATGCAGCGTCTTCATCGGCGCCCGGTTCAGCTCCGGAACTCGCGCACGATATGCTGCTGCCGACGGGAGACGGGCAACTTCTCGTCGATACCGCTCAGCAAGACGAGCCAGTGACCTTCGCCCTCCTCGTGCGATCGTTCGAACCCCCGAATCGCCGCACGGGCCACCAGACAGTTGCGATGAACCCGGACGAAGCGCCCCGAAAACTCCTGCTCGAGCCGGGTGAGCGATTCTTCGAGCAGGAACTCCCGCTCGGCGGTGCGCACCGTGACGTACTTGAGTTCAGCCTTCAGGTACACGATGTCGCCCACCGGGATCAGATGGATCCGGCCGCGCTCCTGCGAGCAAAGATGCGCCCTTGCTTCGGTTTGCAGGGTGTGCAGCGTCTCGTCCTTGAGCGGCGCGCTCGCGCGGGCACGCACCAAAGCATCCTCGAGACGCGCCGCGCGGATCGGCTTGAGCAGATAGTCGACCGCATGCACTTCGAATGCCTTGATGGCGTAGGCGTCGTATGCCGTGGTGAAGATGATGGCGGGCGGTCGCTCGAGCTTCTGCAGATGCCGCGCGACCTCGATGCCCTCGATCTCCGGCATGCGGATATCCAGGAGCACCACGTCGGGCGCATGCTCGGACGCCAGCGAAAGCGCCTCGCGGCCGTTCGCGGCCTCGGCCACGATCTCCAGCCCGACCCGCTGGCTCACATCGGCCAGCAGTTCACGCAACCGTCGGCGCGCCGGCGCCTCGTCATCGACCACCAGCAGGCGCAAAGTCTGGGCGCCCACGCTCATTCGCGCTGCGTCCGGTAGGGCATGACGATGTGCGTCTGATAGGCATGGTTCTCGATCGACGTCTTGAGACTCGCCTCGGCATCGAAATGCAGCAATAGACGTTCGCGAATGTTGTTCAGTGCCATCTTGTTGCCGGAGTGGTGACTGCCCTCGAGCTTGTACGGGTTGCGCAGCACGGCGTGCACCTGCTGTCCCTTGCGGAAGACATTGATGCTGACCACGCCGGGCTCGGCACGCGGCTCGATACCGTGGTAAACGGCATTCTCGAGCAAAGGCTGTAGCACCAGCGGCGGCACCAGCGCATCGCCCGGCATCTTGTCCGTGTACCACTCCACCTTCAACCGCTCGCCCAGGCGCAATTGCTCGAGGGCTAGATACTGCCTGCATAGGTCGATCTCGCGCGCAAGCGTGGTCAGCTCCCGGTTATCGGCCATCAGCACCCGGAACAGATCGGCCATGTCTTCCAGGGCAGTCTCCGCCTGCTTGGGCTCGGAGCGGATCAGCGAGAGCACGGCATTGATACTGTTGAACAGAAAATGCGGCCGGATCCGGGCCTGCAGAGCCTGCAACCGAGCCTCGGCCAGCGCGGGCGACAGAGCGCGCGCACGCAAATCGAAGTAGCCGAGCAGCAACGCCACCAGAATGGCGGCGAACGCCCAATAGCGCTGCGGATCCCCCGCAACCTGGACGGCAAGCAGCCGCTCGATCTCGTATCCCAGGGTGACCAGTGCGAGGCACAACACGAAGACGACGCCGATACCGACGCGATACGGCAGGCGGCGCAACCACCGCGCCAGTGCCGCGAGCGCGCACAGGTTGAGCAGCAGCGGCAACAAGGCCATGCTCGCAATGGAGGTCAGTTCGAGGAGGAAGTCGTCGACAGACTTGCTGCGCGCAAACGCAACCACCAGCCCGAACAGGCATACGCCGATGAGGATGCGCGCGAGCACGCCGAGGTTGCTCGTATCCGGCAGCCGATCGGGCCCGGAATTTTGTCTTATACTCGCCATCGACCGACCGGAGTGCAGTTCGCGTGCGCATTGGCGCAGCAGCACTGCGATGTGCGACGAATCGACCCCACCCTTTTCCCCGCGATGCTCACCCGCTGGATGCCCGGCGTCGAAGATGCCGAAGGGTTGCACATGCCCCGGTCTTTGACAAGCCAATACACCTGGGACGTCCATGGCGACAAAGAAAACGAAAACGAGCACGCGTTGGTCCGGACGCTTCAATGAACCGGTCTCCGAGCGCGTCAAGCGCTACACCGCCTCGGTGACCTTCGATCAGCGCCTGGCGCATGTGGACATCATGGCCTCCCTCGCGCACGCCCGCATGCTGCAGGCGCAGAAGGTCATCAGCCGGCAGGATCTGCGCGACATCGAGCGCGGGATGAACCAGATCCAGGCGGACATCGAAGCCGGTCGCTTCGATTGGTCCATCGATCGTGAGGACGTTCATTTCAACATCGAGCGGCGACTGACCGAACTGGTGGGGGAGGCAGGCAAGCGTCTGCACACGGGGCGCTCGCGCAATGATCAGGTCGCCACCGATATCCGACTGTACCTGCGCGGGGCCATCGACGAACTGCTGGTGCTGCTGGGCGACTTGCGCCGCGCCTTGGTGGATTTGGCGCAAAAGCACGCGGCGACGGTGATGCCGGGCTTCACGCACCTGCAGGTTGCCCAGCCCGTCACCTTCGGCCACCACCTGCTCGCTTACTTCGAAATGTTCACCCGCGACGCCGACCGGCTGAGCGACTGCCGATCCCGCGTGAACCGGCTGCCTCTCGGAGCGGCGGCGCTCGCCGGCACCAGTTTTCCGATCGACCGGGCGCGCGTCGCTCGCGAACTAGGCTTCGAAGGCCTGTGCGAGAACTCGCTCGACGCGGTCTCGGATCGAGACTTCGCGATCGAATTTTCCGCCTGCGCCGCACTGATCATGATGCACATGTCGCGGCTCTCGGAAGAACTGGTGCTCTGGATGAGCCCGCGCTTCGGCTTCATCGATCTGCCGGACCGATTCTGCACCGGGTCGTCCATCATGCCACAGAAGAAAAATCCCGATGTCCCTGAACTCGCGCGAGGCAAGACGGGCCGGATCTATGGTCACCTGATGGCGCTGCTCACCCTCATGAAGGGCCAGCCGCTCGCCTATAACAAGGACAATCAGGAAGACAAGGAACCGCTCTTCGACACCGTGGACACGCTGCGTGAGACGCTCACGATATTCGCCGAGATGGTGACCGGCATCCAGGTCAATGCCGACGCGATGCAGCAGGCGGCGTTCCAGGGCTATGCCACGGCGACCGACCTGGCCGATTACCTGGTGCGCAAGGGATTGGCCTTTCGCGATGCCCACGAAGCGGTGGGCCAGGCGGTGCGCTACGCAGTCGACAAGGGCTGCGATCTGTCCGCGCTCGACTTGGCGGAACTGCGGCAGTTCTCGACGCTGATCGGGGCCGATGTGGCGAAGGTGCTGACGCTTGCGGGCTCTCTGGCTGCCCGTGACCACGCCGGCGGGACGGCACCGAGGCAAGTGAGAGGCGCCGTTGCGCGCGCCCGACGCCGCCTCGCGGGGAGCGGCGAACGCACGCGCTCGGCAGCCCGCCCTCGCCGCGCCTGACACGACGGCCCTCGATGCGAAACGGCTCGTCCCGTGCCACGGACGAGCCGTAGTGCCTCGCGGGACTAGCTTTTCTGCACGTCTTTCTTGATCTTCTTCTCGTTGCGGTAGATGGACAGCGCGAACCAGGCGCACAGCCCCACGAACACCAGGAAGAAGACGCCTACCCAGATCGTGTTGACTCGGGGCGCAGGCTCCAGCGCTGCCGCAGTTTCTTCCGCTGCCTGAACCCAGAACGTGAGCAGGAATAACAGCGTTCCGGTGATGCCATTGACTAGTCGGTTCATTTCATTCGCTCCTTGATTGAACGCGCCCGGTGACCCACTGACCGCGGCAGCATCGCCGCAGCGGCGGGGCGGATTAGGTCAAGCGCTGGCGCGATGATCAGGGCGCATCCTTACGTGGCCCTTACAGTGCTGGGTCGTTAGCGAAGGGCGGCATCCCTCGCGAGGACGCTTGACATGCATCAAGCGGGGTCCGGGTCGGCATCCGATAATGGATCCCGCATCCCGACCGAGCTCCCTTCATTCATGCAGCCCCAAAAGCCTGCGAGCTGGCCTGCGTGTATTGTTCTGATGCTGCTCGCCATCACGCTGGCATGGCCCGCCGTGGGCGCGGCATCCGCCCCTGGCGACGCCGACCCGCCGACTGTTTACGTTTTCTGGCGCGAGGGATGTCCGCACTGCGAGCGGGCGATCGCCTGGGCGCGCGGGCTCGCGACCGCTGATGCACCGGTCACGGTACGCTATCAGGAAGTCGGGAGAACCACCGCCCAGCAAGCGCTGTTGGCCGATGTCGTCATGCAGTTCGATCTCGATCGGGTCGCAGTGCCGCTCATCGTGGTCGGCGAGCGCGCCTTCATCGGCTTCCTGGATGCCGACAGCACCGGCCGCGACATCGAAGCGGCGATAAGAAGCTGCCAAACCGACCGCTGCACCGATCGCATCGCCCCGCGCTTGGCTGCCCTCGACCCGGCGAAAAACGAGGCTTCTGCGCCCGGCGAGCGCGAGGTCGCGAACATCACGACACCCAGCATCCCCAACCGAATCCGCGTGCCCTTGCTGGGCGAGATCGACTTGGCCGGTCTATCCCTCGCCGCGCTGACCGTCGTGCTCGCAGCCGCCGACGGCTTCAACCCCTGCGCGATGTGGACACTGGTCTTCCTGCTCGGCTTGATCGCCGGCATGCGGGACCGGGTGCGCATGTGGACCCTCGGCATCGCATTCGTCGCCGCTTCGGCAGGCGTCTACTTTCTTTTCATGGCCGCCTGGCTCAACGTGCTCCTGATGCTCGGCATGGTGGTCTGGCTGCGGATGGCGCTGGGCGCCCTTGCGATCGGCGGCGGCATCTATTCGCTGATGCGAGGCTTTTCGCGGGAAGCCCCTGTCTGTACGGTGACCGCGCCCGCCAGCCGTCGCAAAGTCCTCGATGGGCTGCGCACGCTGGCGCTGGAGCAACGTTTCGGGCTCGCGCTGATCGGCATCGTGCTGATCGCAGTGGCGGTGAACATCGTCGAACTGATTTGTTCGGCGGGCATCCCCGCGGTCTACACCCAGATCCTCGCACTGACCGAGATGCCGCGCTGGCGCCACTACGCCTACCTCATGCTCTACGTCGCGGTCTTCATGCTGGACGATCTGGCGGTGCTGGTCGTGACCTTGGGCGCGATCACGATAGCGGGCCAGAGCGCTGCATACAGCCGCTGGTCGAACCGCATCGGAGGCATAATCCTGATCGGTCTGGGTGTCCTTCTGCTGCTCCGACCCGACTGGCTCGCACTGGGCTGAAGGAATATTCATGGATCTTCTGACGCACGCCGCGATCGGCGCCGCGGGTGCGGCTGCGATCGCGCCCTCGCGGCTCACCCGCATCGCCGCACTCACGGGCGCCCTCGCGGGGCTACTGCCCGATACCGACATCCTCATCGCGAGCGATGCCGACCCGCTGCTCAATCTCGAATTTCATCGCCACTTCACGCATTCGCTGCTGTTCGTTCCCGTCGGGGCGGCTGTCGTCGCCGCGTTGGTCTGGTGGCTGCTCAAACGCCGCACGCCCTTCGCGCAACTCTACGCGTTCGCGTTCATCGGCTATCTGCTCTCGCCTTTGCTGGATGCGTGCACGAGCTACGGCACGCATCTGCTATGGCCGTTCAGCGAGCGCGCGGTTGCCTGGAACATCATTTCAGTCGTCGATCCGCTGTTTACGCTGGCCCTGCTGGTGCCGCTTCTCATCGGCCTCGTGCGACGCAATGCAGCAGTGACACGCCTGGCGTTGCTGATCGCGGCAGCAGGCCTGAGCATCGGCTGGATGCAAAAGGAGCGTGCCGAGAACCTTGCATCGCAACTCGCCGCATCGCGCGGCCACGTTCCGGATCGGCTGCTGGTCAAGCCCACGCTCGCCAACATGGTGCTGTGGCGCTCGGTCTACGAACACCGGGGAACGATCCATGTCGATGCCGTACGTGTCGGCGCGCCGGGCTCAGGGCGCACCTATGCCGGCGAGAGCGGTCCGCGGATCGATCCCCAGCGCGATCTCGCACTGCCCCCGGGCTCACGTGCGCAACAGGATCTTTTGCGCTTCGATCGCTTCACCGATGCATGGATGGTGCGCCACCCCCGGAGATCCGAGCTGGTCGGCGACGCCCGCTACGCCATGCTGCCGACGAGCATAGAGCCGCTGTGGGGCATCGTCATCGATCCCGCCGCCCCGAACCAGCCGGTGCAGTTCGAAACCAACCGCCATCTGACGCCCCAATTGCGCACGCGATTCATCGACATGCTGCTCGGGCGTTGAAGTCGCCGCACGCCTTTGCGGACAAGCCGCTTAGGTTGTACGATTCGCCGCCAGCCCTCCCGGGCATCGTATGTAAGGTCTACGTTTGGAACCCTCCACAGGCATCGATTGGTTGACGCTGCTCGCGATCGCCGGGACAGCGACCGTGACGATTTTTCTCCTGCGCCGCCTCATGCGCGGCATGAACCAGCAGGATTGGATCTTGCTGCGGCAGACACGCAGTCGCGGTATCGACATCAAGAAGCCGCAGGCCGTCGATTTCGTCGTGTTCGCGGCGACTCAGGAAACCGCCGACGAGCTCGCGCGGCTGATGCGCGAAGCCCACTTCGAGACTAGCATGACAGTCGCCCAAATCGCGTATACCCGCAAGAACAAGGCGGGCGAGGCCCAGGACGGCTGGCTGGTGAAAGGCACGCGCGAACTGCTGCTGACGCCCGAAGAACTCATCCGGCAGCGCAAGTTTCTGACCGAAATCGCCGAAGCGCGCAAAGCGGCTTATCTCGGCTGGCAGGTCGGTTTCGCCAAGGACGCCAAGCCCGTGCCGGCACCGTTGAGCAGCCGATAGCGCGCTGCCGGCTCGCTTGCGGCTGGCTATTGCGTCCAGCCCGCGACGGACCGGAAGCTCGGCGCAGCCGGCAAGGTCGCCCACCGTCCCCTACTTCAAATTCCGATCCCATAGATCGAACAGGCGCGCCCACGTGTGTTCGGCCGCCATCGGATTGAAAACCTGCCGCTCGGCGAAACAATAGCCGTGCTGCGTTCCCGGCAACACTTCGAGCTTGTACTTGGCGTCGGCTCGCTCGAGTGAATCTCTCAGGGTCGGGATCACATGCTCGGGCACCGACGAATCAGTCTCCGCAAAGCCGTAGTAGAGCTCGCCGCGGATCTTGTCCAGCAGCAGATGGGGCGAATCGGCTTGATCGGTGACGATGCCGACCCCGTAGAGCGATGCGGCAGCGGCGATGCGACTGGGAAAGCGCGCAGCCACGGTGGTGATATAGCGCCCGCTCATGCAGTGACCGACGCAGCCGACCGCGCCCTCGCTAACCTTGTCCTGGGCATCGAGCCAGGCGAGCATGCCGGCGGTGTCGTCCGTCACGTCGGCGTTGGTCAGATGGTTCATGGCTGCGCGGATCACGGCAGACATCGGATCGTTGCGCCGGGGCAAATCGAAGCGGATGGTCCCCAGCCGGTAGTACATGTCGGGCAGCAGGCAGAAGTAGCCGTGCTTGGCGATGCGCCGCGCCATGTTGCACAACTCCTCGCGAAAGCCCGGCGCATCCATGTAGAAGATGATGGCCGGAAAGGCGCCCGGCGCATCGGGACAGGCCGCGAATGCCGGCATGCGGCCGTGCTTGGTCGTGACGACGACGTCTTTCTCCAGCAATGCCATCGGATGCTCCTTCGGAACGGTTAGCTTGCGATCGCAGCCGGATCGATGATCGAGGCGGTCGAGCGATCGTTGGCGGGGTGCTAGCATAGCGCCCGAAACGATCCACGAGGAGAGGAACATGGCGGGAAGCATGCTGGAGGGCAAGGTCGTCGTCGTCACGGGTGCGGGCGGCGGCATCGGACGCGATTTCGCGCTGGCGATGGCAGCAAACGGCGCGCGGGTCGTGGTCAACGACATCGGCGCCTCGGTGAGCGGCGAAGGCCTGGACGCCGGTCCGGCGCAGAAAGTGGTGCAAGAGATTGTGGCCGCAGGCGGCGAAGCGGTTGCAAGCACCGACAGCGTCGCGGACTGGGATGCGGCCCAACGCATCGTGCAGTGCGCACTCGACAGCTTCGGTCGTATCGATGGCGTGGTCAACAACGCCGGCATTCTGCGCGACCGCTTCTTCTTCAACATGAGCATCGAAGAGTGGCGCGCGGTCATCGATGTGCACCTGAACGGCTCGTTCTACGTCGCCCGTGCCGCCGCGCCGCATTTCCGCGGCCAGCATTCCGGTGCCTACGTGAACATGACCTCCACCTCCGGGCTCGTCGGCAACTTCGGTCAGGCCAATTATTCCGCGGCCAAGCTCGGCATCGCCGGCCTTTCGAAGTCGATCGCGCTCGACATGGCCCGCTACAACGTGCGCTCCAACTGCATCGCGCCCTTCGCCTGGAGCCGCATGATCGGCTCGATCCCGACCGACACCCCGGACCAGAAGGAGCGGGTCGAGAAGCTCAAGTCCATGCAGACCTCCAAGATCGCGCCGATGGCCGTGTACCTGGTGAGCGACGCGGCCAAGGATGTCAGCGGGCAGATTTTCGGCGTACGCGCCAACGAGATCTTCCTCTTCAGTCAGAACCGGCCGCTGCGCTCGGTGCAGCGATCCGATGGCTGGACAGCGGAGCGGATTGCCGACCACGCCATGCCGGCGTTGAAATCCCACTTCTATCCGCTGGACCGCTCGCAGGACGTGTTTTCCTGGGATCCGGTGTAACGCTCGTAGCGAGCGGCGCGCTCGCGGATCGCGAGGTTCAGCGCCACCGCGAGCGCCGCCAACGCGATATCGAGCAGCCAGATGGCATCGAAGCTGCCGTATTGCTCGTCCACGAGGCCATCCGGCCAGACGCTCGGCGAACTATCCATTTCGTGGACGAGCATGACCCAGCGGTGGAGGGTGCAGGCTCGTCTCAATCCATGGAACCTCGCCACCGCGTATGGGATGTCGCCGTTATCGACGTTCCAATGGGCAGTGAGGACGGCCTTGAACCGGCCCGGTGTCTGCGCGAGGGGTAAGACATCGCCATCATCGTCGTGACCGCTCCCGGTAACGGCACCGAGCACGTGATCGGCCCCGGCTGGGCGCTGACGACGACATCCCCGAACCATTCGATCCGCGCGACGGGCGGACGTGACTCGAGAACATCGTGCGACGAGGCATTTGCGGCGTCATCTCCCGACCGGTAGAGCGGCTCGCGCCGATCGAGATTGCGCGAGAGCAATCGCTGGGAGCCGATGTAACATAGGTCGAACCAAGCGGGTGTTTCGTCGTCCAACCTGCTTCCCGCGAATACACACGACGACAAGGAGACCGCATGAAAGTGAAGAAGAGCAAGAAATCGGCGATTGACATCGGCATCAGCGACGATGAGCGCAAGAAGATCGCGCATGGCCTGTCCACTCTGCTGGCCGACAGCTACACCCTCTATCTGATGACGCACAACTTCCACTGGAACGTCACCGGGCCGATGTTCAACACCCTGCACTTGATGTTCATGGCGCAGTACACGGAGCAATGGAATGCGCTCGATCTGATCGCCGAGCGGATTCGCGCGCTGGGCCATCCCGCACCGGGAACCTACGAGGAGTTCGTGAAGCTCGCCAGCATCAAGGAAGTGCAAGGCGTGCCCAAAGCCACCCAGATGATCCAACTGCTCGTCGAAGCCCAGGAAGCCACGGCACGCACGGCACGCAAGCTGTTTCCTTTGGTCGAGGCGGCCAACGATCAGCCAACCGCGGATTTGCTGACCCAGCGACTCGAAGTACACGAGAAGACCGCCTGGATGCTGCGCAGCCTGCTCGAGGAGTAAGCTGACTCGGAGCCGGCGGCGACGCGTTCATGCATCGAGCGCGTCCCCGGCTACTTGTCCTTCTTCGGCGGCGTCTTCGCGGGTCGCGCTCGCCGAGTGGGGGAACTGACGACCGGGGTCGGCCCGGGCGACGACGGCCGCAACAGATTTTTCGCCGCCTCCGCCAGTTTGCTGGCCTCGGCACGATCCCCGACGATTTTCGTCAACACGGCAGCCTCCGCCTCGAGTATGGCTTCGACGTCGCGGATGTCGGCCTCGAGCAGGCGCTTGCGCAGGGCAGCGTCCATTTCGAGCTTTTCCAGGGGCGTGCGCACGTTGGGCGAGGGACGGGGCTCCGGCGTCGGCTCCGGCGTGGGTGTGGGTGTGGGTGTGGGGCGAGGCTCCGGCGCGGGTGCAGGCTCCGGCTTGGGCGTAGGCACAGGCCCCGGTGCCGGCCGGGGCGTGGAATTCGTATCCGGGCTCGGTTTGGCGTCCTCTGCGCGCCTGTCATAGATCACGGTGCCTTCGGTCGCTACCGACTTGGGCACGATGCGCACAGGCACGCTCAGTGTCGTCTGCAGACTGGCGCCCGGCTCGATCTTCAAAGCACTCTTGTCGCGCAGCACCTCTTTGCCCTGCGCGTCGAGCACGCGGTAATGAAGCTCACCCTCTTTCTGCAAGGCCTTGGACCGCTCCGCATCGTAGCGGGCGGCGAAGAGGCCGTTGGCATCGGTCGTCCCGACCACATCCACCCGACTGCCGTTGGCACGCACGACCTCGACGGTGTACCCGCCCAAACCCTGGCCGCGCGCATTGACGAATCGGCCACTGACGCTCGCCCCGCCCTCGCGCGACGAGGGCACATCGATGCGCGCCACCTCGGCGGCAACGTTCAGGATCCGCGTCGTTCGCGCCCCTGCGTCGGCCTGAGCCCGCACGGCCTGCGCCTTGGGATGCTCGACGCCCAGCTTGGTCGACAGCCGATGCGCTTCCTGAGAATAGGCACGGTGGGTGGCGACCTGGGTCTCGTTGATCATGAGCATCGACTTTGCGGTGGTCGTCCTCGCGAGGGCGGACACCTCGCCAGCCGCGAATGAATCCTGCGCCAGCGTGCCGCCCAGCTCGGACGCATTCGCTGCGAGCACCGCGATGAAGAACTGGCCGATGCTGGCTTGCGACTCGAACAACCGACCGCATAGCTGAAAGTCGAGCACCTGGTTCGGCCCGTTGACGAGAGGCGGCAACGCGGTGGATGACGGCTGGCGCGCCACGATGCAGTGATCTGCCTGATTGTGCGCGGTGGTGTTGATCTGCAATGCCTGCGACCAGAGCGACAAGGTGGGTCGGGCCTCTTCACGGAAGCGCGAGGACGTCGCCCGGACCACATCGCCCAGCAGGACCGTATTGGCGAAGAACGGACTGCCACGAAACACTGCCGAGGTGTTGGAGGCATACCCGAGGTCGTCGAGGCAAAGCATGAGCTGGGAGATGAGGGAGCGGTTGACCTGGCCGAGCCGAACATAGTTGTCGTCGAAAATGGTCTCGCCGCCGGGCAAGGCGGCCTCCGCCTGCTCGGCGAAACCTACGCGTCCGTCGAGCAAGGGATTGGTGGTGAGGCCCACGGAAGCAAAGTTCGACGGCGTGTCGTTGGCCGCTGCCGCGTTGTCGCCCCGGGCGATGCTCAGATCGGAGGCGTCGACGAACCCGCCTAACAGACGCGCGATCAAACGATGGATGCCGCCCAGGTTGATCAGCAGCACTGCCCCGAACATCGCATCCAGCAAGCCGAACCTGCCGCTGTACTCCGCGTTGAAGTGATTGTTCGCCACCGACACCGGCCCGAAGGCGAACAATGTCAGCGCACGACCAGCCGGCTGATCCACCCGATTGTCATGCACGCGCGCTGCCGGCTTGCGCCCGCTGGACCCGGAAAACTGGCTGGTGAGCGCGGCTGCAAATCGAATGTAGATTCCCCCGCGTATGCCGGCTTGCCGCCGCTCCTCGTAATCGACCGTGATCGGGCCGTTGGCCGCCAGAACGTTGTCGCCGATTTCGGCGTCGTTCACATAGCCGCAGAACACGCCGCAGACCGGCTCCACGGCGCTGATGCCATTCTCGTAGATATGGTTGCCGGAGATCACGAGCGACTCCGCCACGCCGAGCGATATGCCGCCGCGCCCGATCACCTGAGCCTGCGTGCGCATCTCTTCGGTCAAAGGATTGCGCAGATTGTGATGCAGCCGGTTTTCGCGGATCACCAGATCGCGCACCGGATGCGTTGCGCGCAGCAGGGGGACGAGCCCCAAGTTGAGCACCGCGGCATCGATGTAGGCGAGTAGCGCAGCCCGTGGATTGTTGTTGGGAATCGCCACGGCAGGCGTGCGCAGGCTCGCGCCGCTGCGCAGGGCGAAGCCGATACCGGACAAGCCCATCATGGAGATATCGTTGCGCGCCAGCGTGATCTCGTGCAGGAAGCCCTGGCCGCGCGTGGTCGCGTTCGCTCGCGGCGCCACGGTAATCACGTTGACCAGTACGTCTTGATCTCGCGATTCGGCGATCCGCAGAACGCGATAAGAAGCGGAAACGTCCAAACTGTACGAGCCGGCCGGCGCCTTGACGCTCGCCATGCCTTGAGCATCGCTGCGATCGCTGACGAGGCTCTCTCCCTCGAGGTAGACATCGACGTCCTCGATGGGCCTGCCCCGCTCGTCCTGCACCAGCGCGAGGAAGTGGCCGTCGGCCGTGACGTTCACCGCGGGACGGATCTCGGATTGCGGCTGCACTGGAGCCGTCAAACGGTCGGGCACGTGGGTCAAGGGCGGCGCGACACCGGGTGGCTGCGCAGCCACCTCCACCTCACCGGCCGGATCCAGATCGCCGCCCAGCACGATGCCGTTGCCCGCCCCGCCCACGATCGTGTTCTCCAGCGCACGCACGCGCTCGGAGCCGGCCCGCACATGGATGCCGCCGATGGCACGATACGGTTGCCGGGGCACGATCAGCGTCAGCAGCAGCGACCACACCTGGTGCGCGTAGCCAAGAATCAGCAACGGGTATTGATAGAGGATCTGGGGGCGCGCGCACGGATCGGCGGGATCGCGATTGGGATCGTCGTCGGGCACCTCCGGCTCGTCCGGTGTCGTATCGACGAAGGGCACCAACACCAGCGTATTGCGTTCGATCAGCGTGTCGTCGGCGTGCAGGGAAATGGTGGCGCGCCCGTCGACGGTATCGAGCAGGTGCAGGCGGTTGTTCGCAATCTCGACCTCGACCGCATTGTCGACGCGAATCGTGTTGGTGCGCGAGATCATGCGATTGTCGTGGATACGGATGTCGCGGCAGCTGCGCTCGGTGCGGCCGACGACGTGTACGGCCATTCCGTCGTAGGTGACCAGATCGAGTCCGTGCACGCGTATCCCGTCGCAGTCGATGAAGCGCAGCAGCGGCTGCGCACGCGTCTGCGTGCGCGGCAAGACGAACGAGCGACGCTCGCAGCCGTGTATCGTCACGTTGCGCCGGCCTTCGAGCGTGAGGTTGGTGCGATGCAGTCCGGGCAGCAGGCACAGCTCGCCGCCGGCCGCGGGCAGATGGGCTGCGGCCTCTTCCAGCGAATTGAAATCGCCGAAGCTCGATACGCCGTCGCCGATGAGATAGGTGCAGCAGATCTTCTGGTTCGACAAGGGCCGGAAGCGACGCCGGCAGTCCTCGATCGTGCCCGATACCTGGGTATTGCGGCGCGCGGTCCAGTTGATCTCCGCCAACGGTACCCGGTGGTACACGATGCCTGTCGGCGGCGCATTGTCGATCAGCACCTGCGCATTGGTGATCTCGCCGGCACGCACAGTGAAGGTCCAGTAGTCGCCGGCCCGATAGTTGCCCGCTGCGGGTGCGTCGAATGCCAAGCGGATGCCGTCGCGCAGCTCGACCGGCTCCGCAGCGTTGGTATACGCACTGATATCCGCGATGCCGTTCCACAACCGGAAGAACACCGGTTCGGTCGTCGACGGCAAGGTTCCGAAGGTCGGCGGCGAAGCGAGTTCGAGATCGTGGTCGGTATTGAGCGTGGCGATCGAGCCGTACACCACGCGCCAGGTACCGACGAGCGCATCGTACTGCAGCGCTTCGAGATAGAACTGCGTCAGACCCGAGGTGACGATCGGCGCTCGACCAGCGTCGATGATCACCCGGTCCGGGTCGGTCGTCTGGTCGAAGCGACCGCGCCCGACCAAGCCGCCGTTCCATTGGCTCCACTTGAAGCGAGCCGGCGATCCGGGTGTCGTGGCCGCGATCTCGATCCGATAGAGGTGATGCTCGAAGCCGGTATAGCCGCCACCGCCGACCACCGGACACTCGACCTCCATCTCCTCCACAGGCGCGAGCGACACGCTCAGATGCCCCTTGGCCGCGGGATCGTCGCGCAGCCGGTCGCGAATGTTGTTGCAGTCCTCGCCGTCGGCCAGGCGCAGCAGCCTCACGCTGAAGTTCACGTACGAACGCTCGGTGGTGTCGACGCCGCCAAGCGCAGGCTCGATCAGGCGCTGCGGATACTGATAAGCGTGCAACGCCTCCTCGGACACTTCGAGAATGACGGCGTCACGCACGCTGTCGCCGATGCTGTCGGGGGTCGGCGTGGGGCTAGCCAGCGGTGCGCCGTAGTAGGCGGCGCTGCGTTCCACCGGTGCTTGCGCGTCGGGAGCGAGACCGGCCAGGCGCGTGAGTATGCCGTCGGCCCAGGCACGGCCAGGACGCAGCATGACGCGGACCGCATCGCCGTCGACCAGCGCCGATTCGACCCGAAAGCCTTCGGGCTCGGTGGCGGGAACCGCGCACACGCCCGCGCCGATGATGTCGCGTCCGGCTTGACCGCTCCACGCGAGATCGAGCAGCTGCGACTCGGTGAAGTCCGCATCGGTCGTGACCCGACCCTGCTGGTGCAGCACGCCGTTGAGGTTGCGCAACACGCCTTGCTCGGGCGCTGCCGCCGGGCGCTCGTGCTCGTTCGGATCGAAGTGGAGTACGGAAAAATCGCCTTGCATGGCTCGTCCTTCGTCAGGTCACCGGCACGACCAGCGGTCTCACGCCTACCGGCATGAATTCACGCAGCCGTACCTGCAGGTTGGTCCATTTGTGCGCTTCGAGCAGAAAACCGAACGCGCCCATCGCATCGTCGTCGGGTCCCAGTTCCCTCACGCGACGATCGGTCTCGCGCGAGAGTTGTGCGTAGCCCGGATCGTTGAAGCGCTCGGCAGTGAACACGATGCGCACATCGGTCGCATGCACACAGAAGTGATTGGGCGGCAGACGGTCCGCATCGCCGCTGAACGCCGTCCACTTGATGCAGCCGTGCTGGTTGTCCAGCACTTCGAAGCGCTGCGTGAAGATCCCTCCGAAACCGCCCGTGGCCGCCACCCGCACGGGACCGAAGCAGGTCAGTCCGTCGAAGTTCAAGGCCGCGCCCCACGCACCGGCGGGGTCGGTGGCTGCGGCAATCGCGAACACCCCGTTGGGCGCATCCCGCAGGCCCAGGCCGCCATCGACGATGCTGTCTTCGATGTCGAGTCGATAGCGCTCGTCGACCGCGAGCGTGCCGCTGATCGAGCGCTGGATGACGATGTCGGGCGTCGGCACGAACGCATCGACGTCGCTTGCGTCGGCGAATCCGTAGCCGTTCGCCAGACGCAATGCCGGCTGCATCGGTGCTCGGCTGCCGTCGCGCAGGCTATGCCCGCCAGGCGCGAGCGTGCAGCCGACGATCTCCAGGCGCGCGACCGCCGCGCGATCGATCAACGCCGACCCCGGAGGAAACGGTGCCGCCGCGTCGGGGGCCAGATAGAGGCCTTCGAGTCGCACCTGCGGATCGAACGGTGTGGCCGCGGCCGCATCCACCGGACGGAACGACAAGGGGTGCGCCAGCAGGACGATCGGGCGATGCTCGCCGGCCGCGCGTATCGTCAACGAACGCGCCAGACGCAGCGAGGACGTGCCGTCCACACTGCTGCCGGGCACCGCCGACAAGTCGACCCGATGCACGAGACTGTCGTGGATCTCGATCGTCACCGCCTCGGTCGCAGCCTCCAAGCCGCTCAGGGCCGCCTGCAGCGTGGTGCCGCCTGCGATGTCACCGACCCGACGCACCTCCGTCTCCGGCGGCAAATCGGCGAACGTGTGGACAACGGGATGCGCACCGACCGGCCCAGCCGTCGCATAGGTGTAGCTCACGAACATGCGCGAGTGCCACACACCGCCTTCGCTGGACATCAACTCGGCAGCTTGAGCCTCGGTGTCGAGCCCGATCAACACGCGGCCGATCGCCGGATCGATCACGATCTCGCCGCTGCGCAGCGGACGTCGCAAACCGGTCTCCCAGGCACAGAGATTGTCGCCCCGATAGAGCCATCGCCAGGCCGTCTGCGGGGCGGGCGGAATCAGCAGCGGCGACAGCGTCTGCGGCATGAAGAAATGCAGGCCGACATCGCCGAGCTCGAAGCCGCTCGGAGGCGTGGCGCTCGCGTCGTAGAAATCGACTGCGGCATAAGCCTCGGGATGACCTTGCGGCATGTCGCTGGTGATACGCGCACCGAATATCGGGCCAGGCACCGCATCGGCATCGGTCAGGGGCGACACACGCCCGCCCGAGATGCCGGGCCGCAGAAAGCCCGGTCGACTGGTATTGAACAATCGCACCGGCAGGTCGAGCGGATGCAAGTCGAAGCGCAGCGCATGGCGCGCGATGCCGACGGGTTGAACACCCCGATCGATCGCGCCCTTCGCGAGCGGCAGCACGCGCGCCAGACGATAGGCGGCAAGACGCCAGAGGAAGATGGCGAGATTGGGCAGATTGATATGCCTTGCACTACCGAGTGCCGGCTTCACATCGGCCGTATATGCGAATTCGTCGACCGGTGTGCCCAGCAAGGCGAGCGACGCGGGATCGCGTATCGGTGCCGTGCCGCCGCGCGGGACATGGAAACGCGTCCGCGCCGGATCGCCATAGGGCGGGGCGCCGCCGGCATCCGGCCGCTGATGATTGAGGTGCTGCGACCAGGCGAGATTCTGGCGCAACTCGACGCCGCGACAAGCCCAACCCGTCAGATTGACGGCGAGACGCTCGATCGCTCCCAGCGTGCCTTTGCGTCGGCGCAAGGCGATCGTATCCGCGACATCGGCCCGCAGCGTGCGCGGGTCGCCGCGCAGATGGGTCGTGCCGAGCAGATCCGCGAGATACGGGATCACCCAGTCGTCGCAGGTCTCGATGAACAGATCCTCGTAGAGCTGACCGACGTTGTCGTGGATCGCACTGAACGCCGATTCGACGGCGCCCAGGTAGGCACGCAGTTGATGGGCCGGCGTCTGCTCGGCATCGCGCGTGCGATAGATCTCCGGCAGACGCTCGTACAAGGGCACTGCGGGTTGCGTGCTCATGCGCATTCTCCGGCCGCAGGCTCGGCCACGGCCGTGAGCGTCAAGTGCCGTGGATCGAGTTGCAGCAGCTCATGCCCACCGCATGCGAGGATGCCCGCAAGCGGACGGGGGGCGGCAGGCAGAGCGAGGGCACCGGGGTCGGTCGTCTCGGCGGCGAACAGGCCCATCGCCGTCACCTTGCACCACATCACGCCAGGCGCGTTCTGGACCTTGCCTGCGATGCGGCTGGCGTACTCGGGCTGGCCGAGTCGGCGTGCATGCAGGCCGAAAACGCCGGTGCGTTCATGATCGGGATCGCCTGCCAGCCCCAAGGCGGCGTGGATTGCCGAGTCGACGTCGTCTTGCCGATAGCTCATGTCCCGCGCATAGCTGATGTCGAGAAAGACATGGCGTGGCAACGCCTGCTCGACGATCAGCGCAAAGCGGTCCGGCCCACGACAACGCTGAGCGTGCGCCAGGGTCGCGCGTATGGCGGCGAACTCGGCTTCCCGGCCGGCTTCGAGCAGCACACGCAGGATCACCGCGGGCACGCCGCCATGCAGATCCCAAGCGGCGGCAGCGGCAACCACGCCCGGCAGCCCGAGGGTCTCGGTCTCGTAGTCGCGGATGCTCACCAGCCGACCGAGGCTTTGCACTTTGCCCGGCGCAGCCTCGCGCGCCTTGTCGCCCGCTTCGGCTTGCGCGCCGCCCGAAACGATGCCGGTGAGCGCCACCTTGTCGAAACCGGGCGGGCGCTCGCTGGCCGTGGGGGTCGCGCCGGGCTTGATCTCGCCGTGCGCGCCCACGCCGGTTCGATACACGGCCACGACGTTCTGCAGCCCGGACGGCAAGCGGGCACCCGTCTCGCCGTCGCCGAACTGCACGAAGCTGCGTCCTTCGGCATCCTCGCGCACGATGTAGATCGGCTCCTCGCCACCGCGACCGAAGAAGGCGTCCACCCGCGTCCACAGACGGCCGCCCACCCAGACTTCGAGCTCGGGCGTATGCGGCGGCGTTGCCCCGGCCGAGAGGTAGTAGGTCAAGGGCGCCTTGGGCAAGGGGAAGGTCTGCCAGCTTTGCCGGCTGTCGCCATTGCCCAGCACGGCTTCGCGCTCGGCCTTGCCCTGGGAAGCATCGACCAGGTTACCGCGCACGACGACGCTAGGCGCGCGCTCGTCGAAATCCGCCCGGGAGAAGGGCGTCGGCGGCCGGTCGAAATCGAGCGGCCACATTTTCGGCATGTCCGGCGTGGGAGAAGCAAAGTCGGCATCGGTGTTGGTGCAAACGAGTTCCACCTCGCGTCCGTCGGCATGGGACAAGTGCAGCTTGCGGCCGGCAAGGGCTTGCGCCTGCACCGCGCTGCCCCAGAAGCGCAGGGCATTCGACCCGTCGGCGAATGCGGCGCTCGAACCGGTGGCCACCGGACGCAAGGTCAGCGCCGGCCCCTTGGTTTCGTGCAGGCGCAAGGTACGCACATCGGCCTGCGGGGCATAGCTTCGCAGCCATGTGGGCGCCAGCAGGTCGTCCAGCCGAGCGTAACTCGCCGGCAAGGAGAGATTGCCCCACTGCGGCGCCCCGTTGCGCAAGGCCGTCATGCGGCGTGACACGGCGAACGGAATCATGAACAAGGCATACGGCGTCGTGCCGGTGACGATGACCGGGCCGCCCGAGGCCAGATCGTTGACCTCTTGGTCGAGCGGGAAGGTGTCGGACGCAATGAAGGAATAGGCACCGCCGTAGTTCGTGTCGATCAGCAGTTCGCGCGTGAAGTTCGTCGGCGTGGAACTCGTCTCGGGCGGCGACTTGCTGGTATCCACGCTCACGTAGTTCACCGGCGCGTTGGCCCCGTAATGCTTGAACGTGCGGCCGATCTTGAATGCCCGGCACCCGATAAGCCACGGGTGCGTCAACTCGCCCGCGAGCGTGACGATGACGCGATCATGCAGCCGTTCGACCGCTTCGACGATCACGATCTCTTCGGCCGGCTGTTCCAGCTTCCAGCCGATCAGGAGCTGCAGATAGAACGCGAACACGTTCTCCTCCTGCAGCAACAGCAGGCGGTCGCCCTTCTTGAGCTCCAGGGCGGCGAGCGAGGCCGCGTCGCCGGCACCGTCGACAGTCGCCACCTCCAGGCGATTCTGTCCGCCGGCGATGGCCCAGGGGTAATCGCGTTTGCGATAGAGGTGGAAGCGCCCCAGGTGCGGCCACGCCTGCAGCTCGGCATCGGTCTGGAAATCCGCCGGCGTGGACTGGGCGGCGAGCTCCGCCTTGACGCCGAAGCCCTCGCGGATCGTGACGGGCGCGTCGCCCCGCACCTCGAACGACAGGGTCGCTCGACCGCCCAGGCCCGGCGCCAGGCGATACCCCGTGAGCCTCACCAGATCGGCGATGCTCTCCCGCCATGCGGCCGTACGCAGGTAGGCTTCGTTGGCGTAGTGCTCCTGATAGAAGCTCAGGATATCGCCGAGCATCGCCGCACCTTCGAGGAGCGCGATGCCCGGATCGTCGGCTTCGCGGTGCGTCCAGGCCGCCAATTCTGGCGCCGCATCGATGCTGCGCTTCATCGCCTCGACGAAATCGGCGTAGCGGCCGATGCGGTAGGCGATGCGCGGCAAGCCCGGGCGATTGTTCGCCCGGCGCGGGAAGTCGAACGGGTCGGTGATCAGAGGATTGCAGGCCATGTCGTGTTCCTACTGGCGTCCGCCCAGCACCTCGAAGCGGATCAGACCGCGCTCCAGATGGCTGGGATCGTTGGCAAGCAACACCACTTCGTCGAAGCCCATCTCCAGCACATCGCCGGAGCCGATGCCGGGCAGGGGCGCGGAGAAGCGCTTCATCTCGATGCCGACGATGTGCTCGACACCCGCGACGCGATGGATGCGGCCCTCGATCGCGCTTCGATGCAAGGACTGGCCGAACTTCCATTCGTCGGGATGGAAGAAACCGCGTCGACCGTCGGAAGTCCAGCTGTCGGAGAACTCCTGTTCCAACACGAAGCGGATGTCTTCGCGCCAGTAGGTCGGCGCGGCGCACACGGTAATGCGAACCTCGAGGGGCACGTAGCGCGGCGGCCTCAGCTCCAGATCCTCGCCCAGCAGACGCACGGCTTCGAGATGATCGGCCACTCGCGGGCGCAACTCGTCCCAAAGCGCCCGGGAGCGCGCATCGCCCAAGGCGGTGAATCCGGCAGGATCGAGGGTGATCCGTACCGTGCGCCAACTGCCTGTCCAGGCATAGCGGGCCACGGCTTGCGCTACCCCCTGCACTTCCTCGGCGCGCTGCTCGTAATCGGCCAGGGTCACGGCGCGCAATTGACGCGCGCGGAATGCCTCGGGTGCGTTGCGACGCACGCGCTCGGCCGTCTCGGGATCGCGCCCATTGGAGACGTCGAACGGGTTGGTGGCCGCGATCACTGCACCGTTGAGCAGACCGCTCAACGCACCGACATTGATCAGTTGATCGGCACCGATGTTGCCCTCGGTCCCCACGCCCACCTGATACTGCGCATGCACGATCGCACCCGCAGCAAGTGCCCGCCCGTTCGTCCCGTTGCCGAAGCGCAGCGTGCTGCGGCGATGTTCGTCGGTTTCCACCGCGTAGTGATCGCCGTTCTCGGCCGAATCGTCGCTGTACACGAGGCTCGCGACTTCGTCCCAGGCTTCGCGGGCCGAGCCCGGTGCCTCGACTTCGAGCCAGAGAGTCGAGCGGGCAGGCTCCTCGCCGATCGCGCCGGCGGTCGTCGGCGGCAGATAGGCGAGGGGGCCTTCGTCCGGCAGCGGTGCCAGCGTCCAATCGCGACCGTCGCCGTAGCGATTCATGCGCTGCAGATGGCGATGCTTGAGATCGTCGGTGTCGGTCGGCAGCATGCTGCCGGGCTCGTGGAACTGCACTGCCAGCGGACGGCCCGCATGCACCGTCACGAGATTGCCGTAAAAGATGGAAACGTCCTCGACCGTCGTCGGCGGCGGTCCCGGACAGAACGTCGTGAAGCTGTAATCGAAGCGCAGCGCGTCTTCCTCGCGCCAATGCACGCGCACCAGCCAGGTGCCCGTCACGGGATCGAGCACCGACTGCGCGCCGCCCGCCTCCGGATCGTCCCCCGGCAGCAGGCGCAACAACTGGCGCTTGGCGCGATTGCGGCCAGCGACGGCGCCGGTGAGTGGGTTGAGCACTTCGACGACGAGCAGTTCGCGCCACGCGCCGTTGCGCACCAGATCGCGCAAAGCATCGGCATCAGCCTCGGCGGCGAGCCCGTCGACAGGCACGATGTCCGCCGACGTGCTGCCGGCAGCCAGCGCGGGCTGCGCGTTGCGCCAGGTGTGCAGCCGCAGGCGGTTGAGCAGAGGATCCATGCGCTGGCGCTGCGCGGGGGGAAGCCTGCGCTGTCGGCTGGCGAAGTACACCGCATCGTCGGCGGGCGGATTCGTGCCGGCCCACACCACCAGTTCCTGATCGTCGAGGGTGAACGGCGCTTGTCCCGCCACGACATCCACCGCGATCCAGGTGCTGGCCTGATTGCCTTCGTGCACATGGTAGTCGACCAGCCGGGCGTGGCGAGCGAGCGACACGCGCTTGCGCACGGTCGGCAGATACGCCTCGGCCATGACGCGGTCCTGATAGTCGCTCAGTTCGTCGGCAGCTGCGGCGAAGAGATCGATCAACACTTGGTCGTGATCCGCCTCGCTGGTGCTGCGCCAGCCGGGCACGCGCGCGGCCATCGCGGTCATCAGGGTATGGCGGAAGGAATCGTAGTCCTTGGCCAGATAGTCGATGGCAGGATTCGGCGCCGGTGGCCTGCCCGGCAAAGGCGGCGCGCAGTCGTTGCTGAAGCAGCCCGGGCGGAACTTGAAACCGATCGAACTGAAGAACGGATCGATCAGGCTCGCGTCCCAGACCAGTGCCAGCGTGTAGGTCGAGTAATCGCCCACCGGCTCCACGCGCAACGACAAGCGCCTCGCATCGATGCCCGAAACCGAAACGACACGAACCTGCCCCGTGGCGTTACCCGCGGGGATGCGGCTGCCGCCGCGTATGCGGAACACCTGGCGCGCGCGCACGGGATCTGCCCCGACGTCGGCCAGTATCGCTGCCAGATGCAGCCCGTTGAAGAAGTGCAGCTCGATGTCGGCATGATCGGGGGCCGCGCCGGCAGGCAGGGCAATCAGAGCGAGCTTGAGACCGTCGAGATTGCGGCTCGCCAGCACATCGGCACGGTCTTCGACCAGATCGGGGAAGGGAATGGCTGTCATGGCGGTCGTCCCGCGCTAACTCGAACCGCGTTGAAACTTGACGATGCGTGAATCCGCGCTGCCGGCGGGGCGGTACTTGACCGTCACCTCCAGCGTCGCGAGCGCGTCGTCCCACACGACATCGATCAGTTCCACCGTCAAACGGTGTCCGAGCCAACGCGACAGCGCGTTGGTGATGCGGGCCTTGACCACGCCACGCAATGCCTCCGATGCAGGCTCGAATACCAACTTGCGCACGCCGCCGCCGAACTCCGGCAGAAACAGGCGCTCGGCGGGGCTCGTCAGCAACAGTTGCAGCAGCTCGTCGCGCACATGCGCGTCGTCGTTGACCGGCGCGGCCGTGCGGCCATCGGCGCCGATCCGGAACGGGAAGGCCAGATGTCGGCCGTGGGAGCGCGCTGCCATGCTCAGAGTCCCTTTGCGCGTTGTTGGACTTGCACCACGACCGCCGTGCCCTGCGGCGCCTGGGCGGCATTCAGGCACAGGCCCACGCTGTTCTGCAGCAGCACCGGCACCTGACGCACGGTAGTCTGCGTCGCACCGCTCACCCATCGAATCGACACGCAAGGCGAATAGGCCACCGGCGTGAAAGTGCAGCCCACGATCGGATGGAGGTCGGTCTGCAGCAGCGCAGGCGCACCATCGATCAAGGCATCCGAGTTGCTCGTGACGAGTTGAGCCGTGCCGCCGTGCGGGCACATCACCGTGCTGGCGGTGGTCAGGATGGGCATCATGGCGGCGTGCCGAAGGTCATCGCGCCGTTGACGAGGCTCACCCCCGCCAGGCCGATCTTGATCTGGCCGTTGTTGAGCGAGATGCTGTCGCTGCTGATCTTGATCTCGCAGCTTCCGCAGCTGATCAGGATCTCGTCGCCGGTCAACTTGATCGACGGACCACTGCCGTGGACCAGCTGCAGCTCCCCTGCATCGTCGTCGAGAATGACCTTGTGGCCTTGTTCCGAGACCAGCACGCGCACACCGGCCCCCTGGGGATTCGGGCGTTGACCGCTGGCCCACCAGGCCCCCGACCAGATCGGGTTGTCGAGCCGGCCGGCCTCGAACTCGATCCAGACCCCGGAGCCCACCTTGGGCAGCATGACGAAGCCGTGACCATCGCCCGCGAACGGCGCAGCCGGCATCGCCCAGCCGCACGGATGCTCGCCGAGTACCGCAGGCACGGTGGCGCGGATGCGCAGTTGATTGTTCGGGTCGTCGACGTCGGTCACGATGCCACGGTACTTGCCGTAGTAAGTGCTCCCCGCGCGCTCAACCAGGCGTTCGACGGACTGCTCCATGAATTCCGACATCAGAACACTCCCACACTGGCAGATACCGACAACTGCAGGCCGCCGCCCAAGGCCTCGGCCACCGCGGCTCCCGACACCTCGGAGATGGAATCGGTCTTCGCTTCCAGCGCCTGCGAGTAGACCGATGGAGTGATCCGGTGGATCACCTTGGTGATGAGGTAATCCCCACTGTAAGGGGTGGCGCCTGCGTCGATGCGCACCTTCTTGTAAGGCTCCAGCACAAAGTCATAACAACTCGGGACGACGTCGCTCGTCAGGCGATACAGATAGCCGCTGCGGCGCGCCCGGGCCTGCGCGGCAGCGGCGGGATCGGCACGCGTATTCTCGGCCGGGTCGAGCAGACGCACCGGCGTGAGATTCGCAGGCAGTGCCGGCAAGTTGCGCATGAGCCCCAGATCCTCCGCGCTCGTCTGAAACGTGGTGACGCCCTGATCGTCCACCCGCAGCACCTGCGCCTGGGTGCGCTCCCCGCCCTCGGGGTCTTGCTCGACCCGCGCGTTCGACAAATTGCGCCCGGCGCCGATCAGCACCAGGGGCGGCAGATCGCCCGCATTCTCAGGGTCGGGCAGGAAGCAGCCGATGCTCGCTCCCGGCGCTTCTCCCGGCAGGACATAGGCATGACGATCATTGGCGCGCGCGAGTTCGCGCAGAAACTGCAGTGCCGTGCCGCGCCGCGTGACCGCCTCGGTCGTCGCCTGCGTGCCCTCGATGCGCGTGGACCGGATCTGCTCGAAGCGGCCGAAGATCTCCTCGGCGATATCGCTGTCGGTGCGGTTCTCGAACGGCGGCTCGACTTCCTCGACCCGGTTGAGGAAGGCGCTGTCGTCGCGCACCACCATCGTGGCCGTACTGCGTCCGGGCTGCGAGTCGAGGTCGGCGTCGATGCTCGCGAGCGGGCCGTCGATCAGCGGCGCGAAGCGCCCGTTGCCGACATCGATCTCGATCCGTATCCGGGAGAACGGGCTTGCCGTGGCCGCGGGCCAATGCAGCCAGTTGCCGCGCTCGTCCAGGCACAGCGCCATGCGCACGCGCGCCTCCCAGAACGCGTCCATCTCCTGCGTCACCTCGATCTCCTCGACGCGGCGCAGTTCCTCCTCGCTCGCCGCGCGATCGCCGAACCAGATACGGAAGCGTGGCGTGCTCATCTAGGACCTCGGCACGTCCAGGCTGTCGCCCGGCGCGCGCGTCAGTTCCCGGCCGTCGAGCGCGGTATTGGCGTCGGCGACATGCCAGAACTGCGTGGCATCGTTGACCACTTTGTGCGCGAGCAGGTCCAGTCGATCGCCTGCTTCGACCATGCGCGGCTCGCCCGCCACCGGGGTCAGTCGGCGCAGCTTCAGCGCGATCACCTGCTCGCCGGTCGACGTGGTGGTCTCGACCGTGGCGACCTTGGCGTAGCGCGAGTTGGGCAAGAACATGCGGCCTCCCTAAAGCGGAATCAGCTCGACGACCTGTTCGGCCGTGTTCGCGAGATTGGCGATGGCCTGGGCTTCCTTCGCGATCGTGGAGAACTCGAGTGCGCCCTTGGCGAGCAGGTCGTCCGAACAGGCATCGATTGCGATCACGCTCAGCGTGATCGCAACCTCCGCGCGCAAGGGGTTCAGCAACGAGTCGTACTCGAGCTCCGTGATGCTCATCGAATCGATCGTCACGGGCAGGACCCGCGTGAGGCCCCAGACGAACAGAATGCGCGGATAGGTCTCGCGCGGGATCGGCTGTGCTGGAGCATCGTCGCTGCCCCCGCCCAGAGCGTCGCCGATCGCATCGATGGCCGCACCGACCAAACCGGCGAGCTTGCTGCTGGGCAAGACCATCTTCTCCAGCGCGGCCAGTTGCGGGCCGATGCCGAACATCTGCGCCAGGGCTTTGCCCTCGTCGAGCATGTCGGCGGCATTGAAATGCGCGGTGAAAGTGATCCGCTCGAAAGTCTGCTCGCCTGCCTGCGACGACTCGCGCCGGGTGGCGCCGGTCGGTCGTTCCGGGATCTGCAGCGTGCGTGCCAGCGACTCGGGGTTGAACTGAAAGATGACCACGTTCGGAATCGGGCCGATCGGGCCGCCGCTGTACTCCACCAATGCGCCGCGCAACAACATCAGCGCCCCTCCCCGCCGACCTTGCGTGCGATCCGATTCGCGATCGCCGTGGTCAGCGTGTGCGCCTCGGCCGTCGACAAGGTGCGGACCGTGCCGGCATCGATGCTCTCGGCGGGTGCAATGCGGACCGCGCATCCCGCCAGCGCTCGCGCGAGCGCTGGCCCGAGCGCGCGTGCCGCTTCATTCGCCTTGGCCGGCGACAAACCGCGCAGATCGAGCTCGATGCGATCGATGTGAACGCGCCGCTTCGGTGCAGATCCGTTCATCGCGTACTCCTTTGCGAGGCGACCAGATCGGCGTAGGGGCCGAACTGATCGAGACTGCTGGCTCGGTCGAGCTTGTCGAACTCGCGCTGAACGGCTCGCACGATCGCTGACATGGCGAGGGCGCGCGGCGCGCCTTCGGACGCACTTTGCAGGCACGCCTGAAACACGATGGCGCGAATGTGGCCGCCCGCCAGCGAGAATCGTTGCGATAGAAATTCGAAGTCCACCTCGCTGGCATCGACCCCGGCAGGGATGACGCTGCGCCAGATGCGCAACCGCTCGGCCGCACCGGGCAGCGGAAACTCCACGACGAAACGCAGGCGCCGCAGGAAGGCCTCGTCCAGATCCTTCTTGCGATTGGTGGCGAGGATGGCGAGGCCCTTGAAACGCTCCATGCGCTCGAGCAAATAGCTGATTTCCAGGTTCGCGTAGCGGTCGTGTGCGTCCTTGACCTCGGTCCGCTTGCCGAAGAGCGCATCGGCTTCATCGAAGAACAGGATGACATCGGCGCTGTCTGCCGCGTCGAACAAGCGGCTCAGATTCTTCTCGGTCTCGCCGATGTACTTGTTGACCACCTGCGACAGATCGATGCGGTACAAAGGCATCGCGAGTTCGGTGGCGAGCGCCTCGGCCGCCATCGTCTTCCCGGTGCCGGGCGGGCCATGGAACAACACCGCGAGCCCGCTCTCGTTCCAAGCTCTCGCCGTGCCCCATTCGTAATGCACCCGAGTGAGGTTGCTCATCGCGGCGACGATCTCGCGCACCTGAGTTTCCTGTGCGCTCGGCAGCATGAGTTCGGCCAGCGAGAACCGCGGATCGACCGACTGCGCCAAAGTGCCGAGATCGAGATCTGCGCGCGCGGCAGCCAGCACCTCGTCGCCTGTGGGCCGCCTTCCCAACGACTTCAGTTCAGCCCCGACGCGCGCGATGGCCGCTTCGTCGTAACGGTAGCGACGCGCAAGTTCCGGCAAGATCGGATCCACGCCCTCGGCACCCAACGCGCGCTCCCAGCATTGCAGCCGTTCCGCATGACCGAGCGCCGGCACCGCGACAGCGGGAAGCGCAGCATCGAGGCCTCTCAGTTCGCTTCGATCATGCACACCCACGAACACGGTGAGCGGCAAGCCAGGCAGGGGCAGCGATATCGCCGGGGCGTCGTGATGCGCAGCGGCTTCGTTCAGGGCCGATACAGGCAGATACACGGCCAGACCGCGCAGCCATGCGGCACTGAGCGCCTGCGCGAGGTGCTCTCGGGACAAGGTGCTGCTAGGGCGGACAACGTCCATGCCGTCGCGCTGCGCGCACGCGGCGACTACAGCGTCGAGCGCGGCGCCGGGCACGCCGACCATCGGGACGACCCGCATGCCACGACCATCCTCGCCATCCAATGCTGCTTTGATGCGTGCCAGTGCGCCGGTCGTCAGAGCTTGCGGCAGCAGACCGGGGCTCACCTTTTCCAGGGCAGCAGGCAGTTCGTCGCCCGGAAACAGCAGTTGGCGAGCGACCAAGGCGGGCACCGCCAACGGGGCGTGCCAATCGCCGCCCGTCGGTGAGCCGGGACCGAACGAGATCAGCCCGTACCGCAGCAACGGATGGGCGGGGTCGAAGCAGCGCATTACCTCGTCGGGACGATCCCACAATCGCTGCACCAGGCCCAGCGTAGGCGCTTGTCGGTTCGGATCGTTCAGGCAGGTCGAGAGCACTTGCCCGGCCGCGCTATCCACGATCGGCAGCAGCGCGACAGCCAGCACGAAGCATTCGATCGGGGCAAGCCGCAGACGGTGTACCACCCAGCCGAACGAACCTCGATGCGCGTCATCTGCGCTGGGCAGTCGGCTCGCGTTCATGGCTTCGGAGAGATGGCGCGCCGTCACATCGTCGGCAAAGAAGCGGCGCCGGTCGCCGTCGTAGCGAACGAGGTCGAGCGCCTCGATCGCGCGGTCCACCGGTGGCGGCATAGGCGCGCCCGGCTCAGGTCTGGCGCCCTGGAGTTCGCGTTCGCGCCACAACCAGCAGATCTCTCTGCGCAGACGCAGGGTTGCCTGTCGCAGCCAGTACTGCGCGCTGGGGTCCTCGCCGCGCAGGTTCGGCATGAATGCCACGGGGGCGTCCGTCCTCTCCTTTTGCAGCGTGCGCGCGCTCATGGCACCACCACGCGCGGACTGGACTTCGCCTGCTGGTTGTTGACTTGCAGGATGATCCGATAAGTGCCGGCCGGAACGACCGCCTGCGCGCCGGGCACGATGAGCGTCTGCTGATCGACGGCCGTCGTCACGGCGTCGAACCTGTGCACCGTTGCGCCATCGGTTTCGCGATAAAGGAGCACGAGGATGTCGTCGCTGTCGGTGCCGAGCAGACGGCCTTGCAACTGCAGGTCGCCTGCGACGAACGCGGCGCTGTCGAGCGTGGGCAAGAGCCGCGCCGCCAGCAGGTTGCTGGCACGCGTGCGAGTCGGCGACAGCCGCCGCCGCACCAGCAGGGGCAGTTCCCCGGCCGAGAGCGTCGTGCCCGATGCAATCGGCGCGCCGGGGCTGCCCTCGGCGGTCAGGATGAGCCGGTCGACATGTCGCTCGACCACGGTCAGCATCACATCGCCCAGCACCACTTCCATCTCCACGCCGGCAATGTCGTCACCGAACACGATCAGTTGCTCGCCTGCTTCGAAACGCGCCGGCTCCAGCCGCGTCAGCCGGGCGCCCATCGAAGGAAGCACATCGATCTGTATCCCTTCCTCGCCGATCACGGTTTCGGGCGCGGTCGTGTAATCGACACCCACGAGCAGCGATGCGCGCGGCAACACGCCGGGGACGATCATCACCGGCCGCACCTGGAACGCGGCGGACAAACGATAGCGCTCATCGGTGCCTTGCATGATCTTGGAGAGCAGATCCGCGCTCGACTCGTCGAACGTGATCTTGAGCGGCTCCGGGTTGCTCTCCAGCGCGAGGCGCACGTCAAGCGCGACCAGCGCATCGAGGCGCAGGATGTTGATCTCGTGCAGGGCGGCGATGCCTCGTCCGAGGAGGTCGTGCGCGGCGGCCGTATCGCTGTTCTCCGCGGCATCGAAGGCGGTCAGCAGGAACTTCAGCACCAGCCACAGGGGGGGCGGCGCGCCTTCGTGCAGGGTCAGGTTGCGCAAGTGGGCGTCGAACCCGGCTTCGTAGAGGAAGAGATTCAGCTTGGCGTTGGTGTTGGTTCTGGCGGCATCTTCGGGCTTGCCGATGGCAACGTCGAACCCGCGGCGGATCAGGTGATCCTGCAGAAGCCGGGTCACCGCCCCGATCGCCCTGGCGGAATCCTGGAGCGCCATGCTCAGATCCTGCGCAAGCCGCGCCGTGCGAGGCGGCTATTGTGGGGCGCGTTCTCCGACCTGGCACGGACTGCGCCTGGAAGTGGCGAATTCGCCCGGGGCGTCGTTGTCATCGCGCCCGCGCGCGTCTGCGGCGCATCGACCCGAACATGGATCGCGCCGATCGACACCTCGACCGTCTCGTCGCGCGGCTTGGAGACAGTGGGGCGATTTACGGGCGAAGCCATGTCGGCAGCCCGGCCGACGGCCCGCTCGACGCCGCCCGCCAGCGCATGCTCGGAAGGCAGGATTCGGGCAGACAGCGGGCCTCGATCATCGGAATGCTGTCGGAATGGAGCTTCCGTAGTGGCCGCCCGCATTTCGTTCGACTCCCGGTCGATAGCGAAGGCTGTACGTTCGGCTCGAGGCTGACTGGCGGACATCGCGTCGGTATGTGCCGGGGATGGCTCGCTCGCCGTGTGCGCCTGCTTCGGTGCTGCCGCGACCCAGCGCAGCGCCGCTTTTACCAGGGTGCGACCGACGTCCTCTGCAACACCCCCCGAAGGCCGTGCCGACACGTGAGCACCCGGGAACTCGGTCGTACCAAGCGACGGCTCCGAGGGCGAGGCAGCAAGCGGTGCATCGGTGCGCGCGAACCCCTCCTCGACAGCCTCGTGCGTCGGTTCGAACTCTGCGGTCTTGCGCCCCGGGAGTCGTGGTGGCGTCGATGGCAACGGCATCGGAACATCCGCTGCAGGCGGTGTGCGGTCGAACTGCTCCGATTCTTGGGCGAGCGGTTCCGCTTCGGCGCGTGCCACTGGACTCGTCACCGAGCGCTGGTCGCTGAGCATGCCCCCAGAGCGGAGCAATGCATCGAAGTAGCCCGTCATTGATCGTCCTCGATGAGCGCGAGGTAGCGCGCACGGCGGGACGGCGGTACCGCAAGGACTTCGGCTTCCGTCCAGCCGTAGTGAGACGCCATCCTATGCACCTGCTGCAGCAACGCTCGTTGTTGGGCGGAGAGGCGTCGCAGCGCCAACTCCTCGAGATCGATGGCCACATCGATGGCGATGCCGCACGCCGGGCACCGGCAAGCGACGGTGAAGTCGACCAGAGGATCGCCTTCGGTCAGCGCGGCGGTCACCACGGGTTCGTCTCCGGCCGTGCATTCGCCCGCGACCACCAGGGCATCGAGCATCCACTCGATCGCCTGCGCCCGTGAAGCCGGCCGGGCATCCCGCCAGCGCTGCAAATCCTCGCCCGTCGGGCGGCGCAGGCTCACGAGCGCGCCGCTCTCGAGGGTCGCCGTGACCGGACCGTCGTCGCCGTCGGGCTCGGCCAACCGGTGCAGCGGCAGCGTGAATTCGAACAACTCGACGCACTCGGGCACCGTGCAGCGTGCGCTCAAGGACAACTCGTCACGCCCTTCGGTGAGCGCCACCAGACGCAACAGCGCTGCGATGCGCTCGCCGACCGGACGGGACCACCAGTACGAAGGCTCGCCCCGCTCGCCGAAGCGGGCGAGCAGCGCGGTGACCAGGCGCGGACGGTCGGTGCCGGCGAAGTCGATGTCGAGGTCGCCGAGCTGTCCCAGCGGTCGCATGGCGTGCGTTCCGAGGCGGGTTTGCATGGGCGTGTCGGGTGACAGCGGCCGACGATCAGGCGCCCAGCGCCGGTTCAGTCGGTTCGGTCACTGCGGTATCGCGCTCCCAGCCCTCGTTCTCGAGCTTCAGGGTCTGGATCGCAATGGCGTTGGCATTGGCGTCGAGCTCCGGCAAGGACTGGAACTCCGACACCCAGCAGCGATAGATCTTGTAGGCCAGCACCACCTGACCGGTCTCGTTGTAGACCTCCAGGATCACGTCCTTGCGAAAATCCTTAAGGCTCACCTCGGCGCCGAGCCCCGCGCTGACATTCCAGACCTTGTTGGCCCAGGCCTCGAATTCCAGATCGTGCGTGACGCCGCGCTCGAGCGTGATCGCCTCGTACTTGCTGCGCCCGGGCGACTTGCGTGTCATCGACGGATCGCCGCCCTCGCGATGCTCGACCACCTCGGTGATGCGCTTGAGCGCGCTGACCTTGCTCACGCCGGCGACGTAGCGGCCATCCCACTTGATGCGAAACTTGAAGTTCTTGTAAGGATCGAAGCGATGCGTATTGACTGAGAACTGGGCCATGGTCCGACTCCGCTATTAGAGATCGCCTGCGATCTGCTGAATGGTGATGACGACGAATTCCGCGGGCTTGAGCGGCGCGAAGCCGACCAGGATGTTGACGATGCCCAGATTGCGGTCTGCCTGGGTCGTGGTCTCCTTGTCGCACTTCACGAAGTAGGCTTCCTGGGGCGTCGTGCCCTGGAAAGCGCCCTGGCGGAAGAGTCCATGCATGAAGGCGCCGAGGTTCAATCGGATCTGCGCCCACAGCGGCTCGTCGTTGGGCTCGAACACCACCCACTGCGTGCCGCGATACAGACTCTCTTCGAGGAAGAGGGCCAAGCGCCGGATCGGTATGTACTTGTATTCGTCGGCCTGCGCATCCGCGCCCTTCATGGTGCGCGCCCCCCAGGCCACACGACCGTAGGCCGGAAAGGTGCGCAGCACGTTCACCCCGAGGGGATTGATCTGGCCGTTCTCCAAATCGTTCACCGGCAGCGCCAGATCGAGCACGTTGTTCAGCGTCGCGTCGGTGCCGGCAGGCGCCTTCCACACCCCGCGCGAAGCATCGGTGCGCGCGTACACGCCTGCGAGCGTCCCGGAAGGCGCCATGACGCGCGGCCGCAAGCCGTCGAGCGGATCGACGATGCGCACGGCGGGGAAGTACGTGGCGGCGTTACGGGACTGGCTCGTGGCATTCGCCCAGGCGCCGATGTCGGAGAGTGTGCGGTCGGAAGGCGCATCGACGATGTAGAAAGCGCGCCGCTGCTCGCATAGCGCGACCGCCGGCGGAATGACGCCAGCCTCCTGGCCAGCGGTCATCTCGAACGTCTCGGGAATGCACAAGATGTTGAACAGATCGACGTCGAGCAAGGCGTACATGCCGGTTTTCGCGGACTCGACGCCGACCAGATCGTTGGGGCCGCCGCGCGATCCGTCCGCGCCCGAGGTCGAAGGCGCGACATTGTTCACCGCCGTCGGCCGATGGGCCGCTGCACCGGTGAACTCCCGCCCACCGTTGGCCAGACCCAGTTGCGCGGACGCCGAAAGCCCGCCGAAAGCCCCGCCCGCGATGACCACGGCGGACGATTCGCCCGGCGTGGTCGATGCGATGCGCACGTGACCGGCACCCGCGCCGCCGTCGGCGCCGCTTTCCGTGGCCTGCAACCGCCCCGCGAGCCCCGCCGCGGTGATCGCATCGTTGACCGAAGTCACGAGATCGCCGATGTTGTTCCACGGCGCGCCCGCCAGCGTCAGCAGGAAGGGGGTGTTGCCGTCCGCCGTGCCGCCTATGGTCGTATTGCCCGGTGCCAGCGGAAACGCGATGTTGGTGCTGACTGCGTAACCGGTGCCGCCGAACGCGAGTCCGCCGCGACGGGTGACCCGCACTGCAGCCGAGGCATTGTTGACCACCGATTCGACGTACTGCGCCGAGTTCGCATCCAGGCTCAGATTGCGATGGACTTCGATCGGCACCAGCGTGGCGCCATCGGCCTGCAATTGCGAGACGACCAGATTGAAGTCGGCATCCGGATTGCGCACGCCCGTGGTCTGCACGGTCAGACGCAGATCGTTGCCCCACGTACCGGGACTCGACGCGGACACATCGATCACGTCGGCCGGCCCCGAATCTTGCAAGGTCCATGCCGCCGTCGCATGCCCGACCGCCACGCGGACGACGATGGCCTGCGTCCCGCCGTTCAAGAAGAACTGCCGTACCGCATAGGAAACCGGACTCTCCCGATCCAGCCCACCGTGGCTGCGCTCGAAATCGGCGAAGCTCGTGAGCTTCACCGCCTTGTCGGGGATGCCCTTGCGCGTGAAGCCGACGAACGCCGCGATCGACGTTGCAACCCCGGTGATCGTGCGCACGCCACTGGGCTTCTCGACGATGTAAACACCCGGATAACTCACCTGGACCATTTGCTGCGTCTCCTTGAAAAGTGCCGTGCGCCACGCAATCGTGGCAGACAGGCGAGGCCGCCATCGTTGCTCTGCCGAATCGACGCCGCCCGCCTCATCGATCACGGCGCCGCGAATACAGCACGCCGCGGTCGGGCAGCCGTCGCGTTGCCAGGATCCCTGCGAGAACCAGGCAATTCAACGCAGCCTCCACGTCGGCGGCGCTCGCGACCGTGCCTGCGGGCAGCCACCAACGGCGAATGCCTTCGATGCTGTCGGCCGCCTCGGGATGACGAGTCACGTACGCCACCAACGAAGCTGCCACCGCTTGAACCATATCGTCGCCATCACCCATGGAGCCGCTCCATTCCGACTCTCGGATGCACCCAGGGTGCAACATGCGTGCCATTGCCCAAGGCCGTGCTAGGCCATTGATCCAACTTACAAACTTATGGACGAGGGAAGAGCCTGCGGCGCAACGGCCCAGGGCTGCTAGGCTCGAGAAGTCGCGTTGACACAGGGAGAGCATGCGATGGAGACGATGCGGCCGATCTGCCCCAGGCCAGGGCGATTTCGCCGCAGCCAGGCGCACCCCTCGACCGCCCGACGATGCCCAGGGGCGCGATTTTCGGCTCAGCGCGCCTCGACGAATGGCTGAATCGGGACTAGGCGGACTTGCCTTCGGCGAAGGTCTCGCGCGCAAGGCCGTACTTCTTGACCAACCGGCCGAAGCGGCTGCGCTCCTTGCCGGCGACGCGCGCCGCTTCGCTGAGATTGCCGTGCGATCGGGCGAGCAGTTCGGTCACGTAGTTGCGCTCGAAGTCGGCGATCACGCGCGCTTTCGCCTCGCGGAAACCTCGGTCGGTGAGCTTCGCACCAGAGGCTGCAGCGAGGCTGGCCGAATGCTCGGCGGTAGGACGCAAATCGAGCAAGGGCCCGTCGGACAGAACGACCCTGCGGTGGACGACGTTCTCGAGTTCGCGCACGTTGCCAGGCCAGCGCTGAGCGAGCACCCAGTCCTCCACGCCGGGCGCAAGGACGACCGGCGGCTTCGCATATTCGCGCGCGAACCGATCGGCGAACGCGCGCGCGAGCAGGAGGACATCGTCGTCTCGCTCGCGCAGCGGCGGTATCACGGTCGAGAGCACGTCCAGGCGGAACAGCAGATCGGCGCGGAATCGACCCTCGCCCACCATCGCTTGCAGATCGGCGTTGCTGGCCGCGATGATGCGCACATCGGCCCCTTGAACGAGCCGCCCGCCGATCGGGCGATACTCGCGACCTTGAATGAAGCGCAGCAGAGCGACTTGGGCGCGTGTACTCAGCGCTTCGATTTCGTCGAGAAACAGCGCCCCGCCTTGCGCTTGGGCGATGAGTCCGGCGTGGTGCTCGCGTGCATCGGTGAAGGCGCCGCGCGCGTGCCCGAAGAGTTCGCTCTCGATCAAGGCCTCGGGCATGGCCCCGCAATTCACCGGCACGAACGGAGCGTCGCGACGCCCGCCCAGATAGTGCACTGCGCGAGCCGCGAGTTCCTTGCCCGTTCCCGTCTCGCCCTGGAACAGGACCGGCGCACTGCACGTCGAATAGCGCTCGATGCGCTCGAGACACTGGAGAAAAACTGCAGATCGGCCGATGAGGCCGAAGTGGGCGAAGTCCTGCATCGTTGAATCCCCCGAGAGCTCAGTGCATGCGCCCTCCCTCACCCGAAGGAACAGACGCGGCGCTACGCGCGAATCAAAGGCTCTGTGATTGGCGACCTTGTTGTGCTGCATGTTGGCCGCCGCATGAATGCATGCGTTACGAATCTACGAAAGATCGTACGCGCTTCATTTGATGAGTATCAGGATAGTGAGCGGGCAACGCGCTTGCCAGGAAGAAATGCTCATCCCCGAACGAACGCGTGCGGCCACGAACCGACCCATCCCCATGCTCGGCGGGCGCGCGCCGCGCCGGCTCGGCCATGCGCCCGTGCGCGCAGTTCTGCTATCCTGCGACGCTACCCCGCTCGCCTTCCTGGGCGAGTTTTTTTGCTTCGGGTCGCATACGCGATCCGCAGGCATCGCGTTGGAGGAGCGTCTCATGCGACCGTTCGAAGGCATCAAGATCCTGGATTGCACTCATGTTCTCGCGGGCCCGTTCGCCTCGTATCAGCTCGCCGTGCTCGGCGCCGACGTAGTCAAGGTCGACGACCCGAACGCACCGGACCAGAGCCGTGAATCGGGCGCCGACATGGCGCTGAACGAAGTCGGCTTGGGCACAGGCTTCATTACGCAGGGCTCGAACAAGCGCTGCATCGCACTCGATTTGAAAACCGAGGGTGGGCGCGCGGCGCTGAAGAAGCTCGCCACCGAATGGGCCGACATCCTGGTCGAGAACTACCGTCCGGGCGCGTTCAAGGCGCTGGGTCTGGGCTACGATGAACTGTCCAAGCTCAACCCGCAGCTCATCTATGCTTCGATGACCGCGTTCGGCCAGGACGGCCCCCGCGGTTTCATGACCGCCTACGATCAGGCCATCCAGGCCACCTCGGGCATCACCGCCTCCACGGGCACGCCGACGTCCGGTCCGGTCAAGGCCGGCTCCCCCATCATCGATTACGCGACGGGCACCACGGGCGCCTTTGCTCTGGCTGCGGCCCTCTTCCAGCGCACACGCACGAACAAGGGTCAATACATCGACATGGCGATGATGGACGTCGCCATGGTCCTGCAGGCTTCGCACATGGTCGATTTCCTGCACAGCGGCCATCACCCGAAGCGCAACGGCAACATCCTGCGCTATGCGCCGCAGTGCGCTTACGAATGCAAGGACGGTCAGCTGCTGCAGATCGCGGCCAGCAACGCGCGCCAGCACAAACGCTTCTTCGAAGCGCTCGGCAATCCGGAGGAAGGCAAGCGCAACAGTCTGCAGGAGCGCAACGCGCGCTTCGACGAGAAGTACAAGTTCGTCGCCGAGAAGATGAAGGAGAGGACGGCAGCGGAATGGGAAGACTACTTCCAGTCGAAGCATGTGCCGGCCTGTCGCGTGCGCGAGTTGCGCGAGGCTGTGGCGGATCCGCAGGTGAAGCACCGTGGGCTGCTGCACGAGTTCGCGGCTATGGAAGGGGTCGGCAAACCGATGTCCGTGCCCCTGACGGCGTTCAAGTTCATGCATGGCGGCGCCTCCATCGACCGCGCACCCGGCAAGGTCGGCCAGCACACCGATGAAGTCCTCAAGCAGGTGGGCTACACCGATGGCGACATCGCCGCCCTGCGCAAAGCCAAGGCGGTGGTCTGATCAGCGGCTCGAATCACCCGTCGCACCGCTTCAGCCGCTTTAGCCTCGTCGCCATCGCCGCCTTCGTGGCGATGTCGGCGCAGTTCTTTCGCAACGCGCATGTCGTCGTCGCCCCCGACATCATGCGCGAACTCGGCGCTTCGGCGGCCTCCCTCGCCGCGCTGACGAGCGCGATGTTTCTGGCCTCTGCGATCACCCAGATTCCGGGCGGCATCCTGCTCGACCGCTTCGGCACCCGCATCATGATGCCGATCATGCTGGTGCTCTCGGGCATCGGCGCCGGGCTCTTCGCCACAGCGCAAAGCGTCGGCGAACTCATCTTCGCGCGCGCCTTCATGGGCGTGGGTGGCGCCGTGCTGATCATGGCCGGCATCGTGGCGTGCGCACGCTGGTTCGAGGCGCGTCATTTCTCCACGCTCGCGGGCAGCCTCATGGCCACCAGCCAGCTGGGCAACCTCACCTCGACCATCCCCATGGCCTTGATCGCATCCTGGTTCGGTTGGCGTGGGGCTTACGGCGCAGTGGTCGTGTTCACCTTCGCGCTGGCGCTCGTCGTCTATGCGGTCGTGCGCGATGCGCCGCCGGGCCACGATTTTCACGCCCGGCCGCGCGAGACCCTGCGCCAGAGCGCATCCGGCGTGCTGGAAGTGCTGCGCATCCCGGGCATCTGGCGCCTCATGGTGATGGCCTGGTTCGCATGGGGAAGCGCAAGCTGCATCATCGGCCTGTGGGCCGGCCCCTATCTGAGCGACGTGCATGGGCTCGACACGCTCGGACGCGGCAAGGCGCTCTTCTGGATGGCGGCAGGCGTCATTCTGGGCGGACTGGGATTCACCTTCGTCGACCGCTGGACCGGACGCACCAAGCGCGCGATCGTCGTCGGCGCCAGCCTCAACGCAGCCTTGTTCGGCCTGCTCGCGCTGCTGCCGAATCCCGGGCTCGTGCTCGTGACGGCCTTGCTGTCGCTGGTGGGGTTCGTCGGCGGCTACAGCGTGCTGATCGCCACGCACGGGCGTCATTTCTATCCCGAACGGCTGATCGGCCGCGGCATCACCACCGTGAACTGTGCCGTGTTGTTCGGCGCGGCCTCGCTGCAGATCGGCACCGGCGTGATCATCAGCATGATGTCGCGCACGGGAGCGCCGATCGCGGCCGAAGCGTACCGAGCCATGTTCGCCGCACTGGCGCTGGTGCTGGTGATCGCGCTCGTATGCTACCGTCGCTGCCCCGAAGGGCGGATCGGCGGGGGCAGCAAGCATTGAGCCCTTCTACGACCCGACCGGCGCCGAGGGCTGCGTTCTGAACCTGGCAGGCCAACCTGCCGCTGTTGCGGCCCTGGATTTCCCGCAGCGTTCGCTCGTGCACTCCCGCCAGACGATTCGAGGACGGCTGCGCCTGAACCGCTTCGCGGCGCATCGGATGCAAGGACGACCGACTCGGCCCACAGGGTTCGTCTGCCTACCGCCCCCAGGGGGTCCCGCCCCTTATCCAGGCGATCCGTTGCTCCGGCGTATCGAGGTCGGCTGCCAGCGCCGCCACGTCGCAGACAGCCGTAGCCCAGCCCCGCGCCTGCGCCGCCTCGAGATGACGATGGAAGCTATCCGGACCGAAACAGAAGGGAAAGCCCGAAGGCACGCGCAACAACAGCGCATTGGTGCCCGTCCGGGCACGATCGGGCGCGATGGCAACGTGCATGGGCGGCCTTGCGCTGCGCGTGAACTCCTCCAGCGCACGCACCGACATCAGCGGCAGATCGCAAGGCAGGATCAGCACCCGACGCGCGCCGCCCAGCACCGCTCGACCGACGGCCTGATGGATGGCGGCATTTAATCCGCCTTGAGGCCGCCGCTCGGATACGGCGAGAGCACCCGCGTTTCGCGCCATATGCAAACTGCGTGCGCAGGCACTGACGACGATGCAACGATGCAGCCCGCCGAAGGCGCGACCGATGACGGCGAGGCTATGTCGCAGAAGCTGCCGATTCAGTCGCGAGCGCTCCTGCGAATCGAGTACCGGCGCCAAGCGCGACTTGCCGCGTCCGAAGCCGCGCACGGGCACGATCACCCATAACCGCTGCGCCCCCGGACGTCGATCAGCGGGCACGCGACTTGGCCAGGGCGCGTGCGAATCGCAACACGTCGAGCGCGAGCGCCTTGCTTGCCGCGACGTCGGTCATGAGCGTATCGGCGACCGCCACGGCACGCCCGGAGGCGGCGATGCGTGCCTCGGCGGGCGCATCGGCGCGATCGATCACCCAGCCGTCGACGCGGCGTCCATAGTGGCTTGCGATCCCTTCGCAGCTGACCGGCGCGCCCAGTTCACGCATCATCTTGGCCGCCGGGCCCTTGATCGCTGCACCTGCGACGATGGGTGACACCGCCACCACGGGGAAAGTCCGTTCCCGCAACCAGCGGCGGATCGCAGGCACGGCCAGGATGGGGGCGACGCTCACATAAGGGTTCGAGGGGCAAATGACAACCGCATCCACCCTGCCGTTGGTCATGATCTCGGCCAACGGCGCCGGAACCTGCGCCCGCGCTGCCCCGGCGAAACGAAACCCATGCACCCGCGGCTTGCAGCGTTGCCGAACGAAATAGTCCTGGAAATCGAGTTCCCCGCCCGCGACCCGCACTCGGGTACGCACCGGTGTGTCGCTCATCGGAATGAGGCTGTGACGCAACCCGAGCCGACGCGAGAGTTGTCGAGTGATCTGCGACAAGGGCATGCCGCTGCGCAAGGCCTGCGTGCGCAGCACGTGCATCGCCAGATCCCGATCCCCCAGCTGAAACCACGTCTCGCCGCCCAGCGCACCGAGTGCCTGCATGAAGTTCCAGGTCTCGTCGACGCGCCCCCAACCGGTGCGCGGGTTGTTGAGCCCGGCCAGCGTGTAGGCGACGGTATCGATGTCGGGACAGACGGTCAGCCCGTGATGCTCGAAGTCGTCGCCGGTGTTGACGACGACGGCAAGCTGGCGCGGCGACAATACCTGGGCGAGGCCCACGGCCAGGCGAGCACCGCCCACACCGCCGGCGAGCGCCACGATCACCGGAACAAGTCCTGCTCACGCGGGCGCAACACCTCCTGGATGGCGCTCTCTCGCAGCGCATACGGAAAGCCGCGTGCGACCACGACCGGCAGGCCCTCGTCCGCCTGCCCCATCAGCAGTGACGCGGCGGCAGCCAGTTCGTCCGCCGCGGCGATTTGCGTCACTCTCAATTCGCGCCCGTTGCGATCGAGCTTGCCGCGCATGTCGATCAGCGCCGGCACACCCGCCACACCGATGGCGATGCCCGTGACCCCGTTGCGCCACGCGCGCCCGAAACTGTCGATCACGACCACCCCGATCTGCACCGCGAGTGCCGCGGCGATCTCGTCGCGCAACCGTCGAGCGGATGCCTCGGGATCTGCGGGCAACAACAACGCGGTCGAGTCGTGATCTGAAGGATCCATGTTGGATTGATCGATGCCGGCGTTCGCCATGATGAAGCCTAGTCGATGCTCGACGATCACCACCCCGGGCTTCACGCGCAGGATCTGCGTAGATTCGCCCAACAGCAGTTCCATCACGCGCGGGTCTTTCTGGGCGCTGTGTGCCAGTTGCTCCGCGCGCGGCGAGGGACGAACGGTGTCCAGGCGCACGCAGCGCCCCTCCGCCTTGGAGACGATCTTCTGGGCAACGACCAGGACGTCCCCGGATTCGAGGCCGTAGCCGTTGTCCGCGAGCGCACTCAAGACGAGCGCGCTCAAGCAATCACCCGCACGGACTTCGGGGATGCCGTGCAAGGCGGTGAGACTGAGAGATTTCACGGGCTACGGCTGTATCAGCGCGTCGGTACGCCAGTGATCCGCAACCCCGATCCGGCGATCTTGTAGCGCTTGTTGATGGCGATCAGCACCGAGGTCAACGCCTCGGCAGCGGCCGAATTGGCGAGCACGCCCGCGTGCCAGGCACGCATGCCGGCGTCCTCGGCGAGACGGACCACGGCTTCACGCGCATCGGCATCGTCACCGCAGACGAGAACATCGCAGTCGACCGTGTGATCGAGGTCCCAAAGATGGCCGGCAGAAACGTTTTGAAACGCCGAGACGACTTTGACCTGCGCGCCGAGATGGCTTTGCAGCGCCTGCACGGCCGATCCGCACGGCGGCAACTGCACGCGATCGACTTTCGGCGGCGCCAGCGGCACGGTCACGTCGATCAGAATCTTGCCCGCGAGTTGCTGCGCGACTTCCTCGGCCGTCGCCACCTGTGCAGAAAACGGAACCGCGAGCACGACCACACTGGCGGCTTGAGCGGCCGCAATGTTGTCGGCACCACGCACGCGGGCGTTCGCGCCAGCCCGCTCGCGAATTTCAACCGCTGCCGCTTGCGCCCGTTCGGCACTGCGCGAGCCGATGACGACATCGTGTCCCTTCGCGGCCCAACGCAGCGCGAGCCCTCGGCCTTCCTTGCCGGTTCCACCGAGAACGGCGATCGTGACGCTTTCGCTTGCTGGCTGCATGGGGGACACGGCTCCTGTACGAGCTGATAGAGAATAGCTTGGACGAAGATGGGGAAGACAACCGCGACGGCAGCGGCTTCGCCACGAAAGACGTCATTGTAGGTCGAGCGCGCCAATCTAATACAAAGCCTCGAGCGCCTCAAGCAGCGTTCGCTCGCACGGCGCACCGAGCTTGCCCCGGCGAGGCATCGAACGCTGCCTCGTGGCACAGCGACTTCTTGAGCACCCCTCCCGAGTCTGATATACCGATCTTCATACTCGAGAAACGTCGAACGCCCGTCTCGGCCGACCCGGTCGCAACGCCTCCGACGACACCTCGCCACTCGCCTGCGCCCGTCTCGGCTCGCTGCCTGACCCTCAGGACCGCTGCCGTGCGCCCCATGCATCCCTCGCTCGATCAGGAATTCCCGTGACTTCTGCCGCTCGCCCCCTCACCGCCGCCATTACCGAATTCGTTGCAAGCTATCCCGCCGTCGGCGGCGCCGCCGCCGAGAGTGCGAAGAAGGTAATCGCCGATTCGATCGGCTGCATCGTCGCGGGCGCGGCGAGCGAAGTCACCGAGCCGGTCCTGGCTTATCTCGCACGCACGGGACGCCATGGCGTAACGCCCGTGCTGGGCACGGCCCTCGAGGTCGACCCGGAAGCCGCTGCCCTCGCGAACGGCACCTTCGGCCACGCGCTGGACTACGACGACGGCTCGGTGCTGACGCCCGTGCATCCGAGCGTCGCCATGGTCTCGGCGCTGCTGGCGAGCGGTGGCGCACCGGACGGCGCGCGCTTCATCGACGCTTATGCGATCGGGGTCGAAGTGGCGATCAAGCTGGGCATCGGCATCGGTATCGACCACTATGAGCGCGGCTTTCACGGCACGTCCACGCTCGGCACCCTGGGCGCGGTCGCCGCGATTGCTCGCTGTCGTCGACTCGACCCGGCCGTCACCGCACAAGCGCTCGGCATCGCGGCATCGATGGCCGGCGGCGTGCAGGCGAACTTCGGCACCATGGTGAAGCCGCTGCATACCGGGCTGGCGGCGCGCAATGCGGTCGCGGCGATCGAACTGGCCGTCAGCGGATTCAGCGCCGC
>JALHQN010000023.1 GCA_022841915.1 Burkholderiales bacterium | reverse complement strand
GGGTGAGCTGGTGATACGTCATGGGTGCAACCCCTTCCCTGGCCGGATGAGGAAGCAGTCAGTGTCACCGCTCCCCACCCCGATTCAAAGGGTGTTGCACTTACTTTGTGAATCCGCGCACCTCCTTCGACCCTGCGTTTCGTGTGCTCTTCAATTCGTACTACAACGCGGTCGGCGAAAAGCATCCACGGCCCGAACGCGGCCTGCTCACGCGGCCGTCACTGCACGAGGTGCTGGCGTACCGCCGGCACGTGGATGCGCGTATGACGACACTGCTCGATGACGAGAGCGCGCACACTCGCCCTGCGGCTGCAGCGCTGGTCACGCTGGGGCTCAACCACGAGGAGCAGCATCAGGAACTCATACTGACCGACCTCAAACATCTGTTGTCGCGCAACCCGCTTGCCCCGGCCTATGCCCGACACGAGCCGTCGATCGCACGGCGGCCGACGAAACCTTCGTGGGTGGACGTGCCCGGGGGCATCCGCGAGATCGGCGCCGACGACTCGGCGTTCGCTTTCGACAACGAGGGTCCGCGTCATCGGGCCTTGCTGCAGGACTGCCGGGTTGCGTCTCATCCGGTGCGCTGCCGGGAGTACCTGGCGTTCATGGACGACGACGGCTATCGCAGGCCCGAGCTCTGGCTCGCCATGGGATGGGATGCCGTGCAGGCGCAGGGCTGGCAAGCGCCGATGTATTGGCAGCGCGCCCAGGAACGATGGATGCATTTCACGCTGCACGGGCTGGCCGAACTCGACCTCGACGCGCCGGTGTGTCATGTGAGCTACTTCGAAGCGGACGCCTACGCACGTTGGGCAGGAGCGCGCCTGCCGACTGAGTTCGAGTGGGAAGCGGCCAGCGCAGACGCCGCGATTGCGGGCAATTTCGTCGAGTCGCGCGCCCTGCGTCCGATGGCCCCGAACAGCGACGCCGAGCCCGGCGCATGCTCACAGCTGTTCGGCGACGTATGGGAATGGACCCAAAGCGGATACAGCGCTTATCCGGGCTACCGTCCGGCACCAGGCGCCGTCGGCGAATACAACGGCAAATTCATGTGCAATCAGTACGTGCTGCGCGGCGGCTCATGCGTGACGCCGCGCCGCCATATTCGATCGACATACCGCAACTTCTTCCCGCCCGAGGCGCGCTGGCAGTTCAGCGGACTGCGCCTCGCCCGCGATCCGGCCTGATTCGCCGTACCCTGGCCGGCGCGCTCGTGTCAGCGCGGGCGTTGCGGCGGCACGAGCTTTCGGGTAGCGTGCACCCCGCTCGAGCCAGCCCCCGTGGAGCCCTCTCATCGACATCGATACCCGCCCGCAGCCGCCGCTGCGATTGCGCAAGCTATGGATCACGCTAGGCGGCATCTACGTCGCGCTCGTCCTCTATCTTTCGCTCACTTCCAACCCCCCCGACCTGCGTGTGCCGCAGGCGTTCGACATCGGACACGTGCTGGCCTATCTTTGGCTCACGCTCTGGTTCACGCAGATCTATCGCACGAACCTCGGCCGATCGATCCTGGCAGTCGCGCTGTGCCTCATGGGGATCGGCGTCGAAATCCTGCAAGGACTGGGCGGCTACCGCGTGTTCGAGTATACGGACATGGCGCTCAACACGCTCGGCATCGCCTTGGGTCTGATGCTTGCGCGAACACGCTTGCAAAATTCGTTGCTGGCGCTGGAAGGCCGTTTAGGAATCGAGCATCCGAGCTGATCGCGTTCGGCGAACAACTCATCCCGGCTCCCGCGGCTGTGCGACGAGAGTGCGCACGCACAGATAGGCGACGAGCGCCACCAGCAGATGCCAAATGAAATGCGTGCCCAAAGGCAGCGCCCCGCACAACGGATCGTCCAAGGTACGCAAAGCCACGGCAACGAGGAGCAAGGCCGCCGCACCGAGCAGACTCCAGCGTGCCGGCATGCGGCTTCGCCAGTGGTAGAGGCCAAGGACCGCAGTCGCCGCCATGGCCGGCGCGTACACGAGCGAGCCGTTGAACAAATGGCCGAAGCCGCGTGCGTAAAGCGCCGCGCCGAGATAAAGCAGCAGGCAGGCAGCCGCCCACCGGCGCGGTGCGCGCATCACTTCTCGTGCATATGCCCAGATGAAGAGCAGTTGGAACAGCAGGATCGGCACTTCGTCGAGCACCCGCGCCCAGCCCGTGGCGAAGGTGTGAAAAAGCGCGCTGCCCGTGCCGATCGCGACCAGAAGCGCAATCAGCACGCCGGTTCGACTCGATACACGGCCCGCCGATCTGGCCGCGCGCCATGCAAACCAGGCGGCAACGAAGAAAGCCGCGTTGGTGAGCGCATTGACCGGTTCGGCCAGCAAACCCGGTGCGAGACGCTCGCAGTAGAGGTCGTAGTAGCTCATGCCTCAGTCGTTCGGCTCGAACGAGTGGAGCGCCCGCTCGATTCTGCCGCTCACGCTATGACCTCGGTATCGCGCAGCAGTCGCCCAGCCAATCGGCGCCCGTCGCGCTTGCGCTATCGACCCAGCCCGGCGCGGTGACGAAGCGTGCGATCAGCGCCTTCGGACGCGTGTCGCCATCGAGCCCGGCCACGCCGTCGAGGACGGCATCCAGCCGCTCGGCCGGCAGCGCATCGGCGACGGTATCGCGGAAGAGCGCCGAGAGTTCCTCCCAGGTCATGCGCCGATGCGGACTGCCCCGGGGATGAGCGACATGCTCGGTGAACTCCCGGCCATCGGCCAGGCGGATGCTGACGCGCGAGGGCACCTCTTCGGTGTTCGTGCCCGCCTCCACCTGCGAATCGAGCACGCACCGCACTCGTCCGGACAGCGTCCGGATCGCCTCCGATTGCAGCGCAACTTCGTAGTCCTCGCGGCGAATCGCCGCCTGCGGGCCGCGCGTGCGTCCCATCGCCAGCGCCATCGCGAGGCTGAACGGCACGCTCAATTGCGCGCTTTGCAGGTCGGGCGGCTGCAACTGCGTGAGCCTGCCTTGGATCACTTTCGGGATACCGACTTCGACGTCGACGATCTGCGCCGGCGTGAGGCCATGCGCATTGCCGAGCGCCAGCCCCGCATCGACGGAAGCCTGCAGGCGGCCGGCGCCGGCATGGATCTTGGTGCTGACCTCCATCAGGCGGAATGCTCGACCGAGATCGTCCGTGACCTTGGACGGATCGCTCTTCTCGGAGAATCCGCGGAAGAAGCCGGCCTCTCCTTCGAGAATGTCGCGCGGCCCCCAGATGCCCGCTTGCGTCAGCAACGCCGCCATGACGCCAGACTCCGCGGCGCGAGCACCGTTGAGCCGCTTCGTGTACCCGCCCGAGTGGTAGAACTGGGCGAGGCCACCGGCATACGCCCCCGCCGCGCCGAGCGCCCCCGCCATATCCTCGGCGTTGAAGCGCAGGAGCTTGCCGACGGCCAACGCGGCACCCAAGGCACCGACCGTCGACGTCGCCATGAACCCGCGCTGGAACAACGAGGGTTGTGTGGCAAGACCGATGCGCAACGACGCTTCGTAGCCGATGATCGCGGCTTCGAGCAGCGCACGCCCGGTCGAATCCTCGCGCTCTGCGATGGCCAGCACCGCCGGCAGGATCGATGCGCCCGCGTGATGCATGGAGCCGACGTGCGTATCGTCCAGATCGCACGCATGCGCGTAAGCGCCGTTGACGAACGCGGCACGCGCGGGATCCAGACGCTCGCCGCTGAGCAGAATGCTGCTGTTGCCGCGTCCGCCCAGATCGAGCGCGAGACGTCGTGCGGAACGGCTCCAAGGCAATCGCGCACCGACGGCAACGACGCGGAAGAGATCGAGCACCAGCGCCTTCATGCGCTCGACCACGGCATCGGGCGCATCCTCGAGGCGAAATCCGGCCGCCCATTCGGCCAGGATCGCAGTCGTTCCTTTGTTCGTCATCGGTTGAGTCTCCCCTGGGTACGCGCGCTCGTGCGGAACGCGGAATTGATTAAGGCCTGACCCCCTAATGTATTCGAGTAACATCGCTCTTGCCAACGCCCACCACCCACATAAAGGACACCACCATGGCTCTCACGATGCATCAGTGTTCGGTACGCTTGTTCCAGCGTCACCTGCGCGGTCTCGCCGCCTGCATGACCAAGACGAAAGCCCTGTACCAGGAGAAGAAGTACGACGAGTCCTCGCTGATCAACTACCGGCTCTTCCCCGACATGTTCGACTTTGCTCGCCAAGTGCGCATGACGACCATCCATGCGCGCCAGTGCACCGAGCTGCTGTCGGGCGTCGAAGGACCGAAGTTCGAAGACAACGAGAAGAGCCTCGACGACTTGATCGCGCGCGTGCAGAAGACGATGGATTACCTCGGTGCCATCAAGGCCGAGCAGATCGACGGCACGGAAGAGAAATCGGTCACCGTCAAGCTCGGATCGCGCGAAGTCACGTTCACCGGCACCGATCTGCTGTTCAAGCGCTCGCTGCCCAACTTCTACTTCCATGTCACGACCGCCTACAACATCATGCGCCACAACGGCGTAGACATCGGCAAGGGCGATTTCATGGGATCGAGCTGAGCCTCGAGGCCGATCGAAGCCGCCCGCGGGACAAGGGCCGATGGCGGGCTGGCGGAAATAGGCGTGGGCGGCGCCGACCTCAGGGTGCCTGTTCGTGCGGATCGGACACGAAGCCGACCTTGTCGAGTCCTGCCCGCGCCGCATGACCGAGAATCTCGGCGACGTGGCGGTACTCGGTCGTTCGGTCGGCACGGATATGCAGTTCGGGCTGCGGGTTCGCACCGGCCGCAGTCCGCATCCGCTCGGCGAGCGCGGCACGCTCGACCGGCTCGCCGTTCCAATACAGTTCTCCCGTGGCCCGCAGGGCGAGTTGTATGTTGTCCGGCCGGGTCTGATTGGGTTCGCTGCTTACACGCGGAAGATCGACCTTCACGGCATGCGTGAGCAGCGGCGCGGCGACGATGAAGATCACGAGCAGCACCAGCATCACGTCGATCAGCGGGACCATGTTGATCTCCGCGTTCGGCGATTTCGGGCCGCCTTGGGTGAAGCTGCCGAAAGCCATCGCGTCAGGCTCCGACACTCGCAAGGGCTGATCGCGGCGCGGGTGCGGATGGTTGCCCGGGATCGCCTATCGCCGACCCGGTCGTGAGCAGTGCATACAGATCGTGCGCGAAGGCATCGAGCCGCGACAGGTAAAGCCGGTTGGCTCGGACGCTGTAGTTGTAAGCGAGCACCGCGGGCACGGCGACCGCCAGGCCCAGGGCTGTCATGATCAGCGCCTCGCCGACCGGCCCGGCGATCTGGTCGAGCGATCCCTGTCCGCTCATGCCGATGGCGACGAGCGCGTGGTACACGCCCCATACGGTGCCGAACAAACCCACAAAAGGCGCGGTGCTGGCGATCGAGGCAAGTGTCGTCAGGCCGGACTCGCAGCGAGCCGTCTCCTCCTCGATCACGCGACGGATCGCCCGGGTGAGAAAATCGGCGGCGGTGCCGCCCTCGGCCAGCGTTTCGGCGTCACGACGCTCATGATGGCCGGCGGCCGTGATCGCGTGCGCGGCCAACCGGGAAAACGCCTCGCGGGGCGGCTCGACGTCCAGGCTGGAGGCGACGGCCTGCACCGAGGACGACTCCCAGAACGCGTGCAGGAACCGCTGCGCCTGCAGGCGCGTGCGCGAAGCCTGCACGGCCTTGACCACGACGAGATACCACGTCACCGCGCTCATCACGAGCAGGACGACGAAAAGCCCCTTGCCTACGGCGTCCGCCTGGCCGATGAAGTGGGCGATATCGATGGTGGATTGCGGTTCCAATGCTCAACTCCTCAGATTGAATAGGATGGGGACGATGACCCAGGCGCTGACGGCCTCGTCGCCGCGCCGAGCTGGCGAGAACTTCCAGCGCCGCACCGTTTCGAGCGCCACGGTGTCCAGACGCTCGTGCCCGCTCGATGCTCTGAGCATGACGCTCGTCGGCATGCCATTGGCGTCGACATGGACGCGCACGAGCACCCGACCTTGCTCGCCGAGCCGCCGCGACAAGGCGGGGTACGCGGGCGCCGGGTTGTTCAGATACGCGGCATCGAAACGAGGCTCGCTCACGGGCGGAAGCGGCGTCGCGGGCGCGGGTGCTTCGGCAACCGGCGCAGGCGGCGCGGGGTTGGCGAGGGGCGCAGGATCCACGGGCGCTTCGGCACCCCCCGTGGCGCTCGGAATCGGCGTACTGGCCGCAATGACGGGCTCGACGGGGGCCGGCGGCACCACCGGCACGGGCGCCGCTACCGGTTGCTTGGGCTGAGGCTGAGGCTGGGGCCGCGGCCGAGACTGCCTGACGACCGGTTCGGGTTTGGGCGGCTGCATGACCGGAGCGGGCGGCTTGGGCTCAGGCGCTTGCACCAGATCCACCACGATGGGAGGCGCACGCTCCAGCGGCGGCCGCGCCGGCTCCATCCGGAGCAGCACCGCGACGACTGCCCCGTGCAGCAGGAGCGAGAAAACCGTGCCCCAGATCCTGGCTAGCAGTTTGCCGGGATGCGCCGCTCCCTGACTCGCGAAGTTCCAAGACCGGGGCCGTGAGCCTGCCATCGTACGGAGAACGTTCGCTGCTTGCATCGGAGCGTGATGGGCCTGTGAATCGCTGCTCGGCGAAGTCAGATGATCAGGCGGTGAGAATCAGCCTGCCCTTGCTCGTAAGGCGCAGTCGATACTCGCGGCCTCCATGCACGATCAACAGTTCACGCTGGCCGCCCAACAGATCGCTCGCTGGGACCCTGCGTAGCCCGGCCTGAGGACTAGCCAGTGCGTCAGGATGGGTTTCCGCTTGCGGCGGTGGTTCAGGACGTTTGTTCATCGCGCAGAATCCGGATCGTCTGGTGGCAGGTTGGTTCGGACCGAATCGGGTGCCGAGCGCGGCTCGCATCGGCAAAAGTCTTAAAAATGATAATCATTCTCATTTGATAGCACAAGGACCGGGCGCACACTTGATCGGCGCAGGATGAGCCAAGCCGCGACCGCAACTCGCCATCCCGATCGGCGCAGCGAGTGGAAGCAAGCGGGAAGTTGATAGATGCCTGGCGGTGACGTTCGGCGCCGATGCCCGGCCTCACAGGGTCGGGCTCCTGCTCGATGGTTCAGCAGCGACTCGTCCCTATCGACGACATTCGCAGCCCAGGACCTGCGTCTCACTGCTGCGAACCAGGGACCCCCGGCTACGCACAGAAGTGCGGCGTCGCAACGTCGACCAGCAAAAAACAGCAACGACGACTCGAGTCTGCCGCTTTGCATCGCCCGCACCGCGGCGATTCAGCTCACCCGGCTAAAACGCGCAGCTTCGCCGATCGCCAGACACGCGACGATCCGCCGTCGAGTTGGGCGAGCCTCGACCCGTGGGGCTCAGCGCTTTGCGCTGCGCCGGCGGCCGGTGGAAACACCCTTGATGTAGTCATCGACGGCCTGTTTCTCGCGCAGGCGAAACGCCTGGAAATCGGGCTTGCGGTCTTCGATGAAGGCGTTCAGCCCTTCCACGGCTTCTGCCGATCCACGCGTTTGGGCGAGCAGTTCCATGCCGTGCTGCCAGGAAGCGTAGAGTTGATCCGACTCGAAATTCATCGACCTCTTGGCGAGCCGCAGGGCCAGAGGACTATGGCCCTTGAGTGTGTTGCACCACTTCTTGGTTTCGGCGAGCAGTTCCTTTTGCGGCACGCAGCGATTGATCAAGCCGATCTCGACCGCCTCCCTGCCGTTGAAGCGGCGCGCCAGGAAGATCATTTCGCGCGCAAGACGCTCGCCGATGATGCGCGGCAAGTATTGGGTGGCCCCTAACGTCGGAATCGTTCCCAGCCTGGCCCCGGTGAGCCCGAAGACCGCGTTCTCGGAAGCAATGGCCAGATCGCACCATAGCGTCATCTCGTGACCCGCACCCATGCACCAGCCGTTGATCATCGCAACGACGGGAATCGGCGCACCTCGGATCGCCATCGCAAGCGCGAGCATGCGCTCGTTCCACATGTATGCCGTTTGCGGGTTCAGCCGCCGTGTGGCATGAAAGTCGCCGCCGGCAGAGAAAGACTTGTCACCGATGCCGGTGAAGACGATGCACACGATCGTCGGATCGTCGCGGGTCGACTTCACCGCATCGACCATCTCGTCGAGCGTCTGTTCGCGAAAGGCATTGAGCACCCGCGAACGATTGATCGTGATCCAAGCGACATCCTCTGTCACCTCGAACAGAATGTCTTTGTAGTTCTTGTTGTCGGCGATGCTGCGGGGGCGAGCCCTGGTTGCCATGGCGAATCTCGCGTTGTGAAGATCGTTCGAGCGGGGGCGGCCGCAAATTCTAGCAGACCGACTCTTGCCGGACTTTTCGAGGGACCGAGTCCCGACACCGGCTTGCTCGTCCGACGCAAAGCGCCGTCGCGTGTGCAAGCGCATCGCATTCGACCACCCTTCGACCGATCAGACAATGCGCTCGCTACGCGCCGGCCTCTCCGGAGAAGATCTTCAGCCCGATGATGCCTGCCAGAATCAAACCGATGCAAAGCAGCCTCGCTACGGTAGCCGCTTCCCCGAAGAGCACGATGCCCAGAATCGCCGTGCCGGCCGCGCCGATACCGGTCCATATCGCGTACCCCGTTCCCACCGGGATGGTCTTCAATGCGAGCGCAAGGCAAACGACGCTCACGACCATCGCGAGGACTGTAAACACGCTCGGCCACAGTCGACTGAACCCGACCGTGTACTTCAAGCCAATGGCCCATGCGATTTCGAACAATCCCGCGACAAGCAAGAGCAACCACGCCATCGAATCTCTCCTCGATCGAATCCTAATCAACGCGCACGAGATACCCGATGCCGCTTCGCGCTCGTGCAGCCGCCCGCGCACCACGGTGCCTCTCGGGCAGATCGGCATCTTGCGATTATCCCCCCGCGCGGACGTCGCACCGCCTGCAATGCTGTACAAGCTCACGGTCGCACGTGAAAATCCGCCCTCGACACGCATGGAGGCCCTGCGCCGAGCTATCGTAGCGCCAGACGCGCACGAGGTCGCTCGCCTGCCCCCCGGCATCTTTCAACAGGCTTGCGTCGGACCGAAGGTCGGCAAGCCGATGACTACCAAGAGCTACGAGGAGCGAATATGCAATTGTTCACCAAGGCGGCAGTCGCCGCATGCAGCACGGCGTTTGCGGTGACCGCGATCGCGGCGCAACCAGACAACTATCCCTCTCGCCCGATCCGTATCGTCGTGCCTTTCACGCCCGGCGGCTCGAACGATCTGATCGGTCGCATCATCGGCCAGAAACTCAGCGATGCATGGGGACAACCGGTCATCATCGACAATCGCCCGGGCGGCGGATCGACCATCGGCGTGCAGGTGGTGGTGAACGCAGCGCCCGATGGCCATACCCTGTTGACGACGTCCGGTGGCATCGCGACCAATGTTTCTCTGTACAAGTTGGCCTACGACCCGCGCAAGGATCTCTCGCCTGTCGCCTTGCTGGCACAGATGCCCTATCTGATCGCGGCCCATCCTTCGCTGCCTGCAAAGACCGCCCAGGAACTCATCGCACTGGCCAAAGCGCAACCCGGAAAGCTCGCCTTTTCTTCCTCGGGTGCGGGCACCTCTTCCCATCTCGCTGGCGAGATGTTCAAGTCGGCGGCGAAGATCAACATGCTGCATGTGCCTTACAAGGGCGGCGGCCCGGCCGTGCTCGCTGCGGTCGGCGGCGAGGTGCAACTGACCTTCAACGTCATCACAGGCCCCTTGCCGATGGTGCGATCCAACAAACTGCGCGCCATTGCGGTGACGGGCGCAAAACGCGCCGAGGCCGCACCCGACATCCCGACGGTGGCCGAGTCCGGCCTGCCCGGCTTCGAGATGATTGCCTGGTACAACACCTTCGCACCCGCGCGCACGCCCAATGCGATCGTGAACAAGCTCAACACCGAGATCAACCGCATCCTGCAATTGCCCGACGTGCGCGAGAAACTCAGCTCCCAGGGAGTGGCCGCGATGACCGGCACGCCGGCCGATCTGGGCAAGTATCTCAATTTCGAAGTCGATCGTTGGGCCAAGGTCATCAAGGAAGCCGGCATCAAGCTGAACTAGCCATGATTGCGATCGCTCGGCACTCGCACGAGCGATCGCACGGGCCGATGCGTCCGCGCCCCCCGCCCGTCTGCCGGACAGTCGAAGTAGCGCCGTTCGCTCTTTGCGCAGACAATACCGCCTCCTGACCCAGCCCCGTCGCCATCATCGACGACACTGCGGCATGGCGGCATGGCGGCATGGCGACAATAACGAGGAGAGTCTTTTATGCGAAACGAATCGACCCGTAAGGGCGTGCTTGCGGTATTGACCGTCGTCGGTCTTTGCCTCGGCGCAGCGGCTGCCCAGGCACAGAGCTATCCCAACCGACCTGTACGATTGATCGTACCTTATCCGCCGGGCGGGCCGACCGACTTCGTGGGCCGAACCATCGCCCAGAGGCTTACCGAACCCCTCGGTCAGCATGTCGTCGTCGACAATCGTCCGGGCGCTGCGGCCATGATCGGCACCGACCTCGGGGCCAAGGCAGCCCCCGACGGCTATACCTTGACCTTCGGCACAGGCGGCGGAATGGTGATCGCGCCCTTGGTCGCTCCCAAGCCCCTATACAACACCACCAAGGATTTCGCCCCGGTGAGCCTGCTGGTGATCAGCCCGCAGATCATCGTCGCTCACCCTGGATTCGCGCCCAACACCGTGAAAGAGTTGATCGCCGCGGCCAAGGCGAAACCCGGCGCCTACAATTTCGCCTCGGTGGGCGTCGGCAGCCCCAATCACCTGGGCGGCGAACTCATCAAGGTCATGGCCAATGTCGATGTCGTGCACGTGCCGTACAAAGGCACGAGTCCGGCCATGACCGATCTGATCGCGGGCCAAACGCAGTTCATGTTCAGCAGCATGCCCAGTGTGTTGGGGCTGGTGAAGGCCGGCAAGCTCAAGATCCTCGCCACGGGCGGCATGAAACGCTCTCCTGTGATCCCCGACGTACCGGCCGTGGCCGAAACGATCCCGGGCTTCGAGGTCGTGACCTGGTATGGCATCGCGGCCCCGGCGAAGACGCCGCGCGCGATCGTGCAAAAGCTCAATCAGGAGATCGTGCGCGTCGTCGCCATGCCCGATGTGCAGAAGCGCTTCATGGAGCAGGGCCTCGAGCCGCGCTCGAGCACGCCCGAAGAGTTCGGTGACTTCATGCAGCGCGAAGTGGAGAAATGGACCAGTGTCGCGAAGCGGGCTGGCGTGACACCCTAGGTAGAAACCGACGAGGGGCGGCCTGAAGAGAACCGCCCTTCGTCATTCAATCGGCATGTATCGCAGCGGCTTCGGCCGCTGCCTACACCATGTCCTCCGACACGGCGCCCGACCACGGGGACATCACATCGGCAATGCCGCAGTTCTCGCCGGTCGCCCAGTCGCGCATTACGGCGCTGGGGCAAGCGAAGTTGGTCGGGTACACCACGAGCTCGGTCTCGTTCAGCGTGAACTCACGCGCAAGCGCGGCGCGCACAGCCGCGGAGAGCCTGGGGTCGATCCCTACGGTCTCGCCCCCGCTCGCATCGATGCGCGCCGTGTGCCAGGCCTCCTCCAGCGACATCCCGTGGTCGATCAGCATCGACGTCAATTGCAGCACGGCGGGAAAGATCTTGCGCCCGCCCGAGCCGCCCACGGCGAAGCGGGTCTTGCCGTCCTGACGCGCGATGACCGGACACATGTTGGTCAACGGTCGCTTGTTCGGACCGAGTGAATTGGGCAGGCCCGGCCGGGGATCGAACCAGAATATGCCATTGTTCATCAGCATGCCGGTCGATGGAAGCACCACGCGCGAACCGAACACGGACAGCAGAGTCTGCGTGACAGCCACCATGTTGCCGTCGCGGTCGACCACATTGAAATGCGTCGTGCACGTGGGTTCGCTCGGATCGGGGTCGTCGCCCATCGTGCGCAGACGTTCATCGAAAGCGGCCTGGAGTTCTCGCGCATAAGCGACGAATGCAGCCGCATCGGGCGCTTTGCCGCTGAAGCGGTGCGCAGCGAGACCGCCGAGCGTTCTTGCCATGCTGGGCCCGGCAGTCAAACGCGGCGCCAGCGCGAGCGCATGATCACGGTAGGCTATCGCGGTCGGATCGACGACGCGCGCACGATACCGCGCAAGATCCTCCGCATCGATGATGCCGCCGAGGGCCTTCAAATCGGCCACGATGTCGCGCGCAATGCGACCTTCGTAGAAATCCCGCCGACCCGCCTTGGCGAGGTGCTTCATCGTATCGGCAAGCCCGGTCAGCATGAGCCGTTCCATCGCTGCGCCGGCCGGCGTCACAGGAGGAAAGCCGTCCGGCAGCCACACCGTGCTCGTACTCGGATAACGCGACAACTCTCGAGCCGAGGTGGCCACCTTCAATGTGAGATACCAATCGACGGCCATCCCTCGCTCGGCGAGCTGGATGGCCGGCGACAGCACTTCACGCCAGCTCTTCGTGCCGAAAGTCTCCAGAGCGAGACCCATGCCATCGACGTGACCCGGAACCGCGATCGACATGGGACCGTGCACGTTGCGGTCTTCGAGAACCGCAGGCCAGGTGAACAATTCTCGGGTCTCGCCACCGATCAGGGGAAAGTCGGCCGGATCGAGGGATCGCGGTGAAACGGGCGAGAAATCGACGACCTGCACGCGATCCGAGCCCGCCATGGCGATCAGCATGTAGCCTATGCCCCCCATGCCGCTGTTCCACGGCTCACAGGCCGCCAGGGCGAATCCGGTGGCCACGGCGGCATCGACGGCATTGCCGCCCGAGGCCAGAATCTGCGCGCCGGCCTCGCCGGCTACCCTGTTTTGTGTCGCGACGACCCCGCGCCGGGACCGAACGACAGGTTTGCTGACCGTCCAGTTTTGCGTGATGTGCGCCATCGGCCTCGCTCCTGATTGAAGTGCGGCCGATTATAACGAACGAACCACCGGCCTTATCCTGAGGTCGATCCGGTGCGAGCACGCGCGCGGCAGCGCAGCCCATCGGCGCGCTGCAGTCCAGGCGAGAGAGTCGACGTCAGCCTCGGTCGGTTTGCCGACGCGAACGTCGCGCCGCCGAGGCCACCACACCAAGGCCTGCCATCATCGACATACGTCCCGGGTTCAAGCACAGGCACGACCTCGACCGTGAGCGTCGGGCGCAGCGCCGAATCGGCGATTCAGGCTTCATGACTGAAGGTATCTATGTCCTTCCGCGGGACCGGCTTTGCCAGCCCAACGGCGGGCACGTCGAACACCCAGCCGTGCGGGAACTGGCAAGGATTGACGCCGCTGGCCACGGCATGGGGACCGCGACTGGTTTCCTGGCGCTTCCGAGCGCGAAGCGCGGCGGCCAGTGCCGCTGCCGCCAGGAGCCCCCAGCCACTCATCATCACGCCTCCCTTGAGTCATGAGTTCCGCCAATCGAAGCGATTCGGTACGACCCGATGCTCGATGCGTGTCATGACGAGGTGATGTCGCTCGTCTGATCCTTTCGGCATACCGCTCGATGCACCCGATAGCCCGACATGAAACACTGTCGCGGAAAGCGAGCAGGCAGCGCGCAGCGCCTCCATGATCCATCTGCGTTCGAATCCTTCCCACGGGGCTGCAGATGGCCTATGCTCGACACAGCAGCGGAACTCACGCCAGTGAACCGCACGCCGGTCAGCGAGGAGGGCTGTCGGCGTCGTCGGTCGTTTCGCTGAACGCGGAGTCGACATGACTCGAATCGCCGTGTGTCTGCACGCCGCTATCGCTGCCGTGACCGACCTTGCGCCGGCTGACTCCGTTCGGTCCGACCACCTTCCGCATCGCGCCCATCGTCCCGACGGGTGACCACAATCCATCGCATGGAGGAGCAAGGTGAACTCAAAGCACGCACTTCGCACGTCGATCGCAGTCGTCGTCATGATGACTTTCGCGTCGTCCGGCTTCGCCCAGAAGAGCGGCGGCATTCTCAAGCGCGCCAACGACGAGAACCCACCGAGCGCCTCGCTGCACGAGGAGGGCTCGAACATCGTCACCACGCCTTTCGTTCCCGTGTTCAACAACCTCGTGGACTTCGATGCCACCAAGCCGCTCAACCGCCCGGAGACGATCGTGCCCGACCTCGCCACGGCCTGGACATGGAGCGCGGACAACAAGACGCTGACGTTCGATCTGCGCCGCGGCGTGCAATGGCACGACGGCAAACCGTTCACCGCTGCGGACGTGAAATGCACATGGGATGCCGTTTCGGGCAAGCGTGATGCGGGCTGGCGACGAATTCCCCGCCAGGCATGGTTCGCCAATCTCGAGGAGATCGTGGTCGAGAACGACCACCGAGTCAGCTTCCGGCTCAAGCGGCCGCAGCCCTCCTTCCTCATGTTCTTCGCCGGCGGATGGTCCCCAGTCTATCCTTGTCACGTCGATGCGAAGACGATGCGACAGCGCCCGATCGGCACCGGACCGTTCATGGTGAAGTCGATCGAACCCGGCAAGATGATCCGCCTGGTCAAGAATCCCAATTATTTCAAGCCGGGGCGGCCCTATCTGGACGGCATCGACATGCCGATCATCTCGTCGCCCAGCACCCGACTGCTCGCCTTCGTGGCCGGCGACACCGATCTCTACACACCCAGTGCCACCCTGCTCGCCGAGGTCAAGCAGAAGGTTCCCGATGCGATATGCGACGTGGGCCTGAGCTATGCCTACACTCAACTCTTGATCAACCGTGCAGTCGCGCCCTTCAACGATCCGCGGGTGCGGCGCGCGATGGCGCTCGCGATCGACCGCGAGGCCGTCGCCAAAGTCAAGGGAGCGGGCCTCGACAAACTCGGCGGAGAACTGATGCCGCCCCCCGAGGGCAATTGGGGGCTGACCACGAACGACTTGGCCGCTATCCCCGGATACGGCCCCGATCTGGAGAAGCGGCGAGAGGAAGCCCGCAAGCTCATGCGCGAGGCGGGCTACGGTCCCGACAAGCCGCTCAGCATCGTCCTGAGTACCCGCGATGTCGCGCGGTATCGGGACGTCTCGATCCTGGTGTTGGACCAGCTCTCGAAGATTCACGTCACGGGCGAAATGAAGACGATCGACACTGCGCTTTGGTCGAGGACCTTGGCAAAGCGCAACTACACCGTCGCTGTGCGCTCGAGGGGGCAATCGATGGACGACCCCGATGTCGCGTTCTACGAAAGCTTCACTTGCACGTCGCGCAACAATGTCGACGGCTACTGCAACAAGGAAGTGGAGGCATTGATCGAGAAGCAGTCTGCCATGATCGATCCGGCCGAGCGCAAGAAGCTGGTCAAGGAGATCGACAAGCGACTCCAGATGGATGTGGTGCGCCCGACGATCACCTTCGCCGCCCTGCCGTATTGCCGGCGCCCTCACGTCAAGGGCTACGTGCCGAGCATGAACAGTCAGTACAGCAATCTGCGCATGGAGAACGTTTGGCTGGATCGATAGCGAGCATGCGATCGTGCTGATCTGCGCAGCGATGCTCCTGGCGAGGCGAGTCGCCGCCTCGCCAGGAGCACGCTGCGGACGTGCTGCCCAGCCTCCTGCGCCCTCGGCGAGCCAAGGTGCGTGCAGCGCCCGGCCACGCCTCCACCCTGCCTCAGCGCATTGACGCCTCGCTCGAGAGGGAGCGATACTGCCCTTCACATCAGCTCGTGCCCTAGCACTCAATCGACCATGGACATCCCCGTGAATCAGGCCCGCGATCTTCCTGCCAGCGCTCAAACCGAACGTGTACCGTATCAATATCCTCAGCCGCGCGACATGCGCCCCGAGCAGGTCATCATCCCGGCGCTTCCGCCCGCAGATGATCCGACCTGGGTGAAGATCACCGACCATTCGTGGTCGCGCCCGCTGCAGTACAACGTCTCGATGGGCCAGTACACGCACATCCTGCGGGTCACCAAAGCAGGCGTAATCGCACGGCACCGGCATTCGGGCGGCGTGCACGCGTTCGTCATCAAGGGCCGCTGGCATTACCTCGAGCACGACTGGGTCGCCGAGGAAGGCAGCTACATCTTCGAGCCGCCGGGCGAAACGCACACGCTGGTGGTGCCCGATGGATGCACTGAAATGGTCACCCTGTTCCAGGTGACCGGAAGCCTGATGTACGTCGATCCGTTCGGCAAGTCGACCGGCTACGACGACGTATTCACCCGTATCGAGAAGGCGCGCAAGCACTACGAAACCGTCGGCTTGGGCGCAGGCTTCGTCGATCAGTTCATCCGCTAGCACCCTCGGACACCGCGTTTTCCCGGTGCGTCGGCGGTTCGGTGTCTGGGGCGCCCGGGAGAAGCGCTCTGGACGTTCAACCTGACCCTCGCGTCACGGGACACTGAAGCAGGGTGGCTCGTCGTGCCATGTCGCGGCAGACCCTCATCGAGGTGCAAATTGTGCGCGCGTCCGTTTGCTCCTATGCTCCACCCGTGCGCTTCAGGAGATGCAAGATGAGTGACGAGTTGTTCAAGCTCACGGCGACCGAGGCCGTGAGGCGGCTGCGGCGAGGCGAAATCACCCCCCTGGACCTCATCGACGCGCTGGAGGCGCGCATCGCCGCAGTCGATACTGCGGTGAATGCGCTACCGACCCTGTGCCTCGATCGGGCGCGAGCACATGCCCGTGAACTGATGGCGAATCGACGCCGCGAGGCCGAGGGCGAAGCCGGCTGGCTAGCCGGCCTGCCGGTGGCCATCAAGGATCTCATCGACGTGGCCGGCGTGCGCACGACCTATGGTTCGCCCATCTTCAGCGATCATGTCCCGTCGGCCTCGCATCCGCTGGTCCAGCGCATCGAACGCAAGGGCGGCATCGTGTTCGCCAAGTCGAACACCCCCGAGTTCGGCGCCGGCAGCAACACCTTCAACGAGGTGTTCGGCCGTACCCGCAATCCCTGGAACACGGCCCTGACCTGCGGCGGCTCCACCGGAGGCGGCGCCGTCGCGGTCGCAACCGGGATGGCATGGCTCGCCCACGGCTCCGATCATGGCGGCTCGCTACGCGGCCCGGCGACACTGTGCTCCGTGGTCGGTCTGAGGCCCTCTCCGGGACGGGTCACGCGCGGCACCTCGAACAACCTGTTCTCGCCGCTCTCGGTGCAAGGCCCGATGGCTCGCAATGTTCCCGACCTGGCGATGTTCCTCGACACGATGGCGGGATACTGTCCGCTCGATCCTCTTACGTTCGATGCCCCGGCAACCTCCTTCGCCGCTGCGGTCGCCGCACCGCCACGGCCTCTGCGCGTCGCCTTTACCGCCGATTACGGCGGCCGAGTTCCGGTAGAGCGCGAGACCAAGGAGATCTGCGCTCGCATGGTCCGCAAGTTCGAGGACGCAGGTTGCATCGTCGAGGAGGCATTCCCCGAACTGGGCCCAGTCGAAGATGTGTTTCTCGCGCTGCGCTCGCAGCACTTCGTGGTCGAACGCGAACTGCAACTGCAGACGCAGCGAGATCGCATCAAGCCCGACATCGTCTGGAATACCGAGCAGGGCCTGACCGCGACGCCGAGCAAGCTCGCCTGGGCCGACCGCGAGCGCGCCGCGCTGTATCGTCGCTTCGCCGACTTCTTCTGCGATTGGGACGTCCTCGTCACGCCCGGCGCTTCGACGCCGGCCTGGGATGTCATGCAGCGCACCCGCAACGAGATCGACGGCGTCAAGCTGACGAACTACATGTCCGGCAGCGTGATCACCTCCGCGATCACGCTGACATCCTGCCCGGCCGTCTCGGTGCCTTGCGGTTTCGATCGTCATGGCCGCCCGATCGGGCTGCAGATCGTCGCACCCGCTCGCCAGGAAGCGACGGCGCTTTTCGCAGGGGCCCTGTACGAACAAGCATGCGGGCTGGACAAACTGCTGCCCATCGATCCGCGGCCTGGCTCGGCGCCGACTTGATCGCCGCCTCCTCCAGGAGCATCGTGCAGGCGCGCGAAGCGGCGGCCTGGATGTGCGTCGATGAGTGCGGCCGAAGCGAGCGTCCCGAGGCGGGGCCTCGCTTCATGCAAGGGCGCCGCGCTCGGCGTCAGGCCTCTCGAGACATTCCCGTCAGGCATCCTACACAGCTACAGGTTCGGTGCCGAGGTCGTACTTTTCCCCGGTGATGGGCGCTCCGAGGCAACGCCCCACGGCGCGATCTCTCGATTCACCAGCGCAAGGCAGCCGACGACTGAATCCGTGAAACGGCATCCACATGCAGCGGCACACCCGGCGATCATCCAAGCTCCGTGCGGGCTCAGGGCCGGTCATCGAGGCGGCGCCGATAACCGAGCGCTTCGGCGATATGTGCCCGTTCGATGCGCCCGGACCCGCACAGGTCCGCAATCGAGCGCGCAACCTTGATGGTGCGGTGATAGCTGCGGGCAGACAGCCCGAACTTGGTAATTGCCCTCTGCAGCGTCTCGAGACCGTGCGAATCGAGCACGCAATACCGCTCGATCTCTCGAGACTCCAGCATCGCGTTGGGCTTGCCTTGTCGCTCCAGCATGAGGGCTCGCGCGGCCTCCACGCGCACGCGGACGACATCGGACGCCTCACCCTCGCCGGGTCGCTGCAGGTCGTCGATCGGGACGGTCGGCACCTCGAGTTGCAGATCGATCCGGTCGAGCAGCGGCCCGGAAATCTTCGCCCGGTATCGAGCGACCTGATCCGGTGTGCAGCGGCAGCGCGCCTGCCCGAGATAACCGCAGGGACAGGGATTCATCGCACCGACGAGCTGAAACCGCGCCGGGAAATCCGCCTGGCGGGCAGCGCGCGATACGGTGATGTGTCCCGAGTCCAGCGGCTCCCTGAGCGCCTCGAGCACTCGTCGATCGAACTCCGGCAACTCGTCGAGAAAGAGCACGCCATGTAAAGCCATGGAGATCTCTCCCGGGCGCGGCGAACTCCCGCCGCCGACCAGCGCAATCGCCGAGGTCGTGTGGTGAGGCGCGCGGAACGGGCGCATGCGCCAGGCTTCAGGACGAAATCCACGGCTGCCCAACGATTGAACGGCGGCTGACTCGAGGGCCTCCTGCTCGGTCATGAGCGGCAGGATCCCAGGCAAGCGGGCCGCGAGCATGGATTTGCCGGAACCTGGCGGGCCGACCATCAACAACGAGTGCGCCCCGGCAGCGGCCACTTCCAGCGCACGCCTTGCATGCATCTGCCCTCGGACATCGGCAAGATCCGGGAACGCGCTTGGCTGTGCTGCCGGGGCATCGTCGAAGAACTCGAGCGGCTTCTCGCCCGCGAGATGAGCGCAGATCTGGAGCAAGGAGTCGGCGCTCAATATGCGCGCCCCGCGGACCAGCGCCCCCTCTGCAGCATTCGCGCTGGGCAATACGATAGTACGCTCCGAAGCCCGCACCGAGAGGGTCATCGGCAATGCCCCGCGGATCGGTCTCAATTCGCCGGTAAGCGCCAGTTCTCCGACGAACTCGCACGCGTCGAGGCGCTCGCGCGGAATCTGCCCGGATGCGGCGAGGATGCCAAGCGCGATCGGCAGATCGAAGCGGCCGGAATCCTTGGGCAGATCGGCGGGCGCGAGGTTGACCGTGATGCGCCGCGCAGGAAATTCGAAGCGGGCATTTTGCAAGGCTGCCCGCACCCGATCGCGCGCTTCTCTGACCTCCGCCTCGGGGAGGCCAACGATCGTGAACGACGGCAATCCTCCGCCGAGATGAGCTTCCACACTGACTTGCGGCGCATCCATCGCGCAGAGCGCACGACTGTAAACAACCGCGAGCGACATCGCAGAACTCTCGACTGCGATCGATCAGCCGTTAGCGTCTCGACGCTCCATCACCGCGATTTTTTGCTCGAGTTCGGCCAGGCGCTCGCGCGTGCGCAACAACACTTCGCGCTGGACGTCGAATTCCTCACGCGTCACGAGGTCGAGCCGGCTGAACACATTGGCCAGCACGGCTCGGACATTTTTCTCCACATCCTTCGCGGGACTCGCCTCGAAGACTTGGCGCAAGCGATCCCCAATTTCGTCCACCATTCTGGTTCTGTCCATCAGCCTCACCTCCGGAAAAGTTCAGGAGCAGTGTAGCAAGCCCTTCGCACGCCTGGCATAGCCCAACGGCCCTAGGCCGAAGGTCGCTTTCCTCCCCATCCCGGTGCAAAGCCACGCCCCAATCACGCACCAAATCGGCTCAACAGCACCGTTTTGGTGCGCACCATGACAGAGCAGCGACCGATGCATCGAGTTAGTCCATTGTCTTTTATAGGTTATCTCGTCTGGCATATTAAATGCTCAACCGTTCGCGTTCCTCATACACGACCACGAAAGGGCCTTGGAATGCTTAAGAAAACCTTGATTGCATCGCTGCTTGCGACCAGCTTTGGCGCCCCGGCCGCACTCGCCGCCGACAGCTCCCCACACAGCATCACCGGCAACGTCGGCCTGTTCAGCCAGTACATCTTCCGCGGCTTGATGCAGACCAATAACGACCCCGCACTCCAAGGTGGCCTCGATTACAGCCATTCGAGCGGCTTCTATCTGGGCACTTGGGGATCGAACGTCAGCTGGCTGACTGACTCCCCCGCTGCCACCGGCTACACCAGTTCCAGCCTGGAGCTGGACTTCTACGGCGGCTTCAAGGGCACCTTCGGCAAGTCCGACTTCGGCTTCGATATCGGTTTGCTGCAGTACTACTATCCGGGCACACACAACAGCATCGCTAATCCGGGGACGGTGAAGGCCAACACGCTGGAACTCTACGGCGCGCTGACCTGGAAGTGGCTGTCGCTCAAGTACTCGCATAGCCTCGACAGCAAGACCTTCGGCGTCAACAACAGCCGCGGCACGTACTACCTCGACCTGAGCGCCAACGTCCCGGTGACCGACAAGATCAACCTGCAGGCCCACTGGGGCAAACAGAAGTTTGACGGCAACAACGGTGCCGTCTCCAACGACTCGATCGCCTCGTACGAGGACTGGAAGCTCGGCGCAACGTTCGTCTTGCCCAAGGACTTCACGCTCGGGGCCTTCTTCACCGGCACCAGCATGAATGCCGCGCAAAAAGCGTTCTACACCAACGCTTCCGACAATCGTTTCGTCGGCAAGGACACGTTCACCGTGTTCCTGCAGAAGACGTTCTAGGAATTTGCCCGAACCCAGGGCGTGCTTCGATGCGCGCCCATCCACATACGGGGAAATAGCAATGAAGCTCGTTACTGCAATCATCAAGCCGTTCAAGCTGGACGAAGTCCGCGAAGCGCTGTCAGCGATCGGCGTGCAGGGCATCACGGTCACCGAAGTGAAGGGATTCGGCCGTCAGAAAGGTCACACGGAGCTCTATCGCGGCGCCGAGTATGTGGTCGACTTCCTGCCGAAGGTCAAGATCGAAGCTGCGATCAGAAGCGAAATGCTCGAACAAGTCGTCGAGGCGATCGAAAAATCGGCCAACACCGGAAAAATCGGTGACGGAAAGATCTTTGTGTTCGAACTTGAACAGGTCATTCGTATCCGCACCGGGGAAACCGGGCCGGATGCCCTGTGAGGGAGATGAGAATGAAACGTCTGCTTGCACTGCTGACACTCTGTACCGCCTTCGGGCTGGCCGCACCCACGTTCGCTCAGGACACGGCGGCACCCGAGGCCAAACCGGCAAGCGAGGCTCCGGCTCCGGTCGCCGCGCCTGCCGAAGCACCCGCTGCGAGTGCGGCCGCCTCCACGGCGGCGGCACCTGCCGCGACGGCGCCCGCACCGACCCCCAACAAGGGCGATACGGCCTGGCAGATGACCGCCACGGCTCTGGTCATCATGATGGCCATTCCCGGGCTGGCGCTGTTCTACGGCGGCATGGTCCGCTCCAAGAACATGCTCTCCGTCCTTATGCAGGTGTTCACCTGTTTCTCGCTGATGACCGTCCTGTGGTTCATCTACGGCTACAGCGTGGCATTCACGGCAGGCAACGCGTTCTTCGGCGGCTTCGACAAGCTGTTTTTGAGCGGTGTCACGGATGCTTCTTTGGCAGCGACCTTCAGCAAGGGCGTAGTCATCCCCGAGTTGGCGTTCATCGCCTTCCAGTGCACGTTTGCTGCGATTACCCCCTGCCTGATCGTCGGCGCTTTCGCTGAACGCATGAAATTCAGCGCCGTGCTCCTCTTCATGGTGATCTGGTTCACCTTCTCCTACCTGCCGCTTGCTCATATGGTCTGGTACTGGGATGGCCCCGACGCCATCACCGACGCAGCGTCGCTCGCTGTGGTGACGGAGAACGCCGGCTTCCTTTGGGCCAAGGGCGCGCTCGATTTCGCTGGCGGCACCGTGGTGCACATCAACGCTGGGGTGGCCGGATTGGTGGGCGCCTACATGGTTGGCAAGCGTCTCGGATACGGCAAGGAAGCAATGACACCGCATAGCCTGACCCTTACCATGGTCGGCGCATCCCTGCTGTGGGTAGGCTGGTTCGGCTTCAACGTCGGCTCCAACCTGGAAGCATCCGGAACCGCTGCCCTGGCCTTCGCCAACACATTCGTGGCCACTGCCGCCTCGACCCTGAGCTGGATACTGTTCGAGTGGCTGTTCAAGGGCAAGCCTTCCATGCTGGGTGCAGCTTCGGGTGCCATCGCCGGCTTGGTGGCCATCACGCCGGCGTGCGGCTGGGTAGGCCCGATGGGCGCCATCATCATCGGCCTGCTCTCCGGCGCGATCTGTCTCTGGGCGGTCAACGGCCTCAAGCGGATGCTCGGGGCAGACGACGCACTCGACGTCTTCGGCGTGCACTGCGTGGGCGGGATTATCGGCGCCATCCTTACGGGCATCTTTGTCAGCAAGGGCCTCGGCGGCACCGGCATCCCCGACTACGTCGCCAATGAGTTCGTGGATGTGGCAATCGGCACTCAAGTGGCATCTCAGCTCTGGGCGGTAGCCACTGCGGTCGTCTGGTCGGCGGTGGTCTCTTTCATCGCCTTCAAGATCGTGGACGCCATCGTCGGGCTGCGCGTACCGGAAGAACAGGAACGCGAAGGCCTCGATACCACCGAGCACGGCGAGCGCGCTTATCACGCCTAATCGGCGAATACGCAGCCAGGAAAACGGGCGCTTCGGCGCCCGTTTTCTTTTCGGCCGACCAGCCTGCGCAGCATGGGCTACAATGCCCCGCTCCGGCGTAACTGCCGGGTCACGCCACACATCGGCGACGCGCGAAGTCCCCTTGCACTGCGTCGCAGACATCGGAGCCGCAGTGATGAAAGTCCCTCACCTCGTCACGGCGCTCAAAGGTCCTTTGCTGGATCTCGAGCGCCGGGTGCTTGCAGCTCAGCCAGCGATCGAACACTGGCTGCGATCCAAATGGCAAGAGCACAGCGTGCCCTTCTATTGTTCCGTGGATCTGCGCAACGCCGGATTCAAGCTCGCACCGGTAGATACCAATCTGTTTCCCGGCGGCTTCAACAACTTGAGCGCGGATTTCACGCCGCTCGCGGTGCAGGCCGCCATGTCTGCGGTCGACAAGGTGTGTCCGGATGCGCGCGGCATCCTGCTCATCCCAGAGAACCATACGCGCAATACCTTCTACCTGCAGAACGTCGCTGCCCTGAGCAGCATACTGCGCCAGGCGGGAATGAACGTGCGCATCGGCAGCCTGCTGCCGGACCTCACCGCACCCATGAATATCGAACTGCCGAACGGCTCGTCGCTCATGCTCGAGCCCCTGCGCCGCTCAGGCAATCGAGTATCGGTGGAGGGATTCGATCCTTGCGTCGTGCTGTTGAACAACGACTTGTCCGCCGGCGTGCCCGCCGTGCTGCAGAATGTCGAGCAGACGATCCTGCCGCCCCTGCATGCGGGCTGGTATGCCCGGCGCAAATCGAATCATTTCGCCGCGTACGACCGCGTCGCGCGCGAGTTTGCCGATCTGCTCGGCATCGACCCCTGGCTCTTCAATCCGTACTTCGAAACCTGCGGCAAGATCGACTTCCGGGGTCGCCAGGGGGAAGAATGCCTCGAAGGCTACGTCGACGAAATACTGCGCGACGTAAGGGAGAAGTACAAGGAGTACGGCATCGAGGAACAGCCCTTCGTCATCGTGAAAGCCGATGCGGGCACGTACGGCATGGGCATCATGAGTGTCAAGGACGCCTCTGAAGTCCGGGACCTCAACCGCAAGCAGCGCAACAAGATGGCGGTCGTCAAGGAAGGATTGGAAGTCCACGAGGTGCTGGTGCAAGAAGGTGTGCACACGTTCGAAACGGTCAACGACGCCGTCGCCGAGCCGGTCGTGTACATGATCGACCGATTCGTCGTGGGCGGGTTCTATCGCGTGCACACCGAGCGCGGCAAGGACGAGAACCTCAATGCGCCCGGGATGCAGTTCGTGCCGCTGGCCTTCGAAAGCCCCTGTCTGCCGGATCTCAAAGGCGCACCGGACTGCCCTCCGAACCGCTTCTATGCTTATGGCGTGGTCGCTCGGCTCGCCTTGGTGGCAGCCGCACTGGAGCTCGAAGAAACACGAGCCGGCGTCGACGACGCGTTGACCGACACGCCCCAGGCAACCGGCACGGCCTGATGCCGACACAAGGCCCGTCTTCGCCCACATCCCATTGACCTGCTCGTTGCGCGGATTCGCCCTCATGAAAATCGCATTCGTTCTCGATCCGCTCGATTCGATCAAGACATACAAGGATTCGTCGTTTGCCATGATGCGCGAGGCTGTTGCGCGCGGGCATCGCATCTTCTCCATCATGCAGGAGGATCTGCTTTGGCGCGGCGGCGATGTGATCGCAATCGGCAACGAGCTCGAACTGACGGGCAATCCCGATGACTGGTATCGAGCGGGCAAACCTGTCGAGTCGAAGCTCGCCGAATTTGATGCGGTCGTCATGCGCAAAGATCCGCCCTTCGACATGGAGTACGTCTATAGCACGTACCTGCTCGAACTGGGGCAGCGCAAGGGCGCGCGCGTTTTCAACCATCCGCGAGCCATCCGCGACAACAACGAGAAGATGGCCATTGCGCGCTTCCCGCAGTTCACCGCGCCGACCATCGTCACGCGCCATGAATCGCTGATCCGGGAGTTTCTCGCCGAGCACGGCGACATCATCCTCAAGCCCCTCGACGGCATGGGAGGAACCTCCATCTTCCGGCTGCACACCAACGATCACAACATCGGCGTTGTCATCGAGACCCTGACGCACTATGGCAGGCGCACGATCATGGCGCAGCGGTACATCCCCGAAATCGTCCACGGCGACAAGCGCGTGCTCATCATCGACGGCAAACCGGTGCCCTACAGTCTGGCCCGAATCCCGAAACAGGGAGAAACACGGGGTAACCTGGCCGCAGGCGGACGGGGTGTCGCACGTCCGCTGTCGGCGCGCGACGAGGAAATCGCGACCACGCTCGGGCCGATCCTGGCGGCCGAGGGGCTCCTGCTCGTCGGCCTCGACGTCATCGGCGACTATCTCACCGAAGTGAACGTCACGAGCCCGACATGCTTTCAGGAGATCACCGAGCAGACGGGCTTCAACGTCGCCGGGATGATGATCGATGCGCTGGAGCGCCAAGTGACGTGACCGAAGTCTCGACTTTCGAGCCGGGCCGTCACCTGCGCCCCCGGCCCCCTGCACGCCGTTTGCGGTTTTGTGCGTTGCAATAGCATAATACGGCCGCATCGATGCGACCCCCTATGATCGGCATTCTCATCATCGCTCATGGCACGCTCGGCGAAAGCCTCCTGCACTGCGCCAGCCACATTCTTGGCAGTCGCCCGCGGCAACTCGCCCAGATCGGCATTACGCCGCAGGACGACCCTCAGCTCATCCTCCCGCAGGCCATACGCCTCATGCGCAATCTGGATTCCGGCCAAGGCGTGCTGGTTCTCACCGACATCTTCGGCGGCACTCCCAGCAACATCGCCTCGCGACTGCTGATCCCCGGCAAGGTCGAGGGCGCGTCCGGAGTCAATCTACCTATGTTGATACGAGCACTGACTTACCGCAGTGAAGCCTTGGCCACCGTAGTGCAGAAAGCGCTCTCCGGCGGCAAGGAAGGCGTGGTCCACATGCCGGCGCCGGAGCATACGAGTGCTGCAACAGGAACTTGAAATCGTCAACCGGCTCGGCCTGCATGCCCGGGCTTCGGTGAAGTTGACGCAAACCGCCAGTCAGTTCGCCGCCGAGATCTGGATCTCTCGCAACGGCAAGCGCGTCAACGCGAAGAGCATCATGGGTGTGATGATGCTCGCCGCCGCGCGGGGAAGCACGGTGGTGCTGGAGATCGAAGGGAAAGACGAAGCCGAAGCCATGGCCGCCTTGTGCAAACTCGTCGCCGAGCGCTTCGGCGAGCCTGACTGATCACAACCTCCGGCGCCCCCCGAGCGACGTGCCTCGCGCGGTAATTTGAGGTCCGACAGTCGCCCGCAGCGCCCATAAGATCCGGGCACCCCATTTCGCGCATCGAAGCCTCCCGCGCAACAGGCGTGATCGCAGCGGCCCGGAGTAAACTTGGCGGGAATCGGCCTCACGCACCGTGCCCGAACCGTCACCGACTGTGACATGATCGGCCATTGTCGACAGTTCCGAGTTTCAATCATGGCACGACACGCATCCACGGCGCAGTCCCCGGCACCCGCCGCGAAGCGGCCGGGAGGCGCAGCATGAGTTTCACCATACACGGCACCGGCATTTGCGGGGGCATTGCCATCGGCCAAGCGCTGCTGCATTCGCACACGCGTCTGGAGGCCGGGCACTACCTGCTGCCTCGCGCCCAGATCGCAGAGGAGCTTGGCCGCTTCGATGCAGCCGTCGACAAGACCCGCTCCGAATTCAAGACGCTGCGCGACAACATCCCGAGCAATTCGCCGCCGGAGTTCGAGGCCTTCATCGATGTACACATGATGATCCTCAACGACTCGACCTTGTCGAAAGTGCCCCGCGAGATCATCGAGCGCGAGCAATGCAACGCGGAGTGGGCGCTGAAGCTTCAATCCGATGAACTGCTCGCCCAGTTCGACGCCATCGAGGACGCGTACCTGCGTGAACGCCGGGCGGACGTCTTCCAGGTGGTCGAGCGGCTGATGCATGCGCTCGGCGGCCAGCCCCGCTATGTCCCCGACATCGTGGACACGGGCCAGAGCAAGATTCTCGTGGCGCACGATCTCTCCCCGGCCGACGTTCTGCAGTTCAAGCAGCATCAGTTCGCGAGCTTTCTCACCGAACTCGGCGGCACGACTTCGCACACGGCGGTAGTGGCGCGCAGCCTGAACCTGCCTTCAGTGGCCTCGCTGCATTACGCGCGCAGCCTGATCTACGAGAACGACACCTTGATCGTCGACGGCACGCAAGGTGTGGTCATCGTCGACCCCGACCCCCAGGTCCTGGCGGATTATCGGCTGCGCCAGCATCAGAACGAGATCGATCGCAAGAAGCTGCGTCGCCTGCGTACGACGCGCGCCATGACGCTCGATGGCACCGGCGTAGAACTGCATGCAAACATCGAGCTGCCGGACGACGTTGCGGAGGCCGAAGAGAACGGCGCCTCGGGGATAGGGCTGTTTCGCACCGAGTTCCTGTTCATGAACCGCGACACCCTGCCCAACGAGGAAGAACAGTTCGAAGCCTATCGCCAGGTGGTGGAATCCATGCACGGGCTGCCCGTGACGATTCGAACCTACGACCTCGGGAGCGACAAGAACATCGATGGTGCCGACCGATCCGCATTGCAGAATCCCGCTCTCGGATTGCGGGCGATCCGCCTGTGCCTGACCGAGCCCCGGCGTTTCCAGATCCAGCTGCGCGCGATACTGCGCGCGTCGCACTACGGCAATACGCGCCTGCTGATCCCGATGATCTCCGGTGTCAACGAGGTGGATCAGACCCTGCATCAGATTGAGCTCGCGAAACAATCGCTGCGGGCCAAGGGCATTCCTTTCGACCCGCAGATCCCCATCGGCGGCATGATCGAGGTGCCGGCCGCTGCGCTCGCATTGCGCATGTTCAGGCGCAAGCTCGACTTCCTCTCGATCGGCACGAACGACCTCATCCAGTACACGCTTGCGATCGATCGTACCGACGACTCCGTGGCGCATCTGTACGATCCCTTGCACCCGGCCATTCTGCACCTCATCGCCTTGGTCATCTCCAGCGCAAACCGCACCAATACGCCTGTCGCGCTTTGCGGCGAAATGGCAGGCGACGTCCATCTCACACGGCTGCTGCTGGGCTTGGGCTTGCGGCAGTTCTCCATGCACCCAGGCCAATTGCTGGCGGTGAAGCAGGAAGTGCTGCGTACCAATCTCTCGAGCGTGCGGTTGCTGGCGCGTCGCATGCTGCGCATTGCCGATCCGGAGAGAATGCAGTCGATGCTCGAGCGCCTCAATGCGGACTGACGCCTCGCGAGCATGCGCCTGTGCCATTGCTGCCACTGCCTGATCGGCTTGCAACCGCGGCGCCGGGCACCACCGAGGCGCCTGCGTGCCGGCATCATTGACAGCCTCACGGGTGCGGAGTACCTTCCGCTGCCAAGCGTAGTACGGCGCCGATTTTGATTCAGCTTGCGGGCGCCTTATAAATCCGGCTAAACCGAAGGCAACCCAGCCCGCGATAGTCGGCTGGGTTTTTTCTTATGGAGAGACGACAAGCTTGTGAAGATCGAGCTGCCGATTCAAGCGGACTCCGTGGGTCCGGTCGCGCCGAAAGTCGCGCAATTCACGACACCGCTGCAGCTGCGCAGCGGTGCGGTCCTGCGCGACTATCAGTTGATGTACGAAACCTATGGCGAACTGAACGCAGACAAGAGCAACGCCGTACTCATCTGCCATGCGCTGAACGCCTCGCATCACGTCGCCGGCTGGTACGCCGACGATCCGAAGAACATCGGCTGGTGGGACAACATGGTGGGCCCGGGGAAATCGGTCGACACCAATCGCTTCTACGTCATCGGCGTGAACAACATCGGCGGATGCCATGGCACGACCGGCCCCACGTCGACCGATCCCGCGACCGGCAAGCCCTATGGCGCCAGCTTTCCGATCGTGACGGTGGAAGACTGGGTTGCGGCACAAGCGAGGTTGGCAGATCTTCTGGGCATCGAGCGATTCTGCGCCGTGATGGGCGGCAGCCTCGGCGCAATGCAGGCCGTGCAGTGGACCATCGATCAGCCCAAGCGGGTTGCCCATGCGATCGTGATTGCGGGCGCCCCTAAGCTTTCGACCCAGAACATCGCCTTCAACGAAGTGGCGCGGCAAGCCATCATGACCGACCCCGATTTCCACGGCGGCAACTACCACGAGCATGGCACGCTGCCGCGGCGGGGGCTGCGCATTGCGCGCATGATCGGCCACATCACCTATCTTTCGGACGACGCGATGATGGAGCGATTCGGCCGAGTGCTGCGCGCCGACGACTTCAGCTTCCACTTCGAAGTCGATTTCGAGGTCGAATCGTATCTGCGCTATCAGGGCGAGAAGTTCGCCGAATATTTCGATGCCAATACGTATCTGCGCATCACCCGCGCGCTGGATTACTTCGACCCAGCGATGAAACATGGCGGCGATCTGAGCCGCGCGTTCAAGGACGCGGAGGCGGGTTTCCTGGTCGTGTCCTTCACCTCCGACTGGCGATTCTCGCCTGCCCGCTCGCGGGAGATCGTCAAGGCGCTGCTCGACAACCGCCGCGATGTCACGTATGCGGAAATCGACGCGCCGCACGGGCACGACGCCTTCCTGCTCGACGACCCGCATTACCACGAACTGGTCGGTGCATACTTCCTGCGTCTGGCGCGGGAAATCGAACACGGAAGCAAGCGATGAACGCAACCTCGCTGCATGCACGGTCCGATTTCAAGGTCATCGCGCGTTGGATCACCGAGCGTTCACGCGTGCTCGATCTGGGTTGCGGCGACGGCTCGCTGCTTCAGTACCTGCGCGAGACCCGTCGTGTGCACGGCTACGGCGTGGAGATCAGTCCGACGAACATCGTGGCATGTGTTCGCAACGGGGTGAACGTGATCCAGGATGACCTGGAAACCGGATTGTCCGAAATCGAGGACGCCTCGTTCGATTTCGTGATCTTGTCGCAGACGCTGCAAGCGATGCGGCATACCGAGGACATCGTCGACGAGATGCTGCGCGTCGGGCGCCAGGCGATCGTCACTTTTCCGAACTTCGGCCATTGGCGCAATCGTCTCGCCGTTGCTCGCGGCAACATGCCGGTCTCGGCCAATCTTCCCTACGAATGGTACGACACGCCCAACGTGCATCTGTGCACCCTGGATGACTTCGAGCGCTTCTGTGTCAAACGAAACGTGAAGATCAGCGCGCGCGTCGTTCTGACCAATGGCGCCGAGATCAGCGTGTTGCCGAACCTGTTCGGAGAACTGGCCGTCTATCGAGTCGAGCGCGCCTAGCCGGCCCGGCGAGGCTCAGGGCGTTTGCGCGGGCATCAACCGACGCATCCATCGCAGCAGCATGAGGCCCGGAATCGCGATGATCCCGCAAGCGAAGAAAAAGCCGGCCCAGCCCAGTTCCTGAGCCAGCCACCCGGTCGGCGCGGACGCCAGCACGCGCGGCACCCCCATGAGACTCGACAACAGCGCGTACTGCGTGGCCGTGAAACGTCGATCGGTCAGCGCCCCCATGAAGCCGACGAACGCCGCCGTGCCCAACCCGCCGGTGAAGTTCTCCAGCGCGACCACGGTCGCCAGTGCCGCGAGGGTGGGCTGGGCACCCGCCAGCACGACGAAGCCGAAAGTCGACACCATCTGACCCAGACCAAACCACCAAAGCGCGCTGCCCAACCCAATGCGCAGAATCCAAAGCCCCCCCACCGTAGCGCCAGCAACGGTCGCCCAGAACCCGAACAGCTTCACCACCGCACCAATCTCGGACTTGCTGTACCCGATATCGAGGTAGAAGGGCGTGGTCATTGCCGATGCAAGCGTGTCTCCGAGCTTGTAGAGCAGGATGAATCCGAGCGCGAGCCAGGCGCCATCGCGCGTGAAATAGTCTCGAAACGGCAACACCACGGCCTCCACGAGGGAGCGCGGCCGCCCTTCGGGCAAGGACGGCTCGGGAGCAAGCAAAGTCACCAGGATGCCCAGACCCATCACCAGCGCGAGCAGCCGATACATCTGCCCGAATGAAAGCCAGTCCGCCAGGATCAGCCCGCCCCCACCAGCGAGCAGCATGCCGATTCGGTAGCCGTTGACGTACATTGCCGAACCGAGCCCCAGTTCGATATCGGCCAGACTCTCGCGCCTGTAGGCATCGACCACGATATCCTGAGAAGCAGAAAAGAAGGCGACCAGCAATGCGGCGAGCGATACGCCCAGCAGATTCTGTGGGCTCGGGCTCGACATGCCCAGACCGAACAATGCGAGGGCAAGGCACATCTGCATCAGGGCCAGCCAGCCGCGCCGTCGCCCCAGAAAAGGCAACGAATACCTGTCGAATAGCGGCGACCAGAGGAACTTCAGCGTATAGGGCAAGCCGACCAGCGCGAACAAGCCGATGCTGGTCAGATCGACGCCCCCATCCTTCAGCCAGGCCTGCAGCACCGACCCCGTCAGCAGCAAGGGCATGCCCGAAGAGAAACCCATCAGTGCAGCCACCAGCATGCGGACACTGAACACCGCGCGCAAAGTTTGCGCCCACGACCGCCGCGGGACGTCGGATCCGCCAGCGCCTTTGGCAGGGTCGGTCAAGACGGATCCTCGCCCCGGCGGGGGGGAGTTGCGCCGTACTCAGCGAACATGGTCGAAATCGATCGTCAGAGGGGCGTGATCGGAGAACCGCTGCTCGGTGTAGATGCTCGCAGCGCGGGCACACGCGGCCAGTTCGGGGGTTGCGATCTGATAGTCGATACGCCATCCGACGTTCTTTGCCCAGGCCTGGCCACGATTGGACCACCAGGTGTACTGCTCCGGCCGGCTGTCGAGTCGCCTGAACACATCGACGAAGCCAAGCTCGTCGAACACGCGGGACAGCCACGCACGTTCCTCGGGCAAGAAGCCCGAATTCTTCTGATTCGAGCGCCAGTTCTTGAGATCGATCTCTTTATGCGCGATATTCCAATCACCGCACAAGAGCACTTCTCTGCCGCAGCGGCGTAGGCGCTCGAGATGCGGGAAGAACCGATCCAGAAAGCGAAACTTGACTGCCTGTCGCTCCGGGGAACTCGAGCCGGACGGCAGATACACCGAAACGACGCTGAGCTTGCCGTAATCGGCTTGCAGATAGCGCCCTTCCGAGTCGATGTCATCGATGCCCAGTCCGCATTGCACCGAGTCAGGCGGCGTCCTGGTGTAGATTCCGACGCCGCTGTAGCCTTTTTTTTGCGCGCAGTGAAAATGACCCACAAGATCACAGGGTGCCAGCAAGGCCGGGGTGAGATCGCATTCATGGGCCTTCAATTCCTGCACGCACACGACGTCGGCATGCTGCCGGTCGAGCCACTCGAACATGCCTTTGGTCGCCGCGGAACGGACGCCGTTGAGATTCAAAGTAATTACGCGTAACATAGCTGCGGGATAGCCAGATGACTGATTTCAGACAAGATTTTTTTCGCTTCGCAGCTTCGCAACGGGCGCTGCTGTTCGGTGAATTTTTGACCAAGGCCGGGCGCACGTCGCCGTATTTCTTCAATGCCGGCATGTTCAGCACCGGCGCGGCGCTCGCTGAGCTGAGCGAATTCTACGCGAAAGCAATTCGGGCAGCCGGCATCGAATTCGACGTGCTCTTCGGTTCTGCCTACAAAGGCATTCCGCTGGCGGCCGCCGTCGCTATGACACTTGCACGCGACGGACGCGACGTGCCTTTCTGCTTCAATCGCAAGGAAGCCAAGGACCACGGCGAGGGCGGCATCATCGTCGGTGCTCCGCTGCGGGGGCGCGTGATGATCATCGACGATGTGATTTCCGCAGGCATTTCGGTGCGTGAATCGGTGTCGATCATCCGTCATGCCCAGGCGGAACCCTGCGCAGTCGCGATCGCGCTCGATCGCATGGAGCGCGGCAACGGCGCGAGTTCTGCCGTGCAGGAAGTCGAGCAGACCTACGGAATCCCGGTCATCGCGATCGCAACGCTCGACGATCTGATTGGCTTCGTAAAGTCCGAGCCTCGCTATGCCTCTCACCTCGATGCGGTGATCGCCTACCGCGATCGCTACGGCACGAGCAGCCATGCGAATTGAACCCTTCGTGATCGGACTGGGTCTTTTTTTGAGTTCGGCGGGTGCCTCCGCCGCGTTGTACAAGTGGATCGACGAAAAGGGACGCACCCAATACAGCGACAAGCCTCCTGCCCAAACCAGCAAGGGCGGCGTTGAGATGTCGAACCGGGGCATCGTGAAGAAGAAGCTCGAGGCGGAGCTTACGCCCGAGGAAAAGAAAGCCAAGGCAGAGGACGCGGCTCGACGCAAGACAGAACTTCAAGAAGCCGCCGCACAGCGCCGCGCGGACAACGCGCTCTTGTTGTCGTTCTCGAGCGTGGAGGAGATCGACATGAAGCGCGACCGCGAGCTGCAGGCGATCGATGCCATCATCGCCAATCTGCGCAGCCAGGAGCGGTCGGTAGTCGAGCGCTGGAACGACGACCGCAAACGCGCCGACATCCATGCCAAGCGCGGAAAACCTCTCCCCGACGGCATCAAGGAGGATCTTGCCCGCAGCGAAGGCGAGGCCAAAGTCATCCGCGACGAGATCCAGCGTCGGAATCAGGAAGCCCAGGACACACGCGTCAAATACCAAGCCCTGAGGAAGCGCTACACGGAGTTGCGCCAGTCGATGGCCGCCCAGGAACCTGCGAGTGCCGGAGCCCTGCCAGCCTCGGCGCCATCGAAGAAGTGAATTCCTTGCGTCTTGCCGGGCGAAGCCGCCCGCTGGGAATGCCCTTGGCTGCCCTCGCAGTCAAAAGCTCGACAAACGCGCCCGCGCTCAGACGGGCTGCGCGCTAAACGCCGGTGTCGAGCTTGCGGCGCAAAATGTCGTTGACCTGCTGCGGATTCGCCTTGCCCTTGCTCGCCTTCATCACCTGCCCGACCAGCGCATTGAACGCCTTAGCTTTGCCCGACCGGTAATCGGCCACCTGCGAGCCGTTCGAGGCGATGACCTCGTCCACGAGTTTGTCCAGCGCCCCCGAATCCGAGATCTGTCGCAAGCCGCGCCGCTCGATGATTTCGTCGACCTGCCCTTCTCCGGACCACATGGCATCGAACACATCCCGAGCGATCTTGCCCGAGATGGTGCCGTCGACGATACGCTCGACCAGCGCTCGCAGAGCCACGGGCGAGACTTTGCTCGCGGTGATTTCGATGCCCTCGTCATTGAGCCTCGCCGACAGTGCGCCGCCGATCCAGTTCGCTACCAACTTGAACGCCTGGCCGCCGAGGCCCGCCGCCGCCTGCTCGAAGTAATCCGCCATCTCCCGCGACCCCGTCAGCAGATTGGCGTCGTAAACCGATAGCCCGAACTCGCTCGTAAAGCGCTCGCGCTTCTGGGCAGGCAGTTCGGGCATCGACGAACGCACTTGTGCGAGATATGCCTCGTCGATTTCCAGCGGCAACAAATCCGGGTCTGGGAAGTACCGGTAGTCGTGCGCGTCTTCCTTGCTGCGCATCGCACGAGTTTCATCACGGTCCGGATCGTAGAGGCGCGTTTCCTGGCGGATGGTTCCCCCGTCGGTCAGCACCTCGATCTGGCGCCTGACTTCGTAGTCGATCGCCCGCTCGAGGAAGCGGAAGGAGTTCAGATTCTTGATCTCGCAACGCGTGCCCAGGGTCGCGACGCCTGCAGGGCGCACCGAGACGTTGGCGTCCATGCGAAACGACCCCTCCTGCATGTTGCCGTCACAGATGTCGAGCCAGCGAACCAGTGCGTGCAACGCCTTGCCATAGGCAACCGCTTCGGCGGCGCCGCGCATGTCGGGCTCGGAGACGATTTCGAGCAGCGGCGTCCCGGCGCGGTTCAAGTCGATGCCGGTCATGCCGTGAAAATCCTCGTGCAGCGATTTGCCTGCGTCTTCTTCCAGGTGCGCACGCGTGAGCTGAACGGTCTTGGGCTGCTCCCCGACCAGAATGTCGATCGATCCGCCCTGCACCACAGGAATTTCGTACTGGCTGATCTGATAGCCCTTGGGCAGATCGGGATAGAAGTAATTCTTGCGAGCGAATATCGACCGGGGATTGATCGTCGCACCGACCGCCAGCCCCAAGCGTACTGCTTTATCCACGGCCGCAGCGTTGAGCACGGGAAGCACGCCCGGCAAAGCGACGTCGATGTCGCATGCCTGCGCGTTGGGTTCGGCGCCGAATGCCGTGGAAGCGCCAGAAAAAATCTTCGAGTGCGTCGACAACTGCACGTGCACTTCGAGGCCGATCACCGTTTCCCAATTCATGATGACAAACTCGCTCGGAGACCGATCAGGCGGCGAACGACGAGGGCATAGTCACATGCCAGTCGCTTGCCAGTTGGAACTGGTGAGCCACGTTCAGCAGACGGGCTTCGCTGAAATAATCGCCGATGAGCTGCAAGCCCACCGGAAGCCCGGCGGCGTCGAATCCGGCGGGAATGGAAAGCCCGGGCAGTCCGGCCAGGTTCACCGCGATCGTGTAGATGTCGCACAGGTACATCTGGACAGGATCGTCGGTGCGGCTGCCAAGCTCGAATGCCGTCGTCGGACTGGTTGGCCCCATGATGACGTCGCAGCGCTCGAAGGCAGCCGCGAAATCCGCGGCGATCAGGCGCCGCACCCTCTGTGCCTTGATGTAGTAAGCATCGTAGTAGCCATGGGACAGCACGTAAGTGCCGATCATGATGCGCCGACGCACCTCGGCGCCGAAACCCTCCGCACGCGTGCGCTCGTACATGTCGGTCAGATCGGTGTACTCGGCGGCGCGATGACCGTAGCGCACGCCATCGAACCGAGCCAGATTGCTGGACGCTTCGGCCGGCGCAAGCACGTAGTAAACGGGGATCGAGAGGCCCATGTTGGGCAGGCTGACCTCGACGATTTCGGCACCCAAGGCCCGGTATTGCGCAATGGCCGCTTCGACCGCCTTCGTCACTGCGGGCTGCACCCCCTCGGCGAAGAACTCCTTGGGCAATCCGATGCGCAGGCCCTTGATCGGCCGGGTAAGTTCTCGCGTGTAATCCTCGGGCTCACGCTCCAGGCTGGTCGAATCGCGCGCGTCGAACCCGGCCATCGCGTTGAGCATCAGGGCGAGGTCCTGAGCGGTTTTGGCCATCGGGCCGGCCTGATCCAGACTGGAGGCAAAGGCGATCATCCCGTATCGGGATGCCACGCCGTAGGTCGGCTTGAGACCGCAAATCCCGGTGAGCGCTGCTGGCTGTCGAATCGAACCGCCGGTATCCGTCCCCGTAGCACAGGGCGCGAGGCGCGCCGCTACGGCAGATGCCGAGCCGCCGGAACTCCCCCCGGGAACGGCCGACAGCCGCCATGGGTTGCGTACCGGACCGAACCAGGAGGTTTCGTTCGACGAACCCATCGCGAATTCGTCCATGTTGGTCTTGCCGAGATTCACCATCCCAGCCGCGTCCAACTTCTCCACGACATGCGCATCGTAGGGCGCAATGAAGTTCTCCAGCATGCGCGAACCGCAGGTCGTACGCCAGCCCTTCGCCAGGAAGATATCCTTGTGCAGGATGGGAATACCGGTAAGCGGACCGGATTCGCCGGCCGCGATACGCCGATCCGCGGCGGCTGCGGCTGCAAGGGTGCGCTCCTCATCGAGCGTGATGACGGCGTTCAGGCCCGGATTGAGCGTCCGGATGCGCTCGAGAAACAAGCGCGCGAGTTCCACGCTGGAACACTCGCGTCGGGCCAGACACTGCGAAAGATCGGCGATGGATAGCTGGAACATTGGGATCAAGGCTCTGCGGGCGTCGGGACAGTCGACGCGATGCGACGATATCGAGGATCTGTGGACGCGATCTACTCGATCACTTTGGGGACGAGGTACAAGCCGTTCTCGCTCTTGGGTGCCAGCGGCAGAAGCTGCTCGCGCCTGTCGGACTCGGTGACGCGGTCGGCTCGCAGGCGCTGAGCGACATCCCTCGGATGGGACATCGGCTCGACCAGCGTCGTATCCACGCCCTGCATCTGCTCCATCAGAGCGAAGATCCGGTTCAATTCGGTAAGCATCGACTGCGCTTGCGCCTCGTCCTGGCGCAGGCGGGCAAGTCGCGCGACGCGGCATACGTCGTCGTGTGTAAGAGCCATGGCAGTGATTTCAAACAACCTAGCGATCGAGAACACAAGCCTAACATATGCGCTCGAATAATCGCCGCAGATGCGAGTGATATCGCTTCATGCGGGGCAATACGGTATGATCTTTTATTCGCCTCTCTGGCTGTTTTCTCGCGCCCTCCCAACCCGGAGTGGCCATAGTCTATGTTCGGATTCCTCTCCAGCTACTTTTTCGACGATCTCGCGATCGATCTCGGCACGGCCAACACCCTGATTTTCGTCCGCGGCAAAGGGATCGTCCTCGACGAACCTTCGGTCGTCGCGATACGCCAGGATGGTGGGCCGAACGGCAAGCGCCTCATCCAGGAGGTCGGGCTTGCAGCCAAGGCGATGCTCGGGAGAACGCCCCACAACATCATGGCGATTCGCCCGATGAAGGATGGCGTGATCGCCGACTTCACCGTGACCGAGCAGATGCTCAAGCACTTCATCAAGAAAGTGCTCGACTCGCGAATCTTCAAACCCAGCCCTCGAATCATCATTTGCGTACCCTGCGGATCGACCCAAGTCGAGCGTCGCGCGATTCGCGAATCCGCCGAAGGCGCAGGGGCCAGCAAGGTCTACCTCATCGAAGAACCAATGGCGGCGGCTATCGGCGCGGGGCTGCCCGTGAGCGATGCGACCGGCTCGATGGTAGTAGACATCGGCGGCGGCACCACCGAAGTCGGCGTGATCTCCCTGGGCGGCCTGGTTTATGCCGGCTCGGTCCGGGTCGGCGGCGACAAGTTCGACGAGGCCATCATCAATTACATCCGCCGCAACTACGGGATGTTGATCGGCGAGACGACCGCCGAGATGATCAAAAAAGAGATCGGCTCGGCATTCCCGGGCTCTGAAGTCCGCGAGAAGGAGGTCAAGGGACGCAATTTGGCCGAAGGCATTCCGCGCAGCTTCACCATTTCGTCCAACGAGATTCTGGAAGCCCTGACCGAGCCCCTGAACAGCATCGTCAGTTCCGTGAAGACGGCCCTCGAGCAGACACCACCCGAGTTGGCGGCGGATATCGCCGAAAAGGGCATGGTACTGACGGGCGGCGGCGCGCTATTGCGCGATATCGACCGCCTGCTGATGGAAGAGACCGGCTTGCCGGTCGTGGTCGCGGACGATCCGCTCACCTGTGTGGTGCGCGGATCGGGCAAGGCACTGGAGCTGATGGACAAGATGGGGTTTCTTTTCACCAACGACTGAGGCGGCCGGCGCATTGCGTGCTAGCATCCACGGCAGTCGATCAAACCAGGGAGCGGACCACCCCGCTCCTCCAGGCTGCCCTGCATTCAGCGGCAGCGTTGGCTCACGCTGACTGCCCACACCTAGCTCATGGAAGCCTCTCCGCCGCCCTTTTTCAAGCGCGGTCCGTCGCCGGCATTCCGCCTGGGCGTATTCGCCCTGCTGGCCATCGTTCTGATGGTCCTCGATGCGCGCTTTGGCTATCTCGAGCCGGTGCGTCAGGCAGTCTCGGTCATCCTGTATCCCCTGCAGCAGGTCGCTGCCGCTCCGGGCGCCGTGCTGGGTCGCATCTCCGGGTATTTCACCAGCCTCACCACCTTGCAGCATGAGAACGCAGAACTGCGCACCCATACGCTGAAACAGGCCGCTGCGCTCCACGGACTGGAAGCCTTGAAGCGGGAAAACACCGAACTTCGCAGCTTGCTCGACGCCAAACCGCAGGTAGCACCCGATTCCGTCCTGGCCGAGGTCCTGTACGCTGCCCGCGACCCCTTCAGCCGGAAATTCATCGTCGACAAGGGTCTCAATGACGACATACAAGCGGGCGTGGCCGTGGTCGACAGCGAGGGCGTGATCGGACAAGTGACTCGTGTCTATCCCTTCGTCGCCGAGGTCACGCAAATTACCGACAAGGATCAAGCGGTGCCGGTGCAAAATGCGCGCAGCGGCCTGCGCGCGATCGTTTTCGGCAACGGCAAGGAGGGCACCCTGGATCTGCGCTTCATGACCGTGAACGCGGATGTCCAGGTTGGCGACATCCTGGTCACCTCCGGCATCGATGGCGTCTACCCGCCAGGACTGCCCGTTGCCCGCGTCACCAGTATCGACCGCGACGGCGCCCAACCCTTCGCCCGCGTGAGTTGCGCGCCCTTGGGCGGCGTCGATCGACGCGGCCATGTCCTCGTGCTGACCTCGAAGCGAGATCTGCCCGAGCGTCCCGCAGCTAAGGAGTCATCTGCGGCGAAGGACAAAAAATCGACGCGAGGCGGATCATGATCCCGCTCGGTCGTCCTCAGGAAATCCTGCTGCCGGTGCCGACAGGCCTGATCGCCGTCACTGTCCTGGGCGCCCTACTGGTCAATCTCATCCCGCTGCCCGCCCCCGCCATCGAGATGCGTCCCGATTTCTGCGCGCTCGTCCTCGTCTATTGGGGCATCCATCAGCCTCGCAGGGTCGGCTTCACGATGGCTTTTCTCCTCGGCCTCGCGATGGATCTGGTCGACGCAGGCCTGTTCGGCCAGCACGCGCTCACCTATGTGGCCATGCTGTTCGCCGCCATCGTCTTGCATCGGCGCGTCCTCAACTTCAGCCTCGTGGGACAAAGCCTGCACATTCTGCCGTTGCTCTTTGCAGGCGACCTGATTGCAGTGGCGGTACGATTGCTTGCAGGCTATGAACTCCCTACCCCGACGCACATGGTCGGCTCGCTCGTTGGCGCGCTGCTTTGGATCCCGCTCTGCGTTCTGTTCCGCTTACCCCGGCTCCCCAAGGCCGGCATCGATCGGGTGTGAACCCTCATGTCCGGCGCAGAAATCCGCAACCTGCCGCACGAGATCCATGTATTCCGGGGTCGCCTGCTGGTCGCCTCCATCTTCGTTACCCTGCTTTTCCTCGTTCTGCTTGGGCGTTTCGTGCATCTGCAAGTCGTCGAACACGCTCACTACGACACATTGGCTCAGTCCAATCGCATTGCCATCGCACCCATCGTGCCGAACCGAGGTCTCATTCTCGACCGCAACGGCGTCGAGCTGGCGCACAGTTTTTCCGCCTACACCCTTGAGATCACTCCCGCCAAGACAGGCAATCTGGAAGCCTTGATCGATGAACTCGCCACCGTGGTCGATATCGCCCCCAGAGACCGCAAGCGCTTCCGCAAGCTTCTGGACGAGAGCAGGAACTTCGAAAGTCTGCCGATACGCAGTCGCCTGACCGACGAGGAGGTCGCGCGCTTTTCCGTGAACCGGTATCGCTTTCCCGGCGTGGAGATCAAGGCCCGCCTGTTCCGCCACTACCCGCACCGGGATCTGACGGCGCATATCGTCGGCTACATCGGGCGCATCAACAACAAGGATCTGGATGCGCTCGAGGCTTCCGATCAATTGGCGAACTACCGGGGCACCGATCACATCGGCAAGATGGGGCTGGAGCAAAGCTACGAGCGCCGACTCCACGGCACGACCGGGTTCGAGCGGGTCGAAGTCGATGCCGGCGGCCGAGCCGTACGCACGCTTTCGCGCACGCCACCGATCTCCGGCGACAATCTGGTGCTGTCGCTCGACCTCAAGCTGCAGGAGGTGGCGTGGCAGGCCTTCGGCGATCGGCGCGGGGCGCTGGTCGCGCTCGACCCGAGCAACGGCGCCGTCCTGGCATTCGTCAGCAAGCCAGGGTTCGATCCCAATCTGTTCGTCGACGGCATCGATTCCCAAAGTTGGGACGCGCTCAACAAGTCGCCAGATCGCCCCATGACCAACCGGGCGCTGCAAGGCCAGTACCCGCCGGGCTCCACTTTCAAGCCATTCATGGCGCTCGCAGGTCTGGCCCTGGGAAAACGCACCCCGCAGTTCGCGATCAACGACGTTGGGTTCTTCACGCTTCCGGGCCTCAGCCATCAGTACCGCGACTGGAAGCGCAGCGGACACGGCATCGTCGACATGCATCGCTCGATCGTGGTTTCTTGCGATACGTACTATTACGGCCTGGCGGTCGATCTGGGGGTGGATGCCATCCACGACTACAGCAAACAGTTCGGCTTCGGTGCCAAGACCGGCATCGATTTGCCGGGAGAGATGAGCGGCATCCTCCCGACACAAGCATGGAAGATGCGGCGCCACAAGCAGAAGTGGTTCGTTGGCGACACGATTGCGGTGGGGATCGGCCAGGGCTACAACATTTCGACGCCGTTGCAGGTAGCCCATGCAACGGCGGTGCTGGCGGCCGACGGCAAAGTCTTTCGGCCGCAGATGGTGAGCCATATCCGGGATACCCAGCAAGGCACGCTGAAAGCGGCCCCGAACGAATTGGTAAGAACCGTCGCCATTGACCCCGACCACCTGCGGCGGGTGCGCGCTGCAATGGTCGATGTCATGCGACCTGGCGGCACTGCAGTTCAGGCCGGGGCGGGTGCTCTGTACGCCATCGCAGGCAAAACCGGCACGTCACAGGTGATCGCCATCAAGCAAGGCGAGACCTACGACGAGCGCCGAGTCCAAGAACGCCACCGCGACCACGCCTGGTTCATGGCATTCGCGCCGGCGGAGAACCCCACCATCGCGCTGGTGGTACTGGTCGAGAACGGCGGTCACGGCAGCTCGGCCGCCGCCCCCATCGCCAGGCAGGTGCTCGACTACTGGCTGCTCGGCAAGCACCCCGACGGCACGCAGCCGAAACTCAATGCAGCCAACGATCAGGAAAGCAACTGACGTGCAATCCGACCATTTTCCGCCATCGCCCTGCGTCGAGGCTTCGGAATAGCGCATGGTCCGGCGACTCGCACTGGTACTTACCGCCCATATCGACGGCATACTGCTCGCATTCATCGGCATGCTGGTCGGCATTGGCGTTGCGGTGCTCTACAGCGCCTCTGGCGAAAGCTTTCCGCGCCTGAGCGGCCAGTTGGTCAACCTCGCGGTGGCTTTCGCCGTCATGTGGCTGGCTGCGAAGATCCCGCCAAATAACCTGATGCGCATCGCCCTGCCTGCCTATCTGTTCGGGTCGCTGCTGCTGATCGGTGTCGCGCTCTTTGGCGACATCACCAATGGCGCGCGTCGTTGGCTCGATCTCGGGGTCGTGCGCATCCAGCCTTCGGAGCTGATGAAGATCGCCGTGCCCATGATGCTGGCCTGGTACTTTCATCGCTACGAAGGCGGGCTGCAAATACGCCACTATGCGATCGCCACAGCAGTCCTGCTGGTCCCGGTCGTATTGATCTTGCGCCAGCCCGATCTGGGCACTGCCCTGCTCATCGCTGCCAGCGGCTTCTACGTGCTGTTCCTGGCAGGATTGTCATGGCGCATTATTGGCGGGCTGGCCCTCGCCGGCATCGCGGCAGCGCCGGTGATCTGGAACCTCATGCATGACTACCAGCGCCGGCGAGTCCTCACTCTGCTCGATCCCACGCAAGACCCTCTGGGCGCCGGCTACCATACGATCCAATCCACCATCGCGGTCGGCAGCGGTGGGCTCGCGGGCAAAGGCTGGCTGAACGGAACGCAGACGCATCTGGATTTTCTGCCCGAGCGCACGACCGACTTCATCTTCGCGGTGTTCTCGGAAGAATTCGGACTGATTGGCAACATTCTGCTGCTTGTCCTCTTTCTCGCAGTCATCGGCCGGGGCATGGTCATCACGGCCAACGCACCCACCACGTTCGCACGCCTGCTCGCCGGCGCCATCACGCTTGGCTTCTTCACCTATGCCTTCGTCAACATGGGCATGGTGAGCGGAATCCTGCCAGTCGTCGGCGTGCCTTTGCCGCTCATCAGCTACGGCGGGACATCCCTGGTGACGATCTGCCTGGGATTTGGCATCCTGATGAGCATTCAAACGCATCGCAAGCTGGTCCAGACCTGACTTTCGACAAGGCACGCATGGTCAAACGCGCCACCCCCCTATTGATGCTGGCTCGGCGTGCAGCACTCGGCTGTGCCGTGCTGACACTCACGGCCTGCGGCACGTTTTCGGGACGCACTGCGCCCGACACCCGAACGTCGGATACGCAAGCTTCATCACGCTCGGGCAGCGACATGTCGCGCAAGCGTGGAGGCTATTATCTGGACGATGGCCCTGGCGACAAAGCGCCGGCCAACCTCGATGCCATTCCAGATGCTGTGCCAAAGGCCGAACCTCTGCACCGGGGCACCGGCCGGCCGTATACGGTCATGGGGCGCAGCTACACGCCGATGACCCAGCTCGCGCCCTACCGCGCGCGTGGCATCGCCACCTGGTATGGGCGGCGCTACCACGGTCGGCGCACTGCCTCCGGCGAAGTCTACGACATGTACGCCATGACCGCCGCTCACACGACCCTGCCCATACCGAGCTATGTGCGCGTGACGAACGTCAACAACGGGCGATCCGTTGTGGTACGAGTCAACGACCGCGGACCGTTTCTGGACGAGAGATTGATCGATCTGTCCTACGTTGCTGCTCACAGGCTCGATCTCGTGCGCAACGGCAGCGGTTTGGTGGAGGTCGAGAGCATACTGTCGTTCGACAGCGCCCCGGCCGTCCCGATCGCCACCCGGAGAGCCGAACCGATCACGATCGCGCCGCCCTCGCCCGCCCTCGCGCAGTCGCCTTCTTCAACCTTGGCCCTAGCCGAATCCGCGTCGGTTGTTCCGCCCGTGGCTGCCACCCCAGGAAGCCACTATCTGCAGTTGGCGGCTTTTTCGGTCCAGGACAACGCACTTCGGTTCATGGAACGGATGCAAGTCGAGTTGGGCGACTTGGGCACGGCCCTGAGCATGACGAACGCGAACAACCTGTTTCGCATTCGCTCCGGCCCGTATGCGAGCCAAGCAGAGGCCTTGGCCGCCGCGCAACGAATCGGACAACTTCTCGGCACCACTCCAATGCTCGCAACGCCTCGATGATGGGTCAAATCGCGATCATCGTTGAGTTCGAACCGCACGCCGAGCAAGCCAGCGACTTCCTGCGCAAGCTCGAGCAGGACGCAGCGGAGACCCTCGAAGACGACGGCTGCCTGCGCATGGAAGTCTTGCGCACCCGCGATGGCAGCGGTCGGATCGTGCTCTCGGAACTGTGGCGCGATGAAGCTGCAATCGAAGCGCACCGAACCAAGCCGGGTCACTCGCACGCGTGGCAAGTGCCCATGATCAAGTCGAAGCGCGTGCTTTTGTGTGATCTCGTGCAGTCGATTCACCTGGCTGGATCAGGCGAAGCATCGCGCTGATCACGCACCGTCACGGCAGGGCGACTGCCTCGAAACGGGCAACGGCTTGCGGTCCATTGGCAAACAATTCGAGCTGGCTGCCACGGATGCGATAGCGCACAACCTGCTCGAGCGAGCGCACGAAGCGCTGCTCTTGTTCCATGCCTGCCGGGCAGGCCATTCTCGTCGCCGCCATGGGCGAGAGCTTGATGCGCTCACCATCGACGGCGAACGTGCCGAGCAAGCGATTGCACCCGCCGCTGCCGCTGACGCGCTCCCCTTCGGCGGCGAAGACAAGATGCGGCTCGCGCTGTTGGCCCTCCGCATGCACGGACTCGCCCTCCAGGCGGACCAGCCTCCAGTAGGTATTGCGCAACGCACTCGCCGCGATCGGCTGGCCACAGGTTTCCCGAGGCGCAAGACCGATGAATCGTTCCACGACAACCGTCCGCAGCGGGGACTTCCCTGCCTCAGCCGACGGCCGCAGCGCTATCCGCCCCTCCAACCGCGCCAGCACCGGCTGACCAGGAGACTCCCGCGCCGCAGTATATGCCGCCTCGAGAGCCCGATAGTCGCCTTCCATGGCGACGGGCAGACGTTCACTGTTGGCACAAAGCACGATCGTCGCCGCATCGGCGAGGTAGCTGAACATCCCTGTGAGATGCAAACGAGGCTCGATGGGCTCGTGATCTGCCTGGCGCTGCAGAAGATCGTTGTGCGCGGAATCGATACGCCGACCCGCCCGATCCAATGTGCGCAACGCCCCGTTCTCGGCGAGTTCGAAGTAGACCGGCTGCTCTTGGGTGCCCCTGAACTCGATGCGGCGGCGCTTGCTATCCCAACGCCAACGACCAATGTCATCGAACTGATTGGGCTCGGGTTTGCCGAGAAAGGTCTGGCGCCACTGATAGCGGCCTGCTGCAAGCAGATCGACATGCCAGGCCACGGTTGCGTCGGCCCCGGGCAGTTCACCGCGGAAAGTTGCCGGCAGTGAACCCGGCATCGCTGGTCTGGCCGACTGCTCACCTCGGCCGGACACGAGCAACAGTCGCACGGGCGCATCGGTGCCATCGAACCGCAAGTCGATATCGCGCGCCGTCGTAAACAAGGCTCGACCCTCGTGCTCGATACGCGCGCGCACAACATAACGCACCCCTGAGCGAATCGCCGCGTCGTCGTAGCTCAACCGAAAGACAAAGGGGGGTGGGCCTGGAGGAGAATGCCGCGCTCGCGCAATCGGCTGGGAACGGGCATGGGCTGCGCCGACCTCCAAGAGCACGACGTCGAACACCGCACCGGGCGGCAGCGCAATGCGCTCACGATAAAACGCAGTCCCGTCGAGCGTGGCGGCAAGACCGACGCCAGCGTGGAGCGTACACCCCAATACAGCGAGCAAACGGCAGAAGAAACGCAACACGGCAGCGATCCTCGAATCGAACCTTGCACGAACCGATGACGTCCATGCGCGAATCGGGCATCGCTCGAATCCACGTCAGACGCGGGATCCGGCCTACGAATCGACCCTCGGATCGCTCGGAAAAACCGTCCTGCTACAGAACGTACCGCGCAAGATCCTCGCTCTGGGCGAGATCCTTCAGTCGGCCATCGACATACTGCGCATCGATGGCAATCGTTCGCCCCTCGTGCTTGGAGGCGTCGAATGAGAGTTCCTCGAGCAACTTCTCCATCACGGTATACAGCCGCCGTGCGCCGATGTTTTCGGTCTTCTCGTTGACCTGAAAGGCAATCTCGGCAAGCCGCCGGATCCCCTCGGCGTGGAAGTCGAGCACGACGGACTCGGTGTTCAGCAGCGCTTGGTACTGCTTGGTCAGGCACGCATCGGTGTTGGTGAGAATTTGCTCGAAATCGCTCACGCTGAGCGACTCGAGCTCGACGCGTATCGGGAAGCGCCCCTGAAGCTCGGGGATGAGGTCCGAAGGCTTGGACAGATGGAAGGCGCCGCTCGCGATGAAGAGAATATGGTCTGTGCGCACCATGCCATACTTCGTGGTGATGGTGGTTCCCTCGACCAAGGGCAGCAGATCGCGCTGCACGCCTTGGCGAGAGACATCGGCGCCATGGGCATCGCTGCGCGCCGTGATCTTGTCGATCTCGTCGAGAAAAACGATGCCGTTCTGCTCCACATTGGCCAGTGCGCGGGCTTTCAAGTCGTCATCGTTGACGAGCTTGGCAGCCTCTTCTTCGGTCAGCAACTTCATGGCCTCGTTGATGCGCAGCTTGCGCAGCTTCTTGCGCGAGCCGCCGAGGTTCTGGAACATGCCCTGGATTTGCGACGTCAGATCTTCCATGCCCGGAGGCGCGAGTATTTCCATCTGCGGCTGCCCGACCGAGACTTCCAGTTCGATTTCTCGATCATCGAGTTCGCCCTCGCGCAGCTTCTTGCGAAATTTTTGCCTGGCCACCGAGTCACGCTCTTCGGGCTCGCTGAAACCGGTTTCCCGCGGTGGCGGAAGTAGCGCATCGAGGATGCGCTCCTCGGCCGCATCCTCGGCCTTGTGCCGGACCTTGCGCGTCTCGGCTTCCCGCGTCTGCTTGATGGCGATCTCGACCAGGTCGCGAACGATGGTATCGACGTCGCGCCCGACATAGCCGACTTCGGTGAACTTGGTCGCCTCGATCTTGATGAAAGGGGCCTCCGCAAGCTTCGCCAACCGGCGTGCGATCTCGGTCTTGCCCACCCCCGTGGGGCCGATCATCAGGATGTTCTTCGGCGTGATCTCCTGGCGCAGTGGCTCATCGACCCGCTGTCGACGCCAGCGATTGCGCAGGGCGATCGCGACGGCCCGTTTGGCTGCGCCCTGACCGATGATGTGCTTGTCGAGTTCGTGAACGATCTCTTGCGGCGTCATTCCAGACATATCTCGGACTACTCCAGCGTTTCGATCACGTGCTGCTGGTTGGTGTAGATGCACAGATCGCCGGCGATCACCAGTGCACGCTTGACGATATCCGCGGGTGGCAAATCCGTGTTCTCCAGCAAGGCGCGCGCCGCCGACTGCGCATAGGCGCCGCCGCTGCCGATGGCCACGATACCTTGTTCCGGCTCGAGCACGTCGCCGTTGCCGGTGATGATCAACGAGGCCTCACGATCGGCCACGGCCAGCATCGCCTCCAGACGCCGCAGTATGCGGTCGGTGCGCCAGTCTTTCGCCAGTTCGACAGCGGACCGGATCAGATTGCCTTGATGCTTCTCGAGTTTCGCCTCGAAGCGCTCGAACAGGGTGAATGCATCGGCGGTACCGCCTGCAAATCCGCTGAGAATCTTGTCCTGATACATCCGGCGCACCTTGCGGGCACTTGCCTTGACGACGATATTGCCCAGCGTGACTTGCCCATCCCCGCCCATGGCCACACGGCTGCCGCGTCGCACGCTGAGAATGGTGGTGCCGTGGTAGGTTTGTGTTTCGGCCATAGGTCAGCGGAGGAACTCGATGGATGCAGGAGGCCGCCGCTTGTGCACGGCAGAGCAAGAAGGATTATATACGCGCAAGCAGACGGATTGCCCGCGACCACCGGACACCCGTCACTGTCGAGCCCGTACCGCGCTCTGCGGCTACTTCCCGCTGATCAGCACCGCATCGGTCAGCCGGTAGAACAACCCCGTGGGATCGTCTCGCAGTAGGGTGAAGCGGCCACTCACGACGATCGGCTCGTAGGCGTACTTGATCGGCGTCCTGGCCTTGACCTCCACGATCGCATCCGGCCCGCCCGGCAGGCAGAACGCGCAACTTGGCGGCATTGCTGTGAGAATGAAGGTCTTCTGGCGCTCGCCGGTCTCCAGAGGCAGCATGAAGCCCTGCAGGCGCACTTCCTTCTTGTCCAGGCTGACAATGCCGCGGGAAAAACTGGGAATGAACTTGTCCTTCTGCTTGACCGGCGTCACCTCGGCGAGCGTCTTCCAAGACACCACGCCCTTCAGTTCCGGCAGCGGCTTCGCGAAGAATTCGGGCGGCGGCGAGCGCGGACCGGGATCCTCTTTGGGCGCACCGGTGAATGCCCATACGATCGATTGCCCCAGCACCAGCGACAGCGCGACGTAAAGCAGGAATCTCATGAAACCCTCCTCGAGCAGGTTGGGAGGAACACGCTGGCTATCGACACCATCGGCGGGAAGCCGGGCATCAGGAAACTTGGTCGAACCCGATCACCCGCCTGACACCCTAGGCGGCCGGATATTGTACGGCAACCGAAGGCCCGTCCGTCGCGAAGCGGCGGATCGATCGCATCCGCAACACCCGTGCACCGTCAATGCTTGTGTCTGTCCTTCATGCCGCAGCTACGCCCGATGCCCACTCCTTTGCAGTCCTTGGCAAGCTGTGCCCGGCACTCCTTCTCCGGCTTGCCTGCCTCCAGGCAATCCGCCACCTTGCGGTGCGCTTCGGCCATCGTGCGGTGATCCATGATGTCTTCGTCCAGCTGCTGCTTGCTGTGCGCATGGGCAGCCTCGGCCGCGCCAGAAAAGGCGATCGAGCCGGCTGCAAGCACCAGCGCCAGCACGCTCCTCAAGCTCCTTGCGATCATCTCTTGCCCCCTCATATCGATTTCCAAAGCGTTCCTCAGCCCTCCGCGAGCGTGCGAGCAAGATCGGTCCGGTAGGCGAATATCGCCGGGACGATCGCCGCCGCCAAGCCCACCGCTGCACCCATCACCAGCAGCCACCATTCGTGCTGAACCCAATACCACCCGGTGATCTCCACCTGCTGGCGCGCACTCAACAGCATGCCGAGCAGTTCGGTCATGACATGCCCCAGGGCGATGCCGATCAAGGATCCAAGCATCGAGAGCATGATTCCCTCGACGACGATCAAGCCCATGAGCTTGCGGCGCGACGCGCCCAGCGTTCGGAGAATGGCCAGGTCGTAGCGCCGCTCGCGCAGTGCGTTGTACAGCGCGACGAAAACGCTGATCGCCGCGCTGACGATCAGAATCGCAGCGAACGCGCGCACGACATCGAAGCCGACACCGAGCAACCTGAACAAGCGTGCGCTCTCGAAGGCAGGTGAGGCCGCCTGCATTTCGGTCTGGATATTGACGAATCGGGGCAACTGCAACACCGCCAACGGCGATCCGTACTGGATCAACAGCGCAGTGATCTCCTTCTCCTCCTCCTCGAGAGGCATCGGCTTCTCGCCGGGATCGACATGCGCCTTGGCATGCACGTCCCAAACGCTCTCCAGACTCGTCAAAATGACCCGGTCGAGAACGGTCCCTGTGCGCTCGAGCACGCCTACGATCGCGTAGGGATGATCGCCGTGATGCATGCCGCCCTCCTCGAGGCCATGCGATCCGGTGAAACTCCCGCCGAGGCGAAGGCCTGTGCGTTGCGCCACCTCGGCCCCAAGCACCGCCTCCATCGATTTCTCCCACAGCCGGCCCTGTGCCGGCTTGCCACCATAGTGCGTGACATAGCTGTGCTCGGTGCCCACGATTCGAAAGCCCTGATAGGAATCGCCCAGCGACAGAGGTATCGCGTGCCTTACCAGGGGTTTGCGCTGCTGCAGCGCCTTGGCCTCGGACAACGGAATGTTCCCCGTGGGGACATCGAGGTGATAAACGGCCGACAGCACGAGTTGGAGCGGACTGCCCTTTGCGCCCACCACCAGATCGATGCCGCGTGCATCCCGATGCATGCGTTCGTGCAACTGCGCGGACGCCAGCAGCAGCATCGTGATCGTGGCTGTGCCGAGGGCGAGCAGAAGCAGTATCAGCGCGGTGTTCCAGGGACGCGCCCGAACATACGAAAAGCTGAGGGTGGCCAAGTTCATTCGTTCACCGGCAGCGTGAAATGATGTTCGAAGTGGGGCTTGAGGCGGCTGTCATGAGTGGCGATCAGCAATGTGGCGCCGCATCGGTCCGCCTGATCCAACAGCAGCCGCAGCGCCTGCTGGCAGTTCTCATCGTCCAGATTCGACGTCGGTTCGTCGGCAAGAATCAATTTGGGGCGGTTCAGGACTGCGCGCGCGACAGCGACCCGCTGGGCCTGCCCGTGACTGAGCTGGTGCGGATAAGCGCGAGCACGATCAGCAATGCCGAGATCGGACAGCAATTGCTCGATATGGCTCGCATCCTGGGGCAGACCTGCGCAGTATTGCGCCAGCAGGAGATTTTTTTCCACGGACAGACTGGACATCAGATGCAGCCGCTGCAGGACAAGGCCTATGTTCTGCCCGCGAAACCGATCGAGTGCCGCAGAAGAGAGTGTGGCGAGGTCGCAATCGGCCACCTTGACGACACCACTCTGCGGGCGCAACACCCCGGCGAGCAAGTGCAGAAGCGTCGTCTTGCCGCTGCCAGAGGGGCCGAGCACCAGCCTGTGCTCGCCTTGAGCGGCACTCCAGTCGTCGATCGCGAGCGCGACGACCTCGTCATAGCGATGCTGCACATTGGCAAGCGAAAACATGTCTGCGGCAACCTCGTTGAACGAACACGAACAGGCAACTATCCCGCGCTATTCGCGGTTGCAGTCGGGATCAAGCAATCGTCGAGCACAGCACGGACATCCTGGAGATCGAGATCCCGCAGAATGAAGACCAGCCGTGTGCGGCGATCGTCATCTGGCCATTGCGGTAAAGTCTGCACGGGGTAGAGAACATGCTGAACGATATGGATGACCTTCGGCTGCGTTTGCCCCTGCGCATTGACGATGCCCTTGATGCGCAGCAACTTCTCGCCATGCCGATCGATCAAGCGTTCCAGACCCTGCCACAGGGCGGCGCCGGAAACAGGCGCGTCGTAGGTCAACGCGAACGACCGGATACGTCGGTCGTGAACGGACTCGGCAGCACCTGCCGCGAACAAGCTCTGGACGCCGACCGAGGGATAGCGCTGGCTCATCAGCCATTGTTCGATGTGCGCACGCTTCTCGCCACGATCGTGCAGGGCAGCACCGAGTAACGCCTCGGGCGGCACCTCGCCGTTGATCGCACGCAAAACAGGCGCGGCCGGATTGATCTGCCGGAGCCTTTGCTCCAGCGCGCTCAGCGCGGCGTCTTGCACCCGATCGGACTTGGTCACCACCAACCTGTCGGCGATGGCCGCCTGCTTGATCGATTCGAAGTGCGCGTCGAGCGTACGTCCGCCGAGTTCGCCGTCGACCGTGGTCACGACAGCATCCAATCGATACAAGGCCGCAAGCATCGGCTCGGCAACCAAGGTCTGAAGGATGGGTGCGGGGTCGGCCAAGCCGGTGGTTTCGATCACGACGCGCTTGAACGGCGGCACCTCTTTACGCATGCGCCGGGTGTACAAGTCATCCAGTTGCTCCGCAAGATCGCTGCGCAGCGCGCAGCACAGGCAGCCACGGTCAAGGAGCACAACGGTCTCACTGGCCGAATAAAGCAGCTGATGATCGAGCGCGATCTCGCCGAACTCGTTGACCAAGACCGCGGTATCGACCAGAGCTGGATGCTTCAACAAACGCGACAACAATGTCGTCTTGCCGCTGCCCAGGTAACCGGTCAGTAGCGTGATTGGAATCGCAGCCATCATCGTCTCTCGGAGCGCGGGTTCGCCAGTGGCACGGCGTGCCGGCCCTGCTTAGAGGTCGAACTTTAACGCAGGTTCGCAACGATGTTGCGAATATTATGCGGACAAGACGTCCGTTCAGAACGAAGAGACGCTACTTCTTGCCCCGGGCAGCGGTGCGGCGAGAGTGTTCATTACACGCATCGCACAAGCCCTTCACCGTGAGTTCCATCTCGGTGGACTGAAAGCCGACCGGCAAGCGCGGTTTAGGGCTTTCGTCGCTGTCTGCCAAACAGAGCACTCGACCACACGCGTTGCATACGAAGTGAGGATGTTGGCCGCCGTGCCCCTGCTCCTGCACAGAGAACCGCCAGACCCGGTCCTCGCCCGACAACTTGTGGGCGATGTTCCGTTGCGTCAGCCACTCCAAAACACGATATACGGTTACTCGATTGATACCGAGCTCGGGCTCGAGGCGCGCCTCGACCTCGTTGTGGGTCAGAGCACGCCCGGCGCCGAGCAACACCGCCAGCACGTGTACGCGAGCGCCGGTAACCCGATCGCCAGTGCTCCGGATCAGAGTTTCAGCCGTAGATTCAAAGTCTTTCATTGTTTACGAGTATACCGCCGCTCATTGCAGGAAAACACTTCTTCACGCAAATGCATTTGTGTTGCAACTGGAGCCCTATCTTGGCATGATGCCGGGCACTCGCCCCCATTCCGGATAGCAGGAGACGCAGATGAAAACAACCGTGCCCGTCACCGTGTTGACCGGCTTCCTCGGCGCAGGGAAAACAACGCTTCTGAACCGCATTCTCAGCGAGCAGCACGGCAAGCGCATCGCCGTTATCGAGAACGAGTTCGGCGAGGTGGGCGTCGATCAGGCCCTGGTGATCGGCGCCGAAGAAGAGATCTTCGAGATGAACAATGGTTGCATCTGCTGCACCGTGCGCGGCGACCTCATCCGAATCCTGGGCAGTCTCATGAAACGCCGCGACAAGTTCGATCACATCCTGGTCGAAACGACCGGCCTCGCCGACCCGGGGCCGGTCGCGCAAACGTTTCTCGTCGACGAAGAGATTCGCTCGCAGTTGACGCTCGATGGCATCGTCACCGTGGTCGACGCCAGGCACATCTGGGAACACATCGACGACTCGAAGGAAGCGCAAGAACAGATCGCGTTCGCCGACGTCATCGCGCTCAACAAGTGCGATCTCGTGGCGGCGGCCGACCTTGACCGGCTCGAAGCACGCATACGCAGCATCAACGCGGCCGCTCGCATACGCCGTTGCGAGCAGGCCAACTTGCCCATCGAAGTTGTGCTGAACGTCGGTGGATTCGATATCGAACGGGCGCTCGTGATCGACCCGCGCTTTCTAGAGGCCGAGCAGCCCTTCGAATGGGCCGGGGCGTATACGCTCGAGCGCGGCCGTTATGAGCTTGCACTCGACAGCGGCCCCGATCCCGCCATGTCGTTCCTGCTATTGCCCATCGCCACGGCGGCTCCGGACGCCATTCGGGACGCATGTGTGCGCGCCGCCGCAGCCTTCTCCAACGAGGCGCAGCCGAGCATCGACGACACGCCTTCCCAACCAGGGCCGATTTGCGTGCGCATCGAGGTGGGCCCCGGCGGTTCACGACATCGCTTCGAAATTTCGAATCCCGGCTGCTATGCGCTATTCACCGAGCACCATCCCAACGAGTTCAACCTAAGGGTGGAGCGCGCAGGCGTCCCCCAGGTTGCGCAAGCGCAGATGGACTTCAAGCCGAGCCACGAGCATGACTCCGATATCGGTTCGGTGGGCTTTCATATCTCCGGCGATTTCGATCGCGCCAAGCTGGACGCGTGGTTCGGGCTTCTCCTTCGCGAGCACGGCACGGACATCTTTCGCATGAAGGGCATTTTGAGTTTACGGGGCGAACCGGCTCGCTACGTGTTTCAGGGCGTTCACATGCTGCTCGATGTGATGCCGAGTCGGCCTTGGGGCAGCGAAGCACGCGAAAGCCGCTTCGTGTTCATCGGCCGCAATCTCGACCGGGAGATTCTCGACACCGGCTTTCGAGCCTGCCTGGCGTCATGAACGCAGCGCCCCCCAAGACGCTGGAGCCGGCATGGCGGTTCTGCCTGGAAGACTATGCGATCGATCTCGCGTGGTCGCCTACTTCGGATCGAATCGCAGTCGCAGGAGGCGACGGGCCGATCGTTCTGCTCGACTCGCCGAATGGGCAAGTCATGCGCACGCTTGCGGGACACGCCCAGGGCGCCATGACGATCGCCTGGCATCCCACGGAAAATCGGCTCGCGAGCGGAGGCCAGGACGGCTTCGCGCGTATATGGTCCGCCGACAGTGACGAGTCTGCTGCCGTCGAGGGAGGTGGCACCTGGGTAGAGCGGGTCGCTTGGTCGCCCGCAGGCGACGCACTTGCCACCGCTTCAGGGCGAATACTCAAGCTGTGGCACCGCGATGCAAGCCTGATGCAGGCGTTCCCACCTGCAACCAGCACGATTTCAGACTTGGCTTGGCGGCCCGATGGCAAGGTCGTGGCAGCTTCGACTTACGGCGGAATCTCGCTGTTCGCGCGGGACGCCGCAGCGTCCGTTCGTCAATACGAGTGGAAGGGCTCCATCCTCGCGATTGCATGGAGTCCGGACGGCCGCATGCTGGCAAGCGGCAATCAAGATTCGAGCGTCCATCTCTGGCACACCGACAGCGGCGCAGATCTGCACATGTCGGGCTACGCGCTCAAGGTCCGTGAACTGGCGTGGAGCCCGGACTCGCGGCATCTGGCGACAGGCGGCGGTATCGATGTCGTCTTATGGAAGTGCAGCGGCAAGGGTCCGGCCAACACCAAACCCACGATGCTGCGAATGCACGAGCAGCCCATCACGCAACTGGCCTGGGCACCGAATGGAAAGCTTCTGGCAAGCGCATGCCAGGCCGGCCGGGTAACACTCTGGCGCAACGGCACACGGGCGATAGGTTGCGGTCAGCTCGAAGCCGGATGTGCCATCACCAGGCTGGCATGGGATCGACGTGGAACGCGCTTGCTGGTCGCCGATTCCGCGGGGAACGTCGCGGTGTTTCGAGCACCAGCATGAGGCCGAGCCCCCAGTGACGCACGGATCTTGACTTAAGCCAGTGCCGCGCTTATTCTGCAACTCACTTGCATTTAATGGGATGCGGCAAGCGCGTCATAGCATATATTGCTTCCGGTCTGCCCATGTACATGCAACTAAGTTCTCGTCATTACTGGTGCGCCGTCCTGGCAGGGAAGGCTATAGGCGCGCACCGAACCCACGGAGACGTTCCATGCTCAGCACGAAGACTTTGCTCGGAGCCATCGCGGCCGCGGCGGCCATCGCACTCACGCCATTTGCGCACGCTCAGCACACGCATTCCGGCGACGTTCAACCTGGAATCGCGGCCGGGAAAATCACGATCGGCGGTGGCGCAGAAACACAGTTCGGCACGGGATATCCGATCTTCGAGGGCAGCTTCAGCATGCCTCAGGCATTATCGGGGCAGATTCGCTGGACGACCGACGATCCTGGTTTCGACACGGGCGAACCCGGACCGATGCAGCCGGGTGACAATCTTTCGTTTCGCGGGCTGGGAGGGTTGAAGTACTGGAACGGGTCGAACTGGATCGCTACCTCGCCGCAGAACGAATTCGTTCGTGTGGTGGATACGTCGTTTCCCGCCAATCAGATCAACATCCTGACAAGCGGCGTCATGGGCGGAACAGGCCAGATCGATGTCGCCGACCCCGAAGGGGCCATCCACCAACATATCGATTTCTTTCTCATCAACAATGCTAACGCTGCTGCGGACTTCGGCGCTCCGGTCGCCACCGGTGCTTACCTGATCGAACTGCAACTCACGACGATGACACTGGATGGCGGGATACCCAAGTACCTGGACTCCGATCCGTTCCTGATCGCATTCAATCGTGGCCTGAGCGAGGAGGCGTTCGAGGCATCCGTGCACGCGCTCGCAGTGCCTGAGCCGAGTGCTGCTCTCATGCTGTTGCCGGCGCTGGGGCTGATTGCCTGGCGGGTTCGACGCAAAGAATCTAACAGGTAGTAAGCTCAATGTCCTCTGGAACGGCTATCAGATCAAGATTTGCCTGGAACCTGCGACGAGTCGGCGCAGCGCGCACAGTGGCTATCGTGGCCGTCGTGCTTGGCGTGTTCACGGTGCCGTTCTCCGCGCCCCCTGCGCGAGCGCAATCACTGCACTTCGACGTCGAGATTAGAACGAGCAATGGCCCGGTGGCTGGCAGTGCACTTCAGGTATCGTTCTTCGGCGACAATGCTTTATTGATCAACGGACGAGCCGCTCTCGACCATAGCACCGGGTATGGCATCTGGCCAGCTGACTTCGGCGATGCTCCAGGGGGCATCTACTCTACCGACGACCCAGGCTTCCAGTCTTTCTCTGGAACCTTCCTCGCGGGCGAACGCATCTTCTATCGTCCTCTGGGCACGGCCTTACACTGGGAATCCGGATCGCGCACCTGGCAGGCTGCTCCAGCAGGCACGAGCCTTCGAATTGAAGGCACAGTACCGTCTGAGATCGCGATCAACGCACTCGTCTTCAACGATCCCGCCGCGCTCGCACAATTCGCCTACTACACTAATCCAACATCGATCACGGGATCGGGAATCGTAGGCCCACTCACCAAGATGGTCGACGAAGCTGCGGCGAACGGCTCGTTCCATACGCATTTGAACTGGTTTCTTGAAGGCAACCGGCCATCGGGCGCATATCTGGCACAACTCCAATTGTTCGACCCCAGCGGCAAGTATCGCGACTCCACACCTTTCTTCATCCTATTCAACAACGGACTGAGCAGCGGCGATTACGAAAGCGCATTTCTGTCACGGATACAGGCACCGCTGCCGGCAGTCCCTGAACCACAAGCGCTGTGGCTGATGATCGCAGCCCTTCCTATTGTCCTAGTGCGTCGATGGTTTCGAGGACGCCGCGCAGCATAGCGAATGCGCTTTGCATATCGCGCACACTCCGCAGTACTATGCTCAAGTAACGACGACATAGCCTCGCATATTGTGTGCACCCATAATCGCTCGCAAGCTCAGCCGGCGACTCAGAAGCTCGAGCGCAGCCCCAGTTCGATCGCACGCCCCGCCTCGGGCGCATAGTTTCGCAGGAACGAGACCGAGTTTCGGATCTCGCGATCGAGCAGATTGCGCCCCTGCAAGAAGAAGGTCGTCTCGAACCGCCCGTGGCGCACACGGTACTCGACCTGAGCATTGAGCTGCTCGAAGCCCGCTGTTTCGGTCTCGTTGAGACCTGGCCGCAGCTGCGGGCGAGCGCGCGTATGGCGCACGGACGCCGACCACGCTTCGGCGAGCAGCGACACCTCCATACCGTACCGCATAGGCGGCAAGCGCGGCACGTCGGTGCCGTCATCGAGCGAAGCCCGCAAATAATCCGTGAACGGCTTGAGCTCCAGCAGTCCGAAGGGCACCTCGGCGAGACGGAAGGCCAATTGCAGCTCGAAGCCCTTGAAGCGCGCATCGCTTTGCTCATAGCGCTGCACTGGAAGACATTCGTCCAGGCGCACGCAGATCACTCGGAATTGGCGCACGTCGGGATCGTAGAACAGTCCTGCGTTGCGCTGGTAGATGTAGTCCCTGGCCCGGTATCGAAACACATTGACCTTGCCGGCGACCACGCCTCGGTCGACGGACAACCCTAGATCGGCACCGTCGATCGATTCACGACTCAAGCGACTGTTTCCGATATTGAACGTGCGCGTGGCCAAATGCGGCCCCAGCGCGAACAGCTCCTGAACGTCGGGTGTGCGCTTGGCTCTCGTCATAGTGAGCGTCAGGCTGTCCTCACGCGCGAACTTCAGACTCGAAGCGAACGAAAAGCTCTCGGCGGTGTGCGTGACTTCCCGCTGGGTGACTCGGGTGCCGAACACGGTCAGCTGCGGGTCCGGATCGATGCGTTGCCGCTCACGACGAGCACCGAACTCGAACGAGTACGGACCGAGATCCAGACGCTGTGTGAGGTACCCAGCGCTGCCGCGGATTTGCGAGCGCGGCACGAAGGCCTCCGCGCCGAGCGCTGCAAATGTGCGATCCAGAAACTGTCCGCCGACCGTGCCGCTGAGTTGCTTCGAAAACCGATGATTCAACTCGATCCGCCCTTCCAGCACGTCGTTGGTGAAGGTCGTCTGGGCGATGCCATTGTCGAGTTCTGTGTGCCGATAGTCGACGCGACCGACGCGCACCTCAACCGACTCCAGCACATCGCCTAGCAGAAGCCGGCCCTTCAGATCGTGGCGGCGCTGTTTGAGGTCGATCCGCGCGACATCGTTGGCTGGCGCGGCACCGGGCCCATGGCTATGCGAATGCGCACCAGCGGGAATGCCGTATTCGTTGTCCAGCCCGCCGAACGACATTCCCAACGAGCCTCGCTGCCCGATGATCGCTGCGCCTATGCTCGCCCCGGCGCTTGAACCATCGGTATTGCCGACGTACCCCGTGGTATTGGTCGCGCTGAGCAGTCCGAACTGTCGAACGATTGCAGCCTCATCGATCGCGCGGCTAGGGATCTGGAGATTGCCCCGCTCGCGTCGGAAGCCGTCCAAGTGCAGGGCCAGCATGCCTTGGCCGATGCCGAGCTTGAAAGCCGCGGCTCGTTCGTTACCGTTGCTGTTGATGCGTGCTTGCGCGAGGCCCGCCACGCCCGCCTTGGGCACGCTTTGTGGAATGCGCTCGTCGATGACCTCGACTGCCCCGCCGATGGCAGCACCTCCATATCGTATGGCAGCTGGCCCTCGCATGACGCGCACCTCCTCGGCCAACATCGGCTCGAGCGCAATAGCATGATCCGGACTCACGCTCGAAGCGTCGTGACTGCCGAGACCATCGAGCAGTATGCGCACACGAGGGCCTGTCATGCCGCGGATGACGGGCAAGCCTACACCCGGCCCGAAGGAGGAATTCGCGACCCCCAACTCATCCTGCAGTGTCGCACCGAGAGTCGATCCTTGCCTCTGTCTGAGTTCGTCGCCCCGTAAGCGCGTGTCGGGACGCGCATCGGACGGCACATCCCGCTCGCGCTGGCCTTCCACCTTGACGGGTGCCAATTCGGTCGGCTCGACGGACTGGGAATACGCCAAAGGCATGGTTTGAAAAAGACAGCCAACGAGCAGTACAAGCCGCGTCCGCCGCTGAGTTGCACCGCTTGCAGGAACTCGGTCGTGCGCCCTGCACGCGATCTCCGAGCACCAGATCAGCATCCCAGTTCCCTATTTGCGCTCAGCGGCAGGATCGGTGACGAAACCGATCTTCTTCAAACCTGCCGTCTGCGCTTGTGACATTACGCGCGCGATGACTTCGTACCGAGTGTCTCGATCTGCCCGCAAATGTAGCTCTGGCTGCGGGTCGAGCGACGCCGCCTGCGAAAAACGTTCAGGCAGAGTCGATTCTTCTGCGGCCTCGTTGTTCCAATGCAGCCGACCTTGTGCATCGATCGCCAACGCAATCGAATCCGGCTTCTCTGGATTCAGTTGGCTTTGCGCATGCGGAAGGTCTATCTTCACGGCATGCGTGAAGAGCGGCGCTGTCACCATGAAGATAATGAGCAGTACGAGCATCACATCCACTAGCGGCGTCGTGTTGATCTCCGCCATCGGCTGATCTTCGGCCTGGCCTAGGTTACCGAATGCCATGTCAGTATCCTTTACCGGTCGCCAAGTCTTGCGGGCTGGCAGTCATCGCACCCATTTCTTGCGTCGGCCATGCGCTTCCGGTCATGAAGTACGCATGCAAATCCTGGGCGAATCCGTCCAGTTCTTCGCGCAAAATGCGGTTCGAGCGCAGGCAAAAGTTGTAGGCCAAGACGGCAGGGATGGCCACCGCGATGCCGAAGGCAGTCATGATGAGCGCTTCTCCCACTGGACCCGCCACCTTGTCGAGCGAAGCCTGGCCGGTGAAGCCTATGCCGATCAATGCGTGATAGATGCCCCAGACGGTACCAAACAGTCCGATGAATGGCGCGGTAGCACCCACCGATGCAAGTACGGACAGGCCGGAGTCCATGCCCGCTGCTGCCCGCTGCATGGCCCGCCGGAGTGCTCGGGTCATGAACTCCGAAAGATCGAGGGGCGGCACCGTGCCGCTTCGGGCAAGCCGGTCGTACTGCGCTCTTGCAGCAATGCCCTCGGCGGTAACCGACGTGAACGGGCTCTGCGGCGCGTCGTTCTTCATGCACGTAAGCGCCGTCCCGATATCGGCGCAATCGCGAAACGCATTTTGAGCCGAGTCCGCCTCATGACGCATGCGCCACATCTGCAGCGCTTTGGAGAGTATGAGATACCAGGTGGCGAGCGACATGACGAGCAGCAGCAGTGCGGTGGACTTTCCAACCACATCGGCCTGCGCCCAAAATGTCATTAGGCCGACGGTTCCGGTCTCGTTCATCGTTTCATCCTTCCAGCACGAAAGTAATCGGGACGATCACCCAGGCAGCCACGGGATCATCTCCTTGGCGCGCAGGCACGAACTTCCACTGTTCGACCGCCGAGCGGGCCGCCTGATCCAGACGCTGCGATCCACTCGACGTTCGAACTTCCACTCGTTCAGCCGTACCTTGCGCGGTCACATACACGCGTAGCATTACCTTGCCATGCTCACCCATGCGGCGCGAGACGCGTGGATATTCAGGTCGCGGATTGTTCAGATAGGCGGCATCGAAACGTGGCGGCACGACAGCAGGCGATGGCGGCTTGGACGCGGCAACAATCGTCGCGGGTGACGGAGCCGGCGAAGGCGCAGCGTCGCTCGATGGCGCACCAGAGAGAACAGGTGGCGGCGCAGCTTCGGCCAGTGGAGCTTCGATAGCAGTCGGTGAGGTCGTCGTTGCAGGCGCTTGGGTGATTACCGGCGTAGGGGGCGGGGCTGCCTTGCGAACGACCGGTGCAGGCGCTGGACCCTTGGTCTCGCGTACCACGGGGGATGGAGGCGGTGGCGGCGGTGGAAGAGAAGGGATCGGTTCCGCCGGCGGTGTCGGGGAGTTGATGATGCTCACCATGAGCGGCTCGAGTTGCTTTCGTACTTCCGAGTCGATGTGCGTCAGGCCGAACAACAAGGCAGCATGGGCGCCCACGACCGCGCTCAGCCGCAGGCCGACACCGCGAATGGAAGCAGCCGAAAAGCGATATCGGAAGAGCTTGGTGGGATTGGTGGACATCGGAGTTGCAGCATGTGCGGCCACGCGCATGGGCCGAATTGTGCGATACGAGCTGATCTGCGAATTCGATTACAGCACAACGCTACTTGCTAAGGCAACTTCATTGCACCAAAGCGATGCCATGGATGCCCTTGCGGCGGCCCGCTCAACTTAATAGTGCAATCAGAGATGAAGCTCAAGCCGAAAGCGGATTGACGCTCGTCATTGTTGCAACTAAGATGCATCTCGGAAGGCAGACCCTTCCAAACCATCGACCGAAGCCACCCTCAGCTCCAACGAACCGTGACTAGGACCCGCCTCATGAGACTCAAGACACTCGCTGTGAGCATTTCCTTTGCACTGCTGCCGACCAGCTTTGCCGTTGCCCAAGTACGACACGCCGAAGGGATCGGATTCTACGTAGGTATCGATGGCCGGGTTACGGTACCAACCGGTACCTATGCCGGTCTTGCCGAGGCCAATGCGGGACGATTGACACTGCTGCTGGACCACGGCAACCACTTTCACTCGATCGGCGTATACAGCTATACCGGGCCAGCCCCGCATCCGGGCGTGCGGGACACCAACAGCAACAACCGGATCCCGGAGATCTTTTCCAATGAACCCCCTCTGCCGCTCACTGCGGGCAGCAGCCTGTATGACGGCAAGCTCCGCTCTAGTGTCGGCTCGTCGGAATACAGTTATCTCGGCATGGCTTCGATCCAGACCCTCGCTGGATACGGCCCAGGGAGCCCGGAAAACATACTGCTCAATAGCAGCAGCGGACGCTGGTCATCCTCGCTGGATGGTGTCACCGTGGGCCTGAAACTCCTGTCGGCAACCGCGGGCCTGTCCGTAGGCACGGAGTCGGTCTCCAACCTCTTCGCAAACAGCGACACCATTCTGCTCGGCCATGGTGATGCGTTCGAGTTCAAGCCTGTTTACTGGGTCGACGGAAGCGCCGCGAGCGGCACGTATTCGGCCGAGTTTCAGCTTGTCAATCTCAATCCGCTCTCACCCTACGAGGACTCGGGCCGCTTCTACTTCGATTTCTCGGTTGCAACAGCACCCGTGCCCGAACCAGGCGCCTATGCGATGATGTTGTGCGGTCTGGGCATGCTCGGTTTGGCCCTGCGGCGGCGAGCCCGTAAGGCAAGCGCGAAGGCGATCAAGTTGGCCTGATTGCGATCATGCAGACGCGTCGTTCGAGGGCATTGTCGCTCGCTCTCGGACGAACGCGCCCTCATGACAACCGAAGGGCAAGCCCCTTGAGATAGTCCCCTTCCGGAAAATTCAACGCCACCGGATGATCGGAGGACGCAGATAGGCGCGCCACGATTCGTGCGTCGACGCCTGCATCGAGGGCTGCTCCGGCCACGATGCTTTGGAACAACGGTGCGTCGATGCCGCCCGAGCATGAAAACGTGAAAAGCGTGCCCCCAGGGCGCAGCAACCGCAATGCCCAGAGATTGACGTCTTTGTATGCCCTGGCGGCCCGCGCCACATGCTTCTCGGTGGGCGCGAACTTCGGTGGATCGAGCACGACGAGATCGAAGCGTCGGCCTTGGTCGAACAAACGTCGCAACAATCCGAACGCATCCCCCTCGAGCCACTCGACAGCGGTATTCACCAACCCGCTTGCTTGCAGGTTCACGCGCGCGCAAGCGAGGGCCTCGGCAGAGCTATCGATCGTCGTGACACGCGCCGCACCGCCGGCCAAGGCTGCAAGGGTGAAACCTCCCGTATAGCTAAAGACGTCGAGCACGGTGCGATCCCTTGCCGCCTGCCCCACCAACCGCCGGTTATCGCGCTGATCGAGGAAGAACCCTGTCTTTTGGCCCGCTCGCACATCGACCATGAAGGTAATGTTTTCTTCGCAGATTCGGATCGAATCGTGCGGATCGTCGCCGAGCAATACCCCGACCCGGCTCTCCAATCCTTCCAGGCGGCGCACCTCGGCATCCGAGCGCTCATACACCCGATGGCACTTGCCAAACTCAATCAATGCCGCAGCGAACTCGGCACGCCAAAGTTCCGCGCCAGCGCTCGAGCACTGCATCACCACCGTATCACCGTAGCGGTCGGCGACGAGCCCGGGCAAGCCGTCGGATTCTCCGTGCACCAGCCGGCATCCATCGACCGGGCCAAGCGACGATGCCGCGCGAAACACGACCGCGCGCCGTATGCGCTCGGCCATGAATCGAGCATCGATCGTGTCGCTCTCCTGAAAGCTCCAAGCTCGCGCCCGAATTTGGGAATGCGGGCTGTAAGCTGCATAAGCGAGGAACCGTCCCTGCGAAGAACGCACCAACACGGTTTCACCGGGCCCTGGATCGCCGTGTGTACGCTCGATAGCGCCCGAGAACACCCACGGGTGCCGGCGCAACATGGACTTCTCTCGTCCCGCCTTGAGAACAATCTGCTTCACGTTGGTCTTTTCCTCGACTACTGGCCGGCGAGCCTAAGCCTTCTTGCGCGCACGCGGGTGCGCTGCATCGTACACTTTCGCCAGATGCTGAAAGTCCAGATGTGTGTAGACTTGAGTAGTCGAAATGCTGGCATGCCCGAGCATCTCCTGCACCGCGCGCAAGTCACCGCTGGACTGAAGCACGTGCGATGCGAACGAGTGACGCAATGCGTGTGGATGCACTCGTGCGGCAATACCGCGCATCACTCCAGTACGTCGGACTCGCATCTGAACCGTGCGAGCCGACAACCGGCGACCTTTCTGATTGACGAACACGGCCTCTCCGCCTATCCCCGATATCGATTCAGTGCAGCGACGCCACGCCCGCAGCGCTTCCATCGCTTTGCGGCCAACCGGGACGATGCGAGTTTTGGCGCCCTTTCCTGTGACCCGGACGGTGCAGTCTCCCCAATCCAACATGCTCCAGTCGAGCCCAACCAACTCGGCCAGGCGCAGCCCGGACGAATAAAGCAGTTCAAGCAAGGCACGATCACGTATCGAAAGAAAATCGCTGCCCTCGACTTCCACCAACCTCTGCGCATCATCGGCAGTCAGTGCGTTGGGCAAGCGCTTCTCGCTGCGCGGGGCCCGAACTCCCTGACATGGATTGAGCGCAAGTCCGTAATCCCGTGCGAGGAAAGCGAAGAATCCTCGCCAGGCGGACAACATTCGAGCCAAGGTACGACCGGATAACCCGCGCGCCCTAAGTGCTGACACTGCTCGGCGGATGTCGTGGTCGGAAACTTGATCCAGGGGTGACGCTTCCAGCTTGAGCATCAGCGCCTCCAGGTCTCGCCGGTATGCGCTCAACGAATGGGCGGCAAGTCGCCGTTCATTGCGAAGATGCTCCAGAAACGCCTGTAGACCCTGACTCGCGGAAGGCAGACCATTCGACACCGGGTGCGTCATGACTTCCCCTTGGGCCGAATCCTGCTCGAAGTCACTCGACTCGATTGCGCAACAAAGAAGCGGCAGCGATCTCGCCCAAGCGCCTAAGATAAAGCGTGCCCATTTCCGGATAGAACCGCTGAGGATCTTCGCTCGCAAGCGCCAACAAACCGAACACCTCGCCAGCGCGCAAGGGCACGTAGGCGAAAGACCGCAGATGAGCCGCCGAATCACCGAACCAGCCAGCCGTATCGGCCATGGCGTGCGCACTGCAGTACGGGCCGTTCAATCCTTGCCCGAAACTGCGCGCCTCATCGCTAAACTCGTCCGATTGGGCTACGTTCTTTTGAGCGAAGCTTCCCCACACGCGAACAGCCACATGGGGCACGGCGAAGTCTTCGCGAAGATTGAATCCAAGCACGTGCAGTACGCCGGGGATATCGCGAGCGGAGATCAGAGCAAGCGTCATCCGGTGCAGTTTGTCCGTGATGGCGTCATTCTGTTCGCCGAAACGGATCAACTCGCCCAGCTTTGACTCGAGACGTCGTGCCTTCTCGCGCAACGAAAGGATCTGGCGTTCCGAAATCGGGATGGCACGACCGCCATGCGGGTGCGGAATCACGACTTCCGCCAGCATCTCGGCGTAGTCCTCGAAGAACTCCGGATGTTGGTTGAGAAACTGCGCGACTTCTTCTGCTTTCATGGATCTCCCTTATCGCTTTGCGGCGCGTGCGCCCCGCCGTCAGACTTGAATCTCACCCTCGAACACGGTGCACGCGGGACCCGTCATGATTACTGGCGTCGCCTCGCCTAGCCACTCGATCTCGAGTTCTCCGCCTCGGGTGAACACACGCACCGGACTCTCGAGGCGCCCCCCTGCAATACCCGCCACGACAGCGGCGCACGCGCCGGTACCGCACGCCAACGTCTCTCCCGACCCACGCTCATAAACACGCAATCGGATCGCATGACGATCGACGACCTGCATGAACCCGGCATTAACTCGCTCCGGAAATCGATCGCTCGATTCGATCAGCGGCCCCTCGACAGCAACGGGGGCAGAATCTACGCTCGCAACGATCTGTACCGCGTGCGGATTGCCCATGGAGAGCGCGAATATTGTTCGCTGTTGGTCTGCGACCTGCAACTCGTATGTGAGGGCACGACGCGGAGCCTTGAACGGAATTCTTGCAGGTTCGAATTCCGGAATCCCCATATCCACGGTGACTGTACCATCGGCGCGGATACGCGGAACGATGATCCCGGATGCGGTTTCCACGCGAATTTCAAGCTTTTGGGTCAATCCCTTGTCGTGCACGAACCGCGCAAAGCAGCGCGCCCCGTTTCCGCAGTTCTGCACTTCCCCACCGTCGGCGTTGAAGATTCGATAAAGGAAATCGGCGTCCTTGCTCCGCGGCTGCTCGACGACCAGGATCTGATCACAACCGACGCCGAAACGGCGATCGGCAATTTTGCGCAGGGCGTCCTTATCGAGATCGAATCGAGCATGCGTCGAATCGACCACGACAAAGTCGTTCCCAAGACCGTGCATTTTGGTGAACTTAATGTCGAGTTCCTCAAGTAGCTGTCTTAAGTGCCCATAATACCGCGAGGCAACACCATAAGCTCACTCGTCACTTAAACGTCGGCACGCCCACTGCGACCTCGTCAGCGCGCATCATTCCGCTCAAGACTCATCCCCCAGTCCAATTGAAGACATCGCGAACCACTCGTTACGAAACTGTTCGCCTCGGCGGGGATTCGCCAACAAAAAAGCCCCGGCTCGCTATGGAGCCGGGGCTTATCTGTATAGGGGGTGCCTGACAATGTCCTACTTTCGCACAGGTATCTGCACTATCATCGGCGCTGAAGCGTTTCACGGCCCTGTTCGGGATGGGAAGGGGTGGT
>JALHQN010000022.1 GCA_022841915.1 Burkholderiales bacterium | reverse complement strand
CCGTAGTGACCCGCAGAATTCGCCTGACCGTACACCACGTTGTCCGCGATCCGCACTCCGTACTGACCGCTGATCCCCGTCGAGTTGTTGTCGTGAACCACGTTGCCCACAACCTCGATGCGATCCACACCGTTGTTCGGACCACTCGCGTCTATCCCTACACCGTTGTTGCCCCAGACGTGGTTGGCGAGGATGCTCGCCTGCGCAACACCACTGACTACGATGCCCGAACTGTTGTTGCGGTAGACCTCGTTGCCGGTGATGACCGCCCCGTCGTTGCTGCTGGTGACGTAGATGCCGATGTTGGCGTGGCCGTATACGTAGTTGTCGCGCAAGGTCAGCCGATCGGCATCGGCCCCGCTTGCGGCGAAGATGCCGTGATAGGCACCCGTGATGTGGAGGTTGGCGATCGTGACGTCGTCGGCGTTCGAGAACTGGAACACATAGCTCGACGACGTCTGATTGCCTCGATTCAGGATCGCGCGCGCGCCTTCCTCGGTCGGCCCCTGGATCATGACGCCGGAATCCTGCGCCGCGATGTTGATGTTGGTCGTCAGGTTGTAGATGCCGACATCGACCAGGATCACATCGCCCAGACCGAGATCATAGCTATCGAGCACCGAACGGATGCTCGCCTTCGGCCGCGACGGATCGAGGCCGTCGTTGGCGTCGTCGCCGACAGCCGTCGTGTATTGATCGCCGACCGTCGAGCCATCGTTGACGTAGTAGCGCTGGATCGGCGGCGACACCGCGAACAGATGGTCGGAGACATCGAAGATCGCCGGCGTATCGGCGCTCGCGACGCGTATCAGATAGTTCGACCCGGCTGCGAACATGCCGGGATCGACCACCCAGCCGTAGCTGCCGTCATTGGCCTCGTCCTCGGCGAGCACGTTCCAGGTGGCGCCACTGTCGTTCGACCAGGACAAATCCACCAGGCCGGCGAATCCCGAGGCCCGCCACTGCACGTCGTACGTTGCGCCCTGCGAAACGATATCGCCGCCGTTGGGCCGCAGCACCAGAACGTATTGGGCCGGGCTGCGCGAGGCTTGGGGCGTATTGCCGTAAGCCCCGATGTTGACGAAGCCGCCGTTCGGGGCCGATTCACCCGCGAACGGATCGCTCGGATTGCCGCGATCGATAGCTGGGGACTGCGTGTCATCGAGCGTCAGCGTCCCCGGATTGGCCACCGGCAGCCCGCTTACCGGATCGCGCACGGGCGCGAGCGACCCACCATGGAAACTGCCGTAGAGGCTCTTCGGATGGAAGTCGTCGTCACGCCCGTCCTGCGCGAGGCTGACATAACCCAGCACGCCATCGCCGCCATCCGGATCGACGAACCGAGGGTCGAGCGGCAGACTGTTCGCGTCGGTAAAAGTCGCCGCGCGCCATGCGTTGAACGTCGGCCGGACCACAGCCTGCCACTGACCGGCCGTGCCGGTGCCGGTGAGATAGAAGATGTTGTAATCCGACTGGAAGCCGAGCTGACTGTTCGAGTCGACGTTGATCCCCAGGCTGTCGTCGGCCCAGAAGATGTTGTTGCGCAGGTTCATGTTGCTCGTGCTGTTGTAGATCTTCAGCACTTCGCCGTCGGACTGCTGCAGCGTGTTGTTGCGCAGGGTGAGATTGGCGCCCCAGGCCTCCACGGCCGCCGTCGTGTTGTCGTAGACGAGGTTGTTGGCAAAGGTCTGGCCGCTGCCCGAGAACTGAATGCCGCGGGCATTGGAATAAACGACGTTGCCGGTCAGATTGGTGTTGCTGGCGGTGATGCCCCAGGCCACGTTCGCGTACACCCGGTTGCGGTCGATCACGCCGGACGAACTGCCGACGATGCCGTTGTAATTGCTCCAGACCACGTTGTCGATGGCCGAGGCGCCGCTCCAGACGTTGATGCCCCAGTCGTTGACCCCGGCATGGCCCCACACCGAATTGCCCGCCACCTGCACGTTGTAGCCGGCGCTGATGCCGCCGACACTATTGCCGTACACGAGGTTGCCCCGACCGAGCGCGATGTCGCCATTGCCGATCACCGTGAGGCCCGTGCCGCCCGTGACCGAGATGCCGTACTGGTTGCCGTAGGACTCGTTCGCCTCGACTCGCGCGCCTCCCACCCCGGAGAGCTCGATCCCGCTCTGCGTATTGGCGTAGGTCAAGCTGTCGGTGAAACTCACCGCAGCCGCGCCCTGGATATACACCCCGTGCCCCGCGTTGTTGTGGGAGATCACGTGGCTGACATTGCCGAGGGGCCCGTCGAGCCAGATGCCGGTCGCGCCATTGCCGTACGCCGTGAGGTGCTCGATGTTCCACAGCGGGTTGTTGGTATCGATGCGCATGCCCTCGGCCGCATGCCCCCACGCGGTGAGGTGCGAACCGGAGAAGTTGTCGCTGCCGGAGTGAACGTAGAGACCGCGCTGCGCGTCGCGCAAACTCAGATGGCTCACGCTGACGAAGTCGGCGTTCTCCAGTTCGATCAGAGCGCGCGTGCGATTGCCGGGCAGCGCCGGGAACAGCTCGGCCACGCGGCTGGTGTCGGTCGGGCCGACGATGGTGAAGCCTTCGTCCAGACCCAGACCGTAGTCCGTGCTGCCGGAGAGCTTGAGCGCATGGATCAGGGCATAGTCGCCGGTGTCGACATGCACCGTATCGCCGGCGGAAAGATCGTAGACCCGGAACAGATTGACCGGGTTGGGCTTGGGCGCCGTCGCGAGCTTGCCGGTGTTCCGGTTGTCGCCGATCGCCCCGGGGGTGTATTCGTCGTCGACGTTGCTGCGATCGTCCACCCAGTAGTCGGCGCCGCTCTCGGGGACGGTGAAGCTCTCCTGGCTGCGATCGATCACGGCTGGATTCGCCACGAGCGACACCTGGATGCGCAAGCCGTAAGTGCCGAAATCGACATTGGTCGGGCTGGTGGATGGAATCCAGGTGAAGCTGCCGTCGTCGGGCGTGGCCGCCGCGATCGTCGCCAGCAGCGCCGGGCCCTCGGGGGTGTCCTGCATCAGGTCGATGCGCACCGGCGATTCGTTGGCATTGCCGAACGTGTCCCAGCGAATGTCGAGCGGCTTGTCCTTTTCCCAATCGGTGTACAGATCCGGGAAACGCAGCGCGATGCGCGGTGCGCCCGCCAGACCGATGTCGGTCACCTCGAACCCGAACGCCCCTTGATCGGCGCCGTCGGCCTCGGCACGCACGTACAAGAAGGCTTGATCGAGCCAGGCGTCGTTGCTGGCACCGCTGTCACGATACGCGCGGAACTCGAAGCGCACCGAGCGCGCACCGACCGGAATATCGGTGCGACCACCCACGAGCGACCAGCGGTCGGAGGGGTTGTCGGCGACGACCGTCGTCGTGCCGAGAGCCGCGAGATTCGCGGCGAGGAAGGTAACGCGCACTTCGCCGCGATCGACCAGCGTCTCGGCTGCACTGCGCAGCCGGCCGCCGAACACCACTTCGAGATCCTGGCTGTCGAGCTGCGCGGCACTGTAACCGGCGCCGAGCAGATCGATCGTCTGCTGCACGAAGCCTTCCTCGACATTGCCCGCGCTGAAGTACTTGCCGCCTTCGTACGCGACGGGGCCTGTGGTGCGAATCGCCGCACCGGCATTGGCGACCCAGTTGGCAAGATCGGCCTCGAAGCCGGCGTTCGCCAGCAGGTTGACATACCCGGGCGGCACGCCGTTGTCGGCACGCGCATCCCCGGCATCGACCGTGGGACTGGTATGCCGCAGCTGCGCCACGGGCGGCAGAATGCGGTAATCGTCGCGGGCCAGATCGGCGAAAGCAGGCCGCGCCCAGTCCGGATTGACCACCGTCGCGCCGATCGAATGCAGATCGAACAAGGCGATGTCCGCCTGCCAGTCGAGCACGTCGACGAAGTCCTTGGTCCAGTAGCCGACCTTGCCCTCGCCCGTGGCGTAGAGGTTGTTGTAGTCGCTGAAAAAGCCGCTCTGCGAATCGTTGGCGACGTAGATGTCGTAACCCGCTTGCGCCCACATCACGTTGCCGCGCACTTCCACTTCCGTGGACGAGGACTGGATGCGGACGTTGTCGCCGGTCGGCGCGTAGAACGTGTTGGAGAAGATGCGCACGTCGTTGCGCCCGCTCACCAACACGCCATGCGCGCTGTTGCGATAGAAGACGTTGTGCAGGATGCGCTGCTCGGACGTGGCGGCGATCGCCGTGGCATTGGCGCCGAACCGGTTGAACTGGATCGTGCCGGTGAAGCCTGAGACGCCCACGCCATTGGCATCGATGTCGTTGGCGAACTCGAGAGCCGCCCCGCCGAGCGTACCCGAGCCGTTCACGCCGATCGGGTTGTTGCGCACGATCTGGTTCTGCATGCGGCCCGAGAGCGCTACGCCGACCGTGCTGTTGGCGTAGATCTCGTTGCGGGGCTGCACGCCAGGCGCGAGCCCGGTGCTGACGAAGCCGAGCCCTTGCGTCTGCTCGGTGACAAGATGCTGCACGCCCGTGGCATTGCCGAAGATTCGATTGCCCGCGAGCGCGTTGCCGGCGGCGTAACGTACACCGACCGCGCCGCCGTGCATCGTGTTATCGACGATGCCGCCGTTGAAAACGGCATCCAGATTCAGCACGACGCCCGCCGAGGAAATGTCGTTCGCTTCAATGCTGCCCGACGAGGCGACGGCGATACGCAAACCGGTGGCTGCGCCGCGAATATCGTTGTGAGCGAGGCGCAATGCCGAGGGCCCCACGCCTGGTGCGAGCAGGCTGGCAGCCACGTTCACGCCCGTGCTCGTGCCGTCGATGGTATTGCGCTCGATCACCGCACCGCTGACCGCGCCGGTAAGGGCCAGGGCCGTGCCCGTCCCTGCGATGGTGTTGTACGAGATGCTCGCCGCGCTGCCGCCCTCGAGACTCACGCCGCCGTTGACGGTGGACTGCGTGAGTCCGAAGTTGTTCGCTCCGCGCACATCCACGCGCCCGGCAATGGTCAACCGTTGCAAGGTCACCCCGGAGGCGCCTGACTCGACGACGATATCCCCCTGCACCGTGGCGCCCGGCGCACCGTAGATCAATACGCCGGCATCTTGCCCTGCAATGGTGAACCCGGCATGCACGCCTTCGACCACGATCACATCGCCGGCGCCCAGATTGTTGCTGTCGAGAATGGACTGCACCGAAACACCGCGCGCGCGATACACCGTGCCGACTTCGCTGCTCTCGCCGCGCGCGTAGATTTCAGGGCGGCCGGGGATCACGTCCTGCCAGACGACCAGCACGCGGCCGCTCGCATCCGTCGCCGCCGCGAGCGACTGCACCGCCTCGCTGGTCGGGCTGATGCCTCGGGGCGACGCTTCGTCCGGCAATTCCTCGACGAAGCTGCTGCCGTTCCAGGCAAGCGCATACAGATTGGCCGGTCCCGCGACCAGCGGTGTGCGCACCCACAGCAACTGCAGATCGCCGCCCCCGGTCGTCAGCACCGGCTGGGCCGGCCGATCGGGCACGCCGTGCACCAGACGGGTCGTCGCGGTGCTGCCTTGGTATTGAACCGCCACGATCGCCGCGCCCTGATCCGAATGCGCCTGCCAGGCGACGAAGAGATCGCCGCCGTGATAGGCGAGCGTAGGCTGTGCGCCGAAGCTCAAGCTGCCCTCGACAGCGGCATCGACCGCGCCGCTGACCCCGGAGCCCGTCGCCGAGCCGCCCCGACCAGCCCATACACCCGCCGCATACTCGGACAAGAAGATGTGGCGCACACCGGTCGCGTTTTCGACCGCCCAGGCCACCGCGACGCGCGTGCCGTCGGTGGTCGCGGCGAGATCGCCGACGATGCCGCCGGCCGAGTGCGCCGATACCCCGGTGCCGCTTGCCGACCCCGCGCCGAGCGCCTGCCAGGCCACGCCATCGAAGCGCTTCACATAGACTTGCGAGGTACCGCTGGACGCATCCAACCAGGCCACGACCGGCCCGGCGCCGGTCGCGAGAATCTTCGCGTCGGTCGCGGCTCCCGTGCCTGAGATGCCGCCGCCTGTCAGCGAACTGCCGAGCGCCACCCAAGCGCCCGCGCCGCCGTGGGCGCTTTCATCGAAGCGCGCCACATGGATGTCGCGCCCGCCGGCATGGGCTTGCGTCCACGCCACATAGATCGTGCCGTCGCCGCCGATGGCCACGCTCGGTGCGTACGCGGGCGCAGGGTTCCCGCTGATGCCGCCGCCCGTGCTGCTGCCGCCTAGCTCTTCCCAAGCGACCGGGGTTCGCCGGGCTGCATGAATATCGAGATTGCCGTTGCGGCTGTCCGACCAGACGACGACCGCGCCGCCGGGACCATGGGCGACCGCCGGGGCGAAGGACAGACCGCTGTTGCCCGACAGACCGCCCGCGACCGCCGATCCGCCGAGATCGGCCCAGCGGCCGGCGTGCGCGGTCCCGGAGGGCAGTTCCGCTGCCGCCCGCAGGTTCGTGTAGTCGACGGGCACCATCGCAGGTGCCGGCGTTGCTGCCGGCATCACGAACGAGGCCGTGTCGCCCGCCTCGCCGAAATCGATCAGGTTCGCGATCCCGCCGGAGAGTTCGGCCGAGGAAAATCCAGCCACTCCCTCGATCAAGTCATCGCCGCCCTCGCCGAAAAGCAGATCGTTGCCACCGTTGCCGTAGAGCCGATCGGCGCCAGAGCCCGCCTCGAACCCGTTGGTGCCCAGATCGCCGTAGAGATAATCGACCGCGTTGTCATCGCCGCTGCCGTTCTCGGCATGGCCGTAGAGGATGTCGTTGCCGAGGCCCCCGAGAAGTACGTCCGAGCCCGCCTGCCCCCAAAGCACATCGTCGCCATCACCGCCCTCGATGATGTCGTCGCCATCGCCTCCGCGCAGGAAGTCGTTGCCCGCGAGACCATAGAGTCGGTCGCGCCCGGCGCCCCCGTCCATCGTGTCGCTGCCGTCGTCGGAGCCGATCAGAATGTCGTCCCCGGCTCCGCCATCCAGGATCTGGCTGGTGCCATAACCGGCATCGAGTCGGTCGTCCCCCGCACCGCCATAAAGGCGATCGTTGCCGAATCCGCCCTCGATGAGATCGTCGCCTGCGCCGCCATGCAGGACGTCGTCGCCCCACTCGCCGTAGATCGAGTCGGGCGCACCGTCGTCGCTGGCGCCGTCGATATCGTGTCCGTAGATGGTGTCGTTGCCGAGATTGCCGTAGAGCACATCCGCCCCGGCATCGCCGAGTATCAGGTCATCGCCCGCACCGCCGTCGATGAAATCGTCCCCGTCGCCGCCCCGGATGAAGTCCGCGCCGCCAAGACCGAAGATGATGTCATTGCCGGGGCCGCCGTCGATCACGTCGCCATGCGGCGTGGCGTCGAAGAAGTTCGGATCGGTTTCGGCGCCTTCGTCGGAACCGTAGATCAGATCGTCGCCCTCGCCTCCCAGCAACACGTCACCGATACCGAAACCGGCCACGAGCAGATCGTTCCCGTCATGGCCGCGCAGTGTATCGCGCCCGCCCTCGCCGTACAGGCGGTCGTCGAACGCCGTGCCGTCGATGACATCGTTACCGCCGCGACCGTACACCGTGACACCGGTGCCGATCACGCGCGCATCGATGATGTCGTCGTCGTCGCCGCCGTAGAGTTCGGGCGTCATGCCGGTGACGGTGCCGGTGAGCGCGATCACTGCACCGACGCCAGGATCGGCATTGCGCCAATCGGCCGCGAGGAACAGCCGCGCCGATGCGCTTACGGTGCCACCGACGACGATGTCATCGCCCGCCTGCAAAGTGACCGACCCGCCGGCCGCCCGCACCGTGCGCGTGTCGCCGACGAAGATGCTCTCCCCGGTCGCCTGCGAGTCGACGGTGGTCAGACGTACGTGACCGATGACGCTCGAATGCACGTCCTCGACCACGAGCGCGCCGGTCGTCTCGGTGAGATAGATGTCGCCGGCCGCGCGAGCGATCACATCACCTGCGGCCGAATGCGCGCTGTCTATTTCGACGTCGTTCAGGAAACTGCCGATCACCGTCCCCGCGGTGAGATCGATGTGATTGCCGGTGACATCGGCGGCCGCATCCCCGTGTGCGTCGACGATACCGTGATGAGCCGACAACACCACGTCGTTGAGCGTCGATGCGATGCTGCCGATGCGCATGTCGCCATGAATCTCGTGCAGCGTGATGTCGCCGTTGACGCGCGCGTCGATCTCGCCCTGACCGAGAATATCGGTCGTGCCGACGACGTGGATCAGCGGTCCGGAAAGATTGCCGTTCACATCGATATCGTTGCCTGCGCGCAGCATGTCGAAGTCGTAGGTGACCGCCACCGCCGTCGCGCCGCTGCCGAACGTTCCGACCGGCAGATTGACCACCGGCGTGACACCGCCGCTGGGATAGTGCTCGATGTAGTCGGCCGGCGGCGGATCGATGCCGAGGCTGGGCGCCAGCGTGTCGACCGTGAGACCGTAGCTGAAGGCGCCCGCCACGGCCGTCTGCAAGTAGGCCTGCTGCAGGCGAACGTCCACATCGTCGCCCGCCTCCAGCGTGCCGATCTGCACGGTGAAGGCGCCGGCTGCGGGATCGCGCTGCAGACCTCGCAGCGACAAGACCAGATCGTCGCCGGCATCGGCATCGAGGTCGGTCGGACGCCCCGGAGAGGCCACCATCTCGACGTTGATGGGGCGGTCGCTTAGCACGGAAGAGGCGCCGATGGTGCCCGCGTTCGCCTCGAGTTCCGTGCGATTGCTGCGCAGGATCTGCTGCGGGCCGGCGGACAGTATGCCGCCGCTGGCGTTGGCGATGATCGTCAGACCGAGCGGGTTGTCGATCAAGCCGTTCAACGTGATGTCCGGCGCCGCCGTCGCATGCGTATTGACGATGGTGATGTCGGTCGGACCAAAATCGTGCGCGATCGCGAACTGCAGCCCGTTCTGGTCGACGTTGATGTCGACATCGGCGAACGGCACCCCGTCGCGGTCGATCGGATCGAGGTTGTTGATCCTCATGTCCTGACCCGAGTGATTGACGATGTCGACCTTCTCGAACGTGTGGCGCACGGTGAACGTGCCTTGCGTGCCCTGAATGGTGCCGGGGTTGAACTGATCGAGCGCGTTGACCTCGAACAGCGCGTGGCCGGGACTGTCGTTGAAGATGCCATCGACCGAAATCTCGCCGGCCACCGCGCCGCTCGTCTGGCCGCCGTTGACGCTGACGTTGGTCGCGCTGGCGATGATGCCGTTCGCATCGACCACCAGCTCGGCCTTGCCCGAGAGCAGGGTGACATCGGCATCGAACACGATCGTCCGCTGCGGGCTGCCCGCGGCATGGTAATCCCCGCCGGAGAACGGCCAGGCGCCAAAGTAGTACCAGCGGTACCCGCGCCCGGGCTGATCGGCATAGGCACCGACGGTCAGAGCGTTCGATGCGAAAGTCGCACCCGCCGCGCCGTTGATCGCCGCTTGATGATTGGCCGTGAAGTAGGCATGCGCGTCCGAATCCGACAGCGCCTTGCCGTCGGCGATCGCCTCGACGTAGGTGTTCACGCGCCGCTGCAAGGCCTGCACGTCGAGCGACTCCAGGCCGGTGACGATCGCGCCGGTCGCGACATCCACCGCCGAGCGCGTGTGCAGGAAGATGCCGTTGTCGGCATTGGTGTCGGCGAGCAGGCCCCAGGCTTCTGCCTCGCCTCGAACCTCGATGTAGCCGCCGCCGGTCTCCGCCCGCAGCGTGGCGTCGTCATAGGCGAAGACCTGCGCGTTCTCGCCTATCGCGACGCGGGTGGGCTGCGAGTTCGCGGTGCTCCCGACGCGATAGTTCGCATCGGTGTCCGGACGAATGGCCAGCCCGCCGCTGCCGCTATAGGCCTGCACTTTGCCGTCGAGGCGTGTGTTCGCAAGCAGGTCGAGCGTCCCGCCCGCGTAGAGCGTGGCGCCGGCGCCGATCTCGGTCAGCGTGCTGTAGTGGATGATCGCGTCCGCGTCGCCGTCGGCCGCAGAGATCGCGCCGCCCCCGATCGAGTAGGCGTTGAGGTCGGCATAAAGATCGGCGTCGGTCGCGATCGTCGCATTGCGCCCCGCCACCACATCGGCGCCGGCATTCAAACGCGCCGACAAGTGCTGCGTGATGTGAACTTCGGGGTCGGCATCCCCGTAGGAGATGAGGCCGCCTGCGGTGGTGCGCGCCTGGCCGCCGCCCGCGACGCCGGACGCCGCCGTCAATACGAAATCGGTGCCGGCGTGGATCTGCGCGTTGCTGCCGACAAGAGCCTCGACCGTCGGGTTGATCACCGTCACACCGGAGGTGAACTCGAAGCCCGCGAGTAGCGCTCCGGCCGTCCCCGTCGCATACGCGCGCGAGATGCCGTTGCTGCCCGACTGCCCGGAGAAACCGTCGACGCCACCGGCGCCGATCAGGATCTGCGTGCCCACGCCCACTGAGGTGAGGTCGTAGTAGAAGTAGTGCTGACCCGGTATCGGCTGGCCCAGGCCATCGGCATTGGCGAGCGCGACGCCCGCGGCGCGCAAGTTCTGTGCGCCGCCCGCTCCGGCGAAGTCGACGGGCACGACGCTGCCGCCCGGGCTCGCCAACAATCGCAACTGCGTCGCGTCGACCACATCGGCGTAGTAGGTGCGAAGCGGCGTGAGCCCGAGGATAGGAATCTCCCCGGCCGCGGCGATGTAGTGCGAGGTGGTGCCGGAGGCCGCCCCCAGATCCACCGCAATCCCGAAGAAGGCGTCGAAGCCGCTTTCCGCGAACGCGATCCGGTCCTCGTCGACACGAATCACGAAATAAGTTGTGCGGTTGGTCAAGCCCGGCAGGACCGGATTGCCCGGGTTGACGTAATAGGTGACCTCCTCGCCGCCCGAGTAGCCATGCCCGCGGATCGAAACGGTGTCGTCGTCGGCCGAGACGGACGCGGCGCCGAACTCCTTGGCCGGCGGTGCGATATAGGTAATGGCCTGGTTCTGCGTGAATCCGTGCGGCACCAGCGTGTTGAACGTTTCGGTCGAACTGTCGGAGAACGCCGTGAACACCGACGCGCTGGGAGCAGTCGCCTGCGAAGCGCTCGCGTACAGCTTCACCGTCTTGCTGTCGATGACATGGGCGTAATAGGGCGCATTCGGCGTCAAGCCGCCGATCGCCCCCCCTGCCCCTTCGTAGCCGTAGGTAACCCGCTGCCCGGTCGTCAGACCGTGGGGGCTGGCGAAACGCACCACATCACCGTCGGCATCGACCTCGCGGCTGGTGAAGACCGCCCCCAGGCGCACCACGTCGTTGCGCGGCTGACCGGCCACCTCGGTCACGGGGATCACCGCGTAGGTTTGCAGATTGCGCAGCCCGCCGATCGCATCACCGCTCCCGGCGATGAACTCCGCGATATTTCCGGTGAAAGCGCCACCGCTGAAGTAAAGCACGCGATCACCCAGTTCCAAGCCATGCGCGCCCGGCAGGTCGATCCAGTCGTTCGCGGTACTGACCGAGGTGGCGGCGTCGAACTTGCCGTCGTAGATCTGGATATCGCCGTTGCGGCGCGCGCGAATCTCGACCGTGCCGCCCGCCCGCACCTGGGCGTTGTCGCCGACGACAGCCGCGATGTTGGAGGTTTCGTTGACTTCCGCATCCGAGGCGCCGCCGCTCACGCCGAGCGCCAGGGTGATGCCCTCGGCATCGGCGTCGCCTTCCACGAAGGCGTTGGATTGCACCAGCACGTTCTGGGCGACGTCGATATTCGCGCCGACGCCGATCTCGGCTCGCACGGTCGGGTTGACGTTCGCCTCGGCCATGGAGGCGTTGGCGCCGGCGAGCAAGCCGCCGCCCGAAGCTTCGGCTTCGGCATCCGCCCGCTGCGATGCCGTGGCGGTGAGCGTGAACCCAGAGCCCGTGATCGTGACCGAGCCGGTCGAGGCGGTGACATGACCGGCACTGGTCGAGGTGGCATCGGAGATGCCGATGCCGGCGATCAGGCCGACCGTCAGCCCGTTGGAACGGGTGATGGCGCGATCAGCCGTCTGAGCGATGAGCTCCACGCCGCTGCCGCCGTGCACGCGCGACCCGCCACCCAACGACGCGTCGACGCGCGCGTTCGAACGCGCGGTCGGCAGGGTGCCCGAACCCGCGACGCCCAGAGCGCCGCTGACCGACTCGCCTGCCGCCTCCGCACCATCGTCGGTGGTATGCGTGGCCTCGAGCCTGACGATCCCGTCGGCATCGAGTACCGCGCCCGCTGCCACGGTTGCGCTGACGTTGGGCGAGACACGGGCGTTCGCCACGGTACGCCCGATTGCAGCCAGGCCGGCGAAGTTCGTGCCCTCGGCATCGGCATAGGCTTCGCCGTCGTTGAACGCAGTGACGCGAATGTCGCCGGAGGTCGTGACGTTGCCGCCGACGGACGCCGAGACGTTCTGAGTCGAAATCGCGTTCGAGTCCGTGCCGGTGCCCGAGATCGCGAGGCCGACGCTGGGAGCCACCGTGTCGCTGCGCGCAGCGTTCTCGCCGATCGCCTCGATGCGCACATTCCTCGCGGCGACCGTCGTCCCGGCGACGACCGCTGCCGAAAGCGGATCGGCGTTGAACGTGTTGTTGGCGGTGCTGACGAAGGTGCCGCCGGCAATCGCGTCCGACAGGATGATGCCCACGCCGATGACGCTGATGCTCAACCCCTCGCCCGTTGCCTGTGCCTGGTTGCCGGCGCGACTTTCGATCACCAGGTCGCCGCCAGCGGAGATCGTCGAGCCTGCACCACCGACTCGCGTCTCCATGTCGGCCGTGGCGGTCGCCGTGACCACCGCACCGTTGCCGGAGAGCAGGCCGCCGCCAGACGCATTCGCCTCGGCATGGGCACCCAATCCGGCGATGGCCCCGGTCTGGTCGGCATTGTGGCGCGCGGACACGATGATGTTGCGCCCCGCCGTGGCGCTGGCCGCGCCGATCCAGGTGTCCATGACCGGGCGTACCCGTGCATCGGCCAAGGAGATGCCCATCGACAAGCCTGCGAGCTGGACGGTAATGCCATCCGCATCGGCATGGGCATCGCCGGTCGACGAGGTCGTCAGGAGTACGTCCCGGCCCACCGAGACCGCCGCGCCGTTATTCACCTGAGCCCCGAGCGTGGGGCTGTAGGTGGCTGCAGCGCGATTGAACTGCCCGCCACCGAGGATGCCGCCGCTTGCCGCGTCGGCCTCGGCGTCGGCCCTGCCGCCCACCTGCGTATAGACGACCAGATCCGTGCCCGCGCCGATCTGTGCCGCGCCGACGGCAGTCAGCGCGCTGCCCGCGATATTGGCCCGCGCGACGCTCACACCGACGCTGCCCAGACCGATCGCGGTGCCGCTGCCTTGCGCATCGGCGAAGTTGTCGGCGATCGCCTCGAGGCGCACGTAGTCGCCGGCGCTGATCGTCGAACCATCGCCGACCGTCGCGTCCATGTCGAGTGTGATCGTCGCTTCGGCATCGGCGCCGCTGCCGGAAAGCAAGCCCCCGGACGATGCGCTCGAATAGGCACGCGCGCCGAATCCGTCGTTCAAACCGCGATTGTGGTTCGCGCTCACCAGGACGTGACCGGCGACCGACCGGACATGGGCGTTGCTGCCGATGATGGCGCCGACCGTAGGCGTGAGCACAGCGTCCGACGCCGAACCGCCGGCTGCGATGCTGCCCAGCGAGGAGCCGGTCGCCACGGCGTCAGCGTCGCCGATCGAATGCGCCGTGATCGCAATGTTGCCGCTCACGCGCACCGTCTGGTTTCCGCCCAGCATGGCATTGACCGTGCCATCGGAGGTGGCGATTGCGGTGGCTGCGGAACCGGCACCTAGTATGCCACCGGCAAGTGCCTTGCCCTTGGCATCGGCGAGCGCGTGGCCGCGCGCGGTGACGGTCAGCGTCGCAGCGCCGCTGGTGAGCGCGTCGCCCACCGAGCCATTCATGCGCGCCTGGCTGCTGCCGTCGGCGATCGCTTCGGCTCGGGTCGCCCCGAAACCGGCAAGCAAGCCCCAGGACGCGCCCAGCGGCCGCGCCTTCGCCGCATCCACGGACAGGGCCTCGACGACGATGTCGCCGTCCGAATACAGGGTGGCGCCGCCATCCACATGCACGTCCACATCGGCGCTGGCGATCGCCTTGGCGAAGACGAACTTGCCGGAGACACCGAGCGAGCCACCCGGAGCGTAGCTCACCGCGCGCGCGCCTTGCAGATCCGCATCCCCCTGAGGATCGGTGCCCGCCGAGAGAGGATTACCCGCGGTGGTGGCATTGTGCCGCCCGCGCACGCTGATGTCGCCACCCGCATCGACGCGCGCACCGGCGCCGATGCGCACGTCGACTTGCGCGTTGTTGGTGGCATTGGCCAAGCCGACACCGAAGTCTCCGACCAGCCCGAAGGACGTGCCGTAAGCCTCGGCCGAGACGTCGCTGTCGTCCACCGCACTGATCGAGACATTGCCGGTGACGTTGACCTGGGCCGCGCCGGCAATGCCGGCATCGACACGCGCGTTGCTCGTCGCCGTCGCCACGGTGGCGTTGGCCGCGATGCCGAGGCTGCCGGCGCTTGCTTCGGCGACGACCGGAGCACGCGCTTGCCCCGCCGCGCTGATGATAAGCGCGGATCCGCTCACGATATCGCCGTCCATCAGAGCTCGCGTGCTGCCGGAGGCTTCACCCGTAATGACCAGGGCACCGACGCCGAACAGGGTGCCGAACGTGTCGGCGTCGCCGAAGGCGACGATGCGGTTGCTGCCTGTTGCGCTGACGTTGATCGTGCCACCCGCCGTGAGCGTCGCACCGTCGCCCACCTGGGCGAGCGTGTCGGCAGCCGCCACCGCATCGACGATCACACCGTTGATCGCGCCGCCGAGGCCGCCGCTGGGCGAATCAGCATCGGCACGCGCGGCGGTGCCGCCGCCGGCGTTATGCAAGGCCACGATGCTGATTGCACCGCCTGCGTCGATACTCATCGGACCGGTGATCCGCGCGGTGACATCGGGCGTCACCTCGGCGTCCGCGACCATGACCCCGAGGGCGGCGAGACCGCTGAAGGAGGCACCGAAGGTCTCGGCATCGGCACGCGCGTCGGAAATCGCCTCGATCGTCACGTTGCCGTCGACATCGATGCTGCCGCCGGCGCCGGCACCGACCGACGCCGTGACGTTGCCGTTCGCCCGCGCCGTGGCGACCGCGCCGTTGCCCGTGACGATGCCGGTGGTGGCCGAATCGGCTTGCGCATCGGCATCGTTCAATGCGCTTGCGCGCACCAACAGCGAAGTGCCGTCGCCGACCCCGCCCTGCATGTCCGCGGTGGTGGCGCCGTTGGCTTGCGCTGTGGCGACGTTCACGCCGAAGGCGGCGCCGAGCGAGAGCGCCAAAGACACGGATTCGGCGCTCGCGTCGTTGCTGTTGTAGGCGGTGACTTCGACTGCGCCGCTGGTGGACGTCAGCACGGCCCCCGAGCCCACGCGCGCGGTCGCGTCGGCGTTAGCGAGCGCCGTGGGAACCGTACCGCTGCCTGCACCGGCCAACCCGACGCTGGGCGCATCGGCGATCGCGAGGGCCCCCTTGCCGGCACTCGCCGCTGTGCCCGTGTGATTGTGGCGCGACTGCACGCGAATCAAGCCGCCTGCAACGACCGCCGTGCCGGCGCCCACGATCGCCTCGACGTCGGGCGACAGGTTGGCACGGGCGACGGACGCCCCGACGGCGCCAGCGCCGAATGAACCGGTCAGCACGCGGGCCTCGGCGTCATCGGTCGCAACCGCGCGCACGGTGACTGCACCGGTCACATCGATCGCGCCGCCGGTGCCGATTTGCGCACGCACCAGGGGTGTGACATCGACGAAGGCGAAGTTGACGCTGACCGCGATGCCGCCTGCGGCCAGCCCCAGGGTTTGTGCATGCGCCGTCACGTTCGAATCGGCAGTCACCGCGAGGCTGCCCACCGTGCCCGTACCTTGGCCGACCTCGACGTTGTTGCCGACGGTAGCGCTCGTCGAGCCATCGGTATCCAGGCGAGTGAAGGAAGCGCCGATCGCGCCGGCACCTGCGGTGATCTGGTCGGTATCGATGTCCAGGTTGCGGTTGCTGACCGCGGCCACGCTTATCGACGCCGCCGACAGAATGCGCGCCCCGTCGCCGATGAGCGCCTGCTGGTTGCTGGCGTCGTTGAACACTGCGACGGCCGCGCCCAGGCCGACGAAGCCGAAACCGCCGGCCATCGTCAGCAGGTCGACATCCTGATCCAGGCGCGAAGACACCACGACTTCGCCGCCGGCGCTCACCGTGCCACCGAGGGCGGCGGTGGTGTTGAAGGCGGTGCTCATGATCGAGATCGCCGCGCCACCGCCGACCGCACCGGCACCCGCGCCGAACACGGTGGTGTCGACGATGGCGTCCTGCCTCGCCGTGATGCGCACGTCATCCCCCGCCTCGATGACGACCCCCGCGGCGACCGTCGCCTCGGTGCCTTGCGCGGGAGTTGCATCGTTGACTGCCGCGAGCAGCCCGGCCTCGCCGGGTGCCCGACTGTTCAGCTTGGCGGCGGCGCTCGAGGCGCTCGAATTCACGCGTTCCTGACTGCTCTTCTTGCCGTCGACCGTATTGCCGCTGTCGAACCCGGTGAGGACCTTGCCCGTCTCGTTGCGGGCCGTCTGCGCCTGACGCGCACCGTCGCGGTCGCCGGAGTCGGTGCCGTCGCTGTCATCGACCTCACCGTTGCCGTTGCTGTCGACTTTCTTCTCGAGGGCGCTCGAACTCGCGCCGTTGCTGTCCTGATAGTCGCGCGTGAGCGGGGACCCGATCGACCAGACCGAAACCGCCCCCGCCGCACCGACGAAGCCGGCGGCGCCGCTCAGGGTGTAGCTCTCGACGTCGACAATGGACAGGGCGTTGACCTCGACATCGTCGCGTGCGGCGACGCGTGCGCCGCTCAGAATGCGCGCGGCGGTATCGTTCTTCAGGCTGCCGACGTCCACCGAACCGGCGACGCCGACGAAGCCCGCGCCCACGGCACCGGCGAATGTGAACGTGTCGGCATGGTTCGCCGCGTTGACGTAGACGCTCTGCGCCGCATTCGCGCCCGCATTGTTCTGGTTGATGGCGGCATTCGCGCCGATATAGGCGGTGGTGTCGGAGTCGAGCAGCGAAACGATCACTCCGCCGGCCACGCCGACGTAACCGGCCCCTGCAGCCACGCCGAGGTGCAGGAAATCCTCGCTGGACGTCGCCTGGACGATGACGCCGTGGATCTGACCCGCACTGAAGCCGTCACCGGCGATGTCGCCGGTGAGCGTGCCGGCAATCCCGGTACCGTTGCCCTTGGCGTCGACCGTCGCGGTATTGCCGATGTAAGCCTGCGTGTCCTTCGCGAGCGTGATCACGCCGACCGAAGCGCCGATGCCGACCGTGCCCGCGCCGAGCGCCCCGGCGATCACATCGATATCGGTGCTGTCGTCCGCGCGCACCAGCACGTCGCCGCCCGCGCTGACGGTGCTCGCCCCACCGATGCTTGCGATCGTGTTGTTGTCTAGGGTCAGGACATTGATCGCTCCACCGATGCCGACCGTGCCTGCCGCGACACCGGCAGCCACGAGCACGATGTCATCCTTACCGCTGGACTGCACGCGCACGTCGTCGCGCGCATTGACCGTGGCGAAGACGCCGATGCGCGCCTGCGTGTCGTGCGCGAGCACGGTGACGTTGACGCCGGGCGCGATCCCGACGGTGCCGACGCCGATCGCTCCGGACACGGACAGATGGTAGAAATCGTTCGCCGCCGAGACCACCACCGACTGCGCACCGCTCGCAGCGGTGTTGTCGAGGTTGACGAGCGCATCGTCCCCGATCCACGCCTGAGTGAAGGTGTCCACCACGTTCACGGTGGCGCCGATGCCGATGCCGACCGTACCGGCCCCAAGACTGACAGAGAAAGTTTCGATGTCGTCGCGATTGTTCGCCGTGACCGACAGGCCGCGGAAACCGACGTTCGGCGCGAGCGTCGCGGTGCGCTGGGCAAGGAAGCTCGTATCGCTTTGATCGTTCGCGCCGTCCTGATTCGAATCGATCGCACCCAGATTCGGCAGCCCGATCTCGCCGTTGCCGGCGGTGGCGATCTCGCCTTCGCCCGCATCGGCGAACGCGGTCTGGTCCAGAGGCGCCGCCGCCGTCGAGCCGATGGCGATGCCGTCGTAGACGGTGAGGCCCTCGATGAGACCGTCGGCCGTCACTCGCGCCCCGTTGCCGACGAACGCGAGCGTCTCCTTGGTCGTCGTCGTGACACCCGCCGACGCGGCGATGCCGACCGTCCCCGACGCGCCCACCGAGCCGGTGATGAGATCGAGTTCGCTGCGATCGTCGGCCGAAATCGAGATGTTGCCGCGCGCGTGGACATGGCCCGCGCCGAGCGAACCCGTCAGATCGGACGGGTCGTCACCGACGAAGCCGCGCGTCGTGATGTCGAGCAGGTAGACGTTGGCGTCACCGGCGATGCCGGCCGTGCCGCTGGCGCCCACGCCGGCCGCGAAGGAGGTGACATCCTCGTCGTTGCGAGCACCGACGATCACATGCCCGTCGCTCGTCGCGGTCACACCCGACTCGATGTACGCCTCGGTGGTTTTGCTGATCGTGCCCACGGTCGCGCCGATACCGACGCCCACGGTACTGGACGCACCGACCGAGCCGGCGACCGCCACGATATCGGTCTCGTCGTCGGCGGTCACCGCAATGCCGGGATGGCTGAGCGTGCCGGCGTTCTGCGCCGTGACGCTGCTGCCGCGATCGATGTAGGCGCGCGTGGTCTGCGTGAGCACGTTGACCACGGCCGAGGCCGCGATACCGGCATCGGACGACACGCCGCCGCCCACGGCCACCGTGACGAGATTCTCGGACGACCGCGCATCCACGACCACACCCACGTCGCCACCGGCGTTCACCACGCTCGAACGTCCCAGGGAGGCTTCGACCACGTCCTCGTGGACCAGCACCGTGCTCGAAATGCCGATGCCCGCGCTCGATCCGTAAGCCAACGCACCCGCGATCATGAGCGCATCGAGATCGCCTTGGGCCGTGACCCTCACATCGCCACCGGCATCGAGCACCGTACCCAGGGCTGCGCCGCCCTCGACATACGCGCGGGTGTCGGTCCACAGCAGATAGACCGTCACCCCGCCGGCGGCGCCGACACCATCGGTCGCGAGCCCCGCAGCGGCACTGACCGAGACGACGTCGTGAGACGACTGTGCTCGCACCGTGATGTCGTCCGCTGCGCGCACGTCGGCCGAACTGCCGATCCAGGCGAGGGTGTCTTCTTCCAGATAGGTGAAGTCCAGACCGATGCCGACGCCGGTGCTGCCCGTCGACAGCCCGCCTGCACCCGCGCCGCTGTCGATTTCGGTCGAACTCGTCGCGCGGACCAGCACATCCTGGTCGGCGCCGGCGGTTCCGGTCTGATTGACTTGGGCCCTGTCGTCGATAAAGGCGACCGTGCGCAGGTCGAAGATGTTGATCGCAGCCGACCCGGCGACACCGAGATCGCCATTGGAAATGCCGCCGCTCACGGACACGTTGGTGAGCGAGATCGAACCCAGCGGATCGGGCAGATCGACCGTGGCCGGGATGATGGCCGCGTCCGCGGTGACGTTCACGTCGTCACGGGCGACGACGACGGCATCCGCGCCGATGCTCGCCGTGGTGGCGATGTCGATGATGTTGATGCCGACCGCCGCGCCGACGCCCGAGCCTTCGGTGCTGACACCCGCACCGCCGGCAACCACCTGCACGGCCGTCACTTCGTCCGCGCGCACGTCGACGTTGCCCGCGGTCGCAGTCAGCCGCGCTCCGGGGCCGGCGGCCGCTGTGGTGGTGATATTCACATAGTTGATCGCCACCGAGCCCGCCGCACCCGTATCCTCGCCGCCGCCGGCGGCCAGGCCCCAGGTACGGAACTCGTGCTCGCCGCTGTTGCCGGGGCGATCGGCCGTGATGCGCACGGCAGTCCCGGTGAGGTTAGCGTTCGCCCCCACGCGCGCGATGTTGTCGGCATCGGCATAGGTGAAACCGACCGCCGCTCCGACCCCGGTCCCGCCGGAGAGGTCGAACGCATCGCCGGTGGCCTGAGTGATCGCATTGAAGTCCGCGGTCGCATCCACTGTGACCGTGCCGAGCGCAGCGACCGTCGTGCCGGCGAGAATCTCGGCCGTGTTGCTGATGACCATCACGTTGACTGCGATGGCGGCGGCGACCCCGACGCTGTCGGATTCGCTGCTCGATTCGCTGGAGGCTTCGCTGTTGGCGCTGTCGGTCTGTCCCTGAGCGGAGGGCACGGCGCGATCACCGCCGGTATTGCCCTGATTGTTCGCCTGATTGCTCGCTTCCTGATCGGAATCGCGCGTGCTGTCTCCCGAATCGTTGCCTTTCGCGCTCGCCGCAGCGGTCGCCGTCGACAACAGGGTGAAGCTGGAACCCACATCCACACTGCCGGTCGCGTTCAAGCTGCGCCCGAGCGAGGCTCGGGCCGTTTCTGCCGCGATCGTCACCACCACCGAGGCGCCGACACCGACGCTTTCGGCGGCAGCTTCGGCATCGGCGTTCGCGGTGATCTGATGGAAGTGGGTTGCGAGAACGCCGGCCGAACCCGTCAGGTTCAATGACCCGCCTGCGCCGGCGTGAGCCAGCGTATCGCCTTCGGCGATCGTCACCGCCGCGCCGACCCCCACGCCGACGTCGCCCTTGGCGCCGTTCTCGGCCTCGGTCACGGTGGTGTGATTGCCGCTGGCGCTGACGAGCAGGCTGGCGGCCGTCCCCGTGATGGGTGTGCCGCTCTGCAAATCGGCTGTGACATTGTGATCGATGTAGTTCACCGAGACCGATGCGCCGACGCCGGCATCCGAACCGTCGGTCTCCAAGCCCTCGACAGGCAAGGCATTGGCGGTATTGGTGGTGGTCGAGGCAGCGGTCAGGACGAGCGCACCCCCGTTCAGAGCAGCACTCGCGCCGGTGAGCATCGCAGCGCGCGTATCGGTGTTGGCGACGTTGATCGCCAGAGAGCCCGCCACCCCGACGTCGCCATCACCGGCACCCGATTTGGCATCGGCAAGATAGGTATGCGTCTGATTGCCGTCGACGGCGGTCATGCCCGCCGTGATCGACAAGCCATCGGCAGTGACCGCGACACCGCCACCGATCAGCGCTTCGTTGACGACGCTGGGTGCATTGATCGCCACGGCGGCCCCGACGCCGACCGATCCGGCCCCGGTGGCACTGCCGTCCGCTTTCGCTTCGGCGTCGGTATTCGCGCTCGATGCGACGCTGACATTGCCGCCTGCATTGATCGCGCCGGTCACGATCTGCGCCCGGCTGGTGGTCTCGGTGATGTTCAGCGCCACCGCCGCCGCCACGCTGACGGAGTCGGTGCCGCCGCTTTCGCTCGTGTCGGTGCTGGCGGTGCTCGCCGTGGGATTGGATTGATTGTTGCTGCTGCCGCGTGCGCCACCGCCCGCAGCCGCCGTGTCGCCACGATTGCGGCCAGCCGCGTTCTGCTGATCGACCGCGTCGTCATCGTCGTTGGAGTTCTCGTCGTCCGTGTTGCCGCCGACGGCACTGGCCTTGGCCTCGGCACTGGCGGCCACCTGACTCGACGCGCGGACGCTCACATCGCCCGTCGCGGTCACCGCACGAGCGATCGTCGCTTGCGAGGTGTCGTACTCGAAATTGAGCGACACCGCGGCACCGACCGCGGCGTCCTCGCTGCCCTCGGCCTTGCCTTCCGTCTGCGTGGTGTTGGTGCTGCGCAGATCCGAAGTCACGCTCACGCTGCCCGAAGCCGTAAGCGTACCGCCGCTGCCTATCCTCGCAATGCTGTCCTGATTGGCGATAGTGAGCGCAAACACAGGCGTGATCGCTGTGCCGCCTTTGGCACCGCCCTCGGCCTTGGTTTCCAGGGTGCTGTCGGTGCGTGCGCCGATCGTGACGGTGCCGGTGTCGGTGAAGCCCGCGCCATTCATCACCTCCGCGCGGCTGACGCGATCGGCGATGTTGATGGCGACCGAAGCGCCGACGCCGACGTTCTCGGCCACGGCGCCGCCGCCCTGGGGCAAGGCGGTGCCCCGATCCCGGGACGTGGACCGCGCGTTCAGGCTCACGTCGCCGCCGTTGGCGTCGACGTTGGCGGCGCCGGCGACGAAGGCTTCACTGCGGCTCTTGCCCACGTTGATGGCAAGCGAGCCGGCCACGCTCGTGTCGCCTGAATTGTCGGCATCGCCCGCCCCGGACACGGCCTCCGCGGAGGCCTCGTGGCGCGCGTCACCGCTGACGTCGGCCATGCGGGCGTCGAGGGTCAACCCCTGACTGATGACGATGGAATTGCCGATGCTCGCCTCGGTATTGGCGGTGGCCACGCCGATCGCGACTGCGGCGGCAACATTGGTGCTGCCGCTGGCCGCTGTGCCGTCGGCCTTGACCGTCGAGTCGATGTTGCTTTCGCCGCGCAATGTCAGCGCGCCGCCCGTGGAGACGGTCACGCCGTCCGCGACACCGGCGCGTGCGCTGGACTCGGAGATATGGATGGCGATCGCCGCCGCGACCGTCACGGGCCCATCGCTGGTCTCCGAAGACGGCGTCGTGGACGACCCGCTGTCGCTGGCGCCCCGCCCCCCGGCGGTGGCGGCGTTGTCGCCCGCACCCCGACCGTTCGCCGCGGTGTCGTCGGCGTCGCTGCCGTTCTCCTGAGCCCCGCGCGCCGCCGCCTTGGCGTCGCTGCGCGCGCTGCCGGTGCTGCGGGCCGTCATGGTCGCGGCACCCGTCGCGGTCAGATTGCCGGCGATCAAAGCCTCGACCGTGGGAGATGACCGAGTGAAGGTGAACGACGCACCGACCGCGGCGCTGTCGCTGCCTTCGGCGTCCCCCTCGGCTTTTCCGAGCACATCGCCGGCGTGAGTTGCCGTCCCGGTCAGCGCGCCACTGAGCGTCGTGGCACTGCCGGCCCCGAGGCCGACCCGGGTGTGGTCCGTGGCAATCGTGATCGCGGCCACGGGCGTGATGGCCGTACCGCCTTCGGCGCCGCCGCGTGCCTCGGTGTCGACATCGCTGTTCGAAGATGCATTCAGCGCGAGTCCCAGGCCATTGAACGTCGTGACCGGATTCAAGGCCGTCGTGTCGACGATCGCGCGCGTCGTATGGTCGGCCACGTTGATCGCCACCGATGCGCCCATGCCGAAACTCTCGCCGCTGACCGGATCCTCCTGCGGCAGCGCCTTGGCGACGTCATGCGTCTGACTGGTGGCTCCGAGCGACACGTTGCCGCCCAGCACGGTGAGCGCGCTGCCCGCCTCGATGGTCGATTCCGTGCGCGTGACGCCGACGTTGATCGCCAGGGAGCCGGCGATGCCGAGATCCGAGCCGCTTGCGCCCGAGATGGACTGGGCGCCCATCTTGTCGCTTGTGGTCGTGGTCGATTGCACGCTGATGCTCGATGCCATGATCGTTCCGGTACCGCCCAGGGAGGCGCGGGCGCCGATGTCGACGACATTGATGGCCACGGCCACGCCGACCGCGGTGCCCGAGCCGCTGGCCGAACTGCCATCGGCTTGCGTCATCATCGCCGCAGCGGCCGGCGCGCCCAGACTGGAAGTCGCGGTCACCACGATGGCGCCCGTCGAGGTCACGGTGCCCCCGGTCGCGATACGCCCGACCGTAGTGCCGTCGACGTGTGTCACGGCCACGGCAGCGGCGAAACCGACACTGCCGTCCCCGGTGCTTGCCTCCTCGGTTTCGAGTGTCTGGCTGCCGGTGGTGGAGGATGCGCCCGGATCGCTGGCGCCGCCTTGCGTTGCCTTGGCCTGCGTGTGCACCGTCCGATTGTTGACGGCCCCGACGCTGAGCGCTCCCGCAGTCACCGATGCGCTGTCTGCGATCTGCGCCGTGGTGTCTCCCGACAAGCTCGCGATGGCAACCGTCCCGCCGATGGCGGTGCCGGCATCCGCACCCGAGGTGCCGTCGGCACTCGCGGAGACGTCGGCCGTATTGACCGCCGACAACGTCACCGTGCCGCCGGAGATCAGGCTGGCCGTGCCGCCGACACGAACGCTGGCAGCACTGTGGACGATATTGGAGGCGATCGAAGCGTCGGTATCGCTCTGCGTGCTGGTGTCGTCGGGCGCGGTGGTGGCCTTGGAGGTCGCCGTCGAACTGGCCCGCGCGGTGATGCCGTTGGTGGCCGTCAAGACCGCAGCACCCTCGATCGTGATCGCGGCATCCGCACTGGCCTGGACGAAGGCGATCTTCACCACGTCGTTGAAATAGGCGCTGTCTTCGGTGTCGATGTCGAGCACCGCGGCGGCGAACAAGCCGATATGGCTGGCGGTGATGCTGGCCCCGTCGAGCGTGATGCCGGCCGTCGCAGCGCCAAGGATATTGAATCCGTCGATCAGATCGAAGCCGCTATCGAGGGTGTCCGTCACGCCGAAGTACACATCGCCCGCGGAGATGGCGACGCCCGCGCCGACGCTGATGCGCTCTTCCGATTGCACATCGAGACCGCCATTGATCGTGACCCCGGAATTGAAGATCACATCGGACGTGCTCTTGATGAAGAGACTGGAGGGGATGTAGAGCGTGGGCCCGGTGTTCTGAACGATGACTGCGTCGTCCACGCTCAACAGCGGCGTGCTCGGCAGATTTTCGCCGCCGTCGAGTTCCACCATGATCGAATAGGGCGCGAAAGCCCCGCCCGTATGCCCCAGGTCGATGCGCAGCACATCGCTCAGGCTTCTGCCGGTGAGCAGCGTGTCCTCGGATCCGGTGATCGTGACCCGGATGTTCTCGTCCAGGATCTGCCGTCCGCGCTCCAGACCGAAGGCGTTGTCCCAAAGACGCAACACGGGTGTCCCCGCATCGCTGATCACCTCGAGCGTCACATCCATGCCGGTGCTCAGTCCGGCGTCGTAGTTGATCTCGGCCGTGTACGTCGGCGGCGTCAGCGGCGTATCCGACAGCAGCAAGCGCTGTTCCAGGGATTCGAACAGCATGCGATGGATGGCGGAACGCACGAAAGGCGGCTGCGGCTCCTTGCCCACCGGGCGATCGCTCCGGAAGCCCGCCCCGGTGAGGGACGAACGCAGACGCCGGGTCAACTTGCCGAGGAGAGGGTTCATGCTGTTTTCCTGAGCCGGCCTGGGCCGGAAGAAGAGGCTTCGAAGTCGAGCGTCCCGACGATCACCGGGACTGCTTCCGCAGCCGCGAAGCGTGCCGACAAAACAAAACTGGGGCGCTCGGGCGCCCCAGTTGAAAACGATGAAGTCATCGCATGCCGTCTGGACAGCATGATGCCCGACATTCCGCTGCGTGCTACGCCATGCGCATCGCGGACCGGCGGTGCGCACGCTTGGCGGCGCCACCGATCAGCGCCAATCCCGCGATCATCAGCGCCCAAGTCTGGGGCTCGGGCACAGGGACGATAGTCGTCGCCACCGTGAGCGCACCGGGAATCACGATTTCGTCGAGCACCCCGCTGGGGTCACCGAACGTCACGGAAAAACTCGTTGCGACATCGCCGGAAGCCGTACCGAGGGGCGCGTCGTCCTTGACCTTGAAGCTGACGCCGAACATCGAACCGGCAGGCAGGTTCAAGCCATAGTCGCCCAAGGGCGCAGAGAAAGAAGGGGTGACCTGGATGATGACCTCATCGAGCCCGCCTGCCCCCGCTGCCGGGTTACTCGCAAGAACGCTCAGAAGGCTCTCCAGCGAACCGGGAAGCAGCGCGATCGGCTCGTAGACTTGCGGGGAATAACGGATGAGGAGGTCGGCCGCGAGGAAATTCGCGACCGCGGGCTGCGTGAACTGAAGCTCGTAGGTCTGACCCTGAACGAAGGTGTAGGGCCCGGCGGGCGACCATTGAGCGGAAGCTCCTGTGCTCGCAGCAAGCGCGAGCAAGGAAGCGAAGGTAAGCGTGGATGCGCGCATGCAACCTCCCGGGTGATGCCGAAGTGTTAGGAAAATTCGGGGTATGACGTTGCAAGCGATTGTATCAGCGCGGAATAATCACCCGAGGAATAAAGTCACGATTGCTCCGCCGCGCCAAAACTAAACACCCGCCCTGCGCGCATCATTTGTCGAGTCGCACACTGACATAGCGCCCGGGCGCCGGCTCGATGACAGCCAGTTCCCCGTCGCCAGGCACTCGAGCGGGCACGCGATCGCCCGCATGTTTCTCCACCCAGGCTGCCCAATCCGTCCACCACGACCCGGGGTGCTGCTTGGCCTTTTTCAGCCAGTCGTCCGCTCGGCCGCTCGGCTTGGCACCCGTCCAGTAGCAATACTTGTTGCCTGCAGGCGGATTGATGATGCCGGCGATATGGCCCGATCCGCCGAGGACGAAGCGAACCGGCCCGGCAAGCAGCTTGGCGCCGGCGAAGGTCGACTTCCAGGGGGCGATGTGATCCTCGACCGTGGAGATGAAATATGCCGGCACCTTCACCTTCGTCACGTCGATCGGCACGCCGCCGAGCGTGATCGCGCCGGGCGTGCGCAGGGCATTGCGGATATACATGTTGCGCAGGTAGAAGGTGTGCATGCACGCCGGCATCCGGGTGGAATCGGAGTTCCAGTGCAGCAGATCGAACGGGATCGGGTCCTTCCCCAGCAGGTAGTTGTTGATGACGAACGACCAGATGAGGTCGTTGGCCCGCAGCATGTTGAACGTGTTGCCCATCTCCGAGCCTTCGAGATAGCCGCGCTCGCTCATGCGCTGCTCCAGGCTGGACACGGTCTGCTCGTCGGTGAACACACCGAGTTCGCCCGGTTCTTCGAAGTCGATCAGGGTGACGAAGAACGTGGCGCTGGCGACCCGAGCGGCCTGTTTCTTCGCGGTCAGGTAGGCCAAGGTGCAGGCAAGCAAGGTTCCGCCGAGGCAATAGCCGATGACGTCGGCGCTCGATTCGCCCGTCGCCCGCTCGATCGCATCGAGCGCGGCGAGCGGCCCCTCGAACATGTAGTCCTCGAAACTCTTCTGCGCGAAGCGCTCGTCCGGGTTGACCCAGGAGACCACGAACACGGTATGCCCCTGCTCGGCCGCCCAGCGCACGAAGGAGTTCTTCTCCCTCAGGTCGAGGATGTAATACTTGTTGATCCAGGGCGGAATGATGAGCAGAGGCCGGGCAAAGACGTTCTTGGTGCGAGGCTCGTACTGGATCAGCTGGATGAGGTCGTTCTGAAAGACGATCTTGCCGGGCGTCGTGGCGATGTTCTCGCCCAGCTTGAAGGCCTTCGAATCGGTCATCTTCACACGCACCTGGGTGCCGTTGCCCCGCTCCAGGTCGTCGAGCAGGTTCTTCAGGCCGCCGACCAGGTTCTTGCCCCCGGTAGCGGCGGTCTCGCGCAGCACCTCGGGATTGGTCAGAGCGAAGTTGGTCGGGGAAATCGCGTCGATGTACTGGCGCGTGTAGAAGTCCACTTTCTTGGCGCTGGCGTCGTCCAGTCCCTCGACCTCGGCGACCGCCCGATGCAAGTGCTTGGCCGCGATGAGATACGACTGCTTGATGTAGTCGAAGACGAAATGCTCTTCCCACTCCGGATCCCTGAACCGGCGATCGGATTTGTCGGGCACCGCCACAGCCGGCGCGGACTGCCCCATGAGACGCAGCATCGAGCCTTGCCAGAGCGTCATGTAGTCCTTCCACAGGTTCATCTGCACCTCGGCGAGCTTCATCGGATCGGCCATCATCTTGGCGGTCAGATCGAAGAACGCCTTGGCGATGCCCATTTCATCGCCCATGCTGAAGTGCGATCCCTTGCCTTGGCGCTTCATCGCCTCCGCAAGCAGTCGGCTGCTCTGTTGCGCGATTTCCGCGAAGGTCTCGGGGGCGAGCTCGGCAGTGCGGTCGTCTCGGGGTGCGGTCATGAGTGCTCCGGCGTTGATGTCGCGATGAACCTGAGCACGCCGCCGACGGCGGACTGGCGGCGCACAGGGCCTGCGTGCAGCAGATGATTGAGATGGGCAATGCACACGCCCAAGGCGAAATACCCGCCACGGTCTGAGCGCTCCGAAGCCTGATGGAAGAACGGCTGCACGCCGGGCGCGACTGCCAGCGACTGCCCAGGCGCCGGGATGCCCTCACCAAAGGCGTAGGTCACCGTAGCGGTCGTATCGGCGGTGGGTAGGAGCACGTCGCAGAGGCCTTCTGGCGAAACGAGGCAGTGGGGGCACTATTCTAGTCGCCCGATGTTGCAGAGCACAATTACGGCCCGTCCCTGAGCCGGATTCGTGCCGCGCCTGGCGTCGTCAGCTTGGAATACTATCCTGCGCTCGTCAACGCATAGCAACCCGGGAGCCGCCATGCCGCCATCTGCCAGCCTCGATTTCGCCCTCGGCGAGGAGATCGATTTGTTGCGCGAGAGCACTGCGGCGTTCTGCCATCGGGAAATCGCGCCGCTGGCCGCCGGCGTCGACCGCGACAACGCCTTTCCCCAGCCCCTATGGCGCAAGCTCGGCGAGATGGGGTTGCTCGGCATCACCGTCGAGGAGGAATACGGCGGCGCCGGGATGGGCTACACCGCCCACGCCGTCGCGATGGAAGAGATCAGCCGGGCATCGGCGTCGATCGGCCTGTCCTACGGCGCGCACTCGAATCTGTGCGTGAACCAGATTCGGCGCAACGGCAGCGAGGCGCAGAAGGTCAGGTTCCTGCCCAAGCTCATCTCGGGCGAGCACGTCGGCGCACTCGCGATGTCGGAATCCGAGGCGGGATCGGACGTGGTCAGCATGCGCCTGCGGGCGGAGGCCAATGGCGACCGGTACCTCCTGAACGGCACCAAGATGTGGATCACCAACGGCCCCGACGCGGACGTCCTCGTGGTCTACGCCAAGACGGCGCCGGACGCGGGCTCGCGAGGCATCACCGCATTTCTCGTCGAGCGGAGCTTCCCCGGCTTTTCCACCGGTCCGAAACTCGACAAGCTCGGCATGCGCGGCTCGAACACCTGCGAGCTGATCTTCCAGGACTGCGAGGTACCGGCGGAAAACGTGCTGGGCGAAGTCGGCCAAGGCGTCGACGTGCTCATGAGCGGGCTCGACTACGAGCGCGCGGTCCTGGCCGCCGGCCCGATCGGGATCATGCAAGCCTGCATGGACGTCGTGCTGCCCTATGTCCACGAACGCAAGCAGTTCGGCCGCCCGATCGGCGAATTCCAGCTCATCCAGGCCAAGCTGGCCGACATGTACACGACCCTGAACGCCTCGCGCGCCTATGTGTACGCCGTGGCCCAGGCCTGCGATCGGGGCCGAATTACGCGGCGGGATGCGGCCGGGGCGATCCTCCACGCTGCCGAGCGCGCGACCTGGATGGCCCTCGAAGCCATTCAATGCCTCGGCGGCGTGGGCTATACCCAAGACTTTCCGACCGGACGCTTGCTGCGCGATGCGAAGCTCTACGAAATCGGCGCCGGCACGTCCGAGATCCGGCGCTGGCTGATCGGGCGCGAGCTGTTCGAACAGACGGGCTGAAACTCGGCGAATCGAGCGCCCGAACTCAGCGAGGCCAAAGGCTCGCCGTGCGGCAATTCGCGGCAACGCTCGCTGCACGGCCCAGGCCTAACGGGCGATACGGCCGACCTGCGGCAGCGGGCGAAACTGGCGCGTGTCTTCGTAATACGCCCGCGCCTCGTTCCGCGGATCCACGCCCGGGATCCCGAGCAAGGGCAGGGGCAGCAGGCATTTGGGCTTCGGGTACCAGGTGCGCTCGTCGAACCGGCGCGCAAGCACGGCATCGGCGTGTTGAATCTGTATGTCTACGCTCGCGGCGATCAGTTCAGGTTCGACATCGACCAGCGCCGAACGCCCGCACAGCCCGTGGAACGGCGCCCGCAGTGCATCGTAGACGCCGTGGCCGAACACGATGAAACGCATCTGCCGGATGACATCGGCCCGGCGCTCCCAGAACAACTCTACCCAGCAATGCGCCCGCAGCAACGCGAACAGGCTCGGATCGGCGCTCAGGATGACCACTCCACTTTCATCGAACTGGGTGGCCGCATCGCGCAGCGGCCCACGGCCGGGCGAACACTGGCGCGCCATCTCGTCGACATGCAACGCGTTGAGGGCCGCCTTGGTCCGCGGGAAGCGCAGCCACACCAAGGCATTGAAGAAATCGTGCCAGTTGCCCGGACGGGTCATTACCTCGCCGAGCGTGTGCACGCGATGCTCGTAGGCGGTGGGCGCTTCGTCGGGTTCGACGAAGCGTATGGGCGGACCGCAAGCCGCGCACGGCCGCGGCTCGCAGGCTCGTGCTCGAGCGTTGAGGTGGTCGAGATCGGCGACGTCTTGCAGGTCGCGCAGCAAAGACGCGAGCGGCCCGAAGAGCGGCCGCTCGGCAAGCTCGGCTACGACGGACGCCATGATGGCCGCCTCCCCCACGCCGGCGGCATGAGCGGGGCGATGCGCTGAATCCAAGTGCCTCGACTCGCTGGCTGCCATGAGAAATGATGTAAGGCGCAGGGTGCCAAGGCTATCATGGCGACCGATGGATGCGCCGCCCTGCCCCCTGCGCACGGGTCGTGCATGCTGTCCACAACGAGGTACCCGCATGAATGCCCTCAGCCGGTCGGCGACCCTCCGACGCGCCAGCCGCAGCACCGTCGCGATCCTGTTCGTCTTGGCTCTGCTGCCTGGTCCCGCCGCCGCCCAAATCGCCCGCCCGCTACAGCCCGAGCCCGCCAGCGGACGCACCGAAAAAACCCTGGCGCATGCGCGCGAGTACATGGTGGCGGCGGCCAATCCGCTGGCCGTGGAGGCGGGGTTGCGCATGCTGGCCGAGGGTGGCACTGCAATGGACGCAGCCATCGCAGCGCAGCTCGTGTTGAATCTGGTCGAGCCGCACGCGTCCGGCCTCGGCGGCGGCGCGTTCCTGCTGCACTACGACGCCCGGGAAAACGCGACGCGCGCCTACGATGGGCGCGAAACTGCCCCTGCGGGTGCGGATGAACAGCTCTTCATGCGGCCCGACGGCAAACCGATGTCGTTTCAGCAGGCGGTGACCGGCGGGCGAGCGGTCGGCGTGCCGGGTCTCGCGCGCCTGCTCGAACTCGCCCATCGACGACACGGCAAGCTGCCCTGGCGAAGACTGTTCGAGCCGGCCATAGCGCTGGCAGAGCAAGGCTATCCGATGACCGCACGCGTCCATCACCTGCTCGGCCGCGTCACCGGACTGGATCGGGATCCCGCCGCCCGCGCGCTGTTCTTCGACGCGGACGGCGACCCCAAGGCCGTGGGCACCCTGCTGCGCAACCCGAGCTTCGCCGCGACGCTGCGCATCCTCGCCCGTGACGGTGCCGACGCCTTCTATCGTGGCGAGATTGCGCGCGACATCGTGACTGCGGTGCGCGAGCATCCGAGCAATCCCGGCACGCTGACCGAAGCCGACCTCGCTCACTACACCGTGCGCGAAGTGGCCCCACTTTGCGGGCCCTATCGGGTGTTCCGGATCTGCGGCATGCCGCCTTCCTCCTCGGGCGGGATCGCGGTGCTGCAAATGCTGGGGATGCTCTCCCACTTCGATCTCGCCTCGGTGCGACCGGATTCCAGTCAGGCTGCGCATTTGTTGGCGGAGGTCGGGCGACTGGCCTTCGCCGACCGCAACCGCTACGTCGCCGACGATCGCTTCGTCAGCGTCCCGGTCCGAGGCTTGCTCGACCCGGGGTACGTGCGGCAACGCGCGCAGGCGATCCAGCCCGAGCGGTCCATGGGCAAGGCGCAAGCGGGCACACCACCGGGCGCGGATGTCGCGCTGGCCGACGATCCCATGGACGAAGCCTCCGGCACCAGTCACCTGTCCATCGTCGACGGCCAGGGCAATGCGGTCTCGATGACGACCACCATCGAATCGTTCTTCGGCGCTCGCATCATGGCGCGCGGCTTCCTGCTCAACAACCAGCTGACCGACTTCAACTTCTCACCCAGCCAGGACGGCAGGCCGGTGGCCAATCGCGTCGAGCCGGGGAAGCGGCCACGCAGCTCGATGGCGCCGACCCTGGTGTTCGATGCCGACGGCAAGCTGCACATGGTCGTCGGCTCGCCGGGCGGCAGTCTGATCATCGGCTACGTGCTCAAGACCCTGGTGGCCACGCTCGACTGGAAACTCGACATCCAGGCCGCGATCGACTTGCCCAACGTGACGAGCCGCAACGCGGCGACCGAACTGGAGCGAGGCACGCAAGCCGAAACCCTGGAAGCGACGCTGGCCGCGATGGGCCATCCGGTTCGCGTCATCGACATGACCAGCGGCGTGCACGGCATCGTGCGCGCCGAGCACGGCTGGACCGGTGGCGCCGACCCTCGGCGCGAGGGTGTGGCGCGAGGCCGCTAGTCGGGTCGCGCGGTGGCGCGTTCTGCTTGACGCGCATTCGATGTCGATTCTGTGTGGGCTCGTTCGACTAGGGCGCGAGATCCAGCCGCCCGATAACAGGAGGAACATCCCGTGAAATACCTATGCCTGGTTTACCTCGACGAGAAGCGCCTGGGCGAACTGCCCGACGAGGACTGCGTCGAATTCGATACGGCCGTGCGCAACAGCGGCCATTGCCTCGCCTCGGAAGCGCTCGAATCGGTGCACAGCGCCACGACGGTGCGAGTGCGCGAGGGCCGACTCTCGATCACCGACGGTCCGTTCGCCGAGACCAAGGAGCAGCTCGCAGGCTTCTACATGATCGAAGCAGCGAACCTGGACGAAGCGATTCAAATCGCCGGCAGGATTCCGCCCGCGCGCGTGGGCAGCATCGAAGTGCGGCCGATCCGGCCGATACGCGAGAGCGTCGCCGCCGCGAAGGTGAAATCATGAGCACGCAGACTCGCGAGACGCGCCCGACTGCCCAGGGCGACAAGGGCCGGCGTATCGTCGTGCTGGTGGCGACGCGCAAAGGCGCCTGGCTCTTCCATGGCGACACGTCGCGTCGGGACTGGCGGGTCGAAGGTCCACACTTTTTGGGCCACGTCGTGAGCCATCTGGTGCTCGATCCGCGCGATGGCCGCACCCTGCTCGCCGCGGCCAAGACGGGGCATCTGGGGCCCACCGTGTTCCGCTCCACCGATCGCGGTCGCTCCTGGAAGGAGGCGAGCCAGCCCCCGGCCTTCGCCAAGGCGAAGGCCGACGAGAAGGGTCGCGCCGTCGACCACACCTTCTGGCTCGCGCCCTGCCATGCCAACGAGCCGCAGGCCTGGTATGCAGGGACCTCCCCGCAGGGACTGTTCCGCTCCGACGACGGGGGAATCACATGGCGCCCCTACTCCTGCATCAACGACGATCCGCAGTATCGCGAATGGATGGGCACGGTGCAGGACGGCACGCCGGACGGCCCCAAGCTGCACTCCATCATCGTCGATCCGCGCGACCCGAAGCATCTCTATTTCGCCATGTCCGGCGGCGGCGTGCACGAGTCGCTGGATGGAGGCAAGACGTTCGCCCCCCTGCTGAAAGGGCTCGATGTCGTCGAAGGCTTCGGCTTCGACCCGGCCCAACCGACCTATCACGATCCGCATTGCGTGCGCATGTGCCCCAGCAACCCGGACCGGCTGTATCAGCAGAACCACTGCGGCATCTACCGCATCGACCGGCCGTCGGACGAATGGGTGCGCATCGGCAAGGCCATGCCGAAGCGAGTCGGCGACATCGGCTTTCCGCTCGCCGTGCATCCGCGCGACGCGGATACGGCCTGGGTGCTGCCCATGGACGGGACGCAGGTTTGGCCACGCACCAGCCCGGGCGGCAAGCCCGCCGTCTACGTCACCCGCAACGCGGGCAAGACCTGGCAGCGGCTCGACGCGGGCATGCCCGAGGCGCAGGCGTGGTGGACCGTCAAGCGCCAGGCGATGGCCGTGGACAGCTGCGACTCGGTCGGGGTGTACTTCGGCACCACCAGCGGCGAGCTCTGGATGAGTTCGGACGAAGGCGCGCAATGGACGTGCATGGCTCGCCATCTGCCCGAGATCTACGCGGTGGAAGCCGCGACGCTGAGCTGATAGCCGTGCAGCCATGAAAGTGCGCATACCGAGCGCCTTGCGCTCCTACACCGAGCGCGCGGAGACCGAGGCCAGCGGAGCGACTCTTGCCGAGGTGCTGATCGATCTCGATCGCCAGTACAACGGCATCCGCTTTCGCATGGTCGACGAACAGGACCGCATCCGAGCGCACATCCGCATGTTCGTCAATGGCGTGCAAGTGCGCGAGCTCGATCGGCCCTTGCAGACCAGCGACGAACTGGTGATCGTGCAGGCACTGAGCGGCGGGTGACCTTGCGCCTTGCCCCGCGGCGCGTTCGGTGACGAGCGCCGGCTTCCGGCCATGCGGGTGGTTACGCGCCGCTTGGCCGCGCCGACGATCGCACCGGGCTGCGTCTGCCTGTCTTCACGACGTAGAATAAGCCGGGTGTCGCCCGACCGTACTCGCGATTGCTGTGCGCGGACCGGCGACGCCACTCGATCCTGTGCTGTTCCGGAGGCTCCCCATGAACGACCCCGTGGTTATCGCTTCGGCCGCACGCACCCCGATGGGCGCTTTTCTCGGCGATCTGCAGAGCGCCACGGCGAGCGAACTGGGTGCAGCGGCCATACGCGCCGCCGTCGAGCGCGCGGGCGTGTCCGCCGCGGCGATCGACGAAGTGATCATGGGCAACGTGTTGCCCGCCGGTCAGGGCCAGGCGCCCGCACGACAAGCGAGTCTCGGCGCGGGCCTGCCCGATTCGATCGGCTGCACCACCATCAACAAGATGTGCGGCTCGGGCATGAAGGCGGCCATGCTAGCGCACGATCTGCTGCTCGCCGGCACCAACCGCGTCATGGTCGCGGGCGGCATGGAAAGCATGTCGAACGCGCCCTATCTGTTGCCCAAGGCGCGCGGCGGCCTGCGACTCGGCCACGGGGACGTGAAGGACCACATGTTCCTCGACGGCCTGGAAGACGCGTACGACAAGGGACGCCTGATGGGCGCCTTCGCCGAGGAATGCGCCGATCATTACCACTTCACGCGCGAAGCCCAGGATCGGTTCGCCATCGAATCTCTGACCCGTGCCCAGCAGGCCATCCGCAACGGCAGCTTCGCCGGCGAAATCGTTCCCGTGCTCGTGCATTCCGGCAAGCGCGAGCAAACCGTCGCACAGGACGAGCAGCCGCTGAAAGCGAACCTCGAACGCATCCCGACGCTGCGCCCGGCATTCCGCAAGGACGGCACCGTCACGCCGGCCAATTCGAGTTCGATCTCGGATGGCGCCGCCGCCCTGGCGATGATGAAGCGATCGCATGCGGATGCGCAGGGCCTGCGCGCCCGGGCGCGCATCGTCGGTCATGCGACGCACGCGCAAGCGCCGGGATGGTTCACCACGGCACCGGTCGGCGCGATCCGCAAATTGCTCGAACGAACGGGTTGGACGACCGACCAGGTCGATCTGTACGAAATCAACGAAGCCTTCGCCGTCGTCACCATGGCCGCGATGCACGAACTTGACCTGCCGCACGACAAAGTGAACGTGCACGGCGGCGCTTGCGCGCTCGGCCATCCCATCGGGGCCTCGGGCACACGCATCCTGGTCACGCTCCTGGCCGCGCTCGAGAGATACGACTTGCGCCGCGGCGTGGCCGCGCTGTGTATCGGCGGCGGAGAAGCGACCGCCATGGCTGTCGAACGCCTGCCTTGACCAGCCGCTCCCCACCCCGCTCCGAGACAAGGATACCGTCATGCCGGAACCCGTCGACTTCTATTTCGACTTCTCCTCGCCCTACGGCTACCTCGCCAGCACCCAGATCGACGCCCTCGCCGCCAAGCACGGGCGCGCGGTACGCTGGCATCCGATCCTGCTGGGTGCGGTGTTCAAGGTGTCGGGTGGCGCGCCCTTGACGACTGTCCCGTTGAAAGGCGAGTACGCGGTGCGGGACATGGCGCGTTGCGCACGGCTGCTCGGCGTGCCCTTCAAGCTGCCGAGCAAGTTTCCCATCCCGACCCAGGCGCCCGCCCGCCTAACGCTGTGGGCTCGCCAGCCCGACGATGCGGGCGCAAAGCGGCTGGCCCTCGCGCTGTATCGCGCCTACTTCGCCGACGACCGGGACATCTCCAGCCCCGAGGTCTGTGCGGACGTCGCCGCCGCCTGCGGCTTCGATCGAGCCTGCGCCGCCGCAGGGATGAACGACGCCTCGGTGAAAGACGCGCTCAAGGTCGAAGTGGAGCAGGCGATCGAGCGCAAGGTCTTCGGCTCGCCCTACTTAATCGTCGACGGCGAGCCGTTCTGGGGTGCGGACCGGCTCGATCAGGTCGAGCGCTGGATGGCGAGCGGCGGCTGGTGATGGGGCCGCTCAAGTCGCGCCTGCAGCCCGATTCGGAGGACTACCGCGAGAACGCGAAAGCGATGGGCGCGATGGTCGACGACCTGCGAGCGAAGCACGCCCAGGCACGTCTGGGCGGAGATGCCCGGTCACGCGAACGTCATACCGCACGCGGCAAGCTGCTGGCGCGGGAGCGCATCGCGCGTCTGGGCGACCCTGGCGAGACGCTGCTCGAGTTCTCTGCGCTGGCCGCCCACGAGGTCTACGGCGAACCGCTGGCCGGCGCCGGCATCGTCACCGGCATCGTCCGCATCCATGGCCGCGAATGCGTGGTCATCGCCAACGATGCGACAGTTAAGGGCGGCACCTATTTCCCGCTCACGGTGAAGAAGCACCTGCGCGCGCAGGAGATCGCCGCCGAGAACCATCTGCCCTGCATCTATCTGGTCGATTCGGGCGGCGCCCATCTGCCGAGCCAGGACGAGGTCTTTCCCGACCGCGATCACTTCGGGCGCATCTTCTACAACCAGGCCACCATGTCGGCCCGCGGCATCGCGCAGATCGCCGTGGTGATGGGCTCGTGCACGGCCGGCGGCGCGTACGTGCCGGCGATGTCCGACGAGACCATCATCGTGCGCAACCAGGGCACGATCTTCCTCGGCGGCCCGCCCTTGGTGAAAGCGGCGACCGGCGAGATCGTGACCGCCGAGGCGCTCGGCGGCGCCGATGTGCACACCAAGGTCTCAGGCGTGGCCGATCATCTGGCGCGCGACGACGAGCATGCCTTGGCGCTCGCCCGGCGAGCGGTCGCGAATCTCGGCCCGCGTCGGGCGAATCCGTTCGCCATGGCAGCGCCTCGTCCGCCGCACTACGACCCCGCCGAACTCGACGGCGTGATCCCCACCAGCAGCCGGCGTCTGTTCGACATCCGGGAGATCATCGCCCGCGTGGTCGACGGCTCGGAGTTCGACGAGTTCAAGCAGCGCTACGGCGCCACGCTGGTGTGCGGCTTCGCGCACATCGAAGGCTATCCCGTCGGCATCGTCGCCAACAACGGCATCCTGTTCTCCGAATCGGCGCTCAAGGGCACGCACTTCATCCAGCTGTGCGCCCAGCGCGGCATCCCGCTGGTGTTCCTGCAGAACATCACCGGCTTCATGATCGGCGAGAAGTACGAAACCGGCGGCATCGCCAAGGACGGCGCCAAGATGGTGACGGCGGTGTCCTGCGCGAAGGTGCCCAAGTTCACCGTCGTCGTCGGCGGCAGTTTCGGCGCTGGCAACTACGGCATGTGTGGCCGGGCGTTCGGCCCGCGCTTCCTCTGGATGTGGCCCAATGCACGCATCTCGGTAATGGGCGGCGAGCAGGCGGCAAGCGTGCTCGCGCAGGTGCGGCGAGACGCTCTGGAAAAGCAGGGCGAAACGTGGTCGGCCGAAGACGAAGCTCGCTTCAAGACCCCCATCGCGGCGCAGTACCAGCGTCAAAGCCATGCCTACTATGCCAGCGCGCGCCTCTGGGACGACGGCATTATCGAGCCCGCCGATACGCGTCGCGTGCTCGCCGCGGGGTTGGCGGCCAGCGCGAATGCACCGGTGGAGTCGACCACCTTCGGCGTCTTTCGCATGTAGGCGGGCGGCGAAGCGCGTACACGCGCATTCTCTTGCGGACGGAATCGCGCGAAAATCGGCGCTCGCCGTCCTGGCACCAGACTTTCCTTAGAGATTCGACCCATGAGCAACGAGTCCGTAGTCACCGAGATCGGCCCCGATGGCGTCGCCACGATCACGTTCAATCGCCCCGAACTGCACAATGCCATCGACGAATCGGTGATCGCGCAATGCAAGGCAGGACTGCGCCGCGTCGCGGACGACCCCGCGGCGCGCGTCGTCGTCATTGCAGGCAACGGCAAGAGCTTTTGTGCCGGCGCGGATCTCAACTGGATGAAGCGCACGGCAGACTACGACGAGGCGCAGAACTATCGCGACGCCCTGGAGTTCACCGAACTCCTGGCCCTGATCGACGGCATGCCCAAGCCGACCATCGCACGCGTGCACGGCCCGGCCTACGGCGGCGGTGTCGGCGTGGTGGCTTGCTGCGATATCGCCATCGGCACGCCGCAGGCCGCGTTCTGCTTCTCGGAAGTGCGGCTGGGATTGATTCCGGCCATGATCAGCCCGTATGCGGTGGCCGCGATCGGCGAGCGCCACGCACGGCGCTACATGCTGACGGCCGAGCGCATCGAGGCGGCCGAAGCCTTGCGCATCGGTCTGTTGCACGAACTGTGCACCGCCGATGAACTGGATGCCACCATCGGCCGCATCGTCGAACAGGCCTTGCGCGGCGGCCCGGCCTCCATCGCAAGCTGCAAGACGCTGATCGCCCAGGTCGCACAGGGTCCGATCGATCAGGCCAAGCAGAACTACACGGCGCGCATGATTGCCACCACGCGCGCGAGCGCCGAAGGCAAGGAAGGCATCGGCGCGTTCCTCGACAAACGCAAGCCCGCCTGGATCCTCCCGGGCCAAGGAGCGAAGTGATGAATCTGCCCAAAAAAGTTCGCATGTTCGAAGTCGGCCCGCGCGACGGCCTGCAGAACGAGAAGAACGTCGTGCCGGTCGAGATCAAGGTCGGCCTGATCGATCGGCTGACCGAGGCCGGTCTGCCGGTCGTAGAAGCGACCAGCTTCGTCTCGCCGAAGTGGGTGCCGCAGCTGGCCGACGCACCCGAGGTGCTCGCGAAGATCCGGCGCAAGCCCGGCGTGAGCTATCCCGTGCTCGTGCCCAATCGCAAGGGACTGGACGGCGCCATCGCCGCCGGTTGCGACGAAATCGTGATCTTCGGTGCCGCCAGCGAGGCCTTCTCCAAGCGCAATACGAACTGCACCATCGCCGAAGGGCTCGCGCGCTTTGCCGAGGTCTGCGACGAGGCGCTCGACCGGGGCATCCGGGTGCGCGGCGACATCTCGGTGTGCCTGGGTTGCCCTTACGACGGCGAGGTCGATCCCGCCCAGGTCACGGCCGTCGCGCGCGAACTGTACGCGATGGGCTGCTACGAAGTGTGCATCGCCGATACGATCGGGGTCGGCACGCCCGGCAAGACGCGGGCCGTTTTCGAGGACGTCGCCCGCCACATCCCGGTCGAGAAGCTCGCCGGCCATTTCCACGACACCTACGGCCAGGCGCTCGCCAACACCTATGCCGCGCTCGAATGCGGGGTGGCGGTGTTCGACAGCTCGATCGCCGGGCTCGGCGGCTGCCCTTACGCCAAGGGGGCCACGGGCAATGTCGCCACCGAGGACGTGCTCTTCATGCTGGAAGGCCTGAACATCGAAACCGGCGTCGACATGGGCAAGCTCGTCGAAGCCGGCCGCTACATTTGCGATTTTCTCGGCCGCCCCACGGGCTCGCGCGTGGCGCGCGCCTTGATGGCCAAGGCCGCCTGATCCGTCCGAATCGATGCCCCGGCCATGCGGCGTGGCCGGGGAGCGCCTTCAGATCAGGCCGATGGCAGTGTGCAGCACCAGGCCGACCAGCCCGCCCACCAGCGTGCCGTTGATGCGGATGTACTGCAGATCACGTCCCATCTCGAGCTCCATTTTCTCGGTGAGCTCGCGCGCGTCCCAGCCCTTGACCACCTCGGCGATGAGCCCGGACACCTGGTGTCGATGGCGCAGGAGCAGCGTTTCGATGATCTGCATCGACCACGCATTGAGCTTCTCCTGCAGCAGCATGTCCTCCCTCAGACCGTTGCCGAGCTTCTGCAGCACCTCGCGCAGATGACGCTTGATGACCGAGACCTCGGAGCCGAGGTCCGCTTGCAGGCGCTGCTTGATATCGGACCAGACCACCGAATAGTAGCCCTCCCGCTCCAGGTGCTGCAGCAACTCGCGCTTGAGCGCATCCGCCTGAGCACGGTATTCGTCCGAGGTATTGAGCTTGGCGATGAAGTCGTGGGTAGCGGCGTCGAACTGGCGCCGAATGTCGTGCTCGGGGCTGGCCGCCACCTCCTGCAGCAAGCCGACGACGCCGGCGACGAATTTCTTCACGATGAACGCATCGAACACCCGCGGCGTGTACTTCGACGCGTCGCCGAAGCGCGCGGTGATGGCCTCCTGATTGACCTTGAGCCACGCCTCCAGGCCGTGCAGCGCGCGGTCGAGGAGCGCCTGGTGGCGTCCGCCCGCCGTCAGCACCGTCAGCACATTGGCGACGATGCTCGCCGTGTCGACCTTGTCGAGCTGAGCGCCCAGGGTGCGGGCGAACAGCCCGCGCACATCGTCGTCGTCGAGCGCGTTGACCATGCCGGGCACCAGCGCACACAACTGGCCGGCGACGGCATCGGCGTTGGTCTCGTTGCCGATCCAGTCGGCGGCCGTGCGACCGAGGTTGCGCTGTTCGAGCTTGCGCACCACATTCTCCACCGTCAGGAAATTGTGCTCGACGAAGTGCCCCAGGCTCTCGCCTATCCTGTCCTTGTTGCGCGCAACGATCGCCGTGTGCGGCAAGGGAATGCCCATCGGATGATGGAACAAGGCGACGACGGCGAACCAATCGGCGATCGCACCGACGCTGGCCGCCAAGGCGAACGCCTGCAGCCACTGCATTGCCGGGTGGACGTCCTTGAAGACGACGCTGAGCACGAGCAGCGACAGCATGAGGACCAGCAGCAACGTTGCCAGCCGCTGCATGGAGCGCAGACGCGCGCGTTTGATTGCCACCCCTGAATCGTCCATGGTGCGCCTTGCCTACGCTGGATTCGTGAGCCTACACTGTGCCGCCTGCGGGCCGATACGCAAACCCAGGCCCCGAACCTCTGCTGACCGCAACCCCATGCAACATCCACCGATCACCTCCCCATGCATCGACGTCTGCCAGATCGATGCGGACACCGGGCTCTGCGCCGGCTGTCATCGCACGCTGGACGAGATTGCGGACTGGTCGATCCTGAACGACAGCCAAAAGCTCGCCGTCCTGCGCGCCCTGCCCGCCAGAAAATCGCCCGGCGCTCCCGGGGCCTGAACCGCTGCGCCCGCACCGGCAAGCCCGTCCTCGACAGGCCGGGAAGGCGTCCAGCCCGGCGCACGTGGACAGTGCCGCGCCCCACGTACGAGGAAAGGGACGAATCGTGTACCCTTTGGCTGTCCTTCACACCCACCGATGCACGAGGAACCGATATGCCGCTGCCGCCTGCCTCCGCCCGCAAGCTCGTCCACACCCGCACCATCGATTGTCGCGGTTACGAACGCGAGGATGGTCTCTGGGACATCGAGGGCCATCTGGTCGATACCAAGGCCTACCACTGGCGCAGGCGCGAATCCAAGACCGGACTGCCCGCGGGCGAGCCGGTACACGACATGTGGCTACGCCTCACGATCGACCTGGACATGAAGATACACGACGCCGTCGCGGTCACCGATGCAAGCCCTTACCGCGCATGCGGGAATATCACGCCGAACTTCGACGCCTTGAAGGGCGTGAAGATCCAGCGCGGCTGGACCAAGGACCTGCGTCCGAAGTTGGGTGGTTCGAGCGGCTGCACGCACATGTGGGAACTGCTGGGACGGGTCGCCACGGTCGCCTATCAATCGACCGTCAGTGCGCGGGATGCCTCTCGACCGGTACTGCCGGGCCAGGTCCCGTATCAGTTCAACACCTGCCACATGTATACCGCCACGAGCGTAGCGACCCTGGAACGCTGGCCGCACATGTACAGCGGTCCGAAGCCCAGCACGGGCGATCTGCCGCTCGCGTAGCTTCGAATGTTGGCCGGGGAATGCTCTTCCCTGGCCTTGCCCTGCGATCTCGCCGCACGCCAAAGCATGCGCTTCGATCGCCGCGCGACCGAGCGCAGGGCACAGCCGCATGCTCGGTTCTCGTTGCTCCCCGGCGCAAAAGCCGGTATGTATTTGGCCCTTCGGCACCATCCGCCGACCCTAGCCGCGTGTCCGCAAGCGACACGCGCAGGGCAATACATCCAATCGAGCAATGAGGACGAGAAATGCCACTACCGCCTGCCGCCGCGCGCAAGATCATGCACACGCGGGTCATCGATTGCCGCGGCTATGAACGCGAAGATGGCCTTTGGGATATCGAAGGCCATCTGACCGACGTGAAGCCCTACACCTGGAAGAAGCGCGTCGGCCGCGATCTGCCCGCGGGCGAGCCCGCCCATGACATGTGGCTGCGGGTGACGATCGACGCCGACATGGTGATCCACGAGGCGATTGCGGTCACCGACGCCGGCCCGTTTTCTCCCTGCGGCGACATCACGCCGAAGTTCTCCGCGCTGGTAGGCAAGCGAATCGGGCGCGGCTGGACCAAGGAACTGCGGGGGGTGCTGGGCGGCGCCAACGGCTGCACGCACCAATGGGAACTGCTCGGACGTGTGGCGACCGTCGCGTTTCAGAGCATCAACCGCTTCCGCCCGCGCGGGCCGCGCAAGCCCGGGGACATCCCGTTTCATTTCAATACCTGCCACATGTACACGCCCGACAGCGACGAGACGCTGCGCCGCTGGCCCGACCTGTACACCGGCACGAAGCCCAAGCCGGCGCAGCCCGAACCCGAAGCGCACGACTGAGCCGCCCGACCGAGCCGGCTAGGGTCCTGAGCCCGTAATCGGCAAACGCCCCGTTGGCTGGCAACTAGCGCCGCGAGCGCTTGCGCCAGTCGCGCAGGATTTCGCGAGCCGAGTTCATCCCGGGCAGGCCGGTCACGCCGCCGCCCGGATGCGTTCCAGCACCGCACATGTAGAGCCCTCGGATCGGCGAACGGTAGGCTCCGTGGCCCAACACGGGCCTGGCCGCCCACAGTTGATCGAGCGTCAAGGCACCGTGGAAGATGTCGCCGCCGATGAGACCGAACCGGCGTTCGAGATCGAGCGGCGACAAGGCGGTGCGCGCGATCACGGATGCCTTGAAGTTCGGCGCATGGCGCGTCACGGTGTCGATGATGGTGTCCGCCGCGATGTCCCGGGCATCGTCCCAGGTGCGACCATCGGGCAACTGCGGGGCGAAATGCTGGCAGAAGAGACTCGCGACATGCTGACCGCTGGGCGCCAGCGTATCGTCGAGCGTGCTCGGGATGAGCATCTCGACCACGGGTGAGCGGGACCACCCCTGCTCGCGGGCATCCGCGAACGCCCTTTCCATGTAGGCGAGGGAGGGCGCCATGATGATGCCCGAACTCAGATGCGGCCCCGGTTCCGGCGCGCACTCGAAGCGGGGCAGTTCCGACAACGCGACGTTCATGCGGAACGTCGCCGAGGCACAGCGATAGGCCCGCATGCGGCGCAGAAAATCTTCATCGAGCGCGCCCGGTTCCACGAGATCGAGAAAAAGCAGCCGCGGATTGAGATTCGAGGCCACGATCCGGGCGCGAAATTCACGGCCGTCATCGAGAGCAATGCCCTGCGCGCGACCATTGCTCACCAGAACCCGGCTCACGGCGGCGTTCGTATGAACGACGACACCCAGCCGCCGTGCTTCGGCGTGCATCGCCTGCGTGATCGCGCCCATGCCCCCGATCGCATGGCCCCAGGCGCCTCGCACCCCGTTGATCTCGCCGAAGACGTGATGCAGGAGCACGTAGGCCGTGCCGGGCGTATACGGACTGGCATAGTTGCCGACGATGGCATCGAAACCGAAACACGCTTTCAGCGGGGTCGATTCGAACCAGGCATCCAGCAGATCGCCCGCGCTCTTGGTAAAGAGGTCCAGCACGTCGCGACGCGCGGCCAGATCGAGTCCGCGCAGGCGATTGCCGGCCTTGAGCGCTGCCATCAGGTCGGTGAGCCCGCCGCCGACGTTCGGAGGCGTCTCCTGCGCGAGCGCACGCAGCACGTCGGCCACCTGCCCCAGCATCGCCTGGTACGCGGGCAGGCGTTGGGCGTCCGCCGACGAGAACCGCGCCACTTCCGCTTGGTCTTCGGCCGCGCCGCGACCCATGCGAAAACCGTCGCTCGCGCCGAGCGGGAGGAAATTCGCCATCGGCCGGTGTACGATCCTCAGTCCATGCTGATGCAGGCTCAGATCGCGGATCACTTTCGGATGAAGCAAACTGACGGTATACGCAGCCACCGAGTTGCGGAATCCAGGATGGAATTCCTCGGTCAGCGCCGCGCCTCCGACGCGCTCGTGGCGCTCGAACACGCCGACCTTCAAGCCCGCGGCCGCGAGATAGCACGCGCAGGTCAGCCCATTGTGGCCGCCACCGATGATCGCTGCATCGAAATCCGTCGCTTGCCCCACGCTGGCTGCTTTCTCGAAATGAACGCGCCGGGGGGAATTCTAAGCCGGTCGCCCGGGTCCTAACCTATATGCGCATACTCTTTGTCTTTCTCCTGTGCCTGCTCGGCGGATGCGCCACGACGACCAGCGTCGTCCTGCTCGATCCGACGCAAAAGTACACGCCCACACCCTCGGTGCAGATTCTTCTCAAGGCGCCGACGCGACCCTATGTCGAGATCGCCAAACTCGAATCGAAGGGATTGGCGGGCGAGCCGGAGCCCTCGGTGCTCGAAGATGCACGCGAACAGGCGCGCAAGCTCGGCGCGCATGCACTGCTCGTGCTCGAGACGAGCAGCATCTACCAGCCGCCGATCATCATCCACGAACCCTGGCCGCCTTATCTGCCCTGGTATCACGACCGCTGGCACGGGTACCGCTACTGGTTCGACCCCATGCCCTTTGCGTACCCGGCTCAGCGGGTGCTCCCCGGCGGCAATGCTTATACGGTGCGTTCGATCGCGATCCGATATACCGATTAAACCTCGGCGCAGGCCGAGCGCCGAGGTTTACGCCGAGCCCGCCAAACTCTCGTCGGCGCACTGCCCTGCCATGCGCGCGGCATCGGCGACTTCACCGATCACCAGGATGGCCGGGCTGCCTATGCCGCAGGCGCGGATGTCTTCGGGCAACCGCGCCAGGGAGGAGGCGATCACCCGCTGCTGCGGCAAGGTCGCGTGCTGAATCACTGCGGCCGGCAACGTGGCGCGCAGGCCGCCCCGGCGCAGCCCGGCGACGATGTCCTCGCAGCGAGCGATGCCCATGTAGATCACCAGCGTCAGCCCCGAGCGCGCCAGCGCTTCCCAATCGACCGCAGCGCCCTCGCGCGTATGACCGGTGATGAAGGCCACGCCTCGTCCGGCCTCGCGGTGCGTGACCGGAATGCCGGCGGCAGCGGGTGCGGCAATACCCGAGGTGATGCCGCTGACCACTTGCCAGTGCACCCCGGCGGCATCGAGCGCCGCGGTTTCCTCACCCCCACGCCCGAAGACGAAAGGATCCCCACCCTTGAGGCGAACCACGGTGTTGCCCGCTTTGGCTTCTGCGACCAGCAATTTCTCGATGAAGGCCTGCGGGGTGGACTTGCAGCCGCCGCGCTTGCCGACGTGTATCACCCGCGCCCCGGGCTTCATGTGGCCCAACACCGCGGGATTGACCAGATCGTCGACCAGGACCACGTCGGCTTCGTACAGCACACGGACAGCCTTCAACGTCAGCAACTCCGGATCGCCCGGACCTGCGCCGACCAACCAGACTTTGCCCGCACTCGCCATGGTCACGCCGCCTTCATCGCCGAGGCCGAAAGCTTGCGCAGTTCGGGCAGGCAGGAGCCGCATTCGGTGCCGCATCGCAGCGCCCGTTGCACGGCCTCGAGCTTGGTCGCAGCATCGCCCACGACAGCCTGCAGCGCCTGTGCGATCGCGACTTCGCCGACCCCATGGCAACTGCAGACGACGCGTCCGCGCGCCGCAGCGCCGGCCGGAGCCTGTGACGTCGGTGCCAGCAGTCGCGTGCCCAGGTGAGCGGCGGACAGCCCCTGCGCGTGAAACTCACGCAGCCAGGATTCCCCGGTGCCCTCGCCGACCAGGCAAACCGCGGCGATCTTGTCACCCGCAAGACGGATGCGTCGGGTGTGACCGCGTCTCGGATCCTCGTAGCGCAAAACATCTCCGCCATCCAGTTCGAACAGCGCGTGCAGGGCGGCCAGCACGGAGGCATCGGGTGCCGCATCCGCGGCTGCGCGCAACAGGACCCCGCCCGCCTGCGGTGTCAGCGCGCAGGAAGCGAAGTCGAACTTCGGCAACCAGGACTGCACCCGGGCGAGCTGTTCGAGCGCATCGCCATCGCGCGGCGTGCCGAAGGCCACCATACGCCAAGGCAATGTGGCCTTGCTGATGCGGATCGCACAGTGCTTGAGCTCCGGCTGAAAGGATTTCGGGTCGATCACCGGCAGCGTCAGCGCGTTGGCGCCCGCCCCCGACAGGTAGCGACCGCCCCAGTGCATCGGCAGAAAGGCGTGGCCAGGTGCGAGGCCGGCGTCCGACTCCACTGGAAGGTGCAGATGACCGCGCCGCGATTCGAGGCGGACCAGATCACCGCTGCTCAACCCGCGCCGGGCTAGATCGGCAGGATTCATCGCCACGGTCGGCTCCGGCGCATGGCCCCACAGCCGGGCAACGCGACCGCTGCGGGTCATGCCGTGCCACTGATCGCGCAGGCGACCGGTGTTGAGACGGAAAGCGAAGCGCGCGTCGATGTTTTCCGCGACCGGCTTGTAGGGTGCGGCGACGAATCGCGCGCGCCCCGAAGTCGTCGGAAACAGGCCATCTTCGTACAAGCGCGCTTGCCCCTGCCGTGCACCGGTGCGATAAGGCCACTGCTGCGGCCCCTGGGCATCGAGCACGGCGTAGGTGAGTCCGGTGATGTCGGTATTGCGTCCGCGCGTGAGTTCGCGATACTCGTCGAAGATCTGCTGCGGGCTGTCGAAGCCGAAGCGCGTCGTGCCCTGAAAATTCATCTTGCGTTCGAGCCGCCGGGCGAAGTCGCACACGATGCGCCAGTCCGCCCGCGCTTCGCCGGGGGGCGGGGCAGCCGCGCGTACCCGCGAGATGCGCCGTTCTGAATTGGTGACGGTGCCGTCCTTCTCGCCCCAGCCGGCGGCGGGCAGCAGCACGTCGGCATAAGGCGCAGTTTCGGTATCGGCGTAGGCTTCCTGCAGCACGACCAGCTCGGCGCGCTCCAGTGCTTCGCGCACGGCTTCCTGGCTCGGCAGCGACTGCGCGGGATTGGTGCAGGCGATCCAGAGTGCCTTGATCTCGCCCCGCCGAACAGCCTCGAACATGTCGATGGCGGTCTTGCCTGCGTGCTCGGGAATCGCGGGCACGTTCCAGAGCTTGGCGACTTCGGCCCGATCATCGATGTTGGTCAGGTCGCGATGGCCGATCAATAGGTTGGCCATGGTGCCGGTTTCGCGGCCGCCCATCGCGTTGGGTTGACCGGTCAGCGAAAACGGCCCGGCACCGGGACGCCCGATATGACCTGTGGCCAGATGAAGATTGATGAGCGCGGCATTTTTGTCGGTGCCGCAGGACGATTGGTTGAGTCCCATGCAGTACAGCGACAGCGCGGCACGCGCGGTGCCGAACCAGCGCGCGGCGGTGAGGAGATCGGCGGCATCGATGCCGCACAGTTCGGCGGCGAATTGCGGGGAATAGTCGCGCACGAGCGTCTTCAGCGCGTCGAAGCCCTCGGTATGGGCGGCGATGTAGTCCGCATCGGCGAGGCTCTCCCACAGCAGGGCGTTCAACATGCCGTGGAACAACGCCACATCGGTGCCGGGTTGGATCGCGAGATGCAGGTCGGCGATTTCCGCAGTCGCCGTGCGCCGAGGATCGATGACGATGATTTTGAGATCGGGGTTCTTCGCCTTGGCGTCCTCGATCCGACGGAATAGCACCGGATGCGCCCAAGCCGCGTTGGAACCCGCGATGACGATGCAGTCGGCGCTATCGATGTCGTCGTAGCAGGTCGGCGGGGCATCTGCACCCAGCGTCCACTTGTAGCCCGCCACAGCCGAGGACATGCACAGCCGGGAATTCGAATCGATGTTGTTCGTGCCCACCAGCGCACGGGCGAGCTTGTTGAAGACGTAATAGTCTTCGGTCAGCAGCTGCCCGGACACATAGAACGCCACGGCATCGGGACCGTGTTCGCGAATGATCGCTGCGAATCGCTCGGCGACATGATCGAGCGCGGTCTCCCACGAAGCTTGAGCGCGGGGCAGAGCACGTTCGAGCCGCAATTGCGGCACCAGCGCACGGCCATGCCCGGCGACGGTCTCGTGCAGGGCCTGCCCCTTGCTGCACAGCCGCCCGAAATTCGCTGGGTGGCTAGGGTCGCCACGCACACCCGTGATCCGACCGTGCTCGTGACTGATCACGACGCCGCAACCCACGCCGCAATAGCAGCAGGTGGAGCGGACTTCTTCAGGCATCGGCGTGCTGCTCGATGGCGAGCAGCACCATGCCGGCCTCGACCTTGACCGGATACGTTCTCGTGCTGCCGTTGTCGGGGGCGATCGCGCAGCCGCTGTCGAGTGCGATGTTCCAGTTGTGCAGCGGACAGGCGACCTTGTTGCCGCAGACGATGCCCTGCGAGAGCGCCCCGCCTTTGTGCGGGCAGCGATCCTCCAAGGCGAACACCGTGTCCTCGGCGGTGCGGAACACGGCGATGTCGGGCTCGCCGTCGCGGCGCACGACGCGCGCGCCAAGCAGGGGAATGTCGTCGAGCGTGCAGACTTTCAGCCATGCGCTCATGTCGTCGCGCCCTCCTCGGCCGCGACCGGCCGCAGCGGCACGAACTGCGCGCGATCGGCACCTGCCACCCGCTCGGCCCACGGATCCGGTTCGTCCTTGAGCGCATGGAGCAGCCGCTCGTACAGGGCCTTGCGCCCCTCGGCATCGTCGAGAATGCGCTGCTTCACATAGTCGAGACCAACGCGGTGCACGTAGTGCACCGTGCGTTCGAGGTACCAGCCTTCCTCCCGATAAAGCTGCAGGAAGGCGCTGGAATACTCCATGACTTCCTGCGCCGTCTTCACCTTGACCAGGAATTGCGCGACTTCGGTCTTGATGCCGCCGTTGCCCGCGACGTAGATCTCCCAACCCGATTCGACGCCGATGACGCCGACATCCTTGATGCCCGATTCGGCACAGTTGCGCGGACATCCCGATACCGCGAGCTTGACCTTGTGCGGCGCATACATGCGCCACAGACCGCGTTCGAGGTCCTGGCCCATCTTGGTCGAATTCTGCACGCCGAAGCGACACCACTCGGAGCCGACGCAGGTCTTCACCGTGCGCAGCGCCTTGGCGTACGCATGGCCCGAGGGCATGTCGAGGTCGCGCCACACCGACGGCAAGTCTTCCTTCTTCACGCCGAGCAAGTCGATGCGCTGGCCGCCGGTCACCTTCACCGTGGGAATCCGGTACTTGTCGACGACATCAGCGATGCGACGCAGCTCGGCTGCCGTGGTGACCCCGCCCCACATTCGTGGGATCACGGAGTAGGTGCTGTCCTTCTGGATGTTGGCGTGGGCGCGTTCGTTGATGAAGCGCGATTGCGGGTCGTCCTTGGCGCGCCGCGGCCAGGTCGAGATCAGGTAATAGTTGATTGCGGGCCGGCAGCTCGCGCAGCCGTTCGGCGTGCGCCACTCGAGAAACTTCATCACCGCCGAGATCGAAAGCAGCTCGTGGTCCCGGATTGCGGCGCGGGCCTCGGCGTGAGTCCGGTCGGTGCAGCCGCACATCGGTTTCACCGCCGGCGGCGCGGAGTAATCGCCGCCGGCGGTGAACATGAGGATCTGTTCGACCAATCCGGTGCAGGAACCACATGAACTCGACGCTTTCGTGTGCTTGCGCACGTCGTCGAGCGTGAACAGCCCCTGCTCCTTGATCGCCTTGACGATGCTGCCCTTGCATACGCCGTTGCAGCCGCAGACTTCCATCTCGTCGCTCATCGCGGCGGCCTTGTTCTGGCCCTGGTGCCCGGTATCGCCGAGATTGGATTCGCCGAACATCAGCTTGTCGCGGATGTCCGCGATCTTGCGCCCATCCCGCAGCAGCTTGAAGTAGTACGCGCCGTCGACGGTATCCCCGTAGAGAACGCTCCCGATCAGCTTGTCGTCCTTGATCACCAGGCGTTTGTAGATGCCGCGGATCGGGTCGGAAAGGGTGATGTCCTCGGTGCCCTCGCCCCCCTGGAAGTTGCCCGCGCTGAACAGATCGATGCCGGTGACCTTGAGCTTGGTCGAAGTGAGAGAACCGGTATAGCGGCCGATGCCCATCTGTGCCAGGTGATTGGCGCAGACCTTCGCCATGTCGAACAGCGGGGCGACCAGGCCGTAGGCGATACCCCGGTGGTTGGCGCATTCGCCGACGGCATAGATGCGTGGATCGTAGGTCTGCATCGTATCGTTGACGACGATGCCCCGATTGCAGTGCAGGCCGGCTTGTTCGGCCAGCGCCGTGTTGGGACGGATGCCGATGGCGACGACGACGAGCTCGGCGGGGACGGCAGAACCATCCTTGAACTTCACGGCAGCGACGCGGCCCGATTCGCCCGCCACGATCTCTGCAGTCTGCGTCCCAACGCGAAACTGCAGACCTTTGCTTTCCAGCGACTTCTGCAGCAGACCGGCTGCGGTGCGGTCGAGCTGGCGTTCCATCAGCCACTCGGCCAGGTGCACCACGGTGACGTCCATGCCCCGCAGTTTGAGGCCGTTGGCCGCTTCGAGACCGAGTAGCCCCCCCCCGATGACGACCGCATGCTTGTACTGTCTGGCGGCGGCGATCATGCCTTCGGTATCGGCGATGTCGCGATAGGTCAGCACCCCTGGCAGTTGCATGCCGGGTATCGGCAGCAGTATCGGATTGGAGCCGGTCGCCAGCAACAGCCGATCGTAGGGTGCGACGGTCCCGTCCTCGGCGCGCACCACGCGCTTGACGCGATCGATCGCCGCGATCTTCTTGCCGAGGTGAAGTTCGATGCCGTTGGTGCGGTACCAGTCGAGATCGTTCAGTACGATTTCGGGCAGCGTCTGCTCTCCGGCCAGCACGGGCGAGAGCAGGATGCGATTGTAGTTCGGGTGCGGCTCGGCGCCGAACACCGTGATCTGGTAGAGATCCGGCGCGAGCTTGAGCAACTCCTCCAGCGCGCGCATGCCGGCCATGCCGTTGCCAACGCAGACCAATCGCAGTTTATCGCCTTGGTTCATGTCGTTCGGCCGTGGATCAGGCCGCCTTCAGTTGTTTCTGGTAGAGGAACTCGAGCACGGCCTTGCGCGCGGAGAGGTAGCGCGCGTCGGTGGCGAGCGCCAAGCGCTCGCGTGGCCGCGACAGGTTGACCTCGAGAATCTCGCCGATCGTGGCCGCCGGGCCGTTGGTCATCATCACCACCCGGTCGGACAACAACACCGCTTCGTCGACGTCGTGCGTGACCATGACCACGGTACTGCCTGTGTCGGCAACGATGCGCAGCAGTTCGTCCTGCAGCCGCGCGCGGGTCAGGGCATCGAGCGCGCCGAAAGGCTCGTCCATCAGCAGCACCTTCGGCTCCATCGCCAGCGCGCGCGCAATCCCGACACGCTGCTTCATGCCGCCGGAAAGCTCCTCGGGACGCTTGTTCATCGCATGATCCATCTGCACCAGCTTCAAGTTGTGCAGTACCCAGTCGCGCATCTGGGCCTTGTTGCGTTTGCCGACCGAGGTTTTCTTGACGGCGAGTTCGATGTTCTCGTAGGCCGTCAGCCACGGCAGCAGCGAGTGGTTCTGGAACACAACCGCGCGGTCCGGCCCCGGCTCATCGACCTCGCGTCCCTCGAGCAACACGCCGCCGGAGGTGCACCGGTAGAGCCCGGCGATGATGTTGAGCAGCGTCGACTTGCCGCAGCCCGAATGGCCGATCAGCGTGACGAACTCGCCCTTTTCGACGCGAAGGTTGACGTTGGAAAGCGCCTGGAACGGACCTTGTCGGGTCTTGAAGACCATCGATACCAGACTGAGTTCAAGGAAGGACTGGCTCATGCGATGCTCCCTAGGTGCTGCGTTGAGGGTCGGGGTGACGATGGAGATCTTCATGGCGGCGTTCAGCTCACGCTGCTGCCTCGCGCGACCATGCGGCCGATCCACGAAACGAGCCGGTCGAGAATGAAGCCCACGATGCCGACGTAGAACAATGCAAGGACGATGTCGCTGATGCGCGAGGAGTTCCAGGCATCCCAGATGAAAAATCCGACACCGACGCCGCCGATCAACATCTCCGCAGCCACGATGGCGAGCCAGGACAAGCCGACGCCGATGCGCAGGCCGGAGAAGATGTAGGGGGCTGCGGCCGGCATCATGATTTTCCAGAAGTACTCGACGCCGTTGAGCTGCACCACCCGGGCGACGTTGCGATAGTCGTTCGGGATGTTGCGAATCCCTATGGACGTGTTGATGATGATCGGCCACACGGCGGTGATGAAGATCACGAAGATCGCCGACGGGTTGCCGTCGCGAAAGCCCGCCAACGCGATCGGCAACCAGGCCAGCGGCGGTACCGTGCGCAGCACCTGGAAGATCGGATCCAGCCCGCGCATGGCGATCGCGAATTGGCCAACCAGCACACCGAGCGAGATCCCCACCACCACGGCGATCGAGTAGCCGTAGAGCACGCGCTCGAGACTCGCCAGCAGTTGCCAGGCCATGCCGACGTCGTTGCCCCCGTTGTTGAAGAACGGGTCGAGGATCAGCTCCTTGGTGTCGCTGATGACCTTGCTCGGCGGGGGCAGTGCGGCGCCTGCCTGGCTGGACGCCAGTTCCCAGATCCCCAGCAGCACCGCCACGGTGACGAGCGGCGGCAGGATCTTGCCCGCCCAGTCACCTAGCACGTCCACCCAAGCGGGACGACGTTTGGCGGTAGGCGTCGGCGGTTGAGCGGCTGCGGTCGCAACCGCGGGGGTACTCGTCGCCGCGGCGGCGACCGCTCCGAGATCGGTGACGGCATCGGCCTTGCGTAGCGAGGTTTCCGGCGGCGCAGCGACGGTGGCCACGGTTGCGGTGGTGTTCATGGCAAGCTCCTGATGGGGATGTCGATCGGTCGCGCTGGCTCAGCCCTTCATTGCCTTGATCTGCAGGCTGTCGAGGTACGCCATGGGTTTGCTGGGATCGAACACCTTGCCGTCGAAAAAGGTCTCGATGCCGCGCGAGGTCGAGGTCGGAATCTGCGCCTTCGGTATGCCGAGTTCCTGCGCGGCCTTGCGCCAGAGATCCTCGCGATTGACCTGCTTGATCAGCGCATTCATGTCGGTTTTGCGCGGCAGGTAACCCCAGCGAATGTTCTCGGTCAGGAACCACAGGTCATGACTCTGGAACGGATACGAAGCAAAGTCGTTCCAGTAGCGCATCTTCTGCGGGCTGTTCTTGACCACCCGGCCGGTGCCGTAATCGAAGTCGCCGCGCACGCGATCGGCGATGTCCTCGACCGGCGCGTTGATCCACCGGCGCCGCGAGCAGATCTCCGCCACCTCGCGGGCGTTCTTCGGATCGTCGCAGAACATCTGCGCCTCCATCACCGCCTTGATCAGCGCCATCGTGGCATTCGGGTGCTTGTCGACGTAAGCCGCACGCATCGCGAAGGCTTTCTCCGGATGGTTGTGCCACAGCTCGCCGGTGGTGATCGCCGTGTAGCCGATCTTCTGGTTGATCAGCTGGTGATTCCAGGGCTCGCAGACACAAAACGTGTCCATCGTGCCCACCTTCATATTGGCGACCATCTGCGCCGGTGGCACGACGATGGTGTTGATGTCGGTATTGGGATCGATGCCACCGGCAGCCATCCAGTAGCGTATCCACATGTCGTGCGTGCCGCCGGGGAAGGTCATGGCCGCATTGATCGCCTTGCCGCTGGCCTTCTTCGCCATCAGCGCCGGCTTGAACGGCTTGGTGTCGACACCGATCTTGAGGCTCGCGAACTCGTTGGATACGGAAATGCACTGGCCCGCAAGGTTGAGCCGCGCCAGGATATACATGGGGGTCGGCACGTTGTTCGCGGTCATCGCCCCCGAGCTGATCAAATAAGGCATCGGCGTGAGGATGTGCGCACCGTCGATGCCGTTCTTTTCTGAGCCGAGCACGATATTGTCGCGGGTCGCCCCCCAGGACGCCTGCTTTACGACCTCCACCTTGCTCATCCCGTGCTTCTTGAAGAAGCCTTTTTCATCGGCGACGAACAAAGGTGCGGCATCGGTGAGCGCAATGAAGCCGAGCTTCGCTGCGGTGGTTTCCAGCTTGGGATTGGCTTTGGCCACGGTAGAGAAGCCGCTCGGGATCAGACTTGCTGCCGCGACCCCCGCGACGCTCTTGATCATCGAACGCCGTGAAGCATCGGTGAGGCCATCATTGCTGTGCATGTGATCATTCCCTTATTCGATTCGCTGCTTTGAACATCGCGCCTGTGCGACCCGGCCCCTGTGCCTTGCTCCGCTCGCCGCATAAAAAAAGGGTGTCAGGGTTGCGCGTGCATACACGCAAACCCGAACACCCTTGTTCTGAAGCCGACCGCCGTTGGCCGACTTGCGATGTGTCATAAGGCAAGCCGCGTGCCACGCTGTCCCGATCTAGCGCGAGCGCCACAAGCCGCTGTTTTTACTGGAGAGATGTATTGCCGGGATATTGAGCGTCGAATCTTCGCGATGCTCTATTGCAGTGCACCACGCGCGGCGCATGCACCAACCGTGCACAGGAGGACTGCAATCAGCTGAGCAGCTTCGCGAACGCGATCACCTGCTCCGAGACCGAGCCGATGGTCGCATTGCGATCCATCGCGAGTGTGCGCAGCAGTCGATAGGCCTCCTCTTCCGAGACCTTCTTCTCCTTCATCAGGATGCCCTTGGCTCGGTCGACCAGCTTGCGTTCGGAGAGTTTGCTACGCGTCTTCGCCAGTTCGTTCTGCACCGACTGGAACGCTTCGAAACGCGCCACGGCGGTTTCGATGATGGGCTCGATGCGCTCGGCAGCCAGACCATCGACGATGTACGCGGTCACCCCGGCGCGAACCGCCTCGCGAATGGACTCTCGCTTGGCGTCCTGGGTGAACATGACGATCGGCCGCGGACAACTTTCCGTGATCAGGCAAAGGTGTTCCAGGGTGTCGCGCGTGGGCGAGTCGGTGTCGATGATGATCGCATCCGGAGAATGGGCGCGCACCTCATCGTAGAGCTGCCTCGCGTTGGCGATCTCGGCGACAATCTCGTGACCGAGGCGCTCCAGGGTCATGCGCAGGAACAGAGACCGTTCCGGATTCTCGTCGTAGAGCATGATCTTCATGCGTGCCATTCTCGCAAAATGCATACCAGCGCGTTGAGATTCGCAAGGAAGAACGGGCATGCCCCATCCAAGGGCCTCGCCGGCGAAGACACCCCGTCGATGTGCCTATCGTGCGCCTGAGGGCGCCCGCCCCGCGATCACCCCGGAAATCTGCTAGGCCAGGCACGCTCAGGCGACAGGCCCCTGGCCTCGACAAGCAATCGCGCGTCTACTCTGCGACGACTTCCCTGAAACGGCGCAAGGTGGCGATCAGGTCGTCGAACTTCGAGACGCGGTAAGTCGGATAGAGCATCACCATGTCGGCACCGAGTCTGCGCCAACCCTCTGCCGCACTCCCCCAGCGCTGCGGATCGGCATCGCGCATTCTCAGCCATGCCTCGATGCCGAACCGAGTCCGGTCACGGCCATGGCGGGCGAGTTCCGCGTGCAGCAACCCCAGCTTCTCTTCGGCCTGCGCATCGGGCGCGAGAATCGGCATCCAGCCGTCGGCAAACTGCGCCGCCCGTCGGATCACGACTTCCGACGCGCCGCCCAGCCAAATCGGGATCGGCCGCTGCACAGGCGGCGGCACGATGGTGACACCGCGCATGTCGTGAAAGCGGCCGCGGTAATCGACGAGATCTTCGGTCCAGAGGCGGCGCAGGACCTCGATCTGCTCCGCCTGTCGCGCGCCTCGCGACTTCCAGTCCGCACCCAGCGCTTCGTACTCGACGTGATTCCAGCCGACGCCGAGCCCCAGGCGCAGTCGCCCGCCGCTCAACAGATCGACTTCGGCAGCCTGCTTTGCGATCAATCCGGTCTGTCGCTGCGGTGAGATCAGCACGCCGCTGGAGAGACGGATGCGCCGGGTGACTGCGGCAAGAAAACCCAGGGTGACGAAGGTTTCGTGAAAAGGATCTGATTCGTCGTAGGTGGGCGTCCATCCGTCCCGGGCGGCGACACCGAAGACGTGATCAGGCACTTCGATGCACGCATAGCCCAGATCCTCGGCCGCTTGCGCCCAGTCCCGAATCCTGGCCGGGTCCTGACCGATGTCCCGCGTGGGGAAGATCGCGTTGAGTTGCATGCTGGTTTCTCCACTCGTCGCAGCGCGTTGTAGACCGGCCGAGCCTCGACCCACGGCACCAAATGAGCGCCATCCTGCCCGGCAACTGCGCGCCACGCAACATCGGGGTCTTGCCCAGAAGCTGCGAAAGCGCGTCAGCTGCAGGTGAGATGCGCGCCCGGCGTCTACAGCACCGGCGCTTTGCCCGCCGACGTGCTTCGAGCGCGCGCAGTGCGCCTTTCTAGTGCGCGATGCCGTCGGAATACGCATCGGCCCGGGAAACTTGGGCCGATGCCTGCTCACGCGTGTAGAAACGATCATCCAGGGTGAAGCCCGCGATCACACTGCCTACGACGTGCGAGGGGCGACCATAGCGATCCCTCGCGATCACCAGTTCATCGGGCAGGCCATCGAGAATGTGGAATGCCGCCGGACGGCCGTCGACGAAGGTGCAGCCATAGACCTTGCCCGTGCGGGTATCCATGAAGGCAGGGATGAAACCCAGTTGGCGGTTCTCGCTGGCAACACCGCCCGTGCCTCGGTTGGCGGCCTGCTCCAGCTCGAGATAGCGCTTGCTCAAAGTCAACATATCGACGACTCCTGTATTGCGTCGACATCGGCTGCCTGGGCGTATGCCGCCGTCAAACCGATTATCGGTGCACCGGCCACCGTGCTGAAGCTCGACTATGCGCACAATGAGCCAGCTATTCGAGCAATCGGCTGTCACAGGGACTCGGCGGTGACGTTCACTGCCATCGTGCTGCCAGCCGTGCTTGGGCCCGATTAAAGCGAATACCGTACCCGCTCTGTCGACAGGCCGAGTCCACACGACTTAGTCGACCGCAACCCCCGCCGCCCGCGCCCGTGCCACGAGATACCCGCGCGCCTCGATCATGTCCTCCAGACTGCCGAAGGCGTTTGTGTAGTGCCCCGTAAAGCCGCTCGCTTCGATGCGCCGGAACATGGCGCCGAAATCGAAATCGCCTTGCCCGGGAACCAGGTGCTCCTCGGGACCGTTGCGGAAGCAGTCGGCCAGGCGGACCTCTCCGACCCGCCGAAAGTCGAGACCGTCGATGAAACCTTCGACGCCTTCGGGCACCAGATGCGCATGGTTCGCCGTGAACGAGAGTCGAAAGCTGGGAGAGTCGATGCGCTCGAAGTAGTAGCGCCATTCTTCCAGCGTGTGGGCGAGGTAATGCACCTCGGCCTGCGCAGGTTCTTTGTTCAGATTCTCCAGGTAGAGGACGGCACCGACGCGCTCGGCCTGGGCGACCATGCGCTGGATGCGCGCCAATCCGGCTTGCATGCGCTGCGCCCGGTCGGACGTGAAGTGAAAGCCCGCATGCAATACGATCCAGCGCGCGCCGAGCCGCCGATAGATGTCGATATACGCAAGCAGATAGCGATCGACGCCCTCGGCGACCAGTGGCGCGTACTCCGCGACGTTGACTGCCGAGGACGTATGCAAACCGAGCTGGATGCCGTGCTTCTCGCACGCTGCACGAACCGCCGCGCAGCGGGCGGCGTCGAACCGGTCGAACGCGTTCTCACCCGTGTCGAGTTGCACATCGACGAAACGGATGCCGTGGCTAGCGGCCAGTTCGATGCCTTGTTCGAGACGGATCTTTCTTCCCAGATCGATCCCGATACGATCGATGAGCTTCATCGGCCGGCTCCCCTTGGTCAGTGGCGGTCGGCTCGACGCGACCGACGCGCGCAATGGTACAAGAAGCCCGCCGCGCCGAGCGCACTGCCGGCGACGATGCCGAACCCCAGTCCGTAACTGCCGGCCGCGCCCGCCACCGCCACGACTATGGGGCCGATGATCAAGCTGATGTAGTTAGCGACCTGCAGCGTGCCAGTGACGAGTCCGGCCGCATCCGGTGCGCGACGCGCGATCTCGGCCAGCAATACACCGTTCCAACCGCCGGACGTCGCGCCCATGAAGAACACCAGCGCAGTCATGGCCATGCGGGGCGGATCGCTCGGCAGCGCGCCGATGGCCATCCCGCACACGGCCATGCATACCCCCAAGCCGATCAACAGCCTCAGCGGACCGATGTAACGATCGGCGACGAAGCCCCAGAACAGACGGGCGACGAAAGCCGCGAACTGCGCCACCCCGAGCATGGCGGCCGCTTCGGCCAGACCGAAGTTCAGTTCCGTCACCGCATAGATCACGAAGAACCCGTTCATGCAGAACTGGGTGGCCGAGTAGATGCCTATCGCCACCCCGAGCCCCTGCAGGACGGGATCGCGCTTAACACGGCGCCAGCCGTCGGTCAGCCTTGCCTTGGGCGGATCGCTCGCACCCATGGCCGCCTGCTCGTCGATGCCGCGCACCAGGGGCCTGAAGGCCAGCAACATGACAGCCAGCACGGCCGCCAGTACGCACGCCGTGCCGCGCCAACCGAACACGTCGTTCAAGGCCGGCAAAGAGAAGCTTGCCACGAGGAACCCGACCTGCACGCCGGTCTGTCGCACCGAGAACATGAGCGAGCGGTGCTGCGGCGGCACGACGCGAATCAGCACACGCGCGCCGGCCGGTCCTTGCAGCGACCACGCTGCGCCCAGCAGCACGGCCATGCCGACGAATGCCAGCGGATGCGCGATCGCGGCCACGCCCAGCGACAGGGTCGATAGAACCAGGGTCATTTGCGCCACGCGGGCGCCGCCGAAGCGATCCGACAACTCGCCTGCCGGCAGGGAGATGAGTCCGGCGGTGATCCACATGATCACCGAATACACACCGATCAGCGCGGGATCGAGACCGAGGTCCCGCGCCAGCTCCGGGGCGAGCACCGGCACGAGCTGAGTCGCGATCGCCGCCGATACCTGGGTGTACCAGAGAAAAAGCGTGGGCGCGATGAAGCGGCGGTGCAGCGGATCGATCAAGACAACGCGCTACGCGGATGCATCAGGCAACTGAATGTCGGTCGAGGGCTGCGACCGCCCGAAACGTCGGGCAGCCGCGCCAGGGGGTTGCTCGGAAGTTTCCGTCGGTCTCAGTGCGCGGCCGAGGGGATGCGGAAGCTCGCCCGCTCGGACTCGTGCAGTTGCTTGATCAGGCCCGTCTCCCAGGCGAGATAACCGCGAGCAGCTTCCTTGTTGCCTTCGTGCCGGTCGTGAACGAAGAAAAGGAAATCGATGCGCTCGGCATCAGCGGGCACGTTGGGCGTCGATGCGAGCTTCAAGCCCGCGGCCGCGCAATCCTCCACGGTACCGTCGACCAACCGGACATCGCGCGCTCCGGCCGCCATCAGGTCGATCGCGGCAAGTTGCGCGATCACGGGATCATCGGCGAGCAGCGCGATGGGCTGTCCCGCGCCGACCTGCGATGCGATCACCGGCCGTATGCTCCAGCGCGCCCCCTCGACATGCGACTTGCGGAACGCCGAGCTGGCGCGCAGATCCAGCAAACGTCCTTCGCCCATGAAGGCCGCCAGCGCGCTGGGTGCGAGCTTCGGGACCGCGGGCAGCTTGGGCCGAGGACCGGGCGGCACGCCGATGTTCGCTTTCACACCTTCACGCAGGACATACACCTCGTGTCCCATCTGCGCCAGCCAGCTTGCACACACGGGCGCGCGAACCAGTTCGCCATCGAGGACGACGATGCGGGAATTGCGCACGCCGACGTACTGGTCGGTGGACTGGATGAACTGCCCGCCCGGCGTGTGCTGAGCGCCCGGCAGCGTACCGGCCTCGAACTCCTCGGGTGTACGCACATCGCACAGAAAGACGTTGCGGCTCTCGTCGGCGATCCACTGCTTCACCTGGGCCGCATCGACGTATCCGACTCCGTGCCGCTCTGCCAGAACACGCGCGCGCGCCTGCAAGGCGGGCAGCTCGTCGCCCGCTTCACCTTGCGGATACTTGCGCGAAGCGCCGCGATCCAGTTCCAGATCGGCCAGATACCAGCCCTGGGTACCATTCTCCAGCGCATATACCGGGTTCTCGACGCCGAAGTTGCGCAACGTCTGCGCGCCCAGGATGCTGCGGGTGCGACCGGCGCAATTCACCACGATCTTGGTCTTGGGATTCTTCACGATGCGACCGACGCGATACGCCAACTCGCCGTTAGGGCAGGAGATGCCGCTCGGGATGCTCATCTTCGTGTACTCGGCCCAGGTCCGGCCGTCGAGCACCATCACGTCGTCCCCGCGCTTGAGCATCGCGTCGAGCTCAGTCACGCTCACGCGGGGCGTGTCGTAGGCATGTTCCACCAACTCGCCGAAAGTCTTGCTCGGCAGATTCACCCCCTTGTAGACCGGATACCCGGCCGCGGCCCAAGCACGCGTGCCGCCCTGGAACAGATGCACGTTGCTGTAGCCCATCGCCTCCAGGCGCTCGATCGCCCGCGTCGCCAGTGCGTCGGTACCGTCGTCATGAACGACCAGACGCGTGCCCAGCCGGGGGACCAGACGCCCGATGTCCAACTCGAGCTGGCTGTAAGGTACGGGCGCGGCGAAGAACAGGTGGCCCTCGCCGAACTCACCGGCTTCCCTCACGTCGATCAGCGCCACCTCGGCGCCATCGTGTAGCCACTGCTGCAGCGTGTTTGCGTCGATGCTCTTGGTCATGGCAGGGTCCTTTGAGTGAAAAGCGCAATTTCAGGCCGACGGATTATAGGCGCTGTTCCTCCCGGTCAGTTCGACGGGCTTTGCCGGCGGCGTCTCGAGCGGCTACCATGCCGCAACCAGCAACCCTGCGGGCAATGACGAGCAACGGAGGCGGCCTTGAAGATGCTCATCCAGTACTGCAGCGCTTGAGGCTATCGGCCCGAGGCCCTCCGTGTGAGGGATGCGCTGCATAGCCGCGGTATCGCCGAGATCGAGCTCCAACCCGGCCGTTCCGGCCAGTTCGATATCCTCGTCGACGGCAATCTCGCGTATTCACGTCATGCGACAGGCCGATTTCCCTCCGCGAAAGACATCGATAAACTAGCTGGCTGAAAACGCATGCAGGATCCCGGGAACAGCCGCTCGGGACCGCCCCACGATCCCTGCACGATCTCAAGCGCCCCCGGCATCCACATCACGAGAGGACAACCCCATGGCATACGAATGCTTGCTCTACGAGGTCAAAGACCGCATCGCCACCCTGACACTGAACCGGCCGGAGCGGCTCAACGCCCTCGGCGGCACGCTGCGTGAAGATCTCTACGATGCGATCGTGAAGGTGTCGCAGGACGACGATATCCGCGCGGTCGTGATCACGGGTGCGGGGCGCGGCTTCTGCTCGGGCGGCGACGTGAAGAACATGAGCGAGCGCGACAAGGCCGGCACGGGCTCCCCCATGCGCGAGAAAATCGCCCCGTCACGGGACATCACCATCATGGCGATGCGCGATTGTCCGAAGCCGATCATTGCCGCCGTCAATGGCGCAGCCGCGGGCGCCGGATTCAATCTCGCGCTTGCGTGCGACATGCGGATCGCCTCCAGCGCCGCGAAATTCAGTCAGGCATTCGTCAAGCGGGGCCTGCATCCCGACTGGGGCGGCACGTGGTTCCTGCCTCGCCTCGTGGGCACTGCGAAAGCCTGCGAATTGATCTTCACGGCCGATTCGATCGATGCGGCCGAAGCGTATCGTCTGGGAATCGTCAACGCGGTGGTCGCGCCGGAAGAGCTCATGAACAAGAGCTACGAACTGGCGAAGAAGATCGCTTCCGGCCCGCCGATCGCCATCCGGCTCGCCAAGCGGGCGATCTACCATAACCAAGACTGCGACCTGCGCGCCGGCCTGGAATACGAGACTTATGCGCAGAACACCTGCCGCGAGACCGAAGATTCGAAGGAAGGCGTCAAGGCTTTCATGGAAAAGCGCGCGCCCAACTTCCAGGGCCGTTAAAGCGCGGGTTCGATTGCAGAAGGGCGCTCGCCCAGACAGCGAGCGCCCTTCTTTCGTTGTCGCAGCCTACATGCCGTTGCCGATCACGCCCCCGATGATGGCGCCCGCTGCGGTGGCGATTCCGCGATGCTCGCCGTAGCCGATGTGGCTGCCGATGACCGCACCGACGATGGCACCCCCCACTGCACCGACGACCGCGCCGCCATTGATGTGCCCGCTCGGGTAATGACGAGGATAGGGCTCATGGTAGACCGGAGCCGGCTCATGGTAGACCGGCCGTTCCACGATCATGCGGCGCACCGGCGGGCGATGGACCACCACGGGGCGCTCGACGACGACGCGGCGCTCCACGATCACCGGCCGCTCGACGATCACGTCGCGGTGGACGACCCGGCGATCGTCACGACGATACACGGGCCGCCGATCGTCGTAGCGGTCGACTTGCCGCTCGTAGCGCGAATGCGACCAACGATCCCGGTCGCCGTAACGGCCGCCGGAATCGGCATGGGCCGCCGGTATCGCCGCTGCAACCAAGCCGATGCTCAGTACACCTAGAATCTTGTTCGCTTTCATGGCAGTGTCCTTTCGTGTTGACGCATCCCATTTAACGCTGTCGCAGCCGCTTTGCACACCGATCAATTGCAACAAAGCGTAAGCGGCTTTACATCTTGGATGTGCCACCCGCGCTGCGGGTAGGTCGCCAAGCAGACGCACACGGCGGCACGACGCCCCTCAGGCAAGACCGCGATTCACGCCCCGAGGTCGCATTCGCTGCGCAGCCGAACGCGATCACCCGGGCAAGACGAGAATGGCGCGGAAGTCGTTCACGTTGGTGAGCGTGGGCCCCGTCGTCACCAGGGCATCCACCGCAGCGAAGAAGCCGTACCCGTCATTGTCCTGAAGCATCTGCTTGGGACGCAAACCTCGCGCCAAGGCGCGCTCGATAGCATCCGGGCAGACAATGCAACCGGCATTGTCTTGCGTGCCATCGACGCCATCGGTGTCCCCGGCAAGCGCCCACACATTCGGGTGGCCATCCAGGGCGAGCGCCAATGCCAGCGCAAACTCGGCGTTGCGCCCGCCGCGCCCCTGGCCACGCACGGTCACCGTGGTCTCGCCACCAGAGAGCAGCACGCAGGGCGCCGCCGACGGCTGGCCATGACGAATCACCTGGCGAGCGATGCCCGCCATGACCGTCGCCACTTCGCGCGCCTCGCCCTCGATGCTGTCGCCCAAGATCAACGGCGTCACCCCTGCCGCACGAGCCACGGCGGCCGCCGCCACCAGCGCGTCCTGCGGTCGCGATACCAGCACCGTTTCGGTATGCGCCAACCGCGCATCCCCCGGCTTGGGCGTCTCGTCCTCGGCGCGCTGCAGATGCGCCACCACACTCGCCGGCGCCTGAATCGCATACTTCGCCAGCACTGCCTGCGCATCCTCGAAGGTGGTCGGATCGGGCACCGTGGGGCCGGACGCGATGACGGCAGGATCATCCCCTGGCACATCGGAGATGAGCAGCGACACGACCCGCGCAGGATGAGCCGCGACTGCCAGCCGGCCGCCCTTGATGGCCGACAGGTGCTTGCGCACGCAATTCATCTCACCGATGTTCGCCCCGGACTGCAGCAGGGCGCGATTGACCGCCTGCTTGTCGTCGAGCGTGATGCCCGCCGCCGGCAACGCCAGCAAGGAGGAGCCGCCGCCCGAAATGAGGCAGATGACGAGATCGTCGGCGCTCAGCCCTTGCACCAAGCCGAGGATGCGCTGCGCGGCGGAGCGCCCGGCGGCATCCGGTACCGGATGGGCCGCCTCCACGATCTCGATGCTGCGGCAAGGCACTGCATGGCCGTAGCGGGTCACGACGAGCCCCGTGAGATCGCCTTGCCAATGCCGCTCCAGGCTTGCGGCCATGGCTGCCGAGGCCTTGCCGGCGCCGACCACGATCGTGCGGCCGCGGCCCGGGGCAGGCAGTCGACTCGGCAGGCAATGCTCGGGCAGGGCCGCGGCAACCGCAGCATCGAACATCCTGCGCAGCAGCGCGGGAGCGTCGCCGGGCTTCATGCCGACGCGCTTTGCTTGGACACGACTTGCGCCCCGGCTGCCGATGAGCCACGCAGGCCCGCCTCACGGAAACGGCCAGAATTCGATCGCACGCGCACTGGACGCTGGCTCGTCGTCATCGTCCGCAGCCCGACTCGACGGGCATCACGCAAGATAGCGACGCAGCCAGCCCAGCCCGTCGACCGTCGCGCCCTTGGGCTTGTATTCGCAGCCGATCCAGCCCGAGTAGCCGAGCCGGTCGATGACATCGAACAAGAACGGGTAGTTGATCTCGCCGGTGCCGGGCTCGTGCCGGCCGGGGGTGTCGGCGAGCTGCATGTGCGCGATGCGAGGAAGATTCGCCTCGATGGTGGGCGCGAGATCCCCCTCCATGATCTGCATGTGATAGATGTCGTATTGCACGAAGAGATTGTCCGAACCGACCGCTTCGATGATGCCGACCGCCTGCTTCGTGGTGTTGAGGAAGAATCCGGGAATGTCGCGAGTATTGATCGCTTCGATCAGGAGCTTGATCCCCGCCGCGCGAAACCGGGGCGCTGCAAACTTGAGATTGTCGATGAAGGTCTGCTCCAATCGCTCACGGGCGACGCCTGCCGGCGCGATTCCGGCCAGACAATTGACCTGTTCACAGCCCAGCGCGCTCGCATACTCGATGGTTGCGTCGACACCAGCCTGGAATTCGCCCACGCGATCGGGCAAGCAGGCGAGCCCTCGCTCTCCTTGCTCCCAGTTGCCGGCGGGCATGTTGTGGAGCACCTGCACGAGGCGGTGCTCGCGCAGCTTCTCGAGCAGTTGCTCTTTCGGATACGCATAGGGAAAGAGATACTCGACGGCTTCGAAGCCCGCACGACGGGCCGCTTCGAAGCGATCCAGGAACGGCACTTCGTTGAACAGCATGGTCAGATTGGCACAGAACTTGGGCATGACGTCTCTCCTCGACGGCGAAAGCGTAGCACAGCTCCCCCGCGGTATCGGCGCTGGGCAGACGCTTTGCGGCAGTTGCATCGACCGGCAACCACGATGAGACAGACATCTGCCTGGACATTGCGGCCCGAGGGCGAAGTCATCAGCTTGTCTTTGCGCTGGACCGGACTGCTGATCGTCCTCTTCGTCGCTGTCTATGGCAGTCTCAACTGGCTGAGCACCCAGCGCATCGATCGGTTACGCCTGTGGTTCGAGTGGGAGCTTGCGATTCCCCTGGTGCCCTGGATGGCGTGGGCGTACCTGTCGCTCTTCGCAAGCTTCTTCCTGCCGATGTTCGTGCTCGATGCGCCTCGCATCCACGCCCTGTGTCGACGGCTCGCCTTCGCGACCGTGGCCTCGGGCGCGTGCTTTCTGTTTTTTCCCGCCGAGCTCGGCTTCACGCGGCTGGCCCAGGGGTCGCAGGCCGGTTTCGCGCTCGGCCTCATTCACCGAATCGACCTGCCGCACAACCTCGCGCCGTCGCTGCATGTCTCCTGGAGTCTGATCCTGCTCTGCAGCATGCGCGCGGCCTCGCCGGCATGGCTGCGACACGTCTTCGATGCGTGGCTCGCGCTTCTGCTCGCATCGGTGGTGTTCACGCATCAGCATCATCTGCTCGACGTGGCGGGCGGGATGCTTGTAGCATTGGTCGCGCGCGCCGCGGTCAGTCCCGATGGTCGTTGGTCTGCCTTACCGAGGAGAGTGCCGTGATCCCCATTCGTACCTTCGCCGCAGCGATGCTCCTGTCCACGATGCTTGCTCAGGCGGCGCAGCCCGAGCTCTCCCCGGAGGACAAGCAGGACCACGAGGCGCTGCGCGCCCTGCTCGCAACCTTCACCGAAGCCTTCAACACGCGCAATCTCGATCCCCTGCTGCCCCATCTGCATCCCCAGTTCACCGTCACCATGGTCAATCAGGACGTGGTGACCAGCCCGGGCGAGCTGAAAGGCTACCTGGCGCAGCAGTTCGACGGGCCCGATGCCCTGTTGACCGACGTCAAGATCAAGCCCGATGCCGATGTCCTCACGGCCTTCGTCGACGGGCGCATCGGCATCAACCGCGGCAGCTCGGTCGACACCTACACGCTGAAGGACGGCCGCGTCGTGACTCTGAACACACGCTGGACGGGCACCGCGATCAAGGACAGCGGCCAGTGGAAGATCCTCAACGCCCACATCGGCCTCAACGCCATCGACAATCCGATCCTCGACGGCATGGAAAAGCTCAAGTGGCTGTGGACGGGCAGCGCGCTGGCTGTGGGCCTGGTCGCCGGCTTCCTGCTCGGCTGGATGTTCAAGAAGCGCTGATGCGAACCAAGCGACGCCGAGGGCGAGCGTCGCCTTCTCGCGCCTGAGTGGCGTATCACGCGCGCAGGCGCTGCGCGACGCGCTCGTCCAAGGGTGCCGGCGGCGGCTCGTCGGTCGGCGTGGGCCCGCGCCATAGACGCAGGTAGGTGCCGAGGAACGACGGCCTAGGCCGATCGAAATCGACGAAGCGCGGCAAGTGGATCCAGGGCACCTCGGGATGCTGGTGGTGCGCCAGATGGTGGTGGTAGTTGAGGAAGATCCATTGCACCACCCGATTCACACGCAGGTTCGACGCCCCGTGGACGATGTCGCGCGCCGTCCAGGCGTGATCGGTGTATTGCAGCGAGCACCAGTTGAGCGCGAACGCGACATAGCAAAGCAACCACCCGAGCAGGCTCAGATCGAGCGCGAACACGAGCGCCGTCTGGAAGACGATGGTGAACATGATCTCGAACCGCATGCGCCATCCCGGTACTGTTGCGAGATCGGCCACCATGGGCTCGAAGCCGTACCAGCGACAGATGACTTGCTGGAAGATGCGGCTGCGAAAGAACGGCCCGGTCAGCAGATAGATCGCACAGCCAAGCGGTGCCGAGAGCCAGAAGAAGCCGGTCAGCAGACAATACAGGCGGAACAGCGTCTTGTAGCGCGGCACCCCCGGCTGATAGTGGTCGAACAGTTCCCACTCCGTGCGATTGCGCCGATGGTGGCCGAAATGCACCACGCGCTGGAACAAGAGACTGGTCGGAAAGAAGGCTGCGCACACGATGCCGAACGCTTCGTTCACCGTCGTGTTGCGATGAAAATG
>JALHQN010000021.1 GCA_022841915.1 Burkholderiales bacterium | reverse complement strand
TCGCCGCTGAGCTTCTCGGCGGCCTGAGGAACGGCTCAGACAACAGCTGTCGACGGGGAGCGTCAAGCGGACTCGTCTTGCAGAGTCATCTCCGCGGGACGTACTACGCCGCTTTGGACTTCCAGTAGATGCATACGTCCGGACGCGCACCAGGGTCGGGGTTCAGGACGCCGGCCAATGGGCCGTTCGGCGTCGTCGGCGATGTTGTGCGGGACACCCGTGCCGCAGGTCGAACAGAAGCAGCCGGCGAAGCGTTTCGCATCGGGCAAATCCAAGCGCCACTCCGCGAGCCGGTCGGCGCTTGGCTATCGCAGCTAGCCATCGCCACAAACGACCGCCAACAACCTTCGCGGGTGCCTCGCTGCAGCTATTGTCGACGCCTGGGGCGCAGCGTTAACCGTCCCCTGTGTGTCGATAGCCGCCCAAGTTTCTGGCAAAAGCAGCAATAGGTGTCGATCAGAACCAACGGCTGTTGATCACCCGACACCTGCCGTTCATCCAGCTCGCGTCTTGCCGCAGCTCCGGCCGACTAGCACGCATCGACCATCACACACCTTCGGGCGTGGAGCAGTCCTTTAGAGTGACGCCCCTAAGGACTCGCGACCGACTGCTCCTGGCCTGTAGCCGTCGGTGAAGCTCACCCGATCGGACAGAGTCCGAAAGATCGAGTGCTTGTCTTCACTGCAGCGCACAGTTTCAGTTCATGCGTATCCCGGCGTCGCGGATGATCTTGCCCTTGACCTTCATTTCGCTGTCGATCAGTGCGGCGAATTCGCGCGGTGTGTTGGCGACCACCTCGACACCGGCCTTGAACATGCGCTCGGTCGTATCCGGTTGCTTGAGAAACTGAGCGACTTCCCGGTGGAGTAGATCGAGTATCCCGGGGGGTGTCCCGGCGCGGGCGAACAAGCCGATCTTCGCCGCCGACTCGTATCCCGGCAGGCCGGCCGATGCGATCGTGGGCAGGCCCGGCATCAGGCGAGTCGGCTCCGCGGTCGTCACGGCGATGCCTCGCAGTCGCCCCGAGGCGATGTGGCCGCTCGACGAGTTCGCGGTGGCGAACATCATTTGCACCCGGCCGCCGATCACGTCGTTCAGCGCCAGTTGCGCCCCCTTGTAGGGGATCACCGTGATCTTGACGTCGGCCAGCGCATTGAAGATCGCGCCTGCGAGATGGTTCGAGTTGCCGATGCCGGAACTGGCGGAGTTCAGTTCGTTCGGCTTCTGTTTCGCCAGCTTGATCAGATCCTGGACGCTTTGCACCGGCAGCGACGGGTGCACCACCAGGACGTTCGGCGAGCGGATCGCCAGCATGAGCGGCGCGAAGTCACGCACCGGATCGAACGGGACCGACGAACGCATGAAGGGCGAGAGCCAGATCACCTCGCCGGCCATCATCAGGGTGTGGCCGTCGGCCGGCGCATCCTTGAGGATCTGACCGGGGACGACACCGCCCGGACGATTGTCCACGATCACCGATTGGCCTAAGCGGCTCGTCAGATGCGGGCCGATCAGACGCGAAGCGAAGTCGCCCGTGCCTCCGACGCCGGATGCCACCAGGCGTATCGGCCGCTTCGGAAAGTCGGGGGCGGCAGCCGCCGCGGTGGCAAGAGCAAGCGCGAGGCAACCGCCCGCAATCCGGACGACACTCGAATTCATCATGCATTCCTCCCGCCTCCTGGCGAGGCGACATTGATCGGGCCGATACTGGTTTTTTGCCGAAGCATAGGGCGTTCGACGGTGCCGGCGCAACGCTCTGTCGCTTGGGCGTGTCCGGCGTCGGTGTTTGCCAACGGCCGGGCTCGTGTTAGATACGTGTAAAGGAACATCCGCGAAATCGCCGAGGGCGGCGAGGCGCCGCGCAGGGGAGGGTCGCCGGCGCTTCTTGGCGGAAACATGCGCGGAACATCGAATCCAGAGCGTGTGATCGATGCGTTGCTCGACGCGCTGGCGCATGCTCCGCAGAACACGGGGGAGGACTAAGCGCAGCATGCTGCAAAATGCACTGATTCGACTGGGCCGGATGCCGCAGTTCGCGGCGCTGCGCCATCGCGGCTTTCGGCTGCTTTGGACGGCCACCCTGCTTTCGTCCACCGCGCGATGGGCCGACATGGTCATCATCGGCTGGCTGACGCTGGAACTGACCGATTCCCCGTTGATGGTGGGCATCGTCGCGGGGAGCAAGATGGCGGGCTATGTGGCCGCACCGTTCATGGGCGTGGTGGCGGATCGCGTGGATCGGCGGCTGCTCATGATCATCGCCGCCTCGGTCAATCTCGCCGTGTCGGCCCTCATGCTCGGGTTGTTCGCGTTCGACTGGCTTGCGCTGTGGCACATCATCACGCTCGCCCTGGTCAGCAGCCTCACCTGGGCGCTTGACCATCCGACACGCCAGGCGCTGATGCCGGATCTGGTGAACAAGGAGGACCTCACCAACGCGATCGCCCTGAACGCGGTGGCCATCGAGATCACGGTGGTGATCGGTCCCGCGATGGGCGGGCTGCTCATTCCTGCCTTCGGCATGGTCGGCGCCTATGCGTTGATCGCGTTCGTCTATCTCGCCGACCTCATCGTGCTGCTGATGCTCAAGCCGGTGAAGCATGCGGTGTCTCACTCGCAGGAGTCCCCCGCGAGAAGTCTGATCGAGGGGATGAAGTACGTCTGGAGCAACCAGACCGTACTCATGCTGCTGGTGATCGCATGCCTGCTGAACCTCTTCGCGGCGCCGTACCGGTACGCCTTTCTGCCCCTGTTCGCCCGCTACACCCTGGACGCCGGTCCGACAGGCTACGGGATGCTCACGGCCGCGGCGGGGGTCGGCGCGCTGGTGGCGGGGCTGTGGGTCGTCTCGCTGGGCAACGTGGAGCGCAAGGGCAGGATGCTGGTGTGGAGCGCTCTCGCATGGCCGGCGTCGCTGCTGCTCTTCGCGCTATCCACTTGGTATTCGGTGTCCATGGCGCTGGTGTTCGTCGCCGGCCTGGCTCAGGCCGTGGCCTGGACCGTGATCGCCACACTCATACTGGGACACACCGCGCAATCCATGCGCGGCCGTGTCATGGGCATACGTGCCGGCGTCGTCGTCAGTCTGCCGCTGGGCAACCTGCTCGCCGGCGCGTTCGCCGAGCGCGTCGGTGCGCCTTGGGCCCTGGGGGCTTACGCGATGGCAGCTATCGTGATGATGGTGGCTATCGTCGTGCGTGTTCCGGGGCTGTTGCGGCTGAAGTGATCGAGCCGACGGTTTTGCTTGCGCCGAAACGGGTTGGGCGCGGCCCCGGGTGCAGTGCAACGGCAGGCGAGGCCTGTGCGCGCGACTGTACGAAGGCGCAAGCATCGAATCGAGCAAGTCAGCCGCTGGGTGAACGCGCCACCCCTGGCGAATATCGAATGCTTGCCTTCGTCCGGCCGCTTCGTCGGGAGGGTGTCACCCCTTGCCGCTGTCGCCTGCGCGCCGCATGGCCTTGAATGCGAGCAAGGCGAAGCCGGCGAGCATCAGCGCGTAGGTCTGCGGCTCGGGAATGGGCAGCGGGACGCCGAACGTGCCGGACTCCGAGGCGGTCAGGCTGACGCCTGCGGGCAGGATCAGCCGCAACAGCGCCGTGTTGCCGAGGTCGCCGGACACGGTTTGGCCCGGGTCCACGCGCATGATCGCGAGCAGGAGCCTCGTGTTGAAGTCCATGGAGACGTTCAAGCTCTGCTCTGAAAAAGAGATCATGCGCGTGACGGTGAGCACGTCGCTGACGGGCCCGGAACTATAGCTGCCGAAGTCGCTGCCGTTGAGCTCGCCCAGCACGCCGAATGACAGCGAACTATTTGCACGCACGAAGCCGGATGAAAGCACGCCATTGACGATCAGTTCCATCGTGACAGGCACGTTGACTGCAGGCGCCTCGGCCGTCAGCGTGAGAATGTCGAGCGCCTGGGCGGAGGCCGAAAGCACCGCAACCTCACCTTCGCCCAGGTTCGAAGCCGTGCCGTTGGTGACGCTGCCCGCCACTCGGAGCGCCTGGTTGCCGATGTCCGCGGAAGCCGCATACGAGAACACGCCGGGTAACGTATCCGAGACGCTCACGATCGATCGGGCGAAGGGCGCAAACTCCGTGTCCAACGTGTTCGATACGGGCGGCTGCGGTCCGAAACCGTCCAGATCGACTCTGCCCGTTGCTTCCAGGCCGGAGATCTCTCCGGTCAGCACGGCCGCGGCCGGACCGGAGACGAAGGGAAGGGCAGTCAGAGTGAAGAGGGCGACGAGCTGGCGGGTGCGATGCATGGAGAGCCTCCTGGGGTTGGTCCATGATGCGGATGCAGCAACCGGACTCAAGCGCCTTGCGGCGATTTATGCCAATTGCTTGCAGACCGACCGTAGCACGACGGGAGCGACGTGTTGTGTGAACAATTGCAGCTGCCGAGGACGATGGCCGAGGCGAGCCTGGGGCTTCGAAGGGCTGCCACGACGGAGGAAACGCGCCTGGCCGTGCAAGACGCTACGCGCCCGACATGCGTCGCTTACCAATGAAAAGGTATGCGAAAGCTTGGGTGAGCGCTCGGCGAACGCTCCACGTGAGCAGCGTGCAACGGCCGCTACCTGCAGTTCAGCGAGACGATCGAACCGTCATGGCCTTGAGCCGCCGCGCCAGCAGCTTGAGCAGCGCCAATCCGATGTCCGGGTTCGATTGCACCAGCTGCAGGAACTGCGCTCGGCTGACCGCCATCAGCACACAGTCGGTTTCGGCGACCACCTTCGCGGAGCGCGTAGCGCTGTCGATCAGCGCCATCTCGCCGAACACGCTGCCGACGCCGACGCGCTGCAAGGCGCGCTCCTGATTCATGATGGCCACGCGCCCCTCGCGCGGGAAGTACATGAAGACGCCCGCGTCGCCCGGACTGATGATGGTCTGGCCCGCGAGATAGCGCAGGGAGGCCGGATGGTCGAGCGCGGCTGAAATCCTGTTCAGCGCATTCGCATCGAAGACCGCGTCCTCTTCGCCCTCCGCAGCCTCGAGCGCGGTCCGCTTGATGGCCAGCCGAGCCAAGGTCAGGCGGAACCGATTGACCATGACCGTCATCATCATCAGCACGAAGTCGGGCTGGCGCTGGATGGCCTTCTTGAACTGGCTGCCCTCGAGGGCGATCACGCGGCAGTCGGACTTCGCGGTGGCGGTGGCGCTGCGGCGGGTGTTCGCGAGCGAGGTCATCTCGCCGAAGATTTCTCCCGGGTTCAGGGTGTCGATGGACTTTCCGTCCAGGCTCAATCCGACCGTTCCTTCGAGCAGCAGATACATCCGGTCGTCGCCGGAGAAGAAGCCGCGCTGTTCGTCTTCCCGGAACAATACCTTGCCGGCCGAGACGCTCTCCACGGTGCCCCATTCCTTGAAAAAGGCGGTTGCCGCGGCGGCGTCGTAGGTCGAAGCAGGGGGAGGGACTGGCGGCTTGGACGCCTCGGCGGGCGTCTCGGCGGGCGGTACGGGGGCAGGTTGGGTGAAGTCTAGCGATTCCATGGTCGTCGGTAGCCGTGGTGAGAAAGGTCTCGGGGCAGCGGCCCCAGCGATCGGACTCGCGCCGTCGTCATGCGCGGGTGCGCGATCGCATCGAAGCCATCCTGCATCATCGAACGGGGCGGCGCCATCCGTAGGCCGCAAAAAGCCAGGGTCCCGGGCTCAATTCGCGGTCCCGCGCTCGTGCCGGGACGACGGAGGAATCAATGAGCCTCAAAGCAGCCCCTCAACCATGTCGGCGAGCTTGCGCGCATCCGCATCGAAGAGGCGGATGCCTTCTGCGAGCTTCTCCGTCGCCATCGCGTCTTCGTTGTGCATCCAGCGGAAGCGCTCCTCGTCGATGTCGATGCGTGTAACGGCACTGGCCTTGGCGCAGTCGACCGCGAGTCGCCGGGGCACTTCACCCTCGGTTGCCTCGAGCTTGGCGAGCAGGTCCGGGCTGATGGTGAGCAGATCGCAGCCGGCCAGATCGAGGATCTGCGTGGTCTTGCGAAAGCTCGCGCCCATCACCTGCGTGCGATAGTCGAATTTCTTGTAGTACTCGTAGATCCGGGTGACGGAGGCCACGCCAGGATCTTCCTCGCGAGCGATGTCGTCGACACCCCGAACCTTCTTGTGCCAGTCGAAGATCCGCCCGACGAAGGGCGAGATCAGGGTGACGCCCGCATCGGCGCAGGCGACGGCCTGCGCGAAACTGAAGAGCAGGGTGAGATTGCAGTGGATGCCGTCGCGCTCCAGCCGCTCGGCGACGCGTATGCCCTCCCAGGTGCTCGCGATCTTGATCAGCACGCGCTCGCGGGATACGCCCGCGGATTCGTACAGATCGATCAGCCGGCGCGCTTTCGCCTCGGTCGCTGCGGCATCGAAGCTCAGCCGCGCGGCTACCTCGGTCGAAACGCGGCCCGGCACCAGATCGAGAATGCGTCGCCCGAAACCCACGAACAGGCGGTCGAGCGTTTCGTCGAGGCGGGCAGCCGCGGGCAGTCCGGCGGTGGCCGCGATCGCCTCGTCGATGATCGGCCGGTAGCGTGCCTCTTGCGCCGCCTTGAAGATCAGGCTGGGATTGGTGGTGGCGTCCTGTGGTCGGAAGCGGGCGATGGCATCGATGTCGCCTGTGTCGGCGACGATCACGGAATGCTGTTTCAGGCCCTGGAGTTGGTTGGGCATCGTTGGTCCTTCAGGTGAGTCGGTACGGCGGGGTCGTGCTGTGTTCGGTCGGCGCGCCCTATCCCGCCCAGCTAGGCGGCAAGTGTCGCCTGGATCTGGTTGCGGTCAGTGCGCAATGGGTGAAGTTTCTAGGGTTTGGCGAAGCGGGTCAAACCCGGTTTGCGTTCCGCTGCAGGTGGCGAGTCTTGACGGATGGGCCGGGATCAACGGAGTGGGGCCGCAGCCGGTGGCTTGCGACGATCGTGCCCGCATGCGCATGCAGAAGCGGCGCATCGAAACGTTGCGTGTGGCGGCACACCCGAGCGAGTCACAAAGCCCATGGCATCGGTTTCTGAGTGGCATCCATGACCCGGCCACTGGAATCAAGGCGCAAACCGGCTCGCATTGCGCTCGGGGGGCAGAATGCGAATCGGCTGACCGGCCACAAACGCGGTGATGTTTTCCACCGTATCGGCATACGCGACTTGATAGAACTCCTGCACGTTATGCCCCTGATGCGGCGTGACGACGACGTTGCGCAGCGAGCGCAGCGGATGCTCGGGGGGCAGCGGCTCCTGGGCATAGACATCGAGTCCGGCGCCGGCGATGCGGTTCGTGCTCAGCGCCTCGATGAGCGCCGCCTCGTCGACGATCGCGCCGCGTGCCACGTTGATCAGGATGGCCGTCGGCTTCATGCTCGCCAGTTCAGCTGCGCCCACCAGGCCGCGCGAGCGCTCGCCGAGCACAAGGTGCACGCTCAACACATCGCTGCGCGAAAACAGTTCGTCCTTGGAGACGTAGCGCACCCCTGCTTGGGCGGCGTCATCGGGCGTCAGATTCTGGCTCCAGGCGATGACCTCCATGCCGAAGGCCTGGGCAATCGGCACCATGTGCCGGCCTTGGCGACCCAGGCCGAGCAGCCCGAGCGTGCGACCGGCGAGCGTGATGCCGGCGCTCGTCTGCCAACCGCCCCGGCGCATGCTCTCGACCTCGTTCGGAATGTTGCGGGCGACGGAGAGAATCAGGCCCCAGGTGAGCTCGCACGTCGCCTTGCGATAGGTGCCGCGCAGTTCCGTGTGCGAGACCACGATGCCGCGCCGGGTGGCTGCCGCCACATCGAGCGGCCGGCAATACGGCCCGGTGACCGCGATCATCTTCAGCTTCGGCAAGCGCGCGAGCAGGGTGTCGGTGATCGGCATCCGCTCGCGCAGCAGGCAGATGATGTCGAACGGGGCGAGTTGCTCGGCCGCGTCCTGGTCATGGGCCAGCGCACGATCGAACACCGTGATCTGGCAGCTTTGCGTGAGTCCCGACCAGTCGGCGCTGGCGAGGGCGAGGCGCAGGTAGTCGTCCAGAACGGCGATCTTCACGCGGCCGCCTCCAGGATCTTCAAGATCTCTTCGGGCGAGGAGATCTTGACCGGATTGGTGTGCAGCCATTTGTCGTGCATGGCGTTGTTCGCGATGACGGCGAATTGATCCGGTTCGACGCCGACATCCGCCAGCCGATGCGGCAACCCGAGTTCGGCGATGAATGCAGTCAGCACGTCGGCAGCATCCTCCCCGGGATGGCCGAGCGCTTCAGCCACCATGCCCTGGCGCTCGGCATTCGCGGCGCGGTTGTAGCGCAGCACATGGGGCAGCATCACGCACGAGGTGTAGCCGTGCGGTACCCCGCAGGTGCCCCCGAGCACATGACCGATCGCATGGCTGGCACCCATTTCCACGCCGCCGTGGCGCCCGGCGATCGCTAGCCAGATGCCGTAGAAGCTCTCCAGGCGCGCGTCCAGGTCGCTCGGATCGCGTTTGGTCCGGCGCAGGGACGAGCACAGCAAGCGCAGGGCCTGCAGATAGAGGCCGTCGCTCACCGGATTGGCGAGCGGCGAGCACAAGCCTTCGGTGGCGTGATCGATGGCGCGCACGCCGGTCGAGAGCCACACCCAGAGCGGCGTATGCAGGCTCGGGGCCGGATCGAAGATCACCACCCGTGGAATCATCTGCGCGTTGGCGTGGCTGAACTTGCGCTTGATGCGTTCGTCGGTGGCGCCGCCGCCGGTCGTCAGTTCGCCGGCGGAAAGCGTGGTCGGGATCGCGATCTGGTTCATGCGCGGGCCCTCGTACTGCGGCGTGGTGCGCGTGCCGTCGGGATTGACGATGGCGCGGAACCGATCGAAGCCGTCGACGTCGGTGATGTCCTGCTGCAGGCACAGACGCACGAGCTTGCCGGCCTCCGTTACCGAGCCGCCGCCGAACGTGACGACCAAGTCGGTCCCTGCCGAGCGGGCGTGCTGTGCCGCTTCCAGCACGGCCGAGCGGGGCGTGAAGGGCGGGATCTTGTCGTAGCTGCCCGCGTAGCGCGAGCCGAGCGCGGCGCGCACCTTGTCCACCTCGTCGGTGGTGCGATTCATCGTGCCGCTGACGACGAGGAACACGCGTTTGGCATCGAGCCGCTCGGCTTCGGCTGCGAGCGCGGTAGCCGCCGCCTTGCCGTAGATCAGCCGCTCCAAGGCCGGAAATTCAAAGATGCGCTCGCGCATACAAGGCTCCTTCAGAGGTTGCTGCATGATAGCCCCCTGGAAGTCGTTGAACCGAACGCGGTTGGCGGCGAGGGGTGTCTGGACACGAACCAGGTTTTGGCGAAGTGTGCCGTTCATGGGGCGCCCGGAGGCTGTGCTACCATCCTTCGAGGCAGTCCCGAGGGCTTTCGTCGCAGCGCGAAGCCTCGCAGACAGGAGGAGACGATGAGCGGGGTGTACGAAGGCCTGACGGTGATCGAACTTGCCGATCGCCGCAATCAATGGGCGGGCAAGTTGCTGGCGGATGGCGGTGCGCGTGTCATCCAGATCGAGCCCGTCGACGGGAGTCCCGGCCGCTGGTGCGGGCCCTTCGTCGACGACAAGCCTGATCCCGATCGCTGCATCGACTACTGGTGGAACAACACCGGCAAGGAGAGTCTCGCGCTCGACCTCGCGCGGCCGGCAGCCGGCAGTCTGTTGAAGGATCTGCTCCTCAAGGCGGACGTGTTTCTCGAAAGCGCGCGACCCGGCACGCTTGCGGCGCTGGGGCTCGATTACGCTTCGGTCGCTTCGAACGAGCGTCTGATCTACGCCTCGCTCACCGACTTCGGTCAAGACGGGCCCTGGCGCGACTACGTCGTGAACGACCATGCGCATCTCGCGCTCGGCGGGCAGATGTCGAGTTCAGGCTACTCGGATCCGAAGGCGCCGCCCATCGGCGGCCAGGGGCATCATGCCTGGCACATGGGCTGCGCGTTCCTGCTGCACGGCATCACCGTCGCGTTGTTCGACCGCATGACTTCGGCTCAGGGGCAGTACATCGACGTCTCGATCCACGACGTCTGCGCGATCGGCACCGAAGCGGCCGTGCCGCAGTGGATGTACTACGGTTCCACGATGCATCGGCAGACAGGGATGCACGCCAATCCCCGACGCCAGCCCCCGCTGCAGCTTCCCACGGCTGACGGCAAATACATGATCGCCGTGATGCAGAATTTCGGTGCGCGCGTGTGGGAGAACCTCGTCAAGTGGATGGACGAGAAGGGCGTCGCGGGCGAACTGCACGATCCGAAGTATCAGGACGAGGCGTTTCGCACCTCGGAGTACCGGACGGGGACCGTGGTGCGCGACGCCATCGCGCGTCTCATCGCCGCCAGCAACGGCGAAGAATGCTTTCATCGTGCCCAGTCCTACGGCATCTCATGGGGGCTCGTCCACGCGGCCGAAGAGAACTACGATATCGCGCATTATCGACAGCGTGACTACTGGCGCTCGATCGAGCAGCCGCAGATCGGTCGCTCGATTCCGTTTCCGCGCGGGCCGTTCGCGTGCGATGCCCTGGGCGTCGAGGCGCGTGGCCGCGCGCCGCATCTGGGCGAGCATACGCAGCACATTCTGGCGCACGATCTGGGTCTCTCCTCCGAAGGGATCGCCGCACTGCGCGCCTCGGGAGCCATCCGATGAATGCCAAACCGACCGCAGGTTCCGGCGTCCTCAGCGGCATCCGTGTACTCGACTTCACCTGGAAGACCGTCGGTCCGTGGGCGCCGCGCCTGCTCACCCACTACGGCGCCGAGGTGATCCATGTCGAACGCGCGGGCGGCTGGGACGATCACCGCTTCAACGCGACGCCGCACATCTTGACCGACGAGCCCAAGGTGGCCGAACTGCCGGGGACGAACAAGGTCTATTCCGATCCTCAATTCAACACCCATCGGGACGAGTCCACGGTCGCGACGGCACCCGGGCGGCCCAAGCTCTACGCCGCGCCGTACTGGAACACGTTGCACAACGGCAAGCTCGCAATCAGCCTGAACACGCGCAGTCCCGAAGGGCTCAAGATCGTCGAGCGGCTGATCGGCAAGTGCGACGCGCTGGTGGAGAACTTCAGTGCCGAAGTCCTCCCGAAATGGGGGCTCACCTGGGAGCGGATTCACGAACTCAACCCGCGGCTCGTCTACATGAGCACATCGGGCTTCGGCCATACGGGGGACTGGAAGGGTTATCGCAGCTTCGGGCCGACGGCTGCGGCGCAGTCCGGACTCTCTCTCGCGTCGGGCCTGCCCGGAAAGCCGCCGGCAGGCTGGGGGTTCTCGTACCTCGACGTCATGGGCGGCTGGATGGGCGGTCTTGCGCTCATCCAGGGGCTGCTGCAGGCGAAGAAGACCGGCGAGGGCTGCTATATCGACTATTCGGTGACCGAAGGCGCGATGTCGATGCTCGGCACCTACATGCTCGATTACCAGGTGAACGGGCGTCGCACCCGACGGCCCGATTTCCCGCCGGGCAACCGGTCGGTCTTTCCGGCGCTCGCTCCGCACAACACCTATCGCTGCGCCGGCAAGGATCGCGTCGGCCAAGACTGGTGGGTGTTCATCGCCTGCGAGACGCAGACGCAGTTCGAGGCCTTGTGCGTATTGATGGAGAAGCCGGGGCTTGCCGCCGATCCGAAGTTCGCGACCAACGAGGCTCGCGTTCAGCATCAGGACGAACTCGACGCGATCGTCGGCCAGTGGACACGCGCCCGGCGCCGCTACGACATCATGCGCAAGTGTCAGGCGGCGAGCATCGTCGCAGCTGTCGTGCAGAGTGCCGAGGATCGTGTCGAGTACGACCCGCAGCTCCAGCATCGCGAGATGTTCCCGATCATCGAGCATCCGGAAGTGGGCGGCGAGTTTCCATTCGAGGGTTACCCGGTGCGCATGTCACGCACGCCGGCGAACAACCGCCATCGCGCACCGGCGCTCGCCGAGCACAATCGGTACGTATACGGGGAACTGCTCGGCATGTCCGAGGCGGAGATTCAATCGCTGCGCGAGCGCGGCGTCATCTAGGAGAAGGCACATGGCGGTCAGCTTCGATCGTGAACGGCTCGGGCCGCTCAAGGACACCGTCGCCGTCGTCGGCGTCGGGGAGACCGACTACGGTGCGGATTATCGCGGCGCAGGCGGCAAAGCGATGGCCAAGGGGGAGGTGCGCTACGATTCGTATACGCTCGCCTCGCGGGCGCTGAAGCGGGCCTTGGACGATGCCGGGCTGAAGAAGGACGAGATCGACGGCCTGTGCACGGGGCCGACGTTGTCCAGCGAGCGGGCCTGCGAGCTCTGGGGCATGAACCCGCGCTGGAGCGGCAGCGGCGATGCGGCCCAGTGCATCATCGAAGCGGCCATGGCCATCAATTGCGGCCTCTGCACGACCGTGGCACTCGTCTACGGCAATGCGCAGCGCTCGATGGATACCGCCTACGGCGGTTCGCGCGTGACCGGCGGGGGCATCACCTCGTATTTCTACTATGCGCCCTGGGGCCTCACCTCGCAGGGGGCACTCTATGCGCTCTTGTTCCAGCGCCACAAGCTGCTCTACGGCACGACGGACGAGCAGCTGGGCGCGATCGCGGTGGCGTTTCGCAAGCACGCCTGCATGAATCCGAATGCGGTGATGCAAAAGCCGATCACGATCGAGGATTACATGAAGGCGCCTTACGTCGCCGAGCCGCTGCGGCTGTTCGACTATTGCCTGATCAACGACGGCGGGGTGGCGATCATCTTGCGCCGTGCCGACATGGCGAAGGATTGCCGCCAGACGCCGGTCATGGTGAGCGGCTTCGGCTGGTCGGAAGAAAACGTCGATGCGACGCAGCTGCGCCCGCGCCTGAAGGACTTCTACCATACCGCGCACCGGGAGGTTGCCGCGCAGGTCTATCCCATGGCGGGCGTCGGTCCCAAGGATATCGACGTGTTCGCTACCTACGACAGCTTCAGCGTGCACCTGCTGGCCTCTCTTGAAGGCTTCGGTTTCTGCAAGGAGGGCGAGGGCGGCCCATTCGTGCAGAACGGACGCATCGAAATCGGCGGCGAGCTGCCCTGCAATACCAGCGGCGGCATGCTCTCGGAGAGCTACATGCAGAGCTGGAATCACCAGCCCGAACTCGTGCGCCAATTGCGCGGCGGGCTGGGGCAGCGTCAGGTGCAGGGTGCGGAAGTCGCTCAGTACGTCCACGACGTCGCGGGCAAGTGCAAGAGCATCATCTACACGAAGGGAGGCTGAGCGATGGCCACGCCACGTCCGATCCGCTCCATGGATCCGTATGCCGAGCAGTTCTGGGCCTACACGCAAAAGAAGGAGTTTCGGCTGCAGAAGTGTTGCGACTGCGGGAAGTTCCGCTGGCCGCCCGGACCCACCTGCGACAAATGTCTCTCCGACGAGTTCGAATGGGCCGCCATGGGCGGCCAAGGCAAGGTGTTGTCGTGGACGACCTTCCGGCGGGGCTACTTTCCCGAGTACCCCGCGCCGCATACGGTGATCGTGCTCGAACTCGACGAAGGGCCGCTCTTCGTCGCCTATCCGGTCGACATGGAGGTCGCCGATCTGCGCGAAGGCATGACACTGTCGCTGCGCTGGACCGATGGTCAGGACAAGTACGGCGAGTACAACCTGCCCGTGTTCGGCCCGGTATCGTCGTAGCCCGGTGGCGCTGCGATCTCGCGGCAGATCGCGATTGCAGTGAGCGACGCTGCCTGGAGGCGCAAGGCAGTTGTATGTGAGGGCGCTTTCGCGCCAAACCAGCATTGAATTCGCTCGGCGTCCGTGACGGGAGCGAGGCCAGATGCGTCAAGCGCGGGTGGCGGCGCCCGTGGCCCGCGTCTCGCGGAGCGGTTTCGCGCTTGCATTAAAAGCAACTAAATTGCATCATTGGCGCGTTTTCCTCCTTCTCCCTCCCAGCGCGCCGATGTTCCGCTCCCGCCACTCTTCGAGAGATTCCGGCAATTCCGTCCTCTGCGCGAGCGCCCCGCTGCGGCTTGCCTTTGCCTTGGCGTTGCTCGTCGTCCTGTGGTCGGCCTACGCCTGGGCTGTTCTGTAGTTCGCATGGCCAGCCGACTGTTGCGATTCGAGGATCTCACGCTGGGCTACGACCGCCACCCGGTCGTGCATCACCTCGGCGGCGAGGTGGCGGCGGGCAGCCTGCTCGCGTTGGTCGGGCCCAACGGTGCCGGCAAGTCCACCTTGCTCAAGGCGATCGCGGGCGAGATCGCACCGCTCGGCGGCCGGATCGAGCGCTGTGGCTTCTCGCGCCACGACGTCGCTTATCTGCCCCAGCATTCGACGCTGGACCCGACGTTTCCCATCACGGTCTTCGACTTCGTCGCGATGGGGTTGTGGCGCCGCATCGGGCCGTTTCGCGGGCTCGGCAAGGCGGGACGCACGCGCGTCGCGGCGGCGCTCGCCGAGGTCGGTCTGAGCGGTTTCGAGCATCGACCGATCGGGTCGCTTTCGGGGGGGCAATTGCAGCGTACCCGCTTCGCGCGGCTGCTGCTCCAGGACGCTCAGCTGATTCTGCTCGACGAGCCGTATTCGGCCATCGATCTGAAGACGGTGGGGGAACTCGCGGCGCTCATCGAGCGTTGGCACGGCGAGGGTCGTACGGTGATCGCAGTGCTGCACGACCTCGAACACGTGCGCGGTCACTACCCGGAAGCCTTGCTGCTCGCGCGCGAGCCGATCGCTCGCGGGCCCACGGCCCAGGTGCTGACAGCCGAGAATCTGTTCCGCGCCCGCCAGCAGGGCGAGGCGTTCGACGAAAACGCGCCGGTCTGCGAGCGGAAAGCCGCCGCATGATCGCCGACTGGTTGTTTGCCCCGTTCGTCGAGTTCGGCTTCATGCGTCGGGCGCTGGTCGGCTGTCTTGCCTTGTCGTTGGGCGCGACGCCGGTGGGCGTATTCCTCATCTTGCGGCGCATGAGTCTGGCGGGCGATGCGATCGCTCACGCCATCCTGCCCGGTGCGGCGATCGGCTATCTGGTGGCGGGATTGTCGCTGCCCGCCATGACGGCCGGGGGCATGCTGGTTGGGCTGGCGGTGGCGCTGATCGCAGGCGGCATTGCCCGCGTCACCTTGCTGCGCGAGGATGCGAGCCTCGCCACCATCTATCTGATCTCGCTCGCCAGCGGCGTGATGATCGTGTCCATGCGCGGCAGCAACGTCGACCTGATGCATGTGCTCTTCGGCACCGTGCTCGCGCTCGACGATGCCGCGCTGACGCTCCTGGCCGCAATCGCATCCATCACGCTGGTCACGGTTGCGCTGGTTTATCGCCCGCTGGTGATGGAGTGCTGCGACCCGGCTTTTCTCAAGAGCGTCGGTCGATCGAGCACACCGGTGCATTTCATGTTCCTGGTACTCGTGGTCCTGAACCTCGTCGCGGGCTTCCATGCGCTCGGCACCTTGATGGCGGTGGGCATCATGATCCTGCCCGCAGCGGCAGCCCGCCTTTGGGTGCGCGATGTGTCGCGGCTGATTCTGGTGGCGATGCTCGTTGCGGTGTTGGGTTCGGTGATCGGCTTGTTGATGTCTTTTCACGCCTCACTCCCGGCCGGACCGGCCATCGTTCTCACCTTGGGTGCCCTCTACGTCGTTTCCCTGCTGGTCGGCACCGACGGGGTGCTGGCTCGGCGCCTCGGTCCGCAGTGGCACTGGTCTTCATGAATACAAAGAGAGTCGGTATGCCTCGTTCTATCCGTCGAATCGTTGCTTCGATCGCGTTCGCAAGCGTCATGCTGGGTCTGAACCCTGCTCGGGCGGCCGATGCGGTGCCGGTGGTGGTGACCTTCAGCATACTGGCCGACTTGACGCGTGCCGTCGGCCAGGAGCGGATTCGCGTGCATGCCTTGGTGGGCCCGGACGGCGACGCCCACGTCTATCAGCCCACGCCAGCCGATGCCAAGCTGCTCGGCCGGGCGCGCCTGGTGGTCACGAACGGTCTGGGGTTCGAGGGCTGGATGGACAGGCTCGTATCGGCGGTAGGTTATCGCGGCGAGATCGTCGTCGCGAGCCGCGGCGTGCGCGTCCTCAAGGCAACGAAGAGCGAGGGGGGCGCAGGACACGCGCATCATCACCACCATCACGGTGGGATCGATCCGCATGCCTGGCAGGACATCGAGAACGTGAAGCGCTACGTGACGAACATCGAAGCGGGGTTGTCGCGCGTCGATCCGGCGGGCGCGGCGGCGTTTCGCGCCAACGCGGCGGCATACATCGCCCAACTCGCGGCGCTCGATGCGGAAATCCGCGCCACGCTCGGCAGCCTGCCTCCCGAGCGGCGTCGCGTGGTGACCTCGCACGATGCTTTCGGGTATTTCGCGCGTGCCTACGGCATGCAGTTCTTCGCTGCTCGGGGGGTGAGCAACGAGGCCGAACCCTCCGCCGCCGGGGTGGCCGCACTCATCAGGCAGATCAAGGCCGAGCGCGTGCCCGCGGTGTTCATCGAGAACATTACCGACACGCGCTTGCTCGAGCGCGTGCGGATCGAGTCCGGTGCCCGGCTCGGCGGTACGCTGTATTCGGATGCCCTCTCCGCGCCGGGCGGCCCGGCGGCGACGTACCTCGACATGATGCGCCACAACGTGCGCACGATCGCCACCGCGCTGGCGCCCTGATCGGATTTTCCATGGAACCTGCCATGCTCGACCAGCGCCTTCCCACCACTGTGCTGTCCGGTTTTCTCGGGGCGGGCAAGACGACGCTGCTCAATCACATCTTGAACAATCGCGAGAACCGTCGCGTCGCCGTCATCGTCAACGACATGAGCGAGATCAACGTCGATGCCCAACTGGTGCGAGAAGGCGGGGCCAATCTTTCGCGCACCGAGGAGCGCCTGGTCGAGATGAGCAACGGCTGCATCTGCTGCACGCTGCGCGAGGATCTTCTGATTGAAGTCGCGCGGCTCGCGCGCGAAGGCCGTTTCGACTATCTCGTGATCGAGTCGACCGGTATCTCGGAGCCGCTGCCGGTCGCCGAAACCTTCACTTTCGCCGACGAGGACGGCACGTCGCTCTCTCAGGTCGCGCGGCTGGACACCATGGTCACGGTGGTGGATGCGTTCAACTTCAAGCGCGACTACGGCTCGGGCGATTCGATCCGGGAGCGGGGCGAATCCCTAGGCGAGGACGACGACCGCACGGTCGTCGATCTGCTGATCGACCAGATCGAATTCTGCGATGTAATCGTCCTCAACAAGACCGATCTCCTTGGCGAGGAAGACACAGCCGAGTTGGAGGCTATGCTGGGCGCATTGAATCCGAGGGCGAAGATTCATCGGGCGCGCTTCGGTCAGGTGCCGCTTGATACGGTGCTCGACACGCGCTTGTTCGATTTCGATCAGGCGGCCGAAGCGCCAGGCTGGCTCGCGCAGATGCGCGGAGAGCATGTGCCCGAAACCGTTCAGTACGGCATCGCGAGCTTCGCTTATCAGGCACGCGTGCCTTTTCATCCCCAGCGGTTCTGGGATTTGATTCATGACGAATGGGAAGGCATCCTGCGCTCCAAGGGCTGGTTCTGGCTCGCGAGCCGCTTGGATTTCGCCGGCTCGTGGTCGCAGGCGGGCGGAGCGTGCCGTCACGGCGCTGCGGGACTGTGGTGGAGCGCCGTCGATCCGGTCGATTGGCCCGACGACGAGGCGTCCCGCGCGCAGATCATGTCGCAGGTTCAGGGCGAATGGGGCGATCGCCGTCAGGAGCTGGTGTTCATCGGCATGGGCATGGACGAGGCCGGCATCCGGGCGCGGCTGGATGCCTGTCTGCTCGATGACGCCGAGATGGCGGCAGGCCCGGATGCGTGGGCGGAGTATCCCGATCCGTTTCCGATCTGGGCCCAGGAGGCGGAGGAGACGGCGCTCGATGGCGCCTGACTACCGCATCCCCGTCACCGTCTTGTCGGGGTTTCTCGGGGCAGGCAAGACGACGCTGCTCAATCGACTCGTGCGACAGCCCGAGTTCGCCGGTGCCGCCGTGCTGATCAATGAAATGGGCGAGGTCGGTGTCGATCATTTGCTGGTCGAGCGGTTCGATTCGGAATTGGTCTTGTTGAGCTCGGGTTGTCTGTGCTGCGCCATGCTCGGCGACTTCTCGCGGGCACTGACGACGCTCTTCAAGCGCAGGCTCAGTCGCGAGATCCCCGCGCTGTCGCGCGTGGTGGTGGAAACCAGCGGCTTGGCCGATCCCGCGCCGGTTGCGTTGAGCCTGGCGCGGGATCCGTTTCTTGCGCAGCGCTTTCGCAGCGAGAGCGTGGTGACGGCGGTGGACGCGACCCAGGGTTGGGATCAACTCGCGCGCCATGCGGAGGCGCTCGGTCAAGTGGCTGCGGCCGATCGTCTGCTGATCACGAAGTGTGATCTTGCCGAGGAGAGCCAAGCGAATGCCGTGGCTGCCCGGTTGTTCGAGATCAATCCTGGTGCGCCACAAATTCGCGTTCATCGAGGCGAGGTGGCGGCAGCGGCCTTCCTGGGCGGCGGTGTGCCGCCGGCAGGCGCGGGCGAACGCGAGTTGTCCGCCTGGCTCGCTCCGGATCTCGCGCACGGCAACGCAACACCGGCATGGCTTTCCAGGCCGAGCGTGATGCGCCATCGACCCAAGGTCGACGTCTTCGCCCTGGCATGCGACCGGCCTTTGGACGGCCTCGCGTTCGTCGAGGCGCTCGATGACTTGCTGTCGACCTGCGGTGATCGCATTCTGCGCATCAAGGGTTTGATCGACATCCTCGGTGTGGCGCAGCCCAGCATCGTTCATTGTGTCAGGCATGTGCGCTATCCGATCGAACGCTTGGCGGCCTGGCCGACGACCGGCAGCTTCGCAGATCGCCGCTCCCGCCTGGTGTTCTTCTTGCACGATCTGCCGCGCGAGCGAGTCGAGTGCCTCATTCGTCGTTCATGCAGCGCCGAGATCGTCGACGATGCGGGGTGGGCCGTGGGTGCGACCAGAGGAGGCGTGCGCCCATGACCGGCTGCTTCGATGCTTCCGTCGTGCCGCCCGTGTTGGCGGCATCCACCCGGCGCGTGCGCGAGCTGGCCGATCTTGCCTGCATTTTCGAGCCGGAGGTTCAGGTGGCTTGTCTGGCGCGGGATGCGCAGCCGGCCATTGAGCGCGAACTGGAGCATGCCGTCGCAACGGGCGCGCTCGGCAGCGGTTTCAGCGGCACGCATGCGGTCGAAGAGCCGAGGAATGCCATGGTCATTCCCGGCGGCGTCGGATCAGCGCTTCGTGCCGACATCGCGGCTCTGATCGAACTCTATGCCGATCTCGTGGGCTGTCCGGTGGTCGGCTTGCGCATGGAAGTGCTCAAGCGCGCGATGTGTCCGCGCCTGCACGTCGATCGAGTCGCGTTGCGGTTGCTGGTGACGTATCGCGGCCCGGGAACGGAATGGGTGGACGATGCCGCAGCCGCTCGCCCCGACCGTGATGTCGACGCCATCGAGCCACCCGTCGCCAGCGCCGAGGATCGTCCCAACCGTCTCGCCTCCGAGCAGGCCAGGCCTTTCGACGTCGTCTTGCTCAAGGGTAGCCTGTGGCCTGGCAATCAGGCTCGGGGCGCCATCCATCGTTCGCCGCCCTTGTGCGCGAACGAGGGGCCGCGGGTGCTCGTCGCCTTGGATGCCCTCTGGGCCTAGCGGCCGTCCGAGAGCGCGCGAGGGCAGGTTCGCAGCACACGGGAGCGGCAACCGGCGAGCGTGGGGTAATGCGATCGCCGGCAATGCTGTAGTGCGTACAGTTCGGCGCAGTTCACAAGATGGCGCGCCTGCGCGTATGATCGTTCGTAGCTTGAGACGAATCAGACCATCATGTGGATTGGAGGAGCAAGGCCATGAGCGCAGTCCTGCCGGCAACCATCCCGACCCTGCAGATCACCAAAGTCAAAGAACACATCGGTGCCATCGTGACAGGCATCGATCTGAGCCAGCCTGTCGACGCCGCAACCCGGAAGAAGCTCTACGACGCCGTCGTCGAGAACGTGGTGCTCGTCATTCGCGGCCAGGCTCATCTGACGCCTGCGCAGCTGCAGGCGGGCGCCGAACTGTTCGGCGAGTTGATGGAAGATCAGAACCGGCGCTATCTCGTGGATGGTCATCCGTTGATCAGCGTCCTGGACAACTTCCACAAGGACAGCGAGGGCAAGCCCGCCAAGGTCGGGACCAACGCCACTTGGCATACCGATCACACGAATCAGGAAATGCCGCCGAAGTTCACCATGCTGTATGCCGTGGCGGTGCCGGACAAAGGCGGCGCCACGTCGGTATGCAACTCGCGCGCGGCGTACGAGGGGCTGCCCGAGGACTACCGGCGCAAAATCACGGACATGAAGACGGAGAACACGCTGCTCAGCAGCGCACGGTTCAAGATCGCGAATCCCGACATCCTGCGCGCGCAGCTCGAGTCGAAGAAGCCGCCCACGATCCAGCCGCTGGTGCGCACCCATCCGGAGACGGGCACCAAGGCGGTGTGGTTCCACAAAAGCAAGACCGAGCGCGTCATCGGCATGACCCCGGAGGAGACGCAGGATTTCCTGCAGGATCTCACCGACCGGATCACCCAGCCGCAATTTTGCTATGCGCACGAGTACCAGAAGGGCGATTTGCTGATCATCGACGACCGCGCTTCGCTGCACAAGGCGGGGTTCGACTTCGATCACAGCCAGCAGCGTCGGCTCTACCGCATGCTGGTACGGGGCGACAAGCCCTACTGATCAACACTTCCATTGTCCGGAGCGCGGAGCGTGCGAGCACGGTCTTCGCGTGTCGGCGCGCGTGCGTCCGTGCTGCGGGCAAGACGTTTTTCGATCGGCGACAAGGAGGGCAAGCATGGCTGGCAACGGACAGACTCGCATTTTCGCTGGCGCAGGCCGGGGCGAGGGCAGCAGCAGGAATCGATATCAGGGCGGCTTGTACAGGCGATTGGCAGGCGAGGCACAGTGGCAGGCGGTGACGGCCGGGCTTCCCGAAGGGTGCGAGGTGCGCACCATCGCCGTCCATCCGCAGAATCCTCAGATTCTTTTCGTCGGCACCCAGGACGGTCCGTATCGCAGCATCGATGGCGGGGATCGTTGGGAGCGCCTCGGGTTTCCGGACAAGAACGTGGTCATATGGACTGTGTCCGTGCATCCGACCCGGCCCAACATTGTCTATGCCGGTGCGGCGCCGGTGGCGCTCTATCGCAGCGAGGACGGCGGCGACAATTGGCGCAAGGTGGCGGCGGCCAAGTCGCCGGCGCACTGCGAGCGCGAAGGGTTCGATACCCGCACGATCCGCATCACCGTCGATCCGAGCCGGCCCGACGATCTGTACCTGGCGCTGGAAGTCAGCGGTGTGATTCGCAGTGCCGACGGCGGAGAGACCTTCAGCGACATGTCCGAGTCGCTGTTCGAACTCGCCCAGCAGCCGCACCTGCGCAGCAACGTCGGTGGTCGTCATTGCGCGCATTGCGAAGGCATGCTCGATTCGCACGCGCTCGCCATCAGTCCCGCGTTGCCCGGGACGCCGTTTCTCGCCGTGCGCATGGGCCTGTTCCGCAGCGACAACCGGGGTGCGACCTGGTACGACACTCACATCGATCGATTCTCCCCGCTGACGTATTGCCGTGATGTGATCGTGTCTCCGCACGATCCGAATGTCATGTACGCGGCGATGTCGCAGGCGGCCTTCAGCACCGCGGGCTCGCTCTACCGCAGCGAAGATCTCGCCCAGACGTGGAAGCGCATCGATCATGGCGTCAACGCCGAATCGACGGTGATGGCCGTTTGCGCGCATCCCGGCGATCCGCGGCGGATCTACTGCGTGACTCGTCAAGGCCAGGTGATCGGGACGGAAGACGGCGGTGCGAGCTGGTCGGATCATCCCCTGCCTTCAGGGGTGCACGATGTCTATGCGGTTGCTTGCATCTGAGCGGCAGGCATCCCAGGGCCTGTAGTCTCGCGGTGGCGGGAAGGAGCGGGGCGCGGAAGGGAGGCGATCCCGAGCACCCGCGGCGCATTGCCTTCGGGCGCATCCTGCTCGGTGCGGATGTCCCGAAGGCCGTGGTGCGATCAGCTCGAGGAGATGTTGCGCTCCTTGACGACTTTGCGCCACTTGGCGATCTCGCTGTGGACGAAGTTCGTGAACGCCTCGGCCGTCATGGTGACCGGTTCGGCGCCCTCGGCGGCGAGGCGCTTCTTCATGTCTTCGAGCAGGAGGATCCGATTGATCTCGGTGTTGAGCTTGGCGATGTTGTCCCGGTTCACTTTGCCGGGAGCGAGAAAGCCCCACCACTGACTCGCCTCGTAGCCCGGGACGCCGGCTTCGGCGATGGTCGGCAAATCGGGTACGAAAGGCGACCGCTTACCGGTCGTTACGGCGATGGCACGCAAACGGTTGTTCTTCACCTGCGCCCATACCGAGGGCATGCTCATGAACACCAAAGGTACCTCGCCCGCGACGGTCGCCGTCACGGCCGGCGCGCCGCTCTTGTAGGGCACGTGGCCTAGATCGAGCTGGGTCGACGCGGCGAACACCTCGGTCGCCAAATGAATGATGCTGCCCGGTCCGGCCGATCCGTATTGGATTTGGCCGGGCTTGGAGCGGGCGAGCGCGATCAGCTCCTTCACGTTGCGCACCGGGACCGATGGGTGCACCGCGACGAGAAACGGCCCCACGCCCACCATCGCGACTCCGGTCAGATCGGTCAGAGGATCGAACGGCAGCTTCGATCGGGTGGCGACGCTGCTCGCGAATGTCGCCGTGGGCAACATCAGTGTATGGCCGTCCGGTGGCGCGTTCGCCGTGAGTTCGGAGCCGAGCATCTGGCTCGCGCCCGGCCGATTCTCGACCACGACCGGCTGCCCGAAGCGCTCTCTCAGTCTTTCGCCGATGACGCGGGCGAGAACGTCGTTCGATCCTCCCGCCACGACCGGCACGATGATGCGAATCGTACGGCTGGGGTACTCCTGACTCCAAGTGACCGACGACACGCTCGCCAACAGGCAGGCCGCCGCTGCCACGGGCAATGGACGCATATCTCCTCCTTCGTTGTCGTGAATGATGTTCCTCGCAGCTGCCAGGCTGCACCCGCGCAGCAGCGCGCGAGCGGTGACATCATGCCATAGCCTAGAGGGGCAATACCCGCAGCAGAGCGGGGTTATGTGAGGCTGTGGGTATTTCTAGAGCTTGGTCATACACCGCGAAGCCGCGATAAACCCATTTTGTACACAGGCAGCTCATTTCGGTGGGCCTCCCCAGGCGTACGACAGCGATATTATGGCCGGTGATACGTCCGAATGATGCGATGCAGTGTCGCTGGTTGAGTAGATCCTAGTTCGATACGCGTACCCCCGTTGACGTTGATCCAATCCATGAACCCTACACTTAAGGCAATTCGCCGGGCCAGATCGAAGTTAGAGATTGCAGATCTGATGCAGAAGCATATAGGTGATGGAACGAACAGTTGCCACTGTAAGCAGGCGTGCGAGGCGTTAATGGCTCAGTCCCGTGATCATGAAGCTAAGAAGCTTGCCCTGACTATAGAAAAGCTCGCAGGATTGAACTGCGCATCTTGGTGCAAAATAGCTTGCCAAATCATTGAAGCTTTGCGCGGAATTAACACAACGACTGGAACATAACGAGGTACGGCCGCATGTTCACGATATTCAAAAGACTTCGAGTACCCATGCAGTTGTCCATCCTTGCGAGAATTGTTGCTAGCTTCGTTGTCTTTTCTGGCGCATCAATCGAAAGCGCTGTCGCAGCGGTCGAACCTTGCGCAAACAACCGTGCCTGCCTGCGTCTGAGTGGCACGATAACGGCAACGGACTATTCGCGCATCGCGAGTGCGCTACACGCTGAGCCTCCCAACTCTCGCCCGGGCAGTGGTCTGTACCTCATACTCGACAGCAACGGAGGCGACGTTGGCGCAGCAATGGCGATCGGCAGGCTACTACGTAGCAAGCAAAAGTTGGCGCTTGTGCCACGGGATGCGCAATGTATCAGCTCGTGTGTGATCGTTTTGGCTGGGGCCACGCATAGAATGATCTCAGGCACGGTGGCGATTCACAGACCGTATTCAATCGACTTGAATACTAATCCCACGATGGCACAGAAGCGGTATGCGGCTCTTCGCGGCGAATTGATTAAGTATTTCTCTGATATGAATGTCGCCACTTCTCTTTTTTACGCTATGGCAGCGATTCCGCCCGAGTCGGTCAGGGTGCTGACGATGTCAGAAATGAATGCTTTTGGGCTTGTGGATGTGGATCCGGCTTCCCAAGACGTTCAAGACGCGATGGATGCAAGGCGGCTCGGAATTTCGAGAGAAGAACTCGTACGAAGGAAGGCTTCTGCCAACGCTATGTGCGGAACTGCGTGCGAAGGGGAGGCGGGCGAGAGGGCTGCTATGTGCTACAGAAGTATAGTGTACGGGGAATGAACCATATGATCGGCACCAGGGACCAAAATGAAAAGGGGTTACTTTCGTAACCTCTTGATCGCTTGGTGCCCCCGGCAGAATGCGAACCTACGACCCCCTGGTTCGTAGGCGGTCCAGGATCTACATGGCGTTGGTGGAATCAGTGACTTGCAGCGTTTGCCGTTTCCGGACCACCGCGTCGAGGCCCATTCTGGGCACACTCAGTCGGAGTTCGGCACAGGACTCCATTCTTCTACGATGGAGGGTGTAGATCGTCGCGCCGAAGCGCTAGACACCCATCGCGTAGCAAAGCCGGCGCGGGTCGGCGGCGCCTTCCAGCAAGCCGTTCTCGGTGTTGACGCGAATTGCGCAGACAGCGCCTGCCCGCCATTCGAGCGGATCCCAGGGGCCGACCTTGTGGCCGAGCTTGGTCAGCTTGGCGACGACCGAGGCATCGACGCGCGATTCGACGTTCACGCGTCCAGGGTGATACGCGTGCGGCTCGGATGAACTCGGGAAGCTATAGGTGGCGAAGCGCGGCGCTTCGACGGCGGCTTGCGGCTCCATGCCGAACACCACCACGTTGAGGAATACCTGTGTCATGGCCTGAGGCTGGATGTCGTTGCCCGGCGAGCCGAAGGGCATGAAGAGCTTGCCGTCCTTCAGTGCCATCGCCGGATTCGGCGTCAGGCGCGGCCGCTTGCCCGGAGCCATGACGGCGGGAATCGCCGGATCGGTCCAGTTCTGCGAGCCGCGCGACGACGGGCACAGTCCCGTGCCGGGAATGACCGGCATCGCGCTCGATCCGTCGCTCGGTGTGGAAGAGAACGCGTTGCCGTGACGGTCGACTGCGCAGACGTAGGAGGTGTCCGCCGGCGGATTCGGATTGCCCGAGGCGGGCTCGGGAATCTTCGGCCCGGGCGGATAGCCCGGGACATCGCCTGCGGGCGGCAATCCGGGGGAGGCTGCGTCGGCGCGGATGAGCTTGCGGCGCTCGGCGGCATAGGCCTCGGAGAGCAGCGTGTCGAGCGGTACCTTGACGAACTTCGGATCGCCGTAATAGCGATGACGGTCGGCGAAGGAGAGCTTGAGGGCTTCGAGGATGGTGTGGATGTACTCGGGCGAGTTGTGGCCCATGGCCTTGAGATCGAAGCCGCTCAGCAGATTGAGCGTTTGCGGCAGCACCGGCCCTTGCGACCACGGCCCGCAGGCATAGACATCGATGCCATGAAAGCGGGTATGCGCGGGCGTCTCGAAGGTGACTTCGTAACTCGCAAGATCCTCGAGGGTTACCCAGCCGCCGTTGTCGCTGTGATAGCGCGCGATCTTCTGGGCGATGTCGCCTTTGTAGAACGCGTCGCGCGCCGCCTTCAATCCGGCGGCTCTGCCCTTGCTGCGGTGGGCCGCTTCCTCGTCGATCATGTACTGGATCGACGCGGCAAGATCGGTCTGCTTGAAGATCTCTCCGACTTGCGGCGGACGCCCCTGAGGCAGGAACACGGCCGCGCTGCCGGGCCAGCGCTGGTAGCTCGCCTCGTGATCGCGAATGTAATCGGCCATGAACCAGTGCATGGCGAAGCCTTCGCGGGCCAGTCGGGTCGCCTCGCGGGCGACTTCGCCGAAGCTCATGGTGCCGTGGCGTTCGAGTGCGGTGAGCCAGGATGCCGGCGCGGCCGGCATGACCGTGCGAAGAATGCCCGGGGGCATCTTGCCGCCGTACTTCTCATGGAAGTGGTCGAGCGAGGCGGCCTTGGGCCAGGTGCCCAGACCGTCGATGTTGACGATCTCGCCCTTTTCGGCGAGGTAGATCATGATCGGCGCGACCCCGGCGAAGTTCACCCGGTCGGTCTGCAGGACACCCAACGCGATGCCGGCGGCAACGCCCGCGTCGACGGCATTGCCGCCCGCCTCGAGGATCTGGAAGCCGGCATGCGTCGCCGAGTAATGCCCGGCCGAGATCATGTGGCGGGCACCGGTAATGGTGGGACGGTAAGTGGGCATGCTGCTCCTCCGGTCTACATGTGCACGGCGTCGTTGCGCTCGGGCACGTCCAGGGTGGCGAGATCGCCGATGGTGACGGGCTTGATGGGCGGCCGAATTCGATAATAGCCAACTTCGCTCACCGGCACGCCCCGAGTTTCCGCGATCAGTTCGATCGCCGTCAGCCCGCAAAGACGGCCCTGACACGGCCCCATGCCGCAGCGGACGAAGGACTTCAACTGATTCGGGCCGGGACAGTTCTGCTCGCTGACGAGCTTGCGGATCTCGCCCGCGCGCACTTCCTCGCAGCGACAGACGATGGTGTCCGCATCGGGGGGCGCGATCCAGCGCTGCTCGGGCCGATAGAGGTGGTCCAGGAAGGGACGCGCGGCCCGCTGCTTGTTCAGCGCCCTGCGTGCATCGCGCGTGCGTTCGCTCGCCTGCTCGGCGCCTAGCCGGCCCAGATCGACGGCGGCGGCCGCCGCGGCGATGTGCCCCATCAATTCCGCCCCCTTGGCGCCGACGATGCCGCCGGCATCACCGGCGACGAGCACGGCGGCGTTCGAACTGCGACCCCAGGCGTCGAGCTTGGGATGGTAGCAGCGCTGCACGTCGTCCCATCGATGATCGAGGTTCATCGACCAGGCAAGGTTGCCGTTCGGGATCACGCCCTGATGCAGGAAGACGGTGTCCGCCTCGATCGTGCGTGTCGTCCCGTTGCAGACGAACTCGACCGCGCGGGCCTGCGTCTCGCCCTGAATCGCGATCTGGCTCACATTCGCATACAAGGGAATGCCGGCTGCCTTGAGTTCGCGTAGCAGTCCCAGCCCCTTGATGAGATAGCCGGGGGTGCCGAGGAAACTCGGCAGATGCGGTGCGGCGGCCCACCGATTGAATGTCGTCTGCAGGATGGCGGCAGGCTTGATGCCGCAGCGCGTGAGCTGCGCGGCGAGCAGCAGCAACAAGGGGCCGCAGCCGGCCAGGACGAAGCGTCCCTTGGGGGCGAGGCCGTGGGCCTTCAGGACCGTCTGACCGGCGCCACACGTGAGTACCCCGGGCAAAGTCCAGCCTGGAACGGGCAGGGGCCGCTCCATCGCACCGGGAGCGATGAGAATCTTCTTCGCGCGCACGATGCCGGCTGCGCCGTTGCGCCGGAAGAAGATGCGACCGGCGGGCTCCGCCTGCCATACTTGCGTGCCGTTCCGGTATTCGATCGCGCTCGCGCGGAATGCGCGCGTGAGCTCGAGTCCAGCCGCATAATCGGGGCCGAGCACTTCCAGATGGCGCGGCCGACTTGCAGCCATCCGCTCTATGCCACGATAGATCTGCCCCCCGGGCTCGGGTTGCTCGTCCAGGACGACCGTGCTCAGCTTGAGCTCGGCGGCCATCGCCGCTGCAGCCATGCCGGCCGGACCGGCACCGACGATTGCGAGATCGAATGTGGGTTCTTGTTCGGCGCTCATTCGTCCACCTTGCGCTTGCCCAGTTGCCGTTCGATGCGCATGCCCTCGGCGACGGTGACGAGGCAGCCCTGCTGGTTAGGTTCGCCGTCGATCTGCAGCAGGCATTCGAAGCACACGCCCATCATGCAGTAGGGCGCGCGAGGCTCGCCCGTGACAGGCGTCGTGCGCGTCGAGCCGGTGCCATGGAGCAGCATGGCGGCAGCAGCGGTGAAGCCGGGCGGTACGCTGACGGCCTGGCCGTCGACGTGCACGGTGATACGTTCCGAAGGGGAGTCAGGCAGCAGCTTGAACATCGAATCGTTTCGTGGAAAACCGCGCCAGTTCGGCGGGCAGAGCGCCATCCATCACGTACTGGGCGTAGTAGCGGGCGTGGCTCGCAGCGAGCGTGACGCCGCTGTGGCAAGTGCAGACGAACGCGCCCGGAAACTCGCTCGACTGTTCGTAAATGGGCAGACCGTCGGGTGCCATCACCCGCAGCGCGCCCCAGGTGCGCACGATGCGCACGTTGCGCAGGAAGGGGAAGGACTTCACCGCCCGCTGCGCCAGGGTATGAATGATCTCGGGCGAGGTGGTGTCGTCGAAACCCGATTCCTCGCGCGACTCGCCGATCATTATGGTGCCTTCGACGGTCTGGCGCATCATCAGCGTGGGCATCGGCAGCACGGGCTGCAGGCGTTCGGTGACGATGATCTGACCGCGCACAGGGCGCACCGGCACGTTGAGCCCGACCATCTCGCCCAGCGCCTTGTTGCCCAGCCCCGCGCCGAGCACCAGACGGGGGGCGGCGAAGCTCCGGCCGCCCGCGTTGATGACGAAGTGGTTGGGCGCCGCCTGTATGCTCTCCACCCGCGCGTTGGGGACATAGGTGCCACCGTGCTTGAGCAACGCGGCATGCAAAGCGCGCATGGTGTAGAGCGGATTGGCGTGACCGTCGTAACGCGTGTAGGAGGCGCCGACGACATCCGGCCCGATCGCGGGCAGCATCTTCTTCAACTCGGCGTGCGTCAGGATCTCGTAATCGAAGTTGGTTTCACCGGCTTCGATATGCAGTTGCTCCATCAGGCGTCGACGCTTGTCCAATTCCTCTTCGCTCAGACAGATCGTCACCCCGCCGGGGCGCTCGTGACCGGTGCCGATGCCGGTTTCTTCGAGCAACTCCTGGGAGAACTCCGTCCAGGTATCTGACGAGCGCCGCGTCCAGCGCTGATACTCGGGCACCCCGAAGCCCTTGCTCTGCACCCAGACCAGACCGAAGTTGCCGCGCGATGCGCGGTGTGCGATGTCGCCTTCGTCGAGCAGGACGGGGCGCTTTCCCAGGCGGGCGATGCCGTAGGCGACCGCTGTCCCGACCAGCCCGCCGCCGATGACGATTGCGTCGAAGTCCGCCATCATGCCTCCGTCAGTTGGGCTTCATGCCGGCCGCCCTGACCACCTTGCCCCAGCGCTCGTAGTCGGTGCTGAGCTTGGCGAACATCTGCTGCGGCGTGATCGGATCGATATCGATGCCGGACGCGACGAGCTTGGCCTTGGTTTCGGGGGACGTGACCGCGTCATTGGATGCCTTGTTGAGCTTCTCGATGATCGCGAGCGGTGTGCTCGCGGGCGCCAGCACTGCGTACCACGACGTGACGTCGTAGCCCGGAATGGTTTCCGACATCGAGGGCACGTCGGGGACGACCGATGCGCGCTTCGCGCTGCTGACGGCGAGCAGGCGCAGCTTCTTGTCACGGACATAAGGCATGCCCGACGAGAGCCCCGAGATCAGCATCTCGATCTGGCCGGACATGACCCCGATCAGTGCCGGGCTCGCCCCTTTGTAGGGCACGTGGACGATGTTGATGCCGGTCACCATCTTCAAGTATTCGCCGGCGAGGTGCGAGGTGGCGCCCTGGCCGGAGGAGCCGAAATTGATCTTGCCCGGCCGCGCATTGGCCAGGGCGAGCAATTCCTTGACCGAATTGGCGGGCAGCTGCGGGTTGACCATGAGGCCGAGCGCGCTGTTGCCGATCAGTGCCACCGATGCGAGATCCTTGCGGGCATCGTAGCTCAGCTTGATCATGTGCGGTGCGACCGCGAGGGTGCCGTTGGCCGCGACCATCAGGGTATAACCCTCTGCGGGCGCTCGCGCAGTGATGTCACCGGCGATGCTGCCGCCTGCGCCGGGGCGGTTGTCGACCACGATCTGCTGGCCTAGGAGTTCCGAGAGACGGCTGGCGTACACCCGCGCGACCAGATCGGTCGGCCCGCCTGCGGCCTGCGCGACGAGCATGCGTATGGGACGATTGGGGAAAGTGGTGTCTGCGCTGCGCTGCGCGTGGGCCAAACCCGAGACTGTCAAGACGGCAAGCACGGGCGCTGCAATGTAGGCTGGGAGGAAGTGAAAGCGGGGCATGGTGTTCGTTTCGTTCGGCTGGGCGCACGACGGAATGTCGCGCATCGGGACCGGTTGTGCAAGTCGTGTGCCAGCGCTGGTGCAGAACCGGCGTTCACTGCGGCAAGCGTTCTCCCGGAAAGATCGGTCCCGTCGAGCGGCTGTACTGGCGCAGGCGCCAGCCGAGGACGATGGTCTCGGCGAGGAACGCAGCGCCGATGGCTGCGACACCGACGGCCGCACCGTTCAAGTCGGGCGCGATCAGCGTAGTGCTGCCGACCGCGGTCACGACGATCAACCGGATCACCGCGCTGCCGGCGATCGCCTTTGTCCTGCGCATGGCCGAGAGCAGTCCCCGGAACAGCGAGGCATAGCCCCAGAAGACCACGACCACGATCATCATCTGCACTCCGGGGGTGGCATAGGCGTTGAGGTCGGCGGGCAGGCCCATGACGCCTGTCAGGATGACATCGCGCATGGGGGTGTAGAACAGCCCGGCGACGATCAGGACATAGGCGATGGTGACGCGATGGGCGAATCGCAGCATGACGCTCATGTCGGAGCGGCTGCGCACCAAGGCCTGCGCGGTCTGCACGAGGTTGCGCAGCGGCGAGGCGACGAGGGACTTGAGCGCATTCACCACCCCGAACGCGGCCAGCGCCAAGTCCGGATTGGCGAGCCGGCCGAGGAAGAAGTTGATCAGGAAGGTGACGCCGTTCTCGGTGACCTGGGTGATCATCAAGGGCCACGAGAAGCCCCACATCTGGCGATAGGGCGCCTGCTCGCCGCCCTTGTCGGGCAGCTCGGCATAGAACTTCCGGCTGACCCAGTACATGTACAAGGCCTCGACACTCATGCAGCCCACGAGCGATGCGGCCCCCGCCACGGCCCCTTCCATCCAGAACGGCAGCACCAGCAGCATCAGCGCCTGTGAGCCGAGCCTGATCATGGTCGAGTGCGATATGAGCATCGTGCGCCGGCGCATCATGCACAACGCCGTGGTCATGTTGCGGATCTGATTGGGAAAGATCCACAAGCCCATCACGGCCGAGGCGGCCTTGGCCAGACGCACCACCTCGTCGCTCGCGCCCATCATCTCGCCGAACAGCCAATCGCCGAGGGAAGTCAGTGCGATCGACTCGATGATCAGGAACGGCACCAGCGAGACGCCCAGATAGAACCGCGCGACACGCCAGAACGAGCGCTTGTCCGTCACGAAGGACATCGCCGCCTGGGTCTCTACGCCGACGATGCCGCTGAAGGTGGTGTTGAATGCGAAGGCGACGCTGAAAGCCGCCAAGGTGGTGGTGGGATCGCCGAGTCGGGCGAGAAAGGCGTGGACCAGCGAGTGCGACAGCTGATGCAGTTCGGTGGTCAGGATGAGCGGCAGGAAGAACCAGACGGCTGTTCGGACCGTCAATGGGCCTTGCGGCTGCACGTGACTGGGGCCGGCGACTACGGCCATTGCAAGCGCCCACCGCGCAAGACCGGTGGATCGATCGACAGAGCTGCGAAAAATGCTGCGAACATGATGACGGAACGCGGGTGCACCGCGCGCATGCGCCCGGCCTCCCTGACGAACAGGCTGCGATTATCAGATGCCGGATTATTGCATTGATCCGCTCGCATAAGCGCGTAGCGTTCCACAACGTGGTCAGTGCATGAAGTGTCGGGGCCATGCCGGGCTATCATGCAGATCACGCAGAGGAGACCCGGAACGATGTCTATTGCCGAACGAATCGCCGCACGCGCCCTGGCGATCACCTTCCAAAGCTTGCCGCCCGAGGCGCTGCGTTGGGCCAAAGTGGGGGTGCTCGATTACATCGGCTGCACGATCGCCGGTTCCACGGAGCCGGCTGCGCGCATCGCATGCGAGGTGCTGCTGGAGCAGGCAGGCAAGGGTGCCGCCACCTTGCTCGGCCGCAAGGAACGTGCGCCATCGCTCGATGCAGCCGTCATCAACGGTACGGCGTCGCACGCGCTCGACTTCGACGACATCAGCAACACCATGGGCGGCCACCCGTCCGCACCGGTGCTCTCCGCGCTGCTGGCCTTGGCCGATGAAGGCACCTATGCGGGGGCCGATCTGCTCGCGGCCTATATCGCAGGTTTCGAAGTCGAGACCAAGATTGCGCGCGGCGTGCATTTCCATCACTACACCAAGGGCTGGCATCCGACCTCCACGCTCGGCGTGTTCGGGGCGGCCGTGGCTTGCGCGCACATGCTCGGCCTGGATGAGGCGCACACCACGACGGCCATTGCGATCGCCGCGTCGTCGTCTTCCGGCATCAAGGCCAACTTCGGCACCATGACCAAGCCCTTGCACGTGGGCATGTGCGCCCGTGCGGGGCTGTTCGCGGCCAAAATGGCGGCCAAGGGTTTCACGGCGAGCGCCGATGTGTTCGAGCACAAGCAAGGCTTCCTGGATGTCTACAACGGTCCGGGCACTTACGAGGTCGAGCGCATCTTCGAGCGCTGGGCGGCACCGCTGGACATCGTGAGTCCGGGCATCGCGATCAAGCAGTATCCCTGCTGCGGCAGCGTGCATCCGGCGCTCGATGCGATGCTGCACCTGGTTCGCGAACACGATCTTCGGGCCGAGCAGATCGGCAAGATCAAGGCATGGCTGCATCCGCGCCGCCTGGAACACACCAACCGGCAGTGGCCGAACAGCAATCTCGATGCGAAGTTCAGCGTTCAGTACTGCATTGCGCGGGCGGTGACGGATCGCCGCATCGTGATGGCCCAGTTCGAGGACGACGCCTACCGGGAGCCCGCGCCGCAGGCGTTATTGGGCGCGATCGAGGCGTACCCCTACACCAGCGCGCAGTTCGCCGAGAGCAATCATTTCGGCAGCGAGGTGGAGGTGACGCTGAAAAGCGGCGAGATTTTGCGGGCGAAGGTCGAACAGGCGGTAGGGCGTACGTCCGACGATCCTTTGCCTGCGGTTCTGTTGCGCGAGAAATTCGTGAACTGTTGTGTGCGGACGCTGACGCAGGATGCGATCGAGGCACTGTATGCGTCGATCGACGATCTCGAACACGAACGCGACGTGCGCACCGTGACCGCGTTGACGACCAAGACGCTGCCCTGAAGGCGGGGCGTGTGTCGATACCTCCGGAGAGAAATCAAATGCGGCTAGCGGTACTCGGTGTTTCCCTGGGAGCGCTCTGCTTGCCCGTGGCAAGTCATGCGCAAGCCTATCCCAACAAGGGACTGCGACTGGTCTCGCCCTATGCGCCCGGTGGGGGCACCGACATCCTGGCGCGCTTGATCGGACAAAAGCTCTCCGAGGCGCTCGGCCAGCCGGTCGTGGTGGAGAACCGGCCCGGGGCAGGGGGCACGATCGGCACCGAGATCGTGACGAGAGCCCCGGCGGACGGCTATACCATCATGGTCGCGTCACCCTCGCCGATCGTCGTCGCGCCGCATCTGCACAAGAAGTTGCCCTACGATCCGCTCCGAGATCTCGCGCCGATCACGATGATCTCCGTGGTGCCGGCGGTACTGATCGTGCATCCCTCGTTGCCGGTCCGGACGGTCAAGGATCTCGTGGTCTTGGCGAAGACTCGCCCGGGGGAGCTGACCTTTTCGTCTTCGGGCAATGGCGGCACCGGGCATCTGGCCGGGGAGATGCTCAAGATGATGGCCGGCACCGAGATGGTCCACGTTCCTTACAAGGGCACCGGGCCTGCAACGACGGCAGTGCTGGGCGGGGAGGTGTCGCTGAGCTTCGGCAACATCATGTCGACGCTGGCCTATGTCAAAGCCGGTCGCCTGCGAGCCGTCGCCGTCACGACACCCGCGCGCTCGCCCGTCCTGCCCGATACGCCGTCAGTCGCTGAGACTTTGCCCGGTTACTCGGCCGGTCCGTGGTACGGGATTCTGGCACCGGCCGGACTGCCGGCCCAAATCGCCGAACGGCTGCAGAGAGAGATCGTCAAGATTCTGCGTTCGCCCGAAATGGCGAAGATCCTGCGGGCCGAAGGCGCAGAGCCGATCGGGAACACGCCGGCGGAATTCGCGGCTCAGTTGCGCGCCGAAACGGAGCGCTGGGGCAAGGTCGTGCAGCAGACCGGAATGAAAGCGCAATGAACTCGCGGTCGCGCGGCCTGAGGTCTCGAGTTCGCCATTCGCTGTTCTAGACTAAAGCCGGCGAGCGCGGGCCCTACGCATCGCCGTTCATCTGCGCCCAGTGCCCGACCTGGATGCGGTTCGTATCTTCCCTGGCCTCGTTGTCCAGCCCTTGCTCATCAAGGGGCCGTCCGACGCGATTGGCAATTCAGCAACGAATCCCTGACTCGGGACACGCAAGGGAAGGCTGAGGCCGGGACCGTCCTCGGAACAGTCCCGGCTGCCTACGGGATCAATTCAACTTGAGGTTGCGGTCCTTGATGAGGGTGCGCCAGCGCTGCATGTCCGATTTGATCAGCGCGTGCAGATCTTCCGGTGTACCGCCGAGTGCCGTGGAGCCGTCGGCTTCCAGGGTGGCTGCGAACTCCTTTTCCCTCACGATGGCACCGATCTCGGCGTTCAGGCGAGCCACGATCTCCCGCGGCATGCCCTTGGGCCCGAGGATCGCTTTCCAGTCATAAGGGTCGTAACCCGGCAGGCCGGCTTCGGCGAAGGTCGGTACATTAGGCATGGAAGGCATTCGGGCGCTGCCACCCACGCCGAGGGCGCGTACGCGCCCCGATTTCACGATCGGTGCGGCGACGGTGGGATTCGCGGTCGTGAGCATGATGTTGCCTGCGAGCATGTCGATCAGCGCCTGCGACGAACCCTTGTAGGGAACGTGGACCATGCTGATGCCTGCGACCGACGCGAGGTGTTCCAGGTTCAGGTGCGCAATGGCGCCCACGCCTGCGGTCCCGAACGTCATTTCGCCGGGGCGCCGTTTCGCGGCACTGATCAGATCGCCCATGGTCTTGAACGGCGAGGTGGGGCTGACGATCACGACGGCCGGCTGGCGGGCGAGCGCGACGATGGGCGTGATGTCGTTCAGCGGATCGAACGGTGTCTTGCCGATCGCGGCCTGGATGCCGTAGGTGCTGGAGGTCGAGAGCAGGGTATAGCCGTCCGGCGCTGCGCGCACGACGGCTTCGGCGCCGATGTTGCCGCTCGCGCCGGCACGGTTCTCGACGATTACCGAGGCGCCAGTCCGCTCGATGAAGCGGGCAGCGACCTTGCGCGCCATGGTGTCTCCGCCACCCCCGGGGGAGAAGGGCACGACGATCCGGATCGTCCTGGATGGAAAGGGTTGCTGGCTCCAGGCCGGCGCTGCGGCGAGCAGCGAAGCCCCGAGCAGGGAAACGACGGATGTTGCCAACAGCGGACGCTTGAAATTCATGGGTGGACCTCCCCCGGATTGGATTGGATTGGATGGGTGCTGCAGCCACGGGCGTGCTTCACGCGCGCGGTAGGATAAACCAAAGGTCACCCGGCGAGGCGTCTCTCTCTGCATGCCGTTTCCCGGGGCGGCACCGACGCCGTGTATAGTCGGACGCTTGCGCTGCACGACCGGTTTCGGCCGCGGCTGTGCGGGTATGCACCCGGAGGAGCTCACATGATTTTGCGATCTGTCTGTAGAGGTGTCGGCCCCGTCTCGTGTCGTGTCGTCCGCTCGGGCGCTGCATGGCTTGGCGCGGGCGTCTTGACGTTGACAAGCGTGGTCGCGGCGGCGCAGGGCTTTCCGACCAAACCGATGCGCATCGTGGTGCCCTATCCGGCCAGCGGGCCGACCGACATCACGGCGCGCGTGCTGGCCCAGAAGTTCAGCGAAGCGACCGGTCGGCCGGTCGTGGTCGACAACAGGCCGGGCGCGGGCGGGATCATCGGTTGCGAGATCGTCGTCAAGTCCAACCCCGACGGCCATACGCTGCTCATCATGCCGACGCAGGTCGCAATCAATCCTTCGCTCTACGAGAAGATGCCTTTCGATACGTTGAAGGATCTTGCGCCCATTACGCAACTGACGACCCAGCCCTACATCCTGGTCGCGCCCGCGACGGCGCCATTTCGAACCGTGCAGGAGCTGGTTGCGCTGGCCAAGTCGAAACCGGGCGAGTTGCGGTGCGCTTCTTCCGGGATCGGCGGCGGCAACCATCTCGCATGCGAGCTGTTCAACAAGATCGCGGGCACGAAGATCACCCATATTCCCTACAAGGGCGCGGCGCCTGCGCTGATCGATACCATGGCTGGCCGGGTAGAAATGTACATGCCCAATCCCATCACGGCATTGAGGCAAGTCGAGGCAGGCAAGCTGCGTGCGATTGCTTTCACCGGGGCCAAGCGCGTGAGCATCCTGCCCGATCTGCCGACCGTCGCCGAATCCGGCTTGCCCGGTTTCGATGCCGGCGTCTGGATGGGCTTGTTCGCTGCTGCGGCCACGCCTGCCGACCTGATCCAGCGGCTCTATCGGGACACTGCCCGCTTCCTTCAGCAGCCCGACGTGCGCAAGAGCCTCGCCTCCCAAGGCGGCGAAATCATCGGCAGCACGCCCGAGCAGTTCGGCGCATTCATGAAGGCGGAGGTTCAGAAGTGGGCGGAACTGGTCAAGATTTCGGGCGCCAAGGCGGACTGAGCCGCGAATGGGAGCATGAGGGCCATGACGCAGACATCGGCGGCTCTGCTCGCGTACGCGATCGTTTGTTGTCAAGCGTCTGCGGCTCTCGCGCAAGACGGTACATGCGCGCTTCGACCGCAGACGCGCGCGGTCTCGAGCGGCGCAATCGGGGAATGGCGGCTCGTCTCCGAAGCTGATCTCATTTGTGTCTATACCCGCAAGTCGCGGGCGTCCGGCGTGCACGAGATCCTGGCCGTCGCGACCATCGTTGCGAGCACCGCCGCGTTGCGGGAAGTGATCTCCGATTACGCGCGCTACCCCGAGTTCATGCCCTACGTCCAGGCGAGCAAGGTGCTCAAGCGGGAAGGGAACACAGCCTGGGTTTTCCAGCAGCTGTCGTTTCCGTTTCCGATCAGTGATCGCTACTACACGATCCGGGTTTTCAGCGAGCCTGGCGCGGCCTCCGGCAACGGCGCCCGAATCAGCTGGTCGCTGTCTCGCGACGCCGAGTCGTCGAATCGGGGCGCGGGCGTGCCGATGCTCGTCAACGAGGGCTTCTGGGATTTGCACCCGCTCGAGGGCGGCGCATCGACGCGGGTGACGTACTTCATCCATACGAATCCCGGCGGTTCGCTCCCCTCGTTCGCCGTGAACATGGCCAACACGGTGGCTGTCCCTCGCGTCATGGAAAGCTTGCGCGCGCGGGTTCTCGCTGGCTCGATTGCCAGCGACAGCGTGCCGTGACCGCTGACGCTCTGCAGTTCGCAGCAATTTTCATGATGGGACGGTGTGCGGGCCGGACGTGAGCAGGAACGCCAACGGCGCGAGATCTATGGCGCCTTGGTATCGACCGGAAGGCCGAGCTGCTCCCGCAGCCGATTCACGGCTTCAGGTTCGCCGCGCAGGCGAAAGTGCGCGCCGTCGTCCTGCGCTCGTTCCTCGAGGACTTCGCAGCTGGAGAAGATCGTCCCGCGCAGGTGTTGCGCCGACCAGGGCAACAGGAACTCGGCTTCCACGAGCCCGCGCTGGAAGAAGGCGACGATCGCCGCGTGCAGCTCGGCGACGTTCGCGTCGCTGCGCGCGCTGATGACCATGCAATCGGGGTGCTGCTCGCGCAGCTGCATCGTGCGTTCGCTTTGCGCGGCCTCGTCGCCGACGCGATCGATCTTGTTGAAGACCAGCATCCGCGGCACTGCCTGCGCGCCGATCTCGGCGAGCACCTTTTCGGTGACAGCCAACTGCCGCTCTCGCCCGGCATCGGCTGCATCGACGACATGAAGCAGCAGGGAGGCCTCGAGCGCTTCGTCGAGCGTCGACTTGAACGATGCGACGAGACCGTGCGGCAAGTTCTCGATGAAGCCGACCGTATCGCTCACCAGTACGCGCGGGATGCTCTCGGGATGCAGGGCGCGCACGGTGGTGTCGAGCGTTGCAAAGAGCTTGTCGGCGACCAGCACCTCGCTTCCGGTGAGCGCACGCATCAGGGTCGACTTGCCGGCATTGGTGTAGCCCACCAGCGCGACGCGGGCAAGTCCTTCGCGTTCCTGCCGACGCTCGCGCTGGGTCTTGCGCTCCGCGTCCAGCGCCACCAGGGATTCCTGCAGCTCGGCGATGCGCTCGCGGATCTTGCGTCGATCGAGTTCGCCGCGAGATTCGCCGGCGCCGCGGCCGCCGACCCCGCTGCGCTGCCTGCCTTGCGGACCCGCGAGCTTGGCGGCCTCACGCAGTCGAGGCGCCATGTAGCTCAGGCGAACGATCTCGACTTGCGCACGAGCGGCACGGGAGCGGGCGTGGCGATGGAAGATCTCGAGGATGACCATGGTGCGGTCCATGACCTCGCAGCCGACTTCCTTTTCTAGGTTGCGGGCCTGCATGGGGGAGATTTCGTGGTCCACGAGCACGATGTCGGCACGGCGGGTCTGCGGGTCGGCCGGACTATCCGGCGCATCTTCTTCGATGTCTGGCGCGTCCTCGACGGTGTCCGAGTCTGCGTCGACATCGGATTGGTTACGAACGAAGCGGCGCATCTCCTGCCGCTTGCCGGTGCCCAGGTAAGCCGCTGGGTCGAAGCGCGCCCGTTGCTGCTTGAACGTGCCGACGACCTCGAATCCCAGGGTCTTGGCGAGTTGTCCGAGTTCGGTCAGCGAGGTGTCGAGGGCCTCGTCGCTCACGTCGGGCAGTTGTACGGCGGCGAGAATCGCCCGGGTGGGTTTGGCTTTGAGGTCTTGGGTCATCGGACCCGGAGCTTAACAGGTCATGCAGCACGAGCGCTGCGGTCGAAGCCGCTTTCCACTGCGCATCTCGCCACCGGGATGCGCACCCAACGAGCTCGGACCAGGGCAGGGTCGCCGGAAACCGCGCTACGCTGCCAGTGCTGCGGCCAGGGTCGCCGGCACGGTGGCGATCGGCCGTGAGTCGGGAATCATGCGCCGAAGTCTGCGGGGCAAAAAAAAGCCCTTCGCCGGCAGCGAAGGGCTTCGGGGGATTGCAGCAAGCCTCACACGATCAGTTGAATTTCATCCCGCTGCGCTTGACCAGATCGACCCATTTGCTGACGTCGGCCAGCATGAATTTTCGAAAGGTCTCGGGATCGTTGCCCACGATCTCGGAGCCCAGTGAAGTCATGCGCTTGACGAATGCGGGATCCTTCAGCAGCACGTTGGTCTCGGCATGGATCTTCGTGAGCAAGGGCTTGGGCAGATTCGCAGGAGCCATCACGCCATACCAGCCGACGACCTCGAAGCCGGGAATGATCTCGGCGACGGCGGGAACGTCCGGCAGGGATTGGAGGCGCTTGGCTGCGCTTACCGCAATGGCGCGCAGCTTGCCCGCTTGCACTTGCGTGATGGCGGCCGTGAGGCCGGCGAAATTGAAGTGATACCGATTGGCCAACAGATCGACGATGGCCGGGCCCGTGCCCTTGTACGGAATATGCTGGGCCTTCACCCCCGTCATCAGCTTGTAGAGCTCACCGGCCATATGGCCGCCGCTGCCTATGCCGGCCGAGCCGAAGTTGATCGGCTCCTTCGTGGTCTTGGTCCACTCGAGGAACTCTTTCAAGTTCTTCGCCGGGTGAGCCGGATTCACGACCAGCAGGGTGCCCGCAGCCGTCATCTGGGTGATGGGGGTGAAATCGTTCACCGCGTGGTAAGGCAGCTTGGGTTGAATCGCCGCGTTTACCGTGTGCTGGTGGTAGACGATGAAGAGCGTGTAACCGTTGGGCTCGGAGTTTTTCGTGATCTCGGCTGCGTTGATGCCCGAGGCGCTGCCCCGATTGTCGACGATGACAGGCTGCTTCCATGCTTCGGTGAAGTGGGCGGCCAGCAAGCGCGCCAGGAAATCGGTGGTGCCGCCCGGGTTGGCCGGCGTGATGATGCGTACGGGCCGGTTGGGGAAGTCGTCTGCGGCTGCGGCTTGGGCAACCGCGGGCGTGATCCCGCATGCAATCGAAACGACGCTGGCAATCAGCGTACGACGCAAACCCGATGACAACCCTTGCTTTTTAGTAGACATGTTCGAATCCAATGACATTGACCGCTCCTCGCGGAATTCAGAAAAAGAACGATACGTGACTGAGGGATGGCAGTCGATGAGGTAACCCCTTACGTTTATTTCCGAGCACTTGCGGGGCGCCGCTTAATTATCCTGCATTGCGGTGCAGCAGACACGCTGGCTTTCGTCTCATTGCGGCGGCCTCTACTTCACCCACGGCGGCGCGACCGCCAGACCCTTTACGCCACTCTTCGCTATCCATTGAGCCACGAGTCCCGACGCCTTCACTTCTTCGACCAGATCGTGCAGATAGGCATCGGCTGCCGGTCGCCCCTTGGGCGTCCCGACGGTGTGTCGGACAACGTAGAAATTTCCCTCGAGCAGGCGCGATCCCGGCAGCGTAGGCATGAATTCCAGCAGCGCCGGCTTCAATCCCGCCAGCACTTCGAGCTTTTCGCGCGCGAAATGTTCCTGCGCGGCATCCAGACCTTCGATCTGCACCAGCTGCGCTTGCTTGATGGTGCGGCTCAAGAAGAGGTCGTAGGCGCTTCTCGCCGCCGATGCGATGCGGATTCCGGGGCGGTCGACTTCGTCGGCGCTGCGCAGCGTCGAACCCGCTGGCACCAGATAGGTCGATTCGATTTCCGTCAGCGGGGGCGCGAACGTGATTTCCTCGGCTCGCTTGGGCTCGATGCCGAGCACCGAAATATCCCAAGCGTTGGCGCTTACCGATTCGGCCAATCCACCCGCCGACTCGTAGACGATGATGTCCAGCGGCACCGCCAGCCTGCGGGCGAGTTCACGAGCGAATTCGACCGCGACGCCACCTTGCTCGCCATTCGGGCCGCGGGTCGTGAGCAGCATGTTCTGAAAGTTGATGCCCGCGCGCAGCTTGCCGGTGGGCGTGAGTTCCGCTTTTGCGGCGGATGGAACGGGGGATGTGGGGGCGTTGGCGGCCATGGCGGGTACTCCTCCTGTCTATGCGAATCGATCTAGCCTGCGAAGTGTAAACGGTTGAGTGCCCATTGGTGATCGAAACCCGACCTTCGCGAGGACGGCTGCGATGTCGCTCGTGACGTGTCCGAAAGCGATTCGTCGCTCGTGGTCAGCCAAGTTCGATGTCGTGATGGTGCGATGCAGCGGGCGCCGTTGCGCAAGTTCTCTGGATGAGCCGCCGCCTCAGGTCGAAGGTTCGTGATCGGGTCGTTGCAGCGGCGAGTCCGGGTCATCCCAGGCGCATGCGCCCGGATACAAGCGATCGAGAACGTCAGCCGCCGTCTCGAGGAGCAGCGCGCGCAGCGCCGGTACGATCGCTGTGCGGTCCCGCGTTGCGCGAGCTTCCATCCAGAGGGCATGGAAGGTAGCTGCACGCGACTCGACGGCCTGCGCCACGACGTCCTGCCAGAACACGGGCGCTTCGGATTGCGCATAGGCGCCCCGGCCGCGCCCGAAATGAGCGACGGCGAGGTAGCGCAGCAGGGCCGAGCGCACCGAGGCGTCCAGGAAGGAGGGGCTCCATGTCACCGCGGGCTCGTCGGCGCCGTGCAAGGCGTTGCGCGCGCGCGCCACACCGGCACCGCCCAGCGCGCCGAGTATCGTTCCCGCGACGACGCCCGCGCCGAGGGTGAGCCCGCCCGCGGCCAGATCGGCCATCAGTCCGGTCAGGGCGCCGGAGGCGATGCCCCCGGCGGCGGCTGCCTTGCCCGCGCTGAGGGGTTCGGTCAGGCTGTAGTTCGTGCGCAGGCGCTCGAGCACGACAGTCGCCGCGTGGCCTTCCAGGCCATGCAATGTGATCAAAGCATCGGTTCCGGCGCGGATGTGCTCGTCGGCGCGCTGCGCCAGTCGTGCCATGGCCTGGTCGCGCTCTCGATCGGCGGCGTTCTTGCCCAGACCGAGCGCCTGCAGCAGTCGCTGCGGGCGCTCCGAAGGTGCCCCGGGCAGCACCGGCTCTCGGTCGTGGACCGCCGCACTGAGTTGGCGAACCAGCGTGTCCATCGACTGCGCGAAGCGCTCCAGGCTGCGCGCTCGCCAGACCGAGGTCAGACGGTCCATGGCGGGGTGCCGCTCGCTGGGCAACGCCGCGCGCACGCGCTCGAACAGCAGGCCCTCCTGGACCCAGCAGCGAGCGAAAGCGTCCAGCGGGAGTACGTCGCGCACGACGCGGAACGACGCGACGGCGGTGCGCCAGCGTTGCACCTCGGCCATCTCGTCGACGGTCGGTCGGGGCGGGCCTGCCTGGTTGAGCAGGACGATGACCGGCTTGCCGACCCAGGTGAGGATTTGCATCTCGTGGCCGACGTAACCGGCATCCGCAGGATCTTCGGCTGCGTTGACCAGATAGAGCACCACATCGGCCGCATCGCGCGCGGTCCGCACGGCCTGCTGACTGCACCACAGGGGCCGGCTGCGGTAGCGATCCCAGACTTCGCGCAGCAGCCAGCCGACCGGGTTGTCGGCGGTGCGCAGGCGCTTGGCCAGCCGTGCGGAATCGCCGAAGCCGGGCGTATCCCATAACCGCAGCACGTCGCCTTCGGGGGACTGCAGCAGCACATGGGAGGACGAGATGTCGGTCACGTGAGGGGCATCGCGAACTTCGCCGATATCGCGTCCCAGCAGCGTGCGTGCCAGCGTCGTCTTGCCTGCGTTGGTGTGCGAGACGAGGCTCAGCTGGATCGTGGCCGGTGCGTTCGACGATGACATCAGGTTGTGGCCGCGCGGCCTGCCAGGAATTCATCCAGCGCGGCTTGCGCCGCCGCGGAACCGGGCTGGGTCAGGTCGACGAACAGGGCATGCAGATCTCGGGTGGTCCCGAAACCGGTCCATGCACGCTGTCGTTCCGCGATCCGGGCAGGCGCCCCGGCCTGGTTGCCGAGTCGCTCTCTGTAGGGACCTTCGTCGACGACTATGGCAATCTTCGCGGGGAACCGAGCCTTCAGCCGGTCGAGAAACACGCCGTGATTTTCGGTCTCCGGTGTGGCGCCCAGGTTGAACAGGGCGATGACGAGATCGGCGTCATGGGACGCGGCATCCTCGAACGAGCACGCGTCTTCGTCGCCGAAGGCCACCGGCGGTGCCCAGTGCACCTGAACGTCCTCGCCCAGCACGCTGCCGACCCATTGCTGCAGACCGGCGGCCGCCGCGTGCGCCGGCGTATAGGCATAGGCCTGTACCCGGACATGCGAGGGGGCGGTGCGCCAACCCGCGATCATGCGCCGTAAGTACGCCTCCTCGAGCGACAGCGGGAAGCGCGTCGACAGCCGCCACTCTCGCAGCCCAGCTGCGAGGGCAAGCAGCAGTCGCGGCCCGACCACCGCCGCCATGACGGCAACGGCGTACAGTCCGATCCAGCGCCCGGCGTTTTCTCCGCCCCCGGTTGCACTCCAGCGCACGGCTGCGATCTCTTCGACGCTCGGAAACGGCGTACCCACAAGGCGCGCAGCGGGCTCGAGAAAGAACGCGAGCAGGGCATGCACGCTGCCCGCATCGAGGAATGTGCTCTCCCAGCCTGCGCGATACTCGAATGCAAGCCCACGCAGATACAGTCCGGCGACCGCGCCCAGCGCCAGAGCTGCCGCGCATGCGTGCAGGATACGGCCCGCGCGCGCCGCCACGAGCGGCGCGCATCGCTTGCTCCAGTCGAGTGCGAAGTGGGCGAGGGCGGCAGCCAGCGGTTCTTCCATCGCGGCCTCTGCGCGGTTGCGCGCGCCGGCGAGCACTCGGTGCAGCCAGGAAGGTCGCACAGGCTTGCGCCCCCACGCGGCTTGCGCTGCGCGCACGGCGAGCCACACGTAGGCGGCGAGGTTCCAGGCGATGATGCCCAGCAGCGGGAAGGCGAGGATGTTGACGCGTCCGGGGTCTGCAATGCGCTCGAGCGTCATACCGAAGATGAAGGCCACCACAGGCGCCACGCCGCCGATCCATGGCCGCCAGCGCAGCGCGTCGAGTGTCCGAACGAGTTTAGGGGAGCGCTCCTGCAGCTTCTCGGCCAGCAGCTGCGCCCGTTTGGCGACATAGGCCTCGCTGCTCGCTCGTTCGCCGCGGTCGGTCGCCTGCCACCGAACGAGTTCGGCAGCGGCGCGGCTGGCGTAGCCTAGGTCGTCTTCGGTGAGCGGACGGTGCTGGGCGTCCACGCTCTCGACGGCGCGAACGAACAACACTTGCCTGGCCGCGAATTCGTTCACGATGCTTGCATGATGCCGAGGCGCGCTGCGCGGTGTTCCGATCAGGTGTATTCGATCTTCTCGCCGGGTGCGGGAGTGCCTTGAAACGAGCCCTTGGCCAGCACCGCCTCGCGTCCGCCCGCAGCCTCGACCAGCGCCGCCTGAGCGGCTTGGGCGGCAGCGTTCACGGCAACGGGATCCAAGCGACTATGCAGTTCGGCTACCAGCGACTTGAGCACATCCGCATACGCCGGATCGTCAGCGAGGTTGCGTTCCTCCTCCGGGTCGGCCACTTCGTCGAAGAGTTCGGGCGCGTATTCGACGTAGTGGATGTACTTGTATCGGCCTTTGCGGATCATGAAGACGGCGGTATCGGCGCCGGTCGCATGATACTGGCTCAGGACGGCGCGTTCGATGTCGTCCGGTTCGTTGGCGAGCGTGCGCATCGACTTGTATCCTGGAACGATCCGGTCCGCGAGTCCGACCGTCTCCAGGATGGTCGCCGCAGCGTCGGCGAGCGTCACGGGTGTGCCGACGACCTGACCCGAAGGAACGCCCGGCCCCGAGACGATCATGGGGATGGCGACCGATTCCTCGTACATGTTCGACTTTCCCCATAGGCGTCGCGTGCCCAGGTTCTCGCCATGGTCGGCCGTGTACACGATCAGTGTGTCGTCGCGCAGCCCGGCGTCCTCCAATGCCTGCAGCACCCGGGCGACGTTCGAGTCCATGTACGAACACAGTGCGTAGTAGGAGGCGATGGCGACCCTGCGTGTCTCTTCGGTGAAGAAATCGTCGTGACACTGCATCTGGCGGAACTTCTCGATCCACGGATGCCGCGGGTAGTCCGGCGCGCTGCCCTTGGGGCGCTCGAGCAGGCTGTGTGGGTAGAGGTCGTAGAAGGCTGGCGGCGCGATCAGCGGAAAGTGCGGGCAGACGAAGGAGCAGAACAGGGCCCATGGCCGTTCTTTGTGTTTCGGCGCTTCGTTCTTGAGCCAATCGACAGTGTGCTCGGCGATCGACTGGTCGTAGCGGATATATCCCGAATCGCCCGGGCCGATCTGGCTCGCGAGCTTGCTCTTCTTGATCGGCGGTCCGAGCGGACGTTTGACCGATGCGGCGACCGCGCCCTTGCCCTCGACGATGTGCAAGGGGACGATCTGCCTGTCGAAGCCGGTCGGATCCTGCTCGCTGCGGTAGTGCAGCTTGCCGATCGACAGGCAATGCATGCCGGCTTCTTGCATCGCATGGCCCCAGCCCTGCACGCGGCCGTCATAGGCGAGTGCGTTGTCCCAGTAGCCGATGTCGTGCACTTCCCGTCCGGTTGCGAAGCTCGCACGCGCCGGAACGCAGATCGGCGAATTCGTGTACGCGTTGGTGAACCGTGCTCCGCTTGCGGCGAGTCGGTCGATGGCCGGCGTCTTGACGAAGGGATGCCCATAGCATCCGGAGGCCTTTTGCTGATGCTCGTCGGCCATGATGATGAGAACGTTCTTAGGCATCGTCTAGCCCTCTTCGTGAATAGTTGGAACGGCCCCGGTGCGGTGGGTCGGCCGAGGCGGGCAGTGGGTGGACGAACCCGAACCCGTGGGCGGTTCCGCCGACCCGGACGAGCTTCGCCGCTCGGCGCCGCAGCGGCAGATTAGCCGATCTTGAGGTTGAGACGGCGGATGAGCTCGCCCCATTTCTTGCGCTCGGCGGCGAGCCAGGCGCTGAATTGCGCCGGTGTGCCGCCGTCGAGGTAGATGGCGCGGCTGGCCATCTCTTTCTTGTAGCCCGGATCCGAGAGCACCTTGTTGAGGTCGCGATTCAATGCAGCGACGATCGTGGCCGGCGTCGCGGCCGGCACCAAGATGCCGTAGCCCAGCACGGATTCATAGCCCTTCAAGGTCTCGCCCATGGTGGGCATGTCCGGAAGCGAAGGCAACCGGTTCTTGCCCGTGACGGCCAGGCCGCGCATCTTGCCCGATTGCATGTGTCGCATTCCCGGGTAGGCCGAATCGAACTGCAAGTGGATTTCGCCGGACATCAGCGCGGCGCTCGCCAGTGCGCCCCCTTTGAACGGGATATGGACAAGGTCGATGTCGGCCATGGATTTGAACAGCTCGGCGCTCAGATGCTGGGTCGTGCCCGGGCCACCCGAGCCGAAGTTGAGCGAGCCCGGCTTCGCCTTGGCCAACTTGATGAGTTCCGGCACGGAGTTGACGCTGGACGATGCGCTGACGAGCAGCATGAGCGGCGTCTCGCCCAGTTTCACGACGGGCGCGAAGTCCTTGTCCGGGTCGTAAGCGAGTTTCGTGTACAGGGCCGGATTGATGGCCAGGATGGGATGGGTCGCGAAGAAGATCGTGTAGCCATCGGCTTCGGATCGCGCGACATGTCCGGCAGCCACGCCGCCGCCCGCGCCGCCCATGTTTTCTATCACCAGCGGCTGGCCCCAGACTTCACCCAGCGCTTTGCCCAGGGATCGCGCGAACAGATCGCTGCCGCCGCCGGGCGCGAAGGGTACGACGAGTCGCACGTTGCGCGAGGGGTAGTTCTGCGCGAACGCACCTGCCGTTGCAGCGGCGAGGGCGAGCGCGAGCAGCGTTCGGGTGCAACCGTGGACGAGACGACGTTTCATCATTTCTTTTCTTCCTCCTGGATCTAGGTTCCGCCCGGACACCCTCGGGTGAGGGCAGCCCGGCTCTTGCGTCATGTCAGCCGTCGCCGCGCCGATCCGGTTGCACGCTCGACGGGGGAAGCGGCATCGCTCCGCGTCGGTTTTTCGCAGAGTTCGCGCGGAACGCAATCAATCTTCTTCGGTGGGAAACTCCAGCACCAGCGCCTCCAGCCCCTGCTTGCCGGCGCGGATCTCGAAGCCGGGTTCGTTCGATTCCACGGCAACCATGGACCACCGGGGCAGTTCCTGGCCGTCCTTGGCCAGGCTGCCATTGGCGACGAACACGTAATAGCCGCCGGATCTGCGCGGATCGGGGCCCATGACCGCCATGCCTGCACCGAGCCGCACCACATGCGCGGCCATGTCGTCGTCGATCTTGGCCGGGTCGTAGAGGGGCTCCCAGCTCGCTTCCTTGCGACTTTGCATGACAGGATCGGTCGACAGGCCGATCGGTGCCGACAGCAGATTGCGTCGCTTGCTGGGCTTCAGATGATCCTTGTATCCGGGCTCGTGCAGGTAGACGGGCGCCGAGACGCCCGTCTTGATGCGAATCGCCATGAAGCTCAGTCCGAAGGGGCCGGCCACCACCGGGCCATACGCCGTATGGTGATCCTTGTACTGCACGACAAGCGGCTGCAACGCGTTCTTGCCGAGTGTTCCCGAGCCCGCCGTGAAGAGCTGGAATTGCGTCGTGCCGTGGAAGTGCGCGACGACGGTCTCGTGCGGATTCAGGTCGGACATGGTGGCTTGGGGGCCGGGGGCAACGCTGGTGGACGACCGGGGGCCGAAGAATTCCGTACCCCAGTGTTCGATGCCCGTGCCGGGGGATTTGATGATGCGCCGCCTGGCGAGCGCTTCGGTGCTGCTCATGGCATGAATCATTGTGTGCTTCCTCCTAACCGATACCTGTGCTGTGGGACCGCCTGTGCCCTGGCTGCGCCGAACGCGCTTGCGCGCCGTCCTGGCAGACGGCTGCAGCCAGGGGAGGGCGCGTGGCGCCCAAGAAATCGTCGCCTCGAAGCCTAACACAAGGGCGAACGCGAACGCTCGGGTCGGCACGGTCGGCTAAACTCGGGGCCCATACAAGCAACCGTGGGGGGCGGCGCCGTGGATCTGGGAATCGCTGGAAAAGTCGCGCTCGTGACCGCCTCGAGCGCGGGCATGGGCAGGAACATCGCGCATGCGCTCGCCGCCGAAGGCGTCGACGTCGTGCTCTTCGCCAGATCGGCCGACAAACTGGACGCGGCGGCGCGCGAGATCGCGCAGCGACACGGCACGCGCGTGCTGGCGGTGCCGGGCGACATGCGATCGGCCGCCGATGTCGAGCAACTGGCGCAGACGCTGGCGCGCGAGTTCGGCGGCCTGGACATCCTGATACTCAATACCGGCCGTGCGCCCAATCCGATTCGGGCGACGCTCGACGAGACTGACGAAGCCCGCTGGCACGAAGCCTACCAGACGCAATTGTGGGGGGCGATTCTGGTCGCCAAGCGCATGGTGCCCCTGATGCAGGGGCGTGGCTGGGGGCGGATCATCGCGATCACGTCGGCTTCGGTGAAGCAGCCCATGGCGCACCACAGCCTGTCCACCGTGTTCAGGGCGGGCGTGACCGCCTACATGAAGCATCTGGCCAACGAGATCGGCGCCAGCGGGGTCACGGTCAACTGCGTGTCGCCCGCGCTGATCGACACTTCGCATCGGGGGCCGCCGCCGGCCGGGCGGTCGGAGGCCGAAACAGCCGCGCGCAAGAAATTGACGCCGCTCGGACGCATGGGCACTCAGGAAGAAGTGACGGGCGTGGTGACCTTCCTCGCCTCCCGGCAGGCGGGGTTCATCACCGGATCGAGCATCCAGGTCGAAGGGGGCATGATCGGCTCGCTATGCTGACGGCGCATCGCAGCGACTGATCGATCGGCGCTGGCCTCTCGCCGCGAGGCGGCATGAGTGGTGCGCCGACAGGCCTGATTTTTGCGGAATACGCGAGCTTCCGTTCGCCGGTGACGTCGCGTACGGCGCGCGGCCGGGGAAGCGTCGTCGCAGCCCGGTCGTCGCTTGCGCTGACCCAGTGACGAGGCAGCGTCCCGCTAATTTTTTCGAGCCGAGCCTCCTGCCGTGATCGCACGTCTACGTCAATTGATGTCGGCAATCGGCGAAGCCTTCTGGCTGCTGCCGGCTGCGATGGTCCTGATGGGCGTGATCGGGGCGCTCGTGCTGCTGCATATCGATCGCAGCGACATGCTCCCCGCGTGGCTGCTCGATGCACAGTGGCTATACGACGGGGATGGCACCGGAGCTCGCACGCTGCTCGGCGCGATTGCTTCATCGACCATCGGCGTGGCCGGCACGGTGTTCTCCATCACCATCGCGGCGCTCTCTCTCGCGGCGGGTCAGATGGGTCCTCGCCTGCTGCGGAACTTCACGCGCGATCGGGGCAATCAATTCACCCTGGGTGCGTTGCTGGGCACGTTCGCCTATGCCCTGATCGTGCTGCGAAGCGTTCGCGGGGAGGACCAGGGCTCCTTCGTTCCGAGCATCTCGCTCGCTTGCGCCATGCTGCTCGCCGGCCTGTGCGTGGCGACTCTGGTCTACTTCGTCGGTCACATGGCGAGCCGCATCAACGTCGATACGGTGCTCGAACTGGTGACTGAGGACATTCGTGAGGCCATGGACGAGCTCGTTGTCGAAGCGGTTCAGACGGCACCGCCACCGGAGGCATTCTGGCGTGGGGCGAGCCCCATCCTGGAGGCCCGGTGCGGCTATCTGCAGGAACTCGACGAATCCGGCTTGGCGGACTGGGCGGCCGAGCGCGGCACGGCGATCCGGCTGCTCGTCATGCGCGGCGATTTCGTGTTTCCCGGGACGCCCATCGCGGTCATGACCGTTTCCGTCCCTGGTGCGGAAGCTGCGGTCCGGAATGCCGTGGCCCTGGGTTCCACCCGTGGCAGCTCGGCCGATCTCGCGTATGCGGTGCGACAATTGGTCGAAGTCGCCGTACGCGCTTTGTCGTCGGGAATCAACGATCCTCATACCGCGCTCGGCGTGATCGACCGCTTGGGCAAGGCGCTGTGCGATCTGGCGGGTCATCGCTTGCCGAGCGGGGTCACTGCGCGCAACGCAAGTGTCGTACTGTTCGTGCCGACGCTCGACTACGCCAGTCTGGTCGACATCATGTTCCACATGATCCGACAGAACTCCGAGGGCAATACACCTGTATTGATCCGAATGCTGGACGTCATGAGCTCGGTGCTATCGTGCGAAACCGAGCCCGACCGACGCCGCGCGGTGCTGCGCCATGCGGAGTTGGTTTGGGCGGATGCCCAACGAACTCTCGGCAATGCTTCGGATCTTGCCGACGTGGGGCGAAGGCACGACCGCCTGAGGCGTATTGCCCACGATCCGCCGCTCGGTGGGCCGGATGGCCTGGAACTCGCGAGCGCACAGTCGTGAGCGGACGAAAAAATCCTTCTACTTGGCTTTCGGATTGAAACCCGAACTCTTGGCAGGCGCGCGGCTGCTGCCTACCTGCACCGGCGCGGGTGCCTTGGCCTTCTTGGGTTTCTTCGCTTCACGATTGCTGCGCTGTTGGCCTTTGGCCATGGGAGTGCTCCTTACGGCAATGTCGCGGCGGATCGCCGCCGAACGGTGTCGAGGCTATGGTTTCCCGGAGTACCGGCCTGGGCGCGTGCAAGACGCGACGAATTCAGTGTCGGCCTTGGCCGCGGCGGGGCGATGTTCCAGCCGGGACGGAACAAGCACTCGCTGCGTCAAAATACGCTTTGCCGAAGCGCTCGTCTGTAGGAAAGCGAACATATGACGATGCCGTGAACCTCTCCTAGGCACCGGCATCATCGTCGGACAGTTCACTGGCTTGGCTTCGACTCGGTGCCCTCGCGAGGGGAAGGCGGACGAGAAACTCGCTGCCGTGTCCGGGTCCCTCGCTGCGGACGGCGATGCTGCCGCCGTGCAATTCGACGAGCCGCTTGCACAAGGTGAGTCCGATGCCGAGCCCGGCCTGCCCCGCCGGCGTCGTCAGCTGACCGAACATGGCGAACACCTGCATTTGCTTGTCGGCCGCCAAGCCTATGCCCGTGTCGCGCACGCTGACGACCGCTTCGTTGCCTTCGGTGCGAACCTCGACCTCGATCGTGCCCCCTGCAGGGGTGAACTTCACCGCATTGTGAAGCAGATTTACGAGCACCTGGCAGATTCGGACCTCATCGGCGAACACGAAGACCGGCTGCTCGGGAACATGCAGCTTGAGCCGGTGCTGTTTGGCTTGGACTTGCGGCGATACCGTTTCGATCGTCGTTCGGGCAACCAGATCGATGCGCATCGTTTTCTTGCGCAGTTCGATCTTGCCGGCACTCGAGCGGGCAATGTCGAGCAGATCGTCGACGATGCGCTTCAGGTGCGACAACTGACGCTCGAGGATCTCGATTCGTCGATCCTCGAGCGTCGCGGCGCGCTTGAGCAATTGAACGGCGTTCGTCATGGGCGAGAGGCTGTTGCGGATCTCGTGGGCGACGATGGCGAGCAGCTCTTCCTTCTGGCGATCGGCCGAGCGTAGCGCTTCCTCCAGGCGCTTGCGCTCCGTCACGTCGACGGCGGCTGCGCGCAGCCCCACGATGGCACCGTCAGGATCGTGGATGGGATCGATCTTCAGATCATAGATGTGCCGAAAACCTGCGACGCTCATCGCGTGCTCGGTACGCAGTCCGACACCGCTGGTCAATACCGACCGCTTGATCTTCGTCAGCGCTTCGGCCTCGTCGGGCGGCAGCAACTCTTCGTCCCTGCGGCCGATGACGCATTGCGTATCGAAGGTCGCGTGCTCGTTGTGTATCCAGGTGTACCGGAGCTGGTCGTCCATCGTGAAAACAATGACAGGGGAATGCTCGAGCACATGCCGAAAGCGCGCCTCGCTCTCCCTGACGAGCGCCTCTGCTTCGACCTGCTCGGTGATGTCCATGGAGCTTCCCACCATGCCGGACCAGACGTCGCCGACGAAGTAGGGCGCGCCATGCGCACTCAACCAACGCCACTGGCCGTCTGCGCGCCGTGCGCGGCAGCGGGCCCGGAACTCCTCGCGTCGAGCGGCACATGCCGCAAACCCGGATACATAAATGTCATAGTCTTCGGGATGCACGAACTGTCGCCAGTCGATCTCACTCAGGTTGGCCTCTGCGACGCCGAAAAACTGCCGCCAAGCACGGTTGACATGGTTGACATGATTCGTCGCATCGGTGGTCCAAATCATGACAGGCGAGGCCTCCGCGACCGCGCCGAGGACTCGCATATCCTGCGTCGTGCACATGCATCCCCCACGGATGTATTGATTTGTTTGGTAACTAGTATCACGGGGATTTCCTTCCTGCAAGCCACCTCGGCGGGCACGATGGATGCTCGATCGCGGTCATCGAGAAAATTCGAACGAGGAGGGTATCGATGGAGGCAGGCTGGATGCCGCCTGGCCGATCACCGCGGCTGGCGACGTACGCGTCGAATCTCTGGAGGAGCCTGGATCAGGCCAGCGAGCGTTGCGCAGGCGCGGAGGGCGAGCATCGCCCCCTCGTAAGGCCGTCTCGCAAGAAGAGAAAGGTGCGGGCACGACGCTCTTTACCCGATACGCATAGTCGGGCTCGCGCGCAGGGCAGGTGAAAGGCTTCGGGGTGCGGCGCAGGACGCGTGCGCGCTTCGAGGCATGGGGCAACGTCAGTATCTTTCCCGCGTCCCGCGGTAATCTAGGCTTCAGTGAGTAACGAAATGGCGGCGCGGTGCACGCCGGCGCCGTAACGTCCTGACCGGCGCAAGTCCGTCAGGCGGTCGAGCAGCGCGACGGCCTCTTCGTCCAACAGCCACAATTCGGCGCTCGTCAGCGTGCCTTCGCCCGCGAGCACTGCACGGCAGGCTTTGCGCAAGGCCAGGTTCCCGCCGACATCCGGGGATGAAACGAGTCGGCGCAGGATCGCTGTCAGGGGATCCGTGTCGGTGTAGGAAACGATCGGGTACCTCAGTCGCGCGAGCCGCATGAAGCGAACGATGTCGATCGGGCAGACATTGGGTTCAGTGTGAATGGCGGCGGTAGCGGAGCTTCTCTTGGTGGACGGGCGCCATGAAGCTATCCAAGCAGCAGTCCGAGAGCGAATGAGATCAAGCCACGCCTCGTGGGCGTTTGAGCCGGTCGCGCTCACCATAATGACCACCTTTGCAGTCAGGGTTTGCCGACCCTACGCACGTGCTGTGCCTGGCGCAATTCCTCTAGCTGGGCCCGTGGGCGGGAGCGTGCGCCGTGCGCCGTGGGCCGGTAAATTTTTCTACACGCACGCCCCGCGGGCTACGCGGCGTTGGGGCGAACCATCCGTTGGACCGAATAGTCGGGCCCCCTCGCCATGCGCTCGAAGTAGGAAGCGTAGGCGTCGCTGCCCGGCGGCCACTGGCGCAGGAAGCGTCGCTGCGACTCGCTCACGTCGATTTCGATCGCATAGGCATCCGCGTAAACCTCACCCCGGTTCACGCTGGCCCGAGAGTGGCCGGACAGGGGGGGCGACACGGCGATTCTCGTGAGCAGTCCGGCGCTGTCGCCCGCGAAGTTCGGCATGCCTGCGGCTCCGTTGTTGAATATCCATCCGCGGTGCGCTCCCGAGTCCAACGGCAGCGACTGGAACACGGGAAGGCAGGTGTGGCTGCAAGCGAAGGCATCCACGTTCGCTCTCGACAGCCAGCCGCGAACTCGATCCTGCTGCGCGGGATCGTGCAGATGCTCCTGGGCGAACCCCCAGCCGGCGAGGGACTCGGCATCGCCATGCACGATGCCGATACGCATGTCCCCGACATCGGCGCGCATCCACATCGGCAGCGATCCGAGTTCGCAGCGCTGGATCGGCGCAGTCGCCTGACGAAGCCGAGCCAGGATGCGATTGGAGCGCATGACGATGTCGTCGCTCACCCAGGCCGGGTAGGCGCAGCCGCAGCCGGCGTCGATCGCGCCGTCCGCCGGTGGCGCGGCCAGCTCGGTCTCGACGTTGCCTCGGGTGGCGGTATGGGCGAGCACCTGGGATTGGACGCGCGCGAATACATCCGGATCGATGTCGAACCAGTGAAAGTCGCCATTGAACACCAGACGCTTGCGGCCTCGCTCGGCCGCGAACAGTTCGAGCACCCGTTCCAGGGCGAGTTCGTTGCCGTAGAGCCCCCCCACGACATACAGCACTTCGAGGGACTGAAGATCCGCTCTGGCCGCCGAGGCGAAGACTTCAGGCCGATAGCGATAGTGCAGCGGGCAGCTTCTGCCCGCCGCTGTGCTGTCGGCAGTGCCGCCGATCATCGCGCGATCGTCGACTGAGCGATGGCCGCCAGGGCCTTGCGCACGTTGTCGGCCGCGGGACAGTCGCCGCCGCCGTGCCTGCGGACCATCCAGACCGGATCGTTGTAGGCCAGCCACACCTGGGACTGGGCATCCACCCATACGAGGGCTTTCATCGGCAGGTCGATCCCCACCCCCTGCGCGCACTCCATCAACGGTGTTCCGGCCTGCGGATTGCCGAAGATCATGAGCTCGGTCGGCCGCAGGCGCTTGCCGACTTTGGTCGCGCCCGCGGCATGATCGATGCGGGCGACGATCGCCAGACCGCGCTTCTTCACCTCGCCCTCGAGGCGCGTGAGCGTCTCAGCGGCGCTATGCGGGCTTTTCAGCGTGATCATGCCGTTGTCGCTCGGCTGCAACGTGGCGCATCCGCTCAAGGCGATCGCCGAGATCAAGGCAAGTCCAGCGCGTGTGTATGACATGGATTCTCCGGGGGTGGTGGGTGAACGAGATTCAGGTGACATGGATCGCGCGGCTCAAGTCCGGTTGTCTGCCTCGTGCATCGGTCGACTCCGGGTGAGGCGCGCCGTAGAGCGCCTTGAGCGCGGCTTCGTCAACGCCGCCGACGGGCAGATCCCAGACGATGCGGCCGTGAGCGAGTCCCAGCACGCGCTGGGCAAGCAACGGTAGCAATTCGGTCTGATGCACGACGCTGATGAGCGTCCTGCCCTGGGCTGCACGGCGCAGCGCCTGGCAGGCTTGCAGCGTGGCGCTCGGATCGAGGGCGGCTGTGGGCTCGTCGGCGAGGATCAGCGACGGGTGCTGCAGGAGCAGGCGCGCGATCGCGACTTTCTGACGCTCCCCGCCGGAGAGGCGATCGGCGCGCGTGTCGGCCAAGTGCTGGATGTCCAGGTCCGCGAGGGCCGCATCGGCTTCCGCACGCAGGTTGGCGGGATAGATGCGCGCCCAGTTGCGCCAGGCGGGCAACGCCTGCATGCGCACCGATGCGCCGATCAGCACGTTCTCGCGTGCGCTCAGGCGCGGCACGAGATGCAAACCCTGCATGACGTGGCCGAGTTCGGATCGAAGATTGCGCCACTGCGCGCGGGAGAGCGCCGCGTGTTCAGGGCCGAACGTGCGACCGATCACCTGAACCTCGCCTCGGGCGAGCCGGACGAAGCCGGCAAGGGTGCGCAGCAGCGTGCTCTTCCCCGCGCCGTTCGGTCCGACCAGAGCCACGCGCTCGCCTGCGGCGATCTCCAGATGGGGGACGTCCAGCAGCACGCGTTCTCCGGCCGCGACGCTGATGTCGCTCAGGCGCACCGCCGCTGTCGTGGGCGTCGTGGTCATAGCAACGCCTGGCGTATGCGCCGGGAGAGCGCATCGAAGGTCATGACCAGTGCCACCAGGACGATCAGGATGGTCGATAGGCGCCCCCATTGGAACAGGCTCACGGCCTCTGAAATGAGCAAACCGAGGCCGCCCGCGCCGATCAGCCCGAGTATGGTGGAGTCGCGGATGTTGTACTCCCAAACATAGAGATGACTGCTCACGAACTGGGGCAGGACCGAGGGCCAGACGCCGTGGAAGAAGACCTGCATCGGGGTGGCCCCGGTCGCGCGCACGGCGTCGATGGCGGCCATGTCGAGCGTCTCTATGCTCTCGGCGTAGAGCTTGCCGTAGGTGCCCATGGAATGCAGCGCGATCGCGAGTATGCCCGCCGTGGGGCCCAGTCCGACGATGCCGACCAGGACCAGGCCGAACACCAACGTATGCACCGCGCGCGCTACACCGAGGACGCCGTTGGCAGCGACCGCGATGGGACGAGGCGCATTCATGTTGCGAGCGGCAAGCAACCCGAGGGGCAGTGCGAGGGCCGCCGCGAGCAGCGAGCCCAAGGTGGCGATCTGGAAGGTGACCCAGGTGGCGCGGCCCAGGGCCGCGAGAAACTCCGTTTCGACCACGCGGCGGTTCTCGACGCGCAGCAACGTGCCGTCGTCGCTGCGATACTCCAGACGCTCGGGCCCGAACCAGACGTCGAGCAAGCTCGGGCGGGCGAAATCGCCCGCGGACTTCAACAGGTTCTCCCACGGGTTGCGGCCGAACGACAGGTCTCCGGCCGCGATCAATGTACCCAGGCAGAGCGCGATCAGCACGGCGTACACGGCGGCGAGCGCGAGAAAGCCCAGCCGGCCGGACGGCAACACGGGATCACGATGAGCGAGTGCTGCGGGCATCGGGCTATCGTACGGTCAGTTTGCCGGTGGCAAGCCCGGCGTCGCGGATGGGCTTGTAGAGGCGATTGTCGCTGTTCACGAAGCCCGTGTAGTGGGTCGGAAGCAACCGGGGCTGAGCCTTGAGCAGCCCGCCGACTTCGGCAAGCGCCGACTGCAGGCGAGCGACGAGCACCTTGTCCTTGTGCAGTTGCGCGCCGACAGCGAAGGCGTCGTTGGGCAGCGGCGCGGATTGCCAAATGATCTTGCTGCGATCGGCCTTGATCATGCCCTGCTCGATCATCGCGTTGCGGTTGCGGTTGTAGTCGGCACCCGCGTCGATCTGCCCGGCGGTGACTTGCATCTGGATGGCCTGGTGCTTCGTGTGCAACACGCGGGCGAAGTGCTTCTCGGGCTCGATGCCCTTTTGCATGAAGAAGTGCAGGGGGATGAGATAGCCCGAGGTGGATCCCTTGTCGCCGAAGGCGAACGTCTTGCCCTTTCCTTTCGTGAGGAGATCCTCGACGGTGGCTAGGCCCGAATCCGGGTGCGTGACGATCAGCGCGAAGTATTCCGGCTTGCCTTCGTACAGGATGGTCGAAATCGCTTGTGCGCCGGCACGATGATTGGCAAGCACGTAGCCCCACGGGCCCATCAGGGCGATGTCCGTTTCGCCGCTCGCCAGCGACTGTGCCAGTCCTTCCCAGGAGTCGACGGTGCGCAGTTCGACCGGACGGCCCAGGCGTTGCGACAGATGTCGCGCGAGCGGGCGGTAAGTCGCGTCGTTGCGCTCGCGGTCGGGCTGGAACATCCCGACGCCGAATCGGAGGGGCGCGCCTTGGGCGTGGGCACTGGGCACATTCGCCATTCCCAGCACGAGGGCGCCGAGCGCGCACAAGCAGGCGGTGAGGGAACGCAGTGACTTCATGGAGTGCTCGCTTCAACGTTGAGGAGGCGCGCGGGCGCATGGGAGAACCAGTTCGCCGGCACATGGATCAGATCGGCCGGCTCGTCGACATCGGCGACCGGATCGAGTTCGACCCAGCGCAGGTCCTGCGACCGGGCGCGGCTGCGGGTCGCTTGCATCACGTCGCTCGTGCTCCAGGTCATGTCGGCGAACAGCGCCGGGGCGGCGCGGCGCAAACCGACCAGCACGTAGCCGCCGTCGAGCGCGGGGATGAAAACGGCATCGTTTTCGTGCAATGCGACGGCGGCGTTGTGCAGCATGTGCGCGGTGATCGCCGGTGCATCGGTGCCGACCAGCAAGGCGCGCTCGTGCGCCAGCAATGCGCGAGTCAACGCGCGATTCATCCGTGCGCCGAGATCGCCGTCGCCCTGCGAATCGAGCGCGACGGCATGGCGGGATGCGAGACGATGGAAAGCCGGATGATCGGCGTTCGGCGTCGCGCACACTTCGACCCGGCTGAAGCCTGCGCTGCAGCCGACGCTGACGATGTGGTCGAGCATGCGCTGAGCGAGGACAGCCGCCCCGTCGGCGCCGAGTGCGGGTGCGAGCCGTGTCTTGGCCGCGCCGGCCACAGGCGCCTTCGCGAAGACGATCAGCGCGGTACTCACCTGTACGCCCGCGCGAGTTCGTGCGGCGAGGCGCCGCGCCAGTACCGCCAGCGCAGCCGCCACATGAGGAAGATCGTGGGCCAGACACCGCGCGCTTCCCAGCGCCGACCGGAGGTCGTGACGCGCGCGCGCAGACATGCGGGCGACCCGAGCGCGCCCAACCGGCGCGAGAGCTCGATATCTTCCATCAGGGGCTGATCGGGAAAGCCGCCGACGCGCTCGAAGGCGAAGCGGCGCACGAACATCGCCTGATCGCCGGTGGCGATGCCGGTGATGCGCGAGCGCAGGTTCATCATGGCGGCGATCGTTCGCAGCATGGCAGCGCGCCCTTCGATATGCACGTCGAAACGGCCCCAGTGCGCGCCGCGCGCGAGGGCTTCATCGATGAGGCGATCGGCGGCCTCGGGCAGACGCGTGTCTGCGTGGAGGAACAGCATCGTTTCGCCGCGGGCCGCCGCAGCGCCTGCATTCATTTGCCGCGCTCGGCCTCGAGGAGAACGCAATGCCGTATCCGCATGAGGGCGTGCGAGTTCGAGCGTGCCGTCCGTGCTGCCCCCGTCGACGGCGATCACCTCTGCGCCCCGCATACGCAGCGGCGCCAGTGCGCTCAGTGCAGCGGTGATGCCTGACGCTTCGTCGAGCATAGGCACGATGATGGAGAGCGCCGGCGTCATCGCGGGTCGTTGAGCGCCCAGTCGTAGTCGAGAAAGGCGATCTCCGCTTGCTGAGCACGTATGCGTTCGCGATCGGCGGGTGCATCGGCGAGCTGATCGGCATAGCGCGCGAAAAAGGCCGGCAGCGAGACGATGCCGCGATGGCCGAGGCGGAAGTCTTCGCCGTACCAGTCGAAAATCTTCGAGACCTCCAGGCGACTGCGTTGCGGGTTGTAACGGTTGCGCGTGCGGTCGGAAAGGAACCGGACCGTCTGCTGCTCGAGCTGCGCCTCCAGGCGCTCGGCGACGAAGGCCTCTTCGCGCAAGGCGGGGCAGCCGATGCTTGCGCAGTTGACGGCGAAGTGTACCCGGGGTTCGTCGTAGCGTCCGCGCTCGCGCAGCATCTCGTGCTCGATATCGTCGAGCGACACCTTGCTGCCGAGCAAGGGTACCCACTTCGGGCGCCATGGGTTCTTCAGCAGCCCGCCGAGATCCCGGATCGACTTCAGATCGGGGTATTTGGTCAGGATGAGTTCGACGGTGAAGGCGTTGTAGGCGTTGGTCAGGAAGGCCTGTTGCTGCACCTTGCTGAAGCCTTTGAACGCAGCGGCGCTCACACCGGACAGGCTGTCGAGATAGGCCTTGAGCGCTGGTCGTTCGGCTGCAAAGCCGGCATAGCGCACCTGCGAGGCCTGACCGCCGCGCAGGACGACGACATGCTTCTTGAGCAGGGCCGACCAGGCGCTGTGCGTATGGTCGAAACCCGTCTGGGCATGCAGCCCGCGTGCGAGCGGCAGGGCCGCGAGGGCGAAGAGCAGATTGCGGCGTCGTGTGTTCATGGTCATGCGCGCTCCCAGGCGTGATAGCGCTCGACCCATTGCAGCAGCTTTTGCGGCGCATGGGCCCGCTTCCACTCGCCGGCCGCGTATTTGTTCGCTTCCGAGAGGGTGGGGTAGGTATGGATGGTGCCGAGGATCTTGTTGAGACCCAGGCCGTGCTTCATGGCGAGGACGAACTCGGCCAGCAGATCGCCCGCGTGTTCTCCGACGATGGTGACGCCCAGGATCTTGTCTTTGCCGGGCACGGTGAGCACCTTGACGAAGCCGTGGGCCGTGCCGTCGGCGATCGCACGATCCAGATCGTCGATGCCGTACTTCGTCAGCTCGTAGTCGATGCCCTGAGCCTTGGCTTCATTCTCGGACAAGCCGACGCGCGCGACTTCGGGATCGGTGAAGGTCGTCCAGGGAATGACGCCGTAGTCCGCCTTGAAGCGCTTGAAGCGGCCGAAGAGGGCGTTGACCGCGCCGTACCACGCTTGGTGCGCGGCGGTGTGGGTGAACTGATACGGGCCGGCGACATCCCCGACGGCATAGATGTTGGGGTAGAGCGTTTGCAGATACTCGTTGGTTTCGATCGTCTGGCGCGGCGTGAGCGGGATGCCGAGTTCTTCCAGACCGTAGCCGGTTACGCGCGGGCGGCGTCCGACGGCGCAAATCAGCTCGTCGAACTCGATGGTGATTTCGCGGCCCTCGTGCTTGACCACGATCTGTTTGACGTCGCCGTTGGTCACCACGCGCACGGCTTCGTGCCCTGCGAGGATCGTGACGCCGTCGGCGCGCAGGGAGGCTTCGACCAGGGTCGACACTTCTGCGTCCTCTCGTGCCATCACGCGTGGCCCCATCTCGACTTGCGTGACCGCGGCACCGAGACGCGCGAAGCTCTGCGCGAGTTCGCAGCCGATCGGGCCGCCACCCAGCACGACCAGGCGTTCGGGCAGTTGCTTCAGGCCCCACACGGTGTCGCTCGTGAGATAGCCCGCCGCCTCGAGGCCCGGAATCGGCGGCACGAAGGGACTCGCCCCGGCGGCGATCACGATGCTGCGGGTGGTCAAGGTCTGCCGCGTGCCGTCGGCGAGGCTCACTTCCACGCTCCAGGGCGTGACGATGCGGGCGTGCCCCGTGAGTACCTCCACGCCGAGCTGCGTGTAGCGCTCGACGGAGTCGTGCGGCTCGATGGCGCCGATCACGTCGTGTATGCGGGCCATCACGGCGGGGAAGTCGACGCGCCCTTGCACGTCGGCCATGCCGAGGCCCTCGGCCTTGCGCAGTTGTTTCGCCATCTTGGCCGAGCGGATCAGCGCCTTGCTCGGCACGCAGCCGTAGTTCAGGCAGTCGCCGCCCATCTTGTGGCCTTCGATCAACGTGACCTTCGCCTTGACCGCGGCCGCGATGTAAGACGAGACCAGACCGCCGGCGCCGGCCCCTATCACGACGAGATTGCGATCGAAGTTGGCCGGCTTGGACCAGCGCGCGTAGACCTTGCGTCGCTGCAACACGCCGACGATCGCCTTGGCGATCAGCGGGAAGATGCCGAGCAGCACGAAGCTGCCCAGCAGCAGGGGCGAGAGGATGTCGCCCGGCGATTGGATGCTGGCGAGCTGCGTGCCTGCGTTCACGTAGACCAGCGTGCCGGGCAGCATGCCGAGTTGGCTCACGATGTAGAAGCGCAGCGCGCCGATGGGCGTCAGGCCCGAGAGCAGGTTGATCAGCCAGAACGGAAACACCGGCACCAGGCGCAGAGTCAGCAGATAGAAGGTGCCGTCTCGTTTCATGCCCTCGTTGATCGGAGCGAGCCGCTTGCCGAAGCGTGACTGGATCGCATCCCGAAGCAGATAGCGCGCGGCGAGAAAGGCGAGCAAGGCGCCGATGCTGCTGGCGAAGGAGACGATCAGCAATCCCAGGCCCAGGCCGAACATCGCCCCGGCGGCCAGCGTCAGGATCACCGCGCCCGGTATCGAGATCGCCGTCGCGAGCACGTAGACCGAGAAGAAGAGGAGTGCTGTCGCCAGGGGGCGCGCCTGAACCGCATCGGCCAACGCGTCGCGACTGGCCTTGAGGCTGTCGAGGGTGAGCAGCCGGCCCAGGTCATAGTGCTGATAGAGCGCGATCGCCGCAATGACAGCCAGAACGACGACGATCCACAAGGTCTTGCGCGAGGAGGCAGCCATCACGCGGTTCCCGAAGCGGCATGGACGACGGCATCCGATTCGAGTGCGCCGCCGCAACTGCTGCCTTGCCCGGCGGTGCAGCCGTAGCAGTGATCGGCGATGCGGATCGGCACGCCGGCGGCATCGGCCACCAGCAGATCGCGCACGTGAGGCCGCGAGGTTTCGGGCAGCCTTGCGCGCAGCCCCAGCATCTGGTTGAAGTCGCAGTCGTAGAGATCGCCCTGCCAGTCGACGCTGACGAGCGTGCGGCACATCACCGCCTCGAGGTTCTCCTCGCGGTAGGCCTCGCGCAGTAGCTTCATGTAGCCGGCGAAGGTGCCTTTGCTCACGAGCGTGCTGCCGAAGCGTTGGATCGGCATGTTGGTCAGGGCGAACAGATGATCGAAGCGGATGCCGAAGTGCGTCAGCAATTCGCGCTTGTAGTCGGCCTGCAGGGGGCCTTGGGCGGGCGGCAGCGAAGGGCCCTGCGGGTTGTAGACGAGATTGAGCACCAGCGCGCCGCCTTGGCCGTAGCCCAGGGCGTTGAGGGCGCGAAGCCCGTCGATGCTGCGCTCGAACACCCCGTCACCGCGCTGCCGGTCGACGTTGGCGGCCGAGTAGCACGGCAGCGACGCGACGACCTCGACCCCTTGTTCGGCGAGAAAGGCCGCGAGGTCCTCCTGGCCGGGCTCGGAGAGAATGGTGAGGTTGCAGCGATCGATGACCTTGACCCCGTTCGCACGTGCCTGCCGAACCAGCGCGCGGAAATGCGGGCTCAATTCCGGGGCGCCTCCCGTCAGGTCGAGGGTCTTGACGCCGCGACGACGAACGACCTCGAGCACGATCGCGGCCGTTTCGGCATCCATCATCTCGGTACGGTTGGGGCCGGCGTTGACATGACAGTGCAGGCAGGACTGATTGCACTTGTAGCCCAAGTTGACCTGCAGGGTGTCGAGCCGCAGGCGCCGAATCGGCGGGAAGTCGGTGCGGGCCAGCAAAGGCAGGGTCGGGTGCATGCGCTTGTTCTCTGTTCGAAAGGGGTGTTGCAATGCTATTCGATACGAGCGCGCGTGAGGTTACAGTGCGCGCAATGATCTCGCCCACTTTGCGCGGGCGCGCGGGACTTCATACCCGACGAGCGGTCTTCCAGGGCAACCCGGCGTTCGGGTTCTGGTGTAAAAATCGGGAACACGGCATCGGGCTCGACGGACAAGGAGACAAGCATGACACTGCGCATCGGTTATTTGTTGCCCACCCGGGAATCGATCATGGAAGGGCGTCCCGAGGGCGAGCCGTTGCTGCGCCTGGCCGAGCGCGCGGAGAGCATGGGCTACGATTCCGTCTGGGTCGGCGATTCGCTGCTTGCGCGCCCACGGCACGAGCCGATCACCCTGCTGGCGGGTGTGGCAGGGCGCACGAAGCGAGTCAAGCTCGGCACCGCAGTTCTCCTGCCCATGTTGCGCAACCCGGTGCTGCTTGCCCACCAGATCGCTACGCTCGATCAGGTAAGTTCAGGGCGCGTGATCATCGGGGTAGGCATCGCCAGCGACGTGCCGAACGTGCGGGCCGAGTTTCGTGCGGCCGGCGTGCCGTTCGAGAAGCGGGTCGGCACCCTGATGGAAGGCATCCGTCTATGCCGTGCGCTTTGGACAGGCAAACCGGTCGATTGGGAGGGACGCTGGCACGTCGAGCAGGGCGTCTTGGGGCCGATCCCTCATCAGGCGGGTGGGCCGCCCATTTGGGGCGGCGGTTCGGCCCCGGCAGCGCTGGAGCGGGCGGGCAAGCATTTCAACGGCTGGTTTCCCACCGGGCCGGATGCGAAGCGCTGGGGCGAGCACTGGCGCCAGGTGCAGGCGGTCGCGAAGGAAGCGGGGCGTCAGCCCGACGATGTCGAGGCGGCTGTATATCTCACCATCGCGGTCGACGACGATGCCGCCAAGGCCGAACAGCGCATCAACGAGTTTCTGGCGGGCTACTATGGCCAGCGCCCCGACGTGCTGAAGAAGCGTCAGGCATGTTTTTCCGGTTCCGCCTCGGCGGCGGCGGATTTCCTCGCGGGGTACGTGCAGGAAGGCGCGCGTACCCTGGTGCTGCGGTTCGCCGGAGAGCACGACAAGCAGCTGGAAGTGTTCGCCAAGATTCGCGAATCGCTCAAGGTCTGATTGATTCGGCGGCAACGCGCCCCGCGCTCAATCGTGCGAGCCCGGGGCTCTCTGACGCTCGACCTTGCGCCATAGGATCCAGCCGATGAAGATCAGGATGCTCGCCAGCCCGAAATAGCCGCGCAGTCCGAGATACGGTGCGAGCAATCCGGCGATCAGGGGTGCCGTGGCGCTGCCGATCTGCTGGACCGCCGTCCCGTAGGATAAGGTCCGCGCTTCCATGCCCTGTGGTGCGCGATCCCGGATCATGCGGATCAGCGTCGGCGGCAGGCCGGAGACGAACAGCGCGAACGCCACGCGTGCAAGCAGCAGCTCCAGGGGATCTCGGACCACGGGCACCAGCAGGCTCGTCAGCAAGGTGCCCGTCAGCAGTATGGAGAGCACGCGTGTGGCCGGCAGCCGATTCAGGACTGTGCCCCAGAACGGCAGCACGAGAATGCTGACCAGGGTGAAGCCGATCGCCATCAGAGCGACCCAGCTCTCCACGCTCATTGCGCCGAAGCCCGGTTTGCGCTCGAGCAGCTCGAGCGTGAACAAGGTGACGATAGCCACTGCCCCGTAGACGGTGAAGGCGAACAGCACCTGCAGGAAGTAGAGCAGCTTCAACTCCGACACCTGCAGCAGGCGCGCCATGTCGGCGCGCAGATCGATGCGCAACGGATGCGACGGACGCACATGGTGCTCGCGCACCAGAAAAAGCGCGATGAAGCCCGCCGCGTACATCGCGATGCCGGTGAACGAGAACAGCGAGTGCATGGAGGGCAGCACGCCGATCAAGGCCGCGCCGAACATCGGTCCGAGCAGCGTTCCGGTCGATGCGCCGGCTTGCGTCAGGGCGAGCGCGCCGCCCACGTGGCGGCGTGGCGTGGTGGTGGCGATCAGCGCCTGGCCGGCGGGCACGTAGCCGTTGGCGAAACCCGTGATGATCAGGACCACCACGAAGGCCACCGGATTGGAGGTCAATGCGAGCACCGTGAAACCCGTGGCCATGCCGAAGCCCGCGCGCAGGATCATGGTCTTGCGACCATAGTAGTCGGCCAGCACCCCCCAGATCGGCGTACAGATGCAGCTCACGGTGTAGTAGCCGAACATCATTACGCCGACCCAGAGGGCCAGGTTCTGTTCGACGCCCATGCTCTTGACGATCAGGGGCAGGAAGGCGAAGGCGGCGTTCCAGCCGATATTGATCAGCACGTTGCCGAGGGCAAGCGAGCGCGTGTTGCGTCGCCAGTGCGGGTGATCGCCCGCGCCGGGGGTCTCCTCCATGGGGCAAGTCTCGTGATTCGTCTGCGGTGCGCGGGCCGTTATTGATCGTGTCGTGGCGCAGCCACGAGCTGCAAGAAAGTCGCCGAGATACGATGGCAGGTCGGATTGTATCCTTGCCGGGTTGGAAATTTGGCGAGGATTTGCGACGAACCGAGACCCGGGCCTCAGCCCACAGACAGGACAGCGTTCTTTCCGGCGATGCCGCTGGGCTTCGTCGCCCGGCGGCATCGAAGCGACGTGCTGCGGCTGCGGCTGAGGCGGGGTCAGGACAGGCAGGGCCCCGGACTCGGTTCCGGGTGCCCTGGCAGGTCGGCGCATACGTGTCGCGTGAGTCGGCGTCTGACTGGATGCACCCGAACCGAATCGGTACACTACTTGCGGCCAGCATGCTCACGAGTTCGACAGTGCCGGCATGGGAGGCAAGACGCGGTTGTCGGCGGCGAGGGCCGATCAGGGTAGCGCGTGCTCGAACAAAAGCGATGAACCGGACGAGGCGTGGGCTCCGTGGGATCTCGTCGGCACCGGTCAATCATTCATGAGGAGGAGCCATGTCCGATACGCTCGAGCAGCAATTTGCCGCCGTGAAGGCGCATCCCCTGGTGCAGCGGGGGATCGCGTTCCTGGAAAGCGATGCGAACAAGACGTTGCAGGAGCAGCTGGCGATGACGGCGATCCCCGCTGCGCCTTTCAAGGAGCAGGCTCGTGCAGCGTACTTTCGCGACCGTCTCGCGGAAGCGGGTGTAAGCGATGCACGCATCGACGCCGAAGGCAATGTGATCGGCACGCGCAAAGGCTGCGGCGGACCGGCGCTGGTGCTCTCGGCGCATATCGACACGGTCTTTCCCGAGGGTACCGATCTCACGATCACGCAGAAGGACGGCCGCTACATCGCGCCTGGGATCCGCGACGACAGCCGCGGTCTGGCGGCCGTGCTCTCCGTTGCGCGGGCATTCGATGCGACCGGACTGCGCACCGTGGGCGACGTCTGGTTCGTCGGCACCGTCGGTGAAGAAGGCTTGGGCAATCTGCGCGGCGTGCGCGCGCTCTTTCGCGAGCATGCGGGGATCGACGGCTTCATCTCCATCGATGGCGGCGACATGGGGCGAATCACCCTGGCCGCGACTGGCAGCCGGCGCTTTCGAGTCACCTACAAGGGGCCGGGCGGGCACAGTTTCGCGGCTTTCGGCTTGCCGAGCGCCGTTCATGCGATGGGGCGCGCGATCGCCCGGATCGCGGACCTGCGCACGCCCGCGGATCCCAAGACGACGTTCAACGTCGGCCGGGTCCGAGGCGGTACCGGCGCGACGGCGATCGCCGAGGACGCGGTGATGGACGTCGACGTGCGCTCGAACGCCGCCGATGAACTCGAGAGAACGGCCGCCGAGGTCATCGCCATCATCGAAGCTTCGGCACGGGACGAGAACGCCCGCTGGAATTCCTCCGAATTGAGCGTGGCGATCGAGGATCTCGGCGCGCGCCCTGCGGGGACGCAGCCGCGCGATCAGCCCATCGTGCGTGCCGCGGTGGCCGCGGTTCGCTCGCTGGGCATCGAACAACTGCAGTTCGGTGCGAGTTCCACCGACTGCAATATTCCGATCAGCCTGGGCATCCCGGCGATCGCGATTCCCGGCGGCGGCAAGAGCGGCGGCAATCACTCGCTGACTGAATGGTTCGATCCGACCCTCGGTCATCTCGGGCCGCAGAATGCTTTCTTGACGGTTCTCACCCTCGCTGGCATCGAGGGTGCGACGCAGCCGCAGTTGCCTCGACGCCGGTAACCGGCAGTCGCCAGCGGCTGGCCGGACTGCAGTATGCGGTGGCGGGCAGGCGCGGGTTTCCCATAACGACCTCCGGAGGAGAAATCATGAAGAGCAATGTTCTGCGCTTGGCGGCAGCCATGGCTGCCCTCGCGACCCACGCTGCTGCCTTCGGGCAAGCCGCGAGTGCCTGGCCGACCAAGCCTGTGACCGTCGTTGTCGGATTGCAGCCGGGCGCGGCCGTGGACATCGAAACTCGGATGTACACGCAGAAGATGAGCGAGCATCTCGGGCGCCCGGTGGTGGTGGAATACAAGCCCGGGGCCGGTTCCACCATCGGCACGCACTATGTCGTGAAGTCCGCACCCGATGGCCATACTGCGATCATGCTCACGCCGACATTCACGTTCAGCAATCTGTCGTATCCCAATCTGCCCTACGATCCGCTGAAGGACATTGCGCCGGTCTCGTTGCTGAGCCGGCGCCCGAGCATCGTGATCGTGCATCCTTCGTTTCCGGTCAAGTCGATGAAGGAGTACATCGCCTACGCCAAGGCCCATCCCGGCAAGGTGAATGTGGGAACCTCGGGGGCGGGCAGCTTCGCCGAACTCGGCTGGCAGTGGTACAACAGCATCGTCGGCATCAACGTCCAGATCATCAACTACAAGGGTGGTGGGCCGGCGAGCACGGCCCTGATGGCCAATGAAGTCCAGATCGCGCTGAGCGGCATCTCGCAGATGATGCCGACCATCAAGGCAGGCAAGGTGCGCCTCCTGGCCGTGACGACGGCCGAGCGCTCCAAAGCGCTCCCCGATGTGCCGACGATGGCCGAACAAGGGGCGCCGGGCTTCAACTACGAACAATGGATAGGCGTGGGCGTCGCAGCCGCCACGCCGCCGGAGTTGATCCAGCGGCTCAATGCCGAGTTCGTGCGCGCCGCGAAGACACCGGAAATCTTCACCAGGCTCGAGGGGGACGGCACCGTGATCGTGGGCAGCACCGTCGAGGAGTTTCGGCAGCGGATCGCGTCCGAATCGGCTCGCTGGCGCAAGGTGGCGCAGGACACCGGGGCGAAGCTGGCGCAGTAGGGGCCGAGCGGTACGGCTTCTCGCGGAGGGCGAATCCCGCGGCTGCCGGCATCCGGGACTATGACGCCTGAGTGCGCACTGCGAGTGCGACGCTGAATCCGCCCCACTCGTCGGTCCATTGATCGATTTTGCGGAAGCCCGCCGCAGCGACTTGACGGTGCAGTTGAGCCTGCGTCGGCGAACGCGGCAGCGCCTGCTTGGGCGAGTCGTCCGGTCCGCTGCCTGCAACGGTCCAGAGCCAATCGGTGCGGTGAGGGCCGCTCGTATAGATCAGGAATCCGTCTCGGGGGATGGCTCGAGCCAGCCCCGGGAGCAGCCGCTCGAGGGATAGCGCCGTCATCGACGATCCATCGTGCAGCGGGGCGATCGCGATCGTGCTGTAAGGCGCGAGCGATGCGAGCCATTGCTCGTTCAGCGACGGCGACAGCACGCAGCGCGCGATGGTCTTCAGATTTCGTTCGGCGATGATCGCGTTGCATTGGGCGGCGTTCGCCGGGCTGGTATCGTGGAGCAGCACGGAATCGGGCAGTACCGGCAAGCCCTGGACGGCGTCGAGCACGACGCGACCGCCGCTCGCCGAGAGATCCACGATCTTTACAGGCAAGCCGGCGCGGCGCATGCGATCTGCGGCCATGCGAATTGCGTGCTCGATGTGCAGCTTGCGCATGCGCAGACTCTGCGCCTGGCTGTCATCCAGGAAGCGGCGATCGAGCATGCGGCCCAGCAGGGTGGTGCCTTGCGCTCGGTTGCGACAGACGTAATCCAGAAATTGCGTCGAATCGAAGCCCGTTGACAGGCCCAGACGCGCGCCATCGGACAGACGACCCATTGTGCGCATCGAGGCGCGCGCGGCGGCCAGGCGTGCTCGCTGCAAGGACGTGGCGGAGCGGTCATCCGGCCAGGTCAAGCGCTTGCTGCGCTCGGTCCGATCGTTCGTATGCGGCGAAGCGAGGTCCTGTTCGGCGCGCCGTTCTATGAAGCGACGCACGATGTCGAGCGCCAGATGCCTGTCCCGCTCGCCGAGGATGTCGTGCCGGAAGGCGTCGAAGGTGTGGAATGATTTGTCGGTCGATCCAAGCGCGTTGTAGAACTCGAGTTGCGGCCGACGCTGGACGACTCGGTCGTCGCCAGCGATCAAGATCTGGATGGGCACCTCGATCGCGTGAGCACCGGCAAGAACGCGTTTGGCGAGTTCCTGCAGGCCGATCAGCAGACGCGAGGACGTCGAATGGGCGATGAGCGGGTCTTTCTCATACGATGTGCTGCGTGCCAGGTCCCGAGTGAGGTCGACACCCTTCGCATAGGTGCGCAGGAAGAAGTTCCCGCGCCTGGCATGCAGCGCACGCAGCGCGGAGGGCGCCAGGGAAGCGAGATCCTTGCTGCCGAAGGCCGCTGCGGCCAGTACGACCGATGCGATCGGCGGCCCGTAGTCGTGGACCCAAGCGGCGGCCAGCAAGGCGCTGCGCCCCTGGGCAACCACATGGACGCGTCGAGGTGGAACGTCATGCCGATCCTCGATGTGCCGCACGAAGGCGTCGATATCCTTCACTAGCGATGCTGCGCTGGACGCGTCGCCCCGTGTACCCGGAGAGCACCCGTGACCGCGCGCATCCCAGACGAAGAAATCGAATTCGTCCAAGGCCATCTCGTCGACGAGGTGCTCGATGCGTCCGGAGTGCTCGTGGTCGCGATGCAGAAGGACGATTGCGCCCCGCGATCCGCGGCTCGAGCTGCTCCAGTGGCGGTAGAACAGTGCCACGCCGTCATGGCTGGCAAAGCTGTGCTTGGCGAGGCTGCGGCCGGCACGGAGCGGGACGGGGCTGGGATGGGGGTTGGCTGCCGCAACGTGCATGGTGATCTCCTGGGCGGGGTGCTGCGTCGGCATATCGAGAACTTTCAGGCCATCCGAGATTGCGCACGAAGTTCAGTGCGAGCGCAGTGTGCCGCTCGGCAAAATCGGGTGCAAGAAACGATTCTGAAGTACCGGTAGACTCCTTCGAAGTACCGAGAAGTGGTACTTTCCGCAGGGTGGCCAAACGGCAGGAGACGTCGGCATGATCACCAACACCTTGTTCGAAGCCTTGCGGGCACATCTGCGAGCGCGCGGCATCACGTATCAGGATCTCGCGGCGGCGTTGAAGATGTCCGAGTCCGCCGTCAAGAAGATGTTCGCCAAGCGCGACTGCTCGCTGAGCCGCCTGGCGCAGATCTGCGCGGTGATCCAGGTCGATCTGGGCGAACTCGCGCGCGGAACGGCCCGGCAGTCGAAGCTCATCAACGAACTGAAGCGCGAGCAAGAGCAGGAGATCGTCGAGAACGTGCGCCTGTTCATCGTTGCCGTATGCACGATGCAAGGCTTCAAGTTCGAAGACATCATCGCCACCTACAAGATCACCGAGGCGCAGTGCGTCGCGCT
>JALHQN010000020.1 GCA_022841915.1 Burkholderiales bacterium | reverse complement strand
GCGCTGACCGCTTGCGAGACTGCCTGGATCTCCTTCTCCACGTCGTACGGCAGATTGGCGGAGATGCTGCGATTGATCGCCAACGGGCCGGCGCCCGCGTAGGCGATCGTGTATCCGTCGGGGGCGGCCTTGGCCAGGAACTGCATGCCGATGGCGCCGCCCGCGCCAGGCCGGTTATCCGGAATGACCTGCTGACCGAGCTGTTTACTCAGTTCTGCGGCATACAGGCGTGCCGAGGTGTCGGTGGCGCTGCCCGCGGCGAACGGTACGATCATGCGGATAGGGCGTTCGGGATACTGCTGCGCGGTAGCCGATCCGACCATGAGGCCGGACATCGCCGCCACGATGCCGGCGTGAGAAACGATTGCTCTGTTCATCTGGGTTCTCCTCGATCTGAATGGGTAAGCTCGTCGCGGGGTCTTCGAAGCGGCCCTGCGGTTCGTCGTCCGAAGGCGGTGTCATGGCAGCATCGGCTGCGAATGCACGACGATTATCGGGCAATATCAGCATATCCGTCATGACGATTCGTACGGTTCCTGGCGCCACAGCCGGTATGTAATCCGGTGCCTGCGGTCGAGGAGCGCAGCGGCAGTCGATCGCTCGGCCGCGGCGCAGATGATCGGCCTGACCGACTCCGGGCGGCGCGCGATCAAAGCGCCAGTTCGGCGACCACTGGTGCGTGATCCGATGGCCGCTCCCGAGCGCGCATGTCCCGATCGACGAGGCAGGATCGACAGGTGGGCGCCAGTGGAGCGGAGAGCAGGATATGGTCAATGCGCAAGCCGAGCTTGCGTTTGAACATGTTCATGCGGTAGTCCCACCAGGTGTAGGAGCGCTCCGGCTGTTCGAACAGGCGGAAACTGTCGACGAGCCCCAGCTCCAGCAGTCGCTGGAAGGCTTGCCGTTCGGGTTCGCTGCACAAGACTTGTCCGGCCCATGCTTTTGGATCGTAGACATCGCGATCGTCGGGCGCAATATTGAAGTCTCCAAGCAGGGCCAACTGAGGATGGGTGCGCAGTTCCTCGGCGAGCCAGGAGGTCAGTCGCTCCAGCCAAGCGAGCTTGTACGGATACTTGTCGGAGGTCACCGATTCGCCATTGGGCACATAGATGCAGACGATGCGAACGCCCTCGACCGTTGCCGCAATGACTCGCTTCTGAGGATCTTCGTATCCCGGGATGCCGATCTGCACTTCGGTGGCGGGCTGGCGGCTGAGTATGGCGACGCCGTTGTACGTTCGCTGACCGGAGAAGCAGCAGCTGAAGCCGGATTGTTCGATGTCCGCCAGGCAGAACTTGGCGTCCTCCGTCTTGGTCTCCTGCAGGCAGACGACATCCGGCGACTGGGCGGCGAGCCAGTCCTGCAGATGCGGCAGACGAACTTTGAGCGAGTTGACGTTCCAGGTGGCGATTTTCAAGGTGGACTGGACCTTGTGCGGCGAAGTTGAGTGAAGGCCGGAGTCTATCGCAGGGATCCAGTCCTGCACACGCGACACGATGCCTCGGACCCGCGTCGAGTTCCGGCTCGACCGGGATGGAGACGGCTACCGTGGCTGTGGAGGATCGAATCGGCGCATCCATAGGCCCGCCAAGGCGTCTGGATTGGATCGAACTTCGCTCGCGTGGGGAGCGGGTATGCGTGCGCGTCGGTCGATGCCGTCCCTGGCGGTCCCGTCGAAACCGGTTCACGCTCGCATGAGCGCATCCCCGGGGAACTCGAAACCGGATCGCAGTCTTGCAGCGAACGCGCGCTCAGCCTCCGATCGACTTGGCCAATGCGACGTAGCCGCGCGCAACCTCGGCATCGGCATCGGCCTGCTCTTCCTGGGCTGCGTACAGGGTGCGCTGTGCCTCGAGGACGTCGCTGAAGGGCGCGATGCCGCGGCGATAGCGCGCTTGGGCGAGCGCTAATCGGTGGGCTTCGTTGCTGACCAGACGATCCAGCACTCGCCGGTTTCGATCCGCGTTGCCGTAGGCGACCAAGCTCACCTCGACGTCCTCGAGCGCCTTTAGGACGGCATGTCGATAGGCAAGGTGGGCCTGCTCGCTTCTGGCCTCGGCAGCCTGACGCTCGGCGCGTAGTCGGCCAGCATTGAATATCGGCGCGACGAGGCCGGCGCTCAATGCACCGATGCCCAGACTCGCATTGCCGGAAGTGTCCCGAATGCCGAATAGCGCGCCGACGCTGACCTTGGGATAGAGATCGGCCACGGCTGCGCGGTGCAGCGACGCGGCTGCGGCAAGGCGGCGCTCGGCACGCTGCACATCGGGACGTCGCGCGAGCACCTGCGCCGGACTGTCGAGGATGGCCGGTCGCGCCGCCATGGGGACCGGGCGCGGCGCAGCCAGTATCTCGTCGAGTGAGCCGGGTGGATGGCCCAACAGCGTCTCGATGCGACGAATCGCAGCCGCCGTCGCGGTGTCGAGCCGAGGCAATCGTGTCTCGAGCGACAGCACGAGCGACCGGGCTTGTGCGGCGTCCAGTTCGGTCCGCAGTCCGGCATCCCGCAGCGAACCGGTGAGTTCGGCCAGAGTACGGCTTGCGGCCAGCGTATCGAGAGCGAGTCCCCGGCGACGCTGCGCGGTACGCAGGTCGATGTAATTGCGGGCGACTTCGGCGCGAAGCGTGAGCAGTACGCTCTGCGCTTCGTACGCGAGGCTGCTTTCCGAGGCTTGCGCTGCCTGGACCCGCGCAGCCGATCCGCCGAACAGATCGAGTTCCCAATGCGCGTCGAAGGTCGCTTCGAACAGCGAGGTCGACTGCTCTCGTCCCAGAGGTTCGGTATTGCGACGCCCGGTGCGCGTGCTGCCGGTGATTCCGGGCGCGAGGGCCGCCGCGGCGATGGCGTGAGACGCTCGTGCTTCGAGGATGCGGGCGCGCGCGAACTGCAGGTCGAAGTTCCGGGTCGTGGCCTCGAGCATGAGCTGTTCGAGCAGGGGATCCTCCAATTCCTGCCACCAGGATCTCGGGGTGTGCGTACCCGGCGTCTCGTGCGAGGGCGCTGCGTGCGCTGCTTTCGCTGCGGCAGTCCAGTCGCCCGGTGCATCGAGACCGGGAGCGACATAGGGCGGCGCAACTGCGCACCCGCCGAGGAGCGCAAGGGCCGGGAGCATCCATCCGGGACGATTCATGATCCGCTCTGCCGAGGCGGCGTCGATTCGGAGGCCGGTGACTGCGCACGGATGAACACATCGAGCTGCTGGCCGACGTGAGCGACGAAGGCTCTATCCTCGATCGCGTAGATCACCTCGAGCACCCGTGTGTCGACACGCTCGTTGCCGTCGCCGGTGAGGGTGCGCTTCGGGGAGAGCATGGGTTCGATACGCACGAACCGAAGCTGGGTCGTCGTGCCCCCGTGTCCGCGTGCGCGGACGAACGCCGGCGCCGTGGCGCCGAAGCGAGAGGCATCCGTCTCGTCGATTTCGACGCGGACGTGAAGCGGCTCGATGTTGCCCAGCGCGACGAGGGGCTCGCGAAGCTTGCCCACGGCTGCGAACTCGCCCACGCGAGCATTCACGCGCAGGATCGTGCCTTCGATCGGCGCACGCGCGGTCAGGCGGGTCACTTCGGTCTTCAGGACATCGAGCTGCGCGGCCGATTCGGCGGCCGCCTTCTCGGCGATTTCGGCCGCGAAGCTGCGCCGATCGAGTTCGTCGCGGCTTACGGCACGCGGGTCGCTGACCGACCGATAGAGCTCGTACCGACGATGGGCATCCAGCGCAGTCACGCGCAGTGTCGCCAGCCGAGCTTCCTCGACGGCGAGGCGGGATTGCGCATCGCGCCGGTCGATCGTGAACAGCGGCGCCCCACGCCGGACTCGCTGATTGACCCGAACGTGCACGGCTTCGATGACCCCGCCGATGTGAGGTCCGACGGCGACGAGCTCGGAATTGGGCTCGACCAAGCCTGCACCGGCCACCGCATCGCCGAAGGGCGACCGGGCCGGTGGGATCGGCGGTACGCCATCCGGACGTTCCGGATGCGCGAGCGAGGTCATCAGCGCGAACGTGAGCAGACATGCGGCGGCGAGCGGCAGTCCCAGGCGAAGCACCGGCGAACTCATGGGACACTCCTCGGTTGGTTGGATTCGGGCTCCAGCCGCCCGTCGCTCATGCGCACGATGCGGTCGGCGAGATCGAAGATGCGGCTGTCATGGGTCACGACCAGCACGGCCCGTTCGGCGGACCGTGCCACGTCGCGCAGAAGTTCGAGGACCGCGAGGCCCGTCTGCGCATCCAGGGCCGCGGTCGGCTCGTCGCATACCAGGAGCTTGGGCTGATGCACGAGCGCACGGGCGATCGCGACGCGCTGCTGCTGGCCGCCCGAAAGCTGGGCGGGCATTTTTTTAAGGTGCGGGCCCATGCCGATGCGTTCGAGTACCTTTCCCGCTTCGATGCGGGCCTGCGCAAGGGGCACGCCGGCGGCAACGAGCGGTACGGATGCGTTCTCCGCGGCAGTGAGTGCCGGGAGAAGGTTGTACTGCTGGAAGATGAAGCCGAGGTTGCTGCGGCGGAAAGCGACCTTCTCGCGATCGCTTAAACCCGTGATCTCGGTACCGTACACGGTCACCGTGCCGGCGCTCGCCTGCAGGATGCCCGAGATGATCGAGAGCAGGGTCGTCTTGCCGCAACCGCTCGGGCCGACCAGCATGGTGAGCGCTCCGGTCGCCAGATCGAGATCGACGTCGTGCAGCACGCGGGTCAGGGCTTCGCCGGTCGGGAAGTCCTTGCAGAGGCCGCGTGTCGAAACGGCAGGGAGGGCGGACATGGAGGGGTCTCGTTGCGTTCAGGGCGCGATCGAGCGTGACGCCGCGTCCGCCGCGAGAATCTGCTCGGCACGCTGCCAACTCAGCGGCAGGTCGGCGCGATCGACGGTCACGCGCACGAAGCGTGCATGCTCGATCGCATCCAAGCCCTCGCGGATCGCGCGCTGGTGCGCATCGCTGCGCACGAATGCCTGCAGGCTCGCCTCGTCCGACCATGCCGTCATCGTCCAGCCTTCACCGACGAGGAGCTTGCGGCGCAGGGAATGGCCGAGATATCCCGGTTGCCGCTCGGCGGCATCGACCACATGCCCGATCTGCTTCCAGAAGTCGATGTTGCGCGCAAGATTCGATCCGAGGCGCACATGCGTGATGGCCAGCACTGCGGGTGGCTGGCCGTCCTCGAGCGGCGCCTTGGCGGCTGGACCCTGAAACGGCGTCGAGAGGGTGCAGCCCCCCAGCGCGCCGGCGGCTGTTGCCGCGAAAAGCAGTGCCCATGCGATGCGTGCGTACTTCATCATTGCTCCTCTCTGTGTCGCTGCGACACGATCTCAGCCCCGAAAAACGATCGCCGGTTCGAGCACCATCACTTTGCGGATGCTGGCGAAACTGGCGATCACCATGATGACGAACACTGCCGCCGCTGTTGCGGCGATGACTTCCCCGTGCAGGCGAAATCCGCGCAGATGGGTCAGGTCGTTGGTCGATTCGAAGAAGATGGCCGAGCCGCCGATGCCCAGGGAGAATCCGATGAAGGCCACCACGGCGGCTTGCAGCAGGACCATCGAAAGAATCTGCGTGTTGCCAACGCCGATGGCCTTCAGCGCCCCGAACTGGCGCAGATTCTCGAGGACGAAGATGTAGAAGGTCTGTCCCGCCACTGCGGCACCCACGATGAATCCAAGCACGACGGTGATGCCGAAGTTGACCGGTATGCCGGTGCGCTGCAGGTAGTGCGAGACCGAGCGCCATTCGAATTCCCGGGACGTGAGGGCCTGCAGGCCGGTGGCTGTTTCGATGCGGTGGGCCACGGACTTCGGGTCGTCGCCGGGTGCCGAGCGGGCGAGAATGAACGACATGGCGTTGCGTTCGGTGGGACTGAGTTTCAGCGCCTGGCTATAGCGCGAATAGACCACCGGAAACGTGACGAAGGGCGGTGAGGCCTCGGCAAGGCCGACGATGGCCACGCGTCGGTCGTTGACCTCGACGACACGCCCGGGCACGAACGGCTCTCCGGGCCACGTGTACTCCCAGCCGGCCCGATCCATGATCATCGCATCGGGCTGTTTGAGGTCTTCCCAGCGACCGTGGATCATCCTGGGCGGTCGTCCGACGAGGCTGGCATCGTCGACGCCAAGCAGGATGACTTGCTGCATGATGCCGCCGGGGGCGCGGACGACCGCGAGCCCCTTGAACCACGGCACGGCCCATTCGACGCCCTGCACGCCGCGTACGCGGAATAGCTGCTTGTCAGGCATCGGCTTCACCTCGTCGATATAGCGCACTTGCGGGTCCATGATCCAGAGGTTCGCCTCGCGCACGTCGCTCACATGGCTTGCAGTGCGAGCCATGAGCCCGATGAAGATGGAGACCTGCTGCGACATGAGCATGGTGGCGAACGTGACCGCGAAGACCAGAGCCAGATACTTCGCCCGGTCGCCCCAGAGCATCTTCAGTGCGATCTCGCCCATGAGCGGCATGCCAATTAATATACTGCACCGTATAGTATTTTGTAATTAATGTACCGTCCAGTTTATTTTTTGTTACAGTGAAGCTCCCCCATGCAAGCCGATTGCGCAATCCATGAACGCCAAGGCAGGCCGTCCCCGCGACGAAACCAAGCGAGCCGCGATTCTCCTGGCAGCGGGCCAGTGCTTTCTTCGCGACGGGCTCGAAGGGGCGTCGATGGATTCGATCGCGGACGCAGCGGGTGTCTCCAAGCTGACCGTGTACAACAACTTTCAGAACAAGGAGACGCTCTTCAGAGAGGTGATCAGCGCCAAGTGTCGCGAGTTTTCGCCGCCCGACAGCTTTCTCGCCCTCGTGGATCAGGCGCCGCGTGCGGCACTCACGCAGATCGCGAACGGCTTCCTGCGCCTGATGCTGCAACCGGAGGTGGTTGCGATGCACCGCGTCGTCATCGGCGAGGCGGGACGAAATCCCAGGGTGGCCGAACTGCTCAACGAGGCGGGGGCGCGCCCCACGCTCGCGGCGTTCTCCGAATTGTTGAAGGCATGGGTCAAGGCGGGGAAACTGGAGATTCCTGCGACCGAGCGCGCATCGGACCACTTCTTCAATATGCTGAAGGGCCACATGCTGCAGGAGGTGACGCTCAATTTGCGCGCCCTCCCGAGCAGTTCAGAGGTGAAGCGGCACATCGACGATTGCGTGGACATGTTCCTGCGCGCCTACGAAGTGCGCCGCTGAGCTTCGACGATTCGAACCGCAAGCACCGGGTGCCTAGCGCCTGGCCGTACCTGTTTCGCGATAGCGTCATTGTCCGTCGCGAAGAAGTGCGGACGATGCCGCGCCTGGGCTCGACGCCCCCCGGGTCATGAGCGCCAACGCCGCACGGGAGTGCTCGGCTGCAGCGTCTGGGTGGCCTGCCTGCCGACATCGTGCAACCCGTCAGGATGTTTGGGTAAACTGGAATCTTCCTCGTCACGCACGGAGAAACGACCCATGTCGCAGTTTACGCTGAGCAGTCCCGACTTCGCGCCGAACGGCCCGATCGCCATGGAGCAGGTCTTCAACGGCTTCGGTTGTTCCGGTCAGAACGTCTCACCCGCCCTGGCATGGACCGGCGCCCCGGAAGGCGTCAAGAGCTATGCATTGCTGTGCCACGATCCGGATGCCCCGACGGGCGGCGCCGGCTGGTGGCATTGGCTGGTCGTGAACATTCCCGCGAGCGCAACCGGGTTGTCCAAGAATGCCGGCACCGCGGACGGCACGAATCTGCCAGTGGGGGCCGTCCAGGTCGCTACCGATTTCGGCGGCCCAGGCTGGGGAGGGCCGTGTCCTCCCGTCGGACATGGCCCTCATCGCTACATCTTCACGCTGTACGCGCTCGGCATCGAACGGCTCGACGTCGCCACCACGGGGGCTTCGCTTGCCGGCTTCATGGTGAACATGAATACGATCGCCAAGACGAGTCTTACCGGTATCTTCGAGCGCAAGTAATCGGGCTCGTTCGGTACTCGGATGTCCTGGCCGTGTCCCCCGCCGTGCCAAGCGCAGCGGGTTGGTCGGGGCATCCTCGTCCTGCCGGGGCCGCGCCCCCTCGTGCCCGTCCATCCGGGTTGGCGTGGGTTCGGCTCGATCCTTTGGCATCGGAACGCCGCTGCCGTCCTGCCGGCGCCATGGGTAGGCGGCACGCGTCTTCACGGCCAGCCCCGACACCCGACGACGCGAAAGGGTCTCTGATGCCCGCGGCCTCAATATCCTTTGCATCCTTCCGTAAAGGTCGAAACGTATATGCGCGGATCTCGGAGGGCTTTGCCCCCCTAGCCCCGAGCGTCCACGGAGCGATACGGATCGATGAGCGACACATCCGAAACCAGGGCAGGCTTGCATACCATCCGAGCGCTTTGCCGTGGGGGCACGCGATGGCGGGCGCATGGCCTCGAAAGCGAGGCGGACGGCAGCCACGTCTTCCGGGCGTTGTCCGGGTATGGCGCTTTGCTGGGCATCGTCCGTGCAGTCGGCTTTGCGGCCATCGCGCTCGGCGTGTTCGCGGTGATCGAGACCGGCAAGTTCGCCCTGCTCGCCTTCTGCGCGGTCGTGGGTGCCATCTTCCTGGGGACTGCTGCACTCATTCGGCCCGCAATGGCGCAAGGGGCCCGAATCATCCCTTCGGCGCGCGTGATCGAGCTTCCGGACGGATTTCTCGATCGTGGTATGAGGCGTATCCGGTTGGAGGAAATCGCGGCGATTCAATACGTGCCTTACCGAGTGCACGGGACGGAGCCGCTGCGGGTCATCCATGGCGAGATCGATCTCTTGCTGCGCAATGGTCAGCGTTTGAATGTCGTCAATCACAACGAGCTCGATCGGTTGCGCCGGGATGCCGCAACGCTCTCACGCCTAGTCGGGGTACCGTTGCACGAGCATCCAGTCTATGAGGGCATCAAGTCCAGGCAGCGCCCGGATTCGGTTGCCGGATGGCGGTCCTGAGCGATGCCTCGTTCCGGCGACCAAGGCTCCGTTCCGCGCTGGCTCCTGATTGCCCTGCTGGTGCAACTCCCGATCTGGCCGCTCGGGTTCTATTGGGCGAACAACAGCTACTCCGGCTGGAACGAGATCGCGCGCGTATATGCGGCAGGGCAGACGCCGTTGACCCATTCGCAGGGGCCGAGGTCGGTCACCGTGGTTGCCCCGAACGGGCGGAAATGGGAGTTCGACTCGTACCGTGACGGCAGCTCGATGGCGCGCATTCCCGAAACGGAGGTTGGATTCGACGAAACGGGGTTCTGGGTGCGTGCCCTCGGCGCCGGATGGTTCGCCGGACCGGCCACCCCGGTGTATATCCCGTGGCGCGACGTGAAGGCGTGCGACGGTTTGCGCGTTCACATGCGCCACTCGGACTACGCGCTGATCATCTTCGATCAGTCGCTGCTCGACGCTTGCGAACGATACGCTTCGAAATAGTCGAGGACGGTGCGGCGCCACGTCGGCATCAACGTCGGTATTTGGAACGACTGCGCAACTGCGCGTGGGCACGGTATAGAACCGCCCTGACTTATCCCACCACGAGTCGCGCCGGGGTGGACAGCCGCTCGGGTGCCCTCGACAATCTCATCGGTCGAACCATAAGACGAATGCATGCCCATGAACCAGCCCGAGACACTGATTGTGCGCGTCGAGCGCGACGCTGGCGGCTGGATCGAGGTCAGATCCTCCGGGGCGGTGCGCAGTCTCTGGGTCGACGGGCCGATGCTGCAGTCCGAAATCTTCGTCGAGCGACCCGGGGATCTTCCGCAAGCGGTCAATCGGGCGATGCTTGCGCACCTGATGTTCGGTCCCGCGCCGTCGAGCATGCTGATGGCTGGATGCGGCGGGGGTGCGATCGCCCGGTGGTTCCACGCCCGCGCCCCGGGGATGCGAGGGCGCGCGGTCGAAATCGATCCAGCCATCGCGCGGCTCGCACGGCAGTACTTCGATTTCCCCGCCACCGCAGGTTGGGAACTGACCATCGGTGACATCCGCAACGATGCCGGCCTGACGAGTCACCGCTGGGATCTCATCCTGGTCGACCTCGAGCAGGATGGCCTGACGCCGCAGTGGGCGTATTCGGCGGCGTTTCTCGGGCGCTGTCGCGATGCGCTCACGCGCAACGGCGTTCTGACGCTGAACCTGCTCGTCGACGGGGCGGATAGGTTCGCCCGGGCGATCACGGCGGTGCGCAGCGCGTTTCCGATGCGCACGCTGTGCCTGCCGGTGCCAGAACATCGCAATATCGTGGTGAACGCGTTCGCGCGCCGCCCGGACGTCGCGGCGGCATCCCTGCGTGTCGTTGAATCGCAGGAGCGATGGGGCCTGGAGTTCGACAGCTTCCTGGCTCGGATGCGGGCCGCCAACCCTGAAGGAAGCGGTGTGTTCTAGGCTTGCGACTGCGCGGCGGCATTGCAACCGGATGATCGATGTGGGTCCGCGTTCCTGGCTTCGCAGGAGCGGCTCAGCGAGGGGTGTGCCAGCCTGCGACGGTGCCGAAATAGTCGACCGCCGTGCGCGCGTCGATCACGTCGCCGTACTTCTGGTGGATGTCGAACAGGTTGACGTGGTGCGAGGCCTGGGTGCGGTCGAAACAGCACTCGCCCACCACGCCGACTCGAAACCGGTAGGTCGCCGCGTCGACGGTCGCGGCGCGCACGCAACCGCTGGTCGTCTCGCCGCAGATGACGACCGTGTCGGCCTCGATGCCGCGCAGATGGAACAGCAGCGGCGTGCCCGAGAACATGCTTGCCGCCGCCTTCTCGATGACCAGTTCGCCCGGGGCTGGCGCAAGCTCGGCCACGATTTCGTTCGACATCGCACGCAATTCTGGCGGCAGTTGCTCCAGGCTGCGATTGCGCCCCGCAGTGACGTCGCCGCGCCGGAACCAGTCGCTCGGGAAGCCCTTCATGCCACGCGCGTAAATCACCGGGATTTTGTGCTTGCGTGCCGCCGCGAGCAAAGGCACTGTGCGATCGACGGCTGCCCAGCCCTCGAGGCCGCAGCTCATCGGCCAATCCCGGATCGACTCCAGGATGGGCTTGCGCTCGTGGCCGAGTGCCGCGTAAAAGAAATCGACCATCAGCAGGACGGGCCGCTTGCCGAAGCCGTCGGGGGCGCGCTTGCCCCACGCCGCGAGGTGCTGCCTGTCTTGTTCTGTCAGGAAATCGTCCCAGCCTGCCATTGTTTTCATCCTAGCCCGGTTGCACTGCCAACGTGCGTCGAGGCAGCTTCGGAGAGAGTCGTCACGATCTTCGTGTGGGAGACTCTAGCGCCCGCGGTGAGCGGCGTCAAACCGAGGCCTCTTCGGGTCTGGAGACGATTTCGTACCGATCCGGCAACGGCTCCATGAGGGTTGGGTGAGGTTCCCAGCTCGTCCTGGAAGAAGCGCTCATCGACGCGAGGTACGGTTCCGGCGCCGAAGATATCCTGGATCTGCAAAACGCCTGCTCGCAGACTGGACGCTGCCTGGAGCCGAAGCCTCGTGCGGTTCGTCTCGGACCCGTTCCCATGGGCAAGCCCGCATGTGTGGCACGCCATGACACGACAGGCGGCGGCCATGCCATCCTCGGAAAGGCTGTCCGAGGAGGTATCTTCGTGTCATGATTCGGCCGAGTGCCGACTTTGGGTTGGAAGGAGCAGCATGACGAAAGAACGCATGGTGTGCTTCGGCACGATCGGAATGCTGTTGTCCTGCGCTGCGGGACTTGCTCTTGGGGCGACCGTCTTGCCGAAGATGCCCGACGATCAGACATTGACCGCCGGCCAAGTGGTCTACGTCGAGAACGATGGGCGCTGCGACGCGGGCATGGTCGTCAAGATCACCGGCGGTAACAAGAGCAAGGGAATCAGGCGGCAGACCGAATGCGTTCCGCGACCAAAGTAAGCGCAGGCAAGCCATCTTTCGGGCTGGCAGGTGACGGATTTCCCGAGCAGACTTCGAGCTGCGGGCTGCGCGGTACCCTCGCCGGCTGACGTCGTACGCCTGAGCCGTTGTTGCAGGGAAACGGTGAGTAGACGACCGGACGCCGAGGCTAGACCGGGCGACACGGCGGCACGGCCGTCATCCCGGGGTTCGAGTAAGTGTTTTTCGCGGAAATCGAAGCGACGATGCCCGATCTTCAGGACAAGACGACGCTAGACGGCGACGTGCACACGTTGAGCCAGGTGCTTCTCGAACTGCATCGCGCGGGCCGCGAAGCGCCCTATGGCCAGTTTCAGGCGACAGCGCTGGAACTGATCCAGTCCGTCGTTGCGTTCGACTCCGCGTGGTGGGGAAACGCGGCGGCTGATCCGGTCGAGATTCACCGCCTGCACTTGCACAATTGTCCCGCGACGATCCTTGCCGACTACGAACCCTTCATGGGTCAGGATTTCTTCCGGGACGCGCTGATCGCGAACCCCGGACGAACCATCAACATGGTGGATCTCATCACTCGCGGCAAGTTCGTGCGCACTGCGCTCTACCGCGAACTCGGTCGGCGCTACCGTATCGAATGGTCCTTGGGCACGCTCATGGTGGAGTCGGTGTCATCGCTCTACGAGTTCCTGACGCTATGGCGCCATGATGGCACCAAGCCCTTCTCCGAAAACGAGCGTCGAACGAAGGAGCTGTTGATGCCCCACCTGGTCGATGCCCATCGCAACGCCCGCTTGCGCGCGGTGCTCGGCGGTGAAGGCGCACGTCAGGATCGCTGGGCCGTGGCCGATGTGCGCGGCTATCTGCGCGAGGCGAGCCCGGGATTCATTCACGAACTGCTTCGCCGTTGGCCGCATTGGCAGGGCAGCCGTCTGCCCTCGGACATGCTCGACAGCGTGCGAGCGGCAGACACGTTCGCCATGCCCGGCCTGCGGCTGCAGATCGTTCCTAAGGGCGACTTCAGATATGTGGAGGTCGCGGCCGAAAGTGTGCTCGACCGGCTTTCCGGCAGAGAACGCGAGATCGCCCTGCGCTACGCCCGCGGTGCAACCTACGGCGAAATCGCGCTCGCCCTGGGTTTGTCACCAGCGACCGTACGAAACCACATCGCGCGCTGCTTTCGCAAGCTCGCTGTCAACAACAAGACCGAACTCGTCCTGCGTGTGACGCAAGCGGGCAGCTGACACAGCCGCGCTCGGCGGTCGCTCGCGCGCAACGGCTGCAGGTCGAGCGCACACCCGGGCGGATCGTTCAGTGCTGTACGTGCGCGGGGCCGCCCTGGCCTGCGGGCGCTGCCGCTTCGCCCCGAGCGCCGACCGGCGGCGCTACTCCGCCAGCGTCGGACCCGAACCCCGCACACGAGTCTGACGCATGTAGCGGCGGAAGCGATCGGCGTCGTAGCCGGCGCCTCGGTGGATCAGGCAGCGGTTGTCCCAGAACACGACTTGTCCGGGCTGCCAGCGGTGGGTATAGACGTGGGTTTCGGCGACCGCCGCATCCACGAGCTCGTCGAGCAATGCACGGCTGCGCGCATCGCTCCAACCCTCGATCGCTCGCGCATGCGAACCGACGAAGAGACTGCCCTTGCCGTTGCGCGGATTGCGGCGCACGAGCTTCTGACGGACCGGCGGCAAGCTTGCAGCGAGCTGCGGGGAGACCGCGTCGGGAGCCACCTTGGAGCGCGAATAGACGTAATCGTGGATGACGATCAGCGGGTCGAGCTCCGCTTTGCGAGGCTCGGGGAGGCGCTCGTAGGCGCGGCGCGTGCTTACGAACAGTGTCTCCCCACCCTCGGCCGGCGTCTCGTAAGCGCACATGATCGACAGAAACGCCGGCGTCTCCTTGAAGGAGGCATCCGAGTGCCACATGTTGTTGCCGGTGAGGAAGATCGTCTTCTTGTGGCTGTTGCCGACGACGCTGCCGTCCGGCTGCACGTTGCCTATGGTGCCGAAGTATTCGAGCTTGCCTTCACCGCGCGCGACATGACTCGGCTCAGGCTCGCCGATGGTGCGGGTGAGTTCGAGCTGGCCCGCATCGTCGAACGACTGGTTCTCGAAGAGCAGCAGCGAATAGGTGTCGATCGCCTCGCGGACGCTTTCCAAGACGTCGCCTACGAGGTCCTTGCGCAGATCGAGACCTGCGATCCGAGCGCCGAGCTCGGGGTGCAACGGCTCGATATTCAGGCTTGCCATGTCGAATCCTCCTCCGGATCGGTGGGTGTAAGACGAGCGGGGACGTTGTTACACGGGATCGAGTCCCGTGCTGCGCAGCACCTCGCGGGCGGCCGAGGAGCGCATGAAAACCGGGAACGCCCGGTAGCCGTGGCGTTGCGGCGAACCATCGATCATGGCAGCGCCGTACTCGATCGTCCAACGACGTTGCAGCGGCTGCGGTTCGACGATCTCTACGCCCGCAACCGGCAGCAACTCGGCAGGTCGTCGCAGCCCGATGTCGGCCTCGCCGCGGACGAGCAACGGGCCGGCCAATTCGTCGAGCCGCGGCCTGACGCGTCGCGGGTGTCGTGCTGGACCGGAGATGCTCATCTGGCGGCGCGCTCCGTGGGATAAAGGCGCATCTTCGCCCCCGATGGCGCGGTGGCGCAAGGGCCGAGCGTCAAGCAGCTCGCGCAACCAGCGTCTGGAAGGCCGTTTCGAGCATCTCATCCGCCCGGGCAAGCGCATCGCCGCCAGCTTCCAACCAGTGCCGATCCGCCGCGGCTGCGCCCTGCTCGTCGCCGAGCATGCGTTCGACTTCAGCCGGCTGCGGGCCGCCCCGTCCGCGTCGGCCTGCCACCATGTATTCGGGGCTGATCACCTCACGATAAGCGTCTTCGGCGAGCGGGAAGCTCTGCTGCGTTTCGTGCTCGTAGATGCGTGCGACTTCCGAATACGCGATCTCGTGCAGGCGCAGGCCCCGCGAGCGGCCATGGTCGGTGAGCTTGGAGGCGAAGTGATGGCCGATGCGAAACGGGATCTCGGCGCGCTGCAACAAGGCGTCGGCGATCTCGGTGGTGGTCGAGTAGTCCGCTCTTACTTCGTCCAGGGCGCGCGCCGGATCGACGACGAGGCCGTCGACGATCTCTCCGAGCAGTGTCAGCACCTGCAGCGGCCGCGTGCAAGGCACGGGGTCGTAGCTGCGGTAGTCGAACATGCCCGTGCGCACGTTGTGCGAGACGAGGAATACGGTCTGCATGTCGCCCAGCAGCATGCTCGCCTGGGCGCGCAACTGTTCGATGGCGGCGGGGTTGCGCTTCTGCGGCATGATGCTGCTCGATCCGGTCAGCGCGCTCGCACCGAGCAGGCACCATGGCGATGGCGCTGCATAGTGCGCGTGCAGATCCTGCGCGAACTGTCCGATTTGCACCGCGGCAATGGCAAGAGCGCTGGCGACGTCGAGCGCGCAATCCACGGGCGCGAGATGATTGGCGTCGTACGCATTCTCGAGCAGGCCGTCGAAGCCGAGCAGCGCGGCCAGCCGTGGACGGTCCAGGGGAAAGCTCGAAGTCGCGAGTGCGGCCGTCCCGAGCGGGCTCAGATTCACCCGGACGTAGGCTTGGCGCAAGCGTTCGGTCGCACGGGTCAGCGCGGCACAGAGCGCGAGCAGGTAGTGCGCGAAGGTGGTCGGCTGCGCCTGTACGCCATGCGTGTAGGCTGGAACGATGGTGTCGCGATGGCGTTCGGCCAGCGCGACGAGGCGCTCGCGGGCGCTGACGAGCGCCATGCCTTCGCGCAGGAGTCCGTCGCGCAAGTTCATGCGAGCGATCGTGCCGGCAATGTCCTGGCGGCTGCGGCCGGTGTGGAGCCGGCTTGCGTCCGGCCCGGCCGCGGCGATCAGGCGCGGCTCGTAGTCGAGGTAGTCGGCCGAGCGCGGCGGCGGCCCCTCGCGGTCGTTCGCCAGTACCCGTGCGATCCCTCGGGCGATGCGCCCCGCGAGCTCCGGCGGTACGAGGCTGGTTTCGTCCAGCATGACGATCGAGGCCTTGTTGATGCGATCGAGAAACTCGACCGCGCGGCCGCCTCCCCGGAAAGACTGGTTGAGATCGCCGCCGGTGAGCGGTCCCGGGTGATTGGTGTTTGTCATCTGCGTGCTTTCCATCCGAGTGGTCGACCGGAAGTGTACCGCCGTGAGCTGCACAGGGCGGCGATACGTACGACGTACGGCTAGGCGTGCGTCTGGCGCGCAGGCGCCGAATCGAAGGGCGCGCCCCCGAATCTCCGCCGAGCCCGCGGCAGCATCGCTTTTGCGCGGCTATTCGCGCTTTCATGCCGATCCGCATGACGGTACGATCGCGGCAGGCAGCAGCAATCGCGGGGCGGATGGCGTTCGCATTCACGAGGGCTGGGTAGGTCGAGGCTTGCCTGGTCGAGTTGGGCAGGTTTCCGCGAAGGAGGGTATGCCGTCATGATGAGCGTGGTCTCGTATGGCCTGGGAACCGTGATCGGATTTCTGATCATCGGCCTGTTGATCTTCTGGTTCGTCCAGGATGTCACGCAGAAGAAGCACACGGTCCTGAGGAACTATCCGGTGATCGGCCGGCTGCGCTACTTCTTCGAGCGCCAGGGCGAATACTTTCGCCAGTACTTCTTCATGGGCGACCGGGAAGAAATGCCCTTCAATCGGGCGACACGCGGCTGGGTCTATCGCGAATGCAAGGACGAAGGCGGCATGATCGGCTTCGGATCTACCTACGACTTGCGCGAGCCCGGCGCCATCATCTTCGTCAACGCGCCGTTTCCCGTCCTCGAGTCGGACCAGCAGTGCAGCCTGCCATTGACGATAGGCACGGGCTATTGCGAGCAGCCGTTTCGAGCGCGCTCCATCGTCAATGTGAGCGGCATGAGTTTCGGGGCGATTTCCGAGCCCGCGGTGCGCGCGCTTTCCAGGGGTGCCGCCGAGGCCGGTTGCTGGATGGATACCGGCGAGGGCGGCCTGTCGCCTTATCACCTGGAAGGCGGCTGCGATGTCATCATGCAGATCGGCACGGCGAAATACGGCATCCGCACCGATACGGGCGAGTTCTCGCCGCAGAAGGCCAAGGAACTCGCCAAGGTCGTCGCCGCCTTCGAGATCAAGCTCTCGCAAGGCGCCAAACCCGGCAAGGGCGGCGTGCTGCCCGCGGCCAAGGTGACCGAAGAGATCGCTCGCATACGAGGCATTCCGGTCGGGGTGAATTCGATCAGTCCGAACCGCCACACCGACATCGCCAACATGACCGAGTTGCTCGATCAGGTGGCGTATGTGCGCAACCTCACCGGCCGCCCGGTCGGGATCAAGACGGCCATCGGCGGCTGGGAATTCATCAACGACTTATGCGAGCAGGTGCTCAGGCGCGGTCTCGAGTACGCACCCGATTTCATCGTCATCGACGGCGGCGAGGGTGGTTCAGGGGCCGCACCGCAGACCCTGGCCGATCACGTCAGCTTGCCCATCGCGGAGGCGTTGCCCCGAGTGGTGGATGCATTGCTCGAAGCCGACTTGAAGAATCGTGTGCGGGTCGTGGCGTCCGGCAAACTGGTGACGTCGGCGAAAGCGGCTTGGGCGCTGTGCGCAGGCGCCGATTTCGTCAACACCGCGCGCGGGTTCATGTTCGCGCTCGGCTGCATCCAGGCGCTGCGCTGCCATCAGAACACGTGCCCGACCGGCGTCACCACGCACAACCGGCGCTTGCAGCGGGGGTTGGTGGTGGAAGAGAAGTATCTGCGCGTGGCCAACTACTGCCGCAACATGAACAAGGAACTGGACATGATCGCGCACTCCTGCGGCCTGCACCATGCGCGCGAGTTGCGTCGGGAGCATGTACGCATCGTGCAAAGTGCGGATCAGAGTATCGCGCTCAACATGCTGTACCCGTATCCCGAGATCGGTCGACGGCGCGCGCTCCAGGCAATGGCGGCCGACGCCTAGCCGCGCTGACCACGGGGCTGCTGAAGTGTCGATCGTCCGGATCCCCGACCTCCGATTCACGGTGAGACTCGCGCGGCTCGAAGGTCTGCTAGCCGTGGTGCTGTCGAGCGTCGTGACTGCGTCGGCTGCGCCGCTCGAAGAAGTCGTGCGAATTCCGGTCGAGGTCGCGGACAGATTCGGGCGTACGCATCAGCAAGCCATCACCGTGACCATCTTTCGCGACGATGCCCGCGAGCAGTCGCCGTGGCTGCTGATCAATCATGGGCGATCGGGCACCGCGGCAGGCAGAGCGCAACTCGGGCGCGCGCGCTATTCCGCCAATTCGGCCTATTTCGTCGATCTCGGGTACGCTGTCTTCGTGCCCACGCGCATGGGTTATGGAATCACCGGGGGGCCGGATGTCGAGAATACCGGGCCGTGCGAGCAGCGAGATCATGCGCGCGGCTTCGCAGCTGCGGCGGCGCAGTCGGTGGCCGTCATCGCGTTCGCGCGAACGCGACCGTATGTCACGTCTGCGCCGGGTGTGATCGTGGGCCAGAGCTATGGCGGCGCCACGGCGGCGGCTCTGGCGGCGAGGAATCTCGAAGGCGTCGCCGCGGCCCTCAACTTCGCCGGCGGCAGCGGCGGCAATCCCAAGACGCGGCCCGGCGATCCGTGCTCCGAAGCGGCTCTGGCGCAGGTCTTCGCCGACTACGGCCGGACCGCCCGCACGCCGATGTTGTGGCTCTACAGCGAGAACGATCGATTCTGGGGCGCGGAGCATCCGAGGCGCTGGTTCGAGCGATTCAGAGCGGCCGGCGGACGTGCCGAGTTCATCCAGTTGCCCGCGATCGGCGACGATGGGCACGGCAGCTTCACTCGCAATGCAGCCGCGTGGAAGCCGCATGTCGAGCGCTTCCTCGCGCAGCATTTGCCGCGCTGATCCGCCTGGTCGAGCGTCGCCCGGACAAGAGCGATCCGCGCATTCGGCCGGCCGGCTAGCGTCGAGGCAGCCAGCCGAGCCAGCTAGGCAGATACCAGTTGCGATCTCCGAGCAGTGTCATGGCGGCGGGTACGATCACCGAGCGTACGATGGTCGCATCGATCAGGATCGCGACAGCGAGCCCGAAACCGACTTGCTGGAACATCACCAGTTCTCCGCTGGCGAAACCGGCGAAGATCGCGACCATGATCAGGGCTGCACCGGTGATGATGCCGGCGGTGGTGCGCAGGCCGTAGCCGACCGCCTCCGCATTGTCGCCGGTCGCGTCGTAGCGCTCACGGATGCGGCTCAGCAGCAGCACGTGGTAATCCATCGACAGGCCGTAGAGTATGGTGAAGAGGAAGAGCGGGATCCAGGCCTCGATCTGCGCGACTTGCGTGAAGCCGAGCAGCGTCGCACCGACCCCCTCCTGGAATACGAGCACCATCAAGCCATAGGCGGCACCGACCGAGAGCAGGTTCATGACGATCGCCTTGAGCGGCACGATCACCGAGCGGAAGGCGAGCGTGAGCAGCACCCAGCTCAGGCCCAGGACGAGGACGAAGACGATCGGCGTGTAGCGTTCGGTGAGTCGGAAGAAATCGATGTAGCCCGCGGCACTGCCGGTGACGAGCGCAGTGGCATTCGTGCCATCGAATGCCGCAGGGATGTGTCGATGTCTGAGTCGCTCGATGCCCGCCTGAGCACTCGCGCTCTCGGCATCCCCCGGCATGGGCACGGCCAGCACCGTGAGCGTGCCCGCCGCATTGGTCTGTACTCGGGCCTTGGACGCAACGAATGCTCGATCGCCGGCGAGCGACGCGCGCAAGCGCGCCACCGGCTCGGCTGCCGCGGCCGTATCGGCGTCGATGACCACGACTGCCTCCGAGATCACTCCGATTGCGAACTGCTCCTGCAGGATCGCGAATCCGCGCTTGGACTCGATGCGATCAGGCAGTGTTTCGATGCCGGCAAAGCCGATGTGCATGCGCAGGGTCGGTGCAGCGCATGCAGCCAGCAGCGTTGCCGAGACGACGAGGCTCAGCAGAGGGCGGCGCGCCACTAGGCGCGCCATCCAATCCCAACCTGCGCCCGAAAATCGGCCTCGCAGGCGCGGCAGGCGCAGGGCTTCCAGCCGATCGCCTAGGAGCGCGACGATGGCCGGCAGCAGAGTGAAGCAGGCGGCCATCGAGACCAGGACGACGAGTATGGCCCCGGCTGCCAGACTGCGAAATACGTTGGTCGGAATCAACAGCAGGCCGAGCAGGGCCAGAACGACTGTGGCTCCGCTGTAGAGAATCGCACGCCCAGCGGTCGATGCAGCCATCGCGATCGCTGCCGCACTCAGGCGACCGGCCTGTCGCTCGTCGCGGTAACGCGAGAGAAAGAACAGCGAGTAATCGATGCCGACTGCGAGCCCCATCATGACGATCATGTTGGTCACGAGAAAGTAGGCTTGGACATGCGTGCCGGTGACCGTCACGATCGCCATGGTGACCATGATCGAGGCAAGCGCGATCAAGAGCGGCACCAGCGCGGCAACGACGGTCGCGAACACCAGCAGCAGAACCACGAGCGCCGCCGGGAGCCCGATGCGCAACTCCGCTCGCAAATCCGCCTCCGCGAGCGCTTTGAAGTCGCTGCCGACGCTCGCGCGTCCGACCAGATGCACGCGCAGCCCGTCAGCGTCTGCCGCCTCGCGTACCACGGCGCGCACCTTGCCGATGTTCGTCTCCGGTGCCCGCACGACCAAGGGAATCAGGGTGGTGCGCCGATCGGCCGAGACGAGCGCCGGGTCGCCGCTGAGGTAGTAGCTCGATCCCCCGGCGATCACGTCGGCCCCAAGAGCCAGCAGCTTTTGTCCCAGCGCCTGCACTTGCTCACGGAAAGCATCGTCGTCGACCGTGAGCGTGTCCGAGCCGACGATCAGAATCTCGTTCGGTTGGTCGAGCGTGCTGCGTTCGGGAAAGCGCTGCCGCAGCAGCGCTTCGGCTTGTGCCGATTCCGACCCGTCGTAGCGCTGCACCGTGGTCGTGAACGCGCTTGCGGCGTGGTGAACGATCAACGCACCGGAAAGCAGCATCGCGGCCAGCCAGGCGATCAACACGATTGCCGGATGGCTTGTGCTGATTCTCGTCAGGACCTGCATCGCGACGGCTCTCGGTTGCGGACGACGGGCGCGTTTGGTTTGCGGCGTGGCATCGAGCGCTCAGACGAGGCGCCGTCCGACGAAGCCGAGCACGACGGTCGCAACCAGGAAGGTGGCGCCAATCGTGTAAAAACTCGCCTCGATGCTCCAGGCTTCGGCGATCATGCCCATGACCGCCGGAGTCACGATGGACGACAGGCGTATCACGGCGTTGCGCAGGCCGACGCTCGAACCTTGTCGGTTGTGCGGCACGCCCGCACTCAGGATCGCGAACATCAATGGTTGGCTCAGTCCCTGTGCAATGCCGCGCACGATGCACGCAAGGAAGAGCAGGGAGACGACCTGACTGATCAGCGGCGTGACGGCGATCGATACGATCGACACCATGATGCAGGCGAGCACGAGCCGGTTGCCGCCCATGCGCCGCTCCATGCGTGCGGCGACGAGCGAGCCCAGCACGCCGGACAGTTCGACGATCGCAACAAGAAGACCGATCATCGTGCCGCTCAAGCCGATACCGCCCAGGTAAACCACGTAGAGCGAACTCTGGATTGCACCGGATGCGTTGCGTAGGAAGCTGGCGGTGAGCACGAACGCAACTGCGGGAAGCAGTACCAGCAGCAGCGCCTCCTTGTGAGGTTGCCACCGCGGAACGAGCACGGACAGGGGCGGCGTGGGGTGTGGCGGATCGGTCACGGCCGATGTCTGCCCGCCGAACGCCAGCAGGGCGATGGTTCCCGCACCGCAAATGGAGACGCAGGCGAATGCGACCCAGGCACCGAACAGATCCCAAGCCGCGCCCACGACGACCGGGCCGATGAAGGTGCCGATGCGCGAGGCGATGCTGTAGCGAGCCAGCAGATCGGTCATGCCGCGGCTCGTCTGCAGGCTCCACGTCTGCGATGCCGCCATGGCGACGCCCGAGGCGAGTCCGAGCATCAGTTGCAGCAGCACCAGCACCGTGAACCATCCCGAGAAGGGAAACAGCATCGGCAGCGCGGCACTGCTCAATGCGACCCAGCGCAACACGCGCCGAGTGCCCAGCTGGTCCATCAGGATGCCGCCATGAATGGAAAGCAATGCCGGCAGGACGGAACGTGCCGCGACAATCAACCCGATTTCGGCGGCATTGAGACCTACGGCGACGGCGTAGAGCGGCACCACCACCGAGAGCATGTCCCATACCCCGTTGGTGAACAGCCCCACGCCCAGGACTGCGGTGCCCTCGCGATCTCCTCGGAGTGTCACTGGTATGAAGTGCCGCTCCTCGGGCGGTCGGGCTTGCTCGTTATGGATGGCATGCGAAACTTAGTGTCATGAGTCGGCAATTCGCTGAACGAAAGCGCCGAGAATCGACGCCATACTTGTCGGAAATCCTCGCCAGGTATCCAACCTGGCTGCGGCTTCCTTCGCGTCTGACGCTGATTTTGACCCTTTTGCCCCCTCTGCATCGTGGATGCCGTTCGGCCGTTCGTCAACGCATCTCTGACTCGGGACACTAGGCTGGCGTGCGGAAAGGATAACGGCTTTTCATAGATGCGCCCATGCCTGAATGGCTTCGGCTTGCACCGGTTCGTTGAAGGTCGCGGCGCGGTATGGCATCCTGTATTCGCTCGTCGAGCGGATGAATGTTTCGCTCGCATTTCGCTGTGCGATCGCCGGTCGCCTAACGGATCAACGGGGCGCGAAGGGCGCCTGCGATGCGCGTCTCAGGCGATGAGACGAGAGCCTCTTTTGCGATGTCCCCGGCTCGCAAGTACAGATCGGAGCGGGACGCACCATGCGCGGGCCGTAGTCGGGCAGCGCCAGACCAACGGGACTTACTCGATCGTGCCGAATGAGACTGCGGCGAACCTGCTCGCGCGCCCTGGGATCGTGGTCATCGGTGGCGGACCGGCAGGCCTGATGGCGGCGGAGTCTGCCGCCGCACTCGGCATGCGGGTCGATCTCTACGATGCCATGCCCTCGGTCGGCAGGAAGTTTCTTCTTGCCGGCAAGGGTGGCATGAACATCACGCATTCGGAGCCCCGCGAGCGTTTCGAGTCGCGGTATGAATCGCAGGCAGCGCGAGTCCGCGAGTGGTTGAACCGCTTTGATGCCCAGGCTTTGCGCACGTGGGTGCATGAGCTCGGCATAGCGACGTTCGTGGGCACCTCGGGTCGCGTCTTTCCCGAAGCGATGAAGGCGGGCCCATTGTTGCGGGCATGGCTGCGCCGGCTGCGCGAGCAAGGGGTTGCGTTCCACGTCCGTCACCGGTGGATGGGTTGGGACGGGGAGGCGCTGCGCTTCGCGACCCCGGATGGGACGAAGCACGTCGCCGCCGATGTCGTCGTCCTCGCCCTGGGTGGTGGCAGCTGGGCGAGGCTGGGTTCCGATGGCGCCTGGACGGAATTGCTGTTGCGGCGCGGCGTACCGGTGGCCGATCTGCGCCCGGCGAACTGCGGCTTCGAAGTACCCTGGAGCGAGACGCTTCGCCGGCGCTGGGCCGGCCACCCCGTGAAGAACGTCGCCGCTCGTGCCGACGTCTGCCACGGCTGGCGGCGCGGGGAGTTCGTCATTGCCGATTACGGGGTCGAAGGCGGGTTGGTGTATGGCTTGTCGCGGCCCCTGCGCGAGCGTATCGAATCCCAGGGTGCTGCCGTGCTCACGGTCGACCTCGCCCCCGATCTGCCCGTGGATCGTTTGTGCGACCGATTGATGCGGCAGAAGCCCGGACGTTCGCTCGCCGATCGGCTGCGACGTGTCGGGATCGAAGGGGTGAGGGCAGCGTTGGTGCGCGAGTTGGTTGAGCCGGCGCACTACGCCGACCCTGCCCGGCTCGCGGCTGCGATCAAGGCGGTCCCGGTCGCCGTTCAGGCGCCTCGACCGCTCGACGAGGCGATCAGCAGCGCCGGCGGCGTTGCGCTGGATGCACTCGACGCCTCGCTGATGCTGGGGAGATTGCCGGGCATCTTCTGCGCCGGCGAGATGCTCGATTGGGAAGCGCCGACCGGCGGTTATCTGCTCACGGCGTGTTTCGCGAGCGGTCGGATCGCCGGCGAGGGCGCGGCCCAATGGGCCACGGCCCTGGCCGCTCGTCGAGCGACCTCCTCCCGGGTGGGCTTCGGGTGTCCTGAGTCGGAAATTCGCTGAACGAAAGCGTCGAGGATCGACGCCATGTTTGGTCGAAAATCCTCGTCAGGCGTCCAAGCTGGCTTTGGGTCCCTTCGCGTCAGACGCCGATGTCGACCCTCTCCTGCCTTCTACATCGTCGATGCCGTTCGGTCATTCGTCAACGAATCTCTGACTCAGGATACGAGCGCGATCGGGCGATTGGCGGAGGCATGATGTCCGCTCAGGCGAGCAGCTTGCGAAACCATCCTCCCAGGCCACCCGATTTCTTTTGCGTCTCGATCAGCGCGCTCGGCACGGGAGGTCTTGCGGGCGGCGTCGGCGCCTCCTGTAACGCGACCGCCGGCACGGGCGCTTGATTCTTGATCTGCGCCCAGGCCTGCAGTCCTTCGATCAATGCGCTGCCTTGCGTGCTTACGCCGATGATGGCGCAATACTTGCAGCCCAGCTCCAGCGAGTGCTGGAGCAGGCCTGCGAGTGCACCGTCGCCGCTCGGTATCGTGGCGCTGAAGCGCTCGGCCAGATCGTTCAGGGCTTGTTCCCTGCACTCCGGACGCGTTCGCCAGGCCGCATCGCACAACTCCCGCGCGAATCCGGCGCAGTGCGCGATGCGCTCGAGTTCGCTCGTTGCTTGCGGCAACGACCCCTCGGGCAGTGCCCGCATGGCATGCACCACGCTGGGCGGGAAGTTCCATTGCTTGGCGACCTCGATGCCCAGTTCGTCGAAGCTTATGCCGAGCACTTCATGCGACGCGACCCGTTCGGTGATGCTGCGCGTTCGCACGGCGCGAACGATCTCGTCGTAGTCCTCCGGGAGATAGTAGATGCTCAGTATCTCGCCCAGCCGGCTGAACATGGAGCAGATGAAGAGCTCCTCCACGTTTCGAAGTCCCGCCATGCGACCGACGTTGCGGCCGATGATCGCGGCCACGAACGCGCCCAGCAGCACTTCGTGCAGTCCGGGGTGGGCGGCTTTTCCCTGCGGAGGGGACGACAACATCAGACTGCTCGCCACAGCGCGAACTTGTTCGAGGCCGAGCGTGACGATCGCTTGCGTGACACTGGTAATGCGTCCGTTGCCCCCGTGGGCAGCGGAGTTCACCAACTGCAGCAGCTTGTGCGTGAGCGCGAAATCCTGCATCACCAGGTTCGCCAGTTTCTGCAAGGAGTTGTCGCTGTCCTCCGATGTCAGCTTGTTGATCGCCGAGAAGCGCTGCGATACGGCCGGAAAGTTCGACTTGTGGCGCATGCGTCGCAGCAAGAACTCGACCGTACTGTGCGTGCTCGCCGTATTGAGCTGAGTCTGACCGTCGCCGCTCGGGACTCTGAACCGGTCCAGCACGGTCTTCATTTCTGCCGCGTCAGCAAAGCGCGCGTCGGGATCTTTGGCGAGGGCGCGGGCGATGATCTCGTCTAGCCGCGGGTCGATCCCGTATTTTTTCTGTGAGGGCGGGGCAATCTCTTCGTGGAGCGTGCGGTAAATCGCGCTCGCGTTGTCGCTGCCGTTGTTGGCGGGCTCTCCGGTCAGCATCTCCCAGAAGATCAGACCCAAAGCGAAAACGTCTGCGCGCTGGTCGCGCTTGGTTCCGTTGAAGTGCTCGGGAGCCATGTACCGAACCGTCCCGGCGGAAGGCTCTGCGTTCATGCTCAGCAGTCCGCGGGCGATGCCGAAGTCGGTGAGTCGAGGTACGCCGGTCGACGAGAGCAATATGTTTGCCGGCGTGATGTCTCCGTGCACGAACCCCTTGCTGTGCGCGTGGGCAACGCCAGCCAGGATCTGGCTCATGCTGATCACCGCTCGCGCCATCGTCATGGCGCCATCGGTCTTGAGCAGTTGGCTCAAGGTTCGGCCCTCGACGTACTCGAACACGACGTAGGGCATCTCGCCTACCAGGCCGACCTCGTAGACCGGCACGACATTCGGATGGGACAGGCCGCTGGCGGTACGAGCCTCCTGCATCAGTCGCTGGACGCGGCTGCCGCTGTCATCTCCCTGTATGGTCAGTGTTTTGATGGCGACCAGTCGACCCAGTTCGGGGTCGGAGGCCAGGTAGACGGCGCCTTGAGCGCCGCGGCCGAGCAGACGCACGACTCGAAACCGGCCAATGGATTCGGAGGCGGACGTGTGCGTCGGGGCGAGGGACTGCACCATGATTTCGTACTCAGTGTGGCGCTGACGAGGAGCGCCGTATGCCGCTAACGGTGGATTGGTCGGCAAACTTGAGCGGATGCCGTTCGAGCGGCAAGTAGGTGGGCAGCCCCGGGCTGTGCCGGGTCGGGCGCGGCGCGCCGTGATGCCAGAGCATTCATTGCGCGCAGCAGTGCAACGTTACCTGCGCCACGGGTTGCGGCGCAGGCCGCAAACTACGGCTGGGCGGGCGGCGCGGGTTCCGAGGGCGTTGCGACCGCGGGCTTGGGCGGGGTGGTTGCCGCTGGCGGAATGGCTTGAGGCTTCAGCGCCGGCGCGCTACGCGGATAACCGGCGGCATCCAGGGCGGCATGCCACTGCGCTTCGTCGAAACCTTTGAGCGCCGTAGCGCTGCCCACGATCAGCAGCGGGACCGAGTTGTCGCCGCCACTGGCTTTCTTCCAGTCATCCTGTTCGTCTTGGCGAGACGGGTTGCGCACGCTATGGGGCACGCCTCGTCGAGCCAGGAAATTGCGGGCCTGGTTGCAGAGATCGCCGCAGTCGTTCATCCAAACGGTGACCGGGTTGCGCTTGGCCGCTTCCCGGACGGCAAAGGGGGAGCCCCCCGTGTCGATCGTGTTGCGGATGAATTTCTGTTCCTCGACCTTCTTGGCGCTGGGCGGCGGGGGCGTGTCGCTGTATTGCGTTCTGCCCTGAGCATCGACCCACTTGTACATGGCGGCAGATACAGGTGCCGCGAGCACGCTCAGGATGACGAGCACCAGCGTTTTCATGATTTTCACCTCGAACATACCCGAATCCCTAGGACTCTATCATGGGGACGAGCCGCGCAGGCGCTGTATCAGGCGGCCAGTTCTTGCGCCATTCCGTTATGCCGCAGCAGCGCGTCGATTTTCGGCTCTCGCCCCCGGAACGCCCTGAACGAGTCCATGGCCGGTCGGCTTCCGCCCACTGCCAGGATCTCGTCGCGGAATCGCTGTCCGATCTCCGGATTGAGTATCCCTCGTTCCTCGAACAAACTATAAGCGTCGGCCGACAGCACCTCCGCCCACTTGTAACTGTAATAGCCCGCCGCGTATCCGCCGCCGAAGATATGCGAGAAGCTGTTGGCGAATCGGTTGTAGGCCGGCGGCACCAGCACTGCAATCTCGGCTCTCACTTGCGCCAGGATGTCTTCCGGTGTCTGCGGACCCTCCGGGTCGTACTGGCTGTGCAGGAGCATGTCGAACAGCGAAAACTCCAACTGACGCACGGTCTGCATGCCGATCTGGAAATTCTTGGCCGCCAGCATCTTGTCGAACAAGGCGCGCGGCAGGCGCGCTCCGGTCTCGACATGCTGCGTCATGGGCTCGAGCACGTCCCACTCCCAGCAGAAGTTTTCCATGAACTGGCTGGGCAGTTCCACCGCATCCCATTCCACGCCGCTGATGCCGGCGACGGGCAGGTCTTCCACCCGGGTGAGCAGATGGTGCAGGCCGTGGCCGAACTCGTGAAAGAGGGTGCTGACTTCGTCGTGCGTGAGCAAGGCCGGCTTGCCACCCACCGGCGGAGAGAAGTTGCAGGTGAGGTAGGCAACCGGCGCTTGAATGCCGGCGTTGCTGCGCCTGCGCGCGATGGCGTCGTCCATCCACGCGCCGCCGCGTTTGCCCGATCGCGCGTACATGTCGAGATAGAACTGGCCGATCTTCTCGCCGCTGCGATCGGTGAGTGCGTAGAAGCGCACGTCCGGATGCCACAGGGGCGCTTGATCCGGTTGGACGGTGATGCCGTACAACCGCTCGATCAGGCCGAACATGCCGGTGAGCACCTGCTCCTCGGTGAAGTACTGCTTCACCTCCTGATCGGAAAACGAGTAGCGCGCGATGCGCAGCCGCTCGGAGGCATAAGCGACATCCCACGCCTGCAGTTCGTCGATGCCCAGTTCGGAGCGGGCGAAGGCCTTCAGCTCGGTCAGGTCGCGCTCGGCATAAGGCTTGGCTCTCTGGCCCAGATCGCGCAGGAAGACGAGCACTTCCTCTGCCGTCTTCGCCATCTTCGGCTCGAGCGAGTAGGCCGCGAAATGTTCGAAATCGAGCAGCCGGGCAAGTTCGCGCCGCAGCTTCAGCATTTCGGCCATGACGAGCGTGTTGTTCCATTCGGGCTTGCCGAACTCGGCAGCGCGGGTGGCATAGGCGTGGTACATCAGCTGGCGTAGTTCGCGATTCTGCGCATACTGCATGACCGGCAGATAGGATGGCATCTTCAGGGTGAACTGCCAGCCGTCCTTGCTCTGGTCTTGTGCCGCTTTGCGCGCGGCCTCCAGCGCATCCTCCGGGATGCCCGCGACGCGTGCCGGGTCGGTCTCGATATGCGTGAAGGCATCCGTCGCATCGAGAATGTTGTCGGAGAAGCGCGAGGAAAGCTCGGCCAGCCGTTCGCGCACTTCCCGATAGCGCGCCTTGTTCTGCGGCGACAACTCGGCGCCGCCCAGCCGGAAGTCGCGCAGTTCGTTCTCGACGATTTTCTTGCGCGCGGCCGACAGGTTCGCGTATTCGGCCGAGTGCGCCAACGCCTTGTAGCGTTCGAACAGCACCTGGTTCTGGCCGAGTTCAGTCCAGTATTGCGTAATGACGGGCAGTGCGGTGTTGTAGGCTTCGCGCAGCGCGGGCGTGTTGACGACCGCATTGAGGTGGGCCGTTTGTCCCCAAGCTCTGCCGAGGCGCTCGTTGGCATCGATCAGAGGTTGCACGAATGTATCCCAGGTGACCGGTGTGCTCTCGGCGGTCACCTGGTCCACGGTCGCGCGGCATTCGGCAAGCAGCGCATCGATCGCCGGAGCGACCAGTTCGGGTTTGAACTCGGCGAAGCGAGGCAGTCCCGAGCAATCGAGTAGCGGATTCATTCCTTACCTTTCGTGGACAGCAACGACAGACACGCAGCGGCCGTCGCACGTGAGCGCATCGAGGCTCAAAGCTCGTAGACGACCTGCCCTTCGACGAGAGTGAAACATACGCGTCCGCGCAGTTCCATGCGGAAGTAGGGCGTGTTCTTGCCCATGCTCTTCAGCGACTGCGCGTCGACCTTCCAGTAACGCTCGGCGTCGAACAGGCAAAGGTCGGCTGCCCTGCCGATGGCAAGGTTGCCGGCGTCGATGCCGAGGATTCTGGCGGGGTCGCAGGTCACGCGCGCGAGTGTCTGCGCAAGCGGTGTTCCAGTCTCGTCCCCCCATTTGAGCGCCAGCGGCAGCAGCAGTTCCAGGCCGGTGGCGCCGGCATCGGATTCGGCGAACGGCAGTTGCTTGGCGTCTTCATCGACCGGGGTATGGTCGGAACACAAGGCGTCGATGGTTCCGTCGAGCAACGCCGCGCGCAGGGCGTCGCGATCACGTTGACCTCGCAACGGCGGCTGCAGGTGGCAGTTGGAGTCGTAATAGCCGATGTCCATCTCCGACAGATGCAGATGATGGATCGAAATGTCGCAGGTGAGCTTGAGGCCTTGGGCGCGCGCTTCTCTCACCATCGCGACCCCGGCGGCACTGGACAGCCGGCACAGGTGGACCCGGGCTTCGGTATTGCGCATGAGGTTTACGACCGTCGCTATGGCGATGGTTTCCGCGGACACGGGGATGCCGCCGAGGCCGAGCCGGGTGGCAACCTGACCTTCGTGCGCGACGCCATTGCGTGCCAGGAAGTGCTCCTGCGGGCGCAGCCATACCTGGTATCCGAACGTCGATGCGTAATCCAGCGCGCTCAGAAGCACGGCGGTATCCACGATCGGCGCATCGGCCTGAGTGAAGGCGATGCAGCCGGCTTCGGTCAGCTCCGCCATCTCGGTCAGACGCTCGCCGCGCAGCCCTTGGGTAAGCGCTCCGAGCGGATAGACTCTCGCCTGATTCAACTGCCGCGCCCGATGCTTCAGCATCTCGACCAGGCCCGGCTCGTCCAAGGGCGGGTCGGTGTCCGGCAGGCAGGCGAGGCTCGTGACGCCGCCGGCGACCGCAGCGCTCATCTCCGACTCGAGCGTGGCGATGTGCTCGTAGCCCGGTTCACGCAGGCGCACGGCGAGGTCGACCAGGCCGGGACAGACGATCATCCCCGAGGCGTTGATTTTTCTGTCCGGGTGGAAGCCGTCCGGGATGCTGCCGACGGCGGCGATCCTGCCCTCGGCAATGCATAGATCCTGGATGCGATCGAGCCCGCTGGTCGGGTCGACGACTCTACCGCCGTGTATCAATATCTTCATTGCGCGCGTCTCAGTTGCCGGCGAGGATGGACATCACCGCCATGCGGACGGCGATTCCGAACGTGACCTGGGGCAGGATGACCGATTGCGTTCCGTCGGCCACGCTGGAATCGATCTCGACCCCTCGATTCATCGGCCCGGGATGCAGCACGATCGCATCGGGCCGCGCCCGCGCCAGCTTCTCCGGCGTGAGGCCGTAGTTCTTGAAGAACTCCTGTGGCGAGGGCAGCAGGGGCCCCTGCATGCGCTCGTTCTGCAACCTCAGCATCGTCACGACATCGACGTCCTTCAAGCCCTCGTGCATGTCATGGTAGACGTGCACGCCCAGGCCCTGGATTTCCCGGGGCAGCAAAGTGCGCGGCCCGATGGCGCGAATCTCCGGGCAGCCGAGTATCGACAGCGCATGGATTTGCGAGCGCGCGACCCGCGAATGCAGCACGTCACCGACGATCGCGACGCGCAGCTTCGAGAAATCATGCTTGTAGTGCCGGATGGTGAATACGTCGAGCAGGCCTTGGGTGGGGTGCTCGTGGCGCCCGTCGCCCGCATTGATGACGTGAATGTTGGGCGATACGTGCCTGGCGATGAAGTGCGCCGCGCCGCTCTGGGCATGCCGGACGATGAACATGTCGGCGTTCATGGCCGCCAGGTTGTCGACGGTGTCGAGCAGCCGCTCGCCCTTGTTCTGCGACGAGGTGGCGATGTTCAGGTTGATGACGTCCGCCGACAGGCGCTTGGCGGCAATCTCGAAGGTCGTGCGGGTTCGTGTGCTGGCCTCGAAGAAGAGATTGAAGACGCTCTTGCCTCGCAGCAAGGGCACCTTCTTCACTTCCCGTTCGCCGATGCTCACGAAAGAGCGGGCGGTATCGAGGATTTGCCACAGGATGGAGGCCGGTAGCCCTTCGATGGAGAGCAGATGCGTCAGCTCTCCATTGCGGTTCAGTTGAGGGTTGGCTGTCATGCTTTCGTTGTTTTCGTCGGACGAGTCCGGATCTCCCATCGGTCTGCCCGCGGCGCGAATCGCATCGATGCTCCGATTCGATTCGAGACCGCCGCTGCGCAGACCCTGCCATCGTGGGCCGCTGTTTCGGCGCCCCTTAGTGTCCTGCCGCTTTCGTGTCTTCCCTGAGCACGAGCGAAAGTCGCCCGTCGTCCGTGCGCTGCAGTTCGATGTTTCGGTTGGGCGCGACGTCCAGCGTCGCGCCGACGTATTGAGCCGCGATCGGCAGTTCGCGTCCGCCCCGGTCGATCAACGTCGCCAGCCGGATGCTCGCTGGCCGGCCGTAGTCGAAAAGCTCGTTCATGGCCGCGCGTATCGTGCGCCCGGTGTAGAGGACGTCGTCGACCAGAATGAGGTCCTGTTCGTCGACCGAGAAAGGAATCGTCGAAGGGCGAACCTGCGAGGAAAGACCGCGCTGCTCGAAGTCGTCTCGGTAGAAACTCACGTCCAGCGTGCCCAGGGCGATGTTCAGGCCGAGTGCCTTGTGCAGGCGCTCGGCGATCCATACGCCGCCGGTGCGGATGCCGATCAATGCCGTGTTCTTGCCGACGGTGGGCGCGATCTGTCGCAAGAGTTCGGCGAGCAGCGCTTCGGCGTCGGGCAGTGTTTGTGCCGTCAGTATCATGAATTTGTACCGGCCAAATGACGATCTGCAGTTGCGAACCAGGATTCCAGGATCACGCACGCTGCCATCGAATCGATGCGCTGCTTTTGTTCTCGCGCGGGGATTCCGGCTTCGCTCAGGCGTCGGCTTGCAGCCCAGGACGACAGCGCTTCCTCCACCAGATCGACCGGCAGCGCGAACCTGGCGCGCAGTCGGCGTGCGAAACGTTGTATGGCAGGCGCGAGGGAATGCGGCGTATCGTCGGAGACGCCCGGACACCCCACGATGAAGCGCACGGGCTGCCATTCTTCCACGAGGGTGGAGATAGCGGCGAAGCGCCGTTGGTTGTCGTCGTACTGAATAGCGGCGAGCGGATGGGCCATGGCGAGTTCGAGGGTGCCCATGGCGACGCCGATGCGTCGGGTGCCGAAGTCGAAGGCAAGCACGGTGCCGCTGCGAACTTCGCTGCCGGGGGCGCGGGGCGCGGGCGAGGAGGATGCCATCTGCGCTGTCACGTCAATCGCACCCTGGGGTTCGCTGATCACCGTGGCCCCTCGCCCTCGTCGCCGCGCGCTCGGTCAGGCATGCCCGACCTGCTCGGACAAGCGAGCGAAATCGATGCCGAGCAACTGCATGGCGGCTGGGAGACGCTCTTCGCACGGGAGATCGAAGATCACCTCGGGCGCGGCCTGAACCGTCAGCCATGCGTTCTGCGCCAGCTCGTTTTCCAGTTGCCCGGGCGCCCATCCGGCGTAACCGAGGGTGACCAACAGCTTGGCGGGCCCTTCGCCGTTGCCGACGGCGACCAGAACGTCTTTGGAGGTGGTAAGCCCGATCCGCCCGTTGACCGCCAGGGTCGACTGCCATTCGCCCACCGGCTGGTGCAGAACGAAACCGCGGTCGACCTGGACCGGGCCGCCGAAATGGACGGGCATCTTCTGCAGCATGGGCGCGGCATGCGACACGTCGACCTGAGAGAGCAGTGCGGATAGCGTCATGTCCAGCGGACGGTTCACCACCAGACCGAGCGCGCCCTGGTCGTTGTGCTCGCACACATAGGTGAGGGTACGGGAGAAATGCGGGTCGACCATGTTTGGCATGGCGATCAAGAAATGATCGGTCAGGTTCATGGTGCCCATGGATCGATTGTAAACGCCTCGCATGCCCTTCACAATGAAACCCTCCGCCTCGATTCGTGTCGGATCGCGGGATCACGAGTCGAGCCCGATGACCCAATCAAGCTGCGCATTGTTCTGGTTCCGGCGCGATCTGCGCCTGTCCGATAACGCCGCCCTGCACGCTGCGCTCAAATCGAGTCGCCGTGTCTGGTGCGTGTTCGTCTTCGACACCGATATTCTCGACCGGTTGCCGTCTCGTGCCGACCGGCGCGTCGAGTTCATCCGCGCAAGCGCAGTGCAACTGAACGAGGCGCTGATCGCGGTCGGCAGCACGCTCCTGACGCTGCATGGGCGCGCGTGCGAAGAGATTCCGCGGCTGGCGGCCAAGCTAGGCGTCGACGCCGTGTTCGCGAACCACGACTACGAGCCCGAGGCGGTCGCCCGCGATACCGCCGTGGCTCGTGCATTAGCCGCACGAGGCGTCGCGTTTCGCACGCGCAAGGATCAGGTCATCTTCGAGAAGGACGAGGTACTGACAGGCGCCGGCAAGCCGTTTTCCGTGTACTCCCCGTACCGGGACGCCTGGCTCAAGCGGTTGGTTCCCTTCTTTCATCAAGCGTATCCGGTGGAGAAGTATCTGGCAGCGCTGGCGCCTGCGGCGGCCCAGGAGGTGCCCGCATTGAGCGCGCTGGGATTCGAGCAGACGAACCTCGACCGGATCGGAATTCCGCCGGGTGCGCAGGGGGCGGAGAAACTGCTGGAGGATTTCCTGCAGCGCATCGACGCCTATCGCGAGCGACGCGATTTTCCTGCGGTACGCGGCCCGTCCTACCTCTCGGTGCACCTGCGCTTTGGCACTGTCTCTGTCCGCCGGCTGGTCGCGCTGGCGGCCGCGCGCACCAGCGAGGGTGCGCGCACGTGGCTCCACGAGCTCATCTGGCGCGATTTCTATTTCATGATCCTGCATTACCATCCGCGGGTCGTGACGCATGCGTTCAAGCAGGAACTCGATGCCATTCCCTTCCCCAACGACCGTGCGCTGTTCCAAGCCTGGTGCGAGGGCCGGACGGGCTATCCGCTGGTCGACGCCGCCATGCGCCAGCTCAATCTCGCGGGCTACATGCACAATCGGCTGCGCATGGTTGCCGCGTCCTTTCTGGTGAAGGATCTGCATGTCGACTGGCGCTGGGGCGAGCGATATTTCGCGCAGCATCTGAACGACTACGACCTGGCATCGAACAATGGCGGGTGGCAGTGGTCGGCATCCACGGGCTGCGACGCGCAGCCCTATTTCCGCATCTTCAACCCGGTCACCCAGTCGGAGAAGTTCGATCCCAAGGGTGCGTTCATCCGTCGGTACGTGCCGGAACTCGCGCGCGTCCCGGATCGGCACATCCACGCGCCGTGGAAGATGACCGCGGAGGAACTGCGACAGGCTGGGGTGAGCTTGGGCGAAAACTATCCCCGGCCCGTGGTGGATCATGCCGAGGCCCGCAAGATCGCCCTCGAGCTCTACGGACGGATGAAGTTGGGCTGACTATTTGCGCCAGAAGGCGGGCGTGAAGAACACCAGCACGGTGAAGAGTTCCAGCCGCCCGAGCAGCATGAGGCCGGTGCAAATCCATATCTGCGAATCGGTGAGGGAGGCGAAGTTGCCGGCAGGCCCGACTGCCCCGAGCCCCGGACCGATATTGCACAGCGAGGCGGTAGCTGCGGAGAACGCCGTCAAGATGTCCAGCCCGGTCGCCGTGAGTAGCAGCGTGCCGACGACCAGGCTCGCGATCCAGGCGAAGAAGAACGCGAGCACCGCGACGATCACACGCCCGGGCACGACCTGGCCGGCGATCTTCACCGGAACGATGGCGCTCGGATGCAGCATGCGCACCATGTCCCGGTAGATCTGTCGGTACAAAATGATCGCGCGGATCATCTTGATGCCGCCCCCGGTCGAGCCCGAGCAAGCGGCGAAGCTGCCCAGAAAGAGAATCCACAGGGGCGCGAAGAACGGCCATAGCGCGTAGTCCGTGTTCGAGTAGCCTGTCGTCGTTGCGACCGACACTGTGTTGAAGGCTGCGTGGCGGACGGCTGTCGAGAGCTCTGTATAGGTGCCGTTCGCCCACAGATACAGGGCCACGAGGATGATGCTGGCCACCAGGACGAACACGAAGGTCAGAGCCTCCGAGTCGCGCCGGTAGGCCGTCGCACTGCGCGTGTGCCAGGCGACGAAATGGGTGGCGAAATTGATGCCCGCGATCGTCATGAAGACGATGGCCACCAACTCGATCATCGGTGAATCGAAGTAACCGATGCTGGCGTCGTACGATGAGAAACCGCCCAAGCCCATGGTCGTGAAGGCATGGATCAGCGCATCCACCCAGTCCATGCCCGCGAACTTGTAGGCAAGCATGCATGCCAACGTCAGGACGGCGTAGACCGTCCAAAGCACCTTCGCTGTTTCCGTGATCCGCGGGGTGAGGCGGGCGTCCTTCATCGGCCCGGGAATCTCGGACAGAAACACCTGCCGGCCGCCGACGCCGAGCAGCGGCAGGATGGCCACCGCCAGTACCAACACGCCCATTCCGCCGAGCCACTGCAATTCGGCTCGCCAGACGTTGAGGGAGGCAGGCAGGTGATCCAATCCGACCAAGACAGTGCCGCCGCTCGCGGTCAGTCCGGAAACGGCTTCGAAATAGGCATCGGTGAACGAAAGCTGCGGCAGCGACAGCATCAGCGGAACCGTCGCAAATGCTGCCCCGCCCACCCATACCGCGATGACCAGCGCGATGCCGTCGCGCGGCTTCAGGTCGCGCTTGAAGCGGCGAGTGGCGAACCAGAGCACACCGCCGGTGGCGAAATTGATCGTCATCGAGAGGATGAACGCACCGGACGCGCCGTCCTGCAGCGTCATCGATACGGCCAGGGGCAGCAGATGCGACAGGCTCATGAACATGGCGATGAGCCCGAGTAGCGGCGCTACGGTGAGAAGTGTCGCCACGGTTCAGCAATGCGGCAGACGGGGCCGGCGCCTGGAGTAGACGCCGGCTTTCAGAGGAACCCCACGCCCACTTGGAACAGCTTTTCGACGCGAGGCACGATACGCTTGGTGACGGCGAACACGATCACATGGTCTTCGGCCTGTATCAACGTGTCGTGATGGGCGATGATGACCTCGTCGGTGGCGGGATGGCCCGCCTTCGTGACCGTGCTGCGCACGATCGCTGCGATGGTCGCGCCTTTGGGCAGATCGATCTCCTCGACCTTGCGGCCCACCACTTTGGATGACTTGCGATCGCCGTGCGCGATCAGTTCCAGCGCCTCGGCCGCGCCCCTGCGCAGCGAGTGAACGGCCACGCAGTCGCCGCGGCGCACGTGGGCGAGCAGACTGCCGATCGTCGCCTGGGCGGGAGAGATGGCGATGTCGATCTGCCCCGCTTGCACCAGATCGACGTAGGAGCTGCGGTTGATGAGCGCGATGGCTCGCCGCGCGCCCAGGCGCTTGGCGAGCAGCGAGGACATGATGTTGTTCTCGTCGTCGTTGGTGACGGCACAGAAGACGTCCATCTCGTCGACGTTCTCGGACTCGAGCAATTCTTCGTCGGTGACGTCGCCCGAGATCACCAGCGTGCTGTTCAGATCGGAAGCCAGGCGCTCCGCCCCGGCCTTGTTGTACTCGATGATCTTGACCTGATAGCGCTCTTCGAGCGCGTTCGCCAGTCGGCGGCCGATATTGCCGCCGCCGCCGATCATGACGCGCCGGACCGGCTTGTCCATGCGCCGCAATTCGCGCAGGACATCGCGGATGTGCTCGCGGGCGGCGAGAAAGAAGACCTCGTCGCCGGCCTCGATCACGGTGTTGCCCTCGGGGATGATCGGGCTGTCCCGCCGGAAGATCGCCGCCACGCGCGTGTTGATGTGCGGCATGTGGCGGCGGATCTCCTGCAGTTGCTGGCCCACCAGGGGGCCGCCGTGGAAGGCGAGCACCGCGACCAGCGAGACGCGGCCGCCCGCGAACTCGAGCACTTGCAGCGTTTCGGGAAACTCGATCAGCTTGACGATGTAGTCGGTGAGGATCTGCTCGGGACAGATCGCCAGGTCGACCGCGAAGTTGTCGTCGTCGAAGATCTCCGGATGGTCCAGGTAATCGGTGGCGCGAATTCGGGCGATGCGGGTCGGCGTGTTGAACAGCCTGCGCGCGAGCTTGCAGGCGACCAGGTTGGTTTCGTCGCTCTGCGTGACGGCCACGAGCATGTCGGCATCCTCGATGCCGGCGCGGATCAACACCGAGGGGTGACTCGCATTGCCGACGACCGTGCGCAGATCGAGGCGATCCTGCAACTGCGCGAGGCGACCCGCATTGGTGTCGACGACGGTGATGTCGTTGGCTTCCGAGACGAGGCTCTCGGCCACCGTGGAGCCGACCTGGCCGGCGCCGAGCACGATGACCTTCATGGTCGTTGCGCCGCGATCGGATGGAAGGCGGTTTTCGGCATCACGTGAGGTGCGCCCGCAGCCACGATTTCCAGGACGCGAAGAGGCTCGGGTCCAGCGCGGCGATGACCGAACGGCGCCACAACGGGGCTTGCCAGAAATCGTCCTGCTCCAGCGCGCATATCTGGCCCTCGGCCTCGGTCATGATGAGCGCACCTGCAGCGTAATCCCACAGGCGTTGGCCCCCGTGCAGGTAAACGTCGTAACGGCCAGCCGCCGCGTAGCACCACTCCAGCGCGCTCGCACCGTAGTTGCGCTGGGACATGTAGGGCGGCGCCGACACCAGGTGCCGTGCGAGTGCATGATCGAGTCGTTTCAGATCGACGCCGGCCATCGCGTTCCTCAGGCTGGGAAACGCGGTCTTGATCGGCAGCGGTTCGCCGTTGAGGAACGCACCCTGGCCGCTGGCGGCATAGAACGCTTCGTCGGCGACCGGATCGTAGACCACCCCCAGCACCGGTCGGCCGTGGCGCATCAATGCGACCGATACGGCGAAATAGGGCAGGCCGTTGACGAAGTTGGACGTGCCGTCGATCGGATCCACGCACCACAGGCCCGCGGCACCCTCCAGCCATTGTTCGGCCTGCTCTTGTTGGGTCATCTCCTCTGCGACGACCGGTATGTCGATGAGGCTGCACAGGCCGAGCTTCAATGCTTCCTGGGCGGCGATATCCGCCTCGGTGAACAGGCTGCCATCGGCTTTGCGGCTGTGCGCAACCTTGAGGTAGCGCGGCATGATCTCTCTGGAGGCGACCCCGCGCACCACCTCGATCAGCGGTTCGAGCATGCGGGCGTCGGCTCGTTGCTGGGCAGAGTTATCGGCTGCGTTCGATGAGGACACGTTGGATTGGGCAGGCGGGTGTGCCATGATTGTGCGGATCTGCGAATCGCAGGCCAGCATGAACGGCCGTCTATCTACTATGAGATCCCCTCGAGTTTACCATCGCGAACGCCTGCAAGTCGGGCGAGATGTCTGCCTGGACGAGGCAAGTTCGCATCATCTCGGACGCGTGCTGCGCCTGAAGATCGGCGACGAGGTCGTGCTTTTCGACGGCACGGGCGGCGAGCATCACGGCGCCATACGCACCATCGAGCGCGCCGGGGTCAGGGTGCGTCTGACCCGGTTCGACGACATCGAGCGGGAGTCGTCGCTCCAGGTCGGTCTGTTGCAGGCGGTCTCGGCAGGCGAGCGGATGGAGTTCACGCTGCAGAAGGCGGTCGAACTCGGCGTCGGTTGGGTGCAACCGCTCTCGACCCGACGCACGAAAGTCCGCCTCGAAGGCGAGCGGGCCGAGCGGCGTGTGGCGCATTGGCAACGCGTCGTGAATGCCGCGTGCGAGCAATGTGGCCGCAATCGGGTGCCCGAGGTGCGACCCTTGGTCGAGTTCACGACTTGGCTAGCCGAACCTCGGCAGTCGGCGCATCGGCTGGTGCTCCAACCGACGGCGCCACAGCGACTTTCCGAGCTCGGGGCGCCCACCGGCTCGATGGAACTGCTCGCCGGGGCCGAGGCCGGATTGACCGACGAAGAGATGGAACTCGCCCTGCACTACGAATTCACGCCGGTGCGACTGGGGCCGCGGGTGCTGCGGACCGAGACGGCGGGGCTGGCGGCCTTGGCCGCGTTGCAGGCGCTTTGGGGCGATTTTTGACGAGCGTAACCCGGGCGGTCGAGCGTGACCGTGTGCAAGTCTAGCCGATCCCGGTCCGGTCTCGCGCTGCTCGGGCTCAGTCGCTAGCGGGCGTGCGCCTTGAAGGCCGCGGGTTCGAGTTTGTGCCGCTGCAGAAGCTTGTAGAACTCCGTGCGGTTGCGGCGCGCAAGCCGGGATGCTCGGGTCACGTTGCCGGCCGTGATCTTGAGCAACTGCACCAGGTAATCGTGTTCGAACCGGCGTCGCGCCTCCTCCAGGGAAGTGAACTGCTTGCTTTGATGGCTGATGGCCTCGTCGACGAGGCTCGCCGGCACGAGCGCGGTGGTCGCGAGGGCGACTGCCTGCTCGACCACATTGCGCAGCTGACGTACGTTGCCCGGCCAGTCGGCCGCAACCAGCGAGGCCAGGGCATCGGGGGCGAAACCATTGAGCTTGCGGCCGTACTGGGCAGCCAGTTCGCGCAGGAAGTGATTGGCCAGCAGCGCGATGTCGTCCCGCCGTTCGGCAAGCGATGGCACGCGCAGGGTCACCACGTTCAGCCGGTAGTAGAGATCCTCGCGGAACTGATCGGAGGCCACCGCGGCTTCGATGTCCCGGTGGCTGGCGGAGACGAGTCGGACATCGATCTCCCGCGCATAGGTCGAGCCGAGCGGACGGACCTGGCGTTCCTGCAACACACGCAGCAGCTTCGCCTGCAAGGCAATCGGCATGTCGCCGATTTCGTCCAGCAGCAAGGTGCCGCCGTGGGCGGCGGCGAACAGGCCGTCGTGGTCGCGGGTGGCGCCGGTAAAGGCGCCGCGCAGGTAGCCGAACAGCTCGGATTCGAGCAGCTCGGCCGGTATCGCAGCGCAATTGATCGCGACGAAGGGTTTGTCGCGGCGTGAACTTGCCTGGTGAATGGCGCGCGCGAGCAATTCCTTGCCGGTGCCGCTCTCACCGAGGATCAGCACGCTGGCTTCCGTGGGCGCGACCAGACGCGCCTTGGCCAGCAATTCCTGCATGCGTGAGCTTCTGGTCGCGATGCCCGTCAGCACGCCCATCTCGTCGTGCCGCTCGGCGGCGGCGTGCGACGAAACGCGAACGGCGCGGCTCACCTCGTCGAGCAGATGCTTGGAATCGACCGGCTTGGTGAGGAAGCCGAAGACACCGCGCTGGGTTGCGGCCACGGCATCGGGAATGGTGCCGTGGGCGGTCAGGATGATCACGGGCAGGCTCGGATAACTCTGATGGACCGCGTCGAACAGCGCCAGTCCATCCATGCCGCCCATGCGTATATCGGTGATCACGACTGCGGGCCGCTCGACCGCCAAGAGCCCCAGGGCCTTCTCCGCGCTTTCGGCGGCGATGGGATGATAACCGGCGCCTTCGAGGCGTATCGCGAGCAGCCTCAGGAGGTCGGGATCGTCGTCCACGATCAGGATGCGGGCAGGAGCGGTCATCGTTTCTTGGACTCCGGAGTGGCGGCGCGTTGTTGCATTTCCTGCTCCAGTGCTTTGATGCGATCGAGTTTCTGTTGCAGGGCGCTCGCCTGGTAGGTGCGCCGGCGCTGCTCGGCCAGCAAGGTCGTTACCAATTGTGCCAGGCCGTTGTATTCGTTGCCCACATCGCGCGAAAGGGGCTCCAGCAACTCCAGGGCCTGATTTTCGTCATTGAATGGGGCGTTGGGCAGGCTGAGCAACAAGGCCAGACGAACGCGATCGTAATCCGAGCGCGTGTTGGCGAACGATCTGCGTACCGCCTCGTACTCGGTGCGCAGTTCGCGCGCGGGCCGCTGCCGCGTACCTGTAAAGTACTCGATCGCCCGCACGGCCCCGCTTTTGACGACGACGGGGGCCGGCAACGGTCGTTCTTCTTCGGCCTTCGGGGCCGGGAGGGTGGTCGCGACGGGGGGCGGCTCGCTCGGCACCGGCAACACCGGTTCGTCCGGCGGTCTGGTGGCGCAGGCCGAGAGCAGCGCGCTCGCCAGGCAGACCGCAATCAGTTTCTTCTTCATGGGCTCTCCGCGGTGCCGGTGCTCGAGCGTGCCAAGCTGACACAAAGCCGGGCTCCGCCGCGCTCGTCGTCCGCCACCCATGCTTTGCCGCCATGGGCCAACGCATACTCGCGCACGATGGACAGGCCCACACCGCTGCTTTTTACGATGCCGTTGCCTCGGGTCTGGCCCTGGTAGAACGGATCGAAGACCTTCTCCCGGTCTTCAGGCCTGATGCCCGGGCCCTGATCATGCACCCCGATCGTAATGGCGTCGTTTGCTTGCTGGGCCATGATTTCGATCGTGCCGCCCGCAGGCGAGTGCTTGATGGCATTGGAGAGGAGATTGTCCAGGATTACCCGCAGCTTGTCTTGGTCGGCGACGAAGCGGGAGGCGTCCGTGTCGAGTTCGAGCGTCACCGTCAGGCTCTTGGCGCGGGCGGCGAGTTCGTGGTCCGAGCGGACCTGCTCCACGATCGCCGGGAAGTCCACGTCGGCGAGTTCGACGCTCATGCGGCGAAACTGCGCTTCACCGAGCAGCAGCAGATCTTCGATCAAGCGCTGCAGTTCAAGAGCGTTGCGTTGCAGGATCTCGGCCAGTTCCCGCTGCGTGGGCGATAGCGGGCCGCTGAAGCGCTCGACCAGCAGGTCCGCGCTCTCCCGCACGGCGGCCAGCGGTGTCTTGAGATCGTGAGCGACATGGCGCAGGAAGCGGTTCTTCTGCTGCTCCAGTCCGAGCAGCTCGGAACGAAGCCACTCCAGGCGGCGGCCCAACAGCTCCAAATCTCTCGGCCCCGAAACGCCGACCGGATCGGACCATCGGCCCGCACCGATGGCGCCGATGGCGGCGTCGAGTTTGCGCACCGGCCGCGCCAGCGCCAGCGCCACGCCGGAAACCACCACGATCATCAGAGGGAGGGCGGCCGCCAGCTGCCAGTAGACCACTTTCTGCGCTTGATCGGCCATCGCGTTCATCGACCGGCTTTCACGCTCGATCAACGCATCGCCTTGGTCGATGATTGCAGTGGTCAGGCGGTTGGCTTCGTCGAAGCCGGCGTTGGCGGCCTCCAGGGGCTCGGGCCCCGACGCCTCCGACATCGCTGCGAAGACGGCAGCTTCGATCTCGAGTACCCGGGCGAGCCGTGCGCGCTGAGCGGGGTCGAACGGCGCAGTCGCCAACTGCGCCACGGCCCCGATGAGCTGCTTGCGCCAGGCCAGGTAGGGTTCGGACAGGGTGCGTTCGCCGAGGATCGCCGATTGCTTGGCACTGCGCTCCAGTTCGCGGACGACGGCCGCGATGCGTCGGGTCGTCTGCGTGACCTGAACTGCCTGCTGCAGCGCGCTTTGAGCGCGGACCGCAAGCCGATCCGTATAGACTGCGCTCGTTGCCAGACCGACGACCAGCGGTGTCAGGACCAGGGCGAAGCCGAGGACGAGCAGGCCGAAGAACGACCGGGGGTAGGGCATGCGCATGGGTGATGGATGCTTGCTTGCGGCCGACAGGCGCGCCGGAGAAATGCCGGGCGTCGCTTGCATCGCGTGTATTACTGTAGTTCACTCGACCGCCCGGTGCTTCAGGCGCGCTTCGGGGCGAGTATAGGCAATTCTGTCTGCGACCGACTGTGCAATCCGACCGCCGGCAGGGCGACAACGCGCACCGGTCGGCCATGTCGGCGTCTGCAGGAGGCGGTTCCGCGGGCCAGCCGGCTCGAATATCATGTTGCTTCGGTTAGGAGATCAACCTGGATCGTGTCTTGTCCCCGGCGTCGTCACAGGCCTTCGTCGAGTGGTTCCGTGCGGCCACCCCGTATATTCATGCCTTTCGCGGCAAGACCTTCGTCATCGCATGCGGCGGCGAGGTGGTTGCGGATGGGCGTTTCGTCGCCCTCAGCCACGACCTGAATCTTCTCGCAGCCCTCGGAGCGCGCATCGTGCTGGCATTCGGGACGCGCAGCCAGATCGACGGCTTGCTCAAGGAGCGCAAGCACAAGACGCAGTACCGCGACGGTGTGCGGATCACGGACGCGGCAGCGCTCAAGTGCGTGAGGGAGGCCGTGGGCACCGTGCGCTCGGAGATCGAAGCCTCGTTGTCCACGGGCTTGCCGAACTCGCCCATGGCGGGCGCAGATATCCGTGTGGCGAGCGGCAATTTCGTGACCGCCAAGCCCATGGGGATCCTGGACGGTACGGATATGCTGTATACGGGCGAGGTCCGCAAGGTCGATGCGGTGGGGATACGCGCCGCGCTCGACGGTGGGTCGATTGTCTTGCTGCCGCCGCTGGGGTATTCCGCCACCGGTGAAACCTTCAATCTGACGGTCGAGAACGTCGCTGCCCGAGCAGCCATTGCCCTCAAGGCCGACAAACTGCTCTTCCTGGTCGACACGGTCGGGGTGGAGCGGGCTCGCGGGGGATTGATTCGAGAGCTGCCGGTCGACGAAGGCGAACGGTTGTTGCGGCGCAGCCGAAAAGTCGCCGAGGACATCCATCTGTTTTTGCCGCACGCACTGGAGGCCTGCCGGGGCGGGGTGCGCCGGGTGCATCTCATCAACCGTCATCTCGACGGGGCGCTGTTGCTCGAGCTGTTCACGCGCGAGGGCGTGGGCACGATGGTTGTGCGTCACTCGCTCGATCACCTGCGCGATGCGACCATCGACGACGTCGGGGGCGTGCTGGCGCTGATCTCGCCCCTGGAAGACGAAGGGACGCTCGTGAAGCGAGGGCGCGAGCTGTTGGAGATCGAGATCGACCGCTTCAGCGTAGTCGACCACGACGGAATGATCGTCGGGTGCGCGGCTTTGTATCCCTACCCCGATGCGAAGGCGGCCGAGCTGGCGTGTCTTGCCGTGCATCCCGATTACCGCGACGCGGGCCACGGGGCCGATCTGCTCAACGTCATCGAAGGCAAGGCGCACGCGCGGGGTATCGAACGGCTGTTCGTGCTCACCACCCGGGCGGCCCACTGGTTCATCGAGCGCGGTTTCAGCGAGGCAAACATCGATGCGTTGCCTGCGGACAAGCGGGCGCTATACAACTGGCAGCGCCGCTCCAAGGTGCTGATCAAGGCGCTTTAGGCATCGGCTTCAGCCACTCAATCACAAGACGGCAAGGTAGAGAGAGGTATCGATCATGGCTCGCATGGTTCATTGCATCAAACTGGGACGGGAAGCCGAAGGTCTGGACTTTGCCCCCTATCCGGGCGAACTGGGTAAGCGGATCTTCGAAAACGTGTCGAAAGAGGCCTGGGCGCAGTGGCTGCGGCAGCAGACCATGCTGGTGAACGAGAACCGGCTCAACCTGGCGGATCCCAAGGCCCGCAAGTATCTCGCCGAGCAGATGGATAAGCATTTCTTCGGCGATGGTGCGGACACGGCGGCGGGTTACGTGCCGCCGAAGTAGCTGCGTCCTCAGGGCTGCCGTTGACGGCGGTCAACAGGCGCCCGGTACCCGAGTGGCATCATTGGCCTTGTCGATGAAATCGCGTGAGGCTTGCAGTGTCTACCCGAAGGCGGATCCAGATGGCGCAAAAGCCAGGTCGCAAGAAAGCTCCAATCGAGCCGAAGCCCAAGCAAGCGCCGAAGCCGAAGCGGGAGCGCAAGCCGGCGGGCGGCGGACGAGCAGCCTCAGCCCTTCCGCGCCGAGGTTCGGCCCGAATGCTCAATCGCGAGCTCGGTCTGCTCGAGTTCAACCGCAGGGTGCTCGCTCAAGCCGAGGACAAGCGTACGCCCTTGCTGGAGCGCTTGCGCTTTCTTTGCATTGCCGACAGCAATCTCGACGAGTTCTTCGAAATCCGCGTGGCCGGCCTCAAGGCGCAGATCGCGGCGGGTTCCGAGGAGCCCGGCCCCGACGGCATGCCCCCCGAACAGGTGTTTCGCCAGATCGCATCCGAGGCGCATGCCTTGTGCGAGCGCATGTACCGGTTGCTCAACGAGGACATCTTGCCGGCGCTGGCGGGTGAGGGGATCCGCTTTTTGCGGCGCAGTAAATGGAACGAGGTGCAGAAGGCGTGGGTGAAGGCGTATTTCTTTCGGGAAATGATGCCGCTGCTTACGCCGCTCGGTCTCGATCCGGCGCATCCGTTTCCGCGCCTGCTGAACAAGAGCCTCAACTTCGTCATCGAACTCGAGGGCAAGGACGCGTTCGGCCGGCGCAGCGGCTACGCGATCGTGCAGGCGCCTCGCGTGTTGCCCCGACTCATCCCGTTGCCGAAGAAGGTGGCCGGCTGCGAATACGGCTTTGCATTCCTGTCGTCCATTCTGCACGCGCATGTCGGCGAGCTGTTCGCCGGCATGGTCGTGAAGGGCTGCTACCAGTTTCAACTCACCCGCAACAGCGACCTTTTTCTCGACGAGGAGGAGCTGCAGGGCGTCAAGAGCCTGCGCATGGCCTTGCAAGGCGAATTGTCGCAACGCCATTTCGGCGACGGGGTGCGGCTGGAGGTGTCGGATGTCTGTCCCGCGCATGTCACCGAGGTGCTACTGCAGCAGTTCAATCTCACGCCCCGGGATCTCTACCAGGTCAACGGGCCGGTGAATCTCGTTCGCCTCGTCGAGGTTCTGGACAGGGTCGATCGGTCGGACCTTAAATTCCCGGCATTCGCGCCCGGCATTCCGAGTGCGCTGATCCGCCGTCCCGCGATTTTCGATGCGATGCGCCGGGGTGACATCCTGTTGCACCACCCCTATCAGTCGTTCGGTCCGGTGGTGAACTTCATCGAGCAGGCTGTCAGCGATCCCAAGGTGGTAGCCATCAAGATGACCATCTATCGCACCGGGCCCGAGTCCGAACTGATGGAAACGCTGATTGCCGCCGCGAGGGCGGGCAAGGTCGTCACTGTCGTGGTCGAGCTACTTGCCCGCTTCGACGAGGAAGCGAACATCAACTGGGCATCGCGTCTGGAGGAGGCCGGCGCGCACGTGGTGTATGGGGTCGTGGGGCACAAGACGCACGCGAAGATGGCTCTGGTCGTGCGGCGCGAAGAGAACAAGCTGCGCCGGTACGTGCATCTGTCGACCGGCAATTACCATCCGCGCACCACGCGGCTCTACACCGACATCGGTTTGTTCACCTGCAACGAGGAGATCTGCGCGGAGGTCAATGACGTGTTCATGCAGCTGACCGGCCTGGGGCGCGCGAGCAAGTTGAAACATCTGTGGCAGTCGCCGTTCACCATGCATCAGCGCATGCTGGCCGCCATCGGACGCGAGACGGCCCAGGCCAAGCAGAACAAGCGTGGGCGCATCATCGCCAAGATGAATTCGCTGCTCGAGCCCGAGATCGTCGAAGCGCTCTACCAGGCGTCGCAAGCCGGCGTGAAGATCGATCTGATCGTGCGCGGTGTCTGTGCCCTGCGTCCCGGCGTGCCGGGGCTGTCCGAGAACATCCGGGTGCGTTCGGTGATCGGGCGATTCCTCGAGCACACGCGCATCTTCTATTTCTTCAATGGCGGTGCGAACGATGTGTTCCTCGCCAGCGCCGACTGGATGGATCGAAACTTCTTTCGCCGCATCGAAGTATGTTTTCCGGTGCTCGACAAGCGCCTGAAGAAGCGCGTGATGGAAGAGGGCCTGAAGCCGTATCTGGCCGACAATACCGAAGCCTGGGAGATGGACTCCGAGGGGCAGTACAAGCGGCGCATGCCGCGGGGTGCGCATGCGTATACGGCCCAGCACGTCCTGCTGGAACTCATGGCGAGTCGTGCCAGCTAGCGCATGGCCTCGCCGACGAAGACCGGTTTTCGCGGTACTTGGTCGACGACGAGCGGTTCGACGAATGTTGCCGGCATGATGACCGAAACCGAACTCAAGCTCGAACTCTCGCCGCGCGACGCGGGGCGAGTGTTGTCGCATCCTGCGATCGAATCGGCGACGATCGCCAGAGCCGGACCAACGCGCGTGATCAGCGTTTATTACGACACGCCGCAGTTCGATCTGTGGTCCGATCGAATAGGCCTGCGCTTGCGGCAGATCCCGGCAGGCTGGGAGCAGACCGTGAAATGGGGAGGGCAGGCCGCGGGTGGACTGCATACGCGACTAGAGGTCGCGTGCGGTGTCCCGGACCAGAAGCTAGCCTTCGAGGCGTTGGCAGGTCTGGCCGGTCTCGAGGCACTCGCATCGCTGCCGCTGCGGCGCAAGCTCAAGCCGCTGTTCGTGACCGAGTTCGAGCGAACGACCCGGACGCTGGCGCTTGCCGACGGCACCCGCGCCGAGGTCAGCCTGGATCGAGGCCACATCGTCTGCGGTACCGCGAGGTTGCCGATTTGCGAACTAGAGTTGGAACTCACGGCCGGCCAGGCCCCCGCGTTGTTCGACATCGCTGCCGCGCTCGCGCAGGATCTCGGCGTGCGACCTGCCTGCCGCAGCAAAGCCGAGCGCGGTTACCTGCTGGCGGGGGTGAAGTCGGCCCCGGTAAAGGCGCAGCGAATCGTGCTCGACGGGCAGTTCGACCTCGCTCGCTCGTTGGCATGCATCGTCGGCTCGGCGCTCGCCCAGCTACAGGCGAACGCCGACGGGATGCTTGCCGGTGAAGACATCGAATATCTGCACCAGATGCGCGTGAGCGTGCGTCGCTTGCGCTCGTGCATGGGTGTCTTCTCGCACGGGTTGCCCGACGAGGCGATCACAAGGCTGAGGGCGGAACTGAAATGGCTGGGTGGGCGTCTTGGGCCGGCGCGCGACTGGGATGTCTTCAGGGCCGAGGCGATGCCGCAATTGATTGCGGGGCTGGGGGAGGTTGTGAAGGTCTCGTCTTTGAACGGGCTGCGGAACAGCGCGCATGACATGGGTGAAGCGGCCCGCCGCGGCGCGCGGGCGGCCTGGAACTCCCGGCGCGCAGCGAACCTGCTGCTGGAACTCGGGCGCGTCGCTGCCGGCGGCGGCTTTCCCCAGGCGAGCGAGGCACTGCGCCAGCCCATCGGGCCGTTCGCATCGGCCTTGCTCGAGCATCGCATGGGGCGCGTTCTGGCGCGCGGCAAGGGTCGCAAGGCCGCCACGGTGGCGCATCTGCATGTCCTGCGAATCGCGGTCAAGAAGCTGCGCTATGCGATTGAATTCTTCGGATCGCTCTATCCGCAGGGTAAGGCTGACGACGTTCGCGAACCGTTGGTTCGCTTGCAGAATTGCCTGGGGACGCTGTGCGACGCGTCCACCATGGTGAGCCGGGTACGCGCGGCCGTACCCGCGCAGAGAATGTTGGTGGATTGCGCACGCGGATGGAGTGCGCACGTGATCCACCAGGAGAGGCGGCGATTGCGCACGCTATGGCGGCGGTTCCGGCGCAGTCGTCCCTGTTGGTGAGCAGGCAGCACGCGTGAGGGAGGTGCGATTTGGATCTGATACTCTGGCGTCATGCAGAAGCCGAAGATGGCCTCGATGACGAGAAGCGCAAACTAACGACCAAGGGGCGGCGTCAGGCGGCGGCAATGGCGCAGTGGCTCAGGGGCAGGCTGCCCAAACACTTCAGTGTCGTCGTGAGCCCCGCGGTGCGGACGCAGCAGACGGCTGCGGCCCTGGCGAGCGAGTTCATAACCAGCGACGAGGTCGGTTTGGGCGCGAGCCCCGATTCGATCTTGCACGCTGCGGGCTGGCCGCGGGCAAGTCAACCGGTAGTCATCGTCGGGCACCAGCCGACGCTGGGCATGACCGCGGCGCATCTGATCAGCGGCAGGGATTCGCAATGGAGCGTGCGCAAGGGCTCGATTGTCTGGATCACGCGCAAAGGCTCGGAGAACACTCTGCGTGCCGTACTGCCGCCCGACTTGATCGGGTAAGCGCCGCTCCGATCATCAGGGAGAGCAAACATGTTCGAATCGGCCGAACTGGGTCAAAAAATCGACAAGCAGACCTTCGAGCGCGAGGAGCCGCAACTGCGCGAGGCCTTGCTCAACGTGCAATACGATTTGTCGCAAGCCCATCGCTTTCCGGTCGTGATCGTCATCGGCGGTGTCGACGGTGCGGGCAAGGGCGAGACGGTCAACACGCTCAACGAATGGATGGATCCACGGCATATCCATACCCATGCGTTTCCCGAGCCTTCCGACGAGGAACGCGAGCGGCCGCGGATGTGGCGGTTCTGGCGGGCGCTGCCACCGCGAGGCAAGATCGGCATCCTGTTCGGCGCCTGGCATACCCAGCCCATCGTCGATCGCGTCTATGGCCGCATCGGCAAGGCCGTGCTCGCCCAGTCCATCGCAGAGATCGTGCGTTTCGAGAAGATGCTCACCGACGAGGGGGCGCTGGTCCTGAAGTTCTGGTTCCATCTCTCCAAGGATCGGCAGCGCAAGCGGCTCAAGGCGCTCGAAAAGGATCCCAAGACGCGGTGGCGCGTCACGGCGACCGACTGGGAGCGATACAAGATCTACGACCGCTTTCGCAAGGTCTCCGAGCAGTTCCTGCTGCAGACGAGCAAGGCCGAGGCGCCCTGGATCGTCGTCGAAGGCGAGGATCCGCACTATCGGATGCTCACGGTCGGGCGCCTGCTGCTCGAAGCGATTCGCGAGCGGCTCGACCAGAAACCGGTCGCGCGCCTGCCGGACCGGACCCCGCCGATGCTGCCCCGGATCGGTCACCGGGACGTGCTGGTGAACCTGGACATGAGCGCGAAGATTCCGCGCGCCAAATACCAAACCGATCTGGAGCGCTGGCAAGGGCGCCTGAACCTTCTTTCGCGCCATCCGAAGTTCAACGAGCTTTCCGTGATTGCCGTGTTCGAAGGTCAGGACGCGGCCGGCAAGGGCGGTGCCATTCGCCGCATCACCGGCGCGTTGGATGCACGCCGCTATCGCGGCATACCTGTCGCCGCGCCGACCGAAGAGGAGCGCGCTCAGCCTTACCTCTGGCGATTCTGGCGTCATGTGCCGCGCCGAGGGCATTTGTCCATTTTCGATCGTTCCTGGTACGGACGCGTGTTGGTCGAGCGCGTCGAGGGGTTCTGTTCCGAGTACGACTGGATGCGCGCCTATTCGGAGATCAACGACTTCGAGGAGCAGTTGATCACCAACAAGACGGTGCTGGTGAAGTTCTGGCTGGAGATCACCAAGGAAGAGCAGTTGAAGCGCTTCAAGGAGCGCGAGAAGACATCCTTCAAGCGCTTCAAGATCACCGCCGAGGATTGGCGCAACCGGAAAAGATGGGATGCCTACCACGTCGCGGTGTGCGACATGGTGGATCGCACGTCCACGTCGATCGCCCCCTGGACGCTGGTCGAGGCCAACGACAAGTATCACGCGCGCATCAAGATCTTGCGCACGCTGTGCAAGAGCATCGAGGACGCGCTTTGATGTGTCGTCGGACCGGTTACCAGGGCAGCGGCGAGAACCGCGCGGTTTTCTTGCTTTGGTGGCGCGACATGCGGCCGACCAGATTGGTCAGCGTGTCCAGGGCCTGCGGCAGGTAGGGGCCCTTGTTGAGCATGATGCATTCGGCCCGCTCGGCGGTTGCCGCATCGGTGACCTCGGCCCGAGTGGGTGTGCCACGCTTGATGAGCCCTTCGAGCACCTGCGTTGCCCAGATCACGGGCACCCGCGCCGCCTCACAGAGCCAGAGCAGTTCTTCCTGCACTTCGGCCAGGCGCAGGTAGCCGATCTCCACGGCGAGATCGCCGCGCGCGATCATGACCCCGAAAGGTCCGTGGCTGGCGCCCCGCACGATGATGCCGGGCAGGTTTTGCAGGGCGACCGCCGTCTCGATCTTCGCGATCACGCCCAATCGTCGTCGCGTCAGCGAAGCCAGGCTGCGGTGCAAGGCGTCCATTTCGGCACCCGACTGCACGAACGAATAGCCGACGATGTCGGCGTACTCGGCGGCGAAGCGCAGCGCACTGTGGTCGCGTTGGTCGAGTCCGTGCGCCGGCAGGAGGGTGTCCGGGAAGTTGAGCCCCTTGTCCGGGCCGAGGGTCGCGCCCCGCGGAGGTGCGTGCACGATCTTCAGCATCGCGCCCCGGTGATCGACATGCTCGATCAGGGCCGTGACTTTGCCGTCGTCGATCTTCACCGTTTGACCGGGTTCCAGATGATCGAACACCGAAGGTTCGATGCAACCGATCACCGCCGGCGATTCGACCCGACCATCGGCGCGGCGCTGCTCGGGACGCCCTGCGTCGGGGGTCGAGGAGAGGAGCAAACGATCGCCGGTCACGATGCGCACGCGAACCGGCGGTGCGGCGAATGGGCCCACCGTGGATCGCTGGCGCACGCCGGCGCGCGAACGGCGCTCGAAAACCAGGCCGGGCGAAATGTAGGCGCCGCGCTCGCAGGCGACGATCACCTGTTGTTCGTCGAGGCGGCCGACGACCTTGAGCGTGCGGCGGCGCCCGCGCAAGTCTCGAAATGCGATCGAGTCGGTCATGCGCAGCCGAGCGATCCACGCCGGGGGCAAACTCAGTCGCGCCAACGACTCGGGCTCGCCTGGCGCTGGTGTGGCGTCGTGGCCGGGCCGACCGCTGCCATCCAGGATCATGCGGCCGCAGGCAAGCAATCGACCGAGCGGATCGCGCTTCACCTTCAGGTGCAGTACCGCAGGCCCCGGCGGCAGTGGGCCGGTGCGCAATTTCGGCCCCGGCAGGTCGACCAGTATCTTCACCGAGCGGCCGTAGCGGGCAGCCGCTCGCCGAACCTGCTTGACCATGGCGATCCAGTCTTCGCTTTGGTCGTGGGCTGCGTTGATTCGCGCACAATCCATGCCGTGCTCGACCAATGTGTCCACGAATCGACTGTCTCGCGCCGCGCTCAACGGCAGGGTGACCATGAAGCGGGTGCGTCGCGGATAGGGCGGTGCGCCGAGGAGACGGTCGGTGGCTTGCCGGAGCGAGGAGGACGTATCGGCGAGTGTGCCTGTCCCGAGCGGGCTCGCGCGTGGACGCGAGCGTCCGCACATACGCCGCAATGCAAGGAGAACGGCATCCAGCGTGGCGAGCACGTGCCCTTCGCAGCGACCGAGCGACGACAGGCCCAGCGCTGCGAGCCGGGGCTGCAGATCGGTCAGGTCAAGACGCCGCAGGGCGATGTACGCGGCGAGATTGGCGGCGCTGTCGGCGAATCGACCCAGGGGGCCTTCAGACCGCCAGTCGCGAAGCAATGCCGACTGCGCGGCTCGGACTTCGCTGCGCACGTGCTCGAGTTCGGCCAGGACCTTGGCAGGTTCATCGCTGCGGGAAGGCATGGGAATTTCTCGAGAGCCTATGCGGTGGACAGGCCTGCTTCCGGGCGTGCTCGTGATCAGGCTGCAGCGGGCAGCTGCCCGCGGGTCGCGTCGTCGCGCATCAAACGAACTTCCAACTCGCTGCCCGAACCGCGCCACTGCTTGATCTCTTCGCGCAGGGCGGTTTCGGTCAACGCGTTGTCCGCGAGCCACTGTTCCGGCAGATCGAGCACGAAGTGTCGGCCATAGGCGCGCAGCCGGATCCGCGGCAAGGTCATCTTGACTCGGCTGCGGTTGAAGAGCACCGCCAAGCGCAGGGCCGCGACCATGGGCCAGTGATCGTCCGTGACTCCGGCGTCTGCGATCTTGCGCAGCGGGCCGCGGTGGGCCAGAACGAGCGCGGCCAGCCGCTGCTGCTCCATGCGCGAGAAGCCCGGCATGTCGGCATTGAGCAGGATGTACGCCGAATGCTTGTGATAGCCGCTGTACGATACCGTAATGCCGATTTCGTGCAGCTTGGCAGCCCAGCCCACGAAGAGCTCGGCGATCTGCCTGTCTTCGCCGCTCGGGATCTGACTGAGCAGTTCCAGGGCGAGCGTGCCGACCCGTTTGGCTTGGGCGCTGTCGACATGGTAGCGGTGCATCAGCTGCGCTGCCGTCACATCGCGCATGTCGTGATGGTGGACGCGCCCGAGCAAGTCCCAAAGGATGCCTTGGCGCATGGCGCCGCTGGTGATGGTGACCCGGCTTGCACCCAATTCGGAGACGATCGCGCTCATGATCGCCAGGCCTCCCGGCAGCACGGCCGCTCGGTCCGGGCGCAACCCGGAGATCTGCAAACGCTCGAAGTCGCCTGCTTTGAGCACCAGCCCGCGCAAGGCGGCGAGGCCCTCCGGCGTGATGCCCCCGTCGCCCAGACCCGTCGTCTGCAGAACTTCGGCAAGACTGCGCGCCGTGCCCGAGGACGCCACGGCTTCGTGCCAATGAGGCCGGGAGAAGCTCGTCGCCATCGACTGCAGTTCCGAACGCGCGACCAGTTCGGCTTCTTTCAGCGCCTGTTTGGTGACTCGGCCGTCCGGAAAGAAGCGCATCGTGTAGCTCACGCAGCCCATGTGCAGGCTGGCGAGCTTGAGCGGCTTCAGACCCGAGCCGATGATGAATTCAGTGGAGCCTCCGCCGATGTCGACCACCAGCCGCCGCTCTCGCGTGAGCGGCAGGCTGTGCGCGACGCCCAGATAGATGAGTCGCGCCTCTTCGCGCCCGGCAATGACTTCGATGGGCACGCCGAGGGCCGCTTCGGCTTTCTGCAAGAAGTCCTGCGCGTTTGCTGCGACGCGAAAGGTGTTGGTCCCGACAGCGCGAACCGCCCCCTTGGGCAAGCCGCGCAAACGTTCGCCGAAGCGCAACAGGCATTCCAGCGCACGCGCCTGGGTGTCCTCGTCCAGCGTCTTGTCTTCGCGCAAGCCTGCACCGAGGCGGACCGCTTCCCGCAGGCTGTCCAGGGGATAGATCTGCTCCCCGACCACTCGCCCCACCTGAAGGTGAAAACTGTTCGAACCCAGATCGACTGCGGCGAGCGTCGGGAAATCAGCCATGCCATGCTCCCCGCGACCCTGGGGCGAGCTTGGGGCTCGTGCCTGCGGACGGCGTCGTGCAAGGGATTTTGGATGATACGTGGGACGACATACGGTGATTATCCCACCACTTGCCCGCAATGGATTTGCGGTGGATCAGTGGCGGGGCAGCGAGGCACTGCAGGGGGTGACCGTGGACCAGTTCAGGGCTCCATCGTCTCCCGGGCGAAAGCATCGGGTGCGAGATGGCGTACGTCCTTGCCCTTGACCATGTAAATCACGTATTCGGACATGTTCTTGGCGTGATCCCCGATGCGCTCGATCGCCTTGGCGACGAACAGGATCTCCAGCGACGGGGAGATCGTGCGCGGATCTTCCATCATGAAGGTGATGAGTTGGCGCAGGATGGAGCGGAATTCCTCGTCGACATGCTGATCGCGCTTGACGACCTCTGCGGCCGTGCTCACGTCGAGCCGCGCGAACGCGTCCAGCGCCATGCGCAACATCTCGAGCGCCACGACCGCGACGTGCTTTACGTCGACGGTCCGAGGTGGGGGCGTGCGGTCCGGGCTGTAGAAGAGTTCAGCCATGCGGGCAATCTTCTGCGCCTCGTCGCCGATGCGCTCCAGATCGGTGATCGTCTTGATCACCGCCATCAGCAAACGCAGATCCCCGGCCGTCGGCTGGCGGCGCGCGATGATGGTGCAGCATTCCTCGTCGAGCTGAACTTCCATCGTGTTGATGCGATGGTCGTCGGCGATGACCTGGCGCGCGAGATCCATGTCGCCGGTGGTCAAGGCCTGCAGTGCGCGCAAGATCTGCTCTTCGACCGCGCCACCCATATGGAGGACACGGGCGCGCACACCTTCGAGCTCGTGGTCGAATTGCTTGGATATGTGCTCGCTCATGATGGTCTCCGAACGACGGGGCAAAGGCGGGAGCTTAGAGTCTCAATGTGACAGTTGTGTTGCCAAGGCGCGCTGTTGTACGTGACCAGTCTAGGACGAACGCTCGATTATCCGGACGCCGCTCGCAGTGCCGAGGATCAGCACGTCGGCGCCGCGTCTGGCGAAGAGCCCGTTGCTGACGACGCCCGCGATATGGTCGATCCGGGTTTCGAGCGCGACGGCGTCCGCGATGTCGAGTCCGTGCACGTCGAGAATCTGATTGCCGTTGTCGGTCGTGAAGCCCGTGCGCAACCGGGGTTCGCCCCCGAGCGCGCGCATTTCGCGTTCGACATGGGCGCGGGCCATGGGGATGACTTCGATCGGCAGCGGAAAGCGACCGAGCTTGTCGACGAGTTTCGACTGATCCGCGATGCACACGAATTGCCGGGCGACCGCGGCGACGATCTTCTCGCGTGTGAGGGCGCCACCACCGCCCTTGATCATCGCCATCCGCGCATCGATCTCGTCGGCGCCGTCGACGTAGACCGGCAGCGACTCGACTTCGTTGAGCTCCAGCACCATGATGCCGTGCTTGCGCAGGCGCTCGGCGCTGGCTTGCGAGCTTGCGACCGTCGCTCGAACCGAGCGCTTGCGCTCCGCCAGGGCGTCGATGAAACAGTTCGCCGTCGAGCCGGTGCCGACGCCGATGATGGCATCGAGCGGCAAACGTTCGACCGCTGCCGCTGCGACAGCTTGCTTGAGTTCGTCCTGAGTCATGCGCCAAGGGGGAAATGTTCGAGTGCATCGAAGCATATCGAGCCGCGATGGTTTTCACAATGCGCCGATTCCGGCTAAACTGGCTCCGACGCTCGCCAATGCCTTCTTCCCTGCATGAGCGCTTCCTGCCGACGAACCGACTGGCGTCCAGCCGATGATCGTGGCGACAGCGGCAGACGCAGCCCCGAAACAGCGCTCAACCCCGAACCGCGATGATCAACGACTACCTGGAACGCATTCTGATGGCCAGCGTTTACGACGTGGCTATCGAAACGCCGCTGGAACGCGCATCGGCGCTGTCGGCGCGGCTAGGCAATGAGCTGCTGCTCAAGCGCGAGGACATGCAGCCTGTGTTCTCCTTCAAGCTGCGCGGCGCCTACAACAAGATGTCGCGCTTGCCGGCGGCTGCGCTCAAGCGCGGGGTCATCGCGGCCTCGGCAGGCAATCATGCGCAGGGTGTGGCCTTGGCTGCGCAGAAGCTCGGCTGCAAAGCAACGATCGTGATGCCTGTCACCACGCCGCAGATCAAGATCCAGGCGGTGGCAGATCGTGGCGCGAACGTCGTGCTTCACGGTGACTCTTACGACGATGCGTACGCTCATGCCCGGGCGCTGATGGCGCGCAGCGGTGCGACGTTCGTGCACCCCTACGACGACCCGGATGTCATCGCCGGCCAGGGCACGATCGGCATGGAGATACTGCGCCAGCATACGCGCCCGATACACGCGATTTTCGTCGCCATCGGCGGCGGCGGTCTGATTTCCGGTATCGGCGCGTACGTCAAGCGCTTGCGTCCGGACATACGCCTGATCGGCGTGGAGCCGGTCGATTCCGACGCGATGTCCCAATCGCTCAAGGCGGGGCGGCGAGTGCGTCTCGAGCAGGTCGGCTTGTTCGCCGACGGCGTTGCCGTGAAGCAGGTCGGTCGCGAGACGTTCCGCTTGTGCCGGGAACTGGTCGACGACATCATTCTCGTCGATACCGACGCGATTTGCGCCGCGATCAAGGACGTGTTTCAGGACACGCGCTCCATCCTCGAGCCGGCGGGTGCGCTGGCGATTGCCGGTGCCAAGCGCTACGTCGAGCGCCGACGCATCAAGGACGAAACGCTCGTGGCGGTGGCCTGCGGCGCGAACATGAACTTCGATCGTCTGCGTTTCGTGGCCGAGCAAGCCGAGCTCGGCGAGCACCGCGAGGCGCTGCTGGCGGTGACGATCCCGGAGCGTCCGGGCAGCTTCCGCGACTTCTGCACCCTCATCGGAGCCCGCAACATCACTGAATTCAACTATCGATACGCGAGCCCGGGGCAGGCGCATGTCTTCGTCGGTTTGCAGGTGCGCGATCGGGCCGAGACGGCGACCACGATGGCGCAGCTGCAGCAGGGTGGACTGACATGCCTGGATCTTTCGGACAATGAACTTGCCAAGCTGCACATTCGTCATACCGTCGGTGGTCATGCACCTCAGGCTGTCGACAGCGAGATCCTCTACCGGTTCGAATTCCCGGAACGGCCGGGGGCCTTGATGCGCTTCCTGACCGCGATGAACCACGGTTGGAATATCAGTTTGTTCCACTACCGCAACCACGGCGCAGATTACGGCCGGGTGCTGGTGGGCATGCAGGTTCCGGCCGCCGACCACGCACGTTTCCGCAGATTTCTGAAACAGCTGGGGTATCCGTTTCGCGATGAGACCCGCAATTCCGCATACAAGCTGTTCTTGCGTTAGCGCGAGAGAACGACTCGACTGGGTCGCGATCCAAGTCAGGCTCGCCTGGATCGCACTCTTCGCCCTGCTGAGCGCAGCACCCGGCGCATGGGCGCAGCAGGACGAGGAATTCATGGCAGCCCGGGAGGCGTTTCGCACCGGCAATCGGGCCAAGCTCGACCAGTTGGCGCCCGCGCTTGTTCAGCACACCCTTTACCCCTACGTCGCTTATTGGCGCATCCGGCAACGACTCGACGAGGTGCCGGCGGCCGAGGTGAGGGACATGCTCGCGGCGCTCGCCGACGGTCCTTTATCGGACCGCCTGCGCAACGACTGGCTCAAGTCCCTCGGCAGGCGCGGGCAATGGGATGCGTTCCAGACCGATCAGGTCGGGATACGCAGTGAAGACATCGAAGTCACCTGCTACGCCATGCAGCGAGGGATCGCCAACGGTGACGACGAGGCGATGCGTCGTGCGCGCACGTATTGGCTGCGCGGACGCCCTCTGCCCACGGCCTGCAATCCGGTGTTCGACGCCGCGATCCGTGCGGGAGCGATCAGCCATGTCGATATCTGGGGGCGTGTCCGCTTGGCGTTGCAGCAAGGGCAAGTGACCTTGGCGAGCGGCCTCAACCGCTATCTGCCGCAGAAGGATGCTCTCGACGCCAAGGCGCTGGCTCAGGCCTCCGGCAATCCGCGCCTGTTTCTGGAACGCAAGCATGCGGTGGGTGACCGGGGCGATCGGGAGGTCGTCATGTTCGCACTGCAGCGGCTGGCGCGCACCGCCCCGCAGGAAGCTGCCACGCGGTGGCGCGCGCTTGCGGGGGCGTTCAGCGTCGAAGAGCGAGAGCACGTCTGGGGTCAGCTCGCCCATTGGGCGACGCTGCGTCATGATCCCGAAGCGCTCGCCTGGTTCGCGCTCGCCGGCAAGCTCACCGATGCGCAGCTCCAGTGGAAAGCCCGGGCAGCGCTGCGCTTATCGCGATGGGATGAACTGCTCGACACGATCGAATCGATGGGCGAAGGTGCGCGTGCCGAGCCCGAATGGCGCTACTGGAAGGCGCGAGCGCTCAAGGTCAAGGGGCAGCGGGCTGCGGCGAACGCGCTCCTGGCACCGCTTTCGACCGAACACAACTTCTACGGACTGCTCGCTGGCGAGGAGCTGGGTGACGCCATCGGGCCGCCCGCCGAGTCGTACCGGCCTTCGGAGAGCGAGATCCGTGCGATTGCCGGTGTGCCGGCCATCAGGCGAGCGCTCGCGCTGTATCGACTGGGCTTGCGTTTCGAAGGCAACCGGGAATGGGCCTGGGCCATCGGCGCCCTCGATGATCGCCAACTGCTGGCAGCGGCCGAGCTTGCGCGCCGCAATGAACTTTGGGACCGGGCGATCAATACTGCTGAACGAACCCGCGCCGTGCATGACTTCGGCCTGCGTTACCTGGCGCCATTCCGTGAACAGTTTCGCGTGTACTCGGCGCAACACGGCCTGGACGAAGCCTGGGTATTCGGGCTCGTGCGTCAGGAGAGTCGCTTCATCGCCGATGCCCGCTCGCACGCGGGTGCGTCGGGCCTGATGCAGCTGATGCCTGCAACGGCACAGTGGGTCGCGGGTAAACTCGGCATGACCAGCTTTCGCCAGACGCTCGTCAACGATCTCGATGTGAATATCTCTTTGGGCACGTATTACATGAGGTACGTTCTGGATCTGTTGGACAATCAGCCGGTGCTCGCGTCTGCCGGGTACAACGCCGGTCCCGGGCGTGCGCGCGCCTGGCGCGCGGAAGAAGAGATGGAAGCGGCGATCTACTCCGAAACCATCCCCTTCAACGAAACCCGTGACTACGTGAAGAAGGTCATGTCCAATGCAACCTTCTACGCGCGGATGTTCGGTCAGCGGGTGGTGTCGCTCAAGGAGCGCATCGGCACCATTCCGCCGCGGGCGAGCGCCACGGACAACAAGTAGATCGAGGCCCAGCAACGATGCAGATTCGTAACGTCGCCCTGATCGGTGGGGCAGGATTCGTCGGCACCCATCTCGCGAGCCTGCTCTCCGAGCGAGGCATCGCTTGCATGGTGCCTACGCGCAGCCGGGAGCGGGCGAAGCGCGAACTGCTCGTACTGCCCACCGTTTCCGTCGTGGAGTGCAATATCCACCAAGACGCCGACCTTGACGCGATACTGGCCGGTGCCGACGCGGTGGTCAATCTGGTCGGCATACTGCACGAATCTCGGCGCGATGCGTTCGAGCGTGCGCATGCGGAACTTCCGGCACGGGTGCTCGCGGCTTGCCAACGCGCAGGCGTGAAGCGCTTCGTACACATGAGCGCTCTGGGCGCTGATCTCCAGGGGCCTAGTCGGTATCTGCGCAGCAAGGCGGAGGGGGAGGCGCGAGTGCTGGCCGCTGGCGCGACGGGCGTCGATGTGACGGTGTTCCGTCCTTCGGTCATCTTCGGCCGCGGCGACAGCTTCCTCAATCTTTTCGCCAACATGTTGCGCCTGGCCCCGTTCATTCCGCTCGGGTCGCCCAATGCACGGTTTCAGCCTGTTTGGGTCGAGGACGTCGCGCGCGCGTTCGCCGATGCGCTCGCCAATCCGGCGACATTCGGTCAGCGCTATGATCTATGCGGGCCGACCGTCTACACCTTGCGCGACCTGATCGAAATCACAGGCCGGACGATCGGCTGCCCGCGGCCCATCATCGGCTTGGGCAAGACGGCCTCCTATCTGCAAGCGTTTGCGATGGAGTTCGCCCCGGTGAAGTTGCTCACCCGCGACAACCTGCGCTCCATGTCGGTGGACAACGTCTGCAACTGTCCCTGGCCCGAGATTTTTCCCTCCCAGCCGGCCCATCTCGAGGCCGTGCTGCCGACTTACCTGCAGTGCGCGCGTAACCGCTCCTACGACGAGTATCGATCGAGGCCGCGTCGGTGATGCGCTTTCTTCGCGGTGCTCGGATCGGTTTCACCTGCAAACGACAGTAGCGCTCGTTCCCGCATACGCGTCATCGACGAGCAGATGCGACGATGGTTGTCGTCGTCCGTCCCTGCCCTTGGCATGGCCGGCACCTTGGAAGGTGCCGGGGTTTCCGATACCCGCCGTTTTGCCAAGCCCAGTCGAATGGAAGGCGAGGCATGAGGCGGGTGTTATCCTCGGACAGTCGTTAGCCGTGTAGACCTGTTCAGTCATCCATGAGTGCAATGCGCCTTATCGTCGGCAACAAGAATTACTCGTCGTGGTCGATGCGCGCATGGCTGCCGATGCGCCATTTCGGACTTCCCTTCGAGGAAGAGCGTGTTGCCTTGTTCGAGTCGGGCTACAAGGAACGCATCCTGGCAGTGTCCCCCGCGGGCAAAGTGCCGGTGCTGGTCGATGGGGCAGTGACCGTATGGGACTCCTTGGCGATCGGCGAATATCTGGCCGATAAGTATCCGACGCTGGGGCTATGGCCGGGCGACCCTGCGCAACGTGCGGCGGCTAGAAGCGTAAGTGCGGAAATGCACGCTGGGTTCGCTCGTCTGCGCACACACATGCCTATGAATATCCGGGGCAGCTATCCGGGGCAGGGGCATACGGCGGATGTCGCGGCGGACATTGCCCGGATCCGGGTAAGCTGGGCCCAGTGCCTGGCGTGCTCGGGCGGACCGTTTCTGTTCGGCGAATTCAGCGTGGCGGATGCGATGTATGCGCCCGTTGTTTCGCGCTTCAGGACCTATGGCGTGGGATTGGACGGTGCGCTCGCGGCATACGCGGACCGACTATGGCAGCTTCCTGCCGTGCAGGAGTGGTGCGCCGCGGCCTTGGCCGAAACGGAACGCATCGACGACTACGAGCCCTATCGGTGAAGGTGTACGAAGTCGGCGGCGCAGTGCGCGACGAACTGCTCGGGTTGCCGGTGAAGGATCGCGATTTCGTCGTCGTCGGCGCCACGCCGGAGCAGATGGTCGCGCTAGGCTATCGTGCGGTCGGGCGTGATTTTCCGGTCTTCCTGCACCCGACGACGCACGAGGAATATGCGCTGGCTCGCACCGAGCGCAAGACAGGGCGCGGCTATCGCGGCTTCCAGATTTTCGCCTCCCCGGAGGTGACGCTGGAGGATGATCTTGCCCGGCGCGATCTGACCATCAATGCCATGGCTCGCGCCGAGCGCGGCGACCTGATCGATCCTTTCAACGGGGCCGGCGATATCCAATCGAGGATACTGCGGCATATCGGCCCGGCGTTCGTCGAAGACCCCGTGCGGGTGCTGCGGGTCGCCAGATTCGCCGCCCGCTTCGGATTCGACGTGGCTCCCGAGACCATAATTCTCATGCGTGAGATGGTGCTCGAAGGCGAAGTCGATCATCTGGTGGCCGAGCGGGTATGGCAGGAGTTCGCCCGTGGCCTGATGGCGGAGCATCCGGTCCGGATGTTCATGGTGTTGCGCGAGTGCGGTGCGCTTGCCCGCATCCTGCCCGAGCTCGATTGTCTCTTCGGGGTGCCGCAGCCGGCCCAGCATCATCCCGAGGTCGACACGGGAGAGCACGTCATGCGGGCGCTTCGATGTGCGGCGCAACGCGGCGAATCGCTGGAAGTCCGCTTTGCGCTGCTCGTGCATGATTTGGGAAAGGGCACGACCCCACGGGACGAGTGGCCGCGACACATCGGCCACGAAGGGCGGTCCTTGCCGCTGATCGAAGCCCTGTGCGAGCGTCTGCGTGTGCCTGTGGCCTGCCGAGAGCTGGCGCTTGCCGTGGCAAAATGGCATACCCACGTGCATCGCGCGCTGGAACTGCGGCCCGAGACCTTGCTCAAGGTGCTCGAGCAATGCGATGCGTTTCGCCGGCCTGAGCGCTTCGATTCGATGCTGCGAGCATGCGAATGCGATGCGCGCGGGCGGCTGGGGTTCGAGGAGCGGTCTTACCCGCAGGCCGAACGCATGCGTGAGGCGGCCCGGGCTGCAGCGGCAGTGAACACGGCGGACATCGCGCGTTCGGCGCCTAAGCCCGACGAGATCAGGCAACTCGTCCATCTGGCGCGCTTGGCCGCGATCCGCGGCGCACTGCGTTGACACTCTTGCGCCAGGTTGCGGAGAATCGCTCCCTGTCCGCGAAGCTAGGGCCATTGCCTCGCTTCCCATCGTCCTTCATGAAGGGTTCGCTATGCCGCAGAGAATGACCGGAGCGCGCTTGTTTGCGCGGACTCTGGAGGCTTACGGAGTTTCGCACGTGTTCTTCATGGATGCGGTGCTGCGTCGGGCCCTTGCCGAGATGGAGGACTGCAACATCACGCGCATCCTCGGTCACTCGGAGAAGGCGGTCGCGTACATGGCCGACGGGTATGCACGGGTGTCCGGTCGGCCGGGTGTGTGCTTCGCGCAGTCGGTCGGTGCCGCCAACCTTGCGGCCGCCATGCAGGATCCTTACCTGGGTCATTCCGCCGTCGTCGCCTTCACCGGACGTCATGTGCCTCAGTTTCAGCACCGGAATGCCTATCAGGAGGTTCAGCACGAGCCTCTGTTCTCGGCGGTGACCAAGTTCCACGCCAAGATCGAAACGCTCGATCAGATGCAGCACCTGATCCGGCAGGCGTTTCGCGAGGCGACGACCGGCACGCCCCGCCCGGTTCATCTGGACATTGCCGGATTGACGGGCGATGCGCTGGCCGTGCTCGAGGACGAGTTCGATATCGTCGCCGACCACGCACACACGCGCTATCCCGCGTTCCGGCCCGCGCCGGATCCGGCCGCGGTGAAACAAGCTGCCGAGGCCATCGGGCGGTCGCGACGTCCGGTGATCGTTGCCGATCGCGGCGTCGTGGTTTCGGGAGGGGAGGCAGCGCTCGCTCGATTGGCGCAGCGCATTCAGGCGGTGGTCGTAGTGACGCTCGATGCCAAGGCGGTCATGCTCGAAGAGCACCCGTTGTTCCGGGGCGTGGTCGGGCTGTATGGGCGCAGTTGTGCGAACCATGTCGTCGCCGAGGCAGATCTCGTGATCTTCGCCGGCAGCAATACCAGCGATCATACGACCGCGAACTTCAAGCTGCCGGGCCCAGGCATCCCGGTGGTGCAGATCGACCAGGATCCGATCGAAATCGGCCGCAACTATCCCGGGACCATCGGCCTGCTTGCGGATGTCGGCGCCGGCATGGAGGCGCTCGCTGCCTCTTGTGCGCCGGGCGAACGCGCCGACTGGCTGGGGCAAAGCCAGAAGCATGTCGACGAATGGCATGCCGAAGTTCGTGCGCGACGTGCGGCCGAGAGCCTGCCGATGCGTCCTGAGCGCCTGTGTGCCGAATTCACGGAAGCCCTGCCTGATAACGCCATCGTCATCTCGGATACCGGATACTCTGCGCTATGGACCGGCACGTTGGTGTATTTGAGGTCGGCGGCTCAGAACTACTTCCGCGCTGCCGGCTCGCTCGGTTGGGCATTCCCGGCATCCTTGGGCGCCAAGTGCGCGGCGCCGGAGCGGCCGGTGATCTGCTTCACCGGCGATGGTGGTTTTTATTACCACTTGCCCGAACTCGAGACCGCACGAAGGCGCGGTATCAAGACGGTGACCGTGGTGAACAACAATCACAGCCTGTCGCAGGGGCTGCGCAATCTGACGACCGCCTACGGCGATCGAGACCGCGCGCGCATGGGCGAGTGTTTCGAGTATCGGGAGACCGATTTTGCTCGGGTCGCGCAGGCCTTCGACTGCTTCGGCGTGATCGTGGAGAAGCCGGGTGATTTTCGCAAGGCATTCGAGCAGGCCATGGCCTCCGACCTGCCCGCCGTGATCGATGTCAGGACCGAGTTCGGCGCGATGGCCGACTTGCCGTGGGTGCCGGCCTGATCGAAGCGGATCGATCGCGGCCCCAGAGTATCGAGACGTCGGCCGTCGAGCACTGTTCGTTCGCTAGCTTCCGGATCAGAGCAACCCCCCTGCCCGGGCGAGCGCTGCAAGATGGTGGTCGGTGTCGCCGAACATCGACTCCATCGCGGTGAAGCGCTTGAAGTAATGCCCGATTTTGTACTCGAGTGTCATGCCTATGCCGCCATGAAGCTGTACGGCTTGCTGGCCTATGAATTTGCCCGAGCGGCGGATCTGCACCGTTGCAGCTGAGATCGTCTTGCTTCGTTCGACGGGATCCGGCTCGTCCAGCATCATCGTCGCCAGCAAGGACATGCTGCGTGCTTGCTCCAAATGCACCAGCATGTCGACGGCTCGGTGCTGAAGTGCCTGGAAACTGCCGATCGTGACCCCGAACTGCTTGCGTGTCTTGAGATAATCGACGGTGAGTTCGTGCGCTGCGGCCATTGCGCCGACAGCCTCTGCGCCTGTAGCGGCCAAGGCATGCTCGGCGATACGCTGTATCGTGTCCGCTGCGTTCCCCGGTTCGCCGAGCGCAGCGTTCGAATTGACCTTGACGCCCGAGAGCCGGATCTCGGCCGAACGCAATCCATCCTGGGTCGGATAGCCCCGACGGCCGATGCCTTCGGCATGTGCGTCCACCAGGAACAGGCCGATGCCCTGCGCGCTGCGCTGTTCTCCGCCGATGCGGGCCGATACGATCAACTGGTCGGCACAGTCCCCGTGCAGGACGAAGCTCTTTTGCCCGTCGAGGATCCAGCCGTCGGCTCCACGCCTCGCCGTGCAGGCGACGTCCGAGAGCTCGTATCGGGCCTGCGGTTCGCTATGAGCGAAGGCGAGCAGCAGGTCGCCGCTGGCGATGCGCGGGAGGATGGTCGTTCGCTGTGCCTCGCTTCCCGCCAGCGCGATCAGTCCGCCGCCCATGACGACGGTCGCGAGATAGGGCTCCAGCGCGAGCCCGCGGCCGAAGGCTTGCATCACGATCATGGTTTCGACGGCGCCCCCGCCGCTGCCGCCATACTTCTCTGCGAAGGGCAGCCCGAGCAGGCCGAGTTCGGCGTATTGCGCCCACAGGGTCTTGCTGAAGCCTGGGGCTTCCTTCATATACGTTTTGCGATGTTCGAAGTCATAGCGCTCGCTGATCAGGCGCTCGACGCTTTCTTGCAGCATGCGCTGCTCTTCGCTCAGATCGAAGTCCATGGCGGGGTATCCTGTTCCGGGGTGCGGACGACCGCTAGAGGCCGAGCAGCCGCTTGGCGATCACGTTTCTCTGGATTTCGTTCGAGCCACCGTAAATCGACGACGCCCGGGTGTAGAAATAATCGGGCGCGACCGTGGCAGCCCACTCGGGCCCGATCGGTTCGTCGGTCGCGGTGCCCCAGAGGTGTTCCGACTGGAAGGCCATCGCGTGAGCGCCCGCAACTTCCATCAGGATCTCCGTGGCGGCTTGCTGCAACTCCGTGCCCTTGAGCTTCAGCACCGAGGACGCGGGATCTTGCACGCCGCGCGGCAGATTGCGGGCATTGGATACCACGCGCAACTGGGTGATCTCGAGCGCCTTGAGTTCGATCTCGATGGCCGCAACTTTCTCCCGGAAGCGCTCGGTCTCGGCCAGCGTGCCTTCTCCGACTGCGATCGTGGCGGCGAGTTGCTTGGCTTTGATGATGCGCTGCTTGGACGCGCCTACACGGGCGATGCCAGTGCGCTCGTTGCCGAGCAAGTACTTGGCATACGTCCAGCCTTTGTTCTCCTCTCCGACCAGGTTCTCCGCTGGCACACGGACGTCGTCGAAGAATACCTCGTTGAAATGATGCTCCCCATCGATGGTGGGGATGGGACGTATCGTCAGGCCAGGGCTTTGCATGTCGATCAGGAGGTACGAAATGCCGCTTTGCGGTTTTGCGGCGGGGTCGGTTCGCACCAGGCAGAACATCCAGTCGGCGTGGTGAGCGCGGGAAGTCCAGATCTTCTGCCCGTTGACGATGTAGTGATCGCCTTCGCGCCGAGCGGATGTTCGGAGCGAGGCAAGATCCGATCCGGCGCCTGGTTCGGAGAAGCCTTGGCAGAACCAGTAGTCGAGATTCGCGACCTTCGGCAGGAAATGCCGCTTCTGTGCCTCGGTGCCGAAGGCGATGAGCACCGGGCCTACCATGCTGACGTTGAATGCCAGCGGGTCTGGGGCAGGCGCGAGCTGCATCTCCTCCTTGAAGATGTAGTTTTGCACCGGGCTCCAGTCCTGGCCCCCCCATTCCACCGGCCAATGCGGGACGGCCCAGCCTTTGGCGTTGAGAATGCGCTGCCAGGTGACGATATCGTCTTTGGAGGGGCGCTGACCCAACGCCATCTTATGGCGGATGGATGCGGGCAAAGCGTCGCGAAAGAATGCCCTGACTTCGTCCCTGAACGCCAGTTCCTGCGGCGTGAATCGAAGGTCCATGATCCCTCCCGAGGTGATTTGCCAGTCCGATCCGACCGATTGTATGTCGGCTCCGACGGCGTGGCTCAAGGTTTTTCCGCCGCTGTCGATATGGGCATCGAGCGTGATTTTTTACCGGAAGCCTACGAATGTCAGCTGCTGTCGCCCTTGCGGATACGAGTTGCATCGATCGAATCGGGAAGTACCATGTGGTGCGGGAGCTGGGGGTGGGGCCGGACGGCAGCGTATGGCTCGGCAGGGATCCCTTTGGCGATAGGGATGTAGCCATCAAGCTGCTCGATCCGCTGGCGATGGCCCAACCGGAGACCGAGCGCCGATTCCGCCGCGCTCTCATGAAGGAAGCGGCGCTGGTGGGGCGTTTGTCCCACCCTCATATCGCTTCGCTCTACGATGTCGTGGCCGACGAAGATATCTGCTACGTCGTCAGCGAGTACGTGTCCGGAGGAAACCTGGACGCCCATTGCACGCCCCAACACCTGCTGCCGATCGAGAAGTCGGTCGAGATCGTATTCAAGTGCGCGCTTGCGTTGGAGCATGCCCAGCAGCATGGTGTGCTCCATCGCAACATCAAGGCGTCCAACATCCTCGTGCGACGGGGTACCGACATCAAGGTCACGGACTTCTGCTCCGGACATAGCGAACGGTATGCGACCGGCGCATGCCCTCGCGGGGCAGGGCTCGTCTACGTTGCGCCCGAGCAGTTGCGCAACGAGCAGTCGGACCAGCAGGCCGACATCTATGGGCTCGGCATGGTGCTGTACCGTTTGTTGACCGGGCAGGTGCCCTTTCATGGGCCGACCGATGTCGAACTGGCTAGGCAGATTCTGGAGGCCTCTCTGGTGCTGCCTAGCAGATACCGGCCGGACTTGCCGCCAGCGCTCGAAAGCGTGGTCTTGCGCGCCCTGCAACGTGACCAGCGGGAGCGGTATGCGACCTGGGCCGAATTCAGCGCGGACCTCATCGAGGCTTATCGCGGGCTCGACCATGTGGCGCTGGAAGAGTCCGACGCCGAACGCTTCAACACGGTGCGCGGATTGTCCTTCTTTCGGGACTTTCGCGATGTCGAGATCTGGGAGACGCTACGCAGCGCGCGCTTTCGTCGGTTTCCCGCTGGCCGGGTGATCATCCGGGAGGGGGAGCGCGGCGAATGCTTCTACGTGTTGGCCTCGGGGGAACTGGAAGTGACCCGGTGCGGCACGTCCTTGGACATGCTCTCGCCGGGCGATTGTTTCGGCGAAATGCTGTACTTCAGCCAGTCGAGCGCACGTCGCACGACCACGATCACCACGCTGTCTCCGGTTTCGGTACTGGAAGTCGATTCGATGGCGCTACGGTTGGCATCTGCGCCGTGCCAGGTGCAATTCAACAAAGCGTTCATGCGCATCCTGATCGACCGGCTGACCTGGGCGAACGCCAAGCTCGCTGCGGCCTGACTGGCCGGCAGGGAACCGAGATGCCTGCCTCGTCATGCGCAGGAAAGCACCGCCGCGCCGCGAATACGGCCTTCTCGCAGGCGGGTGAGCGCTTCGTTGGCCTGCGCAAGCGGAAACACCTCGACTTCGGTGCGAACCGGCACCTGGGGCGCCAGCGCCAGGAAAGCCTCGCCGTCCTCACGGGTGAGGTTGGCGACCGAACGCAAGGTTCGCTCGCCCCACAGGATGCGATACGGGAAGCTGGGGATGTCGCTCATGTGGATGCCGGCGCAAACCACGGTGCCCCCCGGTGCAGTGGCCTCCAGAGCCAGCGGGACCAGGCTGCCGACGGGCGCGAATATGATGGCGGCCTCCAGGGGCTGTGGCGGCTGTTGACCCGAATGCCCTGTCCATGCCGCGCCCAGGTCGCGGGCGAAGGCTTGGCCTTCGAGGTCTCCCTCGCGCGTGAATGCGCATACGGTGCGGCCTTCGTGGCGGGCGATCTGTGCCACGATGTGCGCGGCTGCGCCGAAGCCGTAGATGCCGAGCACGCGCGCGTCGCCCGCCATTTTCAAGGCGCGGTAGCCGATCAACCCGGCGCAAAGCAGCGGGGCGGCCTCGGCGTCGCTGTATGCATCGGGAAGCGGAAAACAGAAACGGGCGTCAGCCACCGCGTATTGCGCATAGCCGCCGTGGATCTGATAGCCCGTGAAACGTGCGTCAGCACATAAATTCTCACGGCCCGATCGGCAGTAGAGGCAGTGCCCGCAGGTATGGCCCAGCCAGGGTATGCCGACGCGCTGCCCCAGTCGGAATGCAGTCACACCCGCGCCCGCGTCCAGGACTTCGCCGACGATCTCGTGACCGGGGGTGATCGGATACCTGCAGTCGGTCAGATCACCGTCCGCGACATGAAGATCGGTGCGGCAGACTCCGCATGCCCGTACCCGGACGAGCAGTTGGTCCGGTCCGGGCACAGGGATATCGATCCGTACCGCTCGCAGCGGTGCGCCTGAACGGATTACTTGCATTGCCCGCATCGAGGTGGGCGTGGGTTGCGTCCTCATAGCCGTCCGCTCCGATCGCCAGCCTGGAATCCGACCAGCGGTTCGTCGATGCCGCGGCCGAATGCGATGACTTTGAAGAGTTCGCCCATCTCGGCGGGGCTCAGCAATTTCTGCGCGCCGGCACAGGCGGGGGCATAGCGGCGCACGTCTTGAGGATCGATGCGCTCCAGTTGTTCGAGCAAGCCGCAATTCATGAGGAAGCGAGCCTGGGGGGCATAGCCGAGCAAGTCGAGCCCCGATTCTTCGCCAGCCTCGGCAATCGCAGTGAAGTCGATGTGGCTCGTGATGTCTTGCAGGCCAGGCAGGACCAACGGATCGGCATGGCTGTGGTGCCGGTAGTGGCACATCAATGTGCCGGTCGCCCGCTGCGGATGGTAGTACTCCGCCTGAGGAAATCCATAGTCGACGAAGAGGGCGGCGCCGTGTTCCAGGATCGCGCCCAGGGTGCGCATCATGCCGCGCGCGGCCAGATGAATCTCCGTGGTGTACTCGTCGGGCAACGCCAATGACGCGGCCACTCGCAGCAGTTCTCCGTCTGCCGGGCGCGTGATCCACGCGAAGCCTTCGTGGTCAGGTGCCGCCTTCACGCCGAGTTCCAGCACATCGCCGTCTTGCACACTCACCAGTGCGACAGGAAGCGCATCTAATACCTCGTTGGCGAGGATGATGCCTTCGAACCGCTCCGGCAAGCTGTCGCGCCACAGGACGCAGTCGCAGAGTCCCGGAGCGGCCTCTTGCAGGGTGTCGCGCTGTCTCGACCGAAGATCCCCCGATACCTCGAGGATCGCGTAACTTTGCGGCAGGCGGTCGAGTCGGGCCAGTTCGAGCAGAATGTCGGCCGCCATGCGGCCGGTGCCTGCGCCGAGTTCGAGGATGTGCTCGCAGCCTAGATCGATCAGCTGAGCGACTTGCCGGGCGAGGGTCGCTCCGAAGAGGCGTGACACCTCGGGCGCAGTGACGAAGTCTCCGGCGTCACCGAACTTCACGGTGCCGCTGGAGTAATAGCCCAGGCCTGGCGCATAAAGCGCAAGCTCCATGAAGCGCTGGAAAGGCATGAAGCCGCTTGTGCTGATCTCATTCATGATCAGCGTCTGCAGTTGCTTGATATGACTTAGGGCTGCCGCGTCGGGGGTGGGCAAGTGACGCAGGTGAGCGGGCAGAGGATGCACGATGTGTTCGGGTAGAATTGCCGGCACCATGAAAGCGAGTTCCCAAACAAGCGGAGCGCAGGTTCTGGCGGGAAAAACCGTCCTGGTGACCGGCGGCGCGCGCCGTGTCGGCGCCGCCATATGCCGTCATTTGCACCGGGCCGGCGCGAATATCGTGATTCATTATCGCACGTCGAGCACTGATGCTCGGCGCCTGCAGCGACGGCTGGAGTCGGATCGAAAGGGGTCGGTTGCCTGCATCGCCGCCGACCTATTGGACCCAGCCGCCCTGGCAGGGATGGTCGAGGCGGCGATTTCGCGCTTCGGTAGGCTCGATGGGCTGGTGAACAACGCCTCGAGCTTCTTTGCGACCCCGTTCGGGGAGATTACCGAGCGTGACTGGGACGACTTGGTCGGAACCAACCTGCGTGCTCCGCTGTTTCTTACGCAGGCGGCCGCGCCTGAGTTGTTGCGGCGGCGAGGCGCGGTTGTGAATATCGTCGATATACACGCCGAGCGTCCGCTCGAGGGGCATGTGACCTACAGTCTGGCCAAAGCGGGGCTAGTGGCTTTGACCCGATCGCTGGCGCGAGAAATGGCGCCGCGCGTTCGAGTCAACGCGGTGGCACCCGGAGCGATCGCCTGGCCCGAAAGCGGCATGCTCGCCGATGCTGCGATGCAGGCCGATATTTTGGCGCGAACCCCCCTCAAGCGAATCGGCAGCGCGGACGATATCGCCTCTGCAGTGGGCTTTCTGCTGACGGCGCCCTTCGTGACGGGGCAGGTGTTGGCAGTCGACGGCGGACGCAGTGTGGTGATTTAGGTCGGCAAGCACAGCTTGTCAAAAAAAATTTGACATGTTAGTTTTGCAGCCGAGGTAAAGCCCCCATGAATTGCGTCGAGCGTCTCGTTCAAATCTTCGGTAGTCAGGCAGAGCTTGCCCGTCGGCTTAGCGTCGACCGGGCCGTGGTCAGCAACTGGATCAAGGTCGGGTACATACCCGCACGGTGGGCCATGGAAGTCGAGCATCTGACAGCGGGGGAATTGAGCGCCGTCGAAGTGTTGAACGAGGCCGCTGCGCGCAAACCCCTCAAGCTCAAGTCACGGCCCGAGGGCGAAGGCTCGTTCGGCATGCCACTCCAAGGAAACGACATCATGAACCAATACGCTCCTCATAAACGTATTTTCTCCTTCCACCCGCCGCAGCGTACGCTCATGGGGCCAGGGCCGACCGAGATCCATCCGCGCGTCCTGACCACGATGAGTCAGCCCGCGATCGGCTATCTCGATCCGGTTTTCGTCGAAATGATGGAGGAGCTCAAGACGCTCCTGCGCTACGCCTACCAGACGAAGAACGCTTTGACCTTTCCGATCTCGGGGCCGGGCTCGGTGGGCATGGAGTACTGCTTCGTCAATATGGTCGCCCCCGGCGACAAAGTCATCGTTTGCCGCAATGGCGTGTTCGGCGGTCGCATGATCGAGAACGTCGAGCGTTGTGGTGGCGTCCCGATCGTCGTGGAAGAGAGCTGGGGCGATGCGATCGATCCGCAAAAGGTCGAAGATGCGCTCAAGAAGAACCCGGACGCTCGCGTTGTCGCCTTCGTACACGCGGAGACGTCGACCGGATGTCAGTCGGATGCCAAGACGCTCACGCAGATCGCGCACAAGCATGATGCGATGGTCATCGTCGATGCCGTCACTTCCCTGGGCGGAACGCCTGTTCTGGTCGACGAGTGGGGCATCGATGCGATTTATTCCGCGAGCCAGAAGTGCCTGTCGTGCACTCCGGGGCTCTCGCCGGTTTCGTTCTCCGAGCGTGTGGTCGATCGGGTCAAGGCGCGCAAGGACAAGATCAAGAGCTGGTTCATGGACATGAACCTCTTGCTGGGCTACTGGGGCGCGTCCACCCGGACGTATCACCACACGGCGCCGACCAACTCCTTGTTCGCGCTGCACGAAGCCTTGCTGCTGATTCGCGAAGAAGGTATCGAGAATTGTTGGGCGCGTCATCATCGGCATCATCTGGCCCTGAAGGCAGGGCTCGAAGCCATGGGACTGAAATACCTGGTGAAGGAGCAGTATCAGCTGCCGCAAATGAATGCCGTCATGTGTCCCGAGGGTGTGGACGAAGCCGCGGTGCGTCGCACTCTGCTCGACGAGTTCGGTTTGGAGATCGGTGCCGGCCTCGGTCCGCTGGCGGGCAAGATCTGGCGTTTCGGCCTCATGGGCTATTCCTGCCGTGCTGACAACGTCATGCTTTGTTTGTCGGCGCTCGGTTCGGTCATGTCCGATATGGGCGTCGCCGTGCACGTGGGCGATGCGGAAGCTGCGGCGCATGCTGCCTATGCGTCCCAGCACGTCCGGGCAGCACAGGCCAAGAAGAAGGCGGTTTCCAAGGCGGCTTGATACATCCGCGGATCTGGGCCGAACGGCTTCTATGTCGTTCGGATGATTCGGCTGCACACAATGAAAAGCCGGCTCGAGGAGCCGGCTTTTCATTGTGTGCAGCCTCGCGCCAAGCCCACTCGGTCGCATGGCGCTTGGGCATACGACCACGCCAGACGTAGGCGCATGGTTTGTGCGAGGTTAGAATGACCCGGATCGACTTTCGACGCCGAGCGATGACCTCCGATCTGCAGCAAGAGAACCAAGAGCTAAGGCGCAAGCTGGCCGAATTGATGGAGCGCGCCCGGTACAACGAACGCGTGCTCGCTCGCTTTCAGAAGGTCGAGCTGCGTCTCATCGGGATAGTGAGCTTCAAGGAGTTGATCGAAGCCATCCTCGAAGACTACCGAGAGGCGTTCGAACTCGACGTTGTTTCGCTCTCGCTCATCGATGCGGATTACGATCTGCGGCGCACGCTGATGGACGCAGAGGCTTCCCCCGACGAGTTTCCCGGTCTGATCATGTTCGATCAGGATGTGTTCTTGTCGTCCCTGTTCGGCAGAAGCACTCAGCCCGTGCTCGGGATGTACGATCCCGAGCGCCATGGCTGCCTTTTTACACAAGGCGGGTTGCGGCCTTCGTCGATTGCGATTCTGCCCCTGACGCGATGGGGTCAGTTGGTCGGAAGCCTGAACCTCGGTAGCGTTCGGCCGGATCGCTTTGTGCCAGGCATGGCCACCAACTTCATCGAGTGGCTGGCGGCCGTCGCCTCCGTATGTCTGGAGAACGTCGCCAACAACGAGCGCCTCAAGCATATCGGCCTCACCGATGCGCTGACCGGCGTACACAATCGGCGCTACTTCGACCAGCGGCTGCGCGAAGAGGTCGACCGCGCGCTGCGCAAGGGATCTGCACTTTCGTGCCTGCTGGTCGATGTGGACCATTTCAAGCAGGTGAACGACAAGCACGGTCACTTGATCGGAGACGTGGTCTTGCGTGAGGTGGCCGAGCAGATCAAGGACCAGCTGCGCCTATCGGATGCGATGGCACGGTATGGCGGCGAGGAGTTCGCCGTTCTACTCGTGCAAACGGATGCTGAAACAGCCAATGCGATCGCGGAGCGGATCCGCGAATCGATTGCATCGAACCCGATCAAGCTTCCCGACAGCGGCACGCTCTCAGTGACGCTCTCGATAGGCGTCTCGACGACGAAAGAAGAAGTGCGTGGGGCCGACATCGATGCCAAGGCGCGCGATCTCGTCGATCGAGCCGATCATGCGCTCTATGCGGCAAAGCGGGCAGGCCGCAACCGGGTCGTGAGCTGATCGGCTTAGAGACCCAGACGCTGCCAGATGGTGCTCACGGCGCTTGCCTGGTTCAAGGTATAGAAATGCAGTCCCGGGGCGCCTCTCTCCAGTAAGCGGTCGCACAGCGAAGTCACGACATCGAGGCCGAAGGAGCGCACGGATTCCGTATCGTCGCCGTAGGCTTCGAGCTTGTTCCTGATCCAGCGGGGAATTTCTGCGCCGCACGCATCCGAGAATCGCGCCAACTGCGAAAATTTGTTGATCGGCATGATGCCGGGGACGATCGGAATATCGATTCCCATCGCCGTGCACTCGTCGACGAAATGAAAGTAGCTGTCGGTGTTGTAGAAGTATTGGGTAATCGCCGAATCTGCGCCGGCATCGACTTTGCGCTTGAAATTGAGCAAGTCTTCGAGGGCATTGCGGGCCTGCGGATGGTATTCCGGATAGGCGGCGACCTCGATGAAAAAGTGCCGCCCGAACTCCTGCCGGATGAAATCGACCAATTCGAAGGCGTAGCGAAACTCCCCTGCCGTAGCCAACCCTGAAGGCAGATCTCCGCGCAGCGCGACGAGATGGCTGATGCCGTGATCGCGGTAGTGCTGGAGCGTTTCCCGGATGCCCGTCTTGGTGGAGGCGATACAAGAAACGTGGGGTGCGGCCTGGTTTCCGCCGGCCTGAATATCGAGGACGGTTTCCAGGGTGCGGTCGCGGGTGGATCCTCCGGCGCCATACGTGACGGAGAAGAACTTGGGCTTGAGCGTTGCGAGTTGCTCCGTTGTTGCGCGCAGTTTCTCGCGGCCCTCCGGTGTATTGGGTGGAAAGAATTCGAAGCTGAAGGTTCTGGAGGACGTCATGACGGCCACACCATTGCACGGTAAGGAAAGGTTGCCACGATCGGCGAGAAAGGGGAAACGGGGTGTGCGGGATAGCCGCCCGCGTTCAATCGCGTGATCCCCTCGGAAAGAGGGAGGGAAGGCACCAGGCTTCCCTCCGCGGCCTTCACTGACTAGTAGCGGTAGTGATCGGGCTTGAACGGGCCGTCGATGTCGACGCCGATGTAGCGGCACTGAGCTTCGTTCATCAACGTGAGCTCGGCCCCGAGCTTGCGCAAATGCAAACGGGCAACGTGTTCATCGAGCTTCTTCGGCAGCACGTAGACCTTGTTTTGGTACTGACCGGTCTGGCCGAACAGTTCGATTTGGGCGAGCACCTGATTGCTGAACGAACTCGACATGACGAAGCTCGGATGCCCGGTGGCGCAGCCGAGATTCACCAAGCGTCCCTCGGCCAGCACGATGATGCGTTTGCCGTCGGGGAAAATGACATGGTCAACCTGGGGCTTGATGTTGTCCCACTTGTACTGCTTCAGGCTCGCGATGTCCATCTCGGAGTCGAAATGGCCGATGTTGCACACGATGGCGTTGTGCTTCATGCGCTTCATGTGCTCGTGATTGATCACATGGACATTGCCTGTCGCGCTGACGAAGATGTCCGCCTTGTCACAGGCGTAGTCCATGGTCACGACCCGGTAGCCCTCCATGGCCGCTTGCAACGCACAGATGGGATCGATCTCGCTCACCCACACGGTTGCGCCAAGGCCCTTGAGTGCCTGCACACAGCCTTTGCCCACATCGCCGTAGCCGGCCACGAGCGTCACCTTGCCTGCGATCATGACGTCAGTGGCGCGCTTGATGCCGTCGACCAGCGACTCGCGGCAGCCGTATAGATTGTCGAACTTCGACTTGGTGACCGAATCGTTCACGTTGATGGCGGGGAAGGGCAGCCGACCTTCCTTTTCCATCAGGTAGAGGCGGTGCACGCCGGTGGTGGTTTCTTCGGTCACACCGCGAATGCTTTCCTGGATACGCGCATACCAGCCCGGCTTGGCGGCCAGTTGAGCGCGAATTGCTGCGTACAACACCTCCTCTTCTTCGTTGGTCGGGTTGGCGATGAGGCTCGGATCTTTCTCGGCACGCGTCCCGAGCGTAACCAGCAGGGTGGCATCGCCGCCGTCGTCCAGAATCATGTTCGGCGCACCGCCGTCCGACCATTCCAGAATTCGGTGCGTATAGTCCCAGTATTCCTCTAGCGATTCGCCCTTGTAAGCGAACACCGGAATCCCTGCCGCGGCAATTGCGGCCGCAGCGTGGTCCTGGGTAGAGAAAATGTTGCACGAGGCCCAGCGCACGTCCGCGCCCAGTTTGACCAGCGTTTCGATCAGAACGGCCGTCTGAATCGTCATGTGCAACGATCCGGCGATGCGGGCGCCCTTGAGCGGTTGCTTGGCCGCATAATCTTCGATGATTGCCATCAGCCCCGGCATTTCGGTTTCGGCGATGGAAATTTCTTTGCGCCCCCAATCGGCGAGCGCAATGTCTTTCACTACGTAGTCTTGCTTGGATGTCTTGGCGGAAGAGGTCGTGCCCAAGGCAGTCTCCATTCATTGAATGAATGGGCGCGGTTCAAACTCGGGCCACCCGTCCGAGCCTGGCCGCCGCCCTGCAAGTCAAATGCAGGCGACGGTCGCAGCGCCCCTCGGACGTGGCGGAATTCAGATCAGAAAATACAGGCCCCGCTCAGGCCTTGATGCCGGCGTCTGCCATCAGGGCTTCGGCCTTGTCGGTCGCTTCCCACGTGAATTCCGGTTCATCGCGACCGAAGTGCCCGTGAGCGGCTGTCTTGCTGTAGATCGGACGCAGCATGTCGAGTGCCACGATGATGCCTTTGGGGCGCAGATCGAAGTGCTTCTCGACCAGTTTCGCAATTTTTTCGTCCGGGATCTTGCCCGTGCCGAAGGTATCTACCATCAGACTTACCGGCCGAGCCACACCGATTGCATAGGCCACTTGCACCTCGCAACGGCTCGCCAACTTCGCGGCCACGACGTTTTTAGCGACATAGCGCGCCGCATAGGCTGCCGAGCGGTCCACCTTGGACGGATCCTTGCCGGAGAACGCGCCGCCGCCGTGGCGGGACGAGCCGCCATAGCTGTCCACGATGATTTTTCGGCCGGTCAATCCGGTGTCACCCATCGGACCTCCGATCACGAAACGCCCAGTAGGGTTGATCAAGTACTTCGTATTGGGAGATAGGACCCCCTTGGGAAAGACGGGTTTCACGATCTCTTCCACCACGGCTTCGGTGATCTGCGCGTGGGATACATCGGGATGGTGCTGAGTGGAGATGACGACAGTCTCGACATGCTGCGGGCGATTATTGACGTAACGTACGCTCACCTGCGATTTCGCATCGGGACGCAGCCAAGGGAGTCGTCCATCCTTGCGCAACTCGGCGTGACGCTCCATCAACCGGTGAGCGTAGTAGATCGGGAGCGGCATGAGTTGGGGTGTTTCGTCGCAGGCGTAGCCGTACATCAAACCTTGATCGCCGGCGCCCTGCTCTAGATCGAGCCCCGCGCCTTCGTCCACACCCTGTGCGATGTCAGGCGATTGCCTGTCATAGGCTGTCAGGACCGCGCAGGTCTTGTAGTCGAAACCGATGTCGGAGCTGTCGTATCCGATGCGCTTCACAACGCTGCGGGCCAGTTCGCCGTAATCTACGACGGCGCGCGTGGTGATCTGGCCTGCCATGACAACCAAGCCTGTAGCCACCAAAGTTTCAGCGGCGACCCGCCCCCCTTTATCCTGGGCCAGAATCGCATCCAATACAGCATCGGATATCTGGTCGGCGACTTTGTCGGGGTGTCCTTCGGAGACGGATTCAGACGTAAACAAAAACTCGTTCATGAGGCGGGTGCTCCCTGCCGGCTAAAAGCTCAATAGAATAGCAAAAAAGGGCAAAAACAGTGGTGGAAAGAAGGTTCGTCAGATGATGCTCCGCTGGTTACTGAAGCCCTTGGCTTGGTTGCCTCTTTCTTGGCTTCACATACTTGGATCTGCGCTTGGGCGGTTGGTCTATCTCGCGTCCCGCTCCTATTCGGCACGACTGGACCGAAACTTGAAGCAAAGCGGACTGTTCAGTTCGGAGCACGAATTCAATCGCCTGCGGCGTAGGGCTGCCGCGGAGGCCGGAAAAACCGCATTGGAGCTGATCGCAATCTGGCTGGGATCCGCGCGTCGGCTGGTTCGATGGGTCAGCGAGGTTCGTAACTATGCCTTGGTCGAGGAGGCTATGAAGGCGGGGCGCGGTGTGCTTTTTTTGACTCCGCATCTGGGATGCTTCGAGATCGCCGCCCTATATGTCGGCCAGAGGCAACCCCTTACGGTGCTGTATCGGCCGCCTCGGGTCAGGTGGCTGGAGCCGTTGATGGTCGAGGGACGCCAAAAGGGCCAGACCCGCCTCGCAACGACCGACCTCAAGGGCGTGCGCCATCTATTGAAAGCGCTGCGTAGGGGTGAAGCGATAGGCATATTGCCGGATCAGGCGCCGAGGTTCGGCGAGGGCGTGTGGGCGCCTTTCTTCGGTCGGCCGGCGTTTACGATGACGTTGTGCAATCGGCTGCAGAGGGCAACCGGATGCGCGACCTTTATGGTGGTCGCCGAGCGCCTTCCCCAGAGTAGGGGCTTTAGCTTGCATTTCGACCCGATTAATCACCCCTTCGAGGACGAAGGCCAGCTGAACGCCGCAGTGGAGGGCGCGATTCGCTCGTGTCCCGCGCAATACTTGTGGGGCTACGATCGGTACAAGGTGCCTCGTGACGTCGCGCCACCGGGCCTGGGCGGACAGATCGTAGAGACGTCGGCGTCGTGAGTAGCGATCCATGCCTCCTCGTATCGGGTTGCGCGACTGCCGTTGAGTCAGGCCTCGCAGGCGGTTACGCCGATGCGAGCCTGAGAAAAACGAGGAGCCGGAGTCGTTAATGGCAAGAATCGCGCTCGCTCTTATGTGGCTTTTCCACTTTCTTCCATTGCGTGTGCTGGCCTGCGCTGGCAATGCTCTCGGCAGCGTGCTCTATGTGTTGGGGCGTGATCGTCGCCGGATTGCGCTGGTCAACTTGGGTTTGTGCTTTCCTGAACTCGACGCCGAAACGCGCGCTTCAATCGCGAAGAAACATTTTCGGGGATTGACGCGCAGTCTGCTGGAGCGGGGAATCCTGTGGTGGGGCTCGGCGGAGCGAATACGCAGCATGGTTCGCGTGGAGGGCGCGGAGCATTGGCATGCGGTGCGTGAACGGCCAGTGATTTTTCTTGTGCCTCATTTCGTGGGGTTCGAGATGGGGGGCTTCCGATTCAACCTAGACTATCCAGTCGCGTCGATGTACAGCAAGCAGCGCGACCCCGCGTTTGACGCGGCCTTCCTTCGGGGCAGGACGCGGTTCAAGACGGCGCGAATGTTCTCGCGGCAGGATGGCGTACGCACTGTAGTGCGCTCGCTGCGGGAGGGATTCCCGTTCATCTATCTTCCGGACATGGATTTCGGGCCGCGGGATGCTGTGTTCGTGCCCTTCTTTGGTGTGTCAGCTGCGACGATCACTGGGCTCGCCCGACTCGCGGCCATTTCGAAAGCCGCAGTCGTCCCGTGCATCACGCGTCAATTGCCTGGGGCCCAAGGCTATGTGATGCGGTTCTACCCAGCTTGGGACGGATTCCCCAGCGCCGATGCGGTAGCAGACGCCGCACGCATGAATGCCTTTATAGAAGAGCGGGTGCGGGAAATGCCTGAGCAATACTATTGGGTGCACAAGCGCTTCAAGACGCGACCTGAGGGGGAGCAGAGTCCCTATGGACGCTGAAAAGATCGTTATACGGCCGGCAGTTGAGGCGGATATCGATGTCTTGCGCGCACTGGCAGAAGAGATCTGGCGTGAACACTATACGGCCATCATAGGCAGCGCGCAGATCGCCTACATGCTCGAACAGAGATACAGCTCGGAGGTTCTTCGAGCAGAACTCGAGCGGATCAATCTATGGTGGGACCTGTTGCTCATCGAAGGTGAGCCCCAAGGCTATTCGTCCTACTTTGTCGACTCGGATGCCGATTCCCTGCAGCTCGACAAACTCTATGTGCGTCGCGCGTGCCGGCGAATGGGGGGCGGGGTGAGGATGCTCGAGCGAGCCTTGGCGCGAGCGAGCCAGCGGCACTGCTCGCGGGTATGTCTGGCCGTGAACAAGTTCAACCCGAGCGCCATTGCCGCTTATCGAAAGTGGAATTTTCGGATCGAACGTTCGGTGGTGAAGCCGATCGGTGGCGGATTCTTCATGGATGACTACATCATGGTGCGAGACGTGTGATCAGCCAGGGGCGAGTCGGCGGAGCAGTGTTTCGGTGCTTCCTTGAAACAGAGGGGGGTTCCTGCGCAATAATTTCTCTGCTAATATCGATTGGCTTTGTGCAGAGGTCGTGGCCTTTCGGGTAAATCCGTAAAGCCGATTGTCTGTGTAACGCCGAACGGAGTGAAACTCGAAAAAAATCGAAAGAAACTCTGGTAAGTTTGCGAAGCAACGTATAAGATCTCTGGCTCTGCACGAAACATTGTGTGGAGCAGCTCTTTAAAAACCTAACAGCCGATAGATGTGGGCGCCTGTTTCGCGGCGCCCGAGCGATGGCGCGAGCTGTTGTTCGGGATTAGCTTAAAAG
>JALHQN010000019.1 GCA_022841915.1 Burkholderiales bacterium | reverse complement strand
TGCGGCTCCCGTTTTTCCTGGGCCGGTTTGCCGTATGAGCAACTGGCGCGGCCGAAGAAACGGACATTCAATGCGGTGAAGCTGAGCGATTGAAATGGCTCGCTATGTAGTGCTTTACAAACGGTAGTGTGGGGATGCGGTGCAATAGCCATAGATTTTTATTGGGACAGCGGCTGTTCAGCTTGATTGTCAGATCAACGACTGGAGTTCAGCGCATAGCAGTCCTGGTTTGCTTAGAGCGCCACCGGCCGCTTCGGCCGAGGTGCTGTCCCTGACGCTACGTGCCGAATGACTGCCCCACTCCGATACCTGCCTTTCCACCTCTGAAGGATCGACCGGCGGCAGTGGGTCGGATGCAGTCCTTCGTCACCGACGAATGCAGACCGTCGGCACCACGGTCTGTTGATCTACGGTTAGCTGCCGCTAGTCGAGTTCAGGTTGTACGGCCGTTCAGGCCGAGCGGTACTCGGTCATTCCTGACGCTGTATGACCGCTCCACTCGGAAACCAGCCGTTTGGCCATCGAGACGATGAACGTCGGAATCGGTCGCATGCCGACCTACGTCGCTGGCGAAAGCAGACCGTCGGCATTTCATAAGCACAAGGCCCGGTGACTGCCGGATAACTTCCGCTCATCCATTTCAAGGCTCGTACAACTTGATTGACCGACGAGTGATCGATACCGCTGCGGCAGTCGGATCGTAGCGCTGAACCTCGACCCTATGTCGATGTCAACATCGGCACCGTAGTGCAGCCTTGCCTTCGTGATATCCCGAATGCCTTTTCAGTTCTTCTCGAGATCACTCTCAGCCTCATCCGATCTCGACCGAGACCATCCGATTTTTCGTCGGCAGGGAATGCCGAGCCCAAACACTTATCGTAGAAAAATCAGAGACAAGACGACTCGCTCTACGATCGCTCTTGCGGATGTTTCGGCACAATTACGGCACACCCATCCGATTCGGCACGACGGGAGGAATGGCTGAAGAGAGGAAAAACGCTGCAGAATCAAGGCTTGGCGGAGAGGGTGGGATTCGAACCCACGTGCCAGATTACTCTGACCATCCGATTTCGAGAACGTCCTAAAACGGCATGGTGAACGACGGTTGAATTTATCTTTCAATTACTTAGCGGCACGGGCCCACGACCGCTTCGTTCACTGTGCCGATTTTTGGCCAACACAAACAACCACTGTGGCGGCACATATCTGGCACAGCCGCGGGTTGCACAACATGCCGAACAACCAGCATCGATAGCCACGCGTCACCCAGCGCGACGAGCCGCCTATCCACCCTCCTGATAGGCCGTCTCGCGCGCATTTCTGACTGCAAGAACGATGACAGTGTCGGCCGACGGCATCGAGCGGTACAAAGCCAACTATGCGTACACACCACGCCCCATGACCAATTCGCGACGTCCCTCTTCGACCGGACGACCGATGAGTGGACCTGTCCGTAAGCAACGGCTGCCTCTCGATCGAAACTCGCGACCTCCAAAGCAAGCAAGAACTCTTCAAGGGCCACTTTGTTCTGCTTCACGTGCTGGCTCTCGGCAACACCGAACTCTAGGTCGGCCCGGGTTACCCACGAAATGCCGACTTCGCCGATGCAGTAGTCGCTGAAGCACCGAAGTACCTTGGGTGGGCGACGACGGATGATCGCGATGCAGGTGTTTGTATCGAGCATGACTTTCATCTGAAGGCCGTGTCACGCCCCCTGATGCGCAGGCTGGTCACGATCAGCCATGTAGTCTTCGGAGAACTTGTCCAAGCTCTCGAATAGATAAGCCCAGGAACTGACCTGCGGAATCAAGACCACAGCGTTCCCCTGCTTCTTGATGTAGACCTCCTCGCGTGGCAACCGGAACTCCTTCGGAAGTCGAACCGCTTGGCTTTGAAACAATTTGGCTGTTTTCATAGTCTCCCCAACCAATCAGGACTGCGATTCGAACGCCTCGTGTCGTAAACTTCCACCCCACCGTAATCGCTCACAGTTCCCGCAGCCCATTGATGTAGCTCGAAACCGGCCACCACCCGGAAAGTCCAGTTCGAAAAGACGCTCCCAAGGGTCTGACGACATGGAACTCGAACAGGCGCCTTTGCTCGTAGCCAACATCGCCCCGGTGCTGCTATCGATTCTTTCTTACGACATCGAAGCCCTCAAGGGCCGCAGAACTCGTAAAGTCGCAGATTGCTACAGGTACTTAGCGGAGACCAGCCATGAACCAAGCAGTGGATCTACAGAAGTGGGTAGGCAAAACTGAAAGTCGCGAAGACGTGATTGCGGCATGGCCCGCGAAAGCGCTTGCCGCGACGCTCGATCGAGACGATTCCGAGCCTATGCAAGGTGAGCCGTTGCCGCAGGGCTGGCACTGGTTGTACTTCCTTGAAGCGCGACGCGCCTCGGAAGTCGGCACGGATGGGCATCCAAAGCGGGGGGGATTCCTGCCGCCCGTACCACTGCCGCGCCGGATGTGGGCCGGTGGCCGCATCGACTTCCTGCAGCCGTTGCGCTTCGGCGACACGGTGCGCCGCGATTCGGAGATCCTCAAAGTTGAAGAGAAAAAGGGCGCTACTGGCAGCTTGGTGTTCGTTACCGTACGCCACACGGTAACGTCGCAGAATGTCCCCTCGATCGTCGAAGAGCAGGACATCGTGTACCGCGAAGCGGCGAAAGCAAGCGATACGCCGCCGCCCGGAAAGGCGGCACCGAACTCAGCTGAATGGTCTCGTGAGATCGTTCCCGATCCCGTCCTTCTGTTTCGATATTCGGCGCTGACCTTCAACTGCCACCGCATCCATTACGACAAGGATTACGCCACCGGCGAAGAGCACTATCGTGGCCTCGTGGTGCACGGGCCGCTCCAGACGACGCTACTCCTAGACCTGTGCCGCCGCCACGGCCAGCTGGTGAAGCGGTTGGAGTATCGCGCGATGTCGCCGCTGTTCCACGACCAGCCGTTTACCGTCAACGGGCAGATCAATGAGGGCGCGGACAAAGCGGAGCTGTGGACGGCGAGTGCAACGGGGCAGTACGCCATGCGCGGCACGGTGCAATTCTGAACAAAAGGCACGCGAGACCCATGACACCCGACCGCATCCGCCACTCCTATCTCTTCGTGCCGGCCAATCGGCCCGAGCGCATTACGAAAGCACAGCAAGCCGGGGCTCACGCCGTGATCGTCGATCTCGAAGACGCCGTCGCGCCGACGGACAAGTCGACCGCACGCGAAGCACTCGCTCGCCACCTGTCACCTTCCGAGCCGGTGCTGGTTCGGATCAACGCCGCCGATACTCCTTGGTTTGCCGACGACTTGAAGTTGTGCGCGGCGCCGGGCGTAAGCGGTGTGCTCCTCCCGAAGGCAGAGGAGCCGCAGGCGCTCGCCGAATTGGCTCGTGTTCTTGGCGTCGGCAAGTGCATCGTGCCTATCATCGAGACGGCCCGCGGCTTCGACCAGGCGCGTGCGCTGGCGACTGCCGGTCATGCCGAGCGCTTAGCATTTGGCTCAATCGACTTCCAGGTGGATCTCGGTATCGAAGGCGAAGGCGAGGAGCTCCTTTTTTTTCGCTCTCAGCTGGTCCTCGTCTCGCGGCTCGCCAATTTGCTGCCACCAATCGATGGCGTCACGGTGGACATCGAGAATGCCGAAACGCTGCGCGCAGAAACGCGCCGCGGGCGCCGCCTCGGCTTCGGCGCGAAGCTCTGCATCCATCCCAAGCAGGTGTCGGTAGTGAACGCGTGCTTTGCGCCAACAGCGGAAGAGATTGCGTGGGCCGAGCGGGTACTTGCCGCTGCGTCAGCCTCGAAAGGTTCGGCGGTAGCTGTCGACGGGAAGATGGTCGACGTCCCGGTCATTCGCAAGGCCGAAGGCATACTGCGCCGCTCGGCAAGCGCCCCAACCTAGACGGCACGCTCGGCGATACATGCTGGCAAAGTATACCGCCGAGCACCGTACAAGATTCAGCCGGCAGGAAACGCGCTTTGCTCGATGTGCGACCAAGGCGCTGGCGCAAGAACGCTTCCCCCGAGAGCGCTCGCGTCCAAAATTGATCGGACGGCGCCTGGGTCGCGCTTTTAAGACGGGCGTCGCACTCCTCCTGGGCCAGTAGAGCAAATGGTCCGGTGCTTCTACGCCATCGGCATTCAGTTGCAGGCTGCTAGAGGGTGCGCTGCGCGCAACGCCTCAGCTGAATATAACCTCGGCGGAGGTGGTGACGGTGCAAAACCGTTTTAGCGACCCGATGGAGTTCGCATGTTCCTCGGCCGAATGCGCCGCACAACAATCCTCTAGGACGATCATCTCGTAGTCGCGATCATGTCCGTCGCGTACGGTTGCCTGAACTACGGCCTGTGTTGAAACACCAGAGCAATAGATCCTCTTGATGCCTTGTGCGCGGAGCTGAGCCTCGAGCGTGGTTGAATAAAAAGGGCTCACGCGGTGCTTGAGGATCATCAGATCGCCTGGTCGCGACGCGAGTGCAGGATGCACTTCGCTGCCCCAAGTGCCTAGCTTGAGCATGCCGCTTTTCGCTATGCCTCCGAATACCGGAGAGGCCAGCGGGCACTCGGCGTAGTCGGGCGAGAACGCAACGCGCACGTAGCCCACACGAATGCCGGCCGCGCGCGCCTTGTCGAGGGCTCGTGCCGTGCTGACAATGATGCCACGGCTACGTACCTGGTCTCCCAAAGGCGATCTGCCGGCGAGTCCATCGTCGTGCACCAGGTCGTTTTCCATATCGAGAACGAGATAAACGGCTTCGGTCATGTGTGCTCTCCGCTGAAAATACCTCGGGTCAGATCCATTCGGCCGTGCGCCCGTGAAGAACTTACTGCTAGGTGAACAGGCCCTCGTCCGCCAGTGCTTTCACGCGAGCCTCCGGATAACCGAGGATCTCGTGCAGCACGTAGCGATTGTGCTCGCCAATGAGCGGTGCGCGGCGCGTGATCGGGATGGGCTCATGGTCGATGTGCCAGGGCAAACGATACACCGGCAGCTTTCCGAGCACGGGATGCTCGACCATCTCGAACAGCGCGCGAGCACGCAACTGCGCGCTGGCCGGGAGATCGGCCGCACCGTTTAGCGGCGCTGCAGGCACGCCCGCTGCCGATAGCGCTGCCGAGAGCGCTGTTGCCTCGTACTTGCAGGTCTCCCGCGCGAGCCGCAGGTCGATTTCGGCAGCATGGGCGAGCCGGCCGGCTTGAGTCACGTAGATGTCCAACGCCATCCACGGCGCGCTGCCCAGCACGGCTGCCAGCGTCTGCCACTGCTCGTCGTTTGCAACCGAGATTGCGACCCAGTTGTCCTCGCCTTGGGCAGGATAGTGACCGTACGGCGACTTATGTGCGTGCCTCGTGCCGCATGGCTGGGGAACCGTGCCATGCAATGCATGCTCAGCGATCTGCTCGGCCATGACACTCACCGCAGCTTCCCATTGCGAGAAATCGATGTGTGCGCCTTGGCCTGTTCGCCGCCGACGCCACAGTGCGGCGAGTATCGCCAGGGTCGCGTGCAGGCTCGCGTTGGGATCCGCGTACGAGGACTGTGATCCGAGCACACGCCCTCCAGGGTAGCCTACCAAGCCGTCCAGCCCGGCCAAGCTCGCAATCATGGTCGCATAAGTGCGAATGCCGCACAGTGGCCCGCTTTGGCCGACTGCCGACATCGAGCACATCACCAAATCCGGCCGTGTACGCCTCAAGGCGGCGTAATCCAAGCCGAACTTGTCCATCACGCCGGGAGAGAAATTCTCGATCACCACGTCGCTGGTCGCCACTAGGTCTGCAACCACGGCTCGGGCTCGCGGATGATCGAGCTTGATCTTGAAGCTTAGCTTCCCGCGATTGACATTCTGGAACATCGGATTCTGTTCCGGATCCTTCTCCGTGCCGACGATCGGCCGCCCTTGCCGCATGTAGTCGAGCGGGCTCGAGCTTTCCAGCTTGATCACCTCAGCGCCGAGATCGGCAAGGATGTGGCCCGGCACGGCGCCAGCCCATACCCAGCCAAAATCGACCACACGCAGACCGGCAAGCGGGCGGCGCTTATCCGAACTCGCATTCTGCGGCGGCGTGCGCACAGATGTCGCCGAGCTGACAAACTGAGTGGATTCCTCGGTCTCGGTAGGTCGAGTGAGCGATGCATAGGGGCTACCGGCAAGCTCAAGATGCCCGCGGGCCGTATCGATGGAGGTGAAGTAATCGCGACTGCGCAAATGCGGGTGCGCGATGAGCTCGCGCAGCTCATACACCGGCGCGCCGGGAATCTTGTGCTCAAGACAAGCTTGCAGTATCTGTTCCTTGGTGCGATCGAGGAACCAGGGCTGGATGAGGGCATCGCATGCGTCGCCGTGCTGATCGTTCGCCTTGAAGCGGTTCGCAAATAGCGGATGAGACAGAAGATCCTCGCGCCCGATCATCTTGAGAAAGCTCTGCCAGTGGCGGCTCTCGCCGCACTGGATCGCGAAGTAGCCGTCCTTGCAGCGCAGTATGGTGCGAGGATAAGGCTGGCCAGAGACACGATGTCCGGCGCGTTGCTTCTTGTGCCGGCCGAAATGCGCCAGTGCCACCTCGACACCACTGTAGAACGAGGCCCACACGTCTAGCGCTGCCAAATCGATGAACGCGCCGCGTCCCGCGAACAGGGTGCCCAACGCGGCGATCGCCGCGCAGACGCCGGCCTGGAATGTTGTCTGGTCCCCGGGCAGCTTGAGGGGCGGCTTTCCCGGCAGGCCGATGCCGATAGAAATACCACTCTGAGCCTGCAAGCTGAGATCGTCCGCTGCCCACCGGTTCGTTGGGCCATGCAAGCCGAATGCGCTCACCGAGACCACCACCAAGCCGGGCCGTTCGGCCGCGATTCGTTCCGCATTGAGCGCACTTGGCTCAGCGCTCTGCGTCGAACAGATCAAGACGATCTGGCTGCTTGCAAGCAGATCGTCCAAGGCGTCCATGGACGCGCATCTCTTGCCGACGGCGAGGTCAAGCTCAAGGGCGTCGGGCTCGCCCTGCTCCCGATCGCCTTCCTCGAGGCGCGTAACCACAGCTCCTAGGTCCGCGAGTAGCCTACCCGCATAGCCGATCTCGCGCAGCGCGCCGATCTCGACCACCCCGACGCCCGCCAGCGGGCGGTGCATCAGTAGATCACTTTGGTTGCGACCAACTCCTCGATGCGTGCCCGGGAGAGGCCGAGCAGTTCGCCGAAGACGTAGTCGTTGTGCTCGCCCAACGCGGGTGTCCAGCGCTCGAGCGCTGCCGGACTGCGTGAGAAGCGCCACGGCGGCCCGACCACGCTGCGGGTTTCGCCTTGCGGCGACGTCATCGTCTTGATCGCGCCACGCTCGCGCATGTGCGGGTCGTCGACGATATCTTGCGCGGTATAGGATGGAAAGGCCGCGACACCGGCCGCCTGCAGCACCTGCGTGACTTCCTCGCGGCTGCGCTCCCGTGTCCACGCGCCCACGGCCGCGTCCAGCTCACGACGGTGAGTCCAGCGGCTGGCCGCGGTGGCATAACGGGTGTCCGCCAACCAGTCGGAACGCTGCAAGACCGTTGAGAACGCGCGCCACTGCGCGTCGGTCTCCACCACTATCGCCACCCAAGCGTCTTCGCCGGCGCATGCATAGGTGTTATGGGGTGCGATCTGCGGCATGTCGTTTCCCATCCGCCGGGGTGCCGTGCCCGTGGCGGCATATTGCAGCAACGCATCACCGATGAAACCACAAGCGACTTCGCGCGCCGCCACGTCCACATGCTGTCCCAGACCAGTGCGCTGCTTACGCAGATAGGCGGCGAGCGTGCCCATGGCAGCCGTGAGTCCTGTGCTGTGATCCATTACGTGGCGAATCTCCGTCGGAGGACCGTCTTCATAACCGGTCAGCGTGCCGAGCCCGCCGGCCGCTCCGAACAGCGGCGCATAGCCCGCGTAGCCGCGCTCGGGGCCCGTCTGCCCCGAAGCGGAGATGGAGACCATCACCAATCCCGGTCGAACCTGCTTCAGCACCTCGTAGCCCAGGCCCAGGCGCTCCATCACCCCGGGACGGAAGCTTTCAGCGACGATGTCGCTCACGGCCACAATGCGCTTCGCCAGGTCCACGCCTTCTGGACTCTTCAGGTTCAATTGCACCGACAGCTTATTGGAGGCGACCTGGTCGAAGCTGGCCGCGCCCATCCGTCCGTAGACCGGGTGCGGCTTGCGGAAAATGTCCGGGCGAACGGCGGTCTCGATCTTGATGCACTGGGCGCCCAGCAAAGAAAGCATATGCGCACAGAAGGGGCCGGCGGCGTGCATCGTGAAATCCGCCACCCGCACTCCCTGCAAGGGCGCACCACCTGGATTTCGAATCGGAGCGTTCTCAGACCGTGCCATGGCGGATCCAGTCGTCAAGTTCGGTTGCGGTGTGCCCTAGCAGGCCGCACCAGATCGCCTCGTTGTCCGCGCCTGGCGCGGCCGCGCCGTGACCGAGCGCAAGTGCATGCCCGTCGAGTTGTAGCGGCGCAGTGAATGCCGGCACTGTCCCCAGCGAGGGAAGCTCAAGCGGCTCGAACACGTGGCGTGCCTTGATCTGCTCAGAGTCAAGAATATCGCCCGGCCCATTGTACTTCGCGAGCGGTACGCTCAAGGCTTGACCTCGCTGGACTACCTCATCCACGCGCTGAGTCGTTGCCCAGGCACGCAGATGCCGATTGATCTCCGCACCCCGGCGACTTCGCTCCAACGGATCGCGCAAGGCAGGATCGAGGGCCCAAGGCGGATTGCCCATGAGTTCGACCAATCCTTCCCACTGGCGCTGTTCCAGCGTCAGCACGCCAATGTAGCCATCGCTGCACTCAAGCACACCACCGTACTTGAATGAGCGCTCGCGTCGATTCTCGAGCACACCCTCGCCCAGGCGCTGCACAGCGAAGCAGCCGACCGATACGTTCGCGTCTTGCACCGAAACGTCGACGAACTGTCCCCCGCTCGCCTCGCAAGCGGCGAGCGCGGCCAAAGCCGCGACCGCGGCCGAGGTGCCCCCGATCATCTCGGCGAAGTGGCCATAGATCTTGACCGGTCCGCGGTCGGGGAAACTTTCCAGGGTGAGCCCGTTGGGCATGAGATAGCCCTCGCCGCCAGCGTGCAAAACGTTGAGCTCGCTGGCGCGGTAACCAGCGTGAGCCCCCATCGCACCGAAGGGCAGCACCGACACATGCACGAGCGCGGGAAAGCGGGCCGCAATAGAATCCGGATCGAGCGCGAGCTGTACGCGTTGCGCCACCGGAGTATCATCAATCAATAGCGCGGCTTTGCCCAACAACTCGTCTAGCAGAGCGCGACCGCGGGTGCTCCCCAGCGCGCAGGTGACAAAGCGCTTCCCAGAATTGAGATAGTGGAACAGGGCGCTCGCCGCAGGTTCCTTGGTCAGCGACGGCGCAGCATGGCGCAACGCCGCCCCCACGGATGGTGGCTCGATCTTGATGACGTTTGCGCCCAACGCTGCAAACATGCGCCCGGCGTACGAGGCCGCCACGCCATCCGCATGCTCGATCACCGTAATCCCGGCTAGCGGGTCGTCCTTATGTTCGCTCATTCTTCAGATCGCATAGTGCAGGCCGCCGTCGACGTAGATCCGCTGACCTGTGATGTAACGCGCCTTCTCCGAGCACAAGAAGGCAGTTAGGTATGCCATGTCTTGCGGATCGCCGAAGTAGCCGAGCGGGATGTTCGCTTGCGCGAACTGTGCCTGGTCCTCCGGTGTGGGGTGAACGCGTTGGTCAATCTGCTCGCTGTGGATGCGGCCTGGTTGCAGCGAGTTGATCGTGACCCCGTCCTTGCCGATCACGCGGGACAAACCCTTGGCCCAGGCATGCACTCCCGCCTTGGCAGCATTGGCGGCATTGAATACCCGAGGCTCCATCGAGCCCGTAATGTTGAGTATGCGCCCCCACTTTCGTTGTTGCATCTGGGGCAGGAAGGCATGAGCCATCTTGCGCACGGCAGTGAAGTTGATTGCGAACGCCTCGTCCCAGGCCTCGTCCGGCGCGTCCAGCTCAAGCTTGCGCGAACCGCCGGCATCGTTCACCAGAATGTCGGCATGACCGAAGTTTCGCAATACCTCGTCGCGAATTCTGGCCGGCTCGGATCGCTCGTACAAGTCCGAACCGATGACCAGCGGCGGCTTGCCGCCGGCTGCATCAATCTCGCCTCGCAGGGTTTCCAACAGATGCGTCCGCCGAGCAATGACAACCGTCTGCGCACCCTCTGCGGCCAGAACCTTCGCGATCTCGCGCCCGATACCGGTACTCGCTCCGGTCACGACGGCCACCTTGCCGTCGAGTTGCAAGTCCATCATGAGTTCCTTATCACTGGCCGCGGGTCGCGTAGCCGAGGTCGAGTCCGGAGCCGTCCCGGAACATCTTCGTCTTCACATCCTTCGCTGGCAGCATCACGGTTGCAGCCCCGTTGGTCACCGTTCTCTCTCCGCGCTGATTCTCCGCCCACACCTCTATGTCCACCAGAGGATAGCCATCTTGCTGATACTTCTTGATGACCTTGCCTTTGCACCAGGTGGTGTCACCCATCGTGTTGAAACGCCGCAGCTCAGTGGTGATCCGTTTGAGGAAGCCGGCATCGCCCATCCAGTTGGTGACCAAGGTCGCCACCCAGGCCGAACGTTGCGGGCCGTAATCGTAGACACCCGGAACGCCAACTTCCTTCGCGACCGATTCCCGGTGATGACCGATGCCGGTGTACTCCACCCCGCCACCCGCTTCGGGGTTGCGGAAAAAGTGTCCCGGATGGCGCAGCGCCCCCTTCAGCAGGACGCCATGCGTATGGCCGCGACCGCAACCGACGAGGAAGCCTATGGTATCCATCATGGACAAGGGGCCACGAGCGATCGGCGTGAGCTCGTCTCCTTCCTGCACATCATCCCAGTAGCGAATATTCCGACCGCAGATGTTCTTGTCCTCCTCGACCACCGCCTTGTCGATCGCATCCAGTTCTTCCGCGGTGTACTCGTGCGTCTTGATGTCCTTGTACTTGCCCTTGTCGCGCGCAGCCTGGCGTTCATGGCGCGTGCACCATCCGAGCACGCGCGCCACGAGATCGTCGTGCTGATTGACGAAATTCGCCTCCACGTACTGGATGACGAGCCTCCCTGAGAATTCGCTCTGTTTTTCCTCGACAGCGACGACACGCTCCTCGGCACTGATGCGATCACCGGGGCGAAGATTGCGGAACAGCTCCCAGTCGTTGCCAGCGTAGAAGCCGTGCACGCCTGGCAATCCCCAACGGGTGCGACCGAGCCAGCCGTAGGCCATAGGAAACATCGGTGGCGCGATGACATTGGCGTAGCGGCTGTTGCGACCATATTCGCTATCGCGGTAGATCGGGTTGAGATCGCCGATGCCGTTGCAGAAATTGCGTATCGTGTCGAGTGTTACATCTTGCAGGTAGGGCCCCTCAGGACGCAGCCGCATGCCTACCATCGCCTTGGCCGCAGCGATAGCTTCGTCCGTAATCTTTCCCTGCTTGGGCGCGTCGCGCATCGACGCGGCGTCCGTTTCCTTGGGCGATCCCATGGGCCTTCTCCTTTTCGAATGATCGAGTTGTCGCTTCCCCGTGATGCGGAACAAACCGCTCGGGCGAGCAAATTTTCCAGTTGGCGTGTGGGCAAATATAATGCATCATACTTCCGGAAAGCAACAACGATCGAACACTCTCCATGATGATGACGGAATACGCAGGCAAGAGCCTGCTCCTAGCACACGGTGTCCCGGTCCCGTCCGGCTTGCTCATACACAAGAGCATTCAGGTGCAGCGCTGGCGCCAATCGTATCCGGCCGCGATCAAGGCACAGGTCGCCTCGGGCGGTCGCGGAAAGGCCGGAGGCGTCGTTCGAGTCAACCGGCAGGAGGAGGCTGAGGACGCTGCGCAGCGGCTGTTCGCGCTCGAGTTCGCAGGCGAGCGACCGTCGGCGCTGCTGATCGAGCCCTGGGTTGAGCATACGCGTGAACTCTACTTGGCCGTGACCATAGACGGCGACGCCGGAGGCTACAGCACGCTGTATGCACCTGAGGGCGGCATCGAGGTCGAAGATAACGCGCCGATCAAGTACGCGTTTGGCGCGCCGCAAGATTTCCGCGCGCATGCCCTGCGCGCCCTGCTGAGCCCAATCGAGCGGGACGCCGCAGTGCGCGAACGCGTGATTGCGCTGGCACGCCGATTACTCTTTATCGCGACCTCCGTGGATGCAACCACGGTGGAGATCAACCCACTCGCCGTGCTAGCCGACGGCAAGCTGCTCGCGCTCGATGCCAAGATCGTGCGTGACGAAGCGGCCGCCTTTCGCCAGGCGGATATCGCCGCCGAAACCACTCGCGCTCGCAAACGCGAGCCGCGCATGGTTCAGCGGGCGCTCGCCGGGAATCTGATGATGGTAGGACTCGACGGCGACATCGGGCTGATATCAGGCGGTGCCGGGATGACCATGGCTGGAATGGACATGCTCGCCGCCGCGGGGCTCAAGCCCGCATGTTTTCTCGACTGCAGCTCCAACCCCACGCCTGCAGGCTACCAACTCGCCTTCGATCTGCTCGATGCCGAAGCACGCGTCAAGGCGATCCTCGTCAGCATCTTCGGGGGCGGCACCCACGTCGACCGCGTGGCGAAGACGCTGAAGGAACTGATGGAGAACCGGAAGTCTCGCAAGCCGGTCGTCATTCGCATCAACGGTACCGGCCGCCAGCGCGCCGACGCAATCTTGCAGGAGGCCGGGCTGCACAACCATCCCACCCTCGAATCGGCGCTCGATGCCATGGTCGCCGCGGTGCAGCCGCGATGAGTGTCCTCATCGATGGGGCGTCGCGCATACTGATCTACGGGATCGCAGGCAATTTCGGGCGTTTTTCGGCACGCGATCTGGTCGCTTCCGGTAGCGTCGTGGTCGCAGGCGTCGCCACGGGCCGCGATACGACGCCGATCGAAGGCATACCGGTGTTTCCGGATGCGCACACGGCCTGCCGCAGCGCGGGCGCTACGGCCGCGATCGTCTACGTGCCCGCACCGGCCGCGCTGGACGCGGTGCTCGAGGTACTCGATGCCGGCTGCAAGGTGGTTGTCTATCCGGGCGACGGACTGCCAGTCCAGGACGCAATTGCGCTGCGCGCCGCTGCGCGCCAGCGCGGTGCCACACTCATTGGGCCCAACACCCCGGGTCTGATTTCTCCGGGAAAAGCCAAGCTCGGCTTCATGCCGTCGCACTGCTACACGCCAGGCCCGCTGGGGCTGATTTCCAGGAGCGGTTCGCTCTCCTATGAAGCTGGCTGGCGTCTCACCAGCGCCGGGCTCGGCCAGTCTTGTTGCATCGGCATCGGTGGAGATCCGGTCAAAGGATTGAATGCGGCCGAAGCCATCGAACTGCTGCATGCCGATCACGAGACCACGGCCATTATGTACCTCGGCGAGATCGGCGGCAGCGACGAGTATGCACTCGCCCGCTACGCTATGCGCACCGACGCGAAGCCGACTGCAGCGCTCATCGTCGGTGCCGCCGCTCCGGCGGGAAAGAAGATGGGGCACGCAGCGGCATTGGTCGGGTCGGCGCTCGACAGCCAGGCCACGAAAGTTGCGGCGCTGCGAGCCGCTCGTGTTCATGTCGCGGACACCTTGCGCAGTCTGGTCGATGCCGCCCGGGCCGCGCTCGGATAACACAACACGCTAACCGGCCAAAGCCGGATTCGAGAAGGAGGAGAGAGATGCAACGGTATGCCCGTAATGCTTGGCTGACTGCCCTGGCACTGACGACCTGCCCGCCCGTGCTTGCCCAGTCCTATCCCGTAAAGCCCATACGCCTGGTGGTTCCGCTGGCCCCGGGTGGCGGCGGTGATCTCGTCTCGCGCATGATTGCGCAAAAAGTCTCCGAGCAGATCGGGCAGCAAGTCATCGTCGACAACCGCCCCGGGGGCTCGACCATCATCGGCACCGAACTGGTGGCGCGCGCCGCTCCCGACGGCTACACGCTGGTGATGGCAACAAGCAGCCACGGCATCAATCCCAGCTTACATAAACTGCCCTTCGATCCGGTCAAAGACTTCACGGGGGTTGCGTTCATCGCGACTTCGCCGATGATGCTCACCGTGCACCCCAACGTGCCAGCGAAGACGCTGAAAGAGCTGATCGCCGTCGCAAAGGCGAACCCTGGAAAGCTCAACTATGGCTCAAGCGGGAACGCCAGCATCGTGCATCTGGCAGGGGAGCTATTCAGCCTGAGTGCCAACCTCAAAACCGTGCACATTCCCTACAAAGGGACGGGCCCTGCCTTGGTTGATCTTCTGGGGGGGCAAATCGACATGATGTTCGCAAGCCCCGTGCCAACCCTACCGCATGTGAAGAATGGGCGCTTGCGCGCGATTGCGATCGCGAGCCAGGAGCGCCTACGTGCCGTGCCCGATCTACCGACAATGGCAGAGTCGGGCCTGCCCGGCTTTGAGGCCGCGACCTACTTCATCGTGCTTGGACCGGCGAGCATCCCGACTGCGGTGGTCACGAAGCTGAATGCAGAGATAGTGAAAGCCGCGCAGCTTCCGGAAATCCGCGATCGGCTTGCCACAGAGGGGGCGATCGTCGTGGCAGGAACGCCACAGCAGGCGATCACCCATATTGAAAACGAGATCGCCCGCTGGGGTAAAGTGGTCAAAGCTGCGGGCATCACGGCTAAGTGATCAACGCCTGCCCATGAGCAAACCCCGTAAGCTTGATCCCACCCCTGTCGCGAGGCGAATCGACGAGCAGCCGCCGCATGCCCTGCCGTTCCGAACCAAAGAGGACTTCGTCGCCGACTACCTGCGCGAGGGAATACTGTCTGGCCGCCTTCCACGTGGGACCCGCCTCAAGCAAGCGGATATCGCTGATGAGATCAGGTTCAGCATTACGCCGGTGCGAGAAGCGTTCCGCATACTCGAAACCGAAGGGTATCTGGTCAGCGAAACACACCGCGGCGTCATTGTCGCGCCGTTCAACGCATCTGCCACGCGCGAGATCAGCGATTTGCGGATCGTTCTGGAGACCCGTTTGGCACTGCTGGCCATGAGGCACATGACGACACAGGATTACACCGAGCTTGGACAACTCGAGCGCGAATTCGAGGACGCGGACACGCGCAAGGAAAGAGAAGCCGTCCGCGCGATCAACTATCGCTTCCACAAACATCTCTACAGCCTCGCTCGACAGCCCCAGACCCTGCATTTCGTCCAAGTGCTTTGGGCGAAGTATCCGTTCGATCTGATCAATCGAATCGATGGCCGGCCCGGCCGTGCGGCCGCCGAGCATAGACAGTTGCTGTCCGCGCTCAAGACGAAAGATCGAAAAGCGGTCGCGCGCTCGCTCCGGTCACACATCGATACGGGTTGGCATGAACTGCAGGAAAGTCTGGACAGGCTGCACGAGTCCGATAAGGTGGCTTCCGTTCGCCCACCCAGGCTGCGCCGCATCCAATTAGCGCCCTCCCCGGTTGCCAAGCGCAGCGCATAGAAGTCGGCAATGAGTGACCGTGAAAAACCTCCCTGAGCGCGGGACGCATTCCGCAGAACGACAAGTGCGCGTCGGGATAGCCGCTCTAGGATAAGCGTACCCTGGCCCGGAGGATCGAGAGCAAGGCGATCATTGATCTATAGACCGCGCATTTCGCGGCAAGCAAACATCATAGGAGGAAGAACAATGGCTTCAAAGTATCGCATCGCCGGCACGCTCGCGCTGGCCGCCACTTTTGTTTCACACCATGCCGCCGCACAAAGCGCTGGCGCCTATCCCAACCGGCCGATCCGAGTGATTGTGCCTTCAGCGCCGGGCGGCGGCACTGACTTTACTGCACGCACTATCGCGCAGAGACTTTCTGAGTCGCTGGGGCAATCGGTCATCGTGGACAACAGACCTGGTGCAGCAGGCAATATTGGCGTGGAGCTCGCCACCAAGGCGACACCGGATGGCTACACGATCGTCATGCCAATCACGTCATTTGCCATGAATCCTCATCTCTACAAGAAGCTGCCTTTCGACACGTTGAAAGATCTCACGCCGATCACGCTCGCTTCAATGGTCCCGCTCTATCTCGTCGTGCATCCTGCCCTGCCCGCAAAGAACGTGAGCGAGCTCGTAACCTTGGCCAAGACCAAAGCGGGCCAACTCAGCTACGCAAACTCGGGCAACGGAACGAGTGCGCACCTCGCAGGTGAACTCTTCAAGAAAATGGCGGGCGTGGATCTCGTTAGCATCTCATACAAGGGCGGAGGTCCCGCAGTGCTCGACCTGATCGCCGGCCGGGTGCAGGTCTACTTCTCGACGATTCCAGCCGCGCTTGCGCAAGTGCAGGCCGGGAGGCTACGTGGTCTTGCGGTCACCAGCGCGAAACGCGTGACCCTCATGCCCGATGTGCCGACTGTCGCCGAGTCCGGGTTGCCGGGCTACGAAATCGTTGGTTGGTTCGGATTGTTCGCACCGAGCGGAACACCGAAGCCAATCATCGAGAAGCTCAACAAAGAGCTCAACGACATTCTGCGCCTGCCTGATACGCAAAAGCGCTTTGCCTCCCAGGGACTCGTTCCCGGTGGCGGCACACCGGAGGAACTCGGGAAATTCCTGCGCGGCGAAATCGGTAAATGGGGTGCGCTGATCAAAGATATCGGATTGGAGCCGCAATGAACGCACCTCACATTGATGCTCAGGCCGTGAAGGACAAGCACGTGAGCAACACGACGGTTTCCGAGAAACTCGCGCAGTACGTCGCAGGGTTCCGGTACGAGGACATTCCAGAAACGACACGTGATCGCGCGAAGCTGCTCATACTCGACGCAGTTGGCATCGCGCTCGCGTCGACGCATTACGACTTTGCCCACCGCATGCTGACGGGCCTCAGAGCGCTGGACGAAGGGGGCCACTCGAGCCTGATCAATCTGCCCGGAAAGCTTGCGCTCCGTGATGCGGTCATCATGAACGGCGCGCTGGTGCACGGCCTCGACTACGACGACACCCATATTCGCGCGATCATTCACGCCACAGCAAGCGCATTCCCTTGCGCACTCGGCGTGAGCGAATCGGTGAACGCTCCCGGCAGCACCTTGCTGGCGGCGTACGTGCTCGGAATGGAAATCGCCACGCGCATCTCCGACGCCGCAGGCGGTCATTTGCACGACTTCGGATTCCATCCGACCGGGATCGCGGCGCACTTCTCGTGCGCGCTCCAGGCAGGATGGCTGTACGGGCTCACGCCGCACCAACTGGTCATGGCGCAGGGCCTTACCGGCAGCACGGCAGCCGGTAGCCAGGAGTTTCTCGAAGAAGGCGCGTGGAACAAGCGCGTGCATCCGGGCTGGGCGGGCGCTGCGGGCATCACCGCGGCACAGCTTGCGCGAGCCGGATTCAAGGGGCCGACAAAGCCGTACGAAGGCAGATTCGGTCTCTTCAAGAGCCATATGGGCGAGGCAGAAGCCCAGGTGCGCTACGAGGCGATCTACGACTCGCTGGGCAAGACGTGGGAAGTGCATAACGTCGCGATCAAGCCCTATCCAATCTGCCACTTGATTCACGCTGCCGCTGACTCAGCCGCCATCCTGCGCGAGAAGCATGCGATCAGGCCTGAAAGCGTTGAGCGCGTCATTGCCTATGTGCCGCAGCCGACGCTGCACATCATCGCGGAACCGGCCGAACTGAAGATTCGGCCCGCGAACGAGTACGCCGCCAAGTTCAGCACCCAATACGTCATTGCGACAATCCTCACCAAGGGCCGCTTCGGTCTCTCCGAACTTCTCGAAGAGACCCGGAGCGACTCGGCGATCCTGAGTCTAGCGGCGAAGGTCGAATGCGTCGCGGACCCCGAAGCGCTCTACCCGCAGTATTTTTCGGGTGGGGTCGAAATCCGTATGCGCGACGGTCGCATTCTTCGTCATCACGAAAAGGTGAATCGCGGTGCGGGAGACCGTGCGCTGTCCTCCGCGGATATTCAGGCCAAGTACTTCGACAACGCCACGTTGGCGGTAAGCTTTACCCGTGCCGAGCAGATCTGCGAAGCAGTGCTCGGGATCGAAGCGCGTCCGGCCGTCGAATTTGCGCGCACGCTCGCAGGGAGAAGTCAATGACCGACACACGTACCCAGCAACTGCGCGCGCTCATCGAGGCGCCCCAGATCCTCGTCATGCCTGGAATCTTCGACGGTTACAGCGCTCGCCTCACGGAGCAGGCGGGTTACTCCGCGGGCTTCATCTCCGGAGCCGGAATAAGTGAAGCGGTGCTAGGGCAGCCGGATGTCGGCCTGATGGGCCCCGAGACGAACCTCGGCGCTTGTCGCGCGCTCACCGCCTGTTGCGCGATCCCTCTCATGGCAGACGGCGACACAGGATACGGTAACGCGGTGAACGTGTTCCACCTCGTGCGCGACTTCGAGCAAGCAGGACTCGCGGGGCTCATGCTCGAAGACCAAACCTGGCCGAAGCGATGCGGCCACATGAGTGGCAAGTCCGTGATCAGCGCCGAGGAAATGGTCGAAAAGCTTCAGGCGGCGAACGAGGCACGACGCGACCCGGATTTCATCATCAAGTCCCGCACCGATTCATTTGCGACCCACGGCATCGACGAAGTGATACGCCGCTTGAACCTGTACGCCGACGCAGGCGCCGATCTGTTGTTCGCCGACGCGCTCCTTTCCGCGAGCGATATTGGCACCGTCGCACGCAACGTAAAGAAGCCTCTGTCAGTGAATATGGGGTTCGGTATCCGCAAACGCTCCACCACGCCGCTCATTTCCGCTGCAGAGCTCCAGGAGTTGGGCGTTGCGGTAGTGATTTACCCACGACTTCTCACCGCGTGTGCCATCCAAGGCATGAAGAACGGGCTGGACGCGCTCGCACAGCAGCTACGGACGGGAAAGGTCGTGGAGCGGCACGATTACGCCGTGTCATTCGAGGAACTCAACGATACGGTCGGATTCAAACAAGCACAGGAACTCGAGCAACGATTCGTGACTAAGGAGAAGGCCAAATGAGGATCACCGATGCAGCCGCTGCTTGGCGAGTTGGGGATCTGGAGCAGGACCGGCGTTGGGAATTCACGCTTGACGAGCGCGCGCAGCGGGATCTTCTGGCACCGATCGAGAAGGCGTACGCGCCCGACCGCAACCTGCTCGACTATCCCCGTCAGGAGTTCGATCTCGGCGCTGCCGCGCCTGTCCTAGATGCCGCACTAGACGAGGTCAAGCACGGGCGCGGCGTTGCGCTCATCCGCGGATTGCCGCGCGACCGGCTCGATGAGAAACAGTTCGAGCTCCTCACCTGGGCGATGGGCCTACACGCGGGCGTCGCGCGCCCGCAGGGCAAGGCGACACAATACATATCGGCTGTGCGGGATGCGGGAATGAACTATCGCACCGGCACGGGCCGTGGTTATTCCTCGAATGCCGAGCTCGACTATCACACCGATTCGTCCGACATCGTTTTCCTGACGTGCTACAACCGCGCGGCCTCCGGAGGCATGACGATCGTCACGAGTTCCATCGCGGCGCACGAGGTCATGGCCAAGGAGTATCCGGGCATGATCGAGTGGCTGCACCGGCCGGTTCACTTCAGCAGGCAAGGCGAGCAGGCTCCGGATGAAGGCGCATCGGTGCTCCAGCCGATATTCGCCGAAGAAGGCGGGAAGCTCTTCAGTCGCTGGAACTGGAATCGCGTGACCTCGGCGCAGAAATTGCCCGGCGTGCCGCAGATTTCCGACCCGCATTGGGATGCGCTCAAGCAGTTCGACGAGATCGTTCGGCGTCCCGAGCTTGCGTACTCGATGTGGCTCCAGCCGGGTGACGTGCAAATCGTGAACAGCCACGTGACGCTGCACTCCCGCACCGAGTTCAAGGACTACGAGGACCCGGCACAGAAGCGACTCCTCTACCGACTGTGGCTGGCTCCGCCCAACAGCGAGCAGCTACCGGAGAGTTGGCGCGACCTCTACCGGTCAGTGAAGCCGGGAACGGTGCGCGGTGGCATTCGCGGGCACGAGTATGACGAACAACGCAGGAACTATGAAGAGCGGCAGGCACGCGAACTCGGCATGACTGTGCCGACCTAGTCGAGTTCACGGCAGTACCGCTACCGGGTCGAGTCGATCTCTCTCCCGCAAGCCGGCGGTGAAGCGGAGCCGAAAATGGCAAGTGGGTTCCCGAGCGCTCAGCCATCCTGACTCTTACCCTCCATTGACGGCTAATAGAGGAAGTTATCATCCACCATAAGGGCTGGCTGGAAGTGTGATATGTATCTTGATATACATCTGCCTTTCGTGATATATATCAGAATAGATACCACGGAGGTTCGCCATGGGACACATCGCCAAGGTTTTCCAGACCGGTCGCAGCCAGGCTGTCCGGCTGCCCGCCGCGTTCCGCTTCGATACCAAGGAAGTGTTCGTGCGCCGCGACGAGGCCACCGGCGACGTGATCCTGTCGCGCCGTCCGGCCGACTGGACCGGACTGCTCGCCGCCGTCGCAAGCGCCAAGGCTGAAAGCGCCGAATTCCTCAAGGATCGCGAGGACGCGCCCGCCCAGCCGCGCGAGCTGTTCTGATGGCCGGCGCCCCGGCCTTCATGCTCGACACCAACATCGCGAGCTTCATCATTCGCGGCGGCGCGCCGGCGTTGATGAGGCGCCTGCAGGCGCAGCCCGTCCCCAGCGTCTGCGTCTCCGCGATCACCGAGGCCGAGCTGCGCTACGGCCTCGCGCGCAAGCCCGACGCCACGGCGCTGCATGCCGCCGTGCACGCCTTCCTGCTCCATGTGCAAGCGCTGCCGTGGGACAGCGAGGCGGCGGCCCGCTACGGCGAGCTGCGCGCCGCCCTGGAGGCCGACGGCAAGCCGATGGGCAACATGGATACCCTGATCGCCGCGCATGCCCTCGCCGCCGGCGCCACCCTGGTCAGCAATGACCGGGCGTTCAAGCGCGTCGCCGGCCTGCGCGTGGAAGACTGGACCGCCCGATGAGCACCGTTCCCTCAACAGTTGAAGGCCGAACATATCGCTGCCGGCGCTGTTCACGCCGACACCGGACGCGGGCAAGCGCTTTGTCGAGTTCTTCACCGCCAACATCCGCAACCCGAACACGCGGCGGGCGTACGTGCGCGCGGCAGCGCGCTTCGCCCACTGGTCCGAGACCGGGGCGCATATCCACGAGCTGAGCGACATCGAACCGGTGCACCTCGCGGCGTATATCGAGACGCTGATCAAGGCGCTGGCCGCGTCCTCGGTGAAGCAGCACCTCGCCGCGATCCGGATGTTGTTCGACTGGCTGGTGGTCGGCCAGGTCATCGCCACCAATCCGGCCAGTCCGGTACGAGGGCCGAAGAATGTGGTACGCAAGGGCCGCAGGCCGGTGCTGACCGTGAACGTGATGACGCAGGCCGACGCCTACCGCATGATCCGCCGCCGCGCCGCCCAAGCGGGCATCGCCACGCGCATCGGCAACCACTCGTTCCGCGCCACCGGCATCACCGAGTAGCTAAAACGCGGCGGCAAGCTGGAGATCGCGCAGCGCATGGCTAATCACGAAAGCGCGCGCACCAACGGTCTATACGACCACCGCGACGATCAGGTCAGCCTCGATGAGATCGAGCGGATTGTGATCTGAGACGCCCACACCACGCGCGGCTGTGACATACGCTTGGCATGACGATAAGCTATGGACTTACACGCGGAATAGCGATAGCGGATTTTGCGGGGGGGTCAATCGCCACCCCCTCGACCCCCGCTAAACTATCAGCCAAATTGAGAGGAGAGCAGCTATGACCACTCATGCCCTGTCCAACCGCCTGAAAGCCACCTTCGCCGCGGCTACGGCAGCCCTCACGTTCGCCATGACGCCCGCCGCCGCGCAGACGCAGCCGGTGCACGCGCCCGCCGATGCGGCCGCCACCCAGATCAAGCATCCGCTTGTCGATGACACTCGAGCAAGAATTAGATATGGTACCAGCCTGTCCATGGAGCTTGCCAAAGCCACGGGTGACGATATGGCGCGTGCCGCAGTATCCCATTTCACCAAGGTTCTCGAGGCTCGCCTGAACGGCCCCAATCTCGCCCGGCCGCAGTCTGTGACATCCGAGATTGTCAGTCCAACCACCTATGTCATGACCGGAGTCATCCCCGCAGCTTCGATGTATGCGACTACGCCTATTTCGGTTTGTGTTGAAAAAGATGGCAAGGTTGTTGCTGCGTATCTGATTGATTCCAGCGGTACTGTTCGTGCGGATACGCAGCGTGCTCCAAACGGGACCAATCCGTCAAACGTGTTCCAGTTTGCCTGCAGACCGCATGCCATGGCCTATATCAAGGACTACCGTGAGGCTTTGAATGCAGGTACAGCGCCCGAGCCGCGTGCTGCCGCGCCTGCGTCAAGGTAGTTAGCGCATCCCATGACGGGGGGATCGCCGTCACGCAACTTCAAGGGTTCCTCCGCTCCCGCATCCTGCAGATGATGCGGTAGTCCGGGCATTTCTCGCCAAGCCCGATCCGACCGCGCAATAGCGCCCGCCCCTCCCTTGTTCGCATCGTTCTTGAATTTCAGACGATCATCGCCAAATGGTGTCTTGTGTCCGGCGCCGGGACTGTCAACCCGTGTTGAACCCCGGGCGTTGAGCGACACGCCACCCGCATAAGGAACCGCTATCGCGAAGCGATAAAGGCAATACTTTCTGACGGCACCTGTTGACGGCTAGCGCGTCATGGCGCGTCCGCCGAGAGGGCAGAAGTGATCCCCTAAAGGCTGTCCCTTGGTGATGCGAATAGGCTTTTCAAACCACTTGTTTCACTTCTTGCCAATGCGTAGCCCGCGCTCGAACCAGTCAATCGCGGTCAACCGCATGGCATTCTGTGAAAATCTCGCTCTCTCGATGACGTTTCGCATCCGACTCCGTCGTGAATGGCATCGTGCCGACACAAGTTGCGCGTGCTGCACAGCCGCGGGCCCAACGAGCCCGCCCTCGCGTGAGGGCGCCACATCGTGCCAAGTGAACGCCGATTCGGGCCGATGCCGCACTTGCATCGTCACTGCGAGTTGGGATTTATCGCCAGTGAGCGCTCGTGCTGTTCTTCGTGCTCGCGTTCGGGATCTTCGGCTTCCTGCTCAAGCAGGTGATCCAGTGGTGGCTCGGGATCGACTGACCACGGATGCCTCGCCCGCTTGCGCGTCCACGATGATCTTCGCCAGCCGGCCAGCCGACAGTGGCTTGCGGGCAAGCGTCACGCCGGCTCGCCGGCACTCTTCCTCCAGTCCCGACCGCATGTCGCCGGTGACCAGTACCGAAGGGATGTGTTCCTGCAGTTGTTCGCGGATCGCACCGATCGTACGCAACCCGTCGGTCTGCGCACCCAGCCGGTAATCGCAGATCAGCAGGTCGGGGATACGTAGGTCGCCGGAGAGCCGCTCCAGCGCTTCGTCTGCCGATGCACACGCGAGGCAGGCCGCCCCCATGCTTTCGAGCAGCGCCTTCGCTGCGTAACGGATCAATTCCTCGTCGTCCACCAGCAGCACGAAAGTCCCGGCCGCAATGCCGTTGGAATCGACCTGCCCGGCGCTGTGCGCGGCCCCGGCGTCTGACGACAGCGACAGCGCGACCGAAAAGAGCGAACCGCGCCCGGGCCGCGACAGCACTTCGATGTCCGAGCCCAGCAGATTCGCCGACCGGCGCGCAATGGAGAGCCCCAGCCCGACACCCTTTGAACGGTCACGCTGCGGGTTTCCGACCTGAAAGAACTCCTCGAAGATCAGCGCACGATGCTCGAGGCTGATGCCTATGCCGCTGTCCCAAACCTGCACCACGCATCGATCGGCCCGCCTACGGCACCGGACGAGAATGCCGCCAGACTGCGTGTAGCGGATCGCGTTGGCGATGAGGTTGCGCAGGATGCGGTCCAGGACGAACGGGTCTACGTGAACCACGTAGCCGCATCGCCGCCACTCGAAAGTGAGGCCGCGCTCCCGTGCGATCGGCCCGAACTGCAGTTCCAGGTGGTCCAGCACGCTGTCAATGAACACCGGCCCCGGCTTTAGCGTTACCTCGCCGGCATCGAGCGTAGAGACATCGAGGATTCCCGCGCACAGGCCCTCGAGCGCATCCACGGAGCGTTCGACCAGCGCGAGCTGCCGATCGCGCACGAGTTCGTCCGGCTGGCGCCGAAGCGCCGCCACCAGCAGGCCGATCGCGTGCATCGGCTGGCGCAGGTCGTGGCTGGCCGCTGCCAGAAAGCGGCTCTTGGCGCCGTTCGCCCGCTCCAGGGCTTCCTTCGCGGACTCCAGAGCCATGCGGTCCTGCTCCGATCGCGCCAGCTGCCGTTCCAGTGCCCAACTGAGGAAGGCACTGCGCGTAACCGCGCGGTTGACGCCGATGTTCACGATGGCACAGACCGCCCCCAGCACGAGGAAGCTGAGGCTGAGCAGCGCGTAGTTCTGCTCGGCACGCGCCACGAGACCGGCGGCGATGACCACGGCTATCGTCGACTGGAAACTCACTGCGGCGGGCATGTACGCGTACTGCTGGCTGGCACCACCGGCCATCGTGATCGCCAGCAGGATCAGCAGTACCGCCTGCAGTGCCGGGCTGCCGGGCACGAGGAACCAGACTGCGCATCCCCAGACTACCGCGCAGTAGTTGAGGCCGCACAGGTAACGCACCACCCACGTGCGCCGGTCCTTCGAATCATAAGGCGTCCGCGCGAACGCTTGGGTGAGGATGATGCCGTAGCCCATCCCGGCGATGATCGCGGCCGCCCAGAGCAGCACGGTCGCGGGCGGGGTCGAGGGCCATGCCACCACGCAGATCAGCGCGATGGTCGACAGCGACGCAATCAGCTGTGCCGGCGTTCCGGTGTAGATCAGCCGCAACTGCATGTCATGGAGTCGGTCCAGCAGTTCGGGCCGGTCGATGTCCCGCAGCGGCGGCAGCGATCGCGCGAAGGCTTCCTCACCCCTGCCGAGGATCAGCGAGTCGAGCACTTTCATTCGTACCCTCGTTCCCTAGTCGATCCGGATGCCGCGCCGCGACAGCGCCACGATCGCCTGCAGCCGATCGGTGACGCCGAGTGCCTTGAGCACCGGCGACACATGCTTCTTGATGGTCGACTCCGACACCCCGAGCTCGCGCGAGATCAACTTGTTCGGCTTTCCCTGCACGACCGCGCGGAACACCTCGATCTGGCGCGGGGTCACGTCGAGGTCGCTCAGCCGAAGCGGTCTGTTCGAGGGACGCACGCCTTCGGCGACCGCCGGATGCGCCACCCATTCGGGCAGGTACACCCCGCCGACGATGATCCGCTGCACCGCATCGATGAGCACACCGTGGGGGCTTGTCTTCGGGACGTAACCCATCGCCCCCATCCCGATGCATTCATGCACCAGCGCGGCCGACTCGTCGGCCGACACCACAACGACCGGCACCGAAGGCGCGCCCGTACGTATCAGGCGCAGCGACTCGATGCCCGCCGTGTCACGCAGGGTGAGGTCAAGGAAAATGAAGTCTAACGGGGCGCCACTCGCATTCGCTCCGAGGGCCAGATCCACGGCTGCCCCCGCGGTCTCTGCACGGTCGACCTGCACTGCTGACCATTGGCTCTGTACCAACGCAGCAAGGCCGTCCATGAACAGCGGATGATCATCGACGACAAGCACTCTCAAGCGGGGCCTCCCTGGCCGCAACGGCGGCTCTCGCGCCGGCAGCGGACGCTCAGCATTCTCACGAGCCACATACGGCTCGTCAAGGCGGCACCCGCACTGCGTTCAATCCGTGGTACCAAGGGCCCATTTCCGTCAGAGACGGCCTGGCGCAACATCGGTGGCCATCGCGCCGTCATTTTCCTGGGCCGGCGGAACGGGATCGCACAACCTTGGAGGTCTGCATGAAGTTTCCACAGCCACCCTGCGTTAATTTGGGTGCCCGCGGCAGGCTGCGGTGCTGCGCATGATCATGGGCGGACGCGCCGCTCAGGTCGTTCGGAAAAAGCACAGGCGTTTGGAATGCATACAAATCTGCACATCTTGGCCGATTTTCTTTCGATCGAAATGCCAATGTGCTAGAACTCACAATGGTTCGTGCGGGGGTGCCGATCCCGCACCTACACAGCATACTTCTCCTTCCGCCGGGTGCACCGAAGCCATTGCCCATGCTGGAATAGATGACAGCGAGTTCATTTGGCGCTCATCGCCTTGCGTGTCAGCAGGTCGAGTGCTCTTCCGCTGCCGCACGCGATGGAAGGACTGCATGGAATGAAGACACTGATTGCAGTTACAGCCCTTCTGCTCGCCGTGCACGCGGCGCTTGTCCAGCCCCAGGGAATGGCGGGCTCAATGTCCGTCACTGCCTAGTAGTGTGTTGCAAATCGCCCAGCTGACGTGCTTTTCGTCCGACCCTCGAGACACTGTGGATCGCAAGGCATTGATCCCGAAATAAAGGCACATAAGCAGATTTGCCCAGAATCGCATTTTGACCGAATTTCAAAGACCCCTAATCTAGGGCTCGCTCTTCCCTCAAGGGAGTACACCATGCAGATCGCAACAATTGCTATCGCCACAACACTGACTCTCATATCTGCCAATGTTGAAGCGCAAGATGTGAAGCAATGCGACTTTTCGCTCCAGCCGACAATAATGACCGCGGAACGGGAATACTCCGTTATTCAGTCGTATATGTTTCTGAACGCTGCACACGAATACGACAAGCTCCTTAAGGAAAGCAGTGGGAATCGCGGCGCGTCCGCGTCATACAAGCTCTTTAGCGCAGAATTCCACGACTCCAAATCTTCTTCGGAATTCCAAGAAAAGGTTCGAAAGCGCCTGACGAGCGAGGGATATTCGCTGAACGAAGCAGAGTCGCGAGCTAGCTATCGCCGGTTCCTCACCCAAGAGCAACTGGAAGCCTGGGCCAGTTGTGTTCGTGCTGTTACCCAAAGTGGCGCAGTACTTCTGCAACCAATTTCCCCGCATCCCTCAGGCTTTCCTCTTAAAGTCGACTGGTACCCACAAAAAGGTAAAGGAACGGAGCCTCTCGTCCTGGAAATTCGGAACGGTACTATTAACAAAAGAAACCTACTCAAGGTACCCCTGACAGGAGTTAGTTCGAGGACTTTTATCGTCGTACCTGACAGAGTCAAGCCAGGTGCAACTCCGGTCCAGCTAGTGATAACCGCCTCGATTGCAGGCGCAAGTGACGAACTTGCAATGCCGCTTCAGTTCCCTGACGCTAAGCCTCCAACGACACTAGTGCCAATGACATTGAGACGCGAGTGTTCGGGTGGACGGCTAAGTCTACACAATTATGCTCACGACCATGTGTGCGTAACCGAGCCTTTCAGGCCGAGCCGTGACCAGACCGCCACCGTTAGAATTACCTTTGGTTATGAAGGCTCCCCCTCATCTCGTCTGCGGATCCAGGATGGTGTCAAGTATGGACTCACGCCTTGGACCTCTTACCGTGGAACCGGTGAATATCAAGACGTCATATCCGGTCCTGCACGAGAGGCTTTGTTTACGATGCCCGTCAGCGCTGGAAACGACTACGTCTTTGGAATTCGAATTCAAAGTCATCATGGGCCCGGCAACCCGGACGTCAGAAGCCATAAGGGCAAAATTGAAGTCACATTTAATTGAAGCATAGAGGTGGCCACCATCTCGCAGCGCGGCGCTGACTTCATCCAAGCATCAGGACCGCAGCTCACCTACCGTCGACGAAGCTGCCGAAACGGATCCGGCTCCCAAGGCCGGACAGCCAAGCACAAGCTCAGCGGATGACGCTGCTCCATCGGCAGCCACGCATCCGCGTTGTGCTGCTCGACATACTCAAGCACCAGTTGCTCCAGACGCGACAACAGCGCCACCCGAGCCTGCGCTGACAGGCGCACGTTGATGACCCGCAACATCTCTCCGGGCCCACCGAATAGATGATCGAAGTAGTCATGCGCGTGCGCTTTGGTCCAGCGCATGATGGGGCCATCTGGAAGCCACTTGAACGTTTTCGCGACGCGCGTGCGATAGCGATTGTTGGGTAGCAGTTCGATGAAACCCATCTTGTCCAGACGCGCGAGCAATCCGATGCACTTCGCATCCGTCAATCGGTAGGTCGCGACGATATCCTCGATGGTCAGACTCTGCATCGTACAGACCGCCACGACAAATAGTCCGATTTCACCGACGATCTCCTGCTCCTGCTGGAGCGTGAGCTGATTGATCAGTCGCGACTGACTCGAAGCCCCTCGGGACAATTCCTGCAGATCAACCTGCACCACGGAACAGATCTGATCGAGGCGCTTCAGGGTACAGTCGCGCTCCGAGAAGATGCGCTTGATCGTCGGCTCCGAGACCTCGAGCGCCCGAGCGACGTCCCGGTACGTCATGCCACGCGCCCGGATATGCGCCTTCAAGGCCTCGAAAACATACTCCGATCCCATGCGTCGCCTCCCGATCCGTTCTGTCTATACGCCAACGGTATCATCTTTCGATACCGCAGCATAACGGCGTAATACGTTTCTGGCTCTCCTTGCCCGAAGCGCGTCTCCTCTCGCAGCATGCGAACGCGATATGTATCGCGCACCTCTCAAAGGAGACGCCTTGATTACGAACCTTGCTCGTTGGTCGACCGGCCCCATGCTCGCTCTCACCCTCACTGGTTGCTACGTCATGCCCATCCAGGTCGAAGAAGCCAAGCCCCCCGTTTACGCCTACATGCCGGTGGGTAGCAGTCAGCCGACGTCGGCCCCGATGCCCGCCCGCCCCGTCGTCCCGATGCAACCGGCTGCAGTCATCCACGTTCGGCTCTACCCCGTTAACGATACCGCCGCCAAGTGGGGGCCGCTCGAAGGCAAGGTGAGGGATCAGCTCAGCGGTCGAGGCACGTTCTCGGTTCAGGTCCCAGGCGAGGACATGCACGGCGAGGCAACCCGGGTGCCGGAAGGCTTTCCCGGCTTCGGCCGAATCATCCAGGAAACCCTAGCCCAGTCGCTCGCGCCGACTTCCAAGCCGCTCGGACGCGGGATCGCCAATGCCTACGGCACCCGCGGTGCCTACGCCAACTGCGAGTACGTCCTCTCGACCGGAGGCATGGGCACAGGCGCCGGCAAGTTCTCGAACGGTGCCAAGTATCAACTTCACTTCGGAAGCTAGAGGAACCGACATGCGTAGCGCAAACCTACAAATCAACGATCCCGCCCCCAACCCGACCACCCGCGCCGTGTACGAAGGCGAGTTTGAAACCCACGACAGCACCCGACTCTTCTATCGCCATTGGGCGGCTCTGAGCACCGGCTCCCGAAAGGCCATCGTTCTGCTGCATCGCGGACACGAGCATTCGGCTCGGTTGGGCCATCTTGTTGAAGAACTTTCTCTACCGGACTGCGCGTTCTTCGCCTGGGATGCACGCGGTCACGGCCGCTCCCCCGGTGAGCGTGGCGACGGCCCCAGTGTCGCAGCCTCCGTTAGGGATCTCGACTGCTTCATCCGACATATCCGCGACGCCCACGGCATCCCGACAAGCGAGATCTGCGTCGTGGCGCAGAGCGTGGGCGCCGTAATCGCCGCAGCCTGGGTGCACGACTATGCACCGCCCATCCGTGGCCTCGTGCTTGCCGCCCCGGCCTTCAAGGTGAAGCTCTACGTTCCCTTCGCGCGCACCGCTCTCAAAGTGATGCAACAGGTGCGCGGCAACTTCTTCGTCAATTCCTACGTCAAGGCGCGCTTCCTGACCCATGATCCGGAGCGGATCGCGAGCTACAACGCCGACCCTTTGATCGCTCGCGCGATCTCGGTGCGGATGCTGCTCGGCCTCTATGAGACCGCCCATAGGGTCGTCGAGGATGCCCAGGCGATCCACGTACCCACGCAGGTGCTCGTTTCCGGCGCAGACTACGTGGTCCACCGTGCCCCCCAGGCCCGCTTCTTCAAGCGTCTGGGCTCGAAAGACAAGGAGTACCACAGCTTCAAGGGCTTCTACCACGACACCCTTGGCGAACGTGATCGTCATCGCCCCATCGCTCGCGTGCGCGAGTTCGTTCTGCGCCAGTTCGCCGCGACCGCGTCTACCCCGGAGCTTCAGACAGCCGATCGCTGCGGCTACACGGCCGACGAAGTGCAGGCTCTGAAGGCCCCGCTGCCTGCGCACTCCTTCAAGCGCCTTCGGTTCGCCATGACCCGGCTCTCCATGAACACGCTGGGACGGCTCTCGGATGGGGTTCGCGTCGGACTGCGCACTGGCTTCGATTCGGGTCGCATGCTGGACTACGTCTACCAGAACAAAGCCCAAGGATTCACGCCGGTCGGCCGTTGGATCGACCGAAGCTTCCTCGATGCCGTCGGCTGGAAGGGCATCCGGGTACGCAAGGTCCATCTGACCCAAGCCATCGAGCAGGCAACACGGCTCGTGCGCGAACATCGCCTACCGGTAAGCATCCTGGACATCGCCGCTGGTCACGGTCGCTACGTGGTCGATGCCGTTCAGCGGCTGCCGCTGAGCACCTGGTCGGTCAGGCTTCGCGACTACAGTCCTCAGAATGTCGTCGCCGGACAGACCCTCATCCGCAACCGGGGGCTCGAGCACGTCATCTCCTTCGAGAAGGCCGATGCCTTCAATGCCGAATCGATCGCCGCCGCAGATCCGCGGCCAACGCTGGGCATTGTCTCCGGGCTATACGAGCTCTTCCCCGACAATGCCCCCGTGCAACGGTCGTTGGCTGGCCTGGCTCGCGCCATCCCGCCTGGCGGCTATCTCATCTATACCGGCCAGCCCTGGCACCCGCAGCTCGAGCTGATTGCCCGTACTCTCACGAGCCACCGCAACGGCGAACCCTGGATCATGCGCCGGCGCAGTCAGGCCGAACTCGATCAACTGGTCGTCGAGGCAGGTTTTCAGAAGGTCGAGCAGTGGATCGACGAGTGGGGCATTTTCACGGTATCGCTGGCTGTGCGCACGTCATGATCCCCGCGCTCCCGACCAATGCCGCTCAGGACCGATCCGCTCTGGTGCGGGCCGGCCTGGGCTGGCTAGCCATCCTCGGTCCCCTGTTCTTCGTAAGCTACGGGCTCACCAATCAATGGGCTGCCCGCCGCACCGACGTCCCGTCGGTCGTGTTCGACTGGGAGCACGGTATCCCGTTCGTGCCCTGGTCGATCGTGCCGTATTGGTCGATCGATGTAATGTATGTGCTCTCGCTCTTCGTCTGCCAGTCGAAGTCCGAGCTCCACCGCCACGCCGCGCGGCTGATCACGGCACAGTTGATCGCCGTGCTCTGCTTCACGCTCTTCCCGTTGCGCTTTACCTTCGAGCGACCGCCGACCGACGGCGTGCCCGGCTGGCTCTTTCATGCCCTGGCCAGTTTCGATCTCCCGTACAACCAGGCACCGTCACTGCATGTGGCGCTACTCGTCATACTCTGGGCACATCGGCATCCCCACACACCCGCCCATCTCCGGGGACTCCTCAACGCATGGTGCGTGCTGATCGGCGTATCCGTGCTTACGACCTACCAGCACCACTTCATCGATGTCCCCACGGGCCTGTGGCTCGGATGGTTTGCACTCTGGCTGATCCCCGCGACCGGCCCCGCCTGTGTGCTCGGCCGCCGTCTCACGGCCGATACCCGACGCCGTGAACTGGCCTTGCGCTACCTGCTCGGCGCGCTGGCGCTCTCGCTCATCCCCCTCAATGTGGGCGGAGCCGCGCTGTGGCTGCTGTGGGCGGCGGGCGCCGCATTGCTTGTCGGCTTGACCTATCTGTTGGGAGAGGCATCCGCCCTAGGCAAGACGCCCGAAGGCAAGCTTCGAACCGCCAGCTGGTGGCTGTTATGGCCGTATGTGCTCGCGATCTGGATCAACGCGCGAATCCGCACGCGAAATCGTCGCGAACCCGTGCCCGTGACCCATGACGTCTGGCTTGCACCCCTGCCCGACCAAACCGAGCGCAACTCATCGCCCAGCCGCGCGATCATCGACCTCACACCGGACCTTCCCCTGCGCCAGCCCGTGCACGGATACCGTAACATTCCCATGATGGATCTGATTGCACCGACAGCCAAAGAGCTGACCCACGCGATAAACGGTATCAGCGCCATGCGGGTTCACGGCCCAGTCGTCGTCTGCTGCGCCCTCGGCCTTTCCCGAAGCGCCACGGTCGCCGCCGCATGGCTAATGCATCACCAGGGGGCTTCCGCCGAAGAGGCGCTGCACCGGATTCTGTCCCTGCGCCCCCACGCGGTATTCACGGACGCCCATGTCGACTCGCTACGAGCGTTCGCGCGCCAACAAGCGATCCCTTCATCATGAACGATGATATCGGCGTCTGGCTCGCCCGAACCGGGGAGGCGCTCGCATCCGCCTCACGCTGGATCATGCTCGCCCCGGTTGCCGCCCTCGGACTGCAATGGACGATCCAGACCCATGCGCCAGTCAGCTACCTCGCGACGGCCGGACTGATCATCCTCGTCACGAGCCTTCTGCTCCAGCTCGCCCTCATGGTACGCATCGAGTTCGACGCTCGTATCCTGAAGTGCGCCGCAAGTAGCTCAGGATCGCCGAACGAAGCGCTCGCCACCTTCGATGAGGCGCTGCTCAAGATCGGCTTGCGATCGTCGCTGCCCGGAGCTCGGCCCATGGCGGATCGCGTCATGGGCGTGACCCGCCTGGTTCGCTATCTGGCGGCCGTCTCGGTTGCGCAGTTACTCCTCCTGCTTGTCCTCGGAATCGCCTCATGAAAGCGATCGCACCCTATCTCGCTGCCGGACTCACCGGCTTCACTCGAGCCCTCACCGGCGCCCAGGCTCGGTGGCACGGCTGCGCGCCCTTGCCCCGCCAGCGCATCTACTTCGCCAATCACGCGAGCCATGCCGACATCGTGCTCATCTGGGCCGCGTTGCCCAAGCCACTGCGACGCATCACCAAGCCCGTCGCCGGCGCAGACTACTGGTACGCCACACCGTTTCGGCGCTACATCATCGACGAGGTCATTCAGGCCGTGCTCGTCGATCGCACCGGAACCCTGGGGATGGGGGATCCCATCGATGGCATGGCCCGCGCCCTACAATCGGGTGCCTCCCTGATTCTTTTTCCGGAGGGCACGCGAAACACCACCGACCAGCAGCTGCTGCCCCTCAAGAGCGGCCTCTTTCGCTTGGCGCAGGTCTGCCCGCAAGTCGAGCTCGTGCCGACCTGGATAAGCAACGTCGGCCGCGTGCTTCCCAAGGGAGCCTCGATTCCGCTGCCTCTGTTGTGCTCCGTGACTTTCGGCAAACCCCTCGATGTCGCGCCCGATGACGACAAGACGCGCTTTCTGGAGCGCGCCCGCGAGGGCCTGCTCTCCCTCGCTCAACTTACCCGACCCCATTGAACCCATCATGCAACGCATCGATCCGACTTATCTTCTCACCGGTGCCATCTTCGGCCTGCTCGTGTTCGCATCGCTGGTGGGCTACCTGTTGAAGTGGAAGGTCGCTGGCCACGCGCCGCACGCGGTCATCGACAACCTGAATGCGCGCATCAAGTCGTGGTGGATCATGGCTGCCGCGATCGGCATCGCGCTCTTCTTCGGCAAGGGCGGGGTGATCGTGCTCTTCGCCTTCGTCTCCCTGGCCGCGCTGCGCGAGTACATCACGCTCGCGCCCAATCGCCCGTCGGACTATCTCTCGCTGCTGATCGCCTTCTTCGTGGTGCTCCCCTTCCAGTACTACCTCATCTGGATCGAGTGGTACGGCCTGTTCGCCGTGTTCATCCCGGTCTACGCCTTCCTGACCTTACCCATCGTCGCGGCCGTCTCCTCGGACACGCGAGCGTTCATGGAACGCACCGCCACGACCCAATGGGGACTGATGATCTCCGTGTTCTGCATCTCGCACGTCCCGGCCCTGCTCACGCTGGACATCCCGGGTTACGAAGGACGCGAGGCGCTCCTCGTCGTCTTCCTGATCCTGGTGGTGCAATCGAGCGACGTGTTGCAATACGTGTGGGGCAAGCTCTTCGGCAAGCACCTGATCGCCCCGCACCTCTCGCCCTCCAAGACCCTGGAGGGATTCGTCGGAGGCATCCTGAGCGCCAGTCTGCTCGGCGCCGGCCTCTACTGGATGACACCGTTTACCGTCAGCGAAGCGTTGCTCGTCTCCCTGGCGATCACCCTGATGGGCTTCTTCGGCGGACTGGTGATGTCGGCCCTCAAGCGCGACCGAGGCGTGAAGGACTGGGGCACCCTGATCGAAGGGCATGGCGGGATGCTGGACCGCATGGATTCAGTCTGCTTCTCAGCGCCGGTCTTCTTTCATGTCGTACGGTACTGGTGGGCTCAGTAGCACGAGACCATAACGGGCAGCACGTCGGCCGCCGCCGTTGAAGCACCCGCGGTGCCCGCGGTGAAGTGCCGTACCCAACTTCGGATTCGTGGGGCCCCGATGCACCTCAGCTGTAGAAAACAGCCTTTAATTTCCATGAAGTCGCATCACCATCTCAGCTCATCCAGACGACATACGGTGCCCTGACGCACCAATAGCCTCCTCCTCGGTATCAATCTCTGATACTTGCGTCGAGGCCAGTGCGACTTCCCTGGAATGAATTGCGTATGCGCGTTCGCTGCAGCAGGATTGGCCTGCGGTACCTGCCTCAACCCAGCGAAAGATAGTCATGACCAATACATTCGATCGGGCACGTAAAGTCAGCGATGGCTCCGAGGTGCAACTGACCCATATCGTCCCATTGGAGAACGAGGCTCGTCATCCGCCAATGAATCGCAACGGCGATGCGTCCACATACCCCGGCCGCTCCAGCAACGGCAAGGTGACCGGGCGCGGGAGCAGCAAGGCATCAAAAAGCGAGCACGAACGCACAAGCCCGCTTGAGCCTGCATCGCCAATGCCGGAAGCGCGATCTGTCGCGCTCAATGGGTCTGACTCACCGCCACCCACCAATACGCTTACATTCATGGAAGTTCTGGCCATTTTGATGATGCTTGTCTTCGCCGGCCTACTCCTCTCCTTGGCTCCAGTTATTCTCCTTGGCGGCGTGGGTTTGATCTGCATGGGCACCTTTGCAAAGAGCGAGAGGAGATGGCGACGGCACGCCATAACAGATGGCAGAGTACTCACCGTCCTCGGGACCATCCTTTCTGCAGTCCTGTACGCGGGAGACATCGCCTGGTTCTTTCGTCTGGGCGAGTTCCATGCACGGTGTCTCACCTCATCAGCGCAAAGCGCGCCATATTCAGCACCCTACGCCAACAGCATCGAGCTGCGGGGTCAGTGGGGAACAGACTACCATCCTAAGGACCACCCGGCGTATCGGCTCACCTCGGATCCGCAGTACTATCTCAACGGAGAATCGGGTGAAGCGTTTGAAGCAGTTTTTCGAGGAGGGATTCGCTATCCCAGCATGAAAGACGGCTACGCGCCCCACGGACCCGATCGCGTCATAGCCGACTTCGTTATCGAAACCGCCCGCGAGCCATTGAATCCGAGTAGTCCGTGGATCCATCGCTTCTCGATCGTAGCATTTCATCGGTCGAACCCGCAGGCGGCCACGATGGTGCAAGGCTACGAATTGCGGGGGCGGACATGTCCCGAACCAGCGGTCGTGGAATCCGTGGTTAAACGTTCACTGCCCCCACATCGCCACCAGTCGCTGCTCCAATGACTCGGCCGGAACAAAGCGTGGACTTTCTGCGACGAGCTTAGCTCTTGGGCGTCACGAGAATGGAGGCGCAGACCGGATCGAGAGTCAGCTCATCAGACCGACCTTCGACCACGAGTGCTCGGCCGCCTCGATGACTTTGAATGAACAATACGCCGTCAGACAGGAGGATTACTGGTGAGCCCGCCATAAGCGAATCAACTCCCAATTGCATAGCGTTGCACACGATTCCCCATCGCAGCGCGTGACCCGCATCGTGAGGCTGCGACCCACGTTTGACAACCGAGCAAGGGCACTGCGATGGTCAGCAAGCGTCGATGACCCATGCCCGATCAGTAGAAGGTGCTAGCATTCTCGAACTGTCGGAATGGGGTCCTGAAGACACCATCCGGCCCACCAAGGAGGAAGACATGGAACGGCTGCCGCATAAACTGAACACGCTCTGCGCCGCACTCTTGGTGGCAGCGGTCCCCGCACTGGCTGCCGACAACTTTCCAGTCAAACCCCTTCGTCTCGTCGTCCCCTATCCGGCCGGCGGGCCGGCTGACACGCTTGCACGAATGGTGGCCCCGGGAATGAGCGCTCGTCTCGGGCGCCAGTTCGTGGTTGATAACCGTGGCGGCGCGGGCGGGTCAATCGGCGTCGAAACTGTCGCCAAGGCGTCCCCGGACGGATATACGCTACTGTTCGGCAACGATGGTCCGGTCGCGGTTAACCCCAGCCTGTACAAGAGCGTCACGTACGACCCTGTTCGTGACTTGTCGGCGATTACGCAGCTGACGTCGAGCCAGTTGATCCTGGTCGCGCACCCTTCCGTACCATTCCGCTCTATTGGCGAGCTGATTACTGCCGCGCGCCCAACCACCTCCAGATACACATTCGCATCTTCTGGCAGTGGCAATGCCAGCCACCTCGCTGGTGAACTCCTGAAGACTCAGACGGGAATTCTGCTCACCCATGTTCCTTACAAAGGTGCTGCACCTGCGCTGACAGACGTGATGGGCGGACAAGTACATCTGCTATTCAACAATCTGCTCTCTGCCCTACCCCAGGTCAAAGCAGGTCGCCTGGTCGCGATCGCCACCACAGGTGCCAAGCGCAGTTCCGCGACACCCGAGATTCCGACAGTCGGGGAGTCGGGCGTTCCGGGGTACGACGTATCGCTTTGGGCAGGCATCCTCGCGCCAGCGGGCACGCCCAAGGTGATCGTCGATGCGCTATACCGGAGCTTTGCCGAGATCGTACAGGGGCCGGAGGTCAAGCCGAAGCTCGTCGCGCAGGGCGTGGAGGTCATCGCCAGCCGGCCCAACGAGTTTTCGCGTCACGTGGCGCATGAAGTCGAAAAGTGGGCCAAAGTGGTCCGCACGTCTGGTGCGAAGGTTGATTGAATGCGGCACCCCCGAACCGACGTTGTTCTCGTAAGACCTGTCGAGGCACAGCGGCCTTACGGTAGGTCTGCCGACGCAGGCACTCAGGGATCACGCTCAGGATGGCTTCGTTAGTCGTCGCACCAACTCACGCACCGAGCGCAGGCTGACGAGATCACGAATCATTGCCACCGCATCGCTGACCTGCTCGGTCGGTAGTACACCGTCGCAGCACTCTTCGTACTTGGTGCGCAAATCGTTCCAGGACGCGGGCCGTGCCGGCCAGCCTTTGGCCTGTGAATAGTGCCCTCCCAGCGTCTTCCCGTTCTTCAGCCGTATGTTCATTCGGACAGCGCACCAGTTGTCTTCGCCACCGCACCAGCCGTGATCTTCCTTGATGTCCTGGCGTGCCCAGACCTTGATTCGCCGCATCAGGCCTAGGAGCTCTGGATCACGGATGCGCTCCTCGCTAAACTGCGCCAGGCCGACCCTCCGATCGACGAGTGCGGCGGCGATCGCGTAGGGTGGGCAGAACTTGGCCCAGTAACTGTCGACAGGTTCCGGGTACGGCGCGATCATCAACAAGCGGGGATGACAGGCAACATCAACCTCTTCGATATCGCCTGACTTCAGGTCGTGCTGCGTCGCCAGTTCGATCATGCCGTCGATCGCAACGCAGTTGACGGTCGAGCATGGATGCATGCGGACCATGGTGGGGATGCGCGTCAAGACAAACTCGCCTCCCAAGTTCTCCACCATCTTCTGGTAGTCGTAGTTCCCCGACCCGACATAGCTCTCGGCCAGACCGAACCGCTGGTGGCCGTGACCGTGTGAAACGCCTTCAATGGCATCGGGATCGACTTGGAACCCGTTCGCCGCAAGACTTGCCGCTTGCAGCCCCGCACGCACGCCATTGCCAATATGGAACGCCTTACCCGCAGAGCCGACGTTCTTGCGAATCCCCGTACCTGAGGACGTCATCAAACCAATGGCCATTCGAGTGGCTGTCGTGTCCAATCCCATCAGACGACTTGCGGCAACGGCCACACCGAGCCCACCAATCATGCCAGGGGTGTGGAATCCTCGATCCAGCATGGCCAATGACTTCAGGCCCAGACTGATGCGTCCGGCGACCTCGAATCCGAGCGCGAACGATTCGATCAATTGCCTGCCCGTCAGACCGAGCTTCTCAGCCACGGCTAGGCAGCCCGGCACCATTGAGGAGCTAAGATGTGTGATATCAGGCGTGAGGTCGTCATATTCCAAGGCATGCGCACTCACGCCATTAACGAATCCTGCATGAATTAGAGAGTTCCGGTGTGACGTTCCGATAATGGTGCTCTCGGATGCGCCTCCCGACTCGCTCACCGTCTTGAGGACAATGCGGCTGGCCGGAGAATTGGCGCCCGCAACCATGATGCCGATCGTGTCGAGAAACCGCTCAGAAACACACTCGACGAGCTTCGGTGTGAGAAACCCCGCCGGTGGATCGACGGCAAACTTGGCAAGCTGCTCGGTGACACCCATTACAGTTCCTCCAATTCATTCGAGTTGTTGCGCCGATCAAAAGCGGATAGATCTGAGCAAACATCTGCGCGCTTTATTCCGACCTCTGACGAGCCCACGAGGCTGCCGCTGAATTGTCGCACTGTTGAACACTGCTACATAACTCGATCCGTAGTCATATGCGCCGCCCAGCCGCCCAGCCGCCCGCCCGCCCACCGGCTCTGCGAACCTGCCACCGATCAGTGCATCGCCACACGCAAGGACACGGCACCTGACGTCCCGTTCGAATACATAAACGATCACCTCAGAGATCTCCTTCTCCGAATCCGCGCTGGCACGCCTCTTATGGCTCATGCGTCAGCATCGACGCCCTTTGCTCGTCGGTTGCGGGTCGGGAACCCTTGGTCTATGCTCGATATCATCGTCCCATCTGCGTGCACCGGCCAACGACAGATGCATTGACACCGAACAGCCCGGCAGCCTTCTCATGGCCCTATTGAGGCCTCTGGGCCACGTGTTGCACAACGACGGAGGGACGATGAGACAGCCGCTCCGGGGTACCCTGCCTAAGTCGATCTTTTCGAACAACCAGTAGCCAGGAGGAGCCGTGGGAACGACACAACGCCTCGCAAGCTTCATCGCAAACGCACGCTACGAAGACATTCCGTCCCCGGCCATCGACATGGCCAAGCTTTGCCTGCTGGACGTCATCGGGTGCGCGCTCTACGGTAGTACACGGCCGTTGGGTAAGATCATGATAGACACCGTAGAAGAACTTGGGGGCCGGCCCATCGCCCACGTGCTCGGTACGGACATGATGACCAACGCTGTGAACGCCGCGATGGCCAACGGCACCTTGGGCCATTCCGAGGACTTCGATGACATGGGTAATGGGCACCAGGCGACGCTCTTGATGCCCGTCGTCCTCGCATTGGGTGAGGAGCGGCACGCCGCGGGCAAACAAGCGCTGACCGCGTATGCCGTGGGGCTGGACGTCACCGCCTACACGGATATCAGCATCGGACCCGATCACTATGCCAAAGGATTTCACAAGACATCGAGCGTGGGCGTCCTCGGTTGCACTGCCGCCGCCGCGAAGCTTCTCGGCCTCGACGAAATGTCCACGCGCATGGCGATTGGCATCAGCGCGAGCCAGGCGGGCGGAATCCGCGCCAACTTTGGCACGATGACGAAGCCGTTTCATCCCGGCAACGCCGCGCGCGCGGGCGTACTTTCCGCCAAGCTGGCGGCTCGTGGCTTCGAAGGCAATCCGGATGCGCTCGAGCACCGTTTCGGCTACTTCGCAGCTTACGGCGAACACATGGCGCAGCTTGCCAGCCTCCCTCGTCATCTCGGCAATCCCTGGGCCCTGATGGGCCAGGGTCGCGACGTCGCCAAGGGCGTTCTCATCAAGCGTTGGCCTTCATGTGGTATCACGCACGCGAGTGCCACGGCAATCGGCCTTCTCCTCGCCAAGCATGCGTTCAAGGCGGACGACGTCGAATCGGTCGACATGGTCACGACGTACAACCCGTCCTTGATGGCAGCCAACATTCGCCGGCCCAAGACTGCACTGCAAGGAAAGTTTTCGCCTTGGTACACCACGGCATCGCTCATCGTCGATGGCAAGCTCGATATCTCGAGTTTCACCGACGAGGCGTTTTCGAGACCCGCGGTTCAAGACTTGCTCGAGCGGGTCAACATCGTTCAGGCACCCGACCTGGCCGGTCGTCCCCACCGCGCCTTGGGCGGACAGACTTGGTGGGATATCAGCGTCACGCTGCGTAACGGAACCACATTGGTCGCAGACCGCATCGAGGGCCACGGCGAAAGCTACGGCTGGAACGAAAGGGACGCGGTGTTCGCGAAGTTCCGGCAGCTCGCCGGGACCGTGCTGGAACCCGCGCGGATCGACGTCGCCCTCAACGCAGTAATGGACCTCGAGAAGTCGGCTGACGTCAGTGATGTCGTCAAATTGCTCGTCGGCAAGCCACGATCGTAGCTTCGTCGGCGAGCGTCCGCGCAACTGCACCCCCTGGTTCAGAAAGAACAGGGCAAAAGGCGCGCCGCCCGTGATCAGTTGGCTGTCACGTTCGCTCGCTTGACGACCGCGGCGTAGTTGGCCACCTCCGACTTGATCAACGCAGCGAATTCCTGAGGCGACGTAGCCCACGCCTCCTGCCCCTGCGCCTCGAGCTGCGCGCGCACATCGGCCGAATCCAGAACCTTGACGATTTCCGCCGCAAGCCGGTCGATGATCGGCTTGGGCGTGCCGGCAGGGACCAGAATGCCATTCCAGTTCTTGGGATTGTATGCCGGCAAGCCTGCTTCCTTGAAGGTGGGCACCGCGGGAATGGCTGTCAACCTGCGCTCCCCCGTGACGGCGATGCCTCGGATCCTGCCGGCCTTGATGTTAGGAATGAGATTGACCGGCACAGTCATGTGCAACTGCACTTGGCCGGCCAGCAAGTCGACGAGAGCTGGACCGCCACCCTTGTAGGGGATGTGATTCATCGAGACCCCCGCCACCATCGCGAAGTGTTCAATGGCGAGGTGATTCGCAGTGCCGATGCCCGAGGAAGCGTAGTCGATCTGACCTGGGCGCGCCTTGGAGAAGGCAATCAGCTCCCTCAAGGTTCTCACCGGCAGCGAAGGGTGAACGACCAGCCCGAAGGGAGACTGGCTGAGCGTCGAGACGGTCGCGAAGTCCTTGACCGCATCATAAGGCGTCTTGAGCACACTTGCATTGATGGTGTGTGTACTCGTGACGATCAACAGCGTGTACCCGTCCGGCGGGGAATTGAGCAACAGCTGTGACCCGATGATCGTGTTCCCGCCTGGCCGATTGTCGACGATTACGTTCTTCCCTAGATTCTGAGAAAGCTTCGCACCGACCAGGCGCGACATCGCCGACGTGCCCCCGCCCGGGGCGTAGGGAACGATGATGCGAATCGGCCGGTTCGGATAATCCGACTGCGCGCTTGCATGTCCGCCCAAGGCGAACAATGCGGTGGCCAGGGTCGCCACGGCTGCTTGGTTTGCGAATCTCATGACTCTCTCTCCTTGACTGAAACTCTGAGTCCACGCCCAAAGACCCACCATGCATGATGCGACGTCAATGCACCGGCACGCCGAGAGCCTGACCGACCAAGTCCTGGAGTGCCACGTCTATTGTCGGAAGCGTCGCCGGATTGGGCGGAAATCGACCCTCGAATGCACGGATGGCCGCCTAAATCTGCAGAGCAACCCCGCACCTTGCTGAACATAGACGCAGCAGTTTCGCTGAGGAAGGGATTGATCGCACACGCATCGCCCCATCCGATGAGACCACCTGGGCGAATACCGACCATGACCACTCGCCCACCCCATCCGCCCTTATGGCTGTAGACATACGCCGCCATGGACATGCGACGCCGACGCGTTGGCACAATGTCGCGACCGACAACCCCGACGGTGTCAATCTTCGAGGGCTTCGTTAGTCGAGGCAGAACATTGCTGGTGGTCATGACCTCTCGTCCTGGATAGCATTCCCCCGCGCCTCTGCCAATTCGAGAGCAGCCCCTTTGGAAAGGTTGCGCCTTCGCATCTCATCGCGTTGGGATAAGTCCACATTAGGGCGCTTCAGTATAGCGACATGAATAGCGTGGGTCGAAGGTCCACTATGTGATTTTGCCGCGTTAGCCATTCGGTCGACTATCCCCTCAGAGGTATGAATTCCATTTATACGCGTCGTGACCGGGTAGGATCTTTTATCGAGGAGTAGACTGTCTGGATAAACGCATGGCAGGTAACCCTATGGCGCGTCACTCTGGATGACAGGCGCGAGATGCAAGCCGCCGCCACGACGCGTAGTCGCGGCTCTTCGAAGAGGATTCATCATGCGCACAATATTCTTCAGCCTTCTAGCGACCGCATTCACGGGGGCTCTACAGCCGGCATTTGCGCAGCAGTACCCTAGTCGCCCGATCAGACTCATCGTGCCGTACCCGCCAGGCGCAAGCACCAATGACATTCTTGCCCGAGAGTTTGCGAGGCGACTGGGCGATGGCTTGGGTATTCAGGTGATTGTTGACAACCGCCCTGGCGCTGGAGGGAACATCGGCTCGGAGCTGGCAGCTAAAGCGACCCCGGACGGACATACGTTACTCATAGGCATCAACGGTCCGCTTGCGATTGGCCCGAGCATCTACAAGAACCTCGGATACGATCCGATCCGTGATCTAGCCCCGATTGCGATGTTTGCTTCGGTACCCTTTGTAGTCGTCATCAACCCGAGCCTACCGGTCGCTGATGTGAAGCAACTGATCGCTCTCGCCAAGGCGAAGCCCGGGCAGCTAAATTTCGCTGCATCCGGGAACGGAACGACGACTCACCTCTGCGCGGAACTGTTCAAGATATCGGCCGGTATCGATGCGGCCCACGTGCCCTACAAGGGCGGGGCTCATGCCGTCATCGATCTCTTGGCCGGGCAGGTCCATGTTTACTGCACAGGGCTTCCATCCGTTATCTCACACATTCGCTCCGGAAAGCTGCGAGCCGTCGGACTCGCCGCTCCCAGTCGGTCGCCGTTGCTGCCGAACCTCATGACCATAGGCGAACAATCCATCAAAGGATTCGAGGTCAACTCTTGGAGCGGTCTGCTCGCTCCAGCACGTACACCCGCCGATGTTATCCGGCGTTTGTATAGTGAGGTGGCGCGCTTGGTGAGTGATCCGGAAATGAAGGCGTTCATGTTGAGTCAAGGTGCCGAGCCGCACCTGATGACTCCTGAGCAGTTCGGAAAGTATCTCAAGGACGAGACCGCCAAGTGGGCGCGTGTGGTCAAGACGGCCAATGTCACAGTGATGAACTGAATTCCTGGATGCTCGTCCAGTACGGAGTGATGCTAAGGTTCATCCCTTATCGCTTGCGGTCCTACGACACCACCTCAGGCGAGGATCACCGTCGATAGTCGATAGATGGGTGGAACATCGCGCTGGCGAGCCCGGGCCGCTTGCAAATCGCTTCTCGGGACCGATCACAGGAGCCTGTCAGGCTCATCGTTGATTGTGGAACGTGAGAAGACCAGTGCGGCCGTATCGGGCGCACCGATGCAGGCCGAGCATCGTGCTTTCACGTTCTCTTAGCAGTCCATCTTCTGGTCCCTCCATCACGTTTAGTTGCGTCCGATGCTGAAGTGGGAAGACAATGCACTGGCCACGTCATAGCTGTTGCGATGCCATAAAGCGACCTACGGCTCCGGACAACGCTATGCCACCGCAGAATCGATTGACTGGATGCTCACGGTGAGCTTGTGCGAGTACCCTCCCGATGGATGCCGTGCGAAACGACATGGGCGCCATGGAAGGTCCAAAGATTGGATGGAGGATTCGCATGTCAAAACTGCCCCTCGCTGGTATCCGCGTACTAGATTGCACTCACATCATCGCGGGGCCGTTCACCTCAATGCTCTTAGCGCAAGCCGGTGCACAAGTCATCAAGATTGAACCGCCGGTAACAGGAGAGCGTCTGCGACGCGGCGCCACCGTCCCTAACGATCGTGGCGAGCGCGCACCGATCAACTTCATCGCGCTCAATCGTGGAAAACTGGGAATCACCCTCAATTTGAGGGACCCACAAGGTCAGGACGCATTCAAGCGGCTAGTGGCGGTAAGCGATGTGCTCGTCGAGAACTATCGCCCCGGCGCCCTCAAAAGACTCGGCCTCGACTACGAATCGCTGAAGCCGATCAACCCGCGGTTGATCTACGCTTCCATTTCTGGCTATGGAAAGCGTCGTGACCTCCACGGACCGTACTCCGAATGGACGGCTCACAATCCTTCCGCGCAAGCCATGAGCGGATTAATGGATGGCAGCCGCGACGCCAGTAATCGCCCCATGCAGGTCGCCGCCCCCATCGGCGATACGGTTCCGGCGCTTTGGACTGCTTACGGCATTACCCTCGCACTGCGACAGCGTGATCTGACAGGCGCGGGCCAGTTTCTGGACATGGCCATGTACGACGCAATGACCATGCACAACTACGGCGCAGTCGCCGCCGAGACTTTGGGCGATGCCATACCCGAGCACGCGGTGTCATCACTGGGTCCGAGTCACCACATGTTGTTCGAAGCGCAGGACGGCTGGGTGATGCTGTCTGGCGCCAGCGAGCACGACAAATGGGAACGCCTCTTCGAGCATATCGGCCGTGCCGACCTGAACGAAGGCCAACGTTACCTCACCGTCGACGTGAAGGCCATCCTCGAAGGCTGGAGCAAGCAGATGCCGCGTGCCGACGTGTGCCGCACCATGCTCAGCATGAAATTCTCACCCGCGCCGGTACAGACGGCCAAAGACGTTTACGACTGCCCACAGCTTGCTGCACGAGGCATGTTCGTAGAGTTCCGACACCTGGGCCGAATGTTTCGTGTCTTGGGGGACCCTATCAAACTCGCAGATGCCCCCTGTGCCCCGGGGAGTCCTCCGCCGCTTCTGGGTGAACATAACGATTACGTTTTTGGCGAACTGGCCGGATACAGCGAGGCGCAAATAAAAGCGCTTAAAACCCAAGGTGTTCTTTAGCCGCTGCTGACAGCCATGCGGTCGCTAGCCATTGATTTGTGGTTGGCATCCGCTGGGCTCCGCCGCCCGGTCAAAGTCACAAGCCGCGGAGGACGCCGTTGGAACTTCGACCATCCCAAGCACCAGGATGTCACCATGAAGGAGGGCTAACAATGCAAGACCTATCCGAGAGAGAACGCTTCGACCTCATTCAGCTGGGGGTCGACGAGGACCTTGGCACCATCGTAGTGACGCAGTCGAAAATCGACGAGAACCGAAAAGCGCTCGACTGGCCAGAGGCACCATTCCCGGTCCTACATGGCACCAAGCCTGACTCCACCAAAGTACTGTTTCCTCCCCGCGTCAATGGTCGGACCATACGGCAATTCTTCAATCCACCCATTCCCGGGAAGAAGATCAAGATCGTAATGCGGATAATAGACAAGTATCTTCGCGACGGTGCACCGTATGTGGTCGAGCAGACGACTGCCACCGACGAGGACGGCCGGATCATCGAAGTCACGACAGTGCACCAGCTTCTTCGAACCAGGAAGGTAGGTGAAAAATGGGCTTAACTACTGCGCAAATCACGGTGGGGACTGACCTCCCGCCGTTGGTCAAACACATGACACTGCAGAAGATGAGATGGTTCTCCGGTGGAGAAGGACGGTCCGAGAAGGTGAATTTGCACACGGACGCCGCAGCTGCACAGCGTGACACGGGCATGAAGCAGCCATTCGCCTCAGGTCGCATGTCTCTCGGCTACGCGTCCGAGATGATGTCCCGGTTCGTAGGCCTTGACGTCTTCAACAGAACTGGCACGATCGACTTTCGGTTCATCAAGCCGGTTATGCCGGGAGACACGGTCACTGTCCACGGGCGCGTGCATGAGGTAGAACCGGTGGCGGAGGGAGTGCGCATCACAGTCGATATCCACTGTGAGAACCAGAAAGGAGAAAAGACTTCCGTCGGTAGCGGTAGCGTTATCGTCCCACGCTGGTAACGCCCTTCAGGAGTTCCGGCGCTTGTTTCGCGGTTGAAAGAAACGGCATTGATCAGACTCGCTCGTCAGTGCGAGTCTGGCGGGCGTACGAGCCAACCCGCGGGCGAACTGGGCTAGTCCATTTCGCCCGCTACTCCAGTTTGATGTTGGCCGCCTTGATCACTTTCGCATATTTCGCCATATCTGCACGTATCAAATCGGCGAACTGTTCGGGCCCTAGAGTGAAGGCATCAACGCCCTGGCTCGCGAGCTTGTCGTTGAACTCGGGCGTCCGTTGAATTCTGGCAATGTCGCCAGCCAGTTTGCTGACGACCTGCTTGGGGGTCCGGGCCGGCGCGAGAATTCCATAGATGACTTTTGCTTCGACGCCTGGCAGACCGCTCTCTGCAAAAGTGGGGACCTGCGGCAGCGCCGGAAAGCGGGTGTCCCCCGAGATGGCGATGCCTTTCAGGCGGCCACTTCTAATGTGAGGTATCGTGGATACGGGGCTGAGTATGGATATCTGGACCTGGCCGCCGATCACGTCGTTAAGCGCCTGGCCGGACCCCTTGTAAGGAATGTGCTGGATGTTGATCTCCGCCGTCATCTTGAACAACTCGCCGACTAGATGACCTGCGCCTCCAGCTGACGACGTTGCATAGTTGAGTCCGCCTGGCTTCGCCTTAGCGAGCGCGATCAGTTCCCGCAGATTACTGGCCGGCACCGAGGGATTGAGCACCATGATCGTCTCCGTGCCAGCCACAGGTGCCACAGGAGAGAAGTCTTTGATGATGTCGTAGGGCGTAGGAACGAGGATCGCATTGATGATCAAGGTATTGACGCCAGAAAACAGAATGGTGTGACCGTCAGGCCTAGCCTTGGCGACGATATCGGTCCCGATAATCGTGTTTGCGCCGGGTCGGTTGTCCACGATCACTTGCTGACTCAAACTTTCAGTCAGCCTCTGACCAATAAGGCGAGCCAACGTGTCGTTGCCCCCGCCTGGACCGTATGGACTGATTAGACGGATGGATTTATTGGGAAAGGGTTGCTGCGCCGCCGCCTGTGCGACGACGGAGAGCAGAATGGTTGAAGCCAGAATTTGCGCAAGGCCGGTTACGGATTTCATCGTCGATCCCCCAAATTTGGCGCCGATGCTGTGGGCACAGTCGCTAACTCTCCTCGTGGGGCCCACCGCCTCCACCGATTTAGTGTCGGTACCTCGTACAGACATTGTACTGGCAAGATCGTTCTATCAAGCCGCCAGCACTGCGTATGGGCCGGTGATCTGCGGTTCGCCCAGGATAGGTTACACGGTTATGATGCGGCCGCGGCAGCTGCCCTGACTCGGAGTCCATAATGTGCTCTGTTTCGTCGCCATTGTTGAGTGGTGTGAAAATCGCACGGAGTTCCTTTCGCCCCCCCTTAACACTGGGTCCGCTTTCACCGTATCACGCCTCATCACCCTGACTACGCTCAGGCGAGCGAATTCTTAAGCACCATGCGCTCGTCATGTCCTGCTGCAATCCTCGTGTTGGTGTGTCGCAGATCGTGCTACTGAAGCCGTTTTCCCCCAAGCCCTCTGCGTGGTTCCGGTCGACATGTCCAAGCGCTCCATCGAAAACAAGTTGTACTGTGTGCCGTACAGGGATCACAATGGGCGCTCACTGGCGAAATGGGGCTTGGCATGCGATCTACACATTTGCTTTGCCGAGCGTTTGCCATTGCCGGCATGCTAACGACGTGGGGTGCCATTGGCGCAGAGCCGTATCCGTCACGGCCCGTGCGTGTCGTGGTACCGTATCCGCCTGGGTCCAGCGCCGATGTAATGGGGCGCATTTACGCTCGGAGCCTCACCGAGGCGTTCAATCGCCAATTTGTGGCGGACAATAGACCGGGCGCCTCGGGAAACATTGCCGCGGAACTGGTGGCGAGGGCGCAGCCGGACGGTCATACCCTGCTCGTCCTGAATACGTCGGTCGCCGCTAATCACCTGCTGCAGAAGACCACCCCCTTTAACGTCGAGCGAGACTTCGTCGTCATAGGCATGTTGGGTATCGCGCCCTACCTGCTCGTGGTCAACAATACCGTCGCCGCCAAGGACGTAAAGTCGCTAATCGCGCTTGCGAAGGCAGCACCGGGCAAGGTGATCTATGCATCTACCGGGGTGGGCGGCGGTCTGCATCTGACCATGGAATTGTTCAAGATGCAGACTGGGATCGATATGCTCCATGTTCCATACAAAGGGAGCTCGACCACTGTGCCCGACATGGTTGGGGGCCGCATTGACGTCATGTTCGGCTCCGCACCCTCGCTGCTCCCTCATGTGCGAGCGGGGCGTATTCGAGCGCTCGCCATCACCAGCGCACGGCGCAGCGCCTCAGCGCCGGAGATACCGACCGCATCAGAATCTGGCGTCCCTGGATTCGAGTCGGCGACGTTCGGCGCATTCGCCGCTCCCGCCAAGACGCCCGCTGATATCGTGGGCATACTTAACACTGCGATCGGGAAGGCTTCTGAATCGAAAGAAGTCTCGACCGCACTGGCTCATCAGGGCACCGACACTTCGCGCATGACCCCCGAGCAGGCCAAGGCCTACGTGCTCGGGCAGGTCGCGAAATGGAAGAAAGTCATCGACTCTGCCGGCATACGGATTGACTGAGAGAGATAGAGGATGTTGATTCAGGACAAAGCGAGCTGGGACGGCGACCTCAAACAACGTCTGCGGCTCCTTAAGACGCTCGGCGTTGACTGCGTAGCTATGGACATTCCCGATGGTCTGCGCCCGGGTAACGCCATCGATCTGTCGACACCCGAATCTGCTCGCCTCTTCTTCCAGCGCGCCAAGTCGACAGTGGCCTCGCATGGACTGGAGCTTCGCACTGTGCTGGCGACGAGTGGCTTCGACGAGATCAAGCGCGGCCTGCCTGGCCGGGACGGCAAGATCCAGTGGCTACTCAATGCCATCATCGGGATGGGAGCAGCCGGCATTCCGATACTCGCCTACAACTTCAAGCTACTCAACTCGAAGCTGCTTCGATCCGCCCCAGTGCGGGGCCGAGGAGGCGCCGAGTACATCAGCTTCGACTACGAAGAATACTTGAAGAAACCCGCACCGCCCATCGACCCGCCCTTGTCCGAGCAGCAGATGTGGGACAACCTCGCCTATTTCCTTCGGGCCGTGGTGCCCGTCGCCCAAGATGCGGACGTACGCTTGGCGCTACACCCCGATGATCCCCCTGTCCCCTACGGAACGCCCGCACTGGCAGGGGCCGCGCATATCGCCTCCAACTTCGATCAGTACCGCCAGATCTTCGACGTCGTTCCATCCCATTCGAACGGCATGCTGTTCTGCCAGGGGTGCGTCACCGAGATGAAGGGCGTGAACGTGTACGAGGCGATCCGCGAGATGGGCTCGATAGGCAAGATCGTCATGGTCCACTTTCGAAACGTGCGCGGTGAGTTTCCGAGATTTCAGGAGACTTTTGTCGACGAAGGTGACGTCGACATGTTCCGAGCCATGCAAGCCTATCGGGACGTCGGCTTTAACGGGCCGTTCAGCCTTGACCATTCGCCCACGTTTCCGGAAGCCGATGTCGCTAACACGGCATTCGTGGTGGGTTACCTGCGAGGTCTGATTCAGGCGGTGTATCGGTAGCGCCCAGGCAGAAGCTGACGTTTCCTGTGCTTGGTGCGACGAGCAGCAGCAGAGATGGGCGAGGTCGCGGCCATTCGCGCAGCGCGACATCGGATCAGGATTCGAATCGACCGTGACAAGGAATCGACAACGATTCCGTCGTGCAACCACTATGCTGTATCCGCGCTGGTAGAAGAGTATTGCTGCAGGATGATGCATGCTCCGGAGGTGCTTCGCAGTTTGCGCCCCCGTGGCGGGCTCAGGCACCTGTAGGCCTTGCATTTTTTCGAGCTTGTCAAATCGATTAGTGGTTGGCGCAGAGCGACATCGGGATTCGAAAGCTTCGGTGGATATCGACCGACCTGCGCTGAGAGCCGCCGTCAAAGGTACTTCTTGTAGAAGGCCCACTGCACCCGCGCAGCAAGACCGATCAGCACTCCAATCCCGAGACCCATTGCGGGTGTATCAACCGGTTCCGGCCAGACAGCACAAACAAGGATGACGCCCCCCACGACGATCACCTGCGCATACTTGCCCCTGTGGTACAGGCTCGACGACTCGGAGCCTCCTGAAGCACGCCGAATCCCTCGCTCGCTCAACCCATCCATGGCGCCCACCGAATAGAACAGGAGTACAAGCGGCGTCACCAGGAAGATCGTTGCGCAACGAACCCCCAAGAGCTGCGCCCCCACCATCGCGACCTCGACCGCTTTCCAGTTGTCCAGGTAGGTGTTGCGCATGATCGTGTCTGGGACCGACAGCGCGCTGCCTTCGGCAAAACGCTCTCCCATGGCGTGTATGCCCGTTGCCTCGAACAGCACACCATAGAGAAAGTTGGCCGCACCGATGATGACCTCGGGACTTACCCCCTGACGAATGGCAAGCGCCTCCCCGTGCGCCCTGTCTGCCGCAAGAATCGCCTTCAAATGCTCGATGCCCTCCGGCCAGACGTTCACCACAAAGGTCCACTGGACAACCCAGGTAAGCAGCACGATGCCTGCGGCGCCAAGCAGCGCTCCAAACGCATACCGAAGTGGTGCAAGCATCACTCCGGTGAGGACATGATCCCGAAAGGAAGCGTTCCTAGACGACATGCTCACCCTTTGCCTCAGGGGCGGCGACCCGGGGCCGGCGCCATGGGCCGTCGTAGCGCTGCCTGACCTCGTCGCCAATGGTGGCCAAGCTCCTCGGTATGCACGGGTCGTCACTCGCGTCCGGCAGCGGCATGCGAAGTTTGTAGAGATGCCCACCGTGAATGAGGGCGAACGCCTGCCCCTTGGGCAACTGCACCAGGTCACTCGGCGCTAGCATGGGTGTGGGTTGAACCGATATCCGGTCTTCGTTCCGGCTCGCGAAGTCCGCGAAATCTGCCGGATCGTTGGTGTCGGAAACCGACGAGGAAACGACCGTCGACATCACCCGCACCTCGGGAAGCTGGCTGGTCAGAAGCTCGGCCGTGGCAATCTCCTTTACCCGCAGCATGATGAGCGTATTGAAGTTGCCGGCAATCTGACCGGCCTTGGCGCGCGAGCCGATGCGCGCCTCGACATCCGACCAGGTCTGCGTGTACGCCGTCACCTGAAAACCCGCTCCGCCCGCCTTGTTGAGCAGCGGCACGAATTCGTCGCCGATCAGCTCATTGAACTCGTCGGCATGAATCGCGATGCATGGTGGGGGTATCTCAACCGGCAGCCCGATACCGGCGCCATGCTTGTAGAGACTGCCGGCGACGCTGGTGAGATCGGCAAACATGGAGTTGCCCACCGCGCCTGCCACTTCGTAGTCTGAGAGCGCATCGAGTCCGATATAGACGATCCCTCGCAGATTGATCACCGTCGCCCAGTCGAAGACCGGCCGCCAGTCGGCCGGATCGTCCAATGCCGGCGAGAGCAACGAGGCCGTGCGCCCCGTGGTCAGCTTCTCCATCAGCGGAAGCAGCGAGGCAACAAGTTTGTCGAAGTAGCTCTTTTCATAGTTGAGGGTCGAGGCGAGCGCATGTGCGATGGGATCGTAGAGCTTCCTGCGCCGGGCATATTCGACCAGAGTGACTGCCCGAACACCTCTGGACTGCAATCCCTTGTCGAGGCTCTTCTTGTCGATCGCCATCGATTGCACTTCATCGCGCCAGCCGGCCGCGGCCGCTTCCCCGTCGAGCCAGTGCTCGTAGTAGTCGATGAGCAGCGGCTCGACGTTGGAGGCATAGCGATTGATCTGCTCGTAGTCGGGCTTGCGGCCGAGGGCGACCAAGGCACGCGCCATCACATTCACGAAACGCCATACGAATTCCCGGAACGCGGCCGACTGCCCTTCCGAAGGCAATTGACCGGCAATCCGTGTCGCCACCTCGGTGATCCGCGAGAAGCTGCCGACCGGGTTGTAGCGCGCCGAGATCTCGGGATGACCCAGATGAAACATGTAAAACTCCGCCGCACGGCCGGCACGCTTGGCCTCTGCGTAGATGCGGCGCAGAAGCTCGATATCTCCCTTGGGATCGAACACGATCACCACCTCGCCGCGACGGATGTCCTGGGTGATCAGTACCTCGGCCAGGCGCGTCTTTCCGACCCGGGTGGTACCCAGCACCAAGGTGTGGCCGACCCGGTCGCCGACACCCATCCAAATCTCCTTCTCATCAAGCTCGACACCATGCAGCGCCGGCTCACCGCCTATGGCAGATGACTCGGTCCCGGCAGGCTCTAGACGACGTGCCAGGCGTCCGATCCAGCCCGCGCCAACCAGAGACTGCTTCTCGGGGAGGAGGGCTTCGTGAAGCCGCTGGGTGTGTCGCTGATCCCAGCGGAACCCACGACCCAGGAACAGACGCTGCTGCGACCAAGGTATGGCATCGGCCCCGGCGACATAGGGCCACTGGCGGCGCAGATTCATGCGGTAGCGCAGATTTCGCACACCGGCGCGGCCTCGCCATATCGCATGCCCAAGCAAGCAACCACCGAGTGCCCATGACAAACCCGCCGACAGCAGAAAGGTATCCGGCGTGACGAGCACGAGCATCGCTGCGCACATCGAAACACTGGCCGCCCGTAGTTCGTAGGCGGGCCGCAGCAACGATTCAAGCGGATAAGACACGTCAGCTGCCCCCCTCCAGTGCAGACGCGCAGACAAGCATGTCGCTGATCACCGGCACCTGATCCAGGAGCTGGCCAGGATCCCGAATGACTACGCCAGACAAACGGGCGCCCTTTCGGGGTCCGTCCCGGAATTGGTAATCAATGATATTGGCACCAGTGTCGGCACGAAGATGCCAGTCCGCCCGCAGCACCTGACGCTGCACCCACTTGGCGGCATCGCCAGGATCGCTCGGTAGCTCAGTGAGCACCGCACCGCCCTCTCGCCGAAGCCGCTTGGCGTAGTCCCTGAAGATGCGTGGCGAAACGAGCAGGATCCCCTCCGGCACACGATGGACCAAGGCGTCGGTGTCGTTCACTCGAATCGCTCCGCGCGCGATTCCGGACTTGATCCAGCGCATGAAGTCCTGAGCGATGTCCAGCGCCTGCCCCGTGCCGATTGCATCACTGGCGCTTGCGCCAGATACACGAGGCATCGGCGCTCCTCTCTCGCTCGCTCCCACGGCAAGCAAGGCCTCTGAATCGCCGTGAGGTGGATGCCCGTCAAATGCCGGGGGAGCTCTGCCGCAGTCCCCGGCAACAGGGACGCCCTCTCCAGAAAAGGACGCGCCCATCGCCCGCCGAACCATTGCGGCGATCGCGCCGTGATGCTTCACGGTGCGGCCTGCGAGACAGCAATCCAACTCTTCCGTCAGTCCAGGGGCTTGATCCAACCAGTCCCGTACCGATTCAGGAACCCATACCCCATAGAGTCGCGTGGGCAAGCCCGCAAGCGAATCGGTCAGGCAGTTGTCGTCCAGAACCTCAATCCGGTACGCCGTCGCCCCGATCACGGACATGCCACCTTGGATCGGATCCCATACCTCAAGATCGTGTCCGTGACCGCGCAGAACCACGCGCGACGCGAGCGTCAATCTCGGGAGCGGTGAGAGCAGCGCAGCCACGAAGACGGCGTAGGTCCAGCGATGCGCATGCAGCCCGATGACCTCCGGCGGCGCCCCACGCGGGAGCACCTGACCCCGACGATGATGCAGCGCTCGCAGCACGATCTCCAGCGAGTGGATGAAGCGCCCTCCGCACTCGCGGTGGTATGGCGACTCCATCGCCGGGAGCAACTGAACGAAATCCGCAAAACCTTCCAATACCGGCGTCACGGCCGATGCGAAGACCTCGCGCGGGTAGCCAAGCAGGATGCGCACAAGATCGATCCGCTGGCCCGCACCGGTGCGCTCGATGACATCGAAAGGCCGAAGCACCGGCAGCTCCCCGTCATGCGGGCATCCAGAGCCCTCATTGGATCGGGCGGACTGGCAAGAATCGATACGCATGAAGCGAGTATTCCCCTGCTTTCGCGCCCTCGCCATGCGTATTGGAGCCGCAAAAAAGCTCCGATGATCTATTGACAAACCCGCCCGCCCCTGAAAACCCATGGCTTTTCCGGCCAAATGACAGGCGATTTGCCATCGAATCAAGAAAGTCAAGCGTCATGGGAGCTTAAATGAGGCTCCCATTCGACGGGCCTTCTCGCGAGCTCCTCCCTACGATGTCCGTACCGATGCAGCGACAGCAGGGCATCAAGACATCGTTTCCCAGGAGACCGGTTTGCACGCATCCAGAAGAGTCAGGGAGTACGCGCGTATCGCCGCGATGCTATGCGCATCCGCCGTGCAACCAGCTCAAGCCTGCTGGGAGGAAGCCGCCACGCGCTACCAGGTCAGCAGCCAGCTCCTCCACGCGATCGCCAGAACCGAATCCGCCCTGAACCCCCAAGCCGTAGGCCGCAACCGCAACGGCTCCCGGGACATCGGCCTCATGCAGATCAATTCCTGGTGGCTGCCGAAGCTCGCCCAGTACGGCATTCACGAGCAGGACCTGTTCGACCCCTGCACCAGCATTCACGTCGGCGCCTGGATCCTCGCCCAGAACGTGGCCCGCCACGGCTACACCTGGGAAGCGGTCGGCGCCTACAACGCCACCACGCCCGCGCTGCGCGCGGCCTATATCACCCGGGTGCGTCGTCACTTAGCACCCGAACCCGGTTCGGAACCCCGGACTCAGTCGAGCCACGCTATTCGTCCGGCATCTCACTCATCCGTGTCACCCGTGTTTCACCCGTAACAACCCTTCCACCACAGGAGTGCTCGTCATGCGCAACACCCGTCCCACCGCTTCCACCGCCGTAGCCCTCGGCATCCTCCTCGCCCTCGGCACCGGCGCCGCCCTGGCCGGTACCACCGGCACCGAGTTCCAGACCATGTACACCACCCTGCTCAACTGGGTGACGGGTTTTCTGGGTAAGTCGATCGCCATTGCCGCCTTCATCCTCGGCGCCGGCATCGGCATTGCCCGCTCGTCCCCCATCCCCGCGCTCGTCGGTGTCGTGTTCGCACTCTTCATGGTCTACGTTCCGAACATCATCGACGGCATCATGACCGCGGTGATCTGAGCCACGCACATGTCGGACGTCTCGCTCGAGATTCCCCGTCGGTTGAACGACCCGCCGCGCATGTTCTGGTGGGACCTCGATGTCTCCCTTCTGGTGCTGGCTTCAGCCCTGGCGGGGATGATCTCGGGGTTCTTCCTCACCGGCTGCGCTCTCGGCCTGCTCCTCGCCGCCGCTTACAGCCGCGCCAAGTCGGGCAAGCACCCGGCCTACGCGCTACACCTGCTGTACTGGCATCTGCCGGCGGCGGTGACGGGACTCAAGCGAACGCCCCCCTCATGGATGCGGGAGCTGGCCGGATGAACCTCGCTCTGCTCCAACGCGACCTCGGCGCAGCGCGCCGGGTCGCTACGCTACTGCTGGCCCTGTTGCTTGCCTCCACCGCAGCCAACGTGGTGCTCGCCGCCCTGGCGCTGCACGCCTCCGGGCGCGAGCGCATCGTCGTCGTGCCCCCGACCGTCAACAAGACCTTCTGGGTGGAACCCGAGCGCGTCAGCGCGGAGTATCTGCAGCAGATGGGCTACTTCCTGATGCAGCTCGTCCTCAACGTCACGCCGCAGAGCGCCGATCACCAGTCGCGCGTTCTGCTCCAGTACGCCGCCCCCGCCGCCTTCGGGGAGCTCCGCAATCAACTCGCGACGAACACCGAGCGCGTCAAGCGCGATGGTGCCGCCACCGTCTTCAGCGCCCAGGACATCAGCGTCGACGAACGCAACCTCAAAGTCGGCCTGCGCGGTCAGCTCACGACCTATGTGAGCGAGCGCCGCATCTCGGAAGTGATGAAGGGCTACCTGATCGAATTCCAGACCACCGGCGGGCGACTCACCGTCGCAGCCTTTCGGGAGACGAACCCCAATGATCCGCTTGAAACCCGCAGCGCTGGCAGTGCTCCTGCTAGCCGCTAGTCCCGCAGCCCACGCGCTGCAGACGCTCACCGCGCGCGATGGCGACACCGTGCTGGCGAAGATCGCGCAAAAGGAGATCACCCGCATCGTGGTCGAGCGCGCTCGCATCCGCAAGGTGACCGGCAATGCCGGCGAATTCCATCTCGAGAAGGACGAGCAGCAAGGCGAGATCTATATCCGGCCGGCGGATACAAACAGCACGAAGCCGATCAACGTCTTCGTCACCTCCGACCGCGGCACCGTCGGCCTGCTACTGCAGCCCGTGGATGCCCCGAGCGAGACCATCCTGATTCGCAAGCTCAGCGACACGGCAGCACGCCCTAACCGAGACGGCGGCGCGCCCCGACACATCCGGACGCTCAAGCACCTCCTATTCAGTCTGGCGACCGACACCGCTGCGGATGGCATGGAGGTGCGAGACGCAAAGCTTGAAGTCGCCCTCTGGCCGGGTCTGCGCATGACGCTCCAGCGCAGCCACCTCGCCGACCACATCGTCGGCGAGAAGTATCGGGTCACGAACATGGCGGCTACCCCGACGCGCCTGGACGCCATGGACCTGTACAAGCCCGGCGTCATGGCCGTGTCCGTTGAAGGCGACGAGATCGCCCCCGGACAAACCACCCACGTCTTCGTCCTGCGGGAGCGCCATGCCCATGAGTGAACAGAGCCAAGCGAGACCCCTGCAGATCAAACGACGCCAGTACCTTCTGCTGGGCGGCTTGGCGGCACTGATCATCGGCGCCGCACTCTTCTCGGTCACGTTGAGCGACTCGGGTGAAACCCAAGCCCCCAACGCGCGGCCGAAGTCCACCCACATCCTGACGCCCGGTGCGCAAGTCGATCCGAGAGACGCCTGGCGCGGCCAAGCGGATGCGCAACTCAAGAACATCGAGCAGAAGTCGCGCGAGATCAGCCAGCGCAATGCCGATCTGGAAACCCAGAACAAGGCGATGCTCGAGCGCCTGAAGAAGCTCGAGGAACCGCGCCTCACCCCACTGCCGCCCCCACCCGTCCCGGCACCGGCCCTGCGACCGAACTTCGGCCCCGATCTGCCGACCTCAAACGATCCCAGCGTCATCCAACGCTTTCCCCCGCCGCCCCTACCGCCGCGGCCGTTGCCATCGACCGGCACAGCGGCACCGCCGCCGGCAGTCCCCCAGGCCACGGGCATTGTCAGCATTGTGATCACAGAACCCAGCTCGCCCTCATCTTCGAAGGCAGCAACTCCGACCAGCGCCCCTCGCCGCGACGCACGGCGCTACTTACCCGGCGGCTCCTTCACGCGCGCCGTGCTGCTCGGCGGCCTGGATGCGCCGACTGGCGGACAGGCTCAACGCAATCCGCAACCGGTCCTGCTGCGACTTGCCGATCACGCCATCTTGCCGAATCACTTTCGTGCGCGGGTAAAGGAGTGCTTTGTCGTGGGCGCGGGCTACGGCGACGTGAGTGCCGAGCGCGCCTACATCCGCACCGAATCGCTCTCCTGCATCGCACGCGACGGCACCGCCATCGATGTGCCGATCAAGGGTTACGTCGCCGGCGAAGACGGCAAGGCGGGCATGCGCGGGCGCCTAGTCTCCAAGCAAGGACAGATCCTCGCCAATGCGCTGCTAGCGGGCATCGCCGGGGGCATCGGCAGCGCCTTCCAGCAAAACGCCACCACCCTGTCCGTCTCCCCGCTGGGGGCCACCAGCACGATCGATCCCGCACGCCAGCTCGAATCGGGCCTTGGCAGCGGGGTGGGCAAGGCGCTCGATCGCCTCGCGCAGTACTACATCAGCCTGGCCGAGAAAGTCTTCCCTGTCGTCGAGATCGATGCCGGACGCACGGTCGATGTCGTGCTCACGCAAGGCGTCGCCCTGCAACACGCACTCGATGCCGGCAACACCGAAGACTTGCCCCTTCTCGCCGCACGCCATCGCCCAACGAAGAGAGATGCCCATGACGATTAGCTTATCTACCCCTCTGGCCGCACTCGCGCTGAGCGCCCTCATCGCCGCACCGTGTATCGCCCAAGACCGCGCGCCCACCGAGCCCGTCGCCGAACGACTCAAGGCGCTCTATCCGGCCACACGCTTCGGCGAGATCCACCCCACGCCCTGGCCCGGCGTGTTCGAGGTGGCCATGGGCAAGCAACTCGCTTACGTCGATGCCAGCGGCCAGTACTTTCTGTTCGGCCACCTCTTCGACATGAAGACGCAGCTCGATCTCACCGCTGAGCGCAAGGCGCGCCTCGCGCGCATCGACTTCGCCCAGCTTCCTCTGACCGATGCATTGAAGGAAGTGCGCGGCAATGGCTCCCGCGTGCTCGCGATCTTCAGCGATCCCGACTGCCCCTACTGCCGCAAGCTCGAAGCGGACATCGAGACGTTGACCGATGTGACGATCTACACCTTCCTCATGCCGCTGACGTCGATCCACCCCCAGGCCCGCGACAAGGCGATCGCCGTCTGGTGCGCCGACGACCGAACAAGCGCATGGCGCGACCTCATGCATCGTGGGCAGAGCCCCGCCACGAGAGACTGCGCCCATCCGGTCGATCGCAACCTCACCTTGGCCGAGCGCCTGAATATCTCAGGCACGCCCACCCTGATCGCCAGCGACGGCCGCCTAATCGCCGGTGCGGTCGGACTCGCCCAGATCGAAGCTTGGCTCGACAAGCCGGGAGCCGCTCGATGAGCATCACGCGCTTCACGCTCCTCGCCCTCGCAACGAGCCTGAGTGGCTGCGCCTCGACGATGTCCGGCATCGGCGGCCACGAGACCTATGGCTGCAAGGCGCCAGAAGGGGTGCAGTGCCGCTCGATCTCCGGCATCTATGCCAACACCCAGAGCGCCGCACCCGCAGCCGCGAGCGAACAACGCACGCCACCGCCTCTGGCAACGCAGAGCGCCGCTACGGCGACTCTCGCGGCCGCAGCGGCATCCCCGCCTTCCCCATCCGCCACCACCCCACCGCTACGCTCCCCGGCCCGCGTGCTCCGCCTCTGGGTCGCCCCTTGGGAAGACAACGACGGCGATCTGCACGAAGCGAGCACCGTGCACGTGCTCATAGACACCGGTCGCTGGCTGATCGAGCACGTGCGCGCCGCGCCGCGCGATCCGTTCCAGGCCGTGCGCCCGCCGACCGGCACCCAGCCCGCACCGGCGAAATCAGCGACGGAGGATGCCGCAGGCATGGACCGACTCCCGCCCCTCCCGGGTGCGCCCGCGCCCGCCACCCCGCCTGCGACGGTCCCCCGCTGACCATGCTCGCGACACTCATCAGCGACCTCGAGTCCGGCCTGGCGCGCTTGCGTCTAAGTGATCTGTTCAGACGCGACCGTCCCAGACACGAACGTATCGCCCACCCGCCGCCTCGCTTCTCGGCATGGCTGCCCTACAGCGGTTACATCCCCGATCGGAAGGTGTTCGTGAACCGGGATGCCCTGGCCTTCTGCCTGGAGATCACGCCCCAGTCCGGCGCCGACGAGGCGATGGCGCGCGTGCTCGGCGCACTGTTCACCGAAGCACCGGCTGGCACCGGGATCCAGTTCCAACTGCTGGCCAGTCCCGGCATTCGCGCCAAATTGCAGGAGTACGCCCGTCTGCGCACGCCGGACGAGCTACTGCCCGAGTTCGAAACTCGCGGCCGCGAGGGCCGACACACCAACGTCCACCGCACACTCGCCCGTCGTCGGGCGGCGCACATGCTGGCCGGCCGACACCGGTCGCTGCTCGGCAGCCAGAGTTATCTCTTGCGCCACTATCGGCTGCTTATGAGCGTGTCCGTTCCCGGCAGCGTCGATGACCTGACGCGCCTGGATGAACTGGTGCTGCTGCGTAACGCCATGCAAGCGACCCTGGCGGCCGCACACCTCGAATCGGAGATCTGCGACGCCGGAGATATCGTCAACTGGGTGTCTCAGCTCCTCGATCCGCATCGCCTGCTCGATGACGCCGCGCCCCTGACCTACGACGAAGGCCGCGAACTGCGCGACCAGGTCATCGATCCCGCCACGCGGCTCACGATCGAGCCCTCAGGCATCACGACCTCGAACCCCGCACACCCCGAGCCACTCGCACTGCGCCTGCTCTCGGTGCGCTCGCTCCCGCCCCGGTTCGCGCTCTGGAACATGGGGAGCCTCATCGGTGATCTGTACCAGAGCACGCTGCAGTATCCCTGCCCCTTCCTGCTCACGATCGGCGCACAGGTGCTCGCTCCGGAAGCCACGCGCAACTGGTCCTTGGTCAAAGCCACCCGTGCGAACACCAATGCGACGAGCTACATGGCCCGCTTCCTCCCGGACATGCAGGCAAAGAAGGACGACTGGGACTTGGTTCTGAAGGCGCTCGACGAGGGTCAGCAGCTGGTCGATCTGCATCACCAGGTGACACTCTTCGCCCCACCCAACGAGATCACCCGCGCCGAGCAGTCCGCCCGGGCCGTCTTCCGGGCCCGGGGCTTCGAGCTCACCTCGGACGCCCTGATGATGACCCAGGCGCTGATCGCAAGCCTGCCGATGACGCTGTCGGTCCCGTTCCACGCCGACTTGACGCGCATGAAGCGCACCACCACCAAGACCTCGGCCAACGCCGTGCACTTGGCGCCGCTGATCGCCGAATGGCGAGGCACCGAGACGCCCGTCCTGTTGCTCGGTGGGCGCCGCGGACAACTCATGGGGCTGGACGTCTACGACAACGACTCCGGCAACTACAACGTCGCCATCGCCGGCACCTCCGGCTCGGGCAAATCTCTCCTGCTCAACGAGATCGCAGCCGCCTATCTGGGCAACGGCGCCAAGGTCTGGATCATCGACGTGGGCCGAAGCTACGAGAAGGCGTGCCGCAACTTCGGCGGCACCTTCATCGAGTTCAACGAACACAACCCGCTCTCGCTCAACCCCTTCAGCCTCGCGGATGACATCGACGAGGATATGGAACTGCTCCAGCCGTTGCTGATCCAGATGGCGTCCCCGCGTGACCCACTCGATCCATTCTTGGCGAACACGCTAACGAAGGCCATCAAGAAGGTCTGGACCCTCAAGGGTCGATCCATGACGGTCACGGATGTGCACGATCTGCTGGCGACCGGGCGCGTGGATGCCGACGACAGGGAACCCGACCGGCGCCTTCAGGATCTGGCCGCCATGCTTCATCCGTACACGCAGGATGGCATCTACGGGAAGTACTTCGAGGGCGAAGCCTCGATCGACTTCGAGGCGGACTTGGTCGTCCTGGAGCTCGAGGAGCTCAAGGCCAAGAAGGACCTGCAGACCGTGGTGCTCTTGATCACCATGTACCGCATCACGCGTGCGATGTACTTCGAGCGCGATCGCAAGAAGATCGTGATTATCGATGAAGCCTGGGATCTGCTCTCGGGACACGCGACAGCGGCCTTCATCGAAGCCGGGTACCGGCGTGCCCGCAAGTACAACGGCTCATTCATGTCCGCGACTCAAGGCGTGGACGACTACCAGAGCAATTCCGCCGCGAAGGCCGCCTTCGCCAACTCCGACTGGGTGTTCCTGCTTCGCCAGAAGCCCGAATCGATCGAGAAACTCAGCGACCTCGGCAAGCTGCGCTCGGATGATTCGATGAAGCGACTGCTGCAGTCCCTGCACACCGAGCACGGCGCCTACTCCGAACTCTACATCCAGTCGCCGATGGGCAACGGGGTGGGCCGGCTCATCGTCGATCCCTTCAGCCTGCTGCTGTTCAGTAGCCGTGCGGAAGACTTCAACGCCATCAACGCCAAACGCGCGACAGGCTTGGCCGTGGCGGAAGCCATCGAAGCCGTCTTGGACGATCGGAGTCGCGTATGACCCGACAAGCCGCCCTCATCGTGCTCCTCATCAACGCGCTGGTGACGAGCGCCCTGATCGCAGCCCACGCGCGCTGGATCGCCCCCGCGCACACGCCCCGCATGGCGGTGTTAGATGTCGCCGAACTCTATCGACTGAAAGAACATGAACTCACCTCGGCGTTGATGAAGCCCGAGGCCAAGGAAGCCGAGCGTGCGGACGCCCTCAAGCGTGCCCACGCCTTCGGGACGGACGTGAGCACATTGATCGCCCAACTTCCCACCGAGTGCGATTGCATGATCGTCGCACGAGGTGCGGTGGTCGGATCGCCCAACCACCTACCTGACCTGACACCGCTCGTCCGGCAGCGACTGGGACTATAGCCGGCCATGCGCACTGATTTTCTTACGCGAATATCGCTCCTAAGATTCCACACCACGGAATTCAAGCACCGCGCAATCGACCACCTGCGCCGCTGGAGGTGGGCCTACGTGCTCATCGCGGTGATCGCTGCGGTGCTGCCAGCCTGCTTCACCCTGGGCATCAACACCTCACCCAGCCTGCCGCACCGTCTCTACGTCATCATCAAGGGTACTGAACCCGCCAAGGGCCATCTCGTGGCGTTCCGCTGGCAGGGCGGTGGCCCCTATGCCGAGGGCGTAACGTTTGTGAAGGTCCTCGCTGGCCTCCCGGGCGACACGATCGCCGCCGTGGGCCGTGACTTCTACGTCAACGAGATTTACGTCGGCACCGCGAAGCCGCGCAGCCTCAGCGGCACGCCGCTCGAATCCGGCCCCGTGGGCATCCTGCCATCCGGCCGCTTCTACGTTCAGGCGCCGCACCCTGACAGCCTCGATTCGCGCTACGCCCTGACCGGTTGGATCGCACAGGGCCAGATCATCGGACGGGCTTATGCGATCTTTTAAGCTCTGCCTCGCCATCACCCTGCTCGCTCTAGCATCTCTCGCGCACGCAAAGGATCTAGGCGTGATCGGCCCCGTCTACCCGATCGCCGAACCCAATCTGCTCGAGATGATTCTCGCCCGGTTGCGCACTGCGCAAGCCTCCGGCGAACTCGCACGCCTGCAACAGGACGCCCAGCGCCAGGCCCGTCGCAGGGTGGAGAACCCCACGCCCGTCACCACCGTGTCGCGGGCGACGAAAGCGCGCACATACCACCATGATCCGAGCATCGTCATCCCCTACCCAATCACCGACGCAGACGGCCGCATCCTCGTGCCGCCCGGTACGCGCGTAAATCCGCTCGATACGGTGTCGTTGTCCAAGGCGCTGCTCTTCTTCGATGCCCGAGACAGCACCCAGGTGCAGCGCGCGAAGTCGCTCCTCGATGCGCGAGGCGGCCGCGTCAAACTCATTCTCACCGGCGGCGGCTATCTGGAACTCATGAAGCGATGGCAGGTGCCAGTGTTTTATGACCAGCAGGGCACGCTCGTAGAGAAGCTCCAGATCCGGCATGTGCCCGCCTTGGTCACCCAGGACGGCAAGAGGCTACGCATCGATGAACTGCCCTGACCGCCTCGTGTTCTCTGTCGCCATCGTCATGCTGCTGGCGCTGTCCACGCTCGCACGAGCGGCCGATTCCACCTGTCATGGCCGTTTCATGAACCCGATCACCGACATCTGCTGGAGTTGCATCTTCCCGCTGACGATCGGCTCATCGACAATCGTCTCTGAGGGCCAAGACGACATCGCCAATCCGTCGAATCCGCTCTGCTACTGCAACAACCCACCGCGCATTGGCGTGACGATCGGTTTCTGGGAACCGGTACGCCTGGTCGATGTGACCCGCACGCCGTTTTGCATGGTGGGGCTCGGTGGCGTCGCACTCGATCCCGGCATCCACGTCCCGCGCGGTGCTCAGGTCGGACACGACAGTCAGACCCGCAACAGCTTCTATCACGTCCACTGGTACACCAACCCCATCCTCTACTGGCTGCAGGTGCTGCTTGATTTCCCGTGCCTGGAGAAGGGCGCGCTCGATCTCATCTATCTCACGGAAGTCGATCCCCTCTGGGCCGACGATGAACTGACCGCCATCATCCACCCGGAAGCGGTGCTATTCGCCAACGCGCCCGCCAAAGCCGCGTGTGCGGCCGACTGCATCGCCGCCAGCGCCGGGATGGGGCTCTCCCAGCTCTTCTGGTGCGCGGGCTGCCAGGGCTCGATCTATCCGATGAATGGGCATGTCACGACTCACATCGGCGGCGTGCAGGCGTCCGCCCTGCTCACCCAACGCATGACCGCCAAGATGCATCGCCAACTCACCACCTTCGCCGGCGCCGGTGAACGCGGCCTCTGCGGCCCCTACCTGCAGCCCATCATGGACAAGACCCACTACAAGCTGCAGATGGTCTATCCCATCCCGAACACACGCAAAGACGCTGGCCAGTGCTGCCAGCCCTACGGTCGAACGACGATCGTCTGGGGCGCAGGCAAGTCCTACCCTGTCGCGGGCGAAGACTTCGCTTATCAGATCTTTCGGAAGAGGAACTGCTGTGCCGGCGCCTATTGATCGCACCTTGGTCGCGCTCTGCATGGCGATCGCATCCAGCACGCTGCATGCGCAAGCCCCCGCTTGGCCGAACGCGACCGACATGGATCGAGCGATGCGCGATCGACCGTTTCCGAACAGCGATCGCCTGACCACGCAACCGATCCCCCGACCACCGCAGATCAACGTCACCCCCAGCGGGGTCGACATCACCCAGCTCTTGCGAGACCACACCCTCCCGCAGAACCCGAGCGCGGCAACGCCATCGCTTCGCATCTTCATCACCCTCGATATGCCGCGAGCGAGCCTGCAGCGACTCACCGAACAAGCCGCTCGCAGCGGCGCCGTGCTGGTGCTGCGCGGTCTTAGATCCCAATCGATGCGCGAAACCCTCGCCGCGGTCCAAAGCCTTGTGGCCGACCACGCGGCCGCCTGGCAGATCGATCCGCAAGCCTTCATCCGCTATGACATCCACCATGCACCGACTTTCGTGCTGCCGCTTGCTCAGACCTCCCCGAATGCCTCGGCCGCCTGCGGCACGACCTGCCCATTGGGCGAGGCGCACCTGCGCGTCAGCGGCGATGTAAGCCTGGACTATGCCTTGGAGGCGATGGTGCGACGCCATCCCGAAGCCGCCTCCCGGGCGGACGTGTTCTTGAAACGACTGCGGGTCTCGCGATGAATCTTCGAACCCTCCTTTGGGCATGCGCTTGTGGTTTCTCGGCTCTGCCGGTGCACGCCGCCTCACTGTCGGAGGCCTTCGAGCAAGGCAGCACCTTCGGCCGCTCGGGCAACGCCGCCGCGCGCAGTCACATCACCACCACGCCGCCGGCGAGCACCGTGCCGCAATTCACCGCCACCCCGACGCAGAGCACCTACTTCGGCAGCACGGATCTGGGCGGCAATGCATCCGCGCTGCAGAGCGCTTGCCTCGTCACGCCCTCGGCCGGCAGCCCGTCCGCCCAAGCCTGTGCCGCCATCAACTTCACGCGAGAGAATCCGGCTCGGCGTCCGACATTCAACATCACCCCCACCGATCCGCTGCTGGTGCGCGGCAAGCAGATTACGGCCGATCCGCAGTCGATCGTCGGCAATCTCGCAGGCACCTACACCGGCTGCACCACCCGATCGATCACGACCCCGGACATCTTCGACAAGCACTTCTGCAATGAGTATCGCGTCCTCGAACGCCTGACCTGCGAGAAGACGCTCTCGGTCGAGGTGCGCGATGACGGATTGGGCTGCGCACCGAACACCTTGATCACACCCAATCCGCGTATCGCTTTTATCCGCCCGTATGTCTACGTCGGCGCCGTGTGCGCCGACGAGATCCGCTTCCAGTGGACCTATGGCTACTCGGAATGCAACGGCACGAACGCCTCCATCGTCGTCATGACGACGGTGCCCTCGGAGCATCCGCAGCGCATGCTCGTCAACCTGGGCTGTGGCGGCACCTACTTCCTCGAAGGCGCTTGCCCGGATGGCGTATGCAATTACCGCGTCGGTACCGAGGCGCACTGCGACGACCCCTGCCCTCACGGCTGCTGCGATGGCTACCTCCCCGAGCAAACGTTGGCTACTTTCAGCTTCACGCGTCCGCAGCGCACCTACACCCTCACCGACACCTGGATCAATCAATGCGCCCCCTACGAAGCGCGCTTGCCTTGAGCCTCCTCGCCACGCTCCTCGCAGTCGCTCCTGCCGTCGCGGGCGACGGCACCTGCACGCGGGTGTCGGAGACCTGCATCGAGCCGCGAGAGACGCGAATCATCAATGGCCGGTCGATCACACGCGAGTGCTGGCGCTACCAAGCCCAGTTCGACTGTGCCTCCGCCTCGGCGGTCAATGATTGTCGGCCGCTCATCGAACAAGGCTGCGCGCAGACGAGTTCTCGCTGCGTCGAGCGCCTCGGCGATGGTCAGTGCAGTCTCTTCGAGCAGGCCTACGCCTGCAAGGTGTCCAGCGGCACGACCCGCACTGTCACCGACTGCGGGAACCAGAGCTTCTGCATGTCGGGTAGTTGCTTCGACACCGGCTACCCGCCCGATCTCGATTTCTTCAAGGCAGTCACCGCCCTGGAGGCGCAGCGCGAAGCCGGCCAGTATCTCGATCCCGACACGATGCAGGTCTTCCGCGGTGCGGACAACCGGTGCCGTAAGAAGCTTTTCGGCCTGGTCAACTGTTGCAAGACTTCCGGTGGCGGTGGCTCCGCACTGAGCACGATGAACCTCGCCATTGGGGCCGGCGCTCACCTCATCGATGCACTGGGCTCGAGCTACACCTACGACGCCTTGTTCGCAGCCGATGCACCGAATTTCGTGCTCTCCGGATTCGAAGCCCTGTTCGGCACCGGGGCCGGGACTTCGGCGCTCGCCGGCCTCATGGCGGGCGAGCTCAGCGTGGAGCTCTTCGTCCAGTCGCTCGTGCCCGGCCCCTGGACACTCGCCATGCTCGCCATCCAGCTCTCCGGCATCCTCGAGTGCGAGCAGGCCGAGCAGGTGCTGGCGATGAAGCGCGGCCAGCGCCTGTGCCACGGGCTGGGCAGTTACTGCTCGTCCCGCGTGCCCTTGATCGGCACGTGCATCGAAACCACCGAATCCTACTGCTGCTTCAACTCCCGTCTGGCTCGCATCCTGAACGAGCAGGGTCGCGCGCAGCTGAGCAAAGGCTGGGGGAGCGCACAAAGCCCCGATTGCAGCGGCTTCACGATTGCGCAATTGCAGGCTCTGGATTTCTCGCGCATGGATCTTGGGGAGTTCTATGCCGAGATCGCCCCGACGCTTCCCGATGTCGGCGCCCTGCGCGATCGCGCCCAGCAACGTGTCGAGAGTTACTTCGCCCGATGAAATACAGCGATCTCATCCCGCAACTTCTCCTGCTTGGGATATTCATCCTCGTTGGGACGGCGCACGCCGAATCGGTTCAGCGCCTGCCCGTGACGGATCTCAAGCCGCTGCTCAAGCGCGCCATCGACCACGGATCCGCCCACGGCACCCTGGTCGGGGAAGCCGCGGCCTTCATGCGCCGGCGCTTCGGCGCCGATGCACCGATCGAGATCGATGTGCGCACGATTCAGATCCTGCGCGATCCAGGGTGTCGTCGGTTGGAAGTGACCACGCGTCAAGCCGCCGTCCTGCTGCGCGAACGCGCCGAAGACCAGCGGCTCACCTACCAGCTCAACTACTGCCGAGACGGCAGTCCGTCCGAGGGGCGCTGACCATGCCGCGCGCCTCGATCCGACTCATTGCCCTCCTGGCCACCCTGCTTACATCGAGCACGCTCGCGCTGGCAGAACTCCCGTCGGCCGACCCCTCTGCCGACGACGAACGTTCCGCCTATTGGCTGCGCCATCGCGAAGGCTGGTTCTGGTACCGCGATCCCCCGGCTCCACCGACCCCGCCGAAACCGGTTCCCAAGAGCGACCCGCGGCCGCGCGAACTGGTCGATTTCGAGGCCATGCAGAAGCGCCTGGATGAGTTGAAACGCGTCGCTGTCATGAATCCCTCCGACGCGAACCTGCTCGCCTACATGCGCTATCAGCGCTATGTGATGAACAAGTCCCAGGTCTTCGCCGAGCGCTGGCAGCGCCTGGTGTGGACGGTGCCGGATGTCGACTACGCCCTATCCGGCCGCCCCACCAACGCCATGGCGATCGCCGCCTATGACGAACAGCAGCGCGATCGGCAAGGGCAAGCGGTGCGCGCTCTGGCCAAGACACACACCCTGCTCTTCATCTTCCGCAGCGACTGTCCCTACTGTCATCGACTCGCCCCGATCCTCAAGCGATTCGAACAGGCCTACGGCATGACAGTCTTTCCGGTGAGTCTCGATGGCCGCGGCCTGCCCGAGTATCCGAATCCGCAGGCCGACAATGGCGTGGCCGCGCGCCTCAACGCCAGCGTCGTTCCAGCCCTTTACCTCACCGCCCCTGCCCGGCGCGAGATCCAGCCGGTCGGCTTTGGTGTGATGGCGCTGACCGATCTCGTCGAGCGCATCGCAGCACTCGGCAATCCGGCCCGCAACGATCCGCTCTGACCGCATGGGAGACCGCATGCCTACCTTCACCCGTCGCCTCATCGCAGGCTTCACCGCCCTGACGCTTACCCTCACGCCCACCCTGAGCCATCCCGGCAATCTCAATGCCGAGATGCAGGCGATGTTCAACGAACTGGGGGCGCTGGGTAACGTCACCTCCCCCGGCGCATTCCGAGGCCAGGCCATGAACCTCTATACCGGCGGCAGCCTCATGATGCGCTCACCCGGCAAGAACTATCCCCTGCTTCAGGCCCAGCTGCCCAGTCTCAAGGCCGGCTGCGGTGGCATCGATCTTTTCGGCGGCGCCTTTTCCTTCATCAACAAGGACCAGTTCGTCGCCCTGCTGCGCAACATCGGCTCCAACGCCGTGGGCTACGCCTTCAAGCTGGCGCTGCAGTCGATCTCCCCCGACATCGACAAGCTCCTGACCGAGCTCCAGGACCAGATCAACAAGATCAATGCGATGAACATCAATTCCTGCGAAGCCGCCCAGGCGTTGGTCAATGGGCTCGTCGGCGAGTACGACCAGTCGATCATGAGCGGCTGCGCGAACATTTCACAATACCTGGGCAGCGTGACCGATCGGGTCGACGCACGGCTGACCTGCGCCACCAACGCCCCGGCGGTCGTCAAATCCGCCGCCAACTCCAGCGACCCCAATGTGCGCAACGCCACCTTCGTCAAAGGCAACGTCGTCTGGATGGCGCTCAACCGCGTGGGCGGCAGCATCAGCCGCGAAGAGAAGGAGCTGATCATGAGCCTGATCGGCACCGTCGTCCTGCATCCGCCCGAGGACGATGGCAGCGGGGCCGTGCCGCGCTACTTCGAGCCGACGATTCTGGGCCTGCGCGATCTGCTGCTCGGCAGCGGTGCGTCCCCGACCGAGGGCCACGTCGATGTGGACGTCTACGTCTGCGACGACTCCAGCGACTGCCTCAATCCGACCCGGCAACGGGTGTCCGTTAAACCGTTCACGCGCCTCGTGACCGAACGGCTGCGGCGCATGTCCGAGAACATCGCGACCCGCACCGCACAGTCGGAAGCCGACATTGGCTTCATCAACAATACGACGGAACCGGTCTACAAGATGCTGGCGGTCGCCAATGCCGTCCCGGGTTCGAACACGGCCGAGACGCTGATCGAGTCCTACAAGGATGTGATTGCGCTCGACTACGCCGAGACCTTCATCACCCGCGCGCTGCGCCAGGCAATGACCGCGCTCTCGCACAACCTGAACCGCAGCGGCGTCGAGCAGCGCTACGTGGATACCCTGCGCAGCAATGCCCAGGATGCACAACGTCAACTCCTCACCGAGAAGCAGACCGCCTATGCCAAGGTGCGCTCGGTCGCCTCCATGACCCAGGACCTGCAAACCCTGGAGCGCCAGCTCTGGAGCAACATGCCCACCGCGGTCAAGAGCATGTTGGATTTCAGCGCGGTCTATGGGGGGCGTGGCTCCTAGGGCGAGCCAAGGAACTTCGCCCCCCTCCGCCCCCCGACCGGCTCCCGCCATGTTCGAGATCTACGCCTACGGCAACGTCGATACCCTCACGGGCGTCTTCAACGCCATCGCCGCCATCATGGGGGGTGCCGACTATTTCGGCCTCATCAAGACCGTCGGCATCACCGGCGTACTGGTGGCGGCATTCGCGGGTCTCTTCTCGCCGGGCAAGTTCCACGGCTGGGGGTGGCTGATGAGCTTCATGTTCCTCTACTACGCCCTCTTCCTGCCGAAGACCGAGGTCGCCATCGTCGACAAGCTCGGCGGCCAACCGCCAGCGGTCATCGGGAATGTCCCGATCGGCGTGGCCTTCTTCGGTCACTACACCTCGAAGGTCGGCGACGTCATGACCCGGTTCTTCGAGACCACCTTCCAGGTGATTCCCACGCCCAGTGCGCAGTTGCCCGTCGAACTCGCCTACCAGAAGAACGGGGTCATGTTCGGCAACCGCCTGATCCGGGCCTCACGGGCCACGAACATCGGCGATCCGCAGCTTCGCACCGACTTGATCGCCTTCGTTTACAACTGCACGATCTACGATCTGCAGGACGGCACCATCGATCCTGCGGTCTTCTCTCGCAGCATCGACATCTGGTCGCTGATGGCCACCCCCAATCCCGCGCGGTTCTCGACCTACGGCAATCCGGTCCAGGTCGATACCTGCCCCAACGTCTACACCTACCTTGCCGCTCGCCTGCCGAACGAAGTCGCGCGCGCCCGGGCGCTGCTGGCCTTCCAGTTGAACCCCTCCCTGGATCCCACCGCGGCCCTGGGCGCAATCGATGCCCAGGTCGAGCAGGCCTACTACAAGGCCCGGATCGCCACCGCCGCCCAAGCCTCGGCCGACCTGCTGCGCCAGAACATCATGATCAACCTGGTGCAGGACACCCACACCCTCGCCGGCCAGAAGATCAACGACCCCGCCGCCCTCATGATCGCCACCAGCCGGGCCAATGCCACCGCATCGATCAACTCCTCCTTCCTCACCATGGGCCGGATCGCCGAGCAGGCCCTGCCGCTGGTGCGCAACGTCATCGAAGCGATCGTGTATGCCGTGTTCCCTTTCGTCTTCCTGCTCTTCCTGCTCGCCCAGGGACGCGGCCTGGGCCTCGCCCTCAAGAGCTTCATCATGAGTCTCGTGTGGATCCAGCTCTGGCCCCCGCTCTACGCAATCCTCAACTACGTCGGCACCCTCGCCAGCGCCAAGAACCTCGAAGCCGCTTCGCGCATGGGTGCAACAACGCAGGGTCTCGCCCTCGAGACCGCATCCAGCATCTACCAGGGCGCCATCGCTGATCAGGCAGTCGCCGGCTACATGGTGATCTCGATTCCGATCATCGCCACCGCCATCATCAAGGGGGGCGAGGTCGCTTTCCAGGCCATCACCGGCGTCGGACCGATCCAGTCTGCCGTGGCCGGAGAAGCGGCCAGCACGTCGAAGGGCATCATCAGCCAGAACAGTGTCTCGATGGACCAGCAGCAACTGGCCCCGACCAGGACATCGGCATTCATGGCTACGGCAACAGACGCCCATGGCGCCACCATCCAGGGTCTCGGCCCAGCTGGCAGCATCTTCCGCTACCAAGCAACGCTCAGCCGCCTGGCTACCACATTTACCTTCACCGAGCGGCAGGCGAACACCATTGGCGAAAGTGCACGCGAGGCCGAGACGCTGGCACGTACCGAGCGCGAGGCGATGCAGCGTAGCCAGGCCACGGCGTTGACCCGAGCACTCGGCATTCAGGAAAGTTTCGAGCGCTCACAGCAACGATCGGGCGGAACCAGCACGTCGGATGGCGGTTCGACGAGCACGCAGTTCCAAGCTCTGAGTTCAGTGGCGCGGGATGTGAATCGCCGGCTGGGCTTGGCAGACGATTCGACCGTCGGAAAGGGAGTTGCAGCATCGGCCTCCGTCGGGGCAAGCATTCCGCTGACCCAGATTGGCGCGCAGGCAAGAACTGAAGGCAGGCAGATTGATCAGCAAACTCTGCAAAGCGCTTACGACTTTGCCCGCAAGGCGGTTGAAAACGCGCAAATCTCGGAAGCGAGCGCTCTCTTCAGAGACTTTCGGTCCTCGGATGCCTACCAGTGGGCCCGCGGGAACCGCGTGACATCAATTTCGGGCTACGACTCGTCGTACCGAGAGGCCAGCGAGCGGCAATCATCCAGCGAGACCGCGTATGTTCACGCCCAGGAACTTGCCCGCACGGCGCAGTTCATGCGCGAATGGAGTAGCGGCACGCAGACGGACTTCACCAACTATGCGGCACGGCGTCTCGCCGAGCGCGGTCTCCTGCGTGAGGAAGACCCGGTCAAGCTCCAGCGTGCCGTGACTGAGATCGCCTATGGCTACGCTCGTGGCGGTAGCTCGGAAACGGGTTACGTCGGCGCTGACAGTCCGCTGGGACCTACGATGCCGCTATCCACAGCGATGGGCTGGGCTGAGCCGTCGCTTAGAGAGCAATACGAAGTTGATCGACGCACGGCAGGCGCTACAGCAATCCATCAACAGAAAGCAACAAACGACGCGGAGGTCCGTACACGACAAAGTCGCCAAGGCGTGGTGCCGGATCAACCCCTAGCAAACGAACAGAGTAAGCGCGCCGCCACGCTAGAGGCCGAAGCAAGAACCAAGATCGATGCGGGTCGCACTCAAGTTTCCACGGATGCAGGCACACTCAGCGACAGCTACAAATCCGCGGTCCGGCTCGGACAGATCAGTTCTAAACACGGCGGAAACCGAGCGGCGTGGGATACGGTCGGTGCAGGCGCGAGCAGACCAAACCTCGGCGCTCCCCCGACGATCAAGCCGATCGGCGAATGGCATGTCGACCAAGAAGGCGTGCCGGTGCTTGGTCGTAAGCCGCATACGGCCCCGGCAGCGCCAGGCCCAACGACTGTCGACCCTGCCACGCCCTCGAACACGAATCAAGCCGACCGATCCAACCAACGGTGAACTACTCGTCTATACGCGTCTTACCTGCGCCGATCTCGAGGCTATCGAGGCCGTTGCGCGTCGTGCGACCGAGCGCGTCGTCCCATACGTGCGCTACTGTGAGGTCGAGGGTGGGTTCACTCTCAGCGCTGCGCCGCGCCTTCACGGCGTCGTCAGCGGGGATACCGACTTGAATAGCAGCGCGAAGTTGTGTCGCGATACTCGCCGTAAACGCCGAAAGTTTGGTGATACCGAGCATTGCCTGCCCTCCGCACTTGAACACCTTCATGCATTTTACGTTTTCTGCCAAGCCAATGGGCGATAATTCAGACAGGTTCGCACAACCGCAACAGCTGCGAGCGAATCTCCCCCGATGACGCGTTGAGATCAACAGTAGCAAACCTTATGCGATGACCCTGAATCGTGATGGACTCGTCCACTGCCTCACCGATAGCGGGATGCAAGAGCAGTCCTGATGCTGAATCAGCGAGATCATCGCCGCGGCCAACCTGAGACCGGAGATACGCGTAAATTTGGTAGAGGTAGCCACTGCGCAAGGTTTCTTCGCGTCGCCAGCCAGCAGTCACGACTGAGGTGAACTTCGTATCAATAACGACCCGCCTTCTCGACGAGTCGTGATCGAGAATGATGTCAGTGCGCATAGCGGGGAGAATACGGTCTATGCCAGCCGTCTTATGCTCGATCTGCCAGCCCAGTACGCCTCCGCATCGAACCCGCCAGCCGCGAGGAGTCAGAACGACCCCATAGAATCCGCCGATCGCGCGCTCAAAAAGGCGGCGGACCCACGTGACCTCGCGGTCAGGTAGGGTGAGGACGCTACTGCCAAGGGACTCTGTCGGTAGCACTAGATCGAGAGCCAGTTTCGCCGCAGCGATCATAAACCTGTCATCCGCATCGTTTCTGCCGAACCGATCGGCACTCATCTCGGCTCGGCTGGGTGCATTGCCCGAAACCCCTCGCGCCTTCATCCCCGCAGCCAGAAAGCGGCAGCGATGAGCCACGTCTTGCCGGCGCACGACCCGGCAGATGGATTCCAACGCGGCGCGGACAAAGCGATTTCGAGGCGTGTCCATTGTTAGCTCATCGAATTTGCATGCCACGCTACCCCTAGAAAGCAGCTGATACTGCTCGGTCGCCAATACATTGATGCGCCCGCGCACACGATTCAACGTCGCCTCACGACTTAGGTACCCCTGGCTCAGCTGACGTTTTTGCCGCCGTTCGACCGCATGAGCTAAAACCTCCGCCACCAGATCGGGAAGGTCGTCGGGGCTGTCTTCCAGGCCGACCTTACCGATTCCGCTGCTTCGGAACAAATCCGACGCGTAAAGCATTAGGAGCCAAAGGTTCCGCACTGGGATTCGCCCAATGTAGCCCGGGCATTGCAGATTCACGTCCAACGGCGGCATTACCAGCCCTGCATCAGGCGTTCACAAGCCTTCCGGGCCTCACCCGGGACATCGAACCAGTACTCGTCAAGCAGGGGCCCGATCTCCGTCTCGACGACTTGCTGGAACCACTTGCGGGTCTCCCCCGCCTCCAGAGTGTTCGCGGGGGTCACGTAGCTGTGCCCTATCCGGAACTGCTTTCCAAGTCGAGCATCTGACGCGATCTGTTCGTTCAGAGCCTCAATCCGCCTTTGGATGTCTTCCAAAAGGGTACCGTCTACGCCGCACTTGCTTGCAACCCAGTCACGCCACCTGGCTCCAAGCCTCGGCTCCAGCTCCACGAATGCGAACCGTCGACGTAACGCTAGATCCACCAAGGCCAGCGACCGGTCCGCAACGTTCATGGTGCCGATGACGTACAGGTTCTCCGGGATGTGAACAGGACGACGCTTCCCGTCGACATCGGGATAGCACAACTCCAGGGCTTCACTGGGCGTGCGTTTTCCGGCCTCCAGCAACGTCAGCAACTCTCCGAAAATCTGTGCCGGGTTGCCACGGTTGATTTCCTCAATAACCACCACAAATTTCGCCCCGGGGGCCCTGGACGCCGCCTTGATGGCTTCCATGAAGACGCCGTCAACAAGAGAAAGCTTTCCTTCAGCAGTAGGCCGCCATCCCCTCACAAAATCTTCATAGGAAAGGTTGGGATGGAACTGGACTGCCCTGATCTTGCTTTCGTCCTTTTGACCTATGAGCGCAAAGCCAAGCCGCTTCGCGAGCCATGTCTTTCCCGTACCCGGAGGACCCTGAAGGATCACGTTTTTCTTGACGCGCAACCGGTCCAACAGTCGGTCGATCTCACTGCTTTCCAAGAAGCAGCCGTCTTGGAGGACGTTCTGCGAGGAATACGGCACTATGGGCACAGCCAAGAGTACGGCCTCATCGTTTCGTTCCTCGCTATCCTCAGCAATGGTGACCGCATCCGACGGTAAAGTCTCGTCCCCCAGGGATCGTTCTGCGACCGGCTCCTTGTACTGCCATGCCTCCAGCGAAAGCTCGGGGTAGGAATGCACCGGATAAGATGCTTCTCGAAATCTTGGCTCCAGTGTATCCATGACTGCAAGGTAGTCAGCGGCGTTGCATCGCCGCCTCGGGCCATGGAGGCCAATCGGCACTCCTAATTTTCTTGTTATGTAGACCTTGGAGTTCTGATCGAGACAAGGAAATGCCCATGGCCTACACCAGTAGAGACCGAATGTAAGATTCCAGCCGACACCGGGAAGCGAAGTTACGTTGTCAAACGCCGACGAAAACCGTGTCCGGGCCTGATCGGGGTCGGTCGCAAGATCCGCGAAATCGATACCTGCCGCAAAGACTTCCCACAGCAGTTCAATATGCTCGGCGGCACGGACCTCCTCTGGAGGAAAGCATATTGTTCAAAAGGGGGATGCCTTCGAAGCTGTCGGGCACCGTCTCGTCCATGCCGAGAAACTTTTGCAGTTCGTCGGCGATTGTTCTGCGGTTCGTATCTCGAAGGCCTCGGTTGAACAGACCCATCGTTGTGAACGGACAAATGTCCCTTACGAATCCCTTGGTCTCGTCTGGGTATTGGTCCTGAGTTAAGTGTCCAAGACCATGTACACGGGACGAGATCTCTCGAATGCCATCAACCAGAACGGCTCGGTTGTGGCGGTATGTGAGAAGCTTGTCTGCGAACGCCTCGTAGAACTTCGTCCATTCGAATCGGCGCTTTTCGTGCGCCGTTGAGCCAAACCGTTCTTTCCAGTACGGCGCATTGCGGAATCGCTCGATGTCTTGAGGTCTTCCCTCAAAGGTAAAAGCGATCAGGGCGTCGGCAGTCCATTCCCCCGGAGTCACCCGCCACACCGCACCTCGGTGCGTGTAGAAAAACCACTCCCGAACCGGCTCGTTCTTCTCCCAAGCGACGCGAACGCGCCGGCCACCATCGAAGTTCTCGAGGATTGTCCCGGCCGCCTTGATGGCCATGACAGAAACAGCCTGACCTCGACTGTCAAAGGGCAGACCGCGCTTGCGCGTGTAGCACGACTTGACCGCAATTCTGTCACCAGGCCGCATGGACTGCGCTAACTCGAGGTGCTTGGGCTCGTCACCGTTCTCCCATCGGCCTTCGTCAAGAAATCGTGCAAATTGATCGGGTGCACCACCCAAGCTCGCATTGACGAACCAGGTTACGTTGGACGCATTCTCGCTGTCGCGGTTGACCATTCCATCCCTCAGTAATACTGCTGAATGTAGCGGTACGCTTTATCAAATAGATCCGCGTCGGCGTGGAGTTTGTACTTGAACAAAGCCTTGCGAAGCGCCTTTTTTACTTCGCGCTCACCGGCGAGTGTTCCTTGCCAACCTGGAAAACGAACCAGTCGAACGATCTCATCGATATCCGCAACCACACGTTCAACAATGATCGGCGTCTCAGATGTCTTAACTTCGTTCAATAGCTCGGTCAACGCCGCCTTGCCGCGATCCTCGTCCTCTTCAGGCGGGACCTCCTTCTCGGCTTGCAGGGTCTCCTTTGCGATCTCCAACAGCTGCTTCAGAAACTCGACGCTGTTGATCTGACCGGACTCGAAGCGGTCCTTCAGCGCATCGAGTCGTTCCGACAGCTTCTTGAACTTGGGGTTGCCGCCGTGCCCGCGCAGCCGGCGCTTGAGCTTGATCTCGATTTCCTTCGCCTTCTTCGGATCGGGATTCGAGAGCACGGCCTCCAGGAGGTCGGCGTCCAGCACAAGGGTGTCGAGATCGTCCCGCACGGCGTCGACGTGGACGTTCTGGTGGATCAACTCGATCGTCTTGGCGCCCAGCGAATGCCAAATCAGCTTACCGTGGCCGCTGGACGGCTGCACCGACTGGTACACCTGAGACAGCCACTTGTAGTCCTTCTCGAAGGGGCCCAGCACGGTGTCCGGTGACAGCGCCTCCCAGATCTTGCTGAGCACGCTGTACTCGGCGGCAAAGTTGTCTCGCACCTCGTTATTGGGCAGGCACTGCTGCGCAGCGATCAAGCCTTCGTAGCCCTGCAAGCTGCGGTCGCAGCCGGCAAAGAATGCCAGGCACTTCTGCATCGCTTCGGGCAGCTTGTCCTTCAGCTCCTGGATGTTGCTGACCACCTGCTTGACGCTCTGGTCGTCGAACTCCAGCGCCGCCGCCACATCGTCGAAGATGCCGAGGTAATCCACGATCAATCCGTGGGTCTTCTGCTCGGAGTAAGTGCGGTTCACCCGGCAGATGGCCTGCAGCAGCGTGTGGTCCCGCAAGGGCTTGTCCAGGTACATCGCCTGCAGGATGGGCGCGTCGAAGCCCGTCAGCAGCTTTGCCGTGACGATGATCAGCTTCAGCGGGTCGGCCGGGTCGCGGAAGCGGTCCAGTAGCCGTTCCTCTTCGTCACGCGCGCGGTCGTACTTCGCGTACTCAGGATGGTCCTTCTTGTCGGCCGCCTGCACCGACATCACGATGTCCGTGGCCTCGGGCGGTAGCAGCTTGTCCAGCTCGGCCTTGAACAGCAGGCAGGACTCCCGGTCGAAGGTGACGATCTGGCCCTTGAAACCGTTGGGCTCCACCTTGGCCTGGAAGTGCTCGACGATGTCCTCGCACACCTTGCGGATGCGCTCGGGCGTCTTGACCAGCACGGCCATTTTGGCGGCGGTCTTGGCGAGGTTGTCCTTGTCCAGATCCGACAGGCCGCCGGTCAGGTCCTTGTAGGCAGCGTCCAGCGCGGCCTTGTCGATGTGCAGGTCGATCAGCCGGGGCTCGAAGTGCAGCTTCAGCGTGGCACCGTCTCGGATCGACTCCTCGAAGCCGTAGCGGCTCATGTAGCCCTTCTCGTCTTCGTCGGCACCGAAGGTGTAGAAGGTGTTGCGGTCGGCGCGGTTGATCGGCGTGCCCGTCAGGCCGAACAGAAACGCATTCGGCAGGGCCTCGCGCATCTTGCGGCCCAGGTCGCCTTCTTGCGTGCGGTGGGCCTCGTCGACCAGCGCGATGATGTTGCTGCGCGTGTTCAGCGCCCCGCTGGCCTCGCCGAACTTGAAGATCGTCGTGATGATGATCTTGCGCACGTCCTGCGCCAGCAGCTGCTGCAGCTTCTCGCGGCTGTCGGCCTTCTCCAGGTTGGGGATGTCCGCCCCGGTGAAGGTGCCGGTGATCTGGCTGTCGAGATCGATCCGGTCCACCACGATCAGCACCGTGGGGTTCTTCAGGCCGGCATGCATGCGCAGCTTCTGCGCGGCGAACACCATCAGCAGCGACTTGCCCGACCCCTGGAAGTGCCAGATCAGGCCCTTCCTCGGTTGACCCGCCAGCACACGCTCGACGATCTTGTTGGCCGCCTCGTACTGCTGGTAGCGGCAGATGATCTTGATGCGGCGCTTCTTCTTGTCCGTGGCGAACAACGTGAAGCTGCCGAGGATGTCCAGCACGACATGCGGGCGCAGCATGCTCTCGGCCGACAGCTTGAGCGACTTCAGCGGATGGTGCTGCGCATCGCCACCGTCCAGGTGCCAAGGCCCCCAGTCCTTGACCGGCAGGCCGATCGACCCGTAGTGGTAGGCCTTGCCCTCGGTGGCCACCGAGAACACGTTGCACACGAAGAGCTCGGGAACGAACTTCTCGTAGTCGTCGTGCACCTGCACCGCACCATCCACCCAACTGATGCATTTCTTGACTGGCGTCTTGGCCTCGATCAGCACCAGCGGCAGACCGTTGACCAGCAGGACCAAATCGGCCCGGCGCTCCGTGGGCCCTGCGCGGCAGGTGTACTGCTGTGTGACGATGTACTGATTCTGCGTCGGGTCGTCCAGGTCGATCAGCCGCACCTGGACATGCTCGTTGTTGGCGCCGAAAGGCATGGAGCGTTCGCCACGCATCCAGGCGGTCATCTCCTCGTTCGCGCGGATCAGGCCATCCGAGCGCACCGAGAGCACGATGGCGCGCAGCCTGTAGAGCACCTGATCGGCAAGCTCAGGATCGGCGGCGATCTCGGGGTTCAGGCGTATCAGCGCATCGCGTAACCAGGGCTCGACCAGCACTTCCTGGATCTGACGCGGCACTTCGGAGGGGGCCGCATAGCGCCAGCCGATACCTTTGGGACTGGGGCCGTAGCTGGGCAGGGGCTCCTGTACCGCGTTTTCCGGTGTCGCCTTGATGGGACCGACGAGCAGGTCGCGGACGTAGGCTTCGACGGTGTTGGACTCATTGAACATCTTGCGCCTCCAGTTTTCGCGTCAGCACGGCGCTCATGAACGCGCGAGACTTCTTTAGTCGATCATTCGCAGCTCTGTCTGCCTTTGACAAGTCATCCACGATGGCAATGATTTGGTCTTGCTCTTCGATCGGGGGTACCGGGACCTTGAGGGCCAAGAAAGCTGAGCCGGCGATGTTCGGTTGAGCGCTTCCTTGCACAAGTGTCGACAGAACTGACTGCCCGATTGGCGAAGAGCAGATGTACTGCAAGTACTTTGGCCGAATCTCCGACAGAGAGAGCCTGTATCTAATCAAGAACGCGGCCGGAATGAATCGGCCTTCCACTGAGGGCACGAATACGCGTGTCTTGCCTGCGTACTCGCCTGAACGAGAAAGCAAGAAGTCGCCGCTAAGCAGCTTATGTTCTTGGACCATGCTGTCGTCCAGCCTCGCAAACGGCGCGGTCTCAAGGTTGATGTCGTCGTTGCCGCAGAAGTCCGTTGTTCGGATGGTCCTTGCGCTTCCCTTATCCGCGTAGAGCGTGGAGGGAAATCGAGGACCGTAGGCGCTTGACAGTGTCAAATCGCCTATGGGTATATATCTCCAGCATGAGGGGATGGTTCCCCACGGCGTGGCCACGCCAGAAGCGCCCGACCCATTGCCTAGATGGTTGGCAATAACACTTTTTCTAAGCTCACCGACACGATGACTGATCATTTCCGCGGCATGGACCGCACTCAACGATGCGGCCAGCAACGCAACCAAGTTGGCCTGGTCTTCAATGCACGGCAGCGAAAACTGGAAATCCGCCAAGCTCGTCCAATTGGTGCGTGGGCTTAGCGAGCCTGCCGACGTTCCCACCGCGTGATCGAAGAAGGCGTCGGTCTGGCAGATGAACGGCAGCAACTCTGGCAGCAAAACCTTTGCATCCTTTGTCTCTAGCACGTAGATGTCGCCGGAGCAGACACCGGAGAAGTCCGCCACGGCCACCTTGCGCTGGTAAGCGCGGCGCTTGCCGAATAGCACTTGACCGGGCTTGAAGACGCTGGTGAAGGTCACGCCTTCGGCCACGCTGCCCCAACTGCGTATGCGAAGATCGCCCGGCTCCAGGTGTTCCAGCCCGACGTAGCGCTCAATGCCATCTGCCAGTGGATGCTGGCTGCGCGCCTTCGAGAGCTGCACCACGTCGCCGAACTTCACCTGGCACCAGCGGGGTTTCAATGTCTTTTTGTTCATTGTTCTGGCCTTACGAACGGCACTGCATAGCCAAAATACTCAGTTTGAGCCGTGCGTTGCACATCCCAACGTTTCGTGCTCCCCTCTGGGCGTTCCCGTTGGTCAGCATGGGTTAGGACAAGTCGTCTCTTGGCGCGCGATACTCCTACGAAGTAAGCGCAGCGGTTCTCATCCTGATTGCCAAAGAAGATTTCGTTTTCAACTGCCAAGATGATGACCGAGTCAAACTCAAGGCCCTTGCTCTTATGAATAGTCAGTATCCGCACTGCTTGGTCATCTGAGAACCGCATGAGGGCTTTGGGTAAATCCGACTCCCGCTTCAGCAACTCCTCAATTCGCACTTTTGTTTCACGAATCACATCTCTTAGCCGAGCATGCGATTCGTAATCTGGAGAAAGTGACACCAGGGTTTCAACACCGACTTGCCTCAGAAATACACGGACACGATCCCACCAACCTGTGAAGGGTTCGTCGATCAGCTCGGCAATTCCTATCTCTTTTCGCTGCTGCTTCACGAGCCGATCAAGGTCCTTGCGGGCATTCGACTGAATCTCCTCATCGGCAAACGGGATGAGCTGGTTCATGAGCCGAATCCATGCCTTGGGCTGTCGCTGACCATAGAGGCAGGAGAGATAGTCGACAATCAAGCGGGCAGCCGACTCGGCCGTGATGTCTTGCATCTGTTGTTCGTTACGGAAGGGTATTCCACGCTCCTCCAGGGCCGCCATCAGATGATCGGCGTACAGGTCGAGCTGATTGCGAATCAGGACCGCGATTTCCGAAGGAGGCAGTTGCTCGCTCTTTATCCAGCCTGCAATTAAGTCTGCGAGGTAGTCCCCCTCCTTGCGACCGTCCTCGAAGCGCCACGCAAATATCTCGCCTTCCTCGCCCGCAAGTTCCTCATCGGGCATGACAGATGGGGGATCAAGATTGCGAATGATCTCGTTCTGCAGACGCAACAGCCGCGGCTTTGAGCGAAAGTTGCGGTACATGTTGAGAGGTGTGGCTGTAAAGTCGGCAACGAAAGCTTGGAAGATCCCGTCCATGGCCCCTGCCCAACCCATGATCCTTTGTTTGGTGTCACCTACGGCGGTCAAGCGAATGCTCGTACCTTGAAAGGCCAGCTTGAGTAGGTCGTACTGCAGGTTCGTGCAGTCCTGGAATTCGTCAAGGAAGACGTCGCTGTAGGTTTGGCGAATGGCGTTTCGCGCCATGGCGGACTTCTGCAGGATCGTGATGGCCAGTGGAACCAGGTCGGAAAACTCGATTTCTTGGTGGGACTGCCCCACTTTTCGTTCTACGATTTTGTAGCCTACATCCAGGACCTCGCGCCCGGTCAGAATTGGGCGGAACCGGTCGATGATTCGTTTCGCGAATGCATGGAAGGTGTAACTGTCGAACCGCGCCGCAAGCTCAGAACCGCAACGCCGCTTGACTCGCTCCTTCAGGTTGCTGCTGGCATCGACTTTGAACGCGATTGCCAAGATCCGTTTGGGGTAGCGACAGGTACTCGTACGCAGTAGGAAGTCTGCCCGCTGTGCAAGCACCTCAGTCTTTCCCGCACCCGGACCGGCTGTGAGCGCAAGACTGCGCACCTGCTCCTTGGCCGCAAGAAGGGCGTTGGGTTCAAGCGTTAGCTCATCTGCCGGCTTCCAGGCGTCGACTGCTATCACTCCGGCAACTCCGCGAGCTTGGCGATGACGGCATCCGCCAACCGGGCGAGTGTTTCGGGCATGTTAGCGATCAGATCTGCGTCGCTAAGTTTGGCGAGAGCCTCAATGTGGGCAGCCGGCTTGCTGCTCAGCTTGAAGCTACGGTGGTAAGTGCTGAACAGTTGCTGTTCGTCTTCGGTGTATTGGCCAGCGTCGTGATGGCTTTTGCCAAGGACGGCCTTGGTCGTCGACTCGTCGGCATCTTCCTCTAATACGCCATAGGCATTCGGAAAGGCGAGAAGCATAGAAAAATCCAGATCCATAGGGGACGAGAAATACACATCGCGCTCCTCAAGAAGACTGTTGTAGTGCCCAAAGGCACGTACTTTCTGAGTTGCATTGTTCCAACTAGGAATGCCATGATCTTCAGGTAGAACCTTACTCGGCTCATAGGCAGCTAACTGGTCGTTGACGTACTTGATTCGTCCCCATCCGCCTTGGTACCGTCCGACATCCAGATCAAGAAGTGTTAGATACGGAATCTGTAGGGCAGACAATAAGCGCCAAATATGATTGACATGGCGACCGCCCAAGGGCGCTATCGTGACCGCTGACTCGTCAACCGGCGCTCCTTTCGCTTGAAGAAGACGTGGCAACACGATTTCCTCGCTGTCCCCTTCGCCGAGAACCACAAGGCGCGAGAAATACACTTCCGGAAAGGCCTGTACGGCTTCTCTAACGAATTTGTGCGCTTCATCAGTCGCGTCTGGTAGGTGGATAAGCGTGACGCGCGATGTTCGCTCCTGGGTCAGCCGCAGATAGCGGATCCGTTCCGGGGCAACGCGCCGCAGCATCGACGGCGCGTGGGTAGCAATCAGTGCTTGTGCGTCGCCGTCGCCCGTCATGCCGTTGAGGGCACTGACGATCCGCCCAAGGTAGTGTGGCGATAGGCTGTTTTCTGGCTCTTCGACCGCTATCACCGTAAACACGGGCGGACGCAATTTGTCTGCATCGAGGGACTTGTCTTCTTCAGCCAGAACAGCGCGGCCGATGGCCTGCGAGGACAGCACAAGCGACAGATAAAGCATTGACTTCTGGCCGTCGCTCAGTCGCGAGAAATCGACCAGCTGCTCGTCATGGCCTGGTGTGAAAGACACCGACATGTGGCGCAACAAAGACTCGATCTCGGACGCTACAAAAGTGAGCTTTGGGTCGGCAAAGAAGCTGCCCTTGTGCAAAGCGCTCCATGCTGTTTTCAAACGTGTGCTGAACGCATTGATTGACGGATTTGCCGCCAGGCTGTCGCTTATTCTATCGGTCAGACCCTTGATGACAGTTCGCTCTGCATCCCAGTTCACCGCACGCAGCATGCGCCCCAGCAGTGCATTGGCCCCGTAGGCAATGTGATCAGCAGGATCACGGCGTGCGGGCAGATAGTGGACGTGGATATGGTTACGTTCAGATCGGGGGACTTTAGCTGTGGTCAATGGCGAGCCATCAGCATTGATGTCCAGCACATAGACCAAACTTTCCTCGATGTCACCATCCAAGCCCATGGTGGCGGCGAGGCGGAAACGCACGCGCGGGGTGCCATCGACTTCGTCAAGGCGCATGTGGCCGAAATGGGGTGCTACCGTGCTGTTGTCTTCGACGTCGTCAAGTTCCGGAAACAAAAAGTCGGCTTCGATCCATAGCTGACGCTCAGCCGGCGGGGCTACCTCATTAAATGGGACATGAAAGTCCGAGCGCAGGATTCGGCGTAACGAAGGATCGAAGGCAAAGAGCCTACACAAGGCTTGAAGCACTGTTGTTTTTCCGGATCCATTGGGCCCGATGAGGTAGATGATGTCCTCAAGCGCGACTTCGATCGGCACCGCACCGAAAGACTGAAAGCTCGATAGCCGAATCGCTTGTAGCTTCATTGCTTATTCTCGGCCATGGAAAGCCCATCCAGCGTTTCCACCAACGTGTCCATCTGGTGCCAGAACGCGCGGCCATCGGTTTGCCATTGATCCCATGCAGAACGCAGCGATACCGCATCGCCATTGCTGTCGATTGCGACGGCTGCAGCGATGCGCTTCACGTACAGCGGGAGCGACAGATTCGCTGCATTGGCGCCAATTTCGGCCAGCGTCGCGACCTTGGCGAAACCGGGCACATTCGCAAACGTCTTGTAGGCGGCCAAGATGCGCTGCTGGTGCGCGGGTGTGAGGAAGCTCCGTGCCCGCTCGCGGGTGACCTCGTTTACCGCGTCGATGAAGATCACCTTGCCCTTGCGTGCAGCCGTCTTCTTACGGTTGCAGATGACGATGCACGACTCCATCGGGGAGTTGTAGAAAAGGTTGGGCCCCAGGCCGATGACGGCCTCCACCCAGTCTTGCTCGACCATCTTGGCGCGCATGGCCTGTTCCTCGTTGCGGAACAGCACGCCATGCGGCCAGAGCACGGCGCAGCGTCCCTTGGCGGTGAGGCTGGTCAGGATGTGCTGCTGGAACGCATAGTCGGCGCGGCCCTGCGGCGGAGTGCCCAGCGAATTGCGCCCCCACTTGTCACTGCTCCAGGCCTCGCGGTTCCACTGCTTGATGGAGTACGGCGGGTTGGCCAGGATCACGTCGAACTGGCGCAGACGGTCGCCCGCGATGTGCTTGGGGTCGGCCAGGGTATCGCCGCGGATGATCTCGAAGTCCTCCACACCGTGCAGGAACAGGTTCATGCGCGCGATGGACGAGGTGATGAGGTTGCGCTCCTGCCCGAACAGCTTGAGCGTGCGGTACTCGCCGCCCGTGCGCTTCACCTCGTCCAACGCCGAGATCAGCATACCGCCGGTGCCGCAGGTGGGGTCGTAGATCGACTCACCGGCCTGCGGCGCCAGAAGCTGCGTCATCAGGTGGACGACGGTGCGGTTGGTATAGAACTCGGCTGCCGTGTGGCCGGAGTCGTCGGCGAATTTCTTGATCAGGTACTCGTAGGCGTTGCCCAGCTCGTCCTCGGGTACGTTGGCCACAGAGAGCGTTTGGGTCGAGAAGTGCTCGATCAGGTTCTTCAGCGTTTCGTCCGGCAGGCGCTCGCGGTTGGTCCAGGGGGCGTCGCCGAAAATGCCGTCGAGCAGATCCGGGTTGGCAGTCTCGATGGCGCGCATGGCCTTCTGTATGGCCGCGCCGACGTTCTTCGGGGTCTGGCGCACGTCATTCCAGTGCGCGCCCTCGGGGATCTGGAAGCGGTGGTTCTCGGCGAACTGCGCGTAGGAGAGGTCGCCGCCTGAGTTGACCAGCGCCGCTTGGTACTCCTCGTCCCAGACATCCGAGACGCGCTTGTAGAACAGCAGCGGAAAGATGAACTGCTTGTAGTCGCCCGCGTCGATCAAGCCGCGAAGCAGCACGGCGGCGCCCCAGAGGTAGCTCTCGAGTTCTTGTTGGGTGATGCGGCTCATGAGCGCTTCCCAATGTTGAGGGGGTCCAGATAGGCTTGCGCGTCCGAGAAAGCAGATAAGCTGTTGGCCGCGCGAATCAGGTGTCGGTAGCCTTCGGTCGGCTCGCCGGCCTTGAGGGCGTTCATGCCGGCAATGATGTTGTCGCGCACGGTATTGGCCCAGATCGCGTAGCGCGCTGCCATGGCGTCGCCGTTCTCCATTTGATTGATCAACCCGTCCTGCAGCCTTACCTTCAAGTGCTCCGTGCTTCCATCGGCATAGGGGGTTGAAAGAACGAGCCGATCGGTCTCGTAGCGCTCGACGATGGCACTGATCACGTCGGGCGTGAGGCGCGATACCTGTTTCCTCATCTCAACCACCCACCTTCGTTCATGACCTGCGTGAGCCGCTCTTCAGCCTCGCGGCAGCGGGTCAGCGCCTCCTTGAATGCCGCGATGGCAACAGGCAGCGGCAGGATGTCTTCCTGCAGCGGCGGCAGGACATAGCGCGAAATGTTCAGCGTCCAGTCCTCGGCCTTGATATCGTCGCGGCTGACCACCCGGGCCGTGTCCTGTACATCGGCAAAGCCGCGATACCAGCCGAGGATCTCGGCGGCGTGCTCGGGCTCCAGATAGTTCTGCGCGCGTCCGCGGCGGAACAGGCGCGAAGCATCGGCGATCAGCACCTGCTTCTTGTGTTTGGCCGGCTTGCGCTTGCGCAGGACCAGGATGCATGCGGCCAGGCCGGTGCCGTAGAAAAGGTTGGGCGCCAACCCGATCACGGCCTCGACCAGATCCATTTCTAATAGCTTTTGACGGATGTTGCCTTCCACACCTTTTCGGAACAAGGCGCCCTGGGGCAGCACCACGGCCATCCGGCCGCTGACGTCGGCCATGGATTTGACCATGTGCTGCACCCAGGCGAAGTCACCGCTGGATGAGGGCGGCAGGCCGGCAAAGTTGCGGCCGAATGGATCGTTTAGCCACAGGTCCTCGCCCCATTTTTCCAGCGAGAACGGGGGGTTGGCGATCACGCAGTCGAATGTGGCCAGTCGGTCGACCTCGAAGAAGGCTGGGTTACGCAGGGTGTCGCCGCGCACCACCTGAAAGTCTTCGATGCCGTGAAGGAACAGGTTCATCCGCGCGATGGATGAAGTGGTGAGGTTCTTCTCTTGTCCGTACAGCTTGCCCCACAGCCGCTTCACGTCGCCATGCTGTTCCTTCACGTGCTGCACGGCGGCCAGCAACATGCCGCCGGTACCGCAGGCCGGGTCGTAGATGGTCTCGGCTTCTTTGGGATCGAGCATGTCGATCATCAGCCGCACGACGCTACGCGGGGTGTAGAACTCCCCGGCCTTCTTGTTGGTGGCGTCGGCGAACTTCTTGATCAAGTATTCGTAGGCGTCGCCAAGCAGATCCGAGTTGACGTTCTTGTTGCCGAACGGCAGTTTAGAGAAGTGTTCGATCAGGTCCTTGAGCAAGGCATCAGACAGCCGATCCTTGTTCGACCACTGAGCATCGCCGAACACGCCGTACAGGGTGTCGGGGTTGGCTTTCTCAATCTCCCGCATCGCACGCTGAAGGGCCGTACCGACATTGCCGGCCTTGGTGCGAACGTCTTTCCAGTGACAGTCTTCTGGAATCTGGAAGCGATGCGACTCCGGAAACCAAGCCAGTTGCTCGTCGCCGGTCTCGTCGACGATCTCTTGGTACTCCTCGTCCCAGACATCACAGATACGCTTGAAGAACAGCAACGGGAAGATGTAGGTCTTGAAGTCAGCCGCATCCACCGGGCCGCGCAGGATGTTGGCGGATTCCCAGAGGTGGCTTTCAAGCTGAGCGAGAGAAATACGTTGCTCGGTCAAGCGAATCGTCCTTCGTTGTATTGCCAAATGCATTCAATTCGGCGCATGCATTCCAATCCGCCAGTACTAGCCCGACTGTGCAAGACACGGCGGTGCTCCGTTCGCCAAACTGTGCACGTGCTGTCGTACGATCGCAGCGACGACATCGGCTGGAAAATGCAGTGAGTTCTGATCATATAGGATGCTTCATGCGTCTGACGGCTCGATCAAACACCGATCATTTCCCCAGCCAGCTGTCAACGCCAAGACTGGCAATCCGAACGGAAACGGCGCTCTCGTTCGAAGAACTCTGAATTGTTTCTGAGATCATGACGCGCCCGTTGTCCGGCAATGCCATGGCGTCGAACGAGGATGCTCTGACCAAACCAATGCGAAACGGCTGCCCCGTCGCAACCAGTTTCGATGAACTCCTCGCGAGCAACATCGCACTCCGATGACGAACCGCGCACGACAGTGTCGTTCTAAAGCATGCATTGCCATGCCGACTTTGTCGCACCGATAGATGAGCCTACCCTTGTAAGACATGTACGGACTCGGGATAGCCGTTCAGGCACACCCTAATGCCATGTTAAGCGACTTGAGCGTCTTGCCAGCATCGCGAAGTACGGCTTCTGCGAAGCTCTCATTGCTGTCGGTCGGGTCGTCGTCGAAAGACGGCACACCACCGAGGAGCAGCCCGAAGGCGTTGATGCGCTGCCTCATGATGAGGACAGCTTTCTCGTCTCGGGTACCGGCGAATGTCGGATACGCGTAGCAGATCGGCCGCTCGGTGAGCGCCGCCCACGATCCGACGCGGCGCACACGGCCGTTTCTTTGCAGCGTTCGGACGGGGCTGGGGTCAAGCTCGTAGTGGATGAGGTAACGGCAGCACCGGTGCAGATCGACACCCTCACTCAGGTGGTCGGTGGTCACCAGCACATCAGGTCCGAACGGACTGTTGAAAACTGCGAGCACAATGTCAGGCTTGCCCGTGTAGAGCGTCTTGGGCGGATCGCCATTTCCGTCATGGCTCCAGGAGCCCATGACCCGAAAGCCTTCGTCGAGTCGTCCAGGGAAGTGAGAACTCGTGCCGCCGAACGTCCGCGTCCCCTTCGCGATATTCCTCAGGAGCGCGCGTGTCGATGTCGACTGCGCATCGAGAAGCACGCCCACGAGCGCTCTTGCCGCTTCGAGGATCGTCGGAACGCGCGTGCCCGCATTACGCGGCCTTGTCCTCTTGAACTGGTCAGCCAGAGCCTTCGCGCAGGCGGATGGTTGTTCCAGCCAGCTACCGATCTGCCATCGAATCCCAGGCGAGCAGAGCCAATTGATGATCGGCTCGAGAAGCGGCTCATCCGGCTGAATCGAGGCATCGGGTAGCGCGGACCACCAGGCTTCTCGCCACGCCTTCTCTTGAGTCCCGGAACGCAGCGCGCTGGGTACTTTCAGCGAGCGCTCGAGGGCGCTGAGCAGTTCGCCGGCGGTCGCCCTGTGATGACAGAACACAAGGACCTTTTCGCCAGCATCGAGCAGCGGGCGAATAGCGGCGCTGACAGCCGCGATCTTCGGGTGAACCTTGCCGCTTCGAGCGCCGAGCGCCTTCTTCGCTGCCGCGATGTGACGCAACGCTGCCCGATCCGCTCCGACGGCAGACCGCTTCGCGGCCCGATCAAGCTCAGTACCCACATGCCGCCAGCCAATGTGGAAGCGAGGATCGTTGCGGCGTTCCCCCTTTCGCTCAGGTACGAGTTGGAGCAGTCGATCCATCCGCAGCAGCAGCCGAATTTCGTCATGCGATGCCGGCTCTGTTGCGATCTCCCAAGGATCGGAACCGATGGCTCCAAAATGCCTCCTCTCCACCGCGGACAGTTCATCGATCCCGTGACGAATGAGGTAGGGGCGCAACTCTTCGATTGCTGCCTTCGCCGCCCCCACAAGGCGCTTCGATTCGGCGGAAATGTCGTGGCCGTCTCCAAGGCTATAGAGCCGCCTCAATTCGTTTGCGTATCGACCCACCGCCTCGAGTTCAGTTGCACCGACGAACCGAAGCAATTGCTCCAGCTCGGCGAGCCTGATACTGAACGGCGTCGCGGTGAGGATTAGCTTACGCTTCGCGCGTTCGCCGAGGGTTCGGAGCGCATCGTTGAACGCACTCCCGTCTCCTTTCGCACGGTGCGCCTCGTCGATGATCATGAGGTGGCACGAGGTCCGTTGCTCGTTGTTGCCGTGGCTTTTGACGAGGGTGTGATGAGTCGCCACCTGGATACGCCCGGCGTTCAATTTGCCAACGTCGCCTTGCTTGATGCGGTCGCATCTTGCGCCGAGCCGCTCGAGCAGCGGCACATGGCGCTCGAGCTCCTCGGCCCAGCGCCGACGCAGGACGTCGTTGGGCGCGTAGATGCGCACGCGCTTATCCTGGCAGGCGACGACCCACGCGACGAGCACACCGACGGTCGTCTTCCCGAGCCCAACATCGTCGGCCAGCAAAACACCACGTCCATCCGAGAAGCGACGGAGGATCTCCTTGGCTGTCTTGAACTGCCTCGCGAGTGGCTCGACCTTAAGGTCGGATTTTTTTCCCTCGATGTACCGAGCCGGGTTATCGAGGAAGCGCCATCTCCGGGCATCTATCTGAAAGTCATTCATCATGACTTCTCGTCAAGACGCCACCCGAGCTCCTCGACGACGAGCCCGGCGCCGGCACCCTCACGACGCGCGTAAAGCGCGCGAAGCTCTTCGCCGTCCATAAGCACACGCTCCCGGCGCATGGGTTCGGCCACCGCCTCTCCAAGCGCGGCTCGCCACTGGTCGACCACGTTGAACGCCGTTCGCGCGTCGATCCACGCCTGAACGGAATACTCAGCAGGGGGCGCTCCCGCGCGGGTTGACTCGCAAAGGCCGCCCAAGCCGGGGATAGCCTCCAGATCGACCGCCGGACCGCCGTAGCGCTGCAGCAGAAAGGCCTCGCGAAGCGCCTTTGCGATGGCGGGATCGACCTCGGGAAGCGGCGTCCTGGCGAACTCAGTTGGAGGCCGAACGTCGATGATGTCGACCTCCAGCGTCTCGCTGTCCTGCGCAAACCGAGCAGTGATCGGCGTGCGCGCCGGATCCTTCCACGGCATGGCGGCCGCGCCACCGACGAGCGATAACGCTGCTTCGGTTCCATCGGAGAAGCGGACGGTCGCCATGATCGCCATGGAAGCGTTCGAGCTGCGCGCACGCAGTTCGATGCGTTTGCCGTCCCATTGGGCTTCCGCCCATTCGAGCGAGAACGCGCGTTCCTCCTCCACACGATCGACGCAGAAGGGAACCGTATCGGGTGGGTTGAATGGCTCGCCGATTCCTTCGAGGTAGGTCCACCCCGACTCGAAGACGACGCCGAGTTCGAAGTTTCTCGGCGAGGTCTTTCCTGCGCCCCACGCTGAGGGGCTCCAGTTCTTCGAAGTCACAAGGAGTCGGTGCTTTCGTCGGCTTCGGAGCAGGTAGAGCTTGGCGTGGCTCCAACGAGGATCGGCGTCGCGATGTTGCTCGGTGAAGCGCGCATCGCTCGGAAGGCACTCTACCTGCACGCCGTTCGCCTCCAGCGTCGCATTGGCTTTCGTGGAGAGTGCCCACCCGTCACCCGTTGCCCATGGGTGCGTGGCGGAAATCCACTTGAGATGGATCTTGCCGAGGGCGACGCCAACGTCCCTGCTCCAAGCCGAGAGCGTTCGATCGTTCCACTCACCAATCGTCGGCGCCAGCACATGAATCTCCGATACCTCGAACTGCCTGAGCTGACGAGCCGCGCTCTTGCCTCCAGGAATGCCTGTGATGAAAGTGACTCCCGCCGGGCACACGACGCGGCTGAGCAGCATGACGAGGCGCTCGAGTCTCGTCGTCGCGACCGCGCCTGCCGAGGCACCGAGCGCCTCGAGAAACGGCACGAGCTCTCCCCAGGATCGACGCGCGCTCATGCTCGAGCGTGGCTGCAGCGGCAGCAACAGCCGCCAGCCCGCCTGCAACTGGGCCTTGAATGCCGCGGACGTGAGGTTGGTCGACGAGATGTGTAGCTCGATCAACTCCTCCCCGCCGACCTTCCAGTGGAAGGCCCAGAGTTTCGCGTGCTGCACAGCACGTGACTGCGCGCCGACAATGAAATGACTCACGTAACGCCATAGCCACGGATAGTGCGACGACTCTCGTTCTTCACGAGGCGGGGATGAGATAACCGTGAGCCGCCCGTGCAACGTTTCGAGCGTCGTGCTCAGCTCGCCGAAGAACAGCGAGCGCTCCGCAATCTCCTGTGAAAGCGAGTGGCCCACGCCAAGGAGCGACGGCAGTAGGTGCTCGACCAATAAGCCGGCGTCAGGCTGCTCGAAGCTCGTCATCCACGCCTCTAGAAGCCGGCCGCCTTGAGGGGGCGTAGGAAGGACATTGCTACAACGAGGGTCGGTCACAGGATGTCGCCTTCCTCGTCATCTTGCTCGTGTCGTCCAGTCGCTTCGAGCACATGGTTCATTTTTGCGACGCCGCACTGGGCTGCCAGACGACTCAGCGACCGCAGACGGAAGCGGTAGTCGCTCGCAGCGATACCCGTATCCGCCGCGAGGGGAACCATTCGGCCCGCCTGCTCATGGAACCAACGTCGGCCTCCGCCATGCTCATGGTGATGCCGTGCCAGCGCTCGCAGTTGGCTGAGGGGGCTCCTAGCGCTGCGCATTGCTTGAGCGAGTCGCGAGATTACGTGGACGTGCGGGAACGTGCTCCTGCCTGCTGCCTGAAGCCACGCCGCGCCCGCGTCACGAGCCAAGCCGAGGCTTGTTTGCAGTTCAGCCGATCGGGCCAGCTTTTCAACGGTGGGTGCCTGATTCGTATCGTCGTTGTTCATCTCGTGCCAGAGTCTCCGCATCGCATGCATCGCCGCATCGGCGAATCGGGAGAAGGCTGGAAGCGGCGCGAGTGACGCGGGATCGATCGCCTTCGAGAGCACACTCGAATTGGCCAGCGCATCGCACAGCTCAGCATGCGATTTGGCCCCCTTCGCCCGGGCTAGGGCCTCGGCCGTGATGCGACGCCTTGAATCGGCACTGAACAGCGCGGACTCCAGCAGGCGACGTTCTTGCTCAGGGAGCCGTTTGCTCGCAGCCTCGTCGGCCGTGGGCAGGATTCCCCCCGCGCTCGCACAAGCGCTTGACCACCCCCGCTCTACCCAATACCGCGCCTCGTTGCCACCGCTCCAGCGGCCCCACTTCGTGCCGTTCTCGAAGTGCCCTTGCCTGAGTCGTACATCACGCGGAAGGCTGTCGTTGACGAGATCCGCGAGGGCGAGAGCGGTGCTGGCGGGCGTCCACCCGTCGCCTGTCGTCAGCCCAGGGACGCTACGCAGGATCACGCGATATGCGCCGTAACTGCCGACCTGTCGGTAACGGCGAAACTGGTCCGGGCTCATCGCGAAGTTGGGAAGCTGCCGGTCGGCATTGCGCCAGCGCTCGACGCTTCTTCGTCCACGTAGTTGACCCGTGGTCTGCCCCGACTCCAGCGTGCGGTCTACCCAAAGCAGCTCGAGGGGCCGAAGCCATGCGTACCGCGCGATCTGTTCGTCACGTCGAGCCAGGTCGCGGCCGCCTGCGCTTGTCCACACAATATGCGACCACTTCAGGCACCACGAGAGGAGTGAAATCCACCTCGCGTCGGAGGCGCCATTGCTCAGCCCGGGCGCCAGCAGGTCCGCGAAATAGTCGGCCCCTCCGCGAAGACCGAGCGCATCACCTCGTCGGATCGACACTGGGTCCCAAGGAGCAGTAAAGTACCAATCGGCGCTCACAGATCCTTCTCGGCTTCTGGTCGGGGGGGGCCACCTAGCGCAAAGCGTCACACACTATTGGCCACAGCACCAAAGTTCGCGGCTTATGGGCCACCAATCTACACGAAGAAACGATCGATTAACGCCCTTGGGGGGCCCGCGAATAGTCCGAAGGCATCAAAACTTCCGACGCGGTGGCTCGCATAGAGACGGAACGACGGCCGACCAGTGAGAGCGCTTCCAGTGGTATCAGGACCCTCCACAACTACCGGTGATTCACGTTAAGCCGCTATCGCCGTGGGCATGTCGCCCCACCAATATCTCAGCTCAAGGTGCGAGGGGCGCACACCGCAGGGTCGCTGCAATCTTGGCCGGAAGATTATCCCATGCGCCTTGGCATGCACGTCAACTGGTCGGCCATTGCTGCCATTGGCGGCTCGGCCGAAGTTAGTCCGTAATGGATTGGTAAGCGGCCATTCGGTGCCTCGGGGTCGTGGATCAGCAAGTAGCGCAGACGATTCGGCAGCTACAACACCCACTGGCGCACCGGCATATGCAGGGTGACGTAATCGACTAGGTGCGCCGCAGGCTGCGGCATGCGCTCGCCTCGGGTCGATGACCATGTCATCAACTGCCCCAGCCAGCCGCAGTGGTCGCGCGCCGTCTCGGAGATCACCGACGGTGTCGGCGTCCACCACATCGTCGAAATCGGCGGCTCGCAGACGCTGGCGCGGTCGCTGCGCCCAGCTCGACCAAGAATGCCGATGGCGGGCGCGATCCGGGAATGCATCAGACCAAGAAGGGGAACCAATGGCACTTCGGCATTAAGGCGCACATTGGTGTCGAGGCCGACACCGTCGGTGCATTCGGTGTCGACCACGCCGGCCAACGAGCCCGATGTCGATGAAGTCGCGCTGCTTCTTCACGGAAAGGAACAGTGCGCGCACGGGGACGCCGGCTATGCGGGCGCCGACACGCGCGTGGTACGCAAGGGGTTGCAATGGCAGATCGCTGCCAAGCGCGGGCGCATCAAGGCGGCCCGAAGGGGCGGCGCAAAGGGCGCTGGAACTGCTGGAGCGCCGCAAGGCCAGTATCCGAGCGCGCGTAAGGCATCCGTTTCGGGTCATCAAGCGCCAGTTGGGGTTGCGAAGGTCCGCTTCCGCGGACTGACCAAGAACAAGGCGCATATCATGACCCTGTTTGCGCTATCGAACCTATATGGATGGCCACATCGAAGACTGATGGCCATCGCGGGGGTGGTGCGTCCGTAGATTGACAGTAAGGACGAAATCGATGCGGCTTCGATACGCTTTGGGCTCGATACGGCGAGCGATTCGCCACGTGAATGGCGAAGCGCTCAGCGCAGACCTACTACTCGCCGCTTTTTCAACTTGTTCAGACCTTCCCTAATCTTACTGTGTCATTAAATACATGGCATTATTCGCACTTCTTCATCCGTTGCAAGAGGAACGATGGGTGCGAGCGAACGGTTTGAGAGTTATATGGAGCACTTGGCGGCTGGGCTTGGACACGTGGATCGCAACGCGGGGCTGAAGGGTTACTGCACAGGACTGATGCTGCCCGGTGCGCGCAAGAGTGTCGAGCCGATGGCGGCGCGGGTTGATCCGCGCCATGCAAGCGCCCGGCATCAGTCGCTGCATCACTTCGTGGCGAAGGCCGATTGGTCGGATTTGGAGATGCTCAAGCGCGTGAGTCAATACGTCATGCCGAAGATGGACTTTGCGACGGGCGGGTACTGGATCATTGACGACACCGGGTTCCCAAAGAAGGGTAAGCACTCGGTCGGAGTGGCCCGGCAGTACTGCGGTGTGCTTGGCAAGCAGGATAATTGCCAGGTGGCGGTGAGTATATCGCTTGCCAATGAGGGGGCCAGTTTGCCGGTCGCCTATCGTCTTTACCTGCCAAAAGACTGGGCTAAGGACCGCAAGCGCCGCGCAACCGCGGGTGTGCCCGTCGGGATCAAATTCGCCACCAAGACCGAGATCGCACTCGAGCAGCTCGAACAACTTCTGGCCGAGGGGACGCCGAAGCACTGCGTGCTGGCCGATGCGGGCTACGGGGTCGACGGCAGCTTCCGGAACCGTCTGGACGAATTGGGGTTGCCCTATGTGGTGGGCATCACCTCGGCCGTCGTGGTGTGGCCGCCTGGTGTGGCACCGTTGCCACCCAAGCGCTACAGCGGCCAAGGTCGACCGCCGGTGATGCCGCGCCGGACACGTGCGCGCCAGCCACAGAGCGTCAAGGCGCTGGCCGAAGGGTTGCCCTCCAGCGCGTTTCAGGCCGTCAGCTGGCGAGAAGGGACGAACGCCACGTTGAGCGGACGCTTTGCCGCGGTACGAGTACGTCATGCGGGCGGCAATGCGGGCCGGGCGCGCCTTCAACCCGAGCAATGGCTGCTGATCGAATGGCCGCTCGGAGATACCGAGCCGCTCAAATACTACCTGTCGAACCTCCCGCCCGAGACTGCGATCGACGAACTGGTGACCAAGGCACACATGCGCTGGCGTATCGAGCGCGACTACCAGGATCTCAAACAGGAACTCGGCCTGGGGCACTACGAGGGGCGCGGCTGGCGAGGCTTCCATCATCACGCGAGTCTGTCCATTGCTGCCTACGGATTCCTCGTCTCGGAACGCCTCGCCGCTGGCCGATCGAGCCGTTCCAAAAAAAACTTCATCGAACGCCAAGTGCCTGCCCTTCCCGAAGATTACGTCCCGCGTGGGAGCACCGCGCGCGCAACGCCACGTTCCGGATTCACTCACGACGCTGCGCCATCAGCTCAGCGTTCGACTCATACAACGCCTCGATCGGTGTCCCCATTGCGGTCATCGAAACGTCGGCAACCACTTGTGACACAGTAAGACTAACGTGGCTCTCTGGTAATTCCCAAATACGCGCCGTACTGCGAACACACTTACTAACCCCGCGCATCGTTCTCCCGCGGCAATCCACACGCCTCTTTGAGCACGTTAGTCTGTGCATTGGCGCCCACGCACCCTAGGGACCCTTGGTGAGCGGGAGAGCGGAAAATATTAACTCTTGCCATGTCGATAAGTCTTACAACAGATGGTGGACTACGGCGAGTGGCGGAGATATGCAAGCTTCTGAAAAGATGACGACAATAGCTCCTCTGCGCTTAGAAGTGCCCGATCGGCTGCGTCGAACATTTTTACGTCGGGCAAAGCCAATGTAAATCGGAGCATTGTTATTCAGGAGAAATATCGAATCTGGCATAACATTTGCATCCTCGACCACAAAATCTAAATCGAGCATAGCTGTCCCGACCCGACGGGATTTGCTCCCCCGTCCTTGCAGCTCGTTTTTCACCTCTTCACCGACTGTACGGAGGTACTGCGGCATGAACGTGATAATCGCTTGCCTCGGAAATTGCGTGCGCGACAAGTGGAGCAAGACTCGACCTGAACCTGGGGTCGTCCAGCGGGCCGAACCTACCCCCGTTCCCAGCATCGACTGCGCGGCTTGCGGACAAGCGCCGGATTCGCCGCTTTTCAGGTGGCGGCTGGAGGCAACTTGCTTTGCGGCGCTGCTCGTCGTGTCGATGACGTGGGGAGGCTCGGAAGCAGGCGCTTCCTTCCCAGATACCCTCTGGCTCGGTAACAACGGCTTCGGGACCACACCGGTTGAGAACAGCGACAAGGATGGCAACATCCTCCGCACTTTCAGCGCGCCAGCGCTGGGCATCGCACTTGACCCAGCGACTAATCGGCTGTTCGTCGCATCGGCCCGTAATCCAATCCAGATTTACGACGTCGATACGTTGAACCACCTAGGATCTATCACGCAAAGCCCAACGCTTTTGACTGGCAGCGATATGTCGTATGACGGATCGCACCTGTTTCGCGCGGACCCTTCCACCACTTCGATTTACCGTGTCGACATCGCGACGGGCCAATCGACGCAGTTCATCGTGGGCTTGAACAACCCGATCGGCCTCGCTTGGGACGGATCTCACCACTATATCCTCGAAGCGGGGTGGTTCCCAGTAGGTCCGCGCATCTCGCGCTATACCAGTGCGGGCGTGCCGACCGGTGAGGGCTTCGATTTGGGTCCCATGTTTAATCCCGGTAACGTCGCGGGCATTGCGTACGACACCTCGGACGGCACGCTTTGGCTCGGATCACAAAGCCGCGTATATCAGTTAAGCACCGGCGGCGCCGTGCTCGGATCATTTGCGGTCGCTGGCGTTCGTATCGTTCACGGCCTCGAGTACCAACCGACCGCTGCAATCCCCGAGCCGCGAACGTATTTGATGTTCGGGATCGGGCTGGGTGTTGTGGCGTGGATCCGTAAGAGAAGCAAGCAAGCCTAAGTAGCGTGCGTGCCTAGCTATGGACCGTCTGAACAAGCCGGCGACGCCGTTGGTGTATCGCCATTCCATTCCTCGATACGGAGGACACCCCCATGTCGTCTCATCGGATCAATGCTGCGAGGATGCTCGCTTGCGCAACGCCAATAGCTAGCGCGAATGGCGGTCATGCGATAGTGGTGAGAAGCGATTACTTTGATTCCGCCCTAACGGATGTGAGGAAGGAGCTCTCGGCGCATCTGGAATGCGGCATCCTCACGCGTGGCTTCCGGTAGCTGCGCCATTCCGCGTGCGGGCGATACCATGTTGGGGAGCGGAAACGCTGGTTTGAAAATGTATTCTCTGGTTATATGATAAACAGGAGAAGTCGATCCATGCGGTGACACCTGAGCCAAAGCACAGCTGCACATCTCGGGACCAGCCTGGCTGACCGGAATTGCAGCTGCATATCCGCGCGTACAGGGAGGAAGCGATGTCCTGCAGAACACTAATTGGTTTGTTGCGCTGTGCTATGGTTCTCGCTTCAGTGGTCGGAGTGGCAATGGCAGCACATGCCAACTCGCGCTTCGCCTTGGTCGTCAAGACGGGCGACGCTGCATCGCCTTCGAGCACGATCCTGAACTTCGCGGGCGAACCTTCCATCAATCTCGACGGATCTATCGGCTTCGTCGCTTCGATCAGCGGACTACCTGGAACGGGACAGGCAGTGCTCAAGGCGGATCGCCCGACGCCGTTCAGCATCTTCCAGCCCGCGAGCACTTATACGACGCCGAGCATTAGCAGCTTTTTGTCGGTGGCGTCGAACAGAGAGTTCGCATTTCAGCAGATCAACAACGCAGGCAATATCGTCGCGCGGGATCGTGTGGCCGGCTCTCCGCCATCCTTCCGCGTGCGCACATGGTACGGCCTGGGCACATTCCTGACCGCTGCGCAAAGCGGGGGCACGTTTCTCTCCGTGACCACTCCCACGATCTCCAATCTCGGCGACGTCGCGTTCGTCGGGGTGCACGACGCGGGAAGCAGACTCTACTTCAGCGAGCCGGGACTGCTGGGCTACTCCTCTCCCGAAGAGATCGCTCAGCTTTCCGGGGGCGGATTTCGGCCGCAGATGGCCGACAACCGATCGGTCGTGGTCCGTTCGGGATCGGGCACCACGAGCAGTGTGCAACTGTTCAGCAAAGTAGGCGGCTCCTGGTGGACGCAGGTAGTGAGCGAGCCGGGGGAGGTTGTCGGCGCGGCGCCGGGCATCTCGGACAACGGCCGATACATTGCCTATCTGGGCGGATCCGAATCGGCGCGCGTCCTGGCCAGTTTCGATACGGAGACGACAACTAGACGAACGCTCGTGAATCAGGGTGCCACCGTTTTTGGGCCGCTCGGAAAAAACACGACGGTGAGCTTTTCGTCGCCCGACACACGTGTGGCGACTGAGAGCCTCAACAAGTTCTTTGGCGAACAGCAGATGTGCGCCTTCATCGCGGACGCGAGAATCAACGGAGTGAACAAGGCGGCGCTTTTTGTCGCGCGCCATGCCACGAGCGAGAACAAACTTGCGAATCTCACGCCGATCGTTACGGTCGGCGACAAGATCAGGGACATTACAGACGTCGAGCGCACGGTCAAGGCTGTCGCCATACACGATCCTTTGACGCGCAACGGGGATGTGGCCTTCCGGATCGATTACGACGACGGCGGCGTCACAAAGCAGGCAATTTACACGTATCGAGCGGCCAGCTTCACCAAGTTCAAGCAAGGCAGTTCCGGGCCGACGTTCTTTGAGAACGGTGTGGCGACGACCCCATGGTTCGACAAGACCATTCCGAAGGGGAAACTTACGTACACGAGCGGCGGCTGCTGGATCACGGCATTCGCGACCGCATCGAGCTACTTCGGCCTTGAACTGTCGCCTCTGCAGATGGGGCAAGGGCTCGACTCACGTGGCCTCCTGCCTTCTGGCAATATCAGTCTGAACCTAGCCGGGGATCCGAAGGCGAACTTCATCTTTGCCGGCAGCGGCAGCCGCTATGCGGAAGCGACCAAGACCGGCGGCACCTTAACCGACATCAGCAACGAACTGCGCGCGGGACGCCCACTGATTCTAGGTGTACCGTCCTCGCATCACTACCTCAATGGTTCCGATGTCATGCCTCATGCGATATTTGCGTATGGGATCGATCCGCGGCTGGGCGCATCGGAGACTGTCCAAGCCAAGCACATCCTCATTTCCGACCCTCGTAATAGTAGTAGCGTCGCGTCACTCGCACGATATACGGACTACTATGCGCGCGGCGAGGAAGTCATCGACGACACGTTGCAGAGCTACTTCGATCGCGTGAACGCGGAAAGATCGAATGCGCTGGGAGAGTTTACGCCGGAGCTGTGGTTCGATCTTGATCAATACCAGAAGAATGGAAATTCAATTACGCGTAATGGCAACTATGCGCGGTACGACGTGATTTTCCTTGGAACGCGGGAGTCTCCCATTCCTCCATTGCTCACCACCGTGCCCGCAGTCTCCGTGGAATCGCCGGTGGACCTCGTGATCGTCGGTCCCGACGGCAAGCGCTACGTCACGTCACCCTCGCTGGCTACCGCGGGTGACATCCTATTGGAGAAAAGCTTCAGCTCCCCGATGGCGATCATGGACGACGAAAACGGAGTATTGCCGCCGCTCACCGAGGTGGCCTTTCCTCCTTATATGGTGTTTCTGCCGGACTCCCTCATCGGTGCAAACCTGGACGTTGACGTGGTGGGCATCGGCGACGGGAGTTTCCGGGTGACGCTGCTCACCGGCAGTCAATCGTTCTCGGCACCCGCGTCCCTTATCGGGACGATCACGACGGGGCAGGTCTTAAAGCATTCCTTCGTGGTGACCGCGGTGCCCGAACCCGGAGAGTACCTGCTGATGTTGTTCGGGCTCCTTGTCATCTGGGCAAAAATCGGAAGGCGCCGTCATGCGGTCTTGGATCGGCGCAGGTAGCGCGGACGAATCGGAATGTATGTCAGTGTCGCCATGGCGTAATGGTTTTATTTTGCACAGGGGTCTCGACAGGTTTAACACCGCTACCTCGCGCTCGCTGCGCTCGGTGTCGGGAGCGCAGCGAGTCGAATGCTGATATGGGGCGGTTAATGCTTCTATCCAGAGCTATTTCAGCGTCATCCCGTCTTGTATCGTTTCGATGAGTGTTCAGCGCGATTCGGCACTGAACGTCAGGTAACCGATACATGTCGGCCCCATTCACACCGCCCGCACAACGTCAGGATTGGCCGTTGTGCTGCCGCACAATCGAACTGCCGCTGTCCCCGTCATCTCTTCGGCCTAAGCCGACGTACGTCCTGTAGGTCAACTCGGGCAGCAATGCGTGGGTTACCTGGCCCTCACCCGCTGATGGTGCTCAATGTCTGCTCGTCAGTTCAGCTCGCATCCGTATACGACCCCAACCCACCGCTCGAATTGGGACTGCACGAGCCGCATGCCGAATCTTCTTACACGTAACAATCCCCCACTGTCCGACGCGAACCGTTAGCCGGTTCGAAGAGGCTATCTCGGGTGTAGTTGATCGACAGATCACATCGCCGCAGCGAGCTTTCTGTCGAGTTCGTCAAACACCTCTTCACGCAACCGAGCCTCGAGTTCGTTGGTTAGCCGTACGAGCTCATTGCCACCGCCAGTGACCTTACCGGACTTCTTTGCGCTTATTTCTCGTATGACGTTCGGCGTCCCCCCGCCCTTTATAAAATAAAGTCCTATGGTCCAGGTCTCCGTAAACGTATGTTGGACGAGGCCTGAGTCAAGATCGTGCTTAATTTGGATATCAAGAAGCACAGCGATGTCTCCCAACTTCTGGGCCGCGCGAACATCTGGAGCCACGACAATATCTGAGAACTGGCGCTTTAAAACGGCAGCCGCCCTCAAAACGAGATTGTTCGAATCCAAGTTCGAGTCGGTCGCTTTTCTATTTTCGTCCGTAACAAATAAAGCCGCGCCGACGGACTCGTTGTGCTGCTTTCTCGTTTCAGTCTGCCAAGCAATAATGCTCTTGCTATTGTCGGACACTATCAAGGCGACTTTCGCACGCTGAAACTGAGACAGTGCCGGGTTCTCCGTCGATCGACGTAAATTTGCGCTCGCTAACGGATCTTGCATAACAGGAAAGGGCGCATAGCATCCTGTCATAGATATTGAAAGCATCGCAAGAACCAACACGGCCAATTGTTTCAAGCAATTCATTGCGCACCTCTGGCTGCATTTATTATTGAAATCAGTTCACTAGTGTCCGGTTAATAGTCGAACAAGGTCAATTGGTTAGCGATGCCAGGTGGTTCGGATTGGGATCGATCGGGCTGCAAGGCGCATGAAACCTCGGTTTTCTCGAAGACCGAGACCGACAAGATCTTTAGACATGTGTAGAGCGAAGCATCGAGATGAAGCTCCTTCTTGACGATGGCGATCAGCACGTAGGTGGCCACTGCGCACCAGATCTGTGTCTTCACCGCGTTCTCGCTGGTGCCGAGGAATCGCTTGATGTGCAGGTGCTGCTTGATCCACTTGAAGAACAACTCCACCTGCCAGCGACTCTTGTACAGCGCGGCGATCGTCAGCGCAGGCAAGCTCGTGTTGTTGGTCAAGAACACCAGCGTCTTTCCGGACTCGGGGTCCTTGAACCGAACGCGGCGCAGATGCTCGGGATACTTCTTGGCCGAGTAGTGGCCATTGAGCATGACGCGTTGATCGGCGATAACACCGGTGCTTCGATCGGTCGGAGTGGAGTAAACGCGTCGTACATCCATGCCGGCCTTGGCACGGGTGACGAAGAAGGCGCCGACCTGATGCATCGCGTACAAGCGCGCGAAGTCCACGTAACCACGATCCATCACGTAGAAGGCCCCAGCCTCCACGGGCAGGATGTCCAGCACATTGACATCGTGCAGTTTGCCGTCGCTGACATGGATGAACGCGGGGATCGCGCCACGCAAGTCCAGCAGCGTGTGCAACTTGATCGCAGCCTTCGTCGAGCGAAACGGCGCCCAGTCGAACACGCTCAGAAACAGATCGATTGTGGTGGAGTCCAGCGCGTACACGGTGTTGTCCAACTCGACACTGAGTGCGTCGTTCGCGTAGAGCTTGCGCGCGCGACGAATCAGCACCGCTGCCAGATCGGACCAGATACGCCAGTCGCGCGATTCGTTTGCGTCCGCCAACGTCGAGCGCTTGACCGCCGATCGAAATCCCATCGCATAAAGCTTGTTCGCATTGGCCGACAGGCTCGCTTCGATGTCGCGCAGGCTCTCGCGCCAGGTCAACTGCGCGAAAGCCATCGCCCGGAACTGCTCGGCACAAGAAAGCGTGCGCACGCCCGCGTTGCCCGCGTAGCGCTGCACGATGCGCGCGAAACTCGTCCATGGAACAAACTCCATGACTTGGGGAAACAAGGTCTTGCCAAGGTACATATCCGCTCCCTAGGGCCGTCAACCCAGGGAAAGTACGTGTTTCGTGGCAAACAAAGTTCAAGTCGGCACCAAGCTAAATCGGCTTGCAACCCGCGCCAATGCTTGTGTTCAGGCTCGGCACGGATCGATTAACCGGACAGTAGTGAAATCAGTTACAGATCTTGTGGCGTATTCCCGACTCTAGGTTTGCCTCCGCCTGTCTATACTCCGCGAGCCACATGCGACCATGATTTGAGTCCCTCCCGCAAGCGCTGACGACTTGGTCAGTGAGTGACCGCAAGAACGAGACAGTTTGCCGGTTCTGGGCGCAGCTCTGAGACCACGTCGTTGCGCGGGCCCGTTGCGCAGCCGTAGACTGCACTTGTTCGCAGTTGCCGCCACCTACGTTAGCGGCCGACGGAGCAACAGAGGGCGGCACACCGAACGGCGTAGGGCTTGTGGCGACTCCAGTGAATGTTTCCAGTAATGCAGTGTTGCCGGTTCTACCTGCTACGTAACCGCCAACTAATGCGCCCAGAATTTGGAGTCCCGGTGAGGAGTCGCCCGAAGGTTCAGCCGTCGAGGGTGATGGTACGGCCTGCGCACGCAATTGCGCTGATTCCGCACGAAGCTGTTCCGGAGTCTTGGCTAACGCTGAGGCGAATAGATTTTCAGCTTGGGAAGTCGGGGGAGCTTGCGCGTCTGCTCGTTGTTGACTTGAACTATCTTTCCAACCTGGGCCAACTTCTTCATATTTGAAGATCGCGCAGTCAGTAACTTCCAGCTTCGGTGGCGGTGTACCCGGCCCTGCCACTTGGACGTGCTGCGTGCCCACGTGATCGGACTGATGTAACCAGGCGCGCGCAAGGGTGTTATTGTCGCGATCGGTAACGAGCACGTCGATCACACGATAGGTGTCGGGGCTGCCTCCTCCGGCTCGGATTTCTAGTACGGTAGGGCACCGCCACTTGACTGATGCGCTGCAGGCGCCTACCCGTTCACTACCAAGCTTGAAGCCGGGTTTGCCCTGCGTCTCGCCACCAAGATGGCCACAGAAGGCGCCATCGTTGGGGATAGGTGGACCTATATCATTTGCCGAAACAGCGAATGGATACGCCATGAAGATCAGTGCTGCCGCAGCAACCGAAGTGCGACATGGCTTCATGTCCCCTCCCCTGTAATTCACGAATTGGCGGCCTTGCTCTCCTTTCTTCGCCGAAGCCAACGCTGCACCAAGCAAAGTTGGACGCAACTGCCCCCCAAAACGACAAGTCTAGGATAGCCTTTTCAAAACACCGTTTTCGCTCGGCGAGACTCTATCGCCCGCCCAGCCAACAGTCAATCGCGCGCTGTCCGGTGAAAATTGGGTCTCTCGACGAATGTTTGAACGCGACATGGCCGCCAACCGCGCGATTACGAAACAGTTTGACCGCTTGGCACGACCTCGGACCAAGCCGGATCGCAGGAATTGTCACAGGACGGGTATCGCGTTGCCGACTCAGGCCGTATGGAGCAGTGCGATCGGCTGCGCTTGAGCGCGGGGCGGCGCACTCGCGGGCAGGCCCAGATGCGTGAGAATCCTGACGATCACGGCGTGCTCTTCGAAGGCGGCGATGATCTTGAGTCGCACACCGCAGTTCGTGCACTGCTCGACGTCGACGTCGAAGAGCCAACACTGGGGAATGACTGGACTGGGTCGGATGCCCTTGTTCTTCATCACCGACGAAAGCAGACTTTCTGCACTCCATTGGCGCCACGGTCTGTTGATTTGCGGTTAGCTGCCCCTCGTCGAGTTCAGTTTGTACGGCCGGATTGGCCGATGTGCTGCCGGACGATAGAGCTGCCGTCGGCCCACTGACCAGTTCTCGGCCGATGCTGCCGCTCGGAGTAGCCCGAGCGTAGGACAGGTGCCCCCCTCGATTGCCGACGTTGGCAGGCACGAGTCGATTGCGATCTGCGCGATCCGGATCTACGATATCCCTATGAAACTCGCTCGATTCCTGACAGACGCATATCTTCGAGGCGGCACAGAGATCCCGCCAGAGCTGGATCCTTTGCCATTGATCATTACGCGCATAGCGATGAATCGGTACTCCGTCGAATCTCAAGCCCTGCTCCGCTCCTGCTTGGCGGTCGTCGCCGCCGAAGGAGAGATGGACGAGTCCGATATCTGGGCTTTGGGTAACGATGCCAGAGGCCTCCTGAATGCCTTTGCGATGCGCCGGCTCAACGCCAAATACGGCAAGGATGAGCTCGACCTGCTGTCGGCAAGCCTGGAGAAGATGCGGCAACAGCGCGACGCCTAAAACTTGCCGCCCGAGATTCAACCGATCCACCTCCCGGAAGCCCATCATCACCTCATGCGACTCGCGCCCTCTAAGCACAGTAGCTTACATACAGTCGACAAAGGAACGACGCCCTGTGGGGCCGGCGTTGTATTGTCGCAATCGACGAGCACAGCAACGCGTCCCTCGCCGGGAAGAGCTGGCGCATTCATCTATCAACCATCCTGGATATCTTAGTTCGGAGATGATAGTACCAAATGGCCCGAGGTCCTGACGTACACGTCGCGCATACGAGATTGACGGTGCCCCCGCTTACCAGCCGCTCTGACTCCCGCAAACGTGCGCGCGCGGCACTACTCCGTGGCCGTGTGACTCCCCCCTCGCTCAAACGGCCCTGCGTATGATCTTTCCCTAGCCCTTTCGCTTCACGTGGAACTTCATCGCAAATCGCTCGGTCATACTGCCATCTTCCCCAAACGTTGCGCCGTCGCATCGTTGCGGCATAGCGCATGCGGACCCTCGGTATACGCTGGCTGAGTCAGCCCGCTTGATGCGCGTAACGCATCGCCCATGCTCATGTAAGCGAGCGAGAACGCCGGTCTAATCTCCCGCAAGCCGGCAGGCGCAACGCCTGGAGATACTCGTCGTGGTTTCGTGATCCTAGGTTTTCGCATGCATAGCGAGCGTCCGTGATATCCGCGATGCATGTCCCAGCCGGAGCTGCATTCACGTACTCCCAACGCATTCCAGCAGCCCGCCTTCCGCGACAACGTCTGTGCGCTTGACTCGAGTATCGAGCTCGCGCGCCATTTCCTCCGCGCCGATCGGCGGCAGAATCAGCAGTGCCCATCGATCGTCGTTGCGCCAACCAGCACTGCTGCCGCAGCGCGGCTGACCCCGGTCAAGCGAAACACTGCGCCAGCCGCGTCGTCACTACGCGCACAGCCGGTAGTGACGACGCGCACAATGCCCCAACCATCAAGCACTTGCCCTTAGCTGGCGCAAGTGACCTCCCCAGTGATCGGCTCCCTGCCGCATCGCCATCCCGGGCCGCTCCACGGTCCGCCCCCTTGCCTGCAGCCCGCAGGCGTCGCTGTAGTAGCAGCGCGTCCACAGGAGACGCACCCCGAGCCTTGGGTCAATGGCTCTCCTCGATGAACCAGCTTCCACCAGGGAGCGTCATCGACGCCAATGCCGCGTGCCGCGGCGGCAAGCGACACAAAGCCGGCACGAAGCGGGAGTGGTGTCCCGTGTCCCTCGAAGTTTCCGCGTCGCCGAGGCGGCCGGAACGGACAGAAACACTCACCGAACATGCAGGACACACCAGCGGCAGTAACGAGAGCAGTAGCACCAGGGGCAGTAGAACGACGCGACGGCGAACGCAAGCGAACCATGATATGCGAGACCTCAACTACGAACTGAAGCAGCTCTGCCATCGCAACCGCGACGGCAGCTACACGACACAACGCGACCGGGAACGCGTGCTGGACCAGATCGCAAATCAACTGCACGCGATGGGATACAGGCACATGGAAGCTTCCAGCCTCAAGCCCAAACACGTCGAACGCCTGGTAGAGCAATGGAAGTCGGAACAACTGGCGGTCGGGACGATGAAAAACCGGATGGCCGAGCTTCGCTGGTGGGCGGAGAAGATCGGCAAGCAAAACGTGATCGCGAAGGACAACGACTACTACGGCATCGGAAACCGACAGTTCGTGACCAAGGACAGCAAAGCCAGAGAGCTTACGGTAGGCGATTTGGCGCGTATTACCGATCCCTACACCCGGATGTCGCTCCAGTTGCAAGCGGCCTTCGGTCTGCGCCGCGGCGAGTCGATCAAGATTCGCCCGGATTGGGCCGACCGGGGCGGTCAGCTGGCGCTCAAGGACACCTGGACGAAAGGCGGACGAGCTCGCGAGATCCCCATTCGCAACGACGAGCAACGCCGGGTGCTCGACGAAGCGAAGAAGCTCGCCGGCACGGGTAGCTTGATTCCAGCCGAGAAACGCTATGTCGAGCAGCTTCGTCGATTCGAGTACCAGTGCGCCGCTGCCGGGATCCATCGCGTTCACGGGCATCGGCACCAATACGCTCAGACGCGCTACCGCGAGCTGACGGGCTGGCCCGCCCCTGCAACGGGCGGGCCACGATCGAAAGAGCTCACCCCGGCGCAACGAGAGATCGACCGCGAGGCCCGCCTCACGATCAGCCGAGAGCTCGGACACGAACGAGCCCAAATAACGGCCGTTTACCTAGCCAGGTAGGGTTGGCGTTTACACTGTAAACGGCGCGATTCGGCACCGGATGCACGCATAGAAGCGAAAATGAGGCAGCGGCGGTATACTGATCATACATCCAGTCTTTCTGTTTTCTCCGATGCGTTTCATCGTTCGCCCCTTGCGTGTGCGCGGCCGTCGCCTAGCCTGGCAGGCCGTGCAGAATGGCCCCTGCTTCGAAGGAGACCTCATCACCTACGAAATGCCCTGGGGCAGCGGGCGTGTCACGGTCGCCACATTGGCGGGGCGTGACCCAATGGCCTCGAAGCAACTGCCGGAACTCTATGAACCCGTGCTCGTCGGCATCGCCACGCTCGCCTTTCAGCTGAGAGGCTTCGAGCGCCATGAAGGTATCGACGGACCCTTCAGCGTCGCTCAGGAGTGGCATTGTGAGGCGCCCTAGGCCAGAATCCAGACGCTTTCCAGCACCCATTGAGGGCACCGTGATCCTGCACCGTGAAGCCATGGAGCAAGGCCGCGGCAGTGACGCACGCCCCCTTCCGGACCCACTGATAGGATAGTCATATGTGCGGACGATACGGCAGAGCATCGCGCTTCGAGCGCATCGCGCAGATGATGTCATTCACTGTGCAAAATACCGCCGGTGAGCTCGAGCCGCGATACAACGTCGCGCCCACGACAAAGCAGCCCGTCGTTCGAGCAGACGCTGAGAGCGCTATCTTCGAGCTTCGCAACTGGGGACTCGTGCCGTTCTGGTCACGGGAGCCGGCCAAAGGTGTCCGGCCGATCAATGCCCGATGCGAGACCGCCGCCGAGAAGCCCATGTTCCGCAAATTGATCCGCGACCGCCGCTGCCTGGTGCCTGTGGACTGGTTCTACGAATGGAAGGCGACGCCGGCGGGCAAAGTGCCCCATCTGATTCAGATGGCCTCGCGCGAGCCGTTTTTCTTTGGCGGACTGTGGGACACCTGGCATGAAGGCAGCGAGGATGCGATCCCCAGCTTCACGATCCTGACCTGCGCGCCGAACGAACTCATGCAGAAGATACACGACCGCATGCCCGTCATCGTGGCGCCCCAGGACGCTGCACGCTGGCTGGATCCCGGACAGAAGGACATCAGCGACTTGCTGAGGCCATTTCCCGCTGAAGAGATGACCGCTCGCCCGGTGAGTACGCGCGTGAACTCGGTGCGCAACGATGGGCCGGAACTGATTGAATCGATCTAGCGCACGATTGCGACGACCCAGTGGGGCGCCGGTCTCGATCATCGTCCGCACAACGGCGTTCTGTACCGCATACCGATCAGGCGTTACCCGGAGCGCGGCATCGAGGATCGCGATCCAGTTGATACCACCACGAGCCATGATTCGGAATGATATACATCGCTTCTATGGATTCCGGAGCATTCTCATGCGCGTCTCAAAGTGGGGAAACAGTCTCGCCATCCGGCTGCCGGTTCCCGTCGTGAAGGCCCTCAATCTCAAGTCAGGCGACGATATCGAGATCGTCGTGGCCGGCCCTCGTGAGTTCAGTGTGGAGCGCGACAAGTCCCGCGAGCGGGCGATAGCGCGGTTGCGCGATCTCAAAAGGCCGCTCCCGAAGGGCTTCCGCTTCGATCGGGACGAGGCCAATGCCCGATGAGCGCTTCTTCGACACCAATATATTCCGATCTACGCCTTTGCGGCCGATGATCCGCGCAGTGCGCAAGCCGAGGCGCTGATGGCTGAGGCCGGAACCATCGGTGTCCAGGTTCTCAACGAATTCACCAACGTGGCGTTGCGCAAGCTGCATTGGCCGTGGGCGCAGATCGATGCCGCCTTCGTGGTGATCGAAGATCTGCTCGGGCCTACCCTGCCCCCCTCGACCGCGATCCACACCGGCGCAGTCGCGCTGGCGCGCGACCATGGGTTGTCCTTCTACGACGCCCTCATCGTCGCTGCAGCGGCCGATGCGGGATGTTCGGTGTTGTGCAGCGAGGATCTGCAGCACGGCCGACAATTCGGCGGCCTCCCAATAGGGAACCCGGTTCGAAGACGGGTACGGTGACGCCGGATTGGATCGCTGCGGATGATGTGTCGCGATACACAGCACAGCCCCTCCGCGTTCCGATTGTTCCGAAGGCGCTGAGGTCAATCCAGGCTCTACCAGGCGGTAAGAAGCCAGCACCGCATCAATGAACGTCTATCGCCCACGCCCAAAATGAAAAAACCCCGAGCGCCGCCTTTGCGCGACCCTCGGGGTTCAATTACACCGCTTCTGTCATCTTGCGCCAATCGCCGGCGGGAAGCTCGATCAGCTTTCCCCCCAGCGCCTCGAACTCCGTCGCACGATCGTAGTCTTCCACGTCTTGCGAGAAGTGCGTGACAGCATTCACCAGGCCATAGGCGGACAGATCCCCTTCCTGGATGAGGTGTCGCAGCACACCCGAGCGCTCAGAATCATTGAGCGTGTAGCGACTGGCGAGCACCTCGACCGCCTGGACAGGATCGCCGGTCAGACGAATGTCGCGCGTCTTCTGCAGTTTCAGCGCAACCAGCCGGAACGTGGCCTCGGAGACTGCCGCCTCAACGACGTCCCTCACCTTCATGAAGAATGCCTTGTCGTCCGCTGCGACGGTGTCATCCTTGAACGTGATGACTTTGTCGTCCTCGAGCGCGAGCGTTCGTCCGACGTGTGTCTTGCGCAGGGAGCTATCCGCAGCAATGAGCCCGTTGCGACACACCAGACGATAGACCAGCGGCTGGACCGAGAGCGTCCCGCAGCCGACCTCAGAATTGCTGATCACGATGCCCGCCTGCACGATGTCGCCCGGTGCGATCTCGAACGCGACCCGCGGCGCGACCACTTTCAAGTACATCTTCGTGTCGGTCAATTCCACGGACTCGAACCTGGCACCGTCCAGTCGCTGCAGGATGGGAAGAACGCTCTCGGCAAGATCGTAGTTGTCCAGCCGACGGTAGCGATCGGAGAGCACCGCTCGCACTTCTCCGTCCAACGTTCGGATCATCCTGCGATCGGCATCGCGCTCGAGCCACGTGTTGACGTTGCGGTCGAGCAGCGAGGGCTGATCGAGGCGCATGCGCTCGAAGTACGCATACGGGATCTTGAGCTTGTCCGCCAGTTGTCGGCGCGCAAGCTCCGTCACGCCATACTCGCCTCCACCTTGATGCCCGTCCACGATCACCTTGAGATTGCCGCCCTCATCGGTACGACACTGCAACAACGACGACGGCACCACCAGGTCCCGCTTGGTGCGCAACTGCCGATCGAGTTCCTGAGCCAGATTCACAAGAGTACGTCCACTTTTCATGATGATGCCTCCAAGGAAATGCGGAGACTCGGCCCCGTACCGGGGACACAGATCCCCGCGGGGTCAGACAAACGGATTGCGGCGCAAGACAGGCTCCCGCGCCAGATGATTGGCCCACCTCAACGGTGAGCCGACTGCCTTGACTGTGCTCGGGAGGATCCCGAGCACAGTCGTGCCACTACAAAAGTCCGCGCTCGGCGAACGAGATCACGCCGTTGCCGGCGACGACGAAATGATCCAGCACACGCACATCCACCAGCGATAGCGCCTGCTTGAGCGAACGAGTCAGCAACTCGTCGGCGTGGCTAGGCTCCGCGACCCCAGAGGGATGGTTATGCGCAAAGATCACCCCGGCGGCGTTGAATGCCAGGCTGCGCTTGACGATCTCCCGCGGATAGACGCTGGTCTGTGTGAGCGTTCCCCGGAACATCTCCTCTGGGGCGATCACCCGGTTCTGAGCATCCAGGAAGAGCACCATGAAGACCTCGTAGTCCCGTCCTGCCAGGGTGATACGCAAGAAGTCGCGCACACTCCCCGGAGAGGACAGCACATCGCGTTGATGCATCGCCTCGACGAGCGATCGGCGCACCAACTCCCGGGCTGCATCGAGTCGCCTGCGTACCCGACACGGCCTGGCACCGGCATCTGGCGCACCTTGCAGCACCTTGAACAGACTGCCGCTAGAAACCTCGAGCAGATAGGCGGCCGTCCTGCTGCCGACCAAGGATGCGAGCAACTGCGCATCCGACACGCTTTCCATTGATTGATACATGGTGTTCTCCTCTAAAAATAGACGGGGAACACCCTTCCCCAGGGGAAGAGGGATTCCCCAAGGCTGAAAGGACATCGGTACTGCAGCATCAAGACACTCGACCCGCCACTGCATCGCATCGCAGGCGTACTGCGGGTCGCTGGAACGAGCCTCAGAACACAACATGCAAGAGCGCAATGACCTGGGAGATCACCACGCACAGCACCAGCAGTTTCGGGTTGGTGACGACCTTCAAGAACGCCTGCCTCATCATCGCTGCCTCTCCTGATGTTCCGGTGGGGGTTTGCTCCTTCGTGGTGATGCTGATGCAGGCCTCACTGCAACGCAGGGCCTGCGAGGGCGATCAAGCGATCGCGTGGACAAAGGCGAGAATCTGCGAGAGAACGAAGATCAGGAACATCAATCGCCAGTCACCGAGCACGTTCCACAATGCTTTCTTCATCGGGGTCTCCGGAAGCGAATGCGGAGGAGACCTTCCCCCTGGGGGAAGGAACTCCCCCAGGGGATGGATGAAACGATCGACCAACGCGATCGATCAGGCAGGGCTGCCTTCACCCGACATCGAACGTTCGGACAGCGGCAGCTCCACGGCGATGCCGTTGACCTTGGCGAACTTGATGCGAAGCAGCCGCCCCTTGATCGTCATGCCCGTCTGCCCACGCTTCTCACCCTTCTCGAAGGTGAAGAGTTCGGGATAGACGTCTCCGATGCGGAAGCCCACGATGACGGCCTTGTCCGCGGTAACACTCGGCTCCAGAAGCTTGATGACCTTCCGAGCTTCAGCCCCGCTGACCTTGCAGTCGAACTTCGTGTAGGCGATGTCTTCGCTGCTGCCACGCATCGCCGAGACGGAACAGGCGAGAAACTCCTGCCCCTTTTTCGGACGAACCGTGCGCACACGATTGAGATAACCGACCCCTTCCACATGCAGGTCGAAGAACGACGACGGATTTGTTGCCTGGGATTGCTCGGACATGATGGTCTCCTTGCGCAAATAAAAATGGGGAGACCATCCCCAGCGGGGATGAAACTCCCCGACTGGGACGAGAACAACGGACGAGTATCTCCGAGCCTTGCGGCCACCGGTTCTCAGGAGATCAAACCGGTTTTGGGCGCTCTTGCGAGCATGGGCGATGCGATGACGGGCATCCACCGGGCTGACACAGCCAACGTGAATCTTGCCATGCACCACGACACGATCCTGACTGCAAACCGGCCGTGGGTGCGTTTCAATCCCAATGACCGCCCGTCAATGCATTTGGTTCCATGCAGTCCGCATCGATAGCGAGGACAACGCAGCGCTCCATCGCGATTGCGCCTCGCGCAAGGATGACATGGACGCTGGAGTAGCCACACTGCGCTTGGTCTGCACCATCATCGCGTATCGCACTCACACGCACGCCACGGAAGGTTTCGCTGAACACCCCGACGCGGGCCGCCTCCAGCACCGCCGATCGCGCGATCGAGCGCAGCATGCGCACTTCCTCCGGATGGGCGGACAGCAAAGCTGCGACACCGCCCTGTTGAGGCATGCTCACGATCACCCTCCGGCTTGCCTGACCTCGCGCGGCGCCATGAAGGTCACCGCTTGAACGCGCGCGAGCCCGAGAAACAGTCGATCCGCATTGACGTAGAGCTCCCGGCGCTCCTCGCCGGTGGCAGTCACGGTCCACGTGGACTGAACAATCTTTCCGACCACGTGCACGCGCGCGCCCTTCTTCACCAGTGCCGCAACCTCGGCGGCAAGCGACTCGCCCCAAACATTGACGCTCATCCAGAAACCGCC
>JALHQN010000018.1 GCA_022841915.1 Burkholderiales bacterium | reverse complement strand
GCTCGCCATCCGGCTTCGCTTCGGACACGCTATCCCCCTCGCGATGTGGCGCTAAGCCTTCGCGCAGCGTGCGCTTCGAGCGCGTGCCAGACGACCTCTGCGCGCACCCGGAACCAGATCTTGGCCGGCAGGCCCAGGCGGCGCTCCTCCAGAAATCCGCACTCGCGCAGCGCCCGCCGCGCGGTCTCCTGCTCGGAGCGGGACAGACCGATCTCGTCGGTCCACTGGGCCTGGGATCGGGTAAACCATCCTGCCGCGGCAGAATCGAGCCCCTGCGTGGTCCAGATCGCGTGAGAGAGCATGAGGGCGGGTGTCACCCCGCCGGTCACGGGCACCAGACAACGATGAAAGCTTACCGGCAGATCGAAAACATCGAGCAGCACCTCGGCGGTGATTGCAGCGGCACTGGGTAGGCTGTCGTTCACCGGCGATCCTCCTGGCTGCGAAGCACCGCCTCGAGCACCCGGATCGAAATCGACTTGAACTGCTGATGCAAGCGGTAATAGCGCATGCGCCGATCGCTTTCGCCTATCCGCTGCCAGACGGTGCGAATGTCTTCGCGCACCAGCACCTCCGGAAGCGGGACCCGCCCTGCCGGAAACCATGCACCCAGTTCCTGCCGCCGACTCAGGACCCGCTTGCGGGTGAGCCGAAAGAGCGCCCGCATGAGCTGCCAGGAGGCACCGTGAAGCAGAAAGTACGATTCGAGCCATTCGTGATCGCGCATCAGCGCAATTGCACTCAAGCCCTGGCGTAGTCCGACGGGATCGACGGTGAGACCCATCTTCAGAGTGCGCAGGTCGGCAAGGCGCGCGAGTTCCTGGGCTGGCAGTGCACGCAAGCGCTCGATCACCTGCGGCTCGAGACCGGCGGATCGCAACACCTTCGGTGAGCTCGCCATCCGCCGCGAGGCCAGATGATTGAGCAGCACCAGGCGGATCTCGGCGTCCACGATAGGCAGCATCAATGAGGCCCCTCGGTCGCATCGCGCTTGACCAGCGAACCGCAGGAGGTCCGGGCGAGCGCAAGGAGATCCCAGAACGCGTTCGCGGTCTCGTCACGGCTGTCGGTCAGCCATTGAACGAATGCCGCATCCAGCGCTGGGGCCGGCATCGACGATGCGGAGCATCCCGAGAAACTGGCGAGCAGACCCCATGCGCGGCCGCGCGTGGGCTCGCGCGCATCGAGCTCGGGCAAAGGTTGCATCTGGAAGCCCGTCGGTGCCTGCGCATCGAACTGCAGGCAATGCACGATGCCGGCGACGCTGGCGAATACGTGCGCAAGTTCCCTCAGCCGAGTAGCTTTGGCGCTGTCGTCGGCAGACCCAGCTCGGGCGCCGGGCACTGGAAGCCCAGCGCTCTCGTCAGCAATCGGAGCGTTCTCCGCGCGCTGCGCCTGCTCGGAGGCCATCGGCATGACGACAGCCGCATCGGCCGGGCACGGCACCGACCCCGCGCCCTCCGGCGAACGCGCCAGACCGGCGATCGTTGCTCGCAACTCATCGACCGGATAGCCCGTCGCGCGCGCCAGCGCTTCCTCGCAGGCACAGCACAGCGCTTGCACGCTGAAGTCGCTCGTGCCGGCACAGGCGTTGGCGAACTGCTCGAACACCGGCGCCAGCACGCCGTCGTAGAACGCGTCCTCGGGCATCCCCGCGCGATCCCTCGCGTAACGCCTGAGTTCGTTGAGCCGCGGCTGCAGGATCCTCACATCGAGGCCCGTGAGATCGGGAATGGCCTCGCCCAGGATTCGAAGCCGCTGCGCGGCGTACAGGCAATGCGAGAGCGTTGCCGAATTGATCGTGAGGCCCAGACGGCGAAGCTCGAGCGCCAGATCGCGCAGCGTAAGTTCCTCCCCCGCTTCGGCCTCCGCCTCGATGGATTGCTTCAAGGCAAGCACGCCGAGCGCCTTGTCCCAGAAGGCGAGCTCCCCGCGCAGCTCGTTCTCGATCAGGTGCGCGCTGAGGACATGACGCTCGGAACACCACGGCCGGAACACAACCACGAGCTTCTGGTAGCGTGCGTCTCGCGTCTCGGCCCAAAGCTGCTGGAGCGCGATCAGCCGGGTGTTGCCACCGGCTTCGACCGTGAAGTGGCGCTCGCCCGGGCGTCTTGTCACGCTCAACGGACTGCGGATTCCGATCTCCCGGATCGACGACTTGATCTCCTCGAACTTCGGGTTCGCCCACCGACGCGGATTGCCGCCATAGGGTTGAATCGCATCGACCTCGACTTCGATCTGACACTCGACCCGCGGATCAGCCTCCTCGGGGAGCAGTCGGGCGTTATTTCCGGGATTGCCGACCTGGAGCGACTGCGCCACGAGCTGACGGCGCTCTTCCAACGACAAGGCGCGCGCCGAGCGATCGCCGAGCACCATCGACGCATCGGCAGCGACCGTGCGCTCGGAGGCGTCGGTATTCACGCCATGCGCTCCCGGAACGAGTTCAGTCCTGCATGCACACCTCGCAGGCCGGGAATCAACTCCCAGGCAAGCTCGTGCATCACCGCATAGGCGCTGGGCGTGACCCCGTGGCGACGGGGCTCGTGACGATGCACCGGGACGCGCAGTGTGGCCGCCTCCTTGTAAGCTTTGGCATGAGGCACGACGGTCTCGAGCACACAGACTCTGTCGGAGAGCCGCGCAAAGTCCTCTCGGATGCCGCTGGCGATAAGACGCGCATCAGACGTTCGATCCTGGCGTGTGATCACCGCCTTCATCGGCCCGAGCGGAACGCCGAGCGCACGGGCCGCTTCCAACCTGTGGAGCAATTCCATCGTCCCGTCGCGAAACTCGCGGGCCGAGAGGATTTCCGGCGTAATGGGCGAGATCAGCAAATCGGCCGCCATCACCGCCGCATCTTGCAGTGAGCCGACCGCACCCTGGGTGTCAATGAGCACGCAGTCGTACGCATCGGCAACCAGCGGCGACTGCAGGGCAACCCGCAAGCGAAATCCTCGATCAATCCGATTCATGAGCCAGTGCGGCAGGTGGCCCTCCGGATCGTCCGAGACGACAAGATCGAGGTTGCGATAGATCGTCGGCGTGATGCACGCAGGCGTCATCTCTCCCCGAACCATGAGCTCCGTGAGACCGGCCACCGGCTTCGTGGCCGAGAGCGGGTAGTACTTCGACAACGACGGCTGGACGTCGGCATCGATCAGCAGGACGCGAAGCCCCATGTCGGCAAGCAACGCGCCCAGATTGGCTGTCAGGGTGGTCTTCCCGACCCCGCCCTTGGTGCTGGTGATCGTGAACTTGATCAATGGCCCTTCTCCGCGAGGCAGACGCTGACTAGTCTGTCCCATCGCATCGAAGAATGCTCGCCACAATCCCTGTCGAAAATGCACGGGTTGAACGGGAAAAGCAGGCCTCGTTGCGCAAAGTACAAGTTGCAGCAGCGTCCGAACGCTCCATAGCCACTCGCGACCGCGATTGCGCCCCTTCGTATCGAAATTCGATACTCCAGGACAAGGTCATGCTACTTGACTCGACCAGGGTTGCACGCTGGACCAGGCCTCCCCACACTGCGGGCTCCACAACAACACAGCGAGGTGAACCGCATTGGACATGCCTAGGTTGGGACAGGCCTGCGGGACTGTCCCAACGCAACTCTCGGATCGTGCAGCGACCACGAAGCCTCAACATATCGAGGCAAGTGCAGAGGCCTGCCCTTCACCAAACACTGCCGCCCTTGGCGCGAGGCATCCGTCATGACCGACGAACTGCGCGCCATCAACGAGCGTATCGCCGAGCACTGGCTAGGACGCCTCAGTCCGGAGCAGGATGAATACGTCCGCCACGCGAGCGTGTGCATCGCCCAACTGACGTGCTCGGTCAAGCTGCTCCAGCGCTCGGTCGAGCGCTTTCGTCGCGACCAGCCAAAAGCGCCTCGCGTCCTGGAACTGAACCGTCAGTACCTTCGCTTCGCCCGCATGGCGGCCAAGGACGCGCTCGCACATCGGCCCGACATGCTCATTCGTCTGGGCATCACGATCGAACAGGCGCTCTTTCTGCGCGATCTCTCCGACGACGATCTCGAGCACCTGGCGCTCGGCTTCAAACGCCCGATCGTTCGATTCCCCTACCGCGCCTTCAGACGCGGGGCACGGCTGCACCACCAGGCAAGCCAGCTGCATGCCGCATCTTTCGTGGCTGCGCGTCCTAATCAACCGGCGGAGGGTTCGGAATGATCCCCATCCCGTCCAGCGCACGTCCCGGTGACGTGCGCTGGGAACCGGCTTTCCTGGAACTGGCGCATGGACTGGTCCGGCTCGAAGCGAAGACGCGTGTGATCACTCGTTTGACCGGGCTCTCGACGCGCCGGGTACGCGAGCTGTATCGCGTCTTGCAGGGCAAGGGTGCTTCGCCCGGCCCGGTGCGCCAGAGTAGCGCGCAGTTCTTCGCCGTCCCGAGCGCGAGCACCTCATCGGTATGGACGCTTCACTGCGCGACCTTCGTCGCCTGCTACGAGGAGATCGGCAATGCGTGCGACGTGCGCCTTAATCGGGGCTGGCAACTTCTGATGGCGTTCACCACGTATTCCTCCCTGTACGCGAACGCGGGCCCTCTTGCGATCGGTCGGAGACTCGACGTGAACCTCGCCTATGCCCTGCTCGTTCATGCCGGGTTCCTCGAGTCCCGGCAAGCGGAGTTGCAGCGCGTGCGCTGCGCCACCTGCATGCTTCGATACCTGGTCGTGCGCTCCCTGCCGCTGGAGCGGCAAAAGTGCCCCGTCTGCAGCATCAGCACCAATCATCTGCGGCTGGCGCGACAGGGATTTCGCGCTTGATGGATACCTTTGTCATGACTGACGAGCGGATCCCCGCCGAGGTGGCGAACTTTACCGGCTCAATCCGCGCCTTTTTGAGAGGGATTGTCCGTTGCCATTTCGTACCGCAGGACGAGAATGCGAATGCACTTAGGTGGGCGATTTCTCGCGACTGCGCACGTACCCTGGGTTAACTACTTGGACCTACGTCTCACGAAGGAATCACATGACACCCCTACTGACCACCGATGAGGCTGCAGAGCTGTTGCGCGTGCACCCGAATACGCTACGCCGACTCGCCGAGCAGGGGCAGATACCGCACATCCGGATCGGACGATCGTATCGGTTTGACCCTGCCGTCATTACCGTCCAAAATGGCCGCGGGCCTGAGCCGCGGAAGGAGACGAAGCAATGTCCGTCCGCAAACGAGGAACCATGTGGTGGATCGACTTCACCACACCAAGCGGCCAACGAGTTAGACAGTCTGCTCAGACGACTGACCGAAAAGCCGCGGTAGAGCTTCACGATCGGCTAAAAGCCGAAATGTGGAGGGTCGAGCGCCTGGGCCACAAGCAACGGCGTTTGTACGACGAAGCCGCCGCGAGGTGGCTCAAGGAGCGCGCTCACAAGGCGAGCATCCGCAACGACGCAACCGCGATTGCGTTTTTCCGCGAGCACTTCAAGTATCTGGACGAGATCACCCGGGACAAGGTGGACAAACTCCTTACAGACAAATCGTCGGCTACGGCGAATCGCTACGTGGCGTTTCTACGGGCGATGTTGCGGCTTGCCGAGCGCGAGTGGGAGTGGATCGACCGAGCACCGGTACTGCGCATGCGCCAGGAATCCAAGCGTCGAATCCGGTGGCTTACGCCGCAGGAGGCTGCTGAGCTGATCGCCTCCATAGGCGAGAAACATCGCAACCCGATGCGGTTTGCGCTGTCGACGGGTTTACGCATGGGGAACGTGCTTGGGCTCGAGTGGCGACAGGTGGATCTGAATCGAGGATGCGCCTGGATCCATGCCGACCAAGCCAAGGCACGTCGGGCCATTTCGGTGCCACTCAACGAGGCTGCGATGGCCGTGCTGCGCGAGCAGCAGGGACGTCATCAGACCTTGGTGTTTGCGGGGCAGAAGCGTCCGGACTCGAAGGTGTGGCGAAAGGCGTTAGAGCGTGCCGGATTGACGAATTTCAGGTGGCACGATCTTCGGCACACCTGGGCGAGCTGGCACGCGCAGGCGGGTACGCCAATGCAGGTCTTGCAGGAGATGGGCGGATGGGAGACGGCCGAGATGGTGAGGCGCTATGCGCACCTGGGTGCCGAGCATTTGGTGGAGCACGCGAAGCGAATTTCGGGTCACGTCACGTTTTCGTCACACCCATCCGATTTTTCTGGCACAGCCGGCTAAGGCCAGAAAAAAAGTGCTTTAAAAACAAGGTGTGGCGGAGAGGGTGGGATTCGAACCCACGTGCCAGATTACTCTGACCATCCGATTTCGAGTCGGCGCCGTTATGACCGCTTCGGTACCTCTCCGTGGCCACGATTTTAGCAGAGGCTCGCGGCAATGGGGCTGTTCTGACATCGGAAAAAACGGGGCAGAACGCTATCCCCGTCTGAAGGCCCTCCCCCGCCCTAGCCCTTCACGCCGATCGTAGCTTGTCCGCTCATGTAAGGTCTCAGCACCTCAGGCACGGTGACGCTCCCATCCGCGTTCTGATAATTCTCGATCACGGCAATCAAGGCCCTTCCCACAGCGAGCGCAGAGCCGTTGAGCGTATGTGCGAGCTCGGGCTTGCCCTTCTCGTTCCGATACCGGGCCTGCATGCGACGCGCCTGGAACGCTTCGAAATTGCTGCACGAGGAGATCTCCCGGTAGGCATGCTGTCCTGGCAGCCAGACCTCGATGTCGTAGGTCTTGGCCGAGGCGAAGCCCATGTCGCCGGTGCAGAGCACCATCGTCCTGAAGGGCAGATCCAGGCGCTTGAGCACTTCCTCCGCGTGCTCGGTCAACTGCTCGAGCGCATCGTAGGATTTCTCGGGATGCACGATCTGCACCAGTTCCACCTTGTCGAACTGATGCTGACGGATCATGCCGCGCGTGTCCTTGCCGTACGAGCCTGCCTCGGAACGAAAACACGGCGAATGGCACACATACTTCAGCGGCAGATCCTTGAGGGCCACGATTTCGTCGCGGACGATGTTCGTCACCGGCACCTCGGCTGTCGGTATCAAGTAGAGCTTCTCGCCATCGCTGCGGGGCACAGCGAACAAATCTTCTTCGAACTTCGGCAACTGGCCTGTGCCCTTCATGCTGGCGGCATTGACCAGATACGGGACGTACACTTCCGTATACCCGTGCTCGCCGGTGTGCAGATCGAGCATGAACTGCGCGAGCGAGCGATGCAGACGCGCGAGCGGCCCTTTGAGCAGAGAGAACCGCGCACCTGCAATCTTGGTCGCGGTGGCGAAATCGAGCATCTGCAGACTTTCGCCGAGATCAACGTGGTCGCGCGGCTTGAACGCCATTGCCTTCGGCTCGCCGACGCGGCGTGCCACGGCATTGTCGTCGGCGCTGCGCCCTGTAGGCACCGACGAGTGCGGCACGTTCGGAATGCCGAGCAGGAATTCGTTCAGTTCCCTCTGCAACCCCTCTAGCCTCGTCTCGTTGGCCTTCAATTCGTCGGCCATCGAAGCGACTTCGGCCATCAATGCGCTCGCATCCTCGCCCTTCTGCTTTGCCTGCCCGATCTGCTTGGATGCCTGGTTGCGCCGCGCCTGCAGCTCCTGCGTGCGAACCTGTAATGCCTTGCGGCTCGCCTCGAGTTCCTGAAATCGAGCCGCATCGATCGTGATGCCGCGATCGGCGAGCCTGCGCGCCACCGCGTCGATATCGGCGCGAAGAAGTTGAACGTCGAGCATGATGACCTCATTGAGCGAATGCAGCACGCGAGCGCGCACCGGGGCCGGCTATTATCCGGTATCGAGGCGCTCCGACCAAGAAGCGAGGCGCTCGCGCCAAAGACGAGGACCAGAGAAATGACCGAACGCTCCCCCACCATTGCCCCGCCCGACCGCAATCCGCGCCGACCGAAAATCCCGCTGCCCGACGGATCCTGCGATTGCCACGCCCACGTGTTCGGACCGCAGAGCCGCTATCCTTTCGCGCCCCAGGCGGCCTATATCGCACCCGACTCGACGACCGACGACTACATCCACATGCTTACGACCATCGGATGCAGCCGCGCCGTCATCGTGCAGGCGAGCGTGTATGCCAACGACCATAGCGCGATGATCGACGCCATGCGCTCGGGCAAGTTCGCGTTTCGCGGCGTGGCCGTGCCGGCGCCGACAGCGAGCGATCGGGAACTGGAAGACCTCCACGCTGCGGGCGTGCGCGGCATCCGGCTCAATCTCGCGTCGGCCACCAAAGGCCTTTCGCTGGCCGATGCGCCCAGGCTTGCCGAACGGATCAAGCCCATGGGCTGGCATCTGCAGATGTACCTCGACATCAACAAGGTGACCGATCTGGAAGAGCACGTGAGCAAATTGCCGGTCGATGTCGTGATCGACCATTTCGCGCACGCGCATCCGTCGGAAGGTGTGCAGGGTGCCGGCTTTCAGCGCCTGCTCAGCCTTCTTCGCCGCGACAATGTCTGGGCTAAGCTGATCGGGCCGTATCGCGTGTCGCAGCAGCCGCCGACGTTTCCCGACGTCACGCCGCTTGCCCGCGCGATGGTGGAAATCGCCCCCGATCGACTGGTCTGGGGAACGGATTGGCCGCACCCCGGGGCTGCATACATGCCTAATTGCGGCGATCTCGCCGACATGGTGCCCGATTGGATACCCGACGCCGCAACGCGGCGCAAAATCCTCGTCGATAACCCGGCGCGGCTCTACGACTTCTGAGCTTGCGCGTCCAGGGACCGCAGGTAGGACAGACGTTCCTTGATGCGCGCCTCCAAGCCCCTGTCCGTGGGCTCGTAGAAGCGCGTATCGCCCATCGCTTCGGGCAGGTATTTCTCCCCGGCCGCATAGGCATCCGGCTCGTCGTGCGCGTAGCGATACTCGCGACCGTAGCCGAGCGTCTTCATCAGGCGTGTGGGCGCATTGCGCAAATGCACCGGCACCGGCAAAGTGCCCGACGCCTTGACCGCCTCGCGAGCCGCCCCATAAGCCATGTACGCAGCGTTGCTCTTGGCAGCCATTGCAAGATAGAGGGTGGCTTCGGCCAATGCCAGTTCGCCCTCCGGCGACCCGAGCCGCTCGTAGGTTTCGCAGGCGTCGAGCGAGATGCGCAGGGCGCGCGGATCGGCCAAGCCGATGTCTTCAATGGCCATGCGTACTAGACGACGGCCGAGGTACAGGGGATCGGCGCCGCCATCGAGCATGCGCGTCAGCCAGTAGAGCGATCCATCGGGGTTGGAGCCGCGCACGGACTTGTGCAAGGCCGAGATCTGATCGTAGAACTGCTCGCCTCCCTTGTCGAAGAGCCGCCGCGCCTGCGCCAGGGTCGAACGAAGAAACGTCTCGTCGATCTCCGCGCCTTGGCGCGATCCGGCTGCGACATCGAGTTGCTCGGCGAGGTTGAGCAGACGACGCGCATCGCCGTCGGCGTATGCCACGAGCAGCTTGCGCGCATCGGGGTTGAGCTTCAGCGCGGGCAGCCGCCGCTCGATCGCTCGATCCAGCAGCGTTCCGAGTTCATCGACCGACAGGGGCTGCAGCACGTATACGGCCGCGCGCGAGAGCAAGGCGCTGTTCATTTCGAACGAAGGGTTCTCGGTGGTCGCGCCGATGAAGGTGAGCAGGCCGCGTTCGACATGCGGCAGAAAGGCGTCTTGCTGAGATTTGTTGAAGCGGTGAACCTCGTCGACGAACAGGATCGTGCGTCGCCCGTGAGCCTGAAGATTGCGTTCGGCGCGCTCCACGGCCTCTCGGATGTCCTTGACACCCGAGAGCACCGCAGAAAGCGCGATGAAGTCGGCATCGAACGCCCGGGCCATCAGGCGCGCCAGCGTCGTCTTGCCGACGCCGGGCGGCCCCCAGAGAATCATCGAATGAGGCCTGCCGGCCTCGAAGGCCACCCGCAAGGGCTTGCCCTCGCCCAGCAAATGCGTCTGCCCGATCACCTCATCGATCGTGGTCGGCCGCAGCAACTCGGGAAGAGGTGCGGCAGGCTCCGTGGGCGCAAAGAGATCAGCCACTGATGACGTCCGCCCCTTTGGGTGGCGTGAAGCGGAAGATATCCGGCGAGAGCTTGGGATTGCGCACGATGCTCGTGAACCGCACGACGGTGGTCTGACCGAAGCCGTCGGTGAGATCCATCGCCTCGAGGCCCGCCTTGCCGAATCCAAGACGCACTTTCTGAAACGTGGATTCGCCGCTGCGGGGAATCGCTTCGAGCCAGTTGAGACCGTCCTGGGCACCCGTCGCCGTCAGACGGAAATCCTTTTCGATGTCGTTGCTGCCGGCAAGCAACGAAGCCGGACTGCCGCCGAGCGCCTGGGTCATCGCCTTGACCGTGACCTGGTTCAAGTCTTTGTCATAGACCCAAAGCTTGTCTCCATCGCCGACGATCAATTGTTCGTATGGCTTCTCGTAGGACCAGCGGATGCGGCCAGGCCGGGAGAAGTGCATGGTCCCGCTCGTTTCCTGCAGCTTGCGCATGCTGCGGTCGTAGACGATCTGCGTGAACTGGGCGCTGGCTGCGCTCGTTTCCCGTAGATACGAACGCAGCGTGTCGACACCCGCCGCAGCAGCGTTTCCAGCGAGCGCCAGCAGCAGGGCTACCAAAGAGACAATTCGCATCGAGATTTCCTTACGTAAACGGGTCGGTCGCACGAGCAAGAGCGCTGTCCGCGCTTTGCACGGCATGGGCCGCGGCACTCGGATCATGCTTCGACCGTGCTCGGCCGAAGGGTTCCCCGCATCAACGCCCCTCTTGCGCGGACGCCGGGACGAGGATATCCCGATTGCCGTTGGACTGCATCGGCGACACCAGACCCGCCCGCTCCATCTGCTCGATCAGACGGGCCGCCCGGTTGTACCCGATGCGCAAGTGCCGCTGCACAAGGGAAATCGAGGCTCGGCGGGTGCGCAGCACGATCTCCACGGCTTGGTCATAGAGCGGATCGCTCTCGGCATCCGCGCCGCTCGCGGCGGGCGCTCCGTCGTCGCCTTCGCTCTCAGGCGCGTCGAGCAAGCCTTCCACGTAGTTCGGCTCCGCGTGCGCTTTCAACTGCTGGACGACCTTGTGTACCTCCTCGTCGGCGACGAATGCGCCGTGGACGCGGATCGTGTAGCCGGTGCCTGGCGGCAGATACAGCATGTCCCCCTGTCCCAGGAGGGACTCGGCCCCCATCTGATCGAGAATGGTCCGTGAGTCGACCTTCGCCGAGACCTGGAACGCTACCCGCGCAGGAATGTTGGCCTTGATGAGGCCGGTGATGACATCAACGGATGGCCGCTGCGTCGCCAGGATCAGGTGGATCCCGGCCGCGCGCGCCTTCTGCGCCAGTCGCGCAATCAGTTCCTCGACCTTCTTGCCGACCACCATCATGAGGTCGGCCAATTCGTCGATCACCACGACAATGAAAGGCATCTCCTGCAACAGCGGCGGATCCGGCGTCTCCTCGGTCTTCAGCGCGAAGGGATCGACGATGGGTTGCTTGGCCTTCTGAGCATCGCGCAGCTTCTGATTGAAGCCGGAAAGATTGCGCACACCCAGCGCGGACATCAGCTTGTAGCGTCGTTCCATTTCCCCGACGCACCAGGTGAGGGCGTAGGCGGCCTGCCTCATGTCGGTGACGACAGGCGCGAGCAGATGCGGAATACCCTCGTAGACGGAAAGCTCCAGCATCTTCGGATCGATAAGGATCAGGCGCACTTGCGTCGGCACCGCCTTGTACAGCAGCGAAAGAATCATCGCGTTGATCGCGACCGACTTGCCCGATCCGGTCGTGCCGGCCACCAGCATGTGTGGCATGCGAGCAAGGTCGGCAATGATGGGTTTGCCGGCGATATCCTTGCCCATTGCGATCGTCAGCGGCGAATTCATGTCCGCATAGACCTTGCTGCTCAGGATTTCCGACAAGCGCACGATCTGCCGCTTGGGATTCGGAATCTCCAGCCCCATGCAGCTCTTGCCGGGTATGGTCTCGACGACGCGTATGCTCACCACCGACAACGCACGCGCGAGATCCTTGACGAGGTTGATGATCTGGCTGCCCTTCACCCCGACGGCAGGCTCGATTTCGTAACGGGTGATCACGGGGCCCGGGTAGGCGGCGATCACCTTCACCTCCACACCGAAATCGAGCAGCTTCTTCTCGATCAGCCTCGACGTGTACTCGAGCCCTTCGGGGCTCATCGTTTCGATGTCGTCCTCCGGTTCATCCAGCAGATGCAGAGGCGGCAGGGGCGAATCGGGAAACTCCTCGAACAAAGGCCGCTGCTTCTCTCGCACTACTCTCTCGGACTTAGGAATCTCCACGACCGGCGGCTCGATGCGAATGGGCTCGTGCGGCTCCAGTCGCTTGCGGACCTTCTCCACCGTGACTTCGCGCTCGACTGCCGCGACTTCGCCGACTTTGCGATCCCGCCATGCCGTGATTCGACCGACGATGAAGAACCACGCATTCTCGACCCACCCGCCGAAGCGCTCGATGGCGACGATGCACGAAACCTGGGTGAACAGGCTCAAACCGATGGCGAGAAACAGCAGCAGTATCAGGGTGGCACCCGTGAAGCCGAGCGCGGCGTGCAACCCATCGCTCACCAGCGTCCCGATGATTCCGCCAGGCCCCAGCGGCAGGGCCGCTTTGAGCTTGTACAACCGCAGCGCTTCCATGCCGCAGCTCGCCACGATGAGCATCAGAAAACCGGCGCCGGACGCCGCCAGGGAGCGTCGATCTCCGAGCTCGGTGTGCTCGAGCTGACGATAGCCCCAGAAGACGAGATACAGGCAAAAGACGACCCACCAATAAGCCGACAGTCCGAAGACGTAGAGGAGCACGTCCGAAATCCAGGCGCCGACGCGGCCACCGGCGTTGCGAATCTTGTCGGGCTCCACGCTATGCGACCACGCAGGGTCAGCAGGCGCATAAGTCACTAGGATGATCACAAGGTAGAGCGCGAGCGCGACGAACGCGAGCCACCACGACTCCTTCAGGAGCGCAGCGAGCTTGGGCGGTAGCGGATTACTTGCCGCGTTCTGCGATCGAGCCATGCAAGCGATTGCCGGTGTGGGTGTGAGAGCGCCAGCGCGATCCGTCAGCCGAGATCGCGCGTAGAGTCGACTGCGCTCATTATATAGATTGCTCGCGGAGGATGGCCTGCACTGCGCGCTTCGGCCGCCCAACGCCTCCAACCTCGGGCGACCAAAACGAAAAGCCCCGCACGAGGCAGGGCTTCATCGGCTGGATTCAGGCGCGAGTTACTGGACTACGCATTCCTGGCTGCCGGGCCGCTGCGGTCCGCCCTGGCCGGGAATCGCGAACGGGATCACGTCGAAGTTCAGCCCCGGATCCTTGGGCAGAATGCGCGGCGCCGAAGTGCGGTTTTCTACCACGGCGAACTGCTTCTCCTCCACGACGACCGTCCCCTGCTCGTTGGTGAGCACGTAGCTTCCGGTGTACGTGGCGTGATAAAGCCCTGCCGGCAGCTTTTCCGAATCCTGGGTGACGCCCTCGCAACCTTGCGTGCAGTCGAGGGTGTCCCCCGAAGAGCCGCGAATCCCGATGGTGGCGGTGCTCGTCCCGATTCGGTAGGCATCCATATTGCCGCGCTTGCCGATCAGACCGGTCACGGTGCGCAGGCCGCCCTTGATCAGGCGAAAAAAGGAACTGTCCTCCTGAGGCCGATCGCGGGTGAACTTGTAGTCCTCGATCTTCATCTGAGTGTTCGGCCGCAGCGTCATGGTGCTGCCGTCGGTGAAGTTGATCTGGGCGTAGCTGTCGCGTTGGGTGGCGAGAACATCGCCGGGCACGACTTCGGACTTGCGCGAGAGGATTCTTGCCGAGCCATCGGGCCGGGTCACCGACAGGGTGCCGCTAAGATGGGTCACCGTGCCGGCATTCGCCGCCCAGGTGATCTGGGCTGCGCCGACGAACAGAATGGTCATGAAGCCGACCGCTAGCCGCAACATCATCTTCTTCGCCTCCGCTGGACCGACGTCGAGCGTCGGCCACCGATTTTCTCATCATCACGTCGTTCGCCGGAACCCGCGCTCGGCACCACCACCGACAACAGCCGCGTCGGCGGCATCAGGCTGCAATCAGACCTTGAAGTTCCAGGCCTTGCGAGCCTGCTCGCGGATCTTCTTGCTCGATACTTCCATGTCAGACAGCAGCATGATGCGACGCTTGTCGACGCGTATGTGGCCGGATGTCTGCAGATCTTTCATTACCCGGCTCACCATCTCCCGCGAAGCCCCGATCATGCGCGCGATCTCCTGTTTCGGAGGCGCCTTACCGACCACCCGCTTGCCGTCGACGTTGTCGGAAAGATCAAGCAAGACCCGAGCGACCCGACCGTACACATCCATCAGGGCGAGGCTCTCGATCTGCCGGTCTGCCTCGCGCAGCCGCTTGACGAGGGCGCGAATGATGCGCATGGCAAGTTCGAAATTGTCGTGCAGGGAGCGAAGAAACTCGGATTTTCCCAAACGCAAGAGTTCGCACGGCTCGAGCGTCTCGACGCTCGCCGATCGAGGCTGATCGTCGAGGAGCCCCATCTCTCCGAAGAAATCGCGCTGACTGAGCACAGCCAGAATGACTTCATGACCTTCATCATCTGGGATGAGTACTTTTGCGCGCCCCGAAAGCATGACATACAAGCCGTCCGTTTCCTCGCCCGCCCGTAGAATCAGCGTGCTGCGGGGGTAGCGGCGCAATGTTGCACAACTTGCCAGTGCCGTGAGCTGCTCGTTTGGCATAGCCGAGAACAGCGGCACCGACTTCAGCACATCCGTGGTCACCATAGACTGTATCCCTCGGGGAAAACCCTTTTCCCTGCGATCCTACACCAGATCGGATGGCATTGTCGTCTAACGAAAATGATGGAATACCCGCTTATTCCGGTGCTACGCAGCACGCTACACGCCGGCGGCTATGTCAAACGACCGCCCTTGCCTCACCGACGCACTGCGCGAATCATGCCGGCGCCTGCCAGCGAAGTGCCCGTTCGACTGATGGATGGCCCGACTCGCGAGACAAGCGGTAGCGATCGCCCTCGGTGCGAGACCGCCATTCGATGCTGCCTTGTCCCGCCGGAGAGTCGCGCAGAGCATCAGAGCGGGCCGCCAATCCTGAAGAGCGCCGCGGCTAGAATGCGACCGCCATGCCGAAGTGGAGTCGGTTGTCATGCTTTTCACCGATCACGGCTGGATCGTGTATCTGCGCATAATCCAGTCGGAAGCTGAAACCCTGATCCAGGGCGAGGCGCATGCCAACGCCGAAACTCGATGCCGATACTCGGCATGCAGCGGGCGGACACGGCGCGGGCTTGAAGTTCTGGCTCAAATAACCCCAGTCGTAGAACGCGAGGACACGTAAACGCCCATTGGGGATGGTGAACTTGGCGCTCAGGTCGGGCGAGTACACCTCCAGAGAACCTCGCAAACCGCGGTCGTTGGCTGCTTCCCGCTCCCGCATGCCCCGCAGATTGTCCCAGCCCCCCATACCGAACTGCTCGCCGGGAACGAGCGCGTCGCGGGAGTACTGACCCGTGACGTTGGCACGAACCTGCACGTCGTTCTCGAATGCGCGTATGAAATTCGCGCCGTAACGCCAGACCGTATAGTTCGGGCGCCCCACCCCGGGTCGCACCCCGACCCCAGGGGGGCCATTGAATTTCTCGGCCGAAGCATCGTTTCCGTGCGGGTGGAAATTGTGCGCCACCGACCCATAAAACCCGAGTTCGGCGCGATCCATGCGCTTGGTCGCGTTGTAGGTCAGGCTGATTGGATGCACCGTCACCTCCGGGGTGAGGTTAGGCCCCACGACCCCGCCCGTCACCTCGGCAACCTGATTCTGGAAGGCCTTGTAATCGAGGCCCAACGACACGCGGTGTTCGTAGTCCGTCCATCCAGCGACGCGCGGCAGCATGTAGTTGTAGCGGACACCGAAGATCGTCCCGCTGCCGGCCACGTTGAACGCGAGACCCTGGATGACCTGCCCCGAGGCACTGCCGATCGTGGAATATCCCGCAAGGAAGTCGATCGAGGCGTTCTGTTGGTAAAGCGGGATGCGGTAGCCGACCCCAAGGACCTTCAGATCGTCGAAGTCGCGCAACGGCTCCGGATCGAGCTGATACTGGATCGTGAGCGTGTGGTCCCGGTTGAACAGGTTCGAGTGTTGATACCCGAAACCCAGGCGCCACATTCCGGTGGTGGGAGAGCCGGTATTGTCCAGGCTGACGCTGGCACGCCAGAATTTCTCGTCCCGGACGCGTATGGTGGCATCGACCTCGGTCTCGTTCTCGCCGGCACGCAGCAGCACGGTCGTCCGCTTGGCGGCGTTCTCGTTGGCGAGCCGGGACTCTTGGCCGATCTGAACCACGTTCGGCGTCGAGCCTTCCTTGAGCGCCGGAAAGCCGCGCCGAATATTGTCGTTGTCGAAAAACTTGTTGCCTTCGACGACGACCTTGCCCAAGCGCGGTTCGATCACCCGCAGAACGATCACCCCCTTCTCGAGTTCCTGCTCGGGGAGCGTCACTTGCACAGCGCCGTAACCGCGGCGCTGGTATCGCTGCTGCAGGGCCTCGAGGGCTCGCTGCACATCGGCGAAATCTTTGCTCTTTCCCGTGTAGCGCCCAACGGCCGTATCGATCTCGGCCGCCTCCAATAGCGTGTTCCCTTGCACATCGAAGCGTTCGATGTCGAACCGGGGTGCCGGAGGAACGGACACTTCCTGGGGTAGCGGCAGGTTGGGAGCCGGCACTGCAGCTTGAGCGAGCAACTGTCGGGAGACAGTCGGCTTCTTCGAATGTTTATCCCCTCGCGGGACGTTCGATGCGGACCACGCTGGGGCCACACTCAAGGATAACCCGAGCAAAACAACCGTTCGTATGGGGCGGCTCATTCGTTGACCATGAATTCAGTAGTTACGGCGCAGCGCGGGATAATGCCCGTTTTATTGTATGACAACCAGTTGAATTAGCAATTTGGAGTGTTGCGCGAACTCGACAAAGTTCGCCAGTAACTGGTAAATTGTTGTTTTTTTACAAATGCATCCAGGGCTCCTGACTCCATGGCAAAAACATCCAAGGCTTGCCGGCTGCTGATCCTCGGCTCCGGTCCGGCGGGCTACACGGCCGCCGTATACGCTGCCCGCGCCAATTTGAATCCGGTGCTCATCACCGGAATGGCTCAAGGCGGCCAACTCATGACAACCACGGAGGTGGACAACTGGCCCGCAGATGCGTCCGGCGTGCAGGGCCCGGAATTGATGGAGCGCTTCCAGAAGCATGCCGAGCGCTTCGGCACCGAGATCATCTTCGACCACATCAATACCGTACGACTGAAAGACGGCCCGCTCACTCTCGAGGGTGACAGCGCAACCTACACCTGCGATGCGCTCATCATTGCCACCGGCGCGTCGGCCAAGTATTTGGGACTCCCGTCGGAAGAAGCCTTCATGGGGCGCGGCGTGTCCGCCTGCGCAACGTGCGACGGCTTCTTTTACAAGGGCGAGGACGTCGCGGTCATCGGCGGCGGCAACACTGCGGTCGAAGAGGCGCTTTACCTCTCCAACATTGCCCGCCGGGTTCATGTCGTGCATCGCCGCGACAAGTTCCGCGCCGAGCCGATCATGGTCGACCGCCTCGTGGAGAAGTCCCGGACCGGCAACATCACCCTGCACTACGATCATGTGCTCGACGAAGTGCTCGGCGACCAATCCGGCGTGACCGGCGTGCGCTTGAAACAAGCCAAGGGATCCGGTGTCAATGCGATCGATCTGAAGGGCGTGTTCATCGCCATCGGCCATCAGCCCAATACCGAAATCTTTGCCGGCCAGGTCGACATGAAGAACGGCTACATACTGACCCACGGCGGCAGCGAAGGTAACGCGACCGCGACCAATATCCCGGGCGTCTTCGCAGCCGGGGACGTACAGGATCACGTTTATCGCCAGGCGGTGACGAGTGCCGGCAGCGGTTGCATGGCGGCACTGGACGCTCAGCGGTATCTCGAAGCTCTACAGGAGTGAACGCAGGCGCACCGTATCGTTGTCAGGTGAGCGCCCATTGCCATGAAAAAGCCGGCCGCCACCTCGAACGACCTCGATTTTCAGGCTGAGATGCGCGATGTCGTGCGTCTGAGAGGCGCCATCCGGGTCGAGCCCCAGCGGCCGCGTCCGCCTCCCATACCGCGACAGCGCCTACAAGACGAACGTCGAGTACTCGAAGAATCCCTCACCGCACCTCCAAGCCCGGACACCGGCGTCGCCTCGGGCGAGGAACTCGTTTATGTCCGCCCCGGAGTGCCCCAGTCGGTCCTGCGCAAACTGCGCCGCGGGCACTGGGTGATCCAGGATGAATTCGATCTGCACGGCATGACCGCGGCCGAGGCGCGGATCGCCACTGCCGCCTTTTTGCAGGAATGCATGCAAAGCGGCACCCGCTGCGTTCGCATCATCCATGGGAAGGGATTGCGCTCGCGCAATCGGCTACCCGTGCTCAAAAGCAAACTGAGCCACTGGCTGATCTTGCGCGATGACGTGCTTGCCTACTGCGAAGCGAGGCCGATCGACGGCGGCTCGGGCGCCGTCATCGTACTCTTGCGGGGATAGCCGGCGACACGCCCGATCCGAGTCTGTAAGGAAGTGGTTAACGAGGCTCTCGGCAGTCCCGTCACCCCCTCGCGGTCAGATCGCGGCTTCGTCGACTTCCCCGGTGCGAATCCGGATCACTTGCTGCACGTTGCTGACGAAAATCTTGCCATCGCCGATCTTGCCCGTGCGCGCCGCTTTGATGATGGCATCGATGGCTTGATCGAGCATGCTATCCGCCACCACGACTTCGACCTTGACCTTGGGCAGGAAGTCGACGACGTATTCGGCCCCCCGGTAGAGCTCGGTGTGCCCCTTCTGTCTGCCGAAGCCTTTGACTTCGGTCACCGTCAGCCCGGAGACGCCAATCTCGGAGAGAGCCTCGCGCACTTCGTCCAGCTTGAAAGGTTTGAAAATCGCTTCGATTTTTTTCATGCAACTCTCCGGCCGGTCCGCGAAGTGCGGTTAGTATAGCCGCTATCCCCTGACTGCGGAACGCACTGCGTCCGAATCGAAGCGGACGCTACTGTCCCGCCAGGCGTGTCGCACGTCGAGGCCATGCGCGCACAACACTCTCGAGACCCAATACGCATCGTCGAATCCCTTGGCGACGTGCCAGCCGCGCAATGGGATCAGCTCGCGCCGGGCAACCCCTTGCTCAGCCATGCGTTCTTGCACGGACTCGAATCCACGGGTTGCGTATCCGCCGCGACGGGATGGCAACCGTGCCACATCACGCTGTGGGATGCCGATCGCCTCGCGGCCGCGATGCCGCTCTACCTCAAGGACCACTCCTACGGCGAGTACGTCTTCGATTGGGCCTGGGCGGACGCCTACCATCGTCATGGCTTGACGTACTACCCGAAGCTTCTGAGCGCCGTGCCCTTCACGCCGATCACCGGGCAGAGACTGATGGCGCCCACTGCACCACAGCGCCGCCTGCTGCTCGACGCCGCCCTCGCCCTGGCGCAGCGCTGCAGCGCTTCATCGGTGCATCTGCTCTTCCCGGAAGTATCCGTCGCCCAAGAATGCGAACAAGCCGGCATGATGTTGCGCAAGGGGGTGCAGTTCCATTGGAGCAACCCCGGCTACCGCGATTTCGACGAGTTCCTGGCGCAACTCGCACGCGAGAAGCGCAAGAAGATCCGCCAGGAGCGCCGCCGGGTGCGCGAGCAAGGCATCACGTTCCGCTGGCTGCGCGGCGATGAGGCCAGGGAATCCGACTGGGCGTTCTTCGATCGCTGCTATCGCCAGACCTACCGGGAGCATCGCTCCACGCCTTATCTCAACCTCGACTTCTTTCTCCATCTCGCGCACCACCTGCCGCAGAACGTGCTGCTGATCGAAGCAAGTCACGAAGGCAAGCCGATCGCCGCCACGTTCAACATCGTAGCGGGCAACGAGGTCATGTACGGGCGCAACTGGGGCGCGATCGCATCGGTGCCACTGCTGCATTTCGAGGCCTGCTACTACCAGACGATCGAGTACTGCATCGCTCACCGCATCGGCCGGTTCGAAGGCGGCGCGCAAGGCGAACACAAGATGGCGCGCGGCCTGCTCCCGGTCGAAACCTACTCGGCGCACTGGGTCGCTCATCCCGAGTTCAGACGCGCGATCGGCCAGTACCTGGAACGAGAGATGGTCGGCATCGGCGGCTACGTCGATGAGCTGAACGAACGCAGCCCCTTCAGCGATCGTCCTTCTGCGATCGACGTTCCCGGTATCGGCGAACCATGAGAGCCGGCGGCGGCCCCGGAAGCGCCGCAACGATCGAGTTCAGTTGAGCTGGATCCGTTCGCCCCAAGGCACCGGCGCCGGCCCCTTCACCAGCCAGATCACGGGAAACGGCGGCGCGCTCTGCGGAAAGTCGCCTTCTGCGTCGGTGAAGTAGATCAGCAGGTCGGGCCGCTGCGACTGATCGCGGATCCAGTCGAACACGGGCCTGAAATCCGTCCCGCCGCCGCCCGTAAGCGTGCGCGGCAAGTCGATCGGCTCCCACGATTCGAACACCCAGGGTCCTTCCTGCACCAACTTCTCGTCGCACGCATGCAGCGTGACACGAGCCCGCACCTGCCCCTTGAGCGCCTCGATCTCGGCTGCGAACGCGTTCAACTGGCTTTCGCTCACCGAGCCGCTCGTGTCCAGCACGACGAACAGATCCAGTTGGGCTGAATGCATGCGCGGCAGCAAGGCGCCCCCGACATCACGACGCGAGGGACGCTGGAAACTGTAGTCGTCCCGCGCCCGGCTCACGACATGGCGGGCGAGCAGCGCACTCCACGGCAACGCCGGCTGAAGCATGCGACCGAGCGCACGCTGCCACGATGCACCCAGACGGCCGGCGCGTTCGGCCTGCTGCGCAGCGCTCGCGAGCCGCATCTGCCATTGCTGCGCCGACTCCTCGATCGAGTGCGCCTCGGTCTGGGCCGTCGCCGCTCCCGAATTGCGACGACGATGCGGGGCCGCGTCGCTCCATTGCTCGTCGTCGCTCGCGGCTGCATCCGCATCGTCTCGTTCCGTCGCCGCTCGCTCGCGCTCGCGCTCGCCACCGTCGCCGACGCGCGCCGTGCCCGCGGCCGCCGACGCACCGTCGAACAGATGGACGTCGAGCGTCGTCAGTCCAGCGCCCTCCGCGATGAGCGGATAGATCTCCTCCGCCGACAAGCCTCGGTAGCGACTGTCGAGCAAAGCACCCGCAGGCGGCTCCATCCCTTCGTCGGCCAGCAGCAGATTCACCGCGAAATCGCATGCGACATCCCAGCGGTTGCGCGTTCGGTGACCGCGCCGTGCGAAATGGCCCAAGGCACAGTGCAAAGCCTGGTGGGCCAGCATGAACTGCGTCTGGCGCAAGCTCAGTGCGGCGATGTAGCGCGGATTGAAGTGGATGGCGACGCCGTCGGTGCCGATCGTCTCGCAGCGATTCGTCGCCTGCATCGGCAGGTGCAAGAGCAATGCGCCCATGAATGGCTGATCGAGCACGAGGCGTGTGCGAGCCGCCTGCAGCTTGACGTCGACATCCCGGGATTCGCCCGCACTCACGGTGCCGCTACCGCTGAGGCCATCGAGCGACTCAGCCGGGGAGCGCTCGGTCGAACAGCAGCAGTTCGCTCACGCTCTGAGCCCAGTCCTTGAACTCCGGCAGCGCGTACAAGGGCTGACCGATGGTGCGATGCATGTCCGTCACCAGCATCACGCCGAGTTCCTGCTGCGGAAACTGGCGCGCATAGCGCAGGATGTGACGCATCGAGGCGACGGCCTCCTCGCTTCCCGTGACCCGCTGCGCCCGACGCACGAGCGCTGTGGCGACGCCGTACTGGATGTCGAGCCGCGCCGGCATCTCCAGCGACTCGCCCCGGGAAATGGCCTCGATGTCCGGCATGTCGTTCATGTGGTCGAGGAAAGCCATGAACTCGACCCCTGACGCCGGGCCCACACAAGCCTGCAGCGCCTCGAGCAGCAAATGCGGCAGCTCGGCGAACTTGACCAGGGCGCGGTGCGCGTACTCCCAGGAGCGAGGGCTCGGAAAAGCGACGGGATTGCGAGCCGGGTCGAATTCGAACAGCAGATCGGGCCGGAAGCGCAGGAACGCGATCAGCCGCCAATCCATCCCTGCGCCGTGCGCCCACTCGACCCAGTCGTCCAGATGCGGCTCGATCTCGTAATGGGTGAACCGATTCGCCAGCGGCGCCGGCATGACATAAGTGACGCCACGATCACCGTACCGATTGCCCGCGGAAAAAATCGCCCAGCCCGCGGGAATGGAATACTCGCCCAATTTGCGATCGAGAATCAGCTGGTAGGCCGCGGCAGTGACCGTGGGCGGAGCCGAGGTGATCTCGTCGAGGAAGAGGATCCCGCGCGCGCCGTGGCGCTGCGCATCGGGAAGCAGCGAAGGCACCGACCACTCCACGCGATCGCCGTCCCGAAACGGGATGCCCCGCAGGTCGGTGGGCTCCATCTGCGAGAGCCGGATGTCGATGAGCTCGACACCGTTGCTGCGCGCGACATCGGCGGCGATGCGCGACTTGCCCACGCCAGGCGGGCCCCATAGCATGACGGGCGTGTGGACGCCGTCGATTGCAGCTTGGAATTCGCGCTCGAGTACCGCGCGCACATGCGAGGGACGCATGCGTTCGATGATAGCATGTAGCTTCCGCCGGCAGCCCCCCTGCGCATGGCCGCTAAGCGCCCGATTCGCGGCCTTTGCCAGGCGTCGCCCAGCGTATAGAATCGTTCGAGCTTCGAGCCTCCCTTCATGAATTTTTGCGCTAATTGCGGCACCCGTGTGGTGGTGCGCGTTCCTCCCGGCGATGCCTTGCCCCGGCACGTCTGCGACGCGTGCGGCACGATCCATTATCAGAATCCGAAGATGGTGGTCGGCTGCATCCCCGAATGGGAAGATCGCATTTTGCTGTGCCGCCGCGCCATCGAGCCGCGGCGCGGTCTTTGGACCGTGCCGGCAGGCTTCATGGAAAACGGAGAAACCACGGGCGACGGCGCCAAGCGCGAAACCCTGGAAGAGGCCAATGCGCGCGTCGAAGTCCTCGACCTGTTCGCGCTCTACAACATTCCGCACATCAGCCAGGTGTACATGCTCTTTCGGGCGCGCCTGCTCGACCTGGATTATTTCCCCGGCGAGGAAACGCTGGAAATCATGCTGTGCAACGAACACGAGGTGCCGTGGGACGACATCGCATTCGCCACGGTGCGCAACACGCTCACGCATTACTTCAACGATAAACGCAAGGGGCATTTCAGCTTCCACATCGGCACCATCGAGCCGTTGCCCCGCCGCAGTTGAGTGGGCGCAAGCCGCCCGCTCCCCCATCGCATCCAGGAGAAGTCTATGAGCACGAAGGAATCCGCGAACAAGCCCGGATTTCAATGGGACGATCCGTTCCTGCTCGACGAGCAGCTGAGCGACGAAGAGCGCATGGTGCGCGACAGTGCCCATGCCTATTGCCAGGAAAAGCTCATGCCCCGCGTGCGCGACTCGCATCGCCACGAGCACTTCGACCGCGAAGTGATGAACGAGATGGGTGCGCTGGGCTTCCTCGGTTCCACGATCGAAGGCTATGGTTGTGCCGGCGTGAACCACGTCAGCTACGGATTGATCGCGCGCGAAATCGAGCGCGTCGACAGCGGCTACCGGTCCGCCTCCGGCGTGCAGTCGAGCCTGGTGATGTACCCGATTTACGCCTATGGAAGCGAAGCGCAGCGCCAGAAGTACCTGCCCAAGCTCGCAAGCGGCGAATGGGTCGGATGCTTCGGGCTCACCGAACCTGACAACGGCTCCGATCCGGGCGGCATGCAGACCCGCGCGCGCAAGGTGGATGGCGGTTACGTGCTCAACGGCTCGAAGATCTGGATCACCAACGCACCCATTGCGGACGTATTCGTGATCTGGGCAAAGGACGACGACGGCAAGATTCGCGGCTTCATCCTCGAGAAGGGCATGAAGGGTCTCTCGGCGCCCAAGATCGAAGGCAAGTTCAGCCTGCGGGTGTCGATCACGGGCGAAGTCGTCATGAGCGATGTGCTGGTGCCGGCCGAGAACTTGCTTCCCAACGTCTCCGGACTCGCCGGTCCGTTCGGTTGCCTGAACAAGGCGCGCTACGGCATTGCCTGGGGCGCCATGGGCGCGGCGGAGTTCTGCTGGCATGCCGCGCGCCAATACACGCTCGACCGCAAGCAGTTCGGTCGTCCGCTCGCGGCCAACCAACTGATCCAGCTGAAGCTGGTGAACATGCAAACCGAGATCACGCTCGGCCTGCAGGCCGCCCTGCGTGTGGGGCGTCTGATCGATGCCGACCGCTGGGCGCCCGAGATGCTTTCTATCGTCAAGCGCAACGCGGCCGGCAAGGCGCTCGACATCGCCCGCATGGCGCGCGACATGCACGGCGGCAACGGCATCTCCGACGAGTATCACGTGATTCGCCATGTCATGAATCTCGAGGCCGTGAACACCTACGAGGGCACCCACGACATCCACGCACTGATTCTCGGGCGCGCGCAAACAGGCATCCAGGCCTTCTTCTGATGCCAGGCCGGACGTGACCATCGGGCTCGGATGGCTCGCCCGCGTGTGCCTGATCGGGGCGATGCTGGTTACACCGGCGCCCGCCCATGCGGCCGGCGTCGAGCCGGGCGATAGTCGCATCGTCGTCGATGCCCACGGCACCGAGGTCGAGGTGTTCGTGCACAAGCCCGCCAACTACGACGGTCGAGCCCTGATCGTCTCGTTGCACGGTCTGGGCAGAAACGCCGCGGGTTACCGCAATAGCACTCGCGCCCTCGGCGAGCAGTTCGGCGCCCTGGTGATCGCGCCTTTGTTCGACCGCGAGCGCTTTCCCACCTGGCGCTTTCAGCACGGCGGCATCGTGCGTCGCGACTCGGAGCGCTCGCTGCAGGCCGTCGCGGTGAGTGAACGCACGAGCGCATTGCTCAAGGCAGTCGTCGACAAGATTCGCGCCGCCGAAGGCGCGCCCGACATGCCTTATGTCCTGCTCGGCCATTCTGCGGGCGGCCAGTTCCTGTCCCGGATCGCCGCGCTCGCCCCGCTGGACCCGGTTCGCATCGTCATCGCCAACCCCGGCACCTGGCTTACGCCGAGCCTGGAGGAACGCTTCCCCTACGGCTTGGGCGGTCTGCCGGACGGACTGGCAGACGCAAGCACACTCGAGCGCTATCTCACCCAGCCGATCACGGTAATGGTCGGCACAGCGGACACCCAGACCGACAATCTGTCGATGACGCCCGCCGCAAAGCGTCAAGGCGACACCCGCCACGCCCGCGCCCTGCGCGTCTTCGCACAAGCCAAAGCGCACGCCGAAGCTCTGAAGCTGCCCTTCGGCTGGCACTTGCTCGAAATCCCCGGCGTCGGACACAGTGCCCGCGCGATGTACGAGCATCCGCTCGCTGGTTCCGCCTTTTGTCCCGTACGACCGGATTCGGACCAGGAACCCCCAGCGAATCCGCCGGGTCGGTCATGCGCGTTCACGCCCAAGACAGAACAACCGCGGCGATAGCGCCCCGAGCACATCGAACGACGGCCACGCCCTTGAGCGTCATCCGAGCGCTCGGGTTGCTAGGGCGCTCCCATAAACGATATGCTCCTGCGCCGATCAGCAATCGCGTGCGCAGGAAGCAGCCGACAGTCTTCCTCGATCCGAGCCTGCACGATCGATCGCGACCCGCGCGAATTTGTCCCTCTGAGGAGAATTTGTTCATGAGCGAGCTTCGCCCACCTGCCCATCGCGCATCGTTCGCGACTGTGCGACGCGCCCTGAGCCGGTCGCGCCGTCAGTTGGTGTTCGCCGTCCTGTCGGCCCTGGCATGCGCGATGCCGGCCGTAACCGCGACGGCCCAGGATGTGGATGCGGGCCCCTATGTGCCCACGCCGCAGTACATTGTGGACCGCATGCTGCAAATGGCCGCCGTGGGCAGCAACGACTACGTGATCGACTTGGGTTCGGGCGATGGCCGCATCGTCATCACCGCGGCGAAGCGTTTCGGCGCTCGTGGACTCGGTGTCGACATCAGCGAGAAGCTGGTGGATCTGGCCGTCACCAATGCGCACAAGGAACAGGTCGCCGAGCGCGCCAAGTTCGTGCGCCAGGATGCCTTCAAGACCGATATCCGCGAGGCCACCGTACTCACGCTGTACCTGCTGCCTCGCTTCGTACTCGAGTTGCGGCCCAAGATGCTCGCGGAGCTCAAGCCGGGGTCACGCATCGTGAGCCACGACTACAATCTGGGCGACTGGACGTCGGACAACGCGGTGACTTTCGATTCGCCGGAGAAGCAAGTGATCAATGGCGCCTCGCAGACGAGTCTTTTCTTCTACATCGTGCCCGCGCATGTCGCCGGAACCTGGCAGATCGCCCTGCCCGAAGGCTTGGCGGAGCACAGCGCGCAAGTCGTCTTGCAGCAGAGCTATCAAAAGATCTCCGGCACCACGGGTGGCGCACGCGCACGGCCTCTGAAGCACGCGAGCCTCGCCGGCGAGCGCATCGAATTGATCGTGCCCGTCGGCAACCGCGAGTTCTTGTTCAACGGGAAGATCTCCGGCGAGCGCATGGAAGGCACCATCGATGTACGCGGCCGCGGCAAGCTGCCGTTCACCGCGAACCGCGTCGCCGTCGGGAAGGCGACCGGCTGGGAGTAAGTAGCCCGTCCCCAAGCCCACACGCGGTGCCCGACCACCGACCAACGAATTCCAGCACCCGCTCAGCGGGCATTTCCTAGCGAGAAACCAAGCCGATGTCGAAAGCCACCACGACCGCCAGCACTCGTGCGCTCAACGATGCATTGGGCAATCACCCGATCGCAAAACTCCTTGGCATACGTCCGCTTTCCGTAGACCGCGAACGCGTGCGAGCCGAAATCGCGATCACCGATTCGCACATGAACCGGTCGGGACGCGTTGCCGGAGGCATCATCATGGCGTTCGGCGATGTCCTCGGGGCACGGGGTACCCTGATCAACCTGCCGCCCAATACGCGCACGACCACGCTCGAATCCAAGACCAATTTCTTCTCCGGCGGCGTCGGCCCGGTGATACGCGGCGAGGCAATACCGCTGCACATGGGCCGCACCACGATGGTATGGCAGACGACCATCACCGACGACAACGGTCGGCGGCTGGCGATCGTCACCCAGACGCAGATGGTGATACCGACCGGCACCAAGCCGAACGAAGCACCCGCGCCAGCGGCCGCGTCGAAGAAAGCCTCGGTCAAGCGCACCCCGCGCAAACTCACCGCCGCCGCAAAGCGTGCCAAACCGACACGCAAGCCCTAGGCATTCCCCGCACCGAGCGCCTGCACGCGTCTCTTTTGCTGCGGGACGGCATTTCGTCAAGAACGATGTCGCATTGAACGCAGCTCCAGGCGCGGACAATACGGCAAACGAGAAACATCGACCTAGGAAATCATTCCATGCCCTGTAAGCACCCTCGCTTGAAATTGCTCGTCGCGTCCTCTCTGATCGCATTCAGCGCAGCCGGCCACGCGCAGACCTACCCGACCAAACCGGTTCGGCTCGTCGTTCCGTTCGCGCCCGGCGGCGGCACCGACGTGCTCGCCCGCATGATCTCGATTCGTCTGACCGAAGCGCTCGGTCAGACGGTGGTCATCGACAATCGCCCCGGCTCCGACGGCGTCGTCGGTTCGGAAGTGGTCGCACGCGCCAATCCGGACGGCTACACGATCCTGCTTTTGTCGAGCAGCCATGCCATCAACCCGGCCCTAGGCCGCAAGCTTCCCTACGACACCCTGCGCGACTTCGCCTACATCACGCAGACGGCGGTACAGCAGCTGCTGCTGTTCGTGCATCCCTCTGTGCCGGCGACATCGGTCAAGGAACTGCTCGCCCTCGCGAAGGCGAAGCCGAACGGCTACAACTACGGCTCGAGCTCCAATGCGGCCGCCCTGCCGATGGAACTGTTCAAGTCGATGAGCGGAACCCAGATCCAGCATATTCCGTACAAAGGATCGGGCCCGATGCTGACCGACCTGCTGGGCGGCCAGATCCATATGTCGATCGGCGGCGCGGTCTCCGCGATTCCGCACGTGAAATCAGGCAAGTTGCGCGGCCTCGCCGTGGGCGACACGAAACGTCTCGCGTCCTTGCCCGACATCCCCACCATCGCCGAAGCTGGCGTGCCCGGCTATCATGCAACCATCTGGACGGGCATGCTGGCGCCCGCAAGAACGCCCGCCTCGATCGTCGAGCGGCTCAATCGGGAAGTCGTGAAGATCGTCCAGACCAAGGAGTTCACGGCAAGAATGCAGCAGTTGGGCTCCGATACCGCCGGCACGTCCCCGACCGAATGGCGTCAGTTCGTCGAGCAGGAGATCGCCAAGTGGACAAAGATCGCCAAGGCCGCCGGCATGACCGCCGAATAGTATGACCGGCCCATCGTCGAGACAGCGCGAGCAGATCGGTCTGGCCGTCGTCGGCTCCGGTCGCATCGGGTCACTGCGCGCCCGCCTTGCGTCCGAGCATCCGGCCGTTCGCTTCCTCGCGGTCTCCGACGTCGCTCCCGATCATGCACGCAAACTTGCCGAGACGGTGAACGCCGACGCCTGGTCGGGCAACAATCTCGATGTGATCGACCACCCCGAGGTCACCGCCGTCGTCGTTTCGACCAGCGAAGGCGAACACCTGCAAGCGGTGTTGCAGGCCCTGGAGCGCGGCAAGGCAGTCTTGGTGGAAAAACCCATCGCGCTGACGCTTGCCGACGCCGACCGTATCCTCGCTTGCGCACGAGCCCATGACGGCAGCCTGCACGTCGGATACAGCCGGCGATTCCGCAAACGCTATCAAGTCGCCAAGGAGCAGATCGTCCAAGGTCGGATGGGCACGCTGCTCGGCGCGGCGGCGCGGGTCTACAACTCCCGCTCGCAGGCGCTCGCGATGCTGACCCGCAACCCTCACGCAACGCCGGTGGTCGATTCGCTCACCTACTACGTCGACCTCATGAACTGGTTCTTCGAGGGTCGGCGGCTGACGCAGGTCAGGGCGCTGGGACAGCGCGGCGTACTGGCTGCCGCAGGCCATGCCACCGACGACCTCACCTGGGCCATCCTGCAGTACGACGACGGGGCCGCAGTCAACCTCGGCGTTTGCTATGCGCTGCCCGAAAAATACCCTGCCCTGGGGCAAGCGGCCCGGGTCGAACTGCTCGGCACCGACGGGGTGATCCTGCTCGACGACGACCACACCGATCAGGTGATGTACAGCGACAAGGGCGTACCGCACGTCTATCTGCCCAACCATGCCGTGAACGCCGTGTTCCTCTCCAGCGGCACCCCGGGCGACTGGGCCCTCGGCGACTTCATCGGCTCGGTCGCGTCGGAGACACGCGCATGGCTCGATCACCTGGCAACCGGCAAGGCCTGTCATCTCGCCACCCCGCAGATGGCGCGCGCCAATCTGGAAGCGACGCTCGCGATCGAACGCGCCGCGCGCACCGGCGAGACCGTCGAGCTGCCGCTTGCGCCCTGAATCCGACCGAGTGGCATCGGCGGTTCGTCCTGAATCTCCTCGACGTGCAACAAGCTGCGCCGCCCGCGGCGCAGCTTGTTCCTGAGCGAGACTGCGTATATCGTTCGTGCGCTCGCCCAGGTTCGCCGCGCGACTGGCTCGTAACATCCCAAGGCGACATCGGCCTTCGCTGTCGCACGGTCGATGCACTCAGTTTCGCTGGACGTGTGCCGTAACCCTTCGTTGAGAGCAGCTTTCGACCCAGCTAGTATGAGACGATCCGGTCCGACTCCGGTATGGAAGCCCACGAGGTACGAATGCCAAGCGCGATGGCGCAACAAGCGGTTGCAGAACGACGTCTGACGCTCGACGGCGTGGTAAACGATCTGGTCGCGGACGGCCTCGTCGGCAAGGACGTTGCCGACAAGCTGCTCAGGGATCGGCGGCTCGCTCGCGGCGACACTCACCCCTTGGTGACCATCGCCGACCAGAAGTGGAAAGATCCGCGAAACCCCAAGAAGACTCTGCATATCGAGACGCTGACGCAGTGGATGGCAGAGCGCGCCAATCTGCCTTACATCCACATCGATCCCTTCAAGATCGAGTTCGCCACCGTCACCAAGGTGATGTCGAACGCGTACGCCACGCGCTTCAAATTGCTGCCGATCGAGGTCAGCTCCCGCGAGGTGGTCATCGCCACCTGCGAACCCTACGTGCGCGAATGGGAGCCGCAACTCGAGCAGATTCTGCGCAAGGAGATCAAGCGGGTCATCGCCAACCCGCTGGACATCACCAGCTACATCGTCGAGTTCTACAACCTGGCCCGCTCGGTCAAAGGTGCCACCGAACAGGACAAGGGTGCCTATAGCGACATCGCCAACTTCGAGCAGCTGGTCCAACTGGGACGCGCCGGAAAGCTCGATGCGAACGATCAGCACATCGTCCACATCTGCGATTGGCTGCTGCAATACGCCTTCGAGCAGCGGGCGAGCGACATCCACATCGAGCCGCGCCGCGAATCGGGCAACGTGCGCTTTCGCATCGATGGCGTGATGCACCAGGTTTATCAGATTCCGACACCGGTGATGGCCGCCATGGTGAGCCGCATCAAGGTTCTCGGCCGCATGGACGTCGTCGAGAAGCGCCGCCCCCAAGACGGCCGCGTCAAGACCAAGACTCCGGAGGGCAACGAGGTCGAATTGCGATTGTCGACGATGCCGACGGCATTCGGCGAAAAGCTGGTGATGCGAATCTTCGATCCCGAGGTTCTGGTGCGAAATTTCTCCGAACTGGGCTTCTCCGAGGAAGACTCGCGACGATGGAACTCGATGGTGTCGCTGCCCAACGGGATCGTACTCGTCACCGGCCCGACTGGATCGGGCAAGACCACGACGCTCTACTCGACCTTGAAGCAGCTCGCCACGCCCGAGGTGAATGTCTGCACGGTGGAAGATCCGATCGAAATGGTCGAGCCGGCATTCAATCAGATGCAGGTGGTCAACAGCATCGACTTGAGTTTCGCCGCCGGCATACGCACCCTCATGCGGCAAGACCCGGACATCGTCATGGTGGGCGAGATCCGCGATCTGGAAACCGCGGAGATGGCCGTTCAAGCCGCCCTGACGGGGCATCTGGTGCTCTCGACCTTGCACACGAACGACGCACCCTCGGCCGTCACGCGCTTGCTGGATCTCGGCGTGCCCTTCTACCTGCTCAACTCCACCGTCATCGGAGTCATGGCGCAGCGCCTCGTGCGCACGCTGTGCCCGCATTGCAAGGAGCCGGGGGATCTGGACGAGGAAACATGGAACCGCTTGGTCACGCCATGGAAAGCCAACAAGCCAGCGAAAGTCTATTTCGCCAAGGGCTGCCTGGAGTGCCGCATGACCGGCTACATGGGACGGGTGGGCCTCTACGAGATGCTGACCATGTCACCCGCGCTGCGCCATCTCATCACCCCTGAAACGGATCTGCAGGCGCTGACCGACCAGGCCTACAAGGAAGGTATGAAGCCGCTTCGGATCAGCGGCGCGGCGAAGATCGCTGCCGGCGTGACGACGATCGACGAGGTGTTGAAGGTCGCTCCGCCGGCAAACGAGGATCAGCGTCGCGCCACCCGTTAGCGCGGCAACGCAACCGGATGAGCTCGCGCACTCCAGTTCGAGCCCCCCGCGCTATTTGCTGAGCACGCGCATGGCCCGGTCCAGGCCATCCAGAGTGAGCGGAAACATCCGGTCGCCCATGAGTTGCTTGGTGATCTCGATCGACTCGTGATACTCCCAGTGCGCTTCGGGCTGCGGATTGATCCAGATCGCATGCTCGTAGATTTCGAGCATGCGCTGCAGCCACACGGCGCCGGCTTCAGGATTGGTGTGCTCGACACTGCCGCCGGGATACGTGATCTCGTAGGGGCTCATGGTTGCGTCACCGACGAACACGAGTTTGTAGTCCTGGCCGTACTTGTGCATCACATCCCAGGTCGAGATCTTCTCCTGCATGCGGCGCCGGTTGTCCTTCCACACGCGCTCGTAGAGGAAGTTGTGGAAGTAGTAGTACTCGAGATGCTTGAACTCGGTGCGGGCCGCGGAGAACAATTCCTCGCACAGCTTGATGTGATCGTCCATGGATCCGCCGACATCCAGGAACAGCAGCACCTTTACCGCGTTATGCCGTTCAGGCACCATCTTCAGGTCGAGCCAGCCGGCATTGCGCGCCGTCGAGCGGATGGTGTCGTCCAGATCCAGGATGTCGGGTGAGCCGTCGCGCGCGAACCTGCGCAGCCGCCGCAGCGCGACCTTGATGTTGCGGGTGCCCAGTTCGACTGAATCGTCATAATTCTTGTACTCGCGGGCATCCCAGACTTTCACCGCGCGGCGATTGCGCGATTCCTGCTGCCCGATTCGTATGCCTTCGGGATTGTACCCGTAGGCGCCGAACGGACTCGTGCCGGCGGTCCCTATCCACTTGGAGCCGCCCTGGTGGCGGCCCTTCTGCTCTTCGAGACGCTTCTTCAGCGTCTCCATGATCTTCTCCCAGCCGCCGAGAGACTCGATCGCGGCCTTCTCCTCCTCGGTCAGATACTTGTCGGCCATGTGCTTGAGCCATTCCTCGGGAATGTCGGCAACGACCCCGTCGATCTCGAGCACGCCCTTGAAGTACTTGCCGAAGGCACGGTCATACTTGTCGAAGTGCTTCTCGTCCTTCACCAGACAGGTGCGGGCGAGGTGGTAGAACTCGTCGACCGAACAGTACGCGACATGCTTCTTCAGCGCTTCCATCAAGACGAGAAACTCCTTGATGGAGACCGGGACCGCGAACTCTTTCAGCGTGAAGAAGAAGTCGATCAGCATGATGATGAAGCCCCCGAAAGTCAGCTCTTGCGGCGAGACATGAACACCAAGCGCTCGAACAGATGCACGTCCTGCTCGTTCTTGAGCAAGGCACCGTGCAGCGGCGGCACGACCTTGTGGGTGTCGCTGGTGTGCAGGGCCTCGGCCGGAATGTCTTCGGCGAGCAGCAGCTTGATCCAGTCGAGCAGTTCCGAGGTCGTCGGCTTCTTCTTCAAGCCAGGCACTTCGCGTATGCCGAAGAACGCCTCCATCGCTTCGCGTACGAGGTCCTTCTTGATGGTGGGGAAGTGAACGTCGACGATCTTCCCCATGGTTTCCTTGTCGGGGAAGCGGATGTAGTGGAAGAAGCAGCGGCGCAGGAACGCATCCGGCAGCTCCTTCTCGTTGTTGCTCGTGATGATGACCGTGGGACGGTGCTTTGCGCGCACGAGTTTTTGAGTCTCGTAGACGTAGAACTCCATGCGGTCCAGTTCGCGCAGCAAGTCGTTCGGAAATTCGATGTCGGCCTTGTCGATTTCGTCGATCAGCACGATCGAGGGTTCATCGCACTCGAAGGCTTGCCACAACACGCCACGCACGATGTAGTTCGCGATATCGTGAACCTTGGCCTCGCCCAATTGCGAATCGCGCAGCCGGGAGACTGCGTCGTATTCGTACAAGCCTTGCTGTGCCTTGGCGGTCGACTTGATGTGCCACTGGAACAGCGGACGTCCCAGCGACTTCGCCACCTCCTCGGCCAGCATCGTCTTGCCGGTGCCCGGCTCCCCTTTCACCAGCAAGGGACGCTCCAGGGTGATGGCCGCGTTGACGGCCATCATGAGGTCTTCGGTCGCAATGTAGTTTTCAGAACCGGTGAATCGCGTCATGGTGGGTCTCGGTATCGGTAACCAAGTGATTATAGCGGTGAAAAAATCATGTCGAGCGGCTTTACACTGTAAGCCAAACCGACAGTTGCGGACCGTCGAAAGGGGCGAGCATAATCAAATGCATATACGCACTCGTGAATAAGGAAGGCTCCCATGAAAACCCGCCTCAGCCACCGTCTCGCCGGCGCCGCCGCGACCGGCATTCTGGCAATCGCAAGCCATTCGGCACACGCCTTGATCGCCGAGGTGGATACATTCAAGATCATCAAGAACGGCACGGAACTCTTCCTCGATACCTTCAGTGACGGCGTCGCACCGCCGACCGCGCCGGGCGAGTTCGCGACCTATCTTTTCCCTCGTGGCGAGTTCCTCGAAGCAAACGGAAAACTGATCCTCAATCCGGCCACCGGCCCGATCACCGCGAATGCCGCTGGAGCGCTCTCAAGCACGACCCGGATCACATTCTCGACCAATATCGTTCCGGAGGATCAGGTCACCGGCCTGAAGAGCAACCATGTCTTCAGCGTGAGCGCGACGTTCACGCTCCTCGACAATACCGTCCCTCAAGACACCTACGGCCTCCGGCTCACGGACCGTGACGCGCTGGGACAACTGGGCGCAGGCACCAACGGCGACGACGTCATCGAACTGCGCGTGAACCACGGCCCCAACGGCCGCAATCTGCAGTTCCGGCGCCAGAACTTCCTCCCCGGCGGGGGCATCACCGTCCTCGGCTCGCCCGCCATCAGTCAGGCCTGGTTCGACAAATACGAGCAAGTCGAGCTGACCCTCGAGAAGACAGACTCCAACTCGAACGCAATCAGTGCGAGAGCACGCCTCATCGACGCCGATAATCCGAATGACTCCCTGACGATCAATTGGCCGACGGGCACCACCACGAGCGCGTTCAACGGCGAAAACTGGACCCGCGCCGAGATTTATGCTGCGCAAGCCCCCATTCCCGAGCCGGAAACCTATGCCATGCTCCTCGCTGGCCTCGGCTTGGTGGGATGGCAACTGCGCCGTCGAGCCAAACGGGACGCCGCTTCGCGCATCGCTTGATCGTCCCGACAAGACGACCCCGGGCCGAGCAAGCTTGCTCGGCCCGTTTCATTTGAGCGGCTGCGCACTGAAACGCGCGAGTTGCTCACGCGTATCGATATCGGCCAGCACGCCAGGATCGTTCACTTCGATCAAGACCATGCGGTCAGCCTCGGCACGCAGCAAGTCTCTTGCCCCGGCATCCCCCGACAACGCGCTCAAGCGCGGCCCGAATACCCCCGCGAAACCCACGGGATGACCGCGCTGGCCGGCGTAGATCGGTGCAGCGATCAAGGCGCCGCCACGCAGCGCGTCGGCGATTCGCGCCACGGTCGACGGCGCAATGAGCGGCATGTCGGCCAGCGCCACCACCCAGCCGTCGGCATCGGCGCAGGCGCGGATCGCGTGCGCCAGACTCACACCCATCCCCTCGTGCGCACGCTCGCACAGTTCGACCGCGATCCCCTCGCTGCGCAACATTTGCGCCAATTCCGAGTCGTCCGACCGAACCACGGCCACGCACTCAGGCAACGCGGCCTTCAAGTTGCGTGCGGCCTGTATCCCGACAGGCGCACCTCCGGCAAGCCGAGCGATCAGTTTTCCTCCGCCGAAACGGCTACCCTGCCCAGCGGCCAGCAGTATCCCTACGATGCGCATGCCACCCCTCTTCCCGGCGCTCCATTGCAGCCTCGATCATTCATCGAACCGATCCAGGTTGCAAGCGCGCGAGCCATTCGGCACCGCAAGCGATAGCCCGCTAGAATGCGAGGCTAGGGCAGCGTGATCGATCCCGCGCCACTGACTTTCCCGCAACGCGAGGAGCATACGATGAGCAGCATCGGTTTTGTCGGTTTGGGCATCATGGGCAAGCCCATGGCGTTGAATCTCATCCGGGGCGGCCACAAGCTGTTCCTTTACTCGCGCAGCGGTGTGCCTCAGGAATTGACTGCTGCCGGGGGCAGCGCCTGCGATTCGGCGAAGGCCGTCGCGCAGCAGGCCGACATCGTGATCATCATGGTGCCCGACACGCCCGATGTCGAGAAGGTTTTGTTCGCAGCCAACGGCATCGCCGAAGGACTCAGCAAGGGCAAGCTGGTGATCGACATGAGCTCGATCTCGCCGCTCGCGACCAAGGACTACGCGCGGTGCGTGAACGAACTCGGCTGCGATTATCTCGACGCCCCGGTATCCGGCGGCGAGGTCGGCGCCAAGAACGCTGCCCTCACGATCATGGTCGGAGGCCCTCAAGGCGCCTTCGATCGCGCCAAGCCTATTTTCGAACTGATGGGCAAGAACATCACCTTGGTCGGAGGCAACGGCGACGGCCAGACCTGCAAAGTCGCCAATCAGATCATCGTGGCGTTGAACATCGAAGCCGCTGCCGAAGCGCTTCTGTTCGCGGCCAAAGCGGGCGCGGACCCCGCCAAGGTGCGTCAAGCGCTGATGGGCGGGTTCGCCGCCTCCCGGGTTCTCGAGGTGCACGGGGAGCGCATGATCAAGCGTACGTTCGATCCGGGATTCCGCATCGAACTGCACCAGAAGGATCTCGCGCTGGCTCTCAGCGGCGCACGCAGCTTGGGTGTCAGTCTGCCGAACACCGCCACGGCCCAGGAACTCTTCAATGCCTGTGTCGCCCATGGCGGCGCCAAGTGGGATCATTCAGCGATGGTCCGGGCACTCGAGCAACTCGCGAATCACGAAGTCGGCAAGAGCGTAGACTGACTCGCGGAGCACTTCATCATGGCCGAGCACCCCCGAGATCGCGATCGCAACGAATGATGCACGCGCCCCCGCCTTCGCTGAGCCCCGAGGACCGTGCCGCTCTCGTGGAGGCTCTTGAGGTTTTTCTGCCCACGGAATGCATCCTGCATGAGCTCGAAGACGTCCGGCCGTACGAATGCGACGGACTGTCCGCATACAGACAGCTTCCCGGCGTCGTCGTCCTGCCGCGGGACGAAACCGAGGTCTGCCGCGTCCTGACCTTATGCAAACAGCGAGGCGTCCCCGTCGTCGCTCGTGGCGCCGGTACCGGACTCTCCGGAGGCGCATTGCCTCATCCCGGCGGCGTTCTTCTTTCGCTCGCGCGCTTCATGCGCATCCTAGAACTCGATCCGATCGCACGGATCGCACGCGTGCAACCGGGCGTGCGCAATCTCGCCATATCCGAAGCAGCGGCACGCTACGGGCTTTACTACGCGCCCGATCCATCGAGCCAGATCGCCTGCAGCATCGGCGGCAATGTCGCCGAGAACTCCGGTGGCGTGCATTGCCTTAAGTACGGCCTGACGGTCCACAACGTGATGAGGGTGCGCGTGTGCACCATCGATGGCGAAGTGCTGGACATCGGCGGCGAGACGCTCGACAGCCCGGGCTACGACCTGCTCGCCGTGATGTGCGGCTCTGAAGGCTTGCTCGGCGTCGTCACCGAAGTGACGGTCAAACTGCTGCCCAAGCCCGAAGTCGCCAAATGCGTGCTGGCAGCGTTCGGCAGCATCGCGGATGCAGGCAACGCCGTCGCAGCGGTCATTGCCGCAGGCATCATCCCCGCTGGGTTGGAGATGATGGACAAGCCGGCCACCGCTGCCGTGGAGCCCTTCGTCAACGCAGGCTATCCGCTCGATGCGGCGGCCATCCTACTGTGCGAGGCGGACGGCATCGCCGAGGAAGTGGATGCCGAGATCGAGCGCATCGCAGCCATCATGCGCGATGCGCACGCCACGCAAATACGCGTGTCCCGCGACGAGGCCGAGCGCCTGCGTTTTTGGTCCGGGCGCAAGGCCGCCTTTCCGGCAGTGGGCCGCATCTCGCCCGATTACTATTGCATGGATGGAACCATTCCGCGCAAGCGTCTCGCCGATGTGCTCACGGGCATCAGCCACCTGGAAGTGAAGTATGGCTTGCGCTGTGCCAATGTGTTTCATGCCGGCGACGGCAACCTGCACCCGCTCATTCTCTACGATGCCAACCAGCCCGGCGAACTGGAGCGCTGCGAAGCGTTCGGCGCCGAGATCCTCGAGCTTTGCATCGCGGCCGGCGGCACCATCACCGGCGAACATGGCGTCGGCATCGAGAAGATCGATCAGATGTGCGTTCAATTCCCGCCCGACGTGCTGCAAGCCTTTCATGCCGTGAAGCGCGCGTTCGATCCGAGCGGCCTGCTCAATCCGGGCAAGGCGGTGCCGACGCTGCACCGCTGCGCGGAATTGGGCCGCATGCACGTCCATGGCGGCGCCGATAAATTTCCCGAGCTGCCACGGTTCTGAGCCCTATCCATGCAAGCAATCATCGAAGATTGGCGCCGACGCATCGCAGCCGCGGCCGAACGGGGTGAAGCGCTGCAGATCCGCGGCAGCGGCAGCAAGGATTTCTATGGCGGCGCCTTGGACGGGACGGTGCTCGAAACGACCGCATACAGCGGCATACTCGACTACGAACCGACGGAACTGGTGCTGCAAGCGCGCGCCGGCACCCCGCTGGACGATATCGAGCAGGCGCTCCTCGAGCGCGGCCAGATGCTCGCATTCGAGCCGCCGCACTTCGGTCCCGGCGCAACCCTCGGAGGCGCGGTGGCATGCGGTCTGTCGGGACCCCGACGTGCCGCCGCCGGATCGGTGCGGGATTTCGTGCTGGGCGCACGCATCCTCGACGGCCGCGGCGCCGATCTCAGCTTCGGCGGCAAGGTCATGAAGAATGTCGCCGGCTACGATGTCTCGCGGTTGATGGTCGGCGCCATGGGCACTCTGGGTGTGCTGCTCGACATCTCTCTGAAGGTCCTGCCGCTGCCCGAACGTGAACTCACCGTGCGCCTGGGATGCGATCAAGAGGACGCCATCCGCCTGCTCAACGCATGGGCGGCGAAGCCCTATCCGATCAGCGCATCGTGCCACGAGCAGGAGACACTCACTTTGCGCCTGTCCGGCACCGCCGCGGGGGTAGACGCCCTGAGCCGGATGATCCGGGGCGTCGAGGTCGAGAACGCGGCTGACTACTGGCGGGCACTCCGGGAGCAGCGCACAGAGTTCTTCGACGGCGAAGCGCCGCTATGGCGGCTGAGCGTCAAGTCGACCGCCCCGAGCCTGCCCTTGCCGGGCCGCCAGTGCATCGAGTGGAACGGCAGCCTGCGCTGGGTCAAGACGGATGCCGACGCGGCGCTGGTACGCGATGTGGCGCGCAAGGTGGGTGGCCACGCCACGCTGTTCCGCGGGCGCCTGCCCGACGTTCCGGCCTTCCATCCCCTGCCCGCCCCGCTGATGATGCTGCACCGGCGTCTGAAAGAGACGTTCGACCCGGCGGGCATACTCAATCGCGGCCGGCTCGTCTTCGAGTTCTGACACTTCATGCAAACGCATCTCGCCCCGTTCGTCAAAGACACCCCCGAAGGCCGCGAAGCCGAAGCCATACTGCGCAAGTGCGTCCACTGCGGCTTCTGCACCGCCACCTGCCCCACTTATCAGTTGCTGGGCGACGAACTCGATGGACCTCGCGGGCGCATCTATCTGATCAAGCAGGTGCTCGAAGGCGCCAAGCCAACTGCCAAGACGCGCACACACCTGGATCGATGCCTGACCTGCCGTGCCTGCGAAACGACGTGCCCCTCGGGCGTGGACTACGGTCGCCTCGCCGACATCGGGCGCGCCGTGGTGGAAGCGCAAGCGCCGCGCCCCCTGGCCGAGCGCTTCAAGCGCAGCGTGATTCGTCATGGCATCGCCAACGCCGGCGTGTTCGACTTCCTGCTCAAGGCCGGACAAACGGCCACGCCCCTGCTGCCCCAAAGTGTGCGCGAGAAAATTCCCTCGTCCCGGCCCCAGACATCCTGGGCGCCGCTGCGTCATGCACGGCGCATGCTGGTCCTCGATGGATGCGTGCAACCGAGCATCGCGCCGAATATCAATGCGGCCGCCTCGCGCGTCCTGGACGCCGTCGGGATTTCACTCGAACGCGTCACCGACGCCGGCTGCTGCGGCGCCGTCGACTTCCACATGAATGCGCAGGCCGCAGCCAAGGTTCGCATGCGTCGGCTTATAGACGCCTGGTGGCCTCGCATGGAAGCGGGCGTCGACACCATCGTAGTCACCGCCAGCGGGTGCGGCGTGATGCTTAGAGACTATGCGCATGTTCTAGCCGAAGACCCCGAGTACAAGAGCAAGGCCGCGCGCATCGCTGGCGCGTCCAAGGACCTCGTTCAAGTCCTGGGCGAGAGACGCGACGAACTCCTCGCATTGCCTCGCATTGGTAGCGCGCAGAAAAGGATCGCCTTCCACGCGCCTTGCACGCTGCAACACGGACTGCGCCTTGCCCCGCAAGTCGAATCGCTGCTTCGGGACTTGGGATTCCGATTGGCGGCGGTGCCCGATGCGCACCTTTGCTGCGGGTCCGCCGGAACGTACTCGATTCTTCAGCCGGAACTGGCTCGTCGACTGCGCGCCAACAAGCAAGCCGCGCTGCTTTCGGAACATCCGGAAGAGATCGTCACGGCGAACATCGGCTGCATGACGCATCTTCAGGCCGGCGCACCCACCCGCGTTCGGCACTGGATCGAACTGGTCGCCGATCTCATCGGCCGGCCACGCTAGGCGTGGTGTCAGCGTCGATCAACGCCCCCGTGCGACCAGGCACACGCCCGGCACCAGCAGCCGCGTCTGCCGCAATTCCGGATCCGCGGCCGCTGTAGTATAAGTAGGCCGCATATCCTGTGCGGGCCTTGCGGTCGCGGGCTCCCCATTCCGAGGCCGCCCGCACGCCCTCGAATTCCAAGCCTGCTCCAGGCAGCGACTGAACAAGGAGTCTCATCGTGCCCATCGACTACGATCAACTGATGAACTGGAAGATTCCCGAGGTCGAGCAAGTCCTGACCAAACGCGACACCATGCTGTACGCATTGGGCACGGGGCTGGGCTTCGATCCCATGGACGAGAACCAGCTGCAGTTCGTCTACGAAAAGAACCTGGCTGCCTTGCCGAGCATGTCCATCATTCTCGGCTACCCCGGCCCCTGGCATCGAACCGGCAATACCGGCATCGACGGCTCCAAGGTCGTCCACGGCGAGCAGGGCTTCCACATCCACAAGCGTCTTCCGGTGGAAGGCACGATCGTGGGCCGCACGCGGGTGACGGGCGTGTTCGACAAGGGCGAAGGCCGCGGCGCCTTGATCCAGACAGCCACCGAGGTCAGCATGAAGGACACCGGCGAATTGATCTGCTCGCTCACATCCACGTCGTTCGCGCGCGCCAACGGAGGCTTCGGCGGCCCGAGCGGCCCCGTCAAGGAGCCGCACAAGCTGCCGGATCGCAAGCCCGATCTGCAATGCGACCTGCCGACCCTGCCGCAAGCCGCGCTGATCTACCGCCTGAGCGGTGATTACAATCCGCTGCATGCCGAGCCGGCGTTCGCCAAGCGCGCCGGCTTCGACATGCCGATACTGCACGGGCGCTGCACCTTCGGCGTAGCGGCCCATGCGATCCTGCGCAGCTGCTGCGACTACGACCCCGCCAAACTGATCGCGATGGAGGGTCGATTCTCCTCGCCGGTGTTTCCCGGCGAAACCATACGCACCGAGATCTGGCGCGAGGGCGACGTCGTATCCTTTCGCGCCTTGGTCGCCGAACGCAACGCCGTGGTGCTCAACGGCGGACGAGCGCAGATTGCTGGCTGATTTTTCGTCTGCGGATCGATCCTGCCGAGCCCCTTTACTTGATGAGGGTCACAGGACACGAGGCCGCATGAACCACGCGCATGGCGACCGACCCGAGAACCAGACTCGCCAGCGCGCGCAAGCCCCGTGTGCCCATGACGATCCGGTTGCATCCGAGTTCCTGCGCGCGAGCGGCGATGTGCTCGGCAGGGTGGCCTACGGCCACAGTCGTCGTATAGGGTAGTTTCGCCTGGTCCAACGCCTCGCAAGCGTGCTTGAGCGCCTCCCGTCCGGCGGTCTGATGCGAGGCATGCCAGGTTTCGGCCGCAAGACCGGCTTCCAGCATGATCTCGGCCGGCGGAGGCTCCTGCACGTTGATCAGGAAGATATGCGTGCCGGGCGAGCTGCGCGCCCGCTGCATGACGTACTGCACCGCGCGCTGAGATGGCTCTGAACCGTCCACGGGGACGAGGATCTTTTCCATGAAGCGACTCCCTCCTTGCCGATGATCACGGCGGCGAATCCGCCGAAGCACCGACATGATCCACGCAAGAGTCCGCGACGCGCTTGCGCAATGTCAAACGATCGGCCCTATTCTTGCCCCGGTGCAAGTGCAGCATCGCGTGGACGCGAGGTCGCTGCGCGCTGAACGGTCCATACCCCGGTGCTAGAATCGGCATGGAAAATTCAACCGTTTGCGAGCGAACCTTTGACAACCACCCGATTCGACAGGCTCTTCAGCCCCCGCGGCATTGCGCTGGTCGGCGCTTCGGCCGCAGCCAATAGCGTGGCCGGTCAACCTCTGCGTTATCTGACAGAGTTCGGCTATGCAGGCAGCGTTTATCCGGTGAATCCCAAGTACACCGAGATGAAGGGCCTCGTCTGCTACCCCGACTTGGGCTCGGTGCCGGATCCCTGCGACCTCGCATTGATCGTGGTCAGCGGCCGGCACGTACCCGGGGTCATCGACCAGTGCGGGGCGCGAGGTATTCCGTTCGCCATCGTGTTGAGTGCCGGGTTCCAGGAAATCGGGGAGCGCGGCATGGAGAACCAGCGTGCCCTGGAAGCCGCACTCGCGCGCAACAACGTACGGATCATCGGCCCGAACTGCATCGGCATGCTCAACCTCAACGAGCACGTCCATGCCGGCTTTGGCGGCGCGATGGGCAATCCCGGCCTCAAGGCCGGACGGCTCGCCATGGTCACGCAAAGCGGCGGGTACGGCATGGGCATGGTTGCTGCCGCCGATCAACAAGGCATCGGCTTCAACTACATCGTCTCGACCGGCAACGAAACCAATGTCACCGCGACCGAACTCATCGGCTACCTGCTCGAGCGGGACGACACCGACGCCGTGGTGGCCTATCTCGAGGGCAGCACCGATGGCCGCGGCTTGATCCAGATCGGACGTCGGGCGCTCGAACTCGAGAAGCCCGTGTTGATGTGGAAAGTGGGCAATTCGAGCGCCGGGCGCCGGGCAGCCACTTCGCATACCGGCCGCCTGACCGCCGGACCGGAATTGTTCCGTCGGGCACTCGATCAAGGCGGCTATATCGAGATCGGCGATACCGACGACGTCGTCGATCTTGCGCAGTTTCTCGGCTATCGCAAGCGCGCCAAGGGCAACCGGGTCGTGATCACCACGCTCTCCGGCGGCGCCGGCGTCCTGATCGCCGATCTATGCGAGCAGCACGGCTTCGAAGTTCCCGAGACCGCGCCCGACACGCTGGCAAAGCTCAAGCCCATTTCGCCCGAACTGGGCTCGCTGGGCAACCCCATCGACCTCACGCCCCAGGGCTACGGCGACAATTTTGCCTCCTATACCCGTGTCATCGAAACGGTGCTGGAGGCGGACGAATTCGATCAGGCGATCGTGCGCTCCGCCCCCGGCTCGATCGCGGGCGTGTGGTCGCACGGGTTCGTCGAGATGGCGAACAGACACGACAAGCCGATCGTGCTGCAGTGGGGGTCTGGATCCGAGCGCCAGGAAGAAGCCCATGCCGTGGTGCGGGCAGCCGGCATTCCGTGTTTTCTTTCGCCACGACGTTCCCTGAACGCCATGGGCGCGATGTACCGGTTCGGCGTCAAGGCAGCCCGCTTCAAGGAGCGTCAGGCGAAGACCAGCGTCCGTCCGATCGATCCGCAGCCGCTCGATCTCCCGAACCGCGGCACGTTGGGCGAGCGCGCGTCGAAACAAGTGCTCGCGCGTTACGGCATCCCAGCAGTGCAAGAGCGCTTGATAGCCAGTGACCAGATCGATGCCCTCACCGCGGAAGGCCTGACCTTCCCGCTCGCGGTCAAGATCGAGTCGCCCGACATCGCGCACAAGACCGAGGCGGGTGCGATACGCCTGAACGTCACCGACGTCGCGGGATTGCGCGCAGCGGCGCACGAAGTCGTCGCTGCCGCCTGCAAGTATCGTCCCGACGCACGCATCGACGGCGTGCTTGCCCAGGAAATGGCCAGCGGTACCGAGGTCATCATCGGCGCCGTCGACGACGTCTATTTCGGCCCGACCGTGATGTTCGGTCTGGGCGGCGTGCTGACCGAGGTCCTGCACGATGTCACCCACCGCTTCGCGCCTTTCGATCTCGCCACGGCCCATGACATGCTGGCGGAAATCAAGGGCGCGGCGTTGTTGCGCGGCTACCGCGGCTCGCCGCCCCTGGATGTCGACGCGCTGGCGGAAGTCCTGGTTCGGGTATCGCTGCTGATCGCCGACCATGCCGATCGCATCAAGGAAATCGACATCAATCCCTTGTTCGTGCGCCCTGCCGGTCACGGTGTTGTCGCCGCCGACGCGTTGGTGGTCATGCACGAACCGGACGTCCGATGATTCATACGGAGGAGTAGGCAATGCAATCGAGGAAGGCTCTGGGCCTGGGCGTCGCACTGCTGTGCGCTGCTGGCTGGGCGCAAGCGCAAAGCTATCCGAACCGACCAGTCCGCTTCGTCGTGCCTTTCGCAGCCGGCGGCAGCACCGACATCGTGGCCCGTACCCTGGGCGCAAAGCTCAGTGAAGTGCTCGGCCAGTCGTTCATCGTCGACAATCGCCCCGGCGGGGGCACGGTCATCGGCACCGAGACCGTTGCGCGCAGTCCGGCAGACGGGTACACCCTGCTGGTCGTGCCGGCACCGTTCACGATCAATCCAGGCTTGCTGCCCAAACTGCCCTACGACCCGCTCAACGACTTCACGCCGATCACGCTGATCAACACGACGCCGCTCGTGGTGGTGGTCAATCCGAGCGTTCCTGCCCGTAACATCAAGGAACTGATCGCACTGGCGAAGGCAAAACCCGGGATGCTGAACTACGGCTCGTCCGGGACGGGTGGGTCCAATCACCTCGCGGGCGAACTGTTCCAGGCGATGGCGGGTGTGAAGATGGTGCATGTACCCTACAAGGGCAATGCGCCCGCCTTGACCGACCTGGTCGGCGGCCACGTCGATCTCGTATTCAACGGGCTCACCTCGGCTTATCCCCTCATCAAGTCAGGCAAGCTGCGCCCGCTGGCCATGACCAGCATGCGCCGCTCACAAGTTCTCCCCGACATGCCGACACTCGACGAATCAGGGCTCAAGGGCTTCGAAGCCGTGGCATGGAACGGCCTCGCCGGACCAGCGAAGACACCGCAGGAGGCTGTCGATCGCTTGTCCAATGCGGTACGCAAAGTACTGACCAACCCCGAGATGCGGGAACGCTTGAGATCGGAGGGCTCGGATCCGGTCGGCAGCACGCCGGCGGAATTCGCCAAGTATCTGCGCGATGAGATCGCCAAGTGGGCTCGAGTGATCAAGATTTCGGGAGCCAAGGCCAGTGGCTAACATTTATCGATCGATGATCCCATCGCGTTCGGCCGCCGCAGTCATCGGCTCTGCATTCACGCTCGCGGCGGCGCTGAGCAGCCTCGATGCCGCTGCTCAGGCGTATCCGTCGCGCACGGTGCGCATCGTCGTCGGCTTCCCCGCAGGCGGACCGACCGACATCGTATCGAGGCTCATGGCACAGCGGCTTTCCGAGCGCCTGGGTCAGTCCTTTGTCGTCGACAACCGCCCGGGCGCAGGGGGCGTGCTGGCCACCGAGCAGGTCGTAAAAAGCGCAGCCGACGGCCATACCTTGCTCATGGGCACCATCGGCGGGCTGACGGTCAGCCAACATCTGCTGGCGAAGATGCCGTACGACACGCTGCGCGATCTCGCACCGATCACCCAGGCGGTATCGAATACCAACATCATGGTCCTGCACCCCAGCCTGCCCGTGAAGTCGGTCAAGGAGTTCATCGCACTCGCGCGGGCACGACCCGATGCGCTGACCTACGCGAGTTCGGGCAACGGCACCATCACGCATCTGTCGGGCGAACTGTTCAAGCTGATGACCCAGGTGCGCATGACCCACGTGCCTTACAAGGGCGGCGCGCCGGCGCTGACCGCTCTGATCTCGGGCGAGGTCGGCCTCTCGTTCGAGAACGCGCTCATCGTGATTCCGCATATCCGCGCCGGCAGGATGCGTCCCATCGCCGTTACGGGCGCGCGACGCACCCAGGCTTTGCCCGACGTGCCGACCATGGAGGAGGCCGGGGTGCAAGGCTATCAAGCCACCGGGTGGTACGGCCTGCTCGCACCGGTTGCGGTCCCCCAGGAGGTCCTCGCGAAACTGCATGCGGAGAGCGTGCAGATCTTGCGTTCCCGGGACGTCGCCGACAAACTCGCCGCAATGGGCTCCGAGGCGATCGGCAACACGCCAGCGGAGTTTTCTGCCTTTATCCGAAGCGAAGCCGAAAAGTGGGGCAAAGTGGTACGAGCCGCGGGGATGAAGCCGGGCTGAGCCCTCCTGTGATCGCGGTCGGTCGAATCGAGCAAGAGCACTGACCCCGCACCGGCGGCAGGCCGCCCGCCGAAGCGGCGAAGCAGTTACCCCCGTGCCGGCGGTTATGGCCGGATCAGCAGCGCAGTCGAGCGAAGGAGATCCATGTTGGACCAAAAACTGCAGAAGTCCCCCTACGGGACATTCATCGAGCACTGCAAGCAAGGCGACCTCGCCTTCCAGGTGTGCACCGACGACAACACGCCGGTGTACTTTCCCCGGGTCATCGCGCCCGTATCGGGCAGCCCCAACCTCGAGTGGCGTGTGAGCAAGGGCCTGGGCACCGTGCATGCCACGACCGTCGTGCATGCCAAGGACACGCCGCCCTACAACGTCGCGCTGATCGATGTGGACGAAGGCTTTCGGATGATGAGTCGCGTCGAGGAGATCGACCCGATGAACGTCAAGATCGGCATGCGCGTGAAGGTGCGCATGTACCCGGGCGACGAGAAGCAGCCGCCCTATCCCGTATTCGTGCCGGCGGAGGGCGCAAAATGAAAGGATTGAAACGAGGCGCCACCGCCATCGTCGGCATTGCCGAATCGGATCTGCATGCAGTCGCGCCGAACATGAGTCCCATCGACTTGATGGCGCAAGCCACGCGGCGAGCCCTGGACGATTGCGGGCTCAAGCTTTCGGACATCGACGGCATCTTCGCCGCCACGACCCAGGCCCGTAGCCCCACGCTGTATCTGCGCGAGTACCTCGGCATCGTTCCGCGCTATGCCGACAACACCATGATCGGCGGATCCTCGTTCGAGTCGCACGTGGCCCATGCGCATGCCGCTATCCAGAACGGGTTGTGCGATGTGGCGCTGATCACCTACGGCAGCACGCAGCGCACCCTTTCGCGCGCTGCTTCGAGCCCACGCGAGTTCAATCCCTACGAATCGGTCTACAAGCCGTTCATGCCCACGACGGGTTATGCGCTCGCCGCCTCACGGCACATGCACCAGTACGGCACCACGCGCGAGCAACTGGCGGAAGTCGCGGTATCGGCGCGCAAATGGGCCTTGATGAATCCTCGTGCCTGGGAGAAGGAGCCGCTGACAGTCGAGCAGGTGCTCAACGCCCGCATGGTGAGCTACCCCTTCACGGTGCGCGACTGCTGCCTGGTCAGCGACGGTGGCGGCGCGCTCATCATGGTCTCCGCCGAACGGGCGAAGTCGATGAAGACAAAGCCTGCTTATGTCCTCGGATGCGGCGAGTACCTGAGCCACAACAGCATCTCCAACATGGCCGATCTGACGGTCAGCGGCGCTGCCCACTCAGGGCCGCAGGCGTTCCAGATGGCCGGCCTCAAGCCCTCCGACGTGCAGGCCGTGGAACTCTACGATGCCTTCACCATCAACCCGATCCTGTTCCTGGAAGACCTCGGGTTCTGCCCCAAGGGAGAAGGCGGGCGCTTCGTTTCCAATGGCAACATCGCACCCGGCGGGAAACTCGCCGTCAACACCAACGGCGGCGGCCTCTCCTACTGCCATCCGGGCATGTACGGCATCTTCCTGCTCACGGAAGCCGTGCGCCAGCTGCGCGGTGAGCGCGGCGAGGCACAGATTCCGAATTGCAATGTGGCGCTTGCACACGGCAACGGCGGCGTGTTGTCGAGCCAGGTCACGGTGATCCTCGGTTCGGACGCCACCGTTTAGGGACGCCGTCGAGTTCTTGCTGCGGTCGACACGGCAAACGACCGCAGCAACCCGTTTCGCCGCGGGCCAAGCACCCGCATGCCGGCACAGTGCGCGTCATCTTGCCTGGCCCGGGCGATCCGCTCCAGATGGGGTCTCTGTCGTGAACGGCCGTGGCATGCGGCAGCGATGCGAAGTGATCATCTTCCAGACCCATCGGCGAGAGCCTCGCACCGAGCCAAGCATCGCGCGCGCGAGCCGGACAGGCTGCACAGCGCCGATGAACGCGATACCATTCCGACAGACATCAGACTCCGCGGAGGCAGCCAAAAATGTTTTGCACACATAGCCCGGTGAACGACCCCATCCAGGGAACACCCACGGCAGGATCAGCAGGAACGCTCGTGCCCCGACGAGCCTACGGGGCTGCGGGTCCACGCAACGCTCATCGCCTTGCTCTCCTGCTAGCCTGCTTGGTGCCGTGCGCATCCTTCGCCCAAGGCTATCCCAGCAAGCCCGTGCGATTCATCGTACGGGCGCCGCCCGGCGGGACGGACGACCTGATCGCCCGCCTGATACAGCCGGCACTGAGCAAGACCCTGGGACAGTCGGTCATCGTCGAATACCGTCCGGGCGCCGGTGGTCTGCTCGCATGGGAATACGTTGCCAAGCAGCCGGCCGACGGTCATACGATACTGCTCGCTGCGTCGGGACTGGCCGCGATCAAGACCCTGCGGCCCTCGGCGACACTGGATCCTTTCCGCGACATTGCCTGGGCATCCCAGGTCACCAGCTTCAACCTGGTGCTGTTGGGACACCCCTCCCTGCCCGCACGCAATATCGCCGAACTGGTGGCGATGGCGAAGAAGCGCCCGGGGGAACTGAGCTATGGTTCCTCGGGCATCGCCGCCACCCCGCATCTCTCGGTCGAATATCTGAACGCCGCGGCCAAGATCAAGCTGAACCACGTGCCCTACAAGGGTGCCGGCCCGATGTACGTCGATCTTTTGGGAGGGCGACTCGAATTGGGCGCAGCCGTGCTCGGTGCCGCCCTGCCGCACGTGCGCGGCGGCAAGGTGCGCCCGCTCGGCGTCAGTGGCGCGAAGCGCTCGCCTCACCTGCCTGACGTGCAGACCTTTGCCGAGGGCGGTGTCAAGGACTACGTTTTCGAGCCCTTCTACGCGATCGTCGTGGCCAGCGGAACGCCGCGCGAGACGCTCAACGCTTTGTCCGAGGCGATCAACAAGGCGATGTCCGCGCCCGAGTTCGCCGCGAACTTCGCGAAGACGGCAGCCTCGCCTGTCGTGGTCAACACGCCGGACCAGATGCTGCAGGTGGCAAGGAAGGAAGCCGAACTGATCGAGCGCATCGTGCGCACTGCGGGCATCAAGCTCGATTGAACAATTCAGCAAAGGAAGGATGTACATGGCTCGCATCGCCGTAGGCGGCTTTCAGCACGAAACCAACTGCTTCGTCCCCGTGCCCACGGATTATTCCTATTTCGCATCGGTGGGCGATCGTCCGCCCCTGTGCCGCGGTGAAGACGTGCTGCGCAATCTGCCCAACCGGCAGTTCGCAATGTCGGGCTTTCTCGCAGTCATGGCCGACAAGCACGAGTTGGCCCCGCTGGTCTGGACCAGCGGCGGCGCAGGCGGCTACGTGACCCGAGAAGCCTATGAGCGCATCTGCGGCGAAATGGTCGGGCGCTTGTCCGAAGCGCTGCCCGTCGATGCCGTTTATCTCGACTTGCACGGCGCCATGGTTTCCGAGGATTTCGAGGACGGCGAAGGGGAACTGCTGCGCCGGGTGCGAGCCGTCGTGGGGCCCGACATCCCTGTCGTGATCAGCCTCGACTACCACACGAACCTGACCCCCGCCATGGCCGAATTGACGGACGGCATCGCGGTCTACTACACCTATCCTCACATCGACCGCGACGAAACGGGTCGACGCGCCGCACGCATCCTGACCACGGTGCTCGAGCGCGGCAAACCCACTGTGCGCATCTATCGCAAACTGCCCTTCCTGTTGCCGCTCAACTTTCAGTGCACCATGGTGGAACCGTCCAGCGGCATCGTGCGCAAGTCAGCGGAGGGCGAAGGCGGCGACGTGCTCAACCTTTGCTACGGCGCGGGCTTCCCGCCCTCGGATCTCGCCGAATGCGGCCCGGCGGTCGTGGCGCACGGCTACTCGCAAGAGGAAGTCGAACAGTCGGCAGACTACCTGTTCAACTATGTGCGCGACCTGGAGCCGGCATTCGCCCAGCCCTTGCTCGATCCCGATCAGGCCGTCCTGCAAGCGATGGAGATCGCGGCCAAGAGCTCCAAGCCGGTCGTCATTGCCGATACCCAGGACAACCCGGGCTGCGGCGGCACCGGCGATACCACCGGCATGCTCGAAGCCCTGGTGCGCAACAAGGCGCAGAAGGCAGCACTGTGCGTGTTGACGGATCCGAAGGCCGCGGCAGCCGCGCATGCAGCCGGCGAAGGCGCACAGATCACCATTGATCTCGGCGGATGCACGCCGCTCCCCGGTATCGCGCCGTTTCATGGCACGTTTCGGGTGGCTCGTTTATCGAACGGCAAGTTCCTCTGTAAAGGTCCCTGCGTCGGCGGGCGCGAGGCGAGCCTGGGGCCGACTGCGCTATTGACCATCGACGGCGTGAGTATCGTCGTGGCCAGCAAGCGCATGCAGGCCTACGACCTGGAGATCTTCCGCCATATCGGTGTCGAGCCGACGGAACAGAAGATTCTCGTCGTCAAGAGCACCTGCCATTTCCGCGCGGACTTCGAGCCCATCGCCGAACGCGTGCTGGTCGCCGTGGCGCCCGGGGCCCATCTGGTGGATGCGCGTGAATACGCCTACAAGCGCCTGCGCGAGGGGGTCCGGTTGGAGCCCCTGGGTCCGGCATTCGAGGCCAGTCCGAGCTGATGACATCCCACCGCGGGCGCGAGGCTGTCGCTCGATGTCGTCCGCGGTCTAAGCAATAACCTCCTTTCGCTCAGCGGTGCGCCATGCAGCGCGAATCTCGAACGAACGTCGCCATCGCGTCGACGCTTGGTTTTCGGGGTCGCGCAGGCCACGATCACGGCACAGATTGAAGCCGCGGCGCCCACTGGCGGATGCGGCTCATCGATCGATGCCGCTGCATGATGTTCTCGATCTGCCGGCGACGAGGTGCGGACCAAGCCGGGCAAGCACCGTCAGCCGCTCTCTCTGGCCAGAGCGCAGGAGAATCTCTCGCGAGAGCAGCTCGCACGCCGTCGGGCACACGCTGGGCACAGACAGCCACCCGTAAACGACAGGCCTCCGTAAACGCAACGGGCGTCCATGCCTGGCATGGACGCCCGAGCTGAATCGGCCTGCGCAAAGACCTAAGGCAGCAGCCCCAGCACCTTCTCCATCAGCTTGCGATGCTCTTTCGGCGCGCCCAGGCAATGATAGAGCGAACGGGACATCTTCGTGTGCAAGGTCAGTCCGTACTCGCGCGAGACACCGATCCCCGCATGCACCTCGTGCCCGAAGTCGCAAGCGCGCAGATATCCCTCCGAAGACACCGATTTCGCCATATGCACGCTGCTCGCCGCATCCTGCTTGGTATCGAGCTTCCAAAGGGCTTCGTAGGTCGTCCAGCGGGCGGCATCCAGATAGTTCACGATATGAATGATGTGATCCTGGACTCGCTGGAAACGCCCGATCGGCTGCCCGAACTGCAGGCGATCTTTCGAATATTGCAGCGACATCTCGAACACGGCCTTGCAGCCGCCGACCTTGTAGGCGCACAACACCGGCGCCGAGGCCAGCATCGCCAGCTGCAATGCATCCCAGGCGCCACCAGGCTTGCCGATCACATCAGCGGCACTCACGCCGACTTTGTCGAAACTGACCTCGGCCAGACTGGTGAGGAAACCGTCGAGCGCGCGCGTCGTCACGCCTGCTGCACGGGCGTCGACACGTACCAGTGTGATGCCCTCGTCGGTGCGCACCAGCACCAGCAAGTCAGTGGCGTACATCGCGTCGTGCACGAAGACTTTGCGGCCCGTCAACTTGTAACCGGAGCCGTCCTTGCTCGCGGTCATACGAACATGCTCAGGCATCCAGCCGTAATGCGACTCGGTCGCCGCCAGCGCGAACACTCGCTCGCCGGATGCGAGTTCGGGCAGGAGCTTCTTCTTCTGCGCCTCGCTGGCCGCCTCCAGAAGCAGACGCGCGCACAAGACGCCGGAGGAAAAATGCGGCCCCGGCACCGGTCCGACGCCGAGTTCTTCGTAGAGCACTGCGACATCGGTCAGGGCGTTGCCCGTACCGCCGTATTCCTCGGGGATCGCCATGCCCATCCAGCCCAGTTCGGCGATCTTCGGCCACAAACTGGCGGAAATGCCGGCAGGGTCCTTGTCGAGCTTGACGAGTGCATCGCGGCTGCATGCGCCACGCACGAAGTCGCGCGTGGATTCCTGGATAAGCTGCTGTGTTTGGTCGAGAGAGAGATCCATGTTGTCTGCTCCGGGCTAGCGCAAGGCGCCGGCTTGCTCGCGCTCGGCGCGTCCCACACCCATGCGCCGCGCAATGATGACTCGTTGAATGTCGGTGGTCGCTCCCGGATGCAGTGAAGTGATCGCATCGCGCACGAAGTATTCGACCATGCCCTTGAGCGGGCCGCAGCGCTCGTCCTTGGTGAGCACTTGAGGACCGGCAATGCGCAGCATCTTCTCTGAGATGTCCAGACCGGAGAGCTTCCGGCGCAGGCTGTACTGCGAGCCTTCGTAAGAACGCGGTTGGCCGGTATGCGAGAGCCAGTGGTTGCGCAAGGCGAACAAGCGCGTGATTTCCGATTCGATGTAGAGATCGACCAGTTCAGCGCGGGCCGCAGGATCGTCGATGATGGCTGCACCATCGCGACGCTCCTTGCAGTAGTCGATGAACTCATAGATGACGCGGCGATCGGCCAGCCGTCCCATGCCGCCGTGCTCGGCTTCCAGGTGCGTCGTGGCCACTTTCCAGCCGTTGTTCTCGCCACCGACCAGATACTCGACCGGCACCCGGACGTTGTCGAAGAACACCGAGTTCTTCACGCCGGAGCCACTGCCGCCTTCGCCGCCGGTGGCAAGCAGATCCATAGGCACGACGGTGATCCCCGGCAGATTCATCGGGATCATCAGCCAGGACAAATTCTTGTGCCGTTGGCCTTTGGGATCGGTGACCACGATGGCCCAGGAATAGTCGGCGCCATGCGAGCTGCCCACATAGACCTTCTGGCCGTTCACCACATAGGCATCGCCGTCGCGCACGGCGGTGGTCTTGATGCCGGCGAGATCCGAACCGGCGCCCGGCTCCGTAAGCAACTGCCAGGTGCGCACTTCACCCCGGCAGATCGGCGGCAGAAAGCGGTTCTTGTGCTCTTCGGTGCCCCAGACGAGGATGGTCGGCGCAGCCATGCGCCCGCCGGCGTCATAGTAAGGCGGCAGCGCCAGCCCCGTCTTGGCGATCTCATCGTAGAGGATGATGGTTTTTTCGGCGGGAAGATCGGCGCCGCCGTATTGCGTTGGCATAGTCGGGTACAGCCAGCCCTTCTTGCCCAGACGACGACCGAGTTCGCGGCGAATCTGATACTGCTCGTAAGTCATGTCCTTGGGGTCGACCGAGTGCTCGATGCCCGGGGGAATGTTCTCCTGCAGCCAGTCCTTCACTTCCTTGCGAAACGCTTCCTGCTCAGGTGAATCTTCAATTGCAAAATCCATGCGCGCAGCTCCTTTGGCGATGTCATTGCGCAATGACGAAACGGATTGACGCGTACAGCAACCGGCACTGAGGTGTCGTGTCGATGCACGGGTCATCGGTGGCTGCTTTGTCGACAAGCAGGGCCACAACTTTGTTCGATCTTATCACTAGCGCGCCCTGCGTCGTACCGCATCGGAAAGCACCCGCGCTGCAACGCGGCGAAGCGAGCGAGTGACTACTGTGGCAAGCCCAACCGACCGAGCCCAGGCAGTTTCACAGCGGGTGTATTGAGGTCGAGCCCGAAGGAAAGCCCCAGCACGTTGAGTTCCACGCCCTCTTCGAGGGCCCCCATGAGGCCCAGAAGTCCAAATAGCGAGAACTGAACCCCCGTGCCGCTCGGCGCCGCGGCAAGCACCGAGCCATTGGGCAGAAAATCCTTGCCGATGGCCGTGGGCGGCAGATCGACGCGCAGCTCCGGCACGACGCGAGCGACGTGAGCAACGAAGGTGTTGCTGTTGGGGCCAGGCCAGGTGCGGTAGCTGTCTTTGTAGGGATAGGTGTCGACCGCTGTCTCGATGCGCCGGATCCAGTCATCGACCTCGGGACCTCGACGATCGACGAGTTTCTCGGGTCGCGCACCGAACCAGTAGTTGTCTGGGCCACCGCGGTTGACCCGGATTGCGGGATACCCGCGCATGACGCCCCAGCCGACGACCTCGTAGCGAGTGTATTCGCGTGCCCCCGATGGCTTGACGACGATCCAGGTGTGCACGCCGAGCGAGCCTCGCCAACCGACGGTACGAGCGGCGTAGACCTGCACGACGGCTTCCGGCGTCGTGCTCGGATCGGGCGCCTGCTGGGAGGAATCTCTGCGTGCATTGCGCCAGTCGCTGCCCGAGCCACCGAGCATCGTGCAGCCGCTCGAGGCGAGAATCGGCAAGACCAGGCACAGCAGCACGGACCAGCCTGCTGTTCGTCTCCAAAGACTTCTTCTTGATCGTGGCTGCGTCATGGGGATGATCCTCCGGATGCGTGGAGATGTTCTCGGACAGCGGCACGCAGCCATGCCCGGACATACTCTCCGACACTGCGTGCAACATACAGTTCAAAGCACGGCTCGGCGGAGCGCTGATGGATCAATACCGGCACCTCGGCCAGGAGGCTGCTCGCGCATTGCCCCAGAGAGAACGCACGCGGATGCAAGTCGAGCGCGCAGCCCTTGGCCAACACGTCGCGCGCATGCGCCCCCGTGACGGCGTATACCACCCGCGCATCGCTCACATCGATGACGGCCGCATGCAGCCCCTGGAGTGCTTGCTGCATGCGGGAAGCCAGCGCATGCCCTGGCTGTGTCTCGCTGACGACCAGCCATTCGTCCGGACCGAGCCATAGAACGGCGTCGAGCAGATGATGGGCGGTCGTACCGGGCGCAACGGGCGGTTCGAGACCGGTCGCAGCGGCCATTGCCCGCACGAATCGCACATCCCGCGCATCGCCGCGCACGACGATGCTGGTGCGCGATCCCCTCTCGACGATGGCGGTACGCTCGCCGCTCATCGCGCTATCCGGCGCCTTCTCATCCATAGGCATACTTGCCCGCAGCGTCGAGAAAACGGGGTGCCGTCACCGTGACCTCGATCGCCCGCCCGTCCACCCAGGCATACAAGGTATCGCCCAGCCGCGCCTGCCCGCCTCGAACGAGACCCAACGCAATGGAGCGTGCGCAATGCGCGCTGAAATAGCTCGACGTCACGTGGCCGATCATCGCGACTGGCGCAGCGGACTGTGGCGAATCGATCGGCTCATCCAGGAGCTGCGCGCCCTCGGGCAAGACGCAGTCCGGCGCCTGGGTCAGCAGGCCCACCAACCGCTTGCGATCGAGCCGCAGCAAATCTGCTCGGCGCAACGAGCGCTTGCCGATGAATGGCTTGTCCATCGCGAGTCGTCCTTCGAATCCCAGGTCGCCCGGCGTCACACTGCCGTCGGTCTCGTGCCCGACCATGATGAAGCCGCGCTCGGCCCGCAGCACATGCATGGCTTCGGTGCCGTAGGCGATGATGCCGAAGCGCTCGCCCGCCCCGAAGAGGGTCGTCCACAACTCGTAGGCACGCCCCGCCGGCACGGCGATCTCGAAACCCGGGCCGCCCGTGTAACTCAGACGAAAGACGCGTGCCGGCACACCCGCCACGCGGGCCTCTCGCATCGACATGAAAGGCATCGCGTCGAGCTCGATATCGACCAGCGGCCCGAGCAACTCGAGGCTGCGCGGTCCGGAAAGCGCGATCTGTGCATAGTGCTCGGTGACCGAGGTGCAGTAGACGCGCAAGTCGGGCCATTCGGTCTGCAGCCACTCCTCCATCCATGCGAATACACTCGCGGCGCCGGCGGTCGTCGTCGACACGAGGTAATGCTGCTCCCCCAGCCGCGCTGCGATACCGTCATCGAATATCATCCCGTCCTGGCGCAGCATCAGCCCGTAGCGGCAGCGTCCGATCCCCAGCGCACTCATGCGCGTGCAATAGATACGATCGATGAAGGCCTCGGCATCCGGACCCTGGACATCGATGTTGCCCAGCGTACTGACATCGGCGATCGCCACACCCCGACGCACCGCCAGACACTCTCGATCCACCGCCGCCTGAAGCGTCTCGCCCGCGCTGGGGTAGTGGCGCGGGCGCTTCCACTGTCCCACGTTCTCGAACACTGCGCCGCGGCCCGCATGCCAGTCGTGCATGGGCGTCTTGCGCGTCGGCGCATGAAGCGGACCAACCAGTGCACCCGCGATCGCACCGAAGGACAGTGCCTGGTACGGCGGACGGAAGGTGGTCGGCGCGATCGTCGTCATGGCTTCGGCGCGCGCTTCGGCCAGTAGCGCAAGCACATTGATGTTGCCCGTTCTGCCTTGGTCGACACCCATGCCCGCCGTCGTGTACCGCTTCAGATGCTCGGGCGCGTCATAACCTTCGCGCACCGCCAAGCGCACATCGTCGACGGTGACATCGTTCTGAAAATCGACGAATTGCCGGCCACCGAGCGATGCCGCGCCGAATATGCCACGCCAATCGAGCGGCGCCTCTTCGGGCTCCACCGTGGCGATGTCTTGCGCCTCCTCGCGTCCGGCGAGCCCGCACGCCTGCGCGGCCACCTGCCCTGCGAAGAATCCGTCCTGCAGGGCGCCGCGCAAACTCGCCGTCCCTCGCGCCGCACCGACGCAGACGACGTTCTCCAGCCTACCCAGGGGGACGAACACGCCCAGACGCTCATCGAACTGCAGTTCGCCTCTTGCCTGAGAGAACAGGTGAACGCTCGGAATCCAGCCTGCGCTCATCGCGACCAGATCGCACGCGATTTCGCGTATCGCCCCGCCTGCACTCGACTGCGTGCGCAAGGCCTCAACGCGCGCCCGCCCACGAACGCCCACTATACGCTGGCCGATCAGGACTTCGATGCCTCGGGCTCGGACCTGCCGCGGCAGGTGGCCGCTTCCCGACGGACGCAGATCGACGACGGCGGCGATGCCGACGCCGGCGGCCGCCAGATCCAGGGCCGTCCGGTAAGCATCGTCGCACGCGGTGACGACCACAACGCGCGAGCCGGATCTCACCCCATAGCGATTGCAGTACGCGCGGGCAGCGAACGCCAACATGATCCCGGGGCGATCGTTGTCGGGAAAGACCAAGGGACGCTCGATGCTGCCCGCGGCAATCACCGTTCGACGCGCGCGGATCTTCCACAGGCGTTGCCTCGGCACGCCCACCGGGTCTGGCTGACCAGGCTCCCTGAACACCTGGCAACCGATCAGGTAGCCATGATCGTAGTGGCCAGTGATTGTCGTGCGCTGTAGCACACGCACCTCGCTCATGGCGCGCAGTTCGGCCATCGCACCGCTCACCCATGCGAGCGCCGATCGGCCGCCGATCTCGTAGCGCTCGCCCAGCAGTTGTCCGCCCGCCTCCGACTGGTCGTCGGCGAGGATTACGCGTGCGCCGCACCGAGCGGCAGCCAGCGCTGCCGCCAGACCGGCCGCTCCGGCCCCGACCACCAGCACGTCGCAATGCGCGTGCATATGATCATAGTCGTCGGGATCGGCTGCAGCGGGTGCACGACCGAGCCCGGCCATGCGCCGAATCGCCCGTTCGTAGAACGGCCACAGGCGCGCCGGCCACATGAACGTCTTGTAGTAGAAGCCCGCCGGCATCCAGGAAGAGGCAAGGTCGGCGAGCCCACCCAGATCGACGGCGAGCGACGGCCATCGATTCTGACTGCTCGCCTCCAACCCTTCGTAGAGCATCAACTGCGTCGCTCGAACGTTGGGTTCGGTCTGCGCGCCGCGCGCCACCTGCACCAGGGCGTTGGGCTCTTCGGCGCCGATTCCCAGCACACCGCGTGGACGGTGATACTTGAAACTGCGACCCACCAAGTGAACACCGTTGGCCAGCAGCGCCGAGGCCAGGGTGTCGCCTCGGTAACCGGTCAAACTGCGTCCGTCGAAGCGGAACTCGAGCGGATGCGAGCGATCGATTCGTCCGCCGGCTTCGAGGCGATTACGCTCAGTCATCGCCTGCCTGCGGGGGGCGCGCACCGACCTCGTATACGGTCAGTATGCGCTCCGTGACCGTATCGCGTAACACATTGAACCAGCGCCGGCAGCCATGCGTGTGCACCCATCGCTCAGCACAGCGGCCCTTCGGATTCGTGCGCAGATAGAGAAACTCGCCCCACGCCTCATCGTCCAGATCCTCCGGCGCACGCGGGGTAACGATATGGGCCTCGCCGCCGCACGTGAACTCGGTCTCGTCGCGAGGGCCGCACCACGGGCAGGGGATAAGCAGCATGGTCAGTGAGCGACCGCGGCCGCGCCATGCTCGTCGACCAGCGCGCCGGTGACGAATCGATCCAGCGTGAACGGCTCGCCCAGCGGATGCGGCTCGCCCGTAGCCAGCAGATGCGCGAACACATGACCCGAGCCCGGCGTGGCCTTGAATCCGCCTGTTCCCCAACCACAGTTGAAGTACAGGCCGCCCACCGGCGTTCTGGAAATGATCGGACTTGCGTCCGGCGCAACATCGACGATGCCCGCCCACTGGCGCAGCATCTTGAGACGGCGAAACGAGGGAAACAACTCCACCAGCGCGTTCACGGTGGCCTCGACAATCGGGAAACTGCCGCGCTGCGAGTAGGACTTGTAACCATCCATGCCCGCGCCGACGACCAGTTCGCCCTTGTCGGACTGACTGACATACACGTGCACAGTGTTGGACATGACCACCGTGTCGAGCACCGGCTTGATCGGCTCGGACACGAACGCCTGCAATGGGTGGCTTTGCAGCGGCAGACGAAAACCTGCCATGTGTGCGAGCACGCTGGAATGACCTGCCACGGCGACCCCCACGGTTCGAGCATCGATGGGACCGCGACTGGTGTCGACCCCGATGATGCGACCGCCCGCCTGGCGGATGGCCGTGACCTCGCAGTGCTGGATGATGTCGATGCCCAGAGCATCGACGGCTCGAGCCAATCCCCAGACCAGGGCGTCGTGGCGGGCAACGCCCCCTCTGCGCTGAAACGAAGCGCCCAATATGGGATAGCGGGCATCGGGGGCGCAGTTCAGTGCCGGCACCTGTCTTTGCACTTGAGCCGTGGAGAGTATCTCGGAGTCGATGCCATTGAGGCGATTGGCCTCTACCCGCCGGCGCAACTCCCGCAGCCCGTGCGCGTCATGAGCGAGATTGAGTACGCCGCGCTGGCTGAACATGACGTTGTAGTTGATCTCCCGAGACAGCCGCTCCCAGATCTTGAGCGAATGCTCGTAGAGCTGCGCGCTGGCGTCCCAAAGATAGTTCGAGCGCACGATGGTCGTATTGCGCCCGCTATTGCCCAAACCGATCAGACCCCGTTCCAGCACCGCCACATCTCGAATGCCGTACTCCCTCGCAAGGTAGTACGCGGTCGCCAGGCCATGGCCGCCGCCGCCCACGATGATCGCTGCGTAGCGACGCCGCGGTGCCGGGTTGCGCCATGCGCGCGGCCAGTTTTGGTGGCTGGAGAGCGCGTTGCGGGCGAGCGAGAAGATCGAATAGCGGTCGAACATCGCGGATTCGGCGTAAGGATGTCTACTATAGCGCGACTATGTCGTGTGCAGCGTGGCAGATTCGCTGCTGACTGTCCGTCTCGGGCGCTCCAGACATGAAAAAGACGTCTCCACCGAGAATGGATGCGCCACGAGGCCCCGCGCCTTTGCACGCCTTTCGAGCATCCACGCCCGATCGAGCCTCCATCCTCGGGCCCGCTTGTGCAGCGAGCGCGCGCGCAGAAGCCCTCGGGCTGCGCGCGCTCAACGCGATCGGAATTGAAACATCCAGAAATAGGTCAGCGACGTCACGGCGACCTCGGTGCCGAAACGCGTGCCCCAGGCCTCCAACTCGGACGGCGTCGGAAAGTTCTTCATCACTTCGTAACGCTCTGTATTGCCCAGGCGCCGCTCCTGATACGTGTTCCCCTCCTGATCGGCGCGCGACACGGGAGTGCTGTTTCCCGGCACATACAGATTGTCGATGACCAGAACCTGCGCTCCGGGCGCAAGGGCATTTTGTACGCCAGCGAGGAACTCGGCGAGACGTTGCCTGGGCACATGCGACCACCAGAATGTGATCAAGCAGCCTCCATAGCGGCGTTCCGGCCGACGCAGTGCATAGGCATCGCCGATGTCGAAAACGGCGTTGGGGATCTGCTTGGCGCGCGCAATGGCGAGCGTTTCCTCGTTCGCGTCGATGCCCGACACGGACAAGGCGCGATGCGCGGCGCACCGACTGAAGTACCCCGTGCCGCAAGCGATATCGAGAACGTGGCGGCCCGCGAACGCCTCTTCGATGGCCCTCTTGATCAGCGCCAGATCCGCCTGCCGCTCGGGACGAGCATAGATCCGCTCGTACTCCTCGGCGCGACGTGCATAGTATTCGCGCATGGTGTCGGCCGTCATGCCATTCCTCTTGCCATTCGCATGTGTCGATCGTCCCTCGCGCCTGCATGCTACGGACCGAAGGTGCTCCTTCGGCTGGCCGCGCCATGGCAGCCTCACGTGCAGACGAGAAATATTAAAGATGGGTACGTACGTGCCGACAACCTGCTACTGCGTCCAACTACCCAGACTCGATCGCGATGGCCAAGACCTTGTATGACATTCTGGAAGTCAGTACGTCGGCCAGCCCCGAGGCCATTCGATCGGCCTACGAGCGATTGTCCCAGAAGTACGATCCCGACCGGGAGGAGCACCGGGGCAACGCCGACATCCGCATGCGATACGAGGCGGTGAAAGAGGCTTTCTTCACCCTCGGCAGCCCCGAGAAGCGGGCCCGGTACGATCGCAGCCTGACGCCGGCCGACCCGCCGCACGCCCCGGTCGTCGCGGCCAGCGAACCGATCTGGACCTTGCCTAGGGTCGTCATCGTTGCCTTGGTCGTCCTGATCGCAGGCGGCTGGTACATCCAAGGCAAACGCGAAGAACTACGCCTCGAAACGGAAAGCGCGATTGCGAAAGCGCGCGCCCAGGAAGCCGAGGCGAGAGTATTGGCGGAGGCCGTAGCCGCAGAGAAAGAGCGCCTGGCCCTGCAGCAGGAACGAGAACTCGAACGCAAGCGCGCCCTCCAGGATATGCGCACCCGCAGCGAATTCGAGCGCACGCGGCGAGATTTCGAGCGCGAACGCCAGCGTCAGGAATATGCCGAAAGATCCGCCCACGAGCGACAGGCGCGTCAGCAAACCACCGAGGCGCAGCGCCGCGAATTCGAGCGCCAGCGCGCCGAAGCCGCGAACATTGCAGAAGCCCGACGTCGGGCCGCGAGAGAGAAGGAAGAGCTGTGCCGGATCGAGCGCCAACGCTACGGCAAGGCGATATCTTGCTGAACGCGCATCAGAAAATCTGAAGAAGGCGCAAGTGGGCCTCCCAGTGGCATCGAAACCTGGCCGTACGCCTGACCCTTCTGCGGTCGACCTCCTTTCCAATGTCGATTGCAGCGCACAGGCGCCCGCCGGCTCCGGACGACGAATCGACAACCCGCCACTCGCTCAGGATGCTCGTCGATGATGAAAGCGCTGCCTTTCTTGGCAACCCTCGTGCTTGGCTTGGGCCTCGCCCATGCCCAGCCGGCCCGTCAGGCCTACAAGCATGTGGACGAACAAGGCAACGTCACCTACTCGCAGACGCCACCGGCCAAGGACGCTCAAGCCATTCGATTGCCGCCCCCTCGGCCTGCCGTGCCGCACGCCTCGAACGAGGAACTGCGCCAGATGCGGCGGCAGGCCCGGCAGGACGCGCATCTCCAAAGGCAAGAAGACTACGAGCGCCACGCCAGGGAGCGCCAAGCCGCGCTGGAGGAAGCTCGCAAACAACGCTACGAGAGCCTTCGGGCCGAGTGCGTGCGCAACCGGGGAACCGATTGCGACGATCCCGCCACCATCGCTCGCATGCAGGCCGAGCGCGGGCCATCTCAATACAGGCCGCGCGTCCCGCGTTAGCCGTGCGTTACCGTGTGGCTCGCTGGCGCTGATGCTCGAGCGCCCAAGCCACATGCTCCCGGACGAGTTCCGACGGATCGTCCGCTCGCGTTTGCAGCGCCGCGATCGCCGTCGACCGAGTGGCGGCGTTGCCGAGCCCGACAGCGAGATTGCGCAGCCAACGCTCGTGGCCGATGCGCCGGATGGCACTTCCGGCCATGCGGTCCTCGAAATCCGACCGCGACCACGCGAAGAGGTCGACGAGGGAAGCGTCGTCCAAGCCTTGCCGCACGTTGAAGTCAGGCTCGGTCGCAGGCGGCGCGAATCGGTTCCAGGGGCAGACCATCTGACAATCGTCGCAACCGTACACCCGGTTGCCGATCAAGGGCCGGAAGACCTCGGGAATCGAGCCGGGGTGCTCGATCGTGAGGTAGGAGATGCAGCGCCTGGCATCCACCACGTAGGGGGCGACGATGGCCCGAGTGGGACAAACGTCGATGCAACGCGTGCACGAGCCGCAGTGTTCCCGCACCGGCTCGTCGGCCGGCAAGGGCAGATCGGTGAAGATCTCGCCGAGGAAATAGTAGGAGCCCGCCTCCCTAGACAGCAGCAGCGTGTGCTTCCCGCGCCATCCCATGCCCGCAGCGCGCGCGAGCGCAACCTCCATGACCGGCGCACTATCCGTGAACACACGGTAGCGATGGGGCGCCAACGCCTCGGCCACTCGCCGCGCGAGCTGTTCGAGTCGGGCTCGCAGCACCTTGTGGTAGTCGCGGCCCAAAGCATAGCGAGCCACGAAGGCTCGATCGGTGTCCTCGAGCACCTGCTGGCTGCTGCGTGCGTGCTCGCTCAGATAGTTCATGCGGGCGCAGATGACGCTTAGGGTTCCGGGCACGAGTTCGGCGGGCCGTGCGCGTTTGCTGCCATGGCGTGCCATATAATGCATTTCGCCCTGGTAGCCCTTCGCCAGCCATTCCAGCAATCGAGGCTCTGCGTCGCCGAGATCGATGCCGGCGACGCCCACGGCCTGAAAGCCCAGTTCCAGACCCCAGCGCCGGATCTTTGCGACCAGGGCGTGCGCATCCAGGCCGCTACACGAGGTGTCCATTTGCAAGCTTCTCACGATCCGTGCTCCGTCGTTTCGAGCCTAACACGCCATCTCGACAACGATGCAGACACCCTGGCCCTGGGCCGGTCGCTCGCTGCCGGTTTGGAACCCGGCATGGTCGTCTATCTGCAGGGCGAATTGGGTGCCGGCAAGACGAGTCTGGCACGCGGCATCTTGCGCGGCCTCGGGTACTTGGGAAAAGTCAAGAGTCCGACCTATACTCTGGTTGAACTTTACGATCTTTCGAGGTTATACTTGTATCACTTTGATTTTTATCGCCTCGAAGATCCTCATGGATGGATCGATGCCGGCTTTCGCGAATACTTCAACGAGCAAGCGCTCTGTCTCGTCGAATGGCCTGAAAAGGCAGGCGATACCTTGCCCGAACCAGATATCGATGTGCGAATCGAAATCCCCGCCCATGGGCGCACAGTTCAGGTCGTCGCGCGCAGCGCAGCAGGACAGCGATGCCTGAGCGCGCTCGAAATCTAGATCTGGAATCGGCTCGTCCGCCCAGAGCATCGCCCCCGGGCGCGGCACCCTGGGTCTCGTTTGCGCTGCTCGTCGTGATCTTGCTGGCGGCGCTGTACCCGTCCTTCGCGTGGTCGAATACGCAGATTGCATCGACGCGCTTGTGGCCGGCCAAGGCGTACACCCGCATAACCATCGAGTCCGCTTCCCGCATCCAATACACGGTCTTCTCCGTCACCGGACCGCAGCGCATCGTCCTGGACCTGGAAGGCGTCGAACCCAGCCCCCATCTGGATTCGCTCGCGAACCGAGTGTCGCCCAACGACCCTTATGTGAAATCGATACGTGTCGGGCGCTTCAAGCCCACGGTATTGCGCGTGGTGTTCGATCTCAAGGAAGAGGCGCGCGCCGACGCGTTCGCGCTGGCGCCTGTCGGCAGTTACGGGCATCGGCTCGTGCTCGACATCCATCCGCTCAAACCCATCGATCCACTGATGGCCCTGGTAGAGCAATCCGAGCAGCCGCCCGAGCCTGCTGCACGAGCCGCCGCGCCGAGCGAAGCGTTGCCTACGGAAGGAACGGCGCGCGTCATTCCGACTTCCGTGGATCCCTCACCGCCACCGACAGCGAGCCGCCCCGCTCAACCCGGCGGTTCCCGCCCCATCATCGTGGTGATCGATCCTGGGCACGGCGGCGAGGATCCCGGCGCGATCGGCCCCATGGGAACACACGAGAAGGACATCGTTCTCGCCATATCGCGCAAACTGCGCGACATGGTGAACGCAGAACCCGGCATGCGGGCGGTGATGACTCGTGACGACGATTATTTCGTTCCGTTGCATGCCCGGGTACATAAAGCCCGACGAGTGCAGGCGGATCTCTTCGTCTCGATACACGCTGACGCCTTCATCAAGCCGCATGCACGCGGATCTTCCGTCTTTGCCTTGTCCGAGCGCGGGGCGACGTCGGCGGCAGCGCAATGGATCGCCAGGCGCGAGAACAACGCCGACTTGATCGGCGGAGTCAATCTCGATGTGCAGGATCCCTATTTGAAGAGGACGCTGCTGGACTTGTCGCAGACAGCAGCGATCAACGACAGCCTGAAGCTCGGACGCGCCGTGCTGAGCGAAATCGGCGGCATCAATCGACTGCACAAGAACAGCGTCGAGCAGGCAGGATTCGCCGTGCTCAAGGCCCCGGATGTTCCGTCCATCCTGGTCGAAACCGCGTTCATCTCGAATCCCGACGAGGAAAAGCGGCTGCGCGACGATAGCTACCAGACCAGTCTCGCCGCTGCGATTTTGCGAGGCATGAAGCGCTATTTCGCCGCCAGCCCGCCGCTCGCACGCGGTCCCCGGGTCGCCCAAAGCGGATCCGCGTCCACCGTCCGCTAGTCGCTCGATCCACCCCTACGGATCGGGAAACGGATATTTGCAACCTGTTTCCTTTCTGATAGTTTTCTGCCCATTCATTCCGACTTTGGGCATCTGTCATGAAATGGAGTGCGGGACTTTTCGGCCTGCTCGGCGCACTGCTGCTCGGAGGATGCGCAAGCCTGCCGGAAGCCGAACGACCCACGGCACGAACGGTGGCAGCCTTCTCCCTGGCGCAGCCGAACGGCGACCTGCCCGGCGGGTGGAAGCCGTGGCGCTTGTCCAAGCTGAAGCGACCAACCTCGTACGAACTGGTCGACTACAACGGCGTCGTCGTGATCAAGGCCATGTCGGCAGCATCGGCCTCGGGACTGGCGCATCCGCTGGACCTCGATCCGCGCCAAACACCGATCCTGCAATGGCGCTGGAAAGTGCCCCGATTGATCGAGGGCGCGAACAACGCACGACGCAACGCCGAAGATGCTCCCGTGCGACTCGTCGTCTCTTTCGAAGGCGACATCAGCGCCTTGCCGCTGGAGGACCGGCTGTTCTTCGATCGCGTCCGGGCCATCACCGGCCATCAACTACCCTACGCCACGCTCATGTACATCTGGGAGAACCAAGCCCCTCAGGGCACTGTGATCCCCAATCCGCACACCGAGCGGATCCAGATGATCGTGGCGGAAAGCGGATCGGCGCGAACCGGGGCCTGGAAGCTGGAAGCGCGCAACGTGTACGAGGACTACAAGCGCGCCTTCGGCGGCTCGCCCGGACGCATCAAGGCCATATCGATCATGACGGACACAGACAACACCGGCGCCACGGCCGAAGCCTATTACGGCGATATCGCCTTCATGACCGTCGCCGAACACCAGCGCATCTCGCTCGCTCCTGCGCCGCCCGAACCCGGCGCTCGCTAACGCCTAGTACACCTGCTCAGGTGGTCGCCCCTAGCCTCCCGGGTCGCAGCGTGGCGCTCAGGCCTTGAGCGCCACCAAGACCTCGTCGAGCATCTTCTTCGCATCGCCGAACAACATCCGATTGTTGTCCTTGTAGAAAAGCGGATTGTCCACACCCGCGTAGCCCGATGCCATGCTGCGCTTCATCACGATGGACGTCTTCGCCTTCCAAACCTCCAGCACGGGCATGCCGGCAATGGGACTGCTCGGGTCGTCCTGGGCCGCCGGATTGACGATGTCATTGGCGCCGATGACCATGGCGACGTCCGTATCGGGAAAGTCCTCGTTGAGTTCGTCCATCTCGAGCACGATGTCGTAGGGCACCTTGGCCTCGGCCAGGAGTACGTTCATGTGCCCGGGCATGCGCCCTGCCACAGGGTGGATCCCGAAACGGACGTCGACGCCCGCCTCACGCAGCAAGCGCGTGATCTCGAACACCGTGTGCTGTGCCTGCGCGACCGCCATGCCGTAACCCGGAACGATGATCACGTGCTTCGCGTCACGCAGCAATTCGGCCGTCTCGGCCGGCAGGATCGGCAGCACTTCTCCTGCAGGCTGTGCTGCGCCGGCTGCCGGCGCGGGAGCGCCGCCGGTGCCGAATCCGCCCGCGATGACGCTGATGAAGTGTCGATTCATCGCGCGGCACATGATGTAGGAGAGAATGGCGCCGCTCGACCCGACTAGCGCGCCGGTTACGATCAAAAGGTCGTTAGAGAGCATGAAGCCGGTCGCCGCGGCCGCCCAACCCGAGTAGCTGTTCAACATCGAGACGACCACGGGCATGTCGGCCCCGCCGATCGCCATCACCATGTGAATGCCGAACAGGAGGGCGATGATCGTCATGACGATGAGGGCGGTCATGCCGGCGTCGACCGAATCGGCGATCAGGAACTCGCGTCCGAACCAGAGCACCACCAGCAGCCCGGCCAGATTGAGCCAATGCCGAGCCGGCAGCAGCAGAGGACTGCCTCCGATCTTGCCCGACAACTTGCAGAAGGCGATGACCGAACCGGAAAACGTCACCGCTCCGATCAGGATGCCGACGTAAATCTCGACTTCGTGGATGACCTTCTCAGCCCCCGTCATATGCGAAGACGCTGCCGGATCGATGTAAGTGGCGAAACCGACCAGCATGGCGGCAAGACCCACCAGGCTGTGCATCAGCGCGACGAGTTCCGGCATCTGGGTCATCTTGACGACCCGAGATGCATAGATGCCGATGCTGCCGCCCACGACCATGGCAGCGATGATCCATGGAATGCCGGCTGTGGATACGCGCGGACCGAACACAGTCGCAAGCACGGCAATCGCCATGCCTATCATGCCGTAAAGATTGCCGCGACGCGCCGTCTCGGGGTGAGACAGCCCCCCGAGACTCAGGATGAAAAGAATCATCGCTCCGATGTAGGAGACAGTTGCCAGACCCTCGGACATATTGTTCTACCCTATTTTCGGAACATCGCGAGCATGCGCTGCGTCACGGCAAAGCCGCCGAACATGTTGACGGTGGTCAGCGCGACGCCCGCAACCGCGAGCCAGCGTATCCACTCCTCGGGCCGGGCGACGCCAGGATCCACGGGTGGGGCAATCTGCACCAGCGCACCGATGGCGATGATGCTGCTGATCGCATTGGTGACGCTCATCAAGGGCGTGTGCAAGGCGGGGGTCACGTTCCACACCACCATGTAGCCGACGAAGCATGCCAGCACGAACACCGTGAAGTGGCCGAGAAACGCAGCCGGCGCGTAGGCGCCGATGAACCAGAACGCAATCGCGGCAACAGCGAACAAGATGACGGTCGCCACGCTCGACGACTGCTCCGCCCGCCCGCCATGGCCGTGCCCGGATGACTGCTTGTTGGGCGTCGGCGCGGATTTGGCAGCCGCCGGCGGCGCTGCCGAGAGTTTGGGCGCGGGGGGCGGCCAGGTGATTTCGCCCGCCTTGACCACCGTCGTGCCCCGGATCACCTCGTCGTCCATGTTGACGTCGATGACGCCGTCCTTGGTCTTGCACAGCTCCTCGGTCAAGCGAAACAGGTTGTTCGCATACAAGGTGCTCGATTGCTTCGCCAGCCGGCTCGGCAGATCCGTGTAGCCGATGATGGTGACGCCATGCTTGACCGTCACTTCGTTAGGCACGGTGAATTCGCAGTTGCCCCCCTGCTCGGCAGCCATGTCGACGACGACGCTTCCGGGCTTCATGGAGCGCACCATATCGGCGGTGATGAGCCGCGGCGCCGGGCGCCCGGGAATGAGCGCCGTGGTGATGATGATGTCGACCTCGCGCGCCTGCTTGGCGTAGACCTCGGCCTGAGCTTTGAGAAAACCCTCGCTCATCACTCGGGCATAGCCCCCCACGCCGGCGCCTTCCTCCTGGTAGTCGACCCCGATGAACTCCGCGCCCATCGACTTGACCTGATCGGCCACTTCGGGACGGGTGTCGTTCGCGCGGACGATCGCACCCAGCCCGGAGGCGGTGCCAATGGCCGCGAGACCCGCCACGCCCGCGCCGACCACGAACACCTTGGCTGGAGGCACCTTGCCGGCAGCGGTGATCTGGCCGGTGAAGAAACGTCCGAACTGATGCGCGGCTTCGATCACCGCCCGATACCCGGCGATATTGGCCATCGAGGACAATGCGTCGAGCTTCTGCGCGCGCGATATGCGCGGCACGCTGTCCATCGCGAGCACGGTGACCTTCTTCGCGGCCAGCGCCTCGAGCAGTTCGGCGTTCTGCGCAGGCCAGATGAAACTGACCAGCGTCGCGCCCTCGTGCATGAGTGCAATCTCGTCGGCGGTCGGCCCGCGCACCTTGAATACGATATCCGAGCCCGCCCACAGTTCGGCTGCGCCAGCCACGATCCGCGCACCCGCCGCCTGGTACGCTTCGTCGCTGAAATTCGCCTCGGCACCGGCGCCCGCTTCCACCCGCACATGAAAGCCGAGCTTGATCAGTTTTTCCACGACTTCCGGCACGGTGGCCACACGCTTCTCGCCAGCCGCTGTCTCTCTTGGTACGCCAATAACCTGGGGCATGACTCCTACCTTTGGATGGTTCGTGGTTGTCGTGAGCCGAGTCGCAGCGCCGCCGCCTGTCGATCCAGGCAGCGCGGAAGCAAACGGTATGATATGAGTGCCGATCTGAAGCCAGAGCGATCGAGCATGTCGCGCGTGACGTGCAAGTTATCCGCTGTGCGAACGCTGGACGTTGACTTCGATCAAAGTGTGCGAAATCCCTTGGTAGCGACGATCTGCATTGATTGTACCCCCTGCAAATGAGGCATCCAAGTTCGTCGGAATACGGACGCTCTCACTCCGGCGACGGCAATTGCCCCGACGTTAACGTCGAATACACATTGAGCATGCGGCAGCGCGCAAGCGCCGCTCACAAGAATCGAGGCTATAATTTTGTCGATGTCTGCTATCCGCGTCCTGCCGGATAATCTCGTCAACCAGATCGCTGCCGGTGAGGTGGTCGATCGACCTGCGTCCGCCCTGAAGGAACTGCTCGAGAACAGTCTCGATGCGGGCGCGCGCGACATACGCGTGGAACTCGTCAGCGGCGGCATGCAACTCATCCGGGTGTCCGACGACGGCGCTGGGATAGAGCGCGCCGAACTTTCCCTGGCGCTTGCGCGACACGCAACGAGCAAGATCGCATCGCTCGACGATCTCGAACAGGTGGCGAGTCTGGGGTTTCGCGGCGAAGCCCTGGCCAGTATCGGTGCCGTCGCGCGCGTGTCTCTGTCCTCGAGACGAACCGATCAGCCGCATGGGTGGCGGATCGAATGCGAAGGCGGCTTGCTAGGCGAACCGGCGCCCTCGTCGCAGGCAGCCGGCACGACCATCGAGGTGGCGGATCTTTACTTCAACACGCCTGCGCGGCGGAAGTTTCTGAAGTCGGAAGCCACCGAATACGGTCACTGCGAGGAAGCTTTCCGCCGAATCACGCTAGCCCGCCCCGACGTGGCCTTCACGCTCACCCATAACGGTCGCATCCGCTGGCACGTCAAGCCGCACGGCTACGTCGATCGCGTACGTGCGCTTCTCGGCGAAGATTTCTACCAGGCCACGCTCGCGCTCGATGAATCCGCAGCGGGTTTGCGCCTGTACGGCGTGATCGCCCAACCGACGTATTCTCGGTCAACTCGAGACGTTCAGTACTTCTACGTCAACGGACGCTTCGTGCGCGACCGGCTGCTTTCTCACGCGCTGCGCCAAGCGTATCAGGACGTCTTGCACCACGACCGCCAACCGGCTTACGTCGTCGCCCTGGATCTGCCCCCGGCGGCCGTGGACGTGAATGTGCACCCGAGCAAGGTCGAGGTGAGATTCCGAGACGGCCGCGCCATCCACCAGTTCGTGCTGCACGCGATCCAGCGAGCCCTGTCCGCACCCACGGCCCAAACCGGCGTCGCGACGGACGCTGCGGCCGCCGACCCGCGCCCGGCGTTCACTGTGCCGACAACGCCGCTGCGGCCTTACGGCGTCTCCTCGAACGGCGAGATTGGGCGGGGCCACAGGCCTGCGCATCAAGGCGCGCTGTCCCTGGGCGTGGCGCAGCCCGCCGAAGCCTACGCGACCATGCTCGGTGCACTCGCCGAGCCTCCCCGCACACAGACAACGGCCTTCGACCCGGAGATCCCTCCCCTCGGCTTCGCACTCGCACAACTGGCCGGCGTCTACATCCTCGCGCAAAATCGCTCGGGTCTAGTCGTGGTCGATATGCATGCCGCGCACGAGCGCATCGTCTACGAACGCCTGAAGAAGACCCTGGACGAAGGGGCGATTGCCGTGCAACAACTGCTCGTTCCGGTAGCCTTCGCAGCCGATGCACTCGACGTCGCGGCGGCCGAAGAACATGCCGAGGCGCTGCGTAGAGTCGGATTCGAAATTGCCGTCGTCGGGCCAGCCGCTCTCGCCGTCCGGGCCGTGCCGGCCCTGCTGCGCGATGCCGATGCCAAGCGCCTCGGTCTGGACGTCCTGCGGGAAATGAGGGAGTACGGCGCGGAGCGAATACTCGCCGAACGCCGCAACGAACTGCTCGCGACACTCGCCTGTCATGCTGCCGTTCGCGCCAATCGCGCCCTGACCATCGCCGAGATGAACGCCTTGCTGCGCGAAATGGAAGCGACGGAGCGCTCGGATCAGTGCAATCACGGGCGTCCGACGTGGTTCGCGGTATCGCTGGGCGAGCTCGATGCCCGTTTCATGCGCGGGCGCTGACCGCAGCGCCCGTGCCCCTTTCTCAACAACCCTAGCGCGTGCGTATTGTCCACCCCGGAAAACATCGCGTTGCGCAGCCGCAATGCCGACCAGCTTCCCCCGGCCATTCTGCTCATGGGGCCGACCGCGAGCGGCAAGAGCGCCCTCGCTCTGGAACTGGCCGAGCGGTTCGACTGCGAAATCGTCAGCGTGGATTCGGCCCAGATCTATCGACACATGGACGTCGGCACAGCCAAGCCGAGCGCCGAAGAGCGCCAACGCATTGCGCACCATTTGATCGACATCGTCGAGCCGCATGAATCGTACTCCGCCGCCCGCTTCCGGGACGACGCGCTGGCACTGATGCGCGAGATCACCGAGCGCGGCAAGATCCCGCTGCTCGTGGGCGGCACCATGCTCTACTTCAAGGCGCTCACCGAAGGGCTGAACGACCTGCCCGAGGCCGATCCGACCATCCGCCTGGTGATCGACACCATGGCCGAGGAGAAAAGCTGGGCCGGACTGCATGCCGAGCTTGCCAGGATAGATCACGAGGCCGCCGCGCGCATCAAGCCCAATGATGCACAACGCATACAACGCGCGCTGGAGATCTATTACATCACGGGCAAGAGCATGTCGGCCTTGCTGAGCAAGCCGAAGTACGTCTACCTGCCCTATCGCATCTGTTCGATCGCGCTCGCCACGGATAATCGTCAATGGCTGCATGCACGCATTGCCGAGCGCTTCGAAATCATGCTGGAGCTCGGCCTGATCTCCGAGCTGCGCAAGCTGCGCCGCAGCTATGCGCTCGATCCGGACATGCCTTCGATGCGCTGCGTCGGTTACCGCCAGACATGGCGTTACCTCGACGGAGAGTACGCGCTCGGCATGCTCCGGGAGAAAGGCGTCGCCGCGACTCGTCAGCTGGCCAAGCGACAGATGACGTGGCTGCGGTCCACGCGCAACGTCACCTGGTTCGACTGCACCCGAGAGGACCTCGCCGAAGAGGCGAGCCGGTTCATCCAGGCTCGGATCGAGCGCCCGTAGCAGGCGGCCCGAGTGGGCTCTCGCTGCCCGCGGAGTCCAGGCGCTGCACCCGAGTTTCGGCCTGGCCGCTCGCGAAACGCACACGCAGAAGATCCCCGACGGCAAGACCGGCGGCATTACGAACGATGCGGCCTGCCCCATCGGTAGCGATGGCATAGCCGCGCTCGAGGACCGCATGGGGATTCAACGCCTCCAGGCGCGCCGCGGCCGCTGTCAGCCGGACTGCACGCGTCTGCAGATCCTCCCGTCTCGCCGTCTGCAGTCGCCAAGCGATCTGCTGCAGATGCGCCAACCGCCCAGCAGCATCGGGCCGCGCGGCGCTCAACCTGCGGGCCAGATCGGACACGGCCCAGCGTCTCGATTCGATCCCCTTGCTCCCGCAGGCGACCAGACGAACGGCGATCTGACGCAGATGCCGGCCCTCGGCTCGCATGCGTTCGCGGGGATCGACCAGGCGGCGCGCGAGGTAATCGAGCGCCTGCCCCCGGCGCTCCAGGTTCCGCAGCAAGGCCCTTCGCAGCCGTTGGCCGATTTGTCCGACGCTCGCACGCAGCGCAAGCCCATCCGGACTCACGGCCTCCGCCGCTGCGGAAGGCGTCGGCGCTCGCAGATCGGCGACGAAGTCCGCGATCGTGAAGTCCGTCTCGTGGCCCACGCCGCTCACCACGGGCACGGCACACTCGTGGATCGCTCGCGCGACCCCCTCTTCGTTGAACGCCCATAGATCCTCGATACTGCCGCCGCCTCGGCAAAGGATCAGCACATCGCACTCTTTGCGCCGCGATGCGGCCTCGATGGCTTGGGCGATGCTTAGACCGGCCCCCTCCCCCTGGACCGGGGTGGGATAAACGATGACCGGGATGCTCGGCATGCGCCGAGCCAGGACACTCAGCACATCTCGCAGCGCCGCCGCCTTCGGGGAGGTGACCACGCCGATCGCGCGAGGAAGGCGTGGCAAACCGCGCTTGCGCTCGCTATCGAACAATCCTTCCGCGGCGAGCCGTACCTTGAGACGCTCGAAGGCTTCGTAGAGCGCACCCACGCCCGCGCGCCGGACTGCCTCCACGTTCAGTTGGAACTCGCCTCGCGCCTCGAACAGCGTGACCAGCGCACGCACCTCCACTTGCATGCCATTGGTCAGTTGCCACGTGAGCAGCCTCGCACGGTTGCGGAACATCGCACAGCGCACCTGCGCACCCGCGTCCTTGAGCGTGAAGTAGCAATGTCCCGATGCGGCGCAGGTGAAGTTAGAAACCTCGCCCCGAATCCACATGAGCGGCAATGCCCGCTCCAAGACGTCGCGGGCCAGTCTGTTGAGCGCGGCGACCCCGAGGACAGCCGCGCCTGGGTGGAGATCTGCGGTAGGCACCCAGCGATTGTAGCGAGGCCGGTCGTAAAGGGCGACGAGTACGCAGCCACGTGAAAAAGTTCCCCGGGAACGGCCCGCCAAGCTGCGCAGAATGCGGCGGAGCAGGTTCATCCACACCTGTCAAGAAATTGCAACGAGCGTGCCGAGTGATATCGCCTCTCGTAGGAGAGATTTTTCAAAATATTGATTTTACAAGAGATATTTTCCGATTAAATTTTGACCCGCACACCAAAAACGCTGTGTAGCACTCCACTTAGCTATTCTTTTTACAAATTATCCACAAAGTTATCCACAAAGACTGTGGATGAAACACCCCTCTATTCTCGGTTGACTCCGCGCGCACAACGTGGGTGCAGTCCAGCAAACACCCAGCCGCAACGCCAGAGGTTGCCGAACCTCGGTGCGCAGGCTAAAGTTCGCCCCTTTGATGGGGACGGCGACGTGTGGGAGATCATCCAGGCGGCAGGTTGGCCCATTTGGCCGCTTATCTTCGCTTCGGTCATCGCGCTGGCGATCATCGGCGAACGGGCCTGGTCTCTGCGCGATAGCGTCGTTGCTCCGCCCAACCTGTTGGCGCAAGTGGTGCAGGAGATGCAGCAGTCCGGCGCCAGTGCGCAACTCATCACGCGCCTGAACCAGGGGTCGCCCCTGGCACGGATCCTCGCCTCCGGTTTGCGCAATGCCCGCTCGTCGCGCGAGGTGATGAAGGAGTCCATCGAGGAAACAGGGCGAGGCATCGCGCACGACCTGGATCGATTTCTGACCACACTCGGCACGATTGCATCGATGAGTCCGCTGCTCGGCCTGTTCGGAACCACGGTGGGCATGATCGAGATGTTCAGCGCTCACACCCCGGCGGGATTCAACCCGGTTCAGCTCTCGTACGGCATCTCGGTCGCCCTGTACAACACCGCCTTCGGGCTGGTGGTTGCGATCCCAAGCATGATTTTCTACCGCCACTATCGAGCCAAAGTGAACGCGCTCGTCATCAGCATGGAGCAACAAGCGGTCCGCCTGGTGGATATCGTGCACGGCGCACGCGCCAGTTGAGCCGGGAGCCGAAGCGAGGCTGACATGGAATTCCGACGCGGCGTGGAAAGGGACGAGCCGGAGATCAACCTGATCGCGATGATCGACGTGTTGCTCGTGATCCTCATCTTCCTGATGGTGACCACCACGTTCACGCGTTTCTCCGAAATGAAGATCAACCTCCCCACGGCGGAAGCGAACAAGCCCCAGGAGCGCGCCAACGAAGTACAGATCGGCATCGACGCGCAAGGCAAATACGTCATCAACAGCACGCCTGTCGCATACGGATCGGTTGCGAACTTCGCGCAGGAGCTTCGGCGCGCGAGTGCCGGCCTCAACGAACCTGTCGTGGTCATCAATGCGGATGCCAATGCGTCGCATCAGTCCGTGATCAACGTCATGGAGGCTGCCCGTCTCGCGGATCTGAGCCGCATCACTTTCGCCACCCAAGGGCCGACGAACTGATCGGCGCGAAGGTCAATCGATTCCTGGGGCACCCCATGCATCCCGCCCCCATGCCCGGCACCGCGCGCATTCAGGGCTTGATCGATCCCTGCGGCAGGTTCTTGCCGGCGCTCGTCTATCACGATCTGCGCGATCGACTGCGCGGCGAAGGTCAGCGGGCCAAGGCGCGCTGGGGCGCCCTCGAACGACCGGATGCCCCGGGAAAGCTCGTGTGGGTGGTCGCCGGATCCAGCCGCAGCAGTGTTCGCCTTGCGGTGGAAATCGTGCGCGCAATCATGGCTCGCCGCCTGGATCTGAGCATCACGCTCACTTTCGAAACTGCGCATGCCGATCTGCTGCATGCACTGGGCTCGTCGCGGCGGCTCGCTTGGGGTTACGCTCCGGCCGACTACGCCTTCTCCATGCAAGCCGTCTGGCGCCGCCTGCTGCCGTTCGGCATCGTACTGGCCGGCGTGGCGCCTCGACCGAACTTGACGCGTCTGAGCGAAGCATGTCGGCACTCGATGCTCGTCGCGCCGCCCGCATTCGCGCCGGGCCGCTACGAGCGCATCTATCCCCGCCACGGGGTCGTGTTCGACGACAAACGCAGCGCCGCCCCGGCAGACTTCGATGTTCTCCTGCTTGCATCCTCTGCCGCCGAGCATGCGCGCGCAACCGATCTCACCGCCGGTCGTGGCGCTTTTCTGCTGCACGGTGCCGATCCGCAGAAGGCGAAGCGGATTTTCGCGCTGTTCCGCGGCCACCTTCCCGATTGCCTGCTGCTGCTCAGTGGCCCGGCAAGCCGAGTGCTCGCCCGGTACTCGTCGGAGACCGTGAAGCTGAGTACCTGGACAGGACTGCCCATTGCTCCCGAGAAGCTCGTGCTGATCGACGATCCCGCGCTGTTGCCGGCGATCATGCCCGGGGTATGGGGCGCACACTTCGACGAACCCGACAGCGACGCGTTATGGCAGGCACTTGCCGCCGGCGCTTGGGTCACCGCGACGCCGGCATGGTCGATCCAGGCTCCGAGCGCGCGGTCTGCCATCGGCGCGATCGACGAAGACAACGCGCTGATCGCGGCCTGGTCCGCACTTGAACACGATCGATCCGCGCGTGACGGCGTAGCCGAATCATCGCGTCGCGCGTTTGCGACCGAGCATAAGCTGGCCCACGCAACGATGACCGACATGCTGGACCGAATGTGCGCCTGGCATTGAACCGCTCGCATGCTGCATCGAGCATGCCGTCATGAACGCCGATAGGCTTGTCGAGGCCTGGTACGGCGCTTCGCGGTGGCCCTACGCGCTTGCGCCTGTGACCCTCGTGTATCGCATGCTCGTCGGTCTTCGGCGCACGCTCTATGGACTGGGCGTGTTTCGCAGCACCCGCCTGCCGCTGCCGGTAGTCGTCATCGGCAACATTGCCGTCGGTGGCACCGGAAAGACGCCCCTTGCCCTCTGGCTGGCCGAGCGGCTGGCCGCGGCCGGCCACAAGCCCGGTGTCGTATGCAAGTCCTACGCGGCGCAAGCCGATTCGCCGAGCCAAGTGACCGCATCGGATGCCCCCGATGTGCGAGGCGACGAGGCGGTGCTGCTCGCTTCGCGCCTGACTTGCCCCGTGTGGAGCGGTCCCGATCGGGTTCGAACTGCGCTCGCGCTGCACGCGGCACATCCCGAGGTGAACATCCTCCTTTGCGACGACGGCCTGCAGCATTACGCGCTCGCACGTGACGTCGAAATCGTTGTCGTCGATGCCAAACGCGGCTTCGGCAACGGCCTGATGCTGCCCTCGGGCCCGCTGCGCGAAGCACGCGCCCGATTGCGCAGCGTCGATGCGATCGTGCTCAACGGCGGCGACAAGGTGGATACACCGGCGAGCGTACCGACGTTTCGCATGCGCCTGCACGGCGAGCGCTGGCGCAGCGTGACCAATGCGCAGCAGACGGCCGACGCAACCCGCTTCATCGGCCGCCGCGTCGCGGCGATCGCCGGCATCGGGCATCCCGCCCGCTTCTTCGAACACCTGCGCAAGCAAGGGATCGACGTTGCGCCCCACGCCTTCCCCGATCATCATCGCTACATCGAGGCCGAGATCGCCTCGCTGGAGGCCGATTACGTGCTGATGACCGAAAAGGATGCGATAAAATGCGCCCGCTTTCCGGACCCTCGGATGTGGACGCTACCGGTCAGCGCCGAGATCGACCCCGCACTGCTGGGAGTGATCCTCGCTCGTATCGCGTCATGTCGCGAGCCGGTTTGCCGGCCAATCTGAGTGAAAGGCACGAACGATGGACGCGAAGTTGCTCGACATCCTGGTCTGCCCGATATGCAAGGGCGCCCTCGTGTTTCTGCGCGAACGCCAGGAACTCGTGTGCAAGGCCGACCGCCTCGCCTATCCCATCAAGGACGGCATCCCGGTCATGCTGGAGGAGGAAGCGCGCAAGCTCGGAGCGGATGAGGAAACCTGATGACCGGCCAGCAGTTCAAGGTTGTCGTACCGGCCCGCTACGCCTCGACGCGGCTGCCAGGCAAGCCGCTATTGGATATCGAGGGGCTGCCCATGGTGGTGCGCGTGGCGCAGCAAGCCCGGGCCTCCGGTGCATCCGAGGTCATCGTGGCCACCGACCATATCGAGATCATCGCCGCCGCCAAGAAGCACGGCTTCGCAGCCGAACTGACCGCGGCCGATCACCCCAGCGGCACGGACCGTATCGCCGAAATCGCCCGCGTGCGGGGATGGTCCGATGATGAGATCGTAGTCAATGTGCAAGGCGACGAGCCTCTGATCGAACCGGAACTGATCGCCCGGCTGGCCGGCACGCTGGCCGAAGACCCCGAGGCCGCCATCGCCACCGTATGCTGTCCACTCGCGGACATGGCCGAGTTCATCAATCCCAACGTGGTCAAGGTGGTCCTGGACAAGCGCGGCTACGCGCTCTACTTCAGCCGAGCGAGCATCCCGTTCCCACGCGACGCGATGAGTCAGGCGACACCCATTTTGCCCGCAGAGTTGCCCGCCTATCGGCACATCGGACTCTACGCTTTCCGCTGTCGTTTCCTGCACGCATACAGTGCGCTGGAACCCGCACCCATCGAACGCCACGAGGCACTCGAGCAGCTGCGTGCGCTCTGGCATGGCTACCGCATCGCCGTCGCCGTCAGCACTCGGTCCCCGGTCGCCGGCGTGGATACGGCTGCCGACCTGGCTCGGGTGCGTGAGCATGTACGCAGGCTCCAGGCTGCCGATTCCGATTAGCCGCAGACCGCCGGCGCGAGGTATTATCTTGCCCCACTCAATGTTCGATGCCTGTCCCACCACTGCTATTCCCGCAGGCTTCTGGAAAAAATCATGAGACTCATCCTTCTTGGACTACCCGGAGCCGGCAAGGGAACCCAAGCGCAGCATCTCGTGGCGCGCTATGGCATCCCGCAGATTTCGACAGGGGACATGCTGCGCGAAGAGATCCGCGCGCAGTCAGCGCTAGGTCTGGAGGCAAAGGCCTTCATGGACCGCGGCGAACTGGTACCCGACGATCTGGTCATCGCGCTGGTGAAGAATCGCGTCAACCGGGCCGACTGTGCACAGGGCTATTTGTTCGATGGTTTCCCGCGCACGATCGCACAGGCCGATGCCATGCGCAGACAAGGCATCGGCATCGATCTCGTGATCGAAATCGAAGTGCCCGACGCAGAGATTCTGCGCCGCATGAGCGGACGCCGCGTCCATCCGAGTTCCGGGCGGACGTATCACATCGAGTTCAATCCGCCCAAGACGCCTGGAAAAGACGATGTCACCGGAGAAGCCTTGGTGCAGCGACCGGACGACGAAGAAGACACCGTGCGCAAACGCATCGAGACCTATCACGCCGTCACCAAGCCGCTGGTGAACTACTACCTCACTTGGGCCCAGTCCGGGCAGACGGGCGCCCCCCGGTATCTGAAGGTCCAGGGCCAGGGCTCGATTGAAAACATCCGCGATCGGATATTCGCGTCCATCGACGCCCAGTGAGCCGGGCGGGACGCAGCGAGTGAGCATCGATCCGCCGTCCTGAGGCGCGAAGCACCGAATTGTGCAAGTGCAGCAGAATCCCCCTTCACCGAGTAGAATGGTTCGTGAAGGCTTACCGGGAGACTGCAACCATGGCCAAGAGAAATCTGTTGTACGCGCAGTCGGGCGGTGTGACTGCGGTGATCAATGCGACGGCTGCCGCCGTCATCGAAACCTCGCGCAAATACAAGAGTCAGATCGGCAAGGTCTATGCCGGCCGTGACGGAATCATCGGCGCGCTAGCCGAAGATCTGATCGATACTTCCAAGGAATCGGCGGCCTCCATCAAGGCACTCAAGCACACGCCCTCGGGCGCATTCGGTTCCTGTCGCTACAAGCTGCGCGACATCGACAAAGACCCGTCGCAATACGAGCGCCTGATCGAGGTTTTCCGTGCTCACAACATCGGCTACTTCCTCTACAACGGAGGCAACGATTCCGCCGACACGTCGCTCAAGATCTCGCGCATTGCCGAGAAACTCGGGTATCCCCTAGTGTGCATCGGCGTGCCGAAGACGGTCGACAACGATCTTGCCGGCACCGACTGTTGCCCGGGCTTCGGCTCGGTGGCCAAGTACGTCGCCGTGAGCATCCGCGAAGCGGGCTTCGACGTGGCCTCGATGGCGCGCACATCCACGCGAGTATTCGTCCTGGAGGTGATGGGTCGGCATGCAGGATGGATCACAGCGGCCTGCGGACTGGCCGCGGAGCGCGAAGGCGATGCGCCACACATCCTGCTGTTCCCGGAGGTCCCCTTCGATCAGGAGCGCTTCCTCGCCAAGGTCGACGAATGCGTGCGAACCCACGGTTACTGCACCGTCGCGGTTTCCGAAGGCCTGCGCCGACCCGACGGCAAGTTCGTCTCGGAGACCGGGTTGCACGATGCGTTCGGCCATGCTCAGCTCGGTGGCGTTGCGCCCGTCATTGCGCAACTGGTCAAAGACAAGCTCGGGCTCAAGTACCATTGGGCGGTCGCGGACTATCTGCAGCGCGCGGCACGGCATATCGCCTCCAAGACCGATCTGGATCAGTCCTATGCGGTTGGCAAAGCCGCGGTGGAATTCGCGGTCAAGGGATACAACGGCACCATGCCGGTGGTCGTGCGCAAGTCGAGCCGTCCCTACCGCTGGGTCATCGGCAAGGCAAACCTGGAAGAGATCGCAAACCGCGAGAAATTCATGCCAAAGGATTTCATTACTGCGGATGGCTTCCACATCACGGACCCATGCCGTGCCTACCTGGCGCCGCTCATCGTCGGTGAAGCCTACCCGCCTTACAAGAACGGATTGCCGCAGTACGTGCGCTTGAAAAACCGTCCGGTGCCGAAAAAACTCAATACCGAATTCCAGCTCTGAGCAAGCTGTCTCGGCGCTGCGTGCAAGACATGTGGTGCCCGGAGACAAAGGCTCGGCGGATGCAAGCTCGCCTCACGCGGACGGCTGCGACAGCAACTCGCGCAGAGGCGATTTACCCTCCCCATCCATACGACCAAGTCTCGCGATATGGACCGACGACCGCGTTCGCGCAGCAAATCAGGTTAGAATTGCGCGTTTTTTCAAGCGGCCGGGTGCCCGCCCGGCGGCATCGTCGTTAACGCAAAATAAGGGAGAAGGTCCATGTCTGGGGGACTCGTCCTCGCGCTAGTCTGCGCAGTGATCGCCATACTCTATGGCGTGATCACCAGCCGTTCGATCCTGGCGCTGCCTGCCGGCAACGCTCGGATGCAAGAGATCGCAAAGGCCATCCAGGAAGGCGCATCCGCCTATCTGAACCGGCAATACGCGACCATCGGCATCGTCGGCATCATCTTGTTCGTACTGATCGGTTTTGCGCTCTCTTGGCTGAGCGCCCTTGGCTTCCTGATCGGCGCAGTGCTCTCCGGTGCGACTGGCTACATCGGGATGCACGTATCGGTCCGTGCCAACGTTCGCACGGCTGAAGCCGCGCGTGGCGGCCTCGCTCCGGCGCTCAGCGTCGCGTTCCGCGGTGGCGCCATCACCGGAATGCTCGTCGTCGGCCTGGGCTTGCTCGGAGTCGCAGGCTACTACGCCTTCCTCAAGAGCCTCGGCAGCACGGACATCCACCACACCCTGCAGCCGCTGGTCGGCCTCGCCTTCGGCGGCTCCCTGATCTCCATCTTCGCGCGACTCGGCGGCGGCATCTTCACCAAAGGCGCCGACGTGGGCGCCGACCTGGTGGGCAAGGTCGAAGCGGGGATTCCTGAAGACGATCCTCGCAACCCGGCGGTGATCGCCGATAACGTCGGCGACAACGTCGGCGACTGCGCGGGCATGGCAGCGGACCTGTTCGAAACCTACGCCGTCACTGTCATCGCAACGATGCTGCTGGGCGCGCTGCTGATCAAGGGCGATGCAGGCGAAAACGCCGTCATCTATCCCCTCGCCCTCGGCGGCGTGTCGATCATCGCTTCGATCATCGGCTGCTTCTTCGTCAAGACTTCGGAAGGCGGCTCCATCATGGGCGCCCTCTACAAAGGCTTGATCGTTGCCGGTGTGCTGGCCTTGATCGCGTACTACCCGGTCACCACTTGGCTCATCCCCGACGATGCGCTGGGCGTCGAGGGCAGTCAGATGAAGATCTTCGGCTCGGCCATCGTCGGCCTGGTACTGACCGCGGCACTGGTATGGATCACCGAGTATTACACCGGCACCCAGTTCTCGCCGGTCAAGCACGTGGCCAGCGCTTCCCAGTTCGGCCATGCCACCAACATCATTGCCGGTCTCGGCGTCTCGATGAAGTCCACGGCGCTACCGGTGCTGGCGGTTTGCCTTGCGATCGGCGTGAGCTACGCGCTCGCCGGCTTGTACGGCATCGCCATCGCGGCGACGTCGATGCTTTCGATGGCCGGCATCATCGTCGCCCTCGACGCCTACGGCCCCATCACGGATAACGCCGGCGGCATCGCCGAGATGGCCGAATTGCCGAAGGAAGTGCGCAACGTCACCGATCCGCTCGACGCAGTCGGCAATACCACCAAGGCGGTGACCAAGGGCTATGCCATCGGCTCGGCGGGATTGGCCGCACTGGTGCTCTTCGCCGATTACACCCACGCCCTGGAATTGGCCACCGGAAAAGCGTTCACCTTCGATCTGTCGGATCACATGGTGATCATCGGCCTGTTCATCGGCGGCATGGTGCCCTACCTCTTCGGCGCCATGGCGATGGAAGCGGTCGGTCGTTCGGCAAGCGCGGTCGTCGGCGAAGTGCGCCGCCAGTTCAAAGAGATCAAAGGCATCATGGAAGGCACGGCCAAGCCCGACTACTCCCGCGCGGTCGACATGCTGACCAAGGCGGCGATCAAGGAAATGATCGTGCCGTCGCTGCTGCCTGTCCTGGTACCGGTTCTGGTCGGCCTGATCCTTGGTCCGCGCGCGCTGGGCGGTGTGCTCATGGGCACCATCGTCACCGGCCTGTTCGTCGCGATCTCGATGACCACCGGGGGCGGCGCCTGGGATAACGCCAAGAAATACATCGAAGAAGGCAACCATGGCGGCAAGGGTTCGGATGCGCACAAGGCTGCGGTGACGGGAGATACCGTAGGCGATCCCTACAAGGACACCGCAGGTCCGGCCGTCAACCCGCTCATCAAGATCATCAACATCGTCGCGCTGATGATCGTCCCCTTGATGGTGTAGTCACGCAACGCCGATATCTGACGGTCCGGGAAAGGCTCACGATACTGCCTCTTCCCGGCACCTCGGCGGCAGACGCGAAAAAGACAACGGCGGGCATTGCCCGCCGTTGTCTTTTTCTATTCGCACCTCGTCAAGCGATCGTCACATCCTTGGACAGATAAACGTCCTGGATCGCGTTCAGCAACTGGACGCCCTCGCCCATCGGCTTCTGAAACGCCTTCCGTCCGGAGATGAGCCCCATCCCGCCCGCACGCTTGTTGATCACTGCCGTACGCACCGCGGCCGCGAGATCGTTCTTGCCCGACTCGCCGCCGGAATTGATCATCCCCGCGCGCCCCATGTAGCAGTTCGCCACCTGATAGCGGACCAGATCGATCGGGTGGTCGGTGGTCAGGTCGCTGTAGACCTTGGCGTGCGTCTTGCCGAACTTGATCGCATTGTAGCCCCCGTTGTTCTCGGCCATCTTCTGCTTGACGATATCGGCCTCGATGGTGGCGGCGAGGTGGTTGGCCTGCCCGGAGAGATCCGCGGAAACGTGATAGTCGATCCCTTCGTGCTTGAAAGCGTTGTTGCGCGTGTAGGCCCACAGGATAGTCGCCATGCCCAGTTCGTGTGCGTGCTGGAACGCCTGCGACACCTCCCAGATTTGACGGCGAGACTCCGGCGAACCGTAGTAGACCGTTGCCCCGACGGCCACGGCGCCCATGTCGAACGCCTGCTTCACGCTGGCGAAGAGCGTCTGGTCGTAGGTATTCGGGTAGCTCAGGATCTCGTTGTGGTTGAACTTGAGAATGAACGGAATCTTGTGCGCGTACTTGCGCGCCACCGAACCGAGCACGCCGAGCGTCGAGGCGACTCCGTTGCATCCGCCTTCGATCGCGAGCCGAACAATGTTCTCCGGATCGAAATACATGGGGTTGGGTGCGAAAGAGGCGCCGCCGGAGTGCTCGATGCCTTGATCCACCGGCAGTATGGATACGTAGCCGGTACCGGCCAGCCGGCCATGACCGAAAAGCTGCTGGAGACTGCGCAACACCATCACGCCACGATCCGAGGGCGCGACGATGCGGTCCACGAAATCGGGCCCGGGAAGATGCAGTGTCTCTTTCGGAATGGCCTTGCAGGTGTAATTGAGAAGCTGGTCGGCATCGGCGCCGAGCAGCCCGGGAATGTCGGTCAACTTTTGTGGTGCGGTCATCATGGTCTCCAGGCAATGGACCTGCTAGGGTCGCACGCAATAACGGTAAACGTACGCTTGAGCCTTAGCCGATCATTATCCGACCTTGGTTCGGCCGGGTAAACCAGGGGCCGCGGATGTAATAGAATGCAGCGCCCATTCCGCTCTCCACCCGCAAGAAGGAACTCCCACCGATGAAGTATGCTTTCGAGGACAGGCGCGTCGTCTGCAAGGGTGACTATTACATCGCGCCGAACTCCACGGTGATCGGTTCAGTGATACTCGAGCACAATACCAGCATCTGGTTCAACTGCGTGCTGCGTGCCGACAACGATACCATCACCATCGGGGAAGGTTCGCAAATTCAAGACGGCTGCGTGCTTCACGCCGATCCCGGCGCGCCTATCCTGCTGGAACGCAACGTTTCGGTCGGGCATATGGCCATGCTCCACGGCTGCACGATCGGCGAAGGCTCCCTGATCGGCATGAAGAGCGTCATTCTAAACTGGGCACGCATCGGCAAGAACTGCCTGATCGGCGCCAACACCCTCATTCCCGAGAACAAGGTCATCCCCGATGGCGTCCTCGTTCTGGGATCCCCGGGCCGGGTCGTGCGCCCTTTGACTGCGGAGGAAATCGACCGCATTCACGCGACGTCTCGTCATTACCAGGAGCGCGCGCGCCGCTACAAGACGGGATTTCGCCCCGACGGCGAGTGAGGCTCGTGCGCTGTCCCGCATTGCCGTCGAAGGCCCCGCCGCCGTTCGACAGGCACTAGGTCCTTCGCGGGCCACCTTGCCCTCGGCTTCGCGCGGATACCCGCTCAGTCGAGTCCGCTCAAGCGACCGCCCACGCCTTGCTGCGCTCGACTGCCCGCTGCCAATCGCCTCGCAGCGCGGCAACCTCGTCCGCTCCCCGCAGCGGTTCGAACGTTCGATCGAGTTGCCACTGCGCGTCCAGCGCCGCCGAGTCCTTCCAGAAGCCGACGCCGAGTCCGGCCAGATAGGCCGCACCAAGCGCAGTGGTCTCGGTGATACGAGGCCGAACGACGGGCACCCCAAGCATATCGGCCTGGAACTGCATCAGCAGATCGTTGCGGGCTGCACCGCCGTCGACTCGCAGTTCGGTCACCTCGATGTCAGAATCGTGCCGCATGGCCGTGATGAGATCCGCGCTTTGGAAGGCGATGGCCTCCAACGCAGCACGCGCAAGATGTGCGCGGGTCGCACCTCGGGTCAGCCCGAAGATCGCGCCCCGCGCCTGCGGATCCCAATGCGGCGCGCCTAATCCAGCCAGGGCCGGCACCAGATAGACCCCTCCATTGTCAGGCACCGACGCGGCCAACGCTTCGACTTCATCCGACGATTCGATGATGCCCAGGCCGTCGCGCAGCCATTGCACGATCGCGCCGGCGATGAACACTCCCCCCTCAAGAGCGTAGTCCGTGTTGGCTGCGATGCGCCAGGCTACGGTGGTCAGCAGCTTGCGCGTCGAAACGACTCGGTGGCCCCCGGTATTCATGAGCATGAAACAGCCTGTGCCGTAGGTATTCTTCACCATGCCTGGGGCCACGCAGCGTTGACCGAACAACGCTGCGTGCTGATCACCCGCGATCCCGGCGATCGGTATCGCAGCTCCCAACAGCGACGGATCGGTTTCAGCCACCACCCCGGAACATGGCCCAATCTGCGGCAGCAGCCCGTGAGGGATGTTCAGCAAAGCCAGCAGATCGGCGTCCCAATCTTGACGATCGATGTTGAAGAGCAGCGTGCGCGAGGCGTTCGTAACATCAGTGACATGGGCGCGCCCTCCAGTCAGCTTCCACACCAGCCAGCTGTCGACCGTGCCGAAAGCGATGTGCCCTTCCTCGGCCTGCTGTCGCAGACCGGAATCCTGGTCGAGCAGCCAGCACAGTTTGGTCGCAGAGAAATAGGGGTCCAACACCAGCCCGGTCCGGGCAGTAAACAGGGGCTCCAGCCCTTCATTGCGCAAGCGCTCGCATTGTTGGGCAGTGCGTCGATCTTGCCAAACGATCGCGTTGGCCACGGGCTCACCGGTGCGCTTATCCCAAACGACCGTGGTTTCGCGCTGATTGGTTATGCCCAGGGCAACTACGTCTCGAGGCTGCACGCGCGCTGCCGCCATTGCCTGCCTGGCGACCGTCAGCTGCGATTCCCATAACTCGTTCGGATCGTGCTCGACCCAGCCCGGTTGAGGAAAGATCTGCCGGAACTCCTGTTGCGCCATGGAAACCATCGCGCCTGCATGATCGAAGACGATCGCCCGGGAACTGGTCGTGCCTTGATCGAGCGCCAGAATGTACCCCATCCGTCCCACCCCTCCCGCGTATGCCAGCCCTACTGACTAGCGGCGTTAACAATGTCTCACAATGTGCCGCTGCATTGTGCGCACAGCCGAAATTTAGACGGTAAAATGCCTCCTGTCGAAGCCCTAGCCTCTCCTCCGGAAGCAAGCATGCTGTTGTTGGTCTACTATGTGATAGCCATTACGGTTCTGGTGCTGCATTTCACCGGTTGGTTGCGCTATCACAATCTCGAGTGGCTCGTGCTCGTCCTGGCCGTGACCGTATTTCCGGCAGTTCTCTACCTCTGACGCCGCCCGACGATCGGCGCCAACAATCCTGCCCTTCGTTTCCGGCCTTGCTGCCTCACTTCAACAGCAGACTGATCCCGCTCGCCAACAACACTACGGCGATCAGTCGAGTAAAGCTCTGTTGGCTCATTCGACGACTGATCATCTCGCCGACCCGATAGCCGAGAAACATCACCGGCAAGAACACCAGCGACATCACCAGCACCGTGCGGTTGTAGTAGCCGCCGATCGCGTAGCCCCCTACGCGCACCACGAGCTCCACCAGCCACAACACCGCCAGCGTCGCACGGAACACCACGGGATCGTAGCCGCGGCGAACCATGTAGATCACCACCAGAGGCCCGCCGCCGCCGCCGAACATCGAGTCGACGAAGCTGCTGGCGAAGCTCGTCGGATAGGCCCAGAAGGTGGAGCACTTCGACAGCTGCGTGCGCACGAACTGCGCCACGATCATGTAAATGGCATAGGCTGCGATGAATCCCCCAAGCAGCTTGTGCATGAATCGCGGATCGAGCACGCTGAAAAGCGAAATACCGGCGAACACCCCCACTAGCGTCGGTGGCAGCAGGCGCCATAACTCGTCCCACCTGACGTGACTGCGGTCGCGGATGCCGAGCATGAGCGTCACGCACAAGCCGAGCAGCGTCATCATGGGGACAGCAGCATGAATCGGCATGAGAAAGACGAGCAGCGGAATGGCGACCAGCGAGGTGCCGAATCCGGACATGCCGCGCACGACGTAGGCGGCGAACACGACGACACCCGCGAGCACCACCGTGACCCAGGCCAGGTCGATCATGACCACCGCAGATCGTGTGGATCGCTCGTCGTCAGGATCTGCCGATCGCTCGGCCTGCCACAGCCGAGTTGCATCGCGCCCGGGCCATACGCCAAGGATCGGTCGTATTTCGTTCTTCGTCCTGGGAGAGAGCCCGCGCCGGGAACGATGTCCCTTGCACGCAGGCCGCAATCAACCGGCGAGAACGCCTTCGCTGTGGAAACCGGCCTGAAACCCTTGCGAGTATTCGTCGAAGCCCCATAGCAAATATGCAGGCGGTTGTTGTCGGCGGGCTCGATAAGCCTCGCCATCCGCGAATCCGTCAGCATACGTAATCGACCATCCGTAGGTTCGTGCAAGCTCGGCAAACTTCAGCCGCGTGAACTTCTTCACCGTTCGCTCCAAGGACGCAAGATAGGCGCCTTCGAGCAACCTCCGTGCCATAGAAGTCGACTCATGAGCAGGCCGACCGGACGGCTTGAACAGCGCCTGCCGGAACGAAGCTCGAAGCCGCACGCCCATCCTCGCAATCGACGTCACCGACCGTCACCGACCCACGTCGCGAGTTCATCCTATCGCTTGAGGCCCCGCACGGGCTCGCAGCTGGCCATCGCATCTGCGGGCCCGCGACGGAAGCTCCGCACATCTGCCGATCGACTGCCAGCAGCCCTCGCCTCCCGGCGAGGCTGGGTGCTCAGCGGCGCAACGCCGCGACCACGCCGCGGGTCATCTCATCGAGCGAACCGAACACACGAACGCCGGCCGCCTCGAGCGCCGACTTCTTCGCCAGATAGGTGCCGTGCGCGCCGTGCACGAGCGCGCCCGCGTGGCCCATGTTCACGCCCTCGGGCGCACTGCACCCGGCGATCAGTGCGAACGCAGGCTTCTTGAATCCGTTGGCGGTCACCGCACGAGCGAACTCCTCCTCTTCGGCACCGCCGATCTCGCCGATGATCAGAACGGCTTCGGTCTGCGCATCGGCGGCGTAGAACGGCACGAGGTCAGCGAAGCGCACGCCCTTGACCGGATCGCCTCCGACGCCCACCCAGACCGATTGGCCGATCCCCTTCTGCACCAGGCGGTAGCCCGACTCGTAGGACAGCGTGCCGCTCTTCGACATGATCCCCAGGGGCCCCGGCGCCAGCGTGGTATCGGGCAGGAATCCGAGCTTGGCCTCGCCCGGAACGACCATGCCCGGGGTAGACGGCCCGATCCATGTCACGCCCGCCGACAGCGTGAGCCGCTTGGCCTTGAGCGCATCGTGGATGGGCATGCCTTCGGTCGGCGTCACGATCAGTTTCACGCCGGCAGCCACGGCCTCCTCGATGGCAGCAAGCAATTGCTCGGCGCCGACGAACATGATGCTCGTCCGTGCGTCGGTCTTGTTCACCGCTTCGGCGCAGCTCGCATAGAGGGGCACACCGTCGAGGTCGCCCCCTGCCGCACGAGGGGAAACGCCGGCCACGATGTTCGTTCCGTAGGCGCGCATCAGCCTGAAATGGCTTTGCCCTGCGCGGCCCGTGATGCCTTGCATGATCACGGGGGTGGTGCGTGTGATGCGTGGATTGATCATGCCTGTCCTCCCATGCCGGCGGACTGCGAGGACAACGCCTTGCGCACCAGCTTCAGCGCTTCGTCCAGATCGGGTTCGACCGCAATACCCGCCTCGCCCAGCACGGTGCGCGCCTCGTCGAGGCCGTTGCCCACCAGACGCGTCACCACGGGGACCTTCAACACGGGCGCCTCGCGCAGAGCCTGAACCAACAGGCGGGAGAATTCGCCCAAGTGAGTGATGCCGGCAAAAACGTTCACCAGCACGCACTTCACATTGGGGCCTTCGGCGATCCAGTTGAGCACCTTCACCAGACGGCTCGCGTCACCGCGCAATCCGCCCGTGCGGACATCGAGAAAGTTGTACGGTCGGATACCGTTCGCACGCAGTTCATCGATCAGCATCATCGACAACCCGGCGCCGGTGGTCAGCAGGCCTAGTTCGCCTGCGCGGTCGACCACGACGTAATCGAAGCCATGCGTCCACTTGAGATGCGTTTCGACATAGGCGCTCGCGCGGGCTTCGAGCAGCGCGCTCACCTCCGGCTGGCGCCCGAGCGCGTTGTCGTCGATCACCATCTTCGCATCGCCCGCCAGCCAGTTGCCGTCCGCGGCGACGAACAAGGGATTGATCTCGAGCAGGACCGCATCCCGCCGCAAGAAGATCTCGCCCAGCACCCGCCCCGCCTCGATCATCGCGTGGCGAATCGGCTCGGGCGCCGACGCAGACAGTTCGACCACCGCCTGTGCCAGCGCTGCGGGTTCCGGCGCAACGACACGCGACTGCACGGCGCCGGACGATTCGACATCCACGCCGCCGCTGGCCGTTGCCAGCACGCGCACCTCTCCGGTTTCGGGGGCGAGCATGAAACCGATATACACCTCGCTGGGCGCAGAGCGGCAGCTCTCGATGCGGCACGAGCCGACGACGTGACCCCGGTGCGTCTGACCCAGCATGCCGCTCACCAGAGCGGCCAGATCGGTGCGAGACTCGGTCATGCGGACCAACCCGGCCTTGCCACGCCCGCCTACAGGCACCTGTGCCTTGACCATCCAGGGACCGGGCGGCAACTGAACGCGCTCCAGTGCCTCGACAGACTCGATCAGGCAACCTTCGGGCACCGGCACACCGGCCGCCCCGAGCAGCGTCTTGGCGTCATGCTCCAACAAATACATTCAATGCTCCTTGATCGGCGAACGTGCCTGCGGACGCGCCAGTGCGCTCGATACGCACGACACGTCGGTCGAACTTCCCAGTGCGAGCAGTTCTCCCGCAAGAACCGCTGCGCGAGTCGAATCGATGCCCGCGAGCCCGACATTGGCGGCGAACTTCTGTAGCAGTTCAGCGGCTGTCAACGGATTGTCGGGATGCCCCTTGGCCTCCGAGGCCTCGACACGGACGGTGCCGAACGGACCGATCGCTTCGAGTACGCAAGCGCCGACGTCGCGCGCCGCACCCTCCATCGACTCGGCCTGCAAGCGGGCGATCCATGCCTGCACTTCGCTCCCCGGCGGCACTTCATCGAGCAAGTGCTTGGGTGTGACCGCCCCGTGGCACATGGCAACGGCGACGGTCCAGAAGACGCTGAATTGCGCGTCGAGCCACCGCGTCGGCTGCAGACGAAACGGCACCGCGCGGCCCACCACATCGTGGGCCTGGCGTCCCATGGAGATCTTCACTTGCTCGACCTGCGTCAGACGAGCGCCCAATTTGGCCCGCAACTCGAGCGCGGCGCTTATGGCCGGATGCGTGAGCCGGCACGAGGGGTAGGGCTTGATCGACAACTGCGCCGTTTCGAACTCCCGACCGAGATCGCGGATCGCACGTGCGGCATCGAAACGCCCGTGCAGATAGGTGCGGGCGAATCCGTCCTCGCCGACGAAAGGCGCACTCACGCCCTTGAGTCCGTTCTGCGCCATCAGGGCGGCCTTCACCCCATTGCCGGCTGCGATGCCGGGCTGCAGATGCTTGGTCGGCGCCCCTTCGCGCGAGGACTGATGATTACCGCAGGTGAAACAGTAAGCGATGCCCAATGCATGACGGATCTGCGCCTGCGTCAGACCCAGCACATGGGCGGCCGCGAGTGTCGCACCGAAGTGGCCCAGCAGCGCCGAGTAGATCCAGCCGCCCTCGACCAGGCTCATGTCGGTGGCCACGCCGAGGCGACAGTTCATCTCGATGCCGACGACGATGGCTTCGAGCAAGGTCGGTCCGTCTATGCCACCGCGATACTCGGCTGCAGCGAGCGCGGCCGGTATCGCGCTCGCGCCGGCGTGCAATACGGCGATATCGTGGGTATCGTCCAGTTCGAGGACGTGTCCGAAATAGCCGTTGGCCATCGCGGCCGTCCAGGGTGCGGCCACATGCCCGCCCGCGACCGTGACCGCTTTCCGGGCGCCCTCCTCCAGCAGAATATCCAGCCACGCGGGCAATCCGACTGCGGCGCGTCCGGCAATCAGGTCGCCGACGAAGTCGAGCAGCTCGTCGCACGCGGCGCGCTGCACCGAAGCATCAAGCGCATGCCATCGCAGCTCGCACGACCACGCCGCGAACGCAGCCGCGACCGGATCCTCGACGGCGGATGAATGTTGCGCAGCCAATTGTTCGATCTCGGACCTTGCAGGGCGGGGATGAAGATGCCCCGGCAGCTGCCGGGCATCACGGCTGATCAGTATAGCATCGCCGCATCGGATCACCCGCCGCCCGATCCTGAGTCGAGTGCATGCTAGAATTTCCGACTCCCTACGATTCCCGCCACGGACGCCCACCCCCATGACTGTCCATGCCAAGTCGCTTTTCGTCGCCACCACGCTCGGTACGGCGCTCGTCTGCGCCGCGCCGACGCAAGCCGCCGATCTACCCAAAGACTATCCGGGCCGCCCGATTCGCCTGATCGTGCCTTTCCCGCCCGGCGGAAGCAACGACATCCTCGGGCGCTTCATGGCAGCCCGACTCACCGACCGCCTCGGACAACAGGTCATCGTGGACAACCGACCTGGCGCCGATGGCATGATCGGCTCGGACATCGCGGCGCGCGCCGTCCCGGACGGCCACACCTTGCTGATCGTGTCGACCTCCTATTCCATGAATCCGGCCATCCACAAGAAAATGCTGTTCGATCCGGTGAAGGACCTCGCCCCGATCGCCTTGATCGGCACCGGCCCGAACGCCATCACCACCAACCCGAGTCAGCCCATCACCAGCGTCAAGGAACTGATCGCGGCAGCCAAGGCGAAGCCGGGCCAGGTCAACTACGCATCGTCGGGCATCGGCGGGTTCAACCATTTCGGCGGCGAACTGTTCCAGATTGCCGCCGGCGTGCAGATGACGCATATCCCCTACAAGGGCGGTGGCCCGGCCATGGTCGATTTGATGGCAGGGCACGTCCCCGTGTTGTTCAGCACGCTGATCCAGGTGCTGCCGCATTCGCGCAGCGGCAAGTTGCGCGTGATCGCAACCGGCGGCGCCAAGCGCGCGCCCGCATTGCCGAATGTGCCGACCGTGATCGAGTCCGGCGTACCGGGCTATGAAGTCACGATCTGGTGGGGCTTCCTCGGCCCGGCCGGCATGCCGCCGGCGGTCGTTGCCGGGCTGAACGACGTCGTCGCCAAGATTCTGCAGGAACCGGAAACCGTAAAGCGCCTGGCCAACGAAGCGGCCGAGCCCGCCTTTGCCTCCCCGGCCGAATTCGCCCAGACGATACGCACTGACATCGGCAAGTGGATCAAGGTCGCCCGCGACGCCAAAATGCAGCCGCACTGAGCGACAAACGAATTTTTTCTTCAAGGCGCCTGACCAGGCGTGAGACGGAGGCTCGAACGTGGATTTCAAACTGACTGATCAACAACGCGAGATGGTGGACACGCTGCGCAGGTTCCGGCAGAAGGAACTCGCGCCCAAAGCGATCCGCTGGCTGAACGGCGACTACCCCTACGAGAACCTCAAGCAACTCGCCGACATGGGCATTCTCGGCATGTCCGTGCCCGAGGAATACGGCGGCTCCAGCGCCTCCGTGCTCGATGCCGTGCTCGCCATGGAAGAGATCGGCAAAAGCTGCTATGTCACCGCGCTGGCCGCACTCGGAGAAGTCGGAGTCCAGAGCCGGATCATCAGTGAGTATGCGCCCGAGCCGCTGAAGAAGAAGTGGCTGCCCAAGATCGCCGCGGGCGAGTACATCCTCGCCATCATGTTGACGGAGCCGGATGCCGGCACCGATGTTCCGAACTACCGCACCAATACCGAGATCAAGGGCGGCAAGGCCATCGTCAATGGCCAGAAGACCCTGATCTCGCGCGCCGACATCGCCGATCTGATGATCGTCTTCACGCGCGTCAACGGCGCCCCGGGGGCCGCAGGCATCGGCTGCGTGATCGTCGAGAAGGGTGCCAAGGGCTACACCGCCACCGGCAAGTACCACACCATGGGCGGTGAGCACCTGTGCGAAGCCGTCTTCGACAACGTCGAGGTCCCCGTAGAGAACGTGATCCTGCGCGACAACGGCATGAAGAAGCTGCTGTCGGCATTCAACATGCAGCGTTGCCTCAACTCTTCGATCTGCCTCGGCATGGCGGAAGGCGCGCTGGAAGAAGCGGTCAAGTACATGCGCGATCGCAAGGCGTTCGGCAAGGCGATCGGCGACTTCCAGGGCATGCGCTGGAAAGCCGCCGACATGATGATCGAGATCGAAGCCGGACGAGGCCTGCTCTATCGCGCGGCGGTAAGCGGCCATCCTTTCCCTGACGCAACCATGGCTGCCATGGCCAAGATCTACTGCAACGAAATGGCCATCCGCGTGACCAGTCAGGCCGTGCAGGTGCATGGCGGCTATGGGTACGTCGACGAGTATCCCGTTTCTCGCCTCTTCCGCGGCGCGCGCTTCGGCAGCCTGGGTGGCGGCACGACCGAGACCTTGCGCAACCTGGTGGGTCGCAAAGTGGTCGAACACATGGATCTGGCCACCGGCATACCCAGCCTGAACTTCTAGTCGTCGGCGCCTGGGTTTCGTTGCCTGGGTGCGGTTCGCAGACACTCTGTCCTATGGGTGACAGAGCTTTCGGCATCGAGGCCACACGCGAAGCGAGCCGCCGCCGGATTGCACCCCGGCGAGCGGCACAACCGCGCAGGGCGTTCATCGGCCGCATCGACTGGGCGACCCATCACGGACTCAGGACAGCAGGGCCCGCTTCGCGGGCATAAATTTCCATCGCCATGCTCGCCGCTCCCGCCCCCTTGTCTCGTCGCCTCTCGGTCGCACCCATGATGGACGTGACCGACCGACACTGCCGCTATTTCCTGCGGCAGATCACGCGTCGCACGCTCCTCTACACCGAAATGGTGACCACCGGCGCGCTGATGCACGGCAACGTCGATCGCCATTTGAGCTTTCATCCCGACGAGGGCCCGCTCGCGCTTCAACTCGGCGGCTCCGAGCCGGCCGATCTTGCTCACTGCGCCCGCCTGGGCGAGCGCTATGGCTACGACGAGATCAACTTGAACGTCGGCTGCCCGAGCGAACGCGTTCAGCGCGGCGCCTTCGGTGCTTGCCTGATGGCCGAGCCCGATCTGGTGGCTTCATGCGTCGAAGCGATGCAACAGTCCGTCGGCATACCCGTTACGGTCAAGCATCGCATCGGCATCGACCGCACCGAGGACTACGACTTCATGCGCCGCTTCGTCACCGCCAGCGCCGCCAAAGGCTGCAAGAGCTTCATCGTCCACGCGCGCAACGCCATCCTCCAAGGGCTCACGCCCAAGGAGAACCGCGAGATCCCCCCTTTGCGCTATGAACTCGTCTATCGACTGAAGCAGGAGTTTCCCGAACTCGAGATCGTCGTCAACGGTGGCATCCGCACCTGGCCGGAGATCGAAAATCACCTGGCCGTGGTGGACGGCGTGATGATCGGCCGGGCCGCGGAAAACGATCCCTGGCTGTTCTCGGAAGCGGATCGCCGCGTGTTCGGCGATACCGCACCCTCTGTCAGCCGTGGTTCGGTGGTCGATGCCATGGCGCGTTATGCAGAGATCGAAGTGCGTCGCGGCACGCCACTGCGACATGTCGTGCGCCACATGCACGGCTTGTATCGCGGCCGCCCGGTCGCTCGCCGCTGGCGCCAGATGCTCTCCGATGTCACGGCCTTGAAAAGCAATGACCCTGCGTTGCTGCGGCGCGCACTCGAAGAGATCGAACAGCGCGAACTCGCTCTGAACAGTGCGTGACGTAGACGCCCAGCAACGCCCCAACGCCGCGCCCCACCCTCGACATCCGCTAGCCGCAGAGCCTGCGCCGCGCCGTCTGGTACTCGGCCTGAAACCGACCGACGAGTTCGGCCACCGAAGGCACATCGTCGATATCGCCGACCCCTTGGCCGGCACCCCAGATCTCTTTCCAGGTCTTGGGACGGTCGGCACGCCCCCGATACTGCGCCTTGCCCTCCTGCACCGGAAGGTTGTCGGGATCCAGCCCCGAGGCGCGGATGCTGCCCGCCAGATAGCTGCCGTGCACTCCGGAGAACAACGGGGTGTAGACGATGTCGGCAGCTTTGGAGTCGAGAATCATCTGCTTGTAGGCATCCGAAGCCATCGACTCCTTGGTCGCGATGAATCGCGTGCCGATGTAGGCGAGATCGCAACCCATCGCCTGAGCCGCCAGAATGCCGTTGCCATTGGTGATGGCCCCCGAGAGCACGAGGGGGCCTTGGTGGAAACGGCGCACTTCGTTGACTAGGGCGAACGGACTGGTGGTTCCTGCATGCCCGCCTGCGCCCGCGCATACCAGGATCAGTCCATCGACCCCGCCCTCCAGTGCCTTCTGCGCATGTCGCACCTTGATCGCATCGTGCAACACGATGCCGCCATAAGAGTGAATCTTGTCGACCACGGCGCGCGGCGCGCTCAGCGAGGTGATGATGATCGGCACCTTGTGCTGCACGCAGACCTCGACGTCGTGCTCGAGCCTCGTGTTCGCGGCATTGACGATCAGATTGACGGCGAACGGCCCGACCTTGGCATCGGGACGCTCACGCTTGCAGGCGGCGAGTTCCGTCTCGATACGGGTGAGCCAGCGATCCAGTTCCTCTTCCGGGCGCGCATTGAGCGCGGGGAAGGAACCGACGATGCCTGCCTTGCATTGCTCGATCACGAGCTCGGGCCCTGAGCAAAGAAACATCGGGGCTGCAAGAACGGGCAGACTGACTTGGTCGGCAATGACCTTGGGCAATGACATGATGCTCTCCCTGGTGCGATGACGGTTGCGTTGTCGAGAACTGCGGGGACCGCCGATCAGGCGGTCGACGCTCTAGGAATCGATACCGTTCCTGAGCCGATTTCGAACACGCCGCCGCTGACATAGATAGTCTGTGCGGCATCGACCTTCAGGCCGAGTCGGCAGGGGCGACCGAGATTGTCGCCCTGCAGAATTTCGGCCTCCAAGGGCAGACGCGTGCCGGTTGCAATAAACCAACCGCCGAGATTCGCGCATGCCGAACCTGTGCCGGGATCTTCCATCACCCCGCCTTGACGCTCGAGGAAGAACCGAGCCCGGATGCGCCTGGCGTCGACGCGAGCCCAGACGTAGGCGAGACCGCGCCGTTTCGCGCCGACGGCATGACGCGCCAGCAACTCGGCGCTCGGGCGACAGCGCTCGACCGCTTCAGGCGAGGCCAGCGGGATGATCCACTGCTCCGAGCCGGTATCGACCCACAACGGAGGCTCGCTCACGTCGTCTGCCGCGATCCCCAGCATCTGCGCGATCTGCGCCCGGGCACATTCGGCCGCATGCCATCGAGGCGGACCCGCCTGGAGCGTCCAACGACTTCCCTGCGCCCTCACCGGGACGATGCCGGCCTGCATCTGTAGATCCACGCGATCGCCGCAACCGGTGAGAGCGCGCACCACATGCGCGGTGCCCAGCGTGGGATGCCCCGCGAACGGCATCTCGAACATGGGCGTGAAGATGCGCACGCGGCGATGCGCGCGAACATCGTCGGCGGGCAATATGAACGTCGTCTCGGAAAGATTGAACTGAAGCGCGAGGGCCTGCATGGTCGCAGTATCGAGTCCGCTTGCGTCTTCGAACACGCACAGCGGATTGCCGCCCAACGGGCTCTCGGCGAAAACGTTGACGATGCGAAACGCGAGGATATGCACGACGGTCGCTCTCTGCCCCGGATCCACGGACCTGCCGATTGTACCCGTCGCAGGCGCATGGAATGCCTCCGCCTCGCGCGACGACCGCCCCGGGGGCGAAACTGGCGTATCCCGGGCGCCGACTTAACCTTCGCCGCCCGGACGCTGCGAGGTGCGTTTCGGCATCTCGTGCTCACGGGCTGCTCGAGCTTTGCCGAACAGCACGGTCTCGCCCGAGGCGCACATGCCAAGATCGCGCAACAGCCCATCGCTCACGTCGTAGATCCAGCCGTGCAGAGCCAAATCCGCGCCGCGCCGCCAGGCATCCCGAACCACGGTCGTCTGCCCGACGTTGACCACCTGCTCGATCACATTGAGCTCGCACAGGCGGTCGTGCTGCTCCGCCTCGGCAGCGAGCGCATCGAGCTGAGCCTGATGACGCCCGCGAACATCCTGGACGTGCCGCAGCCAGTTGTCGACCAATCCGAGACGCTCGCTGCGCAGGGCCGCCAGCACGCCGCCGCACCCGTAATGACCGCAGACCACGATGTGCTTCACCTTCAGCACGTCCACGGCAAACTGAATGGACGACAGGCAATTCAAATCCGTATGCACCACCAGATTGGCGACGTTGCGCTGCACGAACACTTCTCCTGGCAGCAGCCCGGTGATCTGATTGGCGGGCACTCGGCTATCGGAGCAGCCGATCCAAAGCAGCTCGGGTGCCTGCTGATCCGCGAGGCGTTGAAAGAACTGCGGATCCGAGCCCGTCATCTTGGCAGCCCACACTCGATTGCGATCGAACAAATGAGGCAGACGATCCATGGCGATTATTGCTTCCAGACACTCCAGGCAAGGCAGACCCAGCCTGCCAGAAATGCGATCCCGCCGAAAGGCGTGATCGCGCCGAACCAACGGATTCCGCTCAAGCTGAGCACGTACAAGCTGCCCGAAAAAACCACGATGCCGATGACGAACAACCATCCGCTTGCGGCGAGCAGCGGACTAGGCCACGATTTGTGAGCGAGGCCCACCGCCAACAGTGCAATCGCGTGGTACATCTGATAGCGCACACCGACCTCGAAGGTCCCGATCAGATCCGCGCCCAAACGCGCCTTGAGCGCGTGCGCCGCAAAAGCGCCGAGCGCTACAGCCAACAATGCGAAGAGGCTGCCCAGAGCGAGAAACAGCCGATCGAAGCAATGCGCGTGATTCACGATGTCAGGCAGACCTCGATTCGTTTGACTGCGTTTGGCGTCTACTCGACATCGCACTTCAGCCCGCCTTCAGATGCCTCGGGCGCGACACCGGCACGACAAATGCTGTTGACCGGCCTAATGCTCGACATCCGGCGCTCCGGGTCATGTTGCGGATCTGCGCGCTCCCGCGCCGCACGCACGGCGCCGACCGCGCATTGGAACGAAAAACTTGCCGGCCGGGGTGCCTGCGCTGCGTCGCGACTGGCTGCGCTCGTTCCATGAACGAAACGCAAGGCAGTGGATCCACCCAGGGCGTCAAGCATAGGGATCACGGGATGCCGAAACAACACCTCATCGTAGTCGCTCGGGCAGGCCTCGGCAATCGGATCAATGTCCCTGCTGGTATTATCGACGAAAACATCGTCCATCTCCTCATCGGCCATCAGCGCAAGCGCCCTCGCCTACCCGAGCGGCCTGCTGCATCTCAAATGAAAACCAGCATCCGTCTCAGCACCCCGTTGTTGCTCATCACCGCGCTGCTCCCACTCGAAGTCGCCCTCGCGCAAAGCAAAGACGCGGCGGGCGCAGCCTACCCGGTCAGACCAATTCGTTTCGTCATACCCTTTGCCCCAGGAGGCAGTTCGGACACCATCGTGCGCGCGATGGGTCCGCAGCTCGCTGACCAACTCGGCCAGCAGATTGTGCTGGACAACCGCTCGGGCGCGAGCGGCGCATTGGGTACACAGATCATCGCCAAGGCGGCGCCCGACGGCCATACGATCGGCCTCGCTTACATCGCCACCATGGCCACGAATCCCGCCATCTCGGGAGATGTCGGCTACGACCCCGTGAAGGACTTCGCGCCGATCACCCAGCTCACCGCGTCCGCCAACGTGCTCGCCATCCACCCTTCGGTGGGCGTGAGTTCGGTGAAGGAACTGGTCGCGCTGGCGAAGGCCAAGCCGGGCCAGCTGAACTACTCTTCCGGCGGGATCGGCACCATCGGGCACATGAGCGCCGAGTTGCTTCAGCACGCGGCCGGCATCCGCTTGAACCATATCGTTTACAAGGGCAGCGGGCAGGCTGTGATCGACTTGCTGGGCGGGCACGTCGGCATCATGCTGGGGGGCATGTCGGCGGTAGCTGGCCATGCCAAAGCCGGGAAGCTGAAGCTCCTCGCCGTAACCGGCAAACAGCGCATGACGATCGCGCCGGACATACCGACGATCGCCGAATCGGGCTATCCCGGCTTCGAGGCAGTCGGCTGGTTCGGCGCGCTGGCGCCGGCGCGCACACCCAAACCCATCGTCGCGCGGCTCAACAGCGAGATCATCAAGGCCGTGCATACGCCGGTCGTACGCGACCGGCTGATCGCCATCGGCTTCGACGTCGTGACGAGCACCCCCGAAGAGTTCGCTCGCTACATCGCTGCCGAAGTCGCGAGCTGGCGCACGGTGGCCAAGCAGATGGGCCTGAAAGCCAACTGACCGCGCACGGACCTGGGCGTCCCGAGGCAGAAATTCGCTGAACTGAAGCGCCGAGAATCAACGCCACACTGTGTCGGAAATCCTCGCCGGGTGTCTAACCTGGCTGCGGTTTCCTTCGCGTCTGACGCCGATTTCGACCCTTTTGCGCCTAATGCATCATCGATACCGTTCGGCCATCCGCCAACGAATCTCTAACTCAGGGGATTAGGCGGCGGCGCGCTTGCCACTCAGAGGTACCAGCAGATCGATCAAGTCGCGGGCGCTATGGCGCTCGATGTTCGAGGCCACTCGGGCGATCTCCTCGACGGGCAAGCGCGGATTGTTGGCTGCGAACTTGCTCCGCGCTGCCGCGGCATCGACGGGTTTCGCCGTCGATCCGGTGGGATCGAGAATGTCGACCTGCATCCAGTCGTCGTTCGCCTTGGCTGCGACCCACCCGGCAAAGTGCACCGGATAGAGCTTGTCGAGCGCCGGATCGTCGACCAAATCGAGCCGCGCAGCCAGCGCCCCGATCGCAGGATCGTTCATCTTCTGCTCGCTGAACTGTGCAGGCAGCACCTGGCCGTCCATCAGCGCGACAGCCACGCAGTAACGCAGGCTCATCTGCGCATTGAGCGCTGAGCTGGGCGCATAGTCGAAGCCGCACTGCACGTCGACCACCTTGCTCAGCCCCACCCGCACTGGCCGCATCGGATCCCAGGCATTGCCCAGTCGCTGCCGCAACGCCAACGCCGCATCGATGTATGCGTGCGTGCTGCCACAGCAGGAGTAAGGCTTGATCGAAACGCCGTCGAGGTGATATGTCGAACCCAGTTCGTGCGTGAGCGGTGCGACATTGGACTTGTCCGAGAACGCCTTGAGGAAGCCTCCGTCCTGGGTCTCGTAGATCTGAGTGGGCCCGCTGAAACCGGCTGCCGCCAGTTCGGCGGCCATCACACCCGAATGAGCCGCCTTGCCCGCGTGCAGGCGTTTGCTCATGGTGCCGTCGGCATTGAAGGCCCACAGCCCGGCACCTTGCGTGCCCGCCAGACCCAGCGCCCAAGCCGTACGTTCGGCATCCAGCCCCATCAACACGGCGCACGCCGCGGCCGCACCGAAAGGACCACAGGCCCCCGTCAGGTGCCAGCCGCGCAGCCGCGCAGCCGAAGGCTCAAGGGCCAGGCTGGAACGAATCATGACCTCGTAGCCGGCGGCAATCGCCGTCAGCAGTTGCTCGCCGGACGATTCCAGTTGTTCCGCCATGGCCAGCGCCGCCGGCACGACCACCGCGCCGGGGTGCAGCTTGGCATTGTGATAATCGTCGAGTTCGAAGGCGTGCGAGGACGTGCCGTTGACCAACGCCGCATCGGCCGCGCGCAGCTTGGGCTGCTCGGCGTTCCATACGCGCGAGGCACCCCGGCCGCCGCCAGCCTGGGTCCAGCCCAGCAGGGCTTGCGTCCACTGGGTTTCGTAGCCATAGACGCCGCACCCGAGCGTATCGAACAAGGCCAGCCGGGAAACTTCCTTGGTTCTCTCGGGCAGGTCACGCCATTTCAGATTCGAGATCCAGCGCGCCAGTTGCATCGTGGGGCCGTTGCCCAGGTCATGCGTCATCGGTATGGCTCCTGAGGAAGATATTTTGCGCGTGCACTGCTTGATCGACCGTGCGGCGCGTATTGCGCGCGGCACCGGGGCCGCATCGAGGAAACGACCGGAATTCTAAAGGATCGCCCGTCAAAACCCGAAGCGCCTCGCGTCTTGCCCGGCGCCAGCCCCCGGTGGCCTATCTCGTGAACTCCGGACGGATCAGATTGCTGAACGAAAAGATCTCGTCCCAACGTTCAGGACTCAAGAGCCGGCGCTCGTCGACGACGATCTGCCGCAAGGACTTGTTCTCCAGGTAACCCTCACGCGCAATCTCCGCGCACAGCGTGTAGCCCAATACGGGCTTGAGCAGCGTCACGATGCCGAGCGAGTTGAGCACCATGTCCCGCGTTCGATCCGAGTTCGCGCGGATCCCGTCGATGCAGTTGACGCGCAAGGCGTCGACCGCGTTCTCCATCGCATTGATCGACAGGAACAGCGAAAAGGCGATCACCGGCTCCATGACATTGAGCTGCAACTGCCCCGCCGAGGCTGCGAGGGTCACGGTCGTGTCGAGGCCGATCACCAGGAACCCCGCCTGGTTCACCACCTCGGGGATGACCGGGTTGACCTTCCCCGGCATGATCGACGAGCCCGGCTGCACCGCGGGCAGATCGATCTCGTTCAGGCCGCAGCGTGGCCCGGAAGCAAGCAGACGCAGATCGTTGCAGATCTTGGTGAGCTTGACCGCCGTGCGCTTGAGTACGCCCGAAAGCTGGACGAAGACGCCGGTGTCGGAGGTGGCCTCGACCAGATCTTGCGCGAGTACGAAATCGAGTCCGGTCAGCGCAGACAGATGCTGGGTGGCGAGCCTCGGATACCCTGGCGGCGCCGTCACCGACGTCCCGATCGCCGTGGCGCCGAGATTGACCTCCTGCAGCAGCCGGCGCGATTCGTCGATGCGTTGGACCTCCTCGCCGATCGTCGTGCCCCAGCCGTTGAATTCGTCTCCCATTGACATGGGCACCGCGTCCTGAAGATGCGTGCGACCCATCTTCAGCACGCCCCGGAACTCCTCGCCCTTGCGCACGAAGGCCTGCTGGAGTTGGTGGAGCGAAGCCGAATAGCTCGACAGCCGCAGGATCAGCGCCAGCCGCAGCGCCGTCGGATAAACGTCGTTGGTCGACTGACCGAAGTTCACGTGATCGTTAGGATTCACATGCTGATATTCGCCCTTGGCATACCCCAGATGCTCCAGGGCCAGATTGGCGATCACCTCGTTGGCGTTCATGTTCACCGAGGTGCCCGCCCCGCCTTGGATGAAATCCGTGATGAACTCACGCCTTAACTCACCCGCGATAAGGCGATCGCAGCCGACGATGATCGCCTCGGCGATCCTGGGCTCCAGCACACCGAGATCGCGATTCGCCATGGCCGCCGCCTTCTTCACATAACCAAAGGCTTTGACAAAGTAGGGCTCGACCGAAGTGCGGATGCCGGTGATGCGGAAATTGTCCTTGCCGCGCAATGCCTGGATTCCATAGTAGGCATCGTCGGGCAGTTCGCGTTCGCCGAGAAAATCTCGTTCCAATCGCGTCATGTTCGGTCCCCTCTCACATTGCCTGGTGCGATCAGGCGGTCGGGCGCAAGCATACCTGCATGCGTCGGCGTGCCGCATGCCTGAGCGGCGGGAGTAGAATCCGAAGCACAGCAGCATCCACCCCCAAGGAGGAGCCATGAAGATTACCGATGCCAAGTGCCACCTGGTGCGTCTGCCTGCCGACGAGCCGCTCGCCGGCGGGCCGACCATCCCCGGCGCGGTCCGCGAACTCGTCACGCTCGAACTGCGCACCGACCAGGGCATCGAAGGCGTCGGCGTCACGTTCTTCGGCGCGGCCATCAGCCGCGCCCTGCTCGCCGCCGTCGAGGATCTGGCCGCGCTCGCCAAGGGCGAAGATCCGATCAATATCGAAGCCGTCATGGGCAAGCTGCGCGCGGCCGCGGGCAATTCCGGTCCGGGCGGGATCCTGCAGCTTGCGCTCTCCGCGATCGACATCGCCCTGTGGGACATCAAGGGCAAGGCGCTCGACCTGCCCGTGTGGGCCCTTGCCGGCGGCTACCGCCCGCGCGTACCCACCTATGCCAGCGGCGCTCTGATGCGGGGCTTCTCGCTGGATCACCTGGTCGCGGCCGGTCCGAAATTGAAGGCGCAAGGCTTCCGGCAAATGAAGACGCAGCTCGGGGGCGGAAACGCGCGCCCGGAGCAGGAAGTCGAGCGCATCAAGCTCATGCGCGAAGCCGTCGGTTTCGATACCGATCTGATGTGCGACATCAACCAGCTGTGGAGCGTCCATCAGGCGATCGACATCGGCACCCGCATCGAACCGATGCGCCTATTCTGGCTCGAGGATGTCACCACGCACGACGATTACGCGGGTCTCGCCCGCATCACGGACGCTCTGTCGACGCCTGTCGCAGGCGGCGAGTACGTCTACGGCAGCGTACCCTTTCGTCATATGCTCGAAGCCCGCTCGGTCGACATCGTGATGATCGACCTGATACGGGCCGGCGGTGTGACCGGCCTGCTCAAGATCGCCGGCATGGCGCAGGCATTCAATCTGCCCGTGGTGAGCCATTTGGTACCCGAATTCCAAGTGCATCTGATCGCGGCCATCCCCAACGGGCTCACGGTGGAATACATGCCTTGGTCGGCGCCCCTGTTCGAGGAAGTGCCGACGGTGGACAAGGCGAGCGGCGATCTGATCGTGCCGCAGAAGCCGGGCTTCGGCTTGAAATTCGACCAGAAGGTCTTGAAGAAATACGGCGGCCGGTAGGCGACCGCGGCGTACCGAAGCCGGCCGGCTGCGTCCCGACGCGGCCGGCCGATGCTTACTTGCGCTGTTCGATGTCGGTACGTCCGGCGATGCGGGTCGCGCGCCAGGGACGAGACGCCTTGTGATCGTTGGTGCGTGCCGAGCCGGTGATCACATCGCCTTCGATCCGGCCTTCGTAACGCGTCTGCGCCAATGAGCTGCCCGCCTCCTCGGTCAGGGTGAAGCTGATGCGGTCGCCTTCGAGCTTCATGTCCCGCAGGTAGACGGGACTGGTCTTGGTGCTGGCCTGCCCCTCGATGAACTGGAACTTCTGCCGCACGCTCATCGCGTAGTCGCGGCTGAAGCCGATGCCGTCGTGGCTCCAGCGCCACTCGCCCATCGCCGCCGCCGGCACGATCCAAAGATGCACGGTGAGGCCGTTGAGCTGCGCCACGGTGTCGGGCTGCCACTCGCCCATGTGAAAGGCGTAGGTCACGACTCGGGAACCCGGTTTCATTTGTGCGAGCAGCTGCGGGCGGATGCGCTGATTCAAATGAGGCAGCAGGTAGGTCATCAATACAGTGACGGGACTCAAGTCGGTCTGAAACATGTCCTGGACCACGAACTGCGCATACTCGCTGACGCCCAGACGCACCGCCTCTTCCTTCGCCAATTGGACCAGATCGGGATTGAGCTCGACACCGAGGGCGCGTATGCCGCGCTTCGCCGCACCGAGCACGATTCGTCCGTCCCCGGAACCTAGATCGACGATGTAATCCTTAGGCGTCGCCTTGGCCACGTCGAGCATGAAATCGATCACGGGCGGAGGCGTCGGCACCCACACCACGTCCTTGCCCGGCATGCCGATCACCGGCTCGAAGGCGTACTCGGTCGGAGGGGTCTGCGCCGCAACGACGGAACCCGCCAGCCCTCCCACGACAATCATGCGCGGCAAGACGAAGCGCAGAGCCCTCGCCCCACGCCTGACGAGCGCCCCAAGCGACTGCCAACAACCACGGGCGAGCGGGACTTTGCCCGGGCGTGCTGCGTTGCGTTCAATTGCCTGTGCCTGCGTGTCGTTCACGATGCGTCTTCTCCTTAGGGTTCTGTCTCGATCAGCCGAGGCACACAGCGCCGTCAGTGCGGCTTGATGCCGGCATGCCTGATGACCTTGGACCATCGCTGCGTTTCCGCTGCGACATGGCGCGCGAACGCTCGCGGGTCGTTCGCAATCGCATCGGCTTCTTGCGCGCGCAAGCGCTGCTCGATGTCGGGCAGGCGCAATGTGCGCACGAGTTCCGCGTTGAGTTTGGCGACGATGGGCTCCGGTGTTCCTGCAGGCACCAGAATACCGAACCATCCCGTTACATCGAATCCCGGGTAGCCGGACTCGGCGAGGGTCGGCACTTCGGGTGCGGCGCGAGTCCGCGCGCCGCTTGCCACTGCCAACGCCTTCAGCCTACCGGACCGCACGTGTGGCAAGGCCGAAGGGGCGACGCTGAACAGTGCATGGGCCTGTCCGCCAAGGAGTTCGTTCAACGCCGAGCGCCCATCTCGCTGCGGCGCGTGCGAGAACCGCGCGCCCGACGCTAGTTGAAACAACTCCAAACCGAGGTGACCCAGCGTTCCGTGACCCGCCGACCCGAACGTGACGGCCCCGGGTTTGGCGCGTGCCGCGCCGACCATGTCGGCAAGACTCGCAAAGCCCGCTGAAGGATGCAGCACGAGCAAATTGGCTACCGCGATCGCCTGCGTGATCGGCACGAAATCACGAACCGGATCGTAGGGCACGCGCGCGTAAAGGCTGGGACTGATGGCCAATCCGGCGCCGGCCATCAGCAAGGTATATCCATCGGGAGCTGCCCGCGCCGCCATCTCGATGCCGATGATGCCGTTGGCCCCCGGTCGATTGTCGATCACCACGGGTTGCTGCCAGATTTCGTTCAGACGTGAGCCGATCACGCGCGCAGCAAAGTCCGCAGTGCCCCCTGGTGAAGCTGCGACGATCAGGCGCACCGCCTTCACAGGGTACGCGCGCGCGGCAAGCTCTCCGCCGGTCATCGGCCTCGCGCCGACACACGGTGCCCCGGCGAAAAGCAAGGCGCCCATGCCAATCCAGATCGTTGCGCGCACACTGCAAGCACTCACGGCTTCCTCCCCCACGGTCGCCGGATTATAGCCACGACCCGCTGCCCCTCATCCACACAACCGCAGCGGAAAATACTTTGGTTGAGCCCCCGGTCCGATTTTGTTCAAATAGACCTATTTGCCGGGGGCAATCATGCGTACTGAAGTCCATGTGCACGGCAACTTGCGGTTTCTCAAGGGCGTCACAGCCGCACAGGTCGAGTCCGGCTTGCGTCCCTGGCTGACCTATCTCGATATTGATTCCTTCGAAGAAGCCCGCAGCCTTGAGCAGGAAGAGCCGGGCATCACGTTCGATACCACGGCTCGCGAGTTGACGATCTGCTGGACGGGCGAAGTCGGGCGCAATTTTCATCGCTGTGTCGAGGACTCGATGCAGACGCTTGGCCCGCTCACCGACGGCACCACGGTCATCGAACTCACTTACTTTCACGATGATGGCCAGGACGAATCGCAACTGATCTTCGTCGGCCCTTCCCGCGAAGCGATTCACGAGGCTCAGCGAACGCGCATGGTGGAGGACGTGCAGTATCTGCTGGGGCGCCACTTCGGCAAAGAGGCCATCGAGCGCGTTACGTCCGTGGTGAACGAACTCTTCGACCAGGACTGGGCCGATCGCGAAAAACTTGGCGAACTGCAGCTATCCGAGCATCTTCCCCACGCTCGGCACAAGCACTTGCACTGATTTTCATCCAAGGCGGTCCGGCCAGTTCGCCGGCCGACGATTGGAACTCCCCATCCAGCAATTGCGCGGTCAGCGTCCGCGCCGCGAGCGCCCGAGCGGTGTTTGCGGCGCCAGCGGCGGCTGACGCCGCAGTGCGCTCAGGTCCCCGTGCTCGGCGAGTCGCTGGGCATAGCGAATGTTCTTTTCGGTCTCCTCGACGTACAAATTGGGTTGCTGCGCCCGCTCAGCGGCGAACCGCATGACCGCATCGAGTTGTTCGTGCAAGCGCTTCATCGCCGACCGATAGAACTGCGGCGTACGCAAGACGAGATCCTCTGCAGAGGCGAAGATCAACCGCTCGCTGCCATCACCCTCGATCCTGCGGTCGACGCCGCCGAGAACGAACTCCGGATATAGACGTTCGTAGCATTTCTCAAGGTAGCAGCGATCGGCCATCTGAGCGATGATGTCCGCCGACCCGAGCATGTTCCCGATCAGCCGAAATACCGGATCGGGCACGCGTATGCGCTGGGCGGGCCGTTCGTAGCCCGTGAAGTGCAAGGTTGGCGCAGCGGCATCTGAGAATTTGCCCAAACCGATCTCGCGCAGGTAATGCCGCAGAAACTGGCCTCCGCGGGACACATGGGTCTTCGTGTATTCAGCACCGTTGAGATGCCGCTGGTCGCCGATACGCCGAATATAGCCGGCGTCGTGAAACAACGCCGCCATGAGGCCGAAGCAGAACATGTCGGCATCGATCAGTTCGTCTCTTTCCTGACGCACGTAACCAGCCATGATCCTGGCCATCGCCAACGAGACATCCAGCGTATGCTGCAGATCGTGATAAGCCGTGTCGCACGCCGCATATCCCGGAAACTCGCCCCGGAATAGTCGAGTCGCATCGTCGATTGCCCGCGTCAATGCCCGTCCAGGCGCACTCGGGTAGAGCGTATGAAAAATGCGTCCGATCTCGGCTTCCACTTCGCCAGGATCGGTTGTCCGGACCCGATTCGTGACGTCGTAGTCGTTACGCCGTCCGGACATTCCGATTCGCCCTTTTTCCCCGTGCATTCCGCACCGCGACCCTCTGCTCCGATATCGAAGCCCGCAGAGCCCCGCGAAGGAAGCCAGTCCGCGTTGCAATCGGCATCCGCGCCCTCTTCTCGATCATATCGACCAAAGAGTACACCGCTTCTGCCGATATAACGTGGCACTCCGGCACGATCCGAGGCAGCTTTGCTCATCGCTTGCGGTCGGATGTTTTCCCGCCGCACCCTGTGGAAAGCGACCGCCCACGAGCATGGCATACGCTATAACGGTCATTGTGGCGCTGTATGTCGAACGGTTCCGGTGGGCTGCGGCTCGAATTGTCGGGCGGATTACACTATACGGATGCGGGCTTTACAATAGCAATAATCCACGCCCGGAACGCGAAACACACGGGCGCCCGCCCCTCGAAAACTTGCCGAAGGCTGACTGCGCATGAGCGAGCAGACCATCTATACCAAAACCGCCAAAGGCGTGCTCGAAGTAAGGAATCGCACGATCAAGCTATCCAGAGAGCTCGAGCGGGTGTTCGCCTTGGTCGATGGCAAGTCGACCGTTGCCGAGATGCTGGCAAAGGCTTCGGGGCTGGAATACGACGACCTCACCAACGCCCTCGCTCGACTAGCCAGCGATGGTTACATCAAGGTCTTTTCGACGGGTGCGATGCCGGCTGGCTCCGGCGCCCGCATCGCCGCCCCATTCGATCCGAATGCCACCCAAAGCCTCAGGCCCGCCACGGTTCGCATGACGGACGCCTCGGGCGCGCGGCGCTCCGACCTCGCGGATCTCGATTTCACCTCGCCGGAATCCTTGAACAAGCTCAACCAGGTCGCCGAGGCTCGTGCCCGCGCCGAGGCCGAAGCGAAAGCTCGCGCTGAAGCTCAGGGACGCATGCGCCATGAGTCGGAAGCCGTTGCAGCGATGGAGGCCAAAGCCAAGCTGGTCGCGCAAGCGCAGGCACAGACCGAAGCCCGAGCGCGGGCCGAGGCAGAAGCCCAGGTTCGCGCAGCCTCGGCAGCCAGAGAACGAGCCGAAGCCGAGGTACGCGCGGCCACGGAAGCCCAAGGACGCGCAGAAGCCGAGGCTCGCATGCGTGCGGCGTTGCAGATGAAACAGCGCTACGAGGCTGAAGCCAAGGCTCGAGCCGAAGCGGAAGCCCTGGCTCGCACCGAGGCCGACGCGAGAGCGAAGGCGGAAGCCGAGGCCCAAGAGCGTGCGCGAACGAGCGCACAAGCCGAACGCGAGGCGCTTGCTCGCGCAGAGACCGAAGCTCGCGCACGCGCGGAGCTGGAGGCCAAACTGCAGGCAATGGCCCGCATGCTCGCGGAAGCCCAGACACGCGCAAAGGCGGAAGCCGATGCTCGGGCCCGCATCGAAGCAGAAGCCAAGGCGCGCGAAGAAGAGAACCTCCGCGCCCAAGAACAAGCCGAAGCACGCGTCCAAGCAGAGATCGAAGCTCGCCAAAGAGCCGAGGCCGAAGCCAAGGTACGCGAAGAGGCACAGCGGCGCGCCCGCGAAGAGGCGGAGCAGCGCGCCAGCGCCGAAGCCGAGGCGCGCGCACGAGTCGAAGCCGAGGCACGCGCGCAGGCGGAAATCGAACGCAAGGCGCGTGAAGAAGCCGAGCGCCGCGCCCGCGAAGAAGCCGAAGCCAGGGCACAGGCGGAAGCCGATGCCCGTGCACGCGAGGAGGCCGAGCGCCGTGCCCGGGAGGAAGCGGAACGGCGCGCCGCCCAGGAGACCGAGGCGCGGATGCGTGCCGAGTTCGAGGCACGCGCTCGCGAAGAAACCGAACGCAGGGGCCGCGAAGAAGCCGAACGTCGTGCTGAACAGGCGTCCGAGGCGCGCCTACGCGCGGAAGCCGAAGCACGTGCGCGCGAGGAAGCGGAAGCAAGGGCTCGAGAAGAGGCGCAAGCACGCGCACGCGCAGAGGCCGAGGCCAAGGCCCGCGAGGAGGCCGAACGTCGTGGCCGCGAGGAAGCCGAACGACGCGCCGCGCAAGAAACCGAGGCTCGACTTCGCGTCGAGGCTCAAGCCCAAGCGCGCGAAGAAGCGGCATTGCGTGCCCGTGAGGAAGCCGAGCTTCGAGCCCAGGAAGAGGCGCGATCCAGAGCCCAGGCGGAGGCAGAAGCCAAGGCGCGCGAGGACGCCGAACGCAAGGCGCGCGAAGAAGCCGAGCGGCGCGCCGAGCAGGAACTCGCCGCGCGGCTACGCGCTGAAGCCGAAGCGCAAGCACGCGAAGAAGCGGCAATGCGCGCCCGCGAGGAGGCCGAGCTTCGAGCCCAGGAAGAAGCCCGGTCCAGGGCGCAGGCGGAGGCAGAAGCCAAGGCGCGCGAGGACGCCGAACGCAAGGCGCGCGAAGAGGCCGAGCGGCGCGCCGAGCAGGAACTCGCCGCGCGGCTACGCGCTGAAGCCGAAGCGCAAGCACGCGAAGAAGCGGCATTGCGTGCCCGCGAGGAGGCCGAGCTTCGAGCCCAGGAAGAAGCCCGGTCCAGGGCGCAGGCGGAGGCAGAAGCCAAGGCACGCGAGGACGCCGAACGCAAGGCGCGCGAAGAGGCCGAGCGGCGTGCTCAGCACGAAGCGGAGGCACGCGTGCGTGCGGAAGCCGAGTCCAGAGCACGCGAGGAAACCGAACGCAAGGCTCGCGAAGAGGCCGAGCAGCGCGCGCGCGAAGAAGCCGAGGCGCGCATGCGGGAAGTCGCACAGGCTCGGGCACGCGAAGAAGCCGAGGTTCGGGCGCGTGAAGAAGCCGAGCGACGCGCGACCGAAGAGGCACTCACCAGAGCGCGCGTCGAGCAAGAGGCGAAAGCTCGCGAAGAGAGCTTTCGCCTAGCGCGCGAGGAGGCAGAAGCGAAAGTCCGCGCCGCCGAAGAGACCGCGCGACAGGCGCTGGCCCAGTTGGAGGCAGAGGTGCATGCCCGGGCCGCTGCGCAAGCCGAGGCTCGTAAGGAGGCCAACGCGAGAGCAGCAGCTCAGAATCTCGCCCGCGAGGATGTGGAAGCACAGATCAAGGCCGAGGCCGAAGCGCGAGCACATGCAGCCGAGGAGCGATCGGCGGAAGCACTGGCACAGCTCGATGCGGCAATCCGCGCCCGCGAAGAAGCTGAGAAGCGTGCGGAACGCGAAGCCGAAGCTCATGCCGCGGCCAGCCAGAAAGTGCTCGAAGAGGCCGAAGCGAAGATCGCGGCGGAGCGTCGTGCGCGCGAGGAGGCGGAGCGCCGTGCGCGCGATGAAGCCGAACTCAGACTGCAAACCGAACGTGCCGCTCGGGCCGAAGCCGAGGCCAAGGCGGACTCGGAGCGGCACGCTCGCGAGGAAGCCCAACGGCTTGCCGCTGAAGAGGCCTCGACGCAGACTCAGGCCGCGCGGGTCGCCCGCGAAGAGGCCGAGGCCAAGTTCGAAGCGGCTCGGCTTGCCCGCGAACAAGCCGAGGAACGCGCGGAGATCGAACGCCGGGCCCGCACCGACGCAGAAGCTCGTATCGATGTGGAGCGCCAAGCGCGCGAGGACGCCGAGCGCCGTGCCCGCGAAGAAGTCGAGCGCCTCGGTCGCGAAGAGGCGGAGCGCAAGGCGCGCGATGATGTCGAGCGCAAAGCCATGCAGGCGCGCATCGATCAGGAGCGCCGACAGATCGAGGCGCAGATCGAGGCAGAGCGCAAGGCTCGAGCCGAAGCGGAAGCCACGGCCGCCGCCGAGCGCTCGGCGCGCGAAGAGGCCGAAGCGCGCGCGCGCGCCGAAATGGAAGCTCAGATCGAAGTCGAGCGCAAGGCGCGCGAAGAGGCCGAGCGCCGCTCGCGCGATTTCGCATCCGATCAGACCGACAACACGCGCAAAGCCCTGGAAGAAGCCGAGCGCAGGGCCGAGCAAGCTCGTCAGATCCGCGAGGAAGCAGAGGCGCGGCTCGAGGCCGAAAAACAGGCAAGAGAGCAGATGGAAGCACGCATGGCTCGCGAAGCGACCGTGCGCTCGAAGCTGATCGCCCGCATGGAGGACGAGCGTCGAGCACGCGCTGCGGCAGAGGATCGAGCCAAGATGGAGGCGGTCGCGCGAGTCATGCAGCAGCGCGAATTCGAGGAAAAGTCAGAAACCCAGATCAAGGAGCGCGTCGAAGGGGAACTCAAGGCGCGCCAGCAAGCCGAACTCGACGCCGACGTCAAGGCACGCCGCGAAGCCCAGGAAAGGGCGACGCTCGCAGCCGAACAACGTGCTCGGCTGGCCGAGGAAGAAGCCGCCCGAGCCCGGATGATGCCCCGAAAGCAGCGCAAAGTCCTGCTGCCCTTGGCCGTGGGCACGCTCGTGCTCCTCGGCGCCGGCGCCGGTCTGATGGAAGTGATGCCGCTGACCCCCTGGATAGCGAATGCCGAGAAAATCGCCGCCGAGCGCCTCGGCGAGCCTGTGACCATCGGCACGATGCGCTACTCTTTGTTCCCGAGTCCTGCGCTCACGCTCGAGAACATCACCATCGGACGTCAACAGGACGTCAAGGCCCTCGGCGCCAGAATAAGCATGGGCCTCGGCGACCTGTTCGCTGAGCGCAAGAGCATCGACCGGATCGAACTGAGCGGCTTGAACATGGATCAGGATGCGCTTGCCCGCGTGCTGGCCTGGGCCAAGCCGGTCGTCGGTGAGCAGCGCGCGACGGTGGAAAAGTTGTCCGTGCTTGGCGCGCGTGTCGCCTTGCAGGGCATGGAACCGGTCTCCCTCAGCGTCGACGCACAGTTCGCCGCAGATGGCAGTGTCGCAAAGGCATCGCTGAAATTGAGCGACGGCTCGCTTGCAGCCGACCTCGTGCCCAAGGAAGGCGGCGTTGCGCTGACGGCGCGTGGAAACCGGTTTATCGCCCCCCTGGGACCGGCTTATGTGTTCGACAGTCTAGAGTTGACCGCCACCGTGACCCGCACCCAACTCAAGGACATCAACGCCGAGGGCAGCATGTTCGGCGGCAAGTTCAAGGCGAACGGGCAGGCCGACTACAGCAACGGCATTGCGGTTGAAGGCCGGTTCAGCATCGACAGTCTCAATATCGAACCGCTCCTGGCGCTGTTCGCCAAAGGCGTATCGGTTACCGGTTCGGCCGATCTAAAAGGCGCCTTCAGCCTTCGCGGCGCCAGCCTGCCCAAATTGTTCGATCAGGATCGAGCCGAGTTTTCGTTCAGCAGCACGCGTGGGACCATCAACAATGTGGATTTCACCCGAGCCGCCCAAGCGCCGACGACAGATGGCGTACGCGGTGGACGGTCGCGCTACAACACCATGAGCGGTCTCGTGAGGGTGGCTGGGAATCGCGCGTCATTCCAGCAGATGCGCATCGCGTCCGACTCGATGAGTGCCGCCGGCGCCTTCGAAGTCCTGCCGAAAGGCGAACTTGCCGGACGCATGAACGTGCGGGTGGGGCCGCGTGGCACTGTGCTCGCTCAAAGCAGCGTCGCGGTCACCGGGGATGTGCTTAACCCGGTCTTGCGCTAGATGCCGATTCGACCGCCGCGAGGGTCATCAAAAAGCTGCAGTGGCCTCACCGGGCTGCTGATCGGGTAGGAGGCGGGGTCACCCCCGCCGTCCTCCCACACCACCGGACGTGCGGTTCCGCATCCGGCGGTTCATGAGACACCTGGGAGTCGGCGCACGGTATCGAGCAGCGACACC
>JALHQN010000017.1 GCA_022841915.1 Burkholderiales bacterium | reverse complement strand
GCTCGCCATCCGGCTTCGCTTCGGACACGCTATCCCCCTCGCGATGTGGCGCTAAGCCTTCGCGCAGCGTGCGCTTCGAGCGCGTGCCAGACGACCTCTGCGCGCACCCGGAACCAGATTTTGGCCGGCAGGCCCAGGCGGCGCTCCTCCAGAAATCCGCACTCGCGCAGCGCCCGCCGCGCGGTCTCCTGCTCGGAGCGGGACAGACCGATCTCGTCGGTCCACTGGGCCTGGGAGCGGGCAAACCATCCTGCCGCGGCAGAATCGAGCCCCTGCGTGGTCCAGATCGCGTGAGAGAGCATGAGGGCGGGTGTCACCCCGCCGGTCACGGGCACCAGACAGCGATGAAAGCTCACCGGCAGATCGAAAACATCGAGCAGCACCTCGGCGGTGATTGCAGCGGCACTGGGTAGGCTGTCGTTCACCGGCGATCCTCCTGGCTGCGAATCACCTCCTCGAGCACCCGGATGAGGATCGGCTTGAACTCCTGGTGCAAGCGGTAGTAGCGCAGGCGCAGATCGTTCTCCTGGATGCGCTTCCAGACAATGCGGATGTCCTCTCGGACAGGCCCCTCGGGAAGCTTGACCCTGCCTGGCGGAAACCATGCGCCGAGTTCCTGCCGGCGACTAAAGACGCGTTTGCGACGGAGCCGGAAGAGCGCCCGCATGAGCTGCCAGGAGGCACCGTGAAGCAGAAAGTACGATTCGAGCCATTCGCGGTCGCGCATCACCGCGATTGCACGCAAGCCGTGGCGCAGTCCCGCGGGATTGATGGTGAACCCCATCGTCAGACTGCGCATGTCGGCAAGGCGCGCGAGTTCCTGGGCCGGGAGTGCACGCAAGCGCTCGATCTGCTCCGGCTCGAGACCGGCTGATCGCAGCGCCGAGGGCGAGTTCGCCAACCGCCGCGAAGCCAGATGATTTAGCAGCACCAGGCGGACCTCGGCGTCCACGATAGGCAGCATCAATGAGGCCCCTCGGTCGCATCGCGCTTGAGCGGCGAACCACAGGGGGTCCGGGCGAGCGCAAGGAGATCCCAGAACGCGTTCGCAGCCTCGTCCCGGCTGTCGGTCAGCCATTGGACGAATGCGGCATCCAGCGCTGGTGCCGGTATCGACAACGAGGACAGGCCCGACAAGCTGGCGAGCAGACCCCATGCGCGGCCGCGCGTGGGCTCGCGCGCATCGAGTTCAGGCAATGGCTGCATCTGGAAGCCCGTCGGTGCCTGCGCATCGAACTGCAGACAGTGCGCGATGCCCGCGACGCTGGCGAATACGTGCGCAAGTTCCCTCAGCCGAGTAGCTTTGACGCTGTCGTCGGCAGACCCAGCTCGGGCGCCGTGCACTGGAAGCCCAGCGCTCTCGTCAGCAAGCGGATCGTTCTCCGCGCGCTGCGCCTGCTCGGAGGCCATCGGCATGACGACAGCCGCATCGGCCGGGCACGGCACCGACCCCGCGCCCTCCGGCGAACGCGCCAGACCGGCGATCGTTGCCCGCAACACCTCGACCGGATCGCCCGTAGCGCGCGCCAGCGCTTCCTCGCAGGCACAGCACAGCGCTTGCACGCTGAAGTCGCTCGTGCCGGCACAGGCGTTGGCGAACTGCTCGAACACCGGCGCCAGCACACCGTCGTAGAACGCGTCCTCGGTCATCCCCGCGCGATCCCTCGCGTAACGTCTGAGTTCGTTGAGCCGCGGCTGCAGGATCCTCACATCGAGCCCCGTGAGATCCGGAATTGCCTCGCCCAGGATTCGAAGCCGCTGCGCGGCGTACAGGCAATGCGAGAGCGTTGCCGAATTGATCGTGAGGCCAAGACGGCGAAGCTCGAGCGCCAGATCGCGCAGCGCAAGTTCCTCCCCCGCTTCGGCCTCCGCCTCGATGGATTGCTTCAGGGCAAGCACGCCGAGCGCCTTGTCCCAGAAGGCGAGCTCCCCGCGCAGCTCGTTCTCGATCAGGTGCGCGCTGAGGACATGACGTTCGGAACACCACGGCCGGAACACAACCACGAGCTTCTGGTAGCGTGCGTCTCGCGTCTCGGCCCAAAGCTGCTGGAGTGCGATCAGCCGGGTGTTGCCACCGGCTTCGACCGTGAAGTGGCGCTCGCCCGGGCGCCTTGTCACGCTCAACGGACTGCGGATTCCGATCTCCCGGATCGACGCCTTGATCTCCTCGAACTTCGGGTTCGCCCACCGGCGCGGATTGCCGCCATAGGGCTGAATCGAATCGACCTCGACTTCGATCTGACATTCGACTCGCGGATCGGCCTCCTCGGGGAGCAGCCGGGCGTTGTTTCCGGGATTGCCGACCTGGAGCGACTGCGCCACCAGCTGACGGCGCTCTTCCAACGACAAGGCGCGCGCCGAGCGATCGCCGAGCACCATGGACGCATCGGCAGGGACCGTGCGCTCAGAGGCGTCGGTATTCACGCCATGCGCTCCCGGAACGAGTTCAGTCCTGCATGCACACCTCGCAGGCCGGGAATCAACTCCCAGGCAAGCTCGTGCATCACCGCATAGGCGCTGGGCGTGACCCCGTGGCGACGGGGCTCGTGACGATGCACCGGGACGCGCAGTGTGGCCGCCTCCTTGTAAGCTTTGGCATGAGGCACGACGGTCTCGAGCACACAGACTCTGTCGGAGAGCCGCGCAAAGTCCTCTCGGATGCCGCTGGCGATAAGACGCGCATCAGACGTTCGATCCTGGCGTGTGATCACCGCCTTCATCGGCCCGAGCGGAACGCCGAGCGCACGGGCCGCTTCCAACCTGTGGAGCAATTCCATCGTCCCGTCGCGAAACTCGCGGGCCGAGAGGATTTCCGGCGTAATGGGCGAGATCAGCAAATCGGCCGCCATCACCGCCGCATCTTGCAGTGAGCCGACCGCACCCTGGGTGTCAATGAGCACGCAGTCGTACGCATCGGCAACCAGCGGCGACTGCAGGGCAACCCGCAAGCGAAATCCTCGATCAATCCGATTCATGAGCCAGTGCGGCAGGTGGCCCTCCGGATCGTCCGAGACGACAAGATCGAGGTTGCGATAGATCGTCGGCGTGATGCACGCAGGCGTCATCTCTCCCCGAACCATGAGCTCCGTGAGACCGGCCACCGGCTTCGTGGCCGAGAGCGGGTAGTACTTCGACAACGACGGCTGGACGTCGGCATCGATCAGCAGGACGCGAAGCCCCATGTCGGCAAGCAACGCGCCCAGATTGGCTGTCAGGGTGGTCTTCCCGACCCCGCCCTTGGTGCTGGTGATCGTGAACTTGATCAATGGCCCTTCTCCGCGAGGCAGACGCTGACTAGTCTGTCCCATCGCATCGAAGAATGCTCGCCACAATCCCTGTCGAAAATGCACGGGTTGAACGGGAAAAGCGGGCCTCGTCGCGCTAAGTACAAGTTGCCGCAGCGTCCGAACGCTCCAGAGCCACTCGCGACCGCGATTGCACCCCTTCGTATCGAAATTCGATACTCCAGGACAAGGTCATGCTACTTGACTCGACCAGGGTTGCACGCTGCACCAGGCCTCCCCACACTTCGGGCTCCACAACAACACAGCGAGGTGAACCGCATTGGACATGCCTAGGTTGGGACAGCCCTGCGGGACTGTCCCAACGCAACTCTCGGATGGCGCAGCGACCACGAAGCCTCGGAATATCGAGGCAAGTGCAGAGGCCTGCACCTCACCAAACACTGCCGCCCTTGGCGCGAGGCATCCGTCATGACCGACGAACTACGCGCCATCAACGAGCGTATCGCCGAGCACTGGCTAGGTCACCTCAGTCCGGAGCAGGATGAATACGTCCGCCACGCGAGCGTGTGCATCGCCCAACTGACATGCTCGGTCAAGCTGCTCCAGCGCTCGGTCGAGCGCTTTCGTCGCGATCAGCCAAAAGCGCCTCGCGTCCTGGAACTGAACCGTCAGTACCTTCGCTTCGCCCGCATGGCGGCCAAGGACGCGCTCGCACATCGGCCCGACATGCTCATTCGTCTGAGCATCACGATCGAACAGGCGCTCTTTCTGCGCGATCTCTCCGACGACGATCTCGAGCACTTGGCACTCGGCTTCAAACGCCCGATCGTTCGATTCCCCTACCGCGCCTTCAGAAACGGGGCACGGCTGCATCGCCAGGCAAGCCAGCTGCATGCCGCATCTTTCGTCGCTGCCCGTCCTGATCAACCGGCGGAGGGCCCGAAATGATCCCCATCCCGTCCAGCGCACGTCCCAGGGATGTGCGCTGGGAACCGGCTTTCCTGGAACTGGCGCAGGGACTGGTCCGGCTCGAAGCGAAGACGCGTGTGATCACTCGTTTGACCGGGCTCTCGACGCGCCGGATCCGCGAGCTGTATCGCGTCTTGCAGGGCAAGGGTGCTTCGCCCGGCCCGGTGCGCCAGAGTAGCGCGCAGTTCTTCGCCGTCCCGAGCGCGAGCACCTCATCGGTATGGACGCTTCACTGCGCGACCTTCGTCGCCTGCTACGAGGAGATCGGCAATGCGTGCGACGTGCGCCTTAATCGGGGCTGGCAACTTCTGATGGCGTTCACCACGTATTCCTCCCTGTACGCGAACGCGGGCCCTCTTGCGATCGGTCGGAGACTCGACGTGAACCTCGCCTATGCCCTGCTCGTTCATGCCGGGTTCCTCGAGTCCCGGCAAGCGGAGTTGCAGCGCGTGCGCTGCGCCACCTGCATGCTTCGATACCTGGTCGTGCGCTCCCTGCCGCTGGAGCGGCAAAAGTGCCCCGTCTGCAGCATCAGCACCAATCATCTGCGGCTGGCGCGACAGGGATTTCGCGCTTGATGGATACCGATGTCATGACTGACCCGCGAATCCCTGCAGGGATGGCGCACTTTACCGGCTCAATCCGTCCATTTCCGACAGGAATTCACCCTTGCCCAATCGACACGTTCGCTGAGAATCTATCTTCGTTCCACGGCGAACCACGCCCGGCCTCGATGACCATCGAGCGCCTTCGCCGGTTACGCTGGGTAGCGTGATGCAGAGCGGAGCCAATGAAGACTTACGATATCAATGAGGCTGCGGAGTTCTTGAAGATAGATCGATCCACGGCGCTGGAGCTGGTTGGAGCGGGCGACATCCCAGGCGCGAAGATTGGACGCGCGTGGGTGTTCCTTGAGGTCGATCTAGTCGAGTATCTGCGCGACAAGGTGCGACGACAGACCGACCAGCGGCGCGAAGATTTCACGCTTCGCCAAAAAGGCAATCAGCGGTCAGGGAACCCGGATCCGCTGCAGAAACGCGGTGGTCGTCGATCGATCCCGAGCCTTGAGACGACCTCCCCGCCCTCGGGTCCACAGCAAGCGCCCGTCAGCTGATCGCAGCCGCTGGATCCCGACCGACGCGCCGTGGGCGAAGGCCGGCTCTACCCCGGGGTTCGAGTTCACAACCCACCCTCACCATAGCTTGTCGGCGAGATCGCTTCCCCTGAGATTCGCGTACCGGGCCAACATGCTGAGCGTCTTGTGGCCGGTGATCTTGGCGATCTGCAGATCGGTCAGCGACGTTCTCTCATAGAGTCGACTCGTTGCTTCATGCCGCAGGTCGTGAAAACGCAGATCGACGCATTGGGCGGCCTCGAACACCCGAGCGAATTGCCGCGACAACAGGGACGTCGTCTGACGCAGGCTCTTGTCCGAGAAATCACCGGCGAACCACGGAAACACCCACATCTCATGGGGCGAATTGTCTGACGCATCGGTGCGCCGCTGGGCTTCGTCCAGGTAGCCCCTGAGGGCTTGGATCGCGACCGAGGTCATCGGCACCTGTCGCTTGCTCCCGTTCTTGGTGGCATCCAGAAAGATCGTGCGACGCTCGAAGTCGATCTGCCGGCGCTCCAGGGTATACATCTCGCGCATGCGCATCGCCGACTCAAGCGCCAGGGTGTAGAAGCAGCGAAGCGCGGGTGCGAACTTCAATTCCAGCGGGCGCTGCTTTCCTTCGGGTTTCTTGCCAGCAAGGATCTCCCGTATCCGCTCGTCTTCTTCGCCCGTCAGACGCCGATCGCGCTCAATATCCACTCGGGGCCGGGGCGCGGACGCGATGTCCTTGGTGGAATAGAGCGCGTAGCCGCGGCCCAGATTTCGCATCGGATTGGTCGCGAGCAGGCTCGGCTTGTTGCGGACCACCCAATCCAGGCATCGTCCGAGCGCACCGACATAGTGGCGGATCGTGGTCGGGGCGGCGTTGTACTTGGTCTTGAGCGCGCCGATGAAGCGTGCTGTCCAGGCATTGTCGATCGCCTGAATGGGATCAAGCCCAAAGCGGCGGGCGATCAGTTCCAGAACCGGGACGTCCGACTTGCCCACCGGGACTTCCGCCAGGTAGAGCGTGATGCCGTCATCCAGAGAAAAACGCCCCGCTGGCTTCGGCAAGGTGCGCGAGACGACTTCGTCCGGCACGATCCCCTGATCGAGAAGCGCTTCTAGGCGCCGACAGTACTCGTCGCCCTCTTCTTCGGTGTCGAAGGTGAGATACAGCGGCCGAGGCAAGAGCCCCTTGCGACGGACGATGAACTCCCAGTTGCTGCGCCGCTTTCTTTTGGTTGCCAAGATTGCCTCCAAAACTCGCGTACACGGCAAGATAGCCGAATTCCGCGTGGTTGTGCCACTCCGGAGGCCGATTTTTGGCGATTTTAGGCGTGTTTTGGCGACAAAACGGGCGTTTTGTGCGGTCGCAACAACTTGTAAGTCGTTGATTTTATGGAGGCGGGGGTCGGAATCGAACCGGCGTGGACGGCTTTGCAGGCCGCTGCATGACCACTCTGCCACCCCGCCACAAAACAAAACGGGGAAAGGATCTTTCCCCGGAGTGTTTGGATGGAGCGGGAAACGAGGCTCGAACTCGCGACCTCAACCTTGGCAAGGTTGCGCTCTACCAACTGAGCTATTCCCGCACGCAACCCATGAATTATAAGAAGAGCCTTCGCACCGGTCAAGACACCCGTGTGCGTTTATGACTCATCGATGAGGTGAGGCAGCGCGAGCTTCAGATAATAGGTCATGGATAGCACCGTCAGTATCGCAGCGATGAGCATCAGGATGCTGCCGATGAACTCCATGTCGAGTGGTCCGATCGCATCGTGGTAGAGAAGCATCGGAATCGCCACCATCTGCGCAACCGTCTTCACCTTCCCGAGAAAGGAGACGGCGACGCTACGGCTTTTGCCGATCTTGGCCATCCACTCCCTCAGGGCAGAGATCGTGATTTCTCGGCCGATGATGATGAAAGCGTAGATGGCGTTCGTTCGGTCGAGGTCGACCAGAACCACCAAAGCTGCGGCGACCATCAGCTTGTCGGCGACGGGATCCAGAAACGCACCGAACGCCGAAGTCTGGTTCAGGCTTCGAGCGAGATAGCCGTCGAGCCAGTCCGTGACCGCAGCCAGCGTGAAAATCGTCGTCGCGGTAATGTTCTGCAGCGGCCGCGACATCCATGCCTCGGGAAGATAAAAAATACCGACGAACAGCGGAATCATGATGATCCGCAGCCACGTCAAGATATTGGGGATGTTTAGAGGCATCAGTGCAGATGTTGATAGATGCGCTCTGCGAGCGCGCGGCTCACCCCGTTTACCTCAGCCAAGTCGTCGACGCTTGCGGCAAGCAGGCCCTTGAGACCGCCGAACTGGTTCAACAGACGCTGTCGCCGCTTCGCACCCACTCCTTCGACGGCATCGAGCACGGAACCCGTGCGGGCTTTGCCTCGGCGGGCACGGTGGCCTTGAATCGCAAAGCGGTGGGCTTCGTCGCGGACCTGCTGAATCAGATGCAATCCGGGATGATTGGGCGCGAGTTCCACCGGATGCTCGCGTCCGGGAAGCCAAAGTTGTTCGAGCCCAGGTTTGCGCTCTTCGCCTTTTGCGACACCCACCAGTTGCACCTCGTTGAGCCCGAGTTCGGAGAATACCTCACAGGCTACGCCAAGCTGACCCTTTCCGCCGTCGATCAGGGCCACATCGGGCAGTTTTCCCTCACCGTCGACTAGGCGGCGGTAGCGTCGCTGCAACACTTCACGCATCGCGGCATAGTCATCTCCTGCCGCCGCAGTGGTGATATTGAAGCGGCGATACTCGCTATTGCGCATCGCTCCAGCTTCGTAGACGACACAAGACGCCACAGTCGCCTCCCCTGCCGTATGGCTGATGTCGAAGCACTCGATGCGGGAGACCGTCTCCGGCAACTCCAAGGCAGCCTGAAGCGCCTTCAGCCTGCCTTCTTGGGTCGCGTGCTGGCCGAGCCTTTGCTCCGCGGCGAGCCGAGCGTTCTGTTCGGCCATTTCCACCCAAATGCGTCGTTCGCTACGAACATTGTGGGTGATCTCTACCCGACGATGGGCTTGAATCGAGAGCACCTCGGTAATCGAAGTAGTGTCGAGCGCTTCGTTCACGATGATACGGCCCGGCACCGGCCGGTCGATGTAGTGTTGAGTCAGAAAGGCTTCCAGAGCGTTCACGCGATCCTCTGGATCGGCGTTTTGCGGGAAGAAACTCTTGTCGCCGAGATGACGGCCGCCCCGAATCATGACGAGGTTCAGGACCAGCATGCCGGATGCCGTCACACATGCAATCACGTCTGTGTCGACGCCCTCCCCGCTGTCGATGAACTGCTTTTCCCGCACGCGACGCAATGCCTGGACCTGATCGCGCAATAGGGCCGCCTGTTCGTACTCGCGCTTCTCGGCAGCAGCTTCCATTCGCTTGCCCAGCGCCTGCAGCACCTCGTCCTCTTTGCCCTCGAGAAATAACGCAGCGTCTGCAACATCGCGCGCGTAGCTGCGCTCATCGATCAGCCCCACGCAAGGGGCCGTGCAGCGATGGATCTGATGCAACAAGCAGGGCCGTGAGCGGTTGCTGAACACCGAATCCTGGCACGTGCGTATCTTGAACACCCGCTGCAACAGTTGAATGCTATCTCGCACCGCGCCGGCATTGGGAAAGGGGCCGAAATACCGATGCTGGCGCTCCAACGCCCCACGGTGAAACGCCAATCGCGGAAACGCGTGACCGGTAAGAACCATGTAGGGATAGGATTTGTCGTCGCGGTACAGGATGTTGTATCGGGGGGTGAGCGCCTTGATCAGGTTGTTTTCGAGCAGGAGCGCTTCGGCTTCGGACCGAGTGACCGTGGTTTCGATCTTCGCCACCTGTGCGACCATCACGCGGGTGCGGGGCGAATGAGCCGCCCCACTGCGGAAGTATGACGACACGCGCTTGCGCAGATCTATGGCCTTGCCCACATAAAGCACTTCACCCGCCGCATCGTACATGCGGTAGACACCTGGGCGATGCGGCAGCATGGCAAGCAGTTCGCTGGGATCGAACACGACTCGAACCTCGTGGGGCTTTAGCGCGTGCTCAAGTGCCGAGCAATACTCTCGAACACGGCCTCGAACATCGACGGTGTCAGGCGATTTGTCTGAGTATTGTATCGACTGCAGTGATAGCTATCGAACAGTGTCAGCCCCGTTGCAGGCGCATGTGTCGCCCCGTGCGAAAAAGGATGTGCAACCGGCTTGAGCCCCAGCGCAAGGAGCACGGCCCGATGTGCAATGGTCCCGAGTGCAAGAATCGCACTGCCTGACTTCAACGCCTGCAACTCGGCCCTAAGGTATCCGTTGCAGGTGCGCATTTCTGCAGTCTCGGGCTTGTTGTCTGGGGGGAGGCATTTGACGGCGTTCGTTATTCGGCAATCCAGAAGTCTCAAGTCGTCGTCTGCCGCAACCGAGGTCTCCGCCGTAGCGAAGCCGTACCGGTGCAGCGTGCGATAAAGAAGGATGCCGGCGTAGTCGCCGGTGAAAGGACGCCCGGTCCGGTTGGCGCCGTGCATGCCCGGAGCAAGGCCGACGATCAGCAGTCTTGCCCGCTTGTCTCCGAAAGGGGCGACGGGCGCCGAATGGTATTCGGGGTGGTCGGCCCTGACCTTGTCAAGAAAACTCGCGAGCCGAGGACAGGCCCGGCAGTCAGGATCGAATGGCTTATCGATTAGCTTGGTCACGCCGGTCCTTCATCTAGAGATCGCGAGTCGTTCACCTCAGCGCGCGATGCACTCGATCACAGTGAAAGTACTCGACGTCGCGACAGCTGCGGAGGGCTGCACAGTCGACGCTGGCTCGGTGCGGTTTGCTCGAGAGCCAAACGCCCAACGCCAACGAACACAACGGTGCAGTGTTCTAAAGACAGAGCTGGGCGCGCACACCTGACACGCTGCGCACTACGGCTCGGCACTGAGGTCTACGGCCCGGGCCTTCCTGTAGTTTTGTATGGAGATGACCTCGGCGCTCGCCCTCGGTCCATCGGCTTTTGGCGCTTGAGCGCCCTCCGCCAGGCCATTGAGTTCCTTGCGTAACCGAAAGAAGCCGGCCCACATCAATGAATTGAGCCGCAAACAAGATCCTAACGCGGTACCGGCGCGCTGACGCTCCATATTGAGCTGAAACTGTAGCCCCTCCAAGCGCTGACGATGTTCCGGCGGCGCCGATTCGATCGAAGATCGCAATGCGGCTTCGCGTTGGCGCTCGAATGCCTCCGGATCTTCCTTCGCTAGCTTGGCCCACGCCTCGAAATCGAATTCCATGACTTATTTCCTCACCCGAATCAGCCACTCAGATCACTGCTCGACAACTCCAGCAATAATCACACCTGGACTGACCTATGTCTCGAGCATCCTTAGCAGCGATTGGGCTGCGAGCACCTCTGCGCCTTTGGGCTGGCCCGGTCGTGGTCGACGTGCTGCCATTCCGAACATGGCGGCAAGCCTGGTACGACTGGCAACAGGCACGTCTATCCGTAGTTCATCGAGCAAATTGTCGACATCCTGCGTAGTGCAAGCCAGCACCAGATCGCAACCCGCCTCGAATGCGGCCGTTGCACGAGCGGCCAATGAGCCCTCTCCTGCGGCGCCCTGCATGCCGAGGTCGTCGCTAAAGATCGCACCGGTATATCCGCATTGCCGCCGCAGCACTTCCTGCAGCCAGTGCCGCGAGAAGCCTGCCGGACGGTCGTCGACCGCGGGATACAGGACGTGTGCCGGCATGATTCCTGCAAGTTTCGGCGCCAGTGCGCGGAATGGGAACAAGTCGAAAGCGGCAATCTCCTCGCCGCTGCGCTCATCGATCGGGAGTTCGAGATGTGAATCGGCCGCGATAAAACCGTGGCCGGGAAAGTGCTTACCCACGCCAACCATTCCGCCGGCATGGAAGCCATCCAGCAAGGCGCCTGCGAGCGCCACCACAACCTCCGGATCCGAATGAAAGGCACGATCGCCGATGATCGTGCTCGCCCCGTGATCGAGATCCAGGACAGGCGCGAACGACACATCCACATCGCATTGCCCGAGTTCCGCTGCAATGATGTGCCCCGCGGCTCGCGCTGCGGCGATGGCTGCAGCAGGATCTTTGTCCCAAAGTTCACCGATGCGGCGCATTGGCGGCAAGCGGGTGAAGCCGTCGCGGAATCGCTGAACCCGGCCCCCTTCCTGATCCACACAGATCAGCAGCCTCGGCTCGCGCAGGCCGTGGATCTCGTTGCAAAGCTTCGTAACCTGCTCGGCGTCGCTGAAATTGCGCGCAAACAAGGTTACGCCCCCGACCAGCGGATGCACGAGCCGCTCGCGATCGATCGCCTCCAATTGAAGTCCGTCGACAGCCGCAATCACAGGCCCTAATGGTAATTGCTTTGTCATTATGCACGCTCCAAGACGACGACCGCGCAGACGACGCTTTGCTCGTCGCTGATGGTGACATGACCGCCGACGATGCGCTCGCTGTCGACCAGACGTTGCAGATCCGGGCGATAAAACAACTCCGGTTTGCCTCGCCTGTCCTGCAGCACGTTGATTTGTCCGAGTGTGACGGGAAAGCGAAAGCCGGTGCCCATCGCCTTGGAGAAAGCTTCTTTGGCGGCGAAGCGGTTCGCGAGGAACATCGCGGGACGACGGCTACGTTCGTAGAATGGCCATTCATCCGGTGTCAACACGCGGCGAGCGAAGCGTTCCCCATACGTTTCGAGCAGGCGCGCCACTCGCCCTGGCTCCAGGACGTCGACACCGATGCCGTAGATCACGCCTCGCCTCCTAGAGTAGGGCTCATCGGCTGCAACGCCCGCAAATAGGCCCGCACGGCGGCATCCAGACCGATCTCGAGCGCATCCGCAGTCAACGCATGTCCGATGGAGACCTCCAGGACGTTCGGCACCTCCGCCACGAAGCTGGGCAAGTTGCTCAAATTCAAGTCGTGACCGGCGTTTACACCGAGCCCGAGCGCTTGGGCGGTACGGGCGGCCTCAGCATAGCGGTCGAGTTCCCGCTCCCCGTCGGAGGTGCCGTAGGATCGTGCATAAGGCTCGGTGTAGAGTTCGATGCGGTCTGCGCCGATCTCGCGCGCTTGCGCCATTGATGCGGGGTCCGGGTCCATGAACAGGCTGACGCGAATACCCAAGCCACGCAATTCCTCGATGCAGGGGCGTAGCCGTTGCGCATCGGCGGCGAGGTTCCAGCCGTGATCCGAGGTGTAGGCGCCGGGATCGTCGGGAACCAGCGTACATTGATGCGGCTTCACCTGCCGAACGAGTTCCATGACGTCATGAAACGGATTGCCCTCGATGTTGAACTCTATGCCGGGGTGAGTCGTCAACAATTCGGCAAGCTCGTAAACATCGGCTGTTCGAATGTGTCGCCCATCCGGTCTGGGATGGACTGTGATTCCGTGTGCGCCAGCAGCGAGCGCGATACTCGCTGACCGGGTCACGCTCGGGATGCCCAAGGTACGGGCGTTGCGCAAGAGCGCGACTTTGTTCAAATTGACACTAAGCTTGGTCATTGCACGAGCTCCCTCTGCGCTTAAAGCTGCTGCAACTCCAGCAACAACTGCCGTGTATTGAGCGTACGTTGATCCAGGTGATGCCCGATGACCCAGCGCATCAGGAGTTTGCTCTCGGTTGCGGTGAGTGGATCGGTAAAGTCGCCACGGGCCATGTCGAGCAGCGTTTTTCCCTGCAATTCTACCGCGCCGGACACCGAGCCGCAGACCTGGATGCGCAGCGGACCACGGTCGGGGACGTAGGCATAGCGCTCTTCGGCCACCAAGGGCGCCCCTTGCTCGGCATCGCATTCGAGCTGCAGCGCGTAGCCGATCTCGCGCAGCAGCGCGACTTCGAACCGTCGCAGCACCGCTTGCGTCGGCTCGACGGCAGACAAGCCTCGCAACGCCTCGTCATAGGCATCGAACAAGCCCTCGTGAGGGTCGTCACGCTGCACGAGCTTGAGTAGGAGTTCGTTGAGGTAATAGCCACACATCATCGCCAGCCCGGTAAGCGGATGCTGCCTGCCTACCCAATCCGCTCGCGTGAGTATCGGCAGCTCCCCGCGACCCGACCAAGCCATCGCCAGCGGCTGGAATGCAAGCAACGCCGCCCGCAAAGGCGACTTTGGCCGCTTCGCGCCTTTGGCGAGCAGACCCAAGCGCCCATACCTTCGACTGAAGGCCTCCACCACCACACTGGACTCTTGAAAGGGATAGGTATGCAGGACGTATGCACGGTCGTCCTCGAGCTTGACTCTTCCCGTACTCATACTCGCAAAGTCGCCAGCAACACCGCCGAATGGTTCATCCGAGCATCAGAGGCACGACCGGAAATCGAGACACCCGCAGCCCCACGAGGAAAACATTTCACTCATAGCCGAAATGGCGCAACTGGGCCCTGTCGTCGGCCCAGCCGCGCCTGACCTTGACCCATACCTGCAGAAACACCTTGCTGCCGTACAAGGCCTCCATCTCTTTGCGAGCACCCGTGGCAATCGTCTTGAGGCGCTCACCGTTCTCGCCTACAACGATGCCTTTGTGGGACTGCTTATCCACAAAGATGGTTGCATGTATCCGACGCAGCTTCGGTGTCTGCTCGAACTGATCGATGACCACGGCCGTGGCATAGGGCAGTTCGTCGCCCAGCAGACGAAACAGTTTCTCGCGGATGAATTCGGCGGCGAAGAAGCGCTCGTCGCGATCGGTAAGCTGCTCGGCCGGATACAGCAGTTCTCGTTCCGGCAGCACGGCTTCGATTTCGCGCAGCAGGCGGCTCACCTGATAGCCTTGGCGCGCCGATACAGGGACGATGGCGCGGGGAAGCAGCCGCTGCTGGAGATCCGCCAGAAAAGGAAGCAATGCTGCGCGATCGCGCAGTTGGTCCACCTTGTTCACGGCGACGATGAGCGGAACACCCTTGGCAAGCAGGCTGGCTACCCGCTCGTCATCGGCAGTGTAGCGCCCCGCCACGACGACAAAAACGACAGCGTCGACCTCGCCCAGCGTGCGAGTGACCGTTCGGTTCATCGCGCTGCCGAGCGCGTTCGTGCCTCCCGATTGAAATCCCGGGGTATCCACGAAAGCACACTGTGTACTCGACGTCGTGAGAATGCCGCAGATTCGATGACGGGTCGTTTGCGGCTTGCGCGAGGTGATGCTCAGTCGCTGCCCGATCAGCTTGTTGAGCAACGTCGACTTGCCGACGTTCGGCCGGCCGACGATCGCCACGTGACCGGAACGGAACGCAGACTTTTCCACCATCAAATGATCCTGAGCATCGTGACGTCCATTCAAGTGCTGGCTGCCTGCCGATAGGCGAGCGCGGCCGCGTTTTGCTCTGCAGCGCGCCGGCTCAAGCCCTCGCCTTGAGCGCGAATGGACAAGCCGGCAATTGTGCACTCCACGGTGAAGCGCTGGCAATGTGCTTCTCCATGGATGGCTACGATCGAATATTGCGGTAGGGGCATGTGTTTCGCCTGCAGCAACTCCTGGAGCAAGGTTTTCGAATCCTTGCCGAGAACTGTCTGGTCGGCTGACGCCAATACAGGATCGAAGATGTGACACACCACTGCCCGGGCAGAATCGAAGCCCGCATCGACATACACCGCGCCGATGATCGCTTCAAGGGCGTCGGCAAGAATCGATGGCCGGTGCTTGCCACCGCTGCGTAACTCACCGGCGCCGAGCAGCAGCTTGTCTCCCAGACCGAGTGCCTCGGCTCTGTCGAACAAAGTTTGCTGGCGAACCAACAGCGCGCGTGCGCGCGACAAGTCGCCTTCGTTCAAATGCGGAAATCGTCGATAGAGTTCGTCTGCGATGGCACAGTTCAATACGCTATCGCCGAGGAATTCGAGCCGTTCGTTATGTTGCGCACCGTGGGAGCGATGCGTCAGCGCCAAGCGCAGAAGCGCTTTGTCGTTGAAACAATGTCCAAGAGCGCTCGTCAGGTCATCCCATGCCATGCTGCCGCAGTTGACCCTAATTGGAGTGCACTTCGAAGTCCATGCACGCGCTGACGTTGGAGAAAAGCGGCACCTTCACGGACCAGGCGACGCTTACTGAAAGACCGTTCGCGTCCTTCGCAATTTCCAGATCTTTGCCCGAGACCGCCGTGATGCTGTCGATAGTGGCCCGACGATCGAAAGCCAGCGACATCTCGCGTGCAGAGTTCTTGTATTCGGGATGCTTGACGATCTCGGTCACGGCGTTCTTGACCTTGAAATACTCGGCATACGCCGGGAACATCTTGAATCCGATCAACGCCACAGCGATCACCAGCGCACAGATGAGCAATAACCCCGACAATCCAATGCCTTTCTGCTTTTTCACCGTACCCCCCGTCATTCGATGAACTTGCCGATGCGCTTGAATTCGTCGAAATTCCACCAGACCATGAAAGCTTTACCGACGATGTTCTTGTCTGGCACGAATCCCCAATAGCGGCTGTCACTACTGCTGTCCCGGTTGTCACCCATCATGAAGTAGTGGCCGGCCGGAACTTTGCAAGTAAACCCCGATTGATTGTAGTCGCAATTCTCGCGGAAGGGGAATTGACGCACTCCCGACAACTGCACCGGCGGCGCATCTTGCTGGATAAGGATCGAATGGGCATGTTCGTTGAGTTTCTCTCTCAACCGCTGGGTCGAGATGAAGTTCAGTCCTGACTCGACATAGGTGTAGCTGCCGTCGGGCGTTACCGGCACCTGAGTGCCGTTGACGTACAGTTGCTTGTCTTTGTAGGTCAATACATCCCCTGGCACGCCGACCACGCGCTTGATGTAGTCGAGCGACGGATCGTCCGGATACCGAAAGACCATGACCTCCCCGCGCTTAGGGTCCGCGAGATCCATGACCTTGACATTGATGACCGGCAGCCGGATGCCGTAGGTGTACTTGTTGACGAGGATGAAGTCTCCGATCAACAGCGTAGGCAGCATCGACCCCGATGGGATCTTGAACGGCTCGACCAGGAAGGAGCGCAGCATGAAGACGATCAGGATCACCGGAAAGAAGCTGACCGGATACTCGATCCACCATGGCACCCTTGCATCCGCCGGGCGGCGCTTTCGCAGCACGAACCGATCAAGCGCGGTGACCAATCCCGTGGCCACAAGCAGGAGAAACAAGATCAGCGCGAAATTCATGAGGAACCTCGGCGCGCCGCTGCGATGCGGTCGCGTTTGCCGCGGCGCGTTTCGGCGCCCCTATGGCCGATCGAAGGAGCCACTATTTTTCTCCCACTTGCAGGATCGCCAGGAATGCCTCCTGAGGGATCTCCACCGATCCGACCTGCTTCATTCGCTTCTTGCCCGCCTTCTGCTTTTCGAGCAATTTGCGCTTGCGCGAGATATCCCCCCCATAGCACTTCGCCAGCACGTTCTTACGCAGAGCCTTGACGTTCTCGCGAGCAATGATGTGAGCGCCGATGGCCGCCTGAATGGCGACATCGAACATCTGTCGAGGAATGAGTTCGCGCATCTTCGCAGCCAGTTCGCGCCCGCGGTAAGGGGCATTCTGGCGATGAACGATGAGCGAGAGCGCATCGACCTTATCGCCGTTGATGAGGATGTCGAGCTTGACCAGATCGGCGGCGCGAAATTCCCTCAGTTCATAATCGAGTGAGGCGTACCCCCGAGAAACGGACTTCAGCCGATCGAAGAAATCCATGACGATTTCATTGAGAGGCATCTCATAGGTCAGGATGACTTGGCGACCGGTGTACTGCATGTTCTTCTGCACGCCGCGCTTCTGGTTGCACAACGTCATCACTTGCCCGACATAGTCCTGGGGCAGGATGATCGTCGCCTCGATAATGGGCTCACGAATCTCTTCGATCTTCGAGGGGTCGGGCAACTTGGAGGGATTCTCGATCTGAACCAACTCGCCATCACGCAACATGATCTGGTAGACCACCGTGGGCGCGGTGGTGATGAGATCCATGTCGTACTCGCGTTCGAGCCTCTCTTGCACGATGTCCATGTGCAACAGGCCGAGGAAGCCGCAACGGAAGCCGAATCCGAGCGCTTGGGAAGACTCAGGTTCGAATTGCAGCGAGGCGTCGTTGAGCCGCAATTTCTGCAGCGCTTCGCGCAAGGCCTCGTATTGGTTCGATTCCACCGGATACAGGCCGGCAAAAACCTGCGGCTTGATCGTCTTGAATCCAGGCAGGGCCTCGAGCGCCGGTCGATCGGCGTGAGTCAGAGTGTCGCCGACCTGGGCATCCCGCAACTCCTTGACGCCAGCGATGATGAAGCCGACCTCGCCTGCCGAAAGTGATTCGCGCGCCGCCGATTTCGGGGTGAAGACCCCCACCTGCTCGCACGAATGCACGGCCTGGGTTGCCATCATCAGCACGCGCTCCTTGGGCTTAAGACACCCGTCGACAACTCGCACCAGCATGACCACGCCGACGTAGTTGTCGAACCATGAATCGATGATCAGAGCCTTGAGGGGGCCATCCGGATCGCCCTTCGGCGGCGGAATTCGCGCGATGACGGACTCTAGAATGTCTTCGATGCCTTCGCCGGTCTTCGCGCTGGCTCGAATGGCGTCTTTGGCCGGAATACCGATGATGTCCTCGATCTCGCCGATCACGCGGTCCGGCTCCGCGGACGGAAGATCGATCTTGTTGAGCACCGGGACGACATCGACGCCCTGCTCTGTGGCCGTGTAGCAGTTGGCTACCGTCTGTGCTTCGACGCCCTGAGAAGCATCGACGACCAGCAGGGCGCCTTCGCAAGCAGCCAGGGAGCGGGACACCTCGTAGGAGAAGTCCACGTGGCCGGGCGTATCGATGAGATTGAGTGCGTAGACCTGGCCGTCTCTTGCTTTGTAGCGCAGCGCGGCGGTCTGCGCCTTTATGGTGATACCCCGCTCTCGCTCCAAATCCATCGAGTCGAGCACCTGCTCGCTCATTTCACGCTCGGACAATCCGCCACACAGCTGAATGATGCGATCGGCCAAAGTGGATTTGCCGTGATCGATATGCGCGATGATGGAAAAGTTACGGATGCGTTGCATTTGTGTCGATCGTCGGCCCGAGTGGCCGGTCGGGCGGCGCGAGGGGCGGTTTCGTGCCTGTCTTGCCCGTGTGCATGGGCGCTACAGGAGGATTGCAGACTGGGGCCGTATTCTAGCGGAATGCCGCCAGATGCGCAGTAAGTCGCGAGACGTCGAGATGGTAATGACAGATGTGCACGTCTTCGTGCATCAGCACTGGCACCCATTCGCCGAAGCGCGCCTCCAAGGCAGGGCTCGAATCGATGTCTACCCAGTCGATGTCGAAGCCCCATTCAGCTTGCAGCGGACGCAAAGCGGTCAGCATGTCCTCGCAGAGATGGCAGTACGTCCGACCGTACACCGTCAGGCGTAGCGAAAGTCGCGCACGCGCTTCGCTCACTCGATGCGCAGCGGGATATAGATCGCCCCGCCTGCCCGACGAACCAGCAATGCGACGCTTCGCCCCTTCTCGAATTGTCCGATGAGCTGCGCGAAATGATCCACGGATTTGACGCTCTGATTGTTCACTGCGACGATCACATCGCCCCGTCGAATGCCGGCGCGAGCGGCCACTCCCCCCGCCTCCTCGACCAGCACACCACCGGAAACCTTCAATTCCTTTAACTGCTCTTCGCGCAAATCGGTCAAGGTCATGCCGAGCTTGCTCAACGTTGCCGTATCCGGAACCGGCTTGCCGGGCGCACCGCGGCGAGGCGCACGTCCCGCGGCGCGATCGTCGGTCATTTCGCCGATCGTCACGGTCAGATCCCTGGATGCCTTGGCCCGCCAGACTTGCATGCTGATTCGCGTGCCGGGCTTCGTATTGCCGACCATGCGGACCAACTCGTCTGCAGACCCAACCGGTTTGCCGTCGAAGCGCAAGATGACGTCGCTCACTTGCAGCCCGCCCTTCTCTGCTGGGCTCCCGGGCTCCACGGCATTGACCAATGCACCCGCGGCCTTCGGCAACCCGAACGATTCGGCCATTTCCCGGGTTACGGGCTGTATGCCGACACCGATACGTCCTCGCGTCACCTTGCCCGAGGTGCGAAGTTGCTGCTGAATGTCCATGGCGACGTCGATCGGAATAGCGAACGAAAGCCCCATGAAGCCTCCGGTCCGACTATAAATCTGCGAGTTGATCCCCACGACCTCGCCCCTGAGGTTGAACAGCGGACCACCGGAGTTGCCCGGGTTGACGGCGACGTCAGTCTGGATGAAAGGAACGAAGTTCTCCTGCGGCAACGAACGCCCCTTCGCGCTCACGATGCCGGCAGTCACGGTGCTCTCGAAGCCGAAGGGCGAACCGATCGCCACCACCCATTCGCCGACCTTTAGGCGGGATGGGTCGCCGATCCGCACTGCGGGCAATCCGGTCGCATCGATCTTCAACAACGCAACGTCGGTCTTTCGGTCCGCGCCGATGACTTTCGCCTTGAACTCGCGCTTGTCGTTGAGCTTGACCGTAATCTCGTCGGCGGACTCGATCACGTGGGCGTTGGTCAAGACGTAACCGTCGGCGCTGATGATGAAACCGGAGCCCAACGACTGGGATTCGAATTCGCGGGGGCCGGGCACTTGAGGCATGAACCGGCGAAAAAACTCGTAAAACGGGTCATCCTCGGGAACGTTCGGTACCCGCGGACCGCTGCGTGCGCTGCTGCGCGGTGCCGACGTGGTGCTCACGTTGACCACGGCCGGACCTTGCTTCTCTGCGAGTTCGGTGAAGTCGGGCAACTGCGCGAACGCGTTGACCGTAACGAACAGCAACACTAGCGAAAGCCAAAAACGTCTCATGATCGATTCGCAGGAAGGAATTTGTATTTGATTATTATGAGCTTGTGGTGTGATGTACCGAAAGCTATTTCGACGCGGGCGGGGACTTGGGGTGCCTGTCTCGGAGCACGACTGAATTGCCGAACTGCATCACCGTGCGCGCGGGTGCTTCACCCAGGACGGTGATGACGTAGCTGGGTTGCGATCTACTGAAGATGTTGATTGCGCCTTGGCGCGTCAATTCCTGCACGCCTCGTGCGCCAGCCACGGCGGGCTCCAGGAAAATGGAGACTGCTGCCAGGCCGTCTGAAAAAACGAGTTGCGATGCTGATTTGCCCTTGATGGTGCGCTGCAGTTCCGAGACTTTGCGAAAGCCGGCAGGAGGATTCACCACCATCCACCGGCGAGCGGGATCGACGTTGGAACGCAAGGAGGAATTCTCCAGCTTCCATCCGGGCGCCGATGTGTCGTAGCTCGGCTTGACCAGGTGACGCGGAATGTCCACACCGATCTCGACCTGCGTGAAGGCAAATGTCTCGACGGTCTCGTTGCGGTCGCTGATGGTCGTTGCCCGCAGCGGAAGCCCCGACTTCAGCTCGGCGCAGAACACATGGCCGTAGCGCAGATCGTCTCGGGGCTCCAAGATCGCAATCTGGCAATCGTGGCCGGCTACCCGCGAGATGGGTCCCTTGCGTACCGTGTAGTTGGCCATCACGGCCGCGAGTTGCTCCGACACGACCGCAGGAAAACGTCGACTCGTCCCCCAGCGATCCACTTTGGCCGTTTTGACGCTCGGGTAGAAGCAGGTCACCTCTTCGTTCGCACGAACGACCTCCCGCGGCGGGCCGTCAAGGGCCTCGACACGCTCGTAATCCCCGGTGGCATCGGTAAGGTGCCAGATGCGAGATGTCTCGATGTGCGAACCGTGCCGATAGACGAATGTGCCGGTGTAGTTGAGCTGGCGCGCTGCATCGGCCATCTGGCGCAGCAGCCTCATGCCTTCCGCCGGAGTGGTTGTTTCCGCTGCGGCGGTATCGTTGGAGACACCCACGAGAAACATGAGTGCCGCGAGGCAGGCTTTCATCTTATCGGTCTGCCGCTCCGGTGCTCACCGAGCGCACCAAGGGGGCTACGCCATGCATGGAGAGGCTGGGAGAGAACTCCTGGTGCGCCATCAGATACGCTTGAAACTCTTGCCACGACAGCTGAATCGACGGCGGAGGCGTGCCCGCAGGGGCCGGGATCGTGGTCCATGAGGCAGACTGAGGGAAGGCTGAGGGGCCGGAGGAGACGAAGACTTCGGGACTAAAGCCGGGGACAGGAACCGCCGGGCGAGCGGTCGAAAGCTCGTGGATTGCTTGCGGAGCCTGCGTCGTGAGCCCCACCCAGGTGACAGCAGCCACCGCCGCGGCGGCTGCCATGCTGGGAAGAGCCCAGCGCTTGCCGAAATTGTTCGTACTCCGACTCTCCCGCGGCGCCAGAACCGTCGGTTCAACAGCGAGCTTGCTCGATACTGTCTGCGCCACGCCGCAATCGCCACATGCCTGGCCTCGTAGGGCCTCGCCGATCAAGTGATAAGTAGCCCACGCTTCACGCAGATCGCTGCGCTTGATCACGGCGGGTATCACACGAGTGGCCTCGTCGTGCTCCAGTTCCCCATCCATCAGGGCCGAGATTTGCTCCATCTCACCATCTCCTGTCTTTGCGCGTCTCGAGCTGCGGGCGCAATTTCTCGGCGATCGCCTCGCGAGCCCGGAAGATCCGGGAACGAACAGTACCGATCGGGCAATTCATGATGCTGGCTATCTCCTCGTAACTCAGACCCTCGAGCTCACGCAAGGTGATTGCTGTCCTCAATTCCTCCGGCAGTTCTTCGACAGCCCGATTGACTGTCTCTGCGATCTGCCGGCTCATCAACTCGTTCTCTGGCGTGTTGTAGTCCGGAACCTGCCCACTTTCCTCAGATCCCTCGCCATCCGGGCCTTCCGTCTCGCTGACGGTCGGCGCGCGACGCCCCATCGCCACCAGATAGTTCTTTGCGGTGTTGATGCCTATTCGATACAGCCATGTGTAAAACGCACTATCACCACGAAACGACGGCAAGGCCCGATACGCCTTGATAAACGCCTCTTGCGCCACGTCCTCAACTTCGGTTGGGTCACGAATGAACCGGGACAGCAACCGGACCAGCTTGCGCTGATACTTCGCGACGAGCAACTCGAAAGCTGCCTTCTCGCCGCGTTGCGCACGCTCGACCAACTGCTGGTCGACTTCACGATCCCCCATGGTTTCCGTTTCCTGATTGTTCTGTAATCGGCGAGCGGTGACCGCGCCTCCCTCCTCCCCGAGGACGGCGAGCCAGTACGCACCAACGCACGAACATCACCAACTGCGTTCAGCGCGGCCCGGCAAGTATACCGTTCGAAATGTAGTCAGAAAACGGATGCCTAACCGATATCGCACTGACAGTCCTTGCTGGGGATTAGTTCACCGATTGCAAGCGGACGCGTGCCGCCTCCCGATTGCCTCAAGGATGGATGCGGCAACGCTGCCCGCGCCGCAAGCGCCCCTGACGGAAGATCCTGCACGCGTATAATCGCCGCTCCCCCTCCCCGGAGATCCTGATGAGCCCGCGCGACTACGACCTGGAACCTTTCTGGATGCCCTTCACGGCCAACCGACAATTCAAGGCCGCACCGCGAATCCTGGTATCGGCGAAGGACATGCACTACACCTCCGAGGACGGTCGCAAGATTCTCGATTCGACCGCCGGGCTCTGGTGCGTCAACGCTGGGCACTGTCGCGATTCGATCGTGCGAGCCATCAAGCAGCAGGCTGGAACACTCGATTTCGCGCCGACCTTCCAGATGGGACATCCGGGCCCATTCAGGCTCGCACAGAGCATCGCTCAACTTGCACCGGCCGATCTGGACCACGTCTTCTTCGCCAACTCCGGGTCCGAGGCCGTCGATACCGCACTCAAGATCGCCCTCGCCTATCACCGGATCCGCGGCGAAGGCCAGCGCACCCGTCTGATCGGCCGCGAGCGCGCTTATCACGGTGTAGGGTTCGGCGGCATCTCGGTCGGCGGCATGACGCCGAATCGGAAGACTTTCGGCGCGATGTTGCCCGGCGTGGATCATCTGCCGCACACCCATAACCTGGAAAAAATGGCCAATTCTCGCGGCCAACCCGAATGGGGAGCGCATCTCGCAGACGATTTGGAGCGCATCGTGGCCTTGCACGATGCGTCGAATATCGCAGCCGTGATCGTCGAGCCCGTTCAAGGATCGACCGGCGTGGTCGTTCCGCCCAAGGGCTATCTAGAGAAGCTGCGCGCGATTTGCGACAAGCATGGCATCCTGCTGATCTTCGACGAGGTCATCACCGGATTCGGCCGTTTGGGGAGAGCTTTCGCTGCGGACTACTTCGGGGTCGTTCCCGACATGATCACGTTTGCCAAAGGCGTGACGAGCGCCACGGTACCCATGGGGGGCGTGATTGCCCGCAAGCACGTATACGACGCATTCATGGCCGGCCCAGAAGGCATCGAACTGTTCCACGGGTACACGTATTCGGGACATCCCTTGGCGACGGCGGCCGGCGAAGCGACGCTCGCGCTCTATCACGAGGAACAATTGTTCGCCAATGCAGCCTCGCTCGCGAGCTACTTCGAGGATGCGGCCCACTCGCTGGTCGGCCTGCCCAATGTCGTCGATGTCCGAAACATCGGACTCATGGCCGGCATTGAACTCGCGCCGCGAGGCGGCAAGCCCGGAGCGCGAGGATATGAAGCCCTCCTACGCTGCTTCGAGGCCGGGCTTCTTACGCGTACGACGGGTGATACGCTTGCTTGCTCGCCGCCGCTCATGGTGAACAAGGCCCAGATCGACGAGATCTTCGGCACCATCGCAAAGGTCATCAAAGAAATTTCATGATGTGGCGTCATAACGGCATTTGTATGTGCCGTGTGCGTTGACCCGAATCGGTGCTGACTTTAGAATACGCGCCTCCTGACGCCATCCTAAATCGGATCGGCTGCATTCCCCGATAGCTCAGTCGGTAGAGCGACGGACTGTTAATCCGCAGGTCCCTGGTTCGAGCCCAGGTCGGGGAGCCAAGTCGTAACGATGTACTGGCCGTCGGGCCGAACGTTTTTGAAGGAAGCCTCTACGAGATGAGCGCCAAGACCGGTCGGTTGTGCCCCTGCGGTTCCGGACTTCCTGGACGACGCCAATGGTCGCAAGGATGTCCTGACAAGATTGCGTGCCCCGCATGTTTCGTGCGTACGCGCGAGCGTACTCCCACCGCTCCGATAAGCGGCAAGAGAGACCAGCGTAACGCGATCGCCCGTCGCAAGCTGGAAGAACTGCGCGAGCAACAAGCACTCTCCGATTTCTAGGCTCGGATCCCGCGTCAAGGTGCGCACAGCGGGCACGACGCGGGACATCGTCCCGCCGGCTTACGTCTTTCAAGGGCGAGGATCACCTTGCCGCTACGTCCAGCGCACCCGCCTTGAGAACATCCGCCCTCGCCCGTTAGCGTGCGGAAAGCCGCCGAAGCTGGCGTGTTTCCCGGTCTAGTGCGTTCCGCCCACCTCTTCGATGTTTCTACCGCTTCCTTGCGTGATCCGGCAGACTCCAGCCTTGCTCGCTGGAGTACAAACTAATCGCGTAATGAGCTCGAATTCAGCCATGCTCGCGACGACCGGACGCCGAAGCGGCGACTCAGCCCCTTTCTCGCGCGTCGACTCTGGCCCTGACCACGATCGTTTCGGTGCACCCGCTTCGGTTGTGTACTCTGCTAGCAGCGCTCGAGGCATCCATCGCGCAACCGACGTCGGGCGGATTCGACCCAGATAGGGATCCCGAGGGCGCATTCATACGCCATGACGGGTGCACGGTGCGCTATGCTACTGGGCTGACTCAGCGCTGGCTGCGCGCCAATAGCTGATGATCGATGCCGTTTCGGATCGCTGCGCTAGCGCAGCGACTTCCTGCCAGCACGGTTCGCCAAAGGCGATCGAGGAGCGCCATTGCCGACAAAAGCAACACCGTCGCTGTTCTCGCGGCCCTTCGTACTGCTGTGCGTAGCTATGTTCCTCGGGTACGCGAACCAATGGGTAGTGACACCGATCATCCCCTTGTACGTCGATGCACATGGCGGATCGGGTTTCGTAGCAGGGCTCGCCCTGCTTGCCTTCGCCGTTCCCAGTGTCGTCGTCAGGCCTTACGCCGGTAGACTTTCCGACCGCTGGAACGCGGCCGGCGTCCTCGCTCTAGGCCTCGTGCTGATGGCATTGGGCAGCGCCCTGCTCCTCTTCCCGCTGCTCTGGATGGTGTTCGTGGGCAACGTGGTGCGCGGTTTGGGATGGGCTGGCCTGAACACAGGCGGCTATACCCGCCTGGCGAGCGCCGCCCCGCCCGATCGTCGGGGCGAAGCCGCGGGGTACTACACGAGCGCCACCGCTGCTGCTTCCATGATCTTTCCCGCCGTTGCGCTCTGGCTGCTACAGGGTCCGGCCAGCTATGACGGCGTATTCCTGCTCTCCATCCTCATCTCGCTGCTCGGATTGCCCTTCGCCTTTGCGCTGGCGCGCGGTGCCCGTCAGAACGACAAGCCGCGCGATCAGGCCGCCCGATCCAAAGAGTCGACATCCCTGCTGGATCGAGGTGTGCTCATTGCTACCGGACTCAACCTTTGCTCGACACTGGCCATGCCTTCCGTGATGGCGTTCTTGCCCCTCTACGCACGCTCGCTCGGCATCGACCACATCGGCCTGTTCTATGTGATCGCCGGCGCGACCAGCATCGTCGTGCGGCCTCTGCTGGGGACCTGGTCCGACGGAATGGGTCGGGCACCCGCGATAGCAATGGGCTTGGCCGCCCAGTTCGTCGGCATCTCGTTGATCGTCCTTGCCGAAGGTATCGGAGTCATACTGGCCGGAGGCGTGTTCGTGGCGCTCGGTTCCGCCATGACAGGCGCCGCGACGACGGCGCTCGCCATGGATCTGGCCAACCCGCAATCACGCGGGCATGCGATGGCGACCTTCAGCATATCTTTCCAGATCGGCGCAGGCGTGGGCGCCATCGTTTCCGGCGCTCTGGCCGATCTCGTCGGATTGCGTGGCATGTATGTCGGATCCTTGGTCATCACCGCACTTGGCATCGGCCTGCTGGCGAGCACCCGCAAGCGCCTCCCCGCGCCGATGACCAAATGATCAGCGCATGCTTGCAAGGCCCTGGCGCAGCCGGGCCACACCATCGGCGAGGCGAGTCTCATCCGACGCGAAACACCAGCGGATGAAGCCTTCGCCTTCGTCACCGAACGCCGCGCCTGGAGCGAGACCCAAGCCTGCGTCGGTCACCATGCGTTTGCAGAAGGCGAGACTATCGTTCATCCCTTTCACTCGGAAGAACGCATACATGGCCCCCGGCGGTAACGCGGCCTCGATGCCGTCGATCGAACACAACTCCTGCACCAGATAATCCCTCGCCCGCCGGAATCTTTCCACGGTGCGCTTGATGATGGGTTCGCCTTGGGTCACCGCGGCAAGACCTGCCCGCTGAACGAATCCGGGCGCGCACGAGGTGTTGAACTCGATGAGCTTGGCGATTTCCGGCACCAGCGCCTGGGGCGCGACGAGCCATCCCAAACGCCACCCCGTCATGAGCCACGATTTGGAGAACGTGTTCGCAGCCACGACGCGTTCGTCTCGCTCCGCCAAGTCCAAGAACGAAGGCGCGCACGGACGGGGCCGCGCACCCCGACGCTGCTCGAGGGCCTCGGTCTCGTAGTGCAGACGTTCGTAGGCATCGTCGGCGAGCACCCAGATGCCGAGCCGGCGACAATGTTCCAGCACCGCGCGTTGCGTATCGGCATCGATGGTCCAACCGGTGGGATTGTTGGGCGAGTTGAGATAAAGGGCACGAGTTTGCGGCGTCAGAGCGGATAGCAGTTCGTCCAGATCGAGGCGCCAGGCCCATTGGCCGCTGCCCGATCGATCGAACCTTAGGGCAACGCGAACGATCTGAGCACCCAACAGTTTCGGCGCCGAGGTGATGTTGGGCCATAGCGGCGTCACCGCGACCACACGATCGCCAGCCCCCACCAGGGCTTGCGATATCAGCATGAGGGCCGACATGCCGGAGTTGGTGACGACGATTTCGTCCGCAGGCACCGGCCGATGCAGCGATGTGACGTAGGTCGCGAGCGCCTCGCGTAGCGCGGGCATCCCGTAGTTATGCGTGTAGAAGGTGTCCCCGGCATCTAGCGCGGCTTGCGCTGCGGCCCGGATGAAGGTCGGCGTGACTTCGTCCGGCTCACCGAACCAGAATGGCAGAACATCGCGCTTGCCGAGGCCGGCATTGGCTACTTCGCGAATCAGCGACGACGCGATAGCGCGCACATTGCCATGGGCTTCGACTGGATAGGCGGGCATCGACGGTAACTCCTCCAGCAGACGGACTGCACTCGAACCGAATTCCGAACCGCCGCGTCGCAACTGGCAACAGCTGCGGCAGCGGAACGAATCACGAGCGTATCACGCAAGTCCGTGACCACGCCCGTCGAGCGACCTGCATCGAGGCTCGACGACCACGCGTGTACCGGACATATGCGCCGGCACTGAGCCCGGACTAGCGCAACCTTCGCGATGCGAAGTCGTCAAGGGGCGCCAAACGGCGCACCTTTCTCCCGGACACGTCCTAGGCGCACCGAGCAACGTGATCGCGGTCAGTGGGACCCCTGTCGCGAGTACCTGCCGTTCGCCTCGACGGGGCGAAGTGACCGAGCCCCGGGAGGGCGCCTTGCGCCGAACCGATGGCTCGGCGTGGCCACGCCATCCTGCATTCGAGCTTGCGTTCAGCCGGTCAGTGCAGCTTGAGATTCGCTTCCTTGGCGAGCTTGCGCCACTTCGCGATCTCCGACTTGATGTGAGCGTTGAACTGCTCCGGCGATGAGCCGACCGGCGTCGATCCGTCGCCTGCAAGACGTTTAACGACATCGGGCTGCCTGAGCACTTCAGCGATTCCTCGCTGCAGCTTGTGGACGATCGACTTGGGTACCTTCGCAGAAGTGATGACCCCGTACCATTGATCGACCTCGTATCCGGGAATACCCGACTCGGCGATCGTGGGCACATCGGGCACGGCAGGCGAGCGCTTAGACGCAGTGATCGCCAATACCTTCAGGCGTCCGGCCTCCATGTGCGGCCGAACGCCGAAAAAGGTGCCGAACCCGACCTGCACCTCACTGGCGAGCATGGCCGTAATGACCGCGCTCGTCCCCTTGTACGGCACGTGCGTCAGACTTGCACCCCCCATGTAGTTGAACATTTCGCCTGCGAAGTGCTGAAGTCCTCCCGTGCCGGAGGAACCGAACATCAGCTTGCCGGGATGGGCCTTGGAGAAAGCGATCAGTTCCTTGACCGTCTTCACCGGCACCGACGGATGGTGATAGAGGGCATAGAACAGCGAGGTCGCCTGGGTGATCCCTTGCAGATCGACCGAGAGATCATAAGGTAACTTGGTATTGGTAGCGGAGTTGACCGAGTGCGAAGCAGAGATCAGGCAGATGGTGTACCCGTCGGGAATGGCCTTGGCCGTCAGGTCCACGCCGATGGCTCCCGCCGCACCGGTGCGGTTGTCCACGATGAATTGCTGCCCCCAAAGCTCGCCCAGTTTATGAGCGATCGTCCGTGCCGTGGTGTCGGTACCGGCGCCGGGGACGAAGGGACCAATGAAGCGCACCGGCCTGCTAGGGTAATTCGCGGCGGGATCTGCTTGCGCAGCCAGCACGGGAGAGGCAGCCAACACGAGCGGAAGCGAACAAACCACCCCCAGCACAGCCCCTCGCATGTTCGATATTGCCATATTGAATCGACTCCTCTGAGAAAACGAGGGCAGGATTCTACGCTAAGAGGATGTCATGCAGCTCAAAGGGTCAGCCCTGCATGCGACTAAATTTTCGCGCGAGCGAGCGATGCGCCATTCGCCCTTCCCCACTTACCGACCAGCAGATCGAGCACGCAGTAAAACGCACCGGCCGCGAACGGCGGATTGAGTGTGCTCCAATGGAACCAGGGCGTCTCGGGTCGCCAAGTCCAATTCCCCAGGCCTGTGCCGAGCAGCTCCATCGCCAATGCCAGCACGAACATGACGGCATAGAGCCGGGGCGCCGGCCCATAGCGCATGCACAGGAGAAACAGCAGCGCCAGGGGGGCGCTCAACTCGTCGCTTCCCTCGAAAGCAAGAATGCCACCCGCGAGCACCACCAACGCGCACACCACGATGCACGCACGCATGGGGACACGATCAGCCAGCCAACGGCCGAGCGCGTACAACAGCACATGGCCGGGCGGCACGAACAGCGGCAGATTCCCGAGCCGGTAATCATAGAGGCCCCAGATCAATGCCAAGAACACCTCACCCACGGTTGCAAGCACCAAGCAGACGAGGTACGAAATTCGATCCGCGGAGGAACTCGCCCGAAGTAGCGCGCCGAACATGACGGCCGCAAGGACGTTCACGCTCGGCTGACTCCAAGCTGCCCCATGGGCGTCGATAGCCAGCCCGACCACGATGGTGCAAACGATTCCCCAGGCGAATCTTGTGTTCATCGAGCGCAACGACCCCTTCAAGAAGAGACGCCAGTCTGAGCAAGCGCGGCAGTACGAATGTTAATCCACCCCCGATCACCGCCCTCCATGACTTACACGAAGCTGGCTCGATGCTGACTGCTTGCGGTACAGTCGTGGCAGTCGTCCGCCAGCGAGGGCTACCGACCCAGCACTTTCGTGAAAAGCACCGATGACATCCAGCCTGTTCGCGAGCTGTCGCGGTGGCTGCGTTCGCGTTCGGTCTGGAGGAGCGCTCGATGCCGCCGACCGACTTCCAGGCCTATGTCAGATCCGAAATCGCCAAATGAGCCAAGATCGCAAGGCAGCGGGCGTGACATCCGGCAACTGACAAATCGTTCCACCACCGAAGAGAGGAAGAAGATGATCACCGTCTACGGCATCCGCAACTGAACAAGCATGAAAAAGGCCTTCGCGTGGCTCGAAGGCAAAGGCATCGAGTACCAGTTGCACGACTACAAGAAACTCGGCGCTCCGGCAGAGCGCATCCACGCTTGGATCGAGGAAGTGGGCTGGGAGACCTTGGTCAACGCCAAAGGCACCACGTTTCGCCAGCTGCCCCCGCAGCGCCAGCAAAACTTGGACGCCGCCAAGGCTGCGGTGCTCATGGCCGAGTTCCCCAGTGTCATCAAGCGCCCCGTGATCGAGGCGGGCAAGAAGAAACTCTTGGTGGGCTTCGATCCAGCTCGCTACGAGCAGGTGTTGAGCCGGTAGGCTCGAAATGCCGGCTGTCCTGCATCAGCCGGCATGGCCTGCCGTCTTCCCCGCCAAGGGCTGCAGGCTGACCTCTTTTCGAAGATCAGCCAGCGACCGCTACCCGATCGATATCCAGCGTCGTCACTCGACGCAGTTCGCGCTTGAAGCGAGCATCCTCGAACGGAGTGGCACGATGCATGGTGCAGCGGTTGTCCCATATGACGAGATCCCCGACTTGCCAGGCATGCCGATACACGAACTTGCGCTGGGTTGCGTGCTCCATGAGATCTCGCAGCAGCAGACGTGCATCCGGCACCGGCCAACCGATGATGCGAAAAGCATGCGAAGCGAGGTAAAGCGTCTTTCGGCCGGTCCGAGGCATGGTGCGTACGAGGGGATGTATCGCTCCCTTGAGCTGCTCTTTCTCGTCCTCCGAGAACTCGAAACCGAGCGTTTGGCGTGAGTAAGCAATCGAATGATGCGCCTGCAGGCCGTCGATCTGCGTCTTGACGACTTCGGGAAGCTCATCGTAGGCCGCTCGCTCATCGGCGAATTCCGTATCGGCGCCGGCTGGAGGCACGACTCGCGCGTGCAGCATCGAGTAACGCCCTGGCGGATCCTGAAAAGTCGCATCGGCATGCCACAAGCGGTTGGCCAAGCTGTAGGCCCGCCGCCTGTCTTCCCGCGCCATGATATCGCCGGTGTCCGTGACGTTCGAGATGTCCGTGAGCGCCTCGTTACCCAAGCGACTCTTCTGCAACGCGCTGATGCCTGTCTTGCTATGGAGCGTACCGTCGAGGCGCTGCGCAAAAGCGAGCTGATCGGCATCGGTCAGTGGCTGCCCCCGAAACACGAGGACCGCATATTGGTCCATGCCGGCGCGTACCCGCTCGAGGATATCGCACGACTCGGCTGCCCTGAGATCGACGCCCTCTACTTCGGCGGCGAACAAGGGATGTAGTCCACGAAATCGTATGTCCATGCGCGAAGCCTAGGCGCTCGACGCGCGAACGTCAATTCCTGCTTGCAGGAGGCAACGCTCGATTCGGCGCCTCGCGGACTGACAAGAGGGAACGTCCCACGGATTGGACCGCCCCGGAGGCGCATGTCCCGCGGTGCAGCATGATCTGAATCGCCGTCCGGATGCCGACCCGGTGGCGCTTGGCGATGGATCAGCGGGGATCCCGCATGTCGCAGCGGGCGCGCGGTTTGCACGTCCCATCGCGCCCACCCGCAACGCAGAGGTTCCCATGAAACAGCAGCTCGATCGTGTGCAGCGCCATACCGCCGCCTCGGTGCGGCAGCGGATCGATGACGACACGCGTACGAACCTGTACGCATGTGCGTCGAACAATCCGGCCTACTCAGAAAACAAGCTGCGAAACCTCGCTTATGAATGGGACACTGATCGCACAATCGAAACAGAAGCCTCTGCAACCGGGCTCTTAGGACTGGCATTGGGAGTGTTCGTACACCGAGGATTCCTCGCCCTGCCCGCAATGGTCGCCGGCTCCTTGTTGACGCACGCTCTGACCGGCTGGTACCCGTTACTGGGCTTGTTCCGGCGACTGGGAGTTCGCAGCGCACGCGAAATCGCGCGGGAGCGCTATGCGGTCAAGGCGCTGCGAGGCGACTTCGGCGTGGTCAACGCTGGATCGCAGAGCGCCGTGGAATACAGCACGGCCACCGGCACCTCGTCTGCTCGGAGGGGCCTCGTCCAAGAGGATCAGGAAGATCTCGATGAGCGATCGCAAGCGGTCCCGAGCTGGCGACAGGTTGCCTCGATGCTGCACATTCCCCCGACCACGACGCGCGTCGAAGAGCATACCGGCCCGGCCGTCAATGCCGCGATTCGCGCAAAGACGGATGCACGGCTCGCCGAATTCGCCCACGCCGAGAGCGCTCGAGCGGCTCGACGCATCGACGAACTGGATCGCGAATGGGATATCGAGCGTGTGCTGCAGCTGAACGCCTCGATCATCGCCGGGACTGGGCTCTTCCTTGGGATCTCGGTGTCCCGCAGATTCCTGCTGTTGCCAGCCGCGGTCTTCGCTTTCCTCGGGCAGCATGCTGTTCAGGGCTGGTGCCCACCCATCCCTGTCTTCCGCCGCCTGGGCGTGCGGACTGCACATGAGATTGCCCGCGAGCGGTATGCAGTCAAGGCGCTGCGAGGCGATTTCGATGCCTTGCCACGTCAAGGAAACGAACAAGCAGCGGTACGTGTCGCGGCGGTACTCGAGGCCATCGACGCCTGATCAGGCGCGCTCGGCGTTACGCCGGTATCGAGAATTGCCGGGCATTCGCATCCCTATACCCTGCTTGCACGAGCCTCGAAGCATGCGAGCATTGCTGCCTCACAGGCGTCGGAGACGATGTCGAGCAGTGGAGCAGACATGCAGGCCCGAGACATCGGTTTCGTTGCAGAAGGCAATCGTTTGTCGGTTCGGCATGAGACGACGACGCACCGTCCGATCGCTCTCGATGCCGCCGACATCCGCCGCTCGGCCGCAGCCCAGGGATACGGCGATTGGCTGTTCGATCCCGATGCACTGGAAAGCGTCGCGCGTGCGATGAACGCAGGATTGGACCCCGACACAGCGGTGGCTGCACGCATCGACGCCCAGTACAAGGTCGAGATCAGCGCAGACAAAATGACCGCTTGGCTCACGGTCACGGGCGCTCACGGCGGAAAGCGCCAGAACGCACATGATGCCGTTGCGGCGCTGGCGAACTGCGAAGTGCGTGAAGGCGTGGACGCAGGGGCCGTAGAAGCAGCGCTAGCCGAATGTGGACAACGCAAGGAAGTGGCACGTGGAATCGCGCCTATCCACGGCACAGATGCTGTTTTGCAGCCGCTGGTGGAAGTGAACCGCCAGCGGCATCCGCATATCGATGCAACAGGGCACGTCGATCTGCACGATCTGGGCGCGATCCCCGCCGTGCAAGCCGGAGACCCTGTCATGCGACGTCACCCTCCTGAACCGGGCACACCGGGACGCAACGTGCTGGGCGGGAGCATTCCGGCGTCAGTCGGCCGGGATGCTCAGTTCGCAGTGCGCTTGCAAGGCGTCGTGAGCAGTCCGGACGACCCGGATCTGCTCGTGGCGGAGATCGCCGGCCAACCGCTGCTGCACCAAGATGGGATCACGGTCGAGCCGATTTTGCACTACGACGCGATCGATATCGCCGCAGGCAACGTCGACTTTCCGGGTAGCCTGGTGGTCAGAGGCGACATACGCACCGGCATGAAGGTCAATGCCGGCGGCGACATCACCGTGCAAGGCGTGATCGAATCCGCCGAGGTATGTGCGGGGGGAGACATTCGAGTTCAAGGGGGCATCATCGGTCACGCCTGCCCCCAACACTCGGCGCAGCAGCCGATCGGTCAATGCAACACCGCTCGGGTGAGTGCGCACGGAAGCGTCTATGCACGGTACATCGAGAACGCCGTCGTCGAAGCTCAGCAGACCGTGCACGTGACCGAATCCATCGTGCAGTCGGAGGTGACCGCGCTCGATCAGGTGGTCGTCGGCGGGCAGGGACACAAAGGCCGAATTCTCGGAGGCCTGGTGCGCGCGACAGGATTGGTAACGGCAGACTACCTGGGAGGCGATGGCGCCGGCGCCACAAGGGTAATGGCCGGCATCAATCCCTTGCTGCTGCGAGCGATGGAAGAGCACCGCAAGCGTCGGGAACACCTGCTCAAACAGCATGACGATGTCACCAAGATCGTCAGACTCCTCCAAGGCCATCCCGAAAAGCGGGACCTCTACGATAAGGCTCGCCTGACGCTGAAGAAGCTCTCAGAAGATATCGCCGAGGAATTGGAAGACGAACGTGTCATCGAGGCGGAAGGAAAACTCGCCGAACACGCGAAGGTGGTGGTCGGAGAGGCTGTCGCCGCCGGGGTCACGATCGTCATGGGGCGCCGGTCCGTCTTCGTGAACGAAGACAGCGGCCGTGGGGTATTTCACCTAGAGGGTGGGGAGATCGGTTTCAGCACCCTCGCCCGCGGTAACCGCATGCGTTGAGTCGGGCACATGAGGTCGGCGCTCGACACGAGCAGCCAGTGAGTGCTCGAGGCCATCACGCTCTTCAGTTCGCGTCGACGAAAAGAGGAATGCCAACGGCCTCGGCACGCCACAAGCTGCCCGCAATCCCAGTTAGCCCAGACGCAAAAAACGCCGACCTCGGAAAGTCGGCGTTGGTTGCAGCGAGGCGCGTCCCGGCAAGCGAACGGCTCAATGAGCCTCTTCGGTTTGCCCGGCGGCCTGCTTTACGGCCTTGACGATATTGATGTACCCGGTGCATCGGCACAAATTGCCTTCGAGCCCGTGGTAGATCTCCTCTTCGCTGGGATTGGGATTGTCCTTGAGCAGCCCGGCGACGGCCATGATCATGCCCGGCGTGCAGAAGCCGCATTGCAGCGCATGGCAATCGGTGAACGCCTGCTGCACCGGGTGCAGCACGCCATCCTTAGCCAGTCCTTCGATGGTGACGATATCCGCACCATCGGCCTGTGCCGCCAGAATGGTGCAGGATTTGACGGCGCGTCCGTTCATGTGAACGGTGCAGCATCCGCACTGCGTCGTATCGCAGCCGATATGCGTGCCTGTGAGCTTCAATTCGTCCCTGAGCAGATTCGCCAGCAACGTCCGGTCTTCGACTTCGCGGGTGTGCTTGACGCCGTTGACGGTCAGTTTGATTTTTGCCATGAGTGGATCCCGTTTAAATGTGTGCCCTAGCCGGCCGAGGCGAGCTTCGCGACTGCGCGTCGCGTGATGACGTTCACCAGATTGGCGCGGTACTCGCGTGATGCATGCATGTCTTCGTTCATCTCCTCGGCATCGACCTTCAGCTTGGCGATGGCCTCGGGCGTCAGATTCTTGCCGAGTGCGCGCTCCGCTTGCGTCCAACGGAACACGCCTTGCCCTGCCCCCGTCACAGCGACCCGTACGCCGCGACCGGTCACGGCCACGAACACGCCTGTCATGGCGTAGCCTGAAGCGGGGTGCGGAAACTTCTCGTAGGCGGCTTTCTTGGGCAACGGAAAGGAAATGCGAGTAATGATCTCACCCTCTTCGAGGGCCGTAGCGAACATGCCCTGAAAGTAGTCGCTCGCCTTGATGCGCCGCCGATTCGTGACGATGGTTGCGTTGAGCCCGAGTGCCGCCGCCGGGTAGTCGGCGTTGGGATCGTTGTTCGCGAGTGAACCTCCGATCGTGCCCATGTTCCGCACTTGAGGATCGCCGATCTGGCTTGCGAGGTAGGCCAGCGCCGGGATCGCGTCACGTACGACTTGTGAAGTAGCGACCTCGTAATGCCGCGCGCCGGCCCCGATTGACAATTTGTCTTTGCTGAGTCGAATGGTGCGCAATGCCCCGATGCCAGCGATATCGACCAAGTGCGAGGGCTGGGCAAGGCGCTGTTTGAGCGTGGCGATCAACGTCATGCCGCCAGCGAGCAACTTGGCTTCCGGATTCTGTGCCAGCACCTCGGCGGCATGCTTGAGCGACTTCGCCCGCACATAATTGACTGAATACACGTGTCCTCCTTGATTGGCTGACTATTGATGTTCTTTGCGGCTTCTGAGCGACTGCCCTGCCCCGTTCGAAAGGTATCCCCGGGACAGAAATCGTCCGCCATCGAGCACTCGTACACACCCTCGATCATACACGCCATGATCTCCGAATACCTGCACCGAACCGCGATCCCATGCGGCGCGGATGCCTCTGCTGCATCTAGCGCCGGCGCACGCTTCGGCGGCACTGAGACCCCATCGACACTCCGTCAGGGCGACGCCTTCAAGACTTCGAACGCCGACGCCAGATCGGAGATCAGATCGGCGGGATCTTCCAGCCCGACATGCAGGCGAAGCAACGGTCCGCTGCGCCACTCGGTCGCCGTGCGCACGCGTTCGGGTTTCGGAAACGTGACCAGGCTCTCGAAACCGCCCCAACTCGCGCCGTGACCGAAGTATCGCAGGGAGTTCAGCGCGGCCTTCACGGCCGTCACCGACGCCGGTCGAAGCTCGACTCCGAACAAGGAGGCTGCACCGGACATGTCGCGCTTCCACAACGCGTAGCCGGGATCGCTCTCGAGTGCCGGATACAGCACACGTGCCACTTCGGGACGCTGCTGCAGCCAGCGTGCTACCTGAAGTGCGTTTTGCATTTGCTGGCGCAAGCGCGGTGCAAGGGTTCGCAGGCCACGCAAGGCAAGGTAGCAATCGTCCGGACTCGCGGTATAGCCGTAGTCGGCCGCCGTTTGACGGATCGTGCGCCAATGCTCCTCGGTCGCGCCTATCGTGCCCATGATCACGTCCGCGTGGCCGACGATGTACTTGGTGGCCGAATGGATGGATACGTCAATGCCCTTCTCGAAGGGGCGAAAAAAATAGGGGGTGGCCCAAGTGTTGTCGGCGAGAACCGGGACGCCCCGTGCGTGCGCGGCCGCCGAAATGGCGGGGATATCCTGCATCTCGAAAGTCAGCGAACCGGGCGATTCACAGAAGACCAGGCGTGTGTTGGCGCGTATGAGCCGCGCGATCTCGGCGCCCATGCCCGGATCATAGTACTCGACCTCGACCCCGTTTCGCTGCAATCGCGACATGCAAAAGCTGCGCGTGGGGCCATAGACGTTGTCTGCGACCAGTATATGGTCACTCGTACGAGTGAAGGCGAGCAGAGAGACGGCGATCGCCGCCAGTCCGGAGGAGACTGCGCTGACGCGAGCGGCACCTTCGACTTGGGCCAGCGCTTCCTCCAGAGCGAAACGCGTGGTCGTCCCGTGCCGCCCGTAGCGCACGCCGTCGAATTTGTCGCCATTCTCGTGGGCGTCCACATCGGGGAACAATACGGTCGAAGCGCGAATGACGGGCACGTTGACGGCACCGTCGAAGCGCTCGGGAGAACGCCCGGCATGGCCGAGGAGAGTATCCGGACGCATATCGGATCGGGGTTTTTGCCACTCGCTCGTCACGCCTTAGTCCTTGCCTGATCACCAGATGTCGATGCCGCGGAGCCAAGCGGTCATTGTAGCCCGGGATGACCGCCCGCCGTAAGACCGACCGGGCGGCCAGCAGACGACTCCACGGGACATGCTGCCAGGTTAGCGCGAATGTGGGACCCCCAGCGCCCCGACCGCACGAAAGAGATCCTCGACCACTTCACGCTGCACGCCTCGTGTGATGAACACCAGCCTCGAGCGCCGTTCGGTGCCGCTCCAGGCCGGCAGGCGCGCCGGCGGATGAAAGATGTGCTGCACGCCTTGCACCACGACCGGGCCGGGTTCGCCTTCCACCTCGAGCAACCCCTTGACTCGCAGCAGATCGGCGCCGCGCAACGAGGTGAGAACACTCATGCAGGTCTCGAACGCCGCCCACGTCAACGGCCGATCGAATCCGATGCAGAACGAAACGATGTCTCTCGTATGGGTGGTCTGGGATCCGATCGACGATCCGGTCGCAGGCGCATCGGCCGCAAGCGGCCCGATCCATCGGGCGATGCTCTCGGCGGTCGCTAGTCGACTGTTGAGCCCGATGTCGATCAAGTCTGCAGGATCGAGCTCGCCGTGGACGACTTCGAGGATCCGAGCCTGCGGATTGATGCCCGTCAATTGCGCGCGCAGTTCGAGCAACGCCGCTGAACTAGCGAGGTCGGTCTTGCTGATCAGCAAACGGTCCGCGATGGCCACCTGCTTGATCGGCTCGTTCAAGGTATCCAGCTGCCCGAGCCCATTGACCGCATCGACGAGGGTGACGACACAATCGAGCCGGAACTTGTCGGCCAGCAGTGCGTCGCTTGCCAGGGTTTGCACGACAGGCGCCGGATCGGCAAGCCCGGTGGTCTCGACGAACACGCGATCGAACTGTATCACCTCCCCGTGCAGACGCTTGGTCAACAGATCGCGCAAGGACTCCTGCAAATCGGAGCGAACGGTGCAGCACAGACAACCGTTGTCCAGCAAGGCCATGCGCTCGGAAGACGTCTCCAACAATTCGTGGTCGATCGCCTCTTCGCCGAACTCGTTGACGATTACCGCGGCGTTCGCCATGCCCGGGTGGCGCAGCAGCCTCTTCAACAGCGTCGTCTTGCCGCTACCCAGGAACCCGGTGATCACGCTGATCGGAATGCGGCCCGCGAACGGATCGCGACCGGTCGGCCGTATCGGCTGCGAGTGGTCCGAACTCATCACCGCCTCAGAGGTTCATCTCCAACGTATAGAGCCCGCCGGAGAAGCGATCGACGCAGTACACGATGCCGCGGTCGTCCCAATAGACATCGTTGATTTGGATCGATCCCTTGGGAGACATCCTGGGCGCTCCGGGCACGAAATACGCCACTTCGGATGGCTGGTAAGGATTGGAGACATCATAGGCGCGCACCCCGCCGTTGAAGAAGGTCGCCAACACGATGTGATCGGAGCGTTGAGCCGCTTCCACCGGTGGATTCTCGTGAAGATTGTGCGATCCATAACGGCCGCCTCGCTTGCCGAAGACTTCTACGGGCGGCAACGGGAGAGTGGAGATCGGCACCGGGTTGGTCTCGTCGCGATTATCGACGACCCAGGTCAGCTTCGGCCAGTCAGCGCCGTCGTCCTTGGTGCATTCGTCGCTGACGATCAGCAACTCCGGGCCGAATAGCGGCATCACCGTGTGCGTGAAGCCCGTGAACGGCGGTGCGTAACGCCAGTTCGACACGAGCTTGGGTTGCGATTTATCCGAGATGTCCAGGATGATCGCTCCGCCGTCGATGTATCCGATGTATGCACGATCGGGCCGCTCGGGGTACACGTTGGCATTGTGCATGCGGTAGCCCGAATCGAACTGCGGCATGCGTTTCGGCGGCTCGACCTCGTCTCCTTCGCGCGTGCCCGGATACCACCAACGACCGATCTCTCTGGGGCGGGACAGGTTTCGCACATCGACGATGCGGTAGATCTGATCGTCCTTGGGATTGCGCGGCTGGAAGTCCGCCGCACCGCAGGCCATATGGATCGTTTCGCCGTCGACGAACCACAGGCAGTGTGCCCCGCGTGAGTACGGACCCGAAGCATCGAAATGGACGATGGACCGGGGCTGCTCCGGGATGCTGATGTCGAACAGTTCGAAGCCCGCGGGCTTCAGTCCGACCTTGGTGGTCTGGTAGGCAACGGCGAGAATATTGCCGACGACCTCAAGCGAATTCGAGCGCATCTGCGCATGAGGCAAATCGGTTTGCACGATCATTCGTGGCTTGCGGGGATCGGAAACATCGACGGCACTGAAGTTCTTCGGCGCCGATTCGTGCGCGAGCCACATGATGCGCCGACCGTCGGGCGCGATCTGCATCGCAACCCCCTCGCCCACACCCCCGAACCCATCGAGTTCGTGGTGCGAAAGCAGTGTCATGTTCAATGACAAGGTGCGGTCGGGTCGACTGCCTGCAATCATGCTCGAATTCATCGCCCGCCCCCTGAATCCACGTTCATCTGCTCGACCGGCATCTTGCCGCTGGAAGACGTGTTGTCCCTCGGCATCCGGGGACGAGCCGGCTGATCCGGCCCGCCAGCCCGATCAGTTCGATCGGAATCAGCGTCCCATTGTAGCGCCGAAATCCTGCCCGTTTGCCTGCAGTCCATTCAGCGCCCCCGGCGTGCCCGCGCCAAGGACGCGCTTCGTTCCAAGCGAGCGCGCGTATTCGAGCATACAGGCTTTGGAGGCGACGACCGACGGCCCCGACCGTGATGTGCCGCCGGGCAATTGGCGCTAGAATCGGCCAGATCCGCATCGAAAATCGGTAACTTCGGTCGGCCCCGCAGACGCTCTCTGCCCGTGTTCATGTCCGAGCGCACTCACGCCCGAGCATTCACGCGGAAGCGGCGGCAGCGGCGCTTGAGCGAGGGAGTTGCAGGGCGGCTGGCGACGCCTCTGCGCCCTCAAAAAATCGGTCGGTCCATGCTGGACAGGGCCCTCGGCTGCTGAGCTTGGACGCCCGAAATGGGGTCCACTGAAACAGGGGGTAGCGCCATGATGCATGGGATGCAGGCTAGCTCGACCCCTTCCTACGCCCACGAGTTGGATCAGGCACATGCGCTGGTGCCGACGCTGAAGGCACGAAGCGCCCATGCCGAAGCGCTGCGGCGCATACCCGATGAAACCCTGCAGGATCTCCATGCGGCCGGCCTGTTCCGGATTTTGCAGCCACGCCGCTTCGGTGGCGCCGAGCTGCCTTTTCAAGCACTCGTGGACGTGGGGGCCGTCATCGGTCACGGATGCGGTTCGACCGCGTGGGTCTACGCGAACCTGGCGAGCCACCATTGGATGTTGGCCATGTGGGGGGAGCGGGCCCAGATCGAGATCTGGAGTGATGCGCCCGACACGCTGATCGCGTCGGCCTTCGTCTTTCCGGCAGGTCACGCCTATCGCACCGACGGCGGATACCGTCTGTCCGGCCACTGGAAGTTCTCGAGCGGCATCGATACCTGTCTTTGGTCCATGGTGGGTGCCATCGTGCATGATGAGGCCACCGGCGAAGGCGAATACCGCATGTTCCTGGTCCCGCAGTCCGACTACCGGCAGATCGATACCTGGTTCGTCGCCGGCCTCAAGGGCACGGGCAGCAAAGACATCGAGATCACGGACGCGTTCGTGCCGGAATACCGCACCCTCGCCGTCTGCGACGTGCGCGGCGGCGCGAGTCCCGGCTCGTCCGTCAATCCCGGCGCGCTCTACAGGATCCCGCCCTTCGACATGTTTCCTTATGTCGTCGGCGGCGTCGCGCTCGGCATCGCCGAGGCGGCGGTCGCCAGTTTCACCCGGGAGACCGTGACGCGCGTGGCCGCCTATTCCTCGGCTCGCATGTCCGACTTCTCTTCCGTGCAGATCAGGCTCGCAGAAGCTTCGGCCGCGACCCGTGCCGCCCGGCTCATGATGACCTCGCGCTGCGAGCAGGCGATGGCGATCGCGCAGCGCGGAGAAATACCGTCCCTCGACGAAAAGGTCGCGTTCCGACGCGACGGCGCTTATGCGGCCAGGCTGTGCACCCGTGCGGTGGATGTGCTGTTCGAAGCGTCCGGCGGCGACGCCTTGTACGATCAACGGGATATTCAGCGCGCTTTCCGCGATGTGCACGCGGCCAACAGTCACAATGCACTCACCTGGGATGTTGCTGCGTCGCTCTATGGCAAGGTGGCGCTGGGCATCCGCATCGACAATCCGACCATCTGACCGGGATGAACGACTCTACCGAACCCGCCCCCGCTGCCGCGTTCGATCAGCGCGACCTTCGCCATGCTTTCGGCATGTTTCCGACCGGCGTGACGATCGTCACCACGCGCACCCCCGAGGGGCGCCCCATCGGGCTCACGTGCAATTCCTTCAGTTCGGTTTCGCTCACGCCGCCACTGGTCTTGTGGAGCCTGTCGCTCTATTCGCCGAACTTGCAGGCGTTCCTGCAGGCGCCCCATTTCGCGGTAAACATCCTCGCCTGCGATCAGACCGCATTGTCCCGCCGCTTCGCCGCCCGGTCGATCGACCGGTTCGAAGGCGTCGACTGGGCCGATGGCGAGCTCGGGGTGCCGCTGATCTCCGGCGTTGCCGCGCAGATCGAATGCCGCAACGAAACGCGGCACTACAGCGGTGATCACGTCATTCTGATCGGTCAGGTGATGAAGTACACCTATCGGAACGTCGAGCCCCTCGTGTTCGCTCGCGGGCTGTATCGCTCCCTCGGGGAATGTCTGCCGCCGGGCCGGCAGTCCTAGCCCGCCCGCAGCAAGAGGCGAGACGCAGCACGCCTCGCGCCATAGCGATCGATGCGGGTGAAGGACGAAGCAAAACGCCCCGCATCGCGGGGCGCTGTCCTACCTGACCCACCTCGTCGGCATCAGTGCCACAAGTTCATCCCGAAGAGCTCTCGTTTGAGAACCAACTGACGGGGCAACCGGGACTTCAGCTTCTCGAACAACTCCCCATGCGCCTCGAGCTCGTCTTCCCAGACTTTGGCGTCTACGCTCATGAGCTCGTCGAACTGCTCGGGCGTCACCGCGCCCTTGAGGCCCTTCCACTCGATATCCTCGTAGCGCGGCATCCACCCGAGCGGGCTTTCCTTGGCTCCGACCCGACCGTTGACTCGCTCGACGACCCACTTGAGAACGCGCATGTTCTCGCTGAATCCCGGCCAGAGGAAATTGCCGTCCTTGTCCAGGCGAAACCAGTTCACGCAAAAGACCTTGGGCGGAGTGTCCACCACGTGTCCGATCTGCAACCAGTGGTTGAAATAATCGCCCATGTGGTAGCCGCAGAACGGCAGCATGGCGAACGGATCTCGCCGCACGATGCCCACTTTGCCGGTCGTGGCCGCGGTGGTTTCCGAGCCCATCGTGGCGGCCATATAAACGCCGTAGTTCCAATTGAACGCTTCCACGACGAGAGGAACGCCCGTGCTTCGCCGCCCCCCGAAAATGAACGCGCTGATGGGCACGCCATTCGGATTTTCCCAGTCAGGATCGATCGACGGACACTGTGATGCCGGTACCGTGAAACGCGCGTTCGGATGCGCTGCCGGTCGGCCGCAGCCAGGTGTCCACTCGTTGCCTTGCCAGTCGATCAACCTGGGAGGTGGAGTCTTGGTCATGCCTTCCCACCAGACATCACCCTCTGGGGTCAACGCAACGTTGGTGAAGATGACGTTGGCCTTGAGGGTATCCATTGCGTTCGCGTTGGTGCTGTAGGATGTCCCCGGGGCAACCCCGAAGTAGCCTGCCTCAGGATTGATCGCATAGAAGCGACCGTCCTTGCCCGGCTTGATCCACGCGATGTCCTCACCCACCGTCGTGGCCTTCCAGCCCTTGAACGCCTTGGGCGGGATCAACATGGCGAGGTTGGTCTTGCCGCACGCACTCGGGAAAGCGGCTGCGACATACGTCTTCTCGCCCTTCGGCGACTCCAGACCGAGAATCAACATGTGCTCAGCGAGCCAGCCCTGCTCTTTGGCCAGGACCGAGGCGATACGCAGAGCGAAGCACTTCTTGCCCAGCAAGGCGTTGCCCCCGTAACCCGAGCCGTAGGACCAGATCGACTTCTCTTCCGGGAACTGGACGATGTACTTTTCAGGATTGTTCGGCCAGACCTCGTCCTGCTCGCCGGGCATCAACGGCTTGCCGACGGAATGCAGCGCCGGCACGTAGTCGCCGTCGGCCCCGAGGACGTCCCACACTGCGCGCCCCATGCGCGTCATGATGCGCATGTTGACGACGACATACGGCGAATCGCTCAACTCGATGCCGATGTGAGCGATGTGCGAGCCCAGCGGCCCCATGGAGAAGGGAATGACGTACATCGTGCGGCCTTGCATGCAGCCATCGAAGAGCTTGGTCAGCGTACCCTTCATCTGCTCAGGCTCGACCCAATTGTTGTTCGGGCCAGCATCTTCGCGATTGCGGCTGCAAACGAAAGTGCGATCTTCCATCCGCGCGACGTCGGAGGGGTGAGAACGAGCGAGGTAGCTGTTGGGGCGAAGTTCGGGGTTGAGCTTTTGGAAGATTCCCGCGGTGACCATCTGCTCGCACAGCCGCGTATTCTCTTCTTCACTGCCGTCCACGAAGTGAACGTCCTTCGGTTTGCAGAGAGCGACCATATCGCTGATCCACTGTCGCGCTTTGGTATTCGCGATGTACTCCGGGAAGCTGATCGGTTCTCTTGCGGCAAGCACTGCCGCGTTGCTCTGTATCATGAAACGTTCTCCGGATTGCAGGAAGGTGCCAGATAAGAATCGGCAATTTTACACCGAACACCCCGCAAAATGAGTGCCAGGATTAGTACGTACTTTCAGAGCGTTAAGTGTCATGACCCAAGTGTGCAAAATGCATTCGCAACGAATGTCGAGCCTTCTCGGGCAAAAAACACACCGCCGGCCTTGGCTAGGTGCTTCTCCGTCGCATCCGACCTATGCGAAAGCGCGTCGACACGCGCAGTGCAACAAGGCTTCGCGCAGCGCGCGACTACCGCGAGAACGCCGCGCAATCGACACCCAGTCCGCAGATTCGGCAGTCACAGGGCATCCGATCGCCGATTGCGTCACGATCGACGAACTCAGCCTTCGCTGAGTCTTCGAATCAACGCTCGCCCAGACCCGACGTGCATGCCCGTCCCCGCAACTTTGCCATTGGTGCTGTCGGCGACCCAGCGCAGCACGTCGGCGATTCCGAGCAAGGGTTTCGGCGTGAGGCCCACCGCTTCGAAGGCCAGCGCGGCCTCCTCCATTTCCCTCACCGAGCGTTGCACGCGAGGTGACAGCGCAGGAAGCGCGCGCATGATCCACTCGTAGGCCGTACCGCGCGTTTCGAGCAATTCCGAGCGCAAGGACTCTTCGACGCCGAATCGTTCCGCTGCCACCAGCGATTGCGTGGCGATTGCCGTCAGCCCCTCCCCGAACGCGCTGTAGCAGACGCGCAGCGCAGAGGCAGCGCCGAGCTCCTCTCCGAGCACCCGGATCTGAAGGTGATCTGTCTCGAGCGCGCACAGTTCGCGAGCGTTCGGCCCGCTGACATAAAGGCGAGCAACGATCGCACCCCCGGGAGGCGCGCCGATCAATGCCGCATCCATGAATCGTCCGCCGGCCGCGGCGATGAAATCCCCGACTTTGCGCGCGGTCTGCGGCGCGATCGAATTGCAGTCGACGAACAGGGGGCGAGCAGCCGTCGCTTGCATTGCTGCGCTGACCTGCTGGGCAGCCACGGTCGCCGCCGCCGGCGGGAGAATCGACAGAATCAAGTCGCACTGGCGCACCAGTTGATCGATCGAGCCGACATTGACGATATTCGACGTCGCGGCCAGCGCGCGGGTTCTTTCGCTGCGCCCATTGAGCGCAGCCAGCACGGTATGGCCGCGTCCTATCAGGCTGCGTCCGATCGCAGCGCCCATTTCGCCCGGGCTCAGGATGCCGATGCTGGAGAAGGTCATGGTTGACTCTGTGGAACGTTGGCGAATCCCGCAGATCGACGAAGTGCACTGCTGTTCATGCGAAAGGCAACGAAAGTCACGGCGCCGAAACAGTGCCCGAAACCGTTCCCGGGTGAAAACAAATGAGCGTACTGAAACATTCGGCTGTTTCTCGGAAGGGATGCTGCGGGCCGCCAATATACCATCGCGCCGTGCGCTTTCATGCGTATGTCCCCTGCTCGACGAGTCCTCTTCGAAGATCGACACCGCCAGTCATGAGCGTCATGATTCTGTCTCGAATGCCCGCGCCGTGCCGCGACGATCGTTTCGCGTTGCTGCCCGCTTTCGTGTCCTGCATACTGCACCTCGTGCGCCTTTCGTAATGTGACGCCGCCTCGTGGATCGCAGCTTCGCTACTCGCCGAACCGCCCATGGCACCCCGGACAGATTCGTCGAGATGCGAGGTCCGGGCATCGTTTCCTGCCTGCCGAGGACAATCTTGGGAGTGAAGCGATCGGGAGGGACACGATACCTTCACGCATTTGTGCTGGCGGCATCCATCGCTCTTTGCGCAGGTTTGCTCCCGTGCGCCGTTTGGGCCGCTTCGCCGCCGGCTCCATCCCACGGGCACGCCATGGCTTTCCCTTCGCGACCGATCAAATTGGTCGTCCCATTCCCTCCGGGTGCGAGCACCGACACGATCGCACGGATCGTCGCCGACCCGATCGGCAACCGGCTCGGCGTACGAGTGAACACGGAGAACCGCAGCGGTGCCGGTGGGAACATTGGCGCCGAATCGGTGCTGCGTACGCCTCCCGACGGCCATACCTGGCTGCTGGGGACAGCCGGCCTGATGTCGATCAACGCGCTGCTGTACACCACCTTGAAATTCGATCCTGCGCTGGCATTCGCGCCGCTGACTCTGGTGGCACGCGTGCCGTATGCTTTAGTCATCAATCCCAATCTGCCGCCGAGGACCTTGCCTGCGCTGATCGAATTCACGGCGCGAAGACCCTGGATACTGAACTACGGCTCCGCGGGCAGCGGCAGCGTTCTTCACTTAGCGACCGAACTGTTCAAGTCCTTGACCGATACGAAGATCGTGCACGTCGCCTATCGCGGCGGACTGCCGGCGATCGGCGAATTGATCGGCGGCCATATCCACATGATGTTCAGCAGCGTGCCGCTCGCCCTGCCCTACGTAGAGTCGGGCCGATTGCATGCCCTGGGGGTGACCGGCACGGCGCGTTCGTCGCATCTGCCCTCCGTCCCCACGATGGGTGAAGCCGGCGTCCCGGGCTTCGATTTCACCGGATGGTTCGGTCTGTTCGTATCCATTCAAACGCCGGCGCGAATCGCGCCATGGCTGAGTCACGAGTTGACTGCCGCACTGGGATCGAATGATATTCGCGCTCGGCTTCGGTCGATCGGCGCGGAACCTGTCACCAGCACATCGGCTCAAGTCTACGAGCTCATCCGGCGCGATACGGCCCGATGGGAGCGCGTGATACGCAACGCCAACGTCAAACCGGATTGGGAGGATTACCCGCAATGAAGCTTACCGATGCGGCCCGAATAATCAGGAGCAAGAACGCCGGCCCCACCACATTGACGCTCGACTTGTTGTTTCATGATCTCGACGGCTACGAGCGTGCGTGCGCGTCGCAGTCCTTGAGCGCGAGCGCCATCGGCCGGCTTTATCGAGTCCCGACTGAGCGGGTTCAGGTCATGCCCTACCCGGCTGCGCTTGCCATCAAGATCTCATTCGACCGCAAAGTCATTGCTGGCGATCCCGGCGACCGGGACATCTATGGCGCCCAGCAGCACGGGCCGCTGCTGGAGGTCGAGCTATGAGCGTCCTCGAACGTCTCAGGCGGGAACTGATCCAGAGCACCCAGCGCGCTCCGCTGCGCGTCCTGGCGGCGTCCGGACAACTGGGCTACGGCATCCCCGATGCAGCCTTCACCGCCGGGCTCGGGCGCAAACCGCATGTCATCGGCGCCGACATGGGATCAATCGACCCGGGCCCGGCGTACCTGGGAAGCGGCGAAATGGGCACCTCGATCGCCATGACGCGAGCCGATCTCGCCAAGGTGCTGCGAGGCGCGCGCAGCCTCGATGCTCCGCTGATCATCGGCAGTGCCGGCACCGCGGGCGCTCGTCCGCATCTCGAAGCGACTCTGCGCTTGGTGCGGGAGGTCGCACGCGAACAAGGGCTGCGCTTTCGGCTCGGCTGGATCGGCGCCGACATGCCGCGCGAGGTCGTGAAGGCGGCCATACGCCAACGCAAGGTGAGTCCGTTGGGCGCCGTTGGCGATCTAACGGCGTCGGACGTCGATCAGGCAGCCCACATCGTCGGTCAGATGGGCGTCGAGGCCTTTCAGCGAGCGCTCGCCCAAGGTGCCGAGGTGATCATCGCCGGTCGCGCTTGCGATACCGCGGTGTTCGCATGCGTCCCCGCCGCGCTGGGCTATCCGATGGGCCCGACGATGCATATGTCCAAGATCATCGAGTGTTGTTCGCTTTGCTGCAACCCAGGCGGGCGCGATGCGCTGCTCGGCACGCTCGAGGGCGACAGCTTCACGCTCGACAGCATGAACCCGATCCGAAACGCGACGCCGATGTCGGTGGCTGCGCACAGCCTGTACGAGCAATCCGATCCGTTCGTCGTTCACGAACCCGAGGGCTCCCTGTACGTCGATCAGGCGCGTTACGAGGCGATCGACGAACATCGAACCCGTGTGTCGGGTGCTCGCTGGGAGCCCGCGCAGCGTTTCACCGTGAAGATCGAGGGCGCCGTACGCGTGGGCGAACGCGCCGTCTTGCTCGCCGGAAGCGCCGATCCTCGCGTGATCGAGAACATTCGAGAGATTCTTGTCGGGGTCGAAAAAACCGTGCGCGAGCTTGCGCCGGGGACGTCGGCCGAGCCCTATCGGCTCTTGTACCGGATCTACGGGCTGGACGGTGTCTTCGACTGGGGCGCCCTGCCCGCGCAAATGCCGCGCGAGGTGTTCATCCTGGTCGAATGTATCGCCGCCACTGCCGACGAAGCCAAGGCCGTGACGACCATCTTCAAGCAGTACATGCTGCACCACGGATTCCCCGGCCGACTGTCCACCGGCGGCAATCTCGCCTTTCCGTTTACGCCTCCCGAACTATCCGCAGGAACGGCGTATCGATTCAATGCCTACCACGTGATGGAAGTCGATGCGCTGGAACCGCTTTTTCCGGTCGAAGTCGAGAACTTGTAGCGACGGGCGATCACTGCGCGAGTGCGTAGATTTCCGGAAGGTTGCGCCACGCGCCGCGTACGTCCATGCCGAAGCCGAACACATAACGATTCGGCAGACGCACGCCGATGAAATCGGCCGTCACGGGCTTGGAACGACCGATGTTCTTGTCGGCGAAGACGGCACACATCACATGTGCCGCCCCATCGGCCATCAACCCGTCACGGATCGCAGCGAGCGTGATGCCTTCGTCCAGAATGTCGTCGAGTACGAGGACGGTGCGCCCGGCCACCGGAACGCGCGGCTTGACCTTCCACTCGATCTCGCCGCCTCGCGTCGAATCACCATAGCGGGTGACATGCAGGAAGTCGAACTCGAGCGGAAAGCGCAGCATCGGGAGAAGACGCCCGCTGAACACGACAGCACCTCCCATGACGCTGAGCACCAGCGGGGACGCAGCGCCCAGGCGATCGCTGATCTCCGTGGCCAAGCGCGCGAGCTCGGCATCGATCACCTGGGCCGGCACGATGCATTCCGCGCCGTTCAGGATGGCCCAGCTCTCGTTCGAAGTCATCATGCGCATAGGTCCCAGGATCCGGTAGCAGCCGCACCGAGCGGCACAGTGGCGAACATGCGCCTGCGCATCAATCGTCCCTCGCAGCGAGAAGCGCAAGCAAGCCTGCCTCGTCCAGAATCGAGATGCCGAGATCCTGCGCCTTGGCAAGCTTCGATCCCGGATCGGCGCCAGCGACGACGAAGTCGGTCTTCTTCGAAACGCTGCCGCTGACCTTGCCGCCGTGGGCTTGGATGAGCGCACGCGCATCGTCTCTGCTGAGCGTGGGAAGCGTACCCGTAATCACGAAGCTGCGCCCCGCGGCCTGGGCGCTCGTTGCAATCGGTTTGGGCTCGCCCTCGGGCCAGTGGACTGCGGAGTTGCGCAATGCCTCGACGACTGCGCGGTTATGCGCTTCGGCGAAGAAGTGGACGAGACTGCCAGCGATGACAGGACCCACTTCCGGCACGTTCATCAAGGCGGCTTCGTCCGCTGTCACGATCGCATCCAGGCGTCCGAAGTGATGCGCCAGATCGCGGGCGGTCGATTCGCCGACATGGCGAATGCCCAGTGCGTAGATCAGTCTGTCGAGCGAGGTCGAGCGACTGCGATCGATGGATGCGTGCAAATTCGCCGCCGATTTCGGCCCCATACGGTCCAGCCCGGCCAACTGCTCGACAGTGAGCCCGAAGATGTCGGCAGGCGAGCGGACGAGATTGCGCTCCACCAGTTGATCGACGATGCGCTCCCCCAAGCCTTCGATGTCCAGGGCACGCCGCGAAGCGAAATGCCGCAGCGCCTGCTTGCGCTGTGCCGAGCAGACCAGCCCACCCACGCATCGACTAGTCGCCTCATCCGGCTCTCGGTACACCTCCGATCCGCAGATGGGGCAGCGACTCGGCATCTGGAACACGGGCGCATCGGATGGCCTGTGTTCGGCGAGGACACGCACGACTTCCGGGATCACGTCGCCCGCCCGGCGAACAATGACGGTGTCCCCCGGGCGCACATCCTTGCGTCGCACTTCGTCTTCGTTGTGCAGGGTCGCATTCGTGACGGTCACCCCGCCGACGAATACGGGCCGCAAACGCGCGACCGGAGTCAACGCGCCCGTGCGTCCGACTTGGACCTCGATGCCCTCGACCACCGTGCTCGCCTCTTGCGCAGGATATTTGTGCGCGATCGCGAAGCGAGGCGCGCGAGACACGAAGCCCAGGCTCACCTGCTGGCGCAGGCTGTCGACCTTGTAGACCACGCCGTCGATGTCGTAGGGCAGTTCGGCGCGCATCCCGCCTATCCAGCTATAGTACTCGAGCAGCCCCGGGGCGCCTCGAACCACCCGCCGTTCGGTGGCCACACGAAAGCGCTGCTCGGCGAGGAAGTCGAGCACGGCCGCATGACTGTCGGGGACATCGAAGCCGTCGGTCGCCCCGAGCCCGTAGGCGAAAAACGTGAGCGGCCTCGCCGCCGTCAGTCGCGGATCGAGTTGACGTAAGGAACCGGCTGCCGCATTGCGCGCATTGACGAAGGACTTCTCGCCGCGTGCTTGCTGGCGCGCGTTGAGATCGGCGAATGCGCGCTTGAGCATGAGCACCTCGCCTCGCACCTCCAGAAGGCGCGGCGGCCGTTCGACGGGGAGTTGCATCGGAATAGCACGGATGGTGCGCAGATTGACGGTGACATCTTCGCCGGTATAACCGTCGCCGCGGGTCGCGCCCTGCACGAATCGGCCGTTCTCGTACGCAAGCGTGACCGCGAGACCGTCGAATTTCGGCTCACAAGCGTAGTCGACGGCTTCTGCGTCCAGGGCTTCGCGCACGCGCCGATCGAAACCTTCGATCTCCGCATCGTTGAACCCATTGTTGAGCGACAGCATGGGCAGCCGGTGCGTGACAGAAGCGAGGTCGGACAAAGGTGCGGCGCCGACCCGCTGAGTCGGTGAATCCGGCGTAATCCAATCCGGATGCGCCTGTTCTATCGCGTCGAGCTCGCGGAAAAGCGCATCGTACTCTGCGTCGCTGATCTGCGGCGCATCCTTGACGTAGTACAGATGATTGTGATGCTCGATCTCGCTGCGCAGCGCCTGCAGCCGTTCGCGGGTGGCGCCGCGAATGGGATTCATCAGGAGAACAGGCGCCCAGCCAGCGCACTGCCCGCTGGGATACCGTGCGCTTGCATCGCCGCATCCACGTTGTGCACCTGCTGGCGAATGAGCTTGATGCCCCCTTCGGTCAAGGGCGCGCGATTGTCGTCGACGATCGTGGCATCGAGAGCATGAGCCAGTTGGCGCCCCAGCTCCATCATCCGATCGAATGCGCGCACACCCGCCACGACCTTGGGCACATCCATGTTGAACGTGAGCCCGCCCACGGGCGCTGCCCGAAGGCGCTCGGCAGAGAGCGGTTCGCCGTCGATGCTCTCGACCGATATCAGCACAACTCCGTCTTCGGCGCGCAACAAGAAGCGTCCGTTGGGCTCTAGCGTGAAACCGGCAGATTCGAGCAAGCCGCGCACCTTGGTTCCGGAGAGCCCCGCCGACCCGCTCGGCAGCAGATTGCAGCCGATCGACACGTCCACTTGGGCGCAGAAGCGATCGAGATCGGCGGCGGCCTGGGCAGCCTGGTCGATGTCGGGACACTCGCAGGTCACGCCCACCTGTTCGGCGAACTGATACACCAGATCGCGCATGCTGGACAGCTGGACCCGGTTCACCGGCCCGGCACGATCCGCGAGCTGCAGCGACGCTTGCAACCGGACCAGAGGAATCTCCGGTGCACAGGGCAACTCGACCCACTCGTTGCTGCGTATGCTCCAGCCCATCAGGACTACCGGTTTTCCGATCATGCCGGCGGACCTGACGAAGCTCGCCAGTACGGCATGCGGAATCGGCTCGACGGTCTCGACCAAACAGCAATAGTCGATGACGGGATCGGCGGCGGCTCGCGCAACCGTCGTCGGCGCGACTGGTTCCTGATCTTCAGCGACGTCGATCTTCGACTCGACGTGCGCCACTGGTGGCGCAGGAATCGGGTCCACGTGCACTTCGGCGACAGCCTCCCCCGCCGCCGATCCGACATGCGGCTCGATGCGTTGCTCGGGGGCCTCGGCCGGGGCATCGCCCTTCATGAGGACGTCGGCCGGCCGCTCCTGGAACTTGCTTTCCATCCGGCGCCGGAACTGCCGTTCCTGGTAGCGGTTGAAGGCGTACACCCCCACCACAACCAACACGCCGATGACGATCAAACCAAGCTGCAGCTCGCTCATGGCAGATATGTCCTGCGTCAGGCTGCTTGTTGTTCGGTGAGCTTCATCGCCTCGTCGATGTCCACCGAGACCACGCGAGAAACGCCCTGCTCCTGCATGGTGACGCCGACGAGTTGCTCGGCAATCTCCATCGTGAGCTTGTTGTGGCTGATGAACATGAACTGGGTCTCCGTCGCCATCTTCTTGACCAGGTTGCAGAACCGCACGGTGTTCGAATCGTCCAGCGGCGCATCGACCTCGTCGAGCAGGCAGAAAGGCGCCGGATTGAGCTTGAACATGGAGAAGATCAGCGAAAGTGCGGTCAGGGCCTTCTCGCCCCCGGACAGCAGGTGGATCGAGCTGTTGCGCTTGCCGGGCGGCTGCGCGATCACCTGTATGCCCGCGTCGAGAATCTCTTCCCCGGTCAGGACCAGCTTCGCATTGCCGCCGCCGAACAACGAGGGGAACATCTCGCCGAAATGTCCGTTGACGACTTCGAATGTGTTGGTGAGCAATTCGCGCGTCTCGCGATCGATGCGGCGAATCGCGCTCTCCAGCGTTTCGAGCGCTTCCTCCAGATCGGCGGATTGCGCGTCGAGATACGCCTTGCGCTCACTGGCGGCCGTGAGTTCCTCGAGCGCCGCAAGGTTGACGGCCCCGAGTGCGGTGATTTCTTCGGTCAGTCGATTGATCTCGGTATTGAGGTGGCTGGAGCGAACGCCGCGCTCGAGTTGTCCGCGCAAAGCCTCTTCGTCCGCACTCGCCTCGGCGAGCTGGCGCGAGAACTGCTCCTCGGTGAGCCGCGCCTCCTGCTCCTTCAACTGCAGGTCGCCGATTCGGCTGCGCAACGGTTCGATGCGCTGCTCGGCACCCAGACGCTCCTGTTCCACCGCACGCAGCTCGGCTTCCAGCCCTTGTTGATCGTCACGCACCTTCGCCAGCGCCTGTTCACGCTCGCCGCGCAGCGCGAGTGCCGTCTGCAATTCCGCAGCCAGCGCTGTTTCGTCGAATCTCGACAGATCGGTATCGAGCTCCGACTGTGACTGCAGCAACCTGACGCGCTGCTCTTCGAGCACCCTCAGTGCCGAATCGAGATCGTCGATGCGCTGGGCGCACGTACGCTGATTGAACGAGGCCGATTGCAATTCCCGTTCGCCGTCCTGCAAGGTGCGACGCTGCACGGCCAGATCGTGCTCGGAGCGTCGAAACGCCGAATCGGCGTCGCGCAGGCGCATATCGATATCCTGATGCTCCTCGCGCAGCCTCTCGACTTCGGCAGTCGCGACTTCGCGCTGCTCGGTCTCGTGTTCGACTTGCCCGGCGATTTCCTTCAGCTCGGCTGCGATCTGCATGCCACGCTGGGACGTCCGATCGAGCTGCTCGGAGAGCCGCAGGATCTCGAGTTCGAGCGTATGCGTCTGCTCCTGCGTGGCTTCGATCTCGGAGCGCAGGGAGGCGATGCGGTTGCGCAGTTGCGTCAGCGCGTTCTCCCGCTCCTCGGTGGCGCCACGGCGGTCGTCGAGAACGGCTTGCTCGGCGGCGATCAGCTCACCGATGTCGTCGATTTCGCGTTGGCGCGACAGCACCCCGTGCAGTTCGCTATCGGGCGCATGGAAGCTCACGCTGTGGCGCGTGAAGAGATGGCCCTCGCGCGTCACCAGCGCGACGTTCGCAGGCGCATCATGGCGCATCTCGAGGGCGGCGGCCGCGCTGTCGGCCACGTACACGCCGTCGAGCCATTCCGCCATCACCTTCGCGACGCCAGCATCCAGACAAGTGACGAAGCCGGACAGCGGCCGCAGACCGCACCAGCTCTCCGCCGGCCCCGGTTGCAAGCCGCCTTGGACACCCTCGCTGTAAATGGCGAGCTTGGCCGGCGGGCTCTCGCGCCACCAGGATTGGTCGAGCTCCATGCGCTCGACCGATACGGCATTCAGACGCTCGTCGAGTACGGCCTCGAGAGCATCCTCCCAGCCCTGCTCGATGCGCATCCCCTGCCATGCACGACGGCGTCCATCGAGGCCGTGCGTTTCCAGCCACGACTTGATGTTCTCGCCACGGGCAAGTCGCGCCTGCAAGGCCTCGAGCGCCGAGCGGCGGGCATCCAGAGCCGTTATCCGGGAGGCCGTCGCCTCGACCGATTGCTGCGCTTCCCTGGCGAATTGTTCGAACTGGGGAAGATCGTAGCGATGAGCGTCCAGCCGGGCACGCAGCTCCTGCAGCTCATCTTCATGCGACTGGAATCGCGAGCGCAGCTCGACAAGCGCGCCGTCGTCGGGCACGACGAGCGCATCGCGTTCCTGTTCGAGGCGGCGGGTGCGGCCATCGAGCTGCAGCAGCAGCTTCTCGGCGTGCTCGCGGCGGGCATCCTGGACGTGCAGCTGCTGATCGATGCGCGCGCGCTGGTCACGCAGTTCGCGCAATGTCTCTTGCGCGTCGCGGAAAGCCTCTTCGGTCAGCGGGAGGCGCTCCGAGTCGGCCCCAACTCTGCCCATCAGCTCCTCGACCTGAATCGCGGCTTCTTCGAGCTTCGCACGCCACTCCTCGGCACTGGTGCGGGACAATTCGAGCTGAGTATTGCATTGCTCCAGATCGGTCTTGACCTGGGAGGACTGGTTCTCGACCCGCGTGCGACTCGTACGCAGAAACTGCAGCTGCTGCTCGAGCCGCGCCACCTCGGATCCGGCCTGAAAGAACTCCCCTTGCGCGGCCGATACCACGTCGCTCGCCGCATAGAAGCGCACGCGCAGATCTTCGGCACGCTTCTCGGCCTCTCGCAGTTTGGCAATCTCGGCTTCGAGATCGAGCGTCGCACGCTCCAGGTCCCGACTCACCCGGTTGCGCTGGGAGCCGGCCTCCTGCTTGCGAACCAGCCACAACAACTGGTGCGCGTTATTGAGGGCATCTTGTAGCTCGCGGTACTTCGCCGCCACCTCGGCCTGCGCCTGCAAGTGCTCCAGCTGCTTTTCGAGCTCCTCGCGGATGTCGGTGACGCGCTGCAGGTTGTCGCGCGTGTCGCCGATCCTGAGCTCGGTTTCGCGGCGGCGTTCACGATACTTCGATACGCCGGCGGCTTCTTCGAGAAACACGCGCAGCTCTTCAGGCTTGGCCTCGATGATCTTGGAGATCATGCCTTGCTCGATGATCCCGTAAGCGCGCGCCCCGACCCCGGTACCGAGGAAGAGATCGGAAACGTCGCGGCGGCGCACATGAATACCGTTGATGTAGTACTCGGAGGCACCTTCTCGTTCGAGTACCCGCTTGATCGCGATCTCGCCGTACTTCGACCACTCGCCGGACACTTTGCCCAGATGGTTGTCGAAAATCAGTTCGACCGCGGCACGATTGCCTTGCTTGCGATCGCCGGCGCCGTTGAAGATCACGTCCTGCATCGTTTCGCCGCGCAGATGGCGCGCCGAACTCTCGCCGAGTACCCAGCGAACCGCATCGATCACGTTGGACTTGCCGCATCCGTTCGGACCGACCACGCCGACGATCTGTCCGGGGATGGGGATGTGTGTCGGGTCGACGAACGACTTGAACCCGGCGAGCTTGATTTCCTTGAGGCGCAAGAGAGTGCTTCTGGAGTTCTGGAATTATAATGAGGCCGCTGTAATGCTTGCCTGGCTACGCGTGTCGAACGAGCGACGGAAGTCCCGCATTCGTGAATCGCGCTCCTCTGACTGCATGTGCGGGTCGTCGAGCAGGCGGGATTTTAACCGATTTAATCTGGCTGTTAACCTAGAACTCAAAGATGGCAACACGATCAAACCGACGCCTGGAAACCTTCCCCAACCCGCAGCCCGGACGCGATTACCGCATCCATATGCAGATTCCGGAGTTTACGTGCCTTTGCCCGAAGACCGGGCAACCGGATTTCGCTACCCTCGAACTCGATTACATTCCCGACCGCACCTGCGTCGAACTGAAGAGCCTCAAGCTGTACGTCTGGTCGTATCGCAATCAGGGCGCCTTTCACGAGGCGGTCACCAACCGAATTCTGGACGACCTTGTCAAGGCAGTGGCCCCACGCTTCATGCGACTGACCGCACGCTTCTTCGTACGAGGCGGCATCTTTACCACCGTGACCGTAGAGCAGCGCAAGAATGGATGGGCCCCGGCCGAACCGATCGTGCTCGCGCCCATCGCGGCGGAAGCCAGCACGCGCGGATAGGGGCGTGCGAGCCAGGCGCTTCTTCGCGACGCTGTCCTTTGCCCTAGGCATCCTCCTGCCTGTGCGAGGCGCGACCGAAGCGCCCACTGCGCTCGTAGCGCGCATTGATGGAGAAGCGGTTCGCTGCCTCGCCCCCGTTTCGGAACACGACTGCGCTCGCACGGTGCTGCAGTCGCTTCAGGGCCGCGCACAACGAGCCTATATTGTCCGTCACGGGCTACAGGCGACCGACGCCGAAATCCAGGCGCTGCGCTCGTACAACCGTGCCTTCGAAGCACACGATCGAAACCAAAGGGCGCGCAAACTGAGGGAACTCGAAGCTCGCCTGAGCGATGTCGCGCTGTCGGCCGAGGACCGGACGCGCCTGCAGAATTTTCGCGCCATCCTGGTTCGCCTGGCGCGCTACGAGGCCGATGTGGACGCGGGCCTCGAACAGATCGAGCCGGTCCCGGAGGAAGCGCTCAAGCACTGGGTCGAGCGCTCGAAACTCGATCAGGCGCTGTACCGCCAGTACGGCGGGATCGTCGGTGTCGCTGCGAGCGGCCTCTACCCGCACGGCGCACGAGCCGCATTGGTCATCGACTATCTCGCCGACTGCGATTGCGATTTCATCGACCACCGGTTGGAGCCGCGTGTGCGAGCCGCGCTCGCGGATTCGCCTCGCATGGTCTTCAGGGGCGCGATGCCGGATTTCACACCGTTCTGGAAGCGTGCGATCGAACCCTCGTACATGCGGGATTGACGCCCCTTTCGAGCAGCGCCGGCGCGCCGCGGCTGGTGAAATCCAGTGCATGGCCCGCATACGCGCCCATATAATCGGATCTTTCCGATCCCGGGCGAGCCTGTAGTGAATCCCAGCCTGAACCTGCTGCAACCGTATGCTTTCGAACGCCTGACAGAACTGCTGCATGGCGTCGAGCCCAACCCTGCTTACAGCCCGATCAAACTCTATATCGGCGAACCGAAGCACCCGACGCCGCCCTTCATCCGCGAGGCGCTGACCTCTTCGCTGGACGGCCTCGCGATTTACCCGACGACGCTGGGCTTGCCGTCGCTGCGCAATGCCATCGTCGGCTGGATCCGCGGCCGTTACGGCATCTGCGATGTCGATGCGACGACTCAGGTGATTCCGGTCAACGGCAGCCGCGAGGCTTTGTTCGGCATCGCGCAGGCAGTCATCGATCGCAGCCGTCCCGACCCGGTGGTCGTGATGCCCAACCCCTTCTATCAGATCTACGAAGGCGCGGCCTTGCTCGCGGGTGCGCGCCCTGAATTCCTGCATTCGCTGCCCGAGAAGAACTACGCACTCGACATCGAACAGTTGCCGGACGCCGTCTGGGCGAAAACGCAGCTTGTCTATGTATGCTCGCCGGGCAACCCCACCGGCACGGTCATGACCCTGGCAGACTGGCGCAGGCTGTTCGAACTCTCCGACCGCTACGGCTTCGTGATCGCCTCCGACGAGTGCTACTCGGAGATCTACTTCGAGGAAGGCGCCGCGCCGCTGGGGGGCATGCAGGCGGCCCACCAACTCGGGCGCCAAGGCTATCCGCGGCTGATCATGTTCTCGAGCCTCTCGAAGCGCTCCAACTCACCGGGCTTGCGCTCGGGCTTCGTCGCTGGCGATGCGGCGATCCTCAAGCCCTACCATTTGTATCGCACCTATCAGGGCGGGGCGATGCCGCCGGCGAATTTCGCTGCCAGCGTGGTCGCCTGGGAGGACGAGAAGCACGTCATCGAGAACCGCCGCCTCTACCGCGAGAAGTTCGATGCGGTGCTGGATGTGTTCGGGTCCGACGTGCCTGCGGAGCGTCCCGAGGCTGCCTTCTACCTCTGGATCCGCACGCCTATCCCGGATACCGACTTCGCCCGACGGTTGTATGCGGAATACAATGTCAGCGTGCTACCGGGAAGCTTCATGGCTAGAACCGCGCGGGGGACCAACCCGGGCGAGAATTTCGTCCGCATCGCGCTGGTGGCATCCACCGCAGAATGTGTCGATGCGGCAACCCGAATCCGCGAATTCTGGAAAGGTCTGTAGAACTCATGAACCCGCTCCAATCGATCATCGAAGAAGCATTCGAGCAGCGCGCCAGCATTACGCCCGCGAGCGCCACGGTATCCGTGCGCAAGGCCGTCGATACGGTCGTCGACCAACTCGATCGCGGCGAACTGCGCGTGGCCGAGAAATCCGGCGCGGACTGGATCACCCATCAGTGGATCAAGAAAGCCGTGCTACTGTCGTTCCGACTCGAGGACAACGCGGTGGTCGAAGGCGGCGGAACGCGCTACTTCGACAAGGTCGCCTCGAAGTTCGCGACCTACGATCACGAGCGATTCGCGCGGGAAGGCTTTCGCGTCGTTCCGCCTGCGATGGCCCGGCGCGGCGCGTATGTCGCCCGTAATGTCGTGCTCATGCCGTCCTACGTCAACATCGGCGCCTATGTCGACGAGGGCACGATGGTGGATACCTGGGCCACCGTGGGCTCCTGCGCCCAGATCGGCCGCAACGTGCATCTGTCGGGCGGCGTGGGGATCGGCGGCGTGCTCGAGCCGCTGCAGGCAAATCCGACCATCATCGAGGACGACTGCTTCATCGGCGCCCGTTCAGAGATCGTCGAAGGCGTGGTGATCGGCGCTGGCAGCGTCATCTCGATGGGCGTGTTCATCAGTCAGAGCACACGAATCTACAACCGCGAAACGGGTGAAACGAGCTTTGGCCGCGTTCCGCCCGGATCGGTGGTCGTCGCCGGCTCCCTGCCCTCCGCAGACGGCAAGTACGCTTTGTCCTGTGCGGTGATCGTCAAGCAGGTGGACGCCAAGACGCGCGCCAAAACGAGTATCAACGAACTCTTGCGCGGGGTCTGAGGGGCATCGAAGGGGGGCGCCCGCCCCAGCGTCGGCCTTCAGGCTCGGCCACAGGGCGCCGTAACAACATAGCGTTTGATCGCGCGTATTCGAACCGTAGCGCTTTCGGGAACAAGTTATGGTACTCACCCCCCTGTTCAAACTCATGGCGGACAAGCAGGCCTCCGACATGTTCTTTACAGCCGGCTGCCCGATCCAGATCAAGATCCAGGGCGAGGTCATGCCGATCAACACCCAGGTACTGGACGCAAGCTCCGTTCGCAAGATGGCGTACGACTGCATGACGCCCGAGCAGATCGAAGCCTTCGAAAGGGATCTGGAGATCAACTTCTCCCTCGTCGAGTCGGGCGTTGGCAGCTTTCGGGTCAACGTGTTCAAGCAGCGCGGCGCCGTGGCCATGGTCATACGGCACATCAAGGTCAACATCCCCTCCGTCGAAGAACTGCGCCTGCCGCCGATCCTGAAAGAGGTGGTCATGGAGAAGCGCGGGCTCATCATGGTGGTGGGCTCCACCGGATCGGGCAAGTCGAGCACGCTCGCCTCGATGATCAATCACCGCAATCAGACCAAATCGGGCCACATCCTCACCATCGAGGACCCGATCGAGTTCATGTATCGGCACGCGAAGAGCATCGTCAATCAGCGCGAGATCGGGATCGACACGCGCTCCTACGAGAACGCATTGGTCAACGCCATGCGCGAAGCACCCGATGTCATTCTGATCGGCGAGTGCCGCGACCGCGAGACGTTCCAGGCTGCCCTCGCCTATGCCCAGACGGGCCATCTTTGCCTCACCACGGTGCACGCGAACAACAGCTACTACGCCCTGAATCGAGTCATCAACTTCTTCCCGCACGACGCACGCGGCAGCCTGCTCATGGATCTGTCGGTCAGTCTGCGCGCGATCATTTCGCAAAGACTCGTGCGCGACGTCCACGGCAAGCTGTGTCCGGCCTCCGAGATTCTTCTGAACACCAAGCATATCCAGGAGTTGATCAAGAACGGCGAGATCAATCAGATCAAGGATGCCATGGAGCAAAGCCTCGCACCGGGCTGTCAGACGTTCGAGCAGGCGCTCCACAAGTTGTACACCCAAGGTGTCATCTCGCATGAAGAAGCGCTGGCGAATGCCGATTCGGCCACGAATCTCGCTTGGTTAATCAACAATTCCAAGGTCCCGGACGCATCGTCAGCGACGCAATCGAGAACCAGCGACGATCTGTCGAGCATTCGTCTAAACCTCTAGGCATGCCTAGCCCGACAATCGTTGCTGTATCGAATCGCTTTCCGGTCACGGTTGCAGGGCATGCTCACGACTATTTGCCCAAGGCACGACTGCCAGCAGCCGAGCCGATGCGCCCGATAGCGCTCGCCGGCGTGACGCGGGAGCGACTCCCGCTGCCCCGCAGGCAACGACCTCGGGTCTCGAAAAACCAGTGCAGCGGTTCGATTCGCTGCAGCACGAGCACGCATGACTAATGATTCGTCCACGCACCTAGGCTCGCTCAATCACGGCGCCACGTTTCATGCCGCCTCGCAGCATCTGCGCACCGTGCGCGATCTGGTGCGCTTCGCCGTCTCGCGCTTCACCGAGGCGAACTTGACCTACGGACATGGCTGCGAAACCGCGCTCGACGAAGCGGTTTATCTCGTCTGCCACAGGCTGGCGCTACCGCTCGATCAGGCGGGCACCTTTCTCGACGCGCGCCTCCTGCCGGCCGAGATCGACCAGGTGCTGCCACTGCTGCAGCGACGCGTCCTCGAGCGCCGCCCCGCGGCTTACCTGACCCATGAAGCCTGGATCGGCGCGTACCGCTTCTACATCGATGAACGGGCGATCGTACCCAGATCCTATATCGGACACTGGCTGCCCAGTGACCTCTCGCCCTGGATCCCCGAGCCGGATCGCATCGACGCCGCGCTGGAGTTGTGCACCGGCTCGGGCTGCCTGGCCATCATCCTCGCTCATGTGCTGCCCGAGGCTTGCATCGACGCCGTCGACCTCTCACCGGCGGCGCTGGCAGTGGCCCGGCGAAACGTGGCCGACTATGACATGGCGGCGCGTATTCGCCTGCTCGAGGGCGACCTGTTCGCACCCTTGACCGACGACGCACGGTACGATCTGATCGTTTCCAACCCGCCTTACGTGACCGAGCGAGCGATGGCCGCTCTGCCCGAAGAATATCGCCATGAGCCGCGTCTCGCACTCGCCGGCGGAGAAGACGGGCTCGACCTGGTGCGTCGTATTCTGGCAAGGGCAGCGCATTTTCTAGCGCCCCAGGGTCTGCTCGTCATGGAAGTGGGCCACGCACGCGAGAGCGTGGAGGCCGCCTTCCCCATGACGCCGTTCACCTGGCTGGAGATCGACGGGGCGGACGACGCGGTTTTCGTGTTGCGTCGAGAGGAGTTGCAGCAGATCGGCGATTCGGCCTAGCGCCCGGCGCTGCCGCCGCTCGGCGATTCGGATTGGCACCCGGCACCGTCCCGGACCGAGGCGCTTTCGAGCGCGTTTCGTGTATCCGGGCCTCACCGGATCTCGGCTCGCGTTCTCTCTGCGCAGTCGGTCGAGCGGCCGCCTGACGAGCACCGCCCTTGCCAGCCTCGGCGAGGCGGCGCAGCGGTCTATCCACCACCGGTCTGGCTTCGCCCTTTTCTTCGCGCTCAAGACGAAGGAGCGCCTGCTTGACTTCGCTCGGATCCAGGCGCAGCCACTGACCGCGCTTGACCCGCGCGGGCAGCTCGAACGGCCCGAATGCCGTGCGCATCAGCCGGCTCACGGTGAAACCGATGGCGGCGAACAATCGGCGCACCAGGCGATTGCGACCTTCGCGAACGCGTACCCGATACCAGCGATTGGTGCCCTCGCCACCTTGCGCTTCGACGACTTCGAAGCGGGCGGGTCCGTCCTCGAGATTGATGCCGCTCTTGAGACTGCGGATGTGATCGACACCGAGCTCACCGACTATACGCACGGCATAATCGCGTCGTGCGTTGTATCGCGGGTGAGTCAGTCGGTTGGCGAGTTCACCCGAGTCGGTGAAGATCAGCAGGCCACAGGTGTTGAAGTCGAGCCGACCGACCGCCAACCAGCGCCCTCGCTTCACTATAGGCACCCGATCGAATACGCTGGGCCGGCCTTCGGGGTCGTCCCGAGATACGATCTCGCCCTCGGGCTTGTGATAGAGCAGGATCTGGGGTTCGCCCTCCTTGCTCGCTCGCACCCGACCGATGAGCTTGCCGCCCACCATGATCCAGTCGGTGTCCGCGACGCGTGCGCCCAGCTTCGCGACTCGACCGTTGACGGAGACCTGGCCCGACTCGATGAGTTCTTCCATCGCTCGACGCGATCCCAACCCGGTCTCGGCCAACCGTTTCTGCAGCTTGACCGTAACTGCATCCGACTCGTTGCGCCGCGGCGATTGCGTCAGATTGCCGTCCTCGAACTCGTCGCGCGCCGATTCGAACTTCTCCGCAGCTCCTGGAGGCCTCGATGGACGCGGCCCGCTCACATTGCGCCTGCGACTACCCGGCGCGGGCGCCGTAGAGCCACTGTCGCGTTGAGGTCGGGGATCGCGGCGAGCGGTGGGTCGGTTTTTCGGTTTGCGTAGCGGCGAGTTCATCGGATTGCTTTACGGTCCACTGAGTAGAGGGAAGTCACGGTACGCGGGTCAGCGTGGCACGCAACTCTCCCGGGCGCGAGCATAGCAGATATGCGTCGGCGACCTTGACCCTCTCGCCTCAGCGCACCCACGCCATGTCCCGACAAAGGGCTGCGACGCCATCGAGAATGCGCGCAGTATGCCGATGAAGCAGGCTAGCGTCGACGGTCAACAGATGCCCATTACGCACGGCACGCAGACTGCGCCATTGACTCCACGCTTCATGCGTCTGTCCGTCGTCGCCCGAGGTGGCAATCACGATCGCGTCCGGATCGGCGAGCAATACGGCCTCCCGATCCACCCGCGGAGTGCCGACCTTCAAACGGGCGAACACGTTGTCGGCACCGCAGACACCCAAGGCGTCGTCGATGACATGGCGCGCATTCACAGTCAGCAGAGGCTGCCCCCACACCTGGTAGAACACACGCACCCGCCTCACGCCTCGTGTGCTGCTGCGTAGCGCCGCTAGACGCTGGCGAAAGCTCTCGGCTCGCAAGCGCGAGGAGCGTTCGCTACCGGCGAGCGTGCCCAGACGCTCGATCGTGAGTGCGATCGATTCAAGCAGGTCGGGTTCGCTCAAGAACACCGGGAAACCCATGCGTACGAGACGCTCGACCTGCGCCTTGGGACTGCCGCTGCCCCAAGCCACCACCAGGTCAGGCTGCAGCATCGCGATCGCTTCCAGATCGAGTGCTCGCGCATCTCCGATGCGAGGAAGCGTGCGCGCTTGCGCGGGATAATCGCTGTATGCCACGACACCGACCACCCGCTCGCCCGCCCCGGCTTCGAACAGCAGCTCGGTCAGATGCGGCGCGAGCGAGACGATGCGCCGTGCCGGCTCACGCAATCGAACCGCTTTGCCGGAATCATCGACGACGCTGACCTCGGCCTGCGCCATCGCGCAAACAAGCACCGCGGTCACGCCCAGGAACAGGCCGCGCAGCAACCGAATCGCGCGCGCTACCACTGGGGCAGGAACGCTCTTCGGCTCGCGTCGGAGCATTCTTCGAGCGCGAACCCGAACACATCGGACAAGCGCTGCGCCCGCAGCACTTCACTGGCCGTTCCTGCATAGGTGCGGCCATCGCCGTACAAGAGCAAGGCGTGCGTCGCGAATCGTGCCGCCAGGTTGTACTCGTGCGTTGCGATCACCACAGCGCGTCCTTCGCCCTTCGCCGCCGCGGACAAGTGCCGAAACAGCGCGACCTGATGCACGAGATCCAGATGCGTGGTGGGCTCGTCTAGCAAGAAGAGCTTGGGATCCTGCGCCAACACGGCCGCTACGGCGACCCGTTGTCGTTCTCCGCCCGATAAACCAGTTACGTCGCGTGCTGCCAAGTGGGCGATGTCCATGCACTGCAGGGCGGCGTCGACGCACGCGCTGTCCTCTTCTCCCGGCCAGCCGAAACGCCCCAAGTGCGGGTGGCGCCCCACCATCACGCTATCGACCACACTGGCGCTGAACGCGTAGCTGTGTCCCTGCAGCAAAATCGCGCGGCGGCGGGCGGCCGAGCGCGCAGTCCAGTGCCGAAGGGGACGATCATCGAGCCAGACCTCGCCTTCATCGGCGAGCCGCAGTCCCGCGAGCGTGTGCAGAAGGGTCGACTTGCCGCTGCCATTGGGCCCGAGCACGCACCAAAACTCTCCTTCGCGCACGTCTAGCTGCAAGTCGCAGATCAGCGTACGCGCGCCGGCACGCAGTACCAGCGTTCGCGCATCCAGTATCGTCGCTTTGCTCATCGCCCGGAGTATCCTCGGCTTAGTATCCACATGAACACGGGCGCACCCAACACGGCCATGACGCCACCCACGGGCAGTTGCATCGGCGCGACGACCGTCCGTCCGAGCGTGTCAGCGAGCGTGAGCAACGCACCGCCCGCCAAGGCACTGGCAGGCAGAAGAAACCGCTGATCGTTGCCGAACACGAGTCGCAATGCATTGGGGACGATCAGGCCGACGAAGCCGACGGTCCCAATCGTGGTGACTGCGAGCGCCGTCGCGCACGATGCAAGCAGCATGGCGAGAAAACGAACTCGCTTCACTGACACCCCCAGTGCGTGCGCGGTCTGGGCGCCGTGGGTCAGCACGTTGAGATCCCGTGCCCAAAACATGGTGAAGATCAGGACGACGATCAAACCCGCCAGCGGCACCATGAAGTCGACCGCTCCGTCCAGATCGCCCATGAGCCAGAACAACAGGCCGCGCAGGCTCGCATCCGGAGCGAGCGCAAGAATGAGCGTGATCAGCGCCGCCCACCCCGTTGCCAAAGCGACCCCGATCAGCAACAGGCGCAACGGATCGTCCGCTGCAGCGCCCGAGCTTCGACCGACGAAGGTGTCTCGGCCGAACCATAGCACCATCGCGACGGACATCAAGGCCCCCACCCAGGCGGCCCCCATCACGCCCACACTGCCTATCCCCAACAACATTGCACCCAACGCGCCCACGCCGGCCCCACCTGCGAGCCCTAGCACATAGGGATCGGCCAACGGATTGCGCAGCAGCACCTGCATCAACGCCCCGGCGACCGCGAGAAGGCCTCCGCACGCAAAGGCTGTCCACGCTCTGGGCAATCGCAACCCAAGCACGACCTCGGCATACAGCGAGGATCGACCCTCCGTCAGTGCCTGCCAGGTTCGCTGTGGCGACCAACCGTCGGTGCCGCTGCTCAAGGCCAGCAGCACTGAAGCGCAGGCGAGCACGAGCATGGCCCCGAGGGAGACCCGCACGCGCGCCCGATTCATCGTACGTCCATGATCAAAGCCCCTTGTACTCCAGCCCGATCCAGAACGAGCGTTCAGGCAGCGGATACGCATTGAACCGGTCAGCCACGAATTGGCTGCGCACGGCATAGGCGAAGTACTTGCGATCGAACAGATTACTTACGCCCAAGGTGGCCGTGAAAGCACCGACTCGATGCTGGATCTTCAGGTCCGCGGTGGTGTAGGCAGGAATGCGCCGCTGGAAGGTGTTGCCTTCGTCGTTATCCATGTACTGCTCTGCGACGGCATGCATCTCAGCCCGAACGCGAGTATCGGTAGTCATACGCCAGCTCGCGGCCAGGTTCAGTTTGTGGCGCGGCACGAGGGGCACGGTGCGCCCGGCGATCACTACGGTGTTCAACGTCCCCTCGGTGAAGCGAGCGCGCGTGAACGCGTAGGCGCTGCTCAACTCGATGTCCCGAGTAACCGAATGGCGGGTCTCGACCTCGAGGCCATCGCGCCGCAGCGGCGGCAGATTGCGATTGCCCACGCCGGTCGAGAACGGATCGAGATGAATCTCGTCGTCCACGTCCATCCGATACAAGGACGCGCGCAGCCAGGGCGCCTTGCGTCCCAAGACCACGCCCGCTTCGTAGGTGCGCGCGCTCTGTGGCCGCAGGAACTGGAACTGAGGAGCGAAGGTGGGGGAAGTCTCGTAGATCTCGTCCACGTTGGCGAAGCGGAAGCTTTTTCCGGTGCGCAGGACCGCGTCCGCCTGATCCGAGATACCGATCCGAAGACCGGCTTCGTAGGCGCTTGCACGGGCGTCTTCCTGCCCCGCAATAGCAGCCGAGCCGAAGAACGCGCCTGGCGCGCCCGGATCGTAGACGTCACTCGCGCTCAATCGACGACGCTCGCGACGCAGTCCCACGTTGACGACGACTCGCTCCGAGAGTTGCACCGTATCGAGCAGATAGAACGCGCGGGTGTCCTGGCTGGCGCCGACGCTGTTGATCGGCTGCCCGATATTGGACGGCTGATTCGAGCGGCGCAACGCGTAATCCCACTGCGCCAGATCCATCCCCGCCACGATGGAATGCCGAAGACCACGTATATCGCCCTGCCAGCGAAACCGCGGCTGCATGCTGAGGACGTCCAGATCGATGCTACGGTAGTCGGGAAAGCCGCCGAAGTCGAAATACGAGTGCTGCGACTTGTCCCGGTAACCCATGCCAAGCGCCAATTCGCCGGCCCCCAGCTGCCAGCGCAGGTCAAGCGCGAGATGATTGCCGTCACGCTGAGCGTAGTCGAGGGGTGTTGCTGCGCCCCGACGATCGGTCGATAACAGATCGATGCCTGCGCTGGGCTGGACGAGTCTCGCACCAGGCAGGCGTATGCCCTGTCTGTCGATGCCCAGACGCAGATTCGCCTCGGCGGCGGCGCCGGTCCAGCTGCCGCTAAGCGCGACATTGGACTGGCGCGAGCGATTGTTGTCTCGATAGCCGCCGGACTCGTAGTTGCGCGCATGAGCGTAGAGCCCGACGTTGTTGGCGAAGAGGTTCAGTCCCGCGCTCAAATCGCGGGTATCCCAGCTGCCGAATCGGGCGCCCGCGGTGACACGATTGCCGTCACGCGCCGGATGCCGCGTGACGATGTTGATGACACCGGCGCTCGCGCCATCGCCGTATTGAACCGCCCCGCTGCCCCTCAGCACTTCGATGCGCTCGATCGTTCCCAGCGGAATCGAAGACCACTGCACGCCCGACATGTCGATGTCGTTCAGCACGCGACCGTCGACCAACACCAGCGTATTCTGCCCCGCAGCGGCACCGAACCCTCGCATGTCGATCGTGCTGAGGGCACCGTCGTTGCCGTAGAGATCGCGCATCGCGATACCGGCGCGCGAGCCGAGCAATTCGGGCAGCGTGCGTGCGGTGCTGCGAGCGATCTCGTCCGCCTGTATGACGCTCGCGTTCACCGGGAGCCGGTCGACGGAATCCGTGAACCGGGTCGCGGAGACGATGATCTCCGGCGTGTAGGCGAGCTGCGCTGGGGTGCTCGTACTGAAGGAAAAACCGATCATGGCAGGCGCCCATAGGGCGAGCCGCCATCGCTTAGCTGAAGTCAATTCAACACTCCCTCGTCCGCCGCCCCGCGGACATCACATGGAATAGAAGTGAAGAGGAGAGGATGCGCGCCACGCCGTCCAGACGAGCAAGCATGCGGCGACCACCCGCGCCAGCTTCACTGCGATCCTGGGCCGGTATCCGGGCTGACAAGTCTTGGTGCGACGCCTTCCCACGGCAGCTGCCGCAGTGGCTGCGAGCCTCGAAGGGCTCGTCGTGTCGCACCCGCACTTGCTTACCGTTGCGGGGGCAGCACAGGTTGCCGGCGTTGGCCGGTCCCTGTTTCCCGTTTAACGCTCGTCGCTATAACGAACGCACCTAGGACGACTGATTATAGCGCTCGCCCATGTCGACATGCAACGGGTTCGCGAAACGCGAGGCAGCGACTACAATCCCTATCCTCGGAAGTGCGGTGACCAGCCGCCGCTTCGTCCACCGAAACGGAAATCACATGAGCGAACGAATCGTAATCGTCGGCGCCGGCCATAGCGCGGGAGTGGCTGTGGCGAGCTTGCGCGAGCATGGCTACACCGGGGAGATCCTCGTTGTCGGCGATGAAGCCCACGGGCCCTATCAGCGCCCGCCGCTATCGAAGAATTTTCTCGCCGGTCAGATGAGCGTCGAGCAACTGCAGCTCAAGCCTGCCAAGTTCTATCAGGAGCGGACGGTCCAGTTTCGACTGAACACTCGTGTGGAAGGCATCGATCGCGGGCGCCGCGAAGTGGCCCTCGGCGACGAAACCCTGCCCTATTCCAAGCTCCTGCTGACGACAGGCAGCCGAGTACGACGGCTCGATGTGCTGGGAGCAACGCTCCCTGGCGTCCATTATCTGCGCACGATCGCCGACGTGGAGGGCATACGCGCACAGATGTCCCCGGACCAGCGACTGGTGGTCGTGGGTGGCGGCTACATCGGGCTCGAGGCGGCAGCGATTGCCGTCAAAGCCGGATTGAAGGTCACCGTCCTGGAGGCCGCGAGTCGGATCCTCAGCCGCGTGAGCGGCCCGCCGACCGCTCAGTTCTTCGCCGAAGAGCACGCCAGACAAGGCGTCGACATCCGGTGCGACGCCGGTGTAGTGGCGATGGAGGGCAAGGAGCGCGTGAGCGCAGTGGTGAGCACGGGAGGCCGCATCGAGGCCGACTTGGTCATCGTCGGCGTAGGCATCGTACCGAACGTCGAACTGGCTGCCGCCGCGGGTCTTGCCTGCGACAACGGGATCATCGTCGACGAGTTCACTCGCACTGCCGATGAGCACATCCATGCGGCAGGCGACTGCACGAATCATCCGAACAAACTGCTCGACCGTAGACTGCGCCTGGAGTCGGTGCAGAACGCCGTCGATCAGGCGCGCGCCGCGGCCTCCAATCTATGCGGAAAGCCGCTGGCCTATGCCGAACTGCCTTGGTTCTGGTCGAACCAGTACGACCTGCGACTACAGATCGCGGGCTTGTCGCAAGGCTACGATGATGCGGTACTGAGAGGTGATCCCTCGACGCGCACCTTCAGCGTGATGTATCTGCGCGGCGGCAAACTTATCGCAGCCGACACGGTAAGCGCGCCTCGCGAACATCTGGCCTTTCGCAAGTTGATCGCGGCCGGCGGCGACGTGGACGCGGCGAAGCTCGCCGATCCGAGCGTGCCTTTGGGATGATGCAGCCGCTCCAGAGCGGCTGTGCGGATTACACCGACCGGCGCTCGATCACGGCACGGGCGAGCGTGCCACTGTCGACGTGCTCGATCTCTCCACCCACGGGCAAGCCGCGCGCGATGCGCGTGACCTTGATGCCTCGGCTCGCGAGCATCTCGCTGATGAAATGAGCCGTCGCTTCGCCTTCATTAGTGAAATTGGTCGCGAGCACGACTTCTTTCACCAGACCGTCGGCAGCCCGCTGCAGCATGCGATCGAGGTGAATGTCCTTGGGGCCGATGCCATCCAGCGGAGACAGTCGCCCCATCAACACGAAATAGAGGCCGCCGTAGCACTGGGCCTGCTCGAGCATGAGCAGATCGGCTGGCGTCTCGACCACGCATAGCAGACTCGCGTCGCGCTGGGACGAACTGCACAAACCGCACACGTCGGTTTCGCTGAAGCTGTTGCAGCGCTCGCAATGGCGAACCGCGTCGAGAACCCGGCCGAGCGCAGCGCCCAATCGTGCGGCGCCGGCGCGATCCCGCTGCAGCAAGTGGAACGCCATGCGCTGCGCCGACTTCGCACCCACACCGGGGAGACAGCGAAACGCGGCGATCAGCTCCTCCAGGCTGGGCGGATTCTTCATGCCGCCACCGCTGGCAAACTCGTTCGTGCCAACATGCCTAGAACGGCATCTTCATGCCCGGCGGCAGGTTCAAGCCGCTCGTGAAGCCTGCCATCTTCTCCTGCGAAGTGGCTTCGGCCTTGCGGACGGCATCGTTGAAGGCCGCAGCAACCAGATCTTCGAGCATATCCTTGTCGTCGGCCAGCAGGCTAGGATCGATGGTGACGCGCTTCACATCGTTGCGGCACGTCATGACGATCTTGACGAGTCCGGCGCCGGACTGTCCCTCCACTTCGATGGACGCGAGGCTTTCCTGTACTTTGCGCATGTTCTCCTGCATCTGCTGCGCCTGCTTCATGAGCTGCCCCAAACCGCCTTTCATCATGATGACCCTCTGCTTTCGCGCTCGAACTCAGCGCTTTGGTTTGATGGAATCAGGGACTACGCGGGCACCGAAATCGTCGACCAACTCACGAACGAACGGATCGGCGTCGAGCGACTGCGCAGCGTTCGCCAGTTTGTTGCGTCGCTCCTGGTCGTCCATCTGAGCAGGCGTCTGCCCCTGCGGCTCCGCGATATCGATCCTCAGACGCACACTGCGGCCCAGGTGTTCCTCGACCGCTGCACGCAATCGCTCCTGCGGGCCTTTGTCGGCCAGATGCTTGTGGGCGGGAGCCAGGCGCAGAGCGACGACTTCGCCCTCCTCTCCCGTCAACTCGCAATGGTGCGCCAGTTGACGAGTCATCCCGGTAAGTTTGAGCGCCGCCAGCAGTCGCGACCAGTCGCCGATCGGCCCCGCCGCCACCTTACGCTCTACCGTGGGCGCGACAGCGGCAGCCGGGACCGCAAGGGTCGCCCCTAATGCCGCGGGCGGCTCGCTCGCCGGTTGAGCCGGCCGCTGCGCGACGGCAAGCGCGGGCTGCGATGCGCGAACGTTTGCAGCCGGTGCGGCGCTCGAGTGCGGCGCGAAGGCGAGCATGCGCATCAAAGTCATGGTGAAGCCGGCGTACTCGTCGGGCGCGAGCACGATGTCGCCCCGCCCTTGCTGGGTGATCTGATAGTAGAGCTGGACCTCCTCGGCACTGAACCGATCGGCCAGCGCGCGTACGACGCCAGGGTCGCCCTCTTCGGCAGCCACGGCCGAAGGAACGATCTGGGCCAGCGCAATTCGATGCCACAATGCGCCGAGCTGCTGCAAGGCCTGTTCGAATGCGATCCCGTGCGAGGCCATCTCGTCGGCCTGAGCGATCATCGCAGCGCCGTCGTGCGCGGCCAAGTACTCGATGAGCTTGACCAGATGCTCCCGGCCGACCAAGCCCAGCATCGCCGTGACTGCGTGCTCATCGACCTTGCCGCCGCCGTGAGCGATGGCCTGATCGAGCAGCGACAGAGCATCGCGCAGGCTCCCGCGTGCGGCACGCGCGATCGCTGCGACGCCGGCGACCTCGAACGCGATGCCTTCGCGCTCCAGGATCTCGGCCAGACGGGCTCGAATCTGGTCGGCGGGAATCTGCCGCAGGCTGAACTGCAGACACCGGGACAAGACCGTTACCGGAACCTTCTGTGGATCGGTGGTCGCCAGCACGAACTTGACATGCTCGGGAGGCTCCTCGAGCGTCTTGAGCATCGCATTGAAGGAGTGCCCGGAGAGTTGATGCACTTCGTCGATCACGTAGATCTTGTAGCGGCCCGCGGTCGGCGCATACAGCGCGTTCTCGAGCAGATCGCGCATCTTGTCGACCTGGGTATTCGATGCCGCATCGACCTCCAGCAGATCGACGAAGCGCCCCGCATCGATTCCGAGGCACGCACTGCATTGACCGCAAGGCGTCGCACTCACGCCTTGCTCGCAATTGAACGCCTTGGCCAGAATTCTGGCGAGCGTAGTCTTGCCCACGCCGCGCGTTCCGGTGAACAGGTACGCATGGTGCAGACGCTGCGCGCCGAGCGCATTGGTGAGTGCCTGAACCACGTGCTCCTGGCCCACCAGTTCAGCAAAGGTCTTCGGTCGCCATTTGCGCGCCAGCGCCTGAGTCATGGTCTCTTTTGCTTGTGCTTAATCAGCCTGCGTTCTCGCTGCGCCCAACCGAGGTTGGGCTAGAAGCTGTATTGCAGGCGGATTTGATGAAAGTTGATGCCGTGGTTCGGCTTCTTGATGCCGCCGTTCGAAAGATGCTGATATCGGTAGCCCAGGTCGAACGCGTGTCTGTGGCCGAAGCGTATGCCCAGACCGAGGTGATCTCCGAACTGAAACATCGTGCTGAACCGGCGATGCTGGCTCACGGATGTCTCCGACAACAGGTGCAGACCGATGGCGGCTTCGGCATAAGGCGCGATCGCACCCGGATGGGTCTGCTGCAGTCGAAAAACCGGTGTCAAGCCGATTTCGGCGATACTGCTGTTCGTTCGCTGCGCGCTGTCGTTCGACCAATGGCCGAAATCGACTTCCCAGTAGCCGCCTATGTTCCAGTTGGCGCCCAGAGCCCAGCGTTTGGCCCAATTCCACTGCAAACCGATGCGGGTGATGTCTACCGACGCACTTGCCGAATTGGACGTGCCGATTTCCAGCGAGATGCCGTCCACGGCGCGCGCCGCAGGCGCAATCATGACCAACGCGATGAACACACCGAGCGCACGTGTCCGTCTCATCATCGATCTCGTCAGTCGGGTCTCGCTACCATCAAAAGTGGAGGTGGCGAGCCTAACCCCCGGCACTTGCAGAGAATAGCTGTGGCTGCTTCCTTCCGGACCTGACCAGGTTCACTACCATGCAATGCGGGGAGGCCCGCCGCTGTGGAGTATGCCCGGAATCGAGCCTGCGATCCAGAACTGCCTGATCTGCCGCCCGCGATGCCCGCTCGTCCACTGGCGATCCCGCAGCGAAACCAATCAGCGTCCCTTCGACAGTCGCACTTTCGCAGCGTGAACGTGCCATCCAATCGCGCGGTCACGAAGCTGCATCCATCGCCGAAACTTTACAGCACTCGCTATTAGTGCTTCCATTACCGCCGATCCCGTTTTGCCGTGCCACGTGCAATCGCCGGCCACATTGTCGAGAGGAGATATGTCATGTCCATGATCGAATCCGTGCTGCAGGAACACCGGATTTTTCCCCCGAGCGCGGCGTTCGAGGCGCAAGCAAACATCTCCGGCATGGCGGCGTACGAAGCGCTGTGTACCGAGGCGGAAGGGGATTTCACCGGATTCTGGGCACGGCTCGCGCGCGAGCATCTGGACTGGCGACAGCCCTTCACGAAAATCCTCGACGACAGCCAGGCGCCCTTCTTCAAGTGGTTCGCCGACGGCAAGCTCAACGCTTCGTACAACTGCCTGGATCGTCACCTGAGCACTCAGCCCGACAAGACGGCGATCGTCTTCGAGGCCGATGATGGCGCGGTGACGCGCACCAGCTATCGCCAACTCTACGAACAAGTGTGTGCGATGGCCAACGGCCTCAAGAGCCTGGGAATCAAGAAAGGCGACCGGGTCATCGTCTACATGCCGATGAGTGTCGAGGCAGTCGTGGCGATGCAAGCCTGCGCCCGCATCGGCGCAATTCACTCCGTCGTCTTCGGCGGTTTTTCGGCCAAGGCGCTGCAGGAGCGCATCATCGATGCAGGCGCGGTCGCCGTGCTGACCGCCGACGAACAAATGCGCGGGGGGCGCGCGATTGCGCTCAAGGTCGCGGTCGACGACGCCATCGCACTGGGGAATTGCGACACCCTCAAGCACGTCGTGGTCTACCAGCGCACCGGCGCCCAGGTACGGTGGACGAAGGGTCGGGACATCTGGTTGCACGATATGGTGCAGGGACAAGCCACCACATGCGAGCCGGAGTGGGTGGACGCCGAGCATCCTCTGTTCATTCTCTATACCTCCGGCTCCACGGGTAAACCCAAGGGCGTCCAGCACTCGACCGGCGGCTATCTGCTGCAGGCCGTGCTGACGATGAAGTGGACCTTCGATTACAAGCCGCAGGATGTGTTCTGGTGCACGGCCGATGTGGGATGGGTCACCGGGCACACCTATGTCTGCTATGGGCCGCTGGCGGTAGGCGCCACCGAGATCATGTTCGAGGGCGTGCCGACTTACCCCGATAGCGGACGCTTCTGGCGCATGATCCAGGATCACAAGTGCACGGTGTTCTACACGGCACCTACCGCCATTCGTTCGCTGATCAAACTTGGCGCGGATCTTCCGAAGCAGTACGACTTGTCGTCGTTGCGCATCCTCGGCACGGTGGGCGAGCCGATCAATCCCGAGGCCTGGATGTGGTACTACCAGACCGTCGGCAACAGCCGCTGTCCGGTCGTCGACACCTGGTGGCAAACCGAAACCGGTGGCCATCTGATCACGCCGCTGCCCGGTGCGACACCCCTCAAGCCGGGCTCATGCACCCTGCCCTTGCCCGGCATCATGGCTGACGTGGTCGACGAGACGGGCACGTCGGTCGAGCGCGGCAAGGGTGGCATCCTGGTGATCCGCAAGCCCTGGCCTTCCATGCTGCGCACCATCTGGGGCGATCCGGAGCGTTTCCTGCGCACCTATTTTCCCGACGATTTCCAGGGCAAACTCTACCTCGCCGGCGATGGGGCGAGTCGCGATGCCAACGGTTATTTCACCATCATGGGTCGGATCGACGATGTGCTGAACGTCTCGGGTCATCGCTTGGGCACCATGGAAATCGAATCGGCCCTGGTATCGAATCCGAAGGTCGCCGAAGCGGCGGTCGTGGGACGTCCAGATGAAGTCACCGGTGAAGCCGTGGCGGCATTCGTCGTCTTGAAGCAAGCGCGCCCGCACGGCAGCGAAGCGCACAAGATCGCTGCCGAACTGCGCGACTGGGTCGCCAAGGAGATCGGCCCGATCGCGAAGCCGAAGGACATCCGTTTCGGTGACAACCTGCCCAAAACCCGCTCGGGCAAGATCATGCGCCGCCTGCTGCGCTCGATCGCCAAGGGCGAGGAGATCAATCAGGACGTCTCGACCCTGGAGAACCCGGCGATTCTCGATCAACTCAAGGAAGTCAGCTGATCGGCGGAGCCTCAGCAGGTGGGCGCAAGACTGTCGAGCCCACCCGAAGCACGTATTGCAGGTATTCGGACCTGGCAATGAATAGCCTGGCTTCTGCTAGAATGCGCCCCACGGAGAGATGGCCGAGCGGTCGAAGGCGCACGCCTGGAAAGTGTGTATACGTGTAAACGTATCGTGGGTTCGAATCCCACTCTCTCCGCCACAGACCGACGTCCCGCCCTGGGGCGTTCGTGTTTGGCAAGCCGACTGGCACCGAGGCCCGGCATGATTCGACAGTCGTAGCGCAGCCCGACGCGGTTATACGAAAGCCGCAACGTCTGCCATCCATGCCTTAAAGACAGCAGTGATCCCCGACGCCTGCCGCGTTCATCCATCCCTTCGTACACGGCTTCGCCCTAGAATGGGCCTGCGGCGCGCGCGAAGGCCAGCCAGTGAAACGAAGCTTCCTACGTGACGCGTACGGCGCAGGCGTCCCTCAGGCATGATTCGTGATGGAGCCGCAGCATGCATCTCGTCCAGCTACTGCTGCCGCTCTACGACAACGCAAACCAGGCCATCGCGCAGGCCCAGTTTCAACGGGTCCGCAGCGAACTGACGGATCGATTCGGCGGGGCCACTTTGTATGCGCACGCGCCGGCCGACGGAACATGGCGGGGCGGCGATGGCCGCGTTTGGCATGACGCCATGGTGGTCGTCGAGGTCATGACAGACAGCCTCGAACGGGACTGATGGGCGAACTACCGCATGGGTCTGCGCGAGCGTTTTCGCCAAAAGGAAATCCTCGTGCGAGCGACCCTCATCGAGACGTTGTAGACGCACGGCCGAACCACGTCATGTCGTCCACGAGCATGCGAGGCGAGCATCCAGCACCCAATCCGGGAAAGCGATCATGGAATCCTTCAACGAGGCGATCGAACTGGTAGCACTGGCCATCGATGCGGCGGGAGTCGCGGTCATCGGGATCGGCATGTTGGTGGCACTCTTTCGGTATGCACGGGCCTTTGCGATCGCGCCCGGCGATGCCTATCGCAACTTCCGGCAGGATCTGGGTAAAGGCATCCTGCTCGGCCTGGAATTCCTCGTTGCCGCCGACATCATCCGCACCGTCGCCATCGCGCCGACGTTGGAGAACGCCGTCACGCTGGGGATCATCGTGCTGATACGGACTTTCCTCAGCATCGCGCTCGAGGTCGAACTGGAGGGACGCTGGCCCTGGCATGCCCGCTCCGCCCGCTGAGCAAGCTGGCGCAGCGCCGTTGCCCGGCGGCACGCCGAGACTTGCGGCGCGACTTGCAACGCACCTGGGCCTCTCGGCATGAAGCTTCTATCGCGGAGCGTTCAGCGCATCGATGGCAGCGCGGATCTGTTCGATGCCCGCCGGATCGTCGAGCGTCGTCATGTCTCCGGGATCTCTGCCCTCGGCAAGCGCCTGGATACTGCGCCGCAAGACCTTGCCCGAGCGCGTCTTGGGCAGCATGTTGACGAAGAAGACATGCGCCGGACGACCGATGGCGCCCAAGTGCTTGTCGACGACGTCCAGGACTTCGCGTTCGAGCACCGCGTGCGCGGCGTCGGAATTCAAGTGCGAAGCATCCTTCACGACGGCGAATGCGAACGGAACCTGACCCTTGAGCTTGTCCGCGACGCCGACCACGGCCACTTCCGCGATATTGGGATGCGAGCACACGGCCTCTTCGATCTCGCGTGTGCCCAGGCGATGGCCGGCGACGTTGATGACGTCGTCGGTCCGTCCAAGGATGTAGTAATAGCCTTCCGCGTCGCGGATGCCCCAGTCAAACGTCGAGTACACCTGCTTGCCCGGAAAGCTGGTGAAGTAGGTCTGGACGAAACGATCGTCCTGACCCCAAACGGTCGTCAGACACCCTGGCGGCAACGGCGGCACGATCGCCACGACACCCTTCTCGTTGTCCGCCACCTCCTCCCCGGTCCCCTCGTGCAACAGACGGACATCGTATCCATAGGCCGGAAAGCTCGGACTGCCGAACTTGATGGGCGTCTTTTCGACGCCGGGATAGGCGGCCAGGATCGACCATCCGGTCTCGGTCTGCCAGTAGTGGTCGATCACGGGTCGCTGCAGGGCGTCGGCGATCCAGCGCGCTGTCGGCTCGTCCAAGGGCTCGCCAGCAAGGAATAGGTGTTTCAGCGACCCGAGGTCGTATCTTCTAAGATAGGACTGATCGTGCTTCTTCAGCACCCGGATCGCGGTCGGCGCGGAGAACATCACCGACACCTTGTGATCCTGGACGATCTTCCACCACACACCCGGATCGGGCCGGATCGGCACCCCTTCATAAACGACGCTCGCCATGCCTCGCAGCAATGGGGCATAAACGATATACGAATGCCCGACCACCCAGCCGATGTCCGAGGTCGCGAAGTAGGTCTCTCCCGGTTCGCCGCAGTAGATATGCTTCATCGAGGCAACCATCGAGACCGCATGCCCGCCGGTGTCGCGCTGCACGCCCTTGGGCTTGCCGGTCGTGCCCGAGGTGTAGAGGATGTAGGACGGTTCGTTCGATTCCAGCCAGACCACGGGCACTTGCGCATTCATGTGCGCGGCGCGCAACTCGGCATAGTCGATATCGCGACCGGCAACCCGAGCCGACGACTTGTCGAGACCGCGATCGAGAATCAGCATGTGCCGGGGCGGATGCGTGGCTGCGCGCAACGCCTCCTCGAGCAACGGCCTGTAAGGGATGACTTTGCCCATCCGCATGCCGGCGTCCGCCGTCACGATCACTTGCGGTTGCGCATCGTCGATGCGCGCGGCCAGACTCTGCGCGGCGAATCCTCCGAAAACCACCGAGTGAATCGCGCCCAGCCTGACCGTCGCCAGCATGGCGAAGATCGCCTCGGGCACCATGGGCATGTAGATGAGGACGCGATCGCCCTTGCCCACGCCCAGAGCTTGCAGCATGGCCGCACACCGGTTCACTTCGCGGTGCAACTCGGCGTAGGTATACGTATGCTCGACGCCGGTTTCGGTCGAGATGTAGATCAGCGCCGCCTGCGCGGCTCGAGCCTGCAAATGCCGATCGACCGCGTTATGGCAAAGATTCGTGCGCCCGCCGACGAACCAGCGGGCAAAGGGCGGTCGGTCGTAATCGAGCACCCGCTCGAACGGCCGCTCCCAGTCGATCAGCGCAGCCTGCTCGCGCCAGAATCCTTCGCGATCCTGCAGCGAGCGACGATGAAAGCTGTTGTAGGTCTCAGCCATGGGTCTCCTCCCGGGTTTCGTGCCCGAATCGAGCGGACGGGCGCCCTCTGCACAGGATCTAGGCGGCTCGAAGGGCTGCCTCTTTCATGGTCCTGATCGCGTCAACACCAGCAGCCGATCGTACTGCTACGTTCGAACCGCTCGATCAGGCGGACAACGCGACGATCGCGCGGCCGCGGATTTGCCCCTTCAGCATGCGTGCGCAGTACTCGGGCACGTCAGCCAGCTTGAGCGTATGCGCGATCGTATCCAGATGACGCGGCTTCAGATCGGTGGCCAGCCGCTCCCAGACCTTGCGGCGCAACGGCATCGGCGTGTAGCCGGTATCGACACCGATCAGGCGCACGCCACGCAGTATGAACGGCAGCACGTTGGTCTTGAGCTCGATCCCCCCCGCGTTGCCGAAGCTCGCGATCACCCCGCTCTGCTGCATGGTGCGCGTGAGCCACCCGAGTTGTTCGCCGCCGACGGAATCGAACGCGCCGGCCCACAGCGTCTTCTCCAGAGGACGCCCGCCCATCTCGTAGGTCGTCCGGTCGATGACTTCGCTCGCTCCCAGCCCCTTGAGGTAATCGGTCTCGCTACCTTTGCCGGTCAACGCAGTGACGCTGTAGCCCAACCCGCCGAGCATGTCGATGCAAAGACTCGCGACACCGCCGGTCGCTCCATTGACCAGCACCTTTCCCGACTTCGGCACCAGGTCGTTCTTCTCCGCCAGTTCGATGGCCAGGCCCGCGGTAAACCCCGCAGTGCCCAGCGCCATCGATTCGAACAGCGTCAGTCCGGCAGGCAGCGGTACGACCCAGTCGGCCTTCGCGCGCACATAGCCCGCCAAGCCGCCGTCATGAGCCACGCTCAGGTCGTAGCTGGTTGCGATCACGGCATCGCCCGCCTTGAAGCGGGCATCGGAGGAGCTCACCACCGTGCCGGCGGCATCGATGCCGGCAACGCACGGAAAGCGCCGTATCACCTTGCCGGCGCCCGTGACGGCGAGCGCGTCCTTGTAGTTCACGCTCGAATAGGCGGTCCGGATGACGACTTCGCCGGCATCCAGCTCATCGAGGCTCGCCTCGGTGACGCGCGCGACGGACTTGCCGTTCTCCTCGAACACTCTCAGCGCCTGGAATCGTTCGCTCATTTGTCTCTCCTCCATGGATTGCGGCGGTTACGGCAGATGCGGCAATGCGAGGTAATCGTGTGTCTGCATCTCGATCAGCCGGCTCACCGTACGATCGACGAACGACGAATTGAGATTGCGCATGAACGCGTCCCCCGACTCGGCGACTTCGAACAGTTCGTGCGCAGCCGCCTCCGCGGCGATCACCAGCTTCACCCTGCGATCATAGAACTCATCGACCAGCCAAGTGAAGCGGCGCGCCACATCCAGCTTGGAGGGACGCAGCCTGGGGACGTTCGACAGCAGCACGGTGTGATAGCGCCGTGCGAGCTCGATGTAGTCGGCCTGCCCGCGCGGACCATCGCACAATTCGTCGAATTCGAACCACGCCACCCCGTTGCAGATGCGACGCGCTCGAATGACGCGCTCCTCGATGTCGAGCGAGACATCGGCCTCGCCTCGATCCGAGGCGATCGACTCGAACTCTCGCGCCATCCTGGCATCGATTTCCGGGGAAAGCGGGTGGTGGTACACGCCCGCCTGCTCCAGAACGCGCAACCGGTAGTCGATCCCGGAATCGACATTCACCACATCGAGCTTCTGCTTGATCAATTCGATTGCTGGAACGAACTGCTCGCGCTGCAAACCATGCTTGTAGAGATCGTCGGGGGGCAGATTCGACGTCGTGATCATGACCACGCCCTGGTCGAACAAGCCCTCCAGCAGACGACGCATGAGCATGGCGTCGGTGATATCGGTGACCTGGAATTCGTCCAGGCAGATCAGCTTCACGTGCTCGGCGATGTCGCGGGCAATGAGAATCAGCGGATCCTCCTGCCCCTGCAATTCGCGCATGCGGTGGTGGATGTCCTGCATGAAGCGATGGAAGTGCTGGCGCCGCTTGGTGGTCGGCGCGCACTCGAAGAATCCGTCCATGAGGAAGCTCTTGCCGCGTCCCACCCCGCCCCACAGATAAAGCCCCTGCGGAGATTCGGCCGTCCGACGCTTGCCGAGCAAACGAGAAAACCAGGACTCTGGACGCCCGGCATCCGCAAGGTCGTCGTACAGACGTTGAAAATGCGCCAGCGCGGATTCTTGCGCGGCATCCAGGACGATCCCGTGACCGCGGGCATGCTCGCGCATGTGGGCGGCCACGCCGCCCGGCCTCAGCAATGCCCCCGGGACGGATGCCGGCTCAGCCTGCTGCGCGGTCCGTTCGTTCATGGCAGGGGCATTCTTGCGCTGACCGACGATCGATCAGATATGCAGTGTGCGCTTGTCGACTGCCAGCGCAGCTTCGTGCATCGCTTCCGACAAGGAGGGATGGGCATGCACGATGCGCGCGATGTCCTCGGACGAGGCGCCGAACTCCATCGCCACGACCGCCTCGGAAATCAACTCCGAGGCGAAGGGGCCGATGATGTGCACCCCCAGAATCCGGTCGGTATCGGCATCCGCAAGCATCTTGACGAAACCGGCGGGCTCGCCGAGGGCGCGCGCGCGGCCGTTCGCAAGGAAAGGGAACTGCCCGGCCCGATACTTCACACCCGCATCACGCAGGCTTTGCTCCGTGCGGCCCACCCATGCGATCTCCGGGGAGGTGTAGATCACCCACGGCACGTTGTCCAGATTGACGTGAGGCGCCTGCCCTGCCAGCCGCTCCGCCACGGCCACGGCCTCTTCCATCGCCTTGTGGGCCAGCATCGGTCCGCGCACCACGTCGCCAATGGCATAAACGTTCGCGAGGCTCGTGCGGCAGTCGCCATCGACCTCGATGAAGCCTCTCGCATCGAGCTTGAGGCCGACCGCGTCGGCATTGAGACCTTGGGTATTCGGCACGCGCCCCACCGCGACGATCAGCCGGTCGAACTCCGCGCGCTCGTCCTTGCCATCGACGGCATAGGCCACGGTGACGCTCTTCTTGCCCTTCTCGATCGACTGCACCGTCACGCCCGTGCGAATGGCGAGGCCCAACTCCTTGGTGAAGATCTTGAGCGCTTCCTTGGCCACAGCCTCATCGGCTGCCTGCAAAAAGCCCGGCAGCGCCTCGAGCACCGTGACTTCGGCCCCGAGCCTGCGCCAGACACTGCCCATTTCGAGCCCGATCACACCGGCGCCGATCACGCCCAGACGCTTCGGCGTCTGCTTGAGCGAGAGCGCTCCGGCGTTGTCCAGGATCAGTTCATTGTCGAACGGCGCCATCGGCAGCGCCCGCGGTACCGAGCCCGTCGCCACGATCACGTGCTTGGCCTGGATCTCCTCGGCTTTGCCGTCCGTCGTCACTTCGATGGTATAGCCCTCGGCCGCGGCCGCCTTGAACGCGCCGGTTCCGTGCAGGCTCGTGACCTTGTTCTTGCGGAACAAGCCAGCAATACCGCCGGTGAACTGATCGACGATCTTCTGCTTGCGGGCGATCATCGTGGGCACATCGATGCTGGCATCCTTGACGGTGATGCCATGGGCAGCGAACTTGTGCTGGACGCGCTCGTAATTCTCGGAAGATTCGAGCAAGGCCTTGGAGGGAATGCAACCGACGTTCAGGCACGTGCCGCCCAACGAAGGCTTGCCCGCCGCGTTCTTGAAGTTGTCGATGCACGCAGTCTTGAATCCGAGCTGCGCGGCCCGGATGGCGGCGACATAGCCTCCGGGGCCGGCGCCGATGACAACGAGGTCGAAGGCTTGTGGCATGGGTATTCCGTGTGGTTTGACGTCGGGTCGATCGATCGCGACGGGAAGAGGAGCCGGGGGGGCGTCAGATCGCAGAGGATCTGCCCGCCGCCCCTATCCTTTTCGCGTCCTGGCTTACAGATCCAGCAACATGCGCGCCGGATCTTCCAACGCTTCCTTGATGGCAACGAGAGTCAGCACGGCCTCGCGGCCGTCGATGATGCGGTGATCGTAGGACAGCGCCAGATAATTCATCGGCCGCACCACGACCTGCCCATTCTCGACCACGGGGCGATCCTTCGTCGCATGGACGCCGAGGATCGCGCTTTGCGGCGGATTGATGATCGGCGTGGAGAGCATGGAGCCGAACACGCCGCCGTTGGAGATCGAAAAGGTGCCGCCGGTGAGTTCCTCGATGCCCAGCTTGCCCTGCTGCGCGCGAGCACCGAAATCGGCAATTGTCTTCTCGATGTCGGCAATCGACAGCTGATCGGCATTGCGCACGATGGGAACCACCAAGCCCCGCGGGCTGGAGACCGCCATGCCGATGTCGAAAAAGCCGTGATAGACGATGTCGTTGCCGTCGATCGAGGCGTTCACGATCGGATAGCGTTTCAGCGCCGCCACCGCGGCCTTGACGAAGAACGACATGAAGCCGAGCCGCACGCCGTGCTCTTTCTCGAACTTGTCGCGATACCGATTGCGCAAGTCGATCACGGGCTGCATGTTGACTTCATTGAACGTGGTGAGGATGGCCGCGGTCGACTGGGATTGCACCAGGCGCTCAGCCACCCGAGCGCGCAGCCGCGACATCGGCACACGCTGCTGAGGCCGATCGCCGAGTATGGCACTGGTGTCGACAGCCGCGGGCTGGGCCTTGGGTGCACTCGCCGGAGCAGCGGCGCTCGCGGGTGCAACCTGCGTCGCGGACTGTGCGCTGGCGATGACATCCGCCTTGGTCACTCGTCCACCGCGCCCGCTGCCTGCGATCTGCGCCGGATCGATGCCCTTCTCCTGCGCGAGTTTCCGGGCCGCCGGCATGACTGCGGCGGCCTTCGCTTCGGGTGCAGCTTCGGCCACCATCGACGATTTCGATTCGGCGGGAATCGGTCCGGCGGATTCGCGCTTGCCTTCGGTATCGATCTGGGCGATGACTTCGTTGCTGACGACGGTACCGCCATCGCCCTTGATGATCTTCACCAGCACTCCGGAGGCCGGAGCCGCCAGTTCGAGAACCACTTTGTCCGTTTCGACATCGATCAGGTTTTGATCGCGTTCCACATACTCGCCGGCCTTCTTGTGCCAGCTGACGAGAGTCGCTTCGGGCACGGATTCAGAAAGCTGCGGTACTTTTACTTCAACCAGCATGGCAACTCCGTCTGATTATCTTTGTACGTTGCGGGTGCTGCTCTAATCGACTACGTCGGCCAGGTCGCCATCCGACAAGGCCGCATTGATGAACTCTTTCAGCTGCTTCTCGTGCAATGCCTTGTAGCCCGCCGCCGGGGAGGCGGACGAGGCACGTCCGGCATACCCCAACTTCTGGCTGCCCTGCATGTGGCGCAGCAAGTAGTGCTGCACCCAGCGCCAGGCGCCTTGATTGCGGGGCTCTTCCTGGCACCAGATGATCTCGGTGGCCTTGGCGTACTTGTCGATCATCGCCTTCACATGATCGTGCGGGAAAGGATAGAGCTGGGCGATGCGCACCAGCGCGATATCCTTGATCCCGCGCTCGCGGCGAGCGGCGCGCAGATCGAAGAAAACCTTCCCGCTGCAGAACACGACCCGCTTGACCTTGGCCGCATCGATGTCCTCGTCCCACTCGTCGTTGACCGGGTTGAACTTGCTGTGCTCGAACTCCTCGAGCGGCGACACGGACTCCTTGTGGCGCAGCAAGCTCTTGGGAGTGAACAGCACGAGCGGGCGGCGATACGGGCGGATGACTTGCCTGCGCAACAGGAAGAACATCTGCACGGGTGTGGCGGGTACGCACACCTGGATGTTGTAGTCGGCGCAAAGCTGCAGAAACCGCTCCAGACGCGCGGAAGAATGTTCGGGACCGGCGCCCTCGTAGCCATGCGGCAGCATCAGCGTGAGACCGCACAGGCGGCCCCATTTCACTTCGCCCGATGCGATGAACTGATCGATGACCACTTGTGCCCCGTTGGCGAAATCTCCGTACTGCGCCTCCCAGATCACCAGCTCTTCAGGGCTGGACGTGGCGTAGCCGTATTCGAATGCCATGACGGCTTCTTCCGAGAGCACGGAGTCGATCACCGTGAAATCGGCCTTGCCGGGATTGACCTGCTGCAGCGGGATGTAGGTGCCCGAGTCCCAGCGCTCGCGATTCTGGTCGTGCAGTACGGCATGACGATGGAAGAACGTGCCCCGCCCCGCATCCTGCCCCGACAGACGCACCGAATACCCTTCGTGCAGCAAGGTGGCATAGGCGAGATTCTCGGCCATCCCCCAATCGAGCGGCAGCTTGCCCTGCATCATCAACTTGCGGTCTGCGATGATGCGCTCTACCCGCGGGTGAAGCTTCATGTTGACCGGCACCTGCGTGAGCTTGTCGCCCAGCATCCGCAAAGTCTCTAGGGAAACGTAGGTGTCGTCGCTTTCGTTCCATTTCGTGCCGGTGTACTTCTGCCAGTTGGTCTGGTGCGGCGGGAGGTAATTGGAGAGCACGGTCTGATTGGTGTGATGACCGCTATCCATCGCATCGCGATAGGTCTTCACCATCTCGTCGGCCTCGCCCTCACCGATGACGCCCTCGGCGGCAAGCTTGTCGGCGTAGATCTTGCGCGTCGTCGGATGCTTCTGAACCGCCTTGTACATGAGCGGCTGAGTGACCATCGGCTCATCCTGCTCGTTGTGGCCCAGGCGGCGATAGCACACCAGATCGACCACGACGTCGCTCTTGAACTCGGTGCGGAAATCCAGCGCGAGTTCAGTCACGAACAACACAGCTTCCGGATCGTCCGCGTTCACGTGGAAGATCGGCGCCTCGATCATCTTCGATACGTCGGTACAGTACAGCGTGGAACGGGCGTCGCGCACGTCCGAGGTCGTGAAGCCGATCTGATTATTGATCACGAGGTGGAAAGTGCCGCCCGTGCCGAAACCACGCGTGCGTGCGAGGTTCAGTGTTTCCATCACGACGCCCTGACCCGCGTAGGCGGCATCGCCGTGTATCGTCACGGCCATCACTTCCTTGCCCTCGCGATCCTTGCGGCGATGCTGTCTTGCGCGCACGGAGCCGGCAACGACCGGATTCACGATCTCCAGGTGGGACGGATTGAAAGCGAGCGAGACGTGAACCGGCCCGCTCCCGGTCATGATGTTCGAGGAGAAGCCGTCGTGATACTTCACGTCACCGGCAAGCACCTTGACGCTCTGCTTGCCTTCGAACTCGGCAAACAGGTCTTTCGGCATTTTGCCGAGCGTGTTGACCAGCACGTTGATGCGCCCACGGTGGGCCATGGCAATGACGACTTCCTGCACGCCCGCAGCACCAGAGCGTTGCAGCAGATAGTCGAGCTGGGGAATCAGTGTGTCTCCGCCTTCGAGCGAAAAGCGGGTTTGCCCGACATAGCGGGCATGCAGGTAGCGCTCGAGGGTTTCGGCGGCCGTCAGGCGTTCCAGGATGCGACGCTTTTGCTCGGCGCTGTAGCTCGGGCGCGACCGGACGCTTTCCACGCGCTGCTGAATCCAGCGCTTCTGGGGAATGTCGCTCATGTACATGTACTCGACGCCGATGGTGCCGCAGTACGTTTCGCGCAGCATCGCGAGGATGTCGCGCAGGGGCGCCTGAGTCATGCCCACGAGGGTTCCCGCGTTGAACACCGTGTCCATGTCGGCGTCGCCGAGGCCGTAGAAGGCGGGATCGAGTTCGGGGATGTTAGGCTTTTCCTGGCGCCCCAGCGGATCGAGCTTGGCGTGCCGGGTGCCCTGGAAGCGATGTGCCGCGATCAACTGCAGAACGGCGATCTGCTTGGCTACCTGCTCCTCGGTGACAGTACCCGGGGCCGCCTGTGCGTTCCCCCCGCGCCTCTCGCGGGCAAGCTTGACGAAGGCTTCCTGAATGGGCGTATGGGCCACATCGCGAGGGCCTTGCTCGATTCTCTGCAGCTCTTCGAAGTAGTCGCGCCACCTCGGCTCGACCGACGCAGGATCGGCGAGGAACGACTCATAGAGCTGTTCGATGAACGGCGCGTTGGCACCGTACAGGTAGGAGTTGGACAGCATTTCTTTAAACATACGTTTCTCCGCGAAATCTCCGCGCGAATGACCGCCGCCGTCCCTCCTTGACAGGCTTTACCGCGCCCGGGGACGACGGGCTGGCTGCTTCCGTGCCCCCTCGCGCGGGCGTTCTCTATTTCTTCTTGCGTTGGTCCATGGGCACGAAGGCGCGTTCCGTTGCGCCCTCGAACAGCTGTCGCGGACGACCGAGCTTCTGCTCGGGATCGCCGATCATCTCGTTCCATTGCGCGACCCAGCCGACGGTACGAGCAAGGGCGAACAGGGAAGTGAACATTCCGGTCGGAATGCCCAGCGCCTTGTACACGATACCCGAGTAGAAATCGACGTTGGGGTACAGTCTACGCTTGATGAAGTAATCGTCCTCGAGGGCAATCTTCTCCAGCTTCAGGGCCAACTTGAAGAGTTTATCGTCTTTCAAATCGAGTTCTTCAAGAACTTCGTGGCACGTGCGCTGGATGATCTTGGCGCGGGGATCGTAATTCTTGTACACGCGATGGCCGAAGCCGAAGAGGACGGAATAGTCGTCCTTGTCCTTCACGCGCTGGATGTACTCGCCGATCTTGTCGACGTCGCCGATGCTGTTGAGCATGTTCAACACGGCTTCGTTGGCGCCGCCGTGCGCGGGCCCCCAGAGGCTCGCGATGCCGGCCGCGACACACGCGAACGGATTTGCGCCCGTGGAACCCGCCAGGCGCACCGTCGAGGTCGAGGCATTCTGCTCGTGATCGGCATGCAGGATGAGGATTCGATCCATGGCACGCGTCAGGACCGGGCTCGGCACATACTCTTCGCAGGGATTGCCGAACATCATGCGCAGGAAGTTCTCGACGTAGCTGAGCGAGTTCTTCGGGTACATGAACGGCTGGCCGATGTTGTACTTGTACGCCATTGCCGTGATCGTGGGCATCTTGGCGATCAAGCGAAACGCCGAGATCTCGCGGTGGCGGGCATTATTGATGTCCAGCGAGTCGTGGTAGAACGCAGAGAGCGCGCCGACCACGCCGCACATCACAGCCATCGGGTGCGCATCGCGCCGGAAGCCGGAATAGAACCGGGCGAGCTGCTCGTGAACCATCGTGTGGTTGGTCACGATGTTGTCGAAGTTGGTCTTCTCCTCGGCAGTCGGCAAGTGGCCGTACATGATCAGGAAAGCCACTTCGAGGAAGTCGCAGTGCTCGGCCAGCTGCTCGATCGGATAGCCACGATACAGGAGAATGCCCTGATCGCCGTCGATGTAGGTGATCTGGGAACGGCAGCTCGCCGTCGACATGAATCCCGGGTCGTAGGTGAACACGCCGGTCTTGCCGTACAGGGCTCGCACGTCGACCACGTCCGGCCCGATCGAGCCGCCGAGCATGGGTAGGTCAACGGACGGCCGGCCGTCGCTGAACGAGAGGGTTGCGATTCGTTCCTTGCTCATCGTCTATCTCCAAAAAAGTCGATACTTTGCCGAACCGCCCTGGCCCAAGCGGTCATTCCTGCCCTGCCCTCAAGCTGCATGTCGTACCGAGCGCAAACGTTGGACCAGCCCGGCCAGCAACGGGTCGGATGGCTCTGCACGAGCGCTGACCCAGTCCCACAAATCATTATCCGCCTCATCCAGCAGACGTGTGAACGTCGCCAGTTCGTCCGGCGTCATGCTTTCCAGATGCTCGCGCTGGAAGACTTCCAGCACGAGGTCCAACTCCAGCAGGCCCCGCTTGCACCGCCAACGGATCCGATCGAGTGCCGCCATGCAGACCTACCTTTGCTCAAATGCGTTTGTTCGAATGCGTGAACAGCCGCGTCAAACAGTCCGCTTGAGCATGATCTCTTTGATCTTGCCGATCGCTCGCGTCGGATTGAGACCTTTCGGGCACACGTCGACGCAGTTCATGATCGAATGGCAACGGAAGAGCCGGTAGGGATCCTCCAGATCGTCGAGCCGTTCGCTCGTGGCCTGGTCACGACTATCGGCAATGAATCGATAAGCCTGCAACAAACCCGCCGGCCCGACGAATTTGTCGGGATTCCACCAGAACGAAGGACACGAGGTGGAACAGCACGCGCACAGAATGCATTCGTACAGCCCGTTGAGTTCCTCGCGCTCCTCTGGCGTCTGGAGGCGCTCGCCTTCCGGCGGCGGCGTCTCGTTGATCAGATAGGGCTTGATGGAATGGTATTGCTTGAAAAACTGCGTCATGTCGACGATCAAGTCGCGAATCACCGGAAGCCCCGGCAAAGGACGCAGCACGACCGGCTCCTTAAGATCGGCGATCTTGGTGATGCACGCCAGGCCGTTCTTGCCGTTGATGTTCATTGCGTCCGAACCGCACACGCCTTCGCGGCAGGAGCGGCGGAAGGCGATCGAGTCGTCCAGCGTCTTCACGCGCACGAGCGCATCGAGCAGCATCTGGTCGGTCGGCTCGAGCGGGACGTCGTACTCCCGCATATAGGGCTTCGCGTCTTTGTCCGGGTCGTAACGATAAATGGATAAACGCATGAGTGTCTCGTCAGATCGATATCAATACACGCGAGCCTTGGGCTCGAACGGTGCAACGGTGAGCGGCTTGAGCTTGACCGGCCGATACTCCAGGCGGTCGCCTTCCTTGTACCAGAGGCTGTGACGCATCCAGTTCTTGTCGTCGCGATCAGGAAAATCAGAACGGTCGTGAGCCCCCCGCGATTCCTTCCGAGCTTCGGCGCAGACCATCGTGGAGCGAGCGACTTCGATCAGATTCTCGAGTTCGAGGGCCTCGATACGGGCGGTATTGAAAACCTTGCTCTTGTCCTTGATCTCGGTGTGAACGGCGCGAGCGGCGATCTCCTTGATCTTGGCCACGCCTTCCACCAGCAGGTCCGGGAAACGGAACACGCCACAGTGCAATTGCAGCGTCCGCCGCATGTCCGCGCCGACTTGGGAAACGCTCTCGCCGTTGGTTTGATCGTCCAGCCGAGCCAAGCGCGCGCGGGTGAATTCGCCCGCGTCCGGCGGCAGATCCTTGAGCCCGGGATCGGCATTCAGATCACGAATGACCTGCTCCCCGGCACTTTTTCCGAACACCAGCAAATCGAGCAGCGAGTTGGTGCCGAGCCGGTTTGCCCCGTGGACAGAAACGCACGCGCACTCGCCCACCGCATAAAGACCGGGCACGATGGTTTCCATGTTGCCGTCCTTAGGCACCACCACCTGACCGTGATAGTTGGTGGGAATGCCGCCCATCTGGTAGTGAACGGTCGGAACGACAGGAATCGGATCCTTGGCACAATCCACGTTGGCGAACTTGAGCGCGATCTCGCGAATGCCGGGAAGCCGCTTGTTGATCACATCGGCACCGAGGTGATCGAGCTTGAGCAGGATGTATTCGCCATCCTTGCCGGCGCCGCGCCCTTCCTTGATCTCGGTGGCCATGGCTCGCGAAACGACGTCGCGGCTCGCCAGGTCCTTGACCGTGGGCGCGTAACGCTCCATGAAGCGTTCGCCGTTCTTGTTCAGCAGATAGCCGCCTTCGCCCCGCACCCCTTCAGTGATCAGAACGCCCGCGCCCGCCACCCCGGTGGGATGGAACTGCCAGAACTCCATGTCCTCGAGGGGTATCCCGGCGCGAGCCGTGATGCCCAGGCCGTCGCCGGTGTTGATGAAGGCGTTGGTGCTGGCCGAGAAAATACGCCCCGCACCCCCGGTAGCGAACAGGACCGCCTTCGCATGGAATATGACGACCTCCCCGGTCTCCATCTCCATCGCGGTCACGCCGACGACATCGCCCTCGGCGTTGCGGATAAGGTCGAGCGCCATCCATTCGACGAAAAAGTGCGCCCGAGCGCGCACGTTGCGCTGATAGAGCGCGTGCAGCATCGCGTGTCCGGTACGATCGGCCGCCGCGCAGGAACGAGCCACCGGGCCTTCGCCATAGTTGCGCGTTTGCCCGCCGAAGGGACGCTGATAGATGCGCCCCTCGGGCGTCCGGTCGAAAGGCATCCCATAGTGCTCGAGTTCGTAGACGACCTCGTTGGCCTTGCGGCACATGAATTCGATCGCGTCCTGGTCACCGAGATAATCGGAGCCTTTCACGGTATCGAACATGTGCCAATGCCAGTTGTCCTCGCCGTTATTGCCCAGTGAGGCCGCTACCCCACCCTGGGCGGCCACCGTATGCGAGCGCGTCGGAAAAACCTTGCTCAGCACTGCGACTTTCAAATCGGCTTCGGCGAGCTGCAGAGCGGCTCGCATGCCGGATCCCCCGGCGCCGACGATCACTGCATCGAACTTCCTGACTGCAAACGCCATCTCACAAGCTCCAGAGAATCTGCACCGTCCATACGGTGTAGGCGACCAGCGCAACCACCACGATCACCATCAGACACAGTCGCAGCGTTGTGTGTTTGACGTAATCCATCAAAACGTCGCGCACGCCGACCCAGGCATGAAAGTAGATCGCCAACAAGCAAACAAACGTAGGCACGCGCATCCAGGTGTGCGTGAACACCGAGCGCCAGGTGATGAAGTCGAGCGTCGGCTGCATGACCAGCACCGCCAGAAGAAACACGGTGTAGACGGCGACGATGGCGCCCGTGACCCGCTGCATCATCCAGTCGCGCAGCCCGTAATGGGCTCCGACCACGATCCGCTTGGCTACCATAGCTGGACCCCCAGAACAATGGTCAGGATCAGGCTTGCCGCGAGCACGAGCTTGCTGCTCGCCCGGGCCTTGTCGAGCTCGACGCCCCAATGCAGGTCGAGGGCGAGGTAGCGCAACCCGGCGAACAGGTGATGCAGGAACGCCCAGATGAGGCCGAACAGGATGAGCTTGACGAAGGGATTCGCGATGACGCCTTGGAAATTCTCGAAGCTCGAACGCGAATGCAGCGAGTTATCCAGCAGCCAAAGCAGAAGCGGCAGACAGAGGAACATGCCGACGCCGCTGATCCGATGCAGAATGGACACCAACCCGGGAAGCGGAAGGCGGATATGTTGTAGTTCTAGAAATTTCGGTCGGGTTTTTTCCATGGATGGCGTCATTTGGACATGGTCGTAAGTCTGCTCGCTTGCGAGCCGCCTTTGTCCAGGCGAACAAACACCCTCGACGTGGGGCCGAGAGGGTGCGGAAGCAGCATCGATTTGTTGGACAAGTTAAGTAAAGGCGCCGGGCCGACATCGCAGCGTCGGGCGATCGATTCCAAGCGCAGGTTACAGTTCATTAATTCGACCGCAGAGGTCGCCGAAGTGTAACAGTTTTCTTGCATGCGAAGTACCCTCTCGCAGGTTTTCGGAAGATGCGTGCACACGACTCGACACGCTCCTTGCTGCGCTGTTCGCACTATTTGCGCGCCCTCTCGGACACGTGTTCTCGCAGCATCGCCGGCCCCTCTCGGGTTGACGCGGCGCGCGCCTCGCCGCTATGATCTTCGGCGCTTCGGCGCAGCTTTTTGCGGCCCCGCCCGGGCCCCGCGCCGGTTCTCCAAACCGCACGTTTCTTCATGCATTACCCGGGAGCCTTCCAATGAAACGCCCGCTTCGCGTCGCCGTCACCGGCGCCGCCGGCCAGATCGGCTACAGCCTGCTATTTCGTATCGCCAGTGGCGAGATGCTGGGAAAAGATCAGCCGGTCATCCTGCAACTGCTCGATATCACGCCTGCACTCCCGGCCTTGAACGGTGTGGTCATGGAACTCGACGACTGCGCGTTTCCGCTGCTGCAGTCGATCGTCGCGACCGACGACCCCAAGGTGGCTTTCCGTGATGCCGATGTGGCTCTGCTGGTAGGCGCCCGTCCCCGCAGCAAAGGCATGGAGCGCAAGGATCTGCTCGAAGCCAATGGCGCGATCTTCACCACCCAGGGTCGGGCTCTGTCCGAAGTCGCGAGCCGCGACATCAAGGTGCTGGTGGTCGGCAATCCCGCTAATACGAACTGTTACATCGCGATGCGCAACGCCAAGGAGCTCAAGCCGTCGAACTTCACGGCCATGATGCGCCTCGATCACAACCGGGCTCTGACGCAGATCGCACAGAAGGTCGGCAAACCGGTTTCCTCCGTCCGCAAGATGACCGTATGGGGCAATCATTCGGCGACGCAGTACCCGGATATCTTCTCCGCCGAGGTCGACGGCACCAAGGTCGCCTCGCTCATCAACGACCAGGCGTGGCTGGAAAAAGACTTCATCCCGACCATTCAGCAGCGCGGCGCGGCGATCATCCAGGCACGCGGACTCTCCAGCGCCGCAAGCGCGGCCAACGCTGCGATGGACCACGTCCGAGATTGGATCCACGGCACGCGCGATGGTGACTGGGTCAGCATGGGCATTGCCTCCGACGGCAGCTACGGCATCCCCGAGGGGGTCATGTACGGTTATCCGGTGACCTGCAAGAACGGCACTTTCCAGATCGTTCAGGGCATCGACATTAGCGAGTTCAGCCGCAGCCGCATGGATGCCACGCTGAAAGAACTGCAAGAGGAACGCGATTCCATCAAGCACTTGCTCGGATGAGCAAGCCGGTCCGGCCCGCTGAGGCCCTGTACAAGGGGGAGAAGCCGTTTCCGGTCATCCCCTCCTGCGAACATATCGCAGGCAGCGAGAAGCTCATCGTCAAATCGCTGGAACTGCAGCGCAAACTCGGGCCGATCTTCGATATCACCTGCGACTGCGAGGACGGGGCGGCCGCGGGCAGCGAACGTGAGCACGCAGAGATGGTCGTGCGCATGCTCAATTCGCCGGCGAACGAACTGCGCATGGCCGGCGTCCGGATCCACGACATCACCCATCCCTGCTGGCAACAGGACGTCGACATCCTGATTCCCGGCTGCGGGGCCGTGCTGGCCTACGTCACCATTCCAAAGCCGACCCGTGCCGCCCAGGTGGCACAGATGATCGAGTACATCCAGCGGGTGGCAGAGAAAAGCGGCATTGAGCGCGAGATCCCCATCCACGTGCTGGTCGAGACGCACGGCGCCCTGCGCGAAGCGCACGAGATCGCCGCCCTGCCCTGGATGCAGGTGCTCGATTTCGGCTTGATGGATTTCGTCTCGGCCCACCATGGCGCGATACCCTCCAGTGCCATGCGCGCGCCGGGTCAATTCGAACACGCGCTGTTGCGGCGAGCCAAGACGGAGGTCGCAGCCGCCGCACTCGCGAACGGCATCGTGCCGGCGCACAATGTCTGCCTCGATCTGAAGAACCCGCAGACCGCCTATGCCGATGCCCGCCGAGCCCGCGACGAATTGGGCTTCCAACGCATGTGGAGCATCCATCCGATACAGATCGAGCCGATCGTGGATGCCATGCGCCCGGATCTTTCCGAGGTCGAGGACGCGGTAAACATCCTTCTGGCAGCTCAAGCCAAGGATTGGGGGCCCGTTCAATACAAGGGCGAGCTGCACGATCGCGCGACATACCGCTACTTCTGGGAATTGGTACAGAAAGCGAAAGTGACCGGGATTCCGTTGTCACCCACGGCCCAGTCCGCCTTGTTCGGCTGAGGAGCGCCCCTGCAGTCGTCGCTGCTCGGCTTGCGCAGGCGGACCTCCGCATCGATGCCATCGCCGGCGTGACCGCCCCTGTTCACGACTGGATGCCGCTTCGAAAGTTAAAGACTTGCGGGCGAATTGGAATAGCGCAGTCGCAACACAGGCGAATCCAGCCCTAGGCAATCGAGGAGGTCAGCACACCATGTCCAGCGCCATCTCCAATGTCCGGCCCGATCCGGACAAAGTCCTGACCGACATCGCCGATTACGTCGCGGGGTTCGTCATCGACAGCTCGCTTGCCTACGATACCGCCCGCTATTGCCTCATGGACACCTTGGGCTGTGGGCTGGAGGCGCTTTCCTACCCGGCTTGCACGAAGCTGATGGGGCCGATCGTCCCGGGCACGGTGGTTCCGAACGGCGCCCGTGTGCCGGGCACACAGTTCCAGCTCGACCCGGTGATGGCGGCATTCAACATCGGCTGCATGATCCGGTGGCTGGACTTCAACGACACTTGGCTCGCCGCGGAATGGGGACACCCTTCCGATAACCTCGGCGGCATTCTGGCGACTGCGGACTTCGCATCGCGACAGAACATCGCGCGCGGCGGCGAACCCTTGCTCATGAACGACGTGCTCACCGGCATGATCAAGGCGCACGAAATCCAGGGTGTCATCGCGCTGGAGAACAGCTTCAACCGCGTCGGACTCGATCACGTGGTACTCGTCAAGGTGGCGTCCACCGCCGTGGTCGCGCATATGCTCGGCGCCTCGCGCGATGAAATCATCGCCGCCGTCTCCAACGCCTGGGTCGATGGCCAGTCGCTGCGCACGTATCGTCATGCGCCGAACACCGGGTCGCGCAAGTCTTGGGCAGCCGGCGATGCCACCAGCCGCGCAGTGCGGCTCGCGCTGATGGCGCTCAAGGGCGAGATGGGCTATCCCTCTGCCCTCACCGCCCCGGGCTGGGGCTTCTACGACGTGCTCTTCGAGGGCAAGCCCCTGGTGCTGGATCGTCCCTATGGCGCCTATGTGATGGAGAACGTGCTGTTCAAGATCTCCTTTCCCGCGGAGTTTCATGCACAGACCGCCGTCGAAGCCGCACTGGCGTTGCATCCGGACGTCGCTCCACGGCTGCACGAAGTGCGGGAAGTCATCATCACGACGCACGAATCGGCGATTCGCATCATCGACAAGAAAGGGCCGCTGCACAATCCGGCCGATCGGGACCACTGCATCCAGTACATGACCGCGATCGGCCTGATCCATGGCAGCCTGACCGCTCTGCACTACGAAGACGATGTCGCACGCGATCCGCGCATCGACGAGCTGCGAGCCAAGATGCGATGCGTCGAGAACTCACAATGGAGCGCGGATTATCTCGATCCGTCGAAGCGTTCTATCGCCAACGCGATGCAGGTCGTGTTCGAGGATGGCAGCAAGACACGCAACGTCGTGGTCGAGTACCCCGTCGGTCACCGGCGCCGGCGCGAGGAAGGCATTCCGCTGTTGATCGAGAAGTTCAAGACCAACCTCGCCCGTCGCTTCCCGCCCAAGCAATGCGAGGCGATCCTGCGCGTCTGTCTGGACGCCCGCAAACTCGAGGCCATGCCGGTCAACGAGTTCGTCGACCTATTCGTCATCTGAGGACTAGCCAACATGCATGCATCGATACTCAAGTGCGCCGCTGCCGTCACGGCTTGCACCTTGCTTATCCCAAGCGCCAGCGCCGCAGGCCTCTCCGAGGCGCCCAAGCGCAAACCCGGGCTGTGGCAGCAAACCCTGAGCGCGAGCGGCGTGGGCATGCCGCCGCAAACCATGAGCATGTGTACGGATGAAAAGACCGACAGCCTCCTGGAGAGCCAGGCGACGGGCAGCGCTCGCTGCACGCAGCAGTCGATCCGGCGCCAAGGAAACTCGGTCATCGTCGAAGCCGTCTGCAAGGATGGTGCGACGACTGTGCGCACGCATGGGGTATTTACCGGCGACTTCATGTCGCGTTATACCGGCGAACTGCGCTCGACCTTCGATCCGCCGATGCAGGGGATGAAGGAAGTGACGCAAAAGATCGAAGCGCGCTGGCTCGGCCCGTGCAAGCCGGGACAAAAGCCGGGCGATGTGGTCCTGCAGGGCATGGGCGGCATGAACCTGAACGAGATGATGAATGCAGATCCGAAGAAGATGCAGGAAATGATCCAGCAGATGCAGAAGATGCAGCAGCAGGCACCGCGCTGATCGCTCCCACCTTCTTCCTCAGGGGCCAATTGCTTTGCCCGATCCGCGTGGGGCCGCTGCCAGCCCAGCCCCTGGCATTCGAACTCTCCCGCTCCAGGACCGCAACGTTCATTCCCCTGCCATCATGACCAAAACGCTCCCCGCCACCCTCGCATCGTTCTCACCCCGACCAGGTACAAGCGCGCAGTATCACCGGCTCGCCCATCTCGAAACGGCAGGCTTGGGCCGCATCTCACGACTGCCGGTATCGATCCGGGTCGTGCTCGAATCCTTGGTGAGGAACTGCGACGGCAAGCGCGTCACCGAGGCGCACGTGCGCAGCCTCGCCGCCTGGGAGCCGAATGCGCTACGTACCACCGAGGTCCCGTTCGTGGTCGCACGCATCCTGCTGCAGGACTTGGCAGGCATTCCGGCGCTGAACGATTTCGCCGCCTTGCGGGGGGCGGCCAAGAAGCTGGGCAAGGATCCTTCCAAGATCGAGCCCCTGGTGCCGGTCGATCTCGTCGTCGATCACTCGATCCAGGTGGACCATCACGAGTCTGCCGACGCGCTGCGGCTCAACATGGAAATCGAGTTCAGTCGCAACGAAGAGCGCTATACCTTTCTCAAATGGGGCATGCAGGCCTTTCGCGGCATCAAGTTCGTGCCGCCGGGAATCGGCATCGTGCACCAAGTGAATCTCGAACATCTGAGCCGTGGCGTCTGGGAGAAGGACGGGGTCTACTACTTCGACTCGACCGTGGGCACGGACTCCCACACCACGATGGTCAACGGCATCGGGGTCGTCGCCTGGGGTGTCGGTGGCATCGAAGCCGAAGCCGGCATGTTGGGGCAGCCGATCTATTTCCTCACACCGGACGTCGTCGGTGTGCACCTCCGGGGCAAGCTGCGCGAGGGCGTGACTGCGACCGATCTCGTTCTCACCGTGGTCGAGTTGTTGCGCAAGCACAAGGTGGTGGGAAAATTCGTCGAGTTCTTCGGCGAGGGTGCCGCAAGCCTCTCGGTTCCCGACCGCGCCACGGTCGGAAACATGTCGCCCGAGTATGGCGCCACCATCGGCTTCTTCCCTGTCGACAGCGAGACGGTGCGTTACCTGCGCGCGACCGGACGCAACGAGGACGAGATCAGCGCCTTCGAAGCTTATTGGAAGGCGCAGGACATGTTCGGCATGCCCCGCGCCGGCGAAATCGACTATACGCAGGTCGTCGAACTCGACCTCGATTCGGTGCGTCCGAGTGTTGCCGGGCCCAAGCGCCCGCAAGATCGTCTGCTTTTGCCCGAACTCGGACAGCGCTTCAGCTCGATGCTGACCGCCTCGGGCGCTGCGGGAGGCTACGGCAAGACCGCTGCCGAAGTGGATAAGCGCGCTGTCGCCGGCGACACGACCGTGGGCCATGGCGATGTCTTCATCGCTGCGATCACTTCCTGCACCAATACATCGAACCCCGCCGTGCTGCTCGGGGCCGGGCTGCTCGCCAAGAAGGCCGTGGAACGCGGGCTGAAAGTGCCCTCCCGAGTCAAAGCTTCGCTCACACCCGGTTCGCGCGTAGTCACCGAATACCTGCGAACAGCCGGACTCCTGCCTTATCTGGAACAGCTCGGCTTCTACGTCGTCGGCTACGGTTGCGCCACCTGCATGGGCAGCACCGGCCCGCTGGCACCGGCGCTGGAGAATGCGATCATCCAAAACGACGTCATCGGTGTCGCCGTGCTTTCGGGCAATCGGAACTTCGAGGCACGCATCCATCAATCGCTGAAAGCGAACTTCCTGATGAGTCCGCCGCTGGTGGTCGCGTTCGCCTTGGCGGGCACGGTGCTGCGCGACCTCGATCGCGATCCGATCGCCACCGGCGACGACGGCCAGCCGGTCTACCTGCGCGACATCTGGCCGAGCGACGCGGAGATCGCCGCCCTGATGCCCCACGCAGCCGATGGCGAAACGTTCCGTCGCACCTACAACGACTTCTCGGTCAGCAACGACCTCTGGTCCAAGGTGCCGCCGGCACACGGCGCGGTATTTCACTGGAACCCGGCTTCGACTTACATCAAGGAGCCGCCTTTCTTCGAAGGATTCACGGTCGAGCCTGCACCGACGCGAGACATCCGCGAAATGCGGGCGCTGGGAATCTACGGCGACTCCCTCACCACCGACCACATCAGCCCCGTCGCTTCGATCCGCCAGGATTCGACCGCGGGCGCATATCTGAACCAACTGGGTGTCGCGCCCGTGGATTTCTCCAATTTCGGCATGCGCCGCTGCAATCACGAAATCATGGCGCGCGGGGCGTTTGCCAATGTCCGGATCCGCAACCTCATGGCGGGAGGCAAGGAAGGCGGCTACACCATCCATCAGCCGAGCGGCGAACTGCTCAGCGTCTACGATGCGGCACAGCGCTACCTGCACGACGGCGTGCCCCTGGTGATTTTCGGCGGCGAGGAGTACGGCACAGGCTCGTCCCGAGACTGGGCGGCCAAGGGACCCATGCTGCTGGGGGTGAAGGTCGTCGTTGCGCGCGGCTTCGAGCGCATTCATCGCGCCAATCTGGTCGGCATGGGCATCCTGCCGCTGCAGTTCCAGGGCGACGACAGTGTGCAGAGCCTCGGACTTACGGGCAGCGAACAGTTCGACGTGATCGGGCTGGACAAGATCGAGGTCAGCCAGCAGGTGACCTTGATCATTCGACCAGCGAATGCACCCGCGCGTGAAATCAGGCTGTTGTCGCGCATCGATACGGCCATCGAAGTCGACTACTACATCAACGGCGGCATCCTGCCTTATATGCTGCGCGAGTTGGTCGCATCTTGAACACAACGGAGTGAGCCCATGAACACGCCCCCCAAGACCTTGGGCAAGCTGCCCCCGAGCGCCTTCGGCACCTTGCAGATTCCGCGTCTGCCGCAGGAGATCGTCGATGGCTTCGCCGCGCTGGTGGATCTGACCGGAACTGTGTCGGATGCGATGGACAATCTCGGATACTTCGCCGCGCTGCCGGCCTCCTCGCTGCCGCCCTCGTTGCCCGGTCAGCGCGTCGTCGGACATGCCGTCACGGTGCGCAACGTCGAGCGCCAGCAGTCGGTGCATGCTGCCGCCACCGATAAGATCAACAAGATGGGCGAGACCGAGGCCTACAACCTTGCCCAGCCCGGCGATGTGATCGTCATCCAGGGCATCTTCGGCTGCTCCAACATGGGCGGTCAGTCGGCCACGATCGCGCACCGACAAGGCTGCGCGGCGGCGATCATCGACGGATCCTATCGCGATCCCGACGCTTCACGTGACGCGGGCTTTCCGGTCTGGGCCCGCGGGGTGACGCAGATCACCGGCAAATGGCGCCTGGAAACCGTGCAGATCAACGGCCGCGTGAGCATCTGCAATGTCTCGGTGGATGCGGGGGATCTGGCGCTGGCCGACGATGCGGGCGTCGTCTTCGTGCCACGCGCGCATGCCGCGGCCATCCTCGACGAAGCGCGGAAGATCGATGCGGGCGACAGCAAGAGAAAGCAGGATATCGAGTCGGGCGTCGACATCGGATCCTTGGTCACGAAGAAGTACAAATAGAGGTCACCCATGGCACTCGCCAGCAAACGCATCGGATTGCTCGTTCCTTCCTCGAACTCGACCGTCGAAGTCGAGTTCTATCGCGCCCTGCCCCAGGATGTCTCGCTGCATGTCGGCCGCCTGCCCATCACGCAGGTCGATCCCGAATCGATCGCCGGCATGGTCGATCCCATCGACGCCGAATCTCGCAAACTCGCCAGCGCCGATGTCGACGTCATCGTCCTCGGCGCGGCGGCGCCGAGTTTCCTGAAGGGAATGGGCTACGATCGGGAAATGTCGGCGCGCATCGCGAAGGCCTCGGGCAAGCCCGCTACGACCGCCTCGACCGCGCTGCTGCAGTCGCTCGCCGCGCTCAACATCAAGAAGATCGCCTTGGGCACAGCCTATACGCAAAAGGTGACCGACATTGCGATCGCATTTCTCCGAGCCAATGGGGTCGAGGTCGTGAAATCGGAGTGTCTGGGCTTGGTCGACAACCTGGAGATCGGGCGCCTCGACGTCGGCACGGCGCTCGCGCTCGGCCGTCGCATTGCGTGCCCCGACGCGCAGGCGATCGCCTTCCTCTGCACCAACTGGCAGTCGATGGCCATCCTCGACCAACTCGAAAGCGATACCGGCCTGCCGGTGCTGTCGAGCACGCAGTTCAGCGTCTGGGCCGCATTGAAGACGATCGGCTACGCCGGTCGTATCGATGGCTATGGCCGGCTGCTCAGGGACATGCCGGCGCTGCCTGGCGCCTGAGCGGACGCTCGACTCCGTGATCGCGTAGCGGGGCGTTTGCGCAACAGGCGCGGCACCCTCCTGGGGGACTTAGGAGAAAGCCCCCAGGCGGCGCGCCAGCCTATCTGCGCATCGACTACTTCAAGAACTCGCCCTGCCAGCGCTTGTACTCTTTCTGCTTGAGCGCGATGTCGAGCAGTTCGTCGGATGCGACTTTGTCTTTCAGCGCACCCGTCGAGCCACCCTCACGCAGATGCTTCAACGTGTCGTAGACCGCTTTGACAGCCGCATAGAGCGGCTGATGCCCCTGCAAGGCGACGCGCACGCCGTGATCGGCCAGCCACTTCTTGTCGGAGAGTTCGGGTGTGCCGCCTCCCAGGATCAGCGGCAGACGGCAGACGTTGTGCACCGCTTCGATCTCGGCTCGCGTCGTGCCGCCCACCAGAAAAATCGCATCGACCCCGGTGTCCTGAGCCGCTTTCACGCGCTCGATCGTGTCGGGGATGCCCGAGAGCTTGAGGCCGTTGGTCCGTCCGATCACGACCAGCGAGGGATCCTGCCTCGCGGCGACCGCGGCCTTCAGCTTGCCGGTGAACTCCGCGATCGAGATCATCGATTCGCCCTTGGCGCCGAACGCCGTCGGCAGCACCGTATCCTCGATGGTCAGGCCGGACACCCCGGCGGTCTCGCACTCTTCCACCGTGCGCATCACGTTGATGGCGTTGCCATAACCGTGATCGGCGTCGACCATCAGCGGCAGGGTCGAGGCGCGCGAGATCCGCAGGATCTGGTCGGCGAACTCGGTCAATGTCATCACGATGATGTCCGGTGCACCGAGCACGGTGGCGGAGCCCGTCGAGCCGGCGAACATGCCGACCTCGAAGCCCAGCGATTCCGCGATCCGCACCGACATCGCATCGAAGACCGAGGCCGGATGGACACAGACGTTCCCTTGCAGAATCTGACGATAACGCGCGCGACGTTCGCTGAGCAGCATGTGAGTTCCTTCCGATAGCGTGTTAAGCGGTCTGCACTTGGCGTGTCAGGCCGAGCCGGGTTCCATGTCGTCAGGTGGTGAAGTGACGACGATGAAGGTGAGATCGGTTAAGCCGGTGTTGTAGATGGCGTGCATGACTCCGGGGGGCACGAACACGACATCGTGCTTGCGAACCACTCGCCGCTCCCCGTCGAGCTCCATCAACGCTTCTCCCTCCAGGACATGATAGATCTGCTCCTGGACGCGATGGGCATGCGGCGCCACATGCCCCTTGGGCTGATAGGTCGATATGCGATAGTCGAGCAAACGGGCCCCGGAAGGTTCCGGGCGCACCAGCATCTTGGAGTACGCGCCACCGAAATGCCCGGGGAGATCTTCCCACATGACTTCGGCCACGTTTCTTATCGATCCGCGCGCCTGCTCGCTCATGGATGCCCTCGTCGATGCCGTGTCACGGCTTCGTGCCCTGGGCGATCGCCTCAGCCGCACGAATGCCGAAGGTGGCAGCCTTGATCAATCCGCCTACGTAGCCGATGCCTGTCCCGCCCTCGAGGCCGCCGGTCGAAGCACCCGCCGCATAGAGGCCGGCGATGGCACCGCCCCCTTGGCGCTGCACCTGCCCGTGCGGATCGATGGCGATGCCGCCCATCGTATAAGTGATCCCGGCGCACAGGGGCACGGCATAGAACGGCGCCTTGGCGATCGGCATTGCCGGTATGCGCAACGACGAGCGAGCCGGCTGCAGGCTCGCGAGTTTGCCCGCCGACAGCGCCTGATTGTATGCGGCGACGGTGAGTTCGAAGCGCTCGGGTGGAATCTGCATGCTCTGCGCCAGCGCACGCAGCGTCGGCGCTTGGTGTACCGTGCCGCCCGCCCGCGTCAGATTGGGGTTGGCCGGAATGCGCGCACTCTTGCCGGGGCCGTTCCAGACATCCTCGTCGAAAACCGCCCAGGTCGACAACGGATCGGCTAAGCGCGCGATCATGTTGGCGACGAAGATCCCGCCCATGCCTTCGTCGGTGAAGCGCTCGCCGCGCGAGTCGACCACGATGCCCGCCGTGCCGAGTTCGTCGAGCTGGGGATAAGGCCAAACCTTGTCGTTGCTGAACGAGTCGCGCGAGAGCATGTGGCCGTAGAAAGCATCGAGCGCCGTCACCGCAGCGCCCATGCCCTGCGCCATGCGCAGGCCGTCGCCGACCCCCGTCGCCGCCCCGCGCTGCTTGAGCTTGACCGGCGCCGGCGTGATGTGTTGGCCGATGAGTCCCAGATCGCCTTGAAAGCCGCCGTCGGCAATGATCACGGCCTTCGCCCCGAATTGCACCGGCTTGCCGCCCACCTCGGCTTCCACACCGACGCAGACCCCTTGATGCTCCATGAGCGCCCGGGCGGCCGTGCCGCGCTGGACCGAGCCGCCGCGCTTGAGCAGATTCGCTTCCAACGTGCGCAGGGTGACGTCGGGGCCTCGACCTTTCCAGTCGAGCCCGGGTGTGATCGGACGAGGCGGCGCCATGACATGCTGCTGCCAGACGATCTGCCCGACGCGTATGAATTTCGCTCCCTCGTCCCGCAGCCAGGCCACTGCCCGGCGAGCGTCCACGGCCAGGGCTCGGGCGAGTTCCCTGTCGGCCTGACCGAGCGTGAACTCGTCGATGGCCTTGACCAAATCCTCCGCGGGTTCCTCCACGTTGTGTCCGTTGATGTGCAAGATGCCGCCGGAGAAGCGGGAGTTGCACAGGTATTGGGCGTCGGTGCCGCGCTCCAGCACGACCGCCTTCAATCCCAGCTGTGACGCGCGGCAGGCTGCGCTGAGGCCGCCGAGACCGCCACCGACCACGACCACATCGAAATCACTGCGACTGCTCATTGCATCTTTCCTGAACGATGTTTGATGGGCTCGTCGAGCGGCGTACAACGCTCGGAGCCACGGGCGAACGGCTCGACGCAGGCGACGCGCCGCTCACTTGGGCAACAGCATGTCCGCGATCACGCGCACCAGTTCGACATAGCTGCGCATCAAGAAGTACACGACGGCGGCTGCGACCGCTCCTGCCAAGATGGACAGCCAATGCACGCCCAAGGCGGCGAGCACGGCGCCCCCCAGCAGAGGCAGGATGCCGATGACGATGGCAAGCAGGTTGCCCCGCTCGACGATGAACTTGATGGTCGGATATTGATCCACGAATCGAAGGCTTTCAAGGAATGACGCGCTCGCCGCGCAAGCGCGCGAACAAACGCAAGAACATCTCGGCGCTGTCCACGTGCTCGGCGAACCCGTGCTGGCGCGCTTTGGTCAGGTCGGAGACGACGTCGTACTCGCACGCGAAGCGCGAATGGGGCGGCTGGTAATCGCCTTGCGCCCAGCGCGCAATGCGCTCGTAGGGAAAAGGGGTCAGGTTGTGCTCGTCAGCGAGCTTGCGCCACGTGGACTCGTGTTCGGCAAGGAACTCGGGCAAGCGCTGGGACTGTGGACCTGCCGACTGCAGACCGAAGAAACCGGCCAGCTTCGGCCAGAGGTCGCGCCAGTGGAAGACATCGCCGTTGTTGATGTTGAACGCCTCGTTGGCGCAACCCGGCGTGGTCGAACTCCAGATGGAAGCGCGCGCCAGCAATTCGGAATCGGCGACGTTGAACCGCGCGTCGAAGCACGCCTGGGATGCGGGGAACGCGAACTTGCCGCCGATCGCACGCTGCAGCGTGCCGTAAATCGCCAGTGCGACCGCCAGATTGAGCGGATTGCCGCGGGCATAGCCGCATACCGAGTGCGGCCGGGTGGCGGTCCAGGTCCAGCGCCGCCCGCGCTGCCGCTCTCGAACGCAGTCTTCTTCGCTGTAGTAGAAATCGGCGCCGGGCACGCGCGGATCGGACTCCTGTGCGGGCACCTTGAACGGCCCCAGATGGCAACCGTAGTACTTCGTGCCCTGCAGCAGATGAACGTTGGCCAAGCCGGGCGCGTGGGCTTCGACCGCGTCGATCACATGCCGCATCAAAGCCAGGCGCACATCCGGACTGGGGTCGTTGCCGCAATAGAACAGATGCGTGACATCGGTCAGCCGACCCAAGGCCGCTTCACTCGCCGGCGCATCCGTGAGGTCTACGGGGACATGACGAAGCTTGTCCAGCGGCACCCCGGCCCGGAGCATCGGCACTCGGCGCGACACCGCGTAGACGGGCCAGCCCGCCAGCAGCAGTTCCTCCACCATCGGCGTGCCGGTCACGCCGGTGGCGCCGATGACCAACGCTGTGTGTGTCGGGCTCATCAATCCACCGTCTGTATCCCAGCTTCTTTGACGACACGGCGCCACAAAGCCCATTCCTTCTTCAGGAAGGCCGTGGCCTCTTCGGGGGTAGTGCTTTCGGCTTCCGCGCCCAGATCGACGAGCCGCGCCTTCACCTTAGGATCGGCGAGCGTCGCGACCACTTCCTTGTTCACGCGATCGACGATGGCCTTGGGCGTATTGCCCGGCAGAACGATCACCTGCCACTCGTTGACGTTGTAGTCCTTCAGTCCGAGTTCCTGCAACGTCGGCGTGTCGGGAAGCGTGGCCGAGCGTTTGTAGTTCGTGAGCGCAAGCGCCCGCAAGCGGCCTGCCTTGATATGGGGGGAGGCGGAACTGATGGTGGCGAACAGCATGTCGATCTGCCCGCCGACGAGCGCTGCCACCGCGGGTCCGCCACCCTTGAACGGAACATGAACGATGTTGACCTTGGTATAGCTGCGAAATACCTCGGTCGTCAGGTGGTTCGCACTGCCGTTGCCGGCCGATCCATAGTTGAGCTTGCCCGGATTCTTGCGCGCGAGCGAGAGGAGCTCGTTCAGGTTCCTCACCGGCAGGGACGGATGTACCGTGACGACCATCGGCACGACCGCCACCTTGCTTACCGGCGTGAAGTCCTTTTCGACATCGAAGGGCAGCTTTCTGAACAGGCTCGGGTTGGCACCGAATGCGATGTTGGCGAGCAGCCAGGTATACCCGTCGGGAGGTGCTTTCGCGACGACATCCATGCCCGGGATGGCCGCGCCGCCCGCCCGATTCTCCACCAGCACCTGTTGGCCCAGGCCTTGGGTCAAATGCGGCGCCATGGTGCGTGCCGTGATGTCGGTGGCTCCGCCCGGTGAATACGGAATGATCCAGCGTATCGGTTTGATCGGATACTCCTGCGCCGTTGCGGCGCCCGCGGCCATCAACACCAGCGAGCCCCATCCCCATGCCATGTTCGTTTTCATCACCCTCCTCCACTATCCACTTACGCGTTCGTCGGCTGTCAAGAACAGCCGCGGCGGCGCGCGTTCTTCGAAGTTGTCCCAGTGCCTTTGTGGACTGCCAGTCCGGACGCGCTTAGCCTGGAATTACAACATATTGCACGAGCGCAAGATATGCCCCGAAGGCCGCTCGTTTCAGGGCTTCGCGGCGTTCGCCCGATTGAAATCGTCCTCGAGCAGCGTGCGCACTCGGGGCAGCCCGATGGCCACTGCGCCCCCATCGACGACCACCTCCGTCGCGTTGACGTAGCTCGCCTCGTCGCTGGCGAGAAACAGCACCGCCTGCGCCACCTCGTCGGGCCGGGAGGCGCGCTTCAACGGCATCGCGCGCTCGTTCGCGTAGCGATAACCGGGCGTGGCGTTCGCTGCCATCCCGGTTTCGCTGACCTGGGCAGGATGCACCGAGTTGACGCGGATGTTCCAGTCGAGCAGTTCCATGGCGGCACTCTTGGTCACCCCGCGCAATCCCCACTTGCTGGCCGCATAGGCCACCCCGGGATGTCCGACCAGCCCGGCCGTGGATGCGATGTTGACGATCGCGCCCCCGCCCGAATCGCGCATCAGGGGTGCGACGGCCTGGGTGCCCAGCATCGGGCCAGTCAGATTGATCCCCAAGACACGCTGCCATTCCGCCATGTCGATGGTGCGTACGCTGGTGCGGCTGATGACGCCGGCGTTGTTGACCAGCACATGCAGCTTGCCGTGATCGCGTCGGATGCGCTTGACCACCTTGGCCCAGCTGTCGGCATCGGTCACATCGAGCTTGACGAAGCTCGCGTTCGCGCCGCTTTTGCGAAGCTGCGCAGCGAGGGCCTTGCCTGCGGCTTCGACGACATCGGTCAGCACGACAGCCGCGCCCTGCTCGGCGAACATGCTCGCCTGTACGCGACCTTGGCCGCCGCTGCCACCGGTGATCAGAACGACCTTGTCCTCGAAACGCCTCCTGTTCCTTGCCATATCTCCCCCTTGTTGTCCGTGTTCAACGCTCGCGCGCGATGGCAGCATTCACTGCGGGCATGACCTTCTCGGCCATCAGTTCCATCGAACGGCGCGCGAGTTTCGGCTCGGCCCAATCATGCCCACAGTAGAGCAGCGTGCCGAAGTCGCTGATCGTATCGCGGAAGGCCAGGATCTGCTCGGCCACGGACTGCGGCGTGCCGGCGATCACCAGCCGGTCGAGCATGTACTGCGTGGTCACGGCGTCGTCGGGCAAACTCAGGTCGTGCTTGAAGATGTCCGTGGAACCCGCCGAGCGTCGCTTCGTCAACAGATTCCAGAAGTAGAACCCATAAGGCCCGTCGACGCTCTTCGCATAACGTTGCGCAGTGCCCTCGTCATCGGCCACGAAAATGCTTTTGCACACGCGCCAGTCGCTGCGGCGCGCGGGCAACCCGCCGAGTTCGCAGCCTTGCTGATACATTGGCCAGTGCGTCGCAGCCCACTTGGGCTGAAGGAAGTTGGCCGTGATCGGCTGCCAGCCTCGCCGCGCCGCGGCGATCAGTCCCTTGGAATGGGGAACCACCACCGTGACCACGATGGGCGGATGCGGTTGCTGGTACGGCCGGATCATCACGCCCTGCCCGACTTCGGGAATCAAGGTCCGTTCCGTGCTGACGTCCCAGAAGCGTCCCTTGAGACGGTACGGCGCATCGGTCGTCCACAAGGCGATGATGTGATCGATGGCTTCGACGAACATCGCATTGCGGTCTCGATCGAGATTGCCCAAGGCCTCCATGTCCGAGCGCAGGCCACCGGGTCCGATGCCGAAGATGAAGCGGCCCTCGAGCATGTGATCCAGCATGGCGACGTTCGCCGCGACCTGCACCGGATGGTTGTTCGGCAGATTCACCGTGCCGCTGCCCAGCCTGATCTGTTGCGTCTGGAAGGCCACGCTGGCAATGAACGTCAGGCACGACGGTATCGATTCGCAGACGTCGGTCGAATGCTCGCCGATGAACGCCTCGGCGAAGCCCAGACGATCGGCCAGAACGACGGCTTCACGGTCCTCCTTGAGCGTTTCGGTCAGATTGCGGCCCGGCGGATGCATGGGCATGGTGAAGAAACCAAGCTTCATCGGAGCTCCAGTCAAATTGCGTGGGTTGCCGAGGATAAGCCGATTCAGTAGCCGCGTACGCGTCGCAACTCGCGACGCTGGCGCTTCTCCGGCCGTCCGCCGTGCACCGCCTGCGGATCGAGCGCCCCGCGCTTGCTCTCGATCGCCGCAATGCGCGCCTCGCGGCTCTCGTCGTCTTCGTGATAAAGCGTCCTCGCGACCTCGGCCGGACCACGCCGGTCGGACAAGGCCTGTACCGTGATCGACCACTGTTGATCGCCGATGCGAATCGTCAGCCGGTCGCCCTTGCGCACCGGCTTGGCGGCCTTCACGCGCTCGTCATCGAGCTTCACCTTCCCACCCTCGACCGCTTGCGCCGCCAAGGAACGGGTCTTGAAAAAACGCGCCGCCCATAACCACTTGTCGATGCGGGTGCGCCCGTCCTCCTGCTCGTCCTGCCCGCTCGCTGTCGTCATCACGATTCGAAGAAAAGTGTGGGAATCCGTGCGCCGTTCGATCGCTCCGATCGGACGCGGACGGCTCAATGGTAGCGGCTTCCCGCCCGTGCAGCCAGGCACGCATCGTGTTGTGGCATCAGGGCAAACAGGCGACAATCGCCGCATTCTGGATGGAGGTGTCGGGTGCCGGTCGTCAGTCGATTCGAGATCGAGTCGCGGCAGTATCTGGACGAGCAGGGTCGCGCATGCGGCGCCATGCCCGAATGCGCGCGCGACCTCGCCACGCTGACCGAGCTCTACCGGCAGATGGTTCTCGCCCGAAGTTTCGATCAGAAGATGCTGGCCTTGCAGCGCACGGGACAGCTGGGCACGTTTGCATCCGGCGTCGGCAAGGAGGCGATCGACGTCGGGGTCGTCTCGGCGATGAAGCCCGAAGACGCCCTGCTCGTTACGTATCGGGAAACGACGGCCCAGTTGGCGAGGGGTGTCAGCCTGCTGGAGTTGCTGATCTACTGGGGCGGCGACGAGCGGGGCTCCAATTTTGCGGTGCCCCGGGGCGACTATCCGGTATGCATCACGATCGCTTCGCACTGCTGTCACGCCGTGGGCGCGGCGTATGCCTTCAAGTACCGCAAACAACCGAGGGTCGCGGTCTGCATGTTGGGCGACGGGGCGACCTCCAAGGGCGAATTCTACGAAGCCATGAACGGCGCAGGCATCTGGCGATTGCCGATCGTCTTCGTGGTCACGAACAATCAATGGGCGATCTCGGTGCCGCGAGCCGCCCAGACGGCCGCCCAAACGCTCGCACAGAAGGCCATCGCCGCGGGCATTCCTGGTATCCAGGTCGATGGCAACGATGTGGTCGCGGTGCGGGACGTGGCGTTGGAGGCGATGGAGCGCGCGCGCAGCGGCGGCGGGCCTGCGCTGATCGAAGCGCTCAGCTATCGTCTGGCAGACCACACGACAGCCGACGATGCCAGCCGCTACCGCAGCGCCGACGAGGTCGTCGCAGCTTGGAAGCGGGAACCCATCGGGCGTCTGCGCAATTACCTCCTCGCGCAGGGCGCATGGAGCCGTCCGGAGGAAGAGGCGCTGCTCAAGTCGTGCTCCGAACAGATCCAGGCCGCGACCCAAGCTTATCTCGCGCATCCCCCACCGCAACCTGCACAGATGTTCGATCACTTGCACGCGGTCCTGCCGGCAGCCTGGGCCTGGCAGCGCGAGGAAGCGCTCGACGGAAGTTCGCACGATGGCTCCGATCACACTCGTTGAAGCGGTGAACATGGCGCTCGCGCGCGCCTTGGCCGAGGATGACGACGTCGTCATCCTCGGCCAGGATGTCGGCGTCGATGGCGGCGTGTTCCGAGCCACCCTGGGCCTGTTGGACCGATTCGGTCCGGAGCGCGTGGTGGACACCCCAATCGCCGAGCAACTCATTACCGGCATGGCGATCGGCATGGCCGCCGAAGGGCTCAGGCCCGTCATCGAGATGCAGTTTTCCGGCTTCGCCTACACCTGCATCGACCAGATGCTCAATCATGCCGGTCGCATGCGGCATCGGACGCAAGGCCGCCTGAGCTGTCCGATGGTCCTGCGCACGCCCTGCGGCGCCGGCATCCATCCGCCGGAGCATCACTCGGAAAGTCCGGAAGGCATGTTCGCGCATATCCCGGGCGTACGTGTGGTGTATCCGTCATCGCCGAGCCGAGCCTACGGCCTGCTGCTGGCGGCGATCGCCGATCCTGATCCGGTCATCTTTCTCGAGCCGACCCGGCTCTACCGCCTGTTCAAGGAAGACGTGCCCGACGACGGCAAGCCCCTGCCTCTGGATACGTGCTTCACACTGCGCGAAGGGTCCGATGTGACCCTCGTCACCTGGGGCGCGATGGTGCGCGAGACCTTGCAGGCGGCCGAGCGCCTGGAGCAGGAAGGCATCACGGCCGATGTGATCGACGTTGCCACGTTGCGGCCGCTCGATATGGATACCATCCTCGCTTCGGTGGCGAAGACCGGCCGCTGCGTGATCGTCACGGAGGCAGTTCGCAGTGGCGGCGTCGCGGCCGAAATTGCTGCCCACCTGGCAGAACATGGGCTGCTATCCTTGTTCGCGCCCGTCATGAGAGTCGCCTCCTACGATATCGTCGTGCCGCTCTCACGCCTAGAAGGCCGTTACATGCCGGACACCGAGCGTGTCGTCAGTACCGTGCGCAAGTGTCTCGCCTTCGGTTGAAACGAACGAATACACTGCATGAAGATCTTCAAGCTGCCCGACCTGGGCGAAGGATTGCAGGAAGCCGAGATCGTGCAATGGCACGTGTCCGTCGGTGACGAAATCCCCGTCGACCAGCCCATGGTGTCGGTCGAGACCGCCAAGGCCGTGGTGGAGATTCCCGCGCCCTATGGCGGAAAAGTCGCCAGGCTCTTCGTGCAACCCGGAGAGATCGCCCATCTCGGCGCACCGCTGATCGGCTTCGAGGGTGAGGACACCAGCGCCCAGAGCACGACAGTCGTCGGGCGCGTCGAGTCTTCGGGGCAAGTGCTGGCGCAGCAACGAGCTGCGCCCACCGCCACCGCCGGCATCAAGGCGACACCCGCGGTGCGGGCCTTGGCCCGCAAGCGCAACGTCGACCTGGCGATGGTATCTCCCACGGGGGCCGATGGGCTCGTTACGGCAGCCGACGTGGAGCGAGCCGCCCAAGACCTCGCCGGACTCGGTCCGCAGGAGATTTTGCGTGGCGTGCGCCGCGTCATGGCTCAGAGCATGACCCTCGCTCATGCGGAAGTCGCCGCCGTGACGGTGATGGACGATGCCGACATCGAGGCCTGGTCCCCGGGCACGCGCGTTTTGCCGCGCCTGGTTCGCGCCCTGGTGGCGGGCGTCCGGGCGGAACCGGGCCTGAACGCGTGGTACGACAGCAAGCAGATCGGTCGCCACGTGATCGAGAAAATCGACCTCGGCATTGCGGTCGACAGCACCGAGGGTCTCTTCGTGCCGGTACTGCGCAATGTCGGGGCGCTTGCGGCGGACGAACTCGAGACCTCGCTCGCACGCTTGATCGAAGCGACACAGGCGCGTCGCGCTCCCCCCGAAGATCTGCGCGGGAACACGATCACCCTATCCAACTTCGGGACGATCGCGGGCCGTTATGCGTCGCCCGTGGTGGTGCCTCCGACGGTCGCCATCCTCGGCGCAGGGCGCGTACGCGACGCGGTCGTGGCCCGGGATCGGCAGGCTGTCGTCCATCGCGTACTGCCCTTGTCGCTCACTTTCGACCACCGGTGCGTCACGGGCGGAGAAGCCGCACGTTTCCTTGCGGCTGTTATCGCGGACCTCGAATTGGCACAATAGCGACTTCGCCCCGCTCCGGCGAAAACCGAGCAGGTACAAAGAACCGGCGTGCGCGTCTCGCGTACGCCTCCATGCGAGCAACCGAAAGGAGAATTGAACAATGGGAAAAATGATTGAACTCACCGCGGCTGATGGTCACAAGTTCTCGGCCTACCGCGCAGAGCCCGCCGGCAAGCCCAAGGGCGCTGTGATCGTGATCATGGAAATCTTCGGGGTCAACTCGCACATCAAGGCAGTCGCCGACGGTTACGCCGCCGACGGCTACGTGGCGATCGCCCCGGCCATGTTCGATCGCTGGCATCCCGGCCTGGACGTCGGCTACACCGGCGCCGACCTCGACACCGCCCGCGCTGCGATGCAGAAAGCCAAGCTCGACGAAGCGATCAAGGATGTCACCGCGACGTTGAACGAAGTGAAGTCGGCCGGCAAGGTCGGCATCGTGGGCTATTGCTGGGGTGGCACCTGCGCATGGAAGTCGGCATCGAGCGTCGACGGCCTATCCTGCGCGATCGCCTATTATGGCGGCGGCGTCCCTGGCCTCATCGGCGACAAGCCGAAGGTTCCGGTGATGTTCCACTGGGGCGAGACCGACGGTTCAATCCCCCTGGAGAAGGCCAAGGAAGTCGCCGCGGCCCATTCGAATCAGATCAATTACTTCTACCCAGGTGCGGGACACGGCTTCAACTGCGATCAGCGCGCGTCCTACAATGCAGAAGCCGCGAAACTGGCCAAGCAGCGTTCGCTGGAGTTCCTGGCCAAGCACGTAGGCTGAGGCTAGCCGGTCAGCAGTCGGGGAAGGCGGTATCGCCCTCACCGATGTCGGGGCAAGGAGGTTGCGGCTTCCTTGCCCCGCTTTCATTGAAGCCTCCCGCCATGAAATACATTTTCGAAGTGCGCATGAAGCCCGGCTACACCGTCGAGCAGTATGCAGCGGCATGGATCGAGGCCAGCGCAGTCATTCAGCGGACGCCCGGTGCACGCGGCACGTATCTGCATCGCAAGATCGGCGAACCCGACACCTTGTTGGCCATCGCCACCTGGGAATCTAAAGCCCATCGGGATGCCAAGGACGACCAGAGGGACGCCACCGTACGCGCGATCCTCGAGCAGCATGCACGATACTGCGAGACGCGCCTGATCGGCGAGTTCGAGGAGCCCGAATGGTCGGTTCTCCCCGAATCCCTAACCTCGGATCAGTCCAGCCTGAGATAGCCCGGCAGCGTCTCGATGCGCCGGATCCAAGCCACGACTGCAGGATAAGGCGCCAGTGCGATGTTCGCTTGCGGCGCCCGCGCAGTGTACGGATAGCAGGCCACGTCCGCGATCGTAGGACGACCGAGCGCCAGCCAGTCGTTGTTCTTCAGACGGGCTTCCAACACGTTGAGACCCTTGCGCCCCAACTCGGCACACTCCTCGAAGCTGCCGCTGCGCCGGCCCTGTGCGATGCCGCGCCCGTATTGCAATCCGAACTGGATCTCGTTGAGTGCGACCGCCACCCATTGCAGGACTTCGCCCATCTGCCCCGGATCCGAGGGGAGCCACCGCTCGCCCCCGTACTTGCGCGCAACATAGGCGAGGCAAGCGCTGGAATCCCACAGCACCCGGCCGTTATCTTCAAGAACGGGCACTTGCGAGCGTGGATTGAGTTCGGTGAACGGCTTGCGCTTGTGCTCGCCGCCGGGAAAGTCGACGATGATGCGCTCATGCGCCTTGTTCAGCAGAGACAGCAGCAGCGCGACCTTGTAGCCATTGCCCGATCCTTTGGTGGTATACAGTTTCATGGCACTCCCCGTGTGCTAGGCGTGATGACTGGACAGCGAAGCGCAACGATACTACAGCGTAGGCATCGGGGTTGCGCGCGTCCGGCGTGGATCGCGGCGTGCGCGGTCCGTGCCGGAACTCATCGATCGAGGAACCTATGGAGCATCCACGGCTGGAAATACCGACTGACCTGCTGCCGACGCGCTCTGCCGGTGTGATCGTCGTGCGCCGCTTCGCCGAGGGCTGGCGCCTGCTCGTGCTGCGCGCCTATCGAAACTGGGACTTTCCCAAGGGACTGGTCGAAGAAGACGAGGACGAACGCGAGGCCGCGCAGCGCGAGGTGTGGGAAGAGACCTCCCTCGCCGACCTGCGCTTCAATTGGGGGGATGCCTTCAAGGACACACTGCCCTACGCGGGCAAGAAGGTGTCGCGCTATTTCATCGCCGAATCGCTCGGCGACCCCGTCAAGCTGCCGGTCTCCGAGGAACTCGGACGACCCGAACACGACGAGTTTCGCTGGGTGAGCTTCCAGGACGCGGAGGACGTTCTGCCGCCGCGGCTCGCCATCGTGCTGGAATGGGCGCGCGGTATGGTCGAGGAAACGAGCCCCGCGTAACGGCCTTGGCCCGTCGCAGGCGTCCGCGTCGAACCCTCGCGACTCTCTCCCCGACCCGGCGCGCGCGGCGCTTCGACGTGGACTGAACGCCGCCCCTGGCCCTCGGCCTTCGAGCTCGCGCATACCCACAACCCGAGGCACGTCGCCGGGACGTGCTATGGTCTTGCGGATCCTCAGCACTCACTCGGTCTCTCGTGCCGCCCTGCCTTTCTCCGCCACCCGACCTCGCCCTCCCGGCCCGAGGCACGATCCTGAATGTCTTCGTTCCGTTCGCGTGCGGGTACTTCTTCTCCTTCATGCTGCGCAACATCAATGCGGTGGTCTTTCCAGAGTTGGTGGTCGCGTTCGACCTGGGTCCCGATGCACTGGGCATGCTGAGCAGCGCGTACTTCCTCGGGTTCGCGTTCTGCCAGTTGCCGCTGGGACTGCTCCTGGATCGCTACGGGCCGCGGCGAGTGAATGCCTGGTTGCTGCTGCTGGCCGCGGCGGGAACATTCGTCTTCGCGGCCGCTTCGGACCTGAGCGAGCTCGCTTTCGGGCGCACGCTGATGGGCGTGGGGTTCGCAGGCGGTCTCATGGCCTCGATGACCGCGTTCGTCATCTGGTTCGAGCGTGCCCGTATGGCGACGCTGAGCGGCTGGATGCTGGCCGTGGGCGCCGCGGGCGCTTACGCGGCCACGGTGCCGGTCGAGATCGCTCTGCGCGCCCTATCCTGGCGCACGCTGTTCCTGCTGCTCGGCCTCGCCGTCGCCGTCGCCGCGATCGTGATTCGGTTGCGCGTACCCGAGCGCAAGAGCGAGCGCGCCCCTGCTTCATGGCGGCATCAATGGCGAGATTTGGCCTCGATCTATTCGCGGGCGGATTTTTGGCGCATCGCCCTCGTTGCCGCTTCCACGCAAGGCGCGGCGCTCGCCCTGCTCGGCTTGTGGGCCGGCCCCTGGTTGCGAGACATCGGGGGGCTGGATCGCGCCGCGATCGCCGAGCACCTGGCCGTGGCGGCGCTGGCCTTCGGCCTCGGCGGTGTCATCTTCGGTACCCTGTCCGATCGCCTGGCGCAGCGCGGGATCGATGCGGAGCGCACCTTCTTCCTCGGTTGCACGGCAACGGTACTGGCACTTCTCCCCATCGCTCTTGGTGTAGCCCGCTGGCCGATGCTCGCCTGGGGCCTTTTCATCGCATGCTCGGCCTCCGGGGCCTTGGCCTACCCACTGCTGACGGCCAGGTTTTCCCCGGCGCTGGCGGGCCGCGTGCTGACCGGCGTGAACGTCGTGATGATGTTGTTCGCGTTCGCCTACCAGGCTGGTGTCGGCGCCGTCATCGGGCGCTGGCCGGTCGTCGATGGCCGCTATGCCGATTCAGCATACCGCCTCGCCTTTGCTCTGGTCATTGCTCTACAAGCCGTTTCCCTGGTCTGGGCCGCATGGTGCATCCGCCCGCGCAACAAGCCATCGCCCTGATTCGCGCCTTCATAGTTGAGGGCTCGTTTGCTATACTCGGTCGGTTTCACAACGCGGGTTTTCCCTCGGACAACGACGTTGTGCCCGCCTCGTCTTGCAGACGCAGCGGGACGCGACTGGATCTCCCCAACCGCACGCTTGCCACGCGCTAGCCGGCGCAACGACCTGTAGACAGGAGCTTTCGATGAGTCAGAACCTCTTCAATACCCAGCAAGAATTCAAGTACGGCGCTGGCAAGAGCGGCAAATACCACTCGCTGCCGGCGCTGGAAAAAGCCGGCGTGGGCAAACTTTCGCGCCTGCCGATCTCCATCCGCATCGTGCTGGAGTCGGCCCTGCGCAATCTGGACAACAAGAAGATCACCGAAGCGCATATTCGGGAACTGGCCAATTGGTCGCCCAAGGGTACGCGCAGCGCCGAGGTCCCGTTCGTCGTCGCGCGCGTGCTGATGCAAGACATGACGGGCGTTCCGCTGGTGGTCGACTTCGCGGCGATGCGCGAAACCGCCAAGAAGATGGGCAAGAACCCCGAGATCATCGAACCGCTGTGCCCCGGCCACCTCGTCGTGGACCACTCGGTGCAGATCGACAACTACGGCACCGCCGATTCGCTCACGAAGAACATGGAGATCGAATTCATGCGCAATCGTGAGCGCTACCAGTTCCTGAAGTGGAGCGCCCAGGCCTTCAAGACCTTCCACATCGTTCCGCCGGGCAACGGCATCTGCCATCAGGTCAACCTCGAGTACGTCTCCCAGGTCGTCTGGCAGAAAGACGGCATGTTCTATCCCGACACCCTGGTCGGCATCGACTCCCACACCACGATGGTCAATGGCCTCGGCGTGCTGGGCTGGGGCGTGGGCGGCATCGAAGCCGAGGCCTCGATGCTGGGTCAGCCGATGTACTTCCTGCAGCCCGATGTCGTCGGCGTGCACCTCAAGGGCAAGCTCAAAGAGGGAGTGACCGCAACCGACCTCGCCCTGCGCATCGTGCAGCTGCTGCGCGAGAAGAAGGTCGTGTCGAAGTTCGTCGAGTTCTTCGGTGAAGGTGCCGCCTCCCTGCCGCTGCCGGATCGCGCGACGATCGGCAACATGGCACCAGAATACGGCGCGACGTGCGGCTTCTTCCCTGTCGACGACACCACCATCGAGTATCTGCGCATCACCGGCCGCAGCGACGCGGCCGATATCTCCAAGGCCTACTACGAAGCCCAGGGGATGTACGGCATTCCCAAAGCCGGCGACATCGACTACAGCGAAATCGTCGAGCTCGATCTGAGCACCGTCGTACCTGCGGTTTCCGGTCCGCGCCGCCCGCACGATCGCCTCGATCTGCCTGAACTCAAGACCAAGATGGCCGAACTGATGGGCAAGACGATGGCCGAAGGCGGTTACGGCAAGTCCGCAGCCGATCTCGAACAGCGCTTCGAAACCAGCATCCCGGATGTCGACATCGGCAGCGGCGATGTGCTGATCGCCGCCATCACGTCTTGCACGAACACCTCCAATCCGGGCGTGCTGCTCGGCGCCGGCCTGCTCGCGAAGAAGGCCGTCGAGAAGGGCTTGAAGCCGAACCCGCGCGTTAAGACTTCCCTCGGCCCGGGCTCGCGAGCCGTCGAGAAGTACCTGCAGAACGCCGGCCTGCAGCAGTATCTGGATCAGATCGGGTTCAACGTCGTGGCCTTCGGCTGCACGACCTGTATCGGCAATAGCGGTCCGCTGCATCCGGCCATCGAAGAGGCCATCACCAAGCACGACCTCGTCGGCGCCGCCGTGCTGTCGGGCAACCGGAACTTCGAGGCCCGAATCCACCAGGCGATCCGCTCCAACTTCCTCGCGAGCCCGCCGCTGGTCGTCGCCTTCGCCCTGGCCGGCACGGTGAACATCGACATCTCCAAGGATTCGATCGGCACCGGCAAGGACGGCAAGCCGGTCTACCTGAAGGACATCTGGCCTTCCACCAAAGAAATCGCGGATGTCATGAAGTTCGCCATGGACCCGGAGATGTTCAAGAAGGTCTTCTCCTCCTTCAAGGAAGGCAACCCGATGTGGGATGACATCCCCACCACCGTGGGCGCCACCTTCGAATGGGATCCCAAGTCGACCTACGTGCGCAACCCGCCCTACTTCGAAGGCTTCACCATGGAGCCGGGCAAGCCCGCGGACATCAAGAACGCGCGAGCACTCGCGCTGTTCGGCGACTCGATCACCACCGACCACATCAGCCCCGCTGGAAACATTCGGCCTTCCGCACCGGCGGGCCGCTATCTCCAAGCACAGGCCGTGGGCGTGGAGAACTTCAACACCTATGGCGCACGTCGCGGCAACCACGAGGTCATGATGCGGGGCACTTTCGCCAACGTGCGCATCAAGAACCTGATGCTTCCCGGCACCGAGGGCGGCGTGACGATCCATCAGCCTTCGGGCGAGCAGACCAGCATCTACGAAGCGGCGATGAGCTACCAGAAGGACAACGTCCCGACGGTCGTCTTCGGCGGCGAAGAGTACGGTCAAGGGTCGTCGCGCGACTGGGCGGCCAAGGGCCCGCGTTTGCTGGGTGTCAAGCTGGTGGTCGCACGCAGTTTCGAACGTATTCACCGTGCCAACCTGGTGTTCATGGGCGTCCTGCCGCTGGAGTTCAAGCCGGGCATCAGCGCCCAATCGCTCAAGCTCGACGGCTCCGAGGTCTTCGACTTCACGGGTCTGGAGAAAGGCATCACGCCGCGTCAGGACGTGACCATGACGATTCGCCGCAAGGACGGAACGAAAGAAAGCGTCCCGTTGACGCTGCGGATCGATACGCCGATCGAGGTGGACTACTACCTCCACGGCGGCATCCTGCCTTATGTGTTGCGTGAACTGATCGCAGCGGCCTAGAACCGCATCGGGCAGGCACCCGGGTGTCTGCCCCCGCCGACAGTCGCCGCTCCTCTCGAGGAGCGGCTTTTTTTTGGTGCGCCCGGCAGGGCGCATTCACTTGGAGGTGGAAGTCCTCTACTCACTCGGCAAGGAGAAGAGTTAGCCGAACGGCAAGGGTGTCGCGGGCGACTGCGAATCTGAAGG
>JALHQN010000016.1 GCA_022841915.1 Burkholderiales bacterium | reverse complement strand
AAGCTGCGCGCTCGCTTCCCGGAGATCGGCGCACTGCGCTCGGTGGGGCAGGAAGGCCCGGTGACTGCGGCGAACGTGCTGGCCTGCGCGGCACTGAACCTGCAGATGCAGGCGGGATGTCCGGTCACGTTCAGCCGTGTGACGACAGCCGTCGAGCCCGAGGTCTATCAGGTGGTCGTCGAGTACACCGAAGAGGGCGTCGGACGACTCGCCCTCGAGCAGGCGCAGGCACTGTACGAAGCCGCGCTCGCCGACCAGCCGTTCGATCTCGCCGCCGCGCTCGCGCGACTACGAGATCTCGACGAGGACGTGCGTCTGGGCCCGAGCACTGGTTCGATCGTGAAGGCCGCCGAGGCACGAGGCATTCCGTATCGCCGCCTCACGGATGGCAGCCTCGTGCAATTCGGTTGGGGCAGTCGTCAGCGGCGGATCCAGGCAGCGGAGGTGGACCTCACCAGCGCCGTCGCCGAGCAAATCGCACAGGACAAACAGCTGACCAAACGTCTTCTGGCGGCCGCGGGCGTGCCGGTGCCGGAGGGGCGTCCGGTCGCCGACATCGAAGATGCCTGGGCGGCGATGTGCGAGATCGGAGGCGCGGTCGTCGTCAAGCCCCGGGACAGCAATCAGGGCAAGGGCGTGGCAGTCAACGTCGTGACGCGCGAGCACCTCGAGGTGGCCTACAACGCCGCCACCGAATTCGGTTCCGAGGTCATGCTCGAGCGCTTCATTCCAGGCAACGACTTCCGCCTGCTGGTGGTCGGCGACCAGCTTGTCGCTGCGGCGCGCCGCGATCCGCCGCACGTCATCGGCGACGGCGAACGCAGCATCCGCGACCTCGTCGAGGAGCTCAACGCCGACCCGCGCCGCGGGGATGGCCATGCCACTACCCTGACCAAGATCAGGATCGACGAGATCGCGGTGGCGCGCCTGGAGATACAGGGGTACACCCCTGCATCGGTGCCTGCGAAGGGCGCGCGGGTGGTTCTGCGCAATAACGCGAACTTGAGCACCGGCGGTACTGCCACCGACGTCACCGACGATGTGCACCCGGAAGTCGCCGCCAGGGCAGTCGAGGCGGCCCGCATGGTGGGGCTGCACATCGCCGGGGTGGACGTCGTTTGCGAGAGCGTGCTTCGACCGCTCGAGCAGCAGGGCGGCGGCATCGTCGAGGTGAACGCCGCGCCGGGCTTGCGCATGCATCTGAACCCCTCCTACGGCAGAGGTCGGGCGGTCGGGGAGGCCATCGTTTCGATGATGTTCGGCGATGGCCAGGACGCTCGCATCCCGGTCGTCGCGGTGACGGGCACCAACGGCAAGACCACCACGGTGCGCCTCATCGCGCACATGATGGCGAGTGCCGGGCTGCGGGTGGGCATGACCAATAGCGACGGCGTCTACGTGAACGGCCGGCAGATCGACTCGGGCGACTGCAGCGGCCCGAGAAGCGCGCGCAACGTCTTGATGCACCCGGAGGTGGACGCCGCGGTGTTCGAGACCGCGCGCGGCGGACTGCTGCGCGAGGGGCTGGGATTCGATCGCTGCAAGGTCGCGGTCGTGACCAACGTAGGTCGAGGCGATCATCTCGGGCTGAATTACATCACCTCGGCTCATGACCTCGGCGTGCTCAAGCGCGTCATCGTGCAGAACGTGTCGCCCGATGGCGTCGCCGTGCTCAACGCCGCCGACCCGATCGTGGCCGCCATGGCGGACATCTGTCCCGGCGCGGTGACGTTCTTCGCGCACGACCGCACCCTGCCGGTGATCGCCAGGCACCGGGCGCGCGGCCGACGCACGGTCTACGTGGACGGTGGCTCGCTGGTTGCGGCCGAGGGCCGCCGTGAGCGCCGTATCTCGCTCACGGGCATTCCGCTCACCCGTGGCGGCACGCTGCCCTTCCAGGTCGAGAATGCGATGGCTGCAATGGCAGCGGCCTGGGCGCTCGGCATCGACTGGAAGGCGATCGAAAGGGCGCTCGGTTCGTTCACGAGCGACGCGGGCACGGTACCCGGGCGGTTCAACGAGTTCGTGTACCGCGGCGCTACCGTGATCGCGGACTACGGCCACAACCCCGATGCGATGAGCGCCCTGGTGCACGCGGTGGAGGCCATGCCGGCGAGCCGCCGCATCGTCGTGATCAGTGGCGCCGGCGACCGTCGCGACCAGGACATCTGCGAGCAGACGCAGATTCTCGGCGACGCCTTCGACCACGTGATCCTCTACGAAGACCAGGCACAGCGCGGGCGCGGCGACGGCGAGGTGATCGCGCTGCTGCGGCAGGGGCTGGCGCGGGCGCAGCGCACCCGCGAGGTCGAGGAAATCCGTGGCGAGTTCGCCGCGATCGACGCCGCACTGCAGCGCCTCGCGCCCGGCGACCTGTGTCTGATCCTGATCGACCAGGTCGCTGAAGCGCTCGCCCACATCGCCCGCCGCGTCGCGGAGAGCTGAGCCCGCTCGAACAGGCGTGCATGCCTACGTCTATCCGCCTGCTGGGTTCTGCCCCTCTTTTGCGGCAAGACGTGTGGCGCACAAGCCTTGCGCATGGGCGAGACTTTGCCCCACTGAAAGCTGAAGATGGGTATTGCGTCCGCATGCAGAAAGGCAGGGCAGGGCACGAGCTGCTGCATGACGGCTGACGACGCACAGGAAGCCTTGCAGGCGCCGATCGAGAAATGCCCACCTGGCTGGACGCCATGAACGAGCGCTCCAGGATGATGGATGGGTTACGCGTCTTGGCAGCGCATGTCATCGTGCTCCACCATCTGTCCTCCTACGGGCCCTTGGCTGCCGCGCTCGAGCAGACCTGGCCCTGGCTGTCAGATGTGCTCTACAACTACGGACGTTTCGCGACCCAGATCTTCTTCGTGATGGCTGGCTTCCTGGCGGCGCAGGGTCTGTCGACACCGGGCGCGCAGCCGTTGGGCGATCGATTGGTCAAGCGGTACCTGCGCTTGGTCCCGCTTTTCCTGCTGGCCATTCTCGGAGTGGCCTTGGTGGTGGCCTGGCTGCGCCCCTGGATTCAGCAGGATTGGCTGACCGAGCCCCCGACGCTGTGGCAATGGGTGTCCCATGCCTTGCTGATCCAGGATATCGTCGGACAGCCCTCGATGACTGTCGGTGCCTGGTACGTCGCCATCGACTTCCAGCTCTTCGTGTTGCTCAATGTCCTGGCGTGGGGACTTTGGCGCCTGGGAGCGCGCCATGACGCAATGGTTGTGTCGGCGGCGCTGCTTTGCCTGGCGTCGCAGTGGTATTTCAACCGTGATGCACAGTGGGATCGCTGGGCACTGTATTTCTTCGAATCGTATGGCTTGGGTGTCTTGTTGGCCTGGTCGATGCACGGCACCGAGGGGGCACGCAGCGCTCGCCATTGGATGCTGCTGTGCATGCTCAGCGCCGTGATCGCGGCTTTGGCGTTCCCTCGGCCGCGCCTGCTGCTCTCGGTGTTGGTGTGTGTGCTGCTGTGGTGGGGTGTGCAGCGCTGGCACCCCTCGGAGCGCTGCTCGAAGTGGCTGCATCGGCACAGTGAGCTATCGTATGCGCTCTTCTTGACGCATTTCATGCCGCTGGTGGCCGCCAATGCGGTATGGATCCGATGGGGTGGGCAAACTCCCGCCGGGGGTGTGGCACTGTTGGTCCTCACATGGTGGTTGTGTGTGGTTTGGTCAGCGATGTTTCACCGCGCGGTGCAAATCCTGATGCGAGCGGCTTGGCGGCATTGACGAGCGGCATCGACGACCTGACGCAGCACGGGTCGCCGCTCGGATCGGCGCTGTGTTCCTCCCAGCGGGAGCCGCTGTGCCGTGATCTTCATGGCAGCATCCCGCGGGGTGGCACGATGAAGGTGCGAGCGGCCGGCGCTCGATGCCGCTTCCGGGGAGACGTCGAAGCATTTCAGGCGCGTTCCGGTCTTCATGACGCGCGGGTGGGTCGCTGCGGCTCTGGAGTCCGAAAACGTGTCCGCCATGTGCGGTACACTTTCGGCATCGAATCCCTTTCGCTACGACTGAAAGTCATCCCCAAGGCCATGTGAGGGGCAATTCACAGCCGCCGGCTGCTCGCTCACCGAATCCATGCTTCAAGTTGCTGCGGTCGAGCGCCGTGACTGTGGGTGTCGGCACCAGGGGGCCGAGGGCGGACACGTGCAGTCAAGCATTCGAGAGACGAAGGAAAGTGGGCCTTCGCAATTGTTTCTTTGAACACTTCGATACGAAGGGGCGGTGCGCCAGCGGCGACAGCCGTGCGCAGAGCGCGCATATATCGAGTACCTGGAAGTTCGGCATGACAAAACGTTTGCCTGCTGCGAGACGCATGAAGCGAGATGCTCGTGTCCGGTCCTGCGAGAGGCCGGCGGTGCGATTGCGCCGACCTGCGCTTTCAGCTCGGCGCTACCAAGGAGCAGGCGGGCATCGTGCCCCCACCCAGCCATGACGATCCTTCAATTGTTCAAACGGCACGAACCGCCGAGGCGCCTGCGGGAGCTCAAGAGGATGGCCTTGTTCGCCGGACTCAGTCATCGCGAGGTGCGCGTTGTCGATGGGTTCATGCACGAGCGCAGCTACCTCGCGCGCGAAGTCGTGTTCGACGAAGGCGAGCAGGGCGAGGCGTTCTATGTGGTGCTCGAGGGCCAGGTGCAGATCTGTCGCCAAGGTCTACCGGATGCGCCGCTGGCCGTGCTCGGGCCAGGCAGCTTCTTCGGTGAACTGGCGCTGCTCGATGACGCACCGCGCTCCGCGCAGGTGCGCGCACAGGAGAACTGCAAGCTGCTGGTGCTGTTCCGCGGCGATTTCCTCGGTCTGATGGAGTCGCACGGTCTGATCGCATCCAAGATCGCCATCCAGCTGGCCCGGCACCTGGCCTCGCGGGTGCGCAACATGAACCGCGCGGAGGGCGGCCCGTTGTGAGCGGGCGACCGAATCCCGCCGCCTTGCCGATGCGGCGCGAGCCCTATCGATCCGGTCCGCTGGCCTGGTGTCTGATTCTGGGCGGCACCTGCCTGGCCCTGTTCCTGTTTCAGAAGGTCCTCTGGCTGGTGGTGCCGTTCGTGTTCGGCTTGCTGATCTACTACCCGTTGTTCCCGCTGCAGCAACGCCTGGTGCTGGGCGGCATGACGCGCGATGCGTCGGCCGCGCTGGTCAGTGGCGGCGCCTTCCTGGTGGCCCTGGGCCTGGCACTGCTGAGCTTTCCTTGGATCGCGAGCCGGTTCGGCAACTGGCAGGATTCGGGGACCCGCTACATCGATGGCGGCCTGCGTCTGCTGGTCGACACGCTGTCTTGGCTGGAGGAGCGCGTGCCGCTCGCCGCGCAGGCCGGACTCAGTGTCCAACTCACCGAGCAGCTCAGCAGCCTGGGCGACACGCTGGCCAGCAGGTATTTGGCCGATGTAGCGCTGGCGGCTGCGACCTGGCTGCCTTCGCTGATCCTGGCGCCCTGCCTGGCCTTCTTTTTTCTGCGTGACGGCTGGCGCTTCAAGAAATTCCTCGGTCGCGCCGTGCCGAACGCCTTCTTCGAGCGCACGCTCTATTTGCTCGACCAGATCGATCAGACGGCGCGAATGTACTTCCAGGGCCTGCTCAAGCTGACCGCGCTCGACGCGATTTGCCTGGCGCTGGGCCTGTGGGTAATCGGTGTCTCGGCGCCCCTCGCGCTGGGCCTGATCACGGCGGTGTTGGCCTGGGTGCCTTACATCGGCTCTATCCTCGGCTGCCTGCTCGTGGTGTTGGTGGCTGCCACAGACTACCCGGGCAATGCCAGCGTAGCCTACAGCGCCGTGGTGCTGTTCCTGTTTGTACGCTTGCTCGATGATTTCGTCTTCATGCCCTTGACCATCGGTCGCAGTCTGCGCATGCATCCACTGCTGACCGTGCTGATGATCTTCGTCGGCGGTGCGGTTGCCGGTGTGGCCGGGCTGATGCTGGTGCTGCCCCTGCTCGGTGTGGCCATGGTGCTCGGCGAGACCGTCGGCGAGGTGTTCACCGACCCGCGCCTGAGGGCTCGGCATGCCTTTGCTTGCCGCCTGCGCGAACAGCAGGCCATGCATGATCTGAAGACCTGATCGGCGGAGTTTCCTCGGGTCCTCGGTCGCAGCGTCATGCCGTCGGGTTCGGCCCACCTGAGCGTCATCGGGGCCGATGATGTCTTTTCCCTAGCCACACGAGGTCGAGCGGCCGGCAAGGCTTGACTCGATCGCAGCATGGGCGTGCTGGATACGGGGCAACGCCGACCGGAAAAGCGTTCGTCTGCGTCCTCATAGACCGTCGGTGCTTGCGCGCACTGGATCGGCGCAGCGTCAGCCTGACTGCACCGCTGCAGTGCGGACGCAAGCGTGGCCCGGTCGCCATTCCGTTGCGACGCCTGGTGGTTGTCGATGGCGCAGGACTTGCTTTGCGTGTCCGTTGCAGCGTCCTGCACCCATCGTCCCGTCACTATGAGAACGCCATGAAGGTCCTGACACGCCTAGTCGCCATCGCCCTGGTCACAATGCCGGTACTTTCCAACGCTTATCCCACCAAGCCTGTGCGGTTGGTGATTCCCTTTCCCCCCGGCGGCGCGTCGGACTACGTCGGCCGCATGGCCGGGCAGGCACTTTCTGAACTATGGAAGCAGAACGTCGTCATCGATAACCGTGGCGGCGCCGGCGCGACCATCGGCACGGGGCTGGTGGCCAAGAGCACGGCGGACGGCTATACGCTGCTGATGGGGGTCAATGCAGGCGTCGTCATCGCGCCCAGCATCTATTCGAACTTGTCCTATGATCCGCGCAAGGACCTCGCGGCGCTCGCCTCCTTCGCGCTGTCGCCCCAGTTGCTGGTCGTCACCAATGGCCTGCCGGTGAAAACGGTGCAGGAACTGGTTGCGCTGGCGAGAAGCAAGCCCGAGCAGCTGTCGTTCGCATCCTCGGGCAGCGGCGCGCTGCCGCATCTGGGCGCCGCGATGTTCAACATGATGGCCGGCATCAAGGCGGTGCACGTACCCTACAAGGGCAGCGGCCCGGCCCTGCCTGACCTGATCGCCGGTCGCACGCATTACATGATCGACATCATCGTTTCCGCGCTGCCGCTGGTGCAGTCCGGCAAGCTGCGCATGCTCGCAGTGACGACTACGAAGCGCTACCCGACGCTGCCCGAGGTGCCGACGGTCGCCGAAAGCGGGCTGCCCGGCTACGAGGCGGCGCAGTGGTACGGCATCTTCGCGCCGGCCGGCGTGCCGACGGCGGTTGCGAAGAAAATCGAAACCGACGTGGCCAAAATGCTCGACAGCAAACCGTTGCGTGCCAATTTGTCGGAGCGCGGCGCTGAAATGGTTTATGGTAATTCTGCGCAATTCACGGCCGTGATCAGGCAGGACATAGAGAAGTGGGCAAAGGTGGTCAAGGCGACGGGTGTGAAGGTGGATTGACGCGGGGCGGCGTTTTCAGCGGCCGGTTCTCGCGTCGCAGCGGCCTCGGATATCCGGGCTGTCTGCTCATCGGTGCGGTCTGACAGAGTGCTCGCGATGAGCGGGGCGCAGCCTGCGGCGAGGCCGCGCTCGTCGAGCGGTTCGCCGGTCTGGCTGCCTTGCGCCCTGCGGCCGAGGCGAACAGGACAAGGAGGAGAACGAAGTATGGAAATGCAGTTGCGCGGGCAGTCGGTCCTCGTCACTGGTGCCTCGAAAGGTATCGGGCTCGCCGTGGCGCGAGCGTTCGCCCGTGAGGGCTGCGATGTGCATCTCGCGGCACGCTCGGTCGATGCACTCGAGCACAACAAGGCTTCGATCGAGCGCGAGTTCGCGGTCAAGGCGCGCGTCCATGCGCTCGATCTCGGCGATGCGGCAGCGCTGAAGGAACTCGCTGCCGAGTGCGGTGCGGTGGACGTGCTCGTGAACAATGCGGGTGAGATTCCCTCCGGGCCGCTCGAATCGCTCGACGAAGACCTCTGGCGCAAGAGCTACGATGTCAAGCTCATGGGCTACATGCTGCTTGCGCGGGAGCTGTATCCGCGCATGAAGGCGCGCGGCAGCGGCGTGATCATCAACGACATCGGCAACTCGGGAGAGAACTGGGACGCCAACTACATCGCCGGCAGCACCGCGAATGCCGCGCTCATGGCATTCACCAAAGCGCTCGGCGGCGTGAGTCTCGACTTCGGCGTGCGCGTCGTCGGCGTGAATCCGGGCCCCGTGGAGACCGAGCGCATGGTGAAGATCAACAAGCGCCGCGCGCTCGATCTTTGGGGCGATGAGAGTCGGTGGACGGAACTGCGCGAGAAGTACCCGGCCGGACGTCCCGCATCGGCCGAGGAAGTCGCGGATCTCATCGTGTTTCTCGCCTCGCCGCGCGCGGGCTACATCACGGGTACCATCGTCACCATCGACGGTGGCATCGCCGCCAAGGGCTCGGTGATCAAGGAAAGGTCGCGCGCATGAGTACGCTCCGCGGGTTCGATGTGCGCAACGCGCACTTCGATCGCCTCTTCAATATGCCAGGACTGATGTGGCTCGGTCAGAACACCAATCACTTCGAGACGCCGCCCGAGGTGATGGACGCGATGCTCGATTCGCTGCGGCGCGAGGAATATCACGCGTATGCGCCGCCCGCCGGGATGGAGGTGTTGCGTGCGTTGATCCGCGAGGACCTCGGGCTGCCGGATCACTCGGTACTGGTTACCGACGGTGGCGTAGCCGCGCTCTATACGGTGTGCCGGACCTTGTGCGAGCCGGGCGTCACGCTCGTGACGACCGATCCGGGCTGGAAGTGGCCGCTGCACTTCTCGCGCGCAGCCGGCGCCGAGGTCATCGAGTTGCCGATCTACGATCCCGCCCAGGGCTATCGGCTCACGCCGGCGCAACTCGCGGCGGCGGTCGATGAGCGCACGCGCATCGTCTACCTCGTCGATCCGAACAACCCGCTCGGCATCTGCTATACATCGGCCGAGATCGAAGCGTTCACGCAGATCGCCCGCAAGGTCGGCGCATATTTCGTTCACGACTGCACTTATCGCCACTTCGCCGATGCGCACACGCTCGCAGCGCGGTTCTATCCCGAGCGCAGCATCACGATCTACAGCTTCTCGAAGTGGCTCGGACTCGCAGGCTTGCGCGTCGGGGCGATCGTGGCCGCACCCGACGTCCTCGAGCAGCTCGCGGCGGCGCCGCCGAACAATCTCGGCAGCAATGTCGTCTCGCAGCGTGCCGCCATCGCCGGCCTGCGCATTCGCGATCGCTGGTTTCCGGAGATCAATAGACGCCAGCGGCGCAACCAGGCGGCCATCCACGCGGCCGTCGCGCGCGTGCCCGGGATGAGCGTGGCGGTGTATCCGTCACAGGCGAATTTCCTCGTCATCGAAGTCCTCGCAGCGGAGATCACGCCCGAGGCGCTCTGCCATGCGTATGCGAACGAGGGCATCATGATCCGGCAGGGAACCTACCACACCCCGCGCTTCGGGCATCGCTTCGTGAAGGTGAGCACCACCGTGCCGGAGACCTGGGCCGACGCCTTCTGCGAACGACTGCCGGCGATGGTCGACAAGGCGCGCGCGATGAAAGACGTGCCGCCGCTCTTTTAACAAGGAGAACCGCCATGCCCTACGCCACCACGGACGACGGCGTGAAGCTCTACTTCGAGGAAGCCGGCAGCGGCACCCCGATCGTGTTCGTGCACGAGTTCGGCGGCGATCACCGCAGCTGGGAGCCGCAGATGCGCTACTTCTCGCGGCGTCATCGCTGCGTGACCTTCGGTGCGCGAGGCTATCCACCCTCCGACGTGCCAGCCGATGTCGAGAAGTACTCGCAGGCCCGCGCTGCGGCAGATATCGCCGCCGTCATGGATGGCGCGGGCATCGATCGCGCGCATGTGGTCGGACTCTCGATGGGCGGCTTCGCGACGCTGCACTTCGGGCTCGACTACCCCGCGCGAGCGCGGTCGCTGGTCGTCGCGGGCGCGGGATACGGAGCCGAGAAGCGGCACGAGGCGTACTTCAAGGGCGTCTCGATGGAAGTCGCGGCCCAGTTCGAGGCGCAAGGCAGCGAGACGTTCGCCAAGACGTATGCGCTCGCGGGATCGCGCGTGCAGTTCCAGAACAAGGACCCGAGGGGCTGGCAGGAATTCGCGACGCAACTCGGCGAGCACTCCTCGCTCGGCGCAGCCAACACGATGCGCGGCGTGCAAGCGCGGCGGCCGTCGATCTACGACCTGGAAGATCGCATGCGGCAGATGCAAGTGCCGACCCTCGTGGTCGTGGGCGATGAGGATGATCACTGCATCCAGCCGGGCGTGTTCATGAAGCAGGCCATCCCCAGCGCCGGCCTGCTGATCCTGCCCAAGACCGGCCATACGTTGAATCTGGAAGAGCCCGACCGCTTCAACCTGTTCGTCGCCGAGTTCATCGCTTTGGCCGAGGCCGGCCGCTGGACTGCTCGCGATCCGCGCGCGATGTCCGCCGAAATCATGAAGACGAAGTAGCGGTGATGACGCGCCCGAGCGCCCATGTCGACGCAGCGCGTTTGTGGTCCCGCCATCTGAGCCTTGCGCGCCACGGTGCCACCGCGGCCGGCGGCGTGAATCGGCAGGCGCTTTCCAGCGAGGAGATCGCCGCAAGACGCGAACTGTTGGCGATCGCCCGCGCATTGGATCTCACGGCATTCACCGACGCGGCGGGCAACTTCTTCCTGCGCATGGAAGGGCGTGAATCCGATCTGCCGCCGGTGCTGACCGGTTCGCACATCGACAGTCAACCCACTGGCGGCAGGTTCGATGGCGTCTACGGCGTGCTTGCCGGCATCGAGGCCATCGAGGCGTTGCGCATGGCTTGCATCACGCCGCGGCGGCCCATCGAGGTCGTTGCGTGGATGAACGAAGAAGGTTCGCGATTCGCGCCTGGGATGATGGGGTCCGCCGCTTATGCGGGCGCGGCGGCGCTCGATCCCATGCTCTCGATCACGGACGCGGCGGGCGTCACCGTCGGGCGCGAACTGGCCCGCATGCGGGACGCGTTTCCCGATGTGCCTTTGCGACCGCTCGGCCGGCCGCTCGCGGCCTATCTCGAAGCGCATATCGAGCAAGGTCCGGTGCTCGAGCAGGTGGGGTGCAGCGTCGGTGTCGTTACCGGCATCCAGGGCAAGCGCACGTTCCGCGTCACGGTCGCCGGTGAAGAAGCGCACGCGGGCACGGCGCCTTTGGCAACACGCAAGGACGCTCTGCTGGCCGCTACTGCCATCATCCAAGGTCTTTCGAAGGCGTTGGCCGATCCGGACGACATCGTGAAGTTCACGGTGGGCCGCATCGAGGTCCTGCCCAATGCACCATCGGTGGTCGCGGGGCGGGCGGTCTTCTCCATCGATCTGCGTCATCCCGACTCGGCACGCCTGCGCGCGCTCGGCGATGCCATCGAGAATCTGTGCGCCGAGCAAGGGCGGCCTTGCGGGGTCGAGGTGCGCGAACTCACGACCGCGATGTCTCTCGACTTTCCGCCGGCCATCCGCGATCTCCTGCGCGACTGTGCGGCAGCCATCGGCATCCGCACCCTCGATCTTCCCTCGGCGGCGGGGCACGATGCGCGCTTCATGCATGCCGTCTGCCCCAGTGGCATGATTTTCGTGCCCTGCAAAGGCGGCATCAGTCACAACGAAGCGGAGTCGGCGACCGCGAGCGAACTTGCGGACGGGGCTCGGGTGCTGGTCGATGCGCTCCTGTCGCTTGCGCTGCGCTGATCGGCAATAGCGCGCAATCCTCCAAAGACATCGGTATATCTCCCGCACGCGACAGGGCGAGGCGGGCGCACGGCTTGCGCCAAGGGCGGGCGCGCAGCGCACGTTGTTCACCATTGCGGTGCACGCGCCTCGCGCGAGGGCGACCGTTCGGCACACTGATGCTCGGTTCGCTCGGGGCGCCGAATGCGCTTCTTTCGCTTCGAAGGGCAGGCGGCCGGGGTCGGTGCCGCGCGGATGAAGTACGTCATTCTGAGTCTGGTACGTCGGCGCCGAGAGGATGAAAGGGTGGTCGCCGATGCGTAGGCGCTTGTCATGTGTCCGCACATAATAGAGGGGGGATTGGGTTCAGGCGCGACACGGTAGTACGGTCGGCACGCGACTTGCATCTGCAGGGGATTGTGCACAATCAATATCCAATGGTGCACAATCCGGGTGCGGCGGCGGGACGTCGCAGGCACGCCTTTCGGTTTCAGTCTAGGAGACTGCAATGCCCGTCGCTGCCTGCCGCGCTGTTCGACTGCTCGTGCTCGCTCTGCTCGTCGCCCCGTCAACCGCATCGGCGCAAGAGGCTTCCCGCTATCCGGAGCGTCCGCCGCGCATCATCGTGCCTTTCCCACCCGGCGGTGCAGCGGACTTGTTCGCGCGGATCGCCGGCCAGAAGCTCGCCGAAGCCTGGGGTGGACGCGTTACGGTCGTCACCGACAACCGCGCGGGCGCTGGCGGCATCATCGGCACCCAGGCTGCGGTGAAGGCGACGCCGGACGGCTACACCTTTCTCATCGTCACGGTCGGACACGCGGTGAACGCGTACATGTACTCGAAACTGCCCTACCAGAGCGAGTCGGACTTGACTGCCGTCGGGATGGTGGCCACCGTACCGAGTCTGGTGGTGGTCGGGCCGTCCTTTGCGGGGCAGTCGATGAAGGATCTGCTCGACGCGGCTCGCGCAAAGCCAGGTGCGCTGCAGTTCGGCTCGTCCGGCACGGGCTCCACCAGTCACATCGGGGCTGTACTGATCGAGTCGCTCGCGGGCGTGAGCATGACCCATGTGCCCTACAAGGGTGCCGCCGCCGCGCTGCAGGACGTCATGGGGGGGCGGGTGCCCATGTCGGTGGACATCATCACGTCCTCGCTGCCGCATGTTCGCTCCGGAAAATTGCGCGCGCTGGGAATCACCAGCGCGAAGCGCTCGCCGAAGCTGCCCGAGGTTCCCACTGTCGCCGAGGGAGGCGTTCCGGGCTATCAGGCCGTGTCCTGGTATATGCTGCTCGCCCCGGCGAAGGCGCCGGCGACGATACTCGACAAGGTGAACGCGGACCTGCGCGCTTTGTCGGCGCTTCCCGAGTTCCGCGCACGGATCGAGGACGCAGGCGGGGAGGTCTTGGCGTTGACCCGCCCGCAGACGGAGGCTTATCTTGCTGCCGAGTTCTCGCGCTTGGGCAAGCTCGTGCGCGAGCGCGCAATCAAGGCGGAGTGAGGGAATGCGAGATCTACGCGGCTACGGCGGCCGGCCGCCATCCGTGCGTTGGCCGGGCGATGCTCGGCTTGCGGTGTCGTTCGTCGTCAACTTCGAGGAGGGCGCCGAGTACTCGGTGAGTGAAGGCGATGCGCGGAACGAATCGGTCTACGAGGTCGTCGCCGGGCGGCCCGACGCCGATCCGTGCATCGATAGTCACTACGAATACGCGACGCGGGTCGCTTGGTGGCGGGTGGTCGAGGCGTTTCAGTGCCATGCAGCTCCCTTCACCCTGAGCGCCTGCGGCCGAGCGGTGGAGCGCAGTCCCTGGCTGGCGCAGGACGCAGTGGAGCGCGGGCACGAGGTGTCGGCCCACGGCTATCGCTGGGAAGAACATGCCGGGATGGAAGAGGCGGCCGAGCGCTCCGCCATCGATGCCACCGTGCGGGCGATCGAGCAGGCAACGGGCCGACGGCCGGTGGGCTGGCATACGCGCTCGGCCAGTTCGGCGAACACACGCCGGCTGCTGGTGCAGGCAGGCTTTCTCTACGACAGCGATGCCTACAACGACGACACGCCGTATCATGTGGCCGTGGACGGGCGGCGCCATTTGGTGCTTCCTTATGCCTTCGATACCAACGACATGCAATTTCAGCATACACAACGTTTCGCCACTGCAGGCCAGTTTTCCGAGTACGTCTGCGATGCGTTCGATTGGCTCGCTCAGGAGGGCCGCACCATGCCGCGCATGTTGTCGGTCGGGCTGCATCTGCGGATGATCGGACGTCCCGGTCGGATGAAGGCACTCGAGTCCATCCTCGGTCATATGGCTGGCGCCGGCTGTGCTTGGTTCGCGACCCGCGAGCAGATCGCACGCCATTGGATTGCACACGTACCACCGTGAAAGGCATGCACGAGACCGAGGAGGCGGTATACGCGCTGATCACAAGCGTGCTTCTTTCCGGTCAGCTCGCCGCGGGTGCGCAGTTGGTCGAGACGCGCTTGGCAGCGGTGTTCGGTTTGTCGCGAGAGCGGATACGCAAGATCCTGCAACGGTTGGGTCACGAGCGCCTGCTGGAACTGGTTCCCAACCGCGGCGCGTTCGTGGCGAGTCCGAGCTTGACACAGGCACGCGAGATCTACGAGGCAAGACGCATACTCGAAGGCGGCATCGCGGGACGGCTCGCCGGGCGCCTCGACGACGCGCAGGTGCAGGCGTTGACCGCGCACGCGCGCCGCGAACGGGCGGCCGCGAAGGCCGGAGATCGCGCGCGTTCGATCCGTCTGTCGGGGGAATTCCATCTGCTACTATCGGCATGCTGCGGCAGCGAGTTCATCGAGCGGCAGTTGCAGGAGCTGGTGAGCCGCACCTCCATGCTGGTCGCGTTCTTCGAGTCGGACACAGCATCGTCCTGTGCGTGCGACGAGCACGAGCAGATCGTCGAGGCACTGTGCGAGGGTGACGCCGCCGCAGCGGTACGCACCATGCATACTCATCTTTCGTTGATAGAGACGAGGCTGCGTCCGCATGCGCAGCCGCGTGCCCTGGCCGATCCCGGCGTAGTTCTGGACAAGGCGTGGCGCGTCGGGCGGCGAGCGCGCCGATGAAGTGCCTCGTGCTGGATCCGAACTCGGCGTAGCGCCGATGACCGCCGTGCGCTTCGGCGCGCAGCAGCAGGTGCACGCGTAGCCGTAGGCGAAGGGAAGCGCAAGTGCGGCTCGGAAGAGTGCGTTCGCCCGAACCTCGATGGCCGGGATATCGTCATGGGGCAGGCTTTAGCGCGCAATCGCCACTGTCGCCGTTGCCGAGCTGCGATATGCCAACGTAAACGTATGAACGACCTGCGTTCGCGACGCGGGGGCGAGAACTCGCGCACTACCTCGTTGCGAGCATGCGGAGCGATCGGCACCGTTTTCGCTCTCGTGAAATGCGTGTTCGATACGGCACCGCGCCGGTGCGCGTGGCGCTAAGTGGGGCGATAGTGGTGCGCTCGCCGCTTGCAATTCCCGCTCTTGGAGCGCTTTGCAAGGCGTTCTGCATGCAGAACATGCAGAACGTATATCGATTTCCCGGGAAATCGATCCAGAAACCGCCTTGGCCTGCTCCTTGCTTTTTGACGCCGGCACAACAATAGCGAATCCTCAGGAGGTCCGATTGAAACTTGCGAACCAAAGCCGGGTACTCGCGGCCGCCTTGTCGCTCACCATGACGCTGGGCGCTGGTGGCGTCCAGGCGCAGTCCACGCTGCGCATCGCAATGACTGCCGCGGATGTTCCCGCAACGACGAGTCAGCCGGATTCCGGGTTCGAAGGCAACCGGTTCGTCGGCCTCACGCTTTTCGACGCCTTGACGATGTGGGATCTGTCGTCTGCGGACAAGGCCTCCACCATCATCCCGGGGCTTGCGACGGAATGGCAAGTGGATGCGAAGGATCGCACCAAGTGGATTTTCAAGCTGCGGCGCGGGGTGAAGTTCCACGACGGCACGGACTTCAATGCCGACGCGGTCGTGTTCAACGTCGAGAAGGTGCTGGCGAAGGATGCGGCCCACTATGACGCACGGCTGGTGGCCCAGACCATGCCGCGCATGCCTACCTTGGCGGGCGCTCGCAAGGTAGACGACTACACGGTGGAGCTCTCGACCTCCGAACCCGATGCGTTCTTGCCGATCAACCTGTCGAACCTCTTCATGGCCAGTCCGACGGCCTGGGCCAAGTCGAAGAGCTGGGTCGAGTTCGCGAAGAACCCGGTCGGCACCGGCCCGTGGAAATTCACGCGCCTCGTGCCACGCGAGCGATTGGAACTCGTGCGCAACACCGACTATTGGAACAAGGTCCGGGTGCCGAAATCGGAGCGCTTGATATTGATTCCGATGCCGGAGGCCACCACGCGCGTGAACGCGCTGCTTTCGAATCAGGTCGACTGGATCGAGGCGCCGCCGCCGGACGCCATCGCGCAGATCAAGAGCCGCGGCTTTCAGGTGACCGCGAATCCTTATCCCCATACTTGGCCATGGCAATTCTCGTTCGTGCCGGGACATCCGACGGCCGATGTGCGAGTGCGCCAGGCGCTCAATCTGGCCATCGACCGTGAAGGGATGTCCAAGCTGCTGGGCGGCTACATGACGCCCGCAAAGGGCGTCGTCACGCCGGGGCATCCCTGGTTCGGCAACCCCAAGCTGGACATCAAGTACGATCCGGAGCGGGCGCGAAAGCTGCTCGCCGAGGCGGGGTATGGTCCCGGCAAGCCGCTCAAGCTCAAGGTGCAGATATCGGCTTCCGGATCGGGCCAGATGCTGCCGCTGCCGATGAACGAGTTCATGCAGCAGAACCTCAAGCAGGTCGGCGTCGAGGTCGAGTTCGACGTGCTCGTTTGGGAGGCACTGTTCAACAACTGGCGCATCGGTGCGAAGGATCCGAAGTCCAACGGCGCGCACGCTATCAACGTCTCCTTCGCCTGGCAGGACCCGTTCTTCGGTTTCGCGCGCTTCTACGACAGTCGCATGGTGGCGCCGCGTTCGGTCAATTGGGGTTGGGTGCAGCAGCCGGAGTTCGACAAGCTCGTCGCCGCGGCGCGCGGCGCCTTCGACCCGGCCGAGCGCGACCGTGCACTTGCCCGCCTGCATGAACGCGCGGTCGAGCAAGCCGCATTTCTTTTCGTCGCGCACGACGTCGGTCCAAGGGCGCTGTCGCCGCGCGTGAAGGGCTTCGTGCAGGCGAAGAACTGGTTCCAGGACCTCTCTCCGGTCACGGTTCAGTAGTTTTCAATCGATCCACGAACACCCGCCGGAGGATCCGGCGGGTTCCCAAAGGAGTATTGACATGAAGCAGGTCGCATTACGCTGCCTCGCCGCAGCTGCCGTCTTGGTCACGCTGGTCGCGCCAGCGGCCGCGCAAGGGACGCTGCGTATCGGCATGACCGCTGCCGACATCCCACTGACGACCGGCCAGACCGATCAAGGCGGTGAAGGTCAGCGGTTCATGGGTTACACGGTCTACGATGCCCTGATCAATTGGGATCTCTCGTCTGCCGACAAGGCCTCCCAGCTCGTTCCGGGGCTCGCGACCGATTGGCGTGCCGACGAGAAGGATCGCCGGCGCTGGATCCTGACGATACGCAAGGGCGCGATGTTCCATGACGGCTCGGAGTTCACTGCCGAAGCCGCAGTGTGGAACTTCGACAAGCTGCTCAAGACCGACTCGCCTCAGTATGACTCGCGACAGTCTGCGCAGGGCCGCTCGCGGATTCCGGCGGTCGCGGGCTACCGCGCGATCGACAAGTACACGCTCGAGATCACCACGAAGGAGCCGGATGCGTTCCTTCCCTATCAGATCGCCTGGATCATGATGTCGAGTCCGGCGAACTGGGAGAAGGTCGGCAAGAGCTGGGCTGCCTATGCGAAGACGCCCTCGGGCACCGGGCCCTGGCGCGTCGATCGCTGGACGCCGCGCGAGCGGGCGGAGCTGGTCCCGAACAAGAACTACTGGGATCCGAAGCGCATTCCCAAGCTCGACCGCCTGGTCTTGTTGCCGCTGCCCGAAGCGACCTCCCGCGTCGCCGCGCTGCGCTCGGGTCAAGTGGACTGGATCGAGGCTCCCCCGCCGGACGCGATCCAGAGCCTGCGCTCGGCCGGCCTTCAGATCGTGACGAACGCCTATCCGCACAACTGGACGTGGCATCTATCGCGCATCGAGGGCTCGCCCTGGAACGACATCCGCATCCGCAAGGCGGCCAACCTCGCCGTCGATCGCGACGGGCTCAAGAAGCTGCTCGGCGGCATGATGATCCCCGGAGAAGGCCATGTGACCCGCTCGAGCCCATGGTTCGGCAATCCTTCGTTCAAGGTGCGGTACGACCCGAACGAGGCGAGGAAGCTCCTCGCTGAAGCCGGCTACAGCAAGGCCAAGCCGGTGACTGTCAAGATCCTGATCTCGGCCTCCGGTTCGGGGCAGATGCAGCCTTTGCCGATGAACGAGTTCGTGCAGCAGAACCTCGCAGAGGTCGGCATCAAGGTCGACTTCGAAGTGGTCGAGTGGAATACCCTCATCAACATCTGGCGTGCGGGGGCCAAGGACCCGTCCTCGCGCGGTGCGCACGGCATGAACTACTCGTACTTCATCCAGGACCCGTTCACCGGCTTCGTGCGCCACGTCGAGAGCACGCTGGTCGCGCCGCGCGGGACAAACTGGGGCTGGTATCAGGACAAGGAGATGGATGCGCTGCTCGCGACGGCACGCACGACCTTCGAGCCGGCTGCGCAGACCAAGGCCCTGCAGGCGGTGCACGAGAAGTTCGTCGATGACGCGCTGTTCGTCTACATCACCCACGACGTCAACCCGCGGGCAATGAGTCCTCGCGTCAGGGGCTTCGTGCAGGCACAAAACTGGTTCCAGGACTTCTCGCCGGTATTCATGGCACCTAAGTGACGCCCTGCGGGTCGCGCTTGCGACCCGTTTCAGTAGCCAACCAACGAGCGAGTGCCTCGTGCTGCTTTACCTGATCAAACGTCTGCTGTACGTCGTGCCGATCGCGTTGGCAGTAAGCGCGGTGTGCTTCTCGCTCGTCTTTCTGGCGCCGGGCGATCCGTTGTCGGCCGTGCTGCCCGCGGACGCATCGACCGAGATGGTCGAGAAGCTGAAGGCCGACTACGGATTCGACAAGCCCATCCCGGTGCAATTCGCGCGTTGGGTGGGCCGTGCGGTGCAGGGCGATCTGGGCACGTCGATCGCCACCGGGCGCCCGGTGGCGATCGAGATCGGGCGTGCGATCTCCAACACCTTCGTGCTCGCATTCTTCGCCTGCGCCATCGGGTTCACGCTGGGGCTCTTCTTCGGCACGGTGGCTGGGTACTTCCAAGGCACCTGGATCGACAAGCTGGTGACGGCCATCGCCGTGGCGGGGGTATCGGTGCCGCACTATTGGCTTGGCATGGTCCTCGTGATCGTGTTCTCGGTGGTGCTCAATGTGCTGCCTGCCGTCGGCATGGGCGCGGACGGCTCCAGCCAGTGGGCTTGGGACTGGGAGCACCTGCGCTTTGTCATCCTTCCTGCGATCACCTTGTCGATGATCCCGACCGGCATCATCACCCGCACCGTGCGTGCGCTCGTGGCCGACATCCTCGCGCGCGAATTCGTCGCCGCGCTTCGAGGCAAGGGCCTGACCGATCGCGGCGTCTTCATGCACGTGGTGAAGAACGCCGGGCCGACGACGCTCGCGGTGATGGGCGTGCAGCTCGGTTATCTGCTCGGCGGCTCGATCCTGGTCGAGACAGTGTTTTCCTGGCCTGGGACGGGCTTTTTGCTCAACACGGCGATATTCCAGCGCGATGTGCCGTTGCTGCAGGGGACGATCCTGTTTCTTGCGCTCTTCTTCGTTGCGCTCAACCTGATCGTCGATCTGCTGCAGACGCTGATCGACCCGAGGATCAAACGCTCGTGAACCTGACTGCGACACTGCCTGCTGTCGTGCCTGCTCGACCCGCACAAGGCTACTGGCGCTCGGTGCTGGGTCGTCTCGTTCGCGACAAGGTCGCGATGTTCTGTGCGTTCATGCTGCTCGCCATTGTCCTGATCGCGATCTTCGCACCCTGGCTCGCGCCGTACGATCCGGCGGCCGCCAGCATGCTCAAGCGGCTGCAGCCGATCGGAACCGAAGGCCATCTTCTGGGCACCGACGAGCTGGGCCGTGACCTAATGACACGCCTCATGTACGGCGGCCGGCTCTCGCTCGTGATGGGCATCGGTCCGGTCGTGCTCGCGTTCGTGATCGGCAGTCTGCTCGGCGTGACGGCCGGTTTCGCGGGCGGCATGGTCAACACCTCGATCATGCGCACCGTGGACGTGTTCTACGCGTTTCCGTCCGTCCTGCTCGCGATCGCGATCTCCGGCGCCCTCGGTGCCGGCCTCGTGAATGCGCTCGTTTCGCTCACCATCGTGTTCATCCCGCCGATCGTTCGGGTGGCCGAGTCGGTGACGACCCAGGTGCGCTCGCTCGATTACGTGGAGGCGGCTCGGGCGAGCGGTGCAGGCAACGCGGTGATCATTCGTCTGCACGTGTTGCCGAACGTCGTCGGCCCGATTTTCGTTTATGCCACCGGGCTCGTCTCCGTGAGCTTGATCCTCGCCTCGGGGTTGTCGTTTCTGGGGTTGGGCGTCAAGCCGCCGCTGGCCGAGTGGGGGCTGATGCTCAACACGCTGCGTGCTGCAATTTATAGTAATCCCTGGGTGGCCGCGCTGCCGGGTTTGATGATCTTCACGGTATCGATCTGCTGCAATCTGCTCTCCGATGGTCTGCGGCAAGCCATGGATGTGACGCGATGACAGCCACCCCCATCCTCGAAGCGCGCCAGCTCGTGAAGCGGTTTCCCGTGAAGGGTGGGCTGCTCGGCAAGGCCCGAAGCTGGGTGCACGCCGTCGACGATGTGTCGTTTGCGATCGCGGCCGGGGAGTCGCTCGGGGTGGTCGGCGAGTCGGGATGCGGCAAGTCGACGACGGCCCGCCTGCTCGTGCATCTGCTCGAACCGGATGCCGGCACGATCCTGCTCGACGGGCGCCCGATCGGAGTCACCAACGGCGTGCCGCTCACGCAGGCGCGACGCCAGATCCAGATGGTGTTCCAGGATTCGTTCGCCTCGCTCAATCCGCGGCTCACCGTCGAAGCGTCGGTCGCGTTCGGGCCCCGGGTACACGGCGTATCGCAGCGCGAGGCGACCGAGCGCGCTCGCAGCTTGCTCGCCCGGGTCGGATTGGAGCCCGACCGTTTCGCCGGACGTTATCCGCACGAGCTCTCGGGCGGTCAGCGCCAGCGGGTAAACATTGCCCGCGCGCTCGCGCTCCAGCCGCGCGTGGTCATCCTCGACGAGGCCGTCTCGGCGCTCGACAAGTCCGTCGAAGCGCAAGTGCTCAATCTTCTTCTCGATCTGAAGGCGGAGTTCGGCCTCACCTACGTCTTCATCTCGCACGATCTGAACGTCGTGCGCTACATGAGCGATCGCGTGATGGTCATGTACCTGGGCAAGATCGCGGAGCTCGGTCCGGTCGCATCGATCTACGACGACGCTCGCCATCCGTATACACGCGCGCTGCTCTCCGCGATGCCTTCCATGAACCCGCGCCGGCGCACCACCCAGGCACCGCTCGCGGGCGATCCGCCCAATCCGATCGATCCGCCCCCCGGCTGCCGCTTCAAGGCGCGCTGCCGCCACGCCGAAGAGGTCTGCGGCCAGGGAGACATCCAACTCTACGCCGCGGGCGAGGCGCACCGGGTCGCTTGCCTGATGGACCAGCCGCGCGCCGGGCATAGCCACAGCGCCAAGGCGGTGGTGCCGTGAGCGCGGCCCCATTGGTCGAGGTTCGCGATCTCGCCGTGAGCTTCTCGCGCGGCGGTCAGTCGATCGCAGCGGTGAACGGTGTGTCGTTCGATCTGGCCGCGGGCGAGGTGATGGGGGTGCTCGGTGAATCGGGTTCGGGCAAAAGCGTGACGCTGCGTGCGCTGCTGCGCCTGCTGCCCGAGCATCGCACACGCATCGGCGGTTCGGTGCGAGTCGACGGTCACGACGTGCTGGCGCTGCGTGGACGCGCGCTCGACGACTATCGCGGCGCGGTCACCTCGATGATCTTCCAGGAGCCGATGCTCTCGTTCGATCCCGTCTTCACGATCGGTCGGCAAATCGCCGAGTCGGTCAAGCGCCATACCGGGGTGGACGACAAAGCCGCGCGTGCTCGCGCCCTGGAGATGCTCGATCGGGTGCGCATCCCGTCGCCAGCACGCCGCCTCGAAGCGTATCCGCACGAGATGTCCGGCGGCATGCGTCAGCGCGCGATGATCGCGCTTGCACTGGCCTGCCGGCCGAAGCTCCTGCTCGCCGACGAACCCACCACCGCGCTCGATGCCACCGTGCAGATTCAGATCCTGCTCCTGCTGCGGGAACTGCAGCAGGAGTTCGGCATGGCGGTCATCTTCGTCACGCACGATGTGGGCGTCGCTGCGGAGGTGTCCGATCGGCTCGGCGTGATGTATGCGGGTCGGCTGGTGGAGATCGGTCCGGCAGTGGATGTCATCGAGTCGCCGAGCCATCCGTATACGCGGGGGTTGCTCTCGTCGATCGTGCGCGGTGACATGCGAGGCACCCGGATCGAAGCGATACCGGGGGCTCCGCCCGATCTCGCGGCGTTGCCTGCGGGCTGCAGCTTTGCGCCGCGTTGCGCCCACGTGCGGCCCGAGTGTCTGGCCTCTGTGCCGCCGATGCGGGCCGCTACCGAGGATCACGCAGCGCGCTGTATCCTGGTGGGTCCGCTCGCGCCGGCCTGATCGAGGCGACGCTCCGAGAAAACGAATCGCGTCAAGCCATCATGCCGAACATACTTGCCATCAATGCCAACACCACCGTCGCGATCACCGCGCTGGTCGAAAAGCATCTGCGTGCCGCCTTGTCGGCTGACGTCGTGCTGCATGCCGTGACAGGCCGCTTCGGCGCGGCATACATCTCGACCGAGGCGGCCAACGTCATCGCTGGTCACGCTGCGCTCGATGCCTTCGCGCAGCATGCGCACGGTTGCGATGCGGTCCTCGTGGCGTGTTTCGGCGACCCGGGCATCTTCGCGCTGCGCGAGGTATCGCCCGTGCCGGTGGTCGGCATGGCCGAGGCGTCGATGCGGCTCGCATCGGCGCAGGCTGCCCGCTATTCGATCGTAACCGGGGGCAAGCGCTGGCCGGCGATGCTCGAACGCCTCGCGGGCGCTCTGGGCTACGGTGCAGGGCTTGCGCGTGTGCGCGGCATCGCGCTGACCGGGGTGCAAGTCGCGGCGGATCCTGAGGCTGCGCTCGATCTGCTGGCTGCTGAATGTCGCGCAGCACGCGAGGAGGATGGCGCGGGTGCGGTGATCCTCGGCGGTGCAGGGCTCGCAGGGTTGGGGGTACGGGTAGAGCAGATCGTCGGCTTCCCGGTGATCGACAGCGTGATCGCTTCGGCCCACGAGGCGGAGCGGCTCGCACGCGGAGGTGAATGGGCCTACCCGCGGACCGAACCGGGTCCCGGCACCCCATCGACCGGTCTCGATCCGGCGCTCATTCCCTGGCTGCGGGACTGAGTCGCTACGGAGGCACTGTACGCCCGCTCGGGCGCGTGGCCATGCTCGGGTCACTTCCCCGGCGGATGCGTAGCGTGCCAGTGGCGTGCGATATCCACGCGACGGCACAGCCAGACGCGGTCGTGCTGCTGAACGTAGTCCAGAAAGCGTTGCAGTGCCGCGAACCGGCCCGGGCGGCCGGCCAGCCGACAGTGCAGCCCCACCGACATCATCTTCGGTGCAGTCTCGCCCTCGGCGTAGAGCACATCGAAGCTGTCCTTGAGATAGGCGTAGAACTGCTCGCCGCTGTTGAATCCTTGCGCAGTGGCAAAGCGCATGTCGTTGGCATCGAGCGTATACGGGACGACCAGATGTTGCTTGCCGCCGACCTCGGTCCAGTAAGGCAATTCGTCCGCGTAGGAATCCGCGTCGTAGAGAAAACCGCCATGCTCCGCCACGAGACGTCGGGTGCGCGGACTGTCGCGCCCGGTGTACCACCCGAGGGGCGGTGAGCCGGTCAGCCGTTCGATGGCTTCGATTGCGCGCGCCATGTGCTCGCGTTCGAGCGCTTCATCCATCGACTGATAGCTGATCCAGCGCCAGCCGTGGCTCGCGATCTCGTGCCCGCCCGCGACGAACGCGGCCGTCAGTTCGGGATGGCGTTCGAGCGCCATCGCCACGCCGAAGATCGTCAGCGGCCAGCCGCGCCGCTCGAACTCGTTCAGAATGCGCCAAGCGCCCACGCGGCTGCCGTACTCGTACAGCGACTCCATGCTCATGTGGCGATCGGCGAACGCGGCGGCATTGACGATCTCCGACAGGAAGGTCTCCGACGCCGCATCGCCATGCAGCACGCAGTTCTCGGCACCCTCTTCGTAGTTGAGCACCACTTGCACGGCAATGCGCGCCTGCTGCGGCCATTGGGGGTGCGGCGGTCTGCGACCGTAGCCGCGCAAGTCGCGGGGATAGGCGGGGTTCATTCGGCGTCCAGGTTCGTCAAGCCACGGAAGCACGCGCCGGCGGCCAGCCTCGACGGTGCCGTTCTTGGGTGCCTCATGTCGCGGGCTCAGCCGCAACGGGGCGAAAGTTCTCGATGAAGCGCAACAGCGCACGCGCACCGGCGGCCACGTCGGCGGCGGTCACCGATTCTGCCGGATGATGGCTGATGCCGCCCTTGCAGCGCACGAACAGCATGCCGATGTCCGTCACATCGATCATCGCCATCCCGTCGTGTCCGGCACCCGAGGGCAGGCGTCGTACTGCGATCCCGTCCGCGGCGACGGCCGCTTCGAGTTGCGTCATCAGCCAGGGTGCGCATTGCGCCACGCGGCTCTCGAGCATCACGTGATGCGACAGCGACAGATGGCGCTGTTCGCAGATGGATGCGAACGTGGCGAGCAGCTCACCGACGGCGCGTCGGCGCGTGTCGTCGTGCGGTGAACGCACGTCGAGCGTGAAGCGTGCGCGGCCAGGGATGACGTTGACCGCGCCGGGCAGGGTCTCGATGCTCCCGACCGTACCGACCAGCTCCGGCACCGCGCCGCAGATGCGCTCGACCGCGAGCACGCACTCGGCCGCACCGGCCAACGCATCGCGGCGCATGCTTCCCATCGGCACCGTGCCCGCATGGCCGGCCATTCCCGCGATCTCGATCCGATAGCGGCTCTGGCCGTTGATCGCGGTGACCACGCCGAGCGGCAAACCTTCGGCTTCGAGCACCGGTCCCTGCTCGATGTGCAGCTCGACGTAGGCGAGCACTTCGTCCCTGCGGCGAGTCGCGGCGGGCAGTTGGTCCGGATCGAGACCGGCATTTTCCATGGCCTGCCGCATCGTGATGCCGCCGCCATCGCGCGCCTCCAGGTTCGCCGGGCGGAACGTCCCCGCCACGGCGCGGCTGCCCAACAGCGTGGCACCGAAACGCACGCCTTCCTCGTCCGCGAAGCCGTAGATCTCGATCGCGAATTCCAGGCGCTGCCTGCGTGCATGCAGGGCACGCACGCATTCGATCGCGGTCACGACGCCGAGCGGGCCATCGTATTTGCCTGCGTCGCGCACCGAGTCCAGATGCGATCCCAGCATGAGGCAGGGCGCGCCCGTTTCGATTCCCTCGTAGCGGCCGACGACATTGCCGATGGCGTCGATGCGGGCGTGCATGCCGACATCGCGCATCCAGCCGAGCACGAGCTGGCTCGCCGCCGCCTGTTCGGGAGACAGGAAGATCCGGGTGAGGCCGTCGGGCTGAGAGGAGTGAAGGGCAAGCTTGTCGCAAAGAGCGACGATGCGCTCCCCGCTGGGTTCGATGGAGGGCATGATCGTCGTCATCTCAATCGAACCGGCTTGCGATTGGCGTCGACGATCCGATCGATCGGATCGGCCGCGATCGGAAGGGGTTTGCTCGTGCGGGTCAACAACATGCCTGTTGCATCGGACATCTTGACGGTTCGCTCATCGTCCTCAAACGCCAATAAATGGACCGCCGGACCCATGCAGCATCCTTCCGGTATGGCCTCTCGTTCGTCGGCCCGAATTGAAGCATATTCCAGGCCGGCCCGGACGCTCCGAGCGCTCGGTTCGTGTGGCACGAAGACGAGCGGATTCGTCGAAGTGCACGCTGCCTCGGTCGGCGGGACCCTCGGCGCGTTCGTTGCCTGGCGTGCGCGTGGTAGGCAAGCAGCGCTTGGGTCGTGCTATTGGCCCTGAAGCACGTCGCTCAGGCCGAGTCCGGCAAGGCGCTTGACGCCGCGGGCGAGATAGTAAAGCACCGCCAGCATCATCAAAGTCGCCGGAAGGGCGATCATGGGGTAGCTCAGGAGGGTCAGGCGGCCGAGTTCTTCGTTGAATGCGGTGGTGCCGGCGGGGCTGGTGACGATCCAGGTTGCGAGCACGTAATTCATGATCGACGAAAAGCCGAAGGAGCCGGCCAGCATCCAGGTGGCGGTGCGCAAGCGGGTCTCGAAGGTCGTCAGGTTGCCACGCTCGGCCAGGGCCGCGTCGATCTTTTCGGTGTCGAGCAGCAGGGGGGTGTAGAGCAGCACGCGCACCAGGGGGCGCTTGGTGAACGCGGAGCCGGCAACGACGAGGCCCAGCACGGCGGGCACGGCCGCTTCCTTCACCGCCAGCCAGCTCGGATCCAGTTCCAGCAGGCCGATGCCGCCGGTGAGCAGCAGACTGACCACGCCCAGCACCGCGAACAGGCTGAATTTTCGGCTGAGGAACAGTTCGCGCAGGCCCCAGCCGACCGGAAAAGCCAGCGCCACGAGCAGCGCCCCTGCCGGCCCCAGGTATTCCGGCTTGGACAGCTGCATGAGGATGAGCGACGGAATGAGCAGGGTGACTGCAATTTCGAGGAGAGGGGAGCGGGCTGTCGTGGGCTGCATGGCGTGATTCGAGTAAGGATCGGATAGGGAGCCGGGGAGCTTTCGTCGCAGGGAGATCGCGATATCTGCGCCGATTGCCCCTCGCGGCCATGGGCTGGAAGCACGCAGATTTGTTTGCCGCACGCGGACTCGCCCGGTGCGTAGTATCCAACATTCGGGCAAGTTCGTCTGGGGGCGGCATCGGCGATGTGCTGCCAAGTCGCATCGGCTGCACGCCTTTGCCCGAGTCGGCCCGGAACTCACCGCGTTGCCGTGGCATCCGGACCTCGGCGTCCCGGACAGCCAGCGGCGTCGCCAGCCAGGCGTCATGTATTGGTGCGGCGCCGGAGGCGCCAGACGAAGATGCCCGTGACCGCTAGCAGGCAAGGCGCGACCAGCGGCTCGCGCAGCACCATCGTTGCGTCCTCGTGCGCGTGCAGGAAAGCCCGGCGAAGATTGTCCTCGAACAAAGGCCCGAGCACGGCGCCGAACACGATCGGCGCCAAGGGATAGCCTCCTCGACGCAGGACGTAGCCTGCGATTCCGAACCCTAGCATCAGGTAGACGTCGACGGGAAGCCGAGACTGCGCGTAGACGCCCAGCGTCGACACGGTGACGATCAGCGCGATGAGCAGGTTCACCGGCACGCTCAGCAGGCGCACCCACAAGCCGACCAGCGGCAGGTTGATTACCGCAAGCGCGATGTTCGCGATGACCATGCCGGCGATCAGCGCTTCGAACACATCCGCATGCTTGAAGAACAAGGCCGGCCCCGGGGGAAGCCCCTGCAGCATGAACGCCCCCAGCAGCACGGCCATCGCCGGACTTGCGGGAAGACCGAGTCCGACGAGCGGAATCAGGCCTGTCTGCGCAGCGGCGTTGTTGGCCGCTTCGGGGCCGGCCACGCCCGACAGGGCGCCGCGTCCGTAGTCGGCGCGGTCGCGGGCGACCCGGCGCTCCAGCGTTTGCGAGAAGATCGCAGCGAGCAGCGTGCTGCCGCCGGGCAGCATGCCTACGAACGTGCCGACCAACGTTCCCCGCGCAGCTGGAGCACAGCACGCCTTGAGCTCCGTCGCGCGCGGCCAGATGCGACCGATCGGCGCAAGTCGCGTTCCGGGGCGTGCGCTCGAATGCTGCGCGAGCACCTCGCCGATCCCGAACAGGCCGACGAGCAAGGGCACGAGGCCAATGCCATCGCGCAATTCGGCAATGCCGAAGGTGAATCGGGGCAGCCCGCCGCCGAAGTCGGTGCCGACGAAACCGATGCAGACGCCCGCCAGCAGCATGGCGATTCCGCGTGCCCCGGGCGCCCCGCCCAAGGCGACGACGGCACTGGCCGAGAGCAGCACCAGCGCCGCGACGTCGGCAGGTCCGAGGCCCAGGGCAAGGCGCGCCAGCGACGGCGTCGCGACGGCGATCAGCGCTGCGGTGACCAGGCCTGCCATCAGCGAAGCGAGCGCGGCGATCCCCAGGGCGATGCCGGCGCGCCCGCCTAGCGCAAGGCGGTGGCCTTCCTCGGCCGTGACGACACCCGAGGCCTCGCCGGGAAGGTTCAGCAGGATCGCGGTCGTCGAGGATCCGTACTGCGCGCCGAAGTAGATCCCGGCGAGCAGCACCAGCGCCGGTCCAGGCTCGAGAGCGAACGAAGCGGGGAGCAAGAGCGCCATGGTCGCAGCTGGCCCGAGGCCGGGCAACACGCCGACCAGGGTGCCGAGCAGCGCGCCAAGCAGCGCAGCCGACGCGATTTCGATCACGTGCGGCCCGAGCAGTGGCGATCGACTGGTGCGTTCATTGCGACGATATCCCCGGCCACAACGGGACCGGCACGTCGAGCGCATGAACGAACACGAGCACCGCGCCCGGCCCGAGGACACTGCCCCAGCCCACGGCAGGGAGGAGTCGCAGTCCCGCAGCCAGCGCTGCCGCCGTCGACAAGAGCCACGCGGCGAGCAGACTGCCCGCGAGATCGATCAGCAACGCGAAGCCGACGATACCAGTCGCGGCGATAAGCAAGCGCGTTACGGAGCCACCCGATGCCGGTGCCGCCGCCTTGCGACTGGTCAGGCTCGCCAGCGCGCTGACGACGAGGCCGCCCGCCGCGCATAGCGGCAAGAAGCCCGGGCCCATCCTGTCCCAGGACCCCACCGGCATTTGCCATGCCAACCATGCGGCGACGGACCCGAGCGTTGCCAGGGCCACGCCGGCCAGCGCTTCGCGTGTTTTCGTCATGCTCGACACCGCAGATCGGGAGAGAGGGCCTTGACTCATGATGGTAAGTCTAACATGATGAGAATGATTCGCGTTCCCAATCAAATCGGAGATCGGAAGATGAGATCAGGTCTTTTTCGGGCCGTCGCCGCAGCATTCGTGGTGTCGATGATTCACAGCCCGCAGTCGTGGGCCCAGGCGGGATGGCCCGCGAAACCCGTGCGAGTGATCGTGGCCTCTTCGGCCGGGGGTAACGCGGACGTCGTGATGCGGCTGATCGCACCCGAACTGGAGAAGCGCATCGGCCAGCCGCTGGTCATCGAGAACCTTCCGGCCGCCTCGGGCATGCAGGGCACGGAGGCCGTCGCCAAGGCGCAGCCCGATGGTCATACGCTGCTCGTGGGCACGTCATCGCAGCTGGTATTCAATCTCGCGCTGTTCGATCCGATGCCATTCGACCTGGTGGGCAGCCTGCGCGGCGTAGCGATGCTCAACGCCGTGCCGCTGATGCTCATGGTGAACAAAGACGACCCTGCGAAGACCATGCAGGAGTACATCGATCGGCTGAAGACCGCGCCGGGCAAGTTCCTTTACGGGTCAGGCCCGCAAGGGACGACGACTCATGTCGTCGGCCTGATGTGGGCACGAGCGGCAGGCGTGGACGTGCGCCATGTACCGTACAAGGCCGGCGCGGAAGGGTTGCGCGACTTGATGGCGGGCAGGCTGTCACATCAGTTCGATGTGGCGGTGACCGCGATCCCCCATTTGCAGGGCGGGGCATTGCGCGCCCTCGCGACGACGGGACGCACCCGGTTGGCCGCAGCGCCCGATGTGCCGACGGCTGACGAGCAGGGGTTGAAGGGCTTCACCGGGTACACCTGGAACTCGATCGCGGTGCCGGCAAAAACGCCGCAGGCTACCGTCGACCGATTGAACAGGGAGTTCGCTGCCGTGCTCAAGATGCCCGAGCTGCGCGAACGCCTTGCCGCGCTCGGATCGGAATTCTTCGATGCCATGGACCCGGCGCAGGTCGATCGCTTCTACGCGTCGGAGCGTGCGCAGTGGGTGCCGCTGGTGCGCGAGACCAATCAGAAGACGCGCTGAGCGAAAGCAGGGTGCGCGTGTGGTGAGGTCCTGGCGCCCGCGCTGGCCGTGCCTGGGGGCTGTTCGACTTGCGTGCGATCGGGCGGAAGACGCAAGCGAAGCGTCGATCGAGCATCCGTGAGCGGGTGCTCGATCGACTCGGGGGGATTTCCTCACGCTGGCGGCTGCGCGGATGGATCCATGCGGAATCCCCGCGATTCGCGCCCCCGCGAGGTACGGGGGCGCTTTGGCCGATGCTCGCTGTCCGACCTCAGGCTACGGCAAGGCGACTGGACAGCGCACAGATTTCTGTCCGGCCGCTGTAGGCGCGCCAGGCGGCGAGCGTCATGATGGTGGTGGCGAGTGCAAGCATGCCCCATTCCGCATGGATGACGTGGGTGGCGACTGCACCGATCATCAAGGCCGCGAGGCAGGCCGAGGCCAGCGCGGAGAGCCGGCGGATCAGCAGGCCGATTCCCCCAGCGACTTCGGCGACGCCGGTGAGGTACATGAACCAGATCGGATATCCCCAGCGCGTGAAGGCCTGGATTTCGAAATCGAGGCCGGCGAGCTTGGCGCCTCCGGAGGCAAGGAAAACGAGGGCAAGTATCGGTGTCACGAATCGCATGGTCGCTATCTCCTGGGCGCAGTGATGTTCGTGGAGTGGAACTCGATGACGACTACATCCTCGTATTCGAGCCGATGGGGCAGTCGGTTACACCGCGCATCGCTCTGGCCCGTGCCGAAAGACTCGAAGAGTCCCTTTCGGTCGGCTGATCCGATTCGGCGGCGTTCACCGATGTGTCATCATGCGCAAGGCCTGGAGTTCAAGTTGTTCCTGACCGGAAGGGCGCGAAACCGGGCTTCATCGTGGCAAGGGGCGGTGTGCTCGAATGCACTGACTTCGAGCGGATGTTCGACAGCGTTGCCGTGCATGCCTGACGGCGTCCGCGCAGAAGCGCCTGGGTGCGTAAGGGCCTCGCATCCAGCATCGTTAGCGACATGATGCGGTAGACTCCCCTGGAGGAGCCAGGCGCCACACTGACCGTCCTTCTCCCGATAGGGGGCTTGGCCATGTCGGGCTGCGTGCACGCCTTGATCGATCTTCATCGAGATCGTGCGTGCACAAGAACCTCTGACGGCATTTTCCACGGCAGACGAATCCCGGCAGGCTGCACGCCGGGCCGGCGGCCCATACGCTCGCCGAGACCTTGCCGGACATAGACTCGTCAGTTCCAGAACACGGGAATCAACGCAATCGATGGTGAAATTATTGGAGTCTCGATGAAAAAGTGGACCTTGGTGGTGGTGGCTGGTGCGCTGGTGCAATGGAGCGCGGGTGCGATAGCGCAGACGTATCCCGCGAAGCCGGTTCGGCTGATCGTCCCCACAGCGCCGGGGGGCGGCACGGATCTGATCGGACGCCTGCTCGCGCAGAACCTGAGCGGCCCGCTGGGCCAGCAGGTCGTCGTCGACAATCGCGGGGGCGCCGGGACGACGATCGGCTCGGCGCTCACTGCGAAGGCCCCGCCCGACGGGTACACCTTGCTGCTCAACCATACCAGCCTCGCTTTCAACGCATCGTTCTACGACAAGCTGCCCTACGACACGCTCAACGATTTCGCGCCGATCAGCATCCTTGCGACGCAACCGTTCATCTTGGCCACGCATCCGTCGCTGCCCGTGAAATCCGTGGCGGAGCTCGTCTCGCTGGCGCGCTCCCGGCCGGGACAGATCGCGTACGCCTCCGGCGGCGCGGGCAGCGGCCCTTACATGGGCGCGGCGCTTCTCCAGCAAAGCGCGAAGATCGACATCCTGCATGTGCCCTACAAGGGCGCCGGACCCGCGTTCACCGACCTCATGGCTGGCCAGGTGCAGATGATGATCGCGACAGTCTCCGTGGTTTTGCCGCACGTCAAGACCGGCAGAGTGCGCGCGCTGGCGGTGACGAGTGCCAAGCGGATCGCAGTGGCGCCGGAACTGCCGACGGTGGGGGAGAGCGCCGTTCCGGGTTACGAGTACAGTGCGTGGTACGGTTTGTTCGCGCCAGCTGGCACGCCGACGCAGATCGTGGCGCGGCTCAACGACGAGACGGTCAAGGTGATGCGTGCGCGGGATCTGCAGGAAAAGTTCGCTGCATCCGGTCTGGAGGCGTTGAGTAGTTCTCCAGAGGCCTTCAAGGCCCATTTCGAGCGTGAAGTCCAGAAGTGGGCCACAGTGGCGAAGGCGGTGGGAGCCGGCAGGTAGATCGGGGAACGGCTCCTTCCGGGGTGATGAAACTCATAAGGGATCCAACAGCCCCGCGATCCAGTCGGGGGGGCGATGGTGCGCACCGGGACGGTGCCTGTGTCGTTCCCGATCGCCCGTCGTGGAGGCGCGACCAGAGCGTGTAGCCTGCTTGGATGCGCGGATGAGGTCGGCATAGCTCTTGCTGACTAGAGCGCTTATTTCCTCAGGAGCCATCATGCCACGCGCCACTTTACTTGCGGCGGCCGCCCTCTCGTGTTCGTTCGCACCCGCCACCGCCGTACTGGCCGCCGACTATCCCGTTCGACCCATACGCATCGTCGTTCCCTTTCCGCCCGGAGGAACTTCCGATGTGCTGACGCGCATCCTGGCCGAGCGTCTTGGGGCGTCGTTCGGACAACAGGTCGTGGTCGACAACCGGCCGGGGGCCGGCACCATCATCGGCACGGAGATCGTGGCCAAAGCCAATCCGGACGGACATTCGCTTTACATGGCTTTCGTGAGCCATTCGATCAATCCTTACGTCTACGCGAAGCTGCCCTACGACACGGTGCGCGACTTCACGCCGATCGCGCTGGTGGCGGTGTCGCCCAACGTCGTCGTCTTGACGCCTTCCTTGCCCATCGACTCGATCAAGGATCTGGTCGCGCATGCCAAGGCCAAGCCTGGTCAGCTCAATTACGCGTCGTCCGGGATCGGCACCAACTCGCACTTGTCGGCCGAGATGATCAGCGCCATGGCCGGCATCAAGATGAACCACGTGCCTTACAAGGGCGGTCCCCAAGCCAATGCCGAGGTGGTCTCCGGCGCGGTGCAACTGCATATCCCGTCGATGCCGGTCTCGATGCCGCTCATCACCGCCGGCAGGCTGAAGGCGATCGCAGTGACGAGCACCGAGCGCTCGCCGGTGCTGCCCAAGGTCCCGACCGTGGCGGAAACCTTGCCGGGTTACGAATCGCTCGCCTGGTACGGTCTGCTTGCGCCGCGAGGTACGCCGCCGGCCGTGGTCGCCAAGCTCAACCAAGCCATCGAAAAGGCGCTGAAGAGCCCGGAAATCATCAGCGCCTATTCCAAGCAGGGCGCCGATCCGTCCTACAGAAACCCGGAGGCCTTCGCGGAATACATCCGCGCCGACTTGAAGCGTTGGGGGGCGGCGGTGAAGGCGGCAGGCCTCAAGCCGGGCATGCTCTAGGCTTTCGGCTCAAGCCGGTGTCATCAGGGCATCGGCCAGCACACGTGTGGCGAGGAGGAAGTCGTCCAGCGCCATGCGTTCTCGTGGGTTGTGAGAGCCTTCGGCGTTGCGAATGAAGAGCATCGCCGTGGGAATGCCGACTTGGGCGAAGACGGCAGCATCGTGACCGGCGCCGCTCGGCATGCGGATGTGGGGAATACCCGCGTGATCGCACAAGGATTCGAGGTGTTGGATCCAGCGCGCATCCATGGGAGCGGCGCGATTCACGATGGCCTCGTCGAAGCTGAAGGACACCCCGCGTTCCCGGGACACGGCGGTCGCTTCGTCGCGAGCCAGCGCATGAAAGGCGTGCAGCGTGGCGTCGTCGTCGGCGCGAATCTCCATGCTGAAATGCGCTTGCCCCGGCACGCGGGAGATCGCATGCTCGCTCGGATCCGTGCCCAGGATGCCGTGGGTGACGACGAGCTGCTTGCCGGCATCGAGCCATGCCTGCCAGTGCTGATCGAGGCGCATCACCAGATCCGCAATGGCGACCACGGCGTCTTGACGCAGGCCGCGCGGCGTGGCGCCTGCGTGAGCCGCAGTGCCGTGGCAGACGATATCGAGATGTCGCAGATTGCCGTAGATGCCGGTGACGACGCCCAGCGCCAGGCCTTTGGCTTCGAGGACCGGCCCTTGTTCGATATGCAGCTCGATGAAGCCGCGAACCTGCTCGGGTCGGATCAGGGCTTCGCCGCGCTCGATCGCGGGGACGTCCGCGCCCACGTCGTCGAGGTAAGCGCGCAGCGGCCGGCCTGTGTCGAAGCGGCCGCGTTCGAGATCTCTTGCGCCGAGCAGGCCGAACAGCGCATGCGCTCCGATCCAGGATTTGCCGAACCAGCAGCTCTCTTCGCCGCGCAAGGCCAGGAGCTTCACGGTGCGCGGCGGGGTGGCCTGCGATCGACGCAGGCCGATGAGCGCCAGCAGACCGGCGATGACGCCGGCCGCGCCATCGTAGTTGCCCCCGCGCGGGACGCTATCGAGATGCGAACCGGTGGCGACAAAGGGAGCACGCGGATCCTGTCCATCGAGGGTGACGACCAGATTGCGGGCGCGATCGTGCTCGACCGTCAAGCCGTGCTCGCGCGCCGCTGCCGCGATCAGCTCTTGAGCGGCTGTTTCCTTGTTGCCGAATGACTCGCGCGTAATGCCGACGCCATCGTGAGACAGCTCGCGCAGTTGGGCGAAGAGGCGCTCGGCCAATGGCCTCAGCGCCGTGCCGGGGAAGTGAGCCGTCTGCCAGGGGGCATCCATGACGGCTACAGGGTGGCCGGCGCGGGTTCGGCGGACATGTACCAGTCGCAGATCTGGCTGCCCGTCATGAAGATGGTGTCGTCGCGCTGGAGCAGCAGCTGCAGGGATTGCGCGAGATAAGGCAGTCGATGCGGGACGGCGATCTGATGAGGGTGCAGGCCCAGCGTCAGTACGCGCGGTTGATGGCGCAGTTCCGGGGCGAAGGTCGTCAAGGTGTCCTTCAGGCGCTGCAGCAACTCGGGTGACGATTGACGCTCCACGGTATAGACGAGGCTGTCGTTTAACTCGAAGCCATAGGGCATGCAGACCATCGGTCCGTGCTTGGTGCGCATCCAGCAGGGGAGGTCGTCGATGATCCAGTCGAGGTTGTACTCGATGCCGTGCTGCTTCAGGTAGTCGGGTGTATCGAACGTCTGCGCGAACCCCGGACCCATCCAGCCGCGCACCTTCTTGCCGGTGAACGCGGACACCTGCGCGAGCGCTTTGCGGATGACGCTCTCCTCGTCCTCCTCTTTGTGCAGCAGTCGCTGGGTATAGCCGTGACCGATGAATTCGAAGCCGGCATCGAGCATCGCATGAGCGATCGACGGGTAGTGGTCGATCACGGTGGAGTTCAGATTCGTGCTCGCCGGCAACTTCATTTCGGCCAGCAGACTGAGCAATCGAGGCATTCCGCAGCGCAGCCCATACTCGGCCCAGCAATAATTGGGGATGTCCGGAATGGGCTCCATGCCGTGCGGTATGGAGAGGGTCTTGCGGGGCATCGGCTGGTCGAAGGGCCAGTATTCAACGTTGATCACGACATGGACGATCAGCATCTTGCCCGGCAAAGGCGGGGTGAGCGGCTTGCGCTCGCTCGACATCTGGAAAGGCACGCGGGGATTGGTCATTCGGGGCTTCCTCGTAAATTCGTCATGAGCTAAAGGATGGCGTGCCGGGCGCGAAGCTCCATGCGCAGCTTTGCGATATCCACCGCCCGCGGCGTCCGGTTGTCGGCGACGGCCAGTGCCGCGGCCGTTCCGGCGGCCTCGCCGTAGGCCATGCACTGGGCACCCATGCGCGCCGAGCCTATCGCTTCACGCGTGGCGGACAAGCATCTGCCCGCGACCAGGAGCCCGTCGATACGTTCGGGGACCAGGCAGCGGTAAGGAATGTCGTAGTCGCCCCCGTTGCGCACGAACAGGTGTTCGCGGACGCCGGGCTGCGTCGCCGACTGCACGCTCATGGGGTAGCTGCCGCGGGCGATGCCATCGTCGAAGCGTGTGCCGCTTTCGACGTCTTCGCGCGTGAGTTCGTATTCGCCGGCAATGCGGCGCGAAGCGCGAATCGATACGGCCGGCAGCACGGTGTGCAGGTAGCTCGAGCCGAAGCCGGGCACGTATCTGCGCAGGACTTCGAGCGCCTGGTGCATCTGACGATGGCCGGTGATCTCCGCGCGGCTTCTTTGGGCGCCGTCGGTCGCATCGAAGGTGATGCTGGTGACATTGAGCGTGACGACATCGTGCCGCAGGGGCAGCGGCATGATGCTGAACCGGGCAGCGAAGGGCTGCAGCCGACCCCAGCCCCCTTTGTCCTCCGCGGTGACGCCCCACTCGCTCCAATCGGCGCGCGGTACGTAATCGCGCACGACGTTGGCGAGATAGATGTAGGGGCAGTCATAGATGTCCTGCACACCTTGCATGACCTTTTCGGGCGTCAGGTGCTCGATGTCTCGCAGATACGGATCGGCAAGCAGGACGAACTTGTGCGGCGCGCGGCGCGCATCGTCGATGAAGGCGTCGGTATCCACGCCTGCAACCCGGAAGAGCAAAGTTGCGTTGAGCGCGGCTTCCGGGGTGTCCTGGCTGTACTGCGCACCGGCCCGCACCGCGACATCGGCGTCTCCCGTCGCATCGATCACCACGGGTGCTCGCAGCTCGTGCAGCCCCGACTTGTTGTGCACGCGAACGCCGCGGACGTGGGTGTCGTCGGTCACGACCTCCACGAGCACGGTGTGCAGCCACAGAGCGACGTTTTCCGCCTCGGTCATCTCGAACAGGGCGAGTTTCATCAGGTCGGGGTCCAGCGGCGTGAACGACCCGCCTATGCCCGCGGGATTGGGCAAATGGCCGCGTTGGTGCGCTCCACCCAAGGCCGTGAGCCTGTCTACCAATTCTTGTGCCAAGCCGGCGACCACCTGTTCTCCACGGCTGTTGTGGAAAGGGGTCACGTTGGCGAGTGCGTGGCAGGTGCCGCCGAGGTGGCCCGTGGCCTCCACCAGACACGTGCTGGCGCCGGAGCGCGCCGCCGCCACCGCAGCGATGGCGCCGGCCGTGCCACCCCCGACGACGATGACGTCGAAGTCTTGAATCTTCATGATTGACGAAGGCTGCTCGGTGTTGAATTGTCAGCGGACCCGAGGCACAACGCAAAGCTTCTTGCCGCGAGGACGCCTCGATCGGAGGAATGCGGCGAGCGGATCGTCGGACCCCAAGGTCGATCAGCACGGACTTGCGCGCAAGGACGCATCCGGGAAAGGGCACCGACGCGATGAAGCGCGTGTTCGACCATGGACTGGATTCTCGAGGAGGGTGGGTTTCGTGTTTGGCACGCGAGGTTAGCAAGTTGCGTGCCGACGCTCGTCCCGACGACATCGAGCCGATGCCGTTTCCGGGGACCGAGTTCGACCGCATCCAGGCAGCGGACCGCGCCGCGCCCGTCTTGCGACCGGGCACCCGCCTGACGAGTCGGTGTCGCTTCGTACAACGTCGGCAGCGTGCGTTGCGTGCCGCCGCCGCGACAAGATGCGCGCGGCGGCACGAAGGCCGGCTCTTTGCTGCTGCGAGCAGCCGTCAGGCCGCGGTGACGTTCAATCCACCTCGAAGCCGTAGATCCTGCAGGCATTGGTGCAGACCATCTTCTTGCGGTCCGCATCCGACACGCCGGCGAAATCATGCTCGATCGCTTCCCGCGAGTGTGGCCACGTGGAATCGGTGTGCGGATAGTCGGACGACCACATCAGATTGTCCACGCCCGTGAACTCGCGCGTGAAGACACCGACCCGATCCATGATGAACGCCGCCGAGAAGTTGCGGCGGAAGTACTCGCTCGGTTTCAGTTCGGTGTGGATGCCGTTCTGCTTGGCATAGCGCTCATGGCCGCGATCCAGGCGCGCGAGCATCCAGGGCAGCCAGCCGGTGTCCGCCTCCGCCAGTACCAGCTTCAGTTTGGGATGCCGGTCGAGCAGGGGGCTGGTGAGGAGTTCGCCCAGGGTGAGCATGACTTCCATCGGCGTTTCGGGGTAGCCGGCAGCCGCGCGGAACTCGCGATCGAAGCGATACGCCGGCTTGCGGCTGCCGGTGAGGGTATGGATGCTGATCGGCAGCCCCAGATCCTCGATCGCCGACCACATCCGCTCGTAATGCGGCTCGCTGTACTCGGTGCCCGCGGGAGGCACACAGGAGATCATGGCGCCGACCATGCCTCGCTTCGCCCAGCGCTCCAGTTGGATCACGGTGTCGTCGACGTCGCGGACCGAAATCAGTGCGAGGCCTTTCAGGCGGTTGGGGGCGTGGCTGCAAAGCTCGACCATCCAGTCGTTGTAGGCGTTGAACGAGGCGGTTTGCAGTTCGACGTCTTCCAGCCGGTAGAGGCCCATGGCGTACGTGGGGTAGAGGACTTCGCCGCGAATGCCGTCGATGTCCTGATCTTTCAGGCGCTCGACCGGGTCGTAGCCCCCGGCGCGCAAATCCTTGTAGTGCGCGCCGGCGAACTTCACCAGCTCTTCCTTCGGGATGCCGACGGCGCCGATGCCGGCAACCGAGCGGGGCACGGCACCTTCACACACGAACCACGTGCCCGGCTTGTCCTGGTAGTTGGGGACATAGCGCGGGCCGCGTGCGCGAAATTTCTCGTCGAGGCGCGTCTGCCAAAGGTTGACCGGTTCGAACACATGCGAGTCTGCAGAGATGATGACTTCAGCCATGATGTCTCCTCCGTGGTGGCATCGGGCGCGCCGCGCGGCGGAGCGCTGTCGCGCGCTTCGATGTGCTCCATTGTACTGAGTCGTGGGGGGTGGCGATCTTGTCCACGATGTGTCGCAGGCTAGGGCGTCCTTTGTCGGACAGAGGCCGCGTTTGCGTGGCCCGACCGCGAAGCGACGTCACTGACCGTGAGCATGGCATGCGGATGGCATCGGCAGTGGGTTCGAACAAGTCTCGGGAGATTCCGATGCATGCGCCATGGCGCAGTCCGGATCTATCCCTGCAGTTGAGCCGTCGCCCGGGTTCCATGCCCGTGCGCACTTCAACGAGCAATCTGCATTGCGTGCCAGCTCCGGACGGTCCGGGATGTCGTCGTGCCTGCGCGTCGGCGCTCTTGTCAGGTCGTTTCGTGGAACACATCGGTGCGAGTGGGGCGATGATCCATCATGAGAATGCCTGCTTCTGCCTGGTCACGATGGACGCCGAAGAGGTGCCTGGGCGTCCATCGGATGTCATGCGCCGTATCCGCCAGGGGTTCGATCGCGGTCGGTTCGCCTCCCGATGGACCGGGAAAAAGGCAACGCCCCTCGCCGCGAGATGCATGTTTTCGAGAAAGGAACGTTCCTATTCCGCGATGCCTGGCTTCGCCAGGCCGATGATGATAAAGAACAAAGTGGAATGCCGAGCCGGCGCGTGCCAAAGAAGTGCCAAGGGCGATTGCCAGCCCTTAGGCGACATTTGCCAGCAACGGAGCGGCGATTCTCAGTAGAATGTTCGGGATGATTCGCGGTCGCCGGGCAGGAACTTTCCGCGGCGGGCCAGGGTCCTTCCGAATTCAACCTCTCTCGTACGTCTCCAATATGCCGACCGAAACCAAACTCCTCCGTGTCAGATTTCGCGATATTGCCGTGGGTCAGTCGTTCTACGACCCCATCAGCGCCGAGTACTTCGTCAAGCGGACCGAAGGCCTCGCCGCCATGATCAGCGGGATCGGCGACGGCACCATCCCCGATGAGTTCGAAGCCGACGACGTCGTGGGTATAGGTGAGAACTAGTTTGGCCTTGCCGATCGCCGGGTTGATCGGATGCGTCGGCCACACGCGCGGGTGTCTTGTCTGCCCGCAGCACGGAACGCGGCTCAATTGAGGGGTTCCGCATCCGGACGCCGGATGCAGACGGGGACAATAGAGCCGAATCCAAGTCCTGTTTAGCGGTCTGCTTTCGAGCGTCTCCCCCCGGGGTTGGCTAGGTCCGCCCCGTGTTCCCAGACCCACGCCCTGCCTGTCTCGAGGAAACCCTGCCCTGCAATCCACCGAACTCGACAGCGAACCCGGCCCTAAGCCGGTAGCAAAGAAGGCGGGCTTGCTGCAGGTCGCCTCGACCATGTTCTGGGGCCTGCTCATGATCGGCAAGAAGGGCACCTGGGAGAAGGACGGCGCGATCATTTCGCTACCCCAGGCGATCGTGGGCGCTGTCGTCGCCGGTTTCGTTGTGGTCTTGCTGCTCATCGGGATCGTCTCGCTCGTCCTTCGGTAAAGGTCGCTTCGCCAAGCCGTGCTCGGTAGACGGCGCCTCGGCTCGCTGGCCATCGGGCGACTGTTGAGCGATGATGCGCCTTCGATCACGGAGGGGAGGAAGCGCGCCGGAAGGCCGGGGCGGAAGGCTCCGCGCCCAGGGGCTGGCGTGTCATGGCACTGCGATGAAGCTCTTGATCACCGGCGGGGCCGGATTTCTCGGGGCGCGGCTGGCGCGCACCCTCCTTTCCAGAGGCACATTGGCCGGTCACCGGCTCGACAAAGTCGTACTTGCCGACCGGGTGGCGCCGCCCGCCGACCTCGTCGCCGACCCTCGCGTCGAAGCGCGCGTCGACGCGCTGCTCGCACAAGCCGCCGCTCTGGGCCACGAAGGCTACGACGGCGTCTTCCACCTCGCCTCAGCGGTCTCCGCCGAGTGCGAAGCCGATTTCGACCTGGGCCTGCGCTCCAACCTCGACAGCACGCGCGCCTTGCTCGATGGTTTCAGGCTCGCCGGCAGGGCGCCACGTCTGGTGTTCAGCAGTTCGATTGCGGTCTACGGTCCGGATCCGGCCGTGCCGCTGCCTGCGATCGTGACGGACATCACGCTGGCTGCCCCGCAGACGTCCTACGGCACGCACAAGCTGATTTGCGAGCATCTGATTGCCGACTACACCCGCAAGGGCTACATCGACGGCCGGGCCGCGCGGCTGATGACCGTGACGGTGCGGCCGGGTCGGCCGAACGGCGCCGCCTCTTCGTTCTTCAGCGGCATCATCCGCGAGCCGCTGGCAGGCATCGAATCGATCTGCCCGGTCGCACCCGATGTATCGCATCCCGTGGCCTCGCCGGCACGCACGATCGAGGGGCTGATCGCCGTCTACGAGGCCGACCGCAGCGCGTTCAACGGACGCACTGCGATGAATCTTCCGGGGCTCAACGTCACGGTCGGTGAAATGCTGGCGGCCCTGGAAGCGGTGGCCGGCAAGGCGGCACGTGCCCGTGTGCGGTTCGAGCGCGACGAGCGCATCGCCGAGATCGTCGCGGGTTGGCCGGGCGGTGCGAGGGCGCCGCGCGCGGCCCGGCTCGGGCTCGAGCCGGATGCGTCGTTCGCGGACATCGTGCGCCAGTACATCGACGACTGCCGCCAGCAGCCGAATGCCGATCAAACACTGAAAGGATTGCAGCCATGAACCGACTCGATCTGGACGGGCGCGTTGCCGTGATCACCGGCGGCGCGCAAGGCATCGGTTACGCCGTGGCCGAGCGCATGCTCGCCTCCGGGGCCAGCGTCGTGCTGTGGGACATCGATCGGCAGCGCCTCGACCAAGCACAGGCTACCTTGTCTGCGCTTGGACCAGTGAGCACGTCCGCGGTCGAGCTGACCGACGAGACGGCTGTCGCTGCAGCGGCAGCTCAGGCGATCGAGACCCAGGGTCGCATCGACATCCTGGTCAACAATGCCGGCATCACGGGCGGTAACGCAACGACCTGGGAACTCGCGCCCGAGGTGTGGCGGCGTGTGATCGAAGTCAATCTGGTCGCGCCCTACCTCACTTGCCGCGCGGTGGTGCCGCACATGATCGACCGCAAGTACGGCCGCATCGTCAATGTCGCTTCGGTTGCCGGCAAGGAAGGCAATCCGAACGCCTCCCACTACAGCGCATCCAAGGCAGGCTTGATCGCGCTCACGAAGTCGCTGGCGAAGGAACTGGCTACCCGAGGCGTACTCGTAAACGCCGTCGCCCCGGCGGCGGCGAAGACCGCGATGTTCGACACCATGACCCAGCAGCATCTGGACTTCATGCTGTCCAAGATTCCGATGGGGCGCTTCGTGGAAACGAGCGAAATCGCCGGGATGATCGGTTGGCTCGCCACAGAGGATTGCTCGTTCACGACCGGGGCGGTGTTCGACATCTCGGGCGGGCGCGCGACCTATTGAGCCGCCGGTCGCCGACGTCCGAGGAGTCGGCTCCAAGGGCAGCGGTGGGTACGAACGCCCGTTCAGCAAGAAGCCGCGTAGACGATTTCCGCAACGAGCGGGAGACAAGATGAGTGCAGCCAAGCAGCGACAGCAGAATCTCGACGCGCTCATGCGGCCGACATCGGTTGCCATCGTGGGTGCATCGGACGATGTGGTGCGCATATCCGGGCGACCCTTGCGCTACCTGAAGGAAAGCGGCTTCAAGGGCGCCATCTTGCCGGTGAATCCACGACGCGATGTCGTGCAAGGCCTCAAGTCCTACCCTTCGATCGCGGCCCTGCCCGAGGTGCCGGACGTCGCGATGCTCGCCGTTGCGGCCCATCTCGTCCCCGAATCCGTGCGGGCGTGTGCAGCGCTCGGCGTGAAGGCCGTGGTGATCTTCTCATCGGGTTTCGCCGAAACGAGCATCGACGGCGCGCGCGCACAGCGGGAGATGCAGGAGATCGCTCGCGCTTCGGGGATGCGCCTGCTCGGACCCAATTGCCTCGGTCTCTTCAACTCGGCGCTCGGCTTTTACGGCACCTTCGCCAGCGCGCTCGATCTCGGCTTTCCCGAGGCGGGTGGCGTCGCCGTGGCCAGTCAGAGCGGCGCTTATGGCGCGCACGTGGCCTATCTCGCCCAGCAGCGCGGCATGGGTGTGCGCTATTTCGTCAGCACGGGCAACGAAGCCGACGTGGAGATCGGCGAAGTCCTGCTGTGGCTCGCCTGCGATCCCGACGTCCGCGTGATCGTGGCGTATGCCGAAGGCCTGCGCGACAGCAGGACGTTCATCGAGGCGCTGCGCATTGCGCACGAGCGCCGGATACCGATCGTGATGATGAAGGTGGGGCGTTCGGCGCGAGGGGCGGGCGCCATCGATTCGCACACCGCGGCGCTCGCGGGCGAGGATGCGGTCTACGAGGCCCTGTTCCGGGAGTACGGCGTGCACAGGGCGCTCACGACCGACGAGCAGATCGACGTCGCCTACGCCTGCGCCCGGGGCGTCTATCCGCGCACACGCAAGCTTGGCATCGTCACGGTGTCGGGCGGCGTGGGCATACAGAGTTGCGACGCGGCGGAGCGCTACGGTCTGGACGTCTCGCCGATGCCCGCATCGGCTCAGGCGGCATTGAAGGCGCTGCTGCCTTATGCTGCGGTCGAAAATCCCGTCGACGTGACCGCGCAGGCGCTCGTGGACATGAGCGTGCTCACCACGAGTCTGGCGACGATGCTGCAGGCCGGCGATTACGAGGCGCTGCTCGGGGTTTTCCTGACCGTGCCGGCGTCGCGGCCGTTTGCCGTCCCTTTGCGCGAGGCGATCGCGAAGGCGGCGCAGCATCATCGCGATCGCCTGATCGTGCTGTGCATGGTGGCCGACACGGATATCGTTCGCTCCTACGAAGCAATGGGATTTCTCGTGTACGAAGATGCGTACCGGGCCGTGGCGGCGATCGCCGCCCTGACCGCTTTGCGCGAGAGCTACGATCGAGGTCTCGATCCGAAGCCCGCCGTGCAGTCGGCCATGCCGATCGGCATGCGGGAGCTCTCCGAGCATGGGGCCAAGAAATTGCTGGCCGAGGCCGGTATCCCGCTGCTGCCGGAGCGGCTCGTGCGCACTGCTGCCGAGGCGGTAAGCGCGGCGAACGCGCTCGGCTATCCCGTCGTCTTGAAGATCGTCTCGCCGCAGATCGCTCACAAGACCGAGGTCGGCGGCGTGCTGCTGGGTTTGGAGAATGCGGCGGCAGTGGAATCTGGCTATGAGCTCGTCATGCAGCGCGCGTGCGCGGCCGTTCCCGCTGCGCGCATCGACGGCGTGCTGGTAGCGCCGATGGCGCCCGCCGGGGTCGATACCATCGTCGGCGTTCACCGGGATGCGACGTTCGGTCCGGTGGTGATGTTCGGCCTTGGCGGCATTTTCGTCGAAGTGCTGAAAGACGTGACCTTCCGGCTCGCGCCTTTCGACGAGATGCAGGCGCGACGCATGATTACGCAGATTGCCGGCTATGCAGTGCTGGACGGTGCCCGAGGCAGGGCGCGAGCGGATGTCGACGCGCTCGCCCGCGTGCTCGCCCGAATCTCGCAGTTCGCCGCCTCGCACGCCGACGACATCGAGAGCATCGACATCAATCCTTTGCGCGTGTTGCCCGAAGGCCGCGGCGTGGTCGCCCTCGATGCCTTGATCGTGCCTCGGCGAGCGGACGCGAACCCTTCGTCGGGCTGAAGCTGACGCAGGGCACGCGGCTCATGCCTTCTTCAGGGTGCCCAATTGCCGGGCAGTTGGACTTTCTTGCTGGTGGCATGGCCCTGTTTGAAATTCTGCCGGTAGATGCAGGAGCGGTTGCGCGTCGGATCACCGGCCACCACCACGAGCCACCGCGTGTGCGGCAGCAGCAGCGGCACCAGCCGCTCGGGATCGTCGGTGAGCCGCCACGCTTTCGGCAGTTGTCCTTTGTCGACCAGATGCGCCACCGTGGTGCCGGACGGGTGATGATCCTGCTGCTGCAGACTCCACTCGTAATAGCGGGCAGGCACCCTGGCATGCTCGACGAGATAGTCGGATACATCCTTCTTCGAGTAGCCGGCGCGCGCCAGCACGGACGCGATGACGGGCGAGAGCATGAGGACGTGCGTCTCTTCGTAGCCCAGGGCGCTCTGGTAGGGCTCGATCATCCGCTTGACCCAGTCCGTCATGTAGTCGAGATGCCGCTCGGCCGTCTCGCCGGCGGTCGTGAAAGGATCGCTGGCCGAGCGTACCGAGGTGATCGTCACGACGCTGTCCTCGGCCTCGAAGCCGCGCGTCACGTGCAGCGGGGCCCAACCCATGGCGCGACAAGCAGCTTCGTCCTCCGCGACGACGGCACGGAACATCTGGCCGAAGGTGGCCATGTCGGTGGAGCCGGGCAGAAAGCGGGGAATATTGCGGGCGAAGAGGCGATAGAAGCGTCCGATGCTCGTGTTCGCCTGGTTCCCCGGACGCTGCAGGCCCTGCCCGTAGTCGAGACCGAGCTGCTCCCGGATCGGTCCGTTGACGATGATCATCGCCTCCCAGCCGGGGGTGCTTCCTCCATGCTTGAGGCCGTAGTCGGGGTCGGCCATGACGTCGGCAATCGCGAGCAGCACCGGCATGTACTCGGGCCGGCATCCGGCCATGACGCCGGTCACGGCGACGTTCCATACGCTCGCGGCGGCGAGACTCGGATGCATGATGCCCAGCACCTGCTCGGGCGTGCGGTCGGTGTAACGCAAGAAGGCTTCTACCTTCTCGATTGTCGGCGGGACGATGGGCAGCCCATCGCTCCATCCTTGCCTCTGGAAGTGCTCGTTGACGGCTTCGAAGCTGCCGGTGAAGACGATGTCCCGCTCGCCGGGTTCGCCTTCGAAGGGCGCGAACTCCGACGATTCGCTCTGGGCTGTCAGCTGCGCCACGAGCTGATCCGCGAGCACTTCGTCGATGTTCTTCGCGACCGTGGGGCGTTCGTGCGTCGAGATGACACCCGGGTAGACGGCGACCTTGAGATCGACCCCAGATTGCCTGCCGATCGCCTTGACCGATTTGGCGAATCCTTCTCCGATGGCGACCGTCACAGTCGGCAGCCCGGCCATTTCAGCTGCAATGCTTGCACGCGAACTCGCGGCGGTGCAGCTCCCTCAACCTGCGTTGCCTGATATCACCAAGTCCACTTCGTGCAGCCTGAGCTTTTCGGGCAAGTCGCGGATGACCTCCGATTCGCGCGGGCCGTAGGTGTCGCCGAACGTTTCGAACGGCACGAACTTGACACCGGGATGGCGTTTCAGGATGGCCTGCTCGATCGAGCGGAAGGTGAACTCGGAATCGAACTTGTGATTGGAGAGCTCCGCGATCGTCATGCCGTCCAGTGTCCGGGGACGTGGCTTGCTGCTGGTGCTCCGGCGCGCTTTGCGCCCGAGCGGATAGACGACTCGATAGGTAGTCATGCTGCCTCCGGATGATCGATGTCCTGTGACCGAACCTTCGCTGCGATTGCCGTCTTCGCCCGGATAGCGTGGTCGACCTGAAGCGCGTGTCGACTCGCGGGCAGCGGCTCAGCGAGTTCGTGGACGGAAAACTCGAAACCGACCGCAGCAAGAAGAGTCTACCGCCTCGGGTCGTGGGCGGTCATCCTACGTTGGCGCATTCCGAAGTCGAGTCGGGGCGCGAGAGGCCATGGTCCGGGAGCGAGGCAGGGTTGTCCGATGCATCCGGCGCGCATGCGGGATGGTCTCGGTCTTGCTTCAGCTGGCAGCGCGGCGCGGTGCGACGATGGCGCTCGAATGCCGACAGTCGTTCTTTGCCTGCTATTCTAGGAACACGATGCGTCCGGCTGGCTGTCCGTTGAGTCTCCACAGCCCGGCGGGTGCGTGGTGTTCAGGGTTCGAGCGCCCGCGATCGCGCACGCAAGCGACTGGTTCGGAGACGACGGGCGATGGTCGTCACAGAAGTGAAAACTGAAAAAAAGCGATCATGAAAGCAGACTTCACGGTTCTGGGTGCCGGCATGGTGGGCGTGTGCGTCGCACTGCATCTGCAGAAGCGCGGTTACGCCGTGGTGCTGGTGGATAAGCGCGGGGCGGCTGAAGAGACCTCGTTCGGCAATGCGGGCATGATTCAGCGCGAGGCCGTGAATCCGCATGTCTTCCCGCAGGAGTTCGGGGTGATCATGCGCTACGCTCGCAATCGTTCCATCGACGCCAGCTATCATCTCGCGGCGTTGCCCCGCATCGCCTCCTTCATGTGGGGCTATTGGCGCAATTCCCACCCCAAGCGCTACGGGGACGTCACCCGCAGCTATGCGCGCCTGATCGAGCACTGCGTCGCCGAGCACGATGCGCTGGCGCAGGAGTCGGGGGCGACGGGGTTGCTGCGACGCGATGGCTGGATCCGCGTCTATCGCACCGCCGAGAAGCGCGATGCGGGCTTCGCGGATGCCGAGCGTGCGCAGCGCGCCTTCGGGGTCGCCTTTCGGGCGCTCGATGCGCGCGGGCTTCAGGAAGCCGAACCTCACTTGTCGTCCGTGCTCGTCGGCGGCCTGCATTGGACCCAGCCGACCACCGTTGGCGATCCGCAGGCGCTCGCGTTGGCGTACTTGCGGCGCTTCGGGTCGCTCGGCGGTCAGTTCGTGCAAGGCGATGCGAATACGCTGACAGAGAACGGCAGCGGTTGGCGGGTCGATGGCGCCCATGGGCCGATCGATGCCGGCAAGGTCGTCATCGCGCTCGGCCCCTGGTCCGACGGGGTGACTCGGGCTCTCGGCTACGATCTGCCGCTGGCCGTCAAGCGCGGCTATCACATGCACTATCGCGCGCAGGGCGAGGCCGTGCTCAACCGCCCGATCGCCGACAGCGAACGAGGCTATTGCCTGACGCCCATGGCTCGCGGCATGCGCCTCACCACCGGGGTGGAGTTCGCCTTGCGTGACGCCGCACCGACACCCGTTCAACTCGAGCGTGCCGAGCCCGCCGCGCGAGAACTGTTTCCGCTGGCCGAGCGCGTGGATGCCGAACCCTGGATGGGCGCCCGGCCCTGCACCCCGGACATGCTGCCTGTCATCGGTCAGGCGCCGCGCCACCCCAATATGTGGTTCGCGTTCGGCCATGCCCATCAAGGGTTCACGTTGGGCGCGGTGACCGGGCGGCTGATCGCCGAGATGGCCACGGGCGAGCAACCCTTCGTGGATCCGACGCCTTACCGGGCCGAGCGTTTCGCGCGCTAGGGCCGGTCGTTCGCAGGCCGTCGCGGACTTCTCGACGGACCGCAGACCCATCGCAGAGGCTTTGCGCTTCACGGATGCAGGATTCGCTCGGCGCGCTGCTCGGGGGCGATGACCGGCGCCGTCTGCAAGTATTGTTCTTGCGTGATCATCCGTGCCCAGTCGAGAGGGCTCAGAGCCCGTTCTCACGCTCGGTCCCGTGCATCGGCGCGTCGCTTCAGGGTGCACATGCAACCAGCAGCAGCGTGCCGGCCAGGCCGGCGCCGATGCTCAATGCGAAGCGACCGGGGGCGCCGACGAGCTGCGGCCAAGTGTCGCACCTGGCGTTCCAGGGCGTCTCAGGGCTTTTGTATGTCGCCTTCGCGACTGCGGCCGATCCTCTGCGCTCGTTGGCGCTGCAAGCGTCGGGGATTACCGGTCGTACATGGGGGCCACGGCGGCGCCGGTTGCTCCGGCAGGCAATCCGCTCGAAGCATGAAAGCGCCGAGCGATGCCGCGCAACGCGCCTTCCTGGAGTGGCGGTGCTACCAGGCAAATAGAAAACGGCAGGCCGTCGGGGCGGAAACTCGCCGGGACCGAGATGGCGCACAAGTGGGCAAGGTTGGCGAAGTACGTGTAGTAGCCGTTGTTCGCATTGAGACGGACCGGATCCGCTTCGACTTCGGCGATGCGATAGATCGTCCCTGTGGTCGGAAGCGCGAGCAAGTCGCATTGGGCCATCTGTGCATGAACGGCGCGCTTCAGGCGCTGCATTCGATACTGCTCGCGATAGGCGTCCGTGGCCGTGAAGTGGCGAGCGCTCGAAAGAACCGTCCGCGTGGTCGGATGCAAGTCCTCCAGATGATGTTCCAGGAAGGCTTCCAGGTCGACGAGCCGCTCCGCCAGCGCAGGGCTGCTGAACAGCATGCGGCCGAGCTCGGTGAACGGGGCGAAGTCGATCTCCACCGGCGTGCCGCCCATCGCGGCAAGGCGCTCGATCGATGCCCGGTACGCGGCTGCCTGCGCGACGTCGCCGAAGAAATTCAGGTGCTCGGCCGAGGGGACGCCGAACTTGAATGCGGCGAAGTCGCGCGCCGACACGTCATAGTCGCCGGCTTCGGGGCGTGAAAAATCGTCGCCAGGATCGAAGCCCCGGACGACTTCGAACACCCGATACGCATCGTCGACGGTCAGTGCGAAGATCGGGCAGACGTCGATGCTGCGATTGGCGTAGACGAAGCCGGCGACACTGATCACGCCGGGGGTCGGCTTGAATCCGACGACGTTGCTCATTGCCGCCGGAACACGACCCGAGCCGCCGGTGTCGGATCCGTATGCGAAGCTCACCAAGCCTGCGCCGACGCAAACGCCCGCGCCCGAACTGGAGCCACCGGGGATGTAGTCGGGATCGAACAGATTGCGGCAATATCCGGTCGGACACCGTATCCCGACCAGGCCCGTGGCGAATTGATCCATGTTGGTCTTGCCGATCAGGATCGCGCCCGAATCGAGTGCCCGATCGACTGCGGTCGCTGTGACCTTCGCCACGTGCGAGAACGCCGGACAGGCGGCGCTCGTGGTCATGCCGGCGACATGGAGGTTGTCCTTCACGGAGAAGGGCAGCCCGTAGAGCGGGTGACTGTCGGGGCCGGATCGCGGGGGAATGCGGGCCTCGAGTGCTTGCGCCCGCTCGACTGCGATGCGCTGGGGCACGAGGCTCAGCCAGACGTGGTCGTCGCCTCGTGCCTCGATGCGGCGATAGACTTCCTCGATGACCTGCGTCGGCGTGAGGGTGCCGTTGCGATAACCGGCGTGCAGCGTGGTGATGTCTAGGCTGAGCATCGATCGATCCGGGCACTGTCGGCATTGATGGGGACGCGTGCGGCGTCAACGCACTGCTGGGGCGAGAGGTGGCTGAACCGAGTAAGCAAACGCGCTGCGAATGCGCGATCAGCAAGGGCTGCGCTCTGAATGGTCATTCCTTCCAGTGAACGATGCGTCGGGACAACTTCCCGAAGAGTTGATCGGCGGTGAACGAGATCAGTCCGAGCATCACGAGCCCTGCCATCATCTGGGCCACCTGCATGTTCTGCTGCGAGACCTCCAGTCGATAGGCGATGCCGAAGGATGCGCCGGCCAGTTCGGCGGCCACCAGCGTGTAGAAAGAGATGCCCACCGCTGTGCGCACGCCGACGAAGATCACCGGTAGCGAGGCAGGGAGAACGACCGCCAGCAGCAGGTTGCGCTGACTCGTGCCGAGCGAAAGGGCTGCGCGTAGCAGGGTTTCGCCGACGCGCTGAACACCGAGATGGGCGGACATCCAAACGGTAAAAAACACGCCCCAGAAGACGAGGAACCATTTGCCCAGCTCGGTCAGCCCGAACCAGACGATCACGATCGGCACGAAGGCGATCGGGGGTATCGGGCGCAGCATCTGGAAGATGGGGGCCAGTGCGCCGGAGACCACGGGAAAGGTTCCGGTCAGGATGCCGAGCAGAATGCCGGCCGCGACGCCGCTGAAGAATCCGACGGCGACGCGGGATACGCTCCAGGCCAAATCGAGCAACAAAGGGCCGTCTGACGCGTACGCCACGAGTGCGAGTGCGACCGCCGACGGCGGCGGGAACAGGGCGGCATTGACGATGCCGGAGCGGACGATGAGTTCCCAGGCGAGCAGGAAGACCGGCACCGATGCGAGGCGCGCTACGAGAACGGCACGCGGGTTCTGCTCGAATCCGATCACGCCCGGGTTCCCGTGACTACTTGATGCGAACCCGGTCCGGTGCGATGGACCGCAGCGGCTCGGGGAAGACCACGCTGCGGAAATCCGGCATGGTGGCGCCGGACGGGGCGTTCTTCGTGTCGAGGCGCCACTGAGCGTGCGTGCGCAGCACGGCGAAGACCTGCTCATCGAGCACGACATCGTAGTTGTAGTCGCCCCACAGCGGCGCGAAGTCGTCTCGCTTCATGCCGACGGTTTCGGCGATCACCGTGATGGCCTGGTCGGGATTGGCTCGGATCCATTGATGGGCATCGATCAGCGCGCGCAGGAACCTTTGGACCGGCGCCGGGTTCTTGCTGAGGTAGTCCTGCGTGGTGACGATGTTGAACGTCTCCGCGTAGACGCCCTTGGTGTCGAGTTCGCGGGCCTTCTCGCCGAGGAGCTTGCGGGCATTGGAGATGTGCGGCTCCCAGATGTTCATGGCATCGATGCTGCCCTTGACGATCGCCGACACCATGTCTTGCGGACGCAGATTGACCAGGGTCACGTCTGCAGGCGTCAGGCCGCCTTGCTTGAGCAGCGTCATCGTATAGACCTCGCTGCCGGTTCCCGCTGCATAGCCGATGCGCTTTCCTTTCAGATCGGACGCCTTGGCGATCCGATCCGAAGTGTCGGTGAGCGTCTTCACATCGGAAAAGTTGATTCGCGCCAGCAGCGCCATGCGCTGCTTGGCCATCGCGCCGGCCGTAATGGGGGCCTCGGCGACGGTCGAGATGTCGGCGCCGCCGGCCATGACTGCTTCGAGCGCCTGACGCCCCGTGGTGAAATTGCTCACGGCGACCTCCAGGCCGTGCTTGTCGAAGAAACCGCGCTGCTTGGCGACGATGGCTACTCCGGAGATCGGAGACAGGTTCTGCGCCAGTCGAACCGTCGCTGGTTGTTGCGCGAGCGCACTCGCTGCGAAGAGCAAGCCTAGCGCCGCAAGGGCGCACAGCGATACCTGCTTGAGAAGTACTGATCCTGCATTCATGACCATCTCCTGGTGGTGAGTCGATACGCTAAGCTGCGCGGCGCGCAACTCTCGGGGTACTCGCCTGGGTCGACTCGTTCAATCCGACGTACTGGCGTTCGATGGTCAGACGGTACTGGAATGCGTCGCCCCGGAAAGTCAGATAGTCGAAGTTGATCGGCCGATTGCTCTGCAAACGGGTGAGGCGCTCGATGCGAAGGCAGGGCTGATCGATGCGCGTGCGAAGATGGCGAGCATGGGTGCGGTTGGCCAGCACCGCACCGATGCTCACCTCGGCATTGCCCAGGCGAAAGCCGTGGTCCTGTTCGAGAATCGCGAACATGTCGCGATTTGCCAACTTCGCTGCCGGCAGCAAGGCCCCGATGTCGAGAGGCAGATAGGAGATCTCGTAGCAGAAGGGCGCGCCATCCAGGGCCCGCAGCCAGACCAGTTCGGTGACAGGCTTGCCGGGGGGCAGCGCGAGCCGCGGCGCCACGGCTGCAGGTACCGGGACCGTGCGCTTTCGAATTACCCGGTTGGTGCTCTCGAAGCCGAGGCGAGACATCGCTTCGCCGAAGCCCTCCAGCCGCTGCAGGCTTTGCTGCACTTTCGGCGCGTCGACATAGGAGCCTTTGCCGTTGACCTTGTAGATCAGGCCTTCGCTCTGCAGATCGCTCAGGGCCTGGCGCACGGTGATGCGACTGACGTTGAAGCGCTGGCCCAGCACAGCCTCCGAAGGCATCGGACCGCCATCGACATATCGGCCTGCGTGGATCTCCGCGCGCAAGCTGTCGCGCACTCGGGCATAGAGCGGCGGTGAATTGTGAGCGACTGCAAGCATCCTCGATCCTCGTGCTGTCATGACAGGTTATCGGCCCGCGAGTTTTAGCAAGGTCCATGCCATTGGAAGCGGCGGCGCTTCTCCAGCGGAGCGCGGTCGACAGCCGCACGGTCCTGGAGCATCGGGCCGCGCTGATGCACTACGGCGGGGTGCGCGGCAGTGGGATGCGGTGATTAGTTCGCTCTCGATGCGTCTGGAGCGCGTGTGGTATGTCCCTTGCTTCGAGACGCTGTAATGACAGGTTCTCTGTCGACACGAGGGCGACCGCCATGCTCAGGATGCTTGCTTCAGCCATACTCGCAGTGACCACGTTCTTTGCGATCACGCCAATTGCACACGCTCAGAGCACGCCGCTGCGCGTCGGTTTTCAAAGCGGCGAGATCAATGTGTTGCTCATGTACGCGATCAACACCAAGCTGTTCGAGAAACACAATCTGAACCTGCGCCTGATTCCGTTTCCTGCCGGCCCTGCCATGCTGCCCGCGCTGGCGGCCAACGAGATCGACATGGCCTGGATGGGCGAGGTGCCCGCTGTCACTGGCTACTCGAACGGCATGCCGATCGAGATCATCATGATGGAGCGGCTCGACTTCACCAACGTGCGCCTTGTGGTCAATCCGGCTTCCGGCGTGACGAAGGTCGCCGAACTCAAGGGCAAGCGCGTGGGCGCCTCGGTCGGCTCGACCAGCCACAATCACTTGTTGCGCGCACTCACACAGGCCGGTCTGAAGCAAGGGGACATCACTTTGGTGAATCTGTCGCCAGCCAACATGCCTCCCGCCTACGCGGCCGGGCAGATCGATGCGGCCTTCACCTGGGAGCCCAACATCGGCGTCATCGAGGCCTCGGGCGGTCGCGTGATCGCGACCACGCGCAGCATCGGCACGTTGACGGGCGGCATCTGGGTCGCGCAGCAGTCGCTGTCCAAGACCAGTCCGCAGGCGCTGCAGTCCTTTCTGAAGGCCTGGCGCGAAGCTCAGGCGGCGTATGCGAAGGATGCACGCGCCGTGCGCCAGTTCGAGGCCAAGCGGGTCAATCAGACGCCGGAGCAGTTCGATGCCCTGATCGAGCGGCAGTCGGCCAGTCACCCGAGCTTCGAGGCGCTGCTGACGGCGGAGTTCATGGGGCCTCCGGGCCGGGAGCTTGATTCACGGCTGATGAAGCATCTTCAGGGGATCGGCGCATTCCTCGTCGGGGAGAAGCGGATCTCGGCGCCGCCGGCAGACTGGTCGCGCCTCTTCAATACGCGTCCGCTTCAGGACGTGCTGGCAGCCGAGAAACGGTAGGGGCACGGCGCGAAGGACGAGCGTGGAATTTGCGCAATGACGAGCGCTCCTGAGGTGGTCCTGCAGTTCGATCGGGTCAGCCTGGACTATGGCGGACAGCGCGTGCTCTCGGAGCTCTCGTTCTCGATCAAGCGAGGCGAGATCGTCGCCGTGCTCGGGCCGTCCGGCTGCGGCAAGACCACGATGCTCAATATCGTTGCGGGCTTTCTGCAGCCGAGTGCCGGCATCGCATTGATCTCGGGCCGGGAGATCGCCGGGCCGGGCCCGGACCGAGGGGTCGTGTTTCAGTCGTACGCGCTGTTCGACTGGATGACGGTGCGCGAGAACATCGCGTTTCATCTGCGCTGCGCCGGGCGGCCCCGCCGGGAGCAACTCGAAGTCGCCGACCGCATGGCTGCGCTGGTGGGGCTCACGGGCACCGAAGATCGCTATCCGTATCAGCTGTCGGGCGGCATGCGTCAGCGGTGCGGCTTGGCTCGGGTGCTGGCGGCGAATCCTCGTGTCATGCTCATGGACGAGCCGTTCGCGGCGGTCGACGTGCAGACTCGGGAAACCTTGCAGGAGGAAATCCTGCGCATACAGGCGCAGACCGGATGCACCATCGTCTTCGTCACGCACAGCATCGACGAGGCGGTGTTCCTGGGCGACCGGATCTTTCTGATGCTCAAAGGCGGCCTGGGTGCGTTCGAGGAGTTCGCGGTGAATCTGCCGCAGCCGCGCGATGGTAGCGATAACCGGCTGCACCCGGAGTTTCTTGCCGTGCGCGAGCGCATCTATCGCGCCATGCGCCAGCCGGCGGGATCCGCCGCATGAGCGAGAACCGACAGCGGCGTGCGCGTCTGCGGTACGTGTTGCTGGCGGCGCTGTCGCCTCTTGCGCTCTTGTTCCTGTGGGTCGCAGCGACACGCCATGGGTGGGTGCGGCCTGTGATTCTCCCGCCACCGGATGCGGTCGTGATGAGCTTCGTCGACATGGTCGTGTCGGGCTACTCGGGCATTCCCCTATACGTCCATGTTGCAGCGAGCCTCATGCGGGTGGGGGTGGCCTTTTTCGTCGGCGCGCTGCTCGGGATCTTTGTCGGCATGTTGCGCGGGCGCGTGGCGGAAGTGGATGCGATCTTCGTGGTGCCGGCCGAGATGATCCGACCGATCCCCCCGCTCGGCTTGATCCCTTTGTTCATTCTCTGGTTCGGGATCGGTGAACTGTCCAAGATCCTCCTGATACTGACCTCGGTTTTTCTCATCACGATGGTCAACGCGCAGGCCGGTGCACGCGCTTGTCCGGCCGATCCGCTGCGGGCTGCGCTTTCGTTGGGTGCCGACAGATTCCAGGTCTTCAGATACGTCGTGCTGCCGGCCGCATTGCCTCAGATCATGACGGGTCTGCGGGTGGCCCTGGGAACGGCGCTGTCCATTCTCGTCGCCTCGGAACTGCTCGGAGGCGATCGAGGGCTGGGATTCATCGTGCTCGATGCGAGCAATTTTTTTCGCACCACGTATGTCTTCTCGGGCGTGATCATCATCGGCATCGTCGGTCTGGCGAGCGACCGCGGACTCGCATGGCTCTCGCGTCGCTGGGTGCATTGGGAGGGACGGCGGTAGCCGTGAGAGGACGACCATGAACGAATTCAGCGAGACTTCCCTGCAAGGCAAAGACTTGTCGCCGACGGCATCCGCGGGCGCACTCTACCGCGGGATGGATCGCGCGACACTGGATGCCGCGTACGACAACCGCCGTGCCTTTCCGAGCTTCATGGCGCTGCGCGACACTTGGTCGCAGCGAGGGGAGCGCCTGATGCGCGCGACCCTCGGCGAGCGCGACGTCCGCTACGGTCCGGGATCGCGCCAGCGGCTGGACTTTTTCGCTTGCGGGATCCCCGGGCGGCCCACGCTAGCTTATATCCACGGCGGCTACTGGCAGTGGAACGACAAGGAGAACTACGCCTTCGTCGCGGAAGGCTTGCTCTCGCACGGCGTGAACGTCGCCATGATCGAGTACACGCTCGCACCGCAGGCAAGTGTCGGCGCCATGATCCTCGAGGTGCAGTCTGCGATGCGGTGGCTCCTGCTCAACCTGCCCGGACGCTTCGATGCCGCGCCCCGACTTCTCGTATGCGGTCACTCGGCCGGCGGGCATCTCGCGGCGACGGCGCTGGAGGCCGAGGGCCTGGCCGGGGCGCTGATGATCAGCGGAATCTACGACCTCGAGCCGATCCGGCTTTGCTATCTGAACGAGGCACTGGCCCTCACCGAGAACGATGCCTGGTCGGCATCGCCCGTGCATCGCGTGCCGGGGACGGCCCGATCGGTGGTGGCCGTGGGATCGGGCGAGCTTCCCGAACTGGTACGCCAGTCGGTCGACTATGCCGGGTATCTGCGCGAGCAGAGCCGGGAAGTGGAACTTCAACTCGTGCCCGGGGCCGACCACTTCACGATCCTCGAACAACTCGCAAATCCTCGCGGCAGTCTCTGTCAGCGTGTTCTGTCACTTCTGCGCGAGGAGGCCGGGCACGAACTGCACCCTATCCCAGACCGGAGTCGTCCAGCATGAACGCACCTTCCGCACCCACCGTATCGCTCGACGCCACCCTCGAAGCGAAGATCTTTGCCGGCATCACCGAAGAGCGCTGGCTGGCGCTGGCCCAAGAGCTGATCGTCGCCGGACAGCCGGACGCCGAGAATCCGCTCGATCCCGATATGCCGCCGGGTCGTGAAGAAGGCATCTCGCTGGTCGTGGCGCAGAAGCTGCGCGCGATGGGGCTGGAGGTGACGCTCGATGCCAAGCGACCGGGACGACCCAACGTCATCGGCATCCTGCAAGGGGCCCAGTCGCCCAGTCTGATATTGAACGATCACCTGGATACCTACCCGTCAGGCGAGCACGCGTTGTGGACGCAGACGGGAGGCGACCCGTATCGGCCGACGCGAAAGGACGATTTCCTCTTCGCTCGCGGCACGTCCGACACGCGCGGCAATCTCGCCTGCACGCTGCTGGCCGTGCAGGCAGTGCTCGAAGCCGGCGTGCGTCCGGCGGGTACGCTCAAATGTGTCTACACGGTCGATGAAGAGAAGAACGGCCCCGATGGTTCCATCTACCTGCTGGATGAGAAGGGCCTTACCGCCGATTACGAGATCACGTGCGAACCGACCGGATGGACGCGTCCGGACGAGAGTTGGGGCATGTCGCTCGCGCTGGCGAACAGCGGGCACTTTCTGGTCGAGCTTGAGTTGCTGGGCGTGCAGTCCCACCTGTGGCGTCCGGATCTTGCCGTGAACCCGGTCGAGGACATGACCCGCCTTCTGAGCGGCGTGGAGACCCTGCAGCTCACGCACCCGAAGCCGAAGATGTACGGCGGCACACCGCCACGAGCCACGGTGCTGAGGATCCAAGGCGGTGTGGTGCGCGAGATGCAGTTCACGCCGGGCTGGTGTCGCGCGGTCCTGGGTCTGGTCGGACTGGTGCCGGGAATGACAGCGGAATCGGTACTCGCGGATGTCCGCGCCTGGGTCGCTCAGCGCGCAGCGGGCGACCCCCGATTGACGGCCACGGTGCGGCCCTATCCCGGCGCATTGTTCGTATCGGGAACCCAGGAGCAGGATCCGGAGCGTCAGCCCGCGCTGGCGCTGCGCAACGCTTACCGCCGCCTGCTCGGCGACGAACCGATCCTCTACCGGAAGAATGCCTTCAACGACACGATCCGCTTCGCCGAGCGTGGCATACCCGCGGTCACCTTCGGTCCCGGCGAAGACGGCTGGCCGCCGATCAATGAATACATCCGGGTGCAGAAGTCGGTGGCCGGCACCAAAGTGCTGGCCTTGGCCATGCTCGAGATACTCGGCGTTCAGGGGTGATCCCGATCGGCGAGCGTTCGAAGTTCGAGATCCCGTGCAAAGGCGTCTTTCGAGACGATTGCTGTCGGCTACGCCTCCCCGAGCAGGGCGGCTAGTCGGCCTTGATGTTGGCCGCGCGAATCAGTTTGCCCAGACGCTCGATGTCGGCATGAAGGAATCGGGTGAACGCCTCGGGTGTCGAGCCGACCGGCTCGGCACCCAGGACTGCAAACCGGCTCCTGATGTCTTCGTGCGCCAGCACGCTGCTCACTGCTTCGCTCACGCGGCTCACGATCGCCGCTGGCGTTCCTGCGGGGGCGATCATGCCGTGCCAAGCCGTGATTTCGTAGCCCGGAAGCCCGCCCTCGGCGAGGGTCGGAATATCGGGCAAGGCGGCGACGCGCTTGGCCGAGGTGACGCCGATCGGGCGCAGTTTGCCGGCCTTGACGTGAGACATCAATGCGGCGGTGCCGGCGAATACCAACTCGATGTGCCCGCCGATGGTGTCCGCGATCGCGGTTCCCGTGCCCTTGTAAGGCACATGCATGACATCCACCTTTCCCAGGATTTTCAGCAACTCGCCCGACATGTGGTGCGAACTGCCGTTGCCGGATGAAGCGTAATTGAGCTGTCCGGGCCGTTGACGCGCCAGGGCCAGTAGGCTTTTCAGGTCCCGGACGGGGAGCGAAGGATGGACGGCGAGCATGTTCGGCTGAGTCGCGATTTGCGTGACCAAGGCGAAGTCGCGTCTCGGATCGTAGGAGAGCTTGGGAAACATGTTGGGATTCGCGGACAGCGTGTTGGAGGTGCCCATGCCGAGCACGTAGCCATCCGGTGCCGCCCTGGCGGTAAGCTCGCTGCCGAGTATGCCGCTGGCACCCGGTCGATTGTCGATGATCACCTGCTGACCGATCGCTTGAGAGAATCGCTCCTGAACGAGGCGTGCGACGATGTCCGTGCCGCCGCCGGGTGGGAACGGCACGATCAGCCGTATGGGCTTGGACGGATAGTTGAGGGACGCTGCGACGGCCGCCATGGGGGCGAGCAGCACAAGCACGGGGAGCGCTCTGAGGAAGGATGTCGGCATGTTCATGGGCAGATGCAAGGTTGACGGGCTCGGTCGGTCCGGAGCATCGATGCCACCGCAGGCGCGAGCCCTGGCGGCGTTGGGGTTCCGGGTGGTCTGTTCTGGGGGCGCGGCCATGATCTGTCGCAGCGGTTGCCGGTCGCCGTTCGTCGGGCGGCATGCGGCCTCTGCGGTTTGGTCACTCCAGTCGGATCTTCGCTGCCTTGATCACGCGCCCCCAGCGTTCGTGCTCGGTACGCATGTATTGGGTGAGTTCCGCCGGCGTGCTCGGGAACGGTTCCGCGCCCTGGGAGAGGAAGCGCTGGGTCACCTCGGTGGTGGCGAGGGCGCTAGTGGCGAGTTCGTTGATGCGCGAGACGACGCCGGCCGAAGTGCCTTTGGGAGCGAACAGACCGAACCACACGGTGTCGTCGTATCCCGGCAGGCCTGATTCGGCGATCGTGGGCACTTCGGGCAGCAGGGCCGACCGCTGCGCGCTTCCCACCCCGAGGATCTTCAGTTTGCCTGTCTTGTAGTGCGGCATGACGGTCGGGAGGCTGGTGAGCTGCAACTGGATGTTGCCCGCCATGAGGTCGAGTGTCGCTGCACCCGAACCCTTGTACGGTACATGCACGATATCGACGCCGGACAAGTATTTGAACATCTCGGCACCGACATGATTCGAAGAGCCTATGCCGGGCGAGGCGATGTTGAGCTTGCCTGGGCGGGCCTTGGCGAGGGCAATCAGCTCCTTCACGTTACTGGCCGGCAGCGTCGGTGTCGCGGCCAGCGCCTGGGCATTGCGGTTGAGCCGGATGATCGGGTCGAAGTCCTTGAACGGATCGTAGGGGAGCTTGGGGTTCATCAGCGGATTGGTTACCAGCCCTGACGAACTGCCCAGAAGCAGTGTGTAGCCATCCGGGATGGCGCGCGCCACGATTGCCGTCCCGATGGCGGCTCCCGCGCCGCCGCGATTGTCTGCGATGACCTGCTGCCCGAGCGATTCGGAAAGTTTCTGTGCGATGATGCGCCCGACGAAGTCGGTCGATCCGCCTGGCGGGAAAGGGATCACCAGGCGAACGGGCTTGGTCGGGTAGGGCGTGGTGGCGAATGACGGGAGTGCTGGGAGGCACAGTGTCGCAAGCAGGCATGCTGTCGCCGAGGCAGACACGGTCCGCATCCGTGGATGGGAAACTCTTTCGATGTTCATGATCATTGCGTTGGGGGCTCTTGGCGGCACGCACCGGCGATGGTCAGGAGATCGACCGCCGGATGTGACGTCGTCACGGCCTACGCACGCATCATGCCAGGTGGTCTGCGGCACGATCCGCTTCGCATCGAGGTTGCAGTGGCCCGCGTATGCACCGAAAAGGTACTTGTCGGCCGGGCGCTGCGCCGTTTTGGACGCTATCCTCGACCCAAAGCTGACGACCGGTAGGGGGCGGGGGGGGCGTTCGCCGCCTGCGTCTCGTTTGCCGGCAGGAGTGTTCGGGGGAAGGTGTCGAATTTCCTGCTCTTCCACGTACGGCATTGCCGCGGGCAGCTGAAGTGTCCACCTAATGGTCCAAGCCTTGCTTTTAGCAGCTGCGGCAGTTTTGCTTTTTGATTATTTGGAGTGATCGATGAAGTCGAAAAAGAATGTACTCCGCGCCGGATCCTATACCGTCACGGCCCTGCTCCTTGCGAGCGCGAGTTCGCTGAGCTGGAGTCAGACGGATGCTGGGGCCGCCTTTCCCAATCGGCCCGTCAGGCTGATCGTCCCGGTGGCGCCGGGAGGCAGCAGCGACGGCATGGCCCGGGTGCTTGCCCAAAGACTCACCGAGGCGTGGGGTCAGCAAGTGCTGGTCGACAATCGCCCGGGGGCGGGCGGGGTCATCGGAACGCAGATCCTCGCCCGTGCCGCACCGGACGGCCATACGGTCATGCTGGCCGGCATGCGCTTTTCAGTGAACCCGAGCTTGATGAAGCTTCCCTACGACACGCTCAACGACTTCGAGCCGGTCACCATGACGGCGTCGGTAGGCAACGTGCTGGTCGTGCCCGTGAAGTCGACTATTCAGACGGTCAAGGATGTCATCGCGCAGGCTAAGCAGGCACCGGGCAAGCTCACCTTTGCTCACTCGGGCATTGGGGGAGCGCCCCACCTGATCGGCGAGTTCTTTGCGCTCACCACGGGGGTCAAAATGACCCACATCCCCTACAAGGGCGGGGGGCCGGCGATGATCGATTTGGCCGGCGGCAACGTCTCGATGAGCTTCGCCTCCGCGACATCGTCGCTGCCGTTGATCAAGTCGGGTCGCTTGAGACCGCTTGCGGTCTCGTCCGCTCAGCGCTCGCCGCTGCTCCCCGACGTGCCGACCTTGGGCGAGGCGGGCGTGCCGAACATCGTCGTGCTCGACTGGCAAGGCATCCTGGCCCCCAAGGGTATATCTCGGCCGCTCGTCGACAAGTACGCCACCGAGATTCGACGCATCCTGAAGGCGGACACCGACCGTGACCGGTTGCTCGCCATGGGGCTGGAGGTCATCGCGAATTCACCCGACGAGTTCCGGCGCGAGATCGCAGCCGAGGTCAAGCGTTGGGCCAAGGTGGTGAAGGAGGCGAACATCCCGGCTCAATGAGCAACGCGTGACTGCGGCTGCGTCACCGCATGGCGCAGCCAAGACACGCGCATCATCGTGGCACTCGAGGCGGTGGGTTCCCGAGTTTCGTACTGCGATGGGAATGCACCGCCCATGTTCGATCTTCGAGCGCACAGCGTCACGATCCCCGTGAGGTTCTGCAGCGGCAGTGCCCACGGTACCCGACATGCGGAGTTGCGCAGCCCGGTCGCCGCGTTCATGGGGCGAACCGGGCCGGTCGCGACGTCTGGGCTCCATTCCGCCCTGGAACGTTCTTCTAGATGTAGGCGTGCCTGACCTTGGCGGACACCCACTCGCTGATCACGACGGTCAGAAGGATGACGAGGAAGATCAGCGTGACCTGCGGCCAGGCCAGCACGTTCAGCGAAGCCTGTAGCTGCAGGCCGATGCCGCCGCCGCCGACGAGGCCGAGCACGGTCGATTCGCGAATATTGATGTCCCAGCGAAAAACGCTGATCCCTGCGAACGCCGGCCGGACTTGCGGCCAGATTCCGTAGACGAGCACTTGAGCTCGGCTGGCGCCTGTGGCTCGTATCGCTTCGACCTGCGCGGTGTCGATCTCCTCGATGGCCTCGTAGAGTAGCTTGCCGATGAAGCCGATCGAGCGCAGTGCAATCGCGATGATGCCCGCTAGTGCGCCCGGGCCGATGATCGACACCAGCACCAGCGCCCAGATGATGGAGTTGATCGAGCGGGATGCAACGATGAAAAACATCGCCACGGGCCGCACGAAGGTCGTGCTGGGCGTGGTGTTGCGCGCCGCGAGGAACGCGACAGGCACGCCGAAAAGGATCGCCAGGAAGGTGCCGAGGGTGGCGATGTTGAGCGTTTCCCACAGGGGCCACCAAAGTTTGTCGATGTAGCCCCAGTTCGGAGGGAACATGCGACTGCCCAGATCGGCGGCTTGTATATGCGCATCGAGCAGAAACGACCACACCGTGTCGCGCGTCATGACCTGGAAACAGAACACGGTGAGCGTAGCGAGAGCGAACCATCCAGCGAAGCGCACCAGTTCGGCCTTGGGCGCTCGACGGCGCCAGATCACGGACTCGTTTCGCTCGACGGCCCTCATTGGACCTTCCGTCGTATCCAGCTAGAGCTGTATTCGGACAGCATCACGATCGCAATGATGATCAGCAGTATCGCTGCCGCCGAATCGAATTCGTACCGGTCGATCGCGGTATTGAGCGTCGCGCCGATCCCGCCCGCGCCGACGATGCCGATGACGGCGGACTCCCGGAAGTTGATGTCCAGTCGATACATCGACAATCCGATCAGGCGCGGCATGATCTGGGGCTGGATGCCGTAGTTGAGCCATTGCAGGTACGAAGCACCGGTGGCGCGAATGGCCTCCGGCGCACTCGGGTCGATGGCCTCGATATCCTCGGCGAGGAGCTTGGCGAGGAAGCCGATCGTGGCGAAGGACAGCGTGAGGAAGCCGGCGAGCGGACCGAAGCCGACCAAGGCGACCAAGATGATGGCAACGATGATTTCCTGGAAGCTGCGCGAAGCGGCAATGATGCTGCGGCAGAAGAAGTAAACCCAGCGTGGGGCCACGTTGCGCGCGGCACCGACGCCGATCGGCACTGAGAGTCCGATGCCGACGACAGTCGATGTCAAAGTCATGGTCAAGCTCTCTAGCAGACCCGCCTCGATGTCCGACCAGCGGCTGATGAAGTCCGGCGGGAAGAAGGCGCTCACGAACCGGATGGCGCGAGGTACGCCCTCGGCGAGACGCTGCCAGTTGACGTCGAGCGAGGCCAGGGCCAGCATGACGTAGATCACCGTTCCAGCGATCAAGCTGCGGCGAAGCCAAGCATTGGCGATCAGCGGTGGCGCAGACCACCGGATCGGTTGACCGGCGCCGTTCATGTCAGGCCCGCCAGCCGCTCCTCCTCGACTTCGAGCGCGGCTTGCGCGCTCGAGGCGGCCTGCTTGCCCCCGAGTGAGGCAGTCCAGTCCTCCTCGCCATAGATCTCGGTGAGCACATCGGCGTTCAATTCGCCGGGAGGGCCGTCGAACACCACGCGGCCCGCGCGCAGCCCGACGATGCGCTGCACGAACAGCTGCGCGAGTTGAACGTCGTGGATGTTGATGACTGCCGCCAGTCCATGCTCTGCACACAGCTCGCATACCAGACGCATGATCTGTCGGGAGGTCTTCGGGTCGAGGCTCGCAGTGGGTTCGTCGACCAGCAGGATCTCGGGGTTCTGGACGAGCGCCCGTGCGATGCCGACCCGCTGGCGCTGCCCCCCGGATAGCGCATCGGCGCGCTTGTCGATATGGTCGCTCAGGCCGACGCGCTCCAGCATGGCGAACGCCTGCCTGACGGTGGCTTCCGGAAAGCGCCGGAAGTAGCTGCGCCAGAAGCCGACACTCCCGAGCTGTCCGGAGAGGACGTTCTCCATCACGGTCAGGCGTTCGACCAGTGCGTATTCCTGGAAGATCATGCCCATTCGCTGACGGGCTCGGCGCAGTCCCCGCGGGGTCAATCCCGTGATATCGGTGGAGCCCAGGACGATGCTGCCCGAGGTGGGCTCCACCAGGCGGTTGACACAACGGATCAGCGTCGATTTACCCGCGCCCGAAGGCCCGATCAGGGCCATGACTTGACCGGCGGGCACATCCAGATCGACCCGGTCGAGTGCCAGATCGCCCGTACGATAGCGCTTGCTCAGCGCTCGCAGACGCAGCGTGGTGCCGTGCGACGACACTATCTGCAGGCGTACTTGACGTTGTTCGCGGCGTCGATCTTGCGAACGACTTCCCAGTGTCCCTTGTAGGTGATCGGGATGAACTTCGCCTCGCCGGATTTTTCGAACTCCGCCTTGAGTGCCGAGCCCTCCCAGGGAAAACTCATGAACGCTTCCCGCACCTTGGCCGCGAGTTCGGGCTTCAGGTTGTAGACATGGCCGTAGCCCGTCGTCGGAAACGTCTGCGACTTGTAGATGCTGACCAGCTGGTCTTCCTTCACCACGCCGCGGGCGATCATGCGCTTCATCACCGAGTTCGCGATCGAGGCGGCCGGGTAATCCTTGTTGGCCACGCCGAGTATGGAGCTGTCGTGCTTGCCGGAGAACGCCGGCTTGTAGTCCTTGCCGGGTTCCATCTTGAACTCCGACTTCAGCAGGGCCGAGGGCGCCTTGAAACCGGAATTGGAGGTCTCGGCGGTGAAGGCGAGCGTCTTGCCGCGAATGTCTTCGACCTTGTGGATGCCGCTCCCCGGGTAGGTGATGATTTCCATCTCGTAACCGAACGAGTTGTCGGCGCGGGCCATCATCGTGAACGGCACGAAACCGGCGCAGTTCACGGCCAAGGGATTGGATCCGGTATTGAACCCGGCGACGTGCAGACGTCCGGCTCGCATCGCTTCGATCTGCGCTGCGTTGGATTGAACAGGGAAGAACTGCACCCGCTTGCCTGTCACTTTCTCCATGTGCTTGATGAATCCGTCCCAGACTTTCGCATAGACCGCGGGGTCCTCCACCGGGGTGTAAGCAAACACCAGCACGTTCGGATCCACGAGCTGCTTCGGATCCTTCGGCGTGTCGGCGACCAAGTCGCCGTTCTCGTCACAGAAGCGGGCATCGAGGGTGCCGCGCGGGCAGTTCGTCTGTGCCGATGCGCTGCCCGCGCTCAAGGCGGTCACTGCGCTGGCAAGCAGGATCAATCGGGCGATGTGCTTCGGTATCGATGTCGGCATGGGAACCTCGCGTCGTGTCTGGTCGAAAGTACGAGTTCGGAGCATATTTCGCTCGTATGACAAATTCGCGACACGCAGGGTCCCACCGTGCGAGGGCTATGAATGATCACGACGGCAGCGATCGGCTGCTGCCCTGCGAGCGTCACCGACGTTCGAGTAGGCAAGAGGCAGGCGCGTGCGGTCCTATCGGGCTGTCGTCGTCGCCTGAGCCGACCGACCAGAGGGGAGGAGCGAGTTCCCTGCGTAGTGGAAATCGACTCGAATGCGGGGAAAAAAATTCGCCGGCGGTCTGAAGCCAAACGCGTCCGGCATAGCGGACTCGTCTGGCTTGGGCGCTCGAGCACGTGCTCGGGGGTGCGCTCAGTGGGCGTGCGGCTGTGGCTGCGTGCGATTGCCCGGACGCGCGTTGGTGCCGATGGCGCCGCGGGGGCCCTCGGGGCCCATGGCCATGCGTGCCGTCATGCCGCGTCGCATGCCGGCCGATCCGTCCCGAACGAGTTCGGTCACTTCGCCCGCGTGCGCTTGCAGGGCGGCGACCAATCGGGCATCGGTCGTGGTGCGAGTGACGATGACGCCCTTGTCGGTCATCGTCATCGACATGTCGATGCTCTTGGCATGGTCGAAGATGACCGGGAGCGTGGTGCTGAAGATGTTGAACTCGCGCTCCTCCTGCAATCGACTCGACATGCTGGCGACGTGAGCCTGGATGTTCTGTGCGACTTTCGGATCATCCGATTCGGTGACGGTCCGGATGCCGTTTGGCAACAGTGTGACGGTGCGCTTGATCTTGTCGTTGCTGTGTACCAGATCCATGACCAGTGCCATGTCGCTGGACGAGCGTTCATCCTGCTTGGTGAGCATCGAGGTCGGACCATGCATCGCGCCACGGCTGGCGCCGGGAACATGCCCCATCCCGCGTCCCATCCCATGACCCATGCCTGGTCCCGTGCCGTGGCTCGTCATTCCCCCCGTATCGTCTGCTCGAGGGCCCGCGTGGGAGGCGGCGGATTGGGCGAACACCGGGTTCGCCGAGAAAACGATCGCCGCAGCGAATGTGGTTGCAATTGCTCTCTTGCACAGCATGCAGGTTCTCCTTGGGGTGAAAGCGTGGCGGGCGCTCGATCGGCATCGCGACTTCGAGGCAGAGTCGCGCTGTGTCGCCAACTCGATTAACGCATCCACGGGCAAGGAAGCTGTTTCAGGCAGCGGACGTTTGGTATCGCCGTGTTGCGTAGCCGGGATTGACACACTGCGATACAAATTCGAATCCGGTGCGGTACGAGGCGCGTGGCAACCCTCGCGCGCGCCGCGGTGCCGATCGCGAGTGGCCGGTGAGGGGGCCTTGCATTCGTGCCTAGGCCGCAAGGTTTCAACCTTGCCGCTTTCGGCAGGCATGGCGCGCATTCGCGTTCAGTGGTGGCATCATCCCGATCGTTGTGTGACGCCGCGTTGCTTCCCGCAGTCGGGGCCAACCGATCAATGCGTGGGTACCCGGGGCATGCGCGACAGCACGCGAACATTGGTTTCGGGCTGCAAGGTCACGTGGGCGATTTCGAAGCGGTGCTCGAGCATGGACGAGATCTCGCGCAAGATGCCGTCCCAGCGCGTGAAGTTGTCGATGACGATGTGCGCGGACAACGCAATCCGGTTGGAGGAGAGCGTCCAGATGTGCAGGTCGTGGACGGAGCGGACGCCGTCGACACCCGCGATCGCCGTGCCGATTTCGTCCAGGGAAAGATGCAACGGCACGCCTTCCATCAGGGCGTGCAGGGCTTCTCGCAACAGGCGCAAGCTCGATGCGAGGATCAGCACGCAGATGACGAGCGACAGCAGCGGGTCGACGGGCGTCCAGTCCGTCACCCAGATCACCACGCCGGAGATCAGCGCGGCGATCGAACCGAGCAGGTCAGCGAGCACGTGCAACAGCGCGCCGCGGGTGTTCATCGTCTTCTCGCCGTGCGCCAGCAGCCAAGCCACGACGATGTTGATCACGAGGCCGATCAGTGCGACGACGATGACGCTCTCGCCCACGACGGGTTGAGGGTCACGCAAGCGTTGGACGGCGACGACGGTGATCGTCACGATGATCACGAGCATGAACACGGCGTTCAGGAGCGCGCTCACGATTTCAGCCCGGCCCAGTCCGTAGGAGTGCCGCATCGAGGGCGGCTTGCGCGCAAGCCACGCGGCGAGTGCCGCCAATCCGAGCGAAGCGCTGTCCGTGACCATGTGGCCCGCGTCGCTCAACAGCGCCAATGAGCCCGACCACCAGCCGGCGAGGGCTTCGATCGCCGCGAACGATAGCGTGAGAACCAACGCGAAGATCAGGGATTGCCCGGCAGCGGGCGTGTGAACATGGCCGTGGCCATGGCTATGGCTATGGCTATGGCCGGGCGTGTGGTGATCGATGCTCAATTCCGAGTCCTCGCGTTGCGCCGCTCCGGCATGGTCGACCTATCGATCCTTCCCACAAGCGCACTGTCCGACTGAGCCAAGGGGGGTGGATTTGCGTACGAACAGCTGGGGCTGCCACCACCACGACCCACGCACTGCGTTGTCTCGGCAGCAAGACGGCTCGGCCTGCGTTGGGATCGAGCGCTATAATGACACCCTTGCCATACCGAGCCTAACGAAGTGACCCTGGGCGACCCCGCGTTCTGGCTTGCAGTGATGCAGATCATCGCCATCGACATCTTACTCGGCGGTGACAATGCGGTCGTGATTGCCCTCGCTTGCCGAGACCTGCCGCCCGAGCAGCGCCGCAAAGGCGTCCTTTGGGGGGTGGCTGGTGCTGTCGGCCTCAGAGTGGCAGCCACGGGATTCGCCGTGGTGTTGCTCGCCGTGCCGTACCTTAAGTTGATCGGCGGCCTCTTGTTGCTGTGGATCGGCGGCAAGCTCATCATGCAGGACGAGAGCGAACAGGATCCTGGCAAGATCGCGGGCAGCACGACGCTCCTGGGTGCGGTGCGCACGGTCATCATCGCCGACTTCGTGATGAGTTTGGACAACATCATCGCCGTTGCCGCCGCGGCCAAGGACAACATCTATCTGATCGTGTTCGGCCTCATCGTCTCGATTCCGATCATTGTCTGGTTCAGTCAGTTCATCCTCAAGCTCATGGTGCGCTATCCGGTGATCGTCGCGTTGGGTGGGGCGCTGCTGGGGTATATCGCGGGCGACATGATCGTTCGCGACCCGGTCTTGAGTGCCTGGGTGCAGGCGCATGTGGGCTGGCTCCAGAACTGGCACGTGGCCGGTGCGCTCGGTGCCATTCTGGTCGTGGCGGTCGCGAAGCTTTTCTCCAGGCGTCACGCGGCGAGCATCGTTTCCTGACTGTCCCTGTCGGTTGCATCCTCGAATTACGGACTGTATAGTCCAGAACCAAATGCGAGGAGGACGAGATGGCGGACAAGCTCGGTATCGGGGAAGCGTTTCCGGCTCTGGAAATCGATATTGTCGATGGTCAGCGTATTCGGGTGCCGTCGCAGCTCGGCGGCAAATATGGTGTCGTTCTGTTCTATCGCGGGCACTGGTGAGCGTATTGCCGCCGACAGTTGGTCGGCTTCGAGAAGCTCAAGCAAGCCTTGGATGCGCTGGACGTCCGAGTCCTTGCGGCAAGCGTTGATGCCGAGGACAAGGCTCGCGAGGTGGCCGCGGAGGTTTCGTTTCCCGTCGGTTACGGCGTCACGCGCGACATCGCAGACCGTATCGGCGCCTGGTGGGAGGATCGTCGCGGCATCGTTCAACCGGCCGAGTTCGTTCTCGGTGGCGACGGCAAGGTGCTCGCATCGAGCTATAGCGACGGTCCGATCGGGCGGATGGATGCCGCGGATGTGGTCAAGATGATCCAGTTTCGCGAGCGGCAGCTCGCCAAGTAGACCAGGGGAACTGGGATCGGTCATCGTCCTTGCTTGCGAGCACGACGGTTGCAGATCGCCCGATGCGCTGAGCAGTCTTTTCCAATGAGCTCGACGCAGGCTGCAGTTGCACAGTGTGAAGACTTGGTGGAGCATGGCGCGCCCTAGAGAGTTCGACATCGACGAGGCCCTCGAGCAGGCGATGCAGGTGTTCTGGGCCAAAGGCTACGAGGCGACGTCGCTCGACGATTTGTGCGAGGCGACCGGGCTGGGAAGATCGAGTTTGTACGGGGCATTCGGCGACAAGCAGTCGATCTATGTCCGTGCGCTCGAGCGTTACGAAGAGGCGGCGGTGCGACGAATTGCGGCATCGATATCGACCGCAAAGACCGTGAAGGAGGGGATTGCCCGTTTCGTTCAGCGCATCGTCGACGAGATTGCAGCGGGGCCGGGCCGGCGGGGTTGTTTTCTGGGCAACTGTGCCGCTGAGCTGGTTCGCGGCGATCGCGCTGCGGCTGCCCGGGTGCGTCGCAGCCTCGAACGGATAGAGGCTACGTTTCGCGACGCCTTGATGAGCGCGCAAGCGCAGGGCGAACTTCCGCGGTCAGCCGACATCGATGCGCTGGCCCGGTTCATCACGGCAGGGATACAAGGCTTGCGGCTGGTCGGGAAAGCGAATCCCGACCGCAAGGGCCTGGAGGATGTCGCGAAGGTGATGCTGCGTTGTCTGGAGACGGCCTGAGCGAGCAAACAGAGATTTCGAACAAGGGCGGGGTGGCAGAGTGTTATGCCGTGGCCTGCAAAGCCACGTAGGGTGGTTCAAATCCATCCCCCGCCTCCAGTCTTCGCAGCGGCGTTCGACCGCGAGTGCTTCGGCGCTGTGCTGGTCGCATTCCTCTGAGCCCGGTCGATTCAGTGCGAGGCTTCGAACGCTTTGCGCATCGACCAAGGCGTCTCGTGCCGCGCAGGAGAACGAATCGAGGCTCGCTGCCATGGTGTTTTGACCCACGAGCCTCGGGTTGCCGATGCAAGGCCGATATCGAGCGTTCGGGATGTCGAGGCGCGACGCCACTGCGCGGCGGCTGCCGTCGGCGAGCCGGTGTTGTATAACAAGCGTCTTGGGCGAATCGCTGCGCCGGGGAGCGACAGCGTCGCCCCGGACTCACTACTCGCGGAGACCAGGAATGACCCAAGATCTGTTGTACGAAGTGCGCGGCCCGCTCGCGATCATCACGATCAATCGGCCCGAGAGCCGTAATGCGATCAATCTGGCGGTACGTGTCGGCTTGCGGGAAGCCTTCGAGCGCTTCGACGATGATCCGGCGCTGCGCGTGGCGATCCTCACCGGCGCTGGCGACAAGGCGTTTTGTTCCGGCATGGATCTCAAGGAAGCGGTGGATGGCGGCGCGCTCGCCAAGCCGCAACTGCCGAATCTGGGCGACAACATGAAGCTCTCCAAGCCGGTGATCGCGGCCGTGAACGGCTACGCCTTCGCAGGCGGCTGGCTGCTGGCTCAGATGTGCGATCTGTGCGTGGCCGCCGATACGGCGAAGTTTGCAATCACCGAAGGCAAAGTCGGGCGCGGCATGTGGTTCGCCGCCCCTCTGGTTGCCATGCTCGGAAGCCGGGTGGCGATGGAGTTGCTCCTGACCGGAAAGACCATCGATGCCCGGCGCGCCTACGAAATCGGCTTCGTGAACCGTGTCGTTCCGCAAGCGGACTTGATGCGCGAGGCCGAGGCGCTGGCACAGGAGATCATCGAGTGCGCCCCGTTGTCGGTGGCTGGTGCACGCGAATTGGTGATGCATGCCACCAACATGGGGGCGAGCGCTGCGACCGAAGTCGCCAAGCAGATCTTCAAGCCCGTTTACGCGAGCGAGGATGCCAAGGAAGGACCGCGCGCCTTTCGCGAGAAGCGCAAGCCGCGCTGGACCGGGCGCTGATCCGGATCGTCTAGGCGCTTCGCGTCGGCGGCTGGCTCAGCGCCAAGACGGCAGCGTCCGTTCGGAGATTCGCGTCGTCGGCGCACTCGACGCAGAGGGCGAGGCTGGCCGCGTGTCGCCAGCGGCCCGGCCTCTTTCCTGTGGTCGCATGCGTTGCCGATCGACTACTTCTGGGCGTCTCTTTCGATGACGCAGTCGAGGCAAAAGACGGCTGCGACATCGCCCTCGAGCCGCTCGAGTTCCAGTGCCGAGTCGCACTGACAGCACCGACCGAAGGTACCCGCCCCGATGCGGGCAAAGGCAGCCTGGAGCGCTCGTTTGCGGGTCGGCAACCGTTCGCGGATCGCCTTGGCTATGGCTTGCTGCTTGAGTGCATCCATTTGCGCCAGCTCTGTGCCGCTCGACGGATCGGCCGGCAACTCGGTTTGCGGGGCGCTCGCCTGCATCAGCGCCTCTTGGAGTTGCACCAGTTCGTCAGCGAGCTGACGGTGGAAACGCTCAAGGTCGATCGTCATCGTCCCTCCCGAAAATTCCGGCCGTTATGCGAGAGGCCGGCCTGAGCCTGTTCGAGATCGATTGCCATCGCTGTGCTCACGCCTTCTCGCCTTGCGTCTCATCGACGATAGCTTTCATCGACAGGCGTATGCGTCCTCGGTCGTCGGTTTCCAGAACCTTGACGCGGATGACTTGGCCCACCTTGAGGTGATCGGCCACGAGATCGATACGCACGTCGGAGATCTGCGAGACATGCAGCAGTCCATCGCGGCCGGGCAGAATGGTGACGAATGCGCCGAAATCCAGAATCTTCTGGACCACACCTTCGTAGATGCCGCCCACTTCCACATCCGCCGTGAGCAGATTGATGCGCCGCACGGCGTCTTCGGCTTCCTTCAGGTCGGCCGAGGAGATGGTGATGGTGCCGTCGTCCGCGACTTCGATGGTCGCGCCGGTCTGCTCCATCAGGGCGCGAATCACGGCGCCGCCCTTGCCGATGACATCGCGAATGCGATCGGTGCTGATTTTCATGGTGAGCATGCGCGGGGCGTAGGCAGACAACTCGGTGCGGCGCATGCCGGCCGTCTCTCGCATGATGCCCAGAATGTGCAGACGTGCTTCGCGCGCCTGGGTCAATGCGACGCTCATGATCTGCGCCGTGATGCCTTGCGTCTTGATGTCCATCTGCAGGGCGGTGATGCCGTCTTCGGTGCCCGCCACCTTGAAATCCATGTCGCCGAGGTGGTCCTCGTCGCCGAGAATGTCGGTCAGTACCGCGAAGCGGTCGCCTTCCAGGATCAGTCCCATGGCGATGCCGGCTGCCAGCGACTTGAGCGGCGCACCGGCGTCGAGCAGCGCCAGGCAGGCACTGCATACCGAGGCCATGGAGGAGGAGCCGTTGGATTCGGTCACCTCGGACACCACGCGCATGCTGTAGGCGAATTCTTCGGGCGAAGGCAGCAGGGGAATGATGGCTCGCTTGGCGAGCCTGCCGTGGCCGACTTCGCGGCGTTTCGGTGTGCCCATGCGGCCGGTTTCACCGGTGGCATAGGGGGGCATGTTGTAGTGGAGCATGAAGCGTTCGGCATGGCGACCGTGCAAATCGTCGATGTTCTGACGGTCTCGGTCGGTGCCCAGCGTGGCGACGGCGAGGGCCTGCGTCTCGCCTCGTGTGAACAGCGCGGAGCCATGGGTTCGGGGCAGTACGCCGGTGCGAATGGTCAAGGGGCGCACGGTGCGAGTGTCGCGACCGTCGATGCGCGGTTCGCCGGCCAGGATGCGCTGCCTGACGATTCGCGCCTCGACTTCGTGCAGGATGGCATCCACCTTGGCGTACGCGGCGGCGTCGCTCGCAGCCAAGCCCTCCATCGCCAGCGCACGGGCGGCGCGAATGGCCTCGGTGCGTTGGGTCTTGGCGCTGATTCGATAAGCCTCTTCGAGCGCGGGACGGGCGAGTGCGTCGACTCGCGCGTTCAGGTCGTCGTCCTTCGCGGGCGCCAGCCACTCCCAGGGCGGATTGTCGGCCTGGGCGGCAAGTTGCCCGATGGCCTCGATGGCCGCCTGCATCTGCCGATGGCCGAACACGATGCCCTCGAGCATGACTTCTTCGGAGAGTTGCTGCGCTTCGGACTCCACCATCAGTACGGCTGCCGAGGTTCCGGCAACGACCAGATCGAGTTGACTCTCGGCCTGCGCCGAGCGGTCGGGGTTGAGAACATGGGATCCGTCGACATAGCCGACGCGCACGGCACCGACGGGGCCGGCAAAGGGCAGGCGGGCGACGGCGATGGCAGCAGAGGCCGCGATGAGCGCCGGAACATCCGGATCGACTTCGGGATTGGCCGAGAGCACCTGGACGACGACTTGAACCTCGTTGGCGAAGCCGTCGGGGAATAGCGGTCGTATGGCCCGGTCGATCAGGCGCGAGGTGAGCGTTTCCTTTTCCGTGGGGGCGCCCTCGCGACGGAAGAAGCCGCCGGGAATACGGCCGGCCGCGTATGTCTTCTCGACGTAGTTGACCGTCAGCGGAAGGAAGTCTTGTCCCGGCTTGGCTTCCCGGGCGGCCACGACGGTGGCCAGGAGTACGGTGTCGGCGACCGTGAGCAGCACCGCACCCGTGGCCTGACGAGCCATCTCGCCCGTCTCCAGGGTGATCGTGTGGCTGCCGAGGGTAAAGCTGTGTTTGATATGCATGGTACCGGCCGTCGTTCCTTTCTGGAAAACACTACGGTCCGCACCAGGGTGCAAGTCAAGCGGCCACGACATGGGAAACTGCGTCAACCGCAAGCGGCAAGCTTCGGTTGCGCGGATCACATCAGGGGGCAAGCCTTGCGCTGAAGTCGACTAGGCTCCAGCGCGGGACCTTCGCTACCGACCGCCTCGATTTTTCGGGCTGGCGGGTGCTGATGTGATTAAGGGAGCTACAGGAGATAATTCGATCATCCAATCGTTTCTCGGCACGAGTATATCCCACTCGGCCGGTGACGCGTCCAAGAAAGTCTGTGAAAGAGCCGGAAGCAACCGGATTCGATCGATTCGGACGCAGGTGCGGTCACGCCGCTGGCGGGATTCGCTTCAACATCATCGCCAAGACGGTCAGCGAACTGGCCATCGATCTCCTGATCGTGGGCGCGTATAGTCATTCGCCCTGGCGCAGCATGCTCGTAGGCAGCAAGACCACGGACCTGCTGCGCTCTGCCAAGATCCCGACGTTGCTGCTGCGATGAGAACACGAAGCGTGACGACGGTTCGCTGCAGCGTCGCAGACGTTGCGCGGTTTATGCTGTGCTCACTTTTCGAGCAAGGACTTCTTTTAGGGCAGCCATGACCATCGATTTCGAAGAACTCGACTACCGCGAGACGCCGATCGGCGAATTGAGCCTGCGTCGGCGCACGCAGTTGTCGCTCGGCACCGAGGTGTACGAGGTCAAGCTCGGCGACGAGTTTTTGATGTCGAGCTTGTTCACCGAAGGCGAGGTCGCCTTGGCGCGGATCGGCCTTGCGGCCTCGGGCACAGGGCCGCTCGATGTCGTCGTCGGTGGTCTTGGCTTGGGTTATACGGCCCGCGCGGTACTGGAAGATCGCGCGGTCAGATCTCTGCTGGTGATCGATGCATTGGCGGCCGTCATCGACTGGCACCGCCAGGGGCTCGTCCCGCTGGGATCCGGCCTATGTGCCGATCCGCGCTGCGAGTTCGTCAACGGCGATTTCTTCGCGATGCTCGATTCGCCGGGCATCGACTCGCGCGACTTCACCCGGCGTTTTCATGCGATTCTGGTGGACATCGACCATTCCCCCCGCCATGTGCTGCATGCCAGTCATGCTGCGCTCTACCGTGGCGACGGACTGAAGCAACTCGCCGAACATCTGCATCCGGGCGGCGTCTTCGCGCTGTGGTCGAACGATCCCCCGGACGAGGAATTCATGACCGTGCTCGGCGGCGTTTTCCCCCAGTGCGAGGCGCATGTCGTCACCTTCCCCAATCCATTGCAGCATCGGGACGCCACCAACACGGTTTACGTGGCGAGGACGGCCCTGCGGCAGGTTTAGCCGCACGGTGGCGTCGATCGGAGTTCGCAATTGCAGGATGCCTGCAGACGCTCCCGACCGACATGCGCTTGCGCCGTGGCGGCAAGGAGGTAGCCGGGCAGGTAGGTGCCGGCATAGCCGCGGTGCGGATTGCCGTAGACCTCGCGACCCAGCGCCCGGTGTTCGGCCATGAAGCGCTCGATGTGCTCGGGCCGCGCCCCTTTGAGCATCTCCTTGAGTTCGCCGCCGGGGTAGAGTTCGCGATAGCGGATGGGCCGCCCGGCATACGCGCCCCCTTCGGCCAGGTCGCGCGGCACGTCGGTCGGATCGGCGAAGATGCTCTCCCCGCACGCCGAATCGTACTTGCGCTGCACTTCGGCGGCTGCGTGCAGGATGCCCTCGATGACGTCTCCGAGCGTGCGCCCGCTCATGCGTGCCCGCCAGGATGCCCGCAGAAACAGCAGTTCGTTCGGATCCACGCCGGGACACTCGCCCTGATACGCCGCAGTCAGGCAGTGATCCGCGGCGGCCAGCAAGTGCTGCGTCGGGGTCGGCTCCCGATCGAGCAGGCGCAGGATCTGGCCCAGCGACGAGCCCTCGAGATAGCGCTCGGGCGGCATGTCGTACCCGGGGTCGCCGGGATTGTGATGATCCACGCGTTGTTGCGCCTGGCGATGACGCATCGTGCATTCGACGAACACCAAGGGCCGGTCGCTTGCGAGCACCATCGGTATGCCGCGGCCGCTGCGGGAAAGTCGCACCACGCCATCGGCATCGTAGGCGGTGCGCGCGGTCACCGGCATCGCGCCTCTCGCCGCGTACGCGTGCGCGAGCTTGTGTGCATCGAGCACCTCGGCGATCTCGCGCATCTCCGGATCACGCGCACCGAGCACGAAGCTGCATGCCTTGTCGATCATCGGTTTCGGCGCGATCTCTGCTTAGGGCTCGGACTCGGACTTGGGCTTGGATCGGCTCAGCAAGCCGCCTGCCGTCATGACCGCGGAATTCACGACGAACATCGCCGCCAATCCCAGCGCGCTGCCGATCGCGCCGAACAGGACCGGTCCGATCAGCTTGGTCAGGTGAATGATGCTCATGCGCAACCCCAGCGCCTCGCCCGTGCGGCCTGCCGGCGAATAGCTGTACATCAGGATCGTGATGATGGGCTGGCCGCAGCCCATGCCGATGCCGAGCATGAACGAGAGCAGCGCGAGGATGTAGGCGCTCTCGAAGAAGGGCATCAGCACCAGGGCGCCGGCGCCGATGAAAAAGGAGTAGGCGAGCAGCTGTTCTTCCTTGAACTTCTTGAGCAAGCGCGCGAGGAAGAACCGGACAGCGAGTTCAGCGCCGAAGTTGAAAGCCTGCACGATGCCGATCAGCGAGGCGGACAGCCCGACGCTGTAGGCATACACCGGAAAGTAGAACTGATAGAGATCGCGCCCGACATTGATCAAGCTGCTGGTTGCGAGCGCGCGGCGGACGTTGGCGATCTTGAGGATGGCATACACGCTGCCCTTGGCCTTGACGGTTTCCGCGGGCGTTCTGGGCAGTCGGTGTCCCCACACGAGCAGCATTGCCACCACGGTCACCGAGAGCAGGGCGAGATAGAGGCAGGTCTTCGCCGGTCCGGCCAAGTCGATGAAGAAGCCCCCGATCAGCGGGCCGATCAGATTCGCGATGCCCATCCCGAGGCTGAAGTTCGCGAAGTTGCGGGCGCGGGTTTCCGGCGTGCTGATGAGACCCATCAAGTTCTGCAGCGGTACGACCATGGCGAGCGAAAGGCCGATCATCGCCGAAGCGACGAACATCGCCGCGATGCCGGGAAACGCCCAGGGCACGAGCAGGCCGAGGCCGCTGCCGATCGCGCAGACGAGCAGCGGCGCCCGCGAACCGTAGCGATCGGCGAGCTTGCCCGCGGGCATGGAGAAGAGCATCGGCAGGATCGCGAACATCGCCCCCAGGAGACCGATGGTGAAAGCGGAAGATCCGAGCTTCAGTGCGTACAGCACCAACACCATGTTGCCGGCGCGAGCCGCCGTGCCGCTGATGGCGGTCAGTGCGAGAACGTAGAAGATCAGCTTTGGACGGTCGGGGTGAATACTTGCGGGCTTTCGATTGATTGAGTGGGGGCCTCGATAGCGGGAGGGCCCGAGATCGTAGAGACGGCCTACTCGAGGTGAGGAGCGAACATCTCCTCGATTCGCGGCGAGGCCTTGACGAGACCCTGCTCCCGACACAGGCGGGCGACCTGCTCCAGCATGGCGCGATTGGCCGCAATGCCGTAGGCGAACGGATCGCCGGACAGCGATCGGCAGGTTTCGACCAGATACGCGTTGCCGTAGAGTTGTCCTGCTGTCGCGTTTGCCGGCAGTTGGCCCCGAGCATGGTCGCTCGCGTCGCAAAAAGCGCGGTAGAGGGTGGCGACCAGTTCGGGGCGTTCGCGGGCGAGCGAGCCCCGAATCATGTACATGTGGTTGGCAGGCACGTACCCGTGGGCGGCATGGAAGCGCTTGCCCTCGGCAACGACATCCGCGAACAGCGGATGGACATCCGGCGGAAACGGCGTGTCGATCCGCTGGAACAGCGAACCGGCCAAAGCGGCCGCGAGTTCACCGGCTTGCACCATGGCAGCGACCGACTTGCCGCCCGGTGTTTGCACGATCGCGATGTCGGCGGGCGGCTTGAAGCCGAGTACCGTGCCGGTGCTGTCGGCTCCCGAGCGCTCTACGTACCACTCGATGCTGCGCGAGTCGACGTCGAAGTCGTGCGCCAGCATGCCGCGCGCCCAAAGCGTCGCTGACTGGACGTACTCGGCCACACCGACCCGCTTGCCGTTCAGCGCCGCGGGATGGGCAATGCCCGAACTGGCGTGGACGACGAATTGCGTGTGGAAGAAGGCGCGGCGCGGAAAGACAGGAATCGCAGTCACATCCGCGCCCTGGGCTTTGGCGATCAGATAGGCGCCGAAGGCCATCTCGCAGACATCGAACTCCCACGTCGTCAGTTGGCGGCGCATGGCCTCGGGGGAGGGGGCGCGGGTGGCGACGATCTCGACGCCCGCCGGTGCGATCACGCCATCGAACAATGGCGCGACGCAATCGTAGGCTTCGCCGATGAGGGAGATGCGTGTCGTAGCCAAGGCGGCCTCCTGCCCAGTGTGGATCGGTGCGCGTATCAGCCCCGGATTCTATGCCCAATGAGCTGGGGCGAGAGCACGTGCACCGCGATGGAGCGGGTGTGCCTCCGCTTGAAACACGTATTGCGGACTACAATAGGCCGATGCCGGTGCCGTTCTGGCGGCGCTTCACGCGCGAGCACCGGACATGACTCGCGAACGGATCGTGGTTCGCGGACAACCATCGGAGGGGAGCGACCATGAAGTTCGATCTGTTGGTGACCGGCGGCGACGTGCTCGATCCGGGCGCGGGCCTGCGCGGCGTGATGGACATCGGCATCGTCGGCGGCAAGATCGCAGCCGTGGCGCCCTCGTTGCCGGCGACGCAGGCGCTGCGCACCGTGAGCGCCAAAGGGCGTTACGTCTTTCCCGGTCTGGTCGATCTTCACGCGCACGTCTTCCTCAACGGTCATGACATGGGGATGCGCACCGACGCCTTCCTGCGCCCGACAGGTGTGACGACGCTATGCGACGCGGGCAGCGCCGGATCGGCGAACTTCGTCGGGCTGCGCGATCTGCTGGACAACCACGTCCGCACGCGTGTGCGAGCCTTCGTCAATCTCTCGGCCATCGGCATCACCGGGATCTCGCGCGGGGGCGAGCTGTCGCATTTTCCGTATGCGGATCCCGAGGGCTGCGCCAAGGCGATCAAGGAGAACCCGGATCTGGCCATCGGCGTGAAGCTGCGCTTCGGGCCGAACCTCGTCTGGGAGTACTCGGCCGAGCCGGTGAAGCTCGCGCGACGCACCGCCGAGATGGCGGGCGGTGTGCCCATGATGATGCACATCACCGATTCTCCTGTGCCGCTGCCGGCCCTCATCGAGCACATGAAGCCCGGCGACATCGTCACCCACTGCTATCACGGGCGCAACCACGGCATCATGGGTCAGGAGAAGCAGTTCGTGCTCAAGGAGGTGGTCGAGGCGCAGCGGGCGGGGATCGTGTTCGATTGCGCGCACGGGCGCAGTCACTTCAATTTCAGCATGATCGAGAAGGCGCTCGAGCAAGGTTTCCTGCCGGACACGATATCGACCGATCTCACCATGACTTCGGCCATGAACGGCCCGGTGTGGGATCTGCCGACCACCATGACCAAGCTGCTGCACTTCGGCTTGCCGCTGGAGGAGGTCGTCCGCCGGACGACGGCGACGCCTGCGCGCATCATGGGCTACGCGGGCACGGTCGGGACGCTCGCGCCGGGCGCCAATGCAGATATCGCCGTGTTCGAACTGCGCGACGGGCGCTTCGAGCTGAAGGATACCGACGGCAATGTCGTGACCGCGAAGCGTCGGCTGATCTCGCAACTCACGATCAAGGAGGGGCGCGTCTGGTACGAGCGGCCGGCAGAGTGAGGTCGCCACGGGCGCGCGCCGCTGGTGGACAGGATCTCGGCTGGCCCAGCGCCGCGACGTCGAGTGCGATCCGGCCGCGTGGTGAGGCATCGATGAAACGTTGCGGCGCTTGCTCGCAACTCAAACAGGGAGACGTGTCATGAATCGAATCGGTTTCGCAATGCGCGCAGCAGCGGTAGGCGCGGTCTTGGCGATGACGGGCACCGCAGCCGCTCAGCAGGCTTATCCGAACCGAATGATCCGCATCGTCGTGCCGACGGTGGCAGGCGGCAGCACCACGATGATCGCCCGGCTGGTGGCGCAGCACTTCACGACCGCCTGGGGGCAGTCGGCCATCGTCGACAATCGTCCGGGCGGCAACACCATCGTCGGTACCGAGCACGTCGCCAAGGCTGTCCCCGACGGCTACACGCTGCTGGTGCCGTCGATCACGCACATCGTGCTGCCGCTGCTCACCAACACGCCCTACGACGCGATCAAGGATTTCGCGCCGGTTTCCGGACTGGCGAGCCAGATGTATGTCATGCTCATCCACCCTTCGGTGCCGGCAAAGGACGTGAAGGCGTTCGTCGCGCTGGCCAAGGCGAGGCCGGGGCAGGTCGACTATTCCATCTCCGGCGCGGCTTCCGGCGGGCGTCTGGCAGCCGAGTTGTTCAGCATGGTCGCGGGCATCAAGATGCAACTCATTCCTTATAAGGGCGGTGCCCAGGCGATGAGCGACTTGATCGGCGGCCAGGTGCAGGCGTCCTATCAGGCCCCCATCACATCCACGCCTCATATCAAGAGCGGGCGTCTGCGGGCGATTGCGGTCACGGGCGACGTGCGTTCCGCCGTCCTGCCCGATGTCCCGACCATGGCCGAGGCCGGTCTCCCCGGTGTGGTCGTCATCAGCTGGCAAGGCATCCTCGCCCCCGCCGGTACGCCGAAGGACATCGTGGAGAAACTTTCTGCCGAAGTCAGGAAGGTGCTTGCATCGCCGGACGTCGTCGCGAAGCTGGCGAGCCAGGGCGTGACGGCCTTTCCGTCGACGCCCGATGACTTCACGGCCTTTCTGCGTGCCGATACGGCCAAGATCGCCAAGATCGTGAAGACGGCGAACATCCGGATCGAGAATTAGCGCGTCGGCAATGCGCGCACACACGATCGGGCCGTCCCTGTGAGGGCGGTGCCCCGGTCGCCCGCTTGCGGATGCCGATTCCGGTGTGCGACCCATGCAGTAGGGGCGAGGCAACAAGCCGGCTCGATCGTCGGCTGAACGCCAGGCTTCGATAGGAACGTGAAGGACTGTTGCGTCGATCGCCTGCCCGCCGCGGGTTCTCTAGAATCGATGAAAATCGAAACCTCGTGAGGATCCCGTGAGCGCCATCTACGTCGAAACGAGCGCGAGCCGCCGCGTCGTGCCCTCGGCAGACTTTTTCGATCGGGTCGCGGCCTGTACCGATTGGGCCTCGCTCGATCAACTTTCAGCGGCCATCGAGGCCGAGGTGGGCATGCCTTTGTCGACACCTCTGATCAAGCTCGGTCTGCTCACCCACTGGCTTGAGCTTGGGCCGCGTGAGCTCGACGAGGCCTGCCAGGAGTGTCCGGCGCTTGCCCGCTTCGTCGCATCCGGTCCGGGGGCGCCGGTGGTCGATCTGTGGATCTTTCAGCAACTCGCGCCCCGCCTGCAAGGTGCGGCGGAGGGCTTCGCGCGGCTCGCGCGTGCCATCGAAGACGGGCTCACCGAAGCGAGTCATGCGTCTGCGCCCTCGATGAGCACCGACCCTGAAGCTTCCTCCCCCGATGAACATGCCGCATGGGGCGAGACAACCCTGGTGGGCGGTTTGCATCTGGAAAGCGATCCGAGTCCGGCTCCGGCGGAACCGCAGATCGGCGCACTGGCGCAGTCGGGCGCACCGGTGTCCGCGCAGGCGATCATCGTCTGGCCCTGGGGCGATGCCTCCTACCTCGAAGGCATGGTCCGCGTCGGTCGCGATGCCGCGTTCTCGCAGTATGCCCATCGCCTCGTGGGCGAGCGTCGCGTGTCGCGCAGGCATGTGCAGCTGGAAGCGACGCCGACCGGGGTGCTGATTCGGGATCTGGGTTCGAAGAACGGCACCTACGCCGATAGCGTTCAAGTCCCCCGCAAGGGATCGAGCACGATAGCCAGCGACTGTGTCGTTCGCCTCGGATCGGACTTTCAATTCAAGATCGTGTTTTGTCCGGGGCCGGCGCCGAAAGAAAAGCGTCGCCCCGTCCCCGCAGCCGAGCGCCCCGAGACCGAACGCGCAGCCTGACGCCGTGCGTCGGTCTGCTGCGCGGTATCAATCGAACATCAAGACCGTCCGTGCCACCTCGCCCGCCTTCATCGCCCGGAAGGCTTCGTTGATGTCGCTTAGCCGGCCGCGCCGGCTGATCATCGTGTCGAGGTCGAGTTTTCCCTGCCGATAGAACTCGAGATAGTTAGGGATGTCGGTCCGGAACTGGTTCGAGCCCATGCGCGAGGTCTGCACCTTGCACTCGGGGCGGATGGCGAGCCACGGGAATTCGATGGTCGCTTCCGGCGGCAACACGCCGACGATGGTGGCGGTGCCGCGCACGGCCAGGCTTTCGATCGCCATGCGGCACAGCTTGGAGAGCCCGACGGCCTCGAAGGCGTGATCCACGCCCAGTCCCTTGGTGAGTGCGCGCACGGCCTTCACGGGCTCGTCCTGCGTCGCGTTGACCGTGTGGGTCGCACCCATGGCCTTGGCCATCTCCAGCTTGGAATCGAACTGGTCCACGGCGATGATCTGCCGGGCGCCGCCGATCTTCGCGCCCTGGATGATCGACAGGCCGACTCCGCCCGCGCCGAACACCGCGACCGTCTGCCCGGCGCGCATGCCCGAGGAGCGCAGTGCCGCACCGACACCGGTCAGCACGCCGCAACCCACGAGGGCGGCGCGATCGAAAGGTATATCCTTGTCGATCTTCACCACCATGTTCTCGTGCAGGATCATCTTCGCGGCATAGCTGCCGATGCCGCCGAACTGCCTCACGAGCCCGCCTTCCTGGGTCAGGCGCGCCTTGTCCCCGGCGGGGCGCCCGATGACCGTGGCGTTGTCCGTGCAGACGTTGGGATGGCCGTCCAGGCATTGCGGACAGGTCCCGCAAAAACCGGAGAGGCAGGCGACCACATGATCGCCCACCTGGATGGATGTGACGTCCGGGCCGACGGCCTCCACGATGCCGGCCCCCTCGTGGCCCAGCACGAACGGTCGGTCGGTCGGGTAGCGGCTGATGCCTTCGATGACATGCAGGTCGCTATGACACACCCCTGTGGCGATGGTGCGCACCACGATCTCACGTCCGCGCGGCTTGTCCATGTCGACCTGCTCGATGACGAGCGGTTCGTGGATCTTGCGCATGACCGCGGCTTCGATTTGCATGTTCGTATCCCCTCCGGATGATGTCGGCGGCGCGCGCCACTGCGCGCCTGCGATGGTCGATTGCGATTGCGATTGCGACGAGTATCTCCCCGCGCCGCGGCATGGGTCAATCTTCGAGCGGGCGAACGAAGCGCTGGTCCCCGTGGTTCGTTGCGCTCGTGTCCGGGATCAGAACTTCGCTGCGGTATTGCTCATCGCTTGGATGCGTAGGACGGTGCCTGAAACTTCGGCTGGAACGGGCCGATCCTGCGCATGTCGACTTCCACCAGCGTCGGCCCGCCGTGTGCGAGTGCGGCCGACAGATGCTTGCCGACGTCGTCCAAGCTCGATGCCCGCCAGTAGGGCATGGACGCTGCCCTGGCGAGGTGTTCGAAGTCCGGCGGCAGCAGGGCGTCGTAGTAGTTGCGTCCGGGGCTGTTGCTGTCCTGGATATGGCGGATGACGCCGTAGCCGCCGTCGTTCATGATGAGCAGGCAAAGGTCGGGCTGCTCCTGGGCGACGGTCATGAGTTCGCCGAGATTGAGCGCGAAGCCGCCGTCCCCGCACATCGCGACCGTACTGCGTCCCGGGGCCGCCAGCGCAGCCCCGATGGCGAGCGGCATGCCGGTGCCGATCGCCGCGCCCACCGAGTAGATGCTGTCGCGCGGCCCGTACACGGGGAAGATCCGATTCGCCCATGTGGTTTGGTGGAAGCTGATGTCGCGCGCCCAGATCGCGTCGCGCGGCATGGCGGCGCGCACGATGGCGGGCAAGCGCCCGTAGCTGCCGAGCGTGGCGCGATAGCTTGCAGTGGCTTCGGCCTTGAGGCGCGCAATCTCCTCGGCATAGTGAGGATGGGGGAGCCACTGGCCTTCCAGGCGATCGGCTAGGGCGGCGAGCGTCAGCGCCGGGTCGGCATGCACGAACAGGTCGCTCGTGTAGGTGCGTCCGTTGGCTTGCGGGTCGGCGTCGATCTGCACGCGATGAGCCGGCAGGCGCAGGGTGCAGTCGCGAGTCTCGTGTCCGCGCAAGTGCGAGCCGGCGACCAGCATCAGGTCGACCGATGCGTAGAAGCGCTCCACCTCCGGTGTCGTGGCGAGCGGACCGAGCGAGAGCGGATGATCCTCGGGGATCACGCCGCGTCCGTTCCAGCTCGTGACCACCGGCATGCCCAACGCGGCCAGGCGCGCGACCGCTTCGCCGGCGTGGCGTGCGCCGCCGCCGGTCCACAAGATCGGGCGCTTCGCGCGCGTCAGTCTCTCGGCAAGCGCATCGAGGACGGCATCCGGGGGCGGGGCTGCGGGCGGGATCGGCAGCGTCATGGCATCCAGCATTACGGGCCGCTCGATCTTGGCCAACTGCACGTCGATCGGAATCTCCACGCTCACCGGGCCCATGGGCGGCGTCAGCGCTTGCGCGGCGGCATGCATCAGGATGCCGAGCGCCGCGCCGGGGGTACGTATCGTGTATGCAGCCTTGCCGACGGAGCGCAGCATGCCGATCTGGTCGGGCACGTCGTGCACGCTGCCCAGATCGCGGTCGGCGAGCGCAGTCGCGGACTGTCCGGTAAGGTGCAGCACCGGGCTGCCGGCGAAGCGCGCCTCGACCAAACCGCTCACGGCGCTCGCAGCCCCCGGCCCGGTGCTGGTGATCACGACACCGAGCTTGCCCGAGACGCGCGCGTAGCCATCCGCCATATGCGTGCCGCCCATTTCACCGCGCGCCATGACGAAGCGAACGGCATTGCGCCGGTCGAGCGCGTCGAGCAGCGGCACGTTGTGCACGGAGATGATGCCGAACGCCGTCTCGACGCCGCAACGCTCCAGGAATTCGGCCACCAGGTCGCCGACGGTCATTGTGTGGTGCATGGAATGGTCATGCCCTTCTCGCGGCGTCGCGCACATTAGAGTTTGAGGTTGGCTGCCTTGATGATGGCGGCGACGTTCTTGTAGTCGGAGGCCATCAGTGCCGCGAACTGCTCCGGCGTGGTGATGAGCGGTGTCATCGCGCGAGCGCTCAACGACTCGACGATATCCGGCAGTCTGAGGATCTGCGCGATCTCGCCATTGAGCCGGTCGATGATCGGACGAGGCGTCTTGGCCGGTGCGAGCATTCCCTGCCAGGGACGCAGGGTGATGGCGCCCAGGCCAGCTTCGGCGAAGGTTTGCACCTGCGGCAGCTGCGCCAGGCGCGTCTCGCCGCCGAAGGCGAGCGGCTTCAGGCGGCCCGCCTGGATCAGCGGCAGGGCGGAGATCGCCACCGAAAAATGCATCTGGATCTGGCCGCTGATCAGATCGGTCAACACCACGGCTGCGCCCTTGTAGGGGATGTGGTGGGTCTTGATGCCGAGCGTGATGTTCATCAGTTCGGCGGCCAGGTGGTTCATGTTGCCGTTGCCCGAGGATCCATACGCGATCTGTCCGGGCCGGGCCCTGGCCAAAGCGGCCATCTCCTTCACGCTGCTGACCGGCAGGGACGGATGCACGACGAGGACGTAGTCGCTGCGCTGCACGGCGGCGACCGGGGCGAAATCCTTAATGCTGTCGTAGGGCAGATTCTTGGCAAGGTGCGCATTGATGACATGCGTGCCGGGGCCGAGGTGGATCAGCGTGTAGCCGTCGGGAGCGGCCCGGGCGAGCAACTCGGTGCCGATGGCCCCGTTGGCGCCGGGGCGGTTATCGACGAGGATCTGCTGACCCAGACGCTCGCTGAGTTTCGTCGCCATCATGCGGGCGATCGGATCGATGCTGCCCCCGGGCGGGAAGGGCACGATGAGGCGGATCGGCTTGTTCGGATAGGCGGGCTGTTCGGCCGCCCCGGTGGGCGTCGTCAAAAACGCGCACGTGGCGAAAATCCCGACGCTGCGGACGATGTGTGTCATCGATGCTGTCTCCTCGCTTGCCGATGATGGTTCTCCGGCCGCAGTGTCCGCATGGGCTCGCGAAGCCGGATGCGAGCCGCCCGTCTACGCAGGCTCGAGCAGCATTGCGGCGACGGTCCTGCCAGTGCGACCGTCGTCGTGAAGTAGAGCCGTCGTGAGCGTGCCTGTCAAGCGGGCGCTAACCTCTGAACATCGAAGTCAGCGTATGCACATTGTCGAGGCGGGCCGCGTTCTCGATCGATTCGACGATGGCGGCGATTTGCGCTTCGGATTTCGACCGCCCGGCGAGGTGCTCGAACTTCTGCAACAGTTCATCCGGCGTACAGGGATCCGCAGGCATGCCGTGCGGATCGAGCACCGAGCCGGCATGGCGGACTTCGTTCGCGAGCTCGAGTTCGACTCGGGCGCCATAGTGGCGCGGGTAGGCGGCCTCCATCTCCGGGTCGACGAAGATCTCGATCCGACGCGCGAGTTCGCGGCGATCAGCTTCATCGATGACATCGGGATCGTACATCGCAGGATCGGCGGGATCGCTCATCAGCGCGAGCGCGCAGCAATACGGAATGCTGAACTGCGCCCCGAACGTGTCCACGGGGGCCACCGCGCCGTTCTGTGCTTTCGCATAAGCCGAGACGCCGATGCGCACTCGACCGATTTCCTCCAGGCGCAGTGCTCGCGGCCCGCGCATCGCCACCAGTTGCTGTACCGCCGCCTGTATCCATGCGCAGCAGGGATAGGTCTTGACGTAGACGTGCTCGATCGCCCAGCGCGCACCCAGCCCGGAGGAGAGCAGTGCCGTTTGGGCGACGGTGCCCGACACGACTTCGAGCAGGCCGAAGCGTCCGTCGAGCGCCGTCGGCGGTGCCGTGAAACCACGTGAGGCGAGTTGCGCCATGCGCACGCCGGCTTCAGCCGCGCGGCCCGCATGCATGCGCTTCTCCATGCCGCCCCCTGCGCCGGTCGCGAAAGCCTTGGTGCCGGAGGCCGTGGCACAGGCAAGGCAGAGCGCGGTGAAGACTTGGTCCGGCGGCAGCTTCATCACCACGGCTGCGGCGACGGCGGCACCGAGCGGCCCGGCGACGGCGGTCTTGTGATAGCCGCGTTGGGCGGGGCCCACGCCCATCGCCAAGCCCACGCGGTTGAGCACTTCATAGCCGCTGATGATGCCCAGGAGCAGGCGTTCGCCGGTGGCATCGATCGCTTCGGCCGCGGCCAGCGCCGCGGAGACCACGATCGCGCCCGGATGCACGATCGCTTCGTCCAGGTGATCATCGAGTTCGAAGCCATGCGCAGCCGTGCCGTTGCATAGGGCTGCGGCGGGCGCGGGAACCGGCCGGGGATGGCCGACGATCGTGCTGCGGCCCTTGGCCTCCTCCGCGAGCACTTCCTCGGCCATGATCCGGGACCAAGGCTCGGGCGCGCCGAACAGCGTGCATCCCAGGGTGTCGAGCAGCGCCCATTGCGCGGCTTGCGTAACGCTGGGCGGCAGGCCGGCCAAGCTCAGTTCATGCAGGAAATCGGTGAGTTCGCGCGTGGGGCGGGTCATCGATGCACTCTCTTGGGCAATTGCGCAAGCGTACGTCGCGCGGGGCGACTTGCGCAACTTGGGTTCGAGTCGATGCGCCGGCGTCGATGGCCGCCGCCTGCCGCGAGGAGGCCGCTATAATCCGCTGCTTTTTCGGGTGCCTATGTGGTTTCGTAATCTTCTCGTCTACCGCATCACCGCTCCTTGGGAAGTCGAGCCGGATGCGTTCGAAGCAGGTTTGGCGCAAAACGGCCTGCAGCCGTGCGGCAGTTTCGCCATGGAGAGCCGCGGCTGGGTGCCTCCGCGCGATTCCGAGCGTTTTCTCTACGATCTGAATCGACAGTGGCTATTCGCCTTGGGTGTCGATCAGAAGATCCTGCCATCCTCGATCGTGCGTCAGGTGGCCGAGGAGCGTGCGGCCGCGGTCGAAAAGAAGCAGGCGCATCCGGTCGGGCGCAAGCAGATGCGCGATCTGCGGCTGCAAGTCCAGGACGAGTTGCTTCCCCGTGCCCTCACGCGGCGGCGGACCACGCGCGCATGGCTGGATGTGGCGAACGGCTGGCTCACCATCGACCTCGGTGCGGAAGCCAAGGCCGACGAGTTCATGGAGTTCTTCCGGCGCAGCTACGACCGCTTGCCGACCATCGTGAGGCTCGACACGCAGCGCTCGCCCGGCGCCATGATGACCCACTGGGTCGAGACCGGCGAGGCACCGAGCGGATTCACGGTCGACCGGGACCTCGAATTGCAGGCCGCCGACGGCAGCAAGGCCATCGTGCGCTATTCGAATCACAACCTCGATGGCAAGGATATCCAGGCCCATATCCGCACGGGCAAGACCGCCACCAAGCTCGGCATGACCTGGCAGGATCGCATCTCCTTCGTGCTCACCGACCAGCTGCTGGTCAAGCGTGTGAACTTTCTCGACGTGCTGCGCAACGAAGTCGCCGACGAAGGCCAGGACCCGGACGAAAAGTTCGACATCGACTTTGCCCTCATGACCGGCGAATTGACGAAGTGCATCGCGGATTTGGCCGAGGCTCTGGGCGGGATCAAGCACTGATCCCGCATCGGCAGCATGGCGGCCGCTGGCAGGCCGGCGCCCGCGGTCGCGCTCGCGGGAGAATGTCGCGATAATCCTGCAGACGGGCAGGACGTCCACTGACCGGGGTTCGGTTCAGCCCTAGCTTCGTACGAAGGAGATGCCTCGATGTCCGCACAACTATTGATCTACGAGAGCGCCGTTCCGGTGTCGCGCACTCAGCACGAGAAGCTTTCGGTGCAGGTGGGAGACGACTACTCGTTCAGCCGCAACGTGAACTCCTGTCCGCTGATCGCGGTGGAGTTTCCGCACGCGGCGGCCGAGTACGCGATCGTGTTCGCCGGCAACGAGACCGCAGTCATGCCGGCGGTCATCCTCGGTTTGCGCGCCAACGAAAATCTCTATCTCACGGAAGCCGCGAGTTGGAATGCGAAATACATACCTGCTTTCATACGCCGTTATCCGTTCGTGTTTTCCAGCCCGGACAACGGCAAGTCGTTCACGTTGTGCATCGACGAGCGCTTTGCTGGATTCAACAAAGAAGGCATGGGGCAGCCCCTCTTTGCCGAGGACGGCAAGCCGAGCCCCTATACCGAGAACGTGCTCAAGTTCCTGCAGGAGTACCAGGCGCAGTTCCAGCGCACGCAAGCCTTCTGCGAACGATTGAAGACGTTGTCGCTGCTCGAGCCCATGCAGGCTCAGGTCACGACGCAGAAGGGTGAGCGTTTGTCGTTGAGCGGCTTCATGGCGGTGAACCGCGACCGATTGAAGAAGCTCTCAGGGGACGAGTTGCAGAAGCTGGCCGCAACCGACGAGCTGGAACTCATCTACCTGCACCTGCAGTCGATGAGGAACTTCACCGCCATGCGCGAGCGCCTGAGCTAGGCCGAATTCAAGCGCAGGCTGCCAGCGCGCCCGATATCGTCATTCGGCGGCGGGGCAGGTCGGGCTCGGGGCGGTCACTGCTTGAGCAGCAAACCGTCCTTGTCGAGCACTCGCACCTCGACGGGGATGGCGGAGCGCACGCTCTGTGTCACCACGCAGAATTCCTCGAACTGCGCCAGGATGCGATCAAGCATCGAGACCGCGTCCTTGGCGACGCCCAGATGGATCTCGACCGTCATCGAGGCGATGCGCAGCCGGTTCTGCGCGTTGCGCGCGACGCTGGCCGTCGCCGTGGCGCGCAGCGGACCGGGTTCGTTCTTGAATTTGCGCATCGCGAACAGCAGGCTGGCCGACAGGCAGTTGGCGACCGAGGCAAGCAACAGCCGCGACGGGTTCGGTCCGGAGTCCTGTCCCAAAGGCGCGGGCTCGTCGGTGAGCAGGTGCGGGACGTTCGCGTTGTCGAACCGGATCTCGAACCGGTAGTCGGCCTGCTGCGTCAGTTCGATGGCAAAGGTGTCGCTCATGATGCTGGCCTCCGGGGATGGATCGTTGCGCGGGGAATGGAAAGGCCGTCGCTGCGTAAGCGCGACGACCTGCGTCTGCGCTAGGATGCGCCACCCGCCTTGATGCCGTCCACCACCACGACGCCCTCGTGCACCAAGCGTTCGAGCTGGTCGCTCATGCCGATCTCGCCCAGAAGTTCTGCGGCGTCCGCGCCGGGCTTGGGTGCGGGACATCCGGCCGTGACGGGCGTGCGCGAGAGCTTGATGCCCGGAGCGACGGTCGTCACCATGCCGAGCTCGGCGTGCTCCCGCGTGATCGCCAGCCCGAGGCTGCGCACGATCGGGTCTTCCGTCAGCGCCGTGAGCTTCATGGCGACCGGCTGAGCGGCGATGCCCGCGCGCGTCAGCAAATCGATCCACTCGGCGGCGCGGCGCTCACGCAAGCGCTGCTCGAGCGCGCGTTCCAGTTCGGTGCCCGACAGGTCACGCAGATCCGCCAGTTCCTCGCAGCTGCCGATGCCGCAGTCATGCGCGGCCACGAATATCCAGCCGTCTGCGCACTCGTAGGCACGGTACAGGGGGCCGGTGCCGAGGCAATCCTGGCCGTGCGGTTCGTCCCAGACTTTGCCCGCGTAGTCCTGCAGCAGATTCGTCTGCAGCAAGGTGGCGCCGTAGATGAGCGCGCTGTTGACCCATTGGCCGCGGCCGGTGCGTCGGCGCGCGAACAATGACAAAAGAATGCCGTAGACGGACATCAAGCCGGTGCAGTAATCGCAGCCGTTGAACGGGTTGATGACGGGCACCTCGCTACCCAGCCGCAGCTGCATGCCGGCGATTCCCTGGGCGAGCACTTCGCGCCCGGGGCGCTTGGCGTACTTGCCCGGACGGCCGTAGGCGTTCACGGACGAGTACACGATGCCCGGATTGCGCTCCCGGGCGGCTTCATAGCCGATCCCCAGCTTGTCCGCGACCCCCATGCGGAAGTTCTCCAGCATGACGTCGGCGTCTGCCATCAGCTTCCAGAAGATCTCCAGTCCGGCCGGCTTTTTCAGGTCCAGAAGAATCATCCGCTTGGCGCGGTTGACGTCGTTGTGCCAGTTCACCGGATTGCGGTGCGCACTGTCGATCTTGATCACGTCGGCGCCGAACTCCGCCAGTGTGCGTCCGGCGGTGGGGCTGGCTAGGATGATGCCCAGATCGACCACCTTCACGCCTTCCAGAGCGCCCCGCAGCAGCGCACGCGTCGAGGCAGCGGGGGAGGGGCGCGGCGTTTCGATTTCTCTCAGGATCTGATCGCGATGCTCGTCGAGCTTCGCCCGGGGGGCGCGAACCCGTCCCGGGGTGGCCGACAGGCGCGGATTGATGTTGTAGCCCCGAAAGCGGCCGAGTTCCGGATCGTCGAAGTCGGCGACCGTGCCCGTTTCCTCCGCCAGCGGATGATGCAGCCAGTCCTTGCCATGGATGCAGGCGATGCCCTCGAGCCCGACGCTGGCGCAGAAATCCTCCCAGTCCGACGCGGTGCGCGTGCGGAACAGCGCCTGCAGCTTCTCGTCGAGCTGCTCCGGGCTCAGGGCTGCATCACGCCATGGCGCCATCTCGGGCAACTCCAGAAGATGCTTGTTCAGCCGATTGGCCAGGTACATGAGCCACTGTCCGTCCTTGCAGCGGACGTGCGACCAGCGCGTGGTGATGCCGGGCTCGGGCTCGCCGACTACGCGCATCACCTTGCCGCTGAAGGCGCTGAAGGTCGCGTTGAACAGCGGCACTTCGATTGCCTGGCCCTGACCGCTGCGCTCGCGCGCATTCAGGCACGCAGCGATGGCAACGACGCCCAGAAAGGCGCCGAACGCCGACGAGAACGGCACGGCGGTGTAGACCGGCCGCGTATCGTTCTCCAGGTACGCGTTGGAGCTGTAGCAGCCCGATGCGGCCGCCACCACGCCTTCCCAAGCGCGCATGCCGGCACGCGGATCGTCGCTGCCGAAGCCGGGCAGCGAGCAGTAGATCAGCCGAGGGTGGGCTTCGGTCATGGCCTTGGCGCCCAGGCCCAGGCGGTCCATGACGCCGGGTCGGAAGTTCTCGATGACGACATCGGCGGACGCAATGAGCTTGCGCGCCGTGGCGAGATCCGCGGGCTGCTTGAGATCCAGCACGATGCTGCGCTTGCCGCGGTTCCAGGTGGCGTTGGCCGCGGTCCGGTAGCGTGGCCCTCCAGGCGGATCCACGCGAATCACATCGGCGCCGAAGTCGGCAAGCAGCATGCCTGCCATCGGGCCGGCGATGTATTGTCCGAAATCGATGACGCGTATGCCGTCGAGGGCGTCGGCCTCTGCCATGGTGTCTCCTCAGCTCGTTGTCATGCACGGCCCCTGTTGTTGTGCGTGCTCGATGTCCTGCACGTCGCTTGGGGCAGCGCGGGAATCGAGGCGACGTCGAAGGGGTGTCGTGCCAGAGTCCCGAGGATAGCCAAAAAGCTCCCACGTTGCCTGCGCCGAGCGTGTCGAAAATGCGGCGCAGGGCGGAAATCAGCGCATCCGACTGGGCGCGATCTCCAGCCATTTGCGCCCGGGCGTGCGCTCGACGCGCACTTGGTCCCGGGTGGGGTTCATGCGGTAGGTAAGGAAGCATAGATCCCGAACGTCGGACAGCACGTCGGGGAGAAACACGGCGGCGTTCGTGCCTGGACCGCGCGCCGATCGGACGAGCAGCCCGTTTTGATGCTGGCGCTTGAGGTAGCGGCCCAGCTGTTGAGCGTAACCGTAGTCGCTGCGGTCCACGAGGCGCTTCTCGACGCGCTCCTTGCCGCGCAAGTCGATCATGATCGCATCGCAGCGTGTGCGCAGGATGCGCCGTTCGGCCACGATCTCCCGATCCTCGTCGGGAAAGCTGTCGGCGACGAACGCAGACCAATGGTGCACAGTCTCGTAGACCGTCGTCTCGAGGTCGAGGGATCCGTACCAGACGCCGTATTCCAGCCCGTCGGAGAAGCGCGTGCCCTGGATATTCAGATTGAGGAACGGGTAGGTGATGACGGCGCCGTAGTCGAACGGTCGCGTGACGAGCGGGGCAGGGCTCGGAATCCAGGCTGCGGATTCGGCAGCGACTGCGACTTTCCAGTCTTCGATCTCGTCCGACAGATCGTCGTACAGGTCCTGCGAGACGCGGATGCCCTTGATGTTGCGGACCAGGTCGTCGTGGTGGTCGACGATGGTGGTGAGCAGTTCGCCGTACACGACGCGCTAGTGTCCTGAGTCAGAGATTCGTTGAGGAATGGCCGAACGGTGCCGACGGTGTGGAAGGGGCAAAAGGGTCGAAATCGGCGTCGGACGCGAAGGAAAACGCAGCCAGGTTGGACGCTTGGCGAGGATTTCCGCCAAAGCATGGCGTCGATTCCCGGCGCTTTTGTTCAGCGAATTTCCGACTCAGGGCGCTAGCGGCCGCGCTCGAAATCGAGAAATCGGCGCACGGCGAGGATCCCCTCGTAGCCCTGACGCATGATTTCCAACGGCATGCGATCGCCGAAGCGACGGTTCGGGGTCGTAATCCAGCGATAGGCCAGATCGCGATCATGCGGAAACATGATGCGCAGGGCCTTGTGGATGCCGAGCAGATGTCCCGTGCGGGCCAGCAGGTCCGTGCTGTCGGCAAGCGGCTCGCCCTTGCGGTAACGGGCGACGGTGGCGCGCGACTCGGCCGACAAGCCGAGCAAGGTCGCCTGATCCGGCGCTGATAGCTGCCAGTGATCGAACAGCTTCACGACCATTCTGGCAAGCCTGCCTCGCTGGTCGCGCTGATGGAGATCGATGGCGCCGACCTGCTCGAACACTGCACTCAAGCCGCACTCCTCGTATCAAACAATACAAACGGTGTAGCAATTGTAGGGCCCAGGACGTATGGCGAGCAAGCGTTCGCAGCGCTCGCTTCGACCTGGGCCAGAAAAAACGCGGCGCTCGTCTGGGGACGGCGCCGCGTGGGCGATGCTGCTCGGTGACGGGACGCGAGCGCCCCGTGGCAATCAACCGGCGTCGAGAGCGGCTAGCACCTTGGGCGGAGACATCGGCAGGTCGGTGAGGCGCGTGCCTGTGGCCTTGTCGATGGCGTTCGCGATGGCGGCCATGGGCGGGACGATGTTCGCCTCGGCCACGCCCTTCACGCCGTAAGGGTGCACGGGGTTGGGCACTTCCACGATGATGGCTTCGATCATGGGCACATCCGAGCACACGGGGATGCGGTAGTCGAGAAATCCCGGGTTCTCCAGGTGGCCGTTCTTGTCGTAGATGTACTCTTCGTTCAGCGCCCAGCCGATGCCCTGGACGACGCCCCCGTGTATCTGGCCTTCGACATAGGCCGGATGAATCGCCCGGCCGACATCCTGGGCTGCGACGTAACGCAGGATCTTGACGTGGCCGGTGTCCGTGTCGACTTCGACATCGGCGAACTGTGCGGAAAAGCCAGGCGCCTGGCCTTCGGCGTTGACCGATGCAGACACCGTGATCGGCCCGCCCGTGGCCGCGCGTTTGGCGGCGATCGCCTTCAGCGACATGGGTTCGAATTCGCCGGCACGGCCGCCGGCCGGGCGCGCATGACCGTTCTCCCAGATCACGTCGGCACGGTCGATCTTCCAGATCTTGGCGGCACGGGCGCACAGCTCGTCGACGACCTTGTTGCAGGCGTTGATGACGGTCATGCCGGTGGCGAAGGTGACGCGCGAGCCCCCCGTCGCCTGGGTATAGCCGACCGAGTTCGTGTCAGCGATGATGGGGCGCACGCTTTCGTAATCGATGCCCAGCGTCTCGGCAGCCATGAGCGCCATGGAGGCGCGCGAGCCGCCGATGTCCGGGCTGCCGGTCGAAACGACCACCGTGCCATCCTCGTTCACGTGCACCGTGGCGCTCGATTCGCCGCCGCCGTTGAACCAGTAGCCGCAGGCGACGCCCCGGCCCTGATTCTTGCCGAGCTTGCTCTTGTAGGCGGGATGCTTCTGCAGGGCTTGCAGCGTCTCGGCGAAGCCGGCATGGGCCAGCTTGCCGCCGGAGAGCATCTGGGTGCCGGGCCGCGCGATGTTCTTGAGGCGGAAATCGATCGGATCGAGGCCGAGCTTGCTGGCGAGCGCATCGAGCGTGCTCTCGACCGCGAAGGCGGAGATGGGCGATCCGGGCGCGCGGTACGCGACCGCTTTCGGGCGGTTGCACACCACGTCGTAGCCCACCGCATGGGCGTTCGGTATGTCGTAGGGCGCGAACCCGCACATGCAGGCGTTCATGACAGGCGAGCCGGGGAAGGCGCCGGCCTGATATTTGTAGATGCCTTGGGCGGCGACGATCTTTCCGTCCTTCGTGGCGCCGATCTTGATCGTCATCGAGGCGCCCGAGGTCGGCCCGGTCGCACGGAAGACCTCCTCACGGGTGGTCATGAGCTTGACCGGGTGTCCCGCCTTCTTCGACAGCAGCACGGCAATCGGTTCGACGTAGCAAATCGTCTTGCCGCCGAACCCGCCGCCGATCTCGGCGGCGTGGACGCGCAGATCGGCCACACGCATGCCGAGCAGCTTCGCCGTGAAGGTACGCATGACGAAGTGGCCCTGACTGGAAGACCACATTTCGGCCTGCCCGTCGGTATCGTAGCGGGCGAGGGTGGACTGCGGCTCGATGTAGCCCTGGTGCACGGGCTTGGTCTTGTAGCTCATCTCGACGATCTCGTCGGCCATCTTGAAGCCGGCGTCGAGGTCGCCGAGCTTGAACTCGATCTTCTTCGAGATGTTCGAGGGCGTGGTCGGCTCGGGGGTGACACCGCGCGTCTTCATGTCTTCGAACAGCAGCGGCGCATCGGGCCGCATGGCCTCGTCGACATCGATGACATGCGGCAACACTTCGTAGTCGACCTTGATCAGCTTCAGCGCCTCGTCGGCGATGTCTTTGGTTGCAGCGGCGACAGCGGCCACGGGATGGCCGTCGAAGAGGGCCTTCTCCTTGGCCATGACGTTACGCGTGAAGTGCCAGAAATTGATGGCCACGCGCTCGGGGCCGACGTAGTCGAACTTCTGTTCGGGGAAGTCCTTGCCGGTGACCACGGCCTTCACCCCGGGCAACGCCTCGGCTGCCGAGGTGTCGATCGAACGGATGCGGGCGTGCGCGTGCGGCGAGCGCAGCACCTTGGCCCAAAGCATGCCGGGAAGCGTCCAGTCCGCACCGTATTGGGCGCGGCCCGTGACCTTCGGGACGCCGTCCGGACGAACGGGGCTGGTGCCGATGACTTTCAGTTCGCGTTCTGGAAACTTGACGTCGTTTGCCATGTCATGCCCTCCGAAGTTCGGCGGCGGCGTCGAGCACCGCCTCCACGATCTTGTTGTAGCCCGTGCAGCGGCAAAGGTTGCCCGCGAGCCAGTAGCGCACTTCTTCTTCTGTCGGATCCGGCTTCTTCTCGAGCAGCGCCTTGGCCGAAATCAGCATGCCGGGCGTGCAGATGCCGCATTGAAGCGCCGCGTGTTCCAGAAACTTTTGCTGCAAGGGATGCAGCTTGGTGCCGTTCGCCATGCCTTCGATGGTCTCGATGGTGCGCCCGTTGCATTCGGCGGCGAAGGTGAGGCAGGCGCAGACCAAGCGGCCGTCCAGCATCACGCTGCAGGCGCCGCAGTCGCCCGAGCCGCAGCCTTCCTTGGTGCCGGTGAGGTTCAGATCGTCGCGCAACACATCGAGCAGCGTGTGATGCGGCTCGCACAGATACTCGACGGGGCTGCCGTTGAGCGTCGTCGTCACATGATGCTTGGCCATCAGTTCGTCCCCTTTGCCCGATTCAGTGCGATTTCAGCGGCCCGTCGCGCCAGCACGCCGGCCACCTTGGTGCGATATGCTTTGGTCCCGCGCTTGTCGTCGATCGGGCGGCATGCGGCGCTGGCCGCCGCCGCGAGTGCCTTGAGGGCCACCTCGTCGACTTTTGTGCCGATCAAGGCGGCGGCGGCTTCGGGCACCACCAGCGCGCGCTCGGCGACCGCGCCCAGGCTCACGCAAGCGTCGCGGCATACGCCGCCCTCGTCCAGCGTCAGGTTGACCGCCGCGCTGACGACGGCGATGTCCATCTCCGTGCGCGGCGTGAACCGCAGGTAGGCGTCGCCGGAACGCGCAGCGCGCTTGGGCAGCAGGAAGGACTCGAGAATCTCCCCTTTGCCGAGCGAGGTCTTGCCCGGGCCGATCGCGATTTCCTGCACCGGCACATCCCGTGATCCGTTCGGGCCGACGACGCGTGCGGTGACACGAGCTGCGATCAGTGCCGGCGTGCTGTCCGCGGCGGGCGAGGCGTTGCAAAGATTGCCTCCCATGCTTGCGCGGCCTTTGACCTGGATCGAGCCGATGAGCTTCACTGCATCGGTAATTCCGGGGCAGTCCCTGACGAACGCTTCGTGCTCCACCAGTTCCATGCAGGCTTTGGCGGCGCCGACGCGGTAACCGCCGTTCTCGGCCGCGATCGAGGTCAGCGCCGGGATGCGTTTCAGGTCGACGACCAGATCCGGTGCCAGCCGGCCGCTGCGCATCTGAACGATCAGGTCCGTGCCGCCGGCAAGTACCTTCGCGGTGCCGTTGGCCGCCGCCAACAGCGCGACCGCCCCTTCTGTTGTCGTTGGCGCCTCGTAGCGCATTTGGCTCCCCTCCATCCACACGTGGCAAGAAGCCAATTGTCTACGACTCGGGCTCCGTTGTCATTGCGCGCGGGCGATATCTGCCGCCGGATCGGTCACCGCAACGCGGTGCCGATGGCTTTGCCGCGCATGCCCGACACTGCGCCGCGGGTCCGGAAACGCGATGAAGGCAAAGCCCGGCAGCGAAGAGGGTGTGAGTTTTGCGAGCGATTCCGCATCTTCGATCCGGAGGCCTGCCATGACCCTGCGCATTCATGAGATCCATCCTTCGCTCGTCCATTTCCCTTTGGTCCTGATACCGGCGTCGCTGTTGCTCGACTTGATCGGCCGGCTCACCGGCAAGCGAAGTTGGATGCGTGCGGGTGCGCGGATGATGCCGATCGCTGCGGCCAGCGGCGCGGTGGCGGCGACGGCGGGGTTGGTCGCTCCGGGAGCGGTCGAAGTCGATCGAGAGGCCCACGAGACCTTGGTGACCCATCGAAACCTGAACCTCGGACTGGTCGCCTTGACGGGCGTCCTGGCCTTGATGCGAGCGCGCTCGCAGACGCCCAGCCTGGGGTATCTCGCGGCGGGGGTCGCGGGTGTGGTCGCGATGAACTATACGGCCTATCTTGGCGGGCAGCTCGTGTACCGCCACGGGGTGGGGGTGGAGAAAGCCGGCGGCGTGCGCCCGGAGCGTTCTCCGGAAGTCCGTTGGGAAAACATCCGCGTCGTGCTGGCGGTCACTGCCGACAGCGGGCGGGAGGCCCTGCGACACACCGCCCGGGGTGTGGGCGACGCCGAGATCGCGCCCGCGCTGCATCGGTCCGAGCGCCAGTAGCAGCTTGAACCCCGCTCCCCAAAGAAGAAGTCGCAACGGGCGGGTGTCTTCCCCGGGGCGGCCACCCTCGCCGGCCCAGCCACTCTGGCTTCGCACCTGGGCGGGCGCGCGTATCATGGCGGCTCTTCGTTCTTCAGGAAGCGTATGGACAGACCCTCGACGGTGTCGCTGGTCCTCGGCAGCGGGGGCGCACGGGGCTATGCGCATATCGGCGTGCTCGATTGGCTCGGCGAGAATGGATACGCTGTGCGCTCCATTGCTGGCTCGTCGATGGGCGCGCTCATCGGCGGCATCTACGCGACCGGCAAGCTGCACCTCTACACCGAGTGGGTGAGCGCGCTCGAGCGTTTGGATGTCCTGCGCCTGCTCGACCCCTCGTTCGCCCGCACCGGGTTCATCAAGGGTGATCGGATCATGGGCGTGCTGCGCGATCTCATCGGTGACTGCGATATCCGGGATCTGTCCATCGCCTATACCGCCGTCGCCACCGATCTCGATACCGGCAAGGAAGTCTGGTTGCGCGAAGGCAAGCTGTTCGACGCCATCCGGGCCTCGATTTCGACGCCGCTGGTGTTCACGCCCTCGCAGCACAACGGCCGCCGCCTGCTCGATGGCGCCTTGGTCAACCCGATTCCGATCGCGCCCACTTTGAACGATACGACGGATCTCACCATCGCGGTCGATCTCAACGGGCGGGCCGAAGCGCTGGTCGATCCGCCTGTGCTACCCGAAGACGCGGGGAGCGACTATCGACGGCGCATCGGGCGCTTCATCGAGGGGCTGTTTCCGAACAGCGGGGCGCCGGTTGCGCCTACCCTGGGCACGAGCGAGGTCGTCTTCGCCTCGATGGAGGCGATGCAGGCGACGATCGCTCGTCTCAAGCTCGCGGCCTATTCTCCGGACGTCACGATCGAGGTGCCCCGCAACGCTTGCGCATATCACGAATTCTGGCGGGCCAAGGAACTCATTGCGCTTGGCCGCGAGCGCACGGCGCGTGCCTTCGCGCGCACTCCGGGATAGATTGTCCATGACGCGAAGCTTGCTATTGATCGCACTTTGCGGGGTACTCGCGGCCTGCACCGCCGATACGCCGGACCCGGCGCAGATCGCCACCGGCGCCCGCGTCTACGAGCAGCACTGTGCCGCTTGTCATGGCGCCAAGCTGGAAGGGCAGCCGAACTGGCGCGAGCGCTTGCCCAACGGTCGCCTGCCGGCGCCGCCTCATGACGAAAGCGGGCACACCTGGCACCACGCGGACGAACTGCTGTTCGCGATCACCAAGCATGGCATGGTGGCGCCCTATGCGCCGCCGGGTTACGAGAGCGACATGCCGGGATTCGGCGACCGGCTGACCGACGAGGAGATCCGCGCCGTACTCGCGTTCATCGCCAGCCATTGGACATCCAGGCAGGTCAGGGACGCCCGCGCGGAAATCCTGCGCAACGCGCGACATTGAACTCGTGGATCAGCCGGTCCGAGGTGCGAGGCGGCGTTCGAGCACAGCGACCAGAGCCTGCCGTTCGGCTTGCGCGGTGAACAGCGGTGCGCGCACCCGACATTGGGTTTGCAAGCTCGGCAGGAAGGCCGGTTCGTCGCGGCACCTGACGAGCAGATGCGCAAGAGCGACGTCATCGCCTACCGGGAAATAGCCCGGATACCCGGCCCCCAGCATGCCGACATTGCCGTCGCAATCGCTCGCCAGCACCGGTGTGCCGGACATGACGGCTTCGACGATGACATTGGCGCCGCCTTCCATGCGCGAGGGCACGACGAGTACATGGGCGCGCCGGATGCGTTGCCGAGTGCGGCCGTGGGACAGCGCGCCGAGCAGGCGCACTTGGGGTGCTTGCTCGCGCAGCGGCGCCAGGGTCGCCTCGATCGCGGCATCGCGCAGGCCGCCGGCGAGCGCGAACGAGATGTCTTTGCGTGGGGACAAGGCGGCGGCTGCGCGCATGAAAGTAAGAGGATCCTTCTCCTCGCGCAGATGCCCCACGAACAAGGCGTTCAGGCGCCGGGACGACTTTGCGCAAGACGGCATGGCAGCGGCGGATTGGTAGATCACCGTGGCCTTGCCGCGATGTTCGGCAGGCAGGGCTTCGATGCCGCGCTCTTGCAGAACGATCAGTTCGTCGGCGAGGGCCAGCGATTCGAGGGCGCTGGCGTCGCGCTCGGGGATATCCCGATACAAGTCGGTGCCTGTGAGCACCAGGATGCACGGATGCTGCGGGTCGCGCGCTCGCCAGGCGCGCAGCGCGGCGTGGCTGCGGCGTGCGTGCAATGCGACGAGCACATCGGCGTCACCGAGCGGATCCTGCGGCGTGCGTACAATCGCGCGATAGTCGGGGCTGAGCAGTCTTGCCCAGCGCTCGGCCGTGCGCGTGTTGCCGTTGTTGGCAGCCGCGGCGTACGGCGAGACGATCAGGATGACAGGGGGCGACAAGTGAGAGCGTTGAACGATCGTAAACGGTTGATCGAGGCGTTGCAGGATGCCCGCGATTATACGCTGTCGGCCTATGCCCATCTGGATGAAGCGGCCATGCGCTTTCCATACGGCCGTACGGTGAATCCGCCGCTGTGGGAACTGGCCCACGTCGCCTGGTTCCAGGAACACTGGTGCCTGCGCTGGCGCGACGGGGCGCTACGCGAGGCGTCGATGCTGACCGACGCCGATCCCATGCTCAACTCGGCGCTCATTGCTCATCCCGCGCGATGGGATCTGCCTGCGCTCGACTGGGATATCGTGCGCGACTACATGCAGCGCGTGCTGGAGGCCACGGTTCGACGCATCGAGCATGCGCCGGTCCTGGACAGCTACTTTCCCATGCTCGCGCTCTATCATGAAGACATGCATGCCGAGGCGTTTCGCATGTCGCTGCAGACCTTGGGGCTGCCGGGGCCGGCGTCTCGATCGGTGTCGCAGATGGCCGCAGTCGAGGCGCCCCGCCTGTCCGAGGTGTGTTTCGGCGGCGGTCGCTTCACGATGGGGGCGATGCCGGGTGCGGACTTCGTTTTCGATAACGAGTTGCAGGCGCACGAGGTCGACATCGCGCCGTTTGCATTGGCCACCACGACCGTCACCCAACTTCAGTACCGTGGCTTCGTCGATTCGAACGGGTACGGCGAGCGGCGCTGGTGGACCGACGAAGGCTGGCAATGGCGGCAAGGCCTCGGCTTGAACCATCCGCGTCACTGGCAGCGGGATGGCGGGGTCTGGCGGCTGCGGCGGTTCGACCGCATCGAGCCGCTGGTCGATGCGGAACCGATGATGCACGTGAGCGCGCACGAGGCCGACGCCTACGCGGCATTCGCGGGTGCTCGACTGCCTACCGAGGCGGAGTGGGAGTACGCGGCGCGCGCCGAACTGGATCCGGGCGCGGATCGCTATCCGTGGGGGGCGATCTCGCCGCGGGCCGATCAGGCGAACCTCGACTGCGCATGGGACGGCGCCGTTCCCAGTGCCGCCCTGCCGGGAGGCGACAGCCGCACCGGGCTGCGCCAGATGTTGGGCAATGTATGGGAATGGACCTCGAGCCCGTTTGTTCCCTATCCGGGGTTCCAGCCCGGACCCTACAAGGAGTACTCGCAGCCCTGGTTCGGCGATCATCGCGTCCTGCGCGGCGGATCGTTCGCAACGCGCTCGCGCCTGGTGCATAACCGCTGGCGCAACTTCTATACGCCCGATCGCAGCGATGTATTTGCGGGGATCCGGCTCGCCCGCTCGATCAGTGAGTAACGCTTGCCGCGCGCAGGCCCGGGATGCCTCGGTTCGGCCGCGATTCAGAGCCTCAGGTGTTGCCGAACCCTTCCAGTTCCGCGGCGGTACCGGAACGCAAAGCTTCGCTGTCTCGGCAGGCCGACGGGGCTGCGTTGCCGTCCGCCGAGGAGCGCGTCTTGGTGAGCCATCTCAGCACGGTTTCGAACAGCAGGTCCGGCTCCACGGGCTTGGCGAGATGATCGTTCATGCCGGCGGCCATGCACACCGACCGGTCCTCGTTGAAAGCGTTTGCCGTGAGTGCGACGATGGGTGTGCCCCGGCACAGTGAGGCCCGACGAATCGCGCGCGCCGACGCCACGCCATTCATTTTCGGCATTTGCATGTCCATCAGGATCAGGGCGTATGGCGTATGCATGGCCATGTCGAGCGCCTCTTGGCCGTCCTGTGCGACATCGACGTTCAGGTCGGCAGCCTCCAATAATTCGCGCACGACTTCTTGATTCACCGGCTCGTCTTCGGCAACGAGTATTCGGGTGCCGGCGAAGTACGATCGCAGTATTGCCTCGGCCGAGGCCCCGCGCAGCTCGGAGCTCGGCGAGGCGGCCGGTTCGAACGCTCGCGGCAATCGAAGCGTGAACCAGAACCGGCTGCCGGCGCCCGGTTCGCTCTCGACGTGAATCTCTGCGCCCATTGCCTGCACCAGTCGCTTGGTGATGGCCAGTCCCAAACCCGTCCCGCCGTACTTGCGCGTGAGCGACGGATCGGCCTGTTCGAATGCCGTGAACAAACGCTGTTGGTCCGCCTGTGCGATACCGATGCCGGTGTCGCGGACTTCGAAACGGATGCTCGTGTGGTCGGATTTTTCGTGCTCGACGATGACCCGCAGCGTGACCGCGCCGGTCGGTGTGAACTTGATCGCGTTGCCGGTCAGATTGAGCAGAATCTGGCCCAGACGCAGGGGATCGCCGCGCACCCAGATCCGTTCGCTGTCCGCAGGTTCGTCGACGACGAAATCGAGGCCTTTCTCCGCCGCCTTGTGCCCGATCATGCCCACGTGGCTTTGCACCAGGGCCTTCAGATTGAACTCGGTGGACTCGAGGGTCAGGCGCTCCGCTTCGATCTTGGACAGGTCGAGGATGTCGTTGATCACGCCCAGCAGATGCTTCGAAGCATTGCCGATTTTCGTCAGTTGCTCCTTGAGTTTTGGCTCGGTTGCCCGACGCAGCGCGATCCCGGTCATGCCCATGATCGCATTCATCGGGGTGCGCAGTTCGTGGCTCATGTTCGCCAGAAAGGTGCTCTTCGCCCGGCTTGCCGCTTCGGCGGCTTCCTTGGCCACGCTGAGGTCCTCGGTGCGCGCCGCCACCTCTTCTTCCAGATGCAGCCGGTGTCGCTCGAGTTCGCGTTCAGTGTGCTTGCGCTCGGTGATATCCGTCCAGATGGCAACGATGTAGGTGCGACCGGCGGTATGGACAGGCCGGTTGGTCACGCGAACCTCTCGCAGGCTTCCATCCTTGCAGCGGTGCGTGGTTTCGAAATCCAGGCCGCCGCGCTCGACGATCGACTTGATCACCGTACTAAATTCAGCGGGCGGCATGTCGCGATTGATGGACGCGAGGCCCAGCAAGGCGAACTCTTCCCTCGTGTAGCCCAGGCCACGACAAGCGGCATCGTTGAACTCCGCGAAGCCCAGTGTTTCCACATCGATCAGCACGATGCCGTCGGCTGCCTGGCGCAGCAAGGCGCTCAGGCGCGCTTCGCTGGTCTGAAGCGCCAGTGCCGAGCGCACGCGTTCGCTGATGTCTCGGACCACATTCAGTGCGCGAACAGTGCCGTTGACGATGCAGCCGGTGGCGCTGATTTCCGCGGCATACGATGTGCCGTCCTTGCGACGGTGGGTCGTCTCGAAAGTCGCGTTGGTCGTCGAGAGGTCGGGAAAGCGCGTGCGTATCTCCGCCTCGGTCCAGTTGGCGTCCCATTGCCAAGGGTGCATGCCGATCAGTTCCTCCACGGTGTAGCCGAGCATGTCGGCCATGCGCCGATTGGCTTCGACCACCCGGTAGTCGCTGTCCAGCACGATGAGGCCGTCGCGCGAGATGTCGAGCAGATGCCGTCGATGTTCGTCGGCGCTCCGAACTGCCGTGATGTCGCGCGCAATGCCGAGTACGCCGATCAGCCCGCCTTCGGCATCGTACATCGGTGTCTTGGTGGTCTGGAACAGGCCCTGGTAGCCGTTCGCGGCGAACGTCAGGGCTTCTTCGTTGGTGTGCGGGCGCCCGGCAGCGTGCGCCGCGCGATCGTTGGCCCGGAACATGTCGGCCAATGCCGGGGCGACGAAGTCGTAGTCGGTCTTGCCGACGATGTCGGCTTCCCTGGCGCCGTAGAGTCGCTCGAACTGCGGGTTGCACGCGAGATAGACGCCCTGGGCATCCTTGAGCCACACGAGATCGGGTATCGTCTGCACCAGCGTCTTGAGCAGGCTGCGCTCGTGCTCGAGCGCCTTTTCGAGCGTCTTGTGCTTCGTGATGTCGGTATGCGTTCCGACCATGCGCAGCGGCGTGCGCCGGACCGGGTCGTCGCCATCCCATTCGACCACGCGCCCCTGAGCCAGGATCCAGATCCAGTGGCCATCCCGATGCCGCATGCGCCCCTCGAACACGAAACGCTCGGTCGCGCCGCGGAAGTGGGCCTGCAATGCGGCCTGCGACGCGGCAACGTCGTCGGGATGGAGCGCGTCCTTCCAGGTCTGGAAATCGACGGGCGCAAGCTCGGCCACGGTATAGCCGATCATCTGCGCCCAGCACTCGTTGACCTGCACGACGCCGGTCTGCACCCGCCAGTCCCAAAGCCCGGCCCCCGAGCCCTGGATGGCGAAGTCTAGCTGCTCGCGCGCCTCGCGCAGTCTTGCCTCGGACGCCTGCTTGTCCTGGTAGTCGCTACATGCCCGGCAGGCGCGAGCGAGGAGTCCGACGACCGGCTCGAGTTCCCGCACGACATAGGGCGCGAACGGCACGGCGCGTCCCAGGACGAGCACGCCGGCGTCCTCCAACCTGAAGGCGTAATACCAGTTCCGACCCGCCTCGACGGCATGCGTCGAGAGCGTCGGATCGGTTGCGAAGGCCGCCGCGATGGCGGCCCGTGCGAACTGCCATCGGACGTTGCCCGTGAGGTTGCGCGGCACGCTGGACACGGATTGCCGGTAGCCGTCGTCGGCGTCGAGCACCGCGGCCATCGTGCAGCCCAATTTGCGCGCGTACACCGGCAGGGCGTCGCGCAGCATGGCGTCTCGATCGAGACTCGAGCCGACCGCGAGCGCCAACTCGAGCAGGATGACGGGGTCGAGGGTGGCCCGCGAAGGCACGGCGGATGTCGACGCTTCAAGCATCCAGCAGCCCGACCACAGCGGTCTTGTTGTAGAACTCCAGGCATTCGCGGCCGCTGTTGGCGATCTCGCCGAGCGTCAGTGCGCCGATCAGGGGCAAGCCCGTATCGACGGCTGCGATCTCGCGGGCGAACTCGTCCTGCAGGAAAAGCACTCGCGATACGCAGTCGATGAACAGCAGCGATGGCTCCGCCGACACGCCGCGATACGAAGACTGCGCCAGGGCCCTTGCCCGCCCGGCCGCCACAATCAGACTATCGGTGTCGCCGTGCAATACGTGTAGGTAGGTGCCGCGCGGTACATCGCCCACGCAAGCGATGCGCGACCCGTCCTGGATGAAGGGGTCGCGAACGATCATTTCGTTATCGAGCTTGGCGATCCCGAAAGGGTAGGCTTTGGCGAGGTCGAAGAATTCGGCCCCCTCGAAGCTGCGACCGGAGTGCGCCTCGACGATCTCGCGGTAGACATCGAACGCGGGCTTCCAGTCCAGGCTGATGACGGTGTTGCGGTCGGCTTGCGTCACCTTGTAAGGCTGACTGATGGGCATCCAGCCATGGCCGACGCCGATGCCGGCACCGATGTCGGTCAGTGCCAGTACGGCGGCATCCGAGAGCAATCCGTCATTGGTCATGATGCAGGGGGATCGACGCAGGCTGAGCGATCCGGCGCCAGCCCCCAGATAGTCGAGGTCCAGGCCGAACGTATTGAAGAGCGCGTCGATCAGCGCGGAGATGCGTGCTGACCAGCCGTCGGCGAATACGAGCAAGGTGCCGCGGCCCTGCTCGAACTCCTTCAGCCTGCTGGCGATGCGTGCTTCGAAGTCGGGTGCGCTCTGCTCCAGGCGATCGATCGTCGTCACCGTGGCGCGACAGCGCAACCCGGCCACGATCGTGCCTCGCTGGTACACCCGGGCCCCCTCGATGATCTGCGGAAAGATGCCGCCGATCAGCGGTTTCGCGCATGCGCGCAAGAGGGGATCGAGCACGGCCGGCGTGAACCCATTGGCATCGCAGGCGAGCACCACGATCAGGCCGACATCGGGAGCGGCCGCGACTTCCTGCAGCAGGCGCGAGAGCGCGTCGACGTCCGCGCTGGGATCGGATCGGATAAGCACGATGAAGGCAAGTCTTAGAGTGGCGGTGTCGAACCTGGGAACGGACCGCCCCGAATTTCCCTGCGGATCGCGGCACGGACCGATTACAGGCCGTCAAGACTGACGTAACGACCACGGCATCAGCGACTTTAAGCCGCCCGGCGTCCAGGCTGATTGCGGATGCGCCGGAGCGAAGGCGGGCGCGTGCCCAGCGCGCCCCGCCCCGTCAGAGAAGCACGCGTTCGATACCGCCCTTGTTGGCGCGCTCGACGAATTCGGGCAACCAGTTCTCGCCCAGCAGGTGCTTGGCCATCTCCACCACGATGTACTCGGGATCGAGTGCCGCGTCGTCACGGAAGCGCGCCAGGCCTTGCAGGCAGGAGGGGCAGGAGGTGAGCACCTTGACGGGCCCGTCGAAGCCGTCGCTGCGCAGCGCATCGGCGCCTTTGCGCAGTTCCGCCTCCTTGCGAAAGCGCACCTGGGTCGAGACATCGGGACGGGTGACCGCCAGCGTGCCCGATTCGCCGCAGCAGCGGGCGTTGATCGGGATCGTCTTGCCCATGAGACCATTGACGACTTTGCCCGGCTCGTAGGTCTTCATCGGCGTGTGGCAGGGGTCGTGATACATGTAGCGAACACCGCCGACCCCTTCGAGCTTCACGTTCTTCTCGAGCAGATATTCGTGAATGTCGAGCAGGCGGCAGCCGGGGAAGATCTTGTCGAACTCGTACTTCTGCAGTTGATCCATGCAGGTGCCGCAGGAGACGATCACCGTGCGGATGTCGAGATAGTTGAGCGCGTGCGCGACCCGGTGGAACAGCACGCGGTTGTCGGTCGTGATCTTCTGGCCCTCGTCGGCGCGGCCGGCTGCCGTTTGCGGATAGCCGCAGCACAGATAGCCGGGCGGCAGCACGGTCTGCACCCCGATCTCGTAGAGCAAGGCTTGCGTGGCCAGCCCGACTTGCCCGAATAGACGCTCCGAGCCGCAGCCCGGGAAATAGAACACGGCTTCACCGTCGTCGGACACCTTCTGCGGATCGCGCAGGATCGGGATGACGGAGCGATCCTCGATGTCGAGCAGCGCGCGCGAGGTTCGCTTCGGCAAACCGCCGGGCATCGGCTTGTTGATGAAGTGGATGACTTGCTGCTTCACCGGCGCCCGGCCGACCGTGGCAAAGGGATGCTTGGTCTGCTCGCGGAGCAGCCCCAGGGAGCGCGCCGCCCGGTGGGCCGCGCGTTGCGCGCCGTAGCCGACATCGATCATCAGCGCCCGAGTGGCCTTCACCGTGCGCGGGTCGGTCGCGTTGAGGAAAAACATCGATGCGGCGGTGCCGAGATTGAAGCGTCGCTTGCGGTGGCGCGTGAGGAAGTTGCGCATCGCGATCGACACGTCGCCGAAGTCGATGTCCACCGGACAGGGATTCGCGCACTTGTGGCAGACGGTGCAGTGATCGGCGATGTCGCCGAACTCGTCGAAGTGCGCGAACGACACGCCGCGGCGCGTCTGTTCCTCGTAGAGAAAGGCTTCGATCACGAGGCTGGTGCCGAGGATCTTGTTGCGCGGGCTGTAGAGCAGGTTGGCGCCCGGCACGTGGGTGGCGCAGACCGGTTTGCACTTGCCGCAGCGCAGGCAATCCTTGATGGAATTCGCGATGGTGCCGATCTCGGATTTCTCCATAATCAGCGATTCTGCCCCCAGCAGCGAGAAGCTGGGCGTATAGGCGTTGTCGAGGTTCGCGCCGGCAAGCAGCTTGCCCGCATTGAACCTGCCCTCCGGATCCACGCGCGCCTTGTAGTCCTTGAACTCGGCGACTTTCTGAGCCGGCAGGTAATCCATCTTGGTGATGCCGATGCCATGCTCGCCCGAGACCACGCCGCCCAGATCCTCGGCCAGGTGCATGATCCGATCGACCGCGCGGGCGGCGACTTGCAGCATCTCGTAGTCGTCGGAGTTCACCGGCAGGTTGGTATGCACGTTGCCGTCGCCCGCGTGCATGTGCAAGGCGACGAATACGCGCTTGCGCAAGACTTCCTTGTGGATCGCGTGCAATCGCTGCAGCACCGGCGCGAACACGCGCCCGGCGAAGATCTGCTCCAGCGGCATCATCAGTTCGCGCTTCCACGACACCACGATGGCGTGATCGCGCAGGGCGACGAAGTGCTGATCAAGGTTGTCGAGCAGTCCCTGCCACAGCGAGCTCACGCCGCCCACCAGGCCGCGTGCCTCTTCGAGCTTGCTCGCGATCAACTCATCGGCGGGGCGCGCTTCCTCGCCCGCGGCGAAGGGCAAGTCACCGGCGAAGAACTCGCCGAGCCGCGCGCACAGTTCGAGCTTGTTCGCGATCGACAGCTCGATGTTGATGCGCTCGACGCCATCGGTGTAGTCGCCCAGCCGCTCCAGCGGGATGACGACGTCCTCGTTGATCTTGAAGGCGTTGGTGTGACGGGCGATGGCGGCAGTGCGTGCGCGATCGAGCCAGAAGCGGTGGCGCGCTTCGGGCGTGACCGCCACGAAGCCTTCCGCGCCGCGGGCATTCGCGATCCGCACGACTTGCGAAGCCGCCTGACCGACGGCGTGTTCGTCTTCCGAGGCGATGTCGGCGACCAGCACCATGCGCGGCCGGCCCTGGCGCTTGGCTTTGGTCGTGTAGTCGACCGCCTTCACGTAGCGGGAGTCGAGGTGCTCCAGGCCCGCCAGCACGGCGTCCGGATGTGCATCCAGATACTGCTTGATCTCGACGATCGCCGGCGTCGCCTCGTGGGTGGTGCCGAAAAATTCCAGGCAGACCGTGCGCACGTGCTTGGGCATCCTGTGCAGGACGAAGCGCGCGGAGGTGATGATGCCGTCGCAGCCTTCCTTCTGCACGCCGGGCAGGCCGCCCAGGTGCTTGTCGGTGACATCCTTGCCCAGGCCAGGCTTGCGGAATACGCCGCCGGCGATCTCGAGGATCTCGGGCTCGCCGATGCGGGTGCGGCCATCGATGCGGTAGCGGGTGAGGCGAAAGCGCGCGCTGGGCAGATCGTGGATCTTGCCCAGGTTGTGGTCCAGGCGTTCGACTTCCAACCACTGGGCATCGGGCGTGACCATGCGCCAGGAGACCAGCAGGTCGAGCGCCGTTCCCCAAAGCACCGCCTTCTTGCCGCCCGCGTTCATGGCGACGTTGCCGCCGATGCACGAGGCGTCCGCGGAGGTGGGATCGCAGGCGAAGACCAGGCCGGCGGCCTCGGCGACTTCCATCACGCGCCGGGTGACCGCGCCTGCACCGCACAAGACCGTCGGGGCGTTGCCCGACCCGGGCAATGCCGTGACCTCGACCTTGGAGATGGCATCGAGCTTCTCGGTATTGATCACCGCGGATTGCTTGGTGAGCGGGATGGCGCCTCCGGTGTAGCCGGTGCCGCCGCCGCGCGGAATGATGGTGAGCCCCAGTTCGATGCACGCCTCGACGACCGCGCGCACTTCGGCCTCGGTGTCGGGATGTACGACGACGAAGGGATACTCCACCCGCCAGTCGGTCGCGTCCGTCACGTGCGAGACCCGCGCCAGCCCGTCGAACTGGATGTTGTCTTTGCGCGTCGCCTTGGCCAGCCGGCGCTCGACCCGACGACGCAACTCCGGGGTCTGCTTCAGTTCGCGTTCGAACGCATCCACGGCTGCATGCGCCCGGGCGAGCAGGGCGGTGACCGCGGCATCGTCCTGGCGGCGCTGCTCGATGGCCGCCAGCCGTTCGCGCATTGCCTGAACCAGCGCGACCTGGCGCTTGGGGTGCGCGTGCAGGTCGTCCTGCAGGTAAGGATTGCGCGATACCACCCAGATATCGCCGAGCACCTCGTACAGCATCTTGGCGGAGCGGCCGGTGCGGCGTCTGGCGCGCAGGGCCGTGATGAGATCCCAGCCCTCGCGCCCGAGCAGCCGGATCACGATCTCGCGATCGGAAAACGAGGTGTAGTTGTAGGGGATCTCCCGCAGACGCGGGGTGGCTTCGGGGGCGTCCGTTCCGGGTGCGGCAGCGGGAACGGGGCTCAGGGGCAGGTGCAGCGGCGAGTCGGGAGCGTTCATCGCGCGATTGTACCGTCCGCGGCGTCGAATCGGACTGTCGCCGCGGGGAAGCCGAGCCTCTTTCGGCGAGCTGCACCGGGCCGGGCGAGGGTCAAGGGATCGTCGCGCGTCTGCCGTTTCGCGCTAACATCGGACGCAAGAGACGTACTGCTGCAGCACCCTCGCGCCCCCCCCGAACGAGCGCCTGCGCGCCAGGCCGAGAACATGAACGAAACTGCAGAAGCTGTCGTGATCGGCGGAGGCGTGGTCGGCTCGGCGATTGCCTATGGCCTCGCCAGGCGCGGGGTCAAGCCGCTGGTGCTCGACGAAGGCGACGATGCGATTCGCAGTTCGCGCGTCAACTTCGGGCTGGTATGGCTGCTCGGCAAAGGCGACGGCATGCCGGCCTACGGCTTCTGGACGCGCCGCTCGGCCGATCTGTGGCCCGAGTTCGCACGGGAATTGAAGGATTTCACGGGCGTCGAGACGCATTACGTGAAGTCCGGCGGCGTTTCTTACTGTCTGGGCGAAGCCGAATACGGCACGCGCACCGAGATCATCACCCGCATGCGTGAACAGGCCGAGAACGATCCCTACGAAGCGCGCATGATCGACCGGGGCGAGCTGATCGATCTGATGCCGCGCGTGAAGTTCGGGCCCGAGGTCCTGGGCGCGTCCTATGGGCCGCACGACGGCCACGTGAGTCCGTTGAATCTGCTGCATGCCCTGCATGCGGGCATGAAGCGTCATGGCGCCGCCTATCGTCCGCTGACGCCGGCCTTGGAGGTGCGTCCTTTGGCGGCGGGCGGCTTCGAGATCCGCACGCCGAAGGGCATCATCGCCACGCCCAAGGTCGTGCTCGCCGCGGGACACGGCATCAACCCGCTCGAGCGTCAGCTGGGCTTCGATGTCGAGGTGCTCGCCGAACGGGGGCAGATTCTCGTGACCGAGCGGATGGCGCCCATCGGTTTGCTGCCGGCCAACGGGGTGCGCCAGACGGCCGAAGGCACCTTCCTCATCGGCACCACCAACGAGGAGGTCGGCTACGACACCTCGACGACGCCGCGTGCCGGGGCCGCGATGGTGCGCCGGGCGATCCGGGTGATTCCCGCGCTCGCCCATGCGCGCATCGTGCGCACGTGGGCGGGGCTGCGCACGCTCACCAAAGACGAGTGTCCGGTCTACGAAGAGTCGTCGCAGTACCCCGGTGCTTTCCTCGCCACCTGCCATTCCGGAGTGACGTTGGCCGCGATCCACGCGAGCGATCTGGCCGATGCGATCTGCGAGGGCAGACTGGGTGCGAACATCGAGCCGTTCCACAGCCGGCGCTTGAAGGACCAGTGAGATGACGAGGGAGACGGTCACGGTGTATGTGGATGGCAAGCCGGTCAGTGTGGGGGCGGGCGAGAGCGCTGCTGCCGCGGCGTTGCATGCGGGTTTGAGCTACACGCGCACTTCGCCCGTCACCGACGAGAAGCGGGCGCCGTATTGCATGATGGGCGTCTGTTTCGAGTGTCTGATGGTGATCGACGGCGTGCCGTCGCGCCAGGCGTGCATGGTGAAAGTCGCCGCCGGGATGCGCATCGAGCGCCAGATCGGTGCACGGGAACTCGGATGAGCACTGTCTGCGATCTCCTCGTGATCGGTGCGGGGCCGGCGGGCATGGCCGCTGCCTCGACCGCGGCGCGACTGGGCGTCTCGACGCTGCTCGTCGACGAGCAGGCTGCCCTGGGCGGGCAGATCTACCGCAACGTCGAGTCCCACTCGAACGACGCTGACGGCGTGTCGGCAGCCGATTGGCAGCGCGGCGCAGCCTTGGTGCGGGAATTTCGCGCCAGCGGTGCGCGCCATCGGGCGGGGACGCAAGTGTGGCAACTCGATCCGGCGCAGGAGGGCGCGTGCAAGATCTATGTGACCGACGGCACCCAGGCCGACGTGATCAGGGCTCGTCGGGTGTTGCTCGCCACCGGCGCGATGGAGCGGCCGGTGCCCATTCCCGGATGGACGCTGCCCGGGGTGATGACGGTCGGTGCGGCGCAGATCCTCTACAAGACAGGCAAGCACGTCCCGCAGGCAGGTACCTGGATCGCGGGCAGCGGCCCTCTGTTGTGGCTGTTCGCGGCGCAGGCGCTGGAGGCGGGGGGCAAGATCGAGGGGATCCTCGATACTGCGCCCAGAAGCAATTTCGCTCACGCATTGCGGCACTCGATGGCCGCCTTGCGCGGTCGCGCTTATCTGGAGCGGGGCCTCGCGCTCCAAGCCCGGGTGCGGCGTGCCGGCGTGCCGGTGATCAAGGATGTCGCTGCCATCGAGGCGAAGGGCGAGGATCGGCTGACCACGCTGCGCTTTCGCGTGGGCGGGCGCTGGCGGGATGTCCTCGCGTCGACGCTGCTGCTGCATCATGGCGTGGTGCCCAATGTACACGCGACCCGCTCGCTGCGTGCGCAGCATCGTTGGGATGGCCCGCAGCGCTGCTTCGTCCCGGTGGTGGACGCATGGGGCATGACGAGTGCCGAGGCCTACGCGGTCGCGGGCGACGGCGCGGGCATCGTGGGTGCAGAGGCTTCGGCCTTGCGCGGCCGGCTCGCGGCCCTGGAATCTGCTCGGCGGCTGGGTGTCATCGATGAGCAGCGGCGGGACACCGAAGCTGCCCCGATACGAGGCGATCTTGCGCGACATATGCCGGTTCGCGCTTTTCTCGATCAGCTCTTCGCGCCGCGCGCCAGTCTGCTGGCGCCCGCCGACGAGGTGCTCGTGTGCCGCTGCGAGAGCATCACGGCCGGTCGGATCCGCGACGCGGTGCGCTTGGGATGCGCCGGGCCCAATCAGATGAAAGCCTTCACGCGCTGCGGGATGGGGCCTTGTCAGGCGAGGATGTGCGGGCTGGCTGCGGCGGAGATCATCGCTCACGAACGCGGCGTCGGGATGGAGGAGGTCGGGGTGTTCAACGTGCGTCCGCCGCTGAAGCCGTTGTCATTGCAGGAACTGGCGGCGCTGCCCGAGTGAGCCCGCGGGAATGCCACGGCATGCTTTATGCAAGGGCAGGGTGCAATGCGGCGTAGAATCGATCCGCAGCCCCTCTTCAACCCCCGAGGTACAGTCATGCCGGTTTTGCATGTAGTCGCCCGTTGTTTCCTGGCTTGTTCGGTCGCGGTGTCCGCGGCGGGTGTCGCGGGTGACGCGCTCGCTCAAAGCTACCCGAGCAAGCCGATCAAGATGTACGTGGGCTTCCCGCCCGGAGGGGGCTCGGATGCGCTCGCGCGACTGCTGGGCATGGCGCTCCCCGAGAAGCTCGGTCAGCCGGTGCTCGTCGACAACAAGCCCGGCGCCAACACGATCGTGGCCACCGAGTATGTGAAGGGGCAGCCGGCCGACGGCTACACGCTGCTGTTCGTGTCGGCTTCGTTCGCGATCAACCCGAGTCTGCGCAAGCTGCCCTACGATTCGGACAAGGATTTCTCACCGGTCATCATCGCGGCCATCGTGCCGCTGTTGCTCATTACGCCGAACGACGTGCCGGTGAAGAACGTGAAGGAACTGGTCGCGATGGCCAAGGCGCAGCCGGGCAAGCTCAACTATGCCTCGTTCGGCATCGGCAGCGCGGCGCACCTCGCGGGCGAGATGATGGCGAGCATGACAGGCACGGACATGGTGCACGTGCCGTACAAGGGCAGTGCGCCGGCGGTTGCCGATGTCATGGCCGGACGCGTGACCATGATGATGCCGGGCATCGGATCGGCGATCAATCTGGCGAAGGAAGGCAAGCTGAGGGCGCTCGCCGTTACGACAGCCAAGCGTGCGACCGGGGCGCCGGACATCCCGACCGTCGCGGAATCAGGCATTCCCGGCTTCGACGTGGCGACCTGGGAGTCGATACAGGCGCCGGCGGGTACGCCCCCCGAGGCGATCGCCAAACTCAACGCGGCGATTCGCGATGTCGTGGCGGGGAAGGAATTGCGCCAGAAGATGATCAATCTGGGCTTCGAGCCCGATGCGACCAAGACGCCGGCAGAGACCGCGCAGTTCATTCGCTCGGAGCGTCAGAAGTGGGCGAAGCTCGTCAAGGAACGCAACATCAAAGCGGAGTAGAGCAAGCATGACCAAACCGAGCGTCACCGTGGTCGGAGCCGGCATCGTCGGCGTCGCATCTTCCCTTTGGCTGCAGCGTGCCGGCTTCCAGGTGACATTGATCGATGCCGGCGCGGTCGGAGAAGGGGCATCCTTCGGCAACGCGGGCAACATCAGTCCGGGCGCCGTGGTGCCTTATCTGATTCCCGGCATCTGGCGCGAGGCTCCCGGATGGCTGCTCGACCCGCAGGGACCGCTCGCGGTGCGCCCGGGCTACTTCCTCAAGGTCTTGCCCTGGCTCGCCACCGCCGTGCGGTCGGCCAAGGAGGAGGCCGCCCTCGCGACCTCGCGGGCGATGCACGCCTTGCACGGCGGTACGCTGGAGGCGTACGACACGCTCACCAAGGATACCGAGGCGGAAGGATTGATCGAGTTGTCGGGGCAGCTCTACGTCTCGGAAAAGCCCGATTCGGCGCAAGGCTCCGAGCTCGCGCAGCGCATGCGGGCAATGGCTGGTGTCAAGGCTATCAACCTCGACTGGATGGAGATACGCGAACTCGAGCCTTCGCTCGCACCGATTTTCAAGAGCGGCTTGCTGCTTCCCGACAACGGTCGTTGCAAGAACCCCCATCAACTGGTGACGGGATTGGCCCGAGCCGCCGAGCGCAACGGCGCGACCATTTTGCGCGGCAAGGTGACGGGCTTCCAGAAACAGGGCAAGCGTGTGCAGGCGATCATCGTCGACGGCAAGCCGCATCCGGTGGAGCGGGTGGTGATCGCGGCCGGAGCCGCCTCGGGGGCATTGAGCGCCGAACTCGGAACCCGTCTGCCCGTGGAAGCCGAGCGCGGATATCACATCACCATCGAGGATCCCGTGGTCGCGCCGCGGATGCCGGTGACCAATACGGATGCCAAGTTCGCCTGCTCGCCGATGAACTGCGGCCTGCGTCTTGCGGGTACCGCGGAGTTCGCCGGCATGGAGGCCCCCCCGAACTGGCAGCGGGCAGAACTGCTGAAGCTGCAGGCCCAGAAAATGTTCCCGGGTGTCAAACTCGACAAGGTTACGCGCTGGACCGGCAATCGACCCAGTCTGCCCGATGGCCTGCCGGTGTTGGGGGCGGCACCGAAGTACGACAACGCCTACTTCGCGTTCGGCAATTCGCATTTCGGCATGTCGGCCGGGCCCGTGATGGGCAAGGTGATCGCCGAGATCGTCGCCGGCAAGCCGACCAGCATCGATGTCGCGCCGTTTGCGCCCGACCGCTTTCGTTAGACGCTTGGCATAGCGAGGCACGTACCAGCAATCGCGCGCGCCTCGCGGCGAATCCTTGTTTTTTGTCGCCCGGTTGTCCGAATCGACGATACGCGGCATCATCGCGTTTGTGATCGACACGGCATTGATTTGCCGCAGTCGAGTCTTCGCAGCCCGCAAGGCCGCTGTGCGCGGCGTGCGGAACTCGGTGTGGCGCTGACGCCCCGATGTGCTGGGGCGCGAGCCGTGGCGGCCCCGCAGCGCGGACTATCCACCAAGGCTGGCACCGAATCACGGCACCATCTTTTGTGCAGCGAATTGCGGACGCAGGCCCCCACGGCGCGCGCCCGCTATATTTCATCAACTTCGATACCTTCGTCCGGGAGAACCCTGGCCCATGCCTTCGACGACCGATAGCCTCAAGACCAGCCGCAAGGCGCAAATCGATGCTCTGCTCCTCAAGCTGCCCGGTGCGAGCACGAGAAAGATCAACAACCTCGACGCTTATTTCGTCAGCGACAAGATGTTCGCCTGCATCAGCGGCGAGGGGCTCGCCTTGCGGCTGCCGGTGCCGGTCGCGACCGACCTGCAGTTCTCGCGCGACAACGTCGTTCCCTTCCAGCCGGGCGGCGTGACGAGTTCGCGCGAGTGGATCCAGATCAATCGCGCCGATGCCGCCGATTACGAGAAGGATTCGGCCCTGTTTCAGGCGTCGCTGGAGTTCGTGAAGGCTGCAAGAGCTCGCTAGACTTCGAGCACGGCTTTTTCGCTTGTGGGGCGAGGCCATGTGCCGAGGGGGAGCATCGACTCTAAGCGCTGGTGATGCGGTGTATCGCAAGCTGCCACCACGGGCGCTTGCCGACGAGCGATGAAAAATGTTTTCCTCGCAACCCGACTCGATCAGCGACGATACATCATGCCGGCTGGGATTAGCCCCAGCCTAGCCACTCACATACGCCGCGCCCCATGATCCAGGACTTGTCCTCGTCCGTGAGCCAGGGCATCTCCTCGGTGAACATCGTCACCTGCTGCCGGTAAGGCACGGGGGAGCGCGACAGATCGGTGCCCCAGAACAGGCGCTGGGGGCCGAAGGCGTCGTAGGCCTGGCGGACGTACTTGTGCAGTGATCTGAACGGATACGGGTCGTCGGTGTACGAGGGCAGGGCGCTCGCTTTTGCCGCCACGTTCGGACGTTTGGCGATGGCCAGCAGTTGGTCGAAATCGCGAAAGGCCGCCTCGTCGCGATGTTTGCTGTCCAGTGCCAGATGATCCATGACGATTCGGAGCTGCGGGTGCTTGGCGGCGATGGCATCGATGAGATGCACGTGCGCGTGCCACACCAGGATCATCAGCGGCACACTTTCACTCTCTGCTTCTTTCCATAACCAGTCGAGCTTGCCGCTGCCCAGGATGTTCGGGGCCTTGGCCGTATTGAAGGCGAGCCGCAAGCCGAGCATCCCGGGTTGCTTGCGCCAGCCGATGAGCGCACCCTGCGACTTGGAAAGCAGGTCGTGGCGTATGCGCCCCATCACGGCAAAGCGATCCGGATGCGCCTGCGCCGCCGCGAGCGCCAGATCGTTGCGCGAGCCCTCCCAGCCTGGCGGCACGAGCACCGCGCGATCGACGCCGGCCGTGTTCATCTCCCGCAGCAGATCTGCGTTGGTGAAGGCATTGGCCCGGTGCGGCTCGCCACCGCCGGACCACGGCCGTTCGGGCGTGTCCTCGGCCCAGGTATGCACTTGCGAATCGACGATCAGCATCGATGTTCCCTTTCGTCCCGACGGTGGATGGGATCGGGGCATCGCTTGCCGCCAGCGCTCGCCCGATCCCGGGATGGTAACTGCGTAACTGCGATCGTCGTCGACCATCGCGGTCGTGGCGTCGCGAAGCGCGCTGCGCTGCGCAAAGCAGGTTAAATTCGCGACCATGCTGATCGCTTTCAACAAGCCATTCAACGTGCTTTGCCAATTCACGGACGACGCCGGCCGGCGCACGCTCGCGGACTTCGTGACGGTGAAGGATGTCTATCCGGCGGGTCGGCTGGATTACGACAGCGAGGGCCTGCTGTTGTTGACCGACGAAGGCCCGCTGCAAAAGCGCATTGCCGATCCGCGTCAGCGGACGAAGAAAACCTACCTCGCGCAAGTCGAGGGCGCTCCGGATGCCGCTGCGCTCGCGCTCCTGCAGCGCGGCGTGAAGCTGCGAGACGGCATGACGGCTCCGGCCGGCGCGCGTCTGATCGCCGAGCCGGAATGGTTGTGGCCGCGGGACCCGCCCATCCGCCACCGGCTCAACGTGCCGACGGCGTGGCTGGAATTGACGCTCACTGAAGGCCGCAACCGCCAAGTCCGGCGCATGACGGCCGCAGTGGGTCACCCGACGCTGCGTCTGGTGCGTATCGCCATCGGCGCCTGGTCGCTGGGGGACTTGCGACCGGGCGAGTGGCGGATCTGCTCTTGATCGCCGAGCAGCAGGCCCGCGCTGCATCGGGAATGCGGTCTGCTGTCGGTGCGGGATCGGGGCGTGGCGGGTTTGTCATCGGGGGGCGCGGTCGGTTACTCTGCTTGCGTTCAATCCATCGACTCCGGGAGATCGTTCCATGACCGATCGCGACCACCTGCTTACTCCGCCGCGCAGAATCGGCATGCTCGATCGGCCGGACTGCCGCATCCACTACGAAGTCACCGGCACCGGCCCGGCGATCGTGTTCGCCCATGGTCTGGGCGGAAACCATCTTTCGTGGTGGCAGCAGGTCGCGCACTTCAGTCCGCGCCATACCTGCGTGACGTTTTCGCATCGCGGTTTTGCGCCGTCGTCCGCCATCGAAGGCGGCCCGCAGCCGCGCGACTACGCAGCGGATCTCGGCGCGCTGATCGACCACCTGTCCCTGGCGGATGTGAGCATCGTCGCGCAGTCGATGGGTGGGTGGTCGGCAGTCGAGCATGCTATTGCGCGGCCCGGGACAGTGCGCGCGCTGGTGCTCGCCGCGACCACTGGCACGATCGACCCGCGCCGCATCGCCGAGCCAGAGCGCTCTCGCTTCGAGCCATGGCTGGCCGCGAGTACCGCCCGACGCACCCAATGGCGGGAGCAGGGCATCCACCCCGCAGCCGGCGCTCGGATGGCCGCCGAACAGCCGGGGCTGCACCTGCTCTATCGTCATATCGACGAAATGAACCGGGCGCTCGACAAGGAGGCGCTGCGCGCCCGGTTGTCTGCACTGCGGGTGCGTGAGCCGGCGGAGCTTGCGGCCGCCCGTTGTCCGGTGCTGTTCATCTCGAACGACGAGGACGTGCAGATGCCTCCGTTCGCGGCCGATGCCATCGTGCGCGCCGTGCCGGGCGCGCGCGTGGTGCATATCGCCGATGCCGGTCATTCCGCCTATTTCGAGCGGGCATCCACGTTCAACCGGATCGTCGAGGAATTTCTCGCGGCGCACGAGGATAGCCACTTGCCATCTTGATGCCCACGGTGTGCCGACGGCAGCGCTGTCGCCGTTCGGCATGATGAAGGCATGACCACAGGAGTGCACGCCACGATGCCTGAAGTGATTTCGTTGTATCGCTACCCCGTCAAGGGCCTCACGCCGCAGCGCGTCGAACGCATCACCGTGCTGCCCGGCGGGCGCGTGGCGGGCGATCGGGTGCTCAACTTTCGTTTCGCCGACGCGCCGGTCGCGGACACCGAGTGGTGCCGCAAGTATCACGGCGTGGTGCTGGCCAATACCCCGGGGCTGGCGCGACTGAGCGTGCGATTCGACGATCGTTCGCAGCGGCTGCGCATGGAGGCGGGCGATCGTCTGCTGGCAGACGAGTCACTGGACGAGGCGGGGCGCGCACGTCTGGTGGCTGCGTTGACCGAGTACGTGCTGTCGCTCGACGAGAATCCGTTACGGGGGCATCCCGAACGCCTGCCGCTGAAACTGGTGGGGGACGGCGCGAACCCGCGCTACCAGGACAACGTGGCGGGCCAGGTCACCCTGCACAGCCGTGAGAGCGTGGCCAGCGCCGGCGCGGCATTCGGCGATCCCGCACTCGACGAATTGCGCTTCCGGCACAACATCGTCATCGAGGGCCTGGAGGCCTGGCACGAGCAAACCTGGGTGGGTGGCAAACTGCGCGTGGGCGGCGTCGTCTTCGAGACCGTGGTGCCCAAGGTGCGCTGCCTGGCCACGCATGCGAATCCTCGCACCGGCGAGCGTGATCTGCAGGTGATGCAGATGCTGCTGCAGAAATTCTCGCAGCAGCAGCCGACGTTCGGCGTCGGCCTGTTGTCCGCAGCGGGCGGAGAGATTCGGGTGGGCGACAGCGTCGCCCTTGTCTGAACGCCACGCCGGTTCGCTGCGAAAGTTTCGGGGCTCGTCCATCGGCGCTCGGCTTCGACGCAGGGCGGGCGGCTGAGCTGTCCTGAATGGCAGCCGATGAGCCGGACACTGTCCGTCTACGGTGCAATCTTCGCGCTGCCGTTTGCGGCCCGATGCAGATCTTCGTCGGCTCTGCGTGACGCAGCTGCTTTCGGTCCAGCCGTATGACGTACGCAGGGCCATGCTTGTGGCGTCGCCCTCGCGAGGGCCGGACTGCGGCGTGACTCTGGTTCGAGGTTGAACATCTCCATTGGCGGACCGAGCGCTAAGCTTCGGGCGCTCCGTGACGGCGTTGAGTCTCAGGCAGGACGCTGCATCGCGACAGGCGGCAGTTCTGCCCTCAGCAGCCCTGAGATTCAACGCAGTCCGTATCCTGGTCTTTTTCGCTATGGCCGAGCCGTGCCCATTGGGGTGTTCGTGGCGTGCAGCGGCGTGTTTACGTACTCGGGTTGCGGCGGCGAAGCGAAAAAGCGGGACGAGAGTACGCACTCAGGATTTGAGTGCATTGCGCAAGATTTCGCGCTACGGAAGGTGCGGGTGAGGAGAAGAGAGGCGACGTCTTGCGGCGTTGTCAGGCTGTGTGCGTGATTGCAAGACGCGCCCCCGTCCTCAAGGCCCCCGCGGCTGGTCTCCCGGTGGAGCGGTCATGCAGCGTGGGTAATGACGCAGTGCTACTCGGTAATTGTGGTCGTTGATCGGTTGCGCGCGGTATGACCGTAATGCGGCGATTGCCGTCAGTCACAGACTCGGAGGCGCTGCCCGAAAGCTGTCGGTCCACGACCCTAGGGGTCAGGTCTTGCACGACCCTAGGGGTCAGGTCTTGCAACCCTAGGGGTCAGGTCTTGCGATCAAACATTCGATGCATGATTGCAAGACCTGACCCCTTCGATGTGATTTGACCCCTTCGATGTGATTTGACCCCTTCGATGTGATTGCAAGACCTGACCCCTTCGATGACCCCTCCGAGCGCTAGCGGGGACATCGGCCTCTCACTGAAGCCAATGCGTCGTGCGTTCGAAGGATAGGCAGGTCAAGATGCCTCTTCCTGTCGAGCAACACTTAGGCATCGCGATTGACTGTAAGCCCGTCGCACAATAGTCTGCCGTTTGTAGAATGTGGTGCCTCAATTTCCTAGATCCGTGCCTGCAATCTATCTTCTAAGGAGAGTTAGAAATGTTCAGCCATGTTATGGTCGGGAGCAACGACATTGCCCGCTCTAAGAAATTTTACGATGCCCTGTTCGTTGCGATGGGGGCCAAGCCTGGCGTTGAGGACGCGAGGGGGCGGCTCGCATATACGCACAATGGCGGGCGTTTCATGGTGTCCAAACCCATCGACGGCAAGCCGGCCATCGCTGCCAATGGCGGGACCATCGGCTTCACTATGAGCGATGCCCAACAAGCCGAAGCATGGCACAGTGCCGGGGTCGCGAATGGCGGTAGGTCGATCGAAGACCCGCCAGGCGTCCGCCAAGGGGCCTCCGGTCGAATTTATCTCGCGTACCTTCGTGATCCCGATGGCAATAAACTATGCGCGCTTTATCGCATGCCAGTCGCCTGAAGTCGTCGCGGCTCAACGTGTGGTCGCTCTTCTCGGGCTGACGTTCGGGGCCCCAAGTCGTAAGGTTTGCAACGCGCCTGTAGTGCTGACATATCCGCAGGTGGTGGCCAACGTCGGCACCGGCCGAAGTGCTGCCGGGCATTCGGACTGCCGTCTGCCCGCCGGCCAGTTCTCGGGCTATGCCGCCCGCGGACTTGCGGTCAGTGTCGGGCGGCAAAGCGCCGGCAACCCGCCTTTCAACGGCGTGTGGCGGTCAATGACCGCTCGTCACGTCAGGCTACAGCTGGACCCGACCCAAACCAGCCACCGACAGTATGGGAAGAGGCTCCTACTGGAACGTGCGGCCGCTTCCTGGCCTCATGTCGAATGCGTACTTTCGGCCAGAGGCTGTCAGTCGATTCCGCCCCAGATGCGTGATTGCAAGACCTGACCCCGAGTCCTCGGATGCGTGATTGCAAGACCTGACCCCGAGTCCTCGAAGACCTGACCCCGAGTCCTCTCGGCTTCGACGCAGGGCCGGCGGCTGAGCTGTCCTGAATGGCAGCCGATGAGCCGGACACTGTCCGTCTACGGTGCAATCTGCGGGCTGCCGTTGTCGGCCCGATGCAGATCTTCGTCGGCTCTGCGTGACGCAGCTGCTTTCGGTCCAGCCGTATGACGTACGCAGGGCCATGCACGGCTAGACCACGACCAGATTCCCACCGCTCTACTATACTTGCCTCGGCCGTTCCGACTAACAGCGCGCGTGCCGGCCCGTCGCGCAAGGAGACTCCCATGCAAGATCATCGCGCGCGCCTGCGTGCCCGTCGCCGATTTCCCCGCGGCACCATCACGGTGCTGGCTGTTCTTGCGGCCGGCATGGGTTCGGCCCACGCCCAGACCTGGAATGGCGCGGGCTTCTCCGACAATTGGTCCAACCTGCTGAACTGGCAGGGTCTGCAGAGGCCGGTGTCCGGAGCGACCACGGCGATCACGTTCGCGGGCGGCGCCCGCCTGACGCCGGTTCAGGACCTGGGCTCGCCGTTCACGCTGAATTCCCTGACCTTCGCCATCAACGCCGGCGCCTTTTCGCTGCGCGGGAACGGGCTGCGCTTCGATGGCTCCGATGGGCGGCTGTTGCAGAACAGCGGCAGCAGCGTGGCCATCCTCAACGAGGTGCAACTGGCCACCAACCTGGCGATCGACGGGCCCGGCACCATCACGCTGGGCGGCAACCTGTCGCGGGCATCCGGTCTCAACCGCGACACCCTGGTTCTGACCAAGCGCGGGACCGGCACCCTGGTGCTGGCAGGGGCCAACAGCTACGACGCCACGTTGCGCATCGGCGCCGGCCAGGTGCTTTTGCGCAACGTGCAGGCGCTGCAGAACGCTAACGTCGTGCTGAACATAGATAACGGCCTGAGCTTCGGCACCCTGGCGCAGGCCACGCTGGCCGGCCTGTCGGGCACTGGTGCACTGGGCCTCGGAACGACCGCGCTGACGATCGGGGGCGTCGACGACGTCGGCCTGTACAGCGGCGGCATCACAGGCACCACCGGGACTATCGCCAAGACCGGCAGCGGCACGGCCCGCTGGAGCGGCAACTCGCAGTTCGACAGGCTGCAGATCACTGCCGGGCGGATGCAGCTCGAAGGCGGCGCGCTGACGCTGACCAACGGCAACGAGGGCCTGATGGTGGGCAACAACTCGGCGGTCGGCAGCAACGGCCCGGTGCTGGAAATGAGCAATGGCGCCGGGGCCTCGGCCACCGGCCGCACGGTACAGGTCGATGGCGCTGCCGGCACCTTGCTGCGCATCACCGGCGCCGGCACGCAGCTCGACACCGGGTTCCAGACTCTGTTCGGGAACCATGCGATCGGCACGCTGGAGGTTGCCGCCGGCGGCGCGCTGGCCGCCGGCACCTTCCTTGCCTTCGGCTTCAACGATGCCAGCAACGGCACGCTGCACGTGAACGCGGGCGGCACCGTGACCGGCAACATCGGCCTTCTGGGCACGCTGACGGGCGCCACCGGCACGGCCGACGTGGCGGGCAGCAATGCCCGTTGGATCATCAACTCACTGGGCATCGGGGGCGTCAACGAAAGCCTGCGCGGCGGCTCGGGCACCGTCACTGTGCGAGACGGCGGCCAGGTGCAGGTGTTCGGCGACCTGACGCTCTGGACCGCAAGCTCGAGCGTGACGGTCAACGGCGGCAGCCTGAGCGTGGGCGCGCTGGTCAGCGACGGCGCTGTGAGCCGCATCACGTTGTTGGCCGACCCGACCGACGGTCGCGCCATGACCCTGGGCCGCAACGGGGGCAGCGCCAGCTACAACGGCGACATCGACGGCGAGGGCGGGTTGTCGAAGATCGGCACGAGCACCCAGGTGCTGGGCGGGCGCAACAGTTTCACCGGCATGGTGCAGGTGCAGGGCGGCACGCTCCAGATGGCCAACAGCGCCGCATCCGAGTACGAGGTGACTGGCGGCACCTTGCGGCTGGGCGAGCGCAACCTGGGCTTCGCGGTGGTGCAGGCCGGGGCGGGCGGGCAGGTCGTGTACACCAACACCACACTCAGCGGTGGGCTGCTGGCCGGCGCGGGCAACCACGACATCAGCGCGGTGCGGCGTCTGGTGGGCACACGGCTCGGCGGCGGAAGCGTCCTCACACCGGCCTCGGGCACCACCTTCGTCGGCGTGGTCAGCGAGGGCACGGTCGACGTGCTTGCCGGCCGCAGCCTGACCTGGAACAGCGGCAGCAATCCCAACGGCACGCTGAACGTCGCCGGCACCGCCAACGTCAGCAACTTCAGCTCTGGCGGGCAGATCCAGATCGACGCCGGCGGCACGCTGATCAGCACCGGCGGCAACCTGGTGCTTGGGGGTGGCAGCCGCACCACGGTGGGGGACGCCGACCTGCCCGGCGGCACGATCGAACTGCTCGCCGGCGGACGGCTGCAGCTCAACGGTGGACTGCTGGTCAACAACGGCCGCATCGCGGGCCCGGTGGAAGTGAACTTCGGCAGCCTGGCCAAGGGCGCCGGCGAGTACGGCGCGGTGACCGTCAACGACGGCGGCCGCTTCTCGCCGGGCAACAGCCCGGGGAACGTGACCACCGGCGATGCCACCTGGGGTAGTGGCGGCACCCTGGTGGTGGAACTCGCAGCGGCAGACGGCACCGCGGGCGAGCAGTGGGACCTCTGGACCATCGACGGCGTCCTGTCCATCGAGTCCGGCATCACGGCCAACAGCCGCTTCACCATCAGCCTGGCCACACTGGACGGCAGGGACCAGGCCGCGGCGCTGGCCGGCTTCGACCCGCACCGTGCGTGGCAGTGGCAGATCGTCGACACCACCGGCGGCATCGTCGGCTTCGATCCCGCACGCGTGGCGCTGGACACACAGGGGTTCATGAGCCCGCTTGCCGGCGGCACCCTGCACTTGGCCTTGCAGGACGGCGACCTGTACGTGCAGTTCGCGCCGGTGCCCGAACCCGAGATCTGGGCGCAACTGCTGGCCGGACTGGGCGGGATAGCGTGGTTCTTGCGGCGTCGCCGTCGCGAGGGCCGGACTGCGGCGTGACTCTGGTTCGCGGTTGGAGATCTGCATGGGCTGGCCGGGCGCTGAGCTTCTGGCGCTCCGTGACGGCGTTGAGTCCCAGGCAGGACGCGGCATCGCGGGATGCGGCAGTTCTGTCCCCAGCAGCGCTGAGATTCAACGCAGGCCGGACCCTGGTCTTCTTCGCGGTGGCCGAGCCGTGCCTATTGGGGTGTTCGTGGCGCGCAGCGGGACGTTGACGTAACCGGGTGGCGGCTGCGAGGCGCGAAATCTGGACGGGAGTACGCACTCGGGAGTGGCATGCATGCGCAAGATCTCGCGCTACGGAAGATGCGGGTGAGGAGATGAGGGGCGATGTCTACGGGCGTCGTCAGTATGCGTGATTGCAAGACGCGACCCCGTCCTCTCCCCGCAAGACGCGACCCCGTCCTCTCCCCGACCCCGTCCTCTCCCAACCATCACCCCGACGATCCTCGATTCCGAGAATGAACCCCGTAAGCAGTCCATCAGGAATAGTCGGGCCGGAGGTTCCGCCCCGGTACGCGCATCGCCTCTTTGTGCTTGCAGACGACCGCAAACGCTGCTTCTGCCGTGGTAGATTCGGAAAACTTCAAAGGCGGCAACGGACATTTTGGGGCTGCATGGCGGTGTCAACAGGCGGCCGATCTGAATCGATCCATTTGCAGGTAGCGCGAACGGCCGCTGACCCGCCCATTCGGGGTCGACCGCATCGAGCGCCGGGCGTTTTCGAGCCAATTGATTTCACTCGTCGGTCGACTTCGGGATTCATAGATGAACAGCCAGATTGCTGCCAAGGTATACGTCGAGACAACCCTTCAATCGCAACGGTTCGGTGTCCTGGCGACGGAGCGCGGTGGTCAACCGCATACGAGCTTTGTTGCCATCACGCCGGTTGGCGATTTCCGGCAATTGATCTTCGCGACATATCGCCACACGCGCAAGTACCGCAACCTGTCGCAAAACGGCAAGGTGGCTGTTCTTATTGATGGTCAGGAGGTGAACAGGTCCGGCTTGAAGGAGGGCTTTGTGCTAACTGCGCTCGGTCACGCGGAGGAGGTAAGCGTTGCAGAAGATGAAGTGGCGCGCCGTGCACACCTGGCGTGGCATCCTGATCTGGAGTCCTTCGTGCGGTCGGCGGATTGCGCGCTCGTTCGCGTTAAGGTCAGGGAGTATCAAGTGGTCGGGGCAATCGATGATGTCAGATGGTGGCGCATCGACGATCTAGCAGGCGCTTGACAAGGGACCGCGTCCGATTACCGTGCATCGCTTCGGTGGCGGTGCAAAGTGTTGTCGTTTGGGCTGCAGGTCAGGCTGACATCCGATGCTCCGTTGTCTTACGCCGCCCCTGCGTATTCTGCTGTCGTCGGCAGTGTAGGTAGCAGTCTCTGTCGCAATACGCCGAAATCGTAGTGCAGAGGCTCGTCGCGCTCCTCTGAATAAAATGGCAGGCGGGCAGAGCCGATCTGCTCCGACATCTTGATCGGGAAACGCAGGTCCCTTGCTGGATGAGACCCATTGCGTCCTTAAGATAGGACGCCAGAAATCGGTCATCGGGTGATCGGAGCCGAGTGCTAGCGGCATCAGTGTGGCCTACCTCGGGCACTCCGGCTTTCGGCCAGAAGGAGACATTCAGTCGTACGGTATTGCAGCAGGATGCTGATGTGCGATTGAGCAGCGCGATCGTCCTCCGCCGTGAAATTGTGCGCTTCTTCGGGTTCCACAGGTCGACGAGAATGAGTATGCAGTCCCTACCCATCCGACTGATTCCGTGGAGGTGTAGACATGACTCGTTTAGTGCGA
>JALHQN010000015.1 GCA_022841915.1 Burkholderiales bacterium | reverse complement strand
TGGGCAATCCGGTCATCATCGAGAACCGCGGCTCGGCAGTGGGGGGAATACTCGGCATGGACATCGCGGCACGCGCAACGCCCGACGGCTACACGTTGATGGCGGTGGCGGCCAGCGCCGTCTTGAACGCAGAGCTCGTCAACCGCCCCGCTTACGACCAGCGCAAGGCTTTCGTTCCCATCGCGCAGATGACCGCTCAACCGTACCTGCTTGGCGTCACTGCCTCCCTGCCGGTGCAGACCGTCGGAGAACTCGTCGCACTCGCCAAGGCCAAGCCCGGCGTACTCAACGGCGGCTCGGCCGGTGTCGGATCGATGACGCATCTGGGCCTGGAATTGTTCAGGCTCGGTGCGGGCGTCGACATCGCCCATATCCCCTACAAGGGCATGGGACCGGCGGTCATCGATCTGGTGTCGGGACAGGTGCAACTCGCCTTCTCCGGCGTCTCCTTCGCCACCCACATCAAGAGCGGCAAGATCCGCGCGCTGGGCGTAACCAGCCTGCAGCGATCGAAACTGCATCCGAATCTGCCGACCCTGGCCGAATCCGGGGTGCCCGGCTATCAGCTCAATGGCTGGTATGGCCTCCTCGCCCCGACCGGCACGCCGCGCGAAGTCGTCACGCTGCTCAACCGTGAAGTGGTTCGCGCGCTGAATCAGCCTGACATCCTCGGGCGCTTCGCCAGCGATGGCTCGGAGCCCGCGCCCGGCACGCCGGAACAGTTCCGGGATCTGATGAATCGCGAGATCGAGACCTGGACACGCCTGTTCAAGAGCGCCAAGATCAAGCTCTGAGCAGGCCCCACACTCCTCGACACCCCTTCTGCGCACGGAGAGCATCATGAGCAAAAGAATTGCAATCGTAGGTACGGGCGCCCTGGGCGGATACGTGGGCGGTTATCTCGCACACCAGGGTCATGACGTGACGCTGATCGACTGGTGGCCGGAGAACATCGAAGCCATACGTTCCCGCGGTCTGCAGCTCGACGGCGTCACCGACGAGGAGAAGATCACCGTCACGGCCGCGAAGACGATGCATCTGACGGAACTGCAGTCGTTTTCCAAGCAGAAGCCGATCGACATCGCCTTCGTCGCCGTGAAGTCCTACGACACCGAATGGGCGACGATGATGATCAAGCCCTATCTGGCGCCCGGCGGCTTCGTCGTCTCGCTGCAGAACTGCCTCAACGAGGAGAAGATCGCCGCCATCGTCGGCCACGGCAAAACCGTGGGTGTCATCGCATCTTCCATCTCGGTCGAGCTCTACGAGCCCGGTCGCATCCGGCGCATGGCCGCCAAAGGCGGCAAGGACCACACCGTATTCCGGGTCGGCGAGATGCACGGCGTGATCACCCCGCGCGTGGAAGAGCTGGTCGGCATGCTCGCGAGCATAGACAGCAGCAAGCCGACCACCAACCTGTGGGGCGAGCGCTGGTCGAAGCTGTGCCTGAACGGCATGCGCAACGGCGTGTCGGCGGCCACCGGACTGCCGGGCCGAGAGTGCGATGCCAACGACGCGATTCGCAGCTTCTCGATCAAGCTCGGCAGCGAAGCCGTTCGCGTCGGGCAGGCGCTGGGCTATCAGCTCGTCAGCCTGGGCAAGATGGCGCCTGAGCGGCTCGCCCTCGCCGGTGAAGGCCATGCGGATGCACTCGCGGAGATCGAGCAGCTCCTGATCGCGCGCCAGAGCGCCAACCCGCGTGCCGGCATTCAACGTCCCTCGATGGCGCAAGACATGCGCAAGGGCCGCCGCACCGAGATCGAACTCATGAACGGCTTCATCGCCGAGAAGGGTCGGCTGATGGGGATACCCACGCCATCGCACGACAAGCTCACGCAGGTCGTCATTCGTGTCGAGCGCGGTGAATTGGCGCCCTCGCCCGCGAATCTCGGCGGCTGAGCGAATTCGTGGTCGGCCATGAGGGGCTTCGACGTTCGTCTCCAGCCCCATCCAAGACCCGCGCGCCGAGACGCCGGCTTCGTCCCGAACGCGCGAGGTCTCAGCCATAATACGCATGCGACAAAGGTAAGCGCGGCTGCGCAAAGCGTCCCCGTTGCGAGGCTGCCTGCTCCTGCGCCACGGCTTATTCTGGCCGTGCGCGGCGTACGCATTTTTACCAACCCGGCATCAACGAAGGAGAGCCTCATGCCGAACGACGATCTGACGCTCGAGCAGATACGAAAACTCGCCGCCGAGATGGGCTTCGAGCGCTTCAGCGAAGAACACCTGCAGCAATTGCTCCGCGCGACGAACATTGCGCGCGCCCGGCGCAGAAAGCTCAGCTTCGAGCGGCTCGGCTACACCGACGAGCCGGCGCATGTGTACCGCATCGCCGAGCAGGAGGCATGATGACCGACCTCGCCTTCCTGGATGTGGCAGCGGCCTCCGCGCTACTGAAGTCCAAGCAGCTCTCCCCGGTCGAGTACACGCGAGCACTGATCGAGCGCATCGAAAAGTTCGACGGCAAGCTGAATGCGTTCCTGCGCTTTACGCCTGAACTCGCCCTCGAAGACGCCAAGCGGGCCGAGGCCGAGATCGGCAAGCAGCAGTGGCGCGGCACCTGGCATGGCATTCCCTATGCCCTCAAGGACATCGTCGACTACGCGGGACTGCCGACCACGGCGCACTCGAAACTCTTGCAGGACAATATCGCCGGCGCCGATGCTGTCGTGACGCAGCGCTTCCGCGCCGCCGGCGCAGTGTTCCTGGGCAAGTTGGCGACGCACGAGTTCGCCATCGGCGGCCCGTCGTTCGACCTGCCCTGGCCACCGGCGCGCAACCCCTGGAACCGCGACCACTTCCCGGGCGGTTCCTCGAGCGGCGCGGGTGTAGCCACGGCGGCGGGCTTCGTGCCCGCAGCGATCGGCACCGACACCGGCGGCTCGGTCCGCAATCCCGCCACGATGTGCGGCATCGTCGGCATGAAGCCGACCTATGGCCTGGTCAGCCGGCGCGGCGTCGTGCCCTTGTCGTTCTCCCTCGACCATATAGGGCCGATGACCCGCACCGTCCGGGACAACGCCCTGCTGCTCGACCTCATCGCAGGGCACGATCCGGCGGACCCCGGCAGCGTCAACCGCGCGACCGGCGGGTATACCGCCGAGCTCGAGCGGGGCGTCCGGGGGCTGCGCATCGGCGTGATCCGACACTTCTATACCCATGACATGAAGGCTGATCCGGAGATGGCGGCGGGCATCGAGGCCGCGATTCGGACGCTGGGCGAACTGGGCGCGGTAGTGAGCGAAGTGCAGACGGCGTCCCTGGACGAGTACGCGGCCTGCAACCGCACCATCCTGAGCAGCGAAGCCTTCGCCATCCATGAGCAATGGATGCGGGAGCGACCGCAGGACTACGGCGCGCTCGCCCGCGAGCGGATCATGGCGGGCGCCTTCGTCCGCGCTGCCGACTACGTCAATGCCACCCGACTGCGGCGCAAACTGACCGCCCAGTTCCATGCGCTGTTCGACCAGGTCGACGTCGTGCTGACCGCGAGTTCCCTGGATCCGGCCTGCCGGATCGACGATCCCGACATGGTGGAGTACACGTATGGTCGTCAGGCCCGCGCGCCGTTCAATGTCACCGGCAGCCCCGCGATCTCGGTGCCATCGGGCTTCAGTGAAGCCGGCTTGCCCCTGGCCATCCAACTGGTCGGCAAGCCGTTCAGCGAAGCGCTGCTGTATCGGGTCGCGTCTGCCTACGAACAGGCCACGCCCTGGCGTGACCGCCATCCGCAGTTAAGTTGATCCGCGCAAGCAGACGGGGCGCCGAAGCGCCCCGTCGTCGTCATGCCCCGGCCCTCGCCAGCGGGTTGCCCGCTACACCTGCGAGCGCACCTAGCTTCGGCTAGGGAAGCAGTACCGTGGAGCCGGTTGTCTTGCGCCCTTCCAGATCACGGTGCGCCTGGGCCGCCTCGCTCAGGGGGTAGGTCTGGTTGATGGCGATCTTCACCTTGCCGCTCTTGACCACGGCGAACAATTCCCGCGCAGCCTTGGTGAGATCCTCGGTGGTGGCGGTGTACGTGGCCAGCGTCGGACGGGTGACGAACAGCGATCCCTTCTGCGCCAGAATGCCTATGCTGACCGGCGGCACGGCACCCGAGGCGTTGCCGAAACTCACCATCATGCCGAGCGGGCTCAGACAATCGAGCGAGCCCATGAAAGTGTCTTTGCCCACACCGTCGTACACCACCGGCACGCCCTTGCCCTTGGTGATGACCTTCACCCGCTCGACGAAATTCTCCTTGCCCATCACGATCACGTGCTTGCATCCGGCCTTCTTGGCAAGAGCCACCTTCGCTTCGCTGCCGACCGTCCCGATCACCGTCGCGCCCAAGGCCTTCGCCCACTGGCACAGGATGAGACCGACGCCGCCGGCGGCCGCATGCATCAGAATGGTGTCGCCGGCCCGCACGCGGTAGGTGCGGCGCAGCAGATACTGCGTCGTCAATCCTTTCAGCATCATGGCGGCCGCGATGGTGTCTTCGATGCCGGCCGGAATCTTCACCAGCCGGGCGGCGGGACGAAGCAGCACTTCGGCATAAGCGCCCAGCGGCCCGACATAGGCGACGCGGTCACCGACCTTCAGACCGGTCACGCGCCGCCCCACCGCCTCGACCACGCCGGCGCCTTCGGACCCGAGCGTGAACGGCAAAGGCAGCGGATACAGACCGCTGCGCTGATAGGTGTCGATGAAGTTCAGGCCGATGGCCGTATTGCGCACCCGGACCTCCCCCGGCCCCGGTTTGCCGACGTCGACTTCTTCCCACTTCAGCTTCTCCGGTCCGCCGTTTTCGTAAATGCGAACTGCATGCGTCATGACTTGTGTCCTCCTTGAGCGGAAATCGAAACCACGCCCGACAGCGCAGGCACGGTCAGCGTGCGGGAAACGATGCTAACTCATTTCTTGCCGGCCCGAGGGCGCGCCACACGAAATCGTTGCGACCCGAGACATTTCGGGCTATACCTTGCCGATCGAAGGCGACCAACCGAGGAGCGAAAGATGAGTGTGGTGGAGATCGAACGCGACGGCGGCATCATGGTGATCCGCATGAACCGTCCTGAAAGAATGAATGCCCTCAGCACCGAACTGCGCGAAGAACTGGCGCAAGCCTGGTGCGAATTCGACCAAAGCCCGGATCTCGAAGTGGCTATCTTCACCGGCACGGGGCGTGCATTCTGCGCCGGCGAAGACATGAAGGAATCCCTCACTCGCGGTACCCCGGGCAGCGCCTCCGGCCCCAAGCCCAGCCTCCCCAATCCCTACAACGAGGGCACGCTGGACAAGCCCGTCATTGCCGCCGTCAACGGCTTCGCCATGGGCGGCGGCTTCATGCTGGCGGAGCGGGCGGATCTGCGCGTCGGCGTCCGTGGCGCGGTGTTCGAGTCCTCCGAGGCCAAGCGCTGGCTGCTCGGCGGCTACTACCACGGGCACTGCGGCAACATCTCGCATACGATCGCCACCGAGATGGCATTCGCGTTCCGCTTCACCGCCGAGCGCTTGTACGAGCTGGGCTGGCTCAACCGCTTGACGGACGCCGAGGGTCTCCTCCCCGCCGCCCGCGAGATGGCGAATCATCTCCTGACGCTGCCGCCCGCGTCCCGGGTGAACACCCTGGCCTTGATGCGAGCGATGCGTCCACGCGTACCGGACGAACTCGAGGAACTGGCCGCCAAGCTCAAGGACCACGGCTGCAAGGACGATCTGATGGAGTCGCGCAAAGCCTTTGCCGAGAAGCGGCCGCCGAACTTCAAGGGCTGGAACAATCCCGAAGATCGCAAGCGCACGCCTAAGCTCGCGCCCAAGAAGCGCTGACACTCGGCGCGGGCGCGCAGCAACGCCACGTTGCGACAGCCGCAGCGGCTCTCGACGCCCACGCAACGGCACGGCATCAGTCGCACAACCGCCGGCGAACCCCAGGGAGGATCGCCGGCGCCTTCCCGCCCGAAGAGACGTTGATCCTCCGACTCGATGTCGATCTATCTCATCACCGCGCTGAACCTGATCAACGGCATGAGTCTGCGCGGCAGTCGCGTTCTGCTCGCGCTGTTCGCCATCAAGCTGGGGGCGAGCGCGTTCGAGATCGGTTTGCTGATCGCGGTGTCGTCCCTCATGCAGTTGCTGCTGGGCGTCACCGCGGGACAGGCCTCCGACCGATTCGGCTTTCGGGCGCCGATGATCTACGGTTCGGTCGGGGGCACGCTGGCACTGATCGTTCCCTACCTCTTCCCCAGCCTCGCCGGCCTCTATGCGTCGAGAATCCTGACGGGAATGACCTTCATATTCTTCATGGTGTCGCTGCAAAACCTGGCGGCCTCCGTGGGAGGGCCCGACAAGCGCGCCGCCAACCTGACGACCTTCAGCCTGGGCCAGGCCATGGCCGGGCTGCTGGGACCGGTCGCGGTCGGCTTCGCCATCGATTCCATCGGCCACGAGAACAGCTACGCGATGCTCGCCGCACTCGCCTTCTTGCCGCTGCTCGCGATGGGCGTGTTCCGCAAGAGCCTGCCCGGCGCACCGAAGAAGAAAATCAAGGACGAAGGCGCACGCATCACCGACCTCATGCGAATTCCACCGCTGCGGCGAGCTTTGCTCAGCGGCGCCATGGTGTTCGCCGCCTCGGACCTGCTCAATTTCTACATGCCGATCTACGGCGACTCGATCGGACTCTCCGCCTCGATGATCGGCATCATCATCGGCGCGCATTCCGCGGCCGCATTCGTCGTCCGGCTCGTGATGCCGAAACTGCTCAAGCTCGCCACCGAAGAGCAGCTGATGAACTACTGCCTGCTCGCATCGGGGCTGATCTATCTGCTGTTCCCGTTCTTCGAGAATCCCTGGATTCTGGCCGCGATCGCCTTCCTGCTCGGGCTGGCGCTCGGCTGCGGCCAGCCGCTTTCGATGATCCTAATCTACGAGGCTTCGCCTCAAGGGCGCACGGGAGAATCGCTCGGCCTGCGGATGTCGCTCAACAAGATCATTCAGATCGGGGTTCCGCTCCTGTTCGGCTACCTAGGCAGCATGCTGGGGCTCATCTCAGTGTTCTGGACCAACGCCGCGCTTCTGCTGGTCAGTGCGCGCATGGGAGCCAAGGGCGCGCGCAAGGCCGGCGACGAGGGCCGGCAGCCGCCCGATCGACCCTGACCGATTGATCGAGTACGGCTGCGCAATCGGGTGCAGCCTCAAGCCAGGCAGCCACGCGCCGTAATCGCTAGGATCCCAGACCAAGCACGACTCGATCCATGCGCTCACGGACCACCGTCCTGGCCCAGGCGCGCCCTGCGCGCCCCTTCGCACCCCACGCTTTGCTCAGGCGAATCGGCCTCGCGTGCCAGCGCCTCGGGCGCGCACAGGCGACGGCGGGCACACCCCCGCCGACAGCACCCACGCCCCATGCGGCGCCTGGCGCGTGAAGTCCACGGCGCCCCCAGCAGAGGTGCTCGATCACGGCCACACGGCTGAGCGCCGCCCGAGCGGCTTCCGACCCGGGTTGCGCACCTGGCTCATCGCGATGGTCGTCCTCATCGTCGGCGTCACCGAGCTCGCCTCCTACTGGAACGCTGCGGGCGTCTTGCGGGCAGCCATGCACGAGCGCGAGGTCGACAAGGCAGCGACGGTCGGTCGCATCGTGGAAGGCTTGCTCGATACGCACGTCAGCCAGCTCCAATCCCTGGCCGCGCTTCTGCGCACGCATCCCACGATAGTCGACGCGGTCGACGCCCAGGCCCCACAGAGCAACCTCGCATTCGTGCGAGCCGTGGAACAGCTGCGAACGTCCCTGAAGCTCGACGTGCTTGAATTCACCGACAACGAACAGATCGTCGTCTATCGGGCGCAGGCGCCCGCGCGCCGAGGCGACAGAACGACAGCGCGGCATGTCGCCGAAGCCTTGACCGGATCCTCGGTCCTCACGACCATCACGACCGAGCGCAGTCCAGGTCACAACGCGATGATCCAGACCGTCGCCCCCCTGGAGCGTGCAGGCGCAGCCGTGGGCTCGGTCATCCTCGGCATGCAGGTCAACGACGCCTTCATTGCGCGTGTGGCCAAGGAAGTGGGCGCGGCGCTGACCTTGATCGCCGACGATGGTCGGCTCGTCGCCACCAGTGCTGATCCCGCGCCGCCGATCGAGGCCGAGGCGATCGAAGCCGCATTCACGCAAAAAGCGCCTTACTCGAGGCGTTCGTCGGAACTGCAGGCGACCGTACTGTACGTGCCGATCCGCTTGGTCGACGAAGCTTTCGTCATGCAGGTGGTGGTCGACAGCAAGCGCGCCGATCGCGTCTTCGAAGCCGGCGCCAAGCATTCCGCCATTGCGGGCGTCATGATTGCCACGGTCGCCGTCATTCTCGCCGTCGTCCTGCTGCGCTTCGCCTTGGCGCCCCTGCGCCGACTGCGCCGCAAAACCACGCGACTGGTGCTGCAGACGACTGGCCAGCAAGTGGAGATCGCCAACGAAGGCGACGCGATCGGCTCCACGGTGCAGGCGCTCGATGCGATGACAGATCACCTCGTGCAGAAGAACCAGGAACTGGCCAGCGCCCGCGATGCAGCACTCGCGGCCAGCGATGCGAAGTCCGCCTTCCTCTCCAGCATGAGTCACGAGATCCGCACCCCACTGAACGGCGTTCTCGGCATGGCGGACCTCCTGCACCGGACTGCGCTGAGCACCGATCAACGCAAATACTGCGATGCCATCCGGGGCTCCGGGCGCCAATTGCACAGTCTGTTGAGCGACGTGCTCGATCTGGCCAAGATCGAGGCGGGCAAGCTGTCCTTGGAAGCGATCGACTTCGACCTGCACGCCCTGCTCGCCGATGTAGGCACCACCTATCGGGAACTCGCCGCAGAACGCGGCACCTCGTTCGCCCTCGCCCCCAGCCCGGAACTGCCGGGACGACTCAATGGCGACCCGACGCGACTGCGCCAGATATTGAGCAACGTACTCGGCAACTCGATCAAGTTCACCCAGGGCGGACGCATCGATTGCAAGGTCACTGCAACCGCGGGTGATTCCAGGCAAGCCGGCATTCGGCTTCGCGTTGAGATCCGCGACACCGGCATCGGCATCGCTGCAGACAAGCTGCAGTCGCTCTTCCAGCCGTTCAACCAAGCAGACACATCGACCACGCGCACCCACGGCGGCACCGGCCTCGGACTCGCCATCTGCAAGCGCATCGTCGAACTCATGGGTGGAACGATCGAGCTCGAAAGCGCAGCGGGCCAAGGCACGACAGTCCGCCTGGATCTTCCCTGCGCCAAAGCCTCGACGGCTGCGCCCGATCCGCGCGCTTCGAGTTTGACGCGCCCGTGCGGACAGCTGTGCGGTCATGTGCTGGTGGCCGAGGACAATCCGGTGAATCAGATCGTGGTCACGGAAATGCTGGCCGGTCTCGGTCTGACATGCACCATCGCTGACAACGGCCAGAAAGCGATCGAAGCGTCCGAACAGCACCGCTTCGACTTGATCCTCATGGACTGCCAGATGCCCGTGCTGGATGGCTATGTCGCCACAGCCCGCATACGCGCGCTGGAGCGCGACGCGAAGCGCACGCCCATCATCGCGCTGACGGCGAACGCGTTCGCAGAAGACCGCCAGCGCTGTCTCGACGCCGGAATGGACGACTACCTCACCAAACCGGTTTCGATGAACGCGCTCGAGGCGACGATCAGCCGCTGGCTCGGCGGAACAGTCGGCGCACCCGCGAGCGCACCGGCGCCCTCGCTGTCGCCGACGCCCTCGATTGCACCGGTGCTCGACCGGCAAGTCCTTGCGCATCTGACCGAGCAGATCTCCGCCCCCGCGACCCGCAAAATCGTCCGGACCTACCTCGATACCGCATCTGCCCTGAAGGCGAAGCTCCAGGAGGCGACGACGCGAACCGACCTGGAAAGTTTCCGCACGACCGTCCATGCGCTGAAGTCGAGCAGCCGGTTCGTCGGCGCGCTGGTCCTGGCGGAACTCGCCGCAGAAGCCGAGACATTCGCCCGCCGGGGAGACACCACACAAGCCTGGAGCACCGGCGGTCCGTTGGAACAGGCCTTGGACGAAGCGTGCCGCGCCCTTGCGGCATACCTCGCCGCCGACGAAGCCGCCGCCTGAGGCCGCTCCGGGTCTCGGGTGCACGACCGCCCCATGCGGTTCCGCCTGCGCGAGCGCGCACGGCGCGCGCAGGCCTAGTGTCCTGAGTCAGAAATTCGCTGAACAAAAGCGCCGAGAATCGACGCCATACTTTGTCGGAAATCCTCGCCAGGTGTCCAACCTGGCTGCGGTTTCCTTCGCGTCTGACGTCGATTTCGACCCTTTTGTCCCTTCTACACCGGCGGCACCGTTCGGCCATTCGTCAACGAATCTCTGACTCAGGACACTAGGTTCCGATCAATTCCGATGCGGTCTACAAGCTAGAATCAGGGCTCCCCCTCAGCGACGGTGAGCCCCTCATGGAAGACGATCTTTGCTTTCTCGACATTGCCAGCGCGGCTGAACTGCTCCGAGGCCGCAAGATCTCCCCGGTCGAACTGACGCGTGCCTACCTCGAACGCATCGATGCCATCGATCCTCAACTGCATGCGTACCTGACCGTCACGGCGGATCACGCGCTCGCCCAAGCAAGCGCGGCCGAGCAAGAAATCGCGCGCGGCGACTACCGCGGCCCGCTGCACGGCATTCCCCTCGCCTTGAAGGACAACTTCGATACCGCGGGCATACGCACGACCGCGCACTCCCGCCTGCTCGAACACAATGTGCCCCGGCACGATGCGGCAGCGGTACGCCGGCTCTATGCTGCGGGCGCCGTTCTTCTCGGCAAGGCAGCGACGCACGAGTTCGCACACGGCGGCCCGTCGTTCGACCTGCCCTGGCCGCCTGCGCGCAATCCGTGGAACCCGATGCACTTTACCGGCGGCTCGAGCAGCGGTTCGGCGGCCGCGGTCGCAGCGGGCTTGGCGGCCTACGCACTCGGCACCGACACTGGGGGCTCTGTACGCAGCCCCGCCTGGCTGTCGGGCGTGGTGGGTCTCAAACCCACCTTCGGGCTGGTGAGCCGGGTGGGCGTCGTGCCGTTTTCGTCGAGTTGCGACCACGTGGGACCGCTCACCCGCTCGGTCGAAGATTGCGCCATCGTGCTCGATCAGCTCATCGGCCACGATCCCGCCGACCCCGGCAGCGCTCAGATCAAGCTGCCCTCCATGCGCGACGGTCTCGACGCAGGCATCCGCGGCCTGCGTATCGGGGTCGTGCGTCATTTCTTCGAGGAAGACCTCGACATGAGCCCCGAACTCATCGCGGCCGTTCGTCGGTCGATCGAGGTGCTCGAGTCGCTTGGGGCCCACGTCGAGGAGATCCGTCTGCGTTCCCTGCACGACTACTACGCCGTGCGGCTCATGATGACGGAATCCGAACTCTACGCCCTGCATCACAAGACGCTGCAAGAGCGCCCCCAGGCCTACGGTCACCACTTCCTGTCACGGTGTCTGCCGGCATGCCTGTATACGTCCGCGGACTACATCACCGCCCAACGCCACCGGGCCGCGATCATCGACGAGATGAAGCCCGTCTATGCCCGCTACGATGCGCTCCTGACCGCGGGCGCCGGGCCGGCACCGAGCCTCGCGAATCACAAGTCTCTCGGTTCGGCCGACAAATTCTTGCGCCCGGGCATGGGCACGCTGTTCAGCGTGACGGGTGCCCCCGCCCTTGCGCTCGGCGCAGGCTTCAGCGAAGCCGGTCTTCCGCTCGGTTTGCAGATCGCGGGGCGCCCGTTCGAGGATGCGACCGTGCTGCGCATCGGACGCGCCTACGAGCAGGCCACGCAGTGGAACAAGCGACGCCCGCAACTCGTGGCTGGCGCCCTCGCGCCCCCTGTCGATCACGACCATGCACCCACGGCGGCCCCCGACATCGATCCTGGCGTGCGTGACCTCGCGCAAACCATGGCAGCCAGAGCCGGATTGAAGCTCTCCGACGAGCACATGAACCTGCTGCTGGAGACGGCTCCTTACGCGCTGGAACTGGTCAGTCGCCTGAGCCGTGACCTGCCGTGGAGCCAGGATCAAGCGAGTGCGTTCCGCCTCCAGTCGACGAATCTCTGACTTGGGACACCAGGTGCTGACCCGGAAGGGTCGGCACCGCGGCCGCCAATGCCGGCCTCGCCCCCGCGTCATGGGCAATGACGCAGTGCAGCTTGACAGCCGTGCGAGACCCGCCGGAATATGAGCGCATGAACAGCCTACAAATCGCCGAAGCCGCCGAACACGCAGCGAGCGCTGAACTCGACAAGCTCGTCATCGTGAAATCGCCAATCTACACCTCGGGCGAGCGCGATCCGCGCAATCCGCCGCCGCCCCAGGACAGCCGGGGCAAACTGCATCTGATGGGGCATGACCCTCGCCTCTCGCGCATGCCCGACAAACCGACCCTGTTCGATTTCTTCCGGCACCGTTTTGGGCCCGCCGCTCATATGCTCCAGAGCGCCCGACTCGCGCAAAAGAACGGCACGAGCGAAAAAATCGTGCTCGCATGCCTTTTGCATGACATCGCCAGCACCGGCTTCATCCGCGCCGATCATGGCTACTGGGCGGCACAACTGTTCGAGCCCTATGTCGACGAGGAAGTGGCTTTCGCCATCCGTTACCATCAGGTGCTGCGGTTCTATCCCGACGAGTCGGTAGGCTACACCTATCCCGACTCCTATCTGCGTCTGTTCGGCGCCGACTTCAAACCCGAAGCCTATGTCGAGCGCGAATACCAATACGCCCGCAACCACAAGTGGTACATGAGCGCGCGGCTGCTCACCGTGAACGACTTGTACGCATTCGACCCAAACGTGCAGGTCGAGCTGGAAGAATTCACCGACGTCGTCGGCCGCCACTTCCGTCAGCCCGCGGAAGGACTGGGATTCGATCACAGCCCGACCGCGCACATGTGGCGTACCATCAACTGGCCGACGCGTTACCTCTAGCCCGGTTGCTTGCCGGCAGGCGCGCGGCTAGAGTTGCAGCGATATGTTCGCTGCCTTGATCACCTTGGCCCAGCGCAAGATGTCGTCTCGAATTTCCTGCGAGAACGCCTGCGGAGAGTTGCCCACGGGCGTCGCGCCGTCCGCGACGAGGCGGGCAACGATGTCGGGCTCCTTGAGCACCTCGGCCGCGACTCGATAGACGCGCTCGACGATCGCCGGCGGCGTCCGGGCAGGCGCAGCCAGCCCGTACCAGGACCCCGACTCGAAATCGGCGTGCCCGGCCTCGATGAAGGTCGGCGTCCCCGGCAGTACCGCAATGCGTTCGCGCGCCGCGACCGCGATCGCACGCAGCTTCCCCGACTTGATATGCGCCATGAATACGCCGGGATTGGCGAACAGCACATCGGCTTCGTTGCTCAACAGAGCCACGGCTGCCGGCCCGGCCCCCTTGTAGTACACCCGCACCGGATCGATGGCGGTCGACAGCCGGAACATTTCCATGGCCAGATGCCCGCCCGACCCGACCCCGGACAGCGCCCACAGCAGTTTCCCGGGCGAACCCTTCGCATACGTGATCAGCTCAGGGACGGTCTTGACCGGCAGCGAAGCCCGGGCCGCAAGCAGGTTGGGCACGGAGGCGAACTTGGTCACCGGCGCGAAGTCCTTGACCGGATCGAAGGGCATCTTCATGAGTGAAACGTTGACCGTCATCACCGCGACCGCCGCAACCAGCATCGTGTAGCCGTCGGGGGTTGCCCGCGCCACGATCTCTCCGGCCAGCACGCCTCCGCCTCCCCCGCGGTTGTCGTACAACACCGGCTGACCGAGCCGCTCGCTCATCTTGAGCGCGATCGGCCGCGCGACCACATCGGTGCCGCCGCCCGGCGCAAAGGGCACCACCCAGCGCATGGGCTTGGTCGGATAGTTGACCGCCTGGGCAAAGCAGCCGCCCGCGCCGAACACCGTAAGGAAAATCGCCAGTCTGATCATTCGTCACCTCCTCGCTTTCATTGCCCCTGCACTGCGAGCCGACTGCGCCCGGAAATCGACCGCATGCCAACCTCCGCCCCGTGGGCAAGCATACTCTTTCGCCTCCATCGAGTGACACATTGCACAGTAGAATACAGTCGGCGCACGGCATTCCGCGTGCTCACATCGAACATGATTCGGCAGCCCCCGGGCGCTCGCCGGAGGAGACACGCATCATGCAATTCGCACGCTACGCCGCCTGGAGCATGACTGCCTGCATGGCCGGCGGCATCGGTCAGGCACTCGCTCAGACCTTCCCCGACAAACCCCTACGCATCGTGACGGCCGCCCCTGGCGGCGGTATCGACTTCACCGCGCGGCTGCTTGCCCAAGGCCTGACGGAGCGACTGAAGCAGCAAGTGATCGTCGACAATCGCGGGGGTACCAACATCGCGCCGCAGACCGTCGCGAAAGGCAATCCCGACGGCTACACCTTGCTCGTGCATAACAACACCGTCTGGATTTCGCCTCTGCTCGACAACGTCCCCTACGATCCCGACAAGGAACTTGCGCCGATCACGCTGACATCGCGATCGCCCAATATCCTTGTGGTGCACCCCTCGCTCGGCGTTAACACAGTGAAGGAACTGATCGCACGCGCAAAAGCGGCCCCGGGAGAGATCAACTATGCATCCGGCCCCGTCGGTGCCTCCAATCACCTCGCTGCGGAAGTTTTCAAGGCGATGGCCGGTGTCGATCTGACTCGCATCGGATACAAGGGCGGCGGCCCGGCCTTGCTCGACGTCCTTGCCGGCCAGGTGAAGGTGATGTTCGCCACGACGGGTTCGGTCGCCGGCCATGTCAAGTCGGGCAAGCTGAAAGCGCTGGCCGTCACCAGCGCCGAAGCCTCACCGCTCGTACCGGGCCTGCCGACCATCGCGGCCGCCGGCGTCCCCGGATATTCCTCGGAAGCGATTTACGGATTATGGGCGCCGAGCAAAACGCCCGCAGCCATCCTCGCTCGCTTGCATCAGGAATCCCTGCGGGTGCTTCAGTCGCCCGAGATGAAGGAGCGCTTCCTCGCCTCCGGCGTCGAAACCGTCGGCAGCACACCGGAGCAGTTCGCAGCGGTCATCAAGGCCGAAACCGCGCGCCTGGCGCAAGTGATCAAGTCAGCCGGACTGCGGGCCAAGTAACCCGCAGTCGATCGTCTCGATCAATCGCTCGCGAACGCGATGCAAGTCGGGCTGCCCGTCTCGATCACGAGGCCGGTCGGCTGCAGCCGACCCGTCGCCTGGTCGATGCTGAACGCGACGATCGAATGCGTGTTCTCGTTCGCCGCATACAAAAGACTCGCATCGGGCGACAGTCCGAAGTAGCGTGGCTTTTTGCCCTGCACCGACTCCCAACCCACATGCGTCAACATGCCGTTCGCCTGATCGATGGCGTAGATCGCGATGCTGTCGTGCCCCCGATTGGAGGCATAGAGAAAGCGGCCCGACGGCAGGACGGCAATCTCCGCCCCCGTGTTGTCCCCCGTATACGTCGTGGGCGTCGTCGGAATGCGCTGGAACGCCGCCAGCGTGCCCCGCTCGCCGTTCCAGTGGTAGGCATTGACCGTCGAATCCATCTCGTTCACGACATATGCATAGGATGCGAGCGGGTGAAAAGCGATGTGCCTGGGAATGGCGCCGTAGCGCGCCTTGACGTGCGGCGGATCGCAGGCCACGAGCTTGCCGCGCTCGGCATCGAAGCGATAGACGTGGATCTTGTCGAGCCCCTTGTCGGGCACGATCACGAAACGGCCGCTCGGATCGAAGATCGCCTGATGGGGATGCGGACCGAACTGCTCCTTGCGCCACGGCCCCGGATCTCCGGGCGGGATGACGAGGTCGCAGTACGGGGCCAGCGAGCCGTCGGCATTGATCGGAAACACGGCCACCCCGGGGCCATTGGCGAGCACGACGAAACGATTGCTCGCATCGACGGCGACGGTGGATGCGTTGTCCCCGCCGGTTGCCTGCCGATTGAGCAGCTTCAATCGGCCGCTTTGCGGATCGCGCCTGTACGCGCCGATCTCCGAACTGTCGCCGTGCGCGGAATAGAGAAACCGCTGCGTCCGATCGAGCGTCACGTAATGCGGATTCGGAATCTCCCCGTAGGTCTCCACATAGTGCCACGCACCCGTGTCAGCATCGATACGAAATGCCGCGATGCCCTCGCCGTGGGCTTTGCGCCGGGCAGTCGTGAAGCATCCCACGTAGGCAAACGTCGCACGCGGTCCCATCATTTCGCTCATCCCCGATCTCCTGTTGCGAGCGAAGACACTGGCGATCGGATCGACCGCGAGTGCGTCCGCGAGCCGTCGATTCTAGACGACGCAAGAGGTGCGTAGCATGCCGTTCGCCTGCCCTCATCGGCTGCGCGGACACGTTCCCGGCTGCTCGCACCGGTCTCAGCAGCCACACGACGGACCGACGCTCGCGACCTCGCGCATCATGACTGGAGCGCTTGGGACAACCCGGTTGTCGAACGTCGGTATCCCGGACGCCTGTCAGCGGCGCTTCGCTCCGGGTGTGAATCGATCAACGACCCGAGCGAGTGATCTCACGCCCGCGGAGATCTCGACCGAATAGCCTGCCTGAGCGGTCTCCAGACCGCGCATGCGCTCGGGCAGGCTGTTCAATTGTTCGCGCACCCGCGACCGCATCGAATCGATGCCGTCGATGGGCTGCAATCTTTCGCCGGCACGCATTTGGGGGACGAGCAATGGCCTACCCGGCAAGCCTTCGTCCTCGAGACCGACGATATCGCGCTGCATCCGCCCATCGGCACCGCAACAGCGGAATACCTGCTTGCGGCCCGGCCAGGTCGCCTTGCCTTCCGAGCGCTTGCGCCGGGGGCGCCCCGCGTACTCCTGCAGCTTGTACACGCAGTCGGCCACGGGGGCATCGGCCACCGTCGCCAGACCCGAGCCGATCCCGAAACCGTCGATCGGCGCGGACAGCAATCGCGCCACCGCGTGCTCGTCGAGCCCGCCGCTGGCGAGGATGCGTACATCGCGACAGCCGCCCGCATCCAGAATTCGCCTCACCTTGCGCGCGTGCTCGGCGAGATCTCCGGAGTCCAGCCGCACCGCCTTCACGCTCAGCCCTTGACTGCGCAAGCGCGGCATCAAGTCCACCAGGCTGCGCGCCGCCGCTTCCGTATCGTAGGTGTCTATCAGCAGCGTCGCGTTGTCGGGATGGCCCTGGGTGAAATCAACGAAAGCCTGGATTTCGTCGTCGTGCGCTTGAACGAACGAGTGGGCCATCGTGCCGTACAGCGGAATCCCGTAGCGCCGCCCTGCCAGGACCGTGGCCGTGCCATCGAAGCCCGCGATGTAGGCGCAGCGCGCCGCCAGCAGGCCGGCCTCGGCACCGTGCGCGCGGCGCATGCCGAAATCGAGCAGCATGCGCCCCGGCGCAGCCAGCACGCAGCGGGCAGCTTTGGAGGCGACGCTGGCACTGAAGTGCAGTAGCGCGATGAGGCGGGACTCCACCAGTTGCGCCTCGGGCAAGGGCGCCACGATCCGCAGCAGCGGCTCATCCGCGAAGAACACAGTACCTTCGGGCATCGCATCGACATCCCCAGTGAACCGCAACGAGGCGAGACGCTCGAGAAAGGACGCCGGAAAGCCCGCCTGGCTGCCCAGCCACGACAAATCCTCGGAGCCGAACGCAAGCTGCTCGAGGAAGCCCAGAACGGTATCCAATCCGGCCGCAACCATGAAATTCCTCGTGGGTGCCAGCTTGCGGAAAAAGAACTCGAACACGGCCTGCTCGGTCATGCCCAGTTCGTAATAGGACTTCAGCATGGTGAGCTGATAGAAGTCGGTCATCAGCGCGCTGGCGCCCGGGTCTGGCGGAGCCGGGTTCACCTCAACCTTCCCGCAGCATCAAGGCCCCGGCAGCGCGCATCCGCTCCAGGGCACGCGTGCCGTCTCCAGGCCGCAGATCGACTGCTCGGACAGCATCTTCGATCACCACGACCTCGAAGCCCGCCGCCCTCGCGTCGAGCACGGTATGCAGCACGCAATAGTCCGTAGCCAGTCCGCCGATACAGACACGCGCAACCCTGGAGGAGATCAGACGATCACCGAGGTCCGTGCCCGAAAAGCCGGAATAGGCGTCTCGCTCCACCGCATCCGCCTTCGAAATCACGATGGCGCTCGGCGGCAATGCAAGTGCCGCCGCAAACGACGCACCGCTGCTGCCCGAAACGCAGTGCGTCGGCCACACGCCGCCCTGTTCCCTGAACGAGCGATGCGCCTGCGGATGCCAGTCTCGCGTGGCATAGATCGGTTGACCTGCCAGGACGAAGCGCTCGATCCAGCGATTGAGCGGCGCGATCACTTCGTCGCCGTGGGGAACGGCAAGCGCTCCGCCCGGCAGAAAATCCACTTGCACGTCGACCACGAGCAGCGCATCGCCCGGCGCGGGAGGCACTTCATGGGTATTCATCGCGCAATCTTCCTTCGTAACGGGACGGCGACGGCGCACGCGTCAGTTCACGCTGCCATGTAGAAGCGCATGGGTGCTCTTCTAAGGCGACGATCCTTCCTTGTCGCCGCGCTCTCGCAGCCACTGGTCGTTCCCGGACGAACCGCCCTCCGGCCAGTCCCCCAGCGGGTCTTCCATGGAACTTCGGGGAGCCTCAGTTCGGTCGACATGCCCATCCGGGGTCGGCGACGCTGTCGCCACTTCGACGTGCACAGCGGGATCGGCACTGCGCCCCGGATCGACGACGTCCTCACAGGGACTCTTCCGGCGTGCGCTCGGCCTGCGCTTGGGTGCGCGCACCTTACGTGAGAAATCGGCAGCCTTCATGATCCACACTCCAAACGATCTGGCGACGCATCCCCGATGCCCGTGTTTTCGAAACTGCGGCCGGCTTTGCATCTTTTCCAGATCAGGGACTGCGTTCTCGGGTACCCACCCAGGGACGCGTTGATCTGGGTCAAGGGAGACTCGATCAAAGGCACTGAACCTGAACTTCCATGGAATCACTCGACGCACATCCGGTCCAACAACGAAGCGTGCAGTTGGACGGAGGAGCGAATGGCTATTCAATTCGAGTCGAGAAGTTCGGCGGCCCAAATGCTCGCCGAGCGCTTGGTGCATTACCGAGGCGAGCATCCGCTGATACTGGCGATTCCCCGTGGGGCTGCGCCGATGGGCGCTATCCTTGCCGACGCATTGGGGGGAGATCTCGATGTGGTACTGGTGCGCAAGCTGGGCGCACCCGGCAACCCGGAGCTGGCGATCGGCGCAATCGACGAAACAGGCTGGACATACGTTGCCGATTTCGCCGCAAGAATGGGGGCCGATGCGCCGTACATCGAACACTGCAGACAAGCGCAACTGCGGCTGCTTCGGGAGCGACGCGCACGGTACACACCTTGTCGCGCGCCCATCGACCCCGAAGGACGCATCGTGATCTTGGTCGACGATGGCCTCGCTACCGGAGCCACGATGCTTGCCGCGCTGCACGCGATCCGGGCCAAGCGCCCGGCGAGGATCGTCTGTGCTGTGCCGGTTGCACCGCCCGAATGCCTCGCCCGCCTTCATCCTCAAGCCGACGAGGTGGTGTGTCTGCAGGCACCCACCGGCTTCTATGCGGTAGGTCAGTACTACCAGGATTTCGACCAGGTCGACGATGAAGAAGTCGTTGCCCTGCTCGCACGTCGCGCCGCTACGCACGTTCCTCGTTCGCACGCCTAGGTCTCTTGCTTGCACGCCGACGACATCACCCTCGAACAAGTCGTCGCGGCGCTTTGTCGTCCCGAAACATATGCGGAGACGCCCGCACGCGTCGAGGTGATCGAGACGCATATGTCTTTTGTCTTCTTGACGGCGGGGCATGCGTACAAGTTGAAGAAGCCGGTGCGCTACGAGTTTCTCGACTTCAGCACGCGCGCCTTGCGCAAGTTCTACTGCGAGGAGGAACTGCGCTTGAACCGGCGACTCGCGCAGGACGTCTACCTCGACGTCGTCTCGCTCTCGAGGACACCTGGCGGACGCTTGCGTGTGGGCTTGGCGGGCACCGCCTTGGAATGGCTGGTGCGAATGCGCAGACTCCCGCAGGAGCACATGCTGGACGAACGCATACGACACGGCACCCTGGAGGCAGGCCAGATCGTCGCCTTGGCCAGCCGGCTCGCACGCTTTTACCGCGGGCTGCCTTGCGAACGCATCGCGCCTTCGGCACAGATCGAAAGCCTCCAGGCCGAAATCGACCGAAGCGCGACCGTGCTGCTCGAACACGCCGAGGCATTGACCCTGCATTCGGTGCAAGCGCTCCATGCCGCGCAGACGGCGCGGCTGAACGAGAACGCCGGGACGCTGCGTGAACGCGTCGCGGCGGGCCGCATTGTCGAGGGGCACGGAGACCTGCGGCCCGAACACGTCTGTCTGTTGGCTGAGCCGGTGGTATTCGACTGTCTGGAGTTCAACCGCAGCTTGCGCATCGTCGATCCATGGGACGAACTGGCCTTTCTCGCGTTGGAATGCACGCGTCTCGGCGCGCCCCGGGCAGCGCGCAGCCTGCTCGACCATTACGGCCGCCTGACGCAAGACATCGCGCCGCCTGCGCTCGTCGCGCTCTATCAATCGATCCGTGCGGCCCTACGTGCGCGCTTGTGCCTGCTCCATGTGCGGGAGCCGGAGCGGACGGATGCCGCAATGTGGCTCGAAAGGGCAAACGTATACGTGGGCGTGGCGGCATACCATGCAGGCATCACGGACATCCCGGCACGGCCCAGACAACGGTCCGGGGCGCTCGCCGACGACCATGCGCATGAGGCTCATCGACCCGATTCGGCGCACCCGCTGAAGGCGCCGTGCAGCAAGCCAGTTTGACGCGACTGAAGCCCCCCTTCAACCCACGCTTCTCGCCGACCGTCAGAGTTCATACCATGTCCACCGACGCTCCCATGCTATTCGCCCTGGATGCTACCGAAGCGCTCGGATCGCGTGTAGCTGCTGCATTAGGCATCGAATTGGCGCGCCACGAGGCTCGCGACTTCGACGATGGCGAGCACAAGCTGCGTCCCCTGGACTGCGTCCGCGGACACGATGTGTACGTATTGAGCTCGCTTTACGGCGATGCAGCGAGTAGCGTCAACGACAAGCTGGTCCGCCTGCTGTTCTTCTTGGGCGCCGTCTGCGATGCCGGTGCTGCGAGGGTCACTGCCGTGCTGCCCTATCTGTGCTACGCGCGCAAGGACGTCCGAACCCAGCCCGACGATCCGCTGCCCACTCGCTATGTCGCGCAGCTGCTCGAAGCCCTCGGGGTAGATCGAGTGCTCGTTATCGAAGCGCACAATCCGGCGGCTTTTCAGAATGCCTTTCGCATTTCTGCTGAACATCTTTCATGCTCGGGTCTGTTCGCCGATGCCATTGCCGCAAGGCTGCCTGCGGATACCCGGCTGGTGGTCGTATCTCCCGACCCGGGCGGCTTCAAGCGGGCGGATAGGTTGAGGTCGGCCCTTGCGCGCAGGCTGCAACAGGACATCGGCCTCGCAATGATGGAGAAGCGCAGAGCCTTGGGCACCCTGGAGGTCGGCCGTCTCGCAGGCGACGTGGCCGGTGCCACGGCGATCATCGTGGACGACATTCTCGCCACCGGCAGCACCCTCGCCGCATCCGTCGCCGCATGTCGGGCCCAGAGCGCAATCGCAGTGATCGCTGCGGCGGCGCACGGTTTGTTCGTCGCACCTGCGGCTGAACTCCTCGCTGCCGACGCCTTGCCGCGGGTGCTCATCACGGACACCGTGGCGCCGTTTCGCCTCGACGAGGCGGCCCGGTCGCGCGTCGAGGTGATCGGGGTCGCATCCTTGCTGGCAAATGCGATCGGGCGCCTCGCCGCCAACGCGTCCCTGGGCGACCTTGGCCGGTAGGCCCCGCGTCCTGCCCGCGACACAGGCCTCGTCAGTGAGATTGCCTGACTTCGCCCCGCCGGCCGCCAGTCTCGACGCCGCGCGTCTCGACGACTCCTTGAAGCGCTCCAGATCCGCTTGCACTCGATGTCCCACCACACACAGGGCAGAGCCGATGTTCTCGATCACCCTTGCGGCTCATAATCGATCTGCTGCATCAGCTCGGGCGTTTCGGGATCCAGCTTTTGAAAGATCACCACGCCGAAGCGGCCCATGCCAAGATGATGTAGCGCCTGCAGGAGCAGTCCGGCGAGACCTTCGATCGTTCCTACATGACCCGAATTGTGAAGGACCACGAATCGACGCTGAATCTGGTGCAGGACATCGCCGACAACGCGAAGAATCCCGAGCTCAAGGCCGTGGGACGGAAAGCGATCCCGCACATCAGGCAACATCTCGCCGATGCCAAGCGCATTGCCTCCGCCACCACGTTGCCGGACAAGGCAACGCAACCGGCGCCCAGGAAGTAGCCTCCGTCGGATCCACGTACGAGATGTCGAGCCGACACGAGACCGCGCGTTGCCTTACGCACCGGCCGGCAAGCGCGGGCACGAGGCGTTCGTTTCGTGTGACAAGCACGCGAACAACGACTCGTTGCAACGGCCGACCATGACCTCCCCGGCGCCTCGGGAAAAGCTGTCCTTGGGCTTGCGCTCATAAGATAATCCCGCGCGAACGCTGCGCATTCGATCGTATGGACTGGGCCGAGCACTATGTTTCGCTATTTCCGTTCATGGACCGACAGGCATTTCTCCGATCCGCAGGTCGTCATCCTTGCCGTCGTGCTTCTGCTGGGGCTGGCGCTCATCGTGTTCGCCGGCGGCCTGCTCGCTCCCTTGATCGCAAGCGTCATCATCGCTTATCTGCTCGAGGAAGCAGTGCGCTTGCTGGAGCGCTTCAAGGTGCCTCGCTTCACGGCGGTGCTCCTGGTATTCAGCCTCTTTCTCTCCTTGTTCGTCTCGATGATGCTGCTCCTGCTGCCCCTGCTCGCGGGGCAGTTGAGTCAACTCGCCCGCGAACTACCCGCCATCGTGACGGCAGCCCAGGCCCTCATGCTGCAGCTGACCGAGCGTTATCCGCAGGTATTCTCCGAACAGCAGCTCAACGACTTGCTGTTCTCCGTACGTCAGGATCTGACCAGCCTTGGCCAGCGGCTGGTGGTGATGTCCCTCTCCTCGGCCGTCCACCTGATGACGCTGCTCGTCTATCTTGTGCTCGTGCCCTTGCTCGTGTTTTTCATGCTCAAGGACAAGGCGGAGATCATCGCTTGGTTCCTGCGGTTTCTGCCGCGCGAACGCCCCCTCCTGAACAGCGTCTGGACGGAGGTGAACGCCGGCCTCGGCAATTATGTGAAGGGTAAGGTTCTGGAGATCCTGATCGTTTGGGTAGTCAGCTACGCGGTGTACTACCCACTGGGCCTCCCCTACGCGATGTTGCTCGCCTTCGCGACGGGACTGTCCGTGCTGGTCCCGTACGTAGGGGCTGCGGTCATCACCCTGCCGGTAGCTGCCGTCGCCTATTTCGAGTTCGGCGTCACGCCCTCCTTCTGGTATGTGCTCACCGCCTATGGCCTCATTCAATTCGTGGATGGAAATCTGCTTGCGCCCCTGCTGTTCTCCAAGGTCGTCAACCTGCATCCTGTCGCGATCATCTCTGCGGTGCTGATCTTCGGCAGCCTCTGGGGCTTGTGGGGAGTCTTCTTCGCCATCCCCCTCGCCACGCTGATCGCGGCCGTGCTCAACGCGTGGCCCTCCACGGAACCCGGCATTGCCGTGCCCTAGTCCGAGGCGGTGGCAATCCGTTCCTCGCTGATCTCGAGGTGATGCCCGCAGAAGCGGGCGCGAACACGGAATTCCAGGCGCCGGACAGCGGCACGGCACCATCGATAACCTGACCCACTTGGCACAAAGACAACCGTGAATACCGAACGAACCCAACCGCCCCCGACCGGGGAATGGCACGCGACCAACGCCGATACCGTAATGGCCGCGCTCGACACGAGCACTCATGGCTTGAGCGAAGCCGAATCGGAGCGACGTCTGCTCGCCTACGGTCCCAATCGATTGGCAGAACCCGAGCCACCGAGCGCTCTCAAGCGCCTCCTGCGCCAGTTCAACAATCTTCTGCTGCATGTGCTCATGGCCGCCGCCGTGATTACTGCGGTCATCGGCCACTGGGTCGACGCCGCCGTCATCCTTGGGGTCGTCGTGCTCAACGCCATCATCGGCTTCGTGCAGGAAGGCAAGGCCGAATCAGCGCTGCAAGCGATCCGGCATCTGTTATCTCCTCATGCCGTCGTACTGCGCGAGGGTCATCAGCAAGACATTCCCGCAGCGGGCCTCGTACCCGGCGACATCGTTCTGCTGGCTTCGGGCGACAGCCTGCCTGCCGACGTGCGATTGCTGCAGGCTCGCAATCTGCGTGTCGACGAGTCCGCGCTCACTGGCGAATCTGTCCCGGTCGACAAAGCGACGGCGCCCGTCTCGCGTGATGCCGCCATCGGCGACCGGCTGTGCATGAGCTACGCCGGCACCCTGGTCACCCAGGGACAAGCCCGCGCCGTCGTGGTCGCGACCGGCGTGAACACCGAGATCGGGCGCATCGGCCGCATGCTCGAGTCGGTGGAACAAGGCACCACCCCCTTGTTGCAGAAAATGGAAGTCTTCGGCCGGCGTCTGACCCTGGTGATTCTCGCCGCCGCCGCCACGTTGTTCGTCTTCGGCACCTTCGTGCGCGGAATGTCCGCGGCCGAGATGTTCATGGCAGCCGTCGGTCTCGCGGTCGCGGCGATTCCCGAAGGTCTGCCTGCCATCATGACGATCACCTTGGCGATCGGCGTGCAGCGCATGGCCAGGCGCAACGCAGTGATTCGCCGGCTGCCCGCCGTCGAAGCGCTCGGCTCGGTCACGGTGATCTGCTCCGACAAGACCGGCACGTTGACCCGCAACGAGATGACCGTGCAGCAGGTCATCGGTGCGAGGCAGACTCTGACGGTCGCGGGTGCGGGCTACGCGCCCGACGGCGACCTCATGCTCGACGGCACGACGCTGGAACCCGGTCGGCTGGCAGAGTGCGTTCCGGCAGCGGCGCGGATGGCCCAGGCGGCCGCCCTTTGCAACGACGCCAGTCTGCTGCAGGTCGATGGCCAATGGACACTGGCGGGCGACCCCACCGAAGGGGCCCTGCTCACCTATGCGATGAAGGCGGGCCTGAACACCGCGGAACTGAAGCTCGAACAGCCGCGGATCGATCTCATCCCGTTCGAATCCGAGCATCGATACATGGCCACGCTGCACGACGCCGCCGACGCCAAGATCATCTACGTGAAGGGTGCGCCCGAGCGCGTTCTCGTCATGTGCAGCGAAGAGATGGGATCGCGCGGTGAATCGAAGCCCCTCGAACATGCTTGGTGGCAGGCGCAGATCGATGCCCAGGCTCGTGCCGGTCGGCGCGTTCTCGCGCTTGCCGAGCGCCGCCTTGCGGCCGGCCATTCGGAACTCGCACACGTCGACGTCGAGCAAGGGCTTACCCTGCTCGGACTGGTGGCCATCATCGATCCGCCCCGAGAAGAAGCGATCCGGGCGGTCGCGCAATGTCGCGACGCCGGTATACGCGTGGTGATGATCACCGGCGATCACGGCGTGACGGCCAGCGCGATCGCAGGCCAACTCGGCATGGGCGAGGACCTGCGCGCAATCACCGGTCCGGAGATCGAGAAGATGGACGAGACCGCGCTGCGCGCCGCCGTCTCCGAGGTCCGGGTGTTCGCGCGTGCCAGCCCCGAGCACAAGCTGCGACTGGTCCAGGCACTCAAGGCCAACGGGGAAGTCGTCTCGATGACGGGGGACGGCGTCAACGACGCGCCCGCGCTCAAGCAGGCCGACGTCGGCGTGGCCATGGGCATGAAGGGCACGGAGGCGGCCAAGCAGGCCGGGGCCGTGGTCCTCGCGGACGATAACTTCGCGTCCATTGCGCACGCGGTCGAGGAAGGTCGCACGGTCTACGACAATCTGAAGAAGACGGTCACGTTCCTTTTGCCCGTCAACGGCGGCGAGTCGCTGACGCTGCTGATCGCCGTGATACTCGGCATCGCCCTGCCCATCCTGCCCGCCCAGGTGCTATGGGTGAACATGGTGAGTTCGGTGGCCCTGGCGATGGTGCTCGCGTTCGAGCCCACCGAGGCCGATGTCATGCGCCGCCCGCCCCGGCCGGTCGACGAGCCGCTGCTGTCGAGGTTCCTCGTCTGGAGAATCGTCTTCGTGTCCACGCTGTTCCTGGCCGGAATCTTCGGCATGTTCGAATGGGCACTATGGCAAGGCGCGAGCATCGAGGCAGCGCGCACGACGGCGGTCAACACGCTGGTCTGCATGGAAGTGTTCTATCTGTTCAGCGTACGCTATCTGAAGTCGCGCTCGTTCACGTGGCAAGGTGTGCGCGGAACGCCTCGTGTCCTCGCGGCGGTCGCCGGCGTCTTCGTCCTGCAACTCTTCTTCACGTACGCGCCGCCCATGCAGAAGCTGTTCCACACCGAGGCTTTGCCCCTGGCCACCGGGGTTTACATTGTGGTCGTTGGCGTGGCGCTGCTGGTCGTTCTCGAGCTGGAGAAGGGCTTGTTGCGCCGACACACTTCCGCGAACACCTGAACGGATGGCGCACCTGGGGGCGCATCGCGGCCGACAAGCCAGACGACTCAAGGCGCATTCCTCCCGCAAAGACCATTCTTTTGGCCCAGGTATAGGACTGGCTCGATGGCCCGACGCGAGGCCTTTCGCCTATCGTGGCCGAGCCGTCGGCTCTGATGAGTATTCCTTTGGAATACTTCCGATAGACCATAATCTGGAACCGGCTAAAAATATCCACCGATCGACGCCACGCTCGCGGTATCATTTCCCGACCCCATCGCGAGAGGAGCACCATGGACATCGGGACCTTCCTGCTGATGCAGTCGCCTTCCGCACGCCCCTCCCACGAGATCTTCGCTCGCGGCATCGAACTGGCCCAAGCGGCCGAGTCGCTCGGCTTTCGCAATGCCTGGCTGGGCGAGCATCACTTCTCGACTTACGGGTATCTCTCGCGCCCTGTGCAGCTCGCCACCTATATCGCTGCCAAGACAACCCGGCTGCGCGTCGGTACCGCGGTGATCGTCGTTCCGCTGCATCATCCTCTGGTGATCGCCGAGGAAATCGCGACCCTCGATCTGCTGAGCGGCGGACGCGTCGACATCGGGCTGGGGCGCGGCTATCAGCACTACGAATTTGCCCGCTTCGGCCAGGAACTCGAAGCCGCCCGCGCGCGCTGGGACGAGTCGATCGACATCATCATGAAGGCGTTCGAAGGCAAGCCCTTCACTCATGAGGGCAAGCATTTCCAGTTGCCCGAAACCTCCCTCTACCCGCAGCCTCTGCAGAAACCGCATCCGCCGATCTGGGTCACCGCTCAAAGCCCTTACGCCATCGAGGCGACCGTGCGTCGCGGCTTCAACGTGCTGACGGGTGGATTCGGCATCTCGGTCGCGATGCTCGCCGAATTCGGCACTCTCATGAAGCGAGTCGTCGACCAGGTCAAGCCGGCCCGCCTTCCGAGTGTGGGTGTTCAGCGCGCGGTCTACGTGACCAAGAGCGAGGCGGACGCACGAGAGGCCGCGGAGCAGGCGCGCTGGAACATGCGAGTGACCCTGAGCTTGCGCCACAACTACGAGCAGGTCGTCGGCGGCTGTGCGGTGCCCGTCCCCGCGCAGAACGAGCCGAGCATCGACGAGCTGCTCGAGAATCACCTCGTGATCGGCACGCCCCAGACAGTCATACGTCAGATCAAGCGCATCCAGGACGTGGTCGGCATCACGCACTTCAACTGCAGCTTCTGGATCGGCGACATGGACCAAGCCCGGGTTCTGAAGTCGATGGAACTGTTCTCGCAGGAAGTGATGCCGGCATTCGCCTGAAGCACCCTGAACACGGCCCCCGCGGATGAGCGCATTGACGCTGCCCGGGAAGCTGAGGACAATTTGCTGGACAGCACGCCCGCACCGGCTCGATGGATCACAATGGGGGCTGCTGCCCTAGGAGGCGCCATGTCGATCACATTCACGCCCTTGCATCCCGTGTTCGCAGCCGAGTGCTCGGGAATCGACCTCGGCGAGCCCCTGTCGCCGGCAGCGGCCGAGGCGGTGCACGCCGGAATGGACCGCTATGCGGTGCTCGTGTTCCGTCGCAGCCGGCCCCTGAGCACCCAGCAGCAGCTCGCCTTTACGCAAAGCCTGGGTGAACTCGAAGCACCCTACACCACCATACGCGCCGCCGACGGCATGCGTCTCGACAGCGAGCGGCTCTCCGACATCTCCAATCTCGGACCGGGCGACAAGATTCTCCCGCGCGAGGATCGCAAGCGACTCTTCAATCTAGGCAATCAACTCTGGCACAGCGACAGCAGCTACAAGCGCATCCCCGCGATGTACTCCGCGCTGTGCGCGCATGTCATTCCCCCCGAGGGGGGCGACACGGAGTTCGCCGACATGCGCGCTGCCTACGACATGTTGCCCGCGTCGACGAAGCGCAAGATCGACCCACTGGCGGCCGAACACAGCCGCATCTTCTCCAAGGGCGCCTTGGGATTCCGCTTCACAGAGCAGGAAGAGCGCGATTTCGAGCCCGTTCGCCAGCCTTTGGTTCGGGTGCATCCCCGCAGCGGACGTCGCTCTTTATTCCTCTCGTCGCACGCCGGCCGGATCGTGGGCTGGCCGACCCCGGAGGCGATGCTGTTGCTGCGCGACCTGAGCGAGCACGCAACCGCGCGCGAATTCGTCTACCGCCATCGGTGGCAAGTCGGCGATCTCGTCATGTGGGACAACCAGGCCACCATGCATCGCGCAAGGCCATTCCCGGACGATGTCTACCCGCGCGACCTGCGGCGCACCACGCTGACCTGCGGCGCACCCGCCCTCGCTTCCGCGCCATTCTCCGCCTAAGTCCTCGAACACCGAATCGTCGATTCGCACGCAGCGATGCCGCCTCCTGCGCTCAGGAAGGTCGCTCGCCGCGCGCGCTTGAGCATCAGGATGCATGCGGCGGTCACATGAACCACGCCGAAGCCCATCAGGAATTCCAGCGCCGCGGCCTAGCCATCGCCGTAGTACAGGCGCGCCGCCACGTAGCCGACATCGACACCGACCGCAAGGCGCAGCAGCCGGGCCAGCGTGGTCTTGAAGGGGTCAGCGATGAACGCAGGCAGGCGCAGGTGCGCGAAGCCCGCGACCACGACGGCCAGCCCGGCGAGCAGCGAAAGGAGGAGACAACCTCCAGCCATGAGCCGAGCCCTGCGAGAAAGCAGCGATCCGCGCGCCGCACCGCGAATGCCCGCTTCCCCTGCAGCCGCTAGCGTTCGAGCGTCTGCGGCGTGGTATCGTCCGAACATCCTTTTCGAATGCGCCCAGCCATGAAGATTTCCGTCCTCGATCAGTCGACCGCCTCGCAGGGCCGCACGCAAGACGTCGCCATTCGCGAGAGCATCGCCCTCGCCCGTCATTGCGACCGGCTAGGCTTTCACCGCTACTGGGTCTCCGAACACCACGGCAGCGAGAGCATCGTCGGTACGGCGCCTGAGATTCTGATGGCGGCGATCGCAGCCACCACCGAGCGCATACGCATCGGCAGCGCTGGCGTCATGCTTCCTCACTACTCGTCGTTGAAGGTGGCCGAACAGTTCCGCGTTCTGGAAGCCATCGCCCCCGGCCGCATCGACCTCGGCGTCGGCCGCGCACCGGGCACGGACCAGCTCACCTCCTATGCGCTCAATCCGAACGCGAATGCCGCCGAGGATTTCCCGCGTCAGGTGTTCGAGCTTCAGGCCTGGGTTTCCGATCAGCCGCTGCAGCCCGGCCATCCCTTCGGCGCGATCAAGGCGCAGCCTCGCGGGCCGACCGCGCCGGAACTATGGATCCTCGGCAGTTCGGACTACGGCGCGCAACTGGCTGCGCACTTCGGTCTGCCCTATGCCTTCGCCTATTTCTTCAGCGACGGTCAGGGCGTCGAGCGGGCGCTGCAGCTCTATCGCGAAAACTACCGGCCGAGCGAACGTCATCCCGAGCCGCAGGCGACCATCTGCGTCTGGGCGCTCGCCGCCGATACCGAAGCCGAAGCCCGGCACCTGGCGCTATCCCGCGAACACTCCCGCGTGGAGCGCGACCGGGGACTGCGTCGTGCCCTCGTGCCGCCCGACGAGGTGGCCGCCTACGAGTACACGCCGTACGAGCGCTCCAAGATCGAATCGATACGCAGCCGTGCGTTCGTCGGCACCGCCGATCAGGTCGCGACCGGGCTGACCGCACTGGCCAAGCAGTTGGCGCTCGACGAACTGGTCGTCGTCACCTGGACGTACGATCCGGCGCCACGCCACCGATCCTACGAATTGCTCGCCCGCGCGTTCAACTTGCAGCCCTAGAGAGGAGAGGCCATGACGTTCAAGATGAATCACCTGCATCTGAAGACCGAGGATCCGGAGCAGACCGCCAAGTTCTATGTCGAGAATCTCGGCGCGACGATCGTGAGCGAGAACAAGGGCAGCTATCGCCTGGATCTGCACGGACTGTCGCTCAACGTGAGCCGCTTTCTCCAGACCCAGAAACGCGAGCAGAAGTACGGCATGGAGCACATCGCCATCGACACCGACGAGCTCGACCCCTTGATCGAGAAGTTGAAGACCAAAGGCATACACATCCTGGAAGAAACCGTCGTTTCCGGGGGGCGGCGCGTGTGCTTCTTCGAGGGGCCCGACGGGGTTCAGCTCGAATTCATCGAGATGAAGCCCGCCTGACCGGCGGCTCGACGCCTACAGGGCGCCGCACGGTCGGAAGCGCTGCACCCGACCTGACCGGCGAGCAAGCCCCCGATGACGGCGTTCAAGGCCGCAGGGTGAACGCCGAGGGCCCGGGCGTGAGCAGCGGTTGCGCCAAGCGCGCGAACTCGCACAGGAGCTTGCGCGTGTCGCGCGGATCGATGATCTCCTCCACCCAGAACGTTTCGGCGGATCGAAACGGCGAGCGCAGCTGATTGAGCCGATGCTCGATCTCCGCGAGCTTGGCTTGCGGATCCGGCGCGGCCTCGATATCGGCCCGGTAGGCCGCCTCGATGCCGCCTTCCAGCGGCAGCGAGCCCCAGTAACCGGAGGGCCACGCATAGCGCAGCGAAAGCCGGCCCGTCGGTTGATGGATCGCACCGGCGACGCCGAACACGTTGCGCACGATGACGGTACACCAAGGCACCGTCGTCTGGCTGATGGCCGCCATCGCCCGCACCCCTGCGCGGATCGTGGCGGTCTTCTCGGCCTCCAGACCGATCAGGAAGCCCGGACAGTCGACGAAGTGAACGACGGGCAGATGGAAGGTCTGGGCAAGATCGACGAACCGGATGATCTTGGCGCAAGCATCCGCGGTCCATGCACCGGCGTAGTGGTACGGATCGCCCGCCATGAAGGCCACCGGGCAGCCATCGATGCGCGCCAGACCCGTGATGATGGAGCGCCCGAACATGTTGCCCATCTCGAAGAAGCTGTCTCGATCGACCACCGATTCGATGATCGGTCGCATCTTGTAGACGCGGCGGCGATCCTTCGGCACGGCGGCGATGAGGCGTTCGTCGCGGCGCTCCGGATCGTCGGTGCAAGGCGTCACTGGCGGTGTGCCATGGACCGACGACGGCAGATAGGACAAGAACCGCCGGGCGCACGCGAAGGCCTGCGCCTCGGTATCGACGGCATGGTCCACCGCGCCCGCACGCGTCTGCACTTCCCAGCCGCCGAGTTCCTGCTTGGTGAGCTTCTGCCCGATGCGCTCGACCACGGGCGGACCGGCGACGAACATCGCGGAGGTCTTCTTGGTCATCACCGAGTAATGACTTGCAGCCAGACGCGCCGCGCCCAAGCCCGCCACCGAGCCCAGCCCGAGCGCCACGACCGGAACGGCGCCCAAGTTGATGGTCGCGTACCAATAGCCCTGAGTGCCGCCTACGCGTCCGGGCAGATTCGCGCGCCCGGTGGTCTCGATGGTCTTCACCGAACCGCCACCGCCCGACCCCTCGATCACGCGCACGATCGGCAGACGGAACTCGTGCGCCATCTGCTCGGCCATCACGGTCTTCTCCTTGATGGTCGCATCCGCCGAGCCGCCCCGCACCGTGAAATCGTCGCCGCATACCACCACCGGACGACCCTCGATCATTCCCCGGCCGAACACGCAGTTCGCGGGCGTCAGCTTGCACAGCCGCCCCTCGGCGTCATACTCGGCGCGACCCGCGATCCCACCGACTTCATGAAACGATTCGGGATCGACCAGCGCGTCGATGCGCTCACGCACCGTGAGCCGCCCGCCGTCGTGTTGCCGTTTCACCTTGTCCGCGCCGCCCATCTCGCGCGCCATCGCCTGACGCGCCCGCAATTCGTCGAGCTCAGCCTGCCAACTCATGAGGCACTCTTCTTTCGTGTGTTGTCGGGGCACGCGCTTGCGTGCCGATCACGCCCAGATCGACCCGCCGCGCCAGTTCATCGCTCGAGCATACGAGGATACCGCCCAGCACGGCTTCGTTGTACTCCCCCAACTTCGGCGCAGAACGGTGTCGCGAATACGGTTCGCCTTCGTTGCGAAACGCGAACGGGGCGTGGCATGGGCCAGCGGCTCACGCGCGTTCTCGCACTTCGTCACGCCTTCTGTTCTGTAATGTACGCCACTATGGGTGCGCTCGAGGAGCGAACGACCAGGATGCGGACAGCCATGTCGCTTTGAAGCGCCCTCGCGAACAGCCCGAGACGTGGGCTGACCGCAGCCGCCCGGGCGTGTGCCCCTGGCTTGCGAAGCGCCCACAAGGTAAAGTCACGATCCCACCCGCATTCAGGAGGACATTCATGCTCACGCTCTACGGCTCGGCTCGCTCGCGCGGTTTGCGCAATTTGTGGATGCTCGGCGAACTCGGCATTCCTTACGAGCACAAGGACTACCTGCCTCGCTCGGCGGATACCAAGACGTCCCAGTTCCTGGCGATGAACCCCAACGCCCGCGTGCCCGTGATCGACGACGATGGTTTCGTCCTGTATGAATCGATGGCGATCAACATCTATCTGGCAAAGAAGCACGGCAAGCTGTGCCCCACCGATCTGAAGCAGGAAGCCCTCGTCCTGCAGTGGAGTCTCTGGGAGACCGATCGCCTCGATCGCCAGATCGTCAACTACGTGAATCACACGAGCGTGCTGCCCGAAGCCGAGCGCAAAGCGGACGTTGCCGCCGCTGCCTGGGCGGAGGTCGTTCCCGCGTTCGATGTTCTCGAAGGCGTGCTGGGTAAGTCGCAGTGGCTCGCGGGTCCGGAGTTCTCGCTGGCCGATCTGAACGTGGCCTCGGCCCTGTATCGCGCGCTGTCGGTCGATCTCGGCAAGTGGCCCAAGCTGCAAGGCTGGCTGAATCGCTGCTGGGAGCGCCCCGCAGCCAAGCGCGCCCGTGCCATGCGGGAATAGCCGTCGCATTTCGAGGGTTCGCTCGTGGCCACCAAGCGCGCGCCGGCTCGTCCACGACATCGGCACCATGTCTATGTCGTGGAACTCGATCCGGCCGTGCTCAACAGCGCGCGATTTCGTCGGGCGAACCCCCATCGGGACATTCTCAAGCCGTGCGTCTATGTCGGCATGACCGGTCTGACCCCCGAGCAGCGCTTCGCACGGCACAAGGCAGGCGTTCAGGCCAATCCCTATGTTCACCGCTACGGCTTGCGGTTGCTGCCCAAGCTGTACGCTTATGCCAACCCGATGCCTTACCAGGCCGCGCGTGACATGGAAGTCGAGTTGGCCATCGGACTGCAGGAAAAAGGCTATGCGGTCTGGCAAGGCTGACCGCTACCCAGACAACGCATGACCGCCGATCGATCCAAGACGATGCAGGACAACGCTCAGCCACACTCGCCCGCCGCCGACATCGAATCGTCGTATGCCTGGACGCGTCTCTTCGCCTGTCTCGGGCTGATGACGATCGGCGGCTCGGGCATGTACACCGTGTCGATCGTCCTGCCCCGCATACAAGCCGAGTTCGACGCCTCCCGCGCCGATGTGTCGCTCGCCTACACGCTGTCGATGATCGGCTTCGGACTGGGCGGCGTGCTGATGGGGCGCCTCGCCGACCGACGAGGGGTCGCCCTACCCGCCAGGCTCGGCGCGTTCTTTCTGTGCCTGGGTTACATTGCGGCCGGCTCAGCCACCAGCCTGTGGCAGTTCAGCCTCGCCCAGGGCGTCCTGATCGGCCTGCTCGGCACCTCGGCCAGCTTCGCGCCGCTCATCGCGGACACCTCGAAGTGGTTCTCGCGCCGTCGCGGTATTGCGCTGGCGCTGGTCATGACAGGCAATTATCTCGCCGGCGCGGTCTGGTCGCCGGTGCTGCAGCACTATGTCGAGCTCTACGGTTGGCGCCAGACCTACATCGGCATGGGCCTCTTCTGCCTGATCAGCATGCTGCCCCTGACGCTGGTTCTGCGTCGGCGCGCACCGGATGTCGGCCCCGGCCCGGCCCCAGCCCACTCGACGGACGCGCGGGCCTCGGTCGCACTGCGTCCGGTCGGCATCGCACCCGGCACGCTGCAGCTCCTGCTATGCGTCGCCGGGGTCTCCTGCTGTGTCGCCATGTCGATGCCGCAGGTGCACATCGTCGCGTATTGCGGCGATCTGGGCTTCGGCGCTGCCCGGGGCGCGGAGATGCTGTCGTTGATGCTCGCCATGGGCATCGTCAGCCGCCTCGTGTCCGGGTGGATCTCCGACCACATCGGCGGCCTGCGCACGCTGCTGCTCGGCTCGGTGCTCCAGGGCGTGGCGCTGCTCATGTTCATGTTCAGCGACGGCATGGCCTCGCTGTACATCATCTCGGCCATGTTCGGCCTGTTCCAGGGCGGGATCGTTCCGAGCTACGCGCTGATCGTGCGCGAGAATTTTGCGCCTCGCGAGGCAGGCACGCGGGTCGGCACGGTCTTGATGTGCACGCTCTACGGCATGGCGCTCGGTGGCTGGATGTCGGGGGCGATCTTCGACTACACCGGCTCCTACGACGCGGCATTCCTGAACGGCACCCTGTGGAATCTGCTCAACGTCGCGATTGTCCTGTTCCTGCTTTCCAAGACACGCACGCCCCGCTTGGCACCCGCCCCGATTCATGCGTGAGCTCGGCGTCAATGGGCAGCATGTGCCTTTGCGCTGCACCCAGGCGCGCAACGACGCCAAGGCGTCGCTGTGGCATCATAGGCGCATAGCGACCAACCCCCACGAGGAGCGGACATGACCATGAAACGAATGGTGCTCGAGATCGGCATGGGCACCGACATCCGGGGCACGGACTACACCAAGGCCGCCGTGCGCGCCTTGCGCGATGCGCTCTGGCACAACTCCCTCAACATCGCCGACGCCCTGGGTCAGGACACCGATGCCATGGTCGTCGAGGTGCTGATCGGCGTGCCCAAGCCCGAACTCGTGGACAAGCAAGCCGTGCTGGCGGTTCTGCCGCACGGCACCGGAACAGTCGAGGTGGTCGAAGGCGGCCTGGAGATCTTCAATGATGCGGGGACGGGCTCGACCGTGATCGCGAACGCGGCCGCCATCGTCCGGCTCGACGTGGCCTAAAGGAGCGGATATGGCACTCAAGCGCGTCATCCTAGAAATGGGCATGGGCAACGATCTGCACGGCAGCGACTACACCAAGGCGGCGCTGCGGGCGGTGCAAGATGCGCTGCATCATTCCTCACTCGCGTTCATCGGCTCTCTCGGCCTCGATTCGAGCAAGATGCAGGTCGAAGTCACCATCGGGGTGCAGAAGCCCGAGCAGGTCGACAGCGAGAAAGTACGGGCCAGCCTGCCTCGCGGCCAGGTGAGCGTCAAGGTCGTCAAGGGTGGGCTCGACGTGCCCCAGGAAGGCCGTCACGATGAGGCCGTCATCGCCAGCGCCGCCATCGTCGTCCGCTACGAACTGCCTTGAGCACCTCGCTCCTCGCACCTGCACCCACTCACACGCAACGCGCATATCCAAGAGACACGACATGACACTTCCCCAGACCATGAAGGCCGTCGAGATCAGCACGCCGGGCGGACCCGACGTACTGAAGCCGTGCGAGCGGCCGGTCCCGCAGCCCGCGAAGGGCGAGATTCTCATCAAGGTGACGGCCGCCGGCGTCAACGGCCCCGACATCATGCAGCGCAAGGGCTTGTATCCCGCACCGCCCGGCGCCTCCGACTTGCCCGGCCTCGAAGTATCGGGTGAAGTCGTTGCGCTCGGCGAGGGTGCAGACGGCTGGAAGATCGGCGACCTCGTGACCGGGCTCACCAACGGCGGCGGCTATGCCGAATATTGCGTGGCCGACGCCGCGCAATGCCTGCCCATCCCGAAAGGGGTGAGCCTCGTCGATGCCGCCGGACTCCCCGAGACCTTCTTCACCGTCTGGAGCAACGTGTTCATCGGTGCGCAGCTCAAGGCTGGTGAGACTTTTCTGGTGCATGGCGGCGCCGGCGGCATCGGCACTACTTCGATCCAGTTGGGCAAGGCCTTCGGCGCGAAAGTGCTGGCGACCGACAGCCCCGAAGCGCGCTGCCAGATCTGCCGCGATCTGGGTGCCGACCGCGCCATCGATTACCGCCAGGAGGATTTCGTCGAAGTCGTGCGTCAGGCGGGCGGCGCGAACGTGATCCTCGACATCGTGGGCGGCCCCAACATCGAGAAGAACATCAAGGCAGCGAGCCATGATGCCCGCATCATCCAACTGGCGTTCGCGCTGGGCTCGAAGGTGGAGATCAACCTGATGCCGGTGATGCTCAAGCGGCTGGTGTACACGGGATCGACCTTGCGCACCCGCCCGCAAGCGTTCAAGGCCCGCATCGCAGCCGAACTGCGCGCGCAGGTATGGCCGCTGATCGAAGCCGGCCGCATCCGTCCGGTCACCAACAAGACCTATCCGTTGGCCGATGCCGCACAGGCCCACGCGACCATGGAAAGCGCCGGGCACGTCGGCAAGATACTGCTCGTCTGCTGACGGGCCCTGCTCGCTGAAAAGGGGGCAGGCTCGATTAGCGTGACCCCTTTGTCCAATCAACGCCCGTGGTACACGGGCTTGCGCTTCTCGACGAAGGCGCGCGCGCTTTCACGGAAATCTTCCGACGTATGCAGGTGACGGGGACGCACTGCATACGCGTCGCGGTCGAGTACCTCGAGCGCCGTCCGGCGTGCCTCGACGACGGCGCGCACGGCCAGCGGCGGATTGGCGAGGATCGTCTTTGCCAGCTTCTGCGCTTCCTGCATGTGCTCGCCGGGCTCGGCCAGGCGATTGAGCAGGTTGTGCCGATAGCCTTCCTCGGCTTCCCAGATGCGCCCGGTGAGGCAGACATCGTCGGCGAACACGCCCGCGCCGCGCTCGTTGAGCATCATCCAGAACGGGATGCCGTCGATGCCGCGCGGCACCTCGGTCACCTGGAACTTCGTCCCCTTGGCCGCCACGGTCATGTCACAGTACAAGGCGATGCGCAGTCCCGCGCCGAAGACATAACCGTGCAGGGCCGCGATGATGGGCTTGCCGACCGGCGGACGGAAGAACGGATGCCGGATATTGCCTTCGCGGCCGGCCGGGCCGCCGAGCTTCTTCATCTCTTCCTGAGGCCGCAGTTGCCGCTGCTTCACGTCGGCGCCGCTGCAGAACGCGCGGCCGTTGCCGGAGACGATGGCCACCCAGGCTTCTTCGTCGTCGTAGAACCGATAGAGCGCGTTGAAAAGCGCCAGGCTCATCTCGTCGGAGAAGGCATTGAGCTTCTCCGGCCGATTCAAGGTGATGTAGGCGATGCGCTCTTCAAGCCGGTATTCCACTATGTCCATGATCGTCTCCCCCGTTTTCCGAAGGAACGATTATCCACGATCGGGCGTTGCGTGACGCAAACGCGCGTGGGCACAGGACACCACGACAGTGAGGACCAGGCAGGCACCACTGCGATGCCTCGCCCTGCCATCTCAGCAGCGGGTCGCGCCGAAGGGTGGCACACGACCAACGTCGCAGCCGGCGACGACGGTGGACGCCCCAGCGACGGACACCTGTTTCAGAACGCTATCCGGCAAGTGCCGCCGCCTTCGGCTGCATGCCCTGCTGCTCCATCACCGACTGCAGCACTTCGTAGTAATGCCAGCCGTTGATGCGGGTACGTCCGAGGAAGATGGTCGGCGTGTTGGTGATGCCGATGTCGCGGGCCTGGACCACGGCCTGCAGCGCCCGATCGACGTACTGACCTTCGTCCAGCGCGAGCTTGAGTTCTTGCGGATCCAGTCCCGAGCGTTCGGCGGCGGCCATCAGCGTCTCTACCTGCCCGATGTCGCCGTCTTCGGTCCACATGAGTTCGTACACCGCCGTCTTGAACGGCGCGTCCAGGCCGCGGTCGTAGGCGAACTCCAGCGCCTCGAAGGCACGAAAGCTGTAATGACGCTTCTGCGGAAAGCGGATGCGCGGGTACTGCTCCGGCGCCATTTCCTTGACCCAGGCGTGCAGGCGTTCCCGCTTGGCCAGGCTCTCCGGCGTCGACTCGCGCGGCATGCCTTCGGGCGGGGTTTCGGGATGCAGCAGATAGGGGCGCCACAGCGGTTGCACGTCGTACTCGCGCGCCAGGCGATCGATCTGATCGACCGCGAGATAGCTGTACGGGCAGACGAAGTCGGCGAAGACGACGACGCGAAACGGCTTGTCGGACTCGTTCGTTGCTGACATGACGCACCTCCTGTCGGATCGATGATCGCTAAATGGCTCGCGCCATGGCCTCGGCCGCTTCGACGGCGAGACCTTCTCCGGTGAGCCCGCCCTCGGCCGCGTCGCGATCGAAGGTGAGAAACGCCACGCACGCGCCCTGTTCGCCCGTGACGAGCGGCTCCGCGGGCGCCTCGCTACTCACGTAGCGGAACCCCGGAGCCTCGATGTGCCGGCCGTCGAATACCACACTGCCTTCCAGGACGACTTCATAGCGCCCGAAAGGCGCAGCCGGCATCGCCAATGCCCCGCCCGCCGGCGCCTTCACCACCACTGCATCGGGCCCATAGCCCGCAGGCATCAATCGCCGATAAACGGAATGCTCCGCCCCCGGGATCGGCTGCCAGTCGGTGTCGTTCGCCAACGCGGCGAAGAGCCGCCCCCGCAGATTGATCTTGCGCCTCGCATCCAGATTGGTCATCGCAATGATGCCGCCCGGCCTGGGGTGCAGAACCAGCATCTCGTGACCACCGGACACCGCGAACGGACCATAAGGCACGTTGTGGTCAGTATAGTGGATCGCGAGGGCCTCCAGATGCTTCACGCCACGTGGAAAGTCCATCGCCCCGGAGAGCAGCAACTGGAACTGCGAGGTGAGATGCATGTGTGCATACACCGAGGGACAGTCGTCGAAGCGAAAGCGCAGCGCCTCGGGACCGCCGTCGTCGCCCGAAAGCAGCACCTGACAGGCAAAGGCCACCCCCTCGGATTCGCTGCGTTTCCACGGCGCGTTGGCGGCATCGACGATGTAGGTTCGCTGCAAGCGGGGTCTCCAGCGGGCGAGGCGGCTAGTTTAAGGCCTGTCAGGGCGTCGCGGACAGCCCCCTGATCGGCCCCCTGCTGCCGGGGCGACGATGGCGCACGTCCCCGCTTTTCAAACACGGTAAACTGCCGCGTCGGTCGCCGCCGATCGTCGGTCGCTCACACGGAGGAACCCCATGCCGCAACTCGTCTTCATTCACGGCCCCGGCGCAGGCGCCTGCGCCGACGCGTACTACTACCAACTCCAGCACTTCCCCGGCAGCGTCGCGCCGACGCTCCCCGGCCACCTCGAAGGCACGCGCTGCCAGGACGTCGCCCGCTACACCGAGTGGGTCCGCGGCTGGCTCTGGGCCCAAGGCATGAAGAAGGATCTCGTGCTGGTCGGCTACACCTTGGGCGCGTCGATCGCACTGCAATACGGCCTCGATTACCCCGACGAAGTAAAGGGCATGGTGATCATGACCGTGGCTGCGCGGCCCAAGGTTCGCCCCGCCGGCACCTACGAGATGCGCCTGCGCGCCCTGGAAGATCCCAAGGCCTACGAAGAATGGCTGCAGTTCCAGATGACCGCCATGCAGTTCGTGGAGCCGGGGTTGCGAGAGCGCCTGATGGAGCGCCACAAGCAGGTCGGCCCGCTTTCCCAGTATCACGATCTGAAGACCATCGACGCTTTCGACGTGCGCGATCGCATCGCCACGCTCAAGCCCAAGCTGCTGCTGCTGCGCGGCCTCGACGACCACGGCAGCCCGCCCGAGTACGAGAAGGAAATCCACGAGGCCGTTCCCGGCTCGCGCTACGTCCCGCTCAAAGGCATCGGACATTTCCCGCCGACCGAGGATCCCAAGCGAGTGAACGCGTTGATCGAGGAATTCCTGGCCGAACTGCGCTGATTTTCAGACGCCCGTCGCTCACCGAGCAGCACTCCCATCACCCGTGAGCCGTGTTAGGCTCGCGACTCGTTTCCGGAGAGGATACCCATGTCTTACGAACACATTCTGGTTGAAGTCGAAGACCGCGTCGCCGTCATCACGCTCAATCGCCCCAAGCAGATGAACGCCATGAACCGCAAGCTCAATGTCGAGCTTCACGACGCGGTGAAGAAAGCGGAAGCCGACGACGGCATCGGCTGCATCGTCATCACGGGCGCGGGCGATCGCGCCTTCTCCGCCGGAGGCGACATCAAGGAGCAGTTGTCCGACGATGCCAAGTACTCCGACCAGGAGCAGGACGAGATGCGCTCGCACAAGCGTCAGTACGAGATCGCGGCCTGCGCCAAACCGGTCATCGGCATGATGAACGGATTGGCCTTCGGCGGCGCCGCCGTGCTGGCATCCTCGCTCGACATCCGGATCGGCTGCGAGAACACCAAGTTCCGCTTCCTCGCCGCCGCCTATGGCCGGATCAACAGCACCTGGACGCTTCCGAACCAGGTCGGCTGGCCGGTCGCCAAGGAACTGCTCTTCACCGCGCGCGTCGTGGAAGCCGAAGAGGCCCATCGCATCGGCTTGCTCAACTACCTGGTGCCGCGCGAGCAGTTGCGCGCAAAAACCATGGAAGTCGCCAAGCTGATCGCCAGCAATCATCTGGGCGCGGTCATCGGCGTGAAGGCACTGATGCTGCAGCAGATGAGCATGAACCTCGAGCAGCAATACGACGCGGAAAAGGACTACACCACCCACGTCCTGCGCGGCGCGAAGGCGAAGGAAGCCTTCCCGGATTTCATCGCGCGCAAGAAGCTCGCAGCCGACGGCGGCTGAGCGGAGCCTCGACAGCATTCCGGCCCGCACCGAGCGTGCGCGGTCGGAACGCGACGGGAGCTTGCTCGACGGCAGCTTCTGGCCTCACACCGATCACGGTGTAATCGGTCGCTGACGACTACAAAGCGGCCAGGCTCACGATGGCAACGACCGTCGGCAGAAAGATGCGCAGGTTCCACCGCCAGGCGCTGGCCCCTAGCCCGGCCAATCCCGCGGCACTGTGCGCTGCGTGCGCTTGCCATACCCATCCGACCACCAGCGCGACAGCGATGCCGCTTGCCGACAGCAGCACGTTCGAGGCCAGATAGTCGAGCCTATCGAGCAGCGTCGGCGCGCTCGCCTGGGTGGGCGCCAAGAGCCCATACCCCAAGGCGACAGGCACGCCGAACGCCATGGTCACCATGCCCGCCACGAACGCAGCGCGCCTTCGCTGCCATCCCCAGCGGCCGACCATGCAGGCAACCGTCACCTCCAGAAGCGCCACCAGTGACGTCAAGGCCGCGATCAGCAGCAGCGCGAAGAACCCGATGGCGAACCAGCGCCCTCCCGGCATGATCGCAAACACTTCCGGCAATGCGACAAAGGCCAGGGTGGCACCGTGTGCCGGGTCGACCCCATGGGTGAACACAGCGGGGAAAACGATCATGCCCGCCAGCAAGGCAATCAGGGTATCACCCAGCACGAGCAGCAGGGCTGCACGCGGAAGCGACTCCCGTTTCGGCACATAGGCGCCGTAGGTGACCAGCACACCCATGCCGAGACCGATGGAAAAGAACGCCTGACCGATCGCGGCGAGATAGGTCTGCGGCCGAGCCAACGCGCTCCAGTCGGGCGCAAAGAGAAATCGTGCTGCGTCCCCGGCACCGGCCAGGGTCAGACTGTAGCCGCTCAGGCCCACCAGGAGCGCAATGAAGGCAGGCATCAGCCAGGTGCAGGCGCGCTCGATGCCGCGCTCCACGCCGGCAGCCACGATGGCGATCGTCGCTGCGCTGACAAGAGCGAACCAGCCCAGTGCCTGCGCGGGATCGGCGATCAAGGCCTCGAAGTGAGCGCGATGTTCTCCGGGCGCGGTGATCACCGGACCGCTCGCATAGCGAAACAGGTAATTGGCAACCCAGCCTGCAATCACGGGGTAGTAGCTCAGGATCACGATGCTGGCCAGCGCTCCGATCCACCCCGTGCGCCGCCATGGTTCCCGTGGCGCAATGTGGGTGAACGCGCCGATGTTGTCGGCGCGAGTGCTGCGCCCGATGGCCAACTCGGCGATGAGAAGCGGCCAGCCCAGCGCGACGACAGCGAGCACATACGCAACGATGAAGGCGCCGCCGCCGTTCTCTCCCGCGACGAAGGAGAAGCGCCAAATGTTCCCCAAGCCCACGGCGGCGCCCAGTGTCGCCAGCAGGAAACCGTGGCGCGAACTCCATTGCGCTCCGGCGCCAGCCGCCATGTCAGCCGCCCGTACCGTCGGGCATATCCGATCCAAGATGCCGATCTACAATCGCGTCGCACCTTCGCGGCCTAGGCTTGCTCATTCGATCGGCCGCCATGGCAGTACTCACCCGAGGGTCTCGAGCCCGCGTTCGTCCAGCACCACCAGCACATCGGCTCGCGACTGGGCGAGCACATGGCTGGTGACACTCCCGAGCAGCAACTCCTCGGTGACGTGCGTGCCGTGCTTGCCCATAACGATGAGGTCGCTCGCACACGCGATCTCTTGCGCCAGGATCTCGCGGGTCGCGTCCCCGTGCAGCGCACGCGCCACGTACTGATCGGGTTCCAGCCCCGCCTCGACCGCCGCCTCATGCAACCTCCGCAGGGCCTTCTCCTGGGCATCGATCCGATAATGCTGCACGACTTCGTCGCTCACCCCGGCATAGCGCAGCTGATTCTCGAACGGCATATCCACGACGTGAATCAGCGTCAGGTGCGCGTCGGGTGCGAGCGCCCGTGCGTTCTTGAGGGCACGCGCGGAACCTGGAGAAAAATCGACCGTGACGAGAACACTCGAATAGTTTCGCTTGCGCGCTGCCTTGACGATCAATACCGGCGCCTTGCACTTGCGCAGAATCGTCGAGGCCGTGGCGCCGAAAAGCATCTTGCGCAGGAAACCGCTGCCGTGCGCCCCCAGCACGACGAGGTCCGCGGACAAGGCATCGACCTGCTCCGGAATCACACGGGCGGCGGTCCCCGGCTCCAGCCGGACATGGGGCCGGATACCCAGGTTGTGCCTAGGCTGCGCGACGTGAAGTTCGAGCGCTGTACGCGCATGGTCGGCAATCTTGCGTACAACTTCCGCAGACTCGCCGCCCATCCATTCGTTGAGCGTACCCAACACATCCAAGCCGAGCGCGTGCAGGATGGTATAGCGGGCCCCCTGCTGTTTCGCGATCCGGAAGCCCACATCCACGGCACGCAGCGAAGGCTTCGAAAGGTCAGTGGCGGTGAGCACGTGCTTGAAGGCTTTCACTCCTTCTTCTCCTCGCGATGGATCAGCTTGGTCAAGACCTCTACGGTGTGGTCGACCGCATTGCTCAGGGTATCGATCACCGTCGGTACGCCGAGGTTGCGCAGCGCCGCGCTCTCGCCTTCGTCGCGGGCCACGACGGCGATCTGCCCGCGATAGTGATTCTCTTGCAAGGCTTGCAGCAAGGCACGATTGGAGGCGAGATCGGGAATCGTCACGATCACCCATGCAGCGCCGGCGATCGGCAGACTGCCCACGAAGTCGCTTTCCGTGCTGTCGCCGAAGCGCACCGACTGCCCCTTGCGACGCAGGGCACGACACACCTCGGGATCGAAGTCCACGCCGAGCACCCGCAGGCCGGCCTCGCTCAAGCCCGCCATCAGCCGACTGCCGTAGCGCCCCAGCCCGAACACGATCACATTGGGCAAGGCGGAGTCTTGATGCTCGCGGCTGACTGCCAGTTCCCGATGCGGACGCTTGCGTTCGAACAGCCCCATCCATGGCGCAAGACGCTCGTACAACGGATGCGAATACAGGATCATGTACGTCGATAGCGCAATCGTGACCAAGCCCACCAACGTCGTAAGACCCAGGGCCTCGACGCCGATGTGCCCCAGGGAGATGCCCATGGCGACGAACACGATCGAGAATTCACTGATCTGCGCCACCGTCAGACCAGCCAGGAAGCCGGTGCGCTTGCGGTAGCCCATGTAGCCCATGATGGCCATCACCACCAGAGGATTGCCGATCAGCACGAACAGCGACAGCACTGCGGCCGGCCACAACTCACCTTGCAGCGTCGAGAAATCGAGCTTCGCACCGAGGTCGACGAAAAAGAACAGCAGCAGGAAGTCGCGGATTCCCGTGAGCCGCGCGTTGATCGCATCGCGATACTGTGTGGACGCCAGCGTGAAGCCTGCCAGGAATGCGCCGGCCTCCTTGGAGAATCCCGCCCATTCGCCCAGGGCGGCAAGCCCCGTCCCCCAGGCGATCGCGAAGATGAGCAGCAGTTCCTGCGAACGCGCCATCATGGCGACCACCTTCGGCAGGATATGGCGCATGAACACGTAGGTCAGGACGATGGCCGCGCCCACACGAGCCGCAAGGGAACCGGCCACCTCCACCGCGCCGGCGCCATCAGCCCCGCGCAGGGCGCTCATCGCCATCATCGCGATGACGACGGCAAAATCCTGCACGATCAGGAAACCCACAGCGATGCGCCCGTGCAAGGAGTCGAGTTCGCGCTTGTCGGTGAGGAGCTTGACGATGATGATGGTGCTGGAAAACGTGAGCGCGACGGCGACATAGAGCGCCTCCATCACGGTCTTGCCCATCAGCAGGATCAGAAGGAATCCGATCACGATGGTGAAGGTCAGCTGACCCAGCCCCGTGGCCAGCGCCACCGGTCCGATGTGGCGCAAGTGCTGGACGTCGAGCTTCAATCCCACGACGAAAAGCAGGACTGCAACGCCTACCTCGGCCAACAGATCGATCTGGTCCTTGGCCTCCACCAGTCCCAGCACGGCCGGTCCGGTGACGATGCCGACGACGATGTAGGCGATCAATATCGGCTGGCGCAGCCAGATCGACAACGCGCCTGCTGCGGCGGAAATCACCAGCAGCAGGGCGAATTCCCCGAAGACGCCGTGCAACTCGTACCTCCCGAATCAGAATGGTCGCGTCATGGCTCGTCGAACGAACCTCGACGCGAAAACGTCCGCCAGGCACACGAGCATCTCGTGGCCGAACAGCGGCGGCCTGGTAACGTACCGCTCGCTGCCGAAAGGGGCGCTAGCGACGATCCCCGCTCAATGACCGGTCGCGCGGGATAGCCGCTGCGCGTTGTCCTGGGTGTTGAACATGTCGATCGGGGCTTTGCCCTCGGCTGCCTTGGCCATGCGAGCCCGGATCTCGTCGGCGAGCTTGTTGTTGCGCTGCACCGCGGGCCGCGCCTCCATGGCCTTGAACCAGCGCATGAAGCCGGGATAGCCCGCCTCGTCGACACCGCGATCCTTGTGGCCCTTGGTCCACGGGTAGATCGCCATGTCGGCGATCGTGTACTCGTCGCCGGCGACCCAGGGGTTCTTCGCCAACTGATTGTCCAGGACGCGATAGAGTCGGATCGACTCGTTGTTGTAGCGGTCCTTCGCGTACTGGATGCTTTCCTTGGCGTAGTTGTTGAAGTGGTTGGCTTGGCCGAACATCGGCCCGACGCCCGCCATCTGGAACATCAACCACTGCATCGCGTCGTAACGCTTGCGTGCGTCCTGTGGCAGGAACTTGCCCGTCTTCTCTCCCAGATAGAACAGGATCGCGCCCGACTCCATCATCGAGTACGGTGCCCCGCCCGGCCCGTCGGTATCGAGAATGGCTGGAATCCGGTTGTTCGGGCTCAGCCGCAGGAACTCGGGCCGGAACTGTTCGCCGAGGCGGATGTTGACGTCGAAGTGCTTCCACTCGAGGCCGGTCTCCTCGAGCATGATCATGACCTTCTGGCCGTTCGGTGTCGGTGACGAGTGCAATTCGATCATGGCGTTCTCCTTCGGTCCGCTGAATGCGGCGATGCTACCAGCTTACTCGTACGCTGTCGGCCGAGCCCCCCGCAGGCGACGCGTGGTTCGCGGCCGATTCCGCCCACCCTCGCCTGCAGGCCAGCCACCTGCCCCTAGCGGCCGTCGGCGCCGGGCTCCTGGTGGGCGCGGCATGGCCCGAGCACGGCCATCAGCACCATGGCCTGCCTCAATTCCGAGGCGTCGCGCAGTCGCTCACGTACCGGATGCGGAGGACGGTACAGCGCGTGGATCGAATCGTGCACCCCGTCCGGCACCGAGGCGCGAACGCTGGGGCCACGCGCTGTATCGAACGCCAAATACTCCGGGCGCAGTGTCTCCGGCGCCCGGCCCCACTCTAGGTCGCTCAGCGCATCGGTCGCCGATTCGTCCACGGGCTCGACTGCAGGCTCCAGTTCCTGCTCGGCGCGAGCCCTCTCGGAGAGCTTCTGCACGATGTAATTGAACACCATGAACGCCACGGCGATGGCGCCATAGACGAGAAGATCGGTCGAGAAGGTCGGCATGATCGCTCCTAGGAACGCGTCGGCGGCTGGCTGCCGTCATCCCCGCCGGCGATCTTGTCGCGCATCTCGGTATCGGCCTGCATATTCCTCATCCGATAGTAGTCCATGATGCCGAGATTGCCCTTGCGGAAGGCTTCTGCCATGGCCCGCGGCACTTCGGCTTCGGCCTCGACCACGCGAGCACGCATCTCCTGCTCGGCAGCCACCGCCATCGCACGGCGTTCCTCAGCCTTGGCTTGCGCGATCTGCTTGTCCGCATTGGCCTGATCGATCTGCAGCTTCGCGCCGATGTTTTCGCCCACGTCCACGTCGGCGATGTCGATCGAGAGAATTTCATACGCCGTGCCGGCATCCAGGCCCTTGCTCAGAATGTGCTTGGAGATGTGATCCGGGTTCTCCAGCACGCTCTTGTGGTTGCTGGCCGAGCCGATGGTGCTCACCATCCCCTCGCCCACACGAGCGATGATGGTCTCCTCACCCGCGCCGCCCACCAGCCGATCGATATTGGTTCGGACCGTGACCCGCGACACCACGATGAGCTGAATGCCGTCCTTCGCAACGGCTGCGATCTTGGGTGTCTCGATCACTTTCGGCAGCACCGACATCTGCACCGCTTCGAGGACATTGCGGCCGGCCAGATCGATGGCTGCCGCCCGCTTGAAGGGCAGCGGAATATTGGCCTTGTCGGCGGAGATCATCGCGTTCACGACACGGACCACATTGCCACCCGCGAGAAAATGAGCCTCGAGATCGTTGAGCGATATATCGATGCCAGCCTTGACGGCGCTGATTCGCGCCGTGATCACGGTGCCCGGGGGAACTCGACGCAGACGCATGCCGATCAAGGTAAAGAGGCCCACATAGGCGCCGGACGCCCAGGCGGCGATCCACAGTGGAACGGGCACCAGGTAGAGCACGAACGCCAGTCCTATGATGACCAGTACGATCAGGCCCAATGCACCGGTGAAGCCAGTTTCTATTCCTGTCATATCGATTCCTCGGATTGTTGTTGCGTTATGGATTCGAAACCGCTTTGACGACGACTCGGTTGCCGTCGACCCGTAGCACCTGGATCGATGTGCCGGCGTCGATCATGTCGCCCAACGACACGACATCGACACGCTCGCCGTCGATCTCGGCGATGCCGGCCGGCCGCAGTGCGGACAATGTACGGCCGCGCTTGCCCAGCAGGGCATGGTCGCTGTCGGGGGCCGACTCGTAGCCATCCGCCGTGTCGAGTTCTGTCCGCAGAACGAGGCTGCGACCGAACGGCAACCTAGGCAGAAAGCGCAGCAGAAACAAGCTCAGCAGGATCGCAGCCAGGAGAGCGGCACTCACCCGGGTCGCCGCGTAAAGGATGAACTGCGGACTGCTGCCCGAGCCGAACAGACTGAATACCAGCCCGGCGAGCAGCGCCGCCACGCCCAATGCGCCCACCACCCCGAAACCCGGGATGACGAACACCTCCAGTCCGAGCAATACGATACCGAACGCCACCAGCAGGAGCTCCTCCCAGCCCGCGAGTGCGACCAGCCAGTGTCCCCAGAAGAACAGTCCGAGGCTGAGAACGCCCAGCCCCCCCGGAATACCGAATCCCGGCGTACGCAGCTCCACGATGATCCCGACCATGGCGATGGTCAAGAGTAGGGAGCTCACCACCGGATGGGTGAGCCAGCGCACCAAGTGCTCGGCCCAGTTCAGGCTCGGGCGGCGAATCTCCGCACCGTCATAGCCGAGTTGCTTCAAGGCGTCTTCCAGCGTGGGCGCCCGCAGATCGGCGATCTTGAGCGCGATGGCTTCGTCGGTCGTGAGCGTCAGCAGCTTGCCCTTCTCGATCACTTTCGGAATCTCGACGTCGGCATCCACCATCGCCTCGGCAATGAGCGGCGGACGTCCGCGGCTCTCGGCCGTCGCTCGAAACTCCTTGCGCACATAGGACACCGTCTTTTCGGAGGATGCCTTAGCCCCTTCACCGGGCTGTCCCGCCTCCACGGGCGCGGCGGCGCCGATCGTGCCGCCGCCAGCCATGACGATTTTTTCCGCTGCCAGGCTGATCAGCGCTCCCGCCGAGATGGCGCGTGGATTGACGTACGCGACGGTGCGGATTTGTGCAGCGAGAAGCGCGTCTCGGATCTGCACCGCGCCGTCGACGCGCCCGCCGAAGGTATTGATCTCGAGCACCACCGCCACCGCGCCTGCAGAAGTGGCTTCGTTGATCACGCGTTTCACGTACGGAGCCAGACCGAGATCGATCATGCCTTCGATCTGAGCAACGTAAACGACGTCGCGCTTATCCTGCGCCGTACCGGCGCCGACCATGAGCAGCAAAATGATTGCAAGTAGCCTTCGCATGCCAGTCGCTCCGCTAATCAACGAGGGCGGTGCGAGCATGCGACGCGCGTATCAGTCGCGCCGAGGCGCCCCCTCGCCAGCATCCTGGCTGGGCGCCCCCATCTCCAGCCACAAGGCGAAGTCGCGCATGGCATGGGCAAGACGCCACTCGTCGAAGATTGCCCGCGCCATTGCCACAGCCGCGCCGCTCGAAGGGTCGCCTGCGCGTTCCCATGCTTGCGTGTATTGCAACAACCATAGCTCGAATGCATCGGAATCCGGGTCTGTGCGCACGACATCTTCGAGCATACGCCTTTTTATGTCGAGACCGAACGCATCCGGGGTCTGATCGCGCTTGCGCATGCGCCGTCGACCCTGAGACGCCTCGAGTGCGGCGAGCAGAGCCTTGCAGACACGCGCCGGACGAAACAATGCTTCATGACTGTTCGGCGAGGACGACAGCACCAATTCAGCTCTCCCAGCCCATGCGGCAGCCCACCCCCGACGGCCGGTGGTAACCGCGCGCCGTGGCGGCCAGATCCAGCTCCACACTAAACAGATCGGCAATCAGCGCATCTTCGGGCTCGCCGGGACCGAGCGTTCTGAGCGCTTTGACATAGCCCTCGCAGGCTTTGCACACCTCGATGGCGCTTTGCTCCGCACGGCCCTCGGGCAGCAGCATGCCCAGCTGCTCGTGATCTCGCATGCCGCAATAGGGACATTTGAGTCCCTCGGCTTCCCAGCAGTGGCCGCAGCGGCCGCAACCGAGGTAGCGGATCCGCTCTATCCCGCAGATCTTGGCGAGCGCCGGCCACGAACCGCAGCACGGACAATAGCCCGCCGACCATGCTTGCGAAATCCTTCCCGCTTGTTCGCGCCGAAACGCCTGGAGCCACGGCAGCGGCAGCAGTGACGCAACGGCCCGCAGAGGCGCGGGCTCGGTCCCGATCTGGCTAGCCAGCGCGTCCAGGCGCTCGTCGTCGCCTTGGAGTGCAGCCATGAATATAGACATGCTGGCGCGCGCATCGTAACGAGCGTGCTGCAACGCGCCCAGACTCGGTGTTCGGGCGGCCAGCGCTGCGCGAACGAGCCTGTCGAGGAAAGGCTGCAGGTGCGTCGGGTTCGGTGGCACATCACAGCACGATAACCGCGAGGTTGACGATGCGCGTGTCGCGGAGCGCGCGCTCTGCGACACACTCGGCATGCCTTCCTGCCACGCCGGATTGCGGATCTCGCACAGCGCCACGTCGACCACGCTCAACCAGGGCGCCCACTCGGGGTGCCTCGACCTCAGTTCGGATAGTCCGGTCATGGCCATGCTCACCGACTCAGTCGATCGGCTTGGCTCGCCGAGTCGAGCGGGGGAGGCTGCGCAGGCTGCTTGACCGGCGTGCCGTGAAAGGGCTTCGAGCCCTCGTGCATCATCACTTCGCTCCCCCGATTGCCGATATCGGCCCCGGGACCGCCGCCCCTCGTGCGCGTGGACTCCGGACTGGTGCAGGCCGCGAGCACGATTGCGACCGATGCAAGGCACACGCTCCTCATGGCTGTATCCCCTGTTGCGTAAACACGATGACCGTACGCAGAATGAATCCCCCGATCAGCACCATGACCGCAGCGAGCGCGCTGGTCTGCGCACTGCGCGCGGAACGCCAGCGCATGAAGAGCGGCACGATCATCCCGACCAGCACCGCCACCAGCAGCAATGCGCCCCAGAGACTCAGCCAGACGCGCGCCACGCTGCCCAGCGACACGATCACGGCGACAAGCACGAGCAACGTGAGCCCGATCACCCAGCTGTCGAAGCGATCCAGCGAACGCACGCCCGGAAACTTCAATCCGCGCCAGCGCGCGATCAGCAACAACAGCGATGCCGAGATCGACATCGCGGAGACACCGAGCAACATGCCCAGGAGCGGCGTATCCGACCACAACGGACGATTCGTTACGGCAAGCAGCACGCCGGCATATCCTGCCACGTACATCGCCATCAGAATGCCCAGAACCGCGATCACCCGGCCAACGATGCTCGGGGGCCGCAGGTGCCCGGCCCAGCCCCACGAGAGATGCCTCGACTCCGCGAGCGCGGCGAGGAACGAAAGAAGGGCGAACAGGCTGAAGACGATGATCCCCCAGGAGCCTATCGACATGGGCGCCCAGTACTGGAAGATCGGGCGCATCGTGTTCGACTGCAGAAAAAGATGCCAGAAACGATCGGGACGATAGAGATCGACGAGCAGCAGTACCCCGCTCACCATCAGGCACGGGATCGCCACGAAGTAACCCATCCGGGCGATGGGTCTGTCCTCGCGGCGACCGATCAGGTCGATCAACGCGGCGATGAAATAGGAGCCGGCCGCGAGCCCGCCGAAGAGATAGTAGAAAACGATCAGCCAACCCCAATGAGGCGCGGTCGTGAACCAGGTGCTCGATGCGATCTCGCTCATGGCCGATCCTCCCCTTCCCCGCTTCTGCGCTCCCTGAAGCTGAAGACGCCGATCAAGGCGACCAGTAAGGCGCCCAGCGCGGAGAACATCGATGCCGGCACGAGGTTTCTGCTCGGCAACTTCGGATCCGGCGGCAGGCCGTAGACCTCGGGCTTGTCCACCAGCAGGAAGAACGAGTTGAGCCCGCCCAGCATCTTTTCATCGGCGCCGTAGAGATACGCCCGACTCTCCCCGCCGTCGTTCAACTGGCTCACCCGCTTTGCGCCGCGCTCGCGCAACTCGCGCACCGGCCCGAACTGGATCGAATCGGTCGGGCAAGCCTTGGAGCAGGCAGGCTCCATGCCGGCTTGCAGGCGGTCGTAGCACAACGTGCACTTCTGCGCGGTCTTGGAGACCGGATTGATGTCGATCACGCCGAACGGGCATCCGGCCACGCACGCGCCGCAGCCATTGCAGACGTCCGACTGGATGACCACGGTGTCGAACTCGGTGCGAATGATGGCGTTGGTCGGGCACACCTCCAAACAGCCCGCACGCACGCAGTGCTTGCAGACATCGCTCATCAGCAGCCAGCGTCCCCCTACCCTGTCCTCGCTGAATTGTTCGACGAACTTCACGTGCCGCCAGTTGATGCCGTCGAGCTTGCGCGTGTTGTCGTAACTGTCCCCGCTCATGGTGTTCGCACCGCCCTCGGGCGAGGGCAACTGGTTCCACTGCTTGCATGCGACCTCGCATGCCTTGCAGCCGATGCACACCGTGGTGTCGGTGAAGAAACCCATTGGCTCAGCCATCGTCCGCTCCTTGGTCGTTCGTTCAGGCCCGCTCGACATTGCAGACGAAAGCCTTGCCTTCGTGCATCGATACGTTCGGATCGCCCACCAGCGGCGTGAGTTCGTTGACCACTGCGCCGGTGCTCAACCCTTCGTAGCCCCAATGCCAAGGCATGCCGACCTGATGGATGCGTCGACCGTCGATGACGAAAGGCCGCATGCGTCGAGTGACGAGCGCCTTCGCGCGAATCGCGCCGCGCGGGGTCGTGATCCGGACCCAATCGAGGTTGGCGATGCCCTTCTCGGTCGCAAGCTCGGGGCTGAGTTCGATGAACAGTTCCGGCATCAAGGCGTTCAGCCAAGGCAGCCAGCGGCTCATTGCCCCCGAGAGGTAGTGCTCGGTGAGTCGATAGGTCGTGATGACATGCGGATACTGCGGATCGCCCACGACGGCGAGCGGATTGGCCTCATCCTTCCAGTACTTGATCACCGGACTGGCCTGCTGCTTGTAGAGCGGATTGTTCACGGGCGATTCGACGGGCTCGTAGTGCGTCGGCAAGGGCCCGTCGACGAGGCCCGAAGGCACGAACAGCCACCCCATTCCGTCGGGCTTGAGGATGAAGGCCGCCGTTCCGGGCAGCGCATCCATGCCCACCGCGCCGGGCTTGGGCTGATCGTCCGGCGGTTTGGTCGCCGGGAAGTCAGGCACGTCGTAGCCGGTCCATCGACCCTGCGTCTCGTCCCACCACACCCACTTCTTGCGCTCGCTCCAGGGGCGCCCGCTCGGATCGGCCGAAGCTCGGTTGTACATGATCCGCCGATTCGCCGGCCAGGCCCATGCCCAGTTGAGCTGCGCCCCACGCACCCCCGGCGCATCGGCCTCGCGGCGGGCCGTGAGGTTCTTGTCGGGCGCGGGATAGCAGCCCGAATAGATCCAGGACGCGCACGTCGTCGAGCCGTCGTCCTTGAGATCGACGAAGCCGCCGACGTGCCGGGAAGGATCGTCGGAGTAGTAACCATTGAGCTCCTTCAAGATCTTGAGCATCGAAGGCTCGCCGCGCGCCCGCTGATCGGCATCCTCGTGCTCGTATTCCCAAGTCAGGTGCTTGAGTCCCTGATCCCGCAGCTCGTCAGACTGCGCATACAAGCGCTTGAGCCGCTTGCCCAGTTCGTAGCTGAACCACATGTCGCTGCGGCAATCGCCCGGCGCATCCACCGCCTTGTAGTGGAACTGCAACATGCGCTGGGTGTTGGTGAACGTGCCGTCGGTCTCGGCCACCTGGGTCGCCGGGAAGAAAAACACCTCCGTGCCGACGTCCGCGACGGAAACCTCCCCATTGCTTATCTCGGGTGCGTTCTTCCAGAAAGTCGCCGTCTCGTGAACCCAGTTGTCCTTCACCACCAGCCAGTCGAGCTTTCTCATCGCTGCGCGGTCGAGCTTCGCGTTCAGCGTGGTCGCCGGGTTCTGTCCGATGCAGAGCATGCCCTTGACACGGCCCGCATTCATCGCCGCGAACATCGCCATGTGCGAATGATCCCCGATGATCTTGGGATGCCAGTCGTAGCCGAATTCGTTCTCGGCGGTGGCCGCGTCGCCGTACATGGACTTCAGGTAAGAGACGACGTACTTGGGCATGTTGGCCCACCAGCCGGTGGGCAGCGTTTCGCCGGTGAGGTACTCGGTCAACGAGTCGTGCTCCTTGAGCGCGCTCGGATGCGGCATGTAGCCATGGATCGAGTGATACAAGGTGGGAACGTCGGTGGAGCCTTGGATCGACGCATGTCCGCGAAGCGCCATCACGCCCGCGCCCGGACGACCGGCGTTGCCGAGCAGCAATTGCAGCAGCGCGCACGCACCGATGATCTGGACGCCGTTGGTGTGCTGCGTCCATGCCACGGCATAGGCGAAGGAACTCGTGCGCTCGGCACCGGAGTTGGCCAGCAAGGTCTCTGCCACCTGAAGAAAGGTCGCTTGGGGACAACCCGTGGTGCGCTCGACCATCTCCGGCGTGTAGCGGCTGAAATGCCGCTTCACGATCTGCAGCACGCTGCGTTCGTGCTGCATGGTCTCGTCCCGGTCCGGCGCCGGCTGCAGAAGGTGCTCGACGATATCGTCGTAGGGCGGGCCTTTGTGGTCGCGCTTGAGCGGCTCTTTGCTTCCTGACTGGGTCGAGCTCGCTTCCCCGGACTGGGCACTGCTGGCCGAGCGACCTTGGTCGCCGACCGCGCCGCGGGCGTATTGCCAGCTCTGCCCGTCGTACTCGTTCGTAAAGCCGTTGAACGGCCACTCCGGCATCCCGCCTTTGTACGCCATCAAGCCCGAGAACACCCCGGCGGCGTCTTCCGTATCCCGGAAGTCCTCGCTGATCAAGGTCGAAGCGTTGGTGTAGGTTGCCACCCAGCTCTTGAAGAACGGATCGCTGTTCCAGCGCTCACTTTCGAGCACGTACCGTATGAGCCCGCCCAGAAAAGCGACGTCTGAGCCGGCTCGTAGCGGCGCGTAAATGTCGGCGACCGCGCTGGTACGGGTGAAGCGCGGGTCGACGTGAATGATCTTGGCTCCATGCTGTACCTTCGCCTTCATCGGCCATCTGAACGCAACCGGATGGTTCTCGGCCATGTTCGAACCCATGATGACGATGCAGTCCGAGTCCTCCATGCTGCGCGGATACAAGGTGGCGGCGCCACGACCTAACCGGGTCCCCAGACCGGGGACGCTGGAGCTGTGTCATATTCGCGCCTGATTCTCGATGGCGACGATGCCCATCCCTCGCATCAGTTTCTGGTGGATGTGGTTGAACTCGATCTCGAGCGTCGCCCCGCCAAGCGCGAAGATCGCGGACGTCATGTTGACGAGCTTGCCGTTCTCGGCCTTCTCGATGAATGTCTCGTCGCGCGTCTGCTTCACCAGCTGCGCGACTCGCGTCATGGCGCGATCGAGATCCCAGACTTCCCAATCCGTGGCGCCGGGATCTCGATGCAGCACCTGCGTGGGCCGATTCGGATTCACGTGCAACTGGAAGATGGCTGCGCCTTTCGGACACAGGCAGCCTTCGTTGTGGGGGCTGCGAGCGTCCCCTTCGATGTTGATGATCTTGCCGTTGCTGGTATGAACAAGCGTTGCGCACCCGACCGAGCAATACGGACAGATGCTCGGCGTCGTCTTCGCATCCTTGATGCGCAGTTCCTGCGCTGCGGCCAGGCTGGGCGCAAGATTTACCCCTGCGGAAAGCAAGCCCCCCAATGCAGTGCCACTGCCCGCACCCGCGGACAGGCGCAAGAAATCACGTCGATTCAGATTCATTCCGACTCCTATGCACAGGATGCGCTGCCATCGAGGGTCATCGATCGCCTGCGCTGATCGCACCCGTTCGTCGTCCGCTCCAGAGCGCCACCAAGCGTTGGCCTCGTCTAGCACACCACGCGCCCGATGATGTCGCCCTGCGCGGTGATGCTTTTTTGTCCGTACGCGCTAGGCGCAATCCACAGTCGCTACCTAGCATCAACTATGAGCTGAAGAGGTCAGGCGTCACCGGACGGTCTGTCATGTTTTGGCAACGACATTGCCGGTTACACTAGCGCCCTCAAGGAAATACGCCGAGCGAGTCGCTCGAAGAGATCGAGGGAGATGGTCACGCAATGCCCAATCTAGGATCGGTACTGAAGCAGGAAATGGCCCGCATCGCGCGCCGTGAGTTACGCACCCACATCGCTGCCGCGAAAAAGTCGAGTGCGCAGCAAAAGCGTCACGTCGTCGCGCTCAAGACACGTGTCGCGGTGCTGGAGCGCAAACTTGCCGCCATCGGCAAGCTCGACCACCCCAGCACTGCAGCCCAGCCCGCCGACGAATCCCCTGACATGCGCGTTCGCTTCGCCCCCAAGGGCCTGCGTTCGTTGCGCGGACGCCTGGGCCTCTCGGCAGAGCGTTTCGGCCGTCTGATCGGCGTGACCGGCCAATCGATCTACAACTGGGAGCAACGCGTCACCACGCCGCGCGCCCAGCAGCTGCAGCAGCTCGCCGCCGTGCGCAGCATCGGCAAACGTGAAGCGCTCGCGAGGCTAGAGAAGCTGGACGCACAAAACTCTCCCGCGCAGACTTCTCGACCGGCCAGCAACCGACGCTCCGGCAAGGGCTGACGTCCAGTCTAAGCATCGGCTTTCCCGCCCCGTATCGCGCACGGACACGACCATCGGGACGCGTCTGATCGAGCCGATGTCGATTGCCTCGGCGGGCCAGTCCACATAGACTCGACCCCCGGGCTTACTCGTCGCAGACCAGTGACTCGCCCGGCTGGGAGGTCACGACAGATGCCCGATCCGATGACCGAGACTCCATGGAGCAACAACGCGGCACGCGTTTGCCCGCGCGAGACAACACCGCGTTTGGGCCGCAGCATGCGCACCTTCGGTGCCGTGTTCGTCGCAGGAAGCCTGGCCACGCCTGCCCTTGCTCAAAGCTATCCGACACGGCCCGTGAGGCTCGTCGTTTCGGTGGCGCCGGGCGGCAACCTCGACATGATGGGGCGAGCCGCGGCTCAGGCGTTGACCGACGCGCTCGGTCGGCAAGTGATCGTCGAGAACCGTCCAGGCGCCAACAGCACCATCGGTGCCGACCATGTCGCGCGCTCGGCGCCGGATGGCTATTCCCTGCTCATGATCGCCGGAACCTTCCTCATCGGACCGCTGATGATGAACAACCCGCCCTTCGACCCGTTGCGGGACTTCACCGGCATCAGCCAGATCGCCGTCGTGCCGCAGATGCTCGTCGTTCATCCGTCGATGCCGCTGCGCAGCGTCCAGGCACTCATCGACCTGGCCAAGGCTCGGCCCGGCGAACTGAACTATGCCACGTCCGGCAACGGTTCCGGCTCGCACATGGCCATGGCGTTCTTCATGCGGCAGGCGCAAATCCAGCTGAACCGCATTCCCTACAACGGCGACGGGCCCGCTCTCGTCAATCTGCTTGGCGGGCAAGTGCCGGTGAAGTTCGACAACCTCAGCACTTCGATCGGGCATGTCCAGGCCGGACGCCTACGCGCCTTGGGCGTCACCACGCCCCAGCGGACGGCACTGCTGCCGCAAGTACCCGCGATCAGCGAGACGCTGCCTGGCTACTCGGCAAGCATCTTCAACGGCATGGTTGCGCCTGCAGCGACATCCAAGGACGTTCTCGCGCGGCTGCATGGCGAGCTTGCTCGGTTCACCCAGTCGCCGCAAAACCGCGCACGATTCGAACGACTGGGCGTGGAATTGCAGGCCAGTCCCTCACCCGAGCAGTTCACGGTTTTCCTCAAGTCCGAATATGCCCGATACGCGCGACTCATCGAGGAGGCGGGCATAAACAAGTGAAGCCGCAGCGCGCCTGAGTGTCGCGCGCCTGCCCTGTCATGTCATGTCCCGAGTGCGATGACAGCCCTTGATCTGCATCATGAAGCCGTGCGAGGCCTCCCGCTAGGCTAGTGCCCATCGCCGGCGAGCCACTGAAGCTCCCGAACACCCCCGCATCGTTTCATCCCAATACGACCTCACACACCATGACCGAAGCACGCCACGCCGGACGCAACGTCTACCTGCTGATCCTCTGCCAGGGATTGCTCTTCATCAACAACACCACGCTGATCGCCATCAATGGGCTGGTCGGCTTCGCGCTCGCGCCTACCGCCGCGCTCGCGACGATTCCCGTCACCGCCTACGTCATCGGCTCGGCGCTCGCCTCGGCCCCGATCGCGCGCATGATGCGCCGTTACGGGCGCAAGACAGGCTTCTCCGTCGGCGCGGTCTTCGGCATGCTCGGCACGGCGCTCGCCGCCCTGGGCGCCTATCACAAGCTCTTTTGGGTGGTATGCCTGGGGACGCTGATCGTCGGCATCTACAACGCTTGCGGGCAGCTGTACCGTTTCGCCGCGGCCGAGGTGGCCCCGCTGAAATTCAAGGAGCGCGCCATCTCCTGGGTCATGGCCGGCGGCATCATCGGCGGCGTGGTCGGTCCGAATCTCGCCAATCATTCCAAGGATCTGTTCCCCGTCACGTTCGCCGGCTCGTATGCGGTATTGATCGTCTTCTCGCTGGCTGCCATTGCCGTCCTGCAATTGGTGCACTTTCCTGCGCAAACCGCACAGGAGAAGGCCGGCGGCGGGCGGCCGATCGGCGAGATCATGCGCCAGCCCGCGTTCATCGTCGCCGCACTCTCGGCGACGATCGGCTTCGGCGTGATGAACCTGCTCATGACCGCCACCCCACTGGCGATGCAGATGTGCAGCCATCCCTTCTCGGACGCGGCGCTCGTGCTCGAATGGCACGTCATCGGCATGTTCGCGCCGTCCTTCTTCACCGGCAGCCTGATCAAGCGCTACGGGGTGCTCAACATCATTTTCATCGGCGTGGTGTTGATGTTCGGCTGCGTCGGCTTCGCCCTGATGGGCAACGACGTCATGCACTTCCTCGGCGCGCTCTTCGTGCTCGGCGTCGGCTGGAACTTCATGTTCATCGGCGGCACCACGCTTTTGCTGGAAACATATCGCCCGGAAGAGAAGAATCGAGTCCAGGGCACGAACGACCTGCTTGTATTCGTGACCATGGCAACCTCCTCGTTCGCGTCCGGCGCATTGATCACGAGCCGCGGCTGGGAGTTGCTCAATTTCGGCGCGCTGCCCTTCCTGGTCATCGCGGCCGTGGCGGTGCTGTGGCTGATGAACCAGCGCCGCGCGGCATCGGCGAACGCCCGTGGCTGAGGGCGTCGATGCGCGGACGCTTTCGGTGCAGCACGTCGCGGATCGGGCCAGCTAGACTGTGCCGACGCTTTCCGGATTCTTCTCGAACCGCTTGCGGCGCATGAAGAAGCAGAAATTGCCAGCGGCATTCGCGCGGTCGTTCTCGTTCAGCGCCGCGGTTACCAGCGCCCCATTCTGCGGCTCCGGCGCGGGGCTGCCCAAAGCCCCGATGCGCTCCCAGCTGGCCGAGTAGTTGTCGCGGCTGAGCGTCGGACGCAGCGTGAGTATCCCGAACCGCTCGGGATACACCACCGTGGCGTGCCGCATCTGCGGCACGTGATACCAGACGTAGTAGTTGCCGTCGCTATGCAAAACGAGCTTGTCTCGACCGTGGCCGATGCTGCCGATCGAAACCCCGCTCGTCAGCGCGCGCAGCAGATCCGACTTGTGCAGGTAGAGATCGACCGCGTAGCTCAGACCCGTCCCCAAGATGCCGATGCGCGCGTATCCCCAGTTGCCCGATGACGACTGGTAGATCCAGTCACCCCGAATGTCTCGTGTCTTCCACCACAGCAGGATTCTTTCGATCCAAAGAATAGCGGCAATCAGCGTACCGGCTTCCAGCATCGCCCGCATGACCCGCATGCCGGCCGCCGAGGGCTGGGCGAGTTCGGGGATCAAGCCCTGCAGGAAGGATTCGACGCCCTCGAGCAGCGCGCCGGACTTGAATATGGTGTAGAGCGCCGCGCCGATGCCCAGGGCCTCGTAGCGGTAGTTCAAGGGGTTGCGCGTCACGCTGGCTCGTCATGCTCACTGCGGAACCCCGATCATATCGCTTCCGTAGTCAGTCCATTTCGTGGGCCGGCCACGCGCTCGCGTCTATGGTCTCCCGATACCCATGCCAGGTGGCATGTCCGAGCAGCGGTATCGTCACGGCCAGGCCGATCAGGGCCGTGGCGAAACCGAGGGCGGTCAACGCGACGATCAGCAGGATCCAGACGAGCATCGGCGCCTTGTTGCGCAGCACGGCATTGACGCTGGTCACGATGGCCGTCACCGCGTCGGCATCGCGATCGCAGATCATCGGCAACGAAAAAGCGCTGAAGAGAAAGGTGAGCAGCGCGAAGATCGATCCGACCGCCGATCCGATGCCCAGAAAGACCAGCAACTGCCCGAACTCCGGATTGCCCTGCATGGGGAAGAAGACGTGCACCATGGAGCCTGCCCGCGCCCAGACGAGGAACAGCACCAGCAAGGCGAGGGCAAACACCATGGTCGTCCCGATCGTCTTGCGCTGCTCCTGCCAGCAGCGTCCGAGGGAAGGGTTCAGGCCCCGATCGAGTTGCCGGCTGACCGAATACAAGCCCAGCGCCAGCACCGGCGCGATGAAGACGAATCCGGACAGCAGCACCAGGGCGGCCCAATAGCTGCCGAGCTTCAGGCCGATCCCTGTCACGATCCATGACAGCGCGGCAATGGCCACGCCATAGCCCAGGCTTTGTCGCGGGGCACGACGCAAGTCGGCCCACCCCTTGGCCACCCATCGCAGCGGTGCACCCGGCGTCAGGCGCCGGCACGGCGCGACGAACGGCAATCCAGATGGCTCCGCCATCGGCGGCTTGACTGGCGCGATCTCGCTGGTCATGACGTTCACCCTCCTCCAGGGATAGGCAAAAAGTATCGCTGCCCATGCCAGGCGCAGTCAATCGTTCACCGCTCGCGAATCGGGGATGGGCGCGTTGCCAAGCATGCATCGAGCAGTTATAGTGCCTCGCATTCCATCATCACAGCGGCATGTCGGGTCGTCGCACCGCCGATCCGTGGGCGCGCGTGCCGATGGGAGCCGTAAGCTCGGGATTTCGGTCGCGACACGCTGGAGGCGCACTCGAACATTGAAGCAGGCGCAGAGCGCCGGGTTCGCTCGATCCTCGCATCCTCGCCTGCGGCCGACATCGAAGAGTTCGAGCAGGCCCGGGGAGTTCAGCGGCGCCATCGAGTCGACGGTACGAGACTCGCGGAGCACCGTCACCGAATCCGCCCAGCGAGGGGATTCGCTTGTGCACATAGGCGTATCAGGCGGCATGGAGCCTGAGCAGAGAGGATCGCAAGGTCGTGCTAGCCAATCGAGTCATCTTCGTTTGCACCGTCGTGGTCGCGATGGTCTACCTTTACGGAACGACCCAGATTCCCTCTCTGGACATCGGCGATCCCCTCGGACCGAAGGCGTTCCCCATGCTGCTCGGCATCGGCCTGCTGATCGCAGCCGGCATGCTGGCTCTGGAAATGTGGCGCGACAAGGCCAAGAACTCGCCCGAAGCCGATCAGCCTCCTGCGTTCGAACCTCGGGTGATCATGGTGCTCGGCGGCGTCGTGGTTTGGACAGGCGCGTACTACCTGATGTTCATTCCGCTCGGATATGTGTGCGCCACTGCGATCTATCTTTTCGGGCTGATGGCCTTCTTCCATCCGCGCAAATGGGTGCCGAACGTCGCCACGGCGGTGCTGTTTCCCTTGGTGACCTTCTTTCTCTTCGCCAAGCTCGAAGTGAGCCTGCCCAAGGGCATTTTTTCGTTCTGACGACGATCGCCCGGACGAAGTCGATCCCTGCCTGGCCCCCCCGCATAGGAATCGCATGGAAACGCTGACCCACATCCTCAACGGCTTTACGGTCGCCCTGCAGCCCATCAATCTCTGGTACACCTTCGTCGGCTGTTTCCTGGGCACGGTCATCGGCGTCCTGCCGGGCATCGGTCCCTCGGCCACCATCGCGCTCCTCATCCCGATGACCTACGGGATGGAGCCCACGTCGGCCTTGATCATGATGTGCGGCATCTTTTACGGCGCACGATACGGCGGATCGACGACCGCCATCCTCATCAATACCCCCGGGGAAGCATCCTCCGTGATGACCTCCCTGGACGGCTATCAGATGGCGAAGAACGGTCGCGCGGGCGCCGCACTCGCCATTTCCGCCATCGGGTCGTTCATCGCCGGGACGCTCGGCGTGATCGCACTGACATTGTTCGCACTGCCCCTGACCTCGCTCGCCCTCAAATTCGGTCCGGCCGAGTACTTCGTGCTGATGTTCTTCGCGATGACCGCGGTCTCCTCGCTGGCGGGCAAGTCGCCGGCGAAAGCCATGATCTCCTCCCTGCTCGGCTTGATGATCGCCACCATCGGCATCGACATGCAAAGCGGCCAGCAACGCTTCACCATGGGCATCATGGAACTGCAGGACGGCGTCGGGTTCATCATCGCCGTCGTCGGCCTGTTCGCGATCGCCGAGGTGTTCTCCGCCATGGAGGAGATGGTCAAGCGCATTCGACCCGAGATCATCCGTCTCAAGGGCAGCGTCTGGCTGACGATGGACGAATGGAAGCTCTCGGTCAAACCGATCCTGCGCGGCAGCGTGGTGGGCTTCGTCGTCGGCGTCCTGCCGGGCGCCGGCGGCACGATCGCCTCCATCATGTCCTACGTCTGGGAGAAGCGGCTGTCGAAGCACCCCGAGATGTTCGGCAAAGGTGCCGTCGAGGGCGTCGCAGGCCCCGAGGCCGCCAACAATGCCGATACGGCCGGCGCCATGGTGCCCTTGCTCACCCTCGGCATCCCCGGGGGCGGCTCCACCGCGGTGATGCTCGGCGCCTTCATCATGTACGGCATTCAACCCGGGCCGATGCTGTTCCAGAATCGCCCCGATCTGGTATGGGGCTTGATCGACAGCATGTACATCGGCAACCTGATGCTGCTGATCCTGAACATCCCGCTGATCCATCTCTTCGTTCGACTGCTCTACATCCCCGGCGGCATTCTGATGCCGCTCATCATGGCGATTTCCGCCATCGGGCTGTTCGCGCTCAACGGCAATACGCTCGAACTGTTCTTCGGCCTGATGTTCGGCGTGCTGGGCTATCTCTTCCGCAAGGTCGACATTCCGGTGGCGCCGCTCGTCCTGTCGCTGGTTCTCGGCGGCATGATGGAGCAATCGTTCCGTCAGGCGATGACGATCTCCAACGCCAATCCAATCATTTTCGTCAGCAGCCCGATCTGCATCGCGCTGGTCATCATGTCGATCGTTTCGATCTGCCTGCCGTTCATCCTGGCGCGCTTGACGCCCTCGAAAACGTAAGACACGCACGCACCCTGCGAAGCGATCCGGCCGCAAGGCGCCGGATCGCTGCACGATCGGACAACGACGTTACTGCTTCTGCGCGGCGAGCATTGCCTTCACAGGCTTTTCCAGACGCTGAATTTCAGTCACCAGGTGTTTGCCGAATTCCTCGGGCGTGCTGCCTACCGGCTCGGAGCCGTCGCGCATCAACTGCTCCTTCACTTCCGGCAACTTGAGCACGCGAGTAAATTCCTTGTTCAAGGCAGCGATCACAGCCGGCGGCGTCTTGGCCGGCACCAGGAAGCCGAACCAGCCTTCCGCCGTCGCCCCTGGCAGGCCATGCTCGATCATCGTCGGGACATCCGGAAACACCGCCGCACGCTTCTTGCCGGTCGTCCCCAACGCGCGCACCTTGCCGGACTTCACATGCGGCAGCAGCGTGACCGTGCTGCCGTTGACGGCTTGAGTCTCACCGCTCACCGCCGCGGCCACGGACAGCCCGGCGCCCTTGTAGGGTACATGCACGATATCCAGACCCGCGGCCGTCTTGAACATCTCGAACGCTAGCTGCGAGTACGTACCTATCCCGGGCGACGAATAGTTGAGCTTGCCCGGACGTTCCTTGGCATAAGCGATGAACTCCTTCATCGTTCGGGTCGGCACGCCCGCATTGATGCCCATCACCTGCGACTGCGTGGTGGCCAGGGTGATGGGGGCGAAGTCCTTGACCGAGTCATACGGCAGCTTGGGATAGACGAGCGCATTGACTGCATACGTGCTGCTGACGATGAGGATGGTGTAACCGTCCGGCGCTGACTTCGCCACCAGATCGGGCCCCATCGTGCCGCCGGCACCGGCGCGATTGTCGACGACTACGCTCTGCCCCCACGCTGCGCTCAAGTGATGCCCCATCGTGCGCGCCGTCACATCCAGGCCGCCCCCGGGCGACGACGGGACCACGATGCGCAGAGGTCGCGACGGAAACGATTTGTCTTGAGCCATCGCCGGGAAGGCGGCGAACACCCCGAGAAGCACAGCGGTACCGGTGACCCTGTTTCGCATGACGATCCGATCGGCGGGCAATGAATGGAAGGAGCGTTTCTAGTCGCCGCCGCGACGGCTGTCAATGCTACCGGGCACCGTCCCGGAACGCGCCGCGCGCGCCTCGCCCGGGTCATCGTTCATGACATGCACCGAGCGTCCAAAGAATGGAATCAGTGGTGAACTTTGTCCGCGCGGATCTCCTCAGGGACTCGCCACCTTCGGCCCTGACAGTGTAATCTGCCGTAACGATTTTCAAGGGAGATGCACCATGGCAGCACAGGAGGAGAAGATTGTCGGCGCGCAGGCCAACGGACGCGAGGCACTCGCCGGTATTCGCGTCATCGAACTGGCCGACGAGCAGGCTGAGTACTGCGGCCTCACCCTGGCCGGGCTCGGCGCCGACGTCATCAAGGTCGAGCCGCCCGGCGGCAATTCGACCCGCCGCTTCGGCCCCTTCTATCAAGACAAGCCCGATCCCGAAGGCTCCCTCTTCTTCTGGCAGTACAACCGCGGCAAGCGCTCGGTCGTGCTCGATCTCAAGAACGAACAGGATCGCGAACGCTTCCGATCCCTGGTCGCCGGCGCCGACATCCTGCTCGAGTCGACGCCGCGCGGCGAACTCGACAGCCTCGGTCTGAGCACCGAGTCCCTGCGCAAGCAGCACCCGAACCTGATCGTCGCCCGCGTCTCGCCGTTCGGCGACAAGGGCCCGTGGGCCGACTTCAAGGCGTCCGATCTGGTGCACCTCGCGCTCGGCGGCGTCATGATGAACTGCGGCTACGACCCGGCCCCCGGCGGAAAATACGACCTGCCCCCGATCGCCCCGCAGATGTGGCACGCGTATCACATTGCCGGCGAGCAGCTCACCATGGCGATTCTCGCCGCGCTGATGTACCGCTTCCGCACGGGCATGGGGCAACACGTGTCCTGCGCCGTGCATGAAGCGGTCGCGAAGTCCACCGAAGTCGACCTCATGAGCTGGGTCATGCGCCGTGCCGAGGTGATGCGTCAGACTTGTCGCCACGCCCGCGAAGGCGTGTCCCCGAGCCCCACGATCGCTCATACCAAGGATGGCCGTTGGGTCATGGCGAGTCTCGGCAACCGCGCCGACGACGGCCAGAAACTGATCGCCTTGCTGGACAAGTACGGCCTTGCCGCGGGATTCGACGCCGGTGAAGCGGTTCAGGCCAAGGGCGGGCGCTTCGTACCCGGCACCGGGCCGGCGAACGAAGGACGCGACCACGGCATGGAGGCCGTGCAGCGCTTCGTGCGCTCGTTCACCTACGAGAACGTGCCGTGGCGCGAAGCTCAGGACGCCGGCATGCTGTGGGCGCCGCTGCGCAAGCCGCACGAGAACGCCGTCGACCCGCACTGGATCAAGCGCAAGAGCGTGAGCGATGTCGAGCATCCGGAGTTGGGGCGCGCCTTCCGCTATGCCACCAGCAAGTGGATTTCCACCGCGAACGCCTGGATCGCGGGGCGTCGCGCACCCTTGCTCAACGAGGATGCAGCCACGGTATTCTCGCCGCTGGAGCGCAAGCTTCCCGTGGTCAGCAGCAAGGCGGCCTCACCCGCGGACGAGCAGCCTTCCCGGCGCGGAAAGCCTTTCGCGCTGAACAAGATCCGCATCCTGGACTTCACCTGGTTCCTCGCCTCGGCCGGCGGCACGCGCTTCCTGAGCGCCTTCGGCGCCGAGAGCATCAAGGTGGAACTGAAGAGCCATCCCGATACGCGGCTCGCCGCGATGGCGCCCGTCGGCGGGCGCGAAGCACGCGAAAAGGCCACCGGCCCGCTCAAGGGCGTGACTGACACCAACATGGGCGGCCAGTTCAACAACAAGAATCCCGGCAAGCGCGGGATCTCGCTCAACGTCCGGCATCCGAAAGGGCTCGAGATCGCCAAGCGCCTGGTCGCCATGTCGGACATCGTGGCCGAGGGCTTTTCTCCCGGCGTGCTCAACAACTGGGGGCTGGGCTACGATGTGCTGAAGTCGATCAAGCCCGACATCATCTACGTGCAGCAGTCGGGCATGGGCGCGCAAGGCACTTATGGGCGCTTCCGCACCGTTGGCCCGATCGCCAATGCGTTCGCCGGACTGTCGGAAATGTCGGGCCTGCCCGAGCCGGCGATGCCCGCAGGCTGGGGCTACTCGTATCTCGACTGGATGGGCGCCTACAGCTTCGCGCTTGCGATGATGAGCGCGCTCTTCCACCGCGACCGCACCGGCGAAGGCCAGTGGATCGACGCCTCCCAGACCGAGGTGGGCTTGTTCATCAACGGCACCGGCATCCTCGACTGGTCGGCCAACAACCGCATCTATACCCGCACGGGCAATACCTCGCCGTACAAGGCGGCCGGACCTCACGGCGCTTATCCCTGTGCGGGCGAAGACCGCTGGATCACCATCGCCTGCTTCAACGATGCCGAATGGCGCGCGCTGGCCGAAGTGGCGAAGCGACCCGGTTGGCTGGACGACCCCCGCTTCGCGACGCTGGCGAGCCGTGTCATGAACCAAGGTGCCCTCGATGCCGCGCTGAGCGACTGGACCCGCACCCAAGACGCCTACGCCGCGATGCTGGCGCTGCAGAAGGCCGGCGTGCCTGCCGGCGTCTGCCAGACCGCGGGCGATCGTTGCGACAACGATCCGCAACTGAAGGAACTCGAGTGGCTCACCGAAGTGACCGGCACCAAGATCGGCCGGTGGCCGATCGCCGAAGTGCCGATCAAGCTGAGCGAAAGCCCGGCCTACATCGGCGGTCGCCTCGACCGCGGGGCGCCTTGCTACGCGGAGGACAACGAGTACGTGTTCCACGAACTGCTAGGCATGTCCAAGCAGGAGATCGCCGATCTGGATGCGCAAGGCGTGTTCTAGACGTCGGGTGCGCGCATCGGTTCGAGGAAGGCGGCCCGCGCGATGCGGGTCGCTTTTTTTATGCAGATGATCTAGGCAGGAGACGACCCGAATCGTGCGGGGGATTCGTCGCCGATGACAGCGAGCGGTGCCGCCAGCCCTCGCCCCGCGGCACCTCGACAAGCCGCCCGATGCACGGGCGCCGTCCGTCGCTGCCGTCGAGCGGTGTGCCTCCGGAATCGGCGGCCACCGAGCACCCTTGGTCACTGCGCGGGCGTGTGCTTCTCCAAGAACGCCATCACCCGGGGCTTGGCCGCTTCCAGGGCCGCCCCGCTCTTCCATTCCACGATCGCCTCGTTGTTCGGCAGCAGCTGCGCGAGTTCGTCGGAGATCGCATACGGATGTGCGTCATCGTTGCCGTACATGACCAGGCAAGGCGTACGCACGCTGCGCACGAACTCGCGATCGGCGCTATAGACGAACCCGGGGTCGTACAGATTGTGAAAGAAGCCATCGAGCGCGGCCTCGGTGGCCTCTGGGTGATCCGTGAGGCCTTTCGCCCACTCGTCGAAGCGCGCCGTTCTTCCGGGCTTCATGGGGCCGACTCGCCCGATCGCCTGCGCGATGACAGCGCTTGCAATGCGCTGCGGCTGCCGCTGGAGCAGGCTGAAGATAAACGAGCCGCCGATGCACTGGCCATACAAGTGACAGCGATCGATCCGCAGATGATCGAGCAGCGCGATGTGATCCTCGGCGAAGCTGTGCCAGCCGTCTTCGGCGCTGATCGGCGCCCGCGACTTGCCCCCCGAGTTGCGCTGATCCATGACGATGACGCGGTAGTGCTTGGACAGATCCGTCATCGGATTGATAGGCGCGGAGGGACCGCTCCAGACGCTGATCCTGGAAAGCAGCCCGGCGGGGGCGAAGGTCAGGATGGGAAACCCCTGGCCGTATTCTTCGTAGTAGATCGACGCACCGTGGTGTTCGAGCATGGGCATGGCGGCTCCTCCTGTTGGATCGACTCAGAATCGTTGATGAACACGGCATGACGCCGTCGGCGTCATGCGACGACTTCGGCTCGACGCGCACTCCCCTGCGGCGCTCGGCGCCGCGTTGTCGGACCGGCCCTGGTCACGGCCCCGAACTAGGCCGCAGCGGGCCGTTTCCAACGCAACCAGTCGATGACGGCGCCACCCATGACGCGCTCCAGATCGCGCCCCTTGAGCCACGGCAGTTCCTCGGTGAACAGGGTCACGCATTGCCGATAAGAGCAAGGCATGCGCGTGATGTCCGTGCCCCAGAAGCAGCGCTCCGGCCCGAAGGCCTCGAAGATCTGCTTCAGATAGCCATGAATGTTCCTGTAAGGATAGGCGTCGCTGGAGTAACTGGGGGCGCCGGACATCTTGACTGCGATGTTCGGATGCTTGGCGAGCTTCAGCATCTCGGGCAAGTCCGCGAATGCCGCACTATCCTTGATGCCGTGGCCGCCGCCTCCACGGCCCAGGTGATCGATGTTCAGGCGCAAGCCGGGATGCTTCTCGGCGATCGCGCCCATCACTGGAATGTTCGGTCCGCTCGCGAGCAATCCGACGACGAGTTGCTGCCGCTCGCAGGCCTTCCAGAACCAGTCGAGCGATCCGTCGGTCCACCAGGCCTTCTGCTGCGGCTGATTGAAGGTGAAGCGAAACCCCAGCATGCCGGGACGCTCGCGCCAATGCGCGACGATCTCCTCCCGATCCGGTCGCTGCAAGTCGAAGTGTCCGAGGGTGCAGAATCTGTCGGGATGCGCCTGCACGGCCTCGACGGCCTGCACGTTGACGTCGTCGCCCAATGCGCCCGGCGGATGCAGCACCGCACAGTCGACACCGGCCACAGCCATCTCAGCCAGCGCTTCGTCGACCGGGAAGTTGTCGACCTGGCGGTGATGACTGCTCATCCTGCCGTTGCGCCAGATGTGGATTTGCGAGTCTACGATCAGCACGGCGCGTTCTCCTGCGGGATAGGTTGAACCGTCGCGTACGAAGCTTGGGATGGCCTGCTGCGGCAAATCAACCTGCAGGGGTACGCTTCCATCCGAGCCAGTCGACGATGGCCGCGCCCATCACGCGCTCGAGATCCCGGCCCTTGAGCCAAGGCATCTCTTCGGTGAACATCGTGACGCACTGCTTGTACGAACACGGCATGCGGGTGAGGTCAGTGCCCCAGAAGCAGCGGTCCGGGCCGAAGGCCTCGAACACCTGCTTCATGTACGGATGAATGTTCCGATACGGATAAGACTCGCTCGACAAACTGGGCGCGCCCGACAGCTTCACCGCGACGTTGGGAAACTTCGAGACCGCCTCCATTTCGCGGATGCTGCCGAATGCGGCCGCATCCTTGGCCGCACCGCCGCCGCCCCCGCACCCCATGTGATCGATATGCAGCCTGAGGCCGGGATGACGCTCGGCGATCTGTCCGACGACGCCGATGTTGCTGCCGGTAGCCAGCAATCCGACGACCAAGCCCGCCTTCTCGCACGCCGGCCAGAACCAATCCAGCGTGCCGTCGGTCCACCAGGCCTTCTGTTCACCCTGACTCAGGGTGAACCGGAAGCCCAGCATGCCGGGCCGCTCGCGCCAGCGCGCAACGATGGTCTCGCGGTCGGGGCTCTGGAGATCGAAGTGGCCGAGGATGCAGAACTTGTCCGGATACGCTCGTGCCGCTTCGACCGCCAGCGCATTGACCGGCTCGCCCAAGCCACCGGGCGGATGGATCACCGCGCAGTCGACACCGGCGACAGCCATCTCCGCCAACGCGTCGTCGACGGTGTAGCTCGGCACCTGACGGTGCGGTCCGCCCATCTTCGCATCCTTCCAAAGATGCAGCTGCGAATCGACGATCAGCATACCGGCCTCCTCCAGTGCTCGACCATGTTAATAAGGCTCGCCCACGAATATGAACGTGGTGCCCTGCACGATGGGCGCGCTCGCACCGACGAACGACACGTTGGCGCCCTTGACCTGACGCTCCCCTGCTCGCCCCGACGCCTGCAGCACCCCTTCGATGATGTGCTGCAGCCCATGGATGCGCCCCGAACTCAGACTGCCGCCGAAGGTGTTGAGCGGCAACTCGCCGTCGAGCTCGATGCGGCCGTCCTGGATGAAGTCGAGCGCCTCGCCTTCCTTGCAGAAGCCGTAGGATTCGAGTCCGTAGATCACCGAGGCGGAGAATCCGTCGTAGATCTGGGCCACGTCCACGTCCTTGGGCGTGAAGCCCGAGCGCTCCCAGGTGAGGTGCGACGAACTTCGCCCACCTTCCATGTAGCTGCTCAGGCTGCCGATGCGACCAGCCACCTCGAAGTGCAGGCGCTGGCCGTAACCGGCGATATACGCAGGCTTGGGCTTCAAGTCGCGTGCACGATCCGCCAGTGTGAGCACGATGGCAACGGCCCCCTGAACCGGGATGTCGCAATCGTAGAGACAGAAGGGATAGGCCACCATGCGCGAGTTGAGATAGTCCTCGCGCGTGAGCGGCGTGCCGTAGAAGTAGGCGTAGGGATTCATCTGCGCGTGCTTGCGCTGCGTGACCGCGAGGGTCGCCATCTTCTCGCGATTCTGGTTGTTCGTCTCCAGCCAGCGCGTGTACGCCACGGCCATGCCTTGACCCGGGCCGCCGAAGCCGTACGGCGCGGTGAACTGCGCCGCTCCGCTGGCGAACTGCCCCGGCAGGTTCTGGTACGTGCCCTTCGGGTTGTGCATCGCGCGCCAAACGACGGCGTACTTGCACACGCCGGCCAGCAGCGCGTTGGTCGCCTGCTGCACCGCGCCGCCGATGTTCACCGACTCGGTCTGGATGTGCCAGGCGAGGTTGGGCAAGCGCAGCATGGCCATCATGCAGTTGACCGAAACGATGGTGACACCGTCGATCTCGGCATGGCCGGTGGCCGGCAGCTCAGGGTAAGTCGCCAGCCCGTCGATGTCGGACATCTTCAGGCCGGAATCCTCCACTGCCGCCTTCACCGCCTCCAGCGCATGCGCCGCCAGAGGAATGTCCGCCGAGCGCGTGATCTTGGAGAAGCCCACGCCGCTCACTGCGACCTTGCATCGATTTTCCCACATTCGATTCTGCTCCTTTGCGCGGATCGCGTTAGCGTGCCAAGCGGAACTGCGGCAGCGTGATGTCGTCGTTGAGCTTCTGGAACACGACCTCCACGGGACGCCCGACCTTCGCTTCCGTATACGGGGCGTCGAGCAGGTTGCCCGCCAGCAAGGCGCCGGGCGCGGCATCCAGCTCGACAATGATGCTCGCATAAGGCACTGCGGGTGCAAAGCGCTTGTCCCCGGTGTGATACATGATCGTGTAGGCGTAGATCTTGCCCTTGCCCTCGACCGGCTCGAATTTCAGATCGATCCCCATGCACTGCGTGCAAGTCGGATACGGAGGATGCTGCAGGTGCCCGCAGCTCTGGCAACGCTGCAGCGCCAGCACCTCCTGTTTGGCCGCGTCCCAGAACGGTTTGGTCCACTCGTTCGGGACAGGGATGGGCCGCGTTACCTTGCTCCAGTCGCTCATATCGTGGTCTCGTCTGTCCGGATCCGGGTCGTATCGCGGCTCTCGCAGCCGCAGCCAGACCCTGTAAGCTGTGTCCCGATCTTAGCGCGTGCGGACACGCTTGTGCACCGGAGTGAAGCACCGCGCACAGATGCTTGCGGCCCATATGCCGACCGACTCCTCGCTGCAAGCGATCGACTGTTCAGCCGCTGCCTTGCGCCACGATGCTGGCCCAGTCGGGCAATTCCCGGGCCTCCATAGGCCTGTCCCAGCGCTCGCAGTTCGCACCGTCCACGACTTCGACACGCGGCAGGATCTCCTTGGGCACACGCTCCCCGCGCAGATAGCGCAGCGCCGCCTCGCTCGCCAGCGCGGCAATCTTGAAGGCATCGAAATCCGCGGTCGCCAACAGCGCGCCGGTCTTCAACGCGGCCACCGCATCGGGAACGGCATTGACCCCCACCACCCGGCTATGTCGACCCGCTTCGCGCAGCGCGTCGATGGCGCCCAGCGCCATGCTGTCGTTGGCGGCCAGCACCCCATCGATGTGCGGATGCTCCGCCAGCAGCTCACGCATGGCACGCGCCGCGTCTTCGTGCAGGAAGTTGCCGACCATGCGCCCGAGCACTTGTATCCCCGGATAGTCGACGGTCGCATCCAGAAAGCCGCGCATGCGATCGCGCGAGGTGACGGCCCCTGGCGTGCCTTCGAGGATCACCACCTTGCCCGCGCCCTTCAACTCGATGAACAGGCGCCTCGCTACGCGCGCGGTCATCTCGGCATCGTCGGCGCCCACGAAGGTGACGTAGTCTTCGGCGTGGCGCAGCCGGTTGATGCAGTTGAAGATGGGAATGCCCCTCGCCCGGACTTTTCGCACGGCGGCATCGATCGCGCTCTGGTGCACCGGCACCAGCACGAACGCCGCTGGGCTCGTCTGTAGCGCTAGCTCTATCAGGGCGATCTGCTCTGCGACATCGTCGGGCTTGGCAGGCACGTAATGAACGGCGCGCCCGCCGAAACGCGCCGCGACGCGGTCGGCCGCGATGCGCGCCCCGTGGTACGCCGGATTGATCCGGTTCTTGGTGAACACCGCAAGCGTGGGTATCGCCTCGGCGCTCATCGGTGAGCGGCCATGATGAGGCTGGCACCGCGTTCCGCGAGCATGATCGTCGGCGAATTCGTGTTGCCCGAGGTGATCGTCGGCATGACGGATGCGTCGACCACGCGCAGACCCTGCAGGCCGCGGACACGCAGCTCGGAATCCACCACAGCCCAGTCGTCGTCGGCGCGCCCCATTTTGCAGGTGCCCACCGGATGAAAGATCGTGGTTCCGACATTGCCGGCCGCAGTCACCAGTTCTTCGTCGGTCTGAAACTGCGGTCCGGGCAGGAATTCATCGGGCTCGAAGCGCTGCATGGCCTGGGTCTGAGTGACGATCCGCCGCGCGAGCCGCAAAGACTGCACAGCGACCCCCTTGTCGGCTTCGGTCGAGAGATAGTTCAGCGTGATCGCGGGATGCGCAGCCGAATCCGGAGATTTGATGCGGATGCTCCCCCGGGAGGTGGGACGCAGATTGCAGACGCTCGCCGTGAATCCGGGAAAGCGATGCAGCGGATCGCCGAATTTGTCGAGGCTCAGCGGCTGCACGTGGAACTCGATGTTCGCGCTGGTTTGCGATTCGTCGCTTTTCATGAACGCGCCGAGTTGCGACGGCGCCATGGTCAGAGGTCCCGTTCTGCGCAGCGCATACTCGAGCGCCATGCGCGCCTTGCCCCACCAGGAGTTCGCCATGGTGTTGAGCGTCAAGGCATGCTCGACGCGAAAAGCCATGCGCAACTGCAGGTGATCCTGCAGGTTCTCGCCCACGCCCGGCAGATCGTGGACGACCGCTATCCCATGGCGCTGCAGCAGCGCCCCCGGCCCGATGCCGGACACCTGCAGCAACTGCGGCGATCCGATCGAACCCGCCGCGAGGATGGTCTCTCGTCTCGCGCCCGCGAAGAGCGCCTCGCCGCGATGCACGAACTCCAGGCCCAGCACTCGGGTGCCTTCGCACCGCAGCCGCCTTGCCTGCGCGTCCGTGACCACCGTGAGATTGGGGCGCCCCAGCGCCGGACGCAGAAAGGCCTTGGCCGCGCTCACGCGCACGCCTCGACGCTGATTGACTTCGAACTTCGCGCTGCCCGCGTTATCGCCTCGATTGAAATCGTCGATCTTCGCCACACCGGCTTCCACGGCTGCCTCGCGAAAGACGTCGAGGATCTCCCAGGACAACCGTTGCCGCTCCACCCGCCATTCGCCACCGGCGCCATGCGTCTGGCTGCCCCCACTCCAATGATCTTCGCTGGCCTTGAACACCGGGAGCACGGCGGACCACGACCAGCGGTCGTCACCGGTAAGCTGGGCCCACTGGTCGTAGTCGCTCGCCTGCCCGCGCAGGTAGAGCATCGCGTTGATCGAGGAGGAGCCACCCAGCACCCGCCCGCGGGCATAGAGAATCGAGCGCCCGTTCAGACCCGGTTCAGGTTCGGTCTTGTAGCACCAGTCGGTACGTGGATTGCCGATGCAGTAAAGGTAGCCGATCGGGATGTGGATCCAGATCCAGTCGTCCTTGCCGCCCGCCTCGAGCAGCAGCACCGAATGCTCGGGGTTCGCCGACAAGCGGTTGGCCAGGACGCAGCCGGCGCTGCCGCCGCCGACGATCACATAGTCATAAGAGCCGAAGGTGCGCATTCTCTGGCATGAAGGATTGAATCGGTGCAGGAGGTTCGGGCGCGAGGCCTGCGAAGCCCTCATGCTTCGTCGCGGATGCCCGCGATACGAAGTATCCCATACCGCCGCGTTCGGGCGCGAACACCGACCGGCTCAGCGCCCCATCAGATAACGCTCGTCGTCGAAGAGCCTGACCCAGTCCGGCCGGTAGACCACGAAGAGCGTCATGAACATGCCGGTGGTCAGCGCTTCACCCCAGGCGAGCAGCACGGAGGACAGTACATAATCGCTCACCGCCACGGCACCCGAGGAACTGCTGCTGAACCAGAGCACTGCGAGCGTGCTCATCCGACTCGCCAGCATCGCGATGGCTCCGTTGACGAAGGCGGACAGCAGCACGTAGACGAAGAAGTGATTCGGCAGACGTGCATCCACCAGCCGGTAGATGGCGTAGCTGGTTGCGATCGGCACTGCACCCATGATCAGCGCATTCGCACCGAAGGCTCCCCAGCCTGCAATCCCCGCGAGCGTGACGCCCGTGAGCGCCAGCGCAGCAGCGACGAAAGCCAAAGCGGGACCGAACATCAGCGTGAGCGTCGTGACACCCAGCAGATGGAAGCTCGGACCACCGCCGAGCTTGGCCGAGATGCTCCAGAGCAGCATGCAAGTCACGATGGCACCGGCGAACGCATGCTGGCGTCCGCCGACCGCAAGCCAAGTCCACGGAGTGGAACGCAGCGCCGCCAGAAGCAGGCCGGCGAACATCACCGTGCCCAGCAGCAGCGCATGGGGCGTGAATATGTCGTCGAGCAGATTCACCAGCTTACCTATCGCGTGGACGAAACGGGGCCGCGCAGCCGGACGCGCAGGCCGATTCTCGCACGCTCGCAACCCGCATCTCACCCTCTGCCGTGCGCCGTTGACCGATCCCGATTCATGACCGATGATGCGCCACAGACGGGGCCGCCGATCGCCGATCTTACGGGTCCACGGATCACCGCACACAGGCCCCGCGCCTGCCATTCCGATTTACGTTCGACACCATTGGAGGAGACCATGACGAACACAACCCGCGAGGCCCTGGCCTGTCTGAAAGGCGTGCGCGTTCTCGATTTGACTCAGTTCGAAGCCGGCACATCCTGCACTCAGGTGCTCGCTTGGCTCGGCGCCGACGTGGTCAAGGTGGAGAATCCGACCGGCGGCGATCCAGGTCGTCGCACAGGGGCGACCAAGCCGCACAAGGACGATCCTTACTTTCTGATGTACAACTCCAACAAGCGCTCGCTCACGGTGAACCTCAAGTCGCCGCGCGGTCTGGAGATCGTCAAGGATCTGGCCCGCAAGGCGGACGTCTTCGTCGAGAATTTCGCGCCCGGCGCGATCGAGCGCCTCGGTCTGGGTTACGACGTGCTGAGCAAGCTCAATCCCGGGATCATCTACGGTCAGGTGAAAGGATTCGGCGAGGGCAGTCCCTACGAGAAGAATCTCGCCTTCGACATGATCGCGCAGGCGTGCGGCGGCAGCATGAGCATCACCGGCGACCCGGACGGCCCGCCCACCAAGCCCGGCCCGACGCTCGGCGATTCGGGCACTGGAATGCTCCTTGCCATCAGCATCGTCTCCTCGCTCTATCGGCGCAAGGAGACAGGCGAAGGCGCGCGGCTGAGCGTCGGCATGCAAGACGCCATCATGCATTACATCCGCAATGCCCTCGGCGTGACCTCCAAGACGGGGCAGCCTGCGCCTCGCGTAGCCTCCAAGTCCGTCGGCGGCAACAACCCGCCGGCGAACATCTACCCCTGTGCGCCGGGGGGGCCGAACGACTTCGTCTACATCTACACGAGCCGCGCCAACCCCACCCACTGGCCCAAGCTGCTCGAGACGATCGGCCGCGCGGACCTGATCGGCAATCCCCGTTACGACACCCGCGAAGCCCGGGTCGAGCACGAAGACGAGGTCGACGAGATCATCTCCGCGTGGACACGCCAGCGCGACAAGTACGAAGCGATGCGCCTGGTGGGTCAGGCGGGCATCCCCGCAGGCGCGGTGCGCGACACGTCCGAACTGCTCAACGATCCCGACTTCGAGAACCGCGACGTCATCCAGACCATCGAGCACCCGACCGGGCCGTTCAAGATGCTCGGATGGCCTGTTCGTCACAGCGGCAAGCAGGCGAAGATGATTCCCGCGCCGCTCCTCGGCCAGCACAGCGAGGAAGCGCTGCGAGACTGGCTAGGCATGAGCGCCGAGCAGATCGGTGCACTGCGCGCCGAGAAAATCATCTAGGCAGTCGCAGGACCCGAGCCGGCCGCAGTCCCGGCCGGCTCGGCTTCCACATCCATAACGAAGGACAGAGGAGACGGCAATGGCGGACCTGACGGGCTCGGAGATACTGGCAAAAGCGTTGAAGAACGAGGGCACCGAGGAGTTCTTCTTCATCATGGGCGGGCCGATGCAACTGGCGGAAGCCTCGTGCGCCAAGGAAGGATTGCGCCCCATCGACGTGCGGCACGAACAGGCGGCGGCACTGATGGCGCAAGCCTACAGCCGGCTGAAGCAAAAGCCCGCGGTCTGCATGGCAGCGAGCGGACCGGGCGTCATCAACCTCACCACCGGCGTCGCCAATGCGCTCATCGATTGTGCGCCCGTGGTCGCCATCGGCGGCTCGAGCGCCATCAGTCAGTTCGGCCGGCAGACCTTCCAGGAGATCGATCAGCTCGCGATCATGAAGGGCTGCACCAAGTGGGCCGATCGCGTCCACAACCTCGCACGCATTCCGGAGATGGTGAACACGGCCTTCCAGAAAGCGATGGGCGGCAAGCCCGGACCGGTGTACCTCGACTTCCCGGCCGACATCCTCTACGAGACCATTCCCGAAGAGAAGATCGACTGGAGCTTGAGCGGCCGCTCCCTGCTGCGGCCGCGCCCGATGGGCGATCCCGCCCGGGTCGAGGAACTCGTTGCAGCGCTCGCGAAGGCCAAGCAGCCCATCGTATTGACCGGCAGCGGGGTCATCTGGTCCCAGGCCTGGACGGATCTGCAGGCCTTCCTGGAGCAGGCAGGCATCCCCTTCTACACGACCCCGCAAGGCCGGGGCGTGCTGCCCGACGATCACCCCCTCTCGTTCCTCACCATGCGTTCCTCCGCGTTCCGCGACGCGGATCTGATCCTCGTGGTGGGCACGCGCATGAACTATGTCATCAACCACGCAGCACCCCCGCGCTTCGCCGCCAGCGCGACCATCGCCCGCATCGACATCGACGCCGATGAGATCGCATCCTCGCCGCGCAAGGTCGACATCGGCATCGTCGGCGACTGCAAGGCCGTCCTGCAACAACTGATCGCCGCCATGCGCGGTCGTGTGGACGAAGGCAACTTCGCCGACTGGCGCAAGAAACTCGCTGCGGGCGAAGCGAAGAAGCGCACCGAGACCAGCGGCGGCATGGCGATGAACGCCACGCCGATTCATCCGCTGCGACTGTGCGAAGAGGTGAAGAACTTCATGCGCCGCGACGCCATCCTGGTGGTCGACGGCCAGGAGATCCTGAACTACGGCCGCCAATCGATGCCGACGTTCGCGCCCGCGCATCGACTGAACTCCGGCCCCTTCGGCATGATGGGCGTCGGCCTGCCTTTCGGCCTGGGCGCCAAGGTGGCGTGCCCCGACAAGCAAGTCATCGTGGTGCATGGCGATGGATCGTTCGGGCTCAACGCGATGGAACTCGATACCGCCGTGCGCCACAAGATCCCGGTGCTGGTGGTGATCAGCCTGAACGGCGGCTGGACAGCCGATCCGAAGAAGGAGAAAGTCGGGCGCAATCTGGGCTACACGCGATTCGACAAGATGGCCGAAGCGCTGGGCTGCTATGGCGAGTTCGTCGAGAAGCCCGAGGAGATTGGTCCCGCGTTGGTGCGGGCGCAGAAGAAGGTCGACGAGGGCATGGTCGCGCTGGTCAACGTGAAGACCGACGAGAACGCGCGCGCCGGCACGGTCGCCTTCTCCTCGCATTCGACCTGATCGACTCGTCGGCACGACAACCGCCGCTCTGCCGAGCAGGACGGGGGGCTCCCGAGGACGCCCCCTTGCCTGACCGGTCTGGAGCGTCTGGTTTCGTCCGCCGCGCATGCGATCGAGCAGCCATGCGCGCATCGCTCATGACTTTTGCATAGCGCATCACCCGATCCGCCTCCCCTGCCTCTCCTTTGGTCGCGAACCCTGCCCTCGGCTTCTTGCATGGCTGGGACGCAGCCGCACGATTGTTTACATTCCGAGCGCCGATTTGCGTCCGCTTCGAATTGCGGCGGGCAGCACCTTCCCGTAACCTCCCCGCTACGTGCCGCAAGCCTCGCGCACATCAATCACCGCCAAGAGGAGGCCATGATGGCCGAAGAGATGCCGGACTTTTCCAATGTCAATGCAGGCTCGAGTTCGACCGCGAGCAAAATCTACGAGGTCAAGTCGGGCGACAGCCTGTCCCGAATCGCACAGCAGGAGTACGGCAACGCCAACGACTGGCCGCGAATCTTCGAGGCGAACAAGGACATCCTGAAGGACCCGAACAAGATCTTTCCCGGGCAAAAACTGAAAATTCCGCCCAAGTAATTCAGACCCCAGTCACAGGAGCCATAAACGATGACACGTCACACGCGCCTGCTCGCCCTCGCCGCCTTGGCCATCGGCCTAACCGCCTGTCAAAAGCAGGAAGCTCCCCCACCCCCGCCGCCCGCTGCCGAAGCGCCCAAGGTGGAAGCACAGGCACCCGCACCCGCGCCCGCAGTGATCAGCATCGACAGCATTACGCTCGGCAACGCGCTCAACGCCGACAAGCGCGTCCAGCAACCCACGGAGAGCTTCGCCAAGACCGACACGATCTACGCCGTGGTGGAAACCAAGGGCGCGGGTCAAGCGACATTGAAGGCGAAATGGACCTACCACAAGGCAGACCAGACCGCTGTCGTCAACGAATCGACGCAAACCATCGACGCGACCGCGCCTGCTGTCAGCGAGTTCCATATCAGCAAGCCTGATGGCTGGCCCGCCGGCGACTACCAGGTCGAGATCTTCCTCGGCGAAGCATCGGCAGGCAGCAAGAAGTTCACGGTGAAGTGACGGCTTCGTGCGCAGGACGGCGCTCACGACTGCGCACGACTGACAGAGCACCGGCGTCGGGCATGGCATGCTCGGCGCCGCTGCGCAAGTTTCCCCTGCTTCGAGTCCCGAACACTGCGCGATGCCGCACGCGCCGACAATGGCGCATGTCTCCACCGACCAACGGCTAACGCTCGCCTTTGATCTCGATCGTCTTGATCACCTGCGCGTAGCGAGCGTACTCCTCGCGCATGCGCTTCTCGAACGCCTCCGGCGTCATGAAGAAGGCCCCCATGCCGTGCATGGCCATCCGCTCCTTGATGTCCGGCATGGCCAGCACCTTCTGCAGTTCAGCCGACAAGCGGGTGACCGCCGCCTTGGGCGCCCCCTTGGGCGCCAGCACGCCGCGCAGCGATTTTGCGTCGAAATCCGTGACGCCGGCTTCGGCAAAGGTGGGCACGTTCGGCAGCGCCGGCAGGCGCTGATCGGAGGTGATGCCGAGCGCGCGCACTTTACCGTTGCGCACGTGGCCCACCATGCTGCTCGGCGTGCTGAAGAACATCTGCACATGCCCACCCATGAGATCGTTCAGCGCCGGCCCCGCGCCCTTGTAGGGAACGTGCTGGAGCTTGATTCCCACCTTCTGCGCGAACATGGCCGTCGTCACGAGGCCGGAAGTGGTCGAAGTCGCGTAGTTGAGGTGTCCGGGCTTGGCCTTGGCGAGCGCGATGAACTCCTGCATGTTCTGGGCCGGCACACCCGGATGGATGACCATCAGGTTGTCGCTCGCGTCGATCGTACCCAGCGGGGTGAAGTCGTCGATCGGATGGAACACGGTCTTGGTGATCAGCGAAGTGATCAGGTGGGAGTTGGTGGACGTGATGAGGATGGTGTGGCCGTCCGCCGGGGCCCGCATCACGATCTCGGTGCCGATCACCCCGTTGCCCCCACCACGGTTGTCGATCACCACCTGCACGCCCAGAAGTTCCGAAAGCTTCTGGCCGACCAAACGACCCATGATGTCGTTGCTGCCGCCGGGCGGATACGGCACCACGACGCGAAGCGGCCGGTTGGGAAAGGTTTGCGCCAGTGCAGAAGCTGCCATCGCCATCACGGCAATGACAGCAGCGATGCGCAGCGTGATCCGCACGCAATACGAATGTGCATTCATGATTGTAAGTCGCCAGTCCGAGAGTTGTTTGCGGCCAAGTATCGATCGACCGCCGCACGGGAGTCAACCGACCTGCGGTCGAACCGAGCCGCGCTTTGCGCACTTGTGCCTGCCACGTATCATACGCTCCCAGATCACGCCCCCGGAGGAGTCCTGCATGGAAGCCGTCAGCCCGTTTCGTTATCGCTCGTATCCCCTCAGCCTGCATGCGGGCAAAGGCACGCTCGACCAGTTGCGCAGTGAAGTCGACCGCGCCAAGGCGAAGCGCGCCTTCGTCATCTGCGGCAAGTCGGTTGCCACCAAGACCGATCTCGTCGACCGCATCAAGGCGAATCTCGGCGAGAAGTACGCCGGCTTGTTCGCAGGGGTCGAAGCCTCCTCCCCCCTGCCCTCGGTGCTCGCCGGCGCGGCGGCGGCGAAGGAAGCGGGCGCCGATCTGATCGTCGCGGTGGGCGGCGGCAGCGCCATGGTGACTGCACGCGCCATCATCATCGTGATGGCTGAAAAGGGCGACATTCACGAGATCTGCACGCAATACCCGCCCGGACAGGCCCCCGTCAGCCCCAAGCTGCTCGCGCCGAAGATCCCGAACATTCTGGTCGTGACCACCCCGAGCACAGCCATGACCCGCGCCGGCACCGCTGTAAAAGACGTCGAGCGCCATCACCGTCTCGAGCTGTTCGATCCCAAGACGCGCCCCTTCGCGATGATCTGGGACGACGACGCGCTGCTGACGGCGCCCGCCGAGCTGTTTCAGAGCACATCGGCCTCAGCGCTGAGCGGCATTCTGTGCGGCGCGGCGTCGCCGAAAACCAACCCGATCTCGCATGCCGATCTGCTCCATGCCATGCGGATTTCGCTAGAAAGCCTGCCGTTGATGCGCACCGATCCGAACAACACGACCGCGCGCATGAACCTCGTGGCGGCATCGTTCCTGTCGAATCGCGCGCTCGATGGCATGCGCAGCCGGGCATTCGGCATCATTTCCTCGTTCGGCCATGTGATCGACACGCTCTATCCGCACGTCGACCACGGCCAATCGTATTCGCTCACCACCGCCTGGGGCATGCGCTTCAACGTCGACCAGACGACCGGCGGCCTCGCCCGGCTGGCGCGCGAACTCGGCGTCGGCAAGGGCCTGCCCGAGCGCGAAGCTGCGCTGAAGGCACCCGATTACATCGAGGATTTCTATCGCAGTCTCGACATGCCGGTGCGGCTGCGCGACGTCGGCGTGCCCAAGGACGGCATCGACAAGATTGCCGAGGATGCCATGGGAGATTTCTACCTGCATCAGAACGCGCGCAAGGTCAAAAGCAAGTCGGAACTGGTGGACGTGCTCAACCAGATGTGGTGAGCCGTCTCGGGCCCGCCCCGAAGGACTCGACGAAACGCCCGCTCAGGCACGAAGCCTGGCGGGCGTTTTTCAGTGGTCCACCCGGAGCGATGCTGCGGGTCAGAACTTGAGGTTCAGCTCCTTGACCTGCTTCTCCAGCGCGACGTAGTCCTTGACGAGTTGCGCCTTGATCTCATCCGGCGTGGCGCGCTCGCCCGGCTGCGCGCCGTCGGCCGCAAGTCGCTGCGCCATTTGCGGCGAATGCATCCCGTCGCTGACGATGCGATTGATCAAGGCGAGGATCGGCTTGGGCGTGCCCGCGGGTGCGAAGAGCCGGTAGTTGTTGGTGAGGCTGAACCCGGGCAAGCCCTGCTCGGCGAACGTCGGCAGATCCGGCATCGTAGGAATGCGTTTCGGGCCCAGTGTGGCCAGCGCCCGAACCTTGCCCGTGCGGGCCGCAGATCCGGCCGCGATCGAACTGCCCGCAACCATGTGGATCTCGCCGCTCATGACCGCGATCAGCGAGGGCGCCGTGCCCTTGAAGGGCACATGCATCATCTTGGCACCCGAGGCCTTAGCCAGGCGCTCCATGCCGATATGGACGGTCCCCCCGATGCCCGAACTGCCGTAGGTCAGGGGCACCTTCTGCGAATAGGCGACGAAATCCTTCAGATCCTTGATCGGCAGATTGGGCTGAATGACGAGAATGTAGGGCTGCGAGGTCATCGTGACGATGGGCTCGAAAGTCTTCAGCACGTCGAAGGGCACGCGCTTGGTCGCACCGAGCAACAGCAGCGCATCGGCGTAGCTCAGGATGGTATAGCCGTCGGGCGCCGCCCGAGCGACCAGTTCGGTGCCTATGACGCCCCCGCCGCCGGCCCGGTTGTCGACGACCACCGACTGCCCGATCTTGTCGCTGAGGATTTGACCCGCTGCCCGCGTGATCGTATCGGCGCCGGCGCCGGGCGAGACCGTAACGATCAGCCGGATCGATTTGGTCGGATAGTTGGGCAGCTTGTCCTGCGCGAATGCTGCAGGAGCGAAAACCAATGCAGCGTAACCCAGCAGGGCCGCCGCCTTCTTCAACGCCGGAGGCACGGCGTCGTTCGTCGCGTTACGCGTCATATTCGTATCACTCATGGTTTGGTCCAAGGCGGCATCGCCGCGCTGCCGCATCGCAGCAGCACTGCGATGATAACCGTCTGCGCGCTGTACGTACGCGAAAATGACTTGGCCGGGGATACGAAGATCATCACGATGCACTGCAGCAGCGCCGCGACCATTCCCGAGTCCTTCCAGAATCGTCTAAGATTCCGTGTCTCACTCGACCTTGAAGTCCAGGCGACGGCTGACCGGTGTGCGCACCATCCCGGCCAATCGGTCGTGCCGGTACGCTCGCAGCGATCTGGCTGTGCTACTGCGTCGAGTGGTCGCAGACTTGTCCGGCATGGCCGGACGCCCGTTCACAGAGAGGAAAACAGCATGTCGCATGCGCCGCGCGAAAACGACACACGCAAGCTTCTGGACTGGGATGCGCTGGAGATCGGCGAGAAGTTTCCGCCCTTCACCTACGTGCTCACCCAGGCAATGATCGACGAATATCGCAAGGGCGTGATGGATCCGGAAGCGGCCTTTCCGACCATTTCGCACAAAGTCGATGTTCGCCAGTACAACGATGCCTACCGCGACAATGGATCGGTCAACGCCCGTTGCTCGTTCCACTGCTACAACGCGCCGATCGCCGGCAAGCGCATCACCGTGCAGGCTTGGATAGCCGACAAGTACGCACGTCGAGGCAAGAACTACATCGTGACCGAAGCCGTCTCCGTGGACGAGGATGGACGTTTGCTCGATCGCGTGATCACCCATGAACTCAAGCAGCCCTCGGAGGTAGGAAAGAAATGGCAATGACCCGCAGCTACAAGATCGGCGACGCGATCACGCCGCTGAGCAAGACCATGACGCAAGACGCCATCAACGCCTTCGAGAAGAGCGGTGGCGCCGAGGGCCCCAGCCAGTTCACCGACGCCGAGACGGCCAAGGGCGTGCTGGGCACCACCAGCACCGTCGCTTCGGGTCGCATGTCGCTGACATTCTCCCTGGAGTTGCTGCGTCGCTTCTTCGGTGCCGACATCTTCAATCGCGGCGGCACGGTGGATCTGCGCTTCCTGCGTCCCGTGCGCCCCGGCGATACGGTCACCTTCACCGGCAAGATCACCGGGCTCGAGAAGGAAGCCAACGGCACGCGGGTGCGTTGCGAGATCGGCGCCACCAACCAGAAGGGCGATACGACGGCGGCAGGCTCGGGCGCCTGCCTGGTGCCGAGCGGCTATCTGCCTGCCGAGGAGTAGCGGCGACAGCGGACGCCGCCCGCGCTGCCGGCGGCGCCCAGCCTGCATCCACCCTCGAACACCGAGCAGCACGAAGACCAAGGGCGACTCCACCGCGAGTCGCCCTTTTTCTTTTGTACCGACCGCGGCACGGCCCTGACGGGCACTCGCCCCTTCCACACTATGGCTTCACCGTACGCTGGCCGACCAGGCTGACTGCGACCCACCCGCGGCTGTAGTCTGACCGCTCCATTCTGGCGTCCAGTCGCTCGACATCGACTTCGCCAGGAACACCCTTCGAAGGAGGAGAGCCCATGAGTCATCAGATCTCGCGCGGCGTAGTGCTCGTTTCGACCCTGGCAATCGGCGTTGCCCCTGCAGCATATGCCGACGACACCTATCCCGATCGCCCGATACGGTGGATCGTGCCGTACTCGCCCGGGGGCAGTACATCGTGGACAGCCAATCTGGTCGGCGAGCATCTCACAGCAGTCTGGCGCGAACGGGTCCTGATCGACAACCGCCCGGGCGCCAACACCGTGATCGGGACCGAGGCTGGCGTACGATCCAAACCCGATGGCTACACCCTGATCTACATCGGCAGCGCGCTTTGCTCGAACGTGACCCTGGTGAAGGACTTGCCGTACGATACCATTCGCGACATCGCGCCCATCGCGACCGTATCCGGCTACGAAAATCTCTTCGCCGTGCATCCCTCCCTGCCGGTCAAGACGGTGAAGGAATTCGTCGCGCTGGCCAAGCGCCGCCCCGGAGAACTCATGTTCGCCTCATCCAGCCACGGCGGCTCGACCAATCTCGCGCCGCGCCTGTTCAACATGGTGGCCGGGATCGAGACCACGCAAGTGCCGTACAAGGGCGCCGGCAATGCCATGATGGATGTGATGGGTGGCCAGGTTCAGTACATCATGTCGGTACCTGTCAACATCGTCACCCACGTGCGCAACGGCAAGCTGCGCGCGCTCGCCGTGACCGGGGACAAGCGCCTGAGTACCCTGCCCGATGTGCCCAGCCTGGCCGAGGTCGGTTACCCGGGGGTATCGCTGAAAACCTGGCAGGGCGTGGGCGCGCCCGCAGGCACGCCCAAGGCCATCATCGACAAGATCGCCGCGGAGGTCGAGAAACTCGTGGCGATGCCGGAAACGCACAAGAAGCTCGAAGCCCAGGGCTTCGAGCCCTACTACAACGGCCCGAGCAAGACGGCGGAGATGATCAAGACCGACATCGAGCGGTTCGGCAAAATCATCAGGGCAGCCAACATCAAGTATTGACCATCACGTCGGCATCCCGGGGGGGCCTCGATGCGACAGAGCAACCGCGCTGCCGCACGCGTTCACTTCCAATGCGTTCACTTCCAGGGGACAAGCCTGTGCAGCAATGTCAGAATGCGGGCTGCGTACATGCCTGAAGGCGCGGCTGGCGAAAAACCGCGATCGGGCGTTTCTGTGTGTCCCCCTGGAGGAGTGAAATCAATGCACGTTACAGCCCTTACGGTGCGCTGCATAGGCTCGGCCGTCATGGTCGGCCTGATCGGCGCGGCCTCTGCGCAACAAGACTATCCCAACCGTCCCATCCGCTACATCGTTCCCTACTCGCCCGGCGGCAGCACGACGTGGACGTCGCGCCTGGTCGGTGATCGTCTGGTGGAGGCTTGGGGTCAGCAAGTGCTGATCGACAATCGGCCTGGCGCCAACACGGTTCTCGGGACAGCCGCCGGTGTGAAATCGAAGCCCGATGGCTATACCTTGATCTACATCGGCAGCGCGCTGTGCTCGAACGTGACCCTGGTAAAGGATATCCCCTACGACGCGGTCAAGGACATCGCCCCCATCGCGACGGTCTCGAGCTACGAGAACCTATTCGCCGTGCATCCGTCGCTGCCGGTCAAGAGCGTCAAGGAATTCGTCGCGCTGGCCCAGCGACGACCCGGCGAACTCAACTACGCCTCGTCGAGCCACGGCGGATCGACCAACCTTGCGCCGCAGCTGTTCAACATGGTGGCGAAGATCAAGACGATACAGGTGCCCTACAAGGGTGCCGGAAACGCCATGATCGACGTCATCGGCGGCCAGGTTCAGTTCATCATGGCCGTGCCGGTCAACATCGTCACACATGTGCAAAACCGCAAGCTGCGCGCGCTCGCGATCACGGGCGACAAGCGCTTGAGCGCGCTGCCCGATGTGCCGAGCATGGCGGAGTCGGGCTATGCGGAGGTCAGCTTGAAGACCTGGCAAGGCGTCGGCGCGCCAGCGGGCACCCCGAAAGCCATCATCGACAAGATCGCCGGCGAGATTCAAAGGCTGGTCGCGATGCCCGAAACCCAGAAGAAGCTCGATGCGCAGGGCTTCGTTCCCTACTTTCACGGACCGGAGCAGACCGCGGAAATCATCAAGCGGGACATCGATCGATTCGGCAAGATCATCCGGGCTGCCGGCATCAAGTATCAATAGGGGGCGACCCGGTCGCACCCTGCGACGGCGCCCTGCGCCGTCGCGCCGCTCAAACCGGCTGCGCTGCAGCCGGGTCCCTGCGTCCTGCCAGCAGATAGGCGAGCAACGCGACGTAACCGCCGGCCGCCAGGCCGATGATGGTCAGAAACACCCAATCAAGCCAGTAGTTGAGATCGCCGACGCCGCCGCCGACGAAAGCGAACGCGAGCGGCACGCCCGCCGCCACCCCCGCGACGAATCCCCACCGAGCGGCATTGAGCCTTCGCCTCTGCGTCCAGCCACCGGTACGGATCTGCACGAGCAAGACGAACAACGGAACGGCGACGACCGCCAGCGCAAGCGGCCATTCGAGCAGTAGCGTCATCGCGACGACTGCGAGATGGTCGGTCAGGGCTTCCATCAAGTCCATCCTTTCAGCATCGCATAGTAGGCGGGCTTGAGCATGCGTTCCTCCAGGAACCAGGCGAACCAGCTCTCCACCAGCGGTTCGACACCCGGGATCGAGGGGGTGAGTCGCCCATCGTAATCGAACTCGATCAGCATCGCGCGGCCGTAGCTGGTCACCATCGGGCACGAGGTATAACCATCGAATTGCAGCTTCGGCTCTTGTCCGGCGATGACCGCGGCCAGGTTCGCCGCAGCGACGATGCCGCTCTTCTTCACCGTCGCCGCGGTCTTTCCGCGTGGCGTGCCGTTGATGTCCCCGCAGCCGAACACATCCGCGAACTGCTGGTGGCGCAGCGTCCCCTTGTCGACATCCAGCCAGCCGCCCTCGGCGAGTCCACCCTGGCGAATCGCGAGCGGGCTGTTCCTGACGACACTCGGTGCCCGCATCGGCGGCACGACATGCACATAGGTGTAGGGCTCCTCCACCTTGCCTTCCTTGGTGGAAAAGACGGCGACACGACGTGTGGCGTCGAGCCCCACGAGACGCCGCTCGAACACCACGCCGATATCGCGCTCGCGCCACAGTTCGAGCACGCGGCTGTTGACCGAGGGGACGCCGAATACGACCGGAAGCGAGGAATGAAAGCGTACCCGAGTGCGCTCACGAGCGCCGCGACGCCGCAAAAGATCATCCAGGATGAAGGTGAGCTTCAAGGGCGCACCGGCGCATTTGAGTGGCGTGTGCGGCAGCGTCAGTAGCGCTTCCCCACCCTTTTCCACCACCTGCTCCATCATGCGGTACGTCGCCAGCGCCGCCTCGGGCCCGCCGTAGACGCACCCGATGCCGTTGCTTCCGATCATCTCCGGACCGAAGCCCTCGATCGCGTCATATGCGAGCTCCAGCCCAGTGGCCACGACGAGAAAATCGTAGCTTAGCCGGCGTCCGCCTCCGGTCGTGACCCGCTTGGCCACCGGATCGATCTCAGCCGCATCCTCGGCCACCCACTCGATCCCCTTGGGTATCCAGCGGCTTTGAGGCTCGACCACCTGTTCCGGACGCCACAATCCCGCCGCCACGAGGGTGAGGCCCGGCTGGTAGACGTGCTGCTGTGCCGCACCCAGCAAGGTGATCCGCGCCCCGCGTAACTGCGCACGCAGCCTGGCTGCCATGCTGATCCCCGCCGCTCCCGCACCGACGATCACGATGTGGGCCGACGATCGGACCTGAGCCTGCGTTGCGGCCGATGCCATCAACGCGCTTGCAGCAGCCCACTGCAGAAACCGCCTGCGCTGCAGTTGCATGTCATGAGTGTTCATGCTTGGCACGTTAGCAGCAAATCGGCGTTCTGAATTGATTCCGATCAAACCATCGCACACAGAGCAGACAGCCCGAGCGGCCGACACCGCGGCCACCATGTCCAGCCGCCGAACAAGAGGCAGTGCAATCACGGCCTCATGCCGGGCTTCCCGGACGTGCGCCAGAGACGATCGTCAATGCGCCATGAACGGCGCCATCCCGCGCCGTTCATGCCACTCGCCGGGAACCCCGGCGATCAGAACCCCAATCAGCTATGGGTCTTGCATGTCTTGAAGCCGAAGGGCAGATAGGCGGGACACCAGCCGACGAGCCCGGTGAGCAAGGGGACGACCCCGATGTAGCCCCATGCCCCGACGCTCCCCGAAGCCGCGAGCGCGATGAGCACGATTCCGACCACGATGCGCAAAATGCGATCGATACCACCGACGTTTGCCTGCATGATTCGTCACTCCCGATAAGCGTGCTCGAACGAGCACACGCGAATCATGTTAGGACAGACCGTCCCGTCTATCGGTGACCACAGTCACACAGACAAGACTCGTCGCCCTCGTCGACGTCCTGATCGGTCGGACGAACAGGCATGGAAGAATGGCATGCACGGGATGCGGTGTCCGGTGCGCGCGTCCTCGCCGAACTATTCCGGAACGCGATCCCGACTGAGCCACCCGCGGAGCACGGCGTACCTGACGATCTCCGCCCGGGAATGCAGACAGAGCTTCTCCGTGCCGGAAGCCTTGTAGGACTCGACGGTCTTGATGCTGATACCGAGCTGCGCGGCGATCTCCTTGTTGCTCAGCCCCCAAGCGATGTAGTTCAGCACTTCCTCTTCGCGCAGACTGAGTTTGGGGCTTCCTCGGCCATCCTTGCCCGAGACCGCCGACCCGCACGACAGCAGATCACCCATGAGCCGAGGTTCCACATACGTACCCCCTCGGGCCACCGTGCGGATGGCGCTGATGAGCGCATCCGCGGCACTGCTCTTCACCACGTAGCCGTTGGCACCGGCCTGCAGGAGTCGGCGGACATGCGCGTCGTCCGCATGATTGGTAAGCGCGATGACGCGAGTGCCGGGGCAGGACGCCACGATCGCCTCGGCAGCATCGCCGTCGAGCATGTCCGGCATGGGCGTATCCAGAACCGCGACGTCCGAGGGCGTCGCCTTCGCGAGCGCCACCGCCTCTCGACCTGTCGTCGCCTGGGCCACGACCGTCATGTCGGGTTGCCCATTGATGAGCATCGATAGCCCATCACGCATCATGGCGTGATCGTCGGCCAACAGGACGCGTAGCTTGGACATGAAATGTTCCCTTCGAGCAAAAAGAGTCTTGATCGGATTGCGTGCGCGCTGGACGGAGCATCGGTGCAGCTTCGCTTGACCGCATTGACCGACCCGTCGAGGGCAGACCGTGCGGCTGTCGAACCGGGGACTCTGGCCGGGAGCCAAGCGCATCGAGCCGGGGATGGCCGCTGCGAGTGAAGTCAACGAATGCGAGCGCGGGGAATTAGGCGCTGGCGATGTGCCGAGATAGTAACGCGCTGCAGGGGTCTTGCGCACCGGTTTTGGCGGCGCCTGCAGCACTCAAGAAGCGAATTGCATCCGGTTCCGCCCGGACGCCTGGCGGTTCAACTGGATACCCGGATGCCGTCCAGCTGCTTCGCGAGCGTGCGCGCGAGCGTCGCCGGCGCGACCGGCTTGGGCAACACGGTAAATCCGTCCGACACCGCGGCATGCAGCTCCGCCGTGTAGCCGGTCATCAACACAACGGGCAGCAAGGGCCAGCGCTCGCGGCAATATCGCGCCAGCCCGATACCATTGATCCGTCCAGGCATGACGACATCGCTGACGACCACTGCGAATCGAGCCGCATCGCGTGCGAGCACCTCCACCGCTTCATCTGCGGATTTCGCGTAGGTGACTTCGCAACCCAGACTCTTCAGCACATCCTGCATCGTCGTGCCGATGTCCAAGTGGTCTTCCACCAGCAGAATGGCGACGCCCAAGTCGGCGGGCTGTGGCTGCTCCGGCACGGCCACGCCGGCGGGCACATCGGCAGTGACAGGCAGATGCATCGAGACCGTGGTTCCCGCGCCTGGCTTCGAGTCGAGGACCACCGTTCCTCCAGCCTGGGTGCACAGCCCGTAGACCTGGCTCAAGCCCAGGCCCGTCCCCATGCCGCGCGGCTTGGTCGTGAAGAACGGATCGAACACGCGCCCGAGGACGTCGGGCGCTATGCCGACGCCATTGTCACGAACGCTGATGCTAACGTAGGCAATGCCATCGCTCGAACTTCGCAGCACATTCCCCGACACAGTGATCATGCCGCGCTCGCGGATCGCATCGCGCGCATTGATGACGAGATTGATGACGCCCAACTCCAATTCAGCAGGATCGACCTTGATGCGAGGCAGCGTCGGGGGCATATCGATCTCCAGCTTGATCTGTCGGCTGACGATCGTCTGCAGCAGTTCCTTCATCGAGCCCAATACCTCATGCACATTCACCACTTCGGGCGCCAAGGGTTGGCGACGGGAGAACGCGAGCAACTGCCGGGTGAGTTTGGTTCCCGATTCGACCGCCCGCTCGATTGCCGCGACCGGGCCTGTCTCGTCGCCATCGGCGCCCCTTTGGACCTGCAGATGCTTCAGAAGGTAGACGCTGTTGCTGACCACGGCGAGCAGATTGTTGAAATCATGCGCCACGCCCCCGGTCAGCAAACCCAGCGCCTCGAGCTTCTGGGCATGGCGCAGCGCATCCTCCGCCCGGGTTCTTTGCGCCGCCTCCTCCTTGACCTCCGCATAAGCTGTCCGGACGCGCTCGGAGCGCTCGAACGAAATGAAGAGCAGCCACACCAGCGCAAGCGAGGCAGGAAACACCACCACGGCCAGCACCGCCATCTGGCGATACCAGGAGGCCAGAATCGCCTCCCTGTCGAGGCTTGCCGTCAAATAGAGCGGATGGGTCTCGGCGCGCAGGAAAGCGACATGCCTGACCCGGTCGTCCCCGGCGTTCGACACACTGCGAAAGGCGCCACGGTGCTCGCGCCCATCCATGCGGGCGAGCAGTCCGCCATCCTGGTCTCCGCGAGGATCGACTTCAGCGGTCGCAGGCCAGCGTGCGATGATCGCCCCGTCCTCGCGCACCAATCCGATGGCCAAACCGGGTTCGCTCTGGGCGAGCTTGCGGTAGAAGTTGGAGAAGTATTCGGGACGCAACGACACGGAGATGACACCGCCGAACCGTTCACCGAGATCCCGCCTGCGGGTCACGTCGAAGAACTGTTCGCCGGTCGTCCGGCTCGTGAGCACGCGTGTCACGTACCAGTCCGCGCCAGAGTCGCGATGCGCTCGGAAGTACTCCCGGTCGGAAACGTTCAAGGCGCGGGGCGCAGGTCGCACGATGCTGCTGATCAAAGGGTACCCCGCCGCATCCCAGACCCAGACCGACTGGATCTGCTCCAGTCCGTGGGCGAGTCCTCGGACGTACTCGTGCAAACGTGGCTCGTCGGCTCGCAATGCCTCTTCGCCGAGGCCTTCGATTTCCTTGAGCAGCGTACGTGCGATGACCTGATTCGTTTCGATCACGCGATGCAGATGCTCCGTGGCGATGGCGGCAGTGCGGTCGAGCCTCGCGTAGGCCTCTTCGATCGCATCCTGGTAAGTGACCCATCCCACGAAACTGAAGAACAGCAGAGGAAAGCTGCCCGCGGCCACCAACAGCCCCAGCGAGCGCGGTGCCATCGCAGGCATTCTCGTCCCGGTGTCTCCCGGCCCCGGTTCACTGCTACGCCCCACGAGGACTGCAACCACCGCGGCACACGCGAGGAAGAGCCCGGTCAACACGGCCGCTTGCCGCCCTTCGAGCGTAGGCTCGGGCAGCCAGGGCACGACCGACCACAGCGCGGACAGCATGGCAACCATGAGCCCAGGCACCACGCCGCGCACGGCCGCCACGACGGCCACGCCCACGAACGCCAACCCGAATTCGAGATGCTCCTCGAGGACAGGCCCGAGCAAAGCCCGCACGCCCATGCAGACGATGACCGCGGCCACGACCCAGAGAGTGTCGATCAGATAGCCGCGTACGCCCTTCGCACTGCAGGCCGGAACCGCGACATGACGCTCATTCGCTCCGGTCAGATCCCGGGACGGACTCGGCTGCCCGTGTTCTTCGCCTCGGCGCTTGCTCTCGTCGATGTCCGTAAAGGTTCCCGACCATTTGCACACCTCATCGTTCACGTTCCGGACCGCTCCCCCTTGAACGCGAAACCAGCGGAAATGGCCATCGTGACGGCGCATCCTGACTTCGACGTCGAAGGGATGACGGCCTTCCGATGCCAGGCTCACGCGCCATTCGCGCGTCAGAGATTCGCGGTCGTCCGGATGGCAGACGTCGAGCCAGCTTTCGTCCGGGCAAGCCCCGTTCGAGCCCCCGACATAGCGATACCAGGACGGACTGTGGCAACGGTTCATGCCGCGAGGGTCGGTCTCCCACACCATGTGCGGAGTCTTCTCGGTCAGCTCACGGTGCTGCGGTTTGTCGTCCAACATGCCCGAAAGGTTTGCCTGGTGAAGCGGCGAGCGCGCGGCGCGATCCGATCGCGGCAGTCATTGAGCCGCGCAGAAATGACCGCACACGTGCAATTCCGCCCACTCGTCTCGCTCGGCTCTGCCGTGCCGCGGATATTGAATACCGAGCGTCGGGCGCCGACCCCGAGAAGTCTAATGGAAATCGAAAGGTGCGATTCGCCTCATCGGCTATTCCGTGCACCGATCGGGCACTGCTTCATCGCCTAGGGCGGGCACGCCGTTTGCCCCCGTTGGTGGGCTTCGAAAGCCGCTCCGGGCGATCCGTGTCCGAGACCTACTCGGACTGCCGATGCGAACCTGCGCTGCGACGGGAAGTGCTCCAGTCCGCTCCCGATCGCAGCGCGCGCCAAACCGCCAGGTTCTTCAACTCGCCGAGAAGTTTCAGGAAGTCCAGGGATGCCCCTTCGCGGTCCTCCGGCAGTCGTTCATGGCTCGCGCCATCGTCTTTCATGGTGAGGTTGAATCAAAAAGATGTCGCCCCATCACCAGCACACGGCGTGCCTTTCGCCCCGCCGGGGCCCTACACTTCGCCTGCAACGAGCATCTCTCGGAGCTTCGCCTTCTGCACCCGGTTGACTGCATTCGACCGCGGAAAATCTTCCATGAAGATGAAGCGCCGCGGTACTTTGAAGTTGGCCAGCCGCTCCCTGCAGAAGCTGTCGAGATCTTCCGGGGTGACCGTGCGACCGGGCCGGCGTATCAGGAAAGCCACAGGCACTTCGCTCAAGCGTGGATGCGGCGCCGAAACCACGGCCACCTCCTGCACATCGGGATGGCTCATCAAGATCTCCTCGACCTCGAGCGGTGACAAGTTCTCGCCGCCTACGCGAATGACATCCTTCAGTCTGCTCAGGAACTTGATGTATCCGCCCGGCAGGGCGACGCCCTGATCGCCGGTCTTGAGCCACCCTTCGGCATCGATCGCAGCGGCGGTGGCGGCAGGATCGCGGAAGTAACCCAGCATCACATTCCACCCCCGCACGCGGATCTCGCCGGGCGTGCCCTCCGGCAACGGCGCGCCGCTCTGCGGATCGACGATGGCGACCTCGACGCCCTCGTGCGGCTGGCCGTCGGAATCGTGGCGCATGTCCAAGGGATCGCCGGCACGACAGATGCTCACGTTGCCGGCCGTCTCGGTGAGTCCGTACACCTCGCACATGCGCGTGCCGAACAATCCCTCAAGATGCACCATCTCGGTCGCCACCGCGCTGTACCATGCGCGCGTGAGCGAGGCGACCTTCTCCTTGCTGAACTGCGGCAGCTGCACCACTTCACGCAACGGCACGATGGACCCGTGATAGGCGTGTATGCGCTCCCCGGACAAGATGTCCCATGCTTCGGCCACCGTGTATGGGCGGCTGGTGTAGAGCGTGGAGCCCGCGACCAGATTCGTGAGTATGGCGTGCATGTAGCCGGAAGCATGAAAGAACGGACCGACGCTGTAGAAGCGTTGGTCGGGCGCAAGATCCTGGCGCTCCGCGCAGGCACGCGCCAGGCGTATGGTTCCGGCATGCCCCAGCACCACCCCCTTGGGCGCGGCCGTCGTGCCCGAGGTCGAGAGTATGACGGCCGCACCAGCCAAAGACGGATACTCGCCCGCGCTCATGCGCGCGACCAACTCCGCTGCAGGCGGCAAGGGCGCATCCTGCGCGTGCGCTTGCAATGTCTCGCGCCAATCGAGCGTGCCGGGCGTGCGCTCTGCGTCGTCGGACAACAGCAGGATACGAGGCGCGGGCAAGCCTTGCTCGGCGAATGCCGCGAGCACGGGCTCGATGGTCGGTCGAGCGTCGGTGCGGCCGAAGAACTTCGCTTCCATGATCCAGACTCGCGGCCGCGTGAGCGTGAGCAGATGAGCCACCTCCCGAGGTGCCAGACGCGTATTCACGCCCACGGTCACCGCGCCGCAGCGAGCCGCGCCGTAGGCAGCGACCATCCAGTCGACGCGATTGGTCATCCATATCGCCACGCGGTCACCGGGCACGACGCCCTGGGCGGCGAGCATGCGGCCGCAGGCATCGGCTCGGTCGCGCAATTGGCGGAAGGTGGCGACTTCGTCGCGGCGTCCCACGATGAGGAAGTCTCGGTCGCCGAAGCGCTCGGCGGCGTCGGCAAGTACGTCGAAGAGATTGGTGGCAGTCACGATGGTTGGGCTTCGTCTTTGTCGATATCGGTTGGATGTGATTGTTGCATGCGATGCGCGCTCAACTCGAGGGTGCTGCGGATAGCTTGAGCACACGCTCCCACTTGGCCTGGTCGGCTTGCATGCGCTGCACGAAAGCCTCAGGCGTGCTGCTCGTCGCCTCGACCCCCATGCTCGTCCAGCGCGCGCGCAGTTCGGGCAATGCGAGAACGGCATTCAATTCCTCGTTCAAGCGCACGACGATCGTGCGCGGCGTTCGCGCAGGCGCAAGCACGCCGTGCCAGATCGCGACTTCGAATTCGGACAAACCCGCTTCGATCGCCGTCGGCAAGTGTGGCACGATGGGCGAGCGCACCCGTCTCGTCACTGCAAGTGCCTTGAGTCTCCCCGCCTGCACCAAAGGCAGAACCGAGTGAATATTGGCGACGATGACCGCGACACGGCCGGCGACGAGATCGGCCAAGCCCTGTCCAAGATCTTTGTAAGGTACATGCAGCAGATCGATGCGGGCCTGCAACTTGAGCAGCTCCCCAGCCAGATGTTGCAGGGAGCCTGTGCCCGTCGAGGCGAACGCCAGTTCCCCCGGACGCGCGCGTGCGTACTCGATGAGTCCCTCGAGGTTCTTCACGGGCCAGCCTGGATTCACCACCAGCATCGCAGGGGCGACCCCGACGAGACTGATGGGTGCGAACGCCGTGGATGCATCGAACCGCATCTGCGGATAGACGACAGGATTGATGCTCAGGGTGCGAACCGTTCCGAGCAACAATGTGTAACCGTCCGGGGCGGCACGCCTGACCAGCTGCGTACCGACCATGCCGTTGGACCCGCCCCGATTGTCGACGACCACTTCCTGCCCAAGCCGCGGCTCCAGGCGCGATGCAAGCAGCCTTCCCAGGGTATCGCTCCCTCCACCGAACGCAAAGGGCACGACCAGTCGCACGGTCTTGGTCGGATAGCGCTGTTGGGCATGCGAAAGCGGCACGAGTAGCAGGCACGAGAGGATCAGGATTGCGATCGTTCGCATCGGACGATGCCTCGTTCGGTTCAGGACTGCGATCATGATGACACCGCAGTCGCCACCGAGACAACGCTCGCGAACCAGGGTACGTGTTTCTCCATGACACGCGCCCGGATCGGCCAGGGGTCGATGGCCGGCTCGGCGCCGGGCGGCTGCGCGCTGTCGAACGGCGCCCCGCGAACAAGGACCGGGCAGCCCGCATTGGCAGAACCGTTCGATCGCCAGCCACTGCGTGACTTCCGATTTCCGAATCGAATCCAGAACGGCAATGTCCGGATAGCACGGGACGACAGTGCCGATGGGCGCGCTTGCGCAAGGAAATCGGCACAGCGATCGAACAGCTTTCCGGCGCGCGAGGCGCCGAGCGCTCGCGCTATTCAGCCACAATCCCGGCCTGCCTGACCACCTGCGTCCATTTGGCGAACTCGGCACGAATGACCGCCTGGAACTCTTCGGGCCTCGTGGGATGGATTTCACCACCCTCCTGCAGCAGCACGTCACGCACCTCGGGCAGGTTCACGATGCGCACGATCTCGCCGTTGAGCTTCGCCAGGATCGCAGGCGGGAGTTTCGCCGGCCCGACGATGCCGTGCCACGCGGTGACGTCGAACCCGGGAAAGCCTTGCTCCGCCACCGTAGGCACGTTCGGAGTCAAGCGTGCCCGCACGAGGCCGGTGGTTGCGATCGGACGAATCTTTCCGTCTCGCACCATGCCGATTTGTGCAGCCAGGGCGGCGGAGACGAAATTGACCCGGTTGGCTGCAAGATCCAGAACCGCGGCAGCGGCTCCCTTGTAAGGAACATGCAGCAGCTTGATATGGGCAGTCTGGCTGAACAACTGCCCGATGAGATTGCCCACGCTGCCGATACCCGTGGTGCCGTAGGAGACTTCGCCCGGCCGTTTCTTCGCCATCGCCACCAAGTCCTGCACGCCACCGATCGGCGAACTCGGGTGTACCGACCAGAGCGAGGGCGCTTTCATCAGCATCGTGACGGGAGTGAAGTCTCGAGTGGGGTCGTAACCCGAGTTGGCCCGAATCACCGGCCCGACGGTCATCGTGTTCGGGTGCGCCATCAACAGCGTATATCCGTCCGGAGCGGCCTTCGCCACCAGTGCCGCACCGATCGAGCCATTCGCACCCGGACGATTGTCGGCGACCACCTGCTGGCCCCAGGCTTGAGTGAGCTTCTGCCCGATCAGCCGGACGTACAGGTCGGAGCCCGCACCCGATGCGGGCGAAGGCACGATGACGCGAATGGGACGACTCGGATAGGTGGCGGGCTCGGCGGCCTGAAGCCACGTCGGTGTCATGCCGACGGCAATCAACGCACAGCAACCTGCGCACACGGGGCGAGCTTGGCTCGGCATCGGTATTCTCCTCCCTGAGATGCGCGAGAATAGCGCATGCCCTCGGCCGGGTGTAGTGCCCACGTAGAATCGCCCCCCTCGCGTTTCGTTCGTTCCCGCCGACGCCGCATACCTCGCGGATTCGCCGCAAGTTGACGCCGGCGAACGGAATCGGAAATACTCCGGAGCACTGCGCTGGACTCGCGCACACTCCCCCGATCACGAGAGGCACGCCTTGGACTGGATCACCGACGACATCGCCATCGGCAATTGCGACGACGCCATATGGCTCGAAGGCGTGCGCAACGCGGGCATCGAAAGCATTCTGTCCCTGAACGGATGGCCCAACAGCGCGTTCAACACCCACGGCCTCACCTGGCGCTGCGTCGAGCTGATCGACGGCTTCGGCAATCCAGTCACACGGCTGCAGGAAGCGCTCTGTCATCTGCACGAGTTGCGCACCCGCGGTCGCGTGCTCGTCCACTGCATGGAAGGCGTGAGCCGCTCGCCGCTGGTCGTGGCGAGCTACCTCGCGGACACGGCCGCTCGCTCTTTCGACGAATGCCTGCGGGAAGTCGCCCAGCTGCGCAAATGGACCTCGCTGCAGCCAGGCTTGATGGAACTGCGGCGCGAATACGAATCCGTCATTGCACCGCACCAACGTATCGTACCGCTGACCGGTCTCGAGGCCGTCCTGCAATCCTCGCTCAAGTGACGCGACAGCATCGGCATCCGACCCTAACGCGCCTCGCCATCCGGCGGGCGTTTTCGACGACAATCCACAGTTCGCACACCAAACGGAGCTAGCACATGGGCGCAACCACCCTTCTTTCCGAGTTCGCCAGCGCGACGCGTTTCTCGGACATCACCGCCGAGGCGATCGCCGCAACCAAGCGTCACATTCTCGATTGCATCGGCGTCGGCCTCGCCGCCACCGTGGAACCGGCCGGCCGCATCGTCCTCGATGTGACGCGCGACCAGGGCGGCAGCCCGCAGGCCAGAGTGCTCGGATCGAATCTGCGCACCAACGCGGTGGGCGCGGCCTGGGCCAACGGCTCTCTCTCGCACCTGCTCGACTACGATGACACCGGCTTTTCGCATCCCACGGCCTGCATTCTTCCGGCCGCGCTCGCCGTCATGGAAGAGGCGGGCGCAAGCGGTGCCGATCTCGTCGCGGCCGTCTGCATCGGCCTGGAAGTGTTCGAGCGCATGTCGCTCTCCGGGCGCCAACACGAACCGGAACTGCGCCGTCGCGGCTTCCATCCGACCTCGCTGTACGGCTGCTCCGCGGCAGCCGCCGCCGCTGGCGCCATCGTGAAGCTCAACCCCAAGCAGATGGCCGTCGCGCTGGGCTTGTCCGCGGCCAACGCAGGCGGCCTCACGCAGCACTTCGGCACTTGGGGCAAGGGCATTCATGCCGGCAATGCGGCGCGCGCCGGCGTCAGCTCGGTGCTGCTCGCCAAACGCGACTACTTCGCCGACCCCGACGGCCTGGACGGCGACTACGGCTTCTACTCGGCCTTCCACGGCCCCGGCAACTTCACCCTCGACAAAGTCGGCGAGAAGCTCGGCACCCATTGGTCGATCGTCGATCCCGGGCTGACCGTCAAACGTTACCCCTGCTGCGGCGGCAATCTGCGGGCGCTCGATGCCGCTCGGGCGATCATCGAAGAAGAGAAGATCAAGTTCGACGATGCCGCCAAGCTGGAAGTCGACGTCCATCCCGATCTGCTCTGCACCGTGCGCTTCCACAAGCCCACCGAGGGGTTCCGCGGCAAGTTCTCCATCGATTACGTCCTCGCTGCCATGCTCCTCGACAGCCGGGTCGATCTGGATTCATTCTCCGACGAGTACTGCCGTCAGCCGCGAATGCGCGAGTCGCTCGACAAGGTGCAGGTCAATCAGCATCCCGAGTGGGGCGACGACGCCACCTCGCGCCGCAGATCGCCGGTGACGATCACCATGAAGGACGGACGCAAGTTCACCAAGCAGGTGGACAAGGTGCGCGGCAGCCCGGGCAATCCGATGACTCGCGACGAACTCCTCGAGAAGTATCGCGGGTGCGCCTCGCGGGTGTTTCAGGGTGAACGGCTGGAGAAATCGATCGCCGCCCTGGAGAACTTGGAGAAGCTCGCGTCTGCCAAGGAACTGATGGACGCAGTCACGCTGTGATGGGCGCCTCGCCGGGGGCGACCCCCGGCGACTCGCTTACTTCGCAGGCATGGCCACCCGCTTCACCAACTCCTGCCACTTCACGGCCTCGGCCTTGATGAAGCGGCTGAATTCCTCCGGGCTGCTGCCGATCGGCAGGGCACCCTGGCGCGCATAGAAGTCCTTCACGTCCTCGCGCGCGAGCGCCTGGTTGATCTCGACATTGAGGCGCTTGACGATGCTGTCGGGCGTCTTCGCCGGCAGCCAGATGCCGAACCAGGGCGACAGCTCGTACCCCGGCAGAAACTCCGCCACGGTCGGCAAATCGGGCAGCACCGCCAGGCGCTTGGTGCTCGACACGCCGAGTCCGCGCAAGCGTCCGCCCTGCACGAGCGGAACCATCGACAACGCGCTGCTGGACATCATCTGCACCTGGCCACTGATCAGATCGGTGATCGCCGGCGCCGCGCCCTTGTAGGGAACATGGACCATATCGAGATTGGCCAGCGAACGGAACAGTTCGCTGGCCAGATGCGACGAGGTGCCGTTGCCCGAGGAGCCGAAATTGAGCTTGCCCGGCCTGGCGCGCGCATAGGCAAGAAAGTCCGCGCCGCTCTTCACCGGCAACGACATCGGCGTGCAGATCACCAGCGGCGCGGATGCCACCGTGGAGACGGGCCGAAGGTCGCGCACATAGTTGAACTTCAAATTCGGCGTGAGCACTTCGTAGGTGGTGATCGAATTGGCGGCAATCACCATGGTGTAGCCGTCGGGGGCGGCTTGTGCGGCGATCTCCACACCCACCAGACCGCCGGCGCCGGCACGATTGTCCACGACCACCTGCTGCTTGAGCGACTCGGACATGCGCTGCGCGACCACGCGCGCTACGGCATCCACGCTGCCCCCAGCAGGAAACACGGCGATCAGGCGGATGGGGCGATTCGGATAAGTGCCGTCGCTTTGGGAAAACGCGGGCGCCGCCCCAGCGAGGGTGACGACCGATGCAACCGTTGCTGCGACATATCTGATCACGATGATTCCTCGGTAGCTGAACCCATTGAAGTGGGCGATCATAACGCGTGACGCGGCATCGGCAGCGCATCGGCGCAGCAGCCGTAAGGGGCACACCTGACGAACCGCTCGAGTTGTGCTCGAATCGGGCCTCCTTCCACTCTTCGATGAGCGATGACTCTCGCCGCCCGAGCTTTTTCCAGCCCGCTCGCAGGACTCGCCGTCATCGGCTTGGGCGCCTCGCTCGCATCGATGGACGTCGCAGTCAACGTCGCCTTTCCGGCGATCACCGCAGCCTTCTCGCTCGAGACGCGGGCCATTCGGTGGGTCGTGGTGTACTACGTCGTCACCTATGCCTGCCTGATGCTCGCCTTCGGACGGCTCGGCGACGCCATCGGCCACAGGCAGGTGTTCCGCGCCGGTCTCATCCTCGGCGTCTTCGCCTATGCCGGATGCGCGCTCGCTCCGGACTATTCCTGGCTGCTCCTCGCGCGCATCGCGCAAGGTGTTTCCACGGCATTGGTGCTCAGCTGCGCCCCGGCGCTTGCAACACAGCTCTTCGCCGAAGACCGGCGCACGAAAGCGCTGGGCGCGTACGCCGCCATCTCGGCGCTCGCAGCCGTCGTCGCCCCCGTCGTCGGGGGCCTGAGCATCGTCTGGCTCGACTGGAGCGGCGTGTTCTGGTTCCGGGTGCCGATCGTGCTGCTTGCACTGGCGGCACTGCCCCTGGTGCCGACCACGCCAACGTCACCGCGGCGCGCCGCCACCGGGCCCGACCGCATCGGCCCGCTCCTGCTCGCAGCAGCGATCGCAAGCTTGCTGCTCTCGCCTTCCGTGATCGGTGCCGGGACGTCGCCATGGCGCACCCTGCTGCTGGGCTCGACCGGCATCGTCTGCCTGCTCGGCTTCGTCGTGCAGCAGCACCGCGCAGAGAATCCGTTCTTCCCCCGAAGCGCAGTCCGCGACCTCGACTTGGTTTTGCTGAATCTTTTCAGCATCGCGGTCAACTTCGTCGCCTTCGCCGTACCGCTGCTCGTGCCCTACTATCTTGCCCGCGTCAGCGGCTATGCGGGTGACGGGATCGGAGTCGCCCTGGCGCTCTCCCCCCTGGGGATGCTGCTCGGATCGGCCTGCGCACCGCGCGCCGCGCGGACCTTGGGCACGAGAAGAAGCGCGCTGCTGGGCGCGTGTGCCGTCGCTTGCGGCAGCCTGCTGATTTGCGCCTGGTCAGCGCAGACCCACTTGCCGTTGATGTTCGCCAGCCTTCTGCTCAACGGCGCGGGACTGGGCTTGTTCCAGGTGGCCTACACCGATGTAACCGTCGCCAGCCTCCCACGCGACGCGCGCGGCGTGGCCGGCAGCCTGACGATGGTCACCCGAACGATCGGCGTCGTGACGGCCGCCTCGGCGCTCACCTGGGCCGTGACATACCTCGAACGCCGACACAGCGCGTCGGGCGCCGACGCGCTCACCGCCTTCGCGACCGCGTTCAGTTCGGTGTTCCTCGCCATAGCGATCGCACTCGCCGTGCTGCTCATCCTGGGCTGCCTCAGACGCTCCCTCTGGTTACAATGAGACCAGCATCCATGCGTGCCACGACCTCTTCACCCACCGGAAGCCCCGACATGGCCGACAAGACACTGACCGAAACCCTGATCGACCACGTGTTGGCGATCGAATACGACCGCTTGCCGCAGCAGGCGATCGACATGGCGAAACATGTGACGCTGGACGGGCTCGCCGTCATGCTCGCGGGCTCGACGGAACCGCTGGGCGTCGGTCGCATCTCGATCGAATATGTCAAGGAAATGGGCGGCGCGCCGCAGGCGAGCGTGGTCGCCGGCGGCTTCAAGACTTCCATGCTGAACGCGGCCTATGCCAACGGCACCATGGCGCACGCTCTCGACTGGGACAACACCTGGTATCCGCTCAATCATCCCACCTCGCCCACCCTGCCTGCGATCCTCGCCATGGCCGAGCACTTCGGCAGCGGCGGCGGCAAGGTCATCGAAGCCATCGTGGCCGCCTTCGAAGTGCAGGCCCGCGTACGACTCGCCGCGACCGGCATGGCCGACGGGCAGAACTTTCACAAGCCCGGGACTACGGGGCTGTTCGGTGCCGTCACCGCCGCCGTGAAGATGCTCGATCTCGATCGCCAGCAGGCGCTGATGGCCTTCGGCATCGCCGGCTCACGCGCAGGCAGCATCTCGATCAACACCGGAACGATGACCAAGTCGTCCCACTCGGGGCATGCCGCGCGCATGGGCATCGAATGCGGCATCCTCGCCAAGAAGGGCTGGACGGCGAGCGCGGACGTGTTCGGCCCGGGCGGGTTCTTCGACACCTTCCTCCAGGGCAGGGCCGAGCCCGCGCTGCTGGTCAAGGATTTCGCGCAGCCCCTGCGCATGGTGAGCCCGGGCGTCGGCTTCAAGAAGCATCCCAGCAATTACTTCACGCATCGTCCGATCGACGCGGCGCTGGCGCTGCGCGATGAAGCCGGTTTCGACCCCGGGCGCATCGCGAAAGTCGACATCCGCTTCCCGCGCTTCGACTACGTCAATCGCCCGCAGCCCAAGACCGGCCTGGACGGCAAGTTCAGCGTCCAGTACGCCACCGCCATCGCCCTGCTCGACGGCGAGATCACGGTCGATTCGTTCGACGATGCGCGTCGGTTCGCGCCCGATGCCGTCGCCCTGCTCGGCAAGACGACCTTGCACTTCGACGATTCGATCCCCAAGGATTTCGACCGCATGCATTGCATCGTCGTCGTGACGATGGAAGACGGCAAGATCCTGGAGAAGAAGGTGGAGAAGCTGACCGGCTGGGTCGGCTATCCGCTGACGGCCGAACAGCGCATGAAGAAGTTCAACGCCTGCGCGCGCCGCGTCTTGAAGGATGATGCGGCTGCACGCGTGGTCGAACGAGTCAACGGCCTGCAGTCGCTGAGCGATGTGCGCGGCATCATGGATATCGTGCGCACTTGATCCGCCTGCTTGCGCACGGTCGAACGAAACACTCAAGAGGCCTAGGCATGCATTGGGCAGCGCGGGCAGGCATCGTCTTGTGGCTGCTGGGCACGCAATCCGCAGCGGCCCAGCATGCCATCCAACACGCGGTCAGGTTCATCGTGCCCGATTCGCCTGGCGCCGACGCAGACATCGTGGCACGCACCATCGCGGACAGGCTGGCCGACGCTTCCGGGCAGCGCACCGAGGTCGTGAACCATCCCGGAGGCCGACAAACCGCCGGAACGGCACTGGCCGCCAAGGCACCCGCCGATGGCCATACCATGCTGCTGGTCTCGGTCATGCACACCATCAATCCAGCGCTCGATCAAAGGCTGCGTCACGATTCGACGCATGACCTCGAAGCGGTCACGCTGATCGCCTCCAGGCCTCATCTGGTCGTGGTTCACCCTTCGATCCCTGTGCGATCCGGCAGGGAACTGCTCGCCCTCGCGCGCGCGCAACCCGGCAAGCTCGACCTTGCCACATCCGGCCGCGGTTCCGCCGGTCATCTGGCCGGCGCCTTGTTCGAGTCGATGGCGAAACTGCGCGTCACGACGGTTCACTACACGAGCGCCTCGCCCGCCCATGTCGATCTCATGGCGGGCGAGGTCGACCTCATGTTCACCAGTCCGAACCCGGCACTTTACTTCGCCCGGGCGGGGCAATTGCGCGCGCTTGCGACCACCGGCGCTGAACGCTCCCCCTCAGCTCCGGAGTTGCCGACCCTCGCGCAAGCCGCGGGCTTGAACGGTTACGAAGCGACCCAGTGGTACGGGATCATGGTGCCGGCCGGAACGCCGCGCGAGATCGTGCAGTCGTTGAACGCACGCATCGTGCAAGCCATGACTGCGCCGCAAGCCCGCGCCTCGCTGGCCCGGCTCGCGGTGTCGGTGATCGGCTCTTCGCCCGAGAGCTTCAGCGAGCACCTGCGCGCCGAGGCGAGAAAGTGGACGAGCCTGATCGAGGAGGCCGGGATTCGCGAGCCGTGACGGCCTGCAGCCGCCAGGCGCGCACCCTCCAGCGTGCGCAATTACTTCGAGAGCTCGAGCCGTATGCCCATCCCCTCGTCGGCGGGATAGTGCGTCTTGTACTTGTGCTTGCGCCGCAAGCTCGCCGAATCCCACACATCGTTGAACTCGGTGCGATAGTTGAAGTGCAGGCCGACACCTGAACCGCCGGCCTTGATCACGCGCGCGATCGCCTCCCGGTTCGGATGCTTGAACTGCTTGCCATTGCTCGACACGAGCCAGTTCGCACACTTGACCGCCTTGACGAGATCCAGGCTGGTGTTGCCGCGACTGCCGTGGTGCGAGAGCTTAAGCGCGGCCAGCGGCAGTCTCCCCCTCACCTTGCCCCGCACGCGCGCGAGCGCATCCATCAGCACCGGCACCAGCGCGTCGCCGGCGAGCAGCACGCGCTGCTTGTCGTATTCGGCCAGCAACGCGATGCTGCTTGCATTGGGCCTGGCCGCATCGCTCTTGAAAGGCGTCGCAGCCAGTTGATCCACGTTGAGATCGCCGAGGATATCGTCGTCCTCGTCCGGCTCACCTTCTTCCCCGAGCAAACCGCTCTCGGCGGCAGTCGCTGCCCCGGGGATGATTCCGGCCTTCTTGCACGTCGCCTCCCAGACCGGCCGCAACCTGTCCAGGTGCCGCTGGGTCGGTGACAACAGCGTCAGCTTCATGCCTCCGGGGAGCGCGGGCAGAGGCGCGAGCGGCCCCTCGTCCGGAACCACGAGAGCCCCGCCGCCCACCGCAGCGTTCCACCTCGCCGGATTATGCGCCATGATGAGTTCGGTCAGCGCCTCGCCCTGCAGGGCGCCGAGGATGTCGTCATCCTCGGGCAAGGGGACTTTGCCGCCCGGCGCAAGATGGACGTACCCGTTGAACCAGATGTCGCCGATGGTGAGGCCCAGTTGCTCGCGATCTCGCAGCAGCGCCATGGCCCCGCCGATGTGATCGACGTCGACATGCGTCACCACGAACAGCTCCAGGTGCCGTTCTGCGGGGGGCAAGGCCAGGATTCGTTCGCGCACCGCCGGATAGACCGCGTTGGTGCCGCAATCGATGAGGATGCGGTGCGGGGCGCCTCGCTTGCCGTATTCGATCCAGATGGCATCGCCGAACTCGGCGGGAAGCAACTCGATAGTGAACATGAACGCTTGATCTCCTCAGAGCCGCCAGCCGACATCGCCGTAGGCGGTCAGACTCAACACGAAACCGTCGCCGTCGGCGAGCAGGCGCCGCTTCGTCTCCAGGAACACGTCGCCGAAGGTGCGATCGCTGCCGGCGGCCGCCTTCAGCCCGTCGAGCAGTGCCGACACGAATGCCACCGCGCGCCGGCCGCGGATAATCGCCAGCGTGCCGATCACGAGCGCCGCCTTCTCGCGCTTGAATGCTTCCACGAAGTTGAGGAAGGGCACATCGGTCAGCTGCGTGCTGCAGCCGAGCAGCAGAACCACGGGGGACTTGGCGGCCGGTCCGGCCACGTAACAGCTCTCGAGCTCGGGGTACGTGAGCAGCGCACCCCCGATCTCCAGCGCACTGATGCCTGGGCGCTTGGGATCTTCCTGAGAATGCGGCAACAGGACGAGCAGCGAGGGCGAATCGCTTTCGATCGCGTCTTCCCACTCCTCCCAGTTCTTCACCGAGCGGGCGTTCTGCGTCACCCGCGTGACCGCCTCCAGGATACCGCCGGGTTCAGTGAGATCCTTGGCGCGCACGTTGCGGCTCGCGCCGATCAGCGCCGAGCGAAAGGCATCCAGCCTGTCCTCGCCCGCGCTTGGCACGCTGATGGTGAAATCCGCGCCGGGCGGCGGCGTGACGGCCGGTTGACGTTCGATGACGCAGTTGAAGCCCCAGAAGCGCATCGGACAGTGAAACTTGCGGTCGTCGCGATGCGCGCAACTCTCGTGACTCACTCCCTGTTCGCGCAGCAGCGCGCCCCGCGCGTTCGGACAAAGCGTCGCACCCGCCTGCGGCACGCGGGCGCTGTAAAACACCTCGACCGGCAACCAGGCGCCCGACCGCGCCTCCACGACCTGGATGCGCGCCCCCTCCGGAACCCGCCCCTGCAACTCCGCCGGCATCGGCTTCAATATCGAGCGGCCGTAATGCGCCAGATTGTCCATGAGGGCCAACAGCGCCGGATCGTCCAGAGCTCCGCGCGCTTCCTTGAAAGTGGCCTCGGCCGACAACAGCGTTTTCACTTCGCTCACCAGCTTGTCGATGCCCTGGGGCTCGCGGAAGCTCACTTCCTTGCCGACGACCGTGGTGAACCCCGCCTGCCCCTGCGCCGTGTGGTTCACCACGATGGCCGCATCGAAGGGCTTGCCCTGCCAGGCCGGATCGAAGGTCGGCGAGACGACGTTCTCGACGTCGAGCTTGAAGCGCCGATCCGAATCGACCAGCGGCGAGGAGAAGATCAGGGTCTGGATGATCCGGTTCTCGTGCGATACGAGTATGCGCGCGCGGTATTCCCCGGCCACGCCGTGGGTACGAAAACTCAGGGTACACGGCTCGCTGTCAGCACGCGGCGGAAGAAAAAGCCGCGCCTGCTGCGGCGTATGGAAGCGGCCCGAGGCTGCCCGCACCAAGGGCACGAAGAAGACGTCGAGCCAGTGCCCGTCCAGCGAGGGCGGCAACTTCTCGCTCGGGAAGGTCTCGGATGCCGACTCGACCTCGGCCCGAGGCAGGCCGATGTACAACGCCATCTCGTACGCCCGATCCGGAGCGAGCCGGTCGCGGACCGCACTCGCAGCGTCCGGCTCGGTGACATCACGCACGGAGAAATTGACCCGTCGTTGATCCTGCCGCAGCTCAGCGGTCTTGGGCGCACCATCACGCTCTGCCGGCAGACTCGCACCGACGGCCGCCTCGACCTGCTCGCGCATGCGCGGCACCTCGCTGGCATCGGCCGATTCGCTCAGCCACCGCCCCTCGGAGGCACTGCGTTCGAACTGCTCGCCGGCGGCATCGACCTCTCCCGCCCAAGGCGCGGCTGAACGGCGGCGCTCGATCCTGCCGCCCGTCGCAGGCGCACGCGCTGCGCGTGTTGCGCGCCCCGCCGCCATGCGCCGCAGTTGCCCGCCAAAGCGGCTGGCGAACGCCGAGATGCGGATGTTCACGGCCAGGCGTCTCGAGCCGATCAGCAGCGGCGGCTCGCTCGGCTCGTCGTCCACCGCCATCCCATTGGCTCGTTCCAAGGCGACATCGAAAGGCAGATCGTGCGACAACTCTTCGAACAGACGGGTCATCCAGGCGCGCTCGCAATCCGCCTCCACGCGCACGACGGCCACGCCGCCCGTCAGGACCTCGGTGCGCAAGGTATGCACCAAGGGCTCGATCCGATCCTGCGATACCCCGGCGCCGCCCACCAGCAGCACGCAGTCGGCCCGCAAGCGGCGCGAATGCTTGAGCACGCGAGCCGCGGCGCCGCGCAAATCATCGGGCAGCAGCAGCAGATCGCAATCCTCGTCGGCCGCCTCCAGCTGAATCAGCTTGACCAGCTGCGGCCAGGGGATGGTCGCAACGCACTCGGCCAGTTCCTGCGAGCGAACATCGCCGAGGACGCCGACCCGCAGCGGCCATTCCCAGGCGATCGCCCGATCGGGCTCGTCGACCCTGAGGTAGACCGAGTCGGCGACCGCTCGACCCTCGCCTTGCAGCAGGCGCACGGCCCACAATGCGTCGGGCGTCGCATGCGAGCCCTCCCGGCGCACCGTCGGATCGACCTCCAGACGCATGAAGGGCGACTGCCGCGGCGCTTCCTGGTACCAGAGATCGCGGAACCGGTTCCAGGCATCGCGAAATCGTTCGGCGCTCGCAAGGCCCGATGCGCGATCCCTCGTCATGCCGATCGACCGCGCAAGCGTCGCCAGACTGAAGGTGACGATGGCATAACCTTCGCTCTGAAGGTCCGACACGCGATCGCGGAGCGCAGCTTCTTCCAGCGCCGAAAGCTCGGTGCCCAAGACGCCGACACCCGCGACGGCCTGCGCGAAATCTTCCTGCGTGAGATTGCTGCCCCAGGTACCGAACAAGGCGCGACTCATGGCGGCCTCGTCCTCAGACGCCGCGCGAATACGGGAACGCGGTCGGTGCCGGAAGCTGAGGATCGACCCAGCGGCGCATGCCCGCGTCGCAGATCGCATAGCCCCAGTTGATCAGACGCTCCTGCGTCTCCTCGGGCATGCGCGCAAGCCGCGTGGCGATCCGGGCGAGGTCGGCCGTTCGCGCCTGCGGACACGACAGGGCATCCGCCACGCCGTAATCGTCGATGTTCGAGCGCACGCTCCAGAATGCGCCCTTGCGCATGCCGCTTCTGTAGCTGGAGATCAGCTGGCGCTTGCGCAGCGCCCGCACCTGGTTGTCGATCATGTCCAGCACCCGCTTGGAATGCTGCGCCCAGTCCTTGCCCGGATCCGGGTCGGCGGTCATCGCCCCGCCGGCATCGCTCACCAGGATCGTGTCGTAGCGCTTCCATGCGGTTTCCAGGCCGAGGTTGTCGTACACGCCGCCATCCGACAAATAGACTTCCTCGGTGAAGGGCGGCGCATGGTGCGGCTCCCCGCTCGACGGACTGAAGGAGGCGGGATCGAGATCCAGCCGGACCGGAGACAGCACCGGTGGAAACGCCGACGATGCCGCCACGGCGGTGGCCAGCGGCACGGTCGGCCGCTTCACCTCGCCGACTTGATAGTCGCGCATGTAAGGCTTGGAGAAGCGCCACAACACGCCGGTCTGAACGTTGGTCGCGTTGATCACGAAGCGCGGCGGATCGTCGGGCAAATCCTGCAGGGTTGCGTTGCCGAAGAGGTGCTTCCGATACGCCTTCGCCACCTTGTCCCCGATCGTTCCCGGCAGGAAGATGCCGCTCAGCACGGAGCCGACATCGATGGTTTCGAGCGCGAACTTGCGTATGGGATCGATCACCTCTTCCACCAGCCGCTGAGCCACGCCCTCTTCGAATTGCAGCGCGCTCCACTTCAACCCCAGCATGCCGGCGGTGATCGATCCGCCCGACACGCTCGAAATCCGGTCTAGCCTCGCGAGATAGCCCAGTTCGTTGAGTCGCCAGAGCACGCCGAGGTGAAACACCATCGCGCGGTACCCGCCGCCGGAAAGACACAGCGCGATGCCCGGAGCGGGTGCGCGTCCGCCGGGCTCCATGACGGGTGAAGCCATCGCCTCGAGATCGTGGGTATCCATGGGCATGATCGTTCCTCCTTGACGAGACGCAGTCCAAACGCAGACAGCGCGAGCAGGCCAGTCTGCTCGGAGCCCTGCTGCGAACCGAGCGGCGCTCCCGCCCGGCCTGGCCGCGGCGAGTGCGCGCGCTATCTCTCGAGCTTACGCGCTGCGATGCGCGTTGAGGAAGCGCAGAAGTTCCTTGGCGCAGCGATCGGGTGCGGTATCGGTGATGTTGTGCGGCATGCCTTCGAGCACGACGAACTCGCAATTCGGGACGATGCGCTGCAAAGCCCGGTATTCGTCGACCGTGTGCAGCGGATCTGCGCCGGGCGCCACCGCGAGCACGGGGCAGCGCACGGTGGCCAGATCCTTCGACAGATCCTGACTCGCCATCAAGGGCACGAATCGCGCCAGCGTGCCCACCGCTGTCCGTCCGGCCTCGGTCACGAACCAGTCGATGAAACCGGGGGGCGACTGCTCGACGTTCACTCGATCCCGAATCGTGTCGCGCAGGAACTGCTCGATGCCGTCCTTGCCGATGCGTGCGAGCCAGGCGCTGTAGTCGACGTGCCCCGTCTTCATGCCGGGCGTGGCCGCGAAGCAGCCCAGCGTCTTCACCCGCCCGGGGTGACGGCTGGTGAATCCCTGCGAAATGTATGCGCCCGCCGACGATCCGGCGACATGCACCTGCGCCACGCCGAGGTGATCGAGCAGTTCCACGAGATCGAGCACCAGCCGCTCGAAGGTGATCGGTTCCGGACCGTGAGGGTCGGACTCGCCGTGTCCGCGCAGATCGATCCGGACCACGCGATACTCCCGAGCCAGGTGTGGCACCCAGGCGAAGAACCGGCGCGAGCTGCCCATGGCGGCATGAACCAGAAGCAGCGTGTCGGCCTGGCGCCAGGGATCGGTGAAGTCGTCCACCGCATACTTGAGCTGCAAGCCATCGGATGTGCGAAAAGCTTCCATGTCGATTCTCCGTGCGAGTGGATGGACGCTCAGTCGGCCCGTTCCCTGCGCTTAGCCAGTTCGGACTCGGGCTCGAGTTCGACGCGAAAGGCGTTCATGATCGAACCGAGCCCGATGAAGTAAGCGCATATCAGGGTGAGATCGGTGATCTGGCGATCGGAGAACTGCGCCTTGACCGCGGCGAAGGTCTCATCCGACACATTGCCGCCGCCGGCGAACTCCTGGGCATACATCACGGCCGCCCGCTCTTCCGGACGCAGCGTCGGCGCCAGCGTCCCGACCTTCAACTGCGCCAGTTCCTCCTGCGTCACGCCTGCCTTGAGTGCATGGGGATAGTGATGGATCCACCCGTACTCGATGCCGCGCGCGATCGCGAGGATGACGAGTTCGCGGGTGCGCCCGGTCACCTTCACCTCGTAGCGCACGTATTCGCCGAAGGCGGCGAACCGCTTCAATCCCTCCGGCGCGTTGCTCAGGCTCGCAAGAATGTTCGAGACATACCCGCGCGTCCGGGTGATCTGCTCGTAGGTCTCTTTCAGGACAGGATCCTGGCTGGGGTCTGCTTTAGGCAACCTGCTCATGGCTTCTCCAATGAACTCGTATCGTGTATCGACCGCGTCGCGGGCCAGCGCCTCAATCGACGCGCAGTTTGGCCGCCTTCACCACCTTGCTCCATTTGGCCAGTTCAGCCTTCATGAAGTCGAGCAGTGCCTCCGGGGTGCTCGCGATGACCTCCATGCCTTGCTTGTTCAGCCGCGCGGTCATGTCGGGGGCGCGCATCACCTTGCCGACCGTATCGTGCAAGCGCGCGACGATGGCTGCGGGCGTGCCCGCGGGCGCAAGCAGCGCGTACCACGTTCCGGTCTCGATGCCCGCGTATCCGGCTTCGGCCATGGTGGGAATCTCCGGCAGTATGGGCAGCCGCTTGGTGTCGGCGACTGCAAGGGCGCGCAGGCGGGAGGCTCGTATGTGCGACTCGATCGAGATCGGCCCCACGAACATCATGTGCACGTGCCCGCCCACCACGTCGGCGATCCCCGGCCCCGCGCCCTTGTAGGGAATGTGCGCGATGTCGACGCCGGTGATCAGCTTGAGTAGTTCACCCGACAAGTGCGGGCTGCTGCCATTGCCGCCCGAGGCGAAATTCAATCCTCCGGGCTTGGAGCGGGCGAGCGCCACCAGTTCCTTCACCGATTTTGCCGACACGGAAGGATGAACGACCAGCACGTTGGGCTGCGTGGCCAGGAGGGACACCGGTTGAAAATCCTTGAGCGCATCGTACGGCACCTTCGCCAGCAGACTCGGATTGACCGTATGGCCGGTGGTCACCAGCCCGAGCGTGTAGCCATCGGCCGCCGCGCGCGCCACGAGTTCAGTGCCGATCGTCCCGCCGCCGCCACCACGGTTGTCGACCACCACGGTCTGAGCGAGCGCGTCGTTCAGCGCCGGATTCAGCGTGCGGGCCAGATTGTCCGCGCCGCCACCGGGCGCAAACGGGACGATCAATCGAACGGGACGCGTCGGATAGCCCTGCGCATAAGCCATGGGCATGCCGATCAGGACGATGCCGAGCATGGCCCCGAGACGCAGAAGCCATCGTGACAGATTCTCGGTGCTTGCCGGATGATTCATGGAACCCTCGATGTCTGGGCCGCCAGGCCCTGCAAAAAATGACGGTGCAGCACTACTTCGCTGCGCCTGCACGTCGACGCTGCGCTTCGAGCCGCTCGAAGTTCGCGCCCCGATCGAACATCCCTGCGACGGGACGAAGCGCAGAGCGCTCGTCCGCGGTGGCCGCCTCGTCGACGGCCAACCCCGTTTCATCCAACACCACGCCGTAGTCGCTGTGCGCCGCCTCGCGGGATACGAAGCCGTCCAGCACGTCGTCCAGAACCCGCTGCGGCTCGCGCTCGAAGGGATGGCCGTAACCGCCGCCCCCGCAGGTCACGATGCGCAGCAAATCGCCGCGCTTGAGCATGACACCCTCCGCAAAGCCGGGGACGGTGCGCTCGTCGGGCTGCCCGGGATTGCAGACGATGCGGCCCGAGCGCCCGGCGCGACCGCCGTTCACGCCCCAGGGCGGCGTCTGCTGATTGCCCATCCGCGTGGCGACCACGACCTTTTCGGCATGGATCCGGTAATCGCGGACGACGCCGACGCCGCCACGGTAGCGTCCCGGCCCGCCCGAATCCGGCGCGATGCCGTAGCGCTCGACACGCATCGGGTAGGCGCTTTCCAGGAACTCGATCGGGTAGTTCTTCTGCGTACCCACGTAGATCACGTCCAGGCCATCGGCGTACGGACGCGCACCCTGCCCCGCGCCGATGCCGTCGGTGCAGAAGAAGTGCTCGCCCGGCTTGGCATCGACCGCGTTGAAGATGACGATGACGTAATCCGGCGAACCGGCGGGCGTCTTGCCCTGCGTCGCCTGCGCGAAGACGCCCAGCACCGCATTGGCGAAGCGCCAAAGGGTATGCGCCCGCAATCCCAACGGCGCCGGACGCACCGGCTGCAGGATGCTGCCGCTGCGAAGACGCACTTCGCCGATGGCGCGATAGGCGCCCTGGTTCTGGTGCACCGTTCCGTCCATGCTGACGAGGTAGCGGGAGAACAGCATCCGGCACGAATCAGGATGCATGAGGTAGTTGATGGGGCCGCGCGCCTGATCATCGCTGCCGGTGCAGTCGACGAGCGCCACGCCGTCGCGATCGAACGCCACCTCCACTTCCACCCGATACGAGGTGTCGGTGACGCAGTCGTTGTCGACATAATCGGCGAAGCGATACACCCCCGGACGCACGTTCGTCTCGATGCACTTCCTGACGGCATGCTCCGAGCGCCGATGCAGCGCCTCGAACGCCGCATCGACCTGCTGGACGCCATAGCGCTCGAACAGTTCGATCATGCGCGTCTGGCCCAGGCGCGAGGCAGCCATCATCGCCCGCGTGTCGCCCTCGAGCATGTCGGGGTAGCGCGAATTGCGCAGGATCGTCCGATACAGATCGTCGTTCAGGCGCCCTTGATCGACGATCCTGACCTGCGGCACCGACATCCCCTCCTGGAAAATGTCGGTGGCCTGAGGTGAAATGCTGCCGGGGCGCGAGCCGCCGATGTCCCAGAAGTGACCGAAGCACAAGGAATAGCCGACGATCTCGCGACCGAAGAACGCGGGCGCAATGAAGCACATGTCGGGTGTGTGCGAGATCGCGCCTTTGAGCAGATACGGATCGCTCACCCAGTACACGTCGCCGGGATTCATGCTCTCGGGCGGATAGCGCTCGAATATGGTCTCGAGCATGCCCGGCCCGGAGCGATCGTGCGTCGTGTAAAGGATGCGGGCGTGACGATCGGCCAGCCCCGAGAAGTGATCGCCCTTCTCGCGGATGAAGGGGGACATCGATGTGCGCACCATCACCGCTTCCATCTCGTCGCCGCAAGCTTTCAACGCACCCTTGACGATTTCGATGACGATCGGATCCACGGCTGCTGTGCTCACTGCCGCACCTCCATGAGAATGTTGCCGTACTCGTCCATGCTCGCGCGATGACGCGGCAGGATCAGCACGGTCGAGAAGCGCTGCTCGACGATCGCCGGGCCTTCGACCGTCCAACCCGGCGCCAAGGCCTCGAAGTCGTAGATCGGCGTCTCGATCGAACCCGCCGCACGACCGAAGTACACCGTGCGCGAGGACGCGGGCAGCGCGAGTTCTTCGCGCTTGGGACGGCGACTCAACGTGAGCTTGGGCAGGCGCCCGACCGCCGTGATCCCCAGGTTCACCAACTCGACGGCGAGGCTGGGCGAGGACCACGAATACTGCCGTTCGTGCTCCTGGTGAAAGCGTGCCTTGAGCGCAGCGACATCCGCATCGGTCAGCGGCGACGACCGGCCGGACGCGCCGGCGTCATCCAGCCGCACCGTCAATTCGTAGCCTTGGTGAACATAGCGCAGGCCCGCGGTTCGCACGGTCATCGCGGTCGACGGCTCGACGCGCTCGGCTTCGAACCAGGCCTGCGCCCGTCGCTCCAGCGATGCAAAGGTGGCGTTGAGCTTTTCGAGGTCGTACGCGCCGGATGTCTGCACGACGGTCTGGACGAAATCGGTCTTCAGATCGGTGGCCAACAGCCCCAGCGTGGAGAGCAGGCCCGCGCTCGCGGGAACGACGACGAGCGGTATGCCGAGGAGCTCCGCGAGTCGCGCCGCATGCAGCGCCCCGCCGCCGCCCCCGGCGACCAGCGCGAACTTGCGCGGATCGTAGCCGCGCTCGACCGAAACCGCACGGATCGCAGTCGCCATGTTGTTGTTGAGCAGTTCGACGATGCCGTCGGCCGCCTCCTCCAGGCTCAACCCGAGCGGCTTGGCCACGGCCTCCAGGATCGCTCGGCGAGCGAGCGCGACGTCGAGCGACAACTCGCGTCCGAGTTGAGCGGGGGAACGTCCCATGACGAGATTCGCATCGGTCACCGTCGGCTCCGTGCCGCCTCGCCCGTAGCATGCAGGCCCAGGTTCCGCCCCCGCGCTTTGCGGCCCCACGGTCAAGCTGCGATTGGCGCCGATGCGCGCAATCGACCCGCCCCCCGCGCCGATCGTGTGCACATCGACCATGGGCACGTTCAGCGGCAACGCGGAGATCTCCCCGCCGCCGGTGATTGCGGGCTGTCCGCCCTGCGAGAGGCAAATGTCGGCCGAGGTGCCGCCCACGTCGATGGAAATGACATCGCGCTGGCCGACCGTTTCGCCGACCAGGATCGCGCCGACCACGGCCGCCGCGGGACCGGACAGCGCCGTGTGAATCGGCTGCTGCGCCGCCGCCCGGGCGCTGTACATGCCGCCGTTGGACTTCATGATGCGCAGCGGGGCCAAGATGGCCATCTCCCCCAGGCGCGCCTCCAGCCGCTGGTGATACCCCGCCACCTTGGGCAGCACATAAGCGTTGAGCACCGTGGCCGTCGTGCGCTCGTATTCCCGGAACACCGGCAGGATCTCCGCCGAGATGGAACACGGTACGCCGGGCAGCGCGCTCGCCGCCAAGGCCCGCACCCGCTCTTCGTGTACCGGATTGGCATACGAGTGCAGCAGACAAACGGCCAGCGACTCGATCTTGTGCGGCGCCAACTCGGAAAGTGCCCGGGTGCATGCGGCCTCATCCAACGCGCATTCGACCGTGCCATCGGCACGCAACCGCTCGGGGATCTCGCGTATGCGACGCGGCGGCACCAGGCGCTCGGGCCTTATCCACGAGTACGGATACGCATCCTTGGCGATGTCGTGCCGACCGATATGCAGGACATATCGGCACCCCTCGGTCGTGATCAAGCCGACGACCGCGCCCTTGCGTTCCAGGATCGCGTTGGTCGCGACCGTGGTGCCATGGAATACGCCATCGATGCTTTCGGCCCCGATGCCGGCGAGTTCGAGCACACGCCGTATGCCCTGTGCGAAGGCCTGCGACGGGTCCGCCGGGGTCGTGGGCACCTTGATTTGCCAGATCCGGCCGCTCGCCCGATGGGCCAGCGTGACGTCGGTGAAGGTGCCGCCGATGTCGATGGCGAGTGCATAACCCGATGCAGCTTGACTCAAAGCACCTCCACCAGTGTGCGCGAGGGTGCGAGTTCTCCGCGCTCGATGCGCTTCACCAGCGCGGTGACCGCTGCGTGGGTGGGCGCCTGAATACCGACAGCCTCGCCCTGGGCGGCAACATAACCATTCATGTGATCGATCTCCGTGCGTCGACCCTTGGCGATATCCTGGGCCGTGCCCGAGCGCCCCTCGCCGGTTCGGCGCTTGTTGTACTTGAGCATCGTCGCCTCGACTTCGGCGAGTGCCGCCTCATCCCCCCGCGCCGCGGCGAGCCATTGCTCTGCGACCAGCCCGCGGATCGGCTCGAGCTTGAAAGCGAGCGCCTGGGCCACGCGAATCGCCTCCGCGCCCAGACGTATCTGGGCCCGCCGGCTCGGCGCCCACTCGACCATCTCGTTCAAACTCATGCCCAGAATGCCGCACAAGCCGCTCGTCATCGTATTGGCGACGAGCTTCGACCAGCGCTCGCCGAACAGATTCTCCGTGACCTTGGCGCTGTCGACGGCGCGCAGCAACTGTGCAATCGCCAGGGCACGCTCGGTCACGAGGCCGCTCATTTCGCCGACGCGAAAGGTGGTGTACACATCGCCCCCGGGCATCTGCGTGCGCACGATGTGACCGGGCGCCACCGCCTCGACGGCGAACATGCTCGCGATGCCACCGAGCGTGCGGCCCCAGCCGACGATCTGCGCCACGGTCTGCTCGACCAACCCGTTCTGCATGGTCACGACGACGCCGCTAGGCGCGAGATAGGGCTTGATCAAAGCGCTCGCCCAGGGCGTGTCGTAGAGCTTCATGCAGATGAAGGCAAGATCGACCGGATGCGCCGCAAGCTGCTGCACATCGGTGATGTGCATCGCCTTCACCTGGATGACCCGATCGCCTTCGCTGCCGCTCAAGCGCATGCCTTCGCGCTTGATGCGCTCGATGTGCTCGGGCCACGGATCGATCAAGGTGACATCGTGGCCCTTGGCCGCCATGGCGGCCCCGACGTAGCCGCCGACGGCGCCCGCCCCGACGAAAACGATGCGCTTCATGTTCGCTCCCGAAACCGTCGCGCCCGCGTGGCGGCGTCGACCGACACGTCCGTGCTCAGCACTCGCTGCGGCCCATGTCGCGTTATTCGAACTTGGCCCCGGAGGCCTTCACGATCTCGGCGAACTTCTTCAGTTCGGACTTCACATGGTTACCGAACTGCTCCGGCGTCGACGACTCCGGCTCGAATCCCAAGGCGAGCAGCGCATCGCGCATCTCCGGTCGCGCGACGGCCTTGACCGTCGCGGCATTGACCCTCCCGATGATATCTGCCGACGTGCCCATCGGCGCCATCAGGCCGAACCAGGTGGAGATGTCGAACCCTCGCAACCCGCTCTCGTCGATGGTCGGCAAGTTGGGCAATGCCGACGCTCGCTTCTTGCTGGTAACCGCGATGCCGCGCAAGCGCCCGGATTTCACGTGCGGCACGGCGGACGAAATGCCGCCGAAGTAAAGATCGGTTTCACCGCCGAGCAGGGAGATCAGCGCGGGCGTCGCGCCCTTGTAGGGCAAGTGCACGATCTTGGCCTTGGCCATCGTCTGAAAGAGCTCGGCCGCCAGATGCGGCGGCGATCCCAAGCCGGCGGAGCCGACGTTGAGTATGCCCGGACGCGAGCGCGCAATGCCGATGAGATCGTTCACGCTCTTGGCCGGCACCGCCGGATGCACCATGAGCACGAACGTGCTCACGGCCACCATGGAGATCGGCGCCAGATCGCGCACCACGTCGTACCCCAGCTTGGGATAGATGCTCGGGGCGATGGTCATCGCACCCGCGCCGAGCAGCAGCGTATAGCCATCCGGGGCCGCCTTGGCCACCGACTCGAAACCCACGTTGCCCCCGGCCCCGGCGCGATTCTCCACCACCATGCTGGTGCCGAGGATCTCGCCCACGCGCTGGCCGACGGCCCGCCCGACGATGTCGCTCGGCCCGCCCGCCGGATAAGCCACCACCAGGCGGATCGCCCGCGAGGGGTACGTCTGCGCCGCGGCGTATGAACCGCAGACGGACAACAGCACCGCGAGGGCTGCGCATGAGCGGCGCAGAGGCCACGAACGAATGGGGAACTGAGGCATCATTTCTGCTCGATGATTTCGTTGGGAGAGGAAAGTGCGCGCGCCGCACGCTGCAGTCGATTAGATTACATTCGAAGAGGGCGATCAACCGCGAAGATCCCTGAAGAGGGATTCGTCGGGCAACGATGCCCAGCCCGACGCACGAATGAAGTGCGCCCTGCATCGGGATGGTGCCCGTGTCGCGACCGCGCACCGCGAGCGTACGATGCGCAAAGTCGCCGGGAGTACACTTGGACCCGGCGACCCACAGCCTCATCACGTTCAGGAGACTTCATGAAGCTCGTAGCGACGCGTCATCTCGTCACAGCCGCGATATGCGGCCTTGTTTGCCAAGGCGTCTCGACGGCCGCCGTTGCCCAGAGCACGACCAAGAGCCCAGCGGCCGCAGTCGCCTATCCCGCCAAGGTCGTGCGTATCGTCGATGCTTTCCCTCCGGGCGGAGGATCGGATGTCGTCGCGCGCTTGATCGCCCCCAAGCTCACCGAAGCCTGGGGTCAGCAGGTGATGGTCGAGAACCGCGGCGGCGCCAACGGCATCATCGGCAACGAGCATGTCATTCGATCGACGCCGGACGGCCACACCGTCCTCATCGCCACCGGCAGCTACGCCGCGAACCCCAGCGTCTACAAGCTGCCCTACGATCCGATCAACGACATCACGGTGCTCGGTCGAGTCGCGTCGACGATGTTCGTCGTGGTGGTGCATCCGTCGCTGCCGGTGAAGAACATCAAGGAATTCGTGGCGCTCGCCAAGGCAAGGCCCGGAGCGATCAATTTCGGTTCGACCGGCACGGGCGGATCGACGCATCTGGTGATGGAGTTCTTCAAGCTCACCGCCAACGTGGACCTCACTCACATTCCCTACAAGGGCACCGGCCCCGCCGTCACCGATCTGATCGGCGGCCAGATCCAGGTCATGATCGCGGCCAGCGCGCCGGTGCTCCCCCACGCCAGGAGCGGTCGACTGCGCGCACTCGCCGTCACCGGACCCAAGCGCATGCCCAGTGTGCCGGACCTTCCGACCGTGATCGAGGGTGGCGTCCCGGGTTACGATGTGACCTCCTGGTATGCGTTCGTCGGCCCCAAAGGGTTGCCGAGCGAGATCGTTGCCAAGTGGAACAGCGATCTCGCCCGCATCACGCAGAGCCAGGAGATCCGTGAGCGCTTTGGGGCAGGCGGCATGGAGGCGGTTTCAGGGCCGCCGGAAGAGTTCGCTGCCATCCTCAAGCGCGATGTCGCTCGCTGGGCGAGCGTGGTCAAGCAGGCCGGCATCAAGCAGCACCACTGAACGCGAGGACTTCGACGACGTCATGGAACCCTGTCAGCTGAGCGCGGCCCAGGCCGCCGTCTTGATCAAGGAGCGCAAGCTCTCGGCCGAGGAACTGGTCCGCTCCTGCCTCGAGCGCATATCCGCGCGAGATGCGCTGGTACGCGCGTGGCTGCATCTGGAACCCGATGCAGCCATCCGCGCGGCTCGCGAAGCCGACAAGCGCCCGCCCACGGGCCCCTTGCACGGCATCCCGATCGGTGTGAAGGACGTGATCGACACGCTCGACTATCCCACCACGCAGAATTCGCCGATCTACCCCGGACTGCGCGTCGGGCGGGATGCCGCTTGCGTGGGCTTGGTGCGCGGCGCGGGTGGCCTCATCCTCGGCAAGACCGATACCGTCGAATTCGCCTCCAGCGGGCGCAAGGCGCTCACCCGCAATCCGTACAATCCCGCGCATACGCCCGGCGGCACGTCGTCGGGCTCGGGCGCGGCTGTGGCGGACTTCATGGTACCGCTCGCCTTCGGCACCCAGACCAGCGGCTCGCTCATCCGTCCGGCCGCCTTCAACGGCATCTATGCCATGAAGCCCACCTGGAACCGGGTGAGCCGCGAAGGTCTGCGGATGTACGCGGCGAGCCTCGATACGGTCGGCTGGTATGGCCGCGAAGTGGCGGACCTCACCCTCATGGGGCAAGCTCTGGGATTGCCGCTGCATGGTGCGACGATTCCTCTGCGTGGTCTGCGCGTGGGCCTTTGTCGCACACCGATGTGGTCGCAGATCGAACCCGCCGGTGCGAACGCCCTGCAGCAAGCGGCCGAGCGCCTCGCAGACGCCGGTGCAATCGTCGAACCTCTGGAACTCCCCGAACGCTTCGCCGATCTGCGCGCCGCGCATTCTGCGATCGGCCAGCGCGAAGCGGGTATCGCCTTCTTGCCCGAGTACGTCAACGCCTACCCCCTGCTGGCGCAGGAAATCCGCGACAAGGTCGAGAACACCGCCGGCATTTCGGACCAGACGTTGCTCGATAGCTACGCGCTCGCGGACGCCTGCCGGCCCGTCTTCGACGGGCTCTTCGGCGCATCGCTCGATGTCGTGCTCGCTCCCAGCGCGCCCGGAGAAGCCCCGGAGGGTCTGCATACGACGGGCAACGCAGTGTTCAACACGACGTGGACCTTGCTGCACGTTCCTTGCGTCAACATCCCCGCCGGGGTCGGCGCGTCGAACCTGCCCGTGGGCGTGCAACTGATCGGGCCGCGCCTCTCGGATGCCCGCCTGCTCGCGATCGCGCAGACCTTGGCGCCGGTGATCGACGTCGATCCGCAGCGCGGCCTGCGCGAGCTTTGGTAAGCGCGCTAGCCGCGCATCACCCTCGCATCGTCCCTGCAAGCCTGGTGCCGGCGCGGCGCGCTTCGTGGCGCGCCTGCGACCGACGACGTATCATCGCCCATCCCTACACACACATCGGACGAGTATCGCAACGGTGCTCGCCCACGAAGGAGGATTGCATGGGCCTACTGGTCGAAAAGGACGGTCACATACTGACGCTCACGATGAGCCGCCCGGAAGTGCGCAATGCCTGGGACGACGACTTCCATCAAGGCATCGTCGCCGCCCTGAACGAAGCCACCGACGATGACGACGTTCGCGTCGTCGTCATCACGGGCGACGAGGCCGGGGGCGCGTTCTCCGCGGGCGCGAACCTGAAGAAGACGACCACCCACTCCACCGAATCGACCAAGGCCTTCGTCAAGAAGATACGCCGCCCGCGGCAATTCGCGCCCAATCTCATCGGCGACTTCCCCAAGCCCGTGATCGCCTCGGTCAACGGATATGCGGTCGGGGCCGCGGCCATCATCAGCCTGTCCTGCGATCTGATCGTCGCCTGCGACAAGTCCGAATGGCGCCTGCCGCAGGTTGCTCTCGGGATCCTCCCCAACTACGGGGGCGCGACACGCATGGCCCGCTATGCAGGCAAGGGAATGGCGATGCGCCTCGCGCTGGGATTTCCGCTCAAGGCCGAAGAAGCCTACCGTATCGGTGTCGCGCAGTGGCTCGTTCCGCACAGCGAACTGGCCGCCAAGACACGCGAAGTCGCCGAACACATCGCCAATCTCCCGCCACTCGCGGTGAGCCTGATGAAGGAGTCCTTGAGTCGCGGACTCGACAACGCGAACATCCAGGACTCGTCGCTCACCGATTCCTACCGGTTCATGCTGCTGGAACTGACCAAGGACAAGGAAGAAGCCCATCGCGCCTGGCGCGAGAAGCGCAAGCCCAAGTTCACCGGCGACTGACGCTGCCCGACATGCACTGGCGGCTGCATCCACGCGCAGCCGACGACGCATCCGTTCTCAACCCCGTTTTCGACGTTCTCCGAGGGAAACATCCATGAAGGACCAGTACGACACCATCGCGCTCGCATCCACCGACGACGGCATCCTGACCGTCACCCTGAACCGTCCGCAGGTCGCCAATGCGCTCAACACACAGATGGGCCACGACATCTACGACGTGTTCGGTTCGCTGGCCATCGACCAGGGCAAGACCCGCTGCGTCGTGCTGACGGGCGCCGGCGAGAAGGCCTTCTGCGGCGGTGCCGACTTGAAGGAGCGCAACGGCATCACCGACGAGCAATGGCTCGTGCAGCACGCGTTGTTCGAGCGCATGTTCCGTTCCATTCTCGACTGCCCGATCCCGGTGATCGCGGCAATCAACGGCGCCGCGTTCGCAGGCGGACTCGAGATGACGATGTGCTGCGATTTCTCGTATGCGGTGCGCACGGCGCGCTTCGCCCTCACCGAAGTGACGCTGGGCATCATGCCTGGCGGCTGCGGCACGCAGACGCTGCCGCGCACCGTGGGCGAACGCCGTGCCAAGGAAATCATCCTGACCGGCGAGCCGTTCACCGCCGAGCAGGCCGCGGAATGGGGCGTGATCAACCGGCTCTGCGAGCCCGGCGAAGTGCTGGCGCTGGCCCACAAGACCGCTCAGCGCATCTGCTCCAACGCGCCGCTGTCGGTGCGTCAGGCGAAGCTTTCCATTCATCAGGGCCTGCAGATGGACCTGAAGAGCGGACTCTTCTTCGAGATCGAGGCCTACAACCGGCTCATCTTCACCGAGGATCGCCGCGAAGGCATCCTGGCATTCAACGAAAAGCGCAAACCGGTCTACAAGGGCCGCTGAGCAGCCGCTTTACTGCGGATGACGAGAGCCGCGGCGGCCGTCAGCGCACGCCGCCGCATCTCTGCGAAGCCAGTCGCTAGTCGACGATCACTTCCGTGCGCTTCTTGCGGAATGCCGGCACGATGAAGAGCAGCAGCAGCACCACGGTCGCAATGATGAACCCGGCACTGATGGGGCGCGTGACGAAGATGCCCAGATCGCCCTCGGAAATCAGGAGCGATCGCCGCAGGTTCTCCTCCATCATCGGCCCGAGCACCATCGCCAGAATCAAGGGCGGGAAGGAGCATCCGAGCTTCACCAGGATGTAGCCGACGAAGCCGAAGAAGGCCATCATGATCACATCGGTGCCCGTGGTGTTCAGACTGTAAATGCCGATGCCCATCATGGTGATGATGATGGGGAAAAGCAGCCGATAAGGCACCTGCAGCAATTTCACCCAGATGCCGATCAGCGGCAGGTTCAGCAGCACCAGCATGGCGTTGCCGATCCACATGCTGGCGATCAGGCCCCAGAACAAGTCCGGGCGGCCGGTCATGACCTGCGGTCCGGGAGTGATGCCGTGGATGGTCATGGCTGCAAGCATCAACGCCATGGACGCACTGCCGGGAATGCCCAGCGTCAGCATGGGGATGAAAGTCGTCTGGGAACATGCGTTGTTGGCGCTCTCCGGCCCGGCAACCCCCTCGATCGCACCCTTGCCGAAGCGCGAGGGATCCTTGGCCAGTTTCTTCTCGACCATGTAGGAGGTGAACGAACTGATCGTTCCGCCGAGTCCGGGCAGTGGGCCGAACGCAAGCCCGATCGACGTGCCTCTGAGAATGGAGCCGAAACTCATCTTGAGGTCCTGCCAACGCGGCATCAGCCCCTTGATCTCGCCGCGGAGGATGGTCTGCGTCATCTGGCTGTCGCCGAGGTTCTTCACGATCTCGGTCAGCCCGAACACGCCCATCGCCACCACGGCGATACCCACGCCATCGCTCAGCTCCGGGATGCCGAACGTGAAGCGCATCTTGCCGGAATTGACATCGGTACCGACGATGCCGATCAACAGCCCGACCGTCACCATCGCCAGGGACTTGAGCAGCGAACCGGTGCCGACGACCGAAGCGCACACCAGTGCCATCAGCATCAGCGAAAAGTATTCGGGCGAGCCGAACGCCAAGGCGACGTTCGCCAGCGGCGGACCGACCACCGCGATCAGCAACGTTCCGACGCAACCGGCGAAGAACGAGCCCATCGCGGCGATCGCCAGCGCCGGCCCCGCCCGCCCCTGCTTCGCCATCGGATGACCATCCATCAATGTCACCACCGACGAGCCCTCTCCGGGCAGATTGACGAGGATGGATGTGGTCGAACCGCCGTAGTCGGAGCCGTAATAGATGCCGGCCAGCATGATCAGGGCAGACACGGGCTCGAGGATGAAGGTGAGTGGCAGCAGCATCGCCATCGTGGCCAGCGACCCGATGCCGGGCAACACGCCGATCAGCGTCCCCAGGAAGACGCCGAGAAAGCAGTACATCAGGTTCTGCAGCGTCAGCGCGACACTAAACCCCAGGCCGAGGTTCTGAATGAGATCGCCCATTTACTCGCTCCACCAGAAGAGTCGATAGGGCATCTCGATGCCGTAGATGAAGATCGCCACCGCACCCGCGGTGACGCAGACGCTGAGCACCAGGGTCTCGACCCAATGCACGTCCTTATGCGCCAGCGAGGAACCGATCACCAGGGCGATGAGCGAGGGCACGAAGCCGACCTCCGCATCCATCAAGAGCGCATAGACGACGATCGCGCCAGTGGTGACCAGCCAAGGACGAAAGGCCCAGTCGCGCCATCGCAAGCCCTGGCTGCCATTGCCTTCGATCTTGAACGACAGGCCGCCGATGACCACGCCGAAGCCCATCATGATGAAGCCCAGCCAGGTGGGAAAGTACCCCGGCCCCATTTCCAGCGCCGTGCCCATCTGGTAGTCCTTCGACATGTAGACCGCCAGAGCCCCGAGCGCAAGGAAAAGCAGCCCGCACCAGAAATCCTGCAGGTTCTTGATCTTCAATGCCACGTGTGCCTCCTCCATTTCCGAGTCGCGTCGAATGACGCGAGCTGCCCTACGGCACCATCCTCGATCCGCGGAACGATTTACGGGCGGCTTTCTTCGCGGCCGGCCTCGGCGCAAATCAACTGAATATCACTCGTGCTCGATACATGAACCACGAGGCCGACTGCTTGCCCCTGCGGCGAACCCAGATTGCCGGATGCATCGATACGATCGAAGAACTCAGCGTCAATCGCACGCAGTCACTTTACACGAAAACTCGTACCGCCTACAAAGCCTCGCGGACTCATCTTCCGTCTGATGGCAGGACCGCCCGCACGCTGCCACTCGAACCGTCAGCGTCGGCGCTTCGAACCCGCCTGCGAACACGAGTGCGAGGAGACGCTCCCTCCGAATCGCTGCTATGATGGTTCGAGAGCGTATCAGACGCCGGGGCAGGCGCAGTACGCGGCGAGTGACACATACCGACCCGCCCAGCCCATCGGCATGAGGAGAACAGCGATGAGTCAAAACGAAACGAGCGCGAATGCGCCCAGCACGATTGCTCGCAAACTTGGCCGCCTTTTTCGCTTCCTGATGTTCTTGTTGACTGCCGGCTGGGCCTATCCGCATGTATGCACAGAGGATATGGACCTCACCAAGATTCAGGACGAACACATGCGTGGGAAGACCTGAGGCAGGCGGCGACATCCTGGGTCGGCGCAAGCCGACGCCGATGCTCCCTCGACAAGAGAGCTGGGCGAACAAGTCGCACAGAAAACGTGTTTCCGCCCGGATGCTCGTTCCCGTGGGCCGAGCGTTGCTGCAGCACACAAGCGGCCTTGCGTGCTGCAGCCAATCATTGCTCGAAGCGGGCTAGAACTTGATGCCGAGTTTGTTCACGGTGTCGACGATCTCGGCGTACTCCTGCGTCAGCTCCGCCTTGAGCTTCTGCGGCGCCAAGGGCTTGCCGGGCGCACTGCCGCTAGCCATGAGGATCTTCGTCACCTCGGGCGTATTCATGCCCTCGGTCACCACACGATTGAGCAACTCGATGATCGGGCGAGGCGTTCCGGCGCGCACCCAAAGGTTGTACGCGTTGTCCACCGTGAAGCCCGGAAAACCCTGCTCGGCTACCGTGGGCAGGTCGGGCAGCGCGGGGATGCGCTCCAGGCCCAAATTGGCAAACGCCCTCACCTTGCCGGTTTTCACCGCACCGACGGCCGACATCGCGCTTCCCGCAGCCATGTTGATCTCGCCACCCATCAGAGCAAGGATCGACGGCGCACTGCCCTTGTAGGCCACGTACCGCACCTTGATGCCCGATAGCCGGGCAAAGCGCTCGATGCCCAGATGCACGGCACTGCCGATGCCCGAACTGCCGGCATAGGTGAGCGTCTTGGTCTGCGATTCTGCAATCAGCTCCTTGATGTTCTTCGCCGAGACGGCGTTCGTCACCATGAGAATGTAAGGCTGCGAGCTCGTGCGCACGATCGGCTCGAACATCTTCAGCACATCGTAGTCGACGCGCTTGGTCGCCCCCTGCATCAACAGCCCGAAGCCGTTCTGATACAGCGTGTAGCCATCGGGCTCGGCCTTGGCGGCCACCCCGCTGGCAATCACGCCCCCGGCGCCCGGACGCGAATCCACCACGACGTTCTGGCCCAGTCGATCACTGATGACCTTGGCGGTCAATCGCGCCACCATGTCGGACCCCGCACCTGGCGCGACCGAAATGATGATCCGGATCGGTCGCACCGGGTAACCGGCCACCTTGTCCTGGGCGAAGCTAGGCAAGCTGCATGTCAGCAAGGTCGGCGCGATCAGCGCCAAGCCGAGTCTCTTCCACCCGAGTTTGTGTTTCATGTTTCCCTCCTCCTCGTTGAAGGCCGCGCGCTCGCGGCGCATTGGGATTGCGACGACCACGATGCTTGCACACCTGCGTGCATTCGCGCGCAGTCGAATACGTACGGCATGGATTGGGTCGCCTAGTCAAGCCACAGCGCGGAGAAGGTTAGCACAGCACTACACCGTGCGGCTCACTACGAATTCATGGCGCCATGGGCACGTCCGGGATAGCGCCCGCCGCCGATGTAGCGAAGCTCGGCGGCAGGCGTGCTCGCTGCCTCCGGGCACACCGAGCGATATCGGGATCGCCGCCTAGTTCGCTCGATAGTGCACCCGGACTCGACAGCCCGCGATGTCAGCGCATCGCAGCACTGAAACGCTCGACAGGACCGCCAGAAAGACCCGGACCACCGCATACGCATGCCCAGTCTATGGCCCGCGACGACGAATCCGTGAATCTGTCCTGAATGCACAGCGCCCGGAACGCGCTGTGCGCTGCATGACATGCGGCCAGGCGCCATCGCGCGTCAGAACGTCAGGCCGAGCTTGTTCACCGTCTCGACGATCTCGGTGTACTCCTGCGCCACCTCGGCCTTCAGTTTCGCGTGGGACATCGGCTTTCCGGGCGTGCTGCCGCTTGCCATGAGTATCTTCCTAACCTCCGGCGTGTTCATGCCCTCGGAGACGATGCGATTGAGAAAGTCGATGATCTCGCGCGGGGTACCGGAGCGCACCCAGAGATTGTAGGAGTTGTCGATGGAGAACCCAGGAAAGCCCTGCTCGCTCAGGGTCGGCAGGTCGGGCAGCGCCGGTATGCGTTCCAGCCCAAGGTTCGCAAGCGCGCGCACCTTGCCCGTCTTGACCGCAGCCGTCGAGGCCATGGCGCTCCCCGCGGCCATGTTGATTTCGCCGCCCATCAACGCGCGGATGGCCGGTGCGCTGCCCTTGTAGGCGACGTGTCTGACGTTGAGGCCGGAGAGTTTCGCGAACCGCTCCATGCCCAGATGCACGGCGCTGCCGATGCCTGAACTGCCGGCGTAGGTGAGCGGCTTGGCCTTCGACTCTTCGATCAGCTCCTTGATCGATTTGGCCGACACCTGATCCGTCACCATCAGGATGTAGGGCTGCGAGGTCGTACGCACGACCGGATCGAAGGTCTTCAGCACATCGAAGTCGACCCGCTTGGCTGCGCCCTGCATGAGCAGCCCGAACCCGTTCTGGTACAGCGTGTAGCCGTCGGGCTCCGACTTGGCAGCAGTGGTGCTGGCGATCACGCCTCCCCCGCCCGGGCGCGAATCGACGATGACATTCTGGCCCGTACGCTCGCTGAGCATCTTGCCGGTCAATCTCGCCACCATGTCGGCACCCGCGCCCGGGGCCACGGAAATGATGATGCGTATCGGCCGCTCGGGGTAGTTGCCGACCTTCTCCTGCGCCAGCGCGCTGCCGCCGAAGGAGAACAGCAGCGGGGTCATCCAGCATGCGAATCGGATACGGTAACTTTTCATGGCCACTCCTTTGTGAATGCCCGTCAACTCGATTGCGTTTCGACAGCGGCTGCGGCGAAACGCGTTGGGCTCGATTCGCCACGGGCGTGCACTCGACTTGCCCGGGAAACCGGCTTACCGCTGACAGTTACCGTAGCAGAAACAACCTGCCCCCCGGCATCGGCTCGCGGCCGTACGCGAAAGCCGGTGCGCAGCTGCGCTCGGCGACGCGTCGGCTTGGCTTAGAATCGAAGTTGAATCGACGACCCTTTCAAAGGACATCTCAGCCCATGCAGCCCAACGACGGATACTACGAAGCCTACTGGCCCCGCGGCGACTTGCAGCAGCGTACCCGCACGCTCGCACCACGACTGGAATCCCTGTCGGGCAAGAAAGTCGCCCAACTCTGGGACGAGTTGTTCAAGGGCGACGAAGTGTTCGAGTTGCTGGAAGAAGGCTTGAAGGCCCGCTACCCGGACATCGAGTTCGTGAGCTGGCGCGAATTCGGCAGCACCCACGGCGCGATGGAGAAGGAAGCCCTCGAAGCGCTGCCCAAGAAGCTGCGCGACATGGGCGTCAGCGCCGTCATTTCAGGAATGGCGTGTTGAGGCAGCTGCACGCCCGCCGTGTTGCGGGCCAGCGCAGCGTGTGAAGTCGCAGGCTTTCCCACCACCTCGCTCACCTGCGAGGGATTCGTCAGACAGGCGGCGGCGACGTCCATCGGCCTGGGGCTGAGGAACATCCCGATCGCCCTGGTGCCCGGCCATATCGGCACCAAGAGCAAGGAGGAACTGCGCCGCGACATTCTCGAGACCACCTTGCCGGCAGTGATCGACACGCTCACCTCCGCCGAGGAGAGCGTCGGCGAACCCGTCGAGGCCCGCGAGCGGGACATCGTCGTGCGCGGCAGCTTCAGCGAGATCAACGCCTACTTCTATCGCCACGGGCTCTCGGACGGCTTGCCCATCGTGCCGCCGACACGCGAGGCGGTGGAGCGCTTTCTGAGTTTCACCGACCGCGATCCGAACGAACGGCTCGGCGTGATGTTGCCCGATCGACGCGCGGCGACCGTATGGAACGTCGCCGTGAACGGCGTGATGGCCGGCTGCCGCCCTGAATACATGCCGATCCTGGTGGCCCTGGCCGAAGCGATGGCCGACCCGCAGTACGGCGTCGAACACAGCGGCAACACGCCCGGTGCCGACACGCTGATCATCCTCAACGGGCCGATCGTCAAGCAGCTCGACTTCAACTACACGCAAGGCGCGCTGCGCGACGGCTTCATGCCGAACACCACGGTCGGACGCTTCTGGCGCTTGTACCTTCGCAACGTCGCAGGATTCCATTTGCATCAGACCGACAAGGCGACGTTCGGCAACACATGGCGCGTCGTGCTCGCCGAGAACGACGACGTGCTCAAGGAGATCGGCTGGCCCACGATCGGCTCGGAGATGGGCTTCGGGCCGGACGACAACGTGGTCACCATCTCGCGCTTCACGGGCGGCGGTTCGCTGTCGTCGGTCACCGGCTCGACTCCGGAGGAACTCCTGCCCTATCTGGCCGACTCCATCCAGCGCTTCAACAACTGGCAGATCACCTTCACGACCAGCCACGGCAATGGCAGCCTGCGTCCGCTGGCTGTCATCACCCCGATTCTGGCGCGCACGCTCGCCAAGGCCGGGTGGAGCAAAGCGGACGTGCAGCGATTCATGTTCGAACGCGTGCGCCGCCCTGCCTGGGACTTCGAAAGACAGCTGCGCGACTGGAACATTCGCGGCAAGTGGAACCTGACCGAGGATGCGCAGGCCGGCGCCATCCCCGCCCTCTTCCATGAATCGGACGATCCGAACCGCATGGTCCCGATCGTCTGGAAGCCCGAAGATCTGATGATCGCCGTCGGCGGCGATCCGCTGCGCAACAACGCCTACGTGTTCGCGCACAACGGCTTCCTGGGCTTTCCGACCGGCAAGAAGATCGATCTGCCGCAGCGCTGGGAAGCGTTGCTGGCGCAATCGGCCAAAGGCTAGCCGCGAGCCGCACCCTGACGAGGTCGGCGGCGCCTGCAAAGACCGCCGGCCTTGCCGCATCACTCGAGCGTGATGCCGGCATCCTTGATGATCTTGCCCCAGCGCAATACGTCCGCCCTCAGAAAGGCGCCTGCCTCATCGAGCGAGCTGGGATTGGGCTCCACCCCCTGTCGCTCGAGTTGCGTGCGCACCTCGGACATGTTCAACACCTTGACCATCTGCTGATTGAGCTGCGTGACGATGGCGCGCGGCGTCGCGGCGGGCGCCACCAAGGCGAACCAGGTGCCGATATCCAGCTGCGGGTAGCCCGCCTCGACCATGGTGGGCACGTGCGGCAGAACGGTAGAGCGCTTGGCGCCGGAAATCCCCAGTCCCCGCAGGCGCCCCGACCTCACGTGAGGCGCCATCGACGACACGTTGGTAAAAAGCATGTGGACCTGCCCCCCGATCAGTTCCTGGGAAGCCTGCGCGCTGCCCTTGTAGGGGATATGCAGAATCTCGATGCCCGTGCTGGTGCGCAACAGTTCGCCCAGCAGGTGTCCGGTGCCGCCCATGCCGGTCGAAGCGAAGTTGAGTTCCTTCGGACGACGTTTGGCCAACGCCACGAGTTCCTTGATCGAGACGACCGGCAACGAGGAATGCACCACCAGAACGAAGGGCAGCTTGCCGATGACGGATACCGGGATGAAATCCTTGTTCATGTCGTACTTCGCCCGCGACGAATAGGTGTTGATCGCAACGCTCGAACTCGGCAGAAAAAGCGTGTAACCGTCGGGTGCGGCGCGCGCCGCTGCCTCGGCGGCGAGTGCCCCGCCCGCACCGGGCCGATTATCGATGAGCACGGGCTGACGCAACTCCTCGCCGAGCTTGGGGCCGATGATGCGGGCAACCGTGTCGTTGCCGCTCCCGGGCGGAAACGGCAGCATGATGCTGATCGGCTTGGATGCATAGGCCTGAGCCTGAGCATTCCCGGTGAACAAGCCGTGCATCGGCATCGATGCGGCCAGACCCACGAATACGAACGCGCTGGTGCTTCTCAAATTGGTCTCCTCGGTTGGATGGGCCCCCGCGCGCCGGCGAGTTCGGTCGATCATGAACCGCGGTGCGACGCTGCCTTGAGTCCGCATGATAATGTCCGCAGCCCCGAGCCAGACAGACAACGCGCGCCCTAGGGCCGCACCCACGAACACGAAATGAGCATCATGACGGACGAAGACTTCATGCGCAGGGCCATCGACCTGTCCTTGCTCGGCGTCGAATCGGGCGGCGGCCCCTTCGGCGCAGTGATCGTTCGAGCAGGCAGCGTCGTCGCCGAAGGCAGCAATCGCGTGGTGCCGACAGCGGACCCCACCGCACACGCCGAAATCGTCGCCATTCGCCAAGCATGCGCACAGCTCGATACTCACACGCTCGAAGGCGCCACGATCTACACCTCGTGCGAGCCCTGCCCCATGTGCCTGGGTGCGATCTGGTGGGCGCGCATCGGTCGTATCGTCTACGGCAACAGCCGGGAGGATGCATCCTCGATCGGGTTCGACGATGCCGCGATCTACGAGGAAGTCGCTGCGCCGATAGAGCGACGCAGACTGCCCATGCGGCAGATGCTGGCCGACGAAACAAAGAAAGCGTTCGATGCCTGGCTGCTCAAGGCAGACCGCATCCCTTATTGAAGGAATTCCCCGTGAACTCACGGATCGCCACGGCGTCGATACGCGGGCCGCGCAACATAAATCGCCGCGGAAGCAAACTTCGACTTCAGAACCGCAAAACCTTCTGCTAGAATTCCGGCTTCTCGAGCGCCCGTAGCTCAGCTGGATAGAGTACCTGGCTACGAACCAGGGGGTCGTAGGTTCGAATCCTGCCGGGCGCGCCAAGA
>JALHQN010000014.1:80328-148189 GCA_022841915.1 Burkholderiales bacterium | reverse complement strand
CTGGTGTCGCTGCTCGATACCGTGCGCCGACTCCCAGGTGTCTCATGAACCGCCGGATGCGGAACCGCACGTCCGGTGGTGTGGGAGGACGGCGGGGGTGACCCCGCCTCCTACCCGATTGCGCCCGGCAGGCGTGCTCACGTCTCAGGAGAGGCTGTCGAAAAGAGTGCGCGCGGGTTGAGGTTGGGAGACTGACAGGGAACTGCGGGCAAACCTGCGAATCGATGAAGGCGGAGGATTCACGACAAGTGCGTAGCCGCGAAGCACACGCGCAGCGGAGCGGTAAGATTGTCGCGTGTAGTAACTGAGGGTCACCGAAGAACTCGCGGATGGACGACGTGAGTGGGGCGGCCGCGGTCCGTAGTGTGCGAATGCGGCGATGTATCAGCGGTCGGTGAAGCAGGGTCGCTACGACTGTCGATAATGATCTCGGCCGCCGGGTTCAGCGGCAACCTCAAGTCAACGCATGCCGGTGATCAAGACCACGTTACTCGGGAGCGAACCGTGACAGCGGCTAACCCAATCGGGAGCCGATCCAGCCAAAATAGTGGCTGATCATGAGCATCACGAACACACAGACCGATAAAATGATCCGGACGGTCAGTGCCTTCAAGGTCCTGTCGGAGTCGCCGCGGTCTTTCACCAGAAACACGCCGGCCGAAATCAGACTCACGGCAATGAAGATCATGAACAGGATGATGACGATGCGCACGGCGGATCCAATCGACAAGAACGCAGTCTAACTGAACGATTCCTGCGCTCCAACATCAATGCCTAGTCGTCGCTTCAGACCCTCGTTGTGGGGAACATTGGCCGCCCTCATCGGCATCGCGGTGGGTGTGGCTTTGGGTTTTTGGCAGGTGGGACGCGCACAGGAGAAATTGCAGCTGGTGGCCGTCATGGAGCGCCAGGCTGTCGCGCTGCCTATCCAGATTTCTGCGGCGAGCGTCTCGGCGCTCGACCTTGATCACCGCAAAGTCGAGGCGCGCGGGCATTTCGATCCGAGGGGCATGATCTTGCTGGATAATCGCGTGCGCGGCGGCCGTGTGGGATACGAAGTCGTCATGCCGCTTCGCCTCGCGGGGACGCAGATGCACATTCTGGTGAACCGGGGCTGGATCGCGGGTACGGGAGATCGACAGCGTTTGCCCGATGTAACGACTCCCGCGGAGGAAGTGTCCATTATCGGACTGGCCGTTGTGCCGGGCCAGAAGCTCTACGAGCTTTCCGAGGAAGCCATCGAAGGCGTCGTGTGGCAGAACTTAACGATCGAACGCTACGTGGCGAACATGGGATACTCGATTCACCCGGTCATGATTCGGCAGGGGAACGAGGCGCAAGACGGACTGGTGCGAGACTGGGCGATCTCCGAGCGACAAATCAACGTGCACCGCAGCTATGCGTTCCAATGGTTCGCACTTGCGGTCCTGATACTTTTCATCTATCTGGCGATGTCCTTCAAACGTGACTCCACGAACGCTTAGTCGACTGAAGCTGCTCGGGATCGGTGCGATCGCGGTTGCTCCTGTGCTCGGGTCCTACTTGCTGTATTGGTTCTGGGCTCCCGATTCCTACACGAACTATGGCGAATTGATGCAGCCCCGTCCCGCGCCGACGGTGACGATGCAGTCGCACTCGGGCGAGGCGTTCACCTTCTCTCAGCTCAAGGGGCGTTGGGCGTTCGTGATGCTCGATAGCGCCCAATGTGATCCAGCATGCGAGCAAAAGCTGTGGAAGATCCGTCAGGTGCGGCAAGCGCAAGGCAAGGAGTCGGGCCGGGTGGAGAGAGTGTTCTTGCTGGAGGACGGACAGGCGCTCACGGATCAGATGCGCACCGACTATGCAGGCACCTGGTTCGTGCGTACGAACGAAGCCAAACTGGCTGATGCCTTCCCCGCGCCAAGTTCTCCGCGTCACCACATCTATCTGGTCGACCCCCTGGGTAATGTGATCCTGCGATTCCCGCAGGACGCAGACCCCAAGCGCATGATCAAGGACGTGGCCCGCCTGCTGAAGTACTCCCGAGTCGGTTGATCCGTTCGAGCCGACGGTAGTCGGTTCGGGCGTCGAGGCTTGGGGTGATAGAATCTGCCGATACTCAAAGTCACATCTGCTCCGCCCATGTCCATCTCCAGCAGCATGACCTCTCCCAGTCTCAGTTCGCGCGCTGAACAACTGTTTCAGCTGACCAAGCCACGCGTCGTCTCCCTGATCGTCTTTACCGCGGTCATCGGGATGCTGCTCGCGGTTCCGGGCGCCGTACCGCTGCAGCCTTTGCTGTTCGGCACCTTGGGCATCGCACTGGTGGCCGGTGCCGCAGCTGCCTTCAATTGCATGGTGGAGCAGAAGATCGATGCGCTGATGGCGCGCACCCGCAGGCGTCCTCTGCCGCAGGGCACGATCAGCACGGTTCAAACGCTTCTGTTCGCGGGTGTGATCGGCGGTATCGGTCTTGTGGTCCTCTATCGCCTGGTGAACCCCTTGACCATGTGGTTGACGCTCGCGACGTTCGTGGGTTACGCGGTCGTTTACACAGTGATACTCAAGCCGCTGACTCCTCAGAACATCGTGATTGGGGGCGCGTCGGGCGCGATGCCGCCCGTGTTGGGATGGGCGGCGGTGACAGGAGAGGTCGGCCACGATGCACTCCTGTTGTTCCTGATCATCTTCGCCTGGACGCCCCCCCATTTCTGGTCGCTCGCCTTGTACCGGCGTGACGACTATGCCAAGGCAGGTGTGCCCATGCTGCCTGTGACGCACGGGGACCGATTCACCCGGTTGTCCGTGCTTCTTTACACCATCATCCTGGCCGCGGTCACGCTGCTGCCGTTTGCGTTTCGCATGAGCGGCTACTTCTACCTCGCGAGCGCAGTCGTCCTGAATGCAATCTACCTCTGGTACGCGATCAAGATCGTGACCGAGTACAGTGATCAACTCGCGCGTAGAGCGTTCCGGTACTCGATCCTGTACCTGTCGTTGCTGTTCGCGGCCCTGTTGACGGATCATTATCTGGGCCTGTGATGCGTCGGCTAATTACTCTCGCTGCCGTTCTGCTCCTCCTCTCGGGGTGCGGCCCACAGCAGTTCAAGGCGACCGACATCACCGGGGCGAGCTTCGCCCGCAAGCTCGAATTGACGGGGCACGACGGTAAGCCGCGGACTTTGGGTGACTTCAAGGGCAAGGTGGTGCTGGTGTTTTTCGGTTTCACCCAGTGTCCGGACGTCTGCCCCAGCACGCTGGCCCGATATGCAGAAGTCGCGCGGGAACTCGGCGCAGACGCCGACCGGATGCAAGTGTTGTTCGTTTCCGTCGATCCTGAGCGCGACACGCAGGCCTTGCTGGCGAACTACGTGCCAGCATTCGATCCCAGGTTTCTCGGGCTCTATGGCGACGCCGAAGCGACCGCCCGCGCCGCGAAGGAATTCAAGGTGGTTTACGAGAAACAGCCGGGCAAGACGCCCGAGACTTATACGATCGACCACTCTGCCGGCACCTATGTTTTCGACCAGAATGGCCAGGTGAGGCTGTTCGTTCGCCATGAGGCTGAGATCGAAGACGTCGTCCACGATCTGAGGATATTGCTCAAGCAGTGAGGCCGAGGGTTGAGGTCGAACATCGAGAAAAAAGGGCAGCCAGGCTGCCCTTTTTTCGTTGGCCAAGTGCGATGGTCAGGCGGCCAGTTCAGCCATCGCGGTTTTCATGCGCCCCAGGGCGCGCTGCTCGATCTGCCGGATTCTTTCCGCCGAGACGCTGAACTCCGCTGCGAGCTCGTGCAAGGTGGCGGTATCGCCCTCTCGCAGCCAACGAGCTTCCACGATCCGTCGGCTGCGCGGATCGAGCAATTCGAGCGCTTTTTTCAATCCCTGGGTACGCAACTGCTCGGTTTGTTCCTCTTCGAGCAAACGGGAGGGCTCTGTGCCCGGGTCGCGCAGATAGGCGATGGGGCTCATGCTGTCGTCGTCGTCTTCGCCGCTGGGCTCCAGCGCGATGTCCTGCCCGCCCAGCCGGGTTTCCATCTCGATGACTTCATGCTTCTTGACCCCGAGCTGCGCGGCCATGTCGGTGACTTCCTTGTCGCCGAGGGTGCCCAGGCTCTGCTTGAGACTGCGCAGATTGAAAAACAGCTTGCGCTGGGCCTTCGTCGTGGCGATCTTCACGATGCGCCAATTGCGCAGGATGAATTCGTGGATCTCGGCGCGTATCCAGTGCATGGCGAACGAGACGAGGCGCACGCCGCGTTCCGGATCGAAGCGCTTGACGGCCTTCATCAGGCCGATATTGCCTTCCTGGATCAGATCGGCTTGGTTCAGTCCGTATCCCAGGTAGCTGCGGGCGATCGATACGACCACGCGCAAGTGGGAGAGCACTAGGCGCCGGGCAGCCTCCACGTCGTCGTGCTTCAGATAGCGCCGGGCGAGGGAGGTCTCTTCGTCCTGGCTCAGGATAGGAAAACGGTTGACGCCCTGGATGTAGCTTTCCAGGCTGCCGCCGACCGAGATTGTGGGTAGGGCAACGATAACGTTCATCGCTTTGCTCCTTGTCTGCCAGGATGATGTTAGCACTCTACTCAAGAGAGTGCCAACAACGGCAAAAGTTCGCACGAGCTGAGGGTATCGAAGCTATCGCAACGGCCGCGCCCAGAGATGCCGGCTCGAAGCGAGCCAGGCAGCCATGCCCCCGAGCAGAGCGCTTACGCCCAGAAAACCTGCAGCGTATTCCCATGGGACAGCTGAGATCTTGACTTGAGTCCCGTAGGCGACCGAGAAGTCGGAGAGCGCCTTGTCCAGTGCTCGAGTGCCTGCCAAGATGATCGCCACGGCGACGACCCCGCCCAGGAGGCCTTGCAGACCGCCCAGGTAAAGGTAAGGCCTGCGGATATAGCCGTCTGTTGCGCCGATCAGGCGCGATAGTTCGATTTCGCCCCGGCGGTCGAGCATTTGAAGCCGAATCGTGTTGAAGGTAATTGCCAGCGCTGCGACGCCGAACATGAGGCCCAGAAGCAGGGCAACCGTCTGGGCGATCCGGACCCCTGCGTTCACTTTGCGCGTCCAGCCCGAATCTGCCTGTACCAGCGCAACCTTAGGCCATCCGCCCACTTCACCGCGCAGGGCATCGATCCGCGAGGGGTCTTGCGTACCCAAACGCAAAACAAACGCATCTGGCAAAGGATTCTCGGGCAATGCGTCCAGCACTTCCGCCAGCCCGGGCGACTGCCGCAGCGATTTCGCGGCTTCCTGGCGCGGGATGAAAACGGCCTGCTGAACGTCGGCCAACGCTTCCAGCCGTTCTCGCACGATCGCGACGTCCTGCGACGTGACTCCCAGGCTCAGGAAAACCGAAACCTCCGGATCCGAAGGGTGTTGATTGGCGAAACCCCGCACGCTCTCCACCGTGACGTAAAGGCCTGCTGGCAACGCGAGCGCAAGTCCGAGAACGAATATTTCGAAGAGGGAGGCAAACGGCCGCCGAACCAGCCGCCGCAGCGCGCTCGACAGCGCAGCGCCGTGGGCGGTGATCCAGTTCTTCAAGCGGACTGCTCCAGAATCTGCCCGTCCCGAAGTCGCAGAACCCTCGGCTGCAAGCGGTCGATGACCGCCCGGTCGTGGGTGGCCATCACGACCGTGACGCCGACTTGATTGAAGGATTTGAAGAGGTCCGCGATGGTGACGGCGTAGTCCGGATCCAGATTGCCGGTCGGCTCGTCGGCGAGCAGGATCGCCGGCCGATGCACGATCGCGCGGGCGATGCACAGCCGCTGCTGCTCGCCCCCCGATAGGGCGATGGGCATCGTCCGCTCGCGCCCGAGCAGCCCGACCTTGTCCAGCGCCGCCCGTACCCGTTGCGGGATATCGCCCCGCGAAAACAATGCGATGCGCAGCGGCAACGCCACATTGTCGAACACGTTGCGGTCGAAGAGCAGTCGATGGTCCTGGAAGACCAAGCCGAACTGGCGGCGCAGGTAAGGCAATGATCGGGCGCGCAGATCCTGCAGCACTTCTCCGTTGACGCACACGCGTCCGGCGCTCGGGTGCTCGATGGCTGCCATCAGATTGAGCAGGGTGCTTTTGCCGGCGCCTGAGGGGCCGGCGATCACGACAAGTTCACCCTTGTCTATGCGCAGGCTGACGTTCTGCAGCGCAGTGATCCCGCCCGGATAGCGCTTGTCTACGTTCTCGAACCGAATCATCGCTTCCAAGGCAGCACGCGAGCCTGTCTCGTTACTCGCAATCGCGGGGGAACGCTCGATCAATCGAACAAGGCGTCGACGAACGCCCGGGCGTCGAACGGCTGCAGATCGTCCATGCCTTCGCCTACGCCGATGAAGCGCAGGGGAATCGGGCGATCCTTGGCGGCGGCCGATCGGGTATGGGCGATCGCAGCGATCACCCCGCCTTTGGCAGTGCCGTCCAGCTTGGTCATGATCAGCCCCGTCACGCCCAACGCTTCGTCGAAAGCCTTCAACTGCGCCAGCGCGTTCTGGCCGGTGTTGGCATCGAGCACCAGCATGATTTCATGCGGTGCGCCAGGCAGCGCACGATCGATGACGCGCTTGACCTTGCGAATCTCCTCCATCAGGTGCAGTTGCGTGGGCAGTCGTCCAGCCGTGTCGGCGATGAGCACGTCGGAGTTGCGCGCGCGTGCGGCTTGAACCGCATCGAAGATCACTGCGGCGGAATCGCCGCCTCGCTGGGAGATCACCGCGACGTTGTTTCTCTCGCCCCAGACCGCGAGTTGCTCGCGTGCCGCCGCGCGAAACGTATCGCCGGCGGCAAGCAGCACGGACAGGGAACTCGTCTGGCAATGTTTCGCTAGTTTGCCGATCGAGGTCGTCTTGCCTGTGCCGTTGACCCCGACCATCATGATCACGAAGGGTTTCTGCTCGTCGATTTCGAGCGGCACGGCGAGCGGCGCAATCAATTCGTAGAGCACCTCTTTCAACGCCGACCGCAATTGACCGGCGTCGGCCAAACGCTCCTTCTTGGCTTTGGCGCGTAAAGCCGCGATGATATGAGCGGTTGCCGGCACCCCGACGTCACTCGTGATCAAGAGCGTTTCGAGTTCCTCGTACAGCGCTTCGTCGATCGTCGGGTGCCGAGCGAACAGCTCGGTGAGATCGGTGTTGAGGACTTCGCGGGTGCGCTGAAGTCCCTGCTTGAGCCGCGCGGCCCAACCCCCGCTTTCCGCCTTGCGATCGGCGGCGCCTTCCTCTTTGCTCTTGGATTTCAGGAAACCGAACATGGTGATAGAGTGTCAGAGGAAGTTGCTAATGCGGTGTAAATTCTAGCATGCGTGTTTTCGTACTCATCTGGTTGACCGCGTTGAGCCTCGGGTGGTTCTCGGCGCCGGGAGAAACTTGGGCCGCTGGTTCGTCGGCGGTTCACGAGTATCGGCTCGACAACGGCATGCGTATCCTCGTGAAGGAAGACCATCGGGCGCCCGTGGCTGTCTCCATGGTCTGGTATGGCGCCGGCAGCATGGATGAGTTCAATGGTACGACCGGTGTTGCCCACGTGCTCGAACACATGATGTTCAAGGGCACGCCCAAAGTCCCGATGGGCGAGTTCTCACGCAAGATCGCACGCGCCGGCGGTCGGGACAACGCGTTCACCAGCCGGGATTACACCGCCTACTTCCAAACCCTGCATCGCGACCGTCTGCCGCTTGCGCTCGAACTGGAGGCAGACCGCATGACGAACTTGCTCCTTACCAAGGAGGAGTTCGAGAAAGAGATTCAAGTGGTCATGGAGGAGCGTCGCTGGCGTACGGACGATAGGCCGACCGCCTTGTTGTACGAGGCGCTCATGGCTACGGCGCTGAAGGCGCATCCCTATCGGCAACCGGTGATCGGCTGGATGAACGATCTGCAGAACATGCGCGTGGAGGATGCGCGTGATTGGTATCAGAGATGGTATGCGCCCAACAACGCCATTCTCGTGGTGGTGGGGAATGTGACCGGGGACGAAGTCCACCGACTGGCACGCGAATACTTCGGCGCCATTCCGCCACGCGCCTTGCCCGAGCGTAAACCGCAGCTCGAGCCCGATCAGCGAGGCATGCGGCGGGTGGTCGTGAAGGCGCCGTCCGAGCTACCCAGTGTGTATCTGGCTTTCCGCGTGCCCAAGTTGCGTGATCCCGAGAAGGACTGGGAGCCCTACGCACTCGATGTGCTCGAAGGTGTGCTAAGCGGCCACGAGGGCGCGCGGCTTACGGCGAGTTTGGTGCGCGGGTCACGCCTGGCCGCATCGGCGGGTGCCGGTTACCAGGGCACTGGGCGAGGGCCGGGGTTCTTCCTGCTTACCGGCACGCCTTCCGAGGGCAAGACGGTCGCCGAATTGGAGGCCGCCCTACGGGCGGAGGTCAGACGGATAGCCGAGGAGGGCGTCGGTCGCGAAGAACTCGATCGCGTCAAGGCGCAGGTGGTGGCGGCGCAAGTCTTCGCCCGCGACTCCATGTTCGCCCAAGCCAGTCAGATGGGGGCGCTGGAAAGCATAGGCTTGTCGCACCGGACGATCGACATCATGGTCGACCGGATCCGGGAAGTCACCCCGGAACAAGTCCAGGAGGTTGCCGCCCGCTACTTCGGAGACGAGGCGCTCACCGTGGCCGTGCTCGACCCGCAGCCCCTGTCCCAGAAGCGGCGAGCTGCGCCGCCTGCCGGTGCGCGCCATTGATGGTTCCGCAAGATCGGACGATCCGCCACGCAACGGACAAGTCCCCGACAATGGATGGCCGCCGATGACTGCTCGCCGCTCTTTCGGTGCGTACGAACGAATCGTACGTGGTGTCGCCTGGCTTTGCCTGCTGCTTGTCGCCTCGATCGCCGGCAAGGCCTATGCCCTGCTGCCTATCCAGGATTGGAAGACCGCCTCGGGTGCCCGTGTCTTGCTGGTCGTCAACAACGACCTGCCCATGCTCGATGTCAGCGTCGACTTTCCCGCAGGATCGGGTTTCGATGCGCCGGACAAGGCGGGGCTCGCCAGCTATACCAATCATCTCTTGAAACTGGGCGCAGGCGGCTTGAGCGAAAACGAGATCTCTCAACGCACCGCCGACGTTGGCGCCCAGTTGTCGGGGCGTTTCACCGCAGATCGCGCGGGCCTGTACTTGAGAACGCTTTCCAGCACGAAAGAGCGTGACCGCGCGCTCGACGTCATGACGCGCGTCTTGCTGCAGCCGGAGTTTCCCGCGGAAGCACTCGCTCGTGAGAAGGCTCGCGGCATTGCCGGTCTGAAAGAGGCCGACACGAGGCCCGACACCATCGCCAGTCGAGCCTTTCGGCGCCTGGTGTTCGGCGATCATCCGTATGGGCGGCGTGCCGCCGGCGAGGTGGAGACCGTTTCTGCATTGACGCGCGCCGATCTGCTTGATTTCTATCGGCGTCACTACGTGGCCGACCGTGCCGTCGTCTCGATCATGGGTGATATCACTCGCGTCGAGGCCGAGCGCATTGCCGAACTGCTCACCTCGAAATTGCCGCGCGGCGGCGATGCTCAAGCATCGATGCCAAGCGTGCGGGCGCTGGAGCGTCCTCAGTCCTCGGTGCTGTCCCATCCGGCATCGCAGGCCCATATCCTCGTCGGTGGACCGGGCATTCGTCGCAGCGACCCGGATTACTTTCCCATCTTCGTCGGCAACTACATTCTGGGCGGTGGCGGTTTCGCCTCGCGGCTCAACGAGGAGGTAAGGCAAAAGCGCGGCCTTGCCTACAGTGTATACAGTGCGTTCGTTCCCCTGCTGCGCGAAGGGCCGTTCCAGATCGGACTGCAGACGCGCGGCGATCAGGCGCAGGCCGCCCTGAAGATCGTGCGCGAAACGTTGAGCACGTTCGTCACTAGCGGTCCCAGCGAGCAGGAATTGGAAGAGGCGAAAAACAATCTCATTGGCGGGTTTCCGATGCGGATCGATTCGAATCGAAAGATCCACGAGTATCTGGCCACGATCGGGTTCTACGACCTGCCGCTCGACTATCTCGACCGGTTTGTCGAGAACATCCGCAAGGTCTCGGTGAACGACATCAAGGCTGCCTTCGAAAGGCGTATCCAGCCCGAACGCCTGGTGACGGTTGTCGTCGGCGGTGGCGTAGAGCCGACCGCTCAGCCTTGAACGCAAACCGTGTGCGCATCATCGGCGGCCTTTATCGCAGCCGGTTTCTGCGCTTTCCGGCTCGGCCGGGGCTGCGTCCCTCGCCCGACCGGGTGCGGGAGACGCTCTTCAACTGGCTCGGCCAGGAACTCGACGGCTGCGAGTGCTGCGATCTTTTCGCTGGCAGTGGCGCTCTCGGCTTCGAGGCCGCGTCGCGCGGCGCGCGCCGGGTGGTCATGGTGGAGCAGGATGCTCGCGTATTCCAGGCGCTCGAAGCGAATGCCGAACTGCTCGGATGCGAGGCTGTCGTGGAACTGCGGCGCTGCAATGCGCTAGAATTTGTGCGCGAGGCCCATCGAGCATTCGACGTCGTGTTCCTGGATCCACCCTTCGACAGTGGATTGCTTGCAAGGATCGCACCGGAGCTGTCACGCCTGGTCAGGCGCGGCGGCATGGCATACGTCGAGAGTCCGAACGGTATCGAACTCGAACCACCCTGGCAGCTGCATCGCCGCGGTACCGCAGGACAGGTTACCTACCAGCTGTTCACCCATGGCCACCACTAAAGTCATTTATCCAGGCACCTTCGATCCTCTGACGCTCGGTCACGAAGATCTCGTCCGCCGCGCATCGAGACTGTTCGATGAAGTCATCGTTGCCGTCGCCGACAGTCAAGGCAAGCGACCGTGCTTTACCCCGGACGAGCGGGTGGACATCGCGCGTGAAGTGCTCAAGCCCTATGGCAATGTGAGCGTCATGCGGTTTTCGGGCTTGCTGATCGATTTCGCGCGCTCGCAAGGGGCGAACGTCATCATGCGCGGGCTGCGTGCCGTGTCCGATTTCGAGTACGAATTTCAGCTCGCTGGCATGAACCGCAATCTGCACCCGGAAATCGAAACCTTGTTCCTCACGCCGGCGGAGCGTTATCTTTTCATCTCGGCTACCCTGGTGAGGGAGATCGCGCTGCTCGGTGGCGATGTTTCGAAGTTCGTCCACCCGTCCGTGGTGGATCGTCTGAAGTCCAAGCTGGGAAAGTAGCGGAGTCCGGCCATGGCGCTCATGATCACGGACGAGTGCATCAACTGCGACGTCTGCGAGCCCGAATGCCCCAACGACGCCATCTCGCAAGGCGAGGAGATCTACGAGATCGATCCCGGTCGCTGCACCGAATGCGTCGGCCACCACGACGAGCCGCAGTGCCGCAAGGTCTGCCCGGTCGACTGCATTCCGCTCAACCCCGCCTTCGCCGAGACCCACGAGCAACTGTATGCGAAGTACCTGCGGCTGACCTCGCCGGCCGACAGCAACGAGGTCGCGGAGAAAGCCGCGGGCTGATCAGCGCTTCTGGCAACCGGGGCAGAAGTAGGTCGCCCGTTGTCCTTGGCGTATCGCTCGCACGGCTTGCGCACATCGACGGCAGCGTTCTCCTGCGCGGCCGTAGACGAAATACTGCTGCTGGAAATAGCCCAGGCTGCCATCGGCATGATGCCAGTCGCGCAAGCTGCTGCCGCCGGCCTGCAAGGCATCGGCCAAGGTCTGCTTGACGGCTGTTGCCAGCGTCGTGCAGCGCCGCAGGCTGACGCCCCCGGCGCGCGTGCGCGGATCGATGCCGGCGCGAAACAGCGCTTCGCTCGCATAGATGTTGCCCACGCCGACCACGATGCGAGCGTTCATCAAGGTCTCCTTGATGCTTGAACGCCGGCCGCGTGTCGCGGCATGAAGGTAGGCGCCGCTGAATTCTTCGCCGAGCGGCTCCGGTCCGAGTGTCGCCAGGAGAAGGTGCGTGTGCGGATCGTCTGAGACGAAATGCAGCGAGCCGAAGCGGCGCGGGTCGGTGAGCCGCAGGACCTTGCCGTCGTCCACCTCCACATCCACGTGATCATGCTTCGCCGCCGAGGTGTTCGCTGCCACCATGCAGAGCGCTCCCGACATGCCGAGATGAACAATGACGGTGCCATGTTCCAAGGTCATGAGCAGATACTTGGCGCGTCGGCCCAAGGCGACGATGCGTTGGCCGAGCAAGCTGGCGGCGAAATCCGAAGGCACCGGCCATCGCAAGCGCGGCTCGCGAACGATCACGCCGGTGATGCGTCGGCCCAGAAGATGCGGTTCTAGGCCCCGCCGCGTGGTTTCGACTTCCGGCAACTCGGGCATCGCAGCTCAGTGCCGTTCGCTGGTGGTGGCGACGGGTGAGGCGAGCAGCTGCCCTGCCATGCCAGCCGGCAAGTGGTAGTCGAGTCCCTCGTCCGCGCGATGCAGCACGAGATCGGGTGTGAGTGCCTTGACGCCGAACTCGAGTTTGCGCCCGTCGCGCAGTTCGACCGTGACCTGCGCAGCGGCTGTCGATTTCCCGGGCTGGGTGATCACGCTGCTCGCAAGCCGCCATTGATCCACCCAGCGAATCAGATCATCCTGGGACAGGCCCGGAGCGGTCGGCTCGAGTTGCCATCGGGTGCCGTCGTGCCGCAAGCTGAAGCCGGGCAAGTCGAATCGAATGGGCGCGTCGTCGGCCCCGAACATTCGATGAGCCAGCAGCTTGGCGGGTGTGGAGGGCACGCCGCCGGCCTGGCGGGCAGGGATCGTAAAGACGGCCTGATCGGTGCGGACGTACAACTCTTGCGTGATGGGGTTGGTCGTGCCGAATTCGAGCGTTTGCGACCCGAAGCGTACGCGCGCCCACGGTTTGTCCAGACCGTAGCGGACGAGGTCGGCGTCGGGCAGTCTGGCCGACGCCTCGATGCGCGTGAGATCCAGCAGCCGTCCCAGCGCCGTCTCGTCCAGTCTTGCTCGAACAGGCGCGGCCATGGTCCACTGCGAGGCCTTGCGCTGGAGGAGGATGGGTGGATTGGGCGCGCGGTGAATCTCGATCTCTTGCAGCGTTGCGCCGGGTACGGTGATGACATTGTCGTTCACGTCGGTTACAGGTTCGGGCTCGTGAAACACCGCCACGCCGGCGCCCAGAACAGCGACGAGCAATCCGATGTTGACCAGCGCGCGGGGCGTCATCCTGAGCATGTCGACTCGGTCACGCCCGACGGCGCCGCCACCAGATCCATGCGCCCGCGCTTAGCAGCGCCACAGGCAGCGCGATCAGGAAGGCGATGACCAGACTGAGCAACCAAGTCTTAGACAAGGTCAGCGTCACATCCGGCGCGCTGCGCGGCTGAATGGCGATCAATCGCTCGTCGCCGGCCAGCCAATTGACGATATTGATGCCCAGATCGAGATTGCCGCCATTGCCGAGGTACATGTTGGCCAGGAAGTGACCGCTGCCGACCACGACGATCCGCTGCACTTTCTCCTCCCGCATGCGCTCGAGTGCCACGGCGATCTGCACCGGCCCGGCGATGTCGCGCGCACGATCGAAGACGATACGGCCGTTCAGATCGTCGGTTTCGATCCAGCCGCGCTGCGCGACTTCGATCAGCGGCACGGCGCTCCAGCCCTCGACCGGCGACGCTGTCACCGCTCGCGCGAAGGGGAACAGGGTGTTGACGCGCATGTTGTGCATGATGGGGTGCCCGCTGTAGGCGCCGGGTGCAGCCACGGACATGACCGGGCGCCCGCCGCGCTCGATCGCGTCGGGATCGACCACCACGCCGGGGCTGAGCACGAGACCGATGTTCTCGGCCAGCTCGTCGAGACCCTGCAGCGGTTCCTGGTCGATCAGCCACAGAAGATTGCCGCCGCGCTCGACGTACCGCAGGAGCTTATCGATTTCCGCGGGCAACAGTGCGACTTGCGGGCTGGCGATGACGAGGACGGCCGTGTTGGCTGGAACCTCGGGTGCGATGCTGAGGTTGAGCGTGCTGACTTCGATGCCCTTGGTCGCGAGCTGCTTGCCGAAATCGCCCAGATCGTGGTTCGCGCTACCGACCAGACTGCGTTCGCCATGGCCATCGAGGGACATGACGAGTCTTTGCTCGGAACGCGAAAGCCGGATCAGCACATTGGTGAAATCGAGCTCGGAGAGCGCCGTCAGACGCTCGCTGCGCTCGCCGTACGCGATCACCAGCTCGCCGTTGACCTGTACCCCGGCTCGGGCTGCGGCCTTGGGCTGCTCCCGCGGATCGATGAACCGCAGTTCTATGTCCGGCTTGGCGCGTTGATAACGAGCGAGGAAGTCGCGGATATGCTTGCGCAGCTCGCCCAGGCGCGGGTCCTGAGGTGTCGCATAGGCGGTCACGACCACCGGCCCCTCGAGCTTGCGCAGGACATCGATGGAAGCTGCGGACAAGGTATTGCGGCCGCTGCTCGTCAGATCCCATTGCATGCTGTGACGTTGAGCGATGACAACGAGCAGCGCAGTCAGCGCGACGACCAGGATCACGAACAGGCCGTTTTGTGCCGCCAGGCGCAGCCTCATCTTGCGTGCGGGGGTCATACGGCTTGCCCGACGAGGCGGTCGCGATCGAGCTGGCGGATCGTCAGCACCAGGAAGGCAGCGATCACGAGCACATGCCAGACGAGGTCGGCGCTGTCCACCAGGCCCGCATTGAAGCTCTCGAAGCGTCGAGTCATCGATATCATCTGCAGTACGGACGACGGATCGGGGTCGGCAAGACTGGCCAGCCACGAGGCGAGCAGCAAGCCTAGCGCCACGACGGCGGCGACGATCGGCTGTCGTGTCAGGCTGGATGCGAACAAGCCGACGGCGGCGAAGGTGCAAAGCAGGAGCGCGAGCCCCAAGGTGTTCGCCGCGATCAGTCCCGTGTCGACGTCCGCACCTGCGCCGAGCGTCAAGCCCATGAGTGTCACCATCGCCACCGGGAGCAGCAGGAACGCCACGAGGCCGACGAACTTGCCGAGGACGATCTGGGTCATCGACAGCGGCGCCGATATGAGCAAGGTCATGGTGCGGTTGCGCCGCTCCTCGGCGATCAGTCGCATGCTCAGCAGCGGGACGGTCATCATCAGCACCACCGCGGCGGCAGAGAAGACGGGCGCCACGATGAGCTCGGTCGCTCCGGGCGCGTTCGCCAACTGGGCCAGGCGCGGCTGCAGCTCCATGAAGGCATCGAGTCGCATGAGATAGACCCACGCCATGACGATTTGCACCACCGCGAGCAACACCCAGGCAAGCGGGGAGACGAAGAGACTGCGCAGTTCCTTGCCGGCAAGCGCGCGAATCATGTTTGCGGCTCGTCGCGAGTCAGATGCACGAAGACGTCCTCCAGGCGGCTGTGGGCCGGACCCAGTTGGTAGAGCCCCCAGCCTTGGTCGACCGAGCGAGCGACGAGCACATCCGTCGGATCGAATTTGGACTCGCGGCCGAGCAGGAATTGGTGTTCATTCAATCGTTCTACGCGACTGACGCCGGGCAAGGCGGCGAGCGTTGCCTGGGCGGGTGGATGTCGAAACGCGACTTGCAGTGCGCGGCCGTGCGTGAACTCATCGAGCGCAGCAATCGTGTCGCTGAAGACGACCCGTCCCTGGTGGAGAATTTCGACGCGGTCGCACACGGCCTCGACCTCGGACAGGATATGGGTCGAGAGTATGACCGAGCGCTCCTCGCCCAGCGTCCGGATGAGGCTGCGGATCTCGCGGATCTGGATCGGATCCAGGCCGACGGTCGGTTCATCGAGCACGATCACATCGGGGTTGTGCAGAATCGCTTGGGCGATGCCGACGCGTTGCTGATAGCCTTTCGACAGTGAACCGAGCAGACGCTTGCCGATACCGTCTAGCCCGCAGCGGGCCTTCACGGCATCGAGGCCCGGCGTCATTGCCGCCGGCGACATCCGGTGCAGCTTCCCGGCCAGGCGCAAGAACTCGTCCACGGTGAATTCGCGGTAAAGCGGGGGATGCTCGGGCAGATAACCGATATGACGCTTGGCCTGCAGCGGTTGAGCAAGGAGGTCGATCCCGCAGATCTGGATCGTCCCTGCGCTCGGGGCAAGATTGCCGGTGAGCATCTGCATGGTCGTGGTCTTGCCGGCACCGTTCGGACCGAGCAGGCCAAGAACTTCGCCGCGACGCAAGGTCAAATCGATTTCGCGAACCGCCTCGTACGCGCCAAATCTGCGCGAGATCTGTCGGGCGTTGACGGTAGTCTTTGCACTGGGCTCGATGACCGATCCTTCAAGAGCGCGCTTGTTCAAGCGCGCGAATATAACCTAAACTGTCGGAAACATTGAAGATATGACTTTGTCCAGAGCCCTCGTCTGCATCTTGGCTTGCGCCCTCGCCGCGCTTCAAAGCGGTTGCGCGCAAGTGCCTGCGAAAGAATCGCCTCCCCAGGCTGCGAGCGCCTCGCAGGTCGAGCCCGCGCCCAAGCCCAAGCCTGAAACGAAGTCCGGTCCAGCGCTGCCGCCCCAGGATCTGACCCCGCAACTCCTGTACGAGTATCTCCTCGCCGAGATGGCCTTGAGCCGGCAAGAGATCGGGTTGGCCGCGAAGGTCTATGTCGAGCTGGCGCGCAAGACCCGTGATCCGCGCATCGCCAGGCGCGCGACTGCCGTTGCCGTGCAGGCAAGGCAGGGCGCATGGGCCGTCGAGGCGGCGACGATCTGGCTGCAGGCCGATCCGACATCGCTGCAAGCGCGGCAAACCCTGGCGTCGATCCTGATCAGCAGCGGGGCGCTCCAGGACGTTCGCCCCCATCTGGAGATGTTGCTTACGGCGGATCCGGCGCAGACCGCCCAGATCTTCCTGCAGATGAACAACCTGCTTGCTCACCATGCCGACAAGGCAGCGGTGGCGGGGTTGATCAAAGAATTGGCTGCGCTGCATCCCACGGTGCCCGAGGCTCATTTGGCGGTGGCCCAGGCGGCATGGAACGCCGGGCAACCGGACGGTGCGCTGGCCGGCGCGGCCGAAGCGCTCAAGCTGCGCCCCGATTGGGAACTGGCAGCCTTGTTTCGCATGCAGGTGCTGCAGCAGCGATCCAGTACCGAGGCCGCTACCTTCGGGCGCAGCTATTTGAGGAGCCACCCGGGGGCCAAGGACATCCGGCTCAATTTGGTCCGCTTGCTGGTCGCCGATCAGAAAAAGAACGAGGCTCGGCGCGAGATTCAGGCGCTCGTGAAGGCGCATCCCGAGGATGCGGCGGTTGCCTTGACCGTCGGCCTGCTGGCAGTGCAGATGACCGAATGGCCGCTTGCCGAAACGCATCTGAAGCGGGTACTCGATCTGGATCCTGCCGGCAACAGCGCGGACACGGTGCGGTTCTATCTCGGTCAGGTGAGCGAAGAGCAGAAGAGAGCCGACGAAGCGCTGCAATGGTACCGGTCGGTAATGCCGGGCGAGCAGTACCTGCCCGCCCAGGGGCGCATTGCGAACCTTCTGGCCAAGCAGGGGAAGGTGGCCGAGGCGCGCGCCCTGCTGCAGGGGCAGCAGCCGGATAATCTCGCACAGAGGGTTCAGCTCACGCAGTTCGAAGCTGCGATTCTTCGGGACACCAAGGCCCACAAGGAAGCCTTCGATCTGCTGGCGCAGGCGCTGCAGAAGCTGCCGGATACGCCCGAACTGCTTTACGACTATGCGATGGCGGCCGAAAAGGTGGACAGGCTCGACGTCGTCGAGACCAGCCTGCGCAGACTGATCGAACTGCGTCCCGACCACGCCCACGCCTACAATGCGCTGGGCTATACCTTGGCGGACCGCACCGATCGCTTCCAGGAAGCGCTCGTACTCATCGACCAGGCGTTGAAGCTGGCGCCCGATGACCCCTTCATCCAGGACAGCATGGGTTGGGTGTTGTATCGGCTCGGTCGCCTTCCGGAGGCGCAGGCTTATCTGCAAAAGGCATTCGATCGCAGACCCGATCCGGAAATCGCCGCTCATCTGGGCGAAGTGCTTTGGGTGCAGGGGCAGCACGACGAGGCTCGACGCATCTGGAAGGGGGCACTGGCCGAGCATCCCGAGAACGAAGTGCTGCGGGCGGTCCTCAAGAAGTTTCTGCAGTAGATGAGTTCCGGTATTTTTCGCGCGTTCCCCTGTCTTGTTTTCGCGTTGGTGCTGAGCGGTTGTGCCCAGCTGCCTTTCGTAGGCCAGGGACGCAGTCAAGGCAGTCCGGTGTCCTTCGAAATGCTCGGCCGGGTGTACGTGCGGTTCGGGCCGCAGGCATTCTCAGGGTCCTTGCGCTGGCGCCACGACGATTCGGCGGACGAGGTTTGGCTGGGAGGGCCCTTGGGGCAGACGGCCGCGCACATCGTGCGTGATTCGACCGGCGCCACATTGACCACGGCCGACCAGCAGACGTATCAGTCGATGAGCATCGAGTCCTTGACGAAAGACGGCCTGGGTTGGAGTCTGCCGCTTGCGGACCTCAGCTACTACGTGCTGGGCGAGGTGCCTCCCGGCGCGAGCAGCGCGGCAGAGCGTGACGGCGCCGGGCACATGACGCGTCTGGAGCGCGAGGGCTGGGTCGTGCGATGGACGCGGCGAGAAGCGGCTGCTCCGGGGCCCGCCATCCTGCGCCTGGATCTGCGCAAGGAAGACGTGGAGATTCGACTCGTCATCGATCAATTGCAGCGGCCCGACTGATCGTGATGCGCAGGCGGATCCGCAACAGTGGCCGACCCCGTGAGTGATGACACCGAACTTCAGCGCTGGTATCCCGCGCCGGCCAAGCTCAATCTGTTCTTGCACGTGGTTGGCCGCAGGCCCGATGGCTATCACGAACTGCAGACGGTATTCCGCTTCATCGATCATGGCGATCGTTTGCGGATACGAGTGCGTCCGGACAGCCGGATCGTGCGCGGCAACGATGTTCCTGGCTTGCCGGCCGCGGACGATCTCACTATTCGCGCGGCACAGCTTCTGCGCGCGCGGTATGGGGTGAAGGCCGGTGCGGAGATCTGCCTCGAAAAACGTTTGCCCATGGGGGGCGGCTTGGGTGGCGGCAGCTCCGATGCGGCAACGGTACTGATCGTCCTGAATCGACTCTGGGGCCTGGACTTGCCGGTGTCGGCGTTGGCGCCTCTGGCTGTGGAACTCGGCGCCGATGTGCCCGTGTTCGTTTGCGGTGAGAACGCGTTCGGCGAGGGGATCGGCGAAAAGCTCACGCCGATCGAGCTCCCGCCGGCCTGGTATGTCGTGCTGATTCCGCCCGTCGCAGTCCCGACGGCAAGCATCTTCGGCGACCCGCAATTGACACGTGACTCGAATCGAATGACAATGTCGGCCTTTTTCGCGGGGGGCCTGCGTAACGATCTTGAACCGGTCGTCTGTCGCTTGTACCCGGCAATAAAAGACCATTTGGATTGGCTGCGGCGGCACGGGCCTGCGTGGCTTACGGGGAGCGGGGCATGTGTTTTCGCCTCCTTTAGCCAAGAACTCGAGGCCCGCCAAGTTTTCGCCGCAAGGCCGCCGCACATGCAGGGATTCGTTGCTCGGGGGTTGGACCATCACCCCCTGCGAGAAATGATTTTGGGGAGTCGCCAAGCTGGTTAAGGCACCGGATTTTGATTCCGGCATGCGAAGGTTCGAATCCTTCCTCCCCAGCCACGTCGAGCCGAGGGCACCTCAAGGTGCCCAACGTAGTTCGGAAGCGTCAACGCATTGAGAAAGCATCCCGTGGGAAGCAGTTTCCTCTCCAGTGCCCAGCTTCGCAACATGGCCGGCACCGCCGCTTACGAGCGCCTGATGGTGTTCACCGGCAATGCCAGCCCGAGCTTGGCCGAGCAGGTCGTGCGTTCGCTGAACATCCCGCTGGGGCGGGCGACGGTCGGTCGCTTCTCCGACGGGGAAGTCATGGTCGAGATCCTGGAGAACGTCCGCGGCAAAGACGTCTTCGTGCTGCAATCGACCTGCACGCCGACGAACGATCACTTGATGGAACTGATCATCATGGTCGATGCGCTCAAGCGTTCGTCGGCCGGTCGGGTAACCGCCGCCATCCCGTATTTCGGCTACGCGCGCCAGGACAGGCGGCCGCGATCGGCCCGCGTGCCCATCACCGCCAAAGTCGTGGCCAATATGCTGCAAAGCGTGGGCGTCGATCGGGTCTTGACGATGGATCTGCACGCCGATCAGATCCAGGGTTTTTTCGATATTCCGGTCGACAACGTGTACGCAACGCCGATGCTGCTCGGCGATCTGTGGAAGAAGAACTATCAGGATCTCGTCGTGGTGTCGCCGGATGTGGGCGGTGTGGTGCGGGCCCGCGCCATGGCGAAGCGGCTCGAGTCCGATCTGGCCATCATCGACAAGCGGCGGCCACGCCCGAACGTGGCCACCGTGATGAACATCATCGGCGAAGTGCAGGGGCGCTCTTGCGTGATCGTCGACGACATGGTCGATACCGCCAATACGCTGTGCGAGGCGGCTCGGGCATTGAAGGAAGCGGGCGCGCTGCGAGTGGTCGCGTACTGTACGCATCCGGTGCTGTCGGGGCAGGCCGTTCAGCGCATCAGTGCCTCCGTACTGGACGAGTTGGTTGTTTGCGACACCATACCTTTGAGCGAGCCCGCCAAAGCATGCGGTCGAATACGCGCTCTTGGCATAGCGGAATTGTTGGCCGAGACAATGCTGCGAATCAGCAGCGAGAATTCTGTCAGCTCGTTGTTTGCTGAATGACCTAGGCAGGTCGGCAAGCCGGCACAGCGGACTTTTTGGAGAAGTAGGATGAAGATCGAATTTACCGCCTTTCCTCGCAACACCAATGGCACCGGGCCGAGCCGGCGCATGCGGCGCACGGGCCGTGTGCCGGGCGTGGTCTACGGCGCGGGCAAGGATTCGCAGGCGATCGAGCTCGATCACAACGCCCTCGCGCGCCACTTGAAGCAGGAGTCTTTCCACGCTTCGATTCTCGACATGACGGTCGACGGCAGCCAGCACAAGGTCTTGCTGCGCGATGTGCAGATGCATCCCTGGAAGGCCGAGGTGCTGCACGTGGACTTCCAACGCGTGGCCGCCGATCGCAAGATCCACATGAAGGTGCCGTTGCACTTCGTCAATGCCGAACTGTGCCCCGGGGTCAAGGAAGGCGGCGTGGTCAGCCACGTGATGAACGACGTCGATGTCCAGTGTCTGCCCGGCGACCTGCCCGAGTACATCGAAGTCGATGTCTCCAAGCTGGATCTCGGCCATTCGATTCACGTCAACGAACTCGCGATTCCCAGTGGCGTCGAGCTGGTTGCCCGTCTCAAACAGGAGAATCAGGTCGTCGTCACCCTGTCGGTGCCGCGAGCGCTCATCGAAGAGGCTGCGGCCACGGCGGCCACAGCTGCGGCCGGCGCTGAAAAGCCCGATGCGGCTGCCGACAAGGACAAGAAGTAATCAACAAGCAGGTTGGTGGCGCGGCCCTGGTTGCCTGCGCTGCCCTGGCCCGCCAGGCTTAGTCGTGGCGGGCTTTTTCATTGGGCATCGCCCGTACCGTCGACGCATGCCGGCAAGTTCGACTGCAAACCTGGGGCGCGTCGAGCGCGATGGTCGACAGCGCCGCTTCCTGTGATACTCGAAAGCCATGAAACTCGTCGTTGGGCTAGGCAATCCGGGGCGCAAGTATCAGGCGACACGCCATAACGCAGGGTTTTGGTGGGTCGAACGGCTGGCCGAACGGGTAGGCGTGGGCTTGCGGGCCGAGGGACGATTCCAAGGCTTGGCCGGGCGGCTGTCGCCGCCGAACGGGAATACCTGGTTGCTGCTCCCGGAAACATTCATGAACCATAGCGGCCGTGCGGTGGCTGCCCTGGCGTCCTTCTACCGCATCCAGCCGACGGACATCCTGGTGGTGCACGACGAATTGGATCTTCCGCCTGGCGCCGTGAAGCTCAAGAAGGGCGGCGGAGCAGGCGGTCACAACGGCGTGAGCGACATTGCCTCACAGCTCGGGACCAAGGATTTCTGGCGTCTGCGTATCGGCATCGGTCATCCGGGCGTGCGCGATGAAGTCATCGATTACGTATTGTGCGCGCCGCGTGCCGAAGAACGCCGTGCGATCGACGATGCGATCGAGCGCAGCCTCGAGATCTGGCCGCTGATGGCAGAGAGCAAGATGGAGACAGCGATGCACAAGCTACATACGACGAAGGGACCGGTGGCATGAGCCTCAAATGCGGGATCGTCGGACTGCCGAACGTGGGCAAGTCGACGTTGTTCAACGCACTGACCAAGGCTGGCATTGCAGCCGAGAACTATCCCTTCTGCACAATCGAGCCCAACGTGGGTATCGTGGAAGTTCCCGATGCGCGCCTGGTGAAGCTCGCTGCCATCGCAAAGCCGGAGAAGCTCCTGCCGGCGGTGGTCGAGTTCGTCGATATCGCCGGGCTCGTTGCCGGTGCTTCCAAGGGCGAAGGGCTGGGCAACCAGTTCCTTGCCAACATTCGCGAAACCGACGCGATCGCCCACGTCGTGCGCTGCTTCGAAGATCCCAATGTCATTCACGTCTCGAACCGCATCGACCCGGTCGCCGATATCGAGACCATCGACACCGAGCTTGCGCTGGCCGACCTCGCCACCGTGGAGAAGCAGCTCTCGCGCTATGGCAAGCTCGCGAAGGCGGGCGGCGACAAGGAAGCGCAGCGGCTGGTCGCTGTGCTCGAGAAGTGTCGTGCACAGCTCGATCAAGCCAAGCCGGTGCGTGCTCTCGATCTGTACGACGAGGAGCGCGCGATCCTGAAACCGCTTTGCCTCATCACGGCCAAACCGGCGATGTACGTGGCGAACGTGAAGGAGGGCGGCTTCGACGGCAATCCCTTGCTGGAGGCTGTGCGGGCGCATGCCAAGGCCGAGGGCGCCCCCGTGGTGGCCGTCTGTGCTGCCATCGAAGCCGAGATCGCCGACATGCCCGACGAGGACAAGGCAGTGTTTCTGGCCGACATGGGCATGGACGAGCCCGGTCTGGATCGGGTGATTCGAGCCGGTTTCTCGCTATTGGGTTTGCAGAGCTACTTCACGGCAGGGCCGAAAGAAGTCCGCGCCTGGACGATCAAGGTCGGCGCGACGGCTCCGCAAGCGGCCGGGGTCATTCACACTGACTTCGAGCGCGGTTTCATTCGTGCCGAGGTCATCGGCTTCGACGACTATATCGCCTGCAACGGCGAGCAAGGCGCGAAGGAGGCCGGCAAGATGAGGCTCGAAGGCAAGGAGTACGTCGTGCGCGATGGCGACGTCATCCATTTCCGCTTCAATGTCTGAGCGGGCGGGCTGATCGTATCTGCCCAGCCCTCGATTCCGGCGGACGATAGAGTCCATGGCCAAAGAGATGCGGCAAGCGACATTGCAGCGTGAATCCTGGCTCGATGCGTTTTCGCGCTATCGCTCGGCGCCCGGCGTCAGTGCGAACGACGCGCGAACTCGACTAGCCCATCTCGACCAGCTGCTCTACACCTATTGGCGCTTGGGAGAGCGGGTCATCGCTCTGTGCTCCAGTCGGGGATCCAACATCTCGTTGATCGGGTTGCCGCATTTCGCCCTGGCCGAATACGTGTCCGGTGTCAGGCCGGTGGCTGCTGAAACCGATCCCGCCCGGTTCATCGACGGTATCGTGTCCGGCCCGAAGCTGGTCGACTTCGTCGCGTTCGAAGACATCGCGCGCAAGCTCGGCATCGAGCCCGTGATGCTGGAATTGCCGTTCGACCCCGTTGTCGATCTTGGTCCGGAACTGGTCGACGCGCTGCTGCGCCGCTACAGCGTCTCCTTGTTCCGGGATCGGGCGGTCGTGCTGCTCGATATCGTGGGTTTCTCGACTTACGAGCCGATCGAGCAGGCGACGCTCCTCAACAGCCTTTCCTACTCGATCAATTCCGCCTACGACAAGCTGGCGGGCGGCGATCCGCGAATACAGTTCGCACGCAGCCCAACCGGTGACGGCTTCTACATCTGGAACCGGGCCGCCGACGGACAGGGCAATGTCGAGCTCTACAAGCTCATGCTGCTTCTGCTGGCCGACAACGCGATGGCGCGCGCCAAGGCGCGGACGCGTGCGGTGCCCGAGCTTCGCTCCGGGTTCCATGTGGGTGCGCACTACGAGTTCTATCAGCCCGAAGGCTTGTCGCCTTCGTTGACGAGCTATCTCGTGGGTGAAGTCACCATCGATCTGGCTCGCATGCTGGGCCACGCCATGCCGGGGCAGATTCTCATCGGCGATTTCGGTGCGGCCGCTGCCGCCGCGGAGACCACGGATGCGATCGCCTCTGCGCCGCGATTCGTCGAACGCATGCAGCAAGCGGTAAACGACTTCGCGGGTATCCGCTTGGCGGGTGAGTACGTGCGGGAAATCCGCTGCTATCTCACGGGCCCACGGCGCGACGACGGCCGCTTCGGCATTTCTCGTTACGGCGCGACTGATAAACACGGCGCTTATCGGCGTATGTACAACGCCAAGATCAATATTCATCGCCGCGACGCGAATCCCATCTATCTGGGCATCCGCGACCCGGATGTGTCCGGATTCGACGTCGAGCATTTATAGCGGTCACGCCAGCCCGGGGAGGCCCCTTACCCCGTGCCGTAACGCACTCGAACGCTGATCATGCGTACCCGCGCGCGGGTTCGAGTCGACACAAGCCCATAAGCTGAATATTATCGGCGGGTTCCGCAGCAGGCCGCGCCGCGCAGTCGCCCCGTCAGGGGCCGTCATTCGGGCACGGATGCGGTCATCGAAACAGCAGGCACGGAGATATCATGGGACGAGGCGACAAACGCACACGCAAGGGCAAGATTTTCAAGGGTAGCTACGGCAAGACACGGCCGCGCGGAACCAAGAAGGAAGCTGCAGCCAAGGAGGCCGCGGCCAAGGCAGCCGCGGCGAAGTCAGCGCCGGCTCGCAGAAGCGCGTAAAAGTCCCGCATGGGCACAGGCCGCCCTCGCGCGGGGCGGCCCGCGTCGCTGGCTGCAGTCGGCGCCGTGCGAGCGATCAGCGCTTCTTGCCCACCAGCCACACCCCTGCGAGCACCAAGGCTGCGCCAGCAGTCTGAATCGCAGTGACCGGTTCCCCCAAGATCAGCGCAGCCAGCACGATGGTCGATACCGGCCCGATCGAGCTCGTGATCGAGGCGCGGTTGGTGCCGATGCGGCGCATGCCCTCCGCCATGCCCCAGGTCGGCAGCACGGTGCAGAGGATCGCCATGGTGGCCCCATAGGCGTAGACGGGCATCGGCAGATCGAGCGCGGATAAATCGCGCACGAGCAAGAACTGCACGATCACGAACACGCTTGCCGCCCCCGAGGCGTAGGCCGTGAAGCGAGCCGCGCCGATCCTGGGGATCATCGTGCCGCTTCCCAGCAGGTACACCGCCAAGGTCAACGTACTGCACAGTACCAGCAAGCCGCCGATCGTCAGGGCCATGGGGTCGTCGCTGATGATGAGCGAATCGGCCATAACGAGCGCAATCCCGCCGTAGGTCAATGCCAACGCCATCATGTGAATGCGCTGAACACGCTGGCGGAACATCAGCGCGGACAGCAGCACCACGATCGTCGGGGTCAGATAGAGCAGCAGCCGCTCCAGCGATGCGGGGACGTACAGCAGCCCGAGGAAAGAGAGCAGGCTCGACAGGTAGTAGCCGATGAATCCGAGTCCCAGGATGAGTATCCAGTCCGGGCGGGTCAGCGGCTGTGCGGAGCGGCTCGCGACCCACCCCATGATGACGAAGAAGGGCAAAGAGAACGTCATACGCAGCATCATCAGCGTGACGGCATCCACCCCGTAGGGATAGGCCAGCTTGATGAGGATGCCCCGGCCGGAGAACCCGATCGACGAGATGAGGACCAGCCCGACGCCGATCAGATCGGCGCGGGCCTGACGGGCTGCCTGATCGGGCATCAGCGGCGGCGGCCACCGCCGAGGATGGATCCCAGGACACCACGCAGGATCTGTCGGCCCACCTCCGATCCCATGGCTCGAGCGGCGCTCTTGGCGGCAGTCTCCAGGACGCTTTCGCGAGTGCGTGCGCCAGCGGCGGGCTTGCCGCCGCCGAACAGCCCGCCGAGCTTGTCGAGCAGCGAGCCCTCCGTAGGCGCAGCGGCGCCCGCCGGTCCGCCCGGCGGGCTGGCGGATGCCTGGCGCGCCCCCAATTGCTCGTAGGCCGATTCGCGATCGACTGCAGCCTCGTAGTGGCCGGCGATCGGGGAGGCCGCGATCAAGCTGCTGCGCTCCTGGGCGGTCAAGGGCCCGATCCGGCTCGCGGGCGGCACGATGAGCGCACGCTCGACGATGGTCGGGCTGCCTTTCGGGTCGAGAAAGGAGACGAGTGCTTCGCCCACGCCCATTTCGGTGATCGCCTTTTCCACGTCGAGTTTCGGGTTCGCGCGCAGTGTGGTGGCTGCGGTCTTCACCGCCTTCTGATCCCGCGGGGTGAACGCTCGCAACGCATGCTGCACCCGATTGCCCAGCTGCCCCAGCACGGTGTCCGGAATGTCGAGGGGGTTCTGGGTGACGAAATAGACCCCGACGCCTTTCGAGCGGATCAGCCGCACCACCTGCTCGATCTTCTCGAGCAGCGACGGCGGGGCATCGTTGAACAGCAGGTGCGCTTCATCGAAGAAGAACACCATCTCGGGTTTGTCGAGATCGCCCTTTTCCGGCAGGTTCTCGAACATCTCCGAGAGCAGCCAGAGCAGGAAGGTCGCATAGATCTTGGGCGAATTGAGCAGCTTGTCGGCGGCGAGAATATTGATCATGCCGCGTCCGTCGGCGCCGGTCTGCATGAGGTCTGCGATATTGAGCTCGGGTTCGCCGAAAAATTTCTCGCCGCCCTGGTGTTCGAGTTCCAACAGGCCACGCTGAATTGCGCCGATGCTGGCCGCCGATATGTTGCCGTATTGGGTCGTGAATTGGCTGGCGTTGTCGCCCACGAACTTGAGCATGGCGCGCAAGTCCTTCAGATCGATCAGCAGCAGGCCGTGGTCGTCCGCGATCTTGAAGGTGGCGGTGAGCACGCCCTGCTGCGTCGCGTTCAAATTGAGCAAGCGCGAGAAGAGCAGCGGCCCCATCTCGGATACCGTCGCGCGTACCGGGTGCCCCTGCTCGCCGAAGACATCCCAGAACATGACCGGGCAGGCACGGAACTCCAAGGGCGGCATTCCCAGCAACTCCATGCGCTGGGTGATCTTGGGGTGATCCGAGCCTTTCGCCCCGATGCCGGAGAGGTCGCCTTTGACGTCGGCCATGAACACCGGCACCCCGATGTTGCTGAACGATTCGGCGATGCGTTGCAGCGTGACCGTCTTGCCCGTCCCGGTCGCCCCGGCGATCAAGCCGTGACGGTTTGCGAGCGCAGGCAACAGATGGATCTCCGCATCTCCCTTGCCGACCAACATTGGTTCTGGCATAGCCGTTCCCCGTGTTAAAATTTTCATTATATCAATCGACTATACACGCGCTGGCGGCGGCCCTCAGTTTTTTGGCGGGAGCCCTGCGTGTCGGGTCATTCTTTTGGGATATGTCATGGCAGGTCATAGCAAATGGGCCAACATCAAGCATAAGAAGGCGGCGGCGGATGCCAAGCGCGGAAAGGTATTCACGCGCCTCATCAAGGAAATCACGGTCGCCGCCCGCCTTGGTGGTGCCGACATCGGTGCCAACCCGCGTCTGCGCATGGCCGTCGACAAAGCCCAAGAGCAGAACATGCCCAAAGACAACATCGAACGCGCGATCAAGCGCGGCACGGGCGACCTCGAGGGCGTGAACTACGAAGAGATCCGCTACGAGGGCTACGGCACGGCCGGGGCCGCGGTGATCGTCGATTGCCTGACCGACAACCGCGCTCGAACCGTGGCCGAAGTGCGGCATGCGTTCACCAAGCACGGCGGCAACCTCGGTACCGATGGCTCGGTCGCCTTCTTGTTCAAGCACTGCGGTCAGTTCATCTTCGCGCCCGGCACCGACGAAGACAAGTTGATGGAGGCGGCGCTGGAAGCGGGGGCCGAAGACGTCCTCTCCCATGAAGACGGCAGCGTCGAGGTCATCAGCGCGCCACCGGATTTCATCAGCGTTCAGTCGGCGCTCGAAAAGGCGGGCTTCAAGGCGGACTTGGCCGAGATCACGATGAAACCCGTCAACGAAGCGGCGATGACGGGTGACGACGCCGCCAAGATGCAACGGCTGATCGACGCGCTCGAAGGCCTGGACGATGTCCAGGATGTCTACACGACCGCCGTGATCGATGAGTAGTCGCCAGGCGACAGTCTGTTTGGCATGCTATTGAGGCCGACCCGATCGGCGGATGGCGCTCGCTACCCCCGATCCTTTTTTGCTCGAGATAGGGCGGCACGTCCCCCGGGTTGGAGTTGGTGCGAATGCGTCGACCGGTTGCGCGGCGGCTGCACTGTCGTGGGTGGAGGTGCTTGCCAGTATCATTGCGTATCCAAGGGGTCGATGAGACCTCACGGCGTTACTTCCTGCTGGGCATGATCATGACTCTCCTAGGTTCGATGTTGGCGATGCGAATGCCACCGCCAGCATCGCGCGGTCGGGCGCCAGGTCCGTGAGCATCCGGATTCTCGGCATCGACCCGGGCCTGCGCTCGACCGGTTTCGGGGTGATCGACCGTGACGGTAGTCAGCTCGCTTACGTGGCAAGCGGCTGCGTGCGCGCCGAAGGCACCGAACTGCCCGCACGCCTGAAGATCATTCTCGAGGGTTTGAGCGAGGTCATCGCGCTGCATGCCCCCCACCAGGTGGCCATCGAACAAGTCTTCGTGAACGTGAACCCGCACTCGACGCTGCTGCTCGGCCAGGCGCGCGGCACGGCGATATGTGCAGCCGTGCTCGGTGGCCTGCCGATTGCGGAGTACACCGCGCTGCAGATCAAGCAGGCCGTCGTCGGCAGGGGGCATGCCGAGAAGGGGCAGGTGCAGGAGATGGTCAAGCGTCTGCTTGGGCTCGCGGCCGCTCCAGGCTCGGATGCCGCGGATGCATTGGCCTGCGCCATCTGTCATGCTCACGGTGGACAAGGGCTGGGGCGGTTTCAGACGACGGGCTATCGCGTCCGGCGCGGCCGTTTGGTGTGAGCCTGCCAAGGAAGCGAGATCAGCGTGATCGGACGATTGAGTGGTGTGTTGGTAGAGAAGAATCCCCCGCAGATTCTCGTCGACGTGGGTGGGGTGGCCTACGAAGTCGACGTCCCGATGAGCACCTTTTACAACTTGCCGCAAACGGGTTTGCCGGTCACGCTGCACACCCATCTGCTGGTGCGGGAGGACGCGCATCTGCTCTATGGCTTCGGCACCGAAGCCGAGCGTCGGGCTTTCCGCCAGTTGCTGCGCATCAGCGGGATCGGTGCACGGACGGCGCTGGCGGTACTCTCAGGGCTGTCGGTCGCCGATCTTCAGCATGCCGTGGCTGCTCAGGATGCCGGGCGGCTGGTGAAGACTCCGGGCATAGGCAAAAAGACGGCCGAGCGACTGCTGCTCGAACTGCGCGACAAACTCGATGCGGGGGGCAAGGGCGCGTCAGTCGGGCCGGTGGATTCGTCGAGCGGGGATGTGTTGAACGCGTTGCTCTCGCTCGGCTACAACGACAAGGAAGCCGCCTGGGCGGTGAAGCAGCTCGATCCCGCATTGTCCGTATCCGAGGCGATTCGCCAGAGCCTCAAACTGCTGTCGAAGGCTTGATGGCAACCTCGGCGCTGGTCGCCGCTGCGGCCGCATCCTACAATGCCTCGCCATGATCGAATCCGACCGCCTCGTTTCCGCCGCAAAGCTCACCTCACAGGAAGAGGCCCTCGAGCGGGCGCTGCGTCCGCGCTCTCTGACGGACTACGTCGGGCAACAGAAAGTCCGCGAGCAGCTGAGCATATTCATCGAAGCGGCGCGGCGGCGCAAAGAGCCGCTCGACCATGTGTTGCTGTTCGGTCCGCCCGGCTTGGGCAAGACGACGCTGGCGCACATCGTCGCACGGGAGATGGGCGTCAACCTGCGCCAGACCTCCGGTCCGGTGCTGGAGCGGGCTGGGGACCTGGCCGCGCTGTTGACCAATCTCGAGCCGATGGACGTGCTCTTCATCGACGAGATCCATCGGCTGTCGCCCGTGGTGGAGGAAATCCTCTATCCGGCACTCGAGGACTACCAGATCGACATCATGATCGGAGAAGGGCCGGCCGCCCGCTCGGTGAAGCTCGATCTGCCGCCATTCACGCTGGTGGGGGCGACTACCCGGGCGGGCATGCTGACCAATCCTCTGCGTGACCGCTTCGGCATCGTCGCCCGACTCGAGTTCTACACCGAGGCGGAGTTGTGCGTCATCGTGCAGCGCTCCGCAGGACTGCTGGAGGTGCAGACCGAGGCCGCCGGCGCCGCGGAGATCGCGCGACGGTCGCGCGGCACGCCACGGATCGCGAATCGTCTGCTTCGCCGCGTGCGGGACTTCGCGCAGGTGAAGGCGCAAGGCATCGTGACTCGCGATGTCGCCGACGCCGCCCTGCGCATGCTCGACGTCGACGCGCTGGGGTTCGACCTGATGGACCGCAATCTTCTGCTGGCCGTGATCGAGCGCTTCTCGGGCGGGCCGGTCGGCTTGGACAATCTTGCCGCGGCGATCGGCGAGGAGCGCGATACCATCGAAGACGTGATCGAGCCCTACCTCATTCAGCAGGGGTATCTCCAGCGCACGCCTCGTGGCCGTATCGCGACGCCGAGCGCCTACCGCCACTTCGGCGTTGTCATGCCGCGCTCGAACGGCACGCCCGATCTGTGGGACGAGGCCGCACGCTGATCGTGCACGCTGTCGCAGGTATTCGCGCGGCAATCAACCCGTCCGCAAGCTTGGTGCGTTAGAGTCGATGTCCGACGCGCCGACGCCGCAGCCCATGACCTATTCTATGCACACGCCATGATTCCCGATCCGCCGTCCGACGGCACCCCGCTCTTTCAGTGGAGGCAGCGCGTCTACTGGGAGGATACCGACGCGGGGGGCGTCGTCTACTATGCCAATTACCTTAAGTTTCTCGAGCGGGCCCGCACCGAATGGCTTCGCTCGCTCGGGTACGATCAAAACGCACTCGCGCAAGGCGAGGGCGTCGTCTTCGTCGTGCGATCGGTCAACATCGACTTCATGCGGCCAGCCCGGTTAGACGACGAAATCGTAGCCAGCATCGCGACCGCCGCAGCGGGCGCAAGCGTCGTGCTGCTGAGACAGTACATCGAACGCGAGAATGAACGTATAGTGTGCGCCGACGTCAAATTGGCGTGTGTTAGAATCGCGACCTTCCAGCCGACCCGTATCCCCCTGTATCTGCGTCCAATTTTCGACAATCAAAAAAACTGAATGAACGTCGCAGTCACGCAGGATCTTTCAATACTCAGCCTGATCGCGGATGCGAGCGTGCTCGTTCAGTTGGTCATGCTCGGCCTGCTGCTCGCTTCGCTGGTTTCCTGGTATTACATCTTCCGCAAGTACCTCGGCATTCGTCGCGCCAACCAGCAGTGCGATCTGTTCGAGAAGGATTTCTGGTCGGGCGGTGATCTCAACGAGTTGTATCAGGGTGTCGTCAATTCCCGCCACAGCTCGGGCAGCATGGAGCGCATCTTCGAAGCCGGCTATCGGGAGTTCACGAAGTTGCGCCGTCAGCCCGGGCAAGACATGGCGGCGGTGATGGATGGTACCCGCCGCGCGATGCGTGCCACCTATCAACGCGAGCTCGAGTTCCTCGAGTCCCATCTGTCGTTTCTCGCATCGGTGGGTTCGGTCAGTCCTTACGTCGGTTTGTTCGGCACAGTGTGGGGCATCATGAATGCGTTCCGTGGGCTGGCCAACGTGGCGCAGGCTACGCTGGCGCAAGTCGCCCCGGGGATCGCGGAAGCACTGATCGCGACGGCGATCGGTTTGTTCGCTGCCATTCCCGCGGTCGTGGCCTACAACCGGTTCGCCGGCGATGTGAATCGGCTGGCCACCCGGTTCGACAGTTTCATGGAAGAGTTCTCCAACATTCTCCAGCGTCAAGCGAACGTCTGAGGCCCGAGCACGTCCGATGCTTCTCGAACGGCGAAACAACCGCAGGCTCATGAACCAGATCAACGTCGTGCCCTACATCGACGTCATGCTGGTCCTGCTGGTGATCTTCATGGTGACCGCGCCGCTGGTGAATCCCGGGCAGGTCGATCTGCCCTCGGTGGGCAAGACGAGTCAGGCTGCGATTGCGCCTATGGAAGTGAGCGTACGCGCGGATGAATCCTTGTGGCTGCGTGACCGCAGCGGTCCGGGCAAGGAAGTCCGCGTCGATCGCGCCACCCTGGTGGCGGCGATCAAAGAGAAGCAGCAGAAGAATCCCGATCAGCCGGTCGTGATCGCCGGGGACAAAAGCGTGCGTTACGAGGCGGTGCTCGATGTGATGGACATGCTGCAACAGAATCAGGTGACCAAGGTCGGACTGCTCGCCAAGCCGCGCTGATGAATCCTGCCGTGGATCGCGACGAACCGGGGAAACTCGCTTCCGGTGTGCTGGCGGTGGTGGTGCATGTCGCCTTCCTCGCGTTGCTGGTCTTCGGAGCCGCCTGGCAGCAGCAGCCTCCGGAGGTGGTGATGGTCGACCTTTGGAACAATCTGCCGCCGGTGCCTGCGGTGAAGTCGCCGGCCCCAGCGCCTCCGCCGCCCAAGCCCGAAGCGAAGCCGCCTCCGCCCCCACCCCCGGTGGCCAAGCCCGAGCCCAAGGCGATGCCGCCCAAACCGGTGCCCGAGCCCAAGCCGGCGCCCAAGCCCGATATTGCGATCGAGAAGGAAAAGCAGGAGAAGGCGCGCCGCGAGCGGGAAGAGAAAGAGAAGGCTGAACTGAAGAAGCGGGAAGAGGCCCAGGCCGAACAGCGAAAGCGTGAAGAGCGCGAGAAGGCCGAGGCGGCCAAGCGCGAGGCGGTCGAGAAGCAGAAGCTCGCTGCGCTCGAGAAGGAGCGCGCCGCGAAAGAGGCCGAACGTGTGCGCCTGGAGAAAGAGCAGAACGATGCGGCCCAGCGCTTGCAGCAAATGCAGGCTGCGGCGCAGAACAAGGAGTTCGACGGGTTCAGAACCAAGGTTCAGGAGAAGATCAAGCGCTTCGTGGTCAAGGCGCCGTGCGCGGCACTTGCCGATCCGGAGATCGTGCTCGAGATGAAGTTCTTTCCGGACGGCAACATGATCGGTGAGCCGGTGGTACGCAAGTCCAGCGGTAGTTCGGTCTGCGACGATGCCGTGCGCCGTGCGGCGATTCTGGCGCAGCCGCTGCCGCTGCCGCCGCCCGGGCACCCGATGCTCAGCCAGTTCATGAACCTGAATCTGAGATTCAAGCCTAACGACTAGCCGCACGATGCTGCCCGCGGCCTCCCAATTCACGACAGAGCGATCCATTCACCCATGAGCCCAGTGAAGACTCGAACGAGCGATGCAGGTCACTTACAACGAGCTTACCGAGCGTCGGTGTGGCTGTTGCTTGCCATCATCCTTGGCTGGTGCACCATCGTGCCTGCACGGGCTGCCCTGACCATAGACATCATCGGTGCCGGGGATCGACAGCTTCCCGTTGCGGTCGCTCCGATGCAAGGCGAGGCGCGCCTGCCGCACAGGATCTCCGAGATCGTCGCCGCTGACCTGACCCGCGCGGGCTTGTTCCGCATGGTCGACCCAGGGGGTGTCATGCCCATGCCGTCAGAACCTGGCGAAGTGCGCTATGGGGATTGGAGTTCGCGCGGCGCCGAGGCGCTCGTCATCGGTTCGGTCACGCCGGGCGCGGATGGTCGGTTCGAAGTGCGCTTCCGACTCATGGACGTGGCCAAGCAGGTTCAGCTCGCCGGCTTCAGCTATACGATCGCTCCGGCTCAGGCACGCAACACGGCCCATCGCATCGCGGACGTGATCTACGAGAAATTGATCGGCGTGCCGGGCGCCTTCGCCACGCGCATCACGTATGTCGTCAAGCGCGGAACGCGGTATGAATTGCAAGTCGCGGATGCGGACGGCTTCGGAGCGCAGACTGTCGTGTCGTCCGACGAGCCGATCATCTCGCCCACGTGGTCGCCCGAGGGCAATCGTATCGCCTACGTCTCGTTCGAGCAGCGAAAACCCATCGTCTACATCCAGACGCTCTCCACCGGGCAGCGACGCGTGCTGGCGAATTTTCGCGGCTCGAACAGCTCGCCGGCATGGGCGCCCGATGGCCGGCGGCTCGCGGTCGTGCTGACGCGCGACGGCAGCTCCCAGATCTACTCGATCTCTGCCGAGGGCGGTGCCGCGACGAGGCTCTCCAACAGCAGCAGCATCGATACCGAGCCGAACTTCTCGCCCGACGGGCAATGGATTCTGTTCACCTCGGATCGCGGCGGCAGCCCCCAGATCTACCGCATGCCCGCGAGCGGCGGCGCGCCCGAGCGCCTGACCTTCGACGGCACCTACAACGTGTCGCCGCGCTACAGTCCGGACGGCAAGAGCTTCGTTTACGTGCAACGCAGCGGCGGACGCTTCAACCTGATGCGCAGGGAATTCGCTTCGCGCCAGACCATCCCGCTCACCGATGGTCTCGTCGACGAGTCGCCCAGTTTCGCGCCCAACGGGCGCATGATCCTCTACGCTTCGCAGCAGGGGGGGCGTGGTATATTAGCCGCGGTCTCCAGCGACGGGCGCGTCAAGCAGCGCATCACGATTCAGTCGGGCGACGTGCGCGAGCCTGCATGGGGACCGATGCAAAAGGGATTCTGACCGGACAGCCGCAATGTTGGATCCGATCGAGCGCGGAACGAAGCCCCGAGTCGCCGGTCCATTCAAAGAATATTTCAATAAGAGGAACGGGTGATGAGAAGAGTCCTGTTGAGTGTTTTGGTTGCGAGTGTGCTGGCCGGCTGTGCCAGCACGGATGTTAAGGATGAAGGCGCACCGGTCGAGGATCGCAAGCCGGACGTCGTGACGGCGCCGACCACGAAGCCCGCGCCGCCGAAGCAGCCGACGGGGCCGGTGGTGAAGCAAGTCGAAAGTAAGCCCGTCAGCGCGAACCCGCTCAAAGACCCGGGCAGTATTCTGTCGCAGAGAACGATCTATTTCGATTACGACAGCTCGGCGGTGAAGGAAGAATTCAAACCGGTCATCTCCGCGCACGCCAAGTTCCTTACCGACAATCGCGGACGCAAAGTCACCATCCAGGGCAATACCGACGAGCGCGGCAGTCGCGAGTACAACCTGGCATTGGGACAGCGCCGTGCCGACAGCGTCAAAAAGATGATGATGTTGTTGGGGGCGACCGACAGTCAGATCGAGTCCGTCAGCTTCGGGGAAGAAAAGCCTGCGGTGATGGGGACGGACGACGCCGCCTTCTCCAAGAACCGGCGCGCTGAAATCGTCTACGATGGCGAGTAGCATCGCCCGCATCGGCCGGCTAATGCAGGCCGATGCACATCCTGATCTGCCCGCATGAAATCCATCGAAACGCCAAACGCCCGGCCCAGGTTTCCTCGTGGCCGGTCGCTGCGCGCTGTGCTTGCCCTGGGCGCTGTCGCATCGATGGCGGCAGTGCAGGTGCCCGCCTACGCCGCCTTGTTCGGCGACAACGAAGCGAGGCGCCAGATCGTGGTGGAGCGCCAACGGCTCGACGACGCATCGGCGCGCATCAACGCTCAAAGTCAGCAACTCGATACGATCTCGTCGCGCATCGGCAAGATCGAGGAATCCATCGGCAAGAACCAGGCGGTGCTCGATCTTTTCCGGGAGATCGAAAACCTGAGGGCGGATCTGGCCAGGATGCGCGGGCAGATCGAGGTGCTCAACAATGGCATCGAAACCGCACAGAAGCGTCAGCAGGATTTCTACGTCGACCTCGACACGCGCTTGCGCCGGCTCGAAAGTGCTCCGGTGCCGCCCGTAGGCGCGGTTGTGCCCGAGCCCGGGGCGGGAGCGCCGGGCAGCCCGACAGGGGCCAAGCCTGGTCCGGTTGGGGCGCAGCCGACAGGAGCGGCGAGCAGTGCGGAGATGCGCGCCTACGAGGCGGCTCAGAACCTTCGGCGGATCGGCAACTATCAAGGCGCGATCCTCAGCTTCCAGAGCTTCATCAAGCAGTATCCGAAAAGCCCGCTCGCGTCGGGCGCTCAGTACTGGATCGGCGATTCGTTCTTCAACATGAAGGATTTTCGAACCGCGATCACCAGCCAGCGGCTCCTGCTCGCGACTTATCCCGACAGCGCAAAGGTGCCTGACGCGCTGCTGAACATCGCCAGCGCGCAGCTGGAAATGGGCGATACCGCGGCAGCACGCAAGAGCCTGGACGAGATTCTCGCCAAGCATCCGGGAAGCGAAGCGGCAGACAAAGCGAAGCGCAGGCTGGCCAATCTGCGCTGACGTCGCCAACGAACCGGGGTGCGCCGAGCATCGCGCGCCGAAAAGCGACTTTGCGTCGAGCGCGTCGAACCCGGTCTTGCTAGTATGCGCTCGTGACCGAGCACACGAGCCATACCGGCGGCCATGGAATTCAGTCCCCACCATCTCGTCCTACTAGTCGCTTTCCTGATCGCCGCCGTCTTTGGCGCGGTGGCCAACAAGACTCATTTCTGCACGCTGGGCGCGGTATCCGATTGGATGAACATCGGCAATACCGGCCGCATGCGGGCATGGATATTCGCGATGGCCGTTGCCCTCGCCGGTGTGCTCGCCCTGCAGGCGAGCGGCCTGGCAAGCATCGGCAACACGACCTTCCCGCCTTACCGGACGCCCAACTTCGCCTGGCTGCGGTACATCCTCGGCGGCCTGATGTTCGGCGTCGGCATGACGCTCGCTTCAGGGTGCGGAAACAAGACGCTGCTGCGTGCTGGCAGCGGCAATCTGAAGTCGGTCGTGGTGCTCCTGCTCGCCGCGGTATTCGCGTACCTCATGATCTGGACGGAGTTCTACGCCCTTGCGTTCCAGGCCTGGGTCGCGCCGACGGTGGTCGACCTGCAGCGCCATGGCATGCAGAGCCAGGCGCTGGGCGACGTGCTGGCGGGCTGGATCGGGGGGGAAGGCGCGCGCTACAACGTGTGGCTGGGCTGGACGCTCGTCGCGGCGATGACCGCGTTCGCATTCGCGTCGAAGGACTTTCGCGGCAGCTTCGACAACCTCCTCGGCGGCGCTGTGGTCGGCGCAGCCGTCGCAGCGGGGTGGTATCTGACCGCAGGCAGCATCGGCGTGTCCTGGAAAGAATGGGCCGATATGTCGGCCCTGCCGCCCTCGCGTGTCGAGGTGCAGTCATTCACGTTCATCAGTCCGATGGCCGATGGGCTGCGCTACCTCATGGCGCCGAGCAACCTCGATCTGGTCAACTTCGGCATCATGGCGCTCACGGGCGTGCTTGCCGGTTCCTTCATGTATGCGATCGTCAGCCGCAGTTTCCGGATCGAGTGGTTTGTCAGCGCAGTTGATTTTGCCAGACATGCGGCGGGCGCGGTGCTGATGGGGATCGGAGGTGTGCTGGCGATGGGGTGCACCATCGGTCAAGCGATCAGCGGCGTGTCCACGCTGGCACTCGGATCCTTCCTCACCTTCGCTGCGATCGTTGCCGGGTCGGTCGCGACGATGAAGTACGAATACTGGCGCATGCTGCGCGAAGAGGGATGATTTTCGTCGTCGTCGCGCATTAGGGTTGTCGGATCGCGGCTCGCTGCCTATAATCCCGGCCTCTTTGGGTCGTTAGCTCAGTTGGTAGAGCAGCGGACTTTTAATCCGTTGGTCGCTGGTTCGAGCCCAGCACGGCCTACCAAAGAATCAAGGGGTTAGCTAGGTGCTGGCCCCTTTTGTTTTGGCACCGTGGGGAAAACGTGACATGAAAATCACGTTGCCCTCGACCTTTAGTACTGCCTTCTCTTCTTGCGATGCAGCCGGCTTGGCTTCGGTGGCGTTGCCGCTGGGTCCGGAGTCGAGGGGTCTTGCTTCGATCCTTGCTGCCGCGGCAGCAAGGTGCTCGGTTCCGAACTTCGCATAGCGGTCCACCATCACGCGGGACTTCCAGCCGCCCAGGTCCTTCAGCTCGTCGCAGCTCGTACCGGCCTGCCGATGCCAGGATGCCCAGGTATGCCGCAAGTCGTGGAACCGCAGGTTCGTGAGCTTGGCCGTTTCGCACGCGGTCTTCCAAGCGGAGTTGGTCAACTCGTAACGTATCGGCCGTCCGTAGTACGTGAAGCAGTACTGCGGATGCTTTGCTACCTGCGACTCCAGTACGTCGACTGCGTCGCGGTTCAGCGGAACGCCTCTCGGCGTGCCATTCTTGGTTTGGTCCAGCCAAGCCGTCCTGCGCGTCAGGTCGACCCGGTTCCATTCCAAGCCTACGATCTCTCTTGCTCTGCAGCCGGTCGCCAAGGCAAACCGTACGATCGCCGCGAGATGAGCCGGACAGGCGGCGACGAGCCGCTTTGCCTCATCCTGCGTCAACCATCGGTCCCGCTCGACTTCGCCGTGAAGCATGCGGATCTTCGGCATCTTGTCGATCCACTGCCATTCGTCCCGCGCAGTGCGGAGCAGGCAGCGGATCAGCGCGAGATACCGGTTCACCGTGGCAGGCTTCCGGCCTTCGGCGAGCTTAGTCTCGATCACCCGGCAGATGACATCGCCGTTGATCCGATCGAGCGTCAGCTTGCCGAGTTCGGCATCGAGCTTGCGGCAGATGCGCCGCGCGTCCTCGATGCTTCGCAGCTGCGACTTCAAAGCAAGGTACCGAACGACGGCTTCCTGCCACGTCCGCCGACGCTTAACCCCGAGGTGCTTCTCCTTGAACGCTTCGGCACGCAGCCGGGCGGCCAGGGCTAGGGCTTCGTCTTTGTTCGCGGTTTGAGCGCTTCGGCGTATTCGGACGCCATTCGGTAGGATGAGATCGATCCACCAGTAAGCGGAGTCACTCCGGCGGTAGATTCCTCTTGCACGGGCCATTGCACAACCTCCTTTCCGGCCCGCCCTCGGCCCTTATATTGGTCAAGCCAGGCGTCGAGGTCAACCAGATCCCAGACCGAGCGGCGGCCGAACTTGATGGGGCGCGGGCCGATATGCAGCAGCAGCGTGACCCCGATGGCGAGATAGTCCGCGGCCTGCTCCTTAGTCAGGCAGCGGCGCATGGGCAGCGGCAGCGCAGGCCGCGGTTCGGGGCGGTCTTCCTCCGGGGTCTCGGAGGCAGCATCCGGTGAGGTCATGGCTACCGCCCGAGGTAGATCGCCGTGACCTGGGCACGATCGTGTCCAAGCTCGGCGGAAATCGTGAGTCTCGCTTCCAGATCAGTCGCTCGCTGCTCGGGCAGGAGCGCCTTGCCTGGCGGGCCTCCCTGCGCCGGACACGCCCAGCCCGTCAGCTCCTGGAAGCGAGACTGCGCGTAGTGGTGGCGAATCCCGTGAACGTGGTCAATGCCGGCCAGCTGACATTGCGCCTTGAAGCGCTGCAGTTGGTTGACGTAGTTGAGCGCGTTCGGAATCAGGCTGCCCGAGCCGGCGAGTGCCTTCGCGTGATCGAGGGCTGCGCGCTGCTCCGCAGTGCGGATCGGGACCTCGCGGGCACGGCCTCCTTTGGTCCAGGTGTCCTTGAGCGCCAGCGTCTCTCCGCGGTCTGCCCAGCCGGGCTGGATCTTGATGGACTCAGCACGCCGCAAGCCGAACGCCGATTGAAGTCTCAGCGAGGCAGCGGTGTAGGGATCGGTGACTCGCTCCAGCAACTCGAGATCGAGCACCTTGGCCTTGGACACGTTGCTCACGAAGACGCGGCTCGGAATCTGATAGTAGGCGTTCGTCCGCGCCATGATGTTCTGCTTGGCGATTTTTTCGACCAGCCAGCGCAGCGTCGCCATGCGGTTCTTGAAGGTCCCCGGCGCGATCGCCTCCGCGTGCCATCGTTGAACCAATGCCTCGATGTGCTTCGGTTTAAGGCTGGATGCCTGCATGTGGCGAAAGCCCATGTCGTGCAGTTGATTCGCGATGTGATCGAGGATGCGCTCTCGATCCGCACGGGTTGCGAAACTGCCGTCTCGATTGCGGCGGCAGAGGTTCTTTAACTCGTAGTTGAAATCTCGCACTGCTACTCCTCCTGAAAGTGAACTCACATGTCGTTGTGCTTCTTCGGTGTCGAAACCCTTGGTCAGTGTTTCTGCCCGTCTCGCCTGCGGCAGCAGAGCGAGAACTCGAAGGGGCACGGAAGACACCACTTCCGTTTCGTGCAGTGGGTAGTGCTTGCCGGCGCTGCACGCCGCTTGGTCGGCGTCGGACGAGAGACTCGTCCGACAGCCCATTGCCGAGGGCCAATCGGGCATCCGAAGATGCGGATACATCCGATCCGTAACGGGGATCATTCGGCGATCGGCATTGCACCGACGCGGTACCAGAAAGGCGTACGTTGAAGCAGTACGCCCGAGCGGCTCGGGTGTTGCCATACCTCGTTGAGCAAGTCAGCGGCGGCGCCTGAATGCAGACGCTCGTCGAGTGACGTGCTCGCATGCCGAGGTGAGCGTTGAAGCCATGCTCAACTCGGCATCGAGGTGTGTTGCTGCCGCTGGTGGAGGTGGCGCCGCGTGCGCCTCGCGTGGTGCAGTCAAGAGCGTGGGAGCGGTCCCGACGTCCTGTGCCGTCCTCATAACTTCGATGGACAGCCTAGTGCTGCGGTGCTTCCGCCGTTTCGGCGCCGACTTCTCAGAAGCTCGTCGGTTGGGCGCTCTTTCGAGCTAAGGGCGATGCGTTACGTGCATCAAGCGGGCTTGCGGAGCCACCGATAGTTCCGTAGGTGAGTTGAAGGCGAAGTTCAATGCTGAGAACTCACTGGCATGCAAAATACATTTGCCGATGTGACTGTGTGCTGTGATCCGAGTTCCGTGATTTCAAACCAAACGATGCGATTGGAATAGAATAGACCTCGTTGGACGATCTCGTCTGTGAAGTTCGTCAGTAAGTGGGAAAGCCGCAATCTGACAGACTTCACACTTCTCGATGTCAGTGAGATTTATACGAGGCGTTGTGTGCGGCTTTCGTTGCGCCATGCGCCATTCAGCGTGTCGCGGGCGAGTACAGCGAAGAACGCCGCCGCACTGTTCCCGGTCCTTGCGCCAGCGATTCGTCACTGGTGATTCCGGCGATGGTCACTGCGCCAACTCCCTGAAGATGATTGACTGGTGCGGGTTCCAGCGCATCGTCACTGGCAGCTCCGCTGGCCAGTAACGATGCGTGGTTGGCGCAGGCTGCGTCATATCGAGTCGTCGTTGGCGCAGTCCGACCGCGTCCCGATCGCCGCTGCGGTGGCATGCTGGTGTTAGCAGTGCGAACGTCGTCGGCCATCTACGCCGTAGACGATCGAATGGTTTGCCGGCTGAGAGGTGGGGAGGTACGATCCCCGTTGAAGGGAGAACTGGCCCAGCTGCGGTCGATCCGCTGTCGTTCCGACTCCTGCCGCAATCCTAACAACAATCAGCGCAGCACAATGACCACGGACGCATACAAAGACATCGAGACGCTGGAGGCGGACCTCGGGGAGACTACGTACAAACGACGATGGATACCAGCTCGTGAGCCTTGAAGATCAGTCGACCGAACGCAAGTCGCTTCGTATCGTCACCGGGAAGTCGCCCGACTGGGACGACGTCGCTCGTGCTTGTGTCGGCTTTGCGAACGGGGCCGGCGGACGGCTATTGATCGGCATTGAGGATGGCGAGTTGCTACCACCAACCGAGCAACACGTTCCGGGTGATCTGCCCGAGCGTATTCGCAAGCGTATCGCCGAACTGACCGTTAACGTACACGCGCTTCCGAGCTTGCAGCGGGCGGTTAATGGTGGCGAGTTCGTCGAGGTCGTCGTAGAGCGCTCCCCCAATGTAGCCTCGACTTCGGACGGGCGCTACTTCATGCGGATAGCAGACACTTGCGTGCCTGTGCGCGGCGACGACGTTCTCCGGCTGGCGAGCGAGCGTCCTGGGCGGGCATGGGAGGCGATGGATGCAGGCGTGCCTCAAGGGAACGCGGATGCAGGCAAGGTGGGCGCTTGGCTGGTGGCGATTCGTGCGTCGGACCGCGTGAAGGACTCAGTCAAGGAGAAGAATGCCGATGAGCTGATGGCGCACTATGGGGTGGCTCAGGGCGGCGCGTTGTTGCGGCTTGGCGTCCTGCTTTTTGGCCGCAGGCAGGATCGTGCAGCGCTTGGTACGGCGCCAATCATTCAGGCAATCAAATTCGACGAGCGTGGGCAGAAGATCAACAAGTGGGTCTGGGACGACCACACCTTGTCGCCGGTCGAATTGGTGGATGCCGTCTGGCGCGAAGTACCGGACTTTCGGGAGAGCTACGAGATCGCTGAGGGCATGTATCGTCGCAGCGTCCCAGCCTATGACGAGAAGGTGGTGCGAGAACTGCTCGTCAATGCTCTGGTACATCGGCCGTACACGCAGCATGGCGATATCTATCTCAACCTTTATCCGGACCGGATGGAGGTTGTGAATCCCGGGCGACTGCCTTTGGGCGTTACCCCTCAGAACATCCTGCATGCAAGTCGTCGCCGTAACGAAGGGTTGGCGCGGGTCTTTCACGATCTTGGTCTGATGGAACGAGAGGGAAGCGGGTTCGATCTGATGTACGACCGGCTACTCTCGCAGGGGCGGCCTGCTCCGGTGCCGGAAGAGGGGCCGGACTGTGTGCGGGTGACGATCGAGAGGCGCATCGCCAAGCCCGAAGTCATGCGACTGATTGCCGAAGCCGATGCGCGCTACCAGCTTACACAGAGAGAGCGGATTGCTCTGGGCATCCTGGGGCAGACGGAAGGCATGACCGCCCGTGAGCTTGCCGATGCACTGGAATCCACCGGGGCGGAGGCCCTGACACCATGGATCGGTCGACTGCTCGCCCTTGGGTTGATCCAAGCCAGCGGCAGGACGTCAGGAAAGCGCTACTTCGTTGCACCGGATTCGTTGCGGCTCGCCCAGCTCGATCGAAAGACGACACTAGTCCGGATTCCGCCGCACAGGCTGCAGGCGCTGATCCTAGAAGACTTGGAGCGTTACCCCGAATCGTCGTCGTCCGAACTGAATCGCCGGATCGGCGGGGAGATATCGGCAAAAACGGTGAAGCGTGCGCTGGACCAGTTGGTCAAGGATGGGCACGTGATCTATTCGGGCGAGCGGCGCTGGCGCAGGTATCGGGTGAGGGAGGACGTGCCTAAAGGACAATAGGCTGAATAGCCCGACTTGAACACCCGGGCGAATACTCCGGATACTAAGTAAGTTATTGAATTATTGATGACCTTGTAAAGGACAGGATCTGGAACTGTCCGTTAGATTCGACGAACTGTCCATTTGCACGGGCCACTGAGCAAGCGTGAACGCGAAGCCGGCTCGCCTCATACGGCAGTGGGCCGCGTTGACGCCCGCCTTATTCGGAATCCGGCGTTACTCGATGTCCACGACCATCACAGTAACGTCGTCACCGGACGGATTCCGAGCGCATCCAGTCGCGAGTTCCAAAAGTCCGCTGCGACGTTTTCCGTTACGTTCGAGAATCTCCGCCATTTCAGCCATCGAGTAGCACTTCGTCGCTCCGTCGGAACACAAAAGCAGCCGATCACCCAGCTCTAAGCTGATCGACGTCGAAGTTATCGACGGAATGTGGCGCCCAAAATAGTTCAGGAGCGCTCCCCCCGGATCTTGATCGAGTGGCGTCAGGATCTGGCAGATGCCATCTTTAATGAGGCCTGCTCGGGTGTCCCCGGCGTGGAAGACAGTGCACTTCACCCTCTCGGGATTGATCAAGAGTACCGTCGCGGCACATGCCCCCTCGGGACGATCAGTACCCTCGATGGTTCCCCACCCATTGATCTCCTCGTTCACGATCCTGAGGAGTTCGTTCACACTTTCAATCGAGCCTGTCGACGTTGGCGTTCTGTACAGCCCAGTGAGTCGGTCGCAGAGGTATTGAGCCGCCGCCATTCCCCTGGGCGCACTTCCAACACCGTCAGCTACAGCGAAGATCTCACCGATTCCGGCCTGCTCAACGATGGGCACGTCAACACTGAGCATCCGAAATCGATCCTCGTAATGCTGGTGTCGAGGCCCCTTCATCCAAAGTACGGAGGACGAGAGCCGTTCATCGATGTGAAACGGAGGCATGAAAGAAGTCCGAGTCGGTTCGCCGCAGGTTCATTTGTCACCCCCGGCGTTGTGATCGAGATCGAAGTCGAGAGCAGTAACGGACGAACACGGTGTCCGAGTATGCCCGAACTCGGCCTAACGGCTAAAGATTGCTTGCGAGGTCCGCACGCTCTGCGATCTGAGTCTCGACCGCCGATGAAGGCACGGTGTACTTGTTCAGGTAGTTCTTGTAGATGATTCGTTGTGCTTCAGGGTCTGCTTCCAGTGGGCGTGGAGGAAGCGTTTCGAAAACGAACGGGTCGATCGGTCGACCATGCTGCATCATGCGAGCGGCCGCGTGGAAGTCGGGCAGATTCTGGAGTGTCGCCGATGAAATGTGCCGACCCAATATGCCGTCCAGCACCTCCGCGTCGTAGCCACTGATGCGCATCGCGAGAATCGTCGCCACGTTCCCGAGAATCGATCTCAGTATGTTGCCGGCGCCTGCCCCGGTGTCGACTTGGCGAAGAAATTGATTCGAGAATACGCAGCGCAAGTTGAACTTTCTGGCTTCACTGAGCAATTGCGCCACCGTATCGGTTGTGAAAAGTTGAAATTCATCGACGAACAAGTTGAAGGCGGGGCGCTTCTCCGTGGGTAGCTTTGCGCGGGCCAAAGCCGCCAAGAACAACTTGGAAATCACAAGCATGCCGAGCAGAGCCGAGTCGTATTCCCCCAGAACACCCCTGGATAGGTTGACGAGCAGGATCTTCTTTTCGTTCATCACATTCTGGAAGTCGATCGTCGAACGTGATTGGCCGATGATCGTACGTACGAGATAGTTGTGTGTGAACTGGTTGAGTTTGCTCGTGATGTAGGGGGCAAGGTTCTCGAGCGAACCATCTCCCCGGGCCTTTTCTGCCTGGTGAGTCCAGAACCGTTTCACGGCCGGGCTCGTGCAATGTCGGACTAGCACCTTTCGGAATTCCGAGCTCTCGAAAAGTAGCGGAACTTCCGTGAGCGTCATTCCGGGCAGGGAAGATTCGCAGAGTAGAAGCAGTGCATTCCGCATGTACTGTTCGAACATCGGGCCGCCGCAGCCACTCTTCAGATCGTAAAGACGATCGAAGATCTTCATGAGTTCATTGACCACGAAGTTGTGCTCGAAACGCGGGTTGTCGCCTGGGACCTCGAGATAGTTGATCCCTGCAGCATGACGCAGGTCAGTCGGGTCGAACAGCACGACGTCGTCGGCCCGTGACCTTGGAATCGAAGCCAGCACGTCACGGTACAGGTCGCCGTGTGGGCAAATAACGGCGAGCCCTTGGCCCGCCTGCACGTCCTGGCGGATCATGTTGAGCAATAGCGTGGACTTCCCGCTGCCCGTGGCACCAACGATGTAGCAGTGGCGATCACGATCCTGATCCGGAAAGAACACCTTTTGCTCCCCGGCTCGCCCGAGCAGGAGGCCGCCTGAGGCCATTCGAGTGCGAGGTGGCCGAAACCTTAGGCCAAGGTCGAGACGATCAACTATGTGCGGCCCCGGAAGCAATGCAGGGACGATCCTCGCTTCATTCAACAGATGACGAAGGTCGATCGCATTGCCTTGGACGGTACCTCGACTGCTCGATGGAACAACCTCCATGCGTCTCATCGGTAGGATCGTCTGAGCGATCGCGCGCATAGCATCGGTGCTTTCAGCGGTGGCGGTACGAAACGTGATGCTCACGGCAAGCCCCCGTGGAACCGTGAGCCAGCGCGTGAGGTGCGACTCTATGTTCGCCCTCACGAGACTGACCTGCTCCCGATTCAACCACTCCCCAGCCGGGAGCAACTGGCAGCGAAGCTTCGTTGAATTCAGTTCCGAATAGACGTCTGCGATCGACTGCAACGTAGTGGCATTGAGCTCAAGTCGTGAAAATGAGACTTCCACCTCAAAGGAGTAATCGCTGCGCAGTAGGGTTTCCCAGAAGTCGACCCGATGTTCGAGATAGCTCGGGGCCGGAAGAATCACCCCTTGATGAGCTGTTTGCGACTGAGGACGAGCCTCCGTCGTGACCAGCACGCCGCAAGGCTCGACGCAGTAGGTTCGCTGGTCGACATCTTGTGAGGGTTCCACTTCTTCGAATGAGAGGTCGTTTCGCAACGACAACAACCTCACCACGCTCGCACCAAGCCCACGGGCGCCGTGCTCGGCTTCATCGGAGGCCCCAGCCTCTTCTGAACCTTCGACAAAGAGTTCAGCGGCAGGATTGCCCTGCCCCTGCGCATTCCTGCGAATCAAGAACGCGAGCCTCTGATGCTCCTTGAGGGCAGCGAGGCTGTGCTCGATAAGAAAGGTGTCTTCCTCTGATGACGTAGGTGCTTTCTTCCGATCGGCCCTGAACTCTCCGGCGAGCTTGAGCCTGAACTTTGCGAGGTACGTGTCCTCCAGTCGTTCGATATGTGGGACAGGACCGGATAGCGCGTCGGCTCCCTCATTCTCGTAGCAGGAAATGTCGCGAGATTGTCGATCGAGGTGTTCCGCCGGGCCGGAACCGTGAATGTAGGATGGTTCGCGCATGTTCAAGTGGGCAGGCTCGTGTGATGTGGGTTGATCTTGGGGAGGAAGTCGGCGAGTAGAAAGTGGCGATGGTGGGTTAGGGAAATTCTGAAACTGGAGGCCCGTTTGGGTATCGGGAGGGCCAGGCCCTTGGGTTTGGTGGAAGAATCTCGGGATGGGTCGGTCGACGAGTTCTAGGCTTGCATCGGAGTTTCCTTTCTTCGAAAAGGTGGGGAGATCGCCGGTACTGCATCACGGCCATGAAAAGGGAGGATCCCCCCTGGCCCGACGATCTCCGCATGCCGACTCAACGCGGACGGGGAGAGGATTTTGATTGGGTTTGCTATCGCTTCTTGGTCCAGGAGTTGCCGGACTTGTCTGTGCGGGTCTGGGAGGTGATCTTGCCGGAGAAGATGCCGAACAGATCCTTGGAGCCACGGGAGACGGTGGTCTTGCTGCTGCCGTCCTGGTAGCGTTCGTTGGTGATGCGGGTGAGTTTGCCGCTGCCGTCGCGGTGGAAGGTGGTTTTGGTCTGAGTCATGGTGGATCTCCTGGATGAGGTGGCGCTGGTCGTAGGGTTGGTCTGTCGTGGCGTTGCACCGCGGGTCGGTCCAGTGAAGAGTGCTGCGCTGTGCCGACCCGGGTGCTTCGCCGAGGGGTGCTACGTGATTCCTTCCCCTCTGAGGGCTCAACGCGGGGGTGAGGGGGTTTTTGAGGGGTGCGGGGATAAAAATCGGGGCTGGCCGCGCGTTGACGGGGTGAGAGCCCGTGCGCCGCAGCTGAGTGGCGTGCTGGATAGAACAGAGAGACGCCACCGCCTGCTCGCGCCATCGATGTCGTAGGCATGTGGTGATAGAGACTTGCGATAGTCAATACGGAAGACGGAATCGATGACGATGCTTGGAGCACAGAGCGCGGAGCAGGTGATCAATCATCTGGCGGAATTAGCAGACGGTGATGCGCTGTCGCGGGTGGTGGTCAGTGCGCAGATCGACGCGGATGGCAGGCTGAGCAAGGTCGGCGGCATCGACGCGAAGCTGGCCGCCCTGTTCGGGGAATCCCCGTTCGCGGTGCGTGCCCGCACAGGGCAGTTTCCGCCCCGCGCGGTGGGCATCGCCCAGGATCAGGCGGAACTGCTGGCGGACGCGGACATCGAAGCGCACCGCAAGGCTCACGCGCTACCACGGTTGTGCTTCCAGGAGACGTTCGCTGGCTTGGTGGCTGATCTGCGTGTGCAGCAGAGCACGCGCCCCGGAGTGGCTCCGTTTCGCTTCGCCGAGGAGCTCAGTCAGGAGAATTACGACGTTGCCCTGTTCGAAGGGCGCGAGTGGCTGTTCGAGCGGATCGAAGAGCTCGTTGCTTCCCATGATCAGGGGCTGATCGTGCTGAAGGCCGGTGCGGGGTTCGGGAAGACGGCGTTCGTTCTCAAGCTGATCGAAACCTACGGTGGCCAGTTGCTGGGCGGGGCCTGGGTGCTGGCCTGGCACGTGTTCCGGCGCAATCAATCGAATTGGTTGCCGACACCGGCCCTGGCAGGCCAGATCGAGTACCAGTTGCGGGATCGACTGCTGATGCCGCTGTCGGAGGGGCGATCTGAGAGGATCACCCCACAGAACGCACCGGCCGTTCTCAAGCAGGTGCTCGAAGCGGCGGCAAAGAAGCTCGAAGCGGCGCCGGATCGCAAGCTGCTGATCGTGGTGGACGGATTGGATGAGGCGTTCGGAGCAAATACTCCAGTCGAGCAGCGGGGGCAGCTGGCGTACCTGCAAGGACTGTTTCCGCCGAAGCTCCCGGCGGGCGTATTCATCCTGCTGACCTCACGGCCCGGGGATCATCTGCAGGCGCTGGGGGATCCGGATGACCTGCTTGTGCTCGATTCCGGGGCTAATGCAGCAATTGACCAAGCGAACCGCCAGGATCTACGCGAGTACCTGACGCGTCGAATCACCGACTACGGAGAAGCACACACCGCCTACGAGAGCGAGATCCATTCGCTGGTCGAACGCATGGTGGAGGCGTGCGAGGGGGCGTTCTTCGTGGCGGAGTGGTTTGCGCGCAAGAAGACGCTCGACCGGCGAGAATCCGAAGACGGGCCGACGAACTTCGAGCGCTGGCGCGAACCGGATGCGAAGCTGCCCCGTGGTATCGACGAGATGTTGAAGAACGACTGGTACCACAAGTACAACATACTTCAGTCCGAGAAGTACGGTAACCACCTGCCGGTGATCGCGACAGCACTGGCGCTGTGGCATCAGCAGGGGACGCAGCCCACACGGGTCATCATCACCGATTTGATTGAGACGACACGCGACGCGGCAAGGCAACGGGATCCGACAGTGCCAGCGTGTGTCGGGAAGCTGGACACGGAAGAGATCAAGCGGGCGGGGATCGAAGCGTGCCTGGAGCAGCTGCGGGACTGGTGCGTCGAATCGGGGAGCAAGGATCGGCGCTTTGTATTTCGGCATAGCCGGATCCCGGAGTTGATCCTGGAGGTGCTGGCCAAGAGCGGACGTGACGAGGCCATCCAACAGGAGGTGCGTGCGCTGCTGGCCTGGAGCAGCGGGCGGTGGCGACAGCTCCAAGGAGACAGCCGCACGGCGGCGTTGAGGGGCTTGCCGCAGCACCTGCTCGCACTCGCGGCGGTAGACAGCGAAGCGGCAAAGAAGCTTGCCGATACGCTGCTCGATTACGAGTATCTCGTGGCAGCGTTGGGGGCGGATCCGAAGGATCCCGTACGACTGCTGCGGATCACCGACTTGGCGGAGTACGCGAGGCAGGCCGTCCCCCTGACATCCCAAGCGGATCCGTCGACAGCAGAAGCAATCACGCTCCTTGCCGATGTGCTGACGCTATCGATTTCCGCTCTGTCAACGAACCCATCGTTGTTGCCCTCGCAGCTTCGGGGCAGGCTGGGCGAGCTGAGCAACGAGCGGTTTGCAGCGCTGACCCAGCAGGTGGACGACGGGACACACTGGGAATGGTTACGGCCGGTGCGGGCGAGCTTGACCTCTCCTGGGGGGGCAGAGGTGCGTCGAATGGAGGGCCATACCAACTCCGTCTGTCACGTGGCCCTACACGCGGATGGACGGCGGGCGGTGTCGGCGTCAAAGGACGGCACGCTGTGCGTGTGGGACTTGGAGCGCGGGACCTGCGTTGCGACGCTAAAAGGGCGTACTTTCGGGGTCCCTCACGTGGCCCTGCACGCCGATGGACGGCGGGTGGTGTATGCAGAATATGACACGCTGCGCGTATGGGACCTGGAGCGCGGGACGTGTCTGGCGGTCCTGGAAGGGCATACCGACGAGGTCACTCACGTGGCCCTGCACGCCGATGGACGGCGGGTGGTGTCAGCTTCAAGGGACAAGACGCTGCGGGTCTGGGACCTGGAGCGCAGGACGTGTGTGGCGAGGGCGGAAGGGCATACCGACAAGGTCACTCACGTGGCCCTGCACGCCGATGGACGGCGGGTGGTGTCAGCGTCAAGGGACAAGACGCTGCGGGTCTGGGACCTGGAGCGAAGGACGTGCGTGGCGCGGCTGGCGGGGCACCTCGACACGGTCACTCACGTGGTCCTGCGCGCGGACGGACGGCGGGCGGTGTCGGCATCACGGGACAAGACGCTGCGCGTGTGGGACCTGGAGCGCGGGACCTGCGTTGCGACGCTAGAAGGGCATACCGACGAGGTCACTCACGTCGCCCTGCACGCGGATGGACGGCGGGCGGTGTCGGCGTCACGGGACTATACGCTGCGCGTGTGGGACCTGGAGCGCGGAACGTGTCTGACGGTACTGGAAGGGCATACCCGCGGGGTCCTTCACGTGGCCCTGCACGCCGATGGTCGGCGGGTGGTGTCGGCGTCATTGGACAAGACGCTGCGGGTGTGGGACCTGGAGCGCGGGACATGTCTGGCGACGCTGGAAGGGCATACCGCAGATGTCACTCACGTGGCCTTGCACGCCGATGGACGGCGGGTGGTGTCAGCGTCTATGGACAGGACGCTGCGCGTGTGGGACCTGGAGCGCGGAACGTGCCTAGCAGCACCGGAACGGCATACCCGCGGGGTCCTTCACGTGGCCTTGTACGCCGATGGTCGGCGGGCGGTGTCGGCGTCCCGGGACAACACGCTGCGGGTGTGGGACCTGGAGCGCGGAACGTGCTTGGCGGTACTGGAAGGGCATACCCGCGAGGTCACTCACATGGCCGTGCACGCCGATGGACGGCGGGCGGTGTCGGCATCATGGGACAAGACGCTGCGCGTGTGGGACCTGGCGCGCGGGACATGTCTGGCGACGCTGGAAGGGCACACCGACGCGGTCCTTCACGTGGCCCTGCACGCCGATGGACGGCGGGTGGTGTCGGCGTCCAGGGACAGGACGCTGCGCGTGTGGGACCTGGCGCGCGGGACGTGTCTGGCGCGGCTGGCGGGGCACATCAACGCGGTTACCCAAGTGGCCCTGCACGCCGATGGACGGCGGGCGGTGTCGGCGTCCGTGGACTCGACGCTGCGCGTGTGGGACCTGGAGCGCGGGACGTGGGTGGAGAGGCTGGGGGGGTACTCCGACAGGGTCACTCACGTGGCCCTGCACGCGGATGGACGGCGGGCGGTCTCGTCGTCATCGGACTCGAGGCTGCGCGTGTGGGACCTGGAGCGCGGGAGGTTTGTGGCGACGCTGGCGGGGCATACCGGCTCGGTCTATCACGTGGTCCTGCACCCGGACGGACGGCGGGCGGTGTCGGCGTCATCGGACAAGACGCTGCGCGTATGGGACCTGGCGCGCGGGAGGTGTGTGGCGGTCCTGGAAGGGCATACCCACAGCGTCCTTTACGTGGCCCTGCACGCCGATGGACGTCGGGCGGTGTCGGCGTCTGAGGACCACACGCTGCGTGTGTGGAACCTGGATACTGGAACGACGACGCATGTGTTCTCGACGGACGCGACCGTGTGCGTCTGCGAATTCGCGCCAGATCGCGGGACAATCATTGCGGGCGACGAGGCTGGTCGGGTGCACTTTCTCAATACGATCGGTACATGACGTGGGAGATCAGCAACGAGCAAACGGCTGGCCGAATCGCTGGGGAAGATCTGATCAAGGCGATTGCGGCGTGAATATCACGGATGAATTGAATTGTCATGTACGGCTCGGAGATTGTTTCCGAAATCCTCCACCTATGAGTCGTCAACGCCAAACGGTGTCGTTTCGGAGGGCGGCCAGGTTAGAGAGTCAGCGCTGAGCGTCCCGTGACCGGGGAGCGGTTTCAGCACTAAAGCGGACGATTCTGTGAGGTGCTCGTCGGAGCAAGATCCCAGGCGCGCAAGCACTGGCCCCTATCGACATCCCAAGCCCGTAGAACGTTATCACGCGAAGCCGAGATGATGCGGCGGCCATCGGCGTGCAGCGCCACATGCGTGACCTCGTGGGTATGCCCTTCCAATACCGCCACGCAGGTCCCGCGCGCCAGATCCCAGACGCGTAGCGTGTGATCATCTGATCCCGAAATCGCGCGGCGCCCATCGGCATGTACTGTAACGCAATTCACGGCGGCAGTATGTCCCGTGAGGGCGGCGAGGCAACGACCATGATCAAGATCCCAGACGCGCAGGGTCTTGTCGCTTGATGCTGATAACACCTTTGTTTCGTCCGGGGTCAGGCTAACGCTCAGTACATTTCCCAAATGACCCGACAGAACGAAAATCACCGTCCCGTCGGTTAGGTCGAGCACTCGAATCGAGTGGTCATCTGAAACGTGCACTACGACTTTATTGCTTTTTGTTGGTGTGACATTCAACACGGCGAGCTCCTGTGATCAATGGGGTCGGGGTCCCGAATGCTCCGAGTGATCGCGATCGGTCTATTGGTCAGTCTAAACGATTGCAATCGTATGGTTTCAGCATACATTGAAGCGTTGCATGGATGAAGCGTTGATTTTTCTTGCTGCATCAGAGCAACAACCGAATCTTGCGTTGGATGATGCGCTTTGTCGTTCCGAAGGCGGTTCGAGAGAGTTGAGGGATTAGCCCGTTTTGCTCTCAGGAGGGCCAGGCCCGTGGTGTTGACGGAAGAATCTCGGGATGGGTCGGTCGACGAGTGCTAGGCTTGCATCGGAGTTTCCTTTCGTAAAAAGTGCGGAGATCGCCAGAGGTGGGCCACGAGGCAGGAGGAGGAACCCCGTGGTCCGACGATCTCCGCACACCTACTCAACGCGGACGGGTGGAGGATTTTGAGTGAGGTGGTTATCGCTTCTTGGTCCAGGAGTTGCCGGACTTGTCCGTGCGGGTCTGGGAGGTGATCCTGCCGGAGAAGATGCCGAACAGATCCTTGGAGCCTCGGGAGACGGTGGTCTTGCTGCTGCCGTCCTGGTAGCGTTCGTTGGTGACGCGGGTGAGCTTGCCGGTGCCGTCGCGGTGGAAGGTGGTTTTGGTCTGGGTCATGGTGGATCTCCTGGATGAGGTGGCTGTTGTCGTAGGGTCGGTCTGTCGTGGCGTTGCCCCGCGGGTCGGGCCAGTGAAGCGTGCAGCGCTGTCCCGACCCGGGTGCTTCGCCGAGGGGTGCTGCGTGCTGCGTGATTCCTTCCCCTCTGAGGGCTCAACGCGGGGAGGGAGGGGTTTTTGAGGGGTGGGGGGATAAAAATCGGGGCTGGGCGCGCGTTGACGGGGTGCGAGCCCGTGCGCCGCAGCTGAGTGGCGTGCTGGACAGAACAGATTGACGCCACCGCCTGCGCGCGCCATCGATGTCGTAGGCATGTGGTGATAGAGACTTGCGATAGTCAATACGGACGACGGAATCGATGACGATGCTTGGTGATCAGAGCGCGGAGCAGGTGATCGAGCACCTGGCGGAGTTAGCCGATGGAGATGTGCTCTCGCGGGTGGTGGTCAGTGCGCAGATCGACGCGGACGGCAGGCTCAGTGAAGTCGGCGGCATCAAGGCCAAGCTCGCTGCATTGTTCGGCGAGTCGCCCTTTGCTGTGCTCGCGAGCACCGGGCACTTCCCACCCAGAGTGGTGGGGATCGCGCACAACCAGGCCGATCTGCTCGGCCACGACGGTATTCAGGCGTACCGTCAGCCGACGTCCTTGCCGCGGTTATGCTTCCAGGAGACGTTCGCTGGCCTGGTGGCCGATCTGCGTGTGCAGCAGAGCCAGCGCGAAGGCTTCGTCCCGAAGCGCTTCGTCGAGGCACTGCAGCACCAGTACAAGTCCGACGGATTCAAAGGTCGGCGGTGGCTCTTCGAGCATATCCAAGAGATCCTGGAGGCGCGCAAGAATGGCCTTGTCGTACTGGAGGCAGGCCCGGGATTCGGCAAGACGGCGTTCCTGCTCGAATTGATCCGGCAGTACGGGGGGCGCCAACTCGGCCCGGCCTGGGTGCTGGGCTGGCACATCCTCAGACGGGATCACCGAGACTGGCTGCCGACGGCGACGATCGCGAGCCAGCTTGAGTGGCAGCTGCGGGATCGGCTCTTGATGCCCCTGCCCGCGGGTGAGTCGAAGGCGGTGACGTCGCAGACCGCCCCGGCCGTGTTGCGTCAGGTGCTCGAGGAGGCCAAAGAGAAGCTGAAGACGGCGGATCAGAAGCTCCTGGTCGTGATCGACGGCTTGGACGAAGCGTTCGGGAGTAACACGCCGGTCGTACACGATCGCGATCAGCGCTGGATGCTGCAGGATCTGTTTCCGAATCCGCTGCCCGACGGGGTGTTCATCCTGCTGACCTCACGACCTGGGGATCACCTGGAACAGTTCGGGCATCGATCCGACCTCGTCATCATCGATCCGGAGAACTTGGCCCGGACGGATCTAGGAGACGCGAACCGCCAAGATCTACGCGAGTACCTCACGACACGGATCACCGAGTACGGGGAGGCGCACACCGCGTTCGAGGCGGAGATTCAGTCCGTCGTCGAACGGATGATGGCGGGGTGCGAAGGGGCGTTCTTCGTGGCGGAGTGGTTCGGGCGCAAGGAGACGCTCGACAGACGGGATCCTTCGAACGGGCCGACGAACTTCGAGCGCTGGTGCGAGCCGGGCGCGAAGCTGCCGAGCGGGATTGACGAGATGCTCGGCGAGGACTGGCGGTACAAGCGTCGGCGGTTGGAACAGGCGGGTCGCGAGGCGCACGCGGCGTACGAGGCGCACTTGCCAGTGATCGCGACGGTGTTGGCGCTGTGGCATGACCTGGGGACGAAGCCCACGGATGCGCTGATCGAGGACATGATCCATGGCGCGGCGGACGCGGCGAGTCGGCACGAACCCACCGTGCCTCGGCGGGAGGGGAAGCTGCTCACCTCAGCCATCACGCCGGAGTGCGTAGAGGCTGTGCTGGGCCAATTGGCCGACTGGTGCGAAGTGCACGGTGGCCCGGAGCCGACCTACGTGTTCCGCCACAGTCGGATCCCCGAGCTGATTCTCGAGACGCTGGTGACGTCGGATGGTGGGCCGCGGCTGGTGAGGCAGGTCCACGCGCTGTTGGCCTGGAGTGCGGCAATATGGGGGCGGCTACAGGGGGATAGCCGGACGGTGGCGTTGAGGAATCTGTTGCCACACCTGATTGAGACGGCGAAGGACGCGCGGGAGGTGGCAAAGCAGCTCGCGGACACATTGCTTGACTACAAGTACCTCGTGGCAGCGTTGGGGGCCGATCCGAAAAGTCGATCACGACCGCTGCTGATCACCAACTTGGCGGAGCACGCGAGACAGGCCGATCCCCTGACATCCCAAGCGGATCCGTCGACAGCAGAAGCAATTACGCTCCTTGCCGACGCGCTGACGCTATCGATTCCCGCCCTGTCTAGGGATCCAACGGCATTGCCTTCCCAGCTTCGGGGCAGGCTGGGCGAGCTGAACAACGAGCGGTTGGCAGCGCTGACCCAGCAGGTAGACGATGGGACGCACTGGGCATGGCTTCGGCCGGTGCGGGCGAGCTTGACCTCTGTTGGGGGAGCAGAGGTGCGTCGAATGGAGGGCCATACCGACTGGGTCTATCACGTGGCCCTGCACGCCGATGGCCAGCGGGCGGTGTCGGCGTCCTGGGACAAGACGCTGCGCGTGTGGGACCTGGAGCGCGGGACGTGCGTGACGGTACTGGAAGGCCATACCGCCGCGGTCATTCACGTGGCCCTGCACGCGGATGGCCGGCGGGCGGTGTCGGCGTCCTGGGACAAGACGCTGAGGGTGTGGGACCTGGAGCGCGGGACGTGTTTAGCGACGCTGAAGGGGCATACCAAAGGTGTCAATCACGTGGCCCTGCACGCGGATGGCCGGCGGGCGGTGTCGGCGTCCTGGGACAAGACGCTGAGGGTGTGGGACCTGGAGCGCGGGACGTGTTTAGCGACGCTGAAGGGGCATACCAACGGGGTCAATCACGTGGCCCTGCACGCCGATGGACGGCGGGCGGTGTCGTCTTCTGAGGACAACACGCTGCGCGTGTGGGACCTGGAGCGCGGGATGTGCGTGGCGGCGCTGGAAGGGCATACCGACTGGGTCACTCACGTGGCCCTGCACGCCGATGGCCGGCGGGCGGTGTCGGCGTCAGTGGACAAGACGCTGCGCGTGTGGGAACTGGAGCGCGGGACGTGTTTAGCGACGCTGAAGGGGCATACCAAAGGTGTCAATCACGTGGCCCTGCACGCGGATGGCCGTCGGGCGGTGTCGGCGTCATTGGACAAGACGCTGCGCGTGTGGGACCTGGAGCGCGGGACCTGCGTTGCGAAGCTAGAAGGCCATACCGACTGGGTCAATCACGTGGCCCTGCACGCCGATGGCAAGCGGGCGGTGTCGGCGTCATTGGACAAGGCGCTGCGCGTGTGGGACCTGGACGGCGGGACTTGTCTGGCAGTACTGGTAGGGCATACCCGCGGCAGGAGCTGCCACGTGGCCCTGCACGCTGACGGACTGCGGGCGGTATCGCCCTCTGAGGACGGGACGCTGCGCGTTTGGAACCTGGAGCGCGGGACGTGCGTGGCAGCGCCGGAAGAGCATACCCAATGGGTCTTGCACATGGCCCTGCACGCCGATGGCCGGCGGGCGGTGTCGGCGTCACGGGATAGAACGCTGCGCGTGTGGGACCTGGAGCGCGGGACGTGTTTGGCGGTCCTGGAAGGGCATACCAACAGCGTCCTTCACGTCACCCTGCACGCCGATGGCCGTCGGGCGGTGTCGGCGTCAGTGGACGATACGCTGCGCGTGTGGGACCTGGAGCGCGGGACGTGTTTGGCGGTCCTGGAAGGGCATGCCAACAGCGTCCTTCATGTGGCCCTGCACGCCGATGGCCGGCGGGCGGTGTCGGCGTCACGGGATAGAACGCTGCGCGTGTGGGACCTGGAGCGCGGGATGTGCGTGGCGGCGCTGGAAGGGCATACCCGCGCGGTCACTCACGTGGCCCTGCACGCCGATGGTCGGCGGGCGGTGTCGGCGTCATTGGATAAGACGCTGCGCGTGTGGGACCTGGAGCGCGGGATGTGCGTGGCGGCGCTGGAAGGGCATACCGACAGCGTCCGGCACGTGGCCCTGCACGCCGATGGCCGGCGGGCGGTGTCGGCGTCGAGGGACGATACGCTGCGCGTGTGGGATCTGGAGCGCGGGGCGTGCGTGGCGGCGCTGGACGGGCATACCGACAGCGTCCGGAACGTGGCGCTGCACCCCGATGGCCGGCGGGCGGTGTCGGCGTCTCATGACAAGACGCTGCGCGTGTGGGACCTGGAGCGCGGGACGTGCCTAGCGACGCTCGAGGGGCATACCGATGGGGTCTTTCACGTGGCCCTGCACGCGGATGGCCGGCGGGTGGTGTCGGCGTCATTGGACAAGACGCTGCGCGTGTGGGACCTGGATACTGGAACGACGACGCATGTGTTCTCGACGGACGCGACAGTGTACGTCTGCGAATTCGCGCCAGATCGCGCGACAATCATTGCGGGCGACGAGGCTGGTCGGGTGCACTTTCTTAGGCTCGCTAACTAACAGTGATTCGACCCGAGACGTGCACTGAGCGCTTGCTTGCTCCTTGTTTCCTTTCCCGCTGAGTCGTCAACGCGGAGTGGGCGAGGTTCTTGAGTCGACCGCCCGCCCGATCTGAAGATCTCTAGCGTTGCCACCTGTGGGGTGCGAACGCGCGTTCCTCCGTTTATTCTCAAAATTCCGTCGCGATCCACGTTGCTCCTGTATCGGGGAGCGTTGAGTTCCCCTCGATCAGGGAGGATCCGACGATGAAACTCCGCGACGCCTGGAATGGCTTCCTTGTCCGGCGCTACGCCCGCTACGCGGGCACCGTGGGCTGGATCGACGGGGCGCAGAACTACCCCGGCGAAGAGAACTTCATCCAAGCCACGCTTTACTCCGGCGCAGGCGCCTCGGTCCCCGAGGAACACCCCGCGGCCGAGGTCCTCAAAATCCGCGAACCCGCCGCATTGAAGTAGTCAGATACGGGAGAGCCTCACCATGTCAGCACCTCCAACGTCCATTCCATTCGCCGCGTCGATTCGAATCAATTGCCGAAAACGCAAGGAGCAACAATGAACCTGTTAGTCCGTAAGGCATTTGTACTGGCCATTCCCGTTGTCCTCACCGCTTGCGCGGCGACAGCTCCTCGTCCCGTGTTCCCGCCGCATCTCGCGCATTTCGCCGATCATCCGTATTTCACCGAAGGTTGTGCTGCAAAGAATCAGCCCTGGCGGCTGCGTGAACCCAACCCGCGCGTGTATTTTCCAGAGAGCGGGGCCGGCATTCGTGACCGCCGTTGTGCCTACCTTCACCAGCAACTGAATGTTCGCCTGTCGCAGGCAGACCGCAAGTTCCGGGAGAGCAACCGCTGTGTGCGGCGCACCCAGGAGACTGACGGCATGGTGCGCAGTGACTTGCGCGAGTGCCGCCACACGCAAGAAGGTTGGGGAGCGTTGCGTGATGCACGCTAGAAGACGAGAGGCGCGAGAGGGGCTTGCCACCTATCGGCGCATCGTGGAATCTCTGCGAAGGATGCGAGCAGCAGTTCGTCCGTCGAGCGCGCACGCTATGCGGATGCCCTTCGCTGTGCTGTGCGCTTCGTTCGGGAGCCTGGTTTCCGCTGCGGATCTGACCGACATGCTCAATGCCTTGCGTGCCCGGGGATGTGGTACAGCGGCTGGCACCGAGCAGCCGTTGAAGCGCGTATCGCAGCTGGATCGCGCGGCAGAGCAACTCTTGGGTGTTCGTGATCTCGGTCGAGCGCTCCGTGACGCAGATTACCGTGTCGTCAGAGCCTTTGGCATCACGGCGGGCGGGAACACGAATGACGGATTGGACACGGGTCGGCTCAGCGAACGGCAATGCGCCGCGATTGTCGATCCCGCCTTCCGAGAGGTAGGCATTCACCGCGGTAGCAGCGGACTGGCCATCGTCCTCGCGACTCCGGTGGTATATCCAGCTGATGCCAGTGCCGGGAGCATTGAAGCGCGCGTCCTGGAACTGGTGAACGAGGCACGCATGCACCCGCGGGACTGCGGCGCAAGGCGGTTCGCCCCCACGCATCCGCTGACAAGTGCCCCACTTCTCGATCGCGCAGCACTGGGTCACGCCAGGAGCATGGCGGAATTCGACTACATGGGGCACGTCGGCCGAGATGGCAGCAAAGCTAAGGACCGTGTGGATCGCGTTGGCTATCGATGGCGCGGCATCGGCGAAAATGTTGCCGCCGGGCCGAAAACGGCGGATGTCGTGGTCAAGGGTTGGCTCGCGAGCCCTGGCCACTGCGCGAACATCATGTCGCCCAAGTTCACGGAAATGGGAATCGCATTCGCCGTTAACCGGCAGAGCCGTTATGGCGTGTATTGGGCGCAAGTCTTCGCGGTGCCGCGCTGAAATTGGAAGCGGCGCTACTAAAACCGCCTGCTCCATCCGCGTTGGCCCGTTCCACCGCTGACTCCTATTTCAATATCGACGTGCGAGAGAGGATTGTGGTTCGATGAAGGCGAATAGACGAGTGGTTGTCAGGGGCGGAGGTGCGAATCTTTACAAGGTGTCCTGGAGCGACGGTTGGTACTGGGTCTATCAAATCCAAGTCAAGCTCATAGTCAACTCGGAGCGGCTGGTGGGCAAGTGCAAGTCGATGGATGACGCGCTTACCATGATTCGTTCCGATTCTGGGCGCGCGATCCTGGAAGTGAGTTAGTTTCTGAGGACATCAGACTGGCCACTACGGGAGATGGAGGAATATGTCGGCGGTTTGGCCATGAAAATGCCGTTCTCTCCTGACGAGAAGGGGAATCCGTTGATCAAGCGCGCCGTCGTGGTGAGCGCGATCTTCCTAACCGGGTGCGCAAGTCGTCCCTCCGTCATTGCGGAGTGGAGCACCTATCCGAACGATAGAGTGGTGGAGGTGGTCGAGCAGGTATCTGTCGTGCCGAACGCAGGGCTTCATCCCGGTAAGGCGCCGTAGCGCACGAGGGAACCGAAGTCGGTGACCGTGTTGAGGTCGCGACGTGGATCGTGCCATGGCATTCCGGCGAATTTGGCGAGCGGGCGCTGATCGCACGGATCGATGCGACGGGGAGCCGGTTTGTCCGAGATGCCACTGCGTGGCCGGATCGCATTACTACTATGGTAGTGAAGCAACGCTTCGCTTCTCGAGAATATCGAGCCCAGCGTTGCGGGTGAGCTACCGTTGTGTTCTGGATCTTCCCGGGCTCAATTCAAACCCTGCAGCCAGAGTACTCATGGAGTACACGAGCCGTCTTCCGGATGCCCGCTACTTCGACATTTCGACGTAGCGGATTCAGGCTACTGCTCTCCAAACCCTCGTGACGGTTCGGCGCGTGGCGGCTAAGGAAGGGATGCCGATCGTCAATGAGGCTACTCGCGGTGCTTACAGGTATCTATTGGCGGGTCGCGATCCCCGGGAGCCGCGATGGGGTCGAATCGAACAGCGCGCCGTGGTCATCGGCGAGGAGAATGCAGGTTCCGTGCTGGCGCTGCGTCTGCATGCTTATCAATTGACCTACCATCGACGCGGCGTGATGGACACCGAGCGCCTGGGTTATGCGATGGGGCCGCAGCCTTGGGACAGGAAGACGGCACACGAACGGGCGATGTACTTCATGGGCGCCGTGCAGGAGGAACTCGCCAAGACGGGTACGCGGTGAGCTCTACGCAGTATTGTTCCTCGTAATACGTCGAGTCGTCGTCACGTGCTTCACGTGGATTCACGCCCAAGGGGTGTGCTGCTCTGTCAGGTGTGGATGTTGCGTCCAGCGAGCTGCATGCTTCTACCCCCTGGGCCGCCTTGAGGTTTCGATGCAGAGTGCGCGGGCCTTTGATCTCGTCGTCAACCCGCACCGAACTTCTCCGGACACCTTCGACTTGATGCGAAGGGTTGTTCCGTCCCTCTCAAAATTCCTACGTACTCGGCGTTGATCCTGTATCGGGGCGTGCTTGGATCACCATCGCGCACTGTTGGAGAGATGCAGTGCGATCTGACAGCCGGGATCGAGTCTGCCGCAATCCAGGCGGGATACCCACGTTGCTGTCGACTAACCCATGCGCGACCCGGTCCCAGCGCGTTCCGCCAGCGACCCAAACGGCGAGCTATCCACCGTCGAATGCGGCGAGCGTCGCGAAGTCATGGCGCGGATCCTGTACCCCCGAAGGGATTCGAGTAATCGATTGTGATAGGGAGACGATACGATGTCGGCGTTGCGATCCTCGGTTGTGGTAGTTGCTCTAGCGAAAGTGATCGGTGGATGTACATCGGTCCCCGTGGTGATGGCACCGATGCCAACTACCGAAGTGCCTGCCAACTCGCCACGGCCATTCCCATCGCGTGGCGGCTGTCCGCCCTTCGAGAGTCTGGTGCCGCCGGGTCCGAGGCCGGAGACAGCGAAGGTCTCCGATCTACTGATTCGCGCAGGTTACGTTCCGGTCAAGGGGGAGAATGGCCGCACCACATGGCGCTGCGCACGGACACGATCGCCAGTCGTAGCGTCAGTCCAAATGCCATCCGATTCGGTACCGCGGGGGGAACCTGATCCGGTCGGTGCGGCGCCGAGGGCATATCCAGCGCCCCAGGCGCCGAGGCCTGAGTTGCACGTTCCGGCAACGAATGACGCGTCGCGAGTGAATCCTCCAGTGCCGGAGCGGGCAGCACGGCAAAACCCGTTGTCAGCAGCGCCGAGCGACGAACCACTGGCGCTCCCTTCGCCGCGTTTATCCAAAGCCCCATCGGCATTAGAACAGCGGTCGACTGCGCCGATCCAAGGCTTCGTGCCCGAGGGCCCTGCAAGGGATCCACGTGCGCTTGCGGAGCGACTGCTCCCCGAGCGGGTGAAAAATCGGGCCGCATGGGCGGCAGACATCGTCTCCGTTCTCGACGCATTGAAAGTTCCATCGTCGACGCAATACATTTGCGCGACCATGGCTGTGATCGCGCAAGAATCCGGATTTCAGGTCGATCCTGTCGTGCCTGGATTGCCGGGCATCGTTTGGGACGAGATCGAAAGGCGGCGGGACCGGTATGGTGTTCCGACGGTTCTTCTCGAGACTGCCGTGTCGATGCGCTCCCCTGATGGGCGTACGTACAAGGTGCGGATCGACGCGGTACGCACAGAACGTGAGCTCAGCGCCATCTTCGAAGACTTCATCCAGAAGGTTCCGCTGGGCGGACGCCTCTTCGGGCATTTGAATCCCGTGCGCACGCTGGGTCCCATGCAAGTCAGCGTCGATTTCATCGACAATTTTGCGAAGGAGCATCCTGAGCGCATGCCGTCTGATAGTAACTTGCGCGCTATCGGTTTCTCCCGTCGAGGCGGCATTTACTTTGGGGCGGCCCATCTGTTCGCGTACGCCGCGCCGTACGATGCGCCGATCTACCGCTTCGCCGACTACAACGCTGGACGATATGCCAGCCGAAACGCGGCTCTCCAGAATGCGATTGCCCGACTTTCCGGTATCCCCCTCGTACTCGATGGCATCGTGGTGCCGCGCGACGCCTCGGGCACGCCCAGCAGCGAGACCATCCGTGCCGCGCTCTCGTTGGGACCGCAACTGAAACTGGATCAAGCGCAGATGCTGCGGGATCTGCAACTGAGCGGAACAGCGGACCTGGGGCGCACGGCACTGTACATTCGCGTGTTCGAGCAGGCGGATCAGCGCGCCGGCCGGTCCGTGCCCCGTGCGCTAATCCCGCAGGTCAAACTCAGTGGTCCCAAAATACACCGTAGGAACCTGACTACCAAATGGTTCGCAGAGAGAGTCGATTCGCGCTATCGCGCCTGTCTAGCTCGAGCAGAGGCCCAGTCGATTCAAGCCCGGAAGAATGCGGATAACGCGCTGATGGCGGGGTGGTGATTGATTGAAGCGATAGGACCTAGAATGCGAGGGAATGTGCATCTTTGTCCTCCTGGCACGAAGACATCCACGGAAATCAAGAGGGAGCGAGTGGAAAGTCAAATCTACCACCTCCATCTCCTATCGGCGATGGACGTTGAAGTGGGATTCCGTGCGGGAGACCTGGGTTTGTCAACGGCATGCGAGGGGACGCAGAGGTGGCCGATTGTTAAGGGTAGCGCTGTAAAGGGGGCGCTGCGTAGGGACCTACGTCATGAATTGGAGGCCGATGACGAGGACTGGTTGTCCATGTTCGGTTCCAGTTCTTCGAAAACCTCGTGTACAGGTGCAATCGCGGTCGGGGATGCGAACCTTCTTTGTATTCCGGTCCGGACCTCATGTGGAGGTATCGTGTGGGCATCTTGCCCGACGATCATGAATCGCTACAGAAGCGATTGGCAGGAAGTAAGCCCGGATGGATTGGGCATCCCCCTCTGCGTACCCGTGCCCAGCGACAATTCCGCAGTGTTTCCGCGTAACAGCAGTCTGGCACAGGGCACGGTCGCATGCCTGGAGGATCTGGAAGTTATCGCCGAGCCCGACGCCAAACTGCAGTCGCAGGCGAGCGTCTGGGCTGAATGGATTGCGGATCGAGTGTTTCCGACGGCATCGCACTTGGGCGGACGCTTCAAGACACGCTTCACGGTGCTGCCTGACAAACTGCTCCATGTTCTTGTAGGGTCTGTGACGAAGCGGCACGCCCGCATCGGCGTGCGTCCTGATGGGCGCTGCCTCCAGGAGGGGATGCTCCGGTACGAGGAGATTTTTCCGGCAGATTCCCTGCTCTGGGGAATCGTCGCAGTCGATCGATCTCGATTGGACACTCTCGTTGGTTTGAGCATCGATCCGCTGAGTAAACTTCCGGTCGAGCGGTACCTACACATCGGGGGCAGGGCGGCGGCGGGGTACGGGCGAGCATTTTGGCGTCTCGGCTTTCGTCCGTTAGGCTAGGGCGTTATCGCAAGTGGCACCTGATAGGCCGAGATCACTTTGCGTGACGGGTTGCTTTTCGAGATCGTGGTCAAGGCAAATGTCGGCGATGCCCTGGGTCATGCCTTCTCTCAGAATTTCCGCTGTGCGGCCGGCAGAACTCGCTTCAATCGGGGCGAACTCTGTTCCGACAAGCCAGGAATAGTGGACATGCGTCCTGCGAGATAGGAAGCGAGGGCGCACACGGTTGCCCGGGGCGCCCTCGATGGTGGAGATCGGAAGGCTGGTCAGTCCGTGACATGCACGCTGACGCGGCTCCCATCGGGTAGGTGCCGCGTCTGATGCCCGAAGGCTTTGCCCGCGCCGCGATTGTCGGAGGCGCCGACGTAGCGAACGTCGCTGTTGCCGCCGCCTTCGCGCGTCATGGCGGGGGGATATTCATCGCGGTCTCGCCCGTGGACGCGATGATCCTTGGGCCGATCGACGTGAGCCATGGCATCGCGCCGTCGAGCTGCTGCGCCACTTCGATCAATAGTGAGCACGCTCGGTTGGCCGAGTCGCTGGGCTTCTTCGATGTGCTGCGCGGTTTGCGGATGCTTGCTGCGATGAATGATGACGTCGGCCGGCTTTCCGGCGCGCGCCGCAGAGTGGCCGCCCAGGGTGGCGGCTGAGCGCTTCGCCGCTGCCTTGGCGACCGACCCGGCCAGGGAGCCTGCTTCGATCGGTGGGCTAACGCTGAGTAGTGACGCACTGAGAAGTGCTGCGCCGAGGAGACGCTGAACGCGAGGACTGCGGCAGACGTGCGGACTGGCCTGGTATGTCGTGGATGGGATCACTGCGAGTGCCTTTCAAGGAAATGGGGAAGTCGGCCCGTTGGGGTATCGGGAGGGCCAGGCCCTTGGGATTGATGGAAGAATCTCGGGATTAGTCGGTCGACGTGGTCTAGGCTCGCATCTGAGCTTCTTTTCTTTGAAAAAGTGCGGAGATCGCCAGAGGTGCGCCACGAGGCAGGGAGGAGGAAACCTGTGGCTCGACGATCTCCGCATGCCTACTCAACGCGGACGGGTGCAGGATTTTGAGCGGGGTGGCTATCGCTTCTTGGTCCAGGAGTTGCCGGACTTGTCGGTACGGGTCTGGGATGTGATCTTGCCGGCGAAGGAGCCGAAGAGCCCCGTGGAGCCTCGGGAGACGGTGGTCTTGCTGCTTCCGTCCTGGTAGCGTTCGTTGGTGACGCGGGTGAGTTTGCCGCTGCCGTCGCGGTGGAAGGTGGTTTTGGTCTGGGTCATGGTGGATCTCCTGGATGAGGTGGCTGTGGACATAAGGTCGGTCTGTCTTGGCGTTTCACCGCGGGTCGGTCCAGTGAGGCGTGCTGCGCTGTCCCGACCCGGGTGCTTCGCCGAGGGGGGCTGCGTGCTGCGTGTTTCTTTCCCCTCTGAGGGCTCAACGCGGGGGTGAGGGGATTTTTTGAGGGGTGCGGGGATAAAAATGCAGGTCTGGTCTGCGTTGGGCGGGTATGAGCCCTGGATTTGCTAATGAGCAGGATGCCATGCAAGATCAATTGGCGCCGAAGGCTAAGCGGCGCTGTCGATGTCGTGAGCATGCGATGACAGGGACTTGGGTTAGTCAATTCGGACGACGGAATCGATGACGATGCTTGGAGAACAGAGCGCGGAGCAGGTGATCGAGCACCTGGCGGAGTTGGCCGAAGGCGATGTGCTCTCGCGGGTGGTGGTCAGTGCGCAGATCGGCGCAGACGGCAGGCTGAGCCGGGTGGGCGGCATCGATGCAAAGCTGGGAGCCCTGTTTGGGGACTCGCCGTTCGTGGTGCGTGCCCGCACGGGGCAGTTCCCACCCCGAGCGGTGGGCATCGCCCAGGATCAGACGGAGCTGCTTACGGACGCGGAGATCGACGCGCACCGCAAGGCCCACGCGCTACCGCAGTTGTGCTTCCAGGAGACGTTCGCTGGCTTGGTGGCTGATCTGCGCGTGCAGCAGAGCCTGCGCCCCGGGGTGGCCCCGTTTCGCTTCGCCGACGAACTCAGTCGGGAGAAATACGACGTCGCCCTGTTCGAGGGGCGCGAGTGGCTGTTCAAGCGAATCGAAGATCTCGTCGCTTCACATGATCGGGGCCTGATCGTACTCAAGGCAGGCGCCGGGTTCGGGAAGACGGCGTTCGTTCTCAAGCTGATCGAAACGTACGGTGGCCAATTGCTGGGTAGGGCCTGGGTGCTCGCCTGGCACGTGTTCCGGCGTAACCAATCGGGATGGCTGCCGACGCCCGCGCTGGCAGGCCAGATCGAGTACCAGTTGCGGGACCGGCTGCTGATGCCGCTGTCGGAGGGGCGATCTGAAGTGATCACCCCACAGAACGCACCGACCGTCCTCAAGCAGGTGCTCGAAGAGGCGGCGAAGAAGCTCGAAGCGGCGCCGGAACGTAAGCTGTTGATCGTGGTGGACGGATTGGATGAAGCGTTCGGAGCGAATACTCCAGTCGAGCAGCGGGGGCAGATGACGTACCTGCAGCGACTGTTTCCGCAGAAGCTCCCGCCGGGCGTATTCATCCTGCTGACCTCACGGCCCGGGGATCATCTGCGAGCGCTGGGGGATCCCGATGACCTGTTTGTGCTCGATTCCGAGGCCGATGCAGCAATTGACCAAGCGAACCGCCAAGATCTAGGCAAGTACCTGAGTCGTCGAATCACCGAGTATGGCGAAGCACAAACCGCCTACCCGAGCGAGATCCAGTCGCTGGTCGAACGGATGGTGGAGGCGTCCCAAGGGGCGTTTTTCGTGGCGGAGTGGTTCGCGCGCAAGGAGACGCTGGACAGAAAGGACGATCCTGCTGGACCGACGAACTTCGAGCGCTGGTGCAAGGCCGAAGCGAAGCTGCCGCGCGGCATCGATGAGATGTTGAAGAAGGACTGGGACCACAAGGCCAACATCCTTCAAGACGAAAAGTGGGGCGAATACCTGCCGGTGCTGGCAACGGCGCTGGCGCTGTGGCACCAGCAGGGGACGCACCCCACGCGGCAGGTGATCACGGATCTGATCGAATCAGCGCGCGCGTCGGCAAGACAGCGGGATTCGACGGTACCGTTGAGTGTCGGAACGCTGGACACAGAAGACATCAAGACCGCGGGGATCGAAGCGTGCCTGGAGCAGCTACGGGACTGGTGCGTCGAGTCGGGGAGCAAGGAGCGGCGCTATGTGTTTCGGCATAGTCGGATACCGGAGTTGATCCTGGCGGTACTGGCCAAGACCGCAGGTGACGAGGCCATCCAACAGAAAGTGCACGCGCTGCTGGCCTGGAGCTGCGGTCGTTGGCGACAGCTCAAAGGAGACAGTCGCACGGCGGCGTTGAGGGGCTTGCCGCAGCACCTGCTCGCGCTAGCGGCGAATGACATCGAGGCGGCAAAGAAGCTTGCCGATATGTTGATCGATTACCAGTACCTGGTCGCGGCGCTGGGGGCAGATCCGAAGGATCCCGCGAGACCGTTGCCGATCCACGACTTGGCGGAATATGCGAGACAGGCTGCCCCGCTAATGTCCCCAGCGGATCCGTCGACAGCTGAGGCGATCACGCTCCTTGCCGATGCGCTGACGCTATCGATTCCCGCTCTGTCGAGGGATCCAACGGCATTGCCTTCCCAGCTACGGGGCAGGCTGGGCGAGCTGAGCAACGAGCGGTTGGCACCTCTGACCCAAAAGGTGGACGACGGGACGCACTGGCAATGGCTACGGCCGGTGCGGGCGAGCTTGACCTCTCCTGGGGGAGCCGAGGTGCGTCGAATGCAGGGCCATACCAACAGTGTCACTCATGTGGCCCTGCACGCCGATGGACGGCGGGCGGTGTCGGCGTCATGGGACAGGACGCTGCGCGTGTGGGACCTGGAGCGCGGGACGTGCGTGGCGACGCTGAAAGGGCATACCCGCAGCGTCACTCACGTGGCCTTGCACGCGGATGGTCGGCGGGCGGTTTCGGCGTCGGATGACAAGACGCTGCGCGTGTGGGACCTGGAGCGCGGGACGTGTCTGGCGACGCTGCAAGGGCATACCGGCAATGTCACTCACGTGGCCCTGCACGC
>JALHQN010000014.1:0-80318 GCA_022841915.1 Burkholderiales bacterium | reverse complement strand
CGGCGGGCGGTTTCGGCGTCGGATGACAAGACGCTGCGCGTGTGGGACCTGGAGCGCGGGACGTGTCTGGCGACGCTGCAAGGGCATACCGGCAATGTCACTCACGTGGCCCTGCACGCGGATGGACGGCGGGCGGTTTCGGCGTCGGATGACAAGACGCTGCGCGTGTGGGACCTGGAGCGCGGGACGTGTCTGGCGACGCTGCAAGGGCATACCGGCAATGTCACTCACGTGGCCCTGCACGCGGATGGACGGCGGGCGGTGTCGGCGTCGGAGGACAAGACGCTGCGCGTGTGGGACCTGGAGCGTGGGACGTGCGTGGCGACGCTCGAGGGGCATACCGGCCGGGTCACTCACGTGGCCCTGCACGCGGATGGACGGCGGGCGGTGTCGGCGTCAGATGACGGGACGCTGCGCGTGTGGGACCCGGAGCGCGGGACGTGTCTGGCGACGCTGGAAGGGCATACCGGCAATGTCACCCACGTGGCCCTGCACGCGGATGGACGGCGGGCGGTGTCGGCGTCATGGAACAGGACGCTGCGCGTGTGGGACCTGGAGCGTGGGACGTGCGTGGCGACGCTCGAGGGGCATACCGGCCGGGTCACTCACGTGGCCCTGCACGCAGACGGTCGGCGGGCGGTGTCGGCGTCCTGGGACGACACGCTGCGCGTGTGGGACCTGGATCGCGGGACCTCCGTGGCAACGCCAGAAGGGCATAAAGACGCGGTCGACCACGTGGTCCTGCACGCCGATGGATGGCGGGCGGTGTCGGCGTCATGGGACAGGACGCTGCGCGTGTGGGACTTGGAGCGTGGGACGTGCGTGGCGACGCTCGAGGGGCATACCGGCCGGGTCACTCACGTGGTCCTGCACGCAGACGGTCGGCGGGCGGTGTCGGCGTCAGATGACGGGACGCTGCGCGTGTGGGACCTGAAGCGCGGGACGTGTCTGGCGACGCTGGAAGGGCATACCTTCAAGGTCACCCACGTGGCCCTGCACGCGGATGGACGGCGGGCGGTGTCGGCGTCATGGAACAGGACGCTGCGCGTGTGGGACCTGGAGCGTGGGACGTGCGTGGCGGTCCTGGAAGGGCATACCCGCGAGGTCACTCACGTGGCCCTGCACGCCGATGGACGGCGGGCGGTGTCGGGGTCAGATGACGGGACGCTGCGCGTCTGGGACCTGGAGCGTGGGACGTGTTTGGCGGCGCTGGAAGGGCATACCGGCCGGGTCACTCACGTGGCCCTGCACGCGGATGGACGGCGGGCGGTGTCGGCGTCATGGGACAGGACGCTGCGCGTGTGGGACCTGGAGCGTGGGACGTGCGTGGCGGTCCTGGAAGGGCATACCCAAGGGGTTGCTCACGTGGCCCTGCACGCGGATGGACGGCGGGCGGTGTCGGCGTCATGGGACAGGACGCTGCGCGTGTGGGACCTGGAGCGCGGGACGTGCGTGGCGGCGAAGGAAGGGCATACCGGCGGGGTCCTTCACGTGGCCCTGCACGCGGATGGACGGCAGGCAGTGTCGGGGTCTACCGACTGGACGGTTCGTGTCTGGGATTTGGACGCTGGAAAGGCAACCCATTTGTTCATGGCCGATGGGGCGTTTAATGCGTGCGAGTTCGTTCCAGACCGAGAAATGATCGTGGCCGGAGATGCCGCTGGACAGGTGCATTTTCTCAGGATGATCAATCGCCAGTTCCGGTGCCGCTTCCAGAAGGGGCCCGCTGGTGATGTCCTGCGGCCCGGGGATCATCGGCAGGCGCTGGGGGATCCCGCTGACCTGCTCGTCCTTGATTCGGAGGCTGACGTAGCTTTCGACCAAGCGAACCGCCAGGATCTACGCGAGTACCTGACTCGTCGAATCACCGAGTACGTGGAAGCACAAACTGCCTACCCGAGCGAGATCAAGTCGTTGGTTGAACGGATGGTTGAGGCATGCCAGGGGGCGTTCTACGTGGCGGAGTGGTTTACCCGCAAGGAGACGCTCGACAGAAAGGAAGATCCGGCCGGGCCAACGAATTACGAGCGCTGGTGCGAACTGGACGCGAAGCTACCGCGCGGTATCGACGAGATGTTGAGGACCGACTGGACACACAAGTACAATATTCTTCAGTCCGAGAAGTACGGTGCCTACCTGCCGGTGATGGCGACGGCGCTGGCGCTGTGGCACCAGCACGGGACGCAGCCCACGCGGCGCATCGTTGACCAATTGATTGAGAAGGCACGGGACGCGGCAAGGCAAAGGGACCCGACAGTGCCGCCGCGTGTCGGGAAGCTGGACACGGAAGATATCAAGCGCGCGGGACTCGATGCGTGCCTGGAGCAGCTGCGGGACTGGTGCGTCGAGTCGGGGGTCACCTCTGAGCGGCGCTACGTGTTTCGACACAGCCGGATCCCGGAGTTGATTCTGAAGGTACTGGCCACAAGCGCGGGGGACGAGGCCATCCAACAGGAAGTCCATGCGCTGTTGGCATGGAGCAACGCGCGGTGGCGTGAGCTTAAAGGAGACAGCCGCACCGCGGCCTTGCGGGGTTTGCCGCAGCACCTGCTTGCATTGGCGGCAGAGGGCATCGAAGCGGCCGAGCAACTCGCCGACACGCTGCTCGACTACGAGTATCTGGTTGCGGCGCTGGGGGCGGATCCGAAGGATGCTGCACGACCGTTGCCGATCACCGACCTAGCGGAGTACGCGATACAGGCTGCGGCGTTAACGCCCAGATCGGAACCGGCGACGGCGGAAGGAATGGCGCTCTGGGCGCGGCTATTCCATCGAATTCTGGGCCGACGCGGAGCGGAGCCACCGGTAAGGGACGCGATAGACCTCTTAGCAGATGCCCTGCTGCTATCGGTGGCTGCACTATCGAGAGATCCGTCTTTGCTACCATCGCAGCTTTGGGGCAGGCTGGCGGAGCTAAGTAACGAGCGGTTGGCAACCTTAGCCAAGCAGTTGGACGAGCGGACCCACTGGGCGTGGCTGCGGCCCGCGTGGGGGAGCCTGACGCCGGCCGGGGGGGCGGGGTCGCGCCGACTGCTGGGGCATACTGGCAGAGTCGTTCACGTGGCCCTGCACGCCGATGGACGGCGGGCGGTGTCGGCGTCGGAGGACAAGACGCTGCGCGTGTGGGACCTGGAGCGTGGGACGTGCGTGGCGACGCTCGAGGGGCATACCGGCCGGGTCACTCACGTGGTCCTGCACGCGGATGGACGGCGGGCGGTGTCGGCGTCGGAGGACAAGACGCTGCGCGTGTGGGACCTGGAGCGCGGGCCGTGCGTGGCGACGCTGGCGGGGCATACCGACGGGGTCACCCACATGGCCCTGCACGCCGATGGACGGCGGGCTGTGTCGGCATCACGGGACAGGACGCTGCGCGTCTGGGACCTGGAGGGCGGGACGTGTTTGGCGGTCCTGGCAGGGCATACCGATAAGGTCACCCACGTTGCCTTGCACGCGGATGGACGGCGGGCGGTGTCGGCGTCTGAGGACAAGTCGCTGCGCGTCTGGGACCTGGAGCGCGGAACGTGTCTTGCAATGCTAGAGGGGCATAACAGCGCGATCACTCACGTCGTCCTGCATACGGACGGACGCCGGGCGGTGTCGGCTTCAGTAAATGGGACGCTGTGCATTTGGGATCTGGAGCGCGGGACGTGTTTGGCGACCCTTGCGGAGCACACTAATTTTGTCCGAGACTTGGTCCTGCTTGCGGACGGGCGGCGGGTTGTATCCTCGTCAGAGGACGGGACGCTGCGCGTCTGGCAGTTGGAGGGGGGTGCGTGTTTGGCGACGCTGATGGATCAGACGTGGTTCCTCAATTGTCTGGACCTGCACTCAGGCGGCCGGCGGGTATTGTCAGCGTCTTCCAATCTGGTTCGCCTCTGGGATTTGGCTACAGAAGATATCACCCATGTGTACTCGGCAGAAGCAAACATCACAACTTGTGACTTCATGTATGACCGAGGGATGGTCGTTGCCGGAGATGCCGATGGGTTCGTCCACTTTCTCAAGGTTAAAGAGGCGCTCTCCGATCTCAACGGCTCTGTGCAGGAAGTGGATGATGGGAACACGTGGAAGACCGTAAAGGAGAAGCAGCTGGAGATCCTAAATCTGGACCCTATGCATAGAGAACTATTCTCGGAACCGGAATTTCGCAGAATAATCCTTGACGATGATGGGCTCCGTAAGGCCCTGCTCCAGGAGGCAATAATTGCCAGGAAGGACACTTCGTAGCGCTGATTCGGCGCGACACCGACGCAGCTACTCACGGCGGAACCTGCAAGCGGACGGGCGGCGGGCCGGCTCGGCGTCAGAGGACAACCCCTCGTTTCATGTCGGACCCCGATACTGGAACGATAGTGAGCACGGTCATCTTTCTCGATGGCGATTGCCCGTGGCGATCTTGATCAAACAGATCCCCGCGGGGAGTCTACGGTTACCAAGCCAGGAGACCGCTCAGTGTGCCAGGCCATTCTTCAAGAGCATGCATTTTTTCGTTTCCTTACCCACATCGATGAAGAACTCGCCGCCGCAACCCGGCTTCGCGGTTGACGAGGGCGTGCTCATGGCGCGAACTATCCACGCAAGCCGCGCAGCTGCCCGCTCGCGGTACGGGGGGAGTATTCCCGGCGGCTGAGCTTCACCTGTGGCAGGTGCGAGCGGCGCACGACCTCGGCCTCGGTGCGCTTTGCGGGCCGCCGGGTGTATCTGGCCGTAGTGTTGATGCTGGTATCGCCCCCGGAAGGTGCCTCGGCGCGGGCGCTACACGATCCGCTGCGCATTGCACCGGGCACGCCCACGCGTTGGCGGCGGTGGTGGCGCGAGACCTTCCCGTCGCCCCGGTTCTGGCAATCGGTGTGCGAACGCTTCATGTCGCCGATGACAATCAGCCGCTTGCCGCATAGCCTACTGGAACGCTTCGAGGCGAGCACGATGACGCAGCGTCTGGCTCACGCGCTGCGCTTCATCCCGCCGCTGAGTACCCGCGTCCTGGTCAGATAATTCAGGGGGCGGTGCCTACCCGCAGACCATTTCGATAGCCTGACGCTCAGGGGCTTTGTAGCCAAAAACGCTCGTTCTGCCGATCCCTCTCAAAATCCCCCCGCCGTCCGCGTTGAACGTGCATTGGGGAGCGTGTGCTCCCCTCGATCAGGGAGGGATGTGACGATGAAACTGCACGATGCCTGGAATGGCTTCCTCGCTCGACGCTACGCCCGCTACGCGGGCACCGTGGGTTGGATCGACGGGGCGCGTGACTACCCCGGCGAGGCGAACTTCATCCAAGCCACGCTCTATACCGACGCTGGTGCTTGGGTGCCCGAAGCGCAATCTGGCGCCGAGGTGCTCAAAATCCGTGAACCGGCCGCGTTGAAGTAGCCAGATACAGGAGATCCTCACCATGTCGAGCAACGTCATCGCCCTGCCCACCGCCCCGGCCACTCGCCCCGTTGCCCCGATCGAGGCGAAGTGGATCCGCCACGCCGAAATCGACACCGCCGAACACGCCCGCACGTGGGCCGGACGCGCGTCGAGTCTGCGCGCCCAAGTCAACCGGCTCGACCACGCCTTCCGCGATACCCTGGGCCAATACGCCTTCATGCACCGCCAGCACCGGGAGAAGGACTTCGCGGGCTTCCACCCGAAGTACCCCCGGGGGCTGTACTGGCCTCTTTTGGGGCTGGCCGCGCTGCTGGAGACGCCGCTGAACAACAGCGCGCTCGGGCTGCTCAACATGGACCAGGCCGAAACCTGGATGGTGGCCGCCTCGATCGGTGTGCTCAACGTGCTGGGGGCCTCGTTCGTCGGGGCGAAGGTGCGCCAGTCCGCCGGGGGCATGGCGGGGCTGCGCGATTGGATCCTGGTCGGCCTGGTGCTCGCGATCGCGCTGGGGGTGATGCTCGGCTTGGCGGGCCTGCGCATGGACGATCTGGCGATGAAGGTCTCGCAGGCGGGTATTGCGGGCAGCGCCTGGAACTTTGCGGCCTTCGTCGGGCTGCAGCTGCTGTTCTTCGTCGTCGGGGTGGTGTTCACCTACAACATGCACTCGCCCGATGCCGAGCTCGAGCGGTTGCTCAAGGACAAGGGGCGGCTACGCCGTCAGCTCGAAGGCATCTGGAAGGAGCGGGCAGCCCTGGCCTCGCGCCACGACCAGGCCCTGGGCGAGGTACGGGCCGGCATCACCAAGGTGCGCGAAGATTGCCTGGCGAAGATGGCCGAGTACCGTGACCACAACATGCGCTCGCGCTCGACGCCGGCCCCGTCGTGGATGCACCGCGAGCTCGACCATGCCGTGTTCGTCCCCCTGGATCTGGGCACCCCGCTCGATCGGGAGCCGCCGAGCATCGACCAACTCATCACGACTGCCGAGGAGTCCCACCGTGTCTAAGTCTTCGATCGTACCGATGCGCCGCCGTATGCTGTTGGGCCTGCTGGGGTTGGCGCTTGCTGCACCGAGCCAGGCCGGGCTGACTAACCTGGTGAACCAGGTGACCGGGAGCGCCGATGGCGGTCGGCTGGCGGTGGTGCTGGTGGACGTGAGCAGCTCGGTCGGTGCCGAGGACTGGCGGCTGTACGAGCAGGCGTTCTCGGAGCTGCTGGCGAGCAGCCGCTCGGGGGATCGGGTGGTGCTGGCGGCGGTGGGGAGCACGCCGGGCTCGAGGTTCCTGGTGCACGCGGACCGGACGATGGCGCGGGTGAACCGGCGGCTGGAGGACGAGGCGACGCTCAAGCGCGCACGGGCGGCGCTGAGCGAGGACTTCCAGGCGTTGCGGGCGAAGAGTTCGGTGCCGGCGAAGGCGACGTACCTGCTCGATGCGATCGGTGCGACGGAGTCGCTGTTCGAGCAGGGGCGCCGCGTGAAGCAGCGCACGGTGCTGGTGGTGCTCTCGGACATGGTGGAGGAGAGCCCGGTGGCGAACTTCGCGCGGGTGTCGATCGATGACGGCTACATCAAGCAGCTGATCGACACGCGCAGGGCGCAGAAGCTGCTGCCGAACCTCCAGGGGGTGGGGGTGCACGCGGTCGGTGCAAGCGGCAACACTGCCCAGCACATGGCGGCGCTCAAGACGCTCTGGACGCAGTACTTCAGTGCCGCCAACGCGCAGCTGCTTCACTATGCTAGAAGTTTGCCCAAGATCTAGATTGCAAAATGGATGCCAATTGAACTTGCACGTGTTTTGGCGCTTATGGAACCCCTAAGAAGCTGTAATGGGCAATTAACGAAAGCCCAATCGCCTTCCACTTCGATTCTCGCGACACTGAAAATTGAGGGGCGAGTCTGGGGTACGATTGCTTCCACGACCGTACTGGCGGGATTGGTAAGACGAACGAGTAGGAGATAGTCTGCAGCCCTTACGACGTGATGCTTCTGTCGAAGATTGCGGGGCGACGAGGGACTCACGATCATGCATCCGATAGTAGCGTTCTACCGAGGAACGGAGCGGACATCCGCTGGGGCGTGCTATTCCGAGATAATCGGGTGGGACTTTGCGAAGTTGGAGCGGATTCACGACTACATTCAGTGGATCTTCCCTCTCTATACTGCCAGCAGTTTCGAGCCGAACGCGCCGCGACTAGACGCCGAGGCGGTGCAGGTGTTTCGAAACGAAGCGAAGTTGAGAGAAAACCTCATTGGTTCCCTGCGCGTCATGCTCAACTTCTATGGTCTCGAGTGCGACGACGACGACCCAGAAGATGTCGCTGTATACAGCGGGGGGAATTTCAATGCGCGACGGAGCGGCTGGATTTCGGCGGGCAACCATAACTACCCCCGGATTACGCGTATTCTTCAAAGCCTGCAGATCCTCGGTTGCGTCAATTACGCCGTCGCGTTTCATGAATGCCTGCATCAACTTGCTCGCGAGTACGGTGGTGCATTTGGTTCCGCGCTGTCGCATTGGGATCGCGCGGTAAATCGGACGAACGCTGGTTGATTTAGGGATGCCTATCCACTTGGTTCACGCAGATATTGTCCAGGCGTCGGGCGACGCAGTTCTGCTGACAATGGATGGCGCGTCGAGCGGAATGGAAGGGGCCGTCGCTCGTGCATTCAAGGAGTGCTGGCCTGAGGTGTTCGATGATCTGGAATCGCAGATACCGTATCCGGTCCCGCTGGGACATACGGTACCGACAGTGCCGCATTCAGGCTTCCCGTTCTCTCTTGTCTTGTTTGCGGCAACACTGAACCACGTCGAGGTACTTGGCGATCAACAGAAGCTTCAGGTTCTCAATGGAGCATTGCGCCTCGCGTGCCGGCTCGCAAATGAACGTCGATGTCGGTCGCTTGCGACAACGGTGATGAGCGGCGGGTGGCGGCTACCATTCAGATCGGCGGTAAGCGCGATGTTCGATGTGCTCAGGCCCGCGGCCGAGGTCGAAGAGGGATTGAGGATCATTGTCTATACGCGGGACGAAGAGCAGTATCGGATAGCGGCCGCGGTCGCAAACGAAAGGAGGATCACACTGTCGGGTGGTGTTCCGAATGAGTTCAAGTAGCCGTGGCGTGCACAGCACTTCGGTCGCCATGACGTCATTTCGTCGCCGGGGGGACGAAGCTCAGAAAGACGCTCCCATTCGCGCGAATGCGCGATACAGGCTCAAGAGGTGGCGGGAGAGCAGCCTCGTGGGTTATCGGCCAGGCCCTGCGTCGTGTCGGCATCACAAGGAGGAGATTTCGATACGGTCTGCAGCAGATTGCGCGGGCTTCATGTTGATGCGCTCAGCTTTACGTTCCCTTTGCTGCGATCCCGCGATCCAGCGCACCAGAGATCGATCCGATGGCGGCTCCAATCACTGACCCAAGCGTCGTTGCCTTCCCTAGGAGGTCCTTCGGAGATGTCTTCATAGGCCTTACGAGTTCACGGATGGGTTGGCTCTTGTTGCAGTCATCCAGCAGGTAAACGCCGAACAGGCGGCGCTGATCCGCTGCGTTCAGTCGGTCCAAGTGCCGGAAGAACTTCCGGCGGAAATGCTTGAGGCGCTCATCGATCTTCCGATCGAGATCGCGCATCAGGCGATCATCGGTACAAAACGCGTAGGAATTCCCCCATCCCCGGATCACGAGGCTAACCGACTGCAGTACATCCACATACGTAGCGCGCTTTTGAGCGGCCTCCCTTGGCGATTCCGCCATTGAGAATGCGGTCTCGAATACCTCATCAATCTTCGTGAAGAGTTTCTCGATGGCTTTCCTCGATGGCCGCACACCATCGGGCCTTATGTGTGCTCCGAGAAACTCAAATCCGTTCTCCGTTAACCCTTGCTCAGCCTTGTCGGGATTCTCTACGGGGTCATAGCAGTCCAGCGAGCCGATGCTGCTTAGATACTTTCGTGCACCGGCGAGCGCTTTCATGGCCCGTTCTCGGCTCGGTGCGAAAAGTATGAAATCGTCGATATAGCGGATGCATCGGATCCCACGGGCATTCATCCGGCGGTCAAACTCATCGAGGAACAGGTTGCACAGCAAGGGGGAAAGCGCCGAGCCTTGCGCCACGCCGATCTCCTCAAGCGGAAACAGATCCCGATCGCGGCCAAGCTGGTTAACGTTGTCCAATTCCGTGATCGTTGCTCTTCGTACGATCTCCGCAAAGCGCGGCTCATCGAACTCGCGCGTGATCAGTGCGACCGCCTGCTCACGGGGAACATTGACAAAGAATGCCTTGATGTCGGTCCGTACGAAGTACGTGGATTCGCGTGCGGCCCGCAAGGCGGCTTCAATCGCTACGGGAACACCAGCCTCTGCAATGCCGCCGAAGTTCACGCCCCGGTTCAGAGTGGCGCTAATCGCGGGGACAGATTGCAGGATGTCGAGGATCGCGCGCTGAACGATGCGATTGGGAACCGGTGCCATGACGACGGGGCGCTTACCCTTGCCGCTTCCCTTTGGAATTGCCACGCCGCGTGCCGGCGAAAAAACATATCGACTGTGGGAGAGGGCGTAAGCGACCTTGTGGATTTGCTCCGGCGCGGATGCTGCAAACTCGCTGATCTCCGCGCGCGTCCGCGCCGATCTGGACGCCTTCCCGTTTTGCTGCACGACGAACCACGCCCGCCAGAGATTGGCATGCGTGCAGAGCCTTCGGTACAGCGGTTTGCTGCGCTGCTTCCCCTTGCTAGGTAGGGTCCCATCGGTTAACTCAACCCGACCGTTCTGAGAGTCAGCTTCCGGCAGGCGAGACGATTGTCCGTCCGACCTGACCATCGCCAATGCGGCTGGCGATGGCGTCCTCGACACCTGGGGCGGCGCCATGATCCGGCCCGCTCAGTACGAGGCGCCCGGCCAACGCGACAGCCAATAGCCATCTGCGGCTGGCACGTTTTTGCTTGCGGCCTCAATCGTTGCGTTCATCGACAACTCTACTCCCCTTTTGCTGTTGCGCAACTATCGGCCGCCGGCCACGCCCGCGCCTTCAAATCAAGTCCTGCGACCGTCCGATGAGAGCCATCCAACAACCGAGCTACGGTCAATTGCAGCAGAACAGTCAGGCGCGCGCAGCTTCCGGCAGGCGAGACGATTGTCCGTCCGACCTGACCATCGCCAATGCGGCTGGCGATGGCGTCCTCGACACCTGGGGCGGCGCCATGATCCGGCCCGCTCAGTACGAGGCGCCCGAAGGCCACTCTACTCCGACATGCCAGATGTGACAAAGTTCCGGTGGGAGCACAATATGCAGGCCATTGAGAGTGATCAACCACTACATGTAGTAATTTCTGAGGAGTTGGGCTCTTGCACCATATCGGTGCGCTGGTCCCAGCTCTTCTGCCGAGGGGCGTTGTGGCAGTTCGGTGAGTGATACGCTTTCGCGTATCTTGGCATATTATACGAGATAGCGGATATTGACAACATATACGTATAAGCGCATATTGGGCGCGAAGGAGCACCCATGGATCAGATCGCTCGCACGCCTCAGCAGATCGGCGCCATTGTCCGCCGCCAACGAAAGAAGCTCGGCCTCACCCAGGACGATCTGGGAACGCGTATCCATTTGCGCCAGGCCACCATCTCCAAAGTGGAGTCCGGCGAGCCCGCCACGCGTTTGCAAACCTTGCTGAATACTCTCTCCGCCCTGGACCTGGAGATCGTCATTCGGCCCCGCACTCGTGGCTCGGCCAACGAGATCGAGGATCTCTTTTGATGGCGGGGAGAAGAAAGACGCGCATCCCGCTCGACGTATTTCTCAACGGGCGGTTTGTGGGGGCGCTGCGTCGGGAGGCGAGCGGGGCTATCGATTTCCAGTACGCGTCAGCGTGGCTCGAATGGGAAAGCGCCTTTCCTGTATCCCTGTCCCTCCCCTTGCGCGAGGATCGCTATATCGGCGAACCGGTCATCGCCGTATTCGACAATCTTCTCCCGGACAACGATCAGATACGCCGGCGTCTAGCGGCGCGCACGCAAGCGCAGGGTACGGACGCGTTCAGCTTGCTAACCGCGGTCGGACGCGATTGCGTAGGTGCCCTCCAGTTCCTCCCACAAGGAGAAACTCCCCTACCGCCGGGCCCCATCGAGGGCCGCCCCATATCCGATGCTGATGTGGCCGATATCCTAGGCGATCTTGCGCAAGCGCCCTTGGGCGTCTCCGCCGGAGAGGAATTTCGAATCTCACTGGCCGGCGCGCAGGAAAAAACCGCGCTGCTCCACTGGCAAGACCAATGGCATGTTCCTCACGGATCGACGCCCACCACGCACATCCTGAAGCCGCCCATCGGCAGGCGAGAGGGTGGGATCGACCTTTCGGACAGTGTCGAGAACGAGTTTTTTTGTCTCACGCTCGCGCGCGAGATCGGCCTTTCCGCAGCGGACGTTTCGATCGCACATTTCGGCGACAAGCGGGCGCTGGTCGTGCAGCGTTTCGATCGACGCTGGACACGCGATGGCCGTCTGCTCAGACTTCCGCAGGAAGATTGTTGCCAAGCACTTTCGATTCCGCCGACCCGCAAGTACGAGGCTGACGGCGGGCCGGGCATTGCCAGGCTTCTTGATCTTCTCAAAGCGAGCGACGATCCTGCGGCGGATCAGCGCCTGTTCCTGAAGGCGCAGATATTCTTCTGGCTGCTCGGCGCCACAGACGGGCATGCGAAGAACTTCAGTGTGCAATTGCTTCCCGGAGGGCGCTTTCGGCTAGCTCCGCTCTACGACATCATGTCGACGCAGCCCTATATCGACAGGGGAGAGCTTCGACGCAACCAGTTCAAGCTGGCAATGGCCGTCGGCACGAATCGCCATTATGTCGTCGATGAGGTGGGGCCGCAGCATTTTGTTCAAACGGCCGCGCGGGCCGGCGTCGGCAAGGCCATCATGGACGAAGCGCTGGCCGAGATCGCCGCGGCCATGCCGCGCGCGCTCGAATCGGTCGTGCACGCTCTCCCGCAGGACTTCCCCGACCGCCTCGTTGCTCAACTCAGCAGCGGCATCGCGCGCCGTCTGCGTGCCATCGGTGCGCCAGCTTCATAAGCTTGGCATGAGGGAAGGCACACGAGGCACCGGCCCCCCCGCAGTCGCGCTGACTGAATGCCATAATCTCGATCGTCGCGGAGGAGGCAGATAACCAATGATCGGGATCGATCGGAACACCGGCCTGGTCTATGAGGGCACATCAATCTATGGGCATGGTGTATGGCCCACTCCTGTTATTGCTCCTGCGCAGATGATCGAATCTCCCGCGGACTGGGACCGTGTGCCTGGACATGCCGACATTGGCTCCGCAAGGCTCGTCTTCCGGGAGAATTCCTATGATCCGGCAAGCCGCGTTCGGCGCGGCAGGCTCTATTCGTGGCAGGATGGCCAGGCGCAACCGCAAAACTGGTGCGTTCAACGACATCCGGCGCTCTTCGAGGATCCTGGTCACAGAAACCACGAAGGGCGTTTTTCGAAATCACTGCTCACATACCATCCGGTTTCCGGGTTGGCTGCGCGCATCAGGAAGACTCCGGGGGTAATGATCGTCATGGGCGGTTTTGACGCCATGACAGTTTGGTACATCGTATCGGTCGAGCTCATAGCCCTTGGCGCGGAGCTGATAACCCTCCGGTCACGTTCGAATCTCGGCGTGCTCCCTGAGCTAGACCGATCGGCTATTCCCAACCGTGGTGCAAACACCGTAGATGAGGCACTCGGAAAAGTCGCCGATGCCGCCTTTCGTGGCGCGGCTGCATCCGTCATCGACCTATGCCGCGATGCCGTTCAGGTGGTGATATCGCACTGGTTGTTGCAGCAGGGCGCACCAGAGCCAGTTCTGAACAAGGATCTCGGGGCGCTGGTCAAGGATTTGAAAGACGGCATGAACCGGCAGGCACTCGTCGATGCCGCGGATCTCGTGCGCATACTGCATCCCCGTGGAAAGTCCAATGAGCGGAACAGGCTCGGCCTTCGTCCGCCGAATGATCAGGACGGTGAACTCGCGATTCAAGCGCTCGGTTTTATCCTCCGCGAGGTCGGCTGGGCAAGATGAGTGCAGCTCATCGATTAGCCTGCAAAGGAACACGTTCGGCGGGCTCGCCATTGGCTGCGAACCACTGTGTCCGCGCTAGAGAGCCGATCCTTCTCCATAAGCGTCTCCAGTAAGCGGAACGTGGGGAAATCGTGACACTGCTGGCGCTTCTTGGCGGTCGTTGGCGAGCGTAAGTGATTGAGGGCGGGCCACTTATGCTATTGATTAAACGACGGTTTCGAGCTTTTAATCCGTTGGTCGCTGGTTCGAGCCCAGCACGGCCTACCAAAGTATCAAGGGGTTAGCTCAGCCCTAGCCCCTTTTTCGTTGCCGGACTCTGTCGTGATTGTGCCGTTGAGCAGATCCGTCAGGACCTCTGCATGCTGGCGAAGGTGTGCCGGCGCCAGATGGACATAGCGGCGAATCATGCCCTCCGATTCCCGCGCACCCATCTCCTGAACGACGTAAAGCGGCGTGCCGCGCTGAACATGCCAGCTGGCCCACGTGTGCCGAAGATCGTGCCAGCAGAAGTTCTCGATACCTGCTCGTGTCGTCGTTGACTGGCTCAGCGACGTCCGTGTGTTTGACCTTTGGCGCACTGGATATCGGCATGATGCAAGCCTGATCAGCGATCGACGGCTGCGGCAGCCCGCAGTGTGCAGTGGCCGAGCGGCAGTGGTCGGCCACTTTCGATGGTGAAGCGTCCACCCTCGGCTGGCGTAGACGATCGACGTCGCCGAGCCACGCCGGCTGCCAAGCCCAGCCCAACGAGCATCAGCGCTACCGTGTCAGGTTCCGGAACGGGTTGCGCAACGATGGAAAAGTCGAGCCTGTTGGATGCCCGCCTTAGGGTTGCTGATGCATCCGCAACGACTAAGGTCCAGTCGAACTCGTAGACGTGATCGGCAATCAGGCTTTCGTCTCGCATAAAGCTCGAGCCAAAGCTTGGGCCGAAATCCGCTGTGGCGAGGTCAAACAAGGTTGTGCCGGCGGTCACGTCGCGAAGCGACGATCGAAACGAGGTCGGAGATGTGGAAGCGCTGATAACGCCCCCAAAGGTAAAGGACGCCACGGTGGACAGGGAAGGTCCGCTCGCCCTGAAGCCCATCCTGAGCCAGCTCTCGGAAATCGCCTGACTGGAACCCACCGCCACGTCAAGGACAGCGCTTCTCTGCAATTCGAAACCGCTGAGTGCGAGAACGATCGAGCCAGGCGTTGTTTCGATGTACGAGAAGTGTTCTACCCAGCTCAAACCGCGCGAATTTGCGCGTGCCCCGAAAACACCGGGGGTGGTGCTGCGCTGGTCGAAAACGTAGAAGTTGTTCCCAGGGTCGACGAGCCGCGCCCCTCGGCTGACGCTGATGACTTCGAGAGCCTGGACGCTCAAAGGGAGCAGGAGAAAAGCAGAAGCAGCCGCAACAAAGAACATCGGCAACATGGGGAATCCCTCTCGCATGAACCTGGCCAACTCTTGCAAAGCCATCGGGCACAAGTCTCTGACTGTGCCCGACCCTTGTCAAGGTGCTCGCATCGCTCGCTCCACTGGGCCGCTGGATCCATCGACAGCCTTCTGCACGCTTACCCCGTGGTCATGTGTGCGTGCCGTCGTCATGCGGGCCTCAGGAGAAGTCGGGCATTCGGCCCAAGAAACACCTTCAAGTCGGAACGGTCCGTCACCGCCGTGCCGATGACGGCGAAGGCGCATCGGTTCGTCAGGATCGGTTGGTCGAGTTGTCTATACACGTGTCGGCAAACGTATATAGGAAAGCCCCATTTTCCATACAGGTCGGCCGGCGATCCCGAGTTTCCGCGGGGACGGGGGGCGACCGCCCGCATCCTGTACGTCGAATACGTGAACTCCCTCCCGGTGGTAGCCCAAGTTGTCGTCCGCACCATCACCTGCTCGATCTACAGAACGCAGCAACAGTGTTGCCACTACTCTCGGATCCAACCTCTCAGATGTAGCTCCCTCAACCGAGAGTCAAGTACGGCCGCTCTTTCATCCAAACGGATGATGCGAGCCTGAACTAATTTCGAAACAATCATCGTCGAGGTCCAATCTGCGGGTGCCGAAGCTTTGCCATTGGCTCGAATGTTCGAATCCCCAGGCATGTACCCCAAGTGCTTATCCGAGCGGTGAATGGACCAGCTATCGCGTTGACCTCGGCCGACTTGCGCACCGTCATGTTGAGGAAGCGCTGCCTGCACTGCACCGAGGCCTGCGGGCGGCATGGCAATCGCATTGAATAGCCCGCGGGTATCAACCATCAATAAGGAGTCATCATGAACGCCCTGCGCTATCTTATCTTCGGCATCCTTGGTATTGCATCTGTAGCCCATGCACAGGAAGAACACTCTTACGATGGAACATGGCTCGCGCAATATACCTCACGCAACAGTGGCCGCGCAGAAGAGGCCACACTCATCATCAAAGGCAAAGTAGGGACTTGGCAGAATCGACGAGGTTTTAGGAAGGGGGATCGTTGCATTGGGCTTGAGTTTCCGGTTGAAGTAACCCGTGCAACAGCCACCGAGCTAGAAGTGAACACCTATGGATCGAAGGTCCTCACGGGCTGCAGCGATGATACCCTGGCGTTGAAGCGCGTCGACGACAAGACCCTCAAGGGTGTTCGAAACGAGTCGCCGCTCACTTTGACTCGCCAGTGACTTAGCGACAAGCACCTCGCACATGCGGGGCGCTTGTCGGCCGAAACCGCAGAAACAGAGCACGCCGCGCTCGTTTTGTCTGGATTCTCCACTCCGCCACGCTGCGACGCGGTGGCAGTGGCTAATCGGACAGATAGTTCGCTCGGTGGATCCAGCACTCCGGTTCTCAGCACCTTATTACTTTCGAAACAATGTGCCGTGCGAGTCTTCTTCGGAGAAAAACTTCTCGCTTCCGCTCTGATCAGGCCTATGAACTCTACGTTATCGAAAGCGCAGAGGTCTCGGCATAGTACGGCTGGTCATTACAATGTCGATGCCGAGTGTCCGCGGCACGAAGCGTCCCGGCTGATGATTGCACAGACATTCGCCCACGTCCCGATTGATCGGTAGGGGTGTTCTTCGCTACGGAGCGAGACGCCCTGTCTGCCCGGCCGAACGCATCGACGGACTACGCTCGTAGGTGCGCACTTGACTTCCGTTGTCCTGATCGTCGCACAAGAGTGGAGGCGAGAAATCCGCAGCCCAACAGCATGAGCACCGCAGCGGACGGCTCGGGCACCGCGGCCACTCCGTAGAGCGAGTACGACAAATCGAGGTCATGCTGGCCGTCGTTCACATAGCTGGCGATTCGAGCACGAAATACGGTGTTGCTGCCGTCGTAGACGAAGTTGCGTTCGATGCTCCAGAGCGGGTTGATCGCGTCGAGCGTGTGACGACCGGTCGTGGTGCCGACCTCCGACCAGTCGCCGGGCAACAGAATCTCGTAGATGTAGGGGTTTCCCGCTGTTACGCCGCCGAATCCGCCAATGCCGGTGCGGCGGAAGACATGAATACCGTTCTCGATGATCGACGTGCGTTCGCGCTGGGAAACGAGCGTGGTGTATCCGGCAGCGCCGGTGGTTCCCGTCACGCGTGCGCGGACAGTCGTGGGACTACCCGCCACGATCTCGGTGATGGTGACGCCTATGTTCGAGTCCCCAACCCAGGTAATGTCACCGACCGTGACGCCGTTGAGCGTGTGATTGCGGGTGACGGTCTCGCCCAGTGCGATCGGCACATTGAACTGGCGCATTTCGCTTTGCTGTAGTGCACCCGCGAACGTCTCTGAGTCCGGAAATATCATCGTACTGCGGTCGTACCGCTCGATTATCGACATCGCCGAACTCGCACCGGGAACGAGTGCGGCCAGCAAGAACGCAACACGAAGCGAGCAGCTGAGGAACCTGTGCATGATGGTTCTCCGGTCGAAATGGAAGTCGATAGACTAATTGGGCTTCGAGAAGCGCGAATCATCCAAACGGGTGATGCAATGTAGTCTGCACCGGGATTACGGGCTGTTCGAGGCGATCTCGAAACGTGACTTGTGGTCCGCAATCAGCGAGTTCGCGCCGCCGCCAACGTCCGGCCCGCCGCCTCCGAGAGCGAGGACCATTGGCGGACTATCCCTTACCTAAGAAGCGCTTCGCCTGCTACGTGGGACGACGCGGTCGTAAGGCCACCATCAATGACGTTGCCGAGGAGTTCAGACGATCGAGAATCTGGCGGTGCAGTAGATACAGTCGTGGCGTGCCAAGGTCGACGCCCCCTTGCCCAATTCAACCCCGGAAGTACGGGGGCATGGGAGCGCTTACTGAGCCGTGACATCGCGATGGATGGTCTTGCCCGTGCCTGGCTCGCCCACGTAGACCACACTGTGTGGCTGCTCGCTGAAGTCCATATCGGACAGTGGCATGACATTTGGCGATCCACCGAGCGGCATGGAGACCGTCGAGGTCCCTTTGGCGAACGCTTGCCGGAATCGGCCTAAATGCCTCCGTTCGCTCCATTGCCCCGAGCGGACACTCATCCCATAGGTCAGAGGGTGATCGGATACTGTGTTAAGCCTCCGGCATTAGCCCAAAGGCGTACGCACTTCATCCGTGGACGAAAACCACATATCATCGATTCAAGATTGCGTTGATCGTGCTGATCGGCGGCCTCGCGGATTCTCCTCCGCGTCTTTCTTGTCCGACCGGTGGGAGATCGTCATGCGTGATTCAGACAGATTCAAGCTCTACGAATCGGCACTTACCAGTCTTTACGAAACCCCGACCGAACCTCGTGCTTGGGCGGTTTTTCTCGCGAAGTTCAGCGAGGTAATCGACGCGCGCGGTGGTCAGTACCACCTCTGGGACACGGCAAGAAACAGAATGGCCCTTGCGGTTACGACCGACCAGTATCCGGAAAAAGAAACAGAGTACTACAACACCCATCTTGCCCCCGGAGACCCGAGGCGAAAGCTTACCGAGGCCTCGGCTCCGGGGCAGTGGGTGTTCGACAATGAGCATTTCGATGCAAGCTTTGTGGATCGAAATGAAGTCTATCAATGGCTCCGTCCGTGGGATATTCGATATGCGGCGGCAATTCGGCTTTCCGAAGGGAGCGAGGCACGTGGGGCAATGGCCCTCTTCCGATCGTCGAAGCAGAACCCCTTCGGCGACATGGAGAAGGAATGGCTCAGCCGAATAACGCCTCACGTACAACGCGCCTCCGAACTGCATCTTCGGTTCGAGGCACTGCGTCGCCAAGCCGCAGTCGGACTAAGCGCGACCAATGCGCTCGATTACCCATTGTTCATCGTCGATGATAGATTGTTCATCCGATTTGCGAATGTTGCGGCGGAATCGATGTTGAGGCTTCCGTCGGCTCCCCTGCGGGTTCGCAATGGCAGGCTCCGGGGCTTTACTCCCTCATGTCACGATAAGCTCACGCAGGGGATAAGGTTTGCAACTTCGGAACGCGAGTGCCGGGCAAGTGCCTTTTCATTCCAGAGCGATATCGGCTCTCCTGAATGTCAGGTGGTGTTTTTGCCGATTAATCCCGCAAACGATTGGGTTGATGGCCCGTCGGGCCCTCGGATGTCTCTGGTGACGCTCGGTGCGCGTTGGAAGGCTGGATCGGGAAGCCTTGGTCTGCTGCGTGATCTTTTCGGGCTGTCCGATGCCGAGGCCAAACTCGTTTCTGGGTTGGCCGAAGGGGCAACCCTTCAGCAGGTATCCGAGCAGGCGGGCGTTAGCATCAATACCGTGCGAACGCAGCTACAGTCCGTCTTTACCAAGACTCAGACGCACCGGCAGGTGGAGCTGATTCAACTCGTCCACGCGCTCCCGCGCCTCCGTCGATGATTTACCCATATCGGTGTTGCCGTATACCGTGCGGTCGAGACGTCGCGGGCATGGGATCAGCCAACGTACTGCCTCAACTGGAAGGCGAAGGACGGCGGCAGGGCGGTGTCGGACTTAGAACGGCTCAGGGAAATCGAGGCCGAGAATGCCAAACTTGAGACGATGTACTACGCCGAGCTAGATCTGGAGAACTCTGCCGTCCAGGACTAGCGCTCCCAGAAGCGTTTGATTGGGAAGATCGTCAAAATCGTCCTTGAACTCCCCGCTAGGCCGTACCTTGAGCAGCCCCTTCGAGCAGTACGCACGGTGGCGTAGGCGGTAAACGGCTCTCCGGTCGCAAGGATCTCGAATCACCCGTATCTCAATGCTCAATTCATTGCCCTGATAGATGCCATGTCGCATCGATCGATGCGAATCGGAATCGGCGAGAAGAGTAAACGGGCGTTCCGCGGTGCACATCACCCGTTTGGATGATGTGAGCACTCATGCGATTGAATAGAGTGCATCTATTCTGGCAGTCCTCCATTAGCGACATTTTGCATCGGACGAGGAGCATGCCGAGAAACTAGATGATCCGGCCAACATTGCTGAGGAGCACTGTCATGTATGACGCAAGTCCATTGTCTCGTTTCGTCGTTGCCACGGCTTTGTCGTTGGCCTGCGGTGTGTCTCACGCCTTTGTCGTTTTCGTCGATGAGTTTCGCCTCACGCGCGATGGGGTCGGTTACTTCCTGGACACGTTCAGCGATGGCATCGTGCCGCCGGCGAGGCCTTCTACCAGCACCTTCAACTGCGGCGCGCTCGTGCCCAACTGCTACGGCCTCACGGGCACGTTCAACGTCGGAGACGAAGCCGGCGGCAAGTTGCGGCTCGATTCCGCGCAGGGTGCTCAAGTGAGCACAGCTTCAGGCAATTCGCGTGTCAATCACGGAGTGGCACTGCTTACAAATCGGAGTGATGCGCCAGCGGACCTCAACGGCGGATTGAAGATTCACCGCACCTTTGTCGCATCCGTGCTTTTCGACATTGCTATGCCCGGGGCGGGTGACCTTTTTCAACTGCGCCTGATCGACACTCACCAGGATGCGACGGCACCGGGGCATCGGAGCGATTACCTCGCCATTTCGCTGCGACGCGATACAGCGCCGGGCGCAGCGCCGGAGATCCGCTTTACCGAACAGAATTTCCAGGTCGGAACCAACGAGATCATCGACACCGTTGCGCTCGATACGGCCTTGGGTGCAGATCAGCTGCGCTTCTATTTGAGCCATCCCGAAGTGAACGGCACAGCCATCTACGCTTCGTGGGATTATCTCAAGGCCGGTGACGTCGTCGCGACGGGAAGCTTCGCAACGCCAGGGCATATCTTTGACGGCGAGACCTTTACTCGGGCGTCGTTCGTCCTGAGCGTGCCGATCCCCGAGCCGGAGAGCTACGCCATGATGTTGGTCGGACTTGGGCTGGTCGGATTCCGCTTGCGCCCTCGCCGGCTGCGTGGGCTTTCCATCCAAGCTCGGTAAGAGACCACTTGTCGCTAGGCTATTGTCGGTGAGCCGTACTCACAAGAGCTAAAGCGAGCTCATGATCAAAGTGTTGAAGGGCCGAGCGGGCAAACCTGACCGAGGGGCTTACATCGTTCGCACCAGCATCGCCGGCGTTGTGGCACATCTACATCCAACTCACCGAGGCTGAAGCAGCATTTCGTGTCCGCGAGTCCGCTCTGGCGATGCGCTCCATGGGGTCAAGGCGCACATCCCGATCTGTTTTATTGCCTACGCGATGTGCAAGAGACTGCAGCAAGGGCGGTCGCGAGCCACGCTTGCTCACAACACCAGCTCCTCGATACACCGACGTTCATGGCACTGAACTGCGGAAGTGGGTCTGGGCACGCAAACAGCACGCTGCGTGGGCTCTCAGAAGCTCAATCGTGCCTCGAGGCCGACCGTGCGCGGATCGATGCGCCGGGTGAACTCATTACCGAGGAAGTCCCGGCCACGGATCGCTGCGGCATCCTCGTCGAACAGATTGCGCACCCACAGACCGATGTCCCATTGCGCACCGTTGGGGAAGAATCCCACCCGAACATTGACGAGGTCGCGAGCGGGAATCATTTGGGTCACGGGGTCGTTGACCGGGTCCGAAAACGATTTTCCGCGACGGCCATACTCGCCATAGAGCTCCAGATTTCCGTCCAGACTAGGCATTGGAAGGACATATTTCAGCGTGAGTGCCGAGGAGAACTTCGGCGCGTAAGGTAACCGGTGCCCGGTGCAGTCGATTGTCGTCGAGCAGTTGTCGAATTGCTTGAAGACTGCCTGATTCCAGCCAACCCGAATGCCGATGTCCAGCCGAGAGCTTGCCCGCCATGCGAGGCCGGCGTCGAAACCGCGCGATTCTGCCTTGGCTGCGTTCTTGAGCAGGATCGAGGTCGCGCCGGCGCCGAGATCGACGAACTGAAACACCTGAAAGTCTTTGTATCGACTCACGTAGACGGCCAAGTCGTAGCGTAGCCGCCCGTCGAGGAACTTTCCTGTCGTGCCTGCTTCGATGCCGTTGACCGTTTCGGTGCCGAAGGAAGGGTCGGCGGCGGCGTTCGGGTCGATGAAGTTCAGGTTCCAGCCGCCGCTCTTGAAGCCTCGTAAGTACTTCGCATGGACGTTCTGGTGCTCACTCCGCTGCGGTCACGTCTGATCAGCTTCCTAGTCTGCGTCTGAATCGTGCTTGCTCCTGTCGTTGTTGAACTACGGGAGTAATTGACCACGTCACGCGCGCGCAAGGAAGAACGCCAGTGGTTTACCGGTTACGATCCAACCGCGCGAACGCTCCATGCGCTCTGCGAGCGCATCAACCTGATCGGCGAGCGGCACTGGGACGTGTGAGGTGATAACGCGGGTATCGGAATGGGCCATTGATTCACTCCTGATCAGATTGAATCCTGTCACAGGTGATCTCGGCCACGGTCTACGCCTGTGCCCCCCGGGTCGGAGATCATTTCGCGTGCCATACGGAGCCACCATGAGGAAACCATCGCCCGCAAGCGATGGTCCGGTCTACCTCACATCACTCGTGGGTACATTGTCTCGGCATCGTGTCGATTTCACGCCCACTTGCCGCTCGCTGTTCCACGCGAGGCGCGTGCGCCCACCGCCACCATGGCAAGGCCGGCCAGCAGCAGCGCATAGGTTTCAGGCTCGGGTACCGGGGCGAGGGCAAAATTGGCAGTGGTGAAATCGGGCAGGGCCGCCACGGCGTCCAGCCCTGCGGGTGAATTGATGCGCGCGAGGATCGACAGGTCGGCGGTTGGCGAATTGAGATTGGTCGAGTAGACCAGCCGGTTAACCTGCAGGCCGCTGTTGTTGTAGAAGAAGAATCCGGCCCCATCGCTGGTCACGGCCTGGGCGATCAGGTTGGCGGCGGTGCCGGCGTTGAAGGCGGCACCCGTGGTTGTAGAGGTGTCTTGGATCACGATGACATTGATGCCGGAACTCGGCAGGTTGGCTGCCACGCTGTTCGCAAAATTCAGGGAATCGCCTACAGCGAAGAAGTTGCGATCGAAGACGAATCGATCGGTGGCCATATCGAAGCTGGCCAGGGTGATCTGGTTGCCGGCAACCACAGTGCGCACGCCGTCGTCGGGGTTCGCGGTCGAACCGGCGAACGGGTTGCTGTTGAAGAGCACATCGACTGCTTGGGCGGGCTGGGCGACGAGCAGCAGGGCAGCAACGGTGCTTGTCAGAATCGGGAGTGCGTGATTTTTCATGAGAGTCCTCCGGTTGATGGATTTGAAGCATGCGGCGCGATGAATCCGAGCGGTGTGGTGCCCCGGGGCCGGCCTGGTCCTTCGTTTGGACGGAAGTCGCGCGCCAGGGTCAATGGATGAACGCAGTCGCATGCCAATCAGATGCAGCACATGCGAATATTTTTTTCGGCCTGCATCCGGCGAGGGAAATCCAACGTTCAGACATCAGATTGCATCCTTGCGCTCCGTCATCCTGATACCATGCCTGTGCCGCCCCACACCGACGCCAATCCCATGGATGATCGCGACGAAATCGCCCAACTGCTTGCGCGCATCGCCCTGCGCGACGCCGCTGCACTGCGCGCCCTGTATGAGCGGATCTCTGCTCGTCTTCTGGCGGTGGCCTGGCGTGTGCTCCAGGATCGGGCGCTGGCCGAGGACGTGTTGCAAGAGGTGTTCGTGACGCTCTGGCAGCAAAGCATGCTGCGGCCGGCAGGCCAGTCCGTGTCGCTCGCGTGGTTGTGTGTAATCACGCGAAACCGGGCCATCGATCTCCTTCGGCGCAAGAAGCCCGAGGAGCCCTTGCTGTGGCAGGACGACAGTGGCGAAGAGCGCTTCCACGATACCGCCGTCGACGGCGGCTCGCCCATGCAGCAACTGCTGGAAGTGGAAGACGGCCAGCGTCTGGCGCATTGCTTGTCGGCGTTGGAGGCCCTGCCGCGCCAGGCCGTGCTGCTGGCTTTCTACGACGGCTTGACTCACCTTGAAATCGCCGAGCGCCTGCGCAGGCCGCTCGGAACGGTCAAGGCCTGGACTCGCCGCTCTCTGCTGCGGCTTCGCGCGTGCCTGGAGGCTGCGGTATGAGCGCGCACCACTGCCTGATCGGAACCTGGCCGCACGAAGCCTGCAATGCGTCTCTCGGAGAGGCAGCGAGTACACGCCTGTGTCGAGCCGGGAGGGCACTGTGACGACCTGGCGAAACCACCCGGCCTTGGTCGAATGGTTGGCAGGCGCCTACGTCTCGGGTGCGCTGCAAGGCCCGGCCCGGCGCCGTTTCGAGGCCGTGTGTCGCCAAGACCCGGCCGTAGCCGCCGCCGCCGAAGCCTGGGCCCTGCGCCTGATGCCCTTGAATCTGATCCAGCCGCCCATGACGCCGTCGCCGGCCACCTGGAAGGCGATTGCGCAACGCACAGGCACGGCATCGTCTGCGGACACTCCTGCGTCCCATCGAGGGCAGCCCCTGGCGTGGTGGCGACGCTTATTGATGCCGATTCCGGTAGCCACGCTGGCCCTGGGTGTCATGGTCGGCATCCTGCTGCCCAACCTGTGGCAGGCTCAGCAGGCGACGCAGAAGACCTTGCTTCCCGACAGCTATGTCGGCGTGCTGGCCACCGCCGACGGCAAGCCAGGTCTGATCGTCTCCAGTCTGCGCCATGGCCTTGCCATCGAAATCAAGCAGGTCACCGCGGTTGCGTTGACTGACACACAAGAGTTTCATTTGTGGCGCATCGACAAGGAAGGCCGACTGACTTCCATCGGCCCCATCCCGAACGCGAAGTTTGCTCGTGTGTCCCTGCCGGAGCCCGCCGAAAAGCTGTTTTTTACGGCCGTGGAGCTGGCAGTGTCGATTGAAGCCAAAGGCAGCCAGCCCGCCAGCCCCAGCCAGCCGTTTGCCTACCGGGGCTTGTGCGGAAAGTTGTGGCAGTAAGCCGCCGTGCCGTCCCTCGCGCCTTTGCGACTGCGCCTCAGCGCGCGCCGGCTGCCTGCAGCATCTTCACCATGTTGGCATAACCGCGCGCACGTGCCAGTTGCAGCGGTGTGGCGCCGTTGCGATCGGCCAGTTGCGTGTTGGCGCCGGCGTCGAGCAGCGCCTTCAGCGTGGCCTGGTGGCGGGCGCCGCCATCACCGAGCACGATCGCTTCGATGACCGCCGTCCAGTGCAGGTTGTTGACATGGTCCAACGGTGCGCCAGCTTCGATGAGCTGACGCACCACGCCGTCATGTCCCAGGTGCGCTGCGGCGATCAGCGCGGTGCCGTCGTAGCGGCTGGTGGTGAGCTTGGCGCTGGCGCCGCCCGCCAGCAGCACACGCAGCGTTTCTTCGTCGTCGGCCACGGCGGCGATGGTCACCGCGTCGTAGCGGCCACGCTCCAGCGCCGCGTGGTTGGCGCCGGCTTGCAGGAGGGCCTGCACCGCCTTGTGCTGGCGCGCGAAAGTGGCCACGTGCAACGGTGTGCGCCCGGCGCCATCGCGGGCTTCCAGCGCCGTTTTGCTTGCCGCCATCCGTTGGATGGCGGCAAGGTCGCCCCGGTGCGCTGCCGCATGCAGGCCCCGGTAGGTCGCCACTTCGGCAACCGTAGGGGGCACCTGCGCGAGCGAAGTCACTGCGGTGAGCGCTGAGGCCAGCGCCAGCAGCAGGGTAATGGCCCGGATCTTCACTTCAGGAGGTCCTTGGCTTTTTCGATGGCGGCCACGGCGCATTGCTCGTCCAGATGACCGCCGGGGGCGCCACCCACGCCGATGGCGCCGATGACATCGTTGCCCACCTTCACCGGCACGCCGCCGCCCAGCAAGAGAAAGCCGTCGATGTGCACGAGGTTGGCCGCCGCCGGATTCTTCTGTGCGGCTTGCATCATCGCCAGCGTGGTGTTCTTGGCCGATGCGGAGGTGAAGGCTTTCGCCTGCGAGGCACTGATGGTGTGCGGACCGGCGTTGTCGGCACGATGCAGCGCGCGCAGCTGGCCTGAGCGGTCGACCACGGCAGCGGTGACGTTGTAGCCGCTGGCCAGACACGATGCCACCGTGGCGGCGGCCAGCTGGCTGGCCAACTCGAGCGACATGTTGCGCTCGGTTTGAACAGCCTGAGCCTGGGCCGCCCCGAAAGCGGCGATGGCGGTGAGCGTTGCGAGGGCGATGGCGGCGATGCGGGGGGTATTCATGAGCGGCTCCATGTGCATGACGGGTGGCTTGGGACTGCGCCGGCATCTGCTTGGCAGTGCAGGTTCAGTCGTGTCACCGATATTGGATTGGCCGCCCGGGCCGCGCCATCCGCACGCGCACCGCGTCGCATCCGTATGTTTACGGATGGCTCTCGTCAGGCCGATGGCGAGGCACGCCCCGCGGCGGCCTCTTCATCCACCAGTTGCGCATAGGCGCGAATCATCTGCGCCAGCGTTTGCACCTGCAGCTTGGCGCAAAGGTGAGCGCGGTGTGTTTCGACGGTGCGAGGCGACAGCGCGAGTGCACGCCCGATCTCCTTGTTCGTCAGGCCCGCCACGACCAGCGACAATACGTTCCGTTCACGCGGGGAGAGCAGCGCATAGCGTTCGCGGGCCTCGCGTCCGGCGGCATCGCGCTGGCGGCTGCGCACGTGATCGCGCACGGCGTTGTGCACGGCTTCCAGCAGCGTTTCGTCGTTCACCGGCTTCTCCAGAAACTCCGCTGCGCCCGCCTTGAAGGCGCGCCGGCACATGTCCACCGTGCCGTGACCGGTGAGCATCACCACCGGCTGGTCTGCGCCTTGCTGACGCAGCAGGTCCAGCACCGTCAGGCCCGACAGGCCGGGCATGCGCACGTCCAGCACGATGGCGCCTACGGACTGGCGGTCGAAGCCGTCCAGAAACACTTGCGGGTGCGCCCAGGGCTGCACCCGCAAACCGACCGTCCCGATCAGCAGCGCCAGTGCCTGGCGTACGGCTTCGTCGTCGTCCACTAAGTGGATCAGCGGCGTCACTGGGGAAAGCGGGCTCGGTTGGGCGGCGGGCAGGTTCATGGGTCGATGCCTTCGGAGCGTTGTGCAGCAGGGGCCACCCGAGCAGCGCCAGTCAGCGGCAGACTCAGCACCAGTTCGGCGCCCTCGGCATCGGCGCCGGAGGCGCCCAGGTTGCGTGCCTGCAAGCTGCCGCCCAGAGCCTGTGCCAGGGTTTCGCATAGCGGCAGCCCTAGGCCCAGACCCCCGGCACGGGTGCTGAAGAACGGCTCGAACACGCGCCCCAGATGCTCGGGTGCGAAACCCGGGCCGTTGTCGCGCACCAGCAGCAGCGCCTGCGCTTGGTCCGGCATGGGCTGCAGCACGAGAGAGATGGTGGGCGATGGGGTCGGTGCGTCTTCCAGAGCCTGCATCGCATTGGTCACCAGATTTTGCACGATCTGCTCCAGCATCACCGGATCGGTCCTCAGCACGGGAACATCGCCGCTCACCGAAGCGCTGATGCCGCGCCGCTGTAGCTCTGGCCCCAACAGGCGCAGCATCTGAACGCACAGGGCATGCAGGTCCAGGTCTTGCGGCACGGCACCCTTCGTGGGGTCCTGCACCAGCCGGCGCAGGCGTGTCAGCACATCGGATGCGCGCCGCGCTTGAGCCGCAGCCAGATCCAGCGCCTGGCGCGCCGCGGGCAGATCGGGATCGTCTTCACCGACTTCCCGTGCGCCTGCTTGTTCGCCAGGCTGCAGCAAGCGCTGTGCGGCCTGTGTACTGGCCAGCACCGCGGCAAGCGGCTGGTTGAGCTCATGCGCCATGCCGGCGGCCAGTTCGCCCAGGGTGTTCAAGCGCGATACCTGCGCCATGCGCACCAGCTCGGCGTTGCGTCGCTGTGTGTCGCGGGCGCGCTGCAGTGCCAACAACGCGGCGATGGCCGCCGCACAGGCGACTGTCCATGCCAGCAGCAAGCCCCAGGGCCACTGCGCCGGACCAGTGGCGCGCTGCAGGTGCAACTCGAACGGTTGGCTGGGTGTGGCGAGCGCCTTGGCGAAGGTGAAGCCCGGTGTCAGGCCTGTGGGCTGTTCGGCTTGGGGCGCGCCTGGCTGCAGCACGAGCGTATGCGTACCCGCCCGCAGCAGCGCGCGCACCGGCCCGGCCTCGGACAGCGGCCACTCGTCGGCCGGCACCAGGCGCCTGGCGTCCACACGCACGGCCCAGCTGGTAGTGCTGCCGGCGAGAACGAGCCAATAGTGTGCAGGGCCAGGGTCCACCGCAGCCAACACGGCGTGGCGCTGGCTGGCGGGCAGGGCGCGCGATTGCGCTTCGGCGGCGGCCAGAGCGGGATCGCTCCAAGGGTGTTGCACGTCGCTGCGCTGCACCGTCATCACAGCAGGCCACAGCGCCGACAATCGCGCGGCGGGCTCTTCGTTGTCGGTGGCAGGTGTGACCAACGCCAGCATGGCCAGCACCGCGTCCAGTTGCGCGGCCCGCTGGCTCAGCAGCCGGTGCGCGATGCGCGCATCGACGGCGAAAGCCTCGCGCCGGGTCGCGATGTCCCAGCGCACGATGGCGGTTGCGCCCAGCAGCACCAGCAACGTGGCCGCTGCGAGCCAGGCCAGGCTGCCGCGCGGCACATGGCGCAACCACGGTCGACGGCGGATGGACGAGGATGAGGCGACTGGAGCAGGGCAGGTGCTTGGCACGGGTAAGACGTCGGATCCTGTTCGGCCTGGAGGCCGGGTTAAGAGCCAACCGCCACCTTCGAACCGCGCCTGGGGACTTCCCCGAACGGCTTGCCAGCGGTGGGTCGGCTCGTCGAATTACGCGGCACGCCTGGTGCCCCGAAAGATTGCCAAGCAAGCAGCGCATCCCGCGCAGGCGGTACACAGCCCAGGGCGTTCGTGAGTCGTCGCGTTCCCAGCGCCGTGCCTGCCCCGCGTGCAAGTGTCACCCCGCGACCTGAACTGCTTGATCAGCGGAGAGACGGTCCGAAATACTGTCTTCGTTTGCCGAGAGTGTATCGCCGGCTGCTCGGGCGGTCGATTGCGTGGGGTTCGGTAAGGCTTTCGGTCTCTTTCGCGCCTTTGCACGCGGCGTCATAGGACCGTCAGCGCTTTCGGTGCATGTCGATCGTGGTGCGCATCCCGATACCGGGGACGACCGGGTCGCATCGACTGCTGCATCGACATCAATGGATGCATGGCGCGGACAAGCCCGACTGCGAGCCTGTCCTTTGGAGGCGGTAGGCAGGGCGGCGGATGCCAAGCGTGCCGAAGAGGTGGAAGATCCGAACCAGGATGGGGACGTAGAGATCGGCGTGCGTCGCGACCTGATAGGGGGCATCGTGTACCGGCCGCCGGATCCGCTGGGGCACCTGGTTCGACGCGACGTCGCTTCGAGGTTCTCGGGCCGGTGGCCGTGCGCGACTGCTCGTCGGTTGAACGTGATGGTCTGGCGCTACCCGCGTTTGACGTTCGGTGAGCGTGGGTGGTACCGTGGTGCTCCAAGAGAAAAGAGCGACAGGATCGTTTCCTGAAGTCGTCGCGGCGGTGAAGTGGGGGGCGAACGCGACGCCTTGGCGTCGACGCGAGAGAATTGCAATGCCTTTTGCATCAAGTGCTGTGGTCCCGTCAGATCGGGTTCTGGGTCTGAACCGATGCTCGATGGGTCATCTCTGCGGTTTCAGCGATACCGCAAGTGTGGTCCGCTCAGGCGGGCGTGATCCTGACGACACCACGACGATTCCGCCGCGCCGCTGCAGGACTCGCCCCGTAGGCGAGCGTGTGTTTCGTCTCACGGCATTGCTGAGCTTGCTGTGCCTGGCCGTGGGCGCAGTCGCCCAGCCCTACCCAGCCAAGCCGGTCCGCATCGTGATTCCCTTTCCTCCGGGCGGCGGGACGGACTCGATCGTGCGCGCGTTCTCCACCCGGTTCGCCGAGGTCCTCGGCCAGTCGCTCGTGCTCGACAATCGGTCCGGCGCGAACGGCAACGTCGGTACCGAGCTTGTGGCGAAGTCGCCTCCCGACGGTTACACGCTGCTCAAGAACGGCAGCGGAACCCTGGCCATCAATCCCAGCCTGTACTCGCGACTGCCCTATGACCCCCTGCGCGACTTTGCGCCCATCGGCCTGAGCGTTCTGCAGCCACACGTGCTCACCGTGCACCCGTCGATTCCGGTTCGGTCAGTTGCCGATCTCGTGCGTCTCGCGAAGTCGCAGCCCGGAAAACTCAATTTCGCCTCCTCCGGCAATGGAAGTCTGGCCCATCTGGGCGGGGAACTGTTCAAGGCGGCGGCCACGATCGACGTCGTTCACGTGCCGTACAAGGGCGCCGCTCCGGCACTGGTCGATCTCCTCGGTGGCCAAGTGCACATGGTCTTTGCCAGTTCTCCGGCCGTCATGCCTCACGTCAAGTCGAAGCGACTTCGGGCGCTCGCGGTGACGACGAACAAGCGCATCGCCGTGATGCCGGAGGTTCCGACCGTGATCGAATCCGGCCTGACCGATTTCGTTCTCATCGGCTGGTACGGCCTGCTTGCGCCTGCTGGCACACCGGCGTCCATCGTGAACAGGCTCAGCGCCGATCTGGCCAAGACGCTCCGTTTCGCGGATGTGCGGGAGCGCTTGAACGGCCTGGGTCTGGAGATCGAATCCTCGACCCCGGAGGAGTTCGGCCGGTTCATGGCTGCCGAGATCGAGAAGTACGCGAAGGTCGTGCGCTCGGCGAACATCCGCATCGATTGAGACAGACGCAGTTCCCCCCATCCAACAAGGCAGTCAAGCGCTCATGAACGACATTCCATCGAAGGCGGCCGCTGCGGAGGTGGCCGCCGACGCGATCACGATCGAACTGATACGTGGTGCGATGAAGTCCATCCAGAACGAAATGGAAGCGCTGATCGAGCGCACCGCGATGTCGGCGTTCATACGAGAGAAGAAGGACTTCTACGCGGGCCTGTTCGACGAGCGTGGTCGTTTCCTCGTCGGCAAGTCGCGCCCGGGCTCATCGGATTTGATCGGGCCCATTCTCGAGCAGTATCCGGCCGAATCGATGCGTGCCGGCGACCTCTACTGGTACAACGACTGCTACACCGCACGCGGCGCCGTGTCGCATTCGCCGGATCAGGTTCTCGTCGCACCGGTGTTTCATCAGGGAGAACTGGTCGCGTTTTCGCAAGCCTGGGCCCATTTCAGCGACATCGGCGGCATGCACGCGGGGTCGATATCGCCCAACTGCACCGAGTACTACCAGGAGGGATTGATCATCCCGCCGGTGCGACTTGCCACCGAAGGCCGCGTGAACGAAGACCTGCTGCGCGTGTTTCTTCGCAATTCGCGCTTCCCCGATGCGGTCCGTGGCGACATGCGCGCCCTGATGGCCGCGGTCAATCTCGGTGATCGGCGTATGCAGGATCTGCTTGCGCGCTTCGGCGTGCCGAAGATGCGTGCGGTATTCGATGCGCTCATCGAGCGCGTACGCCGCGTGGTGCGCGAGCGTTTCCGCGATTTGGTTCCGAACGGCACGTATCGATTCGTCGACACGGTCGATTCCGACGGGCATGGCAGCGGGCCCATCAAGCTGCGCTGGAAGCTCGATGTGACGCCCGATCGAATCGTGCTCGACGCGAGGGAAAGCGATGATCAGGTGCGAGGCCCGGTCAACTATCTCATGAGCATGACCGAGCCCGCCATGACCTTCGGCTCGTTTCTGCTGGCCGACATGAAGGAGCACACGCTCAACGCGGGTGCCGAGAGCTTGTTCGACGAACTGCATGTGCGCGAGGGCTCCATCCTGCAGCCGCGCTTCCCGGCGCCGCTCGGTCAGCGCAGCATCACGAAGATGCGCAACCTCGGTGCCTATCTCGGTCTTCTCGGCGTTGCGACCGGGGGCAAGATGCCGGCCGCCCATACGGGCTATGTCATCTGGAACGTTCGTGGCCGCAATTCGCGCGGTCAACCCTTTCTGATGTCCGATGGCGTCGCTGTCGGCTACGGCGGCCGTGCCACCGCCGACGGGCACGATGCGATCTATCTCGTCGCACAAGAGAACTACCCGGCAGAGTTCGTCGAAGCGGCCTATCCGTTGCGCGTGCGCAGGTATTCGATCAATGCCGACACGGGGGGCGCGGGTCGTTGGCGAGGCGGTTGCGGGGTCGTGCGCGAGATGGAAATCCTGTGCGACGAAGCCATGGTTTCCGTGCGGATCGAAGGCGACGCCAATCCGCCCTGGGGCGTATCGGGTGGCCGTTGCGCCGGCTCGGGACGTTGCGTGGTGAATCCGGGGCGCCCGGACGAGCGGCTGCTGCCGCCGCTGTCCGACGGCAACATCCTGAAGCGAGGCGATGTCGTGCGCATAGAAACGGGCGGCGGGGGTGGCTGGGGACACCCCTTCGACCGCGAGCCCGAGCGCGTGCTGGCTGATGTGCTCGGTGGATTCGTGAGTCGTGAGAGCGCAGAGCGGGACTACGGCGTGGTTCTGAGCGCCAATGGGCGTGCTATCGATATCGAAGCGACCGCCGAGCGGCGCAAGGATCGGCCGACCACCAAACTTTTTCATCGCCACGAATACTTCGAGACTCTGGAATGACCGGCTCTGTTTCAAATTCAGCATCCATCGCAGATGGCGTATTGATCGGCGTCGATACCGGCGGCACGTTCACCGATGTCGCGCTTCTCGATCCGGCGAGCGGCGCACTCTGGGTCAGCAAGACATCTTCGACGCCCGACGATCCTTCTCGCGGTTTTGCCCAAGGCATCGCCGACGGCCTTGCGGTGGGCGGCGTCGAGGGTGCGAGCGTCGGCCGCGTCCTTCACGGCACGACGGTCGCAACCAACCTGATCCTCGAGCGCAAGGGCCCCTCGGTCGCAATCCTCGTGACGGAGGGATTCAAGCACATCCTCGAGATCGGCCGCCACGACATTCCCCGTAAATCCAATCTGTTCACGTGGGTCAAGCCGGTTCGACCCGTACCGCCGCAGCATATTTGGGAGATCCCCGGGCGACTGTCTCACGAGGGAGACATTCTTGAACCGCTGGACGAAGCGGTCGTGCGCAAGGCCGCGCGGGAGATCGCCGCCGAGGGCATTTCGACGGTTGCGATCGTTCTGCTGCACAGCTATGCCAATCCGGAACACGAGCGTCGGGCGGCCGAGATCGTGCGTGCCGAGCATCCGCAAGCGCTCGTCTCCGTGTCGAGCGACATCCTGCCGGTTTTCCGGGAGTACGAGCGCTGCGTGACGACACTGCTCAACGCCTATGTCATGCCCGCCGTGTCGACGTATGTCGAGCGCCTGGAGCAGCGCACGAAGGAGGCCGGCATCGGCGCCCCGCTGCTGCTGATGAAGTCCAGCGGCGGCGTGACCAGCACCCAAAGCGCGCGGCGCAAGCCTGTCGAAACAGCGTTGTCGGGTCCCGCAGCAGGGGCTGTCGGCGCGGCTTTCGTCGGTGCGGCTTCGGGCTTTCGCGACATCCTGACCAACGACATCGGCGGGACGTCGGCCGACATCGCGCTCATCCTGGGAAGTACCCCGCGATTGACGACGGTCTCCGCCATCGGCGGCTGGCGCGTGGGGCTGCCCATGGTCGACATCATGACGATCGGCGCCGGCGGCGGTTCGATCGCGCGAGTATCTCGAGCGGGCGGGCTGGTCGTTGGTCCCGAGAGCGCCGGAGCGCAGCCGGGGCCCGTGTGTTACGGACGGGGCGGCACCGAGCCCACGACGACGGATGCTCATGTGGCACTCGGCCATCTGCCGCCGTACCTCCTCGGCGGCCGCTTCGAACTCGACGTCGAGGCATCGAGGCGGGCAATCGAGACACGCATCGCACAGCCGCTGGGGTTGAGCATCGAGGCCGCGGCACGCGGGATGCTCGACGTGCTCGACAACAACATGGTCGGCGCGATGCGGGTCGTCTCGGTCGAGCGGGGCATCGATCCGGGCGAACTGGTGCTCGTGCCCTTCGGCGGCGCTGGTCCTTTGCACGGCGCCTCGCTCGCGCGGCTGATGGGGTGCAAGACGACACTCGTGCCGCCCGCACCGGGCGTGCTCTCGGCCCTGGGTCTGCTGGTCTCCAACCTGCGCGCCGAGTTTGCCCGCACCTGCATGCAACGCGCGGGCCACTACGACATGGCCCAACTCGGTGCGGTGTTCGACGAACTCACCCACGAGGCGATCGCGTGGCTGGACAACGAGAACGTGCCGCCGGCTTCCAGGCTGCTTACGAAGCAGGCGAGCCTGCGCTACAAGGAGCAGGGCTTCGAACTCGACGTCCTCTGGAGCGGTCAGGTCGATGACGCCGCACTCGCGGCGCTGCTCGAGAGCTTCCATGCGACCCACCAGCGGATCTACGGCTTCTCGCTGCCCGCGATGCCGATCGAGATCGTCACGTTGCGCGTCGATGCCGTGGGGATGCTGCCGCAAGTCACGCTGCCCGAGGTGCCCGAGCGAGGTCCCGCCTCGTCTGCGATCATCGGCAAGCAGCGCGTGGCATTCGCGGCAGGGCCGAGCGACGTTCCGATTTACGACCGCAACAAGCTCGGCTGTGGCGCGTGCTTCGACGGTCCGGCGATCGTGACGCAGTTGGATGCGACCACGCTGATCCTGCCGGGGCAGGTTGCCGAGGTCGACAAGTTCGGATCGATCGTCGTCAGGGAGAAATCGTGATGTCGTCTACAAGAAGAAAAATCGTGCTGGGCTTTCGTAACGTCGGTGCTCGGGCAGTGTGCCTCGCGTCGCTCGCAGGCGCTGCGTGGATTGGCGGGCCTGTCCATGCTCAGCAGCCGTTCCCGTCGAAGCCGATCCGCCTCGTCGTGCCCGTGCCGCCCGGCGGTTCGCTGAACCTCTACACGCGCTACATTGCCGCGAAGCTGAGTGAAATCCTGGGGCAGCAGGTCATCGTCGACAACCGGCCCGGGGCGAACGGCATGATCGGCGCCGACATCGTCGCAAAGGCATCTCCCGACGGGTACACGCTGCTCATGGGCGCAACCCCGACACTGGCGATCAGCCCCACCCTTTATGCCGGGAAGATACCTTACAACCCGTTGACGGACTTCACGCCGATCACGCTGGTGGCGAAGGCGCCGTCTGCACTCGCTTCCCATCCTGCCGTGCCGGTAAAGACGCTCAAGGAACTGATCGCTCTCGCCAAGGCGAATCCGGGCAAGCTCAACTACGCGACCTCGGGCGCCGGCAGCGGGAATCACCTGATGGGCGAAATGCTCAAGGCCGCAGCCGGCATCGATATCGTCCATGTGCCGTATGCGGGTGGCGGGCCCGGCCTCGTTGCCCTGCTCTCGCGCGAAGTCGATCTCATGATCACGCCGCCGCCCACGCTGATCCCGCAGGCGAAGGCGGGAAAGATCCGGCTGCTGGCGGTATCGAGCCTCAAGCGTTCGCCGGCGATGCCCGAGGTGCCGACCATCGCCGAATCGGGCTATCCGGGATTCGAAGCAACGATCTGGTACTGCGTCGTGGCACCGCGAGGCACGCCGGATCCGGTGGTAAAGCGCCTGCACAGCGCGCTGACCGCGGTCATCGACAGTACGGATTTTCGCGAGCGTCTCGCCGCCGACGCGGCCTCGGCCGAGTCGTCGAGCCCCGAAGAGCTCTCTTCATGGATCAAGGCGGAAATCGCAAAGTTTGCGCAGGTCATCAAGGTGTCCGGCGCGAAGGCGAATTGATCGTCCATTCGGCGGGGATGCTCGATCAGCGGGGCGGCGGCCGCCAGAGGGCGCGATACGCCGCGCCCACTCAGAATGACGGGGTTTCGAGGCATGCACTCGGGCTCGCGCGTCTTGAGCATCTGCTGCGGGGGACCGCAACCGGTTGGCTCGCTCGACGAACCGGCCATGGGCATCGAGTGGCGTTCCATCCTCCGCGTCACGGTAAGATGTTGCACGTCGCGTCGCGACTGGCACGGATATCTAGACCATGATTCGAATGAAGCGACTACCCCTCGACGGTGTGCGTATCGTCGACACGAGTTACGTATTTGCCGGGCCCTACGCCGCCGGGCTGCTGTGCGACCTCGGTGCGGAGGTCATCAAGATCGAGGGGCCGTCGCGGCCGGATCAGACGCGCGGCGGCCAAGCAGTCGTCGCCCCCGACGACCAGCACGGGAGCGACCCCTGGAACCGGACGTCGAGCTTCAATCTGGCCAATCGCGGCAAGAAGTCGCTCGTTCTCGACCTCGCGCGCAAGGAAGGCCGCGACGTCCTGACCGACCTCATCAAGACCGCCGATGTGGTGCTCGAGAACTTCACGCCCCGGGTCATGCGCGGTTGGGGCCTCGATTATCCGAATCTTCAGCGCCTCAATCCACGCATCATCATGGTTTCGAATACCGGCTATGGTCATGGCGGGCCGTATTCGAGTTACCCCGCGCAGGCGACGACCCAGGAGGCGACCCACGGGCTTGCCGCCGTCACCGGCTATCGGGGCGGCACGCCGTCGAAGGCGGGACAGTCGTTCGTCGATTTCCTCGCGACCTGGAATTGCATGACGGCGATCCTGCTCGGGCTGAGGTTCCGGCATCGTTTCGGCCGCGGCTTGTGGGCGGACGTCGGGATGTATCAGCTCGGCTGCTTCGGCGTCAGCGAGTACGTGCTCGATCACATCGCCAATGGCGCATCGGGCGAGCGTTTGGGCAATCGGCATCGGCAATACGCGCCGCAGGGCTGCTATCGTTGCGACGGCAAGGACGCCTGGTGCGTGATCAGTGTGCGCGACGACACCGAGTGGCAAGCGCTGTGTACAGTCATCGAACGGCCCGAACTCGCACATGATCCGCGCTATGCCACGACGGAGGCGCGGAGACTCAATCACGATGCGATCGACACGATCATCGGGCAGTGGAGCGCCACGTTGACGAAGATCGAAGCGATGGAGCGTCTGCAAGCGGCAGGCGTGCCGGCCGGTGCGGTGCTCGACGGCCGCGATCTCAATCTCGACCCGCAGTTGAATCACCGCGGCCTGCTCGAATGGGTGCAGTTCCCGCCGGAACGTGAAATGGGCAGTCGGCGCCTCATCATCGGCCGCCCGTGGCGCTTCAGCAAAACGGCCGTGAAGGTCCGCGGCCCCGCGCCGAAGTTCGGGGAGCACAATCGCGAAGTGCTGCGCGATATCCTGAAGTATGACGACGAGCGTATCGCCGCGCTCGAGCGCGATGAACTCGTCGCGGACAAGCCCAAGAAGATGCGCGAGATGCTGTCGCTTACCGTCGAAGAGCAGGTCAAGATGGGACGGCTTGCGTATCGCGATGCCGAGTACAAAAAGCGCTTGGGGATGGAGTGAGGGGTGAAGGCGGTTGCGTTGCCAACATGGTCGGCACTTCGCTGAAACTTGGCGTCTGAGGAGCCAACACAAGAGAATCACACCTCAGCCCATGGCGCAGGGGGTCCACTGATCGATCGCCAACAAGTCGGTCGACGGATCGTCGCTGGCGGGCGCCATTGCCTTGGCGGGGATATTCACGATGATGCGGAATCCGAACAGCGGATCCTGCGCTAGCGAGCGCTCGACGCCCAGGTCGATGCACTCGATCAGCCGAGGCGTGTCCGACACTGGTCCGGCGTAGGGGCTAAAGAGGTGTACGGCACACGCAGTGGTTACCCCGCGCACTGTATCCGTAGGTCGAATCGTGCCCACCCCATGGGTGGTGAGCGCACGCGGTTCCAGGCTCACCGCTGCCTCGAGAAGGAGGATCTGCCGTGGTGCACGCACTTGTCGTCCTATACTGACAATCCTCTCTGAAGGAATCCCATGCTTCGCACCATGCTCGCGTATGTGGTTTTGAGTTTTCCTCTTGCGGTACTTGCTCAGGACGCCGTCCGGACCGATGGAGACAAGTACAAGGTCATTTTCGAGAACGAATGCGTGCGAGTGCTCGACTACAAGGACAAGCCCGGTGAAAGCACGCACCAGCACACCCATCCGGCGTTCGTTCTCTATTCGCTGTCGGCTTTCAGGCGATCGATAGAACTTCCCGATGGCAGGCGCTTGCAGCGCCAGTTCAAGGAAGGCGATGTCATGTGGTCCGACAGCCAAACGCACATCGGTACCAACAATGGGGAAACTTCGACCCACGTCATCTTGGTCGAGATGAAGAGCGAGATAGGCTCATGTGCGAGGAGGTGACGCCTGCGTGCGCCGCAACTGCGAATTGCGGCCGAGCGCCGACACGCGGGCGGCGCCGGTGTTTTTCGATCTAGGGGCCGACGTCCTGCGGAACCTTGCCGGTCTTCACCCAGGCGCGCATGGCGAGCACCGTCTGGCGTTCGATGCCCACGAAGCCGTGGGCAGTACGTGCCTGACAGGCTGGGCCGTGTCCGGGGCCGCCGCCGCGCACCGTGACCAGCGGCGCATGGCTGCGTCGCGCGAAATCCACGGCATCGCTGTAGGCGGTGACGCGGCACGGATCGTCGACGTGATGGACCCAAAGCAACGGGATCTTCAACTGCGAGAAATCCGCGCTGCTCAATCCATCGCCATTGCGGTTGGGCATGAAGAGCGAGGCGGTGAGGATCAACCGGCGTGCGAGCATCGGATTCATGCGTGCCGCGTGAAAGGCGCTCACGGAGCCTTCGCTCGTGCCGACGAGTGTCCAATCGTCGATGCCGAACCGGCGGCCGGCCTCCGCGAGCAGCGCCGCGACATCCTTGCCGTAGCGCTCGGTTTCGCGAAACGCTTGCGTGAAGCTGTCCCATCGATCCGAAGGGGCATCGATGCTCAGGACCAGCGTATCTTCGTCGAGCCAGTGGCGACGTGAGCGGATCAGAAAGTTGCCGCCCATGGCATGGCGCACTTCGCCGTTTTCTTCCCGCAGGCGAAGGATGCCCGGATTGCCCGGGAAAATCGCGATGCCATGCTTGAACTTCGACGGCCCGGGCAGGTGAGTGGCCAAGCCTGCGATGGTATAGCCGTCGCGGGCGACGGTGACGATCCGCGTCGGGTGTTCGAGGTTGGGGTCGGCCGCTCGGACAACGGCAGCACAAGCGGTCGCTGCGAGCGCAACGATCGCATGAGCGAGAAGCTTGCGAAGCTGGATGCGCCTACGGCGTAAGCGGACGAAGGCGCGTTCCTTGCTGGACACTTGGGCCATCTGCATCGCACAATCGACCGGGGCAAATGAATAGTCATCATTGTAGCGTCGCGTGTTTGCGGATTCGCGCACGGGTTTTTCCCCGCCGAGCGCGGGCATCTTGGGAAACGCCCGCATCATGAATGCGGCGAGCAAGGTGCCTCGGCGCCATCGCAGCAACGTTGCAGCCCAGGGCACGAGCAGCAATTGAGCATACGACGCCGCTTGGCGAACGCGGCCGGCACTTGCCTCACGATCAGCGTGCGAGGAGCCAACACATGAGCATTGCACCTCAGACCCACGATCTCAGCGACGGCGCGACCGCCGCCGGACGGCTGCAGCTGATTCACTACGGCGCAGCGGCCTGGTCGATTACCGATGGGCAGACGCGGATCCTGGTCGATCCTTTCTTTTCACGCATCCGGTATGCGGACAAGGGCTTCGGCACGTCGACGCCGCCGGTTGCACCGGGTGATATCCGACCGATCTTCGGCCCGAACGACACGCTGAGTCCGAACGCCGACACGCTGCAGCTCATCGACATGCATGCCGCCAAGGTCGACTACATCCTGACGTCGCATTCGCACTTCAACCACTGCATGGACATGCCCTATATCGCCAAGAAGACCGGGGCGACGGTCGTGGGCACGGAAAGCACGATCCATATCGCGCGCGCTCACGGCGTGCCGGAAGCGCAACTCATCACGGTCAAGGGCGGCGAGGATTTCGAGTTCGGCGCCTTTTCGCTCAAGGTGATCCCGAGCCTGCATTCAGCGTTGAGCAGCAAGCACTATTTCGACTCGGGCGTGGTGCCGAAGGACGTGCGCGCCCCGATGCGGCTGGTGGAGTACGTGGAGGGCAACACGCTCGCCTATTTCATTCGCCTCGGCGCGCATCGACTCATCGTGTTCTGCTCGATGAACTACATCGAACGCGAGGTTGCGGGACTGCAGCCGAGCGTGGCCTTGATCCCGGCCGCCAAGGCGCGCCTGGAGATTCACGACTACACGGGCCGGCTGCTGCGTGCGCTCGGCAAGCCGCCCGTGGTGATCGCGACCCATTGGGATGTGCAATCGTGGCCCTACGGTGCGCCTCAAGATGCAGCGTACGAGCAGGCGCAGACCTTCGTGCAGGAGGTCCGCCAGGCCGCGCCGGATACCCGCGTCGTCGTTCCACGCCACTTCGACACGGTCGTCGTGTAGCGCGGTTTGCGCCGGGGCGGGTGTTTCGATGCTTGCGCTCGCGGTCGGTTGCCACGGCATGCCAGAGCGCCAAGCGCATCCCTACGATCACCCGTCGTCCATTTTTCTTGCGATTTGCCGCTATCCCTTGCTGATCCGTTCTTCGCATGGGCTTTGGCGTGGAAAATCAGGCGCCGATGGCGTACTTGGCCGTATTCGGCGGAATCGCTTCGTTGACTGTCCTGCTCACGGTGTTCGGTCTGCGTGTGCGGCGGGCTGCGGACGCGGAAGGATTTGCCATGCGCGCTGCGCAAGTGGCTGCCCAATGCAAAGATCTCCTTGTCGGGCCGGACTTCCTGTGGGCCGTGTGGCAGGACACGGGCAAGGCGGCGGCGATGAAGGTGCTGGTCCGTAATGCGCGCGACGAGCGGGTGTGCACGATCACCGTCCCGTCGGTTCCCGTCGACGGGGTACTGAAGCGCTTCGATCTCGACGGTCGGTGCTACGAGATCTCCAAGGCTGGTCTGATGTCGAACAGAACTTGCCTGCGCGAGGCGGGCCGCACCGCGGTGCTGCTCAGCGCGGTGCATGGGATGCTCGAAACCATTTTCTTCGGTGGCGACGCAGGCAGGGTGATCTTCGTGTTGCCCACGACGTCGGTCCTGACGCGTTTTCGTCCCTGTATGGTCGGCGAGCAAGAGATCGGCAAGCTCATCATCGGACTGGAAGGCAGCGCTTACGCTCGGGTCATCACGATGCCCGAGGGGCGTTGCTCGCGTCTGGAGCAGGTGTTCGTGCTTGCAGGCTCCTGAGGGCGCTCTCGAGGCACCTATGCCTGATCATTTTGCCTGAGCGCTTCGTTCTATTTCTGCATGTCGACGCGTGCTCGACGTCCGCCTGCCATTAGCCGTGTAGTCGCCGCACACCTTCCTGCCCACGATCGGCATGCTCCCGTTTTTGGACGATTCGCGACGCCTTCGAAAAGCACGACCGGTGTGGTAGCGTGTATGCCGCCGTGGTCGGATTGTTGCTGGCAGCAGGTATCATCCGGTAGGGACTCGCGCCAGCGCAGTCCTGTCGAACTTCGGTTGGGTACCGAGGGCCTTTGCATGGCGGGTGTTCTGGAAAGCCACGCCGCGGCTCATCGTGTTGCTCAGTGCCGTGGCAAGGTGGGCGCTCGAAAGAATGTCGGGGTAATGTGATGGCCCGGACTTTCGGCACGGATCATTCGAAGCCGGGTTGTTGGGCGTGAGCGGAGAGACGAATGTTGATCTATAGCGTTGTGTGCGCGGTCGCGTTGCTGGCGTCGGCCCTGACATTCTTCTCGGGCTTCGGTCTGGGGACCTTGCTTCTCCCTGCGTTCATTCTGTTCTTTCCTGTGGAGAAGGCGATCGCGCTCACCGCGGTCGTTCATTTTCTCAACGGCGGATTCAAGCTCGCTCTCGTGCGCCGCCACATCGACTTTGGCGTGGCGATCCGTTTTGGGCTGCCGGCCATCGTGGCGTCCTTCGCCGGCGCGTGGCTGTTGCTCGCGGCGGCCGATGCCGCGCCCATGGCAGACTACACCTTGTTCGGCCGGACGTACACGGTCATGCCCGTGAAACTCATCGTGGGCGTGCTATTGATGCTGTTCGCCACATTGGAGTTCTCCGCCCGCTTCCGTGCCGTGGCGTTCCCTGCCAAGTACCTGCCCTTGGGGGGCGTGTTGAGCGGCTTTTTCGGCGGGCTGTCCGGGATGCAGGGGGCTTTGCGGTCGGCTTTCCTAGTCAAGGCCGGATTGAGCAAGGAGGCCTACGTGGCGACGGGTGCCGCCGTCGCGTTCGCGATCGACATTGCCCGGTTGAGCGTCTATTGGCAAACATTCGCGACCATCCAGTCGCAGTCGGAGTATGCGTTGCTCGCGTCGGCGGTACTCGCCGCATTCATCGGTGCGTATATGGGCAACCGGCTGCTGCCGAAAGTGACGATGGCGCGCATACAGCGCATCGTCGCGGTGCTCTTGTTCCTGGTCGCTGTCGGATTGATCTCGGGGTTTCTCTGAGCTGGCGCGAGCCGCTCGCGGTATTCGACTCGACCGAAACCACATGACAGCTGTCATCGGGCGTCACGCCGGTGCCGGCGAACCCAACAGCACGGCCGCTCATTGACCCCGGGTGCTCGCATGCGAGCACGGTGGCAAGGTGGCTGAAGCCCGCTGCCCGCACCCTCGGATCATCGTCCTTCCCGCTGTTGCGGGCGGGACTTCGCTGATCGGTCGTGACGAGGTGCCGGTTTGAAGGCTATCCTTCGCATCCTTCGCCATCCGCCAGAAGTCTCGTCGCCGGACCTGGCCTTTCGTCGCTGCGCAGTTCCTCATGTCCCGTCTCAATTTCACGGTGGAGCGTAAAGCCACCCAGTCCCATGCGCGCGCGGCGAGATTTCAAACGCTGCACGGCGACGTACAGACGCCTGTGTTCATGCCGGTCGGCACTCAGGCGACGGTCAAGAGCCTGTCGGTCGATGCGCTGGAAGCGGTCGGTTCGCGCGTGCTCCTCGCCAATACCTACCATCTCATGCTGCGGCCCGGACCGGAGGTCTTTCGTGCGCTCGGCGGCATCCATCGCCTGATGAACTGGCGCGGCCCGGTACTGACCGACTCCGGCGGGTTCCAGATCTACTCGCTGCCCAGCGAACGAACCATCGATGAAACAGGCGCACGCTTTCGCAGTTATGTCGATGGCAAGCTGCACCTGCTGTCGCCGGAGACCAGCATCGAGATGCAGAAGGCCATCGGCAGCGACATCATGATGGCGCTCGATCAGTGCATCGCGTCCACCGCGCCTCTGGCGCAGGCGCAGGCGGCGATGGAACTGACGCACCGCTGGGCGCTGCGCTCGCTCGAGGCCCGAGGCGATTCGCCGCAAGCCTTGTTCGGCATCGTGCAAGGGGCCTGTCATCCGGCTTTGAGGGAAAAGAGCGCGAGCTTTCTCGCGGCCCTGCCCTTCGACGGGCTGGCCATCGGCGGCCTTGCGGTCGGCGAGAGCCACGCGGAGCGCTACGAGTTCACCGGCTTGACCGCGCGATACCTGCCGGAGCACTTGCCGCGCTACCTGATGGGAGTGGGCACGCCGATCGACATCCTCGAAGCCGTGCATCGCGGCGTGGACATGTTCGATTGCATCATCCCGTCGCAACAGGGTCATCGCGGCACGGCCTTCACGTCGCACGGCAAGATCAACTGTCGCCGCACGGTCTACCGCCTGTCCGAAGCACCGCTGGACGCCGCCTGCGATTGTCAGACCTGCCGCGCGTACTCCCGCGCCTACCTATGCCATCTCGTGCGCTCCGACGAGGCGCTCGGCGCGCAGCTGCTGTCGATCCACAACCTTGCCTTCTATCATCGACTGATGCGGGAGATGCGCGAGAGCATTTTGCGCGACGATTTCGCGGCGTTCTACGAGCGCAAGCGCCACGAACTGGCGCGACCCGACGACGATCACCCCAGCATGCCGCCTCCGAAGCTGAAGGTCGTTGTGCCGCCGCGCCGAGGCGACTACGAGATCGTCCAGGGCCCGTTGGGTGCATTCAGCATCCGCCAGATCAGTTCGGGCGAAGTCATGCATTCGGTGAACCGGCCGAGCGACGAGGCGAATCTGCTGTACATCGAGCAGACGCGACTGTCTCGGCGCCTCCTCCGAATGTCGGACGCGGTGCCTGGGGCAGCGCGCAACGAGGCACGAGTACCGGGAGCGCGCGTGCTTGCGCCGGCAGCGGTGTCCGAGGCGCCATTGGTCATCTGGGATGTCGGACTCGGGGCGGCCTCGAATGCGATGGCGGCGATTGCCTGCTTCGAGAAGCTGTACGCGCGGCTGGGCGCGGAGCCGTTGCGACCGGTGCGCCTGGTCAGCTTCGAGCGCGATCTCGATTCGCTGATCCTCGCGACGAAGAAGTCGGCGCGTTTTCCGCATTTGCAGCATGCCGCCCCGCACGGTTTGCTGGGGCAGGGCCGCTGGACGCACGTTTCGGGATTGCTCGATTGGGAGCTGGTCGAAGGCGATTTTCTAGCGCAGTTCGCGACGACGACGGCACCGGATCTAGTCTTCTACGACCCCTTCTCTCCCAAGACGGACAGCCCGCTCTGGAGCGGCGAGGTGTTCGGTCGGCTGGCCTTGCATGGCGGGTCGAGGCCGATGGAACTGTGCACGTATTCAGCTTCGACCGCCGTGCGGGCGGCGCTGCTCTGGGCGGGATTCTGGGTCGCGGAGGGTGTGGGTACGGGACCGAAAGCCACGACGACCCTTGCCTTTACCACCGAGCACGGCGAGCCCATCCCCTTCGGCCGCGCGCCTGACACGATCCCGTGGCTGAGCGATGTCTGGCTGCAGCGCTGGCGGCGCAGCGACGCCAAGTATCCGCCGACACTGAGCGAGGCGCAGAAGATCGAGTTCGCGCGCCGCATCGAGTCGCACCGGCAGTTCGCTTTGCGGCCGCAGGGGACGGCGCAAGCGCCGTCCGCGTAGCGGGCCAGTTCGCGGTGGGGGCAGTGGCAGTGCTCTTAGGCAAGGCCTAGGAGCATGTCCGGAACCGGCATTGCCCGGCACGCATCATCCCGTCCGGCTGGCGGCGTCGATCCGGTGTATGCGCATCTTGCCATCCAAAAGGAGCAGGTCTCGAATCGCGGCCAAGGCGCGATTGAGTCCGTTCATGCTCGGCTGTTGAATCAAGGCGCACGGCTTGCCGCGCACCTTGCAGTAGCGCTTCACGGCGCGGTACGCCGCATGGCTCACTTCCCCGGAAAAACAAATGACTGCATGAGCGGACGACAAGAGTGCGGGCAATCGACTCAGGTGATCCTCGACGCCGCCATCGTGATAGAGAAAATCGGCCTGTGCTCGTCCGATTAGCGCCCGGTACTTCGGCACGAGGCTCGCCCGCCCGCCCACGCAAAGCACACAGGTGTCGGTCAGGTCGGGCACCGGGTCCGTATCGATGGCGGCCTTCGCGCAGTGCGGCGACTCTGCCGGCGCCTCGGGCTTTGCCGGATCGGAAGCGGTGCGCATCACGCGCTGCTGCAGCCAATCGATCCGGGCCCGCAGGCTCGCGACGGTCTTGCGCTCGGCGGCGTATTGCGACTTGGCGGCGGCGTGAGCTTCGGTCAGGGTGGCGAGCCGAGTGTCCCACAGCGCGATCTGGTCCCCGGAGCGCCAGCGCTGCAATTCCTCCACCGCACTGGCTGCGCTCGCCCGTTCTCGTCGAGCTTCTTCACGAGCTTCCACCAAGGCCTCGCGCAGGCGCGAGACTTCCGTCCGCAGTTCGCAAAGCTGTCCCTGCATGCGCGCGTTCTGCGCGTCCAAGGCGTTGTTGGCATCTTGCAGCGCACGGATGCGGCGTGAGGCCGTGCGGTTGCCGATGAACGCCGTGTGCGCGGCCATGTGCATTTCCTGCGACAGCGTCTCGCTCGCCGCGGAATCACAGCAGGGATGCGTGATCGCTGCCCAGTAAGCCGCGATCACCTCGCCGCGTGCGGCCCAGGATTCCCATGCCTCCATCAGTTCGACGGCTGACGAGATGCCTCGAAATGTGGCCACGACCGGCTCGTAGAATTCATCCAGCTTGCGATGCGCAGCGCGAGAGAATTTGTTGGCGCTACCGGCGAGGCTCACTGCGCTCGAGTGTAGCTGATACTCCGTCGCCTGCTCCCATCCGCCATAGTTGCTGCGCTTGAACATGCGACGCAATTCTTCTGCGCCGAAAGCCGCGCCGAGGAGGACGCAATGGTGGACGTGTTCGACTTCCCAGAGGCGCCGCCGTCCCGAGGTGCGGACCGCTGCCGCAGCGACGTGTGTCGGACGCGCGAGCGGGCGCACTGGGGCGTCGACGGGTGGCGCCGCGAATACGGCCGGTTCGGATCGATCCGGATCGGCGCCTTCGCCGCGATCCGGATCGCAATCGCAATGGTGGTGTGTCGTCACGACGAGAGGGCTCCGGCCTTGGTGGCGGCATGCCCGTCCTGCGCGGCGGCCGCGGCCGCATCACGAATCGCTTGGGGCAGCCTCGCATCTGCGGCGACGATCGCGAGGTGATGTTCGATCGGCTCGGTCATGCAGGCGTGGCCGACGACCGGGAAGCGAGTCAGCATCCGAATGAGCGCAGCGACGGCCAGTTCGGGCTGGGTGGGATAGTCCGGTGGGGCGTGCAGATAAGGACGCGACATGAGGGTCCTCGCCGAAAGGGTGGCGTTGGGGTTACAGCCGGTTGGCGTAGTACTCGACCACGCGCTGGACATCGATGGGGAAGGGCACTTCGTCGGCGGCCGGCACGCGCGTCATACGCGCAGTGAACGTCGCGTCGTCGACGCAGAGCCATTCCGGGCGGGCGAGTGCGGGATCGGCGAGCGACTCGACGACGTGCGGGTTGCGGTTCGCGCGCGTCGTCAGGCTGGCCTGGTCACCCGGCCGCACGCGAATGGAAGGAATGTTGACGCGGCGTCCGTTCAGCAGGATGTGCCGATGAGCGACGAGCTGGCGCGCCGCGACGATGGTGGGGGCGAATCCCGCTCGAAACACGAAGTTGTCGAGGCGGCGCTCGAGCAACTCCAGCATGCGTTCGCCCGAGTTGCCCTTCATCTGCCGAGCTTCGATCATCACCCGACGCATTTGGCGCTCCGACAGGCCGTAGTTGAATCGAAGCTTTTGCTTCTCCTGCAGCCGTGTGCCGAAATCGGAACGGCGCCGCTGCTTCTGGCCGTGCTGGCCGGGCGGATAGGGTCGGGCTTCGATCGACTTGCGCGAAAGTCCCGGCAGCTCGATCCCGAGCGACCTCATGATCTTCAACCGCGGCCCGGTATATCTCATGTCCTGATTCCTTACTGGATTTCGTCGTGCATCTGGGCAGTCAGCCGGCTCCGAGCGCCGATCGGCAAGTCCAGCCGGGCCAGGTGCAACGGATGCAAATGATAACCATTCGTATTTATGGAGTCAACGAAGCACAAACTCCCGCGCCCTCGTTATCTGGTTTCGCGCTCAGGTGTCGAGCGCCTCGTCCAGCCGAGGATCTCGGCATCGGCATCGACGTCGATGCATCGTCGTCAGGCGCCGCCTTAATGGCCATCAGCCTTCGTGCGAAGCCGCTACGACGAACCGCCTTCAGCGCACGCAGAGGCGATAGGGCGCGTGCGCGGATGCCTAATGAGGCTGGCCGTTCGGCGTCGGGAGAAGTTCGCTGCGCCGGCGGTTCAGGTGCGGTCGCATGCATGACAGCTTTCGATGCCGGCGATGCGAAATGCCGATGTGCCGCTCCGCGATGAATGCCTGCGTGCGTTCGAACGATGCCGTCGGAATCATGCCTCGGCAGCGCTGCAGCGTCGTGCCGGGCCTTCCCGCCTGATCCGGAACGCGGTGATCGAAAACAAGCAAGTTTTGTCCGCAACGACTGTGACTTATGACCGCGACGTATCCTAGCAGACTGTCATAGCCTTGCATGAAATCTGCAAGGAGCCAGGGATATGTTCAAGAATGCAAAAAGTACGAGATCGTGGGTCGCCGCGATTTGCCTGACTGCAGCCGGGTTGGCCTCGGCCCATGCGAGTCTGCTGCAAGGCCAGTTCGACGATATCTACGAGTCGGAGTTCTACGTAGTCGGCAACGACACCACTGCGCTCACCTTCACCTGGTCCACCCAGTCTCCCGATTTTTCCGGATACTTTTATGCGGGTGGCCCCGATGCGCTGACGGTGTATGTGGCTCCCGGACTGGCGGATCCGACGACCGTCGCCAATGCAGCGACCTTCGCGTATCAAACGAGCTTCGTCGAGGCGAGCGAGGGCGACACGGTGTTCCTGCGCAGCGCAAACGGCCTCTACGCCGCGATTGCCCTGCGTGACTTCGTGGCACTCGTTCCGCCGGTGCCGGCGCCGGGAGGCTTCAATTACTTGTCGACGCTCAATGCCGACTGGTATCTCGATACCTCGGGCGCCGGCGACTTCACCGCGCCGATACCGGAGCCCTCGGCCTATGCCTTGATGCTTGCGGGACTCGCTCTCACCGCGTATCAACTACGACGCCGCAAGCTGGCCGAGCGCGGCTGATCGGTTTCGAGCGCTTGGTCGACGGGCCGGAGCAGGGCCAGCGAGGCAAGCGGGTGCCACAAGCTCGGGTGATGTAAGACGACCCCGCTGTCTCGCGGCGCAGATCCTTCGACCCACTTCGAAGCAAACGCAGCGCAGCGCCCTTTAGGGCCGCGCTGCTCCAGCCACATGCCTTAGCCGCGCGCTGCGATCTCTCGCGTGCGCTTTGCGTTGACCTTGATCACGTGCTCTTGATACGCCGGCCGCGCGACCAGGCGTTCGTACCAGGCGCGCACGTTCGGGTGCGAGGGCAGCACCTCTTTGGGCGTCCAGTGGAACCACCGATGCGTCAGCGAGCCGGCGGGGATATCGGCCATGGTGAAACGCTCCCCGCATAGATACTGACGGCCGGCCAGATGCCGCTCCAGGATATTCAGCCACTGCACCTGGTTCTTGGCCGCGGCCAAGAGGGCGTCGCGGTTGCGCTTGTCTTCAGGCCCGAAGTACTGAGCCAGGTAGATGCTGTTGAAGCCGGCGAAATTGAGCGAGCTCCAGTCCATCCACTTCTCCGCGTCGGCGCGCTCGCGCGGCGTCTCGGGGCACAGATTGCCCAGACTGTGCTTCATGCACAGATAGCGCACGACCGCACCCGACTCCCAAAGCGTCCAGCCATCGTCCTCTTCGAGCGTCGGCAGCCGACCGTTCGGGTTCTTGCGCCGGTACTCCGGGTCGTCGTTGCCGCCGAACTCTCCGCCCCAGTCGATGCGCTCGTGCGCGATGCCCAGTTCGCCTATACACCACATCGCCTTGATGACGTTCGAGCCGTCTGCGCGGCCCCAAATCTTCAGCATGTCGTCTCCTCGTCTCGTTTCTCGGGTACAGCCAACCGGCTAGTTACCGGCGGCGTCATGAAAGATCATGGCGGCTATCCAGCCGCCCCCTCTGCGCTTACTGCGGCGTGATGCCTGCGGCTCTGACGACCTGGGTCCATTTGGCTCTTTCCTTGGCGACGAAGTCGGCGAAGGTTTGCTGGCTCAGATAGTCCGGCTCCGCGCCGTCGTTGGATAGGCGCTTGGCCACGGCTTCCTTTGCGACGATGGTCTTGATCTCGCTGTCCAGGCGCGTGATGACGCTTTGGGGCGTCTTCGCGGGGGCGAGGACGCCCCACCAGTTCGACGCCTCGTAGCCCTTGACACCGGCTTCGTCGATGGTCGGCAAATCAGGCAGGGCGCTGCTGCGCTTGAGTCCGCCCGTGGCCAGCGCCCGCAGCTTGCCCGACCGGATGTGAGGAATCAGCGATATCACCGACCCGATCGAGATGTGCGAGTCGCCGGTCATGACACTGAGCGTCGCCGGACCGCCGCCCTTGAATGGGACGTGGGTGACGTCGATCTTGACCAGCGTCTTGAGCAATTCCATGCCCAGATGCTGCGCGCTGCCCACGCCCGAGCTCGCGAAGTTGAGCTGCCCAGGCTTCGCCGTCGCCAGGGCGATCAGTTCCTTGACCGTTTTGGCCGGCAACGACGGATTGACCGCCAATACGACGGGGCCGGTGGCGATCTTCGCAACATGGGAGAACGATTTGACGGGATCGTAGGGCAGTTTCTTGTAGAGTGCGGAGCTGAATGCAAACGAGGCTGAGATGATGACGATCGTATGGCCGTCGGGCTGCGATTTGGCCGCGATTTCGTTGCCCACGAGACTGCCGGCGCCGGATCGATTGTCGACGACGACCGGTTGGCCGAGATGCTCGGTCAGATGCTGTGCGAACAAGCGGGCGATGGTGTCGTTGCTGCCGCCGGGCGCGAACGGGATGATGAACCGGACGGGCCGTGTCGGGTAGGCGTCGGCCGCCTGGACAGATGGGATGGATACAGCTGTGCAAGCGATGACAGCGGCCAACGGCCAGTGGTAGATACGCATCGCGGTCTCCTCGTTTCGTGTTTTCGTGTTCTCGTAAGATCGCTGCGCCGCGCCGCTCGTGCGGCGAACGCATGGCGCAACGATCTCGCTATCCGCGCCGCCGTACCGAGCCGTCGATCATCCGTGGTCGAGGACCGGCGGGGCGTCTGGGTCGGCTACGCCCGCATGCGCGGGCGCTTGCAGCTCGTTTCCGTACTGCGTGGATGGATTACCCTGCGAGGACCTTTTCGCCTTGGAACTGGCTGCGCCACATGACACGGCGCTGCGTGGAGTTGACCGGCTCGCGATAGTGCATGGCACAGCGGTTGTCCCAAACGAGCATGTCGCCGACGCGCCAGACGTGGGTCCAGGCATACTTCGGCTGCGTCGCGTGCGCCCAGATCCGGTCGAGCAGCTTTTCGCTCTCTTCCTGAGCGAGCCCCTCGATGAACTGCGAGGGGAACACGCGCCGTCGACCGAGGTAGAGCGCATTGCGCCCTGTGACCGGGTGCTTGCGCACCATCGGGTGCATGGGGCCGGGGACATCTTCCGGTTTTTCCGGCTTCTTCACGCCCGGCCGCAAGGTGCCCGCGGAGTTGCGGCTCGCATCCTGCTTCGAACGCTTGCCCTCGATGGCCTTCTTCAAGTCGGGCGGCATTTCGTCATAGGCGAGATACTGGTTGTTGAACGACGTCTTGCCGGTGCTGTCGTTCGGAATCTCGCGCGAATACAGAGTACTGCCTGCCGGCGGCTCCTCGATGTAGGAATTGTCGGAATGCCAAACGACTTCCATGCTGCCCAGCCCTGCGTTCTCCATCACCGGGTTGCCCTGGCTGTCCAGGTTCGAAAGGATGGAGATCTCGGGGACCGGCAGGGTGTGCATGCTATCGAGGGTGCCGGTCTTCTCGAAGTAGGCGCGCGCAGCGCCCACTTGCGGCCGGCCGAAAATGCTCGCCGCCCGAAGGTATTGCTCGGGCGTCATTTCCTGATCGCGGAAGAGCAGGACGAGGTACTGGGACCAGGCGTCGCGCAGCGCTCGTGCGACGTCGTCCGGTATGGGTTGGGAGAGATCGATGCCACGCACTTCGGCGCCGACCGCTGCGCCGGTCGGCACGATCTGCAGACCGAGCAACGTATTCGCTACCGGGGTTGGCCGAGTGGCTGCGGCGCTCGATTGGGCTTGCTGTGTGATTTCCATTGCGGATTCCCTTCGCTCGTTGGTACCGGGCACGGCTTGCGGCGCGTGCGGGCCGATCGACTTTCCCAAGTGTAATTTGTTCGAGGCGCCGATTGTGGACTGACGATCGCCGACATGGCGGCGATCGCATTGCGCTGCAGCAAGAGCGTTCGCAAGCGCGGGGCAAAGTTCGTCGTCGAGCCACCGCGCTCAGGCCCCGGTGTACCATGCCGAGCGGCATCGTGCCGCAAGAGGAGGGGGCCTTCCATGCTGTTTCTTGTCATCAGCACGCCGCGGCCCGAGCAGCCATCGAAGGCCCGCGGCAACCAACGCAAGTTCTGGGTCTGGCTCGCGCCGCTGCAGAAATCAGGCGTGGTCAAGAACATCTGGGTCAAGACCGGCCGCGGCGCGGTCGTGGTGTTCGATGCCGTCTCGCACGAACACCTGCACCAGCTCATCAATCAGTGGCAGGAATGCGTGCCGGCAGAGTTCACCGTGCAGCCGCTCATCGAAGCGACGCATCAGGCCAGCATCGCGCAGAAGGGCGGGAGCCCGTTGACGAAGCGCAAGTGACCCAGGCCGCCTCCCAACGCACCTCCTCACAATGCATGGGCCGCCGTCGGGCCCGGTGATAACGCTTGGCGTCGGGCCGATCGTCGCCAGGCGCGACCGCCCGACCGAGATGCCGCGCCTGCCGCTCAGCCCCTATGGACCTCCGACAGGCGCTTGACCGCTTGTTCGATCACTTCGTCGGCGATTTTCTCCAGGGTCTGCGGCGGCACGAACTCGGTGTTCGGACCGATTACGATGGCAATCGATTCGGGCACCCGCTGCGAGCGCATGATGACCCGAGCGAGCTTCTCGAACTGCCCGGTGGCGATCACAACAGCCGGCAGCCCCAGCTTCACCAGTTGAGCCGTGTCGTGGACACTCCACGACGTGCAGGAGCCTCAATTGGCCATGCCCACGATGGCCGCATCGGCCTCGCTGGCGATCTGCGCCAGCAGGCCCTCGGGCGGCGCGCAGGAGGTCGGTATCGCGTACGTGGTGAAGGAGGCGATGCCGAAGCGTCGTTCGAGCACCGTGGCCATGTGCTCGCCGATGCGGGTGAAGCTGAGCCAGCCGTTGTTGACGAACGCGATGCGCTTGCCTGCCAGTTCGCTGACCGCCGGCACGAAGAGCTTGCGTTCGGTATTCGGGCTGACGGGATCCAGATACACCAGCGTTTGCTCGATCGGGGGCGTGTTCATGAACGATCTCCTTATGCGACGACCACCGCGATCTCCGCTGTCGTCGGGACGGTCGTGCCGAAGCTCGGGACGTAGGTGATGTGGTAGGCCTCGGGGCCGCCGGCGACGACGATCCTGATGTCCTCCGGGGCATTGCACAGCTGGCACATCGCCTCCGGCGGGTAGTCCGAATACACCGGCTTGGAGAGCTGTGGTGCGCTCGGTATGTAGGCGCGCGGGATCTTGGTCCGCTCGAAGAGCTCGACGCGCAGCCTCGCCTTGTCCCAGCCGTGGTCGGCGAATATACGCGCATGGCCGGGGCTCATGATCACGAGGGGCGAGCCCACGGCACGCAGGTAGCCGTTGTTGCCGTAGACGCGCATGCCATCGGCGAGCATGTGCACGATGTGCTCCGGATCGAGCATGGCGGCGTAGAGGTTCTGCGTGCCTTGGCCTCCGAAGGCGGTGACGGTGCTCTGCTCCTTGCGAAAGCCCTGCTCTTCGTGCAGCGATGGCCAGGGGCTTTCCTCTTCCAATTCGCCGAAGCAGAACGTGAATTTTCCGGGCATGCCATGGATCGCCTTGTCGACGTCGCCGGGCGGGCAGCCGCCGATGTTGAGCATCACGAGCCGCAGGGCACGCCCGATCGTGGCATTGGCGCGAAACCCCGGCCCGAGGCAGCCGCGCCGCGAGTGGATGCCGATGCGCTCGCGCACCGGACCGTTGACGACGAGCACCGGTGCCACCGGATTGGTGGTGGTCTGGATGCCGAGCAGGTTGAACTGGGGCTGCGTCACGGCTCTCACCGCGGCGACCACGACCGGCATGTATTCGGGGCGGCAGCCTGCCATGACCGCGTTGATCGCCACCTTTTCGGCGGTGGCCGGTCCGCCCTCGGGCGGCACGACGGCGATCAGTTCGTCAGGCGCCATGCCGACGTAGTCGAGCATTTCGTGGACGCGCTCCTCGGTCGGCGGGATGACCGGCAGGCCGTCGGTGAAGCCGCGCCGCTCCATGTCGTCGAACACGGCACGCATATCGCGCGGGGCGCGAATCCGGTTGGAGACCAGTACCGTCAAGTTATGTCCTCCTGCTTGCGGGGCTTCTGGCCGACGCACGAACCGGAAGCCATCGAACCGAAGCTGTGCATTCCCGCGACGTCGAGTGCGACCGGGACCCTGGCGCAGACGATGGTAGCAGTGGCGTGCTGACGCCAGCAACGAGCGGGCTGTCACCAGACTTCCGGAGCGGCTTGAACCGACGCGGCGCGAGTATCGGCACATGATCGTCGGCCCGGAAATTGTCCGACCCTGAGGCGCTCGACCGCTAGGGCCATATTGTCAGACAGACGCGCTCGGGATATATATGCGGGCCGGTATCGGGTGGCCGCCTAGCACGCGGCCTCACTTTCACGCGGGATGGTGCGTACGGTCTGCGCCCTGGGGCGCGAGGCGCTGCGTGCGCCCGCAGGCGGGAGGCCTGTGCCCTGGAGGGCATCGAGGGCCCGGTTCGAACGCTGAACGAGCGAGCGCCGCAATCAGTCAAGAACGACAGGAGGAGTCATGGCGTCAATGAAGCATCGTATTTTCGGAGGGCTGGGCGGCCTGCTGGCTATCGCATCCCTTGGCGTTGCCGGCAGCGCGCTGGCGACCAATTTTCCGACCAAGCCCATTCGGTTTCTGGTGGGCGTCGCGCCCGGCGGCGGCACGGATTTCATGGCGCGACTGGTGGCGCAGAAACTGAGCGAGGAATGGGGCAACCGATCGTGGTCGACAATCGGGTGGGCGCCACGGGCCTGATCGCGATGGAATTGGTGGCCAAGGCACCTGCGGACGGATACACGGTGATCGTGTTCAACGTCGGCCACATGATGTCCGCGCACCTCGCGCGCAAGGTGGCCTTCAATCCGGTGAAGGACTTCGCTCCAGTGAGCCTGATGGCCAACGGCACCAGCATGCTGGGCGTCCATCCGTCGCTGCCGGTGAAGAACCTGCGCGAGTTCGTCGCTCATGCCAAGGCTCATCCGGGTAAGCTCAGCTATGCGTCCGGCGGCGTGGGCGGGATTCAGCACCTCGCCACGGAATTGCTCAAGCGCGAGGCTGGGATCGACATCGTCCACGTGCCGTACAAAGGCAGCGGGCCTGGCACGCTGGCGCTGATTTCCGGTCAAGTGCAGGTGTTTCTCACCAACGCGCTGGCATTGATCCCGATGACCAAGAGCGGCAAGGTGACCGGGCTGGCGGTCACCGGCAACAAGCGCATGAATGCAGCCCCGGACATTCCGACCTTCGCCGAGGCCGGATATCCGAGCGTGGATATCGACCTGTGGCAGGGCATGTTCGCGCCGGCCGGCACGCCGCCGGCGGTGATCGACAAGCTGAGCAAGGCCATCGCCGCCAAGCTGCGGACACCCGATGTCGCGCGTGTGCTCGAGGCGCAAGGCGCCGAGCCCGCCGGCTCGACGCCCGCCGAGTTCGGCCGGTTCGTCCAGAAAGAGCGGGAGCGCTGGCTCAAGGTCGTGCGCGACGCGAAGATCACGGCGGAGTAAAGGGAAAGCAAGGATGAATCAAACTGCTCGTTCTGCCTCGCCGCAGACGCTGGTGGACAAGATCTGGAACCGCCACGTCGTCGTGGAGGATGGCGGCGAACTGCTGCTGCACGTGGATCGCGCCTTCATACACGAAGGCGCATCGCATGCCTTCGACAAGCTGGCGGAGGAGGGACGTTCGGTCGCGCGGCCCAAGCAGGTATTCGCGTTCGCCGATCATTACGTGCCGACGACCGGGCGCGACAAAGGCGTCGACGGCATTGCGAACGCCGAGATCCGCAACATGGTGCTGCAATTGCATGCCAATTCCGCCAAGCATGGCATCACGCTGTTCGGCATCGACGATCCCCGTCAGGGAATTCTGCACATCGTGCCGCCGGAGCAGGGCATCACCCAGCCGGGGCTATTGATTTGCGGCGCGGATTCCCACACCGCGACCCACGGCGCGTTCGGGTGCATCGCCTTCGGCATCGGCGCCTCCGAGATGATGCACGTGATGGCCACACAGGCCATCTGGCAGCGCCGCCAGAAGTCCATGCGCATCACGATCGACGGTGAACTGGGCTTCGGCATCTCGCCCAAGGACATCATCCTCGCCATCATCGCGAAGATCGGTGTCGACGGCGGCACCGGCCACATCGTCGAATACGCCGGCAGCACGCTGCGCGCCATGAGCATGGAAGGTCGCATGACCGTGTGCAACATGTCGATCGAGGCAGGGGCGCGTGCCGGCATGGTCGCACCCGACGAGACCACGTTCAGCTACCTGCAGGGTCGGCCCTATGCGCCCAAGGGCGCGCAGTGGGACGAGGCCCTGGCGGCGTGGAAACAGCTGCCCTCCGACGAGGGGGCGCGCTACGACCGCGAAGTCGCGCTGAACGCAGCGGATATCGCGCCCATGGTCACCTGGGGGACGAACCCCGCTCAGGGTGGTCCGGTGACCGGGGTCGTGCCCAATCCGCGCGAGATCAAGGACGCGATCATCGCGCAGGAAGTCGCGTCGGCCATCGAGTACCAGGGGCTGACGCCCGGTATGGCGCTCTGCGACATCGAGGTCGACAAGGTGTTCATCGGTTCGTGCACCAACAGTCGCATCGAGGACATCCGGGCCGCCGCGCAGGTGGCGAAACTGGGCAAGGCCGTGGTGCCCGCCTGGATCGTGCCCGGATCGCAGCTGGTCAAGCGCCAGGCGGAGCAGGAAGGCCTCGATACGATATTCCGAAATGCAGGCTTCGAATGGCGCGAGCCGGGCTGCTCGCTGTGCACCGCCATCAACGGTGACCAGTTGCGACCCGGAGAACGTTGCGCCTCGACGTCCAATCGCAACTTCAAGGGTCGCCAAGGCACGGGCGGGCGCACGCACCTGGTCAGTCCGGCGATGGCCGCTGCGGCCGCGATCAAGGGCAAACTCACCGATGTGCGCGAACTCTTGAAGAACAGCTAGCCACGGATGACGATGGGGGATCGCGCAGGCTGCCGACAACTCGACTCGGTTCACCTGCGCGCCCACTCTGCTCCGCTGCGGCCGACTAGGATCTACACATGACACCCTTCACCACCATCACCGCGATAGCCGCACCGATCGACGAGCCGAACGTCGATACCAATCAGCTGTGCCCGACGCGCTTCAACAAGGTGCCGCGCGGCCCGGCCTATGCCCGCATTCTTTTTCATGATCGGCGCTTCAACGCCGACGGCAGCGAGAAGGAGCACATCCTCAATGCGGAGCCGTTCAATCGTGCGCAGATCATCGTCGCCGATCGCAACTGGGGCAGCGGCTCGTCGCGCGAAAGCGCGGTGTACGCGCTCTACGAGTTCGGCATTCGCTGCGTCATCGCCCCGAGCTTCGCCGACATCCATCTGAACAATTGCTACAAGAACGGGCTGCTGCCGGTGGTGCTCGACGAGGCGCAATGCGAGGCGCTGCGCAAGCAGCTGCGCGAGCATCCGGGCAGCACGATCAGCGTGGATCTCGCTGCGCAGACGGTGACCGACGCGCAGGGCAAGACTCACGGTTTCGACATTCATCCGGTGCGCAAGAAATGCCTGCTCGAGGGGCTGGACGACATCGCCCGCACGCTGCAATACAAGGATGCGTTCGATGCGTTCGAAGCCGCGTACAAGAAAGAGCGGGCATGGCTCTATGCCTGAACGCGCTCGGCATCGGCGCTCGTATCGCAGTTCAATTTTTCGAGTCTGCGGGATCGAGGTGCCCTGGGGCGCCATCGTGACTGCAGCCTGCTGGCAGAGGACCTTTCGATGAATAGCACCGAGAAGCTTCCGGCTACGCTTGCTAGCCGATACCCTGGAATCGAGGTGCGCCCGTTCGACGCGGCCTTGGGAGCCGAAGTCGGTTGCGGCGATCTTCGACAAGCGAGCGAAGCGCAATTCGAAGCGATTCGCCAGGCTTGGCTCGATCACCTCGTGCTGGTTTTTCGCGGTCAGTCGTTGAGCGACGACGACCTGCTCGCACTCGCGGCGCGCTTCGGTACGCCGGACGATACCTTTCGCCCGCAGCCGACCGATCAGCCCGGCCAGCCCCGCGAGAACCGGGCATTGACGATCGTCTCCAACGTGATCGAGGACGGCAAGCCGATCGGCGCGCTCGCCAACGTCGATCTCGTCTGGCACACCGACATGTCGTACATCGAGGTGCCGCCCGACGCGAGCATTCTGTATGCCCTCGAGATCCCGCCGGCAGGCGGCGAAACAGGGTTCTGCAACATGTATCGGGCGCTCGAGACGCTGCCGCCCGGCCTGCGCGCCCAACTCGACGGGTTGACCATCAAGCACGACGCCACCCACAACAGCGGCGGATTCCTTCGCAAGGGCTTCGAGTTTCCCGCCGACGTCACGCGCTCGCCCGGCCCGAATCATCCGGCCGTTCGCACGCACCCGGATACCGGATGCGACGCCCTGTATCTTGGCCGCCGGCCGTTCTCGCATGCGCACGGTCTGCCGGTGGCCGAGTCGGAGGCGCTGCTGGATCAACTGTGGATCCATGCGGCCAGCAGCGAGTTCGCTTGGTACCACACGTGGTCGGTGGGGGATGTCGTCATCTGGGATAACCGCTGCACGATGCATCGGCGCAACGCGTTCGACAACAACGCGCGGCGCGTCATGCACCGGACGCAGATCAAGGGGACGCGCCCGTATGTCGATACCGCGAGCCAAGCCAAGGCGCCCCATCCGAGAGGACTGCATCGCAGCGCGCCTTGAGCCGCGCGCGATCGTGTGGGCGCGCCTAGGCGCGTATCGGTCTGGCGCAATGGCGGCTCCGAGGCGTTAGTCGGATCGGCGCACGGACCGCGTTTCGGGGCGGATGGCTGTGTCATCGACATCCGTCGGACTCAACTCGATCAGGAGGATGCTCCATGCCCTTCGGCGGCAACGACTGGCACGCGCTCACGCAGGAACCCATACTCGAACCCGAGCTGCCCATATGCGATCCGCATCATCATCTGTGGGATCTGAAAGCCGCGCGGGTACCTTACCAGCGCTACCAGCTCGACGAGCTGGCAGCGGACATTTACGGCGGTCATGACGTTCGCTCGACAGTGTTCATCGAGTGCCGCTCGATGTATCGTCCCGATGGGCCGGAGGCGATGCGTCCCGTTGGCGAAGTGGAGTACGTGCAAGGCATCGCCGCTGCGAGTGCCAGCGGCATTTACGGCCCGGCACGCATGGCCGCCGCAATCATCGGTCATGCCAATCTGAACCTGGGCGAGCGCGTCGCCCCCGTGCTCGAAGCGCTATTGGCCGCGAGCCCCAACCGCTTGCGCGGCATCCGCCACTCCGTGACGTGGGATCCGCATCCCGAGATCGAGAACACGTCTGCGCACCAGCAGCCCGGGCAACTGGGCACCGATGCCTTCCGCGCCGGTGCGCGCGTACTCGCCCGCATGGGGCTGTCGCTGGAGGGCTGGCTCTATCATCCGCAGCTCCCCGAACTCGCGGACTTCGCCAAGGCCGTCCCGGAGCTCACGATCATCCTGAATCATGTCGGCGGTCTGCTGCGCACCGGCCCTTACGCCCATCGCGAGGCCGAGGTCATGGCCCAGTGGCGCAAAGGCATCGACGCTGTCGCCGCATGCCCGAACGTGCTCGTGAAGCTGGGCGGGCTGGGCATGGTTCGCTGCGGTTTCGACTGGCATCTGCGCGACAAGCCGATCGGCTCGGAGGAACTGGCGCAAGCCATGGCGCCGTGGATCGACTACTGCATCGAAAAATTCGGCCCGCAGCGCGCGATGTTCGAGAGCAATTTTCCGGTCGACAAGGTGTCGTTCTCGTACAACGTCATGTACAACGCCTTCAAGCGCATGTCGAAGTCGTATTCGGCGACCGAGCGGGCGGCGATGTTCCACGATACGGCCGTGCGGGCGTATCGAATCGCGGGGTGAGTCGCTTCGGTTGCAGCGATCGCTTGCGAGAGGCGATCCTTCGGTTCCGCGACTGACCGGTTCGTCGAAGTCTCGTCGAAGGCTCGGCGAGCCGGTGGCGCGCGTCGATATCTGCCTAGGCGATGCTCACGCGCTTCGCACTCGTTCCACGCATCTGGTGACCCACCAGACGAGCATAGACTCCGCGCTGGGCGATCAACTGCGCATGGGTTCCTTGTTCGAGCACCCGGCCTTCGCTCAGCACCAGAATCTTGTGCGCGTTGCGTATGGTCGAGAGCCGGTGCGCGATGAGGATGGTGGTTCGATCCCGCATCAGCGCATCCAGCGCGGCGCGTACCTGGGCTTCGCTGATCGTGTCCAGATGCGACGTGGCTTCGTCGAGCACGAGAATGGGCGCGTCTTTCAGGAAGGCTCGGGCGATCGCGATGCGCTGGCGCTGACCGCCGGAGAGCTGCACGCCGCGCTCGCCGACTCGGGTCTGCAGTCCCTCTGGCAGCCCCGCGACGAATTGCGAGAGGGCTGCCTGATCGAGCGCGACGCCGAGTGCTTCCGCGGAGGCGTCCGGTCGTGCGATCCGCACATTGGCCTCCACCGTGTCGTTGAAAAGGTAGGTGTCCTGGGCCACCAGCGCGATCCGGTGGCGTAGCGCGTCCAGCGGCAGTTCCCGGAGATCGACGTCGCCCAGGCGGATGCTGCCGGCATCCGGATCCCAGAAGCGAAGGAGCAGATTGGCGATCGTCGTCTTGCCCGCGCCCGAAGGCCCGACGATCGCGACCGTGGTGCCCGGGTCGGCCTCGAAGCTCACTTGCGAGAGTGCGGGCGCATGGCGACCTCGGTACGTGAAGTCCACCTGGTCGAAGCCGACCCCTAGCCCGCCCTGCGACGAGGGCGGGGTGCGCTGCCCGTCGACGATGCACGCGGGCTCGCCATGAACTACATGCAGGCGTCGTGTCGATGCGATGGTGTCGGCGAGTTGCCGGCTGACTTGGGCGATCTCGGACACCGGGAGAAAGGCTGCCACCGAGATGAGAATGAACAGGGGCAGCATGGTGGGTGCGAATGCACCCGAGGCGACCAGATGGGCGCCGACGAGCGCCACGGCCAAGCCGCCGAAGCCGGTGGCGATCTCCAGGCGCTCGGATTGCCTCGCAAGATCGCGCAGCAGTTCAAGGCGCAGCGTCTGATAGCGTTCGATCAGAGCGAGAAAGGACGCCCGGCGTGCGCGTGTGGCGCGAAACGCGATCAGCTCGGAGAGCCCTTGTATCGTTTCGGTCACGTGCGCGCCGAGCTGGCCCAGGGCCGCTCGAGCCCGCGACGCGGCGATGTCCACCGCTTTGCGATGCAATACCGGCGCGAGCGCAGCAAACGCCAGAAACGGCAGCAGCGCCGCCGCCAAGGCCCAGCTCGCATGGGCGAGCCACGCGATCACGGCACAGGGCACCAGCACGGCCACGATCGCCGGGGCGACCGTGTGCGCGAAGAAGTATTCGACCGTCTCGACGTCCTGGGTCGCCAGGGCCACCAGATCGCCCGAGCGTCGCTCGATGAGATACGCGGGCGCCAGCGTTTCGAGTTTCTCGTAGAGCGCGATCCGCATCTCCGCCAGCAGACGATAGGCCATGTCGTGCGCGAGCCACGACTCCAGCCAATGCAGAAGGCCGGCGAGCGGCGCGACCACCAGGAGGCCGATGACGAGCGGCTGCGGAAACGTGCCGCCGCGCACATCGGCGATCGTCCAGGCGCCCAGTACGCCTACGGCGATGAATGCCATCACCCGCGCCACGCCCAGCGCCGCGGTCAAGGTGAGCTGTCCGCGCCAGGGACGGATGAAGTCGAACAGCATGCCCAGCGTCGCTCCCCAACCGACCGCGGCCGCGTCGGCGTCGATGTCGCGAACCTTCAGCGCCCGCGAGGCGTCCTCGACGGTCGCCGTACCGGGAAGCGCCGCGGCGTCGTCCGCGATGGCTTCTTCGATGGCTAGCTCGGCGGTGGCATCGTCCGCGTCGCGGCGCAACTGCGGGGCCATCAGGCGCTGATACGGGCCGTCGCGGGCGATGAGCTGGTCGTGTCGGCCACTGTCGACGACCTTGCCGGCCTCGAGCACCAGGATGCGGTCGGCGCCGATGACGCTCGACAGCCGATGCGCCAGGATGAGTGTGGTCCGGCCCTGCATCAGGTGATCGAGTGCCTGCTGGATCAGGGCTTCGTTCTCGGCGTCGACCGCCGACAATGCCTCGTCCAGGATCAGGATGGGCGCATCGACCAGCAGTGCGCGCGCGATCGCGATGCGCTGGCGTTGCCCCCCGGAGAGCCGTGTGCCGCGCTCGCCGATCAGCGTGCGGTAACCCTCGGGCAGGGCCATGATGAACTCGTGCGCATGCGCCGCGCGCGCTGCAGCCTCGATCTGTTGGGGCGTCGCGTCCGGGCGGCCGAGGCGCAAGTTGTCTTCCACGCTGCCATGAAAGAGATAGGTATCCTGGGCGACGACGGCGATCTGCCTGCGAATCTCCTCCGGGGCGATCTCGGTTAGATTGCGTCCACCAATCCGTACCGCGCCGCCCTGGGGATCGTACAGCCGCAGCAGCATGCGCACGATCGAGGATTTGCCCACCCCGCTGGGGCCGACCACCCCGACGCGCTCTCCGGCCGCCACGCTGAAGGACAACCCCGCGAAGGCCGCTGCCCGACCGCCCGGATAGGCAAAGCGGACATCGTCGAATTCGATGGAGGGCCGGCGTCCGAGATCGACGCCGGTCGCGCCGCTTGCGGGCGCGGTTTCGTCGGCGTTGAGCAGTTCGAGCACGCCGCGCGAGGCCGACTGCCCGACCATGCCTTGATGCAGCACCGTGCGCAGGTCGCGCAGCGGGCGGAAGATCTCGGTGCCCGCCATGAGCACGATGAGCAGTGCTTCCAGGCTCATCATGCCTTGGGTGACGCGATACGCGCCGAGCGCCAGTGCCGCCGCTGCACCTGCCGCGATGCCCAGATCCGTGATCCCGCGCGTCATCACGCTCACGCCGAGCACCCACATGGTATTTTCCGAGAGCGCGCGCGCCTTGGCGGCAAGCATGCGGCCGTAGGCCTTGCTCTGGCCGAAGGCCTTGAGCGTGGGCAGACCTTGCATCGCGTCGAGGAACTCCTCGCCGAACTCCTTGAACGACTTTTGTCGCGCGACTGCGGCTGCGCGGTTCTGGCGGTGGGCGAGGCCGGGCAGCACCAGTGCGAACAGAGCCGCAGCGAGCATGACACCTGCAACGGGCAGATCCCACCAGGCGATCACGACGAATATCGCGATCGGCGCGCAGGCCGATATGAAGAGCTGCGGCAGGTATTGGCCGAAGAACGTCTGCAGCTGCTCGACGCCGTCGACCATCGTGAGCATCACGCCGCCCGTGCGGCTGCCGGCGAACCAGGACGGACCGAGCGCGACGATCTTGTCGTAGAGGCGTTCGCGCAGCGTTGCTTGCACCCGTGCCGCGGTGCGATGGGCGAGCATCGTTCGCAGCTGTTCGAGCGCCGCGCGCAGCAGGATCGCTACGGCCACGCCGAGGGCCGGCCAGAGGAGCTGGTCGGTGGGCGCCCCCTGCAGTACGCGCGCGAGCAGCCCTCCGAGGAACACGAAGCGCGCGAGGCCGGCCACCAGGGCGAGCACCCCCAGCAGCACGCCGAGCGCGATGCGCCCTCGCAAGCCCCGGGTCATGCCCCACAGCTGCCAGTCGAAGTACATGGCCTAGTGTAGCCCGGAGCATGGATGAGGTGGTGGCGCTGCGCCGCTGTATCCGAGGGCTGGGGCGACCGGGGAGTCGAAGGCCGAGCGAGGCGCACCGGCGGGCCACTCCGCGCTATGATCCATGAAATCACACTGTACCGGCGTGAGATTTCCGATACGAAACTTTAGGACGGGTTCGATCTATGAGCGGCTTACCACTAGAAGGAATACGCGTTGTTGAGATGGGGCAGATCGTGGCTGGGCCGACCGCCGGCCTGCTGCTCGGCGACTTGGGCGCCGATGTGATCAAGGTCGAGCCGCCCGATGCCGGCAAGGAAAGCCGCATGGGCAACATGCGCAACGGCGCCTTCTATTATTTCAACCGCAACAAGCGTGGCATCGTGGTCAATCTCGCCTCGGCCGAGGGGCGCGAGGTGGCGCTGCGCCTCATCAAGGGTGCCGATGTGCTGATCGAGAATCTGGCACCGGGCTCGATGGACAGACTCGGCCTGGGCTACGAGCAAGCCCGCGAGGCCAATCCGCGTCTGATCTATTGCAGTCTGAAAGGCTATCTCAAGGGCCCGTACGCCGCGCGTCCGCTGATGGACGAACCGGGACAGATGGCGTCCGGCTTGGCGTTCATGACCGGTCCGCCCGGGCAGCCGATGCGAGCAGGCGCCTCGGTGGTCGACATGGGGGCCGCCACCTATGCGGTGCTGGGCGTCATGGCGGCGATCATGCAGCGCGAGAAGACCGGCAAGGGACAACACATCACCGGCGGCCTGTTCGAGACCGCGCTGTTCTACGTTGGCCAGCACATGGCCACCGCGCAGTTCACCGGCGAGCCGTCGCAGCCGATGCGCGCACAGCGTCACGGCGGCAAGCGCAAGGGCACGGCGATCTACGATCTGTTCACCTGCAAGGACGACAAGCAGGTGTTCATCGGCATCGTCAGCGACGGGCAGTGGCGGCGGATCTGCCCGATCTTCGGCATGGAAGACCTCGGGGCGGACCCGAACTACGACCATAATCCCGGCCGGGCCGAGCGGCACGACATCCTCAAGAAGCGCATCAGCGATGTGTGCGCGCGCTACACGCGCAAGGAAATCGTCGACATGCTGGACGCCGCCGACGTGTGCGTGGCGCCGCTGCACTCGCCCTCCTCCGTGCTGGAAGAAGACGAGCACGTGCGTTCCGAAGGACGCACGCTGCCCGTTCAGATCGGCGATGCGGCCGGACGCCTGCCGCCCATTCCCTATGAGAGCGACGCCTACAGTTTCTCCGTGCGTCACTCGGCGCCCAAGGAGCCGGGTCGCGATACCGTCGAGATCCTGCGCGAACTGGGCTACTCGGCCGACGAGGCCCAAGCGCTCGCGGCCAAGGGCGTGGTGCGCGGGCCAGGGCTGTCGCAGTAGCGGCGGCGCGACCAATGTGCGTCGAGATGCCAACTGCACGATGGTGCGGTCGCGGTTGGCACGGGATTCGTCGGGGATGATGGTCGAGCGGGCTTCCGGGCTGGCTCGACCGGCGCTCTCGGCGCACCGACGTCGTCGTCCTGGGGCGGGTGCCGAGCTGGCGTCCCGACGCGGAAGTCGCTGTGCGATAGGCGCGGATAAGCGACACGACACTGTGCCGCGGACGCTCGCCAGGCAGCCCGATCATGCTGCGGCCTGCTTCGGGCTGCGTCTCGATGGCGCGCGTTCAGCGAGCGCATGGTCCCTGAAAGCGACTGGCACTTCAGAATCTCGGATTTGAGACGCTAGGAAATCGATGGCTGCCGAAACCATATCCAACGACTACCTGCAGTTGCAGACCGAACTGCACAAGAACCCGAACTACGGCGTGGCTTCGCTTTCGTTCGCGCCCATCGTGGCGGATTTGATCCGTCAATTGAACATTCGAACGCTTGCCGACTATGGGGCGGGCAAGAAGAACCTGTTGGTCGGTTTGACCAAGGCCGGGATCGAATTGCAGGCGTACTATCCCTACGACCCGGTATTCCCCGAATACGGCCAGCCTCGCGAGGCGGATCTCGTCTGTTGCATCGATGTGCTCGAACACATCGAACCCGAAAGGCTGGAGAGCGTGCTGGACGAACTGGCACGAATCACCGTGGGCGTGGGCTTCTTCTCCATCCACATGGGGCCGGCCGCGAAAGTGCTCGCCGACGGCAGGAACGCTCACCTGATTCAGGAACCGAGTTCCTGGTGGCTGCCCAGACTGGCGAAGCATTTCGAGGTGTTGCACCTGCAGAGCCATGAAATGATGGGGCGGGGCATCTGGCTGGTCGTCAAGCGCAAGCAGGCCGGTCGCTGAGCTTCGATGCTGCGCTCGCGCGCTCGTCGACAGTCTCGTATTCGATCCGATTCGGGCGAATCGCCGTGAGGGCCGCGTTCTGTCTTGGGGATGCGAGCAGTCGCTGCGCTTCGATATTCTCGCTGCAACGGGGAGCGGACAGATGGGTGTCGAGCGCTCACCCTGCAGGCGGCGACGCTGTCATGCGCCGCCGCCCGTTCCGGCACGAATCAAGCCGGCAGTCAGGCTAGGACTTGCGCTTGCGCGCCCACAAGCCGACCAGACCGAGGCCGGCGAGCATCATGGCATACGTGCCCGGCTCCGGGACCGGCTGCAGGCTGTACACCGATGTGGTCATGGACACTTCGTTGGAAAAGGCCAGATAGTATTTGCCATCCATCACGTAGGCCGTCAGCCCTTCCGGACTCAGATCGCCTTGGCTCACGATCATGTCGACATAGCTCACGTTGAATGGATCGGTGACATCGAAGATAGCCACGGCGGACTGGGTCGTGCGCTCCAGCCCGATGAAAGCGAGCGTTCGCCCGTCGAGTTCGAGTAGGGTCAGCCCCTCCGGCTCGACGCCCTTGTCGCGGCTTCGGCCATCGTCGTAGATTCCCTTGGCGAAGGCCATCTTGTCGAGCAGCGATCCGCTGTCGTACACCAGGACGCCGTTCTCGTCCCAGATCGAGAACGACCGCGCGCCTGCGGCGAACAGATTGCCTGGAGACGAGTCGGTGGCGGATACCCGAAGGCGGTCGAGCGGATTGGCCGCGCCGAGCGTGCCTGAGGCTATGCGATCGGCGTCGTCCTCTCGAAAATCCCCTTCGTTGGCACTCAGAATGTACGTGCGGGCGACGTTGTTCGTGACGGCCTGGTAGGTCGCGATGCTGTCCGGCATGTAGAGGCCTTTGGCCTGCACCGAGATGAAGCTGACGCTGCCGTCGTTGCGCGGATCGATTTCGTTGCCGGGCAGGCTGAAGTCCTTGGCGCCCAGGCCGACGACCTTCTCGAAGCTGCGCGAGTTCAGGTCTAGCACGGCCATGCCGTTGGCTTCCTGCAGGGCGACATAGGCCTTGGTGCCGGCGGCGTTCACCGCGATGTATTCGGGTTCGAAATCCATCCCGGTCGTGGTGCGCAGATGTGTTCCGGTGGTCGGGACGCCAGCGAACGTCGGCGTCGCGACGACACTGCGGGTCGCAACGTCGATGATGCTGACGCTACCCACGGGATCCAAGGCGGGCGCGCCGAACACTCGGGGTGTCGACGAGCCGATGGCCGTGCCGTAGACCGTCGGTGTGCCTTCGTTCGCGACCAGGAGCTTGCTGCCGTCCGGGGTGAAGGTCAGCATGTCGGGCAACGCGCCGACAGTGACGCTGCTGGGGTAGAAGCCGCCCGCGAGGCTGCGGCTGGCCGTGTCGAAGAACGTGACGACGCCCGGCTGGGTGCGCGTCGACGCCTCGATCGCCACGGCAGCGAGTCCGTTGGAGATCGCGACGCTGTTCGCCGAACCGCCGAAGGCGCTCGTGTCGATATGGCCGATGAAGCTGCCGTTGGCGGCGTTGAGCACATCGACGCCCTTGAGGCCCGCGACCCACAGCGTTCTTGTGGAAGCGTCGAACGCCAGGATTTCCGCGGTCTGGCCGACGATGCCGGACGCGGTGTGGTTGTAAGTCCATTCCTTGGTGAAGCCAGCAAGCGGGGATGCGTGCAGCGTGCCGGTGGCCGCTGCGAGCGCAGCGGTCACGCAGATCGAAAGCAGCGAACGTCTCATCGGATCTCCTGAAGCGTTATGGGAAGGGGGCAGCGTCGCTCTCCAGCGCAGTTGCTTCGCCTCGCCTCGAGGCGTGCATCTCGGTCTGGAGCGTTGGATCGTGTCTTGGCCGAGGCGGCACATGACACCGACTTCGTCTAAAGTATTCCGCCCAGGTTTCATTTCGGTGACAGCGTGGTCGACGCCGATCGGCTCGTCCCGGTCGCCCGGCCAGGTACGTGGGTGCCTCGCCTTGCGGGCTTCAGGGCCGTTCGGCGGTCGTCTCGCCGGTGCATTCCGGTCGGTCGTCGCCAGCAACCGTCTTCGGCGCTTGATCACGACCCGCTGGCGTGGCGATTGGATTATTCTCCGTGCATAGCTCGCCACCGCGTAAGGACGTTGCTAGGTGTGGAGGCGTTGCTCGAACGGAGCGCGATGCGTTCGCAGGTGCAGGGATGTCTGCCGGGTTGTTCCACAGAGGAAGGAAGCCATGAACAGGAAAGCGTTGCCAGGACCGACACTGCGTGCGACCGCAGCCGCCCTGATTTGCGGTGGTCTCACATCGGTGGCCTTTGCCCAGGGCTGGCCCGAGAAGCCCATCCGCTTGATCGTGCCGTATGCACCGGGCGGTGGCGCGGATGTGGTCGCGCGTCCGCTGGCGCACCGGCTGACCGAAAAATTGGGCAAGCAGGTGCTGGTGGACAATCGCGGCGGTGCCAGCGGCAACATCGGGATGGAGATCGTGGCCAAATCGCCCCCGGACGGTTACACGCTCGTGCTTTGTCTGGGGCCGCAGCTTTCGGTCAATCAAAGTCTGTACAGTCGGCTGCCCTACGATCCCGTGCAGGATTTCGCGCCGATCACGCTCATCGGCACAGCATCCTATTTTCTTGCGGTGCATCCCGCATTGCCCGTTCGCAACGTCGAGGATTTCATCAAGCTTGCGAAGGCGAGACCCGGTCAGATCCTGTATGGTTCTTCAGGCAACGGCAGTGGCTTGCACTTGTCGATGGAACTGTTGAGATCGTTGGCGAAGATCGATGTGCTGCACATTCCTTACAAAGGCGGCGGGCCGGCGATGCCGGATCTCCTGTCCGGTCAGCTGCAAGCCATGTTCGTGAGTTGGGGCACTTCGAGCGGTCACATTCGCGCCGGCAAGTTGCGACCTCTGGGTGCGACGACCGCCAAGCGCTCGCCCGCACTTCCGGAACTGCCTACCCTTGCAGAGGCCGGTGTGCCCGGCTACGACTCCGGCGTGTGGTACGCGCTGCTCGCGCCTCGTGCCACGCCGGCCTCTGTCATTGCCCGGTTGCACGGTGAAGTGAGCGGACTGCTCAAGGCCTCGGAGCTCAGGGAGCGTTACATCGCCGACGGCATCGAAGTGATCGCCTCCACGCCCGATCAGCTGACGGCGTACGCCCGATCGGAAACCGGGAAATGGGCGCAGGTGATCAGGCGAGCCAACATCAAGGTCGAATAGGCGGAACGGAGGGCTTTCTGCGCTGCCCTGCCGCTTCCTCGCGAGGTGGCTGGCGTCGCGATCAGGAACTGTCGTGAGCGGCGCGCGCGGTCTGCTGTCCGGATCCGTGCCACACCTGCGACAAGCGTCAAGCGCCTCTTGCCATCTGCCAGCACCGATGATCAGCCTGTCGGATGGCGCTTGTGCTTGGGCAGAGCGAGTGCCATCGGCACGCCGAGCAAGCCGATGATCAACGAGGCGCCGAGCGCCCAGGTGTAGTCGCCGGTCATGTCGAACAGTCCGCCGCCCAGCCAGCCGCCCAGGGCCATGCCGGTGCCGCCGCCGACCATCTGAAACGAGAAGATCGATCCCAGGGGCGCCTTGGCGCCGAACAGCTGCTTGTTGATGATGGGGAAGCCGACCATCTCGCCCCCATAGCTCAGACCGAAGATGACCGCGAACAGATAGAAGACCCAGGCCTCGTTGGCGAAGAACAGGATGATGACCGGCAAGGCTTGCCCGAGCAGGGCGCAGGTCAGCGTGATGCGGCCGCCGAAACGGTCGGCGATGACGGAGAAGGCGAAGCGGCTGATCACGGAGGTGCCTGCGATCGTGGCGAGTACGCCGGCCGCTTCGACGCCGGGAATGCCCTTGAAGGTTGCCATCGAGACGACGTGGGCGAGAATGATGGCGTGGGCCACGCAGCCGACGTGATGGATGCCCATCAGGTGCAGGACCGTCGGCTGCCGCACGATCTCGCGCATGTTCGTCGGAGCGGGGCGCGACGAGGTGTTCAGTTCCGGGCGATCCACCGCATCCTCGATCCCGTACGCCTTCACGCCCTTCTCCTCGGGGCTGCTGTAGATGAAAAGCGAGAAGAACGCGAGGATGCAGCCGATGACCGTGCCGATCAGAAGGAACGTGTGCTGCCAGCCCTGAGTCTCCAGCGACCACCGGAACAAGGGCGCGAAGATGACGGGGCCCAGACCTTGGCCTGCCCAGTAGATGCCCATCACGATGCCCAGATGCCGGTAGAACCAGCGCGTCATGATGACGGGCAGCAGCACGCTGAAGGCGGCATGCCCCATGGAGCCGACCAGCACGCCGTAGATGAGATAGAAGTGCCACAGTTCCGAGATCGTTCCCAGCAACACCGTGCCGGTGCCGATCATGATGGCGGCGCCGAGCATGAGTTGTCGGGCGCCGAAGCGGTCGCCCAGCCAGCCCATGATGATGACCGCGGGCATGCCGATCAGAAACGCGAGGGAGTAGCCGAACGAGATGTCCCCGCGCTTCCAGCCGAACTGCTCGACCAGGGGATCGATGAATACGCCGAACGAGGATTGATCGGCGCGGGCAACGATGTTGAGCACGCATGCGGCAGCCAGCACGACCCAGGCGTAGTGCCAACGAAATCGTCTGAGCTGTGACATGTACCGGTTGTTTCGTGCTTATGTCGTTTGAATGGGCGCGCCGCGACGGGGCCCGCGTATGTTAACAGGCTGCGGGCCAAAGAGCCGCAGCGAGTTGGAATGGCGATGCCTATTCGGCGTCAAACGGCGTAATATTTCCATCTAAAAAAGAAACCGTCGGCGGCAGCGTGCGAGCGAGCAATCGACCGATGGACGGTGTATTCCGAGGCGAGCCGTTGCGGGGACGTCATGAAGTATGTGCTGCTGGCTGTGTTCTTGCTGACCGTTGCCGGTATCGAGTTTGCCCACGAGCTGTCGGGCGATCACGCGTCCGACGCCTCCATGTGCGTGTCCCCGGACGCCAGCAAGGAGGCCGCGCGAGAGATGCTGCGCCACCATCTGCACAGCCATCACTGACGACGTGTCGAGCTGCGCGAATAATCCGGGCTCCCGTCCCGCTCAGCGAATGTAGCGGTCCCGACTGGCGTAGCGCTCGACGACCGAACCGCACGGCAGGCTCAGCAGAATCAACGCGCCGCCGACCACCATGGACCCGACCAGCTGCGACGTGGTGGCGGCATAGAGGAATGGCGTCACGAACAGCGCTGCGCCGACATCAACCTGGCACCGATCGCCGCGCATACCCAGCGCGCCCACGCCAACCGCCACGACAGGGACAAGGCCGCGAACACTACCAGTGCGATGCCCGCGATGGTGTCGCTCCATGCCAGTAGGCTCGATTCCAGTCCCAGGATGGGTGGGCTCGCGATCAGCCAAATGCCCAGGAAGACGTTGAAGAAGTGCGCCCACAGGTGCTGGCGATGCGCGTTGCGAAACTCGGCCTCGTGTCGAGTGCGAATCGCATCGATCTGCGCTGTGCCCGCGGCGGCGGTTTGCACCCACGCGGGGGCCGCGATGCCGTGTCTCTCGTACCAGGTCGCCGGGTCTTTCTTCAAGGAGGCCACCAGCGCGGGCAGCACCTGGGCGAGGCGAAGTTTCGGTGCCCACCCCAGGAGTTCGCGCGCGCGGGAAGTATCGAGCGCGTAGTGGTCGTCGGCCATCTCCACCATGAAGGGGCGAATGAACGGCTTTTCGCCTTGATCGAGGGCATCGGGCACCAGCGGCTCGAGTTTCTCTTCGATCGCCGCCCCGAGCTTGGCTGCAGGCTCGGGCACGCTCAGCGTCGTCCATTCCGTCTCGCCATGGATCGGCCGACCCAGTTGGTCTTGCAGCGTTTCGTAGCTGATTGCCTCCGCTTCGCCGATCAGCATGGCCGTCTGTGGCGGCAACTCGGCCCGGCGCTGCACGGTGCGCCGGAACGCGTCGATCATCTCGTCTTTGTGCAGCATCGACTGGCCCGCGCGTGCGTCCCCATGACGTTGACTTGTCGATAGAGCGGATGATCCTCGCCGGCAAAGTCGAACTAGGCGGCGAGGTGAATCACGCTTGGGACGCGCGGTTCCTAGCGCTCGCGCAGTTGCCCGATCGCCTGCCTCACCGACTCGGCAGAACTCAGATCGACGTCGATCAGGGGGCTCGATGCCGTTTTTCCGGGCTGGTCGAGGCTGACCACGGTGTAATCGGCGGCGAGGGCGGCGGCGAGGCACGAGCCTAGGTCCCCGGCGGGGTATGCGCTTTGCGGAAGATCGCGAATGACCGATCGTGCTCAACCATGGATCCCGTTTCGTCCAATGTCCGGGACGGAGGACTATCTGCCCATCGAGGACTTCGGCCTCGTCGGCGACTGCACGACTGCGGCGCTGGTCGGCAGGGATGGCGCGCTGCGCTGGTTATGTCTGCCGCGCTTCGACTCCGACGCTGTCTTTTGCGGGCTGCTGGATGCGGCTCGCGGCGGCCGTTTTGCGTTGGGTCTGATGGGGCCGGTGGAGTCACGACAGCTCTATGTCGAAGACACTGGTGTTCTGCAAACCGAGATTCGCAATGCCGCCGGGTGCATACGCATCACCGATGCATGCACTTTTCCAGAAGGTGTCGAGCTGTCCCAGGATGCATCCCATGCGCGAGGTGAACTGCTGCGCCACGTGGAAGTGCTGCACGGAAGCGCTCGCCTGCGAATGGAGGTGGCTCCGCGTGGAGGCGCGCACGTCGAACCCTGCGAGGGCGGCTTGCGATTGCGCTGCAGCCGGTTCCCCGGTCTTCGCCTGCATCTGGCGGCTTCGCGCCCGCTCGATGCTTTGCGCCAGCAGATCGATCTCAACGTCGGCGAGCGCTTCTGCGTCAGTCTGCGCTGGGGCTCGGAGCAGGCGCACGGCATCGGCGAGCCGGCCGAGCGCATCGAGCACACCGTGCAGGCGTGGCGGCGATGGATGGGCACCGTGCGCTACGACGGACCGCAGCGCGCGCTCGTGCGGCGTTCCGCAGTGACGCTCAAGCTGCTCGACTACAGCCCGAACGGCGCCATGATCGCCGCACCGACCTCGTCCTTGCCGGAGAAGATCGGCGGCGAACGCAACTGGGATTACCGGTACACCTGGGTCAGGGATGCCGCCTATTCGGTTTATGCGCTGCGCGGCATCGGACTGTACGGCGAAAGCGATTCCTTCCTGCGCTGGGTGCTGGACGTGGTTGAGCGGGGCGAGCGCCCGAGCGTCTTGTACGACCTCGACGGCAATGTTCCGGGACCGGAACGGATCGACTCCGAACTCGAAGGCTACCGGGCCTCGGCGCCGGTGCGTTGGGGCAATGCTGCCGTGCTGCAGAGGCAAAACGACGTCTACGGGGAGATCCTCGATTGCGCCTATCAATGGGGCGCTCGCGAGAAGCCGCTGGAGCCACGGCTCTGGGCGCGTCTGCGCCGCTGCATCGAGGCAGCGCTTCGCGAGTGGAACCAGCCCGATCATGGCATCTGGGAAGTGCGCACATCGGGGCGCCCGTTCACCTATTCCGCCGCGCTTTGCCAGGTGGCGCTCGATCGCGGCGTGCGCCTCGCGGAGCGTTTCGGCTTGCCGGGAGATGTCCCGACATGGAAAGCCGAGGCCATCCGGATTCGGGACGCGATTCTGGAGCGAGCGTGGGATCCGCAGCGCAATAGCCTGACCGAGCATCTCGGCCCGGGCGGTATCGACGCGAGTCTGCTGTCGCTGCCGCTGCGCCGTGTCATTGCGGCGGATCATCCCAAGATGGTTGCGACCACTCGGGCGATCGAGCAACGTCTGGGGGCAGGCGACGGTTTGCTGTATCGCTATCTTCCGCACGAATCTCCCGACGGTCTGCCGGGCGACGAGGGTGCGTTCCTGTTGTGCAGCTTCTGGCTGGTGGATAACTACGCATGGCAGGGCCGCCTGCAGGAGGCGACCGACCTCTACGATGCGCTGTGCAAACGCGCGAATCCGCTCGGTTTGCTACCCGAACAGATCGATGCGAGCACGGGCGCCTTCCTCGGCAACTACCCGCAGGCGTTCAGTCACGTCGGCGTCATATCGAGCGGCATCAACATTGCGCGACTGTCGCGACGAGCCACGAAATAGTATCCGGCCGTGACCGGTCGACGCCGTTACGGCGGTCAGGTGATGTTTTTAAGGAATGCCATAAGGATATCGTTGAAGGCCGTCGGCTGCTCCCAATAGGGACTGTGACCCGCTTCCGGGAGAATGTGCACCTGCGCGTGCGGCATGTGCTGCGCCTGCATGCGCAGCAGCGCCGGCGGCGTGTAGAGATCGGAATCGCCGGTGAGCAGCAGCGTCGGGTGTCGGATCGTTTCCAGCAGGGCCCAGGTGAGCGGTTGCCGCACGCGGGGGGTGATCCGGCGCACGGGAATGGCTTGTTCGTCCAACGCGCGCCATGCGGCGAGCCCCTGCGGATTGCCGGCGCGGTAGGAAGGCGACAACTCCTGGAAATCGTGCGGCAGGCTCGCGAAGAAAGGAGGGCGCAACCGCTCGTTGACTGCGACGTAGTCCGGATCCGTGACCCCCATCAGCGAGGAAACGATGGCGAGACTGCGCACCTTCTCCGGGTAGTGCAGCGCGTAGTCCAGGGCGAAGAACCCGCCCTGGGCAGCGGCGACCAAGTGCGCGCTGCCTATGCCCAGATGCTCGACCAGGTGATGCAGGTCAGCGGAGGCGACGCCGGGATCGGCAGGATCCCCCGCGCCCGAGCCGAGATAACCTCGCCTGGAGTAGCCGATGACCCGGTAGCCCGCATTCGCCAGCACCGGCTGCTGATACACCCATCCGGCCGCGCTCTGCGTGCCGGCGTGGAGCAGGATAACGACAGGACCTGCGCCGCCCGTATCCCAGTAGCCGAGATGGCAGCCCGGTACTGGCACCGTGCCCTCGCGGGCTGGTGCCTGCGCAGGGATAGCCACGGGATGCCATATCGGCGCTACGGTCAAGTTGTCGGTCGTCATGCGATCACCCGCCTGCTGTTCGATTCTCGTCCGCCGATTCTGCCGCACTTGCGAGCGGGCGTGCGCGCTTTCGCCGCCAATGCTCTCCCCGACCGCACGGACAGGCGCTTGATCCATAATCGGTCTCCATGGAAACCCGATCCCAGGAGCGAAACGTGTCCTCTGAATACTTGAAAGTGAGCGTGGACGAAGGCGTCGCAGTCGTCGTCATCGATCGCCCGCCGGTCAATGCAATGAGCAATGCACTGCGGCGGGACGTCGTCGAGCTCTTCGGGCAGCTCGACGAGCGCGACGACGTGCGCGCCATCGTGCTGACCGGAACGCCCAAGATCTTCTCCGGCGGCATGGATCTCAAGGAGCATCGCGAGGCCAGGCCCGCGCTCGGCGACAAGGCGCGCAGCGTCCACGAGCATCGCAACTTTCATAGCGCGCTGCGTGAGTGCAGCAAGCCGATCGTCGCGGCCATCAGCGGCCCCGCGGTGGGCACCGGGGTCAACATCGCGGCAGCGTGCGATATCCTTTTGGCATCGGAGAACGCCTATATGGCGATGCCCGAGGTGGGGGTCGGCGTGCCCAACGGGGCCTCCGCGCTGGTGCGGCTGTTCGGCCAATCCCGCGGTCGTCGGATGTTCTTCACCGGCATGCGGGTGAGCGCTCAGGAGCTTTATCGACTGGGCGTGATCGAGGCCTGCGTGAGCGCCGAGCAGCTGTTGCCCGAGGCCATGAAGCTCGCGCGCGAGCTCGCGGCGCAGGATCCCGACGTCATTGCAGCCGCCAAGCAGATCTACAACCTGGCGCAGGAGGTGCCCTTCGCCATCGCCAAGAACATGGAGAATGCGTTCTCCGCCCAGATCGGCAAAACGAAGGCTGCGCGCAAAGCGGCTTCCAAAGCGGACTGATCCGCAGTCCGCGCACCTTCCGACGCTTCGCTTGCCTGCAGTGTGCCTGGTGCGGGGCGGCGCGATGTGCTAGCTTTTTGCCAACTCCCCATCCACCCGGATCGACCATGACTCGCATTCTTCGCATCGCCGGCGCCCAGATGGGCCCGAACACTCTGCAGGACACGCGCGAGCAGGTGCTTGCGCGCATGATCAGGCTGTTGGACGATGCGGCCGAACAGGGAGCGCAGCTCGTCGTCTTTCCCGAGCTCGCCTTCACCACCTTTTTTCCGCGCTGGTATCAGGAGCGGGAGTCCGATCTGCTGCGGTACTTCGAGCCTTCGATGCCGAATCCGAACGTCCAGCCTTTGTTCGATCGGGCACGCGAGCACAACGTGGGCTTCTACGTCGGCTACGGCGAGCTGACCCCCGAGGGCCATCGCTACAACAGCGCTGTGCTCGTTTCGCCTACAGGCGAACTGCTCTCGAAGTATCGCAAGATCCACCTCCCGGGGACGAGCGAACCCAAGCCGGGATTGCGCTATCAGCAGTTGGAGAAGCGCTATTTTCGCTATGGCGATCTGGGCTTTCCCGTCGTGCGCACGCGCCCGCAATGGAGCAATGCCGCGATCGGCATGTTGATCTGCAACGATCGGCGCTGGCCGGAAGGATGGCGCGTGCTCGGGTTGCAGAACGTCGAACTCGTCTGCATCGGCTATAACTCCGCCGCCTACGATCCGGGCGGGGGCGATGGGGAAAGCGCGGAGCTGCGCACCTTCCACTCCACCCTGGTCGTGCAGGCCAACGCCTACATGAATGCCACCTGGGCAGTCAGTGTCGCCAAGGCGGGCAACGAGGATGGGGCGGGCCTGATCGGCGGGTCGGTCATCGTCGACCCGAACGGCCAGATCCGAGCCCAGGCAAGCACGTTGGGCGACGAACTGCTGGTCGTCGACGCCGACCTCGATCTATGCCTGCATGGCAGGCAGCGCATGTTCGATTTCGCCGCGCACCGTCGCCCGCAGTGGTACGGTCCGCTCGTGGAGCAGGTCGGAGCCATCGAGCCGCCTTCCGTTTAGTCGAAGGTCATTGCCGCGAGAGCCGGGTGTCGTCGGAATTCGATTGCCCGCAAGCGCTCCCGGTGCGAGCGGTTGCGGCTGCACCGGGAAGGGCTCGAGATCGATCGCAAGATTCATGATGTTCTAAGGGCCTCGGCGCAAGGCCTCTTGCCTCAGCTAGGCTCGAGCTTACGTCATCGCCTCGGTGAGGGCGATCGAAGCGCGTGCGCGGCCGGCTGCATCGCGCGCCATTTCGGCGCACAAGCCCGTATAGGTCGTCGGATCGAGCAGCGCGTCGATGGCCTTGCGGTCCAGATGCCGAGTGACCCGTTCGTCGGCGGCAAGCAGGCCGGAGAAGGGGCGATTCTCGACGAAGGCGGCTTGAGCAGCGTCGTACACGACATCGTGCGCGTGTTGTCGCCCCAAGGTCTTGCCCAGTTCGAGCATCACCGCTTCGGCGACGATCAGCCCGCCGCCCAAGTCCAGATTCGCCCGCATGCGTTCGGGATTCAGCGTCAGCCCTCGGACGACTTCGGTCAGACGCGCGAGCATGTCGCCGGTGGCGATGCAGGCGCGGGCTTCCGCGGAATCCATCATGAGCGTCGTCGTGCGGTCCGCTTCGTGTTCGGTATACATCGATTCCAGCGCCAGGGGTACGACCGAGCGAATCTCGGCAGCGGCAGCGATGATGTCCTGACACAGCTTGGGATTGCGCTTCTGCGGCATGGTGGAACTGCCGACGGTGCCGGCGGGGACGGGTTCTTCCACCTCGCCGAACTCCGTCTTCATCAGCGTGTAGATCTCGCGTCCGATCTTGCCGCAGGTGGCCGCCAGCATGCCGAGCAGGCAGATGTTCTCCGCCAGGTGATCGCCGATGGCACGTGAGGGGACGCGCATCTGTGTCATGCCCAAATGCTTGGCGATCCCGGCCTGTACCGCCGGGCCATGTTCGCCGAGCGATGCGAACGTACCCGCCGCACCGCCGAGCATCGCCATGAAGATGCGTGGCGCGGCCTGCTCGAAGCGTTCGACGTGGCGCAGCATCTCGTCGATCCACACCGCGATCTTGAAGCCGAAGGTCGCCGGCACGGCATGCTGCCCGTGGGTTCTCGCTGCAACCGGCATGTCGGCACTGCGTTCTGCCAGATCGGCCATGGCGCCGAGAGCCTCGCCGATCTGGCGTCGAAAAATCGCGTGCGCCTGGCGCAGAACGAGCAGGTCGCCCGTCTGTGTGATGTTCTGCGTCGTTGCGCCCCAGTGCACCCAGCCGCCGTGCGGGTCGCCGACCAAGCGGCTCAGCTCCCATACCAGGGGCACGATCGTATGGGCGGTGCGGGCGAAACCTTCGTCGATGCGGGCGCGGTCCATCCGGTCGAAGCGGGCCGCGCGTGCGATCGCCTCGGCGGCCTCTGCGGGAATGATGCCCAGTTCGGCCTGTGCGCGAGCCAGGGCCGCTTCGACGTCGAGCCACGCCTGCCAGCGGTTCTCGATTCTGTAGAGAGCTCGCAAGCCGGGGTCGGCGATGCGGCTGGCCGTGGAACGTTCGTCGCTCATGACAATGTGCCTCCTCGAATGGACTTCGCGACCGAAGCCGGCCGCGCGCTACGCAGATCGGTTGGGCCCGAGCATAGCGCAACGACACGGTTGCAAGCATGTCGACTGCCCGGTCGGATTGCACGGCGCAAGGGGAGTTGCGCGCAACCGCACATATCGAGCATAGTGTGCAGCCCTATGGGTACACCGCGCACGCACGCGGGGGAATATCCCAGACGACACACGAGAGGAGAGGAACGATGCCCAGACTCACGCCCATCACGAGCAAGGATCAGGTGGCACCCGAGCATCATGCGATCGCCGACGCGGTCATCGCAAGCCGGGGCGGCATCAGCGGACCGTTCACCATGTTCATGCACTGCCCCGATATCGCGGCTCACATGGAGGCACTCGGAGGCTACGTGCGTTTCCAGGGAAAACTCGACATGCGGGTACGCGTGTTGGCGGCGATGGTGGTGGGTCGAGAATTCGATGCGCTCTATGTTTGGGGTGCGCAGGCAGGCATCGCTCGCAAGCTCGGGGTGCCCGAATCGACGATCACGGCCATCCGGGAGAAACATGCGCGCGGCGTTCCTGCCGAAGATGCCCAAATCATCGAGTTCACCCGCGACCTGCTGCGCAAGCATCGTGTGGACGATGTCACGGCGCAAGCACTCATCGAGCGCTTCGGCCACGAGCAGTTCATCGAGCTGACCGGGTCGATCGGCTACTACAGCCTGCTCGCCATGACCGTGAATGCCTGCGAACTGCCGCCTGGCCCCGGGCAGGAGGTATTGAAGGTCTAGCGGCCGGAGCCGTTTCGCTCCGACGCTGTCCCTGTCGGCGCGGGATCGATCCCTGCCATTGCTCTGCGTCGCTACTGTATATTAACGTACAGGGAGTTCCGGATGATTCGGCATGGGACGATGTTGTAGGCTGAAAATACGAACGGCATGCGCGTTCGTAAAGGGAGGCTCCTCGTGCGTCGATCCACGCGGCCGAGAGGTCAGTTGCAGGGGTCGCCAGTCCGGGCCGACGTTCAACACTCAACTTTGAAATTTGCGATGTTCAATTACAGCAATTGTGCGTTCGCCCTGGTGGTGTGGTCGACACTGTCCAGCCAAACCGTGCTTGCCAACGAACCTGTCAGCGCCCCGATCAAGGAGCAGTTGACCAGGCAGCAAGCCATCTACAACAGCGGGGCGGCTCGTCCCGAGGGTTATGTCATCGGACGCACCTTCTCGGCGTACGCCCACGCATTGTCAGGCGGATTCGTGCGCTCGTTGTCCGAACTCGGCCCCGCCGATCGCTGGCTCGATATCGGAGCGGGCGAGGGGCAGGCCATACTGGATTATTCGACCGCCCGGTTCGAGGACATGGATGCGAGCGTCGTCGCCAAGCTGCACAACGGCGTCAAGGCGGTCGCGATGTCGATCGAAGACCGCAGGACCCAGCGTTGGCACGATACCGCCGCCACCCTAGGAGGCGGCCAGATCCAATACCTGTTCGGCAAGCCTCTGAGCGACTACTCGAACGAGGAACTGGGTCAGTTTCAGGTTATCACCGATGTGATGGGCGGGTTCTCGTATTCGCCCCGGCTGTCGCAGTTCATGGAGAAGACCCTCTCCCTGCTGACCGTGGGCGGGAGCTATCACACCGTTCTCGCCGATGTGCATTCCGAATCCGGTCAGAATCGGCCGCATTACGCGAATTCGCCCTATCTCACCGAGATCCAGAGCGCGAGCGGCGCGGAAGTGAAGATGTGCTCCTGGCTCAAGCGCATCAGCTGCGTACAGGTGAGCTGCGAATTCCGGTCCGATTGGACGCCGCCGGTCGAGGTCTACCGGATATCCAAGACATGCAACGAGGTGAAGGTGCCCAGCCTCGTGCAGACCCATTTCCACGCCGGCACGCCGCCGGAACGGCGGTTCATGCTGGTCGATACGGCGCCTGGCGCATCCGTGGACGGGGTAGCCGCATCACCGCAGAAGACCAACGCGGTCACGCCGGCGCCGAAGTAGCCCAAGCGGATCCGCCGCTTCGTGGCTGGGTGCGCCTCGATGCGATGCCATGGGTATGGCATCGCTTTCGCGCGCGCGAGCTTCGCACGGCTGATGCACGCCTAACGGGCTTGCCCGCAGCAGCCCCGATCGCCGAGACCGCCGCCCATGCCAGTGCTCTCAGCTATCCCAAGGCTTCTCCGCCACGGCATTGCGCGCCGCGATGCGTCCGAAGGCGAAGCACTCGCCGATATTGCCGGTGCCCTGATACATGTAGCTGTAGATCGATCCCAACTCGCCGGCGCTGTACAAGCGCGGGATCGGCTCGTCGTTGGGGCGAACGATCTGGGCTTTGGCATTGCGCCTGGGCCCGCCTTGTGTATTGAGCATTGAGGGAACGAGTTCGACCGCGTAGAAAGGTCCCTTCGATAGCGGCGACAGCATGAGCTTGCGGCCGTATTCAGGATCGCTGCCGTTCGCACAATGGTCATTCCAGCGCTTCACGCTGGCTTCCAGCGCGGCAGGATCGAGATTGATCTGTTTCGCCAGCTCGGCGATGGTGTCGGCGCGCTTGATCCAGCCGCGCTTCAATTCCGCCACGTTGTC
>JALHQN010000013.1 GCA_022841915.1 Burkholderiales bacterium | reverse complement strand
CAGCCGTCGACGAGGAGGCTTTGAAGATGAACGATGAGAAACCTGCCGCCGCCATCGTAGCCATCGCCATCGCACCGCGCAGCGTGGCCTCGATCTACCCGGCACCGTTTGCAGCACGCATGACTGGCCGCAGCAAGCGTGCGTTGGGCGATTACTTCGGGCTGAAGAACTTCGGCGTCAACCTCACCCGGCTCGCACCGGGCGCAAGTTCCGCGCTACGCCATGCACATTCGCATCAGGACGAGTTCATCTACATCCTGGAAGGACGACCGGTGCTGGTGACGGACGAGGGCGAAACACCCCTCGCGCCCGGCATGTGCGCCGGGTTCCCTGCAGGCGGCGGCAATGCACATCACCTGGTCAATCGCGAAGGCGAGGGTGTGGTGTATCTCGAAGTGGGCGATCGCAGCGGCGGCGACCGGGTGAGCTACCCCGACGACGATATCGAGGCCGCCACTGCCGAGGATGGCACGCGTCGCTTCACCCGCAAGGACGGCACGCCGTACTGAACTACCTCTGGCGCACGCAGTCCACGAACGATTGCATCTTCCCGCCGACGTCTTGCTCCACCAGACCGTGGATATCGGTATGGAAGCCCGGGAACTGCTCGTTGAAACTGCGCGCGAACTTCAAGTACTGAACGATGGTCCGGTTGAACCGCTCGCCGGGAATCAGCAACGGAATGCCAGGCGGGTACGGCGTGACCAGTGCGCAGGTGACACGGCCTTCCAGGTGATCGATCTCGACCCGATCGATCTCCCGGTGCGCCATGGCGGCGAATGCGTCCGAGGGCTTCATCGCCGGCTGCATGTCGGAGAGGTACATCTCGGTGGTCACGCGCGCCACGTCGTTGGCCCGATAGGCTTCGTGGATCTGCTGGGAGAGATCCCGCAACCCGACCCGCTCGTAGCGCGGAAACTGCGCACAGAACTCGGGCAGGATGCGCCACATGGGCTGGTTCTTGTCGTAGTCGTCCTTGAACTGTTGCAGCGCCGCCACCAGCGTGTTCCAGCGCCCTTTGGTGATCCCGATGGTGAACATGATGAAGAACGAGTAGAGCCCGGTCTTCTCCACGATGACGCCGTGCTCGGCGAGGTAGCGCGTGAGAATCGAGGCCGGAATGCCCGTCTTGGCGAAGCGACCCGAGACGTCGAGCCCCGGGGTGATCACCGTCGCCTTGATCGGATCGAGCATGTTGAAGCCCGTGACCAGATTGCCGAAGCCGTGCCACTTCTCGCTCGAGCGCAGCAGCCAGTCCTCGCGCGAGCCGATGCCTTCGGGCGCGAGCCGCTCCGGGCCCCAGACCTTGAACCACCAGTCCTTGCCCCATTCGCTGTCGATCTTGCGCATGGCGCGTCGGAAGTCCAGCGCCTCCATGATGGACTCCTGCACCAGCGCAGTACCGCCGGGGGGCTCCATCATGGCCGCGGCCACGTCGCAGGAAGCGATGATCGCGTACTGCGGGCTGGTGGAGGTATGCATCATGTACGCTTCGTTGAAGCGATGGCGATCGAGCTTGTCCTTGTTCGACTCCTGCACCAGGATCTGCGACGCCTGCGATATTCCGGCGAGCAGCTTGTGGGTGGAATGCGTGGCGAAGATGAGCCCTTCCTCGCGGCGCGGACGGTTCGGACCGATCGCATGCATGTTGACGTAGTACTCGTGGAAAGCCGCGTGCGGCAGCCACGCTTCGTCGAAATGCAGATTCTCCACCGCGTTGCCGAGGGTCTGCTTGATCATGTCGACGTTGTAGATCACCCCGTCGTAGGTCGACTGCGTGATCGTCAGAATGCGCGGGCGCTTGTGCTTGGCCTCGCGCGCGAACGGATTGGCTTCGATCTTGCGCTGGATGGATTCCGGGCGGAACTCGTCGAGCGAGATCGGCCCGATGATCCCGAGGTGATTGCGCGTCGGCGTCAGAAACACTGGAATGGCGCCGGTCATGGTAATCGCATGCAGCACGGACTTGTGGCAGTTGCGGTCCACGACGACGATGTCGCCCGGCGCCACGGTCGAGTGCCAGACCATCTTGTTCGAGGTCGACGTGCCGTTGGTAACGAAGTAGCAATGATCGGCGTTGAAGATGCGGGCCGCGTTGCGCTCGGACGCGGCCACCGGGCCGGAGTGATCGAGCAGCTGCCCCAGCTCTTCCACGGCATTGCACACGTCGGCCCGGAGCATGTTCTCACCGAAGAACTGGTGGAACATCTGGCCGACCGGGCTCTTGAGGAAGGCGACGCCGCCCGAATGCCCGGGACAGTGCCAGGAGTAGGAACCGTCCTGGGCGTACTCGACCAGGGCGCTGAAAAAGGGTGGCGCAAGCGAGCCGAGATAGCTCTTGGCCTCGCGGATGATGTGGCGAGCCACGAACTCCGGCGTGTCCTCGAACATATGAATGAAGCCGTGCAGTTCGCGCAGGATGTCGTTGGGAATGTGGCGCGAGGTGCGCGTCTCGCCGTAGAGGTAGATCGGGATCTCGGCGTTGCGAAAGCGGATCTCGGTGATGAACGCCCGCAAGGATTTCAGGGCCTGCATCTCCTCTTCCGGAGAGTTTGATTTCAGTTCCTCGTCGTCGATCGACAGGATGAAAGCCGATGCGCGCGACTGCTGCTGGGCGAACTGCGCCAGATCGCCATAGGAGGTGACGCCGAGGACTTCGAACCCCTCCGCCTCGATCGCCTGCGCGAGCGCGCGTATGCCCAGACCCGAGGTGTTTTCGGAACGAAAATCCTCGTCGATGATGACGATCGGAAAGCGAAATTTCACGGTGTATCCCTGCTCCGAAAACGAACCTGACCAGCCCATGCCGACTCGGCGCTCACCCTGCGCGGATCGGCAGAATGGAGGGAGAAACGCGGCGGACGACGATTACGGGGACGCTGCAACCGCCCCCGAGAGTAGGCGCAATGATCGTTGATATTTTCGGGCAGGTCACCATTGCTCGGGATTTTTTTTGACCCCGATCTCCGACCTCGATACAGAAGCGCAACACCACCGCCGACGCCCGTGTGCCGCATCTTCCCGAGGGCTAGGCCGGCCCGGCTCGGCTCGGGAAGCCGTCGCAGGCAGCGCACTTACCGTACCCTTACCGGCGGGACCACGCGGCCGGACGTCCGCGCGTTTCGGCGCCGGGATCGTCCGTGCATCACCCGGGCGGTGGCGCGCGGCCACCGGACCCGCCAGGCATCGGACCTGCCGCGCCGACTCGCCTGGAACAGGCGCGTCGGCCTGCCGGACGCGCCATTGGGCTACTGCACGCGAATGTTGGCCGCCTTCACCACCTTGCGCCACTTGGCGACATCCCGGTTGATCACGTCGCGCAGCAGCTCGGGGGGACCGTCGGTCGCCTCCAGGCCCTCGGCGGCGAAGCGCTCGCGGATGTCCGGCGCCTGGAAGGCCTTGCGCACCTCGGTATTCCATATCTCGACCGCATCGCGGCGCATGCCTTTCGGCCCCCAGAGTCCGTACCACAATCCGGCCTCGTAGCCCGGCACGGTATCCGCGATCGGCGGCACATCGGGCAGCCCGGGATTGCGCTTGAGGCTTGTCACGCCCAGGGCGCGCAGCCGGCCGGCGAGCACGTGAGGGCGCAGCACGTTGAGCGTGCCCACGATCAGCTGCACCTGGCCGCTCAGCAGGTCGGTGACTGCCGGGCCCGTTCCCTTGTACGGCACATGCGTCATCACCGTGCCGGCCATCATGTTGAAGAGCTCGGTCACCATATGGGTGTTGCCCCCGGTGCCGCTGGACGCGTAGTTCAGCGCACCGGGCTTGGCCTTGGCGAAGGCGATGAGATCCTTCACGGTCTTGGCGGGAATGCTCGGGTGGATGGCCATGAGGATGCCGGCGTTGCCGACCTGCGCAATCGGCGTGATGTCGTTCACCGGGTCGTAAGGCAGCTTGAAGACAGCTGCGTTGGTGGCGTAGCTCGTCGACACCATGCCCAGCGTGTAGCCGTCCGCGGGCGCTCGCACGACCATCTCGGCCCCGATGGTGCCACCGCCCCCGCCGCGATTGTCGATCACGACCGCCTGCCCGCGCGCCTCGGAGAACTTGTGTCCGAAGATGCGCGCCATGATGTCGGTACCGCCGCCGGGGGCGAAGTTCACGATCAGACGCACTGGACGCGTGGGGTAGGCATCGGACTTCGGCTGCGCGTGCAAGGCGGGAGCCGCGAACAGCGTGCCGCCAGCCGCCAAGGCAAGAGCACAGATTCGATACTGCATCGTGACACCCTCCTCCGGGCATAGGGTCGAAGAAAACTGCGGGCACCGGCGCGAGACTGTCCGAACCCCGCGACCCGCCGCTGCAGTGCAAATGAGTTTACTCGCAACTCGTCAGCCGATGAAGCAGCACGACGTCATTGGGCGGCCGCTGCGCCCGTCCTGCGGCAGAAATCACAGCGGACGCGAGCGCAGCGTGAAGGCGAACAAGGCCAGCGTGACGGCCAGCAAGGCCATCGCGCTGATCGTGAGGGAGGAATGGATGCCTATGAAACTGCCCAGCATGCCGACCGTGATGCCGCTGAACGCCCGCATGCCCAGCGACGACATGCCGTAGAGCCCGATCACCCGGCCACGAATGTGCTCCGGCGCCTGCAGCTGCACCAGTGTCTGCGCCATGGCATTGAAGGCCAGGTTGAAGAACCCGGCGGCGAACAGAAAGGCGAGCGCCGCACCGTAGGACGGCGCAACCGCGAACCCGCCGATGCACACGCACCACAGGACGGTGAGCACGAACGCCGTGCGCGGGTCCGGACGCAACAAGCCCTTGCTCTCGAGCACGATGCCCGCCACCAGCGCACCGGCGGCGTCCGCGCCGAGCAGGATGCTGTACGTCAGTCCGGCATGTCCGTGACCGAGGTGTGTCGCGAACTGGGGCATCTGCGCCTGATACGCGTTGCCGACGAACAGCGAAGCACACCCCGCGAGCAGGATCATGGAGACGATGGTCGGCTGACCCGCGACCTCGCGCATGATGGCCGGCACGTCGGCCAGCCCCCGGAAGCGCTTCGCCGCCGGCTTGGGCTCGCCCGCGCGAGCATGATGGCCATAAGGGGCCTTCCACAGCCACCACAGCAAGGGCACGTAGATCAGCACATTGGCCAGGATGCCCCAGGCAGGGCCCAGGGCGAGCAACAGCGCCCCGCCGATGGCGGGACCGAGCAGCATGCCGAGCTGGCGTCCGGTGGCGTTCAAGCGCACGGCGCTCTGCAGTTGCGCGGGGCCGACGATATCGTGCACGAGCAGCTGATTCGCGGGCACCCACAGAACCCCGGCCAATCCGTGCACGATCAGCAATGCGGCTGCGTGCCACATTTGCAGACTGTCGGTCAGAAAGAGCAGGCCCCACGCGGCGGACACCCCCATGTAGAGCAGCAGCGCGACCTGGATGATGCGCCGCGGGTCGAACCGGTCGGCGAGCGCGCCGGAGTACACCGAGAACAGGAGGAACGGCAACCAGTGCGTCAGCACCGCGATGCCGCCCAGCGTCGGCGAACGGAACTCCTGATAGATGATCCAGTAGCTGATCACGTGCTCGATGTTGTCGGCCATCATCGACATCACCGAGAACGAGAAGTATCTGCGAAAGCCCGGGTGGCGCAGTGCGGCGAAGGACTGCGCGGACGGGGCAGGCACCGCCTGCGCGGCGCTCACGGACGCGCCCCTGGGGCGCCGACCGTGTCTGGCTCGGGTATCAGTGCGCTGGCGCCAACGACACGATGCGTCACCGGGTGCCCGCGCTAAACCGCAGCGCGTCCGGTGGTCGTCGGTTTGCGGAGGCCACCGCCACCACTAAGGCGCCGCGACCTTGGCCGCCGCCTCTTCGAACGGAAAGCCGAGCGCGGCGACCTGCGCGCGCATCTCCAGGATCGCGAGGGCCACTTGCGCCGGATCGCCCCGCACGCCGAGTTCCACGTGACGGCGCGAGGCGTTGGGCCCCATCGAAGGCAGACTGAACGCCTTCAATTTGTCGTACTTGCCCTGCGCGGCCTCCATCGCCGGAATGAGTTGTGATTCGCCGGCCTCGTACACGAAGATCGAGGCTTCCGCCCAACGGTCGCGATCGAAAAGATGTCGATACCGGGTATCGAGCACCCATTCGACCATCGGCCAGGCCATCTGCGGAAAGCCGGGGACGAAGTGATGCTCGCGGATGCTGAATCCGGGGATGCGGTTGAAGGGGTTGGGAATGATCTCGCAGCCGAGCGGAAACTCGCCCATGCGCAGGCGCTGCGGCGTGATCTCGACACCGAAGCGGGCGCGGATCTCGGCTTCGGCGTCCGGGTGCAGAGCCAGCGCTACGCCCAGCGCCGCGGCTGCGCATTGACGCGTGTGGTCGTCGGGCGTGGCGCCGATGCCGCCGAAGCTGAACACGACGTCGCCGCGCGCGAAGCTGCGCTCGAGTGCCGCCGTCAGTCGCTGCGGATCGTCGCCGTGATACTCCGCCCAGGCTAGCCGCAGGCCGCGCTGGGCGAGCGCCTGGATGGCGAACGACATATGCTTGTCCTGCCGCTTGCCGACGATGATCTCGTCGCCGATGATGATCGCGCCGAATTGCATGCCGTCTGCCTCCGCTCAGTCTGCCCGGGCGCGCGCGGCGTGTCGCGCCAGCACCAGGGAAACGCACACGGTCAGCCGCTTGGCATAGGCGATGTGCAGGAATTCGTTCGGTCCGTGCGCGTTCGACTTCGGCCCCAGCACGCCGGTGATCAGGAACTGCGCCTCGGGATAATGCTTGCCGAGCATGCCCATGAAGGGGATCGTGCCGCCGCCGCCTTTCATCGCTGCCGGCTTCTCGAAGATGGCCTGGGAGGCGCTGTGCGCGGCCTCCAGCAGCCACGGCACCGAGGCTGGTGCGTTCCAGCCGGTCGCGCCCTGGTCGGCCACGAAGCTCACCTTGGCGCCATAGGGCGGGTCGGCCTCCAGGATGCGCTTGAGATCCTGGGTTGCCCGGGCGCCATCGATCAGCGGCGGGATGCGCAGGCTCAGCTTCAGTTCGGTATAAGGCCGCAGCACGTTGCCGGCGTTCGGGATCGGCGGCAATCCGTTGGCGCCGACCACGGACAGGAACGGACGCCAGGTCTTGTTCAGGACCGCCTCGGCCGGATCGGCCGCCATCGTGCTCGTCGTCCCGGCATACGGATACTTGCTGTAGACCGTCTCACCCAGCATGGCCCCCACCGCACGCGCCTGCTCCAGCCGCTCGTCCGGAATCGGGCAATGAAACTCCGGCGGCAGGATGCGGCCGGTGCGCGCATCTTCGATGCGATCGAGCAGCAGCCGCGCGATGCGGAACGACGAGGGCACGAGCCCGCTCGCATCCCCCGAATGCACGCCTTCGGTCAACACATCGACGCGCAGGGTGCCGGCGGCAATGCCGCGCAGCGAGGTCGTGAACCAGAGCTGATCGTAATTGCTGCAACCCGAATCCAAGCCGATGACCAGGTCGACCTGTCCCACCCGGGGTGCGAGCGCTTCGAGGTAGTAGGGCAGATCGTAGCTGCCGCTTTCCTCGCAGCACTCGATCATCGCCACGCAGCGGGCATGCGGCACCCCTTGCTCGCGCAGCGCCATCACCGCCGCCAAGGAGGCGAACACGGCATAGCCGTCGTCGGCGCCGCCGCGCCCGTAGAGCTTGTCGCCTTCGATCACCGGCTCCCAGGGCCCCAGCCCCTCGCGCCAGCCGGTCATCTCCGGCTGCTTGTCCAGGTGGCCATACAACAGGACGGTGCCCGGTGCGTCGCCCGGGATCTCGAGGAACAGCAGCGGTGTGCGCCCGGGCAAGCGCACGATCTCGGTGGTCATGCCGGCGATGGGCTGCTGCCTGCACCACGCGGCCGCGAGTTGCACGGCCTGCTCGATGTACCCGTTGGCTTCCCAGGCCGGATCGAAGTGCGGGGATTTGCACGGGATGCGGATGTATTCCTGCAGGCGGGGGACGATCTCACTATCCCAAAGGGCATGGATGAACTTCTGCGCGCTGTCGATTTGCATGAGCGGTGACCCGAAACGAGGCGTGGACCAAAGCATAGCAGTTCGAAAGACCGGCCGCGGGCGAGCGCAGTCGCGAGGACACCCTCGCGGAGGCCCGCCGCCACCCCTTCGCGGTTCCCCGCGTTGACCTGCGCGCGGCGCTGCCGCACACTGCCACGCCGGAATCGCACTCGAACAGTCAAGCGGGGGAGAACCATCGTGGATGCGCGTTACGACTACATCATCGTCGGCGCCGGATCGGCCGGCTGCGTGCTGGCCAATCGGCTCAGCGAATCGGGCGAGCATCGCGTGCTCCTGCTTGAATCCGGCGGCCCCGACAGCAACCGCTGGATCCACATCCCGATCGGCTTCGGCAAGGTGATGTTCGATCGCGAGGTCAACTGGATGTTCGAGACCGAGCCCGAGGCTCGCATGCACGGGCGCAACATCAAGATTCCGCGCGGCCGGGTGCTCGGCGGCTCGAGTTCCATCAATGGCCTGATCTACATCCGCGGTCAGCGCGAGGACTACGACGACTGGCGCGCCCTGGGCAATCCGGGCTGGGGGTTCGACGATTGCCTGCCCTACTTCAAGAAGTCCGAGCATCAGACGCGCGGGGCCGACGCATGGCACGGCACCGACGGCCCTCTGTGCGTCTCCGACGTCAAGGACAAGCATCCGCTCGCCGATGCCTTCGTCGCCGCCGGCGAGGCGCTCGGCATCCGTCGCAACCCCGATTTCAATGGCGCCTCGCAAGAAGGGCTGGGTTATTTCCAGGGCACCGCGCGCAACGGGCGGCGCTGCAGTGCGGCCGTGGGTTATCTGCATCCGGCGATGAAGCGCCCCAATCTGACGGTCGTCACGCACGCGCACACCAGCAGGATACTCACGCAAGGCACCCGGGCCACGGGCGTTGCCTACACCCACGCGGGGGCGATGCAGCAGGCCTACGCGGACCGCGAAGTGATCGTGGCCGCAGGCGCGATCCAGTCGCCGCAGCTGCTGCAGCTCTCCGGCATCGGGCCGGGCGAGCTGCTGCAGCGGCATGGCATCGATGTGGTCAAGGCACTGCCCGGCGTGGGGCGCAACCTGCAAGATCACCTGCAATCGCGCATCATCTGGCGCTGCACCGAACCCGTGACCGTGAACGACGATCTCATGAGCCTGCGCCGCAAGATCGGCATCGGTCTCAAGTATGCCCTCAGCCGCAGCGGCCCCCTGTCGTGGTACGCGGGGCTCGCCGGCGGCTTCGCCCGCACGCGGTCGGAACTCGATCGACCCGATGTCCAGTTCCACTTCTTTCCCTACAGCACCGATCGCGTCGATCCGAGCCTGCACCGTTTCTCGGGCTTCACCATGTCGGTATGCAAGCTGCGGCCCGAATCGCGCGGCACGGTGGAGATCAAGTCGCGTGATCCGGCGGCCGCGCCGGCCATCGCACCGAACTTTCTGGAACGCGAAGCCGATGTGGCCACCATGCTCGACGGCTTGAAGCTCGTGCGCAAGCTGGCCGCGACACCGGCCCTCGCGCGCTGGATCAGCGCCGAATACGATCCCGGTCCCGAGTGCGCGAGCGACGATCAACTGGTCGACTTCATCCGCAACAAGGCCATGACCGTCTATCACCCGGCTGGCACGTGCATGATGGGCAGCGACGAGAACGCAGTCGTCGATCAGGCGTTGAAGGTGCACGGCATGCAGTCGCTGCGCGTCGTCGACGCCTCCGTCATGCCGGTGGTCACCTCGGGCAACACCAATGCGCCGGTCATCATGATCGCGGAGAAGGCCGCCGACATGATCCTCGGCAAACGGGCGTGAGGGTCTGCGCATGACCGAGCACGACACTGCGCCGCCTGCCGTCCAGCGCGTCGGCGAGCCGGTCGACGCATCCCCCGCACAGCGCCCGCAGCGCACGCCGCTGCGCGGCATCTACGTCGAGGTCATGCCCTTGACGTCGCAGGCTCACGGCGACGATCTCTACGCCGCAGCGACGGCGCCCGGCACCGGCACGAGCTGGACGTATCTCTCCTTCGGCCCCTGGACCGAACGTTCCTCGTTCGACACCTGGCTGCGGGCGTTCGAGGCCGCCGACGATCGGCTTGCGTACGCGCTGGTCGACAAGCGCACCGGCAAGGCGCTCGGTCTGTGCAGCTACGCGCGCATCGATCCTGCGAATCGTGTCATCGAGATCGGCAGCATCTGGTACTCGCCCGCCCTGCAGCGCACGCGCGCCGCCACCGAAGCCATGTATCTCTTGGCCCGTCATGTCTTCGAGGATCTGGGCTACCGCCGCTACGAGTGGAAGTGCAACAGCTTCAACGAACCTTCGCGGCGAACGGCCCAGCGCCTGGGCTTCACTTACGAGGGCTTGTTCCGCCAGCACATGATCTCCCGCGGACGCAACCGGGACACCGCATGGTTCTCCATGCTCGACGGCGAATGGCCCTCGCGCAAGCGAGCCTTCGAGCGCTGGCTGGCCGCCGACAACTTCGATGCCGACGGGCGGCAGCGGCGCAGCCTGTCGGCATTGCGCGCGGAGGATGCGGCCCGCTGACATGCGCGTCGCGAGTTTGCGCTCGCGCCTGCTCGCATTGCCGTGCCTGCTGCTGCCTGCCATGACACCTGTCGACGCCGCCCCTTGCAGTGCCAATGCCGCCGAGCGCGAAGCCGTCCCCCTCGTCATCGCGCACCGCGGTGCCAGCGGCTATCGCCCCGAGCACACCCTCGCCGCCTACGATCTGGCGATCGACATGGGCGCGGACTACATCGAGCCCGATCTGGTCCTCACCCGGGATGGCGTGTTCATCGCTCGCCACGAGAACGCGCTGGCCCTGGTCGACGCGAGCACCGGAAGCCTCATCGAAGCGACGACCAACGTGCATACCCTGCCCCGATTCGCTGCCCGCCGGGCCACGAAGCAGGTGGACGGCAAAGCACTGACCGGCTGGTTCGCCGAAGACTTCACCCTGGCCGAGATCAAGCAGCTGCGCGCGCGCGAGCGCATCCCGCACGAACGCCCCGCCAACGTCTGCCATGACGATCACCACAAAATCCCCACGTTGCAGGAAGTCATCGATCTCGCCCAGCGCAGGAGCGCCGTTCTCGGCCGCACGATCGGGATCTATCCGGAGACGAAGCATCCGAGCTATCACGCCTCGATCGGCCTCCCGATGGAGGACACGCTCGTCGCCGTGCTGGCAGCCAACGGCTGGAACGATGCCCAGGCGCCTGTCTTCATCCAGTCGTTCGAAATCGGCAACCTGCGGTATCTGCGCACGATCACCCGCGTGCGCCTCGTTCAGCTCCTCGAAGCCGACGGACAGCCCTGGGACTTCGTCGCAAGCGGCGATCCGCGCGGCTACGCCGACCTCGCGAGCGCCGAGGGTTTGCGTACCATCGCCGCGTATGCGCAGGGCGTGGGGCCGCACAAGAGCCTGGTCATCGCACGCACCGCCGAGGGCGCATTGGGGCCTGCGACGCGATTCGTAGCGCACGCGCACGCGGCGGGCTTGCGGGTGCATCCGTGGACGTTTCGCGCCGAAAACGCCTTCTTGCCCACCGACTACCGCCGCGGTGGCGGTGCCGGCACGCGCGGCGACGTGGAGGGCGAAATCACCGCGTTCCTCCGCGCAGGCATCGACGGGCTCTTCACCGATCACGCCGACGCGGGAGTCGCCGCGAGAAACGCCTTCCTGAAATCGCGCTAGCCCAACTTCCACAGTTCAGGGATATGAAGTACGGCGCATCAAGAACTTAAGGTCCATGGTTGGCACTGCATTTCGATCGATGCGGGCGTCCGTAGCCGTTGGGGCAGACCGAGGCCAGTTCGATCGATGGGCAAGGCTTGGCCAGGATCTGGGCGCACAACGCAACGAATACTCAGGTCGTTTCGGCTCACGTCGGCCCGCGCGTTATCCCGACCGCGACACAGCTTCACCTCGACCTCTTCACGGATGGGGCGCCAGTCGGCGCAATCTTCGATCTGCCTCCACCAGCACTTGAGTTCAGCCTTCGGTGTGCCGATCACATAGCTGCGTCGGCTGTGGTTGAGCCACTCGAGGTTGTCCTCACTGGCCGTCCCTCGATCCGTCACCCAGGCCCGGTTCGCCTTGCCCGAACGCGCCCACATCGTGCTGACGATCTCTTCGACCACGCTCACGTCCGCCGTGTTACCTGGGAAGATCTCGTAGCCCGAAGGCATGCCCTCACGCGTCACCACCAACGCGATGTTCGCCTGCACGCAGTCGAGTCGATGATCGCGAGGGTAGCCGCGCGTGCATAGCTGTGCATCCGCCTTGCCTTCGAAGTATGTGCTTGTCACGCCATGGAGCAGCAGATCGTAGTCCAGATCGAACAACTCTCCGAAACGCTCGACCAGGTGGGATTCGATCGCCGCCTTGCCCGGCAGCACCCGATCCAGACTTCGATGTAGCCGCGCGTCGTGGATCGCCTCCTCGGGCACACCGAGCGGATCCTCCAGCGCCGGCGTCCGGCACCAGCGCTCAGCGACGTGCAATTCGCTCGAGGGCTCGCACAACCGCGCCATGCCCAGGATCGCGATCGAATCGGCCCAGCGCACCGTCTCGCGCCCCACGCGCATCGACCGTTCGAGCAGCGTATCGACCTTCAGTGCGCGCCACAGCAGCCACCCCAGCCATACCGCGCCGAACGCCCGTGAACCTTCCAGAGGAACCTTGCCCAAGTGAACAGGTACCGGTTCGCACGAATCCAAGCACGCACCCGCCGTAACCGCCGGCGCCAGGACCCTGGCCTTCGCTCGGCCCTGCGCCGACGTCGCGATCTTGAACATGGCTCCAGTACCTGGGCAGGAATTCCATGCTCTCTCTTGACTTTCCTCGGCGTGGTGGCGCTGGCACGTCGTCGAACGCATTGACCTAGGATGAGCAGTCGCGACGTCGGTTACTGCGGGAGGGCGACGCGACTTCCCGCTTCGGGAGCGTCGCTGAGCCGTAGGCATAGAGGCTCGTACCACGCCATTGCAGCGTGCCCGGCTGGCGCAATCGATCCCTTAGAGCTTCGCGCCGTCTTGCAAGAGCGCCGATAGGTTGTCGCCGGTCATCGGCTTTGCGATGTGGTAGCCTTGCACGATATCGCAACCCAGCGCAGCAAGCGCCTCCAGGGTCATCACATTCTCGACACCTTCGGCGACGACCTCCAGGTCAAGGTTGTGCGCGAGATCGATCATCGAACGTACGATCTTCCTGTTTTGCGCACGTTCCAGCATCGTCTTGACGAATACGAGATCGATCTTCAGTTCGTCCAGAGGCAGTTCCGCTAGGTACTGCATCGACGAGTAGCCCGTGCCGAAATCATCCACCGATAGCCGGACGCCGGATCGTTTCAGTTGCCGCAAGGCTTCATGAGCGAGTGCCTGTTCGACCATCATGGCTGTCTCAGTGATCTCGATTACGATGGCATGCCCTGGAACGTCCCAAGTGCGAAGCTCACGATCGACATGCCACGGCAGATCCGGCTCGCGCAGATTCGAAGGCGAGATGTTGACGCTGACCGAGAAATCCGGCCTCACCCTCCTGAATTCGGCACAATGCCGTACCCCGCTCGAGATTACCCACATGGTGAGCCGATCCATCAGACCCGAGGCTTCTGCTGCCTGGAGAGCCACGTTGGGCGGCACGAAACCGAGCACGGGATCGTGCCAGCGAAGCAGCGCTTCAGCGCTGACTACGGCCTTGCGGCGCAAATCGAACTGAGGTTGAAAATGGAGCGCCAGGAGATTCTCTTCGAGCGCGATTCGCAGCCGATCTTCGTACGCGAGCGGCGATACCGGGCTCGGAGCTTCGTCCGGTGTGCAATGCATCGCGATGCGATCTCGGTGGCATCGTGCGAGGGACAGTGCGCTCTTCGCACGCTGGAGAAACTGCCGCGCATCGACCGCATGCCCCGGAAATACGGCTATTCCGATCGCTGGATCGGCCCGTATCGACGCACCCTCGACTTCGATTCGTTGCTCGAGCACCGAAAGAACACGGGTGGCCCCGAGAAATGCAATGGCCTCCGAAGACAGCGGATGTAGGACGCACGCCATGTGGTCGCGCGATATACGTCCGATCAGGTCGCTTTTTCGAAGCACTTTCGTGCGCAAGAGATCGAAAATCGTCGAAGCGATACGATCGCCAGTGGAAAATCCGTGCGTTGCATCGACCCGGTCGATTGCGGCTGCCTGCACGAGCAGAAGGCCGACAAGTTCGCTTCGCGCCTGAGCCTCATTCAGCAAGCGCTGCAAGCGCCCTTCGAACGCTTCACAGGTTTCGCTGAATGCGGCGCTGTTGGCCGCGACGGTATCCATCGTGTCAGATGAAAAATTCGCTCGCGTCGATCGGCAGCATTGTCTTGGGCAGGGTTCGAACAATGCGGTAGGGCTCGCCGCTGCGGGACTTGGGATCCTTCACCAGATCGAGCGTTCGTTGCTGTACAACCACTTTTCCCTTATCGTCCAGAATGATCATGACTCGTGGCTGCAGCCGCCGCACGACATTCTGTGCAACGACGATCGCGACTTCGCGAGTATTGAGTTCCACCACGCTGCCGACGGGATAGACGCCGATGCATTGGATGAATTGCTCGACCAGCGCCTCGTGATAATGCTGGCCCCGCAGCTTGTAGATCGCCGACAAGGCGGTGGACGCAGAATTCGATTCTGCATAGGGTCTGGCGTTCGTCATTGCCGAGAATGTATCGACCAGCCCCGCGATCGAGCCGTCGATTGAAATCCGCTGTCCGCTCAGTCCGAACGGATAGCCGCTGCCGTCCTGTCGTTCGTGATGCTGCGCTACAGTTTCGAGAACCTCTGCGGGTATGCGCTTCACCTTGGAGATCAGTTCGATCGACTGCTCGACGTGCCTCTTGACCAATTCGAATTCTCCGGCCGATAGAGCTCCGGGCTTGTCGAGCAGCCCCCGCGGCAGTTGCGTCTTGCCGACGTCCATGAGTAGTCCGGCCATTCCCAGAGCTTCCATTCGTCCCGTCGAGTATTGAAGGAAGCGTCCGAGTGTGAGCATCAGCACCGAGGTATCAATTGCACGACGAAAGCCGACATCCGCCTCGCTTTGGCGAACCATGTTCAACAGCAGCATCGCGTCAGGATTGCGCTGAATGCTCTGTGTCATGCTGCTGACCGAGGCCTGCAGCCTTTCCGTGTCGATGTCTCCGGACCGCTGAAAGGCGTCGATTACCTCACGTGTCACTTGTTCGCAGGCCGTGTAGGTGCTCTTGGCGGTCTCGAGTTCCTGTTCTACGGACGTAACGGTAGGGTGTTTCGTAGCGCCGCGCACATCCTTTTGGGTGTCACGGGCCTCGAACTTGCGCAGGTTCTCCGAGGTCAGCGTTCGGTCAGGATCTACGAAAACTGACTTGCAGTGACCTCGCAGTGCGCTCAACTGGCCTTCGTTCGTCAAGGGGAACCCCTGGAATGCGAACGGCGTTCCGAGCCACGGTCGATCGAGTTCGACCACGTACATTCCGAATTCCAAATCGTCGACGAGAATTTTCCTGGATTTCATTGATGAAGGCCGGACGGCGATGGCGGGATCTAAGCCTCGGATTCCCGAGTCCCCTCCGGTATCGGCCGCACGATCAAGATCTTGAGTCGCCCCCAAGTTCCTTTGCTCCATAGCGCGGTGGCAACGAGAGCAATTCTGCGGCTGGCACTACATCGGCCTTCGCCACCTACTCGGGCAGACGAAGGCCCGGCGGCAGTGCGCCAACGACCATGTCTCCCATGAGCGCGGGTGTCGCAACTGCGCTACAGCAACGAACAATCATTCGCCCAGGGCAACAACTGTGTCCGTCGGGTTAGCCGGGCGCAGGATCACGCGCGAAGGCGACGGAGGCGACGCGCGTCCGGTCCATGGAGACAGGTCGCCCCGCGCGAGCGCCGGTGTCGCGCTCGGACCATCGGGTTCAGATCGCCGCTGCGATCGCGCGACCGAGGTCTTCGGTCTTCGCTTGCCCGCCGATGTCCGGCGTGCGGGGCGCTCCGCTGCCCGGTTCCAGCGCTTTTTCGATCGTCGAGACGATATGCGCGCCCGCTTCGGGGTAGCCCAGGTGCTCGAGCATCATCGCCGCCGACCAGATCGCGCCGATCGGATTGGCGATGCCCTTGCCCGCAATGTCGGGGGCCGAACCGTGCACCGGCTCGAACAACGAAGGATAGACGCGGTCGGCATTGATGTTGCCCGAGGGCGCGATGCCGATGGTGCCGCAGCAGGCCGGCCCGAGATCGGAAAGAATGTCGCCGAAGAGGTTCGAGGCCACCACGACATCGAAGAACTGCGGCCGCTGCACGAAGTGGGCGGTCAGGATGTCGATGTGGAATTTGTCGACGCGGATATCCGGAAACTGCTTGGCCATCTCGGCCACGCGCTCGTCCCAATAGGGCATGGTGATCGAAATGCCGTTCGATTTGGTCGCGGAGGTCAGATGCTTCTTGGGCCGCTTGCTTGCAAGTTCGAACGCGAACTTGAGGATGCGATCGGTCCCCTTGCGCGTGAACGTCGCCTGTTGCACGACGAACTCGCGATCGGTGCCCTCGAAGGCGCGACCGCCGATCGACGAGTACTCGCCCTCGGTATTCTCGCGCACGATGTACATGTCGATCTCGCCGGGTTTGCGGTCGGCCAACGGCGAGCGTATGCCGGGCATGAGGCGGGCCGGGCGCATGTTGACGTACTGATCGAACTCGCGCCGGAACTTGATCAGCGAGTCCCACAGCGAGACGTGATCGGCGACCTTGTCCGGCCAGCCGCAAGCGCCGAAGTACAAGCAGTCATGACCGCCGATCCGATCCTTCCAATCCTTCGGCATCCAGGTGCCGATCCGGTCGTAGTAATCGCAACTCCAGTCGAAGTCGTCGAAGGCCAGATCGATGCCGAACTTGCGGGCCGCGGCGTCGAGCACGCGCATCCCCTCGGGCATGACTTCCTTGCCGATCCCGTCGCCCGGAATCACGGCGATCCTGTGCTTTGCCAAGTCTCGTTCTCCTCGTTATAGGTGTCGATGGCGCTACCGGCCGGCATTCTACGCCCCCCGTTTGCCTGACCGATCGGCGCGTCTCAGGAGCGCCGGCGTGCCTCGGCGAGAAATTCTTCCAGGAGCGGACCAGGATCGAGCAGCCGTTCGTCGTCCGGGCGATGGAATTCCGGATGCCACTGCACGCCGACGACGTAGTTGCGCCCGGGCAGCCGGATCGCCTCGATCACGCCATCGTCGCTCGAGTACGCCTCGGCCACCAGATCGCGGCCCAGTTTGCGCACCGCCTGGTGGTGCAGGCTGTTGACGTGAGCCGTCTGCGTTCCCGGATACAGCCGCGCCAGCCCGCTGCCCGGCTCCAGACGCACGGTATGAACATTGGCATCGTTGATGGATCGGTCGCGATGCGCCGTCTGCTCGCCCACCTGGCTGGGGATGTCCTGGTAGAGGGTGCCGCCCAGGGCCACGTTGATGAGTTGATGACCTCGGCATACACCCAACACAGGCTTGCCGGCCTCGATGAATTCGTTGACGAGTTCGAGCTCGTAATCATCGCGTACCCGATCGCCCGCCCATTCGGGCTTGAGCGGCTCCTCACCGTAGCAAGTCGGACTGATGTCGGCGCCGCCCTGCAAGACGAGCCCGTCCAGTTCGTGCACGTAATCGCGCAGGCGCATGTTGTTGCGATGGAGCAGCCCGGTGCTGTCGACCGAGGGCACCATCAGCGCCACCACGTCGCGCGACATCACCCAATTCGCCATCAGGGGATCGAGGTATTGCACCGTGCGGCGCAAGGTTCCGGTCGCCCCCGGGCGCGGGGCGAGAAACCGCGCCGAGAGGCCTATTCGCAGAGATCGAGGCATGAGCGTCGCGTTTCCCTTCCGACCTAGTGTCCGCCGCCCGCACCGGGGGTGGGTGCGGCCTGCGGGAAATATTCCTCCACCGCGATCTCCACGATGGCAGGCTTCCTGGCCGCCAGGGCGGTCGTGACGGCATCGGCGATCTCGTCGGGGCGCGTCACGTAGTAGCCGGTCGCTCCATAAACCTCGGCCAGCTTGTCGAAACGCGGATTGAGCAGGTCGACCCCGATGTACTTGGCACCGAAGTGCCGCTGCTGCTGCGCCTTCTCCGCGCCGTGACAGCGGTTGTTGAGCACGATGCCGACCAGCGGAATCCCCCAGCGCACGGCGGTATTGATCTCGCTGGCCGTATACATGAAGCCGCCGTCGCCCTGGATGCTGATCGCCGGCCGGTCGGGGCGCCCGAGCTGGGTGCCCAAGCCCACGCAATACCCCATGCCCAGCCCGCCGTGCCCGGCATAGTTGAAGAACGTGCGCGGCAGCTCGAACTGCAGGCGATCGTAAGCCAGGCCGCCCGCAACGCCGGCATCGAGGGTCACCATGCAGTCCTTGGGCAAGGCCTTGTTCAATTCCGGATAGACCCGTTGCGGCATCATGTAGGGCTCGGCAGGCAGCGTCTGCTCGGCAGCGATGCGTGCCCGACGTTGACCAGCCAGCGTCTCGATCTGCTTGCGCCATTCGGCATTGGGACGCCCCGACGGGAACTGCGCACGCAGGTTGCCGAGCAGTTGCTGCGCGACCGCCTTCGCGTCGCCGGCGATGCCGACGGCGACCGGATAGTTGCGGCCGACTTCCTGCGCGTCGATGTCGACCTGGATGATCTGCGTCTGCGGATTGATCACGCTCCAGTTCCAGTGCGTGGTGGACTGGTTGATGCGCGTCCCGAGTGCCAGAACGACATCGGCGCTGTGGATCGCCTGCGCGGTTTCGCCCGCGCCACGCCCGCCCGCCGCCCCGACGAACAGGCGATGACTGTTCGGCACCGCGTCGTTGTGTCCGTAAGAAGGCACGAGCGCCATATCGAGCAATTCGGCCAGAGCCACGGCGTCCTCGGTAGCACCCGCATCGACCACACCGCCGCCGGCCAGCAGCAAGGGCCGCTTCGCCTGGGCGAGCAACCGGACGGCGCGCTCGATCGCCTGGGAATCACCGGGCAGGCGCTGCTCGGTGGCCCGGTAGGCGGCCGGGGCGGCGATATCGGTGTCGAGCGACTGGTCGTCGAGCAGGTCTCGCGGAATGTCGATCAGAACCGGGCCGGGCTTGCCGGAAAGCGCCATGCGAAAGGCGTCGTGCATGGTCTCCACGATGCGCTCGGTCTTGTTCACCTGCCGCGACAGCTTGGTGAAGGGGCGGAAGATGTCGACCAGATCGAACGCCTGCGCGCCGTCGCGGTGGATGTAATCGCGGGCGACGTCGCCGGCAATCACGAGCACGGGCGCGCGGCCCTTCCACGCCAGGGCCACACCGGTGGCGAGGTTGATCGTGCCCGGCCCCGAGGTCGTGATGCATGCCGTCGGCTTGCCTGAGGCACGGGCATAGCCGTAGGCCATGAATGCAGCCCCTTCCTCGTGGCGCGAATCGACGAACTTGATGTCGGTGCGGCCGTACATCTCGGTCACGATGCTGTTGGTGGTCGTGCCCACGATTCCGAACGTGTACTCGACGCCCTCGGCGCGCAAAGCCTCGATCACTGCCTGACCTGCTTTCATCGTCGGCATAGCCTCTCCTTTGCCCATGCAAGCGTGGTGATGATCCGGAGGGCGAAGGCCCGGAACTGCCAGGTTCCGAACCGCCTAGCTCGCCTCCGCCGCCGCTATTGTGCGCCAGGCGCGAAAGCGATCCAATATGCAACTGCAAACGGAGGACGACCCCCTATGCCTATCACCCGCCTATGCCTGGTGCGCCACGGCGAGACCGAATGGAACGCCGAGGGCCGCGTTCAAGGCCAGACCGACATCCCGCTGAGTCCGGTGGGGCTCAAGCAGGCCCATGCCGCTGCGGCCGTGCTGTGCAAACACGACTTCACCGCGATCTACTCGAGCGATCTGATGCGGGTGCGTCAAACCGCCGAGCCCAGCGCCCACAAGCTCGCCCTGCCCCTGCAGTTTGATCCCGACCTGCGGGAGCGTCACTACGGGATCTTCGAGCGCATGCTCTACACCGAGGTGAAGACCCGGTATCCGGAACACTACGTGCGCTTCCACGAGAAGGATCCTGATTTCGATTTCGAAACCGGCGAGAGCCTGCGCTTTTTCTTCGATCGCTCCCTGGGGGCCGTGAAGCGCATCGTGGAGCGCCATCAAGGCGAACAGGTGCTGGTTTTCACCCACGGCGGCGTGCTCGACATGGTCTACCGCCATGCTCGCGAGCTGGGGCTCGCAGCACCGCGTGATTACGGCATTCCGAATTGCGGCGTGAACTGGCTCGAAATCACGCCGGGCCGCTGGGAAGTGCATTGCTGGGCCGACGTCGCGCATCTCGCGCACGCGTTGGACGAACTGCCCGACGGCTGAACCGCTCCGATAAGGTCGGTCGCTGAAAGTGCCGCCGCGAAGCCTTACTGAGCGCTTGTCCGGCGAGCGCGATTGGCCACCTGAAGATTGGCCTCGGGCTGGCGCTGATAGCTCACCCTGAACGAAAGCGGCTTGACGTCGGCCTGCTCCTGGTAGGCCCGCGCGAGCGCTTTCTGCGCATCCTGATTGAACAAGGCATGGGGCTTGGTGAAGCGTCCGTACAGCTTGACGTCGAAGCCCTTCAGCAGCGCCGTGTATTCGATCCCCGTTTCATCCTGGAGTATGCTCGGCGCCCGCTGCAGCAAAGCGTCACGCACGATGGCAAAGCGCGGAGTTTGCAGCAGATGGGACGCTGCCTTGAGCACAGTACGATGGGCCGCCATGCCCTCGACCCAGGCCCGCTGCTCGGGCGCTTCGGCCAGAGCAGCATCCGACAGATTCATGCGGACGTAGTCGAGCAGCACCTTGCGATTGCCCGACTGCAGCGAGATCCGCACCGAATTCCAGGTCGATCGATCGCTGCGCGGACCAGGATGAATCTCCAGATCCGATCCGCTGGCGTTGACTCTGACCGGCTCCACCGCGACGATCGTATAGCCCGAGCGTGCGGCGAAGGCGAGCAAGGGCGCGATCGTCCCGGCTCTGAGTCCCTGCTGCTTCGCCTCTTCGTCGAGGTCCAGAGTGCGGAAGAAACCGATCTGTGCGAACTGCTTCCAGGCTTCGGCGAAGCGACCCATGAAGGCGGCGAGATCCTCGGCACTGGCACGATCCAGCGCCGGCGGCGCTTCCGCACGCTGCATGGCCACCAGGACGTATCGCCCCGCATCCGGGTACATGCGCTGCACCGTCGCGAAGTCCGGCCCTGAAAACGGATAGAAGATCGTGGCGCCCGGGGCCGCGACGAGTTCGCTCTGCGCCCACTTCTGCATGGGCCCGCCGATGCGCCGTTCGTACTCCTGCCAGCGCGCGGTCGCCTTGCTCGCATAGTCGACGAGATTCGATGCGCGCATCGGCACTCCCGCCGGCACGGTCGTCTCCAGACCTGCCAAAACGCGGGCGATGCCGTCGGCGCTCAAGGGCGCCGCCGTTGCCGGCAAGGCAAAGGCAAGCATCAGTGCAACCGTGCCTGCAAACTTGGGATACCGGTAGGCATGACCGGTGCCGGTCGTGGTGGCGCGAAGAAACGTCAAGCTCGACTCCGTGGGCAAAAGGCTACGTAAGTGCGGATTCTAGCGAGGCGCGCCCTGCAAAGTCTCGTGCGGCTCGCAAGTCTTTGCAGGCAGGCGTCCAAGCACGACCCCGAAATCGAATCCGCGTGGCCGCCGGGCCATCGCCCCGCGTGGCATCCAGACGGATGCCGTGGCGGCGAATCGCTTCGAAGATCGGCATGCCAGGGCATCGCCCAAGACATGTCGGGCGATCGAGCGCCGGCCCGCCGGTCGATCGCAGGATCCCCGTCCGGTGTATGCTTAGGCGGCCCCTCCCACCGATCGGATCGCGCTCGGGCGGGCACGATTTTCTCATCAGGCGACGCGCGTGCCGGCGCTCCTCGCCACGGCACGAACACAAGGATCACCGCGCATGAACAAGATGCGAACAACGCACACGGCGCCACGGCGCGAGCGCGGCGCAGCCGCCGGCAAATTGCTTCTGATCATCGTCGTCCTGTTCGGACTGTGGTGGTTCAGACCGTGGGAGGCCTTCGTGCCCCCGGCACCGAAGCCCGAAGCCATTCCTCGACCGGTCGCTGCCCGCGGGGACCTGGCCGCCGACGAACAGAACAACATCGCGGTCTTCAAGGCGGTATCGCCCTCGGTGGTGCACATCACCACCCTGGCCGCGCAACGCAACTTCTTCTCGACCGACATCACCCAGGTGCCTCGGGGCACGGGCACGGGCTTCATGTGGGACGAGCGCGGCCACATCGTCACCAATTTTCATGTCATCGAAGGGGCGAGCGGAGCGCAGGTCACCCTGCAGGATCAGACGACCTGGCGCGCCACCCTGGTCGGCGCCTTTCCCGACCGCGACCTGGCGGTGCTGCGCATCGATGCGCCCAAGGAAAAGATCAGCCCCATCATGATCGGCGTGAGCCAGGATCTGCAAGTCGGCCAGAAGGTCTACGCGATCGGCAATCCGTTCGGCCTCGACCAATCGCTGACGACGGGCATCGTGAGCGCCCTCAATCGGGAGATCGAGTCGGCCAATCAGCGCACCATCCGCGGCGTGATCCAGACCGATGCCGCCATCAACCCCGGCAATTCGGGCGGCCCCTTGATCGATTCCGCCGGACGGCTCATCGGCGTCAACACGGCCATCTACAGCCCCTCGGGCGCTTCGGCGGGCATCGGCTTCGCCATTCCCTCCGACGAAGTCAACCGCATCGTGCCGCGCCTCATCCGGGACGGCAAATTCATCCGTCCGGCGATCGGCATCCAGGCCGCGCCGCCGAATTTGCAGCGAGCCCTCAAGCTGCCCGAAGGCGTCGCCGTGGCCGGGGTGCTGCCCGATGGTCCCGCTCAAAGACTGGGATTGCGGCCCTTCATGCGAGCGCCCGACGGCAGTATCGTGGTCGGCGACATCATCGTCGGCCTCGCCGGCAAGCCGGTGAAGACGCTCGACGACTTGCTCGGCCTGCTCGAACAGCACCAGCCCGGCGAGACCGTGCCCATCACCATCGTTCGCGGCGGCGAGAAGATCGAACAGCAAATCACGCTCGGCCTGAACGAGTAAGGCAGCGCACTGAAGCGCCGTGGTCGCTTCGCAGGCGCCGCCAAAGGAGCAGCCATGAAGATCCGAACCAACGACATCGACACCCACTACACGATCCACGGCGAGGGCCCCTGGCTCGTGTTCAGCCACTCGCTCGCGTGCGACACACGCATGTGGGCGCCGCAAATCGCCGCATTCTCGAAACACTACAAGGTGCTTTGCTACGATACGCGCGGACACGGTGCGAGCAGCGCGCCCCCGGGGCCTTACACACTCGACGGACTGGCCGACGACGCCAAGGCGCTCTTCGAGGCGCTTGGCATCGAAGGCTGTCATTGGGTCGGCTTGTCCATGGGCGGCATGATCGGGCAGACCTTCGCGCTCAAGTACCCGGGTATCTTCCAGACGCTGACCCTGGCCGACACGACCAGCCGCTATCCCGCCGAAGCCCTGCCCCCCTGGCAGACCCGCATCGAACTCGCCACCGCGGCGGGCATGGAGCCGATCGTCCCGGCCATGCTGGAGCGCTGGTTCACCGAGCCCTTCCGCAGGAGCGGCGCCCCCATCGTGAACGACATTGCCGAGGCGATCCGCTCCACACCCGTGGCCGGCTTCATCGGCTGCTGTCATGCGATCCCGCAGATCAACCTCACGCAGCGGCTGCACGAGATCGAATGCCCCACGCTCGTCATCGTCGGCGAGCACGATCCGGGCACACCGCCGCAAATGGCGCGAGAGATACACGAGCACATGCCTGGATCGGAACTGACCATTCTCCCGCGCGCCGCGCACCTGTCGAATGCCGAACAGCCCGAAGCCTTCAATGCGGCCGTGGCCATCTTCATCGAGCGGCACGCATGAGCGATCTGTCCGCGGCAGGGCCCGATGGGCTCGTCCTCGATCGGCAGCAGCCGGGCGCATGACCGCCCTGCGCGTCGGCCTCATCTCCGACACGCACGATCTGCTGCGCGCGCAGGCAGCACTTGCGATGCACGGAAGCACGCACATCGTCCACGCGGGCGACGTGTGCGGACCGCACGTGCTGGCCGAGCTGCAAGGCATCGCACCCGTGACGGCCGTCCGCGGCAACAACGACGCGGGCGAATGGGCGCGAACGCTGCCTCACTCGACGCTGCTGCAGGTCGAGCACGTGAGCATCCTGGTCGTGCACGATCTTGCGACGCTTGCGCTCGACCCGGCCCGTTGCGGCGCCGACGTCGTGGTCTTCGGCCACTCGCACCGGCCGCTGGTCGAACACCGGGACGGCATCTTGTACGTCAATCCGGGCAGCGCCGGCCCGCGACGGTTCCGGTTACCGATCTCGGTCGCGCACTTGCTCGTGACCAATGGCCGGATCGAGGCTCGTCTGACGGAACTTCAACCCTGATGCAAGCGGCACGGCGCGTGCTTGACTGACCCGACGATGAACAAGACCTCACAGTCCACTGAGGGTGCAGCCAAGGAGTCGTCGAGCCCGCCAGCCAATCGCTTCGACCGCATGGAGTGGGCCGGAGCGTTCGGCGACCTCGGCACGCTGATCCCGTTCGTGGTGGCCTATATCAGCGTACTCGGCATCGATCCGCACGGCATGCTGTTCGCGTTCGGCGTCGCCGCGATCGCGTGCGGACTGATCTATCGCACGCCGTTTCCCGTGCAGCCCATGAAGGCCATCGGTGCCGTCGCCACCACGCAGGCCGCGCAAACCCTGCTGATCACCCCCAATGCCGTCTACGCCGCAGGCGTGGTGACCGGAATCCTGTGGCTGGTGCTCGCCATGACCGGCGCGGTGCAGAAGATATGCCGTTTGATCGGTGCGCCGGTGGTTACGGGAATCGTGCTCGGCTTGGGGCTAGGCTTCATGCTGCAAGGCATGCGCATGATGTCCGAGGACTGGTGGCTCGGCGCTATCGCGCTGGGCGGAACGATCTTCCTGCTGTCGTATCGAACCTTTCCGGCCATGTTCGCCCTGCTCGCCTTCGGCGCGATCTGGGGCATTGCGCGCGAGCCCGCGCTCATTGCGCAGTTGCTCTCGGTGTCGACCGGGTTCCGACCGCCGACATTTGCGCTGGACACACTGAGCTGGAACGACTGGATGGTCGGGCTCTTCTTCCTCGCCCTGCCGCAGATGCCGCTTACGCTCGGCAACGCCGTGATTGCCATCACGGACGAAAACAACCGGCTGTTTCCGGATCGCCCGGTAAGCGAGCGGGGCGTTGCGATGAGCACCGGCTGGATGAATCTGCTGGGTGCCACGGTAGGCGGCGTGCCGATGTGCCACGGCGCAGGCGGCATGGCGGGCCACATTCGCTTCGGGGCGCGCACCGGAGGTGCGGCCATCATCCTCGGCACTGTGCTTGTTTTGCTCGCCTTGTTCGGTGCCGATTCGGTGCACGTACTGCTGCAGGTGTTCCCGACGGCGCTCCTCGGCGTGATTCTCTTTCTGACCGGCGCGCAGCTCGCGCTGGGCGCCGGCGATCTGGGCGAGAACAAGGCCGAGCGGTTCGTCGCTCTGGTGACCGCAGGCTGCGCGCTCTGGAACGTCGGCATCGCCTTCGTCGTCGGCATGGCCGTGCTGGCCTACGCGCGCCGAGGCCGATTGCACCTCTGATGCGCGCTGTTCAAGCCCGTCGCATCATGCGACCCTGCTCGACCGCCCCGTGGCGTGCCCGACCCGCGCACCCAGCACACTCGCTGCCAGCGACATGACGTGCTGGCGAGTGACCCCTCGGCGATCCCGCCGTGGGTTGTACTCGGCAATCTCGAGACCGCGCAGCGCATCGTCTTCGCCGACGACTTGCAATGCGGGCACCAGCTCCGCAGCCCGCAAACCACCGGCTGCTGGCGTACCCACGCCCGGTGCGTCGCGCGGATCGAGCGCGTCCATGTCGATGGTGATGCCGTAGCCACCCTGCGCACGACGCACGATGCGCAGCGCTTCATCGAGCGACTCGACGACCCCGCGCTGCTGGATTTCCGCCATACCGATCACACGCACGCCGATGCGGTCGAGCAGCGCCCGCTCTTCGGGTTCGTAGCTGCGGGCACCGAACACGCAGACGTGCTCCGGCAGCAGCTTGGGGCCGGGCACCAGGCAGTCCGTGAAGGGCACATCGCCATGCCCCAGCAAGGCAGCCAGGGGCATGCCGTAGATCAGTCCAGTGTGGGACGTCTCGGGGGTATGACTGTCCAGATGCGCATCGATCCACAGCAGGCCCAGCGGTCCGCGCGTCCGATTCGCCGCATATACCCCGCTCCAGGTGCCGACCGCGCACGAATGATCACCGCCGATCACGAACGGCGTGGCGCCCGAGCTACCTGCTGCGCATACCGCCGCGGCGACGAGCGGATTGAGCTGGATCATCGCTGCTGTCGGATCGCTCGCCGTCTTGTGCGGTGCCTGGAATACCTCGCCCCACTGCGCATCGAGTCCGCCCGCGGACAAGCGGCATGCGAGCCCAGCGGCTTTGAGGTCATCCGCGGCGCCCGAGGCGCCAGGATCGCGCCCGCCGATGCCGCTGCGGACACCCATGAGGCGTATGCGCTCGTTACGAACGCGGCTTGCTGCAGATCGGGTCATTGCATTGTCTCCATGCACTCGCCGGCTTGTGGCCGGTGGCGTCACGTCCAGGTGTTCCGGATCTCGGCGCCGGTTCACCCAAGAAGAAGGGGCTACTTGATCGGTAGCCCCCCGAGCTCGCGGGCTTCACGTCGAGGCATCTAGCAAAGCGCTCGTCGTGCAGCCACGTTTTCACCTAAGGGCAGTTTAGAGACCCCCCCTCACCCGCAGTTCCGCAATATCAGGATTTTTTTTCCAGACGTTCCACGAGCTTGCGATGCAGTCCGTTGAAGCCGCCGTTGCTCATCACCAGCACATGGTCGCCCGGCCGCGCGTCGGCGGCGATGCGTTCCACCAAATCGTCGAACGCTTCGACGACACAGGCTTTGGCGCCGAGCGCCGACATCGCACCCTGCACGTCCCAGCCCATGCCGTTTCCATAGCAGAACACGCTGTCGGCCGCATCGAGGCTCATCGCCAGAGCGTCCTTCCAGATCCCGAGCTTCATCGTGTTCGAGCGCGGCTCGAGCACGGCGATGATCCGCGCCGCGCCCACCTTGCGTCGCAAACCGGCGAGCGTGGTCTCGATGGCGCTCGGATGATGCGCGAAGTCGTCGTACACCGTGACACCGGCGATCTCGCCGACGATCTCCAGACGTCGCTTGACGTTGCGAAACTTTCCGAGGGCGGTCAGGGCACGATCAGGCGGCACGCCGAAGTAGCGCGCCGCGGCGATCGCCGCCAGTGCATTCGACTGGTTGTGACGCCCGAGCAGATCCCAGGCGAGCCGACCGAGATCCGCGCCGGCAAGGCGGACCTGAAATGCACCATCGGGCGCCATCGCGGCGGCTTGCCAGCCGTCGTCGACGCCGAAGCGCTCGACCGGCGTATAGCAGCCGCGCTCGAGCACCCGCGCGAGATTCGCGTCCGTTCCGTTGACCACGAGCAGGCCGACTCGCGGCACCGTGCGCACGAGGTGGTGGAACTGGGTCTGAATGGCGCCCAGATCCGCGAAGATGTCGGCATGGTCGAACTCGAGGTTGTTCAAGACCGCCACCCGCGGCCGGTAGTGGACGAACTTCGAGCGCTTGTCGAAGAACGCCGTGTCGTACTCGTCGGCTTCGATGACGAACGGGGCGCTCGCGTCGCCGAGCCGCGCGGAGACGTCGAAGTTGAGCGGCGCACCTCCGATCAGAAAACCGGGGGCGAGCCCTGCGCTTTCCAGGATCCACGCCAGCATCGCGGTGGTCGTCGTCTTGCCGTGCGTGCCGGCGATCGCCGCGACGCGACGCGTGTGCAGGATGTTCTCCGCGAGCCACTGCGGGCCCGAGATGTAGGGCAGGCCCCGGTCGAGGATCTCTTCCATGAGCGCGTTTCCGCGGGTGACGACGTTGCCGATGACGTAGACGTCGGCCCCGAGGGCAAGCTGATCGGCGCCATAGCCTTCGATGAGGTCTATCCCCTGCGCCTGCAGTTGAGTGCTCATCGGCGGATAGACGTTGGCATCGCAGCCGGTGACGCGATGGCCGGCTTCGCGCGCGATGGCCGCAATGCCGCCCATGAAGGTGCCGCAGATGCCGAGTATGTGCAGATGCATGGCGCAATGCCCTCTTCGAATCGAGCGCGAGAATACCAGAGGCCCGGACGCTTCTTTCGGTCGGACGATGCGCGCACTCGGTGTACGATCGAAGCGACCAGCCAGGAGCAGAGACGATGAGCGCAGATTCGGGCCCCGACACCTCCGATACGGCCTTGGCGCGAGCGATCGAGGCCCGCGTCTCGCGGCGCGACGTCCTCAAGGCCGCCCTTGCCGGCATGGCCGGCGCCCTCGCCCCCAGCGCGCTGCAGGCCATGCCGGCCGGCGCTGGCTCAACGCTTGGCTTCGCCGAGATCGCGCGCGGCCTCGACGAGCGCCATCATCTGCCGCCCGGCTACGTGGCGCAAGTCGTGCTGCGCTGGGGCGACCCGCTGTTCGCCGACGCACCCGCGTTCGTGCCCGGGCACCCGGATGCAGATGCGCAGGAGCAGCAGTTCGGCTACGACAACGATTTTCTCGCCTTCTTTCCCTTGCCGGCTTCGGGCGAGGCATCGCTTCGAGGCTTGCTGTGCGCCAATCACGAACGCTGCACGGCACAGTTGATGTGGCCGGGCATGACCGAGCGCAGCGACCGCGAGCGCATGACAGCGGCACACTGCGCGCATGAGATGGCCTCGCATGGCGTCAGCGTGGTCGAGCTTCGCATGGAGCACGGACGCTGGCGCACCGTGCTCGACAGCCCGTACAACCGGCGCATCACCCTGCGCAGCACGCCGATCGCCTTGAGCGGCCCGGCGGCGGGACACCCGCGCATGCGCACCGCCCAGGATCCGGAGGGCCGGCGCGTCATCGGCACGCTCAACAACTGCGCCGGCGGCGTCACCCCCTGGGGCACCCTGCTGACCTGCGAGGAGAATCTGCATCTGTACTTCAGCGGCGAGCCCGAGGGCCATGCGGAGGCGGCCGCGCGCAAACGCTACCGAGTGCATGGGCGCGGCCTCTATGTCTGGGGACGGCACTTCGAACGCTTCGATCTGCGGCGCACGCCGAACGAACCCAATCGTTTCGGCTGGGTGGTGGAGATCGATCCCTACGCGCCGCGATCGACACCGGTCAAGCGCACGGCGCTCGGACGCTTCAAGCACGAAGGCGCCACGTCGGCCGTGAGCCACGATGGCCGCGTCGCGATCTACATGGGCGACGACGAGCGCTTCGAGTACTTGTACAAATTCGTCACGCAAGCGCGCTGGCAGCCGCAGGCTCCCGAGGCCAATCGCGACCTGCTGGATCGGGGCACGCTCTATGTCGCCCGCTTCGACGCCGATGCCCGCATGCACTGGCTGCCGCTGGTCTACGGCGAGGGTCCGCTGACGCAGGCCAACGGCTTCCACAGCCAGGCCGATGTCGTGATCGAAGCGCGCCGCGCCGCCGATCTGCTGGGCGCGACCAGCATGGACCGCCCGGAAGACGTCGAGGCGCATCCCGAAACGGGCGCGGTGTACGTCGTGCTCACCAACAACAACGCGCGTACCGGGGCGCAGATCAACGCGGCCAATCCGCGGGCGAACAACCGCTGGGGCCACATCATCGAGATCGTCCCGCCGCGCGTGAACGGCGCACCGGACCATACCGCCACCGAGTGCGCATGGGAGTTTTTCCTGCTCGCAGGCGACCCCTCGGACGCACTGCAAAGTGCCCGCTATGCCGGGCCGGTGAGCGCCACCGGCTGGCTCGCCTGCCCCGACAACGTCGCCTTCGACCCGCGCGGCCGGATCTGGATCGCAACCGACGGTCAGGATCATGCGGCGGGATTCGCCGACAGTCTTTACGCCGCCGATACGAGCGGCCCTGGTCGGGGCATCACCCGCCTGTTCTTCAATGCGCCCCGGGGCGCCGAGGTGTGCGGCCCCTGCTTCGCGGCAAACGGTTCGACCCTGTTCCTCGCCGTTCAGCATCCAGGGGACGAGCGCGGTTCCGACTATGCTCGTCCGTCGACCCGCTGGCCGGATTTCCGATCCGACCTGCCACCGCGACCGGCGGTGATTGCCATCTCCAGGGAGGATGGCAAAGAGATCGGCAGTTAGGGGGCGTCCGGCCCCGGGGACGCTCCCCGGCCTGCGTCGTTCGGATTCATGGCCGCGCCCGCTTGCGCAGCCAGACGATCAAGCCGATCACGAGCGGAAAAGCCACGAAGGCGATGAAGACATAGACGAACGCCTTCTCGCCGAAGCCGGTGACGTGCTGAAACAGCGTTCCGGCCACCGCACCGGGCAGCATCAACAGCGGCAACCAGACGATCGCCGAGGTGACATTGGCCACCTGAAATCGCCCCTGCGGCATCTCCATCACGCCCGCCACCAGCGGCACCACGGCTCGAAGCGGACCGAAGAAGCGCCCCAGGAACACGCTCAGCACGCCCCAGCGAGCGAAGAAACGGTGGCCTTGATCGAGCAGTGCCGGATCGTTCTTGAACGGCCAGACATGGTGCACGCGCCGACCGAAGTAGCGACCGATCCAGTAGGACACCGCATCGCCCAGACATGCGCCCAGAATGCCCCAGGGAATGATGACCCAGGGATCGAGCGTTCCGCTTGCCAGCAAGGCCCCGGAGGCGACGATCATCGCGGTGAACGGAACCAGCAGAGACAGGAAAGCCATCGACTCGGCGAATGCCAGCGTCGCGATGAGCGGGCCGGCCCACCCCTGGCTCGACGAAATGAAAGCGACGACTTCGGCTGCCCACTGCTCCACGTCGGACGGTCCTCTAGAATGCAACGATTGCCGCGGCTGCGCGGGTGCAGATGATAAACCCTGAAATCCTCGCCGCACTCGGTCGCCGCTCGCGCAGTAGAATCGACCGCCTGCCCGACCACGCGACTGCGCCCCACCCCACGAGGAGATCTCCGATGTTACCTGCGACGATGACTGCCATTTCAATCACGGGCGCGGGCGGACCGGAAGTGCTCAAGCCCGAGTTGCGCCCGGTACCTCAGCCCCGTGCCGGCGAAGTGCTGATCAAGGTGGCATACGCCGGCATCAACCGCCACGATTGCAGCCAGCGCAAGCGCGGCTTCGGACCGAAAGGCGCCACCGACATTCCCGGTCTCGAGGTCGCAGGCGAAATCGTCGCCGTCGGCGCGGACGTGGCGCGCTGGAAAGTCGGCGACCGCGCCTGCGTGCTGGTGAGCGGCGGCGGCTACGCACAATACTGCCTCGCGCTCGAATCCCTGCTGCTGCCGATTCCGGCGGGTTACGACCTCAAGCAGGCCGCCAGCCTGCCCGAGGCCATGTTCACGGCCTGGTTCAACATCTTTCATCTCGGCCGGCTCGTCTCGGGAGAGTGGCTGCTGGTGCATGGCGGGTCGAGCGGCGTCGGCGCCATCGCCATCCAGCTCGGCCGGCTGGCCGGTGCCAAGGTCATCACGACGGCGGGCTCGGCTGCGAAGTGCGACGCCTGCCTGAAACTCGGCGCCCAGCATGCCATCAATTACAAGGCGGCCGATTTCGTTGCCGAGGTGAAGCAGGCAACCGGCGGTCGAGGTGTCGACGTCATACTCGACATGGTGGGCGGGCAATACGCCAAACGCAATCTCGAAGCGATCGCGAACGACGGTCGGCTGGTCCATATCGCCTCGAGCAGCGAGTTTTCGGTGCCTTTGTCGGCAGTCGCCGCCAAGCGCGCGATCGTGACGGCCTCGCAAATGCGGCCCCTGCCTCTGGAGAAGAAACGCGCGGTGACCGACGATCTGCTCGAACGCGTCTGGCCGCATCTGGGCAGCCGCATCGATGCGGTGATCGATAGCGTCTTTCCTCTGGAGCAGGCGGCCCAAAGTCATGCCCGTATGGAATCCAGTGCGCACATCGGCAAGATCGTGCTCGAGGTCGCACATCCGTAGAACTCAGGCAGACTCGCGGGCCGCCGTCCAGATTACGGACTTACGCCCGCGCGGCGTCGGCCCGAGACAAGGATTGCTCCCGGCAAAGCGCCTGCGCGAGTAGAATCGGCTCTGGTATCGCACCCCATGGAGGAGCACTCTCAATGAGCATCAAAGGCAAGTCCTATCTCGTGGGCGCATTCGAGCACCCCACGCGCAAGGCGACGGACAAATCCGTCGCCCAGCTTCATGCTGAATGCGCAAAAGGCGCCCTCGAAGACGCCGGACTCACCAAGAACGACATCGACGGCTATTTCTGCGCCGGCGACGCGCCCGGCATGGGCGGCATCGGCATGGCCAACTACATGGGCCTGCGCTTGAAGCACATCGACTCCACCGACACGGGCGGCTCCTCCTACCTCGTGCACGTGGGCCACGCCGCGCAAGCGATCGCTACCGGCAAGTGCAACGTCGCGCTGATCACGCTGGCCGGCCGGCCGCGGTCGGAGGGCTCGTCGGGCACCCAGGTGCGCAGCCGCGGCACCGGTGTGCCGGAAGAGCCTTTCGAGCTGCCCTACGGCCCGGTGACGGTGAACATGTACGCGATGGCGGCGATGCGTCACATGCATCAGTACGGCACGACGGCCGAGCAGCTCGCCTGGGTCAAGGTCGCGGCATCGCATCATGCGCAATACAATCCGAACGCGATGCTGCGCGACGTGGTGACGGTGCAGGACGTGCTCGATTCGCCCATGGTCTCCGATCCCCTGCACCGTCTGGACTGTTGCGTGGTGAGCGATGGCGGCGGCGCCCTGATCATGGCGCGTCCCGAGATCGCGAAAAGCCTCAAGCGTCCGCTGGTGAAGCTGCTCGGCGCGGCCGAAGCGCCCAAACACACGATGGGCGGCAAGTTCGACCTCACCTTCTCCGGCGCGGCCTGGACCGGCCCGCGCTGCTTCGAGGAAGCCGGCGTCAAGCATGCCGATATCAAGTACGCCTCGATCTACGACAGCTTCACCATCACCGTGGTGATGCAGATCGAGGATCTGGGCTTCTGCGAAAAAGGCCAGGGCGGCAAGTTCGTCGCCGACGGCAACCTGATCGCCGGGACCGGCAAGTTCCCCTTCAATACCGACGGCGGCGGCCTGTGCAACAACCACCCGGCCAACCGCGGCGGCATGACGAAGGTCATCGAGGCCGTGCGGCAACTGCGCGGTGAAGCGCACCCCGCCGTGCAGGTCAAGAACTGCGGCATCGCGCTCGCGCACGGCACCGGCGGCTCGCTGGGACACCGGCACGGCAGTGCCACCGTGATCATGGAAAGGGAGTAACGACGATGGCCACACCGTATCAGGACCGCAAGCTCAACGACCCGAACCTGAACGTCGGCGACGAGCCCTTTTTCGAAGCGACGGCGCAGGGCAAGCTGCTGCTCAAGAAATGCAAGGATTGCGGCGAGTATCACTACTATCCGCGCGGCATCTGCCCCTACTGCTTCAGCACCAACGTCGACTGGGTGGAAGCCAAGGGCACCGGCACCATTTACACCTACAGCATCACGCGCCGCGCCGGTCCCATTCCGTATTGCATCGCCTACGTGACGCTCGACGAAGGCGTGAACATGATGACGAACATCGTCGATTGCGATCTCGACGCCATCCGCTGCGGACAAAAGGTGAAGCTCACCTTCAAGGCCACCGCGAACGGCACTCAGATCCCCATGTTCGCACCTGTCTGACCCGCAAGAAGACAGGCAGGGAGGTCGCTGCGCGGCGACCTCCCTGCGCAGCAGTACGACCTCGGCCCGCAAACGGAGCCGACTTCGAGCGCAGCCCGCCCGGACTGCGCTCGTTTCCCGGTGCACTGGCTGCACACCGGTTGTGCACTGGCATTTTTCCCCGCTCAGAACATCATCACGCCGCCATTGACGTGTATCGTCTGGCCGGTGATATAGCTCGCGCCCGGCCCGCATAAAAACCGCACGGTGTCCGCAATTTCGCGGGCATCGCCCAGACGCCCCAGCGGAATGGCCGCCTTGGGATCCGCGCGCGGTGCACGGCCGGCCGCACGGACAGTGTCCATCTGCCCGGGAGCGACGCAATTCGCGCGCACCCCATGCTCGGCAAACTCGCGAGCGAGCGCCCGGGTGAGACCTACCATGCCGTGCTTGGCCACCGAGCCGTGGACCCGCTTCTTGGCCCCGGACAACGCCTGCATGCCGCCCAGGGTGACGATGCTGCCGCCGCCGTTCGCGACCATCGACGGCAGGCAGGCCTGGCACAGGCGAAACGAGCCGTCGAGGGAGATTCCCATGATGCCGCGCCACTCCTCGAAACTGATCTCCAGAAACGGCGTCTCCTTGCGCACCGACGCATTCAACACGAGCATGTCTATCCTGCCGAAGCGCTGCAGGACGGCATCGGTCATGCGCTTGACGGCATCGGCATCGGCGACGTCTGCCAGGTAGAGTTCGGCCTGCCCGCCCGCCGCGCGAATCTCCTGCACCACGCGCTCGCCGTCCTCGCGCGACGCGCGCGTGTTGATGGCGACGGACGCCCCGCCCTGCGCCAATGCGAGCGAGATCGCCGCACCGATGTTGCGCGCGCCGCCGGTCACCAATGCCACCTTGCCGGCCAGTTCTTTGCCCGACTCCAACTTCGTGTTCGTCGTCGCCATGTGGTGCTACCTCCTCCTCGGTCGTGAGCGGCGAGCATAGCCGATTCGCGCCTGACAGCGAACGAAGCGACCGTCGCGATGGTGTTACGATGCGGCGCATCGCGCGCAGGCTGGGATTTCCCCGGGCGCTGTCGTTGCAGGACTCGCGAGGTCGTCGCAGTTCAATCGCCTGTTCGCGTACTTTTCCGGAGCCTCCTGTGCCATCCCGTCTTTCCCTGCCCAGACAGATCGTAGGTCTTCTCGTATGGCTCGTTATCGTGGGCGTTGCCGCTGCCTTGGGCAGCATCGCTTCCGTTCAGGCCCCGGAGTTCTATCTTGAACTGACGCGTCCCGATTGGGCGCCACCCGGCTGGCTTTTCGGGCCTGTCTGGACGGCGCTCTACCTGATGATGGCGATCGCGGCTTGGCTCGTGTGGCGGGAACGCGGAGCGCATCACGCAAGGGGCGCGCTGACGCTGTTCCTGGCGCAACTCGCATTGAATGCGCTCTGGAGTTGGCTCTATTTCGCCTGGCGGCAAGGGCTGTGGTCGTTCGTGGACATCCTGGCACTGCTGGCGCTGATCTTGGCGACCACCTTGGTCTTCTGGCGCGTCCGACCGCTCGCCGGCGCGCTCTTGCTGCCGTATCTTGCCTGGGTGAGCTTCGCTGCCGTGCTCAACTTCACGACCTGGCGACTCAACCCTGCGCTGCTCGGCTGATCACCTGCGCCGGACGCGATGCACGCATCGTATGCATCGGCGCTGCGATCGGCGACAATCGAAACGAACATCCCCGTCATAGGAGCAAGACCATGGCGCCTGCCGATTTCCGCACGACAAGATCGCATGGGGTGCGCCGTCGAGCCGCGCTCTGCGCACTGGCCTCGGCGCTGGCCCTGTGGCAGGCACCTGCCTTTTCGGCCGAGCCCGCCCTGCCGACCGGCTTGAACGCGCCCGCCAAGCCGGCCCCCATGCCAGCCTTCGATCTGCCCCTCACAGCCGGCGGAACCTTGCGCTCGGAATCGCTGCGCGGCCAAGTGACCGTGATCCGATTCTGGGCTTCGTGGTGAACGACCTGCCGCGGCGAGATGCCCTCCGTGCAGAGGGCACATGAAGCGTTGAAGAGCGATGGCGTCGTCGTGCTCGCGATCTCGATCGACGGCACTGGCGCACAGGCGGCCAGGCCGGTCATGGAAGAAGGCAAGTTCAGCTTCCCCGCGCCGATCGATCAATCGATGAGCGTCGCGCGCCAATTCGGGGTGCGCGGCGTGCCCATGACCTACATCGTCGACCGCAAGGGCGTGGTCGTCGCGCAAGGCTACGGGCCGGTGGATTTCGATGCGTCCCAGTTTCGGGATTACGTGAAGGCGCTGGCTGGACGCCGGCCGTAAACCCTCAAGGTCGTCGGCGGGCAGCGCGACGCCGACGGTTCAGGCTGTTGTGGTTCATCCGTCCCTCGAGTGAAAGGAAGCGACATGGCAACAGGCAATCGAAGATCTTCCGTATGGGTCGCAGCAGTGTTCGCCGCTCTGACCTGCCTGCAAATCGGCTCGGCCCATGCGCTGAACGTCGGCGACAAGGCGCCGTCCTTCGCCTTGCCTTCCTCGACCGGCAAGGAAATGAAACTCGCCGACTTCGCCGGCAAGAAAGCAGTGGTGATCTTCTTCTACATCGGCGCATTCACCAACGCTTGAACGCAGGAGGCGCTCGGCTTTCAACTGGATCTCCCAAAGTTCGAAGCCGCGAATGTCCAGGTCCTGGGCATCAGTGTCGATTTCAATGCAGCCAATCAAGCATGGGCCGAGAAGCTCGGCCTGAAATACCCGCTGTTGGCAGATACACGCCGAATCGTGAGCCGCGCCTACGGCGTGCTCAACGACGACGCCACCGCCGCGGACGATCCCAAGCGCATCGCCTCCTACCTGCGCTCTAAGCGCGCCTGGTTCATCGTCGACAAGTCCGGGGTCGTCCGCCATGCACAGGTCGGCGATCCGCGCGGCCTGGTACCGACCGAAGAACTGCTGCAGATCGCAGACAAGTTCAAGTAAGTCGCGAAGGGGGTGCGTCGGCGATTCGCCTTACGACACCTGCCAGGATGGAGCGCCACCCGTGCTCGCGGCGCCGAGCCGGAGGATCGGTCTGACGTCGAGGCCTGCCTTGTCGCGAACGACAAGGCCGCTCGTCCCGATCGGCGGTTCAGCAGCCCATCTCCGACTCACGGACTTGCGCGAGCCCGCTCCGCCGATGCGAGGCGCATGCCGGACGCGGCCGCCACGGACGCCGCATCGCGAGCCCATCCCGCATTTGTGCCAGCGTATGATGACCCAGCCACGAATACGGCGCGCCAAGACGTCGATGCCAGGCAGGGCGGCACGAGCTGGATCAATCGACCCTGGAGGAAATGCCATGATGATGTTCAGTGCGCGCTTGGCGATGGTTGTCTGCATCTGTTTACTGACCGCACCGCTGGCTCGCGCTCAGGACTATCCCGCGAAATCGGTCCGCGTGCTCGTGCCCTGGCTGCCGGGTGGCTCGAACGACATCGTCGCACGACTGATCGCGCAAAAACTGTCCGAGAACACGGGGCAGCAATTCATCGTCGACAATCGCGACGGCGCATCCGGCACCATAGGCGCGGAGGTTTTCGCCAAGACCGAGCCCGACGGCTACACCATCATGATCCATTCGGCGACGCATGTCGGCAACGCGCATCTGTTCAAGAAGCTTCCCTAGGACACGCTAAACGACTTCATCGGCATCACGCCGCTGGCCCGGCAGGTGGGCGTGCTGGTCGTGCATCCGTCGCTGCCCGTGAATTCCCTCGAGGAATTCCTCGCGCTCGCACGCGCCCGACCCGATCCGATCCGACCAGATCGTCTACGCCTCCTCGGGCAACGGCAGCTACGTCCATCTGGCAATGGCCCTCGTCGCTTCGATGGCCAATCTGAAGATGACCCACGTTCCCTACGAAGGCGGCGGCCCTGCCTCGATCTCCATCGTTTCGGGAGAAACCCAAGCCATGCTCGCCACCATCGGCTCGGTCATGACGCAGATCGACGCAAAGAAACTGCGACCGCTCGCAGTCGCCTCGGACGAGCGCGTGAAGCAACTCCCCAAGCTTCCCACTATTGCAGAAGCCGGCGTGCCGGGTTACGAATTCACGGCCTGGATAGGCGCGTTCGCGCCGGCTCGCACGCCGGCCACGATCGTCGACAAGCTCAATGCCGAACCAGCGAAGGCGCTGTCGGATCCGGGCGTGGCAGAGAAGCTGAGCGGCCAAACGTTCGATCCGATGCCGATGACGCCCGCAGCATTTGCCAAACGGCTGAAATCGGACTATGACAAGTACGGCCGGCTGATCAAGGAAACCGGCGCGCGCATCGATTAATCGTTTTTGTGTAAAGGAAACAGGATGGATCTAGGAATACGCGGCGAGCACGCCCTCGTGGTGGGGGCGAGCGAGGGCATCGGCTACGAGTGTGCGAAGGGGCTGCTGGAAGAAGGCGCTCAGGTGATGATCTGTTCGCGCAGCGAACAGAAACTCGCCGCTGCCGCCGCCTCGCTCGAGCGTGCCACGGGGGTCGCAGTGCCGTGGTTCTGCGCCGACATCACCAACGCTCAAGACGTCCTGCGTCTGCGTGACTGGGTCGGCGCACGCACCTCGTCCCTACCCATCCTGGTGAACGCGGTCGGCGGTAGCCACCGCGCCCTGTTCGAAGAACTCGATGATGCCGCCTGGCTCGGGAGCTTCGAATTCAACGTACTGGGGGCCGTGCGGGTCGTTCGCAGCCATCTCGATCTGCTCAAGCAGGCGGGCAACGCGCGCGTCGTCATCCTCGGGGCGGCGGGCGCGCGCATGCCTTACCCGCATCAGGTCGTCTCCAACGTCAGCAAGGCCGGCCTGATCGCGTTGGTGAAGACACTCGGCGCGGAGCTTCAACCCTACGGCATACGGGTCAATTCGGTATCGCCCGGTCGCACGCTGACACCGCTGTGGCAGCAGCGCGCAGAGAAAATGTCGCGCGAGCGGGGCGTGGGCTTCGAAGAGATCATTCGCGAATTCTCGGCCGAGATCCCCATGCAGCGCTTCGGCCAGCCCGAGGAAATCGCCTCGATGGTGGTCTTTCTCGCCTCGCACAAGACAAGTTACGTGACCTGCCAGTCGATTCTGGTCGACGGCGGCATTGCGCGGGGCTTGATCTAGCGCGCAATTCTTGCGTCGGCGCGTGCGCCCAGCCCCGCGGCGAACCTCGGAGCTAATCCGAATCCCGCAGGCGGGGAGCCTGGCGGCCGGCCCGACGGGCCCTCAGGGCCCCTCGGCTCGCTGCGTATCGGCAACAGCGGCCTCGTGCAGCGCTGCGCGCAGCAGCGAGGGCGCATACTCGCAGTAGAACTCCACGCAGTCGCCTGCGCCCGCATGATGGGAGCGACCGAATGAAATGACGCCGTCGCCGTCGAGGATGTACTCCTCCCGGCGCAGGCGGATTTCCTGCTGCTGGTCGTCGAGCACGTAGGTGCCGTTGGTGCTCAAATCGATCAGCACGAACTTGTCGCGCCGCCACTCCAGCCGAGCATGCACTCTCGACGCATTGCGAGCGTCCACGACCAATTCGTTGCTAGTGTCGCGGCCGATCGACACGACGGGCCGATCCGAATCCACAGCGACCTGGCTGCCTCGATACAACAAGCGCATGCGCTGCGGCACCTTGGGCAGTTCGAACGGAGCAGTCAGCGTGATCGTCGCCCCTTCCCCGCCGTCCCACATCACTTCGAAAACATCCACGGGTTCGGCTTTGCCCTTCACGCTCACGGGCCAGAGCCGACGCGCCCCGGTCGTCAGGCGTTCAGGAAGGGATGCAACCACGTACGCGCTGGTAATGATCTGACCCGGATTCGCGACCTCCGTCAGACGCGATGCCACGTTGACGGAATCTCCGAAGACGTCGCCGTCCTTCTCCACGGCCGCGCCGTAGTGCAGGCCGATCCGGATGCTGATGCGTTCGTCCTCGAGCGGCGGCAAGTCCAGCACGCGCCATTGCATCTCGATCGCCGCGTCGCACACTGCCTCCGCAGTGGGAAACACGGCCATCACCTCGTCGCCGATCGTCTTGATGGTCCGTCCGCCGAAATCCTCGGTCACTCGCTTGAGGGCCTGCAGACATCTTTCGATGGCCGCATAGGCGGCGACGTCGCCGAAACGCTCGTAGAGTCGGGTGCTGCCTGCCACATCCGCGAACAAGGTCGCGAGCCTGGGCGCGCCTGCTTCACTCATGATGTTCTTCCAGTACTCGAATCAAAACGATGGAAACGTTGTCGCGTCCGCCGCACTCATTCGCCGTTCGAACCGCATTCCTGGCTGCCGCATCCAGATCGCGCGTGTGCTCGGCCAGTGCAGCCGCAAGCGCTCTGTCGCTCAACATGTTGGTCAATCCGTCGGAACAAAGCATGAAGACGTCACCCGGGGCAATCGGGTGATGCGCCACGTCGACCGTCACATCCTGCGACTTGCCGATCGCGCGCGTGATCACGTTGCGATGTCGGGACCGCGCGGCTTGGCTCGCATTCATTTGTCCTCGATCCACCATCTCCTGCACCATGCTGTGATCGTCGGTGAGTCGCTCGACGGCTGCCTCACGCACGCGGTAGAGTCTCGAATCGCCTACATGCGCCACGGTCAGAAAGCCCGGCCCGACGAGCGCCATGACCAGCGTAGTGCCCATGCCCTGGAGCCGATTGTCGCGCGCCGCGCTCTTGCGAACGCCTTGATTGGCCCGACGAACCAGTTCGACCACCAGAGCACCGCGCACCTCCTGCGTATGTGCGCGTGAGCCGGGCCGGGTGGCATCGGCGAGCGCCCGGCGCAGATCGTCCTTGATGCTCTGTAGCGCCGTCCGGCTCGCGACATCTCCGCCCTGACTGCCGCCCATGCCGTCGGCGACCATGGCAAGGCCAAGACGCACATCCCAATCGATCGCATCCTCGTTGCGCTTGCGCAGCCGACCCACATCGGTCACGCCGGCGATCTCGACGGCTGGCATGAACAAGGCGCTTGGCTGCTGCTCCCCGACCTCGGACTTGTCCTTCACTTCAGGCGGCAAGTTCAGGCTCCGCGAACATGTCGAACTCGCGCTTGTTGATCGCCTTGCGATAGGCATCCTTGCCGGTGATCAGCTTCGCGTCCATCAATCGTCGCAGCGCCGTGTCCATGCTCTGCATCCCCTGCAAGCTGCCGCTCTGTATGGCCGTGGCGATCTGCTCGGTCTTGCCGTCGCGCAGTATGTTCGACACGGCAGGATTGTTCACGAGGATCTCCATCGCGGCCACCCGGCCCTTGCCGTCGGATCTGCGGACGAGCTGCTGGGAAACCACACCGAGCAGCGACGTCGAGAGCATGCTGCGGATGCGCATCTGGTCGCCTGGCGCAAAGACGTTGACGATCCGGTCCACGGTCGCAGCCGCCCCGTTGGTATGCAGAGTGCCGAAGACCAGGATACCGGTTTCAGCCGCGGTCACGGCGAGCGAGATCGTCTCCAGGTCGCGCATCTCGCCGACGAGAATGACGTTGGGATCCTCCCGCAACGCAGAATGCAGCGCCGCCGAGAAGCTGAGCGTGTCGAAGCCCACCTCTCTCTGGCTCATCAGGCAAGACTTGTTCGGATGCACGAACTCGATCGGATCCTCGATCGTGAGGATGTGGCCCTTGCGCGTCGTGTTGACGTGATCGATGAGAGCGGCAAGCGTGGTAGACTTGCCGGAGCCGGTCGGACCCGTGCATAGCACGAGGCCCTTGCGCTGCTGGCAGAAGGTCTGGAGCACGTTGGGCAGAGACAGCTGCTCCATCGACTTGATGACCGTGGGAATCACGCGAAAGACGGCGCCTACGCCATGGACATGGCGGTAGACATTGACCCGGAACCGGGCGAGATCGGGTATCGCATAGGCGAAGTCGATGGAGCTGCGTTGCTCGAACGCCTCGCGCGCGGAAGCGGGCATGATCTCGTTCAGCAGTCCCATCGTCTCGCCGGAGCTCAGCTCGCGGTACTTGACCCCGACGAGTTCGCCGTGCAGACGGATCCTGGGCGGATTGCCGGACACCAGGTGCAGGTCCGAGCCGTCCTGCTTCACCAGGAGGTCGAGAAAGGTATCGATTCGGCTCATTCGGCGTCCATTTCCGTCAGCGACCTACCAGGGCAACCTGGGGCACCAGGCGCCGATCGGTCACGAAGCGCTGGAATTGCTTCTTGTCGTGCGATTGCAGGTAGGCGTCGTCCGGATCGACTTCCTTGTTCTGGATCGCCTCGAGCAGCGCCTGATCGAGCAGGCGCATGCCCGTGTCCTTGCCTGTCTGCATGACTGCGGGGATCTGAAACTGCTTCCCGGTGAGCAAGAGATTCGAGATTGCGGGGGTGAGCACCATCACCTCCACGATCGCCTTGCGCCCGCGCCCGTCCGCCTTCTTCACCAGCACCTGGCTGATCACGCCGCGCAGGTTCTGCGAAAGAAACAGCAGCCCTTGGGCCTTCTGCTCGGCAGGGAGCGAATCGATGATGCGGTCGAGCGTCTTGGCGGCACTGGTCGTGTGCAATGTGCCCAGCACCAGATGTCCGGTCTCGGCCGCCATCATGGCCATCGAGATCGTCTCGGCGTCTCTCAACTCTCCCACCAGGATGACGTCCGGATCCTCACGCAGGGCTGCGCGCAAACCTTCGGCGAAGCTGCCCACCGAGCTGCCGACCTCGCGCTGGACCACCAGCGAGGACTTGCTCTGGTGCACGAACTCGACCGGATCTTCCAGCGTGATGATGTTGAGCTTGCGGGTCGAATTCAGGTGATCGATGATAGCCCCGAGCGTGGTGGACTTCCCCGAGCCCGTTGCCCCGGTCACCAAGAGCAGCCCCTGGTGCGCCTGCGCCAGTTTCTTCACCACCGGCGGCAGCCCCAGTTGCTCGAGCGTGCTGCACGTGGTCGGAACGATCCGAACCACGGCGGCGATGCCGCCGATCTTGCGAAAGACGTTGAATCGATAGCGCTCGCCCGGCGCGGGCGAATAGGAGAAATCGAGGTCGACACCCTGACCGAACTGCTTCTTCTGTTCGTCGTTGAGGATCTCGAAGATCAGGCTGCGACATTCGTCGGCAGTGAGGTCGCGGTAACGCACCGGCTGGATATCCCCATGCAAGCGCAGCATGGGCGGCATGCCGACGGCAAAATGGATGTCCGACGCGCTCTGCTCGCGGCCGAGCTGCAGGAACGCATCGATGCGTGCGGAACCGCTCATGCCAAGCGTCCTGCGCGCAAAGCGAGCGACTTCGGTTCTGCGTGTATCACGCTGCCTCCAGCATCATCAGTGATTCAATATCGGCGAGCATCTGTGCTGCGCTCTGGTAACGCTCCTCCACGTTCACCGCCATTGCCTTCATGATCACGGCCTCGAGGGCGGGCGAAACCGCCGGATTATGATCCCGCGGGGGAACCTTCTTGCCTTCGAGATGCTGGTACAGCACGCCCATGGGGTTGTCGGCAACATAAGGCGGCACGCCGGTGAACATCTCGTACATGATGACGCCGAGCGCGTACAGATCGGTGCGTTGGTCGATGGGCAATCCGCGCACCTGCTCGGGCGCCATGTAGGTCGGCGTGCCGACCAGATGCCCCGTCTTGGTCACTCGGGAGTTGCTGTGACTCATGGCCGCCGCGAGGCCGAAGTCCACGATCTTGAGCACCCCGTCGTCGTTGATGAGGATGTTCGCCGGCTTGAGGTCTCGGTGCACGATGCCCGCCGCATGAGCGACGGCGGTACCGCGCAGGATATCCCGGACCATGCCGAACGCCTCCTGCTTGGGCAAGTGCCGGCCACGCCTGATCTTGCGTGTCAGGGGAACGCTGGCGAAGTACTCCATCGACATGGCGTAAGTCCTGCCTATGCTGATGAAATCGTGTATGCGGATCACGTTCTCATGGGTGATCTTGCGCGCGTAGCGCACCTCGTGGACCATGCGGGTGATCGCCACCTCGTCCTCGGTCAGATGCGGACTGATCAGCTTCAGGGCGATCTCTTCGTGGACCATCAGATCCTCGACCAGCATCACCACGCCGAAACCGCCGCGCCCGAGTTCCCGCTTGATTCGATAGCGGCCGCCGATTACCTGGTCGGCCACGAGCTTGTTGATTTCTATTTGCTCCGACACGGGCGTGGCCGCAGCGGCGCGCACGGCCTTTGACGCCGGCTGCTCGACGGGCTCCACGGGCGCATCGGCGGCGGGCTTGGTCACCGCCTGCATCATCCGCGTCCTGCCCGACTGCAGCGGCAAGGCGGCGCGCTGATTCGCATCGCTCGCGGCCGCGCGTCCCCGCACCCGGGTCGAGATGGCGGCATGTGCGCGGTTCGCCGCCTGCACGATGTCGGCAACGATATCGCGCCTGCTCAATTGCAGCAGACTGGCCAGGACGGTCTCGGCACTCTTCGCATCAGTCAAGGCTTCCAGCGCGGTGACGGCCTCGCGCAGAATCATTTCGTCGTCGCTGTGAAGCTTCATGGCGATCGGCCCTGCGGCCCGGGTGTCGCCTATGGCGGCCAAGGCTCTGATCGCCACCGGGGTCGCCTCGTTGTCGACGTCGAGGAACCGGAGAATCGCCGGGACCGCGCGCGGATCGCGCATGTTCGCCAGCGCGTCCAGCGCGCGCTCGCACACCCACCAGTCCGGGTCGTCGAGCGCGGCAACCAGGCGATCGAACGCACGAGGATCCTTGGCGGTATTCAGAATTTCGACCGCGCAGCGGCGCATGAACTCGTCCGAGTCGTCGAGCAGTGTCAGCACCGCGTCGATCACCTTGGGGCCGCCGATGGCTCCCAGGGCGTCGGCGGCACGCACGCGGACCCACCAATCCTGATCCTTCATCGCGTGCAGCAGGTCCTTGATGGCGCTGGCATCGCCGATGGCGTTGAGCACCTCGACGGCGGCCCGCCGGGCGTGCTCGGATTCGTCCTGCAGCACATCGAGCAGCTCACGCACGGATTTCGGATCGTTCAGCTTGATCATCGCCTCGATCGCGCGCGTCTGCACCAGCAGATCGGAATCGCGCAGCAGCGCTGCGATCGGGCCGGCGGGCACGGGAATGGTCAGCCGGGCCAAGCCTTCGACAGCCGCCTGCCGCACCTGCTTGTGGGGATCCTTGAGCAGCCGAAGCAAGGTGTCTCGCACCGGCTCGGAGGAGAAATTGGCGATAGTCTGGGCGATGCAGTATCGACCTTCCCACTCGGCATTGCGGCTGAAAGCGATCAGGTGCGACACCATCGACTCGGTCGCGAGCTGAGTCACCAGCTTGAACAGGCTCGGCTGATTGTCCTGGTGCGCACAATCCAGGATGCGCAGCACCGTCTTCGGCGTCACGCCGTCCTTGCGCGCAAGAATCACTTCCACGAGATTGACCAGCGCACCGCCTGCCGCAGAGTACAGTTCCACCAGGCGATTGAGGTCGTACTTGCCGGACCGCATCAGGGCCGCACGCACTCGAGCGACGACCTGAGGATCCTGATTCAACAGGCCTTGTTCGACCACCAGGGGCAGCGTAGCCGTGGTGATCATTTCTGCGAACAGGTTCGTGAGCGGATCGCCGGGAGGATCGTCCGGGAGCGCGGGGATGATCTTCGGCATGGCACGGCGACCGACTCCGCGTAGCCGCGACACGGCACTCACGACCTCGGCGCTCGAGTTGCGGCCCGCCAGCACGGTCGCAATCGAGCGGGAGACATGGAATGTGTCGAACAACCCCATGATGGTGTCAGGCGTCCGGTGAATCCTCACGCGTCATGATGTAGCCCACGTAGGATTTGTTGATGAGGCACACCGATGCCGGCCCGACGTACAGCTTGAGGAACCGCGGGTTGTCCGTATTCATGTAGTCGTACAACCGGGAGCGCTCGGGCGGCAACGACTTGCGCATGGCGCCGTCGATGATCGATCCGTCCATCAAGTGCACCCTGCAAGGCAGATTCTTGCCGCTCTCGGCGAGATTCAGCTCGGCCTCGCCATACTCCACGCGGATGAGCGATGCCTTGTTGTAGAAGCGCAACTCTTCCGGCTCCTGGCAACGCACCACGAGGAAATCTTCCGGGCCGTTCATGACCGACCACGGATCCTCGCCGCTCGACCGGTCGGGCTCGCCCATATGCAGGTAGATCGAGCCCAGCACCTGACCGTCCGGGTGCGTCCACAGCGCCACCGCCTTCTCGACCTTCGGGATCTTCAGGGGGTTCTCATACGGATACATCGGCTCGCCTTCTGATGTTTGCTGCGCGCAGCAGACTTTGCTCGCGCCACACCAGGCGATAACGGACGCGCAGCCCGCCTGCTTGAGCGACAGCACGCCGACGCGCCGCAAGCCGCGGAACCGAGGGCGGCAGACTCGACATCCGGGCCGATGCCGCCCGGCAAGAGCGGTCTAACGACGCCGCAGGCACATACTTGATCAGCTCAGTTTGCGGCTCGAGGCCCGGGTCGAGCCGCCCCAGGTGGGAATGTAGGCGGCCTTGATGCCGACCCCACCCGCGACCACGATCATGATGTCCTCGGCCCGCTGTGCCACGCGCAGCGGCGCGCCGGGATCGACGCCGGGGACGCCGCTCGCACGCCCGGCGAGGTGTTCGCGAACCGAGGTCGAGAGGCTCTCGAGGGGCAATGCGGCCCGCTCCCAGATCGCCTGCTTGAATTGCGCCTTGCTGCAGCCGGCTTGATGGAGAAAATTCGCCTGCTCGGGCGGCAGGACGACGAGCGGCTCGCCGCCGCCCAGCAGCCCCGCGCCTCCCACCGTGCCGGCAATGAGCATCGATTGCGCGAACGTCTGGGCCAACTCGCCCACGGAGCGGCTGCACGAATCGACGACCTCGACGATGCCCGAGGTGCCGACCACCGTCACGACATCGTCGGTGCGTGCGAAACCACGCTCCACGTGCAACGGATCCCAGGGGGAGGCCGATTCGTTCTCGGCGAGACAGAACGAGTACTTGGCCGGCTGGCCGAGGGTGGCCATGTCGATCTCGCCCGGCTTCGCTCCGCCGACGTTCTGGAGCACGAGACGCACGGCCCGGCCGATGGTGGCATTGGCCCGGTTGCCCGGCCCCAAGGCGTTCGCTTGCGGATTCATCCCGATGCGAATCGCACCGGGACCGTTCACGATCACCAGGGTCGCCGCCGAACCGGTGGTGGTCGAAATGCCGACGAGATTGAAATCTCCGTCGGCGAGGCCCTCTACGGCCGCGGCGACGAAACCCAGGTATTCGGGCTTGCATCCCGCCATCACCGCGTTGATGGCCAAATCGCGCCAAGTCACCGGAGCGAACAACGGCGCAAGCTGGCAGATCACGGCATCGGCGTGGCCTGCATGTGCCCCCAGCATGCGCTCGACCCGGTCCGCAGTAGGCGGCACGATGGGCAACCCGTCGCCGGCCCCGGTGGCGATCATCTCCTCCTGCGCTCGCTCCCACTGCTCGTCGCTGCGTCCGGGCCAAAGCTGCATGTTGGTTTCCATAGAAGTGTCTGGTCGGGGGTATTCTAAGCCGCGCGAATACCCGTTACATTCGTTTACGAAGCTTTACAGCTTTCCCGCCGGATCGGCTCTACGATGCCTCCATGCTCGATCGAGATCCCGATCGATCGAGTTCACTCGGAGACCGACATGAACACCTCGAACAAGGCACTGCTCACTGCCCTCGCGGCGATCGGTATGGGATTGAGCGCATCCGCCCTCGCGCACGACCGCCACGGGCACGGCCACTCCAAGCACTGGCACAAGCACCATCACGAGCGTCACTACGATCGCGGTCATCATCGCCGCTTCGACCACAGGGTATACGGCGGCCACTACTACGAGCCGCGCTATGTCGTGCGTGAACGTGTCGTGATCCATCGGCCCGTCTACGTGCCGCCCGCCCCTGTGTACTACTACGCGCCTCCGCGCCATGCCGGGGTGGTCGTGCAGGTGGACGTCCCGCCCTTCGTCTTCTCAGTACGCTAGGCAGCATAGCCTGACAGCCGGGGAGCGGGCTTGCGCCTCGCTTCCCGCGCAGGATCGGCACAGCCGACTTGGGCGAGCACCCAAGGCTGCGGGCCCGTGCAGCAAGCCCTCCACGGCGTCGCTACCGAGCGCCGCAGCCGCCCTGCTTTCGGCGCCTGCTTTCGGCGCGTTTGACAGCACCCACCCCCACCTATAGGATCATTTCGCCTTCGGCACCCACGAGCGCCGAGATGGACGAACGGTCCGCATCCATCGATTCGTCGCCATCCTAGAGGGACGTTGCGCTCATGCGTCCGCAAAGCGCCCTCCTAGAGGCCGGCTCGGGACGACGAGAGCCGACGCAAAGGAACGGAACGATGGAAACAGGCGCCGGAAGAAGGGCGTTGCTTGCTACGCTTGCCAAGGGCGCCCTGCTGTTTTGGTGTGGCCCGCCGCCGGCGCGGGCCCAGGCGAGCGAAGTGATCAAGATCGGGTTCGCCTCGCCGCTCACCGGCCCCCAGGCGCATTACGGCAAAGACAACCAGAACGGCGCGCAGATGGCGATCGACGATCTGAACGCAAGGGGTGTACGACTTGGGGGCGCACTGGTGAGGTGGGAACTGGTCGCGGAAGACGATCAGGCAGATCCTAAGATCGGCGTGGTCGTCGCTCAGAAGCTGGTGGATGCCGGCATCAAGGCCATGGTGGGGCACTTCAACTCGGGCGTCACCATTCCGGCATCGAAGATTTATGCGGACGCCTCGATTCCTCAGTTGTCGGTATCGACCAACGTCCACTACACGCGACAGAAATTCAAGACGACCTTTCGCGTCATGGCCGACGACGACAAGCAAGGCAACGCGCTCGGCCACTACGCGACGCAGGCGCTCATGCTCAAGCGCTTCGCCGTGATCGACGATCGGACGGCCTACGGCCAGGGCCTTGCAGATGCGTTCACCCTCACCATACGCGCTGCCAAGGCCCAGGTCGTGAAGCGCGAATTCACCAACGACAAAGCCGTCGACTTCCGCAATATCCTCACTTCGATTCGCAAGGAGCGCCCCGAAGCCATCTTCTTCGGCGGCTACGACACCCAAGCCGGCCCCATGGCACGGCAAATGAAGGAGCTGGGGCTCGACATCCCGTTGTTGGGCGGAGAGACGATGAACACAGCCAAGTTCCTGCAGCTGGCCGGTCCGGCGGCGGAAGGCCATATTGCGTCTACCCCGGGCGCGGCGCTGGAGAGCCGCCCTGCCGGCAAACAGTTCGCCCAGCGCTATCGCGAGCGATTCAAACAGGAGATCGGCCTGTACGCACCGTACTTTTACGATAGCGTGATGGTGATTGCGGCCGCGATGACCCAGGCCGGCACCATCAAGCCCGCCAAGCTCCTGCCGGTGCTGCGCAACATTCGCCATGCCGGCATCACCGCCGAAATTTCCTTCGACAACGCCGGCGCGTTGCAGCATGGGCAACTGTCGGTATTCCGGGTTCAGGGCGGAAAATGGATCCTGCAGGACCCACCGCCTCCCGGCCGCAAATCCGCCCTCACGAGCACCCCGCCCAAGTGACCGAAATCCCCCCACGACTGCCCGAGGACGCCCAGCAGGCGCTGACCGAGGTCATCACCATCGTCACCGAACTGGTACGGCAGACGCACCCGGGCGCCGTGCGCCGGGTCGGCGCCGAGAGCCGGCTAGACGTGGACCTCGGCCTGGACAGTCTGGCGCGGGTCGAGCTCATCCATCGCGTAGAAGATGCCTTTCGCCTGCGTCTCGACGAAAAGACATTGCTCGAGATCGAAACGCCGCGCGAGCTTCTTGCCGCTCTCAGGACGGCGAGCGGCGCGCCGCCGCTGGAGTTCGCCGCGCCTCAGGCGATCATCCGCGACGAGGCGTCGTCGGACATCGGGACGCCCGACCAAGCCCGCACGCTCCTGGAGATGCTCGACTGGTACGCGACAGGCGCGCCCCGGCGACGGCACGTGCTGTTCTACCAGACAGCCGACCTCGTCGAGGAGCTCGACTATGCAACGCTCGCGCAGCGCGCCCGCGAGGTGGCGGCCGGCCTGATCGAACGCGGTGTCGAACGCCAGCAGGCGGTCGCCATCATGCTGCCCACCAGCCTGGAATTCTTCTATACCTTCTACGGCATCCTGCTGGCGGGCGGCATCCCGGTGCCGATCTATCCGCCCGCACGTCTCTCGCAGCTCGAGGACCACCTGCGCCGCCAGTCCGCCATCCTGCAAAGCGCCGGAGCCGTGGTGCTGGTCACGGTGCCCGAGGCAAGATTGCTCGCGCAGTTTTTGCGCGCCGAAGTCGCGTCCTTGAAGGATGTCGCGACCGTGGCCGAGCTGCGCGACGCGCAGATGCAAGTGACGCTGCCCGAAGTGGCGCCCGGTGACATCGCCTTCATTCAATACACCTCCGGCAGCACCGGCACGCCGAAGGGCGTGACCCTGACGCACGCGAACCTGCTGGCCAACATCCGCGCCTGGGGCAAAGCCGTCGAATTGACGCCGCAGGACGTGTGCGTCAGCTGGTTGCCGCTCTATCACGACATGGGTCTGATCGGCGCCTGGATGGGCAGCCTCTATCACGGCGGATTGCTGGTGCTGATGTCGCCGCTGGACTTCCTGGCTCGTCCGGAACGCTGGCTGCAGGCCATTCATCGTCACCGCGGCACAGTGACGGCCGCACCGAATTTCGCATTCGAGCTGTGTCTGCGGCGCATCCCGGACGCCTTGCTCGATGAACTGGATCTGAGTTCATGGCGGTTGGCCGCCAACGGCGCGGAACCTGTCAGTGCCGACACGATGCTCCGCTTCGCGGAGCGCTTTCAGCGCAGCAAGTTCCGGCCCGAGGCGCTCGCTCCGGTTTATGGGCTGGCCGAATGCACGGTCGGACTGGCCATTCCGCCCATGAATCGCGGCACGGTGATCGACCGCATCGAGCGCGCGGCTCTGATCGATTCGCAACGCGCGGTGCCCGCCGCGGAGAACGACCCGACGGCGCTGCGCTACGTCGCTTGCGGTCGCCCGCTGCCCGGACACGAGATTCGCATCGTCGACGACGCTGGGCGAGAAGTGGGGGAGCGCATGCTGGGCAGGCTGCAGTTTCGCGGCCCCTCGGCAACCAGCGGCTACTACCGCAATCCGGAGGAGACCCGCAAGCTGTTCGATGGCACGTGGCTCAACTCGGGCGACATCGCGTACATGGCCGGAGCTGATCTCTACCTCACCAGCCGCACCAAGGATGTGATCATCCGCGGCGGTCGCAATCTCTATCCGTATGAACTGGAAGAGGCCATCGGCAACCTGCCCGGCATTCGCAAGGGCTGCGTGGCCGTGGTTGGCGTTCTCGATCCGGCCACCGGCACCGAGCGGGTGGTGGCGATCGCCGAGATTCGCGACAAGCAAACGGCGGATACCGAGAGCTTGCGCAACCAGGTGAACGCGCTCGGCATCGATCTGCTGGGAGCGCCTCCGGACGCGATCGTATTCGCTCCGCCCAACACGGTGCTGAAGACATCGAGCGGCAAGATTCGCCGCGCCGCCACCCGAGACGTCTATACGAGCGGTGCCATCGGAGAGCGCCGCGCGGGTTTCCGATGGCAGCTTGCGCGGATGGCACTGAAGAGCGCACAAGCGGGTGTGGTCAGGGGCCTGCGGCGGGCAGGCGCCTGGGCCTACGGCCTGCGCGCCTGGTTGGCCTTCGCTCTGCTCGCGCCGGTGGCCTGGCCCGCCGCGGTGGCGGCGGGCCGGCCCGACCGGGCCTGGTGGATCAGCCGGCGGATCGCCAAAGCGTTCTTCCGCCTCGCCGGGATCCCGCTCGTCGTCGAAGGCCTGGAGCATCTGCCGACGACGACACCCTACGTGCTGCTCGCCAATCACGGCAGCTATTTGGATGGCATAATGCTGGTGGGCGCTCTGGAGCGGCAACATGCCTTCATCGCCAAGCGCGAGTTCGTCGACTATGCCGTTCCGCGCCTGTTCCTAAGCGCTATCGGCTCTGAATTCGTCGAGCGGTTCGATGCCGCCCGCGGCGTCGAAGACGTACGCCGCTTCACCGAGCATGCCCGGCGCGGCGAGCGGCTGGCCATCTTTCCGGAAGGCACGTTCACTCGCCAAAGCGGCTTGCGGCCGTTTCTGATGGGCGCTTTCGTGATCGCGGCCGACGCCGGGCTTCCCGTCGTGCCGACCGCCATCATCGGTGCGCGCGAAATCCTTCGCGACAGAACTTGGATGCCGTCTCGCGGGCGTGTGACCATACGCATCGGCGCCCCCATTTTTCCGCAAAGGTCGGGCTGGCAGGCCGCCGTCCGCCTGCGCGACGAGGCTCGCGCAGCGATGCTGGCGCTGGGGGAAGAGCCGGCGCTCGACAGCTCCGTGCTGGTGGACAAGCGGCGCGGCACGCAGCCGGCCTGATCGGCGGCGCTGCGGGTGCCGTGCACGGTGGCGTCTGCGCGTCGAGCATCATCACCAGGATCGAGAACTGCTTTCGGTGCAGCGGCACAACAGCGGCGCACGGCTGCGCTTTAGGAACGTCAATTGAAGATCTCCATCGTCGGCACGGGATACGTCGGACTGGTCTGTGCCGCCTGCTTCGCCGATCACGGCAACGATGTGCTGTGCCTGGACACCGATGCACAGCGCATAGACATGCTCAACGAAGGCCGGATACCGCTCCACGAACCCGGGCTCGAGCAGTTGATCCGGCACAACGCGGCCTCGCGGCGACTGCGGTTCACGACGGATGCGCGGCAAAGCGTGGCGCACGGCAGTGTTCAGATTCTCGCCGTCGGCACGCCCCCGAGTTCCGATGGTTCGGCCGACATGCGAAGCGTTCTGGCTGCGGCCCGCGACATCGGCCGGCACATGAGCGCCTATCGGGTCGTCGTGAACAAGTCGACCGTGCCGGTCGGAACCAGCGAGCGCGTCCGGGCAACCATCGAGCAGGAACTGCGACTGCGAAACTGCGATATCCCCTTCTCCGTGGTCTCGAAACCGGAGTTCCTCAAGCAAGGCGCTGCCATCGATGACTTCATGCGCCCCGACCGCATCATCGTCGGCAGCTCCGATCCGCGGGCGACCCAGGTGATGCGCGAGCTCTACGAAGCGGTGCTGAGGAATCGCGATCGCATGCTGGTCATGGATACCCGCTCGGCCGAGCTCACCAAGTACGCCGCCAACGCGATGCTCGCGACCCGCATCTCGTTCATGAACGAGCTTGCCAATCTGGCCGAGAAGCTCGGTGCGGACATCGAATCGGTGCGCCATGGCATGGGCGCCGACCGTCGTATCGGCTCCCACTTCCTCTATGCGGGCGCCGGTTATGGCGGCTCCTGCTTCCCGAAAGACATCCAGGCGCTGGCGCATACCGCCGGCGAATACGGCGCTCAGCTCACGATCGTCGATGCCGCCGACAAGGTCAATCGGCTGCAGAAGCAACGTATACTCGATAAGGTGCGCAGCCGCTTCGGGGAGCAGTTGGACGGACTCAAATTCGCCTTATGGGGGCTTGCTTTCAAGCCCGGCACGGACGACATGCGAGAAGCACCCAGCCGTGTGCTCATCAGCGGCCTGCTCGCGCGGGGCGCCGAGGTGATCGCCTACGATCCGGCTGCGATCGGACAGGCGCAAGCGCTCTACCGTGACGACGCGAGAGTCTCCTTTGCCGCTTCGACCCTGGGTGGACTCGAGGGTGCCGATGCATTGGTCATCATTACCGAGTGGAAGGAATTCCGCAGCCCCGATTTCGACGCGATGCGACGACTTCTCAAGGCACCCGTGGTCTTCGACGGACGCAACCTCTACGATCCGAAGCGGATGCGTGAGCTGGGCTTCGAATACTTTGCCATAGGCCGCAACTGACGCGCGGCGCCGACTTGCTGGAGAAAACGATGAAATCCGGATGGACCCTTACGATCGTAGTCGCGATGAGCGCGGTGATGACTGGCTGCGGAGGCGGCTGGTGGCCGTTCGCCCGCTCGGACGGGGAGCAGCCCCGACGTTTGCCCGAAGGAGCGGTGGAGCATGCCTGCGCTCAGGGCAAGCAACTGTTGCTGCGTTACGCCCCCGACAACAAATCGGTCTGGGTCATCTACCCGGACAGGGAATTTCGCCTGGATCGGCTCGCGGCCGGGCCCGGCGAGCGTTACAGCAACGGTGTCAGCACCCTGATCGCCGAGGTCGACGGCGTTTCTCTCGACTCGGGCGGCAGCCGCGAGTTCGCGGCGTGCAAACGCAAGTAGCGGGCGGCGACTCACCGCAGAGCCTCTCGACAACCGCGGTCTCCTTCATGTAGGCGCATTCCTACAAGCGAGTCAGCGCGCGATGGACAGATCTTGCGCGCACCGGGGCGTAGCATTCGACGCGCTCCATCCCCCACGAACCGCTCCGGGCGCGGGTTCATCGCCACGCGCGTTACAGAGAGTGGTCGACATCGCTACCTAGGAGTCTGTCCATGCCTCTCACCCCAATGCCTGCGGCGGGATCACAGTACAGTACCCGCGCGCCTCTCCACCCTGCAATGGTCGGCTCGATCGGACCGGCGCTCAGACGACTGCGTCTGGTAACCGATCCCACGGCGCAGACCCTCCTCAAAAAAAACGACTTCGTGATCCGCCTGACCGACGAGCGGCGTGTGGATGAAGTCCAAATGCTGGTGACTCGCATGTATCACCAGCGCGGATACGTCACCACGAGTGCCGGCCGCGATAGCCCCGCGCAGCAGCGAAGCTGCGTGACGCTCGAAGCTCTGCGCAACGGCCGGACAATCGGCACGCTGACCGTCAATGTGGGCGACCACCGCGGCCTCAATGCCGAGGAACTCTATGCCAGCGAGATCGGCCCCTATCGCCGCGGCGGCGCGCGAGTGTGCGAATTCACGCGACTCGCGATGGACGGCGACGGGAGCAGCAAGGAGGCGCTGGCGTCGCTGTTTCACGTCGGCTTCGCCTTCGCATTTCGAGTTTTCCAGGCCAGCGACCTGTTCATCGAAGTCAATCCGCGTCATGCGCTCTTCTACCGCAGAAAGCTCGGCTTCCACGCGATCGGCGAGGAGCGGACCTGCCCTCGTGTCTGCGCTCCGGCCGTTCTGCTGCACAAAGATCTCGCGGTATGCGCCGAGGAAGTGCGGCATCTCGGCGGCTGCAGAATCCCGTCGAACAAGTCGTTCTACGCGTTCGTTTTGACGCCGGACGAAGAGGCCTGCCTGCTGCAGAACATTGCACGTACGCTCGCCCTGCGAAGCTGAGCGCGCCCCTCCGAGCGCCGCTCGCGGCGCCAGCGGTCACTGCATGTCGAGGGCACAGCGCTTGAGGTCTTCCAGCGCAACGTACTTCAACACCTCGGCATGCGTGGATGCGAGCACCACCCGCGGCGCCTTGTCGGCTTCGAGGGCTTCGACGAAGCGCAGCACGTGCAGGCACCAGCGGTCGCCAGGCTTCAGTCCGCGAAAGCGTAACTCGGGTCGCGGTGTGCCGAGGTCGTTGCCGCGCTCGAATGAAAACTGCAGGAACTCGGCAGTCACTTTCACGCAGACCAAGTGAGCCACACCCGCTTCGCCTTGTGTGCTGCAGCACCCGTCGCGAAAATACCCGGTGAGCGGTGCGTAACTGCAAGCGAGCAAAGGACCGCCCAAGACGTTTTTCTCTTCCAGCACGGACTCGTTCATGAGACGACCTTCGGTTCGGCGATGTACGGATGAGGGCATAGAGCCGCCGACGGCTGCGTCGACGGCCTGATTATTGTATAGGTCGCCGTCGCTCGATGGTGCGCCGTGTACGGCGCATTCGAGGCCGGCATGAAGCACATGTTCACGATTCGGGTGACAGGCAACGCAGCGCACAGTTCGTTGCCAACCTGACCGTCGCTCGCATGGGGCTCGCCGCGCTCCTCCCCCTCTACCCGTGTCTCACGCAGGCGGGGCTTGAGGCTACAATCGAGCGTCTTTAGTTCGTTACGAAAGCACGACCTATGTCCAAGCAATCGACCCTCGTCGGCGCAGCTGTGCTGGCCCTCGTTCTTCAACCAGCCATCGTGCAGGCGCAATCCTACCCGGAAAAGCCGGTTCGTTTGGTGGTGGCCTTTCCGTCAGGCGGCGCCGCCGACTTGGTCGCTCGCCAGATCGCACAGCGCCTGACCGAGCAATGGCGCCAACAGGTGATCGTCGACAACCGTTCAGGCGCAGGCGGCGTGATCGGTACGGAGATCGCTTCGCGCGGGGCGCCGGACGGCTACACCGTCCTGTTCGGCAGTTCGAGCACCTTCGCCACTGGCCCCGTGCTGCAGAAGAACCTGCCCTATCACCCCCAGCGGGATTTCGCGCCGATCACGCTCACGACACTCATCCCCAACATCATCGTCGCTCATGGCGCCGTGCCGGTGCGTACGGTCAAGGAGTTGATCGATTACGCGAAGAGCAGGCCGAAACAGCTTTCGTATGCCTCGAACGGCACGGCAACGGCCTCGCACATCGCCGGTGAATTGCTGCGCCATCGCGCCGGCTTCGAATGGATACACGTGCCTTACAAGGGTGCCGGGCCGGCCATCACCGACGTCGTCGGCGGGCATGTGCAATTCCTGATCGGGGCGATATCGACTTCGCTGCCCCACATGCGGGCAGGCAAGATCCGCGGCGTTGCCGTCACGGGCCTGCAACGTTCGAGCGCCATCCCGGAGGTGCCGACCGTGGCCGAATCGGGCTTCCCCGGGTTCGAGGTCATTCAATGGTTCGGCCTGCTGGCACCCGCGAAAACGCCCGCCCCCATCATCCAGCGCTGGAACACTGCCGTCGTGGAGATGCACCGGGACGCGACGTTCGCCGATCAGCTCAAGACTCGCGGCCTGGAGCCCTCGACCAATACGCCGAAGGAATTCGGCGCCTTCATCCAGAAGGAACAGGCGATGTGGACCAAGGTCTTCAAGGAAATCGGCATCAGCCTCTAACCGATCTCACTGCGCAGCGATCGAGACGGCTGCGCGATGCCGGACGTCTCATCGTCCGCACAGGAACACGCCATGCTTTTTCCGGTATCACTGGTAGGCAGCTACCCTCAGCCGGATTGGCTGATCGACCGAGCGCAGCTTGCCGGTCATACGGTGCCGCGGGTGCGCGCGAAGCATCTCTGGCGCATCCCCGAGGCCTATCTCGCCGAAGCGCAGCGTGACGCCACCTTGCTGGCCATCCGCGCGCAGGAAGAAGCGGGCCTCGACATCATCACCGACGGAGAGATCCGGCGCGAGAGCTACTTCAACCGCTTCGCCACCGCGCTCGACGGCATCGACATCGAGCAGGCGGGCACGACCCTGAGCCGCGGCGGTCGGCCGGTGTCCGTGCCCAGGATCGTGGGCCCCATCACCCGACGCCGCCCGGTCGAAGTCGAAGACATGGCGTTCCTGCGGGCGCACACCCGACGGTTGGCGAAGATCACCCTGCCTGGCCCCTTCACGATGACCCAACTGGCGCAAGACGACTACTACGGCGACGAGGAGCAGGTCGCCATGGCCTATGCCGAGGCGGTGAACGAGGAGATCCGCGATCTATTCGCCGCGGGCGCCGACATCGTGCAGATCGACGAACCGTACATGCAAGCCCAGCCGGACAAGGCCCGCCGCTATGCGGTCAAAGCGCTCAATCGTGCGCTGGCGGGCATCGAGGGCACCACCGTGGTCCACATGTGCTTCGGGTACGCCGCGATGGTCGGCTCGAACAAGCCGAACCGGTACGCATTCCTGGACGACCTGCGCGACTGCACGTGCCGCCAGGTCTCGCTCGAGACGGCGCAGCCGCGGCTGGACTGCTCGACCTTGAGGGGCCTGACTGGCAAGAAGATCCTGCTCGGGGTGATCGATCTGAGCGCCATGACGATCGAGTCGCCCGAGACGGTGGTTCAACGCATCGAGGCCGCACTGCCCTACGTCGCCGCCGAGGACATCATCGTCGCACCCGACTGCGGCATGAAGTACCTGCCGCGTGAAATCGCCTTCGGCAAGATGCGCGCGATGGTCGAGGGCGCCCGCGAGATGCGCAGACGCTTCGGTTGACCACCCCGACAGAAAGGCAAGGGCGGTCCTCCCCCCTTGCCTTGCGCACAATCAGCGCCCGCCCTGACCCGGCGGGATGGCGGCAAACTTCGAACCGCGCACGCACATGCGGCCTTCCTTGTCCTGCCAGAGCTTTTCGTCGGCGTGCAGCTTGCCGAACGCACGCGTGATCGCCTGCAGCGGCTCATCCGGGAAAGCGTCGATCACCTGCGCGTAGTAGAGAGGCTTCTCGCCGATCATCTTGAGGATGCGCTCTGCCAGGGCAGCCACCTGATCGGGCTGGGGCCTGCGCCCGCCGGCCTGCACCGCCGCCTCCTGGAGCTTGTAGTTCGCGAGCTTCACTTTGTCGGCATACGCATAGCTGATCCGCTCGTAGCGCTCGCGCGGGATATTCTCCGGGATGGTGGCATCGATGCCGACCTTGGCGCCGGTGGGCACGACACCCGCGGGCATCACCGGCAGGCTGGGATCGAGCGGCTTGGTGCGGGCACCGGAAATGACGAAGACATCGCGGTCGCCCTGCACCCGAGTCGCAATGGCCCACTCGACGTCGATCGGGTTGTAGACATCGATGTCATCGTCGACCACGACGGCATGCTTGATGTCGCTCACCGAGAGGGCGGCCAGCAGCGCGTTCTTGCCTTCGCCGGCCGACTTCTTGATCGAGATGATGACGTGCCAGGCGCCGATGCCGCCCAGCGTGACGTTGATGTCCTTCACCTGAATGCCGGCCGCCTTGAGCGCGGTACGCAACTGCGACCAGCGCGTGGGTATCATCAGCCACGCGACTTCCCACGGCATGTGAAGGTTGTAGTAGATCGGATTCTTCCGATGCGAGATCGCCTTCACGCGCACCAGCGGATTCCAGTGCAGCGCACCCATGAGCCAGGTGAACTCGCCGAAGCGGCCCTCGGGCCAGGTCCAGCCCGTCGGCAGGATCTCGGCTTCGATCACGATCTCGGCGTCGGCGATATGGGGCACGTCGATGGTCTCGCACATGGCCAGTTCGGTCGGCGCCCCGCGCAGCCCGCCCGCGATGCAGATCTCGTCCACGCCCGCGGGCGCCCGATAGCCCGAGGCCATGAACTCGAAGGGGTGCGTGCCGATGGAGATCGAAATCGGCAGCGGACGCTGCTCCTCGTACGCCTTCCAGGCGAGCGCGCGCATGTTGTTGGGCGTGACGATATCGATGCCCGTGAGGTTGCGCTCTTTCAAGATGTAGCGGTAAATGCCCGCATTGAGGCCGCCCTGGCCATCGCGCGCAATCGTGATACCCGCGGTGATCATCGGACCGCCGTCGAGCACCGAAGACATCGGCACCGGCAGATCGAAGAGATCGACGTCGTCGCCCACTCGCGTCACTTCGCGGGCGCGACTGGTTTCCACATACTTGGGCTGAATCGGCTTTGCGAGCGCGTTCGTCAAACGGTGCTCGATGTCGGCGTAGCGCTCGACGCCCATGCCGATCGCCATGCGCTCGCTCGACCGGATCAGTCCGGACACCACGGGCATGTCGTAGCCCAGCACTTGGTGGAACATGAGCGCCTTGTCGCTCTGATCGACCAGCGTCGCAATATGGCGACTATCGACCGGCTCTCGGATGTCCGCGAGCTGGTTCTTGTCGCGCAGCCGGTCCAAGTACTCCCTGAAGCTTTCTTTTTCGTACATGATCGAGGCTCGCTATCCGAGATGAGAAGACCACAGGTCGCCACGTTCCGATGCACGTGCGCTCGTGGATGGTGCATGCGTTGAAAAGCACGCGTTCCCTGGGCAGTATAGAAGAAACCGAATCGATGTGGGACTCACGCAAGGAGAACTTTATGTCCAACCAGATACGTGTCGCCCTGGGCGCCGCCGCCCTGCTGCTGACTGCATCCGCGCAGGCCGCCGACCCTTATCCGAACCGGCCGATCCGCATGCTGGTGCCGTTCGCCGCCGGCGGAGCCATCGATCTCATGGCGCGCCCGACGGCCCGCAAGATGCACGATCTGCTTGGCCAACCGGTGGTGGTGGAGAACCGGCCAGGCGCCGGCGGCAGCATTGCCGCCGAAGCCACCGCCAGGAGCGCGCCGGACGGCTACACGATCTTCTTTGGCTCCACCAGTCCGCTCGCCATCAATCCGGCTTACTTCGACAAGGTAGGCTACGACACCTTGCGCGACTTCACCCCCATTTCCCTGGTAGTCCAGCAGCCGCTGATCATCGTCGCCCACCCCTCGCTGCCGGTGAGGAACCTCAAGGAATTGGTCGCCATGGCGAAGCGTCAGCCGGGACGACTGAGCTACGGCAGCGCCGGCCCCGGGACCTCGAATCACCTGACGGGCGAACTGCTCGCCGATGCCGCGGGCATCGACATCGTCCATGTGCCTTACAAAGGAGGTGCGCCCGCGCTAACCGCGCTTCTGGGCGGCGAGATCGAACTCCAGATCAGCCAGCCGAACACCATGATGCCGTTCATCAAGAACGGCCGGGTGCGCGCCATAGCCACGACCGGCGCCAAGCGCGTGCCGCAACTGCCAGACGTGGGTACGCTGATCGAAGCCGGCTACAAGGAACTCAATCTGATCGGCTGGTACTGTATCGTCGGCCCCGCCAACCTGCCCGCGCCGGTGGTCGAGAAACTCAACTCGGCGATTCGGCAGGCGATAGCGAGTCCCGACCTGCGCGACATGCTGATCGCGGCAGGGAGTGAACCAGGCACCAGCACACCCGCGGAGCTCTACGCCTTGATGAAATCGGACATGGCACGCTGGGCACGCGCGGCCAAGATCGCCAAGGCTCGGGAGAAGCGCGGCGGTTGACCTTGACCCGCGCTCGCATGCCCCAGCCTCGGTTATGATGAGCACACGTACGCGCAGTCCGCGAGGGCCTGCGTTCACAACTTCACACTTTAGGATCGGACCGATGACCCGTACCGCTACCCTCTGCAGCTTCGCGTTTGCCGCCCTGTTCGCTGCCGCATCCGGCGCTCTCGCCCAGGCCCAGCCGAAATACGAGCCGCAGGTCGGCCAGGAAGGCAAGGATGTCGTCTGGGTACCCACGCCCCAGGCGCTGGTCGATCGCATGCTCGACATGGCCAAGGTGACGCCCAAGGATTACCTGATGGACTTGGGCTCGGGCGACGGCCGCACCGTCATCACGGCTGCCAAGCGCGGCATACGCGCGACCGGCATCGAATACAACCCCGACATGGTCGAACTCTCGAAGCGCAACGCCGAGAAGGAAGGCATGGCCGCACGCGCCGAGTTCAAGAAAGCCGATCTGTTCGAAACCGATTTCAGCCAGGCGACCGTCATCACGATGTTCCTGTTGCCCGACATCAACTTGCGTCTGCGTCCGAAGATTCTGGACATGAAGCCGGGCACGCGCGTGGTGTCGAACACCTTCACCATGGGCGAATGGGAGGCCGACGAGACGAGCACCGTGTCGGAGGGCTCGGGCTACTACCGCACCGCGCTGTTGTGGATCGTGCCGGCGAAAGTCGAAGGCACCTGGAAATCCTCCCAGGGTGACGTGACGCTCCAGCAGTCGTTCCAGAAGATCACCGGCACGGTGAAAGTGAGCAACGGCGCCATGGCGCTGAACGGCAGATTGCGCGGCGACCAGATCACGTTCACGGCAGGGGGGACCGAGTTCAGCGGTCGTGTGAGCGGCAACACCATCGAAGGTACGGTGAAAACCGGCGGCAAGACCACCGAATGGAAAGCTACGCGCGGTTGAGCGCCCGACTCGGACGGACGCCTCCTCCCCAGCAACCTCGGCGCGCGGGCCACCTTGGCAAGTAGGCGGCGCGGCCACTCGGCCACGGCGCCGATTTCCAACCCGGCTGCAGGTCACCCCGATCGTGTGGCCGAGTTGAACCGGTTTGCCGCTGGCACGAGCGAACGGCAAACCGGCATCGAGTATCGACCGACGTCTGCTAGCGTCGGCGAAACGCTTCCACAGACCGCGCCAGCGTGCCGTCCCGCGTCTTGAGTGCGCGCGTGACGGCGTGGGTTGCCCCAAACGTGGGAATGACGGCGGAATGCTTGCCCGCGCCGCCGATCACGGCGATCATGATCGCTTCCGGCCGCCGCACCATGGGCACGAGCGCTTCGTAGCCGGCCTGCGCATAACGCCCCTCGAACAAGGGTGCCACCCGGAACCGGCGCTCGATGTTCTCCTTCGAAAAGCGCCCCATCGGAATCTGCGCCTGCTCGTAGATGAATCGCCGCGCATCGGCTTTCGACCAGCCCTGCTCAGCGACCGTGCGGGCGTGTTCCGGCCCGAACACGATCAAAGGCTCGGCGTCGTAGTAAAGATCGTTGTTGCCCGTGGTGGAGAGGGTGCCGGCGATCGTGGTGCAGATGCCTTCGGCCGTGTGGCTCTCGTGATCGTTCACGTTGTGCGGCCCCTCGGCGCCTACCACCGTCACCGTGCTCGCTTCGCGGGGAAAGCCACGTTCGACGTGCAGCGGCTCCCATGGACTGGCCTCTTCGTTCTCTGCGACGCAGTAGGTGTACTTCTGAGGAGCGCCGAAGGTGGACATGTCGCCCAACCCCGGAATCGCGCCGCCGATGTTGACGAGCGCCAGCCGAATCGCCCGGCCCAGGGTGGCATTGGCCTGGACGCCGGGGCCGAACGCGTTGTGCCCGCCGTTGATGCCCAACTCCTTGACGATCGGCCCGTTGACGATCATGAGCGGCGCGCACTGGTGCGTCGTGGCCTGAATGCCGTAGAGATTGAACTGCTCGTCGCACAGCGCTTCGATGGTGAGCAGAATTAGGGGAAAGTACTCCGGACGGCAGCCCGCCATCACCGCATTCGCGGCCAGGCGTACCGGCGTGGCTTCGCCATAACGCGGCGCCATCTTGCCCACGGGTTCGTTCCAGGGCCGATCGCAGTAGGCGAGCATCTGCTCCACCCGCTCGATCGTGGGCGGCACGATCGGCAGCCCGTCACTCCAGCCCTTGTCCCGGAACAAGGCATTCACCGCGTCGAAGTCGTCATCCGCTTCGACCGCCGCCCCCGGCGCTTGCAACAGATCCGTGAGATCGCTCATTGAGCATGCTCCTTGACGAGTTCGAGCAGCGCCGGCAGTGCGGCATCGACGCGGATCTTCACCTGCTGCAGATCGATACCGCCCAGCGGATGCGGAATGAGCAGCAGCGGCAGATCCGGCACGCCGAACGTGCGCGCCTGGGCTTGCCCGAGCTTGAGAAACGGATCGGAACAGACGACGGCGGTGATCAATCCGCGCTTACGCAACTCGGCCATGTCGTGGACACTCCACGACGTGCACGAGCCTCAATCGGCCATCGCGCTGACGACCACGTCCGCCTGCGCCGCCAACTGATCGAGCACTTCGGGCGCGGCAGGCAGACTCGGCGTCGGCTTGCGCAGCGACACCACCGACTCCACCTTCATTTGCGACTGTATGCCAGCCACCAACATCGTCAGCAGATGATCCGCATTGCTCTTGCTGTTGTCCAACGTGCCCAGCCGCAAGCCCTTGCCCGCAATGGCGCGTTGCATCGCCGCGGCCGCTGCCGCCTGCACGGGCGCCTCGGGCACCACCAATGTCAGCTTTCCCATCCCTCTCTCCTTGTCGCTTTCGATCGCTCGGCTGATTGGCGCGATTGCGCCGTCACGACGCAATCGCCGAAATACTCATCGGGGGTGATTCTGCGGCAAATCGGCCCTCGTGGTAAGGGCGCCGCTGGTTGCATCGCCCCCCGCCTGCGCTCCCGTCGCCGCGTGATGGCGATGCAACCATTGCCAGATATAGCCTCCGGGCGCCTGGGTGCCGGTCGCCACGTAGTTGCGTACATTCGCATTTCGGGCGACGAGCGTTTGCGCGGCGCGCGCGCTCGGTCGACCGGCGAACAGGATCGTGTCCCCGGGCAAGAGGGCGAACTCGGCATCGGGCAGGGCGACCTCCTGGCTGCCCCGAACGAGCAGCAGCGCGACACACTCGAGCAGCCGCTCGCGCTCGCTCGGATCGCGCAAGAGCAGGGTCAGCGCGCCGGGATCGGGTCGGGCGCCCCGCGCCGGAATCCATGCAGGTGCGTCCGCCGCATCGATCGAGATCTCCCACAAGGCGGGCACCTCGTCGCCCAGCTTCTCTTCCAGGCGCGAGTCGAGCACTTCGGCCCATATCTCGCTTTGGGCCTCGGCAAAACGCAGGAAGCGCCCCAGCAGCGGCGCTCCGATGCGCGCGAGCGCCTCGTTGGCGATGATCTCCGCCGATACCATGGTCATGTCGGCACGGAACCGGTTGAAGAGAACCCGGTTGGCTTGCAGGTTCTGCCGCACCACGGTGTAGAGCCGCGGATTCTCCGCGCGAGCCGTCATGGCGATCGAGAGATTGTTGATGTCGTCGTCGGTGCCGGCCACGATGCCGACCGCCCCCTGCAGGCCAGCTTCGATCAGCGTAGGCGCCTCTGTGCCGAGGCCGCGAACGAAGCGGTGGCGCGCGTCCACAGGCGGTTCGGGATCGACGATGGTCACGCTCAATCCTTCGCGCAGAAAAGAGCCGACGACCTCCCGCCCGAACCGTCCGTAACCGCAGACCACCCAGTGCCCGCGCGGCGGTTGCGTGGGTTGGAGCACCTGCGTGCCCGGCAGTCCGGTGAGCCGAAGCATCAGCCGATGCATGACAGGTGCGTGCAACGAATCCCACAAATGGTCGCCGAAGGCGCGAAACGGATTGATGATGTGGTCGGTTGCGAACGATTCCATGTTGGCCACGGTCGTCTCGCGCGTCGCGCGACAAAGCACCGGCACCCGGCGGTTGAGCAGCTTCATCGTGATGGCCACGGCGAGGTTGACCTCGTCGTCGTTGGTCAGCGCGAGGGTGCCCAGGCAGTTCTTCCGGGTGACCCCGGCCCGGATCAGGTTCTCGGGCAACCGCGCATCGCACACCATCGCCGGCACGTCGCTGCGAAACGACTGCAGTTCCAGCTCGTCGATCCGCGCGGGCTCGATGTCGAGCACCACGAAGCGGATGCACAGCTCCTCCAGCCCTTTGCACACCAGGCTTCCCGTCTCGCCGTAGCCGCATACGACATAAAAGGGCTCGCCGATGGCACGCACCTGGCGGCGAAACACCGTCATCGTGACCGCCAGACGGAACCCGCGATCCCGCCCGAGCGCGAGGAAGCCCGTGAGCGTGTACGCCCATCCCACGACGGACAAGACGATGACGAAGGAGACCCAAAGACGCTGAGTATCCGTGAATGCATAGGGAATCTCGCCGAAGCCGATGGTGCTCGCCGTGTACGTCAGGAAGTAGAACGCGTGGAAGAAACCCATCCGCACCGGACGCCCCGCATCGTCCACCCCCGGGATCAGCACCAGCCCGACGATCCCGATCGCGTAGACGGAAATCAGCAGCAGCAGCGGCGCCCGCAGGCGTCGCAGTGCAAGGATGAAGATGCTGTTGCCGTTCATCGGCGCAGCATCACCGTTTCCGTCACCAGCAAGATCACCGACACGACATTGGCGAACAGCGCACCCGCCGCGAGCGAAACCACCGAGGCGATGTACCCGGCATCGGCCGCACTGCCTGCTTCCGGCGCCGCGAAGAACCAGAACAGCGCCGCGGCGACGAGCTGCAGCATAGCGACCAAGCTCGTCGCCAGATGCACCGCGCCGATCTGAGTGCGGTCGCCGAGCTTGAGCACCGTGGCGATCGAGTTGACGATGATTGCCGCGAACAGCTCCCACACCTCATGGTGGCTGGGGTTGTCGATGTCGCCGTAGACGAAGCCGAAATTCAGCGTGGCCGCCAGCACGATGAAAAAACCGAACACCACTTTTTCCAGATTCATGCGCCCCCCGCTCTGTTATTTGTTGCCTGCGATCTTATACGAGGCCGCACGCAGCCCATCCGTTCAACCGGGTCCAGACGCGCCGCGGTTGCAATGCACACGGCTCAACGAATCCTCGTCGGATCCCAGGATGTGCGATAGCCCTCGTCGAGCGCGTCGAGGTTCGCCATGTCGGCCTGATCGAGCTCGAAGTCGAACACTGCCGCGTTCTCCTCGATGCGCTGCGGACGCGCCGATTTCGGGATGACGACCACGTTGTGCTGCAACGCCCAGCGCAACAGCACTTGCGCGCCTGTCTTGCCATGCTTTCGTGCGATCGCCACGACAGCGCGATGATGCAGCTTGTCCCCGTGCGTCAGCGGACAATACGCCGTCAGCGAAATCCCCCCGGCTGCGCAGTAGTCGAGCAACTTTTTCTGGTAGAGGAAGGGACTGAACTCGACTTGATTATTGGCCGGCACGGTGTCCGAACCTCGCAGCAGCTCTTCCAGATGAGCGACGGTGTAGTTGCTCACCCCTATGGAGCGGCAGTTGCCGCGACGACGGATCTCCTGCAATGCCCGCCACGACTCTGCACGCTTTCCGGGTTCGGGCCAGTGGATGAGGTAGAGATCGACGTAGTCCAGGCCCAGGCGCTCGAGGCTGCGCTCGAAGGCGCGCAACGCGGTGTCGTAGCCTTGGTCGGAATTCCACAGTTTGGTGGTCACGAAAATGTCGGCGCGCGCAATGCCCGAATCGCGCACCGCACGTCCGACGTCGTCCTCGTTCGCGTAGAAGGCAGCGGTGTCGATGTGCCGATATCCCAGTTCCAGCGCGCGCAGCACCGCCCGGTAGCAGCTGCCTCCGTTGGCGATCTGGTAGGTGCCGAATCCAAGCATCGGCATGCGAGTGCCGTCGTTCATGTGCACCGCCGAAGCGATCGAAAGTTGGGTCATGCTGATTGCTCCGCGCAAAGGGTCCGCAAAATAACGCTGAGTGCGACTGTACAAGAAGCCGCCGCCCGTGGGGATCGCACGAGCGCAGGCCCACGGTTTGCGAGCCTCGGCCCGCCGCTCGCCTGTCGACAGCCTTGCCATGCTCGATCTCGATGCGCTGCAGGTCGCCCGCATCCAATGATGGGTTCACGATCCCTCTCACATCGTGTTCCCGGCGCTGGCGATCGGGCTGGCGAGTCACCTCGCGGCGTTGGAAGCGCGTTGGCGGGTATCGCAGCCTCGGGTAATCGCGGCCGGCCTGCTGAAGTTCATGCGCTCCTTGGGCCTGAGCGGTTGAACGCTCCCCGGCCCTGCGGCAGCCGACTTTTCGAGGCTGGCATCCCTCGCGCCGCTGGCTCCAGTACAATGCACATTTTCCGCACCCTTGGCAGGAGAACTCTCATGTCGGCCACGGCCCCCGTATTGCAGTCCGCAATCAACGTTCAAGTCATTCCGACGGGCGCCGCGGTCGGCGCCGATATCGTCGGCGTCGATCTGTCTCAGCCCGTCAGCGACGAGGCCATCCGCATCATCCACGACGCCTGGATGCAGCATCTGGTGCTGCGCTTCCGCGGTCAGACCCTGACCAAGGACCACTTGCTCGAGTTCAGCCGCCGTTTCGGTGACCTCGACAAGGCGCCGATCAATACCCTGGGCAAGCCCTGGATCGACGGCTACCCCGATATCACGGTCATGTCGAACATCAAGGTCGACGGCGCCCCCATCGGCGGACTGGGCTATGGCGAAGCGGTCTGGCATACCGACATGTCGTACCAAGAAGTCACGCCGACGGGCGCCCTGCTCTACGGCATCGAAGTGACAAAGGAGGGGGGCGAGACCGGATTCCTGAGCATGTATCAGGTGTACGACACCCTGCCGGCCGACCTCAAGGCAGCCGTCGAGGGCAAGATGATCAAGCACGACGCAAGCTACAACAGCGCCGGCGATCTGCGCAAAGGCTTCGAGCCCGTCACCGATCCGAGCAAGGCACCCGGCGCCATCCACCCCGCCGTCATTCGCCACCCGGTCACCGGTCGCAAGGCACTCTTCCTCGGCCGCCGCCCGAATGGCTACATCATGGGCATGCCGCTGGCCGAAAGCGAAGCGCTGCTCGATCGTCTGTGGGCGCACTCGACGCAGCCGCATCTGGCCTGGTATCAGGTGTGGAAGGTGGGCGATCTGCTGATGTGGGACAACCGCTGTGCCATGCACCGGCGCAACGCCTTCGATCCGAACGAGCGCCGCTACATGCTGCGCACCCAGATCCGAGGATCTCGCCCCAGCGCCTGATCCACAGGCACGCGGGTCGGTTCACCTCGACCCGCGGCTGCGAAGCACCACGGCCAGGCTCCCGCGCACACGGACCTGGCCTTTTTCTCGCCTCATCGCCATCGAGCCTCCAGGACATCCGCATGCGCATCGCAGCCATCCGCGAAACCACCATCAGCACCGCCGAAGCGCGCAGCAACGCCGTCATGGACTTCAGCGACATGACGACGGGACTGGTCGCCGTGGTCACGGATATCGTGCGCGATGGGAAGCCGGTGATCGGCTACGGCTTCAGCGGCACGGGCCGCTACAGCCAGAACGCGATCCTGCGCGAGCGCATGATCCCACGGCTGCTCAGTGCCGCCCCCGAGAGCCTGCTCGACGACGGCGGCGCCAATCTGGATCCCTTCAAGGTCTGGGACTGCATGATGCGCAAGGAGAAGCCTGGCGGGCACGGCGATCGTGCCGTCGCCGCCGCCACGCTCGACATGGCGGTCTGGGATGCCTGCGCCAAGATCGCCGGAGTGCCGCTGTATCGCTTTCTGGCCGAAAGGCACTGGGGCGGCCGCGTACCGACGCGGGTCCCGGTCTACGTCGGCGGCGGCTATTACGCGCCGGGGCGCGGAATCGATGCCTTGCAAGACGAGATTCGCGGCCATCTCGACGACGGCTTCACGGTCGTCAAGATGAAGATCGGCGGCGCGCCGCTCCCGGAGGATATGCGGCGCATCGAGGCTGTGCTCCAAGTGGTGTCGGCCGACGATCTCGCCGTCGATGCGAACGGACGATTCGATGTCGCGACCGCGCTCGACTACGGCCGAGCGATGGCGCCCCTGGGACTGCGCTGGTACGAGGAGCCGGGCTACCCGTTGGACTTCGAACTTCAAGCGGCCGTCGCTCGCGAGTATGCCGGTCCGCTCGCCACGGGCGAGAACCTGCTCTCCTCGTGGGATGCGCTCAATCTGCTTCGCTACGGCGGCATGCGCCCGGACATCGACTATCTGCAGTTCGACTGCGCGTTGAGCTACGGCATTTGCGAATACATCCGTACGATCGAGCTGGTCGAGAAGCACGGTTGGTCGCGCACGCGCATCTATCCCCACGGCGGCCACCTCCTTTCGCTGCACATCACGGCCGGTCTGGGCCTGGGCGGCACGGAAGCCTACCCGCGCACGCACCAGCCGATGGGCGGATTCACCGACGGATTGAAAATCGCCGAAGGTTACGTCGGGTTGCCGCAACTGCCCGGGCTGGGCTTCGAAGGCAAGGCGAATTTCTATCGCGCGTTGCGCGATCTTGCCGCCTGATCCTGCCGTGATGGCTCGATCAGGTCATGCGACGCGCTGAAGAACTCGGCGGCCCTCCGCGTGCCGCAGCGCCCTTGCTTACCTTCGACCCCCGACGACACGCCTGCGCACCATGACCGCGGCCAGTCTCGCTCAACTCGTTCTTCTAGGCGCGATCTGGGGCGGCGCCCACACGCTGACGCGCTATAGCGTCCCGGTGTTCGGACCGGTCTGGCTGGTGGAACTGCGCATCGCCATGGCGGCCATCATGCTCGCCTGGGTTGCGTGGATCACGGCGCGCCCTCTGCGCCTGCAGCGCCAGTGGCGGCAAATCGCCATGCTCGGCGCGCTCAACACCGCGCTTCCGTTCTTTCTCCTGACCTACGCGGCCCAGAGCCTGAACGCCTCCGTGCTATCGGTACTCAACGCCACGGCCCCCGTGTTCGGCGCGATCGTGGGTGCGATCTGGCTCAAGCAGGCGCTTTCCCTGCGAGCATCGATCGGGCTGATGCTCGGGATCGCAGGGGTTGCGGTGCTGGTATGGAGCGACTTGGCGAACAGCGATGTTCCAAGCGCCATCCCGGTGATCGCCGTGTTGTGCACGGCCTTGTGCTACGGCTTCTCCAGCAACTACGCGCGCCGCCATGCCGATACGCTGGACCCCTTCAATTCGGCGCATGGCAGCCTATGGGTTGCGACGCTTTTGATCCTGCCCGCAACGCTGCACTTTCCGGCGCCCGGGCCGCTGTCATCCGAGGCGGTCGCCGCGGCGGCGACGCTGGGCGTCGTCTGCACAGGCATCGCCTACCTGCTGTACTTCAAGCTCATCCGCGATGTGGGTCCCATGTCGGCCCTCACCGTCGCCTATCTCATCCCCGTGTTCGGCGTGCTGTGGGGTGCCGTGTTCCTCGGCGAGCCGGTGACCCCGGCATTGCTGATCGGCGGCACGCTCGTCATGTTCGCAACGGCGCTTGCGACCGGCGTCGGGACGGGCAGGCAACGGCTCGCGCTCGATCGCCGGAGCTGATAACGTGTTGCGTCATGGCGAGCCGCCAGGCAGCCGCAGGCGCCGGCGGCCTTCGTGCACCGGAGCGAAAAACCAAGGAGGAGGCGCATGAAAATCACGAACGCGGAAGCGATGGTGGTCGACGCCGGTTGGCGACCCTGGATCTTCGTCAAGGTCGAAACCGACGCAGGCCTCACGGGCTGGGGCGAATGCAGCGATGCGCGCACGCCGCTCGGGATCATCGGCGCGGTGGCCGATCTGAAAGCCATATTGCTGGGCCAGGACCCGCGCGCCTTCGAAGCGCGCTTCGCCGACATGGTCCGCCTCACGCGCTCGAGTCCGGGAGGCATCGCCGCCAAGGCCACCGCAGGCGTCGAACTCGCGCTGCTCGACATCAAGGCCAAGGCGCTGGGCATTTCTGTGGCCGAACTCTTCGGCGGCCCCATCCGAGATCAGGTGCGGCTCTACTGGTCCCACTGCGGCTCGACGCGCGTGCGGCACAGCAAACTTCTCGGCACACCGCCCATCGAGGGGTGGGAAGACATCGCCTCCCTGGGCAAGGAAGTGGTGGCCCGGGGCTACACCGCGCTCAAGACCAACCTGGTGATGCCCGGCAAGGGCGGCACTTGGCACAGCGGCTTCGACGGCTCACTCGGTCAGAACGACGAGTGGGTGCCGAACTGGCTGGTGGCGCATGCCGAGAAGCTGATCGGCACCTTTCGCGATGCCGTCGGCCCGGACTTCGACATCAATCTCGACCTGAACTTTCACTTCAAGCCTGAAGCCGTCAAGCGCATCGCCAAGGCACTCGAACCGTTCAACCTGCACTGGCTCGAATTCGACTGCCACGATCCGCAAGCGGTGCTGGAGGTCAAGCGCTCCACGTCCACTCGCATCTGCACCGGAGAGACGCTGATCCACATGGATCAGTACCTGCCCTACCTGCAGCGCCAAGCGGCGGACGTCTTCATGATCGACATTCCCTGGAACGGCTTTGCTCAAGCCAAGAAAGTGGGCAATCTGGCCGAAGCGTTCAAGCTCAACGTCGCCCCGCACAATCACTACAGCCATTTGTCCGGCGCGATTGCAGCCCAGCTATGCGCGGTGCTGCCCAACGTGCGGATCATGGAGATCGATGTCGACGACGTGCCCTGGAAGGACGATCTGGTCTACGGCGTGACACCCGAGATCGAAGGCGGCTACATCACCGTGCCGTCCGGGCCGGGCTGGGGTGTCGAAATCGATGAAGAGGTGGTGCGCGCACATCCGTGGGATGCCGCCGCGGGCGGAATTCCACACACCGTCCCGCCTCCTCGCAGCTACTGATCGCACTCGGGGCGGGCGTTAATCCCCACGCGGCCGACGCGTTCCCGCATGCGCGCAAGCCTGGCTTCGCCCGTCTGGCTTGCGCCGCTCTCAGGCAAGCAGGAGCACGGCGAGCATCATGCCCACGCCTGCGGTCAGGCCGATGGTGAGCGCCACGCCGAGCAGAACGGCGAAGTCGCGCACGACCCGTCGATTGGCCACCCCGAACACACTTGCGCTGACCCGTGCATCGTCCGCCTCCGGCGGCGAGTGAAGCTTTGCTGCGACCGACATCGTATTCCTCGTCATGACATGATCTGACGCACCGTCCGGAGCACCAGGCTCCGGACCCGTGATGAGCATCGAACCACGGGGATCTGCGGCGCGCAGGATCATTAAGCCTGCCGCGCCAGGCGCGTTGCCGCCCGCAATGTGGCCGGCGCCGGATCAATTCGGGCAGCAAAATGGCGAGAGGGTCGGGATTATTGCGCAACTATCGTGGGGATGTAGTATTCGACACAATTATTTTCAATGACGGGGCAGGCACGTGAGTCGCTGGATCGCTATCGTCGAGGACGACCCGTCCATCCGTGAGAACTACGCAGACGCGCTACGCAGGCAAGGGTATCAAGTAACCGGTTACGGCACGCGCCATGAAGCCATGCGCGCGTTCGAGAGCCGTCTGCCCAACCTCGCCATCATCGACATCGGACTCGCGGATGAAATCGACGGCGGCTTCGAGTTGTGTCGGTCGCTGCGGGCGATGTCCGCCACCATCCCGATCATCTTTCTGACCGCACGCGACAGCGACATCGATACGGTGTCGGGCTTGCGCATGGGTGCGGACGACTACCTCACCAAGGACATCAGCCTGCCGCACCTGTCGGCTCGCATCGCGGCACTGTTCAGACGCCTGGACGCCACGCAAGGCCCGGCCACCGGCGACGATGTGCTCGAACGGGGCAAGCTCAGAGTCGACCTGAGCAGAATGCGCGTGGGCTGGAACGACACGCCCGTCGACTTGACCGTCACCGAGCTATGGATCGTGCATGCGCTCGCCCGCCATCCGGGCCATGTGAAGCATCGCGATCAGTTGATGCGCGACGCCCGGATGGTGGTCGACGACACGACCGTCACCTCCCACATCAAGCGGATCCGCCGCAAGTTTCTCGAGCACGACCCCGCCTTCGACTGCATCGAGACGGTGTACGGCATGGGCTACCGCTGGAAGTCCAGTTGAAGCGACTGCGCCTGGGCTTGAGCATCCGGGCGAAGATGCTGCTCGTTTCGTGCGTGCTGCTCGCCATTCCTTGGATCGCATACCTCTACGCCGGCGAATTGGAGAGCATCCTGCGCGAGAACCAGGAGGCCGCCGTGCTCAATACCGCACGCGCCATTGCCACCGCGCTGAACGATCGCCCGAGCCTGTTCCATGCACCGAGCCGCGACCCGCACGCGGATGCATCGAATGCGATCGTCGCCTACAAGTTGTCCCGGCCGATCGAACTCGACGGCGACCTCGACGACTGGATGCAGCAAGGCGTGGAACTCAGAGCGCTCGGGCGCGAACATGTGGTGGAGCAAGCCGCGGATATCGAGGTTGCCCCCATTACGCTCTGGCACGCGCTGGGGGTCTACGACAACCAGGTCTATGCAGTATTCGAAGTCATCGACGAAGACCTCGTCTATCGAGATCCGGACAACCCACGCGTCGATGCCGCAGATCATGTGCGCATCGGCTTGCATACTCCCTGGGGCGAACTGCGCCGTTACATCGTTTCGGCGCGCTCGGCGGGACCGGTCGCCGCGTTTCAGGTGCCGACCGACGCCACGAGCCCTGCACGAGCACACCCGGAGCCGCGCATCCAGGGCTTCTGGCGCGAGACAGACTCTGGCTTCAACCTCGAACTTCGGCTGCCGCGCGCCATGGTCGGCCCGCGTCTGGGATTCGCCTATGCCGATGTCGACGACCGGGAAAGCCGCAGCATTCGCTCCATCGTCGGCTCCATCGGTCCCGAAGGTCGCGAGAGCCTGGGTACGGCAATGGTGCCGCCTCCGGAAGCCGTACAGATCGTGCGCTCGCTGGCTCGGCCGGGTACGCGGGTTTGGATCATCGCTGCCGACCGCCGTCTGGTGACTCGGAGCGGCAGCCTGCGCAGCACGGCAGAATCCCCGCAACCCAACGAAGCGGGCGACTCGCAGAGCCTTCTCGGCCGCGCCGAAGCATGGCTGCGACCGCTTTACCACTATGTCATTCCGCCCGCCCCCACACTGAGCGTCGAGCCAGAATCGTACGTATCCCTGTATCGCGGCGCAGAGGCCGATGTCGCCTTGTCCGGGCGGGTGGCCGGGGCCCGCCGGCACATCGACGACACGCCCATCGAGATTCTCACCAGCGCGCATCCGGTGTGGGCGGACGAGCGCGTCATCGGCGCGGTCATCGTCGAGGAGACCACCCAGGGCGTGCTGGCCGTGCGCCAGCGTCTGATCGAGCGGCTGCTCTCCCTCGCGCTGGGCTCCTTCCTTCTCGTCGGGATCGCGCTGTTCGTGTTCGCCACCCGCCTCGCGAGCCGCATCCGCCGTCTGCGCGACGAAGCCGAGCAGGCGATCGACTCGGCGGGCCGGTTGCGCGCGGTCACCGCAAGCTCCTCGGCGCGCGACGAACTCGGGGACTTGTCGCGCAGTTTTTCCAGTGCGCTCGATCGCCTGGCCCAATACACGCAGTATCTCGAAAGCCTCGCGACCCGGCTCTCTCACGAACTGCGCACGCCGATCACCGTGGTCCGCTCATCGCTGGAGAATCTGAAGTTGAGCGCGCTGCCCTCGGAGGCGGACGTGTATGTCACGCGCGCTGAGCAGGGGCTCGCGCGACTCGCGACCATCATTACGCGCATGACGGAAGCGACGCGTCTGGAGCGCATGATGCGAGACGTCGAACGCGAGCGATTCGACCTGCGGGCAGTGGTGAGCGGTTGCGTCGAAGGCTACCGCATCGCTTATGCACCCAAGCGCTTCGAGCTCGTCGCGCAGGACCCGCCGGTGATGCTCAGCGGCGTGCCCGATCTCATCGCGCAGATGCTCGACAAGCTCATCTCCAACGCCGTGGACTTCACCCGCGGCGACCAGCCGATCGAAGTCGAGCTGCAGGCCGGGTCGCAGCATGCGGTGTTGACCGTGCGCAACGTCGGCCCCGGGCTGCCGCCCGAGATGAAGGCGCGACTGTTCCAATCGATGGCGTCGGTGCGCCCTCCGACGGCGGGCGATGAACCTCACTTGGGCCTGGGTCTGTACATCGTGCAGCTGATCGTCGATTTTCATCATGGCAAGGTGGCGGCGCACGACCGCACCGACGTCGAGGGGGTCGAAGTCGTCGTCCACCTGCCTCGCTTGGTCAGCGACCCCGGTTGAGGCGCCGACTCGTCAACCGGGGGGCAATTCCCCTCGAAAGGCGAGATTGCGCAGCGTGTTCAACAGCACGTCGAGTCGCTCGGATGAAGCGAGCATGCGCGCTTGCAGCCGCCGGGCCGCCAGCACACGCTCCACGAACACCTGCTGCAGCGACAGCGCAGGCAGCGGTATGGCAAGCGCCTCGATACGTCGATCGACGCGCGTGCGCGGATCGGCTTCTCGCCACGCTTGCAAGAGGCCCTGCTGCCCCCATGCCGTCGCCAGGATCGCACGCACATACTCCGGGCAGGCAAGCAGCCCGTCGATGCGCAGCCGATAGACGCGAGCATGGAGGAACCAAACTGCGTTCCCCGGATAGACGATTGCGGCGCCCACCTTGCCCGAACCGCCAGGATCACGAGCGAGCACGATGTCGCCGTCGGACAATGCGCTCCGCGCCAGTGCCTCGTCGGAGTGCGCCACATACCGACAGTGTGCGGGATCCACCGTATCGTCCAGAACATCGCCCGCCCGCACGACGGGGAAGCGTCCGCTGTCCAGCAGTGCGAGGTCGATTCCTCTGCGCACCGGCTCGGCGGACAGTTCCGCGAGCGGCACCCGGGGAAATGCGGTCTGCGGCGTCGCGCCGAAGACATCGTTCAGCAGCGAGTGCGGCAGTGCTCGGTACCTGGACAAGCTGCTCGCTCGCTTGGCGCGCAGCGCATCCGCCGTGTCGAGCGCACCGGCGATCCGACGTTGTTGTTCGCGCACCGGCTGCGGCACCGTGATGCTCGACCAGGCCGCTGTACCCGATCCCTGCGCCCGCCCGGCGTTGGGTGCCAGCCGCCGCGCCTGCTGATGAAAGTCGTTGCTGACGAGCAGATGGCGCAGATACGCGGGCTCGAAACCCTCGCTGCGCACGATCAGCCAGTCCTTCGACGCAACTTGGGGTCTTCCCTTGTTTTCGCCGACCACCCAGGCACGGCGAGGAACCTTCGCCGACCGCGACAGCAAGATATCCCCGGGTTCGAGCTGCCTGACCTCACCCAGCTCGATCGCGGCACGGAGGCTGGGCACGCCGCACTCGAAGGCCTTCATGTCGTAGCTGTCGACGACCTCCGCCCCGCCCGCTGCGAAGACCGGCGGCGCGGCGATCAGACCGGCGAGCGACACGCGCGCCCCAGCGTCCACTGCGGACAGCATCACTTGAGCAAGCCTGCAAGATCGCGAAGGCCTTGGAGAATCTCGGCTTCCATCCCCGCCAGTTCCGCCAGGATTTCGTGCGGTCGCGGCACGGGCTGCGCCGGCACGGGCTCCGAGGGCCGGTAGCGATCGAACGCCAGATCGAATCCGGCCGCGACCACCTCGGTCCACGGCACGCGGAAGACCTTGGCGACGTGCGGCTGAGCGAGCAGGCCACTATCGGCGCGGTCGTGCCAACGCGCGACGACTTCGGGCACGGTGGCGACGGACACAGAGCCCCCGACGGCGGAAACATCGACCGCAGGCTGCAGTTCGCGGGCTTCGCTCATCTCGTAGCACCAGAGCGACAGCGCACCGGTTTCACCGAGCATCAGGATGACAGCAGCCGAGCGCGGCTTGTAGCAGCCTGCCGCAAGCCGGATCACACCCTGCAGACGTCCTGATTCGATCAAGTGGCGACGTAGATGCCGGTGAGCTTGGGTCGTGCTGTCGAGGACGCTCTCGGGAACCAGCAAGGCTGCGCGTCCCGCCGGCGCGAGCGCCCAAAGCGCCGAGGCGATGCCGACAAGGTCGCTGCGTCGGGAGCGAGCCAGGGTGCGCACGTCGGCCGGAAGACTGCCGACGCTGACACTGCCCGCAAACGGCACAGCGCCATGAATCGCGTCGTACGTGCGTCGCGTCGCCGCATCAGACAGCAGTTCGGACAGACCCTCGCAGCTCGCTTCGCCCGACCTCGGGGCAACCAGCGCCCGCAACAGATCGGCCATCCGAGACGGCATCGCGCCCGCATGCTCGTTCATCGCAGCGCTTGCCCATGCATGGTCAGCCTCCCGATCAGGATCGATTCGGCTGCGAGTATAGCCTCCATCGCAGCCGATCGAACCGGGAGCAAAAGGCTCGTTACCCTGCAGCTGCCGGGTTTGCGCGCGATGGCAGTGCGTACCAATCGAGCCGCCGCGTCGCCAGCATGAAAGCAGCCAATATGAAGAAGAGCAGCAGGGCGCCCATCAGCAGCGCGTAATCCTCCGAGCCCAGCACGAGATACAGCGAGCCGTACAGCAGGCTCATCAGCACTCCCATCGAGCCTGCGCGCCGGGACGAACCGAGCACGAAACGCGAGTACGCGCCGATCAAGGTCACGCAAGCCGCGGCCGCGAGCGAATAGGCCCAACCGAACGCGACATGCTCGGCCAGCGCGATGAGAAGCACGTAGAACGCAGTCAGCGCAATGCCGACCAACCCGTACTGGATGGGATGCACGCGCAGGCCCGCCAGAACCTCGAAGAGAACGAACACGGCAAAGGTGAGCACGACGAACAAGAAGCCGTAATGAACCGCACGGTAAGCCTTCTGGTACACATCGACACCCTGCAGCAGCGTCACCCCGAGCACGCTATTGGAATATTCCTCGCACTTGCCCCCGGCGCAGCGTTGAAAGGCATCCTGAATATTGGTGGCCAGGCCCGTCGTGCGCCAGGTCGCTTCGAAGCCGCTGGCATCGACGGCCCGGGTATCGGGTGAAAAGCGGCCGATGAAGCTCGGGTGCGGCCAGGCCGAGCGCATCTTCACCTCGACTTCGTTCGCTGCGGGGACGATCTCCAGGCGGTCCATGCCGGCGAGATCGAGCTTCATGGCGAGCCTCGCCACGCCGCCGATCCGCGGCTCGATCGGCACGCCCGCCTGTATGCCCCGAGCCCAGGGCGCCTGACCGGTGCCCGCTTCGAACGCTACGCTGGAGCCGTTCCAGGTTGCCGTCGGGGTGTTGCGAATGCCGCGCAGATCGCCGATACCCAGCACCAGTCGGGGCGCCCCCCACGTGCGCTGCACCGAGGCCGGTGTCGGATGCGCCGGCACGTCGAAGACCGCATCGAGATCCGAAGCGCTGCGATACACGAGCGCCTGGTAGATTCCCCGATGCCGCACGTCGGTCGTCAGCTCGGCTTCGATGCGCAGCTTCTTGGGCAGCACGTGAACATCGCAGGGGCGCATGCGCACGCGCAGGATGCTGCGTCCGTTGTCGAGCGTTTCCGTCTCCTCGTATCGATCGGTGCAAGGCAGCACCAGCACCAGCCCGTCGATGCGCTGAGCCGCAGTGCCGCTTTGCGCGATATCCTGCATCACCTGGTTGCGCACCGCTCGCCGCTCCTCGATCAAGCTTTCGGTCATCTGCAGCGGCACGACCAGCCCCAAGGTCAGCGCCATGATGGCGACGAGCTTCCAAACCAGCGCCCTGTTCATCGAACCGCACCTGATCGCCGCGCCCGAGCGCCGTCACGCCGTTCGGCACGCAGCATCGCGATCGCCAGTCTCGTATTGGCACAAGGCACCGACAAGCAGCGCAGGCGCCTCGCCGAGGAAAGATCGACTACCGCACTGGAACCACGCCGACCCAATGTACGCTCGGGCGCGCCGCGCGCCGACGATGCACCACGCATGCGAACCAAGCCCGCGTGCTGGTTGCAAAAGGAGCGCAAAGCGTGCGCGAGCCGACGAAACACTTCGATCATGGTTGTCTCCCCATCGAATGGATGAGGACCACGATGACAAGAGAATCTGCGCGGCGGCCAGCAATCGGCTGACCGACCGGTGATGAATTCTGTCGGGAAAGAGACTGCGCAGGCCGCATCCGGCGCTCGCTTCGCGCGCCGAAGCTCGCCCTAAAGCGCCAAGCGCAGCGCTTACAAGGGCGCTGCCCTCGCGGCCAAGCGATACCGCGCCTGCGTCAGCCCTGGTATGCCAGATGGGCGGCCAGCCAACGCTCGACTTCTTCCACCGTCATGCCTTTGCGCGTCGCATAGTCCTCGATCTGGTCCTTGCCGACCCGACCGACGGCGAAATAAGTCGATTGCGGATGCGAGAAATAGAAGCCGCTTACCGAGGATGCAGGCCACATGGCGAAGGATTCGGTCAAGGTGATCCCGAGCGCGGGCGCATCCAGCATGTCGAACAAGGGACCCTTCTCCGTGTGGTCCGGGCAGGCCGGGTAGCCGGGCGCAGGACGGATGCCGCGATAACCCTCGCGCACCAGTTCCTCCACGCTCATTGCTTCATCCTTGGCGTAGCCCCAGAATTCCTTGCGCACCCGCTCGTGCAGGGCTTCGGCGAACGCCTCGGCCAGCCGATCGGCCAGCGCCTTCAGCATGATCGAGTTGTAATCGTCGTGCGCCTGCTCGAACGCGAGCACCCGCTCGTCGATGCCGAGTCCCGCCGTGACGGCGAAGGCGCCGACGTAATCCTTGACGCCCGAGCCCTTGGGCGCGATGAAGTCGCCCAAACACCAGTTGAAGCGATCCGGTGCCTTCACGGTCTGCTGGCGCAAGTTGTGCCAGGTCATGATCGGCTGCTCGCGGCGCTCGTCGGCATAGATCTCGATGTCGTCGCCGCCGTTGACGCTGTTCGCCGGATAGATGGCCACCACGCCGTTGGCCGTGAGCCACTTCTCCGTGATGATCCGCTCCAGCATGGCCTGCCCTTCGGCGAGCACTTCGCGGGCATGCGTGCCCACGATCGCGTCGTCGAGGATCTTGGGATACGGCCCCGACAACTCCCAGGTCTGGAAGAAGGGGCCCCAGTCGATGTAGCGCGCAAGTTCGCGCAGGTCGTAGTCGCGCAGTTCGCGCCGCCCCACGAACGCGGGCTGCGGCGGCACATAATCGCTCCAGTCCGTCTTGTAGCCGTGATGGCGTGCCTCGGCCAAGGTGCGCAACGGACCCGGGCCCTGCTTGCGCGCGTGTTGTTCGCGGATGCGCTCGTAGTCGGACTTCAGCTCGGCCAGATACGGGGCCCGCAAGTCCCTGGACAGCAGGTTCGAGCACACCCCGACGCTGCGCGAAGCGTCCGGCACCCACACGACCGGCCCATGATAGTGCGGCGCGATCTTCACTGCCGTATGCACGCGCGACGTGGTCGCGCCGCCGATCAGCAGCGGAATGTCGAAGCCCTCGCGCTCCATCTCGCGCGCCACATGCGCCATTTCTTCGAGCGAAGGCGTGATCAGCCCCGACAGCCCGATGGCATCGCATTTCTCCTCGCGCGCCACCTGCAGGATCTTCTGCGCAGGCACCATCACGCCGAGGTTCACCACCTCGTAGTTGTTGCACTGGAGCACCACCGAGACGATGTTCTTGCCGATGTCGTGAACGTCGCCTTTCACGGTGGCGATGACCATCTTGCCCTTGGGCTTGTTGTCGCCGGAACGCAATTTCTCCTCGGCGAGATAGGGCTCGAGGTAAGCGACTGCCTGCTTCATCACGCGAGCCGACTTCACGACCTGCGGCAGAAACATCTTGCCGGCGCCGAACAGATCGCCGACGACGTTCATGCCGTCCATCAGCGGCCCTTCGATCACCTTGAGCGGACTGCCCAGCTTCTCGCGGATCTCTTCGGTATCGGGCACGATGTGGGTCGCGATGCCGTGCACCAGGGCGTGCGTGAGGCGCTCTTCCACGGTGCCACTGCGCCATGCCAGTTCCTGCGCTTCGGTCTTCTTCTCGCCCTTGAGCGTCGAAGCGAAAGTCACCATGCGCTCGGCCGCGTCGGGTCGGCGGTTGAAGATGATGTCCTCGACATGCTCCAGGAGGTCTTTCGGGATGTCGTCGTACACGCCGACCTGACCGGCGTTGACGATGCCCATCGTCATGCCCGCCTTGATGGCGTGATACAGGAAGGCCGTGTGGATGGCTTCGCGCACCGGATCGTTGCCCCGGAAGGAGAACGACACGTTCGAGACGCCGCCGCTGATCTTCGCGTAGGGCAGGATCTGGCGGATGATGCGGGTGGCCTCGATGAAATCCTTGGCGTAGTTGTTGTGCTCTTCGATCCCGGTGGCGATGGCGAAGATGTTGGGATCGAAAATGACGTCCTCGGGGGGAAAGCCGACCTCGTCGACCAGGATGTGATAGCAGCGCTTGCAGATCGCGATGCGGCGCTCCAGGGTGTCGGCCTGACCGTCTTCATCGAAGGCCATGACGATGACCGCGGCGCCGTACTTGCGCGCGAGATTCGCCTGCCGCACGAACTCGTCCTTGCCTTCCTTCAGACTGATCGAATTGACGATGCCCTTGCCCTGCACGCACTTCAACCCGGCCTCGATGACGCTCCACTTCGACGAGTCGATCACGAGCGGCACCTTGGAGATGTCCGGTTCGGATGCGATGAGGTTGAGGAAGGTGGTCATGGCCTTGACCGAGTCGAGCATGGCCTCGTCCATGTTGACGTCGATCATCTGGGCGCCGTTCTCGACCTGCTGGCGCGCCACCGACAAGCCCTCGGCATAATCCCCGGCGAGGATCATGCGCGCGAATGCACGGGAGCCGGTGACGTTGGTGCGCTCGCCGATGTTGGCGAACAAGGAATCGTCGCCGATGTTGAACGGCTCCAGACCGGAGAGGCGGGTCTTGCGCTCTATCGCCGGGCGCCGGCGCACCGGCAGATCGCGCACGGTCTGCGCGATCGCCTTGATGTGAGCGGGTGTCGTCCCGCAGCAGCCCCCGACGATGTTGACGAAGCCCGAATCGGCGAAATCGCGCAGCAATGCCGCGGTGTCGGCCGGCAACTCGTCGTAGCCGGTGGGCGCCAACGGGTTGGGCAAGCCTGCATTCGGATACGCGCTCACGAACGTATCGGAGAGCTGCGCCAGCTCCTCGATGTACGGGCGCATCATCTTTGCGCCCAGCGCGCAGTTGAGCCCGATGGAGAGCGGCCTCGCGTGCCGGACAGAATTCCAGAACGCTTCGGGCGTCTGCCCGGTCAACGTGCGGCCCGACTGATCGGTGATCGTGCCCGAAATCATCACCGGCAGCCGATGCCCGAGTTGTTCGAACAAGGTCTCCACGGCAAAGATCGCCGCCTTTGCGTTGAGCGTATCGAAGATGGTTTCGATCAGCAGGATGTCCGCCCCGCCTTCCACCAAGGCCCGGGCCGCCACTGAATAGGTATCGACCAGTTGATCGAAGGTGATGTTGCGAAAACCCGGGTCGTTCACGTCCGGCGATATCGTCGCCGTGCGGTTGGTCGGGCCGAGCACACCCGCCACGTAGCGCGGCCGGCTCGAATCCTTGCGCTCGAACTCGTCGGCCACCTGACGAGCCAAACGAGCTGCAGTCAAGTTCAGTTCCTCGACCAGGGACTCCATCTTGTAGTCGGCCATCGAGGGCGCGTTCGAGTTGAACGTGTTGGTCTCGATGATGTCTGCGCCCGCTTCCAGGTATGAAGCGTGGATGTCGCGAATGATGTGCGGCTGCGTGAGCGTCAGCAGATCGTTGTTGCCCTTGACCTCGTCGCTATGCGTGGCGAAGCGCTCCCCACGATAATCTGCCTCGGACAGGCTGTACGTCTGGATCATGGTGCCCATTGCGCCGTCGATGATGAGAATGCGGCGTTCTAGGGACTCGGGAAGAAGATCGATTCGGGACGAGGTCATGGATGCGAGGGCAATGAAAACTCAAGGGAGCCGAGGCCGACTCGGAGGGGCGATGTTAGCACGCACCCATCTCGCCAAAGCCCGGAGCACCCGGACGATCACTGCCCTTTACGACCCGAGCAGAGCGGAGCGTCCCAGCCGTTTCGCCATGCCCGGAAGAAGGTTTTCGGTGGCGCAGGCTTGCCCCGGCAGCCCGCCCGAGCCTCGGTGTCCGGCCAGCAGCACGAACTCGCGGCCGAGCTGGCCGGCGAACGCGCATGCCGGAGGGCGGCACAATCCGGCATGCGGTTGCAGGCTCAGTCCGCCCGAATGTTGGCGTCGGCGATCACCTTGGCGTACTTGGCGATGTCGCGCTTGAACTTGTCGGTCAACGCCTCGGGGTTGCTGCTCACCGCTTCGAGCGCTTCGCGTTCCATGAACTTCTTCACCTCCGGCGTCGCCTGCGCCTTGGCCAGCTCGGCGTTCATACGGTCGATGATGGCCCGGGGCGTATTCTTGGGATAGAACGCACCGTACCAGTTATCCGTCTCGAAGCCCGGATAAACGCTGTTCATCGTGGGTAGATCGGGAAAGAAGGCAGAAGGCTTCGCTGTCGTCACGGCGATCGCTCTCGCCTTTCCGGTACGCAAGTGCGGTATCACGGACGGCGCCGTCGCGAAGATGAAATCGGTCTCCCCGGATATAAGCGCAACGGTGGCAGGACCGCCACCTCGATAGGTCACGACGGTTGCCTTCGCGCCCGTCGCTTGGTTGAACATCTCCGCCGACAGATGCGCCGTGCTGCCCACGGTGTTCCCGCCTGCGGTCAGAACCCCGGGCTTCGACTTCGCAAGCGCCACGAACTGTCTGACTGTCTTGACGGGGACGCTAGGATGCACTGAAAGCACCAGCGGCGTCGAGGAAAGCCAGCTCACCGGCGCCAGATCGGCGAGCGGATCGAATTTCATTCTTTTCGCGTAAAGCGTCGTCACCACGGAAAGGCTGCCTGAGGTGAAGAAGATCGTATAACCATCGGGCGCGGCGTCGACTGCCAGTTGTGCCCCGATCAACCCGCTTGCGCCGGTGCGGTTGTCGACGAGGAAGGTCTGGCCCGTGCTACGCTGCAAAGCGGCTGTCAGCAAGCGTGCCTGAATATCCGTCCCGCCACCGGGTGCGAAGGGCACGATCATGCGCACCGGTTTTTCCGCCGGCCATTGCTGAGCGTGCACCGAAGCCACGCCCACTATCGCCGCCAAGGCGACAGCCCCGTGAAGAACACCATGAATTCTCATTTCGACCCCTCCCATTTGAGTTGCGTCCGTCGCTACAGCACCGCATCCTGCGTGGGGATACGGTGCCATGTCAACCGATGGCACCCCGTACGAGCAACGGCGGGGCGAAGGCGGGTGGCTCACCGCCGCCCATCAGCGGCTAGCGCTTCTCGGGTGCTATGCGCTTTGCATCGTCAGCAGCGCCCTCGTCGCGGTGATGCACTTCGGGCATGATAGTCGCCGGCGGGTCGCTTGCATCCATGCTGTCTTCGAGCGCCCGATCGAGTTGCTTGTCGAGTTCCTCCGGATCTTGTTTGCCGGGGCCCGGATCCGGCAAATCGGTCGGATCGTTCGGGTTCTGTTGGCTGCTGCTGTCCATGATCGTCTCCAAAGTCGGCTGCGCGTACGGCAGCCCCGTTGGAGCGGCGCAACCCAAATGCCCGGCGCTCAAATGATGCGCCATTCGCCCGACGACTTGACCTTCACCGGCGCCGCCGATGCCCCTGCCGATTGCGTATGCAGGTTCTTCAATTCCCAGAGCCGCAGCCCGCCCCGAAAAGCGGTCAGGTTATGGCCCAGGCGAACCCCGGTCGGGGGATTCTTCACCAGCTTGGCATTACCCCCGCCCAGAACGATGTAATCGACCATGAAGGCGTCGGCGAACGAGTCAACGACCTTGTCGAGGATTTCACGCCAGGCCGTTTTGCCGAGAGACTTCAGCCCACGCCGCCCGAGCAGTTGCCCGAGCGTCTTGTCGTCCCGGTAGGACACTTTGCCAAGCTCCAGCGGAACGATCACGCTCTCGGCGATAATGGCCGACCCGAGACCTGTACCCAAGCCCAAGAACAACATGCGACCGCCTTCGTAGCTGCCCAGAGCCTGCATGGCAGCATCATTGACAATTCGCACAGGACAATCGAATGCAGCGGCAAAGTCGAATCCCACCCAGCCAGAGCCCAAATTTCCCGGCTCTGAGCAGGGGCCCTGACTGCCGACCGCACCTGGATACCCGATGGACACCACGTCGTACCGCCAATCCTTCGTGATTTTCTTGATCTCCGCGACCATCACCGCAGGCGTCATGCGCTTGCCCGAAGCAATGCGCCGCGGGTCGGTCTCGCCGCTGCCCAAGAGCTTGATCTTGGTGCCGCCGATGTCCACGACGAGGGTACGCCGCTGCGCATTCTTCGATGCGTCCGTTCCCCTGCGCTCGCTGCTGTCCTGCTTTCGCTTCGCGACCATGGTCACCCCCCGCCGCCGTCTTGCATCCGGCATGCCCGCATGAGCTCTGCATACCCCGACTCGGCTCGGCCCAGCGGCACGCACGACAGCTTGTTGGTGCTGTTGACGCTTACGGCCTTCGTCGTCTCTGGGGGCATGCACTATCAGACGCCGATGCTGGCTGCGATCGCGGCCGATCTCGGGGCGGACCAGACTGAAATGGGCTGGATACCGACGCTATCGTTCGGCGGCATGTTCGTCGGTGTCGCGCTGCTCGTCCCGCTCGGTGATCGCATCGACAAGCGCCGGCTGATCCTGACGAAGCTCGCCGTCTTATGTGCAGCGCAGATCTCCATGGCAGCAGCCCCTTCCATCGAGGTGCTCGCGCTGGCGAGTTTCATGACCGGCGTTTCGTCCTCGCTGGTGCAAAGCATGATCGGCATCGTCGCCGAGCGTGCCCGCCCCGATCAACGCGGACGCGCCGTGGGCACGCTGTTCACCGGACTCTTCGTCGGCATCCTGTTTGCCCGCATCATGGGCGGCGTGATGGCCAGTCACTTCGGCTGGCGTTCCGGCTACATGCTTTCGGCCGCGATGCTGCTCGCGCTCGTCCCCCTGCTGCTCGCGCGCCTGCCGCGAACGCGGCCGTCGACGGACGCCGGCTATGGCGCCCTGTTGTACTCGGTGCTGAGTCTGCTGCGTGCGAACGCCGACATTCGCCGAGCGGCTGCGATCCAGTTCATGCTGTGCGTGTGTTACGGAGGTTTCTGGGCCGTCGTGTCGCCCATGATGGTCGCCTTGCATCGCCTCGCACCGGCGCAGATCGGGCTGCTCGGCATTCCGGGTGCGGCCGGCATTCTCGTCGCACGGCCTGCGGGTCGCTGGATGGATCGCTCGGGCATCATGCCGGTCGTGGCCACCGCCGTCGGGGCGATGATCGTCGCCTGGTGCGTGCTCGGTCTGGCGAGCTGGACCATCGTTGCCGTCGTGATCGGCGTGATCCTGCTCGATTGCGCACTCAGGGCCGCCATGGTTTCCAACCAGACCTTGGTCAACACCATCGCCCCGGAATCGCGTGCACGAGCCAACACGGTATTCGGCACGCATGTCTGGGCCGGCAACGCTGCCGGCGCGTTTCTGGCCAGTCAAGCGTTCGCACACTTCGGTTGGCTCGCTGTGTGCGGTGTATCGCTGACTGCCTGCATGGCCGCGCTAGGCTTGTATCTGCAAGCGCACAGGCGTCAGCGGGTCATGCGTCGAACGGACTGAGCGGCGCCCAGCCCGCGACGGCGTCGCTACTCGGCCTTGGCACCCGAGAGGCGCACGACTTCCGCCCACTGAGCGCGCTCGGCCAGAACGAATTTGTCGAAGGCCTCCGGCGCCATGCCGGCCGGTTCGCCGCCCATTTCGATCAATCGCTGACGGACATCCGGCGCCTGAGAGGCCCGGTTGATCGCCTCGGAGAGCGTGGTGACGATTTCACGCGGCGTGGCCTTGGGCGCGAACAGCCCGTACCAGACCACGACTTCCATGTCGATGCCCGACTCCTTCATCGTCGGCACGTTCGGCAAACGCTCGGCCCGCTGCGGACCGGTGTTCGCGAGCGGGCGTAACCGCCCGGACACGACGTGCGCATGAATGGCGGGAATGTTAGCGAAGCTCATGTCCACCTCGCCGCCGATCAGCGCGGTGAGCGACGGCGCCGTGCCCCGGTAAGGCACGTGGACCATCTTCACCTTGTTGCGCACGTTGAAAAGTTCGCCGCTCAGGTGCTGAGTCGTTCCGGAGCCCGACGACGAGTAGTTCAGCCCGCCGGGCCTAGAACGCGCCAAGGCTACGAACTCCTTGATCGTCTTCACCGGCACCGAGGAGTGCACCACCAGGATATTGGGGCTGCGAGAGAAGGTCGACAGCCCCGCCAAGTCCCGGGTGGCGTCGTAGTTGAGCTTGGGATACAGCGACATGTTGATGACCAGCGCCGCGGTATTGATGAGCAAGGTATAGCCATCGGGCGCGGACTTGGCCACCAGTTCGTTGGCGATATTGGTACCGGCGCCGGGACGATTCTCGACGATCACCTGCTGGCCGAGATACTCGGTGAGCTTGGGTGCGAGCATGCGTGCGTTGATGTCGACGCCGCCGCCCGGGGTGAATCCCACGATCAGCCGGATCGGCTTGGTGGGATAGGTCTGCGCGAAAGCGCTGGGCGCAGCGGCTAGAGCAAGCATCGTTGCCAGGGACACAGCTTTCATGGGACGGTCTCGAGAGGGTGAAAAAAGGTCAGAATCGCCGGCGCCCGCTACCCGAGCGCCAATAGAGAATCATCAGGTAGCCGCCGACCATGCCACCCAAGTGGGCGAAATGCGCCACGCCCGATACGGTGCCGGTGATGCCGAGGTACAGTTCGATGCACCCGTAAAGCGTAACGAACAGCCAAGCAGGCATGGGTATCGGCGGAATGAGCAGCACGACGGTGCGGCGCGGAAACATCATGCCGAAAGCGAGCAGCAAGCCGAACACCGCGCCCGAGGCGCCCACGGTCGGATAAACCGAGCCGGTCATCCAGGTGACGGTCAACTGAGCGATGCCCGCCGTGACGATGCAGACAAGGTAGTAGGTCAGAAACCTGCGCTGCCCCCAAACCGCCTCGATGTCCGAGCCGAACATGTACAAGCCGAACATGTTGAACAGCAGGTGCATCAGGCCGCCGTGCAGAAACCCGTAGGTCACCAGTTGCCAGGGCCAGAACTCGGAACCCAGCGGCCACAGCGCGAGTTGGGCGAACCACTGGCCGCCGAACATGGCCTGCAGCGCGAATGCGATGACGTTGAGTCCGATCAGGGACTGGGTCGTGGGGGGGATGGGTCGAAACATCGGTCAGCCAGGGCTCCATTCATGATGCGCGGTCTTCGAGCCTCGGCTTCCCGACAGGCCCGAGGGCGCGCAGAAGTAAAAACGCCAGCCCGGGCAAACGCGTTCCGTGCCTTTCGACCCAACGAGCCAGGCAGGCGTTCCTCGCCCGCTCGTCACGCTTCGACCACGGCTTGCCGGCAAGGCGCTGTCACGCACCCGCACGAACCTTCTCGGCACCGGCGAGTGCGTCCAGTATCCAGCGCCTGACAGTGTCGGTATTCTGTTGCGGAGGCATCAGTTCACAGAGCACCGAGCCGGGAATCAATTCCCGCAACTGATGCGCCGAGGAAGCGGAATGCGAAGCGTCGTCGCCGCTCATGATGAAGGTCGGGTGCTTGATGGCCATCAACTGCTGTCCGGTCGCCCCGGAGACGAAGCTGCTGTCGAACAGGGTATCCCGGCCCTGAGCGACGATCGCCAGATACTGGTCGAGGTCCTGCTCGACGTACTGCGCGGCGAACGCGTCGTCATGGCGCAGCGGCGCTGTCCACGGCCCGGCTTCGGGATCGGCCCAGAAACCCGTCGCCTTGCGCGCACGTTCGACCACTGCAGGCAGGCCGTTGGCTCGGGCGAAGGTCATGTGGCGAGTAAAGAACTCCTGCCCCTTGGCCTGCCAGCGATAACCGCCCACCGGCCAGTGCAAGAGCAGCCCTTGGCAGCGCTGCGGGAAATGGGCCGCCATGGCCACGGCCACGGACACACCCATGCAACCGCCGATCACCCATGCGCTCTCGATCTTCAGATGATCAAGCACCTGCACCGCCTGCTCGGCGAGCAAACGCCAGGAGAACTGTTCGACGCGCCCTCCCGATGCGCCCGCCTCGCGTCGATCGTAGGCGATCATCTTGAACTCGCGCGTCAGGCTGTCGAGCGGCTTGAGGCTCTGCCATACCCCGCGCTTCTCCCAGCTGTCGATGGTCGAGTCGAATCCACCGGGCGCGAGCATGATGAGCGGAACGCCCTCACCGCGCACATCGTAGTTGACCTTGATTCCATCGATGATGGCGCTCGGCATGGCTGTGCCTCCGTGATGAACGCGTGCTGAGTACGCGTGTCCTGAATTTTTTCAGAGCGGGATACGTACGGACGAGCCGGCCCGGGCGGCCGGGCGCACAATGTACTGCGAATCCTGTGGCTTGGCCAGCGCGCAGCGCCCGCGCCCTAGGGCTACAAAGCCTTCAAAGACTCCACCACTTTGCGCTCGAGCACGATGCCTTCGACGCGGCGCCGATCGCGTTCGCGATAGGCCCGCTCGGAAGGAATGCGAATCTCGTCCGTGCCCGACTGTCTCGGGGTCGCCTTCACTGCGCGAACGAGATCCGACATCTGGCGCGCAAAGTCGCCGCCCGGGAGCATGATCTTCGGATCGAGCGCGATGAAATAGAAGCCGTAGTCGAGCGGATCGCCGCTCTTGAGCATCGATCCGGCCAGCAGGCCCATCGCCTGAACGGCGAAGCACAAGGCATAGCCCTTGTAGCCACCGAATGCGGAGACGCCCCCCTTCAAGACCTCGCTCGCGTTGGTCGTGGGCTGCCCTTGGCTGTCGAAACCGATCCCCTCCGGCAAGGGCTGCCCCAAGTGGGCGTGCAGCATCACATCTCCCCACATCAGCGAAGCCGTGCCCATGTCGACGATGACCGGGCCGTCGTCGGACGGAAAGCCGAAGCAGATCGGGTTGGTGCCCAACGCGGGCGCGGCCGCGCCAGGCGGCAGGACATGCGGCTGAGCACTGGCCACATGGAAGGCGAAATAGCCTTCGCTCACGATGCGCTCGACGAAGTACGCATTGCGGCCGCTGTAGTAGCTGTTGTACGCGCCCACCGAGGCGATCCCCATGGCGCGCACCTTTTCAACGGCCACTTCGGCCGCCCGGTACGCGGCGATGTAACCCACGTTGTTGCCACCGTCGAGCATGGCCGAGACGGGCGTTTCGTGGATGACGCGTATCGGCGTTCTGGCTTTGCGCGTCTTCTGATCGCCGGCGATCGCCAGTATGCGAGGCAAGCCAGCGAACTTGTAGCCGCACAGCGCGTTGTCGATCAGCTGATCGACAATGATGCGCGCGTCCTCGGCCGGATAGCCGATGCGCTGCAATGCGCCTTCGCCCAGTGCTCTTGCCTCGCTCTCGCTCAAGCGCACGGTATCCGGAGTATCGGCATCGATACGATCGTTCGCGGCGGATGATACAGACGACATGTCGACTCCTCGGTGAAGGGTGGGCCTGCAGACGTATGCCCCGCCGGCCACGGTGGGCTGGATGTTAGGCAGCACGGCGGTAGCTGTCAAAGCGGGAACCCGCAATCCGGGCAAGGTACACGTCGAACCGAACGTTCGAGCGCCGCCGTGCTGCAACGCGCGATCAAACTTCGTTGCCGGCCGATTCGATCTGGGTCAGAATGACTGCACGGTTCGCGCCCTGCGCCAGCCGCAAAAAAACAGTTTGTTTAGGGAGCGCAACGGCATGCCGATGCGAATGCCTACCCATCCAGTCAGGCTCGGGTTCTGCGTTTCTGGCGCAGGTCTTTAACATGAATCCAGGAGGGTTCATGATGGGTTCAGCAGCCGATGTTCTGATCGTCGAAGACGAACCGGACGATGCCGAGTTGATTACTCGCGCCTTGATCGCATTACGGCCGAGCACACGTGTGGTCGTGGTCACCGACGGCGTGGAAGCCTTGCGTCGTCTTTTCGATGACGACGACGACTCTGCCGTAAGGCCCAAGCTCATCGTGCTCGATCTGAACCTTCCCAGACTGGGGGGCATGCATGTCCTGCGCTGCCTGCGCGCCGATGCGCGCACAGCGAAGATTCCCGTGATCGTGCTCTCGGGCACCTGTAGTCCGGAGGATGTCGGCGCCAGCCGCTCGTACGGCGCCAAGGCCTGCATGCGCAAGCCGCACAGCGGGGGAGACATGCAGCGCCTGTGCGAAATGCTCACCAATCAGCTGCACTGAGCAGCTGCACTGAGCAGTTGCACCGAGCAACTGCACCGAGGCCTTGGGGCGCTAAGCGTTCGCGCGCCCGGCCATGACCATTTTCAGCGCCGCAGTGCGGACGTGCCGCCGGGAAAATCAGCTCCGGGCGCCTGGGTTAGACGCCCGGCTCGAGTAAAGCAGCCTCTCACGCCGCAGCCGTGCGCGCGGCTCGCCGAGCGCGAAACCACGAGATCATCGGGAAGAGCACCGCCAGCAGCGCGAAAGCGAGAATGAAGGCGCTGACCGGACGCGTGACGAAAATTTCCGGGCTGCCCAGCGACATCTGTAGCGACTGGCGCAAAGCCTTCTCCAGCATCGGGCCCAGCACGAGGGCGAGTACAAGCGGTGCCGGCGGGTACCCGTAGAGCCGCATCGCGAAGCCGATCGCCCCGAACAGGATCGTGATCCCCACGTTGAACAGGTTGTTCTCCACGCTGTACACGCCGAACAGCGCAATGCCGATGATGATCGGGATCAGCACGCTATACGGCACACGCAGAATGCTCGCGAACACCGGCGCCAGCGGCAGGTTCAGAATGAGCAGCATGACGTTGCCGACGTACATGCTGGCCACCAACCCCCAAAAGACGTCGGGGTGGGTGCTGACGAGCAAAGGCCCGGGCTGCATCCCGTACATGGTCAGCGCACCGAGCATGACCGCCGTGGTCCCCGAACCCGGGATGCCGAGCGCCATCAAGGGCACCAACGCCCCGGTCGATGCCGCGTTATTGGCCGATTCCGGGGCAGCGACCCCTTCGATGACGCCGGTGCCGAAGCGCTCCGGATGCTTGGACAAGCGCTTCTCGGTCGCGTAGGCGAGAAAAGAGGAAATCGTCGCGCCGGCGCCGGGCAGCATGCCGACGAAGAAGCCGATGAGCGTGCCGCGACCGATGCTGGCCCACGAGTCGCGCCAATCCTGCCGTGTGGGGAGCAACCCGCTCAGCTTGGCCTTGATCGGCTCGGCACGCACCGGGCGGTACAGATTGAACAGCAATTCTCCGATCGCGAACAGGCCGACGGCGACCGGCAGGAAATCGATCCCGTCGAGGAGATTGACGTTCTCGAACGTGTAGCGAGGCGCCCCGAGCATGAGATCGATGCCGACGGTGCCGAGCAGCAGGCCCACCACGGCGACCAGCAATCCCTTGACCACAGAACCGCTCGTGAGGCTGGCAAGCGTGGTGAGGCCGAGCACCATGAGCGCGAAATACTCCGGCGGACCGAAGCTCACCGCAAGATCGGCCAGCGGCGGCGCAGCCACCATGAGCAGCACGACGCTGAGCGTTCCCGCAATGAAGGAGCCGATCGCAGCCATGCCCAAAGCCGCCCCGGCCCGCCCCTTCAACGCCATCTGAAAGCCATCCAGCGTGGTCATCACCGAGGACGATTCTCCCGGGGTATTGATCAACACCGAGGTGATGGTGCCGCCATACATGGCCCCGTAATAGATGCCCGCCAGCATGATCATGGCCGTGACCGGCGGCATCCCGAAGGTGACGGGGAGCAGCACGGCAACGCCGGCGGAGGGACCTATCCCCGGCAGCGCGCCGATGATGGTTCCGAGAAAGACGCCGAAGAAAGCGAACAGCAGGTTCGTCGGCGCGAGCGCGATCGAAAATCCGAGCAGAAGGTCGTTGGGATCCATGGCGAGGTTGGGGAGTCCTTGGCTCAGAAGCCCAGCGGTCCGGCCGGAATCGGTACACCGAGAAACCGGACGAACACCACGTAGACGAACGCAACCGTCAGGAGGGCAGCCGGGATACCGACCACCAGCCGCAGCCCCTGGACGAACAGCGTAAGAAACAGCAAGAAAGCGAGCACCGCCAACACGAAGCCGATCCAGGGCACGAGCAACATCATGCCAACCAGTCCCAGCACCGTGGCGGCGACTCGCCCGAGACCTCGCTTGTCGAGAGCCTCCTTACCCTTGCCCGCGGTTGCACGCCCCGCCGTACGCATGTCATGCCAGGCGGAGAATGCGATCAGGAGCGAGAGAAACAGGCCGATACCGCTGAGCCACACCGGCGCGAACCCGGGACCCGGCGCGAATTCGGTGCCGTACTGAAAGGAGGAAGCCTCCCACAGCGCAGCACCGAAGCCGGCAGCGATCAACAATGCAACGACGACATCCGCACGACTCATGGAATCATCCCGATGTATACGCTGGGTCGATACGACTGGACTAGCGTTTCTTGGCGAGGCCGAGCTCGGTCATGACTTCCACGTAGAACTTGTTGCGCTCCGCGATGTACTTCTCGGCATCGTCGCCCACCTTGAGCAAGGGGCGCAGCCCGTTGTCGTCCATGTATTTCTTGAAGTCGGCCGTCTGGAACATCTTCACGATGGCGTTCTGCCAGAACAGCTGCTGTTCCTTGGTCAGCCCCGCTGGCAGAATCAGGCCGCGGTGCTGCTCGAAGGTGACGTCGAATCCCTGCTCGCGGGCTGTCGGCACGTCTTTCCATTTCGGCAGCCGTTCCGGCGAAAACATCGCGATCGGCCGCAGACGGCCAGCCGTGATGAGCTGCGCCGCCTCGCTGGGATTCGGCCCAGCCAGATCGATGCTGCCGCCCAGCAACGCCGCGTTCGCCTCTCCGCCGCTCTGGAAGACGATGAAGTTGAGTTTGACGCCGGCGGCCTTGTTCAACATCATGGCGATGATGTTGTCCGAGGAGCCCACGCTGCTGCCCCCGATCCGGACACCGTTGGGCTTGGCCTTTGCCGCGGCGATCAGGTCCTTCAGGCTTTTGTAGGGCGACTCGGTGCGCACCACGCCGACGTAGTCCTCGGCACACAGAATCGCGACATTGGCGAAATTCTGGTAGTTGACGGGCGAGTGCCCCTGAATCGGCGTCGTGAGGTAGGAACTGGTGGCCGTCGCAATGACGTGCGGATCACCCTTCTTGCCGTTGACGTACGCGTAAGCGACTGCGCCGCTGCCTCCGGGCTTGTTCACCACGTTCACCGGCACGGTGACGATCTTCTCCTTGGTGAGGATCTGCGCCATGGTGCGGGCGAACAGATCGCTGCCGCCGCCCGCGCCGGCCTGCACGACGAACTCGACCGGGCGGTCGGGCTTCCAGCTGGAAGCGGGCAGTTTGGGGATGGATGCGTCGGTCTGGGCGTGGGCTGTCGTGAAAGACGACGCCATGAAAGCGGCGGCTACACATGCGGAAACGAATGCGGATCTACGCACGATGAACTCCTCCTAGTTGTAACTTGCGGGCGATGCCGGGCAAGCGCTTATTGGGGCTGGATGAAAGTATCGGCCGGGATTCCGCCGCGGTCAATGACTCGTTGAAATGACTCATCGACAAGACCTCGATGCGACATGACTCGATGCGATCCCTTGCGACCCTGGCCTGCACGGACGCTGTGCAGCCGCCCCGAAGAACATGCCCCGCCCGCCCCTTCCAAGGCATCACAGCCCGCCCAGCGCAGATCCCGGTCTCGGGTCTGCAGCAAATTGCTATGTCATCGACCGTGCAGATTCGAGCGCACTGTCCGGAGGATGGTCAGCGGCGAGGCGCGATGCAACGACAAATCGCGAGCGCGAAGCTCCCGCCCGAGGCTTCGCCAGCGCGACGACCAGGGAGCTCTCAACGACGCCGCTGCGGCGAGATCATCGCCTCGAACCGGACGCGCGCGCTCGATACGCCGATGGGCGAGCCAGGCAGACGCCCTCAGGTGGTATCCTAGGGCTGTCGTATTCCACTCCCTCCCATGGCCCTCCTGTCACTCGACGACGGCGGCTTGGCTTTCGGCCATGTCGCGCTCCTTGATCACGCCCAGCTCCAGGTGGAGCGCGGCGAACGCATCGGCCTCATCGGCCGCAACGGCACGGGCAAATCGAGCCTGCTGCGCATACTCGCCGGCGAAGGCAGCCTCGACGACGGCCAGCTTCGCATCGAGCCCAGCGCGGCCACGGCTCTGGTGCCCCAGGAGCCGAGCTTCGACCCCGATCAGGATGTGTACGATGCCATCGCGGGCGGACTCGGCGCGATGGCCGACTGCCTCATCGCCTACCATGACCTCAGCGCCCACCTCGGCGCTTCGCCCTCCGAGGCGCAACTGCACCGATTGCAGGAACTGCAAAGCGACCTCGAACACGGCGACGGCTGGCGCTTGAACACCCGCGTCGAACAAACGCTCACCGCGTTGGGCTTGAGCGGCGAGTCGCGCATCGGCACGTTGTCAGGCGGCATGATCAAGCGTGTGGCCCTCGGACGCGCGTTGGTCGCCGAACCGGACTTGCTGCTCCTGGACGAGCCCACCAATCACCTCGATTTGGCAGGCATCGAGTGGTTGGAGAATCTGTTTCTGGAGTTCAGCGGCAGCGTCATCGTCATCACCCACGACCGGCGCTTCCTCGACCGGGTCGCGACACGAATCGTCGAGCTCGACCGAGGCGTTCTGCGCAGCTACCCCGGGAGTTTTTCCGAGTACCAGACGCGCAAAGCCGACGAATTGTCGGCCGAGGCCGCAGCCAACGCGCGCTTCGACAAGCTGCTTGCGCAGGAAGAAGTCTGGATTCGCAAGGGCGTTGAAGCGCGGCGCACGCGCAACGAGGGCCGCGTCCGCCGCCTGCAGCAACTGCGCCTGGAACGCTCCGCGCGACGCGAGCGCATGGGCAGCGCGCAGCTCAACGTGGATCGCGGTGAGCTTTCCGGGAAGCTGGTCGCCGAGCTGGTCGACGTCAGCAAGAGTTTCGACGCGCCGACCGGGCCACGCAGCGTGGTGCGCGATTTCTCCTGCCGCATTCTGCGCGGCGACAAAGTGGGCTTCATCGGCCCGAACGGCGCGGGCAAGAGCACGCTGCTCAAGATGATACTCGGCGATCTCGCCCCCGACACCGGAACGGTGCAGCTCGGGACCAAGCTGCAGGTCGCCTACTTCGACCAGTTCCGCACGCAGCTCGATCCCGAGGCGACGCTTGCCAACGTCATCAGCCCCGGCGGCGAGTACGTGGAAATCGACGGCAAGCGCCAGCACGTCATCGGCTATCTGGGCGACTTTCTATTCGCGCCCGAACGCGCCCGCTCCAAGGTGAGTTCCCTGTCCGGCGGCGAGCGCAACCGACTGCTGCTCGCCCGCTTGTTCGCGCGCCCGGCCAACGTGATCGTGCTCGACGAGCCGACCAACGATCTGGACATCGAAACGCTGGAGCTGCTCGAGTCGCTGCTGGCGGAATACGAGGGCACGGTGCTGCTGGTGAGCCACGACCGCGCTTTTCTCGATGCCGTGGTCACGCAGACGATCGCCTACGAAGGCGACGGCCGCTGGCGCGAGTACGTCGGCGGTTACGAGGACTGGTCGCGCGTGAAGCAAGCCGAGCAGGCACGCGCCACGCAACCACCGCCATCGCCCAAGGCGGGCAAGGAGAAGCGCAAGCCCGCGCAGACGCCGGCGGCCGAGGCACCGCGCAAGCTGAGCTTCAAGGAACAGCGCGAGCTCGACGAACTGCCGGAGTTGATCGACCGGCTGGAATCCGAACAGAAGAGCCTCGGCCTCAAGTTGTCCGACCCCGGCCTTTATCAGCGCGCACCGCAGGACGCTGCCGGCATGCAGGCCCGCCTGCAACAGATCGAGACAGAACTGGCCGAGGCGATGCGTCGCTGGGAAGAACTGGCCGCCCGGACCGGTTGAACCCTCGGGGGCGAGCACATCGCCGTTGCACGAACCTCGCGCGCTTGCCGCTCAGCGTCTGAGCCACGCTCTGCGTTCCATCAGGACCATCCCGATCCCGCTTGCGCAGATCACCAGCGCGCCCAGCATGACCCAGACATCGGGCAGGTCGCCCCAGACCAGGAAGCCGATGACGACGGCCCAGATGAGCGCGGTATAGCGAAAAGGCGCGATCAGTGCCGCCTCGCCCGCCCGCATCGCCTCGATCATCACGAAATGCCCGAGCGCATTGAGCACGCCCGCGCCCAGAAACCATGCGGCATCGACACCCCCGACCGGCTGCCATCGGGTCGAGAACGTGGCAAAGCAAGCGACAGTCACAGCCGCGTTGGACCAGAAAAGCTGAGCGATGGAGGTCTCGGTACGCGCCAGCCGACGGGTGAGCAGATCGCGCAGGCCGTTGGCCAGCGCAGCCGCAAGCGCCAGCAGCAAACCCCACTCGAAGACGTGGCCGCCCGGGCGCACGATCAACAGCACGCCGAGGAACCCGCCGACTATGGCCAGCCAGCGCGCCCGGTTCACGCGTTCGCCGAGCAGCATCCCGGAGAACAAGGCGACGAAGATCGGAGCGGTCATGATCAGCGAAGTCACCGTGGCGAGCGGAAGCAAGGTGACGCTGAGCACCAGAAACACGGTGCCGGCGATGAAGAGCAGGCCGCGGATGGACTGCCCTCGCCAATCGCGCACCTTCAAGGCCTGCCAACCCGTGACCAGCGCGGCATAGGGCAGGATGGCGAACAGCACCGCGGCATGCCTGAGTGCGAGCACCTGATCGACGGGGTAGCGCTGCGCCAGATACTTGGCCAACGCATCGTTGACGGTCAGCAAGCCCACCGCGATGACCATGAGGACGATACCGCGCGTCGATCCGGAGCGCGACGACATCGCCCGCGCTGCGGACGCACTCATGCTCGCTCGCTGCGCCTACTTGGCCGACGCGTCGATGATACGTTGCGCGAGCGCCCAACCCGCCTCGGCCGTCGGACGCGCGCGCTTGCCCGTTTCCACCGCCTGCGCGTTGGCCGCCGTGCCGTCGATGGCCCGCTTGGCGATGCCTTGCAGAATCGCTGCCAACCGGAACATGTTGTAGGCGAGATAGAAGTCGACGTTGCCGATATTCGCGCGGCCCGTGCGCTGGCAATACAGGGCGACATACTCGTCTTCCTCGGGAATGCCGAGGGAGCGCAAGTCCATGCCGTTCATGCCGCGAAACTGCCCCGGCCCCAGGCGCCACGCCATCAGGTGATAGGCGAAGTCGGCCAGCGGGTGGCCGAGCGTCGACAGTTCCCAGTCCAGCACTGCGAGCACACGCGGCTCGCTCGGGTGGAAGATCATGTTGTCGATACGGAAGTCGCCGTGCACGATCGTGGTCTCGTCGCCGGGCGGAATATTGTGCGGCAGCCAGGCGATGAGGTTGTCCATCGCCTCGATGCGTTCGGTTTCCGAGGTGCGGTACTGCTTGATCCAGCGATCGATCTGGCGCTGTATGTAGTTGCCTGGACGGCCGTAGGTTTCGAGCCCGATCGCGCGGTAGTCGACCTGGTGCAAGGCTGCGATCACCCGGTTGATCTCGCGCCACAGGGCGCCTCGCTCTGCGGGCGCAATGCCGGGCAGCGACGGATCCCAGAACACGCGCCCTTGCACGTAGTCCATGACGAAGAACGAGGTCCCGATAACCTCCTGGTCCTCGCACAAGCACCAGGTGCGCGGCACCGGAACGTCGGTATCGGCAAGCGCGGTCATCACCCGATACTCGCGATCCACCGCGTGCGCCGACGGCAGCAAAGCGCCCGGCGGCTTGCGGCGCAACACGAACTTGCGCTCATCGGCGGTGAGCAGATAGGTCGGGTTCGACTGCCCGCCCTTGAACTGCTCGATCTGCAGCGAAGCGGCCAGGCCAGGAATGCGCTCACGCAGATAAACGGCGAGACGCTCGACATCGATGCGATGGCGCTCGTTCACCGGCATCGTGCCGCGGAATTTTTCGAAGTCGTCGGAGGTGGTCATGTCGACCGCGATGGTAGGGGTGCGACACGGTGTCGCGCAAGAGGCCGCGGCCTCGGTGCTATGATCTTTCCATCATGAGGGATCTGATCGACAAGACTGCCGTGATCACGGGCGCGGCCAGCGGCATCGGCTTCGCGATGGCGCGGCGATTCGCCCGCGAGGGCATGAACATCGTGCTCGCGGATATCGAACCCCGGCCGCTGGAGCGAGCCCGCGCCGAAATCGAAGCCCTGGGCGTGGCCGCGCTTGCCGTGCCGACCGACGTCTCGCAAGCCGAGCAAGTGCAAGCGCTGGCCCAAGCCGCGCAATCGCGCTTCGGCGCGATCCATCTGGTGTGCAACAACGCCGGCGTCGGCGGCCTGCGGCGGCGCGCCTGGGAAGCCGACGTGCGCGACTGGCAATGGGTGCTGGGCGTCAATCTCTGGGGCGTGATCCACGGCGTTCGAACCTTCGTCCCTCTCATGCTCGAGCAAGCGTGCGCATGCCACATGGTCAACACCGCCTCGGTCGCTGGCCTGCTGAGCACGCCATCGATGAGCGTCTACAACGTCTCCAAGCACGGCGTCGTCACACTCACCGAGACGCTGTATCAGGATCTGGCCGAGATCGGCGCTCAGCTCAAGGTGTCGCTGTTGCTGCCCGCCTGGGTGGATACCGAGATCTGGAATGCCGAGCGCAATCGACCGCAGGCGCTGGCCGTGCCGGAAGCAGCGGAAATCGATCGCGAGCGCCGCGAAGCGATGCGCACACTGCTGCGCAAGGGCAAGGTGAGCGCCGACGATGTCGCCGACAAAGTTCTCGACGCCGTGCGGGAAGAACGCTTCTACGTCATCACCCATCCGCGGATCGGTACGGCCATCGAAGCCCGCATGCAAGATGCGGTGCAAGGCCGCAACCCGGCCATACAGGCCAAACCCTGAGCCATCGACCGCCTTGACGGGGCGGCGGCGCGGGTGCGATCCGCGACTCGTCATGCTCGTCTTGCCCGGTTGTCTCCCGATCCTCCCGGCGTTCGTCGAGCCTTGTTTTTGCCGTCGCATCACGTACGAGAAGCAGCAGGATCGACATGCCCTTGCCTTCTTTGCGCCCGCTCGCCTTATCATGGGTGCTCGATCGCGATCCCCGGAGGAGAACAAATGAAGCTCAAGCCGCTCGCTTGGTTGGCTGCGTGTATGACGCTCGTTGGTCCGGTCTCGGCGCAGGAATATCCAAACAAGCCCATTCGACTGGTCGTCCCTTATCCCGCGGGATCGAGCAGCAACGACATCATGGCGCGCTTTCTCGCACAGCGTTTGAACGCGCCGCTCGGCCAGCAGGTACTGGTGGAGAATCGTCCGGGTGCTGGCGGCAACGTCGGCTCGGAATATGTCTCCAAGCAGGCCCCGGACGGTTATACCCTTCTGGTGGCCACCAACGGCCCGCAGGCGATCGCCCCGAGCGTCTTCAAGCTCAACTACGACAGCCAGAAAGACCTCACGCCGGTGGCGATGATCGCCAACGTTCCGTACATGCTCGTCATCCATCCGTCGCTGCCGGCGAGGAACGTCAAGGAGTTCATCGCCCTGGCCAAAAAGCGTCCCGGCCAGATGCTGTTCGCCTCCTCGGGCAATGCCGGCACGCCGCACTTGTGCTGGGAACTGCTCAAATCCATGGCCAACATCGACATCGTGCACGTGCCCTACAAGGGCGGCGCCCCGGCGATGATGGACACCATCGGCGGCCAGACCCACATGTACTGCAGCGGGCTCATCGCTGCAGGGCCGCAGATCAAGGCCGGTAAGCTGCGTGCGCTCGGCATGGGCACGCAGCAGCGCTCGGCCGTGATGCCGGACGTTCCGACCATTGCCGAGCAAGGGCTGCCCGGCTTCGATGTCGCCTCCTGGTTCGGCATCATGGCGCCGGCCAACACGCCGAGTGCGATCGTGCAACGACTCTACGGCGAATTCGCCAAGCTCGTGAACTCCCCGGAGACGCAAAAATTCCTGCTCACGCAAGGCGCCGAACCCATGCTGATGGAGCCGGCGAAGTTCAGCGAATTCTTGAAGCAGGAAACGGAGAAATGGGCGAAGGTAGTGAAGGCTGCGAACTTGACGCTCAATTGAGCGCCTTCGCTTGCGGGCAGGTGGGCATCGTGCGCGCCTGCCCCCTGCCTTCCACCTGCACCCGAGACATCAGCGGTTGCGCAGCGTCGGATCGAGGCGATCGCGCAGCCAGTCGCCGAACATGCTGATGGAAAGCGTCGAGAGAAAGATCATCGTGCCGGGCAGCACCGCGATCCACCACGCGAGCAGCAGGTGCGAGCGGCCCGAGCCGAGCATCTGACCCAGGCTCGTGAGCGGAGGCTGGATGCCCAATCCGAGAAAGCTCATGGAGGTTTCGAGCAGGATGGTGGCCGGAAAGTTGAGCGTGAACTGAACGATCAGCACGCTCAGAATGTTGGGCAGGATGTGACGGGTATAGATGCGGGCCGGCGTCGCGCCGAGCGCGTGGACTGCCACGGCATAGCCCTGGCTGCTCGCCGAGAGCACCATGCCGCGCGTGAGCCGCGCGTAGTTCTCCCAGCCGTTGATGCCCAGGACCACGATGAAGAGCACCAGGCTGTTGCCGAAGAAGGCAAGCACGGCCAGCGCCAGCAGCATGAAGGGCATCGAGGCCTGGGCATCGACCAGCATCATCAAGGTCTCTTCCACCCAGCCTCGAAAGTGAGCGGCGATGAATCCGATCAGCGTGCCCAGGACGGCGCCGATCGACGTACCGAGGATGGCGATGATCACGCTGAAACGCGTGGCATAGATCAGACGCGACAGGATGTCGCGGCCGAGCTCGTCGGTACCCAGCGGATACTGCGCAAGGCCGCCGAGAAAGACAGGCGGCAGCAGCCGATTGGAAAGATCCTGCGTGGTGTAGTGATAGGGCGCGATCCAGTCCGCGGCCGCCGAGATCAGCAGCGTGAGGATGATGAAGAGCGCGGCCAGCAGGACCAGAGGGGGATATCTGCGCAAGAAGCGTCGCGCGCGTCCGGGGGCGGCGGCAGGCTCCGTGAGAGGCGATGCAATCGACATGCGGGCTTCAGGCTTCCGAAGGGCGGGACTTCGCCGCGCGGATGCGCGGATCGATCCAGCCGTAGGCGAGGTCGACGAGCAGGTTCGCAATCACCATCGTGAACGCGGTCATGAGCAGGACGCCTTGAACCACGGCGAGATCGCGCGCACTGACGGCCGACACCAGCGCCCGGCCTACGCCCGGCCATGCGAACACCGTTTCGGTCACGATCGAACCCGCGACCAGATCGCCCAAGCGAAATCCGAGCACCGTCACCAGCGGGATCGCGGCGTTCGGCAACGCATGCCAGCGGATCCGCCGCCCACGCGGCACGCCCTTGGCCACAGCGGTGCGCATGTAGAGCTTGCTCATCACCTCCAGCATCGACGATCGCGTGAAGCGCGCGAGCGAGCCTGCGGCCGCCGTCCCGAGCGTGAGCGCCGGCATCACCAGGTGCTGCCATGTGCCCATGCCAGAGGTCGGCAACCAGCGCAGCCAGAGCGAGAACAAGAGAATCATCAAGATGCCGAGAAAGAAGTTCGGGATGCTGAAGCCGAGCACGGCGAAGGTCATGACGAAGCGATCGATCGCTTTGTTGCGATTGAGAGCGGCGACGATGCCCAGTGGAATCCCGATCAGCATGCTGATGGCAAGGGCCGTCAATCCGAGCTCGAGCGTGGCGGGAATCGCCTCGGCGAGCAGTTCGGTCACCGGCCGTTGATCGGAGAGCGAGAAACCGAGGTCACCTTGCGCCACGCCCGCGACGTAGCGGAAATATTGTTCGTGCATGGGCCGGTCCAGGCCGTAGAGCTGCTTGTAGTGGTCGATGACTTCCTGCTCGGCCTGATCGCCGAGCAGGATCTCGATGGGATCCCCCGATGCATGCAGAATGACGAAAGCGAAAGTGACCACCAGCCACAGCGTCACCAAGGCGCGGAACAGCTTGGTGAGGACGAAGCGCGCATTCATGTCTTCGCGCCCTCGACCCAACCCTGATCGATGTAAGCCGTGCCGCCCACCCGCCAGATGCGCAGGAACTGCGACGAACGAGACGCCTGCGCATCGCACAGGAAGGTTTGCGGCGGCGGCGGCTCCCCGCCTTGCACGCGCGCCTCTGTCAGCACGCGTCCGGTCATCTGCGAAGGGCGTGCGATGCCCAGTTCGGTGAGCAGCGTCGGCGCGAGATCGGTCTGGCTCGCGGGCCACGGTGAGCGATAGCCCTGCTTGTAGCCCTTGCCTTGCAGGGCCAGCAGATTGGTCATCTCGATCCAGTGCAGTCCGCCATGGGTGCCGCCGCCCAAGGGCACTTCGTTCGAGTCGTACCAGCAGGTGCCGGGCAGTCCCCAGCGGTTGAGCTGGTCGTCGGCTCGCATGGTGTAGTAGACCTGGGGCGCCCGCGCGTGCTCGAGCATGAGCAAGGCACGGTCGAGCGTCCCCGAAACGCCGCCGCGCACGCCATCGCCGCCGGGCGTGAACACGTTGCCGCACCAACTTTGCGCGTTCAACCAGTTCGCCAGTTCCGCGATGCGGCGCGTGTCCCCGCCGGCCACGCTCACCGCGCCGGAATATCCCGTGCTGCCTGCCAGCAGCGTACCGCGATCGAGAGCCGCGCCGACGACGAGTCCGTCCGCCTGCAGCGCATCCTTCACCTTGATGCGCCGCTCGGCGCTCACTTGCGAGTGATCGGAGCACACGGCAATGGTGCATGCATCGCGCTCGGGATGAGCGCGCCACACGTCGAGAAAGCGGCCGAACTGCACATCGGTGTTCTGGATCGCCACCAGGCTCTCGGGCGAACCGATGCCGCATTCGTGATAGGTCGAGTCCGGATCGGAAAACCACACGATCAGGCCGTCGGGCGAAAGATCCGGCAGCACGCTGTCCAGCACCATGTCCATCTGCAGGCGGATGCGCTCGACATTGGGCTTGCCCGCGGCAGGAATCGGCCCATGCTTGGCCAGTATCTTGTCCGCATAGGCAGCCGGGGACGAGCGCCGCCAGTCGCTGAGGGAAAGCGTCACCTGATTCAGCGCGACCGAGCGCGGATTGAGCAGATGCGTTGCGCCCGCCGACCCGGTGCTGACCACCGCGAGGCTGCGGCCGGCGTCGGCAAGCAGTTCGCCGAGCGTCGGTGCCGTGACGAAGCGACCGCCGTACGCCTGCTCGGCCGCCTGCATGTCGTCGTGCTTGGCCGTATGGAACAGCTTGTCGGCGAAGACGCGCCCATCGAAGAATTTGTTGGCGACCACCCCCGTGGCTGCAGGCATCGCGCCGCACGCGAGGGATGCGGCGTTGACGCGTGTCTCGGAAGGAAACACGCAGCGGCTCGACGGAAAATCACAGCCCTCGTCGACGAACCGGCGCAGATGCGGCATGTGCTCGGTCGTGATCATGTCGCGACGCAGTGCATCGAACACGAAGATCACGAATCGCGGCAATTTGACCATCGCCTTCACTCTCCCTGGCTTGCGTGTGCGATCCAGACCGCAGGCGCGACGTCGTTCACCAGCACGGCGTCGACACCCAGCCGGCGCAACGTCTGCAGCCGCTCGGTGCTGATGTACCCCGGCGCCTCGCCCTGCTTGCGTAAGCCCGCGGTGACCCACACGCCCAGCTTACGATCGCGAATGCGAGCGATCGCGGCCTCGCTAATCTGATCCTCCCATAGCCGCACACCTACGAGCCCATCGTCCGGGAACTCATCGAGCATGTCGGGTTCGGCCGGCATGGCCAACCGAGGGAACTTTGCCCCCGCACCGATGAGCGCCCGCGCGTGCTGCGCGCTGCGCACACCGTAGACCACTTGTTCGATCATTCCGGCCGCAGCCACCCGATCGATGATCGCGGCTCGGCCGGCATCGTCGTCGATCTTCACGTCGAGCATCAGGGGCACGCGACCGCGCACGAGAGCGAGAATCGCCTCGAGCCTGCATAAGCGGGCGCCGCTGGGCAAGGCCAAGGCTTCGAGTTCTGCCGCGTTGCTGGTCGCAATCGCCGCCTCGACGCCGGCGACACGCTTCAGATCCGGATCGTGCCAACACACGAGGACGCCGTCACGCGTCATGCGCACGTCGGTCTCGACCAGATCGGCACCGGCCGCGATGGCAGTCTCGAACCCGATCGTCGAGTTCTCGGGGCAACGCGCTGAATCGCCGCGGTGAGCAACGACTTTCATTGTCATGGACTTTCCTTGGCTCGCGTGACCAGATGACAGGCCACCCAGCGCTGGCTGCCTGCCGGATCCAGTGGGGGCACGCGTTCGCGGCAGACGGGCTGCGCATGCGGACAACGTGTATGGAAGCGACACCCGGACGGCGGATCGATCGGACTCGGCGGATCCCCCTGCAGCAGGATGCGTCGACCGCGACGCGTCGGATCCGGAACAGGCACCGCCGCGATCAGCGCTTGCGTATAAGGATGCAAGGGCTCGCGGAACAGACTCTCCCGATCGGCGACCTCCACCAACTGGCCCAGATACATGACCGCCACCCGGTGCGAGAGATGCCGCACCACCTTGAGGTCATGCGAGATGAATAGATATGCGATGTTGCGCTCGCGCTGCAACCGTCCGAGCAGATTCACGACCTGTGCCTGCACCGACACATCGAGCGCAGACACGGGTTCGTCGCACACGACCAGACTGGGATCGAGCACCAAGGCGCGCGCGATGACCACACGCTGCTGCTGGCCGCCGCTGATCTCGTGCGGGTAGCGCTTGGCCACTTCCTGCGGCAGGCCGACCGCATCGAGCGCGTCCGCGAGACGCTGCGCGTGCGAGGCAGGATCGCCGACGGCGTGGATCTGCAGGGGTTCGATGATCTGCCGACCGAGCCCGATGCGCGGATCCAGCGCATTGAGCGGATCCTGGAACACCATCTGTGCACGCCGACGCATCGCCCGCCATTGCGCCGCCTTCTGACCGATGATGTTACGGCCTTCGAAGGCGACTTCACCGGCGTCGGGCCGCTCCAAACCAAGCAGCAAACGTCCCACCGTGGATTTTCCGCAGCCGCTTTCGCCGACCAGCCCCAGCGTTTCGCCCGGGTGAATCTCGAAGCTCACGTCGTCGACGGCGCGCAAATGCACGGGGCGCTGCCACAGACCACGCCGCTGCAGCACGAAGTGCCGGCGCAGTCCCTTGGCCGCCAACAAGGGCACCATGGCAGTCATGCAGCGGCCTCGACACGTTCGAGCGGAAAATGGCAGGCCAGGGTGCGACCACCGTCGAGGCGCTGCAGCTTGGGGCTTTGTCGCCGACAATGGTCCTGTGCCCGAGCGCAGCGAGGCGCGAAACTGCAGCCTGCCGGGATGTCGATCGCACTGGGCACGGTGCCCTCGATGGGCGTCAAGGTGTCCATCGTCGCATCGATGCGCGGAATCGCATGCAGCAACCCCGCCGTGTACGGATGCATCGGATGGGCGAAGAGTTCGGTCACGCCAGCCTGCTCGACGACCGTGCCGGCATACATCACGGCAACCTCGTCGGCGATCTCGGCCACCACGCCCAGATCGTGGGTCACCAGAATGATGGCCATGCCGAACTCCTGCTGCAGTTCCTGCAGCAGGCTCAGAATCTGCGCCTGTATGGTCACATCGAGCGCGGTGGTCGGCTCGTCGGCGATCAGCAAGCGCGGCCGGCAGGCGAGCGCCATCGCGATCATGGTTCGCTGATTCATGCCCCCGGAAAGCTGATGCGGATATTCTCGTAGCCGCCGCTGCGCTTCGGGAATGCCGACGCGCTCGAGCAGGCGCAAGGTCTCGGCCCGCGCTGCGGCCTTGTCCATGCCTCGATGCAGATGCAAGCTCTCTGCGATTTGCCCGCCGATGGTATGCACCGGATTGAGTGCACTCAGCGGCTCCTGGAAGATCATGGCGATCTCGTGCCCGCGCAAGCGGGTCAGGCGCGCCTCGTCGAAGCTCGCCAGATCCTGCGCATCGAACAGAATCTGTCCCGCCATGATTCCGTTGCCGGGCGTGAGCCGCAGAATCGAATGGCAGGTGACGCTCTTGCCGCAACCGCTCTCGCCGACGATGCCGAGCGTCTTGCCTGCCCGCACGCCGAGCGAAACGCCGCGCACCGCATGCACACGGCCTTGCTCGGTATCGAACCACAGATCGAGATTGCGAATCTCCAGCAGCGGGGCGCCAGGAGCGGTGCTATTTCCTGACACGGAAGACGTCCGGCCTGAAATCCATGTAGAAAATGGGCAACGCCTTCCAGTCGAGCGTGCGTTTCGACGCGTAGGTATACGAAGGGTTGTAGAGTACCGTGATGGGCATCTCGTCTTCGAAGATGTCGAGCATCTTCTGAAAGGCGTTGTAGCGAACGCGGCCCATGCCGGCGCTCATCACGGCATCGGCTGCCTCGTTGAATTCCGCCGGCGCCTTCCACAGATTGTGTCCTTTCTGCATCTGCGAGTTCGGCCCGTAGAGCACGATGATCGAACCCGATGGATCCGGGATGCGATAGGTGTTCGACCAAAGATACATCTCCACGCCTTTGGAGCGCACCTGTTTGAAGTTGTCCACCAGATCGAGCTTCACATTGATGCCGACGGCCTTCCACATCTCCAACAGCACCTGCGCGACTTCGGTGCCGTTCAGATAGTAGTTGGGGATGGCGCGCAGGCTGATCGTCTTGCCGTCGTAGCCGGACGCCTTGACCAACTGGCGTGCAAGCGCGGGATCGTACACATAACCTTTGCGGTCTTTGTTGTACATCTCGCCGAACGAGGGGAGCTGGTGGCCGTTGGGCGTGTAATTGCGCCCCTGCCAGAGCGAATCGCGCAGGCGCTTGCGGTCGATGGCAAGACTCAAGGCCTGGCGCAGCCGCTTGTCCGAAAGCGAGGGCGCATTGCTGTTGAAGACGATTACGTGGCTGTTCTCGAGCGTGATGGTCTGAATCTGCACATCCTTGTAGCGCTGCAGCGCCGGGATCTGGTCGGGCGTCACATCGACGATGATGTCGAACTCGCCCGTGGCAATCCCGGCGATCCGGGCCGCCAACTCGGGGACCTCGCGAAACGTCACCGACTTCATCGCCGGCTGACCGAGAAAGTAGCGGTCGTTCGCCTCGAAGGCGACGAACTGGTCCTTCTTCCACCCGGTGAATTTCAGCGGCCCCGTGCCGACCGGGCTCCAGCGCACCTCGCGCAGCGCCGTCTGCATCCACTTCGGATCGTTCGTCTTGTAGCGCTCCCAGTGCTTGCGGCTCACGATCCATGATGCGTACGTCGCCAGCCTTTGTTCGAACACCAAATCGGGCTTGTCGGTCACGAATCGCACGGTGTGCGAATCGATCTTTTGCACTTCCTTGAGGTGGCCGAAATATTGCCGCCCGCTGGGGATGACCGCGTTCGGACCGGACAAACGCTCGGGCGAGAACGTGAACAGGACGTCGTCGGCGTCGAACGGCTCGCCGCTGTGGAACACGACGCCTCGCCGCAACTTGACCTCCACCACCGTGGGGCTCACGCGCTTCCACGATTCGGCAAGCAGCGGTTTGAGCTGCGCCGAGGCCGAGGAAAAATCCCGCCGCAGCAGGGTGTCGAAGAGCGAATAAGTGGCCCGGATATCGACGTTGCCGGTATCGTCGGCGGGTTCGAGCCCACGCGGCAGTTCGTTGACCGCGATCACTAACGCGGGACGAACATCGGCTGCATAACTCGACGAACCCACCAGCACGGCGATCAGGAGCAGAGCGATTTGGATGAGCTTCATCAGCATCCTCGTTTCGTGAAAAGACTGCTGCGCCCTATCGCAGCGGATGCGACAAGACCGTAGCACGCGCACATGACAGGCGCAACCGCGTGGCCAGCGAGCCCCCTTCGTGGAGCGCGGATGCCAAGGCCCGCACCCTCCCGCGCGCATGGTGTAGCGACGCGACAGCGCGCCACTTGCGCCGAAGATCACGGCGCGATGGCGCTTGGAAACGCTCACGGGCATCGATTACCATGCGTGCACAAGAGAGATGGCCTTGCAGGGCGGGATGAAGCCGCTCCAGCGGCATCCATGGCGAAAATTCAGGGAGAATGCGATTGGTGACCCGGCGTCGCGCGGGCGCGGCACGGCCTCGTCCGACGCTCAAGACCCAGCTCAAGACCGAGACATCGAAGGCAAAGCGGACGCGCAAAGCCCCTAGGCGACCGGCAGCGACCTCGCGCCTGAAGCTGCGCGCGCAACAGCACGCCGCCATCGCGGCGCTCGGCGAGCGCGCCCTGGCTGGATTGAAGCCGTTCGCGTTGATGGACGAAGCCGTGCGCACGCTCAGCGATGCGCTCGATGTCGAGTACGTGAAAGTGTGCGAACTGGTCGGCGAAGGGCCCCACTTCGTCGTTCGCGCCGGCAGTGGCTGGAAGCCGGGCACGGTAGGCAATCCGGCAATTTCGATCGAAGGCGATACCCAAGCGAACTACACGCTGCGCGCCGACCGTCCCGTGATCGTGACCGACATTGCGCGCGAAACCCGCTTCGTCACCCAGACCCTGCTCATGGAGCACAATGTCGTCAGCGGCATCAGCGTAGTTATCCGAGGTCGCGACGGTCCCTACGGCGTGCTCGCGGCGCATTCGATCCGCAGACGGCGCTTTACCGACGACGACGCCAGCGTGCTCGTCAGCGCAGCAAACATCCTGGCCATGGCCATCGACCGCGACCGAGCCGACAGCCAATTGCGGGAAAGCGAGAGCAGGCTGCGCGCATTCTTCGACAAGTCGCCGTCCCTGCTCAATCTGCGCACGCCGGACGGTCGCTACATCATGGTGAACCGCCACTACCGTTCGGTGTTCGGCGTGACCGCCAAGCAGCTGATCGGCAAGACGGCCGACGCACTGTATCCCGAACAGTATGCGCAGAAGTCCCAGGAGGCCATCGCGAGAGTCGCACGCACCCGGCGCGCCGAGATCTACGAACAGGAAACACCGACCCCGCACGGCTTGCGCAACTTCATCACCAGCCGCTTCCCTATCCTTGCCGACGACGGCACGGTCTCCGCCGTCGGCACCATTGCCCCCGATGTCACTGCCTTGCGCGCGACCGAAGCCGAGAATCGGCACTATCGCGATCTGCTCGAAGGGGTGACGGACACCATCCCTGTCGCGCTCGCTTACGTCGATGCCGAGGGCGTGTATCGCTGGATCAATCGCCGGGGCGCAGAACGCCTCGGGCATCCGCGCGAATACATCGTGGGCCGAACGATGCGAGACCTGTTCGGCGAGACCTATTGGTCGGAGGTCCTCGGCCCGCATGTCGAACGCGTGCTCGCCGGAGAGTCGGTCAAGTACGACCGCACGCTGTCGCCACCCGACGCTTCTGAGCTGCAGATCGAAACGCATCTGACGCCCGCGCTGGGGCCGGACGGCGCGGTCGAAGGACTCTGCGTTCTGGCCATCGATGTCACGGACCGCACCCGGACAACCCAGGCCCTGGCACGCTCGGTCTCCATGCTGCAGGCCACGCTGGACTCCACCGCCGACGGCATTCTGGTCGTCGACGAGCATGGCAAAGTCACCGCCTGGAACCGACAGCTCGCCCAGCTCTGGCGCTTCTCGGACGATTTGCTCGAAGACGGCGACGATACCCGGGTGATGGCGTTCGCGCGCGAGCAATTGAGCGATCCCGACGCCTTCCTGACCAAGGTCCGCGAGCGCTATGCGAGCCCCGACGCGGAGAGCATCGACCTGCTGGATCTCACCGATGGCCGCTGCATCGAGAGCTGTTCGAAGCCGCAAAAGGTCGACGGCAAATCGGTCGGACGCGTATGGAGTTTTCGCGATGTGACCGAACGCCAGCGGGCACGCGCGGCCCTGCAGCAGGCGAACGACGCCCTGGAGTTGAGGGTCGCACAACGAACCAGTCAGCTGCAGGCCGCGCATCGCGAGGCCGAAACGCTCTCCTATTCCATCGCCCACGACCTGCGCGCGCCGCTGCGGGCCATCAGCGGTTATGCGCGCATCCTCACGGAAGACATGGCGGGACAGTTGCCGGACGACGCACGCACGCTGCTCGATCGCATCGGGGTCAACGCCGAGCGCATGGGCACGCTGATCGACGCCCTGCTCGGCTTCGGACAGCTCTCCCGCCAACCTCTGCAGCCGTGCAAGGTGCGTCTGGACGACGTGGTGCAGGAAGCACTGGGCTGGATGCAGACCGATCTCGCCGATCGCCCCGTGGAGGTCAAGCGCGGCAAGCTCGGTCACGTGCTCGCCGACCCGGCGCTGGTGCGGATCGCCATCAGCAATCTGCTGTCGAACGCGATCAAGTTCAGCCGCGGCCGCAACCCGGCGATCATCGAGATCGGGCGCACGACCCAGGGCAAGGAGGCCGTCTACTACGTCCGCGACAATGGCGCAGGGTTCGACATGCGCTATGCGAGCAAATTATTCGGCATGTTCCAGCGTCTGCACGGCCATACCCGCTTCGAAGGCAGTGGCGTCGGACTGGCGAGCGTGCAGCAGATCGTTCACCGCCACGGGGGCCGCATCTGGGCAGAATCGATCGAAGGCACCGGCACCACGTTCTACTTCACCCTCGGCAGCTGATTCGATCGGCAGCAGACGCACCCGCGCGCGCTGCCGCAGCGATCACGCTGCGGTAGCGCCTCTGGTCGCAAGGTTCACGGCCCAGGCGCGACCCGGTATCCCCGCCGCCTCGCCGTCTATTTGGCGCCGGCCTCCCGAGCTCGCTGCGACGGACTGCGCTGCGCGTCCGCGGCAGGATCCGTAGCGGCCACATCGCCGCTGAGGATGCCTCCCTCGTCGATCTGAATCTTGCCGTAGCGGATATTCCCCGAGACTCGTCCGGTCTCGCGGATGATCAAATGCTTGTAGGCGGTCAGATCGCCTTCGAAGCGGCCTCGTATCTCCGCCACCTCCACTTGCACCTTGCCGCGAAACACGCCGCTTTCGGCAATCTCGACCACGCGGCTATCCATGCTTGCATCGACCTGGCCTTCGACGATCAAGGTGTCGCAGTCGGTGATCTCCGCCCCCTTCAACTTGATGTCCGGACCGACGGTCAGGCGGGCCGTGCTGTGCTGAGGCGGATTGCTTTGCGCAACACTCTGCTCGGGAGTCGATGGCTCCGCGACCATCGGACCGGGAGCGACATCGAGCAAGACGGGCTTGGCTGCTGCCGCAGGCTCTGCTCGCGGCGGAGAAGTGAGCGGCGAATTGCCGGGCGCATGGGCGAGACTGGGTGCTGCGGGACGCACACCGGGTTGCGGGGGCGTCGTTGGGCGCACGTTGTCTCGCTTACGAAAAGAATCGAGCATCTGGACCTCCATGTGGGTAGCGTGCAACGCTGAGTGGCGGTGCCTATCAAGGGACCGACCGCCGTCCGATTCGTTCTGAGGGTCGTCGCATTCGCGTGAGTTGCGAGTGCTGCGGGACGGCTCCCGCTCAATGAAGCGATATCCATACCACGCTCGACGAGCCCGTAGACACCGGCTCACAGGCAGTCAAGATGATGATTTTGTCGGGGTGACACGACCGCTCAAGTCACCCGGTGCTTCGGGCAGAGCAACCGGATGCTGCGCCGCTGTCATCGAAGAGCGCGATTTCAATCGCTTGCAGCCAAACAACTGCGGGAGCGCGCGGTGTCTGCCTCAGCCGACAACAGTGACCAAAATGGTCGCTCGCACGATGGCACCGGATGCTCTGGCCCCGAGTGCTAGAATCCGATGCTCATTCTAGAAATCCGACGCCCGCCTCAGCGATGACGCCCTTCACGCACGTGCGTCCTGCAAGCGGCCAGACGCTGATCGTGCTGCTCGGCTTGCTGTCGATACTCGGCCCCTTCTCCAACGACAGCGTCCTGCCCAACTTCCCGCACATCGAGGCGCACTTCGGTGTGACGTCCACGCAGATGCAGCAGACCCTCACGGTCTACTTCATTCCCTTCGCCGTCATGATGCTCCTGCACGGGACGCTCTCCGATGCCTACGGCCGCCGCCGCATCATCATGCTCGGCATGGCTGCCTACTGCGCCGCCGCTTTCGTCGGCGCCACGGCGCAAAGCTTCGAGATGTTTCTGTTCGCACGGGCCCTGCAAGGGATCAGCGCCGGCGCCGGCATCGTGATCGGACGCGCCATCGTGCGGGATCTGCATGCCGGCGAGCACGCTCAGCGCGCACTCGCGCTGGTGACGATCATCTTCGGTGTGGCGCCCGGGCTCGCGCCCATCATCGGTGGCTGGATCGGTCACCTGCACGGCTGGCGCTCGGTATTCGGCTTTCTTTCCTTGCTCTCCGCTCTCCTGCTGCTGATGACGATCGCATGGCTGCCCGAGACCTTGCCGCCCTCTCGGCGCACGCCCTTGTCGCTGTCCTCGGTGCTGCGAGGCTTCCTCAACGCCTTCAAGAGCGCGCGCTTCATGCTGCTGGTCGCGGCGTTCGCGTTCAATTTCGCCGGCTTCTTCATCTACGTCGTATCGTCGCCCGCCTTCGGCTTCCGAATCCTGGGGATCGAACGCACCGAATTCGTCTGGATCTTCGGCCCGGCCATCACCGGCATGATCCTCGGCTCCTTCGTGTCGGCGCATCTCGCCGGCCGGCTGGGGGCGGCGCAAACCGTCTTGATCGCCTACGCGCTGATGGCGGGCTGGGCGCTGTTCAACGTGTACTTCCACGCCCATCATCCGGCAAGCCTGCCGCTATCGGTCGTCCCGATCTTCGGCTATACCTTGGGATTGGGCATTTCCATGCCGAGCATCACCTTGCTGGTGCTCGACTTGATGCCCGACCGGCGCGGGCTCGCCTCGTCGCTGATCGGATTTTCACAGAGCGGCTTCAGCGCGCTGCTCGCCGGTGCGATTTCGCATCGCGTCTACGACACCGCGCTCACGCTGGCGCTTTGCTCGCTCGTCATGGCCACCCTCGGCCTGACATGCTGGCTCGGATACTTGGGACGCACCGCTTATCGGTTGCGGACGGTGAGGACATGAAAGAGCACGACGGCTGGACGGAAGAGAAACAATCGGCATGGCTCTACCGGGTGGTCGCGCGCGCCGAAAGCGATGGCGGCCGCAAGGCCTTGTTCGAGGAACTTGCCGGCGAAGCCGACAAGCAGGCCGAGATGTGGCAGAAGCAAGCCAACCGCACGGGCCAGCAGGAGGCGCGGGATTTTCGGCCTGGACTGCGCGCCCGAGTCGTCGCCCGCCTGGTTCGCACCTTCGGCCCGCGCCGCATGCGGGGCGTTCTGGCCGCGATGAAAGTCCGGGGCATGTCGATCTACACCAAGAGCGTCCCAGGCCACTTCATGAGTCCGGCCGTCCAGGGAGGCGAGCATCGTCATCGAGGCGTCGAATCCGGCGGCAATCTGCGCGCGGCCGTGTTCGGCGTGAACGATGGTTTGATTTCCAACGCCAGTCTCATCATGGGGGTGGCGGGCGCGTCCGCCGACAGCGCCATCGTGCTCCTGTCGGGTGCCGCCGGCTTGGTGGCAGGCGCCTTCTCGATGGCAGCCGGGGAGTACGTGTCGGTGCGCTCCCAGCGAGAAATGTACGAGTACCAGATCGGGCTCGAGCAAGAGGAGCTGGAACACTACCCGGATGCCGAGGCCGAAGAACTCGCTCTCATCTACCAGGCCCGCGGCGTGCCCGAGGAGGATGCCGAACGCATGGCTCGGGAGATCATCGCCGATCCGAGCAAGGCACTCGATACGCTGGCGCGGGAAGAACTCGGCCTCAATCCGGACGATCTCGGCAGCCCGACGGGCGCGGCGCTTTCCTCGTTCGGCTCGTTCGCCGTCGGCGCACTCGTGCCGCTCATGCCCTTTCTGCTCACCTCGGGAGAGCGAGCCCTCGGGATTTCCATCATTGCCACGGCGCTGGCGTTGTTCGCAGTCGGCGCCTGTCTGAGCTTGTTCACCGGACGCGGGGCCTGGTTCAGCGGGCTGCGCATGCTGGCGATAGGCGCATGCGCAGGCGCCTTGACCTACGGCATCGGCAGACTGCTCGGCGTGTCGCTAGCCTAGCAGCTCATGCGACGGGATCGTCTACTCCGCTCGCCCTACCACAGCGGGCTTGGCTTGCTCGCCCTCAAGGAGGGCTTTGTAGGTAAAGCCGGCGATCGCCGCACCGATCACCGGAGCGATCCAGAACAACCAGAGCTGCTGCAGTGCCCAGCCCCCACGAACAGCGCCGGACCGACGCGAGTCTCTCGAAGACTGATCGTGTCACGCTCGCGCGCAACCCCATTAAAAAATATATCGAATATGCATAATCATGCGCCTGAACTGCTCCGCCCGAGATCGGGCTTGGAGGATGGCCTGCGGCATCGGGAAGGCGGCATGATCACAGAAGGTCATGCGCGCCAGTGCCCCGCTCACCCTCGTCCAGCGAGCAGGCGACGAACCCAAATGCGCCTGATGATGCATGGATCGACCGCTGAGAACCACCGGCGGGCTCCCTCGGCGACTCAAGACCTCCCGGCGTCCTGCGGCGCACGCCTTTCACGCAAGGCAACGTAGAACCCGCACACGAAGATGGCGGTGCCGCCGATCCAGGTCCAGATGGCCGGCACCTCGTCGAACACGAGAAAGCCCAGCATCGCCGCCCAGATGAGCTTGGTGAAGTCGAACGGCAACACGGTCGTCGTGTCGGCGACCCGAAAGGCCTGTGTCACGGCCAGTTGGCCCAAGGTACCGGCAATCCCGGTCAGGACGAGCCAGCCGAACTCGGCCCAGGTCGGCCAGACCCAGACGAACAACGCCGGGATCAGCGCCATCGGCGACATGAGCACGATCATCCAGGCGGTGATCGTGATGCTCGAGTCGGTCTGGGTCAGTTGCTTGACGATGAGAATGACGCCCGCCCAGCCGAGCGCGGACACCAGGATCAGCAGCGACCCGGTCTCCAGAGGCACGATGCCCGGCCGGATCACGATCATCGCGCCGACGAAGCCGATGACGAGCGCGGCGACATTGCGCCCGTGTATGCGCTCGCGCAACACCAACACGGCCAGCAATGCGGCGAACAGCGGCGTGGTGAAGGTGAGCGCCTGGACTTGCGCATACTGGATCATCACCAGCCCGGTGAAGTAGATCAGCATCTCGACCACGTGGGCGACGGCGCGCAACAGATGCAAGCCGAAGCGTTCGGTGCGAAAGTGCCTCAGGCCATGACTGGCCACCAGCGGCAGCAGCAGCACGAAACCGACCGAAAGCCGAAAGAACACGACCTCGAAAGGATGGATGCGCTCGGACACGTACCGGGCAGTAATGCCCATGACCGAGAAGAGGAGCGTCGCGGCCAACATGTACAAAATGCCGCGAAAGTTCGATGGCCGACTGTCGGTGATGGCGTCGACGACGGCGCGCAGGCGGCCGCTACGCGCCGTCGCGCCTGGATTCGGATCGCTCATGATTCAGGGACGCTGGAGAGCGCCCCACGCCGCAGCGCGCTCGGTTCGATCCTCGAGGTATCGTGTCAGTCGAGCTTGACCTTGGCCTCGCGCACCACCTTGCCCCACTTCTGGACCTCTTCGCGAACCAGGGCAGCGAACTGCTCCGGCGTGCTCGGTGCGGGCTCGCTGCCATCGGTGGCATAGCGCTCCCTGACTTCCGGCGTCGCAAGGATGCGCACCAGTTCGCTGTTGAGTCGCGCGATGATCTCTCTCGGCACGCCTGCGGGCACCATCACCCCGTACCAGTTATCGACCACGTAGCCCGGCAGCCCGGATTCGGAGATGGTCGGCACCTTCGGCAGGCTCGGGGTACGCTTGGCCCCCGTCACGCCTAGCCCCTTGAGCCGCCCGCTATTGATGAGCGGCGCAGCCGGCGGGATCGAACTCAGATAAAGCGCGATCTGGCCGCCGAGCAGATCGGTCAATGCCGGCGAAGCCCCCTTGTAAGGGATATGCAGCATGTCGATCTTCGCAGCAAGCTTGACCAGTTCGACCCCCAGATGCCCGCCGGTGCCGTTGCCCGGCGATCCGAACGTGATCTCTCCCGGCTTCGAGCGAGCCAGCTTGATCAGCTCGCCGACATTGCGGGCTGGAAACGAGGGATGCGACACCAGCACCAGCGAGGCCGACACCGCCTGCGTGACCGTGGCGAGATCCTTCAGCGGATCGTAGGGCAGCTTGGGGTAGATCGCGGGCGCGATGGCGATCGTCGCCATTTGTCCGGTGACGAGGTGATAGCCATCGGCGGGCGCCTTGGCGCCGATCGCGACGCCGATGGTTCCGCCCGATCCCGGACGATTGTCGACGATGACGGGCTGGCCGAGCGCCTCGCTCAGCTTCGGCGCAAGCGCGCGCGTGGTGAGGTCAGTCCCGCCGCCGGGCGGAAAAGGCACGACCCAGCGGATCGGTTTCACCGGGTAGTTCTGCGCCAGGACCGGCGCAGCCGCCGATGCCAGAACGACGATGCCCATGCAGATTCGTAGACCTGAACTCATTCGCGATGCTCCTCCAAGCAGGTGAAAACCAAGTGTACTGCATGCACTGCCGCTCGCCGGCTTCAATGCCGCTGGGCGCGCGCGATCCACAGTCCGCTGGCGACGAGAATGCCCGCCCCGACCCACACCCAGCCATCGGGGACATCCGCCCAGATGAGGTAACCCAGCACCGCGGACCAGAGCAGCGACGTGTACTTGAACGGCGCGACGACGGCGGCGCGAGCCAGCCGATACGACTCGATGATCAGCAGATGGGCGCAGAAGTTCACCAGCCCCGCGAGCAGGAACAAGCCCCAGCCGATCGGCGACACCGCCGTCCAGCCCAGGAGTGCGCTGGGTGCCGCCGCAAGCGCGACGATGACCGACGACCAGAACAGGATCGCAATGGAATCATCCGTCCGAGCCAGGATACGCGCGAGAATGTCGCGCAGCGAACTGGCGAAGGCCGCGGCCACAGGCAGGAGCAAGGCCCAGGTGAAATCGGTGCTGCCGGGACGAATGATGAAGAGCATGCCGGTGAACCCCAGCAGGGTCGCCGCCCAGACCACGCGCGCGACGCGCTCGCCCAAGAAGGGTGCCGACATGATCGCGATCATGATCGGACCGGAGAAGGTGATCGCGGTGACTGTCGGCAGGGGCAACAGGCTCAGAGACAAAATGATGAGATAGCTGGAGCAGACGAACGCCAGCCCGCGCAGGACTTGCATGCGCACGTTGTTCGGCCGCAGCGCCCGGAAGCCCTCGCCTCGCGCCACGAAGGCGGCCACGAACAGCAGGCTCGCCAGCTGACGCACACACATCACCTGGCCGATCGGATGCGACTGCACCAGATGCTTGGACACAGCGTCGCTCAGGATGAGGAACGCCATGCCGGTGATCATCGCGGCAATGCCCTTCAGGGCGTTCTTGTACTCCGCTGCGGCACTCAACACCGCTGCGCTCCGCGGGACGACGACGGCACCGGATTCCTCCTCCATGGCTCCGGCGCTCGTACCGGCGTGGGCGAGTGTAATCGAGCTCGACGGGCCCAGCCACGGACAAGGCGCCGCTCGCGCCGGTGTAGCATCGGGGCAAGCGCTGGAGTAGATTCTGATCCGACCCTAGGAGGAGACATCATGCACGATCTGGCAATCCGTGGCGGGACGATCGTCGACGGCACGGGCAAGGAACGCTACACGGGCGATGTCGCCATCGACCATGGCAGGCTGACTCAAGTCGGCGGCAAAGCGGGTGCGGCGCGCCGCGATATCGATGCCAGCGGCCATCTCGTGACACCGGGCTGGGTCGACATCCACACGCACTACGACGGTCAGGCCACTTGGGATCCGGTGCTCGCCCCGTCCTCGTGGCATGGATCGACCACGGTCATGTTCGGCAATTGCGGCGTGGGATTCGCGCCGGTGCGCCCGCAGGATCGTGATCGCGTGATCGACCTCATGGAGGGCGTGGAGGATATTCCGGGCGCTACCCTGCGCGCCGGGCTGCCCTGGAACTGGGAGAGCTTTCCGCAGTTCCTCGACGCCCTCGACGGCCTACCGCGTACCATCGATATCGGGGCGCAATTGCCGCACCACCCGCTGCGCGTCTACGTCATGGGCGAACGCGCCGTGCGCCACGAGCGCGCGACTGCCGACGACATCGCCGCGATGCGGGATCTGGCCGAAGAGGCGCTGCGTGCAGGCGCCTTCGGCTTCACCACCTCGCGCACCGAATCGCATCGCACCACACGCGGCGAACAAGTGCCCGGGCGCTATGCCGGCGAAGACGAGTTGCTGGCCCTGGGCGGCGTGCTCGGCAAGGTCGGCCACGGCGTCTTCGGCATGCTGAGCGACTTCGAGGACGAAGCGACCGAATTCGACTGGATCACCCGGCTCGGCAAGACGGCGGGGCGCCCCATCTGGTTTCTGCTCACCGACCGGTTGAGCGATCCGCAACGCTGGCAGCGACTGATGCAAGGCACCCGGCGCGTGCGCGAGAGCGGCGTTTCGCTCACCGCGCAGATCGCCGGCCGCCCGGTCGGCCTCATCCTCGGTCTCACCACGTCGCTGAGCCCGTTCGCCGCCAAACCGAGCTTCGCGCAGCTCAACGGCCTCCCACACGAGGAACGCGTCGCCCGCTTGCAGGATCCGGCACTGCGCCAGCGCATTCTGGACGAACCGTTCTCGGAGACCTTGCTGGAAATCATCCCGCCGGTGCAGCGGCCGATGGCGACGCGCTGGGATCGGATGTACCTGCTGGGCGACCCGCCCAACTACGAGCCCGAGGAAGCCGACAGCATCGCGGCGATGGCGGCGCGGGCCGGTCAAACGCCGCAGGCGTTCTGCTACGACTATCTCGTCGGCGACGGCGGCCGCCGCATGCTGTTCTTTCCGATCACCAACTACGTGCATGGCGACCATGGCGTCGTCCACAGCATGCTCACCGATCCGGCCACCTTGCTCGGGCTGAGCGACGGCGGCGCCCATTGCGGGCTGATCTGCGATTCGAGCGTGCCGACTTTCATGCTGACGCACTGGGTGCGCGACCGGACCCGCGGCCCACGCCTGCCGCTGGAATGGGTGGTGAAGCGCCAGACGAGCGAAACGGCGGACTTCTTCGGCTTGAACGATCGCGGCCGCCTCGCGCCCGGCCTCAAGGCCGACATCAACGTGATCGACTTCGATCGCCTGCGTCTGCATGCGCCCGAGTTGGTCCACGACCTGCCGGCCGCCGGCAAGCGCCTGGTGCAGCACGTGGACGGCTACAAGGCGATCCTCGTGGCGGGCGTACCGATCTTCGAGAACGGCGTCGAGACTGGCGCACGTCCGGGCCGGCTGGTGCGCGCCGGACAGCATTGAGCCATGAGACACCGGCCTGCGCGGCTATGATCGCGTGACCGCAAACAACAGAGGACAAGCGCGTGGAACTCGGACTCAAGGACAAGGTGGTATTGATCACGGGCGGCAGCAAAGGCATCGGGCTTGCCTGCGCGCGCGCCTTCGCAGCCGAGGGGGCCAAGGTCGCCATCGCATCGCGCAGCCAGAAAAATCTGGACAGCGCTCGCGAAGCACTCGCCAAGGAAGGCATCGAGGTCTTTGCCGTGGCCGCGGATCTCACGCAAGCCGACCATGCCCAGGCGATGGCCGCCGCCACCGAGAAAGCGCTCGGCCCGGTCGATGTGCTGGTCAATTCGGCCGGTGCGGCGAAACGTCACTCGCTCGACCAATACGACGCGCACGCATGGCATCACGGCATGGACGCGAAGTTCTTCCCCTATGTGAACGCCATGGATGCGGTGCGCGACGGCATGATCGCGCGCAAGCGCGGCGCGATCGTGAATATCGTCGGCACAGGCGGCAAGCGCGCGCAGCCCACGCATCTGGCCGGCGGTGCGGCCAACGCCGCGCTCATGCTCGTCACGGTGGGCATGGCGAACGCCCTGGGCAAGCATGGCGTGCGGCTGAACGTCATCAATCCGGCATCGACGTATACCGGCCGGGTGAAGCAGGCGCTCGAACTCGAAGCCAAGGACAAGAACATCAGCGAGGACGAAGCGCTCAAGCGCCTGGAAGCGGCGATCCCCATGGGCCGCTACGGCCAGCCGGAGGAAGTGGCGGCGGTCGCCGTGTTTCTCGCCTCCGAGCGGGCGAGCTACGTGAGCGGTGCCGTCATTCCTATGGACGGCGCGGCGCTGCCGATCATCTAGCGTTCCAAGACGGGGCTTCCATGCCGTCGCACCGGGGCTGCGACGCACGCGCAGCCCCGGCTTCTTCGAAGAACTATACCGTCCCGGCTGCGCCGCCGTCGGCGTTGATGCTGGTGCCGGTGATGTAGCTGCCCATGCTGGAGGCGAAGAACACGATGGCATTGGCCGCCTCCACGGTCTCGCCCACGCGGCGCATCGGAATCTCCTTGCCGACCCGCTCGTAATAGGCTTCGGCGCTCTCGCCGGCTTTGGTGAAGCGGCGCTCGTGCTGACCCGACTTGATCCGGCCGATGCACACCGTATTGACGAGGATGTTCTCGGGCGCGAACTCCTTCGACATCGCCTTGGTCAGCGCGATGCCCGCCGCACGCGAGATGGAGGTCGGCGTCGATCCCGCCGCGGGGGTCTTCGCGCCGATGTTGGTGACATTGATGATGCGCCCGCCACCCACTTTGCGCATGTGCGGGATGACGAGTTTCGACAGGCGGATGGCGCCGAACACTTTCAACTCGAAATCCGCTGCCCATACCGCATCGTCGTTCTCCATGAACGTGCCGCGTTTGGAGGTGCCGGCGTTGTTCACCAGGATGTCGATGCGGCCGAAGCGCTGCGCGGTCGCCTCGACCAGCCGCTGGATGTCTTCGGGCCTGCTGACGTCGGCCGCCAGACCCATGACATCGCCCCCGGCGCGCTGCAGTTCGGCCACGGCGGCGGCCACCGCCTCCGGCCGACGAGAACAGATCGCCACTTTGGCACCCTCGCGGGCCAACACTGCCGCAGTCTCCTTGCCGATGCCTTCGCTGGCGCCCGTCACGATCGCCACTTTGCCTGCCAGTCCCAGATCCATGTCGCTCTCCTTGGTATGTGATCACCGCCGGCGCCTGATCCTCGCATCGCAGTGCGCCGCCGAGGCGCTCGATGATACTCCGCCCGTCTTTGCAAGGGTCTAGCTCAGCCGCACGCGGAAACTTTATGATGAGCGCCCAAACCCAAGGAGGAACACCATGGATATCGGACTCAAAGGCAAGAACGTATTGATCACCGGTGCGAGCCGCAACATGGGCCGGCTCGCGGCCGTCCAGTTCGCCCGCGAAGGGGCGAACCTCGCCATTTGCACCAGCTCGAAGATGCAGGAATTGAACGCCGTCGCCGAGGAGCTGCGCGGCTTGGGCGTCAAGGTCGTCGCCGTACAGTGCGATGTCGCCGATCGAGAATCGGTCGAGCGTTTCGTTCGCACCGCGCGTGACGAGCTCGGCTCCGTGGACGTCGCCATCAACAACGCGGTGTACCGTGCCGAAGGCGCCTTCCTGAGCGAAAGCGACGAGACATGGCAGCGCAACATCGCCGTCAACATGACCGGGCCGCGCAACATCTGTCGCGCGGTGCTGCCCGGCATGATCGAAAAGCAATGGGGACGCATCATCAACTTCTCGGGCATCGCGCCCTTCCTCGGCGTGGGCCCTGCCAAGGCGGCCGTGAAGACCGGCATCATCGGTTTCACCCGCGGCATCGCCCGCGAGTTCGCTCCGCACAACATCACCGCCAATTGCATCGGCCCGGGCACCTTCGACGTCGAGCGCGATGCGTTCCAGAAAGACAAGAAGACCGTTCGCCCGATGCAGCCCATTCCCCGACTGGGCAAACCCGAGGAATGCACCTCGCTGATGCTCTACCTGGCGAGCAAGGACGCGAGCTTCATCACCGGACAGTGTTATCTCGTCAACGGCGGGATGTACTTCCAGTAGCCGAAGCACGCCCGATGCAAGAGCCGATCACCCATGTGAGTGATACTCTTGCAGGCGCACCACCGGTGGTGATCGTCCCCGAGACGACCGCCACCGTCACCCTCAACGACGAGCGAAACCTGTGATGACCGAAGCCGAAAAGAACGCCATCCTGACGATCGGCCTCATGGCCGCCTTCGCCGACGCCACGAAGGACGAGCGCGAACGCGCGCAGCTCAAGTCGATCGCCGACGCCCTGTCGAGTGCATCGAGCGTCGATCTGACCGCCATCTATCTCGATGTCATGCTCAAGCGGCGCAGCCTCGACGATGCAGTCAAGGCGCTGCAGTCGGCCGAGTCGCGGCAGCTCGCGTTCGAGATGGCCGTCTGTGTCTGCGATGCCGACGGCTTGCAGAACGAAGCCGAGCGCAAGTTCCTCGCCGAGTTGCGCAGCAAGCTGAACCTGGACGCCGCCGGCGCACAGGCCTACACGCAGGCGGCAGACGCCGTCGCCACGGTGCCTATCGACGAGCCTCCCCCCGGCCCCGTGGTCGCCGCCCAGCCCGTGAAGGCCGCCGAACTGGACAAGATGATCCTGAACTACGCCATTCTCAACGGGGCGCTGGAACTGTTGCCGCAGTCGCTGGCGACCATGGCGATCATTCCGTTGCAGATGAAACTCGTGTATCGCATCGGCAAGGCCCACGGCTACGAACTCGACCGCAGCCATATCAAGGAGCTGCTCGCCGCACTGGGCGTGGGCCTCACCTCCCAATATGTCGAGGAAGTCGCGCGCAAGGTGATCGGAGGTCTGCTGCGTAAAGTCGCCGGCGGGCTCGGCGGTGCGCTCGGACGTCAGGCCACCAGTTCGGCCATGGCCTTCGCCTCCACCTACGCCCTCGGACAAATCGCCAAGCAGTACTACGGCGGTGGGCGCACGCTTTCCATGGAGAAGATGAAGGCGAGCTTCCAGGCGCTGCTGGGCCAGGCTCAGAGCCTGCGCGGACGCTATGCCGGGGAGATCGAGCAGAAGGCCCGCACCATCGACGTGAGCCAGGTGGCTTCGTTGATCAAGGCGCAGTAAGGCAGCACGCTAGGACACCCCGGGAGTTGGCGCCGTCTTTCTGATCGGGTCGCGTCGAAACGACCTTGCCTCGTGCCGAGCGGCCGTGAACCCCTTTCGATCCAAGGCTACCCCACAGCAAAAGCGCACCACAAGGGTGCGCTTGAAGATCGAAAGCGTGCTTGAAACTCAGCCGGCGCCGGTCAGCGAGGCGATCATGCCCGCGGGCAAGCGACGTTTGCGAATGACGACGTTCACCCCGGCGTTGCGCGGCTTGGCCTCGTTCGTCGCTTCGGGCGCGGATGCGGATGTCTGCGCGGGTGCTGGCGTGAGGGATTCCCCCAGCGGGCAGGTGAAGGCCTCCGTTCCGGCCAGTTCACGCATGGCCGCTTGGGCGGCAGCCAACCGCTCGGGCAGAGACATCCACGGGTGCACTACGTTCGAAGATTCGCGCCGGGAACCGCCTTCGCGCCGTCCCTGCCGAGCCCCTCGCCCCTGCGACCCCGCACCCTTGTGATCGCGAAATCGGTTGTTGTAGGCAGTCCTTATCATGATTCCATCCCTGTGCTGTCGATAAGCCGCTATGGCTTTGCGTTGTGGTGCGCTGGTCCGATTCGACCCACTCGGCCGCGCGTTTAGAAACACTTACGATCCCAAGGGCCGGCGTGAAGTTCCGTTCCCGCGAACTTTTCGTAGCAGAAAACGTACCTGAAGCACTCGGAAGCGTGCCGCCCTCAACATATACTTCGGCAAACGCATGACACGCCATCGCGTGCGCCCGCCCTCGTTACGATCCCTCAACTGTAAGCCGAGAATTTCTCATGAGAATCGCGATCCCGGACGACTATCAAAATCTGGTCCACACGCTGCGCTGCTACGCCCTGCTCAAAAACCACGAGATCATTCGCTACCGGGAGCCCGCTGCAGATCTTGCCGATTTCGCGCGCCGGCTGCAGAGCGCGGACGCCATCGTTCCCGTGCGCGAACGCAGCCGCTTTCCGCGTGAATTGCTCGAGCGCCTGCCCAATCTCAAGGTGATCAGCCAGACCGGTCGCAGCACCCATCATATCGATGTGGCCGCGTGCACCGAACGAGGTGTGCTGGTGACCGCCGGCACCCAGGCCTCGCCGATCGCCCCGGCCGAACTCACCTGGGCCCTGATTCTCGCTTCGCGCCGCCATATCCCCCAGGAAATAGATCGCATGAAACGCGGGGAATGGCCTTGCACGCTGTCGCATCGGCTCTCGGGCAGCACCCTGGGCATCTTCGGCCTGGGGACGATCGGCAGCCTGGTCGCCCGCATCGGCGCGGCCTTCGGTATGAAGGTGCTGGTCCTCGGGCAGGAAAAATCTGCCCAACGGGCGCGTGACGCAGGCTACGAAGTGGCCGCCGACAAGGCAGAACTCTTCGAGCGCTCGGACGTGCTGTGCCTGCTGATGCGCATGACGGCCCAGACCAAGGGCATCGTGACGCGCGCCGATCTCGCCCGGATGAAACCGACCGCGCTGCTCGTCAACACCGCCCGCGCCGAGCTCATCGAGGAAGGCGCGCTCGTCGAAGCCCTGCGCGCCGGACGCCCCGGATTCGCCGCCGTCGATGTGTACGAGCGCGAGCCGGTGATCGGCGGCAACCACCCGCTGCTGTCCCTCCCCAATGTGCTTTGCACGCATCACATCGCCTGGGCGGAACACGAAACCTTCGAGCTGTACTTCGGCGAAGCCTTCGAGAACCTGCTGGCCTATGCGAACGGAACGCCTCGCAGCATCGTCAACCCCGAGGTTCTCAAGCGCTGACCTCGGGCGAGCCCGCTTGTCCATACGTCACGCACAAGTCGAGCGCGAGCGCTCGCTAACCTAAGCTTTCGGGCACGGCTGACCGCCATGAAACGGCTACTGATCGTGTTTCATTCGATGACGGGCGGGACGCAGCAGATGGCCCAGGCGGCTTACGAGGGCGCGAGCAGCGAGCCGGGGGTGGCGGTGCAGTTGCGCCTGGCTCGGGAGACGCACACCGAGGATGTCCTGGCCGCCGACGCTTACGTGTTCGCGACGCCCGAGAACCTGGCGGCGATGTCGGGCCAGATGAAGGACTTCTTCGATCGCACCTACTACGGTGCGCTCGAGCGCATCAACGCACGCGCCTACGCGAGCCTGGTATGCGCGGGCAGCGACGGCCAGAACGCCGTGCGCCAGATCGACAGGATCTGCACGGGTTGGCGCCTGAAGCGGGTGGCCGACCCGCTGATCATCTGCACGCACGCCCAGACGCCGGAAGCGATCCTCGCGCCGAAGACGATCGCCCCGGCCGATCTGGATCGTTGCCGCGAGATCGGCGCGGCCATGGCTGCGGGCCTCGCGCTCGGCATCTACTGAACGGCCCGCGCCCGCCGAGTGGCCTCAGCGCATGATGAACGGATTCGGCACCTCGGTGGCGAGCGAAATCCATACGCTCTTGGTCTGCAGGTACTCGCGGATCATCTCCTGCCCGCTCTCGCGTCCGAGGCCGCTGCGCTTGTAGCCGCCGAACGGCGACAGGTAACTCACGGCCCGATACGTATTCACCCATACGGTGCCGGCCTGGAGCTTCTCGGCCATCTTGAAGGCGCGCCGCATGTTCTGCGTCCAGACCCCGGCGGCCAGCCCGAAGACGACGTCGTTGCCGATCTCGATGGCCTCCTCCTCGTCGGAAAACGGGATGACCGACAGCACCGGCCCGAACACTTCCTCCTGCGCGATGCGCATCCGGTTGTGAACGCCGGTGAAGATCGTGGGCTCGACGAACCAGCCCTCGCCGCACTCCGGCCGATCCGCCTTCGCACCACCGAGGACGGGCTTGGCGCCTTCACCCTTCGCGACCTCGAGATACTCCAGGATCTTCTTGAACTGCGGCGGATTGGTGACCGGCCCGACCTGGGTGTCCATGCTCATGGGGTTGCCCATCTTGGCCGTGCTCGCGAACGCCACCAGCTTTTCTACGAACTGGTCGTGAATGCTCTCCTGCACCAGCAGCCGCGATCCGGCGATGCACGTCTGACCGGTGGCCGCGAAGATCCCTGAAATGACGCCCTTGACGGCATTCTCGATCTCCGCGTCGTCGAACACGATGTTGGGCGACTTGCCGCCCAACTCCATCGTGACCCGCTTCATGCCCTTGGCCGCTGCCTGATAGATCAGGCCGCCGGTGCGATCCGATCCGGTGAACGCGACCTTGTTGGTCAGCGGATGCTCGACCAGCGGCGAGCCGACATCGGCGCCCAAACCCGTCACCACGTTCACTACCCCCGGCGGAAAGCCCGCCTGCTCGATGAGCTTCACGAACTCCAGCGTGGATGCCGACGTGAACTCGGAGGGCTTGATGACGACGGTGCAGCCCGCAGCCAGCGCGGGGGCGAGCTTCCAGGCCGTGAGCAGCAGCGGCGAATTCCAGGGAATGATCGCCACCACGACGCCGATCGGCTCGTGGCGCGTGTAGTTGAAGGTATCCGCCTTGTCGATCGGGATGACGCTGCCTTCGACCTTGTCGGCCAGGCCGCCGAAGTAGTAATACCACTGCGCCATGTAAGTGGTCTGAGCGCTCATCTCGGCGAAGAGCTTGCCGTTGTCGCGCACCTCGATCTCGGCGAGCCGCTTGGCGTCCGGTCCGATCAGGTCCGCCAACTTGCGCAGCAGGGCGCCGCGCTGCGACGCCGTCATCTTCGGCCACGCACCGGTCGTCAGCGCCTGGTGGGCAGCACGCACGGCTCGATCCGCATCCTGCGCATTGCCCTTGGGGATCAGCGCCCACGGCTTGCCGAGAAAGGGATTGTCCGATTCGAAATACGCGCCTGAGGCAGACTCCACCCATTCGCCTCCGATCCACATCTTGTACTTGGTGAGCTGAGATCCGCCGTCCATGACCATCCTCCTTTGTGCCGTGCGCCGAGCCCCTCTGATGCGAGCCGGCATGCAAATGGGCGCGTGGCTGCCCTCGTCCGGGAATTCTAAGCTTCGAACGCCTGCTGCCCAACCGCAGCGCGATGGCGCACGCCGAGCGGGACAGACAGCCTTGGCTCGTTAGCCGCCACGCGTCCCGGCCGTGACCGTGCGCGACGCGATCAATGCATCGACCTCCGCGGGCGTGAAGCCGACCTCCAGCAACACCTCGCGAGTATGCTCGCCGATCACCGGGGGGTTGCGCCGCACGCCGAGCACGTGACCGTCCATCTCGACCGGCAGACCGGGCAGCTTCACCCGCTGACCGTCGAGCAGTTCGGTTTCGTGCATGCGGCCGCCTTGATTCAGATGCGGATCGTCGAACAAATCGGCAGGCGTGGCGAGCGGCGCGAAGGGCACGCTCAGCGCTTCGAGCTTGCGCATCATGTCGGCGATGTCGTGCTTGCCGACCAACTCGGTGACGATGGGCAGAATGCGCGCGCGCGCCTTGACGCGTTGCTCGTTGGTCTGCAGTTCCGGGTCGGCCAGCAGGTCGAGCAGGCCGAACGCCTCGCAGAACCGCTTCCAGATGTTGTCGGTCGTGATCGCGACGAAGAGCAGCCGACCATCGCGGCTCGGAAACGGCTCGTAGATGCACCACGAGCTCACCCGCGCAGGCATGGGCGGCACCGGCTTGCCGCCGATCTTCTCTGCCGCCATCGTTTGCGCGAGCATATACGCGGTCGACTCGAACAAGGCGCTCTTCACGAACTGCCCGCGTCCGGTGCGATGACGCTCCTGGAGCGCCGCGAGAATCGCGAGCGCGCCGAAGGTGCCGCCGAGAATGTCGACGACCGGCGCGCCGGCTCGAAGGGGGCGTCCGGGCGGCCCCGTCATGTACGCCAAGCCACCCATGTACTGCACGACCTCGTCGAGCGCCGGCCGGTTCTCGTAGGGCCCGGCGAGAAAGCCCTTCATCGAGCAGTAGATCAGCCGCGCATTGAGCTTCGCCATCGCTTCGTAGCCATAACCCATCTTGTCGAGCGTGCCGGGCGCGAAGTTCTCGATCATGACATCGGCCTTGGCCACCAGCCGCTGCACGGCCTGCCTGCCCTCGGCGGACTTAAGATCGACGGCGATACTGCGCTTGTTGCGGTTGAAGTAGGAGAAGAAGCCCAGCCCGAAACCGCCCAGGCGACGCGTTCGATCGCCCTCGACCGGCTCGACCTTGATCACCTCGGCACCGAGGTCGGCCAATGCCAGGCCGCACGAAGGCCCCATGATGGTGTGGCAAAACTCGATGACGACGATGCCGGCAAGCGGCAGTGGCTGGGCAGGGTTCGCGGCTGGCGTGCTCATGTCCTGGGTCGATTCCGTGTAGTGGGGTTGGCGAGCGGACGCAGGCATTGAAACGCTCCGCCGCTGCGATAACTGGGCTGCGCGCCAGGCGGCGCGCGCCCGACGACGATCTAACTGGCGAGTTTCTTGAGCACCGTGTCGATGGATGCATCGGTGTCCATCGCCTGCAGCGCCGCGAACAGCGCCTTCGCATCCAGCTTCAAGCCCGAGGCTGCGTGGCAATCCATGAACTTCTCGCGCATCTGCTCGGGGGTGAACCAGCGCGCCGGCTTGCCGGGGGCGACATGAACCTCCTGTTCGAGCGTGCGACCGTCGACGGTTCGTATCGACACCACCGCGGCGAACTCCTTGTCGTGGCGCACGCGCTCGTCGACTTCCATGACCGTCTTGGCGACCAATGCCTGCACCTCCTTGCGCGCCACCTTCTCGTCGGTGAACGTCGACAGGCGCACGTGCCCGTCGAGCAGAGCCGACGCCACGCAATAGTGCATGCTGAACTTGCCTTGCAAGGGCGTCTTGGCTTCCCGGTAGATCAAGGGCTCCTGCGCCAACTCGCAGGCTCCGACGCGCACACTGGCGATTTCGCGGACCGGGTCCTGCAACTTGCCTCGCAGCATGATCGCGGCTTCGATCGCCGGATGGGTGGCCGCACAAGCAGGGAAGAGCTTCAGTGCGATGCCGAACTCGGTGACGATCTCCAGCGTGCCGCCCCAGGCGGCGAAGGCCGACTCGTCGAAGCCCCCGGTCTGGTTGAATACCTTGGCGAACCCGAAGCGATGCAGCAGCACGTCGGGCGAGGCGGTGAATCCTTCGCGCGCCATCGTCGCGGCCAGCACACCGTTGCGCGCAGCGTAGCCCGCGTGCAAGGGCTTGGTCATGGTGCCGAAGTTCACGCGCAACCCGCTCGAGGCGGAGGCGGCGATGCCCACAGCCATGCGCAGTTCGTTGGCCGAGAGATTCAGCAGCCGGCCCACGGCCGCCGCCGAGGCGATGGACCCGAAGGTCGACGTCGAATGCCAGCCGTTCTTGTAGTGCTGCAGGTTGAGGGCACGCCCCAATCGCCCGAAGACCTCAAGGCCAACGACATAGGCGGTCACGAAATCACGGCCGCTCGCTTGGGCGGCACTCGCGGCCGCCAGCAATGCGGGCACCAGCACCGTTGAAGGATGCGAGTAGGCGGGATGGCTGATGTCGTCGTAGTCGAGCGCATGCCCGAGCGCGCCATGGTAGAGCGCTGCATCGTGCAGCGACGCCTCGCGCTTGGCGCCTATCAGTGCCGCGCCGCCCTTTGCTCCGGGACCACCGACGACCGCGAGCAGGGGCTCGCGCAATTCGGTGCCGTAGCCGGCGAGCATGCAGGCCACGCAATCGGTGATGGCATCGACAGCCAGCCGGCGGCCGTGCGCGGGAACGTCGTCGTGTTCGAGCGCAAGCGCGAATTCATCGAGCGAAGGATAGGCCATGACTGACTCCTCGAGATGGGTGACATATGATCCCCGATGGGGCCGGGGTTTGTCGACCGAGCCGAGCGCTGCCCCGGTCAGCGGAAGAACAAAAAGCCCCCGATCAGTACGAACAGCACACCGACCAGCCGAGTGAAGCCCGCCTGATTGAGGCTCGCATGCAGGCGATGACCGAGCACCACGCCGATGGCCATCAGCGGCAATGCGGCGGCGAAGGCGATCAGCACATCGGTCGTGATGGCATCGACCGCGAAATAGCCAAAGGCGCGGGCCACACCCATCAAGGCCAGCGTCGCGGCCATGGTCGCCCGAAACTCGTGTTTGGGCAGGTTGAGGATGTTCAAGTAGACCGCGATGAAGACCCCGGCGAGCGCACCGAACATGGTGCCGATCAGGCCGGCGACCAGACCCATGCTGCCGGCAAGCAGCGTGCGAGGGATGCGAAGCGGCCGCGCGGGCCTCACCATCCGCCACAGCGAGTAGAGCCCGTAAGCGAGGATGAACAGTCCGAGACCCCGCTCGATGTCTTTAGTATCGAGGCTCTTGAACACGAAGACGCCGAACACCACGCCTACGAGCGCATAGGGCAAAGTGCGCAGGACATGCTGCCACTGGATGTAACGGTAATCGCGCACCACGATGGCCAGCGAGGACAGGATGCCCAACAAGACCAGCGCCGGCACGATGACTTTCGCCGGCAGGACGATCAGCAGCAAAGGCGCGTTGAGCCCGCCGAAGCCGGCGCTGCCGCGCACGGAGAACGACGCCACCATGACGAAGATGAAGTAAACCAGGCCGAGCGTCGTCAGTTGATCCATGCCAGAGGGGATTCGCTGCTAGCCGAGCGAGGAGCAGGCGGCACGTTCAGCGCACACCGTACTTCGCGCGATAGTGCTTGCTGAGCACCCGGCGGGTTTGAACACGCAGCTGCGAGGCAGGTGCAGGCTTGGGCTGAGGCGCGCCGGATGGCGGAGCGCTGCGTTTGGTCGGGGGTGTCTTCTTTGGGCTCGGCCGGCTCATGTTTTCGATTATATGCCGCGGGCGCTGCGGCGCACCGCGTGTATGATCGCATCGTGGACCGCACCGAACGCTTCTACAAGATCGAGCGCATGCTGCGCAGCCAGCAGGTCGTGTCCTTCGCCACGCTGCTCGCTCAACTGGAAGTATCGCCCGCGACGCTCAAGCGCGATCTGGAGTACATGCGCAGCCGCCTGCAAGCGCCGATCGAGTTCGACCGCTCCGCCGGCGGCTATCGTCTCGCAACGACCGCTGGCTCGAGCGAGCGCTACGAACTGCCCGGCATGTGGTTCAGCCCGGCGGAAATCCACGCCCTGCTCACCTTGCAGCACCTCGTCGTCAACCTGCGCACCGGCAGTCTCATCGGTCCGCATCTGGAAGCGGTCACGCAGCGCCTGCGCGCCGCACTCGGCAGTGGCGCGGACGATGCCGACGAACTGGGCCGGCGGGTGCGCATACTGGGCATCGCGACCCGCGACATCCGCCTCGAACACTTCGAACTCGTGGGATCGGCGCTGCTGCGCCGGCGCCGCCTGCATGTCGCCTACTTCGCTCGCGGCCGGGGCGAAACGAGCGAGCGCGACATCTCGCCCCAGCGCCTGGTGCATTACCGCGACAACTGGTATCTCGACGCCTACTGTCATGTGCGCGAGGATTTGCGCAGCTTCTCGCTCGATGCCATCGCATCGGCGCGGATGCTCGACGAGCACGCGATCGAGATCGAGGATGCCGCACTCGATGCGCGCCTGGGCAGCGGCTACGGCATCTTCTCCGGCGCGGACGTCACCTGGGCGCGCTTGAGATTCTCGCCGGAACGCGCCCGCTGGGTCGCGGCGGAAAGCTGGCATCCGAAGCAGCGCAGCCAAGTCGAACCCGACGGCTCGTACATTCTCGAATTGCCCTACAGCGATCCGCGAGAACTGATCATGGACATCCTGCGCCATGGCGCCGAGGTCGAAGTGCTCGCACCGACGGCGTTTCGGGACGAGGTCAGGCGCACGCTCGGACAGATGCAGTCGCGTTACGCGACGGGCGATCGACGGTAAGCGCGTATCGATCTCGCAGATTCGTCGGCGACGCACGGTGGACCGCAGTCGAGACCCGAATCGATTCGATGTACCGCGTGCAGACATTCAAGGGCCGATCGATCGAGTGCTGCGACGTGAACGGCCCGTGGTCGTTTTCTTTTTGCGACACATCACAACGATGATGCGCGAATCGGCGCAATGAAGCGCGCACCGATACCTGGACTAGTCTAAACTTGCTCCCCGCCGAACGTGGCACTCGCACGACGCCACGACAGCAGTCCGTTAGCACAGTAGAGCGCATGACCGAACTCGCATTCGATTACACCTTGCGCGTGAGCCAACGCGCACGATTCATCCGGCTGTACGTGAGCCCGCACAAAGGGCTCGAAATCGTGGTGCCTCGCGGCTTCAACTGCAAGCACCTGCCCGATGTCCTGCAACGCAAGTCCGCATGGATATCGCGCGCGCTCGAACGCGTGCGTCCGCAGCGCGAAGAGCTGCTCTCGCTGCCGCAGTGGTCGATCCCGGAGCGCATGTCGTTTCGCGCGATCGACATGGAGTGGGAAGTCCGCTCGCAATGGACCAGTGCCAAGCGCTTGGCCATCAATTTTCATCGACCCGGCCAGATCGAGATTCAAGGCCCCGTCGAAAACGAAGCCTTGGTGCGCAGCCTGCTCGGTCGTTTCCTGGTGGTGCAGGCCGAGAACTATCTGCCGCCGCTGCTCGACACCATGAGCCGCAACACGGGGTTGCGATACAGCCGCGTCGCCATCCGGCGCCAGCGCTCGCGCTGGGGCAGCTGCTCGGCGTATGGATCGATCTCGCTCAACGCAGCGCTGCTGTTCCTGCCGTATCACCTGACACGCTACGTATTGGTGCACGAGTTGTGTCACACGGTGCATCTGGATCATTCCGCGCGCTTCTGGTCGCTCGTCGGCCGCCACTGCCCCGAGTATCGCTGCGCTGAACGGGAACTGCGGGAAGCACGCCACTATGTGCCGCGCTGGGCCTCGGTCGACTTGCCGATCGCGCCCTTGAGCTGACTTCCCGAGTCGCGCCTCGTGCCGCGAAGTCGCCGAGCGCCGACTCGCCTCACCGATTCAACGCGACATGACCGAGGCAACGCGGCAAGCGAAGCCCGAAGGCGTCACCCAGCGCTCAGGCTTCCATGCGTTTTTGGAACACCAACCCGGCATGCTCGCGCAGCGCATGGAAATGGATGGACTTCCACTGCGCCTCGACCACGCGCAACTCGGCATCGTAGGCGGCGAGAAACGTCGGCGCATCGACCGCGTCGTAAGCGATGCGATGCGCGTTGGCATCGATGAACCGCTTCAGCTCGCGCGGATCGTCGGCCGTCACCCAGCGCGCGAGCGATTGCCGCGCAGGCGCGATGCGCGCTTCGACTCCGTACTCGTGCTTGAGCCGGTGCGCGACCACTTCGAACTGCAGCGCGCCGACCGCACCGAGCAACAGCGACCCGCCCAGGTACGGCCGGAAGACCTGAATGGCGCCTTCCTCGCCCAACTGCGTCAAGCCCTTTTGCAGTTGCTTGCCGCGAAGCGGATCGGTGACCTCGACGGTGTGGAACATCTCGGGCGCGAAGAAAGGCAGGCCGGTGAACTGCAGTTCCTCGCCCTCGGTCAAAGTGTCCCCGAGCTGCAGGACGCCATGGTTGGGAATGCCGATGATGTCGCCGGGAAAAGCGTCTTCGACCAGCTCACGCCGCTGCGACAAGAAGGAGACGACGTTGTTGGGCCGGATCTCCTTGCCGTTGCGGCAAACCTTCAGCCGCATGCCGCGCTCGAAGTGCCCCGAGCACACGCGCACGAAGGCGATTCGGTCGCGATGCGCGGGATCCATGTTGGCTTGAATCTTGAACACGACCCCGGAGAACTTCGGTTCGTCGGGCTCCACGATTCTCTGCAGGGCAGCCCGGGCACCGGGCGGCGGCGCGAGATCGACCAGCGCATCGAGCGTTTCGCGCACCCCGAAGTTGTTGATGGCCGAACCGAACAGCACGGGCGTCTGCTTGCCGGCCAGGAAAGTCTCGCGGTCGAAAGGTTCGGACGCGCCCTGGATCAGATCGATCTCGTGCCGCGCACGAGAGAAGTCGTCGCCGAATCGCTCGACGTACGCGGCATCGTCGAGCCCTTCCATGATCTCGTCGTCGATCACCCGATCGGCGCCCGGATGGAACACGCGCATCCGGTTCGCGTTCAAGTCGTAGACACCGCGAAACTGCTTGCCCATGCCGATCGGCCAGGTGAACGGCGCAGCCGCCATGCCCAGCGTGTTCTCGATCTCGTCGAGCAGATTGAGCGGCTCGCGCACCTCGCGGTCCATCTTGTTGATGAACGTGATGATGGGTGTGCCGCGCGCGCGACACACCTGCAGCAGGCGCAAGGTTTGCGCTTCCACGCCGTTGGCCGCATCGATGACCATCAAGGCGGCATCGACGGCCGTCAGCACGCGATAGGTGTCCTCGGAGAAGTCCTGGTGGCCCGGGGTGTCGAGCAGATTGATGACGCAGCCCCGGTACTCCATCTGCATCACCGAGCTGGCGACCGAGATGCCGCGCTGTTTTTCGATCTCCATCCAGTCGGAGGTCGCGTAGCGCGATGCCTTGCGCGCCTTGACGCTGCCCGCGATGTGAATCGCGCCTGCGTACAGCAGCAGCTTCTCGGTCAGCGTGGTCTTGCCGGCGTCCGGGTGGGAGATGATGGCGAACGTGCGTCTGCGCGCGCGCTCCTGTGAGACGTCCATGGCGATGCCTGGGTGGAGGCGCCCGACCGGCAGGGGCCGAGCCGCCTCGAAAAAAGAGGCGAGTCTAGCGGCTCACCCCAGTCCATGCAATGCAGCGCAACAAAGCCTCCGACCGCTCAAGGCAGCTTTGCGTCGACGCACTGCAGGGAGGCAGGCGCGCCGCCTGCGCCCGGTGTCGCCTGGCAGGCGACGACGCGCCCCGACGGCGGATGGTGAAACCAGGCCGTGCTGCCGCTGCCGCTGGCTGCGGCTCCGATGGGCAGGTAGCTAGGCGCCACCTGGATCTGGGATTCCGCGGGCCGGGTCAACGCCAACCCGACGATGCCTGCGAAGGCGGCGATGGATAAACCGATGGATGCTTTGTGCACGAGACGCTCCCGAGATTGATGAGGCGCACGAAGCTTACTCGCGCCAGACGGAAAGCGTCAGGGCAAGGCTTCACGAATCGCGCAGCGCCGGCGGACAGCACCCGGCCACCGCCTCGTAGTGCTCGACCACCGGGAAAGGATCGTAGAAGCGATGCAGCAGGCGGCGCCATTCCTGGTAAGGCGCCGATTGCCGGAAGCCGATGGTGTGATCCTCGAGCGTGCGCCAGCGCACCAGGAGCAGATATTGGTCAGGGTTTTCCAGGCAGCGACGCAGTTCATGCCCGAGGTAGCCGGGCGAGGCGCCGATGATCCGCTGCGCCTGGAGGAAAGCCTGTTCGAACTCGGCCGACTGGCCGGGTCGCACGTTCAGCACCGCCTGTTCCAGGATCATGTCGAAACCTTCCGATTATTCAAGAGGCGGCGGCGCCGCTCCTACGCGCATGATCCTGCGCTTGCTCGCCCCCCGCAAGGGGTTGGATGCCGCGATCAGGCGCCTTTGGGCGGAAACCGCTGATACCACGCGCCGTACACCCAGCACGCGGCGCAAAAGGAAAACGCCCATTCGAGGAAGGAGAAGACGATGAGCGCAATGCACGGGATCTGCCACAGCGGGCTGCCGAGCGCGAACAGAACCAAGGCCACGCTGCTGGCGATGAACAGGATCTTGTTGGCGAACATCTTAGCGCCGGCGTTCTCTTTCTTGCCTGCCCGGCCGGAAGCTTCGAAGAGACGCTTCCAAACCAGATGCAGCGGACAACGATGATGGCCGATGAAACCGCGCACGAACCCCTGAATCACGAGCAGCGCGAGCGCCCAGGGCCAGAGCAGCAGCGCGATCCAGCAGACGACATGGTTGATGAACGCTTCCCAACGGATCACGTTGGACCAGACCAGCGGAACGTCGAACCTCAGCATTTCGGATCTCCCGGTACGGGACGCGACACCGGCGCCCCAGCATGACGGTGCGATTGTAGTGCGCCCGATCGCGCACCCGATTTGAGTTTCGTCAAACAATGACAATCGCGCGCACGGCTGGAAATGCTCGGTGCCCTCAATGCTTGGAAGCGAGCAGGAAGGCGAGCCAAAGCATGGCGATGCCCATGCCGATGCACCCATACGTTGCGCGATCGGCGCGGGTGAGGATGCCGAACTCGAGCATCAGGGCCAGACTGCCGAGCGTCAACGGCGCGGCGCCCAGCAGGTAGAGGGAGGCCCCCGCGAAGTAATACCGCGTCGGCGGGTACTGCGTGGGCAGCGACACGCCGTCGCCGAAAAGCACTACCAGCCCCACAGCGACGAGACCCCCGCCAAGAAGCGACACGAGCACTCTGCTCAGCACATTCATTGCGCACCTGGATCGACGATCTGCGCCAACCCACGGGACGTACCGAGCGCCAGAGGATCGAGGCTCATGACCGGGCCTCCGCGCCTGCGAGCACCGATGCGAACACCGTACGATCCACATTGCCGCCCGAAAGCACGGCGGCGACCCGCTTGCCCGCGAGCCGGCCCGATTCCCGGGCAATGGCGGCGACTGCCGCGGCACCCGCACCCTCGGCGACGTTGTGGGTGCACTCGAAGACATCGCGTATCGCCGAAGCGATCTCGGCGTCGGTCACTTCGACGATACGATCCACGTTGCGCCAGATGATCTCGAGCGCCTCGGGCTGGGGCGTGCGGCACGCCATCCCGTCGGCAAGCTGCGTCGACACCTCGGCATCGATGGCGCGGCGCTGCAGAAAGGAAAGCGCGTAGGCCGGTGCATGGGCGGATACGACGCCGACGACTTTGGTCTTGGGGCTGAGGACGTTGCGAACGGCGCTGACGGCGCAAACGCCCGAGCCCAGACCGATCGGAACATAGACACTGTCCAGATCCTCCACGCCGCGAAACAACTCCAGCGCGTAGGTCGCCACACCCGCGATGAGCCGGGGATGGAACGCCGGGATCATATGCGCTCCCGATGCTTCGGCGACGCGAGCCGCCTCTTCCCTGGCCGCTTGAAAGTCGTGTCCGAACTCGACCACCTCGCCGCCGAGCGCCCGCATCGCGGCGTTCTTCTCCACGCTGTTGCCGAAGGGCACGAAGATGGTCGCGGCGAGACCGCAACGACGGGCGCTCAGCGCCACCGATTGGCCATGGTTGCCGCGCGTCGCCGTCACCACCTGCGTGACGCCAGCGCGCTGCGCAAGCTCTGCGAAATACACCAGCCCGCCCCGCACCTTGAAAGCCCCCACGGGCGTGTGGTTCTCGTGCTTGAGCCAGATATCGACACCCAGCCGCTCGCACAAGAGCGGCCAGCGATACTGCGGTGTCGGCGGCATGGCCGCATAGACGATGCGACTGGCCGATTCGATGTCCTCGAGCTTCGGAAGCATGGCAACTCCACTATCGCGCTAGTCTGAGTCGAGCCCGCGATGCTGCTGCGCTCTGGCGCCTCGCGGCGGCGACGCACGACCCTTGATCTTAATGGCACGGTGCAATCACTCCACCACATCGGGACTCGCGTGCCCTACTCCCGCCAGTACTCCGCGTGATCGAGCGCCGCTGCGCATGCCACCTTGCCCCGAGTGGCGCCGAGCATGCCTGACGTCAACGCACGCACCCTCCAGGCCGCCTCGGGGACGACCGGATACGGCGGCAGCAGCCCGTGGGGCACCGCGGCCTGAAAACCGCAGCGGCTATAGTACCCGGGATCCCCGAGCACAAAAACGAGTTGCACGCCCACCCCAGCCAAACACTCGGTGCCATGCTCGATGAGCGCACGCCCGACGCCCTGGCGCTGGAAATCCGGAATCACGGCCAACGGGGCGAGAATGACCGCCGAGCACTCCCGGGTTGCGCCACGAAGGGTGGCCCGGGTGAACAAGACGTGGCCGACCGCGCGCTTTCCCTCGTAGGCGAGCAAGGACAGGCTGGGCTGAGCCGTCGGATCGGCCAGCAGCGCCGCCACCAGGCGCGGCTCGTCGTCACGGCCGAAAGCCTCGCGCTCGACGGTCATGATTTGGACATATTCGTGCTGCCCGGCTTGCACTATCCGCATGGCACACATGATACTGCGATGGTCGCCACATCGTCAGGATCAAGCGCATGCGCAGGCCGGACATTCCTATCATCGTCGATGTCGAGGCATCCGGCTTCGGCGGCACGAGTTACCCCATCGAAATCGGGGTCGCACTGGACGACGACACGAAGTATTGCTCGCTGATCCTGCCCGCGCCCGGCTGGATCCACTGGGACACCGAAGCAGAGAAGGTCCACCGCATCGCGCGCGACCTTCTGGAGACTTACGGCAAACCCATGCAGGAAGTCGCCGCTCATCTCAATACGCTGCTCCAGGGCCGCACGCTGTATAGCGACGGCTGGGTGGTCGACAAGCCCTGGCTCACGACCTTGTTCCACGAAGCGCGTGTGCGCATGCAGTTCAGCGTCAGTCCGCTGGAGCTGATCCTGTCCGAGCAGCAGATGGCGCGCTGGCAAGGCACCAAGGCCCAGGTGCTTGCCGGTGTCGCGCAACGGCGGCATCGCGCGAGCTTCGATGCCTGGGTCGTTCAGGAGACCTACAAGCGCACGCTGGCGGCATCGAGCACTCCGAGCATCCCTGCCTCGTCCGAGTGCGATGCTATCGTAGGCCCGGCCAGCGACTGACGCCGATAGCCTGGAGGCAGCGCGCGGACTCGATGGATGGCTGCTCGGTGACAAGGTTCAGCGATCGATGTCCAGTCTATCGGCAGGGCGTGCCCGGCATGAGCAATGCCGCGATGCAGACCGGCGCATCGATCTCCGGCGAGAGACGAACCATCTAGTCGCGCTCAGGACGAGCGCTCGTCAGAGCCGACCCTTGGAATGTTCCACGAGGGGGTAGGACACCAACAAACGATTCGACCGCATCGCCACCGATCCGATGCGCGCCTCGCTCGGCGCACTCAGCGACTCGAACACTTGGCAGACGATGCAATAGACCTCGTGCTCTCCGACCAGCAGCCCCTGCAGCGAGGGCACCAATCCCGGATCGAAGCCCGCCGCAGAAAACCTCAGCGAGTGGATTCCGGCACGATAGGCGCCCAATTCGTGCCGCCATGTCCCGCTTGTCTCGGCTGGCCCGAGTTGGGCAACGAGCAGCGCCTCGATCGCTTCACCCAACCTGCGGTCGACATCGCGTTGCGCGCTGCCTGGACCGTCGAAGTAGCCGCCCGGCGGGCAGAAGCTGCTGAATGCCCCCCAGAACTCCGACTCTGTCGCCTTGACCGTCCGGTTCATGAAACGGGCCACTTCCATCGACGGGCGCAGCAGCACGGTTCGCCACGCCACGGCGGCACCCATACGCTCAGCGCCGAGGCGCGGCTCACCGAAGGCGACAAGAGGCGGGAAGGAATCAAGACATTCTCCTGCAGGGGGATAGCGGAGTGCAGTGTACCTCTGCCGACCTGCGAATTGGCTTCGGCCGGCGAATGGCGTGCTCGGCCGGCACCCATGCCAGTCATCGCGAACGGCGTGACGACGAAGCGCCCGCCGCCAAAGCTTGGGCGGCACTTCTCTGGCGCCATCGAAGGGCTAGGACGATCAAGCCGACAACGCCCAGGCCGATGGGCATCAGTGCCGGCCAGCCGACGGCGCCGGCATTGTGGAAGGCGATGTCGTCGCGCAAGGACCGGAGTTCCTGCCCCTCGACCTTGAGGCCGTAGGCCGGGAGGCGTGAAACGCCGCCTCGCGCATCGTCCCTGCGTGTAACGAAGAATTCGACGAACGTCCTGCCCGCCTGCCAGTGCCTCGCCGATTCGGGCGTCGGTACCGAATACGAGACGAACACCTGTGGGTCGTTCTCCACAGTAAACGTGACCGCCGTACTGCGGCGAGGACGCTCGTCCTTGAACTCGCGAAGCACGCCGTGCACTTTGCGGTACGCGTCGGGATCCTCAGGAAGCGGTTCGGTCGGAAAGATCAGCATCAATACGCCCATCGCACCGACGAGGACAGACAAGACGACGAAGAAGACGTAGTCGGCGGGTGTCTCCAATCGGTACATGGGGGTCAAAGCGGCGACTCGCCGAAGGCACCGGGCGGCATCCACCGGCGACCGGGCCTAACGTAGCGAACGCTTGCGCCGCCGCTCGGGGGCAAACGGTCATGCGTGCCCGAGATCATCGGTGGCACCGAGTCACCGTCGTGAATCCATGCCGATACGCCGCCCCGGGACGATGAGGCGAACGATTGCAGGAGCGCGCGGGCGGCGGCCTCGTCACGCCTGTTCGCACCACGCGCTGCGGCGTGCGCGACGACGCCAATGGCATGCCGTCGCGGTGAGCCCGAGCCCGGCGAGCAGGAGCAGTGCGCTCGTCGGCTCCGGCACGGGCGGCGGCGGTGTCTGCCCGAAGCGGATCGAGTCCAGCCCGACGTTGTCCCGGATGCCAGGCGAGAGATTCGAAAGATCCACCTGCAGGAGCAACTCCGGCGCCGAGAGCGGCGTGGCGAAGGCGATACTCGTGCGCTGCGCATCGAACGCGTCGCCCTGGACGAGGACGCCGTTCTGCGAGAACAGGCTCACCGAGCCTGCGAACACGGAGACGCCGGCGATGACGTAGTCGCTGCCGAAACCGGCCAGTTCGAAGCCGTACAGATCGACCATGTAGCCGGGCGCAGCCGTGAACCGGACGCTGAGCAGCGGCGCACCAGCCGTCCCGGGGCCATCGCCGAAGAGCACGTTGACGAGATCGCCATAGCCGGTCTGCCACAGACGGACGCCGGCATCGGATGCCGTCGCGGTGGCCGAAAAGATGTCGACGCTGACGTCGGGGGTAAAGCCCTCACCCGCTTCACCATAGGTGAAAACCCCGCCGGGCACGGCCATCGCCGCGCCAGTCACGTTGTCGCCGTAGTCCGCGCGCAGCCTGCCGCCGCTCGTCGTTGGACCGACGAGCGTGCCGGTCGCGCTATCGCGCTCCTGGTCGAAGGTGAGGATGGTTGCCTGCGCCAGTGCCGGCGAGGCGACGAGAAACACGAGCAGTGAGCAGCGAATCAAGATTCGATGCATGTCATCCTCCGATGGGGTCAGCCGATTCTCGCGATAAATTCGGGCAGCGGAAGATGCTGTCATGATTCCTCCCGCGGAATCTCGTCACCAATCAATTCCCCACGCCTCGAGCTTTGTACGTAATCGATGAGTTCGAGCCGCTTCGTGCGGGGATTGAGGTAGAGCAGCTGCTGCCAATGTTTCGGCGGCAGTTCGCGCGAATCCAGCAGCATGGACAAGCGATCGTCGCCGCGGCTCGAATGATGTGTGAACATCAAATCTTCGAATTCCGCGATGGCCACCTCGAAGTCCTCCGGCGTCGTGTCTTTCAGAAAAAGCAGCGTGAGCTCGGTGCCATGCACGCTTTGCGCCGTAACCGAGAAAGACCGGGCGAAAATGGATTCCTTTACAACCCGGCCCGGTCCGTAGACGAATCTTTCGATCTCCGGTTGCGGACCGAAGAATTTCTTCCACAGCTTGGCGGTTGCGCCCTTGAGAATGACGTAGTGATCTTCCGCCATCTTCGCCAGCATCGCCTCGAAGTACGGCTTTGCGATCAGGAGAATAATTCCGGTCGGGATCAGCCAATCGAACGCCATGAAAGGCCCTTCGGGCGGGCGGCGCACCACCCTGGCGTCGACTTCCATTCTCGCCAGATCGTCCACAAAGGCACTGAACTGCTCTTCCCTGGCTTCTCGATCTATCAGGAGCGATACGGCGGGGCTAGTAGTCATGGCACCTCCCTAGAGCAATGGGCACGAGGTTGAAGCTGAACGACTTGCCAGGGCAGAGGACGGGGGCGACACACGCGCGACTTACTGCATACCATTGTTCCGACCAAAGTGCCGTACGGCCGCGAGCCAGCGAGGAGTTCGCCATCGCACTCCATGAACGACGTTTTATTCCAGCGAACGGACAACTGCAACCCGCGGCGACACCCAATCGCGAACGGGACGTCACAGCCATAATCCTAGATCCATGATCGAGTCGAGCAGAGGTCTGGCGCATGCCGATCCTCCGGTACTGCCTGCGACATCGCTACGTGCGGCCGCGCGGCACCGTCGATCGTTCGCATCCAACACCCCTGGCAGCGCGCCACCGTTCCCGCTCCCCAAGGGCCGGGCCAGACCTCGAGGCGAGCACTGGAGCAGCCCGTATTGCCCGATCAGAAATAGGACCAGTGCGAGGGCGCTGCTCAACAGGTGAAGCAGAACCCAGAATTTGACGAGCTTGAGCCTGCTCAGCCTAGGGTGCGCCTTGGCGGCCATAGCGTCGCCCGCTCGCTCAGGCAGCGCTGTAGCATGAACGCGCGAGCGCTAGCACCCTCGGATGGCTCCCTCCGCGCTGAGAGGGACCGCATGTGCTTCCGCGGTTCGATGCCGGTCCGTCCGGGATCGCTCCTCGAAGGTGCTCGACCCGCCTGCGATCAGCAGCCTATCCGTCACTCTGACATTGCCCAATCATCACCCAGAAGATATCTAATGTACGAATGGAGCGTCGAGCTCGACACTCGCTATGCGGGATCGTCCAAACACCTGTTCGGATCCCGACTCGCTTCGTGCTCGCTATCGACTCTTGGTCGTCAGGACACACGCTCGGAGGCGACCAGTCCTTCGACATAGCGCACGAAGCCGGGATCCTCTCCACGGAGCAGTTGTGGAAGATGCGAGCGGAAATGAGGTTTGTGACACCACTCGAGGATGTAGTCTTCCCATGAGTTCCAGCGGCGAGCTTGCTTGGCAGACATCGTATCGTCGTAAAGGAGAAGGAAGGCCCGCTCGAACAGGGACACCAACATGGTGAAGATGATCAACTGTCTTTCCTTCTGCTCATCATTCAGAGCATTGGTGGTCTCGTCGGAAAACAGCCTCAGGTCTGGATTCTCCAGCGCCACCTTCAGGAAATCCTGGTAGTTGTCCGACAGGAGCTGGTATACCTCTTCATCCTCGTTCTCGCGTTCCTTACGCTGCTCGAACAAGAAAACTGCAATGGCCATCGGCAGTGCCACGACCGTAACCACGTAGCTCAACAATTCCCAGGTTTCCAGTGACACCTCGGCGCCCCCCCCGCGACACCCAACGACGCTGTAGACAAGCCGACTTCTGATTCGGCATACGAGCATCATACCCCCATCAGACCAGGCTGCAGATCGACACGAGCGTCGGTGTTTCGATGCCGAAACATAGGCGCTGTGCAAGGTGATCGCACACGTGGGCCTGCGGCGGCACACATGACCGGGCCCGCCGGCGAATCGCCATGGGCCACGACGTTCGCTTGCTGGCGGCTCGTTTCGATCAAGACTATCGAACGAAGCAGAACACGGTCGACAACCCTGCCGATCGCTGCTCGCTCAGCACTCCTCGACCCACTGCGGGGCCTGCTCACCGGGTTCGGCGTCGCGATGCTCGGAGGGGGGTGCACGCGCCGACCATTGGCACGCATCGCAGCCTGCTACAACGAGAGCATCTCGGATCGCAATGTCTTGAGGCATTCGTCCGCTGCCTCTTCGAGCCGGCGCTTGAGCAGCGCTGCCTCCGAGGCGAGAAGCTCGTCGTAGGTTGCTGCTCCGGCGTCGGACTCAGGCATCTGCTTGCAGAATCCCTCGGCAAGGATGCTTCCCGTTTCAGTGGCGAGCAGGCTTGCCTTGGCTGCGTAGAACACCCGGTAACGGCTCCGGTTCGTCGGGGAATACATGAAGCCCCAGGTGACGGTTCGTACGTCGATGGCGAACCTGGCCGCTTGTTTGGCTTCACGAGCGATTTGGGCTACGTCAGCCGTCGCCACGAAGACCTTTGAAGTGGCCACGGTGGCGGAGTGCTTCGCCGCAAGGGCAGATGAGAGTCGCTGTGCGATCGACGATGCCGGATCCGCGACCTTGTTGGATTCGATGATCTTGTTGCCTTCTGCGATCATGGTGGCAGCCCCGAGGAGCCCGAATCCTGCCCTGCCAGCCGTCGCAGCCGTGAAGTCTTGAGACTTTCGCAAGGTAGGAACGATGGTCTGGCCCTTGAATATCGTCGTCGATGCGTCGACGAGAGGCTGCTTGTTCGGCGTCGCGCAAGCCGAGAGAAGAACGAGGAAGAAAGATAGGGCAAGCAAGCGTACGGACATGGGTGTGTTGGATAGCGGGTTGATGGAATGGTCATCGGAGCTGCGACAGATGTGGCGGACTACCGAAACGGTCGAGTTCACCGGACAGACTTGCGCCTGCTCGATGAACGATGTGTTGCGCGCCACACCCTGTCTACCCAGCCAGGCGCTTTCAGCCTCGATACTGCTCGTACAAACTGCGCGGCCAGTAGCGCACGGGCTCGACGCCTTCGGCGACGATGAGATCGTTGCGGATGCGCTCGTACTCGTAGCAGTTGAGTTCGAAATTGTTGCCCCAAGGGTCGGTGAAGTTGTAAGCCCAGCACATGTCCAGGTCGACGACATCATCGATACGGAGCGGCTGATCCGACGGGCTGTCGATACCGTTCGGGAGTGACCGGGCGAAAGCCGCGAAGCTTTGCGCATCGACGCTGAACGCGACCCCGGTCACTTGCGGGGCCATCGGGTGCCCCTCACTGGCCTCGAACAACGCGAGCATCGTGTTTCCGCCGTCCGCGGACATCTGAATCGGACCGCCTTCGAAGCCTTTCGCCCAGAACCCGAATGCTTCGACGACTTCGAACCCCAGGTAGTCGGCGTACCATCGAGCCGCCACTTCTCGATCGGGTACGCGAATGTGAACGTGATCAAGACGCCCCACTCGAAACTTCGCTTGGCTCATGAAGACCTCGTGTATGGAAATCCAAATACTTCAGTCAGAGAGAACTACCGCGACGGAAGCGACTGACGATCGCACTGGGCAACGCAGCGAACCCGACGCCCAATGTTGAGCTTGACCCGCCGCCAGGGCGCGACGCGACGCAGGCATCCACGAGCAACGCCGTTGGGCAGTCGGCTCGAAGCACTCCCCCCGATTCGTACAAACCGCAGACACCCGATTCATCGCGGGTGTCGTAGATCAGGCGGAAGGTAGACATTCTTCTGGTTGGACTTCTTTCTCTTTCGTTCTTTCTTCGACTCCGACCAATCGCAGCTCGCGCAATCGGCGAAATTGGGAAGTGACTTCCCGCTTGGCAGGTCACAGGGCAAGTCGCAGCCAGGATCACAATCACCTCGCTGGCCGACCGGGATACGGGCTGCCGGAGGCTGGCTTCGCCTATGAGCAACCCCGCAAAGGTATGTCCGTTCGCGCAGCAGCATCAATCCCTTGATCACGCCATGCCGCCGGACAGCCCGAAACCCCAGCGTCGAACAACTGGCGTGTCCCGTCCGCACCCGATACGCACACACGAAGCCTTTGATCGGCGATATATGGCGCTTGTACGCCAGGATCATGGTCAGAACGAGCCATCGCATCGGAATTGGAGCCTAATGATTCGCGTAACGTGCCGCCAGCCCCGAAGCGAAGCGCACGGGCAAGGCCGCAGACGGTGCTGCTTATTGAGTGGCCGCCGCCCCCACACCAGTCGCGGCAGGCTCGGCACCAAGGGCGGGCGAACCTTCCTTCTCGGTACTGCGATCGAAAACGAGGTTCTTGCCGAAAATCAGTTGAACCCATGTCGGGTACGTATAAGCAGTCCCCTTGTTGTGATCGATGATTGCACCGATGCCTCCGCCAAGGATGATGTTTCCGAACATGCCCGCATTGGCCCGAGAAATAGCGCGCCCAACCGCGTCTTGATTCTCGGGATGGCGGCAAACGATGTCCATGTCCTTGCTTGAGCGACGCACCTGGGTTGTATCACCGGACTTCATTGCCACGGTGCCGTAGTCATTCGTGAGCTTGCATTCGGCGCCAGAAACCACTTGGCCGGCTACGGACTTCGTCTCCACTTTCATCGGATGAGTGGAGTCGTTGACAACCGTTGCACAGCCAGCAAAAAAGAGCACGCAGGCAGCACACAGCGACATGCGTTCAATCATTGGACCCCTCCCATTTTTGATCTCAGAAAGCGACAGCGTAGCCGCCTCGGCCTGATGCTGCACGCAAATTCGTCCGCCGCCGAAACAGTAGCCCCCTCCGATGACAAACAAGAACTCGTCATGGGAACAGATGAAAACCGGCCGTTGACACTCACATCCCGCCATGCCAGGATGAACTGTTTTTATATACAGTTATTTCGATGACTACACCGATACGTCCTCCCCCATCCGTCCCCGCGCCGCCGCGGGGTGTTCGCCTGCTCGATCAAGTGCGAGACCGCATTCGCTACAAGCATTACAGTATACGCACCGAGCATGCGTATGTGCAGTGGATAAGGCGGTTCGTGCACTTCAGCGACGGCCGGCATCCGCGTGATCTGGGGCCGGCCGATGTGGTGAGGTTTCTTACGCACCTCGCGGTTCAGGGCGGGGTGGCCGCCTCCACTCAGAACCAGGCCAAGAGCGCCATTCTGTTCTTGTACCGCGAGGTGCTCGATCTGGAGTTGCCGTGGCTCGACGACGTCGAAGGGGCCAAGCAGCCGCAGCGGCTGCCGGTCGTGCTCACCCCTGACGAAACCGATGCCCTCCTGCGTCAGGTGAGCGGCGTGTCCGGGTTGATCGTTCACCTGCTCTACGGCACCGGCATGCGCTTGATGGAGTCGGTTCGGTTGCGCGTGAAAGACGTCGATTTCGCGCGCCGCGAGATCCTCGTGCGCGAGGGCAAGGGCGCGAAAGACCGGATCACGATGCTGCCGCAGGTGCTGATCGAACCGCTGCGCGCGCACCTGGGCTGGGTGCGCGCGCAGCACAAGGCGGATCTCGCACGGGGCCATGGCGAGGTCTATCTTCCCTACGCCTTGGCGCGCAAATACCCGTCGGCGCCTCGCGAATGGGGCTGGCAGTATGTCTTTCCGGCGGCGCGCCTGTCGACCGATCCGCGCAGCGGTGCGCATCGCCGTCACCACGTCGACGAGCAGATCGTTCAACGTACGGTCCGCCAGGCCGCCTCGGAGGCCGGCATCTACAAACCTGTCAGCCCGCACACCCTGCGCCACTCCTTCGCCACCCATCTGCTGGAGGGCGGCTACGATATCCGCACCGTCCAGGAGTTGCTCGGGCACAAAGACGTGAGCACGACGATGATCTACACGCATGTGCTCAACCGGGGCGGGCGCGGCGCCACCAGCCCGCTCGACAGGCGGCAGATCACGGAGCGTTCGGGGGGCGCCTCCGCCCTCCCGGGGGACCGTTACCGGGTCACCGAGCCCGCGCAAATGGGGTACTGAAGCTCGGCGCGCCCTGGGGTATTCTCTTCTCCCCGACGCGTGGCAGGCAAACTCCCTCCCCGGGCGGCTGTCCTAACATCGAGCCGGCCCAGCGGATCGACGCCGTGCCGGCTTCCCGTGCCGCAACCATCGCTCAACCTATCGATGAACACACGCAAACGACACTTGGCCTGGCCCGCACTCTGCCTGCTCGCCTGCGCCTTCATCGGGCTTGCCGATCAGGCCTTCGCGCGCCTCATCGAGGTCACACCCGAGAACTACCGCGCTCAACTGGCCGCGCTCAAGCCGGGCGACACCCTGTCCCTGACCGCGGGTGAATACCGTCGCGGGCTGCCCCTGCACAGGATCGCCGGCACGCGCGAGGCCCCCATCGTGATTCGTGGCCCGGCCGCCGGCGACCCCGCCGTTTTGGTCGCCCGTCCCGGGGCGAATACGATCAGCATCGTGGATGCGGCGCACATCCACGTTCGCGACCTGCATGTGGACGGCCGCGGCATCGCCGTCGACGCGGTCAAGCTGGAGGGCACGGCCCGCTGGGCGCACCACATCACGCTGCAGAACCTCACCATCGTCAATCACGGCGCCAACCAGCAGATCGTCGGCATATCGACCAAGGCACCCGCCTGGGGCTGGATCATCCGCGGCAATCGGATTCACGGCGCCGGCACGGGGATGTACCTGGGCAATTCGGACGGTTCCGCACAGTTCTTCGACGGCCTCATCGAGCACAATCTGATCACCGATCCGCTCGGTTATGCGATTCAGATCAAGCATCAGCGCGAGCGCCCGTTCCTGGAGAACGCCCCGCGCGGGCGGCACATCACCGTCCTGCGACACAACGTGCTGAGCAAGGCGCACGGCGGCTCGGCCGGTGCCGGCGCGCGCCCCAACCTGCTGCTCGGTCATTGGCCGCGCTCGGGCGAAGGCTCGAACGACGAATACCACGTCTACGGCAACTTCCTGCACGAGAACCCTCATGAGGCCTTGCTGCAGGCCGAGGGCAATGTCGCCTTCTACAACAACGTGCTGCTCAATCGCCACGGGCCCGGCATCCATATCCAGCCGCATAACGACGTTCCGCGCGAGATACGCATACTGCACAACACCGTGATCACGAGCGGCCCGCCCATCGTCGTCCGAGTGAACGAGGCGACGCCGGTCGAACGCCAGTTCGCGAGCGGCAACGCGGTGTTCTCACCGCACGCGATTCAAGGCGGGGTTCAGGTCGGGAACGCACAGCACTCGCTGGAAGATGCCGCCGCCATGCTCGCATCCGCAACAGGCGCGGAGGCGTTCGATCCACATCCGCGGGGCGATGCGCTGCGTTGCACCACACCGGTGAACCAGACGTTGCTCAAGGGCCTCACGAACGGGAGCTGCGACTTCAACGGACGCCCCCGCGCCAGCCTCCGATACTGCGGCGCGTACGCCGGCCCTGCGAGCAACGGAAGCTGGCTGCCGGCGCTCGAAATGAAGCCCAAGACGGCATGCCCGTCGAAATAGCGCCGGGCCGAGATCGGGTAGGAGGCGGGGTCACCCCCGCCGTCCTCCCACACCACCGGACGTGCGGTTCCGCATCCGGCGGTTCATGAGACACCTGGGAGTCGGCGCACGGTATCGAGCAGCGACACCA
>JALHQN010000012.1 GCA_022841915.1 Burkholderiales bacterium | reverse complement strand
ATGGGCTCGCGCTCGACGCTCGATTTCGGTATCGACTATCCGCGCATGGCGCTCTCGCTGACGATGATCGGTATCGGCAGCGGGGCGGATCCGCGCGACCGCGCTGCGTTCTCGAAGGCGACCGAGGCCAGAGCCCGGGAGTACGAGGAGCAAGGATTGGCTGCGGTGCTCAAGAAACTGCAGGGGGCGGCCAATCGCGTGCGCTTGAAGCAGAAGAACCCGCGCGCCTTCGACGATTTCTGCCGGCGGTTCCTGGAGCACTCGGCGCAGGGCTGCGCGAACATCACGCGCCGCGTCCAGGGGCGCCGACCGTCGCTGTACGGCATGAGCAAGGCGTTGCAGGCGCTGCGCGTGCCCGCCCATGTCGTCGTGGGCGACGAGGATCCGGCGGCGATCGATGCGGCGTTGTTCATGAAGCGCGTCTCGCCCGCCGTGCGCCTTTCCGTGGTACCTGCCACGGGGCATCTGGTGAACCTCGAAGAGCCGGATCTTTTTCATCGTCTGAGCGAGGATTTCTTCGGGATGGTGGAGTCGGGGCACTGGCGGCCCGCCGCGAGCTGAGGGAAGGCGGCAACCCTGTTCGAGGAGGAGGACGAGCGTGAAGAAGCGATTCGTGGTGTTGTTGAGTGCGATCGGTGCCGCTTGTGCAGCATCCGCGATCGCGCAGACGTTCCCGGAGAAGCCGATCAGGATGATCGTGCCCTATCCCGCGGGCGGTCCGACAGACATCCTCGGGCGGCTGATCGCCCAGGAGCTCAGCAAGTCGCTGGGTCAGAATGTCATGACCGAGAACCGGCCGGGCGGCAGCGGCGCGCTCGGCGCGGCGTATGCGGCCAAGTCACCGCCGGACGGCTACACGCTCTACCTCGGCGGCGTGTCCTCGCTCGTCGTCGCGCCCCTGATGCAAAGCAGGCTGCCCTATGATGCGTTCCGAGATTTTCAGCCCGTGACGCAGACGACGATCTCGCCGCTGTTGCTGATGGTGCATCCTTCGGTGCCGGCGCGCAGTGTCAAGGAATTCATCGCCTTCGCCAAGGCCCGGCCCGGGGAGCTGAGCTTCGCCACCTCCGGCCCCAGCGGGACGGGCGTGCTGGCCGGGGAATTGTTCAAGTCGGCCACCGGCATCCAGCTCACGCATGTGCCCTATCGCGGCGCCCCGCCGGCTTTGAACGACTTGATGGGCGGTCACGTGCCGAGCATGTTCGGCACCATGCTCGCTGCCGTGCCGCACGTGCGACAGGGAAAGATTCGGGCGCTGGCCGTGACCGGGCCGCGCCGCTCGGTGGCGCTGCCCGAGGTGCCCAACTTCGCCGAGAGCGGTCTGCCCAACTATGAAGCGAGCGCCTGGAACGGCATCGCCGTGCCTGCGGGCACGCCACGTCCCATCGTCGATCGCCTGTCGAGCGAGATCGCCAAGGTCGTGAAGCTGGCGAGCGTGCTCGATCGGCTGGTGAACGACGGGCCGATCCCGGTCGGCAGCAGCCCCGACGAGTTTCAGGCCTTCATCAAGGCGGAATACAACAAGTGGGGCAAGGTCATTCGTGAGGCCAAGCTCAAGACCGAATAGCGCTGCGAATGGTCTTCGGCAGGCAGGCGGTGGCGAGCCGCCATGCGTGCTCGTGTCGCGGTGCCGAGGGCGGCCGATCGACGGACTCCAGCGAATTGCCGGCTCCGAATACTAAAATGGCCTCGGCCGTCATCACAACAAGAGGAGGTTTCATGGCTATGCAACGTCGTTACGCGCTGCTCGCCGCAGCGGGATTGTTCGCCGGTGCGGTGCACGCTCAGCAGTACCCGAACCGTCCGATCCGCATCGTGGTGCCGTATCCGCCCGGTGCATCGGTCGATTACACGGCTCGCCTCATGGGCGGCAAGCTCAGCGAGGCGCTCGGGCAACCGGTGGTCGTCGACAACCGAGGCGGCGCCGGCGGGGTGATTGCGGCCGAAATCGCCGCGCGAGCGGTGCCGGACGGATACACGCTCTTCTTCGGCACGCCAGCCTCGCTGTGCATTTCGCCGGCGGTGCGGGCCAAGGTGCCTTACGACACGATGCGCGATTTCGCACCCATCAGCCGGTTGGTCATGAATTCACAGGTGCTGGTCACCTTGCCGAGTTTTCCTGCCAATTCCGTTGCCGAACTCGTCCAGATGGCCCGTTCGAGTCCGGGCAAGTTGAGCTACGCCTCGGTCGGTCTGGGCAGCCCGCAGAACCTCGGCCTCGAATTGCTCAAGCACCGTGCGGGATTGGACATCGTGCACGTGCCCTACAAGGGTGGCGGGCCTGCCATGACGGATGTGTTGGCCGGCCGGGTACAGATCTACATGGCCAGCATTCCCGGCATGCTGCCGCACATCAAGAACGGCAAGCTCAAGGTGCTCGGCGTGGCGGGGCTGGATCGTGTGGGCCTGTTCCCCAACGTGCCCACCATCGCCGAAACCATCAAGGGCTATGAATTCGTCGGCACGTGGTACGGCATGTTCACGCAGACCAAGGTGCCGTCCGAAATCATCGAACGCCTCCACAAGGTGCTGAACGCCGCGCTGCACAACGAGGAACTCAAGCAAATCCTGACGAGCCAGGGTTCCGATCCCAAGCCGATGTCGATACCCGACTTCGCTCAGTTCGTTCGCGACGACTGCCCGAACTGGGCGCGGGCGGTCAAGCTCGCCGGAATCAAGCCGGAGTAGTCCCCTACTCGCGACTGCCCGCATGCTCGCAGGCGTGCATGCGGGTTCCGTACCGCAATCTTCGCGCGCCGACCGACGCCGGCACTAGCCTTCGAGGTGATGCGCCGGATCGGCGGTCCAGCGCTGGAATCCCGGTCGCGCCTGGATCTCGGCATAGAAGCGCGCAACGTTCGGCACGGACGGACCGTCGAGTCCGAACAGGTGCCAGCGGTGGACCCGTATCCCCACGCCGATATCCCCGTAGGTGAATCGTTCGCCGCACATGAAGCGCGTGCGTCCAAGCTGGGTTTCCACGATCGCCAGCGCCTTGACGAACGCAAGCCGGGCATGCTCGACGGCCGCAGGGTCGCGCTGCGCTTCGGGCAGCCGGATCAGATGCATCGCCAGTTCATGCTGGGGCGGCAGCAGTTCGTTGTTCTCGAAGTCGAGCCAGCGACTCGCCGAGGCGAAGGTGCGGATGTCGTTGCCGTAGAGCAGGTCGGGCGCGTGTTGCATGGCGAGGTAACGCACGATGGAATTCGATTCCCACAAGACGAAGCCGTCGTCGTCGATGGTCGGCACGCGTCCGGTGGGATTGAGGGATCGGTACTCGGGCGAGTCCACGATGCCGAAAGGGTGGTTGCCTTTGGAGACGTGCCCTCCCGGACCCATGGTTGCGCTGGCCAGCACGAAGTCGAACTCGAGCCCGATCTCCGAGAGCGTCCACAGCACCTTCTGCGTGCGGGCCGAACTCGGCCGACCCCAGAGCCTCAGCATGGCGGCGACCTCAAGCGATTACCGGCGCCACCGACGCGAGCATCCAGCGTGCGAATGCGGTCATGCGCGCGTCATGGTGCTGTTGGCCCATGAGTTGAGCCCCCATCGGCAGCCCGCCGACGCTCACAAGCGGCATGGTCACGCAAGGCGCGAACAGCATCGAACTGGGCATGTTGAATACCGAACTGCCCGTCGGGCGGGGCGCCAGCGGTTGGCCCGGCACATCGCCCGACCATACCGGCGCGGGGCCCGGGCACGAGGGCAGAATGATGGCATCGGCAAGGGGCCCGACGGCGGCATGACGCTGTTGGGCGACGGCTCGCTCCATCAGCAGCACGCGGTAATCCTCGGGTGTCATGGCTTCGGCGGACTTCAGGATCGCCTGCGCGCGTGCGCTCACCCCGCTCGGATTCTGGTTGACCAGGTTGCGTATGGACCAGCGATTCTCCCAGGCGGTGATCATGCCGCCGACCTTGGCGGCGTCGCCGAGCGAGCGCTCCAGTGCTTCGATCCACGGGTGATCGCCGCGACGAAGCAGCGTGATGCCGGCGCGCTCGACGTTCTGGAGCAGCGATTCGAAGGCGGCGCGGCCGGCGGTGTCGAGTTCGGCGGCGCCTTGCGTCTCGAGCACGATCAGGCGCTCGGGCCGGACAGGTGCGGGAGGCGTCGACGGCCCGAACAGCCCCGGTGCGCCGCGATCACCGCCGCAACGCGCAGCGATTTCGATCGCCACCTGCCACATGTCTTCGATGCAGCCGGCATGCACGCCGTGAGAACTCATGCTCGTGGCCTGACGCTCGCCCCGGTTGATGGCGCCCTGGGTGGGCTTGAGTGCGACGTTGCCGCAGTAGGCGGCCGGACGGATGATGGAGCCTCCGACCTGCGTGCCTATGGCCGTGGGCACCATGCACGCGCCGACGGCCGCCGCCGAGCCGGAAGACGAGCCGCCGGGGGTGCGCGTGGGGTCGAACGGGTTGGTGGTCGGCCCTGGATGCGAGCCGCCGAGTTCGGCGGTGACCGTCTTGCCCAGAACCACCGCGCCTGCTTCGCGCAACGCCCAGACGGCCGCGTTGTCGCGCTTGGGAAAGTTGCCCTTCAGAGCCTCGCAGCCCATTTCGGTGGGCATGTCCTGGGTTTCGAGCAAATCCTTGATTGCGATCGGCATGCCGTCGATCGGCGATAGCTGCCGGCCGGCCTTCCAGCGAGCGGTGCTCGCATCGGCCGCGGCGCGCGCACCGGCTTCGTTCAAGGCAACGAAAGCCTTGACCACCGGCTCGCGAGCGGCGATCGCCTCCAGACAGCGTTCGAGATATGCGCGCGGCGTATCGGCGCCTTCGCGCAGGCGCGCCAGCTGATCGTGGAAGGTGAGGGCCTTGAACGTTCTCGGGTCGTACTTCGTGTCGCCGGTTGCCATGTCGATCGATCCTCAGCAAGTGTCATGGCGCACTATCGCGCACAAGGCGCAAGCTGTCGAGCGTGATTTCCAAGGTGCGAGCGTGCGGCCGATGGCCGAGCTGCTTTCTGCGACGACTTACCCGCGCAGCCAGTCGGTGAGGAGGGTGGTCACGTGCTCGGGTTGGTCGAGCGTGCTCAGGTGCCCGCAAGCTGCGATCATTTCGAGCCGAGCGCCCGGGATGCCTTGCGCGATTTCGGCCGCGAGGTCCGGCGGGGTCAAGCGGTCTTCGTCGCCCACGACGATCAGCGTCGGGCAATCGATGCGCGCGAGCATCGGGCGGGAGTCCGCCCGGCCCATGATCGCAGTCTGCTGGCGCACGAACGCGTCGGGGCCGGTTTCGTCGGCCATCTCCCGGATGGTCTGCTTGACGATCTCGTCGCCCAAGCGCGCCCGGCGCGAGAAAAGAGAGAACAGTTGCTCCGGGATTTCGCCGAAGCGGCCCTGGCGCGCCCAGGCGATCTGGGCGTGCCGGCGTTCAGTTTGCTCCGGGGATTCCGGCCGAGCGGACGTGTTCAGGAGCGCAAGCTTGTACACGCGCTCGGGTGCGCGCCGCATGATCTCGAAGGCGATGTAGCCGCCCATGGAGAGTCCGACCGCGGCAAAGCGGGGCGGGGCATCGGCAAGAATGCGCTCGGCGATGGCGGGGATCGAATCGTCGCGACGATGATCGGCAACCGTCACGGACGCGAGCCGCCACAGGGCCGGCAGTTGAGGGGCGTAAAGGCGTGCCGAGCAATTGAGCCCGGGAATGAGCAGGATGGGTACCGGGACATGCATGGATGCGCATGTGTCCGGTGAGGCGTCTGCCGGGCGTGGGCGGGTCATCAGGGGCGCGCAGCCATGCGATACGGGAGGGCCGATTCTAGCCTGCGCGAGGCCGGTGGTACTATTCGACGACCGAGGTCGGCCAGACTGACCCGGCACGTTTTTGCCGGGTCGGTGCGCGCAGGCTGACGGTGAACAGCGCGTGGTCGGAACGCGCTGACGTGCGAGGGGCGTCTTCCATGATATCCAAGGGTTCGATGATCGCCGGGGCGGTGCGGCCGCCGGGCTTTGCCCACGCACCCTGCGCCGGCGGATGCGGCAGCATCCTGAATGAATATGTGCCGGCGCGGCTTTGCGGACACGGCGGCGGCAAATGACGTCTTCGCCAAAAGTGCACTGAACCTTCGGGCCTCGTTGCCCGTTCTCACAGGAGAGAAGCATGTCGGTCATTCTGGGCAGTGGTGAACACCGGTATCGGGTCATCGAGAACTGGGCGAAACTGCCGCCCGAACTCGAACTTACGAGCGATGTCGGCGGTGTTGCGGTCGACAGCAAGGATCGGGTGTACGTCTTCAACCGGGGCCCGAATCCGATGCTCGTGTTCGATCGCGAAGGCAATTTCCTCAGCACCTGGGGGCAGGGGATCTTTCCGCGGGCTCATGGGATCTTCATCGATGCCGACGACATGCTCTATCTCACCGACGACGGCGATCACACGGTGCGCAAGTGCACGCCCGAGGGCAAGGTGCTCTTCACGATCGGGATTCCGGGCAAGCCCGCGCCGTTCATGAGCGGCGAGCCTTTTCATCGCTGCACGCACACGGCGCTCTCGCCCAAGGGCGAGATCTACGTGTCGGACGGCTACGGCAACGCTCGCGTGCACAAGTATTCGCCCGACGGCAAGCTCTTGTTCTCCTGGGGCGAGCCCGGGACCGATCCGGGGCAGTTCAACATCGTGCACAACATCGTCACCGATGCCGACGGCTGGGTCTATGTGGCCGACCGCGAGAACCATCGTGTGCAGGTCTTCGACGGTGCCGGCAAGTACGAGGCGCAGTGGAACAACCTGCACCGGCCCTGCGGTCTTTATTGCCATCGCCAGGATCGTCCGGAGTTTCTCATCGGCGAACTGGGGCCCGGCATGAACGTGAACATCAATGTGCCCAACCTGGGGCCGCGCTTGACGATCGTCGACAAGAAGGGCAACCGCATTGCGCGCCTGGGCGGCGAGCAAGGGCCTGGCCAGGAGGTGGGCAAGTTTCTCGCGCCCCATGGCGTGACGATGGATTCGCGCGGCGACATCTATGTCGGCGAGGTTTCGTATACCAACTTCCGCAACGTCAACCCGGGCAAGCCGGTGCCGCCCAAGATGCGCAGCTTGCAGAAGCTCGAGCGGGTGCACTGAGTTCGTCGCTTCGATTGCGATCCTCGATGGCGGGTGGGATGCGTCGGTGGAGCGGGCGAAGGTGCGCGGTCGATGACTGACCGCGCATGACGCAAGCTGTCGCGATCCGCCGCGTCCTGCATCTGGACATGGACGCCTTCTTTGCCGCCGTCGAGCTCTTGCGGCGTCCCGATCTCAAGGGCAAACCCTTGATCATCGGCGGGCGCGGCGATCCGACGCGGCGCGGTGTCGTGGCGACGGCGACGTACGAAGCGCGCAAGTTCGGGGTGCGCTCGGGCATGCCCTTTCGCACCGCGAAGCGGCTGTGTCCCGACGCGGTTTATCTGCCTACCGATTTCGCCGAGTACACGCGCTGGTCGCAAGTCTTCAAGCACGCCATGCGGGAAGTGTCGCCGCTGTTCGAAGATCGGGGCATCGACGAAGCCTATCTCGACATCAGCGACCTGGCGGCAAGCAGCGAGCAGATCGGGCAGGCGCTCAAGCTGCGCATCGAGCGCGACACCGGGATGACCTGCTCGATCGGGATCGCGCCCAACAAGCTCATTGCCAAGATCGCGTCCGATCTCGACAAGCCCGACGGTTTGACCATCCTGGGCGCGCACGACATTCCACTGCGCATCTGGCCGCTCGAAGCGCGCAAGATCCCGGGGATCGGCCCCAAGGCCGACGAAAGGCTGCGCGCATTGGGCATAAGCACCATCGGCGAATTGGCGGCCGCCCCGCTCGAGCACCTCGCAGCGCATTTCGGTGCGGCGATGGCGACGTTCATGCGTGCCGCCGCCCAAGGGCGCCACGACACGCCGATCGTCACGCAGCGCGAGCCCAAATCGCGCAGCCGCGAAACGACCTTTCAGGAGGATGTTTCCGATTGGCAGCAGATCGCCCGAACGTTGGCCGCGCTGTCGGCACGCGTGGCGGAGGATCTGCGTGCTCGCAGCTATGTCGGGCGCACTGTGGGCATCAAGTTGAGGTTCGCGGACTTCCATACTGTGACCCGCGATCGCACCTTGGCCGATCCGACCAACGATGCGAGAGTGATACGCAAGGCGGTCTTCGAATGCCTGGGACGCATCGTGCTCGATCGGCGCGTGCGACTGCTCGGCGTTCGCGTCACCGAACTGAGCGAGCCGGGCGCGCACACGCTCAATGGCGATCTGCTGCGCTGAGCGGCTGGGGCGATGCTCCGGCGGAGGCCGACTCCCCGCGGCGTCGCCGATCAGCTCTTCCAGGAGTCTTTCAGGCCGACGGCGCGATTGAACACCGGCGCGCCCGGGCGAGAATCGACCCGATCCGCGACGAAGTAGCCATGGCGCTCGAACTGGAAACGCGAGTCGGGTGCTGCGTCCCGCAGCGAGGCTTCCAGCTGAGCGGTGATGACGTGCTTCGAATCCGGGTTGAGGTCTTCGATATAGTCGCGCTCGGCGCCGGGGTTGGGCACCTTGAACAGCCGGTCGTACAGCCGCACCGAGGCCGCATAGGCGTGAGGTGCGCTGACCCAGTGGATGTTGCCCTTGACCTTGTAGTTGTTGGCGCTGTCGGTGCCGGATTTCGAATCCGGAAAATAGGTGCAGCGCACGGCAATGACATTGCCTGCGTCATCCTTGTCGCAGCCGGTGCACTCCACCACGAAGCCGTAGCGCAGCCGTACCTTGTTGCCGGGGAACAAGCGAAAGTATCCCTTGGGCGGTGTTTCGGCGAAGTCTTCGCGCTCGATCCACAGTTCGCGCGAGAAGGGCACTTCCCGCTTGCCCCAATCGGGCTTCTGCGGGTGATTGGGGGCTTCGCACGCTTCTTCCTGGGCTTCGGGGTAGTTGTCGATCACGAGCTTGACCGGGTCCAGCACGGCGATGCGGCGCGGCGCAGTCTCGTTCATGTGATCGCGCATGCATTCTTCAAGCACCGAGAAGTCGATCCACGAGTCGGCTTTGGAGACGCCGATGCGCTCGGCAAATGCGCGGAACCCTTCGGGTGTGAAGCCACGACGGCGCGCGCCGACCAGGGTGGGCATGCGCGGATCGTCCCACCCCTCGACGTGCTTGTCTTCGACCAACTGGATCAGCTTGCGCTTGGAGAGCACGACGTAGCTCAGATTGAGCCGGGCGAACTCGTACTGGCGCGGCAAGGGGCGCGCGAGCAGGCCGAAATCGGCGAGCTTCTCGAGCACCCAGTCGTACAAGGGACGGTGATCCACGAATTCCAGCGTGCAGATGGACTGGGTGATGTTCTCCAGCGCATCGGAGATGCAGTGGGTGTAGTCGTAGAGCGGATAGACGCACCAACGATTGCCCGTTCGATGATGGTGCGCATGACGAATGCGGAAGATCGCCGGATCGCGCATGTTCATGTTGGGCGAGGCCATGTCGATCTTCAGGCGCAGCACATGGGCGCCGTCGGGGAATTCACCGGCGGCCATGCGGCGAAAGAGATCGAGACTCTCTTGCAGCGGGCGCTCGCGATACGCGCTGTTGCGGCCGGGTTCTGTCAGCGTGCCGCGGTTGGCGCGCATCTCTTCTGCGCTCTGGCTGTCGACGTAGGCGCAGCCACGCTCGATGAAGGCTTCCGCGAACTGATACAGCACATCGAAGTAGTCCGACGCGTAGTACAGGTGCTCGCCCCAGTCGAAGCCGAGCCAGCGCACCGCGTCGAGAATGGAGTCGACGTACTCCTGTTCTTCCTTCGCCGGGTTGGTGTCGTCGAAGCGCATGTGGCAGGCGCCGCCGTAGTCGCGCGCCAGGCCGAAGTTCAGGCATATCGATTTGGCATGACCGAAATGCAGGTAGCCGTTGGGCTCGGGGGGAAAGCGCGTGCGGATCGGCCACGGGTCGGGTGCCGCGCCGGCATGCGTAACGGCGGGACCAGGCTTGCCGCCCCAGGTGCGCGAGGCATAGCGGCCGCTGCGCGAGTCGTCCTCGATGACCGCCCGCAGGAAGTTGGAGACCGCCGCCGGCTGGGCCTTGCTCGCGCCGGGGGTTGTCGTCGCTTCGCTGCGGGTCGATTTGGAACTCATGGGGTGCATCCTTCGAGACGTCGGGCAGAGCCTTCCGATTCTACCCAAGCCGCGTCCGCAGGCCGATAGCGTTATGCGGCGGGCAGACCGGTATTGGCAAAGAAGTAGGCGAACGCGAAGATGCCCAGCATGGCGAACACGAGCGAGAGCTTGACCACGGTCGCCAGCAACAGGCCCAGCCAGGTGCCGAGCGCTACCTTGCTGGCGGCCATCATGTCGCGCCGACTGCTCAGTTCACCGACGAGCGCGCCCACGAACGGGCCGAGGATCAGCCCGGGAATGCCGAAGAGAAGGCCGAACAAGGTGCCCAGCGCAGCGCCGATGATCGCGGCTCGACTGGCCCCGAAACGCTTGGCGCCGAGCACGCTCGCCAACAGGTCCACCACGATGCTGACGACGGTGATGACGCCCAGAACGGCGAGCGTGAAATAGCCTACCCGCTGGAAATCGTCGATCCAGGCGGCAAGCAGCATGCCGGCGAATACCAGCGGCAAGCCGGGCAGTGCGGGCAGTATCGTGCCCGCGACGCCGATGGCAACGAGCGCCCAGGCGAGCAGCCATAGCCAGAAATCCGGGCCCAGAGTCATCTATCGTGCTTTCGTTGTGAGCGCTTCGCGCCGCGCGGCGAAGCTCGCGGGTCAACCACGGACCAAAGCCGCCGCGGCTTAGTTCCGCACCCTGCGAGCGGGTAGGCTTGCATGTTAACTCCTGAGCGGCGATGCGACCGGCGTGGCGCGATTTTGCCGCTTTACTTGTGCTCCCGACCTGCCTATGCTCGGCCGCCGTGCGTATGCTCACATTTGCCGTGCTCAAACGGCTCGCCGACGGAGAGTTCCATTCGGGCGAGGCGCTCGCGCGCGACCTCGACGTCTCGCGAGCGTCCATCTGGAACGCGCTCAACGAAGCCCATCTGGCCGGCGTCGAAGTGCAACGGGTGCATGGCCGGGGTTATCGTCTGCCCCGCGGGCTCGACTGGCTCGATGCGGCGCGCATCAACGCAGCCGTCGTTGCCCAGGACTTGCACGTGCGCGTCATCGATTGCTGCGAGTCGACCAATGCCGACATGCTGCGTGCTGCCGAGGCGGGCGCGCCGAGCGGCGAGGTGCTGATTGCAGAAATGCAAACCCAGGGGCGCGGCCGATTGGGACGAAGGTGGCATTCCGGGCTGGCAAGCTCGCTCACGTTCTCGCTGCTGTGGCGTTTCGACAAATCCGTGGCCGGGCTGGCGGGTCTGTCCTTGGCCGTGGGGTTGGCCGTCGCGCGCGTGCTGCATTCGCTCGGTGTGGCTGTCGGTTTGAAATGGCCGAACGATCTGATCTGGCAAGGCTGCAAGCTGGGCGGTATTCTGATCGAAGTGCGCGGGGATGCTTTGGGGCCTTGCGCGGCGGTGATCGGCATCGGCCTGAATGTGCGTCTCGGGGCCGAGGAGAAAGAACTCATCGACCAGGCTGCGGCGGACCTTGCCGATACCGGTCTGCTGCACCTTTCGCGCAGCGATCTGCTCGCGGCCATTCTGGGGGAACTCGCGACCCTGCTGCAGCGTTTCGGCACCGAAGGGTTCGCGTCGCTGCGCGAAGAGTGGACGCGTTTTCACGCCCACCAGGGCAAGGCGGTGAGCCTGCTCGCGCCCGACGGCGGCGTGATTCGCGGCAAGGCGCTCGGTGTGGACGACAGCGCGTGTCTGCTGATAGAAACTTCGTCGGGCATCCGTGCAATTCACACGGGCGACGTATCCTTGCGGACGAGTTTATGATTCTCGCAATCGACGCGGGCAACACACGCATCAAATGGGGCAGGCGGGCAGAAGGCAGGTGGCTGCAGGTCGGCGCGTGTGCCACCACGGACAGACAGGCGCTCTTGGAGGGCTTGGGCTGCGTCGAGCGCTGCGAGCGGATCGTCGTAGCCAATGTGGCCGGTGACGTCGTTCGTGCGCGCATCGAACAAGCGCTTGCCCAATGCGGCTGTCTCCCGGACTTCATCGTCAGTCAGCCTGCCCAGTGCGGCGTGCGCTCGAGCTACGACGAGCCGAGCCAGCTCGGTTGTGATCGCTGGGCGGCATTGATCGGAGCGCATGCGCTGTTGCCGGGTGCATCGCTAGTGGTCAATGCAGGCACTGCGCTGACGGTCGATGCCTTGACCGAAGACGGGTTGTTTTTGGGGGGCATCATCGCGCCCGGCGTGGATCTGATGCGACGCGCGCTCGACGAGCATACGGCCGGTTTGTCGCTGCGCGACGGCGAGGTGCGGTTCTTTCCCTCGAACACCGGTGATGCGATCATGAGCGGGGCCACGCATGCGGCAGCCGGCGCGGTGGAGCGCATGGCGGCATTCATGCGCGAGAGCGGGCATGAATCGTTGCGGGTCATTCTCAGCGGAGGCAGTGGCGCGTCGTTGCGCGCCTGGCTCGCGCTCGATACCGTTGTGATCGACAATCTGGTGCTCGAGGGCCTCGCTGCCATCGCCGAAGAGGACACTTGATGCGCTGGGTCGCATTGCTGCTCTTGCTTGCGAATCTCGCCGTGGGCGCCTATCTGCTGGTGCCGCAGACCCCGCCCCGAGAGATGGGCGATTTGCGAGCTCTGGAGCTGAACGCGGATAAGTTGAAGCGCGTCAGCGAACCGGCTCAGGTTCCCGTGCCTGTGATCAAGGCGGGCGCGTGTCTGGAGTGGGGGCCGTTTACCACGGCGGAGTTGCAGCGTGCGCAGGAAGCGTTGTCCAAGCTCAAGCTCGCGAACGCGGTCGCTCGCGAGGTCGACTCGCCGGCCGCGTGGTGGGTCTATCTCCCGCCGGCGAAATCGCGCGAGGACGCCGATCGGCGCGTGCGCGAACTGGAGGAACTCGGCATTTCGGATGCGCGAGTGGTGACGGATGAAGACTATCGCAATGCCGTTTCACTGGGCATCTTCAGGAGCCAGGAAGCGGCGGTTGCCTACCAGGCTCGCATGCGAGCGAGCAAGGTTCGAAACACTGCGATCACGCAGCGCCCTGGCCTGTTGCGGCTGTCCGTGATCGTTATCGCCGAGCCCACCTCGGCACTGGTCGCTCGGCTGGCGGAACTCAACGCGGCGACGAGCGGAGTAGCGTTGAAAGCGGTGGCGTGCCCCGCTGCCGAGGGTTGAGGCATCGCGGGGCCACTCCCCGCACATACCAAGAGAGCAAGAGAGGACACATGATCGATTTCTCGCTGACTTCGGAACAGAAGGTGTTGCGCGAGCGCGTGCGCGAATTCATCGTCGAGCGGATCTTGCCGCTGGAGCGCGATCCGCGCCAGGGGCCGCATGGCCCGCAGGACGATTTTCGGCGCGAGCTCAACGCGCTGGCCGAGTCGGCCGGCTTGCTCGCGCCGCACGTGGGCGCCGAGTGGGGCGGCTTGGGCCTCGACCATGTGAGTTGCGCCATCGTGTTCGAGGCGGCGGGCTATTCGCCCATCGGCCCGATCGCGATGAACTGCTCGGCGCCGGACGAGGGCAACATGCACATGCTCGAACTCATCGCCACCGAGCAGCAGAAAGACCGCTTCCTGCGCCCGCTCGCCAAGGGCGAGACGCGCTCTTGCTTTGCCATGACCGAGCCGGCGCCTGGCGCCGGTGCCGACCCCAACCTGCTGCTCACCGAGGCACGACGGGACGGTGATGGCTACGTGGTCAACGGCGTGAAGTGGCTCATCACCGGCGCCCAAGGCGCGGCATTCGCCATCATCATGGCGCGTACCGAGGAAGGTGCGACGATGCTGCTCTCGGACATGAGCGCGCCTGGCATCCGGATCGAGCGCATCCTCGATACGATCGATCAGGGCTTCGCGGGCGGCCATGCCGTGTTGAGATTCGAGAATCTGCGCATTCCGGCGCAGAATGTGCTCGGCGCGCCAGGCCAAGGGTTCAAATACGCACAGGTCCGACTGGCGCCGGCTCGACTCACCCATTGCATGCGCTGGCTCGGGGCCGCCGGGCGGGCTCACGACATCGCCCGTCGCTATGCGGCCACGCGGCAAGCGTTCGGCAAGACGTTGGGCGAGCATGAAGGCGTGGGGTTCATGCTGGCAGACAACGAACTCGACATGCATCAATGCCGGCTGGCCATCTGGCACTGTGCATGGCTGCTCGATCAGGGGCAGTCGGCCGGCTCGGCGTCCAGCATGGCGAAGGTGATCTGCTCCGAAGGCCTGTACCGCGTGGCAGATCGCTGCGTGCAGATTCTCGGTGGCATGGGCGTGACTCAAGACACCCTGGTGGAGCGCATTTTCAGGGAGATCCGCGCATTCAGGATCTATGACGGTCCCTCGGAAACGCATCGTTGGGCACTGGCGCGTCGTGCTCTGCGCAGCGTGGGCGATCTGCCCCCGGGCATCTAGATTTGCGCGGGCGATCCTCGGCGCGGCGGCCTAGCCGCGCAGGAAGTGCCGTGTGAAAGGTCTTTGACCTTGGCCTCAGGCCCCGGCGTCGCGAATCCGCTCGACGACTGCCGTGGTCGAGCGTTCGTGGCGAAACGGAATCGAGACCACGCGCCCGCCCCAGCCGGTGACTTCGGCGCCGCCGACGATCTTGTCGGTCGGCCAATCGCCGCCCTTGACCAGCACGTCGGGCCGCAGCGACCTGATCAATTCCAAGGGCGTGTCGTCATCGAACCAAGTGACCAGATCGACGCTGCTCAGCGCGGCGATGACAGCGGCACGGTCTTCCAGCTTGTTGATGGGCCGCTCGGACCCTTTGCCCAGGCGTCTGACGGAAGCATCGGTGTTGAGTCCGACGACGAGGGTCGCGCCCAGAGAACGGGCTTGGGCGAGATACGTCACATGGCCGCGATGAAGAATGTCGAAGCATCCGTTGGTGAAGACCAGCGGTCGGGTGAGACCCTTCACGCGCACCGCGATTTGCTCCGGGGTGCACAGCTTGGTCTCGAAGGGAATCTCCAGCGGCTCCACGGTGAGTCTCCTGCGCCCGCCTCGGCGGCTCAGTCAAGATACTCGAACACCGTGACGACCTTCTTGACGCCCTGCGTCGTGCGGGCGAGTTCGGTCGCATCCTTGGCCTCTTGCCGCTTCACCAGCCCGAGCAGGTAGGCAACGGAGTTTTCGGTCACGACCTTCACGTGCAGGGCGTTGAAGCGCTGCGCGTCGACGAAGCGCGCCTTGACCTTGGAGGTGACGAAGCTGTCGTTGGCTCGTACAGACAACGAGGTCGGCGGCCCCACGACCAATTCGTTGGTGACGCCACGGACGTTTTCCGTCGAGCGGGCAATGCGCTCGATGTCGCGCTTCACCTTGTCGTTCGGCACCTCGCCCGTCAGCAGCACCATCCTGTTGTAGCTGGTCACATTCAGGTGCACGCTGTCCTTGTGCGTGTCCCGGACCTGGCCGCTTACTTTGAACTCGATGCTCTGGTCTTCCGTCAAGGTGCCGACGGTGCGTCGATCCTCGACGGCGACCACGCCAGCGCCTACACCCGTGACCATAACGGCGGGGCAGCCCGACAAGAGAAAGGAAGAGGCGAGGCACAACGCTAAGGCTGCGGTACGCATGTCAGCGGACTCCTAATAGCAGGCAATCGATGCCGTCGCACAGGCAGTGCAACGTCAACAGGTGGACTTCCTGGATGCGAGCCGTTACGGTCGCCGGCACGCATATATGGACGTCTTCGGCCGCGAGTTCTTCGGCGAGTGCACCGCCGCCCTTTCCCGTCAGGGCGACCACCGTCATTTGCGCTTCGTGCGCTGCGAGCACGGCTGCGATGATGTTGCGCGAATTGCCGCTGGTCGATATCGCGAGCAATACATCGCCCGGGTGACCGAGCGCGCGCACCTGACGCGAGAAGATTTGATCGTAGTCGTAGTCGTTGGCAATGGACGTGAGGGTCGATGTGTCGGTCGTCAGGGCGATCGCAGCCAACCCCGGTCGCTCGGCTTCGAATCTGTTCAGCAATTCCGATGAGAAATGCTGCGAGTCGGCCGCTGAGCCGCCGTTGCCGCACGCGAGGATCTTGCCGTCGTTGCGCAGGCAGTCGACCATGCACTCGATCGCCGCCGCGATCGGCCCGCTCAGTTGCTCGCCGGCCGAGAGCTTCAGGTTCGCGCTATCGCGAAAGTTGGTGTAGATGCGTTCAGCCAGATCCATGCTGGGTTAGTGTGCTGAGTCGGAGATTCGTTGCTGAATGGTTAATCGCATCGAGTGGCCCCACGAGTGGCAACAGCGTCGACTTCGGCGCCAGACGCTGAGTGAATCGCAGCCGGGACGGATGCCTGGCGGGGATTCACGACAACGGAGGCGTCGCTTCTCGACATCGTTCGTGCAGCGAATTCCGTACTCAGGACAGCAGGGGCTGGTCGATGGCGGTGCAAGGATAGACGTTAAGTCTGTGAGATAGCAAGTGCGGGCCCGAGGTTCCCGCAGTGCTCAATCGGCGCTGAAAGCGTTTCGAATCCAGTCGATTCGTCCGACCTCCTCGATCAGCAGTGCATCGAATCGGCAGGCCGTGTCGAGACCTGCGCGCGACAGGTATTGATTCGCCGCGGCGATCAGCTTCGAGCGCTTGGCGGCATCGATGCTTTCTGCCGCGCCGCCGTAAGCCCGCGAACTGCGAGCGCGAACCTCGACGAATACGAGCACCGGGCCATCCTGAGCGATCAGGTCGATTTCCCCGAAACGGCAGCGCCAATTGCGGGCGAGAATGCGCAGGCCGTTTCTTCGCAGATGCGCTTCGGCGAGTGCTTCGGCTTCGCGTCCTCGCGGATTCACGGCCGATTGGCGAGGGGCACTGCGCGGCCGTCGACGAACTGTGCAGGGGTCAGTTCCCGGGCGACATGCCGATCGCCTGCCAGGGTGATGCGGCCTGTGACGCCGTCGAGCGGTGCAAGAGCCATCTCTGCGCCGCGCAGAAGATTGGCGGCGATGCGATAAGCGTCTATGCCAAAAGCGTAGAGCCGCTCGAAGTCCGTGGCGGGCGGGGAATTGCCCGGCGACCGAGAGTAGAGCATCACGGCAGCGTGGTCCGGCTGGAGCAACCAGGGCATGGCGACGAAGCGGATGCCGTTCAAGTCGGCGTTGCGCAAGGGGTCGGGCGGGCCTTCGAGAATTTGCGAGGTCGCGTAGGTTTGAACCGAGCTGTCGAGATAGCCCCGAACGAGGCGTGCACGGCCCGCATCCACGGCCAGGAAAACCATGTCGGATCGAGCGCTCGCCGTTGCCTCGCGCAAGGCCATCAAATCTGCCGTGGTGGCGCGATAGAGGAACTCCGCCGTGATCGCTGCGCCTAGTCGCGTGAACTCGTCGACGAAGGCGCGATGAATGCGACGCGCCAAAGGCTGTATGTCGGAGAGTATGAGGGCGTTGCGCCGCCCGTCTTGAAAGGCCATGCGGGCGATTTGTCTCGCGTCGGTTTCGACTTGTAAGCTGAAGGCGTGGAAGTCCTCTGGTAGTGCGGCGTCGCTGTCCGGCACGTTGAGCGCGAGCACTCGGGTGCCTGGCTGGACGCGCAGTGCGACGCTGGAGACGCCGTTGCGCGTCAAGGGCCCGACGATGAAGCGATGGCCCTCGGCGACTGCCTGGTCGTAGCCGGCCGCGACATTGGAGGGGTCCTCGGTGGTCGAGTAGATCGTGATTTCGAGTTTCTCGGCCGGATCGACTTGAGCCGCTGCAGTAAAGCCCTGTCGCACGGAATCCGCAGCTCGGTTGAAGGCTGGGGAACCCAGGGGCAGCAACAACGCAAGTCGGGCTGCGGGGGGCGTGGGCTGTTCATTGGCCGAGCCGACTCGCGCGCCGTATAGTAAAGTCGCGCAGGCGGCGGTCAGAAAACCACGACGAGAGCCAGTCAGCATTTCATGCCAGACGTTATACGTAGACCCGCATTATATGTAGTGGCCACACCGATCGGTAACCTTGCGGACATTACTTTGCGCGCGCTCGATACGCTGCGTTCGGTAGATCTGATTGCCGCCGAGGACACCCGGGTCACTTCGCGCCTGCTTGCGCACTTCAGTATCGACAAGCCGGTGCTCGCGCTTCATCAACACAACGAACGCAAGGCGACCAGCCGTCTGATCGGTGCGCTGAAGGACGGGCACGCAATCGCCTTGGTCTCCGACGCGGGCACACCCGTGGTGTCCGATCCAGGCGCCAACGTGGTGGCGATGGTGCGAGCCGAGGGTTTTCCGATCATACCGATTCCGGGCCCGAGCGCGTTGGCGGCGGCCTGGTCCGTGGCGGGGCTGACCGACCCTGGCTTCCTTTTCAAAGGGTTTCTGCCCGCCCGCTCGGGAGAGCGGCGCAAGGTCCTCCAGGCACTCTCGGCCTTGCCGTACGCGTTGGTGTTCTACGAAGCGCCGCATCGTGTCGTCGATGCCGTTCGCGATCTGGCGCAAGTGCTCGGCGCGCAGCGCGAGGCCGTCGTCGCGCGTGAGCTGACGAAGCTGTTCGAGAGCGTGCATGCGTGTCCATTGGGCGAACTGGAGGCTTGGCTCGAGGCGGACGAGAATCGGCGACGCGGCGAGTTCGTCCTGATCGTCGCTGGTGCGGCAGAGCAGGCGCCCGAGCGCGCGGTTGGCGAGAACGCATTGCGGCTCTTGCTGGAGGAGCTGCCGCCTGCGCAGGCGGCTCGTCTTGCATCCCGGTTGTCCGGCGTATCCCGGAGCGATTTGTACGAGTTGGCGGTGAGACTCAAGGACACCGCCTGAACATGGCCGGCGGCTGCATTCCAGCCGTCGAACGACAACGATCTCAAACGCAATCATCGAGCGACCCATGACGAGACTGACCATCACCAAGCCGGACGACATGCACCTGCACTTGCGCGACGGCGATGCGTTGCGCGCGGTTCTTCCGCATACCACCGAGAGGTTCGCCCGCGCCGTGGTGATGCCGAATTTGCGGCCACCCGTCACCACGACCGCGATGGCACTCGCTTACCGTCAGCGCATCATCTCGGCGCTGCCCGCGGGGGCATCCTTCGAACCGCTGATGACGCTTTATCTGACCGACAACACCGATCCGGCTGAAATAGCCCGCGCGAAGGCAAGCGGCATCGTGCACGCGGTAAAGTACTACCCGGCGGGCGCGACGACGAACTCCGATTCCGGCGTGACGGATCTTGCGCGCTGCCACGGCGTGCTCGAGGCGATGGAAGAGGCAGACATGCCTCTGCTCGTGCACGGCGAAGTGACTTGGTCGGAAGTGGACGTGTTCGATCGCGAGCACATCTTCCTCGATCGCGTGCTGGCGCCCCTGCTGCAGCGTTTCAGTCGATTGAGAGTGGTCGTCGAGCACATCACGACCCGAGAGGCGGTTCGTTTCGTTCTCGGCACGCCGTCTCGCATTGCGGCGACCATCACGGCGCATCATCTGCTGCTCAATCGCAACGCGTTGTTCTCCGGCGGTATGAGGCCTCACCACTATTGCTTGCCGATACTGAAGCGCGAGACCCACAGGAGCGCATTGATCGAGGCCGCGCTCTCCGGTAATCCGAAATTCTTCCTCGGCACCGACAGCGCGCCCCACGCTCGCAACACCAAGGAGGCGGATTGCGGCTGCGCGGGCGTCTACACGGCGCATGCGGGCATCGAACTCTACGCCGAGATCTTCGCGGTCAACAGCGCCCTCGATCGGCTCGAGGCTTTCGCTTCGACGCACGGGGCGGCGTTCTACGGTCTGCCGAGGAATCGGGAAACGATCACCCTGGTCAAGCAGCCGTGTCCGGTGCCGAAGGCGTACGGTTATGGCGACGATACACTGGTGCCGTTCAGGGCCGGCGATCAAGTCGCATGGAGCATCGTCTAGCGCCGAGGCGCACAGTGTCGGCGAAGTTGCTCGGTCGTTTCTGCGATCGGTTGCTCGACGAGGATCTGTGGGTGTTCGGCTACGGATCTCTCATGTGGAACCCCGAGTTCGAGTATGCCGACAAGCAACTCGTGTTGTTGCGCGGCTATCATCGGTCGCTGTGCGTCAGTTCTACACGACATCGCGGAACCTCCGAGGAGCCCGGGCTCGTTCTGGGACTGGCGCCTGGCGGTGCGTGCTACGGCATGGCGTTTCGGGTGGATCGCAAGCTCGTCGCGCGGACCCTGCTCGCACTATGGCAACGAGAGATGCGAACCGGCATCTACCAGCCACGGCTCGTGAACGTCGGCGCGGCTTGTGTGCGGGCGCGTGCGCTGGCATTCGTCGTCGACAGGTCCCATCGAAACTATGCCGGTGCACTGGGCCTGGACGAGATCGCCCAGCGGGTCGTTCATTGCAGCGGGCAGCGTGGTCCCAACATAGAGTATTTGCTGAACACCGCTGCGCATCTGCAGGCGCTGGGGGTCAGCGACCGGCGGCTTGCTCAAGTGCTCGCCGCCGTGCGCGCGATTCGGTCTGCCTGATCGTGCCGGCTCAGAAAGGCAATCGGTCGCTCAGGTTGGTCTCGGCGGCGATCCGCTTCAGATCGGCAATCGTGTCGGCGGGCAGCGAAAGTCCGTCCATGCGGTTGCGGCCGTCGCTTCGGGCCTCCATTTCTCCGGGGTAGAAGACTTCATCGAATCCCTCGGCGAGCGGCACGCTCTTGAGTTCCGCGATGTATTGTTCCATGCGGGCATGGAACTCGGGCACGGGTTGAAAGACCTCGATGTTCATAGCGATCATCAAGTGACCGCAGTTGCTTTTCTCCGCCGTCTTGTAGGGACTATGCACCGCGGACAGAAAACCGCTGCCGGTCAACACGCCAGAGAGCAGATCGACGATGACCGCGATGGCGTACCCCTTGTGCTCGGCCATGGGCAGAATGATGCCGTCGATGGCCTCCTGCGGATCGGTGGTCGGCTCGCCGTCGCTGTTTATCGCCCAGCCCAGCGGTATGGGCAGTTTCTTGTTGCGGGCGAGATAGATCTTGCCGCGCGCAACGCCTGTATTGGCCATGTCCATCACCAACGGAGGATGCCTGCCGGCGGGGGCGGCCACTGACCACGGATTGGTGCCGATGATCTTCTTGCGCCCGCCCCAGGGCGCCATGGCTGGTCCGCCGTTGCTGGTGAGCAACGTCACGCAGTTTTCGCGCGCTCCCGCCATTGTGTAGTACATGCAAGTGCCGAAGTGATTGGAGTTGCGAACGCCCACCGCTCCGATGCCGTGAGCTTTTGCTCGTGCGATGGCCTGGCCGGTCGCATGCATGGTGACGACCTGGCCGACGCTGTCGTGGCCGTCGATGAGGCCGATCGCGCCGGCGTCGACGATCTGCTCGATCTTCGGCGCCGGCCGCATGACGCCGTTGCGTATGCGGTCCAGATACCAGCCCAATCGCAGCACGCCGTGCGATTGATGGCCCCAGAGGTCGGCCTGGACGAGCGTGTCCGCCAGCAGTCGTGCGTCGGCGTCCGGGACGCCCGCGCTGGTATAGACGGCTGCGGCGAATTCGAGCAACTGCCGGGCGTCGATGCGGTTCGGTGCGCTCATGGAGAGATTCCTTGGGTTGATGGCGCTTTGGGCGTAGCGCCGCAATGTTGAAAACAGGGGGCGAGGCCCTGGCCGAACGTGCGCGTGGTACCCTCGCTGCGGGGGAGTCGGCTAGGCAGTCGCTGTGTCACATCAGTGCGCAGAGGAAAGTCCGGGCTCCACAGAGCAAGATGCCGGCTAACGGCCGGGCGCCGCGAGGCGACGGAAAGTGCCACAGAAAATATACCGCCGAAGCGGCGTACCGGGTGTCCGATTTCGGGCGCCTTGCAGGGGTGATGGCGGGCGGGTCGACGTACGTCGGCGGCGCAAGCGCTTGCTTTCTGGACGGTGCGCCGCTGGCAAGGGTGAAATGGTGCGGTAAGAGCGCACCGCGCCCGCGGCAACGCGGGTGGCAGGGTAAACCCCATCTGGAGCAAGACCGCGTAGGGAGCGATAGCGTGGCTCGCGCTGCTTCCGGGTAGGTTGCTGGAGCCTGTGGGTAACTGCAGGCCAAGAGGAATGGCTGCCCTCGACAGAACCCGGCTTATCGGTCGGCTCCCCCACCTTAGAGCTGCCGAAGCGCTACGCCAAATCAGTAGGTTACGCGTGCTCTGAGATTAAACCCTTGTAACGACTGAACTTTCCTGGTCGTGTCGCTGGCTCACCGACGTTCGCGGCAATAAGCCCTTGTCGGGATTGAAAAAAGACTCTCAGCGCCCCTTGACCACGCTTGCCCTTGAGTATAGAGTGGGAAATCGTGGAGAAAAGTGGGTTCTTTTGGGTTTTTTGGGCCGAAAACGGTGTTCCAAGGCGCTACAGAGCTGAATCTCGATGCCAAAGGGCGTCTGACCGTCCCGACCGGTCATCGGGAGATATTGCTCGCCCAGGCCGAGGGAAGACTCGTCGTGACGGCACATCCGCATCGTTGTTTGCTCATGTATCCCCAGCCCGCCTGGGAGCCGATCCGTGCGCAGATCATGAGCTATTCGAGTTTGGAGCGCCAGACGAGCATGGTGCAGCGCCTGCTGGTCGGCTTCGCCAAGGATGTCGAGATGGATGCCGCGGGGCGCCTGCTCATTACCCCGGAGTTGCGCCGGTTCGCCTCGCTGGAGAAGCAGGTGATGCTGGTTGGTCAAGGCAGTCACTTCGAGCTCTGGAGCTTGGAGGCCTGGGAACGGCAGATCGAGCAGATCATTGCGCAGGGCGACAGCCTGCTGCCGCCCGGGATGGAAAAGTTTTCGCTGTAGATGGCAACACCGTTGCAGCACAAGCCGGTGCTGCTGGACGAGGCGCTTGCAGCGCTGGACGTGCGCCCGAGTGGCACGTATGTGGATTGCACGTTCGGGCGAGGTGGGCACGCCCGGGCGCTGCTGGGGCGCCTGGATGCTGCAGGCAGATTGATAGCGCTGGACCAGGATTTGGCGGCAGTAGATGCGGGCAAGGACATCATCGATGAGCGCTTCACTATCGTGCATGCGTCGTTTGCCCATCTGGGCGAGGTCCTTGCTGCCCGAGGCATCGGCGCAGTCGATGGCGTGCTGCTCGATCTTGGCATGTCGTCGCCTCAGCTCGAAGATGCCGAGCGTGGCTTCTCTTTTCGCCGCCCTGGGCCGCTCGACATGCGGATGGATCGCAGTCGAGGCGAAACGGCTGCCGAATGGTTGGCGCACGCCAGCGAGCGCGAGATCAGGGAGGTAATCGGGCGCTATGGCGAAGAACGGTTTGCTAAACAGATTGCAGCAGCGATTGTTGCTGCTCGAGCGCGGGAACCTATTGCATCCACACAGCAACTTGCCTCGCTCGTGGCAGCGACCGTCCGCACACGCGAGATTGGGCAGGACCCGGCGACGCGTACCTTTCAGGCTTTACGGATTCACGTCAATCAGGAGCTTGCGCAATTGTCGCTAGTTCTGCCGCAGGCTGTCGACGCGCTTGGTTCAGGCGGGAGGCTGGTCGTGATCAGTTTCCATTCGCTGGAGGATCGCATCGTCAAGCTGTTCATGCGCGACCAAGCCCAAGCCGATCACATGCCTCTGGACTTGCCGATTCGCAGCCGCGATTTGCCTTCGGCTCGGCTGCGCACGGTGGGCAAACCCGTGCGCCCCAGTCGCGAAGAGATCCAGGCCAACCCGCGCTCGCGAAGTGCGGTCCTGCGCGCGGCGGAGCGAGTGTGATGAGCGCGCGGTCGATGGCGGCCTCAGCGTGGGCGGGATGCGCGCGCGCTCGGGTTCTTGCCGCTGAAATGCGTCCGGTCGACGCTTTGAAAGCCGCAGATCATGGCGAAGCTTAATGCCGTTCTGCTGCTGATCGCGATCGCGTGCGCCTTGGGCACCGTGACGTCTCAGCATCATGCGCGCAAGTTGTTCGTGGCGCTGGAGAAGGAGCGAGCGAACGCCAAGCAGCTCGAGATCGAGTTCGGGCAACTGCAGTTGGAGGCAAGCACCTGGGGCATGCAGGGGCGGGTTGAGAAGATCGCGGTCAGCCAGCTCAACATGCGGGCCTTGGCGCCGAATCGTGTTCAAGTGCTCACGGCCCAAGGGCCCGGAGACGTTAAATGAAGTCGCTTGCGAGCCCTGTGCTGCGGCTGCATTTTCCCATTTGGCGCTCCCGGCTGCTGCTCGGCATCTTGATGCTCTGGTTGGTAGGCCTCACCGCGCGAGCCGTGTATCTACAAGGGCTGAACAACGACTTCCTGCAGCAGAAGGGCGAGTCTCGCTACAGCCGCGTGGTGGAAATCGGGGCCCATCGTGGCCGCATCACCGATCGCAATGGCGAGCCGCTTGCGATCTCGACCGCGGTCGAGTCCGTCTGGGCGAGTCCCGGCGATTTTCGCGCCGATGCCGAGCAGACGAAGCGGTTGGCGCGATTGTTGAAGGTCGAGCCGGACGAGCTGACCAGACGTGTTGCAGATACGCGTCGGGAGTTCGTGTACCTGCGCAGGCAGTTGCCCCCTGAGCACGCCGCCCGTGTGGTCGAGCTCAACATTCCGGGTGTGTTTCTGCAGCGCGAGTACCGGCGCTTCTATCCGGCCGGCGAGGTGGTTTCCCACGTCATCGGCATCACCGACATCGACGAAAAGGGCCAGGAAGGGCTCGAGCTCGCCTTTCAGGATACGTTGGTGGGCAAGCCGGGCAGCCGGCGCGTGATCAAGGATCGGCTCGGTCGAATCGTCGAAGATGTCGAGAGCATACGTGTGCCGCAGCAAGGGCGCGATCTGACGCTTTCGATCGACTTGAGAATCCAGTATCTCGCGTACCGCGAATTGAAGGCCGCGCTGGAGCAACATCGCGCCAAAGCCGGGGGCATCGTGGTTCTCGATGCCCGTACCGGCGAAGTTCTGGCGATGGCGAACTTGCCGAGCTACAACCCCAACAGTCGTGGTCGCATAGACCCCCAGCGCTCGCGCAACCGCGCCCTTGTCGACTTGTTCGAGCCGGGGTCGACCTTGAAGCCGTTCGCCGTGGCGGCAGCCCTAGATGCAGGACGGATACGTCCGCAGACGGTGATACAGACTGGCACCGGCCGACTCACTATCGGTCGAGCCACCATCAGCGATGTCCATCCGGCCGGCGCGATCACGGTGGAAGAGGTCATTGCGAAATCGTCCAACGTCGGCGCCGCGAAGATCGCGCTCGATCTGCCCGCGGAAACACTGTGGACGCTTTTCTCGCGATCGGGCTTCGGTACCGTCCCGCAATCCGGATTCCCCGGAGAGGGCTCGGGCCGGCTGCGGGCCCATCGTACCTGGAAGCCGATCGAGCAGGCGACCATGTCCTATGGTCATGGCATATCGGTGAGCTTGCTGCAGTTGGCGCGCTCCTACACGATCTTCGCCGGAAATGGAGAGCTGCTGCCGGTCACGCTGTTGAAGCGCACGGAGCCTGTAGCCGGCACGCCGGCGATCACCCCGCGCACCGCGCTCGTTGTGCGGAACATGCTCGAGATGGCTGTTCATCCGGGCGGCACGGGGCCGAAAGCGCAAGTCGTGGGTTACCGCGTGGGTGGCAAGACGGGCACCGCGCACAAACTCGAAAACGGACGTTACGCGGCCTCCCGGTACGTATCGTCCTTCGTCGGCATGGCGCCCGTCTCTGATCCGAGACTGATCGTGGCGGTCATGATCGATGAGCCCAGTGCAGGTCAGCATTACGGCGGCGCCGTGGCCGCACCCGTCTTCAGAGAGGTGGTTTCGGCGGCGCTGCGCACACTTTCCGTGCCGCTCGATGCGCCCACCATGAACGTGAAACTGCCGCCTGCAGACGCGCCCGTCATCCGCGAGGAGGTCTGGATCGCGCATGACGAGGCCGGTCCCAGGGGATAGCGCATGGCTCAATCGAAGCCTATCGCCGCTCATCGCATCCTTGCCCAGTTGCGCGCCCTCGGTGTGTGCGACGGGCGGCTGGTCAACGATAGTCGGAGCGTCCTCCCGGGCGATATCTTCGTCGCCTACCCGGGTGAGCGCGTCGACGGCCGTGATTTCATCCCGACGGCTGTCCGTGCAGGTGCGGCCGCCGTGCTTTGGGAGAGCGAGGGCTATCGGTGGTCCAGTCAGTGCGTGACGCCGAACATCGAAGTGCGCGGCCTGCGCGCCTTGGCCGGCGAGATCGCCAGCGAGTTGGCGGGCGCCCCATCGAGGGAACTTTGGACGGTCGGTGTCACGGGTACGAACGGCAAAACCTCGTGCAGTCAATGGATCGCTGCCGCCTTGACCCGGCTGGGACGGCCGACGGCCGTCATCGGAACGCTCGGCCACGGTTTTCCCGGGGCCATGAATTCGCTTGTCAACACCACGCCCGACGGGATCGCTGTGCATTCGATGCTGCGCCATTACCGTGACGACGGTGCGCAGTGCGCCGCCATGGAAGCCTCTTCGCATGGCCTAATGCAGGACAGGTTGAGCGGCATGCACTTCGATGTGGCTCTGTTCACGAACCTGACTCGGGATCACCTCGACTATCACGGCAACATGGAGAGCTACGGCGAAGCCAAGGCCCGCTTGTTCGATTGGCCGGGACTCGCTTGTGCCGTGATCAACACCGATGATGAGTTCGGGCGACGGCTCGTCGCCCGCCTGCAGGGGCGCGCGACCCACATCATCACCTACGGGCTGGGCGGCGGAACGATCGCCGGCCATCGGCTCGATCTCAGCCGTTTCGGCCTCGAACTGCAAATCCAGACGCCGTGGGGCGCGGGGAAGCTCAGCAGCCCGTTGATGGGCGCATACAACGCGGTCAACCTGCTGGGTGTGCTGGGCGTGCTGCTTGCGAGCGATGTTTCCTTGCAATCGGCACTCGACGTGATGGCGCACTTGGCGCCTGTCGAAGGTCGAATGCAGGCGCTCGGCGGTGGAGACAAGCCGCTCGTCGTGGTCGACTATGCCCACACGCCCGACGCGCTCGAGCAGGTGCTGACCGCGCTGCGGGCGCATTTGGGCAGCGGCAAACTCGTGTGTGTATTCGGCTGCGGTGGCGACCGTGATCCGGGCAAGCGTTCGGCCATGGGCGAGGTCGCCTCCAGGCTCGCCGATCGAGTGGTCGTGACCAGTGACAATCCGCGCGGCGAAGAGCCGCAGGCCATCATCGATCAGGTCGTCGCGGGCGCCCGTGGTGCCGTGCATTGCATCGTTGACCGGGCTGCGGCAATCGACACCGCCGTCCGGGAGGCCGAGTGCGGTGACGTGGTCCTGCTGGCGGGCAAAGGTCATGAACGCTGGCAGGAGATCGGCTCGACGCGTTTGCCCTTCAGCGATGCCGATAACGCACAGCGGTGCCTGGAGGCATGGCAACGCAGTGACGGTCGCGCGGTGGGTACGGACGGAGCGCGGCCATGATGAATTTGCGCCAGGCGGCTGATGCGGTCGCCGGGGAACTGCGAGGCATCGATCGTCATTTCATCGGGGTGTCGACCGACACGCGTGCACTCGCGGCCGGCGAGCTCTTCTTCGCCTTGAAGGGGGATCGCTTCGATGCGGCTCGATTCGTGGGCGATGCCTGCGCCGCCGGGGCAGCCGGCGTGGTGGTCGGGCGCGATGCGGCCGCGCCCTGTCCTGTGGGCGCCTCGATCATCCTGGTGGACGATGCGCGTGCTGCGCTAGGGCGCTTGGCTGCTTATTGGCGCCGGCGGTTTACCGGGAGGCTGCTTGGGCTCACCGGCAGCAATGGCAAGACGACGGTGAAGGACATGATCGCGGCCGTCTTGCGGCGCCATTGCTCGGATCCCTCGCAGGTTCTGGCGACCGAGGGCAATCTCAACAACGACATCGGCGTCCCGCTGACGTTGCTCAGGCTGCGTGAGTGCCATCGCTACGCGGTCGTCGAGATGGGCATGAACCACGCGGGCGAGATTCGCTACCTCACCGGGCTTGCTCGGCCGCAGGTCGCCCTGGTGAACAACGCCGGCACGGCCCATATCGGTATTCTGGGCAGTCGTGAGGCAATCGCGCGAGCCAAGGCGGAGATCTACGAAGGTCTGTCCGGAGCAGGCGTCGCCTTGGTGAACGCAGACGACGCGTATGCTCCGATGTGGCGTGAATTGAATGCATCGCGAACGGTGATCGATTTCGCCCTCGACGCGCCGGCGTGCGTGAGGGGGCGGTACGAGGGCCATGCGCTGCATAGCGATATCGTCGTATCGACGCCTGCGGGACAGGCCCAGTTCAGGCTCGGTTTGCCGGGTGAACACAATGTGCGCAACGCAGTCGCCGCTGCGGCCGCCGCGTTCGCGCTCGAAGTGCCGAATGAATCGATCGCGAGCGCGCTGGAGGCGTTTGAAGGGCCCAAGGGACGCATGCAGCAATTGCGCGGCGTGAGCCAATCGATCCTGATCGACGACACGTATAACGCCAACCCGGATTCCACCCTGGCTGCCATCGCGGTGCTCGCCGGGATGGACGGCAAGCGCGTGCTCGTGCTCGGCGACATGGGCGAACTCGGCGAGCAGGCTGCTGACGAGCACCGTCGGGTGGGCGAGGCGGCGAAGTCCGCCGGGCTCGATGGCCTTTGCACCCTCGGCGAACTGAGCGAGCATGCGACACGGGGTTTTGGCGACGGTGCATGCCACTTCGCCAGCATCGAAGACCTGCTCGTTGCCGTGCAAGCGCAGCTCGGTCCGAAGACGACCGTACTGGTCAAGGGGTCGCGCTTCATGCGGATGGAGCGTGTGGTCCAATCCTTCAAGGTGAATCAGGCGTGAGCATGGTGAGGCGCGTCGCCGACGGATTCGAGCGGGAGGCATCATGCTGCTGGCTTTGACTCAGTGGCTGAGCGGCGAAGTCCGCGCCTTCAACGTGTTCAGCTATATCACGCTGCGGGCGGTACTCGCCTGCCTCACGGCGCTCATCATCTCCTTCGTCGTCGGCCCGACGATGATTCGTAAGCTCGCTGCCTACAAGATCGGTCAGGCGGTGCGCTCGGATGGCCCGCAGACGCATCTGACGAAAGCGGGAACCCCCACCATGGGCGGTGCGCTGATCCTGGTGTCGATCATCGTGACCACCTTGCTGTGGGCCGATCTGACCAATTACTACGTGTGGGTAGTGTTGGTGGTGACCGTCGGATTCGGCTTGATCGGATGGGTCGACGACTATCGCAAGGTCGTGCATCGCAACCCGAAGGGGATGTCGGCACGGGCGAAGTTTTTTTGGCAGTCGCTGATCGGTCTCGCGGCGGCGATGGTGCTCGCATTCAGTGCGACTTTGCCAGCGCAGACCGCGTTCATCGTTCCGTTTTTCAAGAGCATTGCGTATCCGCTGGGTGTGATCGGCTTCATCGCCATGACCTATTTCGTGATCGTCGGCACCAGCAACGCAGTGAATCTGACCGACGGCCTCGATGGTCTTGCGATCATGCCGACGGTCATGGTCGGGGCTGCCCTCGGAATTTTCGCTTACGTCTGCGGCAACTCCGTGTTCTCGAAATATCTCGCGTTCCCGTACATCCCGGGGGCCGGCGAACTCACAGTGTTCTGCGCTGCGCTCGCCGGTGCAGGCCTTGCCTTTCTTTGGTTCAACGCTTATCCCGCGGAAGTCTTCATGGGCGATGTCGGTGCGCTGGCGCTGGGCGCCGCCTTGGGAACCATCGCGGTGATCGTGCGCCAGGAAATCGTGCTCTTGATCATGGGCGGGGTGTTCGTGGTCGAGACCTTATCCGTGATGCTGCAGGTCGCGTCGTTCAAGCTCACGGGCAAGCGCATCTTCCGAATGGCGCCGCTGCATCATCACTTCGAGCTCAAGGGCTGGAAGGAGAACCAGGTCGTGGTGCGCTTCTGGATCATCACCATGATGCTGGTCCTGGTGGGTCTGTCGACCCTCAAGCTGCGGTAGCGTGGTCGTTCGGTTCGCGAAGCCATGGAATTGAAGGGGAAAAGAGTCTTGGTGCTGGGTCTCGGAGATACGGGCATGTCGATGGCGCGCTGGTTGGCCAAGCGCGGCGCCGCCGTGCGCGTGGCCGACAGCCGCGACCACCCTCCGTATGCCGATGCGCTCGAGCGCGACGCACCCGGCACGCGCCTCGACCTTGGCCCCTTCCAGGCGGCGAGCTTCGAGGATATCGACCTGCTTGCAGTCAGTCCTGGCGTACCGGTGGCGGAGCCCCTCGTCCAGCAATCGGCCAGGCGCGGGGTGCCCGTCGTGGGCGACATCGAGCTCTTCGCGCAAGCGAAACCCGCCCAGGCCAGAGTCCTCGCGATCACCGGATCGAATGGCAAGAGCACGGTCACCGCGATGGCCGAAGCGATCGCGCGGGCTGCCGGCTGTTCGGCCCTCGCTGCCGGGAATATCGGACTGCCGGTTCTCGATGCGCTGGAAGCCAAGCCTGACACCAGCCTTTACATACTCGAACTGTCGAGCTTTCAGCTGGAGACGACGCACTCGCTGAATGCCGCGGCTGCTGCAATGCTCAACATCAGCCAAGACCATCTCGATCGGTACGATGGCTTGGCCAGCTATGCCGCTGCCAAGGCGCGCATTTTTCAGGGCGACGGCGTTCAGGTTTTAAACCGGGACGACACCTGGAGCATGGGTATGCGGCTTTCGGGGCGCACCGTTCGCACGTTCGGCCTGGATGCGCCTGCGAGTTCCGACGATTGGGGTCTTGCAGTGGCCGATGGTCGGGACTGGCTGGCCGCCGGCACGCAATTGCTCATGCCCGTGGACGAACTGGGGGTGCCGGGTCGTCACAACGCGGCCAACGCGCTTGCTGCCATGGCGTTATGCGACGAGGTCGGCATTGCGCGCGAGCCGATGACCGAGGCGCTGCGTCGTTTCACGGGCCTGCCTCATCGCATGCAGCCGGTGGCGGAACTCGATGGCGTCACCTTCTACGATGATTCCAAGGGCACCAACGTGGGGGCGACCGTGGCGGCCCTCAGCGGCCTGGGCAAGCGCTGCGTATTGATTGCTGGCGGTGAGGGCAAAGGGCAGGACTTCTCGCCCTTGGCAGGTCCGGTGCGCGCGCACGCGAGCGCCGTCGTGCTGATCGGGCGTGACCGCGAGGAGATCGCAGCCGCGTTGGCGCCGACGGGGGTCCGGCTTCTGCGGGCCGATTCGCTGCAGGCAGCGGTCGCGATGGCGCATGCGGCCGCCTCGCCGGGGAACGGCGTGCTGCTCTCCCCTGCGTGCGCGAGCTTCGACATGTTCCGCAGCTATGTGCACCGAGGCGAGGAATTCGCCCGTCTTGCACGCAGCTTCGCACAAGAGCGAAAGGACGCGCTCTGATGTTCTACAACGACGTCCAGCGCATTCAGCCACCGGCCGAATACGATCGCGTGATCGTGGCTGCGACCGTCGCCTTGCTGTCGCTCGGGCTGGTGATGGTTTACTCGTCTTCGATTGCGATCGCCGAGGCTTCGCGCCACACCGGGCATCAGTCCGCATACTTCCTCCTGCGGCATGCGACCTTCCTTACGCTTGGGCTCATCGGTGCTGCGGTCGTGTTCCAGGTGCCGATGCACGCATGGCAGCGGTACGCTCCATTCCTCTTCCTGTTCGGCTCGGTACTGCTCATCCTCGTGCTGGTGCCAGGGATAGGGCGTGAGGTCAACGGCAGTCGCCGCTGGCTCTCTCTCGGCGTCGTGAACCTGCAGCCCTCGGAGTTGATGAAGCTCTTCGTCGTGCTGTACGCCGCCGACTACACCGTGCGCAAGGCGGCCTACATGGGCAACTTCAAGAAGGGCTTCGCCCCCATGCTGGTCGTGATGCTCTTCGTCGGCGGGTTGCTGCTGCGCCAGCCCGACTTCGGCGCCTTTGCCGTCATCACGGTGATCGCGATGGGCGTGCTGTTTCTCGGCGGCATGAACTGGCGCCTGTTCGCCGGTCTGGCGGCGTTGCTCGTTCTCGGATTCATCGCGCTCATCATGACCTCGCCCTATCGCATGCAGCGCATTCTCGGATTCATGGATCCCTGGGCGGATCCGTATGGGCGCGGCTATCAGCTTTCGCACGCCCTGATCGCGTTCGGTCGGGGCGAATGGATGGGCGTCGGCCTGGGCGGCAGCGTGGAGAAGCTCTTCTATCTGCCGGAAGCGCACACCGATTTCCTGCTCGCCGTGATCGCCGAGGAACTCGGCTTTGCAGGGGTGGCGACAGTCATCGTTCTCTTCGCGTGGATCATCTTGAGGGCGTTCTCGATCGGTCAACAATCCGCGATGCTCGAGCGTTTATTCGCGGCACTCGTCGCTCAGGCCATCGGGCTATGGCTCGGCGTGCAGGCGATCATCAACATGGGTGTGAACATGGGCGTGTTGCCGACCAAGGGACTGACGTTGCCGCTCATGAGCTTTGGCGGAAGCGCGATCGTCGCCAACTGCATGGCGATAGCCATCCTGCTCCGCATCGATTGGGAAAATCGTCAGCTCATGCGGGGGCGAACGGTATGAAGCATGAGCTGGCGATTTCGGCGCAGGCTAATGCGTGCGACGCGCGCGTTATGCCGAAGCCAAAACCCCTTACTCATGCGGGGGCGAACGGTATGAAGCATGAGCTGGCGATTTCGGCGCAGGCTAATGCGTGCACCGCGCGCGTTATGCCGAAGCCAAAACCCCTTGCTCATGCGGGGGCGGACGGTATGAAGCATGAGCTGGCGATTTCGGCGCAGGCTAATGCGTGGGGCGCGCGCGTTATGCCGAAGCCGGCTGGGAACGAGTGTGAACTTTGAAAGGAACCATCCTCATCATGGCCGGGGGTACCGGCGGGCACATCTTTCCAGGTCTTGCGGTGGCAGAGGTCATGGCTGCGCGCGGGTGGAGGGTGGTCTGGATGGGCGTGAAAACAGGAATGGAAGCGCAGATCGTGCCGCCTAATGGCTACGAGATGACCTGGGTCGATTTTCAGGGCGTGAGGGGCAAGGGACTGCTTGCTCTGGTCATGCTTCCCAGCCGCTTGCTGCGTGCGATGTGGCAGTCCGTGGCTGCGATGCGCAAAGTGAAGCCCGATGTCGTGCTCGGCATGGGCGGGTACATCACCTTGCCAGGGGGCATGATGGCGGCCCTGCTCGGCAAGCCTTTGGTGATTCACGAACAGAACGCTGTTGCCGGCACCGCGTCGCGACTGCTCGCAGGCTTGGCCGATCGGGTGCTCACGAGTTTCGCCACGGCGTTCAAGGCCAGTCAGGGCGCGATCGTCACCGGCAATCCGATTCGCGCGGCGTTTGCCGCCACGCAGGCGCCCGACATCCGATTTGCTGCGCGCACCGGACCATTGCGCATCACGGTTCTCGGCGGCAGCCTGGGTGCTAAGGCATTGAACGAGATCGTGCCTCGGGCTCTCGGGCTGTTGCCGCCGGCCTCGCGGCCCTCGGTATTGCACCAGGCGGGCCGGCAGCATATCGATGCCGTGCGCGCCGCGTATGCCGAAGCCGGTGTCGAGGCTCGCTGCGAGGCCTTCATCGACGATGTGGCAGGCGAGCTTGCCTCATCCGACCTCGTCATTTGTCGGGCGGGGGCGACCACGCTCGCTGAACTGGCCGCGGTGGGAGTGGGTTCAGTGCTGATTCCCTTTCCGTTCGCCGTCGACGATCACCAAACGCGCAACGCCCGAATGTTGGCCGAGGCGGACGCATGCATCTTGCTCCCTCAGGCGACGCTCGATGCCCGACGGTTGGCCGAAGTGCTGAGCACCCTGGAACGCCCCCGACTACTGGAGATGGCGCGCAATGCGCGCGAGCTGGGGCGTCCGCAGGCGGCCAACGCGGTCGCCGATCTCTGTGCCGAAGCAGCGGGCGGGCGGGGACGATGAAAATCATGCGATGCGCCGCAAGGCGGGCGTTCGGCTTGGCCGGACATGAGCAAAGAAAGATGCGAGCAGGCTGATGCGGCACAAGGTCGGACGAGTCCATTTCGTTGGCATAGGCGGAGCCGGGATGAGCGGCATCGCCGAGGTGCTGCTGAATCTCGGCTACGAGATCAGCGGTTCGGATCTTGCCGCCAATGCCGCGACCGAGCGGCTCGCGCAGCAAGGCGCGGTTATTGCACGCGGTCACGCTGCGAGCCATGTCGAAGAGGCGGATGTCGTCGTTGTTTCCACTGCGGTGGCGGAGGACAATCCGGAGGTCGTGCACGCGCGCGAACTGCGCATCCCGGTCGTGCCCCGTGCCCTCATGCTCGCTGAGCTCCTCCGGTTCAAGCAAGGCATCGCTGTCGCGGGCACGCACGGCAAGACGACGACCACGAGCCTCGTGGCTTGCATCCTTGCCGAAGCGGGCATGGATCCGACGTTCGTGATCGGCGGGCGGCTGGTGAGCGCCGGTTCGCACGCCAAGCTCGGCAGCGGGGAGTTCATCGTCGTGGAGGCCGACGAGTCCGACGCCTCCTTCCTGCATCTGCAGCCCGTGGCGGCCGTGGTCACCAATATCGACGTGGACCACATGGAGACGTACGGTCATTCGGTCGACCGCCTGCGGCAGACCTTCATCGACTTCCTGCAGCAGCTGCCCTTCTACGGCGTGGCCGTGCTTTGCATCGATGATGCCAACGTAAGGACGATCCTGCCGCAGGTTGCCAAGCCGGTGCTGACTTACGGCTTCGATGCCGCGGCCCAGATCCGTGCGACAGAAGTCGAGCATCGGGCAGGGCGCATGCATTTTCGCGTCGTGCGCCAACTCGACCGTCGTCGCTGCGAAACGTTGCCCGAACTCGTGGTGGAACTGAATCTGCCCGGCGAGCACAACGTGCTCAATGCGCTGGCCGCAATCGCGATCGGTATGGAGGTCGGCGCTGCGGATGATGCGATCGTGCGTGCGCTGAAGGAATTTCGCGGTGTGGGGCGCCGGTTCCAGCGCTATGCAGATGTCCAGCTTCCGGATGGCGGCAAATGCCGTCTCATCGACGATTACGGCCATCATCCGGTCGAGATGGCCGCCACCCTCGCGGCAGTTCGAGGCGCTTATCCCGGTCACAGAGTTGTCCTCGCATTCCAGCCGCATCGCTACACTCGTACGAGGGACTTGTTCGAGGATTTCGTCAAGGTGCTGTCCACGGTGGACGTCTTGCTGCTGACCGAGGTCTACCCCGCCGGCGAGGCGCCGATCGTGGCCGCGGATGGGCGTGCTCTGGCCCGGGCGCTGCGCGTACAGGGCAAGGTGGAGCCGATATTCATCGAACAGGTGGCCGAGTTGCCGCAGGCCATCGTCGATGCAGCCAAGGACGGCGACGTCGTGCTGACGATGGGTGCGGGATCGATCGGCAACGTGCCGGTGTGGGTGCACAGCCTGCGCGACGGGACGCAGCGATGAACATGGCCGAGACCGAACTCATGAACGCATTGCGCGGACGTTGGCTGCTCGACGAGCCGATGGCGCGGCACGTGAGTTGGCGTGCAGGCGGCCAGGCGAAACGCGCCTACGTGCCGGCGGATCTGGACGATCTGGCTCTCATGTTAAGGGGCTTGCCGAGCGACGAGCCCCTCATGTTCGTCGGACTGGGAAGCAATCTGCTGGTGCGCGACGGTGGTTATGGCGGGACGGTGGTTTTTACCCATGGGGTGCTTTCTCGGATCGCATTGGTCGACGAGCGCGCTGTGCATGCCGCAGCAGGCGTGGCAAGCCCGAAGGTGGCGCGATTCGCGGCGATGCATGATCTTGTGGGCGCCGAGTTTCTGGCCGGAATTCCAGGCACGGTAGGCGGCGCGCTCGCCATGAACGCAGGGTGCTATGGCGGAGAGACATGGCGCATCGTGCGCGATGTGACGACACTTGCGCGCGACGGTTCGCTGCGTGTACGCAAGCCGTCAGAGTACCAAGTCGGATATCGGCACGTTTCGCTCGCACCTGAGCACGCATTGCAACAGGAGTGGTTCGTGGCGGCGACTTTCGAACTCGATGCAGGCAGCGGCACCGAGGCTCGCGCTCGCATTCGCGACTTCCTTGCTCGGCGCATCGCGACGCAGCCGCTAGGTAAGCCTAATGCGGGTTCCGTGTTCCGCAATCCGCCTGGCGACTATGCGGCTCGGCTGATCGAGGCCTGCGGCCTCAAAGGCAGACGCATCGGCGGTGCGCAGATTTCCGACAAGCACGCGAATTTCATCGTGAATCTCGAGGGCGCTCGCGCGGCGGACATTGAAGCGTTGATTTCTCTCGCGCAGCAGACAGTGATGGTGAAATACGGCATCGGGCTGGAGTGCGAAGTTCGCGTCGTGGGAGAACCCGCATGAGCGGACCGCAAAGATTCGGCAAAGTAGCGGTGCTTCTCGGCGGGCGTTCGGCCGAGCGCGAGGTCTCGTTGCGCAGCGGCGCCATGATATTGAGGGCGTTGACCGAGAGCGGCGTCGATGCGCATGCGTTCGATACCGGCGAGCGTGCATTGACCGATCTGGTGGCCGAACGCTTCGATCGCGTCTTCATCGCGCTGCATGGCCGCTTCGGCGAGGACGGCACCGTTCAGGGGGCCCTCGAACTGCTCGGTCTGCCCTACACGGGGAGTGGTGTGCTGGCCAGTGCGCTGGCGATGGACAAGTGGCGCACGAAGCTCGTATGGGAAGCGCTCGGTGTGGCGACTCCGGCGCATGTGCTCCTCGATGCACGCACCGACTGGGCCGGCACCGTCGCCGAATTAGGTTTGCCCATCATGGTGAAGCCCGCCTGCGAGGGGTCGAGCATAGGCATCAGCAAAGTGACTAGCATCGAGCAGCTGCAGCCGGCGTACGAACTGGCAGCCAGACATGATTCGATCGTCATCGCCGAGCAGTTCATCGATGGCGAGGAGTACACGGCGGCCATTCTCGACGACGAAGCGTTGCCGTTGATCAAGCTCGAGACGCCGCGGGTGTTTTACGATTATCAGGCGAAATACCACGCCGACGACACACGCTACCTCGTTCCCTGCGGGCTCAGCGAAGCCCGCGAGACGGAACTCAAGATGTTGGCGCTAAGCGCATTCAAGGCGGTAGGGGCGGAGGGCTGGGGGCGTGTCGACCTCATGATGGACAATTCGGGGCGCGCCTACTGCCTGGAAGTGAACACCGTGCCCGGCATGACGGATCACAGTCTGGTGCCGATGGCTGCTCGGGCTCGAGGAATCGATTTCAAACAGCTGGTTCTTCATATTCTGGAGGCCGCCCGTGTGCGGGGCTAGTGTAGTTGCGACGTTGCAGCGTGCGGCCGGTGCGTGCGCTGCCTGGTGGACGGTGGATGACGACTCTCGATAAACATGTGGGACAAGCCCGAGGCTTTGAATGCGATCGCGAACGCTCTGTTCGGAGTTGCGTTCCTGCTCGTCCTCTATGCGGGCTTCGTGTTCGTCGTGCACCTGCCGGTGTTCCCGTTGCGCGAGGTGCGCTTGGTGCAGCCGCCCAAGTTCGTTCAACGCGCCGAAATCGAGGCGGTAGTGAAGCGCGAGCTGCTCGGCACGTTCTTCACCATCGATCTGGCTCGCGCGCGCAACGGTTTGGAGGCTCTGCCTTGGGTGCGCAAGGCCGATGTGCGCCGGCAATGGCCGGACAGGCTCGAGGTGAGGCTGGAGGAGCACGAGCCCTTGGCCCGTTGGGGCACGATGGGATTGGTCAACGTGCAGGGCGAGGTATTTCAGGCCAACTACGGGGGCATCTTGCCTGTTTTCAATGGCCCGGCCGGCGCATCGAAGGAAATGGCGATTCAGTATGCCTACTTTCTCAAGAGCCTCGAGCCGCTGGGGCAGAAGCCTGTGCAGGTCAACGTGTCACCGCGCAGAGCCTGGTCGTTGCGGGTCGAGAGCGGAATGATGCTCGAGTTGGGGCGCAACGACTTGGAGAACCGTTTGGGGCGTTTCGTGCAGAACTACGAAAGAGCGGCGGCCATGCTCGAACGGCGCGTGGATTATGTCGACCTTCGGTATACGAATGGGTTTGCCGTGCGAGTCCCGGAACTCGCGCGCGCGGAAGCCAAGGAAAAGCGTAGATGACCAAGCAGAAGGACAGCAAGAACTTGCTGGTGGCGCTCGATATCGGCACTTCCAAGGTGGTGGCCATCGTGGCCGAGATCAAGGCGGACGGTACGCTCGAGATCATCGGCATGGGCAGTCAGCCGTCGCGCGGGCTCAAGAAAGGCGTCGTGGTCAATATCGACTCCACGGTCAATGCGATCCAGCGGGCGTTGCAGGAGGCCGAGTTGATGGCGGACTGCAAGATCAAGGATGTCTACGCGGGCATCGCGGGCAGTCACATCAAGAGCTACAACTCCCACGGCATGGTGGCCATCAAAGACAAGGAGGTTACGCAACAGGACGTGCTGCGGGTTATCGAGACTGCGCGCGCGGTCAACATACCGACCGATCAGCAAATCCTGCATGTGCTGAACCAGGAGTTCATCATCGACGGGCAGGAAGATGTGCGCGAACCGCTCGGGATGAGCGGCGTCCGCCTGGAGGTCAAGGTGCACATCGTGACCGGTGCCGTTTCTGCCGCACAGAACATCATCAAGTGCGTGCGTCGCTGCGGACTCGAAGTTCGAGACTTGATCCTGCAGCCGCTCGCCTCGGCCACGGCAACCATCACCGAAGACGAAAAGGACTTGGGAGTCTGTCTGATCGACATCGGCGGGGGCACGACCGACATGGCGGTGTTCACGCATGGGGCTATACGGCATACCGCGGTCATCCCGATCGCCGGCGATCAGATCACCAACGACATCGCCATGGCCTTGAGAACGCCGACCAAGGACGCCGAGGACATCAAGGTGAAGCACGGCTGCGCGCTGCGTCAACTGGCCGATGCTCAGCAGATGGTCGAAGTGCCGGGGGTGGGCGACCGTGGGCCGCGACAACTGTCGCGCCAGACCCTCGCGGAGGTGATCGAGCCGCGCGTGGAGGAACTCTACTCACTGGTGCAGCGCGAGTTGCGTACCAGCGGCTACGAAGAGCTGCTGTCCTCCGGGGTCGTGATCACGGGCGGCTCGGCGGTCATGCAGGGCATGGTCGAATTGGGAGAGGAAGTCTTTCATATGCCGGTGCGCCTGGGTGTGCCGCGCTATTTGGGCGGGTTGGCCGGAGTGGTGTCCACGCCGCGCTACTCGACCGGCGTCGGTCTGCTGCTCACGGGGCTGGAGCAGCACCGGCACAATGAATTGGTGAAGATGCAGAGCGGATCGTTCGGGCAGGTATTCGAGAGGATGAAGAGTTGGGTAACCGGAAACTTTTAGCAACCCTAGGGTCGCGGCAACGCGGTCAAGCAGCCAACGACAAAGGAGATACACATGCCGTTTGAGTTCATCGAGGCACAGTCGCAGGAAGCAGTCATCAAGGTTTTCGGCGTCGGCGGCTGCGGCGGTAACGCAGTCGACCACATGATCGACAAAGGCGTGAAGGGCGTTGAGTTCATTGCTGCCAACACCGACGTGCAGGCATTGCGCCGCAATCAGGCGAAAGTGCAGCTGCAGCTCGGCTCCGAGATCACCAAGGGCCTGGGGGCAGGCGCCGATCCGGAGGTGGGGCGGGCGGCTGCGATGGAGGATCGCGATCGCATTGCCGAATTGATTCGCGGCGCCGACATGCTGTTCCTGACTGCTGGTATGGGTGGCGGCACGGGTACGGGCGCCGCGCCGGTGGTGGCGCAGGTCGCCAAAGAGCTGGGTATTTTGACCGTCGCGGTTGTGACCAAGCCGTTCGCCTTCGAAGGCAAGCGGCAGAAGCTTGCGCAAGAGGGCTTGGATCAGCTCACCGAGCATGTCGATTCCCTGATCGTGATTCCGAACGACAAACTGATGAACGTGCTTGGCGAGGACATTACGGTCGACGACGCTTTCCGTGCCGCCAACGATGTGCTCCATGGAGCGGTCGCCGGCATTGCCGAGATCATCAGCTGTCCTGGGATGATCAACGTGGACTTCGCCGACGTGCGCACGGTGATGTCCGAGATGGGCATGGCGATGATGGGTTCGGCCAGCGCCTCGGGTATCGATCGGGCTCGTGTCGCGGCCGAGCAGGCGGTCGCTTGTCCCCTGCTCGAGGACATCAATATCCGCGACGCGCGCGGCGTGCTGGTGAACATCTCCGCGGCGAAGGGCACCCTGCGCATGAAGGAGATGCACGAAGTCATGAACACCATCCGCGAATTCACCGCGGACAGCGCCACGGTCATCGTCGGTGCGGTGTTCGATGACGAGCTGTCGGATTGCTTGCGTGTCACGATCGTCGCGACCGGGCTCGGCGCTGCCGCCAGCCGTCAACAGCCCAAGCCGTTGAGCGTGGTCAAGACGGGCACCGACAACGCGCCGATGATGGTCGAGTCGAGCGAGGTCGACTACGCGGTGTTGGACCAAACGCCGGCCATCATGCGCAGGAATCGCGCGACTGTCGAAGCCCTCAAGCACTCCGGTGTCGAGGAACTCGATATCCCCGCCTTCTTGCGCAAGCAGGCGGACTAGGAGGCGGACGGCCTGGGGCCGCGTCGGATACGCGGGCCCGGTTCGCTGAAGCAGGAAGCTCGTCCAGGGCGATGCCGCGGACAGGCCATCGCCTTGGTTGCGGTGCAGCAGAGTGTTAAACTCGGTCGATTGCAATCGCGGTTGCAATCGACTGGTCCGACCCCATGTTGCGCCATGGGGCGCGGAGATTTAATCCCGGGTAGGGTGGGCAGGAAATGATCAAACAGCGGACACTGAAGACCAAGACCAAGACGACCGGCGTCGGCTTGCATTCGGGCGAGAAGGTGACGCTCGGTCTTCGTCCCGCGCCGGTCAACACGGGCATCGTGTTCACTCGGACGGATATGGAGCCCGCGCCGCACGCCAAGGCGGAGGCGACCTCAGTGGTGGATACGCGTCTGTCGACGTGCATCAGCGTCGGGCAGACGCGGGTCGCCACCATTGAACACTTGATGTCGGCTTTCGCCGGGCTCGGTATCGACAACGTGTACGTCGACATCGATGGGCCGGAAGTACCTATCATGGATGGGAGTGCCGGTCCCTTCGTGTTCCTGATTCAATCGGCCGGCATCGAAGAACAGAAGGCGGCCAAGCGCTTCATCCGCATCACGCGGCCTGTCGAAGTACGGGAGGGCGACAAATGGGCTCGTTTCGAGCCCTTCCACGGGTTCAGGATCGCATTCACCATCGAGTACCGGCATCCGGTCTTCGCATCCGGCCATCAAAGCGTGTGTGTGGATTTCGCGCAGACTTCCTACATCCAGGAGCTGAGCCGGGCGCGAACCTACGGCTTCATGCAAGACGTCGAGGCGATGCGTTCGCAGGGCTTGGCACTGGGCGGAAGTCTCGACAACGCGATCGTCATGGACGAGTTCCGCGTGCTCAATAGCGACGGACTGCGGTACGACAACGAGTTCGTCAAGCACAAGGTGCTCGATGCGATCGGCGATCTGTATCTGCTGGGCCATCCGATCATCGGTGCGTATTCGGGGCACAAATCCGGTCATGCCTTGAACAATGCGCTGCTGCGGCGCTTGCTCGCTGAGCCTACCGCGTACGAGATCGCGAGCTTCGAGCGCGGCGATCAGGCTCCAGCCCTGCTTCAGGCGCGGTTGCAACCGGTGTGAGCTGCATCCCTCCCTGCCCGAGCGGTTCGGGTTGCTGCGAATCGCGAGAAGGCTGAGTTTCCCCCGATGCTCATCGTCATTCGTCTGCTGGGTTTTTTGGCGATTGCCACGATCGGCTCATCTCTCATAGCTTTCGTCATGACGCGCAACCGCCGATGGCTCGTGTTCGCCATGCAGGTCCTGCGGTTGTCGGTCGTCGTAGGAATCGTCCTGGTGCTGTTATACGCGCTCGAGCGGTTGCTCTGAGAGTCAGCGGCGACGACGGGCGAGCCGCTCCAGGGCTGCTTTGAGCGGGGATTCGGGGATGCTCTGCAGAGCCTCTTCGATGGTCGATAAGGCGAGTGGACTCAATTGCTTAGATGACCTTCTCGGAGCGGGTGCTGCAGTCCGGTCGACTTGCACTTCGATACGCATTGAATTAAATTCGAATCCGTTTTGGCGTAATCGGTTGAGCACTCTGGGGCTCAACTGCCTGAGTTTCGCCGCCATGACACTAGTGTCGGCAACCACTGATAACACGTCCGCGCGAGCCCCCCTTACTCGGCTCGCCCTAGCCAATTCCGAGGGGACAGCTTCCTGATAGACCTGCTGTATCTGCGTGATATGGCGGGATACCGCAGCCAGGGTGCCGAGTTCGCGAGTCTCCCCCAGGATGTCGGAAATCCTACGCGCGGGCATGGGTAGCAGAGTCGACGATGAGCATCATTCTAGTCTCCAGCAGGCTGTCGATCGCCAAGACCTTGATTCTCGAACGCAAGGATGTGTGGGGCGGTTGCTTCATGCTCGTGCTTGCGCTGGCCGCGCTGATCAATGATGTGACGCTGCGATATCTTGCACAAAACCGCCACCTCCACCTATTCTCGCTCTCTTCGGCGGCCGTGCGGGATGATTCCACCGCCAGTCAGGATGATCTGCGCGAAGATTTGGATGCGATGAGCACCCGCCTCGGCGAACTGCTGCCTTCTATTCTGGTTCTGTCGGTAAAGGACGGCGTCTTTGCTTCCCACTTCGGCCGGCGCCTGGATTCCTTCAACGGTCGCAGTTCGTTTCACGAAGGCAGGCACTTCCTGGACGCCATGGACACCACCATTGTCGGAGCAGTCCCGCGGGTTGTCGTCGCCTCGGAGCATCACCCCCAGTATGGTAAGATGGTCAAGATAGATCCCGGTAATGGTCTGATGACCCGCTATGCCCACGGTTCGCGGTTGCTTGCAAGGTGGGTTACGTCGTGAGCGGGGCAGCCGTTGGCGAGGTCGGGAGCAGCGGGCGAGCAACAGGCCCCGCACCTTCATTTCGAGGTCAGGCACCACGGCGTTGCGCAGAATCCAGCGCGATTTTTACGTGTCTCGGGGTAGTGGTTGTCGATGCCATCCGAAGCGGGGGGTAGGACAAGGTCCTCACCCCCTTTTGCGTTTCGGCGCCGTGTGCGCAAGATGGCGTTCCCGGCGACTCGTAGTGGTTTGAATTGAAGACAGGCGTGAGCTGAATGTTCAAAAATCTGCTGAAAAAGATTGTCGGCAGCCGCAACGATCGGTTGTTGCGCCAATATGGTCAGACCGTTCGCGCGATCAACGCGCTCGAGAACGGCCTTGCGGCTCTCTCGGATGAGCAACTGCAGGCGAAAACGAGCGAGTTCAAGCAGCGCTTCGGTAACGGCGAGTCGCTCGACAAGCTGCTGCCCGAGGCTTTCGCGGTCGTGCGTGAAGCGGGCAAGCGCGTCCTGGGCATGCGGCATTTCGACGTGCAGCTCATCGGCGGGATGGCGCTGCATCAAGGCAAGATTGCCGAGATGCGCACGGGGGAAGGCAAGACCTTGGTCGCGACCTTGCCGGCCTACCTCAATGCCTTGGCGGGCACCGGGGTTCACGTAGTGACCGTCAACGACTATCTCGCGCAGCGCGATTCCGAGTGGATGGGGAAAATCTACCGATTCCTCGGCTTGAGCGTCGGCGTGAATCTGTCGCAGATGGAGCACGACAAGAAGCAGACTGCGTACGCCTGCGACATCACCTACGGCACGAACAACGAGTTCGGCTTCGATTATCTGCGCGACAACATGGTCTACCAGCCATCGGAGCGAGTGCAGCGTCCGCTGAACTACGCCATTGTCGACGAGGTGGATTCGATCCTGATCGACGAGGCGCGTACACCGCTCATCATTTCAGGACAAGCCGACGACACGACCGAGCGCTACCTGGAAATCAACAAGGTCGCGCCCAAGCTCGTGCGCCAGAAAGAAGAGAACGGAGCCGGCGACTTCTGGGTCGACGAAAAGAACCACCAGGTAATTTTGTCCGAGGAAGGGCACGCGCACGCCGAGGAGCTGATGTCGGAAGCGGGGCTGCTGACCGAGGGCAGTAGCCTTTACGACGCGCACAACATCACGCTCATTCATCATCTCAATGCCGCATTGCGGGCGCGCACGCTTTTCCACAGGGATCAGCACTACGTCGTGCAGAACGGCGAGATCGTCATCGTCGACGAGTTCACCGGGCGCCTGATGCCGGGCCGGCGGTGGTCCGAAGGGCTGCACCAGGCCGTCGAGGCCAAGGAAGGCGTCGAAGTTCAGCGCGAGAACCAGACGCTGGCTTCGATTACCTTCCAGAACTATTTCCGGATGTTCAAGAAGCTCGGTGGCATGACCGGCACCGCCGATACCGAGGCGTACGAGTTCCAGCAGATCTACAACCTGGAAACGGTCATCATCCCGACTCATCACACGATGATTCGGAAAGACCGCATGGATCAGGTATACCGGACCGCCAAGGAGCGATATCAGGCTGTCATCAACGACATTCGCGAGTGCTACGAGCGTGGTCAGCCTGTCCTTGTCGGCACCACGTCGATCGAAAATTCGGAACTTCTCGCCACCATGCTCGAGAAGGAGAAGCTTCCGCATAACGTACTGAACGCGAAGCAGCACGCGCGCGAGGCAGAAATCATTGCCCAGGCCGGTCGCCCGAAGATGGTGACCATTGCCACCAACATGGCCGGACGGGGCACCGACATCGTGTTGGGAGGCAGTCCGGAGCCGGAGATCAGCGCGGTCGAGGCCGACGAGTCGCTCGACGAGTCCACCAAGCACGCGAAGATCGCGGAGATTCGCCAGCGCTGGCAGGTGTTGCATGTCGAAGTCATCAAGTCGGGCGGCCTGCACATCATCGGTACCGAGCGCCACGAATCACGGCGCGTGGACAATCAGCTCCGCGGCCGTTCGGGTCGTCAGGGCGATCCGGGATCCAGCCGTTTCTTCCTCTCTTTGGAAGATCCGTTGCTGAGGATCTTCGCGTCCGACCGTGTTGCGTCGATCATGAACCGGCTCAAGATGCCGGAAGGCGAGGCGATCGAGCATCCTTGGGTCACGCGCGCTATCGAGAACGCCCAGCGCAAGGTCGAAGCGAGGAACTTCGACATGCGCAAACAGCTGCTCGAGTACGACGACGTGGCAAACGACCAGCGCAAGGTCATCTATCAGCAGCGCAACGAACTGCTCGAAAGCTCCGACATTTCGGAGACCGTGAAGGCGATGCGGGGTGATGTCGTCAAAGCGATCGTTGCTGTGCACGTGCCGCCGGAAAGTCTCGAGGAGCAGTGGGACATTCCCGGCCTGGAGAAAGCGATCTCGCAGGATCTGCAGCTCGATCTTCCGCTGCAGGAGTGGCTGAAGAACGAACCGAATCTTCATGAGGATACGCTGGTCGAGCGCATCGTCGAGGCCGCGCATGCAGCGTACGAATCGAAGATCGTCCCGGTAGAGAGCGCTGCGATGCGCCAGTACGAGCGCGCAATCATGCTGCAGAGCCTGGATACGCATTGGCGCGAGCATCTCTCGCAGCTGGACTACCTGCGCCAGGGCATACATTTGCGCGGTTATGCCCAGAAGAATCCCAAACAGGAATACAAGCGCGAGGCGTTCGAACTGTTCGCCGACATGCTGCAGCGGATCAAGGACGAGGTCACCAAGCACCTGATGACCGTTCAGATCCGCACCCGCGAGGAGGTCGAGCAGGCAGAGCGCGCGCTGGCGTTCGATAACGTGCAGTACCGGCATGCTGACTTCAACGCCGAGGCGATGGGCCTTGGCAGCATGGCCGAAATGGAGCAAGCCGAAGGTGTGGCCGTTGCTGAGGACGACAAGGCCCAGCCTTTCGTTCGCCCGGGCGGCAAGGTCGGGCGCAACGATCCGTGCCCGTGCGGCTCAGGACGCAAGTACAAGCAATGCCACGGTCGTCTCACTTAAGTCACTAACTGAACTCCGCTCATGCCAGTCAATCTTCAAGCTCCGGATGCACGCAGTCTGAAAACCGTTGCGGGTGTCGAACTCGGTATCGCAAAGGCTGAGATACGCAAGCCGAATCGCAAGGACTTGCTGGTGGTGCGTATCGACGAGGATGCCCAAGTCGGTGGCGTATTCACCCAGAACCGCCTCTGCGCTGCGCCTGTGATCGTTGCGCGCGAGCATCTTGCGCGTTCGACGCCATCGGTCAGGGCGCTGGTCGTCAATACCGGCAACGCCAACGCAGGCACCGGCAAGCAGGGTATCGCGGATGCTCGAGCCGTTTGCCGGGCCGTGGCCTCGCTGTTGGGCTGCGACGAGAGCCAGGTGCTGCCTTTCTCGACCGGCGTCATCATGGAGCCGTTGCCTGTGGCCCGTATAGAAGCCGGCTTGCCAGCATGCATGGCAGATCTGCGCGCGGACAACTGGGCCAGTGCTGCTGAGGCCATCATGACGACCGACACGGTGGCCAAAGCCTGCTCCAGGCAGGTGTCAGTCGCCGGCAAGTTGGTGACGGTGACCGGCATCGCCAAAGGTTCCGGCATGATTCATCCCAACATGGCAACCATGCTCGGATTCGTTTGCACGGATGCGCGGGTGTCGCAAAGCGTGGTCCAGGCGGCCTCGCGTCGCGTAGCCGACAAGTCGTTCAACTGCATCACGGTGGATGGTGACACGTCCACCAATGACGCCTTCATGATCGTGGCGACCGGCAAGGCGGACATGCCGCGGATCGAGCGTCCCGAGGGTGAGGCTTTCGAGCAGTTGTGCGCAGGTCTCGCCGAAGTGGCCGTCGAACTGGCTCAAGCGATCGTCCGCGACGGCGAAGGCGCGAGCAAGTTCGTCACGATCCTGATTGAAGGCGGTAAAGACGTACACGAATGCCGCAAGGTCGGGTATGCCATCGCACATTCGCCTCTGGTGAAGACGGCATTCTTCGCGTCGGATCCCAATCTCGGGCGCATTCTTGCTGCGATCGGCTACAGCGGCATCGACGATTTGGATGTCGATGCTCTCGATCTGTACCTGGACGACGTCCATGTGGCGACTGCCGGCGGTCGTCATCCCGACTATGTCGAGGAGGCGGGCAAGCGCGCGATGTCCAAGAGCGAGTTCTGCGTGCGCGTGAATCTGCACCGCGGGACCGCACGAACGCAACTTTGGACATGCGATTTCTCGCACGACTATGTGACGATCAACGCCGAGTACCGCACTTGAGCTTCGGCTTTTTACTTGACGGCGCATCTGCGCTGCGAGCTTTCGATTCAACTATATCCCCAAGCATGACGACCTCACAGACGATGCTCGACGCGAGCGAATTTCTGGCGCGAGCGGAAAGCTTGCTCGGCCGCCTCGAATCGTTGTTGCCCTCCCCGCCACCGGTGACCGACTGGAAGAAGAGTATTGCGTTCCGTTGGCGCAAGCGCGGTCTCCATGGGCATTTGCAACCCGTCACGCATCCGCATCGGGTTCGATTGGACGATCTGCGCGGTATCGATGCCCAGAAGAAACTGGTGGAGCAAAACACCCGACAGTTCGTGCAGGGATTACCTGCGAACAACGTCTTGCTGACGGGGGCGCGCGGCACCGGCAAATCCTCGATGGTGAAGGCTCTGCTGAACAAGTACGCGGGTCGCGGCTTGCGGCTGATCGAAGTCGAGAAGCAGGATCTCGTCGACCTCGCGGAGATCGTGGAACAGGTCGCTGGTCGGCCGGAGCGCTTCATTCTCTACTGCGACGACTTGTCGTTCGAAGCCGACGAACCAGGCTACAAGGCGCTGAAAGTCGTTCTCGACGGATCGATCGCCGCGGCAAGCGACAACGTCCTGATCTATGCCACGTCGAATCGCCGGCATTTGATGCCCGAGTACATGCACGAGAATCTTGGGTACAGGCACGTCGAGGAAGAAATTCATCCGGGCGAGACCGTGGAGGAGAAGATCTCTCTGTCGGAGCGCTTCGGCTTGTGGGTTTCGTTCTACTCCTTCGACCAGGATCATTACCTGGCCATCGCTGCACACTGGGTCAAACACTTTGCGCCGGAGGCCGAGATCGACGACGAAGTCCGCCAAGAGGCCATTCAATGGGCGCTTGCCCGCGGATCCAGAAGCGGTCGGGTTGCGTGGCAGTTCGCGCGCGACTACGTCGGACGCATCGGACTGAAGAAGCGCAAGTAGTCGGCCCGACTGCCTGCCCGCCTGCCAGGAGAGTTTTCGATTGGCTGCTGCAGTCTCTGAAAGCAACGCGGGCCGCATCGTGCAGGTGGTTGCTGCTGTCATTTATCGTGCCGACGGACGCTTTCTTCTTGCACAACGCCCCGCAGGCAAGGTGTACGAAGGCTACTGGGAGTTTCCTGGCGGCAAGGTGGAGCCAGGCGAGTCCGCGGCCGCGGCACTGGCGCGCGAACTGCACGAAGAACTCGGGATCGAGGTGAAACAGGCTCATCCCTGGATCACTCGACGCTACGTGTATGCCCATGCCACGGTCGATCTCAACTTCTACCGCGTGACGGAGTTCGCGGGTGAAGCTCATGGTCGCGAGAATCAAGCGCTGTCATGGCAATCGATCGAGCACATCGACGTTTGTCCGATGTTGCCTGCCAACGGCCCCATCCTCTCCGCGCTAAGTTTGCCGCCAATCTATGGGATCACTAACGCGGGCGAGACTGGCGTTGCAACGGCCATCCAGGATATCGAGCAGGCGCTCGAGTCGGGGCTCAAGCTGATTCAGGTGCGGGAACCTCAACTGGATACGAGGATGCTGCAGGAATTTGCTGCGACCGTATTGAACCGTGCGCGTGCGAAGGGGGCGCGGGTGCTCATCAACGCGGATGCGAAGCTGGCCCAATCCCTGGGGGCTGATGGCCTTCATCTAAAGGCCGGGCAATTGCGCTCGCTAAACGAGCGACCTGCACTCGCGCTGGTGGGTGCCTCGTGCCATGATGCTTGGGAACTGGAGCAGGCGTGTCGTCTAGGTATCGACTTCGTTGTGCTGGGACCGGTGACATCGACGTTGAGTCATCCGGGGACTGAGCCGCTCGGCTGGAGGTCGTTCGAGCAGCTCATCAAGGGCTGCTCGATTCCTGTGTATGCGCTGGGCGGGATGGCGCTCGAGCACCTGGAACGAGCATGGGCTTGCGGCGCACATGGGATTGCCATGCAGCGCGGCGCCTGGAGGCCCGCAAACTCGTCAGTCGATCGACTCAAGTGAGCGTCGGCTTATCCGGTTCGGTGTCCTCCGGAATGCTGGCGTCGGGAATGCGGTAACTTTCCGTCGCCCACTCGCCCAAATCGATGAGCTTGCATCGTTCCGAACAGAATGGGCGGTAGCGGTTGGCAGGTTCCCAGCGTACCGGCTTCGCGCAGGTAGGGCAGGAAACGACTCTCGTGCCATTCGAACTCATGCGCCAAACGCCTTTGCGGGAAATGCCATGTGCCCGATTCTTGCAATCGGGCCTACGTTTGGTCAAGCGGTGCCTTGCACGATTTAGACGGCTACACGCTTGGGCGTCGTCGACAAGGCGCCGGGAGAAAAATGCCACCGGCGCGGCCGGATCGTTCTGTAGGACGGCAAGTGCGACCGTAATAACTTATCGAGCCGCGCATACCTCGTTCAATCGGCGCAGGTGTGCTCTGCTGTCCGGTCAAAGGCTACACAAGGTGAGCTGGAACGGGACGTCCTTATCGAAGGTCCTCGGTCTGTCTTTGCCCAAACCCGCCAAGGTCATGAATCGAATGTTGAGAGCATATTTGTTGGCGCTGATCTCTGGGATGCAGGCGAACTCGCGAGACAGCTGCACGCGCAACATTTGTGCGACCCGGCCCGCCATCATCTGCTGGAAGACGCCCTGGGACGCCATTTGAGCGCTCGTCTTGCCGCTTTCGCGAAGTAGGCGCAATACGATGGTAATGGCATCGTGGATCGGCCGGAAAGGGGCCAGCCAGGTTTCAATGTCGCGGCGCCGCTGCTCTGCGCTGGTGTTGAGCCAGTAGTGGTACGAGGGCAGGTCGAATTCGCACACGCCGCCGGGGATGCTGGTTCGCTGTTTGATGCTCATAAGCCACTCGTTTTCGCGCAAGTCCTGGCCGAACTTGCCGGACATCTGAAACAGTCGTGTCGAAGTCTGATCGATTTCCTGAATGACCTGGTCAAGGAGATCGACGGAGATCGCTGGATTGTCTCTCAGGCGCTCGAGGGTATGCCGTTGCCGTTCCAGTTCCTGCAGCAAATCTGTCTTCAGGTCGGCGCGCCCGGCGACTTCCAGAATGTCGAACAGCAAAACCAGCGCGACATGATTCTCGACCGGCTCGGCCTTGGCGGTGAAGAACCAAGCCTTGCGGTAAAGGTCTTCGAGGCGAAGCAGCGTGCGTACGCGCTCGCTCAGCGGGTACTCGTAAGCTATGAGAGTGGAGTTGGCTGGAGACGGCACGATTCCGTCCGAATGAATTTGCCTGGATCGGGAGCGCGCCGGGGCGCTCCAATATTGCGGGTTGCCATCTGCCCACGACTAGTATGGTTCAACGACATAAAAAAATAAAGCGTTCCCTCCGACCTTTCGGGGCGCTCGTACGCGCTTCGCCTAGGAGAGGATTCGCTCATCAGAAAAGGTCGAGGTAGTGATCGGTCAGCGCCCGACCCCAGAACAAGGCAATCAGTCCGGCGACGACCAGGTAAGGTCCGAAAGGTATGGGCATATCGCGCCCCTGACGCCGGGCGATGATGAGCCCGATTCCGACGACTGCGCCGACAAGAGAAGACGCGAGGATCACCAGGGGCAGCATATTCCAGCCGAGCCAGGCGCCGATTGCCGCTAGCAGCTTGAAATCTCCGTACCCCATGCCTTCCTTGCCTGTCGCGAGCTTGAACAACCAGAAAACACTCCATAGGGCGAGGTATCCCGCGACAGCGCCGATGACCGCTGTTTCCAGCCCCACCTGCGGGAACAGACCGGCAATCTGGGCGAGCAGTCCGAGCCAGATCAAGGGTAAGGTCAGACAGTCTGGCAGAAAAAAAGTATCGAGATCGATGAAGGCCAAGGCAATCATGAACCATACGAAGATGAGGGCGGCCAGTGTGGTCCCGGTAAAACCGAAATGGATCGCAACGTAGGCTGACAGCGTGCCCGTGAGCGCTTCCACCAAAGGGTAGCGCTTGGGGATGCGGACGCCGCAGGACGAGCATTTGCCGCGCAATTGCAGATAGCTCAGCACCGGAATGTTTTGCAGTGGCGGGATGTGGTGATTGCACGTCGGGCAGGCCGATCGGGGCACGAACAGGTTGTAGGGAGTCGCTTCTGCAGGCGGGTGCCCCTGCAACTCCGCGCATTCCTGCTGCCATTGACGTTCCAGCATCTTCGGCAGACGGTGGATGACGACGTTGAGAAAGCTGCCGACGATCAGCCCCAGAACAGCACACAGCGCGACGAACGCGGTCGTGTTCGATGCAAGGTAGGCGAGCAGGGAATCCATGGTGGCGTGAACGCGATTGGCCGGGGGGCTCGCCGGGACGCCCCGTCGCCGGCATCGCCAGCAACGGGAAACCCCCGCATTGCGCGCCTAGACGACTTGGCCCATCTTGAAGATCGGCAGGTACATGGCGACGACCATGCCGCCGATCAAGGTGCCGAGGACCACCATGATGATCGGTTCCATCAGGCTCTGCAGCGCATCGACCGCATCGTCCACTTCAGCCTCGAAAAAGTCCGCGACTTTGGACAACATCGCATCCAAAGAGCCGGCCTCCTCGCCGATCGATACCATTTGCACGACCATGTTGGGGAAAACTTCGGCGTTTTGCATGGCCACTGTAAGGCTCGTGCCGGTAGAGATTTCCGTCTGGATCTTCTTGGTCGCTGCGTAGTACTCGTAATTGCCGGCTGCACCGGCTACCGAGTCGAGCGCCTCGACCAGCGGAACGCCCGCGGCGAACATCGTCGCTAGTGTGCGAGTCCATCGCGCAATGGCGCTCTTGCGGATCAGTTCGCCGAAAATGGGAATCCGCAGGAAAATACGGTCCATCACGATTTGCATCTTCGTCGATCGTTTCCAGGTCCAAAAGAAAGCCCAGATGGCGCCGCCGATGCCTGCAGCCATCACGAACCAGTATTCGACGAAGAAATCAGATATGGCCATCACGACCAGCGTCGGACCAGGGAGGTCGGCGCCGAAGCTCGCGAACACGTTCTTGAAGGCCGGGATCACGAAGATCATGATGACCGCCGTGATGATGATCGCGACCACGATAACCGCGATCGGATAGAACAAGGCGGACTTGATCTTGTTCTTGATGGCGAGGATTTTTTCTTTGTAAGTGGCCAGGCGATCGAGCACGGTGTCCAGGATACCGGCCTGCTCGCCCGCACCCACCAGGTTCACGAACAGAGCGTCGAAGTGCAGCGGGTGCTTGGCGAACGCCTGCTTGAGGCTCGACCCGGTTTCCACTTCGGTCTTCACGTCGACCAGCAGGCGCTGTACCGCCGGATTGGAGTGGCCCTTACCGACGATGTCGAAGGCCTGGAGCAGCGGCACGCCGGACTTCATCATGGTCGCCAGCTGCCGGGTGAAGAAGGTGATGTCCTTCTCCGTGATCGTGCCGCCGCGTCGCAGCGATTGCTTGCGTACTTTCACCACCTTGACGCCCTGACGGCGCAAAGTTGCGGTGACCTGGGCTTCTCCCCCAGCGCGCATTTCTCCGCGTACGGTCTTGCCGGACTTGTCCTGACCGACCCAGGAGAAAGTCGATTCTCGGACTTCCTTTCTCGGTGCCGCGGCCGCTGCTGTAGCCATAGCTACTCCCTACTTTCCTTGTGCCGTCGATAATGCCCTGCCAAAGGCGCGTTTGTAAAGCCGAGCAGTTATGGCTTATCGGCGTTATTCAATACCTCATTTTCCTTTTGGTGCGGATAGATACGCACCGATTTTACGACCTTTTCCTGCGTCTGGACGATCTCCAGGGCATAGTCTCCAACCAGGATGGTGGTGCCCGGTTCCGGGATGTCCTGGAGCTGTTCGAGGATGAGGCCGTTCAGTGTCTTCGGGCCATCGAGCGGAAAGTTAAGGTGCAATTTGCGGTTCAGTTCACGCAGGGGCAAGCTACCTTCTACCAGCGCACTGCCGTCCGGCTGCCGATGGATCACGCCGGATGTCAGACGGGAATGCGTGGTGAACTCGCCGATCATTTCTTCCAGGATGTCGTCGATGGTCACCAGCCCCATCAGTTCGCCATACTCGTCGACGACGAGACCTAGTCGATCGTGATTCTCCTGGAAATGCTGCAATTGCGTGAGGAGCGGTGTTCCCGCAGGGATGAAGTAGGGTTCTTGCAAAATCGCGGTCAGATCTTCGGGGCGCAGCTGGTCGATTTTCTTGCTCAAATTGAGGATCGATCGGATGTGGAGCACGCCGACGATCTCGTCCATCTGATCGCGGTAAACCGGCAGTCGCGTGTGATAGCAGGTGGCGATTTGCCGTCGCGTCTCCTCCGGGGAGGCATTCAAGTTGATGGCCTCGAGTTGATTGCGTGGGGTCATGACGTCGTCCACGGTGATCTTCTCGAGCTCGAAGAGGTTGAGCAGGATGCTCTGGTGCTTTTGCGGAATGAAGTGGCTCGCTTCAAGGACGAGTGTGCGTAGTTCGGGCAGGCTTAATTGTGTTTCCTGCTGGGCCATTCGATCGGGAAAGCCCAGCGTCCGAAGCAGTACACGCACAAACAGATTGGTGAACCATACGAGCGGGTACCCAAGTTTGAGCAGTGGGGTCAGGATATAGGCGAGGGGAAACGCGATTTTTTCCGGGTGAGTGGCGCCAATTACTTTCGGCGTGATCTCGCAAAAAACCACGAGCAGGAACGTGATCGTTGCTGTGCCAGCTGCCAGTGCGTACTCGTTTTCTCCGAACAACTGCACGGTGGCGACGGCTGTCAATGTTGCCGCAGCCGCGTTGACGAGGTTGTTGCAGATCAGAATTACGCTGAGCAGCCGGTCGGTCTGGGCGAGCAACGCGTGCGTGAGCCGCGCGCCCCGATTGCCGGTTTCAACGAGGTGCTTGAGACGATAGCGGTTGAGCGCCATCATGCTCGTCTCGGAGATCGAGAAGAAGGCGGAAAGGACGAGGAGCACGATCAGCGATAGAACGATCGTGCTTACGGACAGGTTTTCCAAAAAATACTTGCGTGTGCTGCTGAGGAGGGATTCAGTATCCGGACCTGGCTGGGGAGCGTCAAGCCGCGCGGTGCAGAACGAAATCCATGACGATCCGGCTACCGAAGTAAGCCAGCACGAGCATCAGGAAGCCGCTTAGCGTCCAGCGCATCGCGACACGTCCGCGCCACCCGTAGCGACGACGGCCCAAGAGCAGTGCGCCGAAAATACCCCAGGACAGCATGCCGAACACCGTCTTGTGGTTGAGATCGAGCGGACGACCGAACATTTCCTCTGAAAAAACAATGCCTGATCCCAGGCTCAGCGTGAGCAACACGAAGCCGACGCCGATCAACTGGAACAGGATGCGCTCCATGGTCAGGAGTGGTGGCAGCGCGGTGAGCCCCGAACGAAGCTGCCCGACATGCAGCCGCTTTTCGAGCAAGGTCATCAGCAGCACGTGCAACGAAGCGATGGTAAAGAAGCTGTAAGCCAGCATCGATACCAGCAAATGCGCCTTGAACGCCAGCAACTCGGTGTTCGGCAAGGGGCGCGCGGCCGGGATCAGCCAGGGAAGCAGACAACCCAGTGCGGCGGCAGGCATCACCACTGCCTGCAAACCTTCGACGCGATGGACGAAGCTGCCTAGCCAATAGATCAGCACTGAAAGCCATACGATAAGCGATGCGGCGATACCGATTCCGAGCGTGAGTTGCTCGCCGGAAAACACGCTGCGGTACAGAAGCACCGCGTGCAGGATGAGAGGGATCAACACCGCGCCTCGTTCCCAGCGGTTGCGTGCCGGTTCCGGCCGCGCCTGGCGCGCGGGCGCCCAGCGCGTACGCCAGAAGTGCACCGCAAGCGCAGCGTAGAGGAGCGCTGTGGCCAGGTAGGCTACAATCAATGCGTCCATCGATGAGTTTTCAAGTCGTGGTGTCTGTCGCGCGGTCGACGTATTCGCGCCACAGATCGTGTGTTGCGGGCCGCGTGCGTGCTGGCTACGCGGCCAATTATACGGCTCCCATACCCTCTAACAGCGTCCACGAGCATGTTTGATACATTGACCAACCGACTCGCCGGGGTGCTCAAGACCTTGCGCGGCGAGGCGCGCCTGACCGAATCCAACATTCAAGACGCCATGCGCGAGGTTCGCATGGCTTTGCTGGAAGCCGACGTTGCCTTGCCGGTGGTGCGCGACTTCATCGGTCGAGTGCGCGAGAAGGCTTTGGGTCAGGATGTCCTCACCAGCTTGACGCCCGGCCAGGCGGTCGTTGGCGTCGTCTATCGCGAACTCGTCGAGCTGATGGGGGGCTCCGAGGGCGCCTCGGCTTTGAATTTCTCCGTTCAGCCACCCGCGATCATCTTGATGGCGGGCTTGCAGGGTTCGGGCAAGACCACTTCGAGCGGCAAGCTGGCGCGTTTGCTCAAAGAGCAGATGCGCAAGAAGGTGCTGCTCGCGAGCGCGGACGTCTACCGCCCTGCCGCCATCGAGCAGTTGCGCCTGCTAGCGCAGCAGGTCGGTGCCGACTTCTACGAGGCGGCCGACAGTAAAGATCCGTTGACGATCGCCCGGGGCGCCTTGGGCTTTGCCAAGACTCACTTTCACGACGTTCTCATCGTCGATACCGCCGGGCGTCTAACGATCGATCAGGCGATGATGGACGAGATTCGCGCGCTGCATGCGGCGCTCAATCCGATCGAAACCCTGTTCGTGGTGGACTCCATGCAGGGACAGGACGCGATCAATACGGCGAAGGCCTTCTCCGAGGCATTGCCGCTTACCGGTGTGATCCTGACCAAGCTCGATGGCGATGCACGCGGCGGCGCGGCGTTGTCGGTGCGGCAGATTACGGGCAAGCCGATCAAGTTCGCCGGCGTCGGCGAAAAGCTCAACGGTATCGAGGCCTTTCATCCTGACCGGATGGCATCCCGGATACTGGGCATGGGCGATGTGCTCTCGCTGGTGGAGGAGGCGCACCGTACCGTCGATCGGGACGAGGCGGAGAAGTTCGCAAAGAAGGTCAAGAGCGGCAAAGGGTTCGATCTGGAAGACTTCAAGTCCCAGATCGGGCAGATGCGCAAGATGGGAGGCATGAGCTCGCTCATGGACAAGCTCCCGGCCCAGTTTGCCCAAGCCGCTCAGGGCGCGCAGATGGACGAAAGCGCCGTGCGCCGTCTAGAGGGCATCATCAATTCGATGACGCCGCAGGAACGGGCCAAGCCCGAGCTCATCAAGGCGTCGCGCAAGCGGCGGATCGCCACGGGCGCGGGTGTGACGGTGCAGGAGGTCAATCGCCTGCTGAACCAGTTCGAGCAGGCGCAGAAGCTGATGAAGATGATGGCCAAGGGGGGCATGGCCAAAATGATGCGCAACATGCGCGGCATGCTGCCGGGCATGCGCTAGCGAGATGGCCTCGCACGTCGAGGCCATCTCGTCCCTGATCAATCGAGACCGAATCGTTTCTTGCGCACGAACGCGCCGAAATTTTCGCGCTCGTCCACGCCGTACTGACGCGCCTTGTCCTCCGACCAGCCGTAGAAGTCCGCCGGCCCGAACCGCTTCACGTCCCGCGGTTTGCCATAGGGCTGCACTTCGTGGCGCCGATGGTCGTATTCGTCGATGAGCTGCGGCAGGCGGCTCTCGTCGTACCGATCGGTGTGAACGGTGACCGACAACGGCAGGCGCGGCGTGATGCGGTTGCCGCGAGCTGGGTAGCCGACGCAAAGGCCCGCAAAGGGAAAGACCCAGTCCGGCAGGCCGAGAATCTCTGAAACCCGTTCGGCGTTGTTGCGCACATGACTGATGGGGCAGCACCCCAGACCGACCGCTTCAGCGGCGCAGAGGAACTGCCCCAAAATGATGGCCGGGTCGCAGGCGGCGTTGAAAAACTGATCCATGTGATCGTTGGGAAACGGCTTGTTGCGCCACTGCGACATGAGGCGCAGCCGCCGATTGTTGCCGCAAAAGACCAGGAACACGGGCGCTTCCATGATCCAGTCCATGTCATGGATCTGTTCGACGATCGACTGACGGACTGCGCGGTCTGCGACGTTGATGATGTCTGTCTGCTGCAGGTCGCTCTTGGACGGCGCCGACAGGGCGGTCGCGCAAAGCAAACGCAATAGACCCGGTTCGACCGCTTGATCGGTCCATTTGCGATGCGTGCAATGCTCCACCATGCGGGCGATTTCCTGCAGACCGGGGGTGTTCGGGTCCACTTCGATGTGCTCGCCGAAGCGCTTTTCGATCGCCGCCGTTACACGGGCGGCATCGTTCTGGTTCGTCATGATTAAACGTCCTTGTCTGCGGGGGCTAGTCCAGTTTGACGACTTGCTTGCCTAACTTGTCGCCTCTAAGCATGTTGATGAATGCCTCCGGGGCATGATCGAGGCCATGGGCGACCGTTTCGCGATAATGCAGCTTGCCGGCGCTCAACCAGGCGCTCAGGTCGCGCATCGCCGGGGGCCACAGCGCCATGTGGTCCGACACGATGAAGCCTTGCAGCTTCACGCGGTTCACCAATAGCGAGCGGAGGTTGCGGGTCGCATAAGGCTCGGTCTCGTTGTACTGCGAAACTTGTCCGCAAACGCAGATGCGCGCGAACGGATTGAGTCGCTCGAGCACCAGATCGAAAATGCGCCCGCCGACGTTGTCGAAGTAAACGTCGATGCCATCCGGGCAGGCCGCCGCCAAGGCATCGGCGAGGTTGTCCGCCTTGTAGTCCAGGCACGCATCGAAGCCCAGGTCGGCGGTGACATGCCGGCACTTTTCGCTGCCGCCCGCGATGCCGACGACCCGGCAGCCGCGAATGCGCGCGATTTGGCCCGCCACACTACCCACGGCGCCCGATGCCGCTGACACGACGACGGTTTCGCCGGCTTTCGGCGGTCCGACCAACTCGAGACCGACCCAGGCGGTCACGCCAGGCATGCCGAGCACGCCGAGGTAAGCGGACAACGGTGCGATCGGCGTGTCGATTCGTCGCAGCCGCTCAGGCCTCTCCGCGGCGTAGAGCTGCCATCCGAGCAGCCCGCTCACGATATCGCCGTTCTTCAGTGCGGCGGAGCGTGTGTCGATCACCTCGCCGACGGTGCCCCCGACCATGAGCTGACCCAATTCGACTTTGGGCGCATAGGATGGCGTATCGTTCATGCGCATGCGCATGTACGGATCGAGCGACAGGTACCGATTTCTGACCAGCACCTGCCCTTCGGCGAGTTCCGGAAGCGGCGTTTCGACGAGGCGGAAGTCGGCTTGCGTCACCCACCCCTGGGGACGACGGGCGAGCAAGACTTGGCGATTCAACATGGTTTTGGAGGCTGCAATTCGAGGGAGGACAGGCGTGCCTGGAACACGAAAGGGTGTCGGGTTTGGCGAATAGCGTCAAGTCTCTCATAGGGGCGCTCGAAAGCGGTTGCCGTTATTCCAGGATCGGGCGTAAAATCGCGGCCTTCATTTTCCTGCCCGGAAAGAACACGTCCATGGTAGTGATTCGACTGGCCCGAGGTGGTGCCAAAAAGCGGCCCTTTTACAATGTCGTCGTAGCAGATTCGCGGCGCGCCCGCGACGGACGCTACGTCGAGCGCGTAGGTTTTTACAACCCGAAGGCGGCGGAAGGCGACGAACGATTGCGCATCGCCTTGGATCGCATTTCGTACTGGGAAGGGCATGGCGCTCAATTGAGCGACACCGTTCGCCGGTTGGTTCGTCAAGTCGGTGCAGCCAAGCCGGCCGCATGACGAATTCGTCGTCATGGGGCACGTCATCGCCCCTTACGGCGTGCGCGGTTGGGTAAAGATCCAGCCGTATACTGAGGAAGTCGACGGATTGTTGGAGTATCCCGCGTGGTGGCTGGCGCGGGAGCAGGAGTGGCGGGAGTATCGACTCGTCGAGGGTCGCCCGCACGCAGGCGGCTTGGTGGCTCAACTCGAAGGTTTCGAGGATCGAGACCAAGCGCTTGCGCTTCGCGGCTTGAAAATCGCGGTGCCCAGGAGTGCACTCCCACCCGCTGAAAGTGGCGAGTACTACTGGTGTGATTTGGTCGGATTGACGGTGGTCAATACCGAGGGCGTGGAACTCGGCCGGATCGCCGAAGTGTTCGCCACCGGTGCCAATGATGTCCTGGTCGTTCGCGGCGATCGGGAACGGCTGATACCGTACATCGATGCTGTGGTTCTGAAGGTCGAGTTGAACGATTCCAGGATGCTGGTCGACTGGGGTGTTGATTTTTGAAGCCTGGGGGCGTGCGTGTTTCAGTTCGATGTGGTCACGCTCTTTCCCGGCATGCTGGATGCCGTAACGCGTTGGGGTGTCACCGGGCGAGCCAGAGACAGGCGCTGTTACGACGTTGTCGGGTGGAATCCCCGGGATTTCGCGACCGACGCGTATCGCACGATCGATGATCGGCCCTATGGTGGCGGGCCGGGAATGGTGATGCTGGCAGCGCCGTTGGAGAAGGCGATCGTGGCGGCCAAGCAGCGGCAAGCAAGCTGCGGCGTAGGCAAGAGCCAAGTTGCATTTTTGTCGCCGCAGGGCCGGTTGCTTGATCATTCGATGGTGCGTGAGCTGACCGCACTCGATGGGCTGGTTTTGGTGGCAGGGCGGTACGAGGGTGTCGACGAGCGGGTATTGCATCGCTGTGTGGACATCGAAATCTCGATCGGCGACTACGTCCTATCGGGCGGTGAGTTGGCGGCGATGGTGGTGATGGACAGTATCATCCGGCAGTTGCCCGGTGCGTTGGGCGATCCGGAGTCGGCCGTGCAGGATTCGTTCGTGAGCGGGTTGCTCGATTGTCCTCACTACACGCGGCCGGAAGTTTACGAGGGGCTGGCAGTGCCCGAGGTGTTACTCTCCGGGAATCATGCTTTGATCGAGCGTTGGCGAATGAAGGAGGCGCTGGGGCGCACTTGGCGACGGCGCGAGAATTTGTTGAACGAAGTTCGGTTGAGCGAGGCGCAAAAGCGCCTGCTGGACGAATATAAGCAGGAACACGATGCGGCATAAGCGCTGGTCGAATGCCGACCGCAAGCGCCGCGCAAGGAGCCTTTGAGATGGACCTCATCAAGCAGCTGGAACAGGAAGAAATCGCCCGTCTGGGCAAGAAGATCCCGCCGTTTTCCCCCGGCGACACCGTCGTGGTGAGCGTGAACGTCGTTGAGGGCGAGCGCAAGCGGGTGCAGGCCTACGAAGGCGTGGTGATCGCGAAGCGCAATCGTGGCCTCAACTCGTCGTTCATCGTGCGCAAGGTTTCCTCGGGCGAGGGTGTCGAGCGTACTTTTCAGCTCTACTCGCCCTTGATCGCCGCGATCGACGTGAAGCGTCGTGGTGAAGTCCGCCGCGCAAAACTTTACTACCTGCGTGAGCGCTCCGGGAAGTCGGCCCGCATTCGCGAGAAGCTCAAGACCAATCGGGACGTGGTGGCTGCAGTCAGCGAGAGTGCGGCATCTTCGACGTCGGACCAGCCACCGGCTGCCAGCGCCTGATTCCGTCGGATGCGATGCAACTGGGGCGACTGCGGTCGCCCTTTTTGTTCTCCGCAGTCCTCGCCGACCTTTCGCGACGGTTCTCTGGGGTGCAACCCTGGGTTCGGCGTGAGGCATGTATGGTTGGCGGCATGCGCGCGCTAGCCCTGCGTCTGGCGGGATGGGCGCTTGTGATCGCCTGCGTGGGCATCGCCGGGGCAGTGCACGCGCAAGTCGCGGATACGCCGGTTGCGGTGCGTCGTATCGCCGATAGCGGAGCCGTTTCGCTCGCCTTGGATTACGTGGATAGAACTCAGCCCAAGCAGTGGTCCTCGGCCAGTTGGGTCGAATGGGAAAGCCTTCGCTTGGAACTCCTTGCCCGCCAGGGGCGGGAACCCGACATCGTGACGCGAGCGAAGTCTTATTCGCCAGCCCTTGCTACTCACTCGGCATTCGCGGACCTCGCCACGCGCGCTGCGCGCGCCGCCTTGAGTTCGGGCGAGCCGGCGCTTGCCCGGCTCTGGCTAAGGCAAATCTTTTCGGCGACAGGCGGGCCAAGCGAACCGGGTGCGGCTGAATATCGCAGTGCGCGCATGGTGGTCATCGAAGCGTTGCTCGCGGAAGGCAGGGCGGATGCGGCGTACAGGTCCATGCTGAGGTTCCAGCAGGATTTTTCGCCGTTGCGCCCCGAAGAGCTCGAGCGTTTCGTCGCCGGACTGATCGGCCTCGAGCGTTTCGCCGAGGCGGCCGGCTGGCTGGCGCAACTCGACGCGCAGTCGCCTTACGCAAGCGTCCTGCGCATGCGCGCGGGGCTGCTTGCTCCCGCTGCTGCGATCGTGCAGGCTCGCGCCCAGATCGGCAAGGGAATGGTCTCCGGCTGGACGCTGCTGGAGGCGGCGGGTCGCATGCAAAGCGATCGGTCGATCGCAATCGAGGTCGGCGAGCACCGATTGAACGGCTCCGTCGTGACAGCGGGCGGCTCAGGGTCGTCGGGCGGCGCATCGGCCGTGTGGGCGGTTTACGCCGAGGCCGCACCGCAGGTGGCGAACGAGGCACAGTTGCTGACCGGCGATGATGCCGCATGGCTTGCCTACGCCAATCGCATTCTGGCGACCCACCCGCAATCTGCGCGTGCGCTCCTTGGGCACCTTGCGGTCAACAGTGCTGTGCCTAAACTCAAGGCGGACGCGCGAATTCGCTTGCTGGCTTCATTGCGCGAGTCGAAGCTGCAGCGCGCCGCACTTCTGCTGTTCGACGATGTGCGGATGCGGCCCCTCGATGCATTGGAGCCTCGCCTGCGATACGAGCTGGGTGCATTGGCCGCAGATTCGGGGCGCGCGGAAGCTGTCGTGCAGTATTGGCGAGGGTTGGCTGCGCCCGATGGCATGAGCGCGGTGGACTGGACCTTGCGGAATATCCGGGCTTTCGTGCACGCGGGAATGCCCAAGGAGGCTCTGGGCAGGGTGAGCGGCCGACTCGACCCCAAGCAGCCTCTGTCGGATGATTCCCGCGCGCAGCTGTCGAGCATCGCCACGGATGCGAACCTTCGTTCGCAGTATCGGCTCGCGGAGCAACTACTCACCCTGCTGCTTGCCCACAGTCCGGATGCCGCGAAGCCTGGAGTGCTGATCGCTCTGGGCAAGAACTACGAAGGCCAAGGCGAGGCGCGGGCTGCCGCCGCAGCATTTTTGCAGGCAGCGTCGGCTATGCCCACACCGGAGTCGCGCGAGGCCCTCCAGGCCCGCGAAGCCGCCGCGCAGGCCCTGCTCAGGGCAGGGCTGCGCGATGACGCGCGAGCACTCTACGAGAGGCTTGCGCGCGACGCCAAGGATCAAGGCGTACGGGAATCTGCCGCGCGCGCATTGCGGGCGCTTTAGCGGGCCGGGCCTTCAGCTTTTCACCAAGTCGCTCAGATACTCATGCTGCGTCGTGTCGACCAGGCTGTGACGCAATTCGACGGGCTGATCGTTGTAGGTATAGGCGAGGCGGGCGATGGAAAGCAGCGGCGTTCCCGCTTGCACACCGAGAAGCTGGCCGACGGAATCGTCGGCCAGCGTGGCGCTCAAGCGCTCCGCGATTCGAATCACGTTGATGCCGTAGCGAGCCTGGTACAGGCCGTAGATCGTTCCGGTACGGGTGCCGAAGACGGCCGGGCTCAGGTCGGGAAACAGTTGCGCCGGGATGACGATGTCGTCGATCACGACCGGCTCGTCCGACAGGCTCAACAGATTGCGTATCCGGTAGACGCGCTCGCCACGACTGAGTCCGAGCTGGGTGGCTTCCTGTGCGTCCGCACGGCCATGGGCGAAGGTCAGCATCTCGGTGCCGGGTGTTTCCTTGCGCCCGTCTTTGCCGACCAAATGAAAAAAGTAGAACAGCGTACGATCGAGCGTGTGGGTGGCGACGAAGGTCCCGCGCCCCTGCTGTCGCAGCAGGATCTTCTCGGCAACCAGTTCGTCGATGGCCTTGCGCACGGTGCCGACGGACACTTGGAAGCGCTCGGCGAGCTTCGCTTCGCTGGGGATGGCCTCCCCAGGTCGCCAATCTCCGTCCATCAAGCCGCGCGTGATGCGCTGCTTGACCTCTTTGTACAAAGGGTGTCCGGTGGGCACGCCGGCCGAAAGACCGGCTTCGATTGCTAGGGTCATGGGCCTGCTTTCTCGTTGCACTGCAATAGTAGCATGGGGTCTTGCTCATATAGGTCATCTAGTTGACTTGGCAAAACCCGCTAGCTACCATCGGGCATCCGTTTCAGACCATAACGCGGCGTCTTGGGCTGTCGGCAAGGCCGGATTCGTCGCCGCACGAGCATCGAAGGAGCAGAGATGATTCATTTTCTCGTACACGACAAGAAAGACACTGTCGGTGTGATCGTCGTGGAAGGTGTCAAAGCGGGCCAGGAGCTCGTCGGCTGGGTCATGGAAGGTGATTCCACGATTCACGTCAAGGCCCTGAACGACGTCCCGATCGGCCACAAAGTGGCCACGCAAGCGATCAAGTCAGGCGACACCGTGATCAAGTACGGTCATGACATCGGCAAGGCCGTCGCTGAAATCCGCGTCGGTGAGCATTGCCACGTCCACAATCTCAAAACCAAGCGCTGGTAGACCGCTCGAGAGGAGCGAATCCGAGCCAGGACCGGGGCGTCGTCGTCTCGGCGTGAAAATCATCAAGCGAGGCATAGCATGATCTCGAGCAAGAGCACTTTCTGGGGATACCGGCGCGAAAACGGGCGCGTGGGTGTGCGCAACCACGTCATCATTCTGCCCGTCGACGACTTGTCGAACGCCGCCTGCGAAGCTGTTGGACACAACATCAAGGGCACCCTTGCCATTCCCCACCCCTACGGGCGGCTGCAGTTCGGTGCAGACTTGGATTTGCACTTCCGTACGCTTATCGGTACGGGCGCCAACCCCAACGTGGCTGCGGTAGTGGTGATCGGCATCGAAGACGGCTGGACACAGCGCGTCGTCGAGGGCATTGCCAAGACGGGCAAGCCCGTAGTCGGTTTCGGTATCGAACTGCATGGCGATCACGACACCATCATGCGTGCTTCCAAAGTGGCCAAGGAGTACGTGCAGTGGGCCTCGGAACTGCGTCGCGAAGAATGCCCGATCAACGAACTTTGGGTGTCCACCAAGTGCGGCGAGTCCGACACCACCTCGGGTTGCGGCTCGAATCCGACGGTCGGCAATGCTTTCGACAAGCTGGAGCCGCTGGGCGTGACGATGTGCTTCGGCGAGACGACCGAACTCACGGGCGGTGAACTGATCGTGGCGGATCGTTGCGCGACGCCCCAGGTGCGCGAGCAGTTCATGAAGATGTTCGACCGCTATCAGGAAGTCATCGACAAGAACAAGACGAGCGATCTCTCCGAGTCGCAGCCGACCAAGGGCAACATCGCCGGTGGCTTGACGACCATCGAAGAGAAGGCGCTGGGCAACATCCAGAAAATCGGCCACAAGTGCAAGGTCGTCGGCGTGCTGGACAAAGCCGAAGATCCGACCGGTCCGGGCCTCTGGTTCATGGACTCCTCGTCTGCCGCGGCCGAAATGGTCACGCTGTGCGGTGCATCAGGGTACGTGGTCCATTTTTTCCCGACCGGGCAAGGCAACGTCATCGGCAACCCGATCGTTCCCGTGATCAAGCTCTCCGCCAATCCGCGCACATGCCGCACGATGAGCGAGCACATCGACCTCGACGTCTCCGGGTTGTTGCAGCGGCAGAAGAACATGGATCAGTGCGGCGATGAGCTGCTCGAAGTCATGCTGCGCACCTGTAACGGTCGCTTGACCGCTGCGGAGGCTTTGGGACACCGCGAGTTCGTGCTGACCCGTTTGTACGAGAGCGCGTAAACTCCGCCTGTCTGCCCGATGCTGTCGCTAGCGTCGGGCGGGCGACGTGTCGTAGTTCGGTTCGATTCGTTCCACGCGTATACGCGATACCCCGAGCGCTGCAATGAGCACCCTGGAAGTCAAGGTCTGGCGGGGCGGCGAGGAGGGCGAGTTCCAGCGCTTCGAAGTTCCGCGACTGGAAAGCCAAACCGTCCTGGACGTTGTGACGCACATCCAGCGTCATCTCGATCCCACGCTCTCCTATCGATTCGCCTGTCGCGTGGGCATGTGCGGTTCATGCGCGATGGTGGTGAACGGACGCGCACGCTGGACTTGCCGCACGCACGTCGCTGACGTCACCGATGGCGACAGTCTCGAGATCGCGCCCTTGAAGAATCTGCCGGTCATCAAGGATCTGGTGACCGACATGCGTGATTTCTTCGATAAGTGGGCCGCCGCGCAGGGACAATTCCATCCGACGACGACCCGCAAGGACGACTTCGCGCGTGTCGAGCCCGAAAGCCCGGAGCGCCAGCAGGTCGACGCGGGCATCGAATGCATCGGTTGCGGCGTCTGTTATTCCTCGTGCGATGTGGTGAGCTGGAACCCGGAGTATCTGGGCCCTGCGGCCATGAATCGCGCGTGGACCCTGCTCAACGATGTCCGCGACGGCGCCAACGAAGAGCGCCTCGCTGCGGTTGCCGGCGACGCCGGTTGTCATGCCTGCCATACGCACATGACGTGCACCGAACGCTGTCCCAAGCAGATTTCGCCGACCGCAGCCATCGCCGGCTTGAAACGGGCCGCATTGAAGGCCGCGCTCAAGGGCAAACTGTGAGCGAAGGCGACCGTCGATGAGCACGCGATCGCAGGTTTATCTCTGGGCGGCCCAGCGCTTGAGCGCGATGGTGCTTGCTCTGTGCGTCGTGGTTCATCTCATTACACTGATCTACGCGGTGCGCGGCGGATTGAGTGCCGCGGAGATTCTCGGCCGCACCCAAGGCAGTGCCGTCTGGGCCGCTTTCTATACCGTGTTCGTGCTCGCCGTGGCGATTCATGCACCGGTGGGCCTGCGGGCGATACTCGCCGAGACGTTCGGCTGGCGTGGCGGGCTGCTCAACATCACCGTGGCTGCGGTTGCCTTGCTGATCGCAGTGCTCGGCTTGCGGGCCGTGTGGGCGGTGATTGCATGAAAAACGATTGGCGTTCGCGCAATCATCCGGCGTGGTGGGCTTTCCTGGTTCATAGGGTGTCCGGCGTGCTCCTCACGCTGTTCCTGCCTTTGCACTTTCTCACGCTGGCAACCGCGCTGCAGGGCGAAGCTCGGCTCGAAGCGACTCTGCGCTGGATCGATCAACCCATCGTCAAGCTCGGCGAAGTCATTCTCGTGCTGCTGCTCGCCGCCCATATGACGGGCGGCATCCGCCTGTTGATGCTCGAATTCATGCCCTGGCGCGATTGGCAGAAGAGTCTTCTGGCGGTTGCGGCCGGGTTGACGCTTGCGGTCGGGCTCGCCTTTCTGTTGAATCTGACCTGACGTTGCGTTTTCCAGGCCGGAGGAGTCGCAGCGGTCTTGCCCTAGCTCTGCAAAAGGGCCGGTTGCGTTGTTGCCGCCCCTGAGGCCTTGGGCTAAGGTGAGCGGACTGTAGGCATTCGGATGAACCGAGAGGTCGATACCCAATGATGCGAGTGTGGACTGCAATCCTGGTGGCCGCTTCGGCCTGTGCAACTGTTCCGGCCTACTCGCAGGCTTACCCGTCGAGACCGGTGCGAATCGTTGTCCCGTTCGCCCCGGGCGGCGCGACGGACATCGTGACGCGTATCGTCGCTACCCGGTTGACCGAGGCCTGGGGGCAAAGCGTCGTGGTCGACAACCGGGCAGGTGCCGGCGGCAACATTGGCGGCGACATCGTCGCCAAGGCGGTGGCCGACGGCCATACGATACTCATGACCTCTGGCTCGATCGTGACCGCCAATCCGCACATGTATCGCAAGATGGCCTTCAACCCGGCGCGCGACCTGCTCGCGGTGACGAACGTGGCCAGCGGTCCGCAGGTGCTCGTGGTGAATCCCGCCTTCTCCGGCAACACCCTGAAAGAGTTCATCGCGCTTGCGCGGGCCAAGCCGAAGTCGATCAATTTCGGTTCGGCAGGCGTCGGTACGCAAACGCATCTTGCCGCGGAAAACTTCGTCACCGCGGCCGGCATCGACGTGACGCATGTCCCCTACAAAGGTGAGGGCCCCGCACTGACCGATCTGGTGGGCGGGCAAATCCAGTTGGTGACGCCGAACCTGTCGGCAGCGATCGGCTTCGTGCAGGCCGGCAAATTGCGCGCCCTTGCCGTAACGAGCAAGGAGCGCTCGAAGCAGTTGCCGAACGTGCCCGCGGTTGCGGAATCATTGCCCGGATTCGAGAATTTGGGCTGGTTCGGATTCATGGTGCCTGCGGGGACGCCGCCCTCCGTGGTCGCCAAGATTCATCAAGATTCGGTCAAAGTCCTGCAGTCGGCCGATGTGCGCGGTCGTTTCGAGCAGCTTGGGATGGCCGCGGTGGGTAATAGTCCCGAGCAATTCGCGCGCGCCATCAAGGATGAATCCGCCCATTGGGCCCGAATCATTCGGGAGCGAAAACTCTACGTCGATTGATGCGCCCCGGTCGAGCGACCCGAGCGCCAACGAACCTCCATTCAGGAATGCGGCATGAAGATTGATTTGAACCAAGTCGAAGAGGCAGCCAAGGACCTCTATATTCGCGCGCTGAAACTGCTGCCTCCGGATATCAAGACGGGATTTCAACGCCTGGATGCAGCGGAAACCGATGCGACGGGCAAGTCGGTACTCGGCACGATGATCCGCAACATCACGGTTGCCGAGGCCAACGACAACCTGCTGTGCCAGGACACCGGCATACCGATCTACAACGTCGTGATCGGGGCGAACATCGAGGTCGACGGGTATCAACTCAAGCAAGCGATCGGGCGCGGGTGCGCGCGGGCGACCAAGGAGCATCCGTTGCGCTCTTCGGTGGTTCATCCGGTGACCCGCATCAACGAGCACACGTCCTGCGGACGCTCGGTGCCGGTCATCAATATCGATTTTTCTCCCGACCGGGAAGTCCTCAGCATCGAGATGATTCCCAAGGGCAGCGGCTCGGAGAACAATTCCTTTTTGAAGATGGCGATCCCTGCCGACGGCATCGATGCCGTCAAGACCTTCGTCATCGATTGCGTGCTCGATGCGGGCGGCAAGACATGTCCGCCGACCATCGTGGGCGTTGGGGTGGGAGGCACGGCCGATCTCTGCGTGCATCTGTCCAAGGTTGCCGCGACGCGTCCGCTGGGATCGGCCTGCGAGGATCCTGAGGGCGCCAAGCTCGAGCGGGAACTGTCCGCCGTGGTGAACGATCTGGGAGTCGGCGCACAGGGTCTGGGCGGTGATTCCACGGCGTTCGCCGTACACGTCGAGACGGCAGCCACCCACATTACGATGAACCCGGTTGCGGTGAATATGCAGTGCCACTCCGCGCGCCGCGCAAAGGCGACGTTCACGCCCGCCGGTGTCGCCTACGGGTTCTAGGATGATCGCTCGCCTGGCATCTGCGCGCTGCGCCGCCGGTGCACCGGCGATGATGTTGTTTGCATTGTGCGGGCTGTTCGCCGCCGCCTTCCAAGCGTTGGCGCAGACGCAGACGCGCGATGTGTCGTTGCCCGACCTTATCGTGGCGGGCGGGGCAGAACTCTCGCTCAATGGCGCCGGCGTACGACGTGAAGCGTCATTCGATCGCTATGTGGTGGCGCTCTACCTTGCATCCCGGCACTCGAGTCTGGACACCCTCCTGATCGACAAAGCCCGCAAGCGCATTGCCTTGACGTTTTTGCGGGATACTCACGCGGCCAATCTGGCCGAGACGATGTCCGAGACCATCGCCGACAATCTGACCGATTCGGAACGCGAATCCCTCAAAGCGCCGCTCGAAGCGTTTGTCGCGGCGTTGCGTCGGCTCGGTACGCTACGCAAGGGAACGACCCTCCAATTGGATTACGTGCCCGGAAGCGGGACGCAGATCCTGCTCGACGGGCGAGCGCACGGCCCGGCGATTCGTGGCGCGGATTTGTTTCATGCCTTGCTGCAGGTCTGGCTAGGTAAGGATGCTCTCGATCCGGCTCTCAGACGGGCCTTGCTCCGGCAAGGGAGCGCAGGGGCGAGGGTGCAATGAATTTTCGAACGACATTGCGCGTGTTGGCGCGAGGCGAGTAAACATGGCCCACTACGAGTTCGACATGCCGATTACCGAAGCGCAAGTACGTGCGCTGCGGGTGAACGACACTGTCACGTTGAACGGCACCTTGTTCGGTATCCGAGACGCAACCCAGATTCACATGTTCGATCGAGGCCGCAAGACCAAGTTCGATCTTCGCGGGCATGCGGTCATCCATACTGCTCCCAATGTCAAATGGGTCGGCGAGACGCAAGGTGCACCGACCGGCTACGCGCCGGTGTGCGTCGGAACGACGACCAGCGCCCGCATGGAGCGCTTCACTCGACCTTTGATGGAGCAGTACGGTGTGCGCATCGTCATCGGCAAAGGCGGGCTGTTCGCCGCATCGCAAGAGGCGTTTACCGCGCTCGGGGGCGCATATCTCGCAATCATAGGCGGCGCGGCCGCACTCGAAACCACCTGGATCGAGTCCATCGAAGATGTCGATCTCGACGATCTGAACCCCGAGTCGTTGTGGAAGTTTCGCATCCGAGGATTCGGACCGCTGCTCGTCGCCATGGACAGTCACGGTGGCAATCTCTATACCAAGGTCACGGAGAAGGCGAGATCACGACGCGAGCAGGTGCTCGCAGCCATCGGCGTGGGCGGCAAATAGTCATGCAGACAATCAAGACGGACATCCTGATTCTCGGCTCTGGAGGGGCGGGCCTGTTCGGCGCATTGCATGCGCACAAGGCCAACCCATCGCTGGACATCACCGTGGCGGTCAAAGGGCTGCTGGGCAAGTGCGGCTGCACGCGCATGGTGCAAGGCGGGTACAACGTCGCTCTGGCCAAGGAAGATTCGGTCGAACGCCATTTCATGGACACCATCGAGGGTGGCAAGTGGTTGCCGCAGCAAGAGCTCGCATGGCAACTGGTGGAAGTCGCCGTCGAGCGCATCCACGAACTGGAGAACGAACTGGGTTGTTTCTTCGATCGCAACCCCGATGGGACGGTGCACCAGAAGGCGTTCGCCGGACAGACCTTCGACCGGACCGTGCACAAGGGCGACCTCACGGGCATCGAGATCATCAACCGGCTCGCCGAGCAGGTGTGGGCGCGCAAGATTCGTCGGCTGGAGGAGCATCGCGCCATCGAACTGATTCGGTCCAAGGATGGCAGCCGGATCGCCGGGGTCCTGATGATCGACGTGCGCACGGGCGGTTTTCTGTTCGTGCAGGCGAAAGCGGTGCTGCTGGCGACCGGCGGCGGTCCGACAATGTACAAGTATCACACGCCTTCGGGCGACAAGACTTGCGACGGCATGGCTATGGCCCTGCGGGCCGGGCTGACGCTGCGCGACATGGAAATGGTGCAGTTTCATCCCACCGGGCTGCTTGCGGGGCCTCACACGCGCATGACGGGCACGGTACTGGAAGAGGGCTTGCGCGGCGCGGGCGGTCAGCTGCTCACGGGCGGCAAAGAGCGTTTCATGCACAAGTACGATTCGCGTGCCGAGCGGGCGACTCGGGATATCGTCTCGCGCGCCATCTACGAAGAGATGCGTCTGGGAAACACCACGGCCAACGGTGGCGTGTACATCTCCATGGGGCATCTGGGCGCGGACAACGTGCGCCGCATGTTCAAGGGCATGGTCGAGCGGTGCGCCGATTGCGGGTTCGATCTGGCCGGTGGTCTGGTGGAGGTAGTGCCGACAGCGCACTACATGATGGGCGGCGTGGTCTTCAATACCGACTGCACGACGGAGTTGCCGGGGCTGTTCGCCGCCGGTGAAGACACCGGCGGTGTGCACGGCGCCAATCGCCTGGGCGGCAACGGTGTCGCCAATTCGACCGTCTACGGCGGCATTGCCGGCGATCGCATGCCGGGCTGGATTGCCTCCTACGGTGAATTCATCGCGCCGGACCAGGGGGCGATCGATGAGGCGATTGCACAGGCGAGTCGACCGCTGAAGCAGAAGCCCGGCAATCTGGAGGAGATCCGGGATCGGCTGTTCCAGCTCATGTGGGATGACGTCGGCATCGTGCGGGACAGCGAGGGGCTGCGTCGCGCCTCGGGAAGTCTGGACGAGTTGGAGGCGCGGCTCGACGAGACCGGCGTGTCCGGCGGCACGCTCGCCTTCAATCTGACATGGCACGACTGGATGAATCTGAAGAATCTGATCCTGGTCAGCAAGTCGATTCGGGCAGCTTCCCAGGCTCGCGAGGATTCTCGCGGTGCGCATTTCCGAGCGGATTTCCCCCAGGCGGGGGATCTTCATACGTCGGCCTACACCTGCGTGAAACTGGTGAATGGGGTCTTCGACATCGCCACACGGCCGGTGGAGTTCACGCGCGTCAAACCCGGCGAGAGTCTGATCAAGGATCAGGCCGCTGCCTGATGTGGCCGAGCGGCTTCGTCCAGCGAGCGGGATAGGGCACGAAGCGCGCCGCTCCCACGAGCGGCGCCTTCCGCCGCTCGATCAGCGTGTGGGCGTGCGGGTCGTGGCGGGTGGCTTGAGAAAGTCGAAGTCGCACCCGCGTTCAGCCTGCTCGACAGACTCCAGAAACAGCTTGCGATAGCCGCGATCGTCTTCCGCGCGCGGGGGCGGAGGCTGCCACGCCAGCCGCCTTGCCTCCAATTCCTTTTCGTCGATGAGCAGATCGATCCGACGCGCCTCGGTGTCGAGCTTGATGAGATCGCCGTTCCGGATTAGGGCAAGGGGGCCGCCCATCGCTGATTCGGGCGATACGTGCAGCACGATGGTCCCGAACGCCGTGCCACTCATGCGTGCATCCGAGATACGCACCATGTCCTTCACGCCCTGGCGCGCCAGTTTGCGGGGAATCGGCAGGTAGCCCGACTCAGGCATGCCCGGAGCACCCTTCGGTCCGGCGCTCTGCAGCACCAGCACGTCGTCGGCAGCGACATCGAGATCGTCGCTGTCGATGCGCTCGGCCAGATCCTCGAGCGAAGCGAAGACGACGGCACGTCCGGTATGTTGCAGCAAGGTTGGATTGGCCGCCGACTGCTTGATGATGGCGCCATTGGGGGCGATGTTGCCGCGCAGAACGGCGATTCCGCCTTCACGGAAAATCGGATCGGCAAAGGGCCGCACGACGTCCTGGGGGAAGGGAGCCGGGGCCGCATCGATGTTCTCGCCCAGCGTGCGCCCGTTGACCGTGAGGCAATCTTCATTGAGCAAAGGGCGGATTTCGCGCAGGATGGTCGTGACGCCGCCCGCCTTGAACAAGTCTTCCATGTAGTGCTGGCCGGTGGGTTTGAGGTCGACCAGCACGGGCGTGTCTCGACCGAGACGATCGAACGCTTCGAGATCGACCTCGATGCCAAGGCGCCCTGCCACGGCCGCGATATGGACGATGGCATTCGTCGAGCCGCCTATGGCGAGCAGCATGCGCAGTGCGTTCTCGAAGGCGCGGGGCGTCATGATCTGCTCGGGGGTGAGCCTGTCCTTGGCGAGCCCGACGGCGCGTGCGCCCGTCGCTTCAGCCGCCCGCAGCCGATCGGCGTGAACCGCCGGCGCGGCGGCCCCACCGGGGAGCATCATGCCCAGGGCTTCGGTCATGCAGGCCATGGTACTCGCGGTACCCATCACCATGCAGGTGCCCGCCGACGGCGCGAGGGCGCCATTGATCTCCGTGATCTCTCGCTCGTCGAGTTCACCGGCGCGGTACTTTCCCCAGAACCGGCGGCAGTCGGTGCACGCCCCGAGGCGCTCGCCGCGGTGGGAGCCTGTGATCATCGGGCCGGTGACGAGCACGATCGCCGGGGTGTTGGCGCTTGCCGCGCCCATGAGCAGCGCAGGCACTGTTTTATCGCATCCGCCGATCAGGACGACCGCGTCCATCGGCTGCGCGCGGATCATCTCTTCCACATCGATGGACATGAGATTGCGCAAGTACATGCTCGTGGGATGAGAGAACGACTCGTGCAGAGAGATCGTCGGAAACTCGATCGGCAGCCCGCCTGCCAGCATGACCCCGCGTTTGACGGCTTCGATCAGTTCGGGAACGTTGCGGTGGCAGGCGTTGTATCCGCTGAAGGTATTGGTGATGCCGATCACCGGTCGGTCGAGCGCGTCGTCCGTATAGCCCATCGCCTTGATGAAGGCCTTGCGCAGGAAAAGAGAGAAGGCTTCGTCACCGTAGCTGGTCAGGGCACGGCGCATACCACGCTTGGGGTCGGACATCGGGCACTCCGCAAGTGGAAATCGAGAGGGCGAGTATGCCGGATTAGGCTCCATCTGTAGCGGTGCGAGAGGTGCCGGCAAATTCGCAATGTGAGGAGTATATCGAGAGGAATACGCAAATATACGTACGACTAGACACAGATGACGCGCTGACCATCCATGGGCAGGATGCGGCCTCGGCGAGTTCCCGAACTCGCACGCACAGCCAATCACGCTGAACAAGACGACAAAAAGCCCTGATGCCATTCATTCCCGCTCTCCCGCCGCCCCTGACTGAAGCCCTGTTGCTCGGCGTATTGCTTGCCATTGGGGCCTTGGCGGGGGCGGCGGCGCAGAGGTTCCGGCTCCCCGCTGTCTTTGGCTATGTCCTAGCCGGTTTTGCGGTCGGGCCGCTCATGCTCGATTTCCCGGTTCGTCCCATCTTGACCGAAGCGCGCGTCATCGTGGACGTGGCCGTCGGTTTGGTCCTCTTCGAACTCGGTAGGCGCCTCGACCTGCAATGGCTGCGCCGGGACGCCTCGCTCTGGGTGGCTGCGCTCGCCGAAAGTGCCTTGACCTTCGTGGGTATCGCCGGTGCGCTGATCGCTTTCGGCTTTCCCTGGATCCATTCGGCCGTGGCCGCGGCGATTGGTGTCTCCACCTCGCCGGCGGTCGTCTGGCTGGTGACGAACGACGAGCGCGCTCAGGGACAGGTGACTGATCGCTGCTTGAACCTGGTGGCGGTCAACACGCTCATCGGCTTCATGCTGGCGACCATGCTGGTGGCTGCGGTGCACCTGGAGTATCAGGCGGGCTGGATCACGATTCTGCTGCATCCGATGTACGTGCTGCTCGGTTCGCTCGCGGTAGGCGTGACCATGGGCGTGCTGCTGCCGTACGTGGCCGCCATGCTGAGTCGACGTCCGGAGTCTCATTTCGCCATCATCGTGGCGGCAGTGCTCATCGCAGTGGGACTGGCGATCGCCCTCAAGCTGTCGGTGTTCCTGGCGCTGATCGCGACCGGAGCCACGGTGCGCAATGTGCCGCGGCGCTTTGCGCTGCTCGAGTTCGATCTGGGAGGCGGCGCGCGTGCCCTGTACATCGTGCTGTTCGTCGTCACCGGAGCGCAAGCCACGTGGCCTGCATTGCAGGCGGCGGGCTGGGCGGCACTGATCTACGTGCTCGTGCGGGCCCTTTGCAAGTGGGTCGGCGTCATGCTTTCCACGCCCTTGTCACCGCTGCCCTGGCGGCAGAACGCGTGTCTTGGATTGACGCTGATGCCGATGTCGGGAATGGCCCTCTTGCTCATGTACGACATCAGCGAGCGGTATCCCGCATTCGGCGAGGAACTGGCCGCCGTGCTGCTGGCGGCTATCGTGATTTTCGATCTCCTTGGACCGCTGGTGCTGAAGTTCGCACTCAAGCGGGCGGGCGACCTGGATCGGTAAAGGGGGGCGACATGTTGAATCCGTTCTGTTCGGCCGAGGCGCTCACGATGGGGGTGGAGCTCGAGCTGCAATTGGTCAATCTGCGGGATTTCGACTTGACGCGCGGCGCGGAGAGTCTCTTGGCGGCGCTCGCCAAGAGCCCGCGAGCCGACTGCATCAAGCCCGAGATCACAGAGAGCATGATCGAAGTGAATAGCGCCGTGCACACGTCCTACGGTTCACTCCTGCGTGATCTCGACGATATCCGCGCCGAGATCTGCGCCGCAGCCGAGAAGTTGAACATCGGCGTAGCCGGTGGGGGCGCCCATCCCTTCCATCACTGGGCCGAGCGCCGTATTTTTCCGACCGAACGGTTCTCGGCGATTTCCGAGCTGTACGGCTATCTCGCCAAGCAGTTCACCGTATTCGGCCAACATGTGCACATCGGGTGTGCTTCCGGCGATGCTGCCGTGCAATTGATCCACAAGCTGGCGGCTTACGTGCCTCAGTTCATCGCGCTGGCAGCATCGTCGCCGTTCTCACAAGGCGCCGACACGGCGTATGCCAGTTCGAGGCTGCACGCTGTCTCGGCGTTTCCTCTCTCCGGTCACATGCCGCCCGTGACGACCTACGCGGAATTCGAGCGCTACTACGACCATATGGCGAGCTTCGGCATCGTGCGCAGCATGAAGGATTTTTATTGGGACATCCGGCCGAAGCCGGAATACGGCACGTTGGAGATTCGCGTTTGCGATACACCCCTGGATATCGAAACCGCCGCTGCTATCGGCGCCTTCGCACAGGCGCTTTGCGCATGGCTGGCCGAACAACCGTGCGCTAACGGGTGGGAAGACGAGTACCACGTCTACGGCTACAACCGATTTCAGGCCTGTCGCTTCGGCTTTGATGCGGAGATCGTCGAGGTAGGCAGCAAGCGTCTCGTCTCCTTGCGCGAGCAGATCTTGAAGGCGCTCGATGCTATAGCCAGCCATGCGCACGACCTCGGAAGCGGTGAAGCGATCGCGCTGCTGCGCGAACGTACCGCCGCGACGATCAACGGAGCGCGCTGGATGCGCGACTGCCTGATGCGCGAGGGATCGCTCGCGGATGTCGTGCGCGACATGTGCGGTCTTTGGGCGAAGCCCGCGTTGGACGCAGGTGCCGTGAATGGCGCTGGCGCAGCCACGCTGGCCGACTAAGAAAATCCTTGCGAGTTTGTGTCTCAATACTTGCGCGATGTAACTTAATGTTGCAGTATGTTGGCGTTTCGCAGAATTGCGTGCGCAGCCGCGCGTAGGTAGGTGTTCAGCACGGAGCATGGGGACGCATGGAAAAGTCGCAAGCTTCTGGGTATCTGGAGCGAGCCAGGGCGCCCTCGAACGAGGATGTCCCTCGAATGCCCTGGTCTTTGGCGGAGTGGGAACTCGGGATCGTTTTCGTCGGGCTGTTTCTGGTGATCGAGCGGATCAGCTTCATCCATCCGTGGGCATCGACAGGCATCACGCCGTGGAATCCGCAGATCGCGCTCGTCTTTGCCTTCCTGCTCGTGCGCGGCCTGCGTGCTGCACCTGCCGTCTTCCTGGCGTTGCTGCTCTCCGAGGCGCTGATAAGGACAGCCCCCGCCTCTTCGTGGGTGATCATTCTCGCAAGCGCCACAGTCGCTGTGGTGGGCTATTCCTTCGCCGGCCTGTTCCTTGCACGGCAGCTTTCTGCGCCTGCGCGCATACGCAGCTTGCGCGATTTCGCCTGGATGCTGGGCATCGTCGCCGCTTCTACGCTCGTCGTGGGTGCTTGCTACATAGCCCTCAACGCGTCGCTTGGCGTGCTGGAGTGGAGCACGGTCCTCGAGGTCCTGCTGCGCTACTGGATCGGCGATGTGGTCGGTGTCCTGACGCTTCTGCCGCTCTTGCTGGTCATCAACGAGCGAAGCAGTCGAAGCAAGCTCGCAGCGATTCTTGCGCGTTGGGAGAGCCTGGTGCAGTTCGGAGCCGCCGCCGCGATTCTGTCGGTGCTGTACGTGTTCATGCCCAGCGAGAACGTCAAGTATTTTTTCCTGCTGTTTCTGCCTCTGATCTGGATCGCCGCACGTCACGGGCTGATTGGCGCGGCTGCCGCGGTGATCTTCGTCCAGTTGGGACTGATCGTGCTGGTTCAGGTGAGCGAAACCAGCGCCTCGACGTTGCTGGAACTGCAAGCCCGGATGCTCGGCCTCAGTGTCACCGGATTGCTGCTCGGGGTGGTCGTCGATGAGCGGGAGCGCGCGCAGGAACGTTTGCGACAGTCGCTGCGCCTCGCGGCTGCGGGCGAAATGGCGGCGGCGCTGGCTCATGAGGTCAATCAACCGTTGACCGCCTTGGTCACCTACGGTCGAGCCTGCCAGCATATGCTCGGGCAGAACCCGACCGACATGGCCCGGCTCGAGCAGACCGTGGGAAAGCTCACCGAGCAGGCGCAGCGGGTCGGTGCCATCGTCAAGCGGCTGCGCGATTTCCTGCGCAGCGGCACCATGAATCTGGAGCGCATCGCTCCGGGAGACTTTCTCAGCGCTATGCGAGATTCCTTCGTCACCGAGGCGAAGGTGGCCGGCATTGCGCTCAATCTCGTCGTAGAGCCGGATCTCCCCAGGGTGATGGTCGATCAGCTGGAGTTGGAGATCGTCGTGCGTAACCTCGTATCCAACGCCATCGACTCGATTCGAGATGCGAATCCTCCCCGCCGGGAGATCACGATCTCAGCCCAGGCTCACGGGCACGGGGTCGTGCACATGAGCGTGATCGATAGCGGGCCAGGGATCCCGCCTGGTGTCCGTGAGCGACTGTTCATGCCGTTCTCGACCTCGAAATCGCATGGCATGGGACTCGGGCTCGCAATCAGCCGGGCCATCGTGACCGCACATGGCGGCAGGCTATGGGCCGAGCCGACCCCCTATGGATCTTTCCATCTAAGTTTGCCCACCGTGACAGGAGACACTGATGACATCGAACGTTGAACAAACCGTATTCATTGTCGATGACGATGTGGCCGTTCGTGACGCGCTGGCTTTGCTGCTCGGTCTCAAGGGCTATCGGACCGCGATCTACAGCAGCGCGGAGGACTTCCTGGCCGCGTATCGCAAGGAGTGGCGTGGTTGCCTGGTCCTCGACATCAAGATGGGAGGCATGACCGGGCTCGATCTGCAGGCTCGACTCATCGAGCAGGGGTCGGAGCTCCCCATCGTTGTGATCACCGGCCATGGCGATGCGGCTTCGGCCCGGCAGGCGCTCAAATCGGGGGCGGTGGATTTTCTGGAGAAGCCGCTCGACGACGAACAACTGGCGGCTGCGGTTGCCTCGGCGCTCGAGCGCGATGCCAAACGCCGTGCCGAGAAGACGGTTGGCGAAGAGGCGAGCACCCGGTTGTCCCGGTTGACACCCCGCGAACGACAGGTGATGGATCTTGCTGCCGCCGGGCGGCACAACCGCGAGATCGGGGAGGCGCTTGGCATCAGTCCTCGCACAGTGGAGGTCTACAAGGCGCGCTTGATGGAGAAACTCCAGGCCCGCAATCTCTCCGAACTGATTCGGTTCGCTTTGACGGCAGATCGCGAGCGCGCTGCCTGACGTTGGGGATGCTCTCGTGCGTGGTGAGCGAGAGTTCTCGAAATGCTCGGCATCACGGTGCTGTGGAGGGGCGCATCGATTGACCCTCCGCAGCCCGGCTTCTACAATCGTCCGCCCATAGGTGTCCGCGGCAGGAACCGCTGCCCGGTGCCTCGAACCCACGTGCGGATGCCTCTACCTTGCCATCGATCACGCTGCAAGAATTAAACCTGCTGACGACGCGCGCGCTATCCAACGCAGGCGCATGCGATGCGATGGCTGCCGCCACGGCGCTGGCATTGGTGGATGCTGATGCAAGCGGCCTGGCGAGCCACGGACTGAGTCGGCTTGCGCTCTATTGCACGCACTTGCGCGAGGGGCGCGCGAACGGACAGGCCCGGCCTGTCGTGTCCCGCAGCAAGGGAGGGTGCTGTCTGATCGATGCGCAGGGCGGCCTTGCCTACGAGGCGATGACCCTTGCGGGCACCGAAGCGATTGCTCGCGCCAAGTCGCATGGCATAGCGATGGCGGGCGTGTTCAACAGCCATCATGCCGGTGCCATGGGCTATCATCTGCTGCCGCTGGCCCAGGCGGGACTGGTGGCCATGGGCTTCACCAACTCCCCGGCGGCGATCAACGCATGGGGCGGCAAGAAGCCGCTCTTCGGAACCAATCCCATCGCAGCGTGCTTCCCGCGCGATCAGGGTTCGCCCCTGATCATCGATCTGTCGCTGACCGAGGTGGCGCGCGGCAAGATCATGCTGTACGCCGAACAGGGCAAGCCCTTGCCTCCAGGCTGGGCTGTCGATCGCGACGGCAAGCCGACGACGGATGCCAAGACGGCGCTGACGGGCAGCTTGGCTGCGATAGGCGGTGCCAAAGGGGCGATGCTTGCCTTGATGGTGGAGTTGCTTTGTTGTGCGTTAACCGGCGCAGCATTCGGTTTCGAGAACGACTCCTACTTCGAGCCAGGCAATCATCCCAACATCGGGCATGCCATGCTTGCGATCGATCCCGAGGCCCTGGCAGGCAAGCGTACCTACCTCGAGCGGATCGAGACCTTGATCATGGCCATGCTGGCTGACGAAGGCGTGCGGCTGCCGGGCTCGCGTCGCGAGTCGGCCAGTGCACGAGCCTCCACCGAGGGAATCGACATCCCGGATGCGCTTTTTGCGCAGATTTCCCGACTCGCTGCCTAGGCGACTTCGAGTCGTAGCAGCAGCGGGTCTACTGACCTGGGGGCTGTCGGCCTGCGATCGGCCAGCAGAGCATCCCGCGCTGGGAGAGGTCAGTCTTTCTTCGCTTGTTCCGGCGCACGAGTTTGTCTTCACGAACACGCAGTACAGTGGTTTCTCGTTCTCGCCCGATGGCACGCGCCTCGCGTGGCAAGGGCCATCGGGATGGCGGTCAGCCTTGCATGTGCGCTCGGAAGTCGACGGCAAGACCCACGTCTACCGGGTCGGCGGAAGCGGTCGGCATTGGTCTGCCGACAGCCGTCGCTTGCTCATACTCGACGACAAGACAGGTGCGGAGAATCACCGGCTCTACCGCCTCGACATCGAAGATCCTGATGCGACCTTGGTGGATCTGACGCCGTTCGAAGGCGTTCGCGTCTGGCTGCATCAGATCGTGAAGTCCGATCCCGAGCACGTGCTCGTGATGCACAATCGACGCAGCCACACCGTGCGCGACTTGTACCGCATCAATCTGAACACCGGGGCCGAAGAGGTCGTTGCCTTGAACCCCGGCGACGGCATCGCGCCCGTCACCGATGCCAATGGCCAGTTTCTCGGCTGGCGCAAGTCGGCCTTGCCGCAGCGCGCCCGCGGGAAATCATTGCCGCCCGACTTGCGCGAGCGCTCCGCATTGGCGCGCGTCAGCCAGGAAGTCACCCAGCCCCTGGGCCTTTCGCATGACAAAGCCCACGCATGGGTTCTCAGCAATCGGGGTCGAGACCGTGTAGCGCTGTTCCATCTGGATGCGACGCGGGGCGGGGCTGCCACGGTCGTGCATGAAGACCCCAAGGCCGATGTGGCGCGCGTACTGATGAGTGCGGTGCAGGGCAGGCCCTTGCTGGCGGTTTCGAATCCGGACTATCCGCGCACCCAGGTGTTCGACGAGCAGCTTGCCGCCCAGCTGCGGCCTTTGCTGGATGCGTACGAAGGCATGCAGATCGGATTCACGATCGAAACGATGGCTCCCGACGAGCAGCGTCTGGTTGCCGTGGTGTTCACGCATGCCAATCGGCGCTTCTACCTCGTCGATCGTGGCAAAGGTAGCCACGTTCTGCTCGGGGAAAGCCGATCGGCCGGTTTTCAGGCCTCTATGGCCGTGCCCGAGGCCGTCGAATTCACGGCTAGAGACGGATTGCGTATCCCGGCTTACCTCGTGCGACCTGCGGGTGCGTCGAGCAGCCGGCGTTTGCCGCTCATTCTGCTCGTTCATGGCGGTCCGTGGAGCCGGGTGAGTTGGGGCGACGCGGACCATAGCGAGGATCTGCTCCGAGCACAGTTTCTGGCAAACCGCGGCTATGCGGTCCTGCTGATCAACTTTCGTGGATCCACCGGTTATGGGCGCAAGTTCATGACCGCGGCTGTCGGGCAGTTCGGGGCTGCGATGCAGGACGATTTGATGGATGGGCTGCAATGGGCGATCGATGCCGGTGTCGCCGATCCTTCCAAGGTGGCGATCATGGGCCACAGCTACGGCGGCTACGCCACGCTGATGGCCATGGCGCAGCACCCGACCGCGTTCGCCTGTGGGGTATCCGTGGCGGGGCCGGCGGATTTGCCTCGACTGATCGAAACCTTCCCGCCGTATTGGGAGCTGGAACTCATGTACTGGTATAGCTACGTCGGCGATCCTGCGGTACCCGCAGACAAAGCGCGCATGGAGAAGATCTCGCCGATCAATCTCGCGCATCGGTTCGAGCGGCCCGTGCTCGTTTTTCAAGGCGCGACGGACGTGCGCGTGCCGCCGGAACAGTCGCGATCAATGGTGGCGCGTTTGGTCGAGCAGGGCAAGGCGGTCGAGTATCGAGAGCTGGCGGATATGGGGCACTCCACCGGGTATTGGGCGCATCATCTGACGATTCTGCGTCGCACGGAGACCTTTCTCGCGCAGTGTTTGGGCGGGCGTGCGGCCCGGTTCGATAAGATGGAATGGGCGGCCCGGTTGAGCGGCCGGCTGCCCTTGTGGTGAGGCGATGCATCGTTCGCGACGCGCTTGCCTGATCGGGCCAGTCCCGAGACGAGGATTGGATCTGTGCTGGGTGATGGGGCTATCCTTGCGGCTGATAGAACCCGTTCGAGAGGCAGCAGTGAGCGGTGTCATGACTTTCCTGCAGCGAAGGCATCCGAACCCGGCAAGGTCGTTTTCGTGAAGACCGCTGCCCGCGGACGGTTGTCGCCACAGCCGTCGCAGTATGTCGCGATACTCGATGCGCCGTTCGCCCGTATCGGTGTGCGCGTGCATGAAGAGCAGGTCGTCGGCATCGACTATCTGCCGATGAGCACGCCCACCTGCATGTCCGCGAACCCGCTCGCCGAGGAGGTCCGCAAGCAACTGGTCGCTTATCTGAAGAATCCGCGGCACCCGTTCGATCTGCCGCGCGGCGAGTCGGGGACCCGCTTTCAGCGCCGGGTCTGGGATGCCATCAGCGCCGTTCCTAGCGGCAACACACGTACATACGGTGATGTCGCCGCACAGTTGGGCAGCGCAGCCCGGGCCGTGGGCGGCGCATGCGGTTCCAATCCGATTCCACTCATTGTTCCGTGCCACCGGATCGTGGCTGCGGGCGGCGCACTGGGCGGATTCATGCACTCGCGCGCCGCGTTTCCTCTCGATATCAAGCGATGGCTCCTCGCTCATGAAGCGCGCTGAGGATCCGCTGCTCGACGAGTTCTGCGACCGCTTGTGGCTGGAAGACGGGTTGGCGCGCAATACACTGGAAAGCTACCGGCGCGATCTGCGTCAGTTTGCCGAGTGGCTGCGCAAGCGTGAAGTCGCCACCTTGCTGGATGCGAGCAAGGCCGATGTGCTGGCTTATCTCGCGCATCGCGTGGGTGGAGGCGCCAAGGCGCGCACCAGCGCTCGTTTGCTCTCCAGCATCAAACGGTTCTTCCGGCAGGTGGTGCAGGCCGGGAAGCTGGCGGGCGACCCCACGCTCACGATCGATGCGCCCTCCCTGCCGCGTGGACTGCCGAAAACGTTGAGTGAAGCCGATGTCGAGGCATTGCTCTTCGCGCCCCGAGTCGAAACGGCACTTGGGCTGCGCGATCGAGCGATGCTCGAGACGCTTTATGCCAGCGGATTGCGCGTATCCGAACTCGTGGGGCTCAGCACTACGCAGGTGAGTCTCGATGCGGGCGTGGTGCGTGTCATGGGTAAGGGGGCGAAGGAGCGGCTTGTACCGCTGGGGGAGGAAGCGCTGAGCTGGATAGGACGATACCTCAAGGAGGCCCGCCCGCGTCTGCTTGGCAATCGCGTGTCCGAAGCCTTGTTCGTGACCGCGCGCGCAGACCTCATGACCCGGCAAGCGTTCTGGTATTTGGTCCGGCGATATGCGAATGTCGCGGGAATTCGGCAAGACATCTCGCCGCATGTGCTGCGTCATGCATTCGCGACCCATCTGATCAACCACGGTGCCGACCTGCGCGTGGTGCAGATGCTGCTTGGGCACAGCGATATTTCGACGACGCAGATATACACGCACGTGGCGCGCGAGCGCCTGAAGCAGATTCACGCCCGTCATCATCCCCGAGGCTAGTGTCGAACCACCGAGTCAGACGCGGCTGCCGCGCTCGATCATGATGCCGAGCTTCTTCACGCCGCGCAGCGGTGCCAGCTTGGCGATCGAAACGCGCACCCAGGGCGTGTCGAATTCGTGCAGGACCAAGGCAGCGATATCCTCGGCGAGCTTTTCGATCAGCGCGAAATGGCGGCCCGTAACGGTCTCCGAGATACGGGCCACGACCTTGGCATAGTCGACCGTGTCGCTGATACGGCCCGAACGCGCGCACCGGCCCGCATCGACGGCGAGCTCGAGATCGAGCTGCAGCGTCTGGGGCGCCTCGTGCTCCCAGGCATAGATGCCGATGAGCGCGTCGAGTTTCAGTTCTGAGATGAAGATGGTGTCCATGGTGGGCGGCCGATTGTAGAATAGCCAGGATGAACCTGATAGTCGTGGCTGTCGCAGCCTATCTCCTCGGCTCGATCTCCTTTGCTGTGCTGGTGTCGCGTGCGTTCTCTTTGCCGGATCCCCGCAGTTACGGATCGGGCAATCCGGGCGCGACCAATGTTCTGCGCACAGGGCGCAAGGCTGCTGCTGTTCTGACGCTGCTTGGGGATGCGGCCAAAGGCGGTTTGGCCGTGTATTGCGCTCATCGGTTCGGTGCCGAGCCTGTTTTGGCTGCCGCGGTGGCTGGCGTGGCCGTGGTCATCGGCCATGTCTTGCCGATCTTTCATCGATTCGAGGGTGGCAAGGGCGTCTCCACAGCAGCTGGTGCCTTGTTCGGATTCAGTGTGTGGCTGGGCATCGGCACCCTGGCGACCTGGATCACCATCGCTGCCTTCTTTCGCATTTCTTCGCTGGCTGCACTGGTCTCGGCGATCTTCGCGCCCGCCTTCACACTCATATTGTTCAACTTTGAGCATCCATACTTTGCCGCAGTGAGTGCCGTGTCGGTGGTGCTCTTGCTGCGCCACAAGAGCAACATCGCCAAACTTCTAGCGGGCACTGAGGGCAAAATCGGCGAGCGTCCTGAAGGTTCGGCCGCGCGGTCCTCGGCGGGTGAGCAGTCCTAGAGTGCGGCTAGCGTACCCGCTTGCTCCAGATCCCACCGCGGCCTGACGCTGAAACTTCCTGGGCCTGCGCCGCAAGAGGCTTTGCCGGAAGTCCCGAGACGCAGTGCCGCGGCGAATGCCACCATCGCGCCGTTGTCTGTGCAGAATTCCAGCGGCGGATAGGCGACTGCAATGCCGCGCGGGGTTGCTCGCGTGTCGAGTACTGCCCGGATCCGGCGGTTGGCGCCCACACCCCCCGCGACCACCAGTTGCCTCGTGTCTGACGCTTCTACCGCCGCGAGCGCCTTGGACGCGAGCACCTCGGCTACGGCCTCCTGGAACTCAGCGGCAAGATCCGCTTTATCCGCATCGCTCATCGATCTTGAGCGGTATTCCGTCAGCACGGCGGTCTTCAACCCGCTGAAGCTCATGTTCAGGTCTGCGCTGTTGAGCATGGGGCGAGGCAGACGGAAGCGCCCGGCACGCCCCTGCAAGGCGAGTCGTTCGAGGGCAGGGCCGCCCGGATAACCCAATCCCAGTAACTTGGCTGTCTTGTCGAATGCCTCGCCAGCGGCGTCGTCCAGGGTTTCTCCCAGCAAAGTGTAGTCGTCGATGCCGCCGACGCGCATCAGTTGGCTGTGGCCTCCCGACACCAGCAGGGCGATGAACGGAAAAGTCGGCCGAGGCGTCGTCAATAGCGGCGAAAGCAGATGAGCTTCGAGATGATGTATTCCCAGGGCCGGAATACGCAGTGCGTAAGCTGCGGACTGCGCCAGCGAAGCGCCCACGAGCAGGGCGCCGGCAAGCCCGGGGCCTGCGGTATAGGCGATGGCATTCAGCTCTTTGCGTGTGATTCTGGCCTCATCCAGGGTTTTGAGGATCAGAGGTAGCAGGTGGCGTACGTGGTCGCGGGAGGCCAGTTCGGGCACGACGCCGCCGTAGCGGGCATGGAGGGCGACTTGGCTGTGCAGGGTGTGCGCGAGCAAGCCGCGCCGCGTGCAATAGAGGGCGACACCTGTCTCATCGCAGGACGTCTCGATGCCTAAAATCGTGAGATCGAGGGATTCTGGCTGCATGGGGCTGTTGAAAGGCTTGAATGCGCTGCTATAATGCCAGATTCCCTATCCCAACCAGGAAGATTTCCGCGTATGACGACAGTCCGCGTCAAGGAAAATGAGCCGTTCGAGGCGGCACTGCGCCGCTTCAAGCGCACGGTCGAAAAGACAGGTCTTCTGACCGAGTTGCGTTCCCGAGAGTTCTACGAGAAGCCCACTTCGGCACGCAAGCGCAAGCTCGCCGCAGCAGTGAAGCGTCAGCACAAGCGGCTTCGTTCCCAGTTGCTCCCGCCCAAGCTATTCTAGTCTTCTAGTCGGTTTGTTCCGCTGCTGAGCCATCGGTTCGGCATCCGGGCCATCCTTGCGTCACCCACGGAGTTCGCATGTCGCTCAAAGTTCGTATCAACGACGACATGAAGGCGGCAATGCGCGCCAAGGACGCCGATCGGCTGAAGGCGATCAGGCTGTTGCTCGCTGCGATCAAGCAGCGCGAAGTTGACGAGCGCATCGAGCTGACCGACGCCGATGTGCTTGCCATCATCGACAAGATGCTCAAGCAGCGACGCGAGTCCATCGTGCAATTCGAGCAGGCAGGCAGGGACGACCTCGTCCAGGCCGAAAAAGCCGAAGTGACGGTGCTACAGGCTTACATGCCGCAGCCACTTTCGGCTGCTGAAGTCGAGATCATGGTCGGTGAAGCGATTTCGGCCACAGGTGCTAAGAGCGCCCGGGACATGGGCGCTGTGATGGCTCAGCTTCGACCCCGCCTCGCGGGGCGCGCAGATATGGCCGAGGTGTCCCAACTCGTCAAGGTCAGGCTTTCGGCTTGATTCGCTGCGGCGCCGGTGGCACGGTTGTTGCCCCTGCGGCATCCCGCTGGCAGCGACTATAATCGTCCACGATCAACGTCGCCGTGGATCGTAAGATCCCAACGGCGCTTCGTACGTCCACCCGAGAATTGGCTGAAGGGGTAGTCGGCGCATGATCTCGGATGATTTCAAACAGCAGCTGCTAAACAGAATCGACATCGTCGATGTGGTCGAGCGCCACGTTCAGTTGCGAAAAGCTGGTCAAAATTACGTTGCCCGTTGTCCGTTCCACAACGAGAAGACGCCCTCGTTTTCGGTGAGCCCGAGCAAGCAGTTCTACCACTGCTTCGGCTGTGGGGCTCATGGCAATGCCATCGGCTTTCTCATGGAGCACTCGGGTCTCGGCTACGTCGAGGCCGTAAAAGAGCTTGCTTCGATGGCCGGGATGGTGGTGCCGGATGACCGGCCTGCCGTCGTAGCCCAGCAAAAGGCCGCACAAGGGTTGGGCGAGGTCTTGCTCGTTGCTGCGCGGCATTACAAGGAACAACTGAAACGCTCGGAGTCGGCGATCGCCTACCTGAAGCGTCGCGGTGTGAGCGGTGAGATGGCAGCCAAATTCGGGCTCGGCTACGCGCCGGCCGGTTGGCAGACGCTCGCTGAGGTGTTTCCCGAATACAAGTCGATGCCTGCTTTGAAGGACGCTGGTCTCGTCGTCGATGCAGAGAATGGGCGCCGTTACGATCGGTTTCGGGACCGAATCATGTTTCCGATCACTGACCAGCGTGGCAACGTTATCGGCTTCGGCGGCAGGTCTTTTGCCGATTCGACTCAAGAGGGGCCGAAGTACCTGAATTCGCCGGAGACCCCGCTGTTTCAGAAGGGGCATGAGTTGTTCGGTCTGTTCCAGGCTCGGCCGGCCATACGTCAGCATGGCCGCGTGGTCATCGTGGAAGGGTACATGGACGTCGTGTCGCTTCACCAACACGGGGTCGACTACTCGGTGGCTACCCTGGGGACGTCGACGACGCCGGCGCATGTCGAGAAGTTGCTGAAGCTCGCGGATGAATTGTACTTCTGCTTCGATGGCGACGATGCCGGGCGCAAGGCGGCATGGCGTGCCCTCGAGAATTCACTCGAGCAACTCGTCGATGGCAAGCAGTTGAGTTTCATGTTCTTCCCCGAGGGGGAGGATCCCGATTCCTTCGTCCGCAAATGTGCCGATAACGATATCTGGACAGCCTTGCCTTTGTCAGAGTTCATGGCGAAGGAGCTTGGTCGACAAGTAGACCTTGAAACTGACGAAGGGCGGGCCAAGCTACTGGATCTGGCCAAGCCTTTGCTGAAGAAGGTTGCGGCGCCTGCGCTGTCCCTTCAGTTGCGCCGGCGGTTTGCCAAGATGGCTGACGTCACTGTCCCTGAGTTAGAGGAATTGTTCGGATTGCGTCCCGCGGCCGCTGCGGCAAAGTCCAGGCGGCCGGCTCGCGAAGTCCAGCGTCCGGCGCCGCTGTCGCTGACGCGTTGGATGTTGCAGGCGATTTTGAACGATCCGACGCTCGCCGAGCGTGTGGAGGTCGAGAGTCTCGACACCTCAGATCGTTTTTTCCCGGCGCTGTGCCACGTGCTGGATCTATTGCGCGCCCGGCCGGGTCTGCTCGAGCGTGACGTGGGGCCGATCGTGCTCGAGTCGGTGCGTGGGCTGGGCATCGCGGGACTGGTCCGCGAGGCCTACGCCGAGGTTTTGGCTTCCGACAAGGAAGTGTCGTCCGATGAATTCATGTCGGCGCTCAAAGCCCTTCGCGACAGGGTGCAGCGTCGGCGTATCAGCGAGCTGATCGGGAAAACGATCCGCTCGGCCGAGGAGACCGCAGAACTTTCGCGTCTGCTGCAAGTCGTGAGCGAACGCGCTAAAGACCCGACCGTAAAGGTCGAGTCAAGGGTATAATTGAAGGCTTTTTCGAACCGCGTCCCGGGGATCCCTACATGGCCAAGGCGAAAGCGAAGCACAAGCCGACGGTGAAGAAGCTCGCCGTTAAGAAGGCGAAAGCAAAGACCGCGGCGTCGCCGCAACGCGCAGCCAAGGGGAAGCTGCAGACCAAAGTCTCACGCGCAAGTCCCGCTGCGAAGAACAAGCTGGTGAAAGCGGCTAGCAAAACGAAAACGAAATCCGTGAAAACCACCAAGCTCGCTGCCTCGAAATCAACCCCCAAGGCAGCGCCAAGCGTCGTTACCGCAGAAAAGCAACAGTTGACGTTGCCGGCCAAAGTCAAGCCGGCGGTCGTCGACGATGCCACAGCAAAATCCAAGGCCGCCGAACAGGCTCGTGCAATCGCTCAGTTGCGTGCGCAACGTGCCCAGCAAGGTGGCGTAGAACCCGATGCTCGAAAGGCGCCGGCTGTCCGCGGGCCGCGTGACAAAGGTGGTCGCGGCGCGCTGGAAGGTCAGCGCCCCATGATTCAAGCAGTCGACGCGGAAACGCGGCGCATGCGCTTGAAGAACCTGATCGTGCTCGGCAAGGAACGCAGTTACCTCACTTACGCCGAGATCAACGATCACCTGCCCGACGACATGCTTGACGCCGAGCAGATCGAGTCGGTGATCAGCATGATCAATGACATGGGCATCCAGGTCTATGACGAGGCGCCGGACGCCGAGACGCTGCTCATGTCCGATACGGCCACGCAGGTGACCGACGAGGATGTGGCCGAAGAGGCCGAGCAGGCCCTTTCGAGCGTGGATGCCGAGTTCGGCCGCACCACCGATCCAGTGCGCATGTACATGCGCGAGATGGGTTCGGTTGAACTGCTCACGCGCGAAGGCGAGATCGAAATCGCCAAGCGCATCGAGGAAGGTCTCAAGCACATGATTCAGGCCATCTCGGCCTGTCCGACGACGATCGCAGAAATTCTCAAACTGGCCGATCGTGTCGAGCGCGAAGAGATGCGCGTCGACGAAGTAGTCGATGGATTGATCGATCCGAACGCTGCGGAAGAAGAGGAAGAAGAAGAGGCGATCGAGGAGACCTCCGCCGAGGGCGAGGTCGACGACGAGATCGAGGAAACCGATGAGGACGAAGAGGGCGCGATCGCGAACGCGAACCTGCTCAAGCTCAAAGAGGACGCCCTCAAGCGCTTCGGGATCATCCGCGGCCTCAACGTCAAGCTGTTGAAGGCGCTGGCGAAGACAGGGGTACGCAGTCGGCCCTACCTCGAAGTGCGAGACCAGATTTCAAGCGAACTGTTGAACATCCGCTTCACGGCGAAGCAGGTCGAGGCCCTGTGTGACGGGTTGCGCCGGCTGGTCGAAGAAGTGCGCAGTTACGAGCGCGAAATCATGGAAATCTGCGTCGAGAAATCCCGGATGCCTCGCACCCACTTCATCAAGGAATTTCCAGGCAACGAGTCCAACCTGCGCTGGGTGGCCACTGAAATCGATGCGAGCCAGCCGTATAGCGAAACGCTGATTCGTTTCGAGCCCGCCATTACGGAACTGCAGAGCAAGTTGATCGACGTGCAGCGCCGCGTCGGCATCCCGCTGAAGGATCTGAAGGAGATCAATCGGCAAATGTCGACGGGTGAAGCAAAGGCTCGCCGCGCCAAACGCGAGATGACCGAGGCGAATCTTCGTCTGGTGATTTCCATCGCCAAGAAATACACCAATCGGGGCCTGCAGTTTCTGGACTTGATCCAGGAGGGCAACATCGGCCTGATGAAGGCGGTCGACAAGTTCGAGTATCGGCGCGGGTACAAATTCTCTACGTACGCCACTTGGTGGATTCGCCAAGCGATCACCCGTTCGATCGCCGACCAGGCCCGCACGATTCGCATCCCGGTTCACATGATCGAAACCATCAATAAGATGAATCGGATTTCTCGGCAGATCCTCCAGGAAACGGGGCTGGAGCCCGATCCTGCGCTGTTGGCCGAGAAAATGGAGATGCCCGAAGACAAGATCCGCAAGATCTTGAAGATCTCCAAGGAGCCGATCTCCATGGAGACCCCGATCGGGGACGACGACGATTCGCATTTGGGCGACTTCATCGAAGACACTAGTCAGATGGCACCCGTGGATGCGGCGGTGTACGCCAGTTTGCGGGATGTCACCAAGGACGTGCTGGATACGCTCACGCCTCGCGAGGCCAAGGTGTTGCGCATGCGCTTCGGCATCGAGATGAATACCGATCACACGCTGGAGGAAGTCGGCAAGCAGTTCGACGTCACCCGCGAGCGCATTCGTCAGATCGAGGCTAAGGCATTGCGTAAACTGCGGCACCCCTCGCGTTCGGACCGGCTGCGCAGTTTCCTGGATCAGGAAGGCTGAGGACGAATTCGGGTCTGTAGCTCAGTTGGTTAGAGCAGGGGACTCATAATCCCTTGGTCCTGGGTTCGAGTCCCAGCGGACCCACCAAAAAATCAATGTGTTACGAAGCAGGCCGGTAGCAAAAAGAGTTTTCATGAGCTTCCCGTGCCTGTTCGGTGCCTGATGCAAGGGCGCCTGCGAGGCACCCGAATGCATGGGCTGCGAGGCTATCCCGGCCCGCCTTTCTCCGTGGCGATCATGCCGCTGTGAGTGAGTCATCGAGCGTCGAACGGGATGGTCGTTCGGTGTCCTCGAGTATTTCGAGGTCGAGCTTGGGGGCGTAGCCGGAATCGACCGGCAGCCGAAGCTCGGCCATCGGCCTTACCCCCGCACTTCCCTCCCGCGTAAAGAAACTCATCGGTCTGCATAGGGGATCGTTTTCCATTCAGCGCCGACCACTGCTGGCGCGTTGTCCGCGCCTGTTGATGGGCGATGCGTGCCACGATGTCGGTCGGGCCACCCGCTGCATAGGGCGCGACGAAGCGGATGAGCTTCGCAGGATATGACTAGGCGAACGCGGCGGCGGGAGCACCCCAGAGCAGGGTAAGCAGCAGCATGTTGCGCATGGCAAGATTCCTACTTGCGCCCAGTGGATAGCATCACGGGTGGGTTGGCGACCGGGTGCGTACGACGCCGCCGGCGCGGGTCGAGGAATGCGGGAACCTCGCGCCCTCGCTCAGGTCGCAGAGTGGGCATTCAACTAAGCGTTCATCCTCGCGGAAATCTCTCGATGCATGCGCCATCGACGGGCCATCGTCCTCGATGAAAAACCACCCATATAATGCGCCGGCTTCATTGGCCAGCCGTCGACGCAGCGCTACCCATCGCGGGGCAGCTGCGGCTCGATGCAGGCGCGATCGACCACCCCGACGAAAGGAGCACCATGAACGACATGATGAGAGAAGACCTCCTTGCACTGACCGCCAGCAAGACGAGCTGGTCCCGCCGCGACTTCGTCGCCTCCTCCATCGCGGCAGGTTTCGCGATGGCCGTGCAGCCCGTATGTGCGCAGACGATGATTACCACCGACACCGACGGTCTCACCGCCGGCGAGGTTCAGATTCCGACCAAGGACGGCAACATCCCGGCGTACCGGGCGATGCCGGCGAAGGGCAAGAGCTTCCCGGTCATCCTCGTCGTGCAGGAAATCTTCGGCGTCCACGAACATATCAAGGACGTCGCTCGCCGTTTCGCGAAGAATGGCTACCTAGCGATCGCGCCTTCGCTGTATCACCGGCAAGGAGATGTTTCGCAATTGAAGGACAACAAGGAGATCTTCGCGAAGGTCGTGAGCAAGGTGCCCGATGCCCAGGTGATGAGCGATCTCGACGCCACTGTCGCGTGGGCAGCCAAGAACAGCGGCAACGTCGAGAAGCTCGGCATCACCGGCTTCTGCTGGGGCGGTCGGATCACCTGGCTCTACACGGCACACAATCCCAAGGTCGCTGCCGGCGTCGCCTGGTACGGGCGGCTCGTGGGCGACAAGACCGAACTCACGCCGATGCATCCGCTGGATGTCGTGGACCGCATCAATGCCCCGGTCCTTGGACTCTACGGCGGCGCCGATGCGGGCATTCCGAACGATACGGTCGAGCGCATGAACGAAGCGCTGAAGAAGGCCGGCAAGCCTTCGATGATCCATCTCTATCCCGACATGCCTCACGCCTTCCACGCCGATTACCGCCCGACCTACCGCAAGGAAGCAGCAGACGACGGCTGGAAGCGCGCGCTGGAATGGTTCAGGAAGCACGGCGTCGCGTAGGTTGCGCCTCCTGGGGGCTGCCGCGACGGCATGCCCCTGGAACCTCGAAGCGTACTCCCGCGCGGTCCGTCACATATCGATCGAAGCTCCCTCTCCGACCCGTTCGTACTGCATGCAGAGGTAGTGCATCCGCAGGAGCGCTTCGGCATTACCGCCGGCGCAGGGCCCCAGACGAGCGAAAGCATTCACCCCGGCATCCGCGCATCGACGTATCCAGGCATACGTCTCGTTGTCCCGCGACACGTTGCGCTCCGCAGGGGTGCCGCGCTCGGCCCGCCGGCGCAGCAGATTCCTAAACTTTCGCAGCACGGGCGGCAACGCATCGCCATTCCCGTCGTCGTCGGCAAGTTCGACGTCCGTCGACGCAGGCGCGAGCTTCTTCAACCATCCCGAGACCGGGGACTGCTTGGGGGGGTGGATCGAAATACAACGCATCGACCGGATTCTCCTCCGGCGCTGCATCGGGCTTCACGATGCTCAGCGGTTCGCCAACCAGGCCGGTCGGTGTATCGCGTATACGCGCAACCAGCAACGAACCGGGCGGACAGCCGCCGGCGCCCATCTGTTCGATGCGGGAGATCGCATGCTCCGTCGCCGGTGTATAGCGCAGCTCGGCATCGAGTTTTCGTTCCGCCGCATCGAACAACGGCCAGACCATCGTCTGCCGTGCACCGTCGAACGCCGGTGTCCCATGGCGCGCCGGTTCGAGCACGAGCCAATCGTTCATCGGCCGATGCTCTGCGAGCAGGCTGCGCCGCACGCCGTCCCGGGACGTTCGCAGTGTCGCCCAGTCCGCGACGGGTCGAAGTGCGCTCGTGAATTCGGCAGGCCGATCGAAGCGCTGTATCGTCGCGCGCACACCTTCAGCCGCGGAGAGCCTGCCAGCCGCACTGACCTGAGCACCCATCAGCACGACCCGCCGCCCGGTGGCTTCCGCCGGGGCGCCGAGCCCGCTCCACGGCCCGGATGCGTGATAGCGCGCTCGCGGATCGAAGCGACCCTGACCCTCGGGCCGCGCATCGGTGCAGGCGTAGAACGTCTCGTCTTCGATCGACCAGAAGATCATCGTGAGTCCGAGGTAACCCGACGCTGCACGCCATGCATGGGCGCCCAAGCCGAGCAGTTGCATGCGCGAAGATGCCTCGTATCGCGACCTCGCCTGCCCGACCAGGTTGCGAGGCGCCACGTTACGCGCTGCCGCATCGTCGAGTGCACACACGAACGCATAGGCGATCGTGATCTCGTCGAGCAGCGGGTACGCGTCCGCGCCCGCCACCCGTTCGAGCAGGAGTTCGATGTGATCGGCAATACGTCGCAGCAGCAGGGCAAGCCGCGGATACTCGATACCCTGCGCCCAGACAGCCAAGGTCGTGAAGCGATCGTGCATCGCCGCCGAGAGATGGCTCAACCCGATCTCGACGCATTCGCACAGGAGTTGCCTTGCGCCTTGCCGCAGGCGGGCGCGTCTCGTGTCCAAAGTCTCTGCGCCCGACGCCTGTCCCTCGTGATCCTTGCCGAGATCGAGCGGGCTCGGGGGTCTTGCATTCCGACATTACCCTGCGCCAACCGCGCCCCGTCACTACGAGGTGAGCGCAGCGAACGTGTAGTGACGGGGCGCACGACTCCGCGCCAATGCTCGATCCTGGGGCAGATTCCCACGTGACAGGCCCCTGTCGATCCACGTGCTGAGGGCCTGGCGCAGTCGATCGTGAGGGCCGGAGGCCCGGCGCAACTGACCGTGCACGACGATGGCATCCTGGCGCAAGGAACTCGTCGTAACGCCTACGGTCGCACCGGCAATCTCGACTTACACGTTTTTGCGGATACCGTCCATTGCAGTCTGGCGCATCGAATGTGAGGCGAAACATCGAATTCACGCTGGCCGAGTCGGCCCGAATGCTGCGCGTGACGCACTAGCTCTGTCTCGACAGAGCACCGAAACCGGCCACATCTCCTGAAAGCCGGCGGCGCCCTATGAACTTTGAGGGGACCATGTAGCGCATTTGCGATACATTGAGTTCATGAAGACTGCGACCATTCCTTCCGTGCGCGTCGAGCCCGAGTTTCGAGCTGAAGTCGAGTCGGTGTTGGCTGAGGGCGAGACTCTCTCTGAATTCGTCGAGGCCTCGGTGCGGGCAAGCGTGGAGCGCCGACGCGTCCAGGCCGAATTCATTGCCCGTGGCCTGCGCTCACGTGACGATGCCAAGCGCACGGGTGACTACGTCGATGCCGACGATGTCGTCGCTGCACTGCAGAGAAAACTCGACGCCGCGCGTGCTCGCGTCTCCAAGACTCTCAAGTGACCTTCAGGGTTCGACTGACCCGCGAGGCCGAAGCCGATCTCGATCGCCTGTTCGATTTCGTGCTCGAACGCGAGTTGGAGTGGGATGGCGGCGATCTCGCGTTGGCCGAGCAGGCTTTGGCCGCGATCCGCGCGGGCCTCGCGACGCTCAAGACCTCACCGTTCACATGCCGCAAGGTCGGACAGAGCCCGTTCCTGCGCGAACTGATCATTCCCTTCGGGCGGTCGGGCTACGTTGCACTCGTCGAGATCGAGTCGGGGACGGATGTTGTGATCGTCGTTGTCCGCCACCAGCTTGAGGACGACTACTACTGATGCATCGACCTGGCCCGGCAAGCGCGTCAGCTTCATGCTTGCCTGCTGTGTCTGGGCACAACTCTGTGGGCAGCGCCTTGCGAAGCGATGGAAAGGGTGGAGGTGGAGGCGGACGGTTGTGTTCCAGAAAAGGCCGCAGATGGAACAGTTCCCGCAACCCAGGGGTGCATGCCCTAGGCATCGATCGACGCGGCTGCGCATGCGCCGCCCTCCGCTAACGGGACAGTTCCGGGTGCACCATCGCATCGCAGAAGCGCGAGTCGAAGGATGTCTGCATGTCGGCAGTGAGCGAGTGAAACACCCGGCCATCGACGCGCACGATGAGCGGCATGCACCGTGGCAGGGAGAAGGTGAAGCACGCCTCGTAGTCCTTCATGCGAGCGCCGATACCAGTGTTGCTCATCGTGGTCTCCATGGGCTAGGAGTCCGGGCGCAGGCACAACCGCGCCCCCGTACGCCCGGTGCGAACAGGCGCTCACGTATTATCCGCTAAGCGAAAGACCCGGCTGGTGAGCGGACTCGACTCGTTCGATAGCCTTGGGCAGCAGGGTAGTCACCCGTTCCGACAAGCTCAGGCTGCAGGATCGAAGAAGTTGAGTCACCTCTGTGGAACTGCCCGCAGAGTGCGGATGTAGATCGAATTTCGGCAGGCGTCTTGCCGACGCTGCCGTCTCGACGTGCGCAGTTAGACGCCCTGCGTCCAGTTCAATCGTTCACGATGGTGTTCCAAGCCGAATCCATGCGCGTAGTTGATCGGCGGTGGCTGCATCACGTGCGACGATGGTCACTTGGTTCTCGGAGCGCAGCGTATACGCTTGTCCGCTCATGTGGCGTGCAAGCCCGCCGGCCTCGGTCAGAATCAGCGCCGGTGCCGCGTGGTCCCACGGCAGGAGCCGGTAGTAGACGACGAAGTCCCGATGCCCTTGCAGAATGTCGGTGTACTCGATGGCGGCGCAACCCGAGGGAGGCTTGTTCTTGATATGAGGGCTCAGCGCCGTCCTGACTTGCTCGCCAAGGTCTCCTGGCATATAGCGGGCGAGCACCGCGCCGCGCAGCAGGCTATCGTTGCGAACCGGAGGGACCCGAATCCGTTCTCCATTGACGAAGGCGCCGCCGCCGGCTTCCGCCACGAACGTCTGGCGCCGGGTCGGGAGCACGATCCAAGCGGCTTGAGTTTGTCCTCGTAGCGCATAGGCCACCATTACGCCGAATGCGCTGTCGCCTGCGGCAAAGTTCTTCGTGCCGTCGATGGGATCGATGATCCAGAGCGGCCGATCGTCGGCGAGCAATCCCAGCAATTCGGGACGACGATGAGCTATTTCTTCACCGATCACGAGTGCGGTCGGTTCAAGTGCGCTCAAGGCCGTCGACAGACATGCTTCGACCTCGCGATCCACGATGGTTACGATATCGTCGGTATCGCCGTGTGTCTGCTTGATCTCCAAGTCACCGGCCGATAGTCGCGAGAAGCGAGGTAGAACGAGGGTTCGCGTCGCCTCTTCGATACACTCGGTAACGGCGTGGATGTCGATGGTCATGGCGAGTAGATCAGTGCGCTGGCCGGCACGTCGTCACAACTGTCGCAAGGCACGCGTGATGCGCCGCGAAAACTCGTCGAAGTGTGCCGAGTCGATCCATCGGGCCACGATCACTGCGCTGTACTCAGGCTCGATCCACACGTAGTTGCCGCCCGCGCCCACCATGAAGACGCTGCGCTCGCTCGCGCCCGGGAACGACTTGCCCGCTGGGTTCAGCCAGACCAGCATGCCGTAAAAGGGGGCGATCGCGACGGGCGTGCACATGCGATCGATCCATGTGGCCGGAATCAACTGCCTGGGTCCATCGGCCGTTTGGAGTGTGCCGCGGTTCAACACGAGCTCTCCGATGCGAGCCTGGTCCATCGCGCTGATCGACACCCCGCCGCCCCAATGCGTCCCGCCGGGAACGGACAGCACGCGCTGCCCAGGACGTCCGCTACGGGCTGCCAACTCCACCCAAGCTTGATCGTAGCCCACCCAGCGCGCCTCTTGCGATGCCCCGAGCGGATCGAGCAGGGAGGACCGAAACACCTCGGGCAATGGCCGCCCGAAAAGATGCAGCAGCGCCAGGGACAACTGATTGATGCGTACGTCGTTGTATTCCCAGTAGCTGCCCGGGGCTTGCAGAGGCCGCGCGGTTCCCTTGATCCCATCCACCGGTTTCGGGTCGTGTGCGACCTTGCGATAGCGATCGACCGTATCTGGAAGCCCGTGGCACGTGCCTTCCCATTCGCTGGTCTGCGTGAGCAGATGCATCCAGGTGACGCTGCGATTGTGCGGGCTGTCGAAGCCGATGCCCGGGAGTCGGCTGACCACCGGTTCATCAGGATTCGGGATTAATCCCTGCCCATGAGCGACACCCGCGAGCAATGCGAGATAAGTCTTCGCTACGCTGAACGTGAGATCGGCGCGGTCGGGTTCGCCCCAGCAGGCAAGCGATCGACCGTAACGCCACACCACGCCAGATGCCGGACCGCGCGGGTGTACAGGACCGAACAGACGGTTGTACGGCGGTGGATCATCGTGGTGCACACCCCAGCGCTGGGGTTCTGCGTGCGGATCGCGCGTCCAGTTCACCTCATGCTGCTGGGCGTATTGGACGGCATCATCGAACAAGCTGCTGGGCTGGACCATGGCGCGTACTGTCTCCCAATTCAGAATCAATGCCGGTTGTGGATCCGATGCAGCAGGTCGCTATCGAACATTCGGATTCCCGTGCGGCGCCTGAGGTGCTCGACCTATTGAATGTCGACCGACACGCAGCTCATGCGCCAGCGGATCGCCTTCGACGTCGCAGTGAATGCTGCGGCAGCGCGACCTACCGGCGAGTCCTCTGCCTTTTCTCCTTCAAAAGATGCGTGTGCCTGGCGACTGGACGGGACGCAGGTACGCAATCGAACTCGCAAGCGATACGTCGCCGTCGGCGGACGGACTACGGCAGTCGCTTGGTTCTTTCCTCGTCGTTCTCTGGCTCGACGATCATCTGCCTGATCTCCGCCGCAGAGATCTCGTAGCCAGGGCCGTTTACGGAAGCGGCGATTCCCAGCTCCGCGCGGAATTTCATGGCGCAGGCGATGGCCGACTCGCGGTCGAAAAAGCCGTACCGGATCGCTTCCCTGCTTGTAACGACAAAGTGCTCTTCCTTCATCTACAGTCCCCAGCGATCACAGGCAGTCCATTGTAATACGCGGTTCGCCGCGCATGGCGTCGCCCGTCGGGTGCGATTACGCAAAGGCCCTAATCGCGCATCGCGATGTCGAGCCCGCACCGTGCGTCGTTTCAAGCACCCGTCCGCGGCTGTGGGCGAAATCGGAGCCTCGGCTACGTCGTACTCGGCCCCTCCTAGCGGGATCTGATGTCCCGGGGAAATACGTGTCGGAGATTTAGTCACCGAGAGATCACTGGTTTCGCGATTCGGGACCGATTGTTCCTTGGGGCAATCGCGTTCAGCGCACTTACGGGACACGGCGCTCGGGTCAAGTAATCGAAGTTCAGCCCGCCGCTGGCGACGGATCACTTGGTGCGCATTCATGGTTTCATATTCCGCTAGACATCGATGCCGCCATCCGTCATGAGCGACGGAATTGGCTTGCCATCATTGAGCAGATAGGAACGCACGTGCGGCAGGCCGCTGTTGATTTTCCGATCTGGCGAACCGGATGCATACATCATCTTCGTCTTTGCGAGCGGGCCGAATTCGAGCGTACCGGACGAAGGTCCGGCCGGCGGCTCAGCCTTCCATGGGGCCGAGCCGAGTAGTTGCCACCGACGTGTCGTTGCATGAGGCGTTCGTTCGAAAATTCGGACACGATACGGGTAGTTGCTCGGCGACGGCGCGTGCGCCAGCGATGCGCGCTAGACGCGCTGGAGGCAGGATCGGGCAGGTGCGTTGCGAGCCCGCAGCACGCATTCGGGATGCAGGCGGCAGATCGCGCTGGCCATGTGCTCGTGGGCAGTGCCGTTGATGACCGGTGTCGGCGACGGTCTTGCGTGATGCGGGACATGAAAGTACGACGGCGGGACCGAGGCCGTGCCTTGGTCCCGCCGTCTGCCCGTCGGAGTTGCAGCTGCTGTGGTGCGGTCTGCGACGTTACGGGGGGAGTGTTACGAGCGGCGTGCGCCGCGGCGGCGCAGCGTCATCGCCGCCCCGAGCCCGCCGAGCACCAGCGCGAGGCTGCCCGGCTCGGGCACGACCACGCGCATGGAGAACGTATCGCCGGCCGTCAGGTTGGCGACGTCGATCGTCCAGTCGGTGCCGCCTGCGCCGACGTCGCCGATGGTGATGTCGACGAACTCGGGCACTGTGAAGTCGATCACGCCGGTGGATCCACCGCCACTGATCGTGCCCGGACCACCAAAGCCGACAGCCGTGCCGAACGACTCGAAGGTCGCGTCGGTGAGAATCAGCTTGAGGTGACCGATGCCCGTTGTGAGGGTGAGGTTGCGCAAGATGGCATCGAACCCGAGCAGCGGGCCATCTCCGGTCTCGAGTTGGAACGTGAGGGTCGTGCCGGGATTGAATCTTACGAGATCTAGATCGAACGAGACGTTGCCGATCGTGCTGAAGTCGACTGCGACATTGCCCGGGGCCGTGCTGACGCTGGTGAGGAGGACGGCCTGGGCCGGTGCTGCGGCGAGGATGCCGAGCGTCATGGCGGAGGCGAGTAGTTGCTTCGATAGGTGCATGATGTTTCCTTGGTGTTCGGGCGGGCGCGGGCCTGCGACGCCGCGCCGCCGGGTGGTAGGTGAGTCGAACGGTCTACAGATTGCCGTTGGCCCATGGGCCGGTGATCGCATAGGTGATCCCCGGGGTGTAGTTGTTGACGAAGAGGATGCGACCAGTGGGGTCGAACGTCGCGCCGCAGAACTCGGCACCGCGTTGATTGCCGGTGCCGCCAGAGAGCGTTTTGCCGGCGGCTGCGTACTGGGCCGAGGTGAAGCTCACGTTGCTCTTGGCGAAGATGTAGGGCGCACCGGCTGCGGTCAGACCGAACAGCCGGCAGCCGTTCGCCGTGCCGTTCTCGTCCGGGTTCAGCGGCGACGTCGTGCTCGCGCCGCCGTCCTCGCAGCAGATGATGCCGCCGCGGGGGCTCACCGCGATGTTGTCGATGTTGTTCCCGGCCGCCTGCGTCGAGCTTACGTAGATGCAGCGGATGCGCTGGGTGGCGAGCAGCAACTCCCACACGCACCCTTCACCGCCCGCCGAGGTATCGACGAAGTACATCTTGCCGGCGTGATACCAGACACCTTCGCCGCGCAGCATGCGCGCGCAGCCAGCCGCCCATGCCTGGGCGAACGGGCCGCTGACGTTGCGATTCGTGCCGAGCACGTTGATCGTGACCGGAGCAGCGTCCGGATCGGCAATCTCGACCCACTCCAGGACATACTCGTCGCCTAGGCAAGGTGAGCCGAAGCCCGTTTGGTTCGCCTCCTCCAGCGTCGTCGAGCCCGAGCGCACGATCGATGCGATGCGGGCCGCTTTGAGCTTGCCGCCGTCGGCATAGGCGTTGACGCCGCCGATCGTGTTGTCGGGCTCGTAGCGATAAAGGCCGGAGACGGGGCTCAAGTCCTCGGTCTGGTAGCAGAAGTTGTTGGTCGGGTCGATGCCGACCGATTCGTGGCGAAAGCGCCCCATCGGGATGATCGGCTGAGCGGTCGTGTTGGTCGGGTCGACGTCCACCTCGAACACATAGCCGTGTTTGCGGCCGCCGACCGCAGTGCGATCAGTCGTGTTTTCCTCGCAGGTGAGCCAGGTGCCCCACGGCGTGACGCCGCCCGCACAGTTCACCATCGTGCCGCCCAGGCCCGGGCGCACTTCCACCAGATTACCGTCGCGCACGACGAGGATGGTCGTGCCGCCCGCGGGCAGGTTCCCGGTGCCGTCCTTGTCGTAAATGGGGGCGCTGCTGTCGATCAGGCGGCGGGTGCCGCTCATGCCGATCTCGTGATTGCGGATCAGGTAGATCTCGGTGCTGCGGCCGACGCGGCGGCTCTGCACCACGCCCATGCCATCGTGGTTGGACGGGCAGGGGATGCCGCCCACCATGGGATCGTCGCGCCATCCCATGGACTTGTAGCTGAAGCCCATGGGCAGATGGAGCAGCGGCAGTCCGGTGACGAGATCGCGTGCCTCAACCAACGGGCCGTAGGGGCTGCGTTGCATTTCGGTATAGCGGTTGCAACTCTGCGCCTGCGCACTGCGGGCGGCCATCATGCCGAACGTCGCTACGAACGGTGCGACGGTCAGCGACGCCGAGCTTTTGAGCAGGCTACGGCGCGTGGTATTGATCGATCTTGTGGTCACTGGGGTCTCCCTGTCTTGTCGAGTTCGTGCGCCGGAGATATCCAGCGCGCATGGCGAAGGCTAGGGCCGTACCATTACAGGGGTGCAATTCCTGACCGGTGCCAAACGGACTATGCCGCCCGGTCGGAAGGGACGCGGCGAGTGACCACTAGACTAAGTGCCGAACGATGGGAGGTAGTTCTTGCAACGCTTACAAGGTCTCAGCCAAAAACCGGGCTGCCTGCGAGGCTATGCCGTTATACTGGACAAAGCCCGTCAGCTTCATACGTCCCTGCCGTGCCGCGGCCCAACTGTGGGCATGGCCTGGTCATCTGGTCGGGTGCGCTCGATCGCGGCTTGGCTTGCGAGGCGGCTCGCGGCGATCAGAGCGTTGCGCTGCGAGCCTCAACGCACGCGCAAGTTGTCGTAGAGCAACTGATATTCGCTCGCAACCTGGGCCCAGCGACGGGAGTACACCGGCACGGGGGCGGTCCGGGTGAGTTGCGCCTCGCACGCCGCGATCCAGGTTGTGATCGGCGCGCCGATGGGCACGACCGAACCGTTTTCTTCACCGATCTCCGGTGCAATGCCACAAGCATCCGAGACGACGACCGGCACACCGGCAGCCATCGCTTCCGCCACGACCATGCCGTAAGGTTCGGCCCGAGCCGGATGGATCAGAAGGTCCAGTTCGGAATAGAGATTCGCGCTGTCGACCCACCCCGCAATCCGCAACTCGCCGGGATAGCCGGCGGTCAGGTGCGCGATGTCGCGGGCTTCCGGACCCGCCACGATGACGCGAAGCCCGGGCCGCACGCGTTGAATGCCGGTGGCGATGCGCAGAGCGACGTCCAGCCCCTTGCGTTTCCATTCGCGCCCGACGAAGCCCACGGTTCCGCCGTCCGCGGGTACGGTGCGAGTCGGACGCATCGGGCCCGGCGCAACGCCCGGAACGATCGGCGCGACCAGACGTTCCTGAGCGCAAGGGTAGTAGTGGCTCAAGCGTTCCGCGATCAGGCCGGAATTGGGAACCACAGCCCGGACTGACCGCCCGCACACCTCGCGCCGCTCTAGCCAGAGCTGGGCCGCCACGCGAATCGACACGCGGCGCCACCATTCACGCTCGCGAATCGTCGAGAAGGGGGGGCCATGAAACGTCGTGACGTCGTGTACGCCGAGGCGTTCGTGACTGTGCACGATGAAGCCGGGCCGCGGATTGGCCTGCAACCATCGGCGTACCCTGCGCGAGAAGCGCATCAGCGATAGCCACCGTGGCCTTGGTGCAATCGTTCCCAGGACATGCACACGGATGCCCGCGGGCGGCGGGGCGTGCAATGCCTCGCATACGACCTCGATGGTGACACCGATTGCGCTCAACGCCTGAGCCGTCTCCCAGACATAGCGCTCCATGCCCCCAACGGGGCCGAACCGGCGAACCACCCACACCGCCCCGAGAACGGTCACGGGCATTGCTCCGCGAGCAGCCCGACGCAGCGTGCATGGCCCGCCTCTGGCCGAGAGCAGAACGGCGGGATCGGCTGCCTCTTCTCGGCGCAGGCCCCCGAGCGAGGTGGAGGACTCCCTCGTGCCGCGAGCGCGGGTGAGCCGCGGTTGCTCGTTCCGCGAGTACCGCTCAAACAGGAGGTCTGCGCGGCAGCTCGTTCGGCATGTGCAGGACGATGCCTGGCCCGAGGCCGTCCTTCCTCCGCGAGATGGTACCCGCGAATGCAGCCGTCAGACAGCCACGCAATGGCAGGGCGCTCGGCTGCGCCCGTTTCGGAAAAACAGATGCGGGGGTGCTCCATGATCGTGGAATCACCGATTCGATCATGCGAGTGCTCGGTCATCGCGCCGTCGTAGACGTGTTCGTGGTGATCGCCGTTCCGGGATCATCAGCGCGAGGGTCAGTCCGCATGTCGACGAGCTGCGCGCACGCCAAGCCCGCAAGCCAGGCGAAGAACAGGCCTTCGGTGTGATCGAGGAGAAAGGAGTTCACTGCACTGCCGACCAGGGCCGTCGCGAACAGCCCCTGCGCCGCCGCGCGTTCCAACCCGCTCGCTATGTGGTTGCTGTGGCGCCACAGCGTCCAAAGCAACCACAGAAACGCGCCCAGCCCTACGAGCCCGAGCTGGGCGCCGAACAGCAGGTACTGGTTGTGGGGATTGTGCGTGGGTTTGATGTCGGTGCCTGCGACCTGCGCGCGAAACGCCTCGGGAAATCCGCCCAGCCCGGCCCCGAACACGGGATGCTGGCGCACGATCCCAGCACTGGTAGCGTAGAAGTTCAGCCGGTCTCCGACGGAAGTGCCCACCCCTTCGCCGTAGTTCCAATTCTCCAGTTCGTGCGCGGCAAGCCTGACTCGGTCAGAGAAGTTGTTCGACCCCATCAGCGCAACGGCGCCGGTAGCGGCCACGGCAACGGTGGCGAGCGCGAGGCCTCGCGCCCCGTAGATCTGCCACCAGTAGAGCAGCGCCAGCACGCCCAGCACGAGATAGCCGGTGCGGCCCGACACCATGAACAGCACATTGACGATGGCCAGGCCGCAAACCGTGCCCCATAGGATCCTGGCCTTCGACGAGGTCGCCGTCCTGGCACGTGCAGCGAACAGGTACGCGGCGAACGCCATGAAAGTGCCGTGCGCGATCTGGAGCTTGAATGCCGTGGCGCCGCTGAGTGCACTCGCCGTGAAGGGCTCCTCCCAGGGCAAAATTCCCAATGCAAGCAGATACGATACGCACAGCGTGACGAGCATGGCGAGTTCGAACGCACGGATGCCGGCTCTGCGAGCCCATGCATCGCGGAACAGCAGGACGAAGATCGGCACGAACAACAGATCCAGGTACTTCTTCAAGTACACCGGCCCGTTCTCCGCGGCGCCTTCACCGTACAACAAACCCGCTGCGCAAAGCAGGAACAGACCCACCGCTGCTAGCGCCACCGGCGCGCTGCGCAACTGGCAGATTTCCACCCAGCGGGGGCCGGATGCGAGCCAAAGGAGCAACGTCAGTGCAAGCAGCATGTTGTCCAGCGCCACCGAGACGGGAATGGACGCGCCCAGACCGATCGCGGCACAGATGGCGCCCGTCCGGGCTCTCGCGCGCAGGCTCGCGATAGAGAGCATGCCGCTCACTTTTTTGCGAATGCGATGAGAAACTTGCGCAGCGACGGTACGGCGTCGCGAAGTATCGACCCGAGGGCGAGCGCACCGCGAAAGCCCTGCCTGTGCCGCCTGCCTCTGAGGAACGAGACCTCGATCTGCCGAAAACCGGCTTCTTCCAGGAGTAGCTGCAGCTCGGCCGCGGTGAACTCGCGGTTATGGCGCACGGGGAAGAACGACATGCCTTTGTAGAGTACCGGCTCCGCGTAGAGGTAGTGGGACTTGTAGTCGTTGGTGATGTGCTTGCCGCGCAGCATTCGGCTGCGGTTTCGGTAGCTGGCGGCGTTCGGAACATCGATCTCGGCAATGCCGCCAGGCTTCAATACGCGCCTGATTTCCCTTACCAGCGGCAGATGCGAGTGCGTGAAGTGTTCCAGCACCTGGCAACAGGTGACCGCGTCGAAGAAGTCGGACGGGTACGGGAGCGGATCCACCTCGGCGTTGCTCACCCGATAGTCGATCGAACGACGCTTGTAGACGGCAGGATGCCGTTCCGACTGATCGACGAAGTCGATCGCGTGGCATTCGTGCCCCAGTTCGCTCAGGAAGGAGATCAGCATTCCGTGCCCGGACCCGATATCCAGCACCCGAGGGCTCTCGCGCAACTTGAACGCGATGTCGGAGAAACGGTCGATGCTGCCGGTGAATACCTCGTCCAGCACCGGATCGGAGAAATCGTGCAGACGGCCATCGTTGCGCATCTCTACGCCCAGCCGGTAGAGTTGCTTCTTGTCCAGCGCATGAACCGTCTTGCTCATTACTGCCCTCTTCCCGGTCGGACGCAAGCACGCCATCCGCGGAAGCTTCAGGCTCGGTGTCGCGGCCGTCTCGCCAACCGCACAACCGAGAGACTTCGCTGGCCTGTGCGCTCGCTAGAGGCAGCCAGCGCTCTCGTGCCTCATCGGCCCGGGCGAATCGCCCCGGCCGGATCTGCGACCCATCGTGTCGTCCCGGAGTCGCGCTGCTCCTGCGGCAACTGCCATGGGTCCGTGCCGACGAGCACGACGCGGGACAGGAACCTAAGTTCATCCTGCACGGGCGCTCGTTCGATGGATGTTTCGGCGCGGCCTCTCGGCAGCGCAACCGCACGGAGTATATCGGGTTTTCGGGCGATTTCGTACGGCCGACCCGGGCGCCTCGGCCCCGGGGATGCCGTGGATCAGTGACCGCCAGAGTGGCTGCGATTCACGGCGCCGAGTTGCCGACCAGTCATCGCCGTCCATGACTGTCACAGACCTGTAATCCTGGCCGACTAGTATCGGCCACTTCCCGGGTCGCTGACCCAAGCTCAAAGGAGACAGGTATGCTCAGAATTTGCGGAACAGGCCGCGTTGCATCGGCGCTGGCGACAATCGGATTGCTGGCTGCCACAGGTGCTGCCACTGCGCAAACCATCAGGATCGACGGCTCCAGCACGGTGTTCCCCATCACGGAGGCTGTGGCGGAAGAGTTTCAAAAGTCAACGAAGGGAAAGGTCAAAGTTACCGTCGGCATCTCGGGGACCGGAGGCGGTTTCAAGAAATTTTGCCGCGGCGAGACGGATGCTTCCAACGCCTCGCGGCCGATCAGTAAGTCCGAGATCGAGGACTGCCGCAAGAATGGGGTCTCTTTTATCGAAATGCCGGTCGCGTTCGACGCGCTCTCGGTGGTGGTCCACCCCAAGAACACGTGGCTCAAGCAAATTTCGATCGACGAGTTGAAGCGCATGTGGGAACCGGCGGCACAGGGCAAGATCACTCGCTGGAATCAGGTCAACCCGGCTTGGCCCGATCGGGCGATCAAGCTGTTCGGTGCTGGTACCGACTCGGGCACCTTCGATTACTTCACCGAAGCGGTCACGGGCAAGTCGAAGTCCAGCCGTGGGGATTTCACCGCCTCCGAGGACGATAACGTGCTCGTGCAGGGCATCTCGCGCGACGTCGATGCCATCGGGTTCTTTGGCTTTGCGTACTATGCCGAGAATAGGGATAAGCTGCGCTCGCTGCCGATTTCCTGGAAAGGCGGGGCCGGGGTGCAGCCGAGCATGGATACAGTCTTGAACGGAACGTATCAGCCGTTGTCCCGGCCGATCTTCATCTACGTCAAGGCCGATTCGGCCAAGCGCCCCGAGGTGCGGTCCTTCCTCGAGTTCTTCAACAAGAATGCGGACAAGCTGATTCGTGAAGTCAAGTATGTGCCGTTGCCCGCCGTGGCGTACACCGACAACGCGGCCGCAGTTGCTAAAATGCGCACGGGAACGAAGTTCGGCGGAGAGAATCTGGTCGGCGTGACCATCGAGCAGTTGATGAAGTTGGAAGCGAAGAACTAGCCGGACGTTCCTTTGTCATGATGGCAACCCGCAGCACGTGCCTAACCGCGCGTGCCGCGGGTTTATAGCAGCGGGTATTCATCCCTCGGATTTCTTGAAACGGCGCTCCCCCAAGGACTTTTCTATGTCGCAATCGAATTCCCTTGCGGTCTCTTCGGGGCATCTGGCCCCGGGAACGGCGCTGCGTAGAGCGCCTTTTCGCCATTTGAAAGAGAAGCTGATCGAGTTCGTCCTGTTGGGGGCTGCGCTCGTGGCGGTGTTCACCACGATTGCGATCACCGTTGTCCTGGTCTACGAGTCACTCGGCTTTTTCGAGTTCGTATCGCTGTGGGATTTTCTTACCGGTACGGTATGGACGCCGCTGTTCGCGGAGCCGAACTACGGAGTCCTGCCGCTCATATCCGGAACGCTCACCGTTACCGCGATCGCGCTGGCCGTCGCGGTTCCCATGGGGACGACCATTGCGATTTATCTCTCCGAGTTCGCGCCTCACTCGGTGCGCGAAGTCGTCAAGCCGTTGTTGGAACTGATCCAGGCTGTGCCGACCATCGTGTTCGGGTACTTCGCCCTGCTGTTCGTGACTCCTTTGCTTCAGGATACGATCATGCCCGGGCTGGCCGGCTTCAATATGCTGGCGGCAGGCTTGGTCATCGGAATTGCGACGGTGCCGACCATCGCCTCGCTTTCGGAAGACGCGATGCGGGCGGTGCCCATGAGTGTACGCGAAGGGGCTTATGCGCTGGGCGCGCATAAGCTGGGCGTGGCATGGAAGATCGTCATGCCAAGCGCCATTTCTGGCGTCATCGCAGCCTACGTGCTGGCTGCAGCGCGTGCCATCGGCGAGACGATGATCGTTGCAATCGCAGCCGGCCAGAATGCTGTGTTCACATTCAACCCGACCGAAGGGGCGGCCACACTCACCGCCTTCATCGCGCAGGTCAGCCTCGGCGATCTTCCCCACGGATCCGTGGGGTACCGAAGCATTTTCGCGTGCGGATTGGTGCTCTTGGTCATGACGCTCGTGCTCAACGTGATCGGTCACGTACTGCGCCGGCGCTACAGAGAGGCATATTGACAATGAATCCTGGCTCGATGTCTTCCCGTACGGAAGTCGATCAGGCGCATATCCGTGCCCTCGTTACCAGCGGGAAGCGCAAGCAGCTTCTTTTCGCCATCGCCGGCCTGACGTGCACGATGATCGCACTCCTAACGCTTCTGGCGGCGTTTCTCCAATTGCTGATCGATGGGTTGCCGCGTCTTTCCTGGGATTTCCTGACGAACTTCCCATCGCGTCATGCAACTCAGGCTGGCATTCTCTCGGCCTGGGTGGGCAGCGCGATGGTGATGGTGGTCACCATGCTGGCGGCAGTGCCGGTCGGCGTCGGTGCCGCCGTGTATCTTGAAGAGTACGCGCCCAGGAATTGGCTTACCGATCTCATCGAGATCAACGTAACCAATCTTGCGGGTGTGCCGTCGATCGTCTACGGTCTGCTCGCGCTCGGTCTGTTCGTTTATCAGTTCGGATTCGGCGAGAGCGTGCTTTCTGCCGGGCTCACGCTCGCGTTGCTGATTCTCCCGATCATCATCGTGTCCACGCGCGAGGCGTTGCGCACCATTCCCGGCAATATCCGGGAAGGCGCATATGCCATGGGTGCGACACGCTGGCAAATGGTGTCGAACCACCTCCTGCCCTACTCGACCGGTGGAATATTGACAGGTGTCATTCTCGGGATGGCCGAAGCGATCGGTCAGACCGCGCCGATCATCTGCATCGGTGCGCTCACGTTCATTGCCTTTCTGCCCGATTCGCCGTTCGGCGGATCTCCGCCGTTCATCAACTTCTCCTGGCTCTTCTCCGAGTTCACCGTGCTCCCGATCCAGATGTACAACTGGGTGTCGCGGCCCGACAAGGCATTTCAGCTTAACGCCGCTGCCGCCGGGGTGATTCTTTTGGCAATGACCCTCTTGATGAACGGGCTCGCCATCTACATCCGCTATACCGTGCGAAAGAAGATCAAATGGTGACCGAAACAAGCTCTCCCGTATTCCCAGGTGGTGCGACGGAACCGGTGGTGCCTCCGGTGGCAAAGGCCCAGGTGCACGATTTGAACTTCTTCTACGGCGAGCTGCGGGCTTTGAAGGGCATCTCGATCCCGATATACAAGCATCTCGTGACCGCGCTCATTGGGCCTTCGGGATGCGGCAAGTCGACCTTCCTGCGTTGCTTCAATCGCATGCACGACCTTTACCCGAACACCCGGTACGACGGTCGGATCGTGCTCATGCCGGACAACGTCAATATTCTCCACCGCGAGGTCGATCCGATCGAGGTCCGGATGCGCATCGGGATGGTGTTTCAAAAGCCGAATCCGTTCCCCAAATCCATATTCGAGAACGTCGCGTACGGATTGCGGGTTCGCGGTATTCGCAATCGTGCCGTGCTCACAGACAAGGTCGAGGAGGCATTGCGCGGCGCCGCCCTCTGGGATGAAGTCAAGGATCGGCTGGCGGAGCTGGCTTTCAACCTTTCGGGTGGTCAGCAGCAACGCCTTTGCATTGCACGGGCGCTTGCCACCGATCCGGAGATTCTCTTGTTCGATGAGCCGACATCGGCGCTGGATCCCATCGCCACTGCCAGCATCGAGGAACTCATTGCCGATCTCCGGTCGAAAGTCACGATCCTGATCGTTACCCACAACATGCAGCAGGCCGCACGGGTGTCGGACTACACGGCCTACATGTATCTGGGCGAACTCATCGAGTTCGACCGCACCCAGACCATCTTCGTCAAGCCGAAGAAGAAGCAGACGGAGGACTACATCACCGGGCGGTTCGGCTAGGCCTGCAGCGGGTTGCCTCAGATGCAGTTTGCCGGGCAGGGCGGCTCGATGCTCTTGCGTGCGCTTCTCGTCGAGATAGCGCACGTCGTACGAGGCATCCGGCGCGCACTGCCGAGGCTTGATGGCGGGCGTGTGGACCGGGAATCAAGGCCGGCTGCATTGGACCGACCCGCCCAACCCTTGGCGGATCCCGACGGATGCGTTTCGGTCCTCCTGTGGTCAAGTCAGCGAAGACTGGTCGCCGAAACGCGCGCGTTATCGGAGGCAGGGCGCTTATTCGGCTGTCTGCGTCAGCGTTGCGCCGCCTTGACCACTTTGCCCCATTTCGGAATCTCTTGGTCGAGGAACGTTGCCAACGCTTCGGGCGTGCTACCCACGACCTCGACGCCCTGAGACGCAAGACGATCGCGAATGGCGGGCGTGTTCAATGTGTTGGCGAAGGTCGCCTGCAGCCGATCGACCGTGTTGCGCGGCATCCCGCTTGGCCCGAGCAGCACATACCAACCGGCCGTCTCGAATCCCGGGAGGGTCTCGCTCACGGTGGGCACGTCCGGTAGCGATCCGGCGCGCTTCGCACCGCATACCGCCAGCGGTTTAAGACGCTTCGCCTCGAGGAATGGGCGGGCTGACAGCAGCGTGTTGACCTGCAGTTGCACGTGGCCAGCGATGAGATCGTTCATCGCTGCGCCCGCGCCCTTGTACGGCACGTTGAGGATGTCGATTTTCGCCATCGACTTGAGCAGCTCGACGGCCAGAAATTGCGATGTGCCTGCCGAGCTTCCAGCGGCGAGTTCACTCGGCCGCTTGCGCGCGAGGGCGATCAATTCCTTGACGTTCGATACCGGCAGCGAGGGGTGAACGACGAGCACGGTCTGCACGGTAGCGAGATGGGTTATCGCCGTGAAGTCCTTGGTCGGGTGAAAAGTCAGCTTCGGGAAGAGGCTCGCGTTGATCGCGTGCGGGGTGCTCGCCATCAGCACCGTGTAGCCGTCGGGCGCTGCCCGGGCGACGAACTCGGTACCGATGTTGGTCGATCCGCCAGGACGGTTGTCTATGACCATCGACTGCCCGAGCGATTCGCTGACCGGGGGTGCGAGCGTGCGCGCCAGAATATCCGTGCCGCCGCCAGGAGAGGCGGGCACAACCACACGCACGGCGCGCGTTGGGTAGGACTGGGCCCATGCCCCCTGAGCCGCGAGCGCCACGATGATAAGTGTGAATATCGGTTGCTTCATGGTCCCCTCCGGGATGACGTCTGGTCTGTAGCGAGGATACAGCGTGCGTGACTTCGATGCCCGGGGAGGCACGACGCGTATGAACGCAAGTTCGCTCTTGCCTCCATGCGATTGGGCTCTCAAGGAATGCCCGGGCGCGATCCTAGGCGTTGATTCGTGCCGTCGGCGCAGGCGCTGTCTGACGAATCGTTGCCCACCTTAGCCTGGATCCGATGCAGTCGCTGCAACTTGCAGGCGCGCACTCGCTGGATCTTGGCGAGCTACGAATCGAACGTCTTTAGCCGGCACCCTATCCGCTCGCCGAGCATTCGAGCTTCGGCGAGCGCTTGGTCGCTTGTCGGTGTAGTTGCGACGAACTAGACCGGCGGGCGAGCTCGGCCCCACCCCAAGAGCGCGGTGTGCGCGGCCTAGGAGGGACGGTCTTTGTGGCGAAGTGCGCTTGCTCGCTGTGCGTTCACGGAGCGCGAGCAGGCCGTCGCCCAAGCCGAGTAGGCGGCCATCAGATAAGCCGCAGGGGGTGATCCTACAGGGGAAGACGGCAACGGCACGGATTCTGGCGTGGGCGGCGAACTTGTCCGTTCCACGACTGCAATGCTTCGGCGCGTGCCCCTGACCCTGGCTGATAGAGTGGAGAACAGGTACGGTGGTTTCATGCGAGCGACTCCTTAGGGCGAACGACGCCGTGAGAACGCCTTCCAGCTACGATCGTTCGGCACATTCGCGCTTACCGACGCACACGCCGGGCCCGCGCGTAGGTCTTGCCGCGTAGCGTAGACCCGCAAAATCGGACTGGCTCGATTGCCTCTGGGTCGAGCGCGTCGCTTTCCTTCCCCTCGGCGCGGGAGAGCGAGTTGGCGCCGAGCCGGCCATCGATCGCAGCGAGACGAACCTGACTCAGAGCGTTCCACGGCCCTTGAGCAATCGCGCTCAACCGCGGCTACTCGTTTTCGGCACGATGCCATTCCATGCTGCGGCCCCCCGATTCATCCCTGTTGGTCGCGGGGCGGCTGTCTAGCGGGTGAAGTAGGGTGATCAAGAGGCTTCGAAGACGGGCATGGCATGTGCTAATCCAATCGTCGAGGTCGAGCCGGCGCCCCTTGCCGCTCGTTTCTCCCTAGGACAATGCTATTGTCCTTGTTCGTAGTGGTCGAGGTTCTGCAAAGAAACTGCAGGCGACATATTCACTCCTGCGACAAACGCTGCGCGTGGAGTTCGCTCCTGGGATGGTGAAGGCGACTTTGTTCGTCTGCGCACAGACGTCTTAATCGTCGTCGATAATAATGACAAAGTAATGTAGCGCTGTCTGTGTGCTCTTAGACAGCGATCGTGTCGACGTCATCGGAAAGACGAGGCGGCACGGTGCGAGAACGCTGAGTGAGTTTTCGGCAGCAGACTGAGGTCGGCCTCATTCGTGTCTCTTTTCTTCTCGCTGCGATGCAATCGGCGAACAAAGACGACGGCGGTGTGGCATGTCAAAGAAGTCGGTGAAGAAGATGCGCAGAACGCGGTTCGCCATGATGCTCGCGGCGCTTTGCGCAGCGGGGCAGAGTTTGGGCGTGGCGGCAATGGGTGGGCAGCCTCCTGAGGTTTCTTCTGCGAGTGCGCAGGTCGATGGCCGATCTTCCTCGGGTGCCTCGGAGCTTTCGGGCCATGCCTGGACGATTGTGGGCACGTTCACCTTCGATTACGACGAGGCGAGCGTGCGTGAGGCGGACGTGCGCATGGCCACGCGGATCTCGGCCCGCGTCGGCAGCAATGCCGCTCTGCGCATAGGTGTGGATGGCTCAACGAACGCGCGTGGGATCGGGCCCTACAGTCAAGGTCTTAGGGACCGGCGCGTCGAAGTCGTGCGGGAAACGCTGATTAGCGCTGGAGTGCCGGCGTATCTGATAGAGATCGGCAGATTCAATCGGTCTCGCGTGACGGATGGGCACAGCGTCGATGTGTTGCTGCGCATGAGCGATTAGCGGCGGACGCGGTGGCCGCGAAACTCGAGGACATCGAACAGGGGACACATGCTTTCTCGGACGCCCGCTGGCGCGCGTATATCCCCAGTGAGGGTCGCCTGCTTCGAAAGCTGCTCGCTCCGCCTGCGCGAGGCGACGGCGCGGACTTCTTTTGCGCAGGTGGTGAAGGGCGCAATAATGATGTTCCCGGCTAGCGGCAGGCTCCCGCAGCGGAGAGCGTTTATCGTGCAATACGAGTTTCCGATTCCAACGTTTTACAAAGGACTAATAATCATGATTTCAGCCAAACGATTTTCTGCAGTTGTCGGCGCCTTGTTGCTAGCCTCTCTCCTGGGATGCGCAGGCACAGCCACGACGTCGGGGACTGGCGAGTATGTCGATGACACGGTAGTCACAAGCAAGGTCAAAGCGGCGATCTTCAACGAGCCGACCCTCAAGTCCGCGGAGATCAACGTCGAGACGTTCAAGGGCACCGTGCAACTGAGCGGCTTCGTGAACTCCCAATCGGATATCGCCAAGGCGGTCGAGGTGACCCGCGGTGTCGCCGGGGTTACCGCCGTGAAGAACGATATGCGTCTGAAGTAGAGCGCAGGCAACGGGCCAGCTCCATTTCGGCGGCGGAGCTGGTCCAACGGTACTGGACCGATAAATGTTCGGGCGGATATATTCGACAGACCTCGCAACTGCGAGGGGTGAGCCCAAGCATCGGCCGTACGGACGTTTGCTGTAAAGGTTACGCGCGGCCTCGCGCGGCACGCAATGGAGATCTCTGTCATGGATTCCGAACCAAACACCTCTCCCGATTACTCCCGGAAGCCATCCCCGCTGGCGCGGCTGCAACAGACCAAGTTGCCCGTGTGGGTGAGCTTGCTGCTCCTGCTTGCGCTCGGCATCGTGGCAGCGTGGGCGGCGTTCGCGATTTCGGGCGCAGAGCGCCGACTGACTCAGGAGCGGCAGCAATTCGAGCAGAAGCTCGAAGCGGACACGAGCGCATTGCGCCGCGAGGCGCAGGAAACCGTTGCTCGCCAGACCCAGGAGATGCAGCTGCTTTTCGGCACCGCGCTCGCATGGTCGGTGCGAAGCGCCATGCTGCGCAACAACCTCGACGAGATCGACCAATACTTCGGCGAGCTCGTGAAGAATCCACGCATTGCCCTCGTGCTGCTTGCCGACGTCGATGGCAAGGTGTTGCGCACGACGGATAGGAAGTATCTGGATGGCCAGTTCTCGACGCACTTTCCTGAGGAGTTTCTCAAGGTCGAGAACGTGGTCGTTCGATCCGGAGAGGGTGAGCGCATCCGCTTGGTGCTTCCCATACAAGGGCTCACCGCTCGTCTCGGAACGGTGTTACTGGTGTACGCGGCGCCTTCCTGATGGCTCAGGCGCGCGCGCCTGAGGGTTTCAAGTGCGCGTGCATTTGCACGCTCTCTTCGGCAAGCAAGACTCCACTCGAAAGGCGGGCAGCATGAGCACCATCAGAATCGTCGGCATCGCATTGATCTTTGCGGGCGCGTTGGGGCTGGCTTACGGCGGCTTCAGCTATACCAAAGCCACTCACCAGGCAAAGCTGGGACCGATCGAACTTGCTGTCACCGAGAGGCAGACGGTGAACGTGCCCGTTTGGGCCGGAATCGGGGCGATCGTCATCGGGGGAGCCCTGGTCTTGGTCGGGGCTCGCAAAGAATAGCACGTGTGCGATTCACCCGCCCAGAACCGCCGCGTTCAATCGTGCGGCCGAGGGCGCTGGGTCTGACAGGATCGCGGCTCGACTTCCCTTGGCCGAGGCCCATCAGCCCACCAGACTAAGCGTGTGGCGTCGCTGACTGGCTGTAACCGCCGGTTCATTAGTCGCGGTGTCGGAGGGCAAGCCAGATCGCTTATCCGATCTCGACGCGCGGCCTGCTGTGGCTGACAGCGTACAGCACGCTCGTGCCCGTGATCGCCGCCACGATCGAGGCCACGAAGATGCCGAGCTTTGCGCCCGCGAGCAGGTCGGCCCCGAAAGCCAGGCTCGCGATGAACAGCGCCATCGTGAAACCGATACCAGCCAGGATGGCGCCCCCGACGAGATGTCCCCAGGCAAGATCCTCAGGGCGCGTCGCGATCCCGGCGCGTAGTGCAATCCAGGTGAAGCTCAGTACACCGATCGGCTTGCCCAGGATGAATCCTGCGAATACAGCTAGCGCGATGGGGTCTCCGAAGTTGGAGAGCGAGAGCGACTCCCCGGCATTGGCAAGGGCGAACGACGGCATGATGACGAAGCCGACCCAGGGATGAAGCCCCATCTCGAGTCGTTCCAAGGGAGACAGCGTTTCCCGAGCAGCGATTTCGGCGCGCTGCAGCGAGGTGCGGTCTTTCGTGTCACCGCTGCCCGGCTCCGGGTCGTACGGGTGTGCGATTACGCGGTCCAATATCGCATAGAGACGTCGATCGCTGACCCAGCGCCGTGCGGGCGTCAGCAGACCGAGGATCACGCCGGTGATCGTGGCGTGAACCCCGGATGCATCTACGGCGAGCCAGATTGCGCCGCCTATCAGATAGAACAGCGGAATGCTTCGCACCCCTAGAATCGCCAGGGCGCGCACGGTGGCGATACCCAGAGCACCGAGGGCGAGAGCGACCCAGTTCAATTCGCCCCCATATCCGATCGCCACGACGACGACCGCACCGAGGTCATCGATGACTGCCATGGAGAGCATGAAGACGCGCAGGCTGTGCGGGATACGCGAGCCCAGCAGGGCCAGGCAGCCGAGTACGAACGCGGTATCTGTCGCCATGACGGTGCCCCAGCCGCCCGCGCCAACCTCCCCGAAGCGGAACAGAAGATATACGCCCGCGGGTACGACCATGCCCCCCAACGCCGCCGCGACTGACAAGGCTGCCATGCGAGGTTTGTTCAGTTCTCCGAGAACCAACTCTCGCTTGAGTTCGAGCGCGACCAGGAAGAAGAACAGCGTCATCAATCCATCGTTGATCCACTCCCGGATCGAGCGGCCGAAGTCGATCGATCCGACCCGCAGGCTGATTCTGATCTCCCATATCTCGAGGAATGCACGCGACCAAGGCGAGTTCGACAGGATCAGCGCAGCCGTCGCGCAAACGAGCAGGACGGCGCCGGCGGCTGCCTCGATGCGCAGGAAGCGCGTGAATGGACGAACAAGTCGGTCGACAGGCTCCTCAGGCAGCCGCCGCAGAGCGGCTGCCTTGCCGTTCGTCACGGCAAGCCCGGACGCATCTCGACTTCATGGACCCGATGATCGTCGGTCAGCGGGATGAAATCCGCAGCTTGTTCAACGCCGTCGATGGCGAGGTAGCGCTGAGCGCCAGCGTGCTCTGCGGGTAGGACGCGGATGTGATAGAGGGTATCTCGATACCGGTAGTGGATCTTGTAGCCCTGCCATCCCTCGGGCCAACACGGCGCCACCCTCAGCTTCGATCCTTCGAGACGAAGCCCCAGCAGCGACTCCACGATCAGCTGATACATCCATCCTGCAGAGCCGGTGTACCACGTCCAGCCTCCGCGACCCGAATGCGGCGCGACCGCGTACAGGTCGGCAGCCATGACATAAGGTTCCACCTTGTAGGTGGCTACCTCGCTCGGCGAGCGAGCGTGATTCGCCGGATTGAGCATGCCGGTGAGTTCCCACGCGCGCTGGCTATCGCCCAAGCGCGCGAAGGCCATCGCGGCCCAGATGGCGGCGTGGCTGTATTGCCCACCGTTCTCGCGCACACCGGGTACGTAGCCTCGGATATAGCCCGGATTGAGATCCGTCTTGTCGAACGCCGGATCGAGCAACTGGATCAGGGCGTGTTCACGCCGCACCAGACGCTTGTCCAGAGAATCCATGGCCTCGCGAGTGCGGGCGAGATCCCCCGCTCCCGACAGTACCGACCAGCTTTGCGCGATCGAGTCGATCTGGCACTCGATGTTCTGCGCGGATCCGAGAGGGGTGCCATCGTCGAAGTAAGCCCGTCGATACCATTCGCCGTCCCAGCCGTTCTGGTCCAGATTGCGGCGCAGTTGCACCGCTTCGTTCTGACAGCGGGCGATCAGATCGTCGTCTCCGCGCATCCGGGCCAATTCGATGAATTGGGTGAGTATGTGGTACAGGAAGAACCCTAGCCACACGCTTTCGCCTTTGCCATGCTCGCCGACGGTATTCATGCCGTCGTTCCAGTCTCCCGAGCCGATCAGCGGCAAGCCTCGCTCGCCGAAATTCAGCCCCTTCAACAGGGCGCGCACGCAGTGCTCGTAGAGAGTCCCCGATTGCTCGGAGCGAGCCGGGAGGTCGTAGTACGAATCGGTCTCGGCTGGGACAGGACGTCCCTCGAGATACTGGGCGCGTTCGTCGAGCACGCCGGTGTCCGCCGTGGCCAACACGTAGCGGCATGTGGCCAGCGGCAGCCAGAGGTAATCGTCGGAGCAATGCGTGCGTACGCCCCGTCCCGAGGGCGGATGCCACCAGTGCTGAACATCGCCCTCGATGAACTGGCGTCCTGCACACAGCAGCAGTTGAGCGCGAAGCAGGCCGGGCTCGGTGTGAACGAGCGCCATCGTGTCCTGCAGTTGGTCGCGGAAGCCGAAGGCGCCGCCCGATTGATAGTAGCCGCTGCGTGCCCACAGTCGGCAGGCCAAGGTCTGGTAGACAAGCCAGCCATTGGCGAGGACATTGAGCATGGGATCCGGGGTTTCGACCTGCACGGCGCCGAGCGTGCGATTCCAGTGCTCCCACACGTTTTCCAAGGCCTTGCGCGCGCTCGCTGAGTCGCGCACGCGTCTGAGCACCTGCACGACATCATGCATGTCCCGCCCGAACCCGAGCGCGAACACCACCTCGCGCTCTTGCCCGACGGCGAGATCGAAGGGTGCGTGGATTGCTGCGCAGGGATCGAGGCCCGCGCCGGTTCTCCCGGAAAGTCGCTGCCTGGACATGGCAGCCGGATGCTTCGGCGTCCCGTTGCGTCCGAGGAACTCCGCCCGGTCGCCGCTGATGCTTTGTGCCGGCTCGCCGCAATAAAAGAACGCGATTCGGTCGGAGAATTCCGTGTTGTAGGGGTTGCGGGCGAGCAGCGCACCGCTGTCGGCATCGACCTCGGTGATCACGTGCATCACGGTCTTTGGGCGCAAGTCACCCAGCACCCACTCGACGTAGCCGGTCGCGGAGAGTCGGCGGGGGCGACCGGAGTCATTGCGAAGCTTGATGACCGTGTACTTGACGGTATCGTCGGTGGCGACATAGACCCAGGTCTCGGAATGGATGCCGTCTTCCGAGTGCTCGAACACGCTGTAACCGAAACCATGCCGAGTCACATAGCCGGCCGCTCCGCGGCAAGGCAAAGGCATGGGGGACCAGTAGTGGCCGCTTTCCTCGTCGCGCAGATAGAGCGCCTCGCCGCTCGAATCGCTGACCGGGTCGTTGTGCCAGGGCGTGAGGCGGTATTCGTGGGCATTCTCGCTCCAGGTGTACGCGCGCCCGCTTTCGGAAACCACGGTGCCGAAATTCGGGTTGGCGAGGACGTTGACCCAAGGCGCTGGCGTGACGAGCGCGTGAGTGGTCGACATCACGTACTCGCGCCCGTCGGGGGTGAACCCGCCCAGGCCGTTGAACGACATCAGATCGGAGCGCGTCGCGCCGCCTTCCACGGACGGTTCCGTGACATGCGGGCGTGAGGGCTCCAGGCGAGCCGGCATGCTCGTGCGAGGGTCGTTGCGGTGAATCTGATCGGCCAAGCCGCCTTGGTTGTCCGCGATGATCGCCCGCGCGACGGTTTGCAGCAGGATGCGGTCCTCGTGGGATATGTGCTCCGCGGACCTCACGAAGATACCACCTGGTCGATCGATGACATGCGCTTCTACGCCCGCCGCGATCAAGCCCATGATCTGATCGTTCAGCTGCTGCCGGTATCCCGTGTGGTCTTCGTTCCATATGACGAGGTCGGCGGCGAGTCCCTTCAGGCGCCAGTACGCGTGTGCGCGCACCAACTGGCGGACGAGATCGATCTTGTCCGGGTCGCCGATCTTCAGCAAAACGATCGGCAGATCGCCCGAGATCGAGTAGCCCCACAGGCCCGATTGTCCGCGATGGTTCTGCATCAGCAGGGCGGGGTCTGCCCGCAACGATGGGCTCGCATAGATGATCTTGCCCGCCAGACACCCATAGAGCTGTGCCTCGGCTTCCGTTGCGTTGATCTGCTGCAGGATCGCCTGGCTATGCGTCCATGCCAGCTCGAAGACGCGATCGGCAAGGCGCCGATCCTGGTACTTCTCCACCAGGCTCAATACGCCGTCCCGGCTTTCGCTGATGCCGGACGCGATGTTGATGATGGCAGAGCGCTCTGCTTCGATTTTGATCCGATAGCGGATGGCGACGATCGGGTCGAGCACCGATCCGTCCGTTCCCGATAGCGCGCCCGCGGCGTTCATCGCGCTTGGGTCGGCAACGGTATTGCCGCGGCCGATGAAGCGCATGCGATCGGTTTCGTACGAGATGTCCTCGATGATCGCGCCATGTGCAGCCATCTGGTGCATCATCCACGGCGCCGCTTCGGTCTGGGAGCGGGGGCGGCGGGTGCCGAGAATGGCCTGGCGGTGCCGGATGATTTCCGTCTGCACGAACAGGTTGCTGAAAGCAGGATGCAGCGCATCGGCGGCCAGGGGCGCCAATACCACTTCGGCGTAGCTAGTCACCTCGATCGTCCTCGCCTTGCGTGAGCGGTTGGTGATCGTGATGCGGCGCATTTCCACATCGTCCTCGGCCGAGACGGCGATTTCGGTGTGCGTGTCCAGATCGAAGTCGGTGCGTCTGAATTCTGCGCGTGCCTCGGAGAAGATCGCTTCGTACTTGTCGGCCTGCTTGAGGGTGGGTTGATGCGTCGTGGACCAGACTTCTCCACTCGTTACGTCGCGCAAATAGCAGAAGCTTCCCCAGTTGTCGCACGTGCTGTCTTCGCGCCAGCGGGTGACAGCGAGGTCCTTCCAACGGCTGTAGCCTCCCCCCGAGTGCGTGAGCATCACGTGGTAGCGGCCGTTCGAGAGCAACTGCACTTCGGGCGACGGCGAGTTCGGATCCGTGAACACGCGCAGCGGCGAACGCCCCTCGTCGGCTTCGGATCTCATCTCCGAGAACTCGCCGGTATGGGGATGGAAGGCCGTCGCCTTCGGGATGCGCTCCTGCAGCAGCAGGGTCGTGGCGCGAAACAGCGGATCGGCTTCGAAGCGCTGCTGCATCGGACGGTCGAGCAGGTGATGGGCAAGCGACAGCAGGCTCATCCCGACGTGGTGCGCCATGAAGGAGCGCACGACCGCGCGGGTATTGCGCCGAGGCAGTCGTGCCGCTGTGTAATCGACCGCTTCGTAGAAGCCGTAGCGACCTTCGATGCCCTCTGCAACCAGGCGTTGGAGATTGGCGCAGGATTCCTCGGGTGCCACCATCAGCGCCATGACTGATGCATAGGGTGCGATGACCAAGTCTTCCCCCAGGCCGCGCTTGAGTCCCAGGCCTGGTACGCCGAACGCGCGGTACTGATAGTTGAGGCGGGTATCGATGCTGTTGTAGCCCGACTCCGAGATCCCCCAGGGGACGCCTCGTTGCTTGCCGTATTCGACTTGCCGCTCGATGACCGCCTTGCACGTCTGGTCGAGCAGGGAGTTGTCGTAGGTCGGCATGACGAGCAGCGGCATCAGGTACTCGAACATCGAGCCGCTCCAAGAAATGAGGACAGGCTTGCCGCCGGCTGTCGTCAGCAGGCGCCCCAGCGCGAACCAGCTTTCCTGCGGCAGCTTGCCTTGGGCGATCGCCACGAAGTTGCCCAGGCGTGCCTCCGAGGCCAGCAGGTCGTAGCAGCTCGAATCGCGTCGACGTTCGTTCACGTTGTAGCCGATCGCCAGCAGCCGGCGTTCCTCGTCGTACAGAAAATCGTGCTCCATGTCGGCGAACGAGCGTGCCTCCCGCGCCAGTCGTTCGATGGTTTGAATGCGTTCGCGTGCGCGCTGGCTGCCCAGGGCGAGGAGCGTGCGCGTTTCAGCGGTCGGTTCGGTGGGGTCATCTTGCGAAAGCGAGGCGCTCGATGCCATCGGATCTGCAAGCGCCGGCGATGTTTGCGATCCGAGCGTCGCCAGCTGTCGCAGTGTGGGAATGTGATCGATTGCGCCGTTGATCCGAGCGCCCTCGTACGCATCGGGGCTTGTCGCCCAGGGGGAGAGGAATGCGAGGTCTTCGAGCGCAGCCCGGCAGTCGCGTGCGAGGCAATGGGCCCACCAGAGCGCTTCGCTGTCGGCTTCGTCGCCAAGACTCGCGGGCAAGGTCTCGGCGGATTGGGTTAATCGGTCGAGCCACAGCCAGGTGGCGCTCAGCGTCGTGGGATAGGCATCGTAGGCCGATTCGAAAAGCTTCTGCAGCCGCAGTAGTGCATCGGGCGGGGACCGGTGGGAGAGCTGATCGATCAGAACGCTCAAGGTATCGCTCAAGCCTTCGAACAGGCGAGGACTGACGATGCTGCGGTCTGGAATCTGCTGCAAACCGGGGCCCAGCGTGAGCAGGAAACCCGCGAGGTTGCCGCTGTCCACGGTCGAGACGTAAGCAGGCGGCAGCGGCGCGAGCGTCTGCGTGTCGTACCAGTTGTAGAAGTGGCCGCGGTGTCTCTCGAGGGTTGCAAGGGTGGAGAGTGTGTGGCCGGTACGCTCGATGAGCCCGCTGGTGCTCAGATAGCCGAAGTCGTGCGCCGACAGATTCGACAGCAACGCAATGCCGATGTTGGTCGGCGAAGTGCGGTGGGCCACGCCGGTGGCGGGCTGCTCCTGATAGTTGTCTGGCGGCAGCCAGTGGTCGTTCGGGCCGACGAACGTATCGAAGAAGGCCCAGGTCCGGCGGGCGCATTTGCGCAGGAAGAGCGTCTCGGTGCGTGGCAGTCCCGCTGCGCGCTCGTCGAGCGGGCGGCTGACCCACCAGGCAATGATGGGCGACAGCAGCCAAAGCGCCAGCATGGGCCATGCCACGAGCCACGATGCCGGCGGCTGGGCCGTCGCAGGGATGAGGATGCCCACAGCCGCAGCGATCGCCACGGCGGGCCACATGGAACCGAGGTAGTGGGCGAGTTCCGAAGTAGCGTTGCGCCGATGCTCGCCCGACGCAGTCCATTCCAGCAGACGGGTGCGAGAGATCGCCAGGCGCCACAGAGTGCGTACGATGGCGTCCGTGTTGCGATAAGCCTCGTACGGCAAACATATGAGGGTAAACGCGATCTGCGCCCAGCGCTGAGCTGCGGTATGGGCGATGGCGCGCAGATGCTGGTCGATCAGCATTTCCCGCGGCTTCTGCGCGAACTCGATCGCCAACGACACCAGCGGCGGCAGGGCGACGATGGCGACGACCGCCAAGGTCCAGAGCCACGCCGGCGCCAGTACGGTCCATCCGAGCAGCATCAGCACGGTCAAGCCCGCGGGCACGAGGCTGCGCCGGAGATTGTCGAAGAGCTTCCAGCGGGAGAGGCCCGAAAGCGGGTTTCGTTGCCGCAGGCCGTCTTTGCCGGGCACAGCCGGAAACAGCCAGCGCAACAGTTGCCAGTCACCGCGTATCCAGCGGTGTCGACGGGTTGCGTCCGCGAGATAGCTGTGAGGATCCTCTTCGTAGAGTTGTACATCGCTCAGCAGACCGGAGCGGGCATAACAGCCCTCCAGCAAGTCGTGACTGAGGATCCGGTTCTCGGGGAAGCGATCCTTCAGCGTCCGTTCGAACGCGTCCACGTCGTAGATGCCTTTGCCGACGAAGGAGCCTTGGCGGAAGAGATCCTGGTACACGTCCGAAACGGCGCGGGTGTATTGATCGATCCCGGCCTCTGCACCGGAGACGCGTGCATAGCGCGAGCGGTTCGCACCCGGCAGGGTGGCCGCTACCCGCGGCTGCAGGATGCCGTAGCCGGCGCTGATCAGTTGCCTGGCTGCGTCGTACTGGGGCCGGTGCAGCGGGTGTGCCATCACGCCGATGAACTGGCGAGCGGCATCGCGCGGGAGCCGGGTATCGGTATCCAGAGTGATGACGTAGCACACCTCGGCGAGCTCCTGAGTGCGTCCGCTCACGAGCTGGAAGCGGTCCGTCCCTGCTCCGCGAAGGAACGCGTTCAAGTCCGCCAGCTTGCCGCGCTTGCGCTCGTAGCCCATCCACCGTACCTCGCGGGCATTCCAGCGGCGTGGGCGGTGGAACAGAAAGAAGCTGTCGCCTCGCGCCCCCGGGTACTTGGCATTCAGGCTCTCGATGCCCGTACGCGCGCGCTCCAGCAGGAGCACGTCTTCGGGAATCGTTTCCGCCTCCGCATCGGAAAAATCGGTCAGCAGTCCGAAATGAAGGTGCTCGCTGCGATTGGCCACGAATCGGACTTCCAGGGCCTCTAGCAGGTCGTCGATGCCGGCGGCATGGGTCAGCAGTGATGGAATGACGACCAGAGTGCGCGATTCGGCGGGTATGCCTGTCGAGAAGTCCATGCGCGGCAACGGGCGCGGCGTCACCAACAGCGTTGCCACGAGGTTGACCAACGACACCGCGAGCTGACTGACGCACAGCAGAATCAGACACCCGACCAAGGCGAGCGGCCAGCCGCTCAGGCCACTGAGGCTTGCCTGCTGCGCCAGCAGGCCGGTCAGAAGCGCCGAGATCAGGGTCGTCGCGCCGAGGTATAGCGCCAGAGGATGCCTTCTGCATGATCGCTGCAAGGCCTTCCCGAGCGGCAATCGAATCTGCAGCGCGCGTTCGAGCGCAGGCACGCCTTGGTCGACGAGGTAGTAGCCGACGTGGGTAGTGCGATCGCTCGTCCCCCTCGACGCAGCGGCCTCATGTGCCAGCTGAACAGCCTTGCGCGCGACATCGGCTTCCGTGACCGTGCCGAGCTTGGCCGTTTCCTCGACGACGTGCCGATACCGGTCGCGACTGGTGAAATCCATGCGGGCGTAGACGCCCATCGGATCTTCCCGCAGCTTCTGCTCGACGACGCTCATCGTCTCGACGAACTTGCGCCAATCCATCGCTTCGAGGAAGCGCAGGCTGCCGATGCTGTTGCTGATGGAGGCTTGATCGGCCGCCTGGTGCTGGATCTCCTGCTGCACGGACTGCTCGATCGTCTGGCCGGATTCGGCAAGCAGCTGCTCGATCCAGGTCAGCGGCAGCGCCAGGGCAGGACTTCTGCCCTGCAAACGGCGAGAGAACTCCGCGACGAAGGAACTCACCATCGGCGGCTGCGATCGAGCCATGTCGGCGATCGATAGAATGAGGCTCTTGGGGTCGGTCTCGGCGATCTGCGTCATCTGCTCGGCCCAGCGGTGGGCACAATCCCGGGCGATTCGGTCGGCCGCAATCCGCGTGCTGACACGGCGCAGGTTCTCGATCAAAGCCAGACGCAGCATGATGGGGATGGCCCAGAGTTCTCCGATGTGCAGCGTGCTCACGCTCTGGTAGGCAGCCACGAAGCTGCTCAGACTCTCGGGGTCGACGTGGCCGTCGCCGTGGGCGATGGTCTCCAGAGCAATGTCGTACACGCGCGGATTCCCGGCGGAGGGGCCGGCGGCCAGGCGCGGCAGCTCGCGGCTATATCCTTTGGGCAAATGGCGGCGGGCCGTGCGAACCTGCTCGTCGATCAGGTAGAAATTGTCGAGCAGCCATTCACCGGCTGGCGTGATCCGGCGGTTGGCCTTGGCCGCGACCGACAGCAGTCCGAAAGTGTGCGTCAGGGCACGTTCGTTCTCGCCCAGGCGCGCCAGGAGCTGATCCGAGGGATGACCCGGGGCGAGGACATGGGTGGTGGCGAGGTGTCGCCCATGGCTTTGCATCTGCTCGATGCTGAACAGTTCCGACCTGAGCGGCGGCTCCACCACGGGCAGTTCCGTGCTCGAATCCGATCCGTGCGCACGCTGCGCCCCCGCCATGAGACGCTGGCAAGCGTCACGTACCTTTTTTGTCAGCTGCAAGTGCGAGCTCTCCTTCGTAGAGTGCATGGATGAAGGACGCACGACGGGATAAGCACGTCAGCGATGCGTGTGTACGTTGAGGCCAGCATCGATGAGGACGCACCAGGCAGCACGGCGCAGCGGCCAGCGAACCGGTCGATGCGCCGAAAGGACCTAGAAAGGAGTCCGCAACAACAGGCTGTAAGCTACCTCGGAGTCATCACGGTGTATGTGCGCGGACGCACATGCCGGACCCGCGCTGGCGCCCTCGAAACCCTGTTCCCAGCCCGGAGGCCACGGAGCCGTTCTTGCCGGAAAGCGGTAAGCGTGGCGGCAATCAGTGGCCTTCAGCCAATGACGCAGGTACGCTGCTCGTCCGTATCTCATTGCCCCGTTCAATGAAAGGACAAGCCCTTGAAGCCCTTATCCTGGCACCGCACCAAGATCGTCTGCACCCTCGGTCCGGCGACCGATGCGCCGGGGGTGCTCGCGAAGATGATCGGCGCAGGCATGGACGTCGCGCGGGTAAACATGTCGCACGGCAGCGATGCCGATCATGCTCGCCGCATCGAAGAGGTTCGCGAAGTTGCGGCTCGGATCGGGCATCCGGTCGCTGTGCTGGCAGACTTGCCGGGGCCGAAGTTTCGGCTCGGGGAAATCCCGTCGGGTGCTCGCAAGCTTGACGAGGGCGAGGTGATCGCGTTGGTCCCCGACCCGGGCGGCGCCGCAGCGCTGTCGGTGCGCAATCCGGAACTGCTCGGCGCGTTGAAGGCAGGCGAAACGGTCTTTCTCGCCGACGGTGCCATCGAGCTTCGTGTCCTGAGCCGCAACGGGGCAACGGTCAGTTGCGAAGTGCTGATCGGTGGGACCGTCAGCTCCGGCTCGGGGATCAACGTGCCGGAGTCCGAACTTGGCGGGCTCGTTCCCACCGAGGCCGATCGGCGGCATCTTGCATTCGCATTGGATCAAGGCGTGGAATGGGTGGGCGTCTCTTTCGTCCAAAGCGCCTCGGATATCGAGCGAGTGCGCGAGTGCTTCGGTACGTCCGGGCAGGCCAGGCTGATGGCCAAGATCGAAAAGCGGCGCGCGCTGGCCGATCTCGATGCGATCATTGGCGCGGCCGATGGCGTGATGGTGGCCCGAGGCGATCTGGGGGTGGAGACCGACCTTGCTCACATCCCGCTGGTGCAGAAGCGCATCATCGCAGCGGCCAATGCGCAGGCGCGGCCGGTCGTGACGGCCACCCAGATGCTGGAGTCGATGATAGAACACGAGCACCCGACGCGCGCCGAAGTGACCGATGTCGCCAATGCCGTGCTCGATGGCACCGACGCCGTGATGCTGTCGGGAGAGACGGCCATCGGGCGTCATCCGGTCGCCGCAGTCGAGATCCTGGATCGGGTATTGCGGGCAACGGAGGCGCAGCGCGCCCCTATCGGCGCCGAGCCCGCGCTGGCCCAGCGGACGGATGCGATGAGCCTGGCTGCTTGTCAGCTTGCGATGCGTCAGGGCGCGAGCGCGATCGTCACGGTGGGGCAGGATTTCGGCGCTGCCGCCGCCATGGCGCGTTTCAGGCCGGCAGCGCCTCTGGTCGTCCTGACCGATTCCGCGCGCCTTGCCCGTGAGCTCACCGTCTTGCGCGGGGTCGCTCCCCTGCATTTCCCCGAGGCTGCCCCCGATGCTCGGAGCTGTCTACCACAGGTATGCGCTTGGCTTTATGCGCGCTCCCTGGCGCGTCCGGGCGATCGGGCTGTGCTTCTATACGCGTCGTCGAGCGCGTTCGGCGAAGCGGATACGGTGCAGACAGTTCTCTTGACGTAGCAGATGGGCTAGGATTGGATGCGATAGGGTGCAGCGGGATTGCGGCCAAGTCGTGCAAGGTCGATGCCTCGCTATGCGAGAAGAACAAACGAGGAGGAGTTCATGTCATTCAAACGTCGCCATTGGAGCGCTGCCGCAGCCGTCATCCTGCTGGCGTCACCCGTTGCTCATGCACAGCGCTCCGCACCTGAAGACTATCCGAACCGACCGATCAGGATGCTGATTCCGTATACGCCCGGCGGCCCGACCGATTTCGTCGGTCGTCTGCTGGCACAGCGGCTGCAGGAGGTCTTCGGGCAGCAATTCGTCATCGACAATCGGGCCGGCGGCAGCGGTGCAATCGCGACAGAGATCGTCGCGCGTGCCAATCCGGACGGCTATACGATGCTGCTCGGCACGCCCGGGCAGCTCGTCACGCTTCCGCTCCTGATGAAGAAACTGCCGTACGACCCATTCGCGGATTTCGCGCCCATCACACGATTGATCGAGTCGCCCCAAGTGCTGTTCGCCCATCCGAAGCTGCCGGCCAATACGGTCGGTGAGCTGGTGGCCTATGCGAAGCAGCGTCCCGGGGTGATCAACTATGCGTCGGTGGCGACAGGCGGCACGGGGCACCTCGGGATGGAGCTGCTCAAACAGCGCACGGGGATCGACATGTTGCATGTGCCCTACAAGGGCGGAGCGCCGGCGCTGGTCGATCTGATCTCCGGCCAAGTACATTTGCTGTTCGTGAGCTTGCCCAGCGTGCAGCCTCATGTGAAGGCCGGGCGGGTGAAGATACTGGCCACGGGGGCGCGCAAGCGTACGGCGGCGATTCCCGACGTACCCGCCATCAACGAGACGATTCCCGGTTACGACTTGCTGACCTGGTATGCCATGTACTATCCGAAGCGGGTGCCGACCCAGATCGTGACGCGCATGCAGGCCGAACTCGCGAAGGTGCTCGGGACGGCCGAGATTGCACGGTCGTTCGAGACCATCGGCGTCGAACCGGCGCCCAGCACTTCGGCGGAGCTGGAGGCGTATATGCGCTCCGAGATGGACCGCTGGCGCAAGGTGATTGCGCAAGCCGGCATACGCCTGGAGTGAGGTTCGCCGGCGACTCGGCACGGGTCGGTCTGGTGTGGAGAGCGCTTCAGTGTCGGGACGTCTGGGTGGGGTCGGCGAGCGTTGCCAGCTTGAACGACCCTGGCGACCGCTGGCGCGAAGGCTAGGGTTTCCAGACGATATTCGAATCCGTGATCACCTTGCCATAGCTCGCAACCGATTCCTTGATCAGCGCCGTGGTCTCGTCGGGCGGGAGGGCATAAGATTCCAAGCCTTGCTTCTCCATCAGTGCCTCCATGTCCGGCGACTTGATGATTTCCGCCCATGTATTCGCGACCTTGGTGCGTACATTCATCGGCGTGCCTGTCGGGGCGAGCAGGCATGTCCAGCCCTTCAGGCCGTATCCGGGCAGGCCCGCTTCGTCGAAGGTGGGCACATGAGGCAGCGCCTTGATGCGTCCTTCTCCCGTGATCGCGATCGGTCGCACTTTCTTGGAATTGATGTTGGGTATCTGCGTGATCGAAACTTGGAACGACAGATTGACTCTTCCACCCAGCAGATCGTTGGTCAGTGGTCCTGATCCCTTGTAGGGAACATGCAGCAGCTTGGTGCCGGTGATTCTCGTGAACAGTTCGGCAGAAAGGTGCGTATTGGTACCGATACCCGACGAGCCATAGTTCAATTCTCCCGGTTTCGATTTGGCCAGAGCGATCAGCTCCTTCAGGTTTTGCGCCGGTACGGAGGGATGCACGACCAGCACGATCCGGGATTTGGCGATCGCCGTGACACCGACGAAATCGGTCAGGACGTTGTAGGGGATGTGCTGGATGAGACTGGGCGTGCTGAAGGTCGATGCGCCGCAATAACCCATCGTGTAGCCATCCGGGGTGGCCTTGGCGACGATCTGCGTGCCGATGAGGGTGTTGCCGCCCGGGCGGTTGTCGACAACGACGGTGGCATCGTTCCAGCGCTCTCCCAACTTGTGCGCCACCAGCCTGGCCACAGGATCCGTGCTGCCTCCGGGCGGGAAGGGCACGATGATTCTTACCGGACGGTTCGGGTAGTCCGACTGGGCAATCGCACCGTCTGAGAACGTCGAAAGCAATGCGACGCAAGCGCCGCCTGCTGCTGCGGTGGAGACATTCATGGCGCACCTCCTCAGGTCGTTGTCATGGCCGTTCCTGCGCGAATCCGGGCGAAAATGTTTCTCCTCTTGTGCGTGAGGAAGCCTACTCCGATGCTTGCTGGTGCCACAATGAGCAAGCCACGTACGCGATATCATCGAGTGGCCGACATTCGGATTCCAGACAGGCAGTGCATCGGTGATCTGCCAGGCAGGGCTGCGCGAACCGAGCGTAGAATGACGGCATCGTCAGGATGACCCTACTGCGAAGGAGACGCCATGCCAGCAACGGCCATGAATCACTTCACCATCCTTACCGACGACCTGGATGCGACGATCGCCTTCTACGCGGATTTCCTCGATCTGCATCCAGGCGCCCGACCGCCCTTCGCGTTTCCGGGCGCATGGCTGTACGCCGTCGAGGGCAAGGAGGCCATCCTGCATGTCATTGCCGGGCGGGACCGGAGCGTTCTCAACAGCGGTGTGATCGACCACATGGCATTCACGAGCCGCGATCTGGACGGCACGCTGAAGAAACTCAAGGCGAGCGGCATCGATTACGAGTTGCGCCGTCTGCCCGACTGGGGCACGTGGCAGTTGTTCTTTCACGACCCGAACAATGCCCGCATCGAACTCGATTTCGATGCCGTGGAGCATGCCTCGCAGGCTTGATCGGGTGGGGTGTTGCGCCGCGCGATCCGCCCTCGCTTCGCTGCGCAGACGAACGGATTCGTCGCCTTGACGCCCGACTCGCACGAGGGCTATAAATTGCTCTCGGACACACGGACGGAGGAGCCCTAGCCGTGACCATCACTCTGAGCCCCATCACGTCGGCATTCGCCGCGGAAGTGGGCGACGTCGATCTGGCCCAGCCGATCGCCGCGGACGATCTCGCGGCTATCAAGCAGGCGTTCTGGAAGTACGCGGTATTGATCTTCCCCGATCAGCAGCTCGATGCCGACCGGCATTACGACTTCGCTCGGCAATTCGGTCCGGTCGAGGTCGATCGTGTGCTCGACACGAGCCTGCATCCGCACCGTATCGATCCGAAGTTCGCCGATATTTCCAATCTCGATGCGCAAGGCCGAATCTGGGGCGAAAGCAGCCGGCAGCGCATGTACAAAGCAGGCAACAAGCTTTGGCACACGGACAGTTCGTTCAAATACACGCCTGGCCTGTGCTCGCTGCTCTATGCGCGGACCGTGGTCCCCATCGGCGGGCACACCGAATTCGCCGACCAGCGTGCCGCCTACGATGCCTTGCCCGATGACGCGAAGCGCAAGCTCGAAGGTCTCGTCGCCGAACATTGCATCGCCCATTCGCGCCGACGCAGCGGATTTCACGAGTTCACCGACGATGAAGCCAAGCGCCTGCCGCCCGTGCCGCAAGCGCTGGTCCGCACCCTGCCCGAATCCGGACGCAAGACCCTATACGTGGCCTCGCACATCGGGCGCATCTTCGGCATGCCCCAGGCGGAAGCCACCGTGCTGATCGATCAGTTGATCGCGCATGTCACGCAGCGCCAGTTCGTGTACACGCACCGCTGGCGGCCCAACGATCTGGTGATGTGGGACAACCGCTGCACCCTGCATCGGGGCACCGATTTCGACGACTTGCGTTGGGTGCGGGATATGCGCCGAGCCACGGTGAGCGACCATGCGAATTCCTGCATACAGGAGGGGCTGGCCGTTCCGGTCTGAAGGGTCAGCCCCCTCGTGTCGAGCGCTCTCGTGAGCGATCAGCGACGATAGCGCAACAGGCTGCCGCGATGAGTGATGCCGTCGACGACCGTCATGAAGGCCTTGCGCTCGGTCAGCTCGAAGTCGATCTGCCCCAGCAGGCGCGTGAAGCTCGCTCGGTTGCCTCTTTCCGGGTCCACGAGCACGATCTCGGCATGCGGCGCGGCATGTCGGCGGACGAAGCTCGAGACCATCACCGGATGATCGCGTTCGTACAGCACGTCGCTGCCGATGATGAGGTCGAATTCCCCCAAGCCCGGATTGAGCCCTGTCCAGTTGCCATTCGCGTACTTCATGGGCGGGAGGTGATTGCGGCGCAGATTGTCGGCAATGAAACCCGCGACCAGCGGATGTCGATCGCTGGCTGTGATGTCGCCCGAACGCCGATGGACGACCATGCTGGCGATCGCGAGGCCGCAGCCGATTTCCAGAATGCGGCTGGCGCCCAGGTGCCATGTCTGCATGGTGTTGGCCAGGATTCTCGCCGATGGCCAGAGCTGGCCGAACAAGGGCCACGAAGCGGGGGAGATGCCGGCCGCTTCGGCGAGCCCGTCCGGATCGGCGTGCTGCCGACGATCGAGCAGCGAGCGAACCTCCAACGCTTCGCCCCCGACGATTTCGATGCGCTCGATCTTGACCGCGTAGCCGGGCGGGCGCTCATCGTGAGGGTTCACGATTGTTTCCGATTCGGCATGATGCGTGGCGAGTTCAGTGCAGGCTCCGAGGCAATGCGCTGTTGTGTCCGTTCGGGATCTGCGGCGTCGTCACGATCGTGTTTCGCCTAAGCAAGGTAGCCGAATCGCGCTTCGCGGTCAGCAGGCGGTCATCGAGCTGGTGAACCGTAGGCAAGGTGCAGTGCACTAGCGGGCGGCAGCGCTGCAGAAGCCCCAGGCCCAGGTCAGCCATTTGGAGGGGCGCCGTCAGGGCAGTCTGGCTGGCGCGCACTCTGGACCTATTGCGTCTCGATAGCAAACGCTGATTTGTAACGACATCCCTCAGGCATGCGTCCGCCGACACCGAGGGGCCTGAACGATCGGGCTGGCAGCGCTCAGGTCGAGGAGGGGGGAGGCGATCCGTGATCTGTCCCGCCGCCATCGGGCGGGCGCGTGTGCGTGACCTCGAGCAGCGCCCGAGCCAGCCGTTCGGCATCGAGTGGCTTCACCAGATGCAGATCGAATCCGGCCTTGAAGGCGCGTTCCTTGTCTTCATCCTGGCCATAGCCCGTGAGGGCGATGAGTGCCGTCTGTTTGCCGTTCGGCAGTGCTCGCAGCCGTCGCGCCACCTCGTAGCCGTTGATGCCCGGCAATCCGATATCCACGACGGCGACATCCGGACGCCGGGTGAGCGCAAGCTGCACGGCATCGATCCCGTCGACAGCCTCGATGGCCTCGTGGCCGTTTTGCTGCAACAGCAAGCCCAGCATCGTTCTGGAGTCGTCGTGATCGTCCACGACGAGTACGCGCAGGTGGGGCGGCGGAGGGCTCGGCGGTGCGCAATTCGCTGCGTCCTCGTTGGGCGGCGCTCTGCGAGGCAGACGTACCGTGAACACGCTGCCTCGACCGTTCCCCGGGCTTTGCGCCTGCACCGTGCCGCCGTGCAATTGGATGAGTCGCTGCACCAGCGCGAGTCCGACCCCCAGGCCCCCTTTTGCACGATCGAGCGCTTGCTCGCCCTGCACGAAGACTTCGAACACGTGCGGAAGGAGATGTTCGGGGATGCCAAGACCCGTATCCCGCACGCGCAGGACGGCCTCATCCGCCTCGGCTGTCACATGCAGTTCGATGCGTCCGTCGTGAGGAGTGTATTTGAGGGCGTTCGAAAGCAGATTCACGATGATCTGCTCCAGACGGGTCGTATCCGCGTCGATCCAGACGGGCTCGGCATGGAGCATGACGGCGTGCGCGCCGAAGCGCCCGGCCGCTCGCATGGTCTCGACACAGTGGTTGCAGACCTGCGCGAGATCCAGGGGGGCGAGGGCCAGGTTGACTTTGCCTGTCATCACTCGGCTCAGATCGAGCAGGTCGTCGACGATCCGGCTCAGATGCTGCGTCTGCCGGCCGATGACGTCTCGTGCCTGGTGACCATGGTCATCCGGGCAGGGGGATACCTTCATCAGCGCCACCGCGCCACTGATCGCGCTTAGCGGATTGCGCAGCTCATGACCGAGCATTGCGAGGAATTCGTCCTTGGCCCGGTTCTGCTGCTCGGCCGTCTGGCGGGCGGCCTGCTCGCTTTCCAACAGTTGCAGCCGCTCGGCCTCGGCGCGCGCCCGCGCCTCGCTTTCGCGCCCGAGCGCGGCATGCGCCGATTCGAGCGCTGTGCGAACGTTGCCGATTTCGCGCGCCGAGGAGACATGGGGTGGCAGCGCTTCGCCTCGTCCGAGCGCCGTCGCGGCGTCCATGAGGCTGCCTATCGAATTGCCCAACCGACGGCCAAGCGCAAACACGATGGCCCCCGCGAGGCCGATGGTCGCGAGGGTGCCGAAGGCGGCGAAGGCCACGGCTTTGCGCGCGGTGGCATCGAGGGAGGCGGCCGGCACGCCGATCGCCACCAGCCATCCCGATCGTGGCGAGCGCGTGAACACGTCATAGATGTCGATGCCCTCCCGGCTCGGGTGCCGTACCTGACCCTCCGAAGCGCTGGACGCCGCACGCCGTATGTCGTCCGATCCGGGTTGCCCGATGAATTCCAGAGGCGGCTGACTGCGGGCAATGGTGAGAAAACGACGATCGAATACGCCGGCAATCCAATCACTCGGCAGTTTGCGCTCGACGAATATGCGAGAGAAATGATCGCTGGCAATCGATTTAACGAGCACATGGCGACCCTGCGCCAACTCGAGGGGCACGGCGACGCCCACGGTATAGCCGCCGGATTGGGGCGAGCGGGCAAGGTCCAGCGTGCTCGGAGCGCGCCCCGAAGGTGCCCGAAATTCGGCGCTACGGACATGGGAGTTCATCGAGTTCCTGCCATAGGCCTCGGCGGTGTCCAGGATGACACGACCCTCGTCGTCGAGCAGCAGGATAGAAGCAGAGGGCGTCGTCACCGCCTCGGTGGCCTGGGCATGGAACGCTGCGTAGTCGCCCGACGCGAGGTAGCTCGACTTGCCGAGCACGTGCAAAACGGCCTCGGCGGACGCCAGTTCCTGATCGACAGCGAGCGATACGGCTCGCGCTGTCTCGAGTACGCCGCGTATGGCCGTAGCTCGCTCGGTCAGCAGCAGGCGATCCAGTCCGAAGCCGGAAAGCACGATCAACGGTATGAGGAGGACGGCCGCCATCGCCGCCAGGTACGCGCGAATTCCCATGCAGCCGATCGTAATGTCGTTGGGGTGCTCGTTCCCGTTGTGCACTTTTTCGTGCGATTCGCACGCACCGAGCGCGCAACCATTGCGCGCAGTCCAAGGCTAGCCGCTGCAATCCACGCGCCCGCGCGACGCAGACGCGTTCCAGATGGGGATCATGCGGCTTCCCGGTGCGCGCTATCGAAAGCTTACCCTGCTGTCCGGCCAGCGGATATAGGGCCTCCGGCGCGCCTTGTTCCGCTCATGGCACCCTGTTTCGACTGCTAGCATACGATGCACATGTTCCCGGCTCGATGCACGAGTTCAGAGCTCGGTCGTACCGCACGGCATTGTGCTATGTTTAGCGCGCTTCGGCCCCTCGATTCTGGTGCCTTGGTGGCCCGCGCGCCACACGGATCAGATTCATAGAGGCGTCACTGCTCGTCGGCAGCCGACGAGCGGCCACCCCGCCAGGGAGTTAGCAACGAGATGAATATGCAAGCCTCCGGACTTGCACTGGAAAGCGTTGGCGTGCTGGCCGACCTCGACGCGTACGCGTTGCAGGAAGTCGCCGCTGTCATGCACCCGGTGAGGTTGGCGGGCGGTGCGATGTTGTTCGACGAGGGCGACCTCGGTGACACCCTCTATATCGTCGTGCACGGACGGCTCTGCGTCTCGGTAACCGCCTCCCAGGGGGGCAGGCGGGTCGTCGCCGAACTCGGTCGTGGCGAGAGCGTCGGTGAAATGGCGCTGCTCACCGGCGAGCGACGCTCGGCGCGGGTCGAGGCGATTCGGGACAGCCTGATGCTCGCCTTGTCGCGCTCGGCCTTCGAGCGGGTCGTCGAACAGTATCCACGAGTCATGACGCAGCTGGCACGGCAGTTGGTGACGCGATTGAAGGGCAGTTTGCGCGGGGCGCCCGCGCGCCATGTGCTCTCCACCCTGTGCGTGCTTCCCGCGGTCGCGGGCTTGCCTATCGGCGATTTCTGCGAGCGGCTCGCGCTGGCGCTGGGCATGATCGGGCCCACGCTGCACCTGACGCGCCACGGCGCCAACGCGGCCTTGTCTGCCGGAGGTCTCGATCTACCCGGATTGGGCGCGGACGACACACGGCTGCTCGCCTGGCTCAACGAGCAGGAAGAACGCTACGCCTACGTGGTGTACGAGGCGGACGATGCTGATCCTGCCTGGTCCAATCTCTGCGAGCGCCAGGCGGATCGCGTGGTGCTGGTGGCCTCCGGGCATGCCCAGGTGCCCAGAAGCGCAGGCACCGGTCAGCCCGTCAAGCCGATTGGCGGCAACGCGCGGCGGGAGTTGGTTCTGCTCAACGACAACGGTCCGGTCGTAGGCGCCATGCGCCGCTGGCTGGATGCGTTTCCCCACGTGCAGGCTTGGCATCACGTACGGTTCGGCTCGCTGGCCGACGTTGCCCGGCTCGGTCGTTTATTGGTCGGGCAGAGCGTGGGCTTGCTGCTCGGGGGCGGAGGCGCCAGGGCGTTCGCGCACATCGGCATTCTGCGCGCGATGCGCGAAGCGGGCATCGCGATCGATGCCATCGGCGGGGTCAGCGGTGGCGCGATCATCGGCGCACAGTATGCGGCTGGAGCCAGCCCGGAAGAGATCAAGGAGCGCACCCGGGACGAGTTCATCGCACGGGGATCGTTGATGGACTATACGGTCCCCATCGTTTCGCTGATCAAGGGCAGGCGCTTTGCGGGCATGCTGACCCGATTGTTCGATCAGAAGGGAATCGAAGACCTGCCGACGCGTTTCTTCTGCCTGTCCGCCAATTTGAGCCGGGCGACCATGCATGTGCATGATCGTGGCCTGATCTGGCGCGGTATCGGAGCCAGCATATCGATACCGGGCATCGGTCCGCCGACTTGCGAGAAGGGGGACCTGTTGATCGACGGCAGCGTGCTGACCAACCTGCCCGTCGATGTCATGCGCGAAGTGTGTCAGGGCAAAGTGGTGGCGGTGGATGTCAGCGCTGACAAGGATCTCAGCGTCGATCAAAGCTGGACCGACTTCCCGCCCCCGTCGCGCCTGCTTGCCGCACGCCCGTGGCGCCGCCGGGGCTTGCGCATTCCCACCATTCTGGAGATCTTGTTCCGTGGCGCCATGTTGGGCTCGATCGCGGGTGAGCGCGATGTCGCCGAGCGTGTGGAGTTCTATTTGCGGCCGCCGCTTCGTGGCGTCAGCCTGCTCGACTTCAAGATGCTCGATCGGGTGGAAGCGGCGGCGTACGAATATGCTGTGCGCTCGCTGGAACGCTGGCCCTTCGCTCGTGTATCCTGATCGAGCGTCTCGCGGATAAATTCGCTGCGCCGTCGTCGGAAGCCGGTTTTCCCGATTCGTCCGGATACGCTTGTCGAGTATCCAACCCGGACCGCAGTTTCGGCGCCTACGCCTTCCAAAGTACGGTGACGACATCTTCATCCGACGACGACGCTCTAGCGAAGCAAACGACCACGGTCGACCGCGCAGGAGGCTCGACCTTCAGCAGGCAGTTCGAAGGAGCACGCAATGGCCCATGCCCCCTCACAACTCGACATCCTCGACACACTGCGCGGCTGGCTGGATGCGGCCACGCGTGTCGTGGCGCTGACTGGGGCCGGCATCTCGACCGATTCAGGCATTCCTGATTTCCGCGGTCCGAACGGCGTGTGGACGCGCAATCCCGCGGCGGAGAAGCTCGCGACCCTGCAAAATTACTTGGCCGATCCCGAGATCCGCAAGGCCTCCTGGCAGGGCCGCCTGCATCATCCTGCGTTCAGCGCCAGCCCCAACACCGGTCACGCGGCGCTGGCGCATCTCGAGCAGCGAGGCAAGCTGCATGCGTTGATCACGCAGAACATCGATGGGCTGCATGCACGGGCAGGCAATTCGGTCGACAAGGTGATCGAAGTTCATGGCAACGTCCATTCGGCCGTCTGCATGCAGTGCGGTTGGCGAGGGTCGATGCTTTCGACGCTGGAGCGGGTGCGAAACGGCGAGCCGGATCCGCAATGCCGCGAGTGCGGCGGCATACTCAAAAGCGACACGATCTCGTTCGGGCAGGCACTGGTGCCCGAGGTCATCGAGCGGGCGATGAGGGCCGCCGAGCAAGCGGATCTCATGCTGGCGGTAGGGACGACGCTGCAAGTCTATCCCGTCGCTCACGCCGTGCCCATCGCTCGTGCCCATGGAGCACGCATCGTGATCATCAATGCTCAACCCACGCAGTTCGACTCGATCGCGGACGCGGTTGTCCGCGCGCCGATCGGCGAGGTGCTGCCGCGCATTTGCGCAATGGAGGCGTAAACCCGATGAATTCCACCATCCAGGCCCAGGGCATCGTGCAGATCGACGACGCGCGGGTGAAAGTCACCGAATGGCGCTTTGCGCCGGGTGCCGCGACGGGCTGGCACAAGCATGCGCACGACTACGTGGTCGTGCCCTTGACGAGCGGCAAGCTGCGACTGGACGAGCCAGGCGGTTCGCGGGTCGTCGAGCTGACGCTCGGCGTTTCCTACAATCGCGCGGTCGGCGTCGAGCACGACGTGGTGAACGTCAACGACTTCGAGTTTCGTTTCGTCGAGATCGAACTCAAGTAGTCGGTTGCAGTCGGCTCGTCGCGGGCTTATTGCTTGGCTTTGAGCTCGCGCTCGAGCTTCATCATCTGGCGCTGGATCAGGGCGAGCGCGGCCATCGACGGACGCACGAACTTGCAGCCGATCCGCAGCACGGTCTTGTCGTTGAGCAGCGTCATTTCGCGCGCATGCACGATTTCCAGCATGACGACTGCATTGCCCGCGTCGGGCAGCACGATGCGGCAGTTGGGGAAACTCATCCCGGGTTCGGGCTGCAGGTCGCCCGGTTGAACGATCAAGGCCACGCCGCCTTGGCTGATGTCGTGCAGCCGGGTTTCGACGTGGTGCGTCCGGTCGTCCTTCTGTACTGGAATCACGCAGCGTATCGGCCGCGAGATCGGTGCGGGCACCCGGTAGAGCTCGCGCCGCTGCAGGCGTAGCATCGACTCGGGCAGGCGCACCGCGAACGCGTCGCGATTTTGCCATTGCACCACGCGTGCCAGCTTGGTGGTGAAGCGCACCTTGATTTTGTCATGCAGGCAGTAGAAGAGCAGCTTGCGAGCCTGCAGCACACCGCGGTTGATGGTCTCGCTGCCGCTGCAGTCGAACAGAAGTTCTTCGGCTTCTGTGTCGACGGCCAGCAGCGGGGTCAGCAGCGCCTCGCTGCCGGAGCCGAAGTTGACGTTCGACAGCGTTCGGGTGCGTATGATGTCGCGCAGCACGGCGACGATATCCATGCGCGAGTGCAGCCAGAAGGGGGATTCGTCTTCGGCTTGCGGGGCTGTCAGGCTGGTGTCGGGCACAGCCGGTTCGATGATCGCTTCATTCATGGGCTTCCTCCTTGCCGACTGCGTCGCGGCGTTGCTCGAGGCGATACAGCCAGGCAAGGATTTCGGCGACGGCGACGTAAAGCTGTGGCGGAATGTGGCGATCCAGATCGACCTGCATGAGCAGCCCGACCAGTTCGGGCGAATCGTGCACGTAGACGCCTGCGGCACGCGCGCGCTCGATGATCGCTTCGGCGATCAGGCCGCGCCCCTTGGCCACCACTTTGGGCGCCGGGGCGTTGGCGGCGTAAGCCAGCGCGACCGCGGAGCGGCGCTCAGAGGGCTGGATCACGTTGCTTGACCTCGAACGAGATGGGTTCGACGCCGGCTGCCGCAAGCGCGTCGGTGAGTTCGCGGGAGAACTCGCGCATCATGGCCGCGGTGTCGGCATCTAGCGCGCTCAGTCGGATCCGCAGCCTCGTTCCGCTCAAGGCCAACTCCGCCCCGATGTCGCCCAGTGCGGGCAGGCTCATCTCGAATCGACTGGTCCATTCGCGAATCGGGTCTTCGCCAGACTGAGACTGCGTATCCTCGGCGATCTCCCAGTGCATGGTTTGACCGGGCCAGATCTCGCCCAGCCACGCGAGTTGGCGGGTCTCCAGGGTATCGAGTTGTTGCCGCACGAACACCAGCGCTTCGCGCGCGACGAGTTCAGGGCGCGTCTCCAACTCCTTGCCCTCGGAGCCTTTCGTCTGGCTCGCCTGCGGCATCGCCGGCTCTTCGACCGCTGGCGGTTCGTTCGCCGAAACGACGGGCTTGTGCATCAACACAGGGTTGATGTCGGGATCGACCGGCGCGGCCTCTTGCTGCACAGGGCCTGTCTCATGACGGTTTATCGCGGCTTGCGGCTCTTCGAGCAGACGCTCCAGAGGATAGTCGCCGCTGACCCAACGGGCTTGGTGCGATTCGTAGAACAAGCCGCTGCGCTCCACCGCGCGGGCCAGGGGTTCGGGAAGATCGGCCGGCGTGCTGGGCGGCAATTCGAGCACCGGATGGCTCTGACGCGGGGGCGCGGTCGGGGGCTGATTCACCAGGGTGGCGACCAGCTGCCCGGCATGGCTCAAGCCTTTGCCGGACAGATTCGAGGGCATGCCCGACACCATGCCGGATTCGCCGACGTTTCCGGCAACACGCAACTCCAGGACGTCGCCAGCCTTGACGTCGGGCGGCAGTGCGAGCTTCAGGGCCTTGCCGTCGATGAAGACCCGAAAGGTTCCGTCGGCCAGGCGTGCAGCCACGTGTGCTCGCATGCCACCCGAGGCCAGCGAACGATTGAGGTCGAACTCCGAGGCGCTGGCCGGCAGCACCGGACTCACGGTGCGTGCCGTCCCCAGAATTTGTGCGACCAGCCTCGTATCCATCACGCTGTCCTACCCGTCGTCATTGTTGCAGGCGTCGCACCCCATGCGCCCTCTATCAGGCGCCGAGTGACGGGCCATAGGTGCCGAGTAGGCGCTGCTCGCAGCGATTGGCTCCGAGCATGCTCTCCAGGCGCTTCATGTAAGGCTCTGTGATATCGCGGATTGCAGCGTCGTCGGCCAGTACTTTGCGTATGAGAGCGGATTTGCGCTCGCGCAAAGTCACCGGGAGCGGATCGTCTGCTTCGAGCGACGCGAGGCTGGCGACAAGGCTGGCGCAGTCCTGCTCCAGACTGACGAGTCGATCCCAATCGCCGGAGCGCGCTGCCGTCAGCATTCGGCCCGTCGTCACCGACAAGGCATCGTAGGCGCTCAGCAGTGTTTCGGTATCGGCGGCGTTCACTTCGTGCTGGCCTCGCTGGCATTCGTGGCGGCGGTGCGTTGCCCGATCTGCGCCCAAGCGCTGCGCAGCTCGTCCAGCAGGTGCGCTACTTCGTCCAGCAGGGCCGTGTCGTTGCGCAGATTCGCCGCCAGCAGGCGGTTGAGCATGTAGTCGTACAAGTCGGCGAGTTGCTCGGCGAGCGCGCCGCCGGCCTCGACGTCCAGGCTGGCCTTCAGGCCGCCGTCGACGATCGCGATCGCTTTCGATATCGCTGCGCCTTTGGCGGGAATTTCGCTTCGATTGATCGCCAGACGCGCAGCGCATATTGCGGCCAGCGCGCCATCGTAGAGCATGAGAATGAGCTTATGCGGATCCGCGCTTGCCACGCCGGTCTCCACGCCGACCTGAGCATATGCGTCGACTGCCTTTCGTGCGCTCGAGAACATCGGTGCCTTTCGCTTACTTAGTTGGTCTGCCTGTTCAATATGGACAGCTGCTGCGTGAGAAACGAACTGGTCGAACTCATTCTGCCGAGAAGCGTATCGAGTGCGGTGAACTGCGCGCGGATGCGGGTCTCGACGTCTTGCAGGCGCCGCCCGATTTCTTCTCGACGCGTATCTATGCCCTTGATCGATGTGTCGATACCGTCGGTTCTTGCCTTGATGGCGCCATTCGATGCGAGGAAACTTTCCATGATCTTGTCGAGACTCGCTGCATACCCCTGCGAATAGCTCACGGTGCCGCGATCGCCTAGCGCACCACCGGTCACTTCGACCCTCAGGCCGGCCGAGCCGCCCGAGGACAAGTCGGTCAGAATCCGCCCCGAGCCTGTGGCCGCGACACCGTTGATCGTTCCCTCCACATCTTGACCTGTTGTGCTCACTGGAGCGCCGCCAAGAAGATCTGCCAAAGCATTGCCACTGCTGATTTGAACACTCGAGGTAGATCCGTAGCGCGCGGAACTGAGGGTGAGTATCCCCCCGCTTTCGCTGACCGATACGTTCGAACCTGCGGCGGCGATGCCGCTCGCGCCGTTGATCTTCGATTGCACCTCGAGCGCGAGCTCGGCTGCGCTGGCGTAAGTCCGCGCGGCCAGGGTCACCAAGGCACTCTCGCCGTCGACCGTCACGGTGAACTGGTCGTTCACGCCGGCACTGATTGTCAGAGCTGCGGCCGCCGATCCGACTTGCGTGCCTTGTGAGGCGAGGCGACTCACGGCGATGCCGTAGGCGCCGGGCCGAGTAGCGTCGGTTGCACCCGCGTAGGTAATGGCTGCGTCGCTCGTCCGTCCGGCTGTCGCGAACAAGGCAGCGATGTCGTTGGGCGCCTCTTCGAGCGCTGCGGTGAACTTGGCCGCGTCGAGCGCCAGCGGGCCTTCCTTGGTGAAGGAGATGCCTATCTGCGCGAGGTTGTCATAGCTGCCGGCGACCCCCTTCAATGTCTCGCTCAGAGTGGCGCGAATGCGAGCCTGCAGAGTAATCAGGGTCACATCGCCCTGTAGTACGGTGCCTTGCCGCGTCGCTGGATTGTAGGCCGAGAGATTCTTCAGCGTGTTGTTGAGGTCGTTGTAGGCCTTGACCAGGGCATCGGCCGAACTCCTGATCGAGCCGCTGTCCCGGGTTACCGTGATCGACGTCGAACTGCCGACGTTGGTCTTGAGCAGGTTGAGCGTCACGCCTTCGATCACGTCCGAGACCGAGTTCTTGGGCTTGCTGATGGCGACTCCGTCCACCTTGAACTCGGCGTTGCTCGCGCTCACGGTTTCAGTCAGGCTTTGCGTGCCGGCGGGGTTTTGCGCGAGCAGGGTCGAAAGCGCTGCATCACCGCTCGTCGAGATGCGCAAGCTCTTGGCCGCGCCAGGATCGTTCACGCTCAGCGCGAGTCTGTAGGGCGTGCCGCTGCCGTCGTTGATGATGGAGGCGGTGACGCCGATCTTCGCGGCATTGATCGCATCCCGAATACCGCCCAGCGTGTTGTTCGATGAGCCGATGGTCACGTTCTTGGCCCCGGCTCCGTCGGCGGCGAAGCTCGCGCCGGTATAGCGGCCGGTCTGGCTGTCGAAGGCGCCGCCGCTGATGGTGCCGAACTCGAAGGTCAACGTCCCCGTGCCGATGGCGGCCGTCGCACTGGCTTGGCCGGCTGCGACGAGCTTCTGCGACTGAGCGAGCTTGCCGACTTCCAGCGAATAATTGCCGGGCACGGCAGTATTTGCCGCCGCCACGGTGGCGACGCTGGCGTCGCTGCTGGTGGCCTTGAAAGCTTGAAACTTGGTGAGGTCGTTCAAGCCCTTCAGCGAGGTTTGAAATGTGGATAGTGCGCCTTTGAGCGTTCCGAATGCCGAGAGCTGCGCTTGAAAGCTCGCCTCTTTACGGTTCAAGGCCTGCAGCGGTCGCTGCTCGAGCGCCATGAGCTGACTGACGATGCTGTTGACATCGAGGTTCGAACCGATTCCAGGGGAGGAGATGGCCATGCGAGCTCACAGAAAGCAAATGGCGCCGATGCAGGCGCATAGCAACGATGCATCTAGCGCAATGAGAGCAATGATCATGCCGTCCTGTTGATCAACAGACCGGTAATCCGATCGATCGCTCGCCGCAGTTCGAGAACTTCCTCCGTGGGGATCTGACGCACCAGCTGCCCGGTTTCGGAGTCGACGACGCGAACCACGGGGTGTTCGGAGCGATCGTCGAGGACCAGCTCCACGCTGTGCGTGAGCGACTTGGCCGCCCGATTGATGGCCGCGACAGCGGCCCGCAGTCCAGGTGTGCCTTGGTTGGTTTCGACAGACGCTGCCGCGGTTGTACCGGGCGGATCCCGCACAGGCGTGGGGCCGGTACTTCTGCTTGACGCGCTTTGGGACGGGTCGAGGTTCGGAGCCTGGACGTACATGACGATTCCAGTGTCTGGGTACTGCGACCGGCCACATGGCCGGCCGCTTCAGCTTACGTCGGTGATTAGCCGCGCAGCAGGGAGAGCACGCCGTTGGGCAGCGCGTTCGCCTGAGCGAGAATCGCAGTACCCGCCTGCTGCAGAATCTGACCGCGCGTGAGCGCTGCGGTCTCTGCGGCGAAGTCGGCATCGCGAACCCGTGAACGTGCGGCTTCCAGGTTCTCCGAAGTGGTCTCCAGGTTGGAGATCGTCGAACCGAAACGGTTCTGGACCGCGCCCAGGTCGGCACGAATGGAGTTGAGCTTCTGAATCGCGGCGTCGAGTACCGAGATCGTCGAGTTCGCGCCCTCCTGTGTGGCGACGCTGGCCGAGCCGACCGCGGCCAAGGTTCCAGTCACACCCGCGTTTGCGGCCGTACCGAACAAGCTACCTGCCGCAGCGGCCACGTTCGAGCTTACGGTGAACGCGTTCTCGGAGTTGAAGGTCACCTGACCGCCGACAGTGGACGAGTCCGTACCCGCGGCGGCGCCCAGTGTGGCCGCAGCGCCTTCGCCGCCCGTGAGGTCCAGAGTGGCGCCGCCGGTGATGGTGACACCCTCCAGTGCGATGTTATAGCCCTCGGCTTGAACCAGCTTCAGCGACGAGCCCGTGCCTTCGGCGGTGATGCCGGTGAGTCCGGTCTGCGCGTTGATGGCGTCGCGGACCGCAGTCAGGTCCGAGGTGCTGCTTACGGTCGCCTGTATCTGGATAGGGCCGGTATTCTGGCCATAGAGGTTGAAGTTAACCGTACCTGCCGCTGATACGTTGCTGATCGTGGCTTCCGTGCGCGCGGCGGCGGTAACGCCGGTGGATCCGGTCACATTGTTGACTTCGCTGGCAATGGTACGAGCCGTCGAGCCGGCGACTAGCGTTGTTGCCGTGACCGTGGCTTGGCCGAGCGAACCGTTGATCGTGATGTCTTGTGCTTGGAAGTTGTTGTTGGCAAGTGACGCTGCGGCAGCAGTTGCGACCTCGATCCCTTGGCCAGCGGTGGCGTTCGTGGTGTTGCGCGCGTAGTTGCCCAGGGCAGTCGCGCGAGCGTCTGAGATCGTGACGTTGATCGTCTGGTTGGCGTCTGCACCGACCTGGAACTTCTGGCCGGCGAAGGAGCCGTCGAGCACTTTCTTGCCGTTGAACGTGGTCGTGTTCGCGATCCGGTTCAATTCGCTGGTGAGCTGCGACACCTCGGCCTGAAGCGCCTTGCGGTCGCCTGCGCTGTTCGAGTCGTTGGCCGACTGGACTGCGAGTTGGCGGATACGCTGCAGGATGTTGCCGCTTTCCTGGAGCGCGCCTTCAGCCGTCTGGGCCAGCGAGATTCCATCGTTGGCATTCCGGGCGGCCTGGTTCAGGCCATTGATCTGGGAGGTAAAGCGCTGCGAAATCGCCAGGCCGGCCGCGTCGTCACGGGCGCTGTTGATACGTAAGCCTGAAGACAACCGTTGCAAGGCGGTAGACAGGCTCGACTGCGAAGAATTGAGGTTACGTTGCGCGTTGAGGGACGCAAGGTTGGTAGTAATGACTTGAGGCATCTCAAACACTCCTTCCGAGTGTGCGGTTATCAAAACGGCGTCTGCCGTTGACTACGGTTGCTCTATCTTTTGGAGCGCGACACCGCTGTCTGAACCCATTTACGACGGGTCCTTGAGCAACTTGAGGAATGCCTGAGGTAACAAGGACTTGGCCCGCCTAAGGCCAAGCCCCGGGATAACGGAAGGGAAGGCCGGAACCTTTAGCGGTCGAGTACGACGCGGTTCTTGCCCGCGTGCTTGGCTCGATAGAGTGCGGCATCCGCGCGTGCGACGAGGTCGTCCAGAGTCTCCTGGTCGCCGCGCTGCGCGACGCCGCCGCTGAAGGTGACGGTGATGCGGGCACCGCCGTCTTCCAGCGGACGGGCCGCGAGTTCGCGCTTGATGCGCGTCATCACCGAAGCGCTCTGGGCAAGTCGGGTGTCCGGCAGCAGCAGCATGAACTCTTCACCGCCGAAACGCCCCACACGATCGGTGGGGCGCAAGCTGTTCACGACGATGCCGGCGATATGAATCAGTGCGCGGTCCCCGGCCTGATGACCGAGCGTGTCGTTGAGGTGTTTGAAGTTGTCGATGTCGATCAACGCAATGCATAAGCTGCTGCCATGACGATCGCATCGCGAGGCTTCCTGGCGGAAGGCGTCGTCTATGCCGCGCCTGTTCAATGTGCCGGTCAGTGGATCCTGATGCAGCATGGCCTTCACTTGCTCGAGTTCGTTGCGCATCGTCTCGATGCTGCGCTCGGCTTCAGCCACTTTGCGCTGCGCCGCTGCCAAGGCATCCTCGCGCACGCGCAGTCTTCGGGTCTCGGTCAAGGCCTGGTTGAGGATTCCGATGATCGCCGAGACGTCATCCGTGCCCCGGATCCGCTCTGCGAGGGCGCTGACGCGGTCGCGGTAGCTGCTTATGTCCGCCTTGCCCGTCTTGTCCGCCGAGCGGTAGTCTTCTGTCTTTGCAGCTGACGCTTTTGTTCGACGCAGGGTTGCCGGATTGTTCATGTTCTTTTCGCATGCGATACGAAGTTCGAGTACGTTAGCATTTCGTCATGCTGGGCAAGCGTCGATTAGCCGCCTCATTTGGCCTCATTTAGCGGCGTCTGTTGCGCCCCCATGCTTGCAATGCCGTCTCGATCTCTTTGCGCACCGGGGGCCACGAGGTCTGCCAAGGTCGATAGAGCCGCCGCACCTTTCGGCAGCCATGATGCGTGCTGCTTGCCGAGCGCGTGCCAATCGGCGCCGCTGGTCAGTGGCCACGTGGGGGTTCCCAAAGCGCCCGCCAGTATGCGGACTGTGCCAGGTGCGGAGATCGCGATGCCGTTTTCGGGCGGGGCGGGTGGCCGGCCGCGATGTCTTCGATACCGGGAAACGAGCGCCTTGGCAAGGGCATGAGGCCGGGAGCGCTTTCAACGATGCTGCGCGGCATCCGGTCTTGGACCTTACCGAGCATCGAGCAAGAAAAGATCTCGTCGGCGAGGCCTTGTGCGCGTCAAAGCAGCAGGGTCCGACAATCGAGTGGATCCGAGTCTCGGCGCGGGGTAGGAAAGCGCCTGCTCGTCGAGTCTAACGTCGACTTCTGCTAGCACCATGCGAGTTCACAGCGCGCCCGGGCAGCGCGGGCAGGGGAGCGGGTTCTTGAGCCGTGGCTTCGTAGAACGGGGAAAGTGCCTCAGTGGCTCGGTCATCGGTCTGAAGCGCAAGGGCCAGGGGTGACTAGCAGCGCCAGCGTTCTTTCGCCCAGCGTGAGCGCCGGCTCGTAGCATGCGATGGGCTTCGGTCAGCCGGCCGTGACCTTCATGCATAAGTGCCAGGTTCTGCAGCGGGTCGGTATGGTGGGGCCGCTCGAACGAGGCCAGCGCTTGCGCATCTTCGCCGATGCGGCTGGATCAGTCCGCGACTACGACCCGATTCTTGCCGGAGCGCTTGGCCGTGTACATGGCCGCGTCGGCGCGACCGATGGTTTCGTCGCGGTTCTCCCCGGCGCGGCGCTCTGCCACGCCAGCGCTGAAGGTGATGAGCAGGCGCTGGTTGTCGTGCAGGAAGAATCGTTTCGTGAGTTCGCGCTGCAGGCGCGAGATGACCATGACGGAATCCTGCAGACCGGTGCCCGGGAGCAGGATGACGAATTCTTCCCCACCATAGCGGCACACTACATCGGTCGGCCGGATGGACGCCTTGATGACTTTGGCCAAATGAACCAGCGCGCCGTCGCCGGCCTGGTGTCCGTGGGTATCGTTCAGCGACTTGAAGTTGTCGATGTCCAGAAGCGCCACGCTCATCGGCTCCTTGCGACGATCGGCGGCGGAACAGGAGCGTTCGTACTCTTCTTCCAGGCCGCGCCGATTCAGCGCGCCCGTGAGCTGGTCTTCCTTCACCTTGGCGCTGACGCGCTCGAGTTCCTTTTGCAGGTCGCGAACTTTCTGCTCGGCAGCCTGGACTTCCTGCTGCGTTCGCAGTGTCTCCTCGCGCGAGCGCAGGGTCGCCGCCTGAACGTTTCGGGTCGCGATCGACACTTCGTCGAGCAGTTGCCCCAATTGGGAGATGTCATCCGTCTGGCTGATCTTCTGCGACAGCACCTCGATCGTGTCGTGATAGTCGCCTGTGCTGCTGGAAAAATCTCCCAGGCGTTCGATGAAGCCGGAAACCATGGTCTTGAAGGCGCTCTTGGCCTCAGTGAGGCTGTGACGCAGGTTTCCTTGGCGCAGGATCGTATCCTTCATGCTGCGCTCGGCGTGCTCGATCATGACGATGTCGAGCGGTTGCGAGACGATCTCGGCCAGTGCACCGATCTGGCCCTGCAGCCACTGATCCTCGCCGACCAGTTCGGCAACGTTGTCGATGACGAGTCGCAACAGCCGCAGCATGCCTTGATGAAGATCGGCTGCATTGGTTGTCGTCAGCTCGACTCTGAGCAGGAATGCCGCCGTGTTCTCTCGGACCTTCGCAATATCGTTCGACGATCGCGCCGAGCGAGCCTTGCGGGCGATTTCCTCGGCCTCGGTGACCAGGGTCGGTTCGTACGCGAGCAGTCCGGCAACGCCGACTTCCAGGACCTGTCCGAGCAGGTCGCACAGTTGCGCGGAGTCGTCTTGAGCCAGTGCAGCCGCCAGTACGTGCGAGGGATTGCGATTGGCCGGCTCCTCGGCCGGTTGAGCGGCTTGTGCCGGTTCGATCCCGACGGTGTCAAGCGAGAACTCCGACCAGGCCTTCACGATCGCGGCCAGCTTGCTCTGCAGCTGCTCGGGGCTGCTGGCCGACATTTCCAGCGCGCGCTCCAGGCGCTCTTTCTTTCGCGCCCGGGTCAAGCCCTTGTGGCCCGCATCGAGCTGACGCAGCATGTCGACGATGAGGACGCGCCAGGTTTCGGCCGTGTTCTGGTGACGAGCGAGATTCGCAGTCGCCTCGCCGATCAAGCCGGTGTACTGGATCCAATCGCGCTTGGCGACCGCACGCTCCAAGCCTTTCGCGAGCCGCAGCAGTTCGGGTGAAGTTCTCGGGAACCCCGAGCAGATGCGCCCCAGCGCTTCTTCGGCTGCCGCAGCGTCCGGCTCGGCTTCGATGCCAGCGATCTCGTTGAACAGACGTCGGTAGTTGTCTGGCGATGGATCGAGCCGACGCAGGACCAGCGCCCGCAGCGCCTCGCGCGCTACATCTTTGATGTTGATCTTGGTTGGGGCGTTCACAGGGCCGCTAATCTTCAGATGGACGTGTGAATAACGGTGGCCAGTGGCGGCGACTTTAGTCGTGTCCGATTCTTGCGGGGGACGGTGACATCGGCGGGGAGGCGATTGGCACCGCTCAGGTCAAAAGCGAGTGCGTAACATGCTACTAAAGTGGTACGGATTGCGCGTATTCACCGGGGTTCTGGGACCGCCGGCGCGTCTGGTCTATTCCACCAAGCCGTTCTTGATGGCGTAGTGCGTCAGCTCGGCGTTGTTCTTGAGCTGAAGTTTGTCCAGCAGGCGAGAGCGATAGACGCTGACGGTCTTCACCGAAAGCTTCAGTTCGACCGCGACTTCCGAGAGCGTCTTGCCGGACGAAAGCAGGGTAAGTGTTTGGTATTCGCGGTTGGAAAGGGCCTCGTGCGGGGCGCTCTCCATGTCCTCGCCCAGGCGGGCAGCCAGCTGCTCGGCGAGCGTAGGGCTGACGTATTTGCGGCCTTGCTTGACTTGCCGGATCGCGGTGACGAGCTGCGCCGGCGCGCTTTGTTTCGTGAGATAGCCCGATGCACCGGCCTTTAGTGCGCGGATGGCGTATTGGTTCTCCGGGTGCATGGAGAGCATCAATACGGCAAGCTTGGGCTTTTCTTTCTTGATGAGTTTCAGGGTGTCGATGCCGTTGCGGTCCGGCATGGAGATGTCCAGCAGCACCACGTCCCATTCCGCTTCCCGCACGAGTTGGAGCGCCTGCTGACTGTTCTCTGCTTCGCCGGCCACCGTCATGTCTTCGGTCTCGGCGAGAATCTGTTTGAGTCCGCGGCGCAGGATCGCGTGGTCGTCGGCTATCAGGACACGAATCATCGCGGGCTCACGGCAACGCCGGGGTAGGGTGGAACAGCGGCCCGGCGCAGCGGACTGGCCGAGGCTCGGGGCGAACGGTCGCAAGCGCCGGACTGTCGGTCCTCGAGGCGAGGCCGGGCATCCTCGGGCCCGCCATCCGCCTGGGGACGACGATATGGAACATCGATTCTCGACATGATTTGCGGCGACCTTGCTCAGGAGCTCTAGAAGAGCGCTTTCTGCGTCAGCGGGGCTGTCTCGGGGTCCGACGTCACGAGGGGTATCTCGACCTTGATCCGGGTGCCGGACCCCGGCATGCTTTCGATCTCCACGTCGCCGTGCAGTGATCGCGCGCGCTCCTGGATCCCGCGGATACCGAACGAGCCGGGTTTCGACAACTGGTCGCGCGCTATGCCGCGGCCATCGTCGACGACTTCCAGCACGACCACATCCTCCCCTGCGACGAGGCTGACATCGACTCGCGTTGCCTCCGCGTACTTGCTTATGTTTGTCAAAGTTTCCTGGAAAATGCGGAAAATCGCAACGCACAAATCCTGGTCGAGGTACAACTCGTCGTCCGAGGTGACCAGTTCGCAGGGGATGCCCATCCGGCGCTGGAATTCCTCCGCCTGCCATTCGATGGCGGCAATCAGGCCGAGATCCAGGATGCCCGGGCGCAGATCGCGCGAGATGCGCTGCGTCGTCTCCATGGTGCGATCCACGAGCCTTTCGATCGCGTGCGCCTTCTCGTGCATGGCCTTCGACTCCGGGGACAGCCGATTGGTGAGCCAAAGCAGGTCGATCTTGATCGCAGTGAGGTTGCCGCCGATATCGTCGTGAATTTCCCGGGCGATGCGCGCTCGCTCGTCTTCCTTCACCTTCTGCACGTGCGCGGACAATTCCTGCAACTGCTCTCGCGAGCGACGGATCTCGATCTCCGCGAGCTTGCTTTGCGTGATGTTCCAGATGACGCCTTCCCACAGCAGCGCGCCGTCATCCAGACGTCGGGGGCTCGAGCGCAAGTTGATCCACTTGATCTCGTCGCTGCCGGGCAACTGGATGCGTCCTTCCCAGTTCAGATCGGTCAGGTTCTTCGCTGAGCGCGCGAGCGCGGATTCATAGCCCTCCCGATCGCCGGGGTAGAGCAGTTCCCGGAACACGGCGGCATTGGCCAGCAGCGCATGAGGGCCTACCCCGAGCAGGCGCAGGCAGTCACCGCTCACATAGGGAAAGGATTTGGTGCCGTCCTCGCGCAGCATGAACTGATAAACCGTTCCCGGAATGTTGGACGCAATGGCGCGAAATCGGGCTTCGTTCTCGCGCAACTCGTGTTCGGCTCGCAGTCTCGCGCGCCTGACATCGGCCTCGCGCAGTTCGCGATCGAGCGCCGGGATCAGGCGGGAGAGGTTTTTCTTCATGACGTAGTCGTGCGCGCCGGCCTTCATGGCCTCGACCGCAACGTCCTCGCCGATATTTCCGGAGACGATGATGAAGGGCACGTCGAGCGCTTGCGCACGCAGGGTGGCCAGTGCTTCCAGACCGCTGAAGTCCGGCATCGAATAATCGGAGATGACGATGTCCCAGGGGCCGGTTCGCAGTGCGGTGGCCATGGCGGCGCGCGTGTCCACGGCCTCGTAATTGACCTGGTACCCGCCCCGCTTCAGTTCCCAGACCAACAACAGCACGTCATCTTCGGAATCCTCCACGATGAGGACTCGGATCGTGCGCGCCTCGGGGGCAGTGGGACTGGAGGGACGGGGGTCGGCCATCTCAGGGCTGCGCGTGGTTGGGGCCAAGCGAAGACTCCGGTTCGTTGATCTGCAGCCAGTATCGCGCCAGTTGCTCGACCGTCTGGGAAAAGCTCTCGAAGGCGACGGGTTTGCGCACGAAGCTGTTGGCGCGGTTCTCGTATGCGCGATGGATGTCGCGCTGCTCGCCGGAGGACGTGAACACCACCACGCAGGCGAGGGTGGTGCGAGGATCCGCGCGTAGCCTCCGGAGGACTTCCAGTCCGTCGATGCGGGGCAGTTTCAGGTCGAGCAGAACGAGCCCGGGCAGGCGTGCCGGGTCGCGGTCGTTGTACTGGCCGGCGGCAAACATGAAGTCGAGCGCTTCGGCACCGTCGCGAACGACCTTGACTCGATCGCCGAATCCGCTGCGGGTCAGCGCACGCAGCGTGAGCGCCTCGTCGTCGGGGTTGTCTTCGACCAACAGGATGGCCGGGACTGCGGAATTCACGAGCGCGCTCCTCCCCCAGCCATCGTGAAGTAGAACGTCGCGCCCTTGTCGGGAATCGATTCTGCCCATACCGTGCCGCCATGGCGATCGATGATACGGCTCACGGTCGCGAGCCCCACGCCGGTGCCCTCGAACTCTCGGGGCGAATGAAGGCGTTGGAACGCACCGAAGAGCTTTCCAGCATGTTCCATGTCGAAGCCTGCGCCATTGTCACGGACGTAGTAGACCGTCTTGTTGCGCTGAGTGAGCGCGCCGAATTCAATGCTAGCGTCTGCCCGCTTGGACGTAAACTTCCAGGCGTTGCCGAGCAGATTATAGAGCGCAATGCGGATCAGACTGGGATCCGCGAGGCAGAACATGCCCGGATGTATGCTGATGTCGACCTGCCGTGTGGGCGATTCGGCACGTAACTCCTGCATGACCGCCTCCGCGATGGCCGACAAGTCGGTGCGCACGCGCTTGAGCTCGCTGCGTGTGACGCGAGACAGCGACAGAAGATCGTCGATCAGGTGGCCCATGCGTTGGCTCGCGTTCCTCACACGAGTCAGGTAGTCCGCCGCAGTCGGCTCGAGCGTGCTGCCATACTCTTCCATCAGTATGCGCGAGAAGCCCTCGATCGAGCGCAAGGGCGCTCTGAGGTCGTGCGAGACCGAATAGGCGAAGGATTCGAGTTCGCGGTTGGCCGCCGAGAGCTGGGCGGTGCGGTCGGCGACGCGCCGCTCCAACTGTTCGTTCATTTGCTGGATGGCATGCTCGGCCTGCTTCTGTGCCGTGACATCGACGATGACGCCGTCCCAGACCACCGACCCGTCGTCGAGATACTTCGGCATCGACTGACCCCTGACCCAGCGTATTCGACCGCTGCGGGTACGGATCGGCATTTCATTCAGCCACAGTGACCGGGTGTGCCGGGAAACGCGCATCGAACGCAGGAGCTGCCGGCGATAATGCGGGTCCACCAATCCGAACATGAGGTGCGGGTCGCCCATCAGGCTCTCGGGCGATTCCTCGAGGATGTCCAGCGCCCGTTCGCTGACGAAGTCGAACGAGGCGGACTGATCGGGACGCAACCGGTATTCGAACACGATGCCCGGGATGTTGGCTGCGATGCTGCGCAGGCGCTCGTCGGCTTGCTGCCGGGCGGCTTCTACACGCTTGCGCTCGATGAACTGGCCGACCTGGTGACCGATGGCCTGCATGGCCTCGAGTAGCACATGTTCCGGCCGGTTGTTCGAGCGCCCGAAGAACTGCAATGCACCCAGGAAGCGTTCCCCCGATTGGACTGGAACGCATAACGCCGAGCATATCTTCGCGTCGTCCAGCTTGGGTCTCAGGCGCTCGGTCGCCAGTTGGCGAAACTGATTGTCCCATTGAGCCGACCCGGTCTCGACGGTGCGCCAGTAAAGCGTGTTCCCATCGAGGTGCCGAGGCTCGCGCAACGCCTCGGCGAGCGCCACGAACGGCAGCTCGGGTTTGCTCCAGTGGTATCGGCAGGACACCTGCCGGGTCGCGGGGTCGAATACCCGGAACACCCCGCATTCCCATCCCAACACCTCGCACACCGTGCCGAGAACGCGCTCGACCGCTTCGCCTTCGGATTGCTCCTCGCTCAGCGCCCGCGCCACGGCGTACTCCGCGGCTCTGCGGGCTTCGTCGAGCCGCCGCGCCGTCACGTCAGCGCCGACGACGATGAACTCCACGATGCTGCCGTCGGCTGCGCGCCGCGCGGCCGCGCTCACGGAAAGATCCCTGATCTCGCCACCGCGCGTCCTGATCGCGAGGTGATGATCTGCAACTCCGCCGTTTCCGGCCGCTGCGAGCAGAAGTTCTACTTCGCTGTGGTCTCCCTCATGCAGAACGTGCCAGAAATTCCGACCTTGCAGGTCCGCCGGGAGGTAGCCGGTGATGTCGCGAATCGACGGATTGACCGAGCGCGTGGTGCCATCTGTCGCGATGGAAGCGATGAGGGTGGGGGCGGTCGCAATGACGTGCCCGATGTATTCCTTTTCTGCGCGCAAGTCGTTCTCGGCTCGCTTGCGCTCCATGTACTGCCCTATTTGGCTGCCGATCGCCCGCGCCGACGAGAGCAGCTCCTCGTCGTAGGGTTGCGTCTGCGCGGTCAGCAGTTGCAGCACGCAGACGACGCGGCTGCCCATCGTGATCGGTATGAACAGGGCATTCACGAAGGGGATCGATGCCTCTGCCGCGGCCAGACGACAGGACTGCAGTTCACCAAGGCCGACCCATTGCGGCGACGACGTTTTCCATATCCGTTCGCACGGCCCGGTGGCCGGCAATTGCGCCGCCAACTGCCCACACAGTGCGGCGTGATCGTGGGGCTGAGCGCACCAAAGGCAAGCGCGCCGATATCCGGCTGCCTCGTTGTCGAGCTCCCAGTGGACTCCGCAGTCCATGGCGAGGGACTGGCAAAGGGTCTCCAGGATGCGCGGCATGGTGGTCGCCAGCGGCGCCGATTCGGCCAACAACTGAGCGACCCGATGTTCCATCAGACGCCGAAGCTCAGCCTCCCGACGTGCTGTAATGTCGCGCGCCACGGCCGAGGCTGCCGTGACGCAACCCGCGGCATCGCGTAAAGGCGACAAGGTCACTGCGATATGGATGACGCGCTGATCCTTGGCAGTCAGCTTCGTTTCGAAGCCCTCGATGGTCTCGCCGCTGGCGCTTCGCACCACCAGTTCCAGCGCCTTCTCCGCTTCGTCGGCCGGCAGCAGATCGTACAGGCGCCGATCGATGGCCTCGGTGGCGGAATGACCGAACATGCGGGTCGCACCTCGGTTCCAGGAAAGAATCCGGCCGTCGCCGGAAATGCTCAGAATGGCGTCTTCGGTCGATTCGACCACGGCTGCGAGATGCTGGACAGCTTGCTCCGCCCGACGTTCGTCGCTGACGTCGATCAGCGTGCCGCGCACGCGGAAAGCGGCTTTCTCCTTCTGGACGGCGGCCTCGGCCCGCGCTCGCAGCCAGCGCACTTCGCCCGCCACCGGGGTGGTTCGGAACTCGACATCGAGAAAGCCAGTCGTCGTCAGTGCCTCCCAGGCGCGCCGGAGGCGTCCGCGGTCTTCTTCGAACACATGAACGAGCAGGCGTTCCAGATCGGGAACGAGCGGAGCCGAGATGCCGAGCAGCCCCGCAGCTTGCGGGCTCCAGTTGATCGAGCCCGTTGCTGCGTCGATCCGCCAACTGCCCAGCCGCGCCATGCGGTGCGCTTCGGTGAGCTCGGCCTGGTTCGCGCGCAACTGAGCGACCGATTCTTCCCTGCGCCGCAGATGCCGGTCGAGCACCAGCGCTAGCGCAAGGGCCAAGACGCTGATGAGCCCGGCGGCGGTGCCTCCGGCCGCGGCATGCCGGCGCCAAGTCGACAACACCGCATGCCGGTCTGCCATCAGGCTCAGTGTGAGGGGAAACCCACGCAGGGCGGTGTCGGCGGCGAGCACCGGACGACCATCGAAGGGGCTCGGCACTGCGTCGATGGCACGGCCGCCCTCCGCATCACCGACGGGATGCAGCCCGAAGCCGGCGTACGCGCGACCGACGAGGTCGTCCCGCCAGGGATAGGTGGCGAGCAGGGTGCCGTTCCAACTGAGCAAGGCCACGCTCGCATGCGGCCCCAGGTCGAGTGTGCGATAGGTTTCCGCGAGCCTGTGAGGCTCGAAGATAGCGACGATCAATCCGCGGAAGTCGCCCCGCTGGTCCGTCACCCGCCGGGACAAAACGATGCGCCAGGGGCCGCCGGGCGCGTGGCGCATCGGGGACGAGACGTGCAGCCCCAGCAGTCTTCCCGAGCGATGCACCGCATGGGGCTCCGTATTGGCCAACGAGACGGGCAGGATCGAGGTATCGTCGGTCGAGCCGGCCATTTGCTCGCCCGAAGGCCCGTAAAGTCCGATGGCGGGCACCGACGTCAGCGCTTCGGCATGGGCTCGCAGGACGCGGATATTGTGCAGCGCATCAGCGGAGGGCGTGGTTTGATCGTGCAACTGACCTAGGGCTGCCTTCAGACCGAGGTCGATCGTCTCGAGTCGCTGCGCCACGAGTTCGGCGTGCGAGTGGCTCAAATTGACCAAGCCGCGCTGCACGCGACTCAATTCGCCGTCACGCTCGTACCAGAGGCCGGCGCCCGTGAGGGCGAGCACGCTCGCCGAGAAAACCGCGCCCGCAACCAGCGCGAGGCGCGCTCGGTGACGTTGCTGCGCCCCGGCGAGCGACTTGAGCTTATCAATCCATCCAGCCCTCCGTAAGGAAGGCATGCCAGCACCACCGATCATTCCGCGTCGCCGCGAGTTTGCCATAAGAGATGCATTTACGTGGAAAGTCCGTGTGCCGCAAGCACGATTGCTCGTGGATGTTCGCGCGCCATCAAGTTTTTCAGGCTCGTGCCGCAAATTGCCTGGCAAACGAGTGGCATGCCGGGCGAATTCAATGTCGCCAAAGCGGCGGCGGGTCAAAGCCCGGAGCACGGCCAGGAAGCTGGCCCTGCTTGTCGATTCGTGCACGATGAAAACGACTCCGCCAGGGTAGCGGTTGACGCACGCACGGGATACCGATCGAAACATGAGTTCGCAATTGCTTCATTCCACGTATTCTGCAAGCGGCCCCCGGTCGCTGCATCTGCGGCGAGCGCTCGCTCAGGGTGCGGGGCTCACATTTGGACTCGCGTTGGGCGCAGCGCTGTTGTTGGATCACCCGACTTCGCTATGGGTCGCCTTCGCCACCTTCGCTTTCGGCATCATCTGGTCGGGAATCGCAGTTCAGCTGCACCGCGCCGACTGCGCTGACATGGCCAACCATATTCCTGCGCAGGCGTCCGATGAGCCGCATGCTTCGGTTGCGGCCGGCATGCCCTGCGAGGCCATCGAGAGCGCCGCCTGCGAGCAGGAAGTGCAGGTTGCCGCGGCGCGTGAGGATGCCGAGCGAGTCCAGGTGCTCTTGCACGAGGCGATCGAGAAAGTGATCGGCAGCTTCGGCAGCATCAACGAGCAGATTCAGCAACAGCAGCAGGTCGCCTTGGGCATCGCGAACATGGATGTCGGCGCAGTCGGTACCTCGGCCGGATTCCAGCAATTCGTCGAGGACACGTCGCGCACGCTCGATTATTTCGTCGAGAACACCATCGCCAACAGCCGCAGTGCCGTCGGCTTGGTGGAGCGCATGGAGGATATTCGCGAGCGCCTTGCCGACATCCGCAGCATTCTCGGCGAGATCGAGAGCATTTCGAAACAAACCAACCTCCTTGCGCTCAATGCGGCGATCGAAGCGGCCCGGGCCGGCGAGGCAGGCAGGGGGTTTGCCGTGGTGGCCGACGAAGTTCGGCATCTGTCCGGGCGGACCAATCAGTTCAGCCAAGAGATTCGCACCAAGGTCGACAGCGTGAACGATTCGGTCGTGAGCGCCGAAGGCGCGATCCATGAAGTCGCGTCCAAGGACATGAACTTCACTCTGCAGGCCAAGCAGCAGGTCGACCAGACCATGAGCGAAGTCAAGCACATCAACGAGCGCATGACGTCGGGCGTGGCCCGAATGGGCGAGATCGCGACGCTGCTGGCACGCGACGTGGATGCCTCGGTGACGGCGCTGCAGTTTCAAGACATGGTCACGCAGCTGCTGTCCCATCTCACCCGCCGCGTGGAAGCGCTGGGCATGCTGAACACAGCGCTCGCACGCGTGGCGACCCGTGGCGCGGGCATCGATGCAGAAAGCGCGCACCCCGCTCTACTCGAAGAGCTTTCCCATTGCGCGCGTGCCGTCGAGGACGCGCGTCAGCACACGGCTCATAACCCGGTCAGCCAGACCGGGATGGGCACCGGCAACGTTGAACTGTTTTGAGCGCCCGGCCCACACAGGGCGCGTCGTAATTCAAGGAGCATAGCAATGGCGAAAACCGTACTTGCAGTCGACGACTCGGCATCGATCCGGCAGATGGTCGCGTTCACGCTCAAGAGCGCCGGTTATCAGGTGGTCGAAGCCGTGGATGGGGAAGACGGGCTCGCGAAGGCGAAGTCGACGGCCGTCAACCTCGTACTGACGGATCAGAACATGCCCAAGATGGACGGGCTCACCTTGATCAAATCGCTGCGTACGATGCCGCAATATAAATCGGCGCCCATCCTGGTGCTCACCACCGAGGCGGGCGATGCGATGAAGGCGGCGGGCAAGGCCGCGGGGGCGACCGGTTGGCTGGTCAAGCCCTTCGATCCGCCCAAGTTGTTGGAAGTGGTGAAGAAAGTCATCGGGTAGGACGCGCTGCCATGGCCGTGGATATGAGCCAGTTCTACCAGGTGTTCTTCGAGGAAACCGGAGAGCATCTGGCCAATATGGAGTCCCTGCTGCTGGCGCTCGACGTAGCCGCGCCCACGGACGACGATCTCAATGCGATCTTTCGCTGCGCGCACTCGATCAAGGGCGGCGCGGGGACTTTCGGTTTTTCCGACATGGCGGAAGTCACCCATGTGCTGGAGACGCTGCTCGACAAGATTCGCAAGCACGAACTGCAGTTGACGGCACCGATGGTCGACGCATTCCTTCGCGCCGGCGACGTGATCCGAGGACAACTCGGCGCCCATCGTGGGGAAGGTGCTGCCGATCCGGATGCAGCGACGGCGGTATGTGCAACGCTGGAGCAGCTCTGCGATCCAGAGGCCCAGCCTGGCGTCGAACTTCACCCGACTCGCGTCAAGACGATCCTGACGATCTGCTTCTCCGCACCCGTGGACGAAAGCGCGACCAACTTGTTGGCCGAACTGGGAACCCTCGGTGAGGTCGAGGTCGTCAAGCGCCCGCGCCCGCGAAAGACGGCGCCGGCCAAGGCAGGCAAATGGGTTCTCAAACTGACCGCCGATGCTTCGCCCGATCGCGTGCGCGAACTGATCGAGTTCGTCGCAGTGGCGGGTACGCTCAAGATCGAGCAGTCGACAGCCTGCGTTCCCGCAGAATCGTCTGCCGCCTCGGATGGCAGTTTCGGGCTGTTCGATAGCGAAGAACTGCCCGTCGGTTCGCTTGCACCGGCTGCTGATGCCGGCGGCGATGCCAGCTACGGCTTCTTCACCGATGTCGCTGGCGCTGCCGAGCCCGCCTCGGCAGGCGCAGGCGACAGCAGCTACGGCTTCTTCACGGATCTCCCCGCTGTGCAGTCACCGACCCCGATGGTCGAGGCAGCGTCGAGCGCGCCCGCGCACCCGCCTTACGGCCGGCGTGCAACCGACCGTCCGGATGTCGACGTCGGCATTGCCGGTCGACGGCAGACGGACAAGGCGGTCGCCGCGACCAACGGGGAATCGTCCATTCGCGTGAGCATCGACAAAGTCGACAAGTTGATCAATCTCGTCGGTGAACTGGTGATCACGCAGTCGATGCTCGCGCAGACAGCCTCGCAAGTGAACAGCGAGGCATTCGAGCGGCTGCACGACGGACTCAATCAGTTGGAGCGCAACACGCGCGATCTGCAGGAATCGGTGATGAGCATTCGCATGCTGCCGATCTCCTTCGTCTTCAGCCGCTTTCCGCGCGTGGTGCGCGATGTCGCCGGCAAGCTCGGCAAGGATGTCGAGCTCAAGACCGTCGGCGAGGGCACCGAACTCGACAAGGGCGTGATCGAGAAGATCGCCGATCCTTTGACGCATCTGGTGCGCAATAGCCTCGACCATGGCATCGAGATGCCGGAGGCGCGCGTAGCCGCTGGCAAACCTGCTCGCGGGACAGTGACGTTGCGGGCCTACCATCAGGGCGGAAACATCATGGTGGAGGTGAGCGATGACGGCCGCGGTCTGAACCGCGAGCGCATTCTCGCCAAGGCGGCCGAACGCGGCATGACGGTCTCCGAGACCATGTCAGACCAGGAGGTGTTCAAGCTCATCTTCGCGCCCGGCTTCTCCACCGCCGATGTCGTGACCGACGTCTCTGGCCGTGGTGTCGGCATGGATGTCGTGAAGCGCAACATCGAAGCCATGGGTGGCGGCGTCGAGATCGATTCCTTTCCCGGGCAGGGCACCCGAATCACGATCCGTCTGCCGCTCACGCTGGCGATCCTGGATGGTTTGTCGGTCAGAGTCGGCCAAGAGATCTACATCGTTCCGCTCACGTACATCGTCGAGTCCTTGCAGCCCAACGCGCAGGACATCCGCACTGTTGCGGGTGACGGACTCACTGTGCAAGTGCGCGGCGACTACCTCCCTGTCCTTTCCGCGGCCCGCATCTTCAATGTGGGCGGCGAGTGCGACCGGTTCGACCAGAACATCATGGTCATCGTCGAGGCTGAAGGGCAGCGCATGGCGCTTGCCGTGGACGCTCTGGTGGGACAGCACCAGGTGGTGATCAAGAGTCTGGAGACGAACTATCGTCGTGTTCACGGCATATCGGGAGCCACGATCATGGGCGACGGGCGCGTTGCGCTGATTCTCGACGTCGCTGGCCTGGTGCGCCTGACCCGCACGCGCGAACTGTTGGCCGCCTGATCATCCCGCCAAAGCAATAGCATCCGCTAGGAGTCATTCATGAATCACGCTGCACAAGCCCATGTCAGAAGCGAGCCCATCCACATGAACGGCATGCCCGACATCGCAGGTGGCCGGGAATTCCTCACCTTTCGCCTGGGGGCGGAAGAGTACGGGATAGACATCCTGAAGGTGCAAGAGATTCGCGGCTACGATACCGTCACGCAGATCGCCAATGCGCCCGACTTCATCAAGGGCGTGACGAACTTGCGCGGCATCATCGTGCCCATCATCGACTTGCGTTTGAAGTTCAAACTCGGGCGTGCGGATTACGACCAGTTCACTGTCGTGATCATTCTCAACCTGTCCGATCGCGTGGTGGGTATCGTGGTCGACAGCGTGTCCGACGTGCTCTCGCTCACGAGCGATCACATTCGACCCGCCCCCGAGTTCGGCTCGGCTGTCGATACGCGTTACGTGACCGGCATCGGCGCGTTGGACAGCAGGATGCTCATCCTGGTCGATATCGAGCGGCTGATGGCCGGTGCAGACATGGGATTGGTGGACGCGATGATCGAGTAGGGCGACCTGCCTCGAGGGTTGCTCTACCCTCTGCCCGGAAATCTCGCTGCAGCAGCAGGCGCGATTCACCGGGCATTTCCTATGGGGCTGGCGATCCCACTCAGGTCTTTGGCAACCGAAGCTCAATGAGGGAAGGAACCGCCTAGCAGTTACCAAATTCCTCATACGGCAGCTCCCCGCGAAGCCGTTATCGAGTCTTGTGCAAGGTGTCTTCGCCCCGGGTCCTTGGACAATGTTCAGACACCGTCATGCATGGGTAGCGGCCCGGTGTGCGGTTCAAGGAGCAGCATTGAACGTCAGTGCCAAGTGGGCCCTTCACAGGCTCAAGCGACAGAAGAACGTGGGCTACGAGGCGATAACGCAGATCGTGAGCGCACCGGCGTTCATCAACCAAGTTGGACAAATTCCGTCCACGCTAATTCGACGAGACATGAATGCGTAGCAATCTCCCCGTGACACAGCAGGAGTGGGTTCTGCGCGATGGCATGGCCATCGTATCGAAGACCGATTTGAAGGGCCGCATCACCTATGTCAACGACGACTTCGTCGAAGCCTCCGGTTTCGCCGAGTCGGAACTCATCGGCGAGGCGCACAACCTGGTGCGCCATCCCGATATGCCGGAAGAAGCCTTCCGCGACATGTGGGCGGTGCTCAAGCAAGGCAAGCCTTGGACGGGCATGGTCAAGAACAGGCGCAAGAACGGCGAGCACTATTGGGTGCTGGCCAACGCAACGCCGATCGTCGAGCGTGGCGCGGTGACAGGCTACATGTCGGTGCGCTCCAAACCGAGTCGCGATCGGGTCGATGGCGCTGCAGCGGCGTATCGCCTCTTCAAGGAAGGGCGTGCACAAGGCCTCACGATCCGCGACGGGCGCGTGGTGCCGACCGGCTGGCGTGATTGGATCAAGGTGTCCGAGCGGATGTCGCTGCGAAGCAGGTTCGTGCTCGCCAGCGCACTGATGGTGTTGCCCGCATGGCTGGCGACTGCCGCCATGCTGTATCCCGGGCTGCTCGGCGCGTTCACAGGGTCGGCGAGCTGGGTGCTCGGCGCGACGTCGCTCGCGGGTGCGGCGTTCTGCGCTACGCTGGCGAGCGGCATGGCAAGAGACATGCGCGCAATGAGCCGCCAGATCCAGGCTCTGGCTCAGGGCGATTTCGACGAGATCTTCGATGCGCGAGGCACAGACGAATTGTCCGATGTCAGGCGTGCGCTGCAGGCGCTTCGGACCCGGCTGGGTTTCGAGTTGTCGGACACGCGGCGCACCGCTGACGCCTCCATGCGCATTCAGACGGCCCTGGACAATGTCGCGACCAACGTCATGGTGGCCGACAAGGATTGCAACATCATCTACATGAACAAATCCATCGTGGAGATGTTCAAGATCGCCGAGGCCGACATCCGCAAGGATCTGCCGCAGTTTCAGTCGGCCAAGTTGCTCGGCGCGAGCATCGATACGTTCCACAAGCAGGCCTCCCACCAGCGTGAGATGCTCGATCGCCTGACATCCACGCATCGGGCAACCGTCAAGCTCGGCGGACGCACGTTCGCACTGACGGTTGCTCCCGTCATCAATGCGCAGGGAACCCGATTGGGCACCGCGGTCGAATGGATCGACCGGACCAACGAAGTGGCGGTGGAGGGCGAGATCGCCAGTATCGTGGACGGCGCTTCCAGGGGAGACTTCAGCAAGCGCATCGACCTGACAGGCAAGGCAGGATTCTTCGCTCAGTTGGGTACCGGCATGAATGGCTTGCTCGATGCCACGCAGGCCGGATTGAACGAAGTCGCGCAGGTGCTCAGCGCACTGGCTGAAGGCGATCTGACCAAGCGCATCACGGCCGACTTCGAAGGCACCTTCGGACAGTTGAAGGACGATGCCAATCGCACCGTCGAAGGCTTGACCCGGATCGTGTCGCAGATCCGGGAGACGACGGAGTCGATCACGACGGCGTCGAAGGAGATTGCGCAGGGGAACACGGATCTGTCGGGTCGCACGGAGGAGCAGGCGAGTTCTCTGGAGGAGACGGCCTCGAGCATGGAGGAGCTGACCTCGACGGTGAAGCAGAACGCGGAGAACGCCCGGCAGGCCAATCAGTTGGCGATCGGTGCGGCGGAGGTAGCGGTGAAGGGGGGCGAGGTGGTCGATCAGGTGGTGACGACGATGGGCTCGATCAACGAGTCGAGCAAGAAGATCGTGGACATCATTGCGGTGATCGACGGGATCGCGTTCCAGACGAACATTCTGGCGCTGAACGCGGCGGTGGAGGCTGCGCGTGCGGGCGAGCAGGGACGTGGATTTGCGGTGGTGGCGACGGAGGTTCGCAACCTGGCGCAACGCAGTGCGGCGGCGGCGAAGGAGATCAAGGCGCTGATTTCGGACTCGGTGGAGAAGGTGGGTTCGGGGACGAAGTTGGTGGACCAGGCTGGGGCGACGATGTCGCAGGTGGTGGATTCGATCAAGCGGGTGACGGACATTGTGGCGGAGATCACGGTGGCCTCGCAGGAGCAGAGTTCGGGGATCGAGCAGGTGAACCAGGCGGTGACGCAGATGGACGAGACGACGCAGCAGAACGCGGCGCTCGTCGAAGAAGCGGCGGCGGCGGCGGAGTCGCTGCAGGAGCAGGCCGATGGATTGCTCACGGCGGTGGCGCAGTTCCATCTGGAAGCGCGCGGTGAGGCCATACGATCGCCTCTCGCCGAGTCCGCTGCAGTGCGAGCCGCAAACCGGGGGAGCAAGGTCTCTCCCATGCACCCTCGCAAGGGTAACGACGCAGCGGGCCGGGCGAGTACGCAGGCGGGTGCACTTCGGCGATTGGCCCCAGCCAAGACCGGGACCGAGGGCGATTGGGCGGAGTTCTAGCCCATCGTCCCGGCCATGCCAGAGATAAACGCCCATCGCTGGCTCAAGTAAGCGAAACATCGAGCCGTAAAGGCTAGCCGACGCGTCGCGTATCGTTCGCACGAGGACCGGACGCTCGGTACATACACTTTGTCTCACCAATCCTCGGTAACCGCTGCCCCTAGTGTTGCAAGCAGTGTGTTGAGGCGTATACGACGGGATACTCGTACATGCCAAGAGGCCCCCGACAAATGGGAGATCGTTCATGGCAGCATCAACGCGCGGTACTAGCGCGAGCAGCATGAAATTGTCGCATCGCTTCGCATTTCTCGTCGCCTGCTTCGTCGCGGGCTTTCTGGTTCTGGCCGGCTGGGGGATGAAGACGCTGCGGGAAGTACAGGTCAACGGCCCGATCTACGAGCGGGTTGTCCAGGGCAAGGATCTGATCGCGGATATTCTCCCGCCGCCCGAATACATCATCGAATCCTACCTGGTGGCCATGCAGGCCAACGCGGCCAAGAGCGGCCCCGAGGTCGAGCAATACGCCAAGCGCATGGAAGAGCTGCGCAAGGAATACATCGTTCGACACGAGTTCTGGGCCAAGCAGGATCTCGAGCCGGAAATACGTACACTCCTGCTGGAAACGTCCTACAAGCCCGCAAGCCGCTTCTTCGAACTCGCAGGCGCCCAGTTCTTCCCGGCGCTGCTGGCTGGCAAGCGCGCCGATGCCCAAGCCGCGCTCGATCAACTCGGCAGTGCGTATGGCGAACATCGAACGGCAATCGACAAAGTCGTCGTGCTTGCCACCAAGCGCAATGAAGCCACCGAAGCCATGGCGGCGCAGACGATACGCTCGAACCTGATCATCGTTGTCCTGCTGTTCGTCGCCTCGCTCGGCGCCACGGTTGTCCTGGCCATCATGACGAGCCGCAAAGTGTTGAAGGAACTCGGCGGCGAGCCCAGCGATGCAGCGCGAGTGGCGCAAGCAGTCGCAGGCGGCGACCTCAGCAGCGAGATCAAACTCAAATCCGGAGATGCGATCAGCATCATGGCTGCGATGAGCTCGATGCAGCAGGAACTCCAGCGCTTTGTTGCGGCGCAGGAGCGGATGGCTCGCGAGCACGAGGCCGGGACGATCAGTTACCGGATCGATGCGACGCAGTTCGGGGGCAGCTACCGTCGGATGGCGGAGATGAGCAACGAGCTGGT
>JALHQN010000011.1:161601-177669 GCA_022841915.1 Burkholderiales bacterium | reverse complement strand
TGCAATCAGATCGCATACGACCTCAACCATCGTCCACGAAAGCGTCACGGGTACGAAACACCCGCTTCCTTGTACTTCATGCACTAACACCGTGTTGCACTTGCTCGTTGAATCTACGGGTGTAGCCGGGTATGTGCGCCTCCAGCACGAAGGTCTCGAAGAACCAGGTCGTGTGCGCGAGATGCCATTTGACCGGGCTCGCATCGGGCATGGACTGAACGACGCAATCCTCGGCCGACAAGGGCTCGGCCAGCGCCAGGGTTCTGGCGCGGATGTCGTTGTAGGTTCCACCCAAACTCAGTGCGTGGCTGTCTTCGCTTGCTGCGATGGCGGTCAGGGAATGCCCCATGGTTTCGTCTTTTCTCGTGTCGAGTCGGTTTCGCTGGGGAAGCCGATGCGCGCGCCGACGCTCATGCGTTCGACGCCTCTTGCTGCCGCCGTGCCGCGCACCTTACGAGGCCACCGGGGCGACGTTCACCGCGCGTCGGGCTCTCGCCAAGGCGAGGAAGCCGGCGAGGCCTAGAACGCCGATGAGACCAAACGCCGTGCTGTAGCTGCCCGTGCTCGCCTGTATCGCCGCAAACCCGAGGGGAGCAATGGTCTTGCCGATGTTGGTGATCAGCAAGGCGCCGGATGTCGCCGACGAGACTTCTCCGGGAGGCGACAACCTGCCCACTTCTGCAAGGAAGGTGCCCGGCCAACCGATGCATGCGGCGCCATGCGCGGCGAACAGCACACCGACCAGCACGACGGGCCAGTTGCCGTCCAGCCACAAGCTTGCGAACCCGGCACCGGCCATTCCGACGGTCAGCCATGCAAGTACGCCGAGGCTGTCGCCCGTCTTGTCGGCCACCCAGCCGCAAGAGACGCGACACACCACGCCGGTCAGTTGGGCGAGCGAAAGCATCAGGCCGGCCTGCACCAACCCGTAGCCGAGGTCTTCCACGAGCGCCACCACGGTGTAGGTGCCGAGGCAGAATTGCGCGCCCGAGAAGCAGAATCCGGAGCCGGAGAGATTGCGCAAGCGCGTGCTGGCCAGAACGATGCCCAAGCCTGCAAACGGATTGCGGAACAACACCGCGCCCGGGTTCCGATCGTCGTCCCAGCGCGTGCGCAGGAATCCGAGGGCGATCACGAGCAGGCACGCGAGCGCGGCCAGCATGGCGACTGCCGACTGCCAAGTCAGGGCGACGGCGATCATCGGTCCGCCGGACGCAGCGAGTATGGCGCCTAGCGGAATGCCGGTCTGCTGTATCGAGAACACCAGACTCAGTTTCCGGGGCGGAGTGAAGCGCATGATCAGATGCGAGTTGGCCGGCATGATGACTCCATAACCGATGCCCATGCAGGCGGATGCCAGCGCGAGCACCGGCAGGCTCGGCACCAGTGTGAGCAGCAGCGCCACCGCGTTCAAGGCGATGCCGCACTGGATCACCCGGACCGGACCCCATCGCCGGCTGGCCTTGCCCAGAAACAGCAAGGCGGCGCTGAGGAAGAAAGCCACCAGGCTGAACTGGTAGCCGATCCAGAGCGCAGGGATGTCGTAGCTTGCCGCCACCGCGGGCGCGAGGCTGGGCAGAATGCTGATTGCGGCCGTGCCAAGCATGCTTCCGGCAGTGAGGCACGCTATGAGCACCCAATGGGCGCTCGACATGCCAGGCTCCTCCCTGGGCGGAGTTGTCGCTTCTTTCTGCATCCGGCCATTGTAGGGCCAGACAGGGAGTTCGCCGGCATGCGACCGGGCGCGCCGATGCCGACTATAATGACGTGGCTGGTTGCATCGAAGCCGCGGCTGGGCTCGTCCTGCCTGTAGCCGCCCCCCTCTTTCAAGGAGACAGCACATGTACGGTTGGCGTGGCAGGATCGGATTGCTGGTGCCCTCGATCAACACCACCATGGAGACGGAGTTCTGGAGCATCGCCCCGCAAGGCGTGTCGGTGCATTCGGCGCGCATTTCGGGCGGACGGCACGGCACGCCGGAAGAGCTGCGTGGCATGGAAGGTGCGAGCAAGGACGCGGCGCGCGATGTCGCCATGGTCGAGCCCGACGTGGTCGTCTACGGCTGCACCAGCGGCAGTTTCTTCGAAGGCCCGGAGTGGAACAAGCAGATCTGTGCGCAGTTGACCGAGATCACCGGCGCGCCGACCGTGACGACCGCCGGTGCCATGGCCGAATGTCTGATGTACGCCGGTCACAAGAAAGTCGCAGTCGTGACGCCTTACGTCGAGCTGACGAACGAGCGCCTGAAAGACTTCCTGCGCGCCCACGGCATCAAGGTGACTCATCTGGGCACCTTCGACATGCTGGACATGTTCGACCACGCCAAGATCCTGCCCGAGGAGATCTACGCGAAAGTCAAGGAGTCCGACAGCGATGACGCCGAAGCGCTGTTCGTGGCTTGCACCCAACTGCGAGCGCTGGAAGTGCTCGACATCCTGGAACGCGACCTCGGCAAGCCGGTGTATTCCGCCATCCAGGCGACGGCCTGGGAGGCCTATGCGACGATGGGCGTCGATCCGCAGATCGACGACTGCGGCAGCCTGCTGCGCAAGCTCTCCGAGCCGGGCGCGCTGAAAGCCAGGAAGTCGCCCGAGCGGCGTTTGAAGAAGTCGGCATAAGCAGGCAGCGACACGGCAACAACGCGCCGGTGCGCTAGCCCGCGCCGGCGTTCGAAGCAGGGAGAGCATTGGGTTTGGCTGCATCCGACACTCGATCGGAATGGGATGTCATCGTCGTAGGCGCTGGCGGCGCGGGTTTGTCGGCCGCTGCCGAGGCGGCCGCGCTCGGCCGCAGCGTGCTCGTGCTGGAGAAGAATGCGAGCCCGGGGGGAAGCACATCCTGGGCGGTGGGCACGCTCACCGCGACCAACACGGCATGGCAAAGGCGCGCAGGCATCCAGGATGCGGCCGACTGGCATTTCGAGGATCTGAGCAGGCACAACGGCGATCTGGATGCACGCGACAATCTGCGCCTGCGCCGCATTCTGGTCGATCAGAGCACCGATGCGCTCGATTGGCTCGTGTCCCTCGGCCTGGTGTTCGTCGGTCCCATGCCCGAGCCGCCGCACAGGGTCGCACGCATGCACAACGTCGTGCCGAACGCCAAGGCCTTCGCGCATTGCCTGGCGCGGCATTGTCGAAGCCTCGGTGTCGAAATCAGAACGTCGGTGCGAGCCGCGGGCCTGGTCGTCCAGCAAGGCCGTGTGATCGGCGTCGAGTGCAGAACCGACCGGGGCAGGCAACGTTTTCAGGCCCGATACGGCGTCGTGCTCGCCAGCGGCGACTTCAGCGCCGATCGCGAATTGAAGGCGCTGTTCGCGCGACCCGAGGTGGTCGACGTCGATGCCGTCGTGTCTTCCAGTACCGGGGATGGCCACAAGATGGCCATGGCTGCCGGCGCGACCGTGGTGAACGGCGACATCGTGCGCGGTCCCATCCTGCGGTTCATCCCGCCCAAAAAGGACAACTTTCTGCGCAGGTTGCCGCCTTCGACCGTGCTCGGCCGCATCATGGCGTGGTCGTATCGTCATCTGCCGCAGTGTCTGCTGCGTCCCTTCATGATGGGGTTTCTGACCACCGCGCTCGGACCGTCGCCGAATCTGTTCAAGCATGGCGCCATTCTGGTTAACGTCGAGGGGCGCCGCTTCTGCGACGAACTGGAGGGCTCCGGACTGGCCGTTCCCAGGCAGCCGTACAAAGTCGCCTACATCGTGTTCGATCAGAGGTTGGCCGAGCAGTTTCGAGCCTGGCCGAATTACGTCTCCACCGCTCCGGGCATCTCCTATGCCTATCTTGCCGACTACCGGCGTAACCGCAGCGACATCTTCCGTTGCGAGAATACGCTCGAGCGCCTGGCAATCTCGCTCGGGGTGCCGACCCAGACGTTGGCGCGCACGGTCGAGAGCTACAATGCGTCCGACAGTCAGGGCCGCGGACCGATTTCACAGGGACCGTTCTACGCCCTGGGCCCGGTGAAGAGCTACTGTGTCTTCGCCGACGGGGGGCTCAAGGTGAGCGAGTCCCTGGAGGTGCTCGACGGTTCCGAGCAGCCGATCCCCGGGCTGTTCGCGGCCGGTTCGACGGGGCAAGGCGGGTTGCTGCTCGAAGGCCACGGCCATCATCTTGCGTGGGCGTTCGTGTCGGGGAGAATCGCCGGGCGCAGCGTCGCGCAGCGCCCGACGCCCACATCCAGGGAGCAGGCATGATCTTCATGAGCCAAAGCGGTTTGACCGATGCCGGCCGGGAGAGCGCGTGGGATGTCTGGTATCTCGAGCATCTGCGCCTCATGGTGACGGTCGATGGCGTCGAATCGGCGCAGCGTTTCAAGACCTCTACCCCGGGCTATTCGCCCTCGCTGGCGATGTACAGCATGCAGTCCGCCGACATTTTCCGGGATCCCTATTACCTCAGCATACGCGGCCTCGGCGAGTTCCTGCCGATCATCGACCAGCGCCATTATCGGCGCAACCTCTTCGCCGGCCTCGATCTCGCGCCGGCCGTGGCCGCCGACGAGGCGATGTTGATCTGGGACGCCGAGGCTCCGCAGGAGAAGGAAGGCGTGGATTTCGTCTGGCTGCAGGCAGTGGCCGTCGACAAGTCCACGCCTTTCCGCGGCATCGCGGTCGTCGGGACGCAACGGGCCGATGCATTGAGCATCGGCGGCATCGCGTGCTACCGCCCTGCGACGCGAGTATTTCACAAGCTGGTCCCGGGTGAGCCATAATCGACGGCTCGCATGAGCGCCGACTGCGACAGCTGTTGCAGTCGCGTACGTTCCGCTGAGAACCGAGGAGACATCGATGATCCGCCACCAAAAACTTATTCTCGCCGCAGCCTGCGTGATCGCAGCTCAATGGTTCGGTGCCGGGCTTGCGCTCGCGCAGGCGTATCCGTCCAAGACCATCCGATTCATCGTCCCGTGGCCCCCGGGGGGAGGCGCGGACATCATGTCGCGGCTGGTCAACCAGCCCTTGGGGGATGCGCTCGGCCAGCAGGTCATCATCGACAACCGCGGCGGGGCAGCCGGCAACATCGGTGCGGAGCTCGCGGCGAAGTCGCCCCCCGACGGGTATACCATCGTGTTCGCATACTCGGGGACGCATTCGATCAATCCGCACATCTATCGCAAGATGCCGTTCAAGGACAGCGATCTCGCCCCCATCATTCAGCTCGCATCGGTGCCGCAGATCGTGGTCGTGCATCCCTCATTGCCCGTGAAGAGCGTGAAGGAACTCATCGCCATCATCAAGGCCCGTCCCGGCCAGCTCACCTATGCGTCCAGCGGCAACGGCGCCATCAACCATCTGGCCGGAGAACTGTTCAAACTCAAGACCGGCTCGCAGATCATTCACGTGCCCTACAAGGGCGGCGGTCCGGCCGCGGTGGCCTTGTTGTCCGGCGAAGTGGGCATGATCTTCGGCGAGCCGGCCTCCATGATCGGATTTCTCAAGGCAGGCAAGTTGCGCGCGCTGGCGGTCACCAGCGGTAAGCGCGCACTGTCCCTGCCGGAGCTTCCCACGATGGCCGAAGCCGGTGTCGTCGGTTACGACGTCACCTCCTGGAACGGCATCCTGGCTCCGGCCGGCACGCCGCGCGAGATCATCGGTCGGCTCAACACCGAGTTGAACAAGATCATCGCGGCGCCGGCGATGCGTGATCGCATGATCGGTCTGGGCTACGAGCCGGTGGGCGGCACGCCGGAAGATTTCGCCAAGTTCATCCAGAGCGAGCTTGCCAAGTGGGCGCCGGTCGTCAAGGCCGCCAACGTGCGCATCGATTGAGCCACGGTCATGACCAAGGGGATCGCGATCGAGGCCGGCCAGTGCGGGCCGCAGCGCCCGGGTGAAGTCGACGACTCTTATCACAGCGAGCGCCTAACGCAGCGTGCGGGTGTTCCCGGCGTGTTGAGCGCTAGGGCCTGGGTCGGTGTCGACGATCCAGGCGTGTCGATCTTCGTCTACGACCTCCAGCACGCCGGGATCGCGGCATCTCCCGGCTATCGAGCCGAATCTTCTGTGCGGAATGCGCGCCTGGGTGAACCTTTACTAGATTTCGAAGGCGCGCAGACGCTGCCCGGCGATGCCGTCAGTCCCGAAGCCGCCGGCGGCTTGCTGGTCAATGCGATGAGCGTCGCACCGGAAGGCGAGGCGCAGTTCAACCGCTGGTACGACGAAGAGCATATTCCCGCGCTGTCCGCGGTGCCCGGCACGCTGCTCGCGCGTCGCTTCGTCACCACCAACGGTTGTCAGCAGAAGTATCTGGCCCTGTATCACCTGGAGTCGCCCGAGGTCGTGAAGACCGCCGCCTGGGCTCAGGCCGTCGAGACGCCCTGGACGTTGAAGATTCGCCCGTTCATGCGCGATCGGCTGCGCATCGTGTGCCGGCCCAGGTTTTCGCTTCGCTGAGCCCGCCCCCCCATCCAACGAGGATCTTCGATGCTCACCAAGCAGGCACTCTTGTTCGCTCTGGCGCTTTCGATGATGCCCTCGGTCGCGCTCCGAGCGGCAGAAGCCGATCCCCATGCGCCGGATCGCGAGGCCTTGCTCAAGGTCTTTCGTGAAATCGAGGCCGGGATCAACGATCAGAACATCGATCGAATGGTCGCGCAGATGCATCCGCAGGCGACAGTCACCTGGCTCAATGGCGTGATCTCGCGCGGGCATGACGAGATCAAGGCCTATTACCATCGCATGGTGAAGGGCGACCAGCGCTACATCGACAAGTACCTCACCGCGGCGAAAGTCGGCGCGCCCGCGCGCTTTTACGGCAACGGCGAGGTGGCCGTTGCCGACGGCAGCACGGAAGACGAGTTCTTTCCTGTGTCGCGCGCGCCGTTTCGCCTGAGTTCGCGCTGGACTTCCACCTCGGTGAAGATCGACGGGGAGTGGAAGGTTGTCGCCTTGCATTTGTCATCGAACGTGTTCACCAATTCTCTGATCGAGGAGGCGAAGAGCTTCGCCGTGCAGGCCGGGATCGGCGGAGCGCTGGGCGGCATCCTGGTCGGCTGGTTGCTCGGGCGAGCGCGCAAGCGGGTGATGCCGAACTGATCAGGCGACCGGCTGCATCCGCAGCAGGTGGTAGAACACCGGGGCGGACAAGCACAACGAATCGACGCGATCCAGCACGCCGCCGTGACCGGGGATTGCCGTACCCCAATCCTTGATGCCGCGTCGACGCTTGAGCGCCGAAAGCATCAGGCCGCCCAGGATGCCGAGCAGCGCCAGCATGAACGCGACGGCTGCGGCTGTCCCGGGTGACCACGGCGTCAGCGGTGCCGACACTGCGCCCAGTGCGGTTGCACCCAGCAGTCCGCCCAGTGCGCCTTCGAGCGTCTTCGAGGGCGACAGGCGCGGTGCGATCGGATGCCTTCCCGTCAGCTTGCCGCAGATGTACTGCAGCACGTCGCTCGACTGCACCACGATCACGAGGAAGATCGCCGGCCCGATGTCGCCCAAGGCGGTGCCGGTAGGGTGCAGGGCGATAGATGCAGGAACGTGGGACAGACTGTAGACGCAGATCAACAGTGCCGGCCCCAGACGTGTCCACGGAAGATGCGCGTCCGCTGCGAGTGCTCGGCAGGAAACGACGAGCACGGCTGCCAGCGCGGGCAGCGTCAGGACGTAAGCTGCGTGCCAGCCGCCGGCCGCGAGCAGGTATTGCGCCGCGATTGCTGCCAGCGACGCGAGCCAGAAGACGGCGAGCCGGTCGCGTCGCATGCAGCGATCCGGAGCGACGAATTCGCGTAGCGCCTGCGCGGACAAGGCCGCAAACAGCAGCGCGGCGCCTGCGACTTCGCCGGCCATGGCCGCACCGAACACGAGCGCCATGAGCCACCAGGCGGCGATCCTGACATTGAGGTTGTCGATCACCGCATGCGGGCGGCCGGGCGAGAGGCGCGCCTTCAATGCCCAGCCCACCACGGAGGCGAAGGCCAGCACGCCTGCGATGGCGAAGACGAGATGGCGCAGGAAGTCGGCGTTCGCGTCGGTGTGCATGGCCGGAGTCAAGTGACCGCTGCAGCTACGGAACGTCCGACTTCGGTGGCCCCCCCCGCGTTCGAGTGCGCATGCTGCCATGCGCGGAGCGCGTCGATGTAATGAGGCGCCAGCACCACGGCCGGACGCGCTCGACGCACCCGATCGACAGCTTCCTCCAGCGTCGTGGCGATTCCTGCCCGCAGCAGCCAGGCGACGATGGCGGCAGCGCTGCGCGAGAAGCCCAGGGCGCAACCGACGAGGACCGGACCTTCCGCTCGGGCGATCTCGATGGCATGCGCCGCCCGCTCCAGATCGTCGATGGTCGGTGCGACCAGATCGAGCATCGGCACCGTCTGGTAGCTCGGTGCGCGCGCCGTGTACGCGAGCTCCGCGCATACGTCGACGATCGCCAGTGTCGCGCTTGCGCCGAGACGCTGACCGCACCGAACGATGCTGCCCAGATGGACACCTGGATACACCTCGTCGGCGGTCGCGACCGAACGCGTCCATAGTCGCGCGTTGATCCAGGCGCCGGCGAAGTAGGGTGCCAGCAGTGCACGGGCTGCGATCGACAGCTGCCCGTTGCGATCCTTGAGAAAAATGCGTGCGTCGCCCCACAGGTAAACCGATGCCACCAGCAGCAGCGATGCTGCCGGCCAGAGCAGCCAGAGCAGGACGCCGCCGGCTTCGAGCGCGAGCCATGCGAGCGCGCACCCGCTCACCGCGTAGCAGGCAGCGATCTTGCGGCGCACCGGATCGCGCGAGCGCGCCAGTTGCCATCGCGCGCCTTGGTCGCGCTCCGCGAAGAGCCAGATGCAGAAGAAACCCAGCCAGGCGCCTGTCGGCAGGTCGATGAAATGATGCTGCCATGTGGTGAGCACCGAGATGCCGATCAGGATCATCCCGACATGCAGCACGCCATGCCAAGCGGGTGCGAGGGCACGCCAGAAAACAGGCCACAGAATCACCAGCAGCGCCACATGCAGAGAGGGCGCCTGGTTGAACGGCTGGTCGAAACTTTCCAGTGCCGCGAACATTGCCCCGAATAGCCCCTCCACGGGTGGGCGCTCGAAGGAGAAGCGCAGAGGAAAGGCGATGAAGCAGGCGACGGCGATGCACTGTGCGGCAAGCAGACGGCGCACGTGGGTATGGAGCTGTGCCCGGGTGGCGCACGCCACGAGCGCCACGCCGTAGAGCAGATCGATGGCCCAGTACGGGACGATGGTCCACGGCAGAAAGGGAATCGCGTGTTCCCATGCGAATACGACGCTGGGAACATCGTCCCGCCGTGCGGCGATCGAGTTGCCGAAGCCGTAGGTGAGAAAGAAGAACGGACCCAGCACGGCGAGCCAGGCAAGCCCCTGCTTCCAGGGCCGCGGCTCGGCGGGCAGCGCCTCTACGCGCATCGGGCCGCGGGCGCGCGCATGGCGAGGGAGACCGTGAACATGCCCCACTCGTCGATCCACTGTTCGATCTTGTCGAACCCGGCCGAGCGCACCAGCTCATCGAGTTCGGCTTGGCTGCGTCGGCGCATGACCCAGGGCTCGGCGTTGCGATGGCTCGTCAAGGTCCGGGCGATGAGTTCGAGCTGCGGATGCCACGGTTGGCCGGTGTAGACGAGGCAGGCGCCCGCGGGCATCGTGCGGCCCAAGGCGTCGAGCGAGCGTGCCACCCGGTCGTTGTCGGAGAAAAGTTCGTACAGGCCGGAGACGATGACGAGCGTGGGCGCGGGGGTCAGCGCCGCAATGGCGGCCGCATCGAACGCGTCGGCCTGTTCGAAGCGAGCGATGGCCGTGAGCCCCCGCTGCTCGATCTCGCTGCGCCCTCGGGCGACGTTGATATCGCTGTAGTCGCGCAAGACGATCGACTGCGGGGCGATATCGGATTGCGCGAGCGCATCGAGCACGTAGCGTCCGGGGCCGGCTGCGATGTCGGCGACGTCGATCGCCATGCCGAGCGACTTCAACGCGCTCAGCGCCTGGCCGATCGCCTGGTCGAGATGCTGCTTGCGGATGCGCACCCCCCGCCAACCGATCGCATCGAGGTAGCCGCGATCGATGAGCTTGCCCAGGCCGAGCCGGCCCTGCGCGCGATCGCGGTAGACGTAATCGAGGGAGACGCCTGAATCGAAGCCGGTGGCGAGCCCGGTTCGTATGCCCTCGGAGAGACGCCCCAACGTGCGCATCGACACACGCGTCAGTGCGAAATTGAGGTTGCGCCAGGACCAGGCCGGCAGCGCTCGCCTGAGCGCCTGCTCTTCCTCGTAGGCGTAGCCCTGGCGATGCGCATCGCGAAGTGAAACCGGCGCGAAGGGGGCGTCGAACATGCGTGCGAGGAAATCGCGCATCCGATCGAAGGCGATGGCGCGATCCCGCTCGCCCAGGGTGTCATGGAGGAAGCCGGGCAGCACGTGCTTCTCCTTGATCTTCGAGCCGAGCCGCTCGAAGAATGCTTCCTGGGGCGCTCTGTGCACGACCCAGTCGGTATCGGAGACGAGCAGCAGCAGCGGCGCATGGATGGCTTGGGCATCGGCGACGATGCGCTCGGCGGCATCGTGGAGCCCGAGCAGGATGCGCACCGAGATGGCCCGGGCGATGAGCGGATCCTCGTCGTAGGAGCGGATGCGTTCCGGATCGTGCGTGAGGAAGCGCGCCTTGACGTAGGAGGTGATGAAGAAGTTGCCGCGCAGTCGCTGCAGCAGCCTCAGGCCTGGGCGCGCGAACGGGACGTAGAGCTTCACCTTGAAGGCCGGCGCGGTGAAGACGAGGCAGCGCACCTGCGGCGCGTAATCGTGCACCCAGGTGGCGACCAGCACGGCGGCCATGCTCTGCGCCACGATGGCGGTTTCGGACGCAGCGATGCCATGGTGATTGGCGATATGGCGCATGAATGCGTCCACGTCCTTGACCGAAGCGCCGAAGCTCGGGCTGTCCCCGCGTTCGCCGGGAGAACGGCCATGGCCGCGCGCGTCCCAGGCGAACATGTCGAAGCCGTCGAGGTTCAGTTCGTCGACCACGTGCTGCAGACGTCCTGAATGTTCGTGGCCGCGATGGAAAAGCACGACGGCCCGGCGCGGCTCGGATGCCACCGTTGCTGGCCAGTGGCGATAAAAAAGCTGCGTGCCGTCGTGGGTCGTGAAGGTCTTCTCGAGGAGGGATCTCATGGGGGGCGGTTTCAACATGAACTGCTTGGGCGATGCCCGCAAAAGGCGATCGGAATCATCGTTCAACGGTCGCGGCGACCGCGGATCTCCGCGAGCCCGTAACGAACGCGATTGATCGTCGTGACAGCGATCAATGCGCAGACGAGTGTCAGCGCGCTCGTCAACCAGGCGCCGGGTACCACGCCGAGTCCTATGATCAGTCCCAGAGCTCCGAACACGAACGCCCGATCGCTCTTTCCCATCGGGCCTTCGTATCGCCGGGATGCTCCGAGGGCCCCGCCAAGCACGCCTGCAAATTCGCTCACGAGCGCGAGGAAGACCGCCAGCACCACGATCATCGGGTTCGAATGGTCCACGAAGGCGAACGGCAGATAGAGCGCAGCGTCGGATACGGCATCGGTCAATTCGTTGAGGTAGGCGCCCAGTGGCGACGCTTGTCCGAACTCGCGTGCCAGCATGCCGTCGATTGCATTGAACGCCATCCGCATGGTGAACCAGGCGGGCAGCAGCAGGAACCAAGCCTGCTCGTCGGCATGAAGGGCGACGGCTATGCCGACTAGAATCGAAACCATGCAGGCAGCTACAGTCACTTGGTTCGCTGTCGCCCCGGCCCGATGAAGGCTCTTGACGAGCGGTCGCAGCAAGGACTGAAAGCGAGGCTTCAGCGCGTAAAGACTCATGGTGGCCTGAACGAGATTATGCGGCGATGATACGCGATGACGCCTGCCGCCTGCACTCTGCCGCGTGCGACTTCTTGGCAAGACAGCGCCGTGCATCGAGACTTCTGATGCTCGGCCCCGAGCGATGCCGTCCTTGGAAAGCGAAGTTCGGTGGCGTTTCGAAGAAGCCTTATCGCGCGGCAATTATGGCTGTGCGGATGCCCGGATCGGTGCCGGCTTGAGTCCAAGCCACGACCAGCTGGCCAGCTTCGCAAGCCAGCTGAGGAAATCCCGATTGGCGCTCGGGTGTGACCCGGGCGACGCGTCGTGGTGGGGCCAGTCTCCCATCGCGGTGCAATCGGCCGACATTCAGACTGGCCATTGCGTTCCTGTCCGGTGCGCCGATCCAACTGATCGCGACCGTCTCGTCATCGAGCCAGGCTGCGGCGAGCCTGCCGACCGGGTCGTGCCCATCGATTTCGATCGGCCGATCGAAGCGGTTGCCGCCATCGAACGAGAGGGCCGCCAGAACCCTTCCCCGATTGCCGGCACCGGTGAACCATGCGGCGGCGACGGTATTGCCACGCGCCGCAAGCGCGGGACCATTCACAGGACATGCGGCGATTCTCCAGCCATCGGGTCCCAGCACCGGTCCGGATTGCCAGCTCTCGCCCATCGGCATGACGATGCGGTTGTCGCGGATTTCATCCGTGGTGCGGCCGCGATAGGCCACGATTGGGCCTTTGGGTGTCAGTGCTGCGCTGGTCTGACAGCAAGAGCACACGTTGTCGTCGATCGCGCTGTCGATGGCGACTGCGCCGTCGCGGGAGACTGTCGCGTAGCGCAGCGCGTAGTGTCCCGGCTGCACGTCGGTACGCTGCGCTGCCAACGATTTCCCGTAATCACGTCCGTCCAACCACACCAGGCCCGCACCCGTGCCAACCGGGAAAATGGTTGCAAAGCCATGTTGAACCGGGCTGTCGTCTCGATATGGCGCGAAAGGTTTGCTCCAGCGCTTGCCAGCGTCCCCGGATCGCGCCAAGAGAATGTCATAGCCGTAGGCTGGTCCGCCCGCTCGGCGCACGAGCCAATGGGCGAGCCAGAACTGTTCGTCGATCGCCACGACCGAGGGGAAGTCCGCCCAGTTGACAAACCACGCCGCGCCGCGGGCGACCTGCACAGGCGTGCTCCAGCGCGAGTGCCTGCGCACCGAATAGACGAGGCGGTGTTCCGAGGCGATAGGCTCGACCCAGCTCATCAGTATGCCGCCGCCGGGAACGATCCCGAGGCGGGGCAGCCGAGCACCGGTTGGCGCAGGATTGTCGATCGGGCTTGTCGTCAAGCTCCCGACGCGCAGGAAATCGAACGGGCGCGCGATGACCTCGCCGGAGGGGAGCCAGCTTGCGCCCAGGGTGCCTGCGCCGGCCGCAAGCGCGCCGAGAATGTGCCGCCGCCGCAGGCTGCTTGTCCGCTCGCTCATGTCGTCCTCAGAATCGCGCAGACCATGAGACTTCCAGCGCACGAGGCTCTCCGAGGAGGAACTGGGAACCGCCCGTGCCATAGGAACGGTTCGCGTAGATCGTGTCGGTGAGATTGCGCAGACGCACGCGAATCTCGCCCGGTTCGAGGCGATGGGCGAGCCAAAGGTCGGCGGTCGTGTAGGCATCCAAGAACAGCGTATTCGCGTTGTTGGCGCTACGACGGCCGACATGACGCAATCCCCCGCCGAGACGCCAGGCATCGGCGACGCGATAGGTGATCCAGAGATTGGCGACCTTCTCCGGCACATCCGGCGGCAGCAGGCCCGCTCGCGACACCGCTTGGCCCGCGCTGCTCTCGAAGAAATCGTCGAAACGCGCCTGCAGCAGGGCGCCGTTGATGTCGACGGTCCAGCGCGCCGTGGGGCGCAAGGCGAGTTGCGCTTCCATGCCCTGCGCCGACTGCTTGCCGATCTGAACGGTGAGGGCGGCATTGTTCGGGTCGCGAGTGAGAATGTCCGTGCGTTCGATGTTGAACCAGGCGAACGTTGCTTCGCCCAGCACGCGCGGCAGGGCTGCCTTGACACCGACTTCCATCTGACGCGCGCGCGTGAGGTTGAAGTTCCGCTGCGCCGGGGTCAGCGTGACGACCTGTGCCGGTGGCTCCAGCGCGCTGCCGAGCTGCCCGTACAGCGTGATTCCCGGGGCGACATCGTAGAGGGCGCCGGCGCGCCACGAGTTGCCGGTCCAGCGGCGGTCGAACGTGCCGGCGCCGCGCAAGTCGATGGAGTCCAGATCGAGCCTGTCGTGTCGCCCTGAAAGTGAAAGCTTGAGTGCCGGCGTGATTTCCAGCAGGTTCTCGGCGAACAGGGCTTTCTGCAGCAGCTCGGTGCGGCGAAGTGGGCGGAATGCGGATGTCGTGGTGAAGCTGCCGGGCACGGGCGCGAGGAAATCGATGCTGCTTGCGGGGGAGGCGAACGGCGAATTGCTGGCGCGTTCGTGCTCGTTGCGCGACAGATCCAGGCCCATCATCCAGCGGTGGCGCATGCCGCCGAGGCGATGCTCGAAGTTTGCCTCGGTGCGATTGCCGTAGAGCTGCTGGTCATGGGTGATGTGCAGGAAGTCGGTGCGATCCACGCGTCCGGTGCCCGTGTTGTACGTGTACGCTTCGGCGTTTCGCCACAGCCGCTTTTCCTTGTTGAAGTAAGTCTCGTTGCGTAGTTTCACTTGCGGCGTGAGCGCATAGTCGAGATGCATGCGAGCCCATCCCACTTCCTTCCCGACACGGTCGTCGTCGACGTTGTAGTTGGTGTAACGGGTGCGCTCGTCGATGCGACCGGCGACATGCGATGTTCCGAAGTACCACTCGCCTTGATCTTTGAGCGCTTCGCCCGATAAGGTGACCTTCAGGCGATCGTGCGCCCTTACTGCGAGCTCGCCCGCGAGGTGGAGGTACTCGTAGGATGATCGATCGACATAGCCTGAAGATCCTTTGCTCGCCGTCATGACGTTCATGTCGGCTCGATACGCCACGTGATCTGCGAGCCTGCCTCCCGTGCCCAATCCGACGTTGCGCGTGCCCCAGCGATCCGTCGCCAGCAGCACATCGTGTCCCTCGCGCCCATCGGCCGATTTGGTCGCGAAGTTGACGGCCCCCGTGACCGCTCCAAGGCCGTGAAGTACGGAGGAGGGACCCTTGATGACCTCGATGCGGTCGTAGACGAAGGTGCCGCGCGGCGACATGGGGAGCCCCGGATAACGCACGCCATTGAACAGTAAAGGGAGGCTGAGCCCGGACGAGAATCCGCGCATCGAGAAGCAGGTGATGCCGAAGCATTGCCCGGATGCGACACCGGCCGCATTCTCCAACGCCTCCTGCGTGGTGCGGTTGCCGCGTTCGCGCATGAGCTCGCTGGTGATGACTTCGACCGATGCAGGTGTTTCGCGCAGCGTGAGACCGAGCCGGCTGCCTGCTGCACTCGGCAGATCGAGCGGCAGTTCGCCCGAGGCGTTGTTGGTGCCCCGTACCGTGATGGCTTCGAGTGTGGTGGGCGATGGATGGGTTTCGGCGCCGCTTGCGGAGCACGCAGCGAATCCTGCGGCGATGCAAAGCGCGAGGCGCGCGCGCGGGGTAATCGAGTTCATGAATTACTCGTCCTTTCTGTGACTGACTGGGAGGTCGGGCAGGCATGCCCGAACTTCGACCGTAGCGGGCATGTCGCCTGCCGGGCGAAGGACTCACGGAGAACAGCACTTCAGGAAGAGGGGGGTGGCGCTCTGGCTAGAGCATCGGGCCAGACGGGCCCGATGGGCGCGGCTTGGGCCACGGCGATCCCGGCGAGTGCGGGGCCGCTTTGGATCCGGTCGGAGTGGTCAGGAGGCTGTGCCGCCAGCGCCGGGTGGCATGCACCGAGGAGGCAGAGCGGGCAGGCCGCACCGGAGTCGTCCGGTGTTGGCTCGGTCGGCGCGTTGGCGCGGCCGTCGAGCGCGGCGCTGCTCGCAGTGCGAGAGCCCGCGCTCGAACACATTTCGGTCCATGGCGATGGTGAATCGCCCCTCGCGCCCGCTGCGATTGTCAGCGAGGCGGTCGGTACGAGAGCGCCGAAGACCATCGCCACGAGCACGATCAGGCCGACCGTGCGCAGCAAGCGTCTGCACATCATGTCATGGACTGCGGTGAGGAGAACTTCATCGCGTACTTGTTCATCGCCTGCGTTCGAACTTCGCTTGGCTGACGGCGGCCGGGGCGAGAGGGGGCCGTGGGGGTGTGGGGGGGGGGCCGGAAACCCCCCC
>JALHQN010000011.1:0-161591 GCA_022841915.1 Burkholderiales bacterium | reverse complement strand
GCGGGGGGCGGGGGGGAGGGGGGGCGGTTGCATTGCGCGATGCGCAATGCAACGGCCAGACTTCCGCCTCAGTGATGTGTATGGCCCTTCTTCGCGCCGCTCGTCAGCGGTCTCACCATCGCCTTCACCTCGACCGTCTCGCGCTTCTTGTCCTTGTCCTCGACGACCAGCGTGATGGGCACGGACTGGCCTTCCTTCATCTGCTCTTTCAGATCCATCAGCATGACGTGATAGCCGCCTGGCTTCAGTTCGACCGCCTTGCCGGCCGGCAACTCCAGGCCGGGAATGGCGCGCATCTTCATGATGTTGTTCTCCATCGCCATTTCGTGGATCTCGACCACGCCGGCGACCGGCGATTTCGCGTCCACCAGTCGCGCGCCTTTGGCGGCCGTGATCGACATGAATGCGCCGGTGGCTTTTTGCTGCGGGACGGTCGCCCTTACCCAGGGGTCGCCGACCGTGACCTGCGCGGCGGCAGGCGCGCTCAGCGCGGCGAACAGGATCGAGGCAATGACGGTTTTCTTCATGGTTCACTCCTTGGGGGATCGTAGAAAAAATCGGCGGATGGACGCACTTCCATCGGGAATACGAGCGAGCCGTCGGGGCCGACCCGCCAGCGCTCGGCGATCGGTTCGGGCCTAGGCTGCGTTGCAGGGGGTGATGCCGGAGGTGCGATCGGGACCGCGGGATCGAGATGCACGACCGGCACGAGGTGCATCGGTTGTGACTGTGCTTCAGCGAGAACGGGGGCGAGCAGTTGAGCGGCAATCCAGGCTATCCCGGCAAGGACCAGCGTTGCGCTGATGCTCAGCAGGCATGCGAACTTGCTTGCAGTCGACACGGCAGTTTCCTGAAAAACAATGAATCTGGCGCGCGCCGTGACTCGGCGCTACGCGTCATCGATTGCTTGCGATCAGGCGAACTGCGGCGGGGCGCGTGGCTGTATCGACGCCGGCAAGGGGGTCGATCGCGGGGCGCTGATGAAGAAGAAAAGGAAACGGGTGGTCTCGTGCTCGACCGACCTTGGCACGCCGGAGGGCTGCGACGGCAACGCGGCTGGACTGACGCTCGGCAGGCAGTCGGGACAATCACCGACATGGCCAATACCCGCAGGTACCCTCGGCGGATCCGAATCGGGCTTCGCCGATTCAGAGTTGACGGTCTTCAGTCCGAGGCTGGTGCAGATCTCGTCCCAAGGCGAACTGGCGCCTGACCAAGCCGGCATCGTGCGCGCCGCGACGGGCGCGAGGATCGTCGCGATGATCGCGAACATCGCGATCCAAGTGACGGTGCGCATCCGGTGCTTGGTCATCATGGCGACCCCAATCATAGCGCCGCGGGCCGGCGCTGAACAGCGAGTCGAACGCGGACAGGCCGGCAACCGCTGCTCGGTTGCGGTGCGGCTTCGCTCGTGTCCCCAAGCGGAGCTCGCCGGGAAGAGCGTCGAGACGTGCCGCACCGGCCCATCGCCTCACGGTTCGCCGAGCGTTAGCCTGCGGCGAAATCCTCGAACATGTAAGCGACCCACCGCAAGTCCGATTCCCACAATTCGGCTCGCCGGTCGTTGTCGTCGATCTGGGATTGATGGAGCAGGCCGTCGGGGCCGATCTTGTAGTCGAACTGCACCGAGATCGCCTCGCGCGGACTGTTGTTGACCAGCATGTAGCAGAGGTTGTCGATGATGACCGGCTTGGGCGCGTTGCCTTTGGCCTGGTCGGCGATGTGCACGGCCACGGCCTTGGCTTGGCGATTGGCGACATGACCGCTCTTGGGGTAGTGGCCGAAGTGAGGCGACACCGCACCGACTGCATCGCCGATCACGAACAGCTGCGGATCGTCCTTCAAGTTGTAGAGCTGCGGGTCGACGGCCGCCCAGCCCGTGTCTTGCCCCTTGGGGTTCTTGCCGATCACGCCGGCCTTCCACGCCAGGTCGCCTGCTTGGTGCGGCGTCATGAGCAGGGCGTCGTCGAACTTGAAATCGCCCGCCGTGGTCTTGATCACCTTGTTGAAGGGATCGACCTCCTTCACGCCGGCATTCGGCACATGGGTGACGATGTCCTTGTACAGATCCTCGAATGCCTCGCGGAAGCCGACGGTGATCGGCGCAATGCGCGGCTTGGGATCGAGGATGACGAGCTTGGCCGGGATCTTGTGCGTCTTCCACCACCACGCCATGAGGCAGGCGCGCTCGTAGGGAGAGGGCGGGCAGCGATGCGGCGGTGGCGGCAGGGTCATCACGAAAGTGCCGCCCTTGAAACTGCGGATCTTCTGTTTCACCAGTGCATGTTCCGCGCTCGGGATGTACGCAGTGGGAAAATTCGTGCGTGTGTGATCGATCGCTTTTCGGTCGTTGCCGAACCAAGCCTCGAACGCATAGCGGATGCCGGGTGCGAGGACGAGCCAGTCGTAGTCGACGTAGCCCTGGGCCGTATGGACCTGCTTCTTGCCGCGGTCGATGCCCGTGATTTCCGTCTGCACGAAGGTATAGCCATGCCGCCGCGCCGGGGCCATGTAGGAGTGCACGAGGAAATTCGTGTCGACCACGTCGATCAACCACTTGTTGCTGAGCGGGCACGACCAGAACACCGGATTGCGCTCCAGCATGACGACTTCCAGATCGGGGGCTTTTTCGCGGAGGTGACGCGCCGCGGTCATGCCGCCCCAGCCGCCGCCTGCGATCACGACGCGACGCTTGCCCGAGCGCGGCATCAGCGAGGATGCGGGCGACACCAACAACGGTTGCGCGGCCAGCGGCGATGCGGCTGTGACCGACGCGAAGGCGCCTGCCTTCAATAGGTCTCTACGGGTGAAATTCATGAGTCCTCCAGGGTGAGCGGTTCATGGACCGCGACAGCGTTCAAAGGGTAAGAGCGCGCTGCTCGCGTCTGCCAGGACGAACGTCGAGGAATCTCGATGGTGAGGAAGGGATGCGGGGAGCGCGTCGTGCGAGTGCGTTGCAACCGTGCGGACACGCCACCGGAAATCAGGCGCGCGTGGGCGGATGTATGCGCAGATGAGTCGCAGCGTCGCGCAGGTGCGAGCAGCGAGAGGTAGCGATGGCGATATCTGGGATCTCGAACAGCATAGGGGCTATCGTCGGGAACGTCGCGAATTATACCGATCGCGACGGCATGCGGGCAGATTGCGCTGTCGCGGCTGAACGTGCAAGCCAAGGCCGGTCTCATCGCCTGCGACCCGCATCGATGAAATGGGGGGGCTCGGTTCGACTGGTCGTCTATGCTTGCCTGTCGCATGACGTCGTCTCCACGATGCGTGACAATACCGCGTCGGCGAGACGCGACCACCGAGGCGGAGGCAAACAATGAAGCGACACCTGGCACTGGTATCCGGGGCATCGGGCGTCGTCGGACGCAGGCTCGCGGAGCATCTCGCGCAGCAGGGTATGTGGCGAGTCCTGGGCATTGCGCGTCGCGGGCAGAGTTTGTCTGCAGGTATCGACATGCTCCACCTCGACCTCACGGATGCGGGCGCCGTCCATGCCGCCGCTGAGCGCTTCAACGGCGCCACGCACATCTTTCACTGCGCGCGCTACACCTTTGCCGAATCGACCACCGAGCCGATCGGGCCCAATCTCGACATGTTGCGCAATCTGGTCGCAGCCACCGAGTCCGTGTCGCCGAGCCTGCAGCACGTCCATCTGGTGCACGGCTCCAAATACTATGGATCGGATCTGGGGCCCTACAAGACGCCCGCCAAGGAATCCGACCCGCGCGTCCTGCTCGCCAACTGGTACTACGCGCAGGAGGATTGGCTCATCGAGCACGCCCGCGAGAAGCCCTGGACGTGGAGCGCCAGTCGTCCGCACGGCATCTGCGATACCGAGCTTGCGATCGTGCGCAGCATGGCGCGCGTGATCTCGGTGTATGCGACGATCTGCAAGGCGCTGGGCATGCCTTTGTTCTTTCCGGGAAGCGAAGCCAATTTTCGCGCGCTCTACCAGTGCACCGATGCCGCGCACCTGGCGCAGGCGATCGAGTGGATGGCGACCGAGCCGAGGTGCGCGAACGAAGCATTCAACGTGACCAACGGCGACTACATTCGCTGGATGAATCTGTGGCCGCAGTTCGCACGCTGGTTCGGGATGGAGCCGGGCCCGGTGCGCAGTGTGCGGCTTGCGCAGGCCATGGCCGACAAGGGGCCGGTCTGGGCACGTATCGTCGAAACGCACGGCCTGCTGCCGACGCCTTTCGAGCAGGCCGCCGCCTGGTCGTATGGCGACTTCATCTTCAACGCCGGCTACGACATCATGTCGGATACGACCAAGCTGCGCCGCTACGGGTTTGGGCACGCGGTCGATACCGAGGCGATGTTCTTGCGGCTCTTCGAGCATTTCCGGCGCAGCCGCATCATCCCCTAGCTTGTCCGGCCGTCGGTTCAGTTGCGAGCGAGCTATGGTAACCTCGGCGTGCAACAGAGGGCTGGCATCGCGCCGTGCGCCGGATGCCTTGCCGCCATTTTCAGCTCCGAATCCTGCGCCTAGATCTTCGCCATGAGCCTCGATGCGCCACTGCCGATGAACGAACTGCCGCCGAAGTCCCTGGGCTCCGGCTTCGACATGCTGTCCGGCATTCGGGTGCTGGATCTCACGACTTCCATCGCAGGCCCCTATGCGAGCATGCTGCTGGCCGACCTGGGCGCCGAAGTGCTCAAGGTCGAGCGCCCGGGGCGAGGCGACGACTGTCGCGCCTGGGGGCCGCCGTTTCTCGACGGGGAGTCGCTGTGGTTCCTCTCGGTCAACCGCAACAAGCACTCGATCACGCTCGACTACTCGGGCGAGCAGGGCAAGGCGGTGCTTCACGACCTGGTTCGCCGCTGCGACGTCGTGCTGGTGAACCTCGTGGCGCGCGCCCAGCGCAAGCTCGGCATCGATCATGCGAGCCTCGCGGCACTGCGAGGCGATCTGGTGCACTTGTCGCTGACCGGCTTTGGGCTACGCGGGCCGCGCGCCGACATGCCCTGTTACGATCTCATCGCCGAAGGCTATTCGAGCGTCATGGATCTCACCGGCGAGGCCCAGAACGATCCGCAGAAAGTGGGCACGCCGGCGGCGGATCTGATCGCGGGCATGGATGCGGCGATGATCACGCTGGCGGCGCTCTTCGACCGCGCGCGCAGCGGCAAGGGGCGCACGCTCGATGTTTCCATGGTCGACAGCATGACGCGCTTCATGTCGCCTCGCATCGTTCCTTTTCTTGGGTCGGGCCTGTTGCCCCAGCGCACCGGCGCCAAAGACAGCGTCATCGCCGTGTATCAGGTGTTCCATGCCGCCGATGCGCCGATGAACCTCGCGCTCGGCAATGACGCCATTTGGCAGCGCTTCTGGAGCGCGGTCGGCGAGCCCGCCATGGGCGAAGACCCTCGGTATGCGACCAACGTTCAGCGCCATGCCGCGCGCGGCGAGATCGTCCAGCGTATCGGCGCCATCCTCAAGACCCGCCCCCGCGATCATTGGCTGCCCCTGTTGGCCGCAGCCAAGGTGCCCGCGGGTCCGATCTACCGGGTCGATGAGATCGCTGCCGATCCGGCATTGCAGGAACGCGGCGTGGTGTATCGGCTGGAGGCGGACGGACGGGCGATCCCGCAGGTCGGGCTCGGTATTCAGGTGGACGGCGCACAGGCGGGCGTGCGCATGGCGCCGCCGCGTCTGGGCGAGCACACCGAAAGCGTGCTCGGCGGCTTGCTCGGCTACGATGCGCAGCGGATCGCCGAATTGCGCGGCCGAAAGATCGTTTGAAATGGATCGATGTCAGGTCGAGTCGGGGACGATGCTCCGAATCGATCCGGCGCTGCGGGGCTGCTCCTGCGGGATCGTCCCGACACCTGAGTGAACCAAAGCAGGAGTGCGAAAAGTGGCTTACGAAACGATTCTGTACGAAGAGGAAGGCCCGATCGGCTGGCTGACGCTCAATCGCCCGCATGACGGCAACATGTTCAACACCACGATGTGCCACGAAATTCGTGATTGCATCAACGACATTCGCCGCGAGACGCGCACCCGCGTGCTCGTGCTCACCGGCGCGGGCGACAAGTTCTTCTGCATCGGCGGGCGCAAGGACGGCCTGGAAGACACCAATCTCTATGCCGGCATGCTGCCGACACTGGAGATCTACGAGTCGATCGACCGCCTGCAGAAGCCGGTCATCGCGTCGGTGAACGGCTTCGCCGTGGGTGGCGGCCAGGTGCTGCAGGTCATGTGCGACCTCACCATCGCCAAGGAGAGCGCCGTGTTCCGCCAGGTCGGCCCCATGATGGGCAGCTTCGATGCCGGCTACGGCACCTGGTATCTGGAGGATCTCGTCGGCAAGAAGAAGGCCAAGGAGATGTGGTACCTCAATCCTCGCTTGTCTGCGAAGGAGGCGCTGGCCATCGGCTTGATCAACCGCGTCGTGCCCGACGACAAGCTGAAGGAAGAAACCCGCAAGATGGCGCTCGAGGTGGCCGATCGCGGTGCGTTTGCGCTCGCGTCGATCAAGGCAGCCTTCACTGCGCGCCACGGCGGCGTGGGCGGTCTTTCCCGGGTCTCCCACGATCTGCTGCTGCGTCTGTATCTCGACACCGACGAGCACGCCGAGCTGGGCAAGTCGTTCGCCGAGAAGCGCAAGCCCGACAGCGACACGTTCGGCCACTGAGCCCGCCCCTCGGTCGTCTTCTCAACAGAAAATTCGCAAGCAAGGACCCTCCATGCCCGACGACAGTCTCTCCCAAACGTATTCGAGCGAAACCATGCGCCTGCTGCACAACCGGGTCAGCGTGCGCAAGTACACCGATCAGCCGGTGACCAACGAGGCGATCGAGGCTGTGCTGCGGGCTGCCTTCCGTGCGCCGACCTCCTCCAATATCCAGGCCTACACGGTCGTGGTCGTGCGCAATCCGGAGACGCTGGCCAAGCTTGCCGTCGTCACGGGCAATCAGCGTCACGTCGCCGTGGCGCCCGTGTTCCTCGCCTTCTGCGCCGACATGACGCGCATCGAGCATGCGATGAAGAAGCGCGGTCACAGCCTCGACGACAACAATCTGGAAGTGGGCCTGGTTTCGAGCGTCGATGCGGCGCTAGTCGGAATGGCCGCATCGCTCGCGGCGGAGTCCATCGGATTGCAGGGCTTGATGATCGGTGCGGTGCGCAACAACGTGCTGGCGACCGCAGAGATTCTCGGCTTGCCCAAACGCGTCTACTGCCTCTTCGGCATGTGTCTCGGCTGGCCCGCGGAGCACCCGACGCAGAAGCCGCGCATCGACATCGGCGCGACCGTCCACTACGAGCGCTACGACCAGGCAGCGGCCGTTGCAGCACTGGATGCCTACGACGCAGCCCTCGCGGCCCATTACGAGGCGACCGGTCGACCGACCACACCGGATTCGTGGACGCACGACATGGACAAGAAATTCCACGCCCGGCTGCGCGACAAGCTGCGTGAGCAGCTAAGCACGCAGGGGTTCGATTTCCGCTGAGTCGTCGTCAGCAGTAATCGCGCGAGCGCAGCACCCGTCCGGGCCGAGCCGAGGTCGGCTGGCCTTCGCGGTAGAGCGTCTGGCCGTTGACGATCACGCGCGAGATGCCCTCGGCCTTGCAGTAAAGGCGCGAACCGCCCGCCGGCAGATCCTTCACCGGCGTGGGCCGCAGCGGCGAGTTCACCTTGGCCTCGTCGAAGATACAGATGTCGGCGGCTGCACCGACCTGCAGTCGGCCGCGGTCCTTCAGGCCGAAGAAATCGGCCGGCTCGGAAGTCAGTCGCTTGATCGCATGCTCGAGCGTGAGCGCCTTCTGTTCGCGCACCCAATGGCCGAGCAGGTAGGTCGTGTAGCCTGATTCGCACAGCATGTCGAGGTGCGCGCCGGCATCAGAGAGCCCGATCATCGTGCGCCCGTCCTTGAGCAGACGGCCGATGCCCTCGTGATCGGTGTTCGCGCGCGGGACGACGAACTTCACCTGCAGGTTGTCTTCGACGGCGATGTCGAAAAAGGTGTCGTTGGGATCCTGAGCGCGGGCGTCTGCGATCTCGCCCACGGTCTTGCCTTCGAGTGCCTTCAGCGCGGTATTCTCCACGGCAACGACGATGACATTGCGCGCGAGCGTGGTCCACTTGCGGCCGAGTTTCAGCTCCTCCTTGAATGCTGCTCGGAACTGCGGGTCGGCGTAGATCGCCATCTGTTTCTCGAACGAGGCGTCGAAGAGCGCGCGCGCCGAAGTCATCTCCGAGAACATGAAGGGGCGGCGCAGGTTCATGTCGAACAGCAAGGGACGCGTCAGGATCTGCGGCATGGCGCCCTTCTTGATCAGCGGCTCGATGCGGTCGAGGATGGCTTCGATGGCGCCGGGCATCTCGACCAGGTTGTTCAGCGAGAGCCAGGTGGCGGGACGGCCGCTGGCCTCCATCATGAACTTGAGCGTTTCCTCTTCGTCTTCGGCGAGGGTGGCATAACGTTTGGTCAAGGCGAACTGAAGTACGCCGCGATCGAGTTTCTTGAGCACGCCGCCATAGGCGCCCAGCTCTTCGCGGCTTGCGAGCCGCGCAGCCAGCGGCTTGCCGCCGTGGCCGATGTGCTGACGGTTGAAGGTGGTCGTGATGCCCCAGGCGCCGGCTTCCATGGCTTCGTGCAGCAAGGCTGCGATCGCACGGGTCTCGTCCGGCGTGGCGGCGCGCTCGTTCGCATCGCGACCGATGACGAAGGTGCGAAAAGGCGCCAGCGGGGCGAGAAAGGCGCGGTTGAGGGCCGATCCGCGCTTCTCGGCCGCATCGATGTACTGGGGATAGCTTTCCCATTCCCACCGGATGCCCTGCATCAGCACGTCCTTGTCGATGCCTTCCACGGTCACGAGGTCGTCGGCCAGCAGTTCGCGGTCGGCCGGTTTGCAGGGCGCGATGCCCACCCCGCAGTTGCCCATGACCACGGTGGTGATGCCGTGCTCCGCCGAGCTGGAAAGCAGCGAATCCCAGGTAATCTGGGCATCGTAGTGCGTGTGCGGGTCGACGAAACCCGGGCACACGATCTGCCCCGAGGCGTCGATGGTTTCGGCCGCCTCATCGGCGACTGCGCCGATGGCGGCGATCCGCTCGCCGCTGACCGCCAAGTCGCCCACTGTGCGGGGGTTGCCGCTGCCGTCGATGATCGTGCCGTTCTTGATGACGAGGTCGTAGCGCATGCCAGTCTCCGTGTGGTTGTCGCGCCGCGCGCGCTCGCGTCAGGGCCGCGGGGCGTCGAATGGTGGAGCGATCTCCCGCTTTTTCGTTCTCCAGGGCACGCAGGATCATCGCCAGCGGCATGATGCCACGGTTGCGCCGATCGGTCTTCAATGGTCGCGGCTTAGCGCTTACAATGGCCTACTCCCCGCTGGAGCTTCCCGGTTCGCATGAGCACGATACTCACCCTGCACGATCCGCAGACAGCGCGCGGCTATTACGCGAAGGGCTGGTGGCGCGACGACACCTTCTATTCGCTGCTCGAGCGCCATGCGCACGAGCGTCCCGACGCCAACGCCCTGCGAGATTCCCGCGTGCAACTGAACTGGGCGGCCCTGCTGCGATGGGTCGATGCGCTCGCCGCCGAATTGCACGCTGCCGGCTTGCGGCGCGGACAGCGCGTGTCGGTCTGGCTGCCCAATCGCGTCGAAGCCGTGGTGATCTTTCTTGCATGCTCGCGCAACGGCTACATCTGCAATCCATCCCTGCACCAGAATTACACCGTGAACGAGATCGTCGGTCTGCTCGAACGCATACAGACGGCCGCGCTCTTCGCTCAGACCGGTTACGGCGCCGATGCCGATCGCCACGACGTTTTCGACCGGGCGCGCTCGCTCGGGTGCATCAAGCGCGTCTATCGTCTGGACGAGTCGGGCGACGCCGCGACGCAAACGGGCGGCGCGCACGCTTTTCCGTCCCGCGAGGCGATCGCCGCGCCAAGCCTTCCGCCGCCGGACCTGAACCCGGACAAGATCGTCTATCTCGCCTTCACCTCGGGCACCACCGGACTGCCCAAAGGCGTCCTGCATTCCGACAATACCTTGCTCGCCAACGGGCGCGCGATGGTGGCGGACTGGGGGCACGATCATCGCACCGCCCTCTACAGCCACAGTCCGCTCAGTCACCACATCGGCACGGTCGCCCTGGAGCAGTGCCTGGTCGCCGGCTGCGAGTTGATCCTGAACGATCCGCCCTCGGGCAAGAAGCCGCTCGACTGGGTCGTCGAAACCGGCGCGACCTACGTCATGGGCGTGCCCACCCACGCGATCGACATCCTGGGGGAGATGCGCTCCCGCGGCATGGCGAAGCTGGGCAAGGTGAACCTCTTCTACATGGCGGGTTCGGTCATTCCCCCGGAGACCGCCCGTGCTTTCCTCGATCTGGACATCAAGCCGCAGAACATCTACGGCATGACGGAAAACGGTTCCCACCAGTACACCCTGCCCGATGACGATGTCGTCACCATCACTTCGACCTGCGGTCGGGCGGCGGCTGGCTACGAGACGCGGATCTTCGATCAGGAGAACCCCGATATCGAGCTTCCCGTGGGCGAGACAGGCGAAATCGGGACACGCGGCGCGCTGCTGATGCTCGGCTACTTCGGCAATCAGCAGGCCACCGAGAGTTCGTTCAATGCCGGCGGTTGGTTCATGAGCGGCGATCTCGGCAAATTGGACGAACGCGGCAATCTGAGCATCATCGGGCGCAAGAAGGATCTCATCATCCGGGGCGGACACAACATCTTCCCCTCGCGGATCGAGAATTTGGTGCTGCGCCATCCGGCCGTGGTGAAGGCGGCGGCGTTCCCCATCGCCGACAAGCGTCTCGGTGAGCGGGTGTGTCTCGCGGTCATTCTGCGCGAAGGTACCGACCTCGATGCCGAGGGTGCCTTGGAGCATTTGCACGGGGAGGGCTTGTCGAAGTTCGACATGCCCGAGTATTTCATCGTCATGGATGCGTTGCCGCTCACGGCGAGCGGCAAGATCCTCAAGCGTGAACTGGTGGAACGGGCCAAGGCGGGCGCAATCTCGCCGCAGGCATGTCGCTGGGTGCCAGCAGAAAAACGGATGGGTTGAACATGAGTGCACAGCGTGCCATTGCAGTGACCGGCGCGAGTCGAGGAATCGGCGCGGCGATTGCCGTGGAATTGGCGAAGCGCGGATTCAAAGTGGGCTGTTTCTCGCGCAAGGGTACCGGGCTGGAGAGTGCCGACGTGCCGGCCGAGATCGCAGCCAATTTCGTGAACGTTGCCTGCGATGTTACCGATGAGAACAGCGCCCGTGCGGCGCTCGCACAGTTCGCGCAAGCCGCCGGCGGACTGTACGGGCTGGTGAACAACGCCGGCATTCACCTCGACGGTCCCAGCGACCGGCTGGAGACCTCTGTGTTCGAAACGGTGATGAAGACCAATGCGACCGCGGTCTACACCACTTGCCGCGAAGCGTATCCGCATCTGGTGCAAAGCGGGGGCGGCATCATCGTCAATATCGGGTCTTTCTTCGACAAGATCGGGGTGCGCCGCAACGTGCCGTACTGTGCAGCCAAGGCGGCCGTGGGGGCGATCACGCGTTGTCTCGCGGTGGAGTGGGCACCGAAAAAAATCAGCGTGGTCGACGTCGCGCCCGGCTACATCGAAACCGATCTCAACCGCGAAGCGTTGACGCAAGGTGCGCTCAAGGACTACCTCAGTCGTCGCATTCCGACTGGAACGCATGCCGGTACCGATGCCATCGCCCGCATGGTCGCGGCGATCTTCAGCGAGAACATTCCCTACCTGACGGGCGAGACGATCTACGTCGATGGCGGGCAGGGGATCGCGCATTGATGGCGCCCGACCCTTGCGCTGGAGCAATGCGGCAATGACGATATTCGACCGTCTCGACGCCACACTGACGCTGCCCTCGGAAGAGGCGATGGTGCTCGATTCGGTGCGCGCGCTGGCTCGCGACGAAATTGCACCCAAGGCCGAGCGGTACGACCGGAGCGGCGAATTTCCCTGGGACAACGTCAAGGCCATCAACGCGCTCGGGCTCAACGGCATGTTCGTGCCGGCGGCATACGGCGGCGCCGGGCTTTCGTATGCCGTGTACCTGGCGTGCGCAAGGGAGATCAGCAAGGCCTGCGCGTCGACGGGCGTGATCTGGGCGACCAATTTTCACGCCATGAAGCCGTTGATCGATTTCGGCACCGAGGAGCAAAAGCAGCGCCTGTTGCCGCGGCTGGCCGAAGGTGCGCTCGCCTCGCTGGTGATCACCGAGCCGACCGCGGGCTCGGACGCCACCGGGATGACGACCCGATTCGAGGAAGATGGCGACGAGATCGTCGTCACGGGCACCAAGACGTTCATCACCAATGGCGCGCATGCCGATCTGATGCTCGTGTTCGGGAAGTGGCGCGGCATCGAAGACAGCCGCAAGTCGATCTCCGCGCTGGTGCTCGAGCGAGGCGGCCCGGGGCTCACCGTGGTGCGCGAAGAAGACAAGATGGGCTTGCGCGCATCCAGCACCGCGACGCTGGCCTTCGACGGGTATCGCGTGCCGCGCGCCAATCTGCTCGGGGCGCCGGGCGACGGGCTCAAGCTGCTCCTCGCCTCGCTCAACAAGTCCCGGCCCAGCGTGGCAGCGCATGCACTGGGCATCGCCCGTGCGGCGTTCGAGGATGCCGTGGCCTACATCAACGAGCGTCGGCAGTCGGGCAAGCGCATCGTCGAGTTTCAGGGCATACAGTTCATGCTCGCCGACATGGCGACCGATCTGGCGCAGTGCGAAGCCTGGATGTGGCACGTCGCGCGTCTGATCGATGCCGGCGCCGCGGACATCGGCATCGAAGCCTCGATGCTCAAGTTGCGCGCATCCGACATCGCCATGCGCATCGCCACCGATGCCGTGCAGTTGCATGGCGGCTATGGCTACTGCAAGGACTACCGAGTCGAGCGACTGATGCGGGATGCGAAGATTACCCAAATCTGGGAAGGCACCAACCAGATCCACCGGCAATTGATCGGGCGCAGTTTCCTCAAGAAGTAAACATCGGAAGGACATCGGGTAGCATGCGATCACCACAGCGCAGTTCGCTCGATGCGGCGCGCTTCACGGTTCACGGCCTCACCGTTTGCCTTTAACTCCAAAGAGAGCAGCCTCTGATGAGCACAATCAAAACTGTCGGCGTGGCGGGCAGCGGGACCATGGGGTCGGGTATCGCCATCGTGGCCGCGCGCGCGGGCTTTCGTACCATCGTCTACGACGTTTCCCAGCCGTCACTGGACCGCGCGCGCAAGCAGACGGAAGGCTTCTTCGCCAAGTCGGTGGAACGCAAGAAGCTCACACAGGCGCAAGTCGACACGATCCTCGGCAATCTGAGCAGCACGACCGATATCGCGACCATGGCCCAATGCGACATCGTGATCGAGGCCGTGTTCGAGAATCTCAAGGTCAAGCACGAACTGCTGGCCAAGCTCGATGCCGTCTGTCCGCCCGAAACCCTGTTCGCATCCAACACGTCGACCTTGTCGATCACCGAGATCGCAGCCGGTTCGGGGCGCGACGAGCGGGTGATCGGCATGCATTTCTGCCTGCCCGCTCAGTTGATGAAGCTGGTCGAGATGTCGCCCGGTTTGCGCACCAGCGACGAAGCGTTCCAGGCGGCTTGGGATCTGTGCAAGGCGATGGGCCAGATCCCGGTCAAGACCAAGGACAATCCTGGGTTCATCCTCAACTACTTCCTCATCCCGTTCAACAACGACGCGATCCGAATGGTCGAGGCGGGGCTCGCCGAGCCTGCGGAAATCGACCGCGCGATCAAGACGGGTCTGGGCTATGCGATGGGGCCGCTGGAACTGCTCGATCTCGTCGGCCTCGACACACATCTGCTCGTGGCAGAGGCCTTGTACGCGGGAACCCATGAACCGCGCAATCAGGTGCCCGCGCTGGTGAAGCGCATGATTGCCGCCGGCCACCTCGGTCGCAAGACCGGCCAGGGCTTCTACAAGTACAGCGGCAACGCGATGTTCGGAGGCTGATGATGAGCTACAAGATCCTCTCGCTGGGCGACAGTGCATCCTTCCCCGGGGCCCATCCGCTGCTCGACAAGGCCGAGCGCGACGGCGACGTGGCGCTGGTGCTGGGCAACCGCGTGCCCGAGGCGCTCGAACGTCTCGGCAAGCGCGATGGCTACCGGGCCGTGGTAGTGGAATTGGATATGGAGTGTCTGGGCGTCTACACCGGCGAGTCGCGCGGCGAGGAGGGCAGCAACATGCTAGGCTTTGCCCGCTTTCGCCTGGGGAGCGATCCTGCGAGCAACCTGATCGAACTGGTCCGCCAACCCGCCACGCCGCAAGCGGCGATCGATGCGGCGAGGCGCGTGTTCGAGTCGGCCGGCTTGCAGGTCGCGGTATGCAAAGACGTGCCCGGGCGTATCCTCAACCGACTGATCCGGCCCTACTACAACGCCGCGCTGCGCCGCCTCGACGAAGGCCTGGCCAGCGCCGCCGACATGGATATCACGCTCAAGCTCGGCCTCGGTTATCCGGAAGGCCCGATCGGCTTGCTGGAGCGTACCGGCCTTGATCGTCACTACGATGTCACCCAGACGCTCTGGGAAGCCTACGGCGACCCAGGCTATGTTCCAGCCCGCCGCGCGCAGATCGCCAAGCAGCGAGCGCTGGTAGAGGCGCAGGTCCAGGCGTGGACCGAGCGTGACGACGAGATCGCGGATGACTGAGCGTCAGCCTCTTGCCGGTGTGCGCGTGCTCGATTTTTCCACGCTGCTGCCGGGGCCCCTCGCCACACTGCTGCTTGCCGAAGCCGGCGCCGAGGTCATCAAGATCGAACGCCCCGGGCGCGGCGACGAGATGCGCAGCTACACACCGAAGTTCGGCGACCACAGCGTCAACTTCGCGCTGCTCAACCGCGGCAAGCGCTCGATCGCGATCGATCTCAAAGCGCCCGGAGCGATCGATCGGCTGCGGCCGCTGCTCGAATCGGCCGACATCGTGCTCGAGCAGTTTCGTCCCGGTGTGATGGATCGGCTCGGACTCGGTTACGAAGCGCTGAAGGCGATCAATCCACGTGTCATCTATTGTGCCGTGACGGGCTGGGGCCAACATGGACCGAAAGCCGACGTCGCCGCGCATGACCTCAATTACGTGGCCGAGTCCGGCATGCTGGGATTGGCGGCGGCAGCCGATGGCGCGCCGGTGGTGCCGGCGGCGCTGGTGGCGGATATCGCGGGAGGCACCTATCCGGCGGTCATCAACATCCTGCTGGCTTTGCGCGAACGCGATCGCACCGGCGAGGGTTGCAAGCTCGATATCGCGATGGCCGACAATCTCTTCACGTTCATGTACTGGGCGATCGGCAGCGGCATTGCCGCCGGAGAGTGGCCGCGTCCCGGCGCAGATCTGGTCACAGGCGGCAGCCCGCGTTACAACGTTTATCGCACCGCCGATGGACGTTTTCTCGCCGCTGCACCGCTGGAGCAGAAATTCTGGGAGACATTCTGCGAGCTGATCGGTCTGGATGCCACGTTGCGTAACGACGCTGGCCAGGAAGCTGCCGTAAAGGCCGAGGTTGCGCGCATCATCGGCGCGCGCGATGCCGCGCACTGGCAGCAGACTTTTGCCGGCCACGATGTCTGCTGCTCCATCGTCTGCTCGATGCAGGAGGCGCTGAGCGATCCGCACTTCGCCGCACGAGGTGTGTTCGCGCATCGCCTGCGCGAGGGTGACCGGACCATCCCGGCCCTGCCCGTACCGATCGATGCGCGGTTTCGCGGTACGCCCGAAGACGCAGGCTATCCCGGGCTGGGAGAATTCGATCCCGGGGAGCGCTAGCGTGCGGGCATTGCCGTGGGGACTTGGATCGCAGGTGGGGCGGACGCCTGGCGCCGTGCTGAGCGCATGGCTGCTCGGCGTCGTGCTCGGGCTCGCGGCGGGCGCCAGTGCGGCCATCGTCCCTGGAAGCGTGCGGCCCGGCTGGCCGATCACGCCGCCGAGCGCGGCCCCAGTGCAGGACGATCGGTGGGCCGATGAGGCGCGGCGCCATTACTTCAGCCAGAACTGGCAGGCGCTTGCCGAGTCCGCGAAGCGCTGGGCCGACGCCGCGCCAGGCTCTGCGGTTGCGGGCAGTCTGCTCGGACTTGCGCAGCTGCGGCTGGGGGACATCGCCACAGCCCGAGCGACCTTGCTCGGAGTGGCCGCGCGTCATCCGCGCGACGATGCCACGCAGGTGTATCTCGCCTGGACCTACCTCGCGCAATCCGATGCGACGCGGGCCGAGCAAGCGGCACGCGAGGTGCTCGGCCGCTCGCCCGACCATGCCGAAGCCTGGGTCGTGCTCGCGCTGGCTCATCTGGTTGCCGATCGCGTGGCTCAGGCCGAAGCGGCGGTTGCTTCCGGTATGGAGGTCGCCCCGCGCTATGCCGCCCTTTGGCTGACCCGTGCGGAGGTGTTGGAGGCGCAAGCCCGTTACGGCCCCGCGCTCGACGCGATAGCGGAAGCCGCGACGATCGCGCCGCTCGACGGCGACGCCCTGCGCAAGCGGGCCTTGCTGCTGGCGCGCACCGGCCGTCTGGATGCCGCCCGCGAGGCGCTGGATGCCTTGCCGCCCAAGCCGGATGATGCGGCCGTCTGGCATCAGATCGGTATCGAGGCGATCAAGGCAGGACGCCCCGGCGAGGCGGAGGCTGCGTACCGCCGCGCGACCGAGGTCCAGCCCGGATGGATCGCAGCTTGGATCAATCTCGCGGCACTCTATCAGCAGGCCGACCGGTGGTCCGATGCCGAGCGTGCATGGCGCCAGGTGCTGCAGACCCAACCCGAGCATCCCGGCGCGTTGAGCGGACTGGCGCAAACGCTGACCTTGCTCGGCCGCGGCCGCGAGGCTGCTGCCGTACTCGCACAGGCGGAAAGTGCGAAGCCGCAGTCTGCTTCCGATCTGCGCGCGATGGGGGCTGCGTACTTCAACCTGCGTCTGTGGCGCGCTGCGATCGAGAAGTACCGCCAGGCGACGCGGCTGGAGGCCGGCCAAGCCGCCGACTGGGTGTATCTGGGCAATGCGTATGCGGCGCTTCGGCAGCGACCCGAAGCGCGCGATGCCTATGCGCGGGCCGAGGCCCTCGACCGCAATCACCCCGGGCTGCTCAATGCGCTGGCGATGCATCACGGCGAGGCAGGCGATTTCGTGCGAGCGCTCGAATACAGCGAGCGGGGCACGCAGGTGCGTCCCGGCGATGCTTTGCTCTGGAATGCGAAGGGCTACAGCCTGCTGCAACTCGGCCGATTTCCCGAGGCGATCACCGCGCTGGAGATGGCGACAAAGCTGCAGCCCGATGCGCCGGCTGGTTGGATCAATCTCGGTCAGGCGCGACTGCGCAATCGCGACCCTGCGGGTGCGATCCGTGTGCTGCAGCAAGCCGTGCGGCTCGCACCGATGGCGGGTGACGCCCGCATCTATCTGGCGCGGGCGCTCGCCAGCACGGGTCAATGGCAAGCGGCCGAAGCGCAGCTCGACTATCTGCTCGAGCGCGCGCCGAACACGGCCGAAGCCTGGTACACGCTCGGCCTGATCGCTTTCGCTCGCGGCGCGCCGAAAGATTATCAGCTGGCCTACGACGAGCTGATGGACTTCGCGCCCGCGACGGCTGCGGTGCTGAAGCGGCGTACGAGCGGCAAGCCGCCGGCCGATCCCGTCGTTCTGTTCGCCGAGTAGCGTGGACGCCTCGAGACTGGGACAATCGCGACCTCGGTCGAAGTCGATCGATGGCTGGAACAACGGAGGCAGGAACGACATGGATCCATGGAGGTTGCGCGTGTGGCTGGGCGTGCTTTGCGCTGTAGTCCTCGGAGGAGCGTCTACGGCGCATGCAGCGAGCATCACCCCGCCGGGCGAGGTGCCCACCCCCTACCTGCCTTCGACGCAGGTCGCCGTCGAAGAAATGCTGCGCCTGGCCGATGTGAAGCCCTCCGACCTGGTGGTCGATCTCGGCTCGGGCGACGGCCGCATCCCCATCACCGCGGCGACGCATTTCGGTGCGCGTGGTTTCGGGGTCGACATCGATGCCAAGCTGGTGGAAGAGGCGAACCAGAACGCGCACAAGGCCGGCGTCGCCGATCGCGTGCGCTTCGTTCAGCAGGACGTGTTTGAAACCGATATCAAGGAGGCCACGGTGGTGACGCTTTACCTGCTCACCGGGCTGGTCAATCGGCTCAAGCCCAAGCTCATGAACGAACTGCGCCCGGGCACTCGCATCATCGCGCACGACTTCGGCTTCCAGGACTGGACACCGGATCGCAGCGTCAACATCTCCAAGAATTACTTCCTGTACGTCGTGCCGGCGAACGTGGCCGGCTCCTGGCGGCTGGAAGCGACGGTCGGTGACGCGCAGCACACCTACGACATCGAGCTCAAGCAGGATCACCAGAAGATACGAGGCGGCGCGCGCGTGAACGCAGGCGGCGGGTTTCTGCCGCTGTTCGAATCGCGTCTCGATGGCGACCGGATCCGCTTCGTGCTGGTGGACGAAGGGCGGGCGCATCATTTCGAAGGACGGGTGCATGCGGCCTACATGGAGGGCACCGTGACTGCGGGCATTGGCAGCGGCATGGTGAAGCGTACGTGGCGTGCCGAGCGCGTGCTGACGCGCGGCGAACGGTAGATTCGACATCTCGGGAGCACCGCCCCCTAGGGGCGGTCTCCTGCCAAACAACAGGAGGAACCATCTTGAATGCTCAATATCGCTCGCGCATCGGGCGCGCATTGCTGTGCGCGCTCGCCACGCTGCCAAGCGCAGTCGCTTACGCCCAATGGACGCCCACCCGGCCCGTGCGGCTGGTGGTGCCCTATCCGCCTGGCGGCGCGAACGACATCGTCGGCCGCATGCTGGCGCAGAAGATGACCGAGCGGCTGGGTCAGAATTTCGTGGTCGACAATCGCGGCGGCGGCAACACCATCATCGGTTCGGGACTGGTGGCGAATGCGCCTGCCGACGGCCACACCTTGCTCATGGTGGCTGCCGGTCACGCGATCAATCCCAGCCTCTACCCGAAACTGCCCTACAACACGGCGAAGGACTTCGCGCCGGTTGCCCTTGTCGGCGATGGCGCCTACGTGCTGGTGGCGCATCCGGGTGCGGGCGTCAACACCGTCGGCGAGCTGGTCGCGCTCGCCAAGGCAAAGCCTGGCCAGGTGACCTACGCCTCGTCGAGCATCGGCAATCTGACGCATCTGGCCGCCGAGCTTTTCGCCTCGCTTGCAGGCGCGACAATGCTGCATGTTCCGTACAAAGGGGGCGGCCCGGCGATGGTCGATCTACTCGGCGGGCGCGTGTCGATCTTCTTCTCCACCGTGGCGGTGGCGCGCCCGAACATCCAGTCGGGCAAGGTGCGGGCCCTCGGTGTGACGACGCCCAAGCGCAGCCTGGCGCTGCCCAATGTGCCGAGCATCGCGGAAGCCGGTTTGCCCGGTTACGAGGTGAGCGGCTGGTACGGCATGGTCGTTCCTTCGGCCACGCCCAAAGCCGCGATCGCTGCGCTGCATGCCGCCGTTCAATACGGGATCGCGCAACCCGACATCAAGGAGCGGCTGCTCGGCGTTGGTGTGGAGGCGGTCGAGATGTCGAGCGCGCAATTCGGTGCGCGCATCGATGCCGACATCGCCAAGTGGAACAAGGTGGTGCCGCCGTTGAAGATCAAGGTGGAATGAGATCATGGCGCAGCGGGCCCAGCGGGGCCGCTGCGCCATCGCGCTACTGCAGCTTGATGCCGGCTTCGCGAATGATCTTGCTCCAGCGCTGCGATTCGGCGCGTACGTGGGCGGCGAATTCGGCGGTGCTGTTGCCCACGGCTTCTGAGCCGGTGGCGGTCATCCGAGCGACCGTGTCCGGATCCTTGATCACGGCGGTGAACTCCTTGTGCAGGCGGGCGATGATCGCGCTCGGCGTCCCGGCAGGTGCGTAGAGTCCATACCACTGCTCGACCACGAAACCGGGTACGCCGGATTCGATCAGGGTAGGTACGCCCGGCAGACTCGCGACCCGCGTCGTACCCGTCACGCCGAGCGCGCGCAATTTGCCGCTCTTCAGGTGCGGCAGCGCCGTGATGATGGCCGGAAAACCCACCTGTACCTGGCCGGCGATCAAGTCGGGATATGCGAGTGCCATGCCCTTGTACGGTACGTGCGTCATCGTCACCCCCGCCGCCGACTTGAACATTTCCCCTGTCAGATGCATGAGGCTGCCGCTGCCGGAGGACGCGTAGTTGACCTTGCCGGGATTGGCCTTGATCCAGGGCAGCAACTCCTTGGCGCTTTGCGCCGGAACGCTCGGGTGCACGACCATCACGTAGGGCTGACGAGTGATCTGGGTGATGGGAGCGAGGTCCTTGATCGGGTCGTAGCGAACCTTGTTGAGCAGCGGATTCACCACCACGGCAGCGCTTGCCATGAACACCGTATAGCCATCGGGAGTCGCCCGCGCAGTCAGTTCGCTGCCGATCGCCTCGCCGGCGCCCGGACGATTCTCGACGATGACGGGCTGGCCCAGTCGGCTGGCCAACACCCCGCTCATGCTGCGCGCGATGGTGTCGATCGCACCGCCGGGCGCCAAGCCGACGATGATCCGCACCGGTCGGTTGGGATAGTCGGTCGGGGTGGGGGACGACTGCGCAAGCACCTGGACCGAGCATCCCAGCGTCAGCGCCACGACCAAACAGCGTGAACTCATCTTGCTTCTCCTCCGTGCTGGACTGAAAAATGCCGAGAGGCGAGTGCGCTCGCCTTCGTTTTGCCCATTGTCGCCGATTCGGCCCATCCGGTGGGGCGGAACACCGACGCGAAAAAGGCAGGTACCATCCGGTCCTGTTTGCATCTTCTCAGCCAGGTGAGCATGAAAGCCATCGTCGTACGCGAGTTCGGTCCGCCCGAAAGTATCGAGGTGGAGGAATTTCCCGCTCCGCAGCCGGGCGAGCACCAGGTGCTGGTCGATGTGCATGCGGCCGGGGTGAACTTTCCCGACATCCTGGTGATGGCGGGCAAGTACCAGGTCCTGCCACCGCGCCCCTTCGTGGCGGGCAAGGAGTGCGCGGGCATCGTGGCCGCGGTCGGCAAGTCGGTCACGACGTGCAAGCCGGGAGATCGCGTGCTGGTCTGGATGGAGCACGGTGCGTTCGGCGAGCGAGCCATCGCCGCCCAGGACAATTGTTTCGTCATGCCCGAGGCGATGAGCTTCGAGGAGGGCGCCTGCTTCGGACTGGTCTATCAGACGGCGCATTTCGCCCTCGTCGAACGCGCGCGGATGCGGCCTGGCGAAGTGGTGCTCGTCACGGGCGCCACCGGCGGTGTCGGCCTGGCGGCGGTGCAACTGGCGAAGGCGCTGGGGGCCACGGTCGTGGCGGCAGTGAGCACGCCGGAGAAGGCAGAGATCGCGCGCCGCAGCGGGGCCGATCACATCCTCGATACCAGCGTGCCGAATCTGCGCGATGCGCTGCGCGATCAACTGCGTCAGGCGACCGGCGGTCGCGGTGCGGACATCGTCATCGAACAGGTCGGCGGCGACGTGTTCGACGCGAGCTTGCGCGCGCTCGCCTGGAGTGGCCGATTGGTCGTGGTCGGGTTCGCGGGCGGACGCATTCCCGAGGTCAAGGCCAATTACCTGCTGGTGAAGAACATCGGCGTGCTGGGACTGCAGATCAGCGACTACCGAGATCACCATCCGGCGCAGATGCGACGCGTGATGGGCGAACTGTTCGATCTGTACGGGCAGGACAAAGTGAAGCCGCTGGTCAGTGCAACGTATCCGTTGCGCGACTTCGCTGCGGCCTTCGCCGCCATCACGACGCGCAAGGCGATCGGCAAGCTGGCGCTCACGCTCAAGTAGGCAATCCGGGCGCCGAGATCGATGGCGCTTCGGCAGTTTCGGCCATAATGGCCGCGCAGCACATGGGTACACACGTTTATACGGGCATTCAACAAGGAGGTCGCATGGATCTGGGATTGAAAGGCAAAGTGGTTGCCATCACGGGCGGCAGCGAGGGTATCGGTCGCGCGACCGCACTGCGTTTCGCGATGGAGGGCGCCAATGTCGCCTTGCTTGCCCGCCGCGCCGAGCCGCTGGCCAAGACGGCCAGCGAAGTCGAAGCGCTGGGCGTGCAGGTGTTGGCCGTGACGGGCGATGCGACCAAGGACATTCCCCGCTTCATCGAAGAGACCGTCAAGCGCTTCGGGCGCGTCGATGTTCTCGTCAACAATGCCGGCGGGTCGGGCCAGAATGCCTTCGACAAGGTCACCGACGAGATGTGGCGCTCCGACGTGGAAGTGAAGCTGTTCGCTCCGATCGAAGGGGTGCGCTGCGTCGTGCCGCACATGAAGAAGCAAGGCGGCGGCAGCATCATCATGCTCACCATGGCTGCGGCGGCCACGCCGGGGCCCAATCAGTTGCCCACGGTCGTGAGCAGGCAAGCGAGCGTGACGCTGGCCAAGGCCTTGTCGAAGGAACTCGCGCCCCACAACATCCGCGTCAATGTGGCTTGCGTCGGCAAGATCAAGACCCCGCAGCAGGAGCGAGGTGCCAAGCGCATGGGCCGCAGCGTGGAGGAGCATTTCGCGGCCAACGGCAAGAACGTGCCGATGGGCCGGATGGGCGAGCCGGAAGATCTGGCCAATGCGATTGCCTTCTTGAGTTCCGAGGCGGCGAACTACGTCACCGGCACCTGCATCAACGTCGACGGCGGCTTGTCGGGCGTCGTTTGAGCGTCTGTTTTCGGCGTCACTTCTTGCCAGGGGCGCCGGAAGCCGGTTTCGTCTTGTAGCCTTGCTGAATGACGGGGCAGGTGCCGTCCTCGCCCGGCCCCGTCTCGATCAGCGCCAGTGCCGCAGCGAGAGGATTCACCAAACCCAGCAGCAGGGCCGCCGCGGCGCGTGCCGCCAAAGGCGCGGGCGCCGGGGCGAGGGCGGGAGACATCATCGTGCCCCCGACCAGAATGGGCGTGCGCAGCGAAAGAAAGCTCGGCGCCTTGGGTGCTTGGGTGAGCTTCAAGTCCAGGGCTTCGCTGCGCAGGTTCACTTGACCTGTTACGGTCAGCACCGTGGTATCGGTCTCCACGATGGCCACGTTGGGTGTGGCGATCCCGCCGGCGATTGCCAGGTCGATGGCCGAGCAGCGCACGCTCTCCGGCTTGCTTCCGAACAGGTTCGCAAGTACTCGAGCGCCATCGAGATCCACCAGCGCCGGCAGCAGGCTGGGCACGTTGCCGTCGCTCAGCAGCAAGGTGATGCGGCCATCCGACGAGCCCAGCATCGTGCCGATGGCGTTGCCTCGCCCCTTCAATTCGATCCGCCCGGAAAGTATGCCGGCCGCCTCGCTCACGGCTGCCTTCTCCGGCGCGATTCTGGCAACGTCGACGTTTTCCATTCGTGCCACCAGGGTCGACTGGATCGGCGGCTGACGCGTATCGAAGACGACACGGCCATGCAGGCGACCATTGGCCATGCCGAACTGCAGGGGATCGATCACCACCTGCGAATCGCTCAAGCGGAAGTCGGCCAGAAAGTTGTCGAACGGCCAAGCTGCGACGCGCACCACTTTGTCGGCGCGCAGGATCACGTGGGCATCGAGCTTGGCGAAACTCGACGGATCGTAGTTGCGTCGGGGCAGCAATCGCGCCGCGTCTTCGGCCGTAGGCTTCAGGCGCGAGCGGTTGGTGCCGCCGATGAGCGGTCCGAGGTCGGCGAGATCGAGCAGGGATGACCGCAAATCGGCCACGATGTTCGGTTTGTCGCCCCCGGTCTCGACAGTGACGCTGCCTGCGATATCGCTTTCGCCGACCTTGCCGCGCAGATCGGTGGTCTGCCAGCGCTCGCCTTTGCGCGTGAGCAGTCCGGTGACCGAGTAAGCCGGTGTTTCGGGCAGGGGAACGCGAAGCGCCGGTTCCAGCAGGCTCAAGCTCGGTCCGCTCAGCGAATACCGGATGCTGCCCTCGCTCGGCGTGGCCAAGCCGGCCAGTTCGCCTTCGATCGAGATTTGGGTGCTCGCCAGGACGCCTTGCACGAGCAGCGGCAGGCGCCGGGAAGCGTCACGCAGTGATAGCAGCGATGCAGATTCGCCGGTCAGTTTCACCGGCTGGTCGCGCAGCTGCCCCTCGACTCGAAACTTCAGTCCCCGCGGATCCTGCGGATCGGATTTGTCTTCGACCTGAGCCGTCAGGCGGGCGGGAACGATAGCGTCCAGATAGTTGAGCACGCCTCGGTCGACCTGCAGCGTGTCGATGACCGGAGGCGTGCCCGCCTCGTCCTTGTGCTCCGGATCGAACAGCCACGTGGCACGCCCATCCGCGAGGCGCTGCAGATTCACCTCGGGGCCCTGCAGCCTCAGTTCGTAGATGTGGATGCGTTTGAAGATGAGCGGCAGCAGCGCGATGCGCAATTCGATCGCTTCGGCGGAAAGCAGATGGGGAGCCTGGGCCCATTCGGGATTGGACAGCCGCACTTGCTCGAGACGGATCAGCGGACGCAAGCGCCATTGGCCGGTGATATCTCCGGCGATATCGAGCGTACGGCCAGTGGCACGGGCGACGCCGCTCTGGATCGGCGACTTGAGCCAGTTCCAATCGAACACGAGCAGGACGACGAGAACCATCAGCACCAATGCCGCGAGCGTCCACCCGGCGATGCGGATCGCGCGGCGGCTTATCGAGGCGGATGACATTGTGCTGATCGTCCCGGTTGCGAATTCTTTGCCATGGGCGGCCGCCCGTTTCGGGCGCCGAGTTGCATGAGACTAAGTTTCCCGCGCGATGGCCAGTTCGTTGCGCACGAGTTTCACTCCCTCGACAGAGAGGGCGATCTGTGCGGCCATGCTTCGCAGGTCGTGCGAGCGCGTGCTTCCCGTGAGCGTGACGACGCCATCGACCGCGCTCACGCCTATCGACGATCCGTGCAAAGCCGTCTCCGCAGCTAAGGCCGCTTCGATCCGAACGGCCAGTTTGCTGTCGCCCGCACTCGCGTCGGCCGACCCGCTGGTCAAGGGCGCAGGTTCGGGCGGCAGCGTGGTCGCCGGGGGGGCGGGTTCGTTGGCTGAGGCGACCGGTCCGACCGGGCCGCTGGTCGACACGTCTTCAGCCGGCGGCTTGCAGCCGTTCAGGATCACGGCGCCCAGGATGATCGCGACCGCGAGACTGTTCGGCGATTTGCTGCGTCCGACCATGAGCACCGTCCTTTCACCGCGCTGCCTGGCTGTTGCCATGGTGTAGGCGGTGCAACGGATGTGCCCGACCGCGATCAGGCCGGCGATGTGGCTGCGGATGCTGCGGACGTGCTCTTGTGGCCGGGTGGTTTCAGCCGGGGAAGTCGGGATCGGCGATCGCTCTGGCGATATAGCGATCGGCATCCTCGGGCAGCAGCAACCGCGCCTCGACGAGTTGTTGCGCGGCCGCGGCGATGCGAGCGATGTAATGGTGCCTGCTGCGATAGCGCTCAGCGATCGAGAGCCGCGCATCCCCGGACGTTGCCCGTTCGGCGGCGGTCGCGGCAAAGGGCAGATGGCTGCCGACGATGCTGTAGAGCGCTGCGGTGCTTCCCTGGGCGCGGTAGTTCCATCCCGTGTGGGTGGCAAGAGGCGCCTCGACATGCGGTGTGCGTACGCCGGCGAGGTCGTTGCCGTCGGTATCCGGCTGGGGAATCAGTACCGCGTAGGCTTGTTCGAGCAGTTCGAGCGGCGGTTCTTGGACGAAGCGGCCTTGCTCGGTTTCCGGACCGAAATCGAGACGATGCAAACGGTTCGGTGATCCAGGCGGCTCGACGCCCGGGATGCGCGGAAAAGCCGTCTGGTATTCGCCGGCTTCGACCAAGGTGCCTTCCGATCGGCGGGGTACCCGGCTGGCGGGTGGCGCGATCCCGCGTGATGCCCAGTCGTCCATCGCGTCCAGCAGCGCGCGCAGGACAGGTGCGGTATCCAAGGGATTGGACGCATGCCTGTGCGCACCCCGCTCGGGTTTGCCGCCCGGCTTGGCGAAATGCTGGGACGAGGCGAAGAAGTACAGCCGGGCGCGAGGGTGCTCGGGCAGATCGGCGCCGAATGCATCGGTATGCACTAGCGAACCGCGGCGCTGCCAATACTCGGCCGCCGTTTGCGAGTGGATGACCAGCGGGTCGGTGGACGGCCGCCTGAGGATCGCGTCGCTGCGTCCGGTGTACGGATCGCTCGTCAAGCCGTAGGCGAAGGGGAACTGGTCCGAGGCGATCAGATGATCCTCGTGTTGACGCGGATAGCGTCCCGGCTGGGCGAAACGGTAATTGAGGGTGACGCGTCCGGCGCCGGTGACATGCGGATGGATCCCATCGAATACGCGGCGCCCCGCGGCGTCTTCGTTCCACCCGCGGTAGACGAACTCGCGCAGGAACCGCCCGCTCTGCGATCGCCCCCAGCCGTAGACGCGCTCGATCTTCGCGTCGGGAAGCGATGCCGGATTCGCCATGCCGGCGGCATCACGCTCCTCGTGGCGCAGGAAACTCAGAAAGTCGCGCACGCCGGCGAAGCCCAGGCCCAGCACCAGTGGATCCTTCGCGGTATAGACCAGTTCGTAAATCCAGCCAGGACGGAAAGGCTCGTCGAGCGTGCAATCGGTGGCCGAGGGCTCGAGGCGTCCGGTCGCCCCGAGTCGGGCGAACTGCCAGGCCTGCGCCGGGATCACTTCGCGCGTCTCATCCGGGTAAGCGCGGCGCGTCAGCACGGCCTGGGTGGTGTCGAGCGACACGGCGGGATACGCATGGGTGAAATCATTGCCGCTGAGCGGCACGGTCCGTATGCCCTCGCGATCGGCGATGAACTCCATGCGCACGGGCCCCGTGACGGGCGCCAGGTCGCTGCCGGCGACGGGCAGGCGCATGCTCATGCGATCCTCGGCCGGCAGGATGTCGCCCTGCCAGGCAAGCGCGACCACGGTGTAGCCGCGGCGCATGAGAAAGCCGTTGCCTGCATGGGCTTGCGTGCGAGGCGCATTGGTCGGCTCGGCATCGTTGAAGAACTGCAGGGCGCGAATATTGCCCCGATTGATCACGTCGAAGAGGATGCGGCGGTTGCCTCGTGCGAGATCGACGGGACGCAGAATGCAGAACTCGGCCGAGAATGCCACGCGGCCTGCGGGATCGACGCCCGCCATGGGGAGATCGACCACCGGGCGATAAGCGGGCGCGGTGGGGGCGACCTCGAAGTGGGCAATGCCGCTCAGGCGCTCGTAGGCCCCGGTATTGCCGAACGACGCGCCATCGGCGAGCGGCTCGCGTGCATCGATCTGGAGACGGACGACTGTTGCCATGAATCTCTCCTCTTCGCGCCCGGGCGGCAATCGGGCATGCATGGGCATCTTGGTGGAGAGCCAGGAACGCCCCGGGCTCGCGCCGGTCCGAGCCATTATGCGAGAAAGGCATTTGGCGCGCGATGCATTTCGATTCTGCGCGCGGCTTGGTAGCATTCCGGATTCATGCCCCGCGACCCCGGGGCGCGTCCCGATGCCGAGCTTGGACAGTCTCGGCATCCGGAGCATCCATCGATCATCGAGAGGCCAGTGATGAAGCTTTACTACCATCCCGTTTCGACCGTCAGCCGACCGATCCTGCTGCTTGCCGAGGAGGCGGGCATTGCCATGGATCTGGAGGTGGTCGATTTGTTCACCGGCGCTCACCTCAAGCCGCAGTTCAGCGCCATCAATCCCAACCGACAGGTGCCGCTGCTGGACGACGACGGCTTCATCTTGAGCGAGGGATCGGCCATTCTGAAGTATCTCGCCGACAAGGCCGACGTTGCGACGTATCCGAAGGCTTTGCAGGCGCGCGCTCGGGTGAACGAGCGCATGGATTGGTTCAATACCGGCTTGTATCGTGATCTGGGCTACGGCGTGATCTATCCTCAGTGCCTGCCTACCTACAAACGGCCGGATCAACGGGTACAGGCCGCCATCCTGGCGTGGGGCCGGGAAAAGTCGCGTGCCTGGCTGCAGATCCTCGACAGCCACCTGCTCGGCAAGCACGCCTACGTCTGCGGCGACGAACTGACCATCGCCGATTACTTCGGGGCCTGCATCCTCAGTCTGGGCGAGGTCGTACGGCTCGACTACTCGGCTTGGCCGAACGTGGAGCGCTGGCTGGGTACGATGAGCGCGCGGCCGAGTTGGGCCAAGGTCAACGAGAGCTTCTACGCTCACTTCGTCGCCCCCTTCAAGGACGTGCAGTTCGAGGGCTTGAGATAACGTAAGGTAGGAGCAGGCATGATCCGTGGACTGCATCACAACGCCTATCGCTGCCGGGATTCGGGCGAGACCCGAGGCTTCTACGAGGATTTCCTCGGCCTGCCGCTGGCCGAGGCGTTCGAGATCCGCAGCACCCAGACCGGGCGAGAGGTCCGAGTCCTGCATACGTTCTATCGGCTGGGCGACGGGGCCTTCCTCGCCTTCTTCGAGGCGCCGGAGCAGCCTTTCGAGTTCAGGCCGCAGCACGACTTCGATCTGCATATTGCGCTCGAGGTCGACGCAGGGCACCTGCGCGCAATGTTCGCCAAGGGCAAGGCCGTCGGTATCGAGACGCGCGGCATTGCCGACCATGGTTTCGTCGAATCGATCTACTTCCGCGATCCGAACGGCTATGTGATCGAGCTCACTTGCAAGAAGCCGGGCCATGACGAGGCGCTGGACCCGACGAGGAACGGCGCGCGCGGCAAACTCGATGCCTGGCAGGCATCGAAGGCAACGGCGGGCCGGCACTAAGCTGCTCTGGCGCCCAGCCATCCTGGATCAGGGTTCGTCGCAGTCAGAGCCTGACCAACGCGATCCCGGTCGCGATCACACAGGCGCCGGCGATGCGACGCTGTCCGAAGGGTTCCTTGAGCAAGAGGGTGCCGATCAGCGCGGCGAAGATGACCGAGGTTTCGCGCAGGGCTGCAACGGCAGCTACCGGCGCACGTGTCATGGCCCAGAGCGCAATCCCGTAGGCGCCTACGCTCAGGGCACCGGCTAGCAAAGTGCGCCCCCAATACTGCTCAAGATGAGATCGAACCTGCGCTCGCCGCGTGGCGACGACGATGCCCACGTAGGGCGGCGCCATCAGCAGAAAAAGCCAGAGGCCGTAGCTGGCTGCGTTGCCTGATGCTCGTACCCCCAGGGCATCGATCAAGGTGTAGGCCGCGATCAAGACGGCATTGCCCAGCGCGAATGCCGTCGAACGCGCATGCGCATGGCGCAGCATGCGCGGGAAGCCGCCGAGCCACAGCACCCCCACACTGATGGCCGCCACCCCCGCCCACAGCCCGGGCGACGATTCGTCCTGCAGCAGAAAGATGCCGGCACAGGCTACGATCAACGGCGGCGTGCCGCGCATCAGCGGATAGGCGAAGCTCAGGTCGCCCTGCCGGTAGGCGGCGCCGACCAAGGCAAAGTAGAACTGATGCACCAGGGCGGAGGCCAGCAGGTAGGGCCAGCTCGGCGCTGCAGGAAGCGGTACGAAGAAGAGCAGGGGCGCGCAGATCAGTGCCGCGGCGCCAACCAGGAGGGCCGTGTTGAGGGTGGTGTCGCTGCTCGACTTGATGAGCGCATTCCAGCTTGCGTGCATGAGCGCCGCGAGCAGGACGAGCGCCGTCACCCCCAGGGTCATGGCGTCGAGCCCGCCTCCGAGTCGGCGCTCGCCGCTGAAACTGCTGGCTTCAGGCCAGATCCGAACCGGCGCGCCGCAGCAAGGATGCAGCGATCATCAAGCACCCAGCGCGTCCAGCGGATCCACCGTGGGGTAGCCCAGTGCCGAGGCCACTTCGCGACAAGTCACCTTCCCCGCGTGCACGTTGAGCCCGGCGCGCAGATGGGCATCCCTGCGCAAGGCTTCGCGGTAGCCCAGATCGGCGAGTGCCAGGACGTGAGGCAAGGTCGCGTTGTTGAGCGCATAGGTCGACGTGCGGGGCACGGCGCCCGGCATGTTGGTCACGCAGTAGTGGACGACGCCATCGACGACGAACGTGGGATCGGCGTGTGTGGTGGGGCGCGATGTTTCCACGCAACCGCCTTGGTCGATCGCCACATCGACGATGACCGAACCGGGCTTCATGCGGCTGACGAGATCGCGGGAGACGAGTTTCGGCGCCGCTGCGCCCGGGATCAGCACGCCTCCGATCACGAGATCGGCCGCCAGCACCTGACGCTCGATGTTGTCGCGGTTGGAATAGACCGTGATCACGCGCGCGCCGAGCAGGCGATCGATGCGCCTCAGTACGTCGACGCTGCGGTCGATGACAGCGACTTGCGCGCCGGTGCCGATGGCCATCTGCGCGGCATTGAAGCCGACCACGCCGCCGCCCAGGATCGCGACCCGTGCGGAGGGCACGCCCGGTACGCCGCCGAGCAGAATGCCCATGCCGCCGTACTTTCGCTCGAGGCAGTGCGCGCCGGCCTGCACGCTCATGCGTCCGGCGACTTCGGACATCGGCGCCAGCAAGGGCAGGCTGCCGTCCGCCGCGGTGACGGTTTCGTAGGCGATGCAGGTGGCCCCGGAATCGACCAGCGCGCGGGTTTGAGCCGGATCCGGGGCAAGATGCAGATAGGTGAACAGGACTTGCCCGGGGCGCAGCTTGGCGTATTCCTGCGCCTGAGGTTCCTTCACTTTCACGATCAGGTCCGCGCGCGCAAAGATCTCATCGGGCGAAGCGACGATTTGCGCACCCGCACGCTGGTAATCGGCATCGGATGCGCTGATGCCCATGCCGGCGTTCGACTCGACCAGCACCGTATGGCCCCGGGAGACGAGTTCACGCACACTGGAAGGTGTCAGTCCCACCCGATATTCGTGCGTCTTGATTTCCTTCGGCACCCCGAGCAGCATGGTCAGCGCCTCGCCTCGGGCGGTTGTTGCGATGGCCGCTTGGGGAGCACTCGCGTTCGCAGGGTCGCCGCGAAATGCGCGAGGCTGGGTGTGCCGGCACCTGCCAGGCGCGCCTGATCGTCCCACAATCGCAGATTCACGGCTTCGATCGCATACGGTTCGCGCATGAAGGCGCGTGCCTGGTCGGAGGTGAAGACACCGCCTTGTTGTTCCAGGGAGTGTTTGGCCTCCGGGGGCAACCCCTGCGAGTAGCCAGGATGCGCATAGCAAAGGTAGCGCTTGGCATCGACATGCAGTCGGATCGGCTCGGTGACGGCAGCATCGAACAGCGTGCCTAGGCTGGCGGCGCCGTGCGGACCGTGGGTGGCGTGCTGGGCATGCTCACCGTCTTTTTCCAGCAAATGATCCAGGTCGTGCAGCAGGCAGGCGCAGATCAGGCTGTCTCGCGCACCGGCCTTTTCGGCCAGCCACGCGGTCTGCAGCGCATGCTGGAGCAGCGTGACCGGGGCGGCTTGCCAGCGCTGATCGCCTTTCGACTCGAAAAGGTGACAGATGCGGGTGATGGTGAGCTCGGTCATGGTTGAGCCTTGGGCTGGGCAGCGTGGGCGACATGCGCGGTGGTGGAACGGGGAGCGGTGCCCTCTGCGGCTGCGGCCGCTTTCGCCGGCGGTTCGATTGCTTCCGGCCGCACCCGACTGCTCGAGAGCACGCCGGCGCTTTCGAGGATCGGATACGCCACCGAGCACAAGTGTGAGTTGATCCGCTTCATCTCGCTGATGAGATCCAGGTGCAGTGAACTCGTTTCGATACTCTCCGGCGTGTTCCATGCCAGTCGCTGCAGATGCGTATCGGCGAACGCGAGTTCGCGCTCGCGGAATTCGACTTTTTGTGCGATCAAGGCCTGAGCGCCCTTCAAGTCGCCATTCAAGAAGACGCTCATGGCCAGCCTCAGATTGGACACCAGGCGCTCGTGCAGTTCCGTGATTTCGGCCATGCCCGCGTCGGAAAAACTCGCCCCGCGCTTGATCAGCTTGTCTTCGAGGTCTCGCAGGATGCGCTCGACCCCGTCGCCGATCTGCTCCATGTTGATCGTGAAGGAGACGATGTCGGTCCAGCGCTTGCCTTCGCGCTCGTCCAGCGCCTCGCGGCTGATTTGCGTGAGATAGAGCTTCACTGCGGTATAGAGTTCATCGACCGTGTCGTCCATCGTCCGCAGTCGCCGCGACAGGTCGCGATCCTTGCGCCGGATGACGTCCATCACGCCCACCAGCATGGTTTCGACCGTATCGGCGATGCGCAAGGCTTCGCGGGCCGCGCAGGAGATCGCGAGGATGGGTGTGTCGAGTGCCACCGGATCCAGGTGCCGCGGCCGGCTCACCTCGTCCTCCTTCGGTCGCGCCGGGAGCAGGCGCTCGGTGAGTCGGGCGACGGGGCCGGTGGCGAAAATGAAGCATGCGGCAAGCGCGAGGTTGAAGGCCAGATGGAAATTCACGGTGAGACTTTTCGGATCCGGATCGATGGCGCTCAGCCAGCCTGTCAGAACACCGAGGAACGGCGCCAGAGCCAGGCAGCCGACGAGCTTGAACATCAAGTTGCCGAGCGGGATCCGGCGTACTTCGGGCGCTGCATTCATGGTGGTGATGACGGCAAGCAGCCCGCTGCCGAGATTCGCACCCAGGACCAGGGCGAAGGCAACCTCGGGGGATATGACGGACGACGCGGCAAGCGTCGCGGTGAGCAGCACGACAGCCAGGCTCGAGTACGAGACCATCGTCACGATGGCGGCCAGCAGCATGTCGAGCAGCGGGTCGCCTGAAAGCGTTGCGAAGAGCGTCTTGACACCGGCATTGACTGTCAGCGGCTGGGTCGTTTGCAGGATGAGCTGCAGCGCGAGAATGATGAGGCCGAAACCGATGGCCACTCGGCCGAGGCGGCCTGCCGTCGTGTTGCGCCGGGAGAGGAACAGGACGACGCCGACCAGAATGAGCAGCGGTGAGAGCCACGACAGATCGAGGGAGAAGACCTGCACCATCAGGCTCGTGCCGATATCCGCGCCCAGCACGATCGCAAGCGCAGGCGCTGTCGCGATCAGGCCCTGGCCGACGAAGGAACTGGCGATCAGTGCCGTGGCGGTGGAACTTTGCAGCAGGCTGGTGACGCCCAGGCCGGCGAGGAGCGCGGCGAAGCGATTGCGTACGCTGCTTGCCAAGACGCGGCGCAGGCTTGCACCGTAGGTGCGCAGCAGCCCGGTGCGAACGATATGCGTGCCCCAGACGAGCAGGGCTACCGCCGCAAGCAGGCTCAGCAACGTCTTCACGGCGCAGGCAGGAGCGCGTGAGTTGTTTGCTGAATGGCCGGTATGTTCATGATTTGATTGGAGCACCCGACTGGTCTATTGTCAACGCCGTTACCAGGCGTCAGGAGCAGGCATGTTCGTCTATCTGCATGGCTTCAATAGTGCACCGCAATCGTTCAAGGCGCGATTGCTGCACGCGCGGCTGAGCGCACTCGGACGCGAGTCGGAATTCTCGGCGCCGGCGTTGTCTCAATGGCCGAGCGAAGCCATTGCGGCGGTCGAGGCGATGCTCGCAGACGTGGATCCGAGCGAAGTCACGCTCGTCGGCAGTTCGCTCGGCGGTCACTATGCGACCTGGCTCGCCGAGCGGTACGGTTTGCGCGCCGTGCTGATCAATCCAGCGATCCGTCCGCACGAACTGCTCTCGGCCCATCTCGGTCCGCAGACGAATCTGTACACCGGCGCGACGTACGAGCTGACCCAGGCGCATCTGCAGCAGTTGCACGCGCTGCACGTCGACGAGATCACGCGCGCCGAACGCTACCTGCTCATCGTCGCGCTGGGCGACGAAGTGCTGGACAGCACGATCGCCCTCCACAAGTACCGGGACGCGATGCATATCGTGCATCCGGGAGGCGACCATGGTTTCGCCGAGTTCTCGCGCTACGTCGATGCGGTGATCGAGTTCGGCGACGGGCAGCGGGCTGGAGTTCCGCGCCGCTGATCGCTCGGCGTCGTCGGATCACGGCGGTTCCGCGGCACGGCTGACTGGTAGAATCCGACTCCCTTTTTCCAGCCCCGGCCTCGCAGCGAGTCCGCTCCATCCATGAATGTTCTGTTTGAAGAGCAGGGCGATTTCAAGCTCGGCACGATCCTCGCCGACAACGATACATCGCTGCAGGTCGAGACCGCCTCGGGCAAGCGTGCGAAGGTGAAGGCCGCCAACGTGCTCTTGCGCTTCGAGACCGCTGCGCTGAGTGCCTTCATGCCTGAGACGCAGAAGCTTGCCGAGGGCATCGACCTGGATTTTCTCTGGGAATGCTGCGGTCAGGACGAGTTCGACTTCCAGGCCCTCGCACGCGATTATTTCGGACGCGCCCCGACAGCGGTCGAATCCGCCGCTCTGCTCGTCAAGCTGCATTCTGCGCCGATGTATTTTTATCGGCGCGGCAAAGGGCGATTCAAGGCGGCGCCCGAGGAGTCGCTGCGTGCTGCGCTGGCGGCCGTGGAGCGCAAGCAGCGCCAAGCCGAGCAGCAGCAGCGCTACATCGATCAACTTTGTGCCGGGGTCTGGCCGCCCGAGTTCGAGGCGGTGCGCGAGCGCTTGCTCTACAAGCCCGATCGCAACACGGTCGAGGCGAAGGCGCTCGAAGCTGCTTGCGAGACGCTCAAGCTCACGCCCGCCAAACTGTTCGAGCGCTGCGGCGCTTTGCCTTCCTCGGGGCAGTTTCACCTGGGTCGCTTCGTGTTCGAGAATTTTCCCGAAGGCCTGGGATTTCCGGAGGTGGCGCTGCCCGATTTGCCCGGCGAACTGCCGCTGGCCGCGGCGCCGGCTTACAGCATCGACGATGCCGCGACCACGGAGATCGACGATGCGTTCTCGGTGGTCTTGCGCGAAGACGGGGGCATGCGGGTCGGCATACACATCGCCGCCCCGGCCCTGGGCATCGGGATTGATTCGCCGCTCGATCAGATCGCGCGCCAGCGTCTGTCGACCGTCTACATGCCCGGCGACAAGATCACCATGCTGCCGGCCTCGGCGGTCGAGCGCTACACCCTGCTCGCGGGCAGGGCGCTGCCTGCGCTGTCGTTCTACGCCGATGTTTCGCCGCAGTTCGAGGTCGAGCGTACGGAGTCGCGCGTGGAATCGGTGTGGATCGCGGACAATCTTCGCCACGATACGCTCGACACCGTCTTCAATGCCGATGCCGTGCAGTCAGGACACGTGGCGCATCCCTTCGGCAACGAACTGCTCGCCTTGTACCGGCTCTCGGAGCGGTTGGAGATCGCCCGGGGCAAAGCGGATCCGACCCGAGAGCCACGAGCGGAGTACAGTTTTCAGGTCGAGAACGATCGGGTGCAGATCAGCGAGCGCAAACGCGGTGCGCCGATCGACAAGGTGGTCTCGGAACTCATGATCCTCGTCAACACGCGCTGGGGGCAATTGCTCGACGAGCACGCATGGATGGGAATATTCCGCTCGCAGCGCGAAGGCAAGGTGAAGCTCGGCACCCGCGCCGCGCCCCATCAAGGGCTAGGCGTGTCGCATTACGTCTGGGCGAGCTCGCCGCTGCGCCGCTACGTCGACCTGATCAACCAGCGCCAGTTGATTGCGCTCATTCGCGGCGAGGAGCCGCCCTACCCCAAGAACAGCGAAGTCCTCTATGCGGCGATGCGCTCGTTCGAACTCACGTACGATCTGTATGCCGAGTTCCAGCGCCACATGGAGCGCTACTGGTGTCTGCGATGGATCCTCCAGGAGCAGGTCGGCACCTTGTCGGCCCGCGTGATTCGGGAGAATCTCGTGCGCATGGAGCGGTTGCCGCTGGTGCTGCGCGTGCCCTCGTTGCCCGAGTTGCCTTCAGGCTCTCGGGTCGAATTGGCGGTGGCCGCTATCGATTTGCTCGAAGTCACCCTCGAGTGCGATTTCCGGGAGCGTCTGGCCGCCTGATCCATTCGTCGGGGGGTGGGCGGACCGAGGATCCGGCGGCTCTGCTTGATCGACGCGTCCCAAGCTGCTGTCATCCAAGTCGTTGTGTGACGCCTCCGGGGATGTTCCGTACAATGCCAGCATGGGACAAGTGGTCAAGACCGTGCCGCCGCAATTCGATCTAGTGCGTCTCGCCGGGATCGCGTACGCCTCCTTGCGCGGGGATCCACAAGCGCGTTTGCAGGCGGCGCTGCTGGTGTCCTTCGCGCTGCATCTGTTCTTGGTGATCGGCGTCAGTGTGCGTGCGCCGGATCGCAACCTCGACGTGACCCATTCCCCGCTGATCGTCGATCTGGTCAACAGCCGCACTCAGAGCGCGCCGGTAAAGCCGGACATCCTGGCGCAGGCGAACCTCGATGGGGGCGGCAACACCGACGCCGATCGACGGGCGAAGACGCCGCTGCCGATGGTCAAACGAGAGCAAAGCGAGCCGGATGCCGCACTGAACATGCGTCGCGCTCAGCCGCAGGAGCAGCGCGAGCCCAAGCGGGTGATGACCCAGGCGGTCGAACCCGCACCCGCCGTGGCGCAGCCGGAGGTCCAGCCTCAGGTGGACGCTCAGCCCGAGATCCGCCCGTTGCCGAATGCGTCGGATCTGATCAACAGCAGCAAGGAGGAACTGCAGCTGCAGGCGAAAATCGCGCGTGACATGGCGGCCTACCAGAAACGGCCGCGGCGCACCTTCATCGGCTCGCAAGCCAAGGAGTTTCGCTTCGCACGCTACATCGAGGACTGGCGAACCAAGATCGAGCGCATCGGCGAGCTGAATTATCCGGCCGCAGCGCGCGGGATTTACGGCAGCTTGCGCGTCTCGGTCGCGATCCGGGCCGATGGCAGTCTCGAAAGCGTCGAGATCAATCGTTCCTCGGGTCAGAAGGTGCTCGACGAGGCGGCGATCCGCATCGTGCGCTTGGCCGCACCGTTCGCACCGTTTCCGCCCGACATCGCCAAAGACACCGACATACTGAGTATCACGCGCACTTGGAGTTTTACCCGCGCGGATCAATTCCAGGCAGAATAGTCATGCTCGATGCGCCGATCTGCCGCGAAGCCACAAGGGAGCGCCGCGCAGGTCCTTCACAACGTCCATACGTCCGTTCAGACCATCATGCCTGACCGATACGCAGTCATCGGCAATCCTGTCAGCCACAGCAAGTCGCCCCAGATCCATGCGGAGTTCGCCCGGCAGACGGGCCAGGACATGGTCTACGTCCGCTTGCCGGCGCCTATCCACGGCTTTCGCGCCGAGCTCGATCGCTTCATCGCTCATGGCGGGCGCGGGCTCAACGTGACGGTGCCGTTCAAGCAGGAAGCCGCCGCCCTATGCCAGACCGTATCGGAGCGCGGCAAGTTTGCGCAGGCGGTCAACACGCTCACTTTTTCCGACGGCAAGATCAGTGGCGAGAACACCGACGGCGCGGGGCTGCTGCGCGACCTGGAGAAGAATCTGAACGTCGGGCTGCATGGCCGTCGCGTGCTGCTGCTGGGTGCGGGCGGCGCGGCGCGCGGCGTGATGATGCCTCTGATCGCGCACGGTGTGCGGATGATCGTGGTGGCCAATCGGGACGTCGCAAAGGCCCAGGCCTTCGAGGAGCGTTTCGGGCTGTTCGGCAATGTCCGGGCTCGCGCTTACGATGATCTCGCCGGCTCTGCCTACGATTTGGTGATCAATGCGACGTCTGCAAGCCTGCAAGGTTCGGTGCCGCCCGTTCCCACCAGCGCATTCGCGCAAGACTGCGTGGCCTATGACATGGTGTATGCCGCCGATGGGCAGACCGCTTTTCTGTCCATGGCCCGCGAATGCGGCGCAGGCATTACGAGCGACGGGTTGGGCATGCTGGTGGAGCAGGCCGCCGAGTCGTTCTTCCTCTGGCGCGGCGTGCGGCCCGACACGGCGCCGGTGCTCGCCATGCTGCGCTCGGCGGGCGCTTGAGAGCGCATCAGGTCGCGGTTCTCTAGCGCCCTGAGTCGGGATACGTTGCCCAAACGATGCCGGCAATGAACGCCAAGTCTTTTCGTGCAGCGCCGTCAGGGGGGCGACCCGAGGGCGCATCTCGGCCGGTTCGGCGCCGCTGTGGATCATTGCGCCAGCCATCGAGCTCTTCGAGGCGCGGGGCAATTCGGCGGCGAATCTCCAGCTCCAGTTCGGGCCAATAGTCGGAACCTCGGACCCTCATGCTCCGTTTCCTCTGGCGCTCGCTGCTGTTGCTGCTCGGTGTGGCCATCGGTCTGGTCCTGGCCTATCAGCTGTGGGTGTTCGCGCATGTGTGGTGGTGGGTGGATCACAATCCGACCACCACGGCGTTCATGGCCGATCGGCTCGAGCGAATGCGCGAAAAGAATCCCAAGGCCCAACTGCGACACGCCTGGGTACCTTATCCGCGCATCTCCAGCCATTTGAAGCGGGCCATCGTCGCTGCCGAGGACGGCAAGTTCCTGGATCACGAGGGTTTCGACTGGGAGGCCATACAAAAGGCGCACGAGAAGAACCTGAAGCACAAGCGGGTCGTGGCCGGCGGCTCCACCATTTCTCAGCAGTTGGCGAAGAATCTCTTTCTGTCCGGGCGTCGATCCCCTTGGCGCAAGGCCCAGGAGGCCGTCATCACCGTCATGCTCGAGACGATGATGAGCAAGCGGCGCATCCTGGAGATCTATCTGAACGTGATCGAATGGGGCGACGGCGTTTTCGGGGCCGAGGCAGCGTCTCGTCATTACTTCGGCGTGTCGGCGGCGCAGCTCGGGCCCCAGCAGGCCGCACGACTGGCCTCCATGGTTCCCAATCCGCGCTTTTACGATCGTAACCGGCAGGCTGCCTGGCTCAACACCAAGACCCGGCTGATCATGGGGCGGATGAACTCGGCGCAAATTCCCTGAGCCGCGCGGGGATAGCGGCGCGGCAGATGCCTGGTCGTCCGAGATTCACTCGCGAGGGATGCCGGCTTCCTTGACGACCTTGATCCATTTCGGAATCTCCTCGCGTATCAGCTTGGCGAATTCTTCCGGAGAACTGCCCACGATCTCGAAGCCGACGTTGGCCAGGCGTGCCTGCACATCGGGCATGCCTAGGATCCGGCGGGTTTCCGCGTTGATCTGGGTGACCACCGGTTTCGACAACCCCGCTGGCCCTAGAACGCCGTACCATGCTTCGGCCGAGAAGCCGGGGAAGCCTTGTTCGGCGACGGTCGGAACGTCGGGAAAAGCCGGTGAGCGCTTCGGACCCGTCGTGGCGATGGCGCGCAGCCGGCCACCGCGCACATGCGCCGTGACCGAGGACATGCCGATGATGGCCAGTTGGATCTGGCCCGCCAGCACATCTATGGTGGCCTGTCCGCCCCCCTTGTAGGCGATGTGTTGCATTTTCACGTTGGCTGCCCGGTTCAGCATCTCCCCGGCCAGATGCCCCATGCTGCCGATGGCCGCGCTGCCGTAGCTCACCGAAGTGGGCTTCGTGCGCGCGATGCCGATCAACTCTTGCAGGTTCTTCGCCGGCACGCTGGGCGGGACGACGGCGATGCTGGGTGCCGAAGCGACGTGGCAGATGGGGGTGAAGTCTCGCACTGGATCGTAAGACAGCTTGGAATACATGGCGGGCGCGGTGCCCAGATTGGCGATGTATCCCAAGACGAGCGTATGGCCATCCGCATTGGCATTCTTGGTGATCTCCATGCCGATCACGCCGCTGCCGCCGGATCGATTGTCGACCACGATCTGCTTGCCCCAGCTCTCGGTCATTTTCTGGCCGATGGTACGCGCCAGCGTGTCTGCGCTGCCGCCGGGCGCGAAAGGAACCACGATGCGGATGGGGCCGCGGGGGAAATCCTGCGCCGCTTGCGCGTGCTCGGCGAGCACGGCGAACGTCGGCAGCAGGCACAAGGCTGCAACGGTGCAATCGTTTCTCATGTTCTCCTCCTTTGAAGCGAGCCCGTCGAGGGGACGCCAGAAGCGAGAGTGTACCGATGCCGGGGACGATCGCGCGCGTTTGCAGTGCAATTCGCGAACGGTGCTCCAGAACCGGGCGCCTCCTCCGTTAAACGGAGTATCCCTGAATGGTCACGGGTGCCGCGGATTCCCGGCAGACGAACGAGGTAGGCATGACACCGCAGGAATTCGCCCAACTGGAAGACTACGCCGAGGCCATCGTGCGCAAGCTCCAGCTTCCTCCCTGTCCCGGCATTCTGGCCGACATCGGCCGTGAACTGGGCAAGGAACATCCGGACATGCAGAGGATCGCCCTAGAGGCATCGCGCGACGTGTCGAGTTCCGCGACCTTGCTCAAGACCGTCAATTCAGCGTGGTACGGTCTGACCCATAAAGCCCGCTCCGTGCAGCAGGCGATTGCCTATCTGGGCCTGGAACGCACCTCGCTCCTGCTGGCCGGTTTGCTGCTCCGCAATGTCTTTCCCAGCAGTCAACGTCAGGCGATGGCCCGCTTCTGGCAGGTATCGACGCAATTGGCAGTCACGCTGAGTTTTATTGCCCGGGTGCTCGAACGCCCGGACCGCGACGAATTGCATACTTTCGGTCTGTTTCGGGATGCCGGCAGCGCGGTCCTGATCAACAAGTACGACGATTACGACCCGATGGCGCACAGCCCCCAGACCGAGTTTGGCCCCAGCCTCACGGAGCTGGAACAGGCGCGATTCGGCACCGATCATGCCGTGATCGGTGCCGTTCTTGCGCGTGACTGGGCCCTTCCGGGCGATATGGTGGATGCGATACTTTGGCATCACGCCGACTTCGTGCTCGATATGGTCGAGCGCCCCATCGAGGTACGGGCGGTCGAAATGATCGCGATCGGCGTGCTCGGGGATCGCGTCCTCGAGCGCCATCGCGGCATCGCAGGCGAGGACGGAAGCGCCACGGCATTCGGCGCGGCTTTGCGCACACTGGGCCTCGAGGCGCGTGACTATGCCACGATCGAAGCTGAAGCCCTCAGCGCGTTATGTGCTCTCGAGGGAGGGGCGCAACCGACACTGCGGCTGACCAGTCTGACCCTGCACTGAAAGACCGCACTAGTCGCGCTCCGACAGTCGCGGCATGGGGATCCGATCGCCGAGGTCCCGACGACCTCACTGCAGGGGCGGTCGACTACCGCTTGGGCAAGTACAGATCGGTGATCGAGCCTTCGGCGATTTCCGCAGCGAAGTAGATGGTTTCCGACAGCGTAGGGTGCGGATGGATGGTCAGCCCGAGATCGCCCGCCTCGGCACCCATCTCCAGTGCAAGCACGGTTTCGGCGATGAGTTCGCCAGCGTTCGGGCCGACGATGCCCGCTCCCAACAGCCGCCGCGTACCCTTTTCGAACAGCAGCTTCGTGATGCCCTCTTCTCTGGCCATCGCAAGCGCGCGTCCGCTTGCAGCCCAAGGGAAGACGGCTTTCTCGAACTCGATGCCGTTCGCCTTGGCTTGCGCTTCGCTCAGACCCATCCACGCGATCTCCGGGTCGGTATAGGCGACCGAAGGAATGGTGCGGGCGTCGAAGAACGCCTTGTGTCCTGCGACGACCTCTGCCGCGATCTTCGCCTCATGGGTGGCTTTATGCGCCAGCATCGGCTCGCCCACGATATCGCCGATGGCGTGGATATGCGGGACATTGGTGCGCATCTGCTTGTCGACGGGGATGAAGCCACGGTCGTTCACATGCACGCCGGCGGCTTCGGCACCGAGTGCGCGACCGTTGGGGCGTCGGCCCACGGCGAGCAGCACGGCGTCGAAATCCTGCGGCGGCGGCGCCCCATCGCCCTCGAAATGGGCTCGGAGTCCCTGCTTGGTGGGTTCGAGCTTGGTGACCTTGGTCTTGAGCAGGATCTGCTCGTAGCGCTTGTCGATGCGTTTTCTGAGCGGGCGGACCAAGTCTGGATCGGCGCCGGGAATGAGGGCGTCGAGCAACTCCACCACGCTGACCTTGGCGCCGAGCGCATCGTACACCGTCGCCATTTCGAGGCCGATGATGCCGCCGCCGATCACCAGCATGCGCTTGGGCACTTGTGCCAGTTCCAGGGCGCCGGTCGAATCGATCAGGCGCTTGTCGTCGTACGGAAAGCCTGGAATGCGAGCCGACTCCGAGCCGGCGGCGATGATGCAATGATCGAAGGAGATCGTTTGCGTGCCGGCCGAGCCTTCCACGCGCACGCTGTGCGGCGAGACGAATGTTCCGATACCGTGGACGACGTCCACCTTGCGCTGCTTGGCGAGCCCGGAGAGGCCCTTGGTGAGGCGTGCGACGACGCCGTCCTTCCAGGCGCGCAGCTTGTCGAGCTCGACTTTGGGTTTGCCGAACGTGATGCCGGCGATTTTGGCTTCCTCGGCCTCGGTGATGACCTTGGCGATATGCAGCAGCGCCTTCGAGGGGATGCATCCGACGTTCAAGCACACGCCGCCCAAGTTGGGCCAGCGCTCGACCAGGACGACGCGCTTGCCGAGGTCGGCGGCACGAAAGGCTGCCGTATAGCCACCTGGGCCGGCACCCAGGACAAGCACTTCGGCGTGCAGATCGGCCTTTGCGGTGGTGGCAGCGCTCACGCGGCTCTGTGCATGAGAAGCTGCCGGTGCCGATGTCGCGTCTTCCGCACTTTGCTGCGGCGACGAAGACCTCTGCGTGCTCTCGCCGGGCGCCTCGTCCTCGACATCGAGCGTCAGAATCACGCTGCCTTGGGATACTTTGTCGCCGGGCTTGAGCCGCAATTCCTTCACCGTGCCGCCGAACGGTGCCGGCACTTCCATGGTCGACTTCTCCGATTCGAGTGCGATCAGCGAGTCGTCCTTGGCGACGCTGTCGCCGGGACGCACCATCACTTCGATGACGGGGACGTTGTCGAAATCTCCGATATCGGGGACAGCGACTTCGACGGTTCGGCTCATGATGTTCCTATCAAGTGCGTACGTGGCCGTCGCCCAGCACGACGTATTTCAGGGAGGTGAGTCCCTCCAGCCCTACCGGGCCACGGGCGTGTAGTTTGTCGGTCGAAATGCCGATTTCGGCACCCAGGCCGTATTCGAAGCCGTCGGCGAACCGGGTCGATGCATTCACCATGACCGAGCTGGAATCGACCTCGCGCAGGAAGCGCCGGGCGCGTGTGATGTCCTCGGTGACGATGGCATCGGTGTGTTGCGAGCCGTAAGCGGCGATATGCTCGATCGCCTGGTCCATGTCGCCGACGACGCGTACGGCCAGAATGGGCGCGAGATACTCGGCGTGCCAGTCTTCCTCGGTCGCCTCATTCATCTCGGGGACGAGCGTTCGGGCGGCCTCATCGCCTCTGAGTTCGACGCCCTTGTCGAGGTAGATCCGGGCGAGTTCGGGCAGCACGCGCGAGGCGATGGCTGCGTGGATCAGCAGCGTTTCCATCGTGTTGCACGTGCCGTACCGCTGCGTCTTGGCGTTGTCGGCGATGCGGATGGCCTTGGATGGATCGGCGCGGTCGTCGATGTAGACGTGGCAGACGCCATGTAGATGCTTGATCATGGGGATGCGGGATTCGCGCATCAGCCGCTCGATCAGCCCTTTGCCTCCGCGCGGCACGATTACGTCCACGTATTCCTGCAAGGTGATGAGTTCGCCGACGGCGGCTCGATCGGCGATGTCGAGCACCTGTACCGCGTGGGCCGGCAAACCGGCCTGCTTCAATCCATCATGCACGCACGCAGCGATCGCCTGGTTCGAATGCAGCGCTTCGGAGCCCCCGCGCAGAATGGAGGCATTGCCCGATTTCAGGCACAGTGCTGCGGCGTCGGCCGTCACATTGGGCCGGGATTCGTAGATGATGCCGATGACGCCGAGCGGGACACGCATGCGCCCGACCTGGATGCCCGACGGCCGATACTTGAGGTCACTGATTTCCCCCACCGGGTCGGGCAGGGCGGCGATCTGTTCCACGCCTGCGGCCATGGTCTCGATCACCTTGGGCGTGAGCGTGAGTCTGTCGATCGCAGCGGAGTCCAACTTGCGGGCACGCGCGGACTTGACGTCCTTGGCATTGGCCGCCGCGAGCTGCTCGGCATCGCGTCGGATCGAGGCGGCGATCGCGTTCAAGGCCGCGTTCTTGCTGGCGGTGTCGGCGCGCGCGATCAAGCGTGCCGCGGCGCGCGCCTGACGACCGATGCCGACCATGTGGTTTTGGATGTCCATGCCGCCGTCGATTCTACACCGCGCTCCGCGCTGTCGTTCTGCGGCTCGGGGTCGCGTTGTGCGCCGACAGGGACACCCCGAGATCGCGCAGTTCGTCCCAGGGATTGCCGCGCCCCAGGCCCTTGACGAGACGATCGATGCCGGCCGAGCGCAATAGTGCCGTCTGCAGGTGCTTGGCCGTCCAGCGCCCGGCCGCCCGCTCGACGGCATTGCGACGGGGGCCGAATATCTTCGCCTCGCGCAGCGCGTTGGCGATCGGCGCGCCGCGATCGAGCGCACGTCCCAGGGCATAGGCGCTGCGCAGATCGTTGGTCACGCTCCACAAGACCAGAGGCAAGGCCGCGCCTTCGGCTTCCAGGTGATCGAGGATGCGCAGGAAGTGCTCGACGTTGCCCGCGAGCAGGGCCGAGGAGGCGTCTTCGATGTCGAAGCGCGCGACATCGAGCACGGCTTTGCGCACGGCGGCCGGGTCGAGCTTTCCGGCGGGAAACAGCAGTGAAAGCTTCTGCACCTCTTGCCATGCGGCCAACAAATTGCCTTCGACCCGTTCGGCGATGAACTGGAGCGTCTGCTCATCTGCCGACTGGCCGTGTTGCGCCAGGCGGCCGGCGAGCCAACGCGGCAGGTGCGTGCGATTGATTGTCCGGGCTTCGACCACGGTGCCTTGGGCTTCGAGCGCCTTGAACCACTCGGCCTGGACGGCCTTCCAGTCCATCGCGGGCAGATGGACCAGGGTGACGGTATCCGGGGCCAAGCGGGCGCAATAGCGTGCGATGGCCTCGGCACCAGCGACGCCGGGCTTGCCGTTCGGGATACGCAGTTCGATCAGCTGCTGTTCGGAGAACAACGACAGGCTCGCACCTGCTGCGGCCAATTCGCCCCAGTCGAAGCCCGTCTCGGCCACGAGTAGCGTCCGCTCTGCATATCCAAGCTCGCGCGCCTGTGCACGCAGCCGATCGCCGGCCTCGAGCGCGAGCAGTGGCTCCTCGCCGACGATGGTGTACAAGCTGGCCAAGCCGCGCTTGAGCTGTTGCGGCAGCTGCTCAGAATCGATGCGCATGGCGGCGGGCGGCTAGCCTCAGGACGAGGCGACTTTGATGGCCTGCAGCCGCCGCAGCAGTTGCTGCACCGCATCGGTCTGCATGTCGCGATAGAGCAGCGCCTCCTCCGATTCCTTGGCGAGCGCCTCGTTGTCGTTGAACGAGATATCGCGCTTGAGCACGATTTCGCTGGGGGGCGCAATGATCGACGCCTTCGGTCCGGTGACCTGATAGGCCAACCGGTAGCGCAACTGAAACTCGCGCACGCGTCCCTGGCCGCCCAGCGAGAGGATCTGCTTCTCGCGCAGTTCGCTCAGTATGATGAGGGTGGCCTCCGCGGTGGCTGGCGTTTCCTCGATCCGGACGTCGCTTGCTCGCAGTGCGCGCCGGATTTCCTGGCCGAGCAGTGTGCCGGGCGAGAGCTGGACATGCAGGCTGGAGAACGGCAGACGAGCGGCGCCACGCAATTGAAATCCGCATCCGGCGAGCAGGGCGCTCGCGGCGCCTGCCAGCAGCAGCCGTCTACGCTGCAGGCAGAGTGAGGCCGTAGCGGGTGTGGATCGTTCCGATCCGGAATGCAGGGCGTTCGTCCGAGGCGCGAGCTTCATGAGATCAGATCACCAGGTTAACCAGCCTGCCAGGCACCACGATCACTTTTTTGGGTGCTTTGCCTTCGCAGAATTTTTGCACGGCGGGATTGTTCAGTGCAGCGGCTTCGACGGCGTCACGCGGGGTGTCCCGGGGCACCCGAATGCTGCCCCGCAGCTTGCCGTTGACCTGCACCACCAGCTCGATCTCGTCTTCGACCAGGGCGGCTTCGTCCGGTTCGGGCCATGCCGCATCCAGGATGTCCTCGCCGTATCCCATTTCCCGCCATAGGGCATGACAAATATGCGGGGTAATGGGAGACAACATGCGCAGCAGGATGGCGAAGCCTTCGCTCAGCACCCACGTGCGCGCCGGGGAGGGCTCCTTGGGCGCGCGCTCCAGGGCGTTGATCATCTTCATGGCGGCCGACACCACCGTGTTGAGTTGGTGGCGCCCCATGTCGTAGTTCGCCTGACGCAACACCGCGTGCAACTCGCGACGGACCCCCGCCAGGGCCGAATCCAGAGCCGGCATGGCGCCGGGCTGGGCGGCGAGCGCCGGCTTGAACTCGACGCCGAAGGCCCAGAGTCTGCGCAGGAACCGAGACACGCCCTCGACGCTGGAGTCCGACCATTCCAGTGATTGTTCGGGCGGCGAGGCGAACATCGCATAGCAGCGCGCGGTATCGGCGCCGAACTGATCGATGAGCGCCTGCGGATCGACCCCGTTGTTCTTCGACTTCGACATCTTCTCGATGCCGCCGATGCTGACCTCGGTGCCGTCGCTGACGAGCTTGGCCGAGACCGGGCGTCCCTTGGTGTCGTGCGCAACCTCCACGTCGGCGGGGTTGAACCACTGCTTCTTGCCGCCGGGCGATTCGCGGAAATAGGTTTCGGCGACCACCATGCCTTGGGTGAGGAGGTTCGTGAACGGCTCGCCGAAGTCGGTCAGGCCCAGATCGCGCATGACCTTGGTCCAGAAGCGCGAGTAGAGCAGATGCAGAATCGCGTGCTCGATGCCGCCGATGTATTGATCTACGGGCAGCCAGTACTTCACGCGCTCGTCGGCCATGCGCTCGCCGGCATCGGGACACGCGTAGCGGATGTAGTACCAGGACGAATCGACGAAGGTGTCCATGGTGTCGGTCTCGCGCCGCGCGGGCCCGCCGCACTTGGGGCAGGTCGTCTGCACGAAATCGGAGCGCTTGGCGAGCGGATTGCCGCTGCCGTCCGGCACGCAATCCTCGGGTAGCGCGACGGGCAGATCGGCGTCGGGGACAGGCACGTCGCCGCAACTCGCGCAGTAGATCAGCGGGATCGGCGTGCCCCAATACCGCTGCCGGGAGATGCCCCAGTCGCGCAAGCGGAACTGGACTCGCTTTGCGCCGATGCCGGCGGCACGGAATTTTTCTGCCACCCGGTCCGTCGCCATGGCGAAGTCCAAGCCGTCGAGATCGCCCGAGTTGAAGCACACGCCGTAGTCTTCGTAGGCGCGCTCCAGCGGGATCGGCAGGGTGGTGGTTGCGAGCGGCTTGACGACGGGCACGATCGGCAACCGGTACTTGGTCGCGAACTCGAAGTCGCGCTGATCGTGCGCCGGGACGACCATGATCGCGCCTTCGCCGTAGCCCCAGAGCACATAGTTGGCGATCCAGATCGGCACCCGTTCGCCGCTGATCGGATGCAGCGCGTAGCGGCCGGTGAAGATGCCTTCCTTCTCGCGAGTGGCCACTTCGGCTTCCATCACGCCGCCCTGGCGGCAGCGTTCGATGAAGGCGGCAATCTTCGCGCCGCCCTCGCCGCAAGCCTGGGCGAACGGGTGTTCGGCGGCGATGGCGACGAACGTTGCGCCCATGATGGTGTCGGCGCGCGTGGTGAAAACCTTGATGCGATCGTCCGAGCCTTCGACGGCGAAGCTGAATTCGACGCCTTCGCTGCGTCCGATCCAGTTGGCTTGCATGGTCTTGACGCGCTCGGGCCAGCCGGGAAGTTCGTCGAGGGCTTGCAGCAGTTCTTGCGCATAGGCCGTGATGCGCATGTAGTACATCGGTATCTCGCGCTTTTCGACCAAGGCGCCGGTACGCCAGCCGCGACCGTCGATGACTTGTTCGTTGGCGAGCACGGTCTGGTCGACCGGATCCCAGTTCACGGTGCCGGTGGTCTTGTAGACCAGGCCCTTTTCCAGCATGCGCAGGAACAGCCACTGGTTCCAGCGGTAATACTCCGGCCGACAGGTGGCAAGTTCGCGCTGCCAGTCGATCGCGAACCCGAGCGCCTGCAGCTGTTTTTTCATGTAGGCGATATTGGCCTGGGTCCACTGCGAGGGCGATTGCTGATTGGCCATGGCGGCGTTTTCCGCCGGCAGTCCGAACGCATCCCACCCCATGGGCTGGAGCACGTTGTAGCCGCGCATGCGGTAGTAGCGCGAAAGAACATCGCCGATCGTGTAGTTGCGCACGTGACCCATGTGCAACTTGCCCGAGGGGTAGGGAAACATGGACAGACAGTAGTACTTCGGCCGACTGGCATCCTCGGTGACGTGGAACGACTGGCGCGTTTCCCAGTAGGTCTGCGCGGCCGTTTCCACATCCTTGGGACGGTAGTGCTGGTGCATGGTGTTCTCGGGGGAGATTCGGGAGAGTGTCCGCGAGCGGACCAGAGGCGGAAATTATACTGTATCCCGTCGCGGAATCCGTTCGGCGTCGGGCACTTGCGTGTCATGCGCGCCTCCCGCACACTCTTCGCCTCTGCCTAAAGTCGAGGTGTGCGTGTCGATCCGATCCTTGCTTGCATTGGCTCTCGTGGTGATTGTCTCGACGGCGCAGGCCGCCGCCGAGGCCGTGGTCGAGGCGGTTCAGTCGCCTGCCTGGGTGGAGCGCGTCGGTCGGTTGGAGCCCTTGTCGATAGGCATGCAATTGCGCGACGGCGATCGGGTCGTGAGCGGCGCGCAAGGAAGAGTGCTCTTGCGTCTGGCGGAGGGCAGCTCTGTGAAGCTCGGCGAGCAGGCGCAGCTTGCCATCGACCGCCTCGCACTGCGGCGCGAGCCGGGAGGCAGTCTGATGACCGCGGCGCTCGATGTGTTGCGCGGGGCGTTTCGTTTCACCACCCAGACCACTCATCGCTTTCGGGGGCGACGCGAATTCGATGTGCGCATCGCAACCGTCACGGCGGGCATCCGCGGGACCGACATCTGGGGCAAGGCCGCGGCAGACCGCGATATCGTCTGTCTGATCGAAGGCCGCATTTCGGTGCAGAGGGATGGGGAAGCCCAGTTCACCATGGATCAGCCCTTGTCCTTCTACATTGCGCCCAAGAACGCGCCCGCGCTGCCTGTTCAGCCGGTTTCGAGCGAGCAATTGGCGCAGTGGGCTGCCGAGACGGAAATCCTCCCGGGGCAGGGCGGCGCTCGTCAGGGCGGTCGCTGGCATGTCCATCTGGCGCAGTTCGACGACCAGCAAGGCGCGTTGGCTGTCTACGACACGGTTCGCGCCGCCGGCTATCCGGCCCGGATTCGCCCGGCGACGGTCGACGGACGGCTCGTTTACCGGGTGCGCATCGGCGATCTCCCCGATCAGGAAGAAGCGCAAGCCCTGGCCAACCGGATTCGCGCGCTCCCCGGTTTGGGAGAGATCCGCATCGGGCGCGGGTAGCCGGCTCCGATCGCCCGTCATCGACGGGCGTCGACTCGCCGACTGCGCTTCGTCGCCATTCAAGCGGCCGGTGTGGCGGTCGTTAAGGGTTTCCTCAGGCCTATTGAATTTCGCGTATGAAGCCAGCCGATTGCAGCTTCCTCCTGGTGGTCGATGACGACGACACCAATCGCATGATCGTGCGCGAATGCCTCGCGGATCAGGGGTTCTGCCTGGAAGAGGCGCCCGACGGTGGTGCGGCCTGGCGCAAGCTGACCCAGACGCCCGAGCGGTTCGATGCTGTTCTGCTCGATCGAATGATGCCCGACATGGACGGCCTGGAAATTCTGCGCCGCATGAAGAGCCATCCCGAGCTGAGCAACGTGCCGGTCATCCTGCAGACGGCTGCGGCCGCAACCGAGCAGGTCATCGAGGGGCTGCGCGAAGGCGCCTTCTACTACCTCACCAAACCTTTTTCGCCCGAAGTGCTGCAGACCATCGTTCGCACGGCCGTGCGCGATCGTTTGCATCAGCGCGCGGTGGTTGCCGATCTCGCGCGCATGCGCGACACCTTCGAGCTGATCGAGCATGCCAAGTTTCGCTTCCGCACGCTGGACGAGGCGCGCAACCTGGCTGCGCTGGCAGCGAGCACTCTGAAGGACGCGGCCCAGACGGCCATGGGACTCGCCGAACTGATGGTCAATGCCGTCGAACACGGCAATCTGGGGATCACCTACGCGGACAAGTCGCGCATGCTGCACAGCGGCCGCTGGCACGAGGAGATCGAGCGACGCCTGCGCGATCCTGAATATGCGGAGCGCTTCGCGACCCTGGAACTCGAGCGCCGCGCGGACAGGGTGGAGTTCACGATCACGGACATGGGCGCCGGGTTCGACTGGCATGCCTATTTGGAGCTGCATCCGAGCCGGGTCATGGATCTGCACGGACGCGGCATCGCCATTGCGCGGCGCGTCTGCTTCGACGAGCTGCGCTATCAGGGTTGCGGCAACGTCGTCACGGCTGTCAAGCGGCTTTGACGCCAGGCTCGTCCGCGTACGCGAGCCCGGCAGCGAGGATCGAGTGGCATGCGTCACACCGGCATGAATTGCGCGCCCGGGATCTTGGTGGCTCGAATGGCGTCTGCCAGCACTTCGATGGCCTTGTCGCGCGCGAAGCTCTTGCGCCATGCGAGCGCGATGCGCCGTGATGGCGCCGGACCCTTGAAGGGCACTACCTTGAGCAGCGGACTGCGATAGCGCGGGCTGTCGGAACTCGCGGGCAGCACCGTGATCCCCAGTCCGGACGCCACCATGTTGCGGATCGTTTCCAGCGAATTGCCTTGCAGCACCTCGCCGCCATGCTTCTGCAGTTCCGGGCAGGCTTCGGCCACTTGATTGCTGAAGCAGTGCCCGCTCGCCAGCATCAAGACCTTTTCGCTCGAGAGTTCCTCGGCGCGAATCGAACTGCGCTTCGCCCATGCGTGATCGGTCGGCACGACGACGTTGAAGGGCTCGTCGTAGAGCGCCAGCGTATGGACGTTCGGCACGTCGAAAGGCAGCGCGATGATGGCGGCATCGAGGCGGCCGTTACGCAGCAGAACGTCCAGCTGCGCGGTCAGGTTCTCTTCCACCTCCAGGGGCATCAGAGGCGCCTTCCGGTGCAGGATGGGGATGAGGTCGGGTAGCAGATAGGGCGCGACCGTATAGATGGCGCCGAGCTTGAGCGTGCCGACCAGCTGATCCTTGCCTTGGCGGGCGATCTCGGCGATCTTGGCGGCTTCTTCCAGCACGCGCTGGGCTTGTTCGATCACGCGGCTGCCGATCGGGGTGAGGCTCACTTCCGTGCGCGACCGTTCGAACAACTGCACGCCCAGTTCGTCCTCGAGTTTCTGGATCGCCAGCGACAGCGCAGGCTGGGTCACGAAACACTTTTCTGCGGCGCGGCGGAAATTTTTCATCTGCGCCACGGCGACGGCGTAACGCAACTCGTTGAGATTCATCGTCGCGGCTCGGGTAGTGGCGATTCAGCAAGCTTATCAAAGCGTGTTGCCCGATTCACCCTGTCTATGACGTGATCAGGCGAGTGCAGCCCGCTCAGGCGATGGCGCAATGACGGTCAGCGCGTGGTGCAGAGGTGGTCTTCGAGATAGGCGAAGGTCGACTTCGGCGCGATGGCTGCCGGCTTGGCGCCCGCAGCCATGACGGAATGTACGGCCGTGGGACTACCCGATCCGCGCCGTCCCGAATAGGCCACCAGTCGGCGTACCGTGACGGTGCGCTTGATGCAGTCGATCGAGGCTTCGATCTCGTTCGATTTCCACACGCTGGGCACCCCGGATGTCTCGTCCGGGGCCAGCACGTCGAGCAAGTACTTGAAGACGATCTGGTCGCCTCGGCGCTGAATGCTGCTCGCGTCGATGAACAAGGGGTCGTGCTGAGGGGCATGGATCGCAATGAGCTTGCGCGGTGGGGGCGGTGTCTGGGCTTGCGCGCATGCGACCGACGCGGACAGGGTGTGCGCGAGGACGAGAGCGAGCACGCGAGGACAGGTCTTCATCGCGCCGAAGTTTAACCCAGGCGAGCAGAGCCGTACGTTGTCGCCGACGTGGCGTCGTGCGGGGCATGGCGCGTGCGCGAGCGGGGCACATCTGACCGAGACGGCGCCGTCCAAGGCGTGCGACTCATTGAGGACATGCACGCATGCGCGCGACGCGACCCTTACTTTGCCTCGGCGGCCTCGCATTCTGGCTGTCCCCGGCCCACGCGCACATCGGATCGCCCCACGGCACCGCGCTGCAGTGGAATTTCGATCCGGTCGTGCTCGCACCCCTCATCGTTGCTGCGTGGATCTATGGGCAGGGGGTGCGTCGACTATGGGCCAGAGCGGGGCTCGGCCGCGGCGTGGGTTTCGCGCAGGCGGCCGCTTTCGGTCTCGGGTGGTGTGTGCTGGGGGGCGCGCTCGTGTCCCCCCTGGACGACTTCGGCAGTCGCTCGCTGTGGGGGCACATGGTCCAGCACGAGTTATTGATGATCGTGGCGGCGCCCTTGCTCGTGCTCGGCAGGCCCTTGGAAGCGTGGAGTTGGGGTCTGACGCCGCGCGGCAGACGCGCCTGGGGCAGGATCGCCCGGATCCCGTGGCTGCGGGCGGCATGGACAGTGATCACGGCGCCTGCCATCGCCTGGGGGGGCCACGCACTGGCGATCTGGGTTTGGCATGCGCCGGTCTTTTTTCAGGCGGCGCTCGCGAGCGAGGCTGTGCACACTTTTCAGCACCTGAGCTTCTTGCTGTCCGGCCTCCTGTTCTGGTGGGCAGTGTGCGGCAACTTGCGACGCCTGAAGTCGCACGCGATCGCGGCGGCATTGCTCTTCACCACCATGCTGCATACGGGCGCTCTCGGTGCCCTGATGGTCTTCTCGACCCACCTGTGGTACCCCGCCTATGCGCTTCGCGCCTCCGAGTTCGGCGTCAGCCCTTTCGAAGATCAAGCGCTTGCGGGGTTGATCATGTGGGTGCCCGGCGGGCTCGTCTACATCGTGGCGGCGCTATGGATCGCAGGCCGCTCGTTTGCGCGCCTGGCGCGAGAGCATGTGCCCGCGGGAGGGGCGCTGCGCCATTCGGACTAGGCGCGGCTCACGCTGCTGCGATTCGACGTGATCCGGGTGCGCAGCGTGATCCGGATCGTGCGGCCGCGGACTTGACCGGTCGCCGGCGCCCGAGATGACATCAGCCGCTGCGCCCGGACCTGCGGTCAGTGTGGCCGAGGTGACGTTGCGGGGCGATGCGATCCCGGATTCGCTGCTTGAGTTCCGTGATGTCGGGGAAGCGTTGCTCGGCTGCGCGCGACCAGACGAGATGCGCGTTCGCCCGAACTTCGAATACGCCACCCGAACCGGGGCGCAGCGTCAGTGCGGTGATCTCGTCGCTGAACGTGGACAGCAGCTCCTGCGCCATCCAGCTCGCCCGCAAGCCCCAGCGGCACTGACTGCAATAGACGATCTCGACATGGTTCATGGCCGGCACGCTCGCGCTTCGGGCTAGTGTCTTCCCGAAGGATGCGTGAGCGCCATGCACGGTCGCGCGGCAAGGGTGTCGTACCACGCGGTGAGCTTGGGATGCCCTTCGCGCCAGCTGAAGCCTGCCTTGCGTGCTTCGAGACTGAGTGCGCTGCCGAGCGTCAGCTGGGCCAGGTTGATCGGGCCCCGCATCCACGGGTGGTCGATTTCCTGCTCCCAATGCTGGGACAAGCGTGCGGCGCGGTCGAGCTCGTGCCGGATGATGGTCGGCGAACGTTCGCTCTCCGGGCGCCTGACCTCGCGGATCAATACCGCCAGACCGTCGATCATGCTGCGGGCGAGGGCTTCGAGGCGCAGCGGCTCCCAGCGCGCATCGCCGGCGGGCGGATCGAATCGCGGCTGGCCGTCCAGGTGATCGAGGTAGGCACATATCAAGGCCGATTCCTCCAGGCCGACACCGTCGTCGCGGACCAGATACGGCACGCGGCCCGACGGGTTGATCGCGTAGTAGGGACTGCCTGCCTGACGCGTTTGTGCGCTGATGATCTCGACTCGGTCCTGCAGGCCCTTTTCGATGATGACCGCCCGCACGATGCGCGCGTAGGGCGAGCCGTCGGTGATGTAGAGTTTCATGCCAGATTGCCTCGTCGATGTACGATGTTCGTCCCGGACTGCGCGCTTGGCCGATGCCCGGTACCCTCGCTGAACACTACCACGAGAGGCGCCGGGCAGGCATGTCCGGCCGATGCACGCAGGGCGGCCGCGTCGTGATCGGGGGGTGGAAGGACGGCGCTCGGTATAATGCCGCTTGATCGCCACCGGTTCCCGCCCATGCAGCAGCCTGCTTTTCTCTCCGGACTCAATCCCGAGCAACTCGAAGCCGTCACGCTTCCCGGCCAGTCCGCCCTGATACTCGCCGGCGCGGGCAGCGGAAAAACGCGCGTCCTCACCACCCGCATCGCATGGCTCATTTCCACGGGCCAGGCCACACCGGCTTCGATTCTCGCCGTGACGTTCACGAACAAGGCGGCCAAGGAGATGCTCGCACGCGTCGCGGCGATGTTGCCGATCAACATGCGCGGGATGTGGATCGGCACCTTCCACGGCTTGTGCAACCGCATGCTGCGCGCCCACTTTCGCGAAGCGGGTTTGCCGCAAGTGTTTCAGATTCTGGATACGCAGGATCAGCAGGCGGCCATCAAGCGCCTGATGAAGGCGATGAAGGTCAACGACGAGAAGTTTCCGCCGCGGCAGGTGCAATGGTTCATCAATGCGGCCAAGGAGGAGGGCAAGCGGGCGCGCGACGTCGATGCCTATGACGATTACGCGCGCCGGATGACGGAAATCTTCGCCGCCTACGACGAACAGTGCAATCGCGAGGGCGTCGTCGACTTTCCCGAACTGCTCTTGCGCTGCTTCGAACTCTTGCAGCGCAACGAAATCCTGCGCGACCACTATCGGGCGCGTTTCAAGCACATCCTGGTCGACGAATTCCAGGATACCAACGTGCTGCAATACCGCTGGCTCAAGCTGCTTGCCGGGGACGGCGCCCGTGCATCCAAGGGTTTTGCGCTGGCCGCACCCGGCGCGGCGGCACAGATCGAGGCGGACTGCTCGATCTTCGCGGTCGGTGACGACGACCAGTCGATCTACGCTTTCCGTGGGGCCAATGTCGCCAACATGCAGCACTTCGAGCGCGACTTCCATGTCGAGCGCATCATCAAGCTGGAACAGAACTACCGCTCGCACGGCAACATCCTGGAAGCGGCCAATGCGGTGATCGCGAACAATCGCCGTCGCCTGGGCAAGAATCTGTGGACGTCCGAGGGCAAGGGCGAGCCCATACGCGTGTTCGAGGCGACCAGCGACCTGGAGGAGGCTGGTTTCATCGTCGACGAGGTCAAGGCGCTGATCGCCGAAGGCGTGCAGCGCGACGAGATCGCCTTGCTTTACCGCTCCAACGCCCAGTCGCGCGTGCTGGAGCACGCATTGTTCTCCGCAGGGATTCCGTACCGCGTCTACGGCGGGCTGCGCTTCTTCGAGCGTCAGGAGATCAAGCACGCGCTCGCCTACTTGCGGCTCGTGGGCAACCCGGACGATGACAACGCCTTCCTGCGGGTGGTTAATTTCCCCACCCGAGGCATCGGCAACCGCACGCTGGAACAGTTGCAGGATGCAGCCAAAGCCGCGGGCAGCACCCTTTGGGCGGCGGCCAAAGCCAAGGCGGACAGCGGCAAGCGCAAGCCTGACGCTGGCGAGTTCGGCGGGCCCGTCGCCGCTACGCGCGGCGTGGAAGGCTTCGTCGCCTTGATCGAGCGCTTGCGCCAGGGATGCGAAGGTCTGGGGCTCGGCGAGACGGTCGAGCACGTGGTGGAGAAATGCGGATTGAATGCCCACTACAAGGCCGAGCGCGAAGGCACCGATCGCCTTGAGAACCTGGGCGAACTGGTGAACGCGGCCACGCTCTTCGCCAATGATCCGGGCAACGAAGATCCTACCCTGACAGCGTTTCTCACGCATGCGGCGCTGGAGGCGGGCGATCATCAGGCCGAGGCCGGCGTGCAGGCGCTGCAATTGATGACCGTGCATTCCGCCAAGGGCCTGGAGTTTCACACCGTATTCATCGGCGGCATGGAGGAAGGCTTGTTCCCGCACGAGAACAGTCTGACCGAGGCCGACGGGTTGGACGAAGAGCGGCGCCTCATGTATGTCGCGATCACGCGCGCGCGGCGCAGGCTCTACGTGACCTATGCGCAGAGCCGCATGCTGCACGGCCAGACGCGCTACAACATCCGTTCGCGGTTCCTGCTCGAGTTGCCGCCGCTGTTGCTCAAGGCCGTGGGCGGATCGGCTGCGCGCGGCGAAGGCGCTCGGACGCTCTCTTCATCGTTCGGCTCAGGGGGACGTGGGTCGATGCGCGAGACGGGCTTCAGTTCTGCGCCGGGGTCGCCGTGGCGCGTGGGTCAAAGCGTCGTGCATCCGAAGTTCGGCCGCGGGGTCATCATCGGTGCCGAGGGGCGGGGCGCCGATGCCCGGGTGCAGGTCAACTTCCAGACCGAGGGCATGAAGTGGCTCGCGCTCGAGTACGCGAAGCTCACGGCGGCTTGACCGCCCTTCCGCTTCAGGCGGCCTGTTCGTCGGTTTGTTCGAAGATGTCGATGTAAGAGGCGTAGATCGAGCCGAAGATCACCGGCAGGACGATGATGAGGCCCATCATCATGGGTAGCGTCGCCACCACCCAGAGCAGCACCACGATCACGCCGTAAACGAAGAATGCGCCGATGTTGCGCAGGCACGCGAAAAAGCTCGCCTTCATCGCCGCCAAGGCGCTCATCTGGCGGAATACGATGAGCAGCGGCGCGAACCAGGTGAGCATGATGAGGGGAACGTAGACGGCCATGGCCGATAGGAGCGGGCCGGTCATCCGCTTGAGCGCGGCCTGCGCGGCGGCCACTTCTTCCGGACTCGGCTTGGCGGGCAGCTTGGGCAATCCCTCCGAAGAGCCGAAGGCGATCGCCATCACGATCAGCATGCCGACAAGATAGATGCCGCCCACCGTGACCAGTGCCGAGGCGTTCTCGCGAAAGCCCGCGATCAGATAGCCGAAATGCAGTTGCCGGCCCTGGATCAGATCCCGGCAGCCGATCATCAGGCCGGCGAAGAAGATCGGAAAGAGCAGATTGAAGAGCAGCGGTCCGACCTTGGGGATGTTCAGCAGCAGCAGCCACGCGAGCACCAGCGTGACGGTGAGCCCCATCCAGGCGAGCGGACTACGTTTGAAGATGTGCCAGCCGCTCGAAACCCATTGCAAGCCGTGACCGATAGCGACGCTGCGAGGCGGCATGGCGCCTTGAATACCTGGAGTAGTTGATCGTGATATCCGCGTATTCTACGCATGAAGGACGCGGATGTTCGACTGCGCGCGAATCATTTTGCCCAGATCGAGGCAGCGGTAAAGCTACGAGGGCAGTACGTCGCCGAGCTGCGAGCCCGCCGCGATCCTCGCCTGGAGCACGCGTCTGAAATGGGCCGGATCCTTGGCGAAGGTCAATTCGCCGGGCCGCGGGCAATGGAAGTCGAACAGCCGCGACAGCCAGAATCGCAGCGCGCCTGCCCGGAGCAGCCTGGGCCATGCGGCGCGTTCCTGCGCGATCAGCGGTCGCACCGAATGATAGGCCTCCAGGAGCGCACGACTGCGATCCGGATCGAGGCTGCCGTCGTGGGCCAGGCACCAGTCGTTCACCGTGATCGCCAAGTCGTACAGCAGGAAGTCGGTGCAGGCGAAGTAGAAGTCGATCACGCCACCCACCGCAGCACCGTCGAAGAGCACGTTGTCGCGAAAGAGATCGGCGTGGATTGCGCCGCGCGGCAGCGGTTCGCTGTCTCCGCCGGACTGGAAGGCGAGTTCGGCCTCGAGCAGCCGCACCTCGTCGTCAGGCATGCGAGGAATGACCTCCAGGGCCGCCGCTCGCCACCATGCCCGCCCCCGCGGGTTGGGCATGATCTGCGGATAGTCCTGGCCGGCGAGATGCATCCGCGCCAGCATCGATCCGACCTGCGCGCACTGGGCTGCGTCGGCCGCTTCGACGTCGCGGCCAGGCAGGCGGCTGACCAATGTGGCGGGCTTCCCGCACAAGGTGCCGAGCACGTCGCCTCGCCGATTCGGAATGGGTCGGGGGCAGGGGATCCCTCGCGCGGAGAGATGCGTCATCAACCCGAGATAGAACGGCAGTTCATCGGGCTGCAGCTTCTCGAACAAGGTGAGGACGTAGCGCCCGCGGCTCGTGCCAACGAAGTAATTGGTGTTCTCGATGCCCGCGGCAATGCCCTTGAACTCTTCGAGTTCGCCGAGATCGAACGCAGCCAGCCAGGTGCTCAGCTGGGTGCGGCTTACCGAGGTGTAGACCGACATTCGAGGCTCCGGGGACCGTCCGCCGGGACCGTCCACCGACCATGGCAGTTGGAGGGCGGCCTGGTGAGGGCATCCTCCTCGATCGTTAGAACGACTTGATGACCCACATGGGCACGCGCGTGCCCGAATCGAACGTGTCCTGACGGCTGAACGTGCCGTCGCCGCGCTGATCGATCAGGTAGTAGGGCGTGCCGTGCGGCGGAGTCACCTTCATCATGTAGAGACGCCCGCCGACACGGTATTCCTCGATCGTGTCCGATCCGCGCTTGATGATGGTGACCTGCGGCTCGAGCGCGGAATCCATCTCCATGCCGGGCGGCGGAGGCGGTGGCTCCGGGATAGGCTGCAGGTTCGGAGGTCTGGCAGGGCTCTGCGCAGAGGCGGCACAAGCCAGGGAAAGAAGCAGGGCGAAGAGGATCTTGCGCATAAGGCACCCAAGGAAGCTTGTTTCATTCTAGCGCGAAACCGGTGCCCGAGATTCCTCGCGAGCCGTGTTTCGCACGCCATGGCCGCGGGGTGCGTCGCGAGCCGATCGAGGATCACAGATTGAGCTGCATCTCGCGCTCCTGGGCCGAGGGGCCGAACCCGCGTGTCTGGTAATGATCGAAGATCGCCTCGACGACTGCGTCGGGTTCGTCGACCACGCAGATGAGATTCATGTCTTCCGCGTCGATCATGCCTTCGGCCACGAGCGTGTTCTTGAACCAGTCGAGCAGGCCGCTCCAGAACGGCTTGTGCACCAGGATGATCGGGATGCGCCGCGAGGTGCCCGTCTGGACCAGCGTCAGCGCTTCCATCAGTTCGTCCATGGTGCCGAAGCCGCCGGGCATCACGACGTAGGCGCTCGCGAATTTGACGAACATCACCTTGCGCGCGAAGAAGTGATGGAAGGTGTGGCTCACGTCCTGATAGGCGTTGCTCACCTGCTCGTGCGGCAGCTCGATATTGAGTCCTATCGACAGGGAGCGCCCGAAGTACGCGCCTTTGTTGGCCGCTTCCATGATGCCGGGGCCGCCGCCGGAGATCACGCTGAAGCCGGCATCCGAGAGCTTGCGCGCGATCTGTTCGGCCAGCAGATAGTAGGGACTGCCCGGCTTTGTCCGTGCGCTGCCGAAGATCGACACGGCCGGACTGATGTGGCTCAAGCGCTCGGTCGCCTCGACGAATTCTGCCATAATGCCGAAGACCCGCCAGGACTCCCGCGGCGACCATGCCCGCTCAGCTACTTCCGGGCTCAACTTGGGCGGCCGCTTTTTCTTGCTCGTACTCATGCGTGATTTCCTTAATCGAACGCTCTTCGCGGACAGGTGTGTCCGATCATATAACGCCCTCCGCGCTCGTTGCCGGCTAGGGTCGATCTACGACAGGTCGACGCGCCGATGACTGAGTCGCGCACGCTGCTGCTGATCGACGGTTCCTCGTACTTGTACCGGGCTTTTCACGCCTTGCCCGACTTGCGCACGCGCTCGGGCCAGCCGACGGGGGCGATCCGGGGCGTGATCAGCATGCTGCAGAAGCTGCGCAAGGAAGTGCCCGCGCATTACTTCGCCTGCGTCTTCGATGCCAAGGGCAAGACGTTTCGGGACGATGTCTACGCGCAGTACAAGGCCAATCGCGCCGCGATGCCGGACGATCTCACCTTGCAGATCGAGTCCCTGCACGAATGCGTGCGTGCGTTGGGCTGGCCGCTGCTGATGGTCGAGGGCGTCGAGGCCGACGACGTGATCGGCACGCTCGCGTGCGAGGCCCGTCGTCACGGGATCAAGACGGTGGTGTCCACCGGCGACAAGGATCTCGCGCAACTGGTCGACGAGCATGTCACCCTCGTCAACACGATGTCGAACGAGACCTTGGACGTCGGCGGCGTGCAGCAGAAGTTCGGCGTGCCGGCCGAGCGCTTCATCGATTACCTGACGTTGGTCGGCGATGCCGTCGACAACGTGCCGGGCGTGGAAAAGGTCGGCCCCAAGACCGCGGTGAAGTGGCTGCAGCAGTACGGTACGCTCGAGGGCGTCATGAATCACGCCGAGCAGATCGGCGGCGTGGTCGGTCAGAACCTGCGCAAGGCGCTCGACTGGCTGCCCACGGCGCGCGAGCTGCTCACGGTCAAATGCGACGTGCCGCTGCCCGTCCATGTGGAGGATCTCGCGTTCGGCGAGCCCGACAACGCCAAGCTCGCCGACTTGTTCGAGACGCTCGAGTTCAAGGCGCTGCGACGCGAGGTCGTCGACGCCGGCAGCGCCGCGCACCCCGCTGCGACGACGAGCGCGAAGAAGCCGCAAGCCAACGCGCTCCCCCGGCCGCACGAGACGGTGCTGTCGGTCGAGGCGCTCGAGGGCGTGCTGGCCCGAGTGGCGGGTGCCGATCTGGTCGGCATCGACCTGACGACCACGAGCCCGGATCCGATGCATGCGCGCATCGTCGGCATTGCGCTCGCGTTCGAGCAAGGCGACACGGCCTACGTACCGCTGGCTCACCGTTACCCGGGCGTCGCCGATCAACTGGATGCGGCGTCGGTGCTCGCCGGTCTCGAGCCTTGGCTGGCGAACGCGCACAAGCGCAAGCTCGCCCACGACATCAAGTTCAAGTTGCATGTGTTCGCCAATCACGGCCTGCGGGTCGCGGGCTTCGACGAGGACACGCTGCTCGAATCCTACGTGCTGGAGAGTCATCGCTCGCACGACCTCGATGCGCTTGCCGAGCGTCACCTGGATGTCAAGCCGGAACCGCTCGAGTCGCTGGTGGGCAAGGGGGTCGGGCGCATCGGGTTCGCCGACGTCGAGCTTGGCCGGGCGAGCGACTATGCGGCTGCTCATGTCGGGCTGTTGCTCGACCTGCATCGACACCTGCGACCGCAGGTGGCCGAGGACGTCAAGCTCGAAGCGGTCTATCGCGATATCGAGTTGCCCGTGAGCGAGGTGCTCTTCACGATGGAGCGCGCCGGCGTCCTGCTCGATGCCGAGTTGCTGGAAAGTCACGGCCGCATGCTCGGGGAGCGCATGGCGGAGCTCGAGAGTCAGGCGCACGAACTCGCCGGCCATGCGTTCAACCTCAATTCGCCCAAGCAGATCTGCGAGATCCTGTTCGATCGCCTGAAGTTGCCGGTCATCAAGAAGACGCCCAGCGGTTCGCCGTCCACCGATGAAGACGTGCTGCAACTGCTGGCCCTGGATTTTCCGCTGCCCAAGCTGTTGCTCGAGTACCGGGCGATCTCCAAGCTCAAGTCCACCTATACCGACAAGTTGCCGCGGATGGTGCATGCCGACACCGGGCGCGTGCACACGAACTACGGCCAGGCGGTGGCCGTCACCGGTCGGCTGTCGAGCAACGAGCCCAATCTGCAGAACATTCCTGTCCGCAGCGCCGAAGGGCGTCGCATTCGCGAGGCGTTCGTCGCGCCGCCCGAGTGCGTGATCGTATCGGCGGATTATTCCCAGATCGAACTGCGCATCATGGCCCACCTGTCGCAGGATGCCGGCCTGCTCGGCGCGTTCTCGCGCGGTGAGGACGTGCATCGCCATACGGCCTCGGAAGTCTTCGGCGCGCCCGTGGATGCGGTCACCAGCGAACAGCGCCGCTATGCCAAGGTGATCAATTTCGGCCTCATTTACGGCATGTCGGCCTTCGGCCTGGCACAGCAGCTCGGCATCGAGCGCGCCGCGGCGCAGAGCTACATGGAGCGCTACTTCGCACGCTATCCGGGCGTCGCGCAATACATGGAGCGCACTCGCGAGCAGGCGCGCAACCTGGGCTACGTGGAGACAGTGTTCGGGCGCCGGCTGTGGCTGCCCGAGATCCGCGGCGGCAATCAGGCGCGCCGCAGTGCCGCCGAACGGGCGGCGATCAACGCGCCCATGCAGGGCACCGCTGCCGATCTCATCAAGCTCGCCATGGTGCAGGTGCAGCGCTGGCTGGTCGCCGAGGCGTTGCGCAGCCGCCTCGTCATGCAGGTGCACGATGAACTGGTGCTGGAAGTGCCGCAGGCGGAACTCGCGCGGCTGCGGGCAGAGTTGCCACGATTGATGGCCGGTGTCGCGCAGCTCTCGGTGCCGCTGCTGGTCGAGGTCGGCGCCGGGCCGAACTGGGAGCGGGCGCACTGACCGCCCGGTGATCCGGAGTGATTGCTCAAGGCGGGCAGCGGACGGTCGTTGCCACCGACGTCACGTAAATTTTTCTCGTTCATGATGCGCTGGATCGTCTGGAGCCTGATTGTCGTCGTCGGCGTGCCTGCGGCCGCGATCGGCCTGCTCGCGGCATCCTTCGAAGATCGTCCGGCCCTCGTGCGCACGGTCGAAGTTGCGCCGGACCAGATCGAGCGCGCCAAACGGCTGTTCGCCGCCCATGATCCGCGCAAGATGCCGGCCGGTGTGTTGCGCACCATCGCTGTCTCGGGGCCGGATCTCGATCTGGCCCTCAACACCGTGCTCTCCCAGCAGGGTGGTGCGGGGAAGCTGGTGCTCTCGTCCGGTGCCCTCATGGTTTGGGTGACGATCAAGGCGCCAGCGAACCCGTTCGGCGCGTACTGGAATATCGAGGCGATCGCGCGCCAGACGAGCGGGTTGCCGCAGTTCGATCAGCTGCGGATCGGACGCGTGTCCGTGCCAGGCTTCGTCGCTGACTGGGTCCTCGAACGCATGCTCTTGCGTCTGAATGAATCCGAAGCCGTGGGCGCGGCAGCCGATGTTCTGCAAAGCGTGCGGTTCGATGACGATTTCATGCAGATCGAGTACCGCTGGCGTGCCGATCTGCCCGACCGCTTGCGCAGCGTGCTGTTGCCTGCGAGCGACCAGGCGAGCCTGCGGGTGTATCAGGAGCGCCTGGCCGATCTGACGGCCGGTACCTCCCTGCCGCGACAGGTCTCGCTCGCGAGCCTGCTGCAACCCATGTTCGCGACGGCTAGCGCCCGATCAGTTCAGGGCGACCCGGTGGCCGAAAATCGCGCCGTCCTCATCGTGTTGGCCTTCTATCTGAACGCCCAGGGACTGCACGCGCTGATTCCCGAAGCACGTCAGTGGCCGCGTGCGGCGCCGCGCAGGGTGACTTTGTCCGGGCGCTCCGACTTCGTGCTGCACTTCATCATCTCGGCCGCCGTGGCCGCCACGGCAGGCACACCGCTGGCCGATGCGATCGGCGTCTACAAGGAGATCGAGGATTCGCGCCGCGGCAGTGGTTTCAGTTTCGCCGACATCGCGGCCGATCGTGCCGGCACGATGTTTGGGCAGCACGCGACGCAATCGGCCGCATCTGCCCGTGCGCTGCAGGACAAATTGACCGCGGGGCTGGTCGAGGCCGATTTCATGCCGCCCGCACGCGATCTGCCGGAGGGCTTGTCGGAAGCGGAGTTCAAGCGCCGCTTCGGCGGGCTCGATGCACCGGCGTATCAGAAGCTAATGCAGCAGATCGAACAACGATTGGCGAACCTGGCGCTTTATCGGTGATGCAACCGCGCGTTGGCTTTACTTGCGCAGCAGTTCGAAAACCTTGCGTGCCGCACCCGTCGCCGCGCCGACCGGATCTTTGCGGATCGCCCGCTCCTGCTCGGCGATCGTGAGATAGAGGCCGTCCAGGGCTTTGCGGGTCACGTAGTTCTCGATGCGTTCGTCCTTGCTGACGAGCCCGAGCTGGGATCCGCGTTCCACCAATCCGTTGTACTGGCCCGCGAGGCCGCTCTTGTCGGTCCAGGCAGTAACGATGGGTAGGAAGCGTTGCGTAAGCTGCGCCGACGTTACGCGCCGGAAGTAGTCCGTGGCCGCCGTGTCGCCTCCCGTGAGGATGCCTTTGGCATCCTGCACGCTCATTTTCTTGACGGCGTCGACGAGCAGCGCCTTCGCTTCCGGGACCGCCGACTCTGCGGCGCGATTCATCGCCAGCACGAGCTCGTCGGCTTGCTTCTTCATGCCCATGAGCCGCAGGCCGCTCTCGATCCGGCGCAGGTTGTCGGGCAGGGGAATCTTCACCTTCGGGTTCCCCAGAAACCCGTCGCTGCGCCCGAGCAGCTCGACAGCTTTCGCTGCGCCTTGCGACAGGGCATCCTTCATGCCGACGGCGGCGTCCTGGTTGCTCAAGCTCGACAGATCGAGGGCACGCGCAGGCACGGCGGCCAGGATGACAGCAGCAGCCAAAAAGCCGAGAATGGTTTTCATGATGGTCTTCCGACGGTTGAGGGCATTCGCAAGCGCCGCATGGCGACGACATCGCGCGATTTACTTTAGCCTGTTCGCCGTCGCGGTGGCAATCGCCGCAGCAATTGTTTTCGATTCGGATCCACCGCGACCGGCGCCGGCCGTCGAGATGATGACCATCGAGGGCGAGCGAGTCGTGCTGGCGGATCTGCGCGGCAAAGTGGTGCTGCTCAATTTCTGGGCGACCGACTGCAGCGTCTGCCTGAAGGAAATGCCGGCGATGGCGCAACTCTACCGGGAGTTGAGTCCTCGTGGCCTGGATGCCGTTTTCGTCGCCATGCCTCACGATCGGCCCGATCACGTGCTCGCCTACGCGCGCCGCGCGCAGTTGCCGTTCAAGGTGGCGCTCGACGTCCAGGGAACCGTTGTGCGGGCATTCGGCGATATTCGCGCCACGCCGACCACGCTGATCGTGGACAAACGCGGCGACATCGTGCGAACGATTCTGGGCGAGCCGGACTTCGTTCAATTGCGCCGTTTCATCGTCGGCAAGCTCGACGAAGCAGCCTGAGCGCCCGTTCGGCGCGGCTCAGGTCACCCCTGCGCCGTGCGCCTGCTCATCGGCGTGGTAACTGGAGCGCACCAGCGGTCCGCATGCCGCATGCGCGAATCCCAATTCCTTGGCGATTGCTTCGAAGCGCGTAAATTGCGCCGGCTCGACATAGCGCAGCACCGGCAAATGGTGCGCGGATGGCTGCAGATACTGGCCGATCGTGAGCATATCGACGTCGTGCGCCCGCAAGTCGCGCATGACCTGCACGATCTCTTCGTCGGTCTCGCCAAGGCCGAGCATCAGCCCCGATTTGGTGGGAACATCGGGATGTCGCGCCTTGAAGTCGCGCAGCAGTTTCAACGAATGCGCGTAGTCCGATCCCGGGCGGGCCTGCCGGTAGAGCCGCGGAACGGTCTCCAGATTGTGATTCATCACATCAGGCGGTGCCTCGGAGAGGCGTTCGAGCGCCGCTTCCAGCCGACCGCGGAAGTCGGGCACGAGGACTTCGATGCGCGTATTCGGCGAGCGCTCGCGAACAGCGCGGATGCAGGCCACGAAGTGACCGGCGCCGCCGTCCCGCAGATCGTCGCGGTCGACGCTGGTGATCACGACGTAGGCAAGGCGCATTGCAGCGATGGTATCCGCCAGCCGGACGGGCTCTTCGGCATCGGGCGGTTTCGGACGTCCGTGGGCCACGTCGCAAAACGGGCAACGGCGCGTGCACAGATCGCCCAGAATCATGAAGGTCGCGGTGCCCTTGCCGAAGCACTCCCCGATGTTCGGGCAACTCGCCTCTTCGCACACTGTATGCAGTCCGTGGCTGCGCAGCGCCTGCTTGACCTCGTTGAAGCGCGTACTGTCGCCGAGGCGAACCCGGATCCAGTCCGGCTTCTTCAGGCGCTCGGCCGCAACGACCTTGATCGGTATGCGGGCAGTCTTGGCCTGCCCCTTCTCCTTGTCCTGAATGTTGCTCATGATGCGGCGGCCTTCGTGTTGGCTAAGTGCTCGGTGACGATACCGGTCAACTCGTCTGCGACAGTTTCGATCGAAGTCTGAATGCCTAGATCGCGCAACTGGGTCACGGGCAGGCCTCGATAACCGCACGGGTCGATCAGGCCGAATGGGCTCAGGTCCATGTCGACGTTGAGCGACAGACCGTGATAGCAGCGCCCGTGACGAATGCGCAAACCGAGCGCCGCGATCTTGGCACCCTCGACATAGACGCCGGGTGCGTCGATGCGCCCTTCGGCTTCGACCCCATGACGCGCGAGCAAGTCTATCACGGCGCGTTCCAGCATGCGGACGAAGGCGCGCACGCCCAGGCCGAGTCGGTTCAGGTCGAGCAGCGTATAGAGCACGACCTGGCCGGGGCCGTGGTAGGTGATCTGCCCGCCTCGGTCGATGCGCACGACCGGGATCGTGGAGGCGGCGGCCGGCAGGTGTTCCTCTCGCCCCGCGATGCCGACGGTGTACACGGGCGGATGCTCGACCTGCCACAATTCATCGGGCGTGTCGGGCTTGCGGCTGGCCGTAAACGTCTGCATGGCCTGCCAGGTGGGCTGGTAATCGACGCGCCCGAGGCGGCGCACGAGCATCACAGCACCATCACGACCAGCGGATGGTCGCACAGCGCCTGGTAGAGCGCGTCCAACTGCTCCCGGGAGGTGGCGCGCACCGTGCACGTCAGCGAGAGGTACTTGCTTTGGCGGCTGGTCCGCATTTCCACGCTGGCGGGATCGAAGTCCGGGGCGTGTCGCTTGACCACCTCGACCACCGCCTGAGCGAACCCCGGCGCCGTCTTGCCCATGATCTTGATGGGAAAGTCGCACGGATATTCGATCAGTGATTCGTCGGCGGCGGCCATGGCGGTTGGGCTAGCAAGGGTGCGGGTGTCGAATCATGCGCGACGCATTACGGTGCGCTTGTAGTCCTGGTAGAGCTTGTATATGCGCTTGTAGGCTGGGCCGGGCTTGCCGCTGCCTACCGGTTTGCCGTCGAGTCGGCTTACCGCCAAGACCTCTTTGGTGGCCGACGTGAGCCAGATCTCGTCCGCCGCCCGTACCTCGTCCTCGGTGACTTCGCGCAGCACCAGCGGCATCTTCGCCTTGCGGGCCAGTTCCATCACGACGTCGTTGGTCGTGCCCGGCAGGACCAGATGGTTGTTCGGCGGCGCGGCGATCTGCTTGCCTCGGACGACGAAGACGTTGCTCGACGAAGCCTCGGAAAGAAAGCCGTCGCGGAACATGATCGTCTCGATGCACCCGGCCTCGGCGGCGCGCTGGCGCATCAACACGTTCCCGAGCAGCGAAGTCGACTTGATGTCGCAGCGCAGCCAGCGGTTGTCCGTGGCCGTGATGCAGGCGACTCCTTCGGCGACATGCTTGCGATCCGGGACCGACAGCGCGTTGCTCATGAGAAAGACCGTGGGCTCAGTGTGGCTCGGAAAGGCGTGGTCGCGCTTGGCCACGCCGCGCGTGACCTGGATATAGACGGCCTGGTCTTTCCACGTCGCATGCAGTTTCGCCATTTTCCTCACCAATTGGCTCCATCGCGCGAGCGTCATGGGATTGGCGAGTTTGATCGCATCGAGGCTTCTTTGCAGACGTTCCAGATGCTGCACCAGCCGAAACGGATATCCGGAGTAGACCGGAATGACCTCGTAGACGCCGTCGCCGAAGATGAAACCGCGGTCGAGCACCGGAATTCGCGCTTCCTCGATCGGCGTGAATTCGCCGTTCAGGTACACCGTTTGCGCTTGCATACACTCCCCTATTTGAAGAACAGCCGCATCGCGTCCCAACCGCGAGCGAAGATGTTGCCGAGTTCAACCTTCTCGATAGCCACCACCGGCACTTCGGTCAGGGGCTTGTCGTCCAGCGTTATTTTCATCGTGCCCACGCGCTGTCCCGCGGCCACCGGGGCGACCAGCGGCTGTTGGCTCTCCAGAGTGGCTTTGAGCTTGTCGGCTTGACCTTTCGGCAGGGTGAAGTACAGATCGCGGTCGAAACCTGCGTTGAGCGTGTCGGAGCGGCCCTTCCAGACTTTGAGGCTCGCGATCGACTGGCCTTTTTCGTACAGCCTCACCGTATCGTAGAACTGGAAGCCGAAGTTGAGCAGTTTCTGGCTTTCGCTTGCCCGCGCATTGCTCGATTCCGCGCCAAGCAGCACCAGCACCAGGCGACGCTCGCCGCGCTTGGCCGAACTCATCAGGCACCATCCTGCACTTTTGGTATGGCCCGTCTTCAGGCCATCCACGCTCGGATCGGTCCAGAGCAGGCGATTGCGGTTCGGCTGCTTGATCTTGTTGTAGGTGTACTCCTTGATCGAGTACATCGGGTAGTGCTCGGGATGATCCCGGATCAGCGCAGCGGCGAGCCTGGCGAGGTCGCTGGCGGTCGTGTAGTGCTGGGGATGCGGCAGCCCCGTCGAATTGACGAAGTTGGTGTTGACCAGACCCAGCCGCTTCGCCTCCTTGTTCATGAGCTGAGCGAAGCTCTCCTCCGAGCCCGCGATGGCTTCGGCCAGCGCGATGGAAGCATCGTTGCCGGATTGCACGATCATGCCGTGCAGCAGTTCGGTCACGGTGACCGGAATACGCGGGTCGATGAAGGTGCGCGAGCCTTCGGCCTTTCGCGCCGCCTCGGACACGGGGACCTGCTGGTCCGGCTTGAGCGTTTTCTGCTTCAGGGCATTGAACGCGATGTAGGCGGTCATCACTTTCGTGAGGGACGCCGGTTCCACGCGCTCGTCGGCATTGAGGCTGGCGAGCGTCTGGCTCGATTGATAGTCGAACAGCAAATACGATTTTGCGGCCACGGACGGAGGCGTGGGCGTGGCTTGCCCGTGAGCGGTTGCGCTGAGCACGAGAATGAAGAGGGCGACGAGAGCTTTCATGCGTTCCTTGATTAGTGGGCCGGCAGCAGGGCACAGGCGTTTTCGCTTGTGCGAGGCGCGCGGCCATGGCGGTACCCGGAGCAGGCGATTATAGCCGGGGGCGGCACAGCCCCCTAGGGAGCATGACCACGCGCGGATGCAACAGTTCGCCGCGTGTCGATCGCTGCGCGGGGCCGTCTCGGTGGTGAATCCGGCCCATGCGAGCGTTACAATCGCACATCGTCCCTTTACGCGTGCGCCCAGCCATGGCCAACGAGCCGAGCAACCCCCAGCACAAGGCGGCCATTCTGGCCGAAGCCCTGCCCTATATCCGCCGCTTTCACGGCAAGACGATCGTCATAAAGTACGGCGGCAATGCCATGACCGACGAGAAGCTCAAGCAGAGCTTCGCCCACGATGTCGTCCTGCTGAAGCTCGTGGGCATGAATCCGGTCGTGGTCCATGGCGGCGGCCCGCAGATCGACGATCTGCTCAAGCGCTTGGGCATGCAGGGCGTCTTCGTGCAAGGCATGCGGGTAACCGACAGCGCGACCATGGACGTCGTCGAAATGGTCCTCGGCGGGGCGGTCAACAAAGAGATCGTGAATCTCATCAACAACCACGGCGGGCGGGCGGTGGGTCTCACCGGCAAGGACGGCAGCTTCATCCGGGCGCGCAAGATGATGGTGCCTGACAAGGACAAGGCCGAATCGTGGATCGACATCGGTCAGGTCGGCGAGATCGAAAGCATCGATCCGGGGATCGTGAATCTTCTCGATTCGGCCGATTTCATTCCGGTGGTCGCTCCGATCGGAGCCGGCAAGAACGGCGAAACGTACAACATCAATGCCGACCTCGTCGCGGGCAAGCTGGCCGAAATTCTCAAGGCTGAGAAGCTCATCGTACTCACCAATACCGCGGGCGTGCTCGACAAGGCAGGCAATCTGCTCACGGGCCTCACGGCTCGTCGCATCGACGAATTGTTCGAGGATGGCACCATATCGGGTGGCATGCTGCCCAAGATCAGCGCGGCCCTGGATGCAGCTCGCAGCGGGGTGAAAAGCGTACATATCATCGACGGGCGCGTCGAGCATGCGGTGTTGCTGGAAGTTCTCACCGATCAGGGCGTGGGCACACTGATCCGCTCGCACTGACTGCTTGCAGCCGGCGTGTACACGTGGATCTTCGATCTCGACAACACGCTGCACGACGCGAGTCCGCATATCTTTCCGCACATGAACCGGTCGATGACCGCGTATGTGCGGGATCACTTGGCGTTGGACGAGCAGGCTGCGGGCGAACTGAGGCAGCGCTACTGGCGATTGTACGGCGCGACTTTGCTGGGTCTGATGCGTCATCACGGCACCGACCCAGCTCATTTCCTGCGCGAAACGCACCGCTTCGCGGAACTGGAGCGCATGGTGATCAAGGAAGCCGGGTTGCGCGGCACCCTGCGCTGTCTCCGAGGGCGGCGCATCGTGTTCTCGAACGCGCCCGTGCACTACGCGAGGGCTGTGCTGAGGGTCTTGCGCATCGGCGACCTGTTCGACGATGTGTTCACCATCGAGCACACACGTTTTCGGCCCAAGCCGGACGCCTATGGGTTTCTCCTGCTCCTGCGCAAGAACCGGCTGCAAGCGCGGCAATGTATCATGGTGGAAGATTCGCTCGAGAATCTTTGCACCGCGAAGAGGCTCGGCATGCGCACGGTTTGGCTGAGCCGGGCGCACAACGCACCTGATTTCGTCGACTACACCGTCCGAAGCATGCGCGCGCTCAAGCGCATCGGCAGTCGGCTGCAATGACCGAGCTCATCGGTGGATCGGCGAACGGCAGCAAGGCGCTCCAACGGCAGGCATTTGCGAGGGGACAAACAACAATGCCGGGCAGAAAACCTGGGCAACGCAAGGTCGAGATCCTGCAAACGCTGGCGCGCATGCTGGAAACACCGCGGTGGGAGAAGATCACCACGGCTGCGCTCGCGGCCCGCCTGGATGTCTCGGAGGCAGCGCTCTATCGGCATTTTGCCAGCAAGGCACAGATGTACGAGGGGCTGATCGAGTTCATCGAGGACAGCGTCTTCGGGCTCATCAACCGGATCGGCACCGATGAGCCGAGCGGGCTGAGGCAGATCGAGAAGACAGTGACGCTGCTGCTCGGGTTTGCGCAGAAGAATCCCGGCATGACGCGGGTCCTCAACGGAGATGCGCTCGTCTACGAAGATCCGCGGCTGCAGGCCCGGATCAATCAATTGCTCGATCGGGTGGAGGCGAGCCTGAAACAGTCGCTGCGGTTCGCCGTCCAGCAGGAGGAAGTTCCTGCCGATATCGATCAGGCTGCGTATGCGAATCTGCTGCTCAGCCTGGTGATCGGACGCTGGCAGCAGTTCGCGAAGAGCGGATTCAAGCGCGATCTGATGGCGATGTGGCCGGAGCAGTGGAAGAGCGTGCTCAATTCATTCTAGGTGCTTCAGAGCAATGGACCGTTACGGCGTCGAGCCGCACGTTTAAGGGGAAATCGCGATGGCAGACATCAGTACTCACCAGCTCGCCGAGCTCTTGGTCGGCATCGCGCGCGCCCAGCAGGCCATCATCGAGGCCGTCGAATCGAGCAAGCCAGGTTTTCGTTCGACGCACCTTTCGCCTGCGCTCGTCAACGCGGCTCGAGTGCGGGACATGCATCGCCCGCTGCAGCTGGCCGACTTGCCGGCGCGGGTTCTGATGCAGTGCATGGGGCGAAACGGCGCGGATGTCGATCACATCGCCCGGGATCTCGCCGAACTGCTCGGGCGAACGGCGCACGATCCCGATTCGCTCGACATGACGAAGTAACCGGCTGGTTACGTGGTTGCTACGCCGCGCAGACCGGGCATTTCGGGTCTCGCGCCAGCCGCATGCTGCGCCATTCCATGTCCAGTGCATCGAGCACCAGCAGGCGTCCGTTGAGCGTGCGGCCCGTTCCCGTGAGCAGCTTGATGGTTTCGGCTGCCTGGGTGGCGCCCACGATTCCCGTGAGTGGCGCGAACACGCCCATCACGGCGCACCGCATCTCTTCCGTTTCGGCGTCCTCGCTGAACAGGCAGGCATAGCAGGGGCTCTCCGGCGAACGCAGATCGAAGACGCTGATCTGGCCGTCGAAGCGGATGGCCGCTCCGGAGACCAGAGGCACGCGATGGGCGACGCACGCCCGGTTGACTGCGTGGCGAGTCGCGAAATTGTCGCAGCAGTCCAAAACGACGCTGCAGTCGGCCACGCGCGCCATGAGCCCTTGCGCATCCAGGCGTGCCTCGAGTGCGATCACTTCGATGTCGGGATTCAGTTCCAGCAGCGTTTGGCGCGCCGAGGCGACCTTCGGGTGGCCGATAGACGCCGTTCGGTGCGCGATCTGTCGCTGCAGGTTGGTGAGATCCACGCTGTCCGCGTCGCAGAGGGTGATGCGACCGACGCCTGCGGCGGCTAGGTACATGGCCGCAGGGGAGCCCAGGCCGCCAGCACCGATGACCAGGGCGTGGCTTGCGAGCAGGCGCTCCTGGCCCTCGACGCCGATTTCGGGCAGAAGGATGTGGCGGCTGTAGCGCAGAAGTTGGTCGTCGTTCATGGGCGGGCTCGGAGAGTCTGGGAATGACGGCAGATGGACGCGGATGGCGCGTCGGGACGATGAGAACCTCAGTGTGATCGGGCGCGGCGCAGAATGCACGCCGACGGTCATGCCGGGCGTCGATTGTCCCCGCAACCCGCGCAAAAGAAAACGCCCGGCACAGGCCGGGCGCTTCGCCGGAAACGGGCGTGAAGGTTACGGGGCCTTCGCCAGCACGGGCTGACCCTTCAGGTGGTTCAATGCCTGGTTCACCTGGAAATCCTCCTTGGAGACGATTTCTCCGGGAGCCAGGGGTTTGGGCTTCGGCCGCGGCGTCGGTTGGGCGTTGCTCTCCGTGGGCTGAGGTGCCGCCTCGGGCTTGGCGCCTGCGCCGCCTTTCTCGCTATCGCGGTCGTTCAACAGATGGCGACCCAGATCGGCTTCGCGCACCCGCAGGCTCTGGTCGCTGGGGTTGAACGGGTCCTCGACGATGAAATCCGGCGTAATGCCTTTGGCTTGGATCGAACGTCCGTTGGGCGTGTAATACCGAGCGGTGGTGAGCTTGATCGCGGTATTGTTCCCGAGCGGCATGATGGTCTGCACCGACCCCTTGCCGAAGGTTTGGGTTCCCAGGATGGTCGCCCGCTTGTGGTCCTGCAAGGCACCGGCCACGATCTCGGAGGCAGAGGCAGATCCGCCGTTGACGAGTACCACGATGGGAACGTCCTTGACCTCCGGGGGCAGTCGCTGAATATAGTCGTCGCGGCTGCGTCCGCGCAGGTAGAACTCGCTGCTTGCATTGAGCTTCATCTTCGCATCCGGCGTACGGCCATCGGTGTAGACGACCAGCGAATTCTGCGGCAGGAAGGCGGCTGAAACCGCGACTGCGCCATTGAGCAGGCCGCCCGGATCGTTGCGCAAATCGAGAATCAGGCCCTTGAGCGCCTTCTGGTTCTGTTTGTAGAGCCCGTCGATCGCCTTCACCAGGGTCTCGCCCGTGTGCTCCTGAAACTGCGAGATGCGCACGTAGCCGTAGTCAGGCTCGATCAGCTTCGAGCGTACGCTCTGGATCTTGATGACGGCACGCACCAGTGTGACGGTGAATGGCGCCGGTTCGCCTTTGCGCGCGATGGTCAGCGTGATTTTGCTGTTGGGCTTGCCGCGCATGCGCTTGACGGCATCGTTGAGCGACATGCCTTTGACGGCCGTGTCATCGAGTTTGATGATGAGGTCGCCGGGCTTCAAGCCGGCGCGGGCTGCAGGGGTGTCATCGATCGGTGCGACCACTCGAACGAAGCCGTCTTCCATGCCGACTTCGATCCCGAGACCGCCGAATTCGCCTTGCGTGCCGACCTGCAATTCCCGGAAGGCGTCCTGGTCGAGATAGGCCGAGTGCGGATCCAGGCCGGTCAGCATGCCGTTGATCGCCTCGGTGAAGAGCTTCTTGTCCTCGACCGGCTCGACGTAATTGCGTTTGATCGCCTCGAACACATCGGTGAAGGCTCGCATCTCCTCCACGGGGAGCGGCGTGAGAGAGCGCTGCGCCACCGCCGAGTAGTTGATGCTGATCATCACGCCGACCACGATGCCAACCGTGATCAGACCGATCTGCCGCCATTTACTGAACATGCATTTGACTCCCGTCGCGTCAGAGCGCGAGCTGCCAAGCTACCTGATATTCAACCAACCCAAGGGATCGAAAGGCTTACCTTGATGCCTCAATTCAAAGTATAAACCGCTCGCGGTATTCCCGCCGCTCGATCCCACGGTGGCGACGGTGTCGCCGCCGCGCACGGGATCACCGGTGCGACCCATCAGGGCTTCGTTATTGCCGTAGAGACTCATGAAACCGTCGCCATGATCGAGGATGAGGAGATTGCCGAAACCTCGTAGCCAGTCGGCGAAAACGATGCGTCCGGCAGCAACTGCCTTAACCTCTCTGCCTGCGGGCGCCTGGATGAACAAACCGCGCCAGGATTGCCCGCTATCAGCCCGTGGACTCCCAAACCGCCCTACGAGTTCCCCGCGTACGGGCATGAGCAGTTTTCCCTTCAGCTGCTCGAAGACCGAATCGCCCATTGCAGTGCTCGGTGCAGGGCTCGGTGGAGGCGTCGAGCTCCGGGGTGGAGGCAAGGTGGCCCGGGGGGGCGGGGGCTTGCGCGCCGCGAGCTTCCTGGCGAGATCTTCCACGAGCTGGGTGAGGCGACGTTCGTCCTGTGCCAGGACGCTTGCCTCACGCCGTTGCCGCTGCAGCTGCGTTGCGATGCTGGCGAGTGCGGCTTTGCGATTGTCTCGCTCGGCATCCAGGCGCTGTCGCTCGGCGACCTGCGCCTTCTCGATGGCCGCGAGTTCGGCCCGCCGCTGCGCGGATTCTTCGCTCAGCCGATGCAGCGACTCGGCATGCACGCGCAGCGTATCGAGGATGTCCTTGCGGGCGAGCGCGATGTAATCGAGATAGACGCTCGTGCGGGCGATCTCGTTCGGATTTCGACCGCTGGCCAGGGCCTGCAAGGGTCCGGCCGGGCCGGCGATATACTGCTGGTAGAGCAGCCGGGCAGCGAGTTCCCGCTGCTTGCCCAGCCGTCCTTCGACGCCTTGCCGCCGTGCTTCGACCTCTTCCAGCTGGCGATCGGCTTGCGTTTTGGCCGCGGCGAGTTCAGCGAGCTTGCGGTTGGCATCCGAGATGGCCTGCTCGGAGCGATTCAATGCGTCGAGGGCTTCGCTGCGGGTACTCTCGCCGCGCGCGATGTCCCCCTTGAGGGCTTCCAGCTTGGAGCGCAGCGATTTGAGTTCCTCGCTGGGCGCCGTTGCGGCGCCTGCCGGCGGACCCGCCAGCAGCAACGCCGTGAGCAGCAAACTTGCGAGCCCGATCACTGCAACGTGATGAGCGCTTTGCCGGTCATCTCCGCCGGCTGCGGCACGCCCATCATGGCGAGCAGCGTCGGCGCGATATCGCTCAACGCGCCGGTCGGCGCCGTCCGGGCCGGCCGCCCGACGTACAGCAGGGGCACTGGATTGGTCGTGTGCGCCGTGTGTGCCTGCTGTGTCTGCGGGTCGGCCATCATCTCTGCGTTGCCGTGATCGGCAGTGATGAGGACTTCGCCGCCGATCTCTCGCATGGCTTCCACGGCCCGGCCCAGGCACACGTCGAGGGTTTCGATGGCGCGGGTGGCTGCGTCGAGGTTGCCGGTGTGTCCCACCATGTCGGCATTGGCGTAGTTGCAGACGATGGCGTGGAAGCGCTTGCTGCGTATGGCCTCCACCAGTTTGTCGGTGACCTCGGCGGCGCTCATCTCCGGCTGCAGATCGTAGGTGGCCACCTTGGGGGAAGCGACCATAATGCGCTCCTCGCCGGCATAGGGTGCTTCCACGCCGCCGTTGAAGAAGTAAGTGACATGCGCGTACTTTTCGGTCTCGGCGATGCGCAACTGACGCAGGCCCAGGCCGGCGATGTATTGCCCGAACCCGTTGTCTACCGTCTGCGGGGCGAAGGCGACGGGCAGGCTGAATTCTTCGCCGTAGCTCGTGAGCGTGCAGTAGTAGGCGAGCTTGGGCAGGACGGTCCGCGCAAAGCCGTCGAAGCCCGGATCCGTCAAGGCCCGAGTCATCTGACGGGCGCGGTCGGCGCGGAAGTTCATGAAGACGACCGCATCGCCATCGCGAATGGCGCACGACGCGTTGCCATCGCTGCGGATCACGGTCGGTTTGACGAATTCATCGCTTTCGCCGCGGGCGTACGCTGCCTCCAGCCCGGCGAGCGCGCTGGCGGCTTCGTGCTCGGCCTTGCCCTCGGTCAGCAGCCGATACGCCACTTCGGTGCGCTCCCAGCGCTTGTCCCTGTCCATCGCGAAGAAGCGTCCGCAGATCGATCCGACCCGGGCGCCGGGATGGGCGTCGCAGTGTTCTTGCAGCTTGCGCAACGAATCCGCCGCGCTCTTGGGCGGGGTATCGCGGCCATCGAGGAAGGCATGGACGCAGATCTTCTTCGCACCGCTGGCCGCGGCCATGTCGATCAGCGCGAAGATCTGCTCCTCGTGACTGTGGACGCCGCCGGGCGACAGCAGGCCCATCACGTGCAGGGTGGCATCGTGCCCCCGCACGGAGTCCACCGCCGCGGCGAGCACGGCGTTCTTGGCCAGTTCGCCATTGCGAATGGCCAGTTCGATGCGCGTGAATTCCTGGAACACCACTCTGCCTGCCCCGATGTTGAGATGACCGACTTCCGAGTTGCCCATCTGCTCGGGCGGCAGGCCCACATGCAGTTCCGAGGCATTGATGGTGGTATGCGGGAAGCTCGACCAATAGCGGTCCCAGTTCGGCTTGCGTGCGCGGTGGATGGCGTTGTCGGCGCCGTCTACGCGGTAGCCGAAGCCGTCGAGGATGATGAGCAGTACGGGTGTGACGTTCATGATGGGCAGAGGGAACTCGGCAGAAAAAGTTCAGCGTCGAAGGCGGGTGACTCAGGCAGGACCGGCGAGGCGGGCGGTGCGCGCAGTCGCCCGGCGACCATCGGCAAGGCCTCCATTCTATGCTATTCTGCGGCGCCTTTGCGGCGGCAAATCAAGCAGTTCTGTGCTGCGCGCCCGATTCGTGCCGCGCCCACGGCAGTCCGCTTCCTTCTTCGACAGTGAATTTATGCAACCGGACATCCTGACGTTTCTGAAGAACAATATCTTTCTGGTCGCCATCTGCGTCGTCAGTGGCGGCTTGTTGCTGTGGCCGCTGATCCAGAAACTGACCACGGGCGGCAAGGAAGTCAGCGTGCCGGAAGCGATTCAACTCATCAACCGCAGCGATGCCGTCGTCCTCGACGTTCGCGATGCTGCGGAATTCACGGCCGGTCATATCCCGAACTCGCGTCACATTCCAGTCGGCGAGATCGGCAAGCGGCTCAAGGAACTCGATAAGTTCAAGCAGCGTCCGATCATCGTCAACTGCCGCAGCGGTACTCGCTCGGCGAGCGCTTGCGCGGTGTTGCGCAAGAACGGGTTCGAGCAGGTGGTCTCGCTCCGAGGCGGGATGTTGGGATGGCAGCAGGCAAGCATGCCGGTCGAAAAATAGGGCCGCTCGATGCGGCGCATGTCGGAGTGATTCCGTGCAGAAAATTCTCATGTATTGCACCGCTGTCTGCCCTTATTGCGTTCGGGCAGAGCAACTGTTGCGCGCCAAGGGTGTGCAGGAGATCGAGAAGGTGCGTATCGATCTCGATCCCGATCGGCGCGCGGAGATGATGACGCGGACCGGTCGGCGCACGGTACCGCAGATCTACATCGGCGAGCAGCACGTCGGCGGGTGCGACGATCTGTATGCCCTGAACGACGCGGGCACACTGGACACGCTCCTGAGCGCTTGAGCGGTCGGCGGGCCGCGCCGCCTCGATCCCCGGGGCGCGCGGCGAGAGCGACGTACCGCCGCGACTCATCATGATTCACCGCAGTGCTTCACTCTTTGCCCGAGGGCGCCTGCGTCCGGGCGCCGAGTGAATGCTGTACCATTCTTCGTACTTTCCTGAGGAGTTCCAATGAGCGAGCCTATTCAGCCGGTTTTCACGATCGACAAGCTGTACGTCAAGGATTTGTCGGTCGAGATCCCGAACGCCCCCCAGATATTCCTGGAGCGCGAGCAGCCCAAGGTCGATCTGCAGATTCAGAACGGCGCCGGACAAATCGGCGATGGCGTGTACGAGGCGTTCCTGACGGCGACGGTCACCGCGAAGGTCGGCGAGAAAACGATGTTTCTCATCGAAGTCACGCAAGCCGGCATCTTCCAGATTCGCAATCTCGGTCAGGAAGACATGGATGTCGTATTGGGCGTGGGCTGTCCGAACATTCTCTATCCTTATTTGCGCGAGGTCGTGACGGATTCGGCGACGCGCGCCGGCTTCATGCCGGTCGTGCTGGCCCCGATGAACTTCGAGGCGCTCTACATGCAACGGCAGCAACAGCAACAGCAGGAGCAGCAGCAACAAGGCATCATCGCTCCGGGCGGAAACGCCTAGGCGACCCGGGTCGCGAGGGCGCGCATGAGCGAACGAACGACAGCGGCATGGGCTGCGTGTGCGGCCCTGTTCGCGGGGAGCCTGCTCATCGCGCCGGTGAGCGGCGCCAGTGATTACCGGTCGGTCGGCGAGAACGCCACGATCTTCTACGACGCGCCGTCGACCAAATCCAAGCGCCTGTTCGTGCTCGGCGCGGGCTACCCGCTGGAGGTCATGGTGACTCTGGAGGGTTGGACCAAAGTTCGGGACGCCGGCGGCAGCATAGGCTGGGTCGAGGCGCGTGCGTTGAGCGCCAAACGTATTGTCGTCGTTCGAGCCAGTGTCGCCGAAGCCCGCGCGGCTCCGGAAGCGGGCGCAAAGCCGGCCTTCCGCGTGGCGCGCAACGTGATGCTCGAGTGGATCGAGACGCTTCCCACCGGGTGGACCCGGGTAAGGCATCCCGACGCAGGCCAGGCCTTCATCCTCACTGCCGATCTTTGGGGGTCATGAGAGTCGGCGTGCTCGGGGCGGGCGCCTGGGGAACCGCGCTCGCCATCAGCCTTGCCGCCGAGCACGAGATCGCGCTCTGGGCGCGTAACGCCGATCACGCGCAGGCGTTGGCACGAGCTCGCGAGAATCTGCGCTACCTGCCGGACTGCGCGATTCCAGCCGCAGTGACAGTCTCGTCCGATTGGTCCGTCATCGATGCATGCCAGGCGGTCGTCTGCGCCGTCCCCATGGCGGGGCTGCGTGAAGTTCTGGGCGGCCTGCGTTCATCGACTGCGCACGTGGTGCTCGCCTGCAAAGGATTCGAGCAGGCCAGCGCAATGCTGCCTCACGAGGTTCTGCGAGACGTCTTGCCCGGGCGTGCGGCCTGCGCGCTATCCGGGCCGAGCTTTGCCAAGGAGGTCGCGCGCGGCTTGCCCGCTGCGGTGGTGCTCGCATCGGACGATGCGGCGCTCTCCGCGCGCTTGGCTCGCCTGCTGAACAGCAATCGGCTGCGCATGTATTCGAACGACGACCTCGTCGGCGTCGAGGTGGCCGGTGCGACCAAGAACGTGATGGCGATCGCAGCGGGCATCTGCGACGGATTGGGCCTGGGATTGAACGCGCGCGCCGCCATGATGACCCGCGGGCTGGCAGAGGTTTCCCGTCTGGGGCTCAAGCTCGGCGGCCGGACTGAAACCTTCCTGGGTCTGGCGGGCGCGGGAGATCTCATACTCACGTGTACCGGTGATCTGTCGCGCAATCGCACGGTGGGCTTGCGTCTGGCCGCGGGCGCAGCCATCGACGAGATCTTGCATGGACTCGGTCACGTGGCCGAAGGGGTGAGCACGGCCTACGAGGTTGCGCGCCTCGCGCAAAGCATCGGTGTCGATATGCCGATCACCCGCGCGGTGTGCGCGGTATTGCGCGGCGAGCTGCTGCCGGCGAGGGCCGTCGCCTTGCTGCTGGAGCGCGATCCCAGATCCGAGTTTTGACGGCGCCTTACCCGGAGCCGCCGAAGCCTGCCTGCCGCCATGCTTCGTAGACGAGGACTGCCACCGCATTGGAGAGATTGAGGCTGCGGCTCGTGGCCAGCATGGGCAAGCGGACGACGGTATCCGGATCGAGCGCGCCCAGCATCTGCGCAGGCAAGCCTCGGGTTTCGGGGCCGAAGAGAAACACGTCTCCGGCCCGATAGGCGACCTCGTCGTAGCGACGCTGCCCGCGCGTCGAGAGCGCGAACCAGCGGCGACCGGGAAGCGCTGTCCGACAGGCATCGAGCGAAGGATGGATGACCGCCTGCGCGCGGTCGCGATAGTCGAGTCCCGCACGACGCAGCCTGTGGTCGGAGAGGACGAAGCCGAGCGGCTCGATCAGGTGCAGCCGCGCGCCGACATTGGCGCACAGACGCATCACATTGCCCGTGTTGGGCGGAATTTCCGGTTCGTAGAGGACGATGTCGAACACGCTGCGTGCGGGCTTGCCTGCAGGCCAGCCACTCTTTTTGTCGGGTAGGGTCGAGTGCTTGCCGGTATCCGCATCACCCGGCATCGCGATTTGCGTTCAATATAGCAGAGCCACCTCGATAGCCTGTGGGGTGGCCAGCATCCCATCGACCCGATAACCACCGCCTCGAAGGAGCATTCATGGCACGAGACACAGAAGCCCGACTGCAATCGCTCGGCATCCGCCTGCCCGTGGTGAGGACACCGACCGCGAACTATGTGCAATATGCTCGCGCTGGAGGACTGATCTTCGTCGCCGGGCAGATCTGTCAGGCGGAAGGTCACGGCTTTTGCATGGGCAAGGTCGGCGGCAGCATCGATCTTGCCACCGCCCAGAAAGCGGCGCGCGTTTGCGGCATCAACATTCTGGCGGTACTGGCCAGCGCATGCGACGGCGATCTCGATCGGGTGGTGCGCTGCGTGCGCCTGGGCGGGTTCGTCAACGTCGCACCGGGGTTCACCGACGTCCCGCTCGTGGTCAACGGCGCCTCGGACCTGATCGTGGAAGTCTTCGGCGATGCCGGGCGTCATGCGCGCACGGCGGTCGGGGTGGCCGAACTGCCTCGCGGTGCCGCAGTGGAGGTCGATGCGATTTTCGAACTGGCATCATGAGTTGTCCGCGCGACTGGGATGCGGCCGATGCCTGTGATACGGTGCAGGCTCGAGCATCCTTCGAAAGTCGACACATGGAACAGAGCACAGCGAGAGGCTATACCGTCAACGCTCGCTCCACGGACACGTTCGGACGCGTCCTGTGCAGCGCGCGCAACCATCACTTCATCGTCGACGGCCCGGTGCAGAACGGCTGTCCGGGCGAGGCGGTGACCCCCGCCGAGATGTTTCTCGCGGCCATTGCGGCATGCGGGGTGGAACTGCTGCAGTCGCTCGCCAAGGAGGCGAAGGCGAATCTGCGTGGCATCGCGGTGGAGATTTCCGGATTGCTCGATCGCAGCAAGCCGGTGCGCACCGACCTGACCGTGTTCAACTCGGTCGCGCTGAAGTTTCAGCTCGCCGGCGTGAGCCCGGCCGAAGGCGCGGCACTGATCGAGCGTTTCAAGGGTAGATGACCGCTCTACGGCAGCGTCGCAGTTGCGACGCCGGATGTGCGGGTCGATCTGATCACGACCGACTGATTTGTTTCGTTGCAACCGGGGGCGCCCGGCCGGCATGAGCTCGCCGGTATCCTGAGTCCTCGACTGCGTGGCGTCCTGTTCCGAGAGCAGGCGAATGAGCCGGCGCGCGGGCACGGCGCATCGGGGTCTATCGCATGCGAGCGTGCCGGCAAGAAAGCGGTCGATGACGATCGGGTGGACGTAGGATTTGCGGCCGATGGCGGGTGTGTTGCCTAGCCGCTTTGCCACTTCGCCGAGCACCCGGGTCACCGCCTGGGGAGCCGTCGAATGCGTTGCAGAACCTGATTGTCGGTGACGCTGCGTCCGGTCGCATCGATGTAGCGAAAGCCTTTGCCGCCGGCGTAGCGCTCGATGTCGGGATCCAGGTTGTTCATGTAGCGCAGGCCGGCGAGCTTCGCTGCGTCGACGGGCTCGAGCTGGCTCGCGGGTACGCAAGGCGGTGCGCGTGCCTGTAGCGCGCGAGGCACCGCCCGTGGGTTGCTCGCCCGCAGCATGCGCACGGGAGCAGTGTCGTGGGCTGCTTGTGGTGCTTTGCCCTTGGGGATGCGGGAAGTCGTGCCGGCCATGCCGGATAGCCCAGTGATGGATGCGAACCGTGCCTATGCAGTCCGCGTGCCAGGGCAGCCCATCGAGCAGGACAGCTTTCCCTGCGGCCGAGATTGAACCGCGCTTCGGTCTCAGCCCGGGTTCGAGTATCCGGCCGCGTGCCGGTGACGAATCGCGGCGACGAGCACCACGTCGTCCAGTTCGAGGAAGCGGTAAAGGACGACGTACCCTGTCTGGCCGCGCGAGATTGCGCGTTCGCGCAGTCCTGCCTCTGCGGGGCGACCGAGCAGCGGACGGGTGGCCAGTTCCTGGATCGCAGTTCGGATCGTCGCGGTCGAGCTCGCAGCCAGCGTCGGATCGTCGGCCTCTAGCGCGTCGTAGATGCGCTCCAGATCGGCGAAGGCCGAGGGGCTGTAGATTACTTGCGCCACGTTCGCGGCTCGGGTGGGGCAATGGGTTCTTCCAGCGCGCGACTTTCGAAATAGCGATCGACGTCGCTCGCGAAAAAACCGAGACCTTCGTTCATGGCCGTGCGTTCGCCCATCAGGGCCGCCGTGATCAGGGTGCGCCGCTGCGCGAGCAATTGCGACTGCACGCCGAGCGCCTCGACCATGAAGGCATGGGGTGATTTCGCGCTGCGGTCGTGTTCGCTCATGTCGATTCATCCATGGGGGGGCGCGCCGTCTGGGTGTTTCCCTTGGGCAGCACGAGAGCATTCTAAGCGAGCGCTGAGCGTTTGGTCCGGGAGTCGCCCCCTGCGGGACAGACATCGGGAATGCGGCCCCTGCGTGACGCAGCCTTGCTTGTACAGCGAGTGGGACGCGTGGACCTGGCCGAGGTTCCGCGACAGCCTGCCGCGACCGTGCCCATTCCACTGGGTCAGTGAATGTGCGAGCGGTAGGAGGCGGTGATTTTGCGCCAGGACTCGCTGGCGATGCGCCAATGGAGCAGGCGACGCAGCGCCAGGAGGGCGATTGTACGCGCGAGTGCAAACAGGGCCACCGCAGTGGTCAGCGTCGTCCAGGGGTCGACCTGCGGTGCGGGCCAGCCGGGAGGGATCCAATCCAAAGCAGCCAGCACCAGGTAGAGGCCGAGCGCATCGAGCGGGATCACGATCCAAAGCGACCAAGCGCCGGACGGGCCGTGACGTCTGCGGCTTTGGGTCTCGGTGGTGCGTGCGCGCTCGCTCATCGACCTGAACCCTGCAGGGTGGGTATCGGAGGCGCCTGTCAGTGCAGCACTTCGAAGGAGGCAAGCGCCTGGTCGAGGACCGCATCGAGCTGATCGGGCGCGATGTCCAAGGTCTGCAACACGCGCTCGGCCTGGTAATCCCATTCGGTGTCCAGCCAGCCGCGCACGCGCGTGTAGGCGTGCAGGGCTAGCTGCAGCAACGCGATCGAGTGGGGTGCCGCCTGGTCTTCCGAGATCACGTAGTGATGGCTGCGGATCGCTTCGCACAGAATGTCGGGGAGTTCCCATTCGGTGGCGACCATGAGCCCGGCGATGCAATGACTGGTGCCGCGTTCGTCGTCCTCGGCGAGGAAGTCGGGCGCCATCGGGATGTCGAACTGCGCATCGCCATAGCCTTTGATGTGCTGCATCAGGACGGGCACGCCGCAGTCGTGAAAAAGACCGATCAGATAGGCCTGATCGGCGCTCAACTTGCCTGGGCGCTCGAGCTGATCGCACAGCACGCTGCAGATCGTGCCGACGTCGGTGCAACGTTCCCAGAAGCTTTCCATCTTGGCCGAGGCGCCGCCAAGTTGCTGACGCAGCAGGGCGCTGCGGGCCACGTCGCCCATCGTCTTGCGGCCGAGCATGCGCACGGCCTGCTCGACGTTGTCGATCTTGGCGCCTCGGCGATAGAACGGCGAATTCGCTAGCTTGAACACTTCCGCGGTGAGGCCGACGTCGCGCGAGATGAGCTGCCCGATCATGCGCTCGGTCGAATCGTCGTCCTTGAGCATGTTGTCGATGTCCTGCAGGATTTGCGGCCGCGGCGGGATGCGGATATTGGACGCACGCAACTTGTCGAGCAGTTCTTGTTCGGGGGCTTGGAGTTCCATACTGGCCTCGGGTCGTGAATGATCGGCACGTGGTTCTGACGCAACGCGGCCATTGTCTCCCCAGGGTTATGGGCCCGACGGCGGGAATAAGCCGGATTCAACCGGTTTCATTCGCGTCTAGGCGGGGCCTGCGATTCAGGCCGTACCGGCCCGGAAGGCCTGGATGCGCGCCTTGAGGCCTGGCGCGCTCGCGGACCGGACGAGATCGGCCAGGTCGGCGTCCCGGGTATCGGCCGCGGTTACGCGGTTCAAGGTCGCGCGCGCATCGGGCTGCAGGGTCGTGGCCGCCGCGTAGAGCGTTTGCGTCAGCTCGGGCCACTCGTCGGGCGACACGATCGAATCCACGAAGCGTAACTTCAATGCCTCGTCGGCATCGAACACCGCACTGGCGCCGAGCACCAGACGGGCATATTTTCGCCCGATGCGTTCGGCGAGCCGGCGCGTTCCCAGGGCCAGGCCGAACTTCAGCCCAGGCATCCGGAACCGGCTGGCAGGAGCCGCAATTCGCTGTTCGCATGCGCATACCAGGTCGGCTCCGGCGCCGAAGGCGCCACCTTGAACCAGGGCCACTGTCGGCACGGGGGCATGCCAGAGCGCCTGCAGGAGTTGTTCGATGCGCACGAAGCGCAACAGCAGGTCGCCTTCGCTTTGGTGTTCGATGCCGGTGAAGTCGAATCCCGCGCAGAAATGCTGGCCGGCTCCGGTGAGGATCAGCATGCGGGTACCGTCCGCGCAAGCCTTGCCGATGGCATCGAGCAGGCATTCCACGGAACTCGCATCGAGTGCGTTGGCTTTCTGCGGCCGGTTCATTGTGAGCCGGGTGATGCCGTCTAGCCGTTCGACGAGGAGTGGCGTCATGGGTGGCCGATTCAAGGGCGTCTGCGCGTGACGCTGTAGAGCAGCTTGACGCTGTCGCGCCTGGACATCGCCGCCCGCTCTTCCAGCGCACGCGCGCATTCGGTGTCCGGGCCGTGGCGCTCCTCCCACACGCCGAAACTGTCGGCTCGGGTCAGTACGTAGACCTCGTCCTGCGGCCCGACGTAGGAGCGCCACATGCCCACCAGTCTCACGCCGCCCTGCGCTTCCGCCCACGGCGCCCACACCTCCTCGGTGATCTCGCGGAAGTGCTCGGTATCCGCGAGCTTCGCCCGAAACGACTCCATGATGTAGACGCCGGGTTGGGCTTCTGGGGCATCGGCCGCGGGCTGACGATGGCTCAGGGCACGCATCGCGATCAGGTCCGTGTCGAGGATCATGCGGTCGCGCCGGTTGGAGTAGCCTTCCAGGCGCTTGGCCGCCGAGCCCCACGCCCGGGTGCCCAGCCAGTGCTCGATGCTTTCGTAGCGTGTCATGATCATCAGGCGTTCGGGGCCGCCGACTCGGGTAACCCACATGCCGAGGGCGCGGCCGTCGAGCTGGTCGAACTCGGGCCAGTACTTCTCTTCGCTGATGCGGGCGAATTCGTCATAGTCGCGACGTTGAACGTGCCAGGTGCGCATCGTCATCAGCATGAGCCGGCCTCCCTCGTTGAAATCGTTCGCCAGCTTGCGCGTTTGCACGAGCAGGCTGCATGGGCCATTCTAACCCCGCCTCATGCGGTGATCTGTCTGACCAGCGCGTCGACGTAGCCCAGGGTCAGCGCGCGCATTTCGCTTTCGCTCAGGTTGCTGATCGGATGCGGCATCTCGATGTAGGGATGCTTGTCCATACCCTTGCTGCGGAACTGGAACTCCGCCGCATTATGGAAGGCGGCGGTGATGATCGCGGTCGCCGGGATGCCGCGTTTCTCGAACTCGATCGTGTCGTGCACACTGCACAACGTGCAAGACCCTCATCCCCCGACGGCAGCAACTGCCACGTCGATGTCCCGGGTCATCGCTTCGATGAGCGCATCCGTTGCCGGCTTGGAATAGTGCTCCTTGCGGCGGATGACGACCTTGGCCACACCATGACGGCTTTGCAGCGCGTCGGCCAGGGTGGCGAGAATGACATCCGCCTGCTCCTTGGTGTTGTCGAGCAGACCCACGACCTTGCCGGCCAAGTCGGCGGGGCGGGGCGCAAGCGCAATCCTCGCCTTGCCGGTGCCGGCCGTTGGATCGATGAAGGGCAGCGTATCGCTCATGGGCTCAGCACCTCGGTGATGGATGTAGTGTGCAGCAAGCGCGGGCTCGATCACGTTTCGTCGAACACGCCGTTGGCCTGCGTGCGCACGCGGACGAACGTGGTTCGCTTCGTCAGCTCTTTGAGCCTGCGCGCGCCGACATAAGTGCATGCCGAGCGCACGCCGCCCAGGATGTGTTGCGCCGTCGCGGCCACCGGCCCTCGACACGCCACCAGGACTTCCTTGCCTTCGGCCGCGCGATAGTCGGCCACACCGCCGGCATGCTTGTTCATCGCCGTCTCGGAGCTCATGCCGTAGAAGCGCATGTAGCGCTTGCCCGCCCGCTCGACGAGCTCGCCCGCGCATTCGTCGTGGCCGGCGAACATCCCGCCGAGCATGACGAAGTCCGCGCCACCGCCGAAGGCCTTCGCAATGTCGCCGGGCACGTTGCACCCGCCGTCCGCGCAGATGAGGCCGCCCAGCCCGTGCGCGGCATCCGCGCACTCGATGACGGCGGACAGCTGCGGATAACCCACGCCGGTGGTGATGCGCGTGGTGCACACCGACCCCGGGCCGATGCCGACCTTCACGATATCCGCGCCCGAGAGAATCAGCTCCTCGGTCATCTCGCCGGTGACGACGTTGCCCGCCATGAGCGTCAGCGTCGGATGGTCGCGGCGAAAGTCCTCCACGAAGCGCACGAAGTTCTCGGTGTAGCCATTGGCCACATCGATGCATACGTTACGAATCGACGCGCCTGCACGAGCGAGCACGCGTTCGAATTTCGTGTGATCGGCCCGGGTGATGCCCATTGAATAGAAGTGCGTCCCGCCGTCGGGCGTGGCGGTGAAGAAGTCGACCAGCGCCTCCACGTCGTAGTGCTTGTGCAAGGCCACGCAAAGGCCCATCGGAGCGAGCGCTCTCGCCATCTCCATCGTCCCGACGGTATCCATGTTCGCTGCGACGATCGGGATGCCTTTGTAGCGATGACCGGAATGTTTGAAGGTGAATTCGCGCTGGACGTCGACCTCCGCGCGCGACGGGAGCGCCGAGCGCTTGGGGCGGATCAGGACGTCGTTGTAATCCAGTTTCAGCGTCTGCTCGATGTGCATGCGAATGCTCCGTGCGAGCTATTGCGACGTAGGGGCTGCGGACCGACCGGCTGCCGCCGCTCTTGCCGGTGTCAGTGAAGCACTCGGTCCGATCGCGTCGGATGCCTCGCAGCACGCGTTCCCGACGGCCTCGGTCGGCGGGAGCGCCGTGAGTCCGTCGGAACCACCTTTCGCGAAGTCGTCGACCGTCACGCTCATGGTCGCGGCGACACCGACCTTACTCGACCTTCAACCCGATCGCTTTGACCAATTTCGTCCAGCGCGAGATCTCGCCGCTCAGGTGCTCCCCAAGTTCCTTGGGCGTGCTGGCGATCGCTTCCGAGCCGTCACGCAGCAGGCGCTCGCGCACGTCGGGTTGCTGGGCGATGTCCACAACTTCCTTGTGCAGTCGAGCGATGACCGCTTGCGGCGTGCGTGCCGGGACGAGCAGGGCTTGCCAAACCGTGTTCTGGTAGCCCGGGACACCCGATTCGATGACCGTGGGCACATCGGGCAGCTGTGCAGCGCGCTTGGTCCCCGCCGTTGCGACCGCGCGCAGTTTGCCGCTGCGTACCAGGGCCATGACCGAAGGCGGGCTGGCGAACATCACCTGGATGCGGCCGCCGACCAAGTCGGTAATGGCCGTGGGTGCGCCCTTGTAGGGAACATGGACGATGCTCACGCCCGCCATCGAATTGAACAACTCGCCCGCAAGGTGGTTGGCGGCAGCCATCCCGGACGAGCCGAAATGCAGTTTGCCGGGCTGGGCTTTCGCCATCGCGATGAGATCGCTGACAGTCTTCACCTGGAGCGCCGGATTGACCACGATCACGGCGGCACTCGCCGCGAGCAGCGAGACGGGCGCGAAATCGCGCTGCGGATTGTAGGGCAGCTTGGGGTAGAGCGCGGGGTTGATGCCGAATCCGGTCGGGGCGAGCAACAGCGTGTAGCCGTCGGGCGAGGCTCGCGCGACCATTTCGGCTGCGATGATGCCTGCCCCGCCGGGCCGGTTGTCGACGACGACCTGTTGCGAGAGCCGATCGCTCAAACCCTGCGCGAATATGCGCGCGACGAAGTCGGCATTGCCACCGGTCGACTGCGCGACCACCATGCGGATCGGCTTGAAGGGGTAGGTCTGAGCCACGGCTGCACTCGAAAGCAGCACGCAACCGATCGCGGCAACACTCGTCGCCAGGCGGGATTGGCAGGAAATTCTCGTCATGCGATCTCCATGTTTCTTGACGTTGGATGAATGGACAATCTAGTTCGATGCAGACTGGACGCTCGCTGCGACGGCAGCTATTTCAGCACTTCGGGGTTGAGCACATTGGTCGGCTTGCCGTCCAGCCAGGCTTCGATGTTCGCCAGCGCGTCACCATAGAAGGTCGTGAAGACGTCGGTGTTCACGTAGCCCAGGTGGGGCGCGAGCGTGACGTTGTCCAGGCCCAGCAGCGGATGGCCTGCGGGCAGGGGTTCGCGTTCGTACACGTCGAGCGCCGCATGCGCGAGCTTTCCCTGGCGCAGCGCTTCGATCAGGGCGGCTTCGTCCAGAATCGGGCCGCGCGAAGTGTTGACCAGGATGGCGGTGGGCTTCATGCGATTGAAATCGGCGGCGCCGATGAGCTTGCGGGTCCGGTCGCTCAGCACCAGATGGATGCTGATGAAGTCGGAGGTCGAGAACAGCGCTTCCTTGCTCGCGTACTGCACCCCGGCCTCGGCTGCGCGTTCCGGGGTGAGGTTCTGGCTCCATGCCGCGACTTCCATTCCGAACGCCTTGGCGTAGGCCGCCATGCGCAGTCCCAGTCGGCCCAGGCCGACCAGTCCCAGGCGGCGTCCTTCGAGCACGGTGCCGGCGCGGATGCCCTCATGCCAGCGTCCGGCGCGCACGCCGCGTTCGGCCTTCGCCAAGTCGCGCGCACCCGCGAGCAGCAGCAACCAGGCCATCTCCGAGGTCGAGGCGCCGCCTTCGCCACCGTGCGTGTTGCAGACGGGGATGCCGCGATCGCTGGCAGCCGCGATGTCGAGGCTGGGCGCGCGCCGTCCGGTCATCGCGATCATCTTCAGGTTCGGCAAGCGCTCGATCAAGGCTCGGGGAAAGTGAGTCCGCTCGCGCATCAGGTTCACGACATCGAAGGGCTGCAGCTTAGCGACGGCATCCTCCATCGAAGCGAAGGCGGTATCGAACACGGTGATCTCCACGCCACGGCGGCGCAGCCGGTCCCAGTCGGCGCTTTGCAGTGCGACCTTCATGTAGTCGTCCAGGATGGCAAGCTTCATGGCGCGTACTCCTCCTTCGATGGTGTGATTGCGATGATCATCGCGATGCTAGCACGCGCACGATGCCGTGCTTTGGCCTCGGGTGTGCGCGGCGCTGCGGCTACGCTTCGTAGGTGCCGTGCACGGCCCGGCTGCCGCCGCCCCAACCGTGGCATACCGCCGTGAGCGGCCCCCAGCCGCCGGCGACGATGAGATGCAGATCGCGCTTGTCCTTGATCGCCGGGACGAAGCGCTGGTCGTCCTGCGGGTCGATGCCGAGCTTGGCAGCGCGCTCCGGGCGCCAGTTGCCGCCGCGCTTCAGATCGCCGACCGTGCGTCCGGCCATCTGCATCAAGCGGCTATGCACGTCGGCGCGGCCGAGCCCTGCACGCGCGCAGATCGATGCCTGCTCGGGGCTCAAGGCCACCAGCATGTCCGAGCGCACGTGCATGTTCCAGGAACTGAGGCCTGCCATCGAGTCGGCGATGCCGGTCAGCAGGCGCTCGGGAGATTGACTGGCATCGTCGTAGCAAAGGCGCGGGCTCTCCACCATCGCACAGGTGATGACGTTCGCCTCGGGTGCGTAGCCGCGCGACACCGCCAGCGTTTCCCACGGACTCTTGTCGACATTCTCGGTCAGGCAGGCGGTATAGCGCAGCGGGGTCGAGAAGACCGTGGCCGAACCCACGCCCGGGATGCCGCCGCCGAGATTCAACAGCATCAGTCGTATGGCGCGTCCGATCGACGCATTGGCTCGAAAGCCCGGCCCGAAGCAGCCGTTGCCGCCGTGCAGACCGATCTCGTTCGCATAGGGGCCGTTCACGATCATCAGCGGGGCGACGCCGTGCATGGTGCCTTGCACGCCGTTCAGGTTGAACTCCTCGCGCAGCATCAGGCGCAGGCCGCCCAGCACCACCGGCAGATACTCGGGCTTGCAGCCGGCCATCAAGGCGTGGATCGCCACGGTGCGCACCGTGGCAGGTTCCATCGCAGGCGGGATGTGGCCCACCAGTTCGTCGGGGTCGAACCGGCTGCCGGCGAGCATGCGCTGAACCCGCTCTTCCGTGGGCGTGACCACCGGCAGGCCGTCGGACCACGGCTTCTCCAGAAAGAACTCGAATTCATCCATGCGCACGGCCCGATCCTGAAGCGGGCGCGTTCGTCGCCATTCGGCGTTGAGATGCGCAGTGATGAAGGCGGCGGATCCGTGGCTGCCTTGCGCTTTGCAGCGGGCTTTCTGCGCAAGGCCTTTGCCCGACGAGCACCCTGGTGCACGATACCGCGGTATCCGAATGCAGTCCCCCCGACGTGTTTCGATAAGACCGGGTGGCCCCCGGTCTCTCAATCCGGATCGGCAGCGCGCCCGACCCGAGTTCCCGCATGATGCCCGTGCCCATTGTGGTCTCCTCTCGGCACGTCGGGGCATGCGCTTACCGCCCCGGGCCGGAGCGAGATTATGTCTCGTGGGGCCGTGCATTGTCGCCTCCAGGCTCGGATCGCCGATCGTGGCGAAGAGGCATGTCCGCGTCGCTAGGTTGGCGGTCGAACGGTTAGAATCAGCGGGAAGGGCTATCCTGGGCCTTCCTTCCCGGCCCGTCTTCTTCGGAAAGCAATTGAAGGTCATCATACTCGGCGCGGGCGTGGTCGGTGTGGCCAGCGCCTGGTATCTCGCGCAAGCAGGTCATGAAGTCACGGTGGTCGAGCGCCAGCCGGGTGCCGGGCTGGAGACCAGCTTCGCCAATGGCGGTCAGATCTCGGTCAGCCACGCGGAGCCTTGGGCGAATCCCGAAGCGCCGGCCAAGATCCTGCGCTGGCTCTTTCGCGAGGATGCGCCACTGCTTTTCCGTCTGCGTGCCGACTTGCAGCAATGGCGTTGGGGATTGGCGTTCTTGCGCGAGTGTCTTCCGGGGCGCACCCGGCGCAACACCACCCAGCTGGTGCATCTGGGTCTCTACAGCCGCGCTGAGCTGACGGCGCTGCGGCGCGAGACCAGCATCCAGAACGATCACCTCGAGCGCGGGATCCTGCACTTCTTCACTGACCGGGAATCGCACGAGCATGCGGCGCGGACAGCGACGCTGATGCGCGAGCACGGCTGCGACCTCACGATGAAGACCGCCGCCGAGGCGATCGCACTCGAACCTGCGCTCAACTCGATCGCCGACGTGCTGCAGGGGGCGACCTACACGCCTTCCGATCAGTCAGGGGATGCGCACCTGTTCACCGTGCGCCTGGCCGAACTCGCGGCCGCCAAGGGCGTGACGTTCCTTTATGACAATGTGGTCGAGGGCTTGGAACGCACCGCGGATCGAATCGCTTCGGTGCGCATTCGAAACGCGCACGGCGTGCAAGCGCTCGGGGCCGATGCCTATGTCGTTGCCTTGGGCAGCTACAGTCCGCACCTGCTGCGGCCGCTCGGTTTGCGCGTGCCCATCTATCCCGCCAAGGGCTATTCGATCACGGTGCCGATCAGCGATCCCGCGCGAGCGCCACACGTGAGCCTGATCGACGAGGCGATGAAGGTCGTCGTGTCCCGCTTGGGGACGCGGCTTCGGGTCGCCGGCACTGCGGAGTTCACGGGCTACGATCTGGGCATCAACCGCACGCGCTGCGAGGCGATACTGAAGCGCGCGCAGCATCTTTTCCCGGGCGCCTTCGATCCGCGACTGGCCGAGTTCTGGACCGGGCTTCGCCCTGCCACGCCGGGCAACGTGCCGCTCATTGGTCGGACCTCGATCGCCAACCTCTATCTGAACAGCGGGCACGGTACCTTGGGGTGGACGCTCGCCTGCGGTTCGGGACGCGCCTTGGCCGACATCGTGAGCGGTCGCACCCCCCAAGTGCAGTTCGACTTCCTGCGCGACGAGTCCTGACGCGGCGTGTCGACTCCGGCGACGCGAGTCCGCCTGCCGAGTCGCGGACGTACGCGCCCGCGCGGCTGATCCGGGCGCGCCTGGTGGGGTAAGCTGCCATCCTGAATCATCACCGCGAGCGAGCACATCATGCCGAGGATCCTGGGGGCGATCGTGCTGATCGTCCTGCTGCTGGGTGGCGGGGCGTATCTGTGGTTGCAGCGCGAGCGGCCCGCGCCTTTGCTTGCCCCCCCGCCTGCGCAAGAGACGCCGTTGCCCGATACGGCGGCTGCCCCGCCGCCGATCGCCTATCCCATGCCCGCGCCGCAGACGCCGCAAGCATTGCCCGACCTCGACGCGTCGGATCCTGCCCTGCGCTCCGGACTGGGCGAGTTCGTCGACGCACAGACGCTCGCCGAGCGCATCATCTTCGAGGAATTCGTACGTCGCGTCGTCGCCACGATCGACAATTTGCCGCGGCAGAAAGTGAATCTGCGCCAGTTGCCGGTGAAGACCGTGCCGGGGCCCTTCCTCACGGCCACCGACGAGCAGGGCATACGCTTGCGGCCCGACAACAGCGTGCGCTATGCCGCCTACATGCGAGCGGTCGAGACGGTGGATGCGCAAAAGCTCGTGGCGCTGTACGTGCGCTTCTATCCGCTGTTCCAGCAGGCGTACGTGGATCTGGGCTATCCGAAGGGTTATTTCAACGATCGGCTGATCGAGGTGATCGATCATCTGCTCGACACGCCGCAGTTGCAGGCACCCGTGCGCCTCGTGCAGCCCAAGGTCATGTACCAGTACGCCGATCCTGAGCTGGAGGCGCGCTCGGCCGGGCAGAAGGCATTGATGCGCATCGGCAACGCGAACGCCGCCACCATCAAGGCGAAGCTGCGGGAGATTCGCGCCGAACTGCTGCGGGTTGCTCCGGCCAAGGCGCCGAGCTGAGCCTCGCGGCGACCTCGCACAGGCCGGGTGTCTGGTGCGGAAGTGTTCCGCAGCCGGCCGGCGTGACGCTTGCCTTCTGGCGTCGAAATGACATACTGCCCGCGCGGTCGCGCTACGACGCTGTCCCGACTGCCCAGTGTCCCGAGTCAGCCATTCGTTGCCGATCATGGCGACTACGCTGGTGATTTCGAACGCCGGCGCCGGCCGAATGCACACACCCAACACGAGAGGTGATCCCATGAAGATCGAACGCATAGGTTTCATGACCCCCGGGGACATGGGGCAGGCAGTGGCAATGCAACTCAAGGACAAGGGTTACACGGTCTTCACCGCGCTCGACAAGCGCAGCGATCGCAGTCGCAAGATGGCTGCCGACGCCGGACTGACCGACCTGGGTTCGATTGCGCGCATGACGGCCGAGTGCGACCTCATCATGTCGGTGATGAACCCGGGCGCGGGGCTCGAGTTCGCGACCGAAGCGGCGGCGGCGATCAAGGCGCAGGCGCGCAAGCCCCTGTTCATCGATTGCAATGCAGTGGCGCCCGACACCATGCGCGAGATCGATGTGGTGATCCGCGATGCGGGTGCGCGTTGCCTCGATGGCGGCTTGGTCGGTCCGCCCCCGCGCGGCGGTGCCAAAGTGAACTTGTACGTCGCCGGTGCGGGTGCCGAAGATCTGAAGCAGATCGAGAACGAGTTTCTGCGCGTGCATGTGCTGAGCGAGCGGCTCGGCGACGCCAGTGCCGTCAAGATGTGTTACAGCGCGTTCAACAAGGGCACACAGGGCCTGATGCTCGAGACGCTGATGGCTGCGCATCGTCTCGGGGTGCAGGACATCGTCGAGCAGCAGCTGCTCGCTTCGCGTGCCGACATGTACAACTGGCTGCTGAAGTCACTGCCGCTGCTGCCGCCCAAAGCCTATCGCTGGGTGCCCGAGATGCACGAGATCGCGCGCACCTTCGAGGGCGTGGGCATGACGCCGCGCATCTTTCAAGGTCAGGCGGACATGTTCGAACTCATCGCCGCCACCGCGCTCGGCAAGGAAACACCGGAGACGCGCGATCGCAATCGCACCGGCAAGGACGTGATCAGGCAGCTGGCCGAGGACAAGCGCCCGAAGTAGCTGCGGCTTCGGCGGGGGCGATGCGCTTGCGAGGCTAAACCTCGCTTGTGCTGGGCCGTTAGGTGAAGCGGGATTTCGTTGCAGCACGGCTGGATTCGATCGCGAACCAGCCGTTGCCTTTTTCCAATGCGCGAGGGGCGCTTGAATTGATCGGGTGGGATTCGCATTGAGCGCGCAGCAGGCCGCGACTGTCGGAGAATTGAACCCCGAGCAACTGGCTTCGCGCTTGGCGCGCGAGGGCGTCGGGGTTCGCATCGGTCCCTTGGACGTGCTCTTTCGGGTGCGGGCCGATGGTATCGCACCCCCGTTTCGCCAGCTCTACGCGCAACATCCGTTGCTCAGCCACGACCGGGTCTTCAGTGGCCATCTCGACCTCCGGGAGGTCTGGCAGTGGCGGCCTAGGCCGCATCGCAAGGTGCGTTTCACGGTCGATGGTCAACAGCCGCATGAAAACATGCCCGCGGCTCAAGGCCTGGCGGTTCTCGAGTGGGGCCTGAATCTTGTCATCGCACTGCGCTTCCAGTCCTTTCTGATGTTGCACGCGGCCGTGCTCGAGCGCCAGGGCGCCGCCGTGGTCATGCCTGCGCAGCCGGGGCAAGGCAAGACCACCCTGTGCGCCGCACTCGCACACCGTGGCTGGCGGCTGTTCTCCGATGAGTTCGGGATGATGCGCACGGCCGGCGGCGGTTTCCTGCCCTTGCCTCGGCCAATGCCGCTGAAGAATGCCTCGATCGCGGTGATCCGGCAGTTCGCGCCCGAGGCGTGGATCGGCCCGGAAATCGCCGGGACGCTCAAGGGTACCGTGGCGCATGTGCGTCCACCCGCGGGAAGTGTCGCGGGCGCGCAGACCCCGGCGCCCGCGCGATGGATCGTGTTTCCTCGTTGGCAGGCGGGAGCCGCTCTGAGGGTGCGCGAGGTCGCGAAGGGAGAAGCCTTCATGCGCACGGCGGCGAACGCCTTCAACTACGAGCTTCTGGGCGAGTCGGCCTATGTCGCCGTACGTGACATCATCACTGCAAGCAGGTGCTTCGAATTGGTATATTCCGACCTCGATTCGGCTGTCGCCGCATTCGAGCGGCTCGCGAACGATGACCTCGGCTGAGCGGGCGCGCATCGCGGCGGAGGAGGCGCGTATCCGCCAATGCTTGTGCAATGCCGTCGCGGATCCCGCATGGCTGCTCGAGCTTGCGCCTCGTGACCTCGATGTCACGCTACGGCTGCTGCGAAGGGCCCGGGTTCTGGGGCGCGTGGCGTGGCGGCTGCGTGAGCGCGGGATGATCACGGCCTTTGCGCATCCCGTCCCTGATATTCTGAACAGCGCCTTGATCGCCGCCGAGGCGCGCGCGCGGGTGGGCCTTTGGGAGCTCGACCGAGTGGCCTGGGCGCTGGCCAACGAGGCGCCCGCACCCCTGGTCGTCCTCAAGGGATGCGCCTACCTGTTGTGTGGCACGCCTAACGCCGCGGGAAGGCTGTTCAGTGACCTTGATCTGCTAGTGCCGCGCGATCGTCTGGAATTCGTAGAAAGCGCCCTGCTGCGCAAGGGCTGGCAGGCGGCCTCGCTGGAAGCCTACGACGTCAAGTACTACCGTGAATGGGCGCACGAACTGCCCGCGATGACCCACCCGGAGCGCGAGGTCGAGGTCGATCTGCACCACAACATCGTCATGCCCACGGGCCGGCTCAAGCCGCCGGCGGATCTGCTGCTCTCACGTACGCGCGCTGTTCCGGGCACGCCGTTCAGCGTCCTCGATCCCATCGACATGACACTGCACGCCATGACCCACTTGTTCAACGGCGGGGAGATGGATTCGGGTTTTCGGGAGTTGCTCGATATCGCCGATCTACTCGCCCACTTCAGCGCGCAGGATGCGGGATTCTGGTCAGCATTCTGGCCGCGGGCCGAAGCACTGGGGCTCGTTCGACCAGCCTTCTACGGGCTTCGCTATGCCAATCGTTGCTTGGGCGCGCCGATTCCGTTAGAGGTCCTCGCGGCCTCGGCTGCCGCGGCGCCACCACTCCCCATCCGCTCCTTGATGGATGAGATCGTGCCGCGGGCGCTTTTTCCTTCGCATCCGGATCGTTCCCGGCTAGGGCAAAGGGTTGCTCGGTCGTTGATTTATGCCCGTTCGCATTGGGTGAGGATGCCGCCCCTGATGCTCGCGAGCCATTTCGTCCACAAAGTGACCGCGCGTTACCTCCGGCGCGGGGAGGTGGACAAGCCGGAAGCCGCGTGACTACGCGAAAAAGGATAGTCTGGTCCCGACGCGGAAACTCGCCATGGTCAAGCACCGCGCGGGGTTGGGGCGGACGATCGGTCGACGATCCTGTCGAGGTTTTGGTTTTTGCATTGCCCGTCGGCTGGACGGCGTTCGAGAACTGGATCACAGAAGATCGACCGGGTGTTTCGGGGATATCCTCAAGGCTCCCCACGCAAGCGCGCTTCGCGAACCGGATGCTGCGGGGCACAAGGTCGCCGGTCGCGTGTTCTATAGCGAGCATTCGTGTCAGGGAAATTTACACATCGACTGCTTGCGCACGCGAGGTTTCCTATAAGTGATTCAAGTGTTGGCGAAAACCGCCGTGGGTGTGAATATTGCTTCCAGGGACCGCATCGTCGTTCAGTAGCCAATGAACACTGGATAAGGAGTTCTCTGTCGTGACCGATCAATCGAACAAACAGGCAGAACCGGCTGGCGATGCCCAGTCGCGAGAGGCCACCTCGGGAGCGCCGTCCGCGCGTCGCCGGGCCCTCGTACGGGGCGCCGCCGCCGCGGTGCCGACGATTCTGACGCTGCATAGCGGTGCTGCGTTGGCGCGGTCGAGTAACTTAATCAGTACAGTAAACACGCTGGCTGACAATGATCCGGCAAATTGCCTGGATACATTCAGCCTCAACGAGCAGCCCACAGGGGTATACGACCTCGGGGCCGATCCGAGGGACGCCCAGGTGAATGTCATTCCAACCGGGGAATACTATAACGCAGACAAAACGGCATTGGTTAATCGCAAGGATATGTGCGAAGCGGGCGGAACGTACTGGCGTAAGCAAAACGGCAATTTTACTCAAGTAAATGTGTCGCGAGGCGGATTGGTCTCAGCAACGGCCTTGCAGTCCTTTGTCGGTCGAATCAATATCAAAGAAATTTGAAAGCGTGATGCCCGTGTATCGGCGCTGGCGAGGCGTCTCGACTCGGGATCGCCTGCTTAGCGATTTCAGCGATCAGCAGGTCCTGTTTCACCGCACCTCCGGCAAGACGCACTTCCTCAACGACACGGCCTGCACACTCCTCGATTTGGTGTCGGAGCAGCCTCTGGACGAAACGACCTTGGCGCGTGTCCTGGCGGAGCGGCATCCTGAGCTACAGGCGCTCGAATCTTCTGGCCCGGACGGAGTGAGCAGCGAGCTACACGGGCATGTCCGGGGCATCCTATTGAGGTTCGAGGAACTCGGCCTGGTCAGCCAAGCTCCCGGATGATTCAACTTCCGACCGAATCACTGGTTCATCTGGCTCTGCCGGAAGCGCCTCGCGCACGCGAGCGCTGATTACCGCCAAGTCTTGATGCCCGGTCGGTAGTCGCCAGCGTCCGCGGACAATTCAATTGAACTGAACCTGATTGGCTCGGATCACGTCTCGCCAGCGCTTCACGTCGTCCTGCAGAAACGCCTCGAACCGCTGCGGACTGAGCGGCATCGGTTCTGCGGCTGTGGCTGCGATGCGCTTGCGCAGTTCCGGCTCCGCCAGTGCCTGGCCGATTTCCTCGCTCAGGCGGGTGACGATACCGGCGGGTGTGCCTTTCGGTACGAGCACGCCGTACCAGGCGAACGAGATGAAGTCGATCCTGCGCTCCCGGAACGTGGGCACCTCGGGGAACTGCTCGTAGCGCTTCTCGTCGGCGAGGGCAAGCGCGCGCACCTTGCCGCTCGCGATATGCTGTCCCGCAAACCCCAGGCTGAGGATCATCATGTCGACGCGGCCGGCGAGCAGGTCGGTCATCGCCGGCGCCACGCCCTTGAAGGGCACGTGCGTGAGCGTGATCCCTGCGACAGCACGGAACCGTTCGGTGGAAAGATGGACGGCCGTGCCGACGCCGGACGTGCCGTAAGTCAATTTGCCTGGATTCGCCTTGGCCGCTGCGACCAGGTCGTTCACCGATGCGAAGCCGGAGGACGGCCCGGCGATGAGAATCTGGCGGCTGCGTAGAACGAGTGACACCGGCGCCAAGTCGCGGAAGAGGTCGTAGGGCAGCTTGCGGCCGCTCGCGGTATTGATGGCGACCGAGTCGGTGGCCAGCAGGATCGTATGGCCGTCGGGCGAGGACTTCGCCGCGTAGTCGACGCCGATGATCGTGCCCGCGCCCTCCTTGGGCAGCACGACCACCGGTTGGCCGAGGCCGCGGCTCAGCCGATCAGCGAGTATGCGGGCGAATTGATCCGCGGGACCTCCGCCCGGGAACGGCACGACCATGCGTAGAGGTCTCGAAGGGTAATGCTGCGCCGAGACGGCCTGCGCGCCGAGCAGTGTTAGCCCCGCTACGGCGAGCAGGGCGCGCAGCCAGCCGATGCGGGATGCCAAGTGCCGATGCACGATGGGTTGGCCGGTCATCTCACGCCTCCGGAATACGCTTGCCCAGATCCTGCAAGCCGTAGAACTTGAGCACCTGGTCGACCCGCTCGGGATCGGGGGGCGCATGGAAATAGCCGCGCCGGCTAGGCGTCATGCCGGCAAGCTGCTTGAGGCTCACCAGCGTTTCGGCCATCTTGAAACAGGTGGCGATACCATCGATTACCGTGGCGCCGCCGATGTGATGCACGCCGGCCTTGGCAAGCAGCAGGTTCATCGGCATTTCGCCCGGCACGATCACGTCGGCCCCCGCTTCACGCGCGAGCTTCTCGCCATTGGCGACGATGCGCTCGACCACGCCTTGCAGCTTGCTCGGATCCACATGGGCGCTGACCACGTCGTCGAAGGTCACCCCGGCGGCGGCGATGCCGGCGAAGCGCTCGGCCACACCCCACTGACGCACCTGCTCCAGCCAGAAGTCGTGCCGGTTGATGTTGAAGAACAGCATGCCGACCTTGCGTCCATACAGGCCGGCGAGGTTGAAGGCCGTTTCGCCGTAGCCGACGATGGGGATGTTCACCAGCGTGCGCAGTTCCCTGATCATGGGCGAAGGGATGCTTGCTAGCACCATTGCATCGAACCCTTGGCGCTCGGCTTCGCGCGCGGCTGCTGCCCATTGCAGCTCGTGCAGACGATAGAGGAAATTGAAGCCCAGGTCGGTGCCGGGATATTCGGACGTGTAAGTGCCCGGCACTTGTCCGTGCAGCACGACTTCGGTGCCGGGGGTGACGACTTCGGCGATGCGCGCCTTCAGAGCGTCGACATAGGCCGGAAGGTCGCCGAGAACGGTGAAACTTTGATGCCAGATGCGTAGCGCCATGAGGCGGCTCCTTCGTTGGAATCGCTGAAATGAAATGCTATCGGGTGTTGCGGCGCGCGCCGCTCTCCTGGGAGCGAACCAGATGCCGGACCGGCAGCGGGGTCTCGTGCAGGCGGTCGCCGAGGAGTTCGACCCGATAGGCGCCTGCCGCCGGGTCGTTGCTCACCACTTCGGCGATGCGTGCATCCTCGAACAGGACGGCGGCGCCGTCGCAGATGCCGTAGCCCGCAGGCACGTCGCCACGGCGCACCATCGCGTGAAACTCGCGCCGCCGATGGACTTCGCCGCCCCAGTGCGGGGAGCAGCTCCCCTTGAGAAAGCCCAGGCAGCGCAGCGCACCGCTGCGGGTGCCGGGTGACGCCGAATCCGAGGCGCCCCACTCGAACCAGCAGATCGCGCCCGCACTCACGCCCGCGAGCACGGTGCCGCCTGCGAGGGCGTTGCGCAGCGCCTGGGGCACGCCCCATTCGCGCCAGACAGCGAGCATGCTGCGGGTAATGCCCCCGCCGACGTAGATCACGTCCTGCTCGCGCAGGCGTTCGTCGATGCGGTCGAATGGGATCGCGCCGGGCAGTGTCTTGCGAAAAAACGCGAGGTGCGACAGTTCGACGCGAAAGCGGCTGAAGTCGGTGTAGTACTTGTCCAGGTGCTTTTGCGCGTCTCCGCTCGCGGTGGAAATGAAGCAGACCTTCGGGCAGGCCGTGCGTGCGAGCCCCAGGACGTACTCGTCGATCAGGGAGGGGCCATCCTCCATCATGAAGCCGCCGCCGCCAATGGCCACGATGCGCTTCATGCAGCGCTCCCGGGCGCGTGTGCTCGATGCGTGCAGGTGAGTATCCGTGCAGGCGAACGCGGCGCAGAGACGCGAGCGCGGGTTTCGACGACAGGCGCAAGACCTGGGCGGTGACGGGGGGCGTGTGCTCTTAGCATGAGGTTCGTTTGGTTGGCGCTGCAGCGAAGCCGTGCCAGCGGCGGTGCGAACGATGATAACGCATCGTTCGCCTTCTTGACGCGCCGGAGCAAGAAGCTCGGCGCTATGACTATTGCATCGAGGACGCCTGCTCGCTGCAGGACGTGCGCGACTGCGGCGTTCGGCCGCAACGCAACCGGCTTGCCCGAGCGCAGCGGATTCGCGCCGACTCGAACTCGCCGTCCTCCGATGTCTGCCGACAGGTGGCCGCTGCGCAGGTCGCCTCTGTTCGAGCAGACAGTCGCGGCACGGTATGGCTCGATGGAAAGCCCGCAGGATCCGTGGCATAGTGCCACGCTTGGTCCGAGCGCGGCCAGACATCGACGAGGAGAACTCAGTGAGCAGCGTATTGGATTCCGCCCATGCACCCGCACCCGCAGACCAAACCGGTGCCGATGTCATCGTCGACTACCTGATCCGAGAGAACGTGCCCTATGTCTTCGGCCTGTGCGGACACGGCAACATCGGTTTCATCGACTCGCTGTATTCCAGGGGCGAAGCCATCAAGACGGTCTCGGTGCACCACGAGTCGGTCGCGGGTTTCATGGCCGACGTGTACTACCGAGTCTCCGGCCAGCCTTGCGCGACGTTCACCTCGTGCGGGCCCGGATCGGCCAATCTGCCGATCTCGCTCGCCAATGCCTTCTTCGATTCGGTGCCGTTTCTGGCCGTGACCGGCAACGTGCCGACGACGCAGTTCAATCGCGGCGCCTTTCAAGAAACCTATCGGCACCATCAGGCGGATTTCCCCTCGACCGTGCGAGCGTACTGCAAGCGGGTGTATCAGCCCACGCGACCCGAACAAGTGGCCATCTCCACCCGGCTTGCCTGGAAGACGATGACGACGGGACGACCCGGCCCCGTGGTCCTCGACGTCCCGTTCGACATCTTCACCGAGCCGTGCACCGACGGCACACCGCTGCCCGAAGCATGGAACGCCAACATCAGTTCGCGCTGCGGCGCGGATCCCGAAGGTGTAGCCAAGGCGGTCGAGATGCTGCTCGCCGCTGAGCGGCCTGTGATCCTGGTCGGACAAGGCGTGCGTTACGGCAAGGCCACCGAAGAATTGTTGCGTCTGGCCGAGCGTCTGCAGATTCCCGTGGCCTGGTCGGCCAGCGGCGCGGGTGCCATTCCCTCGCGCCATCCGTTGGCGCTGGGTTTGATCGCGCGCAACGGTGCCTACCAGGCCAATCATGCTGCGCGCCAGGCCGATGTGCTGCTGGCCCTGGGCGTGCGCTTCGACGACCGCACGTCGAGTTCGTGGATCCCGGGTTACTCGTTCACGATTCCGCCCACGAAGCTCATACACGTCGACATCGATCCCGAGGAGATCGGCCGCAATTACCCAGTGGCGCTCGGTCTGATGGCCGACGTACGCACGTTCCTGCGCCAGGTGCTGGGCGAACTGGATGCGCGGCGGGCGAATGTGCAGATCCCGCCTGCGCGCCTCGCATGGCTGCAGGCGATCGAGGGCTATCGCAAGCAATGGAACGAGTTCATCGCGCCCGGTTTCCAGGCCGACACCACGCCGATCCATCCGCAGCGCGCTGCGCACGAGATCGACCAGGCGCTGCCCGAAGACGCCATCCTCGTCAGCGATATCGGCGTGCATCACAACTGGCTGCTGCAGTTTTGCGAGCCGCGCCGGCCCGATTCGCTGATCGGCTCCATGGGATTCGGCCCGATGGGCTTCGGCGTGGCCGGGGTGCTGGGCGCGAAGCTCGCCGCGCCGGATCGTCCCTGCGTGTCGGTATGCGGCGACGGTGCCTTCTTCATGCATGCCAGCGTGCTGGGGACGGCCTTCGAGTATTCTATTCCGGTGGTATGGGTGGTCTGGAACAACTACGCCTATGCGTCGATCCGGGGCCTGCAGCGCGGCTACCTCGGCGGACGGGAACTGGCGACCGATTTCCGCCATCCCGTGACCGGCGAGCCCTACAACCCGGACTTCGCGGCGATGGCGCGCTCGGCAGGGATCGACGGCGTGCGCGTGGACAAGGCCGCCGACCTCAATCAGGCCATCAAGGAAGCCATCGCGACCGGGCGACCGTTCCTCATCGACGCCAACATCGGTGCCGACACCAATCCCGCCGGGGCGGGCATTTGGGAGCTGCCCAGCATGGGCCGCAGCAAGCCGGGAATAGGCGAGCAGTACACGCCGGGATTTCGCGGTTAGCGAAAGACGCCGCACCGGCTCGGTAGGCGGCGCTCGAGCAGCGTCGCGCTGACGGTATTCAGCTCCAAGCGAACAGCGCGCTTCGGGCGATCGTCCCGATAAAGATCTTTTGGCCGCGACCGTAAGGGAAGGGCGCGCTCCAGATTCGGCTGGGGGTGCTGTTCCTATCGAGGTTGAAGTCCATGGGCAAGAACTTCCTGATTGCCGTGGTCGTCGTCGTTGGACTGACGCAATTGTGGATGCGGCAGCCTGGCGCGGTTGCCGTGGTCGCGCCGCCCCCGGAAGTGCGCATCGCGGCACCCACTGAACGCGAGCTTCCGGTGCAGCGCGATATCGCGAGCCGGGCAGCGTTCGATGTCAACGGCCTTGCCGTGCGGCCCCTGGCGGAGTACGCCGTGACAGCACGAGTGCTTTCCATCGAGCGCTATCACATCGGGCGAGAATCCAGCTTGTCGCCGGTGGATTTCGCCCTGGGCTGGGGCCGGATGTCGGATCCCGCCGTGGTCAGCCGCTTGTCCATCTCCCAGAGTGGTCGCTGGTATCACTGGCGCTACAGCGGCGAGCCGCCGATTCCGCATCGGGAGATCGAGGTCTCCAGCGCCAACGTGCATCTGGTGCCGGCATCGAAAGAAGTGGCCCGTGAGCTGGCAAGGGCGCAAACCGGCAGCATCGTGAGCCTGCGCGGCTACCTCATCGAGGCCCAGGGCAGCGACGGCTGGTCGTGGCGCAGTTCGCTCAGCCGCGAAGACACCGGCAACGGCGCCTGCGAGATCCTGTTCGTCCAGGCCGTCCAGATCAGCCGCTAGCCTTCTGAGTCGGCGATGCGAGTCGCCGACCCGCATGCCTGGCTACGCGCTTTGCGCAGAGGTCGGCCGACGCTCGACCTTAGATCACGCAAGCGTCCGACCCGCACCCGAGGTCGCGGTCGGCTTCGGCGAGCAGTCGAGCATAGTCCGGAGGCAGATCGATGCGCCGTCCCGCGACGCCGAACGAATAGCCTTGCAGCCAGTACGAATTGGTCGGATGGCCGCCGCCTGCGGTGACGAGGATCAGGTTCTCCGGCTTGGCGCTGATCGGCCAAGGGTCAAGGCCGAGCGACGCCTGCGTGACTGGATTGGCATCGACTTCGATCCAGGATACGGAACCCGATCGCTTCAGCAATGCCATCGGTATCTTGGAATGCTCCCAGAGGAAATCGCGAATCTTCTTCTGGGTCCATCCCAGTTCGGCCATGCGCTGCGCGACGATGTTCGGCATCATGAGCACGCCCGGTGTGCCGTCGGTGTAGCCGGGAATGCAGTGCAGATTCGGGGCGCGCAGGTAGTCCGCCATCCGGTACATGCCTTGTAACGCATCCTCCTCGGCGGTTTCCTTCTTCGCGCTGCGGCGGCGGATGTTGGCCGCGCCGCTTGCGAACACGAGCGAGATCGAGTTCGTGCCGGGCTCGAAGCCGTGCCGGTCGGTGCCGTGGGGCAGCCATCCGGAAGGCAAGCCTTCTTCGTCCTCGCCGAACACGGCGTTGGTGTAGCGCATGCCGCCGTAATTGGCCATCGCGCCGGTGCCCGGCAGCGCGCCGCCCAGGTTCTGCTGCATCAGGCGCAGCGCCCGGCCTATGCTGGCGCCCGCGGGATGCTGCGGATCGGGGCCGAGGCAGCCGAAGCCGGTGTTGAGGCGAATCTGCTTGCGTATCGGCCCGTTGACGATGACGACGGGAAAGGCGCTGCCCGAGGCCGCCTGCAGCTGATCGGTGCTCATGCTCGGGTCGAGGAAAGCTTCCACGGCGGCGAGCAGCACGGGCAGGTATTCCGGCCGCCCGCCCGCCATCGCCAGGGCCGCGGCACACGCCTCGACCGTCACCACGGCGCCGCGCGGCGGCATCTTGCCCAGCACGTGTGAAGCGGGGACGGTGGCGCCCCGCAGCATCCACTCGACCCGCTCCGGCGTGGGCAGCCAGAGCGGCAGGCCGTCGCCCCAGAGATTGGTGATGGCGAGCTGATTGAAGCGCGTCAGCGCCGCTTCGTAGCTCTCGGCCTCGAGCCCGATCATCGGGCCGCGTTCGCTCGGTGCGGCGCCGGCATCGGGCTTCCAGCGCATCAGGCCGTCGTAGAACTCCTGCTTGCGGGCTTGTACCGGGGCGATGTCGCTGCCGGGCAGAAAAATCGGCATCGGAAAGGTGACGAGGGCGCCGGCGGGTGCCAGCCCGAGGCCCGCCACCGCGTTCTTGAACACGCCGACGAAATCGGCCCGTCCCAGGGTGACCGTCGGGATCCCTGCTGCTTCCAACCTAGCGGCTGCACGGCCGCATGCTGTGGCGCAGGAGCCTCAAGAGGCATTGCCGACGATGACCGCGTCGACCTCCAGTTCCTTGACCCGAGCGGCGGTCGATTCCTTCAGGATCTCGGAGTTGCCCTGCGGAAAAGTGTCGATGGGCAACACCTCGACGCCGGGAAAATCCTCCTCGATGAGCGCCTTGAGGGCCGGCAGCATACGATGCGCCTGCCACTGCTCGTTGCTCAGGAAGCCGATGCGCTTGCCTGTGAGCGTGTCGACTCGGGCGGCGTGCGCTTGCGTAACCTGCAGCGTGCCTGAAGGGTCATGGAACTCGAAGCGCATCGTCGTCTCCTTCGGATGGTGGGATGCTGTGTGTCGATCTCGACGGCTAAGACTTGGGCGCGCGCGAGGCGCTCCAGGGGCTGGTGGTGGCGCCGCTCTTGACCGATCCCTCGATCCGATCTCCGTTGACCCGCCCGGTGTAGGTTGCGCCGCCGGCGCTGAAGCTGATCCGATCGCCGCCGAGCTTGGTGTTGATGAGCTTGGACGGACGGCCGTTGACGGTCAGCGTGCCGGAGAACATCTGAAACTCCTGCTCGATTTGCAGCGTGCCTTGCGGCGTCGTCCAGTTTCCAGCGACCTTGGCCGGGACGATCCACAGGTACGCTGTGCAGTAACTGGTGCAGCCCTCCTCGGCGGAGGCGCCTACGGAGTCGTCCCACTTCCATTCGCCCATCGTGAACGAGTTCGAGACGATGCGCGTGCCCGGCTTCATGTCGAGAATCTTGGGGCGCAGACGGATGTTGATGTCCGGCAGCAGGAACATCGTGACGACCGTGGCGTGGGAGAAGTCGGTTTCGAACAGATCAGCGCGCTTGAACTCGGCTTTGCCGGTGACGCCTGCCTTCTCCGCGTTGCGGCGTGACAACTCGACCATGTCCGGGTTGTATTCGATGCCCAGCGCTTGTGTCCCTCGTTTGGCCGCCGTGATCACCGTGCGGCCATCGCCGGAGCCGAGGTCCACGAGTACGTCTTGCGGGGTGACCTTGCCGAGACCCAACATGCGGTCGACGAGCGCTTGCGGGGTCGGCACCCAGATCACGTCCTTGCCGTGTTGTCCGACCTGGGGTTCGTAGGCGCCTTTGGGCGGAGTCTGTGCGGGAGCAGCCGTGCTCAAGCAGAGCAGTGCGGCGACGAGACAGCGGTTCAAGACGGGCCTCGAAATCATGGGCATTCTCCGGTGTGGTAGCGAGCATGCGCGGCAGTACGTTGCCGCCGCGCTGGGAGCAGGATGATAACGGATGCCGGGCGGTCGCCGCGCTAACGAGGTCAGCGCATTGCGCCCGGCCGCGTCGGACTCGGGCCCGACATCGGGGGAGAAGAGGGCGGCGGCGCCGGCGGTTTCGCCGGCGGAGGTTTCGGCGCCGTCTTGGCGGACGGCGGGTAGGTCTGGCGCGGCTCGCCCTCGGCCGGCAGCACGCACTCGGGCGCGGTGCCGCTGGTCGTGCGCTCGGTGCACTCGGGGTGGGTGTCGTAGGGCGACGCCCGGTCTTGCGCGAGCGCCACGACGCTCACCGCCCCGACCATCATGCATCCTGCCACCAGCCTGATCGCTCGCATCCTGTCATCCTTCTGCGTTCGTCGACGAAAGTGCTACTGTGCTTGCGCCCGCTCGCCGAATCGCCCCGCCTGGTAGTCGGCGATCGCCTGTCGAATTTCGTCCGGCGTGTTCATCACGAAGGGACCGTGCTGCACGACCGGCTCGCCGATCGGACGGGCAGCCAGCAGGAGGAAGCGGGCCCCGTGCGGGCCGGCTTGCGCCTCGATTCGGTCTCCCGGCGACAACACCCCGGCGCTTCTTTCGGGCAACGGCTGGCTCGCCCCGGCGGCGCCGACCGACAAGCTGCCCTCGTAGATGTAGATGAAGGCATTGTGGCCCGTTGCAACCGGGTGAGCAAAGGATGCGCCCGCCGGCAGGTGCACGTCGAGGTAGATCGGTGCCGTGGTGAGGCCCTGGATGGGCCCGGCGGTGATCTGCCCCGAGTGCTCGAATTCGCCGGCGATGATCTTCACCCGGGTGCCGTCGGCCAGCTCGACCACGGGAAGCTCGGCCGGCTGCAGATCCCGATAGGCCGGCGCTTTCATCTTCTCCGCCGCCGGCAGGTTGATCCAGAGCTGGAAGCCGCGCATGCGGCCGCGTTCCTGCTGCGGCATCTCGGAGTGAATGATTCCGCGACCGGCGGTCATCCATTGCACGCCGCCGCTGCGCAGCTCGCCGCGATTGCCCAGGTGGTCTTCGTGCCGCATGTGGCCGTCGAGCATGTAGGTGACGGTCTCGAAGCCGCGATGCGGATGCGGCGGAAATCCGGCCACGTAATCGTCCGGGTTCTCGGAGGAGAATTCGTCGAGCATGAGGAACGGATCGACGCGGGTGCCCTGCCCGCGACCGAGGCTGCGACGCAGCTTGACCCCGGCGCCATCGGAAGTATCGATCGCCTCGATCACGCGCGCGAGGGTGCGGGTGACTGTGTTTTGCATGTCCATGCGATGCTCCGTTGAAGTTGAGGGTGGCGTTCAGGCCGCCTGACGCTGGAGGATTTGCAAACCGGCGAGTTCGGTCTGCGCCTGCGCGATCGCCCGCTGCTTCGAAGCCTCGCCCAAGGCGAGCCCTTCGGCAAACACGAACTCTATCGCTTCGATGCCGAGGAAACCGAGGAAGTTTCGAATGTACTGCGGCTGGGTGTCGGCGCCTTCGTAGATGCCGCCGCGCGTGGCGAATACCACCGCGCGCTTGCCCGTGAGCAGTCCGACCGAGCCCTGGGCCGTATAGCGAAACGTGATGCCCGCGCGCGCCACGTGATCGAAGTAGGCCTTGAGCGTAGAGGGCACGCCGAAGTTGTACAGCGGCAAGCCGAGCACCAGGGTGTCCGCGCGCTGGAGCTCCTCGATCAGGCGATCGGAATACTCGACCGCTGCCTGCTGCGCCGGGCTGCGCTGCTCCGCCGGCAAGGAGAAGGCATGGAACCGATCGGCATCCAAGTGGGGCACAGGTTCGCGCGCAAGATCCCGTTCGATGACGCTTCCGTGCGGATGTACCTGCCGCCACTTGTCGGCGAACTGCCGTGCCAGGCCGCTCGATGTACCTGCGTCGGAGAAGATGCTGCTTTGGATGTAGAGCAAGGTGTTCATGGACGGCTCCTGTGAATTGAGTGGTGACGTCATTGAATGATTTATTGCTTCGATAAAAAAGCGCAAAATTTAGCGCTTAACCATCGAACGAATCGATAACTCAATGGCGGCAGCGCCACGCATCAGCCTCGATCAATGGCAGGCCCTGGTCGCAGTCGTCGAGGCCGGCAGCTACGCTCGGGCGGCCGAGACTCTGCACAAGACCCAGTCGACGGTCACCTACGCCGTGCAGAGGATCGAGCGCCTGCTCGACGTGAAGCTGTTCGAACTGCGAGGGCGCAAGGCGGAGCTGACCGCCACCGGGCAGTTGCTCTACCAGCGGGGCCGCGCGCTGGTCGACGAGGCCGGTCTGCTCGAACGCTCCGCGCGCGCCCTGTCGGCGGGCTGGGAGGCCGAGATCAGGATAGCAGTCGAAGTGATCTTCCCCAGCTGGTTGCTGTTGAGCTGCCTGGACCGCTTTGGGGCCGAGAGTCCGCATACGCGGATCGAATTGATCGAATCGGTCATCGGTGGCACCCTCGAGGCGATCGAGCAAGGCACGGTCGATCTGGCCGTCACGGCGCGCGTCCCCGAAGGCCATGCCGCCGAGCCGCTGATGCGGGCGCGGTTCATCGCTGTCGCCCATCCCGAGCATCCGCTGCACAAGCTGCGCCGCAAGCTCACTTTCCGCGATCTGCGTGCGCATCGTCATCTGGTGGTGCGCGATACCGGATCGACCCGCAGCAAGGCCAAGGTGTCGATCGATGCCGCCCAGCGCTGGACGGTAAGCCAGTTGTCGACGTCCATCGAGGCGGCGCGCATGGGCATGGGCTTCGCCTGGTTTCCGGAGGAGCATATCCGGCCCGAACTCGCCCAAGGGCTGCTCAAGCCCCTCGACCTCGGCGAGGGCGGCGTACGCTTTGCCCAACTCTATCTGGTGGTGGCGGATCGCGAGTTGTCCGGGCCCGGTGTGCTGCGGCTGGCAGGTTTGATCCGCGAGGCGGTCGCGGCTTCATGCGAAGCAGTTGAGCTGCAAGCCGACGAGGCGGATCGGCCACGTGCCGCGCGCAAGCCTCGGTCGCGTCCGAGCGCGTAGCGCATCGATCGCATGTCGCTATAATCGATCGGTGAAATCCATCGCACTCGTGCTGCTGCTCATGCTCGCGGCGCAGGTCACGCTCAAGGGCAGCCGAGTGCTCACGACCTTGTTCGCCGTGGATCTGGGCGCCGGCCCGCTCGAGATCGGCGTGCTGTTCGCGCTGCACGGGCTGTTCCCCGCGCTGCTGTCGGTCTATGCAGGTCGCATTGCCGATCGGATCGACAATCGCGTCATGTTCTACTGCGGCTTGTTCGGTTACGGCCTGACGGTGATCCTGCCCTTCCTGATGCCGACGCTGCCCATGCTCTATCTGCAGACGGCGCTGGGCGGCATCACGAGCATGCTCTACGTGCTGGCGGCGCAGAACCTGATCGGGTTGATGGCGACACCGCAGACCCGCACCCGCTACTACAGCTACTACGCCCTGACCGACTCGATCTCGGCCATCATCGGGCCGGTGCTGGTGGGCGTGTCGATCGATGCGTTGCGCCACCCGCCGACTTATCTGTGGCTGTGCGTCTATACCTTGGTCTGCGCTTCGATCGCCTTCTTCGCCGTCAAGCGCATCCCCCGCCAGGCCCCCAAGCCTGCGCCGACGAACCAGGTGCGGCCCGCCGCCATGGATCTGCTGCGGCTGCCGGCGATGCGCAACGCGCTCATGACCAACGGCATCATCATGGCGGGCATCGACCTCTTCGGCTTGTACATGCCGGTGTACGCGCGCAATCTCGGTTATAGCGCGACGACTATCGGCTTCATTCTGGGTGCTTACGCGGCCGCCGCTGTGGTGGTGCGGATTGCGCTCCCCTATGTCACGGAGCGCTACGGCGAGCATCGCATGGTGGCTGCGGCCTTGGCGCTGTCGGCGATCGGCTTCATCGGGGTGCCCTTCATCGAGAGCGCCTTCCTGCTCGGCGTGATCTCGTTCGTGCTGGGCTTGGGCCTGGGCTGCGGACAGCCGCTGTCGATGGCGCTCGCGTTCAACGCATCGCCCCCGGGGCGCACGGCCGAAGGCATCGCCATGCGTCTGACGGTCAGCTACGGGGCGCACGTCGTCATTCCGCCGGCGTTCGGCGTGGTGGGCGCGGCTCTCGGCCTGGGGCCCATCTTCTGGACTTGTGCCGGCTTGCTCGTCGGTGGCGCGTACATCAATCGGCGCTACGGGCATCGCTAGGGTATCGCGTCGCGGCTTCGATTGCGGATTCGCCCAGTGCGTCGGTGCGCTGCATTTTCGACGTGACGAAGTGTCGGCTTCGCCCGCCCAGCGTTGCGCGCTGCACCGTAGCGCTCTTGCCGGTGCCCCAATCCGCTGTCCCGGGCATTTGGTTCCTGCCGGCATTACCGGCTATCCTTCGTGTCTCCCATGAAAATCTTCTACGGTTGGCGCATCGTTGTCGCCGGCGGCGCTTTGCAGTTTCTGCAAAGCATGCTGCTGAACCAGGCCTTTGGCGCTTATCTGGCGGCGTTGGTGGCGGAGAAGGGCTGGAGCAAGACAGCGCTTGCTGGGGCGGCCGCGCTCAAATCGACCGAGGCGGCGCTGCTCGGTCCCGTCATGGGCTGGATGATCGACCGCTTCGGCTCCCAGGGCATCATCCGTGCCGGCGTGCTGACCTTCGGCATTGGCTTCATGCTGCTGAGCCAGATCGAGACGCTGACCGGCTTTTATGCCGCCTTCATCGTGCTCGCGTTGGGCGCGAGCATGTGCAGCAACGTCACCGTCAGTGTGGCCATCATTCACTGGTTCGAGAAGCGGCGGGCCCGCGCCTTGTCGGCGTTGCAGTTCGGCGGTGCCGTGGGCGGCATGTTCGTGGTGCTGGTGGCCTGGTCGATCGAGGCGTTCGGCTGGCGGATCACCGCCTTCGCGTCCGGAGTGGCCATCATCCTGATCGGGTGGCCGATGTCGCGGGTGATCCGCAGTCGGCCCGAGGATCTGGGCGAGACCGTCGATGGTTTGCCGCCGGGCACTGAAGAGGAGCAGATCGTCAGCAAGGCCTCCGTCCAGCGCAACTCCTTCAGTGCGGGCGAGGCCGTGCGCACCCGCGCCTTCTGGCTCATCTCCCTGGGGCACGGTTTCGCGCTCTTCGTGGTGACGGCCGTCAACGTGCATGCCATCACCCACGTCATGGAACTGGGCTACTCCATTGCTCAGGCCTCGTGGGTCATCACCTTGGTCACCCTCGGCCAGTTCCTCGGCGTCATGCTGGGCTGGGTGGTGGGCGAGAAGTTCGAAAAGCGCATGGTGGCTGCGGTATGCATGCTCATGCACATGGTCGGGCTGCTCATGATCACCTACGCCAACGGCTGGATCGTGCTTACGCTGGCAGCGCTGATCCACGGCACCGCCTGGGGCTTGCGAGGGCCGTTCATGCAGGCCATACGGGCGGACTATTTCGGGCGCGGTTCGATCGGTCTCATCATCGGTTTGTCGTCGATGATCACCGTGATCGGACAAATCGGCGGCCCGCTGGTTGCCGGCGGGTTCGCCGACTGGACGGGCGATTACCGTGCCGGCTTCACGGTGCTGGCCGTGCTTTCGGGCATCGGCTCCCTGTTCTTCGTGATGGCCAAGCGGCCCGAACTGGGGCGCAGTCGGACGAGCTGAAGCGAGGCCGGGAAGCGGCAGCTCGCTGCACGAGCGTGCGCGATCGTCGACGATACGGGGATATGGGGCAGGATGCCCGATACAGGTCGCCAGACGGCTGAGGCAAGGGCGTCCGCAAGGGCGGAGCCCTGTGCCTCGCCGCCTCCGCTCAACGCAGCAACCGCTTCGGTATCGCGCCGTAGACGACCTTGACGTGGTTGACCGCCTCGGCGATCCGGAAGTCCACGCTGAGGCTGCTCAGCGCATAGGCTTGCGCCGTGGTGAGACCTGCGCGCTCTTCCAGGAACGCCACGCTTTCCCTGATGGCGAGGTGCGTGGCCTCGTTGAGATCGGGCGACATCGCCGTGACGTAATGGAAATCCTTGTCTTCGGCTCGCGGCCAGCGCATGGTGCGGCCCGCGCCGGGATGGACTATGAACTGCAGCGTCGGTGTCAGCGAGATCTCGATGGCCGTGCCGTTCACTTCCCCGTCGCCTTGCAGGGCATGACCGTCGCCGGTGTAGAACTGCGCGCCCTCCTGGAACACGGGCAGGTACAGGGTGGATCCCGCCGTGAGCACCTTCAGATCGATGTTGCCGCCGAAAGCTCCCGGCGGGCGGGTATTCATCGGCGCCAGTTCGCTGGGCGGTGCGACGGCCATGATGCCCATGAACGGGGCAAGCGGCAACTCGATGCCTTCGGCGAACAGGGCGACGTTCCGGCCGCGGTCGATGTGGATGATCTGGCGCGCGATTTCCGAGAGCAGTTCGGGGGCCGCACCGGCACCGGGGCCGCTATTGTTGGTGCCGTAGTCGACGCGCAGCGCCACGTCGAGGACGCGAATCTCGAGCATGTCGCCAGGTTGCGCGGGCGAGATGTAGATCGGGCCCGTGAGCACGTGGGAGCCGGCCCCGGGCGTGCGTTTGACTTCGCGATAGATCGACTTCACATCGCTCAGCACTTCGGCGGCACGGATGCCGGCCTCGCCGAAGAACTGAACCGGGTCGATGCCGGCGGTCAGTCCTTGCTGGGACACGGTATCGATGCTCACCGTGGCGCCGGATTCCACGCGCAACGCGGGCGGCTCGCCCGCCGGGATCAGCCCCCAGCTTACATTGCCGGGAATCGAACGCAGGTGGGCATCGATCTTCTTGCTCGGTGTCGAGGGCATAAAAGGTCACCAGGAAAGTTCGTCGTATCGGACTGAACGGGATACCATGATTTCGCCGTCTGCGGCGAAAAAATTGGCCATTCGCGACCCGCAGCCACGATGCCAACGGCTTCCGCACCATCAATGTGCACACGAAGCGTCGACGGCATCAGCCGGCAGACGAGGGCGAGCCGACGAGCGGCACGCCGCGCCGTATCGTCATCACCGGCTGCAGCCATTGTCCGCTACGCCCGCTCATCCCATGATCGTCGGCAGGCAGGGCAGGGCGTTCCTGCAGCCTCATGAGGGTGATGTCCGCCGGTGCTCCGAGTGCCATCGAGCCCAGATGCGGCTCGCGTCCGATCAGGCGCGCGGGATTGATCGTGGTCATCGCTAGCGCCTGATCGAGCGGAAAGCCGAGACCCATGAAAGTGCTCATGACATCGGTTAGACGCGGCGCCGACAGCAGGGGCGACGACGAGGCGTTCATGCCACTGGAGATCACGTCCGGCGCGAACCCTTGCTCGATTGCTGCCTCGGCGACCCGGCGGTCGAAGTTGAAGCGGCCGTGGCCGACATCGAGAATGACGCCGCGCTTGCGTGCGCTCAGTGCAGCGTCGATCACCCTGCCCTCGCGCAGCAAGCCGTTCGCGCGACCGCGGTAGATCTGCGTCAGGATGTCGCCAGGACGCAGCATGTCGAGAACGGCGTCGATATCCCGGTGCGGACCGCCGACATGGCACAGGATGCGGCCTCGCGTCTGAGCATGCTCGAGTACCCGAATGGCATGACCCAGCAACGACGTGCCGTTTTCGTCTGCCGCCTCGGAGAGGTGAACCTGCAGCCCCAGGACGATGTCCCGATGCTCGGACAGCAGGCGAGCAATCTGCTCGTCGCGCGCGTCGGATCCTTTGCCGGCGCCGATGGGGCGCGCCGCCACGGCGCTCGGGGTGAAGTGGATGAAGGCGTGAATCCGGCACAGCCTGTGTTGGCCGGCAAATCGGCGCATGCCGACGAAATCGTCGATGCCGGCATCGCCCGCGCTGACCCATGTGGTCACGCCACTGGCGATGCTGAGCGAATCCAGAGGCGCGCTCTTGACCGCGTCACGCGTGTAGACATGCGTGTGCAGATCGACCAGCCCCGGCGTGACGAGCAGACCGGTTGCGTCGATGACGCGTGCGGCGCGCGAGGTGTCGATGACGGCATCGATCTGCGCAACGCGGCCTTCCCGCAGGCCCAGATCCGCGCGCGCTTGCACTCCCCGGGAAGGATCGATGAGCGTGCCGCCCTTGATCAGCACGTCGAGCTTCTCCGGCGTCTGCGCGCCCGTGCGGGCTGCCGGTGCAAGGCTGCTCGCCAGCGCGGCGGCACCCGCAAGGAAGCATCGACGGTCGAAGCCCATGTCTAGGCGATCGTTCGCTCAGTCGGGCTGTATGCCGGCGCGCTTGAGCACTTCGGCCCATTTCGCGATGTCGGCCCGGATGATCTGCGCGAACTCCTGCGGCGAGTTGCCGACCGGGTCGATCGCCTGGGCCGTGAGCTGAGCGAGAATGTCGGGAGCTCTCAAGGCGGCTACGGTTTCACGATGGATACGCTCGACGATCGCGCGCGGCGTCTTCGCGGGCGCGAGGATGCCATTCCAACCGATCGCCTCGTAGCCGGGCAGGCCCGATTCGGTGATGGTGGGCACTTCGGGGAGCACGGCGAGCCGGTCGGGTGTGCTGACGCCTAGCGCACGCACCTTGCCGGCGCGAATCTGGGACAAGGCCGAGATCGGCACGTTGAAATAGATCTGCACTTCGTTGGACAGCAGCGCGCCCATGATCTGCGGGGCACCCTTGTAGGGAATGTGAACGATCTCGAGGCCGGCGCTCGATGCGAACAGCTCTCCCGACAAATGGCCGAGGCTGCCCTTGCCCACGGAGCCGAAGTTGAGCTGCTTCGGCCGCGCCTTGGCGTACGCGATGAGATCTCTGACGTTCTTCACCGGCATGTTCGGATGGACGAGCAGGACCTGGCTCACCCGGCTCACCAGCGTGATCGGTTCGAAGTCGCCGATCGTGTCGTAAGGCATTTTCTTGTTGAGGCTGGGATTGACCGCGTGCGAGGGGAAGACCATCGCCAAGGTATAGCCGTCGGGGTTGGCTTTGGCGACGATGTCGGTACCGACGATGCCGCCCGCGCCCGGTCGATTGTCCACTACCACCTGCTGGCCGAGACTGGTGCGCATGCGCTCGGCGAGGACGCGAGCGAGGATGTCGGTGACGCCGCCCGCTCCCGACGGGACGATGAGCCGCAATGGTCGGTTGGGATAGGTGTCGGCGGCGCTTGCCGTGTGCGCGCCGATCATCCCGAGCAATGCCAGCAATGCGCTCGTGCGAGTCAAAGTGCGCCTCCTCTTGGTTGCTGCAAAGGCTGGCATGCTCCCCGCTTCTGCCGTGCGTTGCAAGCGCGGCATGCCGCAGCGAGGCTTCACCTTTGCCCCGCGCGAGATTACTCTTGGTGCTGAGTTTTCATGAGCGCGATGACCATGCCATTTCTCGAACTGCCGCCCGACCTGCACATGCACTACGAGATCGACGATTGGACCGATCCTTGGACGCGCCCCCAGAGCGTGTTGTTCGTCCACGGCTTCACCGAAAACACTTCGGCCTGGAGGGGGTGGGTGCCGCATGTCGCGCGCCGGTATCGCGCGATCCGGTTCGATCAGCGAGGCTTCGGCCGGACGGGTGCCGTGCCGAGCGACTTTCGCTTCTCCACCGACATGCTGGCCGACGATCTGGTGCGGGTCATCAATGCCTTGGCGGGCGAGCCTGTGCATGTGGTAGCGGGCAAGAGCGGAGGGATTTGCGCATCGCGTCTCGCCGCGACCCGGCCCGATCTGGTGCGAACGCTCACGCTCGCATCCTGTCCGCTGCTGCCGCCCCAGGCCGACGGGTGGCTCGAGCACATGGATAATCTAGGCATGCGCAGTTGGGCGCGTTCGACCATGGGCGGACGCCTGGGCAGCACGATGCCGCCGAGCGGCATCGACTGGTGGGTCGACATGATGGGTGCGACTGCAGTCTCGACGGCGCACGCGTACCTCGGTTGGGTCGGCACGATCGACGTGAGGCCGGATCTGCCCAAGATCGTCTGCCCGACGCTCGTGCTGACCACGCAGTCGAGCCGCCGCAGCGAAGCCGAACTCGAGGCTTACCGCAAGGGCTTGTCGCGGGGCGAGTTCGTGAAGATCCCGATCGACGGCTACCATGTCGCGGGCAGCGCGCCCGATGCCGCCGCCCGGGCCACGCTCGAATTTCTGGAGCGTCACGCCGACGCCTAGCAGCCTCGGTCGGAGATGCCTGACCCGTTTCGCTTTCTCGTCGCGTGCATTCGGCGTTGGCGAGCCGTCGGCCTCACCGCAGCGCGAGCGGTCGGGATCAAGGCTTCTTCGTTCCGTGCATTTCGCAGAAATGCTTCAGCACGCGCTTGAGCTCGGCCGCGCGGCGGTGGTTGCCGCAGTGGCGCGCGTGCTCGATGTCGTCGGCGATGATCTTCTTGACGCGAAGATCGCCGCCCGGCATCTGCATCAGGTAGTTGCCCAATTCCAACGCAGTCACTTCGGGCAGATTCTCGTGCTCGGCAATGGCGAGGATCTCGGCCTCGGTGAGTTCGGACAGGGCGAGGCAATCGTCGAACGTCAGCATGAACCCTCCTTGCGGCGAAAGTGGCGGCGGCCGGTACGGATTCATTGTGCCACCGGGGCGCGCCTGCGGCGTTGATCCAGGGCAAAGCCGCAGGCTGGAACGGCGGCGCCGGTCGTCCTAGCCGACGTGTGCATCGGATGGGCTTGATCCGCATCAACTGCTCCCGGAGGAAGTGATCTAGGATGGTGGCCGGTCAACGGAGGAGTCACGGCCATGGCTGGCAAAGACATCATCTTTCGCGACGACGCACGGGCTCGGCTGCTCCGCGGAATCACCGTTTTGGCCGAGGCCGTCAGGATTACGCTCGGGCCGAAGGCGCGAACGGTGATGCTCGACAAGGGCTACGGTGCGCCGATCGTGATCAATTCCGGGGTGATCGTCGCCAAGCAGATCGAGTTGTCGGACCCCTTCGAGAACATGGGCGCGCAGATGGTGCGCGAGGTGGCTGCGAGAACCTCCGAAGCGGCCGGCGACGGCACGACGACAGCCACGCTGCTCGCCTATGCGATGGTGACCGAAGGCATGAAATACGTGGCCGCCGGCCACAATCCCATGGACTTGAAACGCGGGATCGACAAGGCGGTCGAGGCGCTCGTCGGCCGCCTGCGTGCCCAAGCCAAACCGTGCATGGACAACGAGGCGATCGCCCATGTCGCGTCGATTGCGGCCAACAACGATCGCGTCATCGGCGACATCGTCGCACGGGCGGCGGCCAGGGTCGGCCGCGAAGGCGTGATCACCGTCGAGGAAGGTTCGGGGCTCATGCCTGAGTTGGAGGTCGTGGAAGGCATGCTGTTCGACCGTGGCTATCTTTCTCCCTACTTCATCAATGCGCGCGAATCGCAGAAAGTCATCCTGGAGGATGCCTTGGTGCTGCTCGTCGATCGCAAGATCGCGGCGGTGGCCGAACTGCTGCCGTTGCTGGAGTACGCCGTGCAGTCGGGCAAGCCGCTGCTCGTGGTGGCCGAAGACGTCGAGGGCGAGGCGCTGGCCGTGCTGGTGGTGAACGCGATGCGCGGGGTGCTCAAGTGCTGCGCGGTCAAGGCGCCGGGTTTCGGCGATCGGCGCAAGGCCATGCTGGAGGACATCGCCATCCTCACGGGCGGCCGAGTGGTGGCCGAGGAGGCCGGCATCAGCCTGGACAAGGCGGGGCCCGAGGTGCTCGGGCGGGCGCAGCGCATCGAGGTGGACAAGGACGACACCACGGTGATCGGCGGTGCGGGCGAACACGCAGCCATCGAGGCACGGGTCGCTCAGATCAAGGCGCAGGTCGCCGAAACCACCAGCGATTATGACAAGCAGATGCTGCAGGAGCGCATGGCCAAGCTCTCGGGCGGGGTCGCAATCGTCAAAGTGGGTGCGGCCACCGAAACCGAACTGAAGGAGCGCAAGGCGCGGGTCGAGGACGCGGTGCATGCGATGCAGGCGGCGGTCGAGGAAGGCATCCTGCCTGGCGGCGGGGTGGCATTGCTGCGCGCGCGCGAAGCGCTCGATGCCGTTTCCGGCGACAACGAGGCGCAGGCTGCCGGGGTGCGCATCGTGGCTCGTGCGCTCGAAGAGCCGCTGCGCCAGATTGCATGCAATGCCGGCGCCGAACCATCCATCGTCCTGCAAAGGGTCGTGGAGGGGACGGGGAGCTTCGGGTACAACGCCGCCAACGACACCTATGGCGATCTGGTCGCGATGGGTGTGCTCGATCCTTGCAAAGTCACCCGCATCGGCCTGCAGAACGCAGGCTCCATTGCCGGGTTGGTGCTGACGACCGATTGCGCCATCGCGGCGACGCGGGAGGAAGGGGGTGAGGGCGGGATGCCCGGCGCCCCGGAGATGGAGTGATGAACGATCAGGCGCGATCGTTTACGGGGCCAGCCGCTCCATCGTCCAGTCACCGCCGAGGCTTCGGCGGTAGTTGAGCCGGTCGTGCATGCGGTCGGCCCGGCCCTGCCAGAACTCGATCAGTTCCGGCAGCACACGGTAGCCTCCCCAGTGAGGCGGACGGGGTGCGTCTTGGCCGTAGCGCTGCGCGACTTCCTTCATTTGTTCTTCGAGCCAGGCGCGGCTGGGGACCACGTCGCTTTGCGGCGATGCGAGCGCGCCGTGACGGCTGCCGAGCGGTCGCGTGGCGAAGTAGGTATCCGAGGTCTGCTCGCTCACGCGGTCCACGCGTCCTTCGATGCGGATCTGCCGCTCGAGCGGCGCCCAATGGAAGACCAATGCGGCATGCGCATGGTGAGTCAATTCGCGCCCCTTGCGGCTCTCGTAGTTGGTGTAGAAGACGAAGCCGCCATCCTCCACACCCTTGAGCAGCACGACGCGCGCGGCCGGGTGACCTTCCCGCGTGACCGTCGCCACCGTCATGGCCTCGGGCAAGGGCAGTTCGGCAGCCACCGCCTCCTGAAACCAGTGGTCGAAGAGCACGAAAGGATCGCCTGGGGCGTGCTGTTCATCGAGCGCGCGAGGGCGATGTTTGGAGGGCAAGCTCATGGTTTACTCCGGCGGCGGGCGTAGGTTCGGATTTCTGGCGGCGCGGCCGAATCTGCCTGGCCGTGTGCAGCCCCTGTGACGAACGAGGGTCGAGGTGGATTGTCCCACCGGCCGCGCAGGCGGTCCAACTTCGTTCGTCGACTTGCCGCCGCGAGCGCCGTCGCTCGTGCCGAGATCGTCGTTCGTGCGCGCCCGGGCGCATCAGCGCGGTCAGCGTACAGGCCGAGTGTGCATGGGCCGGGAGTCTTTTCTCCATGCAGCGCTAGCCGCGAGAGCAACGCTCTCCGCGCGCCGCTGTGACCCGTTTCAGTGGAAAAATTCGTCGTCGTCGTCGACGTCTTCGTCGTCGTCGAACTCGACACCCGGCTCGGGATCGTCGAAGTCGAGCAGTGCGCTCGGTGGCGGCGGGCTGCGCATGACTTTGTGCGGCACACCGCCGACATCATCGAGGGAAATGCGGGTATCGCCTGGGCTGAAGAGGTTCATGAGGCGTGGCCTTGAAGGAATCGGGGTGATCGTTTGCGCCCCCCATGATTGCGTGCCCGCATGACAGGCTCGTGACGGGTACGCAGGTTTGCGCGCCTGTTCACCAGGGACTCGGGCGTCGTCGAATGATCGTGTTCCAGGCGAGCGCTCGACTGTCACAGAAACGTCATGGTGCACCGCTACGATCCGCCCTGACCGGGTATCCCATTGCAGCGTCGAAGAGGCCGCAACGAGCCGTGCAATGGCGTAGCCGACCGAATCTCTGAATGGTCCATCGGCCGAAACGTTCGAATCGGCCGCCTTCAACTCGACAAAGCTGACACCATGCGTACCTATTCGTGCCGTCTCGCCGTTTCCGCCCAAGCCGTCGCGCTTCTGGCCTTGTTCAGTCCGTATGCGTTCGGGGCCGATGCGGCCGCACAGAGCTATCCGAATCGTCCGTTGCGGATGATCGTTCCCTTCGCGCCGGGCGGGGGCAGCGACATCGTGGGCCGTGTCATGGCGCAGGCTCTGACCGAGCACTGGGGGCACGCCGTCGTCGTCGACAATCGTCCCGGCGCCGGCAGCACTGTCGGCTCGGCACTCGCTGCGAAATCATCGCCCGACGGTTATACCGTCATGGTGTCGAGTTCGGCCATCGCGTTCAGCCCCTCTCTCTACAAAGACCTGAGCTACGACATCCAGCGCGATTTTCGACCGGTGACCCTCATCGGCCGCCAGCCGAGCATGCTCGTGGTCGCTCGCAGCGTGGACGCATCGTCGGTGAAACAACTCATCGATCTCGCGCGCGCGCAACCCGGCAAGCTCACCTTCGGTTCGGCCGGTGTGGGCAGCGCGACGCATCTCGGCGGCGCGCTATTGAACGTGACCGCAGGGATCGACCTGCTGCACGTTCCCTACAAGAGCGCGGGTCTCGCGATGACGGCACTGCTCGCGGGCGAAGTGCAGGTGCTCGTGACGAACATGGCGACGGTCCTGCCGCATGTGAAGGCCGGGCGAGTCCGCGGCCTGGGCGTTTCGAGCCAGAAGCGTACCCCGCTTGCGCCCGAGATACCCACCGTCATCGAGGGGGGGCTTCCCGGGTACGAATACGACACGTGGTACGCCATGCTGGTACCGGCTGCGACGCCGGATCGCATCGTCCGCGACTTGCATCAGGCAGCCGATCGCGTAATGAAACAACCCAAGGTGAGCCAGCAGCTGACCGGCCAGGGGATCGCGGCGGTGATGAGCACGCCGGAAGAACTGAAAACCTATCTCGCGAGCGAACTGAGCAAGTGGAGCAAGATCATCCGCGCGAGCGTTGCCAAGGATTGACTGGGTGGGTGGTGAGTCGCTTGCACCGGCGTTTCTTTCCTGCCGAGCTCATCGCCCAACGTCGACGCAATGAGCGCGCGACGCAAGGCTGACACAGAACACTAACCTGCCGTACTGCGCAACAGCACGCGTCCTGGGCGAGCGCCGGTCGAGGCGTTGTCTGCCCATACCGGGGTCCCGTTCACGATCACCGTATGGATGCCACGCGCCGGCTGTGCCGGGTGGTCGAAATCGGCGGCATCGATCACCGTCTCGGCGTCGAACAAGGTGAGGTCGGCGTAGGCGCCCGCACGCAGCACGCCGCGGTCGGTCAGGCCGAAGCGAGCCGCCGTGAGCCCCGTCATCTTGTGCACGGCGGTCTCGAGCGGGAACAACCCGAGGTCGCGTGCGTAATGGCCCAGCACCCGGGGAAAGGTGCCCCATAGCCGGGGATGCGGCACGGCATCGTGCGGCAGTCCGTCGGAGCCCACCATCGTGTGCGCGTAGGCCAGGATGCGCTGCACATCGGCCTCGTCCATCATGAAGTAGATCGCACCGGCCGGCTTCAAGCGCTCGACGGCTTCATCCTCGCTCACACCGAGCGCCCGGGCCGCGTCGCTCAGTGTCTTGCCGCTCAGTTCCGGATGCGGCTTCGACCAGGTCACGAGGACGCGATTCGACTGTTTCGCGCGCCCCGCCTGCATCACGGTCGAGGAGGCGATGTACGGATAGCAGTCGAGCCCGATGTCCTGGCTGGCGAGGTTGCGTTCGATGAGCGCGAGCGTTTCGCTCGAGCGTCCGTGGTTCGATTTGCCCACGCACTTGTGGTGCGAGATGACGACCGGCACGCCCAGTTCACGGCCGATGCGGAAGGTCTCTTCCATCGCATCGACGATGCCGGCGTCTTCGTTGCGCATGTGAGTGACGTAGAGACCGCCCAGTTGCGACATCGGCCGGCACACCTCGATCAACTCCTCGGTCGGCGCGGCTGAGGCCGGCGCGTAGGCGGTGCCGCTCGATATGCCGATCGCGCCTGCGGCGAGCGCCTTTTCCGCCATGTCGCGCATGCGGCCGGTTTCAGCCGCTGTCGCCGGGCGATCGAGACTATCCATGGTCGCCGCCCGCAGCGTGGTGTGGCCGATCAGGCAAGCGGCATTGGTTGCCGCGGGCGCCTCGTCGAAAGCCCGGCGATATTGATCGAAGTCGGCGTAGCGGAACCAGCCGCCGTCGGCATCGAGCAGATCCAGCGGCGGGATGGCCGCGCTGCGGCTCGGCGAGCAGGCGAGGCTGATGCCGCAGTTGCCGGTGACGACGGTCGTCACGCCCTGACTCACTTTGGGCGCCATGGCCGGGTCGGACAGCAACAGGCGGTCGTCGTGCGTGTGAGCGTCGATGAAGCCGGGCGCGGCCACCAGGCGCGTAGCGTCGATCACCCGAGTCGCCTTGCGGCCGTTCAGATTGCCGATGCCGGTGATCCGATCGCCCTGGATGCCGATGTCGGCTCGAAAGCGCGGGGCGCCGGTGCCGTCGATCACGCGGGCGTTCTGGATCAGAAGGTCGAATGCGTCGCTCATGGCTGACTCCGGGGGCGTGGATGGGAACCGCTGGGCAGTCGACCCGGCGGCGGGCTCAAGCGCGGTCGCGCACGAACGGATTGGTGCGTCGCTCGTGGCCGAACGTCGAGGCCGGGCCATGGCCGGGAACGAAGGTGACCTCGTCGCCCAGCGGCCACAGCTTGTTGCGAATCGAGGCGATCAGGGTGGCGTGATCGCCCCGGGGAAAGTCGGTGCGGCCGATCGATCCTTGGAAGAGCACGTCGCCGACCAAGGCGATCATGTCCGGCCGGCTGAAGAAGACGACATGGCCGGGCGTGTGGCCCGGACAGTAGTACACCTCGAGCTGCGACTGGCCGACGCTCACGGTGTCGCCGTCTTCGAGCCAGCGATCGGGTTCGAAGGCTTCGACGTGCTGGAACCCGGGACGATGGCTCTGGGCGGGAAGCTGATCGATCCAGAACCGGTCTTCGCGCTGCGGGCCTTCGATCGGGACATCGAGTTGTCGGGCGAGCGCGGCGCTTCCGCCGCAGTGATCGAGATGCCCGTGGGTAAGCAAAATTTTCTCGACCTTTACGTCCAGTTGCGCGACTGCGGCCAGAATCTTGTCCAGATCCCCGCCGGGATCCACGACGGCGGCGCGCTGGGTGGCTTCGCACACGGCAATGGAGCAGTTCTGCTGGTAGGGCGTGACGGGAACGATACTGAATCTCATGGAGGACGGGAATGCAGGCGGGTTCGCGACGCCGTGATCTTAACCCGCCTTCGGTTAAACTCGCAGCGAGACCTCGAAAGGAAATAGTCATGACATTGCTCGACTGGTCGGAGAAACTGGAACTCGACCACGTGCGCATGGATGCGACGCACCGCGAGTTCGTCGCGCAGCTCAACGCGCTGCACGTCGCCCCCGAAGAAGAATTCATTCCGCTGCTGGACGCGTTCATCGAACACACGGTGGCGCATTTCGAGCAGGAGCAGCAGTGGATGCGCGAGATCGACTTTCCGCCCATTCATTGCCATACGAGCGAACACGAGGGCGTGTTGAACATCATGCGCGACGTGCGCCGCATGGTGCACGACGAGGGCAAGCGCGAGATCGGCCGCGTGCTCACGCGCGAGCTGGCCCCGTGGTTCGAGAACCATGCCAGCGGCATGGACGCGATGCTTTCTTTCTATTTGCGCTGCATCGAGTCGGGCGTCGATCCCAGGCAGGCGATGGTGGTGCAGCAACAAGCCGCAGGCGTCGATCAAAATCCTTGCGCGACGGGTGCTTGCCACGACAACACGGGCGCGGTGTCTACCGCGAGTCCCGAGTCAGAGCTTCGCTAAGCCGAGTCCTGCACGATTTCCCGCAGGCGCTGCAGGTCCGCAGGCTTCACCACGTGGTGGTCGAAGCCGGCGCTCAAGGCCGTCACGCGCTGTTCGGGATCGCCGTAGCCTGTGAGCGCCACCAGCAGCGGCGGCTTGTCCAGGCCGGCATGGGCGATGCGCCGGGCGACCTCGTAACCGTCGACGACCGGCAGGCCGATATCGACGAAGGCCACGTCGGGGGCCAGCGCAAGTATGGCTTCGATGCCGGCCCGTCCGTCCGAGGCGACGTGCACCTCGTGTCCCCAGGCTTCCAGCAGCAGCTTGAGCGTTTGCTGGGCATCGATGTTGTCCTCGACGATCAAAATGCGTCGCTGGGCGCCTTGCGGCGCAGCTGATGCCGTGTCGATCTCGCGCGTCAGTTCGGTGTCTGCCTGCAGCGGCAGGAAGACGTCGACCCGGGTGCCTGTGCCCGGGCCCTGACTATGCGCCTGCACGCGGCCGCCATGCAGTTCCACCAGCGACCGGACCAAGGTCAGGCCCACGCCGAGCCCGCCGCTGGAGCGTGCCAAGGGCACATCTGCCTGCTCGAACAGATTGAACACCTTTCCCAGGCATGCGCGCTCGATGCCCGCCCCGTTGTCGAGGATCGAGACGAGAACACTCGAGTCGTCCAGTCGCTGCGCGTGGAGTTCCACGCGACCGCCCTGCGGCGTGTACTTGCTGGCGTTGTCGAGCACATTGGTGAACACCTGTTCCAGCCGCAGCGGATCGCCTCGCACGGCGAGCGGGGCGTCGCCCAGCTGCAGGTGGAATGCTTGCGAGCGCGGCTCCAGTCGCGTGCGCTTGACGGTGTCGGCGACACGGCGCAGCAGCCGCTGCAGATCGACTGCTTCCCAGTGCGGCGCGATCTTGCCTTGAGTCACCCGTGCCACGTCGAGCAAGTCGTCGACCATGCGCCGCAGGTTGTCCGCCTGGCGGCTCAGCACGGCGCGCGCCGAGGCTTCGATCGGGTTGCGCGCATCGTAGCGTTCGAGCAGGGTGAGACTCGAAGTGATCGCCGACAGCGGGTTGCGCAGTTCGTGCGACAGCATTGCCAGGAACTGGTGAATGCGGTCGTTGGCTTCGCGCAGCTCGGCGGCGCTGTCGCGCAAGCTCTGCTCGGCTTCGCTCAGGCGCAGGAGCGAGCGCGCGGTCGCAATCAACTCCTGTTGCTCGAAGGGATGCGTGAGATAGCCGTCGGCGCCGCTCTCCAGGCTCTGCACCTTGAACTCCGAGGCGACGAACGCGGCCGAAGTGTGCAGCACCTTGATCTTGGCGGTTTCCGGATCGGTCTTGAGCCGGCGGCAAACCTCCATGCCGTTGAGGTCGGGCAGCTTGATGTCGAGGACGATCAGACGCGGCAGCAGCCGGCGCGCGACTTCGATCGCCTCGGCCCCGCTCCGCGCCTCTGCGATGTCGAATCCCGCTCGGGCGAGCATGCGGCTCACGGTAGCGCGTGCGCCGTCGTGATCGTTGACGTTGAGTATGGTCGAAGGGGGACTGCGTGGGCTTGCCGAAATGTTCATCTGGTCGCGTGGCTCTCGTCCATCGAGAGCTGGGCGCTCGCTCGCTTCATGTGCGTACGGTGGTAAGGAATGAAGCTCGGCTTGCAACGGCCGTGCCTAAGGCGGTGGACCGCGGTGCGCGGTCCGCGTCGATAGTTACGACAGAAGAAGTAATCCTTGCCTAATCCGCCGGTTGCGCATCCCTGCCGGGGTGGATTGCAGCGATCAGGCTCCTCTCCACCGGATTGGGATCGGCGTTCAGGCGCGAGGCCAGCACTTCCGAGCACAGGGGTGCCCAGATCAATCCTCGCGCACCCAAACCGGCGAACAGATGCAATCCTTCGTCGAGTTCGCCGCACGCGGGCAGGCGATCGGCTGTGGCAGTGCGTAACGCAGCGCGGCCGTTCAAGGACAAGGGTTGAGCACCCGCGCCGTATCCCGGCAGCATGCGCGCAGCTCGGGCCAAATTCTGCAGATGGTCCTCGGCACGCAATTCGAGCGCCTGACTGCCGGGCTCGAAGGTCGATCCCACACAGGCGCCTCCGCCCGGCAGTGGCGCGATGTAGCCGTCGCCGCAGACCACAGTCTGCAGGCGGGCACAGGTCTCGGAAGGCAGAAAACTGACCTGACCGCGCACGCTGATGAGCCGCGGCAGGCCGCTCAGGCCCAGGCCCGCGGCCCCATAAGCGTTGGCCACGACGAGCGTCGGCGCTGCGGCGATCAGGCGGCCTGCGCCATCGATCGCCTGCCATTGATCGCCGGCGCGAGCGATGCGCTGAACGTGGACGCCGTAGTGCGTCCGCAAGCGCGACCGGTCCGCATCGAGCAGCGCTGCGCACAGCCGCTGAGGCTGAACCCAGCCGCCTGCCGGTATCCACCATCCGGGGCCACAAACCGGGTGGCCGGCCAGGCGCTGCGCCTGCGCGTGCTCGACCCAGGCGACGTACTCGGGGGGAAAGCCATGCGTGGTGACGATGCGAGCCATGCGCTGCGCTTGCTCCGGCCTCATCGCCAATTGCAGCAGCCCGACGGGCCCGAAGACGTCGTCGGCGGGGAAATCCAGCGCGAGTTTGCGTGACGCATGCAGGAAGGCCGCGCGTGCGAGCCGCGCATTCTCGTTGTCGGCAAGGTTGATCGCGGGCAGCAGGGCGCCGACCGGATTGCCGGAGGCTTCCTGGGCCGGCGCGGCATGACGCTCGACCAGATCGATGGTCCAGCCGCGGCGCGCGAGCGTGTACGCCGTCCAGCAACCGGCGATGCCGGCGCCGACGATCACCGCACGACGCTCGCCGTGATTCGGGCCCGTCGTGTCTTCGGACGGGCGTCGCGCGCTAAGCATCTCGCGCTTGCGGGCGAAGCCCGCGCGCCTTTCGATGCCGAAGCCGGCGTGTTGCAGGCCGGCGCGCACGCGCGCGGCGACCGACCACGTGGCCGCCGTCGTGCCGGGGCGGCTCAAGCGCGCGATCTGTTCGAACACCGCCTCGGACCACATCTGCGGATTCTTCTCGGGCGCGAACCCGTCCAGGTAGATCGCATCGAAGCGGCCCGGATCCAGTTCGGCCAGCATGGGGGCCACCTCGCCGAACAGCAGGGTGAGGGCGATGCGTCCGCCCGCGAGTTCCATGCGGTGAAAGCCGCCGACCAGCGGCGGCCATCGACGCTGGAGTTCGTCGGCGATGGGGGCGGTCTCGGGCCAGTGCGCGTGGGCGCGCGTCAGATCGCGCAGGCAGGGCGGGTGTTTCTCGACCGCCACGTAGTCGAGTCGACCCGGGCGTTCGCTGTCTTCGAGAAAGGCGGCGGCCGTGCACAGAAAATTCAGGCCGAGGCCGAAGCCGGTTTCGAGAATGGCGAAGCGATCGCGGCGGCGCCAGCGCAACGGCAGATCGTTGCCGGCGACGAATACATGCCGAGCCTGCGCCGGCCCGCCGTCGCTCGAGTGGTAGATGTCGCCGAAGTTCTCGGCGTAAGGCGTGCCTCGGGTGTCGAATGCGACGCGCGCGGGCTCGATGCGCTGGCTCGGAGTGCTCATGTCGCGGAAAGGTCGATGCAGGCGCTCAGTGCTGGCCTCGGAGGCGGGAGGTCACCCTCGTTGCGGTCGGGGCGCCGCGGCTGCGCTCTGCGCGCGCCGCGGCGATGTCACCGTGCCGGTGCTCAGATCGCCCCGGCGAAGGTGTCGCACTGGCGCAAGTCCCCGCTCTGGTAGCCGCGGCGGAACCAGCGCATGCGCTGCTCCGACGTGCCGTGGGTGAAGCTCTCCGGCACCACCTGACCTTGCGTTTGCTTCTGCAGCCTGTCGTCGCCGATCGCCGCCGCCGCGTTCAGGGCCGATTCGATATCGCCTTGCTCCAGGATCTGGCGCGTGCGGTTGGCGTGATGCGCCCAGATGCCCGAGAAGCAGTCGGCCTGCAATTCCATGCGCACCGACAACGCGTTCGCGCGGGCGCGATCCTGCGTCTGGCTTTGCATCTGCCGCACCTTGCCCGCGATGCCCAGAAGGTGTTGCACGTGATGCCCGACTTCGTGCGCGATCACATAGGCCTGGGCCATTTCACCCGGCGCGCGGAAACGCTCGCGCAAGTCGCGGTAGAACGACAGATCGATGTAGACCTTCTGGTCCGCCGGACAGTAGAACGGCCCCATGGCGGATTGCCCCATGCCGCAAGCCGTCTGCGTGAGGCCCGAGAACAGCACCAGCTTGGGGTCCTGGTACTGCATGCCGTTGCGGCGGAAGAGTTCGCGCCAGGTGTCCTCGGTGTCGGCCAGCACCTGGGAGACGAAGCGAGCCTCGGCATCGTCGGCGGGGGGCGCTTTGGCCGGCGCGCTCTGCTGTGTGGGTACGCCGGAGCCGCCTTGCAGCACCACCGAGGGATCGACCCCGAAGTACATCGCAACGAGGGCGAGGACGATGGTGCCGATGCCGATGCTGCGCCCGCCGGGACGTAGCGAGCCGCCGCCGCGGCGGTCTTCCACGTTGCCGCTTTCACGACCGCGTCCGATGCGCATGATGTGCCTTCCATGATCCGTTGGGCAGGCCGACATGCCTGCTTTCGAGGCGTGAATTATGCGCTCGCCGAGAGGGTGCGAGCGAGTCGGCGGCGCACGCCGACGGCGAGGCCGTCGCGGATTACTCGGTCGCAGGTAATCGGTCAGTCGGGGTCAGGTCTTGCAATCATGCATCGATTGCTTGATTGCAAGACTTGACCCCCTAGGGCATGTGTAAGGCCCGACCACCGACAGCGCTGCGCAAGACCCCCGAAATGACATGACCCTCGTGCTGCGTCGTTACGAGCCTGCTCGGGCTACGCGGGGCAGCACGAGCACGGGCGCCGCGGCCGCTGCTAAGCGATCAGACCAGACTCAATCGCCCGGATCTGCAACGCCAGATGCTTGGAATAGATCCGGCACTGCGCCAGGCTGCCGGCCATGAACCACAGGCCCGGTTGCGCCGTGCGCTTCCACATGTTGGCGACCTCGCCGTCGTCGCCGATGCCCCAGATCTCGCCGACCCGCTGCGCGATCTCGTCGCCGAGGACGTGACGCACCAAGGTCTGCTGCGTGTGATACCCCGTGGCGAGCACGATCAGATCGGCCGGTAGCAGCGTGCCGTCCTTGAGCAGCGCGCCTTCGGGCACGAAGCGCTCGATCCGATCGAACTGCAGCAAGCCGACTTCACCATCGATGATGAGCTTGGAGCAGCCCACGTCGAGATAGTAGCCGCCGCCGCGCCGCCGGTACTTCATCTGATGCCCGGTATTGTCGTCGCCCAGGTCGTAGCGAAAGCCGCGTGCCTTCAGGCCGGCGATCAGATCCTTGTCCAGCTCGACCATGCGCTCGACCGCGAGCTGGTAGCCGCGCACCAGCAGCGGATACGTGCCCGATGAAGCGATGAGGTCGGTGTCTTCCAGCGACAAGCCCTCGTCGTAGAGCGCGTAGTTGAGCTTGGCGCTCGGGTCGACCGACACCACCGTGGTCGAACCGCGCTGGATGATCGTAGTCTCGACGCCGTGGCTATGCAGATCCTGAGCGACATCGTGGCCGCTGTTGCCGGTGCCCAGCACCAAGGCGCGCTTGCCGCGCCAGCGCGCACCCGTGGTGAAGCTGTGCGAGTGCATGACATCGCCCTTGAACGCATCCAGACCGGGCAGCTTGGGCATGCGCGGCAGGCCGCTCACGCCGTTGGCGAAGATCACATGATGCGGGTGCAAGCTACGCTCGGTGCCGTCCGCGCGCCGCACGAGCACCGTCCAGCAGCGCTTGGCCGCGTCGTAGCTGCCGCGCACGAACTCCGTGGCTGTCCACACGTTGATCTCCATCATCTCCGCGTAGGCCTCGAACCAGGTGGCGAGCATGTCCTTGGGCAGGTACTTGGGCCAGGTCGGCGGAAACGGCAGATAGGGCAGGTGGTTCGCCTGGATCTGGTTGTGCAGGGCGAGCGAGTGATAGCGCTTGCGCCAGTTGTCGCCGATGCGTTCGTGCTTCTCGATCACCAGCGTGTCGACATCCATCTGCCCCAGACGCGCGGCGATGCCGAGCCCGGCCTGACCGGCACCGATCACGAGCACCACGGGATCGCGATCGGCATAGGCCTGGCGCTTCTTGCGCTGATCGAGCCAGTTGTCGCCGCCGAAGTTGCGCGAGTACGCCGATCCGGTGGGCCGCCGCGCATCGACCTTCTCCTCGAAGCCGTTCAGCTCTTCGAGCGAAGTGAGCAATACCCAGGCTTGCGTCGGCTGCTCCGCCAACAGCCTGACCACGCCGCTGGCGCGACCGACGCCGGTCTCGAACTCGAAGATCGCTTCGATCACGTCCAAGCCCAGACGACGCACACGGCGCGGCGGCGCGCGTCGCTCGGGGCGTGCGAACGCGCGGGCTTGCGTGGCGACCTGAGTCTGCACCAGCGCGGCGGCGATCGGCTCCGCGCCGCGGTGCGGGGTGAGCGACCAAGTGAACGCGACCAGATCGCGCCAATGGCTGTCCGGGGCGAACAAGGCCGCGAGCGCCTTCGAATCGCCACGGCCCAACGCTGCTTCGAAGGTTTGCAGCCAGTGGTCCACCAGGGCCGTCTCGTGGCTGCGCGATACTTCGTCGAGCGCTGCTGCGGGCGTTGCGTTCATCTGCGAGTCTCCGTGATCCGATCGTGCGTTGGTGCGGTCGTCCGTCACGGCGCATGGCCGTGGTCTCCTCCCGGGGCGCTCTGTCGTGGGCGCGGTCGTGCTCGCGCGGCGCCGTGGGTGGCTCCATTATGCCGAAATCGCGGGGGGCGGGCGGGGTGGTGTGGCAGCGAGGGTGGGGGCGTAGATGCGCGTGGGCGATGCGCCTCGGGCGGGAGGCGGCTTTCGATCGAGGTCGAGACGGATCGGTGTCGCGAGTTGCTGAAGGGCTTACTCGTTGGGCATCCGTGGACCAGTTGCCCTCTCACTACTCACCAGTGCCCTGCGGGGACGATGGTGCGTGCGGTTGTCCGCCAGGGCGCTGATTGCATCGGAGTGTTGCCGCCTCGAGATCGACGGGATTGTGTCTCGCTTCGATCTCACAAGGCTCGGACAGTAACTCAGCAGCGTGCTCTAATGGGTTCGTAAAACCGACAAGGTGGCGCATGGCTGATAAGGGACAATTCGATTGTCCGCGTGCCGTCGCGTTGTTTTGCTCAGCGCACTGAGCAAAAATACTCAGCATCGCGAGTAACAGGGCAAGCCCGCATTCAAGCGTCCCGAGCCGCGAGGCTCACGAGCCGAATGGCCGTGCTGCGCCATGCGGTGGTCTTGCGGCTCGTGCATGAGGGATTGCCGTTAGCGCCTTGCCCCGATCGCCGCTTGCGGTCAGGAAGACTTTGATGGTGAACAAACCGACGTATCGAGCAGGCATCGACCTCGGCGGCACCAAGATCGAGATCGTCGTCCTAGACGACGACGGCGTCGAGCGCTTCCGCCATCGCGTCGACACGCCCCAGGGCGACTACGAGGCGACGCTGGCCGCGATTACCGCGCTGGTGGCGCTGGCCGAGCGCACGCTCGGGGTTGCGGTCAGCGTGGGTCTCGGCACGCCGGGGGCGGTGTCGCTCGCGACGGGGCGGATCAAGAACGCGAACTCGACTTGCCTCAACGGTCATGCGCTGAGCGAGGATCTGGCCCGCCGGCTGGGGCGACCGATTCGCATCGCGAACGACGCGAACTGCTTCGTGTTGTCGGAAGCGGTCGATGGTGCTGCCGCTGGGGCCTCGGTGGGTTTCGGCGTGATCCTCGGCACGGGGGTGGGCGGTGGGCTCGTCGTCGACGGGCGGCTGCTGGTCGGCGCCAATGCCATTGCCGGCGAGTGGGGGCACAATCGCTTGCCGGTGCTGACTGCCGACGAATTGCCCGGGCCGCCGTGTTATTGTGGTCGCAGCGGCTGCATCGAGACGTATCTTTCCGGGCCTGGGCTCGCGGGCGATTTCGAGCGGGTGACGGGGCGGCCTCTGGATGCGCGGCGGATCGTCGCCGGGGCGCAGGAAGCCGACGCCGAGTGCGAGGCGGCCCTGGCGCGCTACGAGCAGCGGCTGGCGCGTGCGCTGGCCGTCGTGATCAATATCGTCGATCCGGATGTCATCGTGTTGGGCGGCGGATTGTCGAACATCGAGCGGCTGTATAGGCGGGTGCCGCAACTGTGGGCGCCGCACGTTTTCTCCGACGAAATCCGCACTCGGCTGGTGCGCAATCGGCATGGCGATTCGAGCGGTGTCCGCGGGGCGGCCTGGCTATGGCCTGTGAACGAACAAGAAAAGACACCACGATGAACCTCGAAGAATGTATTGCGCTGGGCGTGCAGGGGACGGCGCAGATCGTCGTCGGCGAGCAGCACACCGCCCCGCATGTCGGCAGCGGCAAGGTGCCTGTCCTGGCGACGCCGGTGATGGTCAATCTGATGGAGGCGGCGGCGCTCGATGCGGCCGAGCGCTTTCTGCCGCCGGGGCATCAGAGCCTCGGCACGCATCTCGACGTGCGCCACATCGCGGCCACGCCGGTCGGCATGCAGGCGCGCGCCCGCGCCGAAGTCATCGCCGTCGAAGGCCGCAAGCTGCACTTCAAGCTAGAAGCCTGGGACGACCATGAACTGATCGGCGACGGCACGCATGTGCGTGTGGTCGTCAACGTGGCGCGTTTCGACGAACGCGTGCAAGCCAAGCTGCAACCTCGCAAGGACTGAAGCCATGAGCGGTTACGACTACGATCTATTCACCATCGGCGCCGGGTCGGGCGGGGTGCGCGCAAGCCGCATGGCGGCCGGGATGGGGGCGCGCGTGGCGGTGGCCGAGGAGCGTTACATGGGCGGCACCTGCGTCAATGCAGGTTGCATACCGAAGAAGCTGCTCGCCTATGCCGGGCATTACGGCGAGGATTTCGAGGATGCGGTCGGCTTCGGCTGGCAGCGCCCCGTGCAGAGCTTCGACTGGCCGACGCTGATCGCCAACAAGGACAAGGAGATCCTGCGCCTGAACGGCATCTACGAGCGCCTGCTCGCCAACGCGGGCGTGACGGTGATGCGTGCGCGCGCGCACGTCGTGGATGCCCATACTGTCGAGTGCGACGGCAAGCGCATCACGGCGCAGCACATCCTCGTCGCCACCGGCGGGTGGCCGTTCGTGCCCGAGATCCCGGGCAAGGAACTCGCCATCACCTCCAACGAGGCCTTTCACCTGCCCACGCTGCCCAAGAGCGCCATCGTCGTCGGCGGTGGCTATATCGCGGTGGAGTTCGCCTCCATCTTCAACGGGCTCGGGGTCGAGACGACGCTGAGCTATCGCGGCGACTGTCTGCTGAAGGTGTTCGACGAAGATCTCGGCGTGTTTCTCGCGACCGAGATGACGAAGAAGGGCGTGCGCATCGCGCTGCGCAGTCATATCGATAGGATCGAGCGTCGCGGCGACCGGCTCGCTTGCGCGTTCTCCGACGGCAACATCGTCGAAACCGATGTCGTCATGTATGCGACCGGCCGCGCTCCGCATACCCAAGGCCTGGGGTTGGAGAACGCCGGGGTGCACATGGCCGCGAACGGCTCCATTCCCGTGGACGAGCACTTCCAGACCAACGTGCCTTCGATCTACGCCGTCGGCGACGTGATCCATCGCGTGCAGTTGACGCCCGTGGCGCTGGCCGAGGGGATGGTGGTGGCCGATCGGCTGTTCGGCGCCGGCAAGCGCAGCGTCGACTATCGCAATGTCGCCACGGCGGTGTTCAGCAACCCGAACGTCGCCACCGTCGGCTTGAGCGAGGCCCAGGCGCGGCGCGAGTATGCCGAGGTCGAGATCTACAAGACCAACTTCACCGCGCTCAAGCATCGGCTGTCCGAGCGCGACGAGGGCACGCTGATGAAGATCGTCGTCGACAAGGCCACCGATCGCGTGCTCGGCGTGCACATGGTCGGCGCCGAGGCGGGAGAAATCATGCAGGGGTTCGCCGTGGCGCTCAATTGCGGCGCGACCAAGCGGCAGTTCGATGCCACCATCGGCATTCATCCGACGGCGGCCGAGGAATTCGTGACGATGCGCGAGCCGGTGAAGTCGTAGTCTCGGCGGGCGCGGCCTGCGTCGCCCGGCTACAGCAAACCGAAGGCCGTCAGCGTCTCGCGCAGCGGTTCGGGCGCGGTGAAATGCACGACATGAAAACCGCATGCGCGCGCGGCCTCGACGTTGGCCGGCATGTCGTCGATGAACACCGAGCGGGCGGGATCGAGCCGACAGCGTTCGATGGCCAGTTCGAAGATTCTGCGGTCGGGCTTGATCAGGCCGACCTCGCCGGAGACGACGGTGTGCTCGAACCAGCCGAGGAAGTCGAAGCGCTCGCACGCGATCGGATAGTTCTCGGTCGAGAAATTGGTGATCGAGTACAGGCGCGTGCCCTTGGCGCGCAAGCGCGCCAGGATCTCGACTGTGCCGCGAATCTCGCCGCGCAGCATCTGCGGCCAGCCTTCGGGCCATAGGGCGATCAACGCCGCATGCTCGGGATGCCGCGCGCTCAGCTCCGCGATGGCGGCGGCGGATGACTTGCCGGCATCCATCTGCGTGATCCAATCGGGCGTGATCACTTCGGACAGAAAGTGCGCCAGCCCCGCCTCGTCGTCGGGAAAGTGGGCGCCGAAGTAGTAGGCCGGACTCCAGTCCAGCAGGACCTTGCCCAGATCGAACACGACCGCGTCGATGTTCGCGGTCGTGCGGCGTGCCCCCTGGCTCGCGGACATGTTGCCCAAGCGCTCGTGCTAGGCCAGTGCCCGCGTGACGACTTCCAGCGTGTCTTTCGACAGATTGGCCGTGGCGCGGATGCGCTCCAGGGCCTCGCGTGCATGCGCCTGGCGACCGGCATCGAACTTCTTCCAGCGATCGAAGGCGCGCGCGAGACGCGCCGCGACCTGCGGGTTGAGTGCATCGAGTGCGATCACCTGCTCAGCGCAGAATGCGTAGCCCGTGCCGTCGGCCGCGTGGAAACGCACTTGATTGCCATGGCAGAAGCTGCTGATGAGCGAACGCACCTTGTTGGGGTTGCGCAGGTCGAATGCCGCATGCTTGAGCAGCGCGCGCACTTCGTTCAGCGTGCCGGGCAGGCGCGCGGTGGCTTGGACCGACAGCCACTTGTCCATGACCAGCGCTTCGTTTTTCCAGCGCTCGTAGAAATGCGCGAGCGCGAGTTTGCGCTCGGGGCAGTCGAGTTGCGCCAGCGCCATGAGGGCGGCGATGGCATCGGTCATGTTGTCGGCCTGCTCGAATTGCTGCATGGCCAGTGTGCGTGCCTCGGCGTCGTCGAGTTCGGAGAGGTAGGCGAGACAGGTATTGCGCAGAGCGCGTCCGCCGGCCGACGCCGCATCGGGACTGTAGGGGCCGCTGGCGGCATGGGCGTCGTATGCGGCGCGCAGTTCGCGACGCAGGGCCGAGGCGAGCTGACGGCGCAAGTCGACGCGCACGCGATGGATCGCGTCGGGATCGACGATGCTCATCTGCTCGCCGAGAAAGCCCTCGGAGGGCAGGGCCAGCGCTTCGGCGGCGAAGGCGGGATCCTGCGAGGCATCGGCGAGCACGCGCCCGAAGGCGGCGACGAAGGATTCCGGCACGCGCGGCTCGCGGCCTGCCTGCACCTCGCCCACGTTGTGCAGCATGAGATCGGTGGCGAGGCGCTGGCCGGCTTCCCAGCGATTGAACGAGTCGCTGTCGTAGGCGATCAGGTGGGCGAGATCGTCGGCCGAGTAGGGAAAGCGGATCTTCACCGGCGCGGAGAAGCCGCGGGCGATCGAGGGCACCGGACGGGCCGGCACGTCGACGAAGGTGAACGTGGTGCGCGCTTCGGTCACGGACAAGACGCGAGTGGTCTCGCCCGCATGGGCCTCGCCTTCGAGCCGCAGCGGCAGATCCTTGCCGTCGGGCCCGACCAGCCCCAATGCGAGCGGAATATGCAGCGGCAGCTTCTCCGGCTGCCCCGGCGTGGGGGCGCACGATTGCTCGACGGTAAGCGAGTAGCGCGCGCGGGCCGCGTCGTAGTCGGCGTCGATCGTCAGCTCGGACGTGCCCGCCTGATCGTACCAACGTCTGAATCGGGTGAGATCGACGCCGCTGGCATCCTGCATCGCCTGCGCGAATTCGTCGCACGTGACCGCCTGGCCGTCGTGACGCTGGAAGTACAGATCCATGCCCTTGCGAAACGCTTGCGCGCCGATCAGCGTATGAATCATGCGCACGACTTCGGCGCCCTTCTCGTAGACCGTGGGCGTATAGAAATTGCTGATCTCGATGTACGACTGCGGGCGCACCGGATGCGCCATCGGGCCGGCGTCTTCGGGGAATTGCGCGGCGCGCAGCGTGCGCACTTCCTGGATGCGCTGCACCGCGCGCGAATACATGTCGGCGCCGAATTCCTGATCGCGGAACACGGTGAGTCCTTCCTTGAGCGAGAGCTGGAACCAGTCGCGGCAAGTCACGCGGTTGCCGGTCCAGTTGTGGAAGTATTCATGGGCGACGACGCGGTCGATGTTCTGGTAGTCGACATCGGTCGCGGTTTCCGGGCGGGCCAACACATACTTGGTGTTGAAGATGTTTAGGCCCTTGTTCTCCATCGCGCCCATGTTGAAGTCGCCCACGGCGACGATCATGTACTGATCGAGATCCACTTCGAGGCCGAACACCTCTTCGTCCCAGCGCATCGATTTTTTCAGCGACTGCATGGCGAAGCCGGCTTGGCCGAGCTTGCCCGGCTCGACGTAGATCTGCAGTTTGACGTTGCGACCGGAGGCAGTTTTGAAGGTGTCTTCGAGCAGATCGAGCTTGGCCGCAACCATCGCGAACAGATAGGAGGGCTTGGGAAACGGATCGACCCACTTCACCCAATGCCGGCCACCTTTGGCCCCCCCCTGAGCCACCGGGTTGCCGTTCGACAGCAGCACTGGATAACGGCTCTTTTGCGCGCGAATGGTGGTTGTGAAGCGCGCCATCACGTCCGGGCGATCAATGAAATAGGTGATGCGCCGGAAGCCCTCTGCCTCGCACTGGGTGAAACAGCCGTTGCTCGAGGCATAGAGCCCCATGAGCTTGGTGTTCTTGGCCGGATCGAGCGTGCACACGGTTTCGAGGATGAAGCTGTCCGGCACCTGCGGGATCATCAGCCGGCTCGCGTCGGCGCTGAATTCGGTTTCCCCGAGCAGCTGACCGTCGAGCCGCACGCTTTCCAGAACGAGTTCGTCGCCGTCGAGGATCAAGGGCGCGCCAGGGGTCGCTGCTGCGGCGTTGCGCTTCATCGTGAGCCGCGCGGTCACGGTGGTGGCCTCGTCGCGGATGTCGAAACTCAGATCGACCGCCGGAATCAGGAAGGCGGGCGGCGTGTAGTCGGAAAGGCGAATGACCGGCGGCGTGGAGCTGGTGTTGTCCATGAGTCTCGGGAGTCGAAGCAGGGGGATGGCGGAACAGAATCTTAACCGAAGCCTCGTGCCCGCCGACGAAAGGCGCGCACTTGCGAGGCCCGGGTTGGGCAGAATGGCGGGCGCGCCGGATTGCAGGGTTGGCGTCGTCGAGCGCATCCGTGGGCCTGGCGTATAATCGCGCGCAAACCAAGCCAGACGCGCGTCTTTTGCGCGCAAGGGGCGGGGCGGAGTTGGCGCATGCTGATTCGCGCGGTAGGTTCGATGCTGCACAACAACAATCGTAGGCGGAAGATCTTTCCGAATCTCGTCGGTGACCGGCGGGTCGGCGAGCGTTCAATCTGAATCGAGGAAATCATCATGGCAACAGCGAAACTGGAGGGCGCCGACGTCATCGTCGTCGGGGCGGGCAATGCGGCAGCGGCTGCGGCGCTGGCGGCGCGCGAGCACGGCTGCAGCGTCATCATGCTGGAGGCCGCGCCCGAAGAGGAGTGCGGCGGCAACAGTCGCTACACGGCGGGCATCACGCGACTGGTCTTCAACGGCGCCGACGACATTGCCGAATTGGTGCCGGATCTCACCGAAGAGGAGCGTCGCGACAACGATTTCGGCTCGTTCACGTCCGAAGAGTTTTTCGACACCATGGGCCGCATCACCAACTATCGCTGCGACCCTGATCTCACCGAACTGCTGGTCAACCGCAGCCATTCGACGTGGGTGTGGCTGCGCAAGAAGGGCGTCAAGTTCCAGCTCTCCTATAAGCGGCAGGCGTTCAAGGTCGAAGGCAAGTGGAAGTTCTGGGGCGGCCTGGCGGTCGAAACCTGGGGCGGCGGTCCGGGCCTGGTCGATCTGGAGCACAAGGCCTGCAACCGCGAAGGCATCCCGATCTACTACGAAACGCCCGCGCTCGGTCTCATCGCCGATGACTCGGGTGTGAAGGGCGTGCGCGCCAAGCACAAGGGCAAGATCGTCGAGCTTCCGTGCAAGGCCGTGGTGCTCGCTTGCGGCGGCTTCGAATCCAATGCGGAAATGCGCGCCCGTTACCTCGGGCCGAACTGGGATCTCGCCAAGGTGCGCGGCACGCGCTTCAACACCGGCGCGGGCTTGCGCATGGCGCTGGATGTCGGCGCGATGCCCTACGGCCACTGGTCGGGCTGCCATGCGGTCGGCTGGGATCAGAATGCGCCGCCCTTCGGCGATCTGGCCGTCGGCGACAACTTCCAGAAGCATTGCTATCCCTGGGGCATCATGGTCAACGCCAATGGCGAGCGCTTCGTCGACGAAGGCGCGGACTTCCGCAACTACACCTATGCCAAGTATGGCGCCGTCATCCTGCAGCAGCCCAACATGTTCGCCTGGCAGATCTTCGATCAGAAGATCATCCCGTCGCTGCGCGACGAGTACCGCATCAAGCAGGTGACCAAGGTGACGGCCAACACCCTCGAGGAGCTGGTGCAGAAGCTCGACGGCGTGGATGCCGAGAACTGCCTGCGCGAGCTCAAGGCGTACAACGCGGCCGTGCGCAAGGATATTCCCTACAACCCCGCCATCAAGGACGGCAAGCGCACGGAAGGCCTCAAGTTCGACAAGACTAACTGGGCCAACGTGCTCGACGAGCCGCCGTACGAGGCTTATGCCGTCACCTGCGGTGTCACGTTCAGCTTCGGCGGCGTGAAGATCGATCCGCAGAACGGCCAAGTGCAGGATCAGGCCGGCCACGGCATCACCGGCCTCTACGCCGCCGGCGAAATGGTCGGAGGGCTCTTCTACCACAACTACCCGGGCGGATCGGGGCTCACCTCCGGCGCGGTGTTCGGCAAGCTGGCGGGCGAGAACGCGGGCGCATTCGCGGCCAAGTGATCGTCATGCGGGATGAGTCCATCCCGCATGCGCACGGATCGTGCAACGAGGGGCAAGCGACGCTTGCCCCTTTTTATCTGGGGGGAGGCCCATGACCACTAAAACGACTGTTGCCGACGCGATCGCCGCGAGTCTTGCGCGCCATGGCGTCAAAGCGATGTTCTCGCAAAGCCTGCCCTCGGCGGCGCTGCTGGCTGCTGAGGACGCCGGCATCCGACAGTACACCTATCGCACCGAGAACGCGGGCGGAGCGATGGCCGACGGCTATGCACGGATCACCGGTCGGGTCGCGGTGGTTTGCGCGCAGAACGGGCCCGCGGCCACGCTCCTGGTAGCCCCGCTGGCGGAGGCCTTGAAGTCGTCGGTGCCGGTGCTCGCCCTGGTGCAGGAAGTGGAGCGGGTCAACGCCGATCGCAACGCGTTCCAGGAGTTGGACCACATCGCCTTGTTCCAGAGTTGCGCGAAGTGGGTACGCCGCGTGAGCGATCCCTCGCGCATCGAGGATTACATCGACATGGCGTTCGCAGCTGCGGCCGGTGGCCGCCCCGGGCCGGTCGTCCTGCTGGTGCCGGCTGACATGTTGAGCGAATCGATCGACAGTGCCGGGCGCCGGCATGCCGATCTGGGGGCCTTCCCGCTCGACCGGATGCTGCCCGAACCGAGCCGACTCGATGCCGTCGCTGATCTGCTGGCCTCGGCCCGGCATCCATTGATCGTGGCCGGCGGCGGCATTCACTTGTCGGGCGCGGCGCAGGCGCTCACGCGGCTGCAGAACGAGGCTCATCTGCCCGTCATCACCACGGTGATGGGCAAGGGGGCGGTGGCCGAGGATCATCCCCTGTCGCTCGGCGTCGGCGGCAATGCGCTCGGGCGCATGTCGCCCAGCTATCACCTGCGGCCCATCGTCGCCCGCGCCGATGTCGTTCTGCTGGTCGGAACGCGCACGGCGCAGAACGGCACCGATTCCTGGACCTTCTTTCCGCCGGATGCGCGGTATGTGCATATCGATGTGGATCCGGTGGAGATCGGCCGCAACTACGAATCGATGCGTCTTGCCGGGGATGCCAGGCTCACCCTCGAAGCCTTGGCCGAGCGCCTGCGCGACCGGCGCGCGCCGTCGCCCGCGTTGATCGCCGAGATCGCCGCCGGCCGCGAGCGCAGCGCCCGCGACATCGCGCCCCTGCTGGGCTCGAATGCTTCGCCGGTCCGGCCCGAGCGCATCATGGCCGACATGCAGCAGGTGCTCACGCCCGATACGCTCGTGGTGGCTGACGCGAGCTATTCCTCGGTTTGGCTCGCCTGCTACTTGAAAGCCCTGAAGCCCGGCATGCGCTTCCTCACGCCGCGCGGCATCGCCGGTCTGGGCTGGGGGCTGCCGCTGGCGATCGGCGCCAAGGCGGCGCGGCCGCAAAGCCCGGTGTTGTGCATCACCGGCGACGGCGCGTTCGGCCACGTGTGGTCCGAACTCGAGACCGCGCGCCGCACCGGTCTTGCTGTCGTCTTGACTGTGCTCGACAACGGGGTTCTGGCTTACCAGAAGGACGCGGAGGACGTGAAGTTCGGTCGCCATACCGGCGCGGTCGCCTTCAGCCCGGTCGATCACGCGGCAATCGCACGTGCCTGCGGCTGCCGGGGCGTCACCATCGAGCATCCGGACGAGTATCTGCCCGCGCTGCGCGAGGCGCTGGCCAGCGGCGAGACCACCGTGCTCGATGTGAACACCGACCCGGACGCCTATCCGCCGATCACCTTGTTCGACGGCAAGCTCGACGCTGTGCGAGCGAAGCAGCGTGCGGAAAATCTACACAAGGCAGCATAGGCTGGGTCAACTTGGTCATGCGAATGTGATTATCTGCATGGATCGCCGATGCTTGGCACGCTAGCATCGAGACGGCAGTGACCGAGTAAGGTCGCTGTCGGTCACGAGATCCATCGTGATCCCCTTCTGCCAGGAGCCGGATCCATGAAAACAAGTACGCTTGCCGCGTTGTCAGCGCTGTTGTTCGGCGTCACCCCGATCGCCCACGCCGGTTTGGGCAGCCGGGTCATCGTGGTCGATTCCGAAGTGGAAGTGGCGGCGACCTTCCTCGATGGTGCGGGTGCGGGAAACATCAACATCCTGTTCCTCGAAAGCGCCTTTCCCGTCATGCAGCTCTTCAACAACCAGTTGAGCATCGTGAACGAGACGGTCGGTCTGGGATTCTTCGTGGCCGGCACCGAACTCGTTTTCCGGATCTCGTCGGACGACGGTTCCAACGTCGAGAACTGGTACACCGGCCCGGCAGATCGCAACGCCGACAACATCGCGCACGCAGTTCTCACCGATCTAGGCGACAACATCGTGCAGGTCGAGTTCGAGGACTTGCGGGGCGGCGGGGACTTCAATTACCGCGACATGGTGTTCTCGGTGAGCAATGCCACGCTGGCGCCGATACCCGAGCCGGAAACCTACGCCCTGATGCTGGCAGGATTGGCACTGGTGGCCTGGGGTGGCCGCAGGCGGATCGGTCGGGGTGCTGAACTCCGCTGAGGGCAGCAGGCGCGGTCGGTGTCGGCGCTGCAGCCGGCATCGTTGAAAGGCCTTGCGTCGGAGTCGTGGCGGTGTGTCCGGACAGACGGGGCGCGCTGGCGGCGAATTGCCGACATCGACCCGACACGATCGTCGGTGTAGCCGCAGAGCATGGGCGCGCATCTGCGGCTGCGCCCGAGCGACATCGGCTTACAATCGCTTTGCTTGCGGCCATGCTCGACTTGCTCGGCGAGCACAATCGGCGACCACTCGGCTTAGAGCCTATGCGATGACATGTGGGGCGATATGAACGCTGCGCTGGATCCCGACACCGTCGCCCACGCGGTCAAGCGTGCGCAGGATACCCACGGGACGCTGACGCCGTTCACCTCGCGTGGCGAGTTCGATCTCGATGCAGCTTATGCGGCGGCACGGAGGGTCCACCAGCTGCGGCTGCAGGAGGGTGCCGTGGCGGTGGGCCGCAAGATCGGCTTCACCAATCGCAACATCTGGGACGAATACGACGTGCACGCGCCGATCTGGGGCTACGTCTACGATCGCACGTTGATCCGTGCGACGGCCGGGCGCGCGCACCTGAGCTTGGCCTCTTATGTCGAGCCTAAGATCGAGCCCGAAATCGTGTTCGGATTCGCCGCGACACCCCCGATCACCGCCGATCCTGCACGGATCCTCGAGGGCATCGACTGGATCGCGCACGGCTACGAGATCGTGCAGTCGCATTATCCGGGCTGGAGGTTCCAGGCTGCAGATACAGTCGCCGATTCGGGCTTGCACGGTTGCCTGGTCCTCGGCGAACCCCAGCCCCTCGCTGCGCTGGGGGAGGATGTGATCGAGGCGCTGCGCTCTTTCTCGATCGATCTTTACTGCGACGAGCGTTTGCGCGATACGGGCTCGGGAAGGAATGTGCTGGGCAGTCCGTTGGGCGCGCTGGCTCATCTGATCGCCCTCCTCGCGCGTCAGCCGCAATGCGAGCCGATCGCGCCAGGAGATATCGTGACGACAGGTACGCTTACCGCCGCCTACGATATTCGCGCCGGCCAGGTTTGGCGCACGAACCTCCGGGGCTTGGCGTTGCCTGGCTTGTCCTTGCATCTGGACGACTAGCCTCTTCAGCCCAAGCAGGCGATGGCCTCCGTTCCACCACAGCGATTCGCATGGACGCAGGCGACGTCTGTGCCGGATTCGACGCCCGCCAAGCTTGCGCAGGGCGTGAGCATGAGCGAGGGCAGTGCCACCCAGAGCATGCCGAGAACCGCCAACGCGTGCAGCAGCGTGTTGACCTTGCGCACGAACGTGCTCGCCGAACGCTCGCTGTCGAGCGGTTCCCGCCGCCATTGCCGGTAGTTGGCGATGCCCGCATAGACAGAGAAGGCCACGCCGACTGTCGTCACCAGCATGACTGCGACGAGCGCCCCGGCAGGCGACGCATCCGCCTGCGCGTCGATGCCACCGCATGCGATCGAGGTAGCCGCATAGACTGCCACGAAATCCACCAGCCAGACGCACGGCGCGACCAGCAAGCTGGCCGGATGCCGGCTGCTCGACCAGGCCATCATGCGCTGCGTCCTGCCACGAGCGGGAACAAATGCACCAGCGCGAAGGCGAGGATCGCGAGCCCCACGCTGTAGTGCCAGAAAAGCGCCACGATGCGCGGTTCACCGACACGCACAGGCCGATCGTGTTTGGGGTTCGATCTGACCAGGTGGAAGGCGGCCATGACAATGGCAATGGCCACATGGGCCAGGCAGTAGCCCCAGAGCACATGCACGACCGCCCCATAGGCATGCTCGCGTGCGGAAACCTCGCTGCCGAAGAGCAGCATGGTCTGCACAGCGACGAAGGCCAGCGAGAGGGCCAGCGCGCCGCCGAACGCCCGACGCGACACGGCAGTTTTTCCGCTCCGGGCGGCAGACGCCCCCCATCCGACGGCTGCACTGCTCGCGATCAGTGCGAGTACGCCTGCTGCGGGCAGCAGCCAATCGATGCTTGCATAACCCGGCGGTGGCCACGCGGGCGCGACTGCCCACAAGTAGAAGTAAGCGAAGACGAGCGAGCCGAACAGCGCTGCATCCGCATACACGGTCCAGACGGTGCCCCACCAGCCCGGCGGCGAGGCGCTCGCATGATGCAGCGGCAACACACGGCCTTCGCCGGCCTCCAGGCTTCGTTCGGTGTCCGGGGTGTCGCCGCCTCGCCAGGCCCAGACCAGGAATGCCAAGAGCGCGAAGGCCGCTCCCAGCCCCGCGAGCCAGTACAGCTTGGCGAGGAAGCCGAAGAAGAACACGGCGAGGCACAGCGCGGCCACCAACGGCACGAAGGTATTGCCGGGCAGGATCGCTACTTGCTCGGGTTCGCCGCTCACTGTGTCGGTCACGAGCATCTCTCGGCGCGAGGTGGGCGGATGGCCGAGAAAGCCTTCACCTCGGGCCAGTCGCTGCGCCAGGTCGGCATCTTCCCAAAGCGGCTCGCGGTGCTCGACCCGCGGCTGCGAGGCGAAGTTGTAGGAGGGCACCGGATAGCGCATGGCCCATTCGAGCGTGCCGGCATTCCACACGTTTTCGGTCGCACGCCGGCCGTAGCGGAGATGGGCGAGGTAATCGAGCACGAAGGCGGCCACGCCGATCGCCGTGATGAACCCGCCCAGGGTGGAGACGAGATTCAGGGTGCTCCAACCCAGACCCTCGTCATAGGTATAAACCCGCCGCGGCATGCCGAGCAATCCGGTGAGATGCATCGGCAGGAAGGTCAGATTGAAGCCGATGAAAATGAGCCAGAAGACGATGCGGCCGGTGGCCTCCGAGACCCGGCCCGTCATGAGCGGCAACCAGTAGTAGAGGCCGGCGAACATGGGGAACACCATGCCGCCGAACAGCACGTAGTGCAGATGGGCGACCACGAAATGGCTGTCGTGCGCCTGCCAGTCGAAGGGGACGAAGGCGACCATCACGCCGGTCAGGCCGCCCAGCACGAAGATGAACAGAAACCCGAGAATGAAAAGCAGCGGCACGCTCGGCACCGGGCGGCCCGACCAAAGCGTCGCCAGCCAGGCGAACACCTGCATCCCGGTCGGAATGGCGACGGCCATGCTCGCGGCGGCAAAGAATCCCAGCGAGAGCAGCGGAATGCCGGTGGTGAACATGTGATGCACCCACAGACCGAAGCTCAGGAAGCCCGTGCCGATCACGGCCAGTACCACCCACGAATAGCCCACCATGGGACGGCGTGCGAAGGTCGGCACGATGGTCGATACGATGCCCGCGGCGGGCAGGAAGATGATGTAGACCTCGGGATGTCCGAACAGCCAGAACAGGTGTTGCCAGAGCAGGGCGTCACCGCCGCGCGTCGGGTCGAAGAACGGCAGGCCGAACGCCCGTTCGAGTTCGAGCAGGATGCTGCCGAGAATGAGCGGCGGAAACGCGAACACGATCATCACGGCCGTGACGAGGATGTACCAGGCGAACAGCGGCATGCGATGGATCGCCATGCCGGCCGTGCGTGTCTTCAAGATCGAGACGATCAACTCGATGGCTGCGGCGACGGCGGAGATTTCCGCGAACGTCACGCCCAACAGCCAGAAGTCCGCGCCTGCGCCCGAGTACGGCGCGCTGCTCAGCGGGGTATACATGAACCATCCGGAGTCGGGCGGGGTGCCGAAGAGCAGGCTGGAGAAGAGCAGAATGCCGCCGAACAGATAGCACCAGTAGCCGAACGCCGACAACCGCGGGAAGATCAGGTCGCGTGCGCCTATCATCTTGGGCAGCAGGTAGACGGCGAATCCTTCCATGATCGGCACGGCGAAGAAAAACATCATCGCGGTGCCATGCAGCGTGAATGCCGCGTTGTACTCGCCCGCGCTCAGTACGTTGTTTTGCGGGATGGATAGCTGGGTGCGGATCAGCATGGCGAGCACGCCGCCGATCAGGAAGAAGACGAACCCGGTGATGATGAAGCGCAAGCCGACGGTGGTGTGGTTGACGCCCGACAGCGCCCGCCAGCCCGGCGGTGTCGCCCATGTCTGCTCCAGGCGCTCGTGCAGCGCCTCCGATCCATCGTCTGCGGGTTCGCTCATCGATCGGTCCTCGGTGAGGTGGCGCGCGTGGTGTCGTCATGAGCGGACGGCGTCGCGCTCGCACTGGCCAGCCAGGCGTCGAAATCCTCGGCTGATTCGGCCACCACCAGCAAGCTCATGCGGGCGTGATTCCTGCCGCAGAACTCGGCACATTGACCCCGAAGGCGACCTGGAAGGTCGGCCTGGATCGTGATTTGCCTGCGATGACCAGGGATGACATCCATCTTCCCGGCCAGGCTCGGCACCCAGAAACTGTGGATGACATCCTCGCTGACCAGGTTCAGCCGCACCGGCCGGCCGGCTGGAATCCGCAATTCGTTCTCCAGCACGACTGGGCGACCGGAAGTTTTTTCCGGATAGTGCACCTGCCACGACCACTGACGCGCGACGACCCGAAGTTCCATCGGACTTTCGGTACCGTGCGGTGCGCGCAGTTCTCCCATCAGGGCGAGACCGTAAACAAGCAGCGCAGTCAGGACGACGACCGGGAAGACCAATCCGCCCCCCAGGAGCAGTACCTTGGGCGATACGGTCGCGCGGCGTTGCGGATCTCGATAGACCGCGTAGAGCGCCATGGCCGTCACCAGCACGAGTATGAGAATTGCGCCCGCGAGCATGATCCAGTGTGATTGTGCGATCAGTGCGGCGTCGGGTCCTCGCGGGGCTAGCGTCGATTGCACGCCTTCGCAGCCATTTAGAGCGAGCAACCCAGGCAGGGGCGTCACGCGTGCCCAGCCGGCCCCATGGAGATTGGCATGCTTCTGCTTTCGGTTCACATCGCCTTCATCGCGCTCTGGGCGGCTTCGCTGCTCTACTTCCCATGCCTGTTTCTGGAGCAATCTCAGGCGGACGACCAACGCCACGAGCGGTTGATGCTTCTGCAGCGCTGGATTTATGCGAATGTGATGACCCCCAGCGCTCTCATCGCCGTGGTCGCCGGCGCCTGGCTCATCGTGGAGCGTGGTTTCTCGGGCGGGTGGTTTCCCGTCAAGCTGGCCCTGGTGCTCGTCATGGCGGGATTCCACGGCTATTGCGGAAAGCTGATGGTGGATCTCAAGCAGCAGGGGGTCTGTCGGCGGCCCCTGTTCTACGGCGTATTGACCGTCGTCCCGGCGGTGTCGATCGTGGCCGTGACATTGCTCGTGACCACGAAACCATTCTGATGCCAGCACAAGCATGATCAGTCGTCGATCCCGATGTGATGGTCGAACACGAGCTTGCCCCCCATCCAACCTGCGGCGCCGACGGCTGCGGCAGTAACGCAGGAGAGAAAGAGTCCCCAGGGCAGCACGGCGGATGCGGGATCGGGAATGCGCATCCACCAGTTCGCGCAGGCGATCGCAAGCAGCGTGACGCCCAGCAGGAAGTGGGTCCAACTCGAGGTGTGTTTGCGCACACCCTTGACCAGCAGGAAATCCAGGGTGCCGAAGACCGCCGCGATCGTGCCCATGGCGAAACCGATGCCGAGCAGCCACAGCGATGCCCGTGCCCAGAACGGATCGCCCGTCCAATAGAACGCCAGGTCGCTGGGCAGTGCACCGAACAGATACGCGATGGGAAAGTTCACCAGCATGGGGTGAATGGGGTGCCCACCCACGGCCATGCTGCTGCGCGTGGAGGCCGGCGGGTGTTGGGCGAGCGGATTGGTCCGTGTGATCACGCGCTGTCCCACATCGAAAGTTGCTCATGCATGCCCGGATAGCGAAGTGCGAGCGTCGGGGCAAAGCCGATTGATGTGACGGCTCGGAATCAGGGGCAGCGCCGGCGGGCTTGTGTTCAGGCCTTACGTGATCCTGCCAAATTCACGTGGGGCGAACGGCTTCGATGCCTGCGGCAATGCCGATGACCGAGCCGGCACGGTTCGCCTACTGCACATGCCGCGCCCGAGTGCACCCGCGGCCCGAGCATCGCAGACGAGTCTGACCGCGCCGGCGAACCCGGTGGGAGCGCGCGCGGCGGGGCGGTATGATGCAGGTATGAAGTCTTCGAGCCGTTTCGTTTAGCTTCGCTGTGTCGCACCAAGGCGCTTGCGCATGCTCGTCGTTCGCTGCACCCGGAATCTCTCCGATCGCGGGGCTCTGAAGCGCCTTCCCGTGGGTGCGTTGTGGAGCACCGTCCCCGGTAACGGGGGCGTGAAGAATGCGCCTCGAGTCGTGTCGGAGCCCGTTGCTTGGAGCGCGGCCGGTGGCTCCCTTGGGGCGATGTGCTGCAGTGGCTCACGCGGATCGTTCGCTTAAAAGATCATGACGTGGATCGAGTCGATCGCCGTGATGTTCGGCCTGCTGTGCGTCTGGCTGACCATTCGGCAGAACATCTGGTGCTGGCCGACCGGGCTCGTCCAGGTGACCCTCTATGCTTTCATCTTCTACAGCGTGAAGCTGTACTCCGATGTGATACTTCATGTGATTTACATGGTTCTCCAGGTCTATGGATGGCAGCACTGGCTTCGCGTAGGGCGCGATCATCGAAGACCGACCGTTTCGCGCCTTCCCGGGCGAAGTCTGGTGGGCTGGCTACTGGTCGCGGCAGCGGGCACGGCCTTGTGGGGATGGGGCATGGCCACGTTCACGGACGCCGCCGTCCCTTATTGGGGCGCCTTCATCGCCGTCGCGAGCCTGATCGCGCTCTGGTTGATGGCGAGGAAGCGTCTCGAATCCTGGGGGTTCTGGATTGCCGTGGATGTCGTCGCCATCGGAGTCTACGTCCATCAAGCGCTGTTCATGACTGCGGGTCTCTACGCAGTGTTCCTCGTGATGGCGACGATGGGTTTCTTCGTGTGGCGAAAGACGATGGACTGCGTTGCCGATGAAGACAGGATTGACGCTCGGGAAGTTTGCCCCGCTCCACAAGGGGCATCAGTGGTTGATTGAGCGGGCCTTGGCTCAGACCGATCACTTGATCGTGATCGTCTACGATGCGCCCGAGACGACGACCGTTCCCCTTCCGGTGCGCTGCGGATGGATCAGAACGCTTTACCCGAGCGTCGAGGTCATGGCGGCTTGGGATGGGCCGACCGCCGTCGGGAACTCGCCCGAGATCATGAAAGCCCAGGAGGACTTCCTGCTGAAGTTTCTGGCCGGTCGCAAGATCACCCACTTTTTCAGCAGCGAGTTCTACGGCGAGCACGTCAGCAAGGCATTGGGCGCGCAGGACTGTCGTGTCGACGAGGCTCGCTCGCGGGTGCCGATCTCGGGAACCGCGATCCGCTGCGCGCCGTTCGCGCACAGACACTTGATGTCAGCCCACGTCTATCGGGATTTGGTGACGAAGGTGGTCTTGCTCGGCGCCCCATCGACCGGAAAGACCTCTTTGGCCCGGGCCCTTGCCGAGGCACTGAACACTGTCTGGATGCCCGAGTACGGGCGGGAGTACTGGGGCGAGCATCAGAAGGATCGCCGACTGACCCTGGAGCAGTTGGTCGAACTCGCCGAGGAGCACATCCGGCGCGAAGATGCCGCGGCGCTCGACGCCGATCGATGCCTCTTCGTCGATACGGACGCAACGACCACCTACATGTTCTCCCTCGATTACCACGGCACGGCAGCCCCACGGCTTGCCGAGCTCGCAGACCATGCGCGCAGTCGGTACGACCTCCACTTTCTGTGCGGGGACGACATACCCTACGAAGATACGTGGGACCGCTCGGGCCCGGCGAACAGGGCTGTTTTTCAGAAACGGATACGCGCGGATCTGATTCGCCGGCGCATCCCCTTCATCGATCTGACGGGCTCACTGGATGTCCGTGTGCAGACCGTTGCCCGGATACTTCGCGACTTCGACAAATTCGATTCGGTCGGCAATCACCTGTGCAAGCAACGCACAGGCGAACCGGCGGGGCATGGAGCGCCCCGCGCGTAACCGAGCCGCGCAGGCAATGCGCGCGGTTTAGCCGCAAGCGCCGATCGCGCCGCAAGCGGTACAGAACTCGCAGCCGTCCTTCTTGATGACGGCGGTATTGCCGCACTCCTTGCACAGCTTGCCGATCAGCCGCTTGTAGGTCGGCCGCTCGCGCTCGTCTTCCGGGGTTTCCAGGACACCCATCTCGTTGACCGGATAGCCGCGCTCGTCGAGTACGCCCAGCATGGCATAGCGGTGGATGATGAGCCGGGCGACATAGGCGACGGTGCTCGGAAAATTCTGCTGCCGCTCCTCGCCAGGCACGCGCGCCATGAAGTCGCCCAGCGGCTCGGCATAGTTGAGCAGCTTGCGCAGCTTCATGCCGATCCAGGCCGGATCGATCACCCGCATGTCGAGCGAGAGCAGGTTGCACAGCCCGTCGAGGGCGCGCGGGTAGCTGCCGGCGAGCCAGACCGAGTAAGGCCGCCGCTGGCCGGCCGGCAACACGAGTTCCTTCAGGATGAGCAGGAAATCGTCGCCGGAGATCGGGTTGTGCACGTCGACCGTCCAGGACATCGTGCCGTCCGTGCCGGTCTTGGGTTCTTTCTGGGCGAACAGGGTATCGAGCACCGGCGATTTGCTGCCGTCGTCGTCCAGAGCACCCAGTTGGTCGACACGGAAGCGCACGATGCGCGCGAAGGCCGAAACGACGCTCGGCACACGCACGACTTCACCGTCGGGCGGCATGGGACAGTCGAACGAATCGTCGCCGGCCGTGCGCGTGAGCATGTCGAATTTCATGCGCAGCCAGGCTTTGTCCTGAGCGCGCATGTCCATCGAAAGCGTCTTGGCGACCGCGCCCAGCCCGCGAGGCTGTTCGTTGCCGTTGACCCAGACCTCGAACGGATAGCGTTCGCCGTCCTCGACGTGGCCCACGAAGATGGCGAACTGGCCGAAGGGCGATTCGAGCATGTAGGTCCAGGAGGGATTGCCGCCCGGCAACTTCGGCCTGCCGGGCCAGCGCAGACTGGATAGCGTCGGCTCGGGCGCGGCTTCCAGGTGGATGCGCCGATCGACCTCGGAGACATCGAGATCGTTCGGTTCACGCGCTTCCGCCGAAGGCGTCACGGACAGCACGCTGCCGAGCACGCTGTTGGGCCGGTAGGTCGTCACGCCCTTGAGGCCGGCCTTCCAGGCTTCGAGGTAGAGATCCTTGAACTTATCGTAGGGATAGTCTTCCGGGACGTTGACTGTCTTGCTGATGGCCGAATCGACATACGGCGCCACGGCGGCGACCATGCGCATGTGATCCAGCGCCGAGAGCTCCAACGCGGTCACGAAAGCCGCGGGCAGGTGCTCGACGTCGCCGCCCAGATGACGGTAGAGGCGCCAGGCGTGATCCTCGACGTCGTAGACGCGCATGCTGTCGTCGGGCATGCGTTTCTTGCGCTGGTAGGTCCAGGAGAATGGCGGCTCGATGCCGTTGGACGCGTTGTCGGCGAAGGCGAGCGAGATGGTGCCCGTGGGGGCGATCGAGAGCAGATGGCTGTTGCGGATGCCGTGCTTGCGTATGTCGGCCTTGATGTTCTCGGGCAGGCGCGAGGCGAAGCGCGGCGCCTGCAGGAACTGCTCGCGGTCGAGCAGCGCAAAAGCGCCTTTCTCCTTGGCGATCTCGACCGACGAGGCATACGACTCGTCGCGCATGGCGGCGGTGATGCGCGAGGCCATCGTGCGGGCCTCGGCGGAGTCGTAACGCAGCCCGAGCATGATCAGCGCATCGCCCAGGCCGGTGAAGCCCAGCCCGATGCGGCGCTTGGCCATGGCCTCGGACTTCTGCTGCGGCAGCGGCCAGACCGAGGCGTCGAGCACGTTGTCGAGCATGCGCACCGCGGGGCGCACCACCCGGCCGAACGCGTCGAAGTCGAAACGGGCTTCGGCGGTGAACGGGGCATCGACGAATTGCGTCAAGTTGATGCTGCCCAGGCAGCAGCAGCCGTAGGCGGGCAGAGGCTGCTCGCCGCAGGGGTTGGTGGCCTCGATACCCTCGACGTAGGAGAGATTGTTGTCGGCGTTGGCGCGGTCGACGAAGAACACGCCCGGCTCGGCGTGATCGTAGGTGGCGTCCATCACCTGCTTCCACAGGTCGCGCGCCTTGACGGTGCGGTAGATCCATTGCCCGTCCTCGCGCTGACGCGGATCGCTGGAGACGTCTTGCCCGGGCTTGGCCGGATGAACCAGCGCCCAGTCGTCGTCGGCTTCGACGGCCCGCATGAAGGCATCGGTCATGCCGACGCTGATGTTGAAGTTGGTGAGGTCGCCCTGATCCTTGGCGTGGATGAAGGTTTCGATGTCTGGGTGATCGCAGCGCAGGATGCCCATCTGGGCGCCGCGCCGGGAGCCCGCCGACTCGACCGTCTCGCAGCTCTTGTCGAACACCCGCATATAGGACACCGGACCGCTAGCCGTGCTGCGGGTGCCTTTGACTTCCGCGCCTTTGGGGCGGATGGTCGAGAAATCGTAGCCCACCCCGCCGCCGCGGCGCATCGTTTCCGCCGATTCCATCAGCGCCACGTAGATGCCGACCTTGCCCTCGACGGTCTCGGACACCGAATCGCCCACCGGCTGCACGAAGCAGTTGATCAGGGTGGCCTGGAGTGCTGTTCCGGCGGCGGAGTTCACGCGTCCGCCGGGGATGAATCCGTGCGCCAAGGTATCGTAGAACACGGGTTCCCATCGCGCAGGATCTTTTTCGATCGCGGCCAGCGCCTTGGCGACGCGACGGCGGACATCGTCCACGGTGCGCTCCTCGCCTTTTGCGTACTTCTCGAGGAGTACGTCGAGGCTGACTTGCTGGGGCGGGGCGTTGAGCTGCGTATCGTTGAGCTTCATGCGATGGATCCTGTGAACGACGAGTGTGAAGATCGAGGCGGGGAGTGCCGTCTGCGTAGGCTCCGAGGTTACCGCGTCGCAAGCTCATGCGGTGAGCTTCCTCCGAAGCTGTTTGTCACCATGTGGTCGAAACGACGATCAGGCTCGTGTCTTGGGCCGATGTCTTGATGTGGATCAGAAAATTCGTTCTGCGCTCCGAGCACGAACGAGGCGCTTGCCGTGTCGCGTGGGTGCGACATGGCGCTGGCGGATGGCCCCCGATGCGGGGACTACGCGCAACTGGGAATGGGTTTCCTTCTGGACAGATGCAAGAATAGCCGGCCCGCGAATCGGCACGTGCGGTCATCGCTCTCGTGCAGTCCGGTCGACGCTTTCGGCCGAAGCCAGGAATTGACACTCGAACGGCGGTTTGCTGTCAGCCTGGCGATCGGTTGGGTCGTTACATACTTACTTCATTCTGCTTCGGATCGGTGTGTCGCCATGCGTGTGCCCTTGATCTTTCGTGCGTTGAGCTTCGCCCTCGGTTTATTGCCTGCGCTGGCGATAGCCAACACGCCTGCCGCAGGGCCGCAAGCGCAGCCGAGCGTGGCTGCATCCGTTGCAGCCGACCCTCGCGTCGGATCCGTGGCGCGGTTGCTGGCGGGTCTCGCGCCTTCCTCGCCTGCGCACGGCGCGATTGCCGGCATGGCGGAATGGCAGGAACATCGCGACATCGTGCAGGCGGGCTGGGCCAAGGTGAAGCAGGGGCGTGGGAGCGTCATGGCGCGTTGGCGCGACGACACGATACGCACCGCGTGCGCAGGGTCGGCATCCGGCACCTTGCTCTATCCTTTCAGCGGTCCCGATTTCGCCAACGCGTATGCGCTGTTCCCCGGATGTCGCAACTACATTCTGTTCGGCCTGGAATTGCCCGGCGCAGTGCCGGAGTTGGAGAAGCTCGATCGCCAGGCGCTCAACCGGCTGCTGGCCGACGTGCGTGTGGCCGTCGGCGATCTGGTGGAGCGCAATTACTTCATCACGTCGCGCATGTCGCGGCAACTGCATACGTCCCAACTGCGCGGCGTCGTTCCGGTCATGATCGCCTCCATGGCGCTGGCCGGCGTCGAGGTCCGCGCGGTGGAGCCGCTCGAACTGCCCTCGGTGCGCAGTGGCGAGGAAGATGTGGAGCACGCAGGGCCGAAGCCGTTGCGCAAGCTGCGAGCCGTGCAGATCAAGTTCCAGAAGCCCGGCGGACCGATCCAGACCCTGCAGTATTTCTCGGTCGATGCGACCAATCACGGCGTCGCGCCTTACCCCGAGTTCCTGGCTCACCTGCGCACCGCGAAGCCGGCACCGATGCTGATCAAGTCCGCGTCGTATCTGCTGCACGCGAAGGAGTTCCGCGTCGTGCGTGACACCTTGCTGGAAAGCGCGGAGTTCCTGGTGCAGGACGATACCGGCATGCCTTACGAAGTGCTGAAGGCGAACGGCTGGGACGTCCAGCTCTACGGCGGCTATCGCAGGCCCATCCATCCGTTCCACTGGGCTTATCAGGCCAGGTTGGACGCAGCTTACAAGACGACGACCGCGGCCGAGTTGCCCTTCTCCTTCAGTTACCATTGGAGTGGTGGGAAATCCAACGCCATGGTGGGTCGTCGCATCTCGGTTCAGGCCGCCGCGCCTGTTGCGGGCGTTCCCGCGCCGGCGCGCTGATCGTCCAGCCCCGGATCGGGGGCGAAGCGGCAACGGTCTCGCTGGGTTTTCCCAACCGTCTGCCAGCGGCGCGTGGTCGTGCTGGTTGCTGGTGCTGGGACTCGGTCTGGCCGTCTCGGTCCGCTCACCGCCTGCCGATGCCGCGCAGGCAAAGCGAACTTCACCCGTGAAAAGCATTTATTTCAAGACCTCCGACGGCGTGCGCCTGCATGTGCTCGAAGCCCGTCCAGACGCCGCGTCCGCGCAGGCGCCCGTGCTGGCCTTCGTCACCGGATGGTCGATGCCCGCCGCGATCTGGGAGGCTCAGCTGGGAGGGCTCTCGGCGAAGTTTCCGACTGCTGCACTGGATCCTCGCGGTCAGGGCATGTCCGAGGTGCCGGCCGATGGCTATACCGTCGAGCGTCGCGCACGCGACATTGCCGAGTTCGTGGCGCGTTATCCGCGCGTGGTCCTGATCGGCTGGTCGCTGGGCGCGTTGGAGGCGCTGCACTACGTGCATGCTCATGGCGACGCCCACGTGCTCGCGCTGGTGCTGGTGGACAGCTCGGTGGGCGAGCAGCCCAAGCCGCCCGAAGGCCGATTCACGCAAAACCTGGCCACCGATCGGCAGACCACACTGGAAAACTTCATTCAGGCGATCTTTCGCAGCAAGCGGCCACCGGCTCAGCATCAGGCTTTGCAGCAAGGCGCGTTGCGCATGCCGTTGCAGGCGAGCATCGACTTGTTGTCGTACCCGCAGCCGCGCGAGCACTGGCGCGACATTGCCTGGGCGTTTCAGAAGCCCTTGCTCTACGTCGTGACGCCGCAGTTCGCGGCGCAGGCCGGCAATTTGCAACGCAATCGACCCGGCACCCGAGTCGAGGTATTCCACCAGGCCGGGCATGCCTTGTTCGTCGACGAGCCGCAGCGCTTCAACACGCTGATCGAAGATTTCGTGCGCGGGCTTTAAAGCGCTTTGACTCGAGCTTTCGGCGTCGTGCCGCGTTCGCGCAAGAACTCTCCCAGAATGCGCGCGGTATGCGAAATCGGCGCACGCGTGTTGCGGCCCGGCCGGACCAGATTCTGCGGCGGGCCCTGGGCCACGATCGTGCCGCCTCGATCGCCGCCCTCCGGACCCAGGTCGATGAGCCAGTCGGCTTCGGCCATCACATCCAGGTTGTGCTCGATGACCACCACGCTGTTGCCGGCATCGACGAGCCGGTGCAGGACGTGGACGAGCTTCTCCACATCGGCCATGTGCAGGCCCACGGTGGGTTCGTCCAGGACATAGAAAGATTTCGGCGAGGCGCCGCGCTGCCGGGGCGGCTGGTCGCCTGCATCGCTGGGGCTGCGGGCGAGTTCGGTCACCAGCTTGATGCGCTGTGCCTCGCCGCCCGAGAGCGTCGGGCTCTGCTGGCCGAGCGTTAGATAGCCCAGACCGACGTCCTGCAGCAGGCGCAGCGAGTGGTGGATCGTGCGATGGAAGGAGAAGAAGTCGACGGCGTCCTCGACGCTCATCGCCAGCACTTCGCCGATCGATTTGCCCTTGAAGGGAACCGCGAGCGTTTCCCGATCGAAGCGCGCGCCGCCACAGGCTTCGCACACGACCTTCACGTCGGGGAGAAAGCTCATTTCGATGCGCTTCACGCCCTGGCCTTCACAACTGCTGCAGCGTCCGCCGGAGGTATTGAACGAGAAGCGACCCGGACCGTAGCCGCGCATGCGCGCCTCGGTTGTTTCAGCATAGAGGCGGCGTATCGCATCCCAGAAGCCGACGTAGGTGGCGGGGCAGGAGCGGGGCGTCTTGCCGATCGGGGTCTGATCGACTTCGAGCACGCGATCGATGAGTTCCCAGCCGCGGAGGGCGTCGCAGCCGCGCAGTTCGGTCTTCGGGCGAGGCTCGGCCGCAGCCGACCTCGAGCCCGTCCGTCGGCCTTGGCCCACCAGGCGCGTCAGGTTCTCGCGCAGCACGTCGCGCGCCAGACTGCTCTTGCCGCTGCCGGACACTCCGGTGATCACGACCAACCGCCCGAGCGGGATGCGAGCGTCGACGCCCTTGAGGTTGTGCAGTTGGGCGCCGACGATCTCCAGCGATGCCGTCTGCGGCGTGACCGTGCGCCGGGGCGCCAGTGGATGGCGCAACGGCGCGGCGAGGAAGCGGCCGGTCGTCGAGGCGGGGCACGCGATCAAGTCGTCCGCGGTGCCGGCGGCCACGACATGCCCGCCGCGGCTGCCCGCGCCCGGCCCGAGATCGATGACGTGGTCGGCGCGCCGGATGGTGTCCTCGTCGTGCTCGACCACGACCAGGGTATTGCCCTTGGCCTCGAGCTTCGAGAGCGTATCGAGCAGAATCGCGTTGTCGCGCGGGTGCAGGCCGATGGTCGGTTCGTCCAGGATGTAGCAGACGCCGCGCAGGTTCGATCCAAGCTGCGCCGCGAGCCGGATGCGCTGAGCCTCGCCGCCGGAGAGCGTCGGTGCGGCCCGGTCGAGGGCCAGATAATCCAGGCCGACCTCGCGCAGGAACGCGAGGCGGGAGTTCAGTTCGGCCACGCAATCGCGTGCGATCTCGGCTTCGCGGCCGGCGAACTTGAAGGTCTTGAACAAATCGGCCGACTCGCCGACCGAGAGCTGCGTCATCGCGGCGATGTTCCGGTCGCGGTAGCGCACCGCGAGCGCCTGCGGGTTGAGCCGCTGGCCGTTGCAGCTCGGGCACGGCAGCTCGGCTTCCTCGTACCAGTCGTTCCAGAGGATCTCCTCGCCGGTCTGTTCGGCATCGAAGCCGCTCAGAGCGAGCCCGGTGCCGTAGCATGTCGCGCACCAACCGTGCTTGGAATTGAAGGAGAAGAGCCGCGGATCGAGTTCCGGAAAGCTGCGCGCGCAGCTCGGGCAGGCACGCTTGGTCGAGTAGACCGTCACGTCCATGACGGCGAGCGAGGGATCGTTCTTTTCCATCGCAGCCGCCAGTGCCTCGAGCGGGGAGAGGACGTGCACGACACCCTTGCCGATTTCCAGCGCCTGCGCCAGCGCGCTGCGCAGCGCGGCTTCGTTGTCGGCCTTGACCGTGATGTCGGCCACAGGCAGTTCGATGGTGTGCTCGCGAAAGCGATCGAGCCGGGGCCAGCGCGCGGTCGGCAGGAATTCGCCGTCGACGCGCAGATGCGTGTAGCCCTTGCCGCGGGCCCACTTGGCCAGATCGGTGTAGAAGCCCTTGCGGGCGATGACCAGCGGCGCCATCAAGCCTATGCGCTTGCCGCGATAGCCGCGCAGCAGGCTCGCCACGATGGCGTCTTGCGTCTGCGGCTCGATCGGCACATCGCAGCTCGGGCAATACTGCGTGCCGAGCTTCATGAACAGCACGCGCAGGAAGTGATAGACCTCGGTGAGCGTGGCGACGGTGCTCTTGCGGCCGCCGCGGCTGGTGCGCTGCTCGATGGCCACCGTGGGCGGGATGCCGAAGATCGCATCCACGTCGGGCCGCGAGGCGGGCTGCACGAACTGGCGCGCATAGGCGTTGAGCGATTCCAGGTAGCGCCGCTGCCCTTCGGCGAACAGCACGTCGAAGGCGAGCGTGCTCTTGCCGCTGCCCGAAACGCCGGTGATGACGGTGAACTTGTTGCGCGGCACCGACACGTCGATGTTGCGCAAGTTGTGTTCGCGCGCATTGTGGATGCGGATGGCCTCCGGCGGAGGCGGCGCGCGCTCGGCGACTTCGAGCCGGGTCGCGTTCGCGGTGAGGGCGGCGTGACCGAGACGATAGTCGCGCAGCGCACGTGCGGTATGCGAGGTCTCGTGGTCCAGGATGTCGGCGGGCGTGCCGACGCACACGATTTCACCGCCGCCGTCGCCGCCTTCCGGGCCGAGGTCGATGATCCAGTCGCAGCAGCGAATGACATCCAGATTGTGCTCGATCACCACCAGCGAATGGCCCACGCCCAGCAGTTGGTCGAAGGCGCGCAGCAGCTTGGCGATGTCCTCGAAGTGCAGGCCGGTGGTCGGTTCGTCGAAAAGGAAGAGCTTCGCGCCGGGGCCGCCGCTGCCGGATTTGTGCAAAGCCTGTACGAGATGACCGGCGAGCTTCAGACGCTGCGCCTCGCCGCCGGAAAGGGTAGGTACCGGCTGGCCCAGACGCAGATACTCCAGGCCGACATCGGCCAGCGGCTGCAGGGCCTGGCGCACATCGGTCTGGCCGGCGAAGAAATCCACCGCCTGTGCGATCGTCATATCGAGCACGTCGGCCATCGACGCGCTGCGGCTGGCGTCGGCGCTCGGTATCTCGACCTCCAGCACCTCGGCGCGAAAGCGCTTGCCGTCGCAGTCGGGACAGCGCAGATACACGTCGGAGAGGAACTGCATCTCGACGTGCTCGAAGCCGTTGCCGCTGCAGGTCGGGCAGCGGCCGTTGCCCGAGTTGAAGCTGAACGTGCCGGCCGTGTAGCCGCGTTCCTTGGACAATTGTGCCGCGGCGAAGCGCTTGCGGATGGCATCGAAGGCGCCGACGTAGCTGGCAGGATTCGAGCGCGTGGTGCGCCCGATCGGGGTCTGGTCGACCATCACCACTTCGCCGATCGCCTCGTGGCCGCGCAGTTCGCGATATCGCCCCGGCGTTTCGGTGGGCTTGCCCTTGGTCTTGAGCAAGGCCGCGTAGAGCACATCGTGCACGAGCGTCGATTTGCCCGAGCCTGACACACCGGTGATGCACACCAGTCGGTTGAGCGGGATCGACACATCGATGTCGCGCAGGTTGTGCTCGGTCGCCCCGGTGAGTTCCAGGGCGGGATGACCGGGCGCGACGGGACGCGGCTCGTTCAGGCGCTCGGCCCGTTTGCGCCCGGAGAGGTATTCGGCCGTCAGCGATCCGCTCGCGGTTGCTATGCCTGCGGGGCGGCCGAAGTACACGACCTCGCCCCCTTGTTCGCCGGGCCCGGGACCCATGTCGAGCAGTCGATCGGCTTCCAGCATGATTTGCGGATCGTGTTCGACCACGACGAGGGAATTGCCCGCATCGCGCAGCCGGTGCATCACCCGGATCACGCGGCCCATGTCGCGCGGGTGCAGGCCGATGGAGGGCTCGTCGAGCACGAACAGGGTATTGACGAGCGATGTGCCCAGCGCCGTCGTCAAGTTGATGCGTTGGACTTCGCCGCCCGATAAGGTACGCGATTGCCGATCCAGGGTGAGATAGCTCAAGCCCACCTCGCACAGGTAGTGCATGCGCGAGCGGATTTCGGTCAGCAGCAGATCGGTCGCCTCGTCGAGCGGCGCGGGCAGATGCACTTGAGCGAAGAAATCGCGGCAGCGCTCGATCGGCAACAGCATCAGATCGTGGATCGTGAGACCGGGCAGGCCTGCGAGCGTGGCTCGATCGAACGTGGCGCCGAGCGGCAGCAGCCGATCCGGCGCGGGCAGTACCCGGTCGGCATCCTCGAGATTGCCGAGCCGCCATGCCAGCGCGTCGTGCTTGAGCCTCGCGCCGCCGCAAGTCGTGCATGGGGTGTAGGCCCGGTAGCGCGAGAGCAGCACGCGGATGTGCATCTTGTAGGACTTGCTCTCGAGCCAGACGAAGAAATGGCGCACGCCATACCAATGGCCGGGCCAGGACTTGCGCCAGTTGACCCAGGTGTCATCGCCCTCGAGGACCCATCGGCGTTGCGCGGGCGTCAACTCGCGGAAGGGCACATCCAGCGGGATGCCGCGCAGCTTGGCGTACTTCTCCAGGTCGTCCTGGCACTCCTTGAAGCTTTGCGTCTGCCAGGGGCGAATGGCCCCGTCGCGCAGTGACTTGGTCTCGTCCGGCACGATGAGGCCGAAGTCGATGCCGATGACGCGTCCGAAGCCGCGACAGGTCTCGCAGGCGCCCACGGGGGAATTGAACGAAAAGAGGCTGGGCGTGGGATCCGCGTAGTTCACATCGCAGTGGGCGCAGTGCAGATCGGAGGAGAAGCGCCACACGGGGCCGGCTTCGGCATCCGGCGTCGATGGATCTGCGACATGGACGTTGACCCGCCCTTGGCCCACCCGCAATGCTGCTTCCAGCGCCTCGACGATGCGGGCCCGCTCTGCGTTACCGAAGCGGAATCGATCCTGCACCACTTCGATGGACTTTCCCTCCTGCCGATGGATGCGCGAGTAGCCCTGTTGCTCGAGCAGGCTCAGCACTTCGGCAGCGCTGAAGTTTTCCGGCACGGCGACCGGGAAGGTCACGACGAGGCGAGGGTCGCCGCTCGCCGCGGCCCGATGGGTCAGATCGGCAAGGATCGACTCCGGGGTGTCCCGGCGAACCGGCGCCCCGCAGCAGCGGCACGAGAGCGTGGCCGCGCGGGCGAAGAGCAGCTTGAGGTGATCGTTGAGCTCGGTCATCGTGCCGACCGTCGAGCGTGAGGTCCGGACGGGATTCGTCTGATCGATGGCGATCGCCGGCGGGATGCCCTCGATGCGGTCCACCTGCGGCTTGTCCATGCGATCCAGAAACTGGCGCGCATACGGCGAGAAGGTCTCGACGTAGCGCCGCTGGCCTTCGGCGTAGAGCGTGTCGAACACGAGCGAGGATTTCCCGGAGCCCGATACGCCGGTGACGACGATGAGTTCGTTCAGCGGCAACTCGAGCGTGAGCTGCTTGAGATTGTTCTGGCGCGCGCCATGAACGACGATGGCGCCGGTGGTATTGGCCATGGGCAGGGGTGGGCTTCGCTGGTTGGCAGGGGCGGCGGTGGGAGAACTGAGACGCGGCGTGCACCTGGGATGTTCCCATTTTAGCGGCATCGCGGTTCCGGCCCGCATTCATTGCAGGAAAGCATTCGCCGAGGCGCGTCCGTGCGCCTCGCGCATCGTGACCCTAGCTCGAGCCCCGCCTAAGCTGATACAGTGCAGCGACACTCGAGGGGGGAGGGGCAGATGCCTTACATTCAGTCGGCAGGCGCAAGACTGTATTTCGAGGAAGCCGGTGCGGGCACACCGATCGTGTTCGTGCACGAGTTCTCCGGCGATCTCTTCAGCTGGGAGAAGCAGCTGCAGCACTTCAGCCGGCGCTATCGATGCGTCGCGTTCAACGCGCGCGGTTATCCCCCTTCCGAAGTGCCCAAGACGCTGTCAGCGTATTCTCATCGACACGCCGTGGACGATATCGCAGTCGTCATGCGTGAGTTGGGCATCAAGAAGGCCCATATCGTCGGGTGCTCGATGGGCTCGCGCTCGACGCTCGATTTCGGTATCGACTATCCGCGCATGGCGCTCTCGCTGACGATGATCGGTATCGGCAGCGGGGCGGATCCGCGCGACCGCGCTGCGTTCTCGAAGGC
>JALHQN010000010.1 GCA_022841915.1 Burkholderiales bacterium | reverse complement strand
GACGGATACACGATCGCCTACGCGGGCGCCGGCCCGTTGGCGATCAATCGCAGCATCTCCGCCAATCTGCCGTACGACGTGGAGAAGGAGATCCAGGCAGTCTCGCAAGCGGTCAGCGCACCGCTCATGCTGGCGGTTTCGCCCACCCTGCCGGTCAAGAGCGTCAAGGAACTCATCGCCCTGGCAAAAGCCCGCCCGGGACAGTTGAGCAATGGCTCCGCGGGCACTGGCACGGTAGGCCATCTCGCGGGCGAATACTTCAAGAGCATGAGCGGGATCGATATCCTGCACGTGCCCTACAAAGGCGGCGCGCAGGCTGCCACCGACGTGATGTCCGGCTTCGTGCAGCTGATGTTCGATCCCGCAAGCGGCGTTGCGCCGCAAGTTCGCTCGGGCAGACTGCGCGGACTGGCCGTCACCGGCCCGACGCGAGCCAAGGCCTTCCCCGACTTGCCGACCATCGCCGAGGCGGGCGTTCCGGGATACGAAGTCACGACCTGGGGTGGAGTCATCGCACCCGCGGGCACGCCGCGCCCCATCGTCGTCAAGCTCAGCGAAGAAGTGGGCAAGGCCGCGAAAGCCCCCACGCTGGTCGAACGCTATGCGGCACTGGGCGCCGATCCCGTCACCAGCACGCCCGAGGCGTTCACCGCGTTCATTCGCAACGAGTACCTCAAGTGGGCGAAGGTGGTCAAATTCGCCAAAATCACGCCCTAGCCGCTTGAGCCGCCCCGCCTGGGCGGATGCGCTTACTCCGTGTCCGGTCCGTCGGTCTCCATGCCGAGTTCACGGATCTTGCGGGTGAGCGTGTTGCGGCCCAGGCCGAGCAGCTGTGCCGCCTCGATCCGGCGCCCGCCGGTATGCGCCAGGGCTTTCTTGATCAGCGAGCGCTCGAACGACGCGGTCAAGCCGTCGATGATGCCTGACTCGCCGCGATTCAAGGCGTTCTCCACCTCGCGTTCGAGCAGCATCGTCCACGACTGATCCGAGGCGCCCTTGCTCTCGCCGCGCAGCTCCGAAGGCAGATCGCCGATCTCCACGGTCTGACCGGGCGCCATCACGGTGAGCCAGTGACACAGGTTCTCCAGCTGGCGCACATTGCCCGGCAGTTCCTGCGCGGCAAGAAACTTGATTGCACCATCCGCCAGACGCTTGGGCTCCACACCGAGTTCGCGGGCGCTCTTCTGCAGAAAGTAACGTGCGAGCAGCGGAATATCGTCGCGGCGCTCGCGCAGCGGCGGCAGCTTCAACCGGATGACGTTCAGCCGATGGAACAAGTCCTCGCGAAAGAGGCCTTTCTCGACCCGCTCCTCCAGGTTCTGATGCGTCGCGGCGATCACCCTGACATTCGCCTTGATCGGCTGATGCCCGCCGACGCGATAGAACTGTCCGTCTGAGAGCACGCGCAGCAGTCGCGTCTGCAGATCGGGCGGCATGTCACCGATCTCGTCCAGGAACAAGGAGCCGCCGTCGGCCTGCTCGAAGCGACCGCGGCGCTGGGTCTGCGCGCCCGTGAAAGCGCCCCGCTCATGGCCGAACAACTCGGATTCGAGCAAATCCTTGGGGATCGCCGCGGTATTGATGGCGATGAACGGCTTGGCCGCTCTGGGGCTATGGCGATGCAATGCGCGCGCCACCAATTCCTTGCCCGTGCCCGATTCGCCGGTGATCATCACCGTGGCGTTCGATTGCGCCAGGCGACCGATCGCTCGAAACACTTCCTGCATCGCAGGCGCCTGACCGAGAATCTCCGGTGCGGGCGCCTCGACATCGGCTGTCGTCTCACGCTTTCGGCTTTCGTCCATCGCCCGGCGGATCAGATCGACCGCATTGTCGACGTCGAACGGCTTGGGCAAGTACTCGAACGCCCCGCCTTGAAAAGCAGCCACGGCACTGTCGAGATCCGAGTAAGCCGTCATGATGATGACCGGCAGCTGCGGATGGAGCTCCTTGAGCTTCTGCAGCAGGTCGAGACCCGATTCGCCCGACATGCGGATGTCGCTCACCACCACCTGCGGCACGCCGTCCTCGAGCGCCAGGAGGGCATCGCTCGCCGATGCGAACGATCGAAACTCGATGCCTTCGCGCGCCAGGGCCTTCTCGAACACCCATCGTATCGAGCGATCGTCGTCGATGATCCAGATCGGCTTGTCGGTCGTGCCGGCCGCAGGAAAGGAAAAGCTGGTGAGGGCAGTTGCAGTTTCGGCCATGGTGATCACTCGATATCCAGGTGGTTTTCGTCAGCCTCGCCGCAGCGCATGCCTGCGAACAGCGAAGTAACCTTCAATGCTTCGGAGCACCCTCGACGATGGGCAGATGAATGATGAAACAGGTGCGACCAGGGCGGGATTCGAACTCGATCGACCCGCCATGCTGAGTGATGTAAGTCTGGGCGATCGACAGCCCGAGACCGGTTCCGCCATCGCGCCCCGACACCAGCGGATAGAAGAGCTTGTCCTGCATGCTCTCCGGGATGCCGGGACCGGTATCGATGATCTCGACACGGGCGACATGGCGATAACGGCGGCGCGCGATGATGGCTTGCCGAACAACCCGGGTTCGAAAGGTCAGTGTCCCCTTCCCGCGCATCGCCTGCACCGCATTGCGCGCGATGTTCAACAGCGCCTGGATGATCTGCTCCATGTCGGCCACGATGGGCGGAAGACTGACATCGAAATCGCGTTCGATCTCCAGCCCCTCCGGGGTTTCCGCTCGAATCACGCTGCGCACCCGCTCGAGCGCCTCGTGCACGCTGAAGGCGTGAAGCTGAGGCAGACGATGAGGCGTGAGCATGCGATCCATCAGGGACTGCAGCCGGTCCGCCTCATGGATGATGACGCTCGTGTATTCGGCCAGTTGCGGCCGCGGCAGTTCTCGCTCGAGCAATTGCGCGGCGCCGCGAATGCCGCCCAGCGGGTTCTTGATCTCGTGCGCCAGGTTGCGGATCAGTTCGCGGTTGGCGAGACTTTGGCTGAGCAGGCGCTCCTCACGATCGACTCTCAAGCGCTGGTCGATCGGCCTGAACTCCAGCAACAGCCCTCGTTCACCGCCTTCGTCGACCGGCGTGACACAGCAACTGAGCTGCAGCGGCAGCCGTCCGGCGGGCGTGAGTTCCAGATCCTGCTCGGTATAGCTGCATGCGTTGCTGCGCGCGAACTCGAGGGCTGCCTGCAACCGCTCCGCGCCGACGAAGATCTCGGCCGCAGTGTGCCCCTTCAGTTGCCGCACGCTCATCTCGAACAGGTTTTCGGCGGCGGGGTTGGCGTAGAGAACGCGCGAGTGCTCATCGACCAACACCACGGCCGTGGCGAGCAGTTCGAGTCCGGGAAGCGCTGAGGCAAGCATGGGTCAATCCCACTGCCACAGCGCGGCATCAGCGCGAGTCTCGGCAGGATGTACGCCGACGTTCGGAACGAGGCGCGGACCGCAAGACTGCGGCCGGATTAACGCAGATTCGCGAGTTCTTGCCGCAGTGTCGCGACGTTGCGCTCGTGCTGCGCCACGCGATCCTTCAGGCCTTGGATTCGGTCGAGATAGCGCTGATAGTTGCGCTCGTCGCCCGTGCGAACCGCTTCGCCCTCGACCAGGGCCTTGCGCGCTTGCGCCAACGATCGCTCTTCCACCGCCAACTCGTCTTCCAGGATCTTGCGTCGGGAATCGTCCCGCCGACGCTGCGTCGCGGGATCGACGTTCGGCAAGCCGCCTGCGGGTGCCGCTGCCGGTGGAGCCGGCGAAGGCGCCGCCCGGCTCGGCTGCGCAGATTGGGCGGGCGGTGCCGCCGGCACGGGCGGCGCCTCGAAGCAGGAAATTTTCTTCGCGCCCTTCACCGGCCCGTCGGAATAGGTGACGTGGCCGTTGTCGTCCATGTACTTGCAGAGCGCTGCATGTACGCTGGGAGCCTGAGCAAGGACGAGCCCCCAGGCGAGAGTGTGCAAGATGATCCGCGGCCGCATTCGACTTTACATCGGTTAGGTTATGTATCTCGTTGACACACCTACCAAAAAGCATCGGCAGTCTACGGCAGGCATGGGCCTTTGGCAAATGATCGGCACGCCTGGGTGATGTGTGCATCACAACTAACCTCGCTGGAGGCAACAGCCCCATACATCTCGTGGCCCGAATTCGTCGGGTCGGAAACACAAAAGGGGGCCCGCGCCCCCTTTCGTGCGCTCCACGGCTAAGGTGCTTAGCCGCTGTAGTACATGTCGAACTCCACGGGATGCGTCGTGGTGCGGAAGCGCTGCACCTCGTCCATCTTGAGAGCGATGTACGCATCCAGCATCTCGTTGGAGAAGACACCTCCGCGGGTCAAGAATTCGCGGTCGTTGTCGAGACACTCCAGCGCCATGTCAAGCGAATGGCATACCGTCGGCACCTTCTTCGCCTCTTCGGGCGGCAGATCGTAAAGGTTCTTGTCCATGGGATCGCCCGGGTGGATCTTGTTCTGCACGCCATCCAGACCCGCCATCAACATGGCTGCAAACGCCAGATAGGAGTTCGCCGTCGGATCGGGGAAGCGCACTTCCACGCGCCGCGCCTTCGGGCTGGTCACATACGGAATGCGGCAAGACGCCGAGCGATTGCGCGCCGAGTACGCCAGGTTGATCGGCGCCTCGAAGTGAGGCACGAGGCGCTTGTACGAGTTCGTGCCTGGGTTGGTGATCGCGTTCAGGGCACGCGCATGCTTGATGATGCCGCCGATGTAGTAGAGCGCGAAGTCGGACAAGCCGGCGTAGCCATTGCCTGCGAAGAGGTTCTGGCCGTCTTTCCAGACCGACTGGTGCACGTGCATGCCCGAGCCGTTGTCGCCCACGACGGGCTTCGGCATGAAGGTCGCTGTCTTGCCGTAGGAAGCCGCGACCATCCACACCGTGTACTTGAGAATCTGATTCCAGTCAGCTCGCCTCACCAGACTATTGAACACAGTGCCGATTTCGCACTGCCCGGGCGCAGCGACTTCGTGGTGATGTACTTCCACGCTCACGCCCTGCTGCTCGAGGGCAAGACACATGGCATTGCGAATGTCTTGCAGCGTGTCGGCCGGCGGAACGGGAAAGTAGCCGCCCTTGATGGGGGCACGGTGAGCCATGTTGCCGCCGTCGTAATCCAGAGCGCTGCTCCAAGGAGCCTCTTCCGAGTGAATCTTCACGAAGCAGCCGGACATGTCCACATTCCACTGCACGCTGTCGAAGATGAAGAACTCGGGCTCGGGACCGAAGTACGCGGTGTCGCCGATGCCGGAGGACTTCAGATAAGCCTCGGCACGCTTGGCGATGGTGCGGGGATCGCGGTCGTAGCCCTTGCCGTCGGCGGGCTCCACCACGTCGCAGGTAATGTTGAGTACGGACTCGTCGGTGAACGGATCCAGGCGGACGGTATCGGGATCCGGAACCAACAGCATGTCGGACGCCTGAATACCCTTCCAACCCGCAATGGACGAACCGTCGAAGGCATGACCGTCCTCGAACTTCGACTGGTCGAACATCTTGCTCGGGACCGAGACATGCTGCTCTTTGCCGCGCGTGTCGGTGAAGCGGAGGTCGACGAACTTGACCTCCTTGTCTTTGATCATTTTTAGAACTTCTGCTGGGGTCATGCAGGTGTCTCCTAGCTGGCAGGTCAAAACGTCGTGAATGTCGAGAAACGGATCGAGCAGGAACCATGCCACATTGCGGGGCAGAAAAATCCTTGTTACTGAACCGTTTCGATGCCTAGGGGGTGATATTACGCCTCATCTCGGTGCATATTGATGTTTGAATGCGCCAAGATGGTGCATTGACGGCCAGCTTGGTATCTCCTTTAGAATGACCGCCCCGCCCTTTCCGGAGAAACCGCATGACCACCGCCGACGAAATCCTCGCCGAAGCGCGCAAGCGCGCCCGTGACAACGGCTTGCCTTACGACGGCGCGCTGACGCCAGCCGAGGCGGCGCAATTGATGCGCGAGCACCCCAAGGCAATCCTCATCGACGTGCGCTCCCGCGCCGAGTGGGACTTCGTCGGACGAGTACCGGGCGCGGTGGAAATCGAGTGGAAGTCATATCCTGGCATGCAGCCGAACAATCGCTTCTTGGATGACCTGTCTGCTCGCGTCCCCAAAGACGCCGTCGCCATGTTTCTTTGCCGTAGCGGCGGGCGCTCGCACGATACCGCGACCGTGGCTGCCCGCGCCGGCTATGCCCACGCCTATAACGTTCTCGAAGGCTTCGAGGGTGACCGGGATGGCTCCGGCCATCGCAATACCCTCAGCGGCTGGCGGGCAGCGGGCCTGCCCTGGAGCCAGAGCTGAGCGGGCGAGTCAGGGTCCCTTCGCCGTTGCGCCGGGGTTAGAAATCGTACGGACCGTCACCGCGGCCATCAGCAATCCGGCCGCAGTCGTGGCGGCACCGCAAAGCAGCGTCACGAACGGCGAGTAGTATTCGAGCATCAGTCCACCTAATGCGATGCCCGTGCTGACCCCGGCCAGCAAACTCGTCGAGGCCCAGGTAAAGCACTCAGCCAGCGCCTCCCGAGGCGCGATTCCGGCGATCAACAGCGATTGCGCAGCCAGCACGGTCGCCATCGGTATCCCCGCGAACACGCTCATCAATGCGAACATGAGCAAGCTCTCGATCGGCGCAAGGGCCAGCAGACCGACCACCATCGCAGCCAGGCCGATCTTGTACTGCGCCGCGACGCTGACCGACCAGCTGCGGCTGCCGTAGACGAGAGCGCCCAGCGCGCTGCCTATGCTGGCCAGCGCAAGGATCAACCCGGCAGCGGCCGGCGAGCCCGCCCGCGCTGCAATCGCCGTCACGGCGACCTCGAACAATCCGAAGCTCACCGAAAAGAAGAACGTCACCGTCAATACCGGCCGCAGCCCCCGGGTCGCCAGGGCGCCGTAGCGCTTCGAAGTCGCCCCTCGGCCCTCGGGGATCCAGGCGCGCACCGCGCGCGAGCGCGCGAATACCAGCGCTCCGAGGAAACCCAGGGCTGCCGTGCAGCCGACCGCGCCCGCCGGCCAAGCCAGGGCCGTGAACACGCTCACCAGACCAGGCCCGAGGATGAAAACCGTCTCCATCAGGACCGAATCGAGCGAATACGCGGTCTGGAGATGATGAGGATCGCGCAACAACCGTCGTAGCAAGGCGCGTATGCAGGTCGGAATCGGCGGCAACAGCGCGCCCGCCGCGAAGGCCGCCACACCGATCCAGACATCACCGGCGTCCCGCTGCACAGTCATGATCAAGGCGCTGAGCGCAAGCGGATAAGCGATCGCCCCGAAGCGCAGCAACTTCACCGGCCCCATCCGATCGATCATGCGGCCTATGAAGGGCGCAGCGACGCCGACACCAATGACGTAGAGCGCGCTGGCAATGCCCGCCCGCGCGAAGGACTGCTGTGATTGCTGGACGAACAAGAGGATCGACAGTACCGCCATGCCGATCGGCAGGCGACCGACGAAGGATGCCGCGATCGCCGCCCCGATGTCGGGCTCGCGGAACAGCGAGCGGTAGCGCTCCAGGGAAATCATGGCGTGTCCAACTCGCCGATCACGGTAAGTCGGTGGCCTTTGTCGGGCGCGGGCAATGTGCCGGCGGCCCTCAGCCCTGTGACCAGTCCACCAACCCCGTGTAGGCAGTTCCGAGCACCATCAACCCGAACACGATCCGGTACCACGCAAAGATCGTGAAGTCATGCGTGGTGATGTAGCGCAGGAGCCAGCGAACACATACGAACGCGCTTACGAACGAGGCGAGGGACCCGATCGCGAACGGACCGAGATCGGAAACGTCGAGCAGATGCCGGTTCTTGACGAGGTCATAGACGCCCGCACCGATCAGCGTCGGCACCGCCAGAAAGAAGGAGAACTCCGTCGCGGCCCGCCGGGACAACCCGAACAGCATTCCGCCGATGATGGTGGCACCGGAGCGGGACGTGCCAGGAATAAGCGCCAAAGTCTGCGCGAACCCGATCTTCAGCGCATCCCGCCAGGTCATGTCGTCGACGGATTCCACCCGGACATGTTGGGGACGCCGCTCCACCCAAAGGATGACAAAACCGCCCACGATGAGCGCAATAGCCACCGGAATAGGGTAGAACAGATGCGCCTTGATGGCCGACCCGAAGAGCAAACCGAGCACGGCCGCGGGCAGAAATGCGACCGCCACATTGACGATGAAGCGCTGGGCGGCGGGATCGGAGAACGCGTTGGTCAGCACACGCAAGAAGCGGCTGCGATACTCCCACACGACCGCAAGCATCGCGCCGGTCTGAATCACGACATCGAAGACCTTGGCCTTCTCGTCGTGCATGCCCAAGAGGCTACCCGCGAGGATCAGGTGACCCGTGCTGGAAATGGGCAAAAACTCGGTCAAGCCCTCGACAATGCCCATGACGAGAGCCTTCAACGCAACGATGGGATCCATGGCAGGCCGGATTGTACCTGCGCATGTTCATCCGCCGTGCGACAAAGTACAGCCCCTGATAGGCCGTAATTCCGAACTCACGCAGGCCCGGCGAAGGCCTGCGGACCTCTTCTCTTACAAACCCAGTGAGCGCCGCAACCCCGACAGCGCGTCGTCCAGTTCGCCCTGAGGCGGCATCTGCCCCTGCGGCGTCAGCTGATTGACGAACTCCGGCAGGAGGCCGGCCAGACCTGCGCTGGCCTGCTCCTCCGGCACGCCCGCCTGTGCGGCGAGTTGGGAGAGTTGATCTTGGCCGAGAACGCGCTTCAGATCGTCGGCGGAGATCGGGAGATTGTCCCCGCTGCCGACCCAGGAGTTCGCCTGCTGACTCAACCCTGCGGCCTGAAACTGCCTCAGCAGCCCGTCGAGCCCGCCCGCCAGACTGCCGCCGGAACCCGAACCCGATCGATTGGCCAGCATGGCCAGCACCGCGGGCAAGAGCGCGGCCATCAGGTTCGCCCCACCCCCTTGCTGTCGCCCGCCTGCCAGGCCGGAAAGGAGGTCGCCCAAGCCGCCGAGCCCGCCGCCGGCGGGCCTCTGCCCCCCTTGTCCACCCAGTGCTGCACCGAGGATCTGATCTAAAAGTCCCATGTCTACCCCTGTCAGTGAAGATGCTGCCTGCGACTGTTGCTAAGCCTTGGAGTAGACCTCGGCCCCCTTGTCCACGAACTCCTTCGCCTTCTCCTGCATGCCCTTCTCCAGCGCGGCCTGGTCGGATACACCCAAGCTCTCGGCGTATTCACGCACGTCCTGGGTAATCTTCATCGAGCAGAAGTGCGGCCCGCACATGGAGCAGAAGTGCGCCACCTTGGCGCTGTCCTTGGGCAAGGTCTCGTCGTGGAAGTCTTTTGCGGTGTCCGGATCCAGCCCGAGATTGAACTGATCTTCCCAGCGGAACTCGAACCGCGCCTTGGAGACGGCGTTGTCGCGAATCTGGGCCCCGGGATGCCCTTTGGCCAGATCAGCCGCGTGAGCCGCGATCTTGTAGGCGATGATGCCGTCCTTCACGTCTTTCTTGTTCGGCAGCCCCAGATGCTCCTTGGGCGTGACGTAACAGAGCATCGCAGTGCCGTACCACCCGATCTGCGCAGCACCGATGGCGCTGGTGATGTGGTCGTATCCGGGTGCGATGTCGGTGGTCAGCGGCCCCAGGGTGTAGAAAGGCGCTTCCTTGCAGTCGCGCAGCTGCAGATCCATGTTCTCCTTGATGAGCTGCATCGGGACATGCCCCGGGCCCTCGATCATCACCTGCACGTCGTGCTTCCAGGCGACATCGGTCAGTTCGCCCAGCGTGCGCAATTCCGAGAGCTGGGCTTCGTCGTTCGCATCGTAAATAGATCCGGGACGCAGCCCGTCGCCCAGCGAGAAGGAGACATCGTAGGCCTTCATGATCTCGCAGATGTCTTCGAAGTGCGTGTAGAGGAAGCTCTCCTTGTGATGGGCGAGGCACCACTTCGCCATGATCGAGCCGCCGCGAGACACGATGCCCGTCATGCGCGACGCCGTCATGGGCACATAGCGCAACAGCACGCCGGCATGAATGGTGAAATAGTCGACGCCTTGCTCGGCCTGCTCGATCAAGGTATCGCGGAAGATCTCCCAGGTCAGCTCCTCGGCCTTGCCATCGACCTTCTCCAGCGCCTGGTAGATGGGCACCGTGCCGATGGGCACGGGCGAGTTGCGCATGATCCATTCGCGCGTCTCGTGAATGTGCTTGCCGGTCGACAGATCCATGACGGTGTCGCCACCCCAGCGGATCGACCAGGTCATCTTCTCGACCTCTTCGCCGATCGAGGAAGTCACCGCCGAGTTGCCGATGTTGGCGTTGATCTTCACCAGGAAATTGCGCCCGATGATCATCGGCTCGGTTTCAGGATGGTTGATGTTCGCCGGGATGATGGCGCGACCGCGTGCCACTTCCGAGCGCACGAACTCTGCCGTGATCTCTTCGGGAATGGCCGCACCGAAAGACTCGCCGCGGTGCTGGCGCCCCATCAGATCGGCGAGCTTGTTGCCTTGAGGGCCGGATGCGCGCAGGGCCGCGATGTAGTCGCGCCGACGCAAATTCTCGCGAATCGCGATGTACTCCATCTCGGGCGTGATCATGCCACGACGCGCGTAATGCATTTGGGATACGTTCATGCCGCTCTTGGCGCGGCGCGGCTTGCGTGCCAGATTGAACCGCAGCTCGGCGAGCTTCGCGTCGTTCAGTCGTTCGATGCCGTACTTCGAACTCGGCCCCGCAAGTTCCTCGGTATCGTTGCGCTCGAGAATCCAGTTCTGGCGCAGCGGCGAGAGGCCGGAGCGGATATCGATTCGAACCTCGGGGTCGGTATACGGACCGGAAGTGTCGTACACATAGACCGGGGGGTTGTCCTCGCGGCCGAAGGACGCGGGGGTTGCCGACTGCGTGATCTCGCGCATGGGCACGCGGATATCGGGGCGGCTGCCCGGGACGTAGATCTTGCGGGAATTGGGCAACGGCTGGATGGCGGCTTCGTCCACCCGCGCCGTCGCGCTCAAGAATTTGGGATTGGCGCTCATCGGTCGCTCCTTAATCGATAGAGGGGAGCGAGCCGCGGGTGACCGCAACGCAACGCTTCCCTACGACGGTATTACCCGCATCAGGTTCGAAGGGTATGTCTCACCCGGCGCCCAAGGCCCCAGGACCCCCAACGTGCGCAAGCAAATTAGCCCAGTCAGCGGGCAAACGCAAGATGAATCGCGGGTTCCCGACCCCGGGATGGATGCCGCTGCGCAGGCAAGAACGCTGCGCACGCGTCGTGACCTGTCCGCGCCCATCGTTACCCGGCAACGATCGACAGGAACCAAAGTCGCTCATAAATTACTTGTCAGTCAGTTATTTCTCGAGCCCGTAATGACACCCGCGCCTGTCGCTTCGCCCACCCCCGTCCCGACGACACGCTGGCTGCGACGCAACTTGGACGAGCAGGCACGCAGCCGTGTGGCCGATGTCGAGCGCGTTCCGCTTGCGAGCGCCTCGGCACCCGGCGGCACCCCGCGCATGGTGACGCTCGGCGAGATCGCGAGCGTGCGCTCCGGACCGGGCAGCCAACAGATCAACCGCAAGGCGCAGCTGCGCGAGATCCTGGTGACGGCCAATGTCGAGCGCCGCAGCGCCGGCGATGTCGCCCGCGATGTGACCGAGGCCCTCGGTGCGCTCAGCTTTCCTCCCGGCTACCGTGTCAGCAGGCAAGGCTCGAGCCAGGATATGGCCGAATCGCTCCATTATGCAAAGCAGGCCTTGCTGCTGGCGGTGGTCTTCATCTATCTCATCCTGACCTCGCAGTTCGGCAGCTTCACCCAGCCGCTCGCGATCATGGCGTCCTTGCCGCTGTCGCTGATCGGCGTGGCGATCGCCTTGCCCGTCTGCGGCTCGACGCTGAACATTTTCTCCACCATCGGCTTCATCATGCTGATGGGATTGGTCACCAAGAACGCCATTTTGCTGGTCGACTTTGCCAACAAGGCCATACAGGCGGGCGCCACGCGCATGGCGGCGTTGATGGAAGCAGGTCGCGTGCGACTGCGCCCGATTTTGATGACCACGCTCGCGATGGTGTTCGGCATGCTGCCGCTGGCGCTGGGGCTCGGCGAAGGCGGTGAGCAACGCGCCCCCATGGGACAGGCAGTGATCGGCGGCGTGATCGCCTCGCCCCTGCTCACGCTGTTGGTCGTGCCCGTGCTCTATAGTTACCTGGATGCGTTCGGCGCCTGGTCCCGAGGCCGGCTGGCGAAGCGCTCGACTGCAGCCCCTCTGGCCCAGGGCGACCTCGAGCAGGGCGCGCGGCTCAAATGATGCTAAACTCGCCGCCTACCCCGGGGATACAACGAACCGACTGGCCATGGATTTCGAGCAAGCCCGCATTAACATGGTCGAGCAGCAGATCCGCACCTGGGAAGTACTGGATCCCGCGGTGCTCGACCTGCTGACGAAGGTCCGCCGCGAAGATTACGTACCGGACCACTTCCGCAATCTTGCCTTCACCGACATGGATATCCCTCTCGGTTTCGGCGAAAGCATGCTGGCGCCGAAACTGGAAGCGCGACTGATTCAGGAAGCCGCCCTCCAGCCCACCGACCGAGTACTCGAAGTCGGCACCGGAAGCGGTTACATGGCCGCGTTGATCGCCAGCCTGGCCAAGCAGGTCTGCACCGTCGAAATCGTGCCGGAACTGCACATGCAGGCCAAGCGCAAGCTAGGCGAGAAGGGCGTGACCAACGTCGTTGCCGAACTGGGCGACGCCGCGAGCGGTTGGGAGTTGCACGCCCCCTACGACGCCATCATCATCACCGGCTCCCTGCCCAAGCTGCCCGCATCGTTCGAGCGCTCGCTTGCGCCCGGCGGGCGGCTGATCGCGATCCTCGGCGATCCGCCCATCATGACTGTGTACCGCATCCGGCGCATCGGCGACGGATACAGCCGCGAAGGCCTGTTCGAGACGAGTGTAAAGGCCTTGCGCAACGCACCTCAGCCGGAACGTTTTGTGTTCTAGGTCCTTTCTTCACCGCCGTCACTCACACCTGCGACGCCGCACACCATGAAGCTGTTCAAATTCTCCAGTCTGGTGCTTGCCTGTCTCGCCACGGTCGGGGTCGAGGCGGCGGATCTGATGGATGTCTTGCGCCAGGCGCAGACAACCGACGCCACTTACAGCGCCGCGCGCGCCTCGTGGCAAGCCGCTCAGGAGAAATTGCCCCAGGGGCTGGCGCTGCTGCTGCCCTCGGCCTCGATCACGGCGAACACTCAATACAACGATCGCACCATCGATTTCCGCAACAACATCAGCACCGCGGGCACCTTCAACAGCAATGCCCTGGCGCTGTCGATATCGCAACCGATCTACCGGCCGCAAAACCGGATCCAGTACGAGCAGGCCAAGGTGCAGGTCGCGCAGGCAGACCATCAGCTCTCGCTGGCCATGCAGGATCTCATCCTGCGCGTGTCCCAGGCCTACTTCGACATCCTGCTCGCGCAAGACAACGTCGCGTTCGCCGGCGCTCAAAAGACCGCGATCGGCGAGCAACTCGCCCAGGCCAAGCGCAACTTCGAAGTGGGCACGGCCACCATCACCGACACCCACGAAGCCCAGGCGCGCTTCGACCTCGTCACCGCGCAGGAAATCGCCGCGCAAAACGAGCTGGAAAGCCGAAAGCGCGCGTTGCAGCAGATCATCGGCACGAACGCGCCGCCCCTTGCCCCGCTGGGCCCCAAGTTTTCCCTGACGCCCCCCGAGCCGGGCAACATGGACGCTTGGGTGGACATGGCTCTGAATACCAGCCTTCAAGTGCAAATCCAGCGTGCCGTCGAGGAGTTCGCGGCCAAGGAAGTCGACCGCAATCGCGCCGCGCATCACCCGACGCTCGATGTGGTCGGCTCCTACACCGATTCTGGCACCGGATCCGGTCAACAGGGCGGTGTCGGCAACGACATTCGCGCCGGCGTCATCGGCCTGCAATTGGCCGTGCCCCTCTATCAGGGCGGCGCCGTGAACTCGCGGGTCCGCGAAGCCCAGGCGAATCTCGAACGCGCCCGCCAAGACCTCGAAGCTGCCCGCCGCACGGTCGCCCTGAATACTCGCCAGGCTTATCTCGGCATGACGAGCGGCATAGCTCAGGTGCGTGCCTTGCAGTCCGCCGTCACTTCGACGCAAAGCCAGCTCGAATCCACCCGCTTGGGCCAGGAAGTCGGCGTGCGCACCGGCGTCGACGTGCTCAACGCACAACAGCAGCTGTTTTCGGCACGGCGCGATCTCGCGCAGGCTCGCTACAACTACATCCTGAGCAGCCTCCGGCTGCGGGCCGCCGCAGGCCGGCTCGACGACAGCGATGTCGCGCAGGTCAATCAATGGCTGGCGCGATAGCCGAGCAGACGCGCGGACGCGTCATCCCCTGCTAGACGGCGGCGCCGGCTCTCCCGACAAACCGAGCACAGACAACAATCGTTCCACGGCGCCCCGATGCGTGCGCGCGAACTTTTCGCCCGCAGCCCCCATGCGGGCGACTCTCTCGGGATCGGACAGCAACGCCGTGACCTCCGCCGCCAGCGCCCCGCTGTCCTGAACCTGAACGACCGCACCCGCCTCGATGCCCAGATCGGTCGCCTCCTGAAAATTGAAGACCGATGGACCGATCACCACCGGCTTGCCGAGCGCACAGGCCTCGACCAGATTGTGCGCCCCGAAAGGACGCAGACTGCCGCCGATGAACGCCACGTCGCAGGCCGCGTAGTAAGCGCCCATTTCGCCCATGCTGTCGCCGAGCCAGACGCTCGTGTGAGCGGCGGGAAAGTCGCCCGCACTGCGGCGCTGGTACGGCATCTTGCGCGCCTCCAACATCCGGGCAACTTCGTCGAAGCGCTGCGGGTGACGCGGGACCAGGATCGTGAGCAGGCCGGGCACACGGATCTGCGCCAGCACGTCGAGCAGCAGCGCTTCCTCGCCGTCGCGCGTGCTCGCCGCCAAAAACACCGGACGGGACTGGCCGATGGCTTCGCGCCAAGATCGTCCACGTGCGACAAGCGCCTCCGCGGGCGCGATGTCGAACTTCACGTTGCCCGTGACGTGAAGGTCGGCCGCACCCAGCGCACGAAAGCGTTGCGCATCCGCTTCGCTCTGCGCCGCGATCGAAGCGAACCCGCGCATGCCCTCTTCGGCCAACCTGCCCAGGCGGGCATAGCCGCGATACGATTTCTCCGAGAGCCGTGCGTTCACCAGATGCAGAGGCACCGCCCGCAGCTTGCAGGCGTGAATCAGGTTGAACCACACTTCGGTCTCCATGACCAGCCCGAGCGAGGGCCGGTAGTGGTCGAGAAAGCGCCTCACCGCACCGGGAAAGTCGTACGGCAGGTAGCAACGCACGACCCGATCGCCGTAGAGCTGCTGCCCCGCTTCGCGCCCCGTCGGCGTCATGTGGGTGAGCAGGAGAGTCCGCCCCGGGTAACGCTGCAGCAGACGTTCGATGATCGGCTGGGCAGCGCGCGTCTCGCCGACCGACACCGCATGCACCCAGATACAGTGTTCCAGGGGCGGCCCGGCGTAGCGGCCGAATCGTTCGGCGATGTCGCGCCGGTATCCGGGCTCGCGCGCACCACGCCGCCAAAGCCGGAACAGCACCCGCGGCGCGAGCAGGTAGAGCAGCACGGTATAGAGTCGTCGCGAACGAATCACGCGTGCTGCCTTGCGCAGGCGCTCGGCGCGACGACACCGATCTGCTGCAGCGCGTTTACCACCTCCTCGACCGAAGGCAGACGCCCGATCGCGCCCAGATTGAGCGCGGGCCCCGCAGCGTAAACGCCCGTGGCCGCGGGATCGGTCGCCCCGTAGATGCCCACGACACGCACCGCCAGGGCGGCGGCTAAGTGCGTGAGCCCCGTATCGACGCCAACGACCCCGGCCGACGCGGTCATGACAGACGCCAGTTCGTCGAGGCCGAGCCTGTCGGGCACGACCGCATCGGGCAAGCGCTCGGCCAGCCGCTCTGCGCGCTGACGCTCGGCCGGATCACCCCAGGGCAGTACCGCACCGCAGCCCTGGCTCGCCAGCCACGTGCCCAGTTCCAGCCAACGCGCTTCGGGCCAGAGCTTGCTCGGATGACTGGTCGCATGCAGCAGCACGACGAAGGGGCGCTCGGGCAGCCAGGCGGCCTGCGACGGCTCGGCGCGTATCCCGTAGTCGGGCGGGCCGCTCGGTTCATAGCCCAAAGCAAGACCGCACAGCCTGCGGTTGCGCTCGACCGCATGCTGCGTCCACGGAACGCGAAAGACTCGATCGTAAAAGAGGCGCAGCGGTTCGCGCGAACTGTGCCAGTCGAGCCCGTAGCGCGGGCCCTCGGCGGCCCGCGCGAGCACGGCGCTCTTGAGCAGGCCCTGGGTGTCGATGATGGCATCGTATCGGACAGCGCGAAGCTGGTCGACGAAGGCGCACCACTGCGACCGCGTTTCAGCGCTCAACCAGGATCGGCGCCAGCGCCGTACCTCGCACGAAATTACCCGACCGACTGCTGGATGAAGCGGAGGAATAGCCGCGAACGAACGCTCCACGATCCAGTCGATGGCCACATCTCCCAGCGCACTGCGGATGTCGGCAACGACAGGAAGATTGTGGACGACATCGCCGAGCGAGGACGTTTTGACGAGAAGAATGCTACGCATATGGATGAGCATGAGGTGCTCGACGGCCTACGCAGGCTATTTCGGCACAGTTCAATGCCCTATAATGATTGCGACGACTATTTCGCGCTCTAGCCTTGCGTTCATACAACTCTGACTCCCCATGTCCCTCAAACGCGCACTGATCACCGGAGTCACCGGTCAAGATGGTGCTTACCTTGCCGAGTTCCTCATAGGCAAGGGCTATGAGGTGCACGGCATCAAGCGTCGAACGTCGCTGTTCAATACCGATCGCATCGATCATCTGTACCAAGATCCGCATATAAGCAACCGCCGCTTCATTCTCCACTACGGGGACATGACCGACTCGAGCAGCCTGTTGCGGGTGATACAGCAGATACAGCCCACCGAAATTTACAACCTCGCCGCACAGAGCCACGTTGCTGTTTCATTCGAGGAACCGGAGTACACCGCAAACTCCGATGCACTCGGGGCCCTGCGCGTCCTGGAAGCGATGCGAATCCTCGGCATGGCGAAGTCGACCCGCTTCTATCAGGCGTCCACATCGGAACTGTACGGGCTCATACAGGAAACGCCACAGCGAGAGACCACGCCATTCTATCCGCGATCGCCCTACGCAGTCGCCAAGCTGTACGCGTTCTGGATCACGGTCAACTATCGCGAAGCGTACGGTATGTATGCATGCAACGGAATTTTGTTCAACCACGAGTCGCCGTTACGCGGCGAGACCTTCGTCACGCGAAAAATCACCCGTGCACTGGCCCGCATCAAACTCGGCCTGCAAAGCTGCCTGTACCTCGGCAATCTGAATGCCTTGCGAGACTGGGGGCACGCGAAGGACTATGTCGAAGCCCAATGGCTGATGTTGCAGCAATCCGAGCCGCGAGACTACGTGATTGCCACCGGCGAGCAGCACAGCGTACGTGAATTTGTGAACGCTGCGGCCGCTGAAATCGGCATTTCCCTACGCTGGGAGGGCGACGGGGAAAACGAGAAAGCATACGACGACTCCGGACGTTGCGTGGTCGCCGTGGACCCCCGGTACTTCCGCCCAACCGAAGTCGAATCGCTGCTCGGCGATGCCTCCAAGGCGCGTTGCGAACTGGGTTGGGAGCCCAAGATACGGTTCCCAGAACTGGTCGCCGAGATGATGCGTGAAGATCTCAAGGCAGCAGAGCGCGATGACTTGGTCAAGCGTCACGGATACTCCGCGTACAACTTCCATGAGTAGCGCACCCGCAATGCGGCCGGGAAATCGTATCTTCGTCGCTGGTCACAATGGCCTGGTCGGCTCAGCTCTGGTACGTCGATTGCGCGTGGGCGGATATCACGATATCGTCACACGTACCCGAGCCGAGGTGGATCTGCGAGACGCAACGCAGGTGGAGGCATTCTTCCGCTGTGCTCGACCGGAGTATGTGTTTCTCGCCGCCGCGAAAGTCGGAGGCATCCTGGCGAACAGCACTTATCCCGCTCAGTTCATCCGGGACAACCTCGCCATCCAAGGCAACATCATTCATAGTGCATGGCTAGCAGGCGTCAAGGGGCTGCTGTTTCTCGGCTCATCGTGCATCTATCCACGCGATTGCCCGCAGCCCATCAAGGAAGAGTATCTGTTGACCGGGCCACTCGAAGCGACGAACGAGCCGTATGCCATTGCCAAGATCGCCGGGATCAAGATGTGTGCCGCGTACAACCGCGAGTACGGCACGAATTTTGTCAGCGTCATGCCGACCAATCTGTACGGCCCCGGCGACAACTATGATCTGCAAAATTCTCACGTCATTCCAGCACTGATCCGCAAGATGCATGAAGCACGCATCCGAGGCGATGCGAGCATGATCCTGTGGGGCACCGGGCGCGCGCGACGCGAATTTCTCTACAGCGACGACTTGGCCGAGGCGTGCGTCTTTCTGATGGAGAATCGTTCGGCTGCCGAGATCGGTGAAGTTGTGAACATCGGCAGCGGCGTGGACCAGACCATTCGAGACCTGGCAATACTGATTGCCCGAACGACCGGATTCTCGGGCAGCGTCGAACTAGACGCCAGCAAGCCGGACGGGACACCGCAAAAGCTGCTCGACGTCTCTCGCATGAAGGCGCTCGGATGGTCGCCGAAAATCGGACTCGAGCACGGCTTGCGCCTTGCCTACCAGGATTATTTGGCCTCGCTGTCCTAGGGACAACTAGGGGGGGGACACGGGCGCCAATGAGCGCAACAGCGCTTGCGGGCACCTGAACGCAAATGAAAATGAGTTGGAACCCCCGCCACCAGCCGAAGTCAGGACTTCGACGCAAATGGCGCGCAACTCTGCATCTGGTTATCCAGTTATCTGCCTAGCGAGGAGATTGCGCACGCTTTGCCGTCTCGCTCACGCACTTAGCGAACAGAGGCACCGACCTGCTCGACGCATCGAACGGCGCGTTTGTTTTCACGCCACAGCCAAATTCAACCCCACCTGGGAAGCGGCCACCCCTCCGGCACTCCCAGACTTCAACTGGGTCATCGATCACCTGCTGCTCCAGGGCAATCTAGACGGCTTCGTCAACTATACGATCCTGCTAGTGTAGTGTTTCGTTCTTGAATGAGCTTATCGCCTTCTCGCATTTCGACCACTCTATTGCCACGAGATTCGGAGAACGCGGGTGCGAGTAGCTCCGCAGATTGTACTGACCGACGAGGAGCGGGACGAGCTAATGCGCCTGGTTCGCTCCAAGCTCACGAGCGTGCGGCTCGTGCAGCACGCACGTATTGTGCTTCTGGCTTTATCGGAACGGGCATATCCAGGCGACCGGGTGACGACCTTCTCACAGGTGCAGGCGGCAACGATACGCTCTATAGGGGCTCCGGCACTGACATGGCTGTGTTCCGCGGCATGCGCCGCGTCTACGTCATTGAAAAGATCGACGGCAATCCCCAGGCTCCCATCTGACCGGTAGCGAGGATTTCTCCGACGGTTCGGACGTTCTGATAGACGTCGAACTCCTTCAAATGTGTGACACCTCGAGACTGTCCCTAGCAGACTTGTTCCCATCTCAATGAAACATCGACGGCCGCAGATCCGCGGTCGGCTTCTCTGAGTCCCGAAGCCCCCGCACTTTGCGTTACGGCCGATAGTCTAGTAGCAGTTCGCAGTTCTACTGCACTTACGCTGCGAAAGGTCAGCCTGGATTCGACACCCACACGCTCGTGAGCGTGTGTCCGAAACAAGCGTAGCAGGGTGAGCTTAGCTTGTATAATGACAGCTTTAAATGGCAGTTGTACGATGTTGGCGTCCACTTCACCGTCTAGTGCCCTCGCGCTCCGAGTTCTAGCAGGTCATGTCTCAGCATCGTACCGACCAAACGCCAGGGAGACCGCACCGCGCCACCCGCATCGTCTCTCCCGATCAGCATTTGTGACCTACAGATGATCAAGGGCAAACGCGTTCTGTCGCTCGTTCCTGCACGGCGCGGATCCAAGGGTCTGGCGCTCAAGAACATCCGCCCCCTGCGAGGGAGGCCTTTGCTGGGTTGGCCGATCGCCGCGGCGCATGCCTCGAGGTACATCGACCGAGTCATAGTCTCAACCGACGACGAGGAGTTCGCGACCATCGCCCGCGCACAAGGTGCCGACACCCCGTTTCTCAGACCTGCGGAACTGGCGAGTGACACCGCACCTAGCATCGGATTCATCCTCCACGCGCTCGACACGCTAGCGCAGTCAGGCGAAGTCTATGACTACCTGGTATTGCTGGAGCCCACGTCGCCTCTCACCGAAGGCACAGATATCGATTTGGCCCTAGAGGCGTTGTTCGAACATCGGGACCACGCCGATGCAATCGTTGGAATAGCTCGCATGACCACTGGACACCCTGCATTCGCGGTTCGCATCGACGTCGATGCGCGAATCCAGCCGGCGGCTGCGTCCAGCTTCGGCGAACTTCCGCGCCGCCAGGACATCGAGCCACTCTACGTGCTCGACGGCAGCCTGTACATCTCCACGGCGGAAGCACTGCGGCGCGAAAATGGATTCTGTCATGACCGAACGCTGGGTCACGTCATGCCGCGCTACAAGCATTTCGAGGTCGACGATTTGCTAGACTTCGTTTGCATAGAAGCGGTATTGGACAACCTCGACGCATTGAAGAACGCGGATCGCTCTTGACTGCGGTCGACATTCAAACCAACGGAGCAGCCATGAAAAGATGCAAGAAGTGCCTCACCGTCGAAACGGTGGACACCATCGAGTTTGACGAATCCGGGGTTTGCAGCGTCTGCCGCCAGATCGAGTACAAGAAGGAGCAAATCGACTGGTCACAGAGGGGACAGCAACTACAGCAGATCATCGATGAACATCGAAACAAGGGGCTGTACGACTGCATCCTGCCGTTCAGCGGCGGAAAAGACAGCACCTTCCAGCTATGGTACGTCGTCAAGGAGTTGAAGCTCAAACCATTGGTCGTCCGCTTCAACCACTGGGGTTACAGGCCGCTCGTCGACGAGAACAACACCCGAGTGTTCAAGCAGCTCGGCGTCGACGTCGTGGAGTTCACCCCGAGTTTTCACGTCGTCAGGGAATTGATGCTCGAGTCGCTGAAGCGACGCGGCGATTTCTGCTGGCACTGTCATACCGGCATCTACGCGGGCGTCATGCACATGGCACTGCGGTTCGACACCCCGCTTCTGATCTGGGGTGAGTCCACGGCGGAGTACCATAGCTGGTACACGTTCGAAGAAATGGAAGAGGTCGACGAGAAGCGCTTTAACCGGCTCATGAATCAGGGCATGACCGCCGACGACATGTTCGAGTTCTTGCAGGGACGCGTTGATCGACGCGACCTTTGGATGTTCGATTATCCGAAACGCAAGGATCTGCTACGGCTGAAGGTTCAGTCCATCTGCCTGGGAAACTACATTCCCTGGGACACCAAACAGCAGGTCGAGACCATCAAGCGCGAATTGGGCTGGAAGGGACAACCGGTCGAAGGCGTTCCGCCACAGTACGATTACGAAAAGATCGAGTGCAGTTTTCAAGGCATGCGCGACTACGCCAAGTTTATTAAGCGCGGATACGGGCGCGCGAATCACCTCCTGAGCATTGACATCCGCAACGGCCGCATGGACCGTGAAACCGCGCTCCGGATGGAGAACCAGTACGACGGCAAACGCCCCGCCTCGCTCGACTGGTTTCTCAATATCCTGCAAGTTTCCGAGAGCGAATTCTACGAAATCCTGGAAAAACACCAGGTTTTCCCCTGGAAGTTCGACCCGTCCAAGGTTGCCTCCGGCGCCCCTCTGCCGGACATGCCTCGCTGGGATGCCACCGAGATAGACAAACCGGTCGGACCGGACAAAGGAGACGAGGGGCATCTGAAGAAGTATGTATGATTGCGCTGATCGATTATGGGATGGGCAATCTAAGGTCGCTGATCAATGCGTTCGACTACCTCGGTCACGAAGCACTGATCACCTGCGATCCGGCGGCGATCGAGGATGCGCAACGCGTCGTACTTCCCGGGGTGGGAGCTTTCGGTAATGCGATGGCGGCGATCCGGGCCCGCAATCTTGAGAAAGTCCTCGATCGTCAGGCCAACGAGCATCGGAAGCCGATCCTGGGCATCTGCCTGGGCATGCAGCTGTTCGCGAAATCGAGTAGCGAGCATGGCATGCACGAGGGTCTGGGCTGGATCGATGCCGAGGTTCGGCGGCTTGAGGTGAATCCCCCGTTGAAGATTCCGCATGTCGGCTGGAACGACCTGCAGTTTCCCGAGGACGACTGGCTGTTCGACGGGATACGGCCCACGGAGGCAAACTTCTATTTCGTCCATAGCTTTCACATGGTCTGCAACAATCCTGCGGATCTTCTGGCGACGACCGATTATGGGGGACCGATCACTGCCGTTGTTCGCGCGCGTAACCTCGTCGCCGCGCAGTTCCATCCCGAGAAGAGCCAGGACAACGGCCTGCAGTTGATTGAGAATTGGGTCAACTGGACCCCGCCATGCTGAAGAAGCGGATCATCCCAAAGTTTCTGATCCGCGACCGACGCTTGGTCAAGGGTCTGCGCTTCCATGAAAATTTTCGCGAGGCCGGAAATCCGGTGTCGACTGCCAAGGTCTACGACTCCTATGGCGTCGACGAACTACTGTTCGTCGACATCGATGCAACGCCAGGAAAACGGCTCGTCGATGGCTCAATCATCGAACGGGTATCAGAGGAAGTGTTCATGCCATTCACGGTCGGCGGAGGCATCCGGAACTTGCGGCAGATCGCCGACCTTTTGCGCAGTGGCGCGGATAAGGTAAGCATCAACACCGCTGCCATAGAGAATCCTGGCTTCATAAGGGAGGCTGCCTCACGGTTCGGTAACCAGTGCATTGTCGTGAGCATCGACTATCAACGTGATGCCGATGGCAAACAGCGCGTAGTCTCCCACTGCGGGACTGAATCGACGCCCCGTGCACCTCTGGAATGGGCGCTGCGCATGCAGGATGCCCATGCCGGCGAGATCATGCTTTGCTCCATCGACCGCGATGGCACGATGGACGGCTACGATCTCGACTTGATCGCTGAAGCGGCGCAAAGACTAGACGTTCCGCTGATAGCTTCCAGCGGCGCGGGCACCCTGCAGCATTGTCGCGAGGCGTTCGCCGCCGGCGCCGATGCAATCACCATAAGCAGCATGTTCCTCTTTACCGACCACAGTCCGATCAAGGTCCGCAGTTATCTGGCCACCAACGGCGTGAGTGTGAGATCGCAGAAGGGCAGCCACAGTTGAGTCTACTTGTACGCGCCAGCCTTTCTGCCGATGGCCTTGCCGCGCTTGCAGCACGGCAGGCGAATAATCTATTCCCAGACGAGTACAGCCTTCAAGCAGCCGATCTCAGCCCCGCCGTGCGCGGGGCTCTCGAGCGGTTAGAGCATTGCTTCTCGCATATCGCCAGCAAGTATTTTTTTGACGGCGATGGCGTAGTGTTCGATCATCTGCACGGCGATCAGTATGCGATGTGGCTCTACCTGCTGTCGAACGAGCTCCATGCGTTGAACGGCCCCCGCGACGCCTGCAAGAAGCTCTTCCTGCTCAACAAGGCACTGCATGGCTGCGACCTGTTCTACGAGGTCGAACTGCCGCGTATCTTCCTGCTGGTGCATCCCCTGGGCACGGTGCTCGGGCGGGGCCGCTACGACGACTACCTACTCGTCTACCAGCGCTGCGGAATAGGCAGCAATCACGACATCTATCCCAGCCTGGGGAAGCATGTCACGCTGCGCCCCGGAAGCGCGGTGCTGGGAGATTCGTCCGTGGGCGAGAACTGCACGATCGCTGCAGAGTCGCTACTGTTGGACCGTGATCTACCCGCGAACAGCGTTTATATCGGGAACCCGCGCAATCATTTGATTCGGGTCAAGCAAGACAAGGAAGCGATATGGCGGATATGACCACGAGCGACAGCGATTTCCAGCAACTGCGGGCGCGGCTGCATCGCGCGATCCCCGGGGGCGCCCATACTTACTCGCGTGGCGACGATCAATTTCCGGCGATCGCCCCGCCCGTGTTGGTCCGCGGCAAAGGCGCCCATGTCTGGGATAGTCGCGGCAACTGCTACCTTGACTATGGCATGGCGTTGCGTGCCGTCACCCTAGGGTACGCCGATGCGCGAGTGAATGCGGCTGCCGCGGCAGAGATGGAAAAGGGGGTAAACCTGACGCGCGCAACGCTCACGGAGTTGCAGGCAGCCGAAACGCTCATCGATCTCGTCCCGTCGGTGGATATGGTCAAGTTCGGCAAGAACGGATCGAACGTGACGACGGCAGCACTGAAGATCGCCCGCGCCTACACAGGCAAACGCTATGTCTGCGTCCCGCGCCAACAACCGTTCTTCTCCTTCGACGACTGGTTCATCGGTACCACCGCCATCAAGCGCGGCATCCCGACCGAACAGTCGGCAGCAACGCTGGTCTTCGATTACGGCGACACCGCGTCGCTGCGGCGCCTGTTCGAAGAACACCCCCAGCAGATTGCTGCAGTCATGCTCGAACCGGCGACAACGCTCATTCCCTGTCCGCCCGACTGCGATGTCCCCAGCTGCTGGCCTGCCCAGAGCTGCGCAAACTGCTCTCGCCGAGAGGACAACTTCCTGCGCCAAGCCCGCAAGCTCTGCGACAACGCCGGGGCGCTGCTTATTTTCGATGAGATGATCACGGGGTTCCGCTGGCACCTTGCCGGAGCCCAGACGTTTTTCGATGTTCACCCGGATCTCACCACATTTGGCAAAGGCATGGCCAACGGATACTCGGTGGCCGCAGTCGGCGGGAAGCGCGAGGTCATGGAGGTCGGTGCGATCGACCGTCCCGGCATGGAGCGCACGTTCCTCCTCTCGACCACACACGGTGCCGAAATGACCGGCCTGGGGGCCTTCATGGAGACTGTGCGCATCTACAAGGGCGAGGATGTGTGCGCCCACCTATGGCGCTATGGGCGATCGCTCCAAGAAGCTTTCGCGTCCTTGTCTGCGAAACACGGGCTCGGTTCGTACGTCTACACCGAAGGTCCGGCTATCTCGCTCAATTACATCACGCGCGATCGGGACGGAGAAGTATCTCTTGCCTTTCGTACTTTGCTTGCGCAAGAGCTTCTGAAACGCGGCGTCATGATGCCATGGATCGCGATTTCCCAGTCGCACGGCGCGTCGGAGCTTGAACAGACTGTAGCTGCCCTCGATGGCGCACTCGAGGTGTATGCACAAGCACTCGAAGGCAAGGTGGATGATTTTCTGATCGGTCCGGCAATCCGCCCTGTGTTTCGCACGCACAACTGACTTATGAATGCGCTCGACAGATACCGCATGGCGGGCAAGGTGGTCGTCGTAACCGGCGGGGTGGGCGTCCTTGGCCGGCGCTTCTGTGAGGGACTGTCGTCTGCTGGCGCCCGAATTGCTGTCGTCGACATCGATGTCGGAGAGGCCGAATCCCTGGCCTCTGCGCTCGACACGGACGCGTCGGGTTTCGCCTGCGACGTGTCATCGCCGGATTCGGTGAGGTCGTGTGTTGATGCAATCATCAACCGCTTTGGTGCCATCGACGTGCTGCACAACAACGCAGCCACCAAGACCAGAGATGTCCGTGCATTCTTTGCACCATTCGAGGATTACTCGTTGGAGACTTGGCGTAACGTCATGTCGGTGAATATCGACGGCATGTTCCTCATGGCCCAGGCAGTGGGGCGCCATATGGTCGAAAGGGGCGAGGGTGGCGTCATCGTCCAGACTGCGTCCATATACGGCTTGGTCGCACCGGACAACCGCATCTACGAGGGCTCGGACTACCTCGGCGGCCCCATCAATACCCCGGCAGTCTATGCTGCCTCCAAGGCAGCCGTCGTGGGGCTTACTCGCTGGCTCGCAACTTATTGGGCACCAGCCCGCATCCGGGTCAACTGCTTGGTTCCAGGCGGCGTGTCCAGCGGACAGAACAGCGTGTTTTCGGAACGCTATTCGAGTCGCGTACCACTTGGGCGCATGGCCGAAGCCGACGAAATCGTCCCTGCGTTACTCTACCTCGCATCGGACGCCTCGAGCTACGTAACCGGGCAGGTGCTCGCCGTCGACGGCGGCTGGACCTGTTGGTAACCTGCATTGTGCATGGGCCGTCGTTTCGTCTAAGCTGGTTGCCATGCTGATCGCTGCGATCAAGCTGGGCGATATCGCCGCTCGGTCACTCTTCCTTCTGATCGCCTTGTATACGCTGCCAGCGCGCGCATCCGGGCAATTCGGCCTCGCCTTGACCTTGATCGCGTTGTTCGCATTCTTTAGCGGATTCGAACGCTACCTCGATCTGCAGCGTTCACTGGTTGGAAAAAGCCCGCCGGAAGTGAACAAACTCATACTGGCCACGCTGCGCTTCTTCGCGGTCGGTCATCTCTTGTGGCTGACACCACTTGCCTTGCTACTGCACTATTGGGCGCAACTGGATCGGCTCGCCGTCCTTCTTTGGTCGGTGATCGCAGTCTGCGAGCACCTGTCGACCGAGGCGTACCGGGTGGCACTGATCTCGAGTCGTCATCGCTGGATCCTTCTCGCGGGGCTGATAAAGAACCTGCTGCTCATGGTCGTGGCCGCAGTGTTTGCAATGCGCGGACAAGCGCTCGAACTCGAACAATTGCTATGGACGTGGACCGCGTTCGCGCTTCTGGCCGCAATCGCGAGCGCCGCCATGCTTCGTACGCTGTCTGCTCAAGGCCCAAATGGCGAGGCAAGCGCCTTAGTGTCACTAAGGACTCAGTTGCGTCAATCACGAACACATTTCATGATAGGTTTGGTCGCACTTACCTCGCTGCAAATTGATCGGCTGATGGCCGGTGGCTTCCTTTCCCTAGAAGAAACCGGCCTCTATTTCCGCCATGTTTTCGTGGCGGCCGCAGCCTATCAAGCTTTCGGCGTCGTTTCTCACAATAGAATCATGCACCGGCTCTATGGACACCTTCAGGCGCAAAGGAGGGCGGAAGCAATGCTCTTGATTCGTAGCGAACGCCGTCGCTACCTCGCTTTGTCGCTAGCAGTGATAGCGGCTGCGTTCCTTACCGAAACCCAATGGGCGGCTAACATCAGTGCGCTCGACTCCATTACGCCAGCAGTACTAATCATCCTCCTACTCGCCTATACCGTGAGGGGGGTGGCCGACTACAACGCCATGGTGTTGAACGCAACTTACCGGGAGCGCAGCATATTCCGCGCTCAGTCGATCACGGTACTGGTAGTGCTGGCGCTCGGGGCAGCTTTGACCCCGTCGTTCGGCATTGCGGGCCTAGTTGCAGCGACCCTGATGGGTGCATCAGTGTACGCCTGCCTCACATGGATGTTCGTGAGCCGCACCGCGGCCAGCCCACTGTGTAAATTATGAGAATATTAGTTACAGGAAGTTCTGGTTTCGTCGGCTCGGCTTTGGTCGAACGCTTGCGCCGCAATGGCTACGAAACTCACGGCATCGATGCAAAGCCCCCGCGTTGGCGTACCCCGCATGCCAACGACCATGTCCTTGATTTGAATGACAGCGCGTCACTGCAACGGATCGTCGATACCGTTCGCCCCGAGCAAATCGTCCACTTGGCCGCCCGCACCGACCTGTCGTCCGATTCGGTGATCAAGTACAACGCGAATATTGATGGTGTGCTACATCTAATGCGCGCCATCGGCCGCGCGGGGTGCGTCGATCGCGTGCTATGGACATCGACTCAGCTCGTGTCGCGGGTCGGCAGGATCCCGGCCCACGACACCGACTACGCCCCAGACACCAGTTACGGCGAGAGCAAGGTAATCACCGAGCGCATCGTGCGTGGTCTAGACGGAGGAGCACCCGAGTGGGCGATACTTCGCCCGACCACAGTCTGGGGGCCAGGTATGAGCGATCACTATCTAAGCCTGTTACGCTATCTCGAGCGCCGGCTGTACTTTCACGCTGGCTCCCAACGTGTCCCGAAATCCTTCTCGTACATTCACAACGCCACGTATCAGATTGAGCGCCTGCTTTCGGCACCCGCAGCGGCGGTCCATGGCCAGACTTTTTACATCGCCGACTATGAGCCGATCGATTTGCGCAGCTGGTGCGACGCTCTCTCAGCCCAGTTGGGCGTACGACCTGCTCCCGTCGTTCCTGCGCCGATTGCACGATTGCTCGGTCGCCTCGGTGACTTGCTAAATGCCACAGTAGCGCCGGGCTTCAAATTCACGTCGTTCCGGTTGCGTAACATCCTGACTCCTTACGTGTTCGATACGAGAAATCTGGAAGCGGTAGTCGGGCCGTTGCCTCATGATCAGGCGTCTGCGGTCATTCAGACGGCGGCGTGGTATCGCGAAATCGCGAAGCCGGCGCTGGAGCAGAGCTCGTGAATCCGATCCAAGCCGAGGTGCTGATCTTCGGCATTCACAGGACAACAGCGTGGTGGCAATACCTCGGCAACCATCTGGGCTGGGCCAGGGCCGTGGTCGTCACCGATCTTCGCGGCGAGGGAGACATCTCGATCGTCGACGATTTCTACGAGGAACTAGGTCGCCTCAAACAGGGGGCGACCACGAATCCCAACCTGCTGTCTCAGATCGAGCAGGAGGACGTCATCGCACGCTGCCGCGCCTTGCGCTGGCTCGATGCCGAGCTGGCCCGTTACATGGTGCAGGCGATGGCCGTCGTTATGGAACGACTCTTGGTAAAGGTTCAACCCAAGATCGTCATGAGCTTTCCCATCGACCGCTACGTCAAGGACATCCTAGCGCGCCTTGCGGCCAGGAAGGGCATCCGCTACGTGGAACTTACCGCCAGCGTCGTACCCGGGATGTCGATGCTGCTGGAGCGAGGACATCTGATCGAACACGACCTAAACCCCAGTGAGGACCTCGTCGAACGGTCGGTAAACTTACTGGCCACTCCGAGCTTCACGCCAAGCTACGTGCCGCGAAAGTCGACCTACACGCGCATGAAGTTCCTCAGGACGCTCGGCTACTTCCGCGCCCGCGCCTTGGCCTTTCGCATGATTGCTCGACTGATGCGCGACCCGCTTAATCTCCACTACATCGATGCGCAGCCTTATCTGGGACACAAGTGTCGCTGGAAGGACATGCGAGTGGTCGGACTATGCGACTCCCAGTGGCGCACGAAGACCGAGGTCGTTCCTCAAAGCCGTCGCGTGCTGTTCGGCCTGCAGCTGTTCCCCGAAGCCTCGATCGACTATTGGATACGCGAACGCGAGCTGATCGATCACGAAAATCTCGTCTTCGAAGCGGCACGCGCATTCACCGAGGCCGGCTACCTCGTATTGGTCAAGGACCATCCGCTGCAGTTCGGCTTTCGCCAGACCGAGCTACTCGATCGCCTGCTAGCATTGACGAACGTGGTTTTGGTGCCTTACGACGTCTCGGGTAACGAACTGATGCAGCTGGTCGACACGAACTTCACCTTCACGGGGACGCTCGGGATGCAGGCCGCTCTCTTGGGAAAGAAATCGGTCGCCACCAATTCGTACTATACGAACGACTCGGATTTCATCATTTTTCGCAACCGTGCGCAGATAGCCGGGCTGCCGCAGCGCGTGGAGTCTGCAGCGACGGTCGAAACCGGCCTGAAAGAGCGGCAGCGGCGCATTATCCGCAAGCTGTTGCGCGGTAGCATCGAAGGCGATTTCTTCTCATTCAAGCATTTTGATGCAAGCCAGCCGCCAGCGAGCGCTCTTATGCTGGCACAGAACTTGGGCCGGCGACTTCAGGAACTGGTCGCACAACAGAATCGGTGAGCCGAATGAACATTTCCATGGACATACCCGAGGCATCACAAGCAGTTCAGGACCACTCTAGAATCGTCGCGCCACCCGCTCGATTGACCTCATTCGATCCCCGACCTGGCGAGGGACCATCAACCTGGATCGATTACGAACAACATCCCGGATATGCGTCGCTGGCCCACGCCCTCTCGGTCAAACATCGGCTTGCTTCGCTCGCGCGGTTCGCAAGGTACTTCGCAATGATTGTTTGCAAACGCGTCATTTCCTATGAGTTGATTCCTGCGCACTTGCGAGCAATGCGCTCGTCCAGTGCCATCATAGGATTTCTCGGTGCTGCAACGAGCAACGTCTTGCAGAAGCTGCTGACCGGGTCACGGGCCCACCGTGCAGATGCCGGCGCTGCCGTCACGCAAACTCTGCAGAGCGACGGCATCTGCGTCATCAGGACCGCCGACCAAGCTTTCAATCGGATCTGTCAGGCTGCGGCACCGCTGCTCGAGCGATTACGAAGCACACGAGGTCGGCAATCCTTGGGCGGCAGGGATTTTGCCGAATCGCGCGCCAGCGCCTTGCGCACCGAAAATGCAGACCTTTTCGCTTGCGTCGAACAGATGCTCACGCAAAGTGGTGTACTCGACGGATGCTCGGCCTACCTCGGCCACTCCGCGAAACTGGTGGACGTCAACCCACAAATCAACGATTCGTCGGACGACTTCTGGCAACGCGTCTTTCCGGACTTGCCGAGCAGTCCTCTGCCCACAGCCTACCTGCACCGCGATGCGTCGGGGGGCGACATCAAGGCCATCCTGTATCTCAGTGACGTCGGCCCCGACAACGGCCCCTTCTCCTATGCCTTAGGTTCGCATCGGGTGCCTCGAACTCGCTTGACCGACTGGATCGAAGAAACCAACGATCAATCCGGTGCCTCGGGCACGGCCCGCGCAGATCGCCAGTCCTTCATCGCCTTACCCGCGAAGCTGCAGCGCAAATGCGCTTTCGGTAATGACATACTGCCGGCCACAGAGATCGCTACGCGCCTGAACGCGGCAGAGTGGACGATCGAGGCGCGGCGCGGGCATTTGGTTATCTTCGATACCAAGGGTTTTCACCGTGGTGGCATGGTCAAAGAGGACGAACGCGTCGTGCTCACCTGTGTGATCGGCACGGCAAGGCGCTAGCTTGCCCTCCACAACCGATTACGCCATCCCAAGTTTCTGCCGCAGATCACTTGTTTCGAGCCACCCACCATGTCGATCAAACATACCTTAGCCCGCGCACTGCTCCCCCCAATCAACTGGTTCACCCGATTGCTGTCGCTCAAAGTCGTCCCCGTCAGCACACCGAACCGCAACTTCCCCGAGTTCTTCACTCATCTACGTAACCAGGGCCTGGAGTTTCGAACCGTAATTGATGTCGGCGTCGCGTTCGGTTCGCCCACGCTCTACGCCTCGATCCCGAAGGCAAAGTTCTACTTGGTCGAGCCGGTACCCGCCTGTCGACCGCTACTCGAGCGTCTTTCGCGGGAACTCGGCGCCGAAGCGTTCAACGTGGCCGCCGGCGCAAGTGACGGCAGCCTGGATTTCTTCGTGCATTCCGATGTATCGGGATCCTCTGCGTACCGGCAACTCGAAGGCGATCTCCTCGACGGCGAGCGCGTCACGGTACCGGTGCGCAGGCTCGATTCCCTCATCAAGGCCCCTGTCGAGCGCCCCTGTCTGCTCAAGATCGATACCCAGGGCGCAGAAATCGAAGTCCTGAAGGGCGCAGCCGGCCTGCTTGATCAGATCGACGTGTTGATCATCGAAACATCGTTCCACGAGTTTCGGGCTGGAGCGCCCGAGTTCCAGGATATCGTGAGCCATGTCGCCGGCCTGGGATTTCATGCCTACGAGATTCTCGAGGGCCATTACCGCTCAGCCGACAATGCGCTCGCTCAGGTAGACGTTGCCTTCTGCAGAAGCGATTCTCCCCTACGAGCAGTCAAGACTTTCTTCACCGAGAATCAGGCGCAGCGCTATCTGCGGCAAAACAGCGCACCTCTTGCATGACGAACAGGGGTCCCCACGCTCGCCTTCTTCACCCGGCACTGGGTTTATGCGCGTTTTGGCTATTCGTTTATGGCTTGTATCTAGTCGCCCCGATCCAGCAAAGGCCCGAAGTAAGTCTGCTTGGCCTGTTTCTGGTGGGTGGATTGATCGCGGTCTATGTTCTGAGCGCGCTGCTCAGCGCAAACTCGCTGTATCTCGAAAGTCCGCAAAACGCGGTCGAGCGTCCAGGCGATTGCGTCTGGCAAAGTCAGCGTTTGACTCGAGCCTTTCTCGTCATTGGGATCGCTGGCACTATACTCAACATCTATAGCAAGGTAACAGCGATCCCCGACTTGTCGTTTTCGGACGCAGCCGCCCTGCGTGCCGAGCGAGCGCAGCAACTCCTTGAGGCGGTCGATCCCACCGGGGGAGCAATCAGCGCCATTGCCTTTCTATGCTATCCCGCCGGATTCGTCGGCATCACAGTGGCCATGCTGCGTTTCGAGCAGATACCGCCCCTCGATCGCGCCCTGTGCGTTTTTTTCGCATTGCTTATCTTTCTTCACGGCATCGCGACCGGCGGGCGCAGCACGTTGTTGGTGCTGATAATCTTCGTGGCCCTAAGCTCCTACGTCCGCCATTGCCGCGGCCTGCCGCTCGTGCCCCGCTCGTGGTTCGTCCTGTCGGTGATGGTCTTGATGATCGCGGGCTTTCTGGCGTACTCGACAGCAGTCTGGCAGATTCGTGCGGAACTATCCGATCTTGAAATCGACGATTTCCTGGATCATGCCGACGAGGTTTGGGGCGTCATTCCGACCCCGCGGCTCGAAGCACTAGCCGATGCTTTGAACACCCCATCACTCATCGTCAGCACGATGAGCACCTTGTTCTACTTTACTCAATCGCTGGCAGTAGCCGAGAGAATTGTTGCCGCCCACGATCTTCCATTAATGCTCGGCAGCTATCACATCGATATCGTTGCTGCCTTGATGCGCACGCTCCCCGGGAGCGCCACGTTTCTGGGACGGGGGTACGACACACTGCTGCACGAGAACATCTATGGGTTCTTTGCTGGCGCCTGGGGTGCCCTGTATATTGATTTCGGTTTGGTGGGCAGCCTGACTGCAACAGCCATCTGGGGCGGTCTTTCAGGACTGGCTTATCGCCAGGCCAAGCACGACATCGACTCCGACAAGGTGATCAGCTACATCTACTGCTTATACGCCATCCTGATCAGTTTCGTCTCGCCCCCGTTCGGATTCTCCAATTCCGCCATCACGTTTTTTTGGTTTTTCATCTATCTGGCATGTTTGCACCAGCTTGCTCGAGGCGCGCCCCAAGTCAAGGCGCCATGAGCCGATTCACCGCCGCCTCCACAGTGATTCGGCACGCCCACTCTCGATCGATTTGCGAGCCCCCTCGACCGCATACGCCATTCCTGCCAGATTCGGATTGGACCCGACTGCCCGCGTCACCCAAGTATCGTCGTGCATCCCGCGACATATCATACCCCCCATCCGCAAAATGCTGCCCGAGGCTTGAGCCATCGCTACCCCTGTATCGAACTCCGTTCCTTGAGCGGGAATGCCCGCATCGATGGACTGACACAGGAGGAGGATCGTGGTAGTTCGGCGCGACTCCACGGTCGGCGGACTCCGAAACCATGATGAACACCCTGATAGGCAGCAGCGCCATTCTCGACAGCGGCAGCATGACGTATGGCAATATCCCTTCGCCCATACTCTACGACATATTGGCGATACAACACATCTACGGCACCAATACGAACTACAACTCGGGCGACGACGTTTATGCGTTGGGCGAAGACGCGGCGGTCGAGCAATCTGGGATACCGGCGGCATCGATACGTTCGACGACTCGGCTATCGATCTGACCTCAGACGGCATTACGATTGATCTATGCCTCGGCGGCGCAAGCTTTTACGGTAGCGGTACGACCGTAATCGCATACGGCGTCAATATCCGAGCGTGCGATCGGCACTTCGCGCGGCGACACGATCCACGGCAATGACGCCAACAAGACGCTGAGCGTTCTACGCAAGCAAAGATCCAGAACCTCGAACTGCAACCTATTCGAGCATTCCGCGATCGATGTTGCAGTCAATGCGATATACCGTCGCGCCGCACCACCTTGACGAACGTTAGCCAGATTATCTTCAGATCGAATAACAGCGATTGGCGGCGCAAATATTCGACATCCAGTGCAACCTTATCTGGGATCGGCAATTCGTCACGTCCATTCACTTGCGCCCAGCCCGTCAGCCCGGGAATTAGTTCGTGCACGCCGTGCTCGGTTCGCAGAGCAACCAGGTCATCCTGATTGAACAAGGCCGGCCGCGGGCCGACGAAACTCATGTCGCCCGCCAGAATGCTCCAAAGCTGCGGTAACTCGTCCAGGCTGCTCTTGCGTAAGAACGACCCGATCGGGGTGAGATAGTGATGGGCGTCCTGCAACAGATGGGTCGCCACGGCAGGCGTGCCTACTCGCATGCTACGAAACTTGGGCATTTTGAAGATCCGGTTGCCCCGGCCCACGCGATCCGACCAGTGCAGTACGGGTCCGGCGGAGGTCAGCCTGACGAGCAGCGCCACGACGACCAGCGGCAGCGCCAGAATACACAGCAGGAACAGGCCGAAAACGAGGTCAAATACGCGCTTCACGACGGAAGTACTCCGCAGTCTGGCGCAGGCCTGTGTCCAGGCTGAGCGGCGGCACCCAGCCCAGCAGCTGGCACGAAGAGGTCATGTCGACCTGGAGCGAGCCACAAAGACGCTGCGCCATGTCTCGCAGCCCCAGTGCTCGCGCACCAAGCCGCAGCAGACTGGCAGGCACCGGAAACAACCTGGCTGGAGTCCCAGCAGCATCGCCGATGCGCCGGAGCAAATCCGGCGTCGAGACGTCCTCGCCATCGGACACCAGCAAAACCTGATTAGCCGCCGCCGGATGAGTGGCGCTCATGATCAAAAAGTCCACCAGATTATCGACACCAACGAAGCTTCGCCGATTGTCGATGGCGCCGAACGGCAACGGCACTCCGCGTCTGAGCCACCGCATCATCCGTGCGATGTTGCCCCGCGCCCCCGGACCATAGACCAGGGGCGGACGCACAATGACAACCTCCAGGCCCGATGACCCAGCCAGCGAATTCAACCCCTGCTCCGCTTCCCACTTCGACACGGCATAGGGAGAATCGGGCATCGGGACATCTTGCGCGGTGAAGGGGCGCTCGAATGTCTCGGCTCCGAGCACGCCGATCGAACTCAGGAAGACCAAGCGCTTGACACCCGCAGCAAGCGCTTGCTTCGCCAAGCCTAGCGTCGCAGCAGCATTCACACGCCGGAACTCAGCCATCGGATCGGCTGCAGACTCTCTCAGTACATGCGCTCGAGCTGCACAATGAAATACCGTCGTTACTCCGACGAGGGCTGCCGACCAATCGGTTTCCCCCGACAGTTCACCCAAAGACACGCACTGCGCCGCATGCGGTACCGACGTGCTCTCGGCGCGAACGGCCGCGCGCACTTGATGCCCCTGGCTCGCGAGGCGTCGCACCAGAACGCTGCCGATGAATCCATTGGCGCCAGTCACAAGCAATGGAGCCACCTTCATCAAGACGTCCGCGCGAGAAACTGGCCGCCTCGGGAAAGCAACTTACCAACGACAAACCTGGGCAATGAAGGATTCAGGGCGTGCATCTTCATTGCCTCCCAGATCTCCCGATTCTGCTGCAGTACGTTGCGCCAGGTGCTGTTGGTCGTTCCGCCGAGCCTCATCTTGACCAAAACCTGAGGCAGATAGCGCGCCTGGATGCGATGAACCTCGAGGAATCGCGCCATCAATTCCATGTCTGCAGCGATCGGGAAACGCAGATCGAAGAAGCCGAGGCGCTCGTAGATGCTGCGACGCGCGAAGAAGGTGGGGTGCGGCGGCACCCAGCCACGTGAAAAAGACCCTGGAACGAACTGCGACGAGCGCCAGTACCGCACGACGCTGCCGATGTCAGTTTGCCGCACGTACTGCAGATCGCCATAACAGGCGTCGGTCGCCGAATCCTCGAATACCTTAGCCACATCGGCGATCGCATGGTCGGAGGCGTAGAAATCGTCTGAATTGATAAAGCCTACGATGTCGCCGGTGGCAAGTCCGATACCCTTGTTCATGGCGTCGTAGATGCCGCGGTCGGGCTCCGAGACCAACCTGGCGACACGGTGGTTGTTTGCCTCGATCACGGCAAGGGTCTCGTCCTTGGAGGCGCCGTCAATGATCAGGTGCTCGATATTCGGGTAGGTCTGCCCGGCGACAGAGCGTAGGGTGTGGGCCACTGTCGCGGCGCTGTTGTAGCAGACGGTGATGATACTGACTTTCAACGAATCAAGAATCATGAAGTGGCCATGCGGCAATTACTCTGACAAGAACACTCGACGAATGCATTCGATGGTCCGGCTCAATTGGTCATCCGACATATTGGAACTTGAGGGCAAGCACAGACCATCTGCGAAAAGTCGTTCCGACACGGAGTCGTCGCCATCGTCGAACGACTCGCAGCCTGAGAAAACTGGCTGAAGGTGCATCGGTTTCCACACCGGTCGCGCCTCAATCATCTCCTCGGCCAGTCGCCGTATCAGCACAGCGCTCGTGATCCCGGATTTCCTACGCCGCACAGTGCAGGCAGTCAACCAATGCGTCGAAACGCTCCACTCTGGTTCGGGCATCCACTCGATCGCGTCGATGTCGCTCAGTTCGTTCTTGTAGCGCTGGAAAATGGCGCGACGGGTTTGCACCCGCTGATCGAGCACACGCAATTGCCCGCGCCCCACGCCCGCCAGAATGTTGCTCATTCGATAATTGAATCCAATGACCTTATGTTGGTAATGCGGAGCCGGTTCGCGCGCCTGAGTCGACAGGAATCGCGCGCGCTCGATCATCGCGCCGTCGTTCGAGACCAGCATGCCGCCGCCAGACGTGGTGATAATCTTATTGCCGTTGAACGAGTAAATACCCATGTGCCCCAGGGTACCGCTCGCCTTGCCTTTGTAGGTCGCACCGAGCGACTCGGCGGCATCTTCGACCACCGGGACGCCATAACGGTCGCACAGCGCCGTCAATGGGTCCATGTTCGCGCTCTGGCCGTAGAGATTCACGACAATGACGGCCTTGGGGAGTTTGCCCTCTCGCCTGGCCTTTTCCAATGCACGCTCCAGTGCCCGTGGAGACATGTTCCAGGACTCGCGATCCGAATCGATGAAGACAGGCTCGGCCCCCTGATAAACGATCGGATTTGCGCTCGCGGCAAAGGTCAATGAAGAACAGAAGACCCGATCGCCTCGTTCGACGCCCAGCAACACCAGTGCAAGGTGAATCGCCGCAGTACCTGACGATAGGGCCGCGGCATGCTGTATCCCTACGCATTGCGCCAGTTCGCGCTCGAAGCTGTCGACGTTGGGACCCAGTGGCGCAATCCAGTTGGTTCGAAACGCCTCTTCCACGAACTCGCGTTCGGCGTCACCCATGTGGGGTGTCGATAACAGTATCTGATCGTCGATCTCGCGCCGCACAAGCACTTGCAGAACCCGCCCGGACTCACTCAGCACAGGCAGGTGGTCGATTGCGTGCCGATTCATGAGATCGAGCACATCGCGTCGCGACAATCCCTGCGTCGCAACGATGGACTCGATCTTCGGCAGCGACTCGAGCGTGTCGGAAAGCCGTCGCCCCCCAAGGAGCTGTCGACGAAGATCTCCATCCGATACTGTGCGTTCGAACCGTCCGTCCGGTGCGGTGAGCAGCAACACGCCTGCCCCCGAAGCATCCAGAGCCGATAACGCGTCGATGATCTTCGTCGCACGCGTGATCAGAATTTTTTCCACATCAACCAACGGATCATCTCCTCCCGGCTACTGCCGGAACACCGCGCACAATTTCGCCTCGACCGATATCGCGCGTCACCACAGCGCCAGCGCCAATCACTGCATCGGCACCTATGCTGATTCCGGGCAGAATGTTTGCGCCTGCCCCGACCAGCACTCGCTCTGAGAGCGACACACGACCGCCAAGTGTAGCGTTCGGGGCAATATGGCTGAATGCCCCAACACTGCATTCGTGATCGACCACGGCGCCATGGTTCAGAATGCAGCCACTACCGATCGAAGCATCCGGCGCCACGACAGAACCGGCCGCGAGGAACACACCCTCGCCGAGGATTGCATAGCCCGAGACCACGGCACCTGGATGCCTCACGATACGCGGCCGCCCGCCTGCCTTCACAAGCCTTGCAAAAACTCGGGACCGGATTGAATTTGCACCAATGGCCACGTGAAAATCCGTGTGCTTGAACGCAGGCTCGAGCGCCGGTGCAACAACGCGAAAGCTCAACACCAAAGCCCCGGCCAGGCCCGGATTGTCATCCGACAACGCAATCGAACTGGCATTCATGCCGGCGGCAATCAAGGCATCCAGTACCACTTTGCCATGACCGCCCGCACCCACAATCACGATACGCTCAGTAGACATTCGACTTGGCCAGTACCGGCAAATCGAGAGGAACGGTGCTCAGCAGTTCGACGATACGCGCTGCCGAAGCACCGTCGCCGTAGATATTGCTTGCAGTCGTTCGGCCGCGCTGCAGAGCTTTCTGGATCGCTTTCTCCAGCGCCGCTGCATCCACGGGTGCATCTATCACGTTCGCGTTGCGCTCTCGAAGATTCTGTCGGCTACCAACGTTGACCACAGGAGTCCCGAAGCTTGCTGCCTCGATGATCCCGGCGCTGGAATTACCGATCAGCAGATCAACGGCCGCCATCCACGAGACGAAATCCGAACGCCCAAGATGAGTCTTGAATTGCACATGGCCCGCTGCGGCGTAGTCGCTCAGCACTCGCTGAATAGCCTCGCTGCCCGAGTCTGAGTTCGGCGCCATGGCCAGAACCTGCACATCGTGCCGGAGCAAGCAAGACAGTAATACATGAGCGCTGCGGCCTGCCACAGCGTCTTCCTGGACCACGGGGTGGTAAACCATCATCGCGATTCGCTTGTCCGGGTCGAAACCGATAGAGGCTGCCAACTCGCCGCGCGACCGGGTCGCCAATGCCTCGATCCCGTCGAGGCCAGGCGCCCCCGTCACCCAGATATGGTCGGGTTGCTCTCCCATACGCACCAGTCTCTCACGCGACCGGAGCGTGGCAACGAAGTGGTAGTGGCTGACTTTGGATATCGCATGCCGGATGGGTTCATCGACCGTACCGGAGCGCTCGCCCCCATGGACATGAGCGACCGGAATGTTCAAGTGCAACGCCGCCAGTGCACCTGCCAGCATTTCGCCGCGGTCGCCAAGTACGAGAACCACATCAGGCCGTTCAGCATCGAGGTGCTCGACGATTCCACATAACATGCGGCCAATGTTGCACGCCATCGTCCGGCCGGTGGCAGGCTCGAGCTCTACTGGAATTCTCGCCACGATGGGCAGACCGCTAACCTCAATGTCGCGGACAGTGCTGCCGTACTGAGTGGCGAGGTGCATGCCGGTCACTAATATGCCGAGGGTCAGATCCGGCGCCTGATGAATGGCCCTCAGTGTCGACTCCATCAGCCCAAAATCAGCGCGCGAGCCGGAGACGTAGCAGACTACTCGGGACATTGCAGATCTGACCACACTAGTGTTGTGCCCGCCGGAATGTCGCGCACGACCCGTCGGCCTACGACAGCGTAGAGTTCTCTGGGAGCAATGCCGGTGCCCGGCCGCAACAAACCGATATCCTCGACGCGCAAGGTCGCTCCCTGTTGGACTGAGCGCATCGTAGTCACACTGCGGCGAACAAGGTCACGAACGGGCAATTCCGCGGCGACCGGCGCCTTTACGGGCGATCCGAGCGCCGCCTCGACATCACGAATTCGCTCGATGAGAGTCGCGAGTTCGTCGGGCAGCAAAGAGGCCCGATGATCCGGGCCGGGGAGGTTGCGGTCGAGCGTGTAGTGCTTCTCGATTACCGTAGCCCCAAGGGCAACCGCAGCCGTCGACACCACCGTCCCCAGCGTGTGATCCGAATACCCGACCGGCAAACCGGTTGCCTCCGCGATCGTTCGCATCGCTAGCAGATTCACGTCGCCCACCGCGGCTGGGTAATTCGACGTACAGTGCAGCAGCGTGACGGCCTGCGGCAGGGGCTGGGCGATCCCGCATCGATCGCGCGTTGCCGCTATAGTGGTCACGGCCTCCTGAATCTCATCGATCGTGGCCATCCCCGTCGAGACGATGAGCGGCAGACCCTTGGCTGCGAGATGCTCGAGAAACAGGTGGTTGGTGAGTTCGCCCGATGGCACCTTGATCCGCCTCATTCCCAGGGCCACTAGGAAATCGGCGGCCGTCTCATCGAACGGAGTCGACATGAACTCGATGCCCAACTCAGCACAGCGCCGGTAGAGGTTTCTATGCATGTGCTCGGAGAGTTCGAGCGCCTTCAGCATCCCATGCTGATTGCCTGCGCCGGTTTCCCTCCGCTGATACTCGGCCTTAGCAGCCCCTGGGATCACCAGCTTGTCAGCGGAAAACGTCTGGAACTTTACCGCATTAGCGCCGCAGCGTGCCGCGGCCTCGACCAGATCAAGGGCAAGCGCCTCGGAACCATTGTGATTGACGCCCGCCTCGGCAATAACGAACGTGCTCAACGGGTAACCCTCCGCGCAAAGCAGCCCGCGAGCTTGCTCGCAATCAAATCTCGGTTCTCGACCACAGCGGCAAGACGCGCAGCGACGGGCAGGATCAGTAAGGTCACGAGCATGGCTGCGAAAGTGGATACTACCCATCCGAACCCATGCAGCAACGGATGCAGCAGCCCGAACGCGAAGAGCAGAAGGGGATAGTGGATAAGGTAAAGCGTGTAAGAAAAGTCCGCTGTATCTACCAGAAAGCGGACCCTAGCACCACGCCGAATCACGGTCGCGAGAGCGAGGGTCAGCAAGAATGCCATAAACATCATCACTACGTGCGCACGATTACCAAGTCGCTGCAGCGGCTCCACGATGTAGTCGATGGTCCGGGTGCCGCCGGCCAGAACGATGCCGGCGATGCAGAAAAATACGGTCAGCGCTGCGACCGGAAAGAACCAGCGCGAACTCAACGCGTCCTTCCTGTAAAGGTGCCCGAGCAGGAAACCACTCATCCAGACGAAAAACAGAGCCCAGAACAGCACACCGCTCGGCTGCTTGTGGAACACCAGCAGCAAGCATGCCAGTGGTAGGTAGCCGAACAGCACGGGGCGCCGGCTCGACACCCCGGCTGCGAACATCACGAACATGTAGAACCACCACTCGAAACTCAGTGTCCATAATGGACCATCTATTGACAGTGGCTGCGTTGCTCCCGGGAAAACGTTGTACACCAGCAGCAGCGTGGCAGGCAGTCGGTCCCACTCGAACTCCACCCGCTCGCGTGAAACGAATAGCTCGCCGCCCAGTCGGAAGGTTTTCGATCCGTGCATTTCGAGACCGGTCATGACGAGATAAACGACAAGGGAGATGCCGACTGCCGTGAGCAGCGGCGGGTATATTCGCAGCAGTCGCGCAGAAAAATAGCTCGCCGTGTCGAATTTGCCGTCGGCATCACGATGATTGGTGACGCTGAGGTGGATCATGAAGCCACTGACGATGAAGAACGCGATCACCGCGTAGGTCGCAAGAAAGCTCGTCGCTAGATGCGCAACGCCGTAGAGACCAAAATAGGGCAGGACGAAGACTTGAAACGCATGCACAGCCGCCACGACAATGGCTGCAATGCCTCGGATGGACGACATCAGGTCCATGACTGCGTGAAAGCTAGGATGTCGTGATGTATTCGCTGACCGGAGCACGTGAGTCTGCAGCTACAGGCACAAGCAGGAATTATCGCATTCGTACCGCCTGAGCGCGAATGTTATGCGTTTCGGCTCGCCCCGCGATTAGGCTTTGTAGCCTGTAGAACCCAGACGAGTTGCCTAGAAGAAAAGGGCATTGCGCCTCAATTCGCGACGCGAGCTGCCCGACGAAGTTTGATCCAATGCCCCGCGACGGCGAAACCCACACCCCCCAATATCGCCCCCAGCACCCCCAGAAAGGCGGGCTCGTTGCGCATAGGACGATGTACGCGAATCGAGCCCCTCACACCGTACTGGGTCGGCATGGCTTCAAATATATCGAGAGCCCCTTCGATTCCCAACCGCACCTCTTGCACCGCAGCCTCCGCTCCAAGATTCGAGACGACGAAGTGGCTGAGAGCAAGCTCCCGCAGCGGACTGACCAGATCGAAGGCATCGGGTTTTGAGTCGGCGATACGCTCGGCAGCCACAAAGTACTGCCCAAGGAGTTCACGCTGATAGATCTCGCGCTCCAAGCGCTCGATCATCTCGTTGTTCTGCGCAATAGCACTCTCGGAAGCCACGATCTGCGCGAGCGGGGAGAGCAATCGCTCCTCGCGAACTCTGTCGTCGTCATTTCTTTCGCCTGAAACCACATTAATCGTCGTCCGAGGATCTAGGCGGGCAGCGTCAGGGTAGCGCACGAGAATCTCCTTCATCGCCGCGATCCTGCGCTGGTGCATCTTGTTCTGCAGCCCGAGTCGGACGATTTCAGAGCCTGAGAGATTCCTCGCCCCCTCAACGTCGATTCTGCTTTCGAGCATCCAATTGCGGATTCGGGCCCTGATCAAAGTGTTGGAGTAGTACATTCCGAGGAACTCGATCATCTCGCTTACCTCGTCTTTCCTTCGCCCCGTCACGCCGAGCCTCACTCCAAGCAACACGGCTGACTCTTCGGCCTTCTGTAGACCGAACTGCCGGCGATCCTCGCGGCTGAGGGGTGCCATCGGCATGGCCACTCGATCCCAGAACCCTGGCGTACGCGACTGACGGATCATTTCAACGGTCGGAGCCCGATTGTCGATGCCCAGATGTTGAGCATAGCGCGTCATCTGGTCCGTCGAGATGTAGGTCGCCACCGCGCGACGATACACAGGCAGATCCAGTGCAGCATTCCGAATCTCCGGACTTCTAAGGCGCGCGGTGGGGAACTGAAGTAGCGCGCTCGCCTCGTACATCGGACTCATATATCCGACGCCTGCGAACAACACAGCGAGGACTACTGCGCCTATCAGTGCAAGGCGTACAGCACCACGAGGCGCAGCACCTACGCCAAAGGTCGGATCAAGCCTAGCAGCGGGCGGCGGATCAGGTTGCATTATTATGTTGTTGAGGCCTTGGCCATGGTAGTCATGGGTATCCATGCGGCACGCGTGAGTCGATGCCGGATTGCCAGCCAACCGGCACAGGATAAAACCGGCTCGATTGCGCATCCTAGATCGCGAGTATACTCGCCCTAGATCGCGCCAGCTCCCTGCAAAGCGGCAGACTATAGACAAACGATGGTGAAATCCGCCCACACACGACGCCGTTAGCTGAGCTAGAATGATTAACTATGCCATCGCATCGGGCGGGATGAGGCAGCATGATCGCGACCGACCTCGACAGGAAGCCTACCTTTAATTCGCGCTCACACCGCACCGTCAGCCGAGCTTATCGTTACCTTCCGGTGAATCGTCGCTGGTCATGATTGCGTTTAACGGTCGCGTTCTTCTCGTTTTCTTTCACGATCTACTCGCTGCCACGGTAGCGTGGTTGGTTGCGTTCTGGCTACGCTTTAATCTCGAGATCCCCGCGGTCTACCAAGATATCGCCTTAAAAACGCTCGTGTGGGTGGTTCCGTTGCAGGCCCTGACCTTCATCGCCTTCCGCCTCTATCGCGGCATCTGGCGCTACGCGAGCCTGCCCGATATTCGACGCATCCTTCTCGCCGTCGGCTCAGCGGCCTTTGTCGTGCCGACCGCATTGATGCTTGCCCGCTTCGCCGACGTGCCGCGCTCGGTGCTCATTCTGAATCCACTTCTACTGCTCGTCATAATGACTGGCAGCCGCATCGCTTATCGCCTGTGGAAGGAGCATCGCCTAACTGGTTTTAAGCGCTCGGAAGCCCAACCCGTACTGATACTCGGTGCCGGCACCGCCGCATTAAGTCTGTTACGGGAGCTTTCGTACAGCACCCAGTGGAAGGTAGTGGGACTGCTCGACGACAATCGAGCCAAGCATGGCCGGGAGGTTCACGGCGTGAACATTCTGGGCAATTTCGATGAAATCGCCCGTTGGTCGCAGAAGTTCGGCGCGACGCACGCCATAATCGCACTGCCCTCGATGACCCACCAGATACGCAGACGCGCAGTCGATCTGTGTACCGAGGCAGGGCTCAAGGTAATGACCGTTCCAGCGTACCTGGACCTCATGAGCGGCAAAGTTACCGTCTCGCAACTGCGGCCGGTTGAACTCGAAGATCTGTTGGGCCGAGACCCCGTCGTGCTGGACCTGCCCGGGCTGCAGGAATGGCTGGCGGGCAAGGTAGTGATGATTACCGGCGCCGGCGGTTCAATCGGGTCCGAGATCTGCCGTCAGATCGCGGACTTCAAACCATCCCGGCTGATACTTTTCGATCACAGCGAATTCGCTCTGTATCAGATCGAGCAGGAGTTTCGCGAGCGCTTCCCGTCAGTTGATATCGTGTGTGCAGTAGGCGACGTAAAATCACGCCCGCGCCTAATGCAAGTGTTCGGGCATCACAGCCCTTCAGTTGTTTTCCATGCGGCCGCCTACAAACACGTACCTTTGATGGAAGAACATAATTGCTGGGAGGCAATCCGCAACAACGCTTTCGGCACGTATACCCTGGCAACCTGCGCTATCGACGCAGGCGTCACGAAGATGGTCTTGATCTCTACCGACAAGGCTGTCAACCCGACCAGCGTGATGGGAGCCACGAAGCGCCTAGCGGAGCAGATGTGTCAGTGCCTCCAGCAACGGGGAAAGACCCGTTTCGTAAGCGTACGGTTCGGCAATGTTCTGGGCAGTGCAGGCAGTGTCGTGCCCAAGTTCCGTTCGCAGATTGCCCGCGGCGGACCTGTGACGGTGACCCATCCTGATGTGCGAAGATTCTTTATGTCAATCCCCGAGGCAACCCAACTCGTCCTTCAGGCGGGACTGATGGGGCGGGGTGGAGAAATATTCATTCTCGACATGGGCGAACTAATTAACATCTCGAGCTTGGCGCGTGACCTGATTCGGCTGTCTGGCTACAGCGAGGAAGAGATTCGCATTGAGTACACGGGGCTGCGTCCCGGCGAAAAACTATACGAGGAATTGCTGGTCACGGGCGAGAACTCCCGCCCGACCAGCCATCCCAAACTACGAATGGCCATTTCCCGTCCGCAGACCGATGAATGGCTGAAAGGCTTGCTCGCCTCGGTAATGTCCAATGATCTATTGGACGACCAGGCTGCGAAACAGGAATTGGCTCGGTGGATTCCGGAGTTCAATAGCCCTGACGGCTACTCAGTACACTCCGCCCACGGAGCGAACACAGCCAACATTGCTCGAATCCGGCGAACCGACTAATTGAAGCCGCTTCGATATCCCAAAGCGCATCTGCCGTGAATCCGCGGACACCGATCCGTTTTACCGTTAAAGCCCCTGCGTCCACGCCATCTTACGAGACTCATGCGCGAGGCTCATCCTGCGACCATGACTTCGTTCTGACTTCTCAGGCACACCCCCGCCCGTTCTATGACCTCGCGCGCTAAGAGATTCGGCCGAGTATCTTCGAATCATGTCTGCTGTGTGCGCTCGTAGCTTATGCCTAAGTGCGGTTAAGTACGTCGACGCGAGCCGCCCCCCCCGGCCGAAGCCGTCGGACCATTTTTCGCACACCGCCGGACCGAGACGCAATCCTTAGGAGGACAGCAGAGTGCGCACCCGCGCAGTAGAAGTCACGCATTGGGCGGCCATTGGCCTGGGCTTTTCAATCCCGATATCGGCAGTTCTTAACAACATCTTACTTGTTGTCTTCTTATTTGCCTGGCTGGCAAGTCAGAACTTTGCGAACAAGCTAAAGGTCATACGTGCACATCCCGTGGGCATCGCAGCCTTACTCTTCGCGGGGGTGATGGCCGTTGGCACGCTGTGGGCACCCGAGCCGCTGCATCAACTCCGACATTCAACGTCCGACATTATTCGATTCGCCCTCCTTGCAGCATTTCTTACTGTGTTCAGAGATGTGAGCACTCGGGACCGAGCAATCCGAGCTTTCCTTGCTGCCTCTGCACTGGTCCTTGTCGTCTCGTTCATCCTCTGGAGCGGCATCGTGGAGGCCATTCCAGGCATAAAAGGCAGCCCCAACTATCCTGTCGTTTTCAAATACCACATCACCCATAGCTTCTTAATGGCGTTCGCCACCGTTCTGTTCACTCTAAGGGCTATGGGATCGGGCACAGGCAAAACGATGCGCCTGTTCTACGGCGTACTTGCCGGAGCGGCCGCATTCAATATTCTGTTCATGATTCCTGGCCGGACCGGCCAAGTGGTACTAGCGCTAGCTGCGTTCTATATCGGCATCAGCCGCTTTCACTGGCGCGGACTCGCGGTCGTGGTCGGCTGCGCCGCTACAATCGTTACGATCGCGTGGTTTTTGCCGAACTCGGTGATGCATCAGCGCGCTGCCATCGCCTGGCAGGAAGCGTCGGCTTGGCGGCCCGGCGAAGTCGCGCCCAAGGACTCCTCTGTGGGCCTGCGGCTCGAGTTTTATCAGAACACTCTGAAGATGGTGGCCGAGCGCCCCCTGCTGGGCGCGGGCACTGGAAGCTTTGCCACTATCTATGCGGATCAAGTCGCTGGAACAGACATGGTAGCCACCAACCACCCCCACAACTCCTTTTTGCAATTGGGTGCCGAACTCGGGTTGCTGGGCCTGGCGTCCTTAGCATGGTTGCTGTTCGTCCAGTGGCGCAGCGCGGGAATGTTGCCCGAAACCTCCGAGCGCCTTGCTGCGCGCAGTCTGCTGCTATTCTACGTTGCCGCGGGCCTGGTTTCCGCGCCCTTTACGGACCACGCCGAAGGCATCTTTTTCGCCTGGGCTAGCGGTGTGTGGTGGGCGCACGCGATCGACCCGGCCAGCGTATGAATGCACCGATCCGGCCTTCACTATCGGTCGCGATCATCACGCTCAACGAGCAGGATGCCATCGCCGCATGCCTGCAATCGGTCGCCTGGGCAAATCAGATCGTCGTCATCGATTCGGGCAGCACGGACGATACCGTCGCCATCTGCAGGCGGATGGGCGCCAGTGTCGAATCAGCCGACTGGCCGGGATTCGGTGCGCAGAAGAACCGGGCGATCGCGCGCTGCACCGGCGACTGGGTGCTGTCGCTCGACGCCGACGAGCGTGTCAGCGAAGAACTCAGGCGCGAGATCGAGGCGGCAATCGCGTCGCCGGCCGGCAACGCCGGGTTCCGCATACCCCGACTGTCGTCCTACTGCGGCAAGACGATCCGACACAGCGGCTGGTGGCCCGACCACGTGACGCGGCTGTTCCGCAACAGCAGCGCGCGTTTCAGCGACGACCCGGTGCACGAACGCCTGCTCGTCGACGGGCCGGTCGGCACCTTGAAGCGCCCTTTGCTGCATGAATCCTTCGTCGATCTGGACGAAGTGCTGGACAAGCTCAATCGCTATTCCGCAGCGGGCGCGAGCCGCATGCATACCTCCGGTCGCCGCGGCTCGCTGCTGAGCGCGATCGGGCATGGCATCTGGACCTTCGTACGCACCTACTTTCTGCAGGCGGGTTTCCTGGACGGCCGCGAAGGCTTCATGCTGGCCGTCTCGAACGCCGAAGGCACCTACTATCGCTACCTCAAGCTGATGCTGCTGAATGAACGCAAACGCCCGTAACCGCTTCGCGGCGGCATCGCGATCGATGACGCGTGCCGTCTTTGCATCGACTCGCACCCAAGCGTCATGATGCTCGCTAACGCATTCGGGGGGACTGGGGCCGCATTTAGGGATCGCGAATCCATGCGCATCGCGGTGGTCGTCACCACGTACAACCGCCCGGATGCCTTGCGCGCAGTGCTGGAGGGCTATGCTGCGCAGACCGACGACGCTTTCGAAATTCTCGTGGCAGACGACGGCTCCACCGAGGAGACGAAGCAGATCGTCATGCAGTACGCGAGCCGACGGAACCTCGCCGTGGCGCATGTCTGGCAGGAAGATCGCGGCTTTCGCGCGGCGGCCATCCGCAACCGCGCGGTGGCGCGAACAGACGCCGACTACATCGTGTTCACCGACGGCGACTGCGTTCCGCCGCCGAGCTTCGTTGCGTCGCATCGGGCGCTGGCCGAGCGCGGCTGCTTCGTGGCCGGCAACCGAGTCCTGTTGTCGGAGCCCTTCACGCGGCGGGTGCTCGCCGAGCGTCTGCCCATACACACCTGGCGGGCCGGACAGTGGGCCGCCGCCTGGATGCGCCGAGACGCCAATCGCCTGTTGCCGCTCTTGCGCCGATCCGCGCAGGCCGGGTTTCGGACGGCAGAACCGCAGCGCTGGCACGGCGTGAAGACCTGCAATCTGGCGCTCTGGCGCAGCGAGATCCTGCGCGTCAACGGTCTGGATGAAGCCTACGAAGGCTGGGGCCTGGAGGATTCCGATTTCGCCATCCGTCTGCTCCACGCGGGGCTGCGGCACAAGAGCGGACGTTTCTTCGCGCCGCTGTTCCATCTTTGGCATCGCGACAATGATCGAGGCAACCTCGATCGCAACCAGACGCGCCTCGACGAGCTGCTGAGCACGAGCCGCTACCGGGCGGAACTTGGCATCGACCGCTACCTGGACGCTGCGCGAGGAGTCGCCTGAGGAATACGCGATTCGCATTCGCCGCGTCCGAGTACCGACTCGTACTTACCTCACAGCCTGCGTGCATCGGTCGCTCGCCATGCCGCCGGCGAGCGATCTGCGCGCCCCGCGCCGCAGCCTGAGCTAATATCTGGCGCTGTCCTTGCCGCCTCCTTCCCATGCCATTGATCACCGCCTGTCCCGTCGGCTGCACCTCGGGCTTCGATGCCACCGACCTCATCCTGCCCGAGGGCCCACTGCTGCGCTGCCGCTTCTGCGCACAACTCGTCAGCCAAGCCGATGCCCGTCGCTACGAGGATTCGATGCAGGAATTCGACGATCCGCGCGGGACGGCACCGAGCGAGCAAGCAGCCGCGCGACGCGAGCAGTTGGCGCATCGGCGCGTGCGCAAGATCGCAGCTATCCTGCAGCGCGATGCCCGCGGAATGTCGCTGCTCGACGTGGGCTGCTCCAGCGGAGCGTTCCTCCTCAGCGCGAAGAAGCTCGGCTGTCGCGTGCAAGGAGTCGAGCCCGCGCCGCAAGCCGCTGCCGCCGCGCGCGCGCAGGGGCTCGACGTGTTCAACGGCATGCTCGAGCAAGCACGGTTTCCCGAAGCCAGCTTCGACGCCATCACCTTGTTCGAGGTCATCGAGCACCTGGCGGCGCCGCTGCCGTTGCTGCAGGAATGCAGACGGCTGCTGCGACCGGGCGGCATTCTGCTCGTGGGCACCGGCAACACAGCAAGCTGGACGGTTCAGGCCGTCGGCGCGCACTGGGATTACTTGAGCATCGATCGGCACGGCGGCCATATCAGCTTCTTCAATCCGGGCTCGATGCGCCTGGCAGCCGCGCGCGCCGGCTTGCAGGCGGCCCGAATCGAAACGGCCAACGTCAACCTCCAGGAGCGCTACCGACGCCCGAGCCTGACCTACAAGCTAGCCAAGCTGGCGGCGCAGGCGCTCAACGTTCCGGCACGCCGACTGGACCGCGGCCACGACATGCTGGCGTTCCTGCGCAAGCCATGACGAGCACGCAGTTGCGTGTGCCCACCACGGGCCGATGACGCTTCAAGCGCCCTCGGCCTGGGCGAACTGCATCCGGTGCAGGCGCGCATAAGCCCCACCGCGCGCCATCAGGTCACGATGCGTGCCGGTTTCGACCACACGCCCCTGTTCGAGCACCACGATGCGATGCGCCCGCTCGATGGTCGAGAGCCGATGCGCGATCACGAGCGTCGTCCTGCCCTTCATGAGGGTCGACAAGGCCGCCTGCACATGACGTTCGGACTGCGAGTCGAGCGCCGAGGTCGCCTCGTCCAGGATCAGGATCGGCGCATCGCGCAGCAAGGCCCTGGCGATCGCCAGTCTTTGTCGCTGCCCCCCTGAAAGCTTGACGCCCTTCTCGCCGATGGAAGTATCGAGCCCCTGCGGCAACTCGTCGATGAACGCCATCGCGTACGCCGCCTCGGCGGCAGCGACGATCTGCTCGCGGCTCGCCCCGCGCATCGCGCCGTACGCGATATTCGCCGCAACGGTGTCGTTGAACAAAACGACATGCTGCGACACCAGCGCGATGTTCGAACGCAGGCTGGCAAGCCGAATGTCGCGGATATCGTGACCATCGACCAGAATGCGCCCGGCACTGGGCTGGTAGAAGCGCGGCACCAGATTCACCAGGGTGCTCTTGCCGCTGCCCGACTGCCCGACCAGCGCGACGGTCTCGCCGGGGCGCAGTTCCATGTGGATGTCTTCCAGCGCCTCGACATCCCGACCGGCATAGCGAAAACCGACGTGATCGAACACGAGACGCCCGCTGGCGCGCTTGAGTTCGATGCGTCCCGTGTCCTCCTCTCCGCCCTCGTCCAGGATATCGAACACCGATTCGGCGGCCGCCAGCCCGCGCTGCAGATGCTCGTTGATGGAGGTCAGCCGCTTGAGGGGCGCCGTGATCATGAGCATCGCCATGATGAACGACACGAAGCCGCCCACCGTGGAGATGTCGCTGCTTGCCTGGCGAGTCGCCAGATAGACGACCAACGCCAGCGCCGCAGCCGCGACCATCTGCACCAGCGGCACGTTGATCGCCGCCGCGCTCGCCTGCTTCATGGCGGCTCGGCGCACCCAGTCGGCGTGCTGCGCGAAGCGCTGACCTTCGTATTCGGAGCCGCCGAAGAGCTTCACCTCGCGCTGGCCCTCGACGGCCTCCTGCAGGACGTGGGTGAGGTCTCCCATGGCGCGCTGGGACTCCCGGCTCCAATGTCGAAGCCGCCGGCTCAACACCCGGACGATGAGCACGATAGCGGGGACGATCGCCAGAGTCAGCAGGGTCATCCGCCAGTCCAGCCACAGCAGCCAGCCGAGCAGGCCGAGGATCGTCAGGATGTCCTTCACCGCCACGGTCACCACGGTGGTGGCCGCCTGCGTCACCTGGGTGACATCGAAGGTGAGCTTGGAGATCAGGTTCCCGCTCGGGTGATCGTTGTAGTACGCGGAGGGCAGCGTCAGCATGCGCTGGAACATGGCCTTGCGCAAATCCAGGATCACCTTGTTGCCCACCCAGGTGATGGCATAAGTGCCGACATACGTCGCCACGCCACGCACGGCGAAGAGCACCATGATGACGATGGGCATGAGCGCGATGATCCGCGCATCCCGCTCGACGAAGGTGCCGTCGAGCAACGGCTTCATCAGCGCCGGCAGGGCAGGCTCGCTGGCCGCGACGACGGCCATCGCGAGCAGGGACACGGCGAACGCCTTCCAATACGGCTTCACATACCCGAGCAGCCGCAGATAGAGGTCGGCGCTCGTCAAGGTTCGGCTCGCCATAGGCGGTGATTATGCTCCATGTAGTTCCGCGGTCGGGAGGCGACCCTCGGATGCCGAGGCACCCACGCGGCAAGTGTCGCGCTCGGCCCCGTGATCAGGGCAAAAGACCCGTGCGCGATTCGGTCCGGGATGTTATCAGTTGACCGACCGAGATTTTCCCAACTATAGTCCGCCCATGGATGCTGAACTCAGAGCGTTGGAAGAACGGGTGGCCCAGCTCGTCGAGCTGACCCAGCAGTTGCGCAACGACAACCGCTCCTTGCGCCAGGAACTGGCTCGAACGACCAACGACAACAAGCGTCTCAGCGAGAAGGTGGAGGCCGCCAAGGCCAGGCTCGAAGGCCTGCTGGCGCATCTGCCCGAGGAAAATTGATGGCTGCGGGAGTCAAGCAGATCGATTTCAAGGTGATGGGCCGCGAATTCCGCGTAGCCTGTCCCGAGAACGAAGAACGCGAACTGAAGGAAGCCGTGGCTTACGTCGACCGACGGATGGTCGAGATTCGCGACAAAAGCAAAGTCATCGGCATTGAGCGCATCGCGATCATGACCGCGCTCGCCATCGCCAACGACTACCTGCACGCGAAAGTGCCCGGCGAATACGATGTCGCCGACTTTCGGCGTAGAATCGTCTCAATGCAGGCCAGTATCGAGGCAGCCATGGCCGAGCAGGAAAAGCTCTTCTGAAGGCGCTCTCGCTCTTTTAGCCTGCCCGCACAGGCTCGCAGCAAAAGCCGCCCGGTTCGTCGGGGCCGAACGCGGCAATCAAGAACAATGTCCCCTGCGGTGTTCGACCAGGTCGCAAGCGTATGCTTGAACCAACATTTGGGGTAACCCAGGTTGCGAACCTAGGCAGTGCCGGTGTGCGAGTCCCACGCGGACTTGCCTGAAGGTGCTGGGAACGCAGCCGCCTTGAACCTCCGGTTCAAGATCCTGGATCTGGACGGCATTTGCGGGGGACACCCTCTCGAAGCATGGACGCCCGAGGCGAGACGCCTCCTCGGGCTGCGGTTCACGCGGTGCGCTGAAAGGCAGCTCGCTGAATCGACCCGGGTAGCTGCAACGGGAACGGCTGGCGCCCTCGAGCCGGAACTGTTCATCCCCACCCTGCTGTGCCATCATGGCCAGAGAGTCTCGATACACTGTAATCATCTGAACTCCCCGGTTGGGGTGAGGGAGCAACCATGGCCACCGACGCGGAAGAAATCTTCCCCCAGATCGAGCGCTGGCGCGCGCAAGGGCAGCGAGTCGCGCTCGCCACAGTCGTACAGACGTGGGGCTCTTCGCCCCGTGCCGAAGGCAGTCACCTCGCGGTCAACGAACGGGGCGAATTCGTGGGCTCGGTCTCGGGCGGATGCATCGAGGGCGCGGTGGTCACCGAGGCGGTCGCCGCGATGGAAGACGGCAAGACGCGCACGCTCGAGTTCGGCATCTCCGACGAACAGGCCTGGGAAGTCGGGCTCGCCTGCGGCGGCCAGGTGCGTGTCTTCGTGGAGCCGCTGCAATGAAATGGACGCTATTCGAGCGTTTGCAGCGCGCCATCGCCAACAACGCCTCCGCGGCCGTCGTCACGCGGCTGGATGATGGGGTTCAGGCCGTTTTCGATGGCGGTGGCTGGGAGGGCGATCTGTCGCTCGACGATGCGCAAAAGGCGACGGCGTTGCGCATGCTGATCGCCGACAAGAGCGGCATGCTGGCAAACGTCGAGGGCTTGTTCGTACGCGCCTATGCGCGCCCACCCCGACTCATCGTCATCGGCGCCGCGCACATCAGCCAGTTTCTCGCCCCCATGGCCATGCTGGCCGGATTCGAGGTCATCATCATCGATCCGCGCCGCTCGTTCGCGAGCGCGGAACGTTTCCCCGGGGTGACGCTGATGCACAGCTGGCCCGACGAAGCGCTCGCGCAGTTGAAGATCGATGCGACCAGCGCAGTCGTCACCCTGACTCACGATCCCAAACTCGATGATCCGGCACTGATCTCAGCCCTGGGCAGTCCCGCGTTCTATATCGGTGCCCTGGGGAGCAAACGCACCCATGCGAAACGCATCGCCCGCCTCGCGGAGGCCGGCCTCGCGGACCAGGCTGCACGCATTCATGCGCCGGTGGGGCTCGACCTTGGGGGTCGAGCGCCGCGCGAAATCGCGGTTTCCATTCTGGCCCAAGTGATTCAGGTCAGATATCGGGGCAGCGCGCCGGCGTAGCAGGCGCCAGCTCGCCACGCTCGCGACCGACCTCGGCGCTCCCGGAGCTATCCGCATGTCCAGTGCGAGCCAGATGTATCACCAGGCCATCCAGACGCTCGCTCAGGAAGCGGTCGGGCACGGACAACTCGAAGCACCCACTGCAACCGCCTTCCTGGACAATCCTTTGTGCGGAGACTGCGTGCAGATGCAGGTCCGCCTGACGGATCGGAAGATCCAGGCTGTGGCCCATCATGTGCGCGGATGCCTGCTGTGTCGCGCAGCGGCGTCACTTATCGGCAAACATGCGATCGGCGCCACGTTGGAAGACATCGAGCAGGTCGCCGACGAAGTCGCTGCGCTGTTGCGACAAGACGCCCCGCCGCCAACCGCCTGGGAGGAGTTGGCGCTCTTCAGCCCCGTGCACGGCCATCCGAGCCGCTACAGTTGCGTGGAACTACCGTTTCGAACCCTGATCGCGGCCCTGAAGAGTACCCACCCGCAAGGGTAGCTCTAGCGGGACGCCGGCGCCCGAACGACGAACCGAACGACTTCTTATCCCCGGGTCATCAGGCGCACAACGGCCGCCAGATCGTCGACTCGTTCGAGTTGGACAAGCGCCGCGAAGGCTTTCCCCGCCTGATCGGCGGCCATGCCGCCGTGCGTGGCGCAATCCATGAACTTCTGCTCGATCTCGCTCCAGCCGAGTTCGCGCTTCGGATGCCCGGGGGCGAAGCTCACCCGCACGGTTTCGCTGCGTCCATCGACGGTGCGCGCCTCAACCTCGACGAACCCGCGCGATCCCGAGGCCTTGGTCATCAGCGTGGGATCGCCGACGCCGCAGGCTTCGTCCTCGCGCGCAACCACCTTGTGCTCGATGAGTTCGCGGATGGCCGGGCGATTGACCGCCTCGTCGGTGAAGGTCCACATCGAATACTTTCCGTCCAGCACGCCGGCGGCCACGGCGTATTGCAGACTGAACTTTCCTTCCAGCCCCGTCGTCGGTTTCGGATAGATCACGACCTTCATCCCGCCGGGCGGCATGCGGCACTCGATGTGCGCCAGCGTCTCGGCCGTGAAGCCGAGCTTCTCACGCAGCTGCAGGACGCCGTCCATGCCGCGCTGCGAACCGTTGTAGCAGGGCCACTTCTTCAGTGCGATGCCGGGATCCATCACCGACCAAGGGTTGCCCAGCGTTTCGATCGCCACCTGGGGATCGGACGCCTCGGTGCCGTAGGCCGCGAAGAAGCCCGACTTGGCTTCGAGCACGTCCATTGCAGCCGTGAAGCCGCTGCGCGCCAGATTGAACGCCACCAGGGCATTGTGCGACGCCCAACCGCTGTGCAGCGGTTTGGTCATGGTGCCGAAGTTGCGTCGCAAGCCGCTCGCCATCGAGGACGCGATGCCGAAGGCGATACGCGTCGTCTCGCGGTCGAGCCGATGCAGGCGCGCCAAGGCGGCCAGCGCGGCGAAGATGCCGACACTGCCGGTCGCGTGGAAGCCACGATCGTAGTGGCCGATCGTCATGGCCACACCGATCTTCGCGCCGACCTCGACACCGACCCGATGAGCATCGAGCAAACGTTTGCCGCTGATCGGTTCGCCCCCGAGCGTCGGCAACACGGCGCCCATGATGGTGACGCTCGGATGCCCTGGCATGATGGCCAGCACATCGTCGAAGTCAAGCGCGTGGCCCAAGGTGCCTGCGACCATCGCCGCGACTTCGGGCGATGCGGTCAGCGACGTCCCCAGGATCGGGCTGGTGCCCGTGCTGCGAGATACCTCGATGTAGCGCTTGAGCGGTGCGAAAGCCTCGCTGCCGACGCCGGCGATCATCACTGCGAACGTGTCCGCAAGCACCTTGGTCCCCCGCTCGTCCGCCCCCTTGGGCGCAGCGTCGATGGGCGTATCGACGATGAAGTCGGCGATGGTCTCGGTCAATCCTGGCACGGCTGCTCTCCTCGGTACAGCGAAGCCGCGAGTATCCGGGGGGCGCCCGCCGACAGTCAACCGCCCTCGGTCCCTAGCGCGCCCCGGAGCCGCCGCGCTCGCTCGCGTAGAATGAGCGCACCTCGGTTGTGTCGATGCACGACGGATCCACGATGTCGATCGACACAGCCCGTTCGACGCAGCGCCGGAACGCCCCTCGACGGCAAGTTTCGGCGGCGAGCACGCAACCCAGAATCGGCAGCCCAACATCGAGATGCTCCTGTCTTCCCAAGCCGGCGTAGAGGCTGGCCCCACTGATCGAGTCGCGCTGATCACCGGATCGAACACCGGCATCGGTCGGGTGGCCGCCGTCGAGCTCGCGCGTCGAGGCCTGCGGGTGTTTCTCGCCTGCCGCTCCTTGGCGCGAACCCAGCCGGTCCTCGACGAGATTCGCGCCCTGCAGCCGACCGCGGCCGCGGAGTGGCTGCCGCTCGACCTGTCGGATTTCGACTCGGTGCGCGCCTGCGCCCGGGCCTTTCTGGCTCGCGATCTGCCGCTGCACTTGCTCATCAACAATGCCGGCCTCGCAGGCGCGAACGAGCTGACCCCCTCAGGCTTCGAGCCCGCATTCGGCATCAACCATCTGGGGCATTTCCTGCTCACCCAGCTTCTGCTTGAACGCATCGAGCGCTCGGCGCCCGCGCGCATCGTGACCGTGGCCAGCCGGGCGCACGCGCGCGTGCGCGGCATCGACTGGGATGCGGTGCGCCGCCGCCCTCGCACGCCCCTGGGCGTCAAGGAGTACTGCGTGTCCAAACTGGCCAACGTGCTCTTCAGCGCCGAACTCGGACGCCGGCTCATGGGCACCGGCATCACGACCTATTCGTTGCATCCGGGGGTCGTGGCCTCCGACTTCTGGCGCAGACTGCCCGGCCCGGTGCAGGCCATCAACCGCTGGTTCATGATCTCGCCCGAGGCGGGTGCGCGAACGATCCTGCATTGCGCATGCACGGCCAGCGCGGAGGACACAGGCCTCTACTACAGTGACTGTCGCCCCAGGACGCCTAGCACCGCCGCTCGCAATCAGGGGCTCGCCCAGGAACTCTGGCGGCGCAGCGAGGCCTGGGTCGACCTGTCCTCGTCGTGAAGGATCTCGTCTGACGCTCGCACGTGCTGGCGCAGTCAGCGTCTTCATCGCTTCGGGCGTCTGCACGGTTTCTGCACTCAGAGGATTGCAATACGGACTGAAAAGCCGAATGACCAACCGTAACCAACCAAACAAGGACAAAGACATGACGAACATCGATCCGCGCATCATCGGCACCTGGCGCATGATGGGCACCCTCGGGCGAGACGACGCGGGCGCCCTTCTGCCGCCGCCGTTCGGTCCGGCGGCGATGGGCCTGGTGGTCTTTCAGGCCGACGGGCGCATGATGGCGGTGCTCTGCGACGGTCGCGCTTCGCTGCCCGAAGCCGAAACCCGTCAATTCATGTCCTACGCGGGCAACTACACCTTCGACGGCAAGACGCTGACGACGCGCGTGGATGCATCCTCGGATCCGAGCCGTGTCGGCGGCGATCAGGTGCGCCATGTTCGGTTCGAGAACGGCTCGATGGTGCTCGCGCCGCCGCGAAGGCTGTTCGCGGGCGTCATGCAGCATCAGGAACTGACTTGGCAGCGGATTGCCGACTGAGCGCGGCCCCGGAGCCCCAGACTTCGCCCGGCAACGCACGGGCGAACCGCCAGCCCAGCCGTTGACCGCACTCGGGAACGCGCGCTCAGCCGCCGGCGCACCGACTTGGCTCAGCCGCGAAGCGTTCGAGCCAGAATCGTGCGCCGCACTCTGCGCATGCGGACGATCGTTCGCGGGGGACTACGACTACCAGTCTTCGCGCGCAAACACCGGCGGGATGGGGTCGACCCCATCCATTTCCGCGCCGAGTTCCCGCTCGATCTCGTCCATCGCCGAAAGCAGGCCGTCGAGACGCAGCGTAATCGCTTCGAGATCCGACTCGGGAATGTCCAGACCGATCAATTCACCCATCGAACGAACTCGTGCACTGTCGAGATTCACGGGCATGCTCCTGAAGGCAATGCGAACGATTGTAGCAGGCGCAAAACCTGCTTCGACAGATCGCACCGCACCGGCGGTCGGCGCGCCGGCGAGGATGTCGTCGAACACGGCGCACGGCATCGGGATCCCGCGCACGATTGCTGGCAGAATGCAGGGTGCGGCAGCGGAGAGCTGCGAGCCCTAGACAGGCGCCTACAGACAGTTCGCCCGAATGCGCCCGGGCGAGCGAAAACAGGAGTTTCCATGGCCGACGAAATCGCTCTGATGAGTGCCGCCGAGCAAGCTCGGTTGATTGCAGACCGCAAGCTCTCCCCGGTGGAACTGGTGCGAACCAGCCTCGAACGCATCGAGCGCTTCGATTCGAAACTGCGCGCCTACATCACGGTGTGCGCCGACGAGGCGATGGCAGCGGCACGCGCAGCCGAGCAGGAGATCGCAGCCGGCCGTTATCGCGGCCCCCTGCATGGGCTGACGTTCGGCGTCAAAGATCAGATGCATGCAGCCGGCGTGCGCACGACGCTGGGATCGCGCGCCACCGGGCACCATATCGCCACCGAGGACGCCACCTGCATCGCGCGTCTGAAAGCCGCCGGCGCCATTCTGATCGGCAAGGAGAACCTGCACGAGTTCGGCAAGGGAGGCACCCATGACTTTCCCTTCGGCCAGCCGCGCAATCCCTGGAACCTCGATTACAACCCCGCCGGCTCCTCGAGCGGTTCGGGCATCGCGCCTGCCGCCGGCTTCACCAGTTTTTCCCTGGGCGAGGACACCGGCGGCTCGGTACGCAGCCCGGCCGCGGCGAACGGCATCGTCGGCTTGCGGCCGACGTTCGGGCGCGTCTCGCGTCATGGCGGCGTCATGTACGGGTGGACAGCCGACACCATCGGCCCCCTCGCTCGCCGAGTCGAGGATGTCGCGATGGTTCTGGGCGCGATTGCAGGCGTCGATCCGCACGATCCGCTGTGCTCGGACCGCCCCGTGCCGAATTACGTCGCCGCCCTCACGCCCGACCTCAAAGGCATGCGCCTGGGCCTGGTGCGGGAAATGGCCTTTCCCGACGGCGTGCACCCCGAAGTGCGCGCCGCCTTGGAAAAGGCATTGGACGACCTGCGCGGTCTGGGCGCGACCATCGAAGAAGTCTCGCTGCCGCGTGCGAAATATTCCGTCCCCCTGCAGCTGCTGACTTCTGATGCGGACATCGCCTCGATGTTCGTGCACAAATGGCTCAAGCCCCACTGGCATGAGATCGACGTCGGTACTCGGCAACGCATCGGGGCCGCGGCGCTCATCCCTGCCGCGATCTACGCCCGAGCCAATCAGGCAAGGGTGCTGGTGCGCCGGGAAGTCCTCGCCGCCTGCGGCCGGTTCGACGCGCTTTTGGCCGCCACGAGCCTCAACCCGCCGGGGTTGATCGACGCCTCGCGCGAGACGGTCGAGAGCAAGGAAGACATGACGAACAAGATTCTGCTGCGGCGCATTGGCACCTATCCCTTCAGCATGGCCAATGTTCCGGCGCTCGCGGTGCCGATGGGCTTCAGCAAGGCGGGATTGCCGCTGTCGCTGCAGATCGCCGCCAAGCCGTTCGACGAGGCGGCCGTGTTCCGTGTCGCTCACGCGTACGAACTGGCCACGCCCTGGCACACCAGACATCCTGATCCGGCACAAGCAATCGCTCGCTACAGAGGGTGACAACCCGCTCCCCGGAGGTGGGTGCGATCGGCGGCGCCGCCCGTGGGCCGAGGGCGGTCCAGCGGCGACCCTGAGGAAGACGTGCCTAGCCCACGGGCGACGGACCGGGCTGTTGCCCCGCGGTGGCATCGTTCCGGGCAAGGCGGGACAGACCCTGGCCGAATGCGGTCAAGACGGTGATCAGGATCAAGCTCGCGCTTACCATCGCCGCGTAGAGCATCAATCGACCCGGCGCGCCGTGGTGCCAGTGGAACACCTGGACCCAAGCAAGACCGCCCAGAACCCCCAGGGCGATCAACCCCACGACCAGGATCGCCACGGGATTGCCCAGCCAGCAACGCACGCTGTACCGGACAGCCTGTCTCGCTCCCTGACCGTCGAGGGCTATCCGAGCAGGCGCAAGGCAGACGAACGACACGACGGCGAAAATGATCACGTTGCCCGTGAACTTCTGCCACCAAAGCAGGAATTCGACCGACGTGTAATGCCCCGCAAGGAGGAAGGAAAAGAGCAGCAGGAAGCCGCCCTTTCCGCCATCGACCGCCAGACCGATAGCGAGAATGATCAGCGCGAACGGCAACAGCAGTAGGTAGAAGCCGATGCTCAGACGCAGCAGGCCACCCCAGGGAAACCGCATTGGCCTTGCGGCCTGTGTTCCTTGCATCCACGCCAATCCGCCGATGGCGAACGCGAGCAAGAGCGGCGCGATGAGGGCCGCGCCGGGCAGTCTGGGCACCGCCAGCATCAGGCCCGTCGCAATCAGCACGTTGATAGCGACGGGCCCGGGCTGTGCCGCGAGCAGTGCACGTGCCGAGCACGGCAGACGAAGCGTCTGAATGAACGGCAGCCGAGGCACCGCGGTTTTCTCGTTCATGCACACCTCCCCGAGGATACGTCGCGGGACTGCGACGAGCGCGGCATCAGAGCCGACACACGTCGACTGTAGCCCGCGCTCGCGTCGGGGACTATCCGACCGATGGCCTAGGCCGCTCGGCCAGTGCGCTTCGCGGGGCGGCACGAACAGCGCTTGCTATGCGCTGGTCATTGCACGCAATGCCACTGGACGAAGATCGGCGCGTGAAAAAGGGGCAGCAGAAGACTACCGGTGCCGGCAGGCGTGAGGCACCCAGGGAGCGGTGCCGGCGCGGGCCGCGCCGCGAAGGCCATGCGTGCGTCTAGACCGAGGCATCCTCGGTCAAAGTCAGCAGAATGTCGGCGTACCAAGCGCAGTTCAGACCAAGCGCTTCGTCGACCTCCAGCTCTCGCCCGCCCATATCGAGCCGCGCCGAATGCACGCCGAGCAGCACCCAGGGCAGTCGGGGCGTCGCCGCCTCCACCGAGGGCGCGCGCATCACGACCGGCGCACCGCTGGTGCCGCGGTGCGTGCGCGCATCGGTCAGGAAATACCCTTCGCCCTGAAAGCGCAATCCGTAAGCCGAGGCGAGCACGGCCTGACGCACGACCGGCAGATGGTGCAAGGTGTCATGAAAGCCCAGCGGAAAGCCGACGACCAGCAACGAGGCGCCGATCTCCACGGTGGCATCGGTCGCGAGCAGATGCTGCATGCCGAAAGCGCACATCGCGACAGCGGCGGGCAGGGCACTGCGATCGAGCTCGAGCACTGCAACGTCGATGGCACCGGCGGCATCGCGCCCTTGGCGCCAAACCGCTCGACGCTCGCGATAGAGCAGAATGGACAAGCCCGTCGACTGGGTCAGGTTGTTGCGGTCGGTATGAAGTTCGAGTTCGATGCGATCGGGTGCATGACCCGTGGCGGGATCAGACAACACATGCCGGCTCGTGACCAGGAAGAGCCGCTCGTCGCGCTCGAAGAAGAAGCCGCTCGCGTGGGTGAGCAGCCGTGTGCCCACGAACGTACTGACGCGAGTGACGGCAAGCAACAGGGAATCGGCCGCGCTGGTCACTTCACCGACCCTAGCGTAGCCGAGCGGTCTTCAAAACACATGTTTTCACCCTCGCACGAACGTATCGAAGGTATCGAAGCGAGGCCTCGGTCGGCGAATGCAGGCGCTGACGACAATCTCCGGCGAGGCGCTAGCGTAACACCTTATGGCGAGCGCCGGCAGCGATACGAGCAGAAGCGGAAGCACACCGCGTGCCCGCGACCAGAGCCGCTTTCGCGGTCGGAATCTGGCACACCTCCCACGCGCACTAGCGATGCTCGTCACTCCGGGCTTCGATGCCAGCATGGAACAGCTGATCTGGTGGCCGGGCTACCTCGTCGAGGAAGACGAGGCGATCGTCAAGATCGCGGCTGGCGCCTTCGAGAAGGTCATGGGGCGGCCGCCTGTCATCACGGGCAAGGATGCCGGCACCGACGCATCGTGGATCAACGCGCTCGCGGGCATTCCCGTGGTCATGTTCAGCCCGGGCAACGGCAAGAACGCCATGAACGCGGACGAGAACGTCGCCATCCGCGATCTGGTGGATGCGACCAAGGTGATCACTCAGATCGTGTTCGACGTCCTCGCGCGCGAGCCATAGCGCCGGATGCCGAAGCCGGTCATCGGCCCACCAATTCACGCATGCGAACCACCGCCGATGCCGGGCTGGTGAGCACCTTGCAGTCGGTGCCGGTCGAGATCGACGCGGCCGCGCTCGCCATGGAGAACTGGCTGAGCAGGATCGCATCGCAGGCCTTCATCCGAACGGCCGCTGCCGCGATGAGGCGGTCATGCTCCTCGGCGCGACCGGCCTGCAGCGCCGCCATCGCACCCGGCACCGCCTTCAAGTCGAGTTCGAGGCGCACACCCCTGGCTTGTGCAAGCGCTTCGAGTTCGGCCACGAACGACGGAATGCTCGGCTCGAAGGTGGCCAGCACGCCGATGCGCGTGCCTGCCGCGACGGCTTCATCGAGCATGGCCTCGTTGGGTTTCAGAACGGGCACATCCACGGCCGCCTTCGCTGCCTCGATCGCCACCCCGAAGGCGGAGCAGGTGAACATGATGCCGTCCGCACCGGCCTTGCGCACGTAATGTGCGAGTTCGACGAAGCGGCCGATCATCGTCTCGGTGATGCGTCCATCGCGCACGAGGTCCGGGGGCAGCGAGTCGTCGAGCAGGTTCGTCGTCGTCGCCTGCGGCCAAAGCGCCTTGAAGGCAGCGTTGATCGGTTCGATGGCGAGAGGCGTGGCGTGTATCAGCGCGATGCGGGATGGACTCACGGCGTTTCCTTGAGAATCGGCCGACGGCAAGAGACAGGCTGTGCTCGGCCAGCGTCGATGTCGATGTCCTGACGCCGGAACACTAGACCGAGAACCTGCTTCTGAGCTCGGCGCATTGCTCGGGCGTCAGCGTGCGGATGCGGCTGCCCTGCAGCAGCAGGAAGAGCTTGGCAGTCGCCTCGAGTTCTTCGACGGCATCGCTCGCGGCGGCCAGATCGGTGCCCGCCACGACCGGACCGTGATTGGCGAGCAGAACGGCATGATGGCGCCGCGCCCGTGCACGAACCGCGTCGGCAAGCTCGAGATCCCCCGGCGGGAAATACGGGATCAAAGGCAAGGCACCTATGCGCATCACGTAGTAGGCGGTCATCGGCGGCAGGACGTCTTCGACGTTCACGCCCTCCAGCAGCGAAACCGCCACCGAGTGGGTCGAATGCAGATGGATCACCGCGCCGCTGCGCGAGCGCTCCTGGTACATCGCCAAGTGCAGGAACTGCTCCTTCGAAGGCGCGTCGCCGCCGACGTGCTTGCCCGCGTCATCGAGCTTCGAGAGCCGCGCCGGGTCGAGCGCGCCCAGATTCGAGCCCGTCGGCGTGAGCAGCCAGCCATCCTCGCAGCGCGCGCTGATGTTGCCGGTGCTGCCGTGGGTGAGGCCTCGGTCGTAGAGCGACTTGGCCGTCAGGCAGATCTGTTCACGCAGCCGGGTTTCGTTCATGGTCGTCCATCGAGGCGAAACATTTGATGAAGAAATCAGGGGTACCGAAGTTGCCCGACTTGAGTGCCAAGAGCAACGGCACGGCGCCCTCAGCCGCTGTCCAGGGCACGCCCGGATCGATCTGCGGCCCGATGCGCAGAGCGGTCACGCCCAAAGCCTGGACCACCGCGCCGGAGGTTTCGCCGCCGGCCACGACGAGTTGCGTGACCCCCAGACCGACCAATCCGCGGGCGATCTGCGCCAGCGACTGTTCCACGAGCGCACCGGCCCTCGAGGCGCCGATCCGATCCTGTATGTGGCGCACGTGCGCGGGTTCCGCCGTGGAGTAAATCAAGACCGGGCCAGTCGCAAGCCGCGGCGCGGCCCAGGTCAGCGCCTGCTCGATCTCGTGCTCGTCCGCCGCGAGCTTGAGGGGATCGAGGGCGTACGCAGCCCCGCCACGACGCACGAACTCGCCCACCTGCGCATTGGTCGCCGCCGAACAACTGCCCGACACGATCGCTCGCAACCCCGGCCGCTGCGGCAGGACATCCGCCTCGGACGCATGCTGAAGCACGAAGTTCGGCGCCAATCCGATGGCGACTCCCGAGCCGGCCGTGACGAGCCGCAATTGCCGCAGCGCCGGCCCGAGCTTTCTCAAGTCGTCATCGCAGATCGCGTCGACGACCGCGATCCTCACGCCCTCGGCCTCGAGGCTCTGCATGCGCGCCCGTATCGCTTGCGCGCCACGCGCCACCACATCGTAAGGGATCAGGCCGACCCTCGCGGCGGTCTGTGCCTGCAGCACCCGGACGAGGTTCGAATCCCGCATGGGCGTGAGCGGATGATCGCGCATGCCCGAGTCGCTGAGCAGCACGTCGCCGACGAATAGATGCCCCTTGAACACCGTGCGGCCGTTTTCGGGAAACGCCGGACAGGCGATCGTGAAGTCGCAACGCTCGGCCGCCATGAGCGCCTCGGTCACGGGACCGATGTTTCCCTCGCGCGTCGAATCGAAGGTCGAGCAGTACTTGAAGTAGATCTGCTCGGCGCCGCTGGCCCGCAGGTAGTCGAGCGCCGCAAGCGACTGCGCAACGGCGTCCGCCGCAGGGATGGTGCGCGACTTCAAGGCGACGACCACGGCATCGACCTCGAATCCGAGGGGATGCTGGGGAACGCCGATCGTCTGCACCGTACGCATGCCGTTGCGGACCAGGCTGTTCGCGAGGTCGGTCGCGCCGGTGAAGTCGTCCGCGATGCAGCCCAGCCGAATGCCGGGCACGGCGGCCGAGCGACTCGAATCGGATGAAGACAAGAAGGTCATCCAGGGCGTGAAGGTCCGAAGCGAATACCGAGCGCTGCGCCTTTCCGATCCGGGTCGCGCGGCGCGCAAGTCCGGCGGATGAGCGACGGTTCGCCAAAGATTACCACCGGTATCCATTTCGCGTGCGAACGGCCGACGATGCGCCGAAACCTCAGCGCGGCATCGGATCGATCCGCCGCAGGGGCCAAAAGCACCGCAACCACGTCGGGTGCCACGCAAGCGCCATCGCCACCGAGGTCGCAGCTGCCCCGTCGTGCTAATGTCCTGCGAACGGAGGAGCAGGCATGACATCGAAGGCCGTACCGCTGGGAGAGCTTTCGCTCGCGCTGCTCAAGATCGGCGCGTTCGCATTCGGAGGCGTCGGCAGCACCCTGGCACTGCTGCGCTCGGATCTGGGCGCACGGCGTGGATGGATCACCGACGGTGAGGTAGCCGAGGCGCTTGCGATCGTGCAGACCTTGCCCGGCTCGCCGGGTGTCTTGGTGGTGGCGTTTCTCGGCTGGAAGCTCGGCCGATGGCCCGGAGCATTGATCGCGCCTTTCAGCTTTGTCACCGTGCCCGCGCTCGTCATGATCGCCGCATCGGCCGCACTCACCGCGCTGCCCGACCTTCCCGCGGTTCGGGGCGCGATGCTCGGCATCCAGATCGCCATCGTGGGCATCCTGGCGGCCAACATGCTGAAGATGGCTCGCAGCACCGCCAAGGGGAAGGTGCTGATCACCGTCTTGATCGCCGGCCTCGTGCTGGGCGCAGTCTCCTCGGCCGCTGTCGCCGTGGTGTGCCTGGGCGTCTTGGGCGCTTTGCTGGGTCTTAGAAGACCGCAATGAGTGAGCTTCTCGAACTCGCGCTGCGCTTCCTCGTCGTCGGTGCGCTCGCCTTCGGCGGCGGCGGAGCCGCCCTTCCCCTGATCGAACGCCTCTCGGTGGCGGAGACGCACTGGCTCACACCGCAGGAATTCGCCGTCGGCGTCGGATTCGCGTATGCCACCCCAGGGCCTGTGCTCACCATGGCACCCTTCATCGGCTATAGAGTCGCCGGCTTGACCGGGGCAATCGTATCGACCCTAGCGGTATTCCTGATTCCCGTGCTGCTCGCGGGTGCCGCCGCCGGGCTGATCGCGCGAGTACGCAGCACACCTTGGTTCCAGGGCTTCGGCGCCTACGCCGGCGCGGCCGCGATCGGGCTCCTCGGACTCACGCTGTACGCCCTCGCAAAACCGGTGGTCGAGGTGCACCCGGCGCTGCTCCTGGGAAGCGTACCCGCCTTCCTGCTCGCCATGCGCGGCATCTCGCCGTTGTTGCTGATCGTCGCGGGCATCGTCGTGGGCGCTGTCGTCGGCACGGTGGTCGCCTGAGCGACACCTGCGCGGAACTTACGGACCAGGGCTGTGGTGCGCGAAGATGTGCGGGCCGATTTCCGAGACTCGCCGTGCACCCACGTAACCGAAGGAGCGCTCCATCTCCTCGGCCAGTATCTTGATCGCCCTCGCGGCGCCGGCCTGCCCGCCGCACGCTGTGCCATAAAGGGTCGCCCTGCCGACCAGGACCATCTTGGCCCCGAGCGCCAAGGCCTTGACGACGTCGCTGCCGCGCCGCACACCGCTGTCGAGGATGACCGTGCAGCGGTCGCCGACGGCCTCCACGATTTCCGGCAGTATGTCTATGGTCGCCACGGCGCTGTCGAACGCGCGCCCGCCGTGATTCGAGACCACCACGCCATCGGCGCCTGCATCGACGGCAGCCCGCGCCTGATCACCGCTCAGGATGCTTTTCACGATCAGCTTGCGCGGCCAGAAGTCGCGGAATTTCCGGATGTGCTCCCAGGTCATCGCCTCGAATCGCTTCGGCCGCACCCGCGTCTTGCCGTCGATGACCGAGAAGCGGTAGCGCTCGGGAAAATTGGCGTTTGTGGGCATGCCTTCGTTGATGAGGTACTTGCGCATCACGCGCCACATCCACCCGGGATGCATCATCATGTCGGCCGCAGCCGTGAAGTTCGGCGTGAAGGGGAAGGAAAAGCCGTTGCGCTCGTTGTGCTCGCGGCCCCGACCGGGCGCATGATCGATCGTAACCACCAGCGCCTCCCAGCCCAGATCGCGCGCACGCGTGACCATTTCGTACGAGGCCGCCTCGTCCTCCCAGGGGTAGAGCTGAAACCACTTGCGCGCATCGGGCAGCGCCTTGGTGACGTCCTCCAGGGAGGTCAACGCCCCCGTGGCCAAGGTGAAGGGAATGCCGGCGGCCGCAGCGGCCCTCGCCAGCTCCAGTTCACCTTGATACCACATCAGTCCCGCGCTGCCGGTGGGCGCGATTCCGAACGGCAGCTTGATGCGCTCGCCGAAGATCTCGGTGCCGAGATCACGACGCGACCAGTCGTTGAGGAAACGCGTGCGCAGCTTGATGCGCTGAAACGCCGCCCGATTTTCCTCCAGGGAGATGCCGTCCTCGGTGCCCTTGTCGACGTATTCGAAAATGCCCTTAGGCAGGCGGCGCTTCGCAGCCTCGCGCAGGTCGAAAATGTTGTAGCAGCGATCTAGCCTCGTCATTGGACCGTCTCCCCCTATTTTGACCCGCGAAGCACCCGCATTGGCAGGCACCTGGAACTCGCCAGGACATGAGCATTGCAGCGCAACGCTTGGCCCTTCCTCGCCCGACTGTAGCGCCGGGTGGAAGGGCGGTCAATCCGACACGAGCACCCTGGCGGGCTCGGCCGAGGGATTCAATGCATCGGCGCCTGCAGGAACAGCGAGGCCGGCAATGCGGTACCGAGGCCGGCATCCCGGGCTCGCTCGTAGGCCAGCGGCGCGAGTGCCGCGAACTGCAGCCCCATGCCGGCGTCGTTCTTGAACAGCGTGATGTCGGTGTCCGAAGCGCGCCCCTTCACCTTGCCCGCGACCACGTCGCACAGGCTATCGATGTCGTCCCAACCCAAGATGCCCTTGGCAATCGGCTCGGCGAGATCGGCGGCCTCCTGGCGCATCGCATAGGGCTTCCAGTGGGCGACGACGCGCGCGGCGCGGCGCACGACTTCATCGTCGATTTCGCGGCGCGGCCGCACGCGTTCGCTGCTGACGATCGAGACCACATGGGCTCCGGGCGCCAGCCAGCCGCCGTGGAGGATCGGCTGGCTGACGTTGGTCGCCGCCACCACGATGTCGGCCCCGTCGACGGCGGTGCGCACGTCCGGCATCGGTTCGACCTGCAGCCCGAGCGCTTCGGAAGCGCGCTGGGCGAAGCGCTCGCGGTTGGCGGGCGTGGGACTGTAAACCCGGACTCGTCGCAGCCTGCGGACTCGGGCAATCGCCGCCAAGTGCCACCATGCCTGCCCGCCGGTGCCGATCAGCGCGAGGTCGCCTGCGTCCTCCCTTGCCAGGCAGCGCACGCTCACCGCGCCGGTGCAACCCACGCGGACCAGTTGTAGCCAGTCGTCGTGGACGATCGCGACCGGGGCGAGATTGTCGGTGCGAAAGACAATGACGAAACCGCAGCTCGTCCCACCCGGACCGCGCGCCAGATGGCGCGTCACTGCGACGCCGTTGACGGGCGTGGTGTCGTTCACGTCCGAGGAAATGCGCAGGATCATGTACCCCGCGTCGAGCAGCGCGCCGTTCATCGTCTTCAGGCAATAGGCCAGATGCGGTTCACCGAGCGGAACATGCGTCTGGTCGCGCAACCCTTCGACCGCCCGACCGGCCGCCACGGCCCGATACATCCGCTCGATGGCGTCCATGCAATCGTCCAGCGAAAGCGCCCGCTCGACAGTTTCGTTGTTCAACACCAGTACAGAATCCATCTTCACGTCCTCTTGGTTGATACGCCGCCCATCGGGCATCACGGATACGCTCGCCGGGACGGACCGACCCCGGGCCACCGGTGTCATCCCAGGTCCGCCCGCGGTCGATCATCGACTCGTCCGGCCTCACGCATTATCCCGTGGAATGCCCGGCGGTGGCTGGACGCTGACCCGTCCTCGCAAGTCGCTGGGGTCTCGAACACCGGCTCGCCGAATCACCTGGGACCCAAGTCTCCGGCAACAACATCGACATGGGCTGTGCTGCGACACGTCAGCACAGAACGCATGCCGAGCGCGTTCGTCGTCAATTCTCTCCGAACGCCGCCTCGGGATGCCGCTCTCGCCATTCTCGCAAGGCCTGCCGATACCGATCCATCGCACGTTCGTGCAGATCGAAGATGCAAGGATCGCAGCCACTGGCGCAGCAGTCGGCCAAGTCCGGGGGCTGAGGCGGCTGGGGCATAGGATCGCCGCTGGGCGGAACCGAGGATGTCATGAGGCGAGATGATCGCGCTGCCCGTCGGCTACGGCAAGCGAGACGCCGGCGGCCGCCGATCTTCGTCGAAGAACTCCTCCGTCAGGAAGGCTTCCAGGCCGCCATCGTCGGCAGGTCGCGCCGACAAGCTGACGTTGCGGCCCAAACGGTGCGACTGCCAAAGAAAATCGCCTTGCTCGTGGCGGCGGATGATCTCCATCATGCTGCGGACGACGGCGCGGCGGATGTCCGAATGCAAACCTCGGCGCACCGTGATGACCTGCGTGGTATCGCGCCGGATGTCATCGTTCCAACCGTAGAAGAGATATTCCGCGGAGTCGAAACTCACGCGCCGAAGCTGGAACACGCCACCGCCCGTCCTGTCTTCGCCGAAGCTCGGCTTGTTCCCCAGGCCCAGATTCGCCGCGGCGATTCGATTTGCGCGCGCGGTCTCGGTTTCTTCCACCGCAGCCGGCGCGCTGGGTGTCGGCGCGGATTCGCTCGGTTGGCGAGCGCGACGCCGAGCCTCGATGTACGATGACAGATCCATATCGGGGGCGACCCGAGGGGGCGGGCTCGGTGTCGGCGTCGGGATTGGAGCCGGGGATGGTATCGGCGTCGGCGTTGGAACTGGGGGTGGCACCGGCTCGGGAACGGAATAGGCCAAGGGCTCCGAGGGAGCCGCCTTTCGCGTCATTCTTGCGGGTGGTGCGGGGGCGGGGACGGGCGGCCGCTCGACTCGCTTGGGCCGCACCGGACTGACAGGTGGCGAGGGCTCAACGAACGTGGGCGGCAACGCGGGCTCGGCAGGTTTCGCGGGAATCGGTGTCGCCCGCGGCTGCAGGAGAAGCTCCAGTGGGGCGCGCTCATCTCGACGCGCACTCTCCTCCGTAGTCACGCGAATCCGAGGCGGCGACGTCCATAGCGCCACGCCATGGACGAGCAGCGAAAGAAAAAGCATGACATGGATCGTTCTAATGTTCACAGCGTCGTCGCCAGGGTCCCGCATTGCTCGGAGGCACGATAGGCGCTCCGTCGATAGTCGTTCTCAAGGCGGCCTGTCGATGTCCGACATCCGCGCACGAACCACGAGGTCGCGATCGCTTGCTCATGGCGAAGCGATCCCGGTCAGGGCAAGGCAGTGCGCCGGCGGCCTCGCCCCCCATGCCTAGTTATCCGCGTCTGACCCGATCTATCGAATTGGACAACCTCAACCGGGAAGATTCCTGGGGAAAATTCGACCAAGCGCGACCGATAAAAAAAGCTCGCGCGCGGCTGCGAGCGCAACGCAGCCCGCGTGCCTCAGTAGTACGTGCCCGGCGTCGAGCCGCCGTCGATGCAAATGCTCTGGCCCGTGAGCGCCGCAGCGTGCGGCGAGGCGAGAAAGAGCACCATGGGTGCGATATCCGAGGGCTCCACGAGGCGCCCGATGGGAAACTGCTCAATGAAACTCGCCTCGGCCGCCTCCGCGCTCACCCCCAGCTGCTTCGCGCGCGCGGCGAGGCGCGCCGGGTAGCGATCGGTCTTGGTGAAAGGCGGATGCACGACATTCGCAGTGATGCCTTCCGCAGCGACCGTCGTGCTGAACTGCTTGACGAAGGCAACCAGCGCCGAATTGCCAAGCGCACTGGGCAGAGCGGTGGCGCCAGCATGGCGCGCAGCGGCGCCGCCGATGCAGATGACCCGACCGCGCGAGGACCGCCGAAGGTGCGGCAAGGCGGCGCGGCAGCAGCGCATGTACGCGAGCGTCTTGCCGTTGAGTCGCTCCATCAAGCCCTCGTCGTCGAGTGTCTCGATGTTTCCGCTGATGTTGGTCGAGGCGTTGTTGACGAGTATGTCGAGCCCGCCGAAGGCATCGACCGCCGCCTGCACCGCCGCCTTGCATCCCTCGGCGGTAAAAAGATCGACCGCCACGGCCTTCGCCTTCACACCCTTCGCCGCGATCTTCGCTTGCGCATCCGCCAGCGCCGCCGTGTCGCGACCGCAGACGACGACGTTCGCACCTTCCTCGGCAAAAGCCAGCGCAATGCCGAGGCCGATGCCCCGATTCCCGCCGGTGACCAATACCGATTTACCCTTCAGATCGAGGTTCATGTCCCGTGTGCTCCCTTGGTTGGCGCCGGTCGTCCGGCGCGTCGAGGCGATTTTCGCCCTGTCCCTGCGATGAGATTACATCAGTTCAACCCCGCCACGACGCGGCGGAGCGCGAGGCGCTCGCATCGACGATCGATGCCGAAACCGCCTTGGATGGACCCTCGGCGGAGCGAGCGCTAGACTCGCACCGAGCGAATGCGCCGCCCTGAGCTCGGGCACGGCGAGCGTCTGCATCGATACATCATTCCAATCGGCATTCCCCAGGAGGCTCATATGCTCGTCATCGACTGTCAGGTCCACCCCTTCCTCGCCGATTCGCCGCAACGCCCCTGGGCGCAACCCCATGACGATGGTCGACCCCACGTCACCGCGGATGAAATGGTGATGGCCATGGATGCGGTCGGCGTCGACGGTGCGATCGCGGTCTCTCCCAGAGGCATGTATGCGTTCGATCCCAGTTACGCGATCGAGGTGCAGCGCACCCATCCCGAGCGCTTCGCCATCGTGAGGCCGGTCGATCCGGAGAATCCGGCCGTGGGCGAGACCATCGCCGAATGGAAAAGAACGCCCGGAGCGGTGGCGGTCCGTCTCATGCTCGGCGCGCATCTCGGACTGGATCCGAAGACGCAAGGCATCGACGTCGTCGCGCGAGAAGCCGCACGCCAGGGCCTGCCGGTGAATTTCCAGTGCTCGGGCAACCTGGACGCCGCCACGGCCCTGATCGACCGCCATCCGCAGACGCGCTTCGTCCTCGACCACCTGGGCATCCGCCAGCCGCGCAAGATGCCCGCGATGCCCGAGGCCTGGGCCGATCTGCCGAAACTACTCGCACTCGCCAAGCGCCCGAACGCAGTCGTCAAGGTGAGCGGCGCATGCACCATGTCGACCCAACCCTACCCCCACGACGACATCTGGGACAACCTGCAACGCGTATTCGATGCCTGGGGCCTGGATCGCTGCCTGTGGGGCACGGACTGGACCCGAACCTATCCGCTCTTTCCCTATATCAATGGCGTGGAGCCGTTCCGCCTGAACCAGCGCTTGAGCGAGAGCGACAAGGCCAAGCTCATGGGAGAGACCTGCGCCAAGGTCTACGGCTGGAAGCCGATGAGCAGTTGCGTTCAGCGGCATCCCAAGGGGGCATACAACCCGTCTTGATCGACTTGCGGAACAGTCTGGCGAACGGCGGGCGGATTTTCAAGCCGGTGTTCGAGGCCGCCTTCCTGCCTCAACTGTTCGCTCGCTCGTAGCTTCGGCACAGGGTCGACAAGCGATCCTGCTCGTGCGTCATCATGGCGACTGCTTGCGGGCCTGCCGCCACCTGCTGCCATGCCGGATCGCGCACCACGCCGGTATCCGCCAGATGAAAGATCACCACCTGGCCGTGCGTGCTGTTCGTGGCGCGAAAACGACGCGCGCAGAGCACGCCGGGCACCTGCGAAAGCGCCGGCAAGAACGTCTCGTCGTACCAACGCGAAGACGCATCGGCGTGCGCCGGATCGATGTTGCTCGCCCAGACGAGCAAACCGCGGGCCTCCTCGGGCGGCAATCGATCCCCGGGGCAGACCTGCTCGCCTTCGAACCGCAGGCGCTTGATGCATCGCCAGCCGACGCGGCGCGTCCAGGGAGAGTTGTTCTCGTAGCCGATCGCGAGGTAGCCCGGGCTGCGCAACACCTCGATCGAGGCAAGATCGTAGGTCGTCATCGAAACCTTCGGCTCGTCCACGCCGAGCCAGCGCCGGCAACACAGGAAGCCGGGAATACGACGTCGCTCGGGAATGTGCTCCATGTCGTACCAGTCGTGAAACTCATCCTCGGCGACCGGCGAGTAGTCGAACGACGACACCAGTATGCCCATGCGCGAGGTCATGGCCGACTGCTCTTGCGAACGCGCGCCCCATGCACCGCATAGCCTGAGCCACACCCTGCAGCTATCATCGGCGCACGCCAACGCCACGCGGATGGAACGACAAGATGAACAGCTTCAATCATTGGTTTCCTCGTCAACGAGTTCTGTACCGCTGCGGCGCGGCCGCGGATCTTCCCGTGCTGCTGCAGGAGCTCGGCGTCTCGCGACCACTGCTCGTATGCAGCCTGCGAGCGCAGCGCGATCCCCAGTTGCAAAGCATGCTCGCGCGCTTTCCTGCCGGCGCGATCGACGTGTTCTCCGGTGTCGAGCCGCATGCGCCCCTGCCCGCAGCCATCGTCGGCGCGGCACAGGCGCGAGCGCATGTGTCCGACGCCATCGTCGCCTTCGGCGGCGGCAGCGCTTCCGACCTGGCCAAGGGCATCGCGCTCGCCCTCGCGGAAGGCGACGCGATCGAACGCTTCGCCATTCGCCGCGAGCAAGGCGTGGTGGTCGGCGAACCCAGCCGCAGCCCCAAAGTGCCGATCATCGCACTGCCCAACACGCTGTCGGGCGCGGAAATCACGCCTGGGTTCAGCCTCACCCGCACGGACGGGTACAAGGTGCTGTTCCGCGACCCGGCGCTCGCCGCCGCGCTGATCGTGCTCGATCCGGAACTGATCGAAGATGTGCCTGTGCGTGTGCTCGCGGGCTCGGCGATGAATGCACTGGCGCATTGCTTCGAGGCCTGCTATTCCAAGGCGCGCACGCCGATCTCGGATCTCATGGCGCTCGACGGACTGCGACGGCTGTGGCGCGGCCTCGACGCCCGGCTCGACGGCGGCACCGGTGCCGAGGACTTGTTGCTCGGCTCGTATCTCGCCGGCGCAGCGATCGTCAATGCACGCACCGCCCTGCATCACTCGATCTGCCACAAGCTAGGACCGATGGCGCAGCTCTCGCATGGTGACGTCAACAGCCTGGTGCTGCCGCATGCGCTGGCCTTCAACCTGCCGCATTGCCCCGCCGAGACGGCACGCATCGCCGACACCCTCGGACTGGCCTCGAGCCGCGGCGATACCGCGGCCCAGGTGCGCGAGATCTGCGCCAAGCTGCGTGCATTCGCCCGACGCGCCGATTTGCCGCAACAGTTGCGCGATACCGCGTTCCGGCGCGAGCAGATGCCGGAGCTGGCAGCGCGGGTCATGGCCGAACCGGGACTGACCTTCAACCCGCGTCCGATCGATGCGCCCGAGGTCATCGAGCAAGCCCTGGCCGCAGCCTGGTGAAGGCTCAGCGGGTCAGCGCCCACGCCAGCACTTGCGTCCCAAGGCTGAAGTCGGCGAGTTCCATCGCCTCGTCCGGGTTGTGGCTGCCATGGGCATTGCGCACGAACACCATCCCCGCAGGAAAACCCGCATGAGCGAAATCCTGCGCGTCGTGCCCGGCCCCGCTGGGCAGTGTGCCGCAGGCGATGCCGAGCTCGCGGCTGCCTTCGGCCAAGAGCGCCTGCAGACCGGCGTCCATCGCAGCCGGGGGCGACAGGTCGAACGATCCCAACTCGAAACGCACGCGACGCTCCGCGGCGATCGACTCGGCTAACGCTCGGGCGCGTGCCTCCATCGCCTGCAAGGTCGCGAGGTCCTGACTGCGCAGATCGATCGAGAACGAAGCCTCGCCCGGCACCTTGGTGATCGAGTGCGCCTGGTCGTCGGTATAGAGCTTGCCGACGGTAAACACCAGATCGCCATGCTCGGCTCGCACTTGTTCCCAGGCGCAGTCCAGTCCGCCGACCAGCGCGACGGTGGCCAGCACGGCATCGCTGCGGTACTCGTGCGGCACCGCGCCCGAGTGCGTGTACGCGCCGATGCAGCGAGCGCTGCGGGCGCGCATCGAGCCACGTATGCCGGTAACCACGCCGACGGGCAAGCCCTGGCGTTCAAGCACCGGCCCCTGCTCGATATGCAGTTCGAGATAGCCGTGGTAACGCTCCGGCCGCAGATAAGGCGGCGCCGACGCCAGGGCTGCAGGCGGAAAGCCCGCGGCCTGCATCTGCTGCGCGAGGGTTGCCCCGGTGCGCACGTTGACCGCCTGCTCCAATTCCGCGAGATCGAGCATGCCGAGCGCGGCACGACTGCCGATATGTCCCTTGTGGCTGCCGCCGAACCAGCTGCTGACTTCCTCGGCGCGCACACCCATCACCGTGATGTCGCGCAAGGGCTGCACACCGGCTTGCCGCAGGCCGACGAGTACGACGAGGCCGGCGATGACACCGGCCGCACCGTCGAAATTGCCGCCCATCGGCACCGAATCGAGATGCGACCCGGTGATCCAACCGGGCAGGCTGCGATCCGCGCCCGCCAGCGTGACGTAGAGATTGCCGGCGCAGTCGGTCGCCACCTCCAGCCCGGATTCGCGTCCTGCCGCCGCGATCAGATCATGCGCGTACTGTTCGCCGGCCGCATAAGGCTCGCGGCTCACGCCCGGGCCATCGGCCGTGTGCTGGCGCAGTTGCGTGAACAGACGCTCGGCAAGCGGCAGGGCTGCCTCGACGCAACTCCGGATCGTGGCGGCGCTCGGTGCGGCCATGGCTAGCCCGCCTCGGCGGTCAGGCTAGTCAGCAGAGTCTCCCAGGGACCATCGAGCTGCTCGGCATCCAGCCCGAGCACCTTCTCCACCGTTCGCCCGAAGGCCGGATACGGCGCAGCGGTGAGGCTGCCGATCTTGTCGAGGATCACTCGCTCGTCGAACGGCTGATCCGGACCGCCGGGCGCGCTCAGACACTCCGCGGTCACGGTGGCGCCGTCCGCCAACTCGATGGCGATGCGCGCCGGCCTGTCGTTGGGGCGGGGCAACGCCGGTTCGAACCGACGCAGTTCGACCGACTCGCGCAACCGCTGCATCTGCGGATCGTTCAACGTGCCCGCTGAAAAAGCCTCGACGCGCGCATGCTCATGCACCAATGCCGTCGCCACCACGTGCTCGAACGAAAAACGTGCGGCCAGCGTGGTTTCGGGTCGCGGGTTGGTCATGCCGGGACGATGCGTGTCGAGGACCACCCGGCGCACATCGGCGGCCGTCTTGCCGGGAGGAAAGGCAGCGCGCGCCTTGAGCGTCGCCTCCACCGCAGAGTGGGTCGACTGACAGCAGCCATGCATCTTGTGATAGCCGAGCGTGATCGCCCATTCCTCGCCAAGCAGGCTCGTCAGCGCCGCCGGCTCGGGCGCCTGTCCGAGACGTTCGGTATAGACCGTGTACGGGCTCGACGCCATGCCACCGATGCCGCACAGGGCCCAGTCGGCGGCACGCATGCCGTTGGCCGTCCCGACAGCCGCCCAGACATTGCGCACGAGTGCGCCTTCCACGGCATGCTGATAATCGCCCACCGTGATCAGCGTCGACGCGGCACTCACCGCATCGAGCATGCGGCGCGCATCGAAACCGCGCGCACGTGCACTGGCGATCGCGCCGCCGACGGCGGCTGTCTGCGGATGCGGATGCAAACCGAGCGACGGAAACACCCAACAGCGGGCGATCCGCGCAGTCACTTCGTAAGCCACCACGGCGCTCGCAAGCACCTCGCGCACCGACAGCCCCTGCACCTCGGCCTCGGCCAGCAGCGCGGGCACGGTATAGAGCCCGGCGTGGCAAGGCGCCATGCGATAGCCCTCGTCGAGTTCGCACCAGCTGCCGGCGATGCCGTTGCCGAGCGCGGCGGAGATGCGATCGGTGCGCGGCCGCCCGCCTCGAAACACCGTCGCCTCGGCGCGACCGCCCGCGTCGATGAGCTGGCGATGCACGGCGCTCACCTCGGGCTCGTCGCGCGCGGCGACCGCAGCGGCGATGTCGTCGGCGACGATCAACACCGCCTTGCGCATCACCGCCGGCGGAATATCCGCCGCCCGCACGCGGGCGGCCCAGTCGAGCAGCGTGCGCAGCCCCTGCTCGACCGCCTGTCGTTCACTCGTCGCTGTCATGACCCGCTTCCTCTTGCCGCATGCATGATGGCCCGTACAGGCATCTCGCCGAAGCGATCCAGACACTGTTCGAGTTCCTTCGCGCTTGCCTTACCCAGCGCTGGCTCGACGAGGCGCGAGAACTTTTCATGCAATCGGCGACCCTGATCGGCACGATCCGCGTTCGGAATGCCGGCATCGCACTCGGTCTCGATCTGCTGGCCGTCGCGCAACCGCACCTGGACGCCGGCCTGCATCGCAGGCCAGTCGGACACCAGTTGCACCGTCACCTTGTCGCGCAGCGCGACCAGCACGGGATCGGCGGCGGTCTGCTCGTTGTAGACGCCGAGATCGGAGGTGTCCCGACCGGCCAGGGCCATCGCGGTCGTGAAGCGCAGGCTGAACTTGGCCTCCAGCCCGGTGCGCGGTTCGGCGATGTTGCATACGGCGTCCGCGCCGCGCTCGACACGGACAGTCACCTGCTCGATGGCTTCGGGCGCCAGACGATGCGCCTGCGCGAGGCTGCGCGCACATTCGATCGCCGAGTGCGTTCCGTAGCAGGCCGCGTGATACTTGAACAGGTTCTCGCCGATGTAGAAGGTGTCGGGACTGCCCAGCGCGGCCTCCGGCGAGAAGTCCGGGCTCATCACCGCGGCGAATCCCTGGCGGCACTCGAGGGCATCCGCACGGCTGCCCATGCCGCGCGCCGCGAGGGCGGCGGCGCGAACCGCGCTTTGCGCCGCCATGCCGGCATGGAACGGTTTGCACTCGGTCCCGAACATGCCCTTCAGGCCTGCCGCCTGCGTGGCGGCAATGCCCACGGCATGCGCGGTGCGGTCCGCATCGAGTCCGAGCAGGCGTGCACAGGCAAGCGCTGCGCCGAGCCCGCCGACCGTCGACGTCGCGTGATAACCGCGCAGATAGTGGCCGGGCGCAACCAGGCGTCCTGCCCGGCAAGCGAACTCGTACCCCGCCAGAAACGCGCCGAGCACCGCTTCTCCGCTCGCGTCGATGCTCTCTCCGAGCGCCAGCACCGCGGGCACCAGCACTGCCGAAGGATGGCCGTTGATGTTCAGATTCACGTCGTCGTAGTCGAGCACATGCGAAGCGGTGCCGTTGATCAGCGCCGCTTGCGCGCGCGTCACCTGCGTGTCCCATCCGATCACGCTTGCGCCCGGCTTGCCGCCTTCCTCGCGGGCCTCGTCCAACAGCAACCGCACCAGCGGATCGCGCGCGCCGGCGAGCGTCACCGCGAACCAGTCGAGCATGCATTGCACCGACAACTCGCGCACCCACGCCGGGGCCTGCCGGTAGTCGAGCGCGAGTGCGCGTCGCACCAACGCCTGCGTGACCGGTACGCTCGTGTCGCGCCCTGTTCCTGTCGTCGTCATGATCTTCCTCAGTCGATACGGACCCCTGCCGCCTTCACCACTTTCGCCCAGCGCTCGAGGTCCGTGCGCTGGATGGCGCCGAATTGTTCCGGCGTGTTGGCGACGACATCGGCGCCGAGGGCACTCAATCGCGCCCGCACGTCGGGCTGATTGACGTACTTCGCGATCGCTTGCTGCAAGGCATCGACGACCGGCCGAGGTGTTCCTGCCGGCGCGAACACACCGAACCATCCGACGGCATCATAGCCCGGCACCCCGGTTTCGGCGATGGTCGGAAACTCCGGCAGATTGGCCGAGCGCTTCGGCGAAGTGATGCCGAGTGCGCGCAGCCTGCCGGATTTCACATGCGGCGAAGTGGCGACGATGTCGCCGAAGAGCACCTGCACCTGGCCTGCGATCAGATCGCCGAAGACCGCGCCCGTCCCTTTGTAGGGCACGTGTGTCATGCGCACCTGAGCCATCAGCTTGAACAACTCGCCCGCAAGATGCGGCATGCCGCCGTTGCCGGACGATGCCATGTTGAGCGAATCCGGCTTGGCGCGGGCCAACGCGATGAACTCCTTCACCGTGGTTGCCTGCACCGACGGATGTACCACCATCAAGTACGGGGTCGAAGCGACCAGTGTGACCGGAGAGAAATCCTTGATCGCGTCATAAGGAATCTTCGCGTACAGGGACGGGTTGATAGCGTGGGAACCGGTGCCCGCAGTGATCAGCGTGTGACCGTCGGGCGTCGCTCGTGCCACCATCTCGGTGCCGATGTTGCCACCCGCGCCAGGTCGGTTGTCCACGACCACCTGTTGCCCGAGATGGCTGGTGATGCCTTGCGCGGCAATGCGCCCGATGATGTCGGTGCCGCCGCCCGGCGCGAATGCAACGATCATGCGGATGGGTCGATTCGGGAAATTCGACGCGGCCTGCGCCGTGATGCTGGCGCAGCAAACCAGCGCCAGGGCGGTGGGGAACGAAATCGAGCGTTTCATTGCGACTCCTCAGACCGAAACATTGGCTTCCAGATACGCGCGGGCGATTTCCTCGCCGGTCGCCAACCACACGCCCTCGTGCTCACAGATGTACTTGAGCGCGGCATCCAGGCCGCCGATGCGATGCGGCACGCCGATCAGAAACGGATGCAGGCAGATCGCCATCACCCGCGCCGACTGGGCCCCTTCGCGATACAGCACATCGAAGGTGCGCTTGATCATGGTTTCGAAGTCGTCGCTCGAGCCCAGGCGGTAGTTGATCTGATTGGAATCGTTGACTTCGTAGGAATAGGGCAAGTAGACCATCTCGCCGGCATCGACCTTCATCCGGTAGGGCTGGTCGTCGTTCACCCAATCCGAGACGTAGAGGCAGCCTTCGTCGACGAGGTGATCGAGCGTGTTCCAGGTTTCCGCCAGTCCCGAGCCGAGCCAGCCGACCGGCCGCTTCCCGGTCGCCTGCTGCAGCTTGTCGAGGCAATAGCGGATCAAGGCGCGCTCCTCTTCGGGCGGCACCGCGGTCAGCCGGGTCGAGTTGGTCTTGTTGTGACCCATGAACTCCCAGCCGAGCTTCACCGCGTCCTCGATGATCTCCGGATGGAAATCGCAGATGTCGGCATTGGTCGTCGCCGTCGCCCGGATGCCGTACTTGTTCAAGACGTCCATCACGCGGAACACGCCGATGCGGTTGCCGTAGTCGCGCTGCCCCCAGGCACGCACGGTCGGTGCCTTGTATTCGGAAGATTTCTCCCACGGATGCCCAGAAAGCGGCGTGTTCAAGTGAAAGAACTCGAGGTTGGGGATCACCCACAGAGCAAGACGCGCACCGTTGGGCCACTTCCACGCGGGGCGGCGGTTGATCGGCACGTAGGGAAAGGGACCGTAGCTGGCCGGTTGCATGACGAGTGACCTCCGGGAGTGATATTCGGGAAATCGCGCACCCCATTGTCTGGGCGCGCGGAACATGCATCGTATCGAGCAGTGGCGCATACACGCAAACCAACTCTCTTCCGATGTTAAACGGATTGAGGTCGATTCGCGCTTCGTGTGCCAGGTCGGTGCGTGCCGCCCCAATTCCGCGCATCGGTTGTCTGCCGATCCGCGCGAGCCCACAATGTCGCTCCGGTGCGTTCGCCCTGACGTCCTGCAAGGACAGCCGCGCGCCAGGACGCACGTTTAGTTGCCAACCGTTCGAGTCACGCTCCCGCGAAAGGACCCCTCATGCCTGCAATTCCCGTTTTCGCGGCGGCCGCGATGCTGCTTGTGAGCGCCCATCACGCGTCCGCCCAATCCTACCCGTCCAAACCGGTTCGCTTCATCGTCCCCTTTTCGGCCGGCGGCACGACCGATACGCTGGCCCGCCTGTACGCGCAGCGCCTCTCCGAATCTCTGGGCACACAGTTCATCGTCGAAAACCGCGCCGGCGCGGGCGGGACGATCGGCACCGAAGCGGTAGCGAAGGCCGCGCCGGACGGCTACACCTTGAACTTCGGCTCCACCAGTTCGATCGGAGTCAGCCCCGGGCTGTATCCGAAACTCGCCTTCAACATCCTGCGGGATTTCACGCCGGTCGCGGAAATCGCGACGGCATCCATCGTCCTCGCCTCGCACCCGTCGCTGCCGGCGCGCAACATCAAGGAGCTGGTCGCGCTCGCACGAACCAGACCGGGCGAAATTGCCATCGCATCGTCAGGCACCGGCAGTTCGCTGCACCTGGCTGCGGAGTACCTGAAGTTCCTCGGCAAGATCGATCTGCTGCACGTGCCGTACAAGGGTGTGGGCTCGGCCATGCCGGACTTCGTCGGCGGCCAGGTTCAACTGCTGTTCTCCGACATGCCGCCCTTCGTGCCGTACATCAAGACCGGGCGCCTGCGGGCGCTGGCGGTCACCACAGCGAAGCGCTCGTCGCTGCTGCCGGACATCCCCGCGATCGCGGAAACCATTCCCGGCTACGATCTCGCCGGCTGGTACGGTGTGCTGGCGCCCGTGGGCACGCCGGCGGACACTGTCAAGCGGTTGAACGTCGAGATTCAGAAAATCATGTCGAGCCCCGAGATGCGCGAGCGCTATGTGAGCCTTGCAATCGAGCCGAGCGGCCGGACAGCCGAACAGTTCGCCGCTTACATCAAGGCCGAACTCGCCAAGTGGGGCGACATCATCCGCCGGGCGGGCGTGAAGGCAAATTAGCGAAGGGGGCCCTCGCGTCGTCCCATAAGGAGCGCCGGCGAGCGCGGGAGCAACCCGTTCGGTGAGGCAACGCCGACACGGCACCCTCGCGGCGACTGAACGCGTTGCATGCTTTCGTCCGCGGCATGCGACCGGCGCTCGCCTCGGACGGCCGATGTCTGCGTTTCGGCCTGCCGATGCTTGCAGCGCCTTGCCCGCAGGGAGTCCCCATGCAGCCAGAAGGCCGGACCGCTGGCGCCTCGAACGCGCTCACAGCGCGTTCGAGCTCGACTCGCTTCGTCAGATCTTGATGCCGGCGCTCTTGATGACCTTTATCCAGCGCGCCAGCTCGGTACGAATCATCTCGCCCAGTTCCTGAGGGGTGCTGCTCGCAGGCTCCAGGCCGATGGTCTCGATCTGCTTGATGAAGCCGGGGTTCGCCACGGCCGCGCGCATCTCGCCATTGATCTTGTTCACGACGTGACTGGGCACGCCTGCGGGCCCCAGGATGCCGTACCAGCTCGTGTTGTTGAATCCGGGCAGCGTCTCGGCGATCGCGGGCACCTCAGGCATCGATTTCACCCGTGTCGGGTGGCCCACTCCCACCGCACGCACACGGCCCACGGCCAGATGGGGCTGCCACTGGGGAATGCTGCCGAAGATGGCCTGTATGCGCCCGGCGACGAGATCCACCGTGGCCGGCCCGCCTCCCTTGTACGGGACGTGCACGAATTCCGCGCCGGTCATGGCTTTCATCAACTCCATCCCGAGGTGGTTCGGTGTACCGGTCCCGGGCGAGCCGAAGCTGATCTTGCCGGGCTGCGCCTTGGCGAGGTCGATCAGCTCCTGAGGGGTTTTCGCAGCGACGCTCGGATGCACGACCAGCAGGAAGGGGACGTAGACGCCAAGCCCGATGGGCGTGAAATCCTTCTGCGGGTCGTAACTGAGCTTGGCGCCGAGCGCGGGCTGCACCACCAGCCCGGCCGAGGTACCGAGGAGCAGCGTATAACCGTCTGGGGCGGCCTTCGCGCCCAGCGCGTGGCCGATCGTCGATCCCGCGCCGGGGCGATTGTCGATGACGAAGGTCGCACCGAACTTCTCGGCCATCCAGTTTCCGAACGCACGTGCCGTGGGATCGGTCGAACCTCCGGGCGGATAGGGCACGATGAAGCGTACCGGCTTGGTCGGGTAGGCGATCTCGGCCGCATGACTGGCGGCAACGGCGCTGAGTGCGCCAGCGGCTATACACGTGATCCTGAAAAACGAAGCAACAGACATCGAACTCCTCCTGGGTAGCGCAGCGATACGATCGCTGAGGGCGCGATCTTGCAGGAAGCGAGCGACTTCGCCAAGCGCGCAAAACGGGGGCCCCGTGTCATGGCCGCGTCGGGCAGCCAACCCTTAGTCCCGCGGATGCGTCGGGACGCGGGAGGACCGAGGGCGGGCAGCGACGCGGCACGCTCATACGCGTACGGGCATGCTGCATGATCACGTCGCCGGTATGGCAGACACGAACGACGACAGGAAATGCGCTGTGCCGGCAAGACCGTTCGCAGCTATCGGAGAAAACGGGCTCGGCGGATCGTATTGCTCGACGAAAAGGCGAGGCTGCGCCAAAAACGGCGCCCGCGTTCCGACCCGAAGCTGCTCGAGCACGAATGCATAGCCTGGCACGACCCCGTGACGTCCGCGGCGTTCACGCCAGCGCGGCGATGCCGTCCTCGATCGCGATCTCCAGTTCCGCCAGCGTGACATCCCGCACCCCGAGCATCTCCACTTCGGGGAGGACGCTCAGCCGGATACTCGCGTCGGGCACGAGATCGTAGCCGAGCTTGCGGCAAGTGGCGTTCGAAAGCCGCACGAGCTGGCCGATCACGTCGCCGGCCTCGGGGTGATCGGCGTGGTGGTTCGCGGCGACTTCCGCGAGCGCTTCGGGCAGTTGCCAATGTCGGATCAGGCGCGCGCCGAGGGCGGCATGCAGGGTGTCGATGGCCTCCATGACGACGTTGCCGGTGAGCGAAACGCGGCTGTTCTCACCCGAGCGCAGGGATTCGATCACCCTGATCACCAGCAGCGCGCCGACGTCGTGCATCAGCCCGGCAAGGAAAGCTTCGTTCGCGACGGCCTTGCAGCCTGCATGTTCGGCCAGCCACTTGGCACCGATCGCGCAGCCCACCGCGTGCTGCCACAACCGCTCCATCAACGCTTTCAGCGCGGGCTCGGTCGTCGCGTGAGCGCTGCGCTGCGCCGTCAGCGTGGCGATGTTCATGATCTGCTTCTGACCCAGCCGCATGACCGCGTTCGATATCGTGCTGACCTTGCTGAGCCCGCCGTAGAAGGACGAGTTCGCCACCCGCAGCACCTGCGCGGCCAGAGCCGGATCCTGGCCGAGGATGTCCTCGATCTGCGCGGTCGTGACGTCGCCCTTCGACACCGCCGATTGGAGCCGCGTCGCGGTGGCGGAGTAGACGGGCAATTGGACCGAGCCGGAAGCGAGCTGCTGCTCGACGGCTTCGGTCAAGCTCATCGGAGCGTTCATCAGTTCTCTCCCAGGATACGGCGGATCGGCCCGAGGGCGCGGGGCTTGGACACGCGCGGCAACCCGCGGATGACTTCCTGCAAGCTGGTGATGCCCCGTGCGGCCTTGTGCACGCCGTCCTCGAGCAGCGTCACGAGCCCGGAGGTCTCGGTGCTCAGACGGCGAATCTCGTACGACGACTTGCGGGCAACGATCGCCTCCTTGACCGTCTCGTTGAGCACGAGCAATTCGAAGATGCAAACGCGGCCGCGGTAGCCGGTGAAGCGGCAGTGCGGGCAGCCGTTGCCGGCCCGAAACGTTGCGCCGGCGACATCGGCGGGCGTATACCCCAAACGACGCAGCTCGACAGGGGATGGCGTGTGCGGTGCGGCGCATTCGGGACACACCTTGCGCAGCAGCCGTTGCGCGACGACCGACACGACGGTCGACGAGATCAGGAACGCCTCGATGTTCATGTTGAGCAGACGCAGCAGACCACCGATGCTGTCCTCGGTGTGGAAGGTCGTCAGCACCTTGTGGCCGGTGAGGGCGGCCTGGATCGCCACGTCGGCCGAAAACTTGTCGCGAATCTCCCCGAGCACGATCACATCGGGGTCTTGACGCACGATGTGCCGTAGCGTCTCTTCGAAGGTGAGATTGATCTTCGGATTGATCGAGCACTGCGCGATGTCGTCGATCACGTACTCGACGGGATCCTCCACCGTGGTGATGCTTACGTCGGGCTCGTTGAGGTAGTCGACGCAACTGTAGAGCGTCGTCGTCTTGCCCGACCCGGTCGGCCCGGTGATCAGGACGACGCCGGTAGGCGAGTCGAGCGCCTCCTGGGTGAAGCGCTCCAGCATGCGCGGCGCCATACCGATCTCCGCAAGATTCACCAGTTCGGCCCGCCGGTCGAGCAGTCGCAGCACGATCTTCTCGCCGTGCACCGTCACATAAGACGACATGCGCAGGTCGATCGACCGGCCCGTCTCGGGCTCCTCGAACAGCATCCGTCCGTCCTGGTGCCTGCGCTTCTCGGCGATGTCCGCCCCGGCGAGCACCTTGATCCGGCTGGTCACGGCCGTGGCGAGATCGCGCGGGATCTCGCGATCCTGCAGCATCGCGCCATCGACCCGAAAGCGCACCCGGGTGTGACTGCGCGTCGGTTCGATGTGGATGTCGCTAGCCCCCATGGCAGCCGCCTCGCGGATCAGCGAGTCCACCAACGCGACGGTCTGCGCTTCGTCGCCGTTCGCGGCGTTGCTCCGGCTACCCCGCTCGATCGAGTCGAGGGCCTCGTTGATCAGGGAGCGGCGGGCGATGACGGCCTCGACCTCGCAGCGGAGCATCTGCTGTGCCGCCGTGCGGTGCTCGGTATCCAGCGGATCGGCGAAAGCCACAACCGCCTTCGGCCCGGCCATCCCGACCGGGATGAACCGGTGGCTCCTGCACCACGCGGGAGCAACCTTGACGAGCAGCTCCGCGGGAATATCCTTCACCGACGGGACGACGTAGTCGAATCCGAGCAGATCCGCCAGGGTCTCGGTGAGTTTCTGCTCGGAGATGAGCTGCGTGTCGACCAGGATCTCGCCGAGCTTGCGCCGCTGGGGATCACCGGCCTGTTCAGCGAGCGCGCGCTCCAGGTCGGACGGTCGCAAATGTCCCAGCTCGACCAGCACATCGCCCAGACGCATGGCGCTGCGGTGCGTCCTGACTAGCTCATGCAGGGTATCGCGGTCGACGGCGCCCAGTTCCTGCAGGGTCTGGACCAGAGGCCGCGGCGTCTCCAGCCGTGCCTGGACGCGCATCGCGTGACGCAACTGCTCCGGCGTGACGTGCCCCGTCTCGACCAGCAGGTGCGCGAGTTGGCTAGACGGCGGCTTGGCGGCGGGCGGCTGGCCCGGATCCACCGCGGCCGTCTCGGCTGGTACGCGCACGGAGGTTTGGATATCGGGCGTCAAGGCAATGACTTCGCGAAAAGGAGTAAATGAATCACACCCGTTTTACGGCGGTCACCATCTCACCTTGAGCTTACGGGATACCCCCAGCTCGGATGTGGACAAGGCGCGTCGACCACGGCATCCGCTGCGGTTCCCCTTGCCGACGACGCAAACGGCCCTTGAGTTGAGGCCGCGCCATGCCGACGCGTGTCTCGCCAACTGCGACGCCGAGATCCAGCGGTCCTCGCCTCGGCTTTTTCGCGGGGCGTTACCCGAACAGCGGGTTCGTTGCGCCGAAGGCGTCGATCGCCGTTCCCGTGATGGCCTTGCTGCGGTCGCTGGCCAGGAACACGGCAAGCTCGGCGATGGATTCCGGCGGCTCGATCTTCGGGTTCCCGGCCTGCCCAGGCGTGTTGAAGACCGCCCGGTAACCCTCCGTATCCACCGCGCCCGGGCAGATGGCATTCACGTCGATCCCGTAGCGTTTCACCTCCGCCGCCAGCGACTCGGTGAAACTGATCAGGCCAGCCTTTGTGACGCGGTACGCACTGCGTCCGGCCGCGCCCTTGCGCCCGCCGATGGACGAGATGTTGATGATCTTGCCGTAACCGCGCTCGATCATGCCCGGCAGCAGCGCTTTCGCCATCAGGAACGCGCCGATCATGTTTACGTTGAGCACTTCCCGAAAGAGCTGCGGGTCGAACTCGACGACCGGGATCCGCGGATGAATGATGCCGGCATTGTTGACCAGAACATCGATCCCGCCGAACCTTGCGATTGCGGCAGCGGCGGCAGCGTCGATCTCGCTTTCGACGCCAAGATCTGCCGCCACGGCAAGCGCATGAACGCCCATCGCCTCGATCTCGGCCGCGAGCGCTCTAAGCTTCGCCTCGTTGCGTGCAGTCACGACGACATTTGCGCCATTGCGAGCGAACGCCAATGCGATCGCTCGGCCGATGCCCTGCGATGCGCCCGTCACGAGGGCTGTACGGCCTTTCAACTGTCGAGGGGGCAAAGCATAATCCTCTGCTTGGCGTTCATTTTCTGGCAAGACGTGGACACCGTCCTGGATCCGTCCGAATTCGGGTTCTCAACAGCGGAAGGCAGACATGCGATATCTCCACACCATGGTACGCGTTTCCAACCTCGAGGAATCGCTCGCGTTCTTCGAAAAGCTGGGCCTCACTGAAGTGCGCCGCAGCGACAGCGAGAAGGGCCGCTTCACCAACGTGCATCTCGCGGCACGAGACGACGTCGAGGCCGCAACATCCGTGCGCGCGCCGACGCTGGAACTGACCTACAACTGGGATCCGGAGGACTACAAGGGCGGGCGCAATTTCGGCCACCTCGCCTTCGAGGTCGACAACATCTACGAGCTGTGCCAAACCCTGATCGACAGCGGCGTCACCATCAACCGCCCACCGCGCGACGGTCACATGGCCTTCATCCGTACCCCGGACAACATCTCCATCGAACTGCTGCAAAAAGGCGGGCGTCTCGCGCCGCAGGAACCTTGGCTCTCGATGCAGAACGTCGGCACCTGGTAGCTTCGTCTTGTTGCAGATCGTCGTCGCCGGGACGCTCGTCCTGGCCGATGCGGGCCGAGCCCGGTCGACGAGCGCTGCCCTCGGCTTGGCGGGTTGCCCTGCGATCAACCGACCGGCGCGGCTTCGGGCGCGGTCGCTTGCATCATCGCCTCGAGCAGCACGCTCGGCTCATGGGCGCCCGCGACGGTCACCTTGCCGTTGAATATGTAGAACGGCACGATGTCGATGCCCGCCTCCCGGGCCTCCTGCTCCAGACGCCTCACTGTCTGCACATCGGTCTCGCTTCCGAGGTAGACCGCGACCTGCCCCCAGTCGAATCCTACGCTCGCGGCGAGACTGACGAGCGCATCGTGGTCGTTGAGATCGATGCCATCGACGAAGTACGCCCTGAACAGGGTCTCCACCATGGCGTCCTGCCACCCTTGCCCCTGGGCACAGCCGCTCAGCCGATGCGCATTGGTCGTGTTGGGCTGCACGGTGATCTTGTCGAACTCGAACGCAAGGCCCAGGCGCCTCCCCAGAGCCACATGATGGGCCTGCTTCTCGGGGTTCGGGCCCGCTGGTCCATGCTTGAGTTCCATGTGCTCGCGCCGTGATACGCCCCCGGCGGGAAGATCGGGGTACAACTGGAAGGGCAACCAACGCACGACAGGTTCGGGGTCTGCGGGATGCTGCGCTTTCCATTCAGCGAGCGCGGTCTCCAGGTGGCGCTTCCCGATGTAACACCAGGGACAGACGAAGTCGAAAACGACATCTATGCGCAGCGGCTCGCTCATGTCCCTCTCCGGTGCTGGGTGTGCTGAACGCAGTGTAGCGTTCATCCACTCGGGCGTCGACGTGGGCGGACTTCGGGACGATCGCGCCCTCCCGTTTCGCCTGACCGCCCATGCCGTCCTCGTGGTCGCCGAAACCACGCCGGTTTCGACGACCGATCGAAGAGCGCTTGTGAGCGCTCTTCGATCGCAGTCGCGCCCTCAGGCGGCAATCGCCGGCGCCATGCACGCCTGCTGGTTGACGGCGCAGAGAATGGCGCGCAGCGAAGCTTCGACGATGTCGCTGCTGCGGCCGACGCCACAGTAGCGGTTGCCATCGATGTTGATCTGGACGTAGGTCACGGCATCGGCGCCGGCCCCCGCGCTCGAACTCAACGTGTGTTCGCTGTACTCGACCAGGACGAGGTGCTTGCCGGTGTGCTGCTCGAGCGCCGCGACGAAGGCGCCGACCACCCCGGAGCCCCGACCCTGCAGAACGGTGGGCGTCCCCGCGTCGCGCAAGTTCGCCTTGAGGCGATCCTCGTCGTTCTCGCGCGTGACCTGGTAGCCGGTAAGCTCGTAAGGAGAGCGCTGGCCCAGGTAGTGCTGCTCGAACAACTGCACGATGCGCCCCGCTTCGACTTCCGACTCGGTGGATTCCGCATACTTCTGCACGACACCGCTGAAGTCGATCTGCAGCCACCGCGGCAGCTGGTAACCCGCCTGCTGCTCGAGCACGTAAGCAACACCGCCCTTGCCGGACTGGCTGTTGATGCGGATCACCTCCTGATAGGAGCGCCCGAGGTCGGCCGGATCGATCGGCAAATAGGCGACCTCCCACGGATCCTCGTCAGCTCGCTTGGCGAGGCATTTCTTGATCGCGTCCTGGTGGCTCCCGGAGAAGGCCGTGAACACGAGCTCGCCCGCGTAGGGGTGACGCGGATGCACGGGCATCTGGGTGCACGCGGTCGTGCAGCGAATGATCTCATCCATGCAGGAGAAATCGAGCTGCGGATCGACGCCCTGGCTGTAGAGGTTCATGCCCATCGTCACGATGTCCATGTTGCCCGTGCGCTCGCCGTTGCCGAGCAAGGTGCCTTCGACGCGATCGGCGCCGGCCATCACCGCGAGTTCGGCTGCCGCCACCGCGCAACCCCGATCGTTGTGCGTGTGCAAGCTGATCTCGACCGAATCGCGGCGTGCGACATGCCGGCAGAACCACTCGATCTGATCGGCGTAGATGTTCGGCGTCGCCATCTCGACCGTCGAGGGCAAGTTGATGATGCACTTGTGCGCCGGCGTCGGCTGCCAAATGTCGATGACCGCATTGCAGATCTCGACGGCGAAATCGAGTTCGGTCCCGGTAAAGCTCTCGGGAGAATATTCGAAGGTCCACTCGGTGCCGGGATGCCGCGCGGCGGTCTCCTTCACGAGCTTCGCGCCATCGGTCGCGATCTTCGTGATGCCGGCACGATCGAGGCCGAACACCTGCTCGCGCTGGACGGTCGAGGTCGAGTTGTAAACATGGACGATCGCACGCTTGACGCCCTGGAGCGACTCGAACGTGCGCGCGATGAGTTCGGGACGCGACTGCGTGAGGACCTGGACGGCGACGTCATCCGGAATATGCCCACCGTCGATGAGCCGGCGCACGAAATCGAAGTCCGGCTGCGAGGCGGCGGGAAAACCGACTTCGATCTGCTTGAAGCCGACTTTGACCAGGAGCTCGAAGAGCTGCATCTTCTGCACGACGTTCATCGGCTCGATCAGCGCCTGGTTGCCGTCTCGCAGGTCGACACTGCACCAGCCGGGCGCGCGCTCGATGACACGATCCGGCCAGGTGCGGTCCTTGAGGCCGATGGGGCGGAAGGGAACGTACTTGCGGTGGTCGTAGGCAGCCATGGTCAATCTCTCTGAAGTTGCGACGCCTCGGCGTCAGGGCAGTGCTTGCGGCCGTACCGGCTCGACCGACGAGGAAGAGTATAGGGAATCGGCCTGGGAGAATGTCACCAAACTCGCCCTCGGAAAGCATCCGATATTTATTCTTTCTCTAAATTGTATTTGTTTTGTGGTGAAATAATCCAAAATAAGGCACTCCGCTCCGATCTGTGCCCAAGGACGACCCATGAAACTCGACCGGACCGACAAGCGCATCCTCGCGGCGATGCAGGCTAATGCCCGCATCACCAACCTCGAACTCGCCGAGCAGGTCGGCCTCTCCCCGACTCCCTGCGCCCGGCGCGTGAAGCAACTCGAAGAGGCGGGCATCATCGAGGGTCATGTGACGCTGCTCAATCAACAGAAGCTCGGCCTCAACATCACCGCCATGATCGGCATCTCGATGGACCGCCACACGCCCGAACGTTTCGAGAACTTCGAGCGGGAGGTTCGGAAATTCCCTGAAGTGATCGAATGCAGCATCGTCACCGGTCAGGCCGCGGACTACCTGCTCAAGGCCGTGCTGCCGGACATGACGTTCTACGAGGAATTCCTGCTGGGGCGGCTCACGCGCATCGAAGGCGTCACCGGCGTGCACTCGAGCTTCGTGCTGCGAAGAGTGATCAGGAAAACGGCGCTGCCTTTGGATCACATCAAGTGAGGTGAACGCAGCCCAGCGTGGCCGTCTCGCAGCTCAGGTACGAGGTTCGCCGTTCAGCGGCGACCGCGCCCCGAGCCGAGTCGTATGCGCGCACGCCGTGCCTCGGCCAGGACGGCTCTCCGAGCGTCCCTGGCCCAGCCCCGAGCTTCTTCGAGTCGGACCACGCCACCTTTCCGAGCGGACGAAAAAAAAAGAGGCGGCCAGAACTAAGTCGGGCCGCCGCTTGCGTGCTGCGTGCCGCTTACTTGGCAACCGGCAGCGACGAGTGGTGCAGGACGATGCGCAGCCCACCCTTGTCGTCGCGCACATAGCCCCACGTCTTGTCGACCGTCGTGACCTTCCCGGCTTTGTCGGTCATCATGACATTGCCCATGGACATTGCCGTATCGCCGTTGAGATACAGGGCGGAATTGCGGATCTCGACCGAGCGCCAGCCCTTGAGGGCGAAGCCGGTGTCGGCGGGGAACGCCGGATCGCCACCGACGAAATAGGCCAGTGCACCGGCGCGCGTCGGACGGAAAGTGTGCGGCGCGGTGGTCAGGGTGGGCTTGAACAACACCGGGCCCAGGTTGTAACCGTAGGCGGCGTCGAGCACAGCCTCGGCCGTGGCCTTCGCCTTGGCAAGGCCGCCTTGCTCGAAATCGGTCGCAATCTTCACCAGCGCCTCGCCCCAGGCGCGCTGCGCGGCCAGCACATCGGCCTCGACAATGTTGTGGCTGGCGACCGGCGCCTTGGCACCCGAGTGAACGGCAACGTTGCCTTTGGCCACTGCATGCGTGCCTGCTGCGAGTCCACCCGAGACCAGCAGTGCCAGCGTGAGATTGCGAAGTTTGAACATCGAATCCATGAATCAGCTCCCAAACGTGGTTAAGTGGACTGGAACAGGGAGCAGTATGGTCGCCAGGTCGCGGCCAGGCACTGGCCTTACGGCAGATGTCGTCATCCGCCGAACGGCATATATACTCGCGGCATGACCGACGAACCCACGACCAGCGTGCGGGCAATGCGCTCGCAGTTGCGCGAATCGGCGCGCGAAGCCAGTCGACTGCGACTGCTCGAAGCCGCCTGCATGGCCGCCGCGGACGAGCGTCAGCCGCAGTCGGCCCTGCGCCTCGCGCTGGCGCACGCGCAGAGTTTCCTCGCCGCCGACACCGCAGCCGCGCTGCGGCTCGAAGCCGGCGGCCTGACCGTGCAGGCCGCGCAGGGTTTCGCACTGCCGCCGGGCGCGCGCGTCGTCGCCGCAGGTGCGCTCGGCACGGCCCTCAGCGCGCCGATCCTCGTGCGCGAACGTTCGGTCAGTCCACTGCGGATGGTGGGCAAGGAAGCCGCCGCGGTGGAAGTCCTGGTGCCGCTGCGCTTTCGCGGCCAGGTCGGCGGGCTGCTCGCGTTGTCGAGCACCCGCCCGATCGCGCTGCCCGACGCCGCCGACACGGTGACGCTGCAGGCGTTCGCAGCCATACTCGCGGCCGTGCTGGAGGAACAGCGTCCGTCGCGCTCGACACGCGGGCCACGGCGCGAAGCGATCGCACTGATCTCGCGCCTGACGGCACGCGAACAACAGGTCCTGTCGCTGCTGCCACGCGGACTGAGCAATGCGGAACTCGCGCAGCAGCTCGGCATCGCGCCCGGCACGGTCAAGGTGCATGTCGAGCGGATCCTGCACAAGCTGGGCGCGAGGGATCGAACTCAGGCCGCAGTCCGGGCCGCGGAATGGGGTCTTGGCAAATGAATCTCGCTCGGACGCGCTGGCAAGACTGGTCTGTGGGCTGGAAGGGCGCGGCGGTCGTTGCGCTACCGCTGATGCTGTTGCTGGCGGCGCTGTACTCGAACTACACCCTGCAGCGAGACATCAGCCGCGCCGACGACGACGTGCAGCGCACGCTCACCACGCGCGCCAACATCCAGGCGCTGCACACCCTGATCGCCGAGGCCGCCTCGGGCGTGCGCGGTTATCTGCTGACCGGGCGCGAAGAGTTTCTGTCGCCCTCCTGGAACGCCGAGCAGCGCATCCCGCCTACCCTCTCGACGCTGCAACAGGCCATCCAGGATCCCCTGCAGGCATCGCGCCTCGAAAACGCCGCGCAACTGGTGGCCACCAAACGCGCAAGCCTCGACACGTTGCGTCGCGAGGGCGCGCAGCTTGCGCCCGAGGCGCTGCAGACGCACCTGCGCGCGAGCAAACAGGTGCTCGATGACTTGCGCACCCAGATTACTCAGCTAGCCGACGGAGAAGCGCAGTTGCTGACCGAGCGCATCGCGACCGCTGCGGTCGCGCGGCGACGCGAGTCCATTGCGAATGTCGTCATGGCCATCGTGGGCCTGGCGGGTGCCGCAGTCGCGCTATGGATGCTGTCTTCGGGCATCATTCGGCCGCTGCAAACCGCGGCGACGAATGCCGAACGCCTCGCGAGCGGACTGCCGCTGATGCCGCCCCCGGTCGCGCGCGACGAGATCGGACAGCTCGCCGAGCGATTGCACCGTGCCAGTCTGCTGCTCGCCGAACGCGCCGAACAGGCACGCAGTGCCAGCCGCGCCAAGACCGAGTTCCTGTCGCGCACCAGTCATGAGCTACGCACGCCGCTGAACGTGATCCTCGGATTCGCCCAACTGCTCGAATCGGACCTGCGTGGCATGCCGGCGGCCACCAGCGTCGAGCAGGTGATCGGCGCCGGACGTCATCTGCTGTCGTTGATCGACGAAATGCTCGATATCGCGCGCATCGAGTCCGGCGAGATCACACTGCATCCGCAGTCCGTGACGCTCGCGCCCCTGCTGCAGGAGTTGCAGGCGCTGACCACCCCGCTGGCCACGCAGAAGGGCGTTCAGCTGGAACTCGTCGATACCGGCACAGTCGCCGTGGAGGCCGACCAACAGCGACTGCGACAGGTGCTGTTGAACCTGCTGACCAACGCCATCAAGTTCAACAAGCCGGGCGGCTCGGTGCGCCTGTCGGCCGAGCGAGACGACGCCCGAGTTCGGATCGCTGTCGCCGACACCGGTATCGGCATCGCTCCCGAGCAGATCGAACGCCTGTTCTCGCCCTTCGAGCGTCTCGATGCCGAACGGCGCGGCGTCGAGGGGACCGGGCTCGGCCTCGCGATCTCGCACCAGCTGATGAAGCGCATGCACGGCAGTATCGAAGTGCGCAGCGAACCGGGGCGCGGCAGCGTATTCACGCTCGTGCTCGACAGCGCAGAGCCCGCCGCCACGGCAGGCGACGTCGCGCAGTCCTCCCAGTCGCACCCGTCCGCTGTCGTCAGGCAACCGAGCCGAACGGTGCTGTACGTCGAGGACAATCTCCCCAACATCGCGCTGATGCAGGCAGTCCTGAGCCGCAGGCCGCACTGGCAACTGAGCATCGCGCGCACGGCCGGCGAAGGGCTGGACCAGATGCGCGCGACCCGACCGGATCTGCTCCTGCTCGACCTGCATCTGCCGGACATGGCGGGTGAAGCAGTGCTGAAGGCTTTGCAGGAGGACCCGATGCTGCGCGACCTGCCCTTCGCGATCCTGAGCGCAGACGCTTTGCCGGCAACCGTCGAGCGGCTGCGCGCAAGCGGTGCGGCCGACTATCTGACCAAGCCGCTCGAACTGCCGCGGCTCTTCGCACTACTGGATCGATACGAATCATGAACGACAACGACATACTCGCGTCGCGAATCCTGATCGTCGACGATCAGCCGGGCAACCTACGGCTGCTCGAAGACCTGCTGGGCAGGGAGGGATTCGGCAACGTGCTCAGCACGACGGACTCTGCCCAGGTGATCGATCTCTACACGGCCTTCGATCCGGATCTCGTGCTGCTCGACCTGCTGATGCCCGAACTCGACGGCTTCGCGGTGCTCGAGCGCCTCGCGCGCTGCCGGGGGACGGACGACTTCCGGCCCGTGCTCGTGCTCACGGCCGACGCCACGCGCGATGCCAAACGCCGCGCCTTGTCGCTGGGCGCCAAGGATTTCCTGACCAAGCCGTTCGATACCGTCGAAGCGATGCTGCGAATCTGGAACCTGCTCGAGACGCGGCAACTCTACAAGCGCCTGCGCCAGGTCGTTCCCGATGCCGCGCCGCCGGCCCATTGGCGTGGCGGGGGCTAGTCTCGGCCGACAGCGCTCCCGCAATGTCGCATCGAGTTGGCTGACCGACGGTTTCGCGGCAGTGCAGCCTGCCCCTGAAGTTGCTCGATTACGCCACCGACCACAGGGCTGACCGACTGTCGTCGCCGGGAGGTGAGTCAGATCAGACGCAAGCCCCTCTCGCAGCAGACGAGCGACAAGACGCTGTGGCGAAACCTCCCAGCGCTGCTTGAACTTCGGGATGCAGGCAGCAATTACCCCAAAGAGCCAAGCCACCGTTTGCACGCTTCCACGAAGCCTCGCGGGTTGTCGAGCGTGACGTGGTGATCGCAGCCGGCCACCTCCGCCACTTGCACTTGGGGCGCATGAGCCCTCACCTGCTCGACGATCTCCGGCGAAATACGGTTGCTGCGATCGCCCCGCAGCAACAACGCGGGAACCTTGATATGCGCCCAATACGGAATGAGGTTTCTCCCGACGCGACGCGCATACACATCGCGGTCGACTTTGTTGCGCCAGCGCCCATCCTCGAACTGTCGGCCGCTGTGCTTGCCCAGATGGCGCACCATGTCGGGCGTCGCGCTGCTGCCCGAGGGACGAATCTTGTAGTTCGCCAGGAATTCCTCCGCACTGGCGTAGCTGCTGCCTTCGCGGCTGCCCACTGCGTTCATGCTGGCGATGCGCTCCTCGGGCATGTTGAGCGAGGAATCGACCACGATGAACGCTCGCGCGCGGCCGGGATAGGTTGCCGCGTACACGGTCGACACCAACCCGCCCATCGAATGGCCGACCAGGACGAAGTCGCGCAAGTCGAGCTTCTCGGCGATTTCGTGCAAGTCGGCGGCGTAACGATCGTAGTTGTAATCGGGACTCTGCGAACGATCCCATTCGCTGTCGCCATGGCCGCGCAGATCCGGTGCCAGCACGTGATACTCGTCGATCAATCCGGACGCGACGAAATCGAACCAGTGCGCGTGCGCCGCGCTCCCGTGCACGCACAGCATCTGCGGCTTGCCGGCCGTGCCGTAGTCCTGCACGTGGATCTTCAGCCCCCCGACTTCGACGTAGCGATCGGCATAAGGTGCGGGCTCGAGGGCCGCGGTGCTATTGGACTGGGTCGACATCGTTGCGCTTACACTCCCTTCCGGGTTAGCTGGTCTTCAAGAAGCCTTCCACCCCGCCTCGATGGAACTCGCTGGATGGTCCGCATGATTTTGCGGCGTTCGATGCGGGACCTCGATCGCCACGAGGTTTCGCTCACGTGACCTGGCGCCGCCATCGTGGGCAGTCAGGTACGCCCGGAAATCACACGCGAGGCGCACCGGTACCCATGCCAGTCAAGCCATATTTCACCGGCCGCGACTGTAGCGTGCGCCCGGTGCAGCGGTCAACATCGCGAGAGTCGATGCGGCTTGCGCCCGATCGACGTCGTGTCGGGGAGGTCGCGAGAAGGGATTCGCTGTCGACCGGCGAGTGCACAAGTCGTCGATGGCGCATCATGAATTCCGGCCTGGGCATCCGTGCCTTGGCGGCAGGCGGCGACATCGCGATGCTCGGAGCATGCGCCGGGCGGTCGATCTCGCTTGCATGATCCGCCCTGCCCGGCGCGGTGGTCGTTTTCGGAGTCGTCGGACGAGACGCTCGTGTGACTGCCGGATATGGGCAGCGGTCTATGCTCCCTGCATCTGGGCGATGACCGAGACCGTCGTGCCCTCGCACGACGGAAAAGCAGATCTCCTGGGATACGCGAATGCGGACGCATGCGTGCCAGCGCCTGAGCCACCCGACCGTTCGCGCGTCGTCCACTGGGTCGGCGCGGGAGCATCTTCGCGTCGGCGGGTGACATGATGGGGAGGCAATGTTCTTGGCACAGCCCGTACCTCGGACCTATCGAGCGGAGAACACCCGCCCTGCCCCGGTGCTGACCGCCCGACTGTAGCGAGCGACGCGGCGCGATTCTCCGCGCCCGATTTCCTGCCCGAGGCGAGCCCATGCAAGCGCTGCACGATAATAAATATCTGATTATTCGTGGCCTTTCGCGTACCATTGGCACTCATGGGCGACGAGTGCCAGTATTCGCGCCCGCCCACCGAGGAGCACGCCGCATGAAAATCCGCCCCCTGCACGATCGCCTGATCGTCAAACGCATGGACGAAGAACGCAAAACCGCCTCGGGCATCGTCATTCCCGACTCGGCCGCCGAGAAGCCGGACCAGGGCGAAGTCCTGGCCATCGGCACCGGCAAGGTCATGGAAGACGGCAAGGTCACCCCGCTCGACGTGAAGGTCGGCGACCGGGTTCTATTCGGCAAGTACGCCGGTCAGACAGTGAAGGTGCAGGGCGAGGAACTGCTTGTCATGCGCGAAGAAGACATCATGGGTGTGATCGAGGGCAAGTAGCCCTACCGACCCCACCCGGACCGGCGCTCGCACGTGCGGCTGCGATATCCGCAGCCCGGCGAACCCGGCCCGCATCAGAATCCACAGGAGATAGGCATGTCAGCCAAAGACGTCAGGTTCCACAACAACGCGCGCAGCAAGATCGTCGCGGGCGTGAACATCCTCGCCGATGCAGTCAAGGTCACCCTCGGCCCCAAGGGCCGCAACGTCGTGCTCGAGCGCTCCTTCGGCGCCCCCACGGTGACCAAGGACGGCGTGTCGGTCGCCAAGGAAATCGAACTGAAGGACAAGTTCGAGAACATGGGCGCACAACTGGTCAAGGAAGTCGCTTCCAAGACCTCCGACGTGGCCGGCGACGGCACCACGACGGCAACCGTGCTCGCGCAGGCGATCGTGCAGGAAGGCATGAAGTACGTCGCCGCCGGCATGAACCCGATGGACCTGAAGCGCGGCATCGACAAGGCCGTCCTCGCGACGGTCGAGGAACTGCGCAAGATCTCCAAGCCTTGCACGACCAACAAGGAAATCGCCCAGGTCGGCTCCATCTCCGCGAATGCCGATGAAGCGATCGGCAAGATCATCGCCGATGCGATGGACAAGGTGGGCAAGGAAGGCGTGATCACGGTCGAGGATGGCAAGACCCTGGTCAACGAACTGGAGTTCGTCGAAGGCATGCAGTTCGACCGCGGCTATCTCTCGCCTTACTTCATCAACACCCCCGAGAAGCAGATCGCCGTGCTGGATGATCCGTTCGTACTTCTCTACGACAAGAAGATCTCGAACATCCGCGACCTGCTGCCGCTGCTCGAACAAGTGGCGAAATCGGGCAAGCCGCTGTTGATCATCGCCGAGGACGTCGACAGCGAAGCCCTCGCCACGCTCGTGGTGAACGGCATCCGCGGCATCCTGAAGACCTGCGCCGTGAAGGCGCCTGGCTTCGGCGACCGCCGCAAGGCGATGCTGGAAGACATGGCTGTACTGCTGGGCGGCAACGTGATCTCCGAAGAGTTGGGCCTGAAGCTGGAGAACGTGACGCTGAAGGATCTCGGCCGCGCGAAACGGGCTGAGATCGGCAAGGACAACACCACCCTCATCGACGGCGCAGGCGAGAAGACAGGGCTCGAGGCCCGCATCAAGACGATACGCGCGCAGATCGAGGACACCACCAGCGACTACGACCGCGAGAAATTGCAGGAGCGTGTCGCGAAGCTGGCAGGCGGTGTGGCGCTGATCCGCGTCGGTGCCGCGACCGAAATGGAAATGAAGGAAAAGAAGGCCCGCGTCGAAGACGCACTGCATGCAACCCGTGCAGCGGTCGAAGAAGGCATCGTGGTCGGCGGCGGTGTGGCGCTGATTCGCTGCTGCGAGGCGGTCGCGAAAGTAAAGGGCGAGAACCACGACCAGGACAGCGGCGTGAAGATCGTGCTGCGCGCACTGGAAGAGCCGCTGCGACAAATCGTTGCCAACACGGGCGACGAACCCTCGGTCGTGCTCAACAAGGTCGCCGAAGGCAAGGGCAATTTCGGCTACAACGCGCTGACCGGCGAGTACGGGGATCTGGTGAAGATGGGCGTGCTCGACCCGACGAAGGTCACACGCTATGCGCTGCAGAACGCCGCTTCGGTGGCAGGCCTGATCCTGACGACGGCCGCGATGATCGCCGAGTCGCCTCGCGAGGAGTCTGCCGGTGGTGACATGGGCGGCATGGGTGGAATGGGCGGCATGGGTGGGATGGGTGGGATGGGCGGCATGGGCATGTAGTCCGCGCCCTGACCGAACGCGCCAGCGTGCGGTAGACGATGCCGCTGCGGCGGTGTCGGATCGGCTGCAGGAGAGAAACCCCGCGCGAGCGGGGTTTTCTTTTTGCCAACGCGCCCCGCCCCATTCGGCCCCAAGCGCTTGTCGGAAGACGCGGGCAGGCCAGGTTCCGCCGAGCGCCTGACCTGCGCGCGCAGCGCAGCCGATCTAGACGTACAACCAAGATCACCGGATCATCATGGCCGGGCGGCGCAGGCGATGCCGACCGCAAGGCGCCTTACGGGCCCGCCCTCGGTCCGAGCCCGGCCCTGACCTCATCGCACGTACCACCCTAAACATGTGCGTGGCGCGGTCGATAAGCGCCCTAACTCAGTGCGCGACACGACAGCGTCCTGGCCGGCATCGGGACCTGCACGCGAATGTCGGCGAGCACGGGACGAACGAATGACGAGCCTAGGCACGGAACGAGCGACGGCGACACATCGCAGCCACCGTGCATCCATCCGATCCAGCCGCCCAAGAGGGACATCTATGTTCTGGTCCGCCATGACACCCGGAACCCGCAAGAAGGACGACGGCAGCCTCCTCGCCGATCTCCGAGCACAATTCGCCGCCATCGACAGGGCTCAAGCCATCATCGAGTTTTCGCTCGACGGCACGATCCTTCACGCCAACGAGAATTTCTGCGAGGCGATGGGCTACGCGCTCGACGATATCCAGGGCAGGCACCACCGGATGTTCGCCGAGCCCGCGTACGCGGCGAGCACGGAATACCGGGCGTTCTGGGAGAAGCTCGGCCGCGGCGAGTACCACGCCGGGCAGTACAAGCGCCTGGCCAAGGGCGGCCGAGAGATCTGGATCCAGGCGACCTACAACCCCATCTTCGATGCGAGCGGCAAGGCGTACAAGGTCGTCAAGTTCGCCACCGACATCACCGCGGAAAGACTCAAGACGGCGAACTACGAGGGCCAGCTCGACGCCATCGGCAAAGCGCAGGCGGTGATCGAGTTCTGCCTGGACGGCACCATCCTCACTGCCAACGACAACTTCTGCAAGGCCATGGGATACGCGCTAAGCGAGATCCAGGGCAGGCATCACCGTATGTTCGCCGAACCCGGGTTCGCGGCGAGCGCGGAGTACCGGGCGTTTTGGGAGAAGCTCGGCCGCGGCGAATTCCATGCCGGCCAGTACAAGCGCCTGGCCAAGGGCGGCCGGGAGATCTGGATCCAGGCGACCTACAACCCCATCCTCGACATGAACGGCAAGCCGTTCAAGGTCGTCAAGTACGCCACGGACGTCACCGAGCAGGTGCGGGCCGCGGCTGCGATGCGGGAAGCCGTTGAGCAGACCCGGGCCGTCGCGAACGCCGCCCAAGTGGGCGACCTTACGCAGCGCGTGCCGATGACGGGCAAGACGGATGAACTCGAGATGCTGTGCGCCGGCGTCAACTCGATCGTCGAGTCCATGGCAGACATGGTAGGCAGCATCAAGGAATCGGCCCACGCAGTGGGTACGGCGGCGACGGAAATCGCCAACGGCCATGCCGATCTGTCGGACCGCACCGAGAAGCAGGCCAGTTCGCTGGAAGAGACCGCTTCCACGATGGAGCAACTGACCGGCACGGTGAAGCAGAACGCCGAGAACGCGCGCCAGGCGAATCAGCTTGCGCTGGGCGCCTCGGACATCGCGGTCAAGGGCGGTCAGGTGGCCGGCGAGGTCGTCACCACGATGAGCGGCATCAGCGAGGCGAGCAGAAAGATCGCGGACATCATCTCCACCATCGACGGCATCGCGTTCCAGACCAACATCCTTGCGCTCAATGCGGCAGTGGAGGCCGCGCGCGCCGGGGAACAGGGCCGCGGCTTCGCCGTCGTGGCGAGCGAAGTGCGCAATCTGGCGCAGCGCTCGGCGAATGCCGCAAAGGAGATCAAGCAGTTGATCGAGGACTCGGTCAACCGTGTCGAAGCAGGCTCCAGGTTGGTCGAACAGGCCGGCCGCACCATGGAAGAGATCGTGTCCTCGGTCAAGCGCGTGACCGGCATCATGGCCAACATCGCCGCGGCGAGCCAGGAGCAGAGGTCCGGGATCGAGCAGGTAAACCTGATGATAGTCCAGATGGACGAAGTGACGCAGCAGAACGCCGCGCTGGTCGAACAGGCTGCAGCCACCGCCCAGTCCATGCAGGAGAGGACCCAGGCGCTGATGGCCCTCGCGTCGCGCTACACGGTAACGAGGAGCACCCGGCATTCAGGCGGCAGCGAGCGCCGCGGACCGCACGTCGCTGCAAACCCGTCACGCGCATCCGACACCGGGGCCACGCGTGCCGTGGCGCAGGCTCACGCGTAGAAAACAATCGCGTCTGACCCAGCGTTGCAGCATTCCCGCTTGCGAGCAGCGCGTCGACCTGCCCGGCTTGCTTTCTGACACGATGTAATTGGCGTCGCTCGACTGCAACGACCCGACGCGTATTGCGATCACCGCGTCGGCGTCGGCCGATGTATCGACCTGGCGGGCTGCGCGACATGCTCACCATGACGGGTGCGTCGGGCGGCGCCGGGATGATCGGCTGCAAGTACGCCTCGATCTTTCGCGGCCTACGGATCAAGGCGAATCTGATCAACACGCGCGACAAGCGCCTTTCGTTCCTCGACGACGAGATCATCGATGCGCTCGCCTACTCCCTTGGCGAGCGCGGGGTACTGATCGGGCACAGCGAGCGATCGATACACCGAGATCGGTGCTTTCGCTGCCGACGCCCGCGCGCATGGCCCGGGCGCTGGAAGGATCCCGGGCGGCGCAGGCTGCGGCCGACGGTTGCGACGCCCGAACTCAAGATCCCGTGGACCCTGCCGTTGCCCGATCGATGCGCGTCGCTTCCGGTGCGCGCCGGACCCAACAACGCAGAGGAAAGCTCATGTTCGACTGGATTGCCGCTTGCCGCCCGGCGCTCGCCGCCTGGGCCCTCATCACCGCGAGTCTGCCGGCGCTGGCCCAGCAGCCGATGTACGAGATCCACAACGCCAGCGACCAGCCTGTCGCGTTTGCCACGATGGACCCTGCGCGGGGCACCTGGAGATCGCAGCAGCTGCAGCCCAACGAGCGCAGGAACCTCATGTCGGCCTCGGGCGCGACCGAGGGCAGAATCCGCATCGGCACCGAGGGCCGCGGGTACGTGCTGTACGAAGTGCGGGCCGGCCAGAAGTACGCCGTCGTCTGGAGCGACCGCAAGGGCGTCTGGGATCTCTCCAGCCGGGGCCCCATGGCGCAGCCCGGCGTGACGCTCAACACGCCGCCGTCATCGCATCGGGGCGGCATGCAGCAGGCAGTGGGGTACGGCTCGCCCCAGCACCCACAACCGTCTGCCTCGTGGACGCTGCACAATCGCAGCAACGAGCGCATCGAATTCCAGACTTTCGACCCTGCTCGCGGCACCTGGAAGAACCAGATGAGCTATCCGCACCAGACGACGCCCTACAGGCTGAGCCCCGGGGTCGGCAGCGGAAAGATCCGCGTCGGCACGGCCAACCGCGGCTACGTTGAATACGATGTCGAGGCGGGCGGCTCGTACAGCATTGTCTGGAACCGGCACAGCGGGACCTGGGACGTACGCACGCACCGCGACGGTTAGCCTCCATCGGTCTGCACGGTATGCGGGCGCCGGGTGGGCACGGCCCGGTAGGGGCGGGTCAGCGTGCAAACCGCGCGATCGCGGTGTCGACGTCCGGATTCTGTGTTTGCCAGGGCGTGGCCTGCTCGTAGGCGTGCGCGACGCGGAACACCGTCGCCTCGTCGAACGGACGAGCGGCGATCTGCAGCGGAAAAACATGCAATGCCGAAATCATGAGCGTCAGGCATTCCGCCTGAACGGACGGTCAGCCACGACGTGCGTACGGTCGACAATTGCTCGGATAGCTGCCGCTCGGAGGTGAGTCGATTCGAACGTCAGCTTCTCGATCCGGCGAAGGCGAGGTACTGCCCCCGAGCGGCGACGGCACCCAGTCGTCAGCCTACCCGGGATCCTTGACGCGCAGGTTAGTATCGACTGGTCATCCAGGGGGCAGCGCATGACGCTTAGCTGGGAAGATGAACAACATATCCGATCGCTCAGTCCGCATGAGCGAAGGGAGATCGTCGAGGCGCTGTTTCACACGCTTCGCGAGGGTGACGAGGAACAGCGCAAGTCCGCTTCCGATCAGCTTTGCTCTTTGGCCATCAGAGGTATCGTTGCGGATGTCCTGCCGATCGAACCACTGGTGGATCTCATCAGAGGTAGTGATGCCAGGCTTCGGGAAGTGGGTGAATATGCCTTGGCGCATACGGACGGTCGCAGCATGCCGACGCTGCTCGCGCTGCTGATGGATCCGACACCAGAGGTCCGCAGTTCAGCCGCGAAGGCATTGGCGCACTTCGGAGACGCTGCCATCGAGGCTGCTCCGGCGCTCTGTCGATGCCTGCTCGACGACGAAACGGAGGTTCGGAACAAGGCTGCTTTCGCGCTGGGCTTGGTGCACGCGATTGACGAAACAAGTGTGCTTGCACTTGTTTCGATGGCAAAGTCCCCCGACGCAAGAAACCGCGCCGCTGCGATGCACGCCTTGGGCAACCTCTCCAAGAAGTTATCGGAAGATGGTTTGCGCTCGACTGTTCAACAGCAAGCGGTGGCCGCCAGCGTAGATCCTGATCCGGACACTCGCTGGGGTGCCCTTTACGTCATGCGGTCGCTGGCTTCGGACCCAGATATCTGGCTCCCGCTTATTGAGCGCGCCTTGAGAGATTCATCCCCTCGCGTGCAAGATATGGCCGTAAGCGGGCTGAAGGAGCTAGCTCCGAGAATAGAGATCGAACCGTTCTTGCCGGCGCTCATTTCTTTGACTACGGAACGTTTTGTCGGCGGTGAGGCCATCGAGCTTTTGGGCCAGATTGGACCATGCGCCCAGGCGGCTATTTCGCAGCTATTGGAGATTGCCGCTGGAAGAGGGTATTACGCGGTCGTTGCCGCTAAGGCGATCTGGAGAATTGCCCGCGATGCGGCGCTCGTGGTCCCGGTGCTTGAACGGGAGTTCGAGGACAACGGCGAGGCCGTTTGCGACGTGATCCATGAAATCGGAAATGAAGCCGCTTCGCTTGTGCCGAAGCTCTTGGATGCGCTGGGTGACGACGACTACTACGACTTGCAGTGGGCTGCTGCAGACGCGCTTGGTGCCGTTGCGTCGGACGATCCTGCCACCATCGATGCACTGGGCCGTGCTCTTGGTCACTCAAGCGGCATCGTCGCGGGAGCCGCAGCGCGTGCGCTGGGTACCGTGGGGGTCGCCGCGATTCCAATGCTCGTCGCGGAACTGGCGCCTCCGTTTACGCCACGCGCGGAGTTTGCGGCAGTCGCGTTGAGTCGCATGGGCCCGGTCGCCGGCGCTGCTGCTGATGCGCTTCGCGTTGCACATCGCACGGGAAATCAGGCACTGCGTACTTGGGCAGCCATCGCGCTGGCGCATGTCGCAGCGGATGTGAGTGTAGTACCTGATTTGATCAGCATACTTGAGGCCGAAGATGATGGGGGGCCGAAGCGACAGGCAATCGCAGCGTTAGCCGCGATTGGAGGCCCAGCTAGTGAGGCGCTTGCGCCGCTGCGTCGAGCGCTCGAGCATTGGGATTCCGAGATCGTAGCTGCCGCAGAGGCCGCTATCTCCGCAGTCTCGGCGCGGTGGCATTGACGTTAGTTCCGTGACACAGGCGGGTCCGAACCACTTGCCTGAAGAACAGCTTTTGGCCGATTGCCCCCTTATGCCAGACCGCCAGAAACCAGTCACAGGGAAATCGGCAGCAAGTGGCCGCAGCAATCCGGCCCGCCTCGGTGCTAGTTCCGTGGCGGCGGCAAGGTCTCCACGATCGAGGCGTAACCGCCCATGCGCTCGACCCAGGCGCAAAGATTCGGGCGGCCGTCCTGCCAGCGGAATCCTGGCGGGCGGTCGTTCATGCGGCCGTGGAAGACGCAGGCGAGGGTGATCTGCGCCATGTTCAGAGGGCCGGACAGAACCTTGCCCAGCACTTCCTTCTCGAAAACATCGGCGAGGCGCAGGGCGCGCGCCTGCTCGTGCGCCATGATCGTCGCAGATCGGATTTCTGCTTCCCGGTAAAGAAACTCACGCGACCACAGGCTGACCCCGTCGAGCATGCTGCGCGCCGTCGCCTCGATGCGCCGATGCTCGAGCCCCGCCATGCCTTGCGGCGGGTGCAGGACAGGATCACCGTCGAGATGATCCATGAACCAGCAGACGAGCGTCGAGTCCTCCAGTATGGTCCCGTCATCGAGGATCAAGGATGGCACCCGGCCCGACGGATTGACTGCGTAGTACGGATTGTCAACGCCCCGAGTCTGCACCGACTCGAGAGCAATGCGATCCGCCAATCCCCTTTCGAGACGGACGATCCGGGCGATGCGGCCGTACGGGCTGGTCAGCGTGGTATGTAGCTTCATCGGGCGCCACCGATCCTTCCGCGGTTCTGGAATACAAGCACCCTAGGACAGCGCGTATGCCGCCTGGGGTCGATTCGACACAACGACGACCCCCAGGCTCCGTGCCTGACAGGCCTCGCACGAATAGGCTTCTCAAAACATATTCGTTGGTTCGCTCCACTGTATCGCCCGAACTCGGAACGGTCAACGGCACGGTGTGATCAGACCGTCTCGATGAGTTCGGAGCGTCGCGAAGGTGCGTGCGGCGGCGCCTGCGCGCGAATCGCCGTTCGTATGCTAGAAGCCGACGTTCGCCGTCGCGCCTCCCCAATGGCCGGTAACGAGCGATCACCGGTGACACACTCGACGCTCACCGTGTGACCGCCTAGGCCGAGTACGAGACGGTGGGGCGGAGACAGTTCGACTATGCGGCAGGACTTCGGCCGAGCAGGCGTTCGCCCGCAGCATCGTGTCAGTCATCAATGCCACGGACACCTGCAGCTCGGGGGGAGTCGATTGGAACGGCAGCTTCTCGATCAGTCGAACGCGAACCATCGACCCTTTACTGACGTAGAACCGTAGAACCTATGGAAATGGCCGTCGCATAGCGGCCATCCGTTGCGTCCTTCTTTACTGGAGCCCGATCGCGCGCGGCGAGAACCACTCCATCGGCATGCATTGGATTCGAAGTGCGACTCGATAACGCCCAGCGGCACAACTGCAGCGTCGCACGTCTATAAGATCGTCGGCAGCCCCCGGCATGCTGATCGATCGAACAGATATGGCCAGGATCAAATGACCTTGCGACCGCTGTGGCGAGCCGAGCGCGCCGCCGGCTGAGGCATCAGGTGGCGCCGGCCTCGACGCTCACCGACTCACCCTTGGCCGACGTGCCGCAGGCAAAGCAGTAACGCGCGAAGGCACTCTTGCGGGTGTTGCACGAACCGCAGTGGTCGAACAGGCACAAGCCGCAGTGCGGGCAGAAGTCGGTCTTGCCGTCTTTTAGGTCCACCGTGCGTTCGCAGCCGGGGCAGACGTTCTTGGCCAGCCGCGCCTGCGCCAGGTCGTAGTCCATGCCCTGGCGGCGCTGGTTGTCGGGCAGGGCTTCGACTTGCTTCTGTCGCTCCAGATAGCGCTGCAGCGCAGCGATGGCGTAGCGCCCGCCCACCACCGTGAGCACGATGCCCACGATGTAGCGCACATAGCCACCGTAGCTGGGCAGGTAGGGCACCAGCTCGACGAAAAAGGCGAACAGCGCGAAGAAGATGAAGCCCCAGACGAAGGGCCATGACGCACCCTTGCGGTGCTTCTTGAACAGCCAGCCGGCCGACGCCAGCAGCGGCAGGGTGAGCGCGAGTCGGTAGCCGAAAACGCGCAGCTCCTGCGCCTGCTGGGCGGCCTGGTATTCGCCGCGGGCGGCGTCTTCCAGCGTGCGCAGTTCGTCCTGGGCCCGGTCGCGGGCCTGACGGGCGTCCAGCGCCGCCTGCTGCTGCTGTTCAACCGCCGCCAGCGCGTCGCGTTCGGCCTGGCGCAGGGCGTCCAGTTCCTTCGTGCGGGCGATCAGTTCGCTGTCCTGTTCGGGCTTCTGTGTCACCTGCCGCGTGGCCAGCCAGTTGCTGAAGGTCTCGCGCGCGGCGCGGTTGCTGGCCTGGGCGGTCTGGTGGCGCAGCTGCGCCTGGTCCAGCGCGGCCTTTGCATCGTCGGCGGCGCGGCCCGCGTTCTGGATGGTCTGCTGCAGCGCCGGTGTGCGCTGCGGGTCCATGAAGTCGTGAAGGGTGCGCACCTGTTCAACCTGCGGCAGGTCGCCCACCACGGTGCTGCCCAGCCCGGTGAGGAACCAGGCGAACAGGAAAGCTACCAGCCATAGGCCGCGGCGGAACCACTTTTCAGACAGGCGCAGGGATTTGCTCATGGGGTTTCCTCCTCTGGATCGGATGCATGCACAGAATTGTGGCCCCGCCACCGGGAGCACGCGGGGCATGACGAAGACCATGGAGGGCATTTTGCTTCGACCCGGTAGTTCCAGGGCCCGCCGGTGGCACGAGCCGATACCGACCCGCTCAGGCCCGGGCGTTCACGTACATCCCGCGCGTTGCGAATAGGCTACTCGAAACCCCCATTTTCGCTGGTCGGCACTGTATGCCCCGTGCTACGAGCGGTCAACCGCGCGCTCGCTGACGAAAACTTTCTCCCTTCGCCGTGCCGATTCAAGCGCGGCATCGGCCCGAATGAGGGTTCACCAGCCGTGTTTTGACGCCATCACGCGAACACGGGCCGAGCAAGCCCGTCGGTTCTACCGCGGAACCGTCGCGTGATTTCGGGTCAGGTTGCGTGGTTGAGCGAATGTGCACGCGCGGGCAGGCACAGGTGCGTGACTCGAAGGGGTCTTGCAATCGCGTAATCGATGCATGATTGCAAGACCTGACACCTAGGGTGCGCTGGAGTGGGCCTTTGCCAGCTATTCCGCCACCGCTCTCGGCGCCCGCGTGCGGTCGAGCAGGGTCAGGCGCCACATCTCGCGGCTATAACGTTCATAGTCGTAACCGGTGGCGGAATGGATCGTGCAGCGATTGTCCCAGGCCACGATATCGCCGGGCTGCCAGCACCATTTCACCGTGTATTCCGGCCCGGTGATCGCGGGCAGCAGACTGCGAAGAATCTGAACGCTTTCGTGCTCGGTGCCTTCCAGATCGCAAACGTCCAGCACGTCCGACGCGATCTCCTGGCCTTTTGGCAGGATGGCGCAGGTGGAGGAGTTCAGGCCATAGAGCGCCGGCTCGCCGCTGACCGGATGTTTCAGGACGATGGGCACCCGGTTCGGCGGATTGGCTGCCCGCTGCGCCGGCGTCAGGATCGGATAGTCCGGCGAGTAGTTGTTGATCTTCTTGTCGTGATGGGCCTGCGAGCACACCGCTTCCAGCCCGTCCAGCTTCGCCTTGGTCGCGCCGTCCAGCTGCTGGTAGGCCGTGCGCATGTCGGCGAACAGCGTCTCGCCGCCTTCGTCGGGCGCAATCTTGCAATGAAAGACCGAGCCGATGGGCGGATGCTTGCGGAATGTGGAGTCCGTATGCCAGACCGGGCGGCGGGTTTCCGGGTTATAGCGGATGTCGTCATCGGTGCGCAGCTGCGGCACCCGCGCCAGGGAGGCCTTCAGATTGCCCGCCTCGTCACGGATGTTGCCGATGCGCAGAATGGGAAAGCCTTTGACCGACTTGTCTTCGCGGGCGGTCATGCCCTCGTACTCCACCGCGCCAAAAACCTCGGACCAGGCGACCAGTTCTTCCGGCGGGATGGCGGCCAAATCGTTGCCGCGGACAGCCAGCAGGCCGCCCTGGCGGGTCCACAGATCATAGGCTTCGCGCTGGAAGGTTGCGTCTTTCAGATCGCGGCGGCTGACGCCTTCGATCATCACACCGAAATCGCCGTTCAGGGGGCTGGTCTTATGCTGCATGGTCCGGGGCTCGCTTTGATGTCGGAGGGGCCGTATTGCGTGCGGCCAAGTCTAATACGCGCCGCCTGGGCGGTCGAGAGGGAGTCTTTTCCAACGAGGTGTGAGCCTGGAGACGGCCCCGTGCTTCCCACCCTAGTTCCCTAGGGGTCTTCCAATCAAGCAATCGATGCAAGATTGCAAGACCCCTTCGAGCTGTGCGAGAGGCGGTCAATCACGCGATCTGTGGCAACCATTCCCTGCTCTCAATGACGATTCCCCCCCTGAATCGACCCGAGTTGCCTGACTTCGACGCACGCTGCCCCCACGTGCGCAACCTTCAGCGCCGTTGCAAAGCCCTTCTTGCCGTCGGGGATCAGGCCGCCTGACAAAGTGCCGGCCGCCGCGCCGGTGTGCAGGGTCGCACGCAGGCAGATATAGGGTGTCGATCCGTCGTTAAACTGAAAAGTAAAAGTGAGCGTCCGCTTATGGCCGGGTATAGCAGTGCGCCATGCTCGCCAAAACCAGGCCGTGCAGACGTGGGGAGTGGCGAACGTCGGCTTTCGGACACCTCCCCGGGAAGGTAGGCTCCGAACAGTTGCTGCCGCCAATCCTTTCTACTTGAGCCGCCGTTCGACCGTCTGTTCCCCTTCGAAACGCGCCGCACCACCCAACGGTAGCGCTTCGTTGGCTCCTCGAAAGCGGCTAATTTCGCATCTCCTTACCACGGAATCATAGGGGATACCGCGGCAATTCAGACCATAGGACGAGCCGTTCACGACTTCGTGCGGTAACATTCTCATGTAATGACAGATGCGGCATGCTTGTGAGGTTTACGATTCAACAACCCCTGATCTGTAGGTGGCCATGACAATGGATTCTCGCGACGCCAAACACTATCTGCTCTTCCTCGTCATGACGTTCGGACTCTTCGGCAATCCGATCGCATATGCCGCCGTCCAGTTCACCGTGCGCGATATTGGCGTATTGCCGACGGACAACGCCAGCTTTGCACGCGCTCTAAACGATTCTGGGCAGGTCATTGGCGACAGCTACAACACTGACGCATCGAGTTCAAACGCGTTCCGTTGGAGTGCCGGCAATGGCATAGAAGTGTTGCCGCTTCCCTCCGGAAGTGCTTCTCTAGCGGGAGCTTATGGGATAAATGGCGCTGGGCAGATCGTTGGGGCGGCGAATTTTCGCGGGGTACTATGGAACGGCGCAACAGTAACTGACTTGTCCGCATTGCCCGGTGGGCTGAATTTCGTTCCCTTCGGAATTAGCGACGATGCTGTCATCGTCGGGTCAGGGAATCCCTTCGAGACTGCTGCATACATCCGTAATGGAACCGTTACAGCGCTACCTAGATTAGGTCAGAATGATTCCTTCAGTCGAGCTCTTGCCATCAATGGCAGGGGAGACATCGTAGGGCAGAGCGGGGGCGCAGCGGTCATCTGGGTTGCGGATACACCCGTGGAACTCGCTTCAAACGCGAGCGCCCGCGCAATAAACGACACGAACGGCATTGCTGGAAACATTGTTTCTGCGATTCCATCCGCACCTGGTCAGTCGTTTCAAGCAGTACTGTGGGTGTCCGGCGTGATGAATCTTCTTTCGAATCCGACCGGATTCGATGGCAGTGTGGCGGTTGGGATAAACGACGCAAACACGGTGGTTGGCTTTGGTGGACCTGTCGGATTTTTCCCGAGCCGCAACCAGGGCGCACATCGTGCGTTACTCTGGGAGAACGCCATGGCCTATGATCTAAACAGCCTAGTGACAAACGGTGATGATTGGACCTTACTTGAAGCTTGGGACATCAATAACCGCGGAGAAATCGTCGGTGTTGGTTTGCGTGATAATCACGGGCTACGGGCGTTCATTCTTACTCCTGTACCCGAACCAGCGCGCATTTGGACGATGCTCTTTGGGGCACTTGTCCTCTTGGGCACCTTTCGTAGGCGACTCCCCATCGCTCGTGACGTCCGTACGAATCCCCATTCACACGATGCCAACATCTGAATCCGACGTGAGATCAACAGAAGCTATGCGGCCTTATGCGAAGCGTTGCACAAGGCCGGTTCGGCGACCGTCGATTCGCGCTCCAGGTGACCGCTCGATTCTGATTGCTGTCGTTCAAGCCCTTTGAGCGCGTTCGACTGCTCACGGTCGATAGTTCGCGTTCGACTGATCGAGGAGCTGCGGTTCCAATCGACTCACCCCGAGCGGCCGGTATCCGTGGCGTTGCTGACTGACACGATGCCGCAGTCGAACGTCCGCTCAGGCAAAGCAGCGGACGCCCACTGCGGTGAGCACGTCGGGACGCCCGGGGTGGCATAACGATTCGAGTGGTACTGTCCTGACCGAGGCCTTCAAGTGGCAGCACGACCTGGCCCTTGGCATGGCCGCCCGCCCTTCGACCATCGGCGAGGTCATCGGCTTGTTCGGCTTTGACTTAGCCGGACAACAGGTGAAGCGTGCTTGGTTGCGTGGAGGCGCTGGGGTTGAAGCAAAGCTTACCGCGGGAGCCGTGACCGCATTTCTCAACGCCACCACGCAAGGGTCCGCGCCCAGTCATTGGGTGAACGTGTCGTATCAAGTCGCCTTTTAGGCGAATAGGAATTTCAAACGACATTTTTCTAACGTTGGCACTGCAACCGCTGTGCGGCGAGCAGTCAACCGCGCACTCACTGGTGAGAAATTCTCCTTCGCAGTGACGATACAAGCGCGGCCTCGACCCCAATGGGCGTTCCTCCGCCGCGCTTTGACGCCGTCACACGAACGCGGGCCGAGCGAGCTTGTCGATCCTGTCGCCGAACCGTCGTAATGTTTTCGGATCAGGCCGCGTGCACGAGAGGCGCCGGGCGCGCCGGGGCGCGCGGCGGCGCACGCGCAGGTAGCGTGCCTAGTTGCCTAGGGGTCTTGCAATCAAGCAATCGACGCATGATTGCAAGACCTGATCCCTTCGAGCGCACCGGCCGATGATGTAGCGGCACAGCTGTTCCAGCCGCCGCGCGTGCCCAGCAACAATGCTGGCTATCGCAGATGCCAGAGTTCCAAACACGTTTTAGGACTTCGGCTTTTCGAACTTGAGCGTCATGCGATCGGATTCGCCAATGTCGAGATACTTCTGCGCATCCAGAAAAAAGCCGCGCCGCATAGGCGGCAACGTCCACACTCCGTGGGGGTGATCCTTGCTGTCCCTGGGATTGGCGTTCACCTCCGATTTCGCGATCAATCTGAAGCCTGCCTTTTGCGCCAGCGCAATCACGTAGTCCTCAGTCATATAGCCGGAAGCCACCATTTGCTCGAACGGCGTATCGGGTTTCGCGCGATGCTCCACCACGCCGAGAACGCCACCCGGCTTGAGCGCATCGAAAAACGCCTTGAACACCTGCGCATCGGTTCTTTGCTTGCTCCAGTTGTGCACATTGCGAAAGGTCAGGACCAAGTCCGCGCTGCCCGGCGGCGCGATGGCCACGTACTCGGGGGGGCCGAGCGACGTGAACAGCGGTTTGCCGTAGACCTCCGGATTGCCTGCCATAACCGCAGCAAGTTGTTCGCGCGACTCGCGCTGCCAGTTTTCAAGCTTGGGATTTTCGATCGCCACGTGCGCGAGATACAACTTGCCCTTGTCGCGCAACACAGGCGCCAGAATGTGTGTGTACCAGCCGCCCGCGGGCCAGATTTCGACCACGGTCATGTCCGACCTGAGACCGAAGAACAACAGGGTTTCGCGGGGATGCCGATACTTGTCGCGCGCCTTGCCGGCGCTGGAACGATGCTCGCCGGCGATGGCCTGATCGAGCAGGACTTCGGTGGTCTGGGCGGTTGTCGCGACACTTGCGGCCAGCAACGCCAGTGCGGCGATGCCATAGATCAGGGTTTTGCTGCGGTGATTCACGATGGCTTCACCAGAACGATGTGGGCGAGTAGCAATTGCAAACGACATCTTCCGCACGCGGGTACTGTATGCCCAGTGCTACGAGCGGTCAACCGCGCTCGCACCGGGTAACAATTTCCCCTTCGTCGTGCGCGATTCAAGCGCGGTATCGGTCCAAATCAGGGTTCACCAGCGTGTCATGACGTTGTCACGCGAACACGGGCCGAGCAAGCCCGTCGGCTCTGCCGCAGAACCGTCGTTTTGCTCTCGGGTCAAGCTGCGTGGTTGAACGAAAGCTCGCGCAGCGGAGCACGCGCGGCCAAGCCCAGGTGCGTGAGGATCCTCACGATCACCACCGGCGCTTCGGAATTCATCGCAGGCTCGCTCGTCCATGCCAACCTGTCCGGCGCCGCATTCGCTCGCGACTGGCGCCGGGTCGCGGGCGGCGAGGCCTGGGGCCCGGATCGCCTGCGCCGTCTCGATCCAGTGGGGCAAGAACTGCGCAAGGGCGACTTGCTCGATTTCCCGCCGGCCGCCCCGTCCAACGAAGCCTACGAAGCGGCCGATCCGGATGGCAGGGCCGACGCGGGTCGCACGGCAAGAACGCCCCTGCGGCTTGGTATCCTGCGAGCGACGCCCAGCCCCTGGCGACGGTGAACTGGATACTTGCTCGGGCACCGCGGCGCGTGTGCTACCGTGTATCCCGAATATAGTCGTGCGCCGGCGGATGCAGCCCGGTCGGCACGGAAGTACACGGCCCTTGCCCAAGAATCGGATCTTCCGCTTTCCGAAATGCTGACCCATTTGTTGTTCGCGGCGTTCGTTGCCCTGGGCGTATATGCGCAGAGTCTGACCGGCTTCGCGCTCGCACTGATTCTGCTCGGTCTGGTGGGCGTCACGAACCTGGTGCCCCTGCCGGACGCGGCCAACGTGGTGACCGTCATCATCATCGTCAACGCGGCGATGTTCTTCTACAAGCGCCGTGCCGCCCATGTCGAACGGGCGATCATTCCCGCGGTGGGCGCAAGCCTGGTCGGCGCGATCATCGGGCTCTTGCTGCTCGGCTTCCTCGCCGCGTACGCCTATGAAGTGTTGCGGATGATTCTCGGCGCGAGCATCGTCGTGTGCGCGCTTCTCCTCTGGCGGTCAGCCGCGACGCTGCCGACGACCTCCGGCCCGGGCTACTTCACGTTGGTCGGCGCCCTCTCCGGCGTGCTCGGGGGCATGTTTTCCGCGCCCGGGCCGCCACTGGTCTACGCGGTGTACCGGCAGCCATGGACCCTCGAGCGCATACAGGAATCGCTGATCTTCAGCTTCGCTGTCGGGGCGGTGCTGAGGCTCTTCGTCGTCGTGTTCTCGGGCCACTTCAGCAAGCTCTCTGTGCTGCTCACGCTGCAGGCCATTCCCATTGCCCTGATCGTCACCGCGCTGACCGCGACGCATCGCCCCCCTGTGTCTCAACGCACGCTGAAGCTCGTCGTGTGCCTGCTGCTCGTCTGCTCTGGACTCGGCATGCTCTTCTCCAGCGCGCGAATCATGATCGGCGGCTGAACGACCGCCAGCCGTGCGCAGCACGAGCGGTGGCTCGCGCGCTTGCCTCGGCCATCGCTCACTTGGACGCAGACCTTCGCGGTTCACGCCACGCGAGGCGCCGCATCGCGTGTTGCGCGTCCGAGTAGCTGCGATGCGAGAAGGCGCACAGCGAATACGAATCTCAAACGCCATCTTCCGTTCACTGGCACTGCGTCCCCCTTGCGCCGAGCGGTCACCGCGCTCGAGCGTGCCTAAGGGTCTTGCAATCAAGCAATCGATGCATGATTGCAAGTTGCTGATCCCTTCGAGCGCGCTAGCCCGGACATTTCATGAATAGGGCGGCGAAACCTCGAAAGCGCTAAGCGCTAAGCGCTCCACGATAGGCCTCAGTGCCATCGGCCACAACGCGAGCGAAGACTCTGCAGCCTTTGCGGACATTCAGCTCAGACTCGTAGGAGAAATCGCGCCGGTGCCCGAACCCGAAACCTACCTCCAACCGCTGCGGATAGACTCCTCGCTCTCTTCGGCGCCAGCCACTGCAAATAGAGGCCCGGCCGGCGCGCCGACGCCGCGCCACGTCGCCGGCCAGGAAAGGCGCGTGGCGCGGGGTTCGAGTGCGAACACGCCCGGTACCGACAGCGCCGTGTGCAGCACGGGTCCAGGCAGGCAGCCAGCTATGGCCAGCGGGAGCACAGCATCATCGCGGCCTGGCATTCGCGCCCGAATGCCAGGAACCAGCCTGTCGCCACCGTCAGCTCCTGGCCGAAAGTACGGTTTTCCTTGCCAATACCCTATGGCTGCCATTGGGTATTCTGGGCGACTGCTTCGGGGATCCAACCCCGTCAGGCCCTTTCCGGCCAGGAACCATCCTTCGTGACAGGCTGCTACAAGGCGATTCGCCGTCGCATCGGGCTGAAACGAAATCCGCGTTCGGCGCGCCAAACTGTGCCGCTGGCTCCTTCGCTGCACTTCGCACGCCACGCTTTCCGAACGACGCTGATCGGCGCCGCCGTGCGGGGCAGGTTCAATCCAACAATGCAGCCAGGCGCCCGATCGCATCGTCAATGACTGCCTGTGGCACACGTTCGACTTTGCGTGCTTTGCGGGCGGCCAGGTCAAGCATACGGATCTTGTTCACCAGGGCCACACCTTGGGTCTTGCACCCTGCGCCCGACAACGTCACCGCAAAGCCCGCGTATCGCGCAAAGTAGTACCACTCGAATCGTTATGCCACCCCGGGCAGTCCTGACCGGGGCTTTCAAGTGGCAGCACGACCTGGCCCTTGGCATGGCCGCCCGCCCCTCGACTTGGCCTTCCGCGAAGTTTTCGCGAGCGTCGACGACCTCTTTGCGCGTCAATTCGTGCAGGTCGCGCTCGGCGGCGGGGTCGCGGCCAGCAAGACGGTTGGCCGCACGGGCGCGAGCCTGGACAAGCGTCGAACGGCCGTTGTCGAGCCAACTCGATATACTTTCGCCAGCCGCACCCGGCTAGTGGAGCATGCCGATCGTGAACCGCCGCCACTTACCCTCGAACAGGTATTCCATCATCCTCGTTCGCGCACGGCTCGCGCCAGTCGGAAGCGACCACCCTTCACCCTCGCCGAGCCGAGCGTCAAGGCCGCTGCGATCGAGCTTGGCATTGAAGCATCGGGCCGCGGTGAGCTTGCCGTGGCGCACCCTTCAGGGCCGAATCTCCGGGAGGACTCGGGTGGTACGTCATGAGTGGAAGTTACCGGCTTGGAGAGGACCGCACGCGACAAGGCGACCCCAGAATTGTCACGCCGCCCTTTGAGTGCATGTACTTAATCGAAACGTCTCGGAATCTACTGGAACACCTATGCGTTATTGGCTGATGAAGTCCGAACCCGATGTCTATGGCATCGACGATCTCGCACGCGACAAGACCACGCACTGGAACGGCGTGCGCAATTACCAGGCGCGCAACTTCATGCGCGATCAGATGCAACTCGGCGACAAGATCTTTTTCTATCACTCGAACTGCGAGGAGCCGGGCATCGTCGGCATTGCCGAGGTGAGCAAGCTCGCCTACCCGGATGAGAGCCAGTTCGACAAGAAGTCGAAGTATTACGACGACAAATCCACGCCGGACAATCCGCGCTGGTTGAACGTCGATATCCGCTTCGTGAAGAAGATCGAACCGGTCACGCTGGCCACCATGCGCGATCACGAGCCGCTGGCCAGCATGCGCATTCTTCAGCGCGGCAACCGGCTTTCGATCACCCCGGTCGATCCCGCCGAGTGGAAGGCCGTGCTGGCTCTTGCCGGGGAATGACCCGAATTGGGTGGCCAGCGAAAACGCGAGTGGACGCCCGGCCAAGCGCCCCGGCGGCGTCGGGCTATCGCGGCTCCAGGCAGCGCAGCGTGCGCTGCATCAGCACGCTATCCACCCAGCGCCCGTGCTTGAACCCGACCGACGTCAAGACGCCGACATTGCGAAAACCCAGTGCGGCATGCAGCCCGACCGAGGCCGCGTTTTCGCTGTCGCCGATCACCGCGATCACTTCCCGCAGTTCCAGGCGCTCGCAGCGGGCGATGAGTTCTGCGAGCAGGCAGCGCCCGATGCCCCGTGCGACGGCATCGTGGCGCACGTACACCGAATTCTCCACGGCATAGCGGTACGCCGAGCGCGCCCGATAAGGCGACACATACGCATAGCCGAGCACGATGCCAGCGATCTCGGCAACCAGATACGGAAAGCCCCGCTGCAGCACTTCGTCTCGGCGCCGCCGCATCTCCGTCACGGAGGGCGCAACCTCCTCGAACGAGGCCAGACCATGCAGGACATGATGCTCATAGATGGTCTGGATCGACGCGACGTCCTCGACGGTCGAATCGCGAACGACGATGCTCATCGCAACCCTCGATGCGAAGCGCGTGCGCCTAGATCGCGCCGGCCGACCGCAGGGCCGCGATCTCGGCGTCGGAGCGGCCCAGCACCTCGCGCAATACCTGCTCGGTGTGCTCGCCCAGTACCGGCGGCGCGCTGCCGAACTCCAGCGGCGTGCCCGAGAACTTCATCGGGCTGACGACCTGCGGCACTTTGCCGGCCGTCGAATGCGGCAAGTGCTGCAGCATGCCGCGCGCCTTCACCTGCGGCTCCTCGAAGACTTCCTTGAGCGTATTGATCGGACCGCACGGCACACCCGCCCCTTCGAGCGCGCTCACCCATTCGCGCGTCGTGCGCTTGCGTGTCACGGCTTCGATCAGGGGTTCGATCTCCAGGCGGTTGCGCACGCGGTCGGCGTTGGTGGCGAAGCGCGGATCCTGCAGCAGATCCACGCAGCCCGCCACTTCGCAGAACTTCTTGAACAGGTTGTCGTTGCCGCAAGCGATGATGACGTCGCCATCGGCGGTATGGAACGGCTGATAGGGCACGATGTTCGGATGGACGTTGCCCGTGCGCGTGGGCGCGACACCGGTCGAAAGATAGTTCATCGCTTGATAAGCGAGCACGGCCACTTGGCAATCGAGCAGGGCGAGATCCAGATGCTGGCCTTTGCCTGTCTGCGCCCGGTTGGCCAGTGCCGCGCACACCGCGATGCTCGAATACATGCCGGTCATGATGTCGGCGATCGGGATGCCCACGCGCTGCGGCCCCTCGCCGCGCTCGCCCGTGACGCTCATGATGCCGCCCATGCCTTGAATCATGAAATCGTACCCGGGCTTTTCGCGATCCGGGCCGGTCTGGCCGAAGCCGGTGATCGAGCAATAGATGAGCTTGGGATTGATCTCTCGCAGCTGCTCGTACCCCAAGCCGTAGCGCGTGAGATCGCCGAACTTGTAGTTCTCCAGCAAGACGTCGACGTTGGCCGCGAGTTCACGCACCAGCTTCGCCCCTTCGGGCTTGGAGATGTCGACCGTGACCGAGCGCTTGCCGCGGTTGGCGCAGCAGAAGTACGCGGACTCCTTGGTGTCGTTGCCGCTCGCGTCCTTGATGTAGGGCGGAGCGAACGCGCGCGAGTCGTCGCCCTTGCCCGGCCGCTCGATCTTGATCACCTCGGCGCCCAAATCGCTCAGGTTCTGCCCCGTCCACGGGCCGGCCAATACACGCGTCATATCGAGCACACGAATGTGCGAAAGCGGTCCTGCCATCGTCGTTACCTCTCCAGTCGAAATCTTGCTGCGAAACGGCGCAGCGCATACCTGGCCGCCTCGCAGACCTCGTTTTTCACGCCAACGCCCGCGAAGCCAAGGCGACGCGCCCAGGCAGGCCGCTCTCGTCGACCACCTCATCGACGAGCCCCGACTGGACCCAAGCGGATCGGCTCGATACCCCCGCAACGGCGCCTCTGGCCGATGGTTGCGGGCCGAATCCCGACTGCGCCTCGGGGAACGCCACGACCCGGGTTGCGGCCGCCGTACATGCGAGGAAACTCGCCGCGCCGGCACCGCCGAAGGCCCATACGTTGATGGCAACCGCCTGCGAACGCGCCCAGGACACTGCCTGAGCCAAGTGCGCCAGATATTCGCTCAATAGCGCGGATTCGTCCACGGTCGCATCCGCATCGCCCGACGAATCGAGCGCCAGCACGAGCGGACGTTCCGGACGCGCCTTGATCGACGTTACGATCGATTCGGCCAGCATCCATGCGGCGACAGGATCCATGCGCGCCCCCGCGATCAGGCCCGTGAGCGTGACCTCGAGACCTTCGCGAACGCGCACGCCGCGCAAAATGCCCGGGCCGACGAGCGTGTCGAACCCCTCGTCGAATTGCGCGGCCAGGGCGGGCAGCGCGTTGTTCGGACGCACGGTACGAGGCAGTTCCATGCCGACGCCGCGCAGACGATGCAACAAGCTGCGGTGCCGCTGCGCGAGCGGCACCGTCGCCTCAGCGCGCAGACAATCGGCCACCGTCTCACGCAAGCGGCCGATGCGGCAGGAAACGCTGTCTTCGCCGGCGGGGATATCGATGCGCTGCCCGCCGAGACGCGTCAACACCGTACTTGCGAGGTCGCAGCCCGCGCCGGCCAACATCAGAATGCGGGCACCGTGCTCCTGGGCGCGCATCGCAGCTGCCATCACGCCACGCAAAGCGCCCACGCAGCTTGCAGGAATGTCCGGCGCCAGGCGCATCTGCTCCACACACAGCACCAGCGGCCTTGCCTCCTGCTGCGCTGAATGGATCAGTCGCTGCAGTTGTTCCAACGCCGCCACACGCAGGGGCGCCGGAGCGGCCTCGAGGACGACGACAGCGACGGTGCAGTTTCGTCCGCTCAGCTGGCCATGCGCCCAAGCGAGTGCGCCGGAAAAATCGGCACCGCGATCCCCGGCGAGCGGGGCATCCAACAGTGCGCTGACCACGTCGCCGCAGAGCCGGCTGGGGGCTGTGCCACCCATGCAGCTAGCCGCGCGACATCATCAGGCGACCGCCGTGACCTGCGGCAAGCGATCGGGGAACAAGGACAGAAGCGTGGAAAGAAGATCGTAGCCCGCTCGAGCCTTGGAGACGAAGGCATCGGCCCCCGCCGCTGCAGCCCGCGCCCGCATGTCTTCGCCGTCGTACAGCGTCACGGCGATGATCGTGGGCGGTCCGACGAGCGCCTTGATGCGTTTGATGGCGGCCAACCCGCCTATCCCGGGCATTTCGAGATCCATGAGAACGGCGTCCGGGCGATCGGCCGCCACTCGGGCGAAAGCCAGCATCCCGGACTCGACCCGATCGCAGACCTCGACCCGCGGGTCTTCGGCCAGCAAACCGGCAAGACATTCGGATACGACTGGATTGTCGTCGACCACCATCACCCGCAAGCGCTGCGCATCCATGTACGGCCCCCGATTGGTCGACTCATGTGTAGATTGGTCGACCCATTTCTAGCACAGCTTGACTGACAGCAGAAGCGACAATTGGCCGCGCTCAGTGGCTCTTGAGCGCGGCATGCAGCACGCGGGCGACATGGATCGGACGACGGCCGGTGGCGTCGTGGATCTGATGTCGGCAGCTGGTGCCGTCGGCGACCAGCAGCGTCGCCTCGTCGGTCGCCCGGATTCTCGGCAGCAGGCTCGCCTCGGCCATCTTCATCGATACATCATAGTGCTCGGCCTCGTACCCGAACGAGCCCGCCATGCCGCAGCAACTCGACGTGACCGTCTCCACCGACAACTCGGGCACCAGGGCGAGCACGCGCTCCACGCTGCCCATGACGTCGAAAGCTTTCTGATGACAATGCCCGTGCAGCAGCGCCCGCTTCTGGGGCAAGGGCTGCAAATCGAGCCGCAGCCTACCGGCCTGCGCCTGGGCATCCAGGAATTCCTCGAGCAGGTAGGCGTCCAGCGACACCGGCCCCACCTCCGCCGCCGGCATGATGGAGAGCAGTTCGTCGCGCAGGCTCAACAGGCAGGAAGGCTCCAGCCCGAGGATGGGTATACCACGCTCGACGTAGGGCCGAACCGCGGCCAGCAATCGACGCAATTCTGCACGCGCCTCATCCAGCAAACCGGCCGCGAGGAAGGTTCGCCCGCAGCACAGCGGCCGCTCGTCGTCGACGGCGCGGGCCAGATGAACCCGATAACCGGCGTGCGTCAGCACACCCAGCGCGGCGCGCAGGTTTTCCGGCTCGAAATAGCGGCTGAACGTGTCCGCGAAGAGGACGACCTCCCGATGTTCGGCCCCCGCGCCGGGCTGCTCCCGGCCGGTATCGAGCAGCTCGTTGAGCACGGGCTGGTTGCTCAGCTCACGATCCCGGAACCAGTCCCGTCGCCAACGCGGCAGGCTGCGCCGTGCAGAAAAGCCGATCCAGCGCTCGCTCAAACCGGCCAGGCCCGGTACGGCATCACGCACATTGGACAGCGGCGCCAAACTGCCCGCCCAGCCCGCATAGCGTGGCAAATAGGCAACCAAGCGCTCTCGCAGTGTAAGTGCATGCTCGCGTCGCCAGTGATACATGGCCTCGAGCTTGATGCGCGCCATGTCGACGCCGGTCGGACACTCGCGCTTGCAGCCCTTGCAGGACACGCACAGGTCGAGGGCTTCGTGCACCTCCTCGGAGGCGATGCCGGCCGTCCCCAGCTGACCGGACAGCGCCAGTCGCAGCGTATTCGCCCGGCCCCGGGTCACGTGCTGCTCGTCGCGCGTGGCGCGGTAGGAAGGGCACATGGTGCCCGCATCGAACTTGCGGCAATGCCCATTGTTGTTGCACATCTCGACGGCCTTATCGAGACCGCCCCAGGACGACCAGTCGAGCACCGGTTGCAGCGGGATGGTCCGGTATTCAGGCCTGTAACGGAACAGCGTCCGGTCGTCCTGCTTGGGCGGATCGACGATCTTGCCGGGGTTCATCAAGCCGCGCGGATCGAACCGCTGCTTGATCTCGCCCAAGGCGGCCGTGAGTCGCGGGCCGAAGAACGGCGCAATCCACTCCGAGCGCACCAGACCGTCGCCATGCTCGCCCGAATACGCGCCCTTGTACTGCTTCACCAAAGCGCTCGCCTCTTCGGCAATCGCGCGCATTTTCTGCGCGCCGTCGCGGCGCATGTCCAGCACGGGGCGCACATGCAACGTCCCCACCGATGCGTGCGCATACCAGGTGCCTCGCGTGCCATGCTTGTGAAACACCTGCGTCAGGCGATCCGTGTACTCGGCGAGGTGCTCCAGCGGCACCGCACAGTCTTCGATGAACGAGACCGGTTTGCCATCGCCCTTCATCGACATCATGATGTTCAGGCCGGCCTTGCGGACCTCCCACAGGTCTTTTTGCAGCTTGTCGTCGACGATCTGCACCACGCTGTCGGGTCGGCCCAGATCGGCCATCAGTTCGGCCAGTTGCCGCAGCCGCTGCAACTGCTCGGATTGTTCGCCGCCTGCGAACTCCACCAGCAGGATCGCGTCGGGCTCGCCGACGATGCACTGGTCGACCACCGAGCGGAAAGCTGCGTTCTCCCGCGCCAGGTCGATCATCGTGCGATCGACCAACTCGACCGCGATCGGGCCGAGCTTGACGATGTGCTGGGCCGCATCCATGGCGTCGTAGAACCGGGCGAAATGACATACGCCCAGAACCCGGTTCGCAGGCAAGGGCGACAGCTTCAGATGCACGCGTTCGAAGTACGCGAGCGTGCCCTCGCTGCCCACCAGCAGATGCGCAGCGTTCGCGTGCGGCGGCCCGAGGTGATCGAGGTTGTACCCGGCCACGCGCCGCAGCACCTTGGGAAAGCGCGCCTCGATCTCGTCTTTCTCTCGCTCGTAGAGCGAACGCAGGAAAGCGGTCAGTTCGCGATAGCCGGCGGACCAGGACGCAGCTGCCGGGTTTTCGATCATGGAACCGAACAGATACCGCTCTCCGGTTCCCAACATCGCTTCGACGGCGAGTACGTTGTGCACCATGTTGCCGTAAGCGATCGAGCGCGAACCGCAGGAATTGTTGCCCGTCATGCCGCCGATCGTCGCCTGGGCGCTGGTGGATACATCCACCGGAAACCATAGCCCATGCGGGCGCAGCATGGCGTTCAGATGATCGAGCACCAGGCCGGGCTGCACCACCGCCGTGCGCTGCTCGACATCGAGGCTGATCACTTCCCGCAGATGCTTGCTTACGTCGAGGACGAGGGCCGCGCCGACCGTCTGGCCGCACTGCGACGTCCCTGCGCCGCGCGGCAGTATCGGCACACCCGCTTGGTAGGCGATCTGCACGGCCGTCCGGGCGGCCTCCTCGGTCCGAGGAATGACCACCGCGACCGGGTCGATCTGGTAGATCGAGGCGTCGGTGGCATAGCGACCGCGTGAAGCAGCATCGGCCAGTAATTCGCCGTCGACCTCGCGCGCGATTTGCGCGAGAAAATCCGTACGCTCCAGGGTGTTGCTCATCGGGATCCGGTCACCGCCAGCCCATGCAGCCGGCGTCGAGCCGGGCACAGGGCGCGGCGACCGTGGTCATCCTTGACAGGTAGAGGACTTACATTCTACTTTCGCCCGGCTAGACCACAAGCCGTACGCCCCGAGCGCCCGCACCGGCTTTCCCCGAAACGAATCTGCGAGGACTGGATGTCTCATCACGCTGGCCGTCATTTCCTGCAGATCCCCGGGCCGACCAATGTCCCGGAGCGCGTGCTGCGCGCCATCGATCGCGCCACCATCGATCATCGCGGCCCCGAATTCGGACTGCTCGGCCGCGAAGTGCTCGAAGGCATGCAGGCTGTGTTCAAGACGCGCTCGGCGGTCGTCATCTTTCCGGCCTCGGGGACGGGCGCCTGGGAAGCGGCCCTGGTCAACACGCTCGATGCGGGCGACCGGGTGCTCATGGCCGAGACCGGTCAATTTGCGACACTGTGGAAGAACATGGCCACCCGTCTGGGGCTGCAGCCGGAGTTCATCCCCGGGGATTGGCGCCATGGCGCGGATCCAGCAGCGATCGAGGCGCGACTACAGCGAGACGACAAGCACACCATACGCGCGGTGTGCGTCGTGCACAACGAAACCTCCACTGGCGCCACCAGTCGCATCGCAGAGGTGCGCGCGGCGATCGATCGTGCGCGCCATCCCGCCCTGCTCATGGTGGACACCATCTCCTCCCTCGGTTCCATCGACTACCGGCACGACGAATGGCGCGTCGACGTCGCCATCGGCGGCTCCCAGAAGGGATTGATGATGCCGCCGGGCCTGTCGTTCAATGCGTTGAGCGATCGCGCCCTGGCCGCTGCCAAACAGTCTTCCATGCCGCGATCCTACTGGTCGTGGGAGGAAATGCTGGTCGCGAACAAGACCGGCTACTTTCCCTACACGCCCGCCACCAATCTGCTCTACGGACTGCGCGAAGCCCTGCAGATGCTGCTGGCCGAGGAAAGACTGGAGAACGTCTTCTTGCGCCATCAACGCCATGGCGAAGCCACCCGACGCGCAGTGCGCGCCTGGGGCCTCGAACTGCAGTGCGTCGAACCTGCCGAGTATTCGAACTCGTTGACCGCCGTGCAGATGCCCGCCGGCCACAGCGAAGTCGCCTTTCGCAAGGTGGTGTTGGAACGCTACGACCTTTCGTTGGGCAGCGGACTGGGCAAACTCGCCGACAAAGTGTTCCGCATCGGCCATCTTGGCGACTTCAACGATCTCACCTTGCTCGGCACATTGGCCGGCGTCGAGATGGGTCTGGCATTGGCCGGCGTTCCCCACCAAGCGGGCGGCGTGACCGCGGCGATGAATTTCCTTGCGACCGGAACGAACGAGGCTACCCGCACGATCCGAACCGCCGCCTGACCGGCGAGAACATCCCGGCCGACCGCTCTACCCGTTCCATCCATTTTTTCGTGCAGCGTGCGAGCTCGCGCCCGAGCGGCACGTCGCTGCAAACACCGTTGCACCTGCAGGAGGAAAACTCATGAAAGCGAACACAACCAGAACAGCCGTGGCGATGCTGACGGCCTCATGCGCAGCCGCCACGCTGAACTTCAGTGCACCGGTCGAGGCACAGACTTTCCCCAACCGGCCTGTGCGGGTCATCAACCCCTACACCCCCGGCGGCTCGGTGGACCTCGTCGGCCGCGCCGTCACGACGGGGTTGACCGAGATCTGGGGGCAGCAGGTGCTGGTCGACAATCGTCCCGGCGCGGGCACGATGATCGGCACCGAAGCGGTGGTGCGTGCAGAGCCCGATGGCTACACCATGCTGGTCACGAGTTCCGCGATCGCGATCCTGACCAGCATGTACAAGAACATTCGCTTCGATCCGATGCGTGACCTTACCCCCGTGTCGCTGGTGGCCATCAGCCCGATGATTCTGGTGGTGCATCCGAGCCTGCCGACCAAGAGCCCCAGAGAACTCGTCACCCTGGCGAAAGCGCAGCCCGGCAAGATCGCCGGCGCCTCCTCGGGTGTCGGGACGACCACCCATCTCACGCTCGAGATGTTCAAGGCGACTGCCAAGGTCGACATCCTGCACGTGCCCTACAAGGGCGGCGGACCAGCCATCGCCGATCTGCTCGGCGGCCAGACGCAAGTGCACTTCAATACCCCGGGCACGCTGTTGCCTCACGTGAAGGTAGGCAGGCTGCGCGCCATCGGGATCACGAGCGCGAAGCGCGCGGACTTCGCACCCGAGTTGCCATCCATCGCGGAGTCGGGCGTGCCCGGCTTCGAATCGAACGTCTGGTACGGGTTCTACGGACCGAAAGGCTTGCCTGCCGCCGTCCTGCAGCGCTGGAGCGACTCGATCAACCAGCACATGAGAACGCCGCAAGCGCAAGAACACCTGCGGCGCACGTACATGATCGGCAGTGTCGGTACGCCAGCCCAGTTCGCGGATTTCCACAAACGTGAAACCGAGCGCTGGAGCGTCGTGATGAAGGCGGCGGGCATCGAGCCCCAGTAAGCCCGCTCGAACCAGCCGGCGGGCGGAATGCGCGCGGCCGCTGCGCTCCATCGAACCGGCGCGACGCATTCGGCGGTGCCCGCAGAGTCGTTGGCGGCACGGGCATGGCTCGTTTCGACCTTGCCGCTCTCTGCTGCGTGTGCTCGAATGTGCATAAGTCCACGCCTCGGTGCCGAGGAAAACCGCCATCGACCCCAAACCAACGTCAGGTTCTCGAATCCGCAGAACCACGGAACGCACGGTACGATCGCTTCGGTCCGCCCGACGTGCGGCCCAGCAGTCGGCCATCGCGACGCTGGGCCAGGAAGCCCTCGCCGGAACCTCGCCGAACGCCCTGATGGAACGTGCGATCAAGATGTTGAGCGACATGTTCCAGGCCGAAATCGCACTCGTACTGGAATTGTCCGCCGACGGCACCCTGCTCCATCCGCGGGCCGCCGTCGGGGTCGACGAAAGCCTCATCGAAGGCCGCACGCTCGCCACCGAAGGCGATTCACAGTCGAGCTTCACCGTGCAGCAGGACGTGCCGGTGATCATCACCGAGCTCAGCCGCGAGACCCGTTTCAGACCCTCGAAGTTGCTGCTCGACCGAGGCATCACCAGCGGCATGAGCGTAGTCATCCGAGGCAGGACTCGCCCCTACGGCGTGCTCGCCATCCATTGCCGGCGCCACCGTCGCTTCGAAGCCGACGATGCAAACACGCTCACCGCCGCCGCCAATGTGCTCGGCATGGCGATCGAACGGGCGAACACCGAGGCGCAACTCAGAGCCAGCGAAGCGCGGAGCCGATTCCTCGCAAGCATCGTCGAGCAGTCGGACGATGCGATTCTCAGCCGCAGCCTCGATGACGAGATCATGAGCTGGAATCCGGGGGCCGAGCGCTTGTTCGGCTATGCCGCCGACGAGGCCATCGGTCGCCGAGCGCGCGAGTTGCAGCTGCGCGACTTGTCCGACGAGGACTACGAACGACTATTGCTGCGCATCCGCGCCGCCAGCCGGGTGCGTTTCGAGTCCCGCTGCACGACCAAGGCCGGGCACCCCGTCTTCGTCTTCGGCACCGCGGGCCCCATGTACGACGATGCCGGCACGCACATCGGCGAGATCGTCGTAGCCCGCGACGTGAGCGAATTGCGCCGGGCGCGCGAAGAACTGCTGCAGCTCAACAACGATCTGGAGCAGCGCGTGGCGAGCCGCACCGCCGAGCTGGAGGCCGCCTACCGCGAGGCCGAGGCCTTGTCCTATTCGATCGCCCACGATCTGCGCGCGCCGTTGCGAGCCATCAGCGGCTACGCCAAGATCCTCGAAGAGGAACTGGCCCCCGTCCTGCCCGATCAAGCGCAGAACTATCTGCAACGCATGGGCAACAACGCGGTGCGTCTGGGCACCTTGATCGACGCTCTGCTCTCGTTGCAGCGGCTGTCCCGGCAGCCGCTGGCCCGCAGCACGACGCGGCTCAAGGAAGCCGTCGACGATGCCTTGAACTGGCTGCGCGGCGAACAGCCCGGGCGCGAGATCGACATTGTGGTCGAAGACTTGGGCGAAGCCGAGGTCGACCCGGCGCTGATCCGGCTTGCCTTCACCAACCTGCTCTCCAACGCTCTGAAGTTCACGCGCGGCCGCAATCCGGCTCGCGTCACGGTCGGGAAGCTCGATCGCGACGGCGAACGCGTCTATTTCGTTCAGGACAACGGCGCGGGTTTCGACATGCGGTTCGCCGACAAGCTGTTCGGCGTATTCCAGCGCCTGCACCTGGAGGCTGAATACGAAGGCAGCGGCATCGGTCTGGCGAGTGTCCACCGGATCATCAACCGCCATGGCGGACACATCTGGGCGGACGCTGCGGTCGACCGCGGCGCGACGTTCTATTTCACGCTGAGCGTACCCGCCGAATAGCCCTCGGTCACGGCGCCTCGGCTGCGCGCGAACCCGCAGCTGCCCGAGTCAGGCGATCGAGCACGGCCAACCACTGCGCCTGCTCCGGCGGACGCTCGACGATGATGATCTGCGCGCCTGCGGCGTCGAGTTCACGCAGATTGGCATAGAGCGCATGGGCGTAGCCTGTCGGCTCCGACGCAGCCGCGAGCCAGGTCGGTCCGGGCAGCGGCGGCCGCGCGGTGCTGAACGACAATACAGCGAGCTTTTTCTCCTGAGCGAGCAGCTCGCGCACCAGACCCGGCATGAGATCCGGTTCGACCAGCATGAGCGGCGTGCCTGGTGCGTAATGCGCCTTGAGCATGCCCGGCGCCCGGGGCGCGCCTTCGCCAGGCAATCCCACCTCCGCGCCCAGGGCCGCCTCCAGTGCCGCCAAGGAAACGCCTCCCGGGCGCAGCAGCTTGGGCTGCTCCCCCGACAAATCGACGATCGTCGATTCGATGCCGATCGCGCATTCGCCGCCGTCGAGCAGACAGTCGAGCGCAGCACCGAACTCCGCGCGCACATGAGCCGCCGTGGTGGCACTGACGCGCCCGAAGCGATTGGCCGATGGCGCCGCCACGCCGCCGCCGAAAGCCTGCAACAAGGCCTGTGCGACTGGATGCGCCGGCACACGAATGGCCACCGTGTCCTGCCCGCCCGTCACCGCATCGAGGACATGGGACGCCCGGCGCATGATCAGGGTGAGGGGCCCGGGCCAGAACCGGGCGGCGAGCTGAGCGGCGCTCGACGGAATAGCGAGCACCCAATCGTCGAGCGCCTCGATCCCGGCCAGATGCACGATCACCGGGTGCGTGCTCGGTCGGCCCTTGAGCGCATAGATCTTTGCGATCGCCGCTGGATTGGCGGCATCGGCACCCAGCCCATAGACCGTTTCGGTCGGAAAGGCCACCACGCCGCCGCCTTTGAGCACGGCAGCAGCATGCTGGATCTCGGGGAGGGTGACCATCGGCGGCTCGACTCAATCGGCCGTGAGCAGACGAAAGGCTTCGGCGTACTTCGCCGACGTTCGCGCCAGTATGTCAGGGGGCAATGCCGGCGCCGGGGCCTTCTTGTTCCACGGTTGCGTTTCCAGCCAGTCGCGCACGAACTGCTTGTCGAACGACGGGGGGTTGCTGCCGACGCGATACTCCGAAGCGGGCCAGAAGCGCGAGGAATCCGGTGTCAGCGCCTCATCGATCAGGTACAGCGTGCCGTCGGCATCGACACCGAATTCGAACTTGGTGTCGGCGATGATGATCCCGCGCGTGGCGGCGTAGGCAGCCGCCTCGCTGTAGAGCTGGATGGCGAACTTGCGCGCCTGTGCCGCGTAGTCGGCGCCGACGATGCGTTCGGCCTCGGCGAAATCGATGTTCTCGTCATGCGAACCGGCAGGCGCCTTGGTGGCCGGCGTGAAGATCGGCGCGGGCAGCTTCTGCGCTTCCTGCATGCCCGGGGGCAGCGCGATCCCGCATACGGCTCCGGTCGCCTGATAGTCCTTCCAGCCCGATCCCGCGAGATAGCCGCGCACCACTGCTTCGATCATGAGCGGCTTGAACTTTCGCACGACCATCGAGCGACCCGCGATCTGCGCGCGTTCCTCGGGAGCCACCACGGAAGCAGGATCGACCCCGGTCAGATGATTGGGCAGCACATGCTTGAGCCGCTCGAACCAGAACAGCGACAACGCCGTGAGCACCTCGCCCTTGCCGGGAATCGGCGTCGGCAAAATCACGTCGAACGCGGACAACCGATCGGTCTGCACCACCAGCAGGCGATCCTCACCCACGGCGTACAGGTCGCGTACCTTGCCCCGATGCAGAAAGGGCAGGCTCTTGAGATTCGTCTCCAATACGGGCGATGTCGCCTCGGACATAGTCATCAATCTCCTAGGATGGAACGCGATCGGAATGCTTATCGGCCCAGAGCCGCTCGCAGCGACAATGCCTGCTCGAGCGTCTCGTCCACCGTGGCGCCCAGCACGGTGAAGTGGCCCATTTTTCGACCGCGTCGCGCTTCGCGCTTGCCGTACAGGTGCAGCTTGGCGCCCGGGTGGGCCAGCAGCCTGTCCCAATGCGGCTCGCCACCGGTCCATGCTTCGCCCAGCAGATTGACCATCACCGCAGCACAGTGGAGGCGGGTGGCGCCCAGGGGCAGCCGGGCGAGTATGCGCGCCTGCTGCTCGAACTGGGAGGTGACACACGCGTCGATCGAGTAGTGCCCGCTGTTATGCGGCCTCGGAGCGATCTCGTTGGCAAGGAGTCGACCGTCCACCACGAAGAACTCCACGCACAGCACGCCGACATAGCCCAAGCGCTCGGCAATCGCCCGCGTCGCTTCCTGAGCCTGCACGGCGAGGCTCGGACTGATCCGTCCCGGGACGATCGATACATCGAGTATTCCGCCCGCGTGGATGTTTTCAGCCACGGGGTAAGCCACGCATTCGCCGTCGTCCGAACGCGCGACCACTACCGAGACCTCGCACTCGAACGCGAGCATGCGCTCGAGCACGCAGGGCTCACCGCCCATCGCACGGAAAGCCGCCCGCGCCTGCTCGACGTCGGCGACGCGCATCTGACCCTTGCCGTCGTAGCCGAAACGGCTGCGCTTGAGGATGCCGGGAAACAGCTGCGCGCCGACCGCGCTCAAGTCCTGCTCGGCCTGGACGACCGCGTAGGGACCGACGCCGATCACCCCGGAGAGAAACGACTTCTCGCGTATGCGGTCCTGGGCCACCGACACGCTCTCGGCCGCAGGGCTCACGAAACAACTCTGCGCGAGCCGGCGCAGGGCTTCGGCGGGCACGTTCTCGAACTCGGTGGTCACCGCCGCGCACTCGCTCGCGAGCCGTGCGAGGGCGGCTTCGTCGAGATAGTCGGCGCGAATGCACGCATCGGCGACGTCGCCGGCCGGACTGTGCTCGCCTGGGTCGACCACCATCACGCGGTACCCCATGCTCTGCGCCGCCATGCTGAACATCCGTCCGAGCTGTCCGCCGCCCAGCAGCCCCAGCCATGCTCCGGGGGCGATCATTTCAGCGGCGGCAGTTCGGCATCGAGCACAGCGCGTGTCTGCTTGCGTCGAAAAGCCTCGAGTTTTTGCGCCAGCTTGCGGTCGGTGCATGCGAGCATCGCAACCGCATACAAGCCGGCATTGACCGCACCCGACTCGCCGATGGCGAAGGTCGCCACCGGGATGCCCCTGGGCATCTGCACGATCGAGAGCAATGAATCCATGCCTTGCAGGTGTCGCGACGGCACGGGTACGCCCAGCACCGGCACGATGGTTTTTGCCGCCAGCATCCCAGGGAGATGAGCCGCGCCGCCAGCGCCCGCAATGATGCAGGCGAGACGCCGCCGGCTTGCGTTCTCGGCATACTCGAACAGCCAGTCAGGTGTGCGATGGGCCGAGACCACGCGCGTTTCGAATGCCACGCCGAAATCGTCGAGCTGACGCGCGGCGTGCTGCATGACGTCCCAGTCGCTGGTGCTGCCCATCACGATGCCCACCGAAGTGCGCGCCATGCCGTTTCCTTGCATCGCATAAAGCTCGATTCTAATCGAACGCGATCTGGGCGCGCGACGCCGACCGCCTGCCGGGCACGTGTTACGATCCGGTCCGCGCCGCCGGTTCGCAGCAGGCGCACACCGGCGGCAGGCAAGGCCCCGCGCACGGCGCGGTCAGGGCCCCGACTGCAACGAGATGGGCCAAGAGGCAGGTCTCAGTCGACAACCAGATCGATCACCCAGGAGAATTTCCCATGACCGAACCCGGCATGCAAAAAGGCGACGAGTTCAAAGGCAAAGTGGCGCTCGTAACCGGAGCCGCCCGCAACATCGGACGCGCCATTGCGCTGTCACTGGCTTCGGGCGGTGCCAAGGTGGCCGTCGTCACGAGAGCCGACATCGACCAGGCACGCGGCGTCGTGCAGGAGATCAAGGCGCTCGGCAGCGATGCCGAGGCATTTACAGCCGATCAGGGCGATCCGGCCCAGATTCGTCGTGCGGTCGACGAGGTCATGGCCAAATTCGGCCGCCTGGACATCCTGGTCCTCAATGCCGCCATCCGCGAGCATGCCGCTTTCGAAGATATCTCCTACGAGGACTGGCGTCGCGTCCTGGCCACGGACCTCGACAGCACATTCGTGTACACCCAGGCTTGTCTGCCGGCACTGAAGAAAGCCGGCGACGGCGTCATCGTGACCTTCGCCGGCGTCACGGCGCTGCTGGGCCAGAAGGGTCGCCCGCACGTGGCCGCGGCCAAGCACGGGATCGTCGGACTGACCAAGGCGCTGGCCCAGGATCTCGCCGAATTCGGTATCCGCGCCAACTGCGTCTCGCCCGGCCAGATCGATACCTCGCGCGCCCCCGGCACCGAACGCCCGACCCGGCTGACGGAGATTCCCCTGGGCCGCAAGGGCACGCCCTTCGAGATCGCCGGCGTGGTGCGCACACTCTGCGGCCCCGCGGGCGCCTACATGACAGGCCAGACGATCCACATCAACGGCGGGATGTCCAATTCGGGCGTCTAGACCGCGGAACCTGCACGAGAACGCGATCGGATCCAATGAAAGCCACGCCCGTATCACCGCTGATGAACAAGGTTGCCGGCTACATCGCCGGCGCATCCAGGCGCGCCCTGCCTGCGAAGGTGCAGGAGAAAACCAAGCATCATCTGCTCGATACGCTGGCCGCCATCGTTTCCGGATCGCGTCTGTATCCAGGCCAGAAGGCGATCAGCTATATCGAAGCCCAGGGCGGCACGCCTGAGGCGCTCGTGCTCGGCACGGGCATCCTCACCTCAGCGGTGAATGCGGCGCTTGCCAACGGCATGTGCGCGCACGCTGACGAGACCGACGACTCGCATGCGCCCTCTCTGACCCACCCCGGCTGCGGCGTGGTGCCGGCGGCCTTCGCGTTGGCCGAGCGCGATCGTCGCAGCGGCGTCGAATTGCTGCGTGCTGTGGCTCTGGGATACGACATCTGCGCAAGACTCAGCATGTCGCTCGGCGATTACGACTTCCGCGACGCCGGCCACTCGACGCATACCTTCGGCCCGACCTTCGGCGCAGCCGCTGCCGCCGGCGCGCTCGCCGGCCTCGACAAGCGCCAGGTGCGCCATCTGCTTTCGTATACGGCACAGCAGGTCTCCGGCGTATCGTGCTGGATGCGCGATGCCGAGCATGTAGAGAAGGCATTCGACTTCGGCGGCATGCCTGCGCGCAATGGCGTGACGGCAGCGACCTTCGTGTCCGCCGGCTTCACGGCGGTGGACGACGTGTTCTCGGGCGAGCGCAACTTCTACGTCGCTTACGGCGGGCTCGGCAAACCCGAAATCCTGGGCGAAGAACTCGGTCGTCGCTACGAGATCATGAACACGAACATCAAGCGCTGGTCGGTGGGCAGTCCGATTCAGGCGCCCCTAGACGCGTTGCTCGACCTCATCCGCACGCACTCGGTAAGCGCCGATGACGTGGATAAAGTGGAAGTGCGTGTCTCGATCACCGGCGCCAACACCACCGATAACCGGCACATGCCCGACATCTGCATGCAGCACATGGTCGCCTGCATGCTGCTCGACGGCATCGTGACCTTCGAAACCTCGCACGACGAGGCGCGCATGACGGATCCTAAGGTGTTGGCCTTGCGCAAGAAGATCACGCTGATCGGCGATCCCGCACTGCAAAAAGTGATGCCCAGCCGTCAGGGCATCGTGACGCTCGCCCTGAAGAACGGCCGCAAGCTGCGCAACCATACCAAAGCCGTGCGCGGCACCGCGCAGAATCCGATGACGCGCGCCGAGGTCGATGAAAAATGCTTCCACCTGCTCGCGCCCATCCTCGGCAAGAGGCGTGCGCGCAGGCTCGTCGACACGGTCTGGTCGCTCGAAGAGATCAAGGATGTGCGCTCGTTGCGCTCGCTGATGCGCGCTTAGCGCTACGAGGCACTGACGAAGCGGCCCAGGGCGGCGGCCTCCCGGCCCGCTCTTCGCGGCTCGTCGCCGATCGCGCGCGCCCGGTGGTCGGCCAAAGGTCGGGACGAGCGGCATGTTAAGATTTGCCGCACTTCCCTCGTCTTCGTATCGTGCTTCCATGACCGATTCCAAGTTCGCGCGCGCCCTGCTCGCGCCGCAGTGCGTCGCGCTGGTCGGCGCATCCGCCGACATCAAGAAGAACACCGCCCGCCCGCAGCGCTATCTGCGCTCCCACGGCTATACCGGAACGATCATCCCGATCAACAACACCGCCCCCGAATGCCTGGGCGAGCAGGCGTATCCCTCGCTCGACGAGGCGCCCGACGGCATCGAGCATGCGCTCGTCATGGTACCGGGAAAGTACGTGCTCGGCGTCATCGAGCAGTGCGTGCGCAAGAAGATCCCCATGGCCTCGATCTACAGCGACGGCTTCGCGGAAACGGGCGACGAAGGCCGCAAGCTGCAGGAGCAGCTGGTGTCGATCGCCCGAGCCGGCGGGCTGCGGCTCACGGGCCCCAATTGCATGGGCATGGTGAATACGCATATGCCCTGCGCCCTGTCGATCAATGCAGTCCTCGATATCGACAAGCTCATCAAGGGCCGCGTCGGTCTGGTCTCGCAAAGCGGCAGCGTGATGGGCGCGCTGCTCTCCCGTGGCCAGGCACGCGGCGTCGGCTTCTCCAAGCTGGTTTCGGTGGGGAACGAATGCGACCTGTCGGTGGGCGAAATCGTCGACATACTGGTCGACGATGCCGATACCGACATGATCCTCATGTTCCTGGAGACCATACGCCAGCCCGAACTGCTGGCGCGCGCCGCATTGCGTGCTCACCAGGCCGGCAAGCCGATCGTCGCCTACAAGCTCGGACGCTCCGAAGTCGCACGCGAACTGGCGGCCTCCCATACCGGCGCCATGACCGGTTCCGACGACAGCGCCAACGCTTTCTTTCGTCGCAACGGCATCATGCGCGTCGATACGCTGGAAGCGATGATCGAAGCGCCACAACTGCTGGCACGCGCCAAACCGCCCAAGGGACGGCGCATCGCCGTGCTGACGACGACCGGCGGTGGCGCGGCGATGGTCGTCGACAACCTGGGCCGGCTCGGCCTCGATGTCGTCCCCCCGACCGATCGAATCATCGAGAATCTCGCAGCGAAGAACATCCACATCCACAAGGCGGCGCTGACCGACCTCACGATGGCAGGCACGCGCAAGGAGATCTACAGTCCGGTGATCGACGAACTGCTGCGCTCCGACCACTGCGATGCCGTGCTCGCAGTAGTCGGCTCGTCGAGCCAGTTCCATCCGCAGCACGCCGTCGAACCCATCGTCGAAGCGATGCCCGCGCCCAAGCCTCTTGCCGTTTTCCTGGTCCCGGACGCGCCCCGTTCGCTGGAAATCCTGCACGCGGCAGGCGTGGCCGCCTACCGCACCCCGGAATCATGTGCCGATGCGCTCGCCGCGTATTTCAATTGGCGCGAGCCGCTGGCTGCCCCGCTCAGCGGTGCCGGCACAGTCGAGGCGGCTCAGCTGCTCGCGAAGGCCGCATCACGACAACTGAACGAGCACGCGGCCTGTGAAGTTTTCAGCAAGCTCGGCGTTCCGGTCGCGCGCACGCGCATCATGACGTCGCCCGACGAGACCGTCGACCTGCAGTTCCCCGTGGTCGCGAAGATTCTCTCGCCCGACATCCTGCACAAGACCGAAGCGGGCGGGGTCGAACTGGGCATCCCCGATGGCGACATGCTCGGGAAGGCAGCCCGTCGCATTCTCGAGCGTGTGAAGACGGCCCAGCCGGCAGCCAAGATCGACGGTATCCTCGTCCAGGAAATGAAGCGGGGCCGCGGTGAAGTGATCCTGGGCTACAAACGCGATCCGCAGGTGGGCCCCGTGGTCGTGCTCGGGGTCGGCGGAACGCTCGCAGAAATCTATCGCGACTTCTGCGTTCGTCTCGCACCGGTCTCGGTGGACGAAGCGCATGAAATGATCGAGCAGGTGAAGGGGCTCGCGCCGCTGCGAGGCTATCGAGGTCAGGCCAAGGGGGACCTCGAAGCGCTCGCGCAGGCCGTCGCCGCATTCTCGACACTGGCATCGTTGCAGGAGAACCCCATCGCCGAAGCGGAGATCAATCCGCTGATCGTCGGCGCACAAGGCGAAGGGGTCGCCGCGGTCGACGGACTGATCTTACTCGGCTGAACACAGGACGCTGGCGTCCGACCAATCAAAGGAGGAATCATGGCATATCAGAACCTATGCGTTCGCGCAGGCGCGCTGGCGATCGCAGCCGCAGGTATCGGCAGCGCGGCCACCGCCGCGGAACTCAATTTCCCGCAGCGTCCCATACGACTGGTGATCGCCCAGGCGCCGGGAGGCAATGCCGACATCGTCGGTCGCTCCTATGCGCTGCGCATGAGTGAAGACCTCGGCCAGCAGATCGTCGTCGACAACCGGCCGGGCGCCTCCGGCATCATCGCGACCGAGACAGTGGTGCGCGCGACGCCCGATGGTTACACGATCCTTTTGGTACCGAGCTCGTTCGGCGTCAATCCGAGCGTACGCAAGCTACCCTACGATCAACTGCGCGATCTCACCCCGATCACGCTGCTTGCAGCCGCGCCCAACCTGCTGGTCGTCAATCCCAGCACCCCCATCAAGACCGTCGCGGATCTGACGGCGATGGCCAAGGCGAAGCCCGGCCAGCTCCGTTTTGGCTCGTCCGGCAACCTCGGCTCTCCTCATCTCGCCGGAGAATTGTTCAAGAACATGGCCAACGTCAGCATGATCCACGTGCCGTACAAGGCTGCCTCGGCAGCACTGATCGATATCGTCTCCGGTCAGATCGAGCTGAGCTTTGCCAGCATGCCGTCCGCGTTCGGCTTGGTGAAATCCGGCAAGCTGCGGCCCGTGGCGGTTACCAGCCTGAAGCGATCGGTCGTCTTGCCGGATATCCCGACAGTTGCGGAATCCGGTTTTCCCGGCTTCGAAACCGCAGCGTGGCAAGGACTGCTCGGCCCCGCCAACCTGCCCGAGCCGGTGCTGCAAAGGCTGAATGCCTCAGCCGCCAAGGCCGCCCGGGATCCGGTGCTCAAGCAACGACTGCTCGGCGACGGGGCAGAGCCCGTGGGCAACACCCCGCAGGAATTCCGCACTTGGGCGACCGCAGAGATTGCCAAATGGGCCAAGGTCGTCAAGCTGATCGGTGTAAAGGTCGACTGATGCATCCCGGCGCACGTCCCGCTATCGGCGGGGCTTGCGCAACCTACGTCACGCAACCGAGGAGAGCGCACATGAGCGAACGGATGACTACCCAACTGAAGCGGCTGCTGGCCGGCGATCGATGCATCGTCGCTCCCGGTGTGGCCGACGCATTCGGCGCCCGCATGGTCGGCATGGAGGGCTGCGAGGCCTGCTACATGACAGGTTTCGGCACCAGCCTCACCCGGCTCGGTATGCCGGACATCGGATTGCTGACCATGAGTGAAATGGTCGATAACGCCGCTCGCATTGCCGACGCATGCGGCATCCCGCTGGTGGCTGATGCCGATACCGGATACGGCAACGCGATGAACGTGCGCCGCACGATCCGCGAATACGAACGGGCCGGGGTCGCGGGCGTGCACATCGAGGATCAGGCGTGGCCCAAGCGCTGCGGGCACCTCGCCGGCAAGCGCGTCATCCCCACCGAAGAGATGGTCACGAAGTTGAAGGCCGCCGTCGACTCCCGCCGCGATTCCGATTTCCTCGTCATGGCCCGCACCGATGCCATCGCCGTCGAAGGCTTCGATGCCGCGCTCGAACGCGCGGAGCGTTACCGGCAGGCTGGCGCCGACGTGTTGTTCATCGAAGCGCCGACATCGATAGCCCAGCTCGAGGAGATCGGACGCCGCTTCAAGGGCGTCCCCTTGCTCTACAACATGGCTGCCAGCGGCAAAACGCCGGACCTCGACAATGCCAGCATGGCCAGGCTCGGCTTTCGCTTGGCGATCTTCCCCAATTGGCTGCTCCTGGCTGCCATCCCTGCGATGCGGCGCATGCTGCACGAATTGAAAAGCAAAGGCAGCGTGGCCGACATCCGCGGCGAGGTGGCCACCTTCAAGGAGTTCACCGAAATCGCCGGACTGCCCGAAGTGCAAGCGCTGGAAGACCGCTACGGCCTGCCCGAAGACCAGCGGGCCGGACTGTAGGCTGAACTCGTTTTGGCGCGCGTGACCGTGGGAAAGCGGCCACGCCAGCGCCTCTCGCTGAATCGGGACATGCTCGTCGGAACCGAGCTGTCACCCTCTTTTGTCGGCAGCGTTTACACGCCGAACGCCCCTCGAAACACATCCTCTTGATTCAGAACAAGATCGCGAGCTGGCATACGCATTGCTGAGTAATCCATACGGTATCTTGCCGCAGGAGTGCTCATGAACACGCGAGACAAGTTTTATCTCTTCGCCCTGGCCGCCTTGCTGATCACGACGATGCTGCCTGGCTTCCAGTAGCGTTCTCCTGCGGCGACGCGCAAGTCCCTGGCTTCAGCGATCGATGCCGGCACGTCGGAGCCGGGATGTCGCCAGGCGAACCGCTGAAGTCTTCGACGACGCGTACGAAATAATGTCGGGGCGGTTTACAACTGAACCTACCCGCCACGAAGTAGTTATTGATAAATAAGAACATTTTCTCTGGCATGTGCATTGCTTCACACTTTGACGCAAGCATATTGCGGGGTTTCGCATGTTGAATTTCTTACGTGACGTCATGATCGTGGTAGCAGCGCTGGCCCTGCTCATCGCGATTGCGTTCCATCCGGGCCAGGACAGCGAGGTCGGCCAAGCCGGAAGGACGCTCGACACCCGAGCTCACAGGCCTCCCGTCGCGACGACGGAAGCACCCGTCAGCGGGCACGTGGCGGTACCCGGAGTCGTTCGCTCCAATCCGTAAACCGTCTCGCGGCCCGGGCGCACACCTCAGTCGTGCGCCCGTACCTCGCATCAGTCCTCGAAGCCGAGATACTTCGCTTCGCGCTGACGCCATAGTTCGCTGTTGACCGCCACCTCTCGATCGGTGAACGTGGCCAGCCTGGACTCGATCTGAGCGGTGTCCCCATCGCGCATCAGGACAGCCAGCACGTCTTGGGCCGCCCGGATCGCTGCGCGATGAGTTTGTGACGGGTAGATGCCCAGCTTGTATCCCATGGCCTCGAGTTGCTCCTTCGGCAGCGCGGGCGTCTTGCCGCCTTCGAAGATGTTGGCTAGCGCCGGGCCATGGAGCTTCGGCGGCACGGCCGCCAACTCCTCCACGCTTTGCGGCGCTTCGACGAAACCGACATCGGCGCCTGCCTCGAGGTAGGCATTGACTCTATCTATGGTTGCCTGCAAGCCCTCGATGGCGCGCGCATCGCTGCGCGCGATGATAACCATGTCGGCATCGCGTCGAGTGTCCACGGCCGCCTTGATCTTGCCCACCATCTCCCGCACGCTGACGAGCGCCTTGCCTTCGTAGTGGCCGCATTTCTTCGGCGCCACCTGATCCTCGATATGGAACCCGGCCACCCCGGTGCGCTCGTACTCGCGCACCGAGCGCACCACGTTGATCGCATTGCCGTAGCCGGTGTCGATGTCGGCGATCACGGGTATGTCGACGGCATCGACGATGCGGCACAAGGTCTGCACATTCTCAGTCAAGGTCAACAGCCCCATGTCCGGATAGCCTTGAGATCTCGAGATGCCGCCGCCGGTGATGTACACCGCCTCGAAGCCTGCAACCTGGACCAGCCGAGCGATGAGCGGATCATAGGCGCCAGGGACAATGGTGTAACCTGGTCGCGCGATCAGCTCGCGCAGTTTCTTGCGGACGTTCATGACAACACTCCTGAGGTCTGTTTGATCGAGTATCCCGAGCAGGCAAATCGCCGCACCCCGTGCGACGGGAATCGCCGCCACGCTTTTGCGTGAATCTTCGCAAGGTGTTCGCCACGGCTACGGCTCGCTCCGGGTCCGGGACGGGAACTGAGACTTGCGCCGCTCATCGGACCGGCACACCCGATGGCCAAAGTGCAGCATCGAACTTCGCAGCACAACACTGGCGGCAAGCAGCCGGCGCACGTTACCACAGCACACGATGTTCTTCACCATTTCGGCGAGCTGCCATGCTCGAGGCGAGCTGTCCCCGGATCGAAGTCCGTCCAGCCACCCGTATCGACCGCTGGCCGGGGGCTAGCGCTGGTCGCGAGCCGCGGCCATGATGCTTACCAGCTCGCCGATATCCGGCAGCCGGTCGATGTCGCGAACCAGGCTCACCACGCGTTCGATCTGGGCGGATGACAGGCAGGAACGCACCACCTGACGGAACTTGTCGTCGATGTCCTCGGGCTGCAGCGGATTCTCGGCGCTGCCTCGGCGATTGAGCAGTTCAGCCTCGAATCGGCGCCCGTCGTGCGTCGTCACGCTCACACGCGCACCATGCCGGTAGGCGGCACCCATGGCCTCGATGCCAGCGTCGATGCGGGCGCGAATGCGGGGGACAAAAGCGAGCACGCGAGGATCGTGCAAGCGATCTTCCCGGTACTGATCGACGAACGCGGTGCCATCGAGGGCGATCATCGCCAGCCCGTAGTACAGGTTCATCTGCGCCGCGGTCACCCCCTGCGCCTTGTACTCCCAAGCGCAGTGGACGTAAGTCGCCTGGCTCAAGCCGGCATCCACACTGGCGATGTCGTCCGCCGTGAGCTGGTTCTCTCGCATGATCTGCGCCAGTGCATCGAGTGCGGTATGGATGCTGGTCACGGCCGCATACGGTTTGTAGCCGACATTCAGCGTTTCCCATACGCTGCCCAGCCCCGCGGTCAGCTTCTGCGGCGCAGGTTGGTCGGAATGCGTCACCAGATAGCCGCCATAAGCGGCTTCGAGCACATCCTCGATGCCCGTGAATCCCCGCTCGGCGAGCAGCACGGCATACACGCCGCTTTGCGCCGCGCGCCCGGAATGAAAGCGCTTCACCATCGCGCCTTCCTGCGCCGCCATCAGCCCGCCTGCCTGGGAACCCACGATGCCGAAGGCATGCAGCGTCTGATGCGCGTCCAGGCCGCGCATGTGCGCCGCTGCGGCTGCCGCCGTAAAGGCGCCCGAGGTTCCCTGCGGATGAAAACCCTTCAACAGCAATCGAACGGTCGCGGCATTGCCGACGCGCGCACCGACTTCGTAGCCGGCGATCATCGCGGACAGCAAGGCCTGCCCGCTCACGCCTCCCTTCGCCTCGGCGAACGCCAGCGCAACAGGCAGCGCGAGCGAGCCCGGATGGATGATCGACTCCTTGTGGATGTCGTCCAGTTCGAAGGCGTGGCCGGCGGTCGAATTGACCAGCACCGCGTTGGCGATCGAGGTCTTCTTGCCGCTGCCGTAGATGGAGGCCTGGGGGAGTGATCCCTCCGCCTCGACCATGGCCTGCACGTGGCGCGTCCAGGGCAAGGTCACGCCGTGCAGGCATACCCCGATGCTGTCGAGCAGCGACAGCTTCATGTGCTCCACGACTTCCTTGGGGATTTGGCCGAAACCAAGCTCCGCGCTGAAGCGGGCCAGGTCTCGGGTTGCGTTCACGAGCAAGGGTGGCTGGGATGCTGTCATCTCGAAACTCCAGATCGATCGAATTCGGCGCTGCGGGATTCGTCAGCCACGAAGGACACGCCCGCGGCCAGACAATCCCTCTCGTCTTTCATTCCCGTGGCGCGACGTCCAGGCGCGCCACGATGCCCTCGAGCTCCCGCGACGGCGCCGGATAGCGCTTCATCACCAGGGGATCGTGGCCGGGAATGATGTGCTGCATCGAGTCGGCCAGGCGACGCAAGGTTTCATAGCCTCGCATGACATCACCCAGATTGTACGTGGTGGGAAACACGCGGTACTGCTCGAAATGTTCGTAGTAATGACTCGTGTCGGAGGCGAGCACCACCCACCCGCGCTGCGTCCATACCCGCATGCATTGCACGCCGTCCGTATGGCCGCCGACCCTGTGCAGGCTGATGCCCGGAGCGATGCCGGCCTCGCCATCGATGAAATTGACGCGACCGTCGAAGACAAGCCTCACCATGCCGCACACTTCGTCGGGCTCGTAGCTGTGTCCGAACTGGCGATAGCCCATGTTGCGCCCGGTCGCATACGCCATCTCGGCATCCTGAAGATGAAAGCGCGCGTGCGGAAACTCATCGAAGGTGCCGACATGGTCGTAATGCATGTGGGAGATCACGATCTCGCTCACGTCCTTCGCCTGCAGCCCCATCATGGAAAGACCCTCGGCGGGCGTGCGCAACAGCGTGCGGGCACGCTTCTTCGCCATCGCAGCGTTGAAGCCGGTATCGAGCACGATGCTGCGTTCGGCGTTGCGCACCAGCCAGACGAAGTAATCCATGTTCATCGGCCCATCGTGCGGATCGCCGCCGACGAAGTTGGCCGGCCGGTTGACGTTGCGCATCGCGTATCGAATCGCGTAGATCTCGTACGGGGTCGTCATGATGTGTCTCCTCGCTGAATCGTTGTCACGGCTGCGATACGGGCAGGGTGTCGACCGACAGCGCCACCATCCAGGCGTCGCGTATTGCCGCCAGGAAATCGCCGGGGCGATGCGCGTCGCCGACGAACTCGTAAGGCACACCGGCCGACTGCAGCGCCTCGGTGACATCGCGCGCTGGCTGCGGCCCGATCGCCACGATCAGCGCTTCGCCGATGTCCATGCGACGCTCGACCTTGGTCGGCCCCACCGTGAGCAGAATCTGACGCGCGTCGAGGCCAGCGATCGCTGCCTCGGTCAGGATCTCAACACCTTTTGCGCGGACGCGCTCGATCAGTTCGAAGCGGTTGTTGCGCGCCATGCCCTGCGCGACGTCGGCAAGCGCCTCGATCACTCGAACACGCGCGCCGCGCGCCACCAGCAGATCGGCCGCCTCCATGCCCACCATGCCGCCTCCGATGATCGTCACGCTCGCCCCCGCCGCAATCGATTCGGGCTCGACGAGATAGTCCCAAGCATGCATGACACGCACATCGGCGCTGAGCCGGCTCACATCGAACGGGATGGCTCGTGGCGCCGAGCCCGTGGCGACAATGGCGAAGTCGGGCGCGAAAGCACGCACGGCCTGCGTCGTGGTCTGCATGGCCATCTTCACGGGCACCCCGAGCGCCTGCACCTGCCGCCAGCGGTAGGACCAGATCGGCTCGACCTCGGTTTTATCGGGCGCCGCCATCGCGAGCTTCATCTGGCCGCCGAGCTCGCTCGACTTCTCCCAAACCTCCACCGCATGACCGCGTGCGCCCAGTACACGGGCCGCCTCGATCCCGGCCACGCCGGCGCCGAGCACAAGCACCCGCTTGCGTCGCTGCGGCGAGATCCGCAGTTCGGGGAACAACTGGGGCTCCGCGTGCTCGAGCGCTTCGAATTCAGTGCCGATCATCGGGTTGTGAACGCAGGCGACGTCCTTCTCCAGCGTAAGACGCTCGAAGCAGACGTTGCAGGCGATACAAGAGCGGATGGGTGCGGCGACCTGACCGAAGGCCTTCAGGCACCAATGCGGATCGGCATACAGCGCGCGGCCGAGCGAGATGAAATCCGCGGCACCCGCTTCCAGCACGGCCTCGCCGTCGCCGGCATCGACGATGCGCCCCGCGACGAAGCACGGAATCGACACCGCCTGCTTGATCGGCTTCGCGTATGGCGCGAGCATGCCGCGGGCAAAGGAGGGGGGCTGGATACAGTACTTGGACAACTGCGGACTTTCATTGCTGCCGCCCGAGAGATCGAGCGCATCCACGCCGGCATGCTCGAGCGCGCGCGCCAACGCGATGATGTCGGCCTCGCTGTAGCCCTCCGGCAAGTATTCGGTGCACGACAAGCGCACGATGAGCACGGTTTTCGGCAGCGCCTCGCGCACCTGGTCCACGGTCTCCAGCAGCAGACGCATGCGGTTCTCGAGGCTGCCCCCGTAGCGATCGGTGCGTTTGTTGATGCGCGCGGTGAAGAACTGCTGGAAGAGGTAACCGTTGCCGGCATGGATCTCCACGCCATCATAGCCTGCCTGCACCAGCCGCCGCGCCGACTGCACGAACTGCTGCTGGATCCGTGCGATCTCAGCGACCTCGAGCGGACGCACCGCATCCCCGGTGTTCGGGTTGTGCCAGGCAGACGGCCCCACCGGTTCCATGTTGAGCACCGAACGGCGCAACAGCCCGCCGCGATGGTTCAACTGGCCGAACACGTAGCAGTCGTGCTCGTGGACCGCATCGACGAGGCTCGCCAGACCGGGGATGAACCGGTCATGGTAGACGCAAAGGGAATTGTGATGCGGACGGGCATGCTCCGTCACGACCATCGCCTCGGTCATGATGGCGGCAACCCCGCCCTTGGCGCGCTCGGCGTAGTAGCGTTTGTCGCGCTCGGTCGACAGTCCGTCGGTCGTGCTGTAGTTGGTGCCCATCGGCGCCATGATCACGCGATTCTTCAGCGTGAGCGCACCGATCCTGCCTGGCTGCGCGAGCAGCATGTAGAGAGTTCCTCCGCGATGAAGCCCGATAGTAATTTACTTTGCGAACCGGGCGACAGCCTCGGCAGCCGCCCGCGTCATCCCCGCGCGCTGCGCACGACGTCGAGCACGGCCTCGCCATAGCGCTCCAGGCGCTTCTGCCCGATGCCCGAGATCTCCGACAACCCGGCAAGGTCCGCGGGGGCCGATTGCGCGATGGCAGCGAGCGTCGCATCATGCAGAATCACATAGGCGGGCACCGCCTGGCGTCGTGCTTCCTCGAGGCGCCATGCCTTCAGCCGGGCCAGCAGGTCCTCGTCGGCCGCACCGGCCGGCGCAGGCGCCGCGCTGCGTCCGCGCACCTTCTTCGGCGCCTTGGTCTCGAGGCTGCGTCGCATCTGCACTTGCTGCTCGCCGCGCAGTATGGGGCGCGCGCTCTCGGTCAGCCGCAGCGCGCCGTAAGCCTCGTGATCGACCTCCGCATATCCGAGCGCCACCAATTGGCGAAACACGTTGCGCCACTGGGTGTCGTCGGTGTCCGCGCCGATGCCGAAGACGGTCAACCGGTGATGATCCCAGCGCAACAGGCGCTCGCTGGTCCGCCCGCGCAGCACATCGATCAGGTGGACCACGCCGAAGCGCTGGCCGGTGCGGTAGATCGTCGACAAGGCCTTGCGCGCCGCTTCGGTCGCGTCCCAGGTCTGGGGAGGCTCCAGGCAGGTATCGCAGTTGCCGCAGGGCTCGGCGGGCTCACCGAAGTAAGCCAGCAACTGGACGCGGCGGCACTGCACGCTCTCGCACAGCGCGAGCAGCGCGTCGAGCTTGGCCGAAGCGACCCGCTTGTAGGCCTCGCCGGCATCCGAGCCTTCGATCATGCGCCGCTGCTGCACGACATCACCGAGCCCGTAGGCCATCCAGGCGTTCGCCGGCAGTCCGTCGCGGCCGGCCCGGCCCGTCTCCTGGTAGTAGCCTTCCACGCTCTTGGGCAGATCGAGGTGGGCGACGAAGCGCACGTCGGGCTTGTCGATCCCCATGCCGAAGGCAATCGTAGCCACCACCACGATGCCGTCTTCGCGCTGGAATCGCGCCTGGTGCTCGTTGCGACTGGCCGCATCCATGCCGGCGTGATAAGGCAGCGCCGCGATCCCCTGCCCCTGCAACCAGTGCGCCGTCTCGTCGACCTTGCGCCGCGACAGGCAGTAGACGATGCCGGCATCCCCATCGTGCTCGCCGCGAATGAAGCGCAGCAACTGCGTGCGTGCATCCGCCTTGTCGACGATGGTGTAGCGTATGTTCGGACGATCGAAGCTCGACACGAAGACGCGCGCCTCGCCGAGCGCCAGACGCTGGATGATCTCTTCCCGTGTCTGCGGATCGGCCGTCGCGGTGAGCGCAATGCGCGGCACGCTCGGAAACTTCTCGTGCAGCAGCGACAGTTGCAGGTACTCGGGCCGGAAATCGTGCCCCCATTGCGAGACACAGTGAGCCTCGTCGATGGCGAACAGCGCGACCTGGGCGCGATCGATCAGGTCCAGGCAACGCGGTGTGGTCAGACGCTCAGGCGCCACGTAAAGCAGGTCGAGTTGCCCGCGAGAGAACGCGCTCTCCACGGCCCGAGCCTGCTCCATGTCGAGGGTGGAGTTGAGGAACGCGGCGCGCACGCCCAGTTGGGTCAGCGCAGCGACCTGGTCCTGCATCAGCGCGATCAGCGGGGATACGACGACAGCCACACCGCGACGCACCAGCGCCGGGATCTGATAGCAGAGCGACTTGCCGCCACCCGTGGGCATGAGCACCAGCGCATCCCCGCCCGCACTGACGTGATCGACGATCTCGCGTTGCGGTCCGCGGAACTCGGCATGCCCGAAGGTCGTGCGCAGGATATCGAGAGCGCGGTCGCTAACGGTCATTCCGTTCCGAGATCACAGACAGCATCGGGTCTAGGCGCCAGCCGCCGCAGCGATCTTGGGCAGCGTTTCTTCGGCCTTCAGATCGCGCAGCGACTTGCGCCATGCATCCAGCGTGAACGCAATGTCGGCGTCGGTATGTGCGGCCGAAACGATCCCGCCCCGGAAGCCCTTCATATCCACGCCATGAACCAGCATGGCCAGTCGCAATTTACCCAGCATGCGTTCGTCCTTGCCCTTGAGCGCTTCGATGGTCAGCTTGCGCGCATCGAAGCTCGTCGGCCGGATCGCCTCGCCCAGCGGATTGGAATGCAGATGAAAAAACGAGTGCTCACCGTAGATGGCCCAGGGAATGCCTTCCTCCTCGAGCACCTCGTTCAGGCCGGCGCGCAGCTTGGCCGCCAGCGCCGACGCGCGCGCGCACGCATCCGAATCGCGAATGATATCGAGGGTTGCAATGCCCGCCGCGGCGCTGCAAGGGTGAGCATTGTGCGTGCCCTGGTGATTGACGCGTTCGCGCTTGCTCGAAGCCGCGACATCGAAATCCAGCCAATCGAGGATGTCCTTGCGCGCGCCGACCGCGCCGCCAGGCATGCCGCCGGCGACGATCTTCGCCAGGGTCGTGATGTCGGGGGTAACGCCGAAGAGCGCCTGAGCGCCGCCGGGGTGCACGCGAAATCCGGTGACGACCTCGTCGAAGATCAGCAGCGCGCCATGGCGGCTCGTCAGTTCGCGCAAGGCATTGAGCACCTCCGGCGAGGTCGGGATCGTGCCAGAACTGCTGCCGATCGGCTCCAGCATCACGGCCGCGATATCCTTGTGCTCGGAGAGCAGCCGCTCCACGGCGGCTACGTCGTTGGGAGAGACCAGGGCGGTCTGCGCCGCCACCTCGGAGAGCACGCCGACCGAAGGCGATCCGTCGAGATGATCGTTGACGCCGAACGCCACTTGATCGTGCCAGCCGTGGAAGTGGCTCTTGAAGCGCAGAATGCGGGCGCGCCCGGTCGCCGCGCGCGCAAGCCGGATGGCCAACTGGGTCGCCTCGGTGCCCGATGCGGTGAAACGCACCCGTTCGGCCGAAGGGATCATCGCCTGAATCCTGCGCGCCCACTCGATCTCGAGTTCGTTCGCCGCTGCCAGGTGCATCCCTTTGCCCAATTGGGCCTGGATGGCCGCGATCACCTGGGGATGCTGGTGGCCGAGGAGCAGCGAGCCATGACCACCGTAGTAGTCGACGTATTCGTTGCCATCGACGTCCCACTTGTGGGATCCGGCCGCGTGGTCGCCGTAGATCGAGTACGGCCAGGTCCGCCGAGAATCGTGCACGATGCCGCTGGGCAGCACCTCACGCGCCTGGCGCGCGAGCGCCTCGGCGCGCGGTGTCCGCGCACGATAGGCCGCAAGTATCTTGGATTCGGCTGCCGAACCGTCCGCCATGATCGCACTCCTGGGTTGGGTGGGGAGCGGTCAAGATTAACAGGTTCGCAGCGCCGCCCCAGCCCCTACGGACGCGATTCACCCGCGCCGGATCAGAACTCCGAGTACTTCTTGCTCGAGCCTTTCGCCTTCTCGACGGGGTAGCGTTCGGCGTTCACGGTCATCTTGTCGCGCACGGCCGATTCGAGGTCTATACCCAGATCGTGGGCCAGGTACGACAGGTACATCGCGATGTCGGCAAGCTCGGCGCCGATCGCCCGCTTCTTCTGCGCCACCACGGCCTCCTCGGGCGCATCCGACGCCCAGATGAAGTGCTCGAGCAGCTCGGCTGCCTCGACCGAAAGCGCAGCCGCGAGATTGCGCGGCGTATGGAACTGCTCCCACTCGCGTTCGCGCCGAAACTCGAGCAGCCGTTCCATCAGCTCACTAGATAACACGTCGACGACCTCCCGATGGGCAGCGAGCACTGCGCGGAGCAGCCTGCTCGGCGCGGTTAACGGATCTGTATCGGCCGCCCCCGCGCCGACGATTTCTCGATCGACTCCAGCACGGCGACGCCATTGACGATATCGGCCGGCGACACGATGAACCGCTCGCCCGACTCGACCGCGTCGGCGAAGTCTTCCAACTCGGCGCGCTCTTTGTCGACCGCCGGAAACAGGAACGCCTGGGGCCCGCCCGTCAGCGCGCGAGCCACCAGTTCGGTGTCGCTGCGCAGCTCCAGCCAGCCCTTCGTGCCCACCGCCATGACCCGCCAGTAATCCCCGGTCACGAACACGGTCGTCAGGCTGCCGCTCGCGCCCCGCGCGAATCGGAGCAGCATGGTGGTGGTATCGTCGATGTCGATGTCCGCCGGCAGCACGAGCTTTTGCGAACTGGCGTAAACCGTGGCGACATGCCCCGCGATGCGGATCAGGCAGTCGAGCGCATGCACGCCGCGCGCGGTCATGCCGCCCGCCGGCGCTTCCCGGCGTGTCGAGCGCCAATGACCGGGCTTGAGGCTGTGCCCCGTGGGCCCCGAGTTCTGGGCCTCGACATGCACCACCTCGCCGATGTCCCCGGCCTCGATCCGCCGCATCATCTCGACGAACGAAGGCGCATAGCGGCGATTGAAGCCGAGCACCAGCGTGACTCCGGCCTCCTTGCATGCATCGATGGCCTTCTCTGCGCTCGCCCGCGTCAGCGTGAACGGCTTTTCCACGAACACATGCTTGCCCGCTTTGGCCGCCTGAACGATCTGGGCCGCATGCTGGGTGTGCGGCGTCGCGAGAATCACTGCATCGATGTGCGGATTCTTGAGTACCCGAGCGTAGGACGACACGACCTCGATTCCGAACTCGGCCGCCAGCGCCGCGTGCTTGTCCGGCTCACGGGAAATCCCGGTAGTGATCCGCAGCTTGTCGCTGTCTCGCACCGAATCGAGCAGTCGGTGACCCCAGCGCCCCAGACCGTGTATTGCCGCTCTGATCATCCTGTCCTCCGTAGGCTTATCCGACCATTATAGGCAGGATGGACGGCGCGGGCGTCGACCGCGGCGGCAGGAATCAGGCTCTCGACGCATGCTATAGTCGTCCTCGATCCGCCCGAGAGGAGGCAAGACGCATGGCGCGCACGCTGTTCGAAAAGATCTGGGATCGACATGTCATCACGCGGGGCGCCGGCGGCGACACGCTGCTGTTCGTGGATCGGCATTATTTGCACGAAGGCTCCTTTCATGCGTTCACCGCCCTGGCCCGCGAGGGCCGCGAGGTGCGCAGCCCCAAGCAAAGCTTCGCCTTCGACGACCACTACGTGCCCACCGTCGACCGGCATCTGGGCATCCCGGGCGTCGCCGACGCCGAGGCGCGCGGGCTGATCGAGAATCTCGCGCGCAACACGGCCAAGCATGGCATCCGGCACTTTCACATGGACGACGCCCGGCAAGGGATCGTTCATGTGGCCGCGCCCGAACTGGGGCTCACGCTGCCCGGACTGGTGATCAATTGCGGCGACTCGCATACGTCCACGCACGGGGCGTTCGGCGCCCTTGCCTTCGGTATCGGGGCATCGCAGGTCAAGCAGGTGCTCGCCACCCAATGCCTGTGGCAGAAGCAGCCCAAGAGCATGTTGATCCGGATCGACGGCGCCCTCCCGCCGGGCGTTACCGCCAAGGACGTGATCCTCGCCGTCATCGCCAAGATCGGCATCGGCGGCGCGCAAGGGCACGTGATCGAGTATGCGGGTGCGGCCGTGCGCGCACTGACGATGGAAGCGCGCATGACGATGTGCAACATGTCGATCGAAGCGGGCGCCCGCGCGGGCATGATCGCGCCCGACGACACGACGTACCAGTACCTCGCCGGACGGCCGCATGCCCCCGTGGGCGAGGCCTGGGAGAGCGCACTCGCCTATTGGCGCAGCCTGCCGAGCGATCGGCAGGCGCGCTTCGACCGCGAAGTCGGCCTGGACGCGAGCCGGCTCGAACCCATGGTCACCTGGGGAACGAATCCGGAGGAAGGCGTGCCGGTGAGCGGCGCGGTGCCGGATCCGGCCAACGAGCCCGATGCCTCGCGCCGCGCACGCATGGAAAGCTCGCTGCGCTACATGGGCCTGACGCCCGGCATGCCGATCAGCGACATCGCGGTCGACCGGGTTTTCATCGGCTCGTGCACCAACGGCAGGCTGGAAGATCTGCGCGCAGCAGCGGCCATCGCCCGCGGGCGCAAGGCCCGTGTGCCGACGGTCGTCTCACCGGGCTCGCGCTTGGTGAAGGTCGCAGCCGAAGCGGAAGGGCTCGACAAGATCTTTCTCGAAGCGGGCTTCGAGTGGCGCGATGCCGGCTGCTCGATGTGCGTGGGCATCAACGGAGACCAGGTGCCGTCCGGCGAGCGCAGCGCCTCGACGTCCAACCGCAACTTCGAAGGCCGCCAGGGCAAGGGCGCACGCACCCACCTGATGGGGCCCGCCATGGCCGCCGCGGCGGCCATTACCGGCCGCATCACCGACGTGCGCGCTCTGTAGGAGGCAACGCATGGAACCTTTCACGAAGCTCACTGCAACGGCAGCGCCGATCGACATCGTCAACTGCGACACCGACCGGATCATTCCCGCTCGTTTCCTGCGCAAGGCGCGCGAACCGGGCTTCGAGCGCTGGCTCTTCCACGACATGCGCTTCGATGCCCAGGGCAACGAGCGGCCCGAGTTCGTGCTCAACCAGGCGCCATATCGAGGTGCGAAAGTCCTGGTCGCGGCGGCGAACTACGGTTGCGGCTCGTCGCGCGAAGCCGCGGTCTACGTCATGTACGACTACGGCATCCGCAGCGTCATCGCGCCCTCGTTCGGCGACATCCACTACGGCAACGCGCTGCAGAACGGGTTCCTGCCGATCGTCCTGAGCGATGCCGAATGCCAGCGCCTGCGCGAACAGCTGCACGCGCAACCAGGCGCCGAGATCACCGTCGATCTGCCAGCCCAAACCGTGACCGGCCCCGATGGGTCGATCTACAAGTTCGAGATCGATCCGGCCGCCAAGGAAAGATTGGTGAAAGGGCTCGACGACATCGGTCTGGTCCTGCAGCACATCGAGCGCATCGAGGGTTTCGAGCAGCGCTACTTCGCCGAACAGCCCTGGGTATCGGTTTGAATCTCGGCCATTCGTCGACGAATCCCTGACTCAGGACACTAGGCGCCGGCCGGTAAGGCCCATCCGATCCACTGACACAAGCCGCGCCCCATGACCCAGGCGAGGTCCTCGCCCTTGAGGAAGGGCAACGCCTCGGTGAACAGGGTGACGCCCTGCCGATAGGTGCACGGCAGGCGGGTCAGGTCGGTGCCCCAGAACGTGCGCCGCGGCCCGAAGCGCTCCACGACTTGCTGGATGTAGGGGTGAGTAAACCGGTACGGATACTCATCGGTGGTGTAGCCCGGAAAGCAGCTCACCTTGGCCGCGACATTGGGCCGGCGTGCGATCGCCAGCAGCTTGTCGAAGTCGCGAAAGGCTGCTTCGTCGCGCAGGCTGCTGTTGAGCGCGCAGTGATCCATCACCAGCTTCAGGCCGGGATGGCGCTCGGCCACCTGGTCGATCAGATGCACGATATCGTGCGAGACGAGCACGAAGATGGGCAGCCCGAGGCGCTCGCACTCCGCCCAGACCCAATCCATGCGGCCTTCGGTCAGAATCGGCCGCGAGAACGGCCGGTGCAGCGAGAACCTCAATCCGAGCATGCCCTGGGCGCGCCAGGTCTGCAGCTGCTCGCGCGCGCCGGGTGCATCGGGATCGAGACGACCCATGGCAGCGTAGCGCTCGGGATGCGCCCGGGCTGCCGCAATCGCAAGGTCGTTGCGCTCGCCCTCCCACGACGGCGGCACCAGGACCGCCCGATCCACCCCTGCCGCATTCATCTCGGCCAGCAGATCATCGGCGCCGAGCGGCACTTCCCGGTGGGCCTTGTGGCGTCCCGGCGGCCAGGGGCGCTCAGGCGTGCTCGCCGCCCAGATGTGGACTTGCGCATCGGCTATGAGCATCGTATTCCTCTCTCGATGTCGTCGAATTCGAACACCCGCGCGCCGTGGCGCCGAGGAATTCGGCGGCTGCAGCGGAGCGAAGACGGGTGGGTAACATGACAGCAGCGCGGCGAGATGACTTTGCAGGCACCGGGCCGCATCACGGCCAAGCGATAATAGCGGGAAGCACTCGGGCGGGGAGCGCCCAACGCGTCCCGTCGCCATTCTTCCATCGCCGCTCGACTCCGACGGCTCGGCATAGGATCTGACATGAACGACAAGATTGCATTCGTGGGCGGCGGCAACATGGCCAGCGCCTTGGTGGGCGGCCTGATCGCAAACGGCTGTGCGGCCGCGTCGCTCAGCGCGGTCGACATCGCAGCGGAGCAGCGAGACCGACTCTCGCAGCGCTTCGGCATCAAGGTATCCGGCAAACTTGCCGATGTAGCAGGGGACGCCGATACGCTGGTTCTGGCCGTCAAGCCCCAGCACATGCACGAGGTGGCGCGAGAACTGGCGCCGATGCTCGGCCGGCAGTTGATCGTGAGCATTGCGGCAGGCATCCGTACGGCCGATCTGGCGCGCTGGCTCGGCGGCTATGCACGTATCGTGAGGGTGATGCCGAACACGCCCGCGCTGATCGGTGCCGGCGTATCGGGACTGTTCGCCAGGGCCGAAGTCAGCAGCGAAGAGAGATCGCGTGCCGAAGCCATTCTGCGCGCGGTGGGCGATGCGATTTGGGTCGGGCGCGAAGATTTGATCGACGCTGTCACGGCGGTATCCGGCAGCGGACCCGCCTACGTGTTTTACTTCATCGAGGCCGTGCGCAAGGCGGCTCTGGACATGGGATTCGAGCCGAAAGACGCACAAACATTGGTCATGGGCACATTCGCAGGCGCGGTTCGCCTTGCGCAGGCCAGCGACGAAGACGTCGGGGTACTGCGCGAGCGCGTGACCTCGAAAGGCGGCACGACCGAGCGGGCGCTGACCACGATGGAGAGCGATCAGGTCGGCGCGGCCATCGCCCGCGCCGTGCACGCCGCCCTGCAGCGCGCAGGCGAACTGGGCGACGAACTCGGGAAGGCGCGCTAAATGCTCACCCAGGCAGCCATCTTTCTCATCCAGACCGTGGTCGGTCTCTTCGCGCTCGCGCTGCTGCTGCGCTTCTATCTGCAGCTCGTGCGTGCGCCCTATCGCAATCCGATCTCGCAGTTCCTGAACGCGCTGACCGACTTCCTGGTCAAGCCCACCCGGCGCATCGTTCCCGGCTTGTGGGGGATGGATCTGGCCACTCTGCTGCTGGCTTGGCTGTGCGAGGTGCTCATCCTGTTCGCGGTGCTCGCCCTGGGTGGCGTGGAGCCCGGGGCCATCGGGGCCACCGCCTTCTTCGGGGTCCTCGTGCTGGGGATGGTCAAGGTGCTCAAGACGAGCATCTACATCCTGATGGTCGCGGTCATCGTGCAGGCCATCCTTTCCTGGGTGAATCCGTACAGTCCGGTGGGGCCGCTGCTGAGCAGCCTCACTCAGCCGCTGCTGCGCCCGCTGCAGAAGCGCGTGCCGATGGTCGCCAACGTGGATCTGTCCCCCTTGGTCCTGATCATCATCCTCCAGCTCCTGTTGATGGTGCCGATAGCGTGGATGGAGCTGAACGTGACGAGGGCGTTTTGACGAAAACCGTGCAACAGGAGCAAAGGCTGCCAGAGTGGGCCAAGTCCCGTGGGGACGGCCGGGCGCTCGCACTCACGCTGCACGTTCAGCCGGGAGCAAGCGCCAGCGGCCCAGCCGGTCGGCATGGCGACGCCTTGAAGATCCGTATCGCGGCGCCGGCGAGCGACGAGCGCGCCAACGATGCGTTGATCGAGTATCTCAGAGCCGCGTTCGCCCTGCCTCGAGCTGCGGTGCGCATCGCTCACGGCAGCCACTCCAGACAGAAAATCGTCGAGATCGACGCGCGTCCTGAAGCCGTTGCCCGGCAGCTGTGCGCTTGGGATGAGGGCAGGGCATCATGACGACAGCACTGGAATCCAGAATCGCCGAATTCGCCCGGTGGCGCGCGGAGATGATCGCCGGCATCGAGTCGTACAAGGCATGGCTCGACACCAACGGCATCGCGGACATCCAGCAGTCGCTGCGGATCTACGATCTGATCGAGAATCTCAAGCACGAGCGCATGACGCTCGCGCTGCTCGCCGAGTTCTCGCGCGGCAAGACGGAACTCATCAACGCGCTGCTGTTCGGCCACTACAAGCGGCGCATCCTGCCCTCGGACATCGGCCGCACCACGATGTCGCCCACGGAGTTGTTCCACGATTCCGGCGACGCCCCCTATGTGCGGCTGCTCCCGATCGAAACGCGGCGCCGCAGCGAAACGATCGCCTCACTGAAGCGCAAGCCGGTGGAATGGATCAAGATCGGTCTGGACCCCGACTCCGAAACCGCCCTTGCGGAAGCGCTGCGCACGCTCGCACAGACCAAAACAGTGTCCCGCGACGAAGCGAAGGCGCTCGGGTTGTACGACGAGCCGGCTGAGGGCGCCGCTGCTGGCGAACCCGACCAGGTCGAGATTCCGGCATGGCGCCACGCGCTCATCAACTACCCGCATCCGCTGCTCACCAGCGGACTGGTCATCCTGGACACGCCTGGCCTGAATGCCCTGGGCAGCGAACCCGAGCTGACCATGAGCATGATCCCCAACGCTCATGCCGTGCTGTTTCTGCTCGCGATGGATACCGGCGTCACTCGTTCGGACCTCGAAGTGTGGCGCAAGCATGTCGAGCCGCGCGTCACACGCAGGCTGGCGGTATTGAACAAAATCGATCTGCTGTGGGACGACATCAAGACCGACGAAGAAATTCGCGAGAGCATCGATCGCCAGTTGGAGGAAACCGCGCGGCTGCTCGATCTTCCGACGCGGTCGGTGTTGCCGCTCTCGGCCAAGCGAGCCCTCGTTGCACGCATCCGCGGTGACCGCGCTTCGCTGGAGAAGAGCGGCATCGAGAACCTGGAACGCCTGCTCGCCGACGAGATCATCCCGGCCAAGCAGGAAATCATGCGCACGACCGTGCAGCGCGAGATCGGCGCCATGGTCGAAGCGTCGCGTCAGTCGATCGTCGCTCAGTTCAACGCCGCGCGCGCCGAGCACAAGACCCTGGCGGAGCTGGCGGGGAAGAACCGCGACGTGGCGCAATCGATGTTGAGCAAGCTCGAGCAGGATCGCACGGAGTATCTGGAGACGGTCGAGCGCTACCAGGACACGCACGAAGTGCTGTCGCGACAAGCGACCGCGCTCCTGAAGACCCTGTCCGACGAAGCGCTCGAGACCCTGGTGAACAAGGATCGCCAATACATCGAGGGCGCATGGTCCACGGCGGGACTGTTCAAGAGCATGCAGGGCCTGTTCAATCATTTCACGGCGCAGTCCAACCGCATCATTCGGTACGCCGACGACATTCTCAGCCTGGTCGAGGAGGCCTACGCGCATTTCCACGACAAGGCCGGCTTCGAGAAGCTTTCACCGCCCCCGCTCAACATGGAGAAGCATGGCCTCGCCATGCACCGGCTGGAACAAGTGGCGGTCGAGTTCTGCCATCATCCGAAGCAGATCCTGACCGAGAAGCACTTTCTCGTGACCAACTTCTACAACAGCCTGGTGGCCGAGGCGCGCCGCATATTCGAGGTGACGCGCGCCGACACCCAAGCCTGGCTGCGCGCATCGATGCTGCCCCTGAACACGGCGATCAAGGAGCACGAGACGCAGCTGAACAAGCGCGTCGACAACCTGCGCAAGCTGCAGCACAACCTCCACTCGGTCGGCGACCGCAGCAAGCAGATCGAGCAGCAGTTGCTCGCGCTCAGGGCCCAGCACGACGTATTGGTCGGCATCAAGAAGAATCTGGCCGCACAGCCGACCGACACGGAAGCCAGCGCGAGCGTGGCGCCGAAACCTTCGGCGCCACCGGCACTCGATTCGGCGAACGACGCTCAGGCGCGCAACCTCGAGGCCGCCGCACCGGGACAAGCCGCCTGACGGTCTCGGTAGCTGGTTTGCGGACCCGCCTGGGTACCGTTAGAATCCCGCGACTCGCAATAGCGCCACAGACGCTTTACAAGAAGAGCGCGCGACGCGATTCCAGCCAAGCTCCAGCATACGTCCCATCTGCCCGACCACGGGCGGGGTTGCCTGGTTCGGCTTGACCCTCGGATTGAAATGTCTGACACCACGCCCATCCGTTCACTGCCGTGAGACGCCACCATCGCACGAAGCGCCGCCCGGAAACGGACGATACGTTCCGGCCGACCTACGCCACGATGTTCGATCCTCCGGCGGAGGTGAACGCCCGCCTCGACGCGGCGCTGACGGAAGTTCGCTCCAATCTGGGCGCCGAGCATGCCATGCTGATCGGCGGCCACGACGCGCGCGCCGACGGTCAGTTCGAATCGCGCAGTCCGATCGACACCGACGTCGTCTTGGGCAGATTCCAGGACGGCACCGCCGAGGAGGTGGATCGCGCTGTGCGGGCCGCGCGCGCAGCATGGCCCGCCTGGTCGCGGACGCCCTGGCCCCGCCGGGTGGATATCCTCATGCGCGCCGCCGCGCTGCTGGAAGCGAGCGCCTTCCACCTGGCTGCCGTCGCGGTACTCGAAGTCGGCAAGAACCGCCTGGAAGCACTGAGCGAAGTGCAGGCCACCGTGGACTCGATCCGCTGGTACTGCCGCGAGATGCAGGACAACCACGGCTTCATGCGCGATCTGCCCAAGGACGCCCTCAAGGGCTTCGTCAGCCGCAATCGGTCTCTGCTCAAGCCGTACGGTGTCTGGGCCGTGATCGCGCCGTTCAACTGTCCGTTCTCGCTCGCAGGCGGCCCGGCCGCAGCCGCCCTGCTGGCGGGCAACTGCGTGGTCCACAAGGCAGCCGCCGCGACGCCGTGGTGCGGCTGGCTGTTCGCGCAGTGTCTGCGGGAAGCGGGCGTCCCTGCGGGGGTCTTCAATTACCTGACGGGCAACGGCATGCGTGTGGGCGACCCTCTGATGCGTCATCCCGATATTGCCGGGATCACCTTTACGGGCTCCCATGACGTCGGGATGAAAATTCTGCGTGCCTTCGCGGCCCACCGCTATCCGCGGCCCTGTATCACCGAGATGGGCGGCAAGAATGTCGTCATCGTCAGTCGCAGCGCCGACCTCGACCGGGCCGCGCTGGGCATCGTGCGCTCGGCGTTCGGCCTGCAGGGTCAGGATTGCGCCGCCTGCTCGCGCGTACTGGTCGAGCGCGTAATCACCGATCAACTCGTCGAGCGCATGCTGGCGCACGTGCGCGACATCAAGGTGGGCGACCCGTCCCAGCGCGCGCACCGGATGGGACCGGTGATCGGACGCGCCGCCTACGAGCGGTTCCAGCGACTGAGCGGCGAGCTTTCGGCCGAAGGCCAGGTACTGTGCGGCGGTCGCGTGCTGAACGAAGGCGCTCTGGTCAGGGGCTACTTCTGCGCGCCGACCATCGCGCAGTTGCGCCCGGGCCACTCGCTATGGCGCGAGGAGCTGTTCCTGCCCATCCTGCTGCTCACCCCCGTTGGCAGCATGGAAGAAGCGATGGAGGTCGCCAACTCGGCGGACTACGCGCTGACGGCCGGTTTCTATGGCGCGAAGGACGAGATCGACTGGTTCCTGGAAAACATCGAGGCGGGCGTGACGTACTGCAACCGCCCGCAAGGCGGGACGACCGGCGCCTGGCCCGGCTATCAGCCCTTCGGGGGCTGGAAAGCATCCGGAGCCACAGGCAAGAGTGCCGGCTCGGCCTATTACCTGCAGCAGTACATGCGAGAGCAGTCGCAGACCATCGTCGATTAGACGGGGGCCGCGGATTCGCTCCCCCGGCCTGTAGAAGGACACCGTCCGGCGCTGGCTCCACTGTCGACGCGAACGCCTGAAGCTGCCGTTCGGTCGAAAAAGATCTTCCACGGTCAGGCGCACGCCCTCGCTCGATGCAGCGCACCCTGGCAGACGACCCGGCCAGCCAATACCCCGAGGTGAGTAGACTCCTTCGCTCTAATCGGTGGATTGCCGCCCCGCTGTCGCATCTAGACTGAGTGCTCGATAAAGGCCGCCCTTGCCTGCAGAAGGGTTGGCGCCCGAGAGACACTTGCCTAGAACCATGAGCGACACACTTGTCCTGCCCCGGTCACGCCGAGCCACGAAGTCCCTCGGGAAACCGGTGCGCGCCGATGCCAGGCTGCTCGTCATCGCGTTCAGCGCATTCCTGCTGGTCAGCATCTGGGGATCCTTCCTGTACGCCCTGAGCGTGGAGCGCGATCTGACGCTGCGCACGACCATCAAGGAAAACGCCAACCTGGCGCGCGCCTTCGAAGAGCACATCGTGCGCACCATCCGGGCCGTCGATCAAGTCGTCCTGTTCGTAAAAGACCAGTACGAGCGCCACGGTACGGCCTTGGATCTCGCGCGCTACACCGCCGAAGGACGCATATCGGCCGAACTCTTCAATCAGCTCGGCATCATCGACGAGACGGGCGTGTTGCTCATGTCCAACCTGACGAACTTCAAGTCGGTGAACCTCGCCGATCGCGAACACTTTCGGGTGCATGTCGAGCGCGACACGAAGGGGCTGTTCGTCAGCAAACCGGTGCTCGGCCGCGCGTCGGGCAAGTGGTCGATTCAGCTGACACGCCGCATCACCAAGGCAGACGGCAGCTTCGGCGGCGTCGTCGTCGTCTCCGTGGACCCATTCTACTTCTCCAACTTCTACCGCCAGGTCGACCTGGGTCAGCGCGGCATGGTGACCCTGGTAGGCACCGACGGCGTCGTCCGAGCCCGCCAGTCGGGCGCGGATACGACAGTCGGCCAGGACATCATGCGCTCGGCGCTCTTCACCCATCTCGAAGACTTGTCGGTGGGAAGCTACGTCGCTCCAAGCTCGGTGGATGAAATCACGCGCATCGTGGCCTACCGCGCGCTCTCGGACTATCCCTTCGTGGTTCAGGTCGGAAGCGCACACGAGGAGGCCTTCGCCGACTATCACGCGCGGCGCATCCGTTATCTGGCGGCCGGCGGCTTGATGAGCGCGGCCGTAGTCGCATTCGCGATCGCGCTGCTGACCATGATCGGTCGTCGACGCCGCGCCCACGAAGCGCTGCAGGCCGCCATGGAGCAGGCCGAATCGGCAAACCGGATGAAATCGGAGTTCCTCGCCAGCATGTCGCACGAGCTGCGCACGCCGCTCAACGGCATCCTCGGCTTCGCCGAACTGCTCCAGACCGAACTGACCGACGCCGAGCAGCGCAGATTCGCCGAACTGATCTACTCGAGCGGCTGCCACCTGCTCGAGCTCGTGAACTCCATCCTCGATCTGGCCAAGATCGAGGCAGGACGCATGGAACTCGAACTCGACGCAGTGCCTCTGCGCCCCCTTCTCGAGGAAGTCGTGCAAATTCACGCGGCCGCGGCCGCCAGCAAGGGGATCGAGTGCAGGCTGCGAGCGGCCAACGATCTGCCCGAAGACTTCGTGTGCGACCGAACCAAGACGGTTCAGGTACTCAATAATCTGCTGCACAATGCCGTCAAATTCACCGTCAGCGGCTGGACCGAACTCGCCGTCCGACGCGAAGGCAACCGTCTACGTTTCGAGGTGAGCGACTCAGGCCCCGGCATCGATGCCCGCGTCCAGGCCAGCATATTCGAGCGCTTCGTCCAGGGCGAGGGTTTCATGACGCGCAATCACGCGGGCACAGGCCTTGGACTGGCACTGGCGCGCGAACTCGTGGAGCTCATGGGTGGCACCATCGGCGTGAGTTCGAGCGTCGGCACCGGTGCAGTCTTCCATTTCGTGCTGCCCGTGCGAGATGCTGCGGAGAACGATCCATCGTGAGTTCCATGCCCACGGCTCTCATCGTCGACGACAACGCAATCAACGCCGAGTTGGCGAATGTTCATCTGCGCAGGTCCGGTTTCACCACGCGCATCGTCAACAGCGGCGCTGCGGCTCTGACTGCGATGCAAGAGAGTACTTTCGATCTGGTCCTGCTGGATATCAGCATGCCCGACATGAGCGGCATCGCGGTATGCGAGACCATTCGCTCCTCGGCACCCGCATTGCCCACCCGGATCGTAGCGTACACGGCACACGCGATGCGCGACGAGCACAAGGTGCTGTACGCAGCCGGGTTTCACGACATCCTCATCAAGCCGGTGGACAGGCGCGCAACGCTCGCCATGCTCGAACGCCAAGGGATGGGGGCGCAATCGACGCACGGGCCGCCCCCCATGTCCACTGAGCGCGCTACATCAGGATGACGTCGTACTGCTCCTGGCTGTATTGATTCTCGACTTGCAGCGAGATGGGCTTGCGAATGAACTCTTCGAGCATCGCGAGGTGTTGCGATTCGTCGTCGAGGAACCGGTCGATGACCGTCTGCGAGGCCAGAATTCGAAACTCGCGCGCATTGAACTGCCGCGATTCCCGCAGGATGTCGCGCAAGATCTGATAGCACACCGTTTGCGCAGTCTTGAGAGCACCGCGACCCTCGCAGACCGGGCAAGCCTCGCACAAAACATGGGCCAGACTTTCTCGAGTGCGCTTGCGCGTCATCTCCACCAGGCCTAGTTGAGTGAAGCCGTTGACTGTCATTCTCACCCGGTCGCGCGCCAGGGCCTTGCGCAGCTCGTTGAGCACCGCATTGCGATGCTCCTCGCTCTCCATGTCGATGAAATCGAGAATGATGATGCCGCCCAGATTGCGCAGACGCAGCTGCCTGGCGATGACCTGAGCCGCCTCCAGATTGGTCTTGAAGATCGTATCGTCGAAGCTGCGCCCGCCGACGAATGCGCCGGTGTTGACGTCGATCGTGGTGAGCGCTTCGGTCTGATCGATGATCAGATAACCGCCCGACTTCAACTCCACCCGGCGCGCCAGGGCACGCTCGATTTCGTCCTCCACGCTGTAGAGATCGAACAAGGGCCGCTCGCCCAGGTAGTGCTGCACGCGAGCCGCGACATTCGGAATGAAGTCCTGCGCGAACCCAAGCACGCGCCGATAAGTTTCGCGCGAATCGATCAGGATGCGTCCGGTATCGTCGTGCACCATGTCCCGCAGCACCCGCAGGCTCAGATTGAGATCCTGATGAAGGAGCGCAGGCGGCGAAGCGGTCAAGGCCTTCTGCTCGATGCCGGCCCATACCTTGCGCAGGTAGTCGACATCGAAGCTCAATTCGCGCTCGGATGCGCTCTCGGCCACCGTGCGGATGATGAAGCCGCCGCTTTGCCCCTCGGGCAGCAGATGCGTCAGCTTCTCGCGCAGCACGGCGCGCTCGGCTTCGTCCTCGATGCGCTGGGATATGCCGATGTGCGATTCCTGCGGCAGGTAGACGAGCAGGCGGCCGGCAACGCTGATCTGGGTGGACAGCCGCGCGCCCTTGGTGCCGATCGGATCCTTCACGACCTGTACCATGAGGCTCTGACCTTCGCTCAGCAAGCGCTCGATCGGCTTGGTCGCCTCATGGTTGCGGGCCTCCCAGATATCGGCCACGTGGAGAAAGGCAGCGCGCTCGCAGCCGATGTCGACGAACGCCGATTGCATCCCGGGCAGCACACGCGCGACTTTGCCGATGTAGACGTTCCCCACCAGACCCAGCGCGGTCGAGCGCTCGACGTGCAGCTCCTGCACCACGGCCTGCTGCATGATGGCCACGCGCGTCTCCTGGGGAGTGACGTTCACCAGGATGTCTTCGCTCATGAGCCCATTCCGAACGACTCCAGCAGTTCGACCGTCTCGTACAGCGGCAAACCCATGACGCCTGTATAGCTGCCCGACAGGCGGCGGACGAATGCACCCGCCCTGCCCTGGATGCCATAGCCGCCGGCTTTATCGAGCGGCTCGCCGGTGGCGACATACTGCCGGATCCGCGCCATCGACAGTTCGGCGAACTCGACCGTCGACACCGACAACCGGGTCTCCAGCCGCTCATGGCGGCATACCGCAACCGCGGTGAGCACTTCGTGACTGCGGCCGGAGAGTTCGCTCAGCATCGCCTGGGCTTCGGCGTGGTCAGCCGGCTTGCCGAGAATGCGTCCACCGAGCACGACCGTGGTGTCGGCCGCCAGAACCGGATAGTCGGGCAACCTGCGCTGCTGCAGCCGCAGATTGGCCGCCTCGGCCTTGGAACGAGCGATCCTCAGCACATACGCCTGAGGATCTTCGTCGGGATGCGGGGATTCGTCCACATCGACCCCTCGCCGCATGTCCTCTCGAAAGAGCATGATCTCGAATGCAATGCCGGCCTGCTTGAGTAATTCACGACGGCGCGGGCTGCGCGAGGCGAGATAGATGCGCTTGATCGGTCCGTTCATGCCCGATGGTAAGGATGGCCACTGACGATAGTGTGCGCGCGATAGAGCTGTTCGGCCAGCGCGACGCGCGCGAGACCGTGCGGCAAGGTCATTTTGGACAGCGACAGCAGCATGGCCGCTTGCGCCTTCAGATCGGTGGCCAAGCCGTCGGCCCCGCCGATGACGAATGCAATATCGCGGCCTTCCCGGCGCCATTGGCTGAATTGCGCGGCGAACTGCTCACTGCTCAGGTTGCGACCCCGTTCGTCCAGCGCCACCATCAGGCAGGCCTTGGGCAAGGCCGCCCGGATGCGCTGCGCCTCGGCGTCGGCTGCCCGCTCCGCCGTCATCCCGGACGAGCGCTTCTCGGCCTTGATCTCTACCAGTTCCATGCGCGTCTCGCGCGGCATCCGGACGCGATAGTCCTCGAAGCCCTCCGCCACCCACTGCGGCATGCGCGTTCCGACCGCCACCACCAGTACACGCATCGCACTCCGTGTCTCGAATCGATTGCCGAACCGCCGGCCTCAGGCACCCGTGTCGGCGTCGGCCTCGACCTCGGTCGTGGCGCGCTTGCGAGTCTTGCGCTCCGCCGGGCGCGCGGTCCACAGTTCCTCGAGGTTGTAGTGGGCGCGAACGGTGGGCAGCATGACGTGGACGATCACGGTGCCCAGGTCGATCAGCACCCACTCCGACGTCTGCAAGCCCTCCATCCCCTGGACGGCACCGCCCTTCTCCCTGACCTTGGCCTGGACGTTCTCCGCCAACGACCGCACTTGGCGCGTTGAATCGCCGGTCGCGATGATGACGCGATCGAACATCGCAGTCAGCTTGACGACGTTCAGCACGACGATGTCGCGCCCCTTGATGTCTTCCAGCGCCTCGACAGCAGCTTTGACTATTCGATCGACTCTCATTGAATTCCGTACAGACGATGGACCGCAATATAATCGACCACGGCGGGCGGCAGCAAATAACGCACGCTGGCGCCTCGCGACATTCGGGCCCGCAGGTCGGATGCGGAGATCTCCAACAGGGGAATTTCCAGCCGCGCGATCCCTCCGGCTGGCCTCCCGCTCAACGCGGGCAGCGCGACCTGACGCAAGCGCCACTGCGCATCGAGTTCCTCGTGCGCCTCGGCCTGGCGCTCCAACTCGTAACCCGGCCGGGTGGCGACGACGATGTGGCACAACTCGAACAGGCGCAGCCAGCGGCTCCACCGCGGCAGACGAAGAAATGCGTCGGCCCCGAGAATAAGGCATATCGGGCGGGTTGCGCCGAAATCCGCACGCAACGCCGACAAGGTATCGACGGTATAGCTCATGCCTTCGCGCCTCAACTCGCGATCATCCACCGCGAGCCGCGCGTTTCCCTGGGCGGCCAGACGCACCATCTCCAGACGATGACTCGCCGGCGTCGCGGGTGCATCCCGAAGGTTGGGCAGAGCGGCTGGAATCAGCACCACCTGTGCGAGCCCGCAGGCGTCCGCAGCCTCCTCGGCGAGGCGCAGATGACCGAAGTGCACAGGGTCGAAGGTGCCGCCCAGAATGCCGACCGGCGCGATCTGATCCGGCATCGGGCAATCGTCTCGCACCGGCTAAGGGCGCCCGTTCAAAGCACCAGACGGCGGATGTCGGCCAGCACGTCGCTCAGGTAGGTGATGAAGCGTGCGCCCTGCGCCCCGTCGATGACGCGATGATCGTAGGACAGCGAGAGCGGCAGCATCAGCCGCGGCTCGAACTTGCCGTCGATGTACACCGGGCGCATGACGGATCGAGACGCCCCGAGAATCGCCACCTCGGGCGCATTGATGATGGGCGTGAACGCCGTCCCGCCGATGCCGCCCAGGCTGGATATCGAAAAGCTTCCGCCCTGCATGTCGCCCGGGCCGAGCTTCTTGTCGCGCGCCTTCGCACTCACTTCGGCCAGTTCGCGGGCGAGCTGCATCACCCCTTTGGTATCGACATCGCGAATCACCGGGACGACGAGCCCGTCGGGGGTATCCACTGCCACGCCGATATGGAAGTATTTCTTCAGAATGAGCGATTCGCCGTCGGCCGACAGCGATGCATTGAATTGGGGGAACTGCTTGAGCGCAGCGACGACCGCCTTCATGATGAAAGCGAGCGGCGTCAGACGGACATCGGCTTTGCGAGCCGCCTCGGCCTGAGACTTGCGGAAAGCCTCGAGCTCCGTGACATCCGCCTCGTCGTGCTGAGTGACATGCGGAATCATCACCCAGTTGCGGCTCAGATTCGCTCCGGACAGTTTCTTGATGCGCGACAGGGCGACCGGCTCGATGGCACCGAACTTGGCGAAGTCGACCTGAGGCCAGGGCAGCAGCCCGGGGAGTGTGCCGCCGCCTCCCGCACTCTGCGGCCGCGACATGGCCTCTTTCACGAACCCCTGCACATCTTCCTTGAGGACGCGCCCCTTGGGTCCGCTTCCGCGCACACGCGCCAGATCGACGCCGAGCTCGCGCGCGACCCTGCGCACGGCGGGACTCGCATGCGCCAACTCGAACGAGCTCTCGTCGATGGGAGGCAACGAATCGAGCCGGCGCTCGGCGGGCTGCGCGACCGGCTCCGCCACGGGTTTGGACGACGCTGCCGCAGCGCTGGCCGCGGGCTTCGCCTCGTTTTGCTTGTCCACGGCTGCAGGCTGCACCGAGGCGCCGGTCGGTGCAGGAGGTGCCTCGGTCTGAGGCGTCGACGCCTCCCCGCCACCCGCTTCGTCGTTCGAGTCCAGCAACAGCACCAGCGAGCCTTGCGAGACCTTGTCGCCGATCTTGACCTTGATTTCCTTGACGACGCCAGCAGAAGGGGCCGGCACTTCCATCGTGGCCTTGTCGGACTCCAGCGTGAGCAGCGGATCTTCGGCCTTGATCGCGTCGCCGGGATTGACCAGCACCTCGATGACCGGGATGTCCTTGAAGTCCCCGATGTCGGGCACTTTCACTTCGATGATTTGGCTCATGTCGACTTCTTGATGTCCTGACGCTGGATGCATGGCGGGGCGGCACCAGCGGGCCGCCCCACCGCAGACGCTTGGTTCAAACCTTTGCCGGGTTCGGCGCTTCGGGATTGATCCCGTACTTCTTGATCGCTTCGGCCACTTTCTTCGGCGCCACGGCTTCCGTGGTATCCGCCAGCGCCTTGAGCGCGGCTACCGCCACATGATGCCGATCGACCTCGAAGAACTGGCGCAGCTTCTCCCGAGTATCGGAGCGCCCGAATCCGTCGGTGCCGAGCACCGTGTAGTGCTCACGAATGAACGGGCGTATCTGATCGCCATAGGCCTTGATGTAGTCCGTGGCCGCGATCACCGGGCCCTGCCGACCCTTCAGGCATTGCTCGACGTAGGCGACCTTCGGCTCGGCCTCCGGATGCAGCCGGTTCCAGCGCTCCGCTTCGAGGCCGTCGCGACGCAGTTCGTTGAAGCTCGTGACACTCCAGATATCCGCCGCCACGCCGAAATCGCGCTCGAGCATCTCGGCGCCGGCAATCACTTCACGCAGGATCGTGCCCGACCCGAGCAGTTGCACCCGCGGGGTGCGGCTCGACTTCGCCTTGCCCTCTCGCAGCAGATACATGCCCTTGAGAATGCCGGCCTCGGCGCCTGCGGGCATCGCGGGATGGGCGTAGTTCTCGTTCATCACCGTGATGTAGTAGAAGACGTCCTCCTGCTCCGCATACATGCGCCGCATGCCGTCCTGAATGATGACGGCCACCTCGTAGGCGTAGGTAGGATCGTAGGAGATGCAATTCGGGATCGTCGCCGCCGCCAGATGACTGTGTCCATCCTCGTGCTGCAGTCCCTCGCCGTTGAGCGTGGTGCGCCCTGCCGTGCCGCCGAGCAGGAACCCGCGTGCCCGCATGTCCCCGGCCGCCCAGCATAGATCGCCGACGCGCTGAAAGCCGAACATGGAGTAGAAGATGTAGAACGGGATCATGGCCACGCCATGGGTGCTGTAGGCCGTCGCCGCGGCGATCCAGGACGACATCGCGCCGGCTTCGTTGATGCCCTCCTGCAGGATCTGGCCCGTCTGATCTTCCTTGTAGAACATCAGCTGGGAAGCGTCCTGCGGGGTATACAGTTGCCCGACGTGCGAGTAGATGCCGAGTTGGCGGAACATGCCCTCCATGCCGAACGTACGGGATTCGTCGGGCACGATCGGCACCACGAACTTGCCGAGCGTCTTGTGGCGCACGAGCGTCGACAGAATGCGCACGAACGCCATCGTCGTCGACATCTCGCGATCTTCTCCGGTTGCCTTGAGCAGCGATTCGAACGCGGATAACTCTGGCACTTCGAGCGAAGCCGCCTTGCGCCGGCGCGAAGGCACCTGACCGCCCAGTGCATCGCGACGCTCACGCATGTAGTTCAGTTCGGGGCTGCCCTCCTCGAACCTCAGATAAGGCACTTCCTCGAGCTTGTCGTCGGGCACCGGCACGCCGAAGCGATCACGGAATGCGCGAATCGACGAGGTCCCCATCTTCTTCTGCTGGTGCGTGATGTTCTGGGATTCGCCCGACTCACCCATGCCGTAGCCCTTGATGGTCTTGGCCAGGATCACCGTCGGTTGGCCGACATGTTTGGTTGCCGCCGCATAGGCCGCATACATCTTGTGCGGATCGTGCCCGCCGCGATTCAGGCGCCAGATGTCGTCGTCGGTCATGGTCGCGACCATTTCCGCGAGTTCCGGATATTTGCCGAAGAAGTGCTTGCGCACATAGGCGCCGTCTTTGGACTTGAACGTCTGATACTCGCCGTCGACACACTCCTCCATGCGCTTGAGCAGGATACCCTTCGTGTCGCGCATCAACAGAGGATCCCAGTACGAGCCCCAGACCACCTTGATCACGTTCCAGCCGGCGCCGCGAAAATCGGCTTCCAGCTCCTGGATGATCTTGCCGTTGCCGCGCACCGGGCCATCCAGCCGCTGGAGATTGCAGTTGATGACGAAGATGAGGTTGTCGAGCTTTTCGCGGCCCGCGAGCGAAATCGCGCCCAGGGATTCCGGTTCGTCCATCTCGCCATCGCCCATGAACGCCCACACTTTGCGGCCCTGGGCCTGGGTGATGCTGCGATCCTTCAGGTAACGCATGAAGCGCGCCTGATAGATCGCCATCAGCGGTCCCAGGCCCATCGACACGGTCGGGAATTGCCAGTACTCGGGCATCAGCCAGGGATGCGGATAGGAGGAAAGCCCCTTGCCGTCGACTTCCTGGCGGAAGTTGTCCATTTGCTCTTCGGTCAACTGCCCGAGCAGGAAGGAGCGCGCGTAGATGCCCGGCGCCGAATGGCCTTGGAAGAAGACCATGTCGCCGCGGAACTGCTCGGTGGCGCCGCGCCAGAAATGATTGAAGCCGACATCGTAGAGTGTGGCTGCGGAAGCGAAGCTCGCGATATGACCGCCGACATTGGTATCGCGGTTCGCCCGCACCACCATGGCCATGGCGTTCCAGCGAATGTAGGAGCGGATGCGGTCTTCGAGTTCGTGATCCCCCGGGGAGCGTTCCTCGAGCCCCGGCGGAATGGTGTTCATGTAGGCCGTCGTGGCCTTGTACGGCAGATTGGCCCCGGCCCGGCGCGCGCGTTCGATCAGCTGTTCCAGCAGAAAGTGTGCTCGCTCGACGCCTTCGACCTTCAGCACGGCGTCCAGGGCTTCGAGCCACTCCTGGGTTTCCTGGGGATCGACGTCCGGCTGCAGATCCTTCATGTCCATGACGACATCCTCGTTGAGGGGTGAAGCATCGCGGCGATGCATCACCCCGATTGGGGTGAATCGATTATAGCAGTGCGGTTAGTCACGCCCGCTTTCGAAACAGACCTGAGAATCGCTGTGCGGCAACGCAACATCATGAGGCCGCACCCGGTTTGGACTACGTGCCACTCACTGCTTGGCGCGCAGCCGTTGCAAGATCACTACCGCCGCCCCCACGTCGAGCGCAATCCCCGCGCCCAACAAGGTCCAAGCCGTCGCTGGATCGGCCAGTGCCGGTACTTGCGGCAATGCCCCGGGAGCGAAAAGGCCGATCGCTCCGGCCGCGATCAGCAGGCCGCCGACACCGTTGACGATGATCGCGCCGAGCGGCACGGCACGCTTCGAAGCTGGAGTCTGAGCCATTACTCTTTCCCCACCGACAGAACCGGATGCGTCTCGGTGTCCGACACCAGGACGGTGAGCAGGTTGGTGACCAGTCGCACACGATCACCGTCGGCGAGATCCACCACCTGTTCGGCCTTGAGCTGGTCCAAGGCAAGCCGCACCATCCCGACCGCGCCCTCGACGATGTGCGTGCGTGCCGCCACGACCGCCTCGGCCTGTTGCCGCCGCAACATCGCACCGGCGATCTCGGGCGCATAGGCGAGATGGGAAATGCGGGCCTCGATGATCTCCAGGCCGGCGAGACCGCTATGCTCCTGGATGGTGCCCGTGAGCAGTTCTGCGACCGCATCCAGGTCCGCGCGCAGAGAGTTGCGTCCCTGAGCGTCCCCGTCGTACCAGCGCGAACTGACCACCTGACGAACAGCAGACTCGCTTTGCATGGTGATGTAGGCGACATAGTCCTCGACATCGAAAGCGGCCCGCGCGGTGTCCATCACCCGCCAGACGATTACGGCCGCCACTTCGACCGGGTTGCCGGCGCGATCGTTGACCTTGAGGGTGGCTGTATTGAGGTTGTTCGCTCGCAGCGACATCCGACGCTGCTTGCAGAAGGGGTTGTACCAGAAGAAACCATCGCGCCGGATCGTGCCGGCATAGCGACCGAAGAAGGTCAGTACCGCCGCGAGATTGGGCTCCAGGATGGTGAAGCCCTTGCTCAGAAACATGAGCAAGGGGATCGTCAGGATACCGGTCAGCGGGAGGCTCCCTCGCTGCTGGACGATGGCCGTCCCGACGGTCGAGAGCGCCCAGCCCAGCGCCACCAGCCAGATGATCAGGGCAATCCAGCCCGAGATGTAGGTTGCTTCGCGCTCTTCCACGTTTGCCATCGTTTTTCGACCGCTCCCTAGTATGGGCGGTGCGCATGACCGGTATGGCCGTCATGCCCGGATTCCGCACCCTGACGAGTAACGCCTCTTTGGCGTGGAGCTTTAGCGCCCGCTGCCGGCTCCCAGGACATCGAGCGCTTCGAGCCCCCAGCGATTGGCTGGCCGCAGTGCCAACCGCTCCGCAAGCAATGCGCAGGCAACCGCTTCGCGGCCTGCCCTGATCGCCGCATCGATCAGCATCTGCATGAACAGATCGCGCTGCGCATGGCTGCCCCCCAGGCGAAAGAGACGACGACGAATCGGCCACAGCCGGTCCACGCAAGCGGCATGGTCGCCGCGCCGATAGGCCACGATGGCTTCGGCCAGAGCCAGACCGACTTCCCGCGTGACCCGCGCGGTAGTGCCTTGGCCTTGCTGCCCGCAACGCTCGAGATCCTCGACCAGGTAGGCCGCGGCACAAGCGCCCTCGGCAGCCATCGTGGCGAGCACGTAATGCGCATCGACGAAAGCGAGCACGCGACCACTGCGCTGATGCGCGACTTTCGGCGACAAGACCTGCCAGCGCTCGCCGACATCGACCCCGGCCATTTCCAGCCGCGCCAGCAGGGAAATGTCGTTGCACAAGTCGAGATACTCCTCGGACTGCGGATCGAACAAGGATTCGTCGTACAGCCGCAGCACTTCGTCGTGCTGACCCAGCGCGAGATGCATGAGCGCCCGGTGCCACACCAAGTGGTAGCGGAAGTTGTTGCAGGCTTCCCAGTGCGGCTGCAGTCCGGTGATCCAGGCGATCCCTTCCTCGCGTCTGTCCTGCATCTCCATCACATGGGCCACGGCATGCACGGCCCAGGCGTCGCCGGGATTCATCTCGACGGCGCGGCGTCCCTGCCGCTCGGCCTGCACGTAGTCGCCGCACTCCTCCAGGCCGAAGGCGTGCATGCCGAGCAGATAGCCGTAGCCGGGCAGCGACGGCTCCCACTGCGGCAGGACGCGCGCGACGCAATCGCGCACGCTCGCGGCATCGCCGAGGTAGAAATGCAGGTAGGCGGCGAGCTTGAGCGCCAGCATGTCGTGCGGATACGCGAGCAATACGGTTTCCCAGCCATCGGCCGCGCGTTCGAGCTCGCCGGAGCACCATGCGCCCAGGGCTTCGATGTGCAAACGCTCCCGATCGGTGCACTCGCTCGCGTGCCGGCACGCGGCCGCGTGCGACTCGCTCGCCTTGGGCAGCAGCGCCGGCGTGCCCATCAGGTTGAAGAAACAGCCGCGCAACACACTGGCCATCGGCATGGCGGGATCGGCGCCGAACACCGCCTTGAGCCGTGCGCCCGTGTCGCGACCGAAGGCGAGATACGCCTGCATCGTATCCCGGTAGGCAGCAGCCGCCTGAGCGTTCGCCGCAGTGAGTTCGTAGCCCCAGGCGTCGGTTTGCATGGTCGTCATCGCGCGCGTCGCTTTTAGCGTCCGGTGAACCGGGCCGGGCGCTTCTCCAGGAACGCCTTCATGCCTTCCTTCTGGTCGGCAGTGGCACAGGTCAAGCCGAAAGCATAGGCCTCCTGCTGGCAGGCATTGGCAAGATCCAGATCCTGGCCGCGCTGCACGATCTGTTTGGTCAGCCGCACGGCGACCGGCCCCTTGGAGGCGATCATGCGCGCGATCTCCAGGCCCTTGTCGCGCAGCAGCTCCGGGGCCACCACCTGATTGACGAGCCCGATGCGCAAGGCCTCGTCGGCCTTGATCAGGCGTCCGGTCACCAGCAGGTCCATCGCCATCGCGCGCCCCACCAGACGCGTCAGGCGCTGGGTGCCGCCGAATCCCGCCACCACGCCGAGATTGACTTCCGGCTGACCGAACTGGGCCCGCTCGGAGGCCACGATCCAGTCGCATGCCATGGCCAATTCGCAGCCGCCGCCCAGCGCGTACCCGTTCACGAGCGCGACGGCCGGCACCGGCAGCAGCTCGAACGCGCGGAACGCGCGGTTGCCGCGTTCAGAGAACGCCTGCGCCTGGGCAGAATCGAAGTCCTGCATTTGCGAGATGTCCGCGCCCGCGACGAACGCCTTCTCGCCCGCGCCCGTGACGAGCAGTGCACGCGCACCGCTGTCCTTGCCGACCTCGGCCACAGCTGCGGCGATCTCGTCGAGCGTTTCGGCATTGAGCGCATTGAGCGACTTCGGCCGATTCACCGTCAGCAGATAAATGGACGGTTCGGGTTGCTCGAGCAGAATGTTGACGTAGGCCATCGGCGTTCTCCAGCGAAGGGGTGAAGGAAATTCTTTTCGGCGGGGGCGACGATCGAGCGTCGGGGGACGTCCACGCAGGATCGCCCCCGCCCTGAGTCAGTCCTACTTGGGCGCCATCCGAATCGCGCCGTCGAGGCGGATCGTTTCGCCGTTCAGCATCTGGTTCTCGATGATGTGGCGCACCAGCGCCGCGTATTCGTCGGGCCGACCCAGCCGCGAGGGGAAGGGCACCTGCGCCGCCAGCGAGTCCTTGAGCGCGTCATCGAAACTGCCGACCATCGCGGTATCGAAGATGCCGGGCGCGATCGTGACGACGCGGATGCCCGAACGGGCGAGCTCGCGCGCCAGCGGCAAGGTCATGCCCGCCACGCCAGCCTTGGAGGCCGAGTAGGCGGCCTGACCGATCTGCCCGTCGAAGGCCGCCACCGAGGCCGTGCTCACGACCACGCCGCGCTCGCCGAATTCCCCGGGCGGATTCTTCGCCATGGCAACGCTCGCAAGCCGGATGGCATTGAAGGTGCCGATGAGGTTCACCTCGATCACCCGGACGAAGCTCTCCAGGCGATGTGCGCCGTCGCGGCCGAGCAGGCGCTCGCCCAGAACGATGCCGGCGCAGTTCACCAGACCATCCAGGCGCCCGAAACTTGCGAGGGCTTCGTCGACGGCCGCTTGCAGGTCGCCGGCCTTGGTCACATCCGTGGCGAGGAACCTCGCGCAGTCGCCGAACTGCGCGGCGAGCGCTGTGCCCTGTGCCGCATTCATGTCCGCCATGACGACGTTCGCGCCGGCCGCCACCAGCATGCGTGCCGTCCCTGCGCCCAGGCCGGATGCCGCGCCCGTCACCAGAAAAGTGCTGCCCTCGACCTTCATGCCGGCCTCCGACTCGTCCAATGCGAAAGAAGCAAGGATCTTATCGGACCTGGTCCGGATCATGCCGCTTATCGAGCAACCGCGCGGGCGCGCCCCTGCCCCGACCCGAGCCCTACTCGCTGCGCCCAGCGAACCCCAAGGTCTTCTCCAGCCGCCGATCCAGCTTGAGATTGTCGTTGCGCACCCGGGCATTGCGCCGCTCGGCGGCCCCTTGTGCACTCGCTTGCAGCAGCCGCAGAAACCACGCGGACGAGCGTACGGCTGCGCCTGAATTGCGCATCAGCCGTGTGAACCCAGGGGCATAGGTGCGAAACAATTCATCCTCCAGCGAAACCAGCATTGCGCAACTGCCCGGATCGCCTTGGCGTGCGCAGCGACCGTACAGCTGCCGGTCGATCCGGGCCGATTCGTGGCACTCGGTCAGGATCACGTGCAGCCCCCCGCGCGCCGCCACCTCGCTGGCCAGTCGGATGTCGGTGCCGCGCCCGGCCATGTTCGTCGCCACCGTGATGCGACCAGACGATCCCGCGGAGGCGACGACATCAGCTTCCTCGCGATCCTGTTTGGCGTTGAGCAGCGCGTGCTCGAGTCCGCGACGCGAGAGCACTGCCGACAGTTGCTCCGAGGCCTGGACCGAACGCGTGCCGATCAAGACCGGCCGCCCTTGATCACGCGCGCATCGCTCGGCCTCGGCCGCAACGGCTTCCCATTTCTCCGCCGCCGTGAGAAACACGCGCCCGCGCGCGAAGCTGCGCCGACTCGGACGATTCAGCGGCACCTTGACCGCATCGAGGCGAAAAATCGACCAGATCTCCGGCGCCACCTCCATGGCGGTGCCGGTCATGCCGGACAACCGCAGATAGCGTCGGAAAAGGCGTTGATACGTGATGCGCGCAAGGGTTTCGCGCCGCGCAGTCAGTTCCACCCCTTCCTTGGCCTCGATCATCTGGTGCAGGCCGCGTTCCCAGGAACGATCGGCCATGATGCGGCCGGTGAATTCGTCGACGATCTGCACCTTGCCCTCGGCCACTACGTAGTGCTGATCGAGCGTGAAGAGGTGGATCGCGGACAGCGCCTGGCGCACCAGGTCCTCGCGCGTGCGCTTCGAAGTCCATACGCCGTGCTGCGCCTCGGCCCAGTCCGACAACCAGGCCTTGCCGGCGTCCTTGAGATCCACGATGCGCTCGCGCCGGTCGACCGCATAGTGCTCACCGGCCACCAGCGTGCGTGCAATCTGCAGCGCCTCGCCGCACGTCTGCGCCTCGCTGTCGTCGCCCCTGGAGGCCGAGAGAATAAGCGGCGTGCGCGCCTCGTCGATGAATACGCTGTCGACCTCGTCGACGATGCCGAAATGCAGTCCTCGCAATACGACTCGATTCGCGCCCCCGCGGCTCCCGCCGCGCAAGCGTTCGAGGGCGATGTGCGCGGCACTGCCCGAGGTGCCCAGGGCGACTCGATCTCGCAAATAGTCGAACGCCAGATCCTTGTTGGTGCAATAGGCGATGTCGCAGGCATAAGCCGCCCTGCGCTCATCGGGCTTCATGTCCTGCGTGACGACACCAACGCTCAAGCCCAGGAACTCGTACACCGGCGCCATCGCCTGCGCATCGCGGGAAGCCAGATAGTCGTTCACGGTGATCACGTGCACAGGCACGCCGGCCAAGGCCGCCGTGGCAGCCGGCAGCGTCGCGGTCAGCGTCTTGCCTTCGCCGGTTTCCATTTCCACCAGGCGCCCCTGCAGCAGCCCCCATCCGCCCATGAGCTGCACATCGAAGTGCCGCTGCCCGAGGGTTCTGCCCGCAACTTCGCGCAGCAGTGCAAAGGTTTGCCCGACGATCTCAGGCCGGAACCCTTGCCGGCGCAAGCGGCGCTTCAATTCGAGGCCCAGCTCGCGCAACCGCGCATCCGTGGCATCCCGCAACGCGTGCTCGTGCATCGCCGCATGCGGAACGATGCGCGCGAGCTGCTTCGAGGGATCGCGCAGCCTGTGCGCCACGGGGCGAAAGACGCGGCAGGTGAGCCAATCGGCCACGTGGTCGTGCCATTTCGGCTCGTGCTCGACGCGCTCGGGATAGGCGCGCGCGGCCGACAATTCAGTGTCTGCCCTCAGGACGGCCGCACTAGCACGCATGGGCGGGAGGCGACGGGGGCGAGTGCGGGGTGCAGTCGCCGATCGAGGGGCAGGCCACGGGGCGCGCTCGCCCGCAAGGCCCTTGCGCCCGCTCGGGCACGCAGAGCGCGGGCCGCGACGATCGTCGCCCGCCGATACGCGAATCCGTTGTCATCCTAAACATTGAACCGCGTCAAGAACAATCGCCGCAACCCGCGGTACCACTGCCGGGCCAGCGGCTCGCGCACATGATCGAAGCGCACATGAACGCGCCCGCCGTAGAGCGCTGCCGGCTGCGCGTCGAGCTCCAGTTCCAGCTGGAACACGCGCCCCATCGTCTTCGTGCCCTTGGGATCGCGCGGATCGATCGGCACCGTACCGCCGCCGTCGAGAGACAGTGCCTTGCTCGGCAGTTCGTCGGCCCCCCCGGGCACCTGCCGCACGATCTTCGCATTGACCACGCGATCGAGCCGGTCGCTGGTGCGAATCTCGACCTCGTTGGTGGCCAGTCGCACGACGTCGACCTCGGCCTGCTGGACGATCACTCGCGCACGCGGCTGCGCCGGCTCGATCACGTACCCGATCAGTTCGCCCTTGCGAAAGAATCGTCCGGGCAGATCCGCATGATGCGGAACGGTGAACACCCCCGAGGACTGGGCCTTGACGATCAAATCGGCGCCACGATCGGTTGCGCGCTCGAGAATGGCCACTTCGCGATCGAGCTGCTGTTGGGTGATCTGCGCCTGAACCCGATCGGTGACGAAATGCTGCGCATATTGCGCATCCAGCTCCGCGACGCGCGCCTGCGCGATGCCGATCTCCGCGACGAGCGCCGGATCGATGGTTTCCACCAGCGGGTCGCCCGATTGCACGGACGCCCCGGGATCGACCAGATAGCGCGTGAGAAACCCGTTCGCCCGAGCGCGCACGATCTGCTGTTCGGGCAACCAGACGACACCCTCGGACTGGGATCGGAACGGCATCGGAACGAGCGTGATGAAACCCACCAGAAGCGCGAGTGCGCCCAGGCTCACCCACGCGACCCGACGACGATGACGGGCGAGCCGCGGGCTCGTCACCATGTGGTGTACCGTCTTGCTCACGGGCACGACCGCCATCGCGACCACGGCCCAGATCGCGAGCACCACGCCGACGATGAAGAACTCACCCGCAATGAAGAGCACGATCGCCACCACGACGACGATGCGATACAAGAACGAGCCGATGCCGTAGAAGACGAACCATGCCTTCTCGCCCGGCGTGCCGTCGGGCTCCTCGATGTCGCGTGCGCCGAAGGCGTAGCGCTCGAACAGAAACCCGAGGTAGCGCATGGAACGGCTGGCGAGATTAGGAATCTCGACCAGATCGGAAAGTATGTAATACGCATCGTAGCGAAGCAGCGGATTGCCGTTGAAGAGCACGGTCGAAACGCCTGCGATCAGCATGACGTTGAACGCAACGGCGCGCAGCGCGCCCGGCTCGGCCAGCATCCAGACATAGAAGGCAATCGCCGCGAGCATCAGCTCGACCATCATGCCGGCCGCACCGACCACGGCGCGCTCGTACTTGGAGCGAAACATGGCCGAGCTGGTGGCATCGACATAAGGCACGGGCATGAGCACGAGCATCATGATGCCCATGTCGTGCACTTCACCACCGCCGGCCTTGGCCGCAATCCCGTGCCCCAGCTCGTGAAACGCCTTGAGCAGCGGGAACAGGAGCCAGATCATCAGCAGGTTGTCGATCGCGAATACCCGATCGGCGACGCCGTGCGTCAGGTCACCCCAGTTCGGCGGCACGAGGAGCAGCGCGGGCACGACGATGGCGAGCCACAGCAGCATCCCGCGCCATCCCCACAGCGGCCGCACGAAAGGCAGGATGCGTTCGAGCAGCCGGTCCGGATCGATCAGCGGCACCTTGATCGCCATGGGATTGCCGATCGCCCGCTTCACGCGCTGCCGATCCTGGCGCTGGGCGCGATCGAACAATTCCGCCACGTCGGGCGACACGTCGCATTGCAGCAGATCCGAGGCGTGCAGCTGACCGAGCAGATGAATCAGTTCGTCTTGCGTCGGCGCGACATCCCCGAGGCGCCGGTTGGCCATCTCCCAGAGCGCGCCCACGGTGCGCTCGCCATCCATCCCGTTCATGATCAGGCGCGCAGACGGCGTGAAGCGATGCGCGCGCCCCGAGGCGGGATCCTGCAATACGAACCACACCTGACCGCGATAGCGGTGGCGGCGCATGCGCGCGTGCGTGCGCAGTCGCGGCTTGAGTTCGCTGACTCGGTACCAGGAAGCGCTCAGAAGCGGGCCGGCCATCGCCTCAGGCTCGAAGAACAGGGGGCCGGCGGTCGAGCGTCGCCCGGTGCTTGTTCGGGCTGCAAAGCATCGTCACGGCAGCCAGGTCCAGAAAGCGAGCCGCATCCAGTCGACGAGCTTGTGCGTCCAGATCCACATCAGACGCCGTTCACCGATCGACACCTTGCCGACGCCCTCCATCCCGGGCCGCAGGCGCTCGTTCGCCGCTTCCATGTTGGCTTCGACACGGAAGTAGTTGCGGCCCTCTTCCGCCGTGGACACCGGCGTGATGCGCGCAACCGAGAACGGCAGCCGGGCGCCCGGTATGCCCGACAAGGCCAGCTCGCCCTTCTGGCCGACAGCCAGATGCGCGATATCGCGCTCGTCGACCTTGAGTATCACGCGATACGCGTCGAGCGGCGCGATCTCGAACAGGACCTTGCCCTGCTCGACCGGGGTGCCGAGCAACTGGCTCAAGTCGCCGCTCACGACCACACCGTCGAAAGGCGCCGTGATGCGCGAGCGGGTGACCCTCTCGTTGATGAGTTGCAGCTGGGCCTCGGCCTGATTGACCTGCGCGCCCAGGACATTCATGCTCGAACGATCGCGCACGGCCAACGCCTGCCGATACTTTCGCAAATGCTGCTCGCGCTCGGCCTCCCAGCGGGTACGTTCGAGGAGCAGCTCCTTGTCGTCCAGGCGAGCGAGCAGCACCCCGGCCTTGACCACGTCGCCCGCGCGCACCGGACTTTCGGCGATATAGCCTTCGAACGGCGCCACAGCCGCACGCTGCACCTCGCCTTCGACGACCGTCGTCGCCGCCACCCTGTGCTGGCCGTCGGCGACGCTCAGAAACACCAGCGCGATGAGAACGACGGTCGCAATCAGCTTCCATCCCGGGTGACGCGGTCCGAACAAAGCACGCACGCCCGTCACCAGGCCATCCCAGGCCCGCTTGGGCAACCCACGCTCGTTGTCGCGCTTGAGTGCGAGCACCGGCCCCAGCAGCAACCCCAGCGTGCGCACCAGTTCGATGCTCGGCGCGTCGAAGACCTGGCCCCGGGTTCGCTCCAGCATGAGCACGCCCCAGTCCTCGCCACGGGCGCTGAGCGGCGTCGAGACGATGGCGATGTCGCCTGCTTCCTGCGCCAGGGCCGCGTGGGACGCGCCGGTCAGAGCGTCCTCGCCCTGGGCGGGATGAACGAAAGTCGCCCCCAGATCGAGCGCCTCGTCCATCGCTTCGCCCAGGCGACGCGACAAACTCGACTTCGGATCGAACATCGCTGTATGCGATATGGCAAGCACGCGCGACTCGCCGTTGCGGTCCATGCCGATGCTGACGCGCTCGCAGTCGAGCCGCCTGGCGATGTCGTTGGCGACCGCGAGCGCCGCGGACTTGAAGCGCTGCTCCTGGACAGCGGTCGTGACCAGTTCGGTCGCCAGGGCGAGGCGATCGATGTCTGCTTGGCGACGTTCGAACTCGCGCTGCCGGAACGAATCGACCAGCCAGGCCGTGCCCCAGTGGAGAAGCCGCAGCGCGTGCTGCAGCTGCCGTTGCGAACGAGGTGCCAGATCCAGCACGACCGCGCCGTGCAGATTGCCTGCGACCTCCACCGGATAGGCGACCCGGGCACCGCTGGCTTCCGCGCTCGCGTCGGCCACGGCCGAGTCCACCACGCCCTGCCGCTCGGTCAGCGCGCGTTGCGCGGTGGGCGCGAGATACGTCATGTCCCGGCTGACATCCGGCCAGATGGCCCCGGGCACGTAGGTGTTTTCGGCATCGGAGCGAATGAGCAGCAACGCGCCGAGCACCTCGTCCACCTGGGCGCAAAGAATGGCTAGCCAGCTCCCGTAGAACTGATCGAGCGAGGCTGCCGAGACGAAAGCGCTCCAGGTGGCTGTCTCCGCATCGCCTGGCTGCCCCTGACCCTGACCCTGACCTGCGGCGCCGGCTACCTCCAGAAAACGCTCGATTTCGGTGGTCGATGACATGGTGTTGTCGGTGCTGGACGACCGCCAAGTCTACTTGGTATCGAGAATGCCACGAAACAATTGCAGCCGCGATGCATGGACGAAATGACGACGCCCGACGCCGCGACCGGTCTTCGGTGCTCGCGGCGCTTGGCATCGAGCTTGCATCATTGCTGCGGCGCTTGCAGATCCTTGCTGACAGCCACAGCGATTGGCGCCTTGCTCGCAGGCACGGTCACTTTCAGCGCCGCGTTGACATTGGGCGTCTTCGCGACGGGGGTCGCGACGAAACCCTTCACCCAGGCGCGCTGCTGCGGATCGTAGCTCGTCGACCCGGTCGGCCCTGTCTGACCACTCACTTCCACTCGTGGCAGCGCGCGCACCGCATCGGGCGCCAATCCCGCTGGCGCCGCCAATACCGGCGAACTCGGCGGCGGCGTCTCCAGCGACGCATCGGCCCGCGTCAACACCCGCTTCAGTGCCCCGCCCAGCACGCTCAATAGCCCCGGGCGCGGTTCCGGCTGTGGCTGTGGTTCCGGCTGCGGCTCCAGCTGTGGCTGTGGTTCCGGCTGTGGCTGCGGCGGCGCACCCACGATCCGCACCTGCCCGTCCGACCCATCGAGCCCCGGCACCGGCAGCGGCGTCAGCGTGAGCCGCCCTTCGTTCAGGCTCACCCACGACAGGTCCAGATCCACCACCCCGGGCTGCGCATCGGGCGCCACCCGGAACGTCAGCTCCAGCAAGCTCCCGCTTCCCGCCCCCAGCGCCGTCAACCGACTCATGTCCACGTACAGCTCGCCTTCCCCGCGCCGAGTCAGGTACCACTGGAAGTCTCCCGTCACGCTCCCGCGGCCCACCTCCAGCAGCTCCAGCAGCTCCCCGTCCCAGTTCAGCCGCAACTGCGCCGAGTCGAGCAGTTCCGTCTTGTCCAGACGCACCGGCACCTTGAACGTCTCCCCTGCCTTCGCGCTCACGTCGCGCGGCAGGTCCACCGTCGGATCCGGACCCATCAGCGCCAGCGGCAACACCCCCGCCGGAATCGCCGGAATCTCCGGACGGTCCGTCAGCGCCACCCCGGCGACGAAGTTCACCTCCTGCAGCAGCCGCGTCACGTCGATCGCGCTGAAGCCACCGCTACCGTTGATGTCCCCGAGGATGATCGGATCCGCATTCGGGAACGCCCCGAACCCGGTGTCGTAGCCGATGCTCACCCGCTGCAGCCGCTGCACATCCAGCGTCGAGTACGCCCGGTTCCCGCTCCCGTCGCCGAACAACGCCACCACTTGCACGCCGTCGTCGTCCACCGCCCCGCCCGCGCTCCCGTTGACCGTGATGTCCGACAGATCCAGCACCTGCTTGTCGCCGTACACCGCATCCCCGTTCACGCTCGCGCGCAGCACAACCAGCGCGCGTGCTCCCGAGCCCAGCGTCTGGCCCGCAGGCGCGCTTACCGTGATCGGGATCGCCCCGGGCGTGCTCAGATCGAACTGCAGCTGCGTCCCCGCAGGCAGGCCCGGCGCCAACTCCACCCCGGTCACCACCAGCGGCCCCTGCCCATCCGAACGGTAGCGCAGCACGAAACTGATCGATTCGATGCCCGCGCCCTCGGAGAGCCGGATCGGAATCCCGCTGCCCGACGCTGGCACGTCGATGGGCTGCAGGTTCCCGCGCGCGAAGTCCGGAATCGACAACACCGGCGCGCCCGAGGCCGTCACCTCGATGTCCGCCACGTGATCGCCCCCGGCCACCCCGTCGGCGTCCCCGTCGAGCGCCCCCAGCGTCACCGAGTTGAATCCCTGCGCCCCGCTGCGCAACGTCACCGTGTACTGGTCCGCCGCCAGCACCCCGCCCGTCTTGATGAACGTGAAGCCGAGGTAGTCGGCATCGAACACCAGCGACCCGCGCACCGCTCCGCTCGCCACCCCCGTCATCAACACATCCGCCGGACCCAGGTTCGTCGGCTCTCCCGCATACAGGTTGATGACCCCGGCATCGAATGCCTCGTTGAACCGCGCCGCAAAGCCCGTCGAAGTCGGCGTCAACGACACCACCTGCAGCCGATTCGTCACCACCTCGACCGCCAGCGGCGTAGCCGCGTGGCTGCCGTCCTCGTCCACCGCCGTGACGGTGATCGTGCGCAGCCCCGCAGTGGCGAAATCGAGCGTCGCCTGCGTCGCGTCGCCGCTGAGCGTGAGCGACTCTCCCGTGCTCGCATCGATCCGCCATTGCACGATCGTGTCGTCGCCAGGGTCGGTTGCGGAGAAGCTCACCGTGTAGCCCTGCCCTGTGATCGCGGTCGGATCACCGCTCACCAGGATCGTGGGCACGACGTTCGCCACGTCGATCTGCAGCGTCGTTTCGGCATACAGCGCCGGGCTGCCGCTGTCGGTTGCACGAACCGTCACTGCGACGCTAGCCGGCCCGTCAGCGGCCACCCAGCTGAACGCGCCCGTCTGCGCATCGATGACGGCTCCGGCCGGCGCCTGTGTCAGCGAGTAGGTCAGAGCATCGCCGTCGACATCGCTCGCCGATACGCTGAAGGTGACTTTATCGCCTTCATTCACACTCCGGTCGGCAATCACCGCGATGACAGGAACATCGTTTACCGGCAAGACGCTGATCGTCACCAGACCGTTGTCGGACAACCCGCCCGAGTCGGTAACGCGGAAGGTGAAGCTGTCGGGCCCGTGGTAGTTCGCCTGCGGCGTGTAGGTGACTTGCCGCGTCACCGGATTCAGCGCGGACAACGTGCCATGCAAGGGCTGCGTCGAGACCTCGAAGGCAAGCGGATCGCTGTTCGCATCCGTGGCGGTCAGCGTGATGATCGCCGTACCGTCCTCGAGCACGAGGATGCTCGGATCGGCGGCGACGGGCGCGATGTTCGGCAACGATACGAGCACACTGGTCGCAGCGACGGCATAGGTGCCGTCTTCGTCGGTTGCGGTCGCGGTGATCTGGAAATTGCCGGTACTCGCGTAGACGTGATCGACGCTCGTCTCGGTGCCGGCAACATCGACGCTCGTGCCGTCCCCCCAGTTGATCGTCCAACTCGAGAGCGTGTCCGCGCCGGGATCGCTGCGACCGAGCGCTAGCGTGAAGGTGTCGTTGCGCAGCACGCTTGCCGGCCCGGTCATCGACAACGTCGGCGCGACGTTCAGCACGGTGATGTCGAAGCTGGCCTGAGCATGATTGAGCGGATTGGCCGCCTCGGCGACGCGCACGGTCACGCTCGCTGTCGCCGGACCATCGGCCGGCGTCCAAGCGAAGAGGCCGCTGGCCTGATCGACCAGCGCACCCGACGGACCGCTGATCAGCGAGTAGACGAGCGCGTCGCCCTCGATGTCCGCACCGATCAGGCTGACCAGCAGCGGACTGCCCTCGGTCACCACCTGATCCGCAATCGCCGCAATCGTCGGTGCGTCGTTCACGGGCGTGACGGTAATGCTCACGGTCGATACAGCGGACGTCAGCGCATTGCCCAAGCTGCCGTCCGGATCGCCGCGATCGGTCACCGTATAGGTGAAGCTGTCCGCGCCAAAGTAATTCGCGAACGGTGTGTAGGTCCAGGCACCCGATGCGCCTTGCATCAAGGAGCCGTGCTGCGGGGCTTGCACCAGGCTGAAGCTCAGATCGGCACGACTCGTCTCGGCATCGACCCCATCGAGCACGATCAGTCGGTTGCCGTCCTCGAACAAACTGACGGACTGGTCTGCACCGCTGGGCGCCTCGTTGACCGGCTGAACGATGAGCCCGATCGTGCCGACGCTGACACCCGTGTTGCCATCATCCACCTGGAACAGAAAGCTGTCCGGACCGTTGTAACCGGCATTCGGCGTGTAGGTCACCTGCTGGGTGATCGGATCGAGCGGCGACAGGGTGCCGTGAGCGGGAGCCGACACCACGACATAGCTGAGCGCATCGCCGTTCGCGTCATTGCCGACCAGCGTCAGCACGATGCTGCCGTTCTCGGCCACGTTGACCGACTGGTTCTGCGCGACCGGCGCGATGTTGCCGGTGCGATCGATGGTGAAATGCCGCACGTAATCGTCGCCACCGACACCGTCCCCGTTGCCGTCGAGCGGATTGCCGGCGGTATCGTAGATCGCCTTGGTACCCGACAGACTCAACCGGTAATCGCCTTCGGCCAGAACGCTGCCGAACGAGAGCGTCAGGTTGGTTTCCGGATAGGTGTAGAAGGGGGTCACTGCAATGAGGACGTCATCGACTGTGTCGAAAACGCCATCGGCGCCGGCTTCGCGCAGATCGAAGTTCGCGGGACTGCGCGCCGAGATGCCATCCAGTGATTCGCTGAAGGTCACCTGAATGCTGCCGAATGCGGCAGCGGTCGTGCCGGCCTCTTCCGGCAGCCTGCTGACGCTCAGCACCTGAGGCGGCGCAAGGTCGCCGGAATCGCCCTGGAACTCGTAGGCGCCGATGTCGTAGTAGACCAGGCCCGGCGTCGGCTGCCACAGCAGCGAGTTGACGCCGTTCAGGCTCGTCTGACCGTCGTAGGCCGCAAGGACGAACGTCTCGCCGTTGCCCGCGCTGACGCCGACGGTCGGCGTGAGATTCTCGTTCCCCGGGCCGTAATCGAAACGGAAGCTGCCGTTGGCGAACAGCGTGACCGACACATTGACGTCGTCGGTCGTCGCAGCCCCCGCGTCGGTCTGGCGTTTGGCCGCCCAGCGGATGGTGATCTGGTTGGCGACCGTCTTGTCGACGTAGACATCGTTGCCGGCCACGGCGCCGGTGTTGAGGTTGTCCCACAACGGCGCGATCCGCACGTTGTTCTTCAACACGTCGACACTGTTGGTGTCCCCGCCGTTGAATTGCCCGCTGGTGCCGAAGTGCAGATAGCCGTTGGTGTTGACCCAGACGCTCGAGTACGTCTGGCCGTAGAAACCGAAGTTGAAGCCCAGCGTGATCTGAGCGGCGTTGTTGCCCGACCGCAGGTTCTGCGCCGTGCCCGTCGAGGTGAACGACGATGCGCCCGTGTCGCTCGCCACCATCAGATCCAACCCGTAGCCGGTGTTCGCCGTTGCCGGATCGTCGTGGCGAGCGCGCCCTTCGATGTCGGTTCGCGGCGCCACGAAGGCGTTGGCGGCATCGATCGCCGGCGAGAATGCGTCTAGGCCGAAGTTGTCGTCGAAGCCGTTGCCGGTCGTGACACCCTGCTCGCCCAGCACGTTGTCGGCGCCATCGATATCGAGGAAGCGCGGCTCGCCGCTGCGGGAGTTGAGGTCGTCGCTCGCCACCGCCTGCCACGCCGCCAGCGTTGCGCGATTGGCGCCGCCCGACAGCGCGACATTGCCGCCGCTGGTGATCGCATGGAACAGGTTCCAGTCGGACGCCAGCGTGGTCAGCGTGCCGGCATCGACATTCAGTGCATAGCCGGCCCCGACCTGCACGATGTTGTTCACGACGCTCACGTTGGTTGCCGACTCGAACCGGATGGAATCGCCGACGGGCTGGTAGATAGTATTGTTGAACAAGCCGTCGCCCACGCTATGGGTCGACGTGATGCGCGCACCGATATCGCGGTTCGCATAGATGACGTTGTTGTACAAGCGGCTGTAGCCGGTGTCGTAGACGCCGACGGGGTTGCTGAACACGTGATTGCCGGTCACCGTGCTCGAGAAGGTCTGGATGCCGACGCTCGTGTTCGAATAGACCCAGTTGCCCGTGGCCGCCGCCGCGCCGTAGGCCGCCGAGATACCGATGTTGTTGCGGTAGACGAAGTTCTCCTCGGCGCGGGCACCAGAGGACACCTCGATGCCGGTCGGCTGGCGATAGACCTCGTTGCCGATGGCCAGCACGTTGCTGCGGATCGAAATACCGACCCCGGTGTTGTCGTGCACGAGATTGCCCTCGAGCACAGTCAGGTCGGCGGCGCTGCCTGAGGCGGAGACATCGATGCCACGGCTCTGACTGTAAGCCTCGCTGCCCTCGACCCGGCTGCGCCGGCTGTCGCTCATGTAGAGCCCGTAGCTCACGTTGTTGTTGAACCGGCTGGCGGCAATCAGCCACTCGTCGTTCGAGCTCTCGATGCTGACGCCGCGCCCCTGATTGCCGTAGACCTCGACGTTATCGAGGGTGATGCGATCGGAATCGGCACCGCTGGCGGCATGGATGCCGTACTGCGCCCCCGTCACCGACAAGTGTTCGAGCACCACGTCGTCTGCGCCCGCGAACTGGATCGCGTACGCCCCCGCGTTCGTGTTGCCCCGCGTCAGCACGCTCGCATGATCGAGCTGCTGCGCACCCACGATCCTCACCCCGGAATCCTGCACCCCCAGCACCACGTTCGTCGCCAGCGCATACACCCCCGTGTCGACGTACACCACGTCCCCAGCATCCAGGTCGTAGGCCCGGATCAGCGCCGCCAGATTCGCCATCGGCGCCGACGCGCTCTTGCCCGAGTTGCGATCGTCTCCCGCCGCCGAGGTGTACTCGTTGCCCGCCAGCGACCCATCGTTCACGTAGTACGCCGTGCCCTCGTTCGCCAGCAGGAAGCGCTCCGAGGCGTCGCTCACCGTCACCGCACCCGCCCGCGCCACCGCCCGGATCAACGCATCGTTGCCCACCGTCTGCGCATCCGCCGTCCACAGATAAGTCCCGTTGCCGAAACGATCCATCGGCAGACCCGCCGCAATCGCACGCCACGTCGCCCCAGCGTCCGTCGACACCTCCAGATCCACCGTCGGCGCCGCAACCCCGCCCGCATTGGCCCGCAGCACCTCGATCCCCGACACGATCGCCCCGAAGTTCGACCGGTTGATCAGCTCCAGATCGATCCCAGACCCGCCGCTCACGCTCACCGTGTACTCGCGCACCAGCGCCTTGTGCAGCGCCCCGCTCACCGCACGAACGTCCAGCTCGTTCTCGACCTCCACCCCCTGCACCAACACATCGAACCTGCGCGTGTTCACCCCGTAGAACGGCTCGATGAAGTGCAGCCGCAGCGTGTACGTCCCGTCCTCCACCGGCAGATCCCAGCGCATCGACGCACCGTTCGTCCCGCTCGTCTGCGCCCAGCTCTGGTACACCGACCCCGGCGCCGCGTTCACCACCCCCGTGCGATCGGTCAGCGTCGAGGTGCTGCTCGCGCTGCCCCCCGAGCGGTATTGATCGAAGCTCCACCCCGCCAGCCCCTCGCCCACCAGCGAGCCCCCAGCATTGAGCAGCACCACCGGGTCCAACAGCGTCAGCCCCGCACTGTGCCAATCGATACGCACCTGCTGGCCTTGTTCGAACTTCGCCAAGCCCACCGGGTTGACCACCTGCACCATCTGCGTCGGGCTCGGCGCCGCATCGGC
>JALHQN010000009.1 GCA_022841915.1 Burkholderiales bacterium | reverse complement strand
AGCAGTCCGTATGCTCGCCTGAAACCGCGCATGTTCTCCTCCGTTGTCTTTGCGACTCGGAACAAAATCGTCGACTCTCAGCCTCGTCGCAGAGAGTTACGGGGCTGAGCCCTCTTTTTTATGATGCTCAATGTATAGAGGGGCAGATCGGGTGTCAACCAGACGAGGGCCGTCGAATTTCGGGCTGTCCTGCAGCGCGGTTCGCGAACTGGCGAGAGCACCGAATCGGGCATCTGGCAGCATGAAACGCGGTATCGATCGCTTCTTGAATGATCACGGCGCCGGCCGTTTGCGCGACGCACGGGCTGTGGGCGGCGCTGCCGCGACGCTCTGGATAAGGGCTTCTCGAAAACGCGCCAGCATCACGTTGGCGCGGGAGCTTGCCCGCATCAGCATATTGACTTGCATCGGCTGCACACCGAGGTTGAACTTCACGATCGTGATGAGTCCGAGCGCCTGGTGTTGCTCGGCTGCGCTGCGCGGCACGATGCTCAGAAGATTCGAGTGCGCTACCACGGCGAGGTTCTGGTTGTAGGTCGCGGTCTCGACGGCCGGCTCGGGCGGAAGCAACCCGGCGCGCATGAAAGCTTCGGCAAAGGCGCGCCGCACGCTCGAATCCCGGCGCTGCAGTACCCACTGTTCGCTCACCAACTGTGCGAACTTGAGCCTTTTCGCGGCCAGTATCGCGTGGCCCGGCCTTGCGACGACGCAGACCTCGTCGTGATAGAGCGGACTGATCAAGATGTCCGCAGGACGTCTGCCCTCGGGGAGTCCGTCGATCGGCAGGCGGCCGATGAAGCAATCGAGGTTGCCTTCGAACAGACGCTCCAGCAACTGCTGGGTCGTGCCTTCTTCGGCCCGCAGGGCGCAGCCGCCGCCGGCGCGAAATCGCTCGATCGCCTGGGGCATGTGAACGACGAACGCCTGCGGCACCACGCCCACTCGCAGGACCGGCTCGCGCCCTTCGGAAATCCGTTGGACCGTTGCCGTCAGTTCGCCGAACTCGTTGAGGAGCAGACGCACCTTGTCGTGCAGCGATCGAGCTGCTGTCGTGGGCAGGACGCCGCGCCGACTGCGCACGAAGAGCGCCAGACCGAGGAGGCGCTCCAGGTCGTTGAGCATTGCGGTGGCGGCGGGTTGAGTGATGCTCAGAAGTTTCGCGGCACGATGGATCGTGCCATGCACGATGAGGAAGTCGATCAGCATGAGGTGCCGCATCTTGAGGTGCGAGAGCGACATCGACGAACTGGCACGCATGATAAGAAAGTCTGATCAAAACAGCAGATTAATTGATTTTACGCCTTTCAGTACGCTCTTTAGACTGAGGGTTGCATCCGTCATCGGGGTGCGTGGTTGCGGTGCGACAGATGTGCCAGACAAGGATAGGAGACCAGGACATGCAGAGCGCTCGCGAGCCAGACAGCGGCAACGCACGATCGGCCGGACCGAACATCGTGCTCGTGCTTGCCGACAACCTCGGTTGGGGCGAACTGGGCTGTTACGGCGGCGGGGCGTTGCGCGGCGCACCGACCCCGCGCATCGACGCGCTTGCCGCTCAGGGCATGCAGTTTCTCAACTTCAACGTCGAGAGCGACTGTGTGCCGACCCGCTCGGCCCTGATGACCGGGCGTCACCCCATACGTACCGGTGCGATGCAATCCGTACCGGCAGGCTTGCCCCAGGGTCTCCACCCCTGGGAGATCACACTGGCCGAGCTTCTCTCCGGCGCCGGTTATGCCACAGCCATGTATGGGAAGTGGCACCTGGGGGACCGGGAGGGCCGCTACCCGAAGGACAAGGGGTTCGATCACTGGTACGGCATTCCGCGCACCTCGAACGAGAGCATGTTCACCGAGCAGGTGGGTTTCGACTCGACCGTGGTCGAGGTGCCCCACGTGATGGAGGGTACGCGCGGCGAACCCGCCCGGATGTGCGAGCCCTACGATATCGAAATGCGCCGTCGCATCGACGGGGATCTCACCAGCCGCAGTTGCGACTTTATCCGCAAGCAGGCGGCAGCCGGGCAGCGCTTCTTTCTCTACGTACCCCTCACGCAGCTGCACTTTCCGACCCTGCCGCATCGTGATTTCGAAGGACGCACGCGCAAAGGCGATTTCGCCGATTCGCTGGTGGAGCTCGATGCGCGGGTGGGGCAATTGCTCGACACGGTGAGCGAGCTTGGACTGGACGATGACACGCTTTTCATCTTCGCCAGCGACAACGGGCCCGAGTATCGGCGCCCCTGGCGCGGCAGTGCAGGGATGTGGACCGGCACGTACCACACGGCCATGGAGGGCGCACTGCGCGTGCCGCTGATCGTCCGTTGGCCCGGGCGTGTGCCGGCGGCGCGCGTGACCAACGAGATCGTGCACGTCGTCGATCTGTTTTCGACGATCGGAATCATCGGGGGTGCGCGGCTGCCGACGGATCGTCCCATCGACGGGGTCGATCAATCGAAACTGTTGTTGGGCGAGTCGGATCTCTCTGCGCGCGAGGGTTTCGTCTACTTCATCAAGAACGAATTGCGCGCCGTGAAGTGGCGCGACTGGAAGATGCACTTGGTTTGGGAGACCGAGCCCAACGCCGGCGCTCAGCATCTGGAGACGCCCTACGTCTTCAATCTGGTGCAGGATCCGAAGGAAGAGACCGACGTGAGCATGAGCCAGAGCTGGGTGCGCGGGCCCATTCGACGTCTGATGCTCGGGTTTCAGGCTTCCCTCAAGGCGCATCCGCCGATTCCGCCCGGCGCTGAGGACGACTATCGACCGTCGGGTCACGGCTCACGCGCATAAGTGCGAAGCCAGGTACGTGATCCATACGCGAGGAGGCACGCATGTCGGAAGCAACAGGGAACACCGAGGCGCCGGTAGAGGCCGAGCCTCCCGCCGGCCTTCCTGAAGGGGTACGTTGCCTGCGAGGTCAGGATGCACATGGCGCACACTATCTGATCGCGGTGCCGAAGCACTGGAGCGGTGTGCTCGTGGTCCACGCCCACGGCGGACCGTCGCTGGGTGAACCGAAGCGTTCGCGTGCCGACGACGACATCGAGCGTTGGGCGGTCATGCTTCGCGAGGGTCATGCGTGGGCTGCTTCGGTGTTTCGCACCGGTGGCTTCGCCGTGCGCTCCGCGGCGGAAGATACCGAGCGTGTCCGGCGCATCTTCGTCGATCATGTGGCGACGCCGAGGCGAACCCTGCTCCACGGGCAATCCTGGGGGGCGATGGTCGCGGCGAAGGCGGCGGAGCTTTTTCCGCGGTCCTGGGAGGGAATGCTTCTGAGCAGCGGTGCGGTCGGGGGGCTGCTCGCTTACGATTTCCGGCTCGACCTGAGAGCGATCTATCAGTATCTCTGCAACAACCATCCGCGTCCGGACGAGCCTCAGTATCCGCTCTCGTCGGGCTTGCCGACGGACGATCCGCTCACGGAGGCCCAGCTTGCGGCACGCGTGAACGAGGCGCTGGGTGTCGATCTGCCCGCCGCGCAGCGAAGTCCCGACCAGGCGCGCAGACTGCGTACGATCGTCGATGTACTGCGGATCCCCGAAGACGGCGTTGCCGACCAGTTGCGCTGGGCGACGTTTACGCTGAGGGATGTCGTCGAGAAGCACGGCGGGAGCCCTGTCGGCAACGCGTCCGTGCGCTATGCGGGTTCGGATGACGACGACGCGCTGAATGCTGGCGTGCTGCGCTACCGCGCCGATCCTGTCGCGCGTGAGCGCTTTTCGACGCAGAGCGACTACGTCGGCCGTTTCGCCATGCCCGTACTCACCGTGCACGGAATACGCGATACGACTTGTTTTGCACAAGTGCACGATACCCTGCGGCGTCGCATGCGCGACGCGGGCTGCGAGCACCGACTCGTACAGACCTTCGTCGATTCCGCCGAACACAGCTATCTCGGCGACTCGGTCTTTCCGCCACTGCTGGAGGCGCTGGTCGAATGGATCGACACCGGCATCGCGCCGACACCGCAGGGGATTGCGCAACGAGCGCGCGCCATGAACGCTTCCGTGACGACGGCGGGGCCATTCGTCTCGGAGTATCAACCGCAAGCGCTTGCCGAGCGTATCCACGCGCGATGACCGGACATCGACAACCCGGTGTCGGCATTCACCCCAGGAGAGCAACGATGAATCGAACCAATACGCGACGGACCGTGCTGGGCGTTTGTGCAGTCTTCGGCGCCGGAGGCGTCGGCACGGCGCTCGGTCAAGGCGCAGCCGATGTCTATCCGTCGAAAGTCGTAACGGTCGTGATTCCGTTCGCGCCCGGCAGTACGACCGAGTCCGATGCGCGGCCGCTGCTGCAGCACTTGACCGAATCCTTCGGTAAACCGTTCGTGACCGACTTTCGACCGGGCGCAGGGGGCACGGTAGGCAACGGCTATGTCGCTCGAGCGACCCCCGATGCGCATACGCTCCTCGTGATCACGACGAGTTTCGCCACCGGCATCGCCGTGCGCGAAAAGCCGCCGTATACGGCCAAGGATTTCGCGCCGGTGTCGATGCTCAGTCGCCGCAAGGTCATCCTGGTCGTCACGCCGACCTTGCCGGTCAATACCTTCCCGGAGTATCTCGCCTATGCCAAGGCGAATCCGCAGAAGCTCAACTGGGGTACCAGCGGTGTGGGCAGCATATTCCACATGGCCGGGGCATATCTTGCGGGCCTGACCGGAACCCAGGTGACCTTCGTTCACTACAAGGGCAACTCGCAGGGGTTCATCGACCTCGTGGCCGGGCGCACGCACGTGAGCCCGATGACCACATTCGCTGCCCAGCCTTACTTGAAGTCCGGCAAGGTGCGTCCCATTGCGCACCTGAGTGCCGGACGCTCGAGGATGCTGCCGGATCTGCCCAGCGTCGACGAACTCGGCGTCAAGGGCTACGACTATTCCGGCTGGGGCGCCGTCCTTACCACCGGCAATTCGCCCGCCGCTGCCGTGAACAGGCTCGCCGCTGCCGTCATGGCGTATACGCGTTCCCCTGAAGCGGTAGCGCGCGCCATCAAGGATGGATACGAACTGGAGGGAAGTGCGCCGCAAGCGCTCGGCAAATTCATCGATAGCGAGGTCGCTCGCTGGACGAAGGTCGTGGTGGATAACGGCATCAAGCTCAATGACTGACCCGTTTCGGGGCACACCGGCGGCATTGCCGAACCGGGCATCGCCACGGTAGCGACAGCCGGCAGCATCAAGCCGCAATGAGATCGGTTGTCGGCGCCGATCGAGGCAAGTGCCTTGCACGCTCCCGGCGCCGGCCCGGCCGATATACTGTCGGTCGGCAGGCGTATCCTCGTCGAGAACTCGTGTATTGGTGCAGTAGGCGTGGATCGAGCGAGGGAAGGGCTCCGCCGATGATTCCGTCCTAGGTGCGAAGGAAGGGGGGGCAGCATGGATGTTACGGCCAGGATGGCCCAGTTCGTAGTCGACACCGGGTTCGACGACTTGCCGCCGGAGGCAGTCGCCGTGGCGAAGCATGCCTTTCTCGATACGCTGGGTGTCGCGCTCGCCGGTACGGGCGAAGTGGCGTCGGCCACGGTCAGACGATTGGTCGCCGAACTCGGCGGCGTGCCGAAGGCGAGCCTGATCGGCAGCGCTTTGCTGACGTCCAGTCCGAATGCAGCATTCGTCAACGGTGTGACGGCTCACGCACTCGATTGGGACGACGACATCGGTGTGGGCTACGGGCATCCGAGTGCAGTGATCGTGCCGACAGTGTTGGCGCTGGGAGAAGCGCTCGATCGCAGCGGGCGGGATCTGATCGAAGCCTACGTCCTGGGTGTGGAAGTGTGGTTCAAGGTCGCGCGGGCCATGCCTCGCCTGCACCCGCTAGGATGGCATCCGACAGGGATCTTCGGCGCGTTGGGGGCGGCGGCTGCCGCGGCCAAGCTCATGCGACTCAGCGCGGATCAGACGACGCAAGCCCTCGGGCTGGGCGGATCGCAAGCCGCCGGGTTGATCCAGAACCTGGGCACGATGACGAAGCCCTTCCATGCCGGCAATGCGGCGCGAAGCGGCATCGTCTCCGCCATGCTGGCGGCGGACGGATACACGGCGACCAGGGAAGTCCTCGAAGGCGATCTCGGATTTCCCTTTGCGCTGTGTGGCCCTGGCGAGGTGGATCCGGCCAAAATGGTCGTCGAGCTTGGTGCCCCATTCGCGGTGGTCGAGCCCGGCATCAACGTCAAGGCGTACCCTTGCTACTACTCGGCCCACAAGTGCATCGATGCGCTGTTCCACATGCTGGGTGAGTACGACATTCAATCCGATGACGTGGTTTCGGTGGCGTGCCGCGTGCCTGCGAGGGTGATCAAGATTCTCTTCCACACCCGGCCGGAAACGGGGCTGGCGGCCAAGTTCAGCATGCAGTTCTTCATGGCGGCCGCGCTAGTGGAGCGCAAGCTCGGTCTTGCCCAGTTCACCGATGCCAAGGTCAACGACCCGCGAATACGAGCGTTGATGGAATGCGTCACCATGACAGCGCATGAGGGCGGCGGTAGCGACGAACTTGCGTTCGACTTCCCCGATGTGGTCACGGTCGAACTGAAGGGTGGCGCGCGATACAGCCATTCGGTGAGCACCGCGAGGGGGCACGCCGACAGTCCGCTGAGCGAGGCTCAACGCCTTGCCAAGTTCCAGGAATGTGCGCGACTGGCTCTGCCGGCGGGGGGCGTGGATCGGTTGCTCGGGCTCATCGCAAACCTGGATAAGCTCGATACGCTTTCCGGGTTGATGGGCATTCTGCGCACTGCTTGCGCTCGCTGATCCGGGAGGGTTCATGCAGCGCGGCGGGTGCGATGCGGGCGGTCTGGAAGTACGATGAGTCGAGCATCAAGTCGCCCGGCTCGCGAACAGTGGGAACTCGACGATCCACATCGTTGGCGGTTCACTCATCTAGCCAAGCCCGATCTGGACTGCGAGGGCGAGTCCACGAGCAGGGCGCTCCGTTGACAGTGACGAGGAACGCGGAGTAAGTTGCCTGCACCGTCACTGCATCGAGCGTTCTCTGGAGGATGCGTCATGGCGGTCGAGCGACGTGCTCTTCCTGGCGCCGCCCGATGTGTTTTGCCCGCCCCGGGGCATTCGTTTCGAGGCGCGGTTCAAAAATTCCACTGGAGGAGAACAATGGCTCGATCGAAAGAGGGCGCAGCAACGCCTGCGCAAGGCGGGGGCGGGGATTCCGAGATCACTTGGGAAGATACCGCCAAGCACATCGGGGAAGACTATTCCGGCGGCATCATCATGGTGGCCGACGAGCGCGTCGACAAAGTCATGATATCGCGCTACTGCGAGCCGGCCGAGATCGGCAATCTCACCTACTGGGACGAAGAGGCGGCACGCATGGCCGGCTACCGCAGCCAAGTGGTGCCCTGGGCCATGGTCAAGGAGGTGCCGACGTATTCCGGCAATTGGCGGCCAGGCCAACCCACGCGCTTTCCCCTGGATGCGGATGTCGATTACCAGTCCCAGTTGGCTGCGCGTTCGCCATCGTCCGGGGAGCCACCGATGCCGCCGACCAACGCGGGCTTCTTCACCGACATGACGATCGAGTTCTTCGAGCCTGTTTGTCTCGGCGACAGGCTCACGACCATGGGGCGCGTCTTGAGTCACGTCACGCCCAAGGAGACGCGCGTCGGTGTCGGCGCCTTTCTGGGCTACACCACCAGCTACTTCAACCAGGACGGTCAGCTCGTCGCGAAGGCGACCCAGGGCAACTACCGGTTCGTGCGCAAGGACGAGAAGGACATCGTTCGGTAGCGCCCGGCAAGCCCCGAAGGCACGTTTCCCATCCAGGCATAGACGAGGAAGACGATCAAATGAAAGCTTTTTACCCTACCGTGGATACGACCGTCCGCTGGCCGATACCCCCCCAGATCTACTTCGAGCAGGTCGACGAGGGCGACGACATACCCGCGGTCGATTTCAATCTGACCTACCAGCGCATGATCATGTTCGTCGGCGCGACCCGCAACTATCCCGGTCTGCATCACAACGAACGTGTCGCCCAGAAGCGAGGGGCCGCGCCCGGCATCTTTCTGCAGAACAATTCTTGCCTGATGCTATGGGAGCGTGTGGTGTCCGACTGGATGGGCAACTACGGACGTGTGCGGGCTGCAACCTTTCGCATTACGGAGTTCCATCTGGCGGGCGACATCATCCATGTGGGCGGGAAGATCACCAAGAAATGGCAGGACAAAGGGCTGAACTTGGTGGAGATCACCATGGAGTCCAAGACTCCGCGGCGTGTCGGCATGGCGGGCACCGTCACCGTAGCGCTGCCCTCGCTCAAGTACCCGACGACAACACCGATGTGGGATCGAGAAGGCAACGCGACGGTCGTTTGTCAGTAGGCTCGGGTCGATCGCGTGCCGGCGGGCGCGTGCTCCGGAGGCGGGGAGGGAGCTTCGCTGCTAAGCGGGGCACCTTCTCGTCCTAGGCAAGCTGGCGCAGAGGTCGAGTCGTTCGTATGGGGGTGGTGGTCTATCCGGCGTTTGCGGCACGAACGCCGCCATTACCCTCGTCGATGGGGTGATCGTAGATGCCCTTGGCGCCGGGACGCTCCGAGCGAACCTCGCCCGCCGGCAAGACCGGATTCAGTCGGCATAGGGCTTCAGGCGAGGCGCTGGGAAGTCGATGGGCGAGATCGAGGAAAGCCGCCATGTCCTCGGCGGCTAGGAGCGGGCCGGCCAGCGCACGGAACTTCCGTTCATACCCCGCCCGGTCCATGGTTCGGGCACCGCCGATCTGCGCATCGGCGACCGCTTTCTCGCCGGCGATCACGCGGCCATCGTCGAGGTGCAACTCGAGGCGTCCGCCCAGGACGGGGCGCCCCGGTCGTGCCTGTTTGTGTCGATCCTCCCAGAGCGGGTCGACGACTGAGCGAACTTTGCGCCACAAGGCGATGGTGTCGGGGCGGTGGGTGCGATCATGAGCGTAACTTCGTTCGTGGTGAAACCACCCGTCCTCGAGCGCGATCGCGACGATGTAGGACAGCGAGTGGTCCAGCGTCTCGCGGCTGGCATCGGGGTTGGACTTCTCCGGATCGTTGGCGCCGCTGCCGACGATGTTGTGCACGGTGCTGTTGGTGCGCACCACCACCTCGCGCAGGCGACTCAAGTCGACGCCGACGCGCAATTCGAAGGCCAGGTCGATGAAGGCCTGGGCGTGATTGACCGCCGCATGCGCCTTGGTGAAAGTCTGGAGAATCGCGCCGAGAGGCGCGCCCGGCGCCGGCAGCGAGACCTGATAGCGTGCGCTGGGACCATCGAGCATGTAGGCGATGACACCGCTCTCGCCTTCGTAGGCTGGGCTGGGTGAACTCTCGCCGCGCATGGCCCGATCGATCGCATCGATGGCGAGCTTGCCCGAATGGCCCGGGACGAACGCCTTCCAGGATGTCATCTCGCCCTTGCGGGTTTGACGCGGCGCGTGGGAAATGAGCACGGCCTGGTTGAGCGCATGGTAGATCGTAGCCACGGGCAAGCCCAGGAGCGCCCCGAGGCCCGCCGTGGTGGCGGGACACAGATGACCGGTCTGCTCCTTCTGCGAGGGCGCGAGGGGCATCCCTCGGCCCAGGGCGACCTGGATCTCGTAGGCGACGGCGATGGCCCGGACGAGCGCGGCCCCGTCGCATCGCATCTGCTGGGCCACGGCGATCAGCGGGGCGATGTTGTCACCGGGATGTGCGCTGGGCGGAGAGCAATCGTGGAAGTCCAGCTCACGCACAGCGGTCGCATTGGCCCAAGCGGCCCATTCGGCATGAACCCGGACGGCCGGGGGCAGCCCGAACAGTGTCGCCCCATCGGCGCGTGTATGTGCCAGAGCCATGATGCGAGCCGTGGTTACCGGCTGGCGATTGATGGCCGCCAGCGCCACACCCGCGTTGTCGACGACACGGCACGCGACCATCTCCGCCACCTCAGGCGACGGCGGCGGGGCGGCCGCAGCCAATTCGGCCATCTTCCAGGTCAACTGCGCCTGTCTCGGCAATGACGCCGAACTGGGATGCACCCTTACCTCATGCACGACCATGGTCGCCCCCGTCCGTTGTGAGTGATCCTCGATCCTAACTCTTGGGAGCTTGTCGGTCGAACTCTACTCTCGCGCCTCAGGGCGATGCGAGCGTTCGCGGCTAGTGCGGGGGCTTACGGACGGCGTAGGCGGAGGTCTGGCGAGTGTTGCGCCTTGTCCTTCTGTGGAACTCAATACGGAACCGAACAGCCGATGCAACTCTTTTCCTGGCCGCGCAGTCTGCAAAGACGTCCTGCCATCGGCAGGAGCTCGCACCTACGCCAGGCAGATCCGGGAACGGGCTAAAGCGAGTCCGCTCGGGCAGAACCGTGATTGCGAGATCTGATCCCAAGCGCGGCTCGCCGTTTTGGCCGCGTCTCGCAAGGTTTCGTGCACCTGCAACCGGCGACTCGACTTGGTGAGTCGTCGAGTCGCTTCCAATGAGACAATCCGCGGCATGGCATCCACACCCTACCGACCACCCGCCCACCGGGGGCTTTCCCTTTTGCATGTCTCGGAGCATCTCATCGTGGTCGACAAGCCTAGCGGGCTGCTGAGCGTGCCGGGGCGCGGCGCGGGCAAGGAGGATTGCTTGTCGCGCCGTGTGCAGGCGGAGTTTCCCGATGCGATGATGGTTCATCGCCTGGACATGGGCACGTCCGGCATCGTCGTCATGGGGCGCGGCGCGAGGGCGCAGCGCGCGCTCAGCATCCTGTTCGAGCAACGCAAGGTGCGCAAGCGGTACCAAGCCTTGGTCGACGGGTGCTGGATGGCTGCCGCTACGGGAGCGATCGAGCTTCCCATCGGCGCCGATGGACCCAACCGCGCGAAACAGAAAGTCGACGTTGCGATGGGCCGGCCGAGCCTGACCCACTACCGCGTACTCGACACCTGCACGACGCACGCGTACTCGCGTATCGAGCTCGAGCCTCTCACCGGGCGTACTCACCAGTTGCGGGTGCATATGGAAGCAATGGGGCATCCGATACTCGGCGATGACTTCTACGGCACGCCGGACTCCTGCGCCAAGGCGCAGCGCTTGATGTTGCATGCGTGCAGTATCGATATGGCATGCCCGGAAACAGGGGCGCTGATGCGCATCGAGTGCCCACCGCCGTTCTGATCAGGCCTCGATTACGTCCCCCGACACTGGCGCGCCAAGTCTCGGGAAAGAGGGCTCGTCGATGCCCCAGGCATCCGACCGATGCCGACGAGCCGCGCCGAAGCTGAACGGGCCCTGGCGCAATCGCGCGCTGCCTACTGAGTGCGATAGCCGACCGGATTCTGATCGAGCGTCTTCGCGATGCCTTTGTACTGATCGCGGATATAGGCGCTGGCGGGCCGCGGCGTGAAGAAGCTCAGCCACAGCCGCACCATGTGGCGCTTGCGCGATCCGTCGTCGGCATCGGTGAAGGCGGTTCGCCCGTGCAGCACCGTGTAGTTGTTTACGAACTGGATGTCGCCCGGCCGCAGTTCCATCTCGTAAACCAGTTTCGTGTCGTTCATTACCCGGTCGATGCAGGCGAGCGCCGAGAGCTTCTCAACGGGCGTTTCCACGCCCGGGGTCTCGATCGCTTTCTGTATGGTGCCGCGCCGGAACGAGCAACTCAGAACGCCTTCGGTCACGTCGAACACCGGGCCGTTCCAGATCTCGATCGGGCCGTCGGCCTCCGTGGTGATGTAGGGAAGCCCCTCGTACAATGGTCGCAGCATGTGCGGCGCCTCGGCGAGGATCGCGTTGTGTACCGACATCGAGCTGACGATGCGACTGATGCCGCCGGACCGGCCTTGGCGCAGGCAAAGGAGCGAGGTCATGTCGGCGCGGTCGACATGGAGGTCGAGCCCGGCGTTGGTCTGGTAGCCGCGTGTGCGCACCGAGGTCGGATCCTCGTTGCCATGATCGAACACGTGCCCCAGCATGTCGCCGTAGACGTTCTGCGAGACTGGGTGGCCGAGATGGGTTCCGATCCCCCATTTCAGCAGAAAAACCTCGTCGTCCGTATAGCGTTCGACGGGAATGCCGCGCAGCAGGAAGAAGCCACGCCCGACTCGCACGTCACGTTCAACCTCCGCAAGCCGAGACGCCAGCACCGGTAGCGGGAAATCGTCGCGCGTGATGTCGATCAGCTTGCCGCCAGGATTGCGGATGCCCTTCAGCGCGCGGTCGAGGTCATCGATTTCCGCGCCGCTCAGCTCGTGCTGCCAGTCGTCGCTGCGGGCGATGTCCGCCTGCGTCCAGGCGCAGGCAGCGGTGATCGGCCGGGTGTGGATTTCACTCATGCGATATACCTTTCGTCGTTCACCGCGGGGTTCGTCTTTTCGTTATGCGCCGAAGGTGCATGATTCTGGCTCCCGATCGAGCCCTGCGCCGAGTCGCGCACGGCGGCTTTTCGTTAAACTCGGTCGTCTCGATCTCGAGGGCAGGCGCATTTGCCCAGAGTGACCGGTCTTGGCCGACAATACCCGTTCCACATGATGCCAGAAAGCGGGCCCACGGTTCGACCGGGGCGGCCCCCAGAATGATGCTCTATAGGCGTGCTCCCGCCGATTAGCGGTGTCGCGACAGCGCGAACCGAGGTGAGTCAGGCGCTGTGCGGCTGATGTACCATTTTCGATCAGAATCAGAAAGGACAGAACCATGAGCAACTCCGCCTTCAAATTCGATCACGTCCACATCATCAGCGAAAATCCCAAGGCATCGGCCGCCTGGTATGTCGAGATGTTCGGCGCGACCATCACCGCCGACACCATTGCACGCGGTGCACCGCAGATCTTCGTGGAACTCGGCGGCGTGACGATCCTGATCCGTGGCCGCCGCCCCGGCGAGGATCCGGCACCGAACTCGCCGATCCGGCCTTATGCCGATTTCTCCAGCCACAACACCTGGGGAACCGACCATTTCGGTTTTCTGTACCAGGGCGATCTGACGGCACTTTGCGCCGATCTGCGCAAAAAGGGCGTGAGCTTTCCGGTCGAGCTGAAGAAAGGCGTCGGCGGCAGCCTGCTCTGCTACGTTTCCGCGCCGGACGGTGTCAGCATCGAAATCATGCAATGCTGAAGAGGCGTCAGCCGCGACCGATATAGGGCATTTTCGTGGCCATGACGGTCATGAATTGCACGTTCGCCTCCAGCGACAGGCTGGCCATGTAGGCGACGCCGCGCGCCACGTCGTCGACGTCGATGCGCGCCTCCGCCTCGACGCGGCCGCTCGCCTGCAAGCGACCGCGCGAGGTGTCTTCGTTGCGCGTGGTCGCGGCGTTGCCGATATCGATCTGACCGCAAGCGATGTCGAATTCCCGCCCGTCCAGCGACAGCGAGCGTGTCAGGCCGGTCATTGCGTGCTTGGTCGTCGTATAGGCTGTGGCATTGCGCCGCGGCACATGCGCCGATACCGAGCCGTTGTTGATGATGCGCCCGCCGCGCGGCGTCTGGCTCTTCATCATGCGAAAGGCGTGCTGCGCGCACAGAAAGGCCCCGGTCAGGTTGACCGCGACGACATTCGACCATTGCTCATAAGTCAGGTCGTCGATCGCGATGTTGCGCGTGCTGATCCCCGCATTGTTGAAGAGTAGATCGATGCGGCCATAGGTGCTTTGCACAGTGTCGAACAGCGCTGAAATCGATGCAGGGTCGGAAACATCGGTCTGTACCACCAGCATGCGTGGCGGTGAGGCCTGAGCCAGTGCTGCCGTCTCCTCGAGCATGTTTCGCCGACGTCCGGCCAGCACGACGGAGAACCCGTCGGCGTACAAAGCCAGCGCCGACGCCCGCCCTATGCCGCTGCCGGCACCCGTGATGACCGCGATCTTCCCCGTTGCCTGCATGGCGCTATCCTCCCATGATGAATGTCGAATCTGACGCCTAACCTCGTATCTGAACTCGGCCAGGACAACCGGCATCGGCGTATGAATTCAGATGAGCACTGTATCGCTGGCCTCGCAGACCTTCGTGCGCAAGGTGTTTGCCGCTCGCACGATGATACTTGGAGTCGCGGGTAAACGCTGTGAGCCGGCGGAACGTCAGGATCGGCCGATGTGAATCGACATAAAACACTATCGAGGTGAAGATAGCTAAGACATCCGATAATGGTCGAACGGTAAATCGCAGTGTGGGCGAGCTATGGGAGAGCCGATCGCTGCCCAAACCAGTTTACCGGCGCTGTGCCATTAAGACCGCGGCCGGTTCTTCAGCACGGGGCCTCGCTCGGCATCCTACTAGAGCCCGACTAGTACTAGGGGTCTTGCAATCAAGCAATCGATGCATGATTGCAAGACCCGACCCCTTCGAGCCGCTGTGAACTCGGACACCCCGCTCGGCCGCGCGTGACGGCTCGGCCTTTCACGCGGACAATTCCGACTTCTATCCCGATCGTCCGGCACGACCATGAAGAAGAACGCCATCGGTGGCCTTGTCTACTCGACTGAACTAGGTCGCACCTGTCCCGGTTGCCGTCGCCCCGTCGCCGAATGCGTTTGCGGGCGGTCCAAGACTGCGGCGCCTGTCGCCGGTCCCGTGCGCGTGTCGCGTGAGACCAAGGGGCGGGGCGGCAAGTGCGTCACGCTGGTCAAGGGCCTCGCATTGGATCCGGACGCCCTCGCGGCACTGGGCAAGCGGCTGAAGGCGGCCTGCGGGTCCGGCGGCACAGTGAAGGATGGCGTGATCGAGGTTCAGGGCGATCACTGTGACCGGGTGGTCGCGGCGTTGATGGCCGAGGGCATCAAGGCGAAGAAGGCAGGCTAGAAGGATATCGAAGGATATCGGGGTCTTGAATCGAAGGATATCGGGGTCGGGTCTTGAATCGTGCACGGGCCGAGCGGCAGGGATAGGATATCTGGGTCAGGTCTTGAATCGTGCACGGGCCGAGCGGCAGCGCCCCAGCGTCGAGGCCCGGATACGGCGATTCGGCTTCGCCGCACGCACCATCCCGCTAGCACGGCGATCCCCACGGCGAAGGTGTGCCAGGTGGCGGCCTCCGGCACGGGCGCCACGGCTACTTCCCCGCTGACGTACAGGTCGCTTCGGCGTCGCGATGAGAGGCGATGCAATCCGTCTGATCGTTCGCCTCGATCCCCATCATGGGTCGACCCCGCCATATCGGTCGCCGTACAATGTCGCCACAAGGTGCGCACGACCTCGGCGCACGGCATTGAAACAGGAGCAACGATGAAAACTCGCGTCACTGAAATGCTCGGCATCCGCTATCCCATCGTCTGCGGCGGCATGATGAGGGTCGGCCGAGCGAAGCTGGCCGCAGCGGTGTCCAATGCCGGCGGGCTCGGCATCATGACCGCACTTTCGCTGCCCACGCCAGACGAGGTCATCAAGGAGGTCGAACTCGCCCGCAGCATGACCGACCGGCCGCTCGCCGTGAATCTCACCATTCTGCCCACGATTACGCCTGTGCCCTACGAGGATTACGCCCGGGCGATCGTCGCGAGCGGGGTGAAGATCGTCGAGACCGCGGGCAACAATCCGCAGCGCGTCATGCCGATCTTCAAGGAAGCCGGCATCAAGGTCATCCACAAGTGCACCTCTATTCGGCATGCGAAGAAGGCCGAGTCGCTCGGCTGCGACATCATCAGCATCGATGGCTTCGAATGCGCTGGCCATGTCGGTGAAGACGATGTGCCCAACATGCTGCTGCTCCCGCTCGCCGCCGAGCAGCTCTCGGTGCCGTTCATCGCCTCCGGCGCCATCGGCAACGGCCGTCAGCTCGCAGCCGCCTTGGCCTTGGGGGCGGACGGCATCAACATGGGCACGCGCTTCCTCGCCACGCAGGAATGCGGGGTACACGACAACGTCAAGCAGGCCTATGTGCGAGCCACCGAGCTCGACACACAGATCGTTTTTCGCCGTCTGCGCAATTCGTCGCGCCTGTTCAAGAATGCAATCACGAAGGAGCTGGCGCTGCTGGATGCCGATCCGACCAAGACGTTCGAGGACATGAAGCACCTGGCTGCGGGCTCGCGCTCGCCGGCGGTCTTCGAGAAGGGCGAGCTCGATGCAGGCGCCTGGAGCTCCAGCGGGGTGATGGGTCTGATCCACGACGTGCCGAGCTGCGCTGAACTGCTCGAGCGCATCGTCGCCGATGCCACCGAGATCATCCGCAAGCGCCTGCCTGCGATGGTGGCGGGCTGAGCGAAGCAGCATGCCGACGGGCTTTTCGGTGAGGCTCGCTGGTCTGGAGACGTAGAGTTCAGACCGCCATCGATGCGCCGAGCGCGCGGGGCAGTTAGGCGTGACGTGCGCTCGAGCTTGGCCTCCTGATCGTTGTTGGATGGCAGGGCTCGCTCCCCTGAATCGAGGCTCGGCAAGTGCTCTTCGAAGCGGCGCCAGTCCACAACGAGGGTGCGCAGCAACGATAGCCGAGCGATTCAGCAGTCGGGGATATCGGATTCGGTGCCTCGAAAGCCAGGGCGGAAGGGATCGGGTTCCTCGTCGAAGTTGTCGTCGGCATCCCAGGTCGATTCCGGCGCCACCGCGCGCAGAATCATCTGAGACACCCGCTCGTGCTCGTGGAGCAGATCCGCCAATGCGGATCCGGAGAACTGCGTTGGCATGACCTCATCGTCATGCAGGACCTGGCGTGAGATCAGGTTCTTCGCTTCGTTCGTCAGATCTGTACGCACGCCTGCATCGTCGACGTCGAGGCCGCGCGCTTGTGCGAGGGACCGTACGATTGCATCGAGAATTTCCTCCTGCCGATCTTCCAACTGCCTGAGTAACGCCATCATGCAAGCACCTCCCTTCTGGAGGCAGATTCGCCGATCTGCCGAAACTTTCGGAGCCAGTGTAGTTGTGCCACAGCCACGTTGCATGCACATGGCGGCATTGGGTCGAATCGTGCCGACTGCGTTTCCCTGCCGTGGAAGGCGCCGAATTGTGGCGCGGTCTGCCGCCACGTGAGATGTGTTCGATAGGACGGCAACGTTCCGATGTTCTACAATCACCGTGGAGAGCGGAATTTCAATTGTTCACTCGTACGGGTAATGCCAAAGGCATCGATTCGGAGACCTGCGCTCAGCGGGGTTACCGATTGTTCGCGCCTGTGTACGATCGCGTTTTCGGGCAGAGTCTGCATCACGGACGCAAGGCCGCAATCGAGGCCCTCGAGTGCGAGCCCGGAGAACGGATACTCGAGCTTTGTATCGGCAGCGGCCTGTCGCTCGAGCTATACCCGAGTGACGTGGTGCTCGTGGGTGCGGATCTGTCCAGAGACATGCTTCTCCTGGCTGCGCGGAGGCTTCGCCAATCCCGTCCAGAAGGCTCGCGATCGCTCGTGCAGATGGATGCGGAGCGCCTTGCCTTCGCCGACGGGAGCTTCGACAAGGCTGTCGTCTTGTTCGGTGTGGCTGGTCTGCCTGACGCCGTGCGTGCAATGCAGGAACTGCGGCGCGTATGCCGTCCGGGTGCCCGAATCGTCATTGCGAGCCGGTTCCGTTCCGGTCCGAAGTGGCTGCGGGTGTTCGATCTTCTGCTCGCGCCGCTCTATCGCTTCATTGCCTACCGCAGTGATCTCGACCCGTCAGCGCTCCTGGCGAAATCAGGCCTGGATCTGATCGACATGAGGCCCGTGAACCTGCTCGGCTACTCCTCGGTTCTGGTGTGCCGCTCGCCTTGAGCCAGCGAACCCGCGACAGTCTGGATGCGTGCGAGATCGTGGCGCATGTCGAGTGCCACGATCTCCGGAACGAGATTGTCCAGCACCCATACGGTCGCGCCCGGCGATGCCTGGAACGTCAGCACCATGTGGCGCTCGATCGTGCGCTTGCGCGGCGAGTAGGCCCGTGTCGTAACGAGTCGGAGCTGCTCGGCGGCTAGGCCCAAGGCGAGCAGCGTCTGATACTTCGCGATCGCGAAATCTTCGCAGTCGCCAGCCCCGGCACGCAGCAACTCTTCGGGCGATGCCCAGTAGTCGTTCATGCCCCACGTGAGCCGATCGTCCTGCTGGCGCAGCTGGTTGAAGAATCGATTGACGCGGATCAGTTTGTCCCAATCGTCCAGTCCGGGTTGACGCAACAGTGCTTGCCAGCGGGCCACACGGGTCTGCGGATCAGACGCCATCTTCGGTTCCGTCGCATGCGGCTCCCCGCTCCAGGCGGTGGCGGCGAGCAGGCACAGGGCGAGGAGGCGCGTGCGCGCCCCATCGCCGCGCAGGGATGGTTTCGCTTGCATGGTCCGGCTGTAACGACGGCGTCACGAGTCGCCTTTAGCCAAGGCAGCCAGGCGGATCCATGGGCAGGAGGGGATTGGTGATGCATCATGCACGGGCGCGCGGCGGAAGCCGGAAGTCCCGGATGCATGTCGGGCGGATAAGGAGATGACCGCCAGCGTTCGGTGGAAACACGCGGGGGGCGTGTGCTCCATTCGGTTCGACGATGCGCGTCGGCCTTCAATGTGCCCCCTGCGGGCCTTCAGGCAGGCCCTGTGCGCATCACGCGGCTCGGTGCGTCGACAGTGCGTTTTTCTATGGTTGTGCGCGCCGCCGCCGGGCTCTGATCGTGATCAAGGCCAGCCCGGCGAGGGTGAGCGCCCATGCGGATGGTTCGGGGATGGGGGCGGAAAGACTCGCGCTCATGACTGCGTTGATATCTACGAGATGCATGTATTCGCCGCGACGCGGATCGAACCCTTCAACGAAGGATGCGAGCAATTCGCTGCCAGGCCCGCGCGCCCATAGCGGGAGCAGCTCATTGGTGTGATTGGTCGTCCAGAAAATCCCTTCCGGCAAAGTGCCGGGTTCACCAGCCAGGGGATCCTGGAAGGCGACCGCATCGCTTTGCGGACCGAGGAACAGGCCGTTTCCATGGTCGCTGGTCACGATAAGGAGGGTTTCGCTCCACGAACTGTGCGTTTCGATCCAGTCGACCACCGATCCGACCGCACGGTTGAACGCGAGCATCTCCTCGATCAGTTGCGGCAGATTGTTCGCGTGCGCTGCGGAGTCCACGCTCGCCCCCTCGATCATGAGGAAGAAGCCGTTGGGATTCTGAGCCAGCGACCGGATTGCGGCCATGGAAAGCGTGTCGAGATCCGGCATGACGAAGGGAACCACGCCTTCGGGCAGGTTGCCCTCGACGTGAATGCGCGGGTCGTAGGCGTTGGTCTGCCCCGTCGTGTCGCGGCTATTGAGCGCGCTCGCCACGGGAACGAGCCCGAAAAGCTTGTTCGGGGCGGCTTGTGTCCCCTTGCCGATGGCTTCCAGTCCGGCCGCCGAATCGACCAGGGTCCAGCCCAGAGAACCGTCGCGCAGCCCGCTGAGGTTCGTCTGCGAGATCGTGCCGAAGCTCGGCGTTCGAGGTACGCCACCGCTGCCGAATTCGGGATGGCCCGGAGTGATGATCACGTCGAGCAGACCATTGCGGATCAGGGCATCCGAGATTGCCGGTTCGTTGTCCCGGAAGTCGTTCTGTGTGCCGAAGGCGGCTGGCGTGGCATCCGTGAAAGGCTTGGTCGTGACCACGCCTGCGCCCTTGCCGAGCGCCTTGACCTGTTGCGTGATGAAGGGCGCGGGCGCGCCATCGAGCGTGTAGTTGATGGCGGAGTTGTAGCTGCGCACGCCGCTGGCCATCGCGGTGGCCGCAGCCGCGCTGTCTGTCGTGCTGTTCCAGATCAGGTAATCGTAGGCACGCGGTCCCTGGTCGAGATGGGGACGGACCGTCCCTGATGCCTCGAGCTGGTTGGCGAGGAACTGGACCGTCGGTGGGTTGGTTGCGACCGGTGTGAGATCCACTCTCGGCCCCCGATCCCCGAGCAGCGAACCGTTGCTGTTGGCCCACACGCGCACCGCGCCGATCGAGGTGTCGTTGGCGCGGACAGGATCGTACGAGCCGGATTGCGGCAGAGGGAGCTCGTTCCAGAGCTGCGGGAGCACGGCGGGCAGACTGCCGGCAGGCAGACCGAGGCGAACGTCGGACTGGCCGGGCGGCAACGGCATGGTATGGCCACTGTATGTTGCCACCCAATGCTGCGCGAACGCTCCTCCCTGATACCCCTGCATGAATGACGGTGCCGTGTTCGCCGCCGCGCCGAATTGCCACTGATTGGCGGCGAGCCACGTGCTCGGACCGGCGCCGTCGGCAATCATGAGGATGACATTGCGTGCGTCACCGGCTTGCGCGAGCGGCGACACGAACATACCCGCAGCCAAGATCAGCGATGGAAGGATGCGCCGGGTAGCCATCGGTCGTGTCTCCGGAAACGTGATTCGGATGTTCGAGCAATCGGTGGCAATTCTGCCCGGTCTGAATGACAGGATTGTATCGGCCAGAGGCGGCGAGCATGGTCCGTTCGACCGAGGTTGCGGAAGCGGTCGTGGGCGAGGCCGACGGGCAGACCGCGCTGCTCAGGTGCACTGAGAATCCCGAGGCGTTGCCGCTACCGTAGGGATCCGGAGGCGCGGCCGCTGCAGGTTGCCGTGTCGATGTTGAGGAACTTGTGGCCACGCTCCCGATTCCCCGTCAGGTTCAGGGGCGAAGGCGGCCGTCGCGCCGGCCGGAAGCGCCCGCGGAGCGAACGAAGCGGTGATCTTCCCGGTTCGGATCGGCCTCCGAGAAGCTATGCCTGCGTGCCGCCTTCCAACTCTCCTTTCGAGACCCGCTCGTCAGTGTGCTTGTCAACGTGGATGCTGCGGCGTGCTGGCGAACGTCGCCACAAGCGCCGCCACGCAACCACGACTGCGGTGATGGATAGCGAGAATCCGGCGAGACTCAATCCGATGACCACGATGTCCCAGGCCGGTCGGTTGCGCAACAGGAATCCGAAATCGAGGCTGTGCAAACCGTTGTATAGCCAGCGCTGGGTGCGGTTGGCGCGTGTCAGGCGATCGAGAACCTGCCCGCTGGCCGGATCGATGTGATACCACGTCGATTCGCTGTCATCGAAGCGCACTCGGAGCACAGGCAGTGTGCGCAGCCGACCGAGGTTTTCGCGCGCATACCAGTAAGCATCATGCGCGGTCAGCCAGTCGTCTTGAATCACGCGCGAGCCCGGCATCAGCGTGGCGGCCCTGGCCAGAAGCAGGCGGCGGTCGAACTGTTCGAAACCTGGCGTCGTTTCGTCGGCGGCATAAGCCACGCTCTGCCGGGGTCCCGTTCGGAATACATAGTACGGTCGGCCATCGAATCGCTGCAGTTCAACCTCGTACACGAGCGTGTCATGATCACGCAATGAATTGCCCAGATCACGGGAAACATCGGGCGCGATCAGATTGCCGCCACGGTAGCGGGATATCTCATCAGGGGAGGGTGTTCTCGGCGGGAAAAGTTGCCATGGGTTCATGGACATCAAGCCGCTGAAAATCCAGGTCAGCACGAAGACACCGGATACGAGCCCCAACCAATGATGCCAGCGCATCCAACCGCGATAGGGAGAACGGCTCCCGTTCTTGTACGGCTTGCGAGATCGCCAGCGCGAAAGGCCGGCGACGATGCCGGTCACCGCGGCCAGGGTGCCGGCCAGCGACAGCCAGACGACGACCTCGTGCCAGACTGCCCGATGACGCACCAGAACGAGGGGATAAATCCAGTGCAGATTCGCGCCCAGCCAGTTCCATACACGCTCGCGTCGACTCGTGTCGCGAACGATCTCTCCGGTGCGATCCGACACGTAGTACTCGGTTCCCAGCGAATCGCCCAGGGCTACACGGTGCAGCGGCAGAAAGGGGCGCAGTCCTCCCGATACCGTCCATTGATCCAGAGCCAGACGTTCACGGTATTCTGGCTCATATCCGGCTCGGAAGCGGGTGACAGCCTCGGCCGCTTGGGCGTCATGAATCGACTGAAGGCGCTCGCCAGTGTCGACGAATACGGTGACCCATCCACCATGCTTCGGCAGGAAATGAAGCGCTGGGCGTCCCAACACAGTCGTCATCCGAACTCGCTGCGGAACCTCGTCGATGCTCGCCGCGGCCAGAGCCGACACGACCGCGACATTGACGCGGTTCCCATCGATGGGTTCGAGGCCAGCATACCTCTCGATCGGATCGAGATTCGGGAACGGCACGTACATCATGACAATGCCGGTAGCGAACCACATCGCGAACAGCAAGCAAAGCCCGATGCCTGCCCATCGATGTATGAGGTACAGGGCGCGCTTCCAGGACATCGACGAGGGGAGCGCCTCAGAAGCGCGTGTACAGCGACAGCGCGATCGAGCGCGGTTCGCCGAGAATCGACTGGTTGCCGGCGTTGTATGGACTCACCTCGTAGAGCCGGTCGAAGGCGTTGCGCAACCGCAGCGTCAGTGTCGTGTCCGCCGCCAGCTTGTATTCGAGGTAGCCGTCCCAGACGGTGTACTTTGCCAGGGCGATCGTGTTGGCGTTGTTCGCGAAGCGCTGGCCGACGTATCGCATGCCCACGCCGGCTCGCCAGCCGCCGCCGATGCGGTGAGAGAGCCAGGCGTTCGCCACGCTTTCGGGCACGTTCGGCGGAAGGTTTCCCGCCCGCGACACCGTGGAGGCGCCGACCTGCTCATCGAAACGGTCGAAGCGAGCCCGGAGCACGGCGAGATTGGCATCGAGTATCCAGCGCGGCGCGAATTCCACCCCCAGGGCGACCTCCAAGCCGCGAGAGGACTGCTGACCGATCTGTCGACTGATCGTCGGATTCATCGGATCGCGCGTGAGCAGATTGCGCTTCTCGATGTCGTAGAAAGCAGCGGACCATTCGCCGCGCCCGCGCAGGAACGCCTGCTTGAGCCCGACCTCGACTTGCCGCCCCTTGGCAAGGTCGAACGCAGCCTCTGCGACGCTGGTGGTGACGAGCGAACCGAGCGGGTCGACGCCGGTGGCATACTGACCGTACACGGAGAGGGCGGGCGTGAGGGCGTACACGGCGCCCATGCGCCAGGTGGTCGGTGCGAAGCGCTTGTCGAAAGTCGGTCCGGGGGGGACGTAATCCTCGCGATGGATGTCCATGCGCTCGTGCCGCAGGCCGCCGACGAGCTTCAGCCGCTTGGTCAGGTCGAGTGCATCCTCGGCAAACAGCGCGACCTGGCGGGTTTCGATCTGCTGGCGCACGTTCACGAAAGGATTGGATTCGTTGAACGCGCCCGGTGCGAATGCGTAAGGATCGACGTCGCTAGAGGCGGTGGGAGTCGTCCTGCCCGGCCGCTTGAAGGTGATGCGGTTTACGTCGACGCCAACGACGATCCGATTCTTCAGTCCGCCGATCGAACCGTCGATCGCCGCATCGAACCGGTTTCCGATCTGTACGATGTCGTGACCGGTCTCGAAATACGAAGTCCGCCGGACGAGTCCGGTCGCGGGCTGATAGGTGTAGTTCTCGAGATTGCGCCAAAGGCGATCGGAGGTCAGGCGATACGTCTCGTTGCGCAGCAGCAGTTGCGGCGTGGCGCGCCACTCGAAACGGCTGCGCAGCCAGGCGTCGTCGTAGCGAATGACGCTGTCGACGACGTTGAAATTGCTGAAGCGAAGCGCTTCAGGGACGACCCCGTTGACCTTGGGCGTGCCCCAGTACCGCGGATCGCGCGAGCGAGCGACATCGGCCATCAGGGTGAAGCTCAGGTCCTGGGTCAGTTTGAAGGCGAGCTGGCCGGCAACGACGGTGCGCTCTTCCTCGCCTCGGTCCACCCAGCCATTCGATGTGCCGTGGGAAAGGTCGACTCGGTAGGCAACCCGGTCGGTAATCGGCCCGCCGCTGCCGAGCCCCCATCGGACAGAGTCCCAACGACCGTAGGATACGAAGGCTTCGCTCTCGATGCGTGTGCGGCTCGGCCGCTTCGGGACATAATTGACTGCAGCGCCGATGGCACCTTCACCGTAGAGCACCGATGCAGGGCCCCTAAGGACCTCGATCCGATCGAAGGCCCATGTGTCGACTGGGAAGGTCACCGTACCCGCGGCGACGTACATGCGGGAGCCGTCGTAGAGTTGCATCACGGAGCCGTGCCCGGCAAAGCCGCGCGCGGACAAACTGGTGCCGCCGTTTCCTGGCGTGCCGATCCAGGTGATGCCGGTCGCGCGACTCACCGCCTCCTGGGCGCGAGAGTCGCCGCGCTCGCGAAGTTGTTCGCCTTCGATGACTTCAATGGAAGCCGGGATGTCTCGCAGGTTCAAACCAAGCCGGGTGCCCGTCGACGTCGGTTGATCTAGGCCGATGCCCCCGGAGCGTCCGGGGTCGCCGCGCACGGCTACCTCGGGCAGTATCGCAGGCTCCTGCGCAAGCGTGGCTTGTTGTGAGAGCAAACCGGCCAGGATCAAGGCCCCTGGCAGGCCGTGGAAGAGCGATGCCGCGGTCATTCGGAGTTCCTCAAGAGCGAATGGAGCGGTGGGGCTAAATTGCAGTCGGATCGATTACAGCACACCCCATACGCAGATGCAACACAGTTGCAACAGAATCTTTGCTCGTACTTTCTTGCTGAATGGTCAACTGGCTGCTGATGGGCGCCGGGGGAAATGCTGAGGCGCATGGCAGCCGCGACACGAGAGATGTTTAGAGCGGTGACGCGGCGCTTTCGTCGATAGCGAACACGCCTGAGCGGTCACAGACACAAGTCGGCGAACCCAGGAGCGACCTGTTCGTGCTTGGTAGCGATGCGCCGATGATCAAAAGGCGTAGGTGAGCGTCAATGCGAAGTTGCGTCCCGGTTGGGAATAGCGCTGTGGCCCTGCCTGGGAATCTGGAATGTGAATGTCGGCCACGGGAACATCGGCCCAGTGGTAATAGAGCCGGTCGAAGACGTTGTAGACGCCGAAAGCGAGCTGACTGTCTTTCGCGAATTTCCAGCCCAGGCGAAGGTCGACGACGCTATAACCGCGCGGCAGGAACTGACGATTGGAACCTTGGGCGTCCTCGGCGCGTTTGGCCGTTGCGAAGGAGGTCGAGACTTCGCCGCGAAACTTTCCGCGCGTGTGAATCAACCCCAGCATGCCGCTCGCCGGATTGATGCTATAGACCGGTTGTCGGGTATCGACGTTGCGGCCGCGGGCGTAGGAGAAGGCGCCGCGAACGGCCCAGCCTCGCGCGAGGTCCCGGGAAATCCGTGCCTCGACGCCGTAGATGCGCACCTTCGGGGTGTTCTGCGACTGAAAGGTCAGCGGCACCAGCGCAGAACACGACGGGTCGCCCGGGCAGTCGAGTTGGATCGTCTCGATGAAGTCGCGGTAACGGTTGTCGAATGCGGTGAGCGCCCACGACCCCTTGGAGTCCAGGTGTCGCAGGGAGAGTTCCACCCCGCGCGAGGTTTCGGCCTTGAGGGCGGGGTTGGGGACCGCGGTGTATCCGCCGACCAGATTGGCGAAGCCGATGTTGACGTCATCGTACGGCGGGGGACGAAAGCCCTCGGCATATTGGCCGGCGAGCGCATAGCCGGCGCCCAGACGCCAGATCGCCCCGAGCTTGGGGGAGACGTTGCGGAACGCCGCGCCGGTGGCGGGCGCCGCGGCGGTGTTTGCGAGATAGATGGCGTCCGGCCTCGGCGTCAGGCGATAGTTCTCGTAGCGCACGCCGGCGATGACGGTGAATGCCTCGCTCGGATGCCATTCGTTCTGCGCGAAGAGCGCCCCGCGCCGGGTGTCCGACGGGGGCATGTCGCGCGTCGGGAAATCGTCGACGGTGACCGAGCGGGTCGTGGTGCCGTTGCGCCGCGTGGTATAGCCGTCGCGCAGTTGCAGCGTCTTCGTGAGCGACCATTCGGCACCCCAGTCGAGCCTATGGTGGCCCAGCGCGTCGAACCGGGAGGCGATGTCGAGTCTCGCGCCGACGGTGTCCTGACTGAAGTCGAAGTAGCGCTGGTAGAGCGCTTCGGAGAACGGGGAGGCCGTGGGTCGCCTGTCCTGGCGCGTGTACTGCGCGGTATTGCTGTCCTGGCGGAAAAGCGTGAGATCCAACGTGCCCAGCGCCAGACCCGAGAAACGCTGGTCGAACGACCATTTTTCGTAGCGGGTGCGATCCCAAGTGTTCATGTCTCTGGCCAAGCCGCCGACGACGCCCGACAGTACGTGCGTGTGCACGTCGCGGTCGGTTTTCACCAGACCGACTTCGGCTCGATAGCCCGCGAAAGGCGTAAGGGCGAACTTCAGCAGGGCGGCGTCGACGTCCTGCGCCTGCGGGTTGGCGATGGTGCGCCGGATTCCCAGCCCACCGACCTCGCCCTTGGTCTCGGTTTCCTGGCCCGAGCGCCGTACCCCGCGGACGAGGATGCTGGCGATATCGTTCCCCACCGCGCCTGTGGCGACGCCGACCGCTTGCTCGTCGGCGGACTGGTAGAGCGATTTGAGACTGAGGTGCCGGGATCCACCCCGCAGCAGATCCTCGGGGCGAGGGGTGACATAGGAGACGGTGCCGCCGAGCGCATCCGATCCGCGTCTTGCGGATCCCGTGCCACGCTCGATCTCTATGGCCTGCAGCAGCTCGACATCGACCATGTCGCGCGAGGCGTTGCTGAAGCCGCCGATGACGAAGGTGTCCGGCATGCGTACCCCGTCGATCTGCATCAGGATGCGATTGTCCTCGAGGCCGCGGATGTTGAAGCCGGAGAGGCCGAAGCGCGAGGGTCGGTTCGTCACGGACACGCCGGGCTCGTAGCGCACCAAATCCTTGATGTTCCTGACCTGCTTGTCGGTGATGTCCTGTGCCGTGACTCGCGTGGTGTGCGCGGTGTCGAACTCCTGCTCGGTGCCTTCGCGGTCGGACAAGACTTGCACCGAGGGGAGTTCGACCTCCGCCTGTGACTGTGCCTGCGCCAGCGCCGGGAGCGCCAGCAGCGCTCCCAGCAGCCGGACACGCAGTCGTGCCATCGGCGCCATCAGGCCTTGCGGCGGCGCCGGACGAAGGCGCTGATGATGCCGAGCCCGGCGAGCATCATGGCCCACTCGCCGGGTTCGGGCACGGGCGCGATGTCGACCGCGACCTGCGCGAGGCTCAGCGAGTGGCCGACGCTGGCGAACGTGAATGCGTAGTTGCTGGGAGCCGACGGCAAGTCCCAGTAGAAGAGGCTCTGGGTCAGCGTGACCGGGCCGAAACTGCTGTCGTATGCCGGATCCGTGAAGGTCACGGTGGAGACCGTGGGTGCTACCCCGTTGAGCAGCATCGTGGCTGCGTCGATGGCCGTGCCCCAGCCTTCGGTCTGCAGGGCCGCTCGTATCGGCCCGCTCAGTGTACTGTTCGCCAGGTTGAAGCTGAACTGTTGCGTGACGCTGAAGCTGTAGAGATTGCCCGAGCCGGCTACGAACGTGCCCGTATTCCAACCGACGAAGGGATCGGTCACGTTGTAGCTGCCCACGTCGGGTGCGGCCGTGCGTATGCCCGGGTAGGACGCATCGACGAACGTGTCCCATTCCGCGTAGATCGAGTTCCCGGCGCCGCGCGTCCAACCCCATCCGCCCCAACTGGCTTCCTGAGGCTTGTCGAAGCCGAAGCCGGGCGCATAGGGATCGGGACCGTTGGTAAGGTCGGCCGACGCCGGTGCGGCAGCGAGCAGACCGGCTGTCAGGGTTGCGACGGCAAATTTCGATGGCATGGTCAGTCTCCTAAAGTGAAAGGCAACATCGGTAGCAGAGCTCGAACACCGGTGTCCTTGCGGACGATCGTCTGGCTGGCTGGTCGCTTGGGGACTGGCTGGCTGAAGTCAAGAATCAGGATGCGGAAGTTCGTCGACGGCGGCGCGCGACGCCCAGCGCCAACAAGGCGCCAGGACCGAGCAGCAGGGCGATGGCGGGTTCGGGCACCACGCTTACCTGCCAGCCGATGTCGGCGAACCCGGCGTAATCGAGAATAGTGGGCAATTGGCGTTCGCCGGCCGGCGTGCTGGGGTCCATCATGGTTTCCTGCAGCATGCCGCCATAGGTGCTCATCGTCCCCTCGGCCCAGTGTGCTCGGAAGCGGTCCAGCGGCACGGGGCCGCCGTGAGCGGCGACCGAGGCGGCGCCGATGAAGTGGCCGCGCTCGTCGATCTGCGCGCCCCAGGAATCGGCTTCGCCGTAGCCGAGGATGTGTCCGATCTCGTGCGTGGCGGTGGTGAGGAAGTCCGGGCGTCCGGGTTGCAGCCCCCCGCTGCCGGCGCCGAAGTACCAGTCGTTGGCAGCATTGAACCAGATCATGCCGCCCCAGACGCCGTAGTCGGTGGCGTTCGGTCCGATCGCGCTGCTTTGCCCACGCGTGGTCACCGCTTGGACGAATTGCGTCGATCCGGTGGCGCTGAGACGGGAGCCGGTGTTGGCGAAGCCGAGCACGCCAGGTGCCGAGTCGGATCCGCCGACGTAGATGCGCAATGTGTCGGCGGGTATCGTCAGATTGGTCAACGTGATCTGCGGTCCGCCCAGGCTAGGATGCGTGATCCGCACCGACCAGCTGTCTCCTGCCTGGGGCGCGATGGGCGCGAGTGCATCGGTGAAGCCGCTGTAGAACGACGCGGCGAGCGTCAGCAGGGCGCGGCGTTCGGTCAACGGCGCGCCAGTCGCAGTGTCAGTGAAGAAGCCGCGAGTGTCGTAGCTATAGTCGAATTCGATCTGCAGCGCTTGAGCGGAGCAAGCGATGCACAGCCCGATGCTGGCGAGCGTGGCGCAGGCCGCCCTCATGCGATGCTCCTGTGGCATCGGGCGCCGACCAGCAAGAGGCCGGCTCCCAGCAGCAACCAGGTCGCTGGTTCCGGCACAGCGGCGAGCGGCGTCACCGAACCCGATCCGGCCCCGTAGGCGCCCTGCAGCGCTGCGACCATCAACTCGTCGAGCGGGAACAGCGGCCCTTCGTAGGTCGATTGCGCCGACGGACCGAGCTCGCCCGGCGTGGCATCCACGTAGTGTCCCATGCCAAGGGAATGGCCCAGCTCGTGCTGGGCGACGCCGTAGACGAGGGTGCTCGTCCATCCTGCGCCAAAGCGCCGCGCGTTGAAGACGATGTCGCCGGCGAGCCCGCTGGTTTCGGTGTGCATCGGGAAGTACGCGTAGGCGTTCGCGCCGGTCACGTGGGAAACCTGACCGATCCGGATCTGCGGCAGACCGGTCGGGTCGTACTGGCCCGTCTCCGGCGGCGGCCCTGCGTCCGCGAGTTCGACGAAGTGGATGGGCAGGATGTCGGCGTAGTCCTGGAACGCCCGTTCGAACGCGCCTTTGAGGACCTCGACAGTAAGTGGAACGCCCGCGCGCGTGGCGAGGCTGCCGTCGAGCAGATTGCTGTAGCTATAGGTGAGCGTGATCGGCGATCCGGGGCCGCCCGGCTGTGGCCAAGTCGCGAACATGGGGTAGTACCCTCCCCATGCCGCGCTCGGCAGCAGGCAGGCCAATGCGATACCGATGCGGCGAACGAGGTAGCGCATGACCATGTGCGCTCAGCCCCGTCGCTTGCTTCGGTGCAGTCGGGCGCCCAAAAGGCCCAGACCGGCGAGCAGCATGGCGTAGGTGGCGGGCTCGGGCACGGCGGTGACGGTGAGGTAGGTATGTCCCATGGGCATGCCGCCGTTGTTGCTGTTGAGAAAGCCGTGCAGGAAGTCGTTGCCCGAGGTGTCCATGCGACCGGTCAGAGCGATGAACCTGTGCGGGTTGGTGCCGTCGATCCAGTCGTCGACGATGCCCGAGACATCGAAAGTGACCTCGCCGAACCCGGCGATCGAAGTGCGGGCCGCCGTATCGGCGGCGAGGATGTTGTCTCGGTAGAAGGCGAGCCAGCTCTTCGTCCCGCCCGGATTGGTGTCGTCGATGATGGTGGTCAATGGGTTCGCGTCGACCGCATGCGCCGAGACGAGGAAGGGATTGCTGGCGCTGGCATCGGCGCCGAACCCGCCCGCCGCGCTCTGCATGGTCAGCGTGACGGCGATGGGGCCGGTATAGATGCTGAAGTCGTGATCGAACGAAAGATAGATGGTCTCGGCGCCGGGCGTGTCGAACGGATCGACGGTGGAGACGCGCAGCACCGGCCGGTTGCTCTCGGCGGCGTAGCCGCGGACGGTGTTGGCGCCCTGAAAAAAAGAGGATGTCATGACATCCTCGGTGACATGAATCACGTTGGCTGAGAGCGCTGGCTGGGCTTGCGCGAGGCTCAACGCCAGCGCGATGGGAACACAGGGTAAGGAAAACCGCTTTTTCATGTGGAATGTCCTGTTGGGATGAGATCGCGTCCCCCGCCCACCGGGTCATTCAGCGAAGCTTGTTTCGGTTCATTCGATGCGCACGACCCCACGTCGTCGCGGTTTGCCGGCTCCGGTGCCTTCACAGGAACGAAATCGAGCACGTATCGGTATTGCTTTTCGCAGTGGAGGATCACCTCCTTCTGGCCTCGTCGCAGCAGGCGCATCTCGACCGAAAGATGGCCGAAGCCGTCGTGCGCGAGCAGTTGCTCGAATAGCGCGTCGATGTGGCGCTTGACGTCGCTGTAACGGCGGTCGTTGGTCATGATCAGGCGGTGGTCACGACCAGCGGGCCGCCATGCCGCGGATGAGGCATGATGATCGTGCCCACGCCGAAACAGGCCTCGAGGTGGGCTTCGGTGAGCACCTCTCGAGCTTCGCCGATGGCGAGCCGCACGCCGTCCTTGATCAGGACCAGCCGATCGGCATACTGCGACGCGAGGTTGAGATCGTGTAGCACGGCACAGACGCCGACCGCTTCGTTGCGCGAGAAGTCCCGGATCGCCTTGAGGATGTGATGTTGCTGCGCCGGATCGAGGCTTGCCGTGGGCTCGTCGAGAAGCAGGTAGCGAGACTCGCCTTGCCAGGAGGTCCAGATCTGCGCGAAGGTCTTCGCGAGCAGCACGCGCGCGCGTTCGCCGCCGGACAATGTCGTGATGCTGCGGTCTGCAAGATGCTCTGCACCTGTGATAGCGAGCGCGGCGCGGGCGATCTGTTCGTCGCCGGGACCGGGGTAGGCGTCTGTATGCGGATAGCGGCCGAAAAGCGCGGTCTCGGCGGCGGAGAATCCGACGGGCAAGGGGTGATCCTGGGGCAGCACCGCGCGGATGCGGGCGCGGTCGCGCATGGGCCAAAGGTAGAGGGGCCGGCCGTTCATCCGCACCACGCCGCTGTCCGGCCGTAGGTCGCCGGCCAGCACCTTGAGCAAGGTCGACTTTCCGGCGCCGTTCTCTCCGAGCAGGGCCACGATCTCGCCCGGTCTGACCTCCATGTCGACGTGCTGCAGGATCTTGTTCGCGCCGATGCGTACACTGATGTTGACCGCGGACAGCATCACACCCCCAGATTGCGTCGGTTGGACGTCAGCAAGACGATGAAGAACGGCACGCCGATCAGTGCCGTGACGATGCCGATCGGCAACTCCGCCGGCGCCACCACCGTTCGTGCCAGCAGATCGGAACCGACGACCAGGATGGCGCCGATCAAGGCCGAGGCGGGCAGGAGCACGCGGTGGTCGGGTCCGCCGATCAGGCGTGCCATGTGCGGTGCGACCAGACCGATGAAGCCGATGTTGCCGGTGAACGCGACCAGCGCGCCGACCGCGAGCGCGGCCGCCCAGATGAGCATGTTCTTGACGCGAACCACCGACATGCCCAGATGGCTCGCGGCGACTTCCCCCAGCGTGAGTGCGTTGAGTGCCTTGACCAAGGAGAACATCACGATGGCGGCGATGACGACGCAGGGCGTCACCAGTGCCAGGGTGTGCCAGCTGCCCGCGCCCAGGCTGCCCAGGCGCCAGAACGCGATGTTGCGCAACTGATCGTCGTTCGCGATGTACGTGTACAGGCCGATACCGGCTTCGGCGGCCGAGGTCGCGGCGATTCCGGCCAGGAGCAGTACTGCGCCCACCAGGCGACCGGACATCTGCGCCAGTGCATAGACGGCGAGGGTAACGGCGAGACCACCCAGAAACGCGGCTAGCGGCAACAGCAGGCCGCCGAATACGCGGGTCAGCCCGGGGAGGAGGGTCGCGCCGAGCACGATCACCGTGGCCGCTCCCAGTGCGGCGCCGGACGACACACCGATCAGCGACGGATCCGCGAGCGGGTTGCGCACGAGCCCTTGCAGAACCGCACCCGACAAGGCGAGCCCTACACCGGTGAGGATGCCCAACACGATGCGCGGCAGACGCACGTCGAGCAGGACACCCGCCTGTTGCTGCGTCGTCGAGATGCCCAGGTCGATGGACAGGAGTTGCAACAGCAGTCCCAGCACTTCGATCGAACGGATGGGATAAGCGCCGGTGGTCAGGGCGACGACCGTCAGGATGGCGAGTACGATGACCAAAGCCGGCAGCAGCGTGCTTGCCGGCAAGCGGCCGCCGACCCGGCGGAAAGCACCGAAACCGACGACGCGCTTTGGCATCACTGTGCTCACGAGACAGCACCGCCCGAATGCAGCGCGTGCGCCAGATCCCTCACGGCTCGAGGGAAACGCGGGCCGAAGCCCAGCAGGTAGAGCGCGTCGAGATCGACGATTCGCTTCGCGCGACCGGCCGGTGTGAGCGACACGCCGGGCTTGGCGAGGATCGGCGCCATGCCGCCTGTCGCCGCGAGGCCTTGCGTGGTGATCAGCAGGACATCGGGCTGGGCGGCGACGATGCCTTCGGCCGTCAATGGCCGATAGCCCCGAAACGATGTCATCGGATTGATGCCGCCGCCGAGCGCGATCATGGCATCGGCTGCGGTGTCGGTGCCGGACACCATGGTATTGCTGGGGGTATGCGCCAGCAGGAACACGACCCGCGGCCGCGCCTTGTAGCGTTGCAGGATCTGTTCGGTGTCTTTCCACTGCGCGAGCACGCGCTCGTCGAGCGCGGCGCCGCGTTCCGGGACATGCAGTGCCTGCGCGACGGCGCCGATGTGTGTACGAAGTCCCTTCAGACTATGGTCGTTGCCAAGCATGCGCACCGCGACTCGCGCAGCCCGTAGCTGCTCGATGGCTGTGGGTGGCCCCGCGTCGCCGCTGGCGATGATCAAGTCAGGCCGCAGCGACAGCACCCCCTCAGCCGACAGCGAGCGCTGATAGCCCACCTTGGGCAGGCGTTGTGCCGCATCGGGATAGACGCTGGTGGTGTCTGTCGCGACCAATCCATCGGCCACGTCGAGCGCATAGACGATTTCGGTCACGGACCCGCCGATACTGATCACGCGTGCAGGTGCGCGTTGAGCAAAGGCGAACGGTACGCAGATCGAGAATCCCAGGCCCGACGCGAGCAGTCGGCGGCGGGTGCGCACGGGCGAGGGGTCGGCGCTCATGCCTAGACGCCACAGTCGGCGGGCAGCGCGCGCAGCAGCTCGCGCCAGTCGCCGGCTTCCGGCAGCCCGGGTTTTCTCTTGCCGAAGAAAAGCGCAATGTTCGCGCCGTGCGGATCGAACAGTTCGAGCGAACTGACGATGCCGTCGCGTGTGGGTTTGCGCACCATCCAGACTGAATGCACCTGATCCTCGCGCAGGTGCAGATTGAAGTCGGGGTCCATGACGTTTAGCCATGGGCCCATGACGCGAATGTTGTGCACCGCGCCGGTATGGATCTGAATCACGCCTGCATTGCCGACGAAGACCATGATTGGCAACGCCGTGCGGGCGGCCTCGTCGAGGAGGGCGCGTACCGACGCTACGGGCATGCGCTGCGCGAATTCCGGATCTGCGAGACGCAGGGCTTGCTCGCGTCCCAGGCCATGGCGCTTGAGCAGCGGGAAAAACTCGTGGGTATCGGTCATCGCTGCCCAGTCGGCGCGCATGGCAGAAACGTCTATGCGGTCGTCGGGGAGGTCCTCATGGCGAGGCGGCAGCGGCTCGACCACTTCGCCGGGGGTTTGGCGGTCCGAGCGGAAAAGGGCGACAAGTTCATGGAACGCGGCGACATCGCTTTCGGGGCGCAGATGAATCTTGTGCACCGCGCCCCCATGGGCATCGAAGCATTGAATGCTTCGCTTGAGCCCTTGCGGCGAAGGTTCCTCGACCGCGTAGCCGAAGCGCCAATGGCTGAAGAATACGCGCAAATCGATATCGGGGCCGAGCACGAGCCCGGTCTGGCCGTCGTAGCTGACGTCCTGAAAGCGGCCAACCCGTTCGTGTACGCAGCTCTCGTTGCGGGTGAGCGCCATCACTCGACCCAGCCGTGGAAGCTGCATGAACAAATGGCGGAAGTCTGCTTCGATCCGGGTCGCGGTTTCGCCGCACTCGCTAGCGACGAGTTCGGCCTCGCTCACGCCCAGAGCGAGGGCGGCGTCTCGGGCGCGCATGCCGCGCTGCGATTTCAACTCGTGCCAAGCGTGGCGCAGCTCGGTCGGGGAACCATCAGAGAGTGAGGTGGGCATGTTCGTGCTTTTTCTTTGTCAGTGCATTCCGTCTGTGCGCGGGGTTGTCGACGGCGGAGCGTTTTCCGCGATGAGGAGCGCGACACGCTGGTACTGCGCGAGTGCAATGCCCAGTGTCTGCGCCAGGTCGCGCAAGGCAGTGGGCGGAAGGCGCAACGTGGTGGCGCCGACGTTTAGGTGAAAGAGGTTGCATGACGGACACAGTTCGACGTCGCAGACCACGCCTTTGGCGAGAATCAGACGCTTGCAAGGTGGGTCGGGTGGCGATGCCTGGGGGGGGAGGTGCATGCGGGATCTCCGTGGGCGGTGTCGATGGGTCTACTGCAGTACTGGCGTCGCGTCCGTCCTGTGGTGGCTCCATGTAGCCGGGCTCGGTCGATCGTTCGCCAGGAGGCGCCATGCCGCAGCGAGTCGGCACAGCAGTTCGCTGGTTTCCGAAGTGCTATCGTCTGCGGGGCAGCGTGCAAGCAGATTCAGATGTTCTGCGACCGCCCGGCCGAGGAGGGGGCAAGGTGACTGCGCATGCTTGGTCATGAGATAGAGCACCGCGCTGACGATCGTTTCGCGGCGGTGCAGGGTCGCAGGAATACTGGGCATCGCATAACTCCAGTGAGAGGTGAAGATGCGGCCTGGAGTGCGAAGACGAACGACGAGTCTCCAGGATGCGGTTGCTTTCGGCAGCGGGATGGCTCGCTACGCAAACCGGAGAGGTTTGTTGGCTGGCTGGATGACAGGACCGCGCTGCAATTCATGCGGTTGCAGCAGTGGCTCGATCTGTCATGCTGTGCAAATGAGAATACATCGCAATACGAATTAGCGTCAAGCCCGAGCATGCAAAAGAATTCGCAGAGAACTCCTTCGTGTACGTATGCGGATGCGCAGAGTGTCGGTCGGCTCTCGCCCCCGCAGGTCTATCCAGGCTCTGTCATCGACCCTGATCGATCCCCCGGATGCTGCCGCTCGTCCTTCGACTTTCGCAGCCCCGAGTAGGGGTCGTCCATTTCTCGCTACTCCGCTCAGGCACTGAGGCGGCCTTCAGCGGTCCCGACGATGCTTGCCTGGCTTGGACGCCTTCGCAGCGAGGCTTACACTGCGGGCCACACATCTGAATTGCGGAGCACGTTGCCGATGGACAAATTGACTCGCCAGCTCGCGGCCTATGCCTCCGAGCTCAGTTATGCCGATCTCTCCCCCGCGGCGGTCGATGCAACCAAGCGCATCATCCTCGACCTCGTCGGCTGTGCGCTGGGGGCCGCGCGCGCGGAGCCGGCAGCGATTGCGCGCTCGCTCGCACTGGAGGTCACGGCGCGCCATCCGGCCACGTTGATGGTGACCGGGGAGCAGACGACGCCCGATCTGGCGGCGTTCGTCAATGGCGTGCTGGTGCGCTATCAGGATTTTTCCGATGCGTACGTCAGCGGCTCTGGCTTGTGCCACCCCTCGGACATGTTCGGGCCGGTGTTGGCGGCGGTGGAAACCGCCCACGGCGGCGGACGCGACCTGATCCTGTCGATGGCTCTGGCTTACGAGATCTTCTGCGGCATCACCGATTCGGGGGCGATGCGCAACGCGCCCACCTGGGATCAGGCGACGTTCGGGGTGATCGCGGCATCGATCGCCGTCAGCAAGGCGATGGGGCTCGATCAGGAGCGCATGGGGCATGCGCTCAGCCTGGCCGCGAGTTCGCATCTGACGGTGGGACAAGTCAGGCGCGGCGCGCTCTCGCACTGGAAGGGCTGCGCAGTCGCGAACGCGGGGCGCAATGCCGTCTTCACCGCGTTGCTGGCGGCGAAGGGAATGACGGGGCCGGATCTTCCTTTCGAAGGCGTACAGGGTTACTTCAACGCCATCGGGGGTGCCTTCGAGCTGCCGCCGCTTGCTTCCCGAGGCGCCGAGTTCCGCATCCAGAAGGCGAGGATGAAGCCGTTTCCAGCCGGGTACCATTGCCATACGGCCGTGGAGGCGGCACAGCAGATCCGGGCCCGTTTGAGCGGAGGCATCGATTCGATCAAGCAGGTGCGCATGCAGACGTATCGCAACGGCATGAACTACGCCGAGCCGGTGCACTGGACCCCGGAGACCCGCGAGACGGCGGACCATTCCCTGCCGTTCACGATCGCGGTTGCGCTGATGGAGGGCACCTTGGCGATCCGCCACTACGACGAGTTGTATTACAAACGCGCAGATGTGCGCGCGCTGATGCAGAAGATCGCGATTTCGGTGGGCGACGAACCGAGCAGGGCTTGGCCCGAGGCCCCGCTTTGCCTGCTCGAGGTCGAAACCGAGGCAGGCGAGGTGCTGCACGCCCGTGCCGAGTACCATCTCGGACACTATCGCAATCCGATGTCCGACGCCGATCAGGATGCCAAGCTGCGCGCGATGGGGCGCGACTACGCCGGGTTGACCGATGCTCGTATCGACGCATTGATCGATCGGCTGCGTCGTCTGGAAGACGTGGGCGATGTGGGCGAGCTGCTCAAGCTCACCGCAGCAGCATAACGTGACGGGCCGAGACGGCCCGATCGTCTGGTTCGAATCGGAGGGGGACGCGATGCGTTTGGCAATATGTTGGCTGGTGCTTACGGGCACCTTGTTCACGTCGGCGACTCATGCCGCCGAAGCTTTCCCGACGCGCCCCGTGCGCATGATCATTCCGTTTCCTCCCGGCGGCGGCACCGACATCATGGGGCGGATCGTCGCCCAGCGTCTGACGGATGCCTTGAGCATGCAGGTCGTGGTGGATAACCGCGGCGGGGCTGCCGGGCTGATCGGCACGGAGATGGCTGCCCGAGCGAACCCGGACGGGCATACGGTGATGATCGGCTCGGTCAGCACGATCTGCATCAATCCGAGTCTGCACAAGAACCTCACGTTCGATCCCGGCAAGGATCTTGCGCCCATCAGCCTGGTGGCTTCGACGCCGAGCGTCCTGGTCGTGGGGGCGTCGCTGCCGGTCCGGTCGGTCAAGGAGTTGATCGCCTTGGCGAAGTCGCAGCCCGGGAAACTCACGTACGCGACGCCGGGCAGCGGCTCCTCCTCGCATCTGGGCACCGAACTCTTCAAGCAGGCGGCGGGCGTCGATTTCCTGCATGTGCCCTACAAGGGCACCGGCCCGGCGATCACCGATGTCGTGAACGGCCAAGTCACCCTGTTCATTTCCAACATGCCGTCCGTGCTGCCGATGGTGAAGGCGGGGCGTTTGCGCCCGCTCGCGGTGACATCGCTGCAGCGTTCCACGTTAGCGCCCGAGTTGCCGACGATCTCCGAATCGGGCATCAAGGACTTCGAGTTGATCGTATGGTACGGGCTGCTTGCTCCCAAGGGCACGTCGAGTTCAGTGCTGACCCGCCTCAATCAGGAAGTGCGCAAGATGGAGACCATGCAAGACATCAAGGATCGACTCGCTTCGCAAGGTGCAGAGGTGCTTACGAGCACGCAGGAGGAGTTCGCGCGACGCATCGCCAGCGACCGTGCGAAATGGGAGCGCGCCGTCAAGTTGTCCGGAGCGACGGCTTCCTGATCGTTGTTCGAGTGTTCAAGGGGGGCGGGCTCGGGAGGCGGCATCTCAGGGTCTTTCTCGGTGGCGGGCCGCAGCACCGGTTCACGCAAAGTACGCGGCATCCTCGACCAGTCGCGGCGATATGCGCGCTTCCATCCATTCCAGCCAGGCGCGCGTCTTCGCATCCATGAAATGCCGCGAAGGCAGCAAGGCATACACGCCGATTTCCGGTGAGCGCCATTTGGGCAGCACGCGCTGCAAACGCCCGGCGCGGACAGCGTCGATGACCGAGAACAGCGGCAGCAGCGTGATGCCGGCGCCGCGCTGCGCGGCATCTTGCAGCAGCTCTGGGGTGTCCGCGATCAATTGCCCGATATTGCGAATCACGTGTGTCACGCCCTTGCCTGTGGTCAGGTGCCAGTCCGGCCGGATCGAAGGATTCACCAGGCGCAGACAAGCATGGTCCTGCAACTGTTCGGGCTTCCTCGGGATGCCTCGCTTGCCCAGGTATGCCGGTGCGGCGCACAAGATCGAGAAAGTGGTGCCGATGCGCCGCGCGATCAAGCCCGAGTCGAGCAGGTGCTCGGCGAGATACACGCTTACGTCCACGCCGCTGGCGAGCAGATCCGGCAGGTATTGCGAAGTGCTGTACTCGACGACCAGTTGCGGGTGTTTCGCGCAGAATTCGGGCAGCATGGGGGCGAGGTAGTGCTGACCGAAGTTGGCCATGCTCTGCACGCGCAGTCTGCCGCTCGGCACCGCGGCCGAGCCCGCGGCATGGGCCTCGGCCTGATCGAAGAGCGCGAGCACCTCGCGGCAGCGTTCGACATACGCGGCCCCGGCATCGGTCAACGCCAGGCGGCGCGTGGTCCTTTGCATGAGCTGCACCTGCAGTCGCTTCTCCAGAGCGCTAACCAGCCGCGAGACCTGAGCCGTCGTTAGGCTCATCTGCCCGGCTGCGGCCGTGAAGCTGCCGGTATCGACCACACGCACGAGGGCGCGCATCGCATGAAGCACGCCGCTGTCCAGATCTTTTCTCATTGCGCAACGATGATTTTCTCAAAGAGGCATTGTTGCATCGATTGAGTAAGTCGAGAATGCGCAGATGCGACGGGCCGTGACGTTCCGCGGCTCGAACAGTCCAGGAGCGAGGCAGCCAATGAATCGCGTTCAATCCGCATCGTCCGGCGTGGCAGCGAGGACGCTGTCGCTCGACGACAAGTACGTGTGCGACGAGGGCAAGGCCTACATGAGCGGCATCCAGGGCCTCGTGCGCCTTGTCTTGGCGCAGCACCGCCGCGACGCTCGGCTCGGATTGCGCACCGGCGCATTCGTCTCCGGATACCGCGGCTCGCCCCTGGGCACCTTCGATACTTCGCTTTGGCAGGCGGGCAAGCATCTCGCCAGTCACGACGTGGTGTTCCAGCCGGGCGTCAACGAGGATCTCGCGGCGACGGCCGTCTGGGGCAGTCAGCAGGCTGGCCTCGCAGGTCAGGGCAAGTTCGACGGCGTGGTCGGCTGGTGGTATGGCAAGGGGCCTGGCGCAGATCGCTCGGGCGATGCCTTCAGACACGCCAATCTCGCCGGGACAGCCGCGCACGGCGGCGTCGTGGCCCTTTACGGCGACGATCACTCCTGCAAGTCGTCCAGCATCCCGCACCAATCCGAGCATGTGATGATGGGCTGCGCTTTGCCCATCTTCTATCCGACCTCGGTCCAGCAGATTCTCGACTTCGGCGTGCATGCCGTGGCCATGTCCCGCATCGCCGGCATCTGGACCTCGATGAAACTGGTCAGCGAGATCGTGGAGACCTCGGCATCGGTAGATGTCGGGCTCGACCGCATCCAGCCCGTCACGGCATTCGACTTCGAACGGCCTTCCGACGGGCTGAACATCCGTTGGCCGGACCGCTCTCTGGTCCAGGAGGAGCGGCTGTATCGGTACAAGCTGCCCGCGGCGCTGGCTTACCTGCGTGCCAATCGGCTCAACAGGGTGACCTGGGACAGCGCCGACGCGCGCATCGGGATCGCCGCGAGCGGCAAGGGCTACCTCGACACGGTCGAAGCCCTTCGTTTGTTGGGTCTGGAGGGCGAGCCCGCCCGGCGGATCGGCCTGCGGCTCTATCAGGTGGGCGTGATCTGGCCGCTGGAGCCGTTCGGGCTGCGCGAATTCGCCGCCGGGCTGCAAGAGATCATCGTGGTGGAGGAGAAGCGTCCGGTCCTCGAAGCGCAGATCAAGGACGAACTGTACGCGTTGCCGGATCATGAGCGCCCCCGCGTCGTGGGCAAGGCCTCCGAGGGCCGCGGTGAATGGAGTACCGCCCAAGCGGACGCGCCATTCATCAGTCACTTCGAATTGCAGCCCGAGCCGATCGCCAAGGCCGTGGGCACGCGGCTGCTGCGGCTGCAACTGCCGGACGATATTCGGGCGATGATCGAGCGCCGACTCGAACAGATCGAGTCGGCCGAGAAGGCAGCGCGTCGCGTGATCGACATCGCCGAGCGCAAGGCCTACTTCTGCAGCGGCTGCCCGCACAATTCCTCGACGCGGCTGCCCGAGGGGAGCCGCGCGCTGGGCGGTATCGGATGCCACTTCCTGGCGCTGTTCATGGACAGGGGCACCGAGACCTTCACGCAGATGGGCGGCGAAGGTGCCAGCTGGGTGGGGACAGCGCCGTTCACCGCCGAGCCGCATGTTTTCGTCAACATCGGCGATGGCACCTACTTCCATTCGGGCTACATGGCGATCCGGCAGGCAGTGGCCGCCAAGGTGAATCTCACCTACAAGATCTTGTACAACGATGCAGTCGGCATGACGGGCGGGCAGCAGGTCGACGGCGCGTTGAGCGTGCCGCAGCTTACCCGGCAGCTTGCGGCCGAGGGCGTGGGCAAGATCGTCGTCGTCAGCGACGAACCGGAGCTGGTTCGGGCGTTCGACGATCTGGCGCCGGGGGTGACCGTGCGTCATCGCTCGGAGCACGAAGCGGTGCAAAGAGAGCTGCGCGAGGTGAAGGGTGTCAGCGCGCTCGTCTTCGCGCAGACCTGTGCGAGCGAGAAGCGTCGGCGCAGAAAGCGCCAGGCCTACCCCGATCCGGCCGAGCGGATGTACATCAACACGGCAGTCTGTGAAGGCTGCGGGGATTGCTCGACGAAGTCCAATTGCCTGTCGGTCGAGCCGCTGCCGACCGAGCTCGGACTCAAGCGCCGCATCAATCAAAGCAGTTGCAACAAGGATTTCTCCTGCGTCGACGGCTTCTGCCCGAGCTTCGTCACCGTGCATGCGCGCGACATGCAGCGTGCGCTGCCCTCGGCTGCCGCTGGCTCCGGCGCGCAAGCCTCGCTTCTTCCGCAGGACTGGCCAGCATCCGCGATCGTGCCCGCGCTGGCAGCCCCCCTGCGCATCGTGCTGGCGGGCGTCGGAGGCACGGGTGTGGTGACGATCGGCGCGCTGCTGGGCATGGCCGCCCACCTGGAAGGCAAGACCGTATGCGTCATGGATATGGGCGGTATGGCTCAGAAGGGCGGCACCGTATATTCGTACGTCCAGCTGGCAGCCTCGGAGGCCGACGTGTCCGCCACCAAGATCGCGGCCGGGCAGTGCGATCTGATGATCGGCACCGACACGGTCGTCGCCGGCCATGGCGAGACGCTCTCCCGGTTGCGGCCTGACGCCGTGGCTGTTCTCAACCGGGACGGCACGGCAACCTCCGAATTCATTCGCAAGCGCGACTGGGTCGTGCCGGTCGACGATCTCGTGCGTCGGGTGAACGACAGGTTGCCGGCAGGGCGTGTCATTGCGCTCCCGGCGGCGCGCTTGGCCGAGGCCGTGCTCGGGGATGCGATATTCACCAATCTGATTCTGCTCGGTATCGCATGGCAGGCCGGACGCGTGCCGCTGCAGCGCGAGAGTCTGCAACGTGCCATCGAACTCAATGGTGCCGCCGTCGAGAAGAACATGGAGGCTTTTCGGCTCGGCTGCCATCTGCACGAGACGCCCGCGCTTGCATCGAGCCTCTTGTCGGAGGCCTCGCAGCCGCCGCAAGCGCTGGATTTCGCTGCGACGGTCCGTGACCGCAGTGCGCGTCTGAAAGCGTATTGGAACGAACGGTACGCCTTGCGCTACGAAAGCCTGCTGCGTGGCGTGCATGAGCGCTGGCCGGAATCCCTGCGCCTGACCCTGGCGCAGCAACTGTACCGGGTCATGGCCTACAAGGACGAATACGAGGTGGCGCGGCTCTTGACGGCGCCGGCATTCCGGCAGGAACTGGAGAGGGACTTCGGCAAGGACGTTCGGATCAGCTTCAATCTCGCGCCGCCTGCGCTGGGGGCCGGCAGCGAGGTGAAGAAGCGCCGGTTCGGGCAGTGGATGCACGGTGTTCTCCGCGTGCTGGCCCGCTTCGTGGCACTGCGGGAAACGGTGTTCGATCCGTTCGGCTGGAGCGAAGAGCGCAAGCGCGAGCGTGCCTGGCGAGACCGGTACATCGCCTTCGTCGCTTCCCTGGCCAGTGCGCAGGACGGCGAACACCTGGGCGTGCTCTCCGAGATCGCCGGATTGCCCGATCAGGTGCGCGGCTTCGGGCACGTCAAGCTCGCGGCGATGTCCCGGGCTTGCGAGCGCTGGAACGAACTGGAGGGCAAGTTGAAGCAGCCGTTCGAACGCGATGCGCGCGAGCAAGCGTCACACAAGGCGATCGCGTGAGCCCGGCGCCGGCAGGCGCCGCCGGCGGATGGCCTGATTCATGCCGCAGCATGTGAGATCTTCGCTTACGGCGTACCATGAAGAGGCCTGATACTCGATGGCGTGATTTTCTAGGAGGAGCGGCCCATGTGTTTGGTGCGAAGCGTTGGCAGGAGCGGGCGAAACGACCTGATGGATGTCATGGTGTTCCAGGTGTTGTTCAATTTGAATCTGCCTCATTTCCCGAACCCGAAGCCCGAGAAGCTCGAGTCCGATGGTCGTATCGGGCCCCGCACCATCGCGGCGATCACCGCTTACGAAACCAAGGTGATGGGGTTGTCCACCTCGGACGGCATGTTGGCGCCGGGCGATGCGACGGTGACTGCGCTGCTGGCGGGGTTGCCGGAAGGCCCCTCGAAGGAGAAGCTCTCCGTGGTCATGCCCCGGGCCTTGCCGTCGCGAATCGATCTGTATTTCGAGCCGCTGGTGGCGGGCATGAAGAAGCACGAAATCACGACCCCTTTGCGCATGGCGCATTTCGTGTCGCAGCTCGCGCATGAAACCGCATCCTTCCTGTACGCCGAAGAGATCGCCGACGGCTCGGCGTACGAGGGCCGCAGGGATCTGGGCAACGATCAGCCCGGCGATGGCAGGCGCTTCAAGGGGCGCGGCTTGATCCAGCTCACGGGGCGGGCCAACTACACGCAATACAGCCAGGAAAGCGGCATCGACTGCGTGGGCAATCCCGGCATCGTGGCAACGGATCCGTTCGTGGGCGTCGATGTGGCCTGCTGGTACTGGAGCAAGCGAAAGATCAATCGGCTGGCCGACGCCGACGACGTGAAGGCCGTGACGAAGGCGATCAACGGTGGCTACAACGGTCTCGACGATCGCATCGAGTATCTCGCACGCGCCAAGGCGGTGCTCGGCCTGAAGTAGATGCCCGGTCAGGGGACGATCCTCAAGGCTGCCCTGTGCTGCATTTGCCTTGGCGCTTGCGGCGACGACGCGAGGCAGGCGCCGGCTGCGGTGAGCGGTGCTGCGCCGCCGACGACTCGCGGCGAAGTCGCGGGCGGCCCGACGACGCGTGCGCGCATCCACCCGAGCCTTCCCGAATTCGAGTTCACGCTCATCGGCGACACGACCGGCGGCCCGGGCGCATCCATCCGCGTCGAGCGCATCGAGATCCGTCGGGATTCGGCCGTCGAGCCGGATCAAGTGATCGGCGGCTTGGCGACCGATACGCCGATGACCGCAGAAATGCCTTCGCTCGAAGTGCTGGACATGAACTTCGACGGCTACAAGGACATTCGACTCGTCGAGTTTCGAAGTGCGGGGCCAGGCACCGCGTATTTGCATTGGCTGTTCGATCCGCCCTCGGGAAAATTCGTGGGCAGTCCCGGGCTGAATGACATCCCGTCTGCGCACTTCGACCCGGTGCGACGCGAGATCCGTTCGGATTGGCGAGAGGGCGCTACACGCTACGGCAGCAGCATCTATGTATTTGCAGAGGGCCGGCCGGTGCTCGTGCGCCAGGAGGAGAAGACGTACCAGGCGCCGGGCACGTATCTGTTCGAAGTGAAGCGCCTGGTCGATGGTGTGTGGCGCACAGTCGAGCAGCGGCAGGTGAGCGAGCAGCCGCCCGAGTCGGATGCTCGTCCGCCCGGAGCTTCAAAATAGAACGCGGACATTTTGCGCCGATTGCGCGAGCACTGATGCGCGTGACACGACGCTTGCTCGAAGAAGGAGATCTCGATGCAACCACCTGGCCCGGATTTGCTTTCGTTCTCGGAGGACGATCTGCTCGCGAGCATCGGCGAGAGTCTCGTTGGCCGGTCGGCGCTGCCTCGCAGCAGGGCCGAATTGATCGCGCTGGGACGCGCCTGGCTTCAGGCGAACCTGAACAAGATCCGCGAACTCGTTTGTCCCCATGCGCCGCAACTGCTGAAGGAGACGAACCTCGAAAAACTCGTGACCACCATCGCCGACATGCTGGCGGCCGTATTTTATTCGGTGGCTCCGGTGACGGTCGCGGTGCTGATCGTTCGCGTCGGGGTCGAGAAGTTGTGCATGCCGGGCCCCGCGTCCGAAAGCTCAGACGGCTGAGGTCGGTCGTGGAGGGCGTTCGCGGCGATTACCTGCGCTTTCTTGCGCAGTTCGGCATCGAGCCGAGAAAGCCGCCGGCGAACGCAGCCGAACTCAGGATCGACATGCTGCTTCGAATGATCGAAGCTCATCGCCGAGCCGGCGACCAGGCGGCCGCGGCGTACCTCGACGAGTTGCTTGCCAAGGAGCGTGCGGGCGCCGCCGACGAGCAGCGCCACCCTGCGGAGATTCTTCTCGAGCGCAGTCGGCGCACGGTAGTGGCGGCGATCGCGTCCAGCGCCTATGCCGATGCCTTGAGGCACGAGGTGTTCGTGGGGGATTTCCCCACTGGCTCGCTCAATGCCGAGGCGCGACGGACAGAGCACGGTTATCTGATCCTAGTGAACTCGGGCTTGTCGTACTTTTTCAGACAGGTCCTGGTTGCGCTCTGCATGCGCGATCCCGTGGGGGCGGAGGAACTCGACCTGATCGGTCAGGCCATCGCGGCCTACGTCCTGCATCGGGACCCGGCGGCAGGACCGCAGCCCGTTGCGGGCGGCCCCGCTGCGATGCTCAGCCATGCACTGCAGCGTGCGTGCGGCGACTTCGTGGTGGCCCACGAGTTCGGTCACTTGCTGGCTGGACATCTGGACATGCCTGCAGCCCAAAGTCGCATGCTTCCGGTGGGCGATGGGCGCGAAGTGCCCGTGATCGACAAATCCTGGCAGCAGGAATTCGAGGCCGATGCGATCGGATTCTCGCTGCTCCTGGGCGGGCGGTCGCTCCACGCCATCAAGCAGATCATCGACGAGGGCGAGCATGATGCCCGTGTCGCAGGGCAGGGCGTCGAACTGCTGTCGGCACTCGCCGCGCCGATGATCTTCTTCATCCTCGAGAGCTTGGTAGCAAGATGCATACAGGAAGCGGAGGGCGCGCAGTTGTCCAGCGCGATGACAAGCACCCATCCGCCCAGCCGCGACCGGTTGGCTGCACTCTATGAAGAAAGCATCAAAGCCATGGGCATGTATCTTCGGTACGCGAACCTTGCGCGTCCATTGGTGAGCGAGGAAGCGGCGATCGTCGAGCGGGTTCACGCACTGCTGCGCAAGGCGCTTTGAACAGCCTTCGCCGGAGTGAAGCCGGCCTGTCAAGCACCTGAGTGGCTTGCTTGCCTAAGGTCGAACCAGTGCGCAACGGCATCGACAACGAGCGCCGGCCGTCGACAGGGACGGCCGGCATCGTTGCCCTTCGGGGATCGAGGCTCGAACGTTGGCGATGTACGCGCGCGCGTCAACGATACACGTGTTCGCCGCGATGCGTCTTCCATTCCTGCTCGATGTATTCGGCATCCTCGTCGCTTCTTGGCGTCACGCCCATCACGATGCCGCCTTCCTTGATGCCGGACTCGTAGTGCTTGATGCGCTCTTCCGGGATGCCCCAGCCGATCAAGGCGCCGATGACGCCGCCTGCGATGCCCCCGGCCCCGGCGCCTGCAATCGCCGCGGCCGCCGGCCCGGCGAGGACCAGTCCGAGTCCGGGAATCGCGATGGAGGTGCCGACGGCGGCCAAGGCCGCTGCGATGGCGCCTACGGAGGCGCCGATCGCACCCCCGACCCCGGCGCCTTCAGCGGCCTTGTTGCCGAGTTCCGTTTCGCGTCCATCGGGTGCGAAGTGCCGCTTGCGGGTGTCGTCGGACATGGCAAGATTGATATCGCGCTCCGTGTAGCCGCGACTGGAAAGTGTACCCATGGCGCGTTCGGCGTCTTCGCGGTCTCGGAAAAGGCCGGTGACCATGGAACGAGGTCGTGTAAAGCTGGTGGCTGCTACGTCGGTCATGAGTTGCTCCTTGGTTCGAAAATTCGTTTGCGACTGGATTGGGACTGCGTTCAAAGCGACCGCAAACGGCGTGCCACTGCCGGCACCCGCCGAGGCGTTTCAATGGGGTTGCGCCAAGCACTCATGCGACGGCGCCCGGCGCAGAGAGTCCAAAGCGAAAAGAGTCAGGTACGCGCACGGGATTTGCGGTGGTCGGGGCGTTTCCGCGAGGCAAGGAGATCTCCATGCAAGTTCGAGACCTGATGAGCGAAGACCCGGTAGTCTGCTCGCCCGAGGACAGGGTCCGGGACGTGGCCGGGTTGATGGCGAAGCATGATTGCGGGGAGATCCCGGTGCTCGATGTCGGAGGAAAACCGATCGGGGTGCTCACCGACCGCGACATCGTTTGCCGAGTGATTGCGCGTTCCCGGGCGATCGATACCGCCGTGCGAGAGGTCATGTCCAGTCCTGCGGTCACGGTGACGCCCGATACCATGATCGACGCCTGTTGCCGCATCATGGAGATCAATCAAGTGCGGCGGCTGCCCGTGGTCGACGACGATGGGTGCTGTTGCGGGATGTTGGCTCAGGCGGACATCGCTTTGCATGCGAGCGATGAAATGGCGGCGGATGTGGTGCGCGATGTTTCCCGGCCCAGTGCCGCAGCTTCCAGAGTGGAGAAGCGGTAATTCGGGCGTCGTGCTCGGCGTGAGGGCCATTGGCGAGGATGGCTCGTCCCCACAGCAAGCGCTTCAGATGGCGTAGTCGTCCGCCTGCTCGCGCATCACCTTCTCGATGGCGCTGCGAGTCAACTGGGGAGCGAACAGTTCGATCAGTGCGTAGGTGAAGCCTCGCAGGCAGGCGCCTCGACGCACGGCGAGTCGGGTCATGTTGGTTGCGAAGAGGTGGCGAGCCTCGATGGATCGCAAGCCGCGGTCCGTCGCGGGGTCGTAAGCCATGGAGGCGATGATGCCGACGCCCAGCCCGTCGGCCACGTAGGTCTTGATGACGTCCGCATCCATGGCAGTGAGCACGACGTCTGGTGCGAGCGCCTGCTTGGCGAAAGCCTCGTCGATGTGGGGACGGCCGGTGTAGCCCGTTTCGTAGGTGATCAATGGATGCCGAGCCAGCACCGGCAACGTCAACGGGACGGTGTCGAGCAGCGCGTGGTCGGGCGGAACGACGACCACGTGGTTCCATTGATAGCAGGGAAAGGTCAGCAGGTCGGCATAGCCGTCGAGCGCCTCCGTCGCGATGCCGATATCCGCTTTGCCCTCGCGCACTGTTTGGGCGATCTCGTGCGGCGCGCTCTGGTGCAAATGCAGCTTGACGTCCGGATAGCGATTTCTGAACCGGCGAATGACGCTGGGTAGCGCGTAACGGGCCTGCGTGTGCGTGGTGGCGATGGTGAGTGACCCGGCGGTTTGATCGGAATACTCTTGTCCGGCGGTGCGCAGGTTCTCGTGTTCGACCAGCAGCCGCTCGATGATGCGGACGATTTCGCGCCCCGGCTCGGTCAACCCCGTCAGGCGTTTGCCATGGCGCTCGAAAATGGTGACGCCGAGTTCTTCTTCGAGGTCGCGGATCTGACGGCTGACGCCCGGCTGCGAGGTGAACAACGCCTCGGCCACCTCGGTGAGGTTGTAGCCGCGCCGAACCGCTTCACGCACCGACCGCAGCTGCTGAAAGTTCATGCTCCACCCGCATAGAAGAAATCCGGATATCGGTATTCGGATTCATTCGTTTCATGCATGAACGGATGTTAGTAGATTTCCCCCTCTGCCGCTTCAACGGCGACACGGAGGCTCCGATGACCGAATTGACCGATTTCGACGTGCGTTCGCTCGACAAGCGCAGCGCGCACGCAGGCAGCCTGCTCTCTCACTTGGCGCTGGCGTATAGCCCTGCGGTATTCGAATGTCGGTTTCGTGCGGAAGATCTGGTGGTGCTGGACTTGATCGGTCGCTATCGTCTTCCGGTGAACGTCGTCGTGATGGATCGCTCGATGGGGGGCGAAGAGGTCGACTCGCTGGTGAAGCTCATTCGCGGGCGCTACGTGCTTTCGAGCTGGCGCATGGCGTCGGATCTGCAGCCGATCGGGTCACTGCAGCGAACGCATCCCGGTCGCAGCGGCAGTATCGCGCCTGCCTGGCAGGCGGGATGTCGCGCGCTGGTCGTCAGCGATCGACTGGAGCGTGCGATCGAGCCCGAGGCATTGCAGGCGCTGCGCTGGAACGACCAGCTGCAGCGGATGCTGTGCCAACCCCTCGCTGGCTGGAGCGCCGCGCAAGTGCGGGCTTATGCCGAGCGCTGGGACTTGCCGAATCCGGCGCCTCGTGGAGAGCGGGCGTGCGGCCTTGCGCCCGAAACTCCCGCTGTCGCGCCGACGGCTTGAGGATGAGGCCGTCGAGACGCGCGGGGGAAGTCAGGTAGGCAGGCCCGAGGCGTCGAACATGCCTTCGAAGAGTGCGGAGCTCAAATAACGTTCGCCCGAGTCGGGCAGGATCGTCACGATGGTCTTGCCGGCATTCTCGGGCCGCTGGGCCAGACGCACGGCCACGGCGGCTGCGGCGCCGCAGGAAATCCCGGACAGTATGCCTTCCTCTCGGGCCAAGCGGCGGGCAAACGAAATCGCATCTTCGTTGCTGACCTGCTCGACCGAATCGACCAGCGACAGATCGAGCACCGCGGGCACGAACCCGGCGCCGATGCCCTGGATCTTGTGGGGCGAGGGCTTGACCGGTTCGCCGTTGCGCGTTTGCGTGATCACCGGGCTGGCAGTGGGTTCCACGGCCACCGAGAGGATTCGCTTGCCGCGCGTGTTCTTGATGTAGCGCGAGACGCCGGTGATCGTGCCTCCCGTGCCTACGCCTGCGACCAGGATATCGATCTCGCCTGCGGTGTCTTCCCAGATTTCCGGCCCGGTGGTTGCTTCGTGAATGGCGGGGTTGGCCGGATTCTTGAACTGTTGCAGCAGCACGTAGCGAGACGGGTCCGAGGCGGCGATCTCCTCTGCCTTCGCAATCGCGCCGCCCATGCCGCGTGCGCCTTCGGTCAGGTGGAGCTTCGCGCCATAGGCCAGGAGCAGCTTGCGGCGTTCGATGCTCATTGTCTCCGGCATGGTCAATGTCAGTGGAATTCCACGAGCGGCCGCGACGAATGCGAGCGCGATCCCGGTGTTGCCGCTGGTGGGTTCGACCAGTTCCTTGCCCGGTCCGAGCAGCCCGCGCTTCTCAGCATCCCAGATCATGGCTGCGCCGATGCGGCACTTCACCGAATAGGCCGGATTGCGTCCTTCGATCTTGGCGAGCACCGTGGCCTTGGCGCCGTCGGTGATCCGGTTGAGTTGAACCAGCGGGGTGCGTCCGATGGAAGCCGAATTGTCCGTGTACCAAGCGCTCATGGCGTTCTCCGTGGGAACGTGGGGATTCGGTGCGAAGTGCGAGCGTGCACAAAGCTGTTGGTTGGGACAGTCTAGTCCAGCCCCTGGGCTGCGGCAAACGATCGACGGCCTTCGGTTCGCGTTGCACGTACGCCGGCCCCGTTGGCGCGGGGTCGCTCGGGCGTGCTATCGTCGCAGCCTTTCCAAAAGGAGCTGCTCATGGGTTACAGCACTACCGCATCGGGATTGCAGATCGAGGATGTCGTCGTGGGATCGGGAGAAGTCGCCGCACCGGGTCAGCATGTCAGCGTGCATTACACGGGCTGGCTCTACGAGAACGAGCAGGCCGGGGCGAAGTTCGACTCGAGCAAGGATCGCGGCGATCCGTTCGAGTTTCCGCTGGGTGCCGGTCACGTGATCCGCGGCTGGGACGAGGGTGTGGCGGGCATGAAAGTCGGCGGCACGCGCCGTCTCATCATTCCCGCGGCGCTCGGGTATGGCGCGCGCGGGGCAGGCGGCGTGATTCCGCCCAACGCCACGCTGCTGTTCGAAGTAGAACTGCTGGGCGTCTGAGCCTGGTGGCATAGAGCGGTATCGAGGGGGGCGTTAAGCCCCCTCTGCACGATTCCCTTAGCGCTTGTCGAGGTCGTACTTGCTCGCTGCCATGCTGCTGAGATAGCGCTGTTCCAGGGCCTGCTGCTTTTGCAGGCCTTCTCCGTCCGGGCCGACATCGGGCGTCGGATAGGGGCGGTCCTTGCGGCTGTCGACGAACGCTTCCCAGGCGGCGATGCCCTGCTTGTTGAAGTCTTCCATGAAGTCCCAAAGCGCCGCCCAGGTCACCTGATGCGTGAAGCCGGGGTACCACGCGATGTTCACGCCGAGCGCGAGGTGCTCGTCGAGCCCCAGATACCGCGGCAGCTTGCCCTTCATGAACGAGAACGGCCCCGACACCGCCGCCCGAGCTCGCTCGATTTCGGCGACGGTATGCGGTGACTCGAGTTGCACCCAGTCGACCCCGGCCTCTTCCTTGTAGGCCTTCAGGCGATCGATCGCCTCGTCGAGGCCGCCATTGGCGGCGTCGCGCGCGTAGCACTGCGCCATGACGACGAAGTTCGGATCCAGTTCGTTCTTCATGTCGACCGCCGCGCGGTAGCGCGCGATTGCCTGTTCGCGCGACACGATCTCCACGCCGGCGCTCTGCGTCTTGCGCTTGCCTTCGATCGGCTGGTCGTCGATTCTCACGCCCGAGATGCCGGCCCGGATGCACTCCCGGATCATCCGGCGAACGGCCATGACACCGCCATGACCGGTATCGCCGTCCATCATCACCGGGAACTTCACGGCCTGCGCGATCCAGCCCGCGACCTGGACGCATTCGGTCATGGTCATCGTGCCTACGTCGGCCAGGCCGGTATAGGCGCCGACGACACCGCCGGTGCCGACGAAGCCGGCCTCGCAGCCCGCGCGCTCCATGATGCGCGCGTGCGCGGCGGTCGGTGGATGCAGCACCACGAGTACCTTGTCGCGCCGATGTATGAGTTGCTGCAGTCTGGCTGATCCCGAAGTGCTATCCATCGTTTTCCTTTTCATCCCCTGGCCACCGAGACCCTGCTCGCACGATCGGCAGGCATCCCGTCTTGGTCGTGTATCATAGAGTATTCCCATGTATACATGAGTGTGCGGCCGATGAGCGACGCGATGTTCGATGTGATTGTGGTGGGCGGCGGCAACGCGGCCCTGTGTGCCGCGCTGTCGGCCCGTGAGCATGATGCGAGCGTCCTCGTGCTCGAACGGGCGCCCGAAGAGCAGCGCGGCGGAAACTCGGCGTATACCGGCGGCGGCTTTCGCATGGTCCACGACGGCGTCGAGACCGTGCGCAGCGTGGTTCCCGATCTGACCGAGGGCGAGATCGCGAATACCGATTTCGGCGAGTACACGGTCGAGCAGTATCTGGACGATCTCGGGCGCGTGACGCAGTGGCATTGCAATCCGGATCTGGCCGAAACACTGGTGCGGCAGAGCACGCAGACTGTGCAGTGGCTGCACAAGCAGGGCGTGCGCTTCCTGCCCCGGTTCGGACGCTACGCGTTCAAGCACGAGGGCAAGTTCAAGTTCTTCGGCGGCACGGTGGTGGAAGCCGCCGGTGGCGGCCGAGGCCTGGTGCAGGCCGAGTATGCCGCCGTGAAGCGGCAGCAAGTCGAGGTCCGCTACGGCGCGCGCGTGACCTCGCTGCTGCGCGGCAAGGAAGGCGTGCGAGGTGTACGCGTCGATTTTGCCGGGGTGGAGGAAGAAATCACAGCGCGGGCGGTCGTGCTCGCGGCGGGCGGATTCGAGGCGAACCGTGAGTGGCGCACCCGCTATCTCGGCCCGGGCTGGGACATGGCCAAGGTGCGCGGCACGCGCTACAACACGGGTGACGGCATACGCATGGCGCTCGACATCGGCGCCCAGGCGTACGGCCACTGGTCGGGCTGCCACTCCGTTTCGTGGGAGCGCTATGCGCCCGATTTCGGCGAGCTGGATCGCCCGATCACGGCAAGCCGCAACGGCTATCCCTTCAGCATCATGGTCAACGCCGAGGGCAAGCGCTTCGTCGATGAAGGGGCGGATTTCCGCAACTACACCTATGCCAAGTATGGGCGCATCGTGCTCGAGCAGCCGGGCGGGTTCGCCTGGCATGTCTTCGATTCGCAGGTCGACCATCTGCTCCACGACGAGTATCGTTCGAAGGGCACGACCAAGGTGCAGGCCGATACGCTCGAAGAGCTCGTGGCCCGCATGGAGGACGTCAATCCGCCTGAGTTTCTGCGCACGGTCCGGGAATACAACGCCTCGATCAAGCGCGACGTGCCGTTCAATCCCAATGTGAAGGACGGCCGCTGCACGCAGGGGTTGGCCATCGACAAGTCGAACTGGGCCGTGCCCTTGGAGAAGCCCCCGTTCTCCGCCTATGCGGTGACCTGCGGCATCACCTTCACGTTCGGCGGCTTGAAGATCGACATGGAGGGGCGTGTGCTCGATATCGCGGATCAGCCGATCGCCGGACTGCATGCGGCGGGCGAACTCGTCGGCGGCCTCTTCTACTTCAACTATCCCGGCAGCTCCGGCTTGATGGCCGGCTCGGTGTTCGGCCGCATTGCGGGCCGCACGGCGGCCGGTCATGCGTTGGCAATTTCCAGCGCGCGTGTCTGAGGCGGGAGAGCCATGATCACATTGCTCGGTTGCGGGGACGTCGGTCCCATCCACGAACCGGTGGATCGGTTCAGCACGCTCGTCAAGCCGACGCTTGCCGAGGCCGATCTGCGCTTCTGCCAGGTCGAGCGCGTCTACTCCGAACGGGGCGCGCTGCAGGTGCATTCAGGCGATGCCCACAGCCGGGTGCAGCCCGGGCTGGCGGACATCTTCAGTCAGTGCGGCTTCGACGTGGCCTCGGTGGCGAGCAATCACGCCATGGACTGGGGGCCCGATGCGCTGCTCGATACGCTCGAAGTGCTCCGTGCGCGCGGGATACAAACCGTGGGTGCCGGACGCGACTTGGCGGAGGCAAGGCGGCCTGCGATCCTCACGCGCGATGGCGTGCGGGTGGCCTTTCTCGCTTACTGCTCGGTGCTGCGCGAAGGCTATGCCGCGAAGACGAATCAGCCAGGGGTGGCACCCTTGCGCGTGCACACCTATTACGCACCGGCCGAGTATCAGCCGGGCATGCCGCCGCGCATCGTGACCATTCCTTACGAAGAAGATCTCGCCGGGCTGGTGGAGGATGTGCGCAGCGTACGCGACCAGGCCGATGTCGTCGTCGTGTCGCTGCACTGGGGACTGCATTTCATTCCGCGAGCGATCGCGGACTATCAGCCGGTGGTGGCGCGTGCGGCGTTCGATGCCGGCGCCGATCTCATCCTCGGACATCACGCCCACGTGCCCAAGGCCGTGGGGGTCCACGATGGCAAGGTATGCTTCTACAGCCTGAGCAACTTCATCATGTCCGCACCGCCGGCGAAGCCCGAACGCCATGAAATCTTCGCCAAGCGCTACGGCATCGAACTCGACCCGGATTATCCGAATCTGCCCTATGGGACGGACTCCAAGCGCAGTCTCATCGCTCGTGCACGGCTTTCGAAGCAGGGAGTGGAGCGGGTGTCCTTCCTGCCGGTGCTCATCGATCGCAGCTTGCGGCCGGAAGTGCTGCGCTCGGGCGATCCGCGTTTCGACGACGCTGTACGCTACATGAACTGGGCGTCCGAGGGGTACGCACCTGCGTTCAAGGTGGAGCAGGACGAGGTGCGGGTGGCGTGAAGTCGAACACCTTGCTCTTTCGCAAACCGGCCTCGAGGGCGTTGTCTGCGGCCGCACTGAGCGACTCCACCTCCCGCAGCGAGTTCGTCTATCAGCAGTTGCGCAGCGCATTGAGCTGCGGCGCGCTCAAGCCCGGCGAGCGGGTGATGGAAGTCGACGTGGCCGAATGGCTGGCGGTGAGCCGCACGCCCGTGCGTGAAGCGCTGCGCCGGCTGGAGAACGAAGGTCTGCTCAGGCTGGAGCCGCGCGTCGGCCTGGTGGTAGCTTCGATATCGCGGCAGGCGATGCTCGAACTCTACGTCATGCGCGAGCTGCTCGAAGGCACTGCAGCCCGCTTGTGCGCCGGGCAAGCCACCGACGTCGAAATCATGGAACTCGACGAACTCGTCAAGCGCGAGCAGAAGATGCAGGAAGACTTCGCCGCGCTCGCACGGCACAATCGGCTGTTTCATGAATCGATTCATCGCGGCGCCCACAACCGCTATCTGGAGAAGAGCCTGGCGGCGGTCAACGATACGATGTACCTGCTCGGTCCGAGCCAGATGCTGCTCCCAGAGCGGGCCAAGGTCGCGAGAAGCGAGCACCTGCAGATCTTCGGGTGCATTCAGAAACACGATGCGGATGGGGCTGAAGCGGCCGCGCGGCAGCACGTGCGCTCGGCGCAGCAGCAAAGACTGAAGCAGCTTTTTCCGGAAGCCTGAACGCATGCCACAAACCATAGCCGAAAAACTGTTTTCCCGTCACAACCTTGCCGGGACTCAAGTCGCCGCGGGCGATATCCTGGAAGCGCGCATCGACGGGGCGATGGTGCATTACCACGCCAACGAGCCGATGCACGATCTCGCCTTGCAGGCAGGTTTCAAGGACGGCCTGCCGCGCGTGTGGGATCGCGATCGCGTCTTCGTCCTGCTCGACCACCATCAGCCGACCTTGTCGCAGAAGCAGGCCGACGAGAATGCGCTCGTGCGGCGCGAAGTCGACCGTCTGGGCATTCGTTGCTTCCATGATTCCGAACCGGGCATCGCGCATCAGATGATGGCCGACTACGGGCTCATGCGCCCGGGCGAATTGGTCGTGGGCAACGATTCGCACACGATCAGCTACGGCGCCGTCAATTGCGGCGGTATCGGCATCACGCGGGCGGACATGCTGTACGTGCTGCTGTTCGGGGAACTGTGGTTCCAGGTGCCGCAGTCGATCAAGATCGTCCTCAATGGCCGGCAGCCGAACTATCCCATCGCGAAAGACATCGTGCTGTACCTCGCGGGCAAGTACGGCGACGATTTCGCCGGCAACATGTCGATCGAGTATGCGGGCTCGCTCGTGCCCCAGTTGTCGGTGGACAGTCGCATGTGTCTGTCTGCGCACGGGGTCGAGATCGGCGCGAAGCTCGCCATGTTCCCCTTCGACGAGACCACAGAGCGCTTCATTGCTTCGCGCACACAGGCGCCTTACGAGCCGGTGATTGCCGACCCCGGCGCTGTTTACGAAAAAGAGATCGCCCTCGACGTCGATCAGATGCCGTTCGTCGTCGCCAAGCCGCATCAGTTCGGGAATGTGTCACCGGTGGCTGAAGTCGCCGGCAGCCCGATTCAGCAGGCGATCATCGGCTCGTGCGCGAACGGTCGCTTCGAGGATATCGAGATCGCAGCGCGCGTGTTGAAGGGGCGCAAGGTGGCGCGAGGGGTGCGATTCATTCTCTCGCCGGCCTCCCAGCAGGTGTATCTGCAGTGCGTCAAGGCCGGGTTGGTGGAGTCCCTGCTCGAGAGCGGTGCGCAGGTCGTCACCCCGGGCTGCGGGGTCTGCCAGCCGAAGGTGGGTTTCCTCTCCGATGGCGAGAGTTGCATCACATCGACCACGCGCAACTTCAAAGGACGCAAGGGGAGCATGAAAGCCGACATCTATCTGGCCGGCCCGCTCACCGTGGCGGCCGCAGCGCTGGCCGGAAAGATCGTCGATCCACGGGAGGTGTTCGATGCACGCTAATCTGCAAACGGCGGTGCGGGGGCGGGTCTGGAAGTTCGGCGACTCCATCGAGACCGACGCCATCAATCCCTACTATCGGTATCCCACGATGGAGGAGTTGAAGCTGCATACGATGGAAGCCTATCGGCCGGAGTTCCCCAAGGAAGTCAAACCCGGCGACATCCTGGTTGCCGGGCGCAATTTCGGCTGCGGCTCCAGTCGGCCCGGGCTCGTGTTGCGCGAGGTCGGGATCGTCGCGATCATCGCCGAGTCGGTGGCGCGGCTGTTCCTGCGCAACAGCATCGCTCGGGCCATCCCCATCTTCATGGCGCCGGGTATCACCGGCATCGTGGAGGACGGCCAGTTGCTCGAAGTCGACTATCCCAATCGCATCGTGCGCAGTCCTGCGAGCGGTGCATCGGTGGAACTGCGCGCGTTTCCGCCGCTGATCGAAGAAATCTTTGCCGCTGGGGGGCTGCCGGAGTATGCCTTCCAGCGCTACACACGGGAGGTTCGAGGTTCATGAAGGCTGTTTCCCTAGGCGCACTGGTGGCGTCCGCATTGGCGCTTGCAAGCGGCACTGCCGCATCCCAGGAGGTGGGTTTTCCGTCCAAGCCGATACGCTTCGTCGTCGGGCAATCCCCCGGTGGCGCGACCGACATCGTCGGGCGCATGGTGGCGGGCAAGATGAGCGAGGTGATCGGGCAAAACGTCCTGGTCGAGAACCGCACTGGTGCGGCGGGATCCATCGGTGCGACCACGGTCGCCAAGAGCGCACCGGACGGCTACACGATCCTGGTGGTGTCGAGCAGTTACTCGATCAATCCCAGTTTGTACGCGAACCTTCCCTTCGATCCGCAGAAGGATCTCGCTCCCGTTTCCTTGCTCGCCGAGGCGCCGTTCCTGCTCGTGGTGCATCCGTCGCTGCCGGCGAAGTCGGTCAAGGAGTTGGTCGCGCTGGGGCGCAAGCAGGGCGACGCGCTCACCTATGGCTCCGGAGGCGTGGGCAGCTCGGGGCATCTCGCCGCCGGGTTGTTCGAAAGCATGGCCGGCGTGAAGTTCACGCACATTCCGTACAAGGGCGCAGGTCAGGCACTCGTCGACCTGCTCGGAGGGCAGATCACCTTCACGTTTGCAAGCATGCTTTCTTCGGGATCGCACGTGAAGCGCGATCGGTTGCGCGTGCTCGGCGTTACGAGCAGCAAGCGCACGGCGGCGATGCCGCAGGTGCCGACGATCGCCGAGTCGGGGTATCCGGGCTTCTCGACGGGAAGCTGGTACGGCCTGTTGGCGCCGGCAGCGACGCCGAGTGCTGTCATCGAGCGGATTTCGCAAGCGGCGCACAAGAGTGTGATGACGCCCGATGTTCGTGACCGCATGTCGGGCGACGGCGCCGAGCCGATCGGCAGCACGCCGGCGGAATTCCAGCGGCATCTCGCGACCGAAATTGCCAAGTGGCGCAAGGTCGTGAACGCCATCGGTTTGACCGCGAAGTGATGAATCCACCCGCCGCGACGCTGGAGTTCGCTCGGCATGCTGCCGCGTTGCGCTACGAGAATTTGCCGTCCGAGCTGGTAGTTCTGCTCAAACAGTGCGTGCTCGACACGCTCGGTGTCTCGATCGCCGCTTCGACGCTCGCGCCGGAAGCGAACATCGTGGCCGATTATGTGCGTGCTTTGGGCGGTCAGGGTGGCACGACCCTCTGGGGTTACGGCGGCAAGGCGCCCGCGCCCTGGGCGGTGTTCCTCAACGGCAGCCTGGGCCACATGGTCGATTACGACGATGTCGGCGCCGGGGGGCATGTGAGCATCTGTACCGTGCCGGCCGCGTTCGCCGTTGCGGAAGAGCGCGGTGGCGTTCACGGGCGGGATTTTCTGGCGGCGATCGCGGCAGGAACCGACATCCATACCCGGCTCAACGCCGGCATCCGCATCCCTGACTGGACCATCGCCGAGGGTTGGTTTCCGACTCAGATGTTCGGTTACCTGTCGGGCGCAGCCACAGCGGCTCGCCTCTACGAGGCCGACGAGGCACTGATGGAGAATGCCTTCGGCATTGCCTTCACCCAATTGAGCGGCAGCCGACAGATGGCGGTCGGTGAAGCCACTCATCTGCGGGCGATGCAGGCGGGCTTCGCGGGGCAAGGCGCATTGCTCGCGGTGGAGCTTGCGCGGCGAGGCATCGTGGGATCTAAGGCGGTGTTGGAAGGGCGTTACGGTCTCTACAAGACTTACGTGCGCACCGACCCGGATTGGGATGCGATGCTGGGCGGACTGGGCACCGCGTTTCCGCTCCTGGAACTGCACGGCTTCAAGGTATGGCCCGCGTGCGGCTACACACGAGCGACGAATACGGCGATCCGTGAATTGCGCACCCGACACGGGCTCAGCCCCGAAGAGGTCGAGTCCATCACCGTGATCGGCGGCACAGGGGCGACGCAGCTGCTCTCCGAGCCGCTGGCCTCGAAGCGGCGGCCGAAGCTTGCGATCGACGGCAAGTTCAGCATTCCATTCACCAGTGCGGTGATGATGGTCAAGGGCAACGTCACGTTGCGCGACTATACCGACGAAGGGCTGCGCGATTCCACCGTGCTGGCGATGGCCGATCGGGTGAGCTACCGGCTCGATCCCGACGCCGTCGCGCCGGTCGGGGGTTATTCCTCGCTATCGCGCCCGACCGTCGAAGTCTTGACGAAGGACGGCCGAACCTTGTCTTGTCGGCCCGATGGCGTGCCGGGCGACCCCGAGCATCCGGTGAGCAACGAACTCCTGGAGGCGAAGTTCCGCGATTGTGTGTCGTTCTCAGCCCGGCCCATCCCGCCGGACAACGTCGACCAGGCAATCGCGCTCGTGCAGGATCTGGAACACGTGGACGACGTCAGCAGGATCGTGCGCCTGCTCGTGCCCGAGGCTTGAACAAGAGGCACGTGCGGCGAGGCGGCTAGGCCTCGTCGCGATGTACTAGCGTACGCCGTGCCTCGGTGCGTGTCGGTCTTGCTGATGAGGATCCCCATCGCCGCACGCCTGAACCGCGATCGAAGAATCGCGCCCTTCAGGCTTGCACGACCACCGTTCCGGTACCGACACCGCGCAGGCGGCCATCCTGACCATGCACCCACAGTTCAACACCGTGTGTGCGTGCGTCGCGCGCGACGACCTTGCCGCGCGTCGTGATCTCATCCCCGGCGCGCACCGGCCGGATCGCCTTGAATTCGACCCGTGCGCCCGGCCGCAGCAGTGCCTGCGGCCCATAGGCGAGTTCCAGCATTTCACTGCAATAGGCGAGGGTCGCCACGCCTGCGTTCGCCGTGCCGCCGAACAATGTGCGTTGCGCGAACTCGGGATCTTGATGCAGGTTGGTGCCGACACGCGGACGCACCTTGGTCGTCGAGCCATAGCAGTCGATCGCCTCCTGCGACTCGAGCTTGGTCACCAGGGGAAGCGCGTCGGCAGCGGCGATCTCGGGCAAAGGGTCGGGTACGACCGCCGTCTCCGGCTTGGTGCCGACGCCGGGGCCATCGGGCCAGATCGTGACGTAGGTGTAGTCGAACAGAGGATCGCCGGCCGGGTTGCGGCCTTCGACCTTCCATTGCGCGAAGCGCTTGCCGCGTCGCTCCAGTTTGTCTTCCAGATAGACCCGGGAAATCACGGTGTCGCCCGGAAAGACGGGGCGGCTCCAGCGTATCTCGGCCTTCACGTAGGGCGTCTGGTATTCGCCTTTTTCTTCCGGTGCGGCGTAGCCCTTGGCGTGCATGACTTCGTTGCGTCGTAGCGGCGCCGCCATGATGGCGAATGTCGGCGGCGCCACGATGCGTCCGAACGGCCCCGCCTTGGCGGCCGCCTCGTCGAGGTAGAGGGGATTGCCGTTGCGCACGGCCTTGCAATACGTGGCGATGGCTTCGCGCGTGACGGTGTAGCTGAACTGCGGGGCTTCGTCGCCGGGTGCAGCGGCGTCCCAGTGGTAGGTCGGCAGGGCAAGGATCTGGTCTTCGGAGGGGTCGGCGAGAGCGGTGGTCATGGGCGATTCCTTTCGTGGCGCTGTGGATCAGGAGACGACCGTCGTCCGATGCATCAGCCGCGGCGTGGTCTCGGGGTAGTCGAATGTCGCCTTGTGGGTGGTCGAGCAGTCGTCCCACATCACAAGATCGTACTGCTGCCAGTGATGCCGATAGATGAACTCGGGCTTGATGCAGTGCTGCGTGAGTTCGGCGATGAGGTCGCTGCTCTCGTCCTCCGGCAGGCCGAGGATGCGAGCGGTATAGCCTTCGGTGACGTAGAGGCACTTGCGCCCGGTGACCGGATGCGTGCGCACGAGCGGATGGGTGGCTTCCGGATCGGACTTCACCGCGCTGCTGTAATCTTTCTTGATGCCGGACTGCTGCGTCTTGTCCAGACGGCGCAAGATGCTGTGCACCGCCTGCAACCCGTCGATGCGCTTCTTCATCGAGGGCGACAGGGCATCGTACGCCGCGGTGGAACTGGCGAACTGGGTATCGCCGAGGACGCGGCCGTCCACCACCGGGACTTGCAGGGCGCGCAAGGCGGAAACGGCATGCGGGCGTGCCAGATAAGCGCCGTCGGTGTGCCAGAACACGCCGGCGTCGTAGCTGCCGATGTGCTTGCCCTCTTTCTTGATGTTGGAGACCACGAAGATCTCGGGATGATGGTCGTGCAGCGGATTGCCGATCTTCAATTTGCGCAGTTCGCCGAACCGGGCGCTGAAGCGGATGTGGTCCTCGTCGGACAATTCGCGCCCGCGAAAGAACACGACCTCGTGCTTGTAGAAGGCGTCGCGGATCTGCGCGAATGTTGCCTCGTCCAGAGGCTGCGTGAGATCCGCGCCGATGATTTCCGCGCCGAGGGCGCCGCCACTGGGCTTGATTTGCAGGGTCATGAGTTTGGGCTCGTTCCGGGTCGCAGGCACAGCGAAGTGCCGGTTTTCATGGACGTCGTCGGCGTTGCCTCCTCCTGCCCGCAGCGCCGACCGCTCGCAATGCAGCGGATCTGCTCGGGATTAAGCGACAGCCCTCGCAGTCTGTCAATCTTGGGGCGGGGTGATTGGGGCGGGGTGATGCGAGGCGGCAACGCTACGGCTGCCACGGTCGATCTGTTACAGTCGCAGGTCCGTCACCCGCGCAGCGGCATGCTGCCGAGTGCGCACAGTCCAGTCGATGCCGCGACGGGCGACAGACCACGCGCGCAAAGATCGCGCATTCTCTCGGAGGAGAACAATGAATCGACTATCCCCACGATGGGCCCTGTCCGTTTCGGTTGCCGCTTGGGTCGTCTCGACCACGGGGGCGTGGGCGCAGCCCGGCCCGCGCACTGCCGCTTCGGATGCGGACAAGTATCCCAGCCGCGTCGTTCGCATGACGGTGGGCTTTCCTCCGGGAGGCGCGGTCGACATCTCGGCTCGGCTGGTCGCCCAGCGTCTTCCGGAGTATCTCGGCCAACAGGTGCTGATCGATAACCGGCCCGGGGCCGACGGCATCATCGCCGGTGATTTCGTCGCCAAATCGGCGCCCGACGGTTACACCCTTGCTTACGTGAGCGCGGGGCACACGATGAATCCGGCCACGCGACCGAAGAGCATGCCTTACCATCCCTTGAAGGATTTCGCGCCCGTGTCCCTGGTGGCGACGGGCGCGCAAGTGCTGGTGGTCAACCCTTCGTTGCCTGTGCGCAGCGTCAAGGAACTGGTGGCGCTGGCCCGGGCACGTCCCGGCCAGATGAACTTCGCGTCGTCCGGTGCCGGCGGGCCGACGCATCTCGCTGCCGAACTTCTTAAGTCGATGGCCGGCATCGACATCGTGCACGTCCCGTACAAGGGCGGGGCGCCGGCGCTCAACGACGTCATCTCCGGGCAGATCGAGATGACCTTCATCGGCGCTCCGGCCGCCTTGCCCCACGTACGCTCCGGCCGCTTGCGTCTGCTGGCGGTGACGACTCCGAAGCGGATGTCGACCATGCCCGAGGTGGCGACCATTGCAGAGCAGGGCTTCCCGGGCTACGACGTCAATGCGACCTACTCCGTGCTCGCGCCTGCCGGGACGCCGGCGCCCATCGTCAACCGATTGAGCGCCGAGATCGCCAAAGCCGTCGCCGTGCCGGACATCCGCGAGAAGCTCGCGACGCTCGGCGTCGAGCCCGTCGGGAGCACCCCGGCGCAACTCGGTGCGTTCATGCAGGCCGAACTGGCCAAGTGGAGCAAGCTGGTCACGAGTCTTGGGCTCGCTAGCCACTGAGCGAACAATCGATCTGGAATATTCCATCCTGCACCTCGAAGGAGAAGTGATGTCGTCAGCCTCAGTCCCGCCGTTGCCACGCAAGTTCATGCCAAAGGCGTTGGCAGCCATGGTTCTGCTCACCGGAGCGCTTGCTGCGCCCACGGCCTCGGCACAGCAAAAGACCGGCGCGGACGACGCGAGCTATCCGGCGCGGCCGGTCAGGGTGATCGTGCCCTACGCGCCCGGTGGCTCCTCCGACGCGGTCGCGCGCATCGTCAGCGGGAAACTTGCCGAGGCTTTCGGTCAGCAGTTCGTCATCGACAATCGTCCGGGTGCCTCTGGCTCGCTCGGACGCGAGATCGTCGTGCGGGCCAGTCCGGAGGGCTATACGCTGCTGATCGGCGACTCACCGCATACCATCAACGTGCATGTGCTCAAGCACGTGCCCTACGATCCGATTCGCGATTTCACGCCGATCACCTTGATCGCGACAGCCCCGCAGGTCTTCGTGGTCAATCCGAACTTCAGCGCCAAGACGCTCAAGGAGTTCGTCGCGCTTGCAACCGCGCAACCCGGGCAGATCAATTACGGCTCGGGCGGCAGCGGTGCGGTCACGCATCTCACCGGCGAACTGTTCAAGCTCGCCGCCAAGGTGAACATTCAGCACGTGCCCTATCGCAGCATCGCGATTGCGACCGCCGACGTGATCGGCGTGCAGATCACCGCGGCGTTTCCCACCATACCCGGTGCGGTCCCTCATGTTCGCGCAGGCCGACTGCGGGCGCTGGCGGTGTCGAGCCAGAAGCGGGCGGCGGCGTTGCCGGATGTCCCGACGTTTCGGGAAAGCGGCGTCGACGTGCTGGTGACCAACTGGTTCGGCCTGTTCGGCCCCGCAAAGCTGCCGCCGGCCGTGGTGGCACGGCTGCACAAGGGCGTGATCGATGCGGTGAATTCGCCGGACGGTCAGGCCAGGTTCGCCAATCTTTCGCTCGATATTTCGACGACCACACCGCCCGAGTTCGGCAAGTTCCTGCTGAGCGAACTGCAGAAATGGGGACAGGTCGTGAAGGCTGCCGGCATCAAGGCGGAATAGCATCCGGCGCAGGCCGCCGTAGGCGCGGCGGTGCGCGGCTGTCTCTGTCGACGCCCGAGGAGGGCGTCTGCTCGAGAGCCCTCCGCCCGTATCCGGCTCGACTGTAATCCCAATTGCGTCGAGCAGTGGCATACTCGAGCTATCCATACGTCGGCCGGGACGCTCGCCCCACGGTTTCGCGGGGTGCAGCGACCTCCATGGCGGCTTGGCATGGACCCAAAAGTGAAAGGAGTGCCCGGTGCGTCTGGAAGCGATATCCATAGGCCGCAGTCCGCCCGACGAGGTCAACGTGATCGTCGAAGTGCCGGTCGGCGGGGAGCCCATCAAGTACGAGATGGACAAGGCGGCCGGCACGCTGGTCGTGGACCGGTTCCTCTATACGGCCATGCGTTATCCGGGCAACTACGGCTTCATCCCCCATACGCTGTCCGACGACGGCGATCCGTGCGATGTGCTGATCGCCAACCAGCGCGGCATCGTGCCCGGTGCTCTGGTGGCCGTGCGCCCGGTCGGCGTGCTCAAGATGCGCGACGAGGCCGGCGGCGACGAGAAGATCATCGCAGTGCCCGTGCCACGGCTGACGCGCCGTTACGAAAAGGTTCACAACTACCTCGATCTGCCCGACATCACGATCAAGCAGATCGAACACTTCTTTCAGCACTACAAGGATCTCGAATCGAGCAAGTGGGTCGAGGTGCTCGGCTGGGGCGATGCCGACGAGGCGAAGCGTCTCATCCTCGAATCGATCGAGCGGGCAAAGAACGCCTAGGGAAGTCGGTCGGTCGATGCCGGCGACGATGTCGACTGGCCGCCCGACGGGTGTACGGGTGACCGTATCGGTAGCATTTCGGCAATGAACGAAGCCTGCCCCCGAGGCAGGGAGCGAGGAGACAGTGTGATCGAACTCAAGGAAAAGTTCTCGATTCCGGCACCCCCGGACGAGGTATGGCCGCTGATGTCGGATCCGGCCGTGGTCGCGGCCTGCATACCGGGGGCGGAGATGACCGAGGTGACCGCTGACGGCTCCCACAAAGGCAAGGTCACCTTCAAATTCGGTCCCACGGTGGCCGTGTTCCGGGGCGAGACCAAACTCACGTACGATCATCCGGTCAAGCGCTGTCTGATCGAGGCGCGCGGCATCGATCAGAGAGGCGCCTCGCGTGCTCGCGCACGGTTTGAAGTCGAAGCGCGCGGCGAGGAGGCGACCGAGGTTACGCTGGCCGGCGGCTTCGAAGTCGCCGGGCCGCTGGAGATGTTCGCCTCCGCGGGTGGCGTGCATGTCGCGCGCGCGCTGCTGGCCGAGTTCGCCGCGAACATCGCGCGCGTGATCGAGCAGCGACGCCAAGAAGGCAGCGATGCCATGCCGACGCAGGCTCCGGCCGCGTCGGGAACCAAGATCCTGGGACGCGCGCTGCTCGATGGCGCGCGCAGCATCATCGGCAAGAACGACAAGGGGGGCACATGAGCGAGTTGAATGGATACGAGGTGTTGTCGCAGGCCTTCGTGGCGGAAGGCGTCGATACGATGTTCGCATTGCTGGGTGATGCGAACATGTACTGGGGAGCGATCATGGAGCAGAAGTACGGCGTCAACGTCGTGCATGCCCGCCATGAGCACTGCGCCTGTTCGATGGCCGACGGCTATGCTCGGCAGACGGGCAAGGTCGGTGTCGCGACCGTCACATGCGGTCCGGGCTTCACGCAGATCATGACCGCCTTGACGACGGCTGCCCGGGGCAGCATTCCGCTGGTCGTATTCGCCGGCGATTCGCCCACCTCGGCCGCCTGGTACATCCAGCAACTCGAACTCGGACCGCTCGCCACCGCGACCGGTGCGCGTTATCTGCCGGTCAAGAGCGTGGACCGCATGCTCGATACGGTTCGTGAAGCCTTCTATACCGCGCGTCAGGAACGCTGTCCCGTGGTGCTCGGCGTGCCGATGGATCTGCAGAAGGCGCCGTTCCCGTGGGGCGCCGAGTATTCGCCTTCGACCGAACTCATGCCCACGCCGCAGCGTCCGGCGCCCGACCCGGCGCTCGTCGACCAGCTGGTCGACCTGATCATGGCCGCCAAGCGCCCGATCATTCTCGGCGGACGCGGCGTGATTCGTTCGGGCGCGGGCCCCGCTTTGGAAGCGCTGGCCGAGCGCTGCGGGGCATTGCTCGCGACGTCGCTCTTCGCCAAAGGGCTCTTCGATCACAACCGGTTCGGCATCGGCGTCGCCGGCGCCTATGCGAGCCCGCTCGCCCGCGAGGAATTCGCCGCTTGCGATCTGCTGATCGGCGTGGGCGCAGGCTTGGGGCACTACACCACCGAGGCAGGCTATCTGTATCCGAATGCCAAGTCGGTGCAGATCGACCTCAATCCCCGCGGGCTCTATCAAGGCTTGCGCGTGGCGGACATGCACATCCGGGCCGATGCCAAGGCCGCAGCGGAAGCCTTGACCGCCAAGCTCGATGCGAAGGGGTATTCGTCGGCGGGCGTGCGTTCGCCCATGCTTGCCAACCAGATCGCCCAGATGGCCGCCCGACCGGATGCCAAGGAGTTTCTGGTTGCGCCGGATACCGTGGATCCGCGTGCGGCGATGCTGGAACTCGATGCCGCGATCCCCAAGGACTGGACCGTCGTCAGCGGCGGGGCGCATTTCGCCGGCATCGCCATGACCCATTTCTACGGGCGCCGAGCCGAGCAGGTGCACGTCATCAACGATTTCGGCGCGATCGGCTCGGCCTTTCCGACGGCCATCGGCGTTGCGGCGGCGCGCGGCGACGGCAAGGTGCTCCTGATCGAAGGCGACGGCAGCCTGATGATGCATGTCCAGGAACTCGAGACGATACGTCGCCAAGGGATCCGGCTGTTGATCTGCGCGGTCAACGACGGCGGCTACGGCGCCGAAGTGCACAAGTTCAAGGCGCAGGGCTACGACCCCGACGTCTCCAAGCACGGCCGGGGCGACATCGCCGCCATTGCGCGCGGCTTCGGGTTGCGTGGCGAGAAGATTACCGGCCTCAATCGGTTCCAGGCGTTGTTCGAAGCGCATCAGGCGGCTGGTCAGGCGGAACTGTGGGATCTGCATGTCGACGACAACATCCCTTCCGCGCCGTATCGCCGGATTCACTTCGGCGAAGTGTGATGATCGCTGCCCCTTGCGAGGGGCGGCAGCGAGAGGCGGGTCGACAGATCTGCCGCCTGCAGGCGGGCGCGGCAAGGCACGAGCGGCCTAAGCCGCGCCAGGTTCCACATCGGGAGGAGCACCGATCATGAGGCGAGTCGGCACGCTGGTACGCGCATTGACCCTGGGAGCGATGCTGTGCGGCGCCGCAGGCGCTGTGGCACAGCCGGTCTATCCGAGCAAGCCTATCCGTTTCATCGTTCCTTACCCTCCGGGCGGGACCAACAACCTGCTGGCGCGGCATATCGGGCAGAAGCTCGCGGAGAACTGGGGGCACCAAGTTCTGGTCGACAATCGCCCGGGTGCGAACACGGTGATCGGCACCGAATTGCTGGCGAAGTCGGCACCCGATGGCTATGCCATCATGGCGATGTCCGGCACGCACATCATCAACGCCTTGCTCCATCCTTCGCTGCCCTTCGATGCGATCAAGGACTTCGCTCCCGTCGGAACCATCGCGAGCCAGGAGTATCTGCTCGTGGCCCATCCTTCCCTGCCGGTGAGGAACCTCAAGGCGTTCGTCGCCCTGGCCAAGGCGCGTCCGGGCCAGCTAAATTTCGCCACCTCGGGCAATGGTAGCGCGTCGCACCTGGCCACCGAGATGCTGGGCCTGATGACCGACACGCGGGTGCAGTCCATTCCATACAAGGGATCGGGGCCGGCGCTGGTCGAACTGCTGGGCGGTCAGGTTCAGTTGATGTTCCAGGGTCCGGTGTCGGTCATCTCGCATGTCCAATCCGGCCGCCTGCGCGGGATTGCGATTTCCGGTACGGCGCGCTCGCCGGTGCTGCCCGAGGTGCCGACCTTCGCCGAGTCGGGGCTGCCGCAGTTCAACGCCAGGAATTGGAACGGCATACTGGCCCCCGCCGGGACGCCGGGCGGCGTCATCGCCAAGCTGTCGTCCGAACTCGCCGTCATCGTCGCCACGCCTGCAACCCGCGACTGGCTGCACAGCCAAGGGATGGCGCCCTTCGTGTCTACACCCGAGCAGTTCGCTGCCTTGATGAAAAGCGAGATGGCGACCTACGGCAAGATCATCAAGGCGGCGAACATCAAGATGGGCGGTTAGTCGCGCGACGGAAGTCATCGGGCCGGCTGCGCGTACTTTCCAGGGTATCCGGCGACGTGCCTGCCGCAGCGTGTGCCAGAGCGGCGTCTTGTCGCCTAGCGGCCCAGCACGCGGCGTGCGAAGTACGAGATCAGATCGACCATGGCGACCAGCAGGATCGTCGCCAGCAGGACCGAACTCGTTTCGCTCATCTGAAACAGACCCATGTGGAAGGCCAGCATCTGGCCGAGTCCGCCACCGCCGACGACACCGAGCACCGCCGCCGCGCGAATATTGTTCTCCCAGCGATAGAGCGTATAGGAGAGCAGCTGCGGCAAAATCTGGGGCAGCGCCGAGTACAGAAACACGCGGCCTTCAGGTACACCCTGGGTGCGCAACGCGAAGCCGGGTGCCGGCGGCGCATTCTCGATCGCCTCCGCGAACAGTCGGCCCAGTACGCCGGTCGTGTGCATGGCGAGCGCCAGCGTGCCGGCGAGCGGCCCGAGCCCCGCGGATATCAGCAGCAGCGCGGCCCACACGAGTTCGGGAATCGAGCGCAGCACATTGAGCACCAGCCGGGTCGGGCCGCGAGCCAGGGCGCGATCCCCTTCGTGGGTGCGGCTCGCCGGCACTGCGAGGAGCAGGCCGAAGATCACTGCCAGAACGGTGCCGACAGCCGACATCGCGATGGTCTCGAGGCTGGCGATGGCGAGCTTGGCGAGAAATTCCGGGCTGAGCGAGGGCGACAAGAGCTCGCCGAGAAACTTGCCCATGCGTTGAGCGGCCTCTACCGAAAACAGCCGCGCGAGCTGCAAATCGAGTGTGGCGAAGCTGGCGATCACCATCAGGCCGATGCCGACGATGATCCAGCACACCATGCAGCGCACATGCAGCAGGGGCGGGGGCGGCGGAATCCTCACCGTCGACGACCACGCGCGGGAATCGCCGGGGGTGCTCATGCGAGCACTCGCCGCAGGCGCCCGCTCGCCCAGTCGGCCAGCCAGACCAGGAGCACGAACACGATCAGCATCGTGCTGACCTCGGAGCCGTTGAACATCTTCATCGAGGTGTCCATCTGCTGGCCGAGACCGCCTGCGCCGACGAAGCCGAGCACGGCCGAAGAGCGAATCGCGCACTCCCAGCGGTAGACGCTGTAGCTCGTCAGTTCAGCCGCGTTCTGCGGCAGCAGGCCATAGCAGAATGCCTGCAGTCGCCCGGCCCCATTGCGCAGCAAGGAGGTCGTGGCATGCGCTTCACCGCTTTCGAGGATCTCCCCGTAGACTTTGCCGAGCATGCCGCTGTAGGTCAGGGCGATCGCGAGTACGCCCGCGGTGGCGCCGAGGCCCACGACACGTACGAAGACGAGCGCCCAAATCAGCTCCGGCACGCTGCGCAGCACGATCAGCAGCCAGCGGATCGCCTGGCGTACCACGAACGGCAGCAGGCGCATGCGTCCCGACAGGGCCGATACCGAGAGCACCGCGGTCGACGCGACGGCAAGCGGGATGGCCAGCACCAGCGCGAGGGCCATCCCCGCCGTGGCGATGGCCACGGTGCGCCAGGCTTCCCGCGCCACCATCGCCAGAAACTCCGGTTCGATTTTCGGGGGAAAGAAGTCGCCGAGAAAGTGTGCTGAGACTCTCAGGTTGTCGGGCGAGAACAGGGCCCAGACCTTGAACTCGGTCGCGACCAGGGCAGGCCCGAGCAGCACGAGCGCGAACAGGAACCAGAATACGCGCCCGCGCCAGGCCGGATCCCGCAGCTCGGGCAAGGCGGCGGCCGTCGTCATGCTCATCGACATATCAGTGGCGACGAGGCCGGCTTGTACGCGTCAGCTCCCACATCGGCTACCGGAGGGGCTCCCTCCAGCTCGTGCTCGAACTGCGCATAGAGTCTGCTCAGAAGGTCTCGCGTGACGTCGGCCGCAGGCAGATCGAAGACCAGGCGGCCCTCGCGCAAGCCGATCACGCGCGGAAAGCGGGAGACGGCGACATCCACTTGGTGCAGCGTCGCCACCAGCGTGGCCCCCTGCTCGGCGGAGGCGGACACCAAGGTGTCGATGGCAAGCCTGGCCCGCGTGGGATCGAGTGCCGAGAGCGGCTCGTCGACCAGCCACAACGACGCGGGCGCGACCAGCGCACGCGCGAGTCCGACGCGCTGGCGCTCGCCGCCGGAGAGTCGATCGACGCGATCCCAGAGTTTGGGCGCGAGATCGAACCGTGTCAGCGCCGCATGGGCCTGCTCGATGCCGATGGGATAGACGAGCGAGCGGACACTGGCCCACAGCGACATCGAAGGCAGGCGCGCCGCCAACACCGACGTGACTACCCGTTGGCGCGGCGGCAGCGGCGGGGTCTGCGGCGCGAGAAACAGCCGGCCGCGCAACCGTTGCAGTTCTCGCACCGGCAGCCGCCAGGGATCGCGGCTGTCGAGCAGCAGGCGGCCTGCGTTGGGCGCCAGCGCGCAGGCGAGGACATGCATGAGCGTGGTCTTGCCGGCGCCGGAAGGACCGATGACTGCGACCTGCTCGCCTTGCGCGATGGAAAGATCGAGTGCCTGCAACGCCGGTGCCGCTTCGACCTTCGCAGCGGGATGTTTCGCTGCGACTGCCTCCAACTCGATGCGCATGCCTTGCGGCTTTCCCGGCTACTTGATCAGGCCGGCGCTACGCCCGGCCGTCTCCAGGCCCTTGTAGTTCTCGGCCTTGGTGGGAATGTACTTGGTGGCGCGATTCAAGGTCAGGATTTCCTTGCCTTCGGGGGTGCTCATGTCCAGATCGAGCAGCGCCTTGGTCAGGCGTTCGCGCAATGCCTGCGGCATGTCGGCATGCACCGACCAGTTGTAGTTGAAGAAGGGGGGCGTGGTGTAGAACACATCGACCTTGGAAGTGTCGACCTTCTTCTCGTTCACGAACTTGCGCCAGACCGTGATGTCGAGCGCTGCGGCGTCGACGCGCCCGCTCACCACGGATGCGATGGTCGCATCATGCGCGCCCGAGTAGGCGATGCGCTTGAAGTCGCGGTCCGGTTCGATGCCTGCCTGCAGCAGAAACGTGCGCGGCATGAGATGGCCCGAGGTGCTCGATTGCGAGCCGAAGCTCACCTGTTTGCCCTTGAGATCCGTCAGACTATTGATGCCCGACGACTTTTGCGAGATGAAGACCGAGCGGAACTGGGTGTCTTCTTCGCGTTGCGCGATCGGAATGATCTTGCCGCCGGAGCGGATTTGCGCCTGCACATGGGTGAAGCCGCCGAACCAGACCACGTCGACCTGCTTGTTCACCAATGCCTCGACGGCGGCGGGGTAGTCGTTCACCGGCGTGAACTCGACTTTCATGCCGAGCTGCTTTTCGAGATATCTCGCCAGTGGGCCGAACTTGCGCATCTGCTCGGTCGCGGCTTCCTCCGGAATGGTGGTGACACGCAGTAGCTGCTGGGCCTGGGCCGTCGCGACGAGCGACATTGCGCACAGAACGAAAACGAAACCGAAGAAGTGGCGGCGCAAGGTCGTGAATGCAGGGCGTGCCGAAGGCATGGAATGCGTCCTTTCGCAGCAGATGGATGGGTCTCGATGCTAACACGGCATGGTTTTCGCTGGCATCGCATCGCTCGCGCCTGTCATCGAAAGGGGCGCGCTGGCCCGCGATCCGGGCCGAGGTTGCGCGGCGATGACGCCGAGACGTGCCAAGGCAGACGCATGGTCTGCCTTGGCACGCCATCGCCTTGAAAGAGGCCTACTGAACCTTGTATCCGCTGTCCTTCACCACCTTCGCCCATTTCTCCTTCTCGGAGGCGAGCCACTTGGCCAGCTCGCCCGGAGGCTTCGCCTGTGGCCGCGATCCCTGGGACACGAGCTTGTCCCTGAAGTCGGGCAGGTCGATGATCCGGCGCACTTCGTTGTAGGTCTTGTTGACGATTTCGGCCGGCAGCTTCGCCGGGCCGATGATGCCTTGCCAGGATCCGGCCGTGTAGCCTTCGAGCCCGGGCGTTTCGGCGACTGTCGGCACTTGCGGAAAGGTCGGTTCCCGCTCGGCGCTGGACACCGCAAGCAGCTTCAGCCTGCCGCTCTTGACGTGCGTCCAGGTTTGGATCACCCCCATGAACAGGAAATCGCCGTCGCCGGTCATGACGGAGATCACCGAACTCTGGCCGCCTTTGGTAGGCACGTAAGTCCAGTTCGTGCCCAGGCGCTGCTGCATGGCGAGTGTCGACAAATGAATATTGCTGCCCAGGCCGACCGGCACGTTGAGCCTGCCCGGATGCTTCTTCGCCAGCGCGATCAGTTCTGCCACGTTCTTTACCGGTACGCTCGGATGTGTCGTGAGCAGATAAGGCGAGAACGTGACGGTGGTGATCGGGGTGATGTCGCGCAAGATGTCGAAGGGCACTTTGTACATGCTGGGCGTGATCGACAGGTTGCCGATGTCCATCAGCGTGAGCGTGTAGCCGTCGGGCGCAGATCGGACCATGGCCTCCACACCGATGTTGCCGTTCGCGCCCGGACGCGATTCGGCGATGATCTGCTGGCCCCAGGCTTCGGTGAGCTTCGCGCCGACCATTCGGGTCAGGATGTCGGACGTCCCGCCGGCGGGATAAGGCACGATGACGCGGACCGGCTTCACCGGCCAGGCGGGCGACTGCGCAAGCGCATGGCCGCACAGTGCGAGCGCTGCGCTCAGGGCCACGACTGGGGCACGGTGGAAGCGCACCGAGCGTGTCGGTGAAGGTTGCATGCGGGTATTCATGCTCGATCGCTCACGCCGAGCGCCGCGACAGGGTCTCGGCGATCAGGACGGGCTTCTGGCCGCCTTCGATCTCGCCGGTGACGCCCCAGCTCACGAGCACCGTCTTGTCGTCGACGTCCTTCACCTCGAGCAGCTTGTAGCGACCGCGGATCTTCGACCCCACCGGCACGATGCCGGTATAGCGGATCTTGTTGCTGCCGTAGTTGACGCTCATCTTCGAGGGGGGCAGATCGACGTCTGCATTGCGCGCGATCGACGAAAGCAGGCAGAAGGTGAGATTGCCGTGCGCGATGGTCGTCTTGAAGGGCGACTCGGTCTTGCAGCGCTCCACGTCGACGTGGATCCATTGAAAGTCGCCGGAGGCCTCCGCGAACTTGTCGATCATCGGCTGGGTGACGGTGATCCAGTTGCCGACGGCCACTTCCTTGCCGACCCAGGTCTTGAGTTCGGCGACGGTCTTGATGCTCACTTTTTCGGTCATGCTCACTCCTCCGCTTTCGGTATGATGCTGCAGCCACATTGCCAGTTTGCGGACGATACCGTGATTCGTGGGTTTGCGGAATGCGTGCGGGGCTGTCTCGGTACGTCGGAGCTGCGAACTGACGCGCCGGACGCGGGTCGCAAGCGGTAACATCCACGCAACGCTCCCCAAGGAGGACCGATGATGGTCAGGCTCACCGAACGTTCGATCTGGCTGCTCTTCGCCGCGATGATGATGGCGCTGCTTCTTGCGCCCGCCGCCTTCGCGCACCACGGTTGGGGCTGGGCCACGGACGAGGAGTTTCAACTCACGGGCAAGATCACCGGCACGAAGCTGGGTAATCCGCATGGCGAAGTCAGTCTCGAAGTGCAAGGCACCCAGTGGGTGGTCGAAGTCGGCCAGCCCTGGCGCAACGACCGCGCCGGCTTGAGCGCGACAATGCTCAGCGTCGGGCGCACGATCACCGTCCACGGTCACCGCTCCGCCAAGCAGGGCGAGCGGCTGGTGAAGGCCGAGCGTGTCGTGATCGACGGCAAGAGCTACAACCTCTATCCGGATCGCAAGTCCTGACGCCCCGTTCGTCCGCGTGATCGACGCACTGCTGGCGGCGCTGGAGGCAAGCGCCTGGGCGCGCTCGCTGCGTGAATCGGTCTGGCTCTATCCGCTCGTCAACGCCGGGCACATCCTTGGGATCGCGCTGCTGCTGGGGGCCATCGTGCCTCTGGACCTGCGGCTGCTCGGTGCATGGCGGGCCGAGCCGCTCGGTCCGCTCTGGCGGGTCTTGTCGCATACCGCGACGGCCGGTGTCGTCGTTGCCGTCGTCTTCGGCTTCATGCTCTTCGGCACACGGGCGACGGAGTATGCGGCCTCCGAGTATTTCCTTGCCAAGATGGGCTTCGTCGCCCTCGGCGCGTTGAACGCGCTGACCTTGCGTGTCGCCGTATCCCCGGCGAGGTCGGCTGCCGCAGAACGCGACCCGCCGCTCCGACGGATGCAGGTCGCCGCATCGCTTTCCCTGATCGCGTGGTCGACGGCGCTGGTGCTCGGGCGGCTGGTCGGCTACTTCTGACCCGAGGAGGTCTCGGGCTGGCTCGTGGGCCAGTCTCCGGGGCCCGCAGCCCGCTGCTCACGCCAAGCGCTTGGCAGACCTCAAGCGGGCCTGCTCGGTCATGCCCACGGGCTCTCGTCTTGGTGCATGGCTTGCACCAAGACGGCGCAGCGGCGCAGCGCATCTGCCCTGCGCTGATGACGTCCTGATGCGCGGGATTCGCCGTAAGCGAGATTGCCGGAGGACTGGATGCGATTGCGGCCGGCGTTCCTCGATCCTGCAAGAAATCATCGATCTGGCGTGGAACCTGCTTTTGCCGATTTCCAGGTCGTGGGCCGGGCTCGCCTGCACCTCGCGCGTCGAGTGGGAACGATCGACGCGCGAGATATGTCGTGGTCAAGCCATGCGATCGATGCCAGCCAGAAAAATTTCAAGGGAGATGCGGGAATGTACAAGAAGCTGATGACAGTCGCGGTGGCGGGTGCGCTCGTCATGCCGTCGATGGCGCAGGCGGCGAGTTCAGGCAGCACGGTTCAGATCTACGGCCAGGCCCAGTTCGAACACGCCTATATCGATCAGGGCGCCGGGCGTCCGAGCACCGATTACGTCGAGTCCACGGGCTCCTTCCTCGGCTTCAAGGGCATGGAATCGCTGGGAGGCGGCCTCTCGGCCTGGTTCCAGTGCGAGACCGACATGGATGTTCGCGCGTTCGACCAGGTCGGCCTGTGCTCGCGCAACAGTGGTTTGGGCTTTCGCGGCGGCTTCGGGGATGTCTTCGTAGGGCGCTGGCACACACCCATGAGCCGGGCACTCGACCTCGGCGACGTCGGCGGCGAAGCCACCGGCAACCTGGGCATCTCTTTCCTGGCCGCAGGTGGATCCGGCTCGACCTCGGCCATCGCCACGGCGGCAAGTCCCAACAGCGGCGGCGGTGCCGCCCGACATCATTTTCGTCGTCGCGAGACTTGCCTGACGACCTACGAGACGCCCCGCATGGGTGGCTTCATGGTCGGTGCCGCGGTGTCGTGCGGTAACGCGGCTTCCGAAGGTCAGGCCACGGGCCACAACGTCGATGGGGCGAGCAACCAGAAGCCTCGCGTATGGTCGTTCGCAGGCACCTACATGAGCGGGCCGCTGGCGGCGGGCCTGAGCTACGAGCGCCACACCAACATGGGCGCGACTGCCCCCGGTGCACGCGAGCTCGACGATCGGGGCTGGGGCTTGTCCGCGCGCTACACCTTCGGGGCGTTCCGAATCGGCGGCATCTATCTCGATCGCAAGTGGGAGACGGCGGTCGGCGGCGACCTGACGAAGAAGAGCGGGGCGATCGGGCTGGACTGGAACATCGCCGGTCCGCACAACCTGCATCTGAACTACAGTTGGCTCGGCGATACCAAGGGCAGTTGCGTCGGCACCGCGGCCCAATGCAGCATCACGCCGACCGTCGCAGGCGGCATCGCGCCGATCGGGGCCGACACCGGCGCCCAGTCGTACTCGATCGCCTACCAGTACAACTTCTCCAAGCGCACCTCGGCGAAGCTCGGCTATGTCCGCATGGACAACGACCGCAACAGTCAAGCCGCCCGTATCGGCACGGCGGCGACAGTGCTCAGCGCGGGCGACGAACAGGACGCAGTGGCCTTGGTGGTCAAGCACCGCTTCTAACCGTACAGCAGGCGCGGTTCGCCTGGCGGCAGAGCACAACGGGCGCCTTCGGGCGCCCGTTGTGCTTGCGATCGAACAAGGACCCAGGGCGCCGAGCAATTGCGCTACAGTGCAGCTCGAAGGCGCTCCGCCTGGCATCGTGACCGCTACGATCAGGCGCTCGATACGCGGATAAGAGCCTCGGTAATCCTCAACCGACAGGGTGCGCTTGCGCGTACCCCATGGAACATGATGGCTGCATCCGATACGAAGCCGCGCCTGTTCTACGGATGGGTCATCGTCGCCGGTGCCTGGATCATGTACATGATCAATCAGGCCGCCTTCACCTGGGGTTTCACGGTATTCGTCGATCCCCTGGCCCAGACCTATCAGTGGAGCCGCACCAGCATCACGATCGCCTGGGCGCTGTCGCTCGGTTGGGGGCTGCTGCTCGCGCCCTGGTTCGGGCGACTTTTCGATCGGCGCGGACCGCGCCCGGTCATGTTGATCGGCGGCGTCCTGGGCGGCGTCGGATGGTCCATGATGCCGCTTTGCACGAACTACGGGTCCTTCGTCGCCTGTCTCGTGCTGCTGGTCGGCACGGGCATCAATGGCGCGATCGGGCCGTCCGTCGGCTCCGCGGCCATTGCGCAATGGTTCAAGGTGCGACGCTCGTTCGCGCTCGGCATCTACTTCACCGGCTCGGGCGGCGCGGGGCTCTTGCTGATCCCGGCCATGAGCCTGCTCGCCGAGGATTCGGGCTGGCAGGCGAGCGCGTGGATGCTCGGCTGGACGACGCTGCTATCGACCCTCCTGGTCGTGCCGTTCATGCGCTTCAAGCCCGAACGGCACGGGATGCGCATGGATGGCGGCGAGGTGGCCGGCGGGTGGGGCGCGCCGCGGCCCTGGGACTTCATCAAGCGCTTGCCTCTGCCCAAGCATCGTGTCGTGACGTCGCACGAATTCACCCTTGCGCAGGCGTTGCGCACGAGCGCTTTCTGGCTGTTTACTCTGGCCGTGTTCCTGCGCTACTTCGGCATGGGCATCACCCAGGTGCACCAGATGCCGCACATGTTGGCCGAGGGCGTTGATCCGCTGGTGGCGACGGCGGCATTGAGTGTCGCGCTGACGATCAACATTCCGTCGCGAGTGGCAGTCGGCTGGATGGGCGACATCTACGACAAGAAGTGGCTCCTCAATCTGCTCGCGGTCGCAGGCGCGTTCGCGCTGCTCGCTTTTGCACTGCTCGGGCCGGCACAGACGGCCTGGGTCTGGGTCTACGCGGTGCTGTGGGGCATCGGCCTGGCGATGCTACCGCTGCAGGCGGCGTGGGTCGCGGACACGTTCGGGCGCGACCATTACGGCAGCATCAACTCGATGACCAATTCACTCGCGCTCTCGGGGCGGATCGTCGGTGCGCTGGCCGCGGCTGCCGCCTACGATGCCTTCGGCAGCTACACGCACATCATGCTGCTTGGCGCGATCGGGTTCGGCGTGGGTGCCCTCGTGCTCGCGATCCTGCCTTCACCGCGAGCGCCCGTGAGCTGAGCGCCGCCAGGGTGCGACCCGGCGCTCCGCCAGTTCGAGCAGCGCCTGGGTGAGCAAGGCCAGTCCGGCAGCCGGGATCGCACCTGCCAGCAGCAAAGTGCTGTCGTTCAACGCGAGCCCCGATGCGATCCGCTCGCCGTATCCCCCCGCACCGACGAAAGCGGCGATCGTGGCGGTGCCGACATTGATGACGGCCGAGGTCTTGATGCCGGCGAGGATGGCGGGCGCGGCCAGCGGCAGTTCGATGCAGACGAGGCGATCCCGCGCCGACAGGCCGAGGGCGGCGGCGGCTTGTCGCATGCCCTCGCCGATTCCGTGCAGCCCGGCGTGGGTATTGCGCACGATGGGCAGCAGGCCGTAAAGGAACAGGGCGATCGCCGCAGGTACCACGCCGATTGCCCCCAGTATCGCCACCAGGAACGCAAGCATGGCGAGCGAGGGAATCGTCTGCAGCACCCCGACCAGCGCGAAGACGGGCTGCTCGAGCCGACGGCAACGGGCCGCCGCGATGCCCAGCGGAATGCCGACCAGCACGCTCGCCGCGACCGACCCGAAAACGAGCGTGAGATGCTGCATCGTCAGGCGCGCGAAATCCGGTCCGAAGAGGGCGTCGATGAAGCTGCGCCTCGAAGGTTCATCAGCGGGTCCGAACAGCAACGCAGCCGCCTGGGCGAAGCTGCGCCCATCGACTTCGGCCGCTGCGTTCATGCGCAGCATCGTCGCTTCGTCGATCGCGCCGGCGAGCTTCGCCATGGCTTGCCACTGATCGGGAAAGCGCTGGGCTGCGTCGGCGCGATGCAGCAGCACCGCTTCATAGCGTGGAAAGTAGCCGCGATCGTCCGCCAGAACGGCAACGTCGTAGCGCAGCACCTTGGCATCGGTGGAATACACGTCGATCACGTCGACGCGGCCCGCATCCAGCGCTTCGTAGGCGAGGCCGTGATCGAGCCCGACAGGGCGTACGCGCGCCAGATCGTAAGTTCGCGCCAACCCCGGCCAGCCGTCCTGGCGACCGAGGAATTCGTGCGAGAGGCCGTAGCGCAAGCCCGGGTGCCGGGCGAGATCGCCGATGGTGCGCAATCCGAGTTTTCGAGCAAGATCCCCGCGTACGCCGATCGCATAACTGTTGTTGAATCCGAGCGGGAACGAGGCGGCGAGCCCTTGCCTGGCCAGCGCGGCATTGAGCGCTGCCAGCGACGGATTGCCTTCGAGCTTGAGGATTTCGCGCGCAATGGTTCCGGTATATTCGGGATACACGTCGATTGCGCGTGCCACCAGCGCCGCGTGCAGGATGCCGGTGTTCCCCAGCCCGGGCTTGTGCACGGCAAAGGCTGAACCGCCGGCCGTGTGCACGAGGACTTCGGCGAGTATGTAGGATTCGGTGAATCGCTTGGAGCCCACCTTCAGCGCGTCTTCGGCAGCGCCTACCGCGCTGAAGGCGAGCCAGAGGCTCAGTATCCCGACGAAGCATCGCGCTACAGAACGCATGGGCTCGGCGAGCGATCTTCGCAGACTGTTTTGCATCAGGTTCCAGTGCTCCCGCAGGGCGGTGGACTTCAATGGTCCCGCCGCAATGCTCGAGTATCGGACAAAACCTTGCGGCTCGTCTCGTTCCGGTCCGCGTGCCCGGTCGGCTTGTGCGGAACCGCCGGGCATCTTGGCCATAGGGATGCGTGGCCCGATTACCCTTGGCATCGCTGCCGATTTCCTGGCGGCAGAATAATGCCGACTCAGGACCCTTGGGATGCGCTCATGATCGCGGCCTTGCGAGCTTGCTGCACGGCGCGGCGAAGGGCGCTGAAATGGCGCAGCGCCTCGTCCATGTCCGCGATGGCGATTCGTCCGGAGGCGCCCGCGACGAGTAAAGCGCTCTTCAAGGCTTCGTAGGCACGATCCATCGCTCCGAGGGCTTCGTCCGGCTCGTCCGTGGCCATGGGGACAGGCGCGTCGAGTTCCAGCAACGGCTGAGCCGCATCGCGAAAGCGCTGGTACGCCTCGCCGACCTCGGCGCAAAGCAGGGCGGGCGCGCGGTTCATTACCGCCGCGTTCATCGCCTGTTCGGCCGTCGTATGGTAGTAGCGCAATACACGCAGGGACCGCGCGAGTTGTTGGCTGGTCTGCGCCGACATGGTGGCTCGATTCATGCGTTCGACGAAGTCTTCCGCCGCCTGGTCCAGACTGGCATGCGCTTTGTGTCGCGCCTGCAGCGCGTGCGAGGGCTTTCCGAGCAAGGCTTCGCCCGCGAGCGTCATGGCGAGCTGTCCGATGCGGGCCATTTCCCGCTGCAGGGCATCCAGCGCGAGCGCGGGCACTGCGAGGACGTTCGCATCGAGGTGCCTGGGCAGCGTTTCGTCCTCGTCGCGCGCCCGGAAGCGCTGCTGCAGCCAGCGCGTGAGCGCGCCCGAGAGCGGCCAGATGAGCAAGACACCGAGCACGTTGAAGGTGGTGTGGAAGATCGCGAGTTTGGCGGCAGGGTCTGGAGGCAGCGCCAGTGCCTTGCCCAGGACGCCGAGCGCACCGATCATCCACGGCAGCAGCGCCAGGGCAACGAGGCCCGTCAGCACGTTGAAGACCACATGCGCAGCTGCGGCGCGGCGAGCGTTGGCCGTGGCGCCGATGCTGGCAAGCACCGCTTTGACGGTGGTGCCGATGTTCGCGCCGATGACCACGGCTGCAGCGCTTTCCACCGACAGCAGCCCACCCTGCGCAGCGGTGAGCGCGATGGCCATGGCCGCACTCGACGATTGAATGAGCACCGTGAGCAGAGCGCCGGCGCCGACCTGAAGGAGCACGGAGCCCAGATCGTTGCCCTGAGGCAATTCGACATGCTGCGCGATGCCCGAGAAGGAATCCTGCAGGACGGCGATGCCGAGGAACAGCAAGCCGAATCCGGCCAGTGTCGTCCCGAATGCGCTGCGTCGGTGTCCTTCGCCGCTCATGCGCAGCACGACGCCCAGGCCGACGAGCGGCAGCGCAAGGACTTCCACCTTGAACTTGAGCCCGACCAGCGCCACGATCCAGCCTGTCATGGTGGTGCCGACGTTGGCGCCGAACAACACCCACAGCGTCTGTCCCAGGCCCAGCAATCCCGCATTGACGAAACCGATCGCAGCCACGGTGACCGCGCTCGAAGACTGCACCAAGGCCGTGACGAGCGCACCCGAACCCAGGGCATGCCAGCGCGTGCGGGTGGCAGCGGCGAGAATGCGGTGCAGTGCAGGTCCGGCTGAGAGCTTCAAGCCGTCGGTCATGAGGGCCATGCCGAGGAGAAAGAGGCCGATGCCTCCGGCCAGGATGCCCATCGACTGCAGGTAGTTCATGCGCAGATTCTCGGTGTGCGGGCGCAGACGCGCCGCGGGTGGATGCTGGCGGCGGCTCAGGCTCGTCGGTAAGGCTGTGCGCCGTCAGCAGCTCAAGGCAACAGGGACCCGGGCATGCTCGATCACTCGCTGTGCCGCAGAGCCCAGCAGGCGACCTGCGATCGGGCCGAGCCCGCGCGTGCCCATGGCGATCAGAGAGCAGGCAAGGTCCGTTGCTGCAAGAGCGATCGCATCGCCTGCCTCGTTACTCAGTCGCGTGTGTTCCTCCCATGCGAGTCCGGATGCGGCGAGCATGTGCCGGACGCTGGCGAAGGCGCGCTCGGTGTCGCTCCCGGACCAGCGATCGAGCAGTTGGTCGCGAGGGCCGAGGACGGCTTCGGCGACGGTGAGCGCCGGCTGCACGTGCAGCAGGTGAATCGTCGATCCCGCGCTCGCCTGTGCCAGCCGCGACGCGAACCGGGCCGCGCGCTCCGCGGCCGCGGAACCGTCGAGCGCGACAAGGATGGCGAGCGGGCCGTCTGCCGGCGGGACGAGCGTTTCGTTGATCACGATGACAGGCAGTCGGGCCCGGCGCACCGTTTCGTTGGAGACCGAGCCGAGCAGTGCCGAGCGCAACACGCCCTGTCCGCGGCGGCCGAGGACGATGGCATCGCATGCATGTGCTGTCGCGCTGGCGAGGATCGCATCCACCGGATCGTCCAACGTATGCTCGGGATCGCAGGCAACGCCGGCATCCTCGAGGAGACGCACGGATTGCGCAAGGATGTCACGAGCGGTGCACTCGCGTTCTGCGATGGACAATGATGCCGGTGCGATCGAGCCTACTTCACCCGACATCACAGGGCGCTGAACATTCAAGACCACGCACTGCAGCGCGACACCGGACCGGGCGAGACCGCCCACCCATGCGAGCGCTGTCCGCGCGTGCGCTGATCCATCCACTGCGACCAGCAGCTTGGCGGGCGGTGCTTCGGTGCGCATGCTCATCTTGGGGTCTCTCCTGACTTGGACTATCGTCCGTGCAGCATACAGTGCAATGATTCACGGGTCAGCTCGCGGGGGCGCGTTGGTCGGGGTTGCGATGCCTTCGTGATTGGAGGCAACGATACACGGCCCGGTTCAAAGACACGTTGCGCTCGGGCAAGTTCCGCGGGCAGCTCCGCAGACAGCGTTGACCGCCCTCGGCGAGTGCCCCTAGTATGGATGCTCGGAGGAGGCGAGCCTCGTGTGCGTGAGTGCCAAAGCGGCCGGGATACATGGCGGAAGCGATTCGCCCCATGCCTTTCGAGCGTCCTTGGCGCCGAGTCGCCGCCGCTCATGCAAAGAGCATTGTTCGTTCGCGAGGAAGAGAATCCATGTCGCTACCACGACCGTTGTTGGCAATATTGACGAGTTCGGTACTCATGAACTGCGGCCTGGCCGCTGCCCAGCAAACCTATCCCAACCGGCCCATACGCTTCATCGTCCCCTATCCGCCGGGCGGGCCGACCGACATCATCGGCAGAACGGTCAATGAGCGCCTGGGGCAGCGACTGGGACAGCCCGTGATCATCGACAACCGAGGTGGCGCGGCCACGGTGATCGGCACGGAGATCGCCGCGCGTGCGCCTGCGGACGGCTATACCCTGCTGCTTGCCACGATCACCACCCTGGCCGTCAATCCGGCGCTCAAGAGCAAGCTGCCCTACGACGTGCAGCGCGACTTCGCACCGGTGTCGATGCTCGCCACGCAGCCCTACCTGCTCGTCTGTCACCCCGGCGTGGCGGCGACGACGGTCGGGGAACTGGTCGCACTGGCCAAGTCGCGTCCGGGCAAGATCAATTTCGGATCTGCAGGTGTCGGCGCCGGAGCCCATCTCGCCGGCGAGATGCTCAAGCACATGGCGAAGATCGACGTCGTTCACGTGCCTTACAAGGGCAGCAGCCCGGCGATGGCGGATCTCATGGCCGGTCAGGTGAGCTACATGTTCGGCGGCATCTCCGCGGTCTTTCCTCATGTCCAGTCCGGCAAGCTGCGCGCACTCGGAGTTTCGACGGAAAAGCGCTCTGTAGCGCTACCTCACATCCCCACCATCGCTGAGAGCGGCGTGCCGGGTTTCGCCACCAACACGTGGAACTCGCTGGTCGTGCCGCGCGGCACGCCGGCTGCGATCATTTCGCGACTGAACGTCGAAGTGGGGGCGATTCTGAGCGATCCCGGGGTGCGCGAGCGCATGCAGAAGCAGGGCATCGAGGCTGCACCGAGCAGCCCTTCGGAACTGGCGGCTTACATCAAGGTAGAGATGGCGCGCTTCGATCAGCTCATCAAGGCGATCGGACTGAAGACCGACTGAGGTCCGGGTTCGCACGCCATCGGCGATCGCGACCGGTGTGGCTCCGATCGCGATCGCGGCGTCTCGTGCGAGGCTACTGCTTGGGCAGATTGGCGCTGCGTGCGATGGCGCCGTAGCGTTCCATGTCCGTGCGCAGCAGGTCGCCGAGCTGGTCAGCGGTGCCGGGCCAGGGGTCGACGCCCATCGCTGCGAGGGTGGCGGTCAGCTCTTTGGATTCCAGTGCCTTGGTGAGTTCGCGGTTCAGCCGCTCGACGATCTCTCGCGGCGTGCCCGCAGGCGCGAACATGCCGTACCACAGCGGCATGGTGAAGTTGGGCACGCCTGCCTCGATGCCGGTCGGCACGTTCGGCAGCGAGGGGATGCGCTTCTCGGTCAGCACTGCGAGAGCTCGCACCTTTCCGGCCTTGATTTGCGGCAATGCAGTCGAAACAGGCATCACCACTTCGTCCACCTCGCCGCTCATCATGGCTACCATCGCCTGCGTCACGCCCTTGTAGGGAACGTGAACCAGATTGATCTTCTCCAGGTGCTTGAGCAGTTCGTTGGCCAGATGATTGGTGGTGCCCGTGCCCCCCGAGCCGAAATTGAGCTTGCCCGGGCTGGCCTTGGCGAGATCGATGAACTGACGCAGCGTCTTGGCCGGTACCGAGGGATGCACGAGCAGGACATTGGGGATCGTGGTGAGCCTCGCCACCGGGGCGAGATCCTTCACCGGATCGTAGCCGAGGTTCTTGTACAGCGCCGGGCTCACGGCGATGCTGGCCGTCGCTATGCCGATGGTGTAGCCGTCGGGGGGTGTTTTCGCCAGCATGCCCAGCCCCAGATTGCCGCCCGCCCCGGGACGATTGTCCGGAATGACCTGCTGGCCCATCTGCTCGCCGATCTTCTGCCCGAGCATGCGCCCGACCAGGTCGCTCGATGCGCCGGGCGGGAAAGCCACGATGAGGCGAAGCGGTTTGTTCGGATAGTTTTGCGCCGCGGCTGGGGTGACCATCTGAGCGGTCGCTGCCATGCAGCACAAGGGCACAAGCAGCAGCCTCTTGATTCGTGTCCAGTTCCGATTGCAGCCCATGTGTTTCCTCCAGGATTGAATGACGATGTCGACGCGGCCTGTGCTTCGCATCGCAGGTGGCGCGGAAATCTACTCTGATAGACGACGCGGGGCAACCGCACCGGACGCTGCATGGGTGTGCTGCGCGGTACACTGGGCCGGGCGCGCGCGCTCACTTACGCATTCGCACAGAGTTCGGCGCGACATGCGTCTACAATCGGCTCGATTCTCCTCCGGAGCAAGCTAATGGCGAAGAAACCCTGGATCGAATGCGCACCGCCGGAACAGGCAACCGGAGACTTGCGGCGTGCCTACGACAAGATTCTTGCCACGCGCGGCCAGATACCGCAGATACGCGCCGTCATGGCCGGCGAGCCGCTGACGGTCGAGGGCTTCGCCTTTTTCTATCCGGAGAACAATTACGCATGCCGTTCGATCGATCGACGGCTGGCGGAGATGATTGCGACAGTCGCCTCGGTGGCGAACGGATCGGGTTTCGGCGGGCCGGCTCATGCCAGGCAACTGGCGCAGATCACGGGCGACGACGCATTCGCCAAGTCGCTGCTGGAGGACTACACGCGCGCGGATCTCTCGAGCCAGGAACGGGTGCTGCTCGACTATGTCTGGAAGCTGAGCCGAGCGCCGGGCGAGATGCGCTCATCCGACCTGGAGGCATTGCGCGAGCAGGGATGGACCGATCCCCAGATCGTGGCGACCGTGCATGTCACCGCGTTCTTCGCTTACATGAATCGAGTGGCGGAGGCTTTCGGCGTAAGCTGAGTGACGCGCCAGGGCGAGTCGAACACACGGTGGAGGAGATGCATGGATACAGCAAAAGGCGGGAGCGATAGCGGTCGCACGGCCGAGATCGCCCGGTGCGTGACGCGAGTCGGTTACGACGATCTGGACGCCGCCACCGTCCTGATGGTGAAGCGCCTGATCGCCGATGGGGTCGCGGTCGCGGTGGCAGGCAGTCGCGAGATCGCTCCGAGGCTCATTGCCGACCAGGTGCGGGAACAGGCGTGCCACGGGCAGAGCACGGTCTGGAGCTTCGGTCTCAAGACCTCGCCTTCGCAGGCGGCCTTCGCCAATGCGGCGTCCATGCATGTGCTCGACTTCGAGCCGATGTCGAGCCCCCCGACGCACGCGGTCTCGCCGACGGTGCCCGCCGCGTTCGCTCTCGGCGAAGCGCTCGGCAGCAGCGGGCGCGACATCGTCACGGCGTGCGCGAAGGGTTTCGAGATGCAGGGCCGCGTACTCGCTGCAGCAGCTCACGCTCGCGGCTCGCTGCCGTTTCATACACCCGGGGTGGTCGGCGTGATGGGTTCCACCGTGGCAGCCGCGCATCTGCTCGGATTGACTGCGGAGCAATTGACCCATGCCTTCGGCGTGGCGACTTCGCGCTGTTCGGGGCTTTCGGCCAACACGGGCTCGATGGTCAAGTGCACCCATTGCGGCAACGCGGCCGCCTCGGGAGTCGATGCAGCGCGGTTGGCGAAGTGCGGCTTCATCGCCCATCCCAACATCTTCGAGGCGCGCAAGGGCTATGTCGCGACCTTCTTCCCCGAGCAGTTCGACTATGCCACGCTGCTCGCCTACGGCAAGCCGTTTCGCTGCGTCGATCCGGGCATGGCGATCAAGTTCTATCCGTCGAAGTATCCGACGCACTTCGTCATTACGGCCGCGCTGGCGTTGCGCGAGCGCATCGAACATGCTCGCGCAATACGCGAGGTGCGAATTATGACGCCGGACATCGACGATGCCGATCGTCCTCAGCCCCGCTCGGGTCTGGAGGGTAAGTTCAGTTTTCAGTACACCACGACGATCGCCCTCCTCGACGGCAAGGTGGGCATACACGCGTTTACCGACGAGCGTCGCTTTGCTCCCGATGTCGTCGATCTGCTCGGCAAGTGCATCGTCGAGCGCGATCCGAAGGCATCGAACGACACGCGCAGCATGCAAGTCGAGATACGGATCACCCTGGACGACGGGCGCACGCTCTCGCAGGTTTGCAGCCGGCCGCCCGGCTCCTGGGGCGAGCCCATCGATCCGCAGCAGCACGGCGCCAAGATGCGCGATTGTCTGGCTGTACGATTCGATGCGACGACGACGGCGCGACTGATGGGCAAGCTCGATGCGCTCGAGCATGCGTCCGCGGCGGACGTGGCCGAATTGATGCATCTTCTCTTCTAGGGCAGATCATGGATCGCACCACCACCAAGCTCGTTCGGTTGGCGACCCGCCTGCGGTGCGAGGACCTCGCCCCGGGCGTCATGCGCGCGGCCAAGGCCCGCATCCTGAGCAGCCTCGCTGTCGCGCTCGCAGCCTACGATATGCCCCCGGTTCGAATTGCGCGCAGGCTCGCGCCTTGTGTCGGCGCCGGCTCGATCGCGAGGGTATTCGGCTCGCTCGAGGGAACGACGCCCGACATGGCGGCCTTCGTCAATGCCGCCATGGTGCGTTCGCTGGACATGAGCGACAGTTACGTCATGGCCGCGGTGAGTCATCCGGCCGATGCCCTGCCCGCGGTGATCGCCGTGGCCGAAGCCGAGCGCAGCTCCGGCGCGGACTTCCTGCGCGGCATGGTGATGAGCTACGAGGCTCAGTGCCGATTCGTGGAGGTCGTTCCGCTCAGCCACGAAGGCTGGGACCAGACCCCCATCGTGGCGCTCGGCGCGGTATTGGGCAGTGGTGTGTTGCTGAGGCTCGATCCCGAACGCCTCGGGCATGCCGTATCTCTGGCCATCGCTCCCAACATTGCGCTCAATCAGACGCGCACGGGCACGTTGTCGATGTGGAAGGGCATGGCCGGGCCGCAGGGGGCGCGTGCCGGCGTGTTCGCGGCCTATCTCGCCCGCGAGGGCATGACCGGTCCGGACGACATCTTCGAGGGCAAGTACGGCTTGTGGAAGCAGGCGTTCGGCGATCGGGTGTTCGATCTGCCGTTGCCGGAGCGCTTCGAAGGGCACACCTTCGCCGTGCAGCAGAGCATGATCAAGTCGTTCCCGACGCGCTTCAATTGTCAGGTGCCGGTGTTCGCGGCGCAGAAGCTGCGGGCCATGGTCGATCCCGCGCGCATCGCGGCGCTCAAGATCGAATCGATACGCCAGGCGTTCGCACGCTGGATGGATTCCCCCGAGGTGTGGAACCCGCAGACCCGCGAGACTGCGGATCATTCCTTGCCGTGCACGGTGGCGATGGCCTTGATCGATGGCACCATCACGCCCGCGATGATGGCCCAGAGGCGTTATCGCGATGCCGATGTGCTGGCGCTGATGGGCAAGTGCATCATCGAGCTGCCCGACGAGTTCGACCGACTCGCGCCGGAAACGCGCTGTTGCCGCCTCACTGCCACGCTCACCAACGGAGAGATCCTGGTGGCGGAGTATCGCCGCAGCCTCGCCGACGATGCCGCCGATCCGGGTTGGACGCAGGGCGTCGACAAGTTCCGGCAACTCACGCGCGATCTGCTCGACGAAACCGCCCAGGCGAAGCTGATCGACTTCGTGGACGATCTGGAACGGCAGACGAGCATTGCGCCGCTGCTCGATCTCACGCGGCTCGACGTTGGCGACAGCCGTTCGTGACGAGCGTGCACGGGATCGAACGATCACGGTCTACGCAAGGGCGAACTTCGGATCGCTTCTGCGCGACTGCGGCGGTACGCGCTGGCGCGCTGCCCGAAGCGTTTACGTTTCCTTGCGGCCCTTGTGCCAGGTATACACCCGCACAGGGGGGACATTGAGCAATTCCACGTGCAGGTCCGCCTCGCGGTAGAAGGCTTCCCGCCCCAGTTCGGCCACCCGGCCGCTCACTTGGTAGGCGATGAATCGTCCACCGGGTGCCAATACCGCCCTGACCGCACGCATGATGCGAATGCCGCATTCCCGGGGCATGGTCGAGAACGGGATGCCGGAAATCACCAGGTCGGGCGCAGGCAGGCGGTGACTCGCGAGAGCAGCCACGATCTGCTCCGCAGTCGCCTGATGCACGATCAGGCGCGGATCCCGGATGCCGGCGCGCAGCATTTCGGAGAAGACAGGATCGATTTCCATGGCGAGCAGCTTGCCCTGTGCAGGCAGGGCGCGCAGCAGGGCTCGCGTGGTGCCGCCCGTGCCAGGCCCCAGTTCCACGACCGTGTTCGCGTTCGCAACAGCGCCCAGCTTGACCAGTCGACGTTCGAGGAAACGCGAACTCGGAATGATGGAACCGATCTGCTTGGGGTGATGGATGAATCGTCGCAAAAATGCGAGGCTGCTTCTGCCTGGCGCAGTGGATTCGTCGACCTGCGCTTGATTCGAGGCTTCGAACATGCGGCGTCCTTGTGGCTGTCTGATGAATATACCCTGCCCGCTCACGCACCGCGCGTGCTCGGAAGGCGTTCGCTCCCCTGGAACCAAAGTCTACACCCGGTGGCTGTGCCTTCGGACATGCGCTGGATCCAGGCAGGCGAGGGCACGGCCCTGCAGAATTTCTGATCGGTTCGATCGGCCGATGAGCAGCGAACGGGCGACATCGGTGCCGTATGGCGCCAAAAGAAAGCGCTTCGCCTCGTCGGCGGGCGAATGGTTGCATCCACGCATGGCGTCGCGTTCGGCGTTTCTGCGGGTGGTGAGAACTGCCCGGTGCCACTCGGTCGACGTGGAGTGTCCGGGCAGCCGGGGCATCGCAGGACCTGATACTGTCAGGAGCTGACGTGCCGCTCCGCCGACCGTTGAATCAAGTCCGGTCGTCGCTGCGGCGCCGCTGGACGCCCCAGGCGACGATCCCCAGGCCGAGGCCGAACAGCGCGTACGTTGCCGGCTCGGGCACGGCTGTCATGATCACGTTGTCGAGATCGCCGTTGTCCGACCCGGTGATGAACTCGCCCCGGATGCGCAGGCTGCTCAAGTTGCCCAGTACCTGGCGAAAGTCGATTTCGGTGGCGATCGAGCCGGTAAGCGTGCCGACGCGCCAGCTGTCGCTTTGATCGAGGTTCACCGTATAGGTGGTCCAGGCGAGATCTTGCGGCACGGGAGACAAGTCCAGGTGCAGGGTCAGGCCACCGCCGGTGAGGCTGACGTCCGGCGAGTCGAAGAGTGGCCCGCTACCGCGCATGCGCAGATCGAAGCTGAGGGTTTGACCGAACGAGAGCGACTTGTCGCCCAGGAATTTCGCCGGCGCTTGCCAGTACCAGACGCCGCCCACCGTTTGGTCGATTCCCCGGACAAAGCCGCCCGGATTTCCGCCTGTGGCGAAGTAGGTCGGATTGGAGGTCGTGGTGTCGCCCGACAGCACCCAGCCTTCGGCGTCCGAGGAAAATTCGCTTTGTGCGGCGATGGCCGCATGGGCGCCTGTGGCGCCGGCCAAGGAGGCGAGGGCGATCAGGCAGCGCACGGTGCGCAGGCAGGAAGAAGGGCGGATCATGACGACACCTCGCGAGCAAGTGGGTAATGTTCGAGTATGGCAAAACGCGAGCGAATCCGAAGTGACGAAGGTCGCACTCGGTGCCGGTCCGTGATTGTCGGCGGATCGAACGCACGGCGGACAGTCCGCCGCGGACTGTCTCGGCGATGCTGCACGCTACCCGAGGGCCTCAAGCGGCGACAGTCAGCGGAATCAGATCCGATGCCACGCTGCCGAGCGCTTCGAGCGTGCGGCAGGCGCCCACCAGCTGAGTGTATCGGGCCTCGGGCATGGGCAGACCGGAGGCGACGGCAGCTATCCTGCGCACCAGTTCTTCGTAATCGAAGATGAACTCGCGTCCCGTGCCTTCGCGCGTGTAGCTCTTGCCGTCTTTCGTGAATACCGTGATGCGCGGTCCGAACAAGGTCCGGCCCACCATGGGGATCAACTGCACGCGCTGCATGAGATCGAGCACTTCGGCCGGATCGCGCTCATCGCCCTTGAGCGGCCAGGCGCGCAACAGCGGATAGCTTCTGAGGACAGCCCCGTAGGCAGTGAAGTATTGCGTGCTGCCCACCTTGGGGCGGCCGTCTGCGCCTGGCATGGGGAAAGCCGGGCTCGGATACTCGGTCTCGAACCAGTTCACCACTGCCTCGATACGTTCGATGTCGCGGCTCTTGATGCCGTGCTCCTCGCAAAGCTGCGCGGTCACGTCGACGTGCGCGATGTTGAAGCCCGAGGTGGAATAGATCCGATACAGTGTTTCGAGGAACACCCAATGCTCGCCCAGACCCGCGGTGATGCTTTGCAGGTCGACCTTTCTGCGCTCGGTGAAACTGTGGCTCAGCACGCCCAGGTTGTTGCCGGTATAGGCGTGATAAAAGCCGGCGTCGCCTTCCAGAGTGGTCTCGCCGCCGCGCGTGCCGTGCTTCGCCATGGCCACGGCCAGCAGGGCGTTGCGCACCGCACCGCCTTCGCGCAGCGAGCGGCCTCCGCTGCGTCCGCCTTCGAGATTGCCCGCGGCGAGATTCACGCATTGGGCGATCGCGCTATGGATCTGCTCGGCGTCGAGTTTCTGAATCTTGGCCGCCGCGACGGCCGCGCCGAAGATGCCGAAAACCGGGCCTGCGTGGAAGCCGCGCGCCATCACGGTGGGAATGAATTCGGCGGCCATGCGTTCCATCACTTCGTAGCCGGCGACGATGCCGACGATGAAATCCTTGCCCGAGCATCCGGAGGTCTCCGCGGCCGCGAGCGCAGCCGGCAGGATCGCCGACCCTGGATGCGTGAGCATCCGGAACGTGTCCCACTTGCCGCCGGCAAGCACGGCCTCCGAATTGACGAACGCAGCGCCGCTCTTGGTCAGCTTGACGCCATGGCCGAGTACGGTCGCGGCACCCCCGCCGCCCGCTTCCTCTTCGCGCATCATGGCGAGAGCATGCTTGGTGGGTGCCATGTCGTGCGCGAGCAGGGCGGAGGTCAATGCCTGCAACGTCACCCCTTTGGCCCGATCGACGACTTCTGCGGGCAATCCGGCGTAGTCGAGATCTGCGACGAACCGTGCGAACTGGCGACTCAACGACATGACTCATCCTCCCCTGGCGTGGCATGAATAGTGGGTGCGGCTTGGTGTCCCGAGCCGGCGATTCGCCCCTGCTGCTGCAGCGCTCCCGTTCGGCCGTTCGTCGACGAATCTCCGACTCAGGACACGAGGTGTGCAGTGTAGCGCGTGCGCAAACCCGTGGCGGCAGAAGTCGATTCTTGCCGGCGTTGTAGAATCGGATCAGTTCATCGAACCGGTGCCGTCTAGCCGCCCGAGCGGCCTCGTCGACCGCGCCGCATCCGTAACCGACGAGGAGAGTTTTCATGGCGGCTAATCTGCAATCGGCCTCGGCACCGCGAATCAACACGGGGCAGGCGATCAACGCGCCGGAGTCTGTCGAGATCGTCCCGACCGGCAAAGCGCTGGGGGCGGAGGTCCGCGGCATGGATTTGTCGCAGCCGGTGCCCGAAGCGACCAAGCGCAAGCTGCGCGATGCCTGGGCTGAACACCTGGTGCTGCTGTGGCGCGACCAGAAGCTGCCCGACGAATCCTTTTTGCAGGCAGCCGAGATCTTCGGCGAGACCAAGGAAGGCGCCTCCCGCAAGTATCAGGTGGCCGGCGGCTATCAGGTCGGGGGCAAGCGCGTCGCGCTCAACCCGCGCGTGAGTCTGATCTCCAACCTGGACGAGCGAGGCGAGCCGGTGCTCGACAACGGCACCCTGGGCAGTTACGAGGTCGTCTGGCACAGCGACAACTCCTACGTGGAAGTGCCGCCCGCAGGCAGCATGCTCTACGCGGTGATCATCCCGACCGATGGCGGCGGCGATACCTTCTTCAACAACCAGTATCGCGCCTACGAGGAGTTGCCCGAGGATCTGAAGCGTGCAATCGAGGGCAAGTCGCAGTTGCACGACGCGAGCCGCAACAGCGCGGGCGTGTTGCGACCCACGGTCAAGTTGCCGAGCACGCCGGAAGAAGTCCCCGGACCCACCCATCCTTTGGTCCGGGTCCATCCGGTTACCGGCAAGAAGGCGCTCTATCTCGGTCGGCGCCGCGTCTGGCCGTCGAACTACATCCTCGGCATGCCGAACGCCGAGAGCGAGCAACTGCTCGACAAGCTCTGGGCGCACGCCACGCAGGACAAATATGCCTGGGGGCACAAGTGGCGCGTGGGCGATCTGGTCCTCTGGGACAATCGCTGCGCGATGCACTACCGCTCCGAGGTCGACGCGAAGCAGGCACGGGTTCTGTTGCGCACTGTGATCAAGGGCGAGCCGGTGATTGCCGGCTGATCGCCGGTTCGGTCAGGACATCGGGTTGGGCGGCGGTGCGGGGTCTTCCGGCAGTGGGATGAACTCGCCGCTGTCCAGATCCGGCAGCTTCATCCGGCCTGCGCGCCAATCCGCCTTCGCCTGCGCGATGCGCTCGCGCGACGAGGATACGAAGTTCCACTCCACGTAGCGTTCGCCCACCGGTTCACCGCCGAGCAGCATCACCACCGCGCCGGCCTCGGTGCGCATCGGAACCGGGGCGCCCGGCTCGAATACCAGCATGCGGCCCGGCTCGTGCCGTCTGGCCGCGACTTCGAGATCCCCCGAAACCAGGTAGGCCGCACGCTCGGTGTATCGGGACGGTAACTCGAAGCGGCTGCCCGGCGCCAGTTCGGCATGGACATAGAACAGCGGCGAGTGCGCCACGACCGCTGACCGCTGGTCGAACAGTTCGCCCGCGATGACGCGCACCTTCGAGCCGGCATCTTCGATGACGGGAAGATCGGTGCCGCTGTGGTGGCTGAACGAAGGCTCGATCTCCTCGCGTTCGTTCGGCAAAGCCACCCAGGCTTGTATGCCATGCAGACGGTCGCCCTGGCGGCGCGCGAGCTCGAAGCGCTCGGAGTGCGTGATGCCGCGTCCCGCGATCATCCAGTTGACTTCCCCAGGCCGGATCGGCTGCTCGCTGCCCACGCTGTCGCGATGCATGATCTCGCCGTCGAACAGATAGGTGACGGTGGCCAATCCGATATGCGGATGCGGGCGCACATCGACCGTGCGCGGGATGCCGGCCGGAAAATCCACCGGGCCCATGGCGTCGAAAAAAACGAAGGGACCGACCATGCGTCGGCGTGGCTGGGGCAGGACGCGGGCGACTTCGAATCCTCCGAGGTCGCGCCGACGCTGCTCTATGATTGTCTCGATCATGGCTTGTCTCCGTGGCGTGAGGTGTCGGCGGGTTTTTCGACTGGCCATGCACGTTTCGGTCCCCGCCTTCATTGTGGAGCGCGCGGGCGCAGCGATCAGCCGTATCCGGGCGCGGACCACGGGCACTGCGCGTGCTAATAGAAGGCCCAAGCGCGCTTTCGCTTCATTGCCCAGCCTGGTGTGCTCCGCGGCCGAGCGTGCCTCTGACCCCCATGACCCCATCCCCGCCTGCGCTATCCAACAACAAGACCTTCGTCGTGCTGGTCGTCGTGGTGACGCTCGCCTTCGCGCTCATCTTGTGGCCTTTCTATGCCGCCGTGTTCTGGGCTGCGGTGCTCGCCATCGTTTTTTCCCCGCTGAACCGTAGATTGCAGGGCGCGATGCACGACCGGCGTTCGCTCGCAGCCCTTGTCACGGTGACGATCATCGTCTTCATCGTCATCCTGCCGGCGGGCATCGTCGCGGCGATGCTGGTGCAGGAGGCGGCGGCGCTCTATGAACGCATCCAATCGGGTGAACTGGATATCGCCGGAGGCCTCAAGCAGGTGATGGATGCGATCCCCAGTTGGGCTCGGGGACTGCTGCAGGATGCCGGGCTGAGTGATCTCGCGTCGTTCCAAGAGCAGTTGATGAGCGGTCTTGCCAAGGGTGCCCAGTTCTTCGGCGCCCAGGCTCTGAGCATCGGCCAGATCACATTCGATTTCGTGATCGGCTTCTTCGTGATGCTGTACCTGCTGTTCTTCTTTTTGCGCGACGGGCGTTGGCTGGTCGCGCGCATCAACGCCGCGCTGCCTCTGGAAGACCGCTTGCGCCTTCGGCTCGGGTCGCGCTTCACCACTGTGGTGCGTGCGACGGTGAAGGGAAACATCGTGGTCGCGGCGCTGCAAGGCGCGCTCGGTGGACTGGTCTTCTGGTTTCTCGGTGTCGGCGGCGCCTTCCTGTGGGCCGTGTTGATGGCAATCCTCTCGCTGCTGCCCGCCGTGGGCAGCGCGCTCGTCTGGCTGCCGGTGGCGATCTACTTCCTGGTCAGCGGGGCGATCTGGGAAGGGGTCGTGCTGATCGTATTCGGCGTACTGGTCATCGGCATGGTCGACAACATCCTGCGTCCGATCCTGGTAGGCAAGGATACGAGGATGCCCGACTATGTCATTCTCGTCACCACGCTGGGCGGCATGGCGATCTTCGGTCTCAACGGATTCGTCATCGGGCCGCTCGTCGCTGCGATGTTCATGGCCGTGTGGGATACCGTTGCTGCCGCCCGCGCGGAGGATTCGCAGGAGAGCGATGCGGGAGCGGCGGGTGGGTGATCGCCCGCGAGTTCGGTACGATCCGAGCTTGCCAGTACCGCGCGGATGCGAGCGTCTAGGACGTCGAGCGCTCGCGCTAGCCCATCCACTGCAGGACCGGTGCGGCAGCTTCCTCCAGCGATTGAGCAACGATGTCGACCAGCGTGGGCCCGCCGTGCTCGGCGGCCGCCCGCAGCACCGTGGCCAGCTCATCGGGATCTTCGACGCGCCAAGACTTGACGCCGTAGCCGCTTGCGATCAGCGCATGGTCGGTGCGGGAGAAGTCCACCGAGAAATAGCGCTGGCCATAGCTCGCGCGCTGACTGGCCTTGATCCAGCCGTAAGTGGCATTCGAGAAGACCAGCATCAGCAGTGGCGCCTTGCATCTCACCACGGTTTCCAGTTCCCCCACGGAGAAGCCGAAGCTGCCGTCGCCCATGATGGCGACGCACTTCGAATGCGGGCGTGCGAACCACGCACCCAGCGCAGCCGACATGGCGTAGCCGAGCGCGCCGTGCGCGCGATTGGTGAGGAAATGGCGACCGGCTTCGCGCAACGGGTAATAGCACGAGACATAGGGGCAAGGCGTGCCGGGGTCGGCCACCACGATGGCGTCGGGCGGCAGGATGCGGTGCAACTCGGCGAGCACGCGTTCGGGGCGAATCGGACGCGCATTCGCCTCGGCCAGGCGGCGGAACGCATCGAACTTGGTGGCGCGAGCGCGAGCGGCCACGGCTGCACCGTCGAAGTCCGTCGGTGCACGCTCGCCCAGATGTCGGGTCAGAGCCTGCAGCAAGGCGCCCAGCACGAGCTTGGCATCGCCGATCAGCGCATGCTCGGTGCGATAGTTGGCCGAGACGACGAGCGGGTCGACATCGATATGCACGATCCGCACATCGGGCGCCGGCCGGGTCCAGTGTTCGGTGGTGGTCGAGCCCGCACGACAGGCGATGAAGACGACGAGATCGGCTTGCTCCATCACGCTTCGGGTCGCGAGCACGCCGCCGTTGGAACCGACGACGCCGACGCTGAGAGGATGCGTCTCCGCGATGCTGCCCTTGCCGGAGACCGTGGTGCACACGGGCGCGTTGAGCAGCGTTGCGACCTGCAGCAGTTCATCGGTGGCGCCCGAGGTAATGACGCCGCCTCCGCATACCAAGATCGGTCGGCGTGCGGCGAGGATTGTTTCGGCGGCGCGTTCGACCAGGGTGGGGTCCGCGCCGGATCGCCATGCGGGACAGACGTCGTGTCCGGGCTGCGCCCAGATCTGTGCGGGATCGACCGGCTGCTTCAACACATCGTAGGGCAGCCCGATGTGGGTCGCGCCGGGACGCCCGGTCGTCATGTGGCGGAACGCACTGCGGATCGCTTGGGGCACCTGCTCTGCTCGATGGCAGACGGTGTTCCATTGGGTGATGGGACGATAGAGCGCTTCCTGATCGAGTTCGGTCAAGGGGAAGCGCCCGCGCGAGAGCACCGGCACGTCCGATGTGATGCCGAGTACGGGCGAGCACGACTCGTTGGCTTCGACCAGGCCGGGCAACAGATAGGTGGCGCCTCCGCCGCTGGGACCTTCGCAGACGCCGGGCTTGCCGCTGACACGCGCATAGCCGTCGGCCATGTAGGCCGCGCTGCGTTCGTCGCGAGTGAGCACATGGGTGATCCGATGCTCCATCGTGCAGAGGGCATCGTAGAAGGGCAGGCTCGTGTCGCCGCACAGTCCGAACACGTGACGCACCCCGTACAGGTCGAGCATGCGCACGGCAGCCTGTGCACCGCTGAAGTGGTCCATCGCGTTCTCCCGCAGCCTAGGTCCGAGAACCGAGTGTAGCGCGTCCGCCGCACGACGATGATCGGAGACCCGTACCGGTCGATCACCGAAGTTTGCCGTCGCACGGGTCTCGCCGATGGCATCAACCGCAGCGACCGCCCTGCGTCGCCCGTACGCTGCGCACTGGCGGAGCGACGCTTGCGCAGAATCGACGACCCGGGACATGGACGCCCGACTAGAATATCGACCTGCGGTCAGTGGTGACGGAGAGGATGCATGATTCAGGACAACAGCGGTTCGAGACGGGCCAAGGCGACGATTCTGGTCGTCGATGACGATCGGCTCGTGCGTGTGACGATCGCCGCCGGACTACGCGAGCATGGCTATGGCGTGATCGAAGCCGAGTCGGGTGAGGAAGGGCTCATGCTCGCCTTGACACAGGCCGTGGATCTCGCCTTGCTGGACGTGAAGATGGGGGCGATGAGCGGCATCGAGCTGGCGGAGCAGTTGCGCAAGCGCACGGCGATTCCCAGCGTCTTCCTCAGTGCCTACGGCGACGCGGACTTGGTGCGCCAGGCAAGCGAGCATGGCGCACTCGGCTACCTGGTGAAGCCTGTCGATCCAGCCCGGATCGTTCCGGCGATCGAGACGGCGCTGGCGCGTGCACATGAACTCGACGAACTGCGCCGGTCGCAGTCGAGCATGGCCGCCGAGCTGGCGGGCGCCCGCGAGGTGAGCATCGCGACTGGCATATTGATCGAGCGCATGCATGTCGACCGCGCCAACGCCTTCGAACTGCTGCGCCGTCACGCGCGATCCCAGCGCCGCAAATTGCGTGAGGTCGCGGCCGACGTGGTCCAGGCCGCGGAGACGCTCAATCTGCTGCGCTAGCGTCATCGGGCCGATGGGCTGAGTCGGCGATCCGTTGCCGCAGCCCGGCCTACATTATCCGTGTTTCGATCAAGGAGACAGCATGGCGAGCTACCGCAGAGCAATCGAGCAGGCCGTTCCCAATTCCACCGGTAGCGCGCCTCCGAGCACGCCCGCACCGGTGCACGCGGCCGATTGCCATATCCATATCTACGATCCGCGCTTCGAGCCGGTCGTCACCAGGGTGGCGAACGCGACGGTCGGCGATTACCGTCTGCTGCAGAAACGGTTGGGGTTGTCGCGCGTGGTGATCGTCCAGCCGCGCAACTACGGTGTCGACAACGAGCCGACGCTGGACGCCATCGCCCAACTCGGCATCGACAATGCGCGCGGCGTCGGCGTGCTGCGCCCCGATGTCACCGAGGCGGAGTTGAATCGCCTCGATGCGGGCGGCATCCGCGGCTTGCGGTTCACTGTCGGCGATCCCGCGACGGCCGTGGTCTCGGTCGACATGATCGAGCCGATGGCCAAGCGCATAGCGCACCTGGGTTGGCACCTTCAGTTCAACATGCCGCACGCGCAGATCGTCGCGAACGCCGATATGCTCGGGCGGCTGCCAACGCCCGTCGTGTTCGATCATCTGGGGCACGTCCCCTCGACCGATCATCCCGCCTGGGGTGTGATCATGGGGTTGGTGCAGCAGGGCAAGGCTTGGGTGAAGATCTCCGGCGCTTACATGAACAGCGAGATCGGGCCGCCCGATTACCCCGAGGCCACCCGAATTGCGCAAGCCTACGTCAAAGCCGCGCCCGAGCGGTTGGTCTGGGGCAGCGACTGGCCGCATCCCAGCCCCAAGCTCAAACCCGACGACGCCGGGCTCTTCGATCTGCTCGCGGTCTGGGCGCCGGACGAGGCCACGCGGCATCGGATTCTGGTGACGAATCCCGAGACCTTGTACGGGTTTCCCAAGACGGCGTGACGCATCGTCGATGCTGACCCCGCCGGGGCTGGACTCGGCGGGATTCGAAAACAAGCGCGCCTTCTCCAGAAGGCGCGCTTTTTCGTCGGGCCGGGCCGGGTTAGATTTCCTCGCCGCTCAGGACCGGCTTGGATGCCTTGCTCGAGCGCATGAACAGCTTGCTCACGATCGGCCACAGGATGATTACCGCCGCGATGGCGAGGATGACGGCACACAGCGGGCGTTCGAAGAAGGTCGACAGATCGCCTTGCGACATCTTCAGCGACTGGCGTAACGAGACTTCCATGTAGCCGCCGAGCACCAGCCCGAGCACCAGCGGCGCCAGGGGATAGGCCATCTTGTTGGCGAGATAGCCGATGATGCCGAAGGTGAACATGAGCCAGAGATCCAGGACGCTGTTGTTGACGCTGTAGACCCCGACCAGGCAGAAGATCGCGATCAGCGGGGCGAGGATGCGGTAAGGAATCTTCAGCACGGCGACGAAGGCCGGCACGAACGCGATGTTGAGCACCAGCAGCATCACGTTGCCGATATACATCGAGGCGATGAGGCCCCAGACGAAGTCCGGGTTCTTGGTGAAGAGCAGGGGGCCGGGCTGCAGATTGAACAGCGTCAGCACACCGAGCAGCACCGCTGTCGTGCCCGAGCCCGGTATGCCGAGCGTGAGCAGGGGGATCATGGCGCCGCCGGTCGAAGCATTGTTGGCCGCCTCGGGCGAGGCGACGCCAGCGATCGTGCCCGTGCCGAACTTCTCCGGGGTCTTGGACAAGCGCTTCTCGGTGGCATAGGCGAGAAAGGTGGAAATCGTCGCGCCGGCCCCCGGCAAAATGCCGACGCCGAAGCCGATGATGGTGCCGCGCACGATCGGCATGGCGCTTTCTTTCAGATCCTGGCGCGTAATGATCATCTCGCGCAGGGTCGTCTTCATGATCTGGATATCGGTCGGGGAGTCGACCATCGCCATCACCGTGCCCAAGCCGAACATCCCGACTGCGATCGGCAGGAAGCCGATGCCATCCATCAATTCGAGGTTGCCCAGCGAGAATCGGGGGACGCCGCCGATCGGATCCAGACCGATCGTCGCCATCGCCAGGCCGATCATGGCCATCGCGTAGCCCTTTGCGCGCGAGCGTCCGGTGAGCCCTGTAATCGCGGACAGGCCGAGGATCATCAGGGCGAAATATTCAGGCGGACCGAAACTCAAGGCCGCTTCGGCCAGCGGCGGGGCGAGCACCGTCAACATGACCACGCTGAACGTTCCTGCGGCGAAGGAGCCGATCGCCGCGATCGTGAGCGCTGGCCCCGCGCGGCCCTGCTGCGCCATCTGGTAGCCGTCCAGGCAGGTCATGAGCGAGGACGATTCGCCCGGCACGTTCAGCAGCACCGACGTGATCGTGCCGCCGTACATGCAACCGTAATACACCCCGCACATCAAGATCATGGCGGCAATGGGATCCATGCCGAAGGCGAGCGGGATGAGAATCGAGAGGCCGGCCACCGGGCCGATGCCGGGCAGGGCGCCGATCAATGTTCCCAGGATGACGCCTATGGTCACGAACACGAGGTTGATCGGCGCGAAGGCGACCGAGAAGCCCAGGGCCAGATTGGATAGGATGTCCATTCAGTTGCCTCCCTTTGACGACCGCCTCGCCGAAGGCGGCCGAGCTGTCGATCGAAACATGATTGTCGAGGCTGCGACGCAAGTGCGACAGCCTGGTGTGGTCGCGCTAATGGCTTGAGTCGGAGATCTGCCGCTGGAGGTTCGATTGCGTCGAGCCGCGTGGTATGCAACGCCGGATACGAAGCCGACCCAGCCCGAGTGGTGCGGCCGTGGAAGCGTCACGTCCGTGATCGGCGTCGTCTCCCGGCATCGTCTGCACCACGAATTGCGCACTCGCCCGGACTAGATGTTGAGCAGGCCGGGCGGCAGCGGCACGCGCAGCCACAGGGCGAAGATCGAGTAGAGGATGCCCGCAGCGGCGATCGGCGCCGTGATCAGCATCACCCAAGACCGCACGCCCAGGGAGAAGATCACCACGGCCATGAAGAGCGTGGTCGTGATGAGGAATCCCGCGGTGTCGAGGAAAAGCAGCGCCAGCGCCAGCGCCACCATCATGGTGATCACTTGACGCCAGCCCCACGCGGCTGGCCAGGCAATGGGCTCGCCGGGCCGCAATTTTCCGCGTATCGCGCTGAACGTCACCGACGTTCCGGCGATCAGGATACCCACCGCCAGCCACAAGGGCAGGAACCCCGGCCCAGGAACGTCCTCGACCATGTAGGGCAGTTTGTAGGCTTCGAACAACAGTATCGCGCCGACGGTCAGAATCAACAGGCCGCCAGCGGCTTCGGCTTTTTCCATGGGTATTCCCTTTCGTCAGCGCGATACCGTCCGGGAGGCTCAGAGCTTGCCCAGGGCCTTCAGGGTTTCGCTCAGGCGCTCACGCTCTTCGGCGAGGTACTTGGCGTAGTCCGCTCCGCCGAGGAAATTGACGGTCATCATGTTCTTGGCGGCATACTCGGCCCACTGCTTGGACTGAGTGATCTTGCGCATCATCTCGACCAGGGCCTGCTCCTCCTGCTTGCTGATGCCGGCGGGGGCGACCACGCCTCGCACCGAGCGTGAGACCACGTTGTAGCCCATCTCCTTCATGGTCGGCACATCCTTGAGCCCGGGAATTCGCGCATCCGAGAACACGACCAGCGGTACCAGCTTGCCGGACTCGACGTAACCGGCCAGCTCGTTCGGGTTGCCCAGTGCGGCCTCCAGATGACCGCCGAGTATGGCAGCGTTGACGTCACCGCCGCTCTTGAACGGGATGTAGTTGAGTTTGACCTTCGTTGCACTGTTGATCATCACTGCCAGGTTGGCATCGGAACCCGCGGCACCCGTGCCGCCGACGCGCACACCTCCCGGATTCTTCTGGGCCGCGGCGAGCAGTTCCTTGATGGTCTTGACCCCGGCGCTCGGGTGCGCGGCCATCAGTTGCGTATCGGTCAGCATCATCGCGATCGGCGTGAAGTCCTCGGGCTTCACCTGCATCTGCTTGAGCACGAAGCCGTAGCTGAACGACTGTGTGGCGGTCGCGATCGTGTGCGCATTACCCTTCTTGGTCGCGAGGTAGGTCCAGCCGATCTGGCCCGAGGCGCCCGGCTTGTAGTTGATGTTGACAGGCTGTGGCGACAAGTTCTCGTCGGAGATGATCTTCTTCATCATCTCGCCGGTGATGCCGCTGCCGCCGCCTGGAGAGAAGGGCACGACCAGTTCAATGGGACGATTGGGGAAGGTGCGCTGCGCATGGACATCGGACGTGTATACGCCCGATGCTGCAACGGACAACGCAATCAGGGCGAACCCGTGGGCTGGTTTCATGATGTCTCCTCCTTATTGGATGGGCTTCGGCTTCAGCGGACCGGCGCCTTGATGCTTGCTGGCGTCAGCGGTCAGAGAATTCGAGCAAGCTAGATGCTAATTCGATCGGGAGCAAAAGGAAACCGTCACTTGCGTCTGGTTCGCGATCGCCCCCGACTTTGCGTGTACGAGGTATATTCGCAGGCCGGCCGCTCGACCCGTCAGCCGGCGCGCTGGCCGTGCGTCCCAGGAGGAAGTCCATGCAAAAATCGTCGCGGCGTTCTTGGCTGCTTGCGCCGTTGTCACAGTCGCAGAAGATCGATGAAGCCGCCCGTTCGGGGGCAGACGTCGTCGTGCTGGATCTGGTCGAACTCGTGCCTGAGCGCATGAAGCATGCGGCCAGACTGCAAGTGCAGGCCGCCATCCGCACGGTCCGAGCGGCCGGTGCCGAGCCCTTCGTGATGATCGATCCGGAACTCGCGTATGCCGATTTGCACGCAGCTGTCTGGCCGGGGCTCGCGGGCGTGGTGGTGTCCCGTGCCGAGAGCGTCGGGCAGATCGAGGAGATTGCGCAACTGCTCGGTCAGTTGGAGCATCAACGGGGCGTGATCCCCGACACCCTCGAGATGGTCGTCGCGCTCGAGACAGCGCGCGGCAATCAGGACGGCTATGCGATCGTCACTGCGAGTCCACGCGTGCGTGCCGCGACACTGGGACGCGCGGATGTCGTCATGGACCTGCGTCCCGAGCCCTCGGGCGAGATTCACCTGCTCCCCTACCTCATGCAACGCTTGGTGATCGTTGCCAATGCTGCCGGCAAGACGCCCCTGGGCGCTTGGTGGCGCACGCCGGATCGCGGGCTGCTGGCATCGCCGGAGAGCACGTACCAGGCGGCCTGCCGTGGGCGGGCGATGGGTTTCAAGGGCTCGATGTGCCTGCGTGCGAATCAGGTGGATGCGCTCAACCGCGGCTTTGGAGGTGGTCAATGATGGCCACGAAGAAATGGTCGGTGCGTCGTTCAGGCCTCACCATGCCGGTCGTGACGCCGCGCTTCGTCGACAACGCCTGGCGCCGAGGCTGCGACTTCGTCTACCTCGATCTCGAAGACTCGGTGCCTCGCCACTTGAAGGACTACGCACGCAGCCTGATCAAGGATGCGATTCCCAAGGTCGAGCAAGGCGGCACCGAGCCTTTCGTCCGGATCAATCACGAGCATGTCCAGGCCGATCTGGAAGCGGTGGTATGGCCGGGGCTCAGACGTGTCCGGTATCCGAAAGCCGAGGATGCGGAATCGGTGCGCCGCATCGACGCCATCATCACGCGGCTCGAGCGTGAACGGGGCATGCGCCCGGGCAGCGTGGAGGTCGATACCAGCCTGGAGACGGCAGTCGGGGTTGCCCATGTCTACGAGATCGTCTCGGCCAGCCCGCGCGTGCGGGAAATGCGCGCGAGCACCGGTGGCTACGATCTTTCGTGCAACCTGGGCGTGGAGATGTTCCAGACTTTCGACCAGTTCGTGTACATCAAGGGTGAATGCGAACTCGCCGGCCGGGCGCTCGGCTTGGGCGTGGCCGGCGCGCCCTTCGTGCCCAATGTCTCGGGCAGCGTCAGCGACGGCGACCGGGCGCTGCGCCAGGCGACCGCTGCGCGCAAGTGCGGATTTCGTCTTGGTTCCGGCGGGCTGAATCCGGCGGTGGTCCCCGGGCATAACGCCGGCTACACCCCCAGCGAAGACGAGGTGCGTGACGCCCATTGGGTGTTGGAACAATACGAGCGCGTCTGCCAGAGCGACGAGACCTGGCTGGAAATCGACGGCCGGATCATCGACAGATACGAAGCGCAGCATGCGCGGGACACGATCGAGTACGCGGCTGCGTGCGCCGAGCGAGATCGCGAGAAAGCCCAAGCGGTTGCGCGTACCCAGGCCGCCATGGCGGGGCAAAAATGAGCGAGGACGTCGAAATGTCGATTCTGGTGCGGCGTTCCAATCTTCTCGTTCCGGTTACGGATACTGTAGCCGTTGCCGAATGCTGGCGCTGCAATGCCGATGCCGTGACGCTGGATCTCTATTCTGTGCCGAGCGCGGGGAAGGTGAGTGCGAGAGGGTTGGTGAAAGATGCGATCGGCATGGCTGGGCGCGCTGCGTCCGAAGTGTTCGTGCGTGTCGACAAGACCTTCCTGCATGCCGACCTCGATGCGGCGATCTGGCCCGGTTTGACCGGCATCATGCTGTCGCGGGTGGAATCGGCAGCCGAGGTGCTGGAGGCCGCGGATGCCGTCACTGCGCTGGAACGCAAGCGCGGTATCGCCGTGGGCTCGCTGGTGTTCGTGGTGATGGTCGAATCCTCCCGTGCCGTTTGGGACATCCGCGCCATTGCCACTGCGAGCAAGCGGGTATCCCAAGTCGCGCTGGACGAGCAGAGCCTTGCGGCCAGCCTGGGTTTCGAGCCTTTGGACGATCTGGACCCGTTCGAGTATGCGCGCGGACGCATCGTCGTGGAGGCGATTGCCGCGCAGGTCGCGCCCGTCGGCATGGCCTATCCGCTCAGCGCCCGTCCCCGGGAGGACAGCGCGCAGGTTCTGCACGAGGCCGCCACCAAGGCGAAGAACCTCGGCATGAAGGGCATCGTCTGTCCTTATGCGAGCTGGGTCGAACCGGTGAACAAGGCATTCACGCCGACCGAGGAACTCGTCGTCTGGAACACGCGCGTTCGCGAGGCGTTCGCTGCCGGTGTGGCCGCAGGCACCGCAGCCGTGCCGCTCGACGGCAAGATGATCGATGTGCCGGTGGACGAGTGGGCGATCGTCGTGCTTGCGACGGCGGATGCCTGCGCGAAACGCGATGCACAAAAGCAGGCGGCGATGCAGGCATGCGCAGCGGGACAACGCTGACGCAGTAGCCCCTACGCTGCGTCCATGGCGGCGCGTGCGACAAAAAAAGCCGAGCATGGCGGTTGCTCGGCTTTTTTCTTTCTGCGTGTGTGCGATCCGCAGAGCTTGCGCCGGATCGCGCGGGTGGGACTTACTTCTGCAGCACCATCAATGCGTCGGCCGCTTTGACGCCTTGTCCGGCCGGCATGACCATCAGAGGATTGATGTCGAGTTCTGCGAGCTTGCCCTCGAGATGGACGGCAAGATGCGAGACGCGCACCAAGGTATCGGCGAGTGCTTCGACATCCGCCGCGGGCTTGCCGCGAAAGCCCTGCAGCAACTTGGAGCCCTTCACCTCGCCGATCATCTCCTGCGCCTCGGCGCGAGTGATCGGGCAATGACGGTGGGTGACGTCGTTGAACACCTCCACCATCACGCCGCCGCTGCCGAACAGCAACATGGGGCCGAGCTGCGGGTCGTAGGAGATGCCGACGATCATTTCCACGCCGCCGGCGATCATCTCTTGCACCAGGGCGCCCGAGATCGCGGCATTCGGCGCGTACCGTGCGGCATTCGCCATCACCTCGGCGTAGGCTTGTTCGACTTCCTGCGGCGTTTTCAAGTTCAGCCGCACCACGCCAGCCTCGCTCTTGTGCAGGATGTCCGGTGAATCCACCTTGAGCGCCACCGGATAGCCGAGTCGTTGCGCCGCATCGACAGCGGCCTGCGCAGACTGCGCCACGATCTCGCGAGTGCCCGCAATGCCCCATGCGCCCAGCACCTGTTTGCTTTCGCTCTCGGACAACGTCGGGCGGCCGAGCGCCTGCACCCGATCGATCATCTGTTGCTGATCGGTGCTGGGCGCGGTCATGACGACCTTCCCGGAGGCGAGGCGCATGTCGCGGCGCGCATGGTAGTCGAGCAGGCTGCGCAGGCCGCCGGCGAGTTTGGCCGGTGTATAGAAGAGGGGGATGTTGGCCGCCTTGAGTTTGGCGAGCGGACCCTTGTCGCCGCGACTCGCGGTCCAGAAGTAGGCAACGTTCTTGTCGGTGCTGTCGCGCAGCGCGATCACCTGCTCGGGCTGGCTGCCGGCGCCGGCGCTGGCGACGACGAGCGTGCCGACCTCGGGCTCGTCGATCATGTAGCGCATGATGTCCGGGAACTGCTCGCTGCGGGAAAACCCGGTGACGTCCGCCGGATTGGAGGCCCAGCCGAACTCCTTGACGACGGCATTGATGCCGTCGCGCGCCTTGTCGCTCAAGGCAGGCAGGTCGAGACCCGCGAGACCGCACATGTCGGCCGTGAGGGAGCTGATGCCCCCGGAGTGGGATACGACCGAAATGCCGGCCTTCTTGGGCTTGCGCTGATGCGCCAGCAGGTGCGCGGTTTCCAGCAGATCGTCGTAGTCCTGGACGCGAACCACCCCGTACTGCTTGAAGATTGCGTCGTAGAGCGCGTCCTCGCCGGTGAGCGCGGCGGTGTGCGAGCGTGCCGCCCGCGCGCCCGACTCGGAGCGCCCGATCTTGATCAGCACGATGGGCTTGCCGCGCTCGATCGCCATCTGCGCCAGCGCGATGAACTTGCGCACGTCCTTGAAGCCTTCCACGAAGCCGGCGATGACGCGCGTGTCCGGATCGTCGAGCAGGTAGCGGGCGAAGTCGGAGAAATCGAGATCGGTCTCGTTGCCGGTGGAGATGATGTAGCTCAGGCCGATGCCGCTGTCGACGGCGCGCAGCAGGAAGGGGCCGAACGCGGTGGCCCCGCTTTGGCAGACCAGTCCGATCGGGCCGGTAAGACCGCCGAGCGTGCGTGAAGACGCGGTGGGCCAGATGTCGTCCTTGACGTTGGCAAGGCCGAGACAGTTCGGTCCGGCGATGCGCAAGCCCGATTCGCGCGCGAAGGCGCCGACTTTCTTCTGCAGTTCCAACCGGGATTCGACGCCGCGCTCGGCGAAGCCGGCAGAAATCACCACCGCCGAGCCCGCACCCTTGCGGTGGCTCTCCTGCAATACATCGAGCACCTTGTCGTAGGGAACGACGACACCTACCAGGTCGGGGGCTTCCGGCAGGTCGCTGATGCTGGCGTAGGACTTCAGCCCCTTGATCTCGGGATAGTTCGGATTCACCGGGTAGATGCGCACGCGATCCTTGGCCTTGAGCACGGCATCGAATAGCCGGCCGCCATAGCCGCCGCTTTTGGTCGAGGCGCCGACCACCGCGATTGAGCGAGGGTTGAGCATCTTGTCTATGGAGCGCATCTGCTCGTCGGTCCAGAAAGCCATCTTTCGCCTTTCAGAAGTTAGCTGGATCAGTCGGTCGGGATCGCGAAGATTATAGGCGCTGCATTGGCGCGCTTGGGTCGTCACCGAGGCTCGGTGATGGAAATCATCGCAAGAGTCCAATTGGCGGAACGTGGCGGAAGCCGTTGCAAGCATCGGGGTATAGTGTCGCGCAGCGAGCGCAGTTTTCGCTGCAGGTGCAGCAGTCGACCTTCGCAGGCGTGCAGACGATATCGAACGGGGGAGAGGTGCATTGCATTCGGAACGCAAGAGGCTTTCAGTAGGCGTCATTCGGACGCTGGCAGCGCTGCCCGTGCTTGGCTCGATGTGCTCGAGCACGCTGGCATGGGCACAGGAATTCCCGAGTCGGGCGGTGCGGTTCGTCGTGGCTTCCGGGCCGGGCGGCAGCACGGACAGTCTCGCACGACTGGTGGGCGAAAGGGTCGCGCAGTCATGGCAGCAGCCGCTCGTGTACGACAACCGGCCCGGCGCGGGCGGCCTCATCGCGGGAGAGGTCGCAGCCAGGGCGTCTCCCGACGGGCATACGATGCTTTTCAGCACCAGTGCCGCAATCGCAGTCAGTGTGAGTCTCTACCAGAAAATTCCCTATGATCCGGTGAAGGACTTCGCGCCGATCGTGCGCGTGGCCACGCAACCGTACATGCTGGTTGCCCATCCGGCTTCGGTCTCGTCGGTCAAGGAACTGATCGCGTCGGCACAGGCGAAGCCCGGGCAAATTTCGTTCTCGCATACCGGCGCCGGCACGGGCACGCATCTGGCTGGAGAACTGTTCATGCGCGCTGCCCAGGTGAAGCTGCTGAGCGTGCCCTACAAGTCGATCGGTCAGTCGATGACCTCGGTGGTGTCCGGCGAGACGCAGCTCACCTTCACTAGCGTGTTCACTGCATGGACGCAGGCTCGAACCGGCCGCGTCAAGGCGCTGGCCGTCACGGGCGAGACGCGTTCGTCGGCGGCGCCGCAGGTGCCGACCATGGCGGAGGCCGGGCTGCCGAATTATGTCGCGGGCAACTGGTATGGACTGCTCGCGCCGGCACTTACGCCGCGCACCGTCGTGGAGATGCTCAACCGGCAGGTGAACGCGGTCCTTGCCAGAACGGACGTCAAGGAATTGTTGATCGCTCAGGGCTTCGAGCCGGTAGGCGGGTCGGCCGACGAGTTCGCCCGTTTCATACGCAGCGAGATCAAGGCGTATGCTTCCTTGATACGCAGCGCGGGCCTCAAAGCCCAATGAGCCTGTTCGAGCCGATTTCTTTGGGAGAGTGAGGATGGATGCGACGACCGAGCGACTCGCGCGCTATGCGCTGGAAGCCGATTACACGAGACTGTCCGCGCACAGCGTGCACGAATGCAAGCGCCGGCTGATCGACACGCTGGGATGCGCCCTCGGCGCTTACGGCGAGCCGCTGAGCGTCATGGCGCGCGGGATGGCCGCACGCAGTTCGGGCGACCCGGCTGCGCGCATCTGGGGCACTCGTGCGACTTCGACGCCCGAGGCGGCCGCGTTCTGCAACGGCGTGATGTTGCGCGTCATGGATATCAGCGATACCTATCTTGGAAAGTCGCGCGGTCATCCGAGCGATGTGACCGCAGCCGTGCTGGCCGCGGCCGATATGGCGCATGCGAGCGGGCGCGATGTGATTGCGGCCAACGCGTTGGCCTATGACGTGTACTGCAGCTTCAGCGATGCGCTCGACTGGAATTCTGCCGGGTGGGACCAACCGCTTTACGGCGTGCTGGGTTCGGTCGCGGGCGTCGGGCGCCTGCTGCGCCTGACGCACGAGCAGATGACGAACGCGATCTCGCTCGCACTGGTGCCGAACATGGCGATGTCGCAGGCGAGACGCGGGCATCTGTCGAGCTGGAAGGGCTGCGCGGGCGCCAATGCGGCACGCAACGCGGTGTTCGCCGCCCTGCTGGCCCGCGACGGCTTCACAGGTCCGAACGAGGCTTTCGAGGGAGAGTTCGGCTTGTACGACAACGTGGCATCGGTCGACTGGCAGCTTCCCGAGCCGGGCGCCATGATCGGCGAGACGCACATCAAGAGTCTGCCTGTGTGCTATCACGGCCAGTCGGCGGTGCTGACCGCGCTTGGCATGCGCGAGCGTCTGGCTGTCGAGCAGATCGGCGAAGTGCACGTCGAAGCCTACAAGACAGCGGTCGACATGATGGGCAAGGACGCCTCGCGCTGGGCGCCGACCACGCACGAGACAGCCGACCATAGCTTGCCCTATACGGTGGCTATCGCCCTTCTCGACGGCGCCGTGACGCCGCACTCGTTCGACTCGAAGCGCTTCACCGATCCCCGGGTCGTGGGGTTGATGCAAAAGATCAAGGTCAGCGAGGATGCCAAGCTCACACAGGCCTATCCAAGCGCGTCGGCGAGTCGGGTGACGATCGTGATGAAGTCAGGAGAGGTTCACACCGCCGAGATGATGCATCCCACGGGGCACGCGCGCAGCCCGATGAGCGATGCGCAGGTCGAGCGCAAGTTTCGCGACATGCTGGGCGATCACCCTGCGGCCCGGCGCAGCGACGAGTTGCTGCAAAAACTGTGGCGGCTCGAAGACTGCGCAAACGTCGGGGAAGACTTGGTCGCTGCCTTGGCCGGTTGAGCGCCGCACCGGCATCCGAGGAGCCGTGCCTGCGCACGGTTCCTTGCCGCAGAGATAGCCGGCTTGGCGGGGCCCGGCGTCGCGAGGTTCAGTCCAGCGCGACGATGTTCATCCAGTAGTGGGTCTTGCCCTCGGTCGGCACATCGTACTTGCGCACGAAGGTGAGCTTGCCGTCTTCGCCGATGCGGAACACCGATAGCGCGGCCGGCGCGGTTTCGACCTTGTCACCGCGTCGCACGGCGAGCGGAGAGATGCTGGCCGTGACGAGCAGCCGTCCGCCCGGATCCATGGCAAAGGTACGCACATGGTACGAGTGCGTGTCCGCGTGCTGCAGCAGCGTCGGCTCGCCGGTCTTCTGATCGATCGCGAATACGGCAACGCTGTTCTCGCCGCCGTTGAATACCTGCTGCCCCTGATAGTCGACCGTCCCGCTGTTGCGATTGATCAGATAGACGAAGCGGCCATTGGGGTGAACGTGCACGGCGCCGGCGAGCTGCCTTGGCTTGATGTTCGCGCGGTCGGCCAGCAGATCGCGCGTATACGCTGCTTCGTGCTCCACGCCGCGCTCGGATATGCGATACACGGAGAGCTGGCTCTGCCGCTCGAGCGACACATAGACCCAGGGCAGCGTCGGATGGAAGTCCAGATGCCTGGGTCCGAAGCCGTAGCCGCCGTTGGGTGCGATGACATCCGGGTCGGACAACTCGCCTTGGTCGAATCGATAGATGCGCAGGGCACCGGGATCTTCGGGCTTTCCGTGCTCGGCGTCGTTGCCTCGGTCGACGAGAATCGCGGCTTGGTCGGAGGGCATCATGCGGACCTGGTGCGGATAGATGCCGTAGTCGAGCGGATTGGGTTGCGCGACCTGCTCGCCCAAGGTGGCGTCGTCGTGGATGCGATGAACCGTGATGCCCGCCTGCGGAACGTTGTGGGCGCTCAGTACATGCCGACCCGCGTAGTCGAGGCAGATGTGCACCGCACGGCGCGGCAAGATTGCCGGCTCGCCGTGAATCGACAAAGCGCCCGAGTCAGGGTCGACCTTGAGCGCCGTGAGATGGTTTCGTGTGGCGGGCTTCTTGTCGTGCGAGGAGGCGCGATCGCTGCTGGCGGCGTACACGTAGCGGCGGGAGGGATGCACCCAGGCGTATTGAACGTTCGCCGGAACTTCGATGGTGGCCCGGCGGGTGAGCGATGCGGCTTCGAGGTTCACTTCGAAATGCGTGATCTTCTCGCCGACCGCGCTGTAGAGAGCAAGTTTCGCCATGGTGTAACGTTTCCTTCCCGGTTGTGCGGACGCTGCTTCAAGGTGCATTTTGCACCATCGCGACGCTGCCCGGCGCGTTTCTCGGCCGGCGCTCGCAGATCGCAGTTCAGGGGGGGCGGCGCAGCAATCGCCGGGAGGGCAGTCCAAGCCTGGGGTGCGTTCGACGACGAGTTCGGACACTGCGACGATTCCGCTTGCTAAACATCCACCGACCCGGGGCGTGTGCCCGCGTTCTCGGCCGTTCGCGGAATTCGCTCCGCGAACCGCCCGGCGCGCCATGCTCGTTGCATGCGGCATGCCCGCGCGGTCGCTCGAGTCGTCCCTGATGCCGGCCGCCCTGTTGGGCGCCATCCTCATCGCACGCTCAAGGTAATCCGATCGTAGCGGCCGTGGTCATCGAAGGCGGTGACTTCGTAGCGTCCGGGCTCGACGAAACGGTGGACGTAGCTCTCGCCTGGCAGGGTGCGTCCGCGCACGGCGCCGTTGATCATCCAGTGCAACGTGCCGCGATGGCCACGGGCCTCGAACCGAACCCGGGGCGGGGTGCCGTCCGCATGATGGAGCACCGTGCCGTCCGTGAGTCCGGCGATCTTCACGGTCGATTCGCTCCGGCCATGCAAAGCGCATGATGCCGACCAGGACGGCGGCAATGCACGGTCGCGCAAAGAGCGGTCCAGCCACGGCTCCAGGAGCGTCGGCCAGCGGGCGCCTTCGACCGTGCGCATGCGCGCCCCGGAACATTCGGGAGCGACGCGCAAACCGTCCTCGCTGGAGACGTGGAAGACGTAGCGTGGCTCGCCCGGGCGCAGCTCGTCGGCAAAGGTGGGGGGCGCCGTGTCGTTGAGGAGCCAGGCTGTCCGGCGTACATGGCATGTGCCCTCGGCGGCGTCGGCTGATTGGCGGGTGCCCAAAGGCCAGCAGATGGAGGCTTGCGTGACGCTTGCCGGGGCCTCGCGGGCGTGTGCGCTGTCCGGATTCGGCAGCAGGGAGAAGACGTCCACCAGCAGCGGTGCGGCGACGTTGGCGCCGAAGTGGCCCGGGTTGGGCGTGCCGTCGGGACGTCCGACCCAGACGCCCACCGTATGGCGATCGGTGACGCCCACGGCCCAGGCGTCGCGAAAGCCGAAGCTCGTGCCGGTCTTCCAGGCGATTCGTCGCGACGCCGCGGTCGAGGCGTTGATGGCGGCTTCGACGGGGCTGCCCGATGCGAGAATTTCGCGGATGATGAACGCCGCGCCCTCGCTCATCATGCGCGTCTCCTGTACCGGGTCGTCACGGTGCAAACGCGGACGTCCGGCGATCCCGCCGCGCGCGAAGGCCGTGTAAGCGGCGGTGAGATGTTCGAGCGAGACGCCTGCCCCGCCCAGTACGACGCTGAGATTCGGGGCGGCGTCGCGTGCGAACTGCAGCGGCAGGCCGCCCCGACGCAGCAGCGACACGAAACGCACCGCGCCCAGATGGTCGAGCACCTCGACCGCCGGCACGTTGAGCGAACGCGCCAGCGCTTCGGAGACGCTCACCGGGCCGTGAAACGACTGCTGAAAGTTGCCCGGCTGGTAGCCGTCGAAGGATTGGGGTGCGTCCGCGAGCAGCGATTCGGAATGGATTAGCCCTTCGTCGAGGGCGAATCCGTAGAGAAACGGTTTCAGGGCCGATCCGGGCGAGCGCGAGGCGCGGACCATGTCGACGTGGCTGAATCGGGCGCGGTCCTGAAAGTCGGCCGATCCCGCGTAGCCGAGCACTTCCAGGGTGAGGTTGTCGATGACCAGCGCCGCCATCGAGACGCGGGGCGGCAACTGGGCCGCGCGATCGAGCAGGAGCAGTTCGAGCGCGCTCTGGATGCCGGGATCGATGGTGGTGCGGATGCGGGCAAGGGCAGGACGATCGCGTCGCACCCGCTCGGCCAGCAGCGGCGCGAGCAGCGGCTGCCTGACCAGAGGCGCGTAGGCGGCTTCCTTCATCGCGTCGGCCACCACACCGGCGCCCCAACTGGAAGCCATGCGTCGCAATACTTTGTCGCGTGCCGCGCGAGCCGCTTCGGGATGGCGGTCGGGACGCAGCGCGGAGGGCGCTTGAGGCAAGACCGCGAGCAGGGCAGCTTCGGCGTGCGTGAGCCGCGACGCGGGTTTGCCGAGGTAGGCGCGACTGGCGGCCTCGACGCCCTCGATCACCCCGCCCATGGGTGCATAGTCGAGGTAGATGCCGAGAATCTCCTGCTTGGAGTAGCGTGCTTCCAATTGCAGCGCCCGCAGGCATTGCTTGATCTTGCCGCCGAGTGTGCGCGGCATGGGTTCGAGCAGCCGCGCGACCTGCATGGTGAGGGTCGACCCGCCCGAGACGATGCGCCGGGAAGTGGCCCACTGCAGGGCCGCTCGTCCCAGCGCCAAGGGGTTCACGCCCGGATGCCACCAGAAGTGCTTGTCTTCGTAGCCGATCAACGCTTCGAGGTAGCGCGGACTGACTTGCTCGAGCGCGATGGGGTGGCGCCACACATGGGCGCGATCGGGATAGGCGCGCAGCGGCGTGTCGTCACGCGCGAGCACCACCACGGCATGGCGCGAGGCGTCGGGAAGCGGCGGCGGCGCCAGGCGATCGATGGCGAAGATGACTGCGATCGTCGCGCCGAGGATCAGTGCCGCGCGCCGATGTTGCTGCAGGAAGCGCGCAAGACCGAGCCCATGCCACAGCCGGAAAAGACGCGATAGCCGTTCCATCGCGGGATGCGCCTAGTTCGACCTTGCCGACCCTGGCTCGACGATGGTCAGCGTTTCGCCGCTTTCGGTGATGCCGAACAGCTGCGGACGGTACATGTCTTCGGCGTACACCGGTGGGACGACGAACCGACCCGGGGTGACGACCCGTGCGCGGTAGTAGAGCTTGGTCGTGCCCTCCAGTTTCGCCGCGACAACGAAACGATCGTCGCGAAACTCGACATGCTGGATGCGCGGATTGGCCATCGCGTCGGCCACATCGGTGCCGTCGATCTTCAGCGCGCTCATCCGCTCGCCTTGCACGATGTTGAGGTTCTCGATCTCCAGACCTGCCGGTATGCGGTCCACGACCAGGCCGTTGGCGATGCGTCCCTTGGGCTTGACGACGATCTGGACGATGACCGCTTCTCCGACGCGCAGGCTGCGATTGCCCAAGGCGGCACCGTCCGCTGCGAACAACGTTCGCTTGAGCTCGATGCTGTTGTCCACAGGCACGGGCATCTTGGCGGGGCTGCCTGAGACGGTGAGTTCGACGTAGAGTTTCTGCTTGTGCGTGTTGGTCAACGTGATACCGGTGGCCAGTTCGTTCGCCGTTACGGCGTGGTAATGCGTGCCGGTGGCGGTGATCGTCTGCGCGCGAGGGGCCGAGCCGATCTGCGCCTGCCATTGGGAGGCTGTGCCGGGCTGGTCGAACTCGCGGCCGACCAGATACACCGCGAGTTTTTCCTGGGTGCTCAGCCATTGTTGAGGTCGGTTCAACTCGCCGGCGACGATGCTCACGAGCGCGTCGCGTCCCGGCGCGGCGATCTTGTGCTTGGTGAGCAGGGCATAGGAAAGCGCCGCGTCACGCAACACGCTGCCGTAATCGCCCCACCAGTAGCCACCCTCGCGCGGCTTGCGCAAGCCCTCGACGATCGCCTGATCGCCGCGCGTTTCATCGCCCATCAGACGCAGCGCGATGCCGAGCTGCACCAGCGCGAGTCCTGAGTGCGAGAGACCCCGCGATTCATGCAGCTGGCGCAGCGTGGCCAGCGGCGCCTTGGCCTCGCGCGCGAGCACGTAGCCGCCATAGGCGAGTACGCCGAAGCGGCCGCCGGCGGCATAGCGACGATCGTTCCAGATTGCGTTGTCGTTGCGGACGGGTTTCTGATCCGGCTTGACTGCCGGCAGCCCGGAGACGCCTTCCTGCAACCCACGCAACAGGAAGTCGGTCGTGCGCCGATGCATCGGTTCGGGGACGCCGAAGCCCTGCTCACGGGCATCGAGGATGAACTGGCCGACGTAGGCGGAGAGCCAGTACTCGTACTCCGAGACGCGGCCCCAGAGGCTGTAGCCGCCGTTGGGCGCCTGCATGGCGCTTAGGCGCCCGAGGGCTTTGTCGATCAGTTCGACGCGCTGCTCGCGGGTGAAGGGTTTGAGGCCCAAGCGCTGCGCCGCGGCTTCATCGACGTACAAGTGGGGATACGCAGTGCTGGTGGTCTGTTCTGCGCAGCCATACGGATAGGCGAGCAGACCTCGCACGACCGAGCGCACGTCGATCGGGGGCTGGTCGGAAACGGCCATGTGAGCGAGGACTGTCTGACGCATGAAGCCGCCGAACTCGGCGTCGCGCAGGTCCAGCGACTGACCCGGCTCGAGGGTGAAGCGCTTGAGCGCCTGCTGCCTGGGCGTGGCCGCCACGACCTCCAGGCCGAACTGACGATCGATGCGCAGCGTCGCCGAGTCGATCTTGACCCGGACTTCCGCCAGTCCGAATGCCGAGCCGCTTTCCACGGCAAAGCGCAGCGTGGTCTTCTGCTGATCCTTGAGTGAGACTGTCCGCTGCGGCTGCGCCGCGCGCAGGCCGTCGTTCGCCATCAAGGCCACGTCGAAGGTCTGTTCGGTGCCCGAGAGATTGTGCAAATCGAGCGCCACGGTCGCGCTGTCGCCCACAGTGAGGAAACGGGGCATCAGCAGTTCGGCCACCAGGGGCGCGGCGACAGTGACTTCGGCTTCCTGTGCGCCGAAGCGTTCCGGCGAGGCGACGACCGCCATCAAACGCAGACTGCCGTTGAAGTCGGGCAGGTGCAGCGTGATCTCGGCCTCGCCATTGGCGTCGAGTTCGACCGGGCCGCTGAAGAGATCCACCAGCTTCACTTTCTTCGGCAGGCTGCGGGTCGGCTTGGGCGTATTGTCGCCGCCGAACTTCAGCCGGCCGCGATTGCCCGGCATCTTCTCGATGACGCGTCCGTAAACATCGTGCAGATCGGCACCGTAGCGCAGTTTGGCAAAGAAGAAGCCGTGCGGGTCGGGCGTGGTGTAGCGAGTGATGTTCAATATGCCGGCATCCACCGCGTAGAGCGTCGCCAGGGCGCGCTCGCCCTTGGCGCCGGGTGCGCGGATCTTTACCTTGAGTGGCGCTTCTGGCTTGGCCTTCGCCGCCGCCTCCAGCGTGACCGCGAGCTTGCGTTCCGCGCGCTGCAGGGGCACGTGCGCCAGACCGATGGCTCGGGCCGGCGTGATGCGGTCGCCCTCGTTGCCCGGGCGCAGTACCGTGGCGGTGATGTACAGATCGTGCCGCAGCCACTCGGATGCAAGCGGGATGCTTACCGTGGCACCGGCCTGAGCGATGCTCATGCGCTTGACCCATAGCGTGCGGCTGCCCTCCACGGCGATGAGCAAGTCCCCGGCATGCGGCGGCGTGATCGTTGCCTGGACCGTTTCTCCTTCTCGATAGGCAGCCTTGTCGAGCTTCATGGCGACGCGGTCCGGGCGCGTGCCCTGGGACTCATCGGCGCGCGCGCTCCAGCCGGCATAGAAGCGATAGCGGGTCACGAGCTTCGTCTGTGGATCGGTGATCTCGATGCGATAGCGTCCGTAGCGCACGGGAAGCTGGAGCTTGCCGCGTGCGCCGGCGGGGATGGTCACCGTGGTCGATTCGACCAGTTCGTCCGTTTCGGTGAACCCCGAGTGCCAGCCGCGCTGATCTTCGAAGCGCCAGTAGTAGTGACGCTCCTCGTGGAACAGGCGCACGGGCAGCGATTGCGCGGCCTGCAGCTTGCCCTCGGCGTCGGCTCGCACCACTTCGAACTCGACCGCAGCGTTCTCGCGGGCATAGTCGCCGAACAGCGGGCGCAGCCCGATCAGTGCCGGGGCCGGCCAATGCACGCGCTCGAGCGAACGCACGATGGGCCGGCCGCCGCTTTCGAGCAGGCTCAGCGTGGTTCGCACCAGGAATGGGGAGTTGCGGCCCGTGAGCGGATCCAGATCGATGTTCAGTCGTGTCGAGCCTTGGTCATCGAGTTGCGTCTCGGTCATTTCCTGCCGGGTCTTGGCGGCATCCTCGTTCACGTCGCCGAACTCGAATCCCGGCAGTTTCGCTGCGAGCGGATTGCGGCTGCGCTCGTAATGCAATACGCCCAGCAGCCGGTTGCCCTGCGCGGGTGCGCCGTACAGGTAGGCACCCGTCACGTCGATGGCATAAGCGCCTCCGGGCTGGAGCAGCGCCGTCGAAGTCTTCAGGTCGAGCTTCATGCGCTCGGGCAGGAACTCTTCGACGCCGAAGCGCAGAACGGTCGCGGGCAGCTTGTCGGCCGGGTCGGCACGCAGTTCCAGCGACCAGAATCCGGTCGGTGCGTCGGCCGGCAAATCGATGCGCCGCTGATAGTAACCGGCCAACTTCGCATTGCCCGGCCACGTGGATGTGAATTGGATCTTGCCGTCCGGTCGCTTGAGAATCGCCTGTATGGGCTGAGTGGGCACGGGGCGGCCATCCGGGTCTCGCGCCAGCGTCGAGACCTCGAAGCTCTCGCCGGGCCGATAGAGGTTGCGTCCGGAATAGGCGAACAGGCGGACGGCCTTGTAGGGCAGGCCGAGCACATCGTGCTCCGACAGATCGAGCGCCGGCTCGCGCAAGGCGATCATCGACAGCTGTTCCCCCTTGCGTGCTAGCAGCAGCCGGGCGTCTTTGGGGCGAACGGCGAAATGCGCCCGGCCATCCGCATCCGTATCGGCGCGCGCGAGGATCTTGCCGCGCTCGTCGAGCCAGCTGATCTCGACCTTCGATACCGCCCGCGCATTGGTGAGCGAGCTGACGTAGGCGTCGGCCGAGGTGTCGAACAGTCGGACGTGCAAGCCCAGGTCGCTCACGTAGAAATAGGTGGTCTGGTAGACGTAGCCGAACCGGCCAGGCTCGCTCATGATGGCGATGTAGATGCCGGGCTCGCGCAGCGCCGCGATGTCCTCGACCGGAATGTAGGTCACGCTGCGCTTGTTCGCTTTCTGCTCGGTGAGGAAGCGACCGAGGTAGACACTGTCGGCAAGTTTGCGCAGACCATCGAGCTCGTAGTTGTCGACGGCCCCGGTCAGGACGCGGCCGCGCGCGTAGAAGTCTTCGTCGCTCTCGTCGGGATCGCGTTCCGCATTGCGCGGGGGCTTGATCATTTGGTCCAGGAAGCGTGCGAGTTGGGCCGGCTTGACCTTGAGGAACTGGATGTCGACTTCCGGCACGTTGACCGTGACGATCGGCAGACCGCCGTTCTGCCGCGCGGGCAGCACCACACCTCGGCTGGCGAAGTAGTAGGCAGGCGAGACTGCACCCGTGCGCACCGAATAGCGTGATTCGGCTGCGAGCGCCGCGCCCGAAGCGGCCACGATGCCCGGCTGCACCCGGATGACATAGCGCGTCTGCGGTTTCACGTGCGGGAAGAACAGCAAGCGCGGATTGTCGCCCACGACCCAAGCGTGCGCGATCTTGTTGCCTCCCTGGATTTCGACATCCTCCGGCGCGGTGCTCACCGCCTCTTGGGGTTTGCTTTCGTTCTGGGGTTGCCGCTGAGAGTCCTCGTCCTGCGACGATTCCGCACCGGGGCGTGCCTCGCCCAGTCGGGGCGGCATCTCGTAGACCTCGATGTACTTCTCGTGACTCTTGCGCGCATCTAGCGGTTGGCTGAACGTCAGCGACAAGGCGGGTGTGCCGTCGAGCGCGCGTTCAGCGGCGTCCACGAGGACGAAAGCGCCATCGGCGCTCGGCGCCGGCGCGCCGGAGGGCATCCATTGCCGATAGACAAAGAAAGCCGCAACGAGGGTCACGGCAAGGATGACGAGCGGTGCGACGCGATTGCGCATAGGGTCGGTCTCGTGCGATGAGAATGGGGAAGTCGACCATGCGATCATGCACCTCGATGATGGCAGCCGTCAGCTGCAATTATGCCGAAGTGATGGCAGCGGCGGGCGCATCCACAAAAGCATGCACATGGGAAGACAAGGGGCGGACCCTCGGGCCGTCCCCTTCGTCTTCTCATCCCGGCGGCTTGGTCAGCGGTGCGCCGGCCCTTAGGGCCAGGCGGGCTCGTGATGGCCCAGCGGCACGGCCGGTCGGGCGAAGTGCGGCGGCGTTTCGGACATCCGCGCGGCGGGCGCGAGATACGTCAGGCGCCCGATCGGCGAGTCGATCTCCTTCATCATCGACTGCAATTGCGCCTCAGGCAGCTCCGCCGGCAGCCCCGCGTACTGCTCGGGCTGAAGCAAGCCGTGCTGGCGAATCCAGTGGCCGGCACTGGCGAGCGAGGTGCGAACCAGCCAGCTGCCGCCTTCGCGCGCGCGGCGGCCGAGCGCCACCATGGCGCCGTAAGCGAGCAGATAGCCCGCGATGTAATCCTGCGCCGAGACGGGCATGAATTGGGGTTTTTCCGTGGCGCCCTGGAAAGCGAGGCCGTTGGCCGACTGCACGACCGTGTCGTAGCCGCGGCGAGTGCTCCAGACCCCTTCGTGGCCCCAGGCGCTCAGGGTGACGTAAACGATGCCGGGACGGATGCGCGCGAGGTCCTGTGGGGAAAAGCCGCGTCGTGCAAGGGAGCCGGGGCGGTAGGATTGCGAAAAGACGTCCGCGGTACTCGCGAGCGACTGCAGCTGCGCCACGCCCTCGGGGGTGCGCAAATCCAGATAGGCCGAGAGCTTGCCCAGCCCGGTGTCGAAATCCGAAATGCCGGAATCGGCGAGCCCCTCGCGATTGATGCGCAGCACGTCTGCACCATGTTCGGCCAAGGTTCGGGCGCACGTCGGCCCTGCGAGCACTCGCGTGAGGTCCAGCACGCGCACGCCGCCCAACGGACGATCAGCGTCGGGCAGTGCCTGCGCCGGCGCCTCGCCGATCTTGATGATCTCGAGCAGGGGCAGCCGCGCGACGGTCTGGGCCTGAGGCAGCGCGTTCCATTCGTCCTCGCTGCGCACGAAGCTGCCGCAGCCGCCCGATTCGTGCAGCTGCGTCTCGAGTTCGATGCCCTCGCGCTGCGCGACCGCTTCGGCGACGGCGCTCTTCTTCTCCGGCACGCCGAGCACTTCACAGTTCTTCGCCCGCAGGTTGAAGAAATTGCAGTGCAGGTACATCCAGCGCCCGTTCTTGAGCTGATAGAAGCCGGTGAGGTCTTCGGGGTCGGGCGCGGGACGCTTGCCGTCGATCTTCAGATAGCGCGAGCCGCGCATCGCGAGCGCCGCGTGGCGCGCGTCGACGCTGACTTGCTGCCGGCGCCCGGTGCGCAGCGCCCAAAGATCGGCGGCTGCCATGGCGGCAGCGGCAATGACCGCCGCCCCCGGTGCGGCGAATCGATAACGAGAGGGCAGCACGGGGTCGGTGCCATCGATCGTGACGCTATCGGCCAGCGATGCCGGCAGACCGGCGACTCGGGTCAATTCGAGCAATGAGGGATGTGCCATGAGATGGACCTGTGTCGCGTGGAATCGCCTGGAAGTATAAGCGCAAGCTTGCGGGCATGTATTACCATTCGCCAGGCGTGCGTATGTCTACGCCAGTCAACGAAAGGAGTGTCATGGCCGATTCCGCCATGTGGATCATCCCCGAGGCGCCTGCGCCTGCGGCCGAGCAATCGGGCCTGCGCAGCATGCCTACCGGTTCGGAGTTGCGCTTCGGCGTGCTCGACAACAGCAAGAGCAATGCGGATCAGCTGCTCGCCATGATCATCGATGGCGTGAAGGAGAAGTTTCCGCAAGCGCAGATCGTGCGCACGCGCAAACCGAGCGCTGCCATCGGCGCGACGGCCGATGTGCTGGCCCAACTGGAGAAGGAAGCCGACGTCGTCATCGCGGCGATGGCCGATTGAGGGGCTTGCACGTCGTGGAGTGTCCACGACATGGCAGAGTTGCGCAAACGCGGTTTGCGCACGGGCGTGATCTGTTCCACCCCGTTCGAAAAATTGGGGCAAGCGCAGGCGAAGGTCTTCGGCGCGCCGGATCTTCCCTTGGTGATGATTCAACATCCGTTAGGCGGTATCCAGATGGACGAGGTGCGGGCGCGCGCGCAGCAGGCGCTGCCCAAGGTGATTGCGCTGGTCGAGACCGCGCTGAAAGGAAAGTCCTGAGATGAGCGCGATCGACCGTTACCTCGCCAAGCCCGGCGTCGCCATGGAAGGCATCGACGATCCGGAGGGCGCCACCGAACTCGCACGCAGCCGCGGCTGGGGTGACGGGCTGCCCATCGTGCCGCCCACCGCCGATCGCGTCGAGCGCATGCTCGCGTACTGCGACCGTCCCTGGGATCAGCCGGTTGCGGCCATGCCGCCGCGCAACGGCGAAGCAACGCCGCTGCGCATCGCGGCCAACGCCGTGATGGCCGGCTGCCGGCCCGAATACTTTCCGCTGGTGCTGCTCGCCGTGGAGGCCATGTGCGAGAAGCCGGTGAATCTCTACGGCTTGCAGACCACCACGCACCCGGTGGCACCGCTCGTGATCGTCAACGGCCCGATCGCCAAGGAACTGGACATCAACGGCGGCCACAACGCGTTCGGCCCGGGCTGGCGCGCCAACGCCACCATCGGTCGCGCGCTGCGACTGACGCTGCTGAACATCGGCGGTGCGATTCCGACCGTCGGCGACATGGCGACCATGGGGCAGCCGGGCAAGTACAGTTTCCTGGTGGCGGAGAACGAGGCGGGCAATCCGTGGGAGCCGCTGCATGTCGAGCGCGGCTTTGCGCCTGAGACCAGCACCGTCACGATCGTGGGGGCCGAGTCGCCGCACAACATCAACGATCACGAAAGCGATACCGGCGAAGGGATACTGAGCATGGTGGCCGGCACGGTCGGCATCACCGGGCACAACAATGTCTACTATCGCAGCGAGCCCTTGATCGCACTCGGGCCCGAGCATGCGCGCACCATCGCCAACGACGGCTACTCCAAGGCGGATGTGAAGCGCTACATCTTCGAGCATGCGACGGTGCCGCTGGGCAAGTTCTCGCGGCGCAATTATGAGCGGCGTTTCTTGAAGAACTTTCCCGGCCGCTACGAAAACGCGCCCGCGGACACACCGGTGCCGCCGTGCCAGAGTGCCGACGATGTCATGATCATCGTGCTCGGCGGCGCGGGCAAGCATTCTATGTATCTGCCGACTTTCGGCGAGACGCGATCGGTCACGCGGGCGTTGAAGCTCAGTGACGGGCGTGAAGCGCGTTCGGTCGAGGAGTTCCGCGGCGTGCGCTAGCGCATGCGCCGCAGGCGGCTAGTGCCCCGAGTCCGAGGTGGTCCCGCGAAAGGCGTCGTGCATGGGCGCCAAAAAAGGACTGCGGACACTAGCGCCGCACGCCGGGCGTTTCGATCGGCAGACCGCGGCCGCGCCAGGCGAGATAGAGTTCGAGTTCCAGCAACTCGGGCGCATCGTAGGCGGGCATCTGCGCGCGTACCCCGAAGTAACATGCGCGCAGACGTCGCTGCAAGGAGCCGAGCGACTGCCACTCCAGGCGGTACGTCGGGTAGGCGTTGCCGTGCCCCTGGCTGATGGTTTGCGCGAGCAAGGTCTTGCCCCAGTTCTGCTGATGGCATTGCGTGCAGGCGAGATTCATCTGGCCGATGCGCTTGTGGTACTGCGTGCGTCCGCGCTCGAAACTTGCACGCAGTTCCGCGGGCACTTCCCCCGAGATCGGCATGCCCCGCGATTGATGCGCAACATAGGCCGACAGTGCCAGCAGGTCTTCCGATTCGTGCGCGAGCGCTTCAGCCTTCTGATGCCGTGTGCGGCACAGGTTGACGCGGCCTTCGAGGTTCACCAGGCGGGCGCTGTGTGCATCCCGCGCCGGGTAGCGTGTGGCCACGCCTCTCATGCCCTTCGCCGCCTCGCCATGGCACTGCGCGCAGGCCGCGCCTGTGCTGCCCGCGGGCGTGCGCCAGAGCTTCTCTCCGCGCGTGACCCACAGCATGCCGGGGTTGGCAAATTCGTCTGCCTGCATGGCGCGGACGTCAGCGCTTGCGAACTCGATTCCCGATTGCTGCGGAGTAGGGCGTTCGGCAGCGGCAATCGGTGACGTGCAAAGCGAACTCAAGAACAATGCCGCGGCGCAGATGCGCAGGCGCGCGTCCGGCACCCCGGTGCCGCGATGTGCGCATGCAGGCCGGGCAAGCGGCTGTGGCCAGAGGGCGGACCCTTCAGCCGGTGACCGTGATGCTTGCTCGTTCGCTGCCGCGTTCGCCGGCATCATCCGTCCACTCGAACACGAATTCGCCGCTTGCCTCGGCGACGGCGTGAAACTGCAGATAGGGGTTCGCCGCGATGCCGGAACCCATCTCGGCACGAAAGACTTCGGTGCCGTTGTAGCGGCACACGAGCGCGTTGATGACGTTCTTGGCGATGGGCCGGCCGAAGTTGTCGAGGCGAAAACCCGTTTCCATCCGGTGCTGGATGGCGATCCGGATCTCGATGATTTCGCCGCGTTTCGCTTCGCGCGGCACTCGCACGCGGGCAAGCATGTCAGGATTCGTCCAGGCAGGCGGATTCGGTGACCACGACCTCGGCCGTGCCCGACCAGACGCTGCCGTCGGAGAGCCGGGCGAGCACCAGGACGTTCTGGGTTCCGTTCAAGCGCACGCGCGTCGATACGGTCGCCTTGCCTGACTTGGGCGTCAGGTGATAGGTCGCGACCACAGGTCGGGGATTGCGCGGCGCCAGGATAACGATGGCGCGCACGTAGTCAGCGGGCGTCATCGCGTTCTCCACGCTGATTTTCAAGGGCACGGAGAAGCCGTTGTCGGCGAGGCGCGGGGTGTCCACGACCACCTTGCCCTCGCGCACCGGCGTGCCTGCGGCGAAGGCGCGGATCGGCTCGGCGAGCGGATCTTCCTCGGCGACCGCGCAGAGGGCGGGCAGCGCCTGGGAGGCGGTCAGGGCGCCTGCCAGGGTCATGAAACGTCGGCGTCGCATCGTGTTCCTCAACGCAAGGTCAGCAAATACTGCACCACATCCTCGATCTGCTGCTCGCTGAGCACCGGCTTGTCGCGCCAAGCGGCAGCGACCTGATTGTAGCCCGCCGTGCGGTAGTAGGAGGGCATGATGGTTTCAGGGTTGAGCCGCATCGAATCGACCAGACGCAGCCGCAGCTGACCCGCATCGAGGCGGGCACCGACCCCGCTCAGGGGCGGTCCGAGATTGCCCATGAAGCGCGCGCCTGTTTCCGGGATCGCATGACAGAGCAGACAGTTGCCGTCCCGCCCCATGAGGATCTCGCGTCCGCGCACGGGATCGGCGGGAGACGCGGTGAGCCGCTCGGGAATGGCGTCGCCCTCGACCCGGTACGGTACGAGGGACGACGATACAGGTGCAACTGCGCATCCCGCCGCGAGGGCGCACGCAGCTGCCGCCCCCGTCCATCCCCGACGCGCCAACGCGCCCGCTCAGATGAGCGTCAGGCCCTGGTGCTTCAAGGGCAGACTGCGCACCGGCTTGCCGGTCGCGGCAAAGATCGCGTTCAGCACCGCAGGCACCGCGACGCAGATCGTCGGCTCACCCACGCCGCCCCAGAAATCGTAGGTCGGCGCGATCACCGTCTCCACCTTGGGCAGATGCACGAGCCGTGCGATGTGGTAGCTGTCGAAGTTCTGTTCGACCACGCGCCCGTTCTGCACGCTGATCTCGGTCAACAGGGAGTCGAAGCCGTAGGCCACCGAGCCCTCCACCTGCGCAGCGATGGTCGCGGGATTGACGAAGTTGCCGCAGTCGGTGCCCAGCACCATGCGGTGGACCTTCACTTCGCCTTTGCTGCTGACCGAGACCTCGGCCACAGCCGCGGTGTAGCTTGCATAGCCCATGAACTGGGCGATGCCGCGATACCGGCCCGGAGCGAGCGGCTTGCCCCATCCGGCCTTGTCCGCGGTCGCATTGAGCACGCCGAGGTGCTTGGGGTGCTTGCTCATGAGCGCACGCCGGAACTCCAGGGGATCCTTGCCCGCGAGCTTCGCCGCTTCGTCCATGAAGCACTCGAGAAAGATGGCGTTCTGGTTGGTGTTGACGCCGCGCCAAGGACCCACGGGCACGTGCGTATTGCGCATGGCGTATTCGATGCGCATGTTGGGCACGGTATAGCCGATCTGCGCATCGCCGGGCTTTTGCCACAACCCCTGCAGCTGCCGCACGTCCTTGCCGTCCTTGATGGCGGCAGGGTTGGCGAACGCGTTGATCGATTGCCCGGATACCCGCATGTGCAGACCGACGAGATTGCCGCCGTCGTCGACGCCCGCCTCCAGACGGCACTGGGCGATGGGGCGGTAGAAATCGTGCGTCTGATCTTCCTCGCGGCTCCAGACGAGTTTCACCGGCACGCCCGGAAACTGCTTGGCGATCGCCACGCCCTGGCGCACGACATCCTGATTGCCGATGCGGCGACCGAACCCTCCGCCGAGGTCGAGGTGATGAACCTCGCACTGTTCGAGCGGCAGGCCGGAGGACGTGGACAAGGCCGCCATCGAAGCTTCGGCGTTCTGCGTCGGAATCCACAACTCGGCCTTGTCGGCCGTGAGCTTGACCGTGCAGTTCATCGGCTCCATGGTGGAGTGGGATGCGAAGGGGACGCTGTAGACCGCCTCGACCTTCTTTGCAGCGCCGGCAATGGCTTTGGAGGCGTCGCCGAAGTTCGTGTCGGCGAAAGCATCGTCTGAAGTCAGGCCGGTCTTCAGATGGGCAGCGATCGACGCGCTCGTGACCTTGGCATGTTCGCCTTCGTCCCAGACGATGGGCAGGGCATCGAGCGCCGTTTTTGCTCGCCACCACATGTCGGCCACGACGGCCACCGTGGAATCGTTGACCCGTACCACGCCGCGGACTCCGCGCATTCCCTTGATCTTGGATTCGTCGAAGCTCGCGAGTTTGCCGCCGAAGACCGGGCACGCCTTGATGGCAGCGTGCAGCATGCCGGGCAGCCGCAGATCGATGGCGTAGAGCTGCTTGCCCGTCAGCTTGTCGGCAGTGTCCAGGCGCTTGAGCGGCTTGCCGGCGACCTTCCACGTCTTCGGATCCTTGAGGGTGAGGCTCTTGTGATCGGGTGCGGTCAGCTTGGAGGCGGCTGCCGCGACTTTCCCGTAGCTCGTCGTGCGCTTGGAGGCGCGGTGGGTGATGATGCCGTTGGCAACCGACACCTCGGCTACGGGCACCTGCCACTGGTCTGCGGCAGCCTGCAGCAACATCGTGCGGGCGGCGGCGCCGGCGCGTCGAACGTAATCCTGCGACATGCGAATGCCGCGGCTGCCCGCCGTGGACATGTCTCCCCAGGCACGTTTGCTGGCATGGTTGCGCGCAACCGTGACCGATTCGGTCTTCACCTTGTTCCAGTCGCACTCGAGTTCTTCGGCGACGAGTTGGGCGAGTCCGGTCCGGGTGCCTTGGCCCATCTCGGCGCGAGCGATGCGGATGACGCAAGTGTCGTCGGGCCGGATCACGACCCAGAGATTGACTTCGGTGCCGGCCGCCTCGGCCGCCTCGGCGGAGCCGATGCCGAACGGCACGTGCGCGCCGAGGGCGAGGCCACCGCCGGCAACGGTCGAGCTGACGATGAACCGGCGGCGCGAAAGATCGATGCTTTGGTCAGCGAGCGTCTTTTTCATGATGGTCTCCTCAGGCGCCGGCATTGTCGCGATTGTCCGCTGCGGCCACAGAACTGCTCGGCACCGCTGCGTCGACGATGTGTATGACCGATCCCCCGTCCTTGCGGCTGCCAGCGGCTGTGTGGATCGCCGCCCGGATGCGCTGGTACGTCCCGCAGCGGCAGATGTTGGTCATGGCTTCCTCGATATCCGCATCAGTGGGCTTGGGCTTCTTGCGCAACAAGGCGGCCGCGGCCATGATCTGGCCGGACTGGCAGTAGCCGCACTGCGGCACGTCGTGCTGGGCCCAGGCTTTCTGCACCGGGTGCGAGCCGTCCCGAGACAAGCCTTCGATGGTGACGACGCGCTTGCCGGCCGCGAAGGAGGCGGGCAATACGCACGAGCGCATCACTTCGCCGTTGATATGCACCGAACATGAACCGCACTGCGCCACGCCGCAGCCGTACTTGGTGCCGGTAAGACCGACCACATCGCGCAGGACCCAGAGCAACGGTGTTTCAGGTTCCACGTCCAGCTTGTGCGATCTGCCATTGATGTTGAGCTCGACCATTTTTCCTCCAAAGCTCGTTGTGATGGGTCCGCTCAGGCGGCGGGGCGTCGGGCCCGGCAACGCATGCCAAGTTTGTGCTTTTGCACAAGAGCGTACGTGTCAGCACTGGGCGAGCGAGATTATGCCGCGCGTGAAACACGGTCAAGTAGTCATTGCGGCGCATGGCGCCAGACACCGCCGGCTCGCGTATCGTTTACGATGGTGTGCTACAGGCAAACGGGCGGCTGCTTCGGCGTGCCTGGCGATATCCGGAGGTGCAAGCGTGAAGCGTTTCGTTTTTGCGTGGGTATTGTGGTTGAGCATGCCCGCCTTCGGCGCGCTGCCCGGTGTGACCGAGTTTCGCACCACCCCTGAGGCTATCCCCGATGCGATGCTGTCGCGTTTGCTGGACGAGCGCGTCGCTGCCGCTGAGGTCGTCGCCCTGGGCGAAACGCTGCACGGATCGGCGGGTTTCCTGCGCGTTCAGACGCGACTCATCCGTTACCTGGTCGAGAAGCAGGGCATGAGGCTGATCGTCTGGGAGAACCCGACGCTGCGCAGCCTCGAGCTCGCTCGCTGGGTGGCGGCGTGTGCGACCGAGCGCACGCCGGTTCCGATCGGCGTGCTGTACATGCCCACGCGGGCCGACGGTCCGCTGTGGGAGTGGATCTGCGACTTCAATCGGGCCCACCCTGCGGACCCCGTGGTTTTTCGCGGCATGGATGTGTGGGATCGGCCTTGGGAACACCATGCGCGCATGCGCGACTTGGGCGAGCGCGTCGGCATCCAGCCGCAACTGGCGCAAGCAATCGACAACCATTGTCCGGTGGCTCGGGCGGCTTCATGGGCCGAGGTCGAGGCTGTACTCGATCAAGTGGCCGTCGAAGGCGGATTTCGGCCCGAGGCCGCTTATCGTGCTTGCCGAGCGGCGCTGACGGCCGTGGTGGACGCAGCTCGCCGGTCTGGCAGCGCCAAGCAGGCGGCAAGAAACGGCGACGCCGAACCGGACTTCGAGCTTGCGCTCTCGGCCTCGACGCTGCTCGGGTGGCTCGGTTTCTACAACGCCTTCTGGACCGACGATATTGGTAGCTGGAACGAGCGGGACAGGACGCAAGGCCGCAATCTCGAGCTGATCATGCAGCGGCACAGGGCGACACGCGTCGTGCTGGCTGCGCATACCAGTCACGTATCGCACAATCGTTCGCCGGCGGACTGGTGGGGCTACGGCGATCTGAAGTCGGGCGTGTTCTTCTTCACCGAAGCGACCGGCAAGAAGGTCTTCAACATCGCGTTCACCGCCTACGAGGGATCAGGCACCCAGGGGCACTGGTCGCTGCCCACTGCGCCCAACTCCCTGGATCGGAAGCTGCACGAGGCGGGGCATGCGTTCGCGTTCTTGCCTTCGAACGCGCCCTTCCTGAAGGAACACGCGCGCTGGTGGATTCAGAACGGCAACTTTCCGGGGCCCTACCAAAGCGGCGTCGAGCTCGTGCTGCCCGATCATTTCGATGCCTACGTCTTTTTCGAGCGCTCGCACATCGACGAAGCATTGCCCAGCCGGTCGATGTGGCGACCGTAGTCGCGAGTGCGTCGGGGTGGCCCCGGGAAGGTCGAGCGCGGCTAAGGCGCTTCAGGCCGTCGAAGCGGTGATGGCGTCGATCGTCTTCAATTCCTCGGCATCGAGCTTCCACTCGACGGCCTTGAGGTTCATCTCCAGCTGTTCCGGGCGGCTCACGCCGGCGATGATGCTCGGCACCACGGGTTGAGCGGCGAGCCAGCTCATCGACAGATCGAGCAGGGTGCGACCGCGCTCCCGGGCGAAGGCCTCCAACTGCTCGACGATGGTGAAGTTGGCATCGGTCAGGAAGCGATCGACGTGACTCGGGCTCTTGGTGATCCGGCCGCCGGGCGGCAGCGGGGCGCCGCGCTTGTAGTTGCCGGCGAGCAACCCGCAGGCGAGCGGATAGTAGGGCAGCATGCCCATGCCGTGCGCCCGCATGGCCGGAACGTATTCGCGCTCGACCTCGCGCGCGAGCAGGCTGTACTCGAGCTGGCACGAGACCATCGGGTTCCATCCATGGTGCCGGGCGGTCCATTGCATGTCGACCATGCGCCACACAGGCGTGTTGGAGCAGCCGATGTAGCGCACCTTGCCCTGGCGCACCAGATCGTCGAGCGCGCGCATCGTCTCCTCGACCGGCGTGGTCAGATCGTCGCGGTGGTATTGGTAGAGATCGATCCAGTCGGTGCGCAGGCGCCTGAGACTGTCCTCGACCGCGGCCATCATGTAGCGTCGCGAGCCTCCGCGCTTCGTGCCCGTGTCGTCCATCGCGATGCCGAATTTGCTGGCGAGGACGATGTCCTTGCGCCGCTCGCCGAGGCACTCGCCGAGACAACTCTCGGAACCGCCGCGCCCCCCGTAGACATCGGCGGTATCGAACAGGGTCACGCCCAGATCGAGCGCCTTGTGGATGACCGCGCGCGAGGCTTCGCCCGACATGCGCTGGCCGAAATTGTTGCAGCCCAGTCCGACCAGGGAGACCTTGAGGCCTGACGCCCCCAGATTGCGATATTCCATGCGAATGCTCCCGATCAGGTGACTGCGCCGCGGGCGGCAACCGGCCACAGGCACTCGACCCGGTTGCCCCGGATGCCGACGTACCAGTCGTAGAGATTGACCGTCGGGTCGCAATGGCCCGGAATCAGCCTCAGCTTGTCGCCGACGTCGACGCCCTCGACGGGCTGGCGAACTTCGAGCTTTCCGTGCTCGTCGGAGGCGCGGGCGTAAACCACATCGGGGAGGTCCGCAACCATGGGAAGCCCGGAGTCCACGCTGAGCGCTTTCAAGCCGGCGTCGACGACGGCGCGCTCGGCGGTGGGGCGGCTCATGACGGTGGTCCAGATGAAGAGGCTCTGCTCGAACTCGGGCGCGGCGTTGCCCGAGGCGTCGAGATTGCGGTTGTAATCGGCGTCCATGAAGATGTAGGAGCCGCACTGCAATTCCGTGTAGACCGAGCTGGCAGCCTCGAAGGCATAGGTGCCGGTTCCGGCGCCGGTGACGCGCGGGCAGGGGATGCCGTTGGCCTCGATCAGCGCCTTGGTCTGCGCTGCAAACCGCGCGGCCCGCTCGATCGCCTGGCGACGCTCATCGTAGGAGCGCAGATGCTGTGCACCGCCTTGATAGGCCTGCAGGCCGTCGAACGTCAAGAACTTGGATTGTGCAATCACCTGCGCAAGCGCAAGCGCCGCTTCGCTCGATGTGACCCCGCATCGTCCCGCGCCGACATCGATCTCGACCAGCACCTTGATGCGGGCGTCGAACTGCGCGGCGGCGTCCTGCAGGTCGGCGATGTTGCCAGCGTCATCGACGCACACGGCAATCGACGCATGGCGCGCGAGCGCTGCAAGGCGATGCAGCTTGATCGATCCCACGACTTCGTTGGCCACGAGGATGTCGCGCACACCTCCGGCGACCAGTGCCTCGGCTTCGGCCACTTTCTGACAGCACACGCCGACCGCGCCGAGTTCGATCTGTTTCAGCGCGATGATGGGCGACTTGTGGGTCTTCGAATGCGGGCGCAGCTGCACCGGCCTGCCGGCGATCTTCTCAGGCAGCGCCCGCATGTTTCTTTCCAGGGCATCGAGGTCGACGATCAGTGCGGGGGTGTCGACTTCGGCAAGCGGTGCTCCGATCTCTGCGGGCGGGCGATTCGCCATGGTTTCCTCGCGCTTTTTTCGCTGCAATGGGTTGGGAAAAGAGCATATCATGCGCTCGGTTCCGCAGCCCGGGCACGTCTTCATAGGAGCACAATGCAGTGAAACTCATGCGCTACAGCCGCAAGAAAGAGCCGGCGGCGCTCGCCCGTCTGGGGATCCTCGTGGGCGACGAACTGGTCGTGGACTTGCGCGCCGGCCATGCACTCTTTCAGCTCGAGGCGAAGGCGAATCCCAAGGGCGAGGAACTGGCGGGCATCTTCATGCCGCCGTACATCACGCAGTTCCTGTATCTGGGCGATCCGGGCTGGGAGGCCGTCGCCGAGACCTTTGCGTGGATGAGCGACCTTGCTCGCGAGGACCCGAACGCGCGCGGATTGCGCGGCGAGAGACTGTTCCTGCCTCTTTCCGATTGCCGGTTGTATGCACCGGTGCGTCCGGGCAAGCTCATCGCCATCGGACGCAACTATCTCGATTATTCGCGCGAGGGTGCCCAACAGGGACGGGCTTTCCCAGCGGCCTTCCTCAAGGCTACCTCGTCGGTGGTCGGGCCGGGGCGCGACATTCTCAAGCCCGCCGGAACCGAAGATCTGGACTGTGCGACCGAACTTGCTGTCGTCATCGGTCGAAAATGCAAGCACGTCGCACCCGAAAAAGCGTTCGAGTACGTGGCGGGCTACACGATACTGAACGATGTGACCGCGCGCGACATTGCGGCGCGTGAACGAAGCGCCGGGCAAGTCCTGCTCGGCAAGTGCTTCGACAGCTTCGCGCCGCTCGGACCTTGGTTGGTGACTCGCGACGAGATCGCCGATCCCATGCGCCTCAACGTACGCACGCGGGTCAATGGGGTACTGCGCCAAGAGGGCGATACCTCGACGATGGTGCACTCGATCGCTCAGCTGATCGCTTATTTGTCGCAGATGACGCTCATGCCGGGCGATGTGATCGCCACGGGATCGCCAGGTGCGCTGGTCACATCCGCGAATCGTCCGCTGGTCGCGGGCGACATGATCGAGTCGGAGATCGAGGGTATTGGGGTGCTCTGCAATGCGGTGGTCGATGAGCCCGCGTGATCGGATGAGGCGGCTGTTGGGGGGCGCTGTTGTCGCGGCAACGCTGGTTGTATTCGGGCCTGCGCACGGCGCGAGCAAGTCGGTGGAGTTGCGACCCGAAATCGAGGCGTTCATCGACGAATTGAGCGACAAGCACGGAATGGCCAAAGAGGCGTTGCGGGTCATTCTGCGGGAGGCGCGCGTCCAGCCGGGCATTCTGCGCGCGATGTCGGCGCAGTCGACCGCGCGGCCCTGGCATCGCTATCGACCGTTGTATGTGAATCCGGAGCGAATCGCAGGCGGCGTCCGCTTTTGGAGGCAGCATGAACAGCTGCTCGCACGTGCCGAGCGAGAATACGGGGTACCCGCGGAAATCATCGTCTCGACTATCGGCGTGGAGACTGTTTACGGCAGTTATACCGGCACCCATCGCGTGCTCGACGCCCTGACCACGCTGGCGTTCGATTTCCCACGGCGAGCCGAGTTCTTTCGCGGCGAACTCGAGCAGTTCCTCTTGCTGGCCCGCGACCGTGTGCTCGATCCACTGCGCATGAAGGGCTCTTACGCAGGTGCGATGGGCGTGCCACAGTTCATGCCCTCCAGCTTTCAGCGCTATGCGGTCGATTTCGACGGTGACGGGCAGCGCAACCTCTGGGATGGCGTCGCCGACGCGATCGGCAGCATCGCTAACTACTACCGCGTCTTCGGCTGGCAGACGGGTGAGCCGGTGGTATTGCCGGCCACTGTCGAAGGCACGGGCTACCTGGCCTTGGCAGAGAAGGGCATAGAGCCGGCGCTCACCGCCGATGTCCTCAAGGAGGCCGGCGTGACGACGCAGGAAGATCTGGGCGAGCGTGGCGCTGCGATGCTGGTACTCCAGGGGGCAGGCGGTCCGCTGCACTTGCTGGGGCTGAAGAACTTCTACGTCATCACCCGCTACAACCGCAGCACCAACTACGCGATGTCCGTCCACGAACTCGCGCAGGCGATTCGGACTGCGAGGGAGGCCTCCCTGCGCTCGCCGCCGGCAGGATCTTCCCGGAAGTAAACCGGCGTCAGTCGCGCGGGAAGGCGACGAGGTGATCGATCTGAACCCGGATGCCGATCAGCTCGCCGATGCCATGATCATGATGGCTGGGAGCTAGCGACAGTACCCGGCTGCCGCCCGGCAGCTTCAGCGTATACAGGAAATCCGCGCCGCGGAACGCCTTGTGCATGACCTCGGCGCGAAAGGAACTCGCGTCGTCGTGCTGCACGTCGTCGGGACGCACGAGGACTTCCACGTCCATGCCCGGCGCCATTTCGAGCGCCTCGTTCGAGACGAGCAACCCCAGTTCGCAGTGGATGCTGTTCGCGTCCTGGACGGTTCCCGGGATCAACATGCCCTGACCGATGAAATCGGCGACGAGTCGGGTTCTGGGGCGATGATAGAGGTCGTACGCGGTGTCCCACTGCTGAATGCGTCCCGCGTGCATGATGCCGATTTCGTCGGCGAAGTTGAACGCCTCGTGCTGGTCGTGGGTGACCAGCAGCGCCGTCGTGTTCTGGTGTTTGAGGATCGTGCGGACTTCGGCCGACAGGCGCTCCCGCAACTCGACGTCGAGATTGGAAAACGGTTCGTCGAGGAGGAGCAACCGGGGGCGCGGAGCAAGCGCGCGTGCCAGTGCGATGCGCTGTTGCTGTCCGCCGGAGAGTTCGTGCGGAAAGCGCTTCGCTGCGTGGGCCAGGCCGACGACTTCGAGCAGCTCCTCGATCCTCGCTTCGCGTTCTCGCTTGGGCAGCCCGTGCAAGCCGAACCCCACGTTGCCCGCGACCGAGCGATGCGGAAACAGCGCGTAATCCTGGAACACCATGCCGATGCGCCGCTGCTCCGGGGGTACCAGGGATCCGGGCCGGCTGACGACCTGGCCATCGAGGCGAATCTCGCCCGCGGCGAGTCGCTCGAAGCCTGCGATGCAGCGCAGAACCGTGGTCTTGCCGCAGCCCGATGCGCCGAGCAGGCACGCGATCTCGCCGCGGCTGAGCTTGAACGAGACGTCATGCAGCACGGCAACGCCCGCGTAGTTCTGTGCGACCGAGTCCAGTTCGAGCAAAGGTGCGACGATCGAATCAGTAGCGTTCATTTTTCCGATTATATCGGGCAAGTCGAAGCGATAAGGCAGATAACAGACTGGGTGCGAGGTACAATCGACGTGCGCATGGAGCGCGCTCTCCGAACTGTCCCCACCTCGTATGACATCGCTATCATCGACGGCTGGCTCCCCTTCGCGGCACGCCGCTCGTTCGGAGCGACCGCTGGGTTTGCTGGGTTGGACGTCCATCTTGCTGGCGGTTGCGATGCTCGTGCCGATCGCGGCGGTGGTGAGCAACGTGTTCGCGAATGGTGGCGCGGCGTGGACTCATCTCGTCGATACCGTGCTGCCCGGATACGTACTCAACACGGCAGCCTTGCTGGCTGGCGTCGCCTACGGCGTGGTTTCGATCGGGGTCTTGTCCGCCTGGTTGGTCACCGCCTATCGATTTCCCGGACATCGCGTGCTCGAGTGGGCGTTGATACTCCCGCTTGCGGTGCCGGCCTATGTCTTGGCCTATGCGTACACCGACTGGCTGCAGTTCAGCGGCCCGGTCCAGACCCTGCTGCGGGATATGACCGGCTGGCGAGCGCGCGAGTATTGGTTTCCGGAAATACGCTCGCTGGGCGGTGCGATCGCAGTGCTGTCGTTCGCTTTGTACCCCTACGTCTATCTGCTTGCGAGGGCCTCGTTCCTCGATCAGACCCGTGCGACCACCGAATCGGCGCGGTTGCTGGGCTATGGTGCCTGGGGGTCGTTCTTCAAGGTGGCTTTGCCGCTTGCGCGGCCCGGAATCGCCGCCGGGACGGCGCTCGCCCTGATGGAGGCGCTGGCTGATTTCGGTACCGTCTCCTACTTCGCGGTGCAGACATTCACGACCGGCATCTATCGCGCCTGGCTCTCGCTGGGCGATGCTGTCGCCGCCGGGCAGCTTGCGAGTTGTCTGCTCGCATTCGTGGCCCTGGTGTTGCTGGTCGAGCGCCTGTCCCGCGGACGCGCGCGCTATCACAACGTCACGGCGCGCAAGCGCGCACCGCCGCAGCAACTGCGCGGGCTGGCAGCGTTCGCTGCGTTTTCCGCGTGCTTCGCGCCGCTGCTGTTCGGATTCCTTCTGCCTGTGGGCATACTCGGCAAACTGGCTTGGGACGAGAGCGGCGCGATCAGCCCTCGTCTGCTGGCGCTGATGGGGAACAGCTTCACGCTGTCCGGAGCCACGGCGCTGATCGCGATTGTCGCTGCGACGCTGATGGCCTATGCCGGGCGCGTCTCGCGCAGCACCGTCGTGGCCACTGCCAATCGGAGTGCCTCGCTCGGCTACGCCATCCCCGGCGCGGTGATCGCGGTCGGCATCCTGGTGCCGCTCGGAAGGCTGGACAACATGATGGCCGATTGGGTTTACGCACAATTCGGGATAAAGACCGGACTGCTGCTCACCGGTACAGTGGTCGCCCTGCTGTATGCCTATCTGGTGCGGTTCCTGGCCATCGCTTTGCAGTCGGTCGAGGCGGGTCTGGCGCGGATCACGCCCTCGATGGACGATGCCGCGCGCAGTCTCGGGCTGGGGCCCGGCGCCACGCTGGCGCGGGTTCATGCGCCGATGCTGTGGGGCAGCCTGCTCAGCGCCGGACTGCTGGTGTTCGTCGACGTGATGAAGGAACTGCCGGCCACCTTCGCGATGCGGCCATTCAACTTCGATACGTTGGCGGTCGAGGTCTACAATTTGACCAAGGACGAGCGACTGGGTGAGGCGGCGATGCCTTCGCTCATTATCGTCGCCATCGGGTTGGTGCCATTGATCGTGCTGTCCAAGCAGATGAGCGGTCGCAGCCGTACATCCTAGCATCCTGCGCCGAACGGGCGAGGCAAAGCATAGCGAGGGCATCGCAGCCATGCTGTCGGCGCGAACTCAGGCCATGTGCCGATGCGGGATACGGTTTCAGGGTCGGAGGGGGGCGGTGCCTATCCGGCACCTTCGGCGCTGCTAGCGCTGCAGGGCTCAGTCGACATCAGCCGGGAGCCTCCGGCTGATGTCGACTGCCGACGTTCGGCATGAGCCGGGTCGTCGGCGTCGAGCGTCTACTTGTAGCCGACCCGGTCGGATATGCGCTGCGCGAGCGCCTGATTTTTGCCGAGTTCAGAAACGTTGATCGTGTCGGTCTTGAATTTCCCGAGCGACGTCAGTTGCGGATTGTCGATCTTCACGCCGGACACGACAGGCCACTCATTGTTGCCGTTGGCGAAGTAGGCCTGAGCCTCGTCGCTCGCTAGATACTCGAGAAATTTTCGCGCCGCTTCTTTGTTCGGCGCATGGCGCAAGACTCCGCCGCCCGAGATGTTCATGTGCGTGCCGCGGTTGTCCTGATTGGGAAAGACCAAGGCGAGTTGATCGGTGACCTTCTTGTCGTCCGGTTTGGAAGAGCGCAGCAGGCGCACGAAGTAGTACTGGTTGGTGATCGCGATCGCACATTCGCCGCTGGCAGCCGCCCTGATCTGGTCGGTGTCGCCGCCCCTGGGATCGCGTGCGAGGTTGTTCTTGAGCCCCTGTGCCCATGCTTCGGCCTTTTGTTCGCCCAGATGCGCCACCATGCTCGCCGTGAGCGATAGCATGTAGGGATGCGCGCTGGAGCGCGTGCAGATCATTCCCTTCCAGCGCGGATTGGCGAGATCCTCGTAGCTTTGGATTTCACCCGACTTGACCACGCTCTTGTTGTACACGATCACACGGGCTCGGGCCGAGAGGCCGAACCAACGATTGCCCGGGTCGCGAAAGCTCGCGGGAATGCGAGACTCCAGGATAGGGGATTTCACTGACTCGAAAATCCCTGCTTGCTCGGCTCGCCAGATGCGCCCCATATCGACGGTGATGAATACGTCGGCCGGGCTGTTGGCCCCTTCGGTCTTGATCCGCTCGAACAGGGCGTCTTCGCCGCCTTCGATACGATTGATTCTGATCCCCGTTTTTTTCGTGAAACCGGTGTACAGCGCTTCGTCGGTTTGGTAGTGACGAGCGGTGTAGAGGTTCAGGACCTTCTCCTGCGCTTGAGTGCCTGTCCCGAGCAGCATGAGCGCTGCGGTTGCCACCGTGAGGGTGGCAGATATGCGGCGGTTGGACTTCATGTTCCCGAAGACTCCTAGAGAGCGGGCGGAGCGCCCGTGATTCGAACTATAGAACGAATGAGAACGATTCGCAATAACAAATGTAAGCTGCGTTTCATGTCAGGTTCGCCGCACGACTTGCGACGATGCATCCTGCGAAACCGGGGACAAGGGGGATGTTAGCGGGCGTACCGCCGGCGATCTTGATTTGGCGCAACAAATCTCGACGGCAACGAAAGCGTTACCGTGTCGGAGCTTAGAGTTCGATGCGACGAGCGCCGTTGTAGCGCTGAGACCAGTAGGGCTGGGTCATGTCGACCACGTGAACCTGCTTGCCTGTAGTCGGGGCATGTATGAACCGCCTGTCGCCGAGATAAATGCCGACGTGCGAGAAGGGGCGGCGCATTGTGTTGAAGAAGACGAGGTCGCCCGGCTTGAGGTCGTCCAGCGTGACGGGCTTGCCCATGCGCGCCATGGCGTAGGAATCTCTGGGGAGTACGAGCCCGGCAATCTGCCGGAATACGTGGCTGACGAGGCCGCTACAGTCGAAGCCTGTCTGGGGAGATGAGCCGCCCCAGCGGTAATTGATGCCGACCATCGAAAGCGCGTAGAAGATGACTTCACGCACCGTCTCAACATAAGGCGCGGTTGTCGTGGTCGGCGCCTGGGATTCGGCTGCAGCTGCGGGCATGTCGTTCGCCCTGGCCGGACCCAGCAGCACAAGACCCCCAAGCAGTGCAGCCAGCATTATGATTTTTTTCATGGCGTCCCTATGTTAAGCGATGCTTTTTGCGGCTGTAAACCTGAAAAACTGAGGTAATCGGGCCGCATACTTTTGCGGAAGCTGCCGATACTTCGGCTAAGCTGTTGTCAGGACGTCGAGTTTTCCTCTTTTGGCGCAGATGCGATGAAGCTCAGGAAGCCGCTGCGGTTGTGGATTCTTTTCGGCTGGATCGGGCTCATGACGGCCGGATCGACGATGGCGGCCGAGTTGGTGACCGAGGTGGTGCCCTTGCGCCATCGAACGGCGGAGCAGTTGTTGCCGCTGATCCAGCCTCTCGTCGCCCAGCCAGGGACAGTCAGCGGATTCCAGGGTGATCTCGTCATTCGGACGTCGCGCTCGAATCTTGCAGAAATCAAGAAGGTGCTCGGCACGCTCGATCGCGCTTTGCGCAGACTGTCGATCACGGTGCGTCATGATGTGCCTGTGAATCGGAGCAGCGATGATCTCGCGCCGCTACGCGACGCCGCCGCGCCTGGGCAGCGAGTTTATGGAACGCGCGCTATGGATCGGCATGCACAGCGAATTCAAGTGGACGAAGGCAGCGAGGCGACGATCCATGTCGGCCGATTCGTCCCGGTGACTTCGCGGCGCACCGTTCGTCGGCTCATTGGGGGCAGAGTGCGGGATGACTTCGAGGAAACCGTCGACTATCGCGAGGTGTCGACGGGGTTCATGGTGAGGCCGCGCCTGGTCGGTAACACGGTGACTCTCGAAATGACGCCCCAGCGCGATGCGCCGGGGCCGCAGGACGGCGCCAGCAGCCGGATTCAACGCCTTGCGACCACCGTCTCGGGTCGTCTGGGCGAGTGGATCGAACTCGGTGCGGTAGCGGTGGCAGACACGAGCGCCTCGGGCGCATTCTCCTACGGCACGCCTTCGGTTGGAGACGACGCTCGCCGCATTCTGGTCAAGGTCGAGGTGCTCGACTGAGCAGAACGTGCGCGTTCCGGTCTGGACACTTTGTCGCATCCTCCGATTCGGTTAGGCTAGCGTCTCACTTGCCACTGCAATGACTTTCCGAGGCCCGCCGTGAATCACGTCTTCCATCGCAATTCCCGCGCCGCGTATCCGCTCGCCGTCGGCGGCGAGGGCGCCTACCTGATCGATGCCACCGGCAAGCGCTATCTCGATGGATCGAGCGGGGCTGCGGTCTCCTGCCTCGGGCACAACGATCAGGGCGTCATCGAGGCCATCAAGCGTCAGCTCGACACCTTGCCCTACGCCCACACGTCGTTCTTCTCCACCGAGCCGATGGAAGCGCTGGCCGATGAACTCATCTCGCGCGCGCCGACGGGCATGGACCGAGTCTATTTCGTCTCCGGCGGTTCGGAGGCCGTCGAGGCTGCGCTCAAGCTCGCACGGCAGTATTTCGTCGAGTTGGGTCAGACCGAACGCCAGTACGTCATCGGGCGGCGCCAGAGCTACCATGGCAATACGCTGGGCGCGCTCGCCGTCGGGGGCAACATGTGGCGACGGGAGCAGTTCAAGCCTCTGCTCGTGGGTGTCCATCATGTCGCTGCATGCTACGAGTATCGGGAGCGCCAACCCGCAGAGACGCTCGAAGGGTACGGTCGGCGGCTGGTGCAGGAACTCGAAAACGAGATCCAGCGGCTCGGGCCGGAGAAGGTCATTGCGTTCGTCGCCGAGACTGTCGTGGGAGCGACGCTCGGCGCCGTGCCCGCGGTTCCGGATTATTTCCGGCTGGTGCGCGAGGTGTGCGATCGCCACGGCATCCTGCTCATTCTCGACGAAGTGATGTGCGGGATGGGGCGCACCGGATCGCTCTATGCATGTGAGCAAGAAGGCATCGTGCCCGACATGGTATGCATCGCCAAGGGCTTGGGCGCGGGCTACCAGCCGATCGGCGCCACTCTTGTACAAGGCCGCATACACGATGCCGTGCAATCGGGTTCGGGCTTCTTTCAACACGGTCATACCTACATCGGGCACGCGGTAGCGTGTGCCGCAGCCCTGGCGGTGCAAAAGGCGTTCGTCGAGCGCGGACTCGTGCAGCGCGTGCATGCCTTGGGCGTCGGGCTCGAGGCGCGTTTGCGGCAGCGACTGGGCGACCATCCCAACGTGGGCGATATCCGCGGCCGCGGTTTCTTCTGGGGGGTCGAATTCGTCGCCGACCGCGCGACCAAGCAGACGTTTGCGCCCGAGATGAAGGTCAATGCGCGAGTGAAGTCCGAAGCACTGAAGGTCGGATTGATGTGTTACCCCATGGGCGGGACAGTCGACGGCGTTCATGGCGACCATGTGCTTATCGCGCCGCCGTACATCGTCACCGAGGCCCAGTTGGACGAACTCGCAGACAAACTCGGCCAGGCGGTCGATGCTGCGTTTGCCAAATAGAGCGATCGGCCCGGATCAAACGGCCTGAGCGCCTGGGCGGCCGTTCTCCACGATGAAGCGTGCTTGCGTGACGATGCCCGTGTCACGTTGCTTCTCGTCGTCGATCCCTCGCAGCGCGACCTTGCATGCGTCGGCGGACAGTTCCATCAGCACGTAACCGCGCCGCTCGGTGCTGGTGAACTTGACATGGGGATTGTCGGGCAGCAGAGCCAGGCTGCGGGCCTGAGGCCATGACTGCGAAGTGATCGATGTGCCGCAGAATTCGGTCGCCACCGTGGCCGACTCGGGACGGTTGAAATCTTCCTTCAGGTCGCAGACCCAGTGGCTATGCACGTCGCCTCCGATGACGAGCGGATTCGACGGCTTGCGCTGGCCGATGTAATCGAGCAGTCGCTTGCGCGCCTGAGGATAGCCGTCCCAGGAATCGGTCCAGTGCGTAACCTTGGGGCCGGGCGCTCTGTCGAGCTGCGCCATGAGACTTTGCTGCGCGAGGATGTTCCAGCGAGCCTGGGAGCGGTCGAGTTCGGCATGCAGCCACTTCTCCTGCTCGAAACCCAGGATGGACCTGCCTGGATCGAGCCGCTCCGGGCAGAGCGCGTCTTCGACCACGTTCGAGCCGCCGCCGCGGTTCGGCGACGGGCAGACTTGCACATGGCGATACTGGCGGTCGTCGAGTACGTGAAACTGGGCCAGGCGTCCGAACGTGAAACGCTCGTAGATGCGCATGTCCGGCCCGCGTGGAAGCATGGCGCGCTCCAGCGGCATATGCTCGTAGTAGGCGCGATAGGCAGCTGCCCGACGTTCGACGAAATCCGGTTCCAGGTACTGGCCTTGCCGATCTGCGTAGTCGTTTGCGACCTCGTGATCGTCCCAGGTGAAGAGCCAAGGCACCAGCGCGTGCATGCGCTGCAGATCGGCATCCGTCTTGTATTGCGCATGCCGATTACGGTACCCGATCAGTGTGGTAGGTTCAGGCCCGGAGTGCTTACGCACATGGTTGCGGCCCCAGCTGGATTCATAGATGTAGTCGCCGAGGAACACCACGAGATCGACATCCTCGGCAGCCATGTGGCGGTAGGCGCCGTAGTGGCCTTGCTCGTACTGTTGGCACGAGGCGTAGGCGAACCTGAGACGCTCGATGCGAGCATCGAGGGCAGGTGCCGTGCGCGTGCGGCCAGTGGCACTGACCGCATCTGCCGCCATGAAGCGGTACCAGTAGGTGCGATCGGGCTCCAGGCCGCGCAGCTCGACGTGAACGCTATGACCGAACTCGCTTTCGGCCCGTGCTTCGCCGCGCCGCGCGATTCGACGAAAGCCTTCGTCGTGAGCGATCTCCCAGCGGACGCGGACATCGGTCGGGGCCATACCGCCGGCGTGCAGCGGCGCCGGAGCCAGGCGAGTCCACAGCACCACCCCGTCGGGCCGGGGACATCCCGAGGCGACGCCCAAGGTGAAGGGATAGCTCGAAAACGGGCGTGCGAGCGTCCCTCTTGCTGCAGGCGGAGCGAAGATAGCCGCTGTGGCGAGCGACCAGGCGGCTGCGAGCAGGCGGCGACGTCGGATCGAGACGGGTATGGGGGAGTTCATGGGGGGCAATGTTCCAACGAGTCGAGTCGTACGTCACTAGGCCGGAAGGTGTATCACAACCGGCCAGCGTTGCAATAGATCGTACGCGGTAAACTCCAGACGATGACCGATCCTATCGAACACGCATTCTCCTGCGAAGGGCCGCTAGCGCAAGCCATCGACAGTTATCGGCCCCGCGACGGGCAGGTGGCCATGGCGAAGGCGGTGGACGAGGCCATGCGCACCTATGGCTTGCTCGTTGCCGAAGCCGGCACGGGTACCGGCAAGACCTTCGCTTACCTCGTGCCGGCGCTGATGTCGGGCGCGAAGGTCATCGTCTCGACCGGCACCAAGACGCTGCAGGATCAGCTGTTCGATCGCGACATCCCCACCGTGCGTTCGGCGCTCGGCGTTCCTGTGAGCGTTGCCTTGCTCAAGGGGCGGGCCAACTACGTTTGCCACTATCATCTGGACCGAACGCGCACCGAAGGGCGGTTCACCACGCGTGACGGAGCAAGGCAGTTGCATGCGATCGCGGCGTTCGCGTTGCGCACCCGCACCGGCGACAAGAGCGAACTCGATGAAGTGCCCGAGGACGCCTCGATCTGGGGGCAGGTGACCTCCACGCGAGAGAACTGCCTGGGCTCCGATTGCCCGCGCTACAAGGATTGCTTCGTCATGGAAGCGCGCAGGCGCGCCATGGAGGCCGATGTCGTGGTGGTCAATCATCACCTTTTCTTCGCCGACGTGGTTCTGCGCGACGAGGGGGCGGGCGAGCTGCTGCCGGCGAGCAATGCCGTCATTCTGGACGAGGCGCATCAGCTGCCTGAGACGGCCAGCCTGTTCTTCGGCGAGAGCGTATCGACCGCGCAATTGATCGAGCTGGCGCGCGACAGCCGCGTGGCCAGCATCGCGTATGCGCGCGACTTCGCACCTTTGCCCGAGGCCGCACAGGCGCTCGAGAAGGCCGCGCGAGATCTGCGCATGGAGTGCGGCGACTCCCCCGGACGCGTTCCCGTCAAGGCCATGGCTTCGAATGCCGCGTTCATGCAAGCAGTCGATGGGGTGGGTAAGGCGATCGGTGTCCTGATCGAGCGCCTGCACATGCAAGCGGAGCGTCATGCGGACCTCGACAACTGTCGCGAGCGGGCGTACGCGCTGGCCGAGAGGCTGCAGCGTTGGCGCGACGGCGACGAGAAGGACCGCGTGCGCTGGGTCGAAGTCTTCAGTCAGTCGGCGGCCTTGAACTCGACCCCTTTGTCGGTGGCGTCTATCTTCCGCAAGCAGCTCGATGCCGGTCAGCGCGCGTGGATCTTCACCTCGGCCACGCTCTCGGTGGGCAACGATTTCTCCCACTTCTGCAGCCGCATGGGGTTGGAGGATGCAGCGACCGCTCGCTGGCAGAGCCCGTTCGACTTCGAGCGCCAGGCGCTGCTCTATCTGCCGCGTGACATGCCCGATCCGAATACGCCCGGCTACACACCTGCCGTCGTGAGCACCGCGCTGCCCCTGATCCGTGCTGCGGGCGGGCGCACCTTCTGCCTGTTCACTTCGCTGCGCGCGATGCGCGAGGCTCATCGTCTGCTGGAAGAGGCCTTTGCAGCGCAGGGCCTGAATTTTCCGCTGCTCGCGCAAGGCCAAGGCTCGCGCAGCGAACTGCTCGAGCGTTTTCGCAGCCTGGGCAATGCCGTGTTGGTGGGAAGCCATTCCTTCTGGGAAGGCGTGGACGTGCGCGGCGATGCGTTGTCGCTGGTGGTGATCGATCGCATTCCGTTCTCTCCACCGGATGATCCCGTGCTGGCGGCGCGCATCGAGGCGTTGGAGCGCGGTGGGGGCAGCGGCTTCCTGGACTATCAGTTGCCCGAAGCGGCCATCACGCTCAAACAAGGCGTGGGCCGCTTGATCCGCGACGAAACCGATCGCGGTGTCATGGTGTTGTGCGACCCTCGCTTGGTGAGCCGCGGCTACGGGCGCCGCATCCTTGCGAGTCTGCCTGCGATGCGCAAGACCCGCGAGCGGGCCGAAGCGGAAGCTTTCTTCAAGGCGCCGGTTTGAGGGTGTCTTCCGTCGCCGCAGTCGGCGGATCGGAATCGGCGGGCAGGGCGCGCGCCATGCGCAGGATCCGATTGCGCACCACGTCAACGTGCGTACGCAGGTTGTAAGCGTAGTCGGCATACGAGGTAGGCACCGAGGTGTTGGTGACGCCACGTTCGATTTCGTCGAGTCGCTGCAGCATGATCTCGGCCTGGTCCGGATGCGAGCCCCGCGCCAGTTCTTCTTCGAGAAACTTGATCTCGCCATACCAGCGGAAAACCCGGGACTTGACCCGCCACTCGAGCAAAGCCGGCAGGATCTTGAACGCGGGTACGAGCACCGCGAACAAAGGCACGAGGAGGACGACCATGCGTTCGATCAGGTTTGCGAGCCAAAAGGGCAGATAGCGGCGCAGCAGCGGCGGACCGCTGTTGAAGTAGCGCTCGGCCTGATCGCTCAATCGAAACTCCGTTTCCCGTGCCGAGGGGAACTCCTTGTGCCGTTGCAGCAGGCCCGAGCCGGCGTGGATCTCGGTGGCGGCATGCAGCAGAAGAAAGGCGAGGGCGGGATGAAAGTCTTCTTTCACGACGATGTTCGCCGTTGCTGCGAGCAGGGTCACGTCGCGCGCTGGCAATTGTTCCGCCAGGTCGATGACCCCGCGTGGCAGCGTCAGTGCGGTGAGGAAGGGAAACCGTCGGCTGAATGCCTGCGCGTTCTCGAGGTTCAACAGGCGCACGCCTTCGCTCTTCACCAACCGCTGCACGACGGGCGCATCGGGTGAGCCCACGATGAACACCGCGTCGACCTTGCCCGCGATCAATGCGTCGGCCGCCGCGTTGCCGCCCAGAGGCTGCAAGGCTGAGGGATCCTTCACTCCCACGGCGTGCAGCAGTTGGAGCGCCAGCGCACGCGTGCCGCTGCCTTCGGCGCCGATGGCGAGCCGCTTGCCCTTGAACGCGTTGAGCAAGGAAATTTCGGCGGGTGCGCGATAGAAAATCCACAGCGGTTCATAGTAGATGCTGCCCAAAGAGAGCAGGCCGAGGTCTTTCTGAGGCTCCGAAACGCCGCCTTGCACCAGGGCCGCGTCCACCCCGGATGAGGAATCGCGCAGACGCTCGAGGTTTTCGAGCGAGCCCGCCGACGGACGCAACTCGACGGTGATCCCGTCGCGGGCGAGAATGTCACGGTACCGCTCGGCGAAGAGGTGATAGGCGCCGCCCGGCGCGCCAGTCGACAGCACGAAGGTGTCGGGCGGTGCGGGGCGGATGTAGCGCGAGGCAATCCAGAACGCGACCAAGACGACGAGCAGCAGGGGAAGCACGACCGCCGCGGTGTCCTTGAGTGCTGCCCAGTCGACGGAGAAGCCGAATCGGGATGGATCGTCGCGCCGATGAAGAAACCTGCGAAGCCGGCGGCGGCCTTGCGGGTTGGAGTCGGGTGTCGAGTTCACGTGCGGTCGTCTCGCGCTGTTCGGCGGCAGGTTTTGCGAACGGGATGCGGGCATGATAAGCCACGCGCGGCGGCAAGCGCGATGGGGCGCGAGGCAAGCCGGGCGACTGGGCCGGAACGCCGATGCCGCGCTGGACGTTGACCGAGGCGCCGGCGTAAGCTTTCCGCAGAACGAGCATCGATTGGAGGAACGAGATGGTGAAAGCTGATTCGAGCGTCGAGACAAGCGCGAAGCACGGTATTCCCGCGCTTGGATACGAGCCGGTGCCTGACATCTTCGAACTGCCGCCCGGGGTGAACTTCGGTCCGTGCTCCGGCATTGCGGTGAACTCTCGCGGGCACATCTTCGTCTTTCACCGCAGTCAGCAAGCCCTCATGGAGTTCGATCCGACCGGCGCTTACCTGGGCTGCCTGGCCGAAGGCATCTTCACTCGAGCGCACGGATTGCGCGTCGACAGCGAGGACAACCTTTGGGCAACCGATATCGGTTCGCATATCGTGGTCAAGATGAACCCTCGTGGCCGCATACAAATGGTGTTGGGCATGAAGGACGCCAACGCGGAATGGCATCCGGCCGGGCATCTGCGCGGCTTCGACGAACCGAACGATCTTGCGTTCGGTCCCGACGGTGAAATCTACGTCTGTCAAGGCCATGGGAAGGGCGAGTCGCGCATTCTCATGTTCAACGCCAATGGCGAGTTCATCAAATCGTGGGGCGGCGAGGGGGCGCAAGCGGGGCAATTCAAGCAACCGCATTCGGTCGTGACGACCGCGGACGGCACGCTGTTCGTCGCGGATCGGTCCAACCAGCGCATCCAGGTGTTCGATCGGGAAGGCAATTACCTGCGCGAATCCAGTCATCCGGGCACGCCGTGCGGGCTCTGCATGTGTCGCGATCAGCAGCACATGTTCATGGCGCACGGCCATGCCGGCAAGATCATGAAGCTCGACCTGCTGGGCAAGGTGCTCGGCATCACGGGCAGCCAGGGCAAAGGACCCAACCAGTACGGCGAGGCCCATTACATCGCGATCTCCAACGACGAGCGCACCTTGTATATCGCCGACACCCTCAACTGGCGCGTTCAGACGCTGGTAAAGCGCGACTAGCGTCCTGAGCCGGAGATTCGTTGACGTACGGCCGAACGGTACCAATGATGCAGCGGGGACTAAAGGATCGAAATCGGCGTCGGGCGCGAAGGAACCCGTAGCCAGGTTGGGCACCCGGCGAGGATTTCCGACGAAGTATGGCGTCGACGCCAGGCGCTTTTGTTCAGCGAATGTCTGGCTCGAGACGCTCGCGTCGAACGATTGGCGTTGCCGCCCGGAAGCGGCACGCCGAGCCCGCGGCGAGGTTCATTGGCTTGGCGACCTTCCGGGAGGGGCGCTCCAAATCCCGTGTCGCCCTCCTTTCGGCCTGTGGAGGGACGTCGACCGGTTCGAAGCGCAAGCCGATTCAGTAACGCTCTCGGAGCGGCTCGTGCCTTGCCGGCTAAAGCTTGTCCAGGCCCGTCGGGGCGAGATAGTCTGCATCGGCCACCCGCTGAGCACGCCACGGCAGGACGATCGTCTCCTCGGGGCCGCGTTCATTGGCGCTGCTCAGCCTGATGCGAACGCTGCCTTCGATCGTGCTGCCGTTAACCTTGCCGGTGAATTCGTGGCGGGCGAAACCCGCACCGTCGACGGTCATGTCGAGCAGCACCTTGACCTCGTCCCCGCGCAACTGGACTTCTCGCAGCACCGACCGCCGATTGCCCACCCGTGCAAAGCCCTCGGCGCGCTGAAAGCGTTGCTCGAGCAGCGCCGAGTAGGTTCGGCTGGCGCCGCGTATCGGCAATTCCCAGCGCCAGTTGCCCTCGATGCGAGCCGGAACGACCCACATGCTGATCTGGGGCCCGTCCGTGTCGACGCGATCGGGCTGCCAACTGCCTAAGTCCCAGACGTTGGTCACCACGCGGGTGCCGGGCCGGGCCTCTGCGAGAATCTTGGGGCGCAGCATGGTCTGCAATTCGGGCCACAGCCACATGAAGATCACCGATGCCTTGGATAGATCGGCGTCGAAGGCGTTCTGGTGGATGAAACGAACACGATCGCCGACGCCCTGCTTGTCTGCCGCAGCTGTCGCCTCCTTGACCAGCTTGGCGTCGATATCCACGCCTATTCCACGCAGCTTCGGATTCGCCAGCGCGGCGCCGATGACGATGCGCCCGTCCCCCGAGCCCAAGTCGATGGCGATGTCATCGTCGCGCAGGCCTGCAAGCTTCAGCATGCGTTCGACGTTGGCCGGATCGCTGCCGACGAAGATGGAGAAACGCTCCTGCGCGAGGGCGGAGTGGCCGAAGAAGAATGCAAGCAAAAGCAGGAATTGAGCCATTTTTTTTGTCGGGTTCATGATGGAAATCAGCGAATGTCGACACCGGTGGGAGCAAAGAAGGCCGAGGTGACGGTTCGTCTCGCCTGCCATGGCAGTACGAGACTCTGCAGTTCCTCGTCCTCTTCGTTGGTTTTCGGGGGCAGGGTGATCTTCACAGCACCCTGCATCGTGTTTCCGGTCACGCGCCCAGTGAACTCGTGCCGGGTGAAGCCGATGTTGGGCAAGGTCATCATCAGCACGAACGACACTTGCTCGCCGCTAAGCTTGAGGTCGTGGAAGATGCCATGCCGGTTGCCGGTTCGCACCACGCCTTCCAACGTCTGAAATTGCTGCTCGAAAATTGCGGAGTAGGTCCGCTGCACGCCGCCCACATCGAGCTGCCAGTCCCAGGAGCCTTCCACGCGCGCGGGGACGATCCACATGCTCACTTCGGTCGGCTCTTTGTCGACGGCATCGGGTGTCCAACTGCCCATCCCCCAAAGGGCGGCAACCACCCGCGTACCGGGACGCGCCTGCTCGAGAATCTTGACGCGTACCAGTCGCATCAACTCGGGGAAGAACCACATGAAGATGACATCGACCTTGCCCAGATCCGCGTCGAAGGCGTTGCGGTGCTCGAAACGCACGCGGTCGGCGAGACCGAGTTCTTCGGCCTTTGCCGCAGACTGCTTGACGAGCTTGGCATCGATATCGACTCCGATCCCGCGGACCGTGGGATTGGACTGCGCCGCTGCAAGCACGATGCGGCCGTCTCCCGAACCGAGGTCGATTGCCGTTTCGTGATCACGCAATCCGGCGAGCTTCACCATGCGCTCGACCGTTTTCGGGTCGCTGCCCACGAACAGGGAAAAGCGTTCCTGGGCATGAGCATGGCCCAGGTACGCGGTCAGTACGAGCAGCGCTGCGACTGCCCCGAGTTGCTTGCTCATGCGCATTTCGTGGAATCCTGCCGAACCAATCTTCTCGTCTCCCTTCTACAATGCACGGCCCCAAAGGTCGTGTTCGCTTGCGCGCGTGATCTTGACGTCGATCAGATCGCCGACCGCGGGTTTACGCGCTCCGTTCACGATCACTGTGCCGTCGATCTCGGGAGCGTCCCCGGGGCTGCGGGCCCGCACACGTCGACCGTCGACTTCATCCACCAGAACCGTCATGGTCCGGCCGAGCTTGGCGCGCAGCCGCGCGGCGCTGATCTCGGACTGCACCTGCATGAAGCGTTCGCGCCGCTCCTGCTTGAGGGATTCGGGGAGAGGATCAGGCAGGGCATTGGCCGTCGCGCCTTCGACGTCTGAATACGCGAAGCATCCGACGCGGTCCAGTTGCGCCTCGCGCAGGAAATCGAGCAACTGCTCGAATTCCGAGGCTGTCTCGCCCGGGAAGCCGACGATGAAGGTGCTGCGCAACACGATGTCCGGACAGATGTCGCGCCAGCGGCGTATCCGCTCGAGAGTGTTCTCGGCATCGGCGGGCCGCTTCATCAGTTTGAGGATGCGCGGGCTCGCATGCTGAAAAGGCACATCGAGGTAGGGCAAGATCTTGCCTTCCGCCATCAGCGGCAGGACTTCGTCGACATGCGGATACGGGTAGACGTAGTGCAGCCGCACCCAGACGCCGAGCGAGCCCAGTGCCGCGGCCAGTTCGGTCATCCGCGTCTTGACGGGGCGGCCGTTCCAGAAGCCCGTGCGGTACCGGACGTCGACGCCATAGGCGCTCGTGTCCTGTGAAATGACCAGGAGTTCCTTCACGCCTGCGCGAACCAGATGCTCGGCTTCGTTCATCACCTCGCCGATCGGCCTGCTGACCAGCTTGCCTCGCATGGACGGAATGATGCAGAACGTGCACTTGTGATTGCAGCCCTCGGCAATCTTCAGATACGCGTAGTGTCGCGGGGTCAGGCGTATGCCCTGCGGCGGCACCAGGTCGGTGAACGGATCGTGCGGCTGGGGCAGGTGATCGTGCACGGCACCCATGACTTCGTCGAGCGCATGCGGGCCGGTGACGGCCAGGACGCTCGGATGCGCCTTGCGCACGACATCGCCCTTGGCACCGAGACAGCCGGTCACGATCACCCGCCCGTTTTCGCTCAAGGCTTCGCCGATGGCATCGAGCGATTCCTCGACGGCCGCATCGATGAAGCCGCAGGTGTTGACGATGACGAGATCGGCCTGCTGGTAGCTGGGCGAGATCGCATAGCCTTCCGCACGCAGTTGGGTGAGGATGCGCTCGGAATCGGACGTGGCCTTGGGGCAGCCGAGCGAAACGAAGCCCACGCGTGGGACAGAGGAATTCATGCTTTGCTGCTTGCAGAAAGGGATGGCCGAAAAGCGCTCGGGCAGGAGTTGGGTAGGATAGGCGAGGCGCTTCGCTGCCCGGGGCAGGGTGCCCCGAGGCGCGCCGGCGGATCAGCTCTTTTTGGTCTCGTCGTTGTCGGGCGTTTTTTCAGTTCCCGCCGCGCCGGTGAACGGGGCGCCGCCGAAGGGCATGCGGGTGAAGAGATCACGCGTCTGCTGCTGCAATTGATTCTGCATCTGCAGGAAGGCGCTCGCGCTCTGCTCCAGATAGTTGGTCATCAGGCCCTGCATGGCGGGGCCCTGCATCTTCACGAACTCGGCCCATGCATCCGGGGTGAGCATCGCGTTGGTGTTGTACGCGCCGCGTGACTGCTCCTGCAAGCGCTGCTGCATTTGCATGAAGGTCTGAATGTTCTTCTCGAGGAATGTCTTCATCATGCCCTGCATCGCATTGCCGTAGAAACGGATGATATTGGAGAGCATGTCGGAGGAGAACATCGGGGCGCCGGCGGCTTCTTCGTCGAGGATGATCTGCAGCAGGATCGAGCGCGTGAGGTCTTCGCCCGACTTCGCGTCCACCACCTTGAACTCCGTGCTGTCGAGTACGAGTTTTTTCACATCCGCGAGGGTGATGTAGCTGCTCGTCGCGGTGTCGTACAGCCTGCGATTCGGGTACTTCTTGATGACGCGAGTGTCGCTCATGCTCGATGTCCTCCGGCGGACGCCCGCGGTGCGGATGTGCGCAATGTACGTATTTGGTGTGCCCTGTCGGGGCGTCGACACGCCCGAACCTTGGGTGATACGGCGCCCAATGCTGCGCGTGCACACTTTACCACCTGAGTAAAGACGAACTCAAGACGTGAAATGGCTGTGCCCCTCAAACGCTTGCAGCCGCGGCCCGTAATGCTACGCCTGGGCGGTTACGTAGCTGCCCGGTGCCGGTTCGACGGGGTCGAATACCGCGCCTCCGGTTCTTGTCGGCGCGCGAACTTGCTTGCCCGAATGGGCGAGGATCCATCCCGCCCAGTGCTCCCACCAACTGCCAGGGTGTTCGGTCGATGTCGACATCCATGTCTGCGGCTCGGCCTGCATAGGCCCGGTCCGGTAGCTGCGGCGGCGCGGTGCGGGCGGGCTGATGACCCCCGCGATATGGCCGCTTGCCGCCAGCACGAAAGTCGAACGTTCGCCCAGCAAGAGCGCGCTCGCATACGCCGTGTGCCAGGGCACGATGTGGTCGTGCGCGGCAGCCATCGCATAGGTTGGCAAACCGATGCGGCGCAGATCCACCGGGACGCCGCACATGGTCAATCGGTCCGGGTCGCGCAACGCATTGTCGAGATACATGTTGCGCAGGTAATACGCGTAGAGCGGCCCCGGCAGGTTGGCGCTGTCGCTGTTCCAATAGAGCAGATCGAAGGCAGGTGGTGCCTGGCCTTTGAGGTAATTGTTGACGACGTAGCGCCAGACGAGATCGTTGGCACGCAAGCTGGCGAATGCATGCGCGAGTCGGCTTCCGGGAACGATGCCGCCCTGGCCGAGGGTCTCTTCACAGTGGCGCACATAAGCCTCGTCGACGTAGGCGCGGATATCGCCGGGGTCGCCGAAGTCGAGCATCGACGCCAATAAGGTCAGCGCATGCACGGGGTGCTGCGCCCGCCGCGCCAGCACCGCGAGCGCGCTCGCAAGCAGGGTACCCCCGACGCAGAAGCCGAGAGCGTTGATCTTTCGGCGCGGTTGAATTCGCCGCACGACATCGATGGCCGCAACGACGCCCTGCGTGATGTAGTCGTCCCATGTCAAATGCCCCATGGCGTCGTTCACGTTGCGCCACGAGACCATGAACACGGTGAGCCCTCGGGCGACCGCATGGCGCACGAACGAGTTGGTCGGCTGCAGGTCGAGGATGTAGTACTTGTTGATGAACGGCGGCACGATCAACAGCGGACGCTGGTGGACCGTCGGAGTGCTCGGGTGGTATTGCAGCAACTGGATCAAATCGTTCTGGTAGATCACGTCGCCGGGCGTGAGCGCGAGATTTCGCCCCGGCGCGAATGCCGATTCATCCGTCATCGACACGCGACCCTTCCCGGTGTCGGCGCTCAGGTTCTCCAGGCCCTTGCGCAAGCTCTCGCCTTGTGTGGCATGGGCGAGTTTGATGACCTCCGGGTTGGTGAACGCGAAATTCGAAGGCGAGATCGCGTCGATGTACTGGCGGGCGTAGAACATCAGCTTCCGGCGCGTCGGCTCGTCGGTTGGAATGCTCTCGAGCATGTCGCGTATCCAGCGGGCCGTCGATGCATAGCTGCGACGCAGGTAATCGAACCAGGGGATCTCCCGCCATTCCGCCGCGCTGAACCGCGCATCGTGGTCCAACGGGCAGGCGCCCGGCGCCGGCGCTTGGCCGATGGCGCTCAGCCAAAGATCGCGTTGCTCGCGGTAGTAGCGCGCCAGCGCTGCCCGTAGGCGCTCGGGATCGTCGTTCAGGACGCATGTCAGTGCGCGCAACATCTCCTGAAAGTCCGGTGGTTGGGCGGCGGGCGATCGGAAACACTGGGCTTGCCAATCCGCCTGTGCCGCACAGAGGCGCCGCAACAGTTCGTCGAGATCCCTCTGGGGCGAAGTCATTTTGGCGCTGGCCCGCGCTCGCGCCGACTCAGTGGACGAACTCGAAGACGAAGTGGGTGAGCCAGATCGTCCCGATGCCGATGCCGATCAGAAGGATCTGAGCAGCCGAATGCTGAGGTTCCGGACGCTTGTGCAGTCCTGGGATGAGGTCCGCGACTGAAACATAGAGCATGCTGGCGGCTGCGAGTCCGAGCAGCGTCGGTATCCATTGCTGCAGTTCGGACAAGGCCGCGTAGCCGAGCACGCCGCCGGCCACCATTGCCAAGCTGGACAGCAGATTCACGGCGAAGGCCATGCGTTTGCTGTATCCGGAGTGCAGCAGGATGAGGAAATCGCCCACCTCTTGCGGCACTTCGTGGGCGATGATGGCCAGAGCCGTGACGATGCCGACCTGAGTGTCGGCGAGGAAGGCGGCTGCAATCAGAATACCGTCGACGAAGTTGTGGACGGTATCGCCGATCATGATCATGGTGCCGCTGCGGCCGTGGTCGTGACCACCTTCGTGCGGGTCGTGCGCCTCGCACTGTTCCTCGTGGCAATGGCGCCAGAGGACCAGTTTTTCCAGGACGAAGAAAAGCAGTATGCCAACGAGTATCGTGAAGGCCATGTCGTAGATGCTGTCGGCTTCCGTGAAGGCGTGCGGCAGGATTTCGAGGAAGACGGCACCCAGCAGCGCGCCCACGGCGAAGCTGATGAGCATGGGAACCTTGGCGGGCTTCAGCCGCAAGGCGAACGCGGCTGCGGCGAGGACGGACAAGACGCCACCGGCGATGCACGCCAGCAGGATCCAACCTAGAGTGGGCAAGAGAATTCCAGTCGCTTGAATCGTTGGGATGCGAAAATTATACGGAGTCTGTCAAGAGGGCTCGTCAGACATCCAGCCAGATGACGGCGGCCATGCGTCCCGTGACCGGGTTGCGGCGGTGGCTGTAGAAGCGGTCGGGATTCGAATAGGTGCACAGCCCGCCTCCGTAGATGCGGCTGACACCGCAGCGGGCGAGTCGCTGCCGACCGAGCATGAACAAATCGGCCAGCCATTTGCCTGCGCGGACCGATCTGAATGCCGCGGCGGCGTTGGGATCGACCTCGCAGAATGCGGCGCGTACCTCGTCGCCGACTTCGAAGGCGTCCGGGCCGATGGCCGGGCCGAGAAATGCCATCACCGATTGCGGCGCTGCCCCCAGGGATGCCACCGTGTTTTCGATCACGCCGCTGGCCAGTCCACGCCAGCCTGCATGCGCGATGCCCACGCAGGTGCCTGCATCGTCGCTGAGCAACACCGGCATGCAATCAGCGGCCTTGACTGCGCACACCACGCGAGGGGTGCGGGTGAATGAGCCATCGGCAGCCACCGGACTGTCGACCTGATCGGCACGAACCACGAGGGGCCCGTGAACCTGCTTGAGCCATCGCGGGGGGGCAGGCAGCAGCCGAGAGAGGCGAGCCTTGTTCTCCCGCACGGCGGCCGGATCGTCGGCGGTCAGCTCGCCTAGATTGAAGGTCGCATAAGGACCTGCGCTCGCCCCGCCCGCGCGGGCCGTGATGAAGCCGCGCACGCGCGGGTGCGCGGGCCAGTCGGGAGCGACCCAGTCTTCAGGCAAGCGCATGCGTGCTGGTCCGTTTCAGTTCGTCGAGGGCGGCCCGCAGATCGGCCGGCAGGCTCGAATGCCAAGCCATGCGTTCGTTCGTGGCAGGATGGTCCAGTTCGAGACGCATGGCGTGCAGGGCTTGCCGGGTCAGACCGGCAGTGCGCCGCGTCGAGGCATTCGAGCGGCCGAGGTAGACGGGGTCGCCCAGAAGCGGGTGCCCGATCGAGGTGAGATGCACGCGTATCTGATGCGTTCGCCCGGTATCGAGTTGACACTCGATCCGGGTGGCCCAGCCGAAGCGTTCGACCGGGCGATAGCGGGTGCGTGCGCTGCGCCCGCCGGGCACCACCGCCATGCGCGTGCGCTGGGTCGGGTGGCGGCCGATCGGAGCATCGACTTCGCCCGCTTGGGCAATGTCGCCGAGCACCAGCGCGCAGTAGATTCGCGTCACGGAACGCTGCTGGAGCTGACGAACCAGGCTGGTCTGGGCCGTGAGGGTCTTGGCGACTGCGAGCAGCCCGCTCGTGTCTTTGTCCAGCCGGTGCACGATCCCTGCACGCGGGATCTCCGCGAGGCCAGGCTCGTGATGCAGCAGTGCGTTGAGCATCGTGCCTTGCCAGTTGCCGCTTCCGGGGTGAACTACCAGGCCGGCGGGCTTGTCGATAACCAGCAGCGACTCGTCTTCGAACACGATGGGCAGTGCGAGCGCTTCGGGCGCAAAGGCGAGCGTCTCGGGCAGCGGCTCGGTGTCGAGTTCGATGCGTTCGCCGCCCCAGACCTTCTGCTTGGGTTTCGCCGCCGTGCCGGCCACATGCACCCGCTCGGCTCGCATCCAGGCGGCGATGCGGCTGCGGGAGTGCTCGGGGAGGAGCTTGGCGAGGGCCTGGTCCAGACGCAGCCCTGCCATTTCCGGCGGAACGGTGAACTCGAGGTGAGCGCAGGGGCGTGGGCTATAATCTGTCGACATTTTCAACGGTATGCACGGCGCACTCTGGCATGGCCAGCGCCGGCGCAGAGGGCAAGCATGCGTTTGCGCGATTCCAGATGGTGGCGTAGTTTAATCCTCCTGACCGCAGTTCTGAGTGCCGGATGCGGCACCTTCAGCGAGCCTATCGACGAAACCAAGGGCTGGTCGGTCTCGCGGCTGTACTCCGAGGCGCACTCCGAGCTGATGGGGCGGAACTACACCGCCGCGATCAAGCTGTTCGAAACCCTGGAAGCGCGTTACCCCTACGGGCGGTACGCTCAGCAGGCGCAACTCGAGGTTGCCTACGCCCATTTCAAGGAGGGCGAGCCTGCACTGGCGATCGCAGCTGCCGAGCGCTTCATCAAGCTGCACCCGAACCACCCCAACGTCGACTACGCCTACTATCTGCGGGGATTGGCCAACTTCAACGACAATTTGGGCCTGCTGCACATGATCGGTCGCCAGGATCTGACCGAGCGTGATCCGAAAGCGGCGAAGGATGCCTTCGAGGCGTTCCGCGAACTTGTTCAGCGCTTTCCGGACAGCAAGTATTCCGAAGACGCTCGTGCGCGCATGTCCTATCTGGTGAACGCGCTTGCCTCGCATGAAGTTCACGTTGCACGCTATTACCTGCAGCGGGGCGCTTATGTGGCTGCGGCGAATCGGGCCCAGACGGCGCTCGTGACGTACCCGCAGGCACCTGCGAACGAGGAGGGGCTCCTCATCATGGTCAAGGCCTACGATGCGATGGGGCTTACTGACCTGCGCAATGACGCCGAGCGCGTCATGCTGAAGAATTTCCCGAACAGCAAGTATCTCAGCGGCAAGCGCCGGGACAACAAGCCGTGGTGGGTCATCTGGTAGTGTGTGCTCGGCGGCGGCCGATCAGCGGGCGAAACGCTGCATCACCTTCATCAATTCCTCGATCGCGTGATCGCCATCGCCCGATCTGACCGCCTGCTGGACGCAGCCGTGCGCGTGGTCGTGCAGCAGCTTGAGGCCCAGCGCATCGAGCGCCGAGCGCACCGCGGCGATCTGCGTCAGGACGTCCACGCAGTAGCGATCATCGGCGACCATGCGGGAGATCCCCTCGACCTGGCCGCCGATTCTGTTCAGGCGCTTGAGCAAATCGTCCTTGTCCTTGCGGACAACCTTGTGCACATGGCCGGCTGCCTCAGAGGCTGGCATCGAAGCCTGCCTCTTCCACGACGGCGCACAGGTCTTCGCGCTTGGTGAGCGCCGGGTCGTAGTCGACCCGGGCCTGCGCGTGCTCGAGCGAGACGCTCACCTCGCTCACACCGGGGACGGCTTTGAGCACGCGAGTCACGCTGCTCACGCAGCCCATGCATGTCATGCCGCCGACTTTCAGGGTGAGTTGCTCCATGGCTGACTCCTTTGATCAGTGAGTAGAACTTCGCGGACTGGACTGGCTCGGCTGGGGCCGCCAGCGACGCAACAGCAGCGAATTGCTGACGACAGAGACCGAACTCATCGCCATGGCCGCGCCCGCAACCACCGGGTTGAGCATGCCGAGTGCGGCCAATGGAATGCCGAGTACGTTGTAGAAGAAGGCGAAGAAGAGATTCTGCCGAACCTTGGCCAGCGTGGCTCGCGACAAATCGATGGCATCGGCGACCGCGACGAGGTCGCTGCGCATCAAGGTGACATCCGCCGTCTGGATCGCGACATCGGTGCCTGCGCCGATCGCAAAGCTGACATCCGCGACGGCCAGCGCGGGGGCGTCGTTGACGCCGTCGCCTACCATGCCCACCTTGCGCCCGTTGGCGCGCTGGCGTTCGATTTCCCGCGCTTTGTCGGCAGGCATCATCCGCGACCGGATGACCTTGATGCCCGCCTTGCGGGCGGCTTCCTGGGCCGTCTGTTCGCTATCGCCCGTGAGCATGGCGACTTCGATACCCATGGCGTGCAAGCGTGCGATGGCCGCGGGGGTGCTGGCGCGCAATTGGTCGGAGAGGCCGATCCAGCCGATCAATCGGCCGCCATGCGCCAGCCCGACCGCCGTTCGCGCGTTCTGCTCGAGTGTCTGCGCAACGTGCATGTCCGCCGTCACGCCGTGCTCGGAGAGATACGTCGCGGAACCGAGCAACGCCGGCTTCGAGTCGATCATGGCTTGCACGCCGCGACCTGCGTCGGAGCGAAAGCCTTCGATCGTGGGCAGCGCGAACGCCCGCGATTGAGCTGCACTGCGAATGGCGAGGCCGATCGGATGCGATGAGCCTTGCTCCAGTGCGGCGGCCATGCCCAGCAGCGCCGCTTCGGTGCCGCCTTCGGCCGGCAGGATGTCGGTGACCGTGGGACGGCCTTCGGTAAGCGTGCCGGTCTTGTCGACTGCCAGCCAATCGATGCGTCCGGCGAGTTCCAGTGCGGCAGCGTTCCTTACCAGCACGCCCGCGTGTGCTCCGCGTCCCGTGCCGACCATGATCGCGGTCGGCGTAGCCAGGCCGAGTGCACAGGGGCAGGCGATCACGAGCACGGCCACCGCGTTGACCAGCGCATCGGCCAACGGCGCCCCGGCCCACATCCAGCCGAACCAGGTCGCCAGTGCGAGGGCGAGCACGACTGGCACGAAAATCGATGAAATTCGATCCGCCAGACGCTGGATGGGCGCTTTGGATCCCTGCGCCTGCTCCACGAGCCGGATGATCGCAGCCAGCGCCGTTTGGCTGCCCACCGAAGTCGCCCGGCAGCGCAGTCGTCCGTCGGCGTTCATCGTTCCCGTGAATACCCGCGCGCCCGGCTGCTTTTCCACCGCGCGACTCTCGCCGGTGAGCATCGACTCGTCGACACTCGATTCGCCCTCGACGACTTCGCCATCCACGGGAACGCTGTCACCGGCGCGAATCACGAAGATCTCGCCGCGGCGTATGCTGGCGACGGGCGCTTGCACCAAGGTTCCGTCCCGCTCGACCTGTGCCAGCGAAGGCTGCAGCTTGATCAGTTCACGAATGGCGGTCGATGCACGGCGGCGCGCACGGTTCTCGAGCAGCTTGCCCATCAGCACCAAGGTGATGATGGCCGCGGAGGCCTCGAAGTAGACGTGCCCCTCGCCGCCTTGCAGCGTGACTGCCGTGCTGTAGGCCCATGCAGCGCTGGTGCCCAGTGCGATCAGCACATCCATATTGGCCGCTCCGCCGCGCAACGCATGCCAGGAACCGGCGTAGAAGCGGGCGCCGATCCAGAACTGGACGGGGGTGGCCAGCGCGAACTGCAGCCAGTTCGGCAGCATCCAGTCGTGCATGCCGAGCGCCATCGGCAGCATCTGCGCCACCAGCGGAGCGGTGAACACGGCGGCGATGATGAAATGGCGCAGGTCCGTGCGAGCCGAGGCTGCGGCCAGTTCGTCTTCCTTCTGGCTTTGCAGCGGTTCGTGCGCTTCGTAGCCCGCTTTGCGCACCGTTTCGATCAGCTTGTCGAGATCGACGGCATCCGGTGCGTACTCGATGCTTGCCCGTTCAGTCGCGAAGTTGACCACGGCCCGGACCTCGGGCAGGCGGTTGAGGACTTTTTCGATGCGGGTCGCGCAGGCTGCGCACGTCATGCCGGAGATGGCGAGTTCGACTGCGGAAGCTTCGGGGTGGCGATGAGCCAGGCCGGACAAGGGGGCTGAGGTGTCCATGGTTCGCAGCATATACCCCATAGGGGTATATGGCAAGTCTGGCAGCCGCTCTCGTTCAGCGCTTCAGTTCGGCGAGATCGCGATAGAGGGCCAGCGCCTCGGGATTCGCAAGCGCTTCCATGTTCTTTACCGGATGTCCGTGCACGACGTCCCTCACCGCGAGTTCCACGATCTTGCCGCTCTTCGTGCGGGGGATGTCGGCGACGGCGACGATTCGCGCCGGCACGTGGCGCGGCGACGTGTTGCGGCGTATCTGCTGCCGGATCTTGTCGCTCAAGACTTCGTCGAGCGTCACGCCGGCGGCGAGCCGGACGAACAGCACGACACGCACGTCGTTGTCCCACTGCTGTCCGATGGCGAGACTTTCGATCACTTCGTCGAGCTGCTCCACCTGACGATAGATTTCGGCCGTACCGATGCGCACGCCGCCCGGATTGAGCACTGCATCGGAGCGGCCGTAAATGACCATGCCGCCGTGCTCGGTGAGTTCCGACCAGTCGCCGTGGCACCAGACGTTCGGAAATTTCTCGAAGTAGGCGCTACGATACTTGGCGCCATCGGGATCGTTCCAGAACCCGATCGGCATGGAAGGGAAGGCTTTCGTGCAGACCAGTTCGCCTTTGCCGCTGGTCATCGGACAACCTTGCTCGTCGAAGACCGTGACGGCCATGCCGAGGCCGCGGCACTGTATCTCGCCACGCCACACCGGGAGGACAGGCGCTCCGAGCACGAAGCAGGCGATGATGTCGGTGCCCCCCGACATTGAACACAGCCGCACGTCGGCCTTGACCTTGCGATACACGTAGTCGAAGCCCTCGGGCACCAGCGGACTGCCGGTGGAGAGCAGCGCCTTCATGGCGCTCAAGTCATGGGTGGCCGCCGGCTCCAGCCCTTGTTTGGCGAGCGCGTCGAGATACTTGGCCGATACGCCCATCACGGTGGCCCGCTCGTCGCGCGCGTAGTCGAACAACACCTCAGGCCCCGGATGGAAGGGTGACCCGTCGTAGAGCAGCAACGTCGCGCCCGAGGCCAGGCCCGAGACCAGCCAGTTCCACATCATCCAGCCGCAGGTGGTGTAGTAGAAGAACCGATCGTCGCGCTTCAGATCGACGTGCAGGCTGTGCTCTTTCAGATGCTGGAGCAGCGTGCCGCCAGCACCATGAACGATGCATTTGGGCGCGCCCGTGGTGCCGGAGGAGTAAAGCACGTAGAGCGGATGATCGAAGGGCAGGCGCAGGAACGCAATGGGGCCAGCCGAGTACGGAGCGACGAATTCGCTCAATGCGACGGCGCGTTCGAGCGCCGACAGATCGGGCTGCACGCGGATATACGGGACGACGACGACCCGCTCCACGCTCGGCAAGCGCGCGGCGATCTGCGCAACGCGGTCCATGACATCGATCGTCTTGCCGCCGTAGTAGCAGCCATCGGCGGCGAACAGGATTTTGGGCGCGATCTGGCCGAAGCGGTCGAGAACGCCTTGCACGCCGAAGTCCGGCGAACAGGATGAGAACACCGCGCCGATGCTGGTCGCGGCCAGCATGGCGATGACAGTGCCGGGGATGTTGGGCATGTAGGCTGCGACACGATCGCCTGGCTGCACACCGGCCGCCTGGAGCGCTTGTGCCAGGCGGGATACCTCGGAATGCAGTTCGGCGAAGGTCATGCGGCTGGCCGCTTTGTCCTCGCCGCGGAAGATCAGCGCGATGCCGTCGTCACGGCGACGCAGCAGGTTCTCGGCGAAGTTCAGGCGTGCCTGCGGAAACCAGCGTGCGCCTGGCAGTCTGTCGCCATGTTCGAGCACGGGCCCATCGCCCCTGTCGCCGACGACTTCGCAGAATGACCACACCACATCCCAGAATTGTTCGCGGTGCTCGACCGACCAGCGCCAGAGCGCCTCATAATCTTCCGCATCGATCCCGTGCCGCGCCTTTGCCAGGCTGATGAACCGGGTGAGATTCGCGTTTTCGATATCGTGGGGCGTCGGTTGCCAGAGTGGTCGGTCGGTATGCATCACTCCTCCGGGCGCAGCAGGGGAAACAGTATGACGTCGCGAATGGTGGGTGTGTCGGTGAGCAGCATCACGAGCCGATCGATGCCGATCCCTTCGCCCGCGGTGGGCGGCAGACCGTACTCGAGCGCGCGGATGTAGTCGGCATCGTAGTGCATGGCCTCATGATCACCGGCGGCTTTCTGCTTGACCTGGTCCTGGAAGCGCTCGGCCTGGTCCTCGGGGTCGTTGAGCTCGGAGAAGCCGTTGGCGATCTCGCGGCCGGCGATGTACAACTCGAAGCGCTCGGTGATCTGCGGGTTCTTGTCCGAGCGGCGCGCGAGCGGGGAGGCCTCGGCGGGGTAATCGATGATGAAGGTCGGGTCGAAGAGGAACTCTTCGGCTTTGGCTTCGAACATCGTGAGCTGCAGCCCGCCGACGCCGTCATGCGCCCGGTAGGAGACCCCGAGCCGATCGAGTTCAGCGGCGAGAAACGCGCGGTCGGAGAGTTGAGCCTCGGTGTACTCAGGGTGGTACTTGCGGATCGCGTCGGTGACCGTCAGGCGCTCGAACGGCTTCGCGAAGTCGATCTCCCGGCCCTGATACATGAAGCTGGTGGTGCCCAGTACGCTCTTCGCCACGTACTGGAACAGCTGTTCGGTGAACGCCATGAGATAGCGGTAGTCGCGGTAGGCGCAGTAGAACTCCAGCATCGTGAACTCGGGATTGTGACGCGTCGAGATGCCTTCGTTGCGGAAGTTGCGGTTGATCTCGAACACCTTCTCGTAGCCGCCGACCACCAGGCGCTTCAGATAGAGCTCGGGGGCGATCCGCAGGAAGAGCTCCATGTCGAGCGCATTGTGATGCGTGACGAACGGTCTGGCCGCCGCGCCGCCCGGGATGCGATGCATCATCGGGGTTTCGACTTCGAGGTAGCGGCGATCGAGCAGGAACTGGCGCACCGCCTGGATGGTGCGCGAGCGCTGCACGAAGCGCAGGCGCGCGTCGTCGTTGGTGATCAGATCGAGGTGGCGCTGACGGTACTTCGATTCCTGGTCGGCCAGGCCGTGCCATTTTTCCGGCAGCGGGCGCAGGCATTTCGAGAGCAGGGAGAGCTTGCGTACGCGTACGGTGAGCTCGCCCTTCTGCGTTTTCATCACCACGCCTTCGACGCCTAGGATGTCGCCGATGTCGACCTGCTTGCGGAAGAACTCGTGCTCTTCCTTGCCGGGGAAATTGTCGGCGACGAAGATCTGGATGTTGCCGCTCATGTCCTGCAGATTGCCGAAGCTCAGCTTGCCCATCGTCCGGCGCAGCATGAGCCGTCCGGCGATGCGCACTTGCACCGGATTCATGTCGAGGAAGTCGCGATCCTGGCCGTCGTACTTCTCGCTCAGGTCGGCGGCGAGTTCCATCCGCATGAAATCGTTGGGATAGGCATTGCCGGCCGCGCGCAATGCCTTGAGCTTGGCGCGTCGTTCCGCGATGACGTGATTCTCGTCCTGAGGGGGCTGTTCATTCGGCATGGTGGCTCTCGCGGTGAATGCAATACGGGTAGTCGATGGTGGATCGCGCGCCTGGGACTCGACGCGGATCGTCCTAAACGCCTTGCTTGAGGCTCGCCTCGATGAAATTGTCGAGATCGCCGTCGAGCACCGCCTGGGTGTTGCCTACCTCGACGTTGGTGCGCAAATCCTTGATCCGGGATTGGTCGAGCACATAGGAGCGGATCTGGTGACCCCAGGCGATATCGGTCTTCGCGTCTTCCAGCGCCTGGCGCTCCGCAGTGCGCTTGCGCAACTCGAGTTCGTACAGGCGTGCTTTCAACATCGCCATCGCCTCGGCACGGTTGCGGTGCTGGGAGCGGTCGCTTTGGCACTGGACGACGATGCCGGTCGGGTTGTGGGTGATCCGGATCGCAGAGTCCGTCTTGTTGATATGCTGACCGCCCGCTCCCGAGGCTCGGAAGGTGTCCACTCTCAAATCGGCGGGATTGATGTCGACCTCGATCGTGTCGTCGACTTCCGGATAGGCCATTACGCTCGCGAACGACGTGTGTCGACGTGCATTGGCGTCGAAGGGCGACTTGCGCACGAGCCGATGCACGCCCGACTCTGTGCGCAGCGTGCCGTAGGCGTATTCGCCGCAGATCTTCAGCGCAGCGCTCTTCAGGCCCGCGACTTCGCCGGGCGATTCTTCGAGGATCTCGACCGAGAATCCCTTGCGCTCGCAGTAGCGCAGATACATGCGCTCGAGGATCTGGGCCCAGTCCTGCGCCTCGGTGCCGCCGCTGCCCGACTGGATGTTGAGGAAGCAGTTGTTCGGGTCCATCGGATGGGAGAACATCCGCCGGAACTCCAGACCTTCGACCGCCGTGCTGACCGTTTCCAGGTCCGACTCGACGGCGATCAGGGTATCGTCGTCTTCTTCGCCACGCGCAAGCTCGAACAACTCCTCGGCGTCACGCAGGCTCGAGCCGATGCGCTCGAGCGTTCCGACGGTGTCGTCGAGACTTTTGCGCTCCTTGCCCAAGTCCTGGGCTCGCTGCTGATCCTGCCAGATCGAGGGATCCTCGCTCAGGGCGCTGACTTCGTCCAGGCGTTTGCGCTTGGTATCGAAGTCAAAGATACCTCCTGAGGTCGGTGTTGCGGCGGGCGAGGTCCTGCAGGCGGGAGGCGATGGCGTTGACGCGCTCGGGTTCCATGATGGGGGCCGATAAAAGTGGCCAAGTATAACGCAGGGCTCTCGCCGTTCGCTGCACTGCGATGATGCCAACGCCCCATCACGCGGAATGCGGGTGAGTGTCGATGGCTCTCGACCGGGAATCTAGGCGGCACTCTCCCAGTGCTCGATCGTCAGTTGCAGGCGCTGGGCGCCGCCGTATTCGTTGATTCCCAGACGGTAGATCGCGCGCAAGCGCTTGGGCAAGGGCTCGGCGTGCCCGAACAGCACGGCCTCGACCCGCTGCCCGTCGCAGTCGAGCATCAGGCGCGAGTGCTTCTGCGCCATGACGCGTTGATCGCGCAGCGTGAACTCGCCGTCGAAAAGCGGCGGAGCGAAGCCCTGTCCCCAAACTTCCTGCTGCAGCATCCGGGCCGACTCGATGGCGAGATCGGCCGGTTCGAGCGATCCGTCCGTCTCGATGACGCGGGCAAGATCGGCCGGCGAGAGCCGCTCGCGGCAAACGGCCTCGAATGCCTCGCTGAAGCGGACGAAGTCTTTCTCCGCGATCGTCAGGCCGGCTGCGGCGGCATGCCCGCCGAAGCGGTGGATCAGGTCGGGTGCGCGCTTGGCGACGAGGTCGAGCGCGTCGCGCAGATGCAAGCCCGGGATGGAGCGCCCCGAGCCTTTCAGCATGTCGTCATTGCCGCGGGCAAATGCGATCGTCGGACGGTGGAACTTCTCCTTGAGTCGGGAGGCCAGGATGCCGACCACGCCCTGGTGCCAGCTCTCCTGGAAGAGCGCGAGGCCGAAGCGTTCCTCCACGTCCATGCTCGTCAGGTCGTCGAGCGCGGTGTCCTGCATCGAGACCTCGATGCTGCGGCGCTCCCGGTTCAGCTGGTCGAGCTGCTGGGCGATTTCGAGCGCGCGCGCGCGGTCGTCGGTGACGAGGCACTCGATGCCGAGCGTCATGTCCGTCAGCCGTCCGGCGGCATTGAGCCGCGGGCCGAGCAGAAAGCCCAGGTCGTAAGCCGACGCGCGGCTGGCTTCCCGTCCCGCGACCTGATAGAGCGCGGCGATCCCTGCGTGGGCGCGGCCCTCGCGCATGCGCTTGAGCCCCTGATGCACCAGGATGCGGTTGTTGGTATCCAGGGGCACCACGTCGGCCACCGTGCCCAGCGCCACCAGATCCAGCAGGTGCGCGAGGTTCGGCTCCGTGCCGGCAGCGAATGCGCCGCGCACACGCAGTTCGGCCCTGAGTGCGGCGAGGACGTAGAACATCACGCCCACACCGGCGAGGTTCTTGCTGGGAAACTCGCAGCCTGGCTGATTCGGGTTGACGATGCAGCGTGCCGCCGGCAGTTCGCTGCCCGGCAGATGATGGTCCGTCACCAGCACCTCGATGCCCAGACTCGCGGCTGCGGCGACCCCATCGATGCTGGCGATGCCGTTGTCGACCGTGATGATGATGTCCGGTGCCTTGCTCGACGCGGCGAGCTGCACGATCTCGGGGGTGAGCCCGTAGCCGTACTCGAAGCGGTTCGGCACCAGATAGTCGACCTGTGCACCTAAGGCCCGCAGGCCGCGCAGTCCGACGGCGCAGGCGGTCGCGCCGTCGGCGTCGTAGTCGGCCACGATCAGCAATTTCTTGCCGCCGGCGATGGCATCGGCCAACAGGTTGGCCATCGTGTGGACGTTCTTCAGTTGCGACAGCGGCAACATCGCGTTCAGCGGGTACGACACGTCGGCAACCGCACGTATGCCGCGAGCGGCATAGATGCGCGCGAGCATGGGCCGGACGCCGGCAGCGCATAGCGCCTGATCCGCATCGAGCGGGCATTCGCGACGGACGACTCTAAGCATAGGCCCTCAGCGGCCGCGAGCGGCGCCACCAGCGTCGAAGATGCGAGCGTGCGAGGCGGCAACCCTGCGGCTGGGTTGTGCCGACGAGAAGGATGCGCAGTTGCGCCACGCGACGTTGTTCGACCGCGGCGATCAGCGGCTGTATCCATTGAGCGTCGAACCGGGCGAGGTCGTGAGCTGCGCGATCGGAAGCGGCGACGAGTATGCTCTTCGATTGCAGGTCGACGCTGCGCGACAAGACAGTTTCGATCCCTGCGCCAAGAGAGGATGCCGCGCATCGGCTCATGCAGCCCAATCCGCGTACCAGCGGTTCGTCGCTGTAGACGGCGCCGTAGGGCGGCTCGACGATCGTGCCGATGCTGCCTCCGCCCCAGAACCACACACCGGTGACCGGCAGGCGTCCATCGGCCTCGCGTCGCTCGTTCACTTCCGCCGAGTGCAGCAGCATCTGCAGTTCGGTCATGAGGCGTTGCCATGCGGCGCTGTCGGCGCCGGCGGGCATGACGCTCTCGCTCAGCGGATGGGCGCCCGTCGGCGGCGGCGAGGTCACCAGGCGCTGCGGCGAAGGACAGCGGACATACCAGCGTTGCGGGTGGGGCACGAGGAGCTCGAAGCCTAGCGACTGCAAGTGCGGTCCGAGCAGTTGAGTAAGCTCGCTCGCATCTTCGGGCGAAAGATCGTCATCGGGCAAGGGCAGGCAAACGAGGCGATTGATCGTCGCCTGATAGCACATCGGATCGGCGCGCAGCCAGTAGTCCTGACCCGGGTCGATCCCGTCGCCGGCGAGCGTCAAGGCTGCGATGGGCGCGTCCTGCGCCGTCATTGCGTACAAGGCCAAGGAGGCATCCAGGAAGCTGTTGCCGGCGATCGGGACCGCGTCGCCGCGGGCGAGGCACTTCTCCAGCGCGGGCAGGCGCGCAGCGGGCGTGACTTCGACTGCCGCATGTGCGATGTCGACCAGCAGATCGATGTTCATGCCAATCCAGGAAAAGGGACCGGGCGGACTATAGGAGCGATGGCCGAGAGCGTCAAACCTTGTTCGGGCAGCGCGCGCGGTCTCGCAGCCCAAGGGCAGCCTCGATCATCGAATCGGCCGTGCCGCCACCGTTAGTAAAGCGGTTTGGATCAAGGTACACTGCCGCGTCCTTGTGCACGGGATACGTCTTGCAGCCCTTCGAGCTCTTCATCGGCTTGCGCTATACGCGGGCCAAACGCCGCAATCATTTCATCTCCGTGATCGCACTGATCTCGATGCTCGGCATCGCGCTCGGCGTGATGGCGCTGATCGTCGTGCTCTCGGTCATGAACGGTTTCCAGAAGGAGTTGCGCGGGCGCATCCTCGGCGTCGCTTCGCACGTTCAGATCAGCGGTGTGGCCAATCGCCTCGGCCCATGGCGTGAAGTCATGCAGCAGGCTCAGGCGCATCCGGATGTCGTTGCGGCCGCTCCTTTCGTGATGGCCCAATCGATGCTGTCCTTCGGTTCCACGGTGCAGGGCGCGGTGATCCGCGGCATCGATCCGGCTGCCGAGGCCAAGGTGGCCGATATCGGCAATCACATGCGTGTGGGCAGTCTCGACGACTTGCGGGCAGGCGAGTTCGGTATCGTGATCGGGGCCGAATTGGCGCGCGCGCTCACCGTGCGTGTCGGCGAAACGATCGTGTTGATTGCGCCTCAGGGACAAGTGACACCCGCGGGCATACTGCCGAGGCTGCGCCAGTTTCGCGTCGTGGGGATATTCGAGGTCGGGATGTACGAATACGACTTCGGCCTCGCCTACATTCACATGCAGGATGCGCAGCGCCTCTATCGACTCGAAGACGCGGTCTCCGGGGTGCGTTTGCGACTGAACGATCTGCTCCAGGCGCCCAGGGTCGCGCGCGAGCTGGCTCGAGATCTTCCGATGGAAGCGTACGCGTCGGACTGGACCCGCAGCCACGCCAACTTCTTCCGCGCGGTGGAGATCGAAAAGCGGGTGATGTTTATCATCCTCACCTTGATCGTCGCGGTGGCCGCCTTCAATATCGTCTCGGCACTGGTGATGGCCGTGACGGACAAGCAGGCCGATATCGCGATTCTGCGCACGCTCGGTGCCGCGCCGGGCAGCGTAATGCGAATATTCATGGTACAGGGCGCTCTGATGGGTGTGATCGGCACTTTGGCCGGTGTCGGCGCCGGGGTGGTGCTGGCGTTGAACATCGACGTGGTCGTGCCTTTCATCGAGCAGACCTTCGGGGTCCGGTTCCTCGCCAAGGACGTCTACTACATCAGCGATCTGCCGTCCGATCTGCAGTGGCCCGACGTGATCGTGATCGGCGTCGTGTCGCTGGTCCTTACGCTGCTCGCCACCTTGTATCCGAGCTGGCGAGCCGCTCGCATCAATCCCGCCGATGCATTGCGCTATGAGTGAGCGACGCTCCGCCGAGGCAGCGCCCCTGGTGCTCGACTGCCGGGGCCTCAGGAAGGTCTACGATCAGGGCGGATTGGCCGTCCCGGTGCTGCACGGCATCGATTTGACCGTCGCAACCGGGGAGAGCATTGCCATCGTCGGCGCCTCGGGTTCGGGCAAAAGCACGCTGCTGCATCTGTTGGGCGGTCTGGACGATGCGAGCGAGGGCGAGGTCCGCGTACTGGGCCAGGATCTCGCCGCGATGAACGCCGCCGAACGCGGGCGGCTGCGCAACAGATCGCTGGGCTTCGTCTATCAGTTCCATCACCTGTTGCCCGAATTCACCGCGGTGGAGAACGTCGCGATGCCGCTGCTGATCCGACGTCTGCCGGCGCTCGAAGCGAAGGCGCAGGCGGCTGCGATGCTCGAGAAAGTGGGGCTCGGTCACCGGCTCGAGCATCGTCCGGGTGAACTCTCCGGGGGCGAACGTCAGCGTTGTGCCGTGGCACGTGCGCTGGTCACCGAGCCTGCCTGCATCCTGGCCGACGAGCCGACCGGCAACCTCGACCGGCAGACGGCCCAAGCGGTCTTTTCGCTCATCCTCGAACTGAACCAGGGAAGCGGCACGAGCCTGGTGATCGTCACTCACGATCCGAGCATTGCCGAACGCACCAGCCGCATTCTCAGGCTCGAGGATGGTGTGCTCACGCCGGCCTGAGGACCGACCGGGCACCGACGTCTTGCGGTCGCGCTTCTTCCCGCGATGCATTGCCCTCCGCTGTGCTAATCCGATTCCGCGGCCGGAAGCGGCTCGAGGCTGCGCCACATGTACCAGGTGGCGACCGAACGCCAGGGCGCCCAGAGGCGGGTGATCGCGCGCAGCCGACGCTCGGACAGCGGCTTGGCACGGTTGTAATTGATGCTGAGCGCCTTCTGCAGACCGAGGTCGGCAAGAGGTAGAACGTCGGGACGTCCGAGATTGAAGATCAGATACATCTCCGCCGTCCAGCGGCCGATGCCGCGCACTTCGATCAGTTGTTCGATGATGGCTTCGTCGTCCATCTCGGGCCAGTGGGCGACATCCACCGATCCGCTGACGAACCGATGCGCCAAGTCTCGAACGTATTCGGTCTTGCGCTGGGACAAGCCTGCCGCGCGCAGTACGGTGGGCTGCGCATTCATGACCGCGGCAGGTTCCATGCATCCGACGCACGTCACGAAACGCGTCCAGACGCTTTGCGCGGCCTTGACCGAGATTTGCTGCCCGATGATGGCGCGCGCGAGCGTCTGGAAGGCGTCGCCCCGGGTGCCGAGCATGAAAGGGCGATGCCGCTCGATCAGTGGCGCGAGCACCTGATCGCGGGCGGACAACGCTCGGGTCGCATCCGGCCAATACGAGGGCACGAAGGGGGCAGGCGTCATGGCGAGTTGTCGAAGAGGCTGGGTGGTGGCTCTGGGCTCTAGCGCGCGATCATTGTAGTCGCAGTCGGGGAATCATCGTTCGGTCTCGAGTCAAGCGGCGAGAGGGCCTAGACCATCCGGGCGACAGACCTGCGATCCGCGCCACGCTAGATTGGCCGGCGTGCCTGGGGGCAACGCATGGTCCTGCATATTCTTTGTTTCGTCGCGGGCATCGGTGTGCTGCAGACGCAGCCGCTCCTGCCCGAGCCTGCGTCTTGCGCATGGCTGATCGCGCCGCTGCTCGTATTGCTGTTGCGCTCGCCGCATGGCGTTGCGCAGTTGTTGCGCAAGGTGGCGGGCTGCCTGCTGGCCGGCGGTGTCGGTTTCTTCTGGGCCGCGTTGGTCGCGAACGATCGGCTGGCCGATGAACTGCCCAGTCTCTGGGAAGGACAAGACATCCGGGTGGTCGGCGTGATCGCCAAGCTGCCGCAGCCGTTTCACCGCGGCATACGCTTCCAGTTCGATGTGGAATCGGTGCTTACCAGCGAGGCGCAAGTCCCGAGGCGTATTTCTGTCGCCTGGTATGGGTCCTGGCAGCACGCGTCCGATTCGAGCACAACGCCCGATCTGCGAGTCGGTGAACGATGGCAAATGACCGTGCGATTGCGCCGACCGCATGGCACAGCGAATCCCCATGGTTTCGACTACGAGGCATGGCTGCTGGAGCGGGGCATACGCGCGACCGGATATGTCAGGCTCGACATTGCGCCGCAGCGCCTAAAGACCTTCGTGCCGCGCCCGGGCTATGTCGTCGAAAGCGTGCGAGAAGCCGTGCGCGGTCGCATTCTGGCCGCGTTGGAAGGCAAGGCCTATGCGGGCGTGATCGCCGCGCTGGTCATGGGGGATCAGCGCGCCATTCCCGCTTCGCAATGGACGGTGTTCACGCGCACGGGCATCAACCATCTCATGAGCATCTCGGGGTTGCACGTGACCATGATCGCCGCGCTGGTGTCGGCGCTGGTGCTGTTCGCGTGGCGTCGAAGCGCGCGGCTCGTGCTGCGATTGCCGGCAAGACGTGCGGCGGTGGCGGCCGGCATGGCCAGCGCGTTCGCATACGCATTGATCGCGGGCTTCGCCGTGCCTGCCCAACGCACTGTCTACATGGTGTGTGTCGCCGGTATCGCGCTATGGTCGGGGCAAGTCTCGTCGGCAACGTCGGTGCTTTCTCTGGCGCTGCTTGCCGTGACGCTGATCGATCCGTGGGCGGTACTGGCGCCGGGGTTTTGGTTGTCGTTCGGCGCCGTCGCGGTCATTCTTTATGTCAGTCTGGGGCGACTGCGCGCGCCGCATTGGCTGATCGTCTGGGGCCGTGCCCAGTGGGCCGTCACGCTCGGCCTCATTCCGGTGCTGCTGGCCGTTTTTCAGCAAGTGTCCATCGTCTCCCCGATCGCCAATGCGGTGGCGATGCCCGTCGTCAGTCTGCTGGTCGTGCCTATGGCTCTGCTCGGCACCCTGTTGCCGTTCGACTTCGTTCTGCTCGCAGCTCACGAGATCATGGAATACACGATGGTCGTTCTGGAGTGGCTCGCGGCGCTCCCCGACAGCGTATGGCAGCAGCACGCTCCCCCGCCATGGACGGTTGCCCTGGCCATGCTCGGCATCGCGTGGCTGCTTTTGCCGGCTGGATTTCCCGGGCGCTGGGTCGGCCTGTTATTGATGCTGCCGCTGTTCACGCAGGCGCCTGCCGGCCCCGCGCCCGGAAGCGTTCGGCTTGCCGTGCTCGATGTCGGGCAAGGGCTGGCGGTGGTGGTGCGCACGGCTCGGCATGCGCTCGTCTACGACGCAGGCCCGGTGTTTTCGCCCGAAGTCGACAGCGGCAGCAGGATCATCGTGCCCTATCTGCGGGCGGCCGGCATTCGTCGGCTCGACGGCATGATCGTCACTCATGCCGACAGCGATCACGCCGGCGGTGCGGCTTCGGTGCTCGATGCGGTACCGGTCGACTGGGTGTTGTCGTCGCTGCCCGCGGAGCATGTCGTGCATACTCGAGTTTCGCGGTCGGAACGATGCGTCGTCGGTCAGCGCTGGGAATGGGATGGCGTGCGCTTCGAGATGCTGCACCCGGATGCGGGCAGCTATGCGGTCGCGCGCATGAAAGCCAACGATCGCAGTTGCGTGCTCAAGATCAGCGGCGCGAGCACGCGCGTCCTGCTCTCCGGAGACATCGAGGCTCGCTCGGAGCGCGAAATGCTGGCCCGGGATGCCGATTCGTTGCGCAGCGAGATTCTGGTCGCCCCTCACCATGGCAGCACCACTTCGTCGACGCCAGAGTTTCTAGCTGCCGTGCGGCCCGAGGTCTCCGTGTTCACCGTCGGCTACCGCAACCGATTCGGTCATCCGCGCCCCGTGGTGTTGCAGCGCTATGACGACATCGGCAGCCGAATCTTGCGCACCGACCGCCATGGCGCGCTTCGGTTCGAGATCGAGCCGGAGGCGGTGAGGTTTACGCTCGAGCGTGAGGTGCGCCGTCGTTACTGGCAGAATCCGCCCGACGCTCCCGGCTAAAGGAGCGCTGGGCGCCCGGACGCTAGGCACGCGGATCACGGTCGGCTACCGCATGGTAGCGGAAGCAGGTCACCAGATGATCGTTCACCATCCCGGTCGCCTGCATGAAGGCGTACATGATGGTCGAGCCGACGAAGCGGAATCCGCGCCTTTTCAATTCCTTGCTGATCGCGTCCGAGAGCGCGCTCGACGCCGGGACTTGATCGCTGCTGCGCCAGGCGTTGCGGATCGGGCGATCGTCGACGAAGCCCCAGAGCAGGCGCGACAAGTCGGTGCCGTTCGACTGCAGATCGAGGCAAGCGCGCGCGTTGCCGATCGTGGCGGCGATCTTCAGGCGGTTGCGCACGATGCCTGCGTCGGCCAGGAGGGTTTGCACCTTGCGCTCATCGTACCGGGCGATTTTCTCCGGATCGAATCCATCGAACGCGCGCCGGTAGTTCTCGCGCTTGGCAAGGATCGTATCCCAGGAAAGCCCGGCTTGGGCGCCTTCGAGAATCAGCATCTCGAACAGTTTTCGGTTCTCGCGCAAGGGAACGCCCCACTCGGCATCGTGGTATGCGATGTGGATCGGTTTGGTGAGCGCCCAGGCGCAGCGGGTCGGCGTGTCCATGAGGCATTGTAATGGTCGCAGCGGCGTTAGAATCGCGCTATGGCGCTCAAGTGTCCCAAATGCGGTCATCCGCGTTCACCGAACGCAAGCGAGCAGGCAGTCTGTTCGGCTTGCGGGCTGGTCTTCGCCAAGTGGGTGCAGCGCGTGCTGGGTCAGGAGCGGGTGCGCCTCGATGCAGAATCCGACGAAGGTGAGGAGACCCATTCGTGGAAGCTGAAGGCCTGGCTGTTTCCGCCCGTCGAGCGTGTCGAGCCGACCGTCTTCTATGGTCGCTGCGCCCTGTACCTGGCGTTCGTGGTCTGGGGCCTTTACTTCATATCGCTCGATCTGAGGACAAACGAGATCGGCGAATCCTTCATGCACCGGGTGAATCTTGTCTTTCACGAAGCAGGGCACGTGATCTTCATGCCATTCGGACACTTCATCATGGTGTTGGGCGGCACGCTGGGCCAGTTGCTGATGCCCATGATCGTCGGGGCCTCGCTGCTGTATACGAACCGGGATGCGTTCGGGGCGTCGCTCGCACTTTGGTGGTTGGGGCAGAGCATCATGGACATCGCGCCCTACATCAACGATGCGCGCGATCTGCAGTTGATGCTGCTGGGCGGGGGCACAGGCCAGGATCGCCCGGGCGCGCACGATTGGGAAAACCTCCTGCTCGATCTGGGATTGATCGAGCACGAACGCACGATTGCCCTTGCCGCCGATCGGCTGGGGGAGGCCGTCTTGCTGCTCGCCCTCGCATGGGGCGCTTTGGTCCTGCGGGCGCAGTATCGGGTCGTCAAACAGAGGCAGGCGGGTGACTGAGGCCAAGCTTCTTTCAGGCAGTTCCTTCGCAGTCGCAGATTCGCGCGAGTTGCTCGAAGCCGTGGCCGAGCGCTTCGGAGAAGATGAGCAGCGAGTCGTCGCACGTGCGGTCGAGTTGGCCCGCGAAGCCTTGACGACGCGTACGCTCGCGACCGGTGAGTCGGCGCTCGACCATGCCCTCGCCACGGCGGCCACGTTGGTGCAGCTGCATCTGGATCACGAGTCCGTCGCTGCTGGGCTGCTGACCGAGTTGAGCCTGACGAACAAGCGTGAGCGTGAGCGTCTCGTGGGACAGGTCGGTGCCGGGGTGGTCGGCTTGATCGATGCTACGGCTCGCATGGCTCAGATCGACACGCTGGGCGCATCGATCAGCGCGGGGGGCGACGCAGCCGACCAGCTCGAAGGGCTGCGCAAGATGCTGCTCGCGATGGTCCAGGACTTTCGCGTGGTCTTCATCAAGCTGGCGAGTCACACGCAAGACCTTCGCTACCTGGTCAAGGCAGGCTCGGAGGAGCGCAGGCGCACGGCGGCGCGTCTCGCCTTGAATATCTTCGGGCCGCTCGCCAATCGCCTCGGTGTCTGGCAGCTCAAGTGGGAACTCGAGGATCTCGCTTTCCGCTTGACCGATCCGGAACTGTACAAGCGCATTGCACGCATGCTCGACGAGAAGCGGGCGGAGCGCGAACAGTTCATCGCCGATGCGACGGGGGCGCTCTCTCAAGAGCTCCGGCGGGCGGGAATGAGGTTCGAGATTACCGGCCGGCCGAAGCACATCTTCAGCATCTACAAGAAGATGCAGCGCAAGGCGCTTGCGTTCGAGCAGCTCTACGACGTCAACGCGCTGCGGGTGTTCGTCGCCGACGTGAAGGACTGCTATGCGGCGCTCAGCGTGGTGCACAACCTCTGGACGCCGATTCCCACCGAGTTCGACGACTACATCGCCAAGCCCAAGGGCAACGACTATCGCTCCCTGCACACGGCGGTGATCGGGCCCGGCGGGCGCGTGCTCGAAGTACAGATCCGCACTTATGACATGCACCGGCAGGCCGAGCTCGGCATCGCGGCCCATTGGCGCTACAAGGAAGGCTCGCGCAGCGACCGCCGTTACGACGAAAAGGTCGCATGGCTGCGTCAGATCCTCGAATGGAAGGAAGATCTGGCCGACGAGCGTTCGCTCGCGGAGCATTTCAAGGCGGGATTGTTCGACGATACGGTTTATGTGCTCACCCCGCAGGGCAGAGTCGTGGATCTGCCGTCCGGGTCGACGCCGGTGGACTTCGCCTACGCCGTGCATACTGATCTGGGGCATCGCTGTCGCGGCGCGCGCGTCGACGGCGCCATGGTGCCTCTGAACACGCCGCTCAGGCACGGGCAATCGGTCGAGATCCTGGCCGCCAAGCAAGGCGGGCCGAGCAGGGATTGGCTCAATCCCGTCCTCGGCTTCACCGCCAGCCATCGGGCGCGCGCGAAGGTCAGGCAGTGGTTCAATGCCCAGAATCTCGAGTCGGCGATCGCGCAAGGCAGGGCGGTGGTCGACAAGGAACTCCAGCGCATGGGAGCGACGGCGCTGAATCTGGAAACGATCGCCAGCCGGGCGGGACATTCTGCGCTTGCCGATTTCTTGGCGAGCGTGGGCCGGGGCGAACTCAATTCACGCCAGTTGCAGGCCTTGTTCAGGGAGCCGACCTCAGCGGGTCAGAACGAGACCGCGCCTGCGTTGTTTCAGAACAAGGGGCGTCCGAGCTCGCCTGGAAGCGGCATTCTGGTGGTCGGTGTCGACAAACTGCTCACTGTGCCCGCGAAATGCTGCAAACCCGCGCCGCCGGATCCCATCGTCGGCTTCGTTACGAGAGGGCGTGGCGTCACCATTCATCGGGCTACGTGCGCCAATCTGCGCACGATGGACAAAGCGCGGCTCATCGAGGCTCAGTGGGGGCAGGCCGACGGCGGTGCCTTCGAGGTCGATATCGAGCTCGAGGCGGTCGACCGCACGGGGCTGCTGCGCGATGTCTCGGACACGCTGGCGCGGGAGCGGGTCAATGTCATGGCGGCGAACACCGGTTCGCGTGATGCTTATGCCCACATGCAGTTCACCATCGAGATCTCCGACCTGCTGCAACTCGATCGTCTGCTCGGGCTGCTCGAGCGTGTCGCGGGTGTAACCTCGGCACGCAGGCGTTGAACGCTCGCTATGGTGGTGTGGGGAGAGGTCGCGAGGCTCGGGCCGAGACTCGGTGCACGAAGGGCTTCGAGGAGCAGCACCCTGTCGGTTACCTGATCTAGGGCTCGTTTGGCGGTCTGCGAAGGTACTCGTTCGGCGAATCCGGGTTCGACGCCCTGGCTGATCGGATCCTTCCCCGCAGGATTCCCCTAGAGGCCACGGGTCGCTAGATGCCATCGATAACGATGAGTTCGGTTTTCGCCGAGCGCTGGCGCACGACTTTCGCGGGAGCGTATACCTGCGATGCCCACCATGCCTTGGCCTGGGCACGATCGGGAAATTCCAGGACGACCAGCCGCTTGGGCTGCCAGTCGCCTTCCAGGGTTTCGCTCTGCCCGCCTCGTATGATGTAGCGCCCGCCGTAGGGTTGCAGCGTCTCTGGGACTTGGCGGCGGTATGCCTCGAACTGCTCGGGGTCGGTGACTTCGATCTGGGCGATGACGTAGGCGGCCATGAGGGTTCCTGAAGTATTCCTGATGCGGGTCGTAAAGAGAGGTCTGTGCGATATTTCGTCCGCGATTTAAGCATGAACGATAATTCGGTTTGAATCGCCGAGTTGTTTTCGCTACAATCCGGCGCTCGCAGGCGCGTAGCTCAGCTGGTTAGAGCACCACCTTGACATGGTGGGGGTCGGTGGTTCGAGTCCACTCGCGCCTACCAAGGTATTCAGCGACCGAGGATGTCTGCATGACTCTCCGAACGTGCACCAAGCACTGATCCTAAACGGTTGAGCTCATGCCTGGAAAAAGTGCGGCTCGGCCGCGCTTTTTTTTGTCCCTCAGGAGCGTTCCATGCCAGACATCCGCCTGCCCGATAGCTCGATCCGCAGTTTCCCCGCCCCGGTTACGGTGCGCGAAGTCGCCCAGTCCATCGGTGCAGGGCTCGCTCGCGCCGCATTGGCTGGGCGGGTGGATGGGAGACTGGTCGACACCTCGTTCACGATCGACCACGATGCCCAACTGGCCATCGTCACCGACCGGGATCCGGACGGCTTGGAGATTTTGCGTCACTCGACGGCGCATTTGCTTGCGCACGCGGTGAAGGAGTTGTTCCCCGATGCCCAGGTGACGATCGGGCCGGTGATCGAAAGCGGCTTCTACTACGATTTCTCCTTCAAGCGGCCCTTCACGCCCGAGGATCTCCAAGCGATCGAGAAACGCATGCAGGAGATCGCTCGGCGCGATCTTCCGGTCGAGCGCAAGATGATGGCCAGGGACGATGCGGTCGAGTACTTCCGCGGGCTCGGCGAGTTCTACAAAGCCGAAATCATCGCGTCTATCCCGGCCAACGAAGAAATCTCTCTCTACTCGCAAGGCAACTTCACCGACCTTTGCCGGGGTCCGCATGCGCCTTCGACCGGTCGTCTGAAGGTCTTCAAGCTGATGAAACTCGCCGGGGCCTACTGGCGTGGCGATTCGAAGAACGAGATGCTGCAGCGGATCTACGGCACCGCGTGGGGCAAGAAGGAAGAGCAGGACGCCTATCTGCACATGCTGGAGGAGGCCGAGAAGCGTGATCATCGTCGCCTCGGTCGCGGCCTCGATCTGTTTCATTTGCAGGACGAGGCCCCCGGCATGGTGTTCTGGCACCCCAAGGGCTGGTCTTTGTGGCAGAGCATCGAACAGTATCTGCGCACTGTGTTGAGCGAGCACGGGTATCAGGAAGTGCGTACCCCGATGGTGATGGATCGGGTGCTGTGGGAGCGCTCTGGTCACTGGGAGAACTATCGCGAGAACATGTTCACCACGGAGTCGGAGAAGCGCGACTACGCGGTCAAGCCGATGAATTGCCCGGGGCACGTCCAGATCTTCAATAGCGGGCTGCACAGTTATCGGGAATTGCCTCTGCGCTTGGCGGAGTTCGGCTCCTGCCATCGCAACGAGCCCTCTGGGGCGCTGCACGGACTGATGCGCGTGCGCGGGTTCACGCAGGACGACGCTCATATTTTCTGTACCGAGGATCAAATCCAGGGCGAGGTCGCGGAATTCATTCGGTTGTTGATCCAGGTCTACGAGGACTTCGGCTTTTCGGAGATCGTGTATCGACTCGCCACGCGCCCCGAGAAGCGTGTGGGGGACGATGCCGTGTGGGACAAGGCGGAAACCGCGCTGGCCCGTGCCCTGGACGACCATCAGGTCAAGTGGGAAGCGTTGCCCGGCGAGGGCGCGTTCTACGGGCCCAAAATCGAGTTTTCCTTGAAGGACTCGATCGGCCGCGTCTGGCAGTGCGGCACGATTCAGGTCGATTTCTCCATGCCTGGCCGGCTGGGGGCCGAGTACGTCACGGAAGACAACGCCCGCCGCGTCCCGGTGATGTTGCACCGGGCCATCCTGGGGTCGATGGAGCGCTTTATCGGCATGCTGATCGAGCACTGCGCGGGTGCGTTCCCTCTCTGGCTGGCGCCTACCCAATTGGTGGTGATGAACATCACCGATTCGCAGCGCGAATACGCCGAAGAGGTCGCGGAGCAACTGCGTGTAGCGGGGTTCCGGGTCCAAACCGACTTGAGGAACGAAAAAATAACCTATAAGATCCGGGAACATAGTTTGCAGAAGCTGCCTTATCAGCTCATACTCGGCGAGAAAGAGCGGGTAGCTTCGACAGTAGCCGTCCGAAATCGCAAGGGTGAAGATCTGGGGGCAATGCCACTTCCGGCGTTGCTCGACCGCCTTCGGAGTGAGGTCGCATCCCGAAGTCGAACGGCATGATCGCAACTAACCGGAGTAGCAGCGATAGCACAGGAAAAAGAGGCAAGGATCAATGGCGAGATCTCGGCTCAGGAGATCAGGCTGATCGGGGTCAACGGCGAACAGATCGGCATCGTGACGATTGCCGCTGCGAACCAAATGGCCGAGCAGGCAGAGGTGGATCTCGTCGAAATCGCGCCCAGCGCGACGCCGCCGGTATGCCGGTTGATGGATTACGGCAAGTTCAAGTACCGCGAAAGCAAGAAGCGTCACGAGGCTAAGCTCAAGCAGAAGCAGATCGTCGTCAAGGAAGTGAAATTCCGTCCGAGTACGGACGAAGGCGACTACAAGATCAAGCTGCGAAATCTGATCCGGTTCCTCGATGAGGGTGACAAGACCAAGGTGACGTTGCGTTTTCGTGGCCGCGAGATGGCGCACCAGGAGTTCGGGTACCGGCTGCTGGAGAGAGTTCGCAACGATCTGGAGCCGTTCGGTGTGGTCGAGCAGTTTCCCAAGATGGAAGGGCGGCAGATGATCATGGTGCTGTCGCCGAAGAAAGTATTGCCCAAGCCGGCGGCGAAGCCCGCAGGCGAGGCGAAGTCCGAGTCGTCGTCGGGCGAAGCATAGAATTAGGCGAGTCGGCACCAAGGTGCCGTCTCGTTTAACCAAGTGGTTGATTGGTCCGAAAGCGCTCCTTCCCCGGAGTCACCAGTCGCCATGTCATAAGAGCGGAGTTGTCATGCCCAAGATGAAGACCAAGAGTGGCGCTGCCAAGCGCTTCAAGGTGCGCGCTGGCGGCAGCGTCAAGCGCAGCCAGGCGTTCTTGCGCCATATTCTTACCAAGAAGGCGACTAAGCGGAAGCGCCAGTTGCGCGGTACCACCGGTGTTCACGCGTCCGACAAAGCGTCGGTGCGTGCAATGATGCCGTACGCGTAAGGGGAGAGCGCCATGCCAAGAGTCAAACGCGGTGTAACCGCCAGAGCGAGCCACAAGAAGGTTCTGAGCCAGGCCAAGGGCTATCGCGGACGTCGCAAGAACGTCTTCCGCGTCGCCAATGAAGCTGTCATGAAGGCTGGGCAGTACGCCTATCGTGACCGTCGTCAGCGCAAGCGTCAATTCCGCAGTCTCTGGATTGCCCGTATCAATGCCGCTGCACGCGAGATGGGCCTCACTTACAGCACCATGATCAATGGTCTGAAGCGCGCGGCCATCGAGGTCGACCGTCGCGTGTTGGCGGATCTCGCGGTGCGCGACCCAGCTGCGTTCACTCAGCTCGCACAGCGCGCCAAGGCAAGTCTGCCGGCGCCGGCAGCCGCCTAGGTTTTCCAAGACCTGCGGCTTTTTCGAGTCGGCTCGGCGGCATGATTGCTGCCGAGCAACCAGTGGAGCAGCAGCGACTCTTTGCTTGCAGTGCTGTTCCGAAGTGTGCGGTCGTCAATCCATCCCTAACGCCGAGATCTGGTAGCTGCCATGTCGGACGTCGACGCTATCGTCGCACAAGCACTCGCAGAGTTCGAGTCCGCAAAGGACGGTGTTTCGCTTGAGAATGTGAAGGCTCGATTTCTCGGCAAATCCGGGCTCGTCACCGATTTGTTGAAGCAACTCGGCAAACTTCCTGCGGAGCAGCGGCGAGAGGCTGGAAGCAGGATCAACGACGCCAAGGGGCGGATCGAACAGGCGCTCGAGGACCGAAGAAGCAGACTGCGCGAGGAAGAGCTCGAGCGCAAACTGCGTGACGAGTCCATCGACGTTACGCAGCCAGGGCGTGGGCAGGGCCGTGGGGCGCTACACCCCATCACCCTAGTTCGCTCGCGCATCGAAGTGTTGTTCAGATCCTTGGGCTTCGATGTTGCGGAGGGCCCCGAGATCGAGTCTGATTTCTATAATTTCACCGCGCTGAACATGCCGGAGAATCATCCGGCGCGCTCGATGCACGACACCTTTTATGTCGAGGGTCAGCATCATCTGCTGCGCACGCATACTTCCCCGATTCAGATCCATTACATGCTGCGCAATCCGCCGCCTATCCGCGTGCTTGCGCCTGGACGCGTGTATCGATCGGATTCCGATGCGACGCATTCGCCGATGTTTCATCAAGTCGAAGGTCTTTGGATCGACGAACATGCCAGCTTTTCCGATCTGAAGGGTGTCGTCATCGAGTTCCTGGAAAAGTTCTTCGAGCGCACCGACCTCGAGGTGCGATTCCGGCCGAGCTTCTTCCCGTTCACGGAGCCTTCGGCAGAGATCGATATGAGTTTTGGCCAAGGTTGGCTCGAGATCGGCGGTTGCGGCATGGTTCACCCGAACGTGCTCCGCCACGGCAATGTCGATGTGTCTCGTTATCAGGGTTTCGCTTTCGGCATGGGCATCGACCGACTTGCGATGCTGCGTTACGGGGTCGATGATCTGCGGCTCTTCTTCCAAAACGATCTGCGGTTCCTGCGGCAGTTTGCATAGCGCCACTCCACGATACCGACTCAGCGGGCGATCTTCCGTATGAAGTTCTCTGAACACTGGCTGCGCACTGTCTTCGACCCTGCCATTTCGAGTGAGGCGCTGAGTCACGTATTGACGATGGCCGGGCTGGAGGTCGAGCAGCGCGACCCGGTTGCTCCCGAATTCTCGGGCGTTGTAACGGGCGAGATCACGAGCGTCGAGGCACATCCCGACGCGGACCGTCTGCGAATCTGTCGCGTGGATATCGGCACGGAGGCGTTGCAAGTGGTATGTGGCGCGCCTAACGTCCGAGTCGGCATGCGCGTCGCTTGCGCGCTCGTGGGTGCCCAACTTCCAGGGACAGCGGTCAAGCAGGCGAAAGTGCGAGGCGTTGAGTCCTTTGGCATGCTTTGTTCCGAGCGGGAACTCGGCTTGGGTGACGATCACAGCGGCGTGTTGGATCTAGGGAGTGGCGACGCGGCATTGGGTGAGGACCTCCGAAAGGTGCTCGATCTCGATGACTACGCGTTCACTCTCAAGCTGACGCCTAACAGAGGCGATTGTCTGAGCATCCAGGGACTGGCCCGCGAACTTGCCGCGCTGATGGGCAAGGCGCCGCCGCCACGGCCGACCCATGTCGTGGCTCCCCGGGCAGGTGATCAGCGTGAAATCCGGCTCGAGGCCGGCAGTGCCTGTCCGCGGTATTTCGGCCGGGTGATCACAGGGCTCGACGGCAGCGCCCCGACGCCACGCTGGATGATTCGTCGCCTGCAACGAAGCGGCGTCAGGCCGATTTCGGCCTTGGTCGATATCACCAACTACGTCATGCTGGAGATGGGGCAACCGCTGCACGCCTTCGATCACGCTCGCCTCCAGGGCAGCATTTGCGTCCGGCAGGCTCGCGCGGGTGAGCGGCTGCAGCTCCTCGACAATCGGGTGGTGGAATTGCAGTCGGCACATCTGGTGATCGCGGACGATTCGGGGCCGGTGGCGCTCGCAGGGGTCATGGGCGGCGAGGGCAGTGCGGTGGCCGAGCACACGAGCGCGGTATTCCTCGAGAGCGCCTACTTCGCTCCCGAGGCCGTCGCAGCTGCCTCGCGCGGACTGGAGATCTCTAGCGATGCAGCCCACCGATTCGAGCGGGGCGTCGACTTCGAATTGGCGGGGCCTGCGATCGAGCGCGCCACAGCCTTGGTGTTGGAGATTTGCGGTGGGCTTCCGGGGCCGCTCTCTGAGGCACGCGGGGCATTGCCGTCGCGGGCCGCCATCGAGTTTCGACCCGAACGTGTGCGTCGGGTCCTCGGTGTCGAAATTGCCGTCGACCAGATCGTCGCCATGCTCCGTCGCCTTGGCATGACGGTTCAAGGGGAGGCAGGCGCTCTGGTGGTGGTGCCGCCAAGCTTCCGCTTCGATGTGAACATTGAAGTCGACCTGATAGAAGAGGTGGCGCGGGTGCATGGCTACGAGCGCATTGCGCCCAGTCTGCCGCAGGGGCGCCCTCCCATGTTGGCTGTCCAGGAGCGGGTTACCTCGGTCGAGGCGCTGAAACGCGCTCTGGCGGATCGGGACTATTTCGAGGTCGTGACATTCAGCTTCGTGGATCGCCAGCTTGAGCTCGATTTCGCATCCGAGCAGAACCCCGTGGAGCTCGCAAACCCGATTGCGAGCCAGTTGAGTGTCATGCGGAGCACCTTGATCGGCAGCTTGGTCGAGTGCGCGCGGTTCAATATTGCTCGCAAGCAGGAGCGCGTGCGCATCTTCGAAACGGCAGCCTGTTTTTCGCGTGGCGCCGATGGCTTCAAGCAGGTCGAGCGCCTGACGGGGCTGTGCTATGGCGGTGCCATGCCGGAGCAATGGGGTGATGGCGGGCGTATCGTCGACTTCTTCGACGTGCGAGGCGATCTTGAGGCGTTGCTCGGAGCGGCACACCTGTCATTCGAGCCGGCGGTTCATCCCGCGTTCCATCCCGGGCAGACGGCGCAAGTCTTTTTCGGCGGACGCAGTGCGGGCTGGCTTGGTGTCCTCCATCCACGATGGCTGCAAAAGTATGAACTAGCGGCAACGGCCGTGGCGTTCGAATTGGACCTGGCGATGATCGGGACCACGGACTTGCCGGTCTATCAACCGCTGTCCCGCTTCCCCCCGGTGCGGCGAGATCTCGCGATCGTGGTAGACGAAAGCGTGCCTGCGTCAGTGCTCAAGGCGTCGATCTTGGGAGGCGGGGCGCCGCTGGTAAACGATGTGAATCTGTTCGATGTATACCGCGGCAAGGGCGTTCCCGATGGCAGAAAAAGTCTTGCTTTCCGAGTGTTATTGCAAGATACTGAGAAGACACTCACGGACGCGGAGGTCGAAGCTGCAGTCCGGAAGATAACAACAGTTCTTCAAGAAAAACATGGCGCTACGCTCCGTCTCTAATGTCATTTCGTAATTAGATTGTGCACGTCATTGTTTCCGGCGCCGATTTGGGAGAGTGGTCGAAATGCATTCTGACCCGGACTTCATGACCTCTTCGTCCGACCTTAGCGACAACGCGGATGAATTTACTGAGACGGATGCAGGCAAGGGGACGTTGACCAAGGCCGAATTGGCCGATCTTTTGTTTGAAAGAGTGGGCTTCAACAAACGCGAAGCAAAGGACATGGTGGAGTCGTTTTTCGAAGAGGTCCGCACTGCTTTGGAGCGTGGCGAGGGGGTCAAGCTCTCGGGTTTCGGTAACTTCCAATTGCGCGACAAGCCGCAACGGCCTGGTCGCAATCCCAAGACGGGCGAAGAGATCCCGATTACGGCTCGTCGAGTTGTCACCTTTCATGCTTCTCAAAAGTTGAAGGCATTGGTTGATAAGAATTACCCCGCGGATGGACAGCAACAGTAATCCCAAGACCCCGTTGCCGCCGATCCCGGCGAAGCGTTACTTCACAATTGGAGAAGTGAGCGAGCTATGCGGAGTGAAGCCGCATGTTCTGCGTTACTGGGAGCAGGAGTTCACGCAACTCAAGCCAGTGAAGCGCAGGGGCAATCGCCGCTACTATCAGCATCATGAGGTATTGCTGATCCGCCGGATCCGCGAGCTCCTGTACGAGCAAGGATTCACGATAAGCGGTGCGAGGAATCGTTTGGACGAGATTGCCTCGCAGCCGGCAAATGAGTCACCGCAGACGTCCATTGATGTCAGGCTGATTCGCGACGAGATCAAGAAGATTGTTGATTTGCTGCATTGATAATCTAGCCGGAGATTGCGTGCTAAATGCGCCCTACTCGGGCGCACGACTGCTATAATTTCTTCACGTCGGGGCGTAGCGCAGCCTGGTAGCGTACCTGCATGGGGTGCAGGTGGTCGGAGGTTCAAATCCTCTCGCCCCGACCATAAAATCAAAGACTTAGCGTGACCTCGAGCCGCTAAGTGTCTACGCAATGCCTCGAGTGTCTACGCTTTCGAGGGAATTCGCCTCGCGAGGCATCGCGTTCCATGCCTCAATCGCGGCTCTCTCCGCGACTGCAAAGTCGCAAACGCCGGCGGGCTTAAAAGTCGAGCGCCCGCGCGCGCGCCGCATGCCGGGCAACTCACGTAGAACTCATCTTGGGGCAGGCCGCCGCCGATGCCGGCATGACATTCGGCGATAACGCGAAGGTCGACCCATGACCCGATGCAACCGCGGGTCGGGCAGGGAAGTCGTAGTGTCCAGAAACTCGAACGACATCTGCGGTAGACTATCCGCATGGGATCCATACATCCATTGCTGACGTTTCTCTTGGCCGTTGTGTCGGGCTGGGTCCACCGGCGTCAGTTGCTCGTCATCGAGTTCCTCCAGGCTGAGAATCGGATGCTAAAAAATCGGCTCCGTGGCAAGCGGATTCGATTCACTGATGAGGAAAGGGCGTTGCTCGCCCGGAAGGCGAAGGCGGTCGGTCGGAAAGCCCTCATGGAGCTGGACACAATTGTTTCTCCGGACACGCTCATGCGTTGGCATAGACGTCTGGTAGCGCAGAAGTGGGATTACAGCCATCGCCGCGGGCCGGGGCGGCCAGGGATCATGCAGGAGATCTCGCAGTTGATTGTTCGCATGGCAGTGGACAATCCGGGATGGGGCTACACCCGAATTCAGGGGGCTCTGGCGAACCTTGAACACAAGGTGGGGCGGGGAACGATCGCGAATGTTTTGAAGGCGAACGGCGTCGAGCCGGCGCCAGAGCGAGGGAAGCACATCCGGTGGTCGACCTTCTTGAAGGCACACTGGAAGGTCTTCGCCGCGAGCGATTTCTTCAGTGTCGAGGTATGGACGCCGCGCGGTTTGGTGACCTACTACGTGCTGTTCGTGATGAGCATCGCGGATCGGGTAGTCCATATAGCCGGGGTAACAAACCGACCGGATGAAGCGTGGATGCTTCAGATCGGCCGGCACCTGCACGACGCCGAGGACGGGGTGCTCGCTGGCAAGAGGTACCTGATCGTCGATCGCGACACGAAGTATTCGAAGCGATTCCGCGACTTCATTGCGGAGGGTGGCACGGAGGTGATCAGGTTGCCACCGCTGTCACCGAACCTGAATGCTCACGCAGAGCGCTTCGTACGCTCGATCAAGGAAGAATGCCTGACGAAGATGATCTTTTTTGGGCAGGGGTCCTTGCGTCGCGCGATCACGGAGTACATGGCGCATTTCCATGCAGAGCGCAATCATCAAGGGCTGGAGAATCGTTTGATTCGCGAAATGCCGGTGGTCGCTGCGAACGATGCGAGTATCCATCGTCGGACACGGCTTGGTGGAATGCTCAGCTACTACCACCGTGTCGCTGCGTGAGGCGATCGTTCGATTTTCTGGACATTACGCCGTCCAGGGATTGAAGACCGGAACGCCCGCGCGGATGTATTCGATAGTGTCTCGCGACATCACGGTCAGCCCGTAGTGTATAGCGGTCGCTCCGATGATCAGATCAGGCTGGGAGTATGTATATCCGGCTTTGCGGCCGTCCTCAACGAGTAGCCGCCACTTGACCATGATGTCTTCGGTGATCGGGAGTACGCGCTGATCGAACATTGGGCGCACTTTGTTAGATAGCCAAATGTTCAGTTCAGTGCGTCGTTTGAAATCTTCGAGTTGCTCGATGCCGAAGCGGATTTCGGCGAGGGTGACCACGCTGATGTATAGTTGTTCGAGGGGCTGCGCCTCGATAGCCGAGACGACTTTCGCCTCGGGGCGCGGACGGCGGATTTCCGAAACGATGTTCGTGTCAAGGAGCCAGCCGGTCACAGCGTCACATCTCGTACAGGCATCGCAAGCCGGGCCGGCTCAATCTCTGTTTCACGGTAGGGGGACGATTGGATCGCCGCTATCAACTCTCGTCCGTTGTGGGCGCCGCTCAACCTGCGAAAATCTTCCGCGGCGATGATGACAACTTCGTCGCGGCCATGGACGCTGACGCGTTGTGGGCCTTCGCTACGGACACGCCGAACGAGTTCGCTAAAACGAGCTTTGGCGTCTTGGAGTTGCCAGTGGCCCGGTAGCGCGGCGGATCTGGAAGTTGAGGTTGGCATGTGCGCGCCCTTAGTTCTAGTCAGAACGACTAGAATATACCAGGCCTCGACGGAGAATCAAGCTACAAATGAAAGCGGACACGAGCCTCGATGGCCGGGCACGGGGCAGATGGGGCTGTCCGAAACTCACGCAAAAAATCGAAACAAAACATGGCGAGAAACTAAGGTGGAATTTCGGACATTCATGTCTAAGCCATTGATTGTAGGTCGTAACAGAGCGGTATGGGGTGCAGGTGGTCGGAGGTTCAAATCCTCTCGCCCCGACCATAAAATCAAAGGCTTAGCCCGGTTTCCGTTTTCGGAATTCCGGGCTTTTTCGTATCTTTTTCGGAATTCCAGAAAAAATGCTATGCGCTCGGGGCGCATTTTTTCGGCGTGGTGTAACGAAATCAGGATGGTTCAGCACTGCGCAACGTAAGCGTACACGCCTGTGGGTGGCGAATTCGTAGTCAAGCGGTCATCGGGGTTTGGAATAGTCCGTGGCAATGCTGTCGCCATGCGTACGAGTTGAGCGCCGCCGAACCGCGTTGCAGCTTGCCGGCGCGCTGTGCCGGAGTGGTGCCGTCAAGGGAGCGGTGGACGCGGAATTCGTTGTAATAATCCCGGAATGCCTCGAGCTTGCGCGTGAGGTCGACCGAGTTCCAGAAGAACTGGCGATCGAGATACTCGCGGCGGATGGTGCCGATCAGCCGTTCGATGAAGGGATGCGAAGTCGGCGCATAGGGTACTGACTTGATTTCATCGATCTCGAGGACGCGTAGATTGGCGAGCCAGCGATGGAAGCGAAAGAGTGGGTCGTGATCGGTGCTGAGGTGTTTTGGGCGGGGTTGGTCAGCAACGGCTTGATTGAACATCCGACACACGATCACGCCGTCAATGTGCTCGCGCGCAACGCCAAAGCCGATGATTCGGCGGGTGAAGACATCCATGACCACGAGTACCCAGTAGCTACGAAGCAGGATGGATTCGCAACGGAAAAGATCCACGCTCCATAGACTGTCCTTGGATTGGGCGATCAACGTCAACCCGGAGGGGCCACTGGAACTGCCGTCACCCGGCCGGTAGTGCTTTGCCAGGACGCGCCGAACGACGTCCTTGTCGATCTCGACACTGAAGGCCTGAGAGATCTGCTGAGCGATTCGTACGCAACCGAACTTCGGGTTGCGCGCCTTCATCTCGACGATGGCGGCAACGAGTTCAGGGGAGGCGTAAGCTTCCCCGTCAAGTAGACAGTTCTAAAGTGGAACTTCCACCTGCGAGCAGGCGCTCCCGGTAGCGCGCTGGGGGCAGGCTTCCCAGCGAGTCGTGCGGTCGGATTTGGTTGTATCGGTCGATTCAGTCGTCGGTGATCTCTCGCACTTCGGCGAGCGTGTGGAACAGGTACGCACTGAGGACCTCCTCCCGATAGGTGCGGTTGAAACGCTCGATGAAGGCATTCTGATCGGGCTTGCCGGGTTGGATGAATCGCAGCTCAATGCCCTGCGCCTCGCACCACTGCCCGAACCCGTAGCTGGTCAGCTCCGGGCCGTTGTCGCAGCGAATGGCATGGGGCTTGCCGTGGATCTCGATCAGTTGCTCCACGAAGCGGATAACGCGTGCGGACGGGATGCCGGTCGCGATCTCGATTCCCAGGCAACTGCGGTCCGCCTCGTCGAGCACGTTCAGCGTGCGAAAGGTACGTCGGCCGTAGAGCGAATCGTGCATGAAGTCCAGAGCCCACGTGACGTTCACCTGGCTGGGCGCCTGCAGGGGTTGTCGCGGCCGGTTCGGTAAGCGCCGTTTCGTGCGCCGCTTCTGATTCAACCCGAGGGCGCAGTACACACGGTGAACGCGTTTGTGGTTCCACGGATGACCCATCTGCCGCAAGCGATCGAAGCACTTCCAGAAGCCCCAGCGCAGTTCCGTGGCGACGATCTGATTCAACACCTCGATCACCCCCTGGTCGCGCTCGGCAGAGCGCTTGCCCGGTTTGTAGAACGTCGCCCGCGGTAACCGGGCTACTTCGCAAGCGCGCTTGATCGATACACCGTGGCCTTCGGCCATCACTTGTACCGCTTCGCGCTTGGCGGACGACGTCAGAGCTTTCGGCTGAGCACGTCCCGGATGGCAGCGTTCTCCAGGGCAAGCTCGGCATACATCTTCTTGAGCTTGGCGTTCTCGGTCTCCAGCTCCTTGAGGCGCTTGAGCTCTGACACCGATGTGCCGCCGTACTTCGCCTTCCAGTTGTAGTAGGTGCCTTGGCTGATCCCGTGCTTGCGCAGGATCTGGGCGACCGGGACGCCGGCATCGCCTTCCTTGAGGATGGCGATGATCTGCGCCTCAGTGAAATTCGACTTCTTCATCGGACTCTCCTTGACAGTCAATCCTGCCAGAAAAAGTCCACTTCAGAATGTCTACCGAATGGGGAAGCTGACGGAGGGGCCTTTCGGACCCGGCTTACGGCGATGTCCTGTGGACGAGAAGAGAATCCGGTACTTGCGGTCGACGAGGGCCTTGTGGAGCTTGAGCAGCGTCGATGATTTGATGATGGCTGAGAGCTTCGGAATCCGGCGTGGCTTGATGAACAGGGTGAGTATTCCGAGCACAAAGCGATCGAGCGAGGTGAGATTCGGAGCGCGGCGCCGAGACCGATTGCCGATGATGATCTGCTGCTTGAGCAACAATGATTCTGCGGCGACCGCGCGCACCCGCCGGGCCGAAGCAGTTTTGCTACCGTAACGATCAGATGGATCACCAAGAGGAGTAAATCACGCATGCGTCGCACGGTATCACGCCTGCTGTGGTGCGCAAGACTGCACGGACGCGGCCCTATCCTATAGACTTTACGAATTCGCCTCCCACACGTTCGTTCGATTGTCTGGACAGTACGATGTCGCCCTTCCGATTGAGAAAGTGCAACTCCCTTACGCAATCATTGCTTCGAGTAGTTGATCGTGACCGGAAATTCGCCTAACCCGATACAGCTGCTACCTTGCTCCGTTTCATGTGAAGTTTTTTGTAGCTGTCGATCAGGCGCCGGTGCCTGTCGAGCTCCTCCAGTTGTATGCTCGTTGGCGTCAAACCGAAGAAGCGCACGCTGCCGTCCACTGAGCCCATCACGGCGTCCATGCGCGGGTTACCGAACATCCGGCGAAAATTAACCGCGTAATCGTCCAGCTCCAGGTCGTCGTCCAGCAGCACCTCCAGCACCACGTTCAAGGCCTGATAAAACAATCCGCGCTCGACCGTGTTCTCGTTGTACTGCAGAAAAGCGCCCACCAGCTCTTGCGTTGCAGCAAATTGCTTCAGGGCGAGATTGATCAGCAGCTTCAACTCCAGAATCGTCAGCTGACCCCAGGCTGTGTTCTCGTCGAACTCGATGCCGATCAATGTGATGATATCGGTGTAATCATCCAGCTCACTGTCTTCCAGGCGCGCCAGCAATGCTTCCAGACTGGCGTCGTCGAGTCGATGCAAATTCAAAATATCCGCACGAAACGACAGCGCTTTATTGGTGTTATCCCACATCAAATCCTCAACCGGATACACCTCCGAATAGCCCGGCACCAGGATGCGGCAGGCCGTTGCGCCTAAATCCTCATACACCGCCATATACACTTCTTTCCCCATGTCCTCGAGAAGACCGAACAGGGTCGCGGCTTCTTCGGCATTGGATTTGTCCCCGTGGCCGGAAAAGTCCCACTCGACAAAATCGAAATCCGCTTTGGAACTGAAAAATCGCCACGACACGATGCCGCTGGAATCAATGAAGTGCTCAACAAAGTTATTCGGCTCAGTCACAGCGCTACTTTCAAAGCTGGGCCGGGGCAAATCGTTCAGGCCTTCAAAACTGCGACCTTGTAGCAACTCAGTTAGACTGCGTTCCAGTGCCACTTCAAAGCTTGGGTGCGATCCGAACGAGGCAAACACGCCACCTGTACGCGGGTTCATCAGGGTGACGCACATCACCGGAAACTTCCCGCCCAGCGACGCATCCTTCACCAGCACCGGGAAGCCCTGCTCCTCCAGCCCCGCAATGCCGGCCAGAATGCCGGGGTATTTAGCCAGCACTTCATGCGGCACATCAGGGAGTGTCATTTCACCCTCGAGAATTTCGCGCTTTACTGCTCGCTCCAGGATTTCAGACAGGCATTGCACTTGCGCTTCGGCCAGCGTGTTACCTGCACTCATGCCATTGCTGAGGAACAGATTGTCGATCAGGTTGGACGGGAAATACACCACCTTGCCGTCCGATCGGCGCACATACGGCAGCGAGCAGATGCCGCGCCCTACATTGCCGGAATTGGTGTCGTACAGATGCGAGCCACGTAATTCGCCATCGGGATTGTAAATCTGCAGACAGTATTCATCGAGTATTTCAGCGGGCAGCGCATCCTTGGCGCCAGGCTTGAACCAGCGTTCGTCCGGATAATGCACGAACGCCGCGTCGGCGATCTCCACGCCCCAAAACTGATCGTTGTAGAAATGATTGCAACTCAGTCGTTCGATGAACTCGCCCAACGCCGACGCCAATGCGCTTTCTTTAGTCGCTCCCTTGCCATTAGAAAAACACATCGGGGAGTGCGCGTCGCGGATATGCAGTGACCATACATTAGGAACGATATTGCGCCACGAAGCGATTTCAATCTTCATGCCCAGACCCGCCAGAACCCCCGACATATTGGCGATGGTTTGCTCGAGCGGGAGATCCTTGCCTGCAATGTAAGTGCTCGTTTCTGACGCCGGGCTCAGAAGCAGCAGGGCCTGGGCATCGGCATCCAGATTTTCCACCTCTTCAATCACAAACTCGGGCCCCGCCTGCACCACCTTTTTCACTGTGCAACGTTCGATGGAGCGCAGAATTCCCTGGCGGTCTTTGGCGGAGATGTCCGACGGCAGTTCGACCTGAATTTTGAAAATCTGCTTGTAGCGATTCTCAGGGTCGACGATGTTGTTCTGCGACAGGCGGATGTTATCCGTAGGAATATTGCGCGTAACGCAATACAACTTCACAAAGTAAGCCGCACACTGCGCCGACGAAGCCAGAAAGTAATCGAACGGACCAGGCGCCGAGCCATCGCCCTTATAGCGGATAGGTTGATCGGCCACCACCGTGAAATCGTCGAACCTGGCTTCAAGACGAAGCTTGTCGAGAAAGTGAACCTTAATTTCCATGGGAAAAGGAGATGCCATTCATAACAATAGGCCACTATTGTCCGCTTTTTCCGTGCGGAATTTCGTGCTGTTCAGCAATGGTTGCTTCATGAGGCCGGCAGTGACCGCTTAGGTCGATTATTGAGACTTCCGTAATACATGAGAACCGCTGATCACCTCACTGAACCGCCCCGGGATTCGTAGAGGCTGTTTGGTTTAAGTCAGACCACCACCATCGTAGTTTGACTGGCGAGTTGGCGGTAGTAGTTTGCCTCAGCTTCTGCGGGAGGGATATAACCGATGGGCTCCAGTAGACGGTGGTGGTTAAACCAAGCGACCCATTCGAGGGTTGCCAGTTCGACAGCTTCCTTGGTCTTCCAAGGGGCTCGGCGATCGATCAGCTCGGCCTTGTAAAGGCCGTTGATGGTCTCAGCCAGGGCGTTGTCGTAACTGTCGCCCTTGCTGCCGACCGAGGGCTCGATGCCGGCTTCTGCCAATCGCTCGCTGTAGCGAATCGACAGGTACTGCGAGCCGCGATCCGAATGGTGGATCAGGTTGTTCTCACGGCTGGGTTGGCGCGCGTACAGCGCCTGCTCCAATGCATCGAGCACGAAGTCCGTGCGCATGGAACTGCTTACCCGCCAGCCGACGATGCGACGTGCGAACACGTCGATCACGAAGGCCACGTACAGCCAGCCCTGCCAAGTCGAGACATAGGTAAAGTCCGAAACCCAGAGCTGGTCGGGCCGCTAGGCATGGAACTTCCGGTGGACCTTGTCCAGCGGTCGCAGCGCTGTGCTATCACTGGTCGTGGTGCGCACCACCTGGCCACGCGTCACGCCGCGCAGACCCTGCCGTCGCATCAAGCGCTCGACTGTGCAGCGTGCGACCGTCATGCCTTCACGCTTGAGTTGTCGCCAGACCTTCTCAGCGCCATAGACCTGCATGTGGGCGTCCCAGACGCGCTCGATCTGGAGCACCCACACTTCATCGTTTCTTGCTCGGGCGCAGCGCCGCTGTGGGTCGCGCCGAAGCGCCGCGTGGCGGCGATACCCCGATGGGGCGATCTGCAGCACCTTGCAGATTGGCTCAACCCCGTGAGTGTCGCGGTGCTGGTCGATGAAATCCATCAGGACTTGAGTCGGCGGTCGAGCTCCGCCTGGGCGAAAGACGCACTGGCCAGCTTCAAGATCTCGTTGGCCCGGCGTAGCTCCTTGACCTCGCGCTCCAGTTCCTTGACGCGCTGCGCCTTGGCCGTGGTCACACCGTTGCGCATTCCCGAATCGACTTCCTGGCGCTTTACCCACGCCAGCAGCGTCTGCGGAACACAGCCAATCTTGGGCGCAATCGACTCCACAGCCGCCCACAACGACGGATACTCTGCGCGGTGCTCCTGTACCAGCCGCACCGCGCGATCTCGGACTTCAGGAGAAAACTTGTTCGACTTGTTCACGGCTCCATCTTCTCAAATGTTGGAGCCTCCTGAAAACCCGGGGCGGTTCAATCTGGTCATGTACTGGTCAACGAATGCGCAATGGCATGGCGAATCGGAGCCCACGACTAAAGACGCACCCAGCCGACGAAGTCCTTGACCCTACGGGCGGTCTGGACCGACTTACTCGACCTTCAAACCTATGCTCTTGACCAGTTTGGTCCAGCGCGAGATCTCGTCGGTCAGGTGCTCCCCAAGTTCCTTGGGTGTGCTGGCGATCGCTTCCGACCCGTCGCGCAGCAGGCGCTCGCGGACGTCTGGCTGCTTGGCGATGTCCGCGATTTCCTTGTGCAGTTGAGCGATGATCGCTTGCGGCGTGCGAGCCGGTACCAGCAGCGCTTGCCAGATGGTGTTCTGGTAGCCCGGCACGCCGGATTCGATCACCGTGGGCACATCGGGCAACTGCGCAGCGCGCTTGGTGCCCGCCGTGGCAATGGCGCGCAGTTTACCGCTGCGCACGAGGGCCATGACCGACGGCGGGCTGGCGAACATTACCTGGATGCGGCCTCCGACCAGATCGGTGATAGCCGTTGGGGCCCCTTTGTAGGGGACATGGACGATGTTCACGCCCGCCATCGAGTTGAACAATTCGCCCGCGAGACGGTTGGCTGACGCGATTCCGGACGAGCCGAAATGTAGCTTGCCGGGCTGCGCTTTCGCCATTGCGATGAGTTCACCCACTGTCTTCACCTGCAGAGCCGGACTGACGACGATGACAGCCGAACTCGCTGCGAGCAGCGAGACCGGTGCAAAGTCGCGCTGCGGGTTGTACGGCAGCTTGGGATAGAGCGCGGGGTTGATGCCGAAACTCGTTGGGGCGAGCAAGAGCGTGTAGCCGTCGGGCGAAGCTCTCCCCACCATTTCGGCCGCGATGATTCCTGCCCCGCCGGCCCGATTGTCGACGACGATCTGCTGCGCGAGCCGATCGCTCAAACCCTGGGCAAAGATACGCGCAATGAAGTCGGCATTGCCGCCGGTGGACTGTGCGACCACCATACGGATCGGTTTGGTGGGATAGGTCTGTGCCACGGTTGCAGTCGAAAGCAGCAAGCAACCGAACACGACGACACTCGTCGACGGATGGAATCTGTGGAAACTTCTCGTCATGCGATCTCCATGTTTTAGGGTCTTGAATGAGCGGACAACCAAGGTGCATTGGGAGGGGATGCGCGTTGCGACAGTAGCTATTGCAAGACTTCCGGCTATCATCCCAAGCTGACGTTGTGTGATCGCTGCTGCTTATTGGGCCCCACGCGCTGATAACCCGCCGTGCTGCTCGCTCGCACTGGCCGCCACATGGAATTGCCAGCGCCCCCTGTCGGATTGCGAGTACGGAAGGCGGCCCGGACACATCCATCGTAGGCGGGCGCTTGAGGTCAATCACTGCACCTTGATGTTTGCATCCCTGATGATCTTGGCGCATTTCGCCACCTCCGTCTTCAGCAGCGCTGTCGTCTGCTCGGGCGAATTGTAGAAGGGCTCGAAACCCTGCGCGGCCAGCTTTTCCCTCGCCTCGGGCGACGCCACGAGCTTCTGAATTTCTGCCGCCATTCTGTCGATGATCGCCTTTGGCGTGCCGGCAGGCGCCGCCACGCCTTGCCAGGTTCGCAAGGAGACGCTGGGCAACCCCGCCTCGGCAAACGTGGGAACGTTCGGCAGCGATGCGATCCGCGAATCTCCTGAAATTGCGATGGCGCGCAGCCGGCCACCTTGCACGTGAGCAACGACGTTCGTCGGCACTGCCATCATGAAATGCACCTGGCCACCGATGAGATCCGCGATAGCGGGGCCACCGCCCTTGTAGGGAATTTGTTGGGTCTTGATTCCAGCTACGCTATTGAACAATTCCGCTGCCAAGTGCGTCGAGCCTCCAGTGCTCGACGTGCCGAAGTTGATCTGGCCGGGTTTGGCCTTGGCCAGTGCGATCAGTTCTTTCAGCGTCATTGCGGGAACCGAGGGATGAACCACCAACAGATTCTCATAGCTTGCGACCGAAGCCACCGAGGCCAGATCATTCAATCCGTCATAAGGCAGGCGATGCAGGTTGTGATTGGCGGCGACGATGCTGCCTGAGAGCAGGATGGTATAGCCGTCTGGCCGCGCCTTCACAGCGGCGTGCGTGCCGATCGCCGTGTTTGCACCGCCCCTATTATCGATGACGACTTGCTGGCCCCACGCATCGGTCAACTGCTGCCCAACCAGGCGGGCGGTATAAGTAGTACTGCCTCCAGCTGGGTAGGGCACGATGAAACGTATCGGTTTGTTGGGATAGTCCTGCTGCGCCATGACGCTACAGACTACGAGCATCAACACGATTGAGGAAGTCGTTTTGGCTGCTGGGTTCCTCAGTTTCATCTGCTTACCTCCGTCTCGTCTTCATTGCAGAGACTTTACGGCGATGACTTCGAGGCGTGGCGCTGCGGCACCTGTTCGAATGTCCATGCGACGAAGCCCGCATCAGGCGAGCTGCAAGGAGGCGCAGTGCCCTGCAATCGGTGCAACCCAGATCGTTCGGGTTGCGCGTGCGCGCCAGCGTGAGTGCCTGAGTGGTTAACGATCCAGCCAGACGTTCTCCATACGCAAGTTGCTGTACTGATTATTCAAGCTGGGGACATAGCCCTTCACGTGCGGGCGCCTGCAGTATGGCAGGGCCGCGAAGGTGATGGTCGGGCGCACGATGTCCAGTTGAAGCTTGCGGTCTATGTCCTGGACCAATTTCTTGCGTGCTACCGGATCGACCGTGGTCGACTGCTGTTCGAACAGCGCTTCCATATCCTTGTTGCAGTAACCATCCGCATTTCTCGTCGACGTGCACGAAAAGCTCTCGTAGAACGAAACGTCCGGATCATCAATGGGCTGCCCTCGCGATCGAACACCCACCGAATAGTTTTTCTTCTGCACGACGGTGGTCCATAAGCTGGTGTCGTAGGTCTTCATTTCGCCCTTGACGTAAATCTTGGAGAGGTTGTCCAGAATCAATATGGAGACGTCCCGATACCGCGGTACGTCGCGGGTGCTCAGTACGAGCGTCAGTGGCTTGTCAGGGCCGTAACCCGCCTCACGCATGAGTTTGCGGGCCTCTTCGCGGCGCTGCTCCAGGTCTGGCCCATAGCCTGGAATAGCCGCCAACTCGGCTTTGTCCAGCCCCCATGTACCCTCGGGTGGCGGCATCAGCTCGCCCCCGAGACGATCCAGCCCGGCACCCTTGACTCGGATGACGGCTTCACGGTCGATGGCAAGCGCCAACGCGCGCCGGACGCGAACATCGCTGAATGGCGCCATGGAGCGGTTGATGAGAAGCTGTGTATACGCGTAGCTCAAGCCCACATCGCACTGAGCGTCGGGCACCTTCCGCTTCACCTCCGCGAGCAGGGTGGCACTCGGCGTGTAGATATCCGTCTCGCCTGCCACGAAGGCGAGCAGACGAGTGCTCGGCGAAGAAATGATGGGCATGTCGATTCCGTCGAGATACGGGCGACCGGGCTTGAAGTAGTTCGGGTTCTTCACCAAACGGATCATCTTGCCCGGCTCGATCGACTTGACCATGAAGGGTCCGGTGCCGATGGGCCGCTGCCGCATCGTCTTGCCGTCCACGTGGCAAGGGTAGACCACCGACCAGGCAGCCGCGAAGAAGTGGAGAAAGGAGGGCTGAGGACGGTTCAGTCGGAAGCTCACCTGGTCATCCGCGTCGACGACGACTTCTTGTAGATTCACGTACCAGGATTTGCGCGTGTTTCGCCGCCATCCTGCATCGCGCTTGCCGCTGATGGCATCCCAGGTGCATTTGACGTCGGCAGCCGAGAAAGGTTTGCCATCGTGAAACTGCACGCCTCGGCGCAGTTTGAATGTCAGGGTTTTATTGTCCGCGCTCCACGTCCAACTGGTGGCGAGATCGGGCACGATCGCATCCGGGCGACTGAGGTTCTTGGTCTGATCGAACTCGATCAGATTGTTGAAGACAGGAACAAACGGGGTGGAGACGATATTGGAGCCCTCCTCATGAAGGGAGGCGCTCGGTGGATTCTCCTCATTGGCGCGCTTGAGAATTCCGCCATACTTCTGACCGATGGCTGCAGAGGCCAATGACAACATAGCGACGAGCGCGATCGCTCGGGCAAGTATGTGCGTGCGGTTCATGGCTCTCCTCCTTGAACGCTACGAGCACACCGACGGCGGGTCGAGGTGCGCTCGTATCCTCGCACGCTCGCAACTCGTGCTTCACTCGAGGGTATCGAGCGCGAAGCACGTTTTTTTATGCCTGTTGCACTAGTTACTCCAGTTCCGCCCCCGATCTGTAGCACAAGCACGCTGCCAGGCGTGCACGGCCAGATCGTTGCCGGGGGCTTGACAAGCATAGGCGATGCTGCTCCATCTACGCAAGAAGCATCGGCGCCGCCGTGAGCATTACTGGGCTGGCGCATAGGAATTGGAAACGGCCTCTGGAAGGTCCGCCTGTCCATGCGTAGGCGGCCGATGCCGGCCTGGACTTCAGCCGTGCTTGATCGGCATGGAGGCCTGTGGGAGGGCGCACTACTGGGCGAGGACACTTTCGAGCCTTGGTCACACGGTTCGACTGATGGCTCCCCAGTTCGTGAAGCCGTATGTGAAGACGAACAAGGGCGATCGCAACGACGCGGAGGCGATCTGCGAGGCGGTTGGGCGACCGAATATGCGCTTCGTTCCGATCAAGAACGTGGAGATGCAAGCGGTACTGGCGCTTCACCGAGCCCGCCAAGGGTTCGTGAAGGCGCGGACTGCCCAGGCGAATCAGATCCGCGGTTTATTGGCGGAGTTTGGGATCGTGATCGCCAAAGGTATCGGGCACATCGGAGTGCGCTTGGCCGAGATTCTGAAGGATGGCGAGAATAGGCTGCCCGGATTGATGCGCCAGTTGATCGCGCGCCTCGGGAAGAATCTCAGGGTGTTACACCAGCAGGTTGCCGAACTGGAGGGGCAGATCAAGCAGTGGCATCGAGCCAACGAGCAAAGCCGCAAGCTCGAAGCGATTGCCGGCATCGGACCGATCACCGCGAGCGCGTTTGTGGCGACCGTGGGTGATGTGAAGAGCTTCAAGAACGCTCGGCAGGTATCGGCCTGGCTCGGTATGGTGCCACGCCATGAAGGCACGGGAGGCAAGACGAGCCTGGGTCGGATCAGCAAGCGCGGGGATGTCTATCTGCGCACGATGTTGACCCACGGCGCACGCACTGTGATTGCACAGCTTGAACGAAAGCGTGATGCGCCCGACGGGTGGTTGCGCAAGCTCGTTGCCCGGCGCAACAAGAACATTGCTGCGGTGGCTCTTGCAGCGAAGAACGCACGCATTGCGTGGGCGGTGCTCGCGCATGAGCGCATCTACCAGCATGACTATGTCGCGACGCATGCCGCCGGCGCGTAATCAGCGAAAGCAAATGCTCAACAAGGATCGGGTTTAGGCGAGGAGGACTTCCAGCGATTGCTCAGCCAAACATGACATGATGGCAAGACAGGTAAGACCGTGGTCGGCTCAGCCTGCTTTTGGACAGGAGCGAAAAAGCCCGCCGTAGTGATGAGGCGCCGACTAGCCAATTCCATCAGGGACCGAGGCGTAAGCCTCATGCACAGTCCGGATCTATGGCCGCAATCTTTACCTTCATGCTTTCATCGATTGAATGCTTGGCAAACCGGGGGCGTCCATCTATGTCCAAAAACTCGGACGACATCTGCGGTAGACTATGTGCATGGGATCCATACCTCCACTGCTGACGTTTCTCTTGGCCGTTGTGGCCGGCTGGGTGCACAGGCGTCAGTTGCTCGTCATCGAGTTTCCTCCAGGCTGAGAGTCGGATGTTGAAGAATCGGCTCCGCGGCAAGTGGATTCGATTCACGGATGCGGAGCGGGCGTTGCTCGCCCGGAAGGCGAAGGCGGTCGGTCGGAAAGCCCTTATGGAGCTGGACACGATTGTTTCTCCGGACACGATCATGCGTTGGCATAGACGTCTGGTAGCGCAGAAGTGGGACTGCAGTAGTCGCCGTGGGCCAGGGCGGCCGGGGATCATGCACGAGATCTCGCAGTTGATCGTTCGCATGGCAGCGGACAATCCGGGATGAGGATGCACCCGAATTCAGGGGGCTCTGGCGAACCTTGATCACTCGGGGTGGATCCCGTGGGCGGGCACCCCCGCGGAGTTTCAGAAGCTGCTCGCGAGCGATACGCAGAAGTGGGGCTGGTCATCAAAGCCGCGGGTATCCAGGCGCAGTGATCGTCCCGGCGCCGGGCGATCGGGAAGCTTCTTCGCATCATCGGTCACACCGGCCTGCGCGTTGTGGCAATCGTCGTGCCCGCAGTTGGATCCGCGATGTGAACCAGGTGCTCGAAAATTCAATTCGGTGTGCGATATCGCACACGTGTTCGCCAAGCCTGTGGGCAACATAGCGTGCGACGCGTAACCATAACGCGTCGCTACACCGGAGAGTCTTCATGAATACGATAAAGAAGACTGCTGCCTTCGTGTCGCGGTGTGGCGCACCTTCTTCTCGTGCGCCGCATTATTCGGGGGCAGAACACAACGTCGCTTACCATCACGTCGTTCAGCGCATTCTGGCGCCGGACGTGTCCATCTCGGGGCGCTGTCGGTTTCACTCGACGAATGGCGTTCACTGGCCCGCCTGCATGTCACCGGCATCGAGCCCCCATTTCGGCGCAAGTCCCTCGTAGCGCAAGTTCGTAAGCATTCCGGCGCGCGGCCTGTCGACGGTCGCTGATCGGTCCGGGCCGCGCCTGCGCGCGTGTCCGTGACCTTCGGTCTCGCTCGTCCTCTCTCGTCGCACATTCGACTTCCGTCATGCCCGAATCTTCGTCTCGGGCCGCAGGTTCGATCGCAAAGGCCTGATCGAAACCTCTACCCATGCCGAGAGTGGCCGGCGCCTAAGCGCGCTGCCGCGAGATCACGAGCTTAACGAAGGACTGTGCCATGGCGACCCATCGATCCGACGTTCCGAACTGCTTTTCCCCCTCGATGATGGCGAACGCATTTCGTCGCGTATGGGCATCCATGGTGCCCGCGGCCCCAAGAACGCATCCTGGGCGTGAACGATCCAGGGATCTCGTGACGTTCGAGTCGCTGGAGCAGCGCATTCTGCTCTCTGCCGATCTGCCGATGGCTTCCTTGGCGCAGCCCGGGCAGGTGGTCGAAGCGAGCGTTTCCGGACAGACAGGCACTGCGCCCGTGCCGACCATACAGTTCCAACAGCGGACAGGGTACGGCACGGGATCCGTACATACCCTCTATCTCGATGTCGATGCAGGTGCGGTTGCACTCGACGCGACGCTGAAGATCGATACCGACGGCCTGCTGTCCTCGCTCGTGCTCCTGGACAGCACGTCGGGCAACGTGCTCGGGTCGCATCGAATCGGCACCGAGACTATGGACGTCTCGATATTCGGCGGCAACGCAAACGATAGTCTCCTGATCGATCTGTCGAGTCCGATCGAGCTGCCGGCCATCCACGTCCATTTCGATGGCGGCGAAGGCAACGACACGCTCTGGGGTACCGCTGCGGACACCGAATGGTCGATCACCGGCGTGAACGAGGGCACCGTCGACAGCACCACCTTCGTCGGCGTCGAGAATCTACGCGGCGCCGCAGGCAATCGCGATTCATTCACGGTATTCGCCGAGGGCCGATTGAGCGGCCTGCTCGACGGCGGCGTCGGCGGATTCGATGTGCTTTCCCTGAATGGCGGGGACTACGCGACGGTGACCTACGTGGCGTCCGGACCCGACTCCGGCACCATCGCTCGCGACGACGACCTGCTGCGTTATGCCGGGCTGGAACCGATCTTCGACAATGTGTCCGCCACCGATCGCGTGATCCGCACCAGCAATCTCACCGATAACGCCCGCCTCACGGACGACGGGACGCTGCTTACGCTCGCCAGTGTCGATGTCGTGCCGACATTCGAGAGCGTCACGTTCGCCAAGCCGACGAGTTCGTTGACCATCGATCTGGGCGGTGATCTCGGCATCCCGGTGCTCTCGGACACCGATCGGCTGGAGATCCAGGCGCTTTCGCTCGACGCGGATCTGATCGTCAACGGCGAAGGAGGCAAGGACGAAGTCACGGTCTCGGGCAACCTCGTTCTCGGCAGCAATCCGCTCACGATCAACGTCGAAGCGATCATCGTCAATCCTGGTGTTGCCATTTCGGCGGGGGACATCGTACTGAACGCCGTCGCGAGCGTGGGCAGTATCGGCACGCCGGATACGCTGCTGCTCGCCGACGTCGCCGCATCCATCGACATCGACGGCGCGACGCTCACGGGCAACAACGTGGCGCTGCTTGCGAGCGCTGCCCTCGTTTCGAACGTCACGAATCCGCTGCCCGCAATTCCCGCGGCGACGCTCGTTGCCAATGTGTCGGCGCAGATCGATGTGCGCGGCGATACGCTCATCACTGCGACCGGTGCGTTCACCGCGGATGCTGCGTCGAACGTCGACGCAACGATCCTTGCGAATGCGGCCAATGCCCCGGTGGTCGGAGAAGTGGCCGTTGCGTCACCCGTGATCAACACGACGGCGCGCGCGGGGCTGCGTGGTACGACCTCCGTAAGCGCCGCCGATGCCGTATCGATCCATGCTGCGACGAACACGCTGGTCAGTTCAACCAGCGACGGCATTGCGGCCGCCACGACGGTGGGCACCACGACTGCGGTGCCGGGCGTCGTGGTCACGACCGAAGCGTTCCTCGATGACGGTGCATCCGTGACCGATTCGAGCAGCCTCTCGATTCATGCCGAGGCGACGGGAGCGCTCGCAACGCTGTCGAACTCCACCCCCTTGGGCGCGGCAGTGCCGCCGACCACGCTCGCGACGCTCGGCATCGCGACGGCGGCCGGGCCACAGACCGAAGCGGCAGCGATCGCAGTGACAACGCTCACGAGCACGACGCGCGCATACGCCGAGACCACCGGCGTACTGGTGACTGCGGGTGCGCTGACTCTGTTGGCCGAGTCTGCGTTCGATGTCGTCACCACCGCGAATGCCACGCCGTCGCTGAATCCGTCCAACAACGCGTTCGCCGTCGCCGTCAATTTCACCCAGATCGTCGATGAGGCCTTCCTCGGCGGATCGCCCACGATCACGGCCGCCTCGGCGAGCGTACGAACGGGCGGAGGAAGCACGCTGTCGGCGTTGTCTCGATCCGGCGCGGCCGCGTCGACCGAGGCGAACGCAGGCATCAACGCTGGTTCGCTGGCATTGAACACGAACATTCCAAGTGCAGGGCCGATCCAGGGCAACCTGAGCCATGCCTTCATCGCTACGGGGGCCGTCGTGACGTTCACAGCGCCGACCGATCTGGAGATCGCTGCGCAGAATACGACCGTCACGGACGTCAGTGCCGAACCTCAAGGTGCCGCGTCCATTGCGGTGGAACTCGGCGTGGGGCGCTCCGTAGCCCTCAACGTATCGGCGTATACGACTTCGGCCACGATCGATGCCGGCGCATCGTTGAGTGGCGTGCGGGATCTCGACGTCACCGCCGACGGTGATCAGACGCAGCGTGTGACAGCTTTGGCCGGTTCATTGGCGGGCGTGGATGCGAGTGCACAGACGGCGGCGGCATCCGTGACCGGAAACGCAAGCACCGTGATCATCGATGTCGGCGCCGCCATGGCGGTCAGCGGCGCCTTCGTCGCCCGCGCGAATCACAAGGGTACGAGCATCGTTCGCGCAAGCAGCGACGCGGCTGCTGCGGCGAGCGACGCTCCGTCCGAGTCGCTGGCCCTGCCGATCGCCCTCAATCTCGCGAACGACGTCGCGTCGGTCGATGTCGCGGGCAGTGTCACCGCGGCAGGCGCGCTCACGATCGCTGCCGACGCGGACGTGGAAAACGAAGCCGAGAGCATTGCGGGCGTGCAAGGCGCGGATCCGGATACGACCGACGCCGGCGATCTCGTCGCCGCAGAGATTGCGTTCCTCGCCGACCGGGCGAACCTGAGCTTCGGCGGATCGCCGAGGCCGCCGACGACCGATCCGGACGTCGACACCTTGAGCATTATCGAGCTTTCGAACAACCAGACGCAGGGCAACGCGGCCGCCGTCGCCGTGAATCTGTCGACGGCTGCATCGACCGCGACGATCCTGGGCAGTGGTTCGGCGACGTCCACGAGCGGTACGCTCGACGTGCTCGCGACGAGCGACATCGACGCCTCGGCGCTCGCGAGCGCCAGTGCAGTGCTGAACCTCGTCGGTGTCGCCGCAGGCATCGCCGTCAATGCGCAGCAGTCGGATACCGTCGCCTCGATTGCGGGCGACGTGGCCGGTAACGGCATCGACGTGGTTTCCGAGGCCTCCGGCGACGGCCTGCATACGTTGACCGCGCAGGCGGTCTCGGGCAATGGCACGCAGGCCGTCGGCGTGTCGGGGGCGGTCGCGGCGACGCTTGCGTTGGGAACGACCAACGCCATCGTCGCCGATGGCGCGACGCTCACGCTCGGCGCCGATACCGATCTCACTGTCAGCGCGACGGCGAATATTTCGAATGTCGCAGACGCGGCGCCCCATGTCGATGCTGGCACGATCCTCGGGGTCGGTGCCTCCGTCGAATTCAATGCGAGCCTGTTTTCCACGCTGGCACAGATCCAGGATGCTGCGATCACCGGGGCGGACGACATCGTCGTCACCGCAGCAGGCGACTACGTGACCACGGCTGATGCGCACGCCGGCGCGACGGCGGCCGCAGGGCTCGGTGCGGCAGTCGCCGTGCTGATTAGCAACACGACGACCACGGCGGATGTGACCAACAATTCGACGCCGGCCGCGATTACCGGCAGCTTCGTCGTTTCCGCAGATCATTTCGCTCGCGCATCGCATTCGGCCGATGCGAACTCGAATGCGGAGGAACTCGGCGTAGGCGGCGCTGTAGCCATCGGCGTGATGCAAGGCGGCGCGCGTGCCTTTCTCGGCAGCGATGTCGACGTGGCCGGTTCGGTGAGCGTGACCGCGCTGACCGATGCCACGATGGATGCCGATGCCATCGCGAGTTCGCAGGGCGTGGCGACCAACGACATCCTGCTGCCGCTGAAGCTCGATCGCGTGCTGGATGAGGCATTCGCCGCATTGCTCCCGTCTCTGGAAGTCGATCCGATGGCGGATGTCGATGCAGTGGCGGATACGCTGACGGTGACCGGACACGGTCTCGCTACCGGCGATTCCGTGACGTACAGTGTCGGCGAGGATGACGAAGCCATCGGCGCGCTGACCGACGGGGATACGTACTTCGTTCGCGTCGTCGACCCGAATACCTTGCGCCTGTACGGCACCCGCGCCAACGCTGTCGACGACTTGAATCGCATCGACCTCGCGCTCACGTCGAACGTCGTCGATCCGCATACGCTCCAACCCGGCATGCCGGCGAGCGTGGGCGATCTCATCGATACCAGTCGACTCGGAACCGCCAGCGGTGCGGTGGGTGCTGCGGCCGCGGCAGCGGTCAATGTCGACTTCAATTCGGCACTGGCGGGGATCATCGCCGGCGCGAACGTGACCGCGGACGGTTCCGTCGTGGTCACGTCGACTCTGACGAGCGACGACGATGCGTTTGCCGATGGACGGGCGGTCGATTCGACCACTGCACTCGGTATCGCTGCCGCGGCGAACATTTCCAGTCAGAGCAACCAGGCCTTCATCGGCGGGCAGGTCACCGGGACGCGGGTCGAAGTGCAGGCGCTGCTCGGCGGCGACGGTGTGGCGAATTTCAATGCCAACGCTATCTCCGGGGCAGGGGGCAGCGACGGTCTCGGCGTGGCCGGTGCATTCGCGGTGAACCTGAGCGCACCGTTGCTTCCCATTGCGCCGATCAACATCCCCATCCCCGCGTTGCCCGCACTTCCGGCGTTGCCGACTTTGCCGCCGCCATTGCCGGCGCTGCCGCCGTTGCCCACCCCGACGCTGCCGACGCTGCCGCCCATTCCGGTGCCGACCGGCGGCACGCAAGCGGCCGTCGTCCAGTCCGGAGCGAATATCACGCTGCTCGACGGCGGCGATCTGATCGTCCGCTCGGACTACGTGGGCGACTACACCGCGACCGCCAGTGCGACGCCGGACGCCGGATCGGAAGTCGGGGTCGGTCCTTCATTCGCCGTCAATGCGATGACCCAAGAGTCACTGGCCGAGATCCAGGATGCCGTGATCACGGGTACCGCCGTCGTCGGGATCAACCGCAGCGACATCCGTGTGCTCTCCACTGGGGAGTACGCGAGCGACGCAGGCGCGACGGCCGGCGCGACCAATTCGGTGAACGTACCGGCTGCGGCGGCGATGAACTACAACGATCTGAACACGATCGCGCGCACGACGAATACGGCCGGCACCTCCGTGATCAGCGGTGATCTGCAGGTGGACGCATCGCACGAGGCGGATGCGATCCACGTGGCCGACACCGACAGCGGCGTCGGCGGTACTGCGAGCATCGGCGCGGCGATCTCCTTCGGCTTCGTGCTCGGCGGTGCGGAAGCGGCGAGCGGCATGCAGATCGATGTGCTGAGCGGCACGGTGAGCGTCACGGCCGAAAATCTGAGCGTGATCGATGCCGATGCCCTGACCGGACAGAACGGCACCGAAGCCGATCCTGCGGGGCCGGTCGTCACCGAGGAGATCGAAGCGCAGATCGAAGGTCTGCTGCAGCTCGCCGGTCAGGACGAGATTCCCGAAGACGTGATCCGCATCCTACAGCGCGCCGAGGCGCACACGGCAGACGGACCGATCGGCGCAGCGGCCGCGCTCGCGATGAATCTCGACTTCAGCTACGCCACTGCCTCCCTGAGCGACGGGGGGGTGGTCGAGACATCGAACGCACCCATCGTTTCCGCGCGCGGGAACATGGATGCCGATGCGCTCGCCGATGCGCAGAGCGTCGACGCGGCAACCGGTATCGGGGTCGCCGTGGCGATCAACGTCGATGCGCAGCGCATCGAAGGAGCGATCGGCGGGACGGTGACCGCGCCGTCCATCGAAATCGAAACCGTCATGATCGGCGACGACCTGAATCGCTTCCAGGCGGTGGCGCGATCGGGCGTGGGTGCCGACGACATCGGGGTCGTAGGTGCCTTCGCGCTCAATCTGTCCGGCGATCCTCGCGAGATCCTCAGCGGGACTGCAACGGGGGGCGGTCAGCACATCGCACGCATTGCCGACGGCTCGGTGTTGAATCTGACCGACCCGAGTGACGTGAACGTCACGTCCATTTACGCCGGCACCTATCTCGCTTTGGCCAGTGCCACGCCCGGCGACGGCACGCTCGGCATCGGGCCTTCGGTGGCCATCAATGCAATTCAGCATACGGCGCTGGCGGAGATCGGTACGGCCATCATCACGGGCGCGGACGACGTGAACGTTCTCGCCGAGGGCACCTATACGACCAACACCCTGGCGATCGCAGGCGCGGAGAGCGCAGGCAGCCTGCCCGCCGCCGTGGCGTTGACCGCAGCCCAGAACGACACCATCGCGCGTGTTCGGCCGGGTCCGGCAGCGAGCGTCATCAGCGGCAACCTGACCGTCACGGCCAACCACACGGCATCCACGAACACGCTTGCGGATGCCGAGTCGGGCGGCGCGGACGTCGGCTTCGGTGCTGCGATTGCCGCTGGCGGACCGCTGGGTGGGGCGCAAGCCGTCGCCGGCGCGAACATGACCGTGGGCGGCGACGTCGTGGTGCTCGCGAACACGGATTCGGTCGCGGACACGAACGCCTTGGCGAGCCAGGTCGGCACCCTGATCGGCGGTTTCACGACCGACGAGGAAACGCAGCGGCAATTGAAGCGCCTTGCCGTGATTGCCGGGGTCGACGACATCCTCTATCCGTTCGTCGATCCGCATCCGCCGCTGGCAGCGACGTTCAATGCGCAAACCGCTGTGGACGGCACGACCGACACGATCCGGATCGACGTGCCGCACGCGTTCGATACGGGTGACGCTGTCGTGTATCGGAACAACCAGGACGATACCAACATTGTCGGGCTGGTGGACGGCACGCGCTACTTCATTCGCGTCGACGCGAACGATCCGAGCCTCGCTCGGCTGTACGCAACCCGCGCGGATGCTCTTGCGGGCACGAATGCCATGGACATCGAGCCGCTCAGCGATGCCGAGGACAATCATACGCTGGCTGCCGAGCGCAGCTTCGCACCGGGGGCGGTCAACGGGACCGAGGATACGATCGCCGTAAGCAATTTCGCCGGTCTTTCCGACGGCGACGCGGTGAAGTACTTCAGCGAGGGCAACGACAATCTCCAAGGCCTGGTCGACGGGCGGCGCTATTTCGTCAACGTCGACGACAGCGATCCGACATCGATGTCCATTCGTCTGTTCGAGACGCGGTCGTCGGCGTTCGAGAACGACGACGAGGACGTGATCGATCTAGACCCGGCCGGCATGAGTGGTCTGCATCGCATCGCCAAAGTGTTCGATGCCCACCACGATCGAGCGCTGAGCATCGATCCCATCGCCTCGGTGAACGATGCCGACAATCGACTGAATCTCGTGCCCGCAGGATTCGAGAACGGCGATTCATTCGTGTACTCGACCCAAGGCGACGATACGGTGATCGGCGGCCTGACCGACGGCAGCCCCTATTTCATCCGTTACGTCGAGGTCGAGGGCGTGAGGGTCGGGATCCAGCTCTTCACGACGCTCGCCGACGCCGACGCCAATACCAATGCGATCGACCTCGCGCCGGCGGCAAACGGCGATGTGCAGCATGCCCTGACACCCGCCTACGTCTTCGATCCGGCCGCTACGGTCGACAGCGACGAGGATACGATTGATCTCGCCGCCTACGACGTGCGCTCGGGCGAGGCGGTGATCTACCGCAACAACGCGGGCAGCAATATCGGCGGGCTGGTCGATGATGCGATCTATTACATCCTGCGTCTCGACGATGGCCGGGTCGTCCTGCTCAACACGCCGAACCCGTTCGACATCGCGGACCTCGATGGCGCTGCGGCGAGCGGCGGCGCGCATCGTTTCGAGCGCGTGCTGATCGATGCACCGGCCGACGACAACGTGCCGGATATCCGCATGGGAGCGGCCGCCGCAATCGCCGCCGGTGCCGGCAGGCCGGTCAGTCATGCCTCGATCGGACCGGGTGCGACGATCGTGGCCGCCGATGTGTTCGTCACCGCATCGATGGACTTCGATGCCGATGCCGAAGCGGACGCGCTGGCCATCGGCGGTGCAGTCGCCGTGGGTGTTGCCGCAGCGGGCAACTACTCCGAAGGCATGCACATCGCCGAGGTCGGGAACGAGGCCACGGTGACCGCAGGGACGGTCACGCTGGTGGCTTCGGGCGAAGGCGATCTGCCGTTCGATTACCGTGCGGAGGCTGCCAGCGCGGCAGCGAATCTCGGCGGCAATCTTGCCGGGTCGATCGCCGTCAATGCCATGCGCAATCACACGGCCGTCCGGATCGGCGACGACGCAACCGTCGAGGTCGACGGTCGGCTCGACCTGCTTGCCAACCAGCGCCGTGACGACGGCAGCATCGTCGATGCAGGCCGTGTTCAGTCCGTGACGCACGCCGGGGAAGTGGCGCTGGGGGCACTGGTAGCGGCCGGTGCGGCCGTGGCCGGGACGATGACCCTCGACGGCGATCTGAACGAAGCTTCGATCGGCGAGGGTGCAGTCGTCATCGCGCCCGCGGGCGTGGATGTACGCGCCAAGACGATCCACGATTTCGACAATCGTGCGGTCGGGGGATCGCTGAGCCTCGTGTTCGCAGCGGCAGTCGGAGCGGGCTTCAACTACACGAATACCGAGGCGCGCGCTGAAGTGGCCGGCTCCGTCGAGGCCGACAGTGGCAACCTCAACGTGATCGCCGACACGGACGTGCCCTACACGTCGCAAGCCCTGGGACTCGCGGCGGGCGGTTTGATCGCGATTGCCGGTTCGGCAGAGGCAAACGTCATTGCGAATACGACGCGCGCTGCGATTCTGGGCGATGGCACGATCGATGCCGATGCCGTCCTGGTGCGCGCGCGCGATACGTCCGAGCTGGATACGAATACCGGCGCACTATCGGCCAGCATACTCGGGGCGGCCGGTGCCGCGGTCGGCGTGAACCTCATGAACAACACCGTCGAAGCCGCCATCGGTGGCGCGACGGTGACGACCGACGTCGGGGGCGTAGACGTCCAGGCGACATCGAACTACGACGTCGATGCGCTTGCGCTCGGTCTTTCCGCAGCCGGCCTGGTGGCGGGCGTCGGTACGTTCACGTACAACGAACTGGCCAACACGACCAGCGCCTCCATACGTCCCGATGCAAGCATCGATGCCGCCGGAAGCGTCGAGGTCATCGCGTCCGACACGAGTTCGGCGCATGCGAATTCCGGCGGGCTCGCTGCGAGCCTGGGAGTCGGCGTGGGTGCCTCCATCGCGCTCAACACGCTCGACAATCGCGTCGAAGCCTACAGCGACGATGCGGATATCACAGCCGGCAGCGGCACGTTAACGCTCGATGCGTCCTCCGCGAACGACGTCGATGCGCTCGCACTTGCCTTCGCGGCGGCCGGCATTGTCGGCGGCTATGCGACGGTCACCATCAACGAAGCGAGTACCGAAACCGATGCGTCGGTGCGCAACGGCGGCATCATCGAAGCTCCGATCGTAATCGTCCACGCGCGTGATGAATCGAGTTTCTCTGCGAGCGCCGGCGGCCTGGCAGCGAGCCTCGGGGTCGGCGCAGGCGGATCCCTGGGGCAGAACACGTTGTCGACGAGCGTCACGGCCGGGATCGGCGGAGCGACCTTGACGACGACATCCGGCAACGTCGACATCGAGGCGACATCGAGATTCGACGTGGACGCGTTCGGCATGGGATTCTCGATCGGGGGCCTGATCGGCGGCGTCGGGACGGCGATGATCAACGAACTGACCAATAGCACCCATGCCTACATCGACGACGGAGCCGACGTCGCGTCCGCGGACCAGGTGCGTGTGATTGCGGCTGAGGACTCCAATGTCGATGCCGACGCCGGTGGGATGGCCGTGGGTGGGCTCGTCGGTGCAGGATTGTCGTTCGCATCGAGCAAGGTCATCGGCGACGTGCAGGCGCTCATCGACGGCGAGGACACGGTCGTCGATGCGGTGGGTGCGCTCACGCTGCGTGCCACGCTGACTCCGGACGTCCGCGCAAATGCCCTCGGCTTCTCGGTCAGCGCCTTCGCGGCGGCGAGCGGGGCAGTCGCGATTGCGGAAACCGGCGGAGAAGCGCGTGCGGCGATACAGAATGGCGCCACCGTGACTGCGGCGTCGGTATCGATCGAAAGTATCGCCAATGGCTCGCCCCGTGCGAACGCGGGGGGGCTTGCCGGCGCAGTGTTCGCTGCTGCGGGCGTCATGATCGCAGAGACTCTCGCCGGACACAGCGCCGTCGCCGAAGCCGATGGCACGATCACGACCGGGCAACTCGACGTGACGGCGCAGGCATCGCGCACCGGCGCGGCAGATGTCAACTTTGCCGGCATCGCCGTCTTTACCGGCGAAGTCGGCTTCGAAGCCGAGCACACGGCCGGCAACACCGAAGCGATCATCGGCGACACGGCCGACATCACCGTTACCGGCGGCGGGGACGTAAACGTCGCCGCAACTTCGAACGATACCGTCGACCCGCATATCGTCGACGTGGGCGTCGGACTCTTCACCATCGGAGCCCAAGCCACCTCGGCCGTCATCGCATCCAACACGCGGGCGAAGGCCTCGGGTCGGGTGAGTGCGCGCAATGTGAACGTCGCTTCTTCGGCAACGAAGGTTGCGGATGCCACGACCGACATCATCGGCATCAGCATCCTGAGCCTCAATGGGGTGGCACTCTCAGGGATCGCGGACAAGTTGCCCGACGACCTGCCGATCATCGTGCTGCCGCCGTTCGACACTGACGCGCGGGCCACGATCGGCGGCGATACCGAAGCATCGTTGGGGGGGACGGCAGACATCACGGCGACCGGCACGCTCAGCGTGACGGCGAACTCGACCAACGACGCGCAAGCGAGCAACTTCTCGGCGGGGATGACGCTCGTCAACGTTGCCGACACGGCGGCGAACGCCACGGCCGGCGGTTCGACACTGATGCATATCGACGAAGGGGCCTCGATCGACGTCAACGCACTGGTGTCCACGGCAACGTCCGACAACGATGCCAACGCCCGCGGCGACTATGCGGGCGCCACCGGCGTGAACGTGATGCTTGCCGACATCGTGGCGCGTACGAGCCATCTTACGGCGGCCTACCTCGGGCCGGCCTTCGGTCAGAACCCCGGCGGCGGCGCGCCCACCACGCTCACGATCGGGGCCGGCGGGATGAACCTCGCCGCAACCTCCACGAACGATGCCTCGGTCGGTCAAGTGACGCTCGACGCGAGCCTGGTGACGGTGGAAAAGGTCAAACCGGAAGCGAACGCGGGCGGAACGACGCGTGCCCACGCAGGCGGTGGGTTCGATATCACTGCCGCCGGCGTGAACGTAGCGGCGACCTCCACGAACGATGCGAGCTCCCAGGCGCTGGCGTTCGAGATCGGTCTCGTCGATATCGATCAGACCGAACGTTCGGCCAGTACGACGCACGTGACTGAAGCGTTCGTAGGTCCCAGCGCCGATCTGGCGATAAACGGCGGTGCACTTACGCTCGACGCTGAATCGGACAACGAGGCGACGATCGACATGATCACGCCCATCGACCTGGGTCTGGTGGATCTCAATTTCATCAGCGCTACGGCAGATGCCGGAGGTGTCACCCGCTCCTATGTCGCCGAGGGGTCGACGCTGAGCGCATCGGCCCTCACGGCGAACGCATCCGCGAACAACGATGCAAGCATCGATCGCTTCCAGTTCGGCGCTTCGATTGTGTCGTTGCAGCAGGCGACACCGGTGGCGCGGACGACGCATCACGTCGAAAGCTACGTTGGACCGGCGGCGGGCGTTGCGCCGAACGGGGCCGCGGGAACTATCACGCTGGGCGGTGCGCTGACGCTGAATGCCGATTCGGTCAATGAGGCGACCATCGACGACGTCAGCATCGGCGTGGGCGTCGTCAACATCGACCTCGCCAAACCCGACATCAACACCGGCGGCACCACGCGCGTGCACGTCGGCGGCGACTACACCGTCAATGCGAGCGGCGTCACCGGCGAGGCCACGGCGACCAATATCGCCGGGTCCGACTCGGTGCCGATTTCGCTGAGCCTGGTTCAAGTCGGTGAAGTGACCACCGAAATACGTACCACGCACGCGACCGAGGCCTTCATCACGCGCGACGCCGACTTCGACGTGAACGGTGGCGGCATCACGCTCGATGCGGTCTCGAACAACGTGACCGAACTCGACCGGTTCCAACTCGGCGCCTCGCTGGTGGGCGTGAACACCTTCAAGCCGGTGCTGCAGACGGCCGGCGCCACGCGCGCATTCGTCGAAGAAGGTGCCAACATCGGGGCCGGCAGTCTGAGCCTCGATGCTGCTGCGAGCAACACGGCAGCGACGGAAACCAACATCGTGACGGTGGCGCTGGTCGCCATCAACGCGATCGAACCGACGATCCAGAACGTGCACGTCGTCGAGTCGTATCTCGGCCCTCGGGCCGGTTCGGCGGCCACCGGCGCGACCGGCAGCCTCAACCTTGGTGGCACGCTGACGGTGCGCGCGGGTCAGGCCGATGGCGGCAACGTGGTGAGCCTGGATGCGTTCTCGATTTCGTTCGGGCTGGTCAACGGTGCTTCGATGCAGCCGGACGTGCTTGCGGGCGGCAAGACCGCTGCGTACCTCGGCGGGATATTCTCGATCAATGCGGGTTCGGTCAACGTGACTGCGGATTCGCCCTCGAATACCGCGACAAGCGAGGCGTTCTCCCTCGGGGTCGGACTGGTCAACGTCAGCTCGGGGAATACGCCGGTGCGCGTGGCGCACGAGACGGCCGCTTACGTTGCGGACGGTGCCGATCTCACCGTCACCGGCGGGCCGCTCGCCTTCCTGGCGCAATCGACCAGTGAGGCCTCGGTGGAGAGCTTCAGCGTCGATGTCGGCCTGGCGAACGTCTCTTCCGTTGCGGCCGAGGCGGTGGTCGAAGGCACTACCCGATCGTTCGTGGGCTCGAACGCGTCGCTGACCGCAGGCAATGTTTCGATGACTGCCCGTTCGACCGGCAATACCGCAGATGCGGCACTGTCCTCCGTCGGTGTGAGCCTGGTCGATGTCCCCGATCTGGAGCCGTCCGCGCGTACCGCGCACACCGTGGAAAGCTTCATCGCCGGCGGGGCCACCGTAGTCGCGGGCGACGTGGCGCTCAGCAGCATCCTCGGCGCGAGGGCCGACGCCGACGTCAACACCGTCAGTCTGGGCCTGATCTCGATCGGAAACGTTCAGCCCATCGCAAGGAGCGAGGACGTCGCCCGATCGTTCGTGGACGGTGTGGTGACGAGCGGCGATCTGAGCTTGGCAGCCACCGGCACGCGAACGAGCGATGCAGTGGCGGACATCCTATCGGTGGCGCTCGGTGCCGGCGCGGACGCGGAACCGGACGCACGGACGACCGGTGCCACGCAGGTGTACTTCGGTTCGACGGCCGTCATCACGGCGAACGGGAACGTCGAGGCGGCCGCCACGGCGAACAATCGCGCCAACGCCAAGGGGACTGCCGGCGCAGGCGGCGGCTTCGCCGACGGGACTGTCGACGCAACCGCCACCCTCACGGCGGGGACCACCGCCTATGTCAATCAGGGCGCACAGGTGCTGCAGGCCGGCAATTTCGAAGTGCAAGCCGTTGCCATCAATACCGCGAAGTCTGAGGCCATCGTCGGCTCGGGCGGCTTCGCTGCCGTCCAGGGTTCGCAGGCGACCACCGAGGTGACGCCGGTCATCGAGGCGGTCATCGACAACGACGTGACCATGCAAAACGTCGGCGGCAGCATTACGGTGCACGCCGAGTCGGTCCGCGCCGAAGGCGATGCCACCGCGCGCGCGAGTGGCGGCGGTTTCGTGCAGGTCGGTGCTGCGGACAGCGATACGACGGTCACACCGACGATCAACGCCTACATCGATACCGGCGCGATCATCGAGGCAGCCGGCTCGGTGCGGGTGGCTGCCATCGCGCGTGCGCAACCCGCCGCCAATCTCGGCGATACGTTTACCCCGGACCAGGCCACCATCGACGCCGACACGATCACGTTCGAACAGCACGGGCCGGCCGACGGCGACCGCGTCTTTTACGACCCGAACGGAAACGCCGCCATCACGACCGCCGACGGAGGCACCCTCCAGACCGGGCGCGAGTACAGCGTCATCGTCACCGGCGAGAACACGCTGCAATTGGGCTCGTTGTTCAGCGCCGGCGCTGCCGACACCGGCGATCCACTGGCCCCCGGCGTCGGCGTGGACGCCGCACGGGACCGGATCCGCTTCGGCGTGGCGCACGGCTTCGAGACGGGCGATGCAGTGAAGTACACCCACGACGGGGCCTCGATCAGCACCGGACTGAACGCGGCGGATACGTATTTCGCGCGCAGGCTCGACGACTTTACGATCAAGCTGTATGCGTCGCAGGACGAGGCGCTGGGCATCGGCGCATTCGCCGATGATGTATTTCTTCCGGGCAGCGTCGATGCGGCCGCGGACACCATCACGGTCCCCGGCAGCGGCTACAGCGAGAACCAGGCGATTACCTACCGTGCAGCGCCGTCCGTTCAGTTCACCAGCGAAGCGGCGGACTTCGACAGCGGCACCGGTAACACCGTTGACAACAACGAGATCTACATGCCGGGGCACGGCTTCGCCAACGGGAACCGCGTGATCTACCGCGTTCAGCCCGACGGGACGCCGATCGGCGGGCTGTTATCGGGCACGGCGTATTACGTCATCCGGCTCGATGCCAACCGCATCCAGTTGGCCGCCACGCTCGATGCGACGGATCCGGACGACGATGACGACGACGTGGACATCACGCCGATCGCCCTGTCACCGGACAAGAGCTCGCCGCGCGACCAGGAGCGACACCTGTTAGCGCGCGAGTCCATCGGCGGCCTGGTCGACGGCGTCACCTACTATGCGCGCAACGTGTCGGGCAACACGTTCCAGCTTGCCACTACGCCGGGCGGGGTGGCGATCACCAATCTCAACGGCGCCGGGCGTATCGGCGTGCATGCGTTCTCCCATCCCGGTCTCGACTTGACGGCACAATCGGGTACGCACTCCCTGCGCCTCGATCTCACCTCCGCGCCCGCCGGTAATCACCGGCTGCTGGGCGAGGGCGGGTTATCGCTGCGCGTGTTGTCGCCCCCGCCGGGCGATGGTCAAAGCTCGGCCTCGGCCAAGGGCGGCGGCGGCGGCTTCGTGGCCTACGGCAGCCCGGACAGCACCCTGCACTTGAACCAGTACGTCCAGGCCTTCATTGCGCCGGCACTTCTGCGGGCGGGAGGCAACGTCGAGGTGTTCTCGAGTTCCGTCGGCAACACGTCCTCCTATGCGAGCAACGCCGGCGGCGGCTTCGTGGCGGTGGGCGATGCCGAAGCGCGCAACGACGTGGAGCATCGCAACCGCGCCTACATCGGCGTCGATGACGGCGGCGGCAACATCGTGGCGGACGGCGTGGTGATCGAAGCAACCGGACATCTGAGCGTCGTGGCGGAATCGTCGTTCGACGTCGATATCCGTTCGAACAGCGATGCCGGCGGCTTCGTCGCCGACGTCGATGCCGCCTCGCGCGGATCGCTCGACGACGAGACGCAGGTCGTGGTCGGGTCGAACGCGCGGGTGACCGGACGCAGCGTCGAGCTGCGCTCGCAGTGGTCGCATCTGGACTTCGTCTATCACTCGGAAGCCGACGCAGGCGGGTTCGCAGGCGACGCGGATGCGAGGGCCACCGGTTCCGTCGACCCGCACCTCACGACGGCGATTCGCAGCGGGGCGCAGGTCACCGGTTTCGAAGGCGTCGACATTCGTGCGCGCCTCGATGACGCGGACCGCGATCAAAGCGATCTCGACGCGGACTTCACGGGTCTGTTCGGCGGCGACGAAGAGCATCGCGACTCCACTTATGATCCGCAGACGCTGATCGATGCGGATCCCGATGCGCTCGTCACGGCCGGCCCGCGTCTCTTCCCCGGCCCCGGCGTCCCGGCCATCGACGTCACGCCGTTGCAGCGACCCGCGGGCTTCGATCGACTGGCGCTTTTCGTGGATCTCGATGCCGAGGACGACACGCGCGACATCGCATGGGACTCGGACGTGCTCCTGTTGCCCGGGCCGAACCCGACGCTGATCGTCGGACCGGATGGCCGGATCGTGAAGGCGATCAACGCGGGTGTGGTCGGCGTAGGCAGTGCGATCGGTTCGTACGTCGATCCGGACAACGACGGCAGCTTCCGTGTGCAAAACATCATCAACGACAACGACCGCGGGCAGGCGCTGTTCCGTTCCAACGACGAAACGAATCCGGAGCTCTTCACGGCACTGCCGAGCGGACCCCTCTTTACCTTCCGTGAGACCTACGTCGGCGTCGAGATCCTGAACCAGTCCGGCCTGCACATGGTGATCGGCGAGATCGAGGTGGTGAACACGTTCCTGTCGACGCCCGAGCGGGAAGTGATCCTCGAAGTCAACGACGTTGCCGCCTTCGAATTCGACGTGAACCACGACTTCAAGCCGACGCTGATCGAGATTTCCAACACGCTCGACGGCATCGATGCCGCCGCGCCCGACATCACGTTCGCCGGCGAAGTGAACAATCCGGTCGGCATGACGAACGTCTTCAATGCGCGCGGTGACATCCTGTCCAGTCTCCCCGGGGGCGGAGAGTTTCCGACCCCGCAGGGACTCATACGCACGGACAGCTTCCGTATCGAGGCGGTTTTGAACGACATCGGCCGCAACGACAGTCAGCGGCTGCGAATGGAGATCGTCGAGAGCAACGACGGTCCGACGGGCGACGACCGTTATCGCACCTCGGATGCCGGCGGTCGCAACTACATGGAATTGCGCGGCCTGCTGCGCCGGGTCCTCGTCGGCAACGAAGGAACGACGGGCTTCAACGTGGACGTGGAACGGATCAAGTCCGGAAACTTCCGCTCGACCGACGTCAACCTGGAACTGCTCAACGGGCTGTTCCAGCCCACGGTGGTGCCTGGACCCTACGAGATCGAAGTGTTCGAGAATGCAATCGTCAGCCTGCCGGCGAATGCGCCGGGGCCGACGCCGCGGACCACGATCGTTACCGACCACTTCCGCACCTCGCCCGGCACGGTGCCGACGGTCTTCCCGCGCGGCGTCTGGGGCGCGGGCTTCAACCCGGTGGAAGTGCGGTACGTCTTCGGCGAGTCGCTCGATCCGCAGCGGCGCATCATCAGCGGCGCGAACATCGACATCCTCGGCATTCCCGTTGCGGCCGGCCCGTTCATCAACATCCTCGGCTGGACGGATCTCATCGGCAACGGCTTCCTCGGCATCGAGAACATCGACGTGCTCACCAACGGGCACATCACGCTGACCGAGGAACTGGGCGACATGCGCGTCGGTCGCATCGAATCGACGCAGCGCAACGTGACGCTCACCGGTCGCAATGCAGACATCATCGACGCACCGGACGACGATGACGAAGCGGATGTCGTCGGAGTGACTCTCACGTTCAACGCGCCGAACGGCCGCGTGGGGACATTCGAAAACCCGCTGGAGATCGACTCGTCCCGCCCATCGAGCGGGGTCGTGAAGGCCGACGCGGCTTCCGACATCGTGCTGATCGAGATGGATGGCGATCTCAATGTGGATCGCATCCGTTCCGAAGCGGACGACGTGTCGCTGACGACATTGGGCGGCAGCCTGTTCGATGCGTTCGATGACGCGGAAGCCGATGCAATCGGCGTGAATCTCATCTTCGAGGTGAACAAGGGGCGCATCGGCGACAGCGACAACGACTTCGACATCGATTCCTCGACGCCCCGTCCCGGGCGACTGATCGCGGCGGCCTCCAGCCACGTCTACATCGAGGAGACCGACAGTCTGCTCAACGTGCAGAGCGTCGTGACGCCGGGCGGCATCGTGCGCCTGACCGTGCGCGAATCGGCGGACACCGACGAAGACCTCATCCTCATGGAGGGCGGGATCATCGTCAGCAACGAGGCCAGCATCACGCTTCGCGCCGGAGATGATATCGACACGCGCCTCGAAAGCCTGATGTACACGCCGAGCCAGATCTTCATCCAGGGCGATTACAGCGATGCGGATCCGGGCGTCGGCTCGCGGATCGTGCTGCGCGGCGCGATGATCGCCGATCGCACGACGATCAACACGCTGCGCGACGACGACGAGGTGCGGATCGAGAACGGCATCCTCAACACGTTCATCTTCACCTCGGGCGGCGACGACCTGATTTTCGGCTCGGATGCCGGTGGTGACGATCCGGATCTCAACGACACCACCTACTTCGGCGACTACATCGACGCCGGCCCGGGCAACGACCGCGTCTTCGGTCTCGGCGGTGCGGACGTCATCCTCGGCGGTGACGGCGACGACTACATCGACGGCGGCGCACACGGCGATCTTATCGAGGGTGGCGCGGGCAACGACAGGCTGTTCGGCGGCGCCGGCAACGACCTCATCCGAGGCGGCGAAGGCCACGACGACATCGACGGCGGCCGCGGCACCGACATCCTCTATGGCGACGACGGGGACGATCGCATCTGGACCGGCGGCGGCGCGATCAACATCGCATTCGGCGGCGCCGGTGACGACGTGCTCCACGGCTCCGATGAATCCCGCGACGGCTTGAGCGGCGACGACGGACGAGATTATCTCTTCGGCTACGGCGGCAACGACATCCTGTTGGGCGGCGCGCATGACGACATCCTCGACGGCGGCGCAGGCGACGACATTCTGTATGGTGGGTCAGGCAGCGATGTACTGGTCGGCGGCGCCGATCACGATATCCTTTTCGGCGATGACACGGCCGCCGGCGATGACAACGCCGTCGACTACCTGTACGGCGACTTCGGCACCGGTCTCGGCGAAGCGGGTTCAGGCCGCGATCGTCTCGACGGCCAGGGCGGCAACGACGTCCTGTTCGGCGAAGGCGAAGACGACCAGATCATCGACGCCCTGGGTGCGAGCAATCTGATCGACGCCGGATTCGGCGACGATCCGGCAACGATCGTCCTGCCGGCGGCGACGCCGAATCCCCCGGTCGATCCCAGTACCGACGATCCAAGCGCGGTGGATACCTTGCCGCTCGGCCCGACCTACGCCGGCTGGTGGGCGGAGATCGCCGGATCGGCGACGGGCTTCGCTTTGTCGGGCGGTGTCGGTGCGGCGCTCGATACCGCGGTTGCGACGGACGCCGACGGTGTGCGGTACGTTGCTTGGGCCGATACTCGCAACGGCAACTACGAAATCTATGCCGCGCGTCAAGCCGGGGCGGGATGGGAGATGCTGGGCGGCTCCGCCGCGGGCGGCGGCATCAGCGCTTCCGCCACCAGTTCGATGCGTCCTTCGATCCTGATTCACGACCAGCGTCCGACGGTGGTTTGGACCGAGTTCGGTCCCAACGGCCCGGATATCCTGGGCGCGCAGTATGACGAGGCTGCGGACAAGTGGGTGAGCCTCGGCAACTCGCTGTTGCCGGGCGGTATCAGCCTGACTGCCGCGGCCGATCGTGCCCAGATCGTGCAGGTCGGGGACAGCCTGTTCGTGACGTGGGTCGATACGTCTTCGGGCAGCGCGCAGGTGTACGGCAAGATCTTCAACGGAGCGTCGTGGGTAGAGATCACGCCGGGATCGGCTTCGGGCTCGGGCATCACCCAGTCGCGTACGCCGATCAGCGAATACGACGTGGCGGCCGAGACGAAGAATGTCGCGGTGACCTGGAGCAGCGGATCCGGTGACGACGTCGAGATCTACGCGCGGGTGCTCGATGGGGTGAACTGGGTCGGCATCGGCGGCTCGGCAAATGCCGGCATCTCGGTCAGTCCGACCGAAAGCCGTGAACCGGATGCGGCCTGGCTGGACGGGCAACTGTTCGTCGCCTACCGCGAACGTGTCGCCGACTACGAACAGATATACGTCAAGACTTTCGACGGCTCGACCTGGATCAGTGCGGGGCCGGACGGTTCGGTGAAGGATGGCGTCAGCGAAACGAAGCGACGTGCCCTGGATCCGAAGCTGGAAGCAGGCGGGGGCGAGTTGTTCCTCGTCTGGGTCGATCACGATGCGACTAACTATGCCGATCCGAACGCCCACATCTACGCCAAGCGCTGGGATGGCACCCGCTTCGTCGAAACGTTGCCCGGCGATGCGAGCGGCGGCGGCATCAGTGCGACCGGCGGCAAACTGTCGGCGCTCGACCTGACCGTCGACGCTTCGGGACGCCCGACGATCGGCTGGACGGACGACACGTCGGGACTGCCGCAGGCCTACCTGCGCAGCGTGACGACTTTGCCGACTCGCGTCTTCAACCTCGCCGCGGGGGCGAGTGTGCAGGCGATATTGAACGCCAACGATCTGGGCCAAGGGGATGTAATCGTGCTCGCCCCCGGCGTGTACACAGGCTTCACGCTGAGCGGCAACGATGCTGGTGTGACGATACTCGGCGCTCAGGGCGGCGGGTCGACCATCAACGGAGTCGTCGACGTCCAGACCGGCGGGCTGCTGCAGCGGCTCGATCTTGCCGGCGGCATATCGATCGCGGGCGACGTGGACGACTTCGCCCTCGTCGACAACCGGATCGGCAGCGGTGGCGTGGTCATCGACGGTGGCACCGGGCTGCACATTCTGCACAACCGGTTCAACGGCAGCACAGGTATTACGCTCGCCGGCAAGGCCGAAGGGTTGATCGCGCACAACGCTATCGCTGCGACGGCGACCGGTCTCTGGATCCAGGCGACCTTCGATGGCGAAGTTCGCGACAACGACATCCGTGGGGCAACGCTCGGGGTGCGTTACGACGCCGCTGCGGCGTTGAACGGCAATCGCATCCACGACAATGCCACGGGTCTGCGCAGCACGGTCGCCGGCACATCGGACGGATTGGGCTTCCTGCCCGACAGTGTGCCCAACGAGATCTCGCGCAACGATGTCGGCGTAGAACTCATTGCGGCCCAGATGCAGAATCAACACCTTTCCAGCAACAAGTTGGGCGTGGTCGGCAGCGGTGTGCTGGGCGGGACAGACATGGCGTTCGCCAATGTCATCGAGGGAGGAGGTGTCGGGGTATACGAGTTTGACGGCACGATCCAGTTCAACCGCATCGGACGCAACGAGGTCGGCATACGCGCGGCCAGCGACAGCAGCATCGAGCACAACTTCGTCTACCGCAACACTCAAGTCGGTGTTCTGATCCAAGGCGAGCAGGGCGTGGCGATTTTCGGCAACACGATGTACACGCCGCTCGGCGATCTCGTGCGCCTCGAGGGCGGAGCGAGCGACGTGCGCATGGAAAGCAATACGCTGTGGACCGAAGACGGCTACGACATCTACGTCGCCAACGATTCGCAGAACGGTTTCGCGAGCGACTACAACAATCTCTATGCCACTGGCAAGGGCAAGGTCGGTTACTGGACGCGCGATTTCGTCGACATCCTCGACTGGCAGGCCGATATCGCCCGCTTCGATCTGCACTCGGTCGGCGCGACCGTGGTCAATCCCGAATGGGCGCGGCCCCGATTCGAGAGCCGCTATCGCGACGAGTACGAGTTGTTCCCGATGTTCGGGACACAGCGCTTCACTTCGCCGATGGCGTTGCCGCAGGCGGGTGTACCCCACATCGCGCTGCGCACCCCGGACCTGTATGTGGACGCGGTCCGCGATCGTGCGTTGCCGATACGCTGGGAGAGCTTCAACAACAGCACCGATTCCCAGGTTCGCATCGACCTGTATCGAGATACGGCAGATGGTCCGGCCTTCGTCGCCACGATCGTGGCGGCAACACCCGACGACGGCGAGTATCTCTGGACGCCCTCATCGAGCGGTGTCGCTTTCGGGACCTACGGCATGCGTATCCAGGTCTCGTGGGTCGACAACCCCGTGGTGATGGACCGCAGCCAGGAGCCGTTTACCGTGCCCGAGGACGGCACCGTGTACTACGTGGACGACGGTTCGAACGCGAACGACGAATACACGCCGAACGGCGTCGGCGACAACCGCCATACCGGCAAGCTGTCGAGCGCACCGAAGCCTTATGCGACGAACCTGATCCGGGTCTACGACCTCACGGCGGGCGACCGCGTGCTGATCGATACCGGGGTGTACTCGATGATCGATCCGATCGCCGTGTCCGGGACCATCGATCTAGGCCTCGGTTTGGACGAAGGCTTTCTGCTTTCCGGGCCGACCAATGCGGCGCGTGTGGCCGCACTCCACCCGGCCATTCCGGGCGACCGCTCGCGGCCGTTGATCGAGCTCGTCGATGCCGACGATGTCGCGATTCGGCACCTGACGCTGCGCGATGCCGAGCGCGGGGTCCATGCGCACAGCGGGTCCGATGGTCTGTCGGCCCGCGATCTCACGGCGTCCGGCCACGCACTCGATGGTCTGCGCTTCGAAACCCGATCGCCGTCGGGCGACTTCGATCGGTTGACAAGCCGTGACAACGGCGGCTGGGGCATTTTCCTCGACGGGGAGATCGACAGGCTGACGCTATCCCTGGCGAACGACAACCGGCTCGGCGGCATATTCGTCCGCGGACCGGCGTCGAACATCGAAGGCAACGTCGCGCGCGACAACTCGGGCTATGGCTTCGAGATCCGAAACGCCGGCGACGCGACCGTGGAGCGCAATTCGAGCTTCCGCAATGCGCGCGGCATGCTGGTGGCCAACGCCACGGGCGGCACGACGACGTTCGTCGGCTCGGCAACGCTGGCGCCCTCGACTGCGAATCTGGTCTATGAAAACCGGTTGCACGGCATCGACGCTCGCGGCCGGGTGCAGGTGGCCGGCAACACCGTCGCGGACCAGACGGATCCGAACGCAGTGGGTATCGGGGCCTCCGGCGAGGCGAGCGTGCAGTCGAACGTGGTCCGAGGCAACGGCGTCGGGATCGATGCGACAGGCGGGTTCGTACTCGGCAATCGTGTCTATGCCAACCGTGTGACGGGGATCCGAGCCGACGGCGCAGACGTGCTGGAGAACGTCGTCTACAGCCAACCTGTCGGTATCGAGATCGAAGGCGACGGGGTGACGCTCCGAAACAATCTGGTCTACGACAGCGATACGGTCGGGGTGAACGTGATGGGCGGCAACGGTATTGCGGTCTTGAACAACACGTTGTTCGAGATCGCGGCCGATACGTTGCGAATTGCCGCCGACGCGGCCAACGTACAGGTCCGGAACAGCATCTTCTGGGCCGAGAACGGTACGGCCATCGCGGTCGCGCTGGGGGGGGAGACGGGCTTCGAGTCCGACAACAACGTGTACTTCCGAGGCCTGCTCGGCGGTGGTCGGATCGGCACCTGGGGTGGCGCGTCGCAATCGACGCTGACCGACTGGCGCAACGCGACGGGCACCGACACCGACAGCATCTTCGCCAATCCGCTCTTCGTCGATGTCAACGGCGCCGACAATCTGCTCGGGTATCACTCGAGCGCGAGCGACGGGCGCGACGACGATTTCCATGTTCGGAGCCAGTTCGGCAGCTTCCACGGCGGGTCGTTGGCACCGGTGGAAGGGCCGAGCCTGATCGGTCCCGGAGCGCCGGTGGTCCTGGTGCCGGTCGAGACCATCGACGCGCAACAGTCGCCCGCCATCGATCGCGGCGACGAAGGGGATTCGTTCGCGCGAGAACCTGCGCCGAACGGCGGCTACGTCAACGTCGGTGCCTATGGCAACACGGAGCAGGCCTCTAAGAGTCCGGCCGAGTTCATCATCGTCATGGCGCCGAACGGCGGCGAGGCCATTCAACAGTTGTCGACGTTCGACATTCGCTGGCACCACGCCGGCGGCGCCACCGTCGACATCGAGTACTCATCCACCGGGCTCGCGGGGGCGTTCAGCACCTTGGCCGCGGGCGAGGCGAACGACGGGCTCTACGAATGGACCGTCGATCCCGCAGTGTTCCCGTTGGGTGACGACTACGTGATCCGCGTGAGTTCGTCGGCGAACCCGGCCATCTTTGATGCTTCGGACAACACGTTCGAGATCTCGCCGGCGCCGCTCCAAGTCGTATCGATGACGCCCAACGCATCCGGCTTCGAACTCCAGTTCAATCGTGCGTTCGACCCTTCGGAGTTCAATCTCTACGACGGAGCGGGCTGGACGTTCGGTGCGGCGGACATGGTGTTGACCGGCGCCGCTGGAGACGTTCGGGGATCGGTCGTGCTCGATGCCGACTTCGGCGGATTTACCTTCGTTCGTACGGGCGACGTCTTGCCGGACGGCAGCTATACGCTGACATTGCGCAGCGGCGCTTCGGCCATTCGTTCAGCGGACGGCATTCTGCTCGACGGCAATGGAGATGGCACGGGCGGCGACGACTACGTCGTGAGCTTCGACATGACCGACGCGGATGGGCCGCGGGTCGGCATCGGCGACTTCGCACGCGGACCTGAGCAGACGGCGGGCGTCGTGTCGACGCTCGGCGTGCCGCTCACGATGCGCGGCGCCGGCGACTTCACGACCGCGAGCTTCGAGGTGCACTACGATCCGGACATGCTGACGGTCACCGGCATCGAGAACCCGGCCGGCGGGACAGCCACCGTGGATCTGAGCGTGGCCGGTCTGGCGAGCATCGACATCGTGTTCGATACGTCGGTGAGCGGGGACGATCTCGAACTCGGCCGGCTGCTCGGCACGGTGCCTGCAACTGCACCCTACGGTGCCAAGCAGTTGCTCGACGTGCGCAACGTGGTGGTGGACGGGGATGCGACGCTCGCGCAGGACGACGACGGCATCCACGTCGTCGCCTTCATGGGGGACACGACGGGGAACGCCGGCTATACCTCGCTCGATGCACAGCGAGTACTGCGCACGGTGCTTCGATTCGATACCGGTTTCGGCGCGTATCCGCTGGCCGACCCGGTCATCATCGGCGACGTGAGCGGCAACGGTCGACTCGAGGCCTTCGACGCATTGCTGATATTGCGCGAGGTGCTCAACTTCGCGGTTCCGGAGATTCCCGATCTGCCGGCGAATCCGCCGACGGTGTTCCGGAGCGGGCCGGATCCCCTGTTGACCCTCGGGCCGGATACGGTCGCGTACACCGGCGCGCTGGTGATGGTGCCCGTACAGATCGATACGGCGGCCGGACTCGACGCGGCGCAGTTGCGGGTCAAGTTCGATGCACAGGCTTTGCGCGTCGTCCGCGTGGATCGCGGCAGCCTCACCGGCGATTTCGAGTGGTTCCTGCAGGACGATGCGCCGGGCGAGCTTTCGCTCGACATGAGCCGAATGCACGCGATGAGCGACGGAAGCGGCACGCTGGCGCAGATCGTGTTCGAGGTGCTGCCGCAGGCGCCGGTCGGCCGGTACGCCATCGACATGGAATGGGCTCGGTTGAACGAGGGCGGCCTCACGCTGAATATCGAACCCGTCAGCGGCGTCGATGGTACCGATACCAGCATTCGGGTGAAGGTGCCTGGTGCCCCGGCGCCGGCTTTGCCTGCGGTGACCGCGGTGGCCCGCGAGCAACCGCAACCGCAAGCGCCGATCAGCGCTTCGGTCGTTGGCGCCGCAGAGGTGCCACCGCCTGCGTTGCCGGCGGTCGATATGCCCAACATCGATTTGTCCGTGAGAACGCTGCCTGGCGTAGCCGACCGCACGGCGGCTCCGAAGGTTGTCGATCAGCCCTGGCTGGGCAAGTTCGTTGCGGGGGAGTCGACGTCGGCGGCAACGACGAATCCGAACGCCAAGCTGCGCATCCCGGTCGCGCCGCAAGCATCGACGAGTGTGACGCGCTGAGGATCGATTCAGGTCACCTACCCACTTGGAAACTTAAAGGATGAACATCATGAAAGCGGGACGCTGGAAGTCGGTCGGATGTTGTTATTTGGCGGCTGCGTTGGGGATGTGTGCGACGGGCGCGCACGCTGAGGTGTTTTTCGGCGGGGACACCAAGGGGATGCCGGGCGAGAGTGTCGAGATGTCGATCAACGCTCGTGGCGGCACGACGATCGAGGCGATTCAGATCGTTCCCGAGTACGCACCGGTGGCCGACGTGCTCGAACTGATCGGGCTGACGAGCACGCCCGCACTCATGGACGGCGGCTTCGGCGATTGCAGCAGCGGAACGGTGTGCGCGGTCGTGTACGTGAGCGGAAAGTCTTTCGCGTCGGACACCGTACTCGCAACGGTGCGCTTTAACATTGCGTCCGACGCAGCACCGGGACCGGTGCCGTTCGACGCAGGCGTGATCGTCGGCGAAGACGTGATCCCGATTCCCCCCGCACAGAATTTCGAGGTATTGGCGATCCCGGAGCCGGCGCATTGGGCACTGTTGGCCACCGGCCTTGGTGTGATCTTCGCGGTCGCGCGGCGTCGCCGCGCTTGAACTGACGGCACTGTAATCGGCATCGACCGCCGTTTGACCAGGCGGGGCGAAGCTGGCGTATGCGAACTCACAACCTGGAGGAGTTCGCATGACCACCAACGGTTCGCAGGAGCTTGCAGGCAAGGTGGCCGTATGGTCAAAAAACTCAATTGTATTGAATAGCCAATAGTTTTTCGATTCAGGGCCTGTGGGTGGCGAATTCGTAGTCAAGCAGCCATCGGGGTTTGGAACAGTCCCTGGCAATGTTGCAGCGATGCGTATGAACTCAATTTCGCAGGAGCAGCCGGTTCCGCTCCGGCGCATTGCGCTGGCGTGGTTCCGTCAAGCGAGCGGTGGGTGCGTATTTCGTTGTAGTAGTCCCGGAATGCCTTCAGCTTTCGTGTCAGGTCGACCGAGTTCCAGAAGAACACGCGATCGAGGTACTCGCGGCGGACAGTACCGATGAGGCGTTCAATGAATGGATGCGAGGTCGGGGCATAGGGGACCGACTTGATCTCTTCGATTTCCAGTATGCGGAGGTTGGCGAACCAGCGGTGAACGCGGAAGAGTGGAGCGTGATCAGTGCTGAGGTGCTTGGGGCGAGGCTGGCAGGCAATAGCGTCATTGAACATCCGACACACGGTCACGCCGTCGATGTGTTCGCGCGCGACACCAAACCCAATGATTCTTCGGCTGAAGACGTCCATGACGACCAGCACCCAGTAGCTCCGAGGCAGGGTCGACCCGCAGCGGAAAAGATCGACGCTCCAGAGGCTGTGGGCGGCGAATTCGTAGTCAATCGGCCATCGGGGTTTGAAATATCCCGTGGCAATGTTGTCGCCATGCGTAGGAACTCAGCGCCGCCGAGCCGCGGTTCAGCTTGCCAGCACGTTGTGCCGGCGTGGTGCCGTCAAGCGAGCGGTGGACGCGGAATTCGTTGTAATAGTCCTGGAATGCCTCGAGCTTGCGCGTTAGGTCGACCGAGTTCCAGAAGAACTGGCGATAGAGATACTCGCGGCGGATGGTACCGATCAGCCGTTCGATGAAAGGATGCGAAGTCGGCTCATAGGGCACGGACTTGATTTCATCGATTTCCAGGACGCGTAAGTTGGCGAGCCAGCGGTGAAAGCGAAAGAGTGGGTCGTGATCGGTGCTGAGGTGTTTTGGGCGGGGCTGGCCAGCAACAGCTTGATTGAACATCCGGCACACGGTCACGCCGTCGATGTGCTCTCGTGCGACGCCAAAGCCGATGATTCGGCGGGTGAAGACGTCCATGACCACGAGCACCCAGTAGCTACGAAGCTGGATCGATTCGCAGCGAAACAGATCCACGCTCCAGAGACTGTCCTTGGATTGGGCGATCAAGGTCAACCAGGATGGGCCCGTGAATTACCGTCACCGGGCCGGTAGTGCTTTGCCAGGACGCGCCGAACGACATCCTTGTTGATCTCGACGCTGAAGGCCAGAGAGATCTGCTGAGCAATGCGCACGCAACCGAAACTCGGGTTGCGCACCTTCATCTCGACGATTGCGGCAATGAGCTCAGGGGAGGGACCTTTCGGACCGGGCTTGCGGCGATGTTTTGTGGACTAGAAGAGAATCCGGTACTTGCGATCGACGAGGGCCTTGTGGAGCTTGAGCAGCGTCGATGATTTGATGATGGCTGAGAGCTTCGGAATCCGGCGTGGTTTGATGAACAGGGTGATCAGACCGAGCACAAAGCGATCTAGCGAGGTGAGGTTCGGAGCGCGGCGACGAGATCGATTGCCTATGATGATCTGCTGCTTGAGCAACAACGATTCTGCGGCCACGGCCCGCACGCCACCGGGGCGGAGGAGTTTCGCTACCGTTACGATCAGATGAACAGCGAGAAGGAGAAGTTCGCGCATGAGCGGAACGGTACCATTCCTACCTTGGCGCGCAAGACTGCGCGGAATGGGCCAAATCGTATTTGCTTTGCAAATTCGCCACCGACACGCGACATACTACGTTCGCGGAGTCAGGAACTCGCATCTCGGGCCCGGCGCCTTGGTAAGTCTCCGATCCAATGTTGCTAGAGACAAACTGAGTGCTTCCGCGACCGCGACGTACCATGCATCGTAGCTCGTGACTGAATGATGCAGTTCCCAGATCCGATCGGCGAATGGGTCGAAGGTATATAGCTCGATATTCAGCTGCATCAGATCATGGAAGGCCGCGTTTGCTTCAGCCGGCATGATTTGCTTAGCCGCTTCAAGTCTACGCAGGATGTTGGTTGCCTCAACACGGGCGAGTTCTGGAGCATGCAGCGAGCCGACTGCAAGCACTTCTTCGGCCCATGCGCCGTTTGGTCCAGAATCGACCAGCGCAGCAACGAGGACAGATGCGTCGACGACGATGTTCAACTTCGGTCAGCGTCGCGCTCTTTCAGAATCTGCCTGATCGAGACGCGCGTCCGGGATGCCTGTTTTCTGTTTCGCACTTGCTCCAACCAAGCGTCCACGGACGGGCGAGCCGCTAAACTTTCGAGTTCCGCACGTAAAAATTCCTGCATCGACTTACCCTTCAGGGCAGCGCGTGCTGCAAGCTCGTCACGGACCCTTTCAGGTACGTCGCGAATGGTGATTTGTATAGGCATGATGGCATAGTGCCAGCATTGAAGGCTCTGTGCAAGCGGTCGTTTGGCCTGCAAGAAGTTGAATACGGAGGTTCGTGCTGCGGAAGTTTCTGCCGCGGGGCTTGAAGTCTTGAGATGGTCGGCGCCGGGCTTTAGGCCTCAGGGAATGTGCCGCATCTGATTGCCAAATTGAGTTCCGCTACGGGTAGAAGTATCTGGCGCAATGCAACGCTAGAATTTGGCAATGTCCTGCTGGAATTATCTATGAAACATATGGTTATGACGCAGAATCCGCGTTTATGAGGTGCAGGTGGTCGGAGGTTCAAATCCTCTCGCCCAGACCATTATTGCTGACGGATAATCAACGACTTGTGGATTATCTGGTTGCCCTGTCTTTCTTCGTAAAGCAGTCAGCGTGTCCATTTTGTGTCCCCCTGTCACCGTTGCGCGGTTAGCGGCGGTGATCAGATTGGCCACATCAGGTGCTGAGTAGTGCGTCGTTACGCTTTGATTCTTGTGCCCGAGCAGCACTTGACGATCTTCGAACGACACGTCTGCCGCGCGTAGTCGCCGACCGAACATGTGCTTCAAGTCATGCACACGGAACCTTCGATAGCCCTCGGGCGCAGACACTCCCTTTTCTTGCTGCCACTGCATTGCGGCGTTCCGGCGCGCGCTCTTCCATCCGGTGTCGTTCATTTTGGCCAGCGCGGGCCCTCGAAACGGAAACACCGTTGTTTCGGGCTGGGTGCACCGACGTCAGTTGCTCGTCATCGAGGTCCTCCAAGCTGAGAATCGGATGTTGAAGGATCGGCTCCGCGGCAAGCGGATCCGATTCACCGATGCGGAACGGGCGTTACTGGCCCGGAAGGCGAAGGCGGTCGGTCGGAAAGCCCTCATAGAGCTGGACACAATTGTTTCTCCGGACACGCTCATGCGTTGGCATAGACGTCTGGTAGCGCAAAAGTGGGATTACAGCCATCGTCGCGGGCCGGGGCGGCCAGGGATCATGCAGGAGATCTCGCAGTTGATTGTTCGCATGGCAGTGGACAATCCGGGATGGGGCTACACCCGAATACAGGGCGCGCTGACTAACCTCAATCACAAGGTGGGTCGGGGAACGATCGCGAATGTCTTGAAGGCGAATGGTGTCGAGCCAGCACCCGAGCTAGGGAAGCACATCCGTTGGTCGACCTTCTTGAAGGCATACTGGAAAGTCTTTGCCGCGAGTGATTTCTTCAGTGGCGAGGTATGGACCTCGCGCGGATTGGTGACCTACTACGTGCTGTTTGTCATGAGCATTGCGGATGGGGTCGTACACGTCGCCGGGATCACGAACTGACCGGACGAATGGTGGATGCTGCAGATCGGCCGGCACCTGCTTGACGCCGAGGATGGCGTGCTCGCTGGCAAGAGGTACCTGATCATCGATCGCGACACGAAGTACTCGAAGCGATTCCGCGACTTCATTGCGGAGGGCGGTACGGAGGTGATCCGGTTGCCACCGCTGTCACCGAACCTGAATGCTTACGCAGAGCGCTTCGTACGCTCGATCAAGGAAGAATGCCTGACGAAGATGATGTTTGTTGGGCAGGGGGCCTTGCGTCGTGCGCTCACGGAGTACATAACGCATTCCCACGAAGAGCGCGATCACCAGGGTTTGGAGAATCGTTTGATTCGAGAAATGCCGGCGGTCGCTGCGAACGACGCGAGCATCCATCGTCGGGCACGGGTTGGCGGTATGCTCAGCTACTACCACCGTATCGCTGCGTGATGGGTCGTTCCAATATTGGGATACTACGGGCGTGCCGCACTAGCGATGTGCCACAACGAAACATAACTGTGGCCCGCGAATATGACGTGGAATATCGTCGAGAAAGCGTCTGCGGTCGCTAGTTCGCTATGTGTGGTCCGCAATAATGCACGACACGGCGCGCAAGACTGCGCGGAATGGGCCGAAGCCTATATGCTTTACGAATTCGCCACGCACAGGCTAGCGGTGCAATCTCGCTGGCCTACTCTCCCGGGTTCTTCAGTCACGCTACGGATCAGTGCTGCGATGTGCCCGGGATGACATGGATGCTAAGAGCGCCAGTCACGACCGCGCGGCGTGGCCAACGTACTTCCTAGGCGCGTTCGTTTGCACCAGGCGAACAGGGCATCTGAACGTCAGGCAGCAATGATGGCCCGATGCAGCACCGCCACGCCGCGGAAGAAGTCCTGTGGGTCCATCGCCTCGTGCGGGTTGTGCGAGCCGCGGTCGTTGCGCACGAACACCATTCCGCTGGCCACGCCGGCATTGGCGAACACGGCTGCATCGTGCCCGGCACCGCTCGGAATCGGCTCCATGTCGATACCCAGAGACTCGCAGGCCTGTGTGAACCGGTCAACCCAGCCGGGATCCATCGTCGCCGGCGCAGCGTACAGCCGCCGGTCGAACTGGAACTCCACGCCGCGCGATCTGCCGATGCGTTCGCACTCCTCCTTCATCAGCGCGTGGAAGCGCTCGAGCACCTCCTGCTCCTGGCTGCGCACCTCGAAGCTGAACGTAACCTCGCCCGGAATCACCGACACCGCATGACTCTTGGGATCGGTGGACAGCATGCCGCAGGTCATCACCATGTCCATGCCCATCTGCTGCAGCACCCGCCAATGCTCGTCCAAGCGGGTCATCAGTTCGGCAACCGCCAGAACCGCATCCCTGCGCAACCAGCGCGGCACCGCGCCGGAGTGCCCGGTCTCACCCTTGCAGAGAATACGGTTGTGCCGCAGGTTGCCGCGGATGCCGGTGACCGGCGCAACCGCCCACTTGCGGGCCACCATGGTCGGACCTTGTTCGATATGCAGTTCCAGATACGCGGCCACCGTGGCGGGATCAAACAGGCGCTCGCCGGCCTCGATGCGTGCAGTAGCGATGCCCAACGCCTGCATGTCCTCACGCAGCGTACGCCCGGACTCGCGATGCTTCAGATCGAGGTCGGTCGCGGTCAGTTGCCCGATCAGCGCCAACGAGCCCATGTAAGCCTTGCCGTACCACGCGCTTTCCTCGCCGCGCAGCGCAAGCACATGCACTGGCCGCGGCGGTGCGATATTGCGCCTGCGGTAGTGCAGCAGGATCAGCAGCCCGGCCACTACGCCCGCCAGGCCGTCGAAGTTGCCACCCTGGGGCACCGAGTCGAGGTGCGAACCGATGAGCACCGGCGCGCCCAACGGCTCATCGGGCGCTCGTATCACCAGGTTCTGAACCGGATCGAACTCGCAGATCAACCCGGCCGCCCGTGCATGCGCCTCGATGATCGCCATGGCGCGAGTCTCGCCCTCGCCGTAGCTTGCCCGCGACACGCCGACGCCGTCGAACGTGGCTACCCGCACCTGTTCGAATAGTTCCTGGGCGATCGCAAGCAGCGAGGGATCCAGCTCTTCGACTGCTTTATCCATGGCCGCCCGGTGCACCCACGGCACCACCGTGACTAGCGGACCACGCGACCGGATCGGCCAAAAAGGCCTTGATCTCGCGAGCCCGCGCGGGGGTGAAATAACTAAGCGCTTTGGTCTCGGAGAACACGTCGTTCCAGGTCGCCAGTGCATGCATCGTGAAGCCGTTCTCGTCGTACACGCGACGGCTCTGCGGGTAGACGTCGTAGTTGAAGATCACGAAAATATCGCTCAGCTGCGCACCGGCCTGCCGCAATGCGCGTGCGGTGCCGATCTTCGATAGCCCATCGGTGGTCAGGTCATCTACCAGCAGGCAGCGCGCGCCCTGGGGCAGGTCGCCTTCGATCTGCGCATGCGACCCCCAGCCCACCGATTTCTTGCGCACATAGACCATCGGCAGGTCGAGCCGATCGGCGATCCAGGATGCGAACGGGATCCCAGCGGTCTCGGTGCCTGCGATCACCTCGATCGATGCGCCGAGCCGCGCGCGCAGCAATGCGGCAGCATGGTCCATCAAGCGGCGACGCCAGACCGGATGCGACATCAACCGCCGACAGTCCACGTAGACCGGGCTCGCCCAGCCGGTGCTGTAGATAAACGGCTGCCGCTCGTAGACGAGCACCGCCTTTAGCGCCAGCAGCGCCTGGGCGGTATCGCCAGCGATGGCGCAGATCGCTTCTGCTGACAGAGGTGGGTCGCTTGGGCTCATGAGATGTGTGGCCTGACCGGACAGTGTCCAGTGTAATGCACCCGGGTGGCTGCCGGCGCACGCAGATCGATCCGGACCTAAAGGCAGAGCACGCCTGGTGATCGCTTTTGAGCTTAAGGGAGGGTTCCTTCGGACCGGGCGCGCGACGATGTCCTGTGGACGAGAAGAGAATCCGGTACTTGCGATCGACCAATGCCTTATGGAGCTTGAATAGGGTGGTCGGTCTGACTTATCGCAAGCCGCTCCAGGCCGCGCTCGGAATTCCCGTTGTCGAGCCGACGCAGGCGGCGGTCGCCATGGCGATGGGACGGGTCACGCTGGGGTGGCATGTCTCGTGACGGAACGGCCTTTGCACCGGCCATCTCCAGTTACCCGTTGGCAGGCGTCACTTCCGCGCCAATCCGTTCGATGATGAGCTTGTAGTGCTCGGGCCGGCGGTGTGCCGCGAAGTTGAACATCGTCTGCTTCAGATTCTGCGCGAGATCGATGTCCGCATTAAAGCAGATCACCTCGTCGTCTTCGGTCGTGGTCTTCGCCGCGATCTCTCCGGTCGGCGCGACGATCACGGAATGGCCGAACATGCGGAAGCCGTCCTCGACACCGCACTTCGCGGTCTCGACCAGCCATGTCGCGTTTTGAAACGCCATCGACTGCGCCATGATGAGGTGATGGTGCACGCGTAGCGCGGGCGGCTCGGGATAGTGCAGATTCTCGGTCGGCGTATTGAACCCGAGCGCGACGATCTCGGCGCCCTGCAGCGCAAGCATGCGAAACGCCTCTGGCCAGCGGCGGTCGTTGCAGATCAGCATGCCGGTGATCGCGTCCATGAACCGCCAGACCTTGAACCCGATATCGCCCACTTCGAAATACTTCTTTTCGAGGTGCTGAAAGGCCGCCTGTGGCTTGTGATCAGCGTGGCCGGGCAAATGCACCTTGCGATACTTGCCCACGACGTTGCCGTCAGGACCGACGAGTATGGCCGTGTTGAAGCGCCGCATGCGGCCCGCTTCTTCCGTCAGTTCGCCATAGCCGATGTAGAAGCCCACGCCCAGGCGCTTGCTCTCGTCGAACAGCGGCTGAGTGACCGGCGAGGGCATCGAGGCTTCGAAGAAACGGCGATCGACCTCGCTCTGGTCCTTCATCCACCAGCGCGGAAAGAACGTCGTGAGCGCGAGCTCCGGAAACACGATGAAGCGCGCGCCCTGGCTTTGTGCCTCGCGCATGAGCGCGATCAGGCGCTTGACGACGGCCTCGCGCGAGTCGGCGAGGTGTATGGGGCCGAGCTGGGCGGCGGCAATCTTCATATGTCGTGACATGACGATCCTCGTGGTGTGCGGTCTACAACTCGAGCGGCGTGCCCCAGATATCGAGCTGCGCCATCTCGGGTATCTTGCGGCCCGATGGCACGGTGGCGTCCGACGGCGCCCGCGCGATGAAGCGTCCGCGTCCGCGTTGCGCCGACAACGTGCCGTTCTCGACGATCACTTCTCCGCGTGAAATCACTGTGGTGGGCCAGCCTTTCAATTTCCGACCCGAATAAGGCGTGTAACCGACGTTGTCGTGCATGAGATCGGGGTTGATCGTGATCCGGCGGTCCGGGTCCCAGATCGCGATATCGGCATCGGCGCCCACGGCTAACGTACCCTTTTGCGGATAGCAGCCGTAGATCTGCGCATGCCGCGTTGCCGTCAGGTCGACGAATTCGGGCAGCGTCATGCGGCCGGCGCCGTAGCCGAAGGTGAAGAGCAGCGGCAACCGCAGCTCGAGCCCCGGCACGCCGTTCGCCATTTCCTTGAACGTCGTCTTGTCGCCTTTCGGCAGCTTTCCGCTCTCGTCGTGGCGGTACGGCGCGTGATCCGAGGAGTACACGCTGAGCGCGCCGTCCTCAAGCCCGCGCCAGCACGCCTCCTGCGCCGCTTCATCGCGCGGCGGCGGGCTGCAGCAGAACATTGCTCCCTCCATACCCGGGCGATCGATGTCCTTCGCGGTGAGGAACAGGTACTGCGGGCAGGTCTCGCCGAAGATCTTCACGCCTCGCGCGCGCGCCTCGCGAATCGCCTGTATGCCGTCGACGGTGGACACGTGCACGATGAGAACCGGCACGTCGAGCACCTCCGCGAGCATCGCAACGCGTTGGATAGCCTCCGACTCGGATCCTCTCGTATGGCAAATTGCGTGATAGCGCGGAGCCACGTTGCCCTGTTCCACCATGCGCGAGCCGAGCCACGAGATGACGCCGTGATTCTCGGCATGGACCATCACGAGCGCCTGATGCTTGCGTGCGACGGCCATGATGTCGAGGATCTGCTCGTCGGTGAGACGCATCTTCTCGTAGGTCGTGAAAATCTTGAACGACCGGATGCCTTGCTCGATCGCCTGCGGCAGGTCGCGCGTGAGTGTCGCCTCGTCCGGATTGGCGACGATCAGGTGGAAGGCGTAGTCGATCACCGCCTTCGTGCGCGCACGCTCGTGATAATCGTCGAGCACGGCAGGGATCGCGTCGCCACGGTGCTGTGCACAGAACGGCATAACAGTGGTCGTGCCGCCGAATGCGGCCGATACGGTCGCCGTGTAGAAATCGTCCGCACACATGACACCCATCGAGGAAAGCTGCTCGATGTGGCAGTGGCTGTCGACTCCCCCCGGAAGGACAAGCTTGCCGCGCGCATCGATCTCGCGGCCGCCGGAGCCGATGGACGTGCCGAGCGCCACGATGCGCTCTCCGCGGACGCCCACGTCGGCCTGGAAAACGTCGCTTGCAGTGGCAATGGTGCCGCCGCGGATGACGAGATCGAAATCGTTCATTGTCGGATCCTATGGAGTAAAGTGAATTTCACCCGCGGCACATCTAGGCCGGCATTCGGAAGCGAACGGGCAGCCACCCGAGCTAGAACCGTCGCGTGCGCGGGAGGGTAGGCCGGCGGAATTGCACCGCCGGGCTACGCTCCCGGGCTCTGCCGTTTGCTTCATATCGTCCCCTCGGCGACTGTCCGCCTTCCGCATAGAAACTAAATGACAATCGCACCCGCCGGATCGGCTTCTCACGCCAGCGCCCGAAACCCCCATTCCGCGCACGCCAGCGTCAGATAGTCCGAGCCGCGCGGCCCGACGAACTGCGCGCCCATCGGCAGCCCGGCCGGCCCCTTGAACACTGGCACTGTCACCGCCGGGGTGTGCAGCGCGGTCCAGGTCTGGTTGAAGGTGGCGTCACCGGTGGTGGTGAGCCCCCTCGGCGCTTCACCCGGTGCGCTGGGCACCAGCAGCACGTCGAAATCAGCGAAGGTGACGTCCACCAGCCTGCGGCATTCGTCGAGTACCTTCTGCGCTGCCATGTATTGCTCAAACGTGACGGCGTCGGCGCGCCTGAGCTTCTCACGCACCGCGATCTGCTCTTCGAAGTTGCGCCGCTCCCATGCCAGCGCGCGCGAGGTTTCGTAATGGCCGACCTTATTGCGGGCGTCGGCGAACTCGCTGAATTTCGCAGGCAGCGTGACCTCGGTAACGCGCGCACCTGCTGCCGCCAGCCGCGACGCCGCATCCTCGAGCGCCGCCTGCGTCGCCGCGTCCGCCTTGGCCCACGAGAGCGTGCGGTAAAAGCCGATGCGTGGCTTGTCGATCGGCGGGAGGGCGAAGGCGGCCGCATCGCTGCGCGTCATGACCGCGAACGCGAGTGCGACGTCGCCAACGCTGCGTCCCATCAGGCCCACGGTGTCGTACGACTTAGTGTTCGGTTTGACGCCAACGGGGTTGATCGCGTCGAACGTGGGCTTGAATCCCACGATCCCGCAGAACGCCGCCGGCCGCAGCACCGAGCCGCCGGTTTGCGTGCCCAGCGCGAGCGGCGCCATGTGATCCGCGACCGCCGCTGCCGACCCGCTCGACGATCCCCCCGGCGTGTGCGCCGTATCGAGCGGGTTGCAGGTTTTCCCTGGATGCGACATCGCGAACTCGGCCGTCACCGTCTTTCCCATGATGACGGCACCCGCATTCCTGAGCAGCGCGACACATGCGGCGTCGGCGCGCGGTCGATATCCGGCATAGATGGGCGAGCCGTACTCGGTCGGCATGTCGTCGGTGTCGATGATGTCCTTGATCGCCACCGGGATGCCGTGCAGCGGGCTGCGCGGCGACTCCGCGTCGCGCGCACGCGCGTCCGCCAGCACCTGCTGCGGATCGATGTACGCCCACGCGTGCACCGCTTCTTCGCGCACCGCGACCCGCGCGAGACAATCCTCGGCGAGCCTGACGGCGGTGACCTTGCCGGATGCGATGAGTGCCGCGGCTTCAGTGATGGAATAGCGATTGGTAGTCATATTAGTGAGATGAGTGAGGTTGGAAGGAGCGCCGCGTCTGCAATAACCTTGACCAGCGAGATGTCAGTGAAGTCCGACAGGCTTTAGGCAACGCCTCCAGGCCCTTTCGATCGAGCAAGCTCAAGAGCTTCACTGATGGGCCGCTCGGGCGCTTCTCGCCGATCTCCCACTGGCGCGCCGTGGATGCGCTAGCATTGAGCAGTGATGAAAGCACTGCTTGGCGCGGCTTGTGCCGTGCGCGCAGAGCGCGAATCTTCTTGCTCGAGTATTCCGGAATCGGTTCGGAGCAAAGTGCCGCATACTCATGCATCCGGCGCTCATCAATGAAGCCTGCTGCGTGGAGATCACCGGCGGTGTCGTGCACCGCGCCGAGAAGTCGACTGGGTGCCGTGGCTTTAATCGACATGGCCGAGTTCCTTTATAGCGTGCTTCGCAGATGTTCGGTGAGCTGTTTTGCGGAAAGCTTCAGCAGGTCAGTCCGAGGCATCCGTAACGCCTTGAGCTCGTTCGAGCTGATCGCTGATATTGCCCAACTGTGCTTTCTCGAATCCAAAAACGAAAAGCCATCGGTCAGTCCTGTTGGTGGCCAGCAGCACGCGCGTGTTCCCGCTCCTACCTCGCCCCGGCAGTGCAGCTCGCTTCTTCACTAGCCCGCCACCCAGGTCTGCGTAGATCAGACTCAGTTCAATCTCGGCAACGGCGTCACAGAGCACGTCATCCGCGAGCTGCGTCTTGCGCGCCCATCGATCGAAGTGCCGCGTCTTGAAGACCCGTCTCACGCATAAAGGGTATCACTTGGTGCGGAAGGAATAACTGGTGGTCATACACGGGTGGTCAAGACGTCGAGCACCTGCATTTGTATCCTAGGTCATGCGGCTCATGCCTCTGCATGCACAGAGATTGCCGCGGCTTCCCCGGCTGAATAGCAACTGTCCGCTTGCTTGCTGCCCATCACTCCTTCGGGACCCCCGCGTCCGCGATCACCTTGCTCCACTTGCGCACCTCCGCCGCCATTAGCTTCGAGAGCACCTGCGGCGGCCCGCCTGCCGGCTCCACCCCGATCCTCGACAAGCGCTCTTTCACATCCGCTGTCTGCAAGGCGGCGTTGATCTGCTGATTGAGCTTCATGACGATCGCGGGCGGCGTGCCCGCGGGCGCGAAGATGCCGCCCCAGGTGATGATCTCGAAACCGGGCAGTCCGGCCTCGGCCGCAGTCGGCAGCTCCGGGAAGAGCGCGCTGCGCCGGGGTGTGGCCACCGCCAGCGCCCGCAGCCGCCCGGACTTGATATGCGGGATCATGGCGTTCGCCGAAAACGAGCCCAGCTGGATCTCGCCCGCCATGATCGCAGTCGACGCCGGCGAGCTCCCTTTGTAAGGCACGTGCACGATGTTGACGCCAGCGACCATCTTGAAATACTCCATCCCCAGGTGGCTGCTGCCGCCTACACCTGACGAGCCGAAGTTCACCTTGCCCGGATTGGCTTTCGCGTACGCCAGGAACTCCTTCAGCGTCCCCGGTAGCGACGGGTGCACGACGATGATCTGCGACTGCGTGCCGACCATGGCCACCGGCGCGAACGCCTTCAGCGGATCGAACGGCGGATTCTTCGAGAGGAGCGGCACCGTCACCAGGCCGACGTTGTTGACGAGGAGAGTGTGGCCGTCCGGCGTCGCCTTCGCCACCAGGTTCGAGCCGAGCGAGCTGCCGGCACCCGGGCGCGCGTCGATCACGACGGGCTGTCCCCACGTCTCGCTCAGCTTCGAAGCGACCGCGCGCGCCTGCGCCTCGGTGCTGCCGCCCGGCGCGAAGGGATCGACGATACGAATCGGGCGCGTGGGGTAGGCGTCGGAGGCTATGGCCCCCGTGGTCACGAGCACCAAGGCGGCTGCGGTTAGTTTGATGGCCATGTAGCGTTCCGTGGTGGTTGAGAAGGGCGCCTGCAGGTCCGGAGGCGAATAGTCGAAGCCCGTGGCAACGTGCGCGCTGTCGCGTCGTCCCTGGTTCGGGAAGTGCGAATGCGAATAGGACTCTCAAAGCAATGTTCGTACCACTTCTTGGTGTATAGCCAGTGATTAGGACGGTCAATCGAATGACGGTCGGTGAAGAGTTCGGTCTCTCGAGGCCTTCTTGAACCCGACATCGCGCAAAGGCGCACCATTGCGACGCACTGTGAGCGCCGCACGCGAACGCGGGCCTAGCCGGAACGCCAGACCGAGCGCATAACCGCTTTGGTCTCGAGGATCAGCCTTTGGGTGGCGAATTCGTAGTCAAGCGGCCATCGGGGTTTGAAATAATCCGTGGCAATGCTGTCGCCATGCGTAGAAACTGAGCGCCGCCGAGGCGCGTTGCAGCTTGCCAGTGCATTGTGCCGGCGTAGTGCCGTCAAGCGAGCGGTGGGCGGTGAATTCGTTGTAACAATCCCGGAATGCCTCGAGCTTGCGCGTGAGGTCGCCGAGTTCCAGAAGAACTGGCGATCGAGATACTCGCGGCGCATGGTGCCGATCAGCCGTTCGCCGAAAGGATGTGAAGTCGGCTCATAGGGTGCGACTTGATCTCATCGATTTCGAGGACGCGTAAGTTGGCGAGCCAGCGGCGAAAGCGAAAGAGTGGGTCGTGATCGGTGCTGAGGTGTTTTGGTCGGGGTCGGCCAGCAACGGCTTGATTGAACATCCGACACACGATCACGCCGTCGATGTGCTCTCGTGCGACGCCAAAGCCGATGATGCGGCGGGTGAACACATCCATCACCACGAGCACTCAGCAGCTACGAAGCAGGATCGATTCGCAACGGAACAGATCAAGTCTCCAGAGACTGTCCTTGGATTGGGCGATCAAGGTCAACCAGGATGGGTCACGTGAATTACCGTTGCCGTGCCGGTAGCGCTTTGCCAGGACGCACCGAACGGACATCCTTGTCGATCTCGACGCTGAAGGTCTGAGAGATCTGCTGTGCGATGCGTACACAGCCGAACCTCGGGTTGCGCACCGTCATCTCGACGATTGTGGCAATCAGCTCAAGGGAGGAGCCTTTCGAACCGGGCTTACGACGATGTCCTGCAGACGAGAAGATAATCCGATACTTGCGATCGACGAGGGCCTTGTGGGGCTTGGGTAAAGGCCGCGTCGCCGAACGCCTTCTGGCGGTTCGTCTGAGTGAGATTGCCTTGCCTTCGATCGTCGCCTACGAAGCGTGGGTGGGCGTGCTAGGTTCAAAGAATGCATCGAAGCGGGAGGCCCAGTTCGAGGAGTTCCTCGCGACGATCGAGGTGTTGCCGTTCGGTGCGGCCACGACTCGGCGAGCTGCCGGGATTCGTGTAGCGCTGGCGCGTCGGGGCGCGTTGATCGGACCGATGGACACCTTGATTGCCGCCACTGCGCTGGAGGCGGATGCCACCCTTGTAACCCGTAACGTGACGGAATTGGGAAGGGTACCGAAGCTCATCGTTGCACCCGATTCGCTTGGGCGATTAGGTGAGCAATCTCTGCCGCTGAGTAATCGGTCGTCACGCTTTCCGACTTGTGGCCGAGAAGCACCTGCCGATCCTCGAACGTCACGCCTGCAACACGGAGCCGGCGCCCGAATGTGTGCTTTAGATCGTGCACGCGAAGTCGGGCGAAGCCGGGATGCGCGTCCTTTCCTTTGTCGAACTTCCACTGTTTCGCTGCATCGAGTCGGGCACGTTTCCACGCGCTGTCGTTCATGCCCGTATGGTCAAAAACTTGATCGTATTGAATAAGCAATGGTTTTTCGACCCAGTGCCTGCCGCTGTTCTCGCGTTTTGTGTGCCGGCCTCAACGGATGAATTCTTTGGCTTATGGGTTGCGGATATCATCAGCCTATAATAATCATTGATGGCAATGAAATCGATGATGATTTTGCAAGATTTCCTGGGAGTTTCCGACATGGCGAGCATCACAATTCGTAACCTTGAAGACGATATCAAGCAGCGCTTACGAGTGCGTGCGGCCCAACATGGCCGTTCAATGGAGGAAGAAGTGCGAGAAATCTTGCGACGGGAAATGGGAGGGGGTGCTCCGGCACGTAATCTCGCTGCTGCGATTCGCGCCCGTATCGCGCCTTTCGGCGGAGTCGATCTCGCGATTCCTCTGCGTGAACCGATGCGCGACCCGCCCCGTTTCGCCCAGGAATAACGGTGATCATCCTCGACACCAACGTAGTCTCCGAATTGCTGCGACCGGAACCGGCCGCCCAGGTGGAGATCTGGCTTTCCGCGCAGGACGGGAAGACGATCTATTTCACAGCGGTGGGAGAAGCGGAATTGCGACATGGAGTCGCCGTCATGCCCGCGGGCCGCCGGCGCACCGCGCTTTCCGCAGCGATCGAAGGCATTATGGACGAGGATTTTCGCGACCGCATCTTGCCCTTCGATCGCGCCGCTGCACGGGCATATGCTGACATCGCTGCCAAGCGTCGTTCGGTGGGCCGTCCGATCAGCCAGTTTGACTGTCAGATCGCCGCGATTGCCCGCGCTCATGACGCTAGCGTAGCCACCCGCAATACTGCCGACTACGAAGACTGCGAGGTCGAAATTATCAATCCGTGGCTACACGATCCGTCCGTTTAAATCGATCGTCGCGATCGATTGCGAGCATCATGCTTTTTGCGCCGCTGTTGCCAAGAGCCCGGCTTGCTCCAGAGGCTCGTTTTTCGGAATGTTCTTTAACCCATTGACATCTATAGCGCCGAACCGCGGTCGTGCACTGCTAGAGTCCGAAACAAAAATGGGAAGAAATGGCTCAACGGCGCGGGTTAGCGGGTAGGTGGTATGTCGGCATGGGGTGCGGGTGGTCGGAGGTTCAAATCCTCTCGCCCCGACCAATAAACATAAGCACTTAGCGAGAAATCTCGCTTGGTGCCCGAACCGAGTGCGGGAATTTTGCGGAGTTTCCCCAACTCTCCCTGACTCCGGCACCCGTAATGTCCGAAAACTCGAACGACGGTTGTGTTAGACAGGTGGCCATCGGGGCTGATTCGCGAAATGCCGGCGGTCGCTGCGAACGACGTGAGCATCCACCGTCGGACACGGCTCGGCGGTATGCTCAGCTACTACCAACTTGTCGCTGCGTGAGGCGTTTGTTCCAGTATTCGGATACTAGGGGCTCGTAGCGATTGTCGGCTGATGCGACCGCCAGCGTTTCGACAACGGGGGCGGCTGCGCCACTCATTCGAATCCCACCAGCAACCACAGTTCACTGAGGGCATTCGTTCCGAAGTACAGCGACTTTCTGCCGATCGCTGTCGTGAACGGAAACTCCTTCAGATCACAACTCAACAGGTCATCCATCTGACCGCCGGTCATTACTGCCACGGGCTGGACATCCGCTATTGCGGCTTGGCTGTAAACGGGAATCTCCGTGCCGTCCACGACCGCAAACACGGGCTTCGCGTACACGCGGAATAGCGCCGGCTTGTCGGCCACCGAATCGCGAGCCCAGTAAGGGTAGTGCTCCGGCTTGAACTCGATGGTCAATTCGGCCGCCGTGTTTTCGTCGGTCCGTGCGGCGATGAAGCGGGCCCATTCCATCGGAAACTCGCTGCGCACGGTGACGAGCCGGGTCGGGGAAGGAGCGCCGTCCGCCGTCAGTTGCTTGATTGCGGCGTCGCGAAGCAGCGTGCCCCCTTCAACTGCCGTGTAGCGCAAGTGAAGGATGACGTCGCTGATCGTGGCGTGGTCGAACGATGGCATCGCGGCGGGCAACTCAAGCTGCCAGGTGCTCACCGCGCCGGCGCCCTCGAAGGGAAGGTAGCGCTCGTCGTGCAGGTTGGCCTCGAACACGCCGGCATCGGCTTGCCCGCTGCTGGTCACGATCGATTGTATGGCGCCGCAGCGGTAGTCGAAGCGCTTGTCTTCAGGCGAGGGGCGACCATAGGCCTGGCCGGTGGCCGATTTGCGCACGGCGCTCGACAGCAGCGTCAAGGTGCAATGCACGCTCGTGTATGGGCCCGTGACACACGGAATGCTTACGCTGACGGATTTGATTCGTCGCATGAAGTGCCCGGGGCAAGCCATGTCGAAGTACGCCTCCGGAATGTCGAACTCGCAGCGGCGGTTCTGCCGCAGCATGACGAGCGCTTGCGGATCGAGTTGCAGCAGCGATACGTGGGTGGTCAGCTCGTAGGGCCTCTTGTTGTTCTGGAGATAGCCGACTTCCATTCGCCTGATCGCCAGCGACAGATTTTCGCCGGCTGACAGCCCTTTCTTCAGACTGTCCCAGTAACCGAAATGAATGAAGTCTGGTTGCTCGATTGCCAGCTCGGCGCGGTAAGCCCGCTCGGCCCGTTTGGCCAAGTCGAAGGCCAGCTTGTAGCTCTGGAAGTACACACCCGACAACTCGGAGGCCATCCACGCGTACAGCGCGTGGTTGGTGTACTTGTCGTGCAGGAATTCGTCGATTTGCCGCGCGTTCTCGATTTGCTTGTCGTGGTTCTGCAACTCCCGCTCGGCAATGGCCCTGCGAATGTCGGCTGCGACGATCTCCCGGTTGAGAAGCCGCAGCTCCTCGACAGCCAGTCGGCTTTGGTGCACCCATTCGTCGTGGCGACGTTGATACTGAGCCAGCAGCGCCTTTTCGTTGGCATCATGGTGGGCACGGGCTGCGAGCATGCTGAGCAGCGATGCCGCGGCGTTGGCCGCATTGCCGAGGTGAGAGCCGCCGATCTTGGTCTGCATGACCAGGGAACTGCCTGAGATGACGTCCGGTATCGAATGCAGGATGGACGCTATCGTGGTGCTCGTGCCGGCTGCCGTCATCAGGTTGTTGGCCGTTCCCAGCGAGTTCAACTGGGCCACTTCGTGCTGGATCAGACCCAGCCCCGATGCCTCGCCGGGTGCGTTGGCGGCCACTTGAAGTTTCGATGTGCTGCCGAGCACCGGCACACCCTCGGGCCCGAGGGTCGTGGGCTGGTTGCCCATCAGCTTGCGGTATTGGTTGAAGCGTTCCATCGAGACGGCCTGACTCTGCTTGAGCGCTTCGATCCGGGCGTTCGCCTCGTCGATCTGATACTGTCTGACTTGCTTGATCAGCCCGAGCATCGCGGTCTCTTGGCCGGACCGCAGCAGCGCCAGGTTCTCGGCATCTTGCTTTTCAAGCGTGTTCAGCAACGCGGTTCCCAGAGCCTTGACCTCGCCGCAGATCTCGGCGGCCTTCTGCACCAGAACCTGGAATCGGTAAGGCAGCAAGGGCGCGGCCATTTCGTTCAACACATCGGCAATCGACAGCCCCGCTGCCGTGGCGCGAACCAGCAGATCCGGGTCGATCGGTGGCTCCCACAACGGTAGAGATCGCTCGACCCCGTCGATGTTCAACGAATGACGCAACTTCATCAGCCGGTCTTCGACTTGGTCCCAATACTCGAGCAGCTTGTCATTGTGCGGGATGCAAAAGAACAGCATCTGCAGTGACCACGTCACGCCCGTCGAATCGGAGGGTCTGGCGTAGTCGCTCGAGTCGGGACGCTCGGGGTCGAGCGCCTTCTCAGGCTTGCTCTGAAACGCGAGGCGGCGCACCACGTTGCTGTCGGTCACGGTCACCCACGCATTGCTGAAGTCGTCCCATTGATGCCGCAGGTCGAGGTAGGACGTGGGGGGCGGTGGAGCGGTCGGCCGGATCGTCGCCGGGCGCGCTCCTAGCAACTTTGCAGCCAGAACGTAGAGCTGGGTCGCTTCGTTGATCGACTCGCGGGTGTCGCGCCGAAACAGTTGGTCGCCCCAGCCGATCAGGATGTCGAGATAGTTGAACAGTGCGCGCCACTGATAGGACTTCTGCCGCAGGCGCGAGCGGGCAATGGCGTGAGGCAAGAACGGCTTGTTGCGCCATTCATCGATCAGCGTCGAGAAGTCGGCGAGGATGCTGGCCAGGAAGGCCTTGGCGTCGTCGGGCAAGTCGCCCGACTGCTCGGCAGCCAGGATCTTGAGCAACCATAGAACATCTGCACCCGCTTGCCGGAACGGCAGAAACTTCCAGCAGCGTTCGACGTCGTCGCTGCTCTCGTCGGTAGTCGGGTCGAACACCAGATGCAGCACGCGCCGGGCGTCTTCGAAGCGCTGCTGCCGCAGCAGAATCTCTGTGGCCAGCAACGGGACGTGACAGAAGAGTTCGATGTTGTAGATCGCCGCCGGAAAGCGGACGTCGAACCCGGGCATGGAGACACCCTTGAGCCAGGACCAACCCAGCGCCGGCTCCCGGTCATCCACCGTCGCGGCCGAAGACTGCAGAGACCGTTGCGAACCGATCGAGTAGTACCCTTGCGGGCCTGACAGCACCCGCTTCGAGCGGCTACGCAATGACGCTGTGTCGGCAATCTTGTCGAACACCTCCAGATGGGAAAACACCGCCTCCGGACCGTTCGCGCCCAGCTTCTTGGCATATCTCTGAACGTAGATGCGCGCATCCGTCGTGTGGCGATGCCACAAGTCTGAATCGCTCAGTCCGGCAGGGGGCTTCATCTGCCGCCACGAAGCAGACTGCTGTGCCTGGACTTCGAACTCCGTTCCGCCATACGTCCTGAAGCCATTGGCGTAGATTATGGAGGGCCACGGTCCGGCGCCCATCGGTGTGCAAGTGCTGTCCGGTGCTTGCACCGTCATGTCGCCATCGAGCGTCAGTACGAATTGACCGGCCGGCGAGGTGCTCCAATGCGGGGTCAGTGCGCTGCCAAAGACGAACCCCGCGTCATAGCTCAAAGGCAGTTCGTTCGAATCCTTCGGCACATAGGTAGCCACGGTTTTGCGGCCGCTCGAGGTTTCGAGGCCGAATTCAATGCGTCTAAGAAACCGCGTCGGACCGCCCAGCCCTATGAACTGAACCCAGTCGAGGGTGTAGGTGTAGGTGCCGCCGGCGCCGGGTTGTTCGGCCATTGCGACACTTCCTGCATTGAACAACGTCTCCGGAGCAGAAGAGTCCGGATCGTTGAGCACGCAATAGACGGAACAGGTGAGATTCCTGCCTGCCGCCGGCCCGTAATAATATCGGCCACGCTCGTCTTCGTAGCGGCAGTAGAGCCGGAAGGTGAAAACCGAGGGCGACAGAACGTTCTCGGGGCCGTAGTGATCGTTGTCATACTTCTCGTTGAGCATCAGCGTTTTGAGCGCTGAATAACCTCGATCGGTAACTTCATTGGTCGCAGAGTCGACAGTCTGTGGCTCATACCCGGAAACAGTCGGTTCGCAATTGGGCTCAACCGCGGCCAAGGATTCCAATGCCGGGGTGTAGTGCGAGATCACCACGTCGTGGACGACGAAAGCCATCGACTCGCCGTTGCTCCCTGGAATCAGGCGGAAGGTGAGTTCGCGGGCGGCGTCGTCAATGCTCGAGTGGCTATAGATGGCCGTGCGCCATCCATCCAGCGGCAGCGCGTCGCGGCTGATCTTCTTCTTGGCGCTGCCCCTGGGCGTCACCCGGGCCCAGTTGAGTTTGATCTTCCAGCGCCCGCGTTTGTCGGTTGCGCCTTCGGGAGCCGCGGTTTTGGTGATGGACGGCCAAGCGATGTGGAAGTCCCCATCGAGCACGAAGGGCATCACGTGATCGTCGGCGATGTCGAGATCGATTTTTCGCCAGCCGCTCCAGCGCATGCTGCTCTGCCCGAACATCGTGCACATTCGCCAGTAGTGGGCATAGGGCTGGTTCGGCAGGCGGCCGACGCAATACAGCGTGCGCAGTCCTGTGGCGTCAACGTCTTCGAACATGCCGAGCATCTTGAGCTTGGCGATCTCTCCCAGCTCTTCGGTATAGGCCTGCAGGTTCTCAACGACGAGGTCATACGATGGCTCGCTCTGCGCCATGCCGCCTTCGAACTGGGAAAAAGCCTCGGTGGCATCGTCGCGCAGTTCGGGGTGTAGCCAGTTTTCCGGGTACAAGAAGACCTTGCGGTTGGCCTCCCACACGCGGTAGTTCTTCATCCACTCCCAGCGCTGACGCTGTGTGGCGCTCAGCACTGCCTGCGGCTCCAGGCCGAGCAGGCAGCGCTGGATGAACTGCTGCACTGACGCTGTCGCCTGCAATAGCCGGGTGGTGGTGACCGAAGGCGTCATCTGAGGGTCGATCAGCAGGCGGTCGTACAAATCGTCGGCGTCGCGCAAGCCGTTGCTAGCGACGAGGTACTGGACCAAGGCGTTGCGTTGGCGCGCGCGCAGCCGAGCGGCCGTCGGCTTTGCGACATCGCGCCATGATTGGTCGCCGAACTTGGACCGGAGCAGCGTGCGTGCTGTGGCGCTGGCCAGGGCTGCCGCTTCCGGCGTCGCCCAGTCCGCGCTACAGAGGTTCTGAACCTGCGCCATGCTGGCGCCCAGGCGCGCCGCTGTCACCATCAGGTTCCACCAGGCAGCCACTTGAATCGGATCGCGATAGGCGTCTGGCGTCTTGATATTGAGCCCGTCGGCTGCAGCTTGCACTTCATCCGCAGTCAGGCCCAAGCCGGAGGACAGCGTTGCGCGCGCCCGGATCATGGCATCGGCGTCACCGACAAGCTGCAGCGATTGCACGTAGCGGTCGAGCAAGGCTGGCGCACCCGCAGCGCGGTCACGCAGACCGTACAAGGTGACAAGCCGGCGCCATGCAGGCAAGGGCACGGCAGCCCCGCCGGCATGGACCGGCAGTTGCCCCAACACTTGCGATGTCATCCCGTTCGGGCCGGCGATCCAGTCGAGCTCAGTGGGTTCGATCTTCAGTCGCGACAGGATCAACGCGCACTTGTGCAGCCTCTCGATCACATCCGACGCGCTTTCCCAGTCTGTTCGCACCTTGATTTCGTCAGACGGCACGACAACGTCCCTGCGGCTGCCACCGGTCATGACATCCGGTCGATGCGGGGCAGTGGGCGTGCCGCCGGGCACTGAGCGTGGGGTTGCGCCGGGGGCTGCGGGTGAATTCGCGGTGATGAAGTCGAAACTCGTGAACACCTCGATGGCGTCGAAGCCCACGCGCACCGGGTGCTGTAAGTGCGCAGTTCGACCGACTTCGCTGCTCAGCAGCCGGCGCACCACGGGACCGGCCAACGCCAGCGCGGTCGAAAGATGTTCGGTTACCTGATCGCGCAGATGGGCGCGCAACTCCTCACTGGATGTCAGCGCCCAGGCGGCGTGGCTCCAATCGACTTCGGTACTCGCTGCTGCGTCGGGCCGGCTCGAAGGCGTGTCGGGCGCCAGTGTGCCGACCAGTTCGTCGATTCTTGGGGAGAGCTCGGTGAGCCGTTTCTCGAGCGCCGCACGCAGGCTTTGCAACGTCGAGGCGATCTGGTCGTCCGAGATGCCGAACGTCGAGCCTGGCCGCGGGGCTTCGTTACGCAACAGGTAGCTGGTTTCTTCGGCAGAGAACGCCGAACCCTGGATCAGGCTCACGGACTCGATGAACTCGATGGTTCGAGCGGGGCTCGCGAATGGGTCGACGATCCCGGAGACTCGCAACAGGGCGAGATAGTCATCAACACCGATACGCAATGCACCCATCAAGCCGAACGAGCGATAGAGCGCGTGAAGATTTTCAAGCGACAAGAGATCAGGCAGCCCGGCGGCATCGATGAAGCGTTTCAGGTCGGCTTGCTTCAGGCCCAACCCCGCAGCAACCTCCGCGATGCAACTCGAAAGTGTCGCGCTGCCTGCCTTGCCGACGGGTTGTCCCGAGCGTTCATCCCACTTCATCGCGGCCGCTGGGGGATTCTGCACGTGCGTGTTCTGAAACAGTTGCGCATACAGGGTGCGCTCGCTGCGGGCCTCGGTGTGCAGATCGATGAGTTGTGCGAGTGCCTGCGGCTTGTACCAACTCGCGATATGCGAGCTTTGCAAGCCGAGCGCTTCGCTCAAGCGACGCAGGTGCGCCAGCCCGTGGAGCGTGTCTGCAGTCAGCAAGCAATGATCGGTGTCGGGAGACAGCATGAGCATCGAGAAGTCGAGCGCCTCGATGCTGCCGCCCAGCTTGCGCCACAGCCGCACGAAGCGAGGCAGGCGTTCGAGATGATCGATCTGAAGATCGGACAAGGTGAGCTCGCTCGGCTTGCAACCTCCGGCAGGCGCAACGCTCAACCAGTCTGCACCTACGAAGCTGGTGGCCAGAAGGCGGTACATCTCATCGACGCTGATCCGAGCCTGTTGCGTGAGAATGCCCACGTTGCACAAGGCATCGTAAGGCGTATCGAATACCACCTGCTGCCCCAGCGATGTGCTCCACAAGCTGACCTTGTTGGTCGCGTCGGGGGCGACCCCCCAGCATTGCCACAGCGGCTTGTTGTCTGTTGTGGTTGGCAACGTGCTTGCGATCAGGTGGGCGTCGGCCAGCGATAGGCCCAGCACCTCATGAGTGAAGCGCGCGTCGCTCAACTTGCCCGGCATGGCACGCTCCAGCAACTCACGTCGCGAGGTGCCTGTGCGATCCAGGCAGGCGCGCACGGTCTCGAGCGTCGAATCGAAGGGCAAGGTCCAGGGGAAAGTCGCCTCGCGCAGGCTCGCGTAAGCCCGCGGGTTCTGATGTGCCGGCCAAACGGCGGTGCCCCGTTGTTCCTCCGTGCTTTGATAGCTGAGTGCGGCAATCGTCACCTGCTCGCGCAAATCGACGATGTCGATGTCGGGGAAGTCGATCGTGATCGACCACGACGAATCTGCCTGGATCGCCTCGATGCGGCCGATCTCGATCTGCGGCAGGTACGCCTTGAGCGGGCCGGCGATGCGGCCGTGCTCGAGGCCGTCGACGATCGCGTTCAGCGCAGTGAGCGAGCAGCTCTGCGTGAGCAAGATGCGGCCGTCGGGTGCCGTCAGTACGAGAGACGGTGTGTCTTGCCTCTGGACGCTGACCGTCACGGCCAACTTGCATGCAAGCACGAACCGGTCGTTGCCGACCCGAAGCACCTTGTGGTCGATGGTGCGCAGCAGATGCAGGCCGTCGCGACGCGCGCAACGCAGTGCATCGATTTCTCGAAGCGTGGCGGCTGACAGGTGTTCGGCATCGAGTTCCGCAGCCAGCACCGTCTTGTCGATGCCGACTTCGCTTGCGGTGACCTGGCGCGGGGAGCCCGCGAGCCGCATGACGAACTGCCGCTCGGGGTTGTGCAGCAGAGTCCACTGCAGTGCGCCGTTCTTGACAGTCCACACCTCGGCGCGATCGCGAGTACCTGCCGCGCGCACCGTGAAATCGTCGCCCACTTGCAAGGCGGTGGTCCGAAGTTCGCTGGCGATCTGCCACGGCAAGGGCTGGCTTCGCAGTGCGTCGGCGACGTTCATCCCGGCGGGTGCATGAAAGGTTAGCGGAAGCGCCACGGCGTTCTCTAAAACTTCCAGCACCAGATCGACATGCGGCAGCTCGACATGGGTGTTGGCACCCGATAGCTCAAGCTGCAGCAAGTCGGGGCGGCGCCCGCCCATGAGCCCGATCGGTCCGTCCGGCCAGGCCTTGGTGGCCGGGTTCGGGTCGAGGAACTTCAGCAGATCGACGAAGTAGGCTGCCGGGCTCAATACCGACAGGTCATGCGGGCATTCGCAGCCATCCGGAGCACCGAACAGTGATCGCAAGTTGGCATCTTGCGCAGCATGGGTTGCGCCGGATATCGGCATCGCCGCTACCGACGTCGGCGAGAAACTGGGATGAGCGTTGACCAGCACCGTGAGGCCCGTGTCGTGAATCTCCTTGGCCTTGTCGTACAGCGCTTGGCTGCGCGAGGCATCCATGCGCCAGGCCATGGCGTCTTGCAGACGCTCGGGCCCCAGGTTGACGATGTCGAAAGCCGAGACGATGTCTGCATTGATCAAGGCGCCGGTCTCGCGCCAATCGGCGCCCAGGCGCTTGACGCGTTGAAGCTTGCGCAGTGACCGGGCCAGGGCGGTTGGGTCTTCGATGCCCGCTAGATCGAGCGTGTCGGGCAGGCAGCGCAGGTCCGCCTCGACGAGATCGAAGCCAGGGTTCGCTTCGAGCACCCTGCGGATCTGCGCAAAGTCGGGCGCGTCGAACACCAGATCACCCGTGCGCATGCGTTCGGTGATCACGGCGGTCGGATGCAAGGCTTCGACTGCCCGTTCCAGTTGCAAGCCGAATTCGTCGGGGCTGAGATCGATGTCTTGAGGAACGCGGTGGGCGTAGGCGAAGTCGAGCCAGTGCGCGCGCGTCAGTGAGGCAAGCGGGCGCAGCGAGCCGTCGTCATCGTCGGGTCGAAGATGTGCCGACAACGACCGCATCAAAGGCAAGTTGCCGCCTGCGAGATCGGCAAGCCGCAGTGAGCGCTCGACAGCCAGTGTCTGGTGACGCGCGAGCCCCAGTGCGGCGAGTTGCGCCGGCAAAGTCTCGGATACGACCGGCGGGTCGCCGACGAGGCCGGCGATCTGACGTCGCGTGTCTTCGGGTAAGGCGTTCAACTTCGCAGACTCGATCAAGCACAGCACATCGCCCAGCGAGGCGCGACCGCGCGGCCAGGCCGGCGTGAGCCGCGCTTGGACCGAAAGCCTCGGCAAGGTGTCATCGACGAACCGATCGATCACCTGCGGGGCGACAGGCGGAATCGCACCCTCTGCCGCTGCCATCGCCAGCGCCTCGCCGACAAGCACGCGGCCGCGGGCCAACAGCGCAGCAGGCTCCGTCGCGATGCGTTGGCTGAGCAGCCCGTAGTATAGGACTGCGAGCGTGTCGTCGGTGGTTGCGAGTCGGTGCGCGCGCGTGAGGCGCTCGACCGCCTGACGACCGATGTCGATCTTGCCGCAGAGGAAGTCGATGTCGCCCGACTGCAGCGCGTCGAGCTTCAGCTTGTCGCGCAGCAGCGGGCGAATCTGGGCTTGCAGGCGGTCGAATTCGGTCTGCGGCGCACCCGTCTGCCGGGGTACTGAAAAATCGAGGGTCTCGACTGGGCGGGCATTGAATATCACATCCGACATGAGCTTCAGCTGCTCGGTGTCGTACAACGCCAGCAGTAGATCGGCGGCGAGTTTGCCGTCCAGTTGAGTCCGCGAATAGGTGATCGTGTAGTTTCCCTGGGCGTCGGTCGTCGCCTCGCCGAGCAGCGTGTCGTCGGTGCCGACATTGCGGTCGAATGCCTTGACGAGGAATGCGCTGGCCGGCTTGGCATCCGAGGCGGTCACTCGACCGCTGACGACGAAGCGATCGAGCGCTGCCTCGGGAAGAGTCAAGTCGAGTTCGAGCGTCTGCGGGGCATTGTCGTGAACTTTCGATACGGCGCGATGCTGTCCGCTGACATCGACAACGCGAATGAAAATTTCCGGGCCGCCGCGTTCTGAGGCGGAGCGGCGGAAACGGGATTCGGCATACGAGATCGAGTAGTGGCCGTCGTCGTCCGTGGTGGCTTCGCCCAGGAGATCCTCCCCCGATACGTCGCGGTCGAAAGCGCGGACCTGCAGCCGGGTTGCGGGCGCGCCGCCGGGATGCGTGATGCGACCGCGAACGCACCACATGCAAGGGTCGTCGAGCGCGCCAATGGCGGCCAAGGCGGCGTTGAGACGGGCGGCGGTCTCGGTGTCGACCCGGCCCGGACTCCGGCCTTCCAGACCCGATCGAGCCTGGAAATGCTGTACGAGTGCGAGGGTGGCCTCGCCGAAAGTCCCTGACGTTCGCTCGATCCTGATCTGCTCGGTGATTGCGTGCAACGCTTCGGCGTCGGGTGCTTCTGGCGTGACGGCCAGGCGGATCTGCCGCTGTTCGAGGAGCAGCAGGAGTGCATCTTGCAGATCGATAACAGTCTCGGGAGTGCTGGTGCGGTCGACGGGTGCTTGAACTGCCTTCATGCCAAGTGCTCCCTTTTTGCTCGATGGGCGAAGCGATCAACCACGATGTACCGCCAGCCCATGAACCGCACCACCTCCCTTGAGCAACGACACACTGGGTTCGGTGACCTAGAAGTGATGGCTCTCCTTCGACATGTTCGATCATGTGGCTTCCATGGTCGACTCTGGCGTAGGTGCCGAGAAACCTGGGTGCATTTCGACAATACGCCCTCGGACTCATGAAGCCTTGATCGCCATCAACCGGCAAACAGATAGGAAGGCCGGCAGGCGCCCTGCAGGGGCCTGGCCCCAGTGGCGCGATACGCGCTCACCTGCGCCCAGGGCGCCATGCCGTTCAGGCTGAGTGTGCTCGCCAACTCGGGCAGCGGCTTTCGCCGTGGCTGATCGGCCGAGACGCCGCCAGCAATGGGCACTGTCCGGCCACAGTCAGACGGGACTTCATTGCGGAAGGTGGCACGGAGGTGATTCGGTTGCCACCGCTGTCACCGAACCTGAAGGCGTTCGCAGAGCGCTTCGTACGCTCGATCAGGGAAGAAGGCCTGACGAAGATGATCTCCGTAGGGCAGGGGGCCTTGCGTCGTGCGATCACGGAGTACATGACGCATCTCCACGAAGAGCGTAATCATCGGGGGCTAGGGAGCCGACTGTTTCGCGGATATCCGAGCGTTGCGGCGAACGACGGGAGCATCCATCGTGGGGCACGGCTCGGCGGTATGCTCAGTTACTATCACCGCGTCGATGCGTGATGGGTTCGTTCGCTTTTCTGGGCACTACGCCCTCCGTGCATCGAGAGGTCTACGCAGCGGCTGTCTCTACGGGGGGGGCAGCGTCTCGCGATTCGTCGCACGGGAGCGATCGACCGTGTCGAATTTCGATCGCAGTGTGAAGGGATGCACTGGACCGACGGGAGCATCCGGCGCATTCTTGGGTAGGGCCGATTGACGTCGGCGCTGGCTTTGGACGACATGGATCGATACGGGGAGTGATGAAATGTTGAGTCGCCGGCATTCGTGGTGGATTTCCGCTGTGCTCATGTCGCTGTCTGCCGCGGCAATGGCCCAGGTCGACTGCGTTCGGCGTCAGGGGGGTGGCTATAGCTGCTTCGACTATCAGCGGGGCCATGCGGTCGATGTCGTGCCCCGCGAGAGGGGCGGCGTGTCGACCTTTGATCACGAGAGCGGCAACTATCGCGAGACGGTACCGCGGCGCGGCGGTGGCTATTCGACCTACGATTCGCGAACCGGTACTACGCGTGAAACGCTACCGCGCCGACATCCGGGTGCAGGCGGCTACGATCCAGGCATCGGCGGCGGTGTGCCCGGCCAAGGGAGTATCGGTGGCGGCGTCCCCGGGCAGGGCGGTATAGGCGGTTTCTAGACGGGTCGGCAAGGGTTGCTATGCCCGTATGGTCAAAAAACTCGATAGTACTGAATAGCCGACAGTTTTTTTGTTCCAGTGTCGGTTCCTGGTCTGTGGCTGGTGGTGCGCACGATCCTCGGCAAGGAATCACAACGAGCGAAGGCCGCCGTATTGTCCGTGAGATTGGGCGATCAACGTCAACCAGGATGGGCCACGTGAATCACCGTCACCGGGCCGGTAGCGCTTTGCCAGGAAGCACCGAACGACATCCTTGTCGATCTCGACGCTGAAGGTCTGAGACAGGTGTGGTGGTGACGGTATGAACCAGGCCGCTGTCGGCGTCCACGCCGATGTGCGCCTTCATCCCAAAATGCCACTGGTTACCCTTCTTCGCCTGATGCATTTCGGGATCGCGCTCACCCTGCGCGTTCTTGGTCGAACTGGGCGCTGCAATGATCGTCGCATCGACGATGCTGCCGCGCTTGAGCAGCAGGCCCTTGCGCGTGAGGTGCGCGTTGACCTGCTTGAGGATCTCCTCGGCCACATCGTGCTCTTCCAGCAAGTGGCGAAAGTTCAGGATCGTCGGCTCGTCGGGGATCGCCTCGCGTAAGTCCAGCCCGGCAAAGATGCGCAACGAGGCGATCTCGTACAGCGCCTCCTCCATCGCCGGGTCGCTCAGCGCGAACCAATTCTGCATCAGGTGCACACGCAGCATCGTCGCCAGCGGATACGGCCTGCGGCCGTTCCCGGCCACGGGGTAGAGCGGCTCGATCACCTTGAGCAGCGCCTTCCACGGCACCACGAGCTCCATCTCTTCGAGGAACAACTCGCGCCGGGTCTTCTTCCGCTTCCCCGCGTACTCCGTGTCCGAAAAACTCATCTGTTTCATCGATTCGCACCCTCCGACCGATTCAACGCGCCACAGCAGAATCGGTAGACTTGTTCAGACCTTCCTTAGTGCGGGGCCTCTCCGTCTTTGTGTGGCAGATCCGGCCCTGAGATTACGCCCCTGCGCGCCAAGGACTCGACCTCGTCGGCCGAGTAACCCAGCTCCGTCATGACTTCCCGCGTATGGGCGCCTGCGTCCTTGGGCGCGGAGTGCTTGACCTTGAATCGGTACGTATTCGTTTCGATAGGTAGCGGCGGCAGGCGACCATCGATGTCACCGATCTTGAGCGGCAGCGTTCTTCCAACTGCCTGCACGTGAGGATCATCGAGCACCGTCAACGGCGTGTTCAGCGGTGCACAGATCACATCGGCGTTCACGACCATCTCGACGACATCACGGCTGTCATGCTTGGCGCACGCTTGACCGATGCGCTCCAACAGCAGGATGCGGTTCTCCAACCGTCCCGGGTTGTGCTTGTACCTCGGATCCTCGGCCAGATCCTCCAGCCCTAGCACCGAGCAGACACGCTTCCATTGCCCGTCGCTCACGATGCCGATGAACGCCTGGCGGCCGTCTCGACAGGTAAAGAGGTCATAGATGGCAGGGCGCACGTCACCTCGCTGGACCGTCATCGGTTGCGGCGGCGTGCCTGTGAACTGCGCACTGGACATGTGCTGACCGACATAGAACAGTGCCGTCTCGAAGAGACCTCCCGTGACGTGTTGGCCTAGCCCAGTCTTCTCGCGCTCGAGCAACGCGCTCATGACGCCGACAACGGCGAAAGTCGCCGCACCGATATCGACCACTGACGCGCCCGCACGCAACGGCTGCCCTGGCGGGCCGGTCATGTAAGCAAGACCAGCCGCCATCTGACCGGGCTCGTCCATCAGCGGACGTGACTGATAGGGGCCGGAGAGATAGCCCTTGATGCTGCAGTAGACAAGTCGCGGGAAGTCGGCGTGCAGCTTGACGAAGCCGAGGCCGAGCCGATCCATCGTGCCGGGCGCCATGTTCTCGATCAACACGTCGGCGCCGCTGATGAGCTTCGTCGCGATCTGGTGACCCTCCGGGTCGTGCAGATCCAGCACGACCGTGCGTTTGTTGCGATTGAGAAAGTAAAAGGTTCCGGTGCGGGCATTGCCGGGACGACTCGGACCACCGGCGCCGGGCGGTTCGACTTTGATTACGTCGGCGCCCATGTCACCCAGTATCAATCCCGCGGTGGGGCCGGCGACGATCTGGCCCATTTCGATGACGCGCATGCCTTCCAGGGGTAGTTGATTCATGATCAAGCTGGACTCCTATGCGGGAGATTGCGATCCCCGTGCTTTGGCACAGGGCATCGGCAGACATGGGGTAGTGCGACCATCGCAATACCTCATGCGCGAGCTGCGATCGACGGGCGAATCCCTATGCACCGCCTTTCTTGGCGCTTCGCGAACTGCGCGCTGAAGGCAGACCCAGACCGCGGCGGGCCACTTGGTCGCGCATGAC
>JALHQN010000008.1:14712-274903 GCA_022841915.1 Burkholderiales bacterium | reverse complement strand
TGCTAGCCGTGATCGCCGCCGAGCCGGTGGAGGCCAAGCTGCAGGCCGCGATCCGCGCAGGCACACTGACCGCGCAGTTCCGCGAGGCGCAACTCGAAGCAGCCCTTGGCCAAGGCGTGATCGACGCGGCCGAGCTGGCGTTGGTACAGCGCGCCGAGCAGTTGCGCCGCAAGGTGATCATGGTGGATGATTTTCCGCGCGATCTCGGGCCGAGCGAGATGCACCAGACCACGGAGGCCGTAAGCTACGGACCTCTGCGCGAGGCGTTCGAGCGTGCGAAGGAAAGGGCGAGCGCATGAGTCCCAAACTGCTGGTCGATATTGCGCCACCGCGCGCCACGATCGCCTTCAATCGACCAGAGGTCTTGAACGCGCTCGACGACGAAATGATTATGGCATTGCGCGATGCCTGCGAGTCGATCGCCAACGACGCCGACATTCGATGCCTCGTGCTGCGCGGCGAGGGGCAGGCCTTTCTTGCCGGCGGCGACGTCGCGATGTTCGATGCGCAGCTCGACACGCTGCCCGAGAAGAGCCTGCGCTTGGCGCGCGAACTGCATTTCTCCATCCTCGCATTGCGTCGCATGCCCAAGCCCGTGGTGGCCAGTGTCCATGGCGCCGTGGCCGGGGCCGGTGTCAGCCTGATGGCGGCCTGCGATCTCATCGTCGCGGCCGACGACGCGCGCTTCACGGCGGCGTACACGGCGATCGGGGTCAGCCCCGATGGGGGTGCCACGTATTCGCTCGCGCGATCGATGGGACCGCGCCGCGCACTGGAATTCCTGCTATTGTCCGAGCCGGTGGATGCTGCCGCGGCGCTGGCGATGGGGTTGGTGAACCGCGTCGTCGCGCGCAGCGAGCTGACTCAGCAGACAGATCGCCTCGCCGCCCGCCTGGCAGCCGGTCCGACACGCGCTTATGCCGAAACCAAGCGGCTGGTCGATGTCGCATGCGAGCGCAGTCTGGAAGAGCAGCTGGAAGCCGAGGCGCAGGCGTTCAGTCGATGCGCCGGCACCGAAGACATGAGAGAAGGCATACGAGCGTTCGTGGCCAAGCGCCGCCCCGATTTCCGCGGTCGCTAGCGCGATGAACGCGTCGCTGATGCAGGGAGCAGGCAGCGCAGGGATCACTCGAACGTGAATGCATCCGTGTGTTCGACGACAGCAGCGTGCGCAGGTCCGGCACGGTTGCCCATGAGAGCGAGGAGAGACGATGGCGGCAGGCAATGTGGACATCATCACGGTGGGCGAGGCGAAGACACTCGATGGCCTCTTCGCCGAGCGTGTGCGACGCACTCCCCAGGCGGCCGCTTACCGCGAATGCGGCGACGGCGACACGCAATGGCGCGACATCACCTGGGAGCAGATCAACCGACAGGTGGCTCGATGGCAGCACTCGCTGCAGCGCGACGGCGTGCAGCCCGGCGATCGGGTTGCGATCATGCTGCGCAACTGCAGCGTGTGGGTCACTTTCGATCAGGCAGCCATGGGCCTGGGGGCGGTGGTGGTGCCGCTCTACACGCAGGATCGTCCTGACAACGTCGCCTATATCGTCCGCGATTCCGGAGCCAAGATCCTGCTGCTCGAATCCGAGGAGCAGTGGCATGCGTTCGCGGCCGTTCGCGAGGAACTTCAAGGGGTGGTGCGCGTGCTGCTCGTGAAGCCGCCGGCCCTCGACCCGGGCGATCCGCGCGTGTTGTACGTCGAGCGCTGGTTGCCCGAAGAGGCGGTGGAGGTCAAGCACGTCAATGACGATGGCAAGAAGCTGGCGTCCATCGTCTACACCTCGGGGACCACCGGACGGCCCAAGGGTGTCATGCTCTCGCACGAGAACATGCTCACGAACGCTTATGCGGCCACGACGAAGCTCGCGGTCAGCCGCGAAGACGTATTTCTGTCTTTTCTGCCCCTGTCGCATACCTTCGAGCGCACCGTCGGGTATTACCTCACCGTCATGACCGGTTCGCTGACCGCTTACGCCCGCTCGGTGCAGCATCTGGCGGAGGATCTCGTCACCGTCCGACCGACCATACTGATCTCGGTGCCGCGGATCTACGAGCGCGTGTACGGCGCGATCAAGGCAAAGCTGGCCGACGGCCCCGGCATTCGGCGCAAGCTGTTCGCCAAGGCGGTGGATGTCGGCTGGCGTCGCTTCGAGCATCAGCAAGGGCGCGGAGCGTGGTCGCTCTCCTTTTTGCTCTGGCCGCTGCTCGACGCGCTGGTCGCCTCCAAGATTCGCGCGCGGCTCGGAGGCAATCTGCGTGCGGCCTTGTCGGGGGGCGCGGCACTGTCGCCCGAGGTCTCGCGCGTATTCATCGGCTTGGGTTTGTCCATTCTGCAAGGCTATGGCCTCACCGAAACCAGTCCCATCATCAGCGCGAACCGTCCCGAGGACAACGTGCCCGCCAGCGTCGGCACGCCGCTGCCCGATGTCGAAGTGCGCATCGGCGACAACGGCGCGCTGCATACCCGAGGGCCGAACGTGATGCTGGGCTACTGGAACAATCCGCAGGCCACCGCAGCCATGTTCACCGAGGACGGCTGGTTGAACACCGGCGACACCGCACGCATCGACGAAAGCGGTCACATCTACATCACCGGGCGATTGAAGGAAATCATCGTGCTGTCGAACGGTGAGAAAGTGCCGCCGGGCGATGTCGAGGCAGCCGTCATGCGCGATCCGCTGTTCGAGCAGGTTCTGTTGATCGGGGAGGGCAAGCCGTACCTGTCCGTCATCGCCGTGGTGGGCGCCGACGAATGGAAGAAGCTCGCAGCCGAACTCGCTGTCGATCCGCAGGCCGAGGGTGCACTGAACGACGAGCGTGTCAGCAAGGCTGCGTTGGCGCGCATAGGTGCCCAGATGAACGAGTTTCCGGGCTATGCGCAGGTGCGCCGAGTGACGCTGACGCCGGAGCCTTGGACAGTCGATAACGGGCTGCTCACGCCGACCATGAAGCTCAAGCGCGCCAAGGTGATGGAGAAGTTCTATGCCGAGCTCGACGCGATGTACGCAGGTCATTGAGACGGGCATCGTCCGGGCCGCTGCAGGAGATCGGGCATGACGGATGAAGCCGCCACCGAGGCCGTGCCGGATCGCGAGCCCGTACTGCGCGTGGTGCCGATGCCCTCGGATGCGAATTTCGTCGGCGACATCTTCGGCGGCTGGATCATGTCGCAAGTCGATATCGCGGGCAGTATCGTTGCGATACGTCGTGCGCGCGGTCGGGTGGCCACCGTTGCCGTGAACTCGTTCGTGTTCAAGAAGCCCGTGTTCGTGGGCGATCTGGTGAGCTTCTACGCCGAAGTGCTGCGGGTGGGGAGAAGTTCCATCACGGTCGACGTCGAAGTCTTCGCCCATCGTGCACCCCTGGGCGACACATGCGTCAAGGTCACCGAGGCGCAACTTACCTTTGTTGCGGTAGACGAGAATCGACGTCCTCGTGTCGTATCGTCGCAACAGAACGGCGAGTGAGACCGTCCATCAGGTGCTGCGGGCGCGACTGCGCCGGATTGGGGCGTCATCATTGTAATGACCGCACCTCGAATCAATGCAGGAGGATTGGAAATGAAAACATCCCTGATGCGTCTGGCAGTGAGCTTGGCGTTGAGCGCCTTGTCCGGAACTGTCTGGGCTGGCGGATTCGCCATTGGAACGCAGACGGGGGCAGGGACAGGCAATGCTTTCGCAGGCGGCGCTGCGAGCGCCGAAGACGCGAGCGTTGCATGGACCAATCCCGCGGCGATGTCCCTGCTGCCCGCGGGCAAGCACGTCTCGGCCGCAGGTCATCTGCTGCGGCCCTCGTTCAAGTTCCAGGACAGCGGTTCGACCATTCCGGGTGCTCTGGGCAGCGGCAACGGCGGTGACGGTGGTGATTGGGCCGCCGTGCCCAATGCTGCCTTCGTCATGAGTCTGAACAACGATCTGAGCTTCGGATTCGCTCTGAACGTTCCGTTCGGCCTCAAGACCGAGTACGACAACGGCTGGATCGGTCAGCGCATTGGCTTGATGTCCGAGATCAAGGCCATCAACTTCAATCCCTCCCTCTCGTACAAGGTGAGTCCCAGCGTCTCGATCGGCGTAGGCGTGAGTGTCCAGTACTTCGAAGCCGAGCTGACCAATACCAGCGCCCTGGGGACGGCCGTCCTGAAGGCCGACGACATCGGCTTCGGCTTCAATCTGGGCGCGATCTTCCGCGCAACACCCTCGACGCGAATCGGCGTCTCCTACCGCTCCTCGATGGACTACACCCTCGAGGGGGCGACCACGTTCTCTGCGGTGCCGGCGGCGAATGCGCGGGCCGAGGCCAAGCTGCGCACACCGGAGAGCGCCTCGCTGAGCTTCTTCAGCGCGATCGATCCGAAGTGGGAGATCATGGCCGATCTCACCTGGACGCGCTGGAGTCGCGTCCAGTCGATCGTCCCGACTTGTCAGCAGGCGAGTGCCGTGGTCTGCGCCGGAGGTGCCGGAACGCCCGTGGTCGGCGCCACGCTTCCGACCCATTGGAAGGACACTTGGCGGATCGGGGTCGGAGCGAACTACAAGTACAGCGATCGGCTGAAGCTGCGCATGGGCCTTGCTTACGATCCCACGCCCACCAATGATGTCGACCGCACTGCCCGCCTGCCCGATCAAGATCGATTCTGGGTCGCTGCGGGCGCCCAGTACAGGTTGTCGAAACAAGGCCGACTCGAGTTCGGCTACGCGCACGAATTCGTGCGCGATGCGCGCGTGGATACGCAAGTCTTCGGCACCGCGTTTCGTCAGACAGGCCATTTCAAAGACAGGGCCGATATCCTCACGATCGCCTACTCGCACGCGTTTTGATCAGGCGTCCGTCGCGCCATGGCGCGCGACGGTGTCCCGAGGCTGCTTGCCGGATGCGCTCGTTTCTTTCATAGTCGGTCGCTTCGGCGCCGTGGGCGCAGGCCGCGTCCCTCGGGAGGCGGCCTCTTAGCTGCATGAAAGGATTCGGATGAGTTCCTCGTCGTTCATCGTTCGTAAAGTCGCCGTGCTGGGCGCAGGCGTCATGGGCGCGCAGATCGCGGCGCATCTGGTCAATGCCAATGTGCCGGTCGTGCTGTTCGAGCTTGCCGCCAAGGAGGGCGACCCGAACGGCAACGTGCTCAAGGCGATCGACAATCTGCGCAAACTCGAGCCCAGTCCCTTGTCGGTGCGTTCCCGAGCCGACCTGATCGAGGCGGCGAACTACGACCACGATCTGCCCAGCCTCAAGGACTGCGATCTCGTCATCGAGGCCATTTCCGAGCGCATGGACTGGAAACACGATCTGTACGCCAAGGTCGCTCCCTACGTCGGCGCGCAGGCGATCTTCGTCAGCAACACCTCGGGCCTGAGCATCAACCAGCTCTCCGACGCGCTCCCGGAAGCTTTGCGCCGCCGCTTCTGCGGTGTGCATTTCTTCAATCCGCCACGCTACATGCACCTGGTGGAATTGATTGCATCGAATGTCACCGAGCCCGCGCTGCTCGATCGCCTCGAGGGCTTTCTGGTCACGACGCTCGGCAAAGGCGTGATCCGCGCCAAGGACACACCGAACTTCATCGCCAACCGCGTCGGCGTGTTTTCCATGCTGGCCACCTTGCATCATGCCGAGCGTCTGGGGATCGGCTTCGATGTCGTCGACGATCTCACCGGCAGTCGCATCGGACGGCCCAAGAGCGCAACGTTTCGCACCGCCGACGTCGTCGGGCTGGATACCTTCGCCCACGTCGTGCGCACGATGGAAGAGACGCTTCCCGATGATCCCTGGCATCGGTATTACGCGATTCCCGAGTGGCTGCAGAAGCTGATTGCGTCCGGAGCGCTGGGGCAGAAGACGCGGCGCGGCGTCTACCGCAAGGTCGGCCCGGACATCCAGGTGCTCGATCTGGCGAGCAACGACTATCGGCCATCGACCGGCAAGGCGGACGAGGCTGTCGTCGAAATCCTCAAGATCAAGGATCCGGCGCAGAAGTTCTCTCAGCTGCGAGCATCGCAACATCCGCAGGCCCAGTTTCTCTGGGCGATTTTCCGCGACACCTTCCACTACTGTGCGGTGCACATGGCGTCGATCGCTCACAACGCGCGCGATCTCGATCTGGCCCTACGCTGGGGCTTCGGCTGGGATCGTGGCCCGTTCGAGATCTGGCAGTCGGCGGGCTGGCAGCAGGTGGCCGGCTGGCTGGCCGAGGAGATCGCGCAGGGTCGCACGATGGCAAGCCCTGCGCTGCCTGCCTGGGTGACCGAGTCCGGGCGCAGCGGTGTACACGATCGCACTGGCTCGTTTTCGCCTGCCGACGAGCGTATCGAGGCGCGCTCGACCCTGCCGGTCTATCTGCGCCAGCCTTTCCCCGACCCGTTGCTCGGCGAGGAACGCAGCTACGGCGAAACCGTCTTCGAGAACGACGGCGTTCGTTGTTGGCATACGGGCGACGGGATCGCGGTCGTGAGCTTCAAGTCGCGCATGCACGCGATCGGCGAGGAGGTGCTCGACGGTTTGTTGCAGTCGGTCGAGATCGCCGAGCGTGATTTTGCGGGTCTGGTGATCTGGCAGACCGAGCCGCCTTTCTCGGTCGGCGCCAATCTGAAAAAGGACAGCGGCGCGCGCAAGAAGGACGCGCCCTCGCCGGTGGGGAGCTTACTGAAGAAGCTGCGGCGGGGGGCCGAATCCTTGGCGCTCAAGGCAGCCCGGCAGGTCGGCATGGCCGACCAGCTCATGGCCGGCCGGCTCGCCGAGGTCGAGAGGATCGTCGAGAAGTTCCAGTTGGCGACGCATAGCCTTCGCTACAGCAACATACCGACGATCGCGGCGGTCGACGGACTCGCGCTCGGCGGCGGCTGCGAGGTGATCATGCATTGCGATCGCGCCGTCGCCACGCTGGAGTCCTACATCGGCCTGGTGGAAGTGGGCGTCGGGCTATTGCCGGCGGGGGGCGGATGCAAGGAGGCCGCCATGCGTGCCGCTCAGGAGGCCCGAGGGGCGGATCTTTTCCCCTTCGTGCGCCGCTACTTCGAGGTGATTGCCAAGGGGGAGGTCGCGCGCAGCGGCGAGCACGCCAAGGAACTCGGTTACCTGCGGCCTGCGGACACCCTCGTGATGAACCGCTTCGAACTGCTGACGGTGGCCAAGGCGCAATTGCGTGCGCTCGCCGAGAGCGGCTATCGTCCGCCCCTCAAGCCGCGGGGCATTCCGGTCGCAGGCCGGTCGGCCATCGCGACCTTGCAGGCCTATATGGTCAACATGCGCGCCGGGGGTTTCATCTCCGAGCACGATTACCTCATCGGCTGCAAGGTGGCGACGGTCATGTGCGGTGGTGATGTCGAGCCAGGCAGTCTAGTCGACGAGGATTGGCTGCTTGATCTGGAGCGCACCCACTTCATGGAGCTGCTCGCTACCGAGAAGACGCAGGCACGTATCGAACATACGCTGAGCACGGGCAAGCCGCTGCGCAATTGAACCGGCACGGCTTGTCCCTTGCCCAATGAAGCACCGAGGAGTTCATCGATGAGCAAACAGATCCAGGATGCCTATATCGTTGCCGCCACGCGCACAGCCGTCGGCAAGGCGCCTCGCGGCATGTATCGCACGACGCGTCCCGACGACTTGCTGGCCCACGTGCTGAAGGCGTCCATGGCGCAGTGTCCGGGGCTGGATGCGGGCGAAGTCGACGACGTGATCGTGGGCTGCGCCATGCCCGAGGCCGAGCAAGGCATGAACGTGGCTCGCATCGGCTTGCTGCTCGCAGGGTTTCCGGACGCTGTCTCCGGCATGACCATCAACCGGTTCTGTTCGTCGGGCGTGCAGGCGGTCGCCTTGGCCGCCGACCGCATACGGCTGGGCGAGGCGGACGTGATGGTCGCCGCCGGCACCGAGAGCATGAGTCTGGTGCCGATGGGCGGCAACAAGGTTTCCTACAATCCTGAAATCTTCCTGCGCGACGAGCATGTCGGCATCGCTTACGGCATGGGCATCACGGCCGAGCGGGTCGCCGAGCAATGGAAGGTCTCGCGTGAGGCGCAGGACATGTTCGCCGCCGAAAGCCATCGGCGTGCCCTGCATGCCATCAAGTCGGGCGAGTTCGAAGACGAAATCACGCCCTATCAGATCGAGGATCGGGTGCCCGATCTGGCGACTCGCGAGATTGCGATCAAGCGGCGTCTCGCTACAGCCGATGAAGGTCCGCGTGCAGATACCAGCCCGGAGGGGCTCGCGCGCTTGAAGCCGGTGTTCGCCGCGAAAGGGTCGGTCACCGCGGGCAACAGTTCGCAGATGTCCGACGGCGCGGGGTCGATCGTGTTGATGAGTGAAGCTGCGTTGAAGCGCTCAGGGCTGCAGCCCCTGGGGCGTTTCATCGGCTATGCGGTTGCTGGCGTGCCGCCGGACATCATGGGCATCGGGCCGGTGAAGGCCATCCCCAAGGTGCTGCAGCAGGCGGGCCTCAAGATCGAAGACATGGACTGGATCGAACTCAATGAAGCGTTTGCAGCGCAAAGCCTGGCCGTCATTCAGGATCTGGGGCTCGATCGCGAACGCGTCAACCCGCTGGGCGGCGCGATTGCCCTGGGTCATCCGCTGGGCGCCACCGGCGCCATTCGTACGGCGACGCTCATGCATGGTCTGCGGCGCCGACGCAAGAAGTACGGCATGGTCACGATGTGCATAGGCACAGGCATGGGCGCGGCAGGCATCTTCGAATCCTTCTAGTGTCCTGAGTCGGAGATCCGTTGACATTTTGCCGAACGGTATCGCTATTGCCTCAGCGACAAAAGTGTCGAAATCGGCGTCAGACGCGAAGGAAACCGCAGCCAGGTTGGACACCTGGCGAGGATTTCCGACAAAGTATGGCGCCGACTCTCGGCGCTTTTGTTCAGCGGATTTCTGACTCAGGACACTAGCACCTGGCGCGGAGATCGTCCGCGTTCGCGCGCGCGGCCTCGTCGTCCCGTCGGACGCCCGGATGATCGATTGCCGCTCATCACGCCTTCGCTTAAGATCAGACAGACCTCTTCGACGGGCTGCCATGATCACGCGCACTCTCGGTTTATTCTTGGCCTTGCTTGTGACCTCCGGGGTAGGGCATGCTGCCGAGGTCGAAGGCGTCAAGCTTGAAGAGCGTCTCTATATCGCGCAAGGCTTGCCCGAACTGCACCTCAATGGCGCGGGCGTGCGGCGCAAGCTGCTGGTGGCCAAGGTCTACGTCATCGGGCTGTATCTTTCGCAGAAGAAGACCGCCTCGGATGCGGTGCTCGCCGATCCCGGGCCGAAGCGGCTCGCGATGCACATCCTGCAGAAAGAGGTGACCGCCGATCAGCTGATCGCTTCGCTCAACGACGGGTTGGCCGCGAACAATCAGCCGCCCGAACTCGCGCCGCTGGAGCAGAGGATTCGGGATCTGGCCGCCATGATGCGCGAGGTCGGGCGCATCACCGAGGGCGGCGTGGTGCTGCTCGATTATTTGCCTGGCATAGGCACGCGCGTAACCATCAACGGCGTGGTACGGCGGACGATTCCCGGCGAGGATTTCCATCGTGCGCTGATGCGCATCTGGCTGGGCGACCGGCCCGTGGACGGCCGCCTGAAGCGCACGCTACTCGGCGGCTCCGATAGCGTGCTGCCCTTCTGAATCGACGGGGCAGAGCGCCGGCACTGGCGACCGGGATATTCTGCAGCCCGATCGCTGCAAGCGTTCGTGTTCCGAACAACGCGCGCCCAACGCAATGGCTCGACAGGCGCGTGGTCCCCGCGCCTGGTTACTCGACTGTCGCGCCGCTGCGTGAAGCCCGCTTGCGGTCGCTTTCCTTCAGGTGGCGCTTGCGCACGCGAATCGTCTTGGGCGTGATCTCCACCAGCTCGTCGTCCGCGATGAATTCAACGGCGTACTCCAGGGTGAGCTGAACCGGTGGCGTCAACAAGATGGCATCGTCCTTGAGCACCGTGCGAAAGTTCGTCAGCTGCTTGGTCTTCACCGGATTGACGCTCAAGTCGTTTTCGCGACTGTGGATCCCGACGATCATGCCTTCGTAGACGCGGTCGCCGGGCTTGACGAAGAGCCGCCCGCGTTCCTGCAGTTTGCCCAGCGAATACGCGACCGCATCGCCGTCGTCACCGGAGATGAGCACTCCGTTGCGACGTCCCGGCATATCGGGCTTCATCGGGGCATAGTCGTCGAAGACGTGGCTCATCAGGCCCGTGCCGCGGGTAAGGTTGAGAAACTCGTTCTGGAAGCCGATGAGCCCGCGTGCAGGAATGCGGTAATCGAGTCGGACGCGCCCCTTGCCGTCCGGAGCCATGTCGGTCAGTTCGGCGCGGCGCACGCCCAGTGCCTCCATCACCGCGCCCTGGTGCACGTCTTCGACGTCCACGGTGAGCGCTTCGAACGGCTCGCAGTGCACGCCGTCGATCATGCGCGTAATGACCTCGGGGCGACCGACGGCCAGTTCATAGCCTTCGCGACGCATGTTCTCGAGCAGGATGGTCAGGTGCAATTCGCCGCGTCCGGAGATTCGGAAGACGTCCGGATCGCCGGTTTCCTCGACTCGCAGCGCCACGTTGGTGTTCAGTTCGCGCGCCAGCCGCTCGGCCAGCTGGCGGCTGGTGACGAACTTCCCTTCCTGGCCGGCGAACGGCGAGGTATTCACCTGGAAAGTCATGGTCAGCGTCGGCTCGTCGACCGCGAGCACCGGCAGTGCTTCCGGCTGCGAAGGGTCGGCCATGGTGGCGCCGATCGCAACCTGTTCCACGCCCGCGATGACGACGATGTCGCCCGCGATCGCCTCGGTCAGCAGAACCCGGTCGAGCCCCCTGAACCCGTGCAACTGCCCGATGCGTGCTTTCTCCGGTGCCTTGCCTTCGGTCAATACGACGATCTCCTGCCCGGGGCGGGCACGGCCGCGGCTGATGCGTCCGATGCCCATCCGCCCCACGTAATTGGAGTAGTCGAGCGCGCTGATGCGTAGCTGGAACGGGCCGTCGGCTTCGACTTCCGGCGCATGCACATGAGCGAGGATCGCTTCGAACAGCGGTCGCATCGACGGCCCCGACTCCAGGTCGCCTGCGGAGTCCACCCCGCTCTCGGGAGCGTCGGCAAGTTCCATGACGGCCCAGCCATGCAAGGCCGAGGCATACACGACCGGAAAGTCGAGCTGGTCCTCGGTGGCGCCGAGGCGGTCGAACAAGTCGAAAGTCTGGCTCACCGACCATTCGGGCCGTGCGCCCGGGCGATCCACCTTGTTCACCACGACGATCGGACGCAGCCCCAGCGCGAGCGCTTTCTTGGTCACGAAGCGCGTCTGCGGCATCGGGCCTTCGACGGCGTCCACCAGGACCAGCACGCCGTCGACCATCGACAGCGCGCGCTCCACCTCGCCGCCGAAATCGCGGTGCCCGGGGGTATCGACGATGTTGATCTTGATGCCTTGGAATTCGACGGCCGTGTTCTTGGCGAGGATGGTGATGCCGCGTTCACGTTCCAGATCGTTGGAATCCATGACGCGTTCCGTCATCTGCTGATGGGCGGCGAAAACGCCGGCCTGGCGCAGGAGCTTGTCGACGAGCGTTGTCTTGCCGTGGTCGACGTGGGCGATGATGGCGATATTTCGGATCGGTACTGACATGGGGGCGGGCCTTCAGAGGGGGCGCGATTGTAGCAGGTTGTCGGCCGCCACGGCGACGACCGACAAAGAAGAGGCGGCGGCAATTCGCGCCGAGGGGCCCGGGGGCAGGGGGAGAAACACAGGCCCAAGCACGGCCGCCTGGTTCGCCGGGCGAGGCAGCCGTGGTGCTTTTGCCCCGGCTGGGGCACTGGGGGATCGCCTACATATTCGGATAGGTCGGTCCGCCGCCGCCCTCGGGGACGACCCAGACGATGTTCTGTGTCGGGTCCTTGATGTCGCAAGTCTTGCAGTGCACGCAATTTTGCGCGTTGATCTGCAGCCGGGGATTGGTGCCGTCGTCGTCGCGCACGATTTCGTAGACCCCGGCGGGGCAATACCGCTGCTCCGGCGCGTCGTAGAGCTCCAGGTTCACGTTCACCGGCACGCTCGGATCCTTCAGCGTCAGGTGGCAGGGCTGGTTCTCTTCGTGGTTCGTGTTCGAGACGAACACGGACGACAAGCGATCGAACGTGATCACGCCGTCGGGCTTCGGATACGTGATCGGCTTGGCGTCGCGCTTGTTGACCAGCGTCTCGTTGTCGGAATGATGGTGGTGCAGGGTCCAGGGGGCCTTCCCGCCGAACAGGATCTGGTCGACGCCCACCATGATCGTCCCGGTGACCAAGCCTTTGCTCATCCAGGGTTTGAAGTTGCGCGCGCGATGCAATTCGTCGTGCAGCCAGCTGGAGCGGAATGCCTCGGGATACGCGGTCAACTCATCGCTCGTGCGTCCGGCCCCGATGGCCTCGAAGGCTGCCTCGGCGGCCATCATTCCGGATTTGATCGCCGCGTGGCTGCCTTTGATTCGGGACGCATTGAGGAAACCGGCGTCGTCACCGATCAATGCGCCACCCGCAAACACCAGCTTCGGCAGCGATTGGATGCCGCCGGCCGAGATCGCGCGTGCGCCGTAGGCCAGGCGCTTGCCGCCTTCGAAGAAGGTCCGGATTTTCGGATGCGTCTTGTAGCGCTGGAATTCTTCGTACGGGCTCAGGTAGGGGTTCTTGTAACCCAAGCCGACGACGAAGCCCACGGCCACCAGGTTGTCTTCCATGTGATAGAGGAAGGACCCGCCATAGGTGTCGCTTTCCAGTGGCCAGCCAGCGGTGTGCATGACGAGGCCGGGCTTGTGCTTCGCCGGATCGATCTGCCACAGCTCCTTGAGGCCGATGCCGTAGACCTGCGGATCGACACCCTCGCGAAGCTTGAATCGTTCCTGGATCTGTTTGCCCAGGTGGCCTCGGCAGCCTTCGGCGAAGAAGGTGTACTTGGCATGCAGTTCCATCCCGGGCTGGAAGTTCTCGGTCTCTTCGCCTTCCTTGCCTACGCCCATGTTGCCGGTGGCCACGCCCTTGACGCTGCCATCGTCGTTGAACAAGACCTCCGCCGCCGCGAAACCGGGAAAAATCTCCACGCCCACCGCCTCGGCCTGTTGTCCCAGCCAACGGCAAACGTTCGCAAGGCTGACGACGTAGTTGCCGTGGTTGCGAAAGCAGCCGGGCAGCATCGCGTCGGGAACTTGCCAGCCGCCGGACTCGGACAGGAACATGAATCTGTCCTCGGTCACGGGGGCGTTGAGAGGCGCGCCCTTTTCCTTCCAGTCAGGAATGAGTTCGGTCAGGGCACGCGGGTCCATGACGGCACCGGACAGGATATGGGCGCCGATCTCGGAGCCCTTTTCCAGGACACAGACACTGGTCTCGGTGCCTTTTTCCGCGGCAAGCTGCTTGATCCGAATGGCTGCAGCCAGTCCGGCCGGTCCGCCGCCGACCACTACAACGTCATACTCCATCGATTCGCGCTGCGTCAACTTCGCTCTCCCGGGGCTTTGCTCTTGATCCCCGATATCTTACACCGGCTCACCAGGGCTCAGCCGCCTGGTCGAAGAATCAGTGGCTTCCAGGCGCAAGATGCGGCGCCGCACTCGCGGGCTCGGCGCGCGTCGGGTGTTCGGGGCTCGGCGCGGCGCCTGCCTCGTCGTGGGCGAGCCGTGCGCAGCAGCGCCCGCTGCGTACGGCCGCCTCGATCGTGGCGGGATAGTCGCTTGCGGTGTAGTCCCCGGCCAGGTACAGGCCGCGCAGCCCCGTCTGGTTGGCGGGGCGATCCAGATTCGGGATACAGGCGAAGGTCGCGCGTTTCTCCTCGATGACTTGCACCCAGTCCGGGGTCCCGATCCCCGGCAGGAGCGCGCTCACCTCGGCTTGCACGCGGGTGGCCAGGTCTTCCCGCTTCAAGCGCTGCGCGCGTCCTCGGGCGCTGATCACGACGGCGAGCAAGCCTTGCTGGCCGCTGATCGCCGACCGGTCGAACAGCCATTGGCCGAACTCGCCCGACATCCCGATCATCGGAAAGGGCAATGCAGGCAGCTCGGGGTAGTGCAGATAGAGCGTGACGATCGGCTGGTAGTCGAGCGCGGCGATCTGCTGCAGCTGGGCACCGAGCTGCGGCAAGTGGGCCGCCAACGGGGCGACCTGCGACGGCGCGGTGGCGATGATGACGACGTCGTAGCATTGCTCGTCCGTCGAGCATCGCAGCCGGAACCCGTCGGCGTCATGATCGATGCGCTGGACGGCGCATCCCAAGCGTATCTCGCCGCCATGCTGCGCCACGTACTCGGCTGCGGGCTCGGGGAAGAGGCTCGTCAGGTCTGTCCGCGGCAGTATCAGCTCGGAGGCGGCACGCGTCGAGGCGAGCCCGTCGCGGAGCACGCTCAGGAAGACCTGCGCCGAGGCTTCCTGCGAGGGCGTGTTTAATGCCGCGACGCATAGCGGATCCCACAAGAAGCGGATCGCTTCGCGATCCTGGCGGTGCTGAACGAGCAGATCGGCGACGCAGGTATCCGCGGGTAGTCGAAACTGCACTCGCTTGCACCACTGCAGGAAGCTCGCACAGCGAAGCCGGGCGGTGATGCTCAATCCGCGTGCGGTCAGCAGGCCCAGGGCAAGGTGCCACGGTGCCGGCGCAGCAAACGCCCGCAGATCGAAGTGGGGCGGAAACCTCCATTGCAGGGGCAGGCGCAAGACATGTCGATCGTCGCTGCCGATGCGTTCGAGCAGCGCCAAGGTCTGCGTGTATGCGCCGATGAGGATATGCTGACCGTTGTCGAGCATGAACCCGTGACGGCTGACTCGCCGCGCCCGTCCGCCGAGCGACCCCGCGGCCTCGTAGACGGTGGCTGGCACACCCAAGTCGACCAGTTCGACCGCGGCGGCCATGCCCGCATAGCCGCCGCCGACGACGGCGACGCGTGGCGGGCTACTTCGATGCCGCCTCACCGGCGAGCACCCTGAGCCGGAATTCGCCGCTTCATGGCCGGTCGCGCCGAGCGGCCCTGAGGTGCCCAGGGCGAGATCGGCGCCCGTGGATCGTGAACCCCATCCTGGCTGCGACGGCCGGCGCAAATGCGCGGCCTCGCATGGCACCGAGCCTCGGCCGCATCGTGCAGACCATTCATGCGCCGGGTCACTAAGTCTTCAGCCAGGTCTTGAAGGCTAGCCAAAGCTTCGTCATCGGGGTCAGCGACACTCTCGCCGAAAGCACGCGCGTGGCCTCGGTGTCGATCTCGTCGAGCAGCCGGCGGTAGATCGCGGCCATGATCAGTCCCGCGCGTTGGGCGCGTCGATCGGCCGCAGGCAGCTTGTCGAGTGCCTGGGTGTAGTAGCTGCGGGCACGGGCAATCTGAAACTGCAGCAGATTGCGCATGGACTCCGAGTCGCGCCCTTGCAAAATGTCTGCCGGACGAACGCCATAGCGGGTCATGTCGTCGAGTGGCAGGTAGATCCGGTCGCGCCGGGCGTCCTCGCCGATGTCACGGACGATGTTCGTCAACTGGAACGCGATGCCCAGATCGTGGGCGTAATCGAGCGTGGCCGGACTGGTATGGCCGAAGATTTTCGCCGAGAGCAAGCCCACGACGCCGGCGACGCGGTGGCAATAGGCGAGCAGCGACTCGAAGTCGGGATAGCGATTCTGCTCCAGATCCATCTGCATGCCGTCGATGATCTCCTCGAGCATCGACTGCGGGAGGCCGAAATCGCCCACGACGTCGGTCAACGCACGTGCGACCGGATGCTGCGGCGTGCCCCCGTAGACCGAGGCGATTTCGTTGCGCCACCATGCCAGCTTGGTACGGGCGACTTCGGTATCCGAGGTCTCGTCGACCACATCGTCCACCTCACGGCAGAACGCGTACAGCGCGGTGATGGCGCGCCGACGCGGCTGCGGAAGAAACATGAAGCTGTAGTAGAAGCTCGACCCGCTGCGGGCGGCCCGGTCAGCGCAGTATTTGTGCGGGTCCATGGGGGCAGGGTCCACGAATTGGGGTCAGCTTGGCAAGCACGGCGTCTGGTGTTCGAGCATCAGGTGCGAATCCTGCCATCGCCGAAGATCGCGCGAGCGAGCATGGCTACCCAATCGCGAGCTCGCAGCACGGGGCGGCAGTGGAAAACATCGTAATCGGCTTCGACGACCCGCTGAAGGATGGTGTCGCCACCGGCGACGACGGTGCGGATTTCAAGGCCGGCCCGTCCTTTGAGCATGCGTCCCAGCGCGGCGCCCTCATGCAGCATTCGGCGGGTGCGCGTCACCTGGAACGCCATGAGCGCCTTGAAGCGATCGGTGGCCATGCCGCTGGCGATATCGCCTTCGGCAACACCGAAGGCCTGCATGTCCTCTGTCGGCAGATAGATGCGCTGCTTGCGATAGTCGATGGCGACGTCTTGCCAGAAGTTGATGTATTGCAAGGCGCTGCAGATGTTGTCCGAACAGCGGAAGGCTTCCGCGCTCGTCGTGCCGAACAGGTGGAGCAGCAGCCGGCCGATCGGATCGGCCGAGCGCCGCGAGTAGTCCTGCAACTCGGCGAAGTCGCGGTAGCGCGTCTTGACGCAGTCCTGCGAGAAGGCGTCCAGCAGGTCGTGAAAGTACTGCATCGGCAGACGGTGGCGGCGGATCGCTTCCGCAAGCTCGAGAAAGAGCGGGTCTTGCAGGGGTTCTCCGCGTTCCAGGCGTATCAGTTGGCGGTCAAACTCGGCCAATTGCTCCAGCCTGGCCTCGGCGGGCAGATCGCCCTCATCGGCCATGTCATCGGCCGTACGGGCGAACCGATAGACTGCCGCGATCGGGCGCCGCAAGGGTTCTGGCAGCAGGATGGAGGCCACCGGGAAGTTCTCGTAATGTCCAACCCCCATGAAAAGCGACCTCGGAACAAATGCTTAGGTATAAGGCAAGGAGCGGCAGGGCAATCTGACGCTGGCGGCAAGTCTCTAATAATATTACACTTGTCTGCTGCCAGTCCCGGGCGTAGCGGGGCTTGGCTGCCAGGCCCCCGGACGTTGATGCGACCAGCATTTCCGTGGCCACGGCCTGAACGTGACTTGCCCGGACGCGGATGGCTCCCGGGCGATAAAGTTTGCCTTCCGGCCGGAAGGTCAGTCCCACCAGGACGGTCTTTCCAGCCGTGCGAAAGTGGCGGAATTGGTAGACGCACCAGATTTAGGTTCTGGCGCCGAAAGGCGTGGGGGTTCGAGTCCCTTCTTTCGCACCAAGTGGAAATCTTCGAGGCTGCATGATGCAAGCAAATCTTGAAACAGTAAGTAATCTCGAGCGGCGCCTGAATATCAGCGTGCCGTCGAACGATATCGATGGTGAAGTGAGCAGTCGCCTGAAACGGCTGGCCCAGACGGTGAAGATGCACGGTTTCCGTCCGGGCAAAGTGCCGATGAAGGTGGTGGAGCAGCAGTACGGGCTCCAAGTCAGGCAGGAAGTGCTCGCCGACAAGCTGCAAAAGTGCTTCGGCGACGCCGTGCGGGACAACAATTTGCGGGTGGCGGGGTATCCGAAGTTCGAGACCAAACCCGCCGGCGAGGGCAGCGGCCAGTACGAGTACAGCGCAACCTTCGAAGTCTATCCCGAGGTCGTCCTCGGTTCTGTTGCTGACGCCGAGATCGCTCGTCCTGTGCTCGCGGTGACCGACGCCGAGGTCGAGAAGACCATCGAGGTCCTCAGAAAGCAGCGGGCGACCTTCGATACCGCCGAGCGCGCGGCGCAGGCCGACGATATGGTCGTCGTCGATTTCACCGGCCAGATCGATGGCAAGCCCTTTCAGGGCGGGGAAGCCAAGGATCTGCAAATGTTGCTCGGCGCCGGACGGATGCTGCCGGAGTTCGAGAAAACGATCGTCGGCATGAAGGCGGGCGAATCGCGCAGCTTCGATCTGACCTATCCCGATGATTATCACGCCAAGGAAGTCGCCGGCAAGACCGCGCAATTCTCCCTGACCTTGAAGCTTGTTTCCGAGCCCAAGCTGCCGGCGCTCGACGCCGAGTTCGCCAAAGTTCTCGGGGTGACGGACGGCGACGTGGACAAGATGCGCTCCGAAGTTCGCGTGAACGTCGAGCGCGAAGTCGAGGCGCGCATCAAGGCTCGGTTGAAAGAGCAGGTCTTCAAGCTCTTGGGCGAGCGTGCGACGCTCGAAGTCCCGCAGTCGCTGGTCGAGATGGAGATGCAGTCGCTGGCGCAGGCCGCCCAGCGCGATCTCGAAGCGCGGGGCGTAAAGATGAAAGATGTGCCCATTCCGGCCGATATACTGAAGACTCAGGCAGAGCGCAGGGTCAGGTTGGGGCTGATATTGGCGGAGGTAGTCCGGGCGAATTCTCTCCAGGCCAAGCCGGAACAGGTGCGCGCCGCGGTCGAAGGGCACGCCAAGAGCTTCGAGCAGCCCCAGGAAGTGGTGAAGTGGTACTATTCTTCGCCGGAGCGCCTGCAAGAGTTCGAGACCGCGGTCATCGAGCAAAATGTGGTCGATTGGGTGACATCTGCGGCCAAGACGCAAGATTCGCCTGTTGATTTCGACGAACTGATGGGGAAGAGCAACGCATGATCGTGCGCGCAACAGGCGATAGGTTCGAGCCGCAAGGCCTCGGCCTCGTTCCGATGGTGATCGAGCAGAGCGGGCGAGGCGAGCGCGCTTACGACATTTATTCGCGCCTGCTCAAAGAGCGAGTTGTGTTTCTGGTGGGGCCGGTGAACGAAGTGTCGGCCAACTTGATCGTGGCGCAATTGCTCTTTCTCGAATCCGAAAATCCGGACAAAGACATCTATTTCTATATCAATTCCCCGGGCGGATCGGTTTCCGCCGGATTGGCGATCTACGACACGATGCAGTTCGTGAAGCCGGATGTCAGCACGCTTTGCATCGGTCAGGCCGCGAGCATGGGCGCGTTGTTGCTGGCGGCGGGCGCGAAGGGCAAGCGCTTCTGCCTGCCGAATTCACGCGTGATGATTCACCAGCCGATGGGCGGGTTCCAAGGGCAGGCCTCGGACATCGAAATCCATGCGCGGGAAATCCTGTATCTGAAGGGGCGCCTGAACGAAATTCTCGCTCAGCACACCGGGCAGAAGGTCGATCAGGTCGAGCGGGATACGGATCGTGATAACTTCCTGGCTGGGGACGACGCGGTCCGCTATGGTTTGGTGGATCGCGTGTTGTCCAGTCGTGCAGAAGCGATAACGGCTCGTTGATCGGCGGCGTCGCCCACAGGCTCAGGGGAGCAGAATGATGGAACCCTGGGCTTGTCCTCGGCGACTAATTGGATCCACGGTGGATTTTCCTCAAACCCAAGACGGTTGATTTGGCGGACATGTCAGAAAAGATCGGCGGTGAAAAGCTTCTGTACTGCTCCTTCTGCGGTAAGAGCCAGCATGAAGTTCGCAAGCTTATTGCCGGCCCCTCGGTGTTCATCTGCGATGAATGCATCGAGCTGTGCAACGACATCATTCGCGAAGAGGCGCAGACCGACCACGGCGTCAAGGGCGGAAAGTCCGATCTTCCCGTTCCACATGAAATCTGCAAGATTCTCGACAACTATGTGATCGGGCAGCACCACGCCAAGAAGATTCTCTCCGTTGCCGTCTACAATCACTACAAGCGATTGAAGACGATGTCGAAGAGCGACGACGTCGAGCTGGCGAAAAGCAACATTCTGCTGGTCGGACCGACCGGTTCGGGCAAGACATTGCTGGCTCAGACGCTCGCGCGTCTGCTCAACGTGCCATTCGTAATTGCCGACGCCACCACGCTCACGGAAGCGGGCTATGTGGGCGAAGACGTCGAGAACATCATTCAGAAGCTGCTGCAGAAGTGCGACTACGATGTCGAGAAAGCGCAGCGCGGTATCGTCTACATCGACGAAATCGACAAGATCTCCCGCAAGTCGGACAACCCCTCGATCACCCGAGACGTCTCGGGCGAAGGCGTGCAGCAGGCGTTGCTGAAGCTCATCGAAGGCACGATCGCGTCCGTGCCGCCCCAGGGCGGTCGCAAGCATCCGAATCAGGAATTCGTTCAAGTCGATACGACTAACATCCTGTTCGTGTGCGGCGGCGCGTTCGACGGGCTCGACAAAGTCATACGAGCGCGCTCCGAAAAGGGCGGCATCGGCTTCGGTGCCGAAGTCCACAGTCGCGACAACCGCAAGGACATCGGCTCCGTGCTCAAGGACGTCCAGCCCGAAGATCTGATTCGGTATGGTTTGATCCCCGAGTTCGTCGGTCGGTTGCCGGTGGTCGCTACGTTGGAGGAGCTCGATGAGCGCGCGCTGATCCAGATCCTGACCGAGCCCAAGAATGCGCTGATCAAGCAATATCAGCGCATGTTCTCCATGGAAGGCGTCGAACTCGAGGTGCGCGACGAGGCGTTGCATGCCATCTCTCGCCGTGCGCTGGTCCGCAAGACCGGGGCGCGCGGCTTGCGCTCGATCCTCGAACAAGCGCTGCTCGATACGATGTTCGAACTGCCTTCGATGGAAAATGTCATCAAGGTCGTCATCGACGAGGGCGCCGGGGGCGACGACGTGCGTCCCATCCTGATCTACTCCGAACAGCCCAAGATTGCTGGGACTGCGTGACAAAAGCACGCAGCGGCAAGGTCTACGAGCCAGCCCTGCTGGGCGTGCGGTTGATATTTCCTCCCGCACCCCCAGGTAGTCTTATGCATCTTTCCGAGGTCATCTCATCATGTCCGAAGCCGTTTCCCCTGCCAGTCCATTGACGTTGCCGTTGCTGCCCTTGCGGGACGTCGTGGTCTTTCCGCACATGGTCATTCCGCTCTTTGTGGGTCGTCCCAAGTCCATCAAGGCGCTGGAGGCGGCGATGGAAGCGGGCAAGAGCATCATGCTCATTGCGCAGAAATCTGCCGCGAAGGACGAGCCCAGTCCCGAAGATCTTTACGACACGGGCAGCATTGCCAATATTCTCCAGATGCTGAAACTGCCGGACGGCACGGTGAAGGTGCTGGTCGAAGGCGCTCAGCGCGCTCGCGTGCTCGAGGTGGCCGACGTACGCACGCATTTCACGGCATCCGTGGTTCCGGTGCCGTTGGAGCCCGTGCAGACCACGGAGGTCGAAGCGATGCGCCGGGCGATGCTGGCGCAGTTCGATCAGTACGTGAAGCTCAACAAGAAGATTCCCCCGGAAATCCTCACTTCGCTCTCGGGCATCGACGACGCCGGCCGTCTCGCCGACACCATCGTCGCCCATCTGCCGCTCAAACTCGAGCAGAAGCAGGAAGCCCTGGAGATCTTCGATGTGCGCAAGCGCCTGGAGCATTTGCTCGGTCTGATCGAGGGCGAACTGGACATCCTGCAGGTGGAGAAGCGCATCCGCGGCCGCGTGAAGCGGCAAATGGAGAAGAGTCAGCGCGAGTACTATCTGAACGAGCAGGTCAAGGCCATCCAGAAAGAACTGGGCGAACTCGAAGAGGGCGCCGATCTCGACGAACTGGCCAAGAAGATCGCCAAGGCCGGCATGCCCAAAGACGCGCGACTCAAGGCCGAGGCCGAATTGCGCAAGCTCAGGCTCATGTCGCCGATGTCCGCCGAAGCGACCGTCGTGCGCAATTACATCGATGCGCTGGTTTCGCTGCCCTGGCGCAAGAAGAGCAAGATCAGCAAGGATCTCAAAGTCGCCGAGGCCGTGCTGGAGAAGGATCATTACGGCCTGGAAAAGGTCAAAGAGCGCATCCTCGAATACCTTGCCGTGCAGCAGCGCGTCGAGAAAGTCAAAGCGCCGATCCTTTGCTTGGTCGGCGCTCCGGGCGTCGGCAAGACCTCCCTCGGGCAGTCGATCGCACGGGCCACGAATCGCAAGTTCATGCGCATGTCCTTGGGTGGGGTGCGTGACGAGGCCGAGATCCGCGGGCATCGGCGCACGTACATCGGCTCCATGCCCGGCAAGATCCTGCAAAACATGTCCAAGGTCGGCGTACGCAATCCGCTCTTCCTGCTCGACGAAGTCGACAAGATGGGCATGGATTTCCGCGGCGATCCCGCCTCGGCTCTGCTCGAGGTGCTCGATCCCGAGCAGAACAACACATTCGTCGACCATTACGTCGAAGTCGAGTACGACCTCTCCGACGTGATGTTCGTCGCGACGGCCAATACGCTGAATATTCCGCCGGCATTGCTCGACCGGATGGAGGTCATTCGCCTCTCGGGTTATACCGAAGACGAGAAGGTCAATATCGCCCAGCGTTATCTGATTCCCAAGCAGATGAAGAACCACGGGCTCAAGGCCGACGAATTGACGGTTTCGGAGAGCGCGATTCGCGACATGCTCCGTTACTACACGCGTGAGGCCGGCGTTCGAGCGCTCGAACGCGAGATCTCCAAGATATGCCGCAAGGTGGTGAAAGCGTTGCTGCTCAAGCAGGAGAAGAGCGGCAAGGTCAACATTACTTCGCGCAACCTTGAAAAGCATCTGGGGGTTCGGCGCTTCACCTACGGTCAAGCGGAAACCAATAACCAGATCGGGCAGGTCACCGGGCTCGCGTGGACCGAGGTCGGCGGGGAACTGCTCACCATCGAAACCGTGGTCATGCCGGGAAAAGGCAAGACGATCACCACCGGAAAGCTCGGCGAGGTAATGCAGGAATCCGTGCAAGCTGCACTGAGCGTGGTGCGCAATCGTTCGCGCAAACTCGGTATCGAACCTGATTTCTATCAGAAGAACGATATCCACATACACTTGCCCGAAGGGGCGACGCCCAAGGATGGGCCGAGCGCGGGTATCGCCATCTGCACGGCGCTCGTTTCGGTATTTACCGGCATTCCCGTGCGCGCCGATGTCGCCATGACAGGCGAGATTACGCTTCGCGGAGAGGTTTTGCCGATCGGCGGCCTCAAGGAAAAGCTGCTTGCTGCACACCGAGGCGGCATCAAGACGGTATTGATCCCCGAGGAGAACACCAAGGATCTCGCCGATATCCCCGAAAACGTGAAGAACCGGCTGGATATCCATCCAGTGCGGTGGATCGATCGAGTCCTCGAATTGGCGCTCGAGCGGTTGCCGGAGTCCTTGCCCGAGCCAGCGGACGGTAAAGAGGTTGCCCCGCTACCCGCTGCGCCGGATAAAGATGGCGTAGTCATGAAGCATTAGCAGGTGGTGTCAGCTTGACGGCTCGCGCCCGCAAGAGGCGGTTTTGCGTTCGCGAGCTTGTCTTGACATCGACATTTTCGACTTGCTATAAAGCGCCTTCGCAACGTAGCTGGCTCACATGCGGTCAGTGACTAAAAGCCAGGAAAGGGAGATCACGTGAACAAGGCCGAATTGATCGAAGCGGTCGCCAAAGCCGCAGACATTTCTAAGGCCGCTGCCGAGCGCGCAGTCAACGGGGCGCTCGGGGCAATCACGGTTTCCTTGCGCAAAGGGCAGAGCGTCACGTTGGTCGGTTTCGGCACGTTCTCGGTCGCTCGTCGGGCCGCACGTGTCGGTCGCAACCCCCGCACGGGCGCGGAGATCAAGATCCGCGCTGCGAAAGTTCCGAAGTTTCGGGCTGGTAAGGAATTAAAGGGCGCGGTAAACTAGCGAGCTTAGTCGGTAGACGTGGTTTTCGGTGGCGTCGAAGATGTTTGTCGGGTGCTTAGCTCAGTGGTAGAGCGTCGCCCTTACAAGGCGAATGTCGGGAGTTCGACCCTCTCAGCACCCACCAGCCGATTGCAATAACATGGAGTGGTAGTTCAGTTGGTTAGAATACCGGCCTGTCACGCCGGGGGTCGCGGGTTCGAGTCCCGTCCACTCCGCCAGCTTTCAGATAACGCCTGCCTAGTCAGGCGTTATTGCTTTGTGCCTCCCCTTCGGGCCCGTGCGGGAACCGCGCTTTCCCGAGGCGATCCGTATACGTTCCGTGACCGTATCCGCGCCAGACTTCGTGCCGTATAATCGGCCGCGATCCGCCCTGGGCCGGCCGTGCCGGTTCACGAAGCATCGTCGCATGCGGGGGAGCGGTCGGTTGGGTTTTCAACATGGGTCTGGAGCAAGTGTCGCGGCGCACCGATGCCGGCCCCCAACTTGACAGAGGCGAACTGAGTTCGCCTTTTTAATTCCATGTTCAATCTAGTTCATAACAACAAGCGGCTGATCCAGTTCGTGCTGTTCCTGATCTTCCTGCCGTTTGCGTTCTTCGGCATGGAGAGTTACTTCACGAGTAACGAACTCGGCGCCGAGGTTGCTCGTGTGGGGGACTATCGAGTCACTCAGCAGCAGTTCCAGGAAACCTTGCGTGAGCGCCAGGATGCCATGCGGCGCATGGTCAACAATGCGCCGCTCGACCAGTCGGTGCTCGATTCGCCGGAGATGCGCTTCGCGGCGCTGGAGCAGATTGTCCGTGAGCGGCTGCTGCTCTCCCAGGCCGTGCGCGCAGGGATGCGAGTCACGGACGAGCAGTTGCGCGAACTCATCATGTCTCAGCAGGCCTTCCAACAGGACGGCAAGTTTTCATCGGAACTGTATGACGCCTTCCTGCGCAATCAAGGCATGAGTCCGCTCGCATTCGAGGCGCGGCTGCGTCATGACTTGTTGCAGCAGCCGCTCATGGATGCGTTTTCGTCGAGCGGCTTTCTTTCGAAGACTGTCGTGGACCGAATCGTGCGCCTGTCCGAGCAGACTCGGGAAGTCTCGGTCGCGATCATCGCGCCTGCGGCCTTCGAGGCTCAGGTGAGCGTGGACGATTCCGCGGTCAAGGCCTACTACGATAGCCGTGCCGCCGAGTTCCGGGTGCCCGAGCAGGTGCGTCTGGAATACGTGGTGTTGTCGCTGGACAATCTTGCCGCGCAGATGCAGGTGTCGCCAGAAGAAGTGCGCCAGGCCTACGAGCAGAGTTCGGCTCGGTTCACGGCGCCGGAAGAGCGCGATGCGAGCCATATCCTCGTGCAAGTGGCGACTAGCGCCACGGCTGAAGCAAAAGCGGCAGCCCAGGCAAAGGCGGCCGACCTCTCCAAGCAGCTGCAGGCCAAGCCGGATCGTTTCGCCGAGATTGCGCGTGCGCACTCGGATGATCCGGGCTCGGCCAAGAGCGGGGGCGACCTGGGCTTTCTCGAGCGAGGTGCCACGAAGCAGAGCTTCGACGAAGCCTTGTTCAGCATGAAGGCCGGCGAGATCAGAGGCCCGGTCGAAACCGAGTTCGGCTATCACATCATTCGGCTCAACGGCGTTCGTGGCGGCGCGACCAAACCCTTCGAAGAAGTGCGTGCCGGCATCGAGGCCGAGATGAGGCGGGGCGCGGCGCAGAAGAGGTACGCTGAGCTGGCGGAGCAGCTCAACAACACGGCCTACGAGCAGTCGGACAGCCTCAAGCCAGCGGCCGAGGTTTTGAAGGTCGCCGTCCAGCAAAGTCCCTGGATCTCCCGTGTGCCTATGCCGGGCTCACCCCTGACCAGCGAGCGGTTTATCAATGCGGCGTTCTCCGAGGACGTGATCAAGAACAACCGCAACAGCGAGGTCGTGGAGGTCGCGCCGGGCACCTTGATCAGCGCTCGAGCGCTCGAGTTCAAGCCCGCAGCGACCCGGCCGTTCGAAGAAGTCCAGGCCGATATCCGCAAACGCCTGATCGAAGTGGAGGCACGCAAGCGTGCTGTGGCCGCCGGCCTCGAAAAGCTCGAGAATTTGCGCAAGGGCGAGGCGGCTGGCGTGACCTGGGGCAAGCCCGTCATGGTCGGCCGCACCGATTCGCAAGGGCTGGGCGAGGCGGCCTTCAAGGAGGCTTTTCGTGCCGACACCAGCAAGCTGCCCGCTTACGTCGGCGCCGAGGATCCCAAGCTAGGCTATCAGCTGCTTCGCGTGTCGGCCGTCAACCAGCCCGCCGAGGTCAGTCCGGAGGCGCGTGCCGCGACCGCCGAACAGCTCAAGCGCATGATGGGCCAGGAACTGCTCGCCGACTACGTGGCCGCGCTCAAGCGCCGGGTCGAAGTGAAGACCCAGCCTGATCTGATCGAGAAGAAGTAACTCGCGCTAGAGCAGGCCGGTCGGCCTACTCCATGCCCGCCACGACGGTGTTGAATCCGCCGTCGACGTACATGACTTCGCCGGTGATGCCGCCGGCCAAGTCGCTCATCAGGAACGCCGCCGCGTTGCCTACGTCGTCGATGGTGACGTTGCGCCGCAAAGGCGCATGCTCCCCCACGAAGTTGAGGATCTTGCCCATGCCGGCGATGCCGGCGGCGGCGAGCGTCTTGATGGGCCCTGCCGAGATGGCATTGACCCGGATCCCCTGCGGGCCGAGGGCGCTGCACAGGTAGCGCACCGACGCCTCCAGGCTCGCCTTGGCCATACCCATGACGTTGTAATGGGGCACGGTACGCACCGAGCCCAGATAGCTCAGCGTGAGCATTGCGCCTTTGCGATCTTTCATCATCGGCAAGGCCGCCTTGGCCAAGGCAGGGAAGCTGTACGCGCTCACCTCGTGCGCGGTGCGAAACGCCTCGCGGGAGAGTCCGTCGAGGAGGTTTCCATTGAGCGCCTCGCGCGGTGCGAAGGCGATCGAATGAATGAGTCCGTCCAGACCATCCCAGTGGCGAGCGCACTCGGTGAAAAGAGCCTCGATCTCTTCGTCCTTGGCCACGTCGCAGGGGAAGACCAGTTCCGAGCCGAGATCTTTGGCCAGCGCCGTGACGCGGTCCTTGACCGCATCGCCCTGATAGGTGAACGCGAGTTCGGCGCCCTCGCGCTGCAGTGCGCGCGAGATGCCGTATGCGATGGAGCGGTTGCTGAGCAGGCCAGTGACGAGGATCTTCTTGCCGGCGAGGAATCCCATGGGGACGTCTCCTAGTGAGGCGGGTCTCAAGAGCGGGCGAATTATAGCCGAGACGCCGATCCCGGACCGCGCAAAAGCGTGTTCGCTTGAACTACAATGGCCGCATGACGTTTCGACTCGCAGCGGTTCTCGCTCTTGTCTGGGTGCTTGCTGGATGTGGTGACGCACTTTGGAACGATCCCTATCCAGCGGCCGACCGAGGATCCAATACGCTCTTCTCGGCATTCGTCGAGCGGCCGAGGCATCTGGATCCCGCCTTGTCATACGCGTCCGACGAGTGGGATTTCATCACCCAGATCTATGAGCCGCCGCTGCAGTATCACTACCTGAAGCGGCCGTATGAGCTGATCCCTCAGAGCGCCGAGAGCCTGCCCACGGTGCGCTATTTCTCTGCGGACGGGCGCGAGATTGCGGCCGATGCGCCGCCAGAGCAGGTCGCACAGTCCGAGTTCGAGGTGCGCATCCGCCCCGGTCTGCGCTTCCAACCCCACCCGGCATTCGCGCAGGATGCCTCGGGCAAGCCGCTGTATCTCGCGCTGTCCGAAGCCGATATCCGCTCCCGTTACCGGTTGTCCGATTTCCCGCAGACGGGCACGCGGGAAGTCACCGCGGAAGACTTCATCTACCAGATCAAGCGGCTCGCCAACCCGCGCGGCACATCACCGGTATTCGGGCACCTGAGCGAGTATGTGATCGGCTTGAAGGAGCTCGCGGCGGCATTGCGCAAGGACAACGACAAGCTCCTGGCCGAGCATCGGGCGCGCTACGGCAGCGGCGACAAGGGGCTGCCTTGGATCGACTTGCGCCAGTACGAGTTGAGCGGCGTCAAGCTCGTCGATCGCTATACCTATCGCATCCGCATCAAGGGCAAGTACCCGCAGTTCGTCTACTGGCTGGCGATGCCCTTCTTCTCCCCGATTCCGTACGAAGCCGACCAGTTCTATGCCCAGCGCGGCATGAACGACGGCCGCAATCTCACACTGGACTGGTATCCGGTTGGCACCGGTCCGTACATGCTGACCGAGAACAATCCGAACGCTCGCATGGTGCTCACTCGCAATCCCAACTTCCGAGGTGAAGCCTACCCCGCCGAAGGCGAACCGGGCGATGAGCAGGCCGGCTTGTTGCGCGATGCAGGCAAGCCCATGCCGTTCATCGACCGCGTCGTGTTCAGTCGCGAGAAGGAAAGCATCCCGTACTGGAACAAGTTCCTGCAGGGGTACTACGACCGCTCGGCGATCGCTTCCGACAACTTCGACCAGGCCGTGCAGTTGAGCGTCGAGGGCCAGGCTACGCTGACGCCCGAGATGGAGCGCAAGGGCATCACGCTGCGTACCTCGGTGGGCACCAGCACCTTCTATCTTGCGTTCAACTTCCTCGATCCGGTGGTGGGCGGTCTCACCGATCGTGCAAAGAAAGTGCGCCAGGCGATCTCGATCGCAGTCGACTACGAAGAGTTCATCAGCATCTTCGCCAATGGCCGGGGCATTCCCGCCATGGGCCCGATTCCGCCGGGGCTGTTCGGCTATCGGGACGGCGAGGCCGGCATCAATCCGGTGGTCTACGAGTGGATCGACGGCAAACCCAGGCGCAAGTCGATCGACCATGCCCGCAAGCTGCTAGCGCAAGCCGGCTACGACAACGGGCGCGACAGCAAGTCCGGACAGCCGCTGGTGTTGAGCCTCGATACCGTGACTCGCGGGCCCGGAGATGCCTCCCGACTGGAGTGGTATCGCAGGCAGTTCGCCAAGCTCAACATTCAGCTGGAGATACGCGCCACCGACTGGAACCGCTTTCAGGAGAAGGTCCGCACCGGCAATACGCAGATCTTCTTTCTCGGCTGGAACGCGGACTACCCCGATCCCGAGAACTTCATGTTTTTGTTGAACGGCCCGCAGAGCCGGGCCAAGACGGGGGGCGAGAACACGGCGAACTACCAGAACCCCGAATACGATCGTCTGTTCGAGCGCATGAAGAACCTCGACAACGGCCCGGAGCGCCAGCAGCTCATCGATCAGATGTTGAAGATCGCGCGCGAGGACGCCCCTTGGGCTTGGGGCTTCCATCCGCTGAACTACGGCTTGTCGCACCAGTGGATTTCGAACACCAAGCCGAACCAGATCGCGCGCAACGGGCTCAAGTATCAGCGCATCGATCCTGAGCTGCGGGAGCGCAAGCGCAACGAATGGAATCAGCCCGTGGTCGGGCCGCTGGTGCTGATCGCCCTGATCTTGATGGCCTTGTGCGTGCCGGCGTACTTGAGCTACCGCCGTCGTGAGCGCATGGCAGGCCGGGAGCGCGCATGATCGGGTATATCGTCCGGCGGGTGCTCTATGCGATCCCGATCCTGATCGGCGTGAATCTGCTCACCTTCGCGCTGTTCTTCGTGGTGAACACGCCCGACGACATGGCCCGCATGCAGCTGGGAGCGAAGCGGGTCACGCCGGAGGCCATCGAGCGCTGGAAGGCCGAGCGCGGCTACGACAAGCCGCTGCTCTGGAACGATTCCGCCGATGGCATCGAGCGGCTGACCGATACCATCTTCTATGACAAATCGGTACGACTGTTCGTGTTCGACTTCGGCAATGCCGACGACGGCCGCGATATCGCGCACGAGATTTCGACCCGCATGGGCCCGAGCCTCGCCCTCGCGGTGCCTGTCTTCATCATCGGGATTCTCGTCAACATCAGCTTCGCGCTCATGATGGCATTCTTTCGCGCCACCTATCTCGATTTCTGGGGGGTGGTCTCGTGCGTGGCGATGATGTCCATCTCCGGTCTGTTCTACATCATCGGCGGCCAGTATCTGATCAGCAAGGTGTGGCATCTGGTGCCCATCTCGGGCTTCGCCGGGGGCACCGATGCGCTCAAATTCGTCATCCTCCCGGTCGTGATCGGCGTCATCGGCGGGATCGGTGCCGGAGCGCGCTGGTATCGCACCATCTTCCTGGAGGAGATCGGCAAGGATTACGTCCGCACGGCCCGGGCCAAGGGGCTGCGCGAGTCGGCCGTGCTCTTCGGACACGTGCTCAAGAACGGCATGATTCCCATCCTGACCGGGGCCGTGGTGGTGATCCCGACGCTCTTCCTGGGCAGCTTGTTGATGGAATCCTTCTTCGGCATCCCGGGGCTGGGCAGCTACACGATCGACGCCATCCAGGCGCAGGATTTCGCCATCGTGCGCGCCATGGTGTTCCTCGGAGCGGTGCTCTACATTCTCGGCCTGCTGCTGACCGATATCTCCTACACGCTGGTCGATCCGCGTGTGCGCCTGACCTAGCCGACCATGCCCTTTCAACCTGTCATTCTGTGGACCGACGCGCTGGTGTTCCTGCTGCTGGCGGTGCTGATCGGCGTGGTTGTCTACGTGCGCAAGCGCGAGCACCTGCGCAAGCCCTGGCAGCGGGTGAGCCAGAGCCCCTCGGGGATGGTGGGCGCGGTGGTGCTCGCCTTCTTCGTCGTCATCGGGCTGCTCGACTCGCTGCACTTTCGCGTCCGGCTCGATGGCGCGGCACCCGCCGGAAAGAGCGTCTATGCGGTCGAGATCACCAGCGTGCTCGATCAGATGTTGAGTTCGCTGCGCCAGCGCCCCGAGAAGACCTATTCCGCGCCGCTGGCGTATCGCTCCTACGCGCGCGAGACCGTGGAGTTGCCCGGCGGGCGCCAAGTGCGCGAGTACCCCCGCCTGACGCACGGCGGCGCTCACCTGAAGGATCCCGAGAAGGAGTGGGCCGGCGACGTCGGCCGGCGCGTTCTCGCCGGCGGGGCGATCGGGTTCATACTGTGGCTGCTGACAGGCACGATCCTGTGCGCCGCGATCGCGCACAGGTCGGGCAGCAGCCTCGATCGGGCCTGGCTCTCCGTGATGCGTGGCGAGCTCGATGTGCCGTGGCGAGCGATCCTCATGACCGTCGGCCTATTGCTCATCCTCGCCTCCATCACCGCGACGCTGGCCGCCAAGTACCACGTGCTCGGCACCAGCAAGGTGGGCGAGGACGTGCTCTACCAATCGCTGAAGAGCATACGCACGGCTTTGGTGATCGGGACGCTCACGACGCTGGTCATGCTGCCCTTCGCGATTCTTCTCGGCATCGCGGCCGGCTACTTCAAAGGCTGGGCCGACGACATCATCCAGTACCTGTACACGACCCTCAACGCCATTCCCGCGGTGCTGCTGATCGCGGCCGCGGTGCTCATGATGCAGGTGTACATCGATACCCGACCGCAGGCGTTCCCCACGGCCATGGAGCGCGCGGATCTGCGCTTGCTGTTCCTGTGCGCCATCCTCGGCGTGACGAGTTGGACAGGCTTGTGCCGCCTGCTGCGAGGTGAGACGCTCAAGCTGCGCGAGCTCGACTACATCCAGGCGGCGCAGGCATTCGGCGTCGGGCATGCGCGCATCATCACCCGGCACATCCTCCCGAACGTGATGCACATCGTCCTGATCGCCGTGGTGATGGAGTTCAGCGGCCTGGTCCTGGCCGAAGCCGTGTTGTCGTATGTCGGCGTCGGCGTCGATCCCTCCATGACGAGCTTCGGCACCATGATCAACGCGGCGCGGCTCGAAATGGCGCGCGATCCCATGGTCTGGTGGTCGCTCGCATCCGCTTTCGGCTTCATGTTCCTGCTGGTGCTGTCGGCGAACCTCTTCGCCGATGCGGTGCGCGATGCCTTCGATCCGCGTGTCGCGGTCAAGCCGTTTCGCTTCAGTTTGCGCGGGGCCCTGCGCAAGAAGGCGGCGACATGAGCGATACGCTGCTCGATATCGAAAACCTCTCCACCTGGATCGACGCCGGGCGGGAGCCCGTGCGAGCGGTCGACGGCTTGAGCTTGACCGTGCAGCGTGGCGAGACGTTCGCCTTGCTCGGCGAATCGGGCTGCGGCAAGTCGATCACGGCGCTGTCCATCATGCGCTTGCTGCCTGACGCCGGTCGCGTGGTCGACGGTCGGATCAGCCTCGGCGATACCGACTTGCTGCAGCTGTCCGAAGCCCGGATGCGAACGATCCGCGGCGCGCGCATCGGCATGATCTTCCAGGAGCCGATGCTCTCGCTCAATCCGGTGCTGACCATAGGCGCGCAGATCGTCGAAGTCATCGAGCGGCACACCCGCGTTCGGGCTGACGAGGCGAAGCGCAAGGCGCGCGAGCTGCTCGATTCCGTCGGTGTGCCCGACGCCGAGCGCCGCCTCACCGAGTTTCCCTTCCAGCTCTCCGGCGGGCTGCGCCAGCGCGTGATGATCGCCATGTCGCTCGCATGCGAGCCGGAGCTGCTCATCGCCGACGAGCCCACCACCGCGCTCGATGTGACGATACAGGCCCAGGTTCTCGAGCTGCTGCGCGAGCTGCAACGTCGCCGTGGCATGTCGATGCTGCTCATCACCCACGATCTCGGTGTGGTGGCGCAAACCGCGCATCGCGTCGGTGTCATGTATGCCGGACAAATCGTCGAGACGGCGCCGTGCGAAGATTTCTTCCGCGCTGCGCAGCATCCGTATTCGCGCAAGCTGTTCGCCTCGCTGCCCTCGGTCGGAAAGCGCGGTCAAGCCCTGTCGGTGATCGGCGGCAACGTGCCTTCGCTCGCGCAGACGTTCGAGGGCTGCCGCTTCGTCGATCGCTGCGATTACGCTCAACCGGAGTGCCGCTCCATCGTGCCGACGCTCGTGGCCACGGCAGGTGGGCGCGCCGTTCGCTGTCATTACTATTCCGGCGTGCTGGGCACCGAGGGGTTGCCCCGAGCGGGCGCGGACGGCACGAACGGGACGAGTTCAGCATCCGCAGCGGCAGTGGGGTCCGAACACATGGCTCCGGGCACCGAGGCGCTCTTGGCGGTGAGCGATCTGCGCGTTCACTTTCCCATCCATCGCGGTTTATTGCGGCGTGTCGTCGGGTATGTGAGAGCGGTGGATGGCGTGTCCCTGAGCATCCCCGCCGGTCGCACGCTCGCGCTGGTGGGCGAGTCGGGTTGCGGCAAGACCACGGTGGGCAAGGGCATTCTGCAGCTGCTTCCGCCCACGGGCGGCGAAGTGCGCTTCGATGGCGTCGATCTCGCCTCGCTGAGCGCATCGGCGCTGCGCGCACGACGGCGCGACTTGCAGATCGTGTTCCAGGATCCCTACGCCTCGCTCAATCCTCGCATGCGCGTCAACGAGATCATCGAAGAGGGCATGAGCGCGCTGCGCGTGGGGGATACACCCGAGCAGCGCGCAGGGCGCATCGACGCGTTGTTGAAGGAGGTCGGGCTCGATCCGGCATCGAAGTCGCGTTATCCGCACGAGTTCTCTGGCGGACAACGACAGCGGATCGCGATCGCGCGCGCCTTGGCGGTGGAGCCCAAGCTTATCGTCTGCGACGAGCCGACCAGCGCGCTCGATGTCTCCGTGCAGGCGCAGATTCTCAATCTGCTGCTCGATCTGCAGCGTCGCCACGGCATCGCTTATCTGTTCATTACCCACAACATGGGCGTCGTCGAGTTCCTCGCCCACGAGGTCGCGGTGATGTACCTCGGGCGCGTGGTCGAGCAGGGCAGCGTCGAGGAGGTGTTCGCCGGACCGAGGCATCCCTATACCCGGGCCTTGTTGTCGGCCGTGCCGGTGCCCGATCCGCAGGCCCGACGCGAGGTCTTGCGAATTCCCGGCGATCTGCCGTCACCGGTCTCGCCGCCGAAGGGGTGTCATTTCAATCCGCGCTGCCCGCATGCGTTCGAGCAATGTCGCTCGGACTTTCCCGCAGAGCGAAAGGTGAGCCCGAACCACGGCGTGCGGTGTCATCTCTACGACGAGTCGGGGCGGGAAGTCGCTCGCTGACGCGCATCGGGCACGGCCGAATCGACGGTGTGGACGGCGCGAATGCCTGCCGCGCTGCGCACGCCGCTGCCGTCGCCAGCGGGCAGCGCTAAAGCCAGCGCAGCCTAGTTGCGACGTCCCGAAAGGGCGACTTGTGTGCGCTTCGACGGGGCCTGGTTGACACGCGCTGGCGCCTTGCCTTGAGTCTTCGTGCTTCTCTTCGCGGCAGGCGCTGCACGGGCCACTTGGTTCGATGCGCCGCGCCTCGACGCTTTTGCCGCAGTGCGCTGTACAGGCTCCGGTGCGGCGGAGGCTGCCCGTCCCGCTGTTTCGCTCACGATGAGCGTCTGGCCGAGGCGGACCTTGCCGTTGCGGATGCCGTTGCGTGCGGCCAACTGGGCCATGGGCACGTTGTGCCGCTGCGCGATGCTCGATAGCGTGTCGCCTCGTCTCACGGTATACCGCGCAACGGTGGCCGCCGATTGCTGCAAGGCTGCCGCAAGCGCGGGCAGGGCAAAGCCGGCTGCGGAGATATCGCCCCCAGCGGCTTCGGCGTTATCGGGGACGAGTATGGTCAAGCCCACCAGGTTGCGCAGACGCGCCGGGATGCTGTTCACTTCCTTGAGTTGAGCCAGTGTGATGCCGAAGCGCTCGGCGATCTGATCCAGCCTGTCGTCTTGGTTGATCCGGTATGACTGCCAGGACGTCAGTCTGGAGCCGTGGGCTTGGAGGTTCGCCTGGAACCTCTCGGCGCGGTCGGTGGGCAGAAGGATGGGTTGGGCGCCCTCGGAGCGGATCACCGGCCGGTTGTGCGAGGGGTTCAGCGCCTGGAAATCCGCCAGCGGCATCTCCGCCAGCCGGGCCGCGAGGGTAACGTCGATGTGTCTGTCAGCGTGCACCACCGTGAAATACGGGCGGTTCGCAATGTCGGCCAGACGGAGGTTGAAGTTCTCGGGGCGGGCGAGGATGTTCTTCACCGCCATCAGCTTCGGGATGTAATTGCGGGTCTCGGCCGGCATGTCGAGGCTCAGGTAGTCGGTGCGCAAGCCGCGGGCCTCGTTGCGTTGTATCGCCCGACCGACCGCGCCTTCACCCCAGTTGTAGGAGGCGAGCGCGAGTTCCCAGGAGCCAAACATCTCGAAGAGCTTTTCGAGGTAATCGAGGGCCGCGCGTGTCGCCGCGAGCACATCCCGGCGCTCGTCCTGCCACCAGTTCTGTCTCAGACCGAAATGCTTGCCGGTGGAAGGAATGAACTGCCACATGCCAGCCGCATGCGCATGCGAATACGCCTTGGGGTTGTACGCGCTCTCGATCATGGGCAATAGAGCGATCTCGCTCGGCATGCCGCGCTTTTCGACTTCCTCGACGACGAAGAACAGATAGCGTTCGCTGCGCGCGATCATGCGCGCGAGATAGTCGGGCCGGCTCGCGTACCAGGTCTCCCATTCCTTGACCAGGGGCGAGGGCAATTCCCGCATGCCGAACGATCCGCGGATCCGCTCCCAGAGCGAATCGGCCGATGCGGCGGGATTCGTGCTCGCGCTGAAGGGGATGTCACCCAGGAGCAGATGGGCTGGTCCGGGATCGTTCTGCTCGCCGTGCAGCGGCAGATGGGGGCGGGGGAGCAGGGTGGGGACGCGCGTGCGTGGCGCATCGGGCACGAGCTTGAGCGAGTTGACGTCGACGATTTCAGGTTCGATATTGATTTCATCGTCGCCGAATCCCTGGGACCAGGCGCTGCTTGCGACGAAGACGAAAAAGAACGCGCATACGGCGCGTAGGGCCGTCCAATGGTGCATGCAACCCCCGGTAGCGACTGAGCGACCCGATGTTAGTAACAAATAACAGGCAGGTCAATAAGTTAGAAGTTGTTCTTGGGGTGTGACTTCAATGTCCGCGGCCGCTGTCGGCAGCCTCCGAGTTCCCCTGAGCGCGGCAAGTCGGCAGGCCTGCAGCCGACACTCGTCACGCGATCCAGCTTGTGCCGATGCCAAGTTCGAATACCTCCCTATTGTAAAGGCCAATCGACGATCGCGAACCATTGTGTTGTCGCCGATAGCGGGGCCTAATCCGGGTTTGCTATGCTCTGCTTCACCCCGACAGCTTGCAGTGGGCACTGCTTTGAGTACGCTCTTTGCAGGCACAGTGCTCCAGTCGACCCACTTTCCGACACGCAACGATGTCAACAGATCAGCAAGATTCGGATCAACTGAGCGCCTGGTTCGGCACGCCGCTCGGGCAGTACCTGCTGGCGCGCGAGCACGAATACTTCGATCGGGTCGTGGCCGACATTTTCGGCTTCAACGCATTGCAGTGCGGCTTGGCGCAAATCGATCTGCTGCGCGCGTCTCGGATAACCTCGCGCTGGTGTGTCGGAGCCAGCGGGCCGATCGCCTTGCAGGCCGACTTCACCGATCTGCCGATTGCCGCCAACAGCGTGGATCTGGTCGTCTTGCCTCATGTGCTGGAGTTCAGCGCCGATCCGCACCAGATCTTGCGCGAGGTCGTTCGCATCCTCGTGCCGGAAGGACAGGTGGTCATCTCCGGCTTCAATCCCTGGAGCCTGTTGGGCATGAAGCGCCTGATTCCTCGTGCGCGCGGTCAGATGCCGTGGTGCGGGCACTTCATCCAGTTGCCGCGGCTCAAGGATTGGCTGTCGCTGCTCTCTCTGGATGTGATCGGCGGGCGCATGCAGGGGTATGCGCCTCCGTTCTCGCAGGAGCGCTGGCTGCGCCGGTTCGGTTTCATGGATGCCGCCGGCGATCGCTGGTGGCCTTTCGCGGGCGGGGTGTACTTCCTGCAGGCCGTCAAGCATGTGCGAGGCATGAGGCTCATCAAGCCCAGTTGGCGCCCCAGGCTCGCCGCCAGTGGCAACGTAGTCGCTTTGCGACGCTTTCGGGGCCGCGGCATCGCGGCTCGTCAAATAACAACGAAACGATGAATCCAGAACAAGAACAAGAAGTGGTCGACATCTTTGCCGACGGTGCGTGCAAGGGCAATCCGGGCGCGGGTGGCTGGGGCGCGCTCTTGCGTTGCGGCAACAGCAGCAAGGAAATCTACGGAGGCCAGGCGAATACCACCAACAATCGCATGGAACTCACCGCGGTGATCCGCGCACTCGAAGCGCTCAAGCGCGCCTCGTGCGTGCGCGTCCATACCGATTCCCAATATGTGCAGAAGGGCATCAGTGTATGGATTCACGATTGGAAAAGGCGCGGCTGGAAAACCGCCGACAAAAAGCCCGTCAAGAACGCGGAACTGTGGCGCGAGCTGGATGAGCTGGCCGCGCAGCATCAGATCGACTGGATCTGGGTCAAGGGCCACGCCGGCCACCCCGGCAACGAGCGCGCCGACGCGCTGGCCAATCTGGGCGTCATCGCGGGCCGCAACGCGACCGACGCCTCGGATATGCCATTATGATTTATCCGACCCGCTGGTCGACAGCGTGCCGACCCGTGCAACACGATCAGCCGGCCCGCCACCCATGACTCGCCAGATCGTACTCGACACCGAGACCACCGGCCTCGAGCCGGAGCTCGGCCATCGCATCATCGAACTGGGCGCGGTTGAACTGTTCAACCGGCGCCCCACGGGCAATCACTTCCATTACTACGTCAACCCGGAGCGCGAGAGCGACGAAGCCGCGCTGCGCGTGCACGGCATCGCGAACGAGTTCTTGCTCGACAAGCCCAAGTTTCCCGAGATCGCCCAACAGTTTATCGACTACATACGCGGGGCCGAGCTCATCATCCACAACGCGGCATTCGATATCGCGTTTCTGAACCATGAGCTGGCACGGTGCGGCTTGGCGCCGATCGCCGACTGTTGTCCGTCGGTGACGGACACGCTGCGGCTTGCGCGCGAACTGCATCCGGGCAAGCGCAACGGTCTCGATGCGCTGTGCGACCGCTACGCGATCGACAACTCCCACCGCACGCTGCACGGCGCGCTCCTCGATGCGGAGCTGCTCGCCGAGGTGTATCTGGCGATGACGCGCGGGCAGGACAGCCTGCTCATCGGATGGGGCGAACAATCCGTGACCACGGTCGATGCCGCGGTGGTCGAGCACTATGCATTGACCGTGCTCGCGGCGAGCGCCGACGAGATGGCGGCGCACGAGCAGTATCTGCGGGATCTGGACAAGGCGTGCAAACAGTCGTGCGTATGGAATCGGCTCGGCGCGGAGGCCTCCTGATCGCGCCGAGGAGGGCTTCGCTCGAAAGATCCCGCGCAGGCTTCAGCGCAGATTGCGAAGCATCTCGGCCGTCACCGAATCGATCAGCCAGCGCGAGATGCTGATGCCCTCGGGGATGGTCGGCAACTGATCGGGCGCGAACCAGCGCGCCTCCTCGATCTCCACGCCATCGGGGCGCATCTCGCCGCCCGCATACTCGGCCGTGAACGCGATCATCAGCGAGTTGGGGAAAGGCCACGACTGGCTGCCGAAGTAGCGGATGTTCTTCACGTGCACGCCCACTTCTTCGAGCGTCTCGCGCGCCACGGTGTCTTCGAGCGATTCGCCGGCTTCGACGAAACCGGCCAGCGCGCTGAACCGATTCTTCGGTGAACTGGGTTTGCGCGCCAGCAGCACCTCGGCACCGCGCGTGACCAGCACCATGACCGCCGGGTTGATCCGCGGATAGACCCGCAGCCGGCAGCTCGGACACGAGCGTGCGCGCTCCTCGCCGCGAATCACGGTCGGCGTGCCGCAGCGCCCGCAGAACTGGTGCGTGCGATCCCATTCGATGATCTGGGCGGCCCGGCTCGCGACCGCGACCAGCGGCGTATCGAAGCGCCCGAGCAGGGTTCTCAAGCCGTGCCAGATCATCCCGGGTGGGGTGCTCGGCGCGGCGATTTCGGCGGAGAATGCGGGTTCACCGTGCCAGGTGCCCAAGTACTGCACCCGGGCCGGCTCCAGTCCGAGTTCGTTCAAGTCGCTGCAGCGGGGCAGGAGCAACTCCTCGCCCTGGGCCACCACCAGCATGCGTCCTTCGTGGAAGATGAACCACAGGCTCGGCACCGGCTCCCCGGCATGGCGCACGCCAGGCATGAAGGGTGGATTGGTGAAAACGCTCATCTGGGTAGACTCCCCCGATCGGTGGAATGGCTCAGGCGCGGACGTGGCCCGGCATGCGAATACTTGGATAGGCTTATCCGTGCATGAATTGTAGCGCCGTTTACCTGTCACACTAGCGAGAGCGCGGGGTGGGCATGCACGCGCCGGTACGCTCAGCGAAGCAATCGGGACTCGATAACCGCCTGTGGGAGGGAACATCCATGGCCGATCATGTGCGCAAGGCAATCATCCTGGGCGCGGCGGGGCGCGACTTCCATAACTTCAACGTCTTCTTTCGCGACAACGCTCAATACGATGTGGTCGCGTTCACGGCCACACAGATCCCCGGCATCGCGGGGCGCCTCTATCCGCCGGCGCTGAGCGGGGCGCGCTACCCGCTCGGAATCCCCATCGTGCCGGAGAGCGAACTCGTGGCCCTCATCCGCGCGCGTGCCGTCGACGACGTGATCTTCGCCTACAGCGATTCCACCCATGAGCACGTCATGCACCTGGCCTCGGCAGCGCTCGCCGCCGGCGCTTCGTTCTCTCTGCTTGGGCCACGCGACACCATGCTTTCGTGTTCGTTGCCCGTGGTCGCCGTGGTCGCGGCCCGCACGGGGGCGGGCAAGAGCACTCTCTCGCGGTACCTGATGGCCGCGCTCAAGCAGGCGGGGCGTCGCCCGGTGGCCGTTCGCCACCCCATGCCCTACGAAGAGCTCAGTGCGCGAGTGGAGCGCTACGCCAGCATCGAGGATCTGCTCGGCGCCGGCCTGAGCATCGAAGCGCTGGAGGAGTATCAGCAGCACGTGAGCGAGGGCTCGGTAGTTTATGCGGGTGTCGACTACGCGTTGATCCTGGCTGCGGCCGAGCGTGAGTCCGATGTCGTCGTCTGGGACGGCGGCAACAACGACATGCCGTTCGTGCGCCCCGACGTCACGGTCACGGTGCTGGATCCCGCGCGTCCCGACGAAGGCGCTCGCTACTTTCCCGGCGAGGTCAACATCCGCGCCGCCGACGTGCTGGTGGTGAACAAAGTCAACACCGTTGGGGACGACGCGATCCGTGCCTGCATCGCCGAGGCGCGCGCGTTGAACGAGCGGGCCGATGTGATCTGCATGCAGTCGGTCGAGACGGTGGATCGGCCCGAACTTATACGCGGGCGTCGCGTCCTTGCCATCGACGATGGTCCCTCGTTGACCCACGGGGGCATGGCCGAGGGTGTCGCGGGCCGAGCCGCCCGTCTGTTGGATGCGCAGTTGGTCGATCCGCGTAAGTACGCGGTCGGAACGATCGCGGATGCCTTCGCGGCTTATCCCCGGATCGGCCACGTCCTGCCTGCGCTCGGCTATGGCGCACGCCAACTCGAAGACCTCGCGGCAACGATAGCGCATGCCGAGTGCGAGGCGGTGCTGATCGGCACGCCCGCGCCGCTGGATCGGCTGATCGAGATCCCGCATCCCGTCGCCTTCGCGCGATTTCACGCCCGAGATGTCGCCGGCGCTTGCCTGGCATCTCGCGTGCTGGAACTGCTCGCCTCCTGAGTTCTCGATAGAGAAAGTCCCCGCTTCGAGTAAGGCGCGAAGCAGCCGAACCAGTGCCCGCAGGAAACATGCCATAGGCATTTTCTTCACTTCCAGGTCGTGAGACTGTCGCTCTTCAGCGACGGTATGCGACTGAGTCGGCGCGTAGGGCGTGCACAGCAGTTGCGTACCTCCGCTAGACGTTCAGGCAAGGCACGGCGCATGCCCGGGCGTCGATGTTGTTTATCTGCGGAAGGTGACTGAATTGGCAAGCGCGTGCAATCCGCCGGTTCATTCTTTCCGCTCCACACCACGTGAAGGAGCCAGTAATGAAGAAAAGTTCGAAGCAAGCCTTGGCAGCAGGGTCCCTGTTGCTCGCCGCGGCCAGTCCGGCGTTGGCCATCAACATCGGCGGGATCGAGTTGCCGTCGAGTTCGGTGTTCACCGCGGGCCAGATCTATTCCAATATCCCGACTGCGGTCGGCGAGGCGTTGTCGGGTTACGGGAAGATCGATTCGATCAACTCGCAAGCGGTGGGCGACCTGTGCGCCGATTGTGAACTGACCTACAGGTTCAGCGACTACACGGTGACCTCGATTGGGCCCAATGCGATCACCTTCGACGGTGGTCTGATCCAGGTGTACCTGGGCACGGGCGCAACCAAGGACTTCTCGACCTCGAACGCGGGCGGTCTTGCAGGTGATATCAACGAGGCGACGAACGGCACGCTGTTCCTCACCTTGCGAGGCCATCAGGTCGACGCAGCGGGCAATACGTTCGTGAGCACCGGCGTGAACATCGGCACGAGCAACCCGGTCGCCTTCGGCACCGGGCTTGCCAGCGTCGACACCAGCGCAGGGGGCATTGCCAATGCCTACTTCAACGGCAACGGTATCACCGCGCAGTACGGCGGCGCGGCGGACTTCCAGTTCAACTCGTCGTTCAGCGGCGTAAATCCGCTCTACGTCGGCCAAGGCGAATGCGGCCCGGCAGGCTGTCTGCGTGGAAGCGCGGACTTCTCGGCCGTACCGGTTCCCGAGCCGGAGACGTACGCCCTGATGCTGTCCGCCCTTGGGGTGATCGGCTATGTGGTGAAGCGTCGGCGTCGTCGCGCCTGATCGGGTACGACACAGCGCTTAGTGAGAGCCCCGCTTCGGCGGGGCTTTTTTTTCAGAGGAAGCATCGTTTCGTGTCAATGCGAAAGGCATATCGCGTTAATGGAGGGAACGAGCATCGTCGGGTACAACGTGTGCGAGAGGCTCTCATCGGGCTGCAGAGGCGGGCATCTGGAAATACTCGGGCGATGCAACCTGGTGCGTGGAAAACATTGCACGGGAGGTCGAAGATGAGCCGGTACTACCACATCATCAAGAAGCAGGGGCAGTGGCACCTCTATGCAGGCAATGCCGTCAGCGCCCTCATGGCCGACCCGGAGCGCACGGCTGTCGTCAAGGCGGCCCGCTCGCTCGCTCGGCACAATGGGGGGCGTATCGTGGTGCACAAGGATCCCGCTGCCGATTCGCTCGCGCAGGAGGCATTTGTACCTATAGCGCCGTACGCTGCAGGAATAGCATCGGTCAGCTCAGAGCAACTCCCGTTGTCGCAGCAGAGCGTGCGTAAAGGCAAGCAGAGACCCTCGGGGAGGCAAAACGATGAACGCGATTCGAAAAGTCCACGGCAGCGAGGCGTTTCTGGTCACACAGTTGTCGATGGCGCGGACGTTCCTGGATATGGCTCAACTCGCAAGTACGCCCGAAGCGTCGGCACGCAACATGCGCTTCGCGGCAACGGCTCTTTCGGTAGTGAGCGAAGCTCTGGCTAAAGCGCAAGTCGCCCCGGACCGCGCGCAGACAATCGAGGCGCGCGCTGCAGCGGTGCAGGCTTGCCTTGAGTTGCTGGCCGCACCCCCTGTTTGCGCAGCGCGATCCTCGGCCTGAAGCGCACAGGCATAGTCGTTTGCTGGCTCGAAAGGCGCTGCGCCAGCCAATCTGCAGGCCTCGGGCCAGCGCCCGCTAAACGACGCCGCAGCAAAATTGGACCGTCCGGTAGGAAGACTTAGCCTACGGTAGATCGCGAGCCGAGGCGGTCAATCCGGTCTCAGATCGACGCATGAGGGCGGTCACGCTCGCTCGCCAATCGCGGCGATGTCGCGCGACAGGCGCCTCGGGGATCATGCAAGTGCTTGATTTATTGGTGGGCGGTGCAGGATTTGAACCTGCGACCCCTGCCGTGTGAAGGCAGTGCTCTACCACTGAGCTAACCGCCCCGAGGAAAGGCGGCAATCTTAGCACCGGCCTGTGCCGAATCGCAAACCCGATGCGAAGAGCAAGTTTTCCGGGCGGCAGCCGTCATAGGCCTCGCGAGCTAGTGACTGCGGACTTGTGATTCACGATAATGGTGCATACTCGCCTCAAGGTAGTGCCTAAGCTCTTGAAAAAATATCGGGATTAGGTAGTGGAGCCGTGAAGGAATTAACAGCGCGCACTAGGGGATTGGCGCTACATTCGGGGCGTAGGTCCTTAAGTATTGGTTCGGTAACTGTGGTAGGAGCCGAAAAACCTGCCGAATCCGAAGCAGGTTCAATACGTTGCACCGAGTTGCAGTAGCCAGGAGAGGCGAGATGGGCAGTCCTAGACTCCTGTCACCTTGACGTAGCAAAATCAGGGCAGGATATTTGCTTTGAGTGCAGTTGGGGATTTCAAGCGGTCTCCATCCGACGGCAGGTATCACGTTAAACAATTTAGCGGCTCAAGAAATCGAAAGAGGTGGATTATGAAAAACGCTTCGTTTAGGCAATGGGCAGCGGCCCTAGCCTTGGTAGGAGCCGGGTCGCTGCCGGCTTCGGCAGCACTGATTACTCTCAACGGTTCAAACATCGATGTCATTTACGACGATGCGCAGCCCACCCTCCTGGCGTTCGGAACACCGACCTTGGTCGGAGATCTGATCACGTTCTCGCCCTCCAACTTCAAGGCGCTTGCAACCAATGGCGGTCTCGACATCGAGGCAAATACCGTCAATCTGAAAATCGTTGTGCGCGATGGCTATCGCGTCCAGTCGATCGACTTCAGCGAGGGCGGCGACTATGTCATGTGGGGGGCGGGCAGTTTCGTCAGCGTCGGCGGGCAAACACGCGTGTTCGACACGGCGCAGGTCCCTCCCGGGATCATTAAGCCGTTGGCGGCAACTGGTCTCGGCACGGTGAATACGGTGGCAGACCTGACCACGACGAACTGGACGGCATCCACTTTTTCCGATCTTTCGGGTGCAAGTTTCGCGAACACGCGGGAGCTAAGTTTCTCGGTTCAGAACATCCTCGCGGCTTTCGCGGCGACACCGCAAGGCCCGGATCCTTCATTGGCTTTGATCGAGAAGAAATTCGTGTCGATTGATGTCAACGTCAGCCCCATCCCTGAGCCCGAAGCTTGGGCCATGATGCTGATCGGTGCCGGCCTGGTGGGCTTCCGCCTACGCAATCGCAGCAAGAAGACCGCGGCACAACGCTTCGCTTAAGCGGCGCGGGCACAAGCCCTTACGTCTGGCGGTAGCGCTGTAAAATGTTTGGGCCGTCGGCTAAACGCCGTCGGCCCAAATTCTTTTGCGAGGGATCGTGGGTGTCGAAGGTCGGGGTGACCCGACAGATTCAACGTCAAAACGTAACGTGCTGCCCCTAGAGTACGTCTATTCCTCGGCAAGTGACGTAATGCACTGAACATATGTTGCGAACCGATATACTCGGAAACACGGGAACGTCGGGAACGACGAATGCCGGGAAATCGTTTCAAGTTTGAACCCATCTCCCGAAACGGCAGCCTCGAGTCCCGGCAAGTCATTACGAGATTGATGCAGTCCATGGAATCGAAAGAGCTGCAATTGCCGAATCGGCGTCCTTCGCTCTCTGCCGAGGCGGGGCACGGGTCGATCACGACCGGCTCCGAGACGCCGCTGACCGCAATGGTCAACAGTCTCCTTCATCCGATTCTGGCTTCACTCACGCTCATAGTGTGTGTCTACGCCTTCGGCGAGAACTTTACCGGGCTCTACCTGCTCCTCGCCGTACTCACCTTCTTCATCTCGTCTCAGGTGTTCGACGAGATCGATATCCTGGTGCCCTGGAGTTCCTTCCATCTCACGCGGCTGATTCGTGGCATCGTGGTCGGCTGGGCCATCGTGGCGGCGATCATGCTGTTCCTGGGCTATGCCACGCAGCTCACGAACAACTTCGATCAGCAGGTGATCCTCACCTGGTTCGCGGCGACGCCGCTGGTGCTGCTCGCAGGCACCAAGATCGCGCGGTCACTCGTTCGGCGCGCCGTGGTGACGGGCGTCATCGCCCGCACGGCCGTCGTGGTCGGTGCCAACGAACTTGGCCGCGAGCTGGCGGCACGGCTGCGCCGCAATCTCTATTCGGGCATCAGCGTGCGGGGCTACTTCGAAGACCGCAATCCGGAGCGCCTCGTCGGCCTCGATCCGGGCGAGGTTCTCGGCAAGGTCAAGGACGCGGCCGACTATGTGCGCCGCAACCACATCGACTGCGTCTACGTCGCGTTACCCATCGCCGCCCAGCCGCGGATCGTTTCGCTGATCAACTCGCTGCGCGACAGCACCGCCTCGGTCTATTTCGTGCCGCATCTATTCGTGTTCGATCTCATTCAAGCCCGGGTCGATTCGGTGAGCGGCATTCCTGTCGTTGCGGTGTGCGAAACGCCGATCTTCGGCGTCAACGCCGTGCTCAAGCGCGCGTTCGATCTGGTCATGGGTTCGCTGATCCTGCTGCTGATCTGGCCCGTGATGCTGCTGATCGCCGCCGGCGTGAAGCTGACTTCGCCCGGTCCGGTGCTCTTCAAGCAGCGCCGCTACGGCTTGGGTGGCGAAGAAATCATGGTCTACAAGTTCCGCTCCATGAGCGTCATGGAGGACGGTGCAGCGGTGGTGCAGGCGCAGAAGAACGACATGCGCGTGACCCGCTTCGGCGCCTTCCTGCGGCGCACCTCGCTCGATGAGCTGCCACAATTCCTTAACGTGATCGGCGGTACCATGAGCATCGTCGGGCCTCGCCCCCATGCCGTCGCCCATAACGAGCAATATCGCAAGCTGATCGACGGTTACATGATTCGTCACAAAGTGAAGCCAGGTATCACGGGATGGGCTCAGGTCAACGGCTTCCGCGGCGAAACCGATACCATCGAGAAGATGCAGAAGCGTATCGAGTACGATCTCGATTACCTGCGAAACTGGTCGGTTTCGCTCGACGCGTGGATCATGGTCAAGACGGTCATCACGGTCATCAAGGACCGCAACGCCTATTGACCCCGCCATGGTTGGGTAAGGTGGCGCGGGGCACAGCCCCGGGTACCTCCCTCGCAGTCGGCAGCGTTCGGAGTTTCAGGGAAGGTCGGCAAGGCCGCGAGCGATGCCGGTGTGGCGCTTCGACGACGAATGCGCCCGGCATGACGCGTAGGCGCTCTGCCGAGCTTCCGTTTCTTACGATTTACAGGTATATCATAGCGTTGTAGAACGAATTCAAGGAAAACTCTTAAATGATCAGACCGACGACTCGCATAACGCTCGCGATCCTTACGGCGGCTTCCTTGCTGGCCGGCTGCGGGGGCGGCGACGACGACGCAACCAAGCCGGCGAGCCAGACCGCCGCCAAGGTGAACGGCGACGAAATCACCGTCCACCAGATCAATGCGGAAATGCAGCGTGCCGCGGCCAGCATCCCGCAGGGCGCCGACACCGACGCCGTCAGCAAGCGCATCCTCGAAAACCTGATCGACCAGACGCTGCTCGTGCAGCAGGCCAAAGAAGCCAAGATCGACCGCGATCCGCAGGTGTACCAGTTGCTCGAAGCCGCGCGGCGCCAGATTCTTGCGCAAGCCTACGTCGATCGCCAAGCCGCAGCGACGCCGCCGACGCCCGAGGAGATCCAGGCCTTCTATGCCAAGAACCCCGATCTGTTCGAGCGGCGCAAGGTCTACGCCTTCCGCGAATTTCTGTTCGAGCGCGCAAGGTTTACCGACGAGGTGCGCGCGCAACTCAACGCGGCCAAGGGCCCGGCCGACGTGGCCAAGGTGCTGAACGACGCAGGCATCAAGTATCGTGAGTCGAACAGCCGGCGGGCGGCCGAGTCGCTGCCGATCGAAGCGCTGCCCCGAATCGCGCAAATGAACAAGGGCGACACGCTTGCATTCACCGATCAGAACGTGGCCAATGTGTTCATGCTGCTCGATTTCGCAGAGCAGTCGGTGCCGTTCGATAAGGCAACCCCGCTGATCCAGCAATACCTGGTCAATCAGAAGAAGCGCGACATCGCCCAGAATGCCGTCAAGGATCTGCGCGCCAAGGGCAAGGTCGAATACGTGGGCAATTTCGTAAAGCCCGAAGGCGACAGCAAAGCGGCCGAGTCCAAGCCCGCGGAAGCCCCGCCTGCCATGCTTGCGCCACCGGCGGAGCCTGCCAAGGCTGACCATATGGACAAGGGCGTGTCGGGATTGCGTTGAAATGGCTTGCCCTTCGACAGTCTGCAGGCCCGCGAGCGCCCCGAGGTGTGACGCGATACAGGGCCGGTATGTGCTCACCGAGCGTAATTCGCGGGCCGATTTTTTGCGTCGAAGGCCGCTCGTGGCAGGCGAGGACGAGGGGCGCAACCGATCGATTGGGCGCAGCGCCTGCACTGCCCACCCCGGGCAACGAACCAGAGGCACCAGAATGACCGAAAGCACCCAGCGCAACGGCATCAAAGCGGGAGACCAGCCTTGAAAAGATCGATCCTCCTCATACTCACTTGGTTGAGCCTCTCGTTTCTGCCCCATGCCGCGCACGCTCAGCAAGTGGGTGCGGAATACCGGCTCGGGCCGGGCGACGTCGTTCGAATCTCCGTCTACAACAACCCCGACTTGACCACCGAGGCCCAGATCACTCAGGAGGGGCGTATCACCTTCCCGCTCATCGGCCAGATTCAGATCGGTGGCTTGGAGAAAGGGCAGGCCGAGCAAGTCATCGCACGGCGCTTGGGCGAAGGCGGCTTCGTGATCAAGCCTCAGGTCAACGTGCTGGTGCTGGGGTTCAAGAGCCAGCAGATCTCGGTGCTGGGCCAGGTCAATCGGCCCGGCAAGTATCCGATCGAGCAGGCCAGCACGCTCGCCGATCTGCTCGCCATCGCGGGCGGGATCTCCGCGAACGGCGGCGACATCATCACCCACATCACCAAGGCGGCCGACGGCAAATCCACCAAGCGTGACATCGATATCGCCCAGGCCCTGCGCAACGGGGAGATGGAGAAGAACTTCCCGGTGGTCAACGGCGACATCATCTTCGTGCCGCGTGCGCCGCTTTTCTACATCTACGGCGAGGTCAACCGGCCCGGCGCCTATCGTCTGGAGAAAGACATGACGGTGATGCAGGCATTATCCGTGGGAGGCGGCTTGAATCCTCGCGGCACGCAGCGCGGCATACGCATCAACCGTCCCGTGGATGGCGGCAAGGTCAGGGTGCTCGAAACCACGATGAGCGATCTGGTGCAGGAAAACGATGTGATCTACGTCAGGGAAAGCTTGTTCTAACATGAACCTACACCAATTCCTGCGGATACTGCGTGCGCGCTGGCTGTTGATTCTGCTGACGCTGATCATCACGGTGGGCACCACGATCGTCGTCAGTACGTTGATGCCCAAGCGCTACACGGCGACGGCGACGGTGGTCGTCGACATCAAGGGCATCGATCAGATCTCGGGCATCATGCTGCCGACCATGCCGATGGCGGGCTACCTGGCGACGCAAGTCGACATCATCCGCAGCCACAACGTAGCGCGCAAAGCCGTCGATCTGCTGAAGCTGGCCGAGAACCCCGGCGCCAAAGAACTGTTCATGAACGAGACCCAGGGCCGGGGCAACATCCGCGACTTTCTGGCGGAGCTGATGCTGAAGTATCTCGAAGTCGAGCCTTCGCGCGAGAGCAGCGTCATCAACGTCTCGTACACCGGCAACGATCCCCGCTTCGCGGCAGCGGTAACCAACGCCTTCGTGCAGGCTTACATCAACACCAATCTCGAGCTCAAGATCGCACCGGCTCGGCAGACCAACGCGTTCTTCAACGAGCAGATCAAGTCGCTGCAAGACAACCTGGAGAACGCGCAGGCGAAGTTGTCGGCCTATCAGCGCCAGCACGGCATCATCGCGACCGACGAGCGGCTCGATGTCGAGAACAATCGGCTGAACGACCTCTCCAGCCAACTCGTGCAGGCTCAGGCGCAGATGTTCGATGCGCAATCGCGCCAGCGCCAGGTGCAGGATTTCGTGGCGCGTGGGCAGGTGCCCGACAGCCTGCCGGACGTCTTGAGCAATCCGGTGATCCAGGGGCTGAAGGCGAACCTCACGCAGCTCGAAGCCAAGCAGAACGAGCTGACGAGCAAGGTGGGCAAGAATCACCCCTCGTACCAATCGGTAGTGGCCGAAATCGCCGGGGTGAGAAATCAGATCGTCTCCGAGATGAAGACGATCAGCTCCACACTGGGCAATGCGGCCAGTCTGGCTCAGAAGCGCGAGGATCAGATCCGGGCCTCGCTCGCCGCGCAGCGCGGCAAGGTGCTCGAGATGAAGCGCGTGCGCGACGACCTCACCGTGCTGCTGCGCGAAGTGGAGAACTCCCAGCGCGCCTACGACGGCGCGCAAGGGCGCATGACGCAGACCAAGCTCGAAAGCCAGAGCAGCCAGACGAACGTCATGGTGATCAACGAGGCCGTCGAGCCTTTGGAACATTCCAGCCCGAAGATCCTCCTGAACACGATCCTCTCGGTGATTCTCGGGTCGATGCTGGCCGTCGGCTTCGCGCTGCTGCGCGAGATGTCGGACCGGATCGTCCGCTCGGAGGCCGATCTCGCGGAGACATTGGGAATGCCCGTGCTCGGCGTGCTCGGCCGCGAGCGTCGCGGATGGCGTCGCAGTCGTGCATTGCCGGCCCCCCAGGGCGCATAAGGGAGAACAAGAATGAGCAGCATGATAGAGCGGCTGGGCGAAGAAACACCGGTGCCGGGGCTGCACTCGGCCGATCGTTCGATCGGCAAGATTCTCCTCGATGCGGGCAAACTCAAGCCGGGCGATGCCGAGCGAGCCCTGCGTTTGTCGAAAGAGAAGTCGATACGCTTCGGTGCGGCCTGCCTGCAGTTGAAGCTCGTATCGCAAGCCGACATCGATAACGCGCTCTCGCGGCAGTTCGATTATCCCTACCTGCACCCGGGCGAAGCCAATATGAGCGAGGAGCTCGTGGCCGCCTATCAGCCGTTCAGCAAACAGGTGGAAGCCTTGCGCGCCTTGCGCACGCAACTGCTGCTGCGCTGGTTCACCCCCGAGCGCAAGGTGCTCGCGATCGTGAGCCCCTCCCGCGGAGACGGCCGCAGCTACCTGGCGGCCAATCTGGCGATCGTCTTCTCGCAGCTCGGGGAGCGCACGCTTCTGATCGACGCGGACATGCGCGATGCCCGCCAGCATGAACTGTTCGGCCTTCCGAATCAGTACGGCCTCTCCGCGCTGCTCACAGGCCGCATGAACGGTGCGGGTATAGCGCGCGTGAACCATTTCGCCAACCTCTCCGTGATCCCCGCCGGGGCGACGCCCCCCAACCCGCTCGAACTCGTGAGCCGGGCAGAGTTCAAGGACGTGTTGGCTCACGAGTCGTCGAACTTCGACGTGATCCTGATCGACACGCCCGCTGCCGCCACCTCCTCCGATGCACAGGCCATCGCCGCTCGGGCAGGCGGCGCCCTGGTCGTGGCGCGGGAGGATCGATCACGAGTCGAAGCGATTTCGAGGCTCACTGCTTCCATCCAGAGCACGCACGCCGAAATCGTCGGATGCGTGCTCAACCGGTTCTAGGTGTCGACGGTCGCTTTGCCAATAAACCCGGAAACTATTTCGCTCGCATGACGCTCGTATCCATGGGAAGCAAGATTTCGCCGCCGTGCATGCGCCGGGTTTCGCCAGGCCGATACAACTCGGCGCCAACGGGTGTATCTACCTGCGCGCTAGCTTCCACTGCAACCGAATCAAAGTCCATCCGCTATCGCCCGAGCACGAGCCGAACCCTGGCTCGTCTTTCGCTGGCGGCTCTACCTAACGCGACATTTCGCGGATTGTGCTATCGATGAATGCGATCGCAGGCCACTTGAATCTTCGTATCGGCGAATGGGTGCCTTACCTGCTCGGCCTGCTGGCGATGTATGTGCCGACGTTCATCGACTTGGCCAACGGCTTGTGGAAGAACGACGACCAGATGCACGGGCCGATCGTGTTCGCCGTGGCGCTCTACATCTTCTGGTCGCTGCGCACCAAGATCGATGAAGCGCCTGTAGCGCCGCGCCACGCGGTTGCGTGGCCGCTGCTTGTGTTTGGATTACTCCTTTACGTGATCGGCCGCTCGCAAGCGATCATGATTTTCGAGTTGGGCTCGCTGCTTGTGGTGATTCCCGCCTTGATTCTGGCGCAGCGGGGTACGCAAGCGCTGAAGGCGGTCTGGTTCCCGATCTTCTTTCTGTTGTTCATGATTCCGCTGCCCGGGCCGGTGGTAGACAGCCTCACGCTTCCCATGAAGACTTTCGTATCGTGGGCGACCGAGCACGTGCTGTATGCCGTAGGCTACCCCATATCCCGAAGCGGCGTGATCCTCTACCTGGGCCAGTACCAATTGCTCGTGGCCGACGCGTGCGCCGGGCTGCACACGCTCTTTTCGCTGGAGGCGATGGGGCTGTTCTATCTGCACCTCACCCAGCGCGGCTCGTGGTGGCGCAACGTGCTGTTGGCGACCTTGATCATCCCGATCTCCCTGACCGCCAACGTGATCCGCGTCGTCACGTTATCCCTTGTGACATATCACTTCGGCGACGAGGCGGGGCAGGGCTTTCTGCATGGCTTCGCAGGCATCGTGCTGTTCGTCTCCGCGCTGATTCTGATCATGGCGATCGATTCATTGATTCAGTACGTCTTGGATTTTCGCAAACGGCGCGCGGCGCCGGTAGCTATCGAAGGGAGCCCCTCGTAATGATCCCGCAACTGCGCACTGCCATTTTCATGGCTGCCCTGATGGTGGCGGCGAGCGTCTCGGCCGTCGCACTGCGACCCACTGAAATGCTCGCCGACGTCGGGCCGAAAGTCGATCTGGAGGCGATGGTTCCCAAGCAGTTCGGAGAATGGCGCTTGGACAACACCGTCGTTCCTCTGTTGCCTTCGCCAGATGTTCAGGCTCAACTTGACAAGTTGTACAATCAAACGTTAGCCAGAACTTATGTGAATGCTCGCGGGCAGCGCATCATGCTGTCGGTCGCTTATGGTGGCGACCAGAGCGATGCAATGCAGGTGCATCTGCCCGAAGTGTGCTATGCGGCCCAAGGGTTTCAAGTAAAAAAATCCGCCGAGGCGCGGATGGATTTCAATGGGACGTTAATTCCGATCCGTCAAGTGATCGCGACTCTTGGTAACCGAGTGGAGCCAATTACCTATTGGATCACAGTGGGCGATCAAGTCGTAAACAATGGGATACGGAGAAAGCTCGCACAGCTTAAGTTTGGGATGGCTGGCAGCGTGCCAGACGGTATGCTCGTGCGTGCATCTTCAATCGGTCGCGATGCAGACCTTGCCTATGAGGCTCAGAAAACGTTTCTGCACGAGATGTTACAAGCGATGACGCCTCAGGCACGGGAGAGGCTAGCTGGAAAAGGTGTGCCGTGAGGACCCTGCGAATCAAGCATGCCGATATCATATATGCATGCAATTGAATTACGAACGCTACGCCCGCACTGAACTGCAGTCTAGAGTATCGAAGCTCCGGCCGCATAAAGACGCAGTTAGTTCGGTCATCGAGCCTGCTGCGGATATGACTTCAAACACTTTGTCGACTTCCGCTGTTTCCCGCGTCCATGTGACCGGTAACTTTATCTTGGGATGGGCCGCAGAGCGGCCTATGCGTCCACCCTTGAGCGTAGCGTCACCAAGGTGACGGTCTTGAGTGAGCGTCGCGGCATTGTCGCTGATCTTGCATGGATGGGCGGTAGCACTACCTTAAGGTTGGGCTCCGGACTTCTTCTTTTCGTAGTGCTTGCGCGAGTTCTGGGGCTGGAGAATTTTGGTGTTGTAGTTACTTGGTTCGCGGTTGGCGCTTTGGTTGCTCTACCTACGAACTTTGGTCTCACACCGTTCTTGTTGCGAGAAGGTTCCCGAGCTCCTGACGGAGGCAACGAAATTCTCGGCCGAGCGATAGGCCTCAAGTTGGTGCTACTGGCAATAACCAGCTTTGGATTGCTGCTGGCAGGTTCGCTATATCCTGGCGCTAAGTTACTACTTTGGCCTCTGTTCCTTACTCATGCGACCGAGTCATTTACCGAACTTATATGCGCTCGCCTGAGAGTTGCCGGGGCGTTCTCTCGCGAGACGCGTAATGTGACTGTCCAGAGCCTAATGTATCTGGTCGTTGTTTCAGCAGCAGCCCTTGTATGGACTGATCCCATTGCAGTCGCTTTCGCGTTTTTTGTGTCGAGAATTGTGGGACTACTGCTAGCGGCTCGAACGCTGTTTCTTGTTATTGGAGCATGGCCTCGTCCCGTTTTTTCAAAAATGGCGAATATAGTAAAAATGGCGAAAGCCTACTTTGTAGACTATGGCCTACAGGCTTCCTTGGTACAGGTCGATGTCGTTCTGTTGAACGCCTATGCCGGAACGGTCGCCGTGGGTCTATACCAAGCTGGCATGCGCATCGCACATGGGTTATCCCAGACGATTTCGATACTTGTAAACGTCGTATTGCCGAGGCTTTCTCGATCAACTCGCGGCCCGCTGCCAACCAGCGGAGCTATGACGAAGGTTACGCTATTGTTCGGAATGGCCGGAGTCGTTTTGGGAGGTGGATTGTTTCTTGCTTCCGACTTCATCGCGGCTCGGGTGTTCGGCGAAGGCTTCTTGTTGGTCGGGCCAGTGTTGAACATCCTCGCGTTCTTTCTGGCCATTAGATTCCTTGGTGCCGCTGCCGGCGTTCTGCTTATAGTAAGCGGGCGGCAGGGCGCTCGAGCAGCTTCAAGTGCAGCGGGGCTTTTGGTGCTTTGTGGGGTTGGCGCACCCCTCATGAGTGAGCAGGGGGCGCCGGGGGCTGCGATCGCGATGTGCTGGGCATATGCGTGTATTGCAGCGATGCAATGGATTGTCGTAATGAAAGCACGACAAAAGGCAGTATAAAACGAAGCCGCTTTACGATGCTCAATCCGACTCGAAGTCTAGAAGTACGGAAGAGGTTGCGAGCCGTACTTCCGCAACAGCTCATTCGTGGGCTGCGTTACATCAGGCGATTACCAGCATTGGTGTTTGCTGGTGTCTATGATCTTGGAATCTATGTTCGAAGTTCGTCCGTAGTGAATTACGAGGATGAGGAGGAAAAGCTAAGGGCACTGATAACTGCGACCTATCATTCGCTCGAGAAGGGATTGGCGTTGTCTTCCCCGCGGTTAGGTTTTGGTAAAGCTCATTTAGCGCGCCTAATCGCATTTGTGGAGGAGGCTCACAAACGGTTCGGCCCGCGCAGCTATTTGGATGCACCGTTGGGGGCGCTTTCCGCTTACATCCTTCATCATGAAGCGCGCGGACACGATGTCGCCGAAATTCGGCAGAAGTGGGCGCAACTAGTGCAGAAGAATGCCGAAGGCCGTGTTCCGACATTGTGCGGAGGAGTCGTTGCAATCGACTATGCTGACGTGGCTGAGAACCTAGTCGGCACAACAAGTGCCTTTTTTAGGGCTCGGCACAGTTGTCGACAATTCTCGAGCGAGCCACTAGATGCCAAGGATATTGAGGAGGCAGTTGAGATAGCGCAAACCGCGCCGGCCGTCTGCAATCGGCAGTCGGGGCGCATCTATGCGTTCCTCGATCGTGACGATATCCAAAAAATTCTGGACCTACAGGGGGGCGCGAAAGGCTTCGCGAGTGAGGTGCCCGCCCTATTTTGTGTGACTGTCGATGTAAGGAATTTTTTCGGGGTTGGTGAACGATATCAAGCCTGGATCGACGGCGGATTGTTTGCGATGAATTTTTTGCTCGGATTACATATGCAAGGTCTCGGCTCCTGCTGCTTGAATTGGAGCAAGAGTCCCGAAGAGGACAGAGAGATGCGCTCCCTCATTAAGCTGCCCAACCACGAAATCATTGTTATGTTCGTGGCGGCAGGCCGCCCGCCAAGGCAGCTGGCCGTTGCTTGCTCGGTGCGAAGGGGTATTGAGGAAGTACTACAGTACCGAAGTCTCGAGTCCTAGTCTTGCCAAGGCACCTGGATGCCGAAGAAAAATGCAGTAACTCATCGTCCCGGAGGGTCGAAGTGGCGCGAAATGTAATCAGGATCGGGCTGCTTTGGCACTCCCTAGGATCCGGAAACCTTGGTGTGGGTGCCCTAACTGAAGCCAATATTGCCATTCTTAGATCAATCGCTGAGCGCAAGGGGCTGAGTGTTCAATTCGTTGTTCTGGGAACCAGCGAAGTAACTCGCGCCGACCTTAAGGTGGCGCTCAATGAGGCTGGCCATGACCTAGAGGTTCTACGAATTAGAACCTTCCGATCGGGGTTCCGGAGCGCAATCAGAGGGTGTGACCTTATAGTCGATATCGGTGAAGGTGATAGCTTTGCCGATCTCTACGGGTTCAAGCGCTTTTTCCACTACTGGCTTAGCAAGAACATCGTAATCGCGTTAGGCAAGCCGCTAGTACTCGCGCCACAAACCATCGGACCCTTCGACTCGATTATGGCTCGCGTTCTGGCAAAGCAGGTGCTGCGTCGCAGTGCAGTAATATTTACCCGCGATTCATTGTCGACCGAATACCTCAGGTCGCTGGGCATTCATGCCAATGTCCAGGAGGCAACTGACGTGGCGTTCCGGCTGCCATTCGAGAACTCCTCTACTTCAACCGTTCGCCCTTTGATACGCATCGGACTCAACGTCTCAGGACTGTTATTCAACGGTGGCTATAGCGGGGGAAATCAGTTCGGCCTACGTATTGACTACGCTATTGCGATCCGCGCGATCTTGCGGGAATTGTGCGCGCGACCAGGAGCGGTGGTCGTGTTGGTGAGTCACGTGTTCGCCGCATCGCATAGGGTGGAAGATGATGTTCGTGCGTGCGAGATACTAGCTGCAGAATTCCCTAACGTACTTTTAGGGCCGAAATTTTCCCGCCCATCCCAAGCAAAGAGCTTCATTGCAGGACTCGACTTCTTTGTCGGTGCCAGGATGCATGCGTGCATTGCGGCATTCTCGAGTGGCGTTCCTGTCGTTCCAATGGCCTATAGTAGAAAATTTAACGGCTTATTTAACAGTCTTAATTACCATCGAATCGCCGATTGTCGAACCGACGATCAAGAAATCATAATCAAGAAAATACTTAGAGCTTTTGAGGAGCGAAAACTAGCCGCAATAGAAGTCCGCGATTCGTTGAAGGCGGTTGACGCGCGAATTGAGCGCTACGAAGCGTTTATGGAAAATGCAATGAGCGAGGTCTGAGCTATGAGAATCGGACATTACCCGCGCGCCGCAGGTAGACGTTCAACCTCCTTCATTGGCGCGATCGGTCTTGGTGTCGTGTTGCTTGGAGCAAGCGGCTTGCTCGGGCTGATCACTGCCGTTTTTCCACCTGGGTTCGTTTTGCGCATCGCAATCCTTCCTTTGGGAGTGGGCTTTGTACTCGTGGCCTGGGCCATGCGAGATTCAAGGGCGACGCTGCTCCCGAAAGCGATCGTTTATCTCTTGCTTGCAACGGTCGCACTTTCCGTGCTTTGGCCGAGATACATTCACTTTTCACTTGGCGTCATACATGTAAGTCCTCAAACTATCACGGCAGTCGCATCCCTCGGCGCAGTGATGTTCTGGTTAATCTATTCTCCAAGGCTCGGGGCCGCAGTGCGCGAATACACCTTCGGCACCGCCATTGGGGTTTTGATTGTTATCTGGTTTGCTTGGCGCTTACTAGCGGCATTGGCTGGCGAGCATCCCATGTATTCGACTATTGATTTTGTACGGGAATCCGTTTACCTGGCGAGTTTCTTCTTGATTGGTATCGCGCTCGTCTGCTACGACCATGGTGAGGATCAGCTACATAAGACACTAATTTCGACAGGACTAGTCGTTGCGTTGATAGGCCTTCTCGAAGCCCTCATGCAACAAAACGTCCTCGTGCAATTCGCCCGCGGCGATGCCGAGGCTGCCGATTCCCTGAGCCAGCTCGCCGTTGAACGAATTCGAGATGGGGGATTTCGTGCTCAATCCGTGTTCAGTCATCCGATTTCGTTCGGGCAGTTCATCGCAGCGGTCCTGCCACTCGGGATGAGTTACGCGATCTATGGTCGACGTGTGTTATGGCGTTTAATGGCGCTGAGCTTAGTGCCAATAGGCATACTTGCCCTCGTTACAGCAGGCTCGCGCGCTAGTCTTGTAAGTCTCGCGGCGGCATGTCTTTTCGGCGGGTTGATCGTGTGGTTGCGGGCAATTTCGACGCGCGGTTTGCGTCGGGTTTTGGCCGTGTTAGCGATTCCTGCATTCCTCTCGATTGTTGGAATGGTAATGTGGTTGGTGTCCGAACTGGTTCAAGGACGTACTGCGATGGAAGTCGGGAGCACCGGCACGCGTCTATTGATGATTGAGCGCGGTATTCAAGCCCTCTGGGAGAGCCCAATTTGGGGGTTTGGCCAAGGGATGGCTATTGGCAAAGCAGGATTATTGAACTCTGCTGGTATAGCTACGATCGATAGTTACTGGCTTTCAGTGGCTCTGGACTCGGGATACGTTGGTCTGCTCATCTTTATCGGAATCGTCGGACTGTTTTCATATCAAGGTACAGTGGCTGCCGTGCGCCTACGGGGTGCTGATGGCTTCAAAGTGGGGATGATCGTTGCTTCGGTACTGGCAATCTTCGCGACTTTTGCGGGCCTATCGATAGTGCACAATATGACTCTACTATGGCTATTGATTGCAATGGGGTTGCCTTACATCAGAAAAGCCCGAGCGGGCGTGAACAAATAAGGTGCGTTAATTGGGATCATGGTAGATAGGGGCGAGATGATTGCATCAAGTATCAGACATGGCTTGGGACTGTATGTGCGCCTCCGAGTTTTCGGCTAAGGTAGTCGCGGTCACTCTCAATTGGAACAACGCCGCAGATACTACCAACTGTGTGTTGTCTTTGCTGGAGATGAACTATCCCGAGCTCAGGATAGTCGTGTGCGACAACGCATCTGAACCGGGTTCCTGGGCTACATTGCTGGAACTGAGTCACAAAGTGCCCGGGCAGGTAAGAGCATTCTCCTCGCCAAGTGATGCGTTAGCTATGGTGGACAATTTGCCATTAGTGTCGATTATTCAGACCGGCGCTAATCTAGGCTACGCTGGTGGCATGAATGTTGGTTTGCGGTATGCTCTCCTGGACAGAAGCGTGGAGTTCTTCTGGGTGCTAAACAATGACACGGTGGTAGAGCGGCAATCTTTGCGTGCGCTCGTCGAGAGGACTAAGGGGAGGGAAGATATTGGTATTTGTGGATCTAGTTTGGTTTTGTATCACGATCGGAGCCGCATTCAAGCATTTGGTGGGGCGAGCTACAATCCATGGCTTGCGCGTTCTCGCGCTATTGGATTCAACGCCCTTGTCAGCGATATCCCAGATGTTCCTGAGCTTGTGGAGAAGCGCCTTGCGTATGTCATTGGTGCCGCCATGTTGGTGTCGAGGCGGTACATCGAAGAGGTTGGCTTAATGGATGAGCGATACTTTTTGTATTCTGAGGAGCATGATTGGGCGCATCGTGGTCGGGAGAAATTCAAACTGGGGTATGCTCCACGGTCGATCGTATACCATAAGCATGGGGCAACAATCGGGACCGCTGCATCCGGTGGGTCGAATCTTTCTCTTTTCTATTTGTTTCGTAACAAGCTAGCCTTTACAAGATCACACCATCCAGCCCTTTACCCTAGTGCGCTCATAGCATTGCTCTGGGACGCGACGAAGTTACTACTTAGAGGTCGCCCTCGGAAAGCGCGAGCTGCGTTTCGAGGGATTCTGGCCGAGCCTACAATGAGACCATACGAGCCGCGGCAGTCCTAGCGTTCAACAATCTGTTCACTCTGAATGTATTGGTCGATCCAGATGCTGCACCTTAGATGAGAATTCTGGTTTGTGCTCCTGATGTCCCTTATCCCCCAAATCGCGGCGGGCGCGCGGACGTATGGCGAAGAGTGCTAGCGTTTTCACAACTGGGGCATCAAGTAATGCTTCTTAGCTTGCACGAGCCGGAAGGGGCGTCGGCGCCGACCGACACGGACTGGGGGGAAATAGATCGTGTAGTCTCGATGCGCTACTCGTTTCCCATCAAGAGGGGGGTAGGCCGAACTATACGGCAGTTAATTCATGCGCGGTCGCTCCCCTGGCATGCCGCGACGCGTGTCCCCAATCACCAAGAGTGGGAAGAGATTGACCGGCGCGTTTCGTCGTTTCAGCCGGGACTGGTGTGGCTGGACGGGCCATGGTTTGGCGAAGTGGCAAAGCACGTGGCGCGCACGCAAGGGATCCCGATCCTCTACCGATCACATAACATCGAGTTTCAATACCTCCGAGGACAGGCGAGTGCGGCAAAGTCTTGGCGCAACCAGCTTGCGTGGCGGGTGGCTTGTATTGGTCTCGAAGGCTACGAGCTGAACTTGATGAGGCAGGCGCGTGCAGTGTTCGACATATCTGTGGACGACCTTCAGTACTGGAGAAGTAGAGGTGTGCGGCATGGAACGTGGTTGCCGCCATTGGCCCACCTAGCGCTTTCGGCAGAGAACGGCCCCACGATCCATTCGGACGTGCTGTTTGTCGGCAATCTCCGCACCCCGAACAATGCACTCGGGGTGAGTTGGCTGGTGAACGAGATTCTGCCGTTATTAAGGAAGGCCAGGCCATCCCTTCGATTACGCATAGTGGGTTCCTCGCCGTTGCCAGAGATAAGAAAATTACTGGGCTCGCAAGACGCGATTGACGTGGCGTTCGATGTGGAGGATGTCGCCCCTTATCTCTTTGGTGCGCGTGTGCTTGTGAATCCCGTTTCAGTCGGGAGCGGGGTGCAAGTGAAGATGCTGGATATGTTAGCGACAGATGCTCCCATTGTAACTAGGCGCCAGGGTGTCCGAGGACTTCCGCCGGAGTGTTGTTCTTTGTTTCGAGTGGCAGATGATGTCTCGTCATTCGCAACGGAGATTGTTCGTGCGTTTGATGATCCGTCGTTTGACATGGTGCATAGAGCATCCATGCGGCGAACGTTTTCGACCCATGCATTGAATGCTGCGTTGGAACAAGTGTGCGATCGTTTCCCGATGTCGACCTAATATTCAAGAGTTTCGTTTGCGCTACCTCACGAGAAGACGTCTGCTAATTGTGCACTCCTCTGCCGACTTGTACGGTTCGGATCGGTCGTTGCTCGACTTTGTCGCTATTCATGGAGCGCAATTCGAAATTGTCGTCGTGCTTGCGGAGGACGGGCCTCTAGCGCCGCTGCTGCAGAATGCGGGGGCGAAAGTCGACGTGGGTGATGTATGCAAAGTGCAGAGGTCGATGTTTTCTGTACGCGGCTTCGCGCGCGCAGTAAGTTCTGCGGTTCGATCGCTAAAGCTGATGAAGCGTTTAGCAGGGGATCGTGGGTTCGATGTCGTCTACTCAAATACAGTGGCTGTGTTGGGAGGGGCGTTGTATGCAAAGCTAACTAATACGCCGCATGTGTGGCATATCAGGGAAATTGTGGCGAATTCACCAAAGTTGGCCTCTGTTTTCAAATCTGTGGTGGGTCGTATGTCGGACGCCGTAATCTGCAATTCGAATCAGACACGAGAGTGGATCAAGAATCCTGGAAGTGAACAGCTATGTCGTGTTGTCTGGAACGGAGTGCGGGATTCAGTGGTGATAACAGACGTTCGAAACGCCGAACGTATGGCATTAGGCGTGGCGGCTCGCGATATTCTCTTTGTGATGGTTGGACGGATCAACAACTGGAAGGGGCAAGGGTTGTTGGTCGATGCATTCTGTCGGCTGCGCGATGAGTGTCAGGAGACAATACGACTTGTCATGGTGGGATCCGCGTATCGAGGTCAAGAGCACTACGAAGACGAGTTGCGAAGTAGGATTCAGAATTGTCGTCACCCCGATGCGATCTCGATGCTCCCGTTTCGTGATGACATTGAAGCGATTTGGCAAGCATCTGACGTGGTCGTCGTGCCCTCTACGGAGCCGGAGCCTTTCGGGCGAGTCGCAATCGAGGCGATGGCCTATTCGCGACCAGTGATAGCAGCGGCTCACGGCGGGCTGATCGACATTGTCGTGCACGAGGAGACTGGGCTCTTGTTTGAACCGAAGAATCCGGTAGCGTTGTGCGAGGCGATGCGGCAACTGACGATGAATTGGGATCTGCGTATGCAGATGGGGGAACGCGCTCGGCATCGTCAACGGTCACAGTTCTCTGTTCAGGCCTATGCGGACGGGGTTGCAGCCTGTTTAACTTCGGTTGCGAGGGCTTGATGGTTCGAATCAATGCTTCACCAACCATAGCTTCCAACGCAAGTAGGACAATTCGAATACTGGGCACGAGAGGCATCCCGGCTGCTCATGGCGGCTTCGAGACTTTTGCCGAGCACCTAGCAGTACACCTTGTAGGCAAGGGTTGGAAGGTCATCGTTTACTGCCAGGAAGAGGGGGGCGGCGCCCCGTGGGAGGATGTGTGGCAGGGGGTCGAGCGCATTCATATCCCAGTTCGCGGGCGCGGAGCGGGGAGTACGATGATTTTTGACTGGAGGTCTATTGCGCACTCGATTAGACATCGTGATACGTGTCTGACGCTTGGATACAACACGGCCGCGTTTACTGCGGCGCTACGACTTCGGGGTCTCACAAACATCATCAATATGGATGGTATTGAGTGGTCTCGCGCGAAGTGGGGACGGACGGCGAAGCTTTGGTTTTGGATTAACGAATGGGTTGGCTGCTGGCTAGGAAATCATTTGATTGCGGACCATCCTGAAATCAAGCGCCATCTTTGTTCGAGAGTAAGTGCGAGCAAGGTATCAACAATTGCGTATGGGGCGGATCGCTTAACATCTGTGGAGGAAGGGCCGGTGCGCGCCTTGGGACTTGAGCCCAACCGATATCTGACCCTAATTGCAAGACCAGAACCAGAGAACTCGATTCTGGAAGTGGTTGAGGGGTTTTCTCGCCACAAACGAGATATTCAGCTAGTTGTGTTGGGAAACTACAATCAGGACGACGCCTACCACAACGCTGTTCAGCAAGCGGCGAGTAGCGAGGTGTTGTTCCTTGGAGCGATATACGATCGTCACATTGTTCAGGCGTTGCGCTTTCATTGCATGGCCTATGTGCACGGTCATCAAGTGGGCGGTACGAATCCTTCTCTTGTTGAAGCGCTGGGTGCTGGCAATGCGGTGATCACCCACGACAACCGATTTAATCGATGGGTTGCAGGGGATGGCGCTTGTTACTTCAAAGGGGCCGATGACTTTTCGGACTGCTTGGAGCAGCTACTCGCGTCGCCGCGGAGGTTGGGGGAGATGCGGAAGGCTAGCATATCGCGGTTTGAGGATGCGTTCACTTGGCCTGGTGTCTTGGCCGATTATGAAGCGTTACTGTCACAATGGTCTCGATAGTTATTGCGAGGTACGGCGAATCCGCGCGGTGAACTGAGCTTCTGCACCTTCAGTTTCGTAATAGACCGAGTTGCGTTGCGACGGTAGTGGCGTATTCGGCGCCGTTCCTATGTAGATCCGTTGATTCTGTGGTCCGGTGACCTCATAGCTATAGCGATGCCGACCGCAATCGAGCACTAAGGTCCAGCGCTTATCACCCAAGTATGCTTTAACATTGCTCCAATAGCTGAAGGCCTTCACGTCAGGCAAGGATAGAGGCGCAGGCTCCACTCTAACGATTGATCCCGCTGAGACTCCGCACGCCGTGTTGAACACTACTCCAAGGCGTCTCTTCTGTCCTGACGGCACCGTGATCGTAGAGGTTTCCGTGAACCCACTGTCCTCAAGGCGATATTCACGAACGACTTTGGCATCCTTCTGATACTTCGCCTGTTCTACGATCAAGTGGTTCGAATCCTCGGAAAAACTCCGCAGTGTTCCAGGCGCCCAAATCAATTGGCCTGCCCCGTCGACGAGGGGAACATTGTTCGCAGGGCCTTGAGCGAAATAGCCTTTGTGATAGGGGGATCCGTATCTAACCGTCCCAGGATCCATTGTAATCGGAGCGTCTTCTAGGTGAAGTTCGTAATTCGTCATTTCATGCTGTGCATGATGACCATGCACTTGGCCATAATGAACGAACGCTTGCCATTGGCCGGCGCGGAGTACTGCGTAACGAATCGCCGGGAAATTCCGGGTTATCTGCTGTGGAAGAGCTGGGGGGATAGATGGGACTGGAGGTGAGGGGTCGAGAAGTGATTCCCAAGTCAGTCGATCTCGCGCGCGCTTGCGCCCCCAGTAGGTCGGCACGGTTCGGTAAAGCTGCCAATGAATAGTCGCGTCAGTAGGGTTGAAACGACTCGTGCTGTCTGCGGGATTTGGGAGAGTGTTGTTATCGAATCGAAAGAGAAGGGGGCCCAAGAGCAACCGCAACGCGGCATTTCGTTCAACATCGAATCGTGCACCATAACCCTCGAGATCGGCCTGGACAAGCAGTTGGGAGAGCACATTGGTGACATAGTAGTTATACCCAAAAGTGCCCTCGATCCAAACGTTATCGGCCGTTACGCCAAAAGCCAAGACCTTTCGAATGCCGATTGGACTATTCAGAGCCTGATCTAGCAAAGCATCGTCGCGAAAGCGCATTGCGATTGCGGCTATGGCGGCATGATGCCAAAGGCCAATATTGCTCATCGGCGCCATGGAGGGAGGAAGATTGGCTGCCATTGGAAGGAAAAGATTATTCTTCCAGTTGGACTGCCGACTCTCACTCGCGTAGTGGGAGAGGAGACGGGCTACATCCAAGAGTGCAAAAGCGTCAACCGCTTCATCCAAGCCCTGTGCATACAACCGACTTTTCCCGTCCTTCGTTTGTAGCGGCCATTTACTATAGTTCTCTGCGTAAAAATCGAGTTGTGTAGCCGCCCATTCAGCATACTTTCTCTCCCCAGTTACCCGATAAATCCGCGCGGCGGCATGCATCTGTCGGACATTGTATCCACGTCCGAACGCGACCCACGCGCCCAGAAACCGCTTGGCTCTATCCGATGCTCCTTCTGCAGGAGCCGCTGTATCAGGCGTCCATTTTTGAGGAATCCCGGTATTCGGATCAACGTAGTCGTGTATCCATCCTCCGACGAAATCGGGGCGTTCGAAATTTCTGGCAATCCACCGATCTACTCGTCTTGCTTCAGCGCTAATCCAATTGGCGATTGCCTTGTCGTGGCGAGAGCGATTCAGCAACGCGTCCCAGTTTTCTGTAGCTGATCGGAAGCCAAAAAAAACGCCGGTTTCCGGCCGAGCCAGCTCGCTCACTCCGGTTATGCTGGCATCACTCTGCATCGCCGCTAGGTCTGTCGCAGTTCGGCTAGTGGGCTCTGGCTTGGTAGAGGATTCAGTAGCTGCCGCGTGCAACGAGGTCCAATGAAGGGTCGCACATACTGCTACTAAGCATAATGTTGTAACAGTTGAATTTCGCAAGGGCCTCACCGAGCTACCTCCTTACGCTTAGACAGGGTCTCAATCAAATGGGCACTAAATGAAGTGGTACTACGCTACTTGTTCATTCTGCACTGGGCGCCCGATGCCGTAATACTCTAACCCACTACGGCGGACTTGCAGAGGGTCATACTGGTTCCTCCCGTCGAAGATTGCGTTTCCTCGCATTAGCCGCTTTACCGCCCTGAAGTCGGGTTGACGGAACGGCTTCCATTCCGTAACAAGCACAATGGCGTCGGCACCTTCGGCGGCCTCGTATTGGTGTGATACGAGCTCTACCAAGCCTTCGGCGAGCCATCTTGGCGAAATGTGTTCTCGGGCAGCTGTATTCGCGACAGGATCGTAGGCACGCACTCTGCCCCCAGAGCGTATAACGTCTCGAATGATGACGAGCGAGGGGGCTTCCCGCATGTCGTCCGTTCCAGGTTTAAACGCTAGACCCCACACGCCGATCGTTTTACCGGAGAGGTCTGGACCGAATTTCGAAAAGATCTTCTGCGCCAGAACGTGCTTCTGTGCCTCGTTGCGGGCTTCAACGGCTTCTAGAATGCGGGATGGGCGCTTCGCCATGCCGGCCATATGGATCAAGGCCTTTACGTCTTTCGGGAAGCAAGATCCACCATAGCCACAGCCGGCGTAAATGAATGAGTACCCGATGCGCGAATCGGACCCTATTCCCAATCGAACGTTCTCTATATCGGCACCCACGCTTTCGCAGATGTCCGCGATTTCATTCATAAACGAAATGCGCGTGGCCAACATCGCGTTTGCGGCGTATTTGGTCATTTCGGCATCTCGAACTGTCATTACAATCATCCGCTCGTGGTTACGCGTGATTGAAGCATAGAGTTCACGCATAAACTGGATAGCATCTGGGTGGTCGGCACCTACGACTACTCTATCCGGGCGCATGAAATCTGCGATGGCGGCGCCTTCCTTCAGGAATTCCGGATTGCTTACGTAATGCACACGAACATCAGATTCTCGTTTCGTAAGTTCATCGACAATGGCGTGCTTGACCCGATCGCCGGTACCTACCGGTACGGTCGACTTCCCGACGACCAGTGCGTCAGATTGAATTTGTCGCCCAATGTCGCGCGCCGCAGAAAGTACGTAGCCAAGGTCTGCCGAGCCGTCTTCGTTGGATGGAGTGCCTACCGCAATGAAGTAAATGTCCACATCTGTTGTTGCCGCGCTTAGCTCTGACTCGAAGTGTAGACGTCCTTCGGCAGTGTTTCGGTGCACGATGGCATCGAGCCCCGGCTCGTGAATCGGGATGATGCCCTGGCGAAGGTCTTCGATGCGGCGCCGATTGGTGTCGACGCACGTGACATTGTTTCCCATCTCAGCGAAGCAAGCGCCGGTCACTAAGCCAACGTAGCCTGTGCCGATAACGGTCAAGTTCATCGTGGTTTACCTTAAAATTCCAATGGAAGATCAGCCGATGCTATGACTGGACTTGGTCTTGTCTCACTTAGGTGCTGCTACGGTATGTTCTCTGAAGGCGTGGGTGCCATTATCCTGCCCGACGAGGGCGGAGGAGTAAAATGGCATGGCAGAAATGTTTCCGATGCCGTTGGGCAGCGTTATGTTATGAGTCTGATGATAGTCGAGCGCATATCGAACTGGCCAGCCTCGCTCAACCGTGACAGCATTAAGTCGAAAGACGAAAGGCTGATAATCGACCCTTGTAATGGTCTCGCGGAACTGACGGTTGAAGGCTAAGCCGGCTCGATTCAGATTGCGTTATGGGATTCCACAATATTGGAGTCGCATTGTGCCCAGAGCTGCAGGGGCCAGTGGCGCGAGTATATTGGCCATCGCTATAAGTCGCGTCGCGGCATCAAATCAACGCGCGAACGAGTGGCATGAGAGCATGGTAGGCTTGCTGAGGACTATCCGGTCGCCTATTGTCATCGAATCTTGTGAATCGTTCATGGCTTACTGGCTTGGCACGAATTTCGCAAGGTAATTTTCACCTTTCGCTTGCTTGCTGAATTGTTGAGGAAACTGCATGAGTATTATCGTCACCGGGGGAGCAGGTTTCATCGGTGCGAACTTCGTCCTCAGTTGGGCGCAGAGCGCTACCGAACCTATCGTCAACCTCGACAAGCTGACGTACGCTGGCAACCCCGGCAACTTAGTCTCATTAGGCACGCATCCCAGTTACACCTTCGTGCGAGGTGACATCGGTGATCGTCGACTGCTAGCCGAATTGCTAGCGGACCATAGGCCACGCGCAGTGCTTAACTTCGCTGCAGAGAGCCATGTTGACCGCTCCATTTACGGCCCTGAGGACTTCATTCAGACCAATGTTGTCGGCACCTTTCATTTGCTGGAAGAGGTGCGGTCTTATTGGGCTGCACTGCCTGAGCCGCAGCAGCGCGACTTTCGGTTCTTGCACGTCTCGACCGACGAGGTATATGGCTCGCTCGGCCCGACCGATCCAGCGTTCCGGGAAACAACGGCCTACGCTCCCAACAGTCCGTATTCCGCCTCGAAGGCCGCGTCGGATCACCTCGTTCGTGCATACCTTCACACTTATGGTGTGCCGACCCTTACCACGAACTGCTCGAACAACTACGGGCCATATCAGTTTCCCGAGAAGCTGATCCCACTGATGATTCTCAATGCATTGTCCGGCAAGCCGCTGCCGGTGTACGGTGACGGCCAAAACGTGCGCGACTGGCTGTTTGTCGGTGATCATTGTGCGGCGATCCGGGTGGTCCTGGAAAAGGGCCGCGTAGGCGAAACCTACAACATCGGCGGCAACAGCGAGCAGCGCAATCTTGACGTGGTTCGTACGCTCTGCGCTTTACTTGACGAACTTGTCCCGACGTCTTCGTACCGACCGCACGAGAAGCTGATCACCTACGTTAAGGATCGCCCCGGTCACGACCGTCGCTACGCCATCGATGCCACCAAAATCCGAACGGAACTCGGCTGGGAGCCGTCCGAAACCTTTGCTTCTGGGCTGCGCAAGACCGTCTCTTGGTATCTCGACAACCGGGCCTGGTGCGACAACATTACCAGTGGCAGCTATCGAACTTGGATGGATCGGAACTACGAGAATCGGGGGGCAGCATGAGAGGTATCATTCTCGCCGGAGGCTCGGGAACGCGTCTTTACCCTGCGACACAAGTCGTATCGAAGCAGTTGCTTCCCGTTTACGACAAGCCGATGATTTACTACCCGCTCAGTACGTTGATGCTCGCCGGCGTCAAAGAGATCTTGATCATTTCTACGCCGTCGGATACACCCCGGTTCGAGCAGCTTTTGGGGGATGGCTCGCGCTGGGGAGTATCTTTTTCTTACGCGGTTCAGCCCTCGCCGGATGGTCTCGCACAGGCTTTTATCATCGGAGCCGACTTTGTCGGCGGGCGTAGAAGCGCGCTGGTACTTGGTGACAACATTTTCTACGGCCACGATCTGGTCGCTGGGCTGCGAAGCGCCGCTGCGCAGCCCAGCGGAGCAACTGTGTTTGCATACCCGGTCAATGACCCCGAGCGGTACGGGGTCGTAGAATTCGACGCACAAGGCAGGGCGATCAGCTTGGAGGAGAAGCCGGCGCGGCCGAAGTCGCGGTATGCTGTCACTGGCTTGTATTTCTATGACGAGCGGGTGGTCGAGGTCGCTAAGTCCTTGAAGCCTTCCGCCCGGGGCGAACTCGAGATTACAGACGTCAACCGTAAGTACCTCGACTGGGGCGAGCTTGATGTCAAGGTAATGGGGCGTGGGCACGCATGGCTCGATACCGGTACGCATGATTCGCTCGTCGAAGCCGCGAACTTCGTGCAGACGCTTGAGCGTAGACAAGGGCTCAAGATTGCGTGTCTGGAAGAGATCGCTTATCGGATGGGCTACATTGATGCGGGGCAATTGGAGAAGCTGGCGGCGCCAATGCTCAAGAACGGATACGGGCAGTATCTGATGAGCGTGTTGCAGGAACCAATTTATTGAATCGCTCGCCGCGACGGAGACACGAATTGTGAAGGTGGTTGAGACATCCCTACCCGGTGTGATCATTATCGAGCCCGCTGTGTTTGGCGATCAGCGTGGTTTCTTTATGGAGACCTTCAATCGCCGCAGGTTCGCCGAATTAGTCGGCTATGACGTCGACTTTGTCCAAGACAACCATTCGAAGTCGGTGAAGCACGTGCTGCGCGGTCTGCATTATCAAGTCCAGCAAGCGCAGGGAAAGCTTGTTCGTGTCGTCCGAGGAGAAGTTTTCGATGTCGCGGTGGATATTCGGAAGACCTCTCCGCATTTCGGGCGCTGGTTCGGTACGACGCTCTCCGAGGAAAACAAGCGCATGTTGTGGGTCCCTCCGGGCTTCGCCCACGGCTTCCTGGTGACGTCCGACTCGTGCGAGTTCCTGTACAAGACAACCGACTATTGGGCACCCCATTTCGAGCGAAGCATTTGCTGGAACGATCCCACCCTGAAGATCACGTGGCCCTTGGACGGGGAGCCACTCCTATCGGGCAAGGACCGTGATGCCCCCCAGCTGTCTGAGGCCGAGGTTTATCCATAATGCGTATTCTCCTCACGGGCGCAGAAGGGCAGGTCGGATGGGAATTGCGTCGAACGCTTGCACCGCTAGGGAATGTCTTAGCGCTTGATCGTGGCCAACTCGACTTGGCAGACCTTGATCGTCTGCGGGCGACCGTGCGCGAGCTTGTGCCGGATCTGATCGTTAACGCGGCGGCTTACACCGCCGTCGATCGTGCGGAATCCGAGGAGGCTCTTGCTTTCCGAATCAATGCCGAGGTCCCACGCGTCCTTGCCGAAGAGGCGCAATGCGTCGGGGCATGGGTCGTCCACTATTCGACCGATTACGTATTCGATGGCCGGAAGGAAGGGCCATACGTCGAGGATGACGAGCCGAATCCTTTGAATGTTTATGGTCGCACGAAGCTTGCCGGAGAGCGCGCTATCCGGGAGATATCGGAGCGCCATATCGTGTTTAGGACGAGCTGGGTTTACGCTGATCGCGGCCGCAATTTTTTGCTGACCATGCTGCGGATGGCGCAGGAGCGCGATGAACTCAAGGTTGTCGCCGATCAGCGCGGGGCGCCCACCTGGGCACGGATGATCGCAGAAGCTACGGCTGCAGCTGTGGTGCAATTGTCGGGAAAGACGGAGGCGATCGGTCAGCTCTCCGGAATCTACAACCTGACATGTGCCGGCAGTGCGACCTGGTACGATTTTGCGTGTGCCATCTTCGAGCGCAGTTGCGCGGACAAGGCCCCGAGGGTGCTGCCTATTGGCAGCGCGCAGTACCCAACTCCAGCCGCCCGCCCGGTGAATTCAATATTGAGTAATGCGCGACTGCGAGAGGGATTTCGAATCGTGCTACCTGACTGGCGGGACGCGCTCGACTTGTGTCTTACCAAAATCGGGGCCCGAGGCCCTGCATCGTGATCGTGGCACATGATCGGGAGTCGTCGCATCCGTTTCTTGTTCCCTGCCTCGACTTCGGGCGACCGCATTAGAAACGGGAGCGCTGTTGCCGATCGAGTCAACAGCTGCTCAAAATCCTATCCGAAGAGTGCCAAACCAGGTTTCGTAGTCGAAGGAATTCAGCGCTCGGTTCGATTTGCGGTCGCCGATTTCATAGGATAAGGAGAGATCCACGTTTCGGAGAGGGGAGTAAGTGAGGCCAATTCGCCCAAGCCGAGCGTTGTCTTCACGATTGATGTTGTTGACGATGAACCCCGGGTCGCCTCGAAATTCGCGTTTAGTGAAAGAGATTGTTCCTTGCACTACTACCTTCGAAGTAACGGCGTAGGTTGGATCTAGCCCTACTTCATGTACGACGACATAACTCGTCGAGATATCTTCGTAGAGCCGGATGTCCTTCAATGTCCGCAGTCTGAAACGAAGCTTGGACGTGGTGTCCCACGTAGCGCCTGCTTGCCAAGCAACGCCCGAAAAATCTCGAATCGCCAATTGATCGTGCTGTACATCTACGTGCCCGATTTGTCCATCGAGCTTCATCGTGGGCGTGTATTGCCACGCCGCAAGGGCATTGAGGCGCCTCTCGCTATGGCCATTGTCTACCGTGATTGCGCCGACCGTGGCGCGATTCGGGTAAGAGCGGTCGGTGTGCCGCACCTGCAATCCGATCGAACTCTCTGCCGGAGTGCGATACCTTAGTTCGGCGCCCGCAACCTTCGCGTTGTAATTGAGCCGGTTTCGACTAATTTCGCTATGGACAAAATCGATCTCCATGAACTCGGCGCTGGCGCGCCACCGTGGATGGAACTGATAGCCGCCGGTGAGCTTATACGTGTCTGTATCGACCAAGTCTTGAATACTTCGCTGGAAGTCGCTGAATCCTGCCAGCGTTCGGCGCTTGCTATAGCTCGCCTCGCCGTTCCAGTGGTTGCCTAGCTGCCACAACCAAAGCAAGCGCCCGTCTCCGCCGAAGAAATCCAGATTCGTGTTCTTGTCGTACGTGGTCTCGCTCAGATTGAGGTCGGCGATCAAGCGTTGCCGACTGACGAACTTGTCGAACTTGAGACCTACGCCGAGCACACGCGCGGTGTCGGCCCGATTCGCCGGATCGATGCCGAACAGCCGGGAATCGACATCCGGCAATCTGAAGAGATTGTTGTCGCGGATGAGGCTGCCCGTGGCCTGGATCTGGATCACGTCGGTGGGATCCAGCGCGGCAATAGCTGCATGCGGGCAACACGCGAGGATCAGGAAGAGCCAGAAGCGGCGGGCGTGCATCGTCGAGAGATCGATTCTGGTTGGTTTGTCGACAGGTTGCATTTTACGAGAGGCGAGGTGCCACCTGCTATCGAAGTCTTGAATTTGTCAGCGGATTCTTCACGTTCGCGTCGCGGGGTGTTGCATTTAGTTGCAGTCGTCGAGGCTGAGGTGGGGTGCGGCTTGGGGGCTACTCGCCGCGGGTGACGCTGCTGATGCACCTGTGAGCTTTCGAAGACGACTGCTTCGCTCGCGACGAGGCCGAGTGCAGTCACGTCTGCTGATCACCCTTCGCAGCTTCTTCTCCCGGCCGGCGCCGCAGGCGCCTGTCGATCGGGTTCGAGGCCTGGGCGAATGCACGGGTCGGCCGTCCGGAGTTCGGTCCGCGCGGTCACATCGAGCCGCTTCTCTTCTCCGGACACAGTGATGCCTCGGCGTGGCGTACCGATTCCCGCCACGCCGAGGTATCGGCATCGTGGCAGGGCGCGAATCCCGAGGCTCGGCTGCGGGCCGCTTCGAAGGTCGTCGAAGCCTTTTGGGAATTCCAAATCAGATCGGGCGATGACGAACGGCGCTTCGACACGCGCCTGCCATGCCGGCATGGCGTGGGGACAGCGGGGTTACTCGGTCTTCGGCACGATGCAGAACGCGTTCAGCTTGTTGCCATCCCGGTCGCGAAAATAGGCCGCGTAGAAGCCGGATGTGGCGTCTGCCGGTCGGAAGCCCGGGGCCCCTTCGTCGGTGCCCCCTAGTTCGAGCGCCTTGCGGTACAGGGCATCGACCTTTTCCGGCGTATCCATGTACAGCGCCACCATTACGCCATTGCCGACCGTAGCGGGTTCCTTGTTGAAGGGCACGGCTACCGCCACCGAAGGTGATTCGGCGTTGGGTGCCCAAGCGACGAAATAGCCCGGCTGTTCCATGAAGCGGCCGATGCCGAGCGTGCCGAACAAGGCATCGTAATAGGCGCAGGCGCGGGGCAGATCATTGGTGCCGAGAGTGACGTAGCCGATCATTGGGGGCTCCTTGTGTTCGCTGGGGTAGAAGCGCGATCTTGCGTCACCGGTGTTACAGGATGGCATGCGGCGATGCTGCTACCCTCATGCGCCCTGATGCGGGAGTCGCCTTTGGCACGGCTGGCCGGTGCGCGCCGACGAGCCGACTCGATGCACCTCGTTCGCTGCCGGTATCTCGCCTCTACCCGCGGCGAGTACGATTGCTGCCTTGCTCCATCCGATGTCGCTTCGTCATGGTGCGTGATAGGCACCGCAACAGTGCAATTCCGCTTATCTCTCAAGTCGTTGTTTCCGTCGACGCTATCAACACGGCACACGTTGATCATCCTCGAAGGCGGGGCTTCGGGGCGCTAAATGTTCAGGGCTAATCCATGACGACAACCGCCATCTACAAGGGCGTCGAAGTATCCGCAGATGTCGCCGCTTGCATCAGATACATGGGGCAGGTGGACGAGTATCGCGAGGCATTGCAGAAACTCCAGGCCGTTTGGGACAACCTCGCGCTGCTCGGGCAATTGTCCGGCGCGGGCATCGATATCGGCGAGACGCGCGCCGGCTTCGAAGGCTTGTCCACCCGCCTTCTCGGCAGCCTCGCCGCTGAATTGCGGCGCAAGACTCAGATCGACATCCGGTTTCGCGCGCAGGTGGCGATCGACATCCTCGTGCGCAACCTCTTCGAGCGCACGGCCGACATCGGCTTCCTCGCCATGGATACCGATCTGGCCGAGTTCTGCGAGCAGGGGGAGGGCGCCGGCGGCGGCGCGAGCCGCGATCGCATCGTCGCGCGCATGCAGGAGTACGTGCGCAAGTACTCGGTCTATCATGACGTCATTCTTCTCTCTCCCGAGGGCCGCGTGCTTGCGCGACTCGACGAGCGCGCCGATGTCACGGACAGCCAGGATCCGCTGATCGCTCAGGCCCTGCAGGCGCAAGCGCCCTACATCGAGGTTTATGGTCCCACCGATCTGGCGCCCGGCGCGGGGCCGCAACTGATCTACGCTTACCGTGTCATGGCCGTGGACGGCTCGCGCCCTGTCGGCGTGCTGTGCCTGTGCTTTCGGCTGCAGAACGAGTGCGAGCGCATCTTCGCCAACCTGCGCAGGCCGGGCGACTGGACGCTGATCGCGCTGGTCGACGCGCAGGGGTGCGTGGTGGCGAGCAGCGACACGCATCATGTGCCGCCCGGCGCCCGGTTCGAGTTCACGCCCGGCGAGGGCGAGCGGCTCTTTCGGTTCGGCGGGCGGGCGTACATCGCCGCCACTCGCGAGACGGTCGGTTATCAGGGGTATGGCGGGCCGGGGTGGCGCGGCCACGCGATGGTGCCTGTCGAGCATGCGTTCGATGCCGACGAAGCCGCCGTCTCGGCGGGGCTCGATGCCGCGGTGCTCTCCGAGTTGCTGGCGAGCGAGCAGTTGTTTCCGCAGACGTTGCGCGAGATCCCCGCGTTGGCCGATTCCATCCGGTCCAATCTGACGCGCGCGGTCTGGAACGGCAACATCCGTCAGGGCAAGGCCGCGGGTGCCGGTAACCATGTCTTCTCCAAGGCGCTGCTGTGGGAGATCGGGCGCGTCGGCGGGCGCACGCGCGACGTGTTCGCGCGCTCGATCCGGCATCTCAACGAGACGGTGGTGTCGTCCATGCTGGACGATTGCGGCGCGCAGGCGGCGCTCGCGATCGACATCATGGATCGCAATCTCTATGAGCGGGCGAACGACTGCCGGTGGTGGGCGTTGACCAGTCTGTTTCGGGCCACGCTCTCGCAGCCCGAGGTCTCCGCGGCAGACGGCGAGCGCATGTGCGCCGTGCTGGACGCGATCAACCGGCTGTATACCGTGTACACGGATCTGCTGCTCTTCGATCGCAGCGGTCGCGTGGTGGCTGTGTCGAACGCAGCTTCGCGAGGGCTGGTCGGGCGTGCGCTCGACGACGAGTGGGTGGCCCACACCCTGCGGCTGCGCGATACGCAGCAGTACGCCGTGTCGACGTTCGCGCCGACGCCGCTCTATGCCGATCGCAGCACCTATGTTTATTGCGCCGCGGTGCGTGATGTCCGCGGGCAGGGCAACGTCGGTGGCGTGGCGATCGTGTTCGACAGCGAGCCGCAGTTCGAGGCGATGCTCAGCGATGCGCTGCCCAGGGATCAGGGCGGTGCGGTCCGCGAAGGCTGTCTTGGCCTCTTCGTGCAACGCGACGGGCGTATCGTCGCCAGCACCGACCGGCGTTACCCCGTGGGCGATCGGTTCGAGTTGCACGAGCGCGTGCGTGCGCTGGCGGCCGGGGAGCAGGTCTCTATGATCGTGCGGCTCGATGGCGCGCTCTGGGCGCTCGGCGCTCGCATGTCTTCGGGATATCGTGAATACAAGTCGAGCGCGGACGAGTATCGCAACGACATCGTCGCGCTCATCCTCGTGCCCTTGACGGCAGCCTGCGGCGAAGCGGTGCGGGCGCCGGCCGTCACCGACGAAGCCACGCAGCGCTGGTCGTGGCCGCAAGCCGCCGGCGATGAAGAGCGCATCGAGGTGGCGACGTTCTATATCGGCGGCAACTGGTACGGCCTGCCCTCGACGGCGGTCGAGAGCGCGATCGAGGCCGACCGGCTCATCCGCATGCCGGGGGCGGCCGCGTTGGGCGGCATGATTCTGTATGGCGACGAGGCGATCCCGGTCTACGATCTGCCGGAGCTTCGGGGCGCGTTCACGGCGCAGGGCGGCACCCGCCAGATCGTCGTGTTGCGTCCTGCGGCGGGCGGCGCGCCTTTCGGCCTGTTGGTCGACCAGCTGGGCGATATCCCCGAACTCCCCTCGAGCGCGGTGCGGCCGGTGCAGATGCTCAGCGAGCGGGTGGCCGATCTGCTCGACGGGCTGGTCACGCCGATCGCGCGCGAACCCGGGGCGAACGTGCCCATGCTGCTTCTGGTGTCTGTCGAGCGCTTGCGCGCACGCGTGCAAGGCAGGCAGGTGCCGAGTGTGGTGGCGCTGGCTTCGTAGGTGTCGGGGGTCGGGAACTGATGCGGGGTGGCCAGGCAGGCGGGGTTCGCCCACGCCAAAGATCCAGCACCGTCGACAGCCATCGTCGTGCCTAAGCGGCGGGCGAAGGTCAAAGGCCGAAGCGCGCTGGCAAGCACCGCTTGCCAGCCGTCCGCTCGATGCACTTTTTGGGCCTCCGCCTCATGGATCGTGCCGAACCGTCACTTCCATTCGAGGTTGAGCTTCCGATGGGAAGCTGCACAATCTCGAAGGTAGAGATTTATGAGGCTTTGGTACGGAATGCCGACTTCCCGCGAAACCAACTTGAAGTACTCGATTGCGTCTTCATCAAGCCGAAGCGTGATCTGCTTCTTCAGCTTGGCCGAATAAGGGTTCTTTCGGGCCTTCGAAAAGTCGTACTCTTTGCGCATAGCACACCCTCAACGATAAAACCTGCCTTCCGACCGCGTGGCCTTGCGCGCAGAAATGATGCGAATCACTTCCCCGTCAGTGCGATAGCAATGGCACACGAGAAGTAAGCGAAGGTTCTGACTCAAACCAAGAAGCACGAACCGATCTTCGTCTTCAGAATGGTCCGGGTCATCGATCAAGCGAGCTTGGTCATCGAAGAAGACAGACTTCGCTTCCTCGAACGATACCCCGTGTTTACGCAGATTGGCACTCGCCTTTCGGCTGTCCCATTCGAAGCGGATCGCCATGAGCCGAGTGTAGCTACGATGTCACTACGCCGCAACTCGGCGCTTTTGTTTTGTTCAGCGAGTTTCTGACTCAGGACGCTAGGCCGCCCGGTGCTCCGCTGCCTTGATCAGCGACTCGGCCGGAATGCCGAGATCGCGATGCAGGCGCCGGATCATCTGAAGCGTGAGCGGGCGCCTTCGATTCAGGACTTCGTAAACACGGTTGATTTGTCCGATCATGGGCACGAGGTCCTTGGGCGTGAGCCCGGATTGCTCCATTCGAAACTTGATGGCCTCGATCGGATCGGGGAGTTCCAGCGGGTAATGCTTTCGCTCGAAGGCCTCGACCAGTGTCACGAGCACATCCAGGCGTTCACCTTCCGGCGTGCCTGCACGCGCCGCCATCGAGGTTTCCACTTCCTTCAGCGCGTGGCGATAGTCGGATTTTGTCTTGATCGGTTTGATTTCCATCTTGACGCCTGTCAAATCGTTTGCGCGTCGATCTTGTCGTATTGCGAATGTGTGCGGATGATAGTGGACTACCGCTGAAGGAGTGAATATGGTCCGTCGAGTCGATCGCATGCGTCCGGTGCATCCCGGTGAGGTGCTTCGCGAGGATTTTCTCGTGCCTCTTGGTCTGAGCGTGAATGCCTTGTCTATCGCCTTGGGCGTGACCGCCACTCGTATCCATGAGATCGTGAAAGAGCGCCGTGCGGTGACCGCGGACACTGCGGCGCGACTTGCAAAGCACTTCGGGGGTGACGCCGCGTCCTGGCTCATGTTGCAAGCGACGTATGACTTGAAGACGCTACCCACCCGGCGGGATATCGAGCGGTTAGTGTCGGAGCGTGAGGTCAGTGAAGCCTAGCCGGGTGTTTGCGCCGGGGCTGAGCGTGCGTTTCGTGTCGATTGAAACCTTGATCTCGATGAAGCGCTCTGCCCGACGCGCAAAGGATCTCGATGACATCGAGCACTTGCAGATCGTTCTGCAGGAGAGCAAGCGATCATGATCGATTCTGAAGAAGATTTCGATTGGGAGCGCTGCACCTGGGAAGGCGTACGGCGTACCCAGTTGCAGGCTTATCTGAAGCTCACCGTGCGCGAGCGCCTCGAAGCTGTCGAGCTCATGGGGCAGATGGCTCGGGCGCTGCAAGCGATGCGCGACAAGCGTGTGGCGAAGGCTGAGGTGGAGGCGGGCGCCGATCCGGTGAATCCTGCGTCGTCCCAGGGTGCGGGCTGATCCGAGCGGAGGTTACGGCTCGGCGTTTCGGGGCGCCCCATTGCTGAACGGCGCGCTCGCTCTTGCCCTCGCGGAGGAGCCGTAAGCTTGTCTGCGGCAGGAGGTCAGAGATTCCTACCTTTTCCCTGAGCTTCGGTCGTTGAACATCGGCTGCCCCTGCCGCAGCCGATGTTCGCGATACGGCTGCCCCCGAGCGATCACGCAGCCCGGCGTCGACGCGCCATGAACCCCACCAACCCCAGGCCGGCAAGCATCAGGGCGTAGGTCTTGGGTTCGGGCACCGGCACCACCTCGAAGGCCATGAACAGGTTGGTTTGGGTCGCGGCATTGAAGTTGTTGTCGGCGGCGAGCACCAAGGTGCGGTGGCCGTTGGCCAGAACGCTGCCCCAGGCGAGGGCTTCCATGTTGTCCAGCGTGACACCCTCGTAACTTATGGGCATCTCCAGAAGCAGCTGGCGGCTCATGGGCGTGTAGCTCGCACCCTCCAGGCTGCCGACATCCAGGACGTCCGTCGTGCCGGCATCGAAGCTCGTCAAGGTCAGGCGGATGGTGTTTCCCACCCCGAAAGCGAAGGCGCGCTCCAGCGCAATGAACTGGGTGTCGGAGATGGCCAGCAACTCGGGCAAGCCGTTGTCCGGGCCGAAGGGGGCGCCGGGAATGGCATCGACCGGGATGCGCGGCAGTTCGTAGACGTATTGGGCAGTGGCATTGCCGCTCACCGGATCGAGAGCGGTGACGCGCACCTTGCTGCCCGAGGCGAGGGTGGTGATGTTGCCGTCCTGGGCCAGGGCGTCTTCGTTGGCGGTATATACGGTGCCGTTGGGCGTGACCGTCAAGGCCTCGAACAACTTGTTGTTGCGCCCGCCCGTGGTGGTGTTGTCGACGTAGTCGAACATGGCAGGGGTGTTGAACGCGCGAACGTGGACGCCAGCGGTGGTCATCTCCCGCACGAAAGGCTGGAAACGGCTCGCGGGATTGCTGCTCCAGTTGCCTTCCGAAGACCAGTACAGGTTGCCGTTGGGTGCTACCCGAATACCTTCGGGATCCACGGTGCGGGCGTTCGACGGGAAGGGCGTGCCGTCGGGTCGCAGCATGTTCACCTGGCTGTTGATGGTGACGCCATGGAAGCCGTTGGCGTCGTAAGCGAGGCTCAGGTTGTAGAAGCGCGGCGTGCCGCGTTCACCGCCCCGGTCGTCGGAGAGTGCCCAGAAGGTGCCGTCGGCGGCGCGGTCCAGGCCGGAGATGCCGCCGAACTCGAAGGTGCCGGTGGGCAGGGACTGCTGGCCGATGAGGCGCAGGGTGAAATCGGCGGCCTGGGCAGGCAGCACGAAGGCGGACAGCAGGGCGGCAGCGAGCAGGGAGTGGGTCTTGGTCATGGCGTGGATCCTGGCTTCTGGATGGATTCGTCGGGCAGTGAGAGCGGATGCGCGGAACGGCGGAACAGTGCCGACTGCGCTGCGAATCATGGCAGCCAGCCATGACATGGGAGTGTCAGGAAACCATCGCTCGCATGAGCCGGGTTGCTCATCGGCCCCGCTGGTCCAGGTCGTTGCGGTGGGGTGGCCGAGAGCGATCGTATCCGTCACCGATCCTGTCGGCCTGCTCTCTTCGTTATGCCGATCGATTGTCGTCGAGGCGCTGCGTGAGGCGTTCGCTCGAGATTTCTGGCGCGGCGGCAGCCGCGGTGATGGCGGGTGCCGGCTCGCCGTTGAGTCTGGCTTCGGCGAGGCCAGCGATCAAATCAGTGAAGGGCGCGATGTCCTGCCCCACGCTGGCCGTTTCGAGCGCAGCCATGTACGCATCGCGCGCCGCCATCGGGATGACCGTCCAGGGATAGCCGCCCGAGGCGAGCATCACATTCAACAGGAATCGACCCATGCGTAGTTTTCGCTGTTTCTGTAGTCTTGATATTCGCTTTTCCGGATGTGTCGACATTCGCTTATTCAGCCGCATCAATGCGCGCTTGATGCGCGACTTTCCCCTGCGCCTCGCAAAGATGGACGGCGCTCGCCGCTACCAACTGAATGGGAAGCGGCTCGTAACCAAAGTTGATTTTCCGCAATATGGGTAGGGACGTACGGGCGTAGTCTGGTCTTGGGGCTGCACGTTGCAGTGCTTTTCGTCGGAATCCCAGTCTCCGGCATGCCCGGGAGTTGCCATGAAAAAGAACTGTTTTCCGCTCACCGTCATTGCCGCCGCGTTCGTGATGCTGGCGCCGATTGCGCAGGCGGCCACAAGCGCGTGGACCATCGTGGATCTTGGCTCGGCGCACAACTTCGGCACCTTCGCGCTCAACGATCGGGGTTGGGTCGTGATGGGCAACAAGATCCTGTCGCCGGGGGCCGGCGGCTACACGTCGGTCGAACTCGCGAGCTCACCCGGAAGCAGCGGACTGCGCCTGAACGACATCAACAACGCCAACGCTGCGGTCGGATCGGAGTACTCGTCCGAGGGGGCTCGGGGCTTTGTCTGGCAAGCGGGTGTGCGTACCAATCTGCCGCCAGCGAAGAACTATCTCGATCAATTTTCGGCAGAGGCCAACGGCATCAACGACAACGGCCAGGTGGTGGGCAACAGCGGGGATTACGCCGCGATCTGGTCGCCCAATGTCACCGGAGGCTATACCGCCACCACGCTGGGTTGGTACTGGGAGGGCGCCAAGGTCGGCAGCGGCGCCGGGGTGAGCATCAACAACGCGGGTGCCGGGTTGATGGCCACCGTGTACAACCAGTACCGGCCCGGCTATACCACGGGTCTGGGCAACGGCATCAGCATATTGGGCGACGGCCTGGTCGAGTGGCCGGTGGGTGTGGACATCAACGATCGCTACGCCGTCGCGGGCTATGGCACGTACAACTGCAGCGGCTACAGCTGCAACCGGCCGTTCATCTGGACGAGCGGCGACAACGTGGCCTTTCTGCCCCTCACGCCGGATCCTGGCAAGCCCTACAACGGTCGGGCGAACGCTCTGAACGAGGCTAACGATGTCGTCGGCATGGGCTGGTACGGCCCCTATGACGCGCGGGCGGTGCTGTGGTCTGCCTCCAGCTCGGGCTGGCAGGAAATCGACCTGAACACCGTGCTGCCCGCGGGTTCTGCCTTCTATAGCCTAGACGAAGCGATGGACATCAACGAGAAGGGGCAGATTCTCGGGCTGGGCGCCGTTCACGGCGATTGGCAGCCGCATGCCTTCCTGTTGACGCCCGCGATCCCCGAGCCTGCGACCTGGGCGCTCATGTTGGGCGGCTTGGCGTGGGTGGGTTGGGCGGCGCGGCGACGTGCGGTGCCGGGCGGTAGCTGACTCGGCCGGTGCACCGCCAGAACGTGCTGGATCGAGAAGCGGGGAATCGGTCGCTGACCTTCATCGGCGACCGATTCCCGACGATGCAGACGACATCATCCTGAGTGCGTGAGTTCGAGGCGGATCGAGCCAGCCTAGCCTGCGTCGGCTCCGGCGGGCAGGTCCTCGCCACGGGGTGAACCACGCCAACCCACGGATTCACCGTGATTCATGCGCCCTTTCAGGAGCTGCTCGCGCGTCGCCTAGCCTAGGTCGAGGCCGCTATGTACACTAGGGCGGACATGATTGATCCTTCCGTGCTTGGCGCCCTCGTCGTCGTGGGCCTCGCCGCCGCCGGCATTGGCTGGGGGGTCTGGTCCAATCTTTTCGGCAGCGGGCGGACGGAGCGCGAGCGCCAGGAGAAACTCGCGGCGCAGCGTCTTGGGCGCGCGCGGGCGAAGGGCTGGCATTTCGACGGCACGCCCGAGGGCGACATCCGCTATCGAATCCACGGCGAGAGCCCGGGGCGGCGCGAGTGGACGATAGCGTACGACAGCGATCATGCGAGCAGCACGTCCAGGCCGAAGCTGGTGTTCCGCGCGCCGCACGCAGGCCGCGGGGGTATGCACTGGCGACTTCGCAGTCGCAAGGCCCATGAGTCGATGATGGGGAGCGCTGGGCGGTTCATGATGGGCGTCATGGCGACGATGCTCGCCGGGCGCACTTCGGTGTTGGCCGCGCATCGCGAGTTCATGGAGCGCGCGCGGGAGATCCCGGCAGGATCGAATCGGTTCCGACAACGCTTCGTGCTCTTCGGGGTCGACCCGACCGCCGCAACGTTGATCGATGCCGAGATCGAGCGCCTCATGCTCGGTTGGCCCAGGTCGGCACCGATGACGGATGATGCGCTGAACGTCACGCTCCACGCAGACAGACTCGAACTGACGCTCGCGTGCGAAGGTCCTGACTTCGAGGTGATCGAGCACCTCGCAACACTCGGCGAGTCGCTGTTGAGCCGTCTCCCGGCGCACCGCTGAGGCCGCACGGCGGCGGGTCGGCTCACGCGAACACCCGGCTCGTGTGCTCGCTTCTGGCGTGCGCCGACGAGCATGTCGACTCGATGACGAACGGCAACCATGGCCGCCGTTCCGTATTGCCTGCGTCTTGCTTTAGCGCCTCCGGCGACGCGCAGCCCAGGCGACCAGACCCAGCCCCGCCAGCATCAGCGCATAGGCTTCGGGTTCGGGAACCGGAACGGCGCTCGGAACGAAATGTCCGTCGTCGGCAAGACCGTTGCTCGCGGTAAAGCCGTAGTAGAGCGACTGATTGTGGAGTAAAGAGCCGTCCACCATGGCGCTGACGCTGAACGACTGATCGCCGAAGAGCTGATAGATGCTGCCTTCGAGATCGCCCGTCATGTTTTCGCCGCCCGAGGGCGTGTAGCTGAGCAACACCTGCCATTCGAAGAAATTCGGATCGCGAATGTCCGCGAGGCCGGTTTCGGTAAATGCCAGCGGCGTCACGTCGCCGTCTTTCAGGAACTGGATGCTCGGCGCGACAGGCTCGCCGTCGAAGTTGAACGTATCGATGGCGAAGGCCAAGCCGGTGAGGCCGGTGTTGCCATAACCCAGATCGGAACCTCCGCCGGGTACGAGCGGGTTGCCGCCATTGATAGTGTTCGGGTTGTCGGGCGTGAGCACGAAAGTCATGCCGTCACCTGCGACCACCGAGCCAGGTTTAATGAAGAAATCGAACGTGATCGTGAACGACTGATTGAAATCCAGGCTCACCGTGTTCGGGGCGAAGGCCGCGCCGGCCTGGTCGCCCGTGCCGGGGGCGGTCAGGCTGAGGATGCTATAGGTAACGTTGCCGGACGTCGAGTTGGCTGCACTGGACGTGCCGAAGTGATGCCAGGTGGTGAAGTCGATGAAGTCGCTCGCGCCGATCCCATTGAAGACCGGGCCTTGCGCCTGCGCCGAGCCGGCCGCGAGACTGGCGGCCAACAACATCGATGACAAGATGCTCGATTTGTTCATGATCCCTCCGCAATGGTCGCTGGAACGCCTGCCGCGCAAGCTCGGACGAGTAACGTCGCGCTGAGCGCGCGGTGGCGATGCGCTCACGCTTCCAGCAAGTCCTGTTCCAGATTCCAAACGGATAGGTCTTGGCCTCGGCAAGACATTGATAAAAAATGATTAAAGTTTTGTTCGATCGTCGAGGTGCTCGCGGGCGAGTACGTGATCGTGGCCGACCTGTAAAGGCGTGGGGTGATGCATTTGCACTATGGCAGCCTCGATGGGTTCGGTGATCGAGCCATTCGCCGGCGGCATGCTCGAAGCCTGCTGAGGCGGGGCGAGCTCCCACCGGCGGGTGCGAGGTGTCGAGCCGGAAGGCTCCGTCAAGTCTTGAAGCGCCTCGGTGTAATGTCGGAAACGGCAGGGGGCTTTGCTGTGGTCATGGCGAGTCTTCATGGAAACGGCGGTCCCTGCCCGGGGATGAATAAACGGCCTATGCGAGATTCATTGCGGGCTATGTGCGCGACGCAGGCATGGGTTATTCATTGTGCATTGAACGATTGACCGTCGTGGGGTCGGGCGCTAGGATCACGACGGAGTGCCAGGCAGCGTCTAACGCCCTGCCTGCTCCTTCTTATCTCGGGAGCATTGCCCATGTTGTCAGTCGTATCCGCTACGAAGCCTTCCTATCGCGGTCGCACACTCGGCATCATCGGCCTTGCCTTGGCAGCGTCGAACGCCCCGGCCGCCACCGCCGCCGTGCCCCAGGGCAATTTTGTCGCCTCGACGTGGGCGGTCGGCCTGTCGGGCGGCCAAGACGAAGATTTCAGGAGCAATGCGGGTGAAGCGGCGTTGACCAGCAACGCGAACCTGTCACAGAACGACTTTACGCTCGATCTGCTGGGTCGCCAGGGCACTCGTGCAATCGACAGCCTCAACAGCGCGACAGCCAGCGCCACTCGGGTGCGTGCACGCAGCACCACTGGGGCGTTCATGGAGGCTACATCCGGCATGGGCACCATCGGTGGCGGCACTACCGGCAATGCCAGAGCGTCGGTGCGAGTGCCGTTCATGATCGATGCGCCGGGGCTAACGGGCACCCTGGGGACGCTGCAGGTGCCTTTTTTGATCAGCGGCAATGTGGACGTCGATTTCGGCATGCCCGTTACGCCGTTCGCCCCCTGGCCCGGCAATTCCAGCGGCGACGGTCGGGTGCTGATCGATTTGCCGGGCAGGTTGGTTCCGACGCCGTCCGGCAACTGCATTGCCGGCTTCAGTTACTGCTTGAGCATCTCCGATTCAGGGATCAGTCGCTCGGTCGACGGTAGCGTGCCTGGCGTCGCTACGATGGAAATGAGCTTCCGGTTCGGCGACTGGACTTCGTATCACATGTCCGTGGAGACCCGGTCCGCGGCTTTCGCCAACGCCGTTGCCACCTCGCAAGTGGCTACCAGTGCGGCAGCAAACCACGGCTCCAGTTCCAGCTGGACGGTTCGTTGGGGCGGTATCACCCAAGTGCTTACCAGCACGGGTGATGTGGCGCAGAACTGGAACGTGCAGTCACTGGACGGCGTCGATCTGAGTGTGGCGACGCCGATTCCCGAACCGTCGACATGGGCCATGTTCGGCGCCGGCATGCTGGTGCTGCTGGCCGCGGCCCGTAGGAGGCGCACTGCATCGCTTTCGGCGACCAAGCGCTGAACAAGCGGGAAGCGCTCGCGCCGGGTCCGACCTCGCCAGCCTACGGATTCATCGTGATCGTGGGCCGTTTCAAGGGATCTCCTCGCTCTTGGTCGGCGGACAAACTTCCGACTGTTTCTACCGACACTGCAAAAAAGTCGCGACTATCTGCCAGTCGTAGATAAAATAGTCGGAATGAAACGTTACCTCGACGATCTGGTCGCCGCCGATCTGCGGCGCAAGATGATTCTGCTCACCGGCCCCCGGCAAGTAGGGAAAACGACGCTCTGTCGCGAGCAGATGATTGCCTTCGGCTCCGCTCAGTATCTCAACTGGGATATCGCGGCGGATCGCGCCATCTTGCTGCGCGGCAGCTGGAGCCCGCATACCAACCTGCTGGTGATGGACGAAGTCCACAAGATGCCGGGCTGGAAGAATTGGCTCAAGGGTGTTGTCGACGGCCGTCCGCCGACGCAGGCACTCCTGGTCACCGGCAGCGCCCGTATGGAAACCTGGCGCCAGAGTGGCGAATCCTTAGCCGGGCGCTATCTGGCCTTTCGCCTGCATCCGATTTCCGTGCGCGAGTGGTGCGAACAGCAGGGGGCGAGTCCGTCCGATGCCCTCGCCCGGTTGATGGAGCGCGGCGGTTTCCCCGATCCTTGTCTGGCCGACAACGCGGTGGATGCCGAGCGTTGGCGCAGGCAGTACTTCACCGATCTGATTCGCGAAGACGTAGTCGAATTTTCCCGCCTGCATGAGATCGGCACCATGCGGCTGTTCGTCGAAATGCTGCGCGAACGGGTCGGGTCTCCCTTGTCGCTCGCTTCTATCGCCCGTGATCTCGCCGTTTCACCGACCACTCTGAAACGCTATCTCGACATCCTGCAAGCCTTGTACATCGTGTTCACCGTGCAGCCCTGGCATCGCAACATCGCTCGGGCCATCCTGCAGACACCCAAGGTTTACTTCTTCGACATCGGGTTGGTTCGCGGCGACGAGGGCATACGCTTCGAAAACGCGGTGGCCGCGATGCTGCTCAAGCACGTTCACTTTCGCCAGGACGCCCTGGGCAAGGAGAGCGGCTTGCACTACATCCGCACCAAGGACGGTGCCGAAGTCGACTTCGCGCTCAGCGAAGACAATCGCCTGACTCACTTGATCGAATGCAAGCTCGCAGAGCCGACCCTGCACCGTGCATTGACAGGCTTCGCGGCGAAGTTCCCCGAGGCCGAAAGCGTGCAGCTGGTGCGCGACTTGCGCCAGGAGGAATTCCGCTCAGGCGTGCAGATCACCGACGCGGCGCGCTGGCTGGCTGGGTTGGATGCTTGAGCACGGTTCACCGTCCACCTGAGCGTCCGAAGCGCTGCTTGAACGGTGTCGGCGGTCGTGGCGAACGCGAAGCGAGGCACGCGGCAGGTCGTCCGACACGTCGACATTCGGCAGCGATCTAGTGTCCTGAGTCAGAGATTCGTTGACGAGTGGCTGAACGGTATCGATGATGCAGACGGTACAAAAGGGTCGAAATCGGCGTCAGACGCGAAGGAAACCGCAGCCAGGTTGGACACCTGGCGAGGATTTCCGACAAAGCATGGCGTCGATTCTCGGCGCTTTTGTTCAGCGAATTTCTGACTCAGGACACTAGGCCTGGGCTGCGGCCACGATCGATCGCCCTGCACTGGGCGCCTATCCTCGGCGTCTCGCTAAAGCGGACGTTTCCGACTGATGCCCTGCGGGCTATCCGTACGCCGACGCACGATTGCCCCCTTAAAGTGCGGACGATACAGTGCTAGCCAAACAAGAATAATGCATTCGGAGTAGCTTCTTTCGTCCAAACCCTAGGTTCGCAGGAGATCGCGCATGTCCGCACAGACACCAGCTGCCCGCCATCGGACGCAGGCCCCCGCCGGCAGCCTGTTGGCCATCGTGTCCGGCCGCCGCGCGATTGCCACCGCGGTATTGCTCGCCTGCACGGCGGCGCCGGCTCTGGCCGTGGACCGCAACTGGTTCGGGGGCAGCGGCGCCTGGGACGACGCCGGCAACTGGTCGCCCGCCGGCGTCCCCGGCGCCACCGACCGGGCGTTCATCGCCAGCGGCAACGCCGGTCTCAGCTTTGCCCAGATCGTGGGCGGTCTGGAGATGACCGGTGGCACGATCTCCGGCAGCGGCCAATTGACTGTGCTCGGCGCCGCGAGCTTGAGTGCCGGCACGCTGTCCGGTGCCGGCGCGACCCGCTTCGAGGGTGCGCTGGCATTGACCGGCAATGGCCTGCGAACGATCCTCGGTGGCCGCACGATACAGACCCTGGGTGCCACGACTTGGGGCGGCAACTCGGCCGCCAACAGCGGCAACATCCGGTTCGACACCGGCGGTGGACTGATCCTGAACGACGGTGACTGGACGGACAGCCACGTCTTCGACGTGACGCTGGGATCGGGTCCCGCGATCACGACCAAGCGCTTCGACAACAGGGGCACCTACACCAAGACCGGTGCCGGCATCACCGACGCCATGGTCGCGTTCGACAACGCCGGCACGGTGAGCGTCCAAGCCGGCCAGCTCGCGCTGCGCGGCGCGGCGGATAGCACAAGCAAGGGCAGCTTCCACATCGCCTCCGGTGCGACGCTGAGCTTCGGCCGCGGCAGTGGCAGCGTGGGGCTGGCGACGCTCGACGGCGTGAGCTTCAGCGGCAGCGGGCGGCTGATGGTCGACGCCAACAACAGCTCGCCGGTCGACCTGCGCCTGCTCGGCACCAGCCGCCATGAAGGCTTGCTCGAGGTGGCGAGCGGCCAGTTCGACATTGCCGGTCGCTTCGATGTCGGCAGCTTCCTGCAGACCGGCGGCGCGGTCCAGGGCGCAGGTCTGCTGGTTGTCGAAGGCGCGGCGACCTACATCGCCGGTCAGCAGGCGGGCAGCGGCACGACGCGCTTCGCCGGCCCGCTGACGATCGGCGGCAGCATCAGCGGTGCCGGCGAGAAGATCCTCGCCGGTGGGCGCACGCTCGAGACCCATGGCACCACCACCTGGGGCGGCGGCACCGCGAGCTTTGCCACGCGTATCCTGATGAACACTGCGGCGACGATCGTCAACCACGGCGCTTGGCTCGACAGCAACGCCTTCGACAGCTCGATCGGAAGCGGCATCAGCGGCAGCGCCAAACACTTCGACAACCTTGGCACCTACACCAAGACCGGCGCGGGCACGGTCGATCTCGATGTCGCCTTCGCCAACCTGGGCTCCGTGGACGTCCAGGCTGGCCGCCTGGCCCTGAGTGGTGCCGCCGACAGCACCAGCACCGGCCACTTCAAGATTGCCGAAGGGGCGACGCTGAGCTTCGGCCGCGCCGCCGGCAGCAGCGGCACCGCCACGCTGGACGGTGTGACGTTCGGTGGTAGCGGGCGCGTGCAGATCGACGCCAACAACTCGCCCGCGGTCGACGTTCGGCTACTCGGCAGCAGCAGCCATATCGGCGAGCTGCGATTGACCCATGGCCACTTCGCGGTCGACGGCAGTTTCACCGTCGGCGGCTATGCGCAGACGGGCGGTGTGCTACAGGGCGAAGGTCTCGTGGTGGTGACGGGCGCGGCCGTGATCGAGGGGGGCACCCAGTCGGGTCCGGGCACGACGCGCTTCGGCGGCGATCTTCTGATCACGGGCAACGGCGACCACCTGATCGCCGCAGGCCGGCGGGTCGAGGCCAACGGCACCACGACGTGGACGGGCAACACCGGCGCCTTCGGCAACGACATCCAGTTCAACGGTGCGGCCACCATCGTCAACCGCGGCACCTGGATCGACGCCAACGCCTACGACACGCAGGTCGGCTCGGGCTCAGGCGGGTCCGTCGGCAAGTGGTTCATCAACGAGGGGGCTTACGTCAAGACCGGCAGCGGCACGACGCAGTGGGCGGCTGGCTTCGTCAACCTCGGCAGCTTGCGCGTCGGCGCCGGCGCCGTGATGCAGCTGAACCAGGCCTCGTTCGTGAACGAGGGCGCGCTCGCCGGTCATGGGACGCTGCAAGTCCCTGGCGTCGTGAACCGCGGGCTGATCGCGCCAGGGTCTTCGACCGGCACGCTGAGCCTCAGCGGCGACTTGATACTGGCACCCGAGGGCACGCTCAGCGTGGAACTGGCCAGTTTGACCGACTTCGACCGCCTGGTCGTGGGCGGCAGCGTCGGCTTCGGCGGCTCGCTCGAAGTCGTGGCGCTCGGCTACACGGCGGTCCTCGGTGACAGCTTCGTCATCATGGACTTCGCCCAGCGCAGCGGCGACACGGCATTCGATCAGATCGTCTGGGTCGGCTTCGGCAGCGGGGTCGTCTTCGATGCCGTCTACGGGCCGCAGGATCTGACGCTGCGCGTGGCCGCGGTGCCCGAGCCCGCGGGCTGGATGCTGGCGTTGGCGGGCCTGGCGATGATCGGTGCACGCGTCCGTCGGCAGCGCCGCATCGAGCGGTAGCACCCCGCGGCACGGGGCGCATCGATGCCTCGGCAGGCCGAATGCCGAGACGCAGTCTCTTCAGCGCTGATCGGGAACTGCACGCCCGGCAACTGTCCTGGGCAAGCAGATCAAGTGCAAGGACGTGACGGCGAAACCCGCACCGCTGCGATGATTGCAATCAGGCCTGCGAGCATCAGGGCATAGGTCGCGGGTTCCGGCACGACCGCCACCGAATCGACGCCGACCTCGCCGATATTGAATACGTAGAACCCCGGCCCGGCTTCGACCTGGGTCAGAAAGCCACCCTGGAACGCGCTCAGAACGACGGTGTCGGTCGGCAGCCGATCGAGGCCGGTGCCGGCGAGTTCGACGCGGTCGTCGCAGCGGCCGGACTGACAGTCGAGGCCGAAGGCTACGCTGGAAAGCGCGAGGGTCTGGCCGCCGATCGTTACCGACCAGCCCGTCAGGCTGCCCGGAATGAAATCGCCCGACAACGACGAGGGGCCGCTGCTTGCGTCGGGATTGCCGCCGTAGATCTGCACCGAGTTCACGTGCGACAGCGTATCGAGGCGCAGCGTGATCACCGGCCCGGTTGCCCCGTAAAAGAGCTGGTTGTCGGTGATTTGAGTCGGGATGACGCCATCGTTGAGCGTGCCCGAACCGCCGCTGTAGTTGCACAGGCCGGTGTTGTCGTCGCAGGTGATCGCGCCGTCGTAAACGTGGGTCCAACCGCCCGCACCGCTGGGTAGCGTGTTGGAAATGTCGTAACTCGCCACGCCGGCGCCGTGCGCACTCGTCATCACCGCAAGAGCCATCCCGCCACCACAAAGCATGTTGACGAAGCCGCGAACACTCATATCGATTCTCCCGAGGACCATCCTGCCACGATGCTGCCCTAGACCCGGAGCGCGAAGGCGCGGTCGACGACATCGGTCAGCGCGTGCGGGTCACATCGATCATGATAGGCGGTTACTTCGCAGGCTTCCTTGCGATGGGTCAATCGAACAGTGCCGGGTCGCCTCCGATCGGTCTTATCGGGAGGCGCCGACGATGCCGATCCGTCGCTTCACCCGCTGCGCTTCCTCGTGCTGCCCGGCTTGTTCGAGCAATCTCGCCTGAATTTCCAGCCAGGCGAGCAGCGGGCGGCGCCATCCGCGCTCCGAGGCGGTGTCGACACCCAGTGCGATGGCGTTGGCATGTGCGCGTCCGCTCCTGAAGAGCACGCCGAGCGCGACCAGTCGGCTCAGCGGATCCTCGATCGCTTTGAGGGTGCCGAGCGCCGCCTCGCCCGCGAGCGCATCGGCGACGAACGGGCGGTGGGCTGCGGGGAGCAGCTTGCCGGCCTCGCCTTGTAGGCTGCCCGCGAGATAGTCGGCGTACGCTCGCTCGGCAGCCCCGGCATCCTGACGCAGCGGATCGAAGCCGGCGCAGGGCTCGAAGACGGCGCTGGCGACGGCTGCGGCACACCGCATGAGTTCCGCACGCGCGAGCAGATCGATGCGGCCACTGCTGGCGATCTCCCGGCGGCCGCGCTCGAAGGCAGCGTCCGAGGCGGCGGTGGCGCCGTCGAGATAGCTGTCGATACCCTGGTGGAGCCAGGATTGGGCCTCGGCGCGCCATGGCGGCGGCGGGGGCGTGCTGGCGCATGCACTCAGCATGAGGATGATCGACAGTCCGGCGAGTGCCTTCTTCGTCGCAGCGGCGGATGAACGAGCCTCGGTGCGCATCATGGCAGCTTGAACTCCACCTCGCGCGCGAAGGGCCAGCGCCGGTTCACTTCATCGATCATGCGATTGAGCTTGCGCAGATTGGCGTCGACTTCCGCACGCAGGGCGCCCAGATCGCTAGTCGCTTCGCGTGCGTTGGCGGTGATGGCTTGGGCATCGACCAGCATCGCGTCGACCTTGCGCAAGCTCTCGCGTGCATCGGTGAGGCCGCCCTTGAGTTCGACGATGGCCGCACGCGCTTCGGGGAGCAGGCCGCCCGTGCCGAAGACTTGCGCATCGGCCTTCGCTGCGAGGCCCTCGGTGCCGAATACCCGGGCATCCGCCTTGGCTACGAGGGCGTCCACGCGTGCGATCAGTGTGTTGGTTCTATCCAGTGCTGCACCGATTTTCTTGCCTGCCGCATCGTCGCCGAGCAGAGCCGCGAGCGCGCCGTTCGAGCCGGCGAGCTTGCCGGCGAACTTCTCCATGTGGTCCAGGCTGTTGGCGAGAGAGCCGCCGGCGGCCGTGAATTTGGTCAGATTGGCGATCAGCTCGCGGGTCTCGGTGAGCATGCGCGGGATATCGCCGGTCGCATCGCCGATCAGCACCGGGCGCTCCGCGCCATCGGGGAGCGGCGGATCCTCGGGAATGCCGGTGTAGGCGCGCAGATTGGTGTTGCCGAGCAGGCCGCGGGTCAGCGTGAAGACGCTCGTGGTGCGCAGCCACCGGGCGTCTTTGGTCGGCACGTCGAGGATGAGATGAGCGGTGCCGTCCTCGGCGAGCTGGATTTCTCGCACGCGCCCGATGGGAAAGCCCGAGAAGGTGAGATCCATGCCGACCGTGACGCCTTCGCTGTCCTCGGCTCGAAGCACCAGCGTTTGCGTCTCCTCGAACAGGCCGCGGGCGAAGAGCAGGTAGAACACCGATACGCCGATCAACGCGACGAACAAGGCAATCAGCAGCGAGGCTTTGAACGCCACGCGGGCGCTGGTTCTTGGGTCTGAGGAGTCGTCTTGCATGCGATGTCTATGGAACTCGGAAAAAGGCGGTGGCGCATCAATAATAGTTGCCGACGAGCGAAGCTGCCTCGATCAGCAGGATCACGAACAGCAGACGCACGAGCGCTTGCACCATCACGCTTGCGCGCGGTGCGGCGCCGATGCGATCGACCAGGGCGGAGGCCACGGGCAGCATGCCCGCCGCCAGGGCGAACAGCAGCGTCTTGAGCCCGAAGAGCAAGGAGACGGTCGGGTCGAACACGCGCCCGAAGGTGCGGGTGAACGAGGCGAGGCCGCCGGCGGTTATCCCGTGTACCGAGAAGTAGGCAAGCACCGCGGCCAGCACGCAGCTGACCGTCGCCAGCAGCAGGACGGCGAAGGTCGTGGTGATCGCGATGGGCAGGGCTTCGCGGGCGAGGCGTTCCGGATCGAGGGGGTGGGCATCGGCGCGCTCGGGGCGAGAGCTCGCGGTGCGCACCAGCGACGGCACGGCGATGCGTACGGCGACGAAGAGCACCGCGGTGAGCGGGATCAGTTCCAGCACCAGCACGCGAATCAACATCTCCAGCGCGTATTGCGACAAACCGTAGCTGATGGAAGTCACCAGCACGATGCGGATGATGACGATGCTGATCAAGGCCGAGAGCAGGCTAGACCAGAGCAGGTTGCGCGCGCAGGCGGCGACCAGATTGCGGGCGATGGCATCCCGATGGGAGCGCGTGTAGCTCGACGGGGAGAGCGCCAGGACGAGCAAGACCGCCGAGGTGTGCACGATGCGCCATCGCACACCCAGCCAGGCCAGGGCGCGGTGGCGCATGAGCCTGGAAGGTTCGGGCAACGTCGGAGTCGTCTCGGACATGGGGGGATGATAGTGCGTCCGGGGCTCGGGGCGAAGGGCGCGAACGGTGGAGTGCTCCCGCTCCGGGCTTGTCGCTTGGTGAGAAATCAATCGAGCGAGGTCCTTCATGGATGCGGCGAAGCTTTTCGACGACGTGCGCAGCCGGGCGGTGCGGTGACCGAAAGCGTATCGCTTCGAGCGCGATGAAGTGCTGATCAAGCGTGGGGGCGGGACCGTTGACCAGCCGCGGCGAGCTCAATCGTGCATGGGACGTGTTCTTCGAGAGTCTGGATCAGGTCGAGCCCGGATTGCGGATGGTGCGTGTGCAGTCGCAAGCACAGCAGAAGCGGACGGAAGGGCTGGCGCTGCAGGCACGTGCACACCCATGACTTCGGGATAGAAGGGGGCAAAAGGGGGACATTTGACCTGGTGCGGTCTGCAGAGCATCGTTATAGTCTGCGGCCGACTCTGTCATAGGCAAGACCTTAAAAGGGAGACGCGATGCGCCAGCTTTGGATACACCTCGTATCGATTCACTTGGGATTGGCTGCAGTTCCCGGCATCGCGGTTGCGGCCTCGGGCACTGTCTCTTTCGAATTCACGGGCTTCTCCGGGCCGATGGCGCGCTCGAGCGAGGCCGATGCGGCCGACCCTTCGAAGTGGGGCTCCAAGGGTCTGGTGAATGGCGCCCTTCCGGTCGCCAATGGTTGGGTCTCCAACGGGAGCACAGGGCCCTTGGCGAGTGGCTACGTGATGGGTACGCGCCAGCTCTCCGGTGCGTCGGCAAGTTTCTACTACGATTGGGTCGACCCCACGAGCGCCGGTGCCAACGTGATCAGCTTCACGCCCGCCAGCTTCTCCAACGTGGCGCTTGGCCAATCGTTCGTCCTGGGCACCTTGAGCTACCAGAACGGTTTCTGGTACGGCGCCGGCGAAACCGCGCTGTACAACACGCCGGTCGAGCTCGGCTTCAGGATCCAGACTATCTCCAATGACGGCCCCGCATTCAACAGGACACTCGTTGGTGCGCTCCGCAACGTGATCCATCAAGTGCCTAACGACGCCGGCTTCCTGCCTGCGAACTACGAGGCCGAAGCCGACTGGGTCTATCTGTATGGCGCGGGCGTTTCGCTGTCGATGGGCGCGTTCCGCGTCTTCGACAACTGCTGCAAGCCGGCGGGCGCCAGCAATGTCGGCAGTGTGCAAATCCTTGGACGTTTCAACTCGCTCGACATCGACGCGTTCGGGGCCGTCGAGGGTGGCGGCTTCGTGACGGCGGGCGTGGCTCCGATCCCTGAGCCGGGCAGCTGGGCGATGCTCCTGACGGGACTGGGTTTGGTTGGTTTCGCTGCTCGTTGCAGGAAACGGAAGGCAGCGTAGTTCGACCCATTGCGTTTCGCGCACGGCCCCGCCTTGTCGGGGTCGTTGCAGTTTGGTAGCGACACCAGGAGCACGCGGTGGCGGTGGCCGCAAAGATCGCCGAACTGCCGCCCTCGGCTGTTCGGCAGACCAAGGAATCCGTCCCGCGTGGCACGGATGCATTGCCAACAACCGGACGCCTACTGGAACCTTGCCGGTTGCGGATGCTGGTTGTGTCGCAGGATCAGAAGAACGACATGGGTGCGTTCATTGAATAGCGAAAACCCAGGTTCACGGTACGCTGCACCCGTGGCGGCAGGCCGCCAGATCCCGCTGGCGATCGCCCTGTTGTTCGGCACGGCTTTCACCGCGGCGGGCCTGGCGATACTCGGTCTGCAGCTGGGGTTCGTGCCATCCGGGCCTGGGGCGGCGCGCGCGCAGCCGGTCATGTTGTGGCTTGCAGGCCTGATATTCACGGGTGCGGGGCTCGGTCTGCTGTGCTCGCGCCTGATTCCCAAGCTCGCTGCCTTCTTTGGGGTGATGGCTTTCTGCGCGTTCGTCGGGCTCTTCAACTGGATCGCGTTCGGCCCCGGCGAGCGCGATTTCCGGCGCGGGAGCACGATGGCCGGCGGCAACGTCGCATCGAGCCAGCAGGTCAAGGTCTCGGAGAGCGAGGGGCGTTTGGTGTTCGGTCTATTCGCCGGAGCACTCGATGCGCTCATCCTCTTCGGCTGCTACCGAGTGTTGCGGACAGGGCGGGGAACGCCTCCTAAGCGTGAGCTCTGAATCGGGGCGCATGCGGGCCCGATTGACAGGGCGATTGCAGAGAGCGCGCTGGGCGCGCGGTTGCGAGAGAGCTGGGAATCGCCCATGCGGGGACGCTCGGCCTGATCGTGCAGGAGAAGAAGCGTGGGCTCGTGCCAGCGGCGAAAACCCTTTTCGAACGCTTGTTCGCGCAGGATTTTCGTGTCTCGGCGAAGCTGATCAACGAAGCGTTGGCTCAAGCTTCGGAGGATTGAGTTCGGGTCGCAGCGGCGTACGTGACTGCAAGGCCCGATCGCGTCAGCGCCTGCGCGGCGCACGGATCGCGTTCACCCGAGCATGGAGGCGAGCAGGGAGTGCATCTGCGGTGTCGGAAGAAAGCCGCAGACGAGGAATGCGGCAGCGAGTCCGCTCTCGCAGGCGACCAGCGCCCAGAACTGGATGGGCGACGCCTCGCGATCGAGCGTCTCATGGAACAGGGCGGCAATCCACCCGCGCTCCTCTTCCGAGTCGCTGCTGAGCATGAGCCAAACCTGATACGCGAATGCAGCCCCCAACCCCAGGACGAACAGCCGCAGTACGACATCCATATGAAGCCTCCCGCCCCGCGCTGCATGGCGCGCTGTCTGGTCGTAACGGCGGCTGGCGGTGCGCGCTTGAGCGTGGCTGTCGCGCATCTGGCGGCGCCTCGATCCGTCCAGCGTCGCAGCGTGTGGGCTGGCCGGGATCCGACGAGAGCGCACCCGGCTCCGGTGGCGCATCCTGTGGCCGAGATGCCCTTCCCCGACAGTGCTTCGCGTATCGATACGCGCGCGTCGCTTCAAGTGCGCGATTCGCGTGCCGTTCATGGTCAGTTGAGCTAACCTGCGGCGTTGCGGCGTGGGTTCAACTTTTGCGCGAGCAGCGCCCGAAACGCAGCCGGGGGTGAGTGGTCGAGGTTGCAAGCCGGAGCCAGGCGCTGTCCGAGAGGCATGGGATCCCGACCGAGCCGGTTTGCCCCGCGAGGCTGCGTCGAACAGACAGAGGAACGATATGAAGCGAATAGCCCTGGTTGCCGGAGCGCGGCCGAATTTCATGAAGATCGCCCCCATCATGCGGGCCCTGGAGCCCTACGCAGGGAGCATCGAGGGGCTGCTGATCCACACCGGCCAGCACTACGACCCGGAGATGAGCGACGTTTTTTTCTCCGACCTGGGCATACGCAAACCCGATAAATTTCTCAACTGCGGCGGCGGCTCGCACGCGCAGCAGACGGCCCGGATCATGACCGCTTTCGAGGAGGTCGCGATCGGGCTGCGGCCGGACTGGGTCGTGGTCGTGGGCGACGTCAACTCGACGGTGGCTTGTTCGCTGGTTGCGAAGAAGCTGCAGATGCAGGTGGCGCATGTCGAGGCGGGGCTGCGCAGCGGGGATCGCTCGATGCCCGAGGAGATCAACCGGATGGTGACCGACTCCATCTCGGATCTATTCTTCGTAACCGAGCCCTCGGGCGAGACCAACCTGCTCCGCGAAGGCCATGCGCCCGAGACGATCCATTACGTCGGCCATGTCATGATCGACAATCTGCTCTACCAGGCCGAGCGCCTGGCGGCCGGCGGCGCCAAGGATCTGCCGTTCGCGCCGCTGAAGTCGCGGTACGCCAAGTATGGCGTGGTGACGCTGCACCGTCCCTCCAACGTCGACGATCCGCAGGCGCTGCGCGAACTGATGAGCACCTTGAGCGAGATCTCGACCCGACTGCCGCTCATCTTTCCCGTGCATCCGCGCACCCGGCAACGCATCGACAGTCTGGGGATCGTCGTGCCCGAGACGGTCAACCTGCTGCCGCCGCTGGGCTACATGGACTTCCTCAACATCTGGAAAGACGCGGCGGTGGTGATCACCGACAGCGGCGGTCTGCAGGAAGAGACGACGGGCATGGGTGTGCCGTGCCTGACGGTGCGCGAGAATACCGAGCGGCCCGTGACCGCCGATGAAGGCACGAACATCCTCGTCGGGCGCGATTTCGTGCGCCTGCGCGCTGTCGTCGCTGATATTCTCGCCGGCAAGTCGAAGCAGGGCAGGCGGCCCAAGTTCTGGGACGGCAAGGCGGCCGAGCGGATCTGCGAGATCTTGGCCAAGGCCTGAGGCAGGCGTGGGGGCGTCGTAGACGGCGGAAACGCGCCCCTTTCCGAGCAAGGAACATCCGCAGGAACAGCGACGCGCCCCATTTTCCGCACGGAACTGGGGCGCGTCCCCATTATCAGAGGACGAAACGATCATGGCTCGCGACATCACCGTACTCGGCGCTGGCATCGTCGGCATTTGCTGCGCGGCGTACCTGCAGCGTGAAGGCCACCGGGTGACGGTGGTCGACCGCGGCGAGCCCGGTCGGGGAACCTCCTTCGGCAACGCGGGCATCCTGAGCCCGGGGTCGTGCGTGCCCATGGCGGTGCCCGGGGTGATCTCCAAACTGCCCGGCTGGCTGCTCGATCCGCTCGGGCCCGTCGCCGTGCGTTTCGGTCACCTGCCCTCGATGCTGCCCTGGTTCCTGCACTTCCGGAAGGCATCGCGCATGAAGAACGTCCAGGCCAACGCGGACGCTTTGCGCCGCTTGCTCTCGCAGACCTTCGACGCCTATGCGCCCTTGGTGAAGGCCGCGAACATCCCCGAGATCGTTCAACGGCCGGGCTATCTGGTCGTGTACGAAACCGATGCCGAGTTCCGGGCGGATTCCCTTGCCTGGCGGCTGCGTCGTGATCGCGGGGTCGAGTTCGATGTGCTGGACGGCGCGGGGTTGCGCAAGCTCGAACCGGCGCTCGCACCCATCTATCAGCGCGGCGTGTACCTGCTCGATCAAGGCTATGTCACCAGCCCGCTGCGGCTGACTCAATCGATCGCCGCACAGTTCGAGCGCGACGGCGGGCGCATCGAGCGGCGCGAGGTGCGCGAAATCGAAGTCGGCCCCCACGGCCCGACGGCCTTGTTGACGGACGCCGGAGCGATGCCCGTGGAGACCCTGGTAGTCGCCGCGGGTGTGCATTCGAAGCGATTCGCGTCGCGTTTGGGCGAGCGGGTGCTGCTCGAGGCGGAAAGGGGCTACCACGTGCAGTTCGAGGCGCCGGGGATCTCGCTGGCGCGCCCGATCAACTCGGCGAACGGCAAATTCTTTGCGACGCCGATGGAAGCCGGGTTGCGCGTCGCGGGCACGACCGAGTTCGCAGGGCTGGATCGTCCCAGCAACCCGCGTCGGCCGAAAGTTCTGCTGGAGCATGCCAAGCGCATGTTCCCGGATCTGAAGACCGAGGTGATGAGCGAGTGGATGGGGCAGCGTCCCTCGACGCCCGATTACCTGCCGGTGGTGAGCGGCTCCACGCGCTATCGCAATGTGTTCTACGCGTTCGGCCACGGGCATCTCGGCGTGGTCTCCGGGGCGCCTACCGGCCGTCTGATCGCCGATCTCGTCGCCCAGCGGCCTGCAGCCATCGACATGCAGCCTTACCGGGTGGATCGGTTCTGAGGCCGAAGAACTCTGCTGGACGGGAGCAAGGCTCGACGCCGCTAGGCCTGGCCCGGCGCGCTTGCGTGGGCCGCTTCCCAAAGCCCTAGCTCCTCGCCTACGTCGCCGGTCGTAATGCCTTGCCAGCGCGGCCTTGCCAGAATGGCCTCGCGTCGAATTGCGGCGCCCAGGCCCAGGAGGCAGCGATGCTGCGACCCCTCGTCTACTATCCGTGGCGGCTGGCTGTTTTCGCCCGCTGCTTGCAAAAGCGCATGACGCGCGCCGAGACGCTGCTGTGGAACGAACTCAAGGGACGCAAGCTGCAAGGGCTCAAGTTCGAGCGCCAGCGCCCCGTCGATCGCTACGTGGTCGACTTCTACTGCAGCCGGTTTGCGCTGGCTGTCGAGGTCGACACGATTGCCCACGACGAGAGCTTTTGCGTTCATCACGTTCGGGAGCGGGACGTGCGTCTTCGGCTGGGCGGTGTGACGGTATTGCGGTTCAGCGACGACGAGGTCGTGCGCGACCTCGATGCGGTGTTGTCCAGGATCCGCCATACCGTCCGTTATCTACCGCTGAGGTAAGCCGAAAGGCCCGGAGAGGCCGCCACCGCTGACGGGGCGGGGGCGGCCTATCCCCTCACTGCTGCGCACGAGCGTCGGCTAACATGATGTCTGTTTCTTCCTTTGAGGTTGGCCGAAGTGAAAGTATTGGTCGTTGGCGGTGCGGGCTACATCGGCTCCCATATGGTGCAGATGCTGCTCGAAAGAGGGCACGAGCCCGTTGTCTTCGATAACCTGTCCAGCGGCTATCGCGATGCGGTACCCGAGCGCTTGCTGGTGGAGGCGGATCTGGCCGACGAGGGCGCCTTGGACGCCGTTTTCGGTGCGCACCGATTCGACGGCGTGATGCACTTCGCTTCGTTCATCCAGGTGGGCGAGTCGGTGCGCGAGCCCGCGAAGTACTATCGCAACAACATCGCCAACACGCTCAATCTGCTGGACGCGATGCGTCGGCACGGGGCGAACAACTTCATCTTCTCCTCGACGGCGGCGATCTTCGGCGAGCCCGACTACGTGCCTATCGACGAGCGGCATCCACGGCGGCCGATCAACCCTTACGGTTTCTCCAAATTCGCGATCGAGCAGGTGCTGGCCGACTACGATCGCGCCTACGGTCTGCGGTCGAGCTGCCTGCGATACTTCAACGCTGCGGGTGCCGATCCGCAGGGGCGCATCGGCGAGCGCCATGAACCGGAAACCCACCTCATCCCCTTGGTGCTGCAGGCCGCTTCCGGGCGTCGGTCCCACATCGACGTCTTCGGGCAGGATTACGATACCCCGGACGGCACCTGCATCCGCGACTACATCCACATCATCGATCTGTGTGACGCTCACCTCCTGGCGCTCGATCGGCTCATCGCCGGCGCCCCGAGCAGCGCATACAACCTGGGCAACGGGAACGGATTTTCCGTGAAGGAAGTCATAGATACGGCCGAAGCGGTTTCAGGCACGGTGATTGCTCGAAATGTCGCTGCGCGGCGCGCCGGTGATCCGGCGAGGCTGGTGGCCGATGCGAGCTTGGCGCGTAGCGAGCTCCGCTGGGTTCCACGCTTCGACGACCTTGCCACCATCGTGCGCCACGCATGGGCGTGGGAGCAGCGCATGGCGTCCGGCGCGAAGCGTTCCGCATGAAGCATCAAGTAAACATTGTCACGGAAATGAAAACGGAATGGGAGTAAGCTCGATCCATCGCTACCCACCGGCATTCATCGCCGGGGCATCGTTCAACGAGGGCAACGACCAATGAAAGCCATGATCCTCGCGGCGGGTAAAGGCACCCGCGTTCAACCGCTCACCTACGAATTGCCCAAGCCGATGATTCCCATCCTCGGCAAACCCGTGCTCTCCTACCTGATCGAGCACCTCGCCCGCTACGGCGTGCGCGAGATCATGATCAACACCAGCTACCTGCACGAGAAAATCGAAGACTACTTCGGCGACGGCCATCGCTACGGCGTCGAAATCGGCTACTCGTTCGAAGGTCGCATGGTCAACGGCAAGGTGGTGCCACACCCGCTCGGCTCGGCGGGCGGCATGCGCAAGATCCAAGACTTCGGCGGCTTCTTCGACGAGACCACGCTGGTGCTGTGCGGCGACGCGCTGATCGATCTCGATCTGAACCTCGCCTTGCACGAGCACCGCCGCAAAGGCGCGCTGGCGAGCGTGATCACCAAAGAAGTGCCTTGGGAAGAAACCTCGAATTACGGCGTGGTAGAGACGGATGCCAGCGGGCGTATCGTGCAGTTCCAGGAGAAGCCGCAGCGCGCCCAGGCCCGCTCCAACTTCGCGAGTACCGGCATCTACATCTTCGAGCCCCAGGTGCTCGATCTGATTCCGCCCGGCACGAATTTCGATATCGGCGGCGACTTGTTCCCGATGCTCGTCACTCGCGGGTTGCCGTTCTATGCGCAGAAGCGCGCCTTCAACTGGATCGACATCGGCAAGATCTCCGACTACTGGGCGGTCTTGCAGCAGGTCATGAAAGGTTCGGTCGTCGGCATGCAGGTGCCCGGTCGGCAGGTGCGCGAGGAGGTCTGGGTCGGCTTGAACACCCGCATCGACTGGGAAGACGTGAAAATCCAGGGGCCGGTGTACATCGGATCGGGCTGCCGCATCGAAGCAGGCAGCGAGATCGTCGGCCCGGCCTGGATCGGGCAAGGCTCCGTGCTCGAGAAGGGCTCGCGTGTCGTGCGCAGCATGTTGTTCGAGTACACGCACATTCCCGCCGGGGCGAGCTTCGAGGAAGTCATCGTCTGCAACGAATACTGTGTGGATCGCCACGGCCACCAGACGCATATCGCCGACCGCCATCCGCAGTTGGTCTGGAGCGACGCCCGCGCCGCTTGCTGATCGGCCAGGGCAGGGTCGGCGTGTCGAACGCGCGATCCTCCGACGAAACGCCCCTTTCGCAGGGGCGTTTTCGCATCTGGAGATAGCGAGTCGCCCCCTTCTACTGTTCAGGGCATGCACCCAGGTGGCATGTCTCTAGGCCATTCGACAGATTGACTCCTCGCCGCCAGCGGCGTATTTCTTCGAGCTACGGGCAGGCAGCGAGCGCTGCCCGAAGAAGAGGCCGTGATTCCGGTCTGCGCCGATGCAAAGTCCGGGCAGATGCACGTGGCGGGGAGGCTTGCGACAAGCATGAGAACCTGGTGGGACATTCTCTCGCTGTACGAGACGCTGCTCGTGTGGCCGCTAGCGGCTTTCGTCGGTTTCGCGTTGCTGCGCGCCAAGTCGCGCCGTGGCCAAGTGGTGCTCGGCGTCGTGCTCTGTGCCGTGTTCCTGCCCTATATCCACCGATACGCTGGCGATCTGTACTTCGATCACCTGTGCAAGACCCAGGCGGGAGAATTCATCTATCGCACCATGGACAATGTCGAAGGCATTCTGCAAATGCGTCCTCGTGACGGCAGCAAGGACTACTTCGATCGCATGCGGGATGGGGATATACCGGAGGATCCTTGGGGGCATACGAATCGGGAGGCGAGGACCCCTTGGCACATGATCCAGACGTACACGTTTATCGAGATTTCAGCCGCCGTACTGCCATCGCCGATCCTTAGGAGGCTATACGACGAATCAATGTTCGAGGAGCCTTCGGCTGGACAGGCTTTCGCGCGGTATACCTCGTCAGATCTCGGATCGCTACGAAGTATACGGAAGGAGTTCTCCCTAAAGCCGCGAAGTCTATACGGGTTCACATGGCGGGAGATTAGCCGTCCAAGGCATCGGTTCTTCAATATCCACGCAGGTGAGATACAAGCAGTGGTCCTTGCTTCTGATGAAGTGCTCGGGAGAAAAACGGGATTCTATCGATCAAGGCCAATGGATATATGTCCCAGAGGTAAAGACGATCAACAAACCGAGATGTTTCTAAAGAAGGTTCTTCGTCCAAGCCCGCGAGAGTTAGGGGTGCCGTTGCGATGAGCAACCCTAGTTCTCGCTCAATGTACCAAGCGGCACTTGCTCAGATTGCCGCAGAATCCTATTTGGATGGAATTAGCCTAACGACGGCGAATCTTGTGTTCCAAAGGTTGCAGAACGGAAACAACCATTTCTCTCCTCCAAACCCGAGGGCGCCGCGGCCTGCTGAGGCGAGCGGCGGCACCCGAATGGCTGTGCCCCAGATCGACGAATTCTTCGCCACCTGGGAAATCATCGATCACCTCCCCAACCAAGCCAGCGGCTTCTCCGCGACCCTCCTGAAAAGCCGCCTCGACGGCAAATATACCCTCGCCTTCCGCAGCACCGAGTTTCGCGATATCGAGTTCGGCGGCGACGCTCAGCGCGATTCGGTCAAGGGTGCAGCGGGCGACATCGCCTTCAATGGCATGGCGTTCACCCAGCTCTCCAGCATGGAGAAGTACTGGGCGTCTCTGCTCGATGGCACGCGGATGACGGGCGCGACGCCCGACGCTCCCGGCAGCGGCTCGCTTGCCAACCTGCGCGTCGATGCGTTGCGGGAGTTCAAGAACGCCATGGGAGGGAGCACGCGCGTGAATCTGTCGGGCTATTCGCTCGGCGGGCATCTGGCGACGATGTTCTCGGTGCTTCATGGCGAGCGGGTGGCATCGGTTCATCTCTTCAATGCCTCCGGCGTCGGGCGTATTGCCGATACGGCGCCCGGCGTCACCTACGCCCAGTTGCTGAGGGATTACGACTACTACATGCATCCCGATAACCGGGAGGCGACCCTGGCTCGCGCCCAGGCGTGGGTGGCGAGGGCGGAACTCGATCTGGGTATGCTGGCGAGCTTTGTCGTTCGATCCATGCCCTTGCTGGGGATCTTTCGACCGTTCCTGCCCAGTGCGCTCACCGGCATCGCGGGGTTCGTCGATGGTCTGGGCCAGCAACTGCACCCCTCGGATATCGTGTCGTTTCTGAGCCGGGAGGCTGACAAGCAAGCCCAGAAGGCGCTCGCCAAAGGCGCCGACGATGTCGCGATCCAGTCGAATTCCGCGCTTTCGTTTCTCGTCAGCCTGTTCTTGTCCGAAAGCCTGGTGGGCACGCACGGTCTGACTCTGGACCGGATGGCAGGCCGCGATTTTCCCTCGCTGCAACAGAGCGGTCTCATTCCGGCTCATGTCGATATCTACCAGATCGCGGGGGTCCCCCGTGGCGGGCGCGATTCGGCGACGAGGTTCACCAGCCTGCTCAATGCTACCGACTGGAACATCGTCGCCGACTCCGGCATGCGCGCGGCGCGCGATGCGGACTTGATCTCCGTCTACATCGAGAACCAGCCGACGTGGGTCGGGTGGCCCTTCGGCGACCGAGGCTGGGGCGATTTTGGCACGACGCACTCCATCACGCTGATCGTCGACTCGCTCGCCGTCATTCGCATGCTGCAGACCGCCAGCCCGGAACTCACGCAAGCCCAGGCCGAGACCATCCTGCGCAGCGCGTCGAATCTGCGCAAGGAGCACTTCAGCCTGCTTCCCTTGGGGGCGCTGGCCGAGCACGACACGCTCGAATCCGTGGTCGATGCGCTCGGGCGCCTCCTGTTCTCCCGGCAGGTGGTCGGTGCGATCGATTGGTCCAAGGACGCGCCGTCAGCGGACGGTGTGGATTCTTACGGTCGCCTGGTCTATCGCGACGAGCTGCACCAGCGCATCAAGGCGATCGAAGACCGGTTGATCGAAGCCGATCTCGTCGGCAGCCTGAATATCGTGCCGCTGGCGGACGTCGCTGCCGACGCCATGGCCCAGGCGGCCAAGGCGGCCACCGATCAGGGCGCGGCGTATCGCTATGCCTTGAAGGAACTCGATCCCTTCGTCGCGTTGGGGGCGCCTGGTCTTCACTTGGCGTACGGCCGCGACGAGGCGCTGACGCTCTCCGATCCGGGAACGGGGCAGGGCACGATCACCCAGGCTTGGATCGACGATCGCGCGGCTTTCCTCGAACACAAGCTGCGATTGGGCATGGCCGACCACGCCGCTGGCATCGGCGGCGACGCGACGCTCTACGCGACGGCCTTGGGCGAGCAGGTCCTGCTCTTTACCGGCAATCCCGGCGCGACCCTGGTCGATCCCGATGCAGCCCTCGCGCCCTGGCAGCGCAAGCAGCTACGGCAGGCGCTGGAGAACCTCGCGCAGTTGGGCCGCGCGCGCAAAGTGTTGTTCGGCGCGGATGGCGATGCGGCGGCCAACCCGGCCACTGCGCGGGGAGGCGCGGACACCCTGCTCGGCGCCGCGGGCGACGACCGTCTCTACGGCGAGGGCGGCAATGATGTCCTCGAGGGCCTGGCAGGCGACGACTATCTCGAAGGCGGTCGCGGCGACGACACGCTGTTCGGCGGCCCCGGTAGCGACAAGCTCGTCGGCGGGCTGGGCTACGATACCTACATCTGGCGCCAGGGCGACGGGGCCGACGTCATCGTCGATGCGCGCGAGCCCGATGGGGTCATGCGGGGCCGCATCGTCATCAAGACCGAGAGCTGGGATCTCGTGCCGCGCGTGTTCGAGCGTGTCGAGAACGCGAGCGGTGTCTGGCGCTCGCCGGATCGCAGGTTCGTTCTGACTCAAGGCGCCCGTTGGATTCTCGCCTTCGACGGGGGCGAATTCGACCTGGGCGCGGATGTGCGCAACGGCGATTTCGGGTTCGAGATCCAGGCGCCCGGGCCCCCGCCGACACCGACCGTCATCGACGCCTATCTGGCCGATGAAGTGCTGATCGGGCCGAGCCCGCTGTGGCCCAAGCGGATGATCGGCGGGTACGGTCACGATCGCCTCTATGCCACGGTGCAGATGTCCCTCGACAGTTTCCTCGCGAATGCGGACGGCCCCGCTTCTCCCGGCTGGGGCTTGTGGATCGCAGCAGGCCCGGGCGACGACCTGGTGCTGGGCAGCGCGGCAGACGACGTGATCTACGGCGGGGGCGGCCGCGACGTTCTCGCCGGCGGTCCGGGCAACGACGCCTTGCTGGGGGACGAGGACTTCATCGCCGTCGACGACGATACCAGCCGATGGATCGCCCGCGAGGTCGTGGCCGGGCATTATCTATTCGACATCGCGCCCAGTCACGACAGCACGACGATCTTCCCGAATGTCTATCCGGAGCAGGTGCGGCAAGCCGGCGACACGCTCTATGGCGGCAGCGGTAACGATCTCATGCACGGCTTCGGCGGCGACGACCGGATTTTCGGCGACGATGGCGACGATATCATCATCGGCGGCGAGGGCCACGACGTGCTGGTGGGCGGCGCGGGCAACGACCGAATCACCGGCGAACAGTACGGCTATGCGGCAGTGCCGATCGAGATCTTCCCCGGGCGGTTCGTCGAGTACCTGCGCTACGTATCGAGCTATGGCGACGATCTGCTCGACGGTGGCGAGGGCGATGACATCCTGACCGGGGAAGGCGGCAACGATACGCTGAGCGGCGGCGAAGGCGCCGACAAGCTCTACGGCGATATCGAAGGCCTGCCCGGCCATCTCCATGGCAGCGACATCCTGAACGGCGGTCCGGGCGACGACGAGATTCACGGCCACGGCCATGCCGACATCGCCTTCGGCGGTGCCGGCAACGACATCATCATCGGCGACAGCGAGGTCGACGGCGCGTTCCACGGCGCCGACCTCATCTTCGGGGAAGAAGGCAACGATCGCATCGTCGGCGCAGGCGCCGCCGACAGGCTCTACGGCGGCAGCGGCGACGATTGGCTGATCGGCGATGCCTTCGATCTCGCGCCGCAGTGGCATGGCAACGATGTCCTCGATGGCGGCGCGGGCGACGACTTGCTGTTCGGCTTGGGTGGTGCCGACGAGCTGTTCGGCGGCGACGGCGATGACATTCTCCATGGGGATGATCCCGAGGATCCGCATGGCGGGGAGGCCGACCTGCTCGACGGCGGCGATGGCAACGACAAGCTTTACGGTCAGGGCGGCGACGATCGCCTGCAAGGCGGCGCGGGGGCCGATACGCTGTACGGCGAAGCGGGCGACGATACGCTCAACGGCGGGTTGGGTCCGGACGTGCTCAACGGCGGGGCAGGCAACGACACCTACGAGTTTCGTCCCGGCGACGGCGTGGATCGCATCGAGGATGTCGCCGGGATCAACACACTGGTTTTCCTGGAAGGCATCGAATTGTCCGCGCTGCGCGCAAGCCGCGTGCGCGACAGCGGCGAAGGCACCGATCCCCTGCGGATCACCTACGGCGGGAGCGATGCCATCGTACTCGACGGCGGGATCGCGCTTTCCTCCCTGCGGCTGCGCATCGGATCGAGCGATCTGCTCTCCGGTGCGGAGCTGCTAGCGCTCAGCGAGCTGCTGGGGGAGGTCGTCACCGGCACGGGTGCCTCGGAGGCCTTGGCCGCGGCCCCGGGCGCGGCCGCCGATATGTTCGGCTTCGGCGGCGACGATCTGCTGGTGGGCAGCGAACTGGACGATCGCCTGGACGGCGGTGATGGCGACGACGTCTTGTGGGGGTTGGGCGGCAACGACACGCTTATCGGCGGCCTCGGTGCGGATCTTCTGGTCGGCGGCGCCGGCGACGATCGCATGGCGGGCGGCGCCGACGACGATGTCTACGAGTTCGCGCGCTTCGAGGGCGTCGACACGATCGTCGAAGCGCCGGCTGAGGGCGACGATGTCGTCGTGTTCGGCGAGGGCGTCGTGCCGACCGACATCCGGTTTCGTCGTTCCGGCGACCATCTGGTGTTGGTGGAGCGCGCAGGTAGTGCACGCATCTTCGTGCGCGACTGGCTCGCGTTCGAGCACGAGGCCGATCGGGGCATCGACGCGGTCCGGTTCGAGTCGACCGCACTCGACGTCGAGGCGATCGTCGCCCGCGTGGATACGGATCGCACGCTGCACGGCACGGACGCCGCCGATGTCATTATCGGTGATGAATTCGACGACATCCTGATCGGCGGTGCGGGCAACGATCTGCTGGCGGGACTGCACGGCGACGATCGATATGTCTACAACCGGGGCGACGGCCAGGATCGCATCGACGAGCGCGGCGGCTTCGACGTGATCGCTTTCGGTGCGGGCATCGCGGCGGGAGAATTCGACATCGTCGGGCGTCGCGATGCCTCGGGTGAATTGCTAATCGAGATGACGCTCGCCGGCGACGGCGGGCAGCTCGTCTTCTCCGCGGCGCGCGAGCAGCGCATCGAGCGCTTCGAGTTCGAAGGTGGCGACACCCTCGATTTCGAGACGTTGCTGGCGCGCGCCGGCGGGTTGCGCCAGGAGGGCGCGGACGGCGATGATGTGATCGTCGGCGGTGTGCATGCCGATGCCATCTACGGTCATCTGGGCGACGATGCGCTCAGCGGCGGTGCCGGCCAGGACGTCCTCGTCGGCGGCCCGGGGAACGATACGCTCGCGGGCGGCGCGCACGACGACACCTATTACTACCATGCGGGCGACGGCCGCGATGTCATCGTCGAGTTCCAGGGTACCGACGAGCATGGCGTGTTTCGCAGCTATTTCACGGCATCCGGGCAGCGCGCGTTCGATGTCGACGGCGTGACGTTCGCGGCGCTCGGCGCGGTGCCCGGCCCGCGTGACGAGATTTACCACGCGAGTCTGGGTGCCCTCGGCGGCGGCATCGACACGCTCGTCTTTCGCGAAGGCGTCGGGCCGGGGGACATTCGGGTCGGACTCGATCTGAGCAGGCCCGGCCGACCGTATCTCGGATTGATCGAGGACGATGCCGGCGTTTTCGGGCCGTCCGTTCGACTGGCGCAACAAGCAGCCTACGTGCTCGAGATCGGGGAGTACGGCGATGCGGTGGAGGTGCTGTGGCCGCTTTCGGGGGCCTGGCAGCATGCCAACGGCGACGCGCTGCCCGACGTGCCGCTGGAGCGCATCGTCTTCGGTGAAGACAGCACGGACGTTTTCAGTTTCGCCGACTTGTTCGCCCTGGCGGGCGGCTGGCGCTACGTGATCGGTTCGGCGGGCGACGACGACATCCCCGCCGGGGCGATGGCGACGGGCGGCGTGATGGCGGGCGGGCCCGGCGACGATCGCTACGTCGGTGTCTCGGGCAACTCTCTGAGCGTGGTGGAGGCGCCCGGCGAAGGCAACGACACCATCGTCTTCGGCGACGGCGTCCATGCGCAGAGCATGACGCTCGCTTACGATCAGCAGCGGATGCATCTGGATGTCTCGGGCGTGCGGGTCGTGCTGGATCGATTCGCGGCGATGCAGGCCGAGCAGGCGATGATCGAGCGCTTCGAATTCGCCGACGGCTCGGTGCTGGACGCAGCAAGCGTGTTGTCGGCAGGCGTCGATGTGCCCGGTACCGGATTGTCGGAGGTGTTGCTCGGCACGTCGGTCGACGATCGCCTGCGGGGCGGCGCGGGCAACGATCGTCTCACCGGCGGGCCAGGGCGTGATCGCTATCTCTATGGGCCAGGCGACGGGCAAGACGTGATCGAGGAGCGCGGACGGCCGGGAGAAGACGATGCCATCGTGTTTCTCGACGGCATCTCTGCTGCCGACGTGGCGGTGCGCCGCGTCGGCGAGGCTCTGGTCTTCGATGTCGGCGTGGTGGCCGCGGCCATCGTGGTGACCGACTGGTTCGTCACCGATGCGATGCGCGTCGAGCGCGTGATGTTCGCCGACGAGACCTCTTGGGATGCGGCGAGGCTGGCCGCGCTGACCGGTACCGCACTCGATCGCCTGCAGACACCGGCGCAGGGGGAGGGGTCGCCGGTCGTTCCAGGCTCGCCCGCGACGCCCGACGCACCAGCCGATCCTGGCGCCTCGATGGGGGATCGGCCAGCGCCGATCGAGACGCCGCCGGCGAACCCGCATCCTGGGCTGCCGGGTGATCCTGCAACCCGCTCGCCGAGCGAGCCGCCAACGAGCTCCGGTCTCTCCGCCGGGCGCGATGTCGCTGCGGGCGAGGACGCGTTGTCGGCGTCCGCCGATGGGGCGCCTGCGCCGGCGAGTGTGGCCGGAACGGTCACGGATGGCGCGGTGGTGCCGCGGCCGACGAGCATGCACGAAGCCTGGATCACGACGGCGCCGATCGCCGCCGAGGCGACGCGGCGATCGACGCGAGGCGATGGGGGAGGCGAGGCGTCGATGTCCGAGCTATCGACGGTTCAGCCGGCCGCCGCCGATGTCTCTTTAGCGCCCTTGCCGCTCGGCGCGGCGGTTGGGACGCTGGAGACGCTTGCGGCAGGCGGCTTTGTCAGTCCGGGGCGGGCGACGGGTGTCGCGGAGGATGCGCCCGGCGATACCGCGTCCAGCATCGAGGCGGAGGCAGCGGCGGCCATCGACGCGCCCGCCGAATCTGCCGAGGATGCTCACCTCGAGCCTCCGGCCGTGCGGGCGGGTGATCTTGCCATGGCTCAATACTGGCGCCGGATGCATGCCCGGCTCGACGCCTATCTGGAGCGCGCCGATCCGGACGAAGCCGAGTCCGCCCCCGGCTACCCTCGACCGAGACTGCAGGCAAGCAGCGACGATCCGATCCGTATGGCGCCATCGCGTGCGCTCGGCCTGTACGAGCGGGCCGCCTTCGACGCACGTCCCTTTCAAGGATTGAGCGAAGGCATCGCGCGGTTGGGTTTCTGAGTCGCGGATTCGCGGCGCTCGTCTCCAGCGGCGCGCGCAAGGCAGCCGGGTCGAACCGATCGGTGCCGGACGCCGAGGAATCTTCAGCCAAGTCGTCCGCTCGCGCGGGTTTGCTCCCAAGGAGAGGGCGATTTCGGCGCTTCTTGCAGAGCGAGTCGCCAACGCGGGACCCCCGATATTGCGATCAATACAGATCGGGGAAGCGCGTGAGCCAGCACCAGGCGGTGATGATCAGCATGCAGACGACGAGGGTCCAGGTGCCGGTGACGAACAGGCAGGCCGTCAGCACGATCGGGGCCGTCATCCCGCCCAGTAGCATGCCCAGTCCGAAGCACAGTGCCGTGAGCAGGCCCCACTTGAGCGCGAATCCGGGGAGATACACGCGCAGGGACCGGTTGTAGCGATAGTTCTGCTGCCGCTCCATTTTCTGGCCGCGCGTGACGTCGCGAAAGTAAGGAAAGGGCCACAGATAGCGATAGAGAAGGCGGCAGAACGAATCGTCGGGCGTGTCGGCGGCGGCTGCGGGGCAGGGGTGATCGAGGCTCAACGTGGACTCCGTGACTCCGATGTCGATATCCCTATCGATATCGGTGTCGCCGCCGCAATTCTGGAACCCGATGTTCGCGATCGTGCGGCCCTTGCGCACGATCGCCGATCCGCTGCGACGCCCGCTAAGGGAACAGGGCGAGTTGGGTGTCCATGCGGTGCACGACTTCGTCGCGGCCGATCAGTGCGAGCACGGCATCGATCGAAGGCGTTTGCGGTTCGCCCGTGACCATGACGCGCAAAGGCATGGCAATCTTCGGCAGCTTCAGCTTGTGCTGGGCCACCACCGATTTGAGTGCGGCATTGATGTCTTCGCGAGTCCACGGAACGGTTCTCAGTTTGTCGCGCAACTCCGTCAGAGGGATGCGTACCTCCGCCGTATAGTGCTGACCCCGCAGGGCTTCGTTTGGTTCCAGGCGACGATAGAAGTACACGGCCGCGTCGGCCAGCTCTTCCACGGTGCTCACGCGCTCCTTGAGCAGGGCGAGCACCGGGGCGAGGTCCGGACCTTGGGCGGGATCGCAGCCATCGGCCGCGAGGAAGGGGCGGGCGAGCTCGGCCAGTCGCGAGTCGTCGGCCGTCTTGAGATATTGCTGGTTGAGCCATGCGAGCTTTTCCGGGTTGAAGCGCGCGGGCGACTTGCTGATGTGCTCGAGGTCGAACCACTCGACCATCTGCTGCATCGAGAACACTTCCTCGTCGCCGTGCGACCAACCCAGGCGCGCGAGATAGTTGAGCACCGCTTCGGGCAGATACCCGTCGTCGCGGTATTGCGTGACGCTCACCGCGCCGTGGCGCTTGGACAGACGCTCGCCGTCGGCGCCGAGTATCATCGGCACGTGCGCGAAGGCGGGAAGCTTGGCACCCAGCGCGTTGAAGATGTTGATCTGCCGCGGCGTGTTGTTGACGTGATCGTCGCCGCGGATGACGTGCGTGATGTCCATGTCGATATCGTCGACGACCACGCCGAAGTTGTAGGTGGGCACGCCGTCGGCGCGCATGATGACGAGATCGTCGAGTTCGGCATTGGCCACCGTGATGCGGCCTTTCACCAGATCGTCGAACACCACGTCGCCGTCGCTCGGCGTCTTGAAGCGGATCACCGGCTTGACGTCGGCGGGCGGCGTGGCGGTCGAGTCGCGCCAGCGGCCGTCGTAGCGCGGTTTGTCGCCGCGTGCGCGCTGGGCTTCGCGCATCGCATCGAGCTCTTCCCGGCTGCTGTAGCAGTAGTAGGCTTTGCCTTCGCGGATCAGCGTATCGGCCACTTCGCGATAGCGGGCCAGACGATCCATCTGATAGATGGGGCCTTCGTCCCAATCCATGCCCAGCCACTGCATGCTCTCGAGGATGGCCTGGCGCGAGGCTTCGGTGGAGCGCTCGAGATCGGTGTCTTCGATGCGCAGGATGAACTTGCCGCCAAGGCGGCGGGCGTAGGCCCAGCAGAAAAGCGCGGTGCGCGCGCCACCGATGTGCAGGTAGCCCGTGGGACTCGGGGCGAAGCGGGTTCGAACCATGATCGTCGGCCGGATGCAAAAGGAGCGCTATTCTATTCGCGCGGGGTGGCAAACAGAACGCCATCGCTGCACGGGATGCGAGCCCGCCTGTCGGCCGCGAGTCGGCCTCGTGCTCAAGCGGCGTTTGCGGTGCGCGGCAGATCGGCGGCTCGGACGCGGGCGGCCGCATTCCCCCATTTGTGCAGCATGGCCTGCAGTTGGGGGCGCGTGAAGGGCTTGGACAGGTAATCGTCCATGCCGGCGTCGAGGCAGCGCTCGCGATCACCGGTCATGGCGCTGGCGGTCAGCGCGACGATCGGAACGTGCGCGGCGCCGGTTTCTCTGGCGCGGATGCGGCGGCTCGCTTCGAGCCCGTCCATGAGCGGCATCATGCAATCCATGAAGATGAGATCGAAGGCCTGCTCCTCGCAGGCTGCCACCGCTTGCGCGCCGTCGGCGGCCAGGTGCACGGCGCAGCCCATGCTCCTGAGCATGGCCAGGGCGATTTCCTGGTTCACCGGATTGTCCTCGGCGAGCAGGACGCGGGCACCGCCTGTGGCCGCCGCAGCCGGTACGGGGGGCGACGGTGCAGCGGCAGGCGTCGCCAGGTCGGCAACGGGATCGGCCTGTGAAGGCCCGGACGCCTCGAGCACCGGTGCCGTGACCGTGAACCAGAACGAGGAGCCCCGGCCGCGTGCGCTTTGCACACCGATCGTGCCGTGCATCATTTCGACGAGTTGTTTGCAAACGAAAAGACCGAGGCCGGTGCCGCCATAGCGGCGGGTCGTCGACGCGTCGGCCTGGCTGAAGGCCTGGAACAGTTTCTGCTGCACGGCGAGATCGATGCCTATCCCCGTATCGTGCACGTCGAAGCGCAGTATGGCCGAGTCCGCACCGGCATCCTCCGGCGAGCGTTCGAGCGACACCTCGAGAAGAACGGAGCCTCGCTCGGTGAACTTGATCGCATTGCCGAGCAGATTGATCAGCACTTGTCGCAGCCGCACCGGGTCGAGCAGCACGCGCTTCGGAATCTCGGGCGCGATGTCGCATCGGAGCAGCAGGTTCTTTTGCTCGGCCCGGAGGGTGAACATCGCCATCGTCTCCCGGATCAGTTCGACGAGCGTGACATCGACCGCTTCGAGGTGCATGCGCCCGGCCTCGATCTTCGAGATGTCGAGGATGTCGTTGATGATGTCCAGCAGCGCGGCACCTGAACTCTGGATGGTACGGGCATAGTGGCGCTGCAGCTCGTTCAGGGGCGAATCGAGCAGCAGTTCGGTCATCCCCAGCACGCCGTTGACCGGGGTGCGGATCTCGTGGCTCATGTTGGCGAGGAACTGGGACTTCGCTTGGCTTGCGGCCTGGGCGGCTTCGCTGGCGCTCTTGAGCTCGTTTTCGATGTGCTGCTGTTCGGTGATGTCCTGCACCGTGCCTATCATGCGGATCGGCTGGCCTTGCGCGTCGCGGATCACCTTGCCCCGGGCGTGCGCGACGCGCACTTGATCGCTCTCCGGCGCCAGCCTGTGCACGATGTCGTAGCTGGCGATGCCTTCCAAGGCGTGTCCGATGGCGTCTTCGACGTACGCTCGATCGTCGGGATGGACCGCCTGCAGGAAGTGCTCGTAATCGGGCACGATGTCTTCGCGGCCCGGCGTGTAGATGGCGAAGGCTTCGCGCGACCAGTTCAGCTTCCCGGTCACCATGTCCCAATCCCAACTGCCGAGGTGGGCGATGTGCTGGGCATCGTCGAGCTGTTCCTTTTGCGCTTGGAGATCGCGGTTCGTGGCCTCCGCGGCATCGCGTGCCGATCTGAGCCGGGCTCGCAGTTCCTGAATGTAGCCACCCATCAGGGCGAACCAAGAAAGCACCAGGGCGAGCACGGTCAGACGCAGCACTTCGAGCCGCAAGTTCACGGCCGAGGGCCGAGACACGGTCAGCATGAAGACGACGATTCCGTACGAGAGCACCATGAAGCAGGCGAGCGAAAGCAGCGCGCGGGTGTTGAGCTGGAACATGCCGAACAGGAACGCCACCATATAGATCAGCAGGTAGATCGGTCGCGCATCGTCGGCGTGATAGAGCACGAAGCTGGTGGCGAGGACAGACGCCAGGATCTGGGCGAGGGTCAGACTCGGGTCGGCGGCCTTCTTGTTCCAGCCCGTGCGGAAAGCGATGAAGAACAGTCCGATGCAGGCCGCTACGATCGCGGCGCCTTGCATGAAGACGTCTCGCGGCAGGATCCCGAGCAGCCATCCGACCGCGAACAGCCCGATCACGAGCAGCGAACTGCCCGCGGCGATGAGGTAGCGGACGATCAGCAGCCGTTGGTGCGGGGCGTCTGCGTGCTGCCCGAAGAGCAGTCGCACGAGCGCGGTCGAACCTGTATGAGTGGCGGACTTTGGCAATACGGATCTCAGGTTCTCACGCAGCCCTGCCCCACCCCGAGATCGAGGAGGACAGCTAGGCCAAGAGACGACTGCAAGCTTCGCTGAATTGGGTAGATGACCGTAACGACTCGGCCGCTCCCTTCTTGAGTGGCCAAGCGGGGAGCGGCAGGGGCTCCATCCCTCTGCGGCTCTTCGGTTCTCCCGCGCCCCTTCACAGGGCGCGCGCGGACGGCCGCGCGTGCTGCCCGCGTGCGGACGCCATGCAACGAGCACGGACCTCGGGCACCGGGCTTGCAGAGGGCTCCGGCATGCCGCTGTCGTCACGAAGGGAGAACACGATGCTGCCTGCTGTCACGGATTGGTCCCAGGCGATGCTGACGTCGCTCGCGGGTGCGCTGACGATGCTTTTCGCCGCCATTCCCAAGGTGCTGGGGTTCATTGTCATCCTGGTCATCGGCTGGCTGGTGGCCAGCTTGATGGCGCGAGCCACCGCCGCGTTGCTGCGCGCCATCAAGTTCAACGATCTGGCGGCGCGCTCGGGCTTCACCGCCTTCGTGCGCAACATCGGTGTGCAGACCGATCCTGCAGGTTTCCTCGCCTTGGTGGCGAAGTGGTTCGTGCGCCTCATCGTGCTGGTGGTGGCCTTCGATGCGCTCGGACTGCCGGCGGTGTCCGAGGTCTTGCGTCAGCTGCTGCTATGGCTGCCGAATCTCGCCGTGGGGCTGGTCGTGCTCGTGATCGGTGGCTTGCTGGCCAACGCGGCCGCCGGGCTGGTGCGCGGCGCGACGGCGAGCGCCGGATTCCAGCGACCGCAGCTGCTCGCCAATATCGCTCGCACGGCCATCTGGGTGTTCGCGATCATCGTTGCCGTCAATCAGATCGGGATTGCGCAAGCGCTCGTCAATACGCTCTTCATGGGCACGGTTGCCTTGCTGGTCCTCGCGCTGGGGCTCTCGTTCGGGCTGGGGGGGCGCGAGTTGGCGGCGACGCTGCTGCAGAAGTGGTATGCGCAGTGCCAGTCCAAGGCCCCGCAGATGCGCGAAGCAGCGCAAGAAGCCGCGGACATGAGCCGGGAGGGCAGTGGCGAGCCCGACCCTAGCCTGCCCCCGGGTGGACGGCCGCCGCCTGACGATCGCAGCAAGTAAAACGAGGGAGCGCTCAAGGCCATCGGCCGCCTCCCGCCGACCAGGACGCGCCTCCTTTGTTGCTGGCACTGAGGCGCACGCTGCAGGGTGAACGCGCGGACGCTCGGCGTCCCCTTTCGATCCCGGCGATCAGCGACTCGCCTCTCGTCTTTGTCGCACGACGTCGCCGATCACTTCTTGCAGTGCGGCGAAGTCCGCCGGCTTGGTCATGTGCCGGTCGAAGCCGGCGCTGAGGGCGCGCTCCACGTCCTCGCGCTGCCCCCACCCGGTGAGTGCCAGCAGCACGATGCTTCTGCCCGAGGGCGAGGCGCGAATCCGACGTGCGACTTCGTAGCCGTCCATCCCTGGCATGCCGATGTCGAGGATGGCGAGATCCGGCTGGAATTCGAATGCGATCGCCAGCGCCTCGACACCGTCGGGTGCTGTACGCACCTCGTGGCCGAACATCTCCATGCCCATCGCGAGCGTGCGCGCAGAGTCCGCCACGTCGTCGGCGATCAGGATACGCAGACGAGGCGTCGAAGCCGGTGCCGTCCGAGCGCTTGTTTGCGTGGATTTATCGGCCGGCTCCGCTGCAACCGGCAGGGTCACGATGAACTCGCTGCCCATGCCGAGCCCGGGACTCACAGCTCGCACCGTGCCGTTGTGCATCTCGACGAAAGCACGCACCAGGGCGAGCCCGATGCCCAGCCCCGAACCGCTGCGGCCGGGCGTGCCGGGCAGCTGAGTGAACATCTCGAACAGTCGCGGCAGATGTTCCCCAGCGATGCCTATCCCGGAGTCCTTCACGTTCACGCAAACCTGCTCGCCCTGCTGTTCGACCCGGATGCGGATGACTCCGCCGCGGCCGGTGTACTTCGCGGCGTTGTTGAGCAGATTGCCCAAGACCTGCGCGATGCGCGCTGGATCCGCTCGCAGATAGACCGGTTCGGCGGGCAACTGCACCAGGAGCTCCTGTTCGTTCGCCTGGAACTGATCGCGCGTGGCTTCGACGGCCATGTCGACTACCGTGCGCACGTCGACCCGCTCCATGCGCAGCTCGATCTTGTTGCGGGTGATGCGGGCGACATCCATGAGATCGTCGAGAAGTCGCGCGAGCTGACGGGCCTGGCGTTCGATGACTTGTCCGGCCCATTCGATATCGGTCGCGCGTGCGTTGCCCAGACGCAGGACGGCGCATGCGTTCAGTATCGGACTCAAGGGATTGCGCAGTTCATGGGAGAGCACGGCCAGGAACTGATCCTTGCGCCTATCCGCGTCTTCCAGCGCTGCGGAATGGCGTCCGACCTCGTCGAGCATGGCGTTGAAAGTGTCGACGAGATAACCGATCTCGTCCTGCGTGGTCTTCTCGACGCGCACCGAGTAGTCGCGATGCTCCATCACGCGCCGGGCTGCGCTCGCGACATTGCGGATGGGGGTGCTGAGCGTGCGTCCGAGCCAGGTCGAAACGAGCAGCGCGACGAGCAGACTGAACAACACGACGACGGCGAAGATTGCGGCCGAATAGAGCAGTCGCTCCACGACCTCGTACTTGGCCACGAGGTACAAGGTGCCCACGCGCTCGCCCCGCTCGAACACGGGCTGGGCGAGGCTCAGGCGGCGGTCGCTGATCGTGATCTCGGGGATGTCGGCAAACGGGATCGACATCTGCCCGAGGTGCTCCGGGGCGTAGGCAGCGAAGAGGCGCCCGGATGCATCGTACAGTGCGCCGCTCAGGATGGTCGGTTTCACTCGCAGTAGTGCCAGGTTCTCGGCTGCGCCGCGCGTATCCTGGAAGGCCAGCGCCGGGCCGGAGGCGGCACCCAGCACGTCGGCCAGCGTGGTCAGATCGTCGATGCGGGACTGTTCGTGAGTGTGGATGTCGTAAACGATCAAGGCCGATGCAGCGACCGACAGCGCGGCGCAGGTGGTGACGATGACCACTGCGAGCAGCTTGCCTCGAACCGAGCGAGTGACCCACGAAAACATGATTCAACGCGCTCCTGTGTGCACGGCATAGGCCACTGAAAGCAGGCGTGAGCTCAAGTGCAGGCCGCGCTCGAGCGCGGCCTGCAGCGAGATTTCGAAACGCACTTGCCCTTCGACGACGATGAAGTTGATGACGCTGCCTTGCTGCAAGCCGTTCCAGGATTCGGTGACGATGAGCGCGTGGGGCGGCGCGGCGCGGATGATGGCGGCGAGATTCGGGTGGTCGTCGCGACCCACGAAGACGATCTGCGCTTCCTTGAACGCATCGGGACTGGTGTGCCGGCGCACGGCGAGCGGGCGACCGTGGACCTGGCGTCCGGCGGCGAACGCGGTCAACTCGGCGGCGACCGTATCTGCGCCCGCGATGCCGATCGTGAAGGCGGCGGTGGTCTTCGCAAAGGCCGACGGAGGCCATTGCACGTAGTTGGTGAAACGATAGAGCAAAGCCGCCTTGACCCGGCGCTCCAACAAGGCCTCGGCCTCATCGATCGCGGAGCGAACCGGCATGATGCAAATCGAGAGCAAGACGATCGCGACTCGCGGGAGCCAGCGACGAAAGCGCCGGGGCTGCAGCAGCCTCACAGTCGCCACATGAGCTTGACGAATGCTGCCCGCGCCATCTCGATGCGGCTTTCCGGCGCGCCCCATTCCGCGTGGCCGGGACCGAGCAGATTGCGCACCGTGATCGACAGCTCGAGACGACGCGAGACATGCCAGCCCAGGCGTGCATCGAGCGTCGTGTATGCGGGCACCGGACCGCTCGGCAACGCGCCCACTCGCCGAAGACGCAGGTCGAACTCGTGCTGGGGCGTCAGGTTCAGCGCCGACCCGAGCTGCCAGGCGTAGGCGGGATCGTTGCCCGCTGCCGCCGTGCCGCCCAGGCTCCCGCTGCCGGCGAGAAGACTCAGCTTGCGCCACTGACGGGTGAGCCCGCCGGTGAGTCGCCAGTGATGGTTGACGCGCAAGCTGCCCCAGGTCTCGAAGCCATGCAGCCTGCCTTGCATGTTGTTGCCGATCCGCGCGCCGCCAGGGGCCGGATCGAGCGTGCGCAGGCGGTCGAACTCGTGCCTAAACACGGTGAACGAATAGGACAGGCGCGGACTGGTTTGTGCCCGGTAGCCGACCTCGAACACATTGGCGACCTCGGAGACGAATCCCTCGCCGCCGGCGATTGCGTAAGGCGGCTGTGCCGGCGTGAACAGTTCCCGATCGACACGCGAGGGTGCCCGTACTGCGCGCGACAGGGCGGACCACAGCATGCGATCGGGTGCGAAGCGCCATGACAACCGCGCGTTGGGCAGGGCTTCCCAGTCGGTGTAGTTGTTGTGTTCGTATTTCAGGCCCAAGGTGAGATCGACGCTTGGGGTCAACGCGATTTCATCCTGCACGAACACCTGGCCTCGACGCAGGTGAGTCGAGGCCGGCATGAAGGCGAGTGCAGGACCGAGATTGCGCAATTCGTCCCTCATGTACCGATAGCCCATGCCCAGCAGCATCTGGTGGCGCGCGGCGAGACGGAAGCCGTATTGCGTATCGATGTCCCAGGTGTCGAGCTTCTCCTCGATCGCCCCGGGCTGGTGGCGCTCCACGCGGTCGTAATAGACCTGCACGCGCAAGGCGCTGCCGTCCTCGAGGCTGCGTTGCCAGCGGGCGAGCAGATTGGCGCCCGCCAGATCGCGCGACCCGCCGAAAGTCTGCTCGATGTCGTTGCGGTAGGCATCCCCCGAGATCGTGAACTGATGGCGAGAGCCGCCGAGGTCGGCACGGAAGCCGATCTGGCCGTTGTCCGATCCGTCGTCGATCGGCTGGCCATTGCTGAGCCGGCTGCCGTCGCGCCGGGCAGAGGTGCCGTAGACGCGGTAGTGGCCGCGATCGCCGAGACGACCGCCCCAGCGCATGGACGTGACATGCTCGCGATTGCCCACACCGGCGGCCACGAGGCCGCCCTGGGTCTCGCCCGCCCGCTTGGTGATCACGTTGATGACCCCATTGACGGCGTTGGCGCCCCAGAGGGTCGCGCCCGGTCCGCTGATCACCTCGATGCGCTGCACGTCCTCGAGCATCACCTGCTGCGCTTCCCAGAACACGCCCGAGAAGAGCGGCGAGTAAACGGTGCGCCCGTCGATCATCACCAGCAGCTTGTTGGCGAGGACGTTGTTGAATCCCCGCGCTGAGATTGCATACTGATTGGTATCCGCGCGCGCGACTTGGAGATTGGGGGCAAGCCGCAGCGCTTCGGGCAGGGTGGTCGCCCCTGAGCGGCGGATGTCCTCCTCGGTAATGACGAACACGGCGGTCGCCGCGTTCGACAAAGGCTGCGCGCGCCGTGCCGCCGACATCACCGTGATCTGGCTCAATTGCTCGACGGTCAGTTCGGCCAGATCCTTCAATTCCGGCACGCCGGCGACATGCAAGGGTGCAGCGAAAGCGCTGGGGGGTATCCGCATGAGCGCGACCGCAGCCGCCAGCAGGATGAGCGAATAGTTGGGCCGAACGACCGCGTGCGCCGACATGCGCGCATTCCTCCCGTGGCGAAACCAATGGATCCGAGCGTCCGATCCCGCACGCATCATGCCCGGGTGACCGAGGGCCGTTCTGTAAGAAATTCTGAGAGGCGTTGCATGGGTTTTGGGTGGAACGTATCCACGCCGCGTCCCATGGGTGATTGGGCGGAGTCCGATGCGGGCTGTCCATCGCGGCACCGGAACTTGCCAACGTCATGATGGTACGTCGGACGGCATTGCGAGGCGGCAGACGCTTCGGGGCGCCTGAGCTTGCGCCCTCAAACGATCTCGAGGCATGTGTCTCGAGCGCGGTTGAAACGACAACGGCGACCCGTGGGTCGCCGTTGTCGTTGCGGGAAAGGATCTATCAGGTCGACTTGCGTCTTGAAAACCGCAGCGCAGCCAACCCCAGGCCCAGCAGTGCGAGCGTTGCCGGCTCGGGCACCCGGACCTGCTCGATGCGGCCAATGGTGAAGTTGTCGAAACCGAAACTGTCTCCGGTTCCGGAGTTCAAGAACTCGATGGTCGTGAACGGATTCGCGGTATCGATGAGGCCGAAATACAAGGCCGAGCCGCTGGGCGCGTTCACGCTATGCGGAACGTTGATGAGGTCGACGCCATCGAGACGGAGGGTGAGTTGTCCACTGAAATCGCCGATGTCGGTGCCGAAGAAGCCGAATGCTGCCTGCGGAGCGCTGAACGTGAGGATGCAGGTATCTCCCAGTGCACAATTCACATACTTTGAACCGGAGATGGCGAATCGGCCGGAACCCGGTGAACTGCGCACATTGGTCAGCGAGTTCGTGCCCTGCATGGTAGCGGTATCGGCGCCGAAATTGACTACGATACCTGCGCCGGTCAAGGTGGTTCCGCCGGCGATGTTCCGCCGGCGAACGATTCGAACGTCTCGACTTGAGCACCGATGATGTTGCTCAGGAATTGAGTCTGCGCGGCTGCAGCATTGGGCGTTGGGAGGCTGCCTGCTGCGTTTGCGTCTTCGCCGAAAAACGTAATTGGCGCGGCCCATGCAGGTGCGCCGACAACTGCCAGACCGAGAATCGCCGACGACATGATGCTGATGTGACGTGACTTCATGTGAGTTTCCCCTTCGTTGGTAGGTGGACCCTCGTCACGCACAGCGGACTGCGCAATCCGGGGAAGGCATCTCACGCAAGAAACGCGCCGCAAATACCATATATAGGGTAATCATGGGGTTAAGACGAGGGGGCCGAGCTTAGCTTCCAATATGTTCGAAGGACTGTAAGGCTTCTCGACACTTGAAGACGCCTCGACTTGGCTGGTCGTGGCTGGAATCCGTGACATGAACACCGGGCGCACCGAGGCTCCCGGGTCGGTCGAATCCGGGAAGGTTGGCTCGTGTTAGCATCGACCCCAACATGCGCTGCGGGGCCGCACAAGGCGTCTGGGCGCTGTGCACGCAAACAAGGAACGCCGGTCTTCCCGGCTCGATTTTCATCAAATGTCGACGAAGCGATAGAACGATGTCTTCCATGCCCATGCCGGATGCGGTGTCACGCGAGTTCCAAGTCATGGTCAAGCCGATCGGCTCGGTGTGCAATATCGACTGCAAGTATTGCTACTACCTGAGCAAGCGCGACCTCTATCCGGGGGCGGCGAGCTTCAAGCTCGAGGAAGCAGTGCTCGAGCGCTACATCATCCAGCACATCGCCGCGAGCCCCAAGGACACGGTGCTCTTCTCTTGGCACGGCGGCGAGCCGACGATCCTCGGCGTCGACTACTACCGGCGCGTCCTCGAACTTCAGCGCAAGCATGCGCCGCCCGGAAAAGAGATCCTCAACGGAATCCAGACCAACGGCACCCTGATCGACGAGGCATGGTGCGAGTTCCTCGCCAAGGAGAAGTTCTACGTCGGGCTGAGCCTCGATGGCCCGCGCGAACTGCACGACACCTTCCGGTACGACAAGAACGGGCGGGCCACCCACGGTCAGGTAGTGCAGGCATTCAAGCTGATGCGCCGATACGGCATCCACATCGATGTCCTGTGCGTGGTAAACGCGAAGAACGCGCGCCAGCCCAAAGCTGTGTACCGTTTCTTCAAGGATCTGGGCGTGCGCTTCCTGCAGTTCCTGCCGCTCGTCGGACGCATGCCCGATGGCCGCATGACACCCGAATCGGTGCCCGCGCAAGCCTACGGCGAATTCCTGAACGAGATCTTCGACGAGTGGATCCGGCACGACACCGACAAGCTCGTGGTGCAGAATTTCGACGAGGCGTCGCGCCCGTTCCTCGGGGTGGAGCACGCGCTGTGCATCTTCCGCAAGACCTGCGGCGACGTGGTGGCGCTCGAGCACAACGGCGATCTCTACGCGTGCGACCATTACGTCAACAAGGATCACCTGCTCGGCAACATCCGAGATCGCACGTTGAAGGAGATGCTCGACAGCAAGTTCCAGCACAACTTCGGGCAGGCGAAGGCGAACCTGCCGGCCTACTGCAAGGCGTGCGAGTTTCTCGATCTATGCAATGGCGGCTGTCCGAAGGATCGCATCATCAGCACGCCCGACGGCGAGCCGGGTCTGAACTACCTGTGCGCCGGGTTCAAGACCTTCTTCGGCCACACCAAGCCCTACTTTCAGCAGCTTGCCGCCCTGCAGCAGGCGGGCATGCCGATCGAGGAGCTGAGCCGGCGCCTGCGCGAGAAAGAGGCCGAGGCGCTGCCCAAGGCCGGTCGCAACGATCCGTGTCCTTGCGGCAGCGGCAAGAAGTTCAAGAAGTGCTGCATGGCGAAGGCGCTAACAACTGCCTAGAACTGCTTGGCAGTCCGATTCGCCGATCCGTGACTGGATTGCCGAACGAGCCCGGACGCCGAGTTCAGCGTAGCGAACCGACCGAGCCGGTGCCGAGTCCTCGGCGGGCCGCCGAGACGACCAGGCCCAGTCCAAGCAGCAATAAGGCGTAGGTTTCCGGTTCGGGAACGGGGCTCGCCACCTGCTGCCGGATCCAATCTGCGTAGGGCGCGATCACCATGCCGCCGCCGATGGCGCCGAACTGGATCGAACTGCCGGGCAGATTGGCAGGGTTGCCATTGAAGGCCCCCACGCCCGCGATGCGCCAGGCGCCGGCTTCCCGGATGAAGATGGGGCTGCCCGAGTCGCCCCCGGCGTAGCCCGCTTCGCGTGGCAATCGGCCGGGAACGCCCGGCGCGTCGAAGGTGAAGGCAAAGACTTCCATGACGCCGGGCGGGGCGCCGTTGCCGTCGTCGTCCGCGGGGAACAGCGCGCCGACGCGGTTCTCGCCCACGCGCTTGACGTGGGGCTTGGCCCCTTCGAGCAGGGTAGGCGACACGCCATCGGAGTAGCCGCCATAGGCCACCATCGTGAAGTCGACCGGCGTGCCGCTCAAGCCCGGAATGCCCGAGGCGAGCGCATAGACAGGCACCCCGGCAGGGGCCGGTTCGGACAATCGCACGACGGCGATGTCGTCGTTCCATGCGAAATGTGCCCCGCCGCGCACGTTGCCCTTGCGGTAGTCGGGGTGGACGAACACCCGGTTGGCGAGCACCTGATGGGTCAGATCGCCGCCCGCGTTGAAATTGATCGTGAGTCCGTTGGGGGCGCTCGCGTGTGCGGCAACCACGTGGGCCGCGGTGAGCACGTGGTAAGGATCGATCAGCGCGCCTGTGTAGACGCCGCCTCCGACCGGCGTGATCGACACGACGCCTGCCCACTGCATGTTCGTATTGGGATCGACCGTGCCGCCGACCAGCGCGTAGGACGGCGCGGCCGTGGCAAGACCGAGCAAGGCCAGAGCGGCGTGGACTGCTTTGCGAGGCTGCATGGTGCTCCTGGAAGGCGAGGGTCCGTCGAACGAGAGCGGGCTCGTCGCACACACGGAGTATGCCCACTTAACGGCACGAGCGCCGCAGCCTGTAGGCTGCAGGCTCGTTCGCTTTCGATGCTGGCCGGCGGCGCGAGTTCGCTCGGTCGGTTACTCGAGCACAGTGGCGACTCATCGCACGACGACGCGACGCGACGCCCGCACGCTCGTGCCCTTCTTCTTCCTTTTTCCTTCTTCCGTCGCCCCGCGCAGCCGGCGTCCGTGCGGTTCGCGGCCGCCACGATGGGGTGCGCGTTGACTCAAGTCAATCCGCGTTCTCGGTCGCGCCCTATCATTTCTGCGTAGTCGCGGGCGGTCATGCCGTTCCGGCAGCCACGGCCACGCGACATGCGAAAGGGGATGGCACCATGGCAGTCAATGTTCAACTCGTCTCGACAGTGTGCATCACGCTGATGATGGCCGGTACCTTCGGTCATCTGGTAGCGGCGCCAGTGCAGGAAACGCGCGGTGAAGTGACGGTCATGCATGGCGGTATCGGTCTGGAGGACCGCGCCGTCCTGGCGCAGAAGGCGTCCGACCACAACCTGCGCCTGACCTTCGCGCGCAAGGGCAGCGGCGCGTATCTCTCGGATGTCAAAGTCGTCATCCGCAACAAGCAAGGCGCGGTGCTCGTCGATACGGTGGCGTCCGGCCCCTGGCTGCTCGCTCGCCTGCCCGCAGGCGAGTACACGGTGGCGGCGATCGAGCAGGGCAATACGCTGACTCAGGCCGTCAGCATCCAGGGGGCCGCGCGACGCGATTGGGTATTCCGGTTCGAGTTGCCCCGGGGTGTGGAGCCCGAAGTGGTCGGCGCGAAGCCTTGAGCCGTCCGACGCCGACATTCGACAACGCACACGATCGATCGCGCCTCGGAGGGGCCATGGAGGAGAGCTTTCGCTTCAATGACGATCTGGGCCCGGCCAAGATCATCCATGTGCATGAGCCGGTGCTCGGGTTGAAGGGCATTCTGGTGGTGGATAACGTTGCGCGCGGGCCCTCGATCGGCGGCCTGCGCATGGCGCCCGACGTGAGCACCGAGGAATGTTTTCGGCTGGCGCGCGCGATGACGCTCAAGAACGCTGCCGCCGGCTTGGCGCATGGCGGCGGCAAGTCGGTGCTGTTCGGCGATCCACGCATGCCGGCCGATAGAAAGCAGCACCTGATCCGCGGCTTCGCCCATGCCTTGCGCAACGAGCAGGATTACATCTTCGGCCCCGACATGGGCACCGACGAGACCTGCATGGCCTGGGTGAAGGACGAGATCGGCCGTGCGGTGGGCTTGCCGGCCGCGCTCGGTGGGATTCCTCTCGACGAGGTCGGTGCCACGGGTTGGGGCTTGTATCAATCGGGCATCGCAGCGCTGCCTTTCTGCGGCTTGCGGCTCGAAGGTGCGCGGGTCGCGATTCAGGGTTTCGGCGCGGTGGGGCAGCATGCGGCCCGCTTCTTCGTCGAGCAGGGCGCACGGGTGGTGGCGGCCTCGGATAGCCGCGGCACCTTGATCGATGCCGATGGCATCGACGTGCAGGCCCTGATCGCGCGCAAGCATGCGGGCGGGAGCGTTTGCGATCACCCGGCCGGAGACAAGCGCCCGGCCGATGCCGTCATCGACGTCGACTGCGATATCTGGATTCCCGCCGCGCGTCCGGACGTGATCCGCGAGGACAATGCGGAGCGCCTGCGCGCGAAGCTCGTGCTGCAGGGCGCGAACATTCCGTTCAGTGCCGCCGCCGAGCGCATGCTGCACCGGCGCGGCGTGCTGATCGTGCCTGATTTCATCGCCAATGCGGGCGGTGTGATCTGTGCCGCCATGGAATATCGCGGGGCGACGCAAAAGACGGCGTTCGATGCGATCGCCGAGCGCGTCTCGCAGAACACGACCCAGACGCTCGAGCGCGCACGAGCAGGCGCCATCACGCCCCGGGAGGCTGCATCGCAGATGGCGATCGAGCGCGTTCGCAGTGCGATGAGCACGCGCCGCTTCTCGATCTTCTGAGCCGAGCCCGCGGTGTACAGGATCCGTTTTCATGGACGCGGCGGCCAGGGCATGAAGACGGCGGCCAATATCCTCGGCGACGCGCTCTTCGCCACGGGCTATGAAGTGCAGGATGCCCCGCGCTACGGGGCCGAGCGGCGGGGCGCGCCGATGTTCGCTTATGTGCGCGCCGCGGACCGGACGATCGTCGAGCGCGGCGCCATCGTTACCCCCGATCTCGTGGTGGTGGCCGATGCGGGTCTGCTCGGCATACCGGCCGCCGGGGTCATGCAGGGCGCATCGGAGGCGACTTGGCTGTTCGTGAACAGCACCGAGCCTGCGCAGGCGATTCGCGCGCAGTGGCGCTATCCGGGGCAGGTCGTGAGCTGGCCGGCAGGGTTCACGCCGCCGGCGATGCACAACGCCGCAGCGACCAGCGCCTCGTGTGCGGGTGCCGCAGCGCGGATGCTGGGCGTGATCGCGCGCGAGACTTTCGAAAGCGCATTGATCGCGCAGAGCACGGGCCGCAGCGCCGGCGCCATCGAAACGACGCGCTCGCAAGGCCTGGCGGCCTTCGATGCGATGGGCGGCGTCGATCGCTGCGTGCCGGAAGGTGGCGAGCATCCGGCGACCCCGCCCGCAAGTCCGGACTGGATCGAACTGGGTGCCGACGATGCGGCGCTGGCCGCGCCCGACATCTATGCGCAGGCGACCAGCGAGCAAGCCCGCACCGGCCTGTGGCGCAGCCATCGGCCGGTGATCGACTACGAGCATTGCAACCGCTGCTCCTGGGTTTGCAGCACGCTGTGTCCGGACAGCGCGATCCGTGTGGACGAGGATCGCACGCCGCGTATCCACTACGACCATTGCAAGGGCTGCATGGTCTGCGTGCTGGTTTGTCCTGCACATGCGATTCGGCAGGTGAGCGAGCAGGCGGCGCAAGCCCAGGAGATCGAGCCATGAGCCGATTGCTGATGACAGGCAATGCGGCCGCGGCGTGGGGGGCGCGCCTGGCCGGTGTCGAGTACGTGCCGGCTTTTCCCATCACGCCGCAGACCGAGATCATCGAGATGCTCGCCGGTTGGTGCGAGCGGGGCGAGATGAGTGCTCGGCTGACCATGTACGAATCCGAGCATTCGATGGTGACCGGTGCGGCATCTGCGGCGGCAACCGGCGTGCGCACGTTCACGGCCACGTCGAGCCAGGGACTGCTCTATGCCATGGAGATGGTCTTCGCTGCGCCCGGCTGGCGAGCGCCGTTCGTGCTCGTCAACGTCTCCCGGGCACTGGCCTCGCCGATTACGCTGGAGCCCGACCATACCGACGTGCTGGCTGCCCGCGACAGCGGCTTCATCCAGATCCACTGCGCCACCTGCCAGGAGGTGCTGGACAGCGTCCTGATCGCCTATCGGCTGGCCGAGCACCCGCGGGTTCGCTTGCCGGTGCTGGTGAACCAGGACGGTTTTCACCTCTCGTTCACGCGCGAGCCGGTCGACCTGCCGGAGGAGGCGAGGGTGCGCGCCTTTCTGCCGCCGTTCGACGCGCATCAGGCCGGCTTTCGCGCGAGTCGCCCGGTGAGTCAGGTGGTCGCGGTGCTGGGGGGATCGCCCTATTCGTATTTTCGCTATCAGGTGCATCTGGCGCAGCGCGAGGCGCTGGACGTGTACGACGAGCTTGCAGCCGAGTTCGCCGCTGCATTCGGTCGTCATCATGGCGCGATCGAGACTTATCGCTGCGACGATGCCGAGGTCGTGTTCGTGCTGATCGGCTCGCTAGCGGGCCAGGCCAAACAGGCGGCGGACAGGTTGCGCGAAGCGGGCCTCAAAGTGGGCGTGGTGCGGCCGCGTCTGCTGCGGCCGTATCCGGCGTCCGCGTTGCGCGCCGCATTGCGCGGCAAGCAAGCTGTCGCCGTCGTCGACCAGAACCTCTCCATGGGCAGCGGCGGGGTGCTGTACGCCGAACTGGCCGGGGCGTTGCAAGGGTGCGAGTATATGCCGCTGCTGGTGAGCTTCATCGGCGGTCTGGGCGGGCGCGATATCGGCGACGCGGAGTTCTTTGCCATGGCGAACGAGGCGCGCGACGCAGCCCGGCGTCGTGAGGTGCCCGAGCCGCGCCTGCTCTACACCGCGCGCGAGTTGCGCGAACTGCGCAAATTGCAGGCGATCGCGGGCACCGGGGGCGTGCAGGAGGAGACCCGATGAGCGAGCAGCCGTACAAGAGCCTGAAGGATCTGCCGCGCAGTCATGCGCTCTCGCCCGGCACGGCGATGTGCGCGGGCTGCGGTGGGCTCGAGGCCCTGCATGAAGCGCTCGATGTGCTCGGGCGCAAGACGGTGGTCGTCAACGCCGCCGGGTGCATGACGCTGCTGGCGAACTATCCCTACACGCCGTTCCATGGCTCCTGGCTTTACACGTCGATGGCTTCGGCCCCGGCGGGCGCGCAAGGCGTGCGCGATGCGCTCGACATCCTGCGCGATCGAGGCCGTCTCGCCGACACCGACGACTTGACGGCGGTGGTGCTGACGGGCGATGGCTCGGCCTACGGCATGGGCTTGTCGGCCACGTCGGCCGCCATCGAACGCGGGCTCGATTTCATCTACCTGTGCTACGACAACGAGGGCTACGGCAACACCGGGCAGCAATCTTCGGCGGCGACGCCGCACGCGGCGAAGACGTCCACCAGTGCCGGCACGCAGGGCTACGCCGGCGAGAAGAAGGATCTGTTCGCCGTCTGGGCCGCGCACAAGCCCAGCTATGTGGCCACCGTCATCGGCGCCGATCCGCTGGACCTCGCGCGCAAGGTGCAGCGGGCAGCGGCGTTGAAAGGGCCGCGCCTGATCCTCGCGCTGGCCCCTTGTCCGACCGGCTGGGATTTCGATCCGGGCGACACGGTCGAGATCGGCCGACTCGCGGTGAAGACCGGCATCTGGCCGCTCAAGGAGTATGCGGACGGGCGCATCGTGCATACGCGCGTGCCTAATCCGCGCGTCCCGGTCGAAGAATACTTGACGCGGCAGGGGCGCTTCAGGCATTTGTTCGAACCGGAGCGCAACGATGCGCTGATCGCCGCCATCCAGGCACGGGTCGACCGCTACTGGGATGACGTCGGCTGAATCGGCCCCGGGGTGCACCGTTCGATTCTTCCCCACCGAGGAGATCCATTTTGAGAAAAGTACAGGTCCCGCTGGCCGGGGCTGCGCTGTCGTGTCTGTTGCTGGGCACGTCCGGTCTGGCATTGGCTCAATCTGCGACGGGCGATGGCTACCCGAACCGGCCCATCCGGCTGATCATTCCGTTCCCGCCCGGAGGCAGCACCGATCTCTACGGGCGCACGCTGGAGCCCAAGCTCTCCGAGGCGCTCGGTCAGCGCGTGGTGGTCGACAATCGGCCCGGCGCGGGCGGTTCGGTCGGCGCGGACCTCGCGGCCAAGGCGCCTGCGGACGGCTACACGTTGTGGGTCGCCCAGACTGCGAACGTCGCCATCGGCCCAGCGCTGCGCAAGAAGAATCCGTACGACCCGATCCGCGATTTCGCGGCGATCACGCCCATCCAGCGTGCTGCTTCCGTGTTCGTCGTGGCGGCCTCGTCGCCGATCAAGACGCTCAAGGATCTGGTCGCGATGGCCAAGAGCAATCCTCAGGGCACCACGTATGCTTCGGCGGGTGTGGGTACGGCGGGACACATCAACGGTTACATGCTCAACAAGGCCGCGGGCATCGACATGATGCACGTGCCGTACAAGGGCGGTTCGCCCGCCATGCTCGATCTGCAGGGTGGGCGCGTGACCGTGATGGCCACATCCATCGGCACCTCGGCAGGCATCATCAAGCAGGGCAAGATCCGCGCGCTCGCCGTGACGGGCGTCAAGCGCGCCGGTGCACTGCCCGACATACCGACGACGGCCGAACAGGGCATCAAGGGTCTGGAGGTGAGTTCGTGGCACGCGCTGATGGCACCGGCAAAAGTGCCCCAGCATCTGCTCGTGCGCCTGAACAGGGAGACCGTGCGCATACTCGGCTTGCCCGACGTGCAGGAGAAGCTGCGCTCAGAGGGGGGCGAGCCCTCGCCGATGTCGCTGGAAGACTCCGCCAGGTTCATTCGTGAAGAGGTCGCGCGCTGGAGGCAGGCGCTGCAGGGCGCCGATATCGCCGTCGACTAGGCGATGAATGCAAGAGGGCTCGGGCTTGTGCTCGATCCCTCGGCCTTGCTGCGCTCAATCGAGCCCGATGTTCGCTCGCTGGACCACGCCCCGCCACTTCTCCAGATCGCGCTTGATGAAGTCGGCGAATGCCTCCGGGGTGCCGCCTATGAGTTCGATGCCCTCGCCGCCCAGGCGCTTGCGCACTTCGGGCGCCTGCAGGGCTGTCACGATTTCTGCGTGCAGCCGGGTCGTGATGGCCTGGGGCAGCTTCGCCGGCGCGGCGATCCCGAACCAGTTGACTACGTCGAAGCCGCTGACGCCTTGCTCTTCCAGGCTGGGTACGTCGGGCATGGACGCGTTGCGCTTCGGGCTCGTGACGCCGAGGAGCTTCAGCTTGCCGGCCTTCACCAGCGAAACGGCGGTGATCGGACCGACGAACGAATACTGTACCTGGCCCGAGACGACGTCCGCTGTGCCCAGTGCGGCACCCTTGTAGGGAACGTGTACGGCGCGTATCCCCGTCAACGCCTTGAAGAGTTCTCCGCACATGTGACCGCCGGTGCCGTTGCCCGCCGATGCATAGTGCAACTCCCGCGTCTTCGATAAGGCGATCAGATCTCGCGCGGAGTTCGCCGGCACCCCGGGATGCGCGATCAGCACCAGGGGCGACCACATGACCAGCGAGATGGGCGTGAAGCCGGCGACGGGATCGTACGAGGGCTTCTTGCGCAGTGCGACGTTGGTGGTGAAGGAGGTGTAGATGCTGGCGAGCGTGTAGCCATCCGCAGGCGAGGCGGTCACCAGTTCGGCGGCAACGACACCGCCCGCCCCGCCACGATTGTCGACCACGACGGTCTGCCCCATCTGTTCGCTCAGCTTCGGTCCGAGCACGCGGGCAACGAGATCGGCTGTCCCGCCCGGCGGGGCCGGAACGACGAGGCGCACCGGACGTGCTGGATAACTGCTATCGGCCGCCTGTGCCGGTGCAATGGCGGTTGCCGCTGCTGCGAGTACGCAGAGTGTGGTTTTCATGAGCCCCTCATTTTCCGGCTGGCTTGCGAGTGTCCAGCAGACTTTGCCAGTTGCGCGGCAGCGCGATGCGTTGGCTGGTCCGCGCCCTTGCCCTTCTTTGCGAGCGGCTACAGGACTGATAGACAGGCGTGGATGTCGTAGTCATGCGCAGTGCCTCCTCCGGCAATGTTTCGATGGTGTGCTTGCGACTATCCGCAACGGGCGCGGCTCGATCGTTGCGAGCGTGCAACGGCGCCTCCGGAGACATTGTAGCCCTCCGCAGTCGCGTCGCCGCCGCAATCGCCTCTGTGGGTGTCCTCGGTCGGAAACTGGCGGCCGAACTGCCGATGTCGTCGATGCGCGGCTTCGGCAGACAATGCGACGGACCTCGGGGCAAAGATCGAGAGACTGCAGAGGCCGGCTCCATCTCGTACAATGGTCAAGCGCATAGGGTACGCGGCGAGCCGACCGGACACGGCCTGGCCGCACCCGCGGCCGTTCCCGCAATCACTTCGGACGAAAACATCATGTCATTGCACTTCCGCACCAGCGTGCAGATCTTGTTGTGTATCGCGGTCTTGCTGTTCGCTGGCCTCGCCAGCGCGGCGACTCCCGTGGTCAAAGCGCCCAAGACGACGCCACAGCGCGTGCTCTTCGTCGGCAACAGCTATTTCTATTACAACGCCAGCCTGCACTTCCATGCACGGCGCATCGCGCTCGCCGCCGATCCGGCGTGGGCGAAGCCTTTCATCTACAAATCCTCGACCATCGCTGCCGCACCGCTCGCCCACCACAACATCGAACACCTGATCACCCCGGGCAATCTCGGCGTCAAGGATCCCTTCGACATGGTGATCCTGCAGGGCAACAGTACCGATGCGATGAGCGAAAGGGCCAGCGGCGCGTTCAGGCAGAAGGCCATCGAGTTCAACGAAGCGATCACCGGGCGTGGCGCCATGACGGCGCTGTACATGACGCCTGCGCACGTCAAGCCGAGCAAGTGGGCGGGGCGCTCAGACATGATGCGCAATACCGAAGCGCTGTACGTGGCCGTCGGCAATGAAATCGGCGCGCTGGTGATTCCCGTCGGTCTCGCGTTCGAGGAAGCCTATCGTCGGCGCCCCGACATCGTGCTGCACCAGCCCTACGACGGCAGCCATCCGACGCTGCTCGGCACCTATCTGGGCGCGTGCGTGGTCTACGCGAGCCTCTACGGCCGCTCGCCCGTGGGCAACACCTACGACTTCCACGGGCAGATCGACAAGCAAGATGCGGCGTTCCTGCAGCAGGTGGCCGAGGATACGGTGAAGGCGTTCTACAGTCGTTCGGAGAAGCCGCAATAGCGCGGCCTGCGGGTCGACGAAGCCTCGGAGGACGACCCCGAAACTGCGGAAGGGCGGTGCCGGGCGGACTGCGTTCGGTCGCCGGGTGCGGCCGTTCGGGGCGCATCGCACTGCGACGCGTCGGCCATCATCGCGCTGTCGCGTTTCGAAGATCCAGATCAACCGGGGCGTTCCGACGAACAGCCCCGGCCCCTTTGGGTGGCTAAGCTTCCGCGGCCTTCGCTTCGGGTACAGCACGCAGGCGCGGGCGCTCTCTGACCGGACGCAAGGCCTCGTCGGCGAACTTCAGATACTGCGGCCCGAGTTCGGCCAACGAATTGACGCCCAGCAGCGCGATGTTGCGATGGATCTCGTCGCGGAAGATCTGCAGCGCGCGGCTTGCGCCGGCCTCGCCGCCCGCTGCGACGCCGTAGAGCGTCGAGCGGCCCACCATCACGGCGTCGGCGCCCAGGCACAGCGCCTTGACCACATCGCTGCCGCGACGGAAGCCGCTGTCGCAGAACACGGTGGCGCGACTGCCGACTGCATCGACGATTTCAGGCAACACTTCCATCGGCGAGATGATGCCGTCCAGATTGCGCCCGCCATGGTTGGAGACGTCGATGCCGTCGGCGCCGTGATCGACCGCGGTGGCCGCATCCTCGGCATTGAGGATGCCCTTGACGATCAGCTTGTGCGGCCAGATCTTGCGCAGCGCGTCGAGATCGTCCCACTTGATCGCGTCGGTGCGCAGGCTGGAACGCCCGAAGGGCCCAGCCGTCATCTTCGCCTTGGCCCGCTCGGGATAGTTCTGGTACATCGGCATGCCGGTCGTGGCCAGATACTTGAACAGCACGCCGAAGAGCCAGCGCGGGTGCTTGATCATGTCCCACATCGCCACCGGCGAATACGTGAACGGCAGGGTGAAGCCGTTGCGGATGTTGTACTCGCGGTTGCCGGCCGACACCCCGTCGACCGTGACGATCAGCGTCTTGTAGCCGGCGGCTTTCGCGCGCTCCACCAGTTCGTGCGACATCGAGCGGTCCGGCCAAAGGTAGAGCTGGAACCACAGATCGCCGCCGGCCTCGTCGGCCACGCGCTCCATGGCGGTCATCGAGCCGGTGGCGAGCGTGAAGGGAATACCCGCCTTGCGGGCCGCCTTGGCCAGCGCGATCTCGCCTTCGTACCACATGAGACCGGCGATGCCGGTCGGCGCGATCACCAGGGGCATCTTGTGCTTGACGCCGAAGATCTCGGTTTCCTGCGAGCGTTTGGAGACGTCCACGAAGGTGCGCGGCTTGAAGCGGATGCGGTCGAACACTTCGCGATTGTTGCGCAGCGCAACCTCCTCCTCGGTGCCTCGATCCATGAACTCGAACGGCCCGCGCGGGACGCGCTTCATGGCAAGTTCGCGCAGGTCGAAGATGCTGTAGGCCTTCAGGTCGTCGTCGCTCATGGGAAGCTTCCTCGCTGGAAATGGGGATGTGGGCAGGGGTCGATTGTAACGATTTCGGCCGCTGCGGCGGATTGCCCTTCGCTGGGGCGGATGCGATCGTCCTGCCGTGCTTCCGGTACGCCCGCCAGGCGATTAGTATTGGGACGAGCGGGCGCTCGGCCCCTGCTGCTCTCGCGTGTCGTTCCAGGCCGGGAAGCCAGTCGATGTCATGCACAGTGTTCCGGCCCAGAGCCGCCGAGAGGAGACCGCAATGATCGATATGCACGCCCACTGGAGACCCGCCGAACTGACCGAAGCGCTGCGCGAGCGGGCGCGCGAGCCGCGCATCGTGCGCAATGCCGCGGGCATGGAGGTACTCAAGACCCGCGTCGGGGAGGAGCCTTTGTCCAAGGCCTTCGACGACGTCGCCTTCCATGTGCGCCGGATGGACAGGCAAGGGGTGAGCACCAGCGTGCTCTCGCTGCTCGGGTCGTTCTGCTGGATCGAATCCCAGCCGCTGGAGGTTTCCCTGCCGCTTTGCCGCACGGTCAACGACCGGCTCTCGGCGATCTGCCAGGAGCATCCCGGGCGGTTCGCGGCCTTCGCCGCGCTGCCGCTGGCCGACGTGAGCGCGGCCGCTGCCGAACTCGACCGGGTGATGAAGCTGCCGGGGATCGTCGGCACGCAGGTGCCGGGCAACGGCTTCGTGACGCGCAAGGATGCCGAGGCCATGCGCCCGCTGATGGAAGTGGCGAACAGGCACAAGGCCATCGTCTTCATCCACTACGGCCCGCGCCCCGGCGATGTGTTCCCCAAGGTGCCGGCCGAGACCGACAACGCGCGCCGGCGCAACGGCACGCTCGACATGCAGGCGAGCCTCTCGTCGGTGATGGTCACCTTGTGCCTGACCGACTATCTCGATGCTTACCCGGACGCACCGGTCGTCGTGCACAATCTCGGCGGCAACATTCCCTACGAGGTGGAGCGCATGGATCATCGCTCCCTGCTCGATACGCCGAACGAGGAGCTGCCGTCCGCGCGCTTTCGCCGCGCCAAGGTGATGGTGGACTGCAACTCCTTCGGTGCGCGCGCCATCGAGGCCGCGGTGGCGCTGTACGGCGCCGATCGCATCGTGTGTGGCACGGACGGCAGCGAGTTCGGTTGCGATTGGACGTTGAAGGCGCTGGCCGATGCCCGCATCGGCGAGGACGAACGGCAGAAGATCCTCTATCGCAATGCGGCAGCGATGCTCGCGGAGCGGGCGCAGATCGCCCCGCAGCGGGTCGCGGCTTAGTCCGCGGCGCAAAGCCAGCGTCGGGCCGGTGCATGGGCACAACGCTGGCTTGTCGGGATTGCAGGTATCAATGCTAGGGCAGCACGCCCTGGGGCCGCGCCGGCCCGACCTGTCATGGGCGAACCGCCTATGATGCCTGCCAAACGATAGATGAGAGATCAGGAGGAGATCCGATGCGACACACGACAGACCAGACTAGCCTTAGAACGGCGGCCGTCGCCGCAGCTGCGGCGAGCATCCTCGTATCCTCGGCGATGGTGCATGGCCAGGCCTACCCTCAGCGGCCTGTTCGCATCGTGGTCAATGTCACTGCGGGCGGGGGTGTGGACATGACGGCGCGGGCCGTGGCTCAGCATCTCAATGGCGTGTACAAGCAGCCGTTCGTGGTCGACAACCGCACGGGCGCGGGTGGTTCCATCGGGATCGAACTGGTCGCTAAGGCGAATCCCGACGGCTACACCTTTCTCATATGCAGCAGCGGGATCGTGACGAACGCTGCCTATAGGAAGCAGAACTACGACCCGGTGCGGGACTTCCAACCAGTGAGCAACCTCACCTCCACGCCGTATATCGTGGCAGTGACGCCGACGTTCCCGGCGAAGTCGATCAAGGAACTGGTCGCATTGGCGAAGGCGAAGCCCGGTACAGTGACATTCGCCACCTCGGGCGTCGGCAGCATCACGCACCTAGGCGCGGCGCTGCTTCCCTTGCTGACCGAAACCAACATGCTGAGCGTGCCGTTCAAGGGCGTGGCCGATGCTTATCCAGCGGTCGCCAACGGCGATGTCAATTGGATCATTGGCGCGGCCATCTCGGCGCTGCCGCTGGTTAAGGCGGGGCGGCTGCGTGCGATTGCGATCACGACGCCGAGGCGCAGCGGGATGCTTCCTGATCTGCCGACGGTTGCCGAATCCGTCCCAGGCTATGAGGTCGTAGGCTGGTTTGGCATGTTTGCGCCTGCGGGGACGCCGAAGGCACTCGTGGACAAAGTAAGCGCAGAGACCAAACGCGCGTTGGAGCGTCCCGAATTCCAGCGCATGGTTGAAGCCCAAGGGGCCGAGGTCATCGGCAGCACGCCCGAAGAACTGGCAAGAGTGGTTAAGGCTGAAGTGGAAATCTGGCAGAAAGTGGTCAGGAACCTCAACGCGAAGCCGTGATTTTGACACCGGGCATTTCGGTGGTGCCGCACCTCACGCCTTCAACCGATACCCGGTCCGGAAGATCCAAGCGACGATCGCGATGAACAGAGCCAGGAAGCCGAAGGTCATCAGCAGGCTCACTTCCAGGCTGACGTCGCCTTGGCCGTAGAAGCTCCAGCGAAAGCCGCTGATGAGATAGACCACGGGATTGAAGAGCGAGATCGTGCGCCAAAGCGGCGGTAGCATGTTGATCGAGTAGAAGCTGCCGCCGAGGAAGGCGAGCGGCGTGATGATCAGCAGCGGCACGAGTTGCAGTTTCTCGAAGCCGTCGGCCCAGATGCCGATGATGAAGCCGAGCAGGCTGAAGGTGAAGGCAGTGAGCACGAGGAAGATCAGCATCCAGACCGGATGATCGATGCGCAGCGGCACGAAGAGCGTCGCGGTGGCGAGGATGATCAAGCCCAGGATGATCGACTTCGTCGCCGCCGCCCCGACATAGCTCAGCAACACCTCGACGTAGGAGACCGGTGCCGAGAGCAATTCGTAGATGCTGCCGGTGAAGCGCGGGAAGTAGATGCCGAAGGAGGCGTTCGACACGCTTTGCGTAAGCACCGACAGCATGATCAGGCCGGGCACGATGAAGGCCCCGTAGCTCACGCCGTCGACTTGCGGGATGTGGCTGCCGATCGCAGCGCCGAACACGACGAAGTACAGCGTCGTCGAGAGCACCGGCGAGATGATGCTTTGCATGACGGTGCGCCGCCAGCGCGCCATCTCGAAGGCGTAGATCGCCGCGACGGCGTGGCGGTTCATCGTTTCGTTCCGATCAGCTCGACGAAGATCTCCTCGAGCGAGCTTTGGGTGGTATGCAAATCCCGGAAGACGATCTGGGCGCGGCCGAGATCCTGCAGCAACTCGGCGAGGCTGCCGCGCTCGCCCTTGTCGTCGTAGCTGTAGATCAATTCGGTGCCGCCGTTGGCGAGCTCGAGATGGTAGCGTGCGAGCGCGGTGGGTACCTCTTCGAGGGGCTGCGCCAGTTGCAGGATGAGCTGCTTGCGCCCGAGCTTGCGCATGAGGGCGGTCTTGTCCTCGACCAGCACGATGCGGCCCTTGTCGATCACGCCGATGCGATCGGCCATCTCTTCGGCTTCCTCCAGGTAATGGGTGGTGAGAATGATGGTGACGCCCGACGCGCGCAACGAGCGCACCAGATCCCACATGCCGGCGCGCAGCGCGACGTCGACGCCCGCCGTGGGCTCGTCGAGGAAGAGGATGCGAGGCTCGTGCGAGAGCGCCTTGGCGATCAGCAGGCGGCGCTTCATTCCGCCGGAGAGCGTCATGACGCGGCTGTGGCGCTTGTCCCAGAGCGAGAGATCCTTGAGCACCTTCTCGATATGGGCAGGGTCGGGCGCCTTGCCGAACAGGCGGCGGCTGAACGACACCGTGTCCCAGACCGATTCGAAGGCTTCGGTCGTCAGTTCCTGCGGCACCAGCCCGATCATCGCGCGGGCGGCGCGATAGTCGGCGACGTTGTCGTGACCGTCGACGAGCACCTGCCCGGTGTTCGCTCGCACGAGACCGCAAACGATGCTGATGAGCGTGGTTTTGCCTGCGCCGTTGGGGCCGAGCAGCGCGAAGATCTCGCCCCGGCGGATGTCGAGGTCGACCTGGTCGAGGGCTTTGAATCCGGTGGCGTAAGTCTTGGAGATGCTGCGGATGGAGATGATTGCTTCCATCCGGGCAACCATAGCATAAAGCGCGCGCGTTTCAGGCCTCCGACGCAAGCGAGCTGCGCCGCGAGGCAGGACAGCGCACCGGCAGCGGCGCGCCGTCCATCAGCCGGTCGTCGTTCGGTGCCGGACCGGGCCGCCTATTCGAATACGCACCCGCGTTCGCGCAGGAGCTTCTCGTAGGCCGCCTTGTTGTTGTCGCCCTTGCCGATGTCGTCGAAAGTCGAGACCTCGCTTTCCTGCTTCGCCTTGGCGAGCTTGTAGACCTCCTCGACCTGGTCGTAGGGGATGCACAGCAGGCCGTCCTCGTCGCCGATGACGAGATCGCCCGGCTCGATGACCATGCCGTCGAGGGCGATCGGCACGTTGATTTCCCCTGGGCCGTCCTTGTAGGGGCCCCGATGCGTGACACCCGCGGCGTACACGGGGAAGTTGCGGCTGCGCACATAGGCCACGTCGCGAATGGCGCCGTGGATGATCATGCCGCCGAAGCCCTTGCGCTCGGCGTAGGCGAGCATGCGTTCGCCGACGATGGAGTTGATCACCTCGCCGCCGCAGTCGCAGACGATGATGTCGCCGGGCTCGGCGAGGTTGAGCGCGTAATGAACCATGAGGTTGTCGCCGGGACGCGACTTGACCGTGATCGCCGGTCCGCACAGCACGCCACCCGAATGATAGGGGCGCAATCTCGCGCCGCCGCCCGTCATGCGGAAGATCGAATCGCTGATGTTGGCGACCGGGATGCTGCGAAAGCGCTCGACGTAGCTCGCGTCGACTTTGCGTTTGCGCTTGAGGACTCTGAAGCCTAGGGTCATGCTGGGGTCTCCGTGGTGGGGGAAATGATCAGGCGGGCGTCATTGCTTCGTCGCGGCGGCACGCTGGTCCAGATGCGCCTTGAGCCGCGGATAGACGTTGAACGCGTTGCCGCTGTAGACCTTGTTGCGCGTTTCCTGCGACAGCCAATCGATGCCGTCGATGTAGCGCTTGGTGTCGTCGTAGTGAAAGCCGGTTTCAGGATCGATGCCTTTGACCGCGCCGACGATCTCCGAGGCGAACAGCACGTTGTCCTCGGGGATCAGCTTGAGCAGCAGTTCCATGCCGGGCTTGTGATAGACGCAGGTGTCGAAGTAGACGTTCTTCAGCAGCTCGGTGAGCGGCGGGCGCTTCATGTCCTGCGCGAGCCCGCGATAGCGTCCCCAGTGATAGGGCACGGCACCGCCGCCGTGAGGGATCACCATCCGCAGCGTGGGGAAGTCCTTGAACAGATCGCCGAGGATGAACTGCATGAAGGCAGTAGTGTCGCCGTTGAGGTAGTGCGCGCCGGTGCCGTGGAAGGCGGGGTTGCACGACATGCTCACGTGCACCATGGCCGGAACGTCGAGTTCGACCATCTTCTCGTACAAGGGATACCAGTAGCGGTCGGTGAGCGGCGGGTCGGTCCAATAGCCGTCGGAGGGATCGGGGTTGAGGTTGCAGCCGATGAAGCCCAGTTCGTTCACGCATCGTTCCAGTTCGGCAATGCAGTTCGCGGGGCTCACGCCCGGCGATTGCGGCAACTGGCACACCCCGACGTAGTTGTCGGGATAGAGCGAGCAGACGCGATGGATGAGGTCGTTGCAGGCTTGCGTCCAGTGCCGGCTGGTCGTTTCGTTGCCGTAGTGATGCGCCATGCCGCCTGCGCGTGGGGAAAAGATCGTGAGATCCACGCCGCGGCTTTTCTGGATCGGCAGCTGATTGCGCTCGATGCTCTCGCGGATCTCGTCGTCGCTCACGGTGAAGTCCACCGCCAGCGGCGGCTGGGCGGGATCGGCCAAGGCGGCGATCTGGCGGCGGCGATAGTCTTCGAGCGCCTTGGGCGCGGTGGTGTAGTGTCCGTGGCAGTCGATGATCATCGGGCGCTCCTTCGGTGCGTGGCTCAGAGGCAGGCGACGGCGTAGGTGTCCTCCACCCCTTCGGGCAGCTTCCACTCGCTCCAGGTCTTGCCGTCGTCCATCGTGTTGAAGACCTGGCCGCAGCGCGAGATGCAGCACACGTGCGCGGGGTCGGCGAGATGCTGGGCGATGCCCATCATCGTGGCTTTCGGGTGCACACCGCGGTCGTAGCGCTGCCAGGTCTCGCCCAGGTCGGTGCTGCGATAGAGCGAGCCGTCATGGCTGCGCGACGCGGGCGAGAGCCCGGCGAACAGGGTGTTCGGGTCGTGCGGAGAGACCATGACCGCACGGCAATAGGTGAGCGGCGAGAAACGACCCACCTCGATGTCGTGCCACGAGGCGCCCAGGTCGTCGCTCACGAAGATGCCCATGCGCACGGCGAGGAACGCGCGCCCGGGACGTGCCGGGCTGATCACGATGGCGTGGGAATCGAGCATGCCGGAGGCATCGGTATCGGCCTGGATGCGGCTCTTCAGATGAGCGTGGTCTTCGGAGAGCTTGATGAGCGGCTCGGAGAGATCCTGCCAGGTATCGCCGCCATCGCGGCTGAGCATCACGCCGCTGACTTCCAGCGCGGCATAGAGATCGTCGGGCCGCGCGGGATCGACCGCGATGCCGATGGCGCGCGTCGGAAACGCCATCGGGCAGTGCTCCATGGAGATGGCGCTCTCGAGCTTGGTCCAGTGGTCGCCGCCGTCGACGCTGCGATACAGGCCGAACGGGGCGGTGCCCGCGTACATCACCTCCGGGCGCGTCGGATGGAACTCGATCGACCAGATGACGGCGTTGCGCTCGGGAAAGGCGAGGCGCTCCCAGCGATTGCCGCCGTCGAGGCTGCGATAGGGGCCGTCCTGCGTGCCCACGTAGATCACGTTCCGTTGGCGCGGATGAATGCGGATCACGCGTGCCTCGACCTGATCGGGCAGGTCGCGCGTGAGCGCCTCCCAGGGATCATCTCCCACCGCCTTGCGAAAAAGCCCGCCGCGATACTTCAGGCCGTTCGAGGTCTTGAAATGGGCGCCGCCTGCAAACACGTGTCTGGTCGAGTGCATCGCTCCTCCTGGACGATAGGATGCCCGTCGTGCGCGGGCGTGATCGGCTGGTCTGCCCGGCCATTGTCTACGATTGTGCCGCGCTTGGCACCTGGCACCTGTCGCCTTGATGCAGGCCATGCCTGCGCGCGCGCATGTCGCCCGGATCTTGGCGATCATGAATGCGCGGGATCCGCGAGCGCATCGAGCGCGAATTCGTGCGCTACGAGGCCTTGCTCACCCAGTTGGGCTTGCGCGGGCGGTAGCGGCGCAAGCAAGACGCCCGGGGCGCCCGGCGCCGGGCGAATTCACCGGGTGAGCGCGGGCTGGGCGAAGTTGGCCGCCACGACCTCCGCGATATCGTCGATGTGCTGCGCGAGCAGGTGTTGGGATCGCTCGACGTCGCCGGCGAGCGCCGCGCCGGCGATGTCGCGATGATCGCGTGCCGTGCCCGCCATGAACGACTGGACCGGCACGGCGATTCGCCGATACCGATCGAAGCGGTGATAGATGCTCTTGCAAAATCCGAGCAGGATGGGCGACTGGCAGGCGCCGATGAGCGCGAAATGATAGTTGCGATGGATGCGTTCCCAATGCTCGTCGATCGGGCGCTGATCGCCCATCTTGGCCGCGACGGCCGAGAACGCGTCGGTCGCTTGTCGCACCTGGATGCGCCAGGGCTCGTCGCCTCGCTGCACCGACAGACCGAGGGCGTAGATTTCCGCATGGCGGCGCGCCGAGATCACATCGGCGAGGTCGTCCGCCGACACCGGCTGCACCGAGAAGCCGCGCTGGCTCTGCAGGGACACCAGGTGCTCGCCGATGAGCTGGCACAGCGCTTCGCGCAGGGGGCTGGTGCCGACGCCGTAGCGCTGCACGAGCAGCCGGAACTGCAGCTTCTGACCCGGCGCGAGGGAGCCCGAGACGATGTCGTTGCGCAAGCGACGCAGGACGACCGAGGCCTTCGAATGCACCTGCGCGTCTGCAACGCTGCGACCGACCATGCTCGGCACGCGCAAATCGTTCATCGCTATCTCCGTACGATCCACAGCACTCGAGCACGATGCGTACCAGCCTATTCCCCAGCGCAGGCAAGCAGGCCGCGAGGTATCGGCTTGCGTGACGCCCCGGGCTCGGCGATACAGCCGGGCGTGGAAATTTCGAAATACCGAATGCGCGTGCGTTTGCTCGCTCGCGTGTGCACCCATAGTGAGCGCCGAGGCCGGGTCTTGCGCGCTTGCGCACTCTGAACGGTGCATGACGATGTGATGGCATGTCCCTTGCAGAAGCGGCGAGGTCTGCAACGCACGAGGGGATGTCATGTTTCGAATCGCACCGCGTCTCGCATCGGCTCAATCCGGGCTTTGGATGTTGATCGGCATGACCCTGCTCCCCGGGCAGGTATTGGCGCAGTCGGGGACAGCCGCCAGCGCAGACGGCTTCCCCCTAAAGCCGCCACGACTGATCGTGCCTTTCTCGCCCGGGGGCATCTCGGATTTCCTGGCGCGTGCATTGGCGGAGAACGCGCCCGATGCATTCGGCAGCACGATGACGGTCGAGAATCGGCCTGGCGCCAGCGGCAGCATCGGGCTCGACATCGTGGCGCGGGCCGCGCCCGACGGTTACGTGCTCGGCCTGGCGACGGTCGGCTTGGCGAGCAACTCGGTGTTGTATCGCCGGGTGCCGTTCGATCCGCTGCGCGACTTCACGGCCGTGATCAAGCTGGGGACGATCCCCTCGGTCATCGTCGTGCATCCGTCCTTGCCGGTGCGCAGCGTGCAGCAGTTCATCGATCTCGCCAAGCGCCGACCCGACGAACTCGCCTACGGATCCTCCGGACTCGGAACGGGCAGTCACTTGGCCGTCGAGTTCTTCAAGTCGGCCACCGGCACACGAATGAACCACGTCCCCTACAAGAGCACGGCTCAGGCAGTGCCCGACTTGTTGAGCGGGCGCCTGCAGTTCATGTTCGATTTTCCGACGACCGCGGTCCAGCCGGTGAAGGCTGGCAGGCTGCGCGCGCTGGCTGTGACGTCTTCGCGACGTTCGGAGATCTTGCCCGACATTCCCACCGTGGCTGAATCCGGCGTTCCCGGGTTCGAGTTCGGCACCTGGGCGGGCATCGTTGGGCCGGCGGGCATCAGCGCGCCGGTGCTCGAGAGGCTCCATGCCGGTTTCGCACGCGCGCTCAATTCGCCGGTGGTCAAAGGCCGCTATGCCGAACAAGGCATACAGATCGATACGATGGCGCCGGTCGCGTTCGCGGCCTATCTGCGCAGCGACGTGGCGCGCTGGCAGCGCCTGGTGCGCAGCGGTCATCTGGCCCTTCTCGACTGACAACAGGCGGCCTGTAACGCCGGCTCCTCGCCCCCTTGAACGGATGACACCATGAACGCGACCGATTTGCCCATGACCGAGCAGGATCCCAACGACAGTCCCGGTTTGCCCATGCTCGGCATTCGAAACTACTGGTATCCCGCGCTGGCTGCCTGGCGCCTGGGCCGCAAGCCCAAGGGGGTACGCATCCTGGGCGAGGACATCGTGTTGTTTCGCGACGGCGACAAGATCCATGCGCTCGCCGATCGATGCGCGCACCGCGGCGCCAAGCTCTCGATGGGCAAGTGCCTGTATCCCGGCAGCGGCAGCATCACCTGCCCTTATCACGGCTGGACATACAAGGGCGACACCGGCAAGGTGATCGCCAAGTTGGTCGAGGGACCGGATGCGCCCATTCCGGCCAAGGCGCGGGTGAAGACTTATCCCGTGCAAGTCTTCCGAGGCGCAATCTGGGTCTTCGTCGGCGACATGGATGCCGTGGCGCTGCAAGAAGATCTGCCCGAATGCATGATCGATGCATCGCAGTGGCACATGATCTGGAACTGGCGCACCTACCAATGCAACTGGCGCCTGCTTTCGGACAATCTCGCTCACGACCAGCATGCGCCGTTCCTGCATCGCACTGCGCCCGAGATGAGGTTGAAGCCGATCTTTCCGCACGCGACGCGCAACTTCGCCGAGCCCCTGGACAACGGCAAGGGCATCGGTCATCGGGCGCACGACGGCATCAACGCCGCCGACTATCCGGGGCTGGGGCGCTTTCCGCCCAAGCAGGAGTGGTATCGCCTGCTGCCCGCCAGCGGGCGCGGGCGCGAAATCGATCCGGTGAAGTCGCCTGCAGTGGTCAAGTACGGGATACGCTACCGGCATATGTCCCTGCTGCCGGCGACTCACCTCATCGGCCGTCCGAGCGGTGACTTCTTCACCGTGCGCTGGATCCTGCCCGTGGACGAGAACACGACCATCCTCTACAACTTCAACTGCTTTCGCCGGCGCAGCGCGTTCAAGACGCTGACCGATCGGCTGGGCTGGTTCTTCTGGAAGTCGTGGGCGCACGACTGGCTCTTCTCCGATCAGGACAAATGGATCGTCGAGCGCGTGACGCCGGGGCCGGAACTGCTATCGCGCACCGATATCGGGGTCGCCGCATGGCGTCGCTTCTGTCAGGCGCATGCGCGCAAGCCGGTCGTTTCGGCGGCCGCCTCCACGCCGGCGGGGGCACCAACGGGAGCGATCGAGCGCGCGGTGAGCGCACGCGTGGCGAGCGACGAAACCGCGCGTGCGCGCAGTACGGCGGTCGCATGAGCGGGGCATCGTCGTCCGACACCGTGGTGGCTACGCTGCTGGAGCGGCTGCGTGCGATGGAGCGCAGCGATGCCGCCGCCTCCATGCTGCCCAGGGAATGCTACACGCTGCCGGCGTTCTTCGACTACGAGCGCGATGCCGTGTTCGCGCATTGCTGGCACTGTGTCGGTCGCGCGGAGCAGATTCCCGAAGCCGGCGATTACCTCGCCGCGCGCGTCGCCGAGGAGCCCCTGCTGATCGTGCGTGGCACCGATGGCGAGATACGCGCCCTAAGCGCGGTGTGCCGGCACCGGGGGGAGGTCATCGCCTGCGAGAGCGGTCATGCGCGCAGCCTGCGCTGCCCGCTGCATTTCTGGACCTACGACCTGGAGGGCAGGCTGATCGCCGCGCCTCGCATGGGGCAGCAAACCGATCTGGAGCATCTGAAGAAGGTCACTCGCCTGCCCGTCGTGCGCTGCGAACTGTGGCACGGGTTCATCTTCGTGACCCTCGACGACCAAGCGGCGCCGGTGGCTGCCGGATTGAGCAAGGTCGAGCCGTTCTGGGAAAACTACGAAGCGGCTGATCTGGTCGGTGTGCCGCCGGTGCCTTCGGACCAGATCCTGCCCTGGAACTGGAAACTGCATTTCGAGAATTTCACCGATGCCTATCATCCCGAGTTCGTGCATCGCGGCACGCATGATTTCGCGCCGAGCAATCATCCGAGCGGCGGCGTCAGCTTCTTCCCGATGGCGCCGGGCGATGAAGCCATCATACGCACGGTGCCGCTGCTCAAGGCCGACGGCGGCATGACCAGCGAGGGCTGGGGCGACCCGGCCGCTTTTCCGCCGATCGCCACGCTCAGCGGTGCGCAACGCGAGCGGCTGGCTTTCGTCATGATTCCGCCCGGGATGACGATCATCTTCGCGCCGAACGCCATCGCCTACCAATTGATCACGCCGCTCTCGGCGCTGTCCACGACAGCGGCCAACGACCGCATTTCGGGCGGCGGGTGGCTGTTGCCGCGTACGACGCTTTCGCTGCCGGATTTTTCCGCGCGGGCGGCGAGCGTGCGCACGGGCGGCAGCAAGATCTGGGCGCAGGATCTGCCGGTCAATCTCGGCATGCAGGCGGGCAAGCAATCCCGTTTTTCGCCCGACGGGATCTACGGCCCGCTGGAGACGACGCTGGTGCAGTTCAATGCCTGGCTGCTGCGCAAGTATCTGCAGACGCCGGCCGACTCGGCGCCGACGAAGTCCGCTCGCCCTGCATGCGCGAGCGCGTGATCGCACCACGCCCGACTACCGCCATCGAGCCCAGGAGCCGCCTGTGACACCTCAGCAGATCGAACTCGTTCGCACCAGTTTCGCGCGCGTCCAGCCGAACGCGGATGCCGTGGCCGCAGCCTTCTACGAGCGGCTGTTCACGCTCGACCCTTCCGTGCGCGTGCTTTTCAAGGGCGACATGAAGGAGCAGGGCCGCAAACTCATGCAGGTGATCGGCGTCGCCGTCGCGGCGCTGGATGATCTCGGGCCGCTGATTCCGACGGTGAAGCGTCTGGGTGCGACGCACGCGACCTACGGTGTGCAGTCGGCGCATTACCAGACCGTGGGCGCGGCGCTACTCGATGCGCTGCGGACAGAACTCGGCGCCGGATTCACGCCGGAGACCGAGACCGCCTGGGCGACGGTCTACGGTGCGGTGGCCGGTGTCATGCAAGAGGGCGCCACCGGTGCTGCCTCGGCCTAGAGTCGCGGGCGCAACGGCTGCCCCGGCGTTTTTGAAAACCAAGCGGCGCGGGACATCCCGGCCTCGAGGGTGGTAACGCGCCGCGGTCGAGCGACGGTCGGTGCATCCTCGGGCAGCGCCGATGCCGGGTCCGGACGCGGCATCGTCCCCCTTTGTCGCCATCGGCCGGGTGTCATTCGATCACTCGGCCGCCGTGCCACGCCTCTACTGCGCAGCGGCTCCTCCCAGAAGGCGGCTTCCGAGGACGCGATCTGCTAGGTCGTTACCGCCGAATCCGCCGCCGGCGTGTGGGCTTGGCTCACGGCCGGTGCGATCGGCAAGGTGATCTTCAGCGCCGCGTTCGGACGCCCCGTGTTCGCGCCGTTCGCCACGAAATCCCTTTGCCAGCCCGGTTCCTTGACGAGCGGCGTGCCCGGCGATGGCTGCGTGTTCACGACCGAGCGCGACGGGGTGAGTTCGAGCCTGGGCGCCTCGGGCGAAGCGGTTCGCACGGTGTCGCGGGTGGGCAAGGCGGTCGTGACGACAGGAGCCACTGGTTCCTCCAGCGCCACGCTCACACGCTGGGTCGCATGACGCAAGGTCTCGGCGAGTCGGGACAGCAGACCGCGCGTCTCGGAGACGGGTGCGGGCGATTCCAGCGTCGGGGCTCCGGCGGCAATGGCGCTCGTGCTCGTCATCGCCTCTGGCTTGGATGTGATCGCGTCGGGAAGGTCGGGGATTTCCGGTCGGTTCGTTGTGGCGACCAGGGCGACGTAATTGACTTCCTGCAGCAGTCGCGTGACATCGACGGCGGACAAGACGCCGTTGCCGTTGATGTCGCCGAGGATGAGCGGGTCGGCGTTGGGATAGGCGGCGAAGCCTGAATCCAGTTGCACCGATACACGGCGCAGGTGCTGCACATCGTCGTGGCTGTAGCTGCCGCTGCCGTCGGTGTCGCCGAAGTAGCTCGTCACATGCACCGCGTCGTCACCCAGGCCTGCCTGCAAGCCGTCGATCGTCACCGACGACACGCGCAGCGCGTGCTGTGTCGCATACGGCGCATTTGCGGGCACGGTCGCGTCGAGGCTCAGTATCGCCACCTTGCCGGCTGCGAACGCCTCGGTCGAGCGCACGGTGAACGTGGCGCGGCCCGGGCTGTTCGCGAGGATGAGCGTCGCATTCTCGGCGAGCCCCTCGGCCAGGCTCGCGCTGTTGATCGAAAGCAGCGCGGGATCCCACTCGAGAACGAAGGATACTTCCGACACACTTCCGTTCGAGATCAAGTGGATCGGCAGCCCTTGCGCGCTCGCCGGTGCGTCGACCGATTGACCGGCCCCGCGGGCAAAATCCGCAAGCGAGACGAGCGCCGCGCCCGAAGGCCGGACGCTGAACGTATGGACGTGCAGCTCACCCTGCTTGCCGGCGTTGCCGCGGAAGCCGCCGAGGTTGTGGAGCGCATCGGCACCGCCGCGCAGCGTCAGGGTGTAGTCGTCGGGGGCGAGCGGGGCGCCGGTCTTGATGAAGCGCAGTCCCTGCAGATCGGCGTCGAGCACCAGCGATCCGCGGATCGCTCCGGAGACGGCACCCGCGAGCAGGACATCGGGGGCGCCCAGGCCACCCACGGCGGCGTCGTAAAGATTGAGCACCGAGGCATCGAAGCGGCCGTTGAAGCGCACGTGCACGCCGCTCGTTTCGGCGGTGATGCGGGTGACGGCCAGCGGGGCGAACCAGCCGAAATCGGCGCCTGCGAGCGTCTGGTCATCGGCGACGGTCAAGACGTGGCTTGCGGAATCGGGCGTCGTCACCAGCATGTCGAGCGGGTTCAGGCTGGCGATCCGATAGGCACCGGCGGCGAGCCCGTCGAAGGCGTACCGGCCATCTGGCGACGTCAGCGTGCTGCGCTCGTCGGCATCGAGCATGCCATCGCCATCGGCATCGATGTACACGAGCGCTGCGCCGATGCCGGTTTCGTCATCGTCCCGCAGGCCGTCGACGTCGGCGTCCGAGAACACCGTGCCGGTGATCCGAGCCGTCCCGGCCACCGAAACGGCGGCATCGGGCAGCGCCGGCGGGCGCTCGCGGTTGCCGGTATTGTCGCGCGCGACGCTGTAGAAGGCATACGTGTGCCCGCGTGCGCCGACGAATACACCCGACGTCTCGGTCACTTCGGTCAACCACGGTTCGAACGCGCCGCCGTCGCGCGAGACGAAGATCGTGAAATCGCGGATGCCCGAGCCTTGCTCGTCGTCGCGTCCCGACCACGTCAGCGAGATCATGGGATCGTTCGTTTGCGCCGCCAAGGGTTCGATGACGCTCGTCGGCAGGCCGGCATCCAGCGTGTTGAAGATGGCGGGCGTGTCGATCGGCTCATTGATGTCGAAGATGATTCGCGCCCAGGCATCGATGACCGTGCCGCTGGGGGCGGTGCGCTCGGCCCTGACCGTGTAGCTCACGAAGCCGTCGCCGACGCCGTTCGGCTCATCGGGCGGCAGGAAGCCAAGCAGCGGGTTGGCCGGCCGCTGTCCCGTGGCCGGGTCGATGGTCGTGAACTGCCAGAAAGCCTCGGCGTTCGCGACGTCGATGCCGGCGACGACGTCGACGAAGAACCCGCCGCTCGCGGTCATGTCGATGCGGTCGCTGAAGAATGCGCGGTTCGCCGGCACGCTGAACACATGCTCGCCCCAGCCGAAATCGCCCAGACGGAAGGTGCGCGGATCGATGTCCGGATCCAGCGTCTGGGTGATCCGTACAGTCTGCGCCGGCGCGGTGGCGGCCGGATCGTTCTCAAAGCGAATCGTGTAGGCCAGCGGATCGGCTGCGGTTACGAAGCGCTCGGCGGCGAACCCTTCGGGGCCGAGGATGTCGTTGGGGTCGTAGGACGCGACGATGAGGCTGAACACTTCCATCACCGGACCGATGATGGGAATGTTGCGGAGAATCTGGCGGGTCAGTTGGCCTGCAGCATCCTGGATTTCGTCCATCCAACTGTCGTGCGTTTCGCGGGCGTCGCGCTGTACCTGCTCGCGCAGGCGAGACGGGTCGAGCCACGGCGTCCCCATGTCGATGTTGTCGGCATTCTCCAGGTAGGGATCCGCGCGATTGTCCGGGTCGCGCGCGTTGGCCGTTTCTGCGCGCACCTTGCCGTCCGCGTAGTCGAACGCCTCCTGCAGCGTCATGCCCTGGAGCAGGCCGTCTCGCAGGTGTCCCGTGAAACGACCCTTGTAGAATTGGCCGTTGTGGTTTTCGGTCGACAACACGTTGCTGGCCGCCATTGCCGCCGTGCGGGACGAACTCAACCCCTCGACGAAGGACCGGCTGAAGCAAGAATCGCTGATCACGTACCGGCTGCCGCCGACCTGATCGAGCGCCGCGCTCAGCTCGCCTGGCGTCAACCGGTTGTTTCTGCCGCCGAACACCCAGTTGCCGCTCGGGTCCGCGCCGTGTCCGGAGAAGAAGACCACGATCTTGTCGTCGGCATCCGCCGGCAGACCGGCGATCGTGCGGGTCACGTCCGCAGGCCGGATGAACCGGCCGTCGTTCGGTCGATCGACGAGGACGTGCACGTTCGACTCGGGGAGTCCCATGTTGTGCCGGAAATAGCTGTGCATGAGATCGACGTCGGCAGGCGGACCCGACAGATCGGCGCTGCCGGATAGCTGGTAATCCTGGATGCCGATCAGCACGACGTGGGTCTGCGAGACCCCGTCGGCAGGCGGCACGCCCCCGTCGGACAGGGGTGCACGCTGCAGCGTGGCCTCGGCAAATGCCATGGCGGGTTCGATCGCCAGGTCTTCGCTGGCCGGCGCGAGCGGCTCGAACGCCGCGAACCCGGCATCCGGGTCCCCCTCGGGCTCGTCGGGGACCGAGGGCCGAAAGCCCAGCGTTCCGCCATCGGGGGTCAGGGTGACCCATTCGTTCGCGTACTGGACCCGACTGAAATTCGCACTGCCTTTGGCAAGCATGTCGAGATCGCGCAACAGCTTGTCGTAGTAGCCTCGAAGGTTTTCGCCGAAATCGCCACGCAGGGTGTCTAGGTAGTCCGCCCAGGCCTGCGTCGGACCACCTGGGACGGCTGCGAGCACCGCATCGTAGTCGATGCGGGCTTGCGTCAGCGCCACGTGGTTCATGTCCAGGGCATAGAGCGTGCTCGAAAATCCGCCCGAAGTCGCAAGCGGCGCACGCACGAAGAACGGTATCCGAGCCGACTCGCCGGGACGCAGGATGGTATCGATGGGGCCGTCCGGGATGCCGAGCACCAAGGCCAGATTGTTCTCGATCGGTACCGTAGGCGTGCGTCCGAAGAAGAGCGCGCCTTCGACCGCGAGCATCAGCAAGGGAACATCGATGTCGGTCGTGCCGCCGTTGCCGTAGGCGGCATAGATGGTGACCGGTGCCAGGGGGCCGATGAATTGAGGCGCTTCGAGGCTGTAGGCGAGTTCGCCGCGGCTGCCGGCTTCGATGCGCGTGGCCTCGGCCAGCACGGTGGTCTGCCCGGCCTTTGTGGCGACGAGACTCGCCGTGCCGGGGGCCGCGCCCGTGAGATCGAACGTCACGAGTGCGCGGCTGGCATCGAGCAGTCGGGTGCGCGCCGCGTCGTAGCCTGTGTTCGCGGCATCGAACATCGTGAAGGTCGTGGCGTCGTCGAAACGGCTGCCGTGCACGAGGTAAGTCACGCGGCCGGTATTGCCCGACACGGGCACGCTGGTGCGGCGCAGCTCGAAGGGCAGCACGTCCGCGCGAATCGAGTAGGGCTTGGTGCCGAAGGAGGCATCGGCGGCGACGAGGACGTAATACGTGCCCGCCGCGGTGAAGGGGACGATCACCTCCTGATCGGGCTGCAGCGGATTCTCGCCGGTGAAATCGAACTCGCCCAGCGTCGGCATCGCACCGTAGCGCACGAACACGGCGTTCGAGGTGAGGGGACCGCCGGACGAATCCAGGCGCACGGCGACCGACTCTCCGGCGCCGACGTCGAAGCGGTAGTAGGCGAACTGCCCGGGGCCGAGTGTGCCCGTGGCGTCGACCCCGAGTTGGAGCGCTTCGACATCGAAGGCGACGGCGTCGAGGGAGGCGCGCAGGTTGTTCGCTTCGGAGAGCTCGACGACCTGATTGCGCACGTCGCTGCGCACGATCACGCGATAGTCTCCCGACACCACGCCGGGCATCGCCGTGGTCAGCGTCCTTGTATAAGAATCGCCGGGTGCGATCGAGCCTGTTACCGTGACGGTACCGACCAGGACGTCGTCCAGATCCCACGTCTCGTCGCCGGACAGGTAGAGGCTGTCGGTCCAGGTGCCCAGGGCGGGATGCGTGCCGTCGTTCGCTACGGTGTAGGTCAAGGAGGCCGTGCGCCCAGGCATCGCGTCGACCGGCACCGTCAACGTGCCTGCGACCAGATCCGCGGGCGGCGGGATGCGCACGTCGACCAGGCGCGCATTGGTGCCGACATTGTCCGATTCGCTGTTCTCCGCCTGCATGAACCCGCCATCGGCGACGACCAGGGCGTAGAACGGGCCGGATTGCCCCCCGGGGATGCGGAAGCGGGCCGTCGTGTCGTAGTGTGCGCCCGCGTCCAGATGTCCGGGTGTGTACGCGAAGCCCAGGTACAGATCGGTGTCGCGGTCCAATTGCAGGTCACGTGACAGGTAGATGGCGTCGTACCAGAAGCGGTCGGTGGGCGCCGTGCCGGTATTGGTGACCGTCCAGGCAAGCTCGATTTCCTGGCTGCTGAAGGCGACGTCAGGGGTCGCGACGGTGCTGACCTGCAGATTGGGCCCCGGTGGGGTGGGGGATACGACGCGAAGGCGTTGGGCACTTGTCCCGACGTTGTTGCCTTCGCCGCTGGCCTCGAACACACTGCGACCGAAATCCGTGTGGACCAGCACGTAATAGTCGCCCAGGGGGATGCCCGAGGGCAGGACGAAGCTGCGACTGACGTCGTAGGCTTCGCCGGGGTCGAGCGGATTGGTGCGCGACACGCTGTTGATGAAGAAGTCCGTGCGCGGGTCCAACTGCTCATCGAGCGAGAGATAAACCCCGTCGGACCAGAATCCGATGCGCGTGTCGGCGCTGCCCCGATTCTCCACCGACCAGGTCATGCCGAAAACGGCGCCCTGCTCGACGCTGGCCGGATTCGAGATGCCGACGACCTGAAGATCGGAAACCGCCCGCACCACGGACAAGGGAACGACGCGGAAGTTGTTGGCGAGGTTGCTTTCGGGGACGCGCCGAGGCAACTGGCTGGGCGCAGCGGTTTGCACGACGATGTGATAGGCGCCCTCGAGATCCTGAGCGATCGGGATCGACGCATTGATCCGGTAAGAGCCATCCGGTTCGAGGATGCCCGAGTGCGGATAGAAACCCAGATGGACGTCGTCGAAATCGCCCGCGACCGCGTTTCGGGACAGGAACACCGCATCGAGCCAGTAGTCGAGCACGGTGTCGCCCGTGCCGATATTGGCGACGACCCATTCCAACGGGATGACGCTGCCGCTGGCGGTCACGGCGACGCTCGTGGCTGATTGGACGACCAGATCGGGCGGACGCCACTCGATGGCGATCGGATCGGCGGACGCTGCCACGTTGTTGACGTTGTCCAGTTCGAAGACTGCCCCGGCAGCGTCGGTGTGCGCGATCAAGTAGTAGCTGCCGGACCACTGGGCCGGAATGCCCAGAGTCGCCTGCGTCGCGTAGCTCTCGTCCGGTGCGAGCGCGCCGAGCCGTTGCGCGGTCCCGAGCAGGAAGTCGGCACCGTCGAGCACGCGGTCGGTGGAAAGATAGAACCGGTCCACCCAGAAGGTATTGGGTGTTGGGGTGGCGCCACGGTTGGCCACTTCGTAGCTGAAGACGAGCGGGTCACCGCCCAGCGCCGTGGTCGGCACGTTCAGTCCGACGACTTCCAGATCCGGGGGCGGGGTCAGCAGCACCTGGGTGAGGGCGCTCGTCGCCCCGGTATTGTTGCTCTCGAAGGCGCCTTCGTACACCGAGTTGGTATGGTCGGTGGACACGATGAAGTAGAAGTCGCCCGTCACCCCCACGGGCAAGGCGATGCCCGTGCGCGTTTCGAGATAGACCTCCTGCGGCTGCAGCAGGCGAGTCTGCGAATAGCTCGCAAGCAGTGCGTCGCTATCGTCGAGGACGGTGTCCGTCGATAGATAGACCCGATCTGTCCACGACAACTCCTTGTTTCGGCCGGCCCCGAAGTTGATGACCTGCCAGCTGAGCGTGATCGGCTGGCCGGAGAACGCGCTGGTGGGGCCGCTCACGCTGTCGACTTGCAGGTCAGGCGGCGGGGTGAGTTCGATCGGCACCTGCAGGCTGGCGGTGGCGTTGTCGGACTCGCCTTCCAGTTCCGGAACCGAGCGCGATCCGTCGACCTGGACGATGAAGTAGTAGATGCCCTCCACGTTTCGCGGCAGCGTGGTCGTGAGCATGTTGGTATAGCGCTCGCCCACGCCGAGATAAGAAGCATTCGGCACGCTGCCCAGAAACACGTCGAAGCCATCGAACGTGTCGTCGACCGACAGGTAGACATGGTCCTGCCATAGCGGCGCGCTCGTCGCCCCCGTGCCGTCGTTGGTGACCGTCCAGCGTATCGTCGTCGGCTCGCTCGAAAACGCGCCGTCCGGACCGATCACCTCGGTCACGCGCAGATTCGGAATCGGAGCGCGGACGATGCGCATCTGCGTGTCGTCGGTCGTCTCGTTGTTGGCTTCGCCGCCGCGCTCGTAGAACCGTTGGCCGGCATCGGTGCGGATGACGAAGCGGTGGGGGCCCTGAAATTCGAGCGGCAGCGTGACGGTCTGTGTCCGCGTGACCGTCTCGCCTGCGGCGAGATCCTCCTGGACGCTGAAGCCGGTCAGGTAGCGCAGGGTTTCAGGCGCAGCCTCGTCGATGACGTAGATGTTGTCTATCCATCCCCCCGTGGCGGTGGCACCGCCGGCGTTGCGCACGCTCCAGGACAAGGGGACGCTCTGGCCCGAAATCGCGTCGGCCGGTGCTTCGATCGACGTCACGATCAAGTCCGGCAGGGGCTGGAGCACCACATCGATGACCGCGGCGCTGATCGAGGCATTGTTGCTCTCGGCGGCCACCTCGACGATCGTTCCGCCTGCATCGGTGACGATGACGACGCGGTAGGGGCCGGAGAAGTCGATGGGCGGGATGATGGTCTGCGTGCGCTCGATCGATTGTCCGGGCCCGAGCGTACCGGTGTAGACGAAATCGCCGGTGAACGTGTCGCCGCCGATCACGCCATCGGACGAGAGGGAGGTCTGATCGATCCACGGGCCGATCGCCGGGGCGTTGCCGCGATTGGTGACGGTCCAGCGCAGGAGCATGGGTTCGCCGGACACGACGCTGGCCGGGCCTTCGATCGCGCTGACGACCAAGTCCGGGCTCGCTATCTGCACGATTTCCACAGGCTGAGCGTCGATGCCGATGTTGTTCGTTTCGTTCTCGATCTCGGCCTGCTCGTTGGTGCTGTCGGTGCGAACGATGATCCAGCGGGGGCCCGAGGTGGCGGCCTGAATGTACACGTCCCGCTCGATGACCACCGATGCCCCACGGGCGAGTCCGCCGGTATGCCTGAACGCTCCGAGAAACTCGTCCGCGCCCGCGACCGCATCGGTCGAGAGGTATACCTCGTCCACCCACGAACCGAGCGCGTCGGCCGTCCCGCGGTTCTCGATGGTCCAGTTGAGCCTCACGAACCGGTCGGAGACCACCGTGAGGGGCGCATCGATGGCCGCGACCACCAGATCGGGGGCAGTGACCCGGGTCGTGCCCGCCGTGGCCAGTACGTTGTCCGTCTCCCCGCGGAACTCGTAGTAGGCTTCGCCGGCGTCGGTTTGCACGATGAGGTAATACTCGCCGCTGATCGTGTCCGGCGGGGTGCGGGTCAGAGAGACGGTGGCGCTTCCGCCCGCAGCGAGGGGGGGCGTGGTTCGCAGCGAGCCGAAGAAAAGATCGCCGTTGCCGAGAACCGCATCGCGCGACAGCCACACGGCGTCGGTCCAGTCGTTCGCTTCAGCCGTCCCCTCATTGGTGACTGTCCAACTCACCGTGGCAGGGACGCCGCGTGTGATTTGCGTCGGGGGGGTGATGTCGACGACGGAGAGATCGGCCGTGGGCGCCACCTGCAGGCGAATCGGTCGCGCCATGATGTTGTTGGCATCGGACAGCTCGGCAACCTGCTGGCTCGCATCCAAGGCCACGATGAGGTAGTAGTCGCCAGGGTCGGGCGCGATCATCTGCGTGCCGGAGCCGAAGCTCCCGAACAGGCTGCTCTGGTACGTCTCGCCTTGGAGCAGCGAGAAGGGCCCGGCGCGCCGGTCGAGAAACAGATCGTTGGCGTCGAGCTGGTCGTCGACGGACAGGAACAGGCGGTCGGTCCATTGGCGGAAGATGCCCTGGTTGCCGATGTTCCTGGCGCTGTATTGAACGGTCAGCGGCGCGCCCAGCGTAAAGGTATCGGGTGCGCTGATCGATTCGACGACGAGGTCGGCACTGAAGACCGATGCCGTGGCGGTGTAGACATCCTCCGCCTCACCGTCGATGCCGTCGGCATCCTGATCCATGCGATTGCCCAGCAGGTCGCGCACATTCGGACCGATGGTCATGCGGTAAGTGCCGGCTTCGGATTGCTCGGCGAAGCGCACCTGCACGAAACGATCGAAGAAAATTCCCACACTGCTGATCGTTGCGCGCAGGTCGGCGCCGCCTGGTGACGTGAAGCTCCCGATGGCGTCGATCGAGACACTGGTCGGATCGAGCGCCTCGTTGAATTCGAAATTGATCACCGACAGCCGTGCCGGGTTGATGGCATCACGCGTATGGCTCAGCACCTGCGGCCCGCTGCGGTCGATGCGATAGCTGCCCGTGAACGCGGACGAGCCGATCCCCCGCAGATCGTGCAGGGCGTGGCCGGCAAGCGAGTAGTTGATCACGCCCTCGTCGGACGGGGTAGTGACATGAAAGCGCAGATGGTTGGGGGTGATCTGCTCGACGCCCGTGACCGTGGAGCCGCCCTCGACCGACAGATCGTCGACGTCGATCGACATCGGGTTGAGGCTGTGCGAGAGGATGATGTCGATGGTCTCGGCCGATGTTGCGAGGGCACCGGTCGGTGTGCTGGCGGCGACGATCAGCGGATCGGTCCCGCGCAACCCGGATTCGATGCGCAGCACGTAGTCCTTCGGCGTCCCGAATGGCGTGAGGACGATTTCGTAGGCGCCGGCAAGGCCAGTCAGGATCTCGAGCTCAGGGTCGAATGTGGCTCCCAGCAGCGAGCCGTCGTAATCGAACACTTCCATTCTTACGGCATGAGCTGGCGAAGTCTGGGCTGTGCTGCCGACCGCATCCTCGCGAACGAGCCTCAGGGTCTGGAATGGGGCAGCCTCGATGACGTAACGGTCAGGCGTGCCTTGCAGCGACTGCAGATCGAAATTCGTCACCTGCGCGATTTCTTCGGCGCTCATGCCGGCCAGGTGTCGAGCCGAGGGCTGGCTCAGCGCTTCGACGTTGGCGCGGACCTCTTCGGACGTGATTCCGCGGGTCACGAAGTGCATGACGGCGCGGGTTTCTCCCGGCGCCAGCGTCAGGTCGAAGCCGTATCGGATCTGCTGTGATGTCGCGTTGTCGGCTTCGGCGAGATCGAGTGCCTGCCCATCCGAGAACACGAACCCGCTGACGAAGTAGGGCGCTTGATTCCACGATTCGCCGAGAATCAGCCAAACGTCTTCGATGTCGAGCGCGGCATCCCCGCTCGACGTGAGTGCCGCAGGCGCGAGTTCGGGATGCAGGGTGCTTTCGATGTCGACGCGATAGGTGGCGGTGACATCGGCGATGTTGGTCACGAACTCGAGATAACGCACCCACGGCTCGTCGGTGTCGAACCGGATCTTGCGCGAGACGTCGAAATCACCGACAACGATCGTCGGCAGCACGAACTCCGTTGTTTCGTCCTCCAGGAAGGCTGTGTCGGAGCCGAATGGATCCACGCTGTAGCCGTCCAGGGCGAGGCCGCGCGTGAACAGTTCTTCCGATCCGAAAAGCGGATCGGCGACACTCCCGTCGGGTTGCAGGGTCCAGTCGAAGCCTCCCTCGCCGTAGCGCGTCGTCGGCATGTAGACGAATTCCGGGGCTCGGGAAGGCGTGGGAAAACCGCTCTCGCGAAACGAGCCCAGCACGGCCGGCACCTTCAGCTCGGTCGGTGCGTCGTAGCCGAACATGTCGACGTCGGGTTCGCGCTCCAGCGCCGCGCCGCGGACCACGGCAAGCGTGTAGCTTCCGCTGCGCTCGGCGGTCACATGGGCAAGGTAGGTACCGGTGAGATAAGGGACGAAGTCGGCGATGCGCGCTTGACCCGATGCGTCGAGGGTCGCCGAGGTGATGAGGAGGCCGTCGGCGCTATACAGCTCGAGGGTGGCGTCGCCCTTCGCAAGCGCGGAATCTGCGCTCAGCGCCAAGGTCGCGGGAACGCCGGCCGCCAAGGCGAAACTGTACCAATCGGCGTCTCCGTCGCTCGGCAGGATCTCGACCTCCTCCAGCCTCAGATAATCGCGGGGGTCGGTGGCGCTGTAGGTCTGGAAGCGGACGTACAGCGTCGAGCCCAATTCGATGCCTGCTGTGGCCGTGACCAGTCCGAGATCGATCGTGATCGGTGCGTCGTACTCGTTCCCGGTGAACTGGTGGACGGTGTGCCAGGTCGTGCCGTCGATGCTGATGGCTACGCCGTCGCCGTCGGCGCCGGTGTCGAAGGTCGCCGGCAACGGGTCGATCTGCTGGAAATAGGACGATGCCAGGCTGAAGGTGAGATTGGCATCGTCGATGTCGCCGAGGTTCACCTGCCAGGTCGCTTCGAGCCGGCCGTAGCCGTAGAACTCCAGGAACCCGGAGTCGCTCCACTCGGGTTTGATCTGCATGAGATAGCCGTAGCCGAGCGTGGGATCGTAGGACACTGTCCAGGCGTCGCCCAAAGGCTCATCGAAAAGATCGCCTGCGATCTGGCCGATGTTGCCGAGGAGCGTCGTGGCAGTGATCGCGCCATCGGCGCTGCGGGCGATGAATCCGGCGTCGATCGCTTGTGCGAGTGCGGCGGTATCGTTGGCGCCGAAGGCTTGGGGTTCGACTTCGAAGAGACCGTTCTGCAGCAGGGCCAGATCGAAGCCGACCATGGCATCGAACCCGCCCTCGACGCGAACGGTGTAACTGCCGTCGGCCGGGGCAACGAAGCCCTGCAGTGTCGCGGCCTGCCCGGGCGAATCAGCGCTGGCCGAGGCGAGGACGGTATCCGGCTCGCTGTCGGACTGGATCGAAACGATCGGCTGGTAGCCGGGCGTCGCGGGCTTGATCTGTACGGAGAGCGAAGAACCTGCCGGCAGATCCAGCGACTGCAGGTAGGGTTCGCCGAACTCTCGAAAAATGCCCGACTGCTCGAAATAGGCGGCGCCCGTTGCCGTCGGCGGCAGCGCCACGGTGTCCGCCGACAGCAGCAAGCGCTGTTCCATCGCCTCGAACAGGGCGCGACGGGGTATCGGTGGTTTGGTTTTCGGCAGTCGCGAAGATCCCGGCTGCTTGGGGCGGTGCCACAGAGGGAACAGAGCCATGCGGGACCTCGGCTTTGGATGATATGTCGTGCTGTGCCGGGGGGGGCACGTACGCGGCTACGACATTGTCCTCGCTTTTACTCCCCGGGTCATGACGAATCAAGCGTTCGTGCACGCGAAACTGGAGTTGCCCGTGGTCGCGATCCAGATCTCAATCCGGATGAGAAAAATGTCACTTCGACGAGGGGGGCAGGACGCCCGAAGATATGTGGGATGAGGTGGTTCCCGCCAGTCTATCCAGCCTCTGTTCGATGGCCGCCAAGTGTCGATTCAGATCGTCGCGCAGTGCGGCGATGCGCGAATCCTCGGTCTGCTCCACCAGTCGATGCAGGCGCTCCATCTCCTTGGCGGTTGCGCGACCCTCCCGCAGCGCTCGGGCTTCGGCGAACGAGCCCATCAGGATGTAGGTCACCATGACCACACCGAGTATGAGCAGGAAGATCACGCCGAAAGGCGCCTGGATGGTGGCCACCAGGAAGTCGATCGTGGTCGGCGCAGTGATCGTGTCCCAGTTGACCAGCGTGAAAGCACCCAGCAGCAGAATGACGAACAAGCTGAATCCGGTACGGAAGTTCATGCCTCTTACTCCTCGATGAGCGGCTCTGCCGCCCCACTGGCGACACACCGGACTCTATTGAAGCGCAGCGGCTGTGGCAACTTGGTCCTCGCGCGGGGCGTGCAGAGGCACGGAGGCAACCCGCCTGAGGTCGTCATCGCCGCGGCGGATCGATCAAGCCGGCTGGCGGAACGGTCATTCAAGTCCGAGTCCTTCAGGCAGACACTGGGCTGCGCGTGTCAGCGACGCGACATCGACCCCATCGATTCGATTCTTGCGAGGAGCCACACACCATGAAGACGAATATCGCTCAAGAGCTCTCTACCCTGCGTGCCGAGATTGCAGGGCCCGTGCTGACGCCGGCGGACAGCGACTACGAGCAGGCGCGCCGGATCTGGAACGGCATGATCGATCGGCGTCCGGGGCTGATCGTGCAGTGCACGCGCACGGAGGATATCCAGCGGGCGCTTCGGTTCGCTCGGATGCGCGACATCGAGGTGAGCGTGCGTGGCGCGGGACACAATATCGCGGGCAATGCGCTCTGCGAGCACGGGATGATGATCGATCTGTCGGCGATGCGCGCGGTGGAGGTCGATGCGCCAGCCAGGCGCGCGTGGGTCAGTCCGGGCGCGACGCTCGCCGACGTGGATGCGGCGACCCAGGCCCATGGTTTGGCGACGCCGGTAGGCATCAATTCGACCACGGGGATCGCCGGCCTGACGCTCGGCGGTGGTTTCGGCTGGCTCACGCGCCGGTACGGCATGACGGTCGACAATCTCGTCGCCGCCGAAGTGGTCACCGCGCAGGGCGAACTGATCCTGGCGAGTGCGGCGCAGAACGCAGAACTCTTCTGGGGCCTGCGCGGTGGCGGCGGCAATTTCGGCATCGTTGCCCGGTTTCAGTTCCAGTTGCATCCCGTGGGGCCGGAGATCGCGGCGGGACTCGTCGTCTATCCGTTGGAGCAGGCCAAGGCGGTCTTGAGCGCCTACCGGGACTACGTGCAGACGGCGCCCGAAACGGTGAGCGTCTGGACGGTCGTGCGGCATGCGCCGCCGCTGCCCTTCCTGCCTGCCTCGGCGCACGGGCGCAAGGTCGTCATCCTCGCGACGGCGTGCACCGCGCCCGACCCGGAGAGCGAGGCATTGCTTGCACCGCTGTCGCGGTTCGGCGAGCCTCTCGGAACGCATCTGGGCGTCATGCCGTTCGTGCAATGGCAACAGGCGTTCGATCCGCTGCTAGCGCCGGGTGCCCGCAATTACTGGAAGTCCCACAACTTCACCGCCATGCACGATGGCTTGATCGATGCCATGATCGAGTTCGGCGGGCAGTTGCCGGGGCCGGAATGCGAGATCTTCGTCGCGCATATCGCTGGTGCAGCCAATCGCGTCCCGTCTGACGCGACCGCGTACGCGCACAGGGACGCGCGTTTCGTGATGAACGTCCATGGCCGCTGGCAAACCGCAGGCGAGGACGAAGCAGGGATCGCTTGGGCGCGCGGCGTATTCTCGGCCTGCCAGCCCTTTGCGTCATCGGGTGCTTATACCAACTTCATGACGGCCGACGAGGCGCCGCGCGCCGACGCCGCTTACGGCGCCAATCTGGAGCGTCTGCGCCGTCTGAAGCAACGGTACGATCCGGAGAATGTGTTCCACTGGAACGTGAACATCGCTCCGAACAAGGCGTGAGGGTTCGTGTTCGCTTGTGCCGTGCAATCGCTCGGTCGGCCGGCGCAGGCGAGCAACGCGAACGGCACGCCGGCAACGTCGTGGATGACAGGCTAGGAGGTCGCCAACGGCTGAACCGGCCGGTCTGCAGGTGGCTCGGACGCGGACGAGGTTCGGCCGGTCAATGCCCTGGAGGCCGCACCGTGGTCGCGGCGCCATACCGAAGGCGGCATGCCCACCGTGCGCTTGAAGGCGCGGCTGAAGGCCGCTTCCGATTCGTAGCCCGTCTCCAGGGCGATCGATATCAGCGGCGCATTGCTGACGAGCAGCATTTGCGAGGCAAGCTGCATGCGCCAGTGGATCAGATAGTGCATCGGCGGCAGGTCGAGGAATTGCACGAACCGCTCGTGCAGCGCCGAACGCGACAGCCCGACCCGCTCCGCGAGCAGTTCGGATGTCCACGGGTGAGCCGGCTGCTCGTGCATGAGACCCAATGCGCGTCCGACGTGGCGGTCGCGCAGCCCGGCGAGCCAGCCGCACTGATCCGCGGGCAGGCGATCGAGGTAACGACGCAGGACATCGACGAACATCATCTCGCTCACGCGCTCGAGCACGGCTTCGCCGCCGGGACGCTTGGCGCGAGACTCGGCGGCCGCCAGCCGCGCGAAGTCGGTGATCCAGCGGTTGTCTTCGTTTTCGTCCGCGCGGCCGTGAATCATCCTCGGCAAGGCGGCTAGCAATGGATTGAACGGGCGACGGTCGCAGCCGAGAAAGCCGCATAGCAGACTGGCATGACCGCCGTCGGCGATCGGAACGTCCGGGGAGGCCAGCGGGCCTTGCTGGAGAAAGAAGGGCAATTGCGGCGGCTGTTCGCCGAACAGAAAATCGACGTCCGGAGCAGCGCGCATGCCGGGCTCGCTGGCGAGCATATGGCCATCGCCATGCGGAAAGACGATCACGTCGCCCTGCTGCAGTTGCACTTGAGGTTGATCCAACACGCCTGCCCAGCAGCTGCCCGCGATGACGACATGATATTCCATCACATGCTCGGCATCGGGCATCACCATCGGCGCCATGATCTCTGCCCGCGGTGCTTGCGTGACCCACGGCGCCACGCACTCGACGTGGAAGAACAGCGCGCCTTTCAGACGGACGCTGCGCAACAGATCGGACAAGGTGTCTTCGCTCATGCGACTCCCCGGAACGTGGTCGCTTGCGATGAGCGGGGAGCAGAAGATCAGAAGGCAAGAGGCCCGCCCGGCCTCAGTATCCGAGCTGTGCGGGCCGTCGTCAAACGGGATCCAGCGTACGTCGACAGCCAGGCCCGCTCGACGATGGGTGGCGACTCACGAGCCGCCACCCGGTCTACTTGATGCTCAGACTCTTGATGAGCTTCCCCCACTTGGCCGATTCGGAACGCGCCATGGCAGCGAAGGCCTCTGGCGTGCTCGTTTCCGGGGAGAGCCCCAGGGCCGTGAGGCGGCTCTTCAGTTCAGGATACTCGACGACCTTCACAGTTTCCTGATGCAGCCGGGCGATGATCGCGGGCGGGGTGCCGGCGGTGGTGAATAAACCGTACCACGACACCACTTCGTAGCCAGGGAGCGTTTCGGCGATGGCGGGCAAATCGGGGAGCACCGCGAGCCGCTTGGGGGCGGTGACGCCGAGCGCGCGCAACTTGCCCGCGCTGATGAACTGCATGGCACCGGATACTGCTGTGACCTGCATCTGCGTCTGGCCCGCGATCAAGTCGTTCAAGGCGGGGGCCGCGCCGCGGTACGGCACGTGCACGACGTCGATCTTGGCGGCGACCTTGAGCAGTTCGGTCGCGAGGTGGCCGGTGGATCCATTGCCCGAGGAGCCGTAGTTGATGGTGCCCGGCCGGCTTTGCGCCAGCGCGACGAGTTCCTTGACGGAGCGCGCCGGCAGCGAAGGATGCACGAACAAGCCCAAGGGGCTCGTCACCACCAGGGAGATCGGAGCGAGGTCGCGCAAGGCATCGTAAGGCAGGTTGGGGACGATATGCGGCGAGACGGCGATCGTGCCGTTGGCCGCCATCAGCAGCGTGTGCCCGTCGCGATTGGCGCGTGCGACGGCTTCGCCGCCGACGCTGCCGCCTGCGCCCGGGCGATTGTCCACCACGACCTGTTGCCCGAGTTGTTCGCTCAGGCGGGCGGCGATCATCCGGGCCACCGAATCGACCGCCCCGCCGGCTGCGAGCGTGACGATCATGCGCACCGGGCGCACGGGATAGTTCTGACTTTGCGCAGTCGCGGCCGTGGCGAAGGACAAGGCGGCCAAAGCGACGACGATTGCGGAGGAGACGGGCTTCATGAGCGGTCTTTCGATGGTTGCCAAGTTACCAGCCGAGCACATACGCCGGCCGACGCGGGTCGGCGCCGCCGTGCAGCACACCCTGCTTGCGATCGTTGACGATCGCGCATACCGAGCCTGCGCGCGGCGTCGTGTCGTCCCAGCGAAACACCTTGTGGCCCAGGGCTTCGAGCGCGTCGCTGACCGGTTTGGCTATCGTGTTCTCGATCTGCAGGCGCGCCGGGAAATAGGCATGGGGCTGGAACGAGCCGGGGAAGCTGTAGGTCGCGAAGCGGGGCGCCTCGACGGCATCCTGCGGCGCCATGCCGAAGACGTTGATGTTCAGAAACACCTGCAGCATCGCTTGCGTCTGCACGTCGCCGCTCGGCGTGCCGAACGGCATTAGCAGATGACCGTTCTTGAAGGCGAGGGCGGGATTGGGCGTCAGACGCGGCCGCTTGCCGGGCGCCACCGACGACGGGTGGCCCAACTCGGCCCAGGACTGCGTGCCCCGTCCCGAGCAGACGATGCCCACGCCGGGCATGATGGGCGTCTGGTCGCTGCCGTCGCTGGGCGTGCCCGAGAACGCGTTGCGATCCTTGTCGACCACGCAGATGTAGGAGGTGTCGCCCGGTCCCGGGCCGTCCTCGGTCTCGGGCTCGGGCATCCACTGATTGGCCACGCTGCTCAGCGTGCGCGGGTTGCCGGCCGGCGGCATTTCGGGGCAGGCCTTCTTCGCGTCGATCAGGGAGCGGCGGTAATCGGCGTAGCGCTCCGACATGAGGCCCTTGATCGGCACGTCGACGAACTTCGGATCGCCGAAATAGTTGTGGCGATCCGAGAACGAGAGCTTCATCGCTTCGACCAGCAGGTGAATGTACTCGGGCGAGTTGTGACCGAGCGCTTTCAGATCGTAGCCCTTGAGCAGATTGAGCGTCATCGGCAGCACCGGGCCCTGCGACCACGGTCCGCAGGCGTGCAGTTCGATGCCGGCGAAGCGCGTCTTCACCGTGGGCTCGAAATTGATCCGGTAATCGGCGAAGTCGTCGCGGCTCATGAAGCCGCCTTCGCTGCGGATGTACTTCACCATCTGCGCGGCGATGTCGCCTTTGTAGAAGGCTTCGCGCACGGCTTTCAGCCCTGCCTTGCGTCCTTTCTTGCGAGCCGCCTTGCGCTCTTCGTCGACGAGAAACTGCAAGGTGCTGGCGAGATCGGCCTGGACGAAGAGTTCGCCCGGCTGCGGTACGCGGCCCTTGGGCAAAAACACTTTCGCGCTCGAAGGCCAGCGTGCGTAGCGCTCGCGATTGCGGGTGATGAACTTGGTGAGGGCCGGATACATCGGAAAGCCCTCGCGGGCGAATCGGATCGCGGCCGCGGCGACGTCGCCGAAACTCATGGTGCCGAAGTTCTCCAGCGCGGAGACCCACGCATCGGGTGCCGCGGGAACCACGCAGCGCTGCACGCCGGGCGGGATGTGGCCGCCGTGGTGCTTGAGGAAGTAGTCGGGCTCGATCGCCTTGGGCCAGACGCCGACGCCGTCGATGCAATGCACGCTCTTGCTCTTGGCGAGATAGATCATCTGGGGCGCGACGCCGCCGAAGCTCACGCGGTCGCATTGCAGAACATCGATCGCCAGTCCGGCGGCGACCCCGGCATCGACGGCGTTGCCCCCGGCTTCGAGGATCATGAAACCTGCGTGGGCGGCGAGATAGTGGCCGGCCGAGATCACGTGCCGGGTTCCCATGATGGTCATGCGGGTGGAAGCCAAGGTGCAGTCCTCTCGACGTATGCGCCTGCGCGCGCGGATCGTTGAATACTATACTTCATTGAGCACGCGCAGAATGCGCGCACCCGGGAAGTGCGTTGGCACCGAGGGTGTGCCCAAAAAGTGGACACGGCCCTGTCCGGGCTCGGCGTCGACGACTGCAGCCTGGGCTGCCTGCGTGGTGAACGCTTGCCTCCGGGCCGTTTGAACCTACAATGATCGTCCGTCTCGCGTGACGCCCTTTGGAGGAGGTCCACATGTCGAACGCTACCCTTCCGTTGATCATCAAGTCCTTGCATCCGGTATTCGTCGCCGAAGTCACCGGGGTCGATCTCACCCGGCCGCTTTCATCCGATGTCAGGCAGGCGATCTGGGATGCATTCAACGAGCATCAGATCCTGGTGTTTCGCGATCAGGCGCTCGACGACGAGACGCAGATGCGCTTCAGCCGCAGCTTCGGCACGCTCGAACGCATGGAGGCGCATGCCGCCAACGACTACCGGCCCGGCCACATCGCCGTCATGACCAACCTCGATGCCGACGGCAACAGGCTGCCGTCCGATCACCCGGCGATGGTCCATCGCGAGCGCAACGAGATGTGGCACACGGACAGTTCGTTCAAGCCGATCGGAGCGCTCACCTCACTGTTGCATGCGCGCATCGTCCCGCCCGTGGGCGGCAATACCGACTTCGCCAGCGCACGCGCCGCCTACGCATCCTTGCCGGCCGCGCGCCAAGCCGCGCTCGAAGGCTTGCAGGTCATCCATCGCGTGATCGCGCCGAACGAAGGCGCGGACACCAAGGCCTATTCCGAGGAGCAGAAGAAGCGTCTCACGGTGGTCCATCCGCTCGTGCGCACCAACCCGGCCAACGGGCGCAAGAATCTCTACGTCGGCTCGCATGCGCATGAAATCATCGGCATGTCGCTTCAAGAGGGCAGGGCGCTGCTCGACGAGTTGACCGCGCTCTGCACCCAGCCTCAGTTCGTCTACAGCCATGTCTGGCGTGTGCACGACCTGGTGATGTGGGACAACCGCTGCACCCTGCATCGAGCGACCATATTCGACAAGGTGAAGTACCAGCGCAAGATGCACCGCACGACGGTCGCCGGCACGATGCCCGAGAGCCTGCTCGCGCGCCTGCCCGAGCCGGTGGCGGCCTAGACTGCGCCTGGTGTCGAACCCGAGGCGGATCGGCCGGGGATGCCCATCCAGCCGATCCGCTGCGTGATCACGACTCGGGCTTGATGCCCGCTTCCTTGACGTACTTGCGCCAGCGCTGCAGATCGCCGCGAACGATGTCGGACATCTCCTGGGCCGAATTGCTCGCCGGCTCGGAGCCATCGGCGCGCAGGCGCTGTTCGACCGCAGGCGTCTTCAGCACCTGGGCGATCTCGGCATTGAGCTTGGCGACGATCGCCGCCGGCGTCTTCGCCGGGGCCGCGACCGAGTACCAGTTGTCGACCACGTAGCCTGGGAAACCGGCCTCGGCCATCGTCGGCAGATCGGGGAAGCTGCGCGAGCGCGTGGTGGACGTGACCGCCAAGGCGTTGAGCTTGCCCGACTTGATGTGCGGCATGCTCGACAGGATCACGCCGAAGAAGAACTGCAGGCGCCCGGCGATCATGTCCGTCAGCGCCAGCGCGCCGCCCTTGTACGGGATGTGCATCATTTGCACGCCCGCCATCGAGCCGAGCATGACGCCCGCCATATGCTGCAGCGTGGCGATCCCGGATGAACCGTAAGTGAACGGCTTGGGCGCGCGTCCGGCCAAGGCCACGAGTTCCTTGGCGTTGCCTGCCGGGATGGAAGCATGCACGAGCAAAATGTAAGGCTGCGTGGTCAAGCGCGTGACGTGCGTGAGATCGCGCACCAGGTCGTAGGGCGGCTTGTCCAGCACCGCGTGATTGGCCGGGAAGGATGCCGTGATCGTGACCAGCGTATAGCCATCGGGGGCGGCGCGTGCAGCGATCTCGGTGCCGATGTTGCCGGAGGCGCCGATGCGGTTGTCCACCACGATCTGCTGGCCGATCTGCTCGCTCATGCGCTGCGCGACGAGGCGGGTGGTGAGGTCGGTGCCGCCGCCTGCTGCGATCGGCACGATCCAGCGCAGCGGCTTGCTGGGGAACTGCTGCGCGGCGGCGCAGGCGCAGGCGGTGCAAGCGAGGACGCCGGCGATCCGCGTCAGGGATTTCTTCAGCATAGGGGGTTTCTCCAAGAGGCGCTGCGGCGGGTTCGATAGGCTGGGCAGGGCGCGTCGCCGATGTTACGCCGATGCCGATTGCATGTCTTCGATCATGCGTTCGCCTGTGCGGCGACCGCCCAGCCGAGCAGTCGCGTGCCCAGTTCGAAGTCGCTCATTTCCATGGCCTCCTCGGCGACATGGCTGCCATTGGCGTTGCGCACGAACACCATGGCCGAGGGGATGCCGGCGCGCGTGAACTCCTGCGCATCGTGCCCGCCGCCGCTGGCCATTTCGAACACGGGAAGCTGCAGCGCTTCGCAGCCGGTGCGCAGCGTGTCGATCAGCGGTTGCTCGAGCACCGTCGGCTCACTGAGCGAGAATTCGCCCAGCTCGAATGTCACCTTGCGCTCCGCCTCGATCAGTCGCGCCTGCTCGATCACGCACGCACGCATCGTGGCCAGAACCTGCGGACTGCCGCTGCGGATGTCGAGCGAGAAGCGTGTCTCGCCCGGCACTTTCGACAAGCTATGGACTTGCGGATCGGTCGAGAGCTTGCCGAAGGCGAACACGAGATCCTTGCCGGCGGCGTGCAAGGCTTCCCACTGCCGTTGCACGCGCATGATCAGATCCGAGGTTGCGATCACGGCATCCTGACGCACCTCCTGCGGTGTGGCTCCGCCGTGGTTGTACGCGCCGATGCAGCGCGCATCGCGCAATCGCGAGTTGCCGCGGATGCTGTTCACTACACCCACCGCGAGGTCCTTCATCTCCAGCACCGGGCCCTGCTCGATGTGCAGCTCGAAATAGCTCTGAACGCGATCCGCGCTCAGATGCGCCGGGCCGTCCTTGACGCGCTGCGGATCGAAACCGCATTCGGCGATATGCGTGCCGAGGCTCTTGCCCGAATCCAGGCGCACCGCCGCGTCGAGTTCCGAGGCGCCGATCAGGCCCAGTGCCATGCGGCTGCCGAGATGGCCGCCGTGATCGCCGGTGAACCAGCTGCCCGCTTCTTCCGAGCGGATCGCCATCACCGTCACGTCGGCGCGATGACGCAGGCCCGCAGATGCGAACGCTTCCAGTACCGCAAGCCCCGCGATCACGCCGGCGGCACCATCGTAGTTGCCGCCGTTGGGCACCGAGTCCAGATGTGAGCCGATGAGGATGGCGCGCGCGCCGCTGTCCGTGCCCGGGCGCGTCATGTAGAGATTGCCGGCGGCGTCCCAGGTGCACTGCAATTCGAGCCGGGTGGCGCATTCCTGGACGAGGCGATACGCGTACTGTTCACCGTCGCCGTAAGGCGCTCGCGTCACGCCTTTCGTGTCGCGCGTGTTTTGCGCCAGGTCGTCGAACAAGGCTTGCGCGGTCGGCATGGCGGCTGCGATGGCTGCGGTGAGCCGCTGGGTGGTGGCCGCGTCGATGGGTTGGGTCAATCTCGTCTCCGTAGGGGTATGCGTTGGGGCGTCATGAAGTCGTACGGTATGCGCGCGCACGGCAGCGCGCAAGAGCTGCTTGGCTTCCGAGCGTCCGGGGCAGGGAACGCCGGGTGCGGGCTACAGGATCCGATCACGCCTAAAAGGAGTTCACCATGCACCAGCAATTCGCTTCATGCATCGAAGCCTGCTACCGCTGTGCCGCCGCGTGCGACCATTGTGCCAGCGCCTGCCTGCAGGAACACAACGTCAAGGACATGGCCCGCTGCATCGCGCTCGACATGGACTGTGCGGATATCTGCCGCATGGCCGCGGCGTACATGGCGCGCGGCAGCGAACAGGTCGCGAGTGTGTGCCAGCTCTGTGCCGACATCTGCGAGGCCTGCGGCACGGAGTGCGCGCGCCACTCGATGGATCACTGTCAGGCCTGTGCCCAAGCCTGCAAGCAGTGCGCCGATGAATGCCGGCGCATGGCCAAGAGCGCGGCGGCCATGCTCTGACACGTCGTGTCGCAGCGGCTCGCGGGCGCGCCCCCGAGCCGCTAGGAGAAACGTGGTTGCACCTGCAATGCGACGCATCGCAGGCGCGGGCTGCGTCCTCTACTCGAGAACGAACTTCGCTCCCGCGCGCTGCGCGATGCCGCGCAACAGGGCGATGAGATCGTCGGGTAGCGGGATCCCGGACGCGAGCCGCTGCTTGCGTGTCGCGTTCTCCGGGTCTCCGGGAATAAGCACCGGTTGCGAAGGATTCGCGGGGCGTGCATCCCGCAGCACGTCGATGACATCGTCCAGATCGCTTTCGAACTCGCCTTCGGCGCGGAAGGCCTTGGGGTCGATGGCCATGAGAAAGTGGCCGAGGTTGTTCGGGTCGCCGACCTTCTGGGTGCGATTGCGGATCGGGGAGAAGGCCGCGCCGCTCAGCACCCCCCCGAGGATGTGCACCATCGCGCCCAGGCCGTAGCCTTTGTGGCTGCCCAGTTCGCGGGTGCCCCCGAGCGGCGTGATGCCGCCTTCCTTCTCCGGGCCGTGCAGCAGCGCCATGGCGCGGGCGGCATCGGTCACCGGCTCGCCCTGACCGTCGACCATCCAGCCTTGCGGCATGGGCTTGTGGTTGAGCTTGTAGACCTTGATCTTGTTGGCAGCCACCGTGGTCGTGGCCATGTCGAGTTCGAAGTTCGCGTGCCGTTTCGCGGGTGCGGCGAAGGCGATCGGATTCGTGCCCAGGATCGGCTCGGCCGCGAAGGTCGGCACCATGTTGACGCCGCGCGTGGCCGAGGTGACCATACCGATGCAGCCGCGCTCGGCTGCGATCTTGGAGTAGCAGCCGGCGGCGCCGAAGTGGTTCGAATTGAACACCGAGACCACGCCCACGCCGGTCTTGAGCGCCTTGTCGACCGCGAGATTCATGCCGTAGGCCGCCGCTGGGTGGCCGATGCTCGCATCGGCATCGATCAAGGCCATGACCGGCGTCTCGCGCACGGTCTTGAAACTCGGACGCACGTTGACCTGCTTAAGTTCGAGCTGTTCCTCGTAGCTCGGCAGCATCGATATGCCGTGCGAATCGACCCCGCGCAGATCGGTTTCGGTCATGAGGTCGGCGGTGACGGTGGCGTGCTCCTCGCTCATCCCCCAGCGCAGCAGGATGTCGCGCGTCTGTGCGCGCACAAGATCGACAGGATAGGACTTCATCGTGGGCTCCAGGACAGATTGGGGGCGTTAGGGCGCGGACCTCGCGGTGTGGCTGCACGTTGGCGGGCACCGCGAATGTTCGCTGCTCGATACTTGGCGTGACCGATTCTAGCAGGGGACGCGCGGCGCTCCCGGCGCAGCAGGGGGCTCGCCGCCGAGGTGTTCCGTTGTCTCGAGACCGCGTGCTAGCTGCGCTTGCGATCCAGGAAAGCCTGCATCATGCGCCTGGGCTCGTCGGTGCTGCGTGCTTGCACGCACGCGCGTATGCCTGCCCAGATGCCGTCGGTGACCGACATGCGCTCCCAATCGCGCAGCAGGCGCTTCTGCAGGCGGATCGCGCGCGGACCGCCCAGAAGGATCGAGGCGACCATCTTTTCGACGGCGGCATCGAGATCGGCAACGGGAACCAGACGTTGCAGGAAGCCGCAGCGGTGGGCTTCCGCGGCATCGATGATGTCCCCAGTGAGCACCAGTTCGGCCGCCTTGCCCCAGCCGATCAACGCAGGAAGAAGGTTCGCCTCCATGCCCGAGGGCACGCCCACCCGCACCTCCGGCATGCCGAACTTCGCTGTTTCGACGCCGATGCGCATGTCGCAGGCGGCGGCGAGTTCCATGCCGAATCCCAGGCAGTAGCCGTTGATACGCGCGATCACAGGCACGGGGAACTGACGGATGGACTCGTTGGCCACGTGCGTGAGCGTGTGCTCGATTTCCGCATGATCGGCGTCGAGGTCCCGCATCTCGTGGATGTCGGCCCCGGCGATGAAGGACTTGTCGCCCGCCCCGGTGATCACCGCGGCGCGGATCGTGTCGTCCTTTGCCAGACGGTTGAAGGTCGCTGCGATCGCCTTTTTCCCGGGGATGCCGAGCGCGTTTCGCTTGCCGGGATTGTTCACGGTCAGATAGGCGACCTTGCCTGTCTCGCCGCGGTCGTCGAGGCGACAGAGGATCAGTTCGTCGGTGGCTGGGGTGTGCATGGCGGCTCCGAAGGAAGTGGCGGATCGTGCCCGATTATCGCCAATTCGTCCGCGTCGGAGCGCGTCTGGCTGTCACCTTGCATCCGCCCGGAACCGCCGCCAGGCCCGGGCGAAAAAAAGGACGGCCCGTGAGGCCGTCCCTAGTCGTTTGCTGCGATGGATACTGTCGGCAGGGTTGCCGCCGCCAGCGCGAGGAGCGGTGTGTCCTACAACAAGGCGACGCTGCGAACCCCGGCCGCCTGTGCGCGTTCGAGGAGGGCTTCATCGAAGGTCTTGAAGCCCGACGTTTCCCCTGATGTCGTCATATGCAGGGCATCGGCGAAATCCAGGCCTTGCTCATAGAGCTGCAGGGCACGGTGGAGTTGCAGCGGCTGGGGCACGCTGACGTTCGGCAGCCCCAACAACCCGCGCAGGCTCTTGGCGATCGTCTCGGGCTTGAGCCGGTAGGCATAGCGCAAGACCCATTCGGTTTCGAGCAGCACGGTCAGAGGCACGCACACTTCGCGCGATGACAACAGCGCAGCGGCCTTTTTAGCCTGCTTCGGATCGTCGTTGGTGACGAGCCTAACGACGACTGTCGTGTCGACCGTGAGCACGGGGAGACCTCATTCCTTTGCGGATGGCATTGTCCATGTCGGCGGTGGTCATGCGCCGGCCCGAATAGCCCGTGCAGCCGACGACATCACGCAGTTGAGTGACTTCGAAGCAGCGCAGCGGGCGCAACAATACGCCGTCCTTGCTGGGTTCGACCGAGAACTCCATGCCTTGAGTCCAGCCGAACGAGTCGCGCACGGGCTTCGGCAGGACCAGCTGGCCCTTGGAAGACAGTCGTATGGTGTCCATGCTGGGCATCCTATGTTCAGAGCAGAGGCGGCTCGATGGAGGGCTAGCCGCGGGTGTGTGTATGACGTATGCAGAGGCGGCAGAGTTTCGTGGCAGGCACGAAGGATGGTTCGATGACTCTGTCGCGGCGGGAGAGGAGCAGGGCGCTCCTCTCCCGGAGGGAGTGCGAACGTGTGGCTGTTTAGCCACCGCCCTCTGTATAGGCCTGCTCTTTCTTCTTGCGTATGGCAGGCAGCACCATGACGATCAGCAGAAGAATCGAGAGCGCCATGAAGGCTCCGCTGATCGGGCGGGTGAAGAACACGGTCGGATCACCCCGCGAGATCAGCAGTGCACGGCGCAGGTTCTCTTCCATCAGCGGGCCGAGCACGTAGCCCAGGATGAGCGGGGCCGGCTCGCATTGCAGCTTCATCAGGAAGTAACCCAGGACGGCGAACATCGCGCACAGATACACGTCCATCGCCGAATTGTTGATGCTGAAGTTGCCGATGGCGCAGAACATGACGATCGACGGGAACAGCCAGCGGTAGGGAATCTTCAGCAGCTTGACCCAGAGACCGACCAGCGGCAGGTTGAGAACCACGAGCATCAGGTTGCCGATCCACATGCTGGCGATTAGGCCCCAGAAGAGGTCGGGCTTGGAGGTCATCACCTGCGGTCCGGGGGCGATGCCCTGGATCGTCAATGCGCCCAGCATCAGGGCCATGGTCGCGCTGCCGGGAATGCCGAGCGTCAAGGTGGGGATGAACGCGGTCTGTGCTGCGGCGTTGTTGGCTGCCTCAGGCGCGGCCACGCCTTCGATGGCGCCCTTGCCGAACCGGGACGGGTCCTTGGCCAGTTTCTTCTCGACCATGTAGCTGGTGAAGGCAGAAACCGAAGGGCCGGTACCCGGCAGAATGCCGAAGAAAGCACCCACCATGGTGCCCCGCAGCACGGGGAAAGCCGAAGACTTCAAGTCGGCCATCGTGGGCATGAGGCCGTGGATCTTGTTGGTGAAGACTTCCTGCGGCTCGGGATTCTCCAGGTTCTTGCAGATCTCGGCCAAGGCGAACAGGCCGACTGCAACCACCGTGAAGCCGATGCCATCAGTGAGTTCGGCGATGCCGAAGGAGAAGCGTGCCATGCCCGAGTTGACGTCGGTGCCGATGATGCCCATCAGCAGACCCAGGAACACCATCGCGATGGATTTCACCATGTCGCCGTGCGCCAGGCAGGACGCGGCCACCAGTGCCATCAGCATCAGCGAGAAGTATTCGGCGGCGCCGAACTCCAGCGCGACTTCCGCCAGGGGCGGCCCGAACAGGCCGATCATCAGGGTGCCGATGGAGCCGGCGACGAACGAACCGATCGCGGCAATGGCGAGCGCCGGACCGGCGCGGCCGTTCTTCGACATCTGATAGCCGTCCAGGCAGGTGACCACCGAGGCTGTCTCGCCTGGCAGATTCACCAGAATGGACGTGGTCGAGCCGCCGTACTGCGAGCCGTAGTAGATGCCCGCCAGCATGATCATCGCAGGCGTCGGCGGCAGGTTGAAGGTGATGGGCAGCAGCATGGCGATCGTGACCAGCGGTCCGATGCCGGGCAGCACGCCGATGGCCGTTCCCACGAAGCAGCCGATGAAACAGTACATCAGGTTCTGCAGGGTCAGCGCTGTTTCGAAGCCGAGAATCAGGTTGCTGAAGAGTTCCATGTCAGTGGGTCCCGAGCAGAGGGTAAGGTAGTCCGATGCCGTAGATGAAGACCGCCCAGGCGAACGCGCTCATGAAAACCGTGAGAATCAGAACTTCCTTCAGATTCCACTCATAGCCAGCCAGGGGGACGATCGCAAACAGGGCAACCAGCGCAGGAAAGAAGCCGAAGTGCTCCATGGTCCAGCCGAAGGCGATCAGGCCTACGCACAGGAAGAGCAGTGGCTTGAAGCCCCAGCGACCCTTGACCGGTACTCCGGTGATCAGGCCTCGGATAAGGACGAAGACTCCGAAAAGCATCAGAATCCCCGCGAGAACTCGCGGGAAATAACCGGGTCCCATGCGCAGGGAACTGCCGAAAGGGTAGTCGAGAGCCATGTAAAAGGCGCCCCCGCCGATCGCCAGCATTAACAACCCCGCGAGGAAATCCAGGTTGTTGCGTAACTCCACTTTCATGAAGACCTCCTGTTTCTGCTTTATTGATATGGAACTATGGAACGGTGTGCCGGTGCGGCGCCTACACCGAAAAGCTTGAAGAAATCCGAGTCGAGTAGGACGGATGGGTGCCGTCCGGCAGGTTTGTTTGTTGTGACCGCTCTCCCCTCGCGGTTAAGGTTCGGTTAAGGTGCCGCAACTTTAGCGGGCGGCACGATCGGGTCAATACGGGCTAGCCACGATAGACAGTTGGCGGTCAGCACGGCTAATCATGATGGATTCGGGGTACGCCCAGTTGGACGAAAGTAAGATCAGCCGCCGGTAAGGTTACGTTTGCGGCTGCAGACCGACGCGATCGGCCAAGCGCACCAGGTCGGCAATGGTGCGTACCTTGAGCTTCTCCATGCACCGCGCTTTGTGGATTTCGACCGTACGCGGGCTGATGCCCAGGCGCTGCGCGATTTCCAGATTCTGGGCGCCTGTCGATAGCAGTGCGGCCACTTCCCTCTCACGTGCCGTCAGCGCGGCAACCGCCGATTCATCGGCCGAACGCCGGTCGAGTGCCGTCATATGCTCGCGCTCGCGCGCGAAGCTCAGTTCGATGGCGGCGATCAGATCGGCTTCCTTGAAGGGCTTGAGGAGGAAGTCCACGGCTTGCGCCCGCAGCGCCGTTCGTGCCGAATCGATGTCGCCATGGGCGGTCAACACCACCACGGGCAGTCGCGCTTCCCGCTCGTTCAGTACGCGCTGCAACTGCAGTCCGCTCATCCCGGGCATGCGAATGTCGGTGATCAGACAGCCCGCCGTCTGAGGCTTGAGCGTTGCCAGGAATGCCTCGGCACATTCGAACAGTCGGACCTTGTAGCCCCGCAGACCCAGCAGCAGTCCGAGCGCATCGCGCACGTCCGCATCGTCGTCGACCACATAGACTTCGAGCGCCGGCTTCTCGCAGGGTGCTCCGCATTTGCTCATAGCGGCAACCGTAAATGAAAGATTCCACCCGAGCCCGGCTCCGCCCAGAGGCGCCCGCCGTGGCTCTCGACGATCGAGCGGCTGATCGCCAGCCCGAGGCCCATGCCCTGCGCCTTGCCCGATTGAAAGGGCTCGAATATGTTCTCGATCATAGCAAGAGGCACGCCGGGTCCGGAATCGCGCAGCGTCAGCAGAACGTGATTGCGCCCGTCGCGCTTGAGTTCGATCCGCAGGGACGCTGGCGCCTCGGGTTGCGCCTGCATGGCGTCCAGCGCATTGCCGATCAGGTTGAGGAACACGAAGTCGATCCGTTCCTGGTCCACCGTGACCGCGGGCAGGTCGTCGGGAAACTTCAGCTCCACCAGAACGCCCGCGCGCTCGGTGCGCTCGTGCAGATTGTCGATCGCCCGCCGCAGAGGCTCGATGATCGAGGTGCGGTGCAGTTGCGGCGGCCGGTTGGGCGCCATGCGGCGAAAGCGGGCGACGGTGTCGGCGCTGCGCCGCGCGACGCGGCGGATGCGCTCGGCGGTTTCCACCAAAGGCGCGCCCAACTCGGCGTTCGACGCGGCGAGCAGGCGGATCGCGTCCGCATAGGTGGATAGGGCAGTCAGCGGCTGGTTCAGTTCGTGCGCCAACGCCGTGGCCATTTCGCCCACGAGCGTCAGCTGCTGCGCGCGCGCCAGGCGCTGCGAGGCAACCCGCCATTCGTCGACGGCGACACCCAGCACGAGGCCGGTGAAGACCAGGCAGAGCAGCAGGGTCTGCAGTTCGAGCACTTCGAAGATCTCCCGATCGCTGGAGACCACCGACACGATGACGCCGGCCTGAATGATGGCGACCGCGACCAGCGCCGCAGCGAGGCCATGTCGCGCCGCGATCCATATGATGGGCAGGAAGAGCAGGTAGAAAAGCTTGTACTGTTCGGCTTCGTCACGCAGAAACACCACCGCCAGCACGCCGATGACCAGGGCGAACGGCATCGCAGCCTCGCGGTTTCTCATCAGCGCCCACAGCTCGTAGCGGCGCGTCGGATCCGCCAGAAAGAAGAGCAGCGGCAGTATCACGAGCATGCCGATGGAATTTCCGAGCCAGAAGCGGAACAGCGCGGACGGGTAAAGTTGCACCGGCAGAAGTTCACATAATGACAACGCGCCGACGTACACCGTGCCCACTGCGCCGGCGCCGAGCACCACGGCCACGGCCATGCTGATGACGTCCTTGCGCGTGGCGAGGTCGGGGGAAATTTCGAGCGTGCGCCGCAGCGCGCCGGCGATCACCGCGTAACCACAGGTGAGCAGCGCCGCGAGCAGGAGCTTGGTGGGCACAGAAACGGGCAGGTCGCGAATGAAGAATTCGGTGAAGAACACCGTGCCGAAGGCCCACGGCAACCAAAACCGTCCCCGCAGGAAAAGCAGTGCGACCGCCAGTGCGGGTTGTGGGTCCCACGGCGTGATGTTCAATTCCTGCAACGGGTAGATGAAGCTGACCTCGTTGAGCAGGAAATACGACGCTGAAAACAGGAGCGCCACGCGCATTGTGTCGACGAGCCGGGTCCGATGGCGGAGGAGTTCGACGATCTGCATCGAGGACTTCTTGCGGGTGATTGAAGCGGGAGGCCAGAGGCGAATGGCGGGTTGCGCCGCGTGCGGCCGATCGACGCAGTGTGTCCGAGTCCCGACGCCTGCGCGCCGCGATACTAGCATTTCGGCGGCTGGAGGGGTCTCGATGCGCTGCGCTGTATATAGTGGCGCGGTTCGTGGGCGCCCGGCTGGCGGGCTGGTCGGCGATCTCGCCACACCGTCGCTAACGTGCCCGCGGATGTTCGGGCTTGGAGGCATGGTCGCAGCCAAAAGACGGTCTGCGGTGTCATGAGGACGCTCGCCACCCGAACGAGCGGGCCGTGTGCCTGCTCGAGGCATGCGAATTGTGCGGCGCAATAAGACGGCTCGGCGCCTGCCACGGTTCGAGCCGCCGCACTCGCCCCCTGTTTTCAGCGCCGGTCGAGTCGCGTGGCACGCCCGTTGCGGCACGCTTGCGCTCCAATCCCAAGGAGACAGCCATGAAAGTGAGTGACGCAATGAGCCGGGATGTCCGTTTGGTCGGTCCGGAGGCGTCCATTTGCGATGCCGCCAAGACCATGGCGGCCATCGATGCGGGATCGGTGCCCGTCAGCGAAGGCGATCGTCTGGTGGGCATGATCACCGATCGCGACATCGCGGTGCGAGCGGTCGCGCAGCACAAAGGGCCCGACACCCGCGTCCGAGAGGTCATGTCGACCGATGTGAAGTACTGCTTCGACGACGAAGAGATCGACGACGTGGCCGCCAACATGGGGGACATCCGGGTGCGCCGCCTGCCGGTGGTGAGCCGGGACAAGCGGCTGGTCGGGATTTTGTCGCTGGGCGACATCGCGATGGTGGGGGGGCAGGGGGCCGCCGACGCCGCAGGCGAGGCGATCGCGGGCGTGTCTCGCCCCGGCGGCCCGCACTCCCAATCGGCGTCTTGATGCGCCGCGCCGGATGCACGAGGCAAGCGATCGCGTGGCCAACGTGGGAGCCACGGCGCATGGTCGATCGAGCAAGGCGGGCGCGCCCCAGCCGATCGGCGCCTCCTTGCGGCGATTAGCATGATGGCCGATCGTCAGCCAAGCCCGCGCGCCTGAATGGAAACGGCTCGCCGAACGTTGATCGCCGTGGGCCTGACCGCGCTGTTCGCCGTGCTGGCGCTCGCGATCGTCTATGCCGCACAGGCGCTGCTCATCGTATTCGGCGGCGTCCTGCTGGCCGTGCTGCTCCACGCGCTGACGCACGCGGTGGCAGCACGGACGCCCCTTCGATACAGGGGCGCGTTCTGGGTGGTCGTATTGGCGCTGGGCGCACTTCTGATCGGCGGAGGTTGGTTCCTGGCCGCCGAGGCGAACCGCCAATTCGAGGAGCTCGGCACGGCCCTCGCGCAGTACTGGCAGCGGTTGGAAGCATGGCTATCGCGCTATGGCTGGGGGCGGCAGGTGCTGGGTTTCCTCACCGACGACTTGATGTCGGACCGCAAGGTCGACTTCCTCGGAAAAATCATGGGCGGCGCATTGGCTGCGCTGTCGACGCTGGTCGTCGCCGTATTCATCGGGCTCTACGTGGGGGCGTCGCCCGAGCGCTATCGCAGCAGCCTGCTGCGGCTGGTGCCCAAGCAGCGCCGCTCGCGGGCTGCGGAGGTGCTCGACGAACTCTACGATGCGGTGCATGGTTGGCTCGCCGGGACGCTCATCAACATGGCGGTGATCGGCACGGTCACCACGGTCGGCCTGTGGCTGCTGGGCGTGCCGCTGCCGCTGGCCCTGGGGCTGCTCGCTTTCGCCCTCGAGTTCGTGCCCTTCCTCGGCCCCATACTCGCCGCCATCCCGGCTGTCCTCATGGCGCTCACGGTGGAGCCGCGGCTGGCCGGCTACACCGTGTTGCTTTACCTCGCCGTGCAGCAATTGGAGGAGTACGCGCTGGTCCCCTATGTGTACCACCGCAGCGTGCATCTGGCGCCTGCGTTCACGATCGCGGCGCAGATCGTGCTCGGCACGCTGCTCGGCATTCTCGGTCTGATCTTCGCCACTCCCTTGGCGGCCTGCGCCATCGTGCTGACGCGCGAGCTGTACGTGAAGGATGTCCTCGGCGATCGGAACCCCGATGACGGTTACAGTTGATTACAAGGTTTTACAGCGCGCGGTCGGCCGGAGAGTGCATGCTCTGAGCCGGGCGGATTGGAGCCCGATTGCGTAACGAACAGGAGGCGTGCATGGTAAAGAAACTGCTATTGGGCGCGGCTGCACTGCTGGGGCTCTCGGGGTGCGTGGCGGTGCCTGTCTACGACGCTCATCCAGGGTACGGCGTCTACTATGCGCCGCCGGCCGCGAGCGTGTCTTTCGGCTACTACCAGCGGGATTCGTACGGCCACGGCCATCGTCACGGTCATGGACCTCGGCATCGCCACCGTCGTTGACCGACGGCTATCTCCCGGTCCGACAGCCGGCGTCGATTTCCCGTTCATCGCGGCCTTGGCCTCTGCGCGCGGTGCCGAGGCCGCGACTACGGCAGCTTGACGCCCGCCTGCTTCACGATGATCGCGTACTTGGCCAGTTCCCGTTGAACGTGCTTGGCCAGGTCGTCCGGCGTGCCGACCAGCGGCTCGGCGCCCTGGTTGCGCAGCCGGTCGCGCATCTCCGGGCTGCTCATTGCTTTGTTGATGGCGCCGTTGAGTTGCTCGACGACCGCCCGGGGCGTCCCGGCCGGTGCGAAGATGCCGAACCAGTTGCCCGCCTCGTAGCCCGGCAATGCCGCCTCGGCGATGGTGGGCAATTCGGGCAGCAGGGCGGACCGCTGGGCCGTGCTGACGGCGAGGCCGCGAATGCGCTTCGCCTTGATCTGTGGCAGCGAGGTGAGCACCGGGTCGAACACCAGGGCGACTTCGCCGCTCATCAGGGCCGTCATCGCCGGCGTGTTGCCTTTGTAGGGCACGTGCGTCATCTTGACGCCTGCCTGGACGAGGAACTGCTCGATGGCGAGTTGCGTCGCGGAGCCGTTGCCCGCCGAGCCGAAATTGAGTTCGCCGGGGCGAGCTTTCGCCAGCGCGATCAGTTCCTTGACCGATCGCACCGGCAGCGACGGATGAACGACCACGGCATACGACAACGTAGCGAAGAGACCAACGGGCGCGAAGTCTTTCACTGGATCGTAAGGCAGCTTGCTCATGAGGTTCGGATTGATGGCGAACCCTGCGGCACTGCCCACCAGCAGCGTATAACCGTCGGGAGGCGACTTGGCGCCCAGTTCGGTCGCGATGATGCCGCCTGCGCCGGCGCGGTTGTCCACCGTGACCGGCTGGCCGAGCGAATCGGTCAATTGCTGTGCAAGCGCCCGCGCCAGAATGTCGGTTCCGCCGCCGGGTGCGAACCCCACCAGGATGCGCACGGGTTTGTTGGGAAACGTCGGCTGCGCCATCGCCGCGCTGGTACAGATGCCCAGCCCACAGGCGAGAATGAATGCAGTTCTCATGATTGCCTTTCCGAAGAAGGCCCAAGGCGCGCTCATGGCGTGATTGCCCGCGTGGCCGGGTGGCTGTTGCCGAACCCGGGCACGTAAACGGAGTGCGTGCCGGGCCCACCCGCGACGACGATGCCGATCTCCGCGGGGGTCTTGGTGATGGGCAGCAGTGTCTCGCGCGTGACTTCGCCGAGTTCCGCGCGCCGCGCATGTTCCGGGCGCAGGAAATCGCGGTCGGATAGGCGCGAGGCGTCCAGCTTCGACTGCGTCCACAGGCGCTGCTTCACATCGGCCTTGCTCAGCCCTGCCCGATGCAGGATCTCGGCGTGTTCGGGCGATAGGATCAGGAAGGGCGCGCCCGAATACCAGTAGTCGTTGCTCGTCGGCTGTGCCAGCGTATCGGCGAATACGCGCAATAGTTCATCGGCATTCTTGGTGTGGCTGTTGACGTTGAGCGTCCCTGTGGCGCAAACCACCGTCACGGCGTTCGAGCCCTGTGCCTGGCCGCGCTCGACGTGCAGCGCTTCCCAGGGATTGGCGGCTTCGTTCTCCGCGCAGCAGAAGGCGAACTTGCCCGGCTGGCCGTGCGTCGCCTGGTCCATGGTGCCGGGGATAGCGCCGCCGATGTTCTGCAGCACCAGCCGCACCGCGCGACCGATCGCCGCATTGGCCCAACTGCCCTGACCCAGACAATTGACGCCGCCATTGATCTCCAGACTCGCAGCCAGCGGGCCATTGACGATGATCCAGGGCGTGGCCGGATTGGTGGTGGTCTGCACCGCCTGCAGGTTGAACACCGGATCGCAGGTGGCTTCGAGCGCGGCGATCACCACCGGCAGGAAGCGCGGATCGCAGCCGGTCATGACGGCGTTGGCGGCGATGCGCTCCACCGTGGCGGCGGCATAGGAGGGCGCGATGGCGCCGACGATGTCGCCGGGTGCGCGGCTCGTGCCCGCGAGCATGCGGGCGACGCGCGCTTCGGTCGGGGCCACCAGCGGCAGGCCGTCGCTCCACGCGCGGCTGCGACAGAAGGCGTCGAATTCCTCCTGCTCCCATGGGGCTTCGACGAAGCGCGACGCGGTCGCCGCCTCCGTAGTGCCCCTGTTCACCCCCTGACCACCCTGATGCACGATGCGGGCGATCTGCGCCGAGCACTCGGCGGCGATGGTCTTGATTTCATCGCGCGTGCGCGAGCCGAATGGATGCGGGATGATCGCCAGCGGCAGATCGGGTGCGCCGAATGCCTTCGCTTGCGCGCGACCGAGGGTCTGGAACGCGCTCGAACAGATCACGACGGAAGCCACGCCGAGTTTGCGTGCTTCGATACTGTCGTGGACACTCCACGACGTGCAGGACCCTCAATCGCCCGAGCCCGCGATGACCAGATCGCAGTTGTCCCGGATCTCGCGCAGGATCTCGTCCGTGGCCGGCACCGAGGCGGCACGCTTGCGCTGCTTCACGACTCGGGCCACGCCATACTCACGGACGAGCAGATCGGACATCTCCTCGACCAGCACGTTGAAGTTGTTCTTGCTGTTGTCGATGAAGCCGACGACCTTGCCGCGCAGATCCGCGGGCATGCGCTCCACGGCGGGGACGCTGGCTCGCGCCGGTGCGCTGGGATCGATGATGACGCCGAGTTCGGACATCGCGATGCTCCTCCTGTGCGTGAGCGCGGGACCTCATCCCGCGGACTCGTTCGAATGTCGGCCGTGAGCCTGCCGCCGGTCGATGCATCGCGGGGCGGCAGGCCTCGGTGCGTGCATGGAATTTACAACGATTCCGCAGTGGACGTCGTGTAACATCGAACCGTGGCTTGGGGGACGCATGGCAATGCATGGAGCATGCAGCCCCGCGTGCAAGCAGCCATGGGGCAGGCATGAGCGGTGATGAGCCGTTCCGTGACCAAAGGGTTCGCGAGGAGGCGGCAGGCATGAGCGCAATCGAGACGTTTTCTGCGGGTGGGTATCGCTACCTTCCGGCGCTGTTTCAATATTCGAGCGGCGTGGCCGCCGCACCCGGGTTCGAGATCGAGCGAGCTCGCTTCGTTCGGCCCTTGCCGCTTGCCGCAGGTTTTCTCGCGGCCGAAGCGCATCTGCGCGCCATCGGCAGACCGACGACCGCTTTCGCGGCTTGCGAACTGCGCACGCCCGCGCCTTTCACCGAGCAAGGGTTCTACGAATTCAACAAGGCCTACGTCGGTACGCTGCAACGCTGGGGTATCTATACCGATGGCGAGCGTCCGGTGAACCCGGTGGCGCGCACCAACGTCTGCCCGATGTATTCGCCGCCGGCCGAGGCCATGCTGTACGCGTTCTCGTATGCCGTGCCCGTTCGCTCCGATGCCGCTCGGGCGGCGCATCCGACCTTCGTGGTGGCCGGCGCGGGGGAAACCGCAGGCAGCGGCACGTCCTACCGGGATCGCATCGTGCGCGCAGGCGACACCTCGCCCGAGGCGATGCGTGAAAAGGCCAATGTCGTGATCGCGGAAATGGAGTCACGGCTGAAGCTCTTTGGTCTGACGTGGCAGGATGCCGGCAGCACCCAGGTCTATACGGTGCAGAATATCGGTCATCTGGTGGGAGAACTGCTTGCCGCGCGCGGCGCCTGCGAACAGGGGTTGGTCTGGAGCTATGCCCGTCCGCCCGTCGCAGGTCTCGAATTCGAGATGGATGTGCGCCGTGTCGCGCGCGATCTGCTGCTATGACGCCGTTGGCGTGAGACGCTTTGTAGTTGGCACAAGGACGACAGCATGCAAACCAAGGAAGAAGTGCTGGCCGCGATGAAGGCCGAGATCGGCCAGGATTCCGCGCCCGGCGAGTGGTTCCTCGTGGACCAGCCCTTGATCGACCGCTACGTCGCGATCAGCGGCGAGGATACCTGGATACACGTCGATCCCGAGCGAGCCCGCAAGGAAACCACGTTCGGCAACACGATCGCGCCCGGCAACATGGGCATCGCCTTGATGCCGCGCTTGAGCAAGGACAATTCCGCGTACAGCCGCTACCCGCGCCGCTATTCGCTCAACCAGGGCTGGGATCGCATCCGGTACCTGTCGCCCTTGCCCGCCGGCACGCGCATTCGCAGCCGCTCGCGCCTGCTCGCGGTGGAAGAAAAGCGCGACGGCTCGTTGCGCGTCGAGGTGGAGTTCCGCATGGAGATGGAGGGCCGGGAGAAGCCCTGGGTCACGGGCGTGAAGGTCGGGCGGTTTTTCTATTGATGTCGCCTGCCGATCAGGGGCGATTCTTCGACTCGGGGAAACCAGGCGGTTAAGGGCCGCCCGGCTCGACGAGATCAGTCGACGGTGATGCCGGCCTGCTTCATCACCTTCGCCCACTTCGGCACTTCGTGGCGCAAGAATGCCTGGAATTCCTCGGGTGTGCTCGGCGAAACGACGCCGCCTTCCATCTGCAAGAGCTTTTGTACTTCCGGCATGGCCAAGGCTTTGACGATCTCGCTATTGAGGCGTGCCACGACTTCACGCGGCAGTTTCGCGGGGCCCAGTACGCCGTGCCAGATCGTGCTGTCGAAGCCGGGAAAGCCCGCCTCGACCACCGTCGGGGTATCGGGCAGCAGATGTGAACGCTTGGCACCGGTGGAGGCGAGGGCGCGCACACGACCATCCCTGACCGAGCCGATCGCCGAGACCAGCGAAGTGACCATGTAGGAGACGCGGCCGGCGCGAAGATCGAGCATGGCCGGGCCGCCGCCCTTGTAGGGCACGTGAATGGTGTCGATGCCAGCGGCGATATTGAAGAGAGAGCCGGTGGCGTGACCGCTGCCCGCGATGCCCGCGGTCGCGTAGGTCAGCGTTCCGGGCTTGGCCTTCGCCATGTTGATCAGTTCCTGCACCGATTTGATCGGGGAACTGTCGTTGACCACGATCACCTGCGGCGTGCGTACCACCAGCGAGATGGGCGTGAAGTCTCGCAGCGGGTCGTAGGCGAGTTTCGGTCGGACGGCCGGCCCCATGACCAGATTGCCGTCCTGCCCGAGCACGATGTTGTAGCCGTCGGGCGCCGCCTTGGAAGCGATCTCGGCACCGAGCGCGCCGCCTGCGCCAGCCCGGTTGTCGATCACGACCTGCTGTCCCAGCAGTTCGGAGAGCTTGGCGCCGAGGATGCGCCCATAGGTGTCTGTGCTGCCGCCCGGCGGGAACGGAATGATGAAGCGGATCGGTCGTGCCGGATAGGATTGCGCGTAGGCGCCGAACGCCGTCACGAGCGTGCTGCTCGCAAGAGCGCAGCATGCGATGATGCGATTCATGGGGGGCTCCTCCTTGGCTCGACAGTATCCGCGCTGTGAGGGCGGCGTCAATGCTGATGACGAAGGCGATGAACCTGTTGCACACTGGCACCCTGTGCAGGGAACGGGCATAAGACGGAGGGAAGGCGATGAAGCAACTCGAAGGCAAGATCGCGCTGGTGGGCGGCGCCGGCCGCAACAACGGCAAGGCGATTGCGCTGGCATTCGCGCGCGAGGGCGCAGATCTGGTTCTGGTCGCGCGTGAGCGCAAGCAGGAGTTGGAAGAGGTCGCCGACGAGTGCACCAAGCTCGGCGCCAAGGTCTTGCCGCTGTGGGCAGACTTGGCCGAGCACGAGCAGGTCGAGCGCATCGTCGAGCAAGGGCTCGATCACTTCAAGCAGATCGACATCCTCATGAGTGTGGCGGGGCGTCGTGCTCATCAGGATTTCTGGCAGATCAGTTACGAAGAGTGGCACAAGACCTTCGCCGTCAATCTGCATTCGACCTTCTATTTGGCCAAGGCGCTCGTGCCGTCGATGATGCAGCGTCGGTCGGGGAGCATCATCGCGCTCGGCGGATTGGCGGCCATGACGGCCCAGCCTCAGCGCGCCCACGTCGTGGCCTCCAAGACCGGCTTGTACGGGCTCATCAAGGCGATGGCCTACGAACTCGGGCCTTACGGCGTGCGCGCGAACCTGATCGCGCTCTCGAACATCGAGAACGTGCGCGCCAATCCCGAGTGGTATCCGGAGAAGGTGAACGGTCAATACAGCGCCGCCGACGTGGCGGCCGTGCCGCTGCGGCGCCTGGGCAAGCCGCAGGAAGTCGCCAATGTGGCTGTGTTCCTCGCGTCCGAACAGTCCTCCTACGTCACCGGGGATCGCATCGTGTGCGCGGGCGGTCGATACATGTAGTAGTACACTGTTCTGGTCGCGTTCAGCGATTCATCACACTAGGGAGGAGGCATCATGGGACTGGCAAGATGCGTGATTGCTTTGGCGCTGGCGGCGACGAGCAGCGTGGTCATGGCGCAAGGCTGGGCGCCGCAGAAGAACGTGGAGATCGTGGCGGGCTCCGCGCCCGGAGGCAGCAACGACAAGACCGCACGGATGCTGGAGCGGCTTTTCTTGCAGGACAAGCTCGTCCCCACGAGCATGACGGTGGTCAACAAGGCCGGCGGTGGCGGCAGCATTGCCTATACCTACGTGGCGCAAAAGGCGGGAGATCCTCATTTCCTCGGCGTGACCGGCGGTTCGCTGATGAGCAACCAGATCATCGGTTCCAGCACCTTGAGCGTTGCCGACTTCACGCCCATCGCCTCGCTGGTCCAGGATTATGCGGTGTTCGCTGTCAATGCCGCTTCGCCGTACAAGACCGGGAAGGATCTCGCGGATCTGCTCAGAAAGGATCCCCGCTCGCTCAATCTGGGCTTCGCCAACGCCTTCGGCAGCACGCGTCACATGGCCGCAGGCCTCCTGATCAAGGCGCTGGGCGGTAATCCGCGCGACTTGAAGCCGGTCGTCTTCAAGGGTTCGGCTGAGGCAATTACCGCACTGCTCGGTGGCCATCTGGAGTACGTTGTCATTGGAGCGGTGAACTCGGTGCCGCATCTGGCCGCGGGGCGCATGCGCGTCGTCGCGGTCGCCGCGCCCAAGCGACTGAGTGGGCCCTTGGCGAACGTGCCGACCTGGCGCGAGCAAGGGATCGATCTCGTCCACGGCTCATGGCGCGGCATCTTCGCGCCCAAGGGCCTGACGCCGGCACAAGTGGCGTTTTGGGAAGGCGCGCTCAGAAAGGTGTCGCAAACCCCCGAGTGGAAAGCCGATCTGGAGAAGAACTACTGGACGGAAGACTTCGTCAGCGGCGCGGCGTTGAAGAAGATGCTCGATCAGGAATACGCCGAGACCAAGGCGGTGCTGGTCGATCTTGGTTTGGCCAAGTAGGACGGCTGCGAGCCGCCGATGTCATGTCGAGGCTCGGCTCATGCGCCGAGCGCACGCATGACGTCGGTCGATTGAACCACATCCGCCTGTCTGGGCAGGATCTTGCCGCACAGGAAGTCGTGCACTTGCTGATCGTTGTCCGCGCAACAGTCCTCGACCACGAGCAGGCGGTAGTCGGCATCTGCGGCATAGCGAGTGGTCGACAGGATCACGCCGCTGGTCGCGTAGCCGAGCATGATGAGGGTATGGATATCGCGGGCTCGCAGAACGATTTCCAGGTCGGTGCCGAACATCGCGTTGACACGATGCTTGCCGATCACCGGCTCGTCAGCAGCGGGTTGCACCGCCGGATGAATGATCGCCAGGGGATCGGCAATTGCCACTTGGCCGGAGCGTTTGCGCGCACCGAAGATCTTGTTGCGGTCGTTGACCTCGGGATAGCCCGGGCGAAACACGGTGGCCGAGTAGCACACCAGGAGGCCGGCTCGCCGCGCGTGATTCAGCAGTGCGACGGTCTTGGCGACACAATCACGGGACACCGAATGCGGCAGCGATCCCATGAATTCGGCGTAGAAGTCCGCCACCAGCAAGGCCGTATGTGCATGATCCAGAGTTGGTGCGCTCATCGCTCGCTCCTCGAGGTTGTGGGGCCGATGGTAGCGAACGCCTGCGCGGAGAACCAGCCCGATGGGGCGCTGCATGCTGCTTGCTCGAAGATCCGATGCCGGCCGAGCGCAGGCGATGCGTTGACGCGGAGTCGAGCATGCTGACCCGCATCGATCACGTGATGATCGGCGTGCCGGATCTCGCCACCGGCATGGCGCAGTATCGCAAGCTCGGATTCGACATCGAGCCGGGCGGTATCCACCCGGGGAAAGGGACGCACAACGCCATCGCGTTCAATCGAGACGACTACATCGAACTCATTGCGATCGGCGATCGCGCCCAATACGACCGTGTGGCGGCCGCATCGCTCAGCCATGACGGCGGATTGGCGCGTTTCGTGGCAGCGGGCGGCGGGATTCGGTATGTCGCCATCCAGTGCGATGACTTGGAGGCCCAAGTGCGAGGCATGCGTGCACGCGGCCTCGAAGTGAGCGATCCGATTCCAGGCGCTCGCACGACGCCCGCGGGTCTGACGCTGCACTGGCGGGTGGCCGTGTTGGGGGCGGCGAATCCCCTGCCCATCTTCTTCATCGAGCACGCGACGAGTATCGAACAGCGGCGCGCGCAGGTGGTTCGCGCCAACGCGCATCCCAACGGCGTCCAGGCGATCGAACGCGTCTACATGGTGACGACCGAACTCGATCGCGAGTCTGCCCTCTATGCGCGGGTGCTCGGCATGCCGCAGCCCGCGCCCCAGCGGGGAACGGTCATCATGGCCGACATGGCCGTCTTCGACATCGGGCCCTCGGGGCTGAGCATCGCTTGCCCTTGTGCGCCAGGCCCGGCGGCCGAAGCGCTGGCGAGACGGGGCTCGGGTGTGTTCCAGATGTTGTGCCGGACCGCGAGCATGGCGGATGCGGCGCGTTGGATGATGTCGCAGGACATGCCGCCGCTGCCGCAGGGCGTACGCAACACCGGAGAACGCGCCATGCTGGCCGGGCCGGAACTGGCGGGCGGAACGTATCTGGGTTTTGTAGGGCAATGAGCCGAGCCTCCCGCTCGCGTCGGGCCTGGCATAATCGTTTGGTCGGCAACATGGAGGAGCGTATGGATTTGAGGATCGATGCGGTGCCCGCAGGCACCAGGGCTGCCCGCGCGGTTGGACGAGCCTGGATGGCGGGGATGTTGATGGGCCTCTGTGGTGTGCCGTCGATGGTGCAGGCCCAGCAGAAACCTGCGGATTACCCGAACCGGCCAGTTCGAATCCTCGCGCCTGTCGCGCCGGGAGGAGGGCTCGACACGATCTCGCGCATCGGCGGCCAGATTCTGACCGAGCGCTGGGGCCAGACGGCCGTGGTCGACAATCGGCCCGGCGGCGGCACGATCATCGCCATGGACATGGCGGCGCAGGCCACGCCGGACGGCTACACGCTGTTCACCGGTACCAATTCCATGATGCTGCTCAGTGCGACTCAGCGCGTGAAGTACGATATCCGCAAGGCGTTCGAGCCGATCGTGCTGATGACGACCCAGTACTACGTGCTGGTGCTCCACCCGGCGCTGCCGATCAAATCAGTGAAGGAATTGGTGGCTTATGCGAAGGCCAAGCCGGATGCGGTCAGCTACGGCTCCACGGGTGTCGGCACCAACGGTCATCTGGCCATGGAATGGTTCCGCTCGGTGACGGGGGCGCCCATGGTGCACGTGCCCTACAAGGGCGCGGGGCCGGCGATGATCGACATCATCAGCGGCCAGATCCAGCTCATGTTCACCAGCACGGTGTCGGCGGCGGCCCACATGAAAACCGGCCGGCTACGCGCGATCGCCGTCACCAGCCCCAAGCGCCACCGCGCGCTGCCGGATCTGCCCACCATTGCCGAGTCGGGCGCACCCGGCTTCAGGCAATCGAACAACTACAGCCTGTACGCGCCGGCCGGCACGCCGCGTCCGATCGTGCTGGCCATCAACGAGGCGGTCCTGGCCGGGCTGCGCACGCCCGAGACGGTCAAGCGGCTGGCGGGCGAGGGCACCGAGCCGGCCGACCCCATGTCGCCCGACGAGTTCAAGCGCATGATTGCCGAGGAATACACGCAACTCGAGCAGCTGTTGCGCAAGATCGATTTCAAATCCAAGTCCTGAGGGTTCTCACCGCACTGGCAACCAACCTAGGAGGAGACCACCATGAGGCGCATCAGCAAACGATGGGCGGGCCTGCTCGCACCCGTGCTCTTCGCATCGAGCGGCGTGGCGATCGGCCAGGACAAGGCGTCCCAGTATCCGAACAAGCCGATTCGCATCATCATCACCGTGCCACCGGGTGCCGGCGCCGACATGGTTGCGCGCTTGACCGCGCAGATCATGCACGAGCGCTGGGGGCAGAACGTGATCGTCGATCCGCGGCCGGGCGGCGGCGGGCTGGTGGCCACCGACGTGATGCGCCGTTCCACGCCCGATGGCTACACCATCCTTCAGACCGGCACCGGCATCCTGTTCCAGACCGCGACCAAGCGCGTCCCCTTCAACGTTCTGGATGAATTCACGCCCATCGTGCCGACGACGCTGCAGCCCTACATTCTGGTGGCGCATCCGAACGTGCCGGCAACCTCGATCAAGGAACTGGTCGCGTTGTCTGCCGCCAAGCCTTTGACTTACGCGGGCAGTTCGGGCATCGGGGGCACCGTGCATCTGGGCATGGAGCGGATGGGGAAGCTCTCGAACATGAAGCTGCGCCTCGTTCCGTACAAAGGCAGCTCCCATGCCTACCTGGGGCTCCTGGGCGGTGAGGTACAGCTCGTTTGCGGCAGCGTGATGTCGGCGACCGGGCTCATTCGAGGCGGCAAGGTCCGTGGCATCGCGTCACTCGGTACCCGACGTGCGGTCACGCTGCCGGAATTGCCCACCACCATCGAGCAGGGATTGCCGGCGGGCTTCAGCATCGAGAACCGATATGCGCTTTGGGTGCGCACCGGCACGCCGCGTCCGATCATCGATGCCATCAATCGGGTCGCCAGCGAGGGCATCAATGCGCCGGAGATCGCGAAGAAGCTCAACGCGGACGGCAGCGAGCCCGCGCCCCACATGACTCCCGAGGAACTGCGTGCCGATCTGGGGAGGCGCGCCAAGGACATCGATGTGCAGGTGAAGGAGCTGGGGATCAAGTTCTGAGGCGTCGATTGCCCATCGCCGGATCTTCTCGAGGAAGGTCCGGTGATGCCCGCCCACTCATCCGTCGAACGCTGTGACGCAAGCTCACCCGTGGATGTAGTCCCACGCCTTGCCCGCACGCTGTACGATCGCCTCGATGTCCTCTTCCAGCACATGGCGTGCAGCCACGAGCTTGCGGGTCTGCTGACGCACGTGCGCGAGGTAAACCTCGCGCGAGGCATAGCGCTCTGCGATGGCGGCGCGGGGGTCGCCATCGGCTTCGCGTTCCACGCGGGTGCGCGCGAAGGCCAGCGTGGATCCGGTCATCTGGGTTAGATCCCCGGGCACACCCTGCTCGGGATGACGCGTATTCCATCCGCAATAGGTGGCCAGAGGCGAGAGCAGTTCAGGCGGGCGTATGCCGGCCACCTCGTTGCCGTCGACATCGAGCTGCGAGACATAAGTGCGGTACGGCTCGCCTGCCTTGGGGGGATAGGCCGGAATCCCGCGCGCCATGTCCGGCCCGAAATCCAGATGCAGCGGGCGCGTGATGCGGTCGGGGAAGTTCACGCCGGGCAGGCCGCGGAAGAATGCGCCTGTCGTCTCGGCGGCGACAGCGGTGCCGTCGGCAAGCCGCGGAAAGGCGCTTGCGGGCGGCTCGATGCCATCGCTCACCCAACGGTCGAGATTGACCAGCACGGCACGCATCAGCGGCGAGTAGTCGACGATGTTGAAGCGCTGCTGTCCGCGATCGCCGGTATTGGCATCGGCTTCGAGCGGCGGCAGTGAACCGGGCGTATGCTGCGTGCCGGCAAGCAGGTACACACGCACGAACTGCGCAGGCTCGACATCACGTGAGCCGTTCGCATCGGTGTGGATCAACGAAGCGTCGCCGCGCCAGTATTCGGCGGACGAATTCGTGAACACGACCCGGGGCGGGTTGCCACGCTGCACGAGGCGCTGGAGCAGTTCGTGATCGTTGAACGGCGGCAACTCGCCGACCGCGCCCTTGGCGTTGAGCGAGGGCTGGCCCAAGCGGATGTTGAACTCGCCGCGTCGCCCGCCCGCAATGTGCGGGATCACGCCGTCGAATACGCTGCGCTGCTGCTCGTCCTGATCCAGGCCGAGATGCAGCATGTTGCGCAGGAAGCGGCCGGTCTGGGAAACGCCGAAAAGATAGGTCTTCTGGATGGCGCCGGCGCAGGGATTGGCGCCGCTGCCCCAGCGCAGATAGGCCGAACCGTCGCGGATGGCGAGGAAGCCTAGCCCGACGATCAGAGGGTCGGAGGAGCGATAAATCACGTCGTAGATCGCGCCCGGCGTGAAGCCGCCCGGCATCTCGATGTGCTGAGCGTCGCAGAAGCGCCAAGCGTCGCGCGGCACCTCGACGGCTTTCGCGCCCGAGTGTTCTTTCACCAGCAGGCGCGCCTCGCGGTCGTTCAGGTCCACGGTCGGATTGGGGATGTGGTAACGGTCGGCCAGCGGCAGCGTGGTCACCGGCTTGTTCGGTCGCATCTCGCAGCGGATCTGGCCGACGATGCCGCGGGCGCGCGGAGCGTCGAGTGCCATCAAGCCGTCTCGTCGCGGCACGTCGGTCTGCCAGCCTATCCACGCGATCGTATAGCCGTGTCGCATGAGAAAGCCGTTGCCGAATTCCTCCGGCTTGGACGGATCGGTGACGCGCGGGGCGCTGTTGAGCATGCCGAGCACGACTTTGCGGCCGCGGTTGGCGCAATCGACCAGCAGGCGTCCGTTGCCCTTGCTCGCATCGACCGGCTTGAGCAGATAGAAATCCGCGGCGAACTCGACTTGGCCCGCGGCATTGCGAGGGGCATGCTCGATATCGACGACGCGCTTGTTGAGTTCGTCGGCCGGATCCACCGCGAAGCGCATCGTTCCGACGAGCTTCTCGTAGGCGCCGGTCGCACCGAACGGCTGGCCGTCCAGTACCACCGAGCGGTGGGTGATTTCGAGGTCGGTGACCATGGCTGCTCCTCCTTGTGTGTGGGATGCGGATCCTGCTCGCGCGTACCTGATGCTAACGGCCGAGTCGGTCGACATGCAATGTCCGTCGTCGACGACGGCTGGCGGAGAGCGAGCGATTGACCCTCTCCCCCCATCTGTACGAGACTCGCCCATCTTCCAAGGAGACACCCAGCAATGAGTTCCAAGCAGACCACCGAGCACGTGGCGGACATTGTCATCATCGGATTCGGCGCGGCGGGAGGCTGCGCAGCCATCGAGGCGAGCGATCATGGCGCTCAAGTCGTCGTCCTGGAGAAGCAGCCCGAGGATGCGCATTTTTCCAACACGCGCATGAGCGGCGGCGGTTTTCATAGCCCCGATCCGGCGGGCGATTTCGAATCGCTCAAGGCCTATGCGAAGGCGATGTTCAGCGGCGACAATCTGCCGCAGAAGCTCGAGGGCGACCAAAGCGAGTTTGCCGACGAACTGGCCGACATCTGGGCCCGGTTCTCGCCGCAGAATGCCGCTTTCATGCGCGGGCTGGATCCCGAGATGCAGACGGTCACCTCGGCAGGCGCTGCGTTTGCCGATTTCCCGGGTGCGGACAAGGCCGGCTATGCGTGCGTGCGCGCAACCTACACGGGAAAATACGACGAGGACGCCCTGACAGGCCGCACCACGGATTCGGCGAAGACGACCAAGCAGTCGGGCGAGGCGTTTCATGCCTGCATGTCGACCGGAATCCGGGCGCGCAAGGTGCCGGTGCATTTCGGCGTGGTCGCCGATGAACTGATCGTCGGCGAGGGAGGGGCCATCGTCGGGGTGAAGGCCACGCGTGGCGCCGAGCAGATCGTGTACCGCGCCCGGCGCGCGGTCATCATCGCCTCGGGCGGGTTCGAGTACAACAAGCGCATGCGTAAGGCCTTTCTGGACGGACCCGGCATCGAAGGCTGGGCCTTTTACGGCTCGCCCGCCAACACCGGCGACGGCATCCGCATGGCGATGAAGGTGGGCGCCGCCTTGGCGCGAGTCGGCAGCGTGGCCGGTCGGGTCATCTGCGCCGTGCCCGAGCGTCGGCACGGATTGCGCATCGGCATGAACACCTCGGGCGTCGGCAAGCCGAACGAGATCGTGGTCGACAATTACGGTCATCGCTATGCCTCCGAGCGGCGCATCACCAAGGATCCGAGCCGCTACATCTTCTACAAGGAGGCGCTCAAGTTCGACACGGTGACGCTCAGTTACCCGCGCATCCCGTCGTGGATGGTGTTCGATTCGGTGATGATGCGCCGCGGTCCGGTGGTGAGCGTGGCGGCAGCGGCCTACAACGGCATCGACTGGGGCGAGGACAACATGAAGGCCCTGCGCAATGGCTGGATTCTCCAGGGCGAGACGCTGGAGCAATTGGCCGAGCGCATCCGCGAGCATTCCGACAACAAAGACAAGATGGATGCGGCTGCGCTGCGCAGCGCAGTGGAGACCTGGAATCGACATTGCGAAGCCAGGCACGATCCCGACTTCGAGCGGGAGGTCAACACGATGGGGCCCGTCTCGGAGCCGCCGTTTTATGCGATCCCGCTCTATCCGGGCGGGCCGAACACCAAAGGCGGCTTGCGTGCCGACGCACAGCGCCATGTGCTCGACTGGGACGACCGGCCGATTCCCCGGCTCTATGCGGTCGGCGAAATCTGCTCGGTATTCCAGTTCGTCTACCAGGGCGGCGGCAACCTCGCCGAGGGAATCACCTTCGGTCGGCTGGCCGGTCGCAATGCCGCGGCGGAGAAGCCGCTCGGATCGTAATCGAGGCATCGAGTCGCGATGCCGCAATCGCGCCTGTGTGCAGGGGCGCTAGAAGGTAATGCGACCGGCTAGCCGGCGATTGCAGCGCGGCCGCTCGCCGACCGAGAGGCCGCGGCCGCGTCATCGCTAAGCAGGTGTCGCTATTGCGGCTTGATGCCTGCGGCTTGCATCACCTTGCCCCAACGAGCCGTTTCCGCTTTGTGATACGCAGCGAACTCTTCCAGCGTGCCGCCCATGAGACGCTGATGCTGCTTGCGGAATTGCTCCTGGGCTTGCGGCGTCTTGATGTAGGTATTGATCGCCTGGTTCCACTTCTGCGCGATCGCGGGCGGCAGGCCGCGGGGGCCATAGATGGCGAACCATGTCGAGGCCTCGAAGCCCGGTACGCCAGCCTCGGCGACGGTCGGCACCTCGGGCGCGTACTCCGCGCGCTGCGCGCCGCCCGTGGCGAGGACGCGCACTTTGCCTGCCTTGCCGAGCGGTAGAAATTGCGCTGCGGAGTTGAAGAACATTTTCACCTGGCCACCCATCAAGTCGGAGATCGCAGGCGCTCCCCCTTTGTAGGGCACGATCAATATGTCGACGCCAGCCATTGCCTTGAACATCTCGGTGGTGAGGTGGTTCGTGCTTCCGATGCCGGAGGCTGCTGCGGTGATCTGACCGGGCTGTGCCTTGGCCAAAGCGATCAGATCCTTGACCGACTTGGCCGGTACGCCAGGATGCACTGCCAGGATCGGCGCGCTCGACGCGACCAGCGCGATCGGCGTGAGATCGCGTATGGTGTCGAATCGCATCTTCGCGTACATGGTCGGCATGATCGCGATCGCCGAACTGTTGCACAGCATGGTGTAGCCGTCGGGATCAGATCGTACGACGATCTCGGTGCCGATCTGTGTGCCTGCGCCCGGGCGGTTGTCGACGATGACTTGCTGCTTCCAGATATCCGTGAGGCCCGCGGCAACGGCGCGCCCTACGAGATCCACCGATCCTCCCGGCGCATAGGGGTTGACCAGGCGCACAGGGCGGTTGGGAAAATCGCTTTGCGCCTGGGCGTGCATGCCTGATCCGAGTAACGCGGCGCAGCCCGCGAGTAAGGTGGGCAGAACTACTCTGGTGCTTGTTGCCATGGGTCGCTTCCTCCAATTACGTGCTGTCTATGAGCGAAAAAGCTGGCTTGGATTCAAACCATCGCTTGTCTGATGCCAGTCCGGTCGAGGTACACGCGTGGGGCGGGCAGAGGCTGCCGCGCTCATGCGCATGGCGGTGGCGCGCAAGATCACTCCTTGCGTATCCCCGCTTCCTTCACCACTTTCGTCCACTTCGAATATTCATTGCGCATGTGGGCGCCCAGTCGTTCGGGCGGGCCGCCGGCCACATCCAGACCTGCGGCCAGCAGCTTGTCGCGCACCTCGGGCGCGTTGACCGCTTTGCCGATCTCGCCGTTGAGCTTCGCGACCAGCGCGGCGGGCATCTTTGATGGCCCGAGGATGCCGTACCAGGCCGTGACCTCGTAGCCGGGCACCGTCTCGGCGATGGTGGGCGTGCCCGGAAACGAAGGCGAAGGCGTCGTTGTCGTGACGCCCAGGGCGCGCAACCGGCCGGAGCGCACATGCGGCAGCGAAGACACGACGTTGTTGAAGATCAGTTGCACCTGCCCCGACAACAGGGCCGTGGTGGCGGGGGCGCCACCTTTGTACGGCACGTGAACCATCGATGTACCCGTCATCGACTGGAACAGTGCCGTCGCCAGATGCAGCGAACTGCCGGCGCCGGCCGAGCCGTAGATGAGCTTGTCGGGCTGACTGCGCGCGAGCGTGATGAGTTCAGCGACCGATTGCGCCTTGAGCGACGGATGCGCGACGAGCACGAAGGGCGAGGTCGAGACCATGTAGATCGGCTGGAAATCGCGTATCGGATCGAACGGCATCGAGTGATGGAAGTTGTGGCTGATGGCGTGACCGGCGGACACCAGGATGAGCGTGTAGCCGTCGGGGTTCGCCTTGGCGACCATGTCGGCCGCGATGACGCCGTCGGCGCCCGCCCGATTGTCCACGACGACCGGCTGCCCCAGGTTTGCCGCCAGCCGCTGTCCGATCAGGCGCGCCTGCGTGTCGTTCGGCCCACCGGGTGCGAAACCCACCAGCAAGCGTATCGGTTTGCTCGGGTACTCGGCGGCGAGCGCGCTGGCGCAGGCGAGCGTCAGCAAGATTGCGAGGTATGGCTTTGTCATGGCAATGAGAAGGTGAGGCCGTTGCCGGTTGCGTCAACTGTCGATTCTGAACCGCACGGCTCGGCTCGGCAAGTCGCCATGCGCGCGCCCGGTTTTTCGACTCGGGACAATGGCTCAGTGCAGCTCGTCGCGCCGAGCGTAGATGGCGTCGAACACTTCTTCCAGGCCCGCATGGGCACCGCGCATTCCCGCCACGACCTGCGCTGCCCAGTCGAAGTAGTTCTGCTTTCGCTGCCTGGACCAACTGGCGGGCGGCGCGGCCAGAATGTCGCGCAGGTTGCAGATCTTGTCGGCCAGCTTCACCAGCTTGGCTTCGTGCGATGCGCCGGGTGCATGCTCGATCTGGCGTTGCTTGCGTTCGTGGTACTCGAGGTCTTTCTCGTCGGTGACTTCGATCACCACCGCCGCGATCTCGTGGCCGAACGCGGATTGGAGTTCCTCGACGGTGGTCTCGGTGTCTTCGATGGTGTCGTGCAGCACGGCTGCGCACAGGACGACGGGATCGTGCACCCGCCCCTCGTCGACCAGCACGTTCACCAGCGCGATCGGATGATTGATATAGGGCGAGGCGTGCGCGTCCTTGCGTCGCTGGTGGCGATGTTTCTCTGCGGCGAACGCCAGGGCCAGCACGAACAGGCGCAGTTCGCTTGGGTCGGCGGGCGGGTTCGGGGGGCTCATGGTTGGGCGCTGTGCAGTCGGCAGGGCATCCGGTCGGAATGACGATCAGGGGCATCGATGGGATGTGTCCAAGCCGGCCCGTTTACGGGCGAGGCGGGCAAGGCAACATCGTTCTCGCATGATATAACACGACTATCGAGCTGGGTCTGCATGCCGTCCGGAGGGGGCGCCTCGCCGGGCTTCGCCTGATGCTCCAGGTTCCGGGGCTCGACTGCGCCGGGCGCTCGTCGCAAGCGTCCGGATCGTCCGCGCGTCACGTCGACGAATAAGAGATGCCCATGCTGCCCACACCGAGCTTCCATCACGTCCACCTGAACTCCGTCGATCCCGACGCGGCGATCGACTTCTACGTCCGCCACTTCCCCAGTTCGTCGCGCACCCAATGGGATGGACAACCGGCGCTGCATGCCGCCAACGACGTGCTTATCCTGTTCGACAAGGTCGACGCGCCCGCGCCCGTCGCCCCGGAGACGGCGTTCTGGCATTTTGGCTGGCATGTGCCTGATTCGCGTGCGGCGCTCGCACACTACAAAACGGTGTCCGATCTGAAGCTGCTGCCGCTCTACACTTCGGAGCACGGGGATTACGTGCTGATCAGCAGCGATGCGTATCCGGGTGTCGAGGGCGTGCTCGGTCGCACGCGCGCCGAACTCGAACAGGCGCGCGCCACGGGCGTGCAGCCCAAGGGCGGCCCCGGATTCGCCTACATGGCCGGGCCCGACCGGCTCATGGTCGAGTATGCCGGCGACCATCCCGTCGAGCGCTTCAACCATGTGCACATGTGGCACGATGATTTGTTCTGCGCGCAGCTCTGGTATCAGAAGCATCTCAACGCGCAGCCCATGGAAGGCCGCTCCATGCCTTATCCGATGGACGCGTCGAATTGCTCCGTGCCGCGAGGCCCGGAGCCTTCCTGGCCGTCGCTGGATTTGCGCGGCACCTACCGGGTGCCACGCACTGCCGTGAGCTTCGGCGATGTCGGCTTGTATTGCTATCCTCGTCAGGGCGAGGCGCCCCTTGCGGGTACACGCGGCCACGCCATCGATCATATCGGACTGGGCGTGCGCGACATCGATGCATGGATAGACAAACTCAAGCACGAGGACGTGACGTTCCTCGAGCAGCCCTATCGCGTCGGCGGCATGCGCGCGGTGATGATCGAGGGGCCGAGTCGCGAGGCCATCGAATTGATCGAAATCGCGGGTCATTGACGGCGCACCGCGGGCGGCCTGTCGGTAGGGCGCTAAGCGTTTTTTCCGCCAGGTTCGTCGGCTCAGGTCTTGATTTCTTCGTAGTCGCAGCATCCGAGTCTCATCGCTTTTTATCCCGATCTAGGACATGCACATGCGTACGAACACTCTCAAGCAGAAGTTGCGCGACGGCAAGGCGGTCTTCGGCTCCATGATCACGTTTCCTTCGCCGCCCATCGTCGAAATGATGGGCTACATGGGATTCGACTGGGTATTGATCGACAACGAGCATGGCTCGATCACGGTCGACGCCGCCGAGCCCATGATTGCGGCTGCGGAACTGACCGGGCTCGCGCCCATCGTGCGGCCGATCGCCAACCGCATGGACGCCATCACGCCTTTCCTGGATCGCGGCGCGTGGGGCGTGCAGATCCCGCACGTGAACAACGCCGAAGAGGCACAGGCGGCCGTCACGGCATGCAGGTACTTTCCGCTCGGACAGCGCGGCCTCTTCAGCGGCGGGCGTCCGGCTCAATACGGCATGGGCGGCGGAACGACGCAGGAATACGTGGACAAGGCGAACGAGAACGTCCTCGTCTGCCTGATGCTCGAAGAGGTCGAGGCGATCAAGAACATCGACGAGATCGTCAAGGTGCCGGGCATCGATGTGCTCTTTATCGGCTCGGGCGATCTTTCCGCCTCGATGGGCTATGCCGGCCAACAGGCACATCCGGAAGTCCAGGCGCTGATGGTCGATGGCATCAAGCGCATACGCGCGGGCGGCATCGTGGCCGGCTGCAGCACGCCGGACAATCTGCTGCCCAAGTTCCTGGATCTCGGTGCGCGATACTTTCACACCACGGTCGGTCGCATGCTGCAAACCGGTGGCGAGTCGTATCTCAAGACCATGCGCAAAGCCGCCGGGGAGTAATCCGTCACGGCAGCGAAACTGCTGCATTTCGCAACCGCACCGCGCTCCAAAGCGCCAGGAGTATGCACATGGCAAGGCTTCCTTCCATCACCCGCAAGGATCAGTTGGCCCCGGAGCATCATGCAACCTGGGATGCCGTCGTGGCGAGCAGGGGTGGCGTCAGAGGTCCGTTCACGATGGCGCTGCATTGCCCGCCCTTGGCCGAGCATCTGGTGAACCTCGGCGGCTACGTCCGTTTCGAGGGCAAGCTGGACATGCGGGTGCGGGTGCTCGCGGCCATGGTGGCCGCGCGCGAATTCGATTGCCTCTATGTTTGGGGTGCGCAGACGAGTTCCGCACGCAGGCTGGGGGTCGCCGAATCGACCATCGATGCGATTCGAGACAAGCACGCTCGCGGCGTGCCTGCCGAGGATGCGCAAATCATCGATTTCTCTCGCACCTTGCTCGAGAAGCACCGGGTCAGCGACGAAACTGCGCAAGCGCTGCAGGCGCGTTTCGGCAATGAACAGTTCGTCGAGTTGACCGCGACGATCGGCTACTACAGTCTTCTCTGCATGACGGCCAACGCTTGCGAGTTGGCGCCGAGCGCCGATTACGAAGTCTTGAAGGTCTGATGGACGGGGCGCCGGTGCGCGCCCCGGTCATCGTCGCACTACGGCTACGGCTCAGGCGGTTCGATACGTCGTCTTTCGCGTTGCTCGACGGGCGTAGCGACGGCTAGCTGGGGCTGCCGCCTGCCGTATTGCGTCGGCGGATCATCAAGCCCACGATACCCAGCCCGGCGGCAAACAACGCGTACGTCTGCGGTTCGGGCACCGGCGAGACCGGGCGCAGCAAAAAGTAGTTGTTCGCCGAGATCGGCTCGAGCGCCAGGGGGCGAGTGCCGGTGCCTTGCGGCCCGCTGAAGACGTTGTTTCTGGCCAGCGATGTGCCGGCGTCGGTGTAATAGGCCTGCACGCTCACGGTGGAGCGGTGCGTTGCGCCGTCGGCGATTTCCGCGGTGCCGAGGGTCAGAGAATATGCGGGATTGGCATCCGAGCCGCCGAGCTTGAGCACGATGTCCTTGAAGCTGGCTGCGATGGCGGTGCTGCCGGTGCGGGCGTTGGTGGTATGGGGCAGACTCGATTGCAGCGTGGTGCCCGCGACGCCGAACAGGATGTCCCCGCTGGCAAGGAAGATGTCGTTCCACGTCACTGCAAACACCGGGGCGTTGCGCGTGATCATGCCGACGAAATCGGTCCGCGAGCCCAGTTCCCAGCCTTGCGCCAGCAGTGCAGGGAGTGCGTCGGACTTGACCTTGGCCCCGCCCATGGTCAGGTATTCGAAGCTGCCGTCGGTGGCGACGCAGGCCTGCGTGGCGGCGTCGGCGCAACTGCCGACATAACTCAAGGATGCTTGAGCCGGCAGGCTCGCTCCGAGGAGCAGTGTCGTGGCGGCTGCGATGGCCGTTGTCGTGCGGTTCGGGTGTTTCATGGGGCTACTCTCCGAAGGGTATGCGGGATGTCCTCTCGCCGGAATCGCTGGCGAACGGGTCGATCCACTGCGGTGAATCGGAGCCCACGGGTCATCGGAGAGTAAACGAGGCGAGCGCAGGACGCGGTGAACTATTCCCCGCTTGTGGCGCCTTTTCGTGCGGGCATCGGTGTCGAGAATATGACAGCGGCGATGCCGCCCCGAGTGCGTACCGGCATTCGAACTCGAGGCGGGAGCGGGTGCGGGTCAGAGCACGTTGGAGGCGCCGCCATCGACGTTGATGCTCGTCCCGGTGACGAAGCTCGACATGTTGGAGGCGAGGAACACGATGACGCTACCCGCTTCCGAAGCCTCGCCGACGCGCCCGACAGGCACCGCCTTGGCCATGCCGGCATAATGCACTTCGGAGGGCGTTCCGGCGGCCGTGGCGCGCCGATCGTGCTGGCCGGACTTGATCAAGCCTATGCACACGGTATTGACCAGGATGTTGTCCGAAGCGAACTCCTTGGACAGCGATTTGGTCAGCACCAATCCAGCCGCGCGCGACATCGTCGTCGGCATGGAGGAGGCGCCGGGCTGCTTGGCCCCGACCGTGGTGATGTTGACGATGCGACCGCCGCCTTGCTTCTTCATGTGCGGGATGGCCTGGCGCGAGCAGCGAATCGCGCCGAAAACCTTCAACTCCATGTCGCCCTTGAAGGCATCGTCGCTCTGCTCGAGGAAGGGGCCGCGGATGGAGGAACCGGCATTGTTGACGAGCACGTCGAGGCGGCCGTACTGCTTGACCACGCCGTCGATGAACTTCGCCGGATCGTCGGCCTGGCTCATGTCGGCCGACATGCCGAAGGCCTCACCGCCTGCCTTGCGGATTTCCTCGACGACCTTGTTCACGCCATCGATCTTGCGCGCGCAGATCGCGACTTTCGCACCTTCCGCGGCGAACAACAGTGCCGCTGCCTTGCCAATGCCATCGCTGCCGCCGGTGATCGCGACTACCTTACCCTTCAGTCCTAGATCCATCGTGTGCTCCTTGGTGTGTGTATTGTGTCGATTCGACTTCGAGACCTGGCGCTCCGGTCGTCTATCCAGGGCGACATTCGACCTCGGCGCGCCATGCCGTCTGCCTGCGATCCTGGCGGATACGTGCAAAGACAGGGGCATTCAGCGGCATGTGCCTCCTCGCTCTCATTGACGCATGGGGTGGTCCGCGCCTTGTCGGCGATCGAGGGCGCCTCTTGATGGGTGCTCGCGCCTCGCTGCGATTCTAGCGCACGGGCAGGCATCGGCGCCGATGCAGCACCCGAAGCGTCGGGCCGCGTTCTATCCTGTATAAATCGACTGGAGCACCCGACGCGGCTGGCACCGCGTGATGAACGGGCTAAATGGAGGAGGGAGCCATGAGGACGCGTTTTTTGCTTGCGCTCGCAGGCGTGGCGGCGGCGACGCCGTCGGTTCATTCGCAGACGTATCCCAACCGAGCGATCAGGCTGGTGGTGCCGTTCGCGCCGGGAGGCACGGCGGACATCATCGGCAGGCCGCTGGCCCAGCGGCTTGGCGAGTTGCTGGGCCAGAGCGTCGTGCTCGACAATCGGGGCGGCGCTGGCGGTGTGGTCGGCGCCAGCATTGCTGCAAAATCGGCTCCCGACGGCTATACGCTACTTCTGGGCAGCAGCGGTGCGCTGACCATCTCGCCCAGCCTGTCGAAGCTCGGCTACGACCCGGCGAAGGATTTCGCACCGATCGGCATCGTCGCGACCTCCCAGTTCATCCTGGTCGTGCATCCCTCGGTGCCGGCGAAAGACGTCAAGGCGCTCGTCGCGCTGGCTCGGGCTCGTCCGGGCGCCTTGAGCTTCGGATCGGCGGGCACGGGCAACGTCGGCCATCTTGCCGGCGAACTGTTCGAGCGCATGGCCAAGGTCGACATGGTGCATGTGCCGTACAAAGGCGCGGCGCCGATGACGGTCGACCTGCTCGCGGGTCAAGTCGATCTTGGATTTCCGGGTCTGTCCTCGCTGGTGCCGCACGTGAAGTCAGGTCGCGTGCGCGCGCTGGCCGTGACGGGTTTGCGGCGCTCCGGGGTCTTCCCCGAACTGCCCACACTCGACGAAGCTGCCCTGCCCGGTTACGAGGCGATCACGTTCTGGGGTGTGCTGGCGCCCGGCAAGACGCCCCCCGAGATCATTCAGCGCCTGAGCATGGCCGTCGCCGAGGCCGCCAGGACGGCGGAATTGCGTGATGTCTACATCAAAGCCGGCAACGATCCGGCCACCAGCACCCCGGAGGAATTCGCGGCCCGAATCAGGACCGACATCGCCAAGTGGGCACAGATCGTCAAGGCGGCCGGGATCCAGCAGGACTAGCGATCTCGTCGTCGACGATCAATCCAGCGCCAGTGCCGGCACCGGTTCGCGCATGTACCGGATCGCTGTGTTCCACCGGTCGCGTTCGCGGCGCAATTGGTCGCTCAGTTGCTGCGGCGTGCCGGCCACGACCTCTGCGCCAGCCGCCAGGAAGCGAGCGACGATACTCGGGTTGCTCAGAATCGCAGCGAGATCGTCGTTCAGACGTGTCGCGATGGCCTGCGGGGTTCTTGCCGGCGCGAACAGCGCGTACCACTGCTCGAGGTCGATATCGGCGACGCGGGTTTGCAGCAGTGTCGGCACGCCGGGCAGCGCGGGCAGCGTCTGTGCAGCGGCAACGGCCAGCGCGCGCAGTCGTCCGCTGCGCAAGTGCGGCAATGCGGTGTACAGGCTCGAGAACATCAGATCGGCGCCGCCGTGCAGCACTTCCGCCATCGCCGGTGCAGCACCGTCGAAGCATGCGCTCGCCAGGGTCAATCCGGCCTGGTGAGCGAACATCTCGGCTGCGAAATGCGGCGCCGTTCCGCGACCGGAAGTGGCATAACGCATCGGCCGCCGCGAGCCTCGGGCGGCATCGACCAGATCGCGGACTGTCTCGATGGCGAGGTGAGCCGGCACGACCAGCACCATGGGGGAGCGACAGATGCCGCCGATAGCGGTGAAGTCCGCGATCGGGTCGTAGTCCACGCCGTGCCAGGCGGGATGGATGCCGTGGGTGGCGGTGTAGCCCAGCAACAGGGTGCGCCCATCGGGCGCCGCGTCGCGCACATGATGGCATGCGATGCTGCCTTGGGCGCCCGCGCGGTAGTCGACGCTGACCGGCACGCCGTGCAGGCTGCCGAACGCCTCGGCGATGATCCGGGCAATCGTATCGTTCGCGCCGCCGGGACTGGTGGGGACGATGATGCGCATCGGGCTGGCGGTCTGGATCTTGCGCGTCTTGGCAGCGGCCGGGGTCGGGGCCGTCGCCGCCGACGGCGCGCTCGGGAAGACGTACGCAGGCAAGGTCAGCTCGCCTTGCATGATCTTGCGCGCGGTGCGCACGAGTGCTGCTCTTTCGATCGACGCCCCGTCAGCGACGCCGCGAATCTCCACTTCGACGTCGATGCGCCCCTCGGGATGCAGGATGGCCAGGGGATGAAGACCCGGCGCTCGGGCGACGCCGCTGGCAACGGTTCCCGGCAAGGCGAAGGCCGTCGCCACCCCGATCGCGCCTGTGACGGCATGCGAACTGTGGCATCGGCGCGGGGTGAAATAGCGTGAGGTCATGCTGTCATCATCGCCACCCTCGCTGACGAGCACAGGCTTGGGCACCACGCTATCCGAGACATCCCCCAGGCCCATCCGCGCGCCCGCCACACGCCGCAGCCGTTCCAACGCATCCAGCAGCGGCGCGTTCGCATCGAGTTCGGCAGGACGCTCCCGTCCGCTGATGCCGAGCGCGCTCGCACGCACGATCATCAGCGGCATGGCGGCATCGATGCAGGTGACCGGGATGCCTTCGAGCACGTCGATGCGCGCACCCGTGGGAAAGAGCTTTCCGGTGACCGCTCCCCAGGCATCCAGGAAGTTCAACAGCACGGGCGCCGCGGTGCCGGCGACGCCGTCGATGCGCGCGTCTCCGTCGTAGGTGATGCGCCCGCCCGGCGTGCATACCGTGACGTCGATCTTGGCGCCGGTGTTGACGTTGAACACCCGCGCCGTGGTCGTTTCCCCGCCTGCGCGAAGCAATCCTTGCTCGAGGGCGAACGGCACCACACCCGAGAGCATGTTGCCGCAGTTGGGCCGCATGTCGACGGCGCGCGTGCCGACGCCGACTTGGGCGAACAGGTAGTCGAGGTCGCAGTCCGGCTGCCGCGAGCGCGACACGATCGCGACTTTGCTGTTGAGCGAGCTGCCCCCGCCCAGGCCGTCGAGCTGCAGAGGGTCGGAGGCGCCGATCGCGCCGATGAGGGCCTGGTTCAGCGACTCGGGATCTTCCGGCAGCCATTCACGCAGAAAGAACGGGCCGCGGGAGGTTCCGGCACGCATGAGCGTGCAAGGGAGGGTGAACGTGCTCATGAGTGCTGTGCTCCGGCTGGGCTGACTTGCTCGACGACGAGTGAGCAGGATGGAGGCATCTTGCCAGCGGACTGTGCTAGAGTGAAATGCATGATTCGTCCGGATTGATGCACACGACGCATGAAAATAGATATCGACGGCATCCAGGCCTTCGTACTGGTGGCGGAGCTGGGAGGCTTTCATCAGGCCGCCGAGAAGCTGCATATCTCGCAGACCGCGCTATCCCGGCGCGTGCAGAAGCTCGAGCGCTATCTGGGACTGAAGCTGCTCGACAGGACGACGCGGTCGGTCGCCTTGACCTCGGTCGGCCGAGATTTTTTCCCGCGCGCTTTGCGCCTCGTGGACGATTTGTCAGGGTCGATCGCGCGATTGCAGGACATGTCCCGCGCATCGTCGGGCGATGTGGTCGTGGCCTGCGTGCCGACGATGGCCTATCAGCAGTTGCCCGGTGTCATTCGCGCCTATGCGGCGCGTTACCCCGCCAATCGCGTGCGCGTACTCGATCGCAGCGGCGTGCAGATCGTCGATGCGGTGAGATCGGGCGAAGCCGAACTGGGCATCGGCTTGAAACTCGCGCGCAATCCCGATCTGGTCGAACAGACGATCCTGCGCGATCCCTTCGTGCTCTACTGTCACAAGGATCATCCCGCGAGCCGCCGCGCCGCACTCTCCTGGAAGGCGTTGGCCGAGTTCGATCTGATCGCGATCAGCGGCACGAGCGTGAACCGCGCGCTGCTCGATCATCGGCTGCAGCGCCATGGCATCGCTCTGCGAGGGCGGTTCGAGGTCGAGCACCCGTCGACGGCGATCTCGCTGGTGGCCGCGGGCGTGGGTGCGGCCGTCCTGCCGGCGGCGACGCTGTTGCGCGGAAGTTTCCCGGACGTGCGTCGGGTGACGCTGGAGCATCCGCTGATATCCAGAACCATCGTTCAGTTCGTCAAGCGCGGGGTCACCTTGTCGCCGGCGGCCGAGGCCTTTCATGCGCTACTGCGCCGGACGATCGTATCTGCTGGGGCGGGAGGCATCGATGGCCGGCGTGCATCCCGCGATCTGGTCGTCTCGCGCAAGCGTCCCGACGATCGCGACTGAGCCATGCCGGCTCGTGTGCCGTCGCGCGCTTGGCGCGCCCGGCACGGGAGCACATGTCGATGCAGTGGAAGCGAGCATGCCAGCATTCGGCGGGTGATTCCATTGCGTGGACGAACGAGCGTCTGGGCATGTTCCTGCTCAGCGAGGTCGCCAGATAGGCTAAAGTAGGGCGTGACCCCCGCCTGCCTTGGAGCTAACGACCATGGACGATAAAGATCTCGATACGCAGTTGTCTCACCTGGGCCGCGACCCGGCCAAGCATTCGGGGATGGTCAATACCCCGGTGTTTCGCACCTCCACGGTGATCTTCCCCAATCTTGCGGCTTACGAGGATCGCAAGGATCAAGGCTTCAAGACGGTGAAGTACGGTCGTCATGGCACGCCCACCACGTTCGCCTTCGAAGAGGCCGTGGCCAAGATCGAAGGCGGCTATCAAGCCGTTGCCGTGCCCAACGGGATGGCCGCCATCGCGGGAGTACTGCTCGCGCTGACGAAGGACGGCGGCCATGTGCTGATGACCGACGCGGCTTATGCGCCGGCACGCAACTTCTGCGAGCGCCAGTTGCGCCCGCGCGGCGTCGAGATCGAGTACTACGACCCGCTCATCGGCGGCGGCATCGCGGCGAAGCTGAAATCGAACACGGTGGCGGTCTATTGCGAATCGCCCAGTTCGCTCAGCTTCGAGATCCAGGACATTCCGGCCATCGCAGCGGCGGCGCATGCAAAAGACATCCCGGTGGTCATGGACAACACCTGGGGGACGCCGTACTTCTTTCCCTCGTTCGAGCGCGGTGTCGACATCTCGATCCAGGCCGGGACGAAGTACATCAACGGCCACTCGGATGTCATGATGGGCCTGATCATCACCAATGAGCGCTGGTGGACGCCGGTGCGCCAGACCGTCAGCGACTTCGGCTACGGCGTGAGCCCCGACGACTGCTGGCTCGCGCTGCGCGGCTTGCGCACGATGGGCGTGCGGCTCAAGCAGCAGATGGCCAACGGCATCGAAGTGGCGCAATGGCTGCAGGGGCGTCCGGAGATCTTTCGGGTGCTGCATCCGGCGCTCGAGAGCCATCCGGGGCATGCGCTCTGGAAGCGTGACTTCCGCGGTGCCGCATCGCTGTTCTCGATCGTGCTGCGGCCGGTCGAGACGGCCGCGGTGAACGCATTCGTCGATGCGCTGGAGCTTTTCGGCATAGGCTCGAGCTGGGGCGGCTACGAAAGCCTCGTCAACATTGCGCATGTGGAGAACCTGCGCACGGCAACCGGCTGGAAGCCCGAGGGGCCGATGATCCGGCTGCACATCGGGCTGGAGTCGCCGCGCGATCTGATCTCGGATCTTACGCAGGCGTTCGACAAGATGAAGGCTGCGCGCGGGTGATCTGGTCCCGCGTGCAGTCGGTGCAGAAAGCTGCAGGCAGTCGCTGTCGGCGATCAGCGTGGCGGCAGGGCACGGTCAGGACAGGAATCGCAGCATGGGTCTCGCTTTAGAACTCGCACGGCGCAGCGTGGGGCTGCGCTACGAAACGTTTGCCCCCGATGTCGTCCGCTGGGCCAAGGTGGCGATCGCCGACACGGTCGGATGCGCGATTGCAGGGGCGCCGGAAGAGACCGCTCGCGCGGCTTTGCGAGTGACCTGCGGTGGGCAGACCGATGGGCCGTGCACGATCCTCGGAACCGCGGCGAAAGCGCGTCCGCTGGATGCCGCCTTCGTCAATGCCATCGCCGGCCATGCCCTGGATTTCGACGACACCAGCAAGTCTCTGGCGGGTCACCCGACGGTCATCATCCTGCCGGCGGTGCTGGCGTTGGCCGAGGCTCGGGGCGCCTCCGGGCAGGATGTCGTCGAGGCCTATGTCGTCGGTCTCGAGACCGCGACCCGGATCGCCCGCGGGGTCAACTTCCATCATTACGAGAAGGGTTGGCATCCGACCGCCACGCTCGGCATCTTCGGTGCCGCGGCCGGGTGCAGTCGCCTGCTGCGGTTGAGCGAATCGCAAGTGGCCGTGGCACTTGCCGCGTGCGTGTCGCTCGCGTGTGGCGTGAAGTCGAACTTCGGCACCCAGATCAAGCCCCTGCATGCCGGCGTGGCTGCCCGCAACGGCTTGCTCGCGGCGCAACTGGCACAGGAAGGCTACAGTGCGAGCGAGTCGGCATTCGAGCACCCGCAAGGCTTTCTGGAGGTGTTCAACGGCGCCGGCAACTACGATGCGCAGCGCATGCTGGGCAACTGGGGCGAGCCTTACGACTTGCTCGACCCGGGCATATCGATCAAGAAGTATCCCTGCGTCTACAGCGTTCATGCCGCCGTGGATGCCGCGGTGCTGCTGCATGAACGGCACGCGCTGCAGGCGGCCGACATTCGAAGTGTGGTGGTGCGCATGCATCGGCGTCGCCTGCTCCCGCATGTTCGGCGGATGGCCGAAAGCGCGCTCGATGCGAAGTTCAGTCTCCCTTATGCGATCGCGCGCGCACTCATCGACGGCCGCGTGTCGCTCGAACATTTCGAGAACGATGCCTGGGAAGAGCCTCGGGTGCGAGAGATCATGGCGCTGATCCGCACCGAGGATCACGATGACGATGCCAACGATTACGGCGCCGAAGTCACCGTGCAGCTTGCCTCGGGTGGCGTGCTGAGCGAGTCGATCGCCATCCCGCTGGGGCATGGGCCGCGATCGCCCCTGCCCGACAAGATGCTGCAGGCCAAATTCGAGGATTGTGCGGCTCGCACGTTGCCGCCTGCGCAGGCGGCACGGTTGTTCGCGCTCTTGCAGTCGCTGGAGCAGGTCGCCGATATCCGCATCGTGACATCGCAGACGGCCGTCGTCTGAGGCTGCCGGGGCGGTACAATCGGCAGGCAGCTATCCGGGTTCGACGAATTCGGAGGCCATCGGTAATCCCAAAGAGAGGGGGCAGATATGGCGCATGTGGAAGGCGAAGACAAACGCAAGTTGCTGGACTGGGACGCGCTGGAGGTGGGTGAAATGTTCGACACCTTCTCCTACGTGCTCACGCAGCAGATGATCGATGATTTCCGCAAGGGCGTGCAGGATCCCGAAGCGGCATTTCCGACCATCTCCGGCAAGGTCGACACGGTGCAGTACCACGTCCGCTATCGCGACAGCGGTTCGGTGAACGCGCGCTGCTGCTTCCAGTTCTACAACCCGCCCGTTGCGGGCAAGCGGATCACCGTGCAGTCTTGGATCGCCGACAAGTACGCGCGTCGCGGCAAGAACTACATCTGCACCGAGGCGGTGTCCGTCGACGAGGATGGTCGTCTGCTCGACCGCGTGATCACGCACGAACTCAAACAGCCTTCGGAGGTCGGCAAGAAATGGGAGAAGTAAAGCGGATGTTCAAGGTCGCAGACGAGGTCCCGCCGGTCAGCAAGACCATGTCGCAAGAGATGATCAATCTCTTCGAGAAGAGCGGCGGCAAGACGGGGCCGAGCCAGTTCACCGACGAGGCGACCGCGCGCGAAACCCTGGGCACCAAGGGCACGGTGGCCTCGGGTCGCATGTCGCTGACCTTCGCGAGCGAGATGCTGCGCCGATATTTCGGCGCCGATCTCTACAATCGCAACGGCATCGTCGATTTGCGCTTCCTGCGCCCCGTGCGCCCGGGTGACACCATCACCATGAGCGGCAAGGTGACCGCAGTCACGCGCCTGGCCAATGGCGGGCGCGTCACGGTGGAAGTCACCGGCACCAACCAGAAAGGCGATACGACCGCCATCGGCACCGGCGGCTGCATCGTCCCCAGTCTTTCCCTGCCGCCGGAGGAATAGCGGCAACTGGGGAGCGGGAGGGCGGTGAGTGTCGAACGCATGGCCTCGGAGAGATCCGGGGCCATTTGTTTTTGGGGCAGGCTGCGGGATGCAGATCGCGTGATCGTCGGGCACGAGCCGGCGGGGGTGGGTGGTATCCGCCAAAGAGCGAGTAACCGGAATAGCGCAGCAGAAGGCGATGTGCTCTTGAAATAGCCGTGACGCAGGCAGGGTTACCGTGTAGGTCGTCGCCGCGCATCGTCGTGCGGCTTGCCCCGCAGGATTCCGCATCCATGACCACTCGCACGTTGCGGCGCCGCCGCTTGTTGGGCTCGCTCGGTGCACTGGCGTGCGCCTCCGTGGCGAGTACGGGTGTGCTCGCTCAGGCGAGCGCGGCCAAGAAGCCGTTTCGCATCTTTCACGTCATGAGCTTCGATTCGCCCTGGCGCTGGACCGACGGGCAACTCGCCGGCTTCAAGGAGGGCTTGAACGAGCCCGAGGCGCAGTTTCGCGTCTTCCAGATGGACGTGAAGCGCAACAGCACGTCCGAGGCGAAGGAGCGCAAGGGCCAGGAAGCGCGCGCCATCATCGAGGCCTGGCAGCCCGATCTCGTCTATACCACCGACGACGATGCGCAGAGCTTCGTCACCCGTCACTATGCGAACAAACCGCTGCCGTTCGTCTTCAGCGGCGTCAACAGGGAGCCGAAGGCGCACGGCCTCCACGAGGCCGCCAACGTGACGGGCGTGCTGGAGCACGAGCACTTCGTCGAATCGATCCGGCTGTTGCAGGCCATGGTGCCCTCGGCCCGGCGGATTGCCGTGATCTCGGATTCGTCGCCGCACTGGTCGCCGGTGATCGCGCGCATCCGCGCTTCGATGGCCGAATTGCCGGGAACCACGCTCGTGGCCGTCGATCAGGTCAAGACCTTCGATGAGTTCATGCGCACGATGCAGGCGTACCCGTCGCTCGCCGATGGTGTCGTCCATCTGGGCATCTTCGCCCTGGCGGGCCCCGACGGAAAGAACGTGCCCTACCAGAAAGTGCAGCAGTGGGTTGTCGAGCATACGCGCTTGCCGGAAGTGAGCTTCTGGATCGACCGGATTCATCACGGCGTGCTGGGCTCGGTCACTGTATCGGAGCGAGAGCAGGGACGCGCCGCCGGCCGACTTGCGCGTGCCATCCTGGTCGAGGGTAAGCGCCCTGATTCGCTGCCCGTCCAGCCGACGGTCAAGGGACATCCGGCGATCAGCCTCGCGCGTGCGCGCCAGCTCGGGATCCCGGTGAAGTCGTCGCTGCTGCTGTCCGCGGAAGTCGTGCCCATGTTCGAGTGGGAGAAGCCGCCGCGATGAGGATGGGCCTGCGCGGGCGCATCCTGCTGATCGCATCGATGCTGGTCATGCTCGCGACCGGCATGATCGCCTTCGTCTCCAGTTACTACTTCAACAAGCGCGCCACAGAGGCCTACGCATCGCGCTCGCATGCGATCGCCCAGGGCTTGGCAATCCAGCTCGAGCGCATCCTGGCGCTCGGGATCGCAGTCACCGAGTTGCAGGGTTTCGAGGAGCAATGCATCGAGGCCGTGCATGGCAACGAGGGCTTGTCCTACGCGATGGTGGCGTCGCCGGACGGCACGATCCTGTTTCACAGCGATGCGTCGCGCATGCGCGGTGTGGTGGCGTCGCACACGCTGAGGTCTGCCATCCCGCACGGTATCGGTGCCCTGGATGACTCGCACGATGAGAGTCACGCTTCGCTCGCGCGTGTGCATGCGACCGGTGCCGATCACGTCGCCACCGTGGTCGTGGGCTTTCCCCTGGCCATGATCGAGCGCGAGCGCCGCAGTCTGCTGGAACTCACCGCTGCAGTCGGCATCGTCGCGACCCTCCTTGTGCTTGGTCTGCTCTTCGTCGCGCTTTCGCAGCAGGTGATCCGTCCCCTCTCCGCATTGGTGACGGCCATCGAGGCCATCCGCAGCGGTCGTCAGGATTACTCGGTGCGCATGCCTGCAGCGCGCGCCGATGAACTCGGCGTGATGGTCCGCGGCTTCAACGGATTGCTGGATCGAATCGCCGAGCGCGAGGCCGAACTCGTTTCCGCGCGGGATGCGGCTCAGGCAGCCAGCAAGGCGAAGTCGGATTTTCTGGCGGTCATGAGCCATGAATTGAGAACGCCCATGAATGCCGTGCTCGGGATGGCCGAGCTGTTGCTCAGGACCGACCTGAATGACCGCCAGCGCCTCTTCGCCAACCGGGTCCAGACGGCCGGCAAGTCGCTGATGATCCTGCTCAACGACATTCTCGACTTCTCGCGCATCGAGGCTGGTCGGTTGGAGCTGATCGCCGAGCCCTTCGATCTGCGCGGTCTGGTGCGGGATACCGTGGCGCTGTTCAGCGAGGTCGCGGCGGGCACGAACAACGAACTGGCCGTGACCGTCGATCCGACCCTGCCGCAGCGGTGCATAGGCGACCCTGTACGGATCGGCCAGATTCTCGGCAATCTGGTGAGCAATGCCGTCAAGTTCACCGAGCGGGGCGTGGTGCAGGTGATGGTCATGCCCATGGGCGCGCGCATCCGGTTCAGCGTCAGCGATACGGGCATAGGCATCGAGCCTGCGTTCATGGAGCATCTTTACGAGGCGTTTCGCCAGGCGGATGGTACGTCGACGCGGCGCTACGGCGGCGTCGGTCTGGGCCTGGCGATCGTGAAGAATCTGACCGATCTGCTCGAGGGCGAAGTGGGCGTGCAGTCGACCGTGGGACGGGGCAGCACCTTCTGGGTCGACTTGCCGCTGGAGGAAGAGCGGACCCCGCCTGTTGCGGCTGACGTGACCGTGGGAAGCTCGGCGGAAACGATACCCTCGACGGCCGGTTCGGCGAATGATTGCTCGCCGCCGGCCCAGGGTGGCTTAGGCGCAGCGAGCGATGCTCGGAAACGGCGCATCCTCCTCGTCGAGGACAATCCAGCGAACCAGGACGTGGTGCGCCTGTTCCTCGAGGATACGGACTGGGAACTGGTCGTGGCTGGAAACGGCGACTTGGCCGTAGAGCGCATTCAACGCGAGCGCTTCGATGCCGTCCTGATGGATTGGGCGGTTCCCGGTTTGGATGGCGTACAGGCCACACGCGCGATCAGGGAGATCGAGCAGCGTCACCCGTATGCACGCACGCCGATCATTGCGATGACCGCTCGCGTGCTGGCCGGCGATCGGGAAACCTGCCTGGCGGCAGGCATGGACGACTACCTCGCCAAGCCTTTCGAGCGGGCAGCGCTGATCGCCGTGCTCCAACAGTGGGCGCCGGCGCACCGACGCGAGGCACAGGGCACGCTTGTCCCGCAGGCCGATCAGACCGCTTGAATCTTGCCTTCGGGGTTTGTGCAGATCGCCTGGTCGGCGACCGATCGAGTCATGCCCACTTCGTCGATTCCACGCTAGGTGTCTCCGGCATTGCGCGGCATGCTGACCGGTGTGGGTGCCTCGGCGCCGATGCTTATTCGAACAGGATGCCGCCGAGGCCGGCACGATCGTTGCTGCTGCTGACATGCTATACGCTTCGGCCATTGCGCCGACCGAATCGGAAGGGCAGGAATCATGACGGGACACTGGGCAGCACGGGTGAGATTTTCCAGGAGCAAGGGGGTGGCAGCTCTTGTCGGAGCAAGTCTGCTTGCCGGATGCGCGACCACCGAGCACACTTCGGGCATGAACACCGGACCTTTCAAGCTGGAAGAGGCAACGATCGCGAGCGTGCATCGCGCGCTTGCCGCGGGCGAACTGACTTGCGTGCAGCTCGTGCAGTTGTATCTGGATCGCATCGCTGCCTACGATCGCAAGGGCCCCTCGCTGCAGTCGATGATCACGGTCAATCCGAAAGCGCTCGAACAGGCGGCCGAGCTGGACCGTCGTTACCGCGCCGACCGATCGAGCGCCGGGCCGTTGCACTGCGTGCCCATCGTGCTCAAAGACAATTTCGACACCGCCGACATGCCGACCACCGCCGGCCACGTCAGCATGAAGAATTCGATTCCGCAGGCCGACGCGTTCACGGTCGTGCGCATGCGCGAGGCGGGTGCGCTCATCCTGGGTAAATCGAATCTGCAGGAGTTTGCCCGGGGCGGCATGTCCGTGAGCGGCCTGGGCGGACAGGTGCGCAATCCCTACGATCTCACGCGCACGGCGGGCGGCTCCAGCGGCGGGACGGGCGCGGCGCTGGCTGCCAACTTCGCGCTGCTGGGCACGGGAAGCGATACCGGGCAGTCGATCCGTTCGCCGGCGTCGGCGTCCAATCTCGTGGGCATACGGCCGACGCGCGGCTTGGTGAGCCGGGCAGGCGTGATTCCGAACAGCCTCACGCAGGATGAAATCGGGCCCATCACCCGCACGGTGACCGATGCCGCCCGCTTGCTCGACGTCATGGCGGGCTACGATCCAGCCGATCCGGTGACGGCGTTGTCCAGCGGGCGCATGCCGAAGTCGTATACCCATCTGCTCGCCAAGGATGCCCTCAAGGGGGCGCGCATCGGCGTGATGACCACGATGTTCGGCAAGGAGGCGCGCCACCAGGAAGTGAACAAAGTGATGGAGGGGGTGATTGCGACCATGCAGTCGCTGGGCGCGACCATCGTGCGCTTCGATCTGCCCGAGTACACCAAGCTCGCCGGTCTGGTCTCGACCTCGCGCTTCGAGGCACGCACGGTGATGGAGCGCTACTTCGCGACCCTCGGCCCGCAGGCGCCCATACGCAGCTTCGCCGATCTGGTCGCGACCAACCAGTCGGTCGTGCAGAAGACGCTGGCTGCGGAGCTGGCCGTGGTCGATGGGATGAACAGTGTCGCGTACAAGGATCGCACCTTGAATCGCGAGAAGTTGAAGATCCTCGTCGCGGGCAAGATGGCCGAACTGAAGCTCGATGCCATCCTGTATCCGCTGCAGCGGATACTCGTCGTGCCCATCGACGCGCCCGATCAGACCGAGCGCAACGGCACGATGTCCAACGGCACCGGGTTCCCCGCGGTCACCTTTCCCGGGGGCTTCTCGACACCGACCGCGAATGCGCCGATCGGTGTTCCGGTCGGGGCGGAGTTGCTGGGCCCCGATTACTCGGAAGATCGACTGCTGGCGTACGCCTATGCTTACGAGCAGGCGGCGAATCCGCGCAGGCCGCCCAGGAGTACGCCGCCCTTGGCCGGAGAGCCGTGAGCTCGAGTGGGCGGGCGCCGATGCGCACGTAGAAGCTCGCGAAGATCGCTCGTTGATCTCCTGCCGCACTCGGCGGCAAGTAACCAAAGACGCCCGGCGCGGTACTAAAGCATTGCGCTCGTTTCAACCGGGGAGGGTCGATCCCGGCGGTCAATCGGCGGGTTTCCAGCCGCCGCGTTCTTCCAGCACCTTCTTCAGGGTGCGCAGGCCTTCCACCGTGCAGGGGGCGCCGCCGTAGGTCGCCATCTGGAAGATGACTTCCGAGACCTCCTCGGCAGTGGCGCCGCAGTTGAGCGCGGCACCGGCGTGGATGGCGAGTTCCTCTTGGTAGTTGAGTACGGCGAGTGCGGCCACGGCGCACAACTCGCGCTGCTTTTGCGAGATCACTTCGCGCGAGTAGAGCCTGCCGACAAAGAAGCGCGAGAATTCGCGCGCGAGTTCGGGATTGAAGGCGCGCCATTGCGCATAAGCGCCTTCGCCGCGCTTCGGCCGGCCGAACAGGCGTCTCGCGGTTTGTCGGGTGAGTTCGTCGTGTGCGTCGTCGCTCATCGTGGTCCTTTCCGGGCGGGTTGTGTTGCGTGGCCCGCACGCTACCATCATTCGACGAGGATCGGAATCTCCACGAACGAAGGCGCCGAGGCTGCGTGATGCACGCTGTTGGTGGCGATGCGAAGATCGGCTTCGCCATCGCGCGCGAGCACGGAGTGCCCGCTGTTGGTGTTGCGCGCCCGTCGCGGAAAATTGCTGCTGGTGATGTCGATCTCGAGCCGATTGCCGGCTCGCACCGTGTGATGGATGTGGGCGAGGCTCAGGGTGATCTGCACGATCTCGTCGGGTGCCAGCGGCTGGGCTTCCGCTGCGCCGGCATCCCGGTACATCGCACGCACCACGCCATCCATGAGCAGCATCGCCCGGCCGTCCGGCCAGAGCTCGACCAGCTTGGCGACGAAGTCCGTGTCCGGGCAATCCGAAGCGACGTGCAAGCTGACGCGTACTTCGCCCGCGATGGTGGTGTCGGCGCTCAGCGGCTCGCTGCGATAGACGAGCCCATAGTCGGGCAGGCAGCGGGCCGGGCGCTGGTCGCGTTGCCCGGCATCGATCAGCATGTTGCGTCCGCCGAGCGTCGGTATCGGACGGCGAGGGTCGTAGCGGAAACACAGCGCGCCGCCTCCGGGGCCGTCGGTGGAAAGGGTGCCGTCCGCGCGCAGGTAATACATGCGCGTGATGCCTCCCGCAGGCGGCCAGGTATCGCTAGGGCGCCAGTCGTCGGCGACGTAGTGCGCTTCATCGTCGACCCAGGCGCGCGGGGAATAGTAGACAGGTGGCTCATCCATGATGCGGGTGTCGGCATCCTTGAGCCAGTGGTCGAACCATTCGAAGTACGGATCGCGCGGCCAGAACCGGGTTTCGTAGATGAAGTAATGATGGTTCGGTCCGATCCAGAGCCGCTGATTGCCCACGCGCTTCTGGATATCTTCGAAAGCGGCGATCACGCTGGTCTGAAAGATGTCGTACCAGGTCGTCGCATGAAACCCCGGGATGTCGATGCTGCTGCGAAAATCATGGGCCGCGCGAAAGCTGTCCGGCGCCGGATGCGTGATGATCTCGTCGAGAAAAGGCTGCCAGGTTGCGAAGGCGGGGTAGCCGGTGAGCGGCAGGCGCAACCAGTCTTCGCTATGCACGAAGGGTGGTTGCATGCGGCTCGCGGCCTGCAGTCTTGTCCAGCGCTCGGTAGCTTCGTTTGCAGCGTGCTGCAGTTCGTCGGGGCCGATGCCGAACCTTTGCATGACGGCTTCGCGGTGCGAGCGGGACAAGCCGGGAATGTTCTGCGCCACCCAGAGCCATAGGCGTTCCATCTCGATGGCATTGCCTTCGTAGACCACGTCGTCGTAGATGCTCGAGCCACCCACTTGAGCGAAGAAGGCGCGCAGATTGGGATGGCGCTGCGATGCCGCCGCGAACGTCGTCGTTGCGCCGGCCGACGATCCGGACATGCCGATGCGCCCGTTACACCACGATTGTCGGGAGATCCATTCGAGCGTGTCGTAGCCGTCGGTCGCGTCGTCGGCGTAGACGCGGTCTTCGCCCTCGGAGCCATGGCGTCCGCGCGTGTCCTGATAAACCGCCGCATAGCCGTGCGCGACGATAGCGCGATATCCGCGCAGGATCGAGCCGCGCATCGGGGTATCGATGGCCGGCAGCCAGCCCTGGGTGCAGTCCATCTTGTCTTGCGCGTCGGCCGCGGTGATGCCGTAGGGCGTGCGCTGCAGGAGGGTCGGATAGCGCGTGCCGCCGCCGACGGGGAGATAGACGAAGGTGTTCAGGCGCGTGCCGTCGCGCATGGGCACCAGGGCTTGCGCACAACGTGCGCCGTTGACTGTCTTCATGGTCTGCGGGCCTGTCGGTCGAGCAATGTCGAGGATGCGCCAGCCTACCTGCGAGGTCGATGCCTGCCAATTGCGGTGAACCGGAGCCTGTCCAGCATGCGGACGTGGTCGCCGTTATTTTTCACTTCGATGAGTGCGCGACATGCGTGGTGCAGCGCGCAAGGCGGTGCCGTCGATGCGACGACGTACATCCTCGATTGACGCCTGCCGGGGCCGGGCATAGGATCGAGCGAGCGTGCAGTGCGCAGTCTGGCGGCGACAGCAGGGCCATCGCAAGGAGCGGAGGAGGTCGCATCGCAGAGACCTGGGCTGGGTGCAGCGCCATTCACCGAATCAAACCGTTCCAAATCACATTCCACAGGTGCGACGATGGGTACCACGCAACGTATGGCGAGCTTCATCACCAAGGCTCAGTTCGAAGACATTCCGACCCCGGCCGTCGATTTGGCCAAGCTGTGTCTGCTCGACGCGGTCGGCTGCGCGATCTACGGCACCACCCGACCGCTCGGCAAGATCTTCACCGGTCTGGTCGACGAACTCGGCGGCAAGCCCGTCGCTCGCGTGCTGGGCACGAACATCGAGACCAACGCGGTCAATGCAGCGATGGCCAACGGCACGCTCGGTCATTCCGAAGACTTCGACGACTTCACCGGCGGTCACCAGGCCGTGTTGCTGATGCCGGTCGTGTTGGCCATGGGCGAAGAGTTGCGCCTGAGCGGCCAGCAAGCGCTGCTCTCGTACATCGTCGGTTTCGATATCACGCTGAACGTCACTCACGCGATGGGCGAAGATCACTACGGCAAGGGCTGGCACAACACCTCCAGCATCGGCACCTTGGGATCGACTGCCGCGGCGGCCAAGATGCTCAACCTGGACGAGATGCAGACCCGCATGGCGCTGGGCATCGGTGCGACCCAGGCCTCGGGCCTGCGCGCGAATTTCGGCACGATGACCAAGCCCTTTCATCCCGGCAACGCATGTCGCGCCGGGGTGATGGCGGCGAAGATGGCGCAAAAGGGCTACGAAGCCAGCCCCGATGTGATGGAGCATCGCTTCGGCTATGCCGCCGTGTACGGCGAGGAGATGATGAATCTCGCTGCCGTGCCGCGGCACCTCGGCAATCCCTGGGCGCTGATGGGCAGCGGCAAGGAAGTCGCCAACGGCATCGCCATCAAGATTTGGCCCTGCTGCGGCGGCACCCACGGTTCCAATACCGCCATCTCGAAGTTGCTGAAGAAGCATCCCTTCAAGGCAGAGGACGTCGCTTCGGTCGACATCGTCACGACGCATGAGCCCTCGTGCATGGCGCCCAACCTGCGCTGGCCGAAGAGCGGGCTGCAGGGCAAGTTCTCCACCTGGTTCACGGTGGCGTCGATGATCGTCGACGGCGGCAAGCTCGATCTGTCGAGCTTCACCGACGAGGCAGCAATGCGCCCGGCCGTGCAGGCCATGTTGGCGAAAGTGAACATCACGCAGGATCCCGAGTACGTCGGTCGCCCGCATCGTGCGAAGGGCGGCGGTCACTACTGGGATGTGACAGTCACCCTGAAGAACGGGGAAAAATTGCATGCCCCTCGCAGCGAAGCGACCGGCGGTCGCGGCGACACCTATGGCTGGGAGACCAAGGAAGCCGTGTTCGACAAGTTCAAGCTGCTCGCCGGTTCGGTGTTGAAGCCTGCGCAGATCGATGCGGCACTGAATGCGATCATGAGCATGGAGAAGGCGACCGACATTCGCAAGATCGTCGACACGGTGATTCCGGTGCGCTGATCGCGAACAGGTTGTTGCTGACGGGGCGCTGGTCGAGCCTGCGTCGGTATGCAGGCGGCAAGGGGCTGTTCCTTCTGAGGGACAGCCCTTTTGCATTTCTGACCGGCCAGCGGGCGTGCGTGCCCTGGCTCGTACCACGCGGTCCGCCGGCATCCTCGTGTCGCTTTGATCCGCGAGTGGCATGTTTCGTGCTGAACCGATCGCGAGCGACCTTGGCCTGGAGCGATCGGTAAGTCATGCCCGAGAACGGTGCAGTGGGCGTCCCGCCGCCGCCCCGACATTGGGCGCAGCATGAACGGTTGTTGATGCGCGAGGTGACCAAGCGGCTCGGACGCAGCCTCGATCCCAGCGTGGTCATCAGCGAGATGCTCCATCTGCTCTCCGAACTGCTGGGATTGAATCGAGGCCGCGTGCTGTTGCGCGATCCCGATGACGGAAGCATCGCCATTCGCTATGCCTACGGCCTCACGGCAGCCGAGGTGGCGCGCGGGCGCTTCGCCGCGGGCGAGGGGATCACCGGTCAGGTGTTCGCCTCGGGCGTCAAGGCCATCGTTCAGGATATCGATGCCGAACCGGCGTTCTTGTGCCGGACCGTCGAGCGCGCATGCCTGCCTCAGGAAACGGTGGCCTTCATCGCATTGCCCATCGACGTCGCAGGCCGCACGCTCGGCGTGCTGGGCGTGCATCGGTTGCGGCGTCGCGACCGCGCGCTCGCCGACGACTTGCAGGTGCTCGAGACGATGGCGATTCTGGTCGGGCAACTGCTCGAACTCAATCGGCTCGTGGCCGAGCGCACGACGACGCTCGAAACCGAGAATCGCGAGCTCAAGCGCGCACTCGAGCGCACGACGGCGGTGGCTCGTGCGGCCGGAGTCGTCGGCGAATCGAAGGCGCTACTCGCGGCACTGGCTCAGATCGAGCGAGTGGCCGGCACCGATGCCACGGTGCTTCTGCTCGGCGAATCGGGCACCGGCAAGGAGTTGCTCGCGCGCACGCTGCATCTGCTGTCGGGGCGGCGCGACGCACCCTTCGTCAAACTCAATTGCGCTGCCGTGCCGGAGAATTTGTTCGAGTCGGAACTCTTCGGTCATGAGAAGGGCGCGTTCACCGGGGCGACCAATGCGCGCGTCGGGCGTTTCGAGCTGGCGCATCGGGGCACGCTCTTTCTCGACGAGGTCGGCGAATTGCCGATTGCCACCCAGGCCAAGCTGCTGCGAGTATTGCAGGAGCGGGTCATCGAGCGCGTCGGCTCGGCGCGCGAGCGCGCGGTCGACGTGCGCATCGTTGCCGCGACCAACCGCGATCTGCACGCATTGGTCAGCGCGGGCCGTTTTCGGCTCGATCTTTTCTATCGATTGAATGTTCTGCCGATTACCCTGCCGCCGCTGCGGGAGCGCCCCGAGGACGTGCGCGCGCTCGCGCGGCACTTCATCAGTCAACTCAACCAGACGTACCAGCGCAATGTGGCGCTCACGGCTCAGGCTGTCGACGTCCTGGGCCGTTTTCCCTGGCCGGGCAACGTGCGTCAGTTGGCTAATGTGATCGAGCGCATCGTCCTGTTGAGCGACTCGCCGGTCATCGGCGCCAACGATGTCGAGCGGGTGCTGGTGGCGGAGGCGAGAGTCTCGATCGATCCAGGGGGCGAGCCGGGTGTGACCGATGTTCAACGTGCGCCGCGCTATGGGCTGGTCATGGAAGACGATCGCAGCCGCATCGTGGCCGCGATCGCGCAGGCGGGCGGCAACAAGACCGCGGCGGCTCGCGCGCTCGGCATGACTTTGCGCCAGCTCGATTACCGCGTGCGGCAGCTCGGCATCCCGGTGACCCGCAAACCGCGCTGACAATGCGCCTGCGATTGTAAACATTCGCGTCGACATTCGCGCCTCGAGGCGAGAGAGCGCAGCCTGCGGCTAGTCGCTCAAGCGCTTGAATCGTCGTGACTTCCGGCGTCATCGAAGATCTCGGCACAGGCCTTGCAATGAGCAGGATGGAAGCGTGGCGCAGCGGGGGCGATTCGATCCCCGAGCAAGCCTCTCCATCACCCGAACACACAGGAGCTCATCGCATGAACGACGTGTCACCGCCTGCAGCCCAGGTCCAATTGAAGCCGATCGACCGCGACGGCTTGCTCGCCTTCGCAGCCAAGGGCTGCGCGAATCCCGCTTCGCAGGGCACGATGAAGTCGCACACGATCGCCGACGGGCAATTCCGCAATCTCACCTACATCGGCAAGCATGCGCCGGTCGTGGTCGACGAGCCGCTGCACCTGTTCGGGCAGGACACCGCGCCCGCGCCTTCGGAGACCATGCTCGCCGCGCTGGGTGCGTGCCTGTCCGTAGGCATCCAGGCGGTCGCGACTTGGAAGCAAGTCGAACTGACCCGACTCGAAGTGCTGCTCGAAGGCGACATCGGCAACCCGGCGGCCTGGGGGGCGGGTGGTGCGCAGAAGCAGGCGAACGAGATGGGCTTCCGTGAGGTTCGGGCGAAAGTGGTCATCGAGGGTGACGCGCCGAGGGAGACGCTCGACGAGATCGTCCGGCATGCCAATTTCTTCTCGCCCGTCGCCAACAGCTTCCGCAATCCGATCCCGATGAAAGTCGAGCTGGCTTAGGCCGACGTCTCGAATTCCTCGTCTACCGGGAGAGTCCCATGTCCGCAGTCTTGCAAGTCCAACCCTCTGTCGCCGAAACAGGGGGCAATGCTGCCTTCGAACTGGTCGGGCGCGTCGCGCAGATCACGCGCGAAGAACTTGCGCCCAAAGTCGTCGACATCGACGTCAAGGCCGAGTATCCGGAGCAGTTCCTGCGCCATCTCGGTGAACTGGGCATGTTCGGTTGCGCCGTCGAGCCTTCACGCGGCGGCACCGGGCTCGGGCTGCGGACGCTGATCGAGTGCATGAGCGAAGTCTCGAAAGTATGCGGCTCCACCGCCTTTCTGAGCTGGTGCCAGTCGGCGCTCGTGTGGTACTTGCAGAATACGGACAACGCCGCCCTGCGCGAGCGTCTGCAACGCCCGGTCATGGCGGGCGAGGTGCTGGGCGGGACGGGCCTGTCGAACTTGATGAAGAGCTGTGCTGCCATCGAGCCGTTGTGCCTGACGGCCAAGCGGGTCGAAGGCGGGTACGAAATCGACGGCACCCTGCCGTGGGTGTCGAACTTGGGCGAAGGTCATCTGTTCGCGGTCGGTGCACGCGCCGAGGACGGCGGCACGCTGCTCGCGTTGGCGAGAGCCGGCGAACAAGGCGCACGACTCAATACCAGCGCGCACTTCGTGGCCCTGGAAGGCACACGCACCTTTTCCTGCCAGTTTCGGCGCTTGTTCGTTGCGGACTCGGACATCCTTGCGCAGCCGGCGGAATTCGACGCCTTCGTGCGCCGGATCAAGCCCGGCTTCGTGCTCATGCAGACAGGTATCGCGCTGGGCTTGATCGAGGACTGCATCGCCATCATGCGCGACGCGGGCCGCACCCTCGGCCATGTCAACGGCTTCCTCGACGATCAGCCGGCGGATTTGCAGGCGCAGCTCGATGCGGCGAGAAGCGCCATCCTGAATCTGGCCGCGCGCATCGACGCGCGACAGCCGTTCGAGGTCCGCGAGGTATTGAGCTTGCGCGCCGCAGGCTCCGAGCTGGCGTTGAAGGCATCGATGGCGGCCATGCTGCACTCGGGCGCCAAGGGCTATCTCATTCGCAATCCGGCGCAGCGACGCGTGCGTGAGGCGATCTTCGTGGCGATCGTCACACCGGCGCTCAAGCACTTGCGCAAGGAGTTGGCCGAACTCGATGCCTGCGCGGCGAGCGGGGTCGCTGCGTGATCGCCCAGCGCCTGTCGATCGGCGTCGACGAAGCGGTCGCCCGGTTGCTGGCATCGATCGCCGAAGCGCCGCTGGCTTTGGTTGCTCATATCAACGGGCAGGCCAATGCGGCGCGGCGCGGGATCGAGGTGCCCGCCGATCAGGTGCTCGAAGTGTTCCGGCCGGACTTTGCCGCGCGGGTGTGGGCCGCCGACAAGCGCGCGGGCATCGACATCCCGCTGCGCATCCACGTCTACGATGCCGAGGGCATCACGGTCGTGGCGCATCGTCCGCCGAGCGAAGTCTTCCGGCCCTACGCGAATCCCGCGCTCGACGCGGTAGCCGCCGATCTGGCGCCACTGTTCGGACGCGTGTTCGCTTCGCTGCAGTCGGTGCAGCTTACGCAATGATGGGGGGCGCCATCGTGGACGCCAATGGAACATCGCTCGCCACGGCACGCTGGATCTGTCTGGTGTGCGGCTACGTATACGACGAGGCGCTGGGTATTCCGGACGAAGGTATCGCGCCGGGCACCCGCCTGCAGGATCTCCCGGAGGACTGGTTCTGTCCCGAGTGCGGGGTCGGCAAGGCCGACTTCAGCCCGATGTGAAGACATGCCGCGGCTCGTCGCCGACGAGTGCGGACACGAAGATACAGGAGCTTGGCCATGCATGAAGAGACACCCGGACAGCCTGCGACCATCGGCCGGTGCAGTTGTGGGCGCCACGCGGACGAGGCGGCGCACCTCGCCGCCGTCGACGAGGAATCGGCTTCGCGGCGCCTCGTCGAGGCAGCACTGTTGCGCGCCATCGTGCCGAACGCAGCCACGCGCCGAGGCTTCCTTCAGGCGCTGGGCACCGGCAGCGCGCTGGCCGCCCTCGGAGCCGCCTTGCCCCAGGGGGCGATCGCAGCCTTGGCGGGCGATCGCGGCAAGCCGGAGAAGCGCGATCTGCGCATCGGCTTTCTGCCCATCACCTGTGCGACCCCGATCATCTTCGCCCATGCCGCCGGGATGTATTCGCGCGAGGGATTGAACGTCTCCCTGATGAAGACCGCAGGCTGGGCCGTCGTCCGCGACAAGACGCTCTCGGGCGAATACGACGCATCCCACATGCTCTCGCCGATGCCGCTCGCCATCAGCCTGGGTACCGGCTCGAATCCGGTGCCGATGGTCATGCCCGCGATCGAGAACGTGAACGGCAACGCCATCACGTTGGCGATGAAGCATCGCGAACGTCGCGACCCGAAGCAGTGGAAGGGCATGCGCTTCGGCGTGCCGTTCGACTATTCGATGCACAACTTCCTGCTGCGTCATTATCTGGCCGAACATGGACTCGACCCCGATCGCGATGTGCAACTGCGAGTGATGGCGCCCCCGGACATGGTGGCCAACCTCACGTCGGGCAACATCGACGGCTTCATCGTCGCCGAGCCATTCAACCAGCGCGCTGTCTACGAGGGCGTGGGCTTCATCCACATGCTGACGAACGAGATGTGGGAGGGGCATCCGTGTTGCGCTTTCGCGTCGACCGCGGAGTTCGCGCGCCAGAATCCCAACACCTTTGCCGCCGTCGTTCGTGCCCTTCTGACGGCCACGCGCTTCTCGTCCAGTCCCGACAACCGCAAGAACGTCGCGCAGATGATCGCGCCGACCGCGTACCTCAATCAGCCGCTCACGGTGGTCGAGCAGGTGCTCACCGGACGTTTCGCCGATGGGCTCGGTGGCGTGCGCAACGTGCCGAACCGGATCGACTTCGATCCTTTCCCTTGGAACTCGATGGCGGTTTGGATGCTCACGCAGATGAAGCGCTGGGGCTACCTCAAGCAGGACGTGAATTACCGCGAAATCTCGGAGAAGGTGTTTCTGGCTTCGGATGCGCGGCGTCGCATGGCCGAGATCGGCATGGAGGCGCCGAAGGTCAACTACCGCAAGCACACCATCATGGGCAAGGTGTTCGATGCGGAGAGCGTGATGGTAGCCCAGCGGTGAGCGACGGCGAGGGCCGATTCCTTCAATGCTGATCGGGTAGCGGGCTGTCGGGCTCCGGGATGCCGCGAGTCCGGCGCTCGGGGACGTCGTCGCGAAAGGGCGACGCTCGAGGTCGTCCCTTTGCGCGATCCGAATCGTGCGGGTCAGTCGACGCGCACGCCCGCTTCCTTCACCCACTTTGCCCACGTCTTGACGTCGTTGGCGAGTTGAGTGTCCAGGGCCCGGGGCGAACTGCCGACGAATTCCGCCCCCATCTGGGTGAGTCGCGTTTGTACGTCCGGACGCTTGAACGCCTTCACCATCTCTTCGTTGAGCTTGTTTACGATGGCTGCCGGGGTCGCGGCGGGCATGATGACGCCATACCATTCCCGGATGTCCAGCCCGGGGGGCGGCGGTACGCCGGCTTCGGTCATCGTGGGTGTGTCGGGCAGCGCCGAGAGGCGCTTTTCGCTGGTGACGGCGATCGGCCGCAGGCGCTTGGCTTGAATGAGCGGCACCGCGGATGGCATGGACGTGAAGCCGAAGGTCACTTCGCTGCTCGCCAGTGCGCCGAGCGCGGGGCCGGCGCCCTTGAAGGGGACATGAATCATCTCGGTGACCGTCAGGCGCTTGAGCACTTCACCGGCCAGATGGTGCAGGGAGCCGGATCCCGACGAGGAGAACGTGGTCTGCCCGGGCTTCTCCTTGGCCATGCGGATGAGATCCTGCAGCGACTTGACCGGCGAGGCCTGAGGTACGACGACGACATTGGTCACCCAAGCCAACAAGGACACGCCCTTGAAATCGCGCACGGCATCGTACGGGAGATTGCTGTACGTGCTGACGCTGATCGTGAACGGGCCGCTCGGGACCATCATGATCGTGTAGCCGTCGCCGGGGGCTTTGGCGACCAGCCCCGCTGCGATCGTGCCGCTCGCGCCGCCTCGATTGTCGACGACCACCGGCTGGCCGATCGATTCGGGCATGTGCTGGGAGAGTATGCGCGCGAGGATGTCGGTTGCGCCGCCGGGAGGGAAGCCGACCACCAGGCGGATCGGGCGTTCGGGAAACTTCGCTGCCGCTCCGGCTTGGGCGTACGCATTCGATGCGGCAATGCCCAGACTGGCGAGTAGTACGGGGACGAACACTGCTTTTGTCATGACTGCTTCCTTACGTAAGGCCGTTTCTTCGGCGAGGGGTAGCTTAGCAAAGCGGGCATGTTAGTGGTGGACGACCGACCGCCACCCAATCCATGCATGCCTCGCTCTGAACCCGGTCTTTGCGCAGACGTGGCGTGCGATGGCCGTGTGGCGCCGATGGCTAGCCTGGACGGGGTAGGGGTTCTCGAGTAGCCGAAGATATCGGGCGTGCTTCCTTCGGGGGCGCGACCGCGGCACTCGAAGCGGGCGTCGAGCGTTGGGACGTCAGCAACCTTCAACCAGGGACTGCACGATATGCTGGATGCCTTGCGGGGATGTCACCATCAACACGATCGTGCCTTCGGCGCCCAGGCCGGCAGGCCGCATCTCGGCTGTTGCGTACGTCACGCCGTTCTTGACGCGCACGATGACTTCGACTTGGCCTCGCGCATCGCGCGGGCCGACTTCGGCGACGAGCGCGGAGCTGCGCTTCTCGGCGTTGCGTGCGAAACAGGCGGCTGCACCTTCCGGAGCGAGAGAGAAGCGGTGTCGGACCGTCGTGGCGCCCGGGTCCGCTTGCATGAACGTGCATCCTGCCGACAGCAGCATGAGCAGCGCGCAGAGGGCCGAATTCCTCGGTTTGGCGTCGAGCACCTGCATCGTTCGATCCGGAATGCGTGTATGGGGAACCACGGGTTGGCACGGTCGGCTACGTACACAGGTTCAGGGAGGCACTGCGTAGGTACAGCCGGCCTTCATGTTCCACCAAAATTGTGCGAATCGCCAGTTTCGAGGTAAAAGAGCGGCTCGAAGAAGGCCTGTCGGTGCGAAGCGGACAGGATCCAAGCCAAGGAGGAGTGGAAAATTGTCCAGGAAACTCGAGACCGTGGTGGCCGTTGCCGCCGCTTGCTGCCTGTGCGGTGCGCCCGCTTACGCGCAGAGCGTTTATCCGACGAAACCGATTCGGCTGATCGTGCCGTATCCCCCCGGCGGTGGCAGCGACGTGATCGGGCGCGTCGTGGCCGAAGCCTTGTCGCAGCGCTTGGGGCAGCAGGTGATCGTCGATAATCGTGCCGGAGCGAGCACCACCATCGGCGCGGACATCGCTGCAAAAGCGCCTGCCGACGGCTATACGTTGTTCTTGGCCACCGTCACCACGCTCGCGGTGATTCCCAACGTGCGCGCGAAGCTGCCCTACGACTTCAAGCGCGACTTCGCGCCGGTGTCGATGCTGGCGAAGCAACCTTATGCGCTTAGCGCACATCCCTCGATTCCGGTGAAGACGGCGCGCGATGTGGTCGCCTTCGTGAAGGCGAATCCGGGCAAGGTCGATTACGGTTCTCCAGGCGTGGCCTCCGGCGGCCATATCGCGGGAGAGATGTTCAAGCAGATGACCGGCATCGAGATGACGCACATCACCTACAAGGGGTCGGGGCCGGCCACGAGCGATCTGCTAGGAGGCCACATCTCGTTCCTGTTCTCGACCATACCGGGGATACAGGGGCCGGCAAAGGCCGGCAAGGTGCGCGCGATCGCGGTCACCACGGCCAAACGCAGCGACGCGTTGCCCGGCACGCCGACGATCGCCGAGTCGGGCTATCCGGGTTACGAGGCGAATTCGTGGAACACGCTGGTGGTTCCGAAAGGAACGCCTGCGGCCATCATCGACCGGCTCAACGTGGAGGTGGCCGCTGCCCTGCGCTCACCGGAGATTCGAGCGCGCCTCGTGCCGGTCGGCTTCGATCCCGAGCCGAGCACCCCGCAGGCGCTTGCGGACTACGTCGAGAGCGAGGTGGCGCGCTTCGCGAAAGTGCTCAAGAGCATGGGATTGCAGAAGATGTGAAGTCGGGTGCGCGCTGGCTGCGCTTGCCGATACACCGTGCCATGCGCTGTGCATGACCAAGCCGAGGCCAGCCTGGGTTCCCCTCGGCGCCCCACGATGCTTCGCAACGACTTCGAGGTAAAGCCATGAAAATCGCCAAGACGACCGCCTGGACGCTGCGCGTGCCCTACGAGTTTCCGTTGATTCGCGAGACGCAGCACGCGCTCGTGACCTTCGTCGAGATCGAGACCGACGACGGGTTGAAGGGGCATGCGTTCGCAGCCTATCCGCTGCGCTACAGCATCGCAGAGTTCATCAATCGCGAAGCGAAGGATGTGCTCGCCGGCATGGATCCCTTGCGCACAGACGCCGCGCGCACGATGCTCGCCGTGAAACTCGCCAACAAGCTCTACATGGGGGTGTGGTCCTGTGCCGCAAGTCTGATCGACATCGCGCTCTGGGACATCAAGGGCAAGCTGTTCGGACAGCCGATCTGGAAACTGCTCGGCGGCGCACGCGACAAATGTCCGACCTACATCACGTTCGGTCTGCCCCGCTACAGCCGCGAGGAACTCGTCGAGGTCGGTCGGCAACTGATGGCCGAGGGACATACGCAGCTCAAGATGGTGGTCGCCTCCGGAGCGAACCCGAGCAACTACATGTACGGCGAGCCCACCGATGAGGACATCCGGGAGGATGCGGCGCGCGTGCGGCATGTGCGTGAGGCGCTGGGCGACACGCTCACGTTGATGATGGACGCGAACAAGAACGCGAAGCTCACCCAGGCGATCCGGTTGGCGAAGCTCGTCGAGCCCTATGGTCTCGCCTGGTTCGAAGATCCCATCCTGCAGGCCGACCCGCGCCTGATGGCACAGTTGCGCCGCGCGACGAGCATCCCCATCGCCGCGGGCAGCATGGGGACTTCCGACATCTCGAACTTGCGCGAGTACCTCCTCAACGAGTCGATCGACATCGCGCAGCCCAACGTGCGCGACATCGGCGGATTCACCGGCGGGTTGCGTGCAGCGGCGCTGGCCCAGGCCTTCAACATCCAGCTCGAAATGGGCGGCAACTATCCGCACCTCAACATGCATCTGCATGCGGGCGTGCCGAACGGGGGCCGCGTGGAGTTCCACCTCGGCGGATGGCGCATCTGCGAGACGCTGTTCGACGGCGCGGCGGCGCCGGCGCAAGGTTGGGTTGCGCTGCCGCAGGGGCCGGGTCTGGGCTTGACCCCGAAGGCGGGCATCCTGGATTTGGCCGTGTAGTACGTGCCGTTCCCCGGACGCCAGAAGCACCGGAAGCACGCTGCGATCGACGCACGACGCGTCGATCCGAGAACGTACTGGCGTTTGCGTGATCGCCACGAAGCACGGAGCCGGCGTGCGCGCATGTCACATGCTCGAGGATCCCGAGTTCGAAGCGAAGGCGAGGGCAATCGTGGAGGGCTAGCCACAGTTCGTCGCGAGGATGCGCGCCGGGTGATCCGCGACGCGACCACGATCGCGCCCGACGTGAGGTCTTCGCTGAGGCACTACGACCAGACGCGGCACCACATCACGCTGCAGTGAAAGGGGGGAAGACCGGCTCGCTCATGAGCCGCAGCGTGCGCAGGGGGATGGCGCCGTCGGCGGCACCGGAGCGAGCCGGTGCCGCCGCGGACAGTCGCTCGCGCGACCTATTGCAGCGTGATGTTGCCTGCCCTGATGACTTTCTCGTAACGCGCGATTTCGCGCTTGAAGTTGGCTTGCAGTTCCTCGGGTGAACTCACGACGACATCGAGCGCCTCACGCGCCATGAACTCGGCGATGTCCTTGGACTTGACCGCCTTCTTGATCTCGGCATTGAGCTTGTCCGCGATCGGCTTTGGCGTGCCGGCGGGAAAGAACATGGCATACCAGTTGTCCGATTCGAATCCGGGGTAGATCGAACTCATCGTCGGCAGATCCGGGAAGGCGGAAGACTTCTTCGCGGTCGTGACCGCGTGCGCGCGCACCCGGCCGGCTTTTCTCTGGGCCGCAGCCACGGGGCCGGTCGAGAACAGGAAGTCGGTTTCGCCGCCGACGAGCGCCGCAATCGACGGCCCGCCGCCCTTGTACGGGACGTGCACGATATCGATGCCGGTCGCCTGCTTGAGCATCTCGATGGAGAGATGGCTCGTCGTCCCCGGCCCGTTCGAGGCAGCGGTCATCTTGCCGGTGCGCTTGGCAAGGGCCACGAGTTCCTGCACCGATTTCACCGGCACGCTCGGATGGGTGACCAGGACCAGTGGTGTCGAGGAGATCCAGCTCACGGGCGTGAGATCTTTGAGGGGATCGAACTTCACCCGCTTGCCATAGAGGGTGACGTTGACGGCGATCGATGCGGTGGTGAAGAGTATGGTGTAGCCGTCGGCGGGCGATCGCACGGCGAGCTCGGCTCCGATGATCCCGCCGGCACCCGAGCGGTTGTCCACCAGGAACGTCTGGTTCATGCTTTCGTAGAAGTTCTTGGCAAGCAAGCGGGCCTGAATGTCGGTGCCGCCGCCGGCGCCGAAGGGCACGATGATTCGCACCGGTTTGAGAGGCCAGTCTTGCGCATTTGCCATGGTGCAAGACGCCGCAAGCAGTCCCAGTGTCGTCCATCGGGTCCATCGTGATGTGTTCATGAAGGCGTTCCTTAATCGAGTCGAATTCAGAGAAATTCTTCGGCGATGCAGTGTGCATGGGCTGCGTTTTCGATGACGCAGCGCTGTCGCCGACGGCCGGGGAAAGTAACATAACGCCCATGTTTTCGCATCGCAAGGGTGAGCGCCGTACGGTGTTGAGGGGGTGGGTCGCGATGCCGATATGACGGCACCCGGCGAATGCGGCCTGGATTAAAGGAAGCTCTCTTTGGATGGGGTGAGGATCCGTGGAATAAGTCACTCCCGAACGGGCGCGCTTCCAGATATTGGGTATTAGGTTGTCGGGCGGGATCGTCCTATCGGGATTGGGATTTGCTTGCCTACGACTTCCGCCGGCCCGGCCCCGTGTGGAATTCGCGCAGCCCGTCTGGCGCCACGGATCTTCCCGCCGTCGGGCGAGTATCCTTCATGCATTGGGAGAGCCTCCATGCGGCGCAACGAAGGTTGGGTCTTGTTCAGCATCATCATCGCCCTTGCATTGGTTGCCGGGGTCGGGTGGTATGCCTACCTTCACAGCGAGGCGAACAAGCAGCACACGCTGCAGCAGGCTGCACGGGGTTATCTGCAGGAATACAAGGACGGCCGCATGCCCGCGCCGATGACACCGGCCGAGGTGTGGGAGGCCCAGGAGCAGCGCGATCTGGCCGCAAGCTCGCTTCCGGGGGCGACCGCGGAGCCGCGAGCTTCGCTCGCAGATCCGGCGACAGCATCGCCCGCGCAGAGGGCGCGCCCGAGTTTCTTCGAGGGTCGCGGCAGCGCGCTTCTGGCAAGCGGGCTGCTGCTCGCCGCAGTCGCTGCATTCGGTTTCGCCGGCAGCACCTATCGACTCGCCAAGCAGGGCGCGAACGTCAAGCACGAGCGGGACCGTCTCGCGCGGGAACTGGGGAACCTGCGGGCCTTCTCGAGTTCGTCCAACGGTCGGCCGGCGCCGCCGTGGCAGGAAGTAGCGTTGAGGATGGTACGCACCAGCACCGTGCCGATGATCGCCTACGATCTCGATGCTCGGGTCCTGGAGGTCAGCGAGGGGTTCGCCCGGATCACGGGGTATTCGCGTGCCGACATTCCCGACGTCGAGACTTGGTTCACCAAGGTTCTGCGCACACCCGAGAGAGAACTCGACGCAGCGCTGAAGGCGTTTCGCAACAAGGTGCACGGCGGCGACATCGAGACGCGGACGATATGGACGCGCTCCGGCGAGCAGCGCACCTGGATGTGTCAGCCGCTCGAAGTCTGGCCGCTCGAGGGCGATGCGCTGCTCCTGGTCGACCGCGCCATCGACGTGACGGCGCAAGCCGAGGCCGTCCGCGCCGCGCGCGTCGAAGCGGACGCGTTGCGAGCCAGCCTGGACGAGGCGAGCGGCTTGGCAAGCGCTGCGGCTCAGGACGTATCGGGCAGGGAAGCGGAACTTGCTGCCGATCCGGCAGGCCTGGAGATCGAATTCGAGCGAATGCGGGCGCAGCGCGACGCCTTGACCGAGCGCTTGAGCGCAGAGCAGGCGCAGAGCGCGGCGCTGCGAGAGCGCGAATTCGCCCGCTGTGCCGAGCAAGCGCAGGACGAGCGCCAGCAGACGGCGGCGGTGCTCGACGAGGCGTACCGTACAGCGGCAGCAGGCCTGTGCGTGCTCGACGCCGATCTCGGGGTGGTGAACGCCAATGACCGCTGGCAGGCGATGGTGCGGGACGCGGGGGGCGTGCATGCCGTGCTCGCTGCGATCGAACCGCTCGCCCGAGAAACCCTGCGCTTTCGCAGCGGAACGCGAGACGCCCATGTCCGCGTTCGCGACGCAAGCGGGGCCGAGCGAATCTGGAGCATCGACTGCCGGGCTATCGCCCCGGGCACGGGGCCGGCGACGGCGCTTGCCTTGACCGTGGACGATGTCACGGAGCAAACGGCCCGGACGGCGCGCTTGCAGGAGGCCGCGGAGCGCCTTCAGGTATTCGCGGAGCATCTGGAAGAAGGGCTGTGGATCGTCGACCCGCGTGTGCCGCGCGTCATCTACGCGACGCCGCAGGCGGGCATGTTGCGCGGTCTGTCGCCCGCGATCCCGCTGGAAGATTTCGCACAATGGATCGCGGCGGTTCACCCTGATGACCGCGAGCGCGTCCGCCAGGCCTTCCTCGCGGCAGGTACCGAAGGCGGGTACGAACTGGAGTATCGCGTCGTGCGCGAAGACGGCAGCATCGCATGGTTGCGTGATCGTGGCATCGCGGTATGCGATGGCCACGAACGCATGCGTTACCTCGCAGGCATCACGGCCGACGTCACCGTGCGCAAGAGCGCCGATGATGCGATGCGCAGCGCGCTCGCGACATTGAGCACTCTCGTGGATCACGCACCCGCGATCCTCTGGCTCAAGGACGACCAGGGACGCTACCTTTACGCCAACCGGGAGTACGCAGACCTCACCGGCTTTTCGCCCGAGCAATTGCACGGCAAGACCGATTTCCAGGTGTTCCCGCGGGCGGCTGCCGAGCGCATGCGCGAGAACGATGCCCGTGCGCTCGCCGCCGAGGGCGTGCGTCAGTTCGAGGAGACACTGCAGCTCAACGACGGCCTGCATCACTTCGTCGCGCTCAAGTGTGCCACGCGGGATTCGGGCGCTGCAGGTATGGCGCTGTGCGGTGTCGCCGTCGACGTCACTGCGCGACGGCGCGGCGAAGACGCCCTGCGCGCCGAAGAAAGCCGCCACCGTGCGATCGTGGCAAGCTTGCCGTATCCCTTGTTGATCGCACGCGAGAACAAGATCGTTTTCGCCAATGCGGCGGCAGCGAGCATGCTGGCTGCAACGGATCCCGACGCCCTCGTCGGCATCCCCCTGTTGCAGATTGCGGCGAATTCCGACGTGGCCATGACGGTCGCGGCGCGGGCGCTTGCGCAGGATGGGGCCGGAACACGGCGGTTCACCACTCGACTCAAGGCCTGCGACGGGCGCGAGGTGGAGGCGGAGGCGAGCGTCGCAGTCTACGAAACCGCGACGGAGCGTGCGGTGCAATTCGTCCTTCAGGACGTCGGCGAGCGCAACGCGAAGATCGGCGCCCTGCGCGAGGCCGAGGCGTTCTTTCGCGGTCTCTGCGATGCCACCCCGGTCGCACTGCGGCTGCTCGATGGTAACGGTCGATGTGTCTTCGCAAGTCCGGCCTGGGAAGTCCTCGCCGGCACGGGCGTGGGGGCGGACTGGTTCGAGCATGTGCATCCTGCCGACAGGGAGGAGGTGCGTCGGCGCTTCGAAGCCACGGCGCCGCGCGACGAACCGACCTGCGTCGAGTATCGGCTGCGGGACGCCGCCGGGCACGAGCGCTGGATCCTGGATGCCGTGCTGCCCCGATACGATGACCAAGGCAGATGGTCAGGCAGCCTCAGCAGTGCGATCGACATCAACGAGCGCAAGCGCCTGGAGGTCGAACTGCGAGCGCATTGCGACGACGTCGCTGCCTTGCTCGACCGTTGTCCGGCGCCGGTGTGGGTCTCGACTGCGGCGGGCAACGGGTATGCCAATCGGGCTTGTCTTGCGTGGCTCGGTGCCGATCGATCGGCAAGCTCGGATCTCGACCTGAGCCAATACGTCCATCCCGAAGATCGCACCGCCTGGAGGCATGCACACGAAGGCCTGGTGAGCGAGGCTGTTCCCATCGACGAGGAATTCCGCATGCGCCGCGCCGATGGCGTGTACCGCTACGTGCGCTTCGCCGCCGTCCTTGTTCCGGCGGCCGGGGAAACACGTTTGCGCCGGATCGGGTGTCTCGAAGATGTCTCGGCAAGCCGCGATGCCGCGCAAGCGCTCGTCATCGCGGAGCAACGTCGTGCGCAGATCATCGGGCTGCTGGGAGCGGCGAATGCCGACGGGCTCGCGCAGGTGCGCCATACGGCGGAACTGGTCCGCGTGATGTTTCCGGAGGAACCGAAAATGCAGCAAGTCTCCGCGACGGTTCTTGTTCAAGCGCAGCGCCTGGAGCATCTGATGGACGAGATGCTCGTGCCGCTGCGCTCTCAGGCCGCAGCCGGCGCGGTGGAAGATCATCGCGGCAGCGGCTGAACTCGGCAGACCGCAGCGCAGGTCCAGCGGGCTTCGGCCTCGCCGATCCGCTACGCGCCGATGCGAGCGGACCAGCGGCAAGTTGCAGGCGATCGTGCTCACCGCGGGTACGCAAGGGGCGGCGCTCTACCGGCTGCTTGGACGTCAAGCGACGCGCATGCGGGCCACGATCGCTTCATCGGGATCCATTCCCAAGCCAGGACTCTGCGGTACCGCGAACTCGCCTTTGACCGGGTCGATCTGGGTGCCGAACGGGGTTTCGGCGAAGTCGCAGTAGTAGCGCTCGATCGGGATTTCCCGCGCCGCGGCGGCACACACGTGTATCGATGCCATCAAGCCTGGTCCGAAGTAAGGGGAATGGGGCACGACCACCACGCCGTGCGCTTCGCCCAGCGCAAAGACCTTGCGTATCTCGGTGACGCCGCCGACTTTGGTAATGCTCGGCTGCGCGATGCCGATGGCACCCACCTCCATCAGACGCTTGAACTCCATCAGGTTGGAGCAGTTCTCGCCTGCGGCGATAGGCATCGATGCCACCGCGCGCAGGCGTGCCAGACCGGCATGGTCGTCGGGGGGGTAGATCGGTTCCTCCAGCCACGCCAGGTCTTGGTCGGAAAGCTGCCGTGCTGCCGCGATCGCCTCGTCGACCGTCCAGGGGCAGGAGCAATCCACCATGAGTGCGGCCTTGTTGCCGCATGCTCGCTTGGCTGCGCGGATGATGTCGGGCTTGTTCTCGTGCAGCTTGATGAAGCGATAGCCGCGCTCGATCGCTTCGTGGGTCTTGCGTTCGACGACGTCGGCCACGCCGTAGCGCAACAGGCTCGCGTACGCCGGCAAGGTGGTGCGCGCACTGCCGCCGAGCAACTGATAGAGCGGCATGTCAGCGCGCTTGGCGGCGATATCCCAAAGGGCGATATCCAGCCCGGAAATCGCGAATACCGTGGGCCCGCTGCGGCCGGTGTTGTACAGCGCACGGTGCAGATCGGCCTGGATCTGCGCGATGTTGCACGGGTCTTTTCCGAGCACACGAGGTTCGACGATCTGTGCGATCGCCGTGATCGTGCTCTGCCAGCCTGCGTTGGAGAACGCTTCGCCCCAGCCGGTAATGCCTTGGTCGGTTTCCACTTTCACCAGCACCGTATGGATGTCGGTCTTCGGCGCGCCGCCGGCTTGCGGCTTGGCGGCGTCGAGCAACATCGGCGTGCGTATGAGTATGGGTTCGACTCGGGTGATTTTCATCGATGGCTCCGTCGGGAGGGGGTTGAAGAAGTGGGGGCATGCATGCTCGTCGCGTGTTTCGCGGCCGCTTCAGGCCAGCGGCCCGGACAGCGGCAGCGGTTCGCTGCGAACGATCTCGAACGCCTTTTCGATACTGCCGCGGGCCGGAAACTCACCGAGCACGTTCAGCACTTGCGTAGTGCGCGCGTGCAGCACGGGTTCGGCGAGCATGCGGAACTTCTCTTCCATCTCGGCGGCCGTGAGCGGGCGTCCCGGGTGGCCGCGTCCGAGCGGGACATCGGCGAGCAGCACTGCACCGCTGTCCAGCGTGACCTCGACGGCGGCGTTGTACATCTTGCGTCCTTCGGTCGGGACGATTTCGATCTTGCGCACCAAGTCATCGACCGATGACGAGTGCATGACGGCCGGGTCGAAGTTTTCCGGCGTGAAGCGATGCCCGAGCAAGCCGAGGGCAGCGACGTATTGCACGCTGAAGCGCCCTTCGTGCGACGTGCGCGGCCGATCGTAGCGCGCGATCTTCGGTATGCTCGGCCCGACGAAGGCGCGTACCCGGGCGATGCGCCTGCCCGCGATTTGCGGATGCAGATCGCGGGCGGCATCGATCACCGGGCCGAGGCCGTGCAGGCAGGGATAAGCCTTGGTGGAATTGCGCAGGATCTCCCATCCGGCGGCGTAGTCCGGCTGCGCGAATTCGGCGTAGCCGTCCTGGACGAAAGCGCGTGCGAGGCCGCCGATGCGTTGTGCACCCACCGCGCCGCCGCCCGGTTCGAACAGGCGCGGATCGGCCTCGAAGCCGTCCTCGGCCAGTTCAGCGGCCATCACGGCGTCGAATGCCGTCTTGCCGCCCTGGAAGGGCTTCATCATGCTCCCGGCGGCCGACGAGAGCCCGGCCGTCTGGCAGCCGGCCAGGGCCAAGGCCATGGCAATGCGCTCGGCATCGAGGCCGGCAAGCGCGGAACAGGCGGCTGCGCCCGCGAGGCGTCCGAGCATCGCCGTGGCCTGGAAGCCTCGATGCACCATGGCATGGCCGAGACGGCGTCCGCCGAGTTTGGCGCCGGTCTCGAAACCGGCGACGAATGCGCGAGCGAGTCGCATGTCGTCGATCGGCTGCTCCCCACTCATGCGGGCAAGTAGTGCCGCCCAGGTGGGGCCGCTGAAGTGGGCGTCGGTCCAGATATGCGTATCGTCGAAGTCGGTGGTATGCACCGCTGTGCCGTGCAGGAGCGCGGCGAAGCAGGGTGCGGCACGGCCGCCGACGAGCAGCGGAGCACTTCCCGTCGGCGACCACGTGCGGATGCGTGGCAGCAGGAGCGTCGATACGGGTTCTCTCAGCCCGCCGATGACGCAGGCGAACCAGTCGATGAGGCAGGTGCGTGCGGCATCGATGACTTCGTCGGGCAGCGTCAAATCGCCAGCGTCGGCGAGCCAGCGTGCCGCTGCGCGGGCCGGGCCGTCGGGATGGGCGGGGTCGCTCGAGGGCGAGACCGGCATGGATGTTCCTCTGAGGCGCTCGATGTTCAGGCTTGGACGCGGGCGCGTCGCATTGAACGAAAAGCCACCGCGTGCGGTGGCTTTTCGGGGCAGGACGCTACTTTAGGCGCTCAGACCATCGACTGGCCGGGACGCTTCAGATAGATGTCCTTGATGCCGTCGGCCGCCCAGCAGGCCAGCATGCCGATGGTCTCCGTCGGCCCTTGCGCCGGGTTCTGCGGGAAGGCGCTGCCGCCCACCACGAAGAGGTTCGGGATGTCCCAGGACTGAAGGTGCTTGTTCACCGCGCTCGTGGCGGGATCCGCGCCCATGGCCACGCCGCCCATGTTGTGCGTGCTCTGATACGGCACGATGCTGTACTTGGAGGCGATCGGGTGGGCGTGGTACTTCGACGGATTCATCACCTTCACGATCTGGGTGATTTTTTCGTACATCCACTTGAGCATCTTCTGCTCGTTCTGATGCCAGTCGTAGGTCATGCGCAGCAGCGGCAGGCCATTCGCGTCCTTGTAGGTGGGATCGAGGTCGAGGTAATGGCCGCGATAGCTTTGGCAGGAGCCGTGGATGCTGACGGTCAGGCAGTGGTGATAGTTCTCCGCGACCGCCTTCTTCCAGGCCGCACCCCAGCGCGGCGTGCCGTGCGGTACAGGCTTGGACTTGATCGGGGTGGCGCCCGGTTGCGCGCAGCCGATGTAGGCGCCGCCGACGAAGCCCAGGCCGGAACGATCGATGACGTCGCCGTTGAGGTCGTCGATCGACGTGTTCACCATGCCGCCGCCGATGAAGGGATTGAATTCCTTGTCGTCGAAGAAGACGTGGATGCGTCCACCGGTCTGGTAGGAGTAGTTGCGGCCGACCACCCCTTTGCCGGTCGTCGGATCATAGGGCGTGCCGATGTCTGAGAGCAGCAGCAGGCGCGTGTTGTTGAAGCAGTACGTCGCCAGTATCACGATGTCGGCTGTCTGCTCGACGGTGTTGCCGCGTGCGTCGATGTAGGTCACGCCGGTGGCTTTCTTGCCGGTCGAGTCGGTGTTGACCTTGATCACGTTGCACAACGGGCGCATCTCGAACGTGGGCTGCTTGTACAGGGCGGGCATCACCGTGGTCAGCGGGTTGGCCTTCGCGCCCTGCGAGCAGGCATGGCTGCTGCAGAAGCCGCCGCGCTGACACTCGCCCAGGTGCACCTTGTAGAGGTTGGTGTACTCCTGCGTCATGGCCGCAGCGGGCCCCTGGAAGGGGGTGTAGCCCAGTTCCGACACGGCCTTGGCGAAGATTTCGCCTTGCGGCGTGCGGCGGGTCGGAGGATTCGGATACTCGCGCGAGCGCGGGCCTTCGTGCGGGTTGCCGCCCGGCTGGATTTGGCCGTCGAGGTTGCCCGCCTTGCCGCCCACGCCGTAGATGTGCTCGAACATGTCGTAGTAAGGCTCGACGTCATCGTAGGTCACGCCCCAGTCCTGGCTGGTGCAGTCCTGCGGGAAGTAGTCCTTGCCGTAGCGCGCCTCGCTCTGGCTGCGCAGTTCGAAGTCGTGCGGCAGGAAGCGGCGGGCGTTGGTGCCCCAGTGGACGGCCGTGCCGCCGACGAGTTCGCCCGGCTTGAACGATCCCAGTTCGCGCATAGGCAGCGCCATCTCGCCCATGTTGTTGCGCACGGTGATGGTCTCGCGCGACAGGTTCTGGAAGATGTCGCTGTGACGATCGTACTTCAGTTCGTCGTGCACGTAGGGCATGGTGAAGTCTTTCTGCGGGTCGGACATGCGACCGCGCTCCAGGCACACCACGCTGAGGCCCGCGTTGGCCAGCTCCATGCACATGATGGAGCCCACCACGCCGCTGCCCACCACGACAGCGTCGACATGTTTCATCTTGGTCGTCGTCACGTCTACTTCCTCCCGCCTTGTTGATCGAGCTTCTCGTGCTTCGGAAAGCCTTGTGCATCCAGTTTCGCCCGCAGCTGCTCGATGTCGACGATGCTCACGGGCTCCTTGACGCGGTAGGGCTCCGGGTTGTCGAGACGGGCGTTGTATTCGGAGCCGCCCACGCCGGGGAAGCCGAGCAGCTTCCAGCCGATCTTGTCGCGGTTGCCGCCATAGATCGGGTCGGCGAAGAAGCCCTCTTCGGTGTTGCGCCACAGGATGTCGAAGAAGAGCTTGGAGGAGAGCGAGGGCAGGGAAACGCCGCCTTCCTCCAGGGCGTGGAGGACTTGGTCTTGCAGGTCGGCGGCGAGGAACTCGAAGTTCTTGCCGTGCTTCTGGTTGCAGTATTCGTTGATCTCGTGAATGCCGACGCGATAGATTTCCTGCGGCGTCAGGCGCGACTGGAAGCCTTGCTGCGGCGTGCCTTCGTGCCAGGGGCCGGAGCGGTACTGGCGGCCATGCGTGCCCCACATGCCGCGCAGTTGCTGGTCGATGTAGTAGGTGACGCCGGCATCTTTGGCGCCGGGGCCGAGTTCGTCGGTCGGGATGAGGCGCTCGACGGCTGCGTCGAGGAACCGAGCCTCGGCCCCCGTCAGATAGTTGTAGGCATATGGAACTTGCGACTCCGCCATCCTCGATTCTCCCGGCTGTGGAAATGAGCGGCAGGCACCGGCGTCACGACGGACGGCTCCTCCTCCGCGGCTCCCGCATTCTACCCATGGAGCCGGCTGCGTGGTGCGGACTCTGCGCACAAACCGCACGGCCGCGCCCCGGCCTTGCTCGGCGTCGAGATGCCGCGCTGGACCGCGCGACTTCTGCGGTCGGACAGGCGCGGATGCACAGGCGGGTTGCGTCGCCAGGGCGAGCGCGCTATACGCACGAGCATGGGCCGTCGCGCAGGCGGCAGGACCACATGGTGGTCAAACGGAGGAGATGAATCGATGAAGGCAATGCGCACAGCCGGCCTGGCCGTGGCGGCGTTATGTTCCCTGGGTAGTCCCGGCGCGTACTCGGCCGAAAATTATCCGACCAAACCTCTGCGCTTCGTCGTACCTTTCCCGCCCGGCGGCGGTACCGACATCCTGGCGCGTCTGCTCGGCGAGCGCCTGGGAGAAAGACTCGGCGTGCAAGTGGTAGTCGACAACCGGCCGGGTGCCGGCACCAACATCGGGACGGAGATCGTTGCGCGCGCGCAGCCCGATGGCCACACGCTGCTGATGGGCAGCATCGGCGTCGCCACCAATCCGTCGCTCTACAAGAACATGCGCTTCGATCCGGTGCGCGATCTGCAGCCGATCAGTCTGGTCGCCATCGCGCCGTCGATCCTGGTGACGCATCCCTCGGTGCCGGCCAAGACGCCGCAGGATCTGGTGTCGCTGCTCAAGGCGCGGCCGGGTCGCATCAATTACGGTTCCTTCGGGGCCGGCAGCGGGGCGCATCTGGTTGCCGAGTACTTCAAGCTCGTCACCGGAACCGATATCGTGCATGTGCCCTACAAGGGCGGCGGGCCCGGCATCGTGGCCCTGCTGGGCGGCGAGGTGCAGATGGTCTTCGCGAGCCTGTTGCCCGTGATCTCGCACGTCAAGGCGCAGCGCCTGGTGCCGATCGGCCTCGCTGCTGCCAGGCGCTCTCAGGCCTTGCCGCAGGTGATCACGTTCAAGGAAGCGGGGATCGCATTCGAGGCAGGGCCTTGGTTCGGCGTGCTGGTGCCGGCGAAGACGCCGCGCAGCATCGTGCAGCGGCTCAACGTCGAGATCGAGGGCATTCTGCAGCTCGACGACGTCAAGACGCGCATCGCAAGGGAAGGTGTGGATGTCGTCGGCGGTACGCCGGCGCAGTTTGCCGACTTCATCGCGGCCGAGGCCAGACGCTGGGCCGAAGTCGTGAAGAAAGCGGATATCCGCGTGGAATAGTGCGGCGCTGCGGCGTACCCGAGCAACGGCGTGCTCGGGTGCGCCGGTGTGCAACCGTCAGAAGTCGAACTTCACGCCGCGCTTTTTCAGCAAGGCGATGGTGTTGATATTCCAGGCATGACCGGACTTCAGCAGATCCGCATACTGCGCCGGTGTGTTCGTCACCGGATCGAGTCCGATCTTCGTGAGCGAGTCGCGAAACTCCGGCGTGGCAAGGTGCTTGGCCATTTCGCCGGCGAGCTTGTCGACGATCGGCTTGGGGATCCCGGCCGGCCCGATGATGCCGAAGGGCGGACGCTTGTGATTGTAGAAGTTCTTCACGCCCGATTCCTCGAAGGTCGGCGTCTGCGGCAGGAGCGCCGAGCGCTGCGTGCCCGTGATCGCGATGGCCTTGAGCTTGCCGGCTTGCACGTGGGGCGCGCCGGTGGATGTCGTTGCGAAAAACATGTTCACTTCGCCGGCGACCAACGCGATCAGCGCCGGTCCCGCGCCCTTGTAGGGAATATGCTGGGTCTGGATGCCGGTGGTGATGTTGAAGATCTCGGTGGCCAGATGCTGGGAGCCGCCCAGCGCCGGCGTGGCATAGTTGATCTTGCCCGGCCGCGCCTTGGCGTAGGCGAGGAACTCGCTCAAGTTGTTGGGCGGCAGGGAGGGGTGCAGCAGCAGCACGAGTTCGGTCGCCGCGACGGTGCCGATCGGCGTGAAATCCTTGATCGGATCGAAGGGCGCCTTGAGCAGCACGGGGGCCAGCACATGCACGCTGTCGACCAGCATCAGCGTGTAGCCGTCGGGTGCGGCGCGGGCGACGATCTCGCCTCCGATCAGGGTGCCGCCGCCGGGCCGGTTGTCCAGGATGAACTGCTGGCCCAGGCTCTCGCTCAATTTTTGCCCGATGATGCGCCCGACCAGGCTCGTCGTGCCGCCGGGGGCGTATCCACTCACCAGGCGCACGGGTTTGTTCGGATAGTCCTGCTGCGCGGATGCCGAGGTCGTGAACGCGACCAGCGCTCCCAAGGTGACAGTGCGCGCAAAGGCTCTGGCAATTCTCATCACGAAGTACTCCCTAAGTAGAGAAGGATTTGCTTCAAACGCGGTCGAGCTAACTTCGACCAATTACGGAGGCCGCTATATTCCTCACGAGCCTCATGGATGATTGCAGTGCGGCGGACGCAGTCGATCTCAGATCTTCCTAGTGTCCTGAGTCAGAGATTCGTTGACGAGTGGCTGAATGGTATCGATGATGCAGACGGTACAAAAGGGTCGAAATCGGCGTCAGACGCGAAGGAAACCGCAGCCAGGTTGGACACCTGGCGAGGATTTCCGACAAAGTATGGCGTCGATTCTCGGCGCTTTTGTTCAGCGAATTTCTGACTCAGGACACTAGGCCCCCACGCGGATGTTCGCGTCCTGGATGATCTTGCTCCAGCGCTCGGTTTCGCTGCTCATGCGTCGGTCGACATCTGCTGTCGGGCCGCCGGCAGCCGCCAGTCCCTGCCTTTCGAGCGTCTTGCGCAATTCGGGCTCTCGCAGGTGCTGATTCAGTTCGGCGTTCAAGCGCGAGACGATCGTGGCCGGCGTTCCCTTCGGTGCGACGAAGGCGAACCACGATTCGACGGCGAAGCCAGGCAAGGTCTCGGCCATCGCAGGGATGTGGGATTGCGCCGGCCACCGTGCCGCGGTGGTGACTGCGAGGCCTCGCAGCTTGCCCGATTGCAGATGGGGCACGACGGGCGACAGGCCGGTCATCATGACCTGGATCTGCCCACTCAACAGATCGTTCATGCCCAGCCCGGTGCTCTTGTAGGGCACATGCTGCATCTGGATGCGCGTCAACGTCATCATGTACTCGGTCGCCAGATGGGTAAGACTACCCACGCCGGGTACGACGAACGATAGTTGCCCCGGGCGCTCGCGGGCATAGCCGATGAACTCCTGCGTGGTCTTGACTGGCAGGGACGGATGCACGACGAGGATGAGCGGCGAGTAGGCGACGCGGGCAATTCCGCTCAAACCGCCGATCGCATCGTAGTTCGGTTTGTGCGCAGCGATCGCTGCCGGCACGCTGCCTGAAATCAGCATCAGCGAGTAGCCATCCGGCGCAGACCTGACGGCCATGCCGATTCCGATCAGGCCGCCCCCGCCGCCTCGATTGTCGACGACGAACTGCTGGCCGAGGGACTCCGTGAGTTTCGCCGACATCAGCCGTGCGACGATGTCGCTGCCGCCGCCTGGCCCCATGGGGACGATGACCCGAACGGGGCGCGCGGGCCAATCCGGGGACTGTGCGGCCGAGACTGGATGGGTCGCGATCCACAATGCCATCGACCCGATGGCGACGAGGCACCGATACGCCATGGCTGATCTCCTCCTGCGCTCGTTGTGTGGCTGATGTTCGCGTCCGAATGGAGCAAGGGCGACCTGCCAGTGCGATGCTGGTCGGCGCGCGTCAGCATGTGCATGATAAGCGATGCGCCGTCGAGTGCGGGAGGTCGCTGAGACGAGGGCGACGATCGCATCGCTCCGAGAAGAGGTGTTGCATCGTCGATACGGTCCGGGAGTCTTGCCGGCTCGCCCGAACGGGTGCCGCGCCGTACGGCGCGGTTTCCACATGCCGTGCGGACGTTTATCATTGAACGTTGCGTGCGCGTGCTTTCTGTTCGGGGCTTGGTGCGACAGAGACGGCTGCGGACATCACACACACTTGAAAATGCTATCGCGGGGTGCACCGGTGTTTCGTTTAAGGTCTGCTTGGCTCGGGGTGACGGGATCGTCGCGATGTCGTTCACCTAGATGGGATGCCTGCGACGCGCGCGGCGTGGAGTTTACGGGGCGGGGCCATTGATGAGTCTCGGTAAACTGTTGTCTTCGGCTCCTTTGCACGACCCGCTTGCCGATCCTGCGCCTGGAACGAACAACGAGGTCAAGACCACGACCTGCTACATGTGCGCCTGTCGCTGCGGCATACGTGTGCACTTGCGCGATGGTCAGGTGCGCTACATCGACGGCAATCCCGAGCACCCCATCAATCGTGGAGTGATCTGCGCCAAGGGTGCATCGGGCATCATGAAGCAGCACTCCCCGGCCCGACTCACACAGCCGCTGCTGCGCAAACAAGGCAGCGAGCGCGGCGCCGGCGAGTTCGAACCGATCAGTTGGGAACGCGCGCTCGATATCCTGACAGAGCGCCTCGCCAAGCTGCGCGCCACTGATCCCAAGAAATTCGCGCTCTTCACCGGCCGCGACCAGATGCAGGCCCTGACGGGCCTCTTCGCGCGGCAGTTCGGCACGCCCAACTATGCGGCCCACGGCGGCTTCTGCTCGGTGAACATGGCCGCCGGCATGATCTACTCCATCGGTGGCAGCTTCTGGGAGTTCGGCGGCCCCGATCTCGACCGAGCCAAGCTCTTCATCATGATCGGCACCGCGGAGGACCATCACTCCAATCCGCTGAAGATCGCGCTCTCCAAGTTCAAGCGCGACGGCGGACGGTTCATCTCGATCAATCCGGTGCGCACGGGTTATTCGGCGATTGCCGACGAATGGATTCCGGTGCGGCCGGGCAGCGACGGCGCCTTGTTCATGGCACTCATCCACGAACTCATCGCCGCCGATCTCATCGATCGCGAGTTTCTCGCGCGCTACACCAACGCCCCGAATCTGGTCGTGCTCGATGGCGGGGAGCGCGACGGCTTGTTTGCCTTCGATCCGGAAGCGGGGGCGCTGCCCGACGGTCGCAACCCCCACAACAAGCTGGTTTGGGATCGCAAGACCAACGCCGCCCAGCGCGCCCAAACCGATGCGGCGCGCGATGTCGATCCGGTCCTGGAAGGTCGCTACACGTTGGCCGACGGCACCCCGGTCGCCACCGCTTTCGAACTGCTGAAAGACCGCGTCAAGGAATGCACGCCGGAGTGGGCGGAGCAGATCACCGGCATCTCGGCGCAGCGCATCCGCAAACTCGCGCGCGAGATCGGCGAGACGGCGATGCATCAGGCATTCGAGCTGCCGATCGCCTGGACCGACGTCTGGGGCACGCAGCATTCGTCCGTGACCGGGCGTCCCGTCGCGTTTCATGCCATGCGCGGCTTGGCGGCGCACTCCAACGGTTTCCAGACGGTGCGAGCGCTCTCGGTGCTGATGTCGCTGATCGGCACCATCGACCGGCCCGGCGGCTTCCGCCACAAGGCACCGTATCCGCGCCACATCGTGCCCAACTATCGCACCATTCATTCGCCCGAGCAGGTGCAGCCCAACACGCCCCTGCCGGCGGGGCCGCTGGGTTTTCCCGCGCACCCGGACGAACTGGCGATCCACGACGACGGCACGCCGATCCGCATCGACAAGGCCTTCTCCTGGGAGCACCCGCTGTCGGCGCACGGGATGATGCACAACGTCATCACCAACGCGGTGCGCGGCGACCCGTATCGCATCGATACGTTGCTCATCTTCATGGCGAACATGGCCTGGAACTCGACCATGAACACCATGCAGGTGCGCGCGATGATGAACGAGCGCGATGAAGCGGGCGAATACAAGCTGCCCTTCCTGGTCGTGTGCGATGCCTTCCAGAGCGAAATGGTCGCGTTCGCCGATCTCGTGCTGCCGGACACCACCTATCTCGAGCGTCACGATGCCTTGAGCATGCTCGATCGGCCCATCAGCGAGTTCGACGGTCCGTGCGATTCGGTGCGCGTGCCGGTGGTGCCGCCCACGGGCGACACGCGCGCGTTCCAGGAAGTGCTTGTCGATTTGGCCGCGCGGCTCAAACTGCCGGCCTTCATTACGCCCGAGGGCACGCCCAAGTACCGCGACTATCCGGACTTCATCGTCAACTTCGAAGCCAAGCCGGGTATCGGTTTTCTCATGGGCTGGCGCGGCGCCGACGGCAGCAAGTCGCTCAAGGGCGAGCCCAATCCGAAGCAATGGGAGATGTACGCGAAGAACAACTGCGTCTTCCACCACACGATGCCGGAGAGCATGCAGTACATGCGCAACTGGAATCGCGACTACCTCGAGTTCTCGCTGGAGATGGGCTTTCGCCAGAAGAGCGACGCGATTCAGCTGGCCATCTATTCGGATGCGTTGCAAAGCTTCCGTCTGGCGGCGCGCGGCAAGGGCACCAAGCGCCTGCCGCCGGCGGAGTTGCGCGAGCGCATCGACACCTACTTCGATCCCTTGCCGTTCTGGTATGCGCCGCTCGAAGACGCGGTCAGCGACACTACTTCGTTTCCGCTGCATGCCATCACCCAGCGCCCGATGGCGATGTATCACTCCTGGGATTCGCAGAATGCGTGGCTGCGCCAGATCCACAGTCACAACTATCTGTTCGTTAATCCAGGTACTGCACAGGCTGCCGGCGTTGCCGACGGGGGCTGGATGTGGGTGGAGAGCCAGTGGGGCAGCGTGCGCTGCATGGCCCGCTACTCCGAGGCGGTGGATCCGGGCACCGTTTGGACCTGGAATGCCATCGGCAAGGGCAAGAGCGCCTGGCAGCTCGACGCCGCCGCCGACGAATCGCGCAAGGGCTTCCTGCTCAATCACCTGATAAGCGAGGATCTGCCCTTCGCCGGACGTCGCATCAGCAACTCCGATCCCATCACCGGCCAGGCCGGCTGGTACGACGTGCGCGTGCGCATCCGTCCGGCGGCCCCCGACGAACCGGCCGAAAGCTCGCCGCAGATCGACGCCGTCCCGGCCGCGCCCGGCGTGTTCGGTCGCGTCGCCGAGGCCGTCATGTTCTTCGCGCGTGGCAAGAAATGAAAGTAGACGACATGTCAGCCTCCCCGCGGGTTGCCGCGAACAACGCACCAGCGCGCAAGAAGCAGCTCGCGCTGGTCATCGATCTGAACGTGTGTGTCGGCTGTCACGCTTGCGTGACCAGCTGCAAGGAATGGAACACCTCCGGCAGCGCAGGGCCGCTGGTCGACCAGAACGCCTACGGCGCCAACCCGACCGGCACGTTCTTCAATCGGGTGCAGACCTTCGAGGTCGGCACGTTCCCGAATACGCAGACGGTGCACTTTCCGAAGAGCTGTCTGCACTGCGAGGATCCGCCCTGCGTGCCGGTATGTCCGACCGGGGCGAGCTACAAGCGCCCGGAAGACGGCATCGTGCTGGTCGACTACGACAAGTGCATCGGCTGCAAGTATTGCGCCTGGGCTTGTCCTTACGGCGCGCGCGAGATCGACGAAGACCGCAAGGTCATGACCAAGTGCACGCTGTGCGTCGATCGCATCTACGACAAGAACCTCGCGCCGGAAGACCGCAAGCCCGCCTGCGTCAAAGCCTGCCCGACCAACGCCCGGCTGTTCGGCGACATTCACGATCCGTCGTCCGAAGCAGCGGTGGCCATACGCGAGCGCGGCGGCTATGCCTTGATGCCGGAGTGGGAAACTCAGCCGGCCAACCATTACCTGCCGCGCAAGATCACCGAGATCATCGCGCAGGTCGAACGCGAAAGCTGATCACTCGTGCATCCTGCATTTTCCGTCATTCTGTTCACTACCCTGGCCGGTGCCGCACAGGGGCTGGTCGTGGCGATTGCCGTCGCCGGTCTTGCGGGCGCCGTGCTTCCTCCGACCTTCGTGCTGACTTCGCTCGGTGTCGCCTTCGTCGTCCTGATGCTCGGGTTGGTGGCTTCCACGTTTCACCTGGGGCGGCCGGAGAGAGCCTGGCGCGCCGTGCTCATGTGGCGCACCTCCTGGCTCTCGCGCGAAGTCATCGTGTTGCCGGCCTTCATTGCCGTCGTGGCCCTGTGGCTGCTGCTCGCCTGGACAGGGGCGGCGCAAGGCTTGGTGCCGCTGCTGATGATTGCCGCGTTGGTCCTCTCGGCCCTGCTGTGGGTTTGTACGGCCATGATCTATGCCTGCCTGAAGTTCATCCAGGAGTGGGCACATCCGCTGACGCTCGTGAACTACGTCCTGCTGGGCTTGGCCTCCGGCCTGCTGCTGGCTGCGGCACTCGGCTCGCTCACCGGCGCGGGCGCGTTCGCTTTGGCGGCTGCGCAATGGGGCCTGGGCTTCACCGTGCTCGGCGCGATCACGCGCATCGCCTCGCTCGTGCGCAATGCCGGCATCCGGCATGCATCCACGCTGCAAAGCGCGACCGGCATCCGCGGCAACAATCTGCGGCAGACTTCGATGGGGATGAGCGCCGGCGCCTTCAACACGCGCGAGTTCTTCCACGGCAAGCCGCTGTGGCTCGTGAAGCGCATCAAGCATGCGTTCCTGGTGCTTGCCTTCGTGGTGCCCGTGCTGCTGCTTGCGCTTGCGCTCAGTACAGGCGCCTCGGCGTGGCTGCTGCTTGCTTTCGTCGTGCAGTACGTCGGGCTCATCGCCGAGCGCTGGTTCTTCTTCGCCCAGGCGCGGCATCCGCAGAACCTGTACTACCAGGTCGTTTCCTGAGGCGGCGGCGAAGGCTTGCCGTGACGCGGCAAGCCTTCGTTCGGGTCGCGCCGCGCGACATCCGATGCGGCATGCACCCGGTCAGTAGGCGCCGGGCAGCTTCCATCCCAGCCACTGGCACACCCCGCGGCCCATGACCCACTCGAGGTCTTGACCGGTCAGCCAAGGCAACGCCTCGGTGAAAAGCGTCACATGCTCGCGCAGCGTGATGGGCGAGCGCGAGATGTCCGTGCCCCAGAAGCATCGCTTCGGTCCGAAGGCATCGTAGGCCCGCCGGATGTACTGGTGCAGCGATGGGTACGGATAGCGGTCGGTCGAGTAGCTCGGCAGGGCGCTCACCTTCGCCGCGACATTCGGTCGCTTGGCAATCGCGTACACCTGATCGATGTCCTTGAAGGCCGCGGCGTCCTTCAGGCCGCTGGGCACCGACAAGTGATCCATCACGATCTTCAAACCCGGATGACGCTCGGCGACCTTGTCGATCTCGGGCACCAGCAGGTGCGGCACCAGCACCATCAGCGGGATACTCGCCTTCTCGGCGGCGGCCCAGAGCCAGTTGAAATGACCGGCGCTCAGCAACGGCCACAGATCGGCATGGCCGAATGCCAGCCGGATCCCAAGCATGCCGGGCTGCTCGAGCCAGCGGGGAAAGAGGTTCGCCGTCGCAGGATCCATTTGATCGATACGGCCCATCACGGCGTATCGATCCGGACGCGCTTGCGCGGCTTGCAGCGCGATATCGTTGCGTCCGCCCTCCCAGATCGGCGGCACCAGCACGGTGGCATCGACACCGGCCTGCTCCATCTCGACCAGGAGTTCGTCCGGCAGCAGCGGTTCGGCGCGCTGCGGCGCCATCAGCGGGCGCGGCCAGGGGCGATCGGGGCGGTCGGCGGCCCAGACGTGGACTTGCGCATCGACGATCAGCATGTTGAGTTCTCCCGAGTTCGATCGTGTGTCTTCAGGCCTCGGCTCGCACGCTGAATCGCATGTTGCCGATGCCGGCGATGCCGCCTTCGAGCGTGTCGCCATCAGCCAGGCGCGACACGCCGGCGGGCGTGCCGGTGGTGATCAGATCGCCTGTGCGCAGCGTGATGCGTTCGCTCAGGAAGCGGATGTGCTCGCGCAGGCCGCAGATCATGTCCGCCGTGTGCGCGGTCATGACCAGCTTGCCGTTTTGCTCGACCCGGATGTGCAGGTCTTGCGGCTCGGCGATTTCATCGCGCGTCACGATGCATGGCCCGAGCCCCGTGAAGGTGTCGCAGCCTTTGCGGATGTTGCGGGTGTTCTGCTGCTTCACCCACGGATCGCGAATGCTGAAATCCCACAGCGTCGTGTAGCCGAAGACGTGATCGAGCGCGCTCGCCTCCGGGATCTTCTTGCCAGGAACACCGATCACCGCGCACAGTTCGCATTCGTGATCGACGTGCCTCGCCACCTTGGGCAGGATCACCGTGCCGCCCGGACCGATCAGCGAAGAACTCGGCTTGAGGAAGAACTCGGCCATCAGTTCGTCCTTGGACAGGTTCGCGCGCCCGCTGGCGCCGACCCGCTCGACCATCTCGTTCTGGTGGGCGCGATAGTTCATCGCGGCTGCCCAGATGGACGGCGGATTGGTGATGGGTGCAAGCAGCTTTACAGAGGCGAGCGGCAGCGGCTGGCCGGTGCCGCTCGCGTCGCCAGCGATCTGCTGCGCTCGCCGGTCTTCGATGAGCGCCTCGATGACTTCGAGCATGGTGTAGCGATCGCGCAGTATGCCCGCCTGCTTCAGCGCATCACCCAAGGGATAGACCTGATCGCCTTCGATGATGCCGGCCTGGTTGGCGTTGTAGTGACATAGCTTCAAGGCAGTCTCCCATGCATGCGTTATGTGAGCCGCGCTGGTTGCAGGCGGCGCGATCGAATCATTGGAGCTTGATGTTGGCCGACTTGATCACCTTGTCGAAAGTCGTCATCTCGCTCCGGATGAGATCGGCGAAGCGATCCGGCGGATTGAACCAGGTCGAAACACCCTGGCTCAAGAGCTTCTCGCGGATGTCCGGCAACTGCAAAACCCTGCCGATCTCGCTGGCGAGTGCATCCACGACCGGCTTCGGCGTGCCGGCCGGCGCGAGCAGGCCGTTCCAGTTGCCCGAGGTGAACTGGGGCAGTCCGGCTTGCGCGAAGGTGGGCATTTCAGGCAGGGCGAGCAGGCGCGATGTGCCGGTCACGGCGATGCCGCGCAGCTTGCCGGTTTGGATATTCGGAATCAGGTTGGTGGGCACGTTGATGTGCACCTGCACCTGGCCCCCCATGATGTCGATGATGGCGGGGCCGCCGCCACGGTAGGGGATATGCTGCATCTTGATGCCGGTCAGCATGCTGAAGAGTTCGGTCGCCAGATGGTTGGCGGTGCCGGTGCCCGAGGAGGCGTAGTCCAGTTGTCCAGGCCGCGCCTTCGCGAGCGCGATGAATTCGCGCAGGTTCTTCACCGGCAATACCGGGTGCACGACGAGCACGTAGCCCGTGGTGCTCAGTGTCGATACCGGGGTGAAGTCCCGGACGGCATCGTAGGGCAGCTTCATCAGACTGGGATTGATGGTATGCGTGCTCGTCACCATCAGCAGGGTGTAGCCGTCGGGCGGCGATCTCACCAGCAGTTCGGAGCCGATCACGGTGCCGCCGCCGGGCCGGTTGTCGATCAGTACCTGTTGTCCCCAGTGTTCGGTCATCTTCTGGCCGATGAGGCGGGCGATCGTCGATGTGCTGCCACCGGGGGCGTAGGGCAGAATCAATCGGATCGGCTTGCTGGGATAGGCGGGTTGGGCAGCGGCCGGGCAGCCGAGCGCAAGCAATGCGCCGGTCAGTGCAATGCGCGCGATGGCGACACGCCGGGCGGCGCTTGAGCTCCGGTTCATTGGCTCCTCCTGATGTTCTAGCCGCGGATCTGATGCGACCCGATTGTATCCCGGGCAGCCGGGAAAGCCTGCGCCCCGCTTGTGACGGGGTGCAGGTCTGGCCGGGAGGGAGCTTCCAGGAACGCTCGGGAAGGCCGTGCCGTCGAGCGTCCCCAAGGCGCGCCTAGGCGGCGATGGCGACCTCGGCGGGAGGCTTCGCAGCGGGGGCCGAGCTGCGAATCAGGTGATCGAATGCGCTCAGGCTCGCCTTCGATCCCTCGCCCATCGCGATCACGATCTGCTTGTACGGCACCGTGGTGGCGTCGCCGGCCGCGAAGATGCCCGGCACCGATGTCTGACCGCGAGCGTCGATCTCGATTTCGCCGCGCGGCGTGAGGGCGATCGTGCCCTTGAGCCAATCGGTGTTGGGCAGCAGGCCGATCTGCACGAACACGCCTTCGAGTTCGATCCGATGCGTCTGCCCGCTCTTGCGATCCTGGTAGACGATCCCGTCGAGCTTCTCGCCGTTGCCGGTGACTTCGGTCGTCTGCGCGCTGGTGATCACCGTGACATTGGCAAGGCTGTTGAGCTTCGCTTGCAGCACCGCATCGGCGCGCAGTTTGTCGTCGAACTCGAGCAAGGTCACGTGGCTCACGATGCCCGCCAGATCGATCGCGGCTTCGACGCCGGAGTTGCCGCCGCCGATGACGGCCACGCGCTTGCCCTTGAAGAGCGGCCCGTCGCAGTGCGGACAGAAGCACACGCCCTTGGCCTTGTAGTCTTTCTCGCCGGGGACGTTCATCTCGCGCCAGCGCGCACCGGTGGCGAGGACGATCGATCTCGCTCGCAGCGTCGCGCCGTTCGCGAGGCGGACAGCCGCCAGTCCATCGGCGCCGGGCGCCACCAGCGCCTCTGCGCGCTGCATGTTCATGATGTCGACGTCGTATTCCTTGACGTGCTGCTCGAGGGCAGCGACGAGTTTCGGTCCCTCGGTGTGAGGCACCGATATGAGATTCTCGATACCCATCGTGTCCATGACCTGGCCGCCGAAGCGCTCGGCGACGATGCCGGTCCGGATGCCTTTGCGGGCAGCATAGATCGCAGCCGAGGCGCCCGCAGGGCCGCCGCCCACGACGAGCACGTCGTAGGGTGCCCGAGCATCGAGCTTCTCTGCTTCGCGGGCACTTGCGCCGACGTCGACCTTGGCAACGATTTCTTCCAGCGTCATGCGGCCGTGGCCGAACACCTGGCCGTTGAGGAACACCGCAGGCACCGCCATGATCTTGCGCTCGTCCACTTCGCTCTGGAACAAGGCGCCGTCGATCATCACGTGTTCGATGCTCGGGTTCAGGGCCGCCATCAAGTTCAAGGCCTGCACCACGTCCGGACAGTTGTGGCACGAGAGCGATATGTAGGTCTCGAACCGCAGCGGCTGTGCGGCGTCGATGGCGCGAATCTGCTTGATGAGTTCGGCGTCCGCTTTGGGGGGATGGCCGCCGACGTGCAGCAGGGCCAGCACGAGCGAGGTGAACTCGTGGCCGAGCGGAATGCCGGCGAAGCGCACTCCGGACTGTTCGCCGGCGCGAGCGATGGCGAAGGAGGGCTTGCGCGCATCGGCGCCGTCTTCCCGTACCCTGATGAGCGAAGAGAGCGCGGCAATCTCGTGCAGCAGTTCGCGCAGCTCCCGCGACTTTTCGCCGTCGTCGAGCGAGGCGATCAATTCGATCGGATGACGAAGATGAGCGAGATAGGTGCGAAGCTGGGTCGTGAGATTCGAGTCGAGCATGGCGATCTCCTGCGTGGTGCGTTCGGGTCGGGTCATTGGACGGTCGATGGGTGGAGAAACCGCTCGGGACGTCTGGGACGGGATCCGTCCCGAGCGGAGGGCGCTGCCTAGATCTTGCCGACCAGATCGAGCGAGGGGGCCAGGGTGGTGTCGCCCTCCTTCCACTTGGCCGGGCAGACCTCGCCGGGGTGGCTGGCCACGTATTGCGCAGCCTTCACCTTGCGCAGTAGCTCCGAGGCGTCGCGGCCGATACCGCCGGCGTTGATCTCGATGATCTGGATCTTGCCCTCGGGGTCGATCACGAACGTGCCGCGTTCGGCCAGGCCGGCTTCCTCGATCATCACGCCGAAGTTGCGGGTCACGACACCGGTCGGGTCGCCGATCATCGGAAATTTGATCTTGCGGATCGTGTCCGAGGTGTCGTGCCAGGCCTTGTGGGTGAAGTGCGTGTCGGTCGATACGCCGTAGATCTCGACGCCGAGCTTCTGGAATTCGGCGTAGTTGTCCGCCAGATCGCCCAGTTCGGTCGGGCAGACGAACGTGAAATCGGCCGGGTAGAAGAACACCACCGACCACTTGCCTTTGAGGGCTGCGTCGGTCACGTCGACGAATTTGCCGTTGTGGAATGCGGTCGCCTTGAACGGGAGGATCTCGGTATTGATGAGGGTCGTGTTCACTGTGTTTTCTCCTTCAGAGAGTGGGTCGATGCGATAAGGTGAAGCGGATCTTAGGCTGGTCGGGTCAATTAGGAAAATTGTTTGTTCCAATCGCATCGATATGCAGGGGCTATCACATCGCTTCCTCAAGCCCGATGCCCGTCATGGGGCGGTCCGTCTGCGGCCGCGAACCCGCAGCATGGCGATCGAACACGCGGTAACATCATCGGATTGCGGGTCGGCCCAAGTCGTCGCACGGTCGGACGGCCGCATCCCCGTGCCCAGAAGAGAGGAGATAGCCATGGCGCAGATGAACTGGACGACCGATGCCGTCCGCGACGGGCCGGTATGCGAGCGCGAGTTTTCGCTGCAACGCCAGGGCCATTCGATTCCGGGCGTGGTCTGGCATCCCGCGCAGACTTCGGCCGCCGTGCCGCTGGTACTGCTCGGACACGGCGGCAGTGGTCACAAGCGCAGCGCCAAGATGCTGCGCATGGGCAAGATTCTGGCGGGCGAGTACGGTTGGTGGGCCGCAGCGATCGATGGCCCGGTCCATGGTGCCCGCGGCGGCGTGAACGATGCCGCGGACCCGACGTATGCTCAGATGTGGCAGCGAGCGGGCGTCGTGCAGGATATGCTCGACGACTGGCGCTCAGCGCTCGACGCATTGTGCGCGCTGCCGGAGATCGACGAGACCCGTGTCGGCTACTGGGGAGTCTCGATGGGTACGATGTTCGGCATCCCCCTGGTGGCGAGCGAGCCTCGGATACGCGCTGCAGTTCTCGGCAAGGCCGGCATGCGCGGATCGAGCGTTCGGCGCAGCGGGATCGATGCGCATTTCAAGGCTCATGCCCCCAAGGTCGCGATCCCGTTGCTCTTCACGATGCAGTGGGACGACGAGCGCTTCGATCGCGACGGGCAGCTCGAGCTCTTCGACCTGCTGCCCTCTAAGGACAAGCGGCTGCATGCCTATCCCGGGCCGCATTCGCAGGACGGCCCCGAGGCCTTCGAGGTGACGGCTGCGTTTTTGCATGGGCATCTTCGGTGATGGTGACAAGCGGGTCATTCGCGGCGGACGGCGGGTGCAGCAGCGGGATTCGAGCGCCGGGTCGGCCTTGGACGGATCGAACGCGCACCAGCACAGTCGTCGACTCCCCAATTCATTTCGAGTGAACATCTCATGGCCTTATTGACCGGATTCAACGTGGTCCAGATCGGGCCCGACTGGGCCGCAGCCGTGTGCGGTCGCATGCTGGCGGACGTCGCGGCGCACGTGACGTGCATCGATCCCGACACGGCGTCACCGCTGCTGGCCTATCTCAACCATGCCAAGGCGATTGCAACCGATGCGCCGTCGAAGCGAAAGGCGCTCGCAGATGCCGATCTGATCGTGTTGCAGGGGCGGCCGAGCGAGTTGGCCGCCTCGCAGTACGATGTCGCTGCGATCCGCCGCATCAATGCAAGTGCGGCGCTGGTGGTGATTTCACCCTATGGGCAGACCGGTCCCAAGGCCGAGGATCCGGGAACCGACCTCACGCTCTTTTTCGACAGCGGCATGTCGAGACTGCTGACGGGGCAGGTGGACGACTTGTCGGAGCCGCCGGTGCGCCCGGTGGGCGAGCAGTCGGCGTTCATCGCCGGGTTGGCGGCCGCCTGCGCGGGCATGCACGCGGTCCAGTCGAATGAACCCGGTGCGCTTGTCGATGTGTCGATCCACGAGACGCTGGCCACCCTGGCGATGACCGAACTCACGCGAGCGGGCGTGACGGGCAAGAGCTGGAGCCGCAAGCGTGTGGCCGACGGCAACGGCGCGACGGTCACGATCCTTCCTGCCCAGGACGGCTACGCAGCCATCTCGCCGCGCGAAGACAAGCAATGGGCATCCTGGCTGGTGGCGATGGGTTCTCCCGCATGGGGCAGCGACCCGCGCTTCGTCACCAAGCCCGATCGAGTGGCCCACTGGGATGCGTTGCATGCCTTGATGTCGACATGGAGCCGGCAGCACGACAAGCAGTGGATCGCCGATACGGCGCAGAGGGCCCATGTGCCGAGTTTTCCGTTGCGCGAGGTGGCCGAGCATCTCGACACGCCCCAGATGACGCATCGGCGCTATTACCGGCCGCTCGAGCTCGACGGCAAAGTCGTGAAGGCGCCGGGCACACCCTTCGGCTTGACGCTCGCCGCATCCGAGCGCAAGGCGGGAGCATTGCAGAACCCCATGCCGCTGAGCGGCGTGCGCGTGCTCGATTTCAGCTGGGTAATCGCCGGGCCGACGACCACCCGCTATCTGGCGGCCATGGGTGCCGAAGTCATCAAGGTGGAGGCGCCCGGTCCTGGCGACCCTGGGCGTCAGTCCGAATTGCATACGGTGCTGGGCCAGGGCAAGCAGGGCATCGTGCTCGATCTGAAGAAACCCGAGGGCATCGAGGTTGCGCGAGCGCTGGCGGCCAAGTGCGACATCCTGATCGAGAACTATGCCGGCGGCGTGATGGATAGGCTCGGGTTGGGCGCCGACGCGCTCAAGGCCGTGAACCCGGATCTGATCTACATCTCAGCTTCGGGCATGGGCAGGACGGGGCCCGATGCGCGTGCGGTCGCTTATGGGACGCTGCTGCAGAGTTACACCGGGTTCGCGGGTCTGAACCGTCATCCCGGGGTCCCGCCACGCATAGGCTTCGCATGGCTGGACCCGATGTGCGCGCTCATGCTCGCGTTCATTGCCGCGGCCGCACTGTGGCACAGGCGCCAGCACGGCGGCGTCGCACGGGTCGACTTCTCCATGATCGAAGCCATGCTCTGGACCATGGCCGAGCCGGTGCTGGCCACGCAACTGGAAGGTCCGCCTCAGCCGATGGGCAATGCCTCCAAGCGCTATGCGCCGCATGGCGTGTGGCGTTGTCTGGGCGAGGACGATTGGGTCAGCATCGTCGCTCGCGACGATCACGACTGGCGCGCGCTGTGCGAGGTGGTGCCTGCCTTGGCGCAGATGTCCGCCTGCGACCGGGATGGTCGATTCGCCGCGCACCCGACCATCGATGCCGCATTGGCGGCTTGGGCCGGGTCGCGTTCGGCAGGCGATGCGGCCCAGGCGATGCTTCGAGTCGGCGTGCCGGCCGCAGCACTGGCACGCTCGGGCGATCTGGTTCGCAGCGAACATCTGGCTGCGCGCGGGTTCTGGGACCAGCACGCGCGAGGCGTGCTGCCAGGATTGCCCTGGCGGGCGAGTTTCGGCCGCGTCAACGGTCCCGCGCCTGCGCTGGGGGCGGACACCGAGCGCGTGTTGGCGCAAGTGCTCGGCTATACGCAGGAGAGGATCGCCGCGTTGCGCGGCGCCGGGGCGCTGGGTTAGCGAGGTGGCCCCGGGTACGCCCGCGCGCCGGTCGCGGTCGGGAGCGTCTCCCGGGATGCGTTAGAACTCTCCGCTGCGATAAGCGTCGTCCAAGCGCTTGGCATCTTCTTCCGAGAACTCCGGCCAGGCTTCGCCGCGCTTGCGCAGCGCACCGGTGAAGTTCGGTTTGCGCTTTTCCTGGAAGGCTTGGCGGCCCTCTTCGCCGTCTATCGTCGTCTGGATGAGCAGGGAGTTCATGAGTGTTTGCACCTGCCACGCCTGATCCGTGGGCAGATCGCCGAAGCGCACCAGGAATTCCTTCATCATGCGCACCGCGACGGGCGGCAAGGTGCAGATGTGGCGGGCGATCTTCTCCGCACGCTCCAGCAATTGCGCATGCGGCACCACCTCGTTGATGAGCCCGATGCGCAGCGCCTCGGGCGCGTCGAAAGGCTCGTCGGTGAGCAGCACCTTCATCGCGTCGATGTAGCGCAGTTGCTTGATCAGCAGGCTCGCCCCCGGGCCGTGGCCCAGCCAGCCCTGCGTGAGCAGGGAGAACTTGAACTTGGCGTTCTCGGCGCTGGCGATGCGGATGTCGGTCGAGGAGAGCAGGATGTACAGGCCCGCACCGGCCGCCCAGCCGTTCACGGCGGCGATCACGGGCTTCCAGACGCGCGGATAGTGGTCGCCGAAGCGGCCGTCGACGCCCGTCTTCTGGCCGTTGACCGAGCCGCCCAGCGGCCAGAAGAGCCGCTTGGTGCGCAGGTACTCGCGCTCCTCCTCGGTGATGTTCTCGCGCTTGGCGAGATTGTGGCCGCCGCAGAAATGCTTGTCGCCCGCCCCGGTCAGGATGGCGCAGCGGATCGCGGGATCTTCCCACAGGTCGGTCCAGGCCTCGGAGATCTCGTCCGAGGTCGGCTTGTCGAGAATGTTCGCCTTGGCGGGGTTGTTCAGGGTGATGTATGCGACGCCGTCGCGCTTAACGTAATCGATGGCCAAGCCGTGTTCCTCCTGCAGCGATTGGGCGGCACGCGCACGGGCGCTCCGCGATACACCAATCATACCTTCGCTCATCGCAAGGCACGCGTCGTCGTCGCCGAGCAAGTCGTGGCGGCACGATAGGTGGCGCCTGCCCGGCAGGAGCGGTACGATTGCCGGCCGGGCACGGCGGGGGAGATGGTCGGGCCGGCACGAGCGCCACTGCGCGAGCATGACCGCGAGAAAGTGGGCTGGAGGAACATCTGCTGCGTGTGCCCGAACGGCTATGCGCAGCGGGATTACCCGAGGAGGACTGGCATGGTTACAGCAACTGCAAGCGCGGATTACACCGTCGCTCCCACCGGCGCCGCGTTGGGCGCCGAGATTCACGACATCGACTTGACCCGCATCGACGACGCGACGTTCAAGTCGCTGTACTCGACGTGGCTGGATCACCTGCTGCTGGTGTTTCGCGGCCAGACGCTGACGGCGGAAGACCTGGTGATCCTGGTGAAGCGCTTCGGCACGCCGGTGACCTCCTCGAACCTGCACAAGCGCGATCTCTCCGAGCGCACCGCCAACAAGCTGTTCAACCTGCCGCCCGAGGTCACGGTCGTCACCAACCTGAAGGAGGACGGCAAGCCCGTCGGCATCCTGGGTGACGGCGAGGTCGTCTGGCACGCCGACTTCACCTTCAAGGAGCGGCCGACGGCAGCGCGCATGCTGCTGGCGATCGAGATTCCGCCCGCGGGCGGGCACACGTATTTTCTCAATGCCTACGCGGCCTACGACACGCTGTCCGCCGCAATGAAGCGGCGCATCAGCGGCCAGACGATCAAGCAGGCCGACATTATCGATACCGCCATGAAGCTGCGTCCGGGCGCATCCCTCGATGCGGATATTCGCACCGTGCCCGGGCCCAGCCATCCCATCATCTCGACGCATCCGGAAACCGGACGCAACATGCTGTTTCTCGGGCGCCGGCATGGCGCCTACGTCAACGGCATGTCGCTGGAGGAGTCGGAGGAGCTGTTGAACGAGCTTTGGGCGCATGCCACGCAGGCACGGTTCGTCTACGAGCATGTCTGGCAGCCGGGCGATGTCGTCGTCTGGGACAATCGGGCGACCTTGCACAAGCGCGATGCCTTCGAATCGGTGAGCCGGCGCGTGCTCTATGCCGCGCAGGTCGAAGGGCATCGGCCTTTCGAGGCGCCCAACGCGCTCGATTTGCCCCGGCACGAGCGTTTTGGCACTGCGTGAGCCGCATCGCGGACGGCAGCATGCCGTTCGCCCCGATCACTCGTAAATCAGGAGGGGATTGCATGAGCCATCGTCGGGTCGGCTATCGGGCGGCGCTGCGCGTCGCAGCGTGTCTGTGGGCGGGGTGTGCCGTTGCGCTGCCGGGCAGCGTCGTCGCGCAGAAGTATCCAAGCAAGCCGGTTCGCATCGTGGTCGGCTTCGGCGCCGGCGGCGGCACCGATCTTGCCGCGCGTGCGATCGCTCAGAGGCTTGCCGACGCCTTCGGCACGTCCTTCGTCGTCGACAATCGGCCCGGTGCCGCGGGCAATCTGGCCGGCGATATCGTGGCTCGAGCCACCCCCGACGGCTATACCCTGCTCATGGCCAATTCGACCATCGCCATTCCCAGTCTTTCGGCCAAGCTCACGTTCGACATCCGCAAGGATTTTCTGCCCTTGAGCCTCGTCGCTCTTGGGCCGTCGGTGCTGGTCGTCCATCCCGGTGCAGCAGCTGCCGACGTGAAGGGGCTGGTCGCCCTGGCGAAGGCCAAGCCCAAGCAGATCGCCTACGGTTCGGGCGGCGTGGGCAATGTCACTCATCTTGCGATGGAGTTGCTGATGGCATCGACGGGAATCCAGATGATTCACGTGCCCTACAAAGGGGGCGCACCCTCGGTGGTGGGGCTCATCAGCGGCGAAGTCACCGCGCTCTTCACCTCCATTCCCACCGCGTTGCCGCAGATCACGGCAGGTCGCATGCGGGCGATCGGCGTGTCGATCGCCAAGCGCAGTCCGGCCTTGCCCAATGTGCCGACGATCGCCGAAGCGGGTGTTCCCGGCTACTACGCCGCTTCCTGGTACGGCCTGTTGTTTCCGGCCGGCGTCCCGCAGCCCGTCGTCGGCGCGCTTTCGCGGGAGATCGTGGCCGCGATGGAGGTGCCAGCCATTCGAGACGGCATGATCCGGCAAGGGTTCGAGCCTGTCGGCAACACGCCGGCGCAGTTCAGGGCGTTCCTGGCCGAGGAAATTCCGCGTTGGGAGAAAGTGGTGAAGGCGGCCGGCATCAAGCCGGAATAACGTGCTGCATATTCAACGAGAATCGAGGTAACCGCATGATCGATCGCATCGACATCCACGTCACGGCGCTGTCGGCTCGCCTGAAGCGCATTTTCTCCAGCGGAACGTACGATACCGGGCCAGCCGACAGCATCACCAGCAAGCCGGTGCTGGTCAAGATCCACGCCGACGGTGTCGTGGGGATCGGCCAGATCCGCCCCATCAGTCCGGGGCACTTCGTGGCCGATACCACGCAGAGCATGGTGGCCGCGATCAAGGAGATCTACGGGCCGGCGCTGCTGGGGCGGTCCATCTTCGACAGCGAGTCGATCAACGAGATGTTCGACAACCGGCTGGCGAACAATCCGGCCGCCCGGGCGGTGCTCGACATCGCGCTGCGCGACGCGCAGGGCAAGGCGCTGGGCAAACCGGTGCACGAACTCATCGGCGGGCGCTGTCAGCCGCGCATTCCGCTGGAGTGGTCGGTCAGCATGGCCGACGACGTCCAGGTGATGATCGCCGAGAGCCGCCGTGCGGTCGAGAAGTTCGGCATCAAGGTGTTGTGCTTGAAGATGGCCGATCGGCGTGGCTGGCGGCGGGACGTCGAGAACTTCCAGGCGGTGCGTGCCGCGCTCGGCGACCAGGTGATGATCGGCATCGATCCGAATTGCGGCTGGAGTCTGAGCGATGCGCTGCTCGCCATCGAAGCGATCAAGCCGATGGGGCTAGGCTACATCGAGCAGCCGATCGCGCGCCGGGATCTGCACGGCATGGCGCAGATCCGCCGTGCGGCGGGCGGGATTCCGGTGATGGCGGACGAAGGCCTGTTCACGCTGCAGGACGCCCTGGCGCTAGCCGAGGCGCGCGCCGTCGATGCATTCTGCATCAAGCTGTACAAGGTCGGCGGCCTGACTGCGGGCAAGAAGATCGCGGCGGTCGCCGAGGCGGCGAACATCCAGTTGAACTGCGGCGGGCTTGCGGTTCAGTCGCAACTCGAAGCCGCGGCGGGCGCACACTTCTACGCGAGCACGCCCGCCGCGCGCATGATGGG
>JALHQN010000008.1:0-14612 GCA_022841915.1 Burkholderiales bacterium | reverse complement strand
GCGGTCGCCGAGGCGGCGAACATCCAGTTGAACTGCGGCGGGCTTGCGGTTCAGTCGCAACTCGAAGCCGCGGCGGGCGCACACTTCTACGCGAGCACGCCCGCCGCGCGCATGATGGGAGCCGCCGAGTTCGTGTTCGGGCTCAACGCGACCACCAAGGATCCTCTCTGCCCCGAGAGCGACTTCAAGGTCGACCACGGGTTCGTCGACGTGCCCACCGGGCCGGGTCTGGGCATCGTCATCGACGACGAGGTGTTGAACGCGAATACCCTGCTGCACGAGATCGTCGTGTGAGGCCCGGCGCTCGCTCGGTGTCGAGAGCCGGCTCCTAGCATCGGCTGGGCGGGTGCGTCAGCGAGTCGAATGCTGCACCAGTTCGTATACCAGCCAGTCGTCCTGCTCGTAACGCGGCAGCGTATCGCCGTCGCCGCGGTCGTTGCCGCGCACGCGAACCAGCCGCAGCGGCACGCTCTGTTGAGCCAGGCGCAAGTAACGCGATGTCGTCTCACGTCGCGCGACCTGGTTCAGCGCAGGCGCGTACCAGTCCGTCTCCCGGATGACGCTCTGGCCGCGTACGCCTTGCAGCCAGTAGTCGAGGAACACGTGGCGCCGAACCTTGATGGTGTCGAACTCCCCGGCGGGCACTTTGATCCTTTCCCATCCGAGCACTTCGGCGTCGATGCGCACGGGAAAGCTGCGGCCGTCCTCGGGGTCGGTCGCGGTTGACCGGGCCACCCATTTCTTGCCCGCGACGAGAGGGAATTCGAACGCGCGATAGGCCGGCTCGTAGATGAAGACCTGCATGTTCGTGGCCGGTCGCACGAGCCAGTTCCAGTCGCGGGTGTAGGTTTCCTGGGTCTCCTGCGTTTCGGTACGCACGTCGACCGTCATGCTGTCGGCCGTGATGTGGGCGACTCGGTATTGGATCGTGCCGCGCGAGAGCCCCGTAAAGCCATCGGTCACGGCATAGCGCCAGGCGGCGCCGGGTTCGATGGTGGGCGCGGCGACCTCGCCGGCCATGCCCGATGGCGGTGTTTGCGGTAGCGGCGCCGCACATGCCGTCAGCAAGAGCGCACACGCCGCAATCCATGACAGTCGTCCCATATCGGCCTCCTAGAAGCAAATCGCACGCCCGACGATCATCGACCAGGTGTTATCACGAGCGCGGCGGCGGTCATGCGAGCCATCGCCAGGAGCGACTCGCATCGAGGCGGCGGCCCGCCGCGCCCGGGCGCGGTTCACCGCTGCATCGCGTGCTGGCCGACGCGAACGGTACAATCTCAAGCCGCAGATCGCAACCCGTGCAGTCGATTCCGAACGTCGTGCCCACGCATGGTTCCCATCCTCAGAAAATTATCGGCCCCCGGACTCGCGCCCTCGGATATCGCGGACATCCTGGAGCGCCATGTCGGCGCGGCCGCCGACGAGCGGCTGTGCGCCGAAGCGTGCGATGCGTTGCGCTGCCTGGGCCGGAACGCGACCAACTTCTATGTCCGCGTGGCCACTAAGGCGCTCGATCCAGCCGGCGATCCGCGGGCGCAGATTCGCAAGGTCATCGCGGCCTTGCGTTCGCGCCGTCATGTATCCGGGGCATGAGTACCGGATCGTTACGGCATCGATGCGGTAGCTCGTAAGGGCCTGCCGCAGCGAAGGGCCCGCTGGTTCCGCTCGATTGCCCGCATCCACGCGCCACGGCGGTGCGCAGGTGGTAAAGTCGACGCTCCAATTACTTGTTGCAGCATGCACGCGTCTTCGGCTTTCGCCTTCAAGGCCGCCACGCGTCGCACGACTGCCGGGAGGAGAAAACATGAAGCGCGCCATCACCGTCGCCATCGCATTGCTGTCCAGCCTCGGGGGGGCGGGGGCATACGCCCAAGCCAGTTATCCCAACAAGCCGATCCGCTGGGTCGTGCCCTATGCGCCGGGTGGCGGCACCGATCTCATCGCCCGGCCGCTGGCCACCAAGTTGAGCGAGGTTCTGGGCGCCTCCATCGTGTACGAGAACCGTCCGGGCGGCGGCGGCCTGATTGCGGGCGAACTGGTGGCGCGAGCCACGCCCGACGGCTATACGCTCCTCGTGGGCGCGGGCAATACCCACATCTTCGCGACCTTGCTCTACGACAAGATCCCCTACGATCCGGTGAAAGATTACGCGCCCATCACGAACTTCGTCGAGGTGCCGAACATTCTCGTCGCGCGTCCGACCTTTCAGCCCAAGACGGTGCAGGACATCGTCGCCTACGGCAAAGCCAATCCCGGAAAGATCAACTGGGCCTCCTCGGGCAATGGCGCCGGCGGTCACCTGGGGCTGGTCTTGTTCGCCCAGAACGTGGGGATCAAGGTCACGCACGTGCCCTACAAGGGGGCGGGGCCGGCGACGGCAGCCGTGCTGGGCGGGGAATCGGATCTGCTGTTCGCCAACGCAGGCGTATTCATATCGCATATCAAGGCCGGGAAGCTGCGGGGGATGGGGGTGGCTGCGCCGAAACGTCTGGGCATACTGCCCGACCTGCCGACGTTCGCCGAGGTCGGGGTGGCGAACGTGGAGAATGGTTCGATATACGGCCTGCTGGCGCCGGCGGGCACGCCCAAGCCCATCATCGACAAGCTGCAGTCCGAGCTGCACAAGATCATCCATTCGCCGGAATCCTTGGCGCGTCTCGAGAGCGTCGGTGCGTTTCCGGTCGGCAACACCCCCGCGCAGTTCGCCCAGTACCTGCAGCGCGAGGTGCAGAAGTGGGGCAAGATCGTCCGGGATCACGGCATCAAGGCCAACTGAGCGATCGCGAGGGCTCGGTCATGACACAAGCCGCAACCCGCTTGCGCAGGCTCTTCGAGCCCGGCCGCATCGGCACCATGCAGTTGAAGAATCGCATCACCATGGCGCCGATGGGTACGCAGATGTATGCCGAAGGCTTCGTGACCGAGCAGCTCAAGGATTACTACGAAGCGCGCGCCAGGGGCGGGGTCGGCCTCATCACCATCGATCACCTCAAGATCTCCTATCCGGTCGGCGCGGGCAAGAAGAACACCGCGCGCATCGACGACGACAAGTTCATCCCGGGCTTGTCGGCGCTGCTCGAAGTCGTGCATCGCCATGGCGCGAAGATGATCGCGCAACTCGGGCACATGGGCCCTGCGGATATCGCGACCGAAGGGCGCCAGCCGCTGGCCGCCTCGGGTCTCATCCGACAAGCCGATTACACCCATCCGCCGTCGAGCGTGGTCGACTACTCGCAGCCGCGGGCCATGACCCACGACGAGATCGCGCAGGTGACCGGCCAGTTCGTGCAGGCCGCGTTGCGAGCGCAGCGCGCGGGTTTCGACGCCGTGCAGATCCATGCCGCCAATCGGTACCTGCTGGCGAGCTTCGTATCACCCTACTGGAACAGGCGCAGCGACGAGTACGGCGGGGATCTCGCGAACCGCGCGCGGTTCACGCTGGAGGTGGTGCGTGCGGTCAGGCAAGCCGTCGGCAGCGACTACCCCATCCTGTGTCGCATCAACGGCGAGGAACGCGATGTCGAGGGCGGGGTGACGATCGAGCTGGCGGCGCAGTTTGCCCGCCTGCTGCAGGCGGCCGGCGTCGACGGCATCGATGTTTCCAGCATGCACCCGCACTCGCCGGAGTACGGCCCTGGATTCAACGTCGCTGCGGCCGAGGCCATCAAGCGGGCGGTCGGGATTCCGGTCAACGTGGCGGGTCGCCTCGATCCGGAGCTGGGCGAAGCGGTGCTGCAGCAAGGTCGGGCCGATTTCATCACCATCGGGCGACCGATGATCGCGGATCCGGAACTGCCCAACAAGGCGGCGGCGGACAGGCTCGACGATGTGGTGCCGTGCGTGTACTGCGTAAACTGCCTCGCGGTCGATCGCGAATGTACGGTGAACCCCGACTGGGGCAAGGAGCGTGCGCACGCCTTGGAGCCGGCGCTCGAGCGTCGGAAAGTGCTGGTGATCGGTGGAGGGCCGGGCGGCATGGAAGCCGCGCGCGTAGCTGCCCTGCGCGGTCATGAGGTGACGCTGCAAGAACGCGAGCGCGCGCTCGGCGGGCAGCTGCGGCTGGCCTCGTTGCTGCGCGAGGAATACGCGAGTCTCATCGCCTTCCATGCGAGCCAGATGGACAAACTGGGTGTCCGGGTGGTGTTGGGTAGGGAGGCGACGGCCGATTCGGTGCGCGCGCTGAACCCTGATGCCGTCGTCGTGGCTACCGGCGCGCGGGCGGTCGTGCCAGATATCCCCGGCATCGATCGAGCCGAGGTCTACAGCGCGGCCGACATTCGCGCCATGATGGGAGGTCAGCTCAGAGCTGACGACGGCGACAAGAAGATCGACGCGCGCCGACTCGCTTCCTATGCCGGCCTCGCATTGCTCAAGACTTCCTTCGGCCCGCAGATGGCTCGCCGTGTGCTCAAGCACTGGACACCCTTCGGCAAGCGCGTCGTCATCGTGGGGCGCGGTTTGCCCGGCATCGAGCTCGCGCACTTTCTGGTCGAGCGCGGCGCGCAGGTGAGCTTGGTGGACACGCGCGAAGACACGCCGTTCGGTGAGCGTCCGATGCCGGTGCTTCGGGAATACATGCGCGCCGAACTCGAACGGCACGGCACGCGAAAGCTGCTCGCGACGCGCTACGAGCGGATCGACGATCGCGGGCTGCACTTCGTCGATGCGAACGGCCAACCGCAAGTGCTGGCCACCGATTCGATCATCTTCGCTGCGGATTTCCAGCCCAACGACACGCTTGCCCCGGCGTTGCGCGCGCTCGGTTGCGAGCTGCATCTGGTCGGCGACTGTCTGCGGCCCTGCGGGATCCTCGATGCCATCCACGAGGGTGCGCGAGTGGGGCGTGCACTGTAGGTCGGCGCCGCGAATGGCGGTGCCGATCGCGCTGCACAGTATCCGTTCGCGATCGGGAAATTGCGACAGGTGCCTGGTTCGGCCTTTCGACCCGGAGGTCATGCCGGTCGACATCGACATGCCGAGAGTGGACGGCTACGAGGCCATTCGCAACCGACGGCGTACTCTCGCGGAGGCGATGCGCATCGCGTTCACGGGCTGGGGGGCGAACCAGGGCAGACAGCGTGCCCGAGAAGCCGGATTCGATCTTCATCGGATAAGGCAGCCGGGCTGTCGACAGAAGAGCGGCCTGGTGACCGGACTCCCGCCGCGAACGGACGCAGCGTAGCGCCGATGTCGAACAGGAGGTCACGCACCGTGCCGATTCATCCGCCCGAGATCTATGTTGACGATACAGGCACCTCGCGCGGGCGCGGTGTCTTCGCGGCTCGCGCGTATCGTAAAGACGAGCTCGTCGAAGTGAGCGTCGTCGTCCTGTTCGAGGCTGCGGCGAGCCAACTGCCGCTCGTGATGCAGCGGATGGTGTTCGCGTGGCCGTGCGACGATTCGGCCCGTGTGGCGCATGCGATCGCATTGGGCTACGGCAGTCTCTATAACGGCGCCAATCCGGCGAATCTGCGCTTCGAGCGTGATCGGGTGGCCGCGCAGATGCGCTTCATTGCCGCGCGGGACATCGCGGTCGGAGAGGAGTTGACGATCAACTATAGCGCCGCGGACGGCTCGCCGTCGTCGACCGGGGATGACTGGTTCGCCGAGCACGAGATCAAGCTCAGTCCATGAACTTCTGTGTCGCGATGGGGCAGCAGACCGATGCGCTCAGGCGGATGTGTGCCTTGGGCGCCGCTTGCTCGTCCGTTGGAGGCGAACAGCGCTGCAGCCGAATTGTGTCGGTGTCGGTTTTCTCTGATACTCGGGCTCGCCGCAGCCGTCCGCGATCCGAGCTTTGAGTTGACCGACACCTCGTCCATCCTACGCAGCCTGACAGGCGGGCTTCTTGCGCCCGCGGACATCGCCGACATTCTCGAACGGCATGTCGGGGAGGGTGCGGACCTGCATCGCTGCATGGAAGCGCTCGCCGCGCTGCGCCGCATCCGCCGCTACAACACGAACTTCTATGTGCGTGCGGCGCTGCGACACCTGGACGACGATCTCGAACCACGGGCGTGCGTGCGCCAAGTGATCGGCGTGTTGAGAAAATTGTCGCGGGTGGCCCTCAGATAGCCGGTTCCGCGCGGGCGGGACTGAATCCCGCGCGCACCCGTTACGAACGGCTACTTCGGATCCGAGGCGAGCTTGCCGGCGCTCGCCCAATCGGATTTCTTCACGTCGTCGAAGACGATATCCACTGCTTCGGGGGCGCAGTTCAGCGTGCGGGCGGTTTCGCGTGTCACCGCCTCGGCGAAAGCGCGTTTTTGTTCGGTGGTGCGGCCCTCGAACAGGCGGACGTGGATGAAGGGCATGGCAGGATCTCCGTTGGGTTGTGGGTAGCCCGAGTCTACCTCAGGCGAGCGGGCTCATCGCTCGCGTTTCCTAGCTTTGAGAATCGCCGAACACTACGGCGTCATCGAACGCAGGCGCGACGACGGCTCCGGGAGCGCTGCGCCTGCGTTGCGCGATTGCTTCGCGAGCGTCGTGCAGACGCGCGATCCCGAAGCAGGGCGGGCAATCCGCGTAGGCCGGGCCCGATGGATTGCCGCTCACTCACGGCGCCGAGCATCGACGTCTCGTGTGACCGGGTAACAGGCGCCCTGCGTCAGGCCCGTGCGGCGATCGTCCGCTCGAAGCGCCCGTAGATCCTGCGGGCATTGCCCTGAAAGATCTTTTCCTTGTCCGCGGCACTCACGAAGTCGATCGCATCGATGTAGCGCTTGGTGTCGTCGTAGTGGTGGCCGGTCTGCGGATCGATGCCGCGAACGGCACCGACCATCTCGGAGGCGAACAGGATGTTTTCCGCCGGAATCACCTTGAGCAGCAGCTCGATACCCGGCTGATGATAGACGCAGGTGTCGAAGAAGACGTTCTGCAGCAGCAGTTCCTGCAGCGGCGGGCGGCCGAGATCCTGGGCGAGACCGCGATATCGGCCCCAGTGATACGGTACCGCACCACCGCCATGGGGAATGATGAATTTCAGTGTCGGAAAATCCTTGAACAGATCCGAGGTGAGGAACTGCATGAAGGCTGTCGTGTCGGCGTTGATGTAGTGCGCGCCGGTGAAGTGGAAGTTCGGGTTGCATGAAGCGCTCACGTGCACCATCGCCGGCACATCGAGTTCCACCATCTTTTCGTACAGCGGATACCACCACTTGTCGGTGAGCGGGGGATCGGTCCAGTAGCCGCCGGACGGATCGGGATTGAGGTTGCAGCCGATGAATCCGTACTCGTTGATACAGCGCTCGAGTTCGGGGATGCAGTTCTCGGGCCGCACGCCGGGGCTTTGCGGCAATTGACACACGCCGACGAAATTCTGCGGATAGAGCGTGCAGACGCGATGAATGAGCTCGTTGCAGATGCCCGTCCAGAGTGCGCTGGTCGCGGCATTGCCGATGTGATGGCCCATGCCGCCGGCACGCGGCGAGAAGATGGTGAGATCGGTTCCGCGGTCGCGCTGCAGCTTGAGCTGAGCGCCTTCGACGCTCTCGCGCAACTGGTCGTCGCTGATGACGAACGAATCCTTGGACGGGCTCAGGGCAGGATCCTTGAGCCCGTCGATCTGGCGCTTGCGGAAGGCTTCGAGCTCCTTGGGCGCGGTCGTGTAATGGCCGTGGCAATCGACAATCATGAACAGGTGCTCCGTGCGATCAAGGCTTGATGTTGGCCTTGCGGATGATCGGGTGCCACTTCTTCGCCTCGGCTACGATGAAGTCAGCATACTCGGCAGGCGAACTGGGCGTGGAATCAATGCCCCGGCTGTTGAGCTGCTTGATGACCTCGGGCGATTGCAGTGCCGCCGTGAGCTCGCGATGAATGCGATCGACGATGGGCTTCGGCGTGCCGGCAGGCGCTACCAGGCCATACCAGTTGGTCGCGCTGTAGCCGCGCACCGTCTCGCCGAGGGTCGGCACATCGGGCAAGGCGCCTGCGCGCTTGTCGCCGGTCACGGCGATTGCCCGCGCGCGTCCGGAGAGCACGTGCGGCACCGCGGTCGAGATCACGGCGAAGAACGAGGGTATGTGTCCGGCCAGCAGATCGGTGATCGCCGGACCGCCGCCCTTGTAGGGCACGTGGTTCATGGTCACGCCGGTCATTGCTTCGAGCAGCTCGGCGGCGAGATGGCCCGGACTGCCGACACCGGAACTCGCGTAATTGAGCTTGCCCGGCTGTGCCTTCGCCATGCCGAGAAAATCGCTCACGCTCTTCGCGTTCACGGACGGATGCACGATGATGATGTTCTGCAGCGTGACCATGAGCCCGATCGGCGTAAAGGACTTCAGCGGGTCGTAGGCGACCTTCTGGATGGCGGGGCTGATCACCAGGCCGCCGATATGGCCGAAGCCGACCGTGTGGCCGTCGGGCTGCGCGCGCGCGAGCATTTCCAGCGAGATCACGCCGTTGGCGCCGGGCCGATTGTCGACCACGACCTGCTTGCCCAGCAGCTCCGACATCTTCGGTTGAACGAAGCGGGCCACGAGGTCGGTCGCGCCACCCGGGGGGAAGCCGACGATCATCCGCACGGGCCGACTGGGATAGTCGTCGGCGGCGAGTGCGTACGGGCTCGACACTAGGGTGAGGGCGAACAGTGAAAGCGCGAGTGTTCGATGAGTCATGATTTTCCTTCGTTCGGGCAATGAATGGTCGCCGTGCAAGGAGCAGCCGGGCTCGGCATACGGCGCCGGGATGCAAGGGTCCGAGCGTGCGTCGCCGTTGCATCGGTGCGCAGCGATTTCACAGCTTGGACCGATGCATTATCCGGGGTCGGCCTTCAGCCGCCAAGAGCAGCCCGACACGGTGCTACACCGGGACACGCCGAATGCGGTGTCGTTCCCGCCGTTGCATCATCGACCGAGGAGGTTCGGTCCGTGGGTTGCTCGATGCGCCGCCGCGGTCGATCGACTCGGGACGGCAGGGGCCGCGAGCCCTCGATCGTGGCAGGAGCGGCTCGCGGTACTCGGCTAGGCAAGCGGGTCCAGAAAACGCCTCGCTGCCTGTATGAAACCCGCGGGATTGTCCAAGGTGATGTGGTGATCGCTGTCCGGGACGACAGTGACCTGAACCTGGGGCGCACGCGATTGCACTTGCGCGATCGCTTCAGGCGTCATGCGCTTGTTGAGCGCGGCGCGCATCAGCAGTGCGGGAATCCGGATCTGGTCCCACAGCGGGTAGCTGTCGACCAGTTCCCGGTCGGCATAGACCTTGCGATCGACCTTGTGCCGCCAGAGCCCGTCGTCGAAGACGCGCCCGCTGTGAAGGGCGATATGGCGTAGCACCTCGGGCCGGGCGGTGCTCCCGCCAGGGCGCACCTTGTATGCGGCGACGAATTCCTCCTGGCTCGCGTAGTGGCGACCTTCGCGGTTGCCGACGACCCGGTAGTTCGCAATGCGCTCCGGCGTCATGGTCAGATTCGAATCGACGATGACGAGCGCCTTGAGACGGCCGGGGTAGGTGGCGGCGTAGATGCTGGACACCATGCCGCCCATCGAATGCGCGATGAGCACGAAATCGCGCAGATCGAGCTTCTGCGTCAGTTCGTGCACGTCGGCTGCGTGGCGACGATAGGTGTAGTCGGGCGGATCGCAGGCATCCCAGTCGCTGTCGCCATGACCGCGGAAATCGAGTGCCCGCACATGGTAATCCGCAGTGAAGCCTTGGGCGACGAAATCGTACCAATGGGCGTTGGCAGCGCCGCCGTGCAAACAGAGCATGGCGGGCTTGCCGGCAGTGCCGTAGTCTTGCAGGCGCAGCTTCTGGCCGGCGATTTCGATGCGTTGCTCGGTGTAGGTGGCGGGTACGAGCGGGTGGGTCGAGGGCTTTGCGTCTGACATCGGCGAGGTCTCCATCGGAATCGGTTGCAGTCGAGCTTGCGCACCGGCCGGGGCACGCGGCCTCGCCTGCAAAGGCGTGCCGCCCGGCGTCGGTGCCCGCTCAGCGAGGACGGGCGAGTTGCCAGTCGAGATGTTTGCGCACCGTCGGCCATTCGGCGGCCGTAATGCTGTAGACCGCCGTGTCCCGCAACGAGCCGTCGGCCGTGCGCTGGTGCGCGCGCAGGATGCCGTCGAGTTGAGCGCCCAGACGTTCGATGGCGCGCCGACTCTGGGTGTTGAGGCGATGGGTGCGCAGTTCGACCGCGATACAGTCTAGGGCGTCGAACGCATGCGCCAGCAGCAGGCGCTTGGCCTCGGTGTTGAGCGGGGTTCGCTGCATGCTCTTCGCGTACCAGGTGGAGCCGATCTCGACGCGCCGGTGCGTGTTGTCGATGTTCATGTAGGTCGTCATGCCGACGACCCTGCCCGCGGGCGTGAACACCGTGAAAGGCAGCATCGAGCCGCGCGCATGCAGGTCGAGGCGGCGCTCGATCTCCGCCGTCATGCCCTCCGGCGAAGGCACGCTCGTATACCAAAGCTTCCACAGTTCGCCGTCGCGGGTGGCGTCGCACAGCGCCGCCGCGTGTTCGCGTGAAAGGGGTACGAGTCGCACGTGTTCGCCTGCGAGCGTAACGAGGGTAGTGAGGGGGGGTAGAGCGCTCAAGTCTGTATCTCCGTCTGGTCGCGCGGCAAAGCCGAGCATACCAAGCGGCTTCGGTCAGGAGCCAATTTTTGCTGCGCCAGCGCGGTTCACTCGGTAGACATGCGTCCACCGGGAGGGTTGCCCCGAGCACGCGTGACGCACGACAGCCCACTCACGCTCGCGAGATGCCTGGCACCGGGGAAGAGCGGCGTCATCAGTGTCTGCCGGGTCTGTACTGGTGCGTGCGTCTTCGGTGGCGGACCGAGCAAGCCAGTCGGCGAGTTGCGCGGTGCCTGCACGCAGCGGCTGTCAGCGCGTGCGTTTCGTCCGGCTTGCGGAAAGCTGGCGTTGATGCTGTACGAGGCGAGCGCAGCGGGTCTTTCTCATCCGGGCCAAGCTGCTTCGATGTGCCCGGCGAGCGTCCGAGGCTAGCCATCGACAAACGAGGCAGATATTGCTGGCGAGGCGATCATTGGAGCCGAGCATTTCGGATGAACAGAGCGTGCACCGTCGCAACCCGCCGTGAATCAGGATCAAGCCATGGCGTCCGCGGGCTAGGGCCGAGGCGAAGGACGTTCCCTGGGGCAGTGGCTGCCCGGGCGCAGGGCGCTCGGGTATCCAGCGCCGGGCCAGATCCCCGTCGCTTCTGGCTCGGTCAAGGTCTCTCGGTCCGGGGAAAGGTGCGTCGTCTGCCATGGCGAGATGTCCGTGGTTGATCACTTGTTGGACTGGACGCACCCCTCATGCCCGATGATCCGGGCCGCTCGGGGCCTGCTCGTCGCGCATCACGCAGGGTGCCCACTGCCCTCGTTCATGCGAACGGGTCGGGTCGCGCCGGCGCGGAACCTACATCTCGCCCTATTCGCTCACGAGGGGCGCAGTTCCGTGCTTGTTGTCGGTTGCCTCATCGGCGGCGTGGCGTGCCGACTCCTCAAAGGCCGATGCTGTGCCTGCGTGGTGCAGACGCAGCGCAGTTTCGATCCATGCGCGGCCCGCGGCCAGTGCGGCGACTCGCGCCTCCTCCTCCGAGGGGAAGTGCTCGAGCAACACATGCTGGTGCACGACTTCGCCGTGCTGGCTGCCACGGGTGATCGTGTAGATCGGTAGGCGCGAGCCTTGGCCGGGACGATTCGTCGAGACTGTCACAATGATCGTATGGCCCATGAAGTGCTGCATGATCGCTCCTGAGGTGCTCGATGCGCCGGTGAAGGGCGGCTTGGCCGCTTGCGGAAGCGCCGCTACCGACGGTCGAATCCACGGGCGCTGGCCCACCGAGCGATGCGACGAACCGCATACGCCAGGCTCGACAGCGTGTGTGCGCCGCATTCGGTGCAAACGACGCGTTTCGTGTCCAGCGGTGCGCGAAACTCGCGGCCGCAAGTCGGGCAGGCGACCGCGACCGCAATGTCCGAAGACGGGATTTCCATCGGTTGCTCCTGCTTGTCGTGGGGGTCCTCAGGCGGTCTGAGCTGAGCTAATCAATGGATGGTATTAGCGACCGAGTGTCGTATGGCTGAACCCGGGGAAACTCCGGGTGGGTCGGGCGGGCGTCATCCGGAATCGTAAACGCCGATCGTCAGCGACAGGGGGCGTCGCGTGCATCGGCGCTGCCGCTGCGGGCGGCTCGAACAGGCAGTTTCCGTAGAGTGTGGAGTTGCGCTAGTCTCGCGGCATGAAAATCAATCCGCCCGACGTATACGTGCAAAACACAGGCACGAGGAAGGGGCGCGGTGTGTTCGCATCGCGGTCGTTCAAGGCCGGGGAACTGGTCGAGGTCAGTCCGGTTGTCCTGATTCCGAATCCGAAGTCGCTCGTCAGTCCGCCCCCCCAAATCAAGGTCGACTTCCGGCGGGGGATGAAACTATTGCTTTTCAACTGGAGCGGACTGGCCAAGGCATCGGGGCGCGCTCTGGCGCTGGGCTACGGCAGCCTCTACAACTCGGCCAATCCCTCCAACATGCGCTACGAAGCCGACGCAACGCTTCCTGCCTTGCGCTTCATCGCGGCAAGGGATATTGCGGCCGACGAAGAGTTGACGATCAACTACAACGCGCACGGAGGCGGAGTCGAGTCGCCGGACTATCACTGGTTCACGGAGATGGAGATCGAGCCGATTCGATAGCCGACAGTGCACAAGGGACGTGCCCTTGGCACAGCACGGAAGCAACGATCCGGCGAAGTCAGAGCGTGACGCCGCCCTCGCCGATGCGAGGTTCACCGCTGCGAAGTGCCCGTCAGGGGCGGGTCGCCAACCTCATGGTGCGCGGACGCTTGGGGGGCTACGATGCCGAGCGGGTAACTGAAATGCTCGGCATCCGGCTAGCACCATCCAACTCGGCGATTCGACGTCCGATCCGATTTGGCAGTACCAGATTGCCGATCCTTCGATTCGACACTGGTCTTGCGGTCCGTCGCCTCGTCAGTTTTCAGCGCGCAGCAAAACTAGGCTCGCTCTGACCGCCTACGGCGGGCGATGAATACGGCTATGAGGGCGGCGATAGCCAGCAGCGTCGCTCGATGCGGCTCCGGCGCCGCGGAGATCGACAGCACGGAGGTCAGGCCGGCATGCTTTAAACGCTCACCAATGACCAGGTGCTCCATCCCGGCGAAAGCCTCGTCGTCGCTGCTCAATGCGAAGACGTCGACAGCTTGATCCGTGGAGTCGGCGAAGCGGATCAACTGCTCGGAGCGGATGTCCACCACGTACGACAGGAAGCTCAGCTTGAACACCATCCCGGGCTGCGTGGGCAGTACCGGCACCTCTAGAGCGGCGAACGAGATCGCGTCGCTCGCCCAGTACATCGTCCTGGCCGGAGGGGGATCGATATAGATCATGCGGTCGGCATCGACGACGTCTAAGATCGTGAGTCCTGCAGTGGCCTGCAGCACACCGTCGCATCCGCTCGTTTTCCAGAACGGCAGGGCAGGCGCGGTGGCACTATTCAAATATTCGAGGAAACCGTTCGCGTTGTTGCCGAAATTGGCTGCCGCATCCCGGATGGGGGTGCCGTTCTCGGCGGCCTTGAAGCCGTCGCGATACGCGAGCGTTCCGCCGAATGAAGTCCCCGGCAGGTAATCGACCGCAGGATCCGGGCAACTGTTTCCGAGCAGCGCGCAGGCCGACGCCCGGCTCTTCGACCAGATGGCCTGAGCGCCTTGAAGCAAATCGGCGATTGAAGTCGGCGCATCTGCTACTGTGTCGATGGTATCGTGCTCGTGCGCAGCCGCGCAGTGCGATGAATCGATGGCTGTACGAGCTCTCGTTGGGAGCGCCGCAGCCGAAATGGAGGGTCCATGCGAACGTCGGTCTTCAGTACAGCTCGGTTCGGTTTGGACTCCAAAGCGATTCTCACGCTCCCCGCCGGACTCACGCTGATCATCATGATGATGTCGACGGTGTCAGCGGCGGGACCAGCGTTCCCGGTAAAGCCCATCCGAATCGTGACGACTCAGCCGGGCAGCGGCTTTGATACCGCCAGTCGCCTCATCGCGGAGGGTCTGACCGCTCACTTGGGTCAGCAGGCGATCATAGATAACCGGGGCGGAGCCGGTGGAATCATCGCAGGCGAAATCGTCGCCAAGGCAGCGCCCGACGGCTATACCCTACTGTCCTATGGGCCCGCCATCTGGCTGATCCAATTCATTCGCAAGAATGTGCCCTACGATCCGTTGAGGGATTTCGCGCCGATCAGTTGGGCCGTCTCTTCACCCAACGTCCTGGTCGTTCACCCATCGGTGCCGGCGAAATCCGTCAAGGAACTGATCGCCGTGGCCAAGGCGAACCCAGGCGCGCTGAACTTCGGCGGGGGCAATACCGGCTCGTCAGCACATCTTGCCGCAGAGCTGTTCAAGTTTCGGGCGGGCGTCAACATCGTGCATGTGCCTTACAAGAGCACTGGGCAATCCATTGCCGCCCTCGCCGCCGGAGAGGTGCAAGTCATGTTCCCCAATGCCACGTCGGCGACTGCATACGTCAAGGCAGGGCGCTTGCGGGCTCTGGCAGTTGCCACGCCGGAGCCAACGGACCTCCTGCCGGGCTTGCCCACGCTCTCGGCTTCCGGATTGCCGGGCTATGTCTCGGCTGCAAATCTGGG
>JALHQN010000007.1:275383-280692 GCA_022841915.1 Burkholderiales bacterium | reverse complement strand
AATTCGAGGCCGTCGGTGAAGTCGATGATAAGGTTCGCTGGCGTCGGCAAGGCCGCGCCTGGATCGAGGACGTCCGGCGTGCCGTCGGCGTCGAGATCGATGGCCGTCGTCCAGTCCAGGCGGGCGAAGGTCGGTGCGGCGCTGTTGTAATCCAGCGTGGCGATCGTCACCGTGCCCGTCAGGCCGAAGTCGCCCATGACCGCATTGGTCGTGACACTGACATTGCCCATCGTCAGCGCCGTATAGCGCGCGGTCGTCTCGCCTGCGGCCGTCACCCGCGCGATGCCCAACTGACCTGAGACGCTCAGGTCGACGACCCCGGCGACCACCACACTGGCATTGCCCAGCGTGAGGGCAATCGTATCGACCGTCGCGCCCGTCAGGTCCGCCGTGCCATCCTTATTGGTATCCACTCCCGTGGTCTGACGGCTCAATGCGAACTGCGCCGTGCCCGCGATCGTCACCGGACCCGCCGTCAGCAGAATGTCGTTATTGCCCGCATCGCCCGTCACCGAGCCGCTCAAGCGGAATTCGAGGCCGTCGGTGAAGTCGATGCTCAGGTTCGCTGGGGTCGGCAAGGTCGCGCCCGGATCGAGGCCGTCCGGCGTGCCGTCGGCGTCGAGGTCGAAGGCCGTCGTCCAGTCCAGGCGGGCGAAGGTCGGTGCGGCGCTGTTGTAATCCAGCGTGGCGATCGTCACCGTGCCCGTCAGGCCGAAGTCGCCCGTCACCGCATTGGTCGTGACACTGACGTTGCCCATCGTCAGCGCCGTATAGCGCGCCGCCGTCTCGCCCGCGGCCGTCACCCGCGCGATGCCCAACTGCCCCGAGACGCTCAGGTCGACGACTCCGGCGACCACGACGCTGGCATTGCCCAGCGTCAGGGCAATCGTATCGACCGTCGCACCCGTCAGATCCGCCGTGCCGTCCTTGTTCGTGTCGACACCGGTCGTCTGACGGCTCAACGCGAACTGCGCCGTGCCCGCGATCGTCACCGGACCCGCCGTCAGCAGAATGTCGTTATTGCCCGCATCGCCCGTCACCGAGCCGCTCAAGCGGAATTCGAGGCCGTCGGTGAAGTCGATGCTCAGGTTCGCTGGGGTCGGCAAGGTCGCGCCCGGATCGAGGCCGTCCGGCGTGCCGTCGGCGTCGAGGTCGAAGGCCGTCGTCCAGTCCAGGCGGGCGAAGGTCGGTGCGGCGCTGTTGTAATCCAGCGTGGCGATCGTCACCGTGCCCGTCAGGCCGAAGTCGCCCGTCACCGCATTGGTCGTGACACTGACGTTGCCCATCGTCAGCGCCGTATAGCGCGCCGCCGTCTCGCCCGCGGCCGTCACCCGCGCGATGCCCAACTGCCCCGAGACGCTCAGGTCGACGACTCCGGCGACCACGACGCTGGCATTGCCCAGCGTCAGGGCAATCGTATCGACCGTCGCACCCGTCAGATCCGCCGTGCCGTCCTTGTTCGTGTCGACACCGGTCGTCTGACGGCTCAACGCGAACTGCGCCGTGCCCGCGATCGTCACCGGACCCGCCGTCAGCAGAATGTCGTTATTGCCCGCATCGCCCGTCACCGAGCCGCTCAAGCGGAATTCGAGGCCGTCGGTGAAGTCGATGCTCAGGTTCGCTGGGGTCGGCAAGGTCGCGCCCGGATCGAGGCCGTCCGGCGTGCCGTCGGCGTCGAGGTCGAAGGCCGTCGTCCAGTCCAGGCGGGCGAAGGTCGGTGCGGCGCTGTTGTAATCCAGCGTGGCGATCGTCACCGTGCCCGTCAGGCCGAAGTCGCCCGTCACCGCATTGGTCGTGACACTGACGTTGCCCATCGTCAGCGCCGTATAGCGCGCCGCCGTCTCGCCCGCGGCCGTCACCCGCGCGATGCCCAACTGCCCCGAGACGCTCAGGTCGACGACTCCGGCGACCACGACGCTGGCATTGCCCAGCGTCAGGGCAATCGTATCGACCGTCGCACCCGTCAGATCCGCCGTGCCGTCCTTGTTCGTGTCGACACCGGTCGTCTGACGGCTCAACGCGAACTGCGCCGTGCCCGCGATCGTCACCGGACCCGCCGTCAGCAGAATGTCGTTATTGCCCGCATCGCCCGTCACCGAGCCGCTCAAGCGGAATTCAAGGCCGTCGGTGAAGTCGATGGCAAGGTTCGCCGGCGTCGGCAAGGCCGCTCCCGGGTCGAGCACATCCGGCGTGCCGTCGGCGTCGAGATCGAAGGCCGTCGTCCAGTCCAGGCGGGCGAAGGTCGGTGCAGCGCTGTTGTAATCCAGCGTGGCGATCGTCACCGTACCCGTCAGGCCGAAGTCGCCCATGACCGCATTGGTCGTGACACTGACGTTGCCCATCGTCAGCGCCGTATAGCGCGCGGTCGTCTCGCCTGCGGCCGTGACCCGCGCGATGCCCAACTGCCCCGAGACGCTCAGGTCGACGACTCCGGCGACCACGACGCTGGCGTTGCCCAGCGTCAGGGCAATCGTATCGACCGTCGCGCCCGTCAGATCCGCCGTGCCATCCTTGTTCGTGTCGACACCGGTCGTCTGACGGCTCAAGGCGAACTGCGCCGTGCCCGCGATCGTCACCGGACCCGCCGTCAGCAGAATGTCGTTGTTGCCCGCATCGCCCGTCACCGAGCCGCTCAGGCGGAATTCGAGGCCGTCGGTGAAGTCGATGACAAGGTTCGCCGGCGTCGGCAAGGCCGCTCCCGGATCGAGCACATCCGGCGTGCCGTTGGCGTCGAGGTCGAAGGCCTTGGTCCAGTCCAGGCGGGCGAAGGTCGGTGCGGCGCTGTTGTAATCCAGCGTGGCGATCGTCACCGTACCCGTCAGGCCGAAGTCGCCCGTCACCGCATTGGTCGTGACACTGACGTTGCCCATCGTCAACGCCGTGTAGCGTGCCGCCGTCTCGCCCGCGGCCGTTACCCGCGCAATGCCCAACTGCCCCGAGACGGTCAGGTCGACAACCCCCGCGACGACGAACCGCGCTGCGGATATACGAAGCGCGGCCTCATCGAGCGTTGCACCGATCAAGTCAGGGGTACCGTTTGCGTCGGTATCGACATTCAGGCTGCGGCGACTGAAGGACAGCTCGGCCGAGCCCCCGATCGTGACCGGCCCGGCCGTGATGAGGACGTCATTGTTGCCGGTGTCTCCGGTGATCGTGCCACTCAAGCGCAGCTCGAGGCTGGACGCATAGTCGATCGCCAGAGTCACCGGCGTGGGCAACTGCGCCCCGGGATCGAGCACGTCGGGCGTGCCATCGGCATTGAGATCGAACGCCGTCGTCCAGTCGATGCGCTGCAGAGAAGATGCCGCCGCGTTGTAATCCAGCTTGGCCAAAATCAGGCTACCGGACAAGCCGAAATCGGATGCTGCCACACTCGACGCGCTGATCGTCACGGCCCCCATCTTGAGCGCGCTGTAACGTGCGTCGGTTTCACCCGCAGCAGTTACGCTCGCCAGCGCAAGCCGGCCCGACAGCTTCAGCGTGGCCAACTGATCCACCGCCAGATCCGCGTTCGTCACAACCAAGGCGACAGCATCCAACGTTGCCCCCAGCAGATCGGCCGTACCGTTGCCGTCGGTGTCCACATCGACCGTCTGCCGGCTCAACGCGAACTCCGCCGTGCCCGCCACCGTGATCGGACCGGCCGTCAGCAGGATGTCGTTGTTGCCCGCATCGCCCGTCACCGAGCCGCTCACACGCAAGGCCAAGCTCTGGGTGAAGTCGATGCTCAGGTTGGCTGACGTCGGCAACGCGGCGCCCGGATCGAGCACCTCCGGCGTGCCGTCGGCGTCGAGGTCGAACGCCTTGGTCCAGTCCAAACGCGTGAAGGTCGGCGCGGCACTGTTGTAATCCAGCGTGGCGATCGTCACCGTGCCCGTCAGGCCGAAATCGCCCGTCACCGCATTGGTCGTCACACTGACGTTGCCCATCGTCAGCGCCGTATAACGCGCGGTCGTCTCGCCCGCGGCCGTCACTCGCGCAATACCCAGTTGGCCCGAGACCGTCAGGTCCGCAACCCCGGCCACCACCACCTCGACCGGCTGCCCGCCAGGAATCGCCAACGCGATCGTGTCGAGCCGCGCCCCCAGCAGATCGGCCGTACCGTTGCCGTCGGTGTCCACATCGACCGTCTGCCGGCTCAACGCGAACTCCGCCGTGCCCGCCACCGTGATCGGGCCGGCCGTCAGCAGGATGTCGTTGTTGCCCGCATCGCCCGTCACCGAGCCGCTCACACGCAAGGCCAAGCTCTGGGTGAAGTCGATGCTCAGGTTGGCTGGCGTCGGCAAGGCGGCGCCCGGGTCGAGCACGTCCGGCGTGCCGTCGGCGTCGAGGTCGAACGCCTTGGTCCAGTCCAAACGCGTGAAGGTCGGCGCGGCACTGTTGTAATCCAGCGTGGCGATCGTCACCGTGCCCGTCAGGCCGAAGTCGCCCGTCACTGCATTGGTCGTCACGCTGACGTTGCCCATCGTCAGCGCCGTGTAACGTGCGGTCGTCTCGCCCGCGGCCGTCACTCGCGCGATCCCCAGTTCGCCCGAGACCGTCAGGTCCGCAACCCCGGCCACCACCACCTCGACCGGCTGCCCGCCCGGAATCGCCAACGCGATCGTGTCGAGCCGCGCCCCCAGCAGATCGGCCGTACCGTTGCCATCCGTATCCACGTCCACCGTCTGCCGGCTCAACGCGAACTCCGCCGTGCCCGCCACCGTGATCGGACCGGCCGTCAGCAGGATGTCGTTGTTGCCCGCATCGCCCGTCACCGAGCCGCTCACACGCAAGGCCAAGCTCTGGGTGAAGTCGATGCTCAGGTTGGCTGGCGTCGGCAAGGCGGCGCCCGGATCGAGCACCTCCGGCGTGCCGTCGGCGTCGAGGTCGAACGCCTTGGTCCAGTCCAGGCGGGCGAAGGTCGCCGCCGCACTGCTGTAGTCCAGTGTCGCGATCGTCACCGTGCCCGTCAGGCCGAAGTCGCCCGTCACCGCATTGGTCGTCACGCTGACGTTGCCCATCGTCAGCGCCGTGTAACGGGCGGTCGTCTCGCCCGCGGCCGTCACTCGCGCAATACCCAGTTGGCCCGAGACCGTCAGGTCCGCAACCCCGGCCACCACCACCCCGACCGGCTGCCCGCCAGGAATCGCCAACGCGATCGTGTCGAGCCGCGCCCCCAGCAGATCGGCCGTACCGTTGCCGTCGGTATCCACATCGACCGTCTGCCGGCTCAACGCGAACTCCGCCGTGCCCGCCACCGTGATCGGGCCGGCCGTCAGCAGGATGTCGTTGTTGCCCGCATCGCCCGTCACCGAGCCGCTCACACG
>JALHQN010000007.1:0-275283 GCA_022841915.1 Burkholderiales bacterium | reverse complement strand
TCCACATCGACCGTCTGCCGGCTCAACGCGAACTCCGCCGTGCCCGCCACCGTGATCGGGCCGGCCGTCAGCAGGATGTCGTTGTTGCCCGCATCGCCCGTCACCGAGCCGCTCACACGCAAGGCCAAGCTCTGGGTGAAGTCGATGCTCAGGTTGGCTGGCGTCGGCAAGGCGGCGCCCGGGTCGAGCACGTCCGGCGTGCCGTCGGCGTCGAGGTCGAACGCCTTGGTCCAGTCCAAACGCGTGAAGGTCGGCGCGGCACTGTTGTAATCCAGCGTGGCGATCGTCACCGTGCCCGTCAGGCCGAAGTCGCCCGTCACTGCATTGGTCGTCACGCTGACGTTGCCCATCGTCAGCGCCGTGTAACGTGCGGTCGTCTCGCCCGCGGCCGTCACTCGCGCGATCCCCAGTTCGCCCGAGACCGTCAGGTCCGCAACCCCGGCCACCACCACCTCGACCGGCTGCCCGCCCGGAATCGCCAACGCGATCGTGTCGAGCCGCGCCCCCAGCAGATCGGCCGTACCGTTGCCATCCGTATCCACGTCCACCGTCTGCCGGCTCAACGCGAACTCCGCCGTGCCCGCCACCGTGATCGGGCCGGCCGTCAGCAGGATGTCGTTGTTGCCCGCATCGCCGGTCACCGAACCGCTGACCCGGTAATGCAATCCCGATCCGAAATCGACGCTCAGGTCGACTGGCGTAGGCAGGCCGGCCCCCGGGTCGAGTAACTCCGGTGCAGGGTCGGCATCCAGGTTGAAAGCCGTTGCCCAGTCCAACCGCTCGAAACCGGCGGCCGCGCTGTTTTGATCAAGCCGGGAGATGCTGACGGTACCCGACAGGCCGAAATCGCCCGCATTGGCGGTCGAAGCGCTCACCGTGACGTTACCCATCCGAAGCGCGCTGTAGCGACTGTTGGTCTGGCCAGACGCCATCACCCGTACCAACCCGAGCTGCCCCGTCAGCGTCAAGGTGGCAAGCTGATCGACCACGACGTTCGCGTTCGTCATCGAGAGGCCGAACATTTCCAGGGTGGCGCCGATGAGATCCGCTGTTCCGTCACCATCGGTATCGACGTCTACCGTATGACGAGTCGACGCGAAATCGGCCGTGCCGCTGAGGCTCACCGGGCCTGCGGTCAACAGCCGGTTGCCATTGTTGGTGTCGCCACTGACGGTACCGGCCACTCTGTATTGGAGCGTGGCCGGCAAATCGATCGCAAGGATCGCAGGCGTGGGCAGGTCGGCACCGGGATCGAGTACCTCAGGCGCGGAATCTGCATCGAGATCGAAGGCGGTGGTCCAATCGATGCGCTCATGCCCGAGAGCAGCCGCGTTGTAGTCGAGGCTCGTGAGGCTCAGCGTACCCGACAAGCCGAAGTCCGCCGCGTCGGCTGTCGATGCGGTAACCGTGACACTACCCATCTTGAGTGCGGTGTAACGGGCTGTTGTCTGCCCGGCAGGCGTGACCCTGACCAGCGCCAGTTGGCCCGAAACAGACAGGCTTGCAACTTGATCCACCGCTACGGTGCCGCTAGTAAGCGACAAGGCAACCGTATCGAGGGTTGCTGCGAGCAAATCCGGGGCGCCGTTCCCGTCGGTGTCGACATCGACGGTCTGACGGCTGAGCGCAAACTCGCCGGAGCCGCTGATGGTTACCGGACCCGCGCGGACGAGCGTGCCGCTAGATCCATTGGTGACCGACCCCGCGATCAGCAGCCGACCGCCGGCATCCGTAGTGATCTCCAGATTGCCGCTCAGATCGACGAAATCTGCGATAGCGAGCGTCGCACCGTTAAGTTGGAACAGCACCGTGGGCGCCTGAGCCGCGAATACGCTGGCAGCGTCGATGGACAACGTTCCCGAGCCACTCAGCTGCAGCGCACTGGTGTTGATCGCCGCGGTCACCGGCAGGTTGAAATCCAGCGCGGACGCGGAGATGTCGAAATCGACCAGACTGCGGTACGTGGACGGCACGAATAACTGCACCAGCCGCAATGAATCGGGGGTCCCGTCGACATCCTGGAACGCCACGCGGACGTTTGCGCCGATATTTGCCGTGCCATTCTGGACAGTGACGCCGCCTAGGCCCTCGTACCCAAGCGCGATGTCGATATCGGACGAACTCAAGGTCGCGCCGAAATCGAATGTCCGCAGAATAAGCTCCAGGCCCGCCGTGCCATCCCCTTCCCCGCTCGGTGTCAGTGCAGTCCCCAGATCCAGCACGATGCTGAAGTCGAGAGCCATGTTCAGCGACACGCTCAGATCCACCGAGCCGTCTAGAGGGCTGCCCGCCTCGCCAAAGCTCACGTTGCGGGTATACGTATTGGAGCGTGTGAGGTCGAAGACCAGGCTCAGCTTGCCGGTCGCATTGAGATCATCGACGATCGAGAACTCGGAGGAAGACAAACCCAACGCCCCCTCGATCGCCGTCTCCAGAGAGGCGAAATCGATGGCCGACACACCCGCGCCCACCGATGCGGGGAACTTGGCGAAGAAGGTATCGAGGCCAATGCCTGTTGCAGCCTCGTTCATGAGCTGAGCAAGACTTTTGTCGACGATGGGGATACGCGTGTTCAGCGTACTGTCGGTGTCGACAAGCGCCTTCAACCCGGCGATTTTGTGCATCGCACCATCGTAGGCGTCGCGCGCCAATTCGACCGGGTCGAGCAGGCCGAGATCGATCAGACGCTTTGCGGTTTGTGCCTTGCTCAACAACAGCCCGGTGGAAATCTGCGCCACCGCGGCGTCCGTCACCCCGAGCAACTCGACGATCTTGCGCTGCGAGGTCTCGTTGTAGACGATGTCGCCGTGATCGACCTCGCCGACGACGAGGGCATCCACGTCGATGAGGCGTCCGGCGCTGAAACCGTCGCGCGCTGAAATCGTGGAAACGGTGCCATCACCGCCACTCGGGTGATCGGTGAGTTGGTACCAGACCTCGGCGCTGCTCGGGAAGTGGCCCAGGAGGGTCTCGCTGAGGTTCAGGATCTCGTTCTGCAGCCCGGCCGAAAGCTCGAGGCCCATATGCCGGGTAAGCAGATCCGGGGTGTCGACGCTACTGCTGTAAACGATGTAGGTCTGGCGATCGTAGTATCTAAGCAGTTCCGCGTAGCTCACGATGCCGTCGGCGGAACCGCCAAGGTCGTCACCGACATCCGCGATTGCGAGCGCATTCGGAAGTGCATCGGCCACGACACTCAGCAGACCATCGGGGGTGCCTTGCTCGTAGTGCGCCAGCAATTCGCTGAACTCGACGACACCATTCGAATCGAGATCGGCCGCGACAAGATCGGCAGGCAAGTTGTCTGCTACGACCTCGAGAACGCCCCGAGCCACGAAGGCATCGAGCGCATGGGCATTCAAATCGGCCAGCAGATGGTTGTAGACGACATCCGACGGCAGTAGCGGGCGCAACTCGAAGACACCATCGTCGAGATCGTCCAGCAAAGGATAGATCGCCAGCAGATCACTGAATGTCTGCACGTACTTCTGCACGAACTCGGCTTCGGTCGCCGCGGTCAGCGGCGTGCCGTCGGGATTGCGAATCGTCGCTCCGCCTTGCATCAACGCCCAGGCGTCGCCCAGGACCATCGCCAAGCCTCTCGTCGACGACTTGACGCTGAAATCGTTGTTCAACATCACGAACGGCGATCCGGTGCCCTGGTTGGGCACGCCGGTCTGGATCAGCATGTGCACCGGCAGCAAACTGTCCACATCGCTTTCGGTGTAAGCCGCACTCTGAATGTAGCTGCGTGCCACCAAGCCGCCCGTGCTGTGGGTCACCATGTCGACAGAGTCCGGCGCTGTCCCGGTGAGCGCCACCCAATCGGTGACGGCTCGGTCCATCCAGTAGGCCAGATAATCCAGGCTCGTGTCGAAGGTGGCGTCCAGCAACGATGCCGCATCGACATTGCTCAGCAGGCCGTCGTCTACCCCATCAGTTGCGGCAACCGGCACCCGCCAATCCCACAAGGCGGGAAACAGCGTTCCCAAACCGCCGTCGCGAACGTCGACGTAGCCGATGTTATCGAAGGTCTCGACGATGTCGGAGTACGCCTCGGCAAGCGCCTCCAGGACCAGGCGATCAGGGTGGACGCCGCGATTGAGCAGCCACTCCTCCAGCGCCGAATCCCCTTCCAGCCCAGGATCGGTCGGGTGTGAACTATTGAAGGTGGTGCCGGCAAATCCGGGAATGAACAACAGCGGACGATCGATGAAAGTTTCGACTGCGCTGGTTGTCACGGCACCCGATGTGCCTTTGCGATTGAGCACGGTGTCTGCGTTGCCGGCGCCGCCGTGGAAATCCACGGCGGCGGTACTGCCGCTGGAAATCGTCAGTCGGTCGTCACCGCCATTGCCCTGGATGGCGACGGCGAGGGTGTAGGCGGCGGTTAAGTAAAACTCATCCGAAAGCGCGCCGCCCGCGAGCGTATCGACGAAAGAGAATGCAATGCTGTCGAGCCCGTTAGCCGTCAGCGTACCGCCGGTCGCGCCGCTGAGCGTCCAAACTGCGGCAAGGTCCGGCCCCACGAGTTCGATGCTGGCAAGCGGGTTCCCGACGATCTGGGTGATGCCCGCGAGACCAGATGCGTTGTCGCCCGACAACGTACCCGAGACGTCCAGTGTCCCATCGGCATTCAGCCGGATGACGATGGCCGCCGCATCGTTCAACGTATCGGAAAGGTCCAGCACGGGCGGTATCGTCGCCGCAGCAGACACGCTCGGCCGAGCCGGATCGAGAAGTTCCGGAGCAACGCCTCCGGGCAATATCCGCTCGCCATGAGAGAGCAGCGCATCCATGACCGCAATGCCGGAATCATGCTCGAAGCCGAGAACGTGACCCACCTCGTGCACGAGCACGGTCAGCAGGTCTACGTGGGGCTGGGCGGGAGACCCGAACTCTGCTGCAAGGCGCCATTGATCGCGCACCAGCCCGAACTCGCCATGGTCCGAAGGTGTCAGGTCGATGAACCAACCGCGCCCGGCCGCATTCACGTCCAGAGTGATGCGCGCACCCTCGACAAAGGCGAGTTGGCCGCCAGGGAGGTCAGCGATATCGATCGAGAGGTTTGCGAGCCGGGCCGTTAACGCGTCGTCGACACCGGCACTGCGCCAGAGTGCCACGGCTTCGCTGAGGAGGGCTTCGACGACACCTGTATCCAGGGCATCGTAGGAAGAAAATTCGATTGCGCGAGAGCGATCGGCCTCAAGGAATCTCGCATCGGACCGATACAAAAGATGAAGCCGCCCCCCTTCGTCTCCCTGGGGCGAATCGTAATGAGTTAAACCATTGAAATATCGTACATCGGCCGTTTCGTCCGTGGCCCCCGGCGCGTCGTCCGCCGGAGGACCCCGCGGCAATTCGAAGGCCGAAATGGCACTGGCAGGGATTGCTGACTCGATGGACTCAATAAGACTTGGGTCCGTCTTCAGTTCATCGAAGGTAGATTTGAAAGAAGTTGCCGATGCGGCCATCTGGGCTGAAACAACCAGCCCCTCCGTGCCCTGGCCGATCTCCGGCGCGAGCGCGACCTGCAGTTCGTCGTCGACGAGGTCGGGTGCAGTTTCGACCGCAGCATGGGACTCCCCGGTTCGCCAACCATCGCCCCACGAGACACTGACGGAATCGGATGCTGCGCCGCCGCGATCGGGCTGGGCTGCATCGTTCAATTCCGCACCGGTGGCAACGTCCAACTGCTGTATATGGGCTTCGGCATACCGCCTGGTATCCGCGTTTTCCGCATCGACAGCCAGGCGAGACAGCTCTGCAAGAAGAGGGTTGTCGGCCGACAACAGCACACGGGGCTCGAGTTGCTCGAGCTTGAAATCCGGTGCATCGGGCTCTCGGCGGGCACCATGCGCGGCTCCGCTCGCCGGCCTGTCGGGCGGCTGCGTGCGCACATGTTTAAGTAGCCAGCGAAGCACGATCGTTTGTCTTCTCGACCCTAGAGGGCTTCCCGCGCGCCATGCAGCGCCTGCGGTCACACACCCCATCGGCACACGACCCGTGAGTCGTCTGAGCGAATGCTAGGCAGGAACGCTATGACGCAGGGCGGTTGGAACGACCCCGTGAACTAGCACGCAGCAAAGCCGCGCACATCTTTCCGATTACTTCGGAAGGGTATTTCACGGGCATGAGATATGCAACCCGGGCCGTAGCCGTGCTCTCTCGCTCTGCGCGAATAGTTTAGCTCCTCTCAGCTTTCTCGACTGACGAGCATTGCGGCTAGAAGCCTTCCCTAGCTGCGTCTGAACGGCGATGTGAACTCGCCAACGCACGCCTGAGCCGCTGACGGAGAGGACCTCGGGCTGCCCTCCTCACCTCCTCTAATCGACCGCCTCCTTACCCGCTTCCGCGGGTTTCTTCGGTCGCCGCATCCGCGCTCCCCTAGCCGAGGAACAGGACGTGCGTGAACTGAATCGAGCAGGACATCGCCACCCCGATCGCAGGCGATATACGCGGCGCATGGCCTTTGCGCTGAAGACTCCTCGTCAGCCCTAAGGAGGCCCCAACCTTGCGCGCGAAACGATTGAACCAATCCATCGAACGAACTTATGCGCTGATCTTCGAGACCGGAGACAACCCAATCGAACTCCTGACACAGTTCGCCGAGAACGAGGCCTTGACGGCATCGCGCTTCACGGCCATCGGCGCCTTCAGCGAGGCGACGCTCGCCTATTTCGACTGGGAGACGAAGGCCTACGTACCGATCCACGTGCAAGAACAGGTCGAGGTCCTCGCGCTCCTGGGCGATATCGCGTTGGATGGATCGCAGCCTAAAGTCCACGCTCACGTCGTCCTCGGCACGCGGGATGGCACGGCCCGCGGTGGGCATTTGACGGCGGCGCGGGTGCGTCCGACGCTGGAGGTGATGCTCGAAGAAGCGCCGCGCCATTTGCGCAAGAAGTACGACCCTGCATCCGGACTCATGCTCATCGATCTGGACGCCTGATGCTGGCCGACTGATAAGTTCTGGCGCCGGTTTTCCCGGCCAGAGCACCGCGGGCGCCTCGCTCCGCCGCTTTCAAAGCGCTCGCCCGTGTGGGTATTGAACGCTGCCAGCCATATCGCCTTCGCCCGTAGTTTCACGCTGGCGAAATCATCCATCCAGCCCCGATGGCCCGCTTCTTGCACTGCAATGCAGCAATCCTGCGCCGCACGCAGGCAGATTCACTGCGTTCATCAGGGAGAACCCATGACAAATCGGAAAAGCGGCCGTGCCGCAGCATTGCGCATCTTCACCGCCGCCTCGGCGGCCTGGTTGTTCGTCGCCGCTTCGACCGCCGCACAATCCTATCCGACACGCCCCATCCGACTCATCGTGCCGTTCGGCGCGGGCGGCGGCTCCGACTTCGTCGGTCGACTTGTCGGAAACAAGCTCACCGAGCAGATGGGCCAAACGGTCGTCGTCGACAACCGGGCCGGGGCAGCTTCGCTCGTGGGCACCGAAATCGCGGCCCGTGCCGCGCGTGACGGATACACGCTCCTGCTTGCAGACTCGGGCTTCACGATCAATCCGGCGGTCTACAAGAAAGCGAAATACGATCCGCTGAAGGACTTCGATCCGATCTCGGTCGTCGCGGAAACACCCTATCTGCTCGTGGTGAATCCCAGCCTGCCCTACGCCAGCGGCCTGAAGGAATTCATCGCCGCAGCCAAAGCACAGCCTGGCAAACTCAGCATGGGCTCCGCCGGAACCGGAAGCGGCACCCATCTGTCGGGTGAACTCTTTCGCTTGCGTGCAAGCATCAATATGGTGCACGTGCCCTACAAGAGTGTGGGCCCTGCGATTGCCGACGTTGCTTCCGGTCAGATCCAGGCGACCATGACATCACTCGCGCCCGCCCTGCCGCTCGTGAACGCCGGACGGCTCAAGGTGCTGGGTTCCGCCGGTGCGAAACGCGTATCGCTGCTACCGGACACCCCGACGTTCACCGAGATCGGCCTCTCGGACGTCGTCGTCACCAATTGGTACAGCGTGGTCAGCACAGGGGGAACCCCAGAGCCCGTGCTCCAGCGGCTGCACAAGGAACTGCATCGCGCCATCGCCTCGCCCGACATGCGCGAACGGTTGATCGGAGCAGGACTCGAACCTGCCCCCAACACCCCGGCACAGTTCCGCAAGATGATCGCGACCGAAGTGGAACGCTGGAAACGGGTGGTCGAAACGGCGGGCATCAAGACCGAATAGCGGGGGCGATCCCGTCGCCGCATCGGACGAAGGCCGCGACGGGTTGTCCGTGAAGAACCCGACGCTGCCGCAGGCGCCCGGGGCCACTGCCGAGCGCCCTGCTACCCAACCACAAGCACACCGAGTTCCGAAGCGAACCCGCGGGAATACGGTCTGGGAACCGGCTAGGAAGGCGAGTGCGCAGGGCTCGCCACAGCGGCCACCCGCAAGTCCGAGGCGCCCGGCCCGCCGTCTTCCAGCTCCAGCGGCGCGTTCAGCCGCACACCGTCGAGCAGCAACCCCATCGGACGCCCGCTCCCGTCCAGCCCCGTGTAGTTGTCGAATACTCGCGGTAGCGCAGGCCCGCCTTCGCAGGATAGCCACAGACGCAACAGATGACGACGGCGCTCGGGCTCCGGATGATCTTCGTAGGTCGTGCGCGAATGCAGAATGAAATGGTTGCTGGCGAACTGCAGGTCGCCCGGCTCCAGATTCATGTCCAGGTGAAGTTCCGGGCTCTCCGCCAGCGCATCCAGCAGATCCATCGCCTCGTTCAGTGCCGGCGATATCCGCGGCACTTCCGGAAACCGCTGCGCCTTGCGGATAGCGCTGCGCACATAGGAAGTGATCATCAGGCCGTGATGCGGATTGAAGACCGGCAGCACGTACCACGGGCCCTTGCCGGGCGGGATTTCTCCCCTGCGATCGCGGTAAGTCGGCCCCATCAACACCCGCACCAGATCCGGGCGCCGTTTCAGCATCTCGTTGTAGAGCGTGACCGAACTGACCAGACTGCTCATGCCCCCGGATTTGGCGGTGCACACGCACAACAGCCCAACGACGTCGGCCGCGTCGGTGTGATACGGCAGCCGGACATTGGTCTGATAGCCTCGGGACGTGGGCTGACTGTAATCGAATCCGAGATCGGCGACGTGGCCCAGCGCGTGGCCCTTGGCGTTCTGCGACACGGCCTTCCCCAAGTGCGCACCGATGCCAAAAAAGCCGATGGCGCGCTGCAATGCGGTCAAGCCCTCCGAGGGAAATCCACGCACCAAGCTGAAACCGCGCCCTTGCAGCAGATCCTTGCGCATCGCCTGCAGCACACCCCCCAGACGAGGCAATCGGAAATCCTCGGCACGGATCTCGACCACGTCGAGCCCTCTGCTTTCCACGGCGGCGATGGCGTCGCGCAGTTCTGCGCAGTCCGCCTCGGACAACACGTGAGTCCAGACTGCGGGGCGCTGTGCCAGCGCCGGTCCATACCACGCCTGCTCCGTGGACACGGGCTGCAGAGCGAATTTCTCGGCGGTCGGTTCCACAGGTACCGATGGAAACAATGAATGCATCGTGAACCCCTCCTGAATGCTTGTCCGCGCTTCGTTGGCCCTATGCCCCTCACCGATGAAGATTGGACACGGACAACTTGCTGCAATGGCTGGTGCCTTCGCCTGATCACGACAAGATATCAGACCTCCCCAGGCAATCGAATGCATTCCGGTCGCCGCCCGTTAGCGCACTCGTGACTTGGCTTACGTGACGCCGCTGGCCGTGAGCGCATCATCGACGCGGCGAGTGCTCCATCCATCGACGGACCCGCAAGATGCCGAGCCTTGGATCACACATTGCTTCTGGCGGGACTCCCCGTCGGCCGGGCGCAAGGGCTGCGGACGATCGTGCAAGAACCCGCTGCCCTACTTCTTGACCTGCCCTTCAGTCCACAGCTGCTGCCAGCCCGCATGACCGAGGCTGCGCAGGGTCTCGATGTTCCGCTCGAATATGGCGGCAGCGTCCGGATAAGCGGCTGTCGCACGGTCGAGGCTCGCCTCGCGCAGCAGATGCAACATCGGATAGGGAGAGCGGTTGGTATAGTTTTCTATGTCGTCGGGACTGCTACCGGCGAACTCGTATCCTGGATGAAAGCTGGCGATCTGGAATACGCCCGAGAACCCGAGGTTGCGCAAGGCGGCGTTGGCCTCGCCGAGGAAGAAGTGATAGTCGAGGAATTCGGTCAGCACCTGCGGGTGTATGAGCAGCACGGTGTCGACTTCGCTCGGATCGATACCGTCCAGCAACGTCAGCTCATGCGCCAGTTCCGCCAACAACTCATCCGCAGTCCGAGCTGAGGTGAGCGCGTAACGTATCTGCTTCTTGCTGTGGACCGCCTTGGCGAACGGGCACAGGTTGAGCCCGATGACCGCACGCTCCAACCAGTGGCGCACTTGGGCAAGGATCTCATCGGCAGCCTTCCCATCGCTGTACGGCATCAGGGTCGTGGTCTTGGCAACGTTCATGTCTCGTTCCGGCGCTGCAGCATTCTCAACCCATCGACGACGAAGTGCCTGCATGCAAAGTGCACGGATCTGCGAGGCTAGAGGCCGCCGACAAAAAGTTCGAATCGATAGGGAGCGAGGATATCAGCACGCGCTCGCGCCGGAGCGTAGCGCAGCCGGCCGCCGCCTCGCTCGGCATTCCAACTCGGAAATTCGCTCTGCGTTCCGAAGGCAGTCAGCGCCCTTGCTATACACCGAGCGCACAGTGCATTTGCGAAGCGGCACACGCGGATCGGGCGGCATCGCGTGATGGTCCACATGGCTTGCATCTTGCTAAACGATAGCTCTCGCTCTCCCAAACGACTGACTCATACTTGGCGGATCCATGCTCAAGCTCGTCTTCGCACTTCCACTTGCCTTGCTGAACCTTTCGCCCGCGGCAGCCGACTGGCCCGAGCGGCCTGTCCGCCTCATCGTGCCCTACTCCGCCGGCGGCTCCACGGATCTGGTCGCCCGACTGCTGGGCGTCCGACTGAGCGAGCGTCTCGGCCAGCAGTTCGTGGTGGACAATCGCACCGGCGCTGGGACGATCATCGGCACCGAGATCGCCGCGCGCGCGAGTGCCGACGGCCATACGCTGCTGATGGCCACGCCCCCCTTGGTGGTGAACCCTTCCCTGCACGCAAAGGTGCCCTACGCTCTGCAGCGGGACTTCGCGGCAGTCACCAACGTCGCCCGCTCGAGCAACATGCTCGCCGCGCACCCCACCGTCGCGGCGACTTCGACGAAGGAACTGATCGCATTACTGAAGGCGCATCCCGGCAAACTGACTTACGGCTCCAGTGGCGTGGGCGGGGCCACGCATCTCGCTGCGGCACTGTTCACTCACATGGCCGGCGTCGAGGCCACGCACGTGCCCTACAAGGGCGGCGCGCCTGCTGTGGCCGACCTCGTGGCTGGACGCCTTTCGTTCATGATGGCCAATCTGACGACGGCGCAACCGCACGTTCGCGCGGGCCGCTTGCGCGGCCTCGCGGTCGGCACGGGAAAACGCTCGCCACTGTTTCCCGAGTTGCCGACGATCGCCGAATCGGGCGTTCCGGGCTACGAGGCTACCAACTGGAATGGCATCGTCGTCCCCGCTCGCACGTCGCGCGCCGTCATCGAGCGCCTGCAACGCGAAGTGGCCGCGGTGCTGAAGGAAAGTGCGATCGCCGAGCGCATGAACGCCGCCGGTCTCGAACCGATCGGGGACACACCCGCAGAATTTGCCCGCTACCTTACGACCGAAGCGAGCAAGTGGGGGAAACTCGTGGTGGCCGCCCAGATACGCGCAGAGTGATCCTGCCGAACTCGAGCCCTAGGAAGGCGACCGCCCGGCACTCGACTGGGACCGCCACCACGTCTCGAGCCAACCGACATTGCCGCCGACCGAAACGATTTCCTGCAGAGCGGGCGGCAGCAGCGGGAAGCGCAGTTCGACGCCCCGAGTGCGATTGACGAAGCGCCCGCTGGCGAAGTCGACCTCGAGCAGATCGCCCGTTTCGCAGGCCTCCGTCACGCCCTCACAATCGGTCAGTACCCGCAATCCGCAGCCGATAGCCGCGCGATAGGCGAGATACGGCATCGATTCGCACACGAGCCCGAGCCCGAGCGCCTGCATCGCGATATAGCCGTTCATCTTCGGCCCCATCCCGAACTTGCGCCCCGCGACGATGATGTCGCCGGGTCGAGCGCGCTCGTGAAAGCCGGGGTCTGTTTCCTCGAACAGCCGAGGCACGAGCTTTTGCGGATCGATCTCGCGGCTGGTGATGAGACTATCGGGAATCACCCCGCCGGCGTGCGGCACATTGTGGCCGAGACGATAGCAGCGGCCTTGAAGAATCCAGGAAAAATCACTCATGACATGCCCTGCCCGGCCGGTAGCAGGAACCGCCGGCGCCGCCCCGCTCGATCACGAAAAGATTCATGCGCTCTCCCGAACGGCCGTGCGCGGATCGACGATAGCGCCCGCCACTGCGGATGCGGCAACCGTGGCCGGACTGCCGAGGTAGAGTTGCGCCTTCTTCGATCCGAAACGTCCGGCGTTGGAGTTCGACGCAGTCGAAATCGAAACTTCACCGTCGTGCAACGGACCGACCACGGCGTCGTTGCATGGGCCGCATCCGGCAGGAAGCAGGATTGCCCCCGCCTGCATGAAGACATCGAGCAATCCTTCGGCGGACATGCGCCGCGTGCTCGACTCGGTGCCTGGCGCGATGAAGAGACGAACGTGATCGGGCACGCGCCGTCCCTTGAGAAAGGCGGCCGCAGTCACGAAATCTTCGTACATGCCCGAGCCGCAGGCACCCAGGAATGCGTGCCCGATTTGCGGCCCCACGGCCTCGCTCACGTCGACCGAAGTCTGGATGCCGCCCGGCCGGACGACTTGGGGCTCGAGGTCCTCGATGTCCACGGCGACTTCCCGCTCGTACTGCGCGTCCGGATCGGCATAGATCGGTGTGAACGATTGCTGGGCGCGCTCGGCGGCAAAGGCGAGCAAGGCTTGCGAGGGCGCAAAGAACACCCCGTAAGCCCCGAGTTCGGTCGGAGAATTGCACAGCGCCGTGCGCTCGCTCAGGCCGAACTGATCGATATCCCCCGCGAATTCGACCACCCGGTAGTCGAGATCGAGATCGAGCTCACCCGCCTTGATGAGACGGGCAAGATAGAACCCGATATCGCGCGCATAGACGTGCGGCTTGAGCTTGCCGCGCAGGCTGATCCGAACGCTCTTGGGCACGCTCACCCAGTTGGTCCCGGTCGCGAGCACGCGGCTGATTTCCGCGCCCATGCGAAAACCGAACGCGCCGATCGCCCCCGCATTGGTCGAGTGCCGATCGTTGTCGAAATAGAACATGCCGGGCAGCAGCATCCCCGACTCCATCGGGAACAGATGACCGTGCCCCCCGCGACCCACGTCGAAGAAGCGACCGACGCCCCAGGATTTCGCGGCATTGCGGTTGATGGCGCCGAACTCGGCGGCTCGCGCGCTGCCGTAGAGCACTTCGTGGTCCGTCACCATGATCACCTTCTCGGGCGAGGCCAGTCGATCGATGCCGAGCGCATCGAGTTCGCGCTTAGCGGCGCGCACGAGACCGTCGTGAATCATGATGAAATCGGGCACAGGATGAACGACCTCGCCCGGACGCACCGAAGCACGCCCCGAGGTGCGCGCGAGGACTTTCTCGACTGCGGTCATACCCATGATGGAGGACACTCTGTTGGATGGCTCGGTGCACCTGAGTCGACGACGCGAGAGCTGATCCGCTGATCCGCCCTCGGGCCCGCGTCGGCACCGCCGTCGATTCTACTATAGGCCTTCAGACAAGGCGGTCGCTGTTCCGCCGTTGGATTCAGCGCCGAACTGCGGCCCCATCGGCAGGAGGTCGAGCGGCCGACAAACAGCGAACCTGGCCGGGCACCTTGAGCTTGACCGCCTTGTTTCTGGCTACAATCGTGTCGTCGCTGGCCCGAGGCAGGCCACACAACCCAGCGCAGCCTCGCATCGCCATCGGATGGCGCGAATGTCGAGGCCCGCAGATCGAGGAGACGTAGGCGATGCCGGACGACCGCATGGAATGCCGAACGATCGAGGTCAAGCCCCTCACCCCGACGATAGGCGCCGAGATCTTCGGCGTCGATCTCGGCCAACCGCTCACCGGGCAGCAGTTCGACGAGATCCACGCAGCGCTCATGCGTCATCTGGTAATTTTCTTCCGCGACCAGCACCTGACGATCGAGCAGCACAAGGCTTTCGGCCGCCGCTTCGGGGAACTGGACATCCATCCCACCACGCAGATGGCCGGGCATCCGGAGATCATCGAGATCAAGGCGGACGAACATTCGAAGTACGTCGCAGGCGAAGTCTGGCACTCCGACGTCACCTGCAATCCTGTCCCGCCCATGGGCTCCATTCTCTATTTGCACAAGATCCCGGATAACGGCGGTGGCGATACCCTGTTCATCAACATGTACCGCGCCTACGAAACGCTATCCGATCCGGTGCGCCGCCTCATCGACGGACTCACGGCCGTGCACGATGGCGACCAGGTCTACCGAATCCGTCAGGGCAAGACCTTGACGACCCCCGCGCCCCGCGCCGAACACCCCGTGGTGCGCACCCATCCGGTGACCGGACGCAAGGCGCTCTTCGTCAACCGCAACTTCACCTCCCACATCGCGGGCATGTCGCGCCTGGAAAGCGACGCGCTGCTCGACATGCTGTACCGACATTCGGAGCAGGACGAGTTCAAGTGCAGATTCAAGTGGCAGCCCAACTCGATCGCCTTCTGGGACAATCGCTGCACGATGCATCTGGCCATGTGGGACTACTATCCGCAGAAGCGCTACGGGCACCGAGTCACTGTCGCCGGAACCAAGCCCTGCTGACCTTCGCGCTGCGCCACGACGCGATCGTACCCACGATAAACCGCTCCACGCTGCGGCCGAACGGTGGCAGCGCACGGATGGTCAGCGCATAGCTCTTGCGCTGCGTGCCCGGCGCGTCGCGCTGCGGCCATTCAGGAAGTCCGCACACCCGAACAGGAGGAGATCATGATGGAACCCCGTTTTGCCATTGCCCCGTTCTTCGTTGCCCTCGTCGCAGCCAACGCGATGCACGCGCACGCAGCCGAAGCCTTTCCTTCCAAGCCGGTCCGCATCATCGTGCCCGCTGCGCCGGGCGGCACCACCGACATCGCCGCGCGCGCCCTGGGCGAGAAGATGGCCATCGAACTGGGCCAGCCCATCGTCGTCGACAACCGCGCAGGCGGCGCCGGCATCATCGGCGTGAGAACCTTGCTGTCCTCCAATGCCGACGGCTACACGATCATGATGGGCAACATCGGCCCCAACGCGATCAACTACGCCCTCTACAAGAACCCCGGCTACAAGCCCGAGGACATGATCCCCATCACGTCGGTGATCTCGAATCCCAACGTCCTGGTGGTCCATCCGAACGTGCCGGCGAAGACCGTCGCCGAGTTGGTCGCCCACGCGAAAGCCAATCCAGGCAAGGTTTCCTTCGCCTCCTCTGGGCGAGGCCAATCGGTACACATGTCAGGGGAATTGTTCAAGCTCAAAGCCAATCTCGATCTCGTGCACGTGCCGTACAAGGGCACGGGACCGGCGCTGCGCGATGTGCTCGGAGGGCAAGTCAACATGATCTTCAGCAGTCTGCCCAGCACCATGGGTTTCATCCGCGACGGCAGGATGCGCCCGCTCGCGGTGACCAGCAGGCAGCGAGCCGCCGAATTGCCCAACGTGCCGACGATGCGTGAATCCGGCTATCCCGATTTCGAAGTGACCGGCTGGTTCGGCCTCTTCGCACCGGCGAAGACCCCGCCCGCAGTCATCGACCGCCTCTACCGCGCGGCGAGCAAAATCCTGTCGACCCCGGAGATCAAGTCGCGATTCGCCGACTTGGGCGGTACGGCCGGAGGCGAACCTCCGGAGCAGTTCAAGAAGTTCGTCCTGGCGGAGAAAGAAAAGTGGGCACAGGTGGCAACTGCGGCCAAGATCCAGCCGGAATAGAGCGAGGCACGCGCCCGCTCGCGCAGCGAGTGTCCTGACTCATGCCATTTGCTGCGAACATCCACCCGCCCACCCCCGCGCGGCTTCACGTCGTGCGGACTTGCGTTTGGCGCGGCCTCACTCGATGCGGATGTTGGCGGCGCGTGCGACCTCGCCCCAGCGCTTGAGTTCGGCCTGGATGTAGTCGGCGAATTCCTGCGGCGATCCCCCGATGACTTCGATCGAGGCCGCCGTGAAGCGCTGGCGCACGTCCGGTTGCTTGAGCGCCTGGTTGATCGCGCCGTTGAGCCGATCGACGACCGCGCGCGGCGTCCCCTTGGGCGCGAGCATGCCGTACCACAACCCCGCCTCCATGCCGCTGTAGCCCTGCTCGGTAAAGGTAGGCACCTCCGGCAATGAATCCAGGCGCTTCGCGTTCGCCGTCGCCAACGCTCGCAGCCGGCCTGCCTTCACATGCCCGAGGAATGGCGGCGGACCATCGATCATGAAGTTGATTTGTCCGGATACCACGTCGGGCACGGCCGCGCCGGTGCCCTTGTAAGGCACGTGCAGCAAATCCACACCCGCCTTCAACTTGAAGAGTTCCGCGACCAGATGCGGCGGACTGCCATTGCCCGCGCTCGCGTAGCGATACTTCTGAGGGTTGGCCTTGATCAAGGCGACGACGTCCTTGAGCGTCGTACCTCCCACCGAGGCGTGTGCAAACATGGCGAGAGGCACACGCACCATCAACGCGATCGGCTCGAAGCTCTTCACCGGATCGTAGGGCATCTTCTTGTACAGGTTGGGCCCGATGCCGTGGGTCGTCATCGTCGCCTCGGCCAGCGTGTAACCATCGGGGGCCGCGTTCGCTGCAAGATTCAACCCGATCATGCCGGAGGCTCCGGCGCGGTTATCCACCACGACCTGCTGACCGAACATCTCGGTGAGCGCCTGCCCGACCGTTCTGGCGGTGAAGTCTGCCGAACCGCCGGGCGCGAAGCCGACGATGACGCGGATCGGCTTCGAAGGATATGCATCGGCGGCCGCGACAGGGCCGGCGACAAACGACAAAGCGATCGCTGTCGCGGACAGCACACGGCTGCATGCGATTGCGGGGAGCGTGTTGCACCGAACGAAACGACGGGGAATCATGGGCATCTCATTTCTCGTGGTATGAGGACCGGCCGTGCCGCCTCAACTGCCGGGCACGATCCCTTTTGGCAGCGACTCGATATGGGAGCAGATCGCGCCTGGCCGCGTCATCCAGATCCGGTCACGATGGCGCAGGATGTGCTCCACGACACGGCTGAACTGCCGGGCACGGTAGGCTTGACCCAGGACAAAGCTGTGCAAGACGATCGGCATCACCAGCGGACGCCGCTCGGACTCTTCGAGCAAAGCATCGAACTGATCGATCAAGCTCTCGCAATAGGACTGCGGCGGCGTGCGGCGGGTGACGCACTCGAGCGAATCGTTGAGATCGTGAGCATAGGGAATGGACAGAATCGGACCGTGCTTGGTCCTGAACCACACGGGCTGGTCGTCGAGCGGCCAATCCATCATGTATCGATAGCCCGCTTCCTTGAGCAGGTCGGGCGAATCGTGCGTCTGGCAGATATAGGGGGCGAGCCATCCCGCAGGCTTGCGGCCCTCGTGCCGCTCGATCGTCGATGTCGCTTCGAAAATGCAGGCGCGCTCTTGCTCGACGTTCATGTCGATCTGGCGCTCCGAGTTCGTCCGGCCATGGCCGACGATCTCGTCGCCCCGCTTGCGGAATGCCGCCATCAACTCGGGGCAATAGTCGTAGAGCTCGGTATTCGTGAGCACCGCATACGGAATGTCGTATCGATCGGCCAACTCGATCAGCCGCCAGGCACCCACGCGGTTGCCGAAGTCGCGCCAGGCATAACTGCGCGTGTTCGGCTGGGCCTGCGGCACGCCATAGTCGTTGCCTATGCCTTGACCGAACTCGAAATGCTCCACGTTGAGCGAAAAATGCACGGCGAGGCGCTTCCCCTCGGGCCAGCTGTAATCGGGCCGACTGACGATCGGCGAATAGTCGTAGCGGCCGTGGCTTTTGAGCATGGTCGTGTTCGCAATCTCTAGATTGAAAATCGGTCGGTGAATGCGGCGAAGTCCGGAATCTGCTCGAGCTTCGACAATCCGTCGAAGATCGCCTGCGCCGTCTCCCGGCCCCATACCGGGACGCCCAGATCGAAGAACTTTCCTTCCAGTTCTTCGGGCCCGTGCGGATTGGCGGGCTCGCCTTTCGTCACGATGCAATGGCCCTCCAGGCGGGTGCCGTCATCGAGCGTGATCGCCAGATCGCAGGGCTGCTCGCTCGGAAAGCGCGCGGTATGCTGCTCGTCTTCGCTCAGATCGACGATGGCTGCGAGCGCCTGGATCTTCGGATTGGCCACTGCCTGGTCGTCGAAACTCGCCAGCCCGGAACGACCATGATAGAGAATGCTCGCCAGCGCGAAGGGCACCGAAAAGCGCGCACCGAAGCTGGAGACCACGCGCCGCTCGGCGAGCATCGCCGCAAGCATGTAGGCACGCACCTTGATCGACTTGATGCGATCGATGTCGAGCCGCCCGCCAGGCACGCGGCTGAGCAGATCATCGAGCGCATCGATCGCCGAATGCACGTAGCGGCCAGTCGGATGCAGCTTGAAGTAGTTCTGCGCGATCAGCCATTCGGACCCCAGCCCCGCGACCACGCGCTCCCGATCGAACGTATCCGAAAGGACGCGACCGTAAACGTTGCCCACCCCGTCGATCTCGCCGGTGAACCCGCACTCCACCAGGCGCGTGGCCGTGAGCCCCATGAAACCCGAATGCCCGGTGAAGATGTTGCGCACCGTCGCGCCATCGAGCAGTGTCTGCCGGCTCGTTGCCATGCCCATGGTGGCGGCGACATTCAAAAGCTCGAGCATCTGCGCCTCATCGAACCCGATCAGGCGCGCCGCAGCGATGGCCGCACCGATCACGCCGTAAGTGCCGTGCGGATGAACGCTCAGGCGCACCTGTGATGCACGACTGATGCGAGCCGACGCCTCGTAACCCAGCGCCACGGCGAGCAGCAGATCGGCGCCCGACGCACGGCGCTCCTGCGCCAGCGCCACCGCGGCGGGCACGACCTGTATACCCGGGTGCCCCTTGGCGAAAAGATTGCCTTCGTCGAGTTCGAGCCACGTGCCGGCCGTGCCATTGAGGAGCGCGGCATCGAGTGGGCTCGCACGACGACCGGTACCGATGACCCAGGCATTGCCTGGCGCCGCAGCCGACAGATGACGGGCCGCGTACGCCTTCATCTGCGTCTGCTGCATGCCGGCAGCAATGACCGGAATGCAATCAGCGATGATCCAGCGCGCGCGCGCCTTCGCCTCAGGAGAAACATCGGCCAAGGTGGTCCGGCACAGGAAACGGCTGAGGGTCACGAGATAGGGCGGCGGCGTACGCAGGGACGTTGACACTATCGACACCTCATTGGGAACGTGGCCCCATTATAGTTCTCTTTGCCCGTTCGATTGCTTGCACCTGCCCGACGCCCCCTCCCTACCGGGACGGCTCTCTATCGCCGAATCGAACCAACGGTGCAGCTTGGCTGTGACCACTGCCCGCGCGCCGCATGTGGCACGCCACCAGGTGGCCGGGCGCCCCGTGCGCCGGACGCAGATCGGGCTCCTGAGTTTGGCAGACGGCCTCGGCATGCGGGCAGCGTGTGCGGAAACGACACCCGGAGGGAGGATTGATCGGGTTCGGTGGATCGCCCGTCAGCGGGGGATGTTCGACGCGGATCTCCGGATCCATCGACGGACGCGAATCGAGCAGGGCACGCGTGTATGGATGCTGTGGTGCGCCGTAGATCGCGTCCACCGGGCCGACTTCGGCCACTTTGCCCAAGTACATGACCAGCACGCGGTCGGAGACGTACTGAACCACGTTGAGATCGTGCGATATGAACAGGTAGGTCAGTCCGAGATTCTTTTTGAGTTCGACCAGCAGATTGAGCACCTGCGCCTCGACCGACTTGTCGAGCGCAGACACCGCTTCGTCGAGAATGATCAGCTTCGGATCGAGCGCCAGCGCGCGTGCGAAGTTGACGCGTTGACGCTGGCCTCCCGAAAGCTCGTGCGGATAGCGACGCTCGAATTGGCTCGGTTCGAGCCCCACCATGCCGAGCAGTTCGCGCGCCCGGCCGATCGCCCTTTCCCGAGGCATGCCGTGCGTTTGCGGCCCGAACGCGATCGAGTCGGCAACGGCGAGGCGCGGGTTGAGCGAAGCGTAGGAGTCCTGGAACACCATCTGCATGGAACGACGCAGATCGCTCACCTTGAGATCACGCCCGACGAGCTTGCCTTCGAACCGGATCTGTCCGGCATCGGGCTCGATCAAGCGCATCAGCAGGCGTCCCGTGGTCGACTTCCCGCAGCCCGATTCTCCGACCACGCCGAGCGTCTCACCGGCGGCGATTTCGAAGCTCACGTCGTCCACCGCCTGCACCCAGGCGCTGGCGCGCCCGAGCAGGCCCGAGCGCACCGGGAAATACTTCTGCAGCCTTTGGACCGAAAGAATATGGGGAGCGGCGGCGGTCATCTCAGTACCTCACGTCCATGGCCGACCGCAACCCGTCGCTGATCAGATTGAAGCACATGGAGGTGATGAAGATCATCAGTCCGGGCAGCAAGGAGATCCAGGGCGCGAGGAAGATCGACTGGCGCAGCGTGTTCAGCATCAACCCCCACTCGGCTTCCGGGGGACTCGCCCCCAGCCCGATGAAGGAAAGACCCGCTGCGATAACGATCGCCACGCTAACCAGTACGGTGGCATAGACCAGCACCGGACCGAGCACGTTGCCCAGGATATGGGTGCGTATGATGGAGAACGTGCTGGCCCCACTGGCGCGCGCTGCATCGATGAAATCCATCGACCGCAACTGCGTCGTCACGCTTTCGACGACCCGCGTGATGGGCGGAATGAAGACGATCGTGATCGCCACCAGCGCGTTGGTGATGCCGGCCCCCAGCGCTCCGGCAATGGCCACGGCGAGAAGAATCGACGGAAACGCGTAAAACACATCCGTGATCCGCATGATGATCATGTTGGTGCGCCCGCCGAGATAACCGGCCGTCAGGCCCAGGACCCCGCCCACGAGCAGTGCAACCGCCACCGGCCCGACGCCCATCAGCAGCGAGAGCCGCGCGCCGTGTATCAGTCGGGACAGCATGTCGCGGCCCAATTCGTCGGTGCCGAGCAGGTGGCCCGGCGAACCGATGGGTAGCAGCCGGTCGCCCGAGTTCGCGACATCCGGATCGATGAGCGGCAACACCGGCGCCGCGATCGCCAGGAACACGAGCAGCCCGAGCACCAGAGTGCATCCGATGGTGACTCGGTCGCGCAATACCCGGTGAAACACACCGCGCCAGTAAGAACGCGCCTGCGCGTAGCCGACCGGGACATCCATGCCCGGCGCCGAACCGACTGCTCCGGGTGTATCGAGACTGACGCGCACTGTGGACTGTTCGGAGTTGCTCATACGGGTGCTCAATGACGGCTGACCCTGGGATCGGCCCAGGTCTGGAGAATGTCGATCACCAGGTTGGTCACGACGAAAAACATCGCCAGCAGCAGGATCGTGCCCTGCAGCACCGGGATGTCGCGATCGAAAATGGCCTGATTGAGTACGGATCCGGTGCCCGGCCAGGCGAAGACGGTCTCGACGAGGATCGAGCCGCCGAGCAAGTTGGCGAACTGCAGTCCCATCACGGCCAGCACGGTCGGCAACGCGTTACGGGTCACATGCAAGGTAATGCGCGATTCAGACAGGCCCCGCGCACGCAGCGCCTCGACGAATTCCATGCTCAGTATCTCCATGACGCAGGCTCGCGTCGTCCGCGCCACGATCGCGCAGGGAATGGCGGAAAGCGCGATGGTCGGAAGAATCATGTGCTGAAAGGATTCCCAGCTGAACATGGAGGAGGCCGAACCGGCACCGACCGCCGGCAGCAGACCCCACTCGACCGAAAAGACGATGACCAGCACGATGGCAAGCCAGTAATGCGGCATTGACACGCCGGCGATCGCCGAGGCCGACACGACCTTGTCGAGCCAAGTGCCGTTGCGGTAACCGGCGAACATGCCGGCCGCGATGCCGACGGAGAAGCCGAGAAGCGAGGCGAGCACTCCCAGCGCTATCGTGTTGGCAGCAGCCGACAGCAGAATCTCGAGCACGGCCTGCCCGGAACGCAACGAGTACCCGAGTTCCCCGCTGGCCACACTGCCCAACCAGGTCATGTACTGCAGGGGCAGCGGTTTGTCATAGCCGAACGATGCGCGCATCTCCGCGATCATCGTCTGATCGACTTCGCCCATGACCGCCGACAGCGGATCGCCGGGCGCGAGGTGCACCAGGGCGAAGACGATCAGCGAAACGCCGATCGCGATCGGAAAGGTGTAGAGCAGTCTGCTCAAAATATACTGAAACACGCTGGCGGTGACCTGAAGTTCAATGACTACAATCGGAAGCCCGATCGCGGAGCGGACATCGCCCGCCCCGCTCCGAGAACGATCAGTTCTCTACGTAGACCGGAGCAAGATCCTGGAACCAGTGCTTCACCTGCACGAAGCCCTTGACCTTCGACGACATCGCGCGCGGCCCGACGTCGTGAACGACCCACACGTCGACGGCCTGATCCACCAGGTAGGCGTGCAGCTCGGCGAGCAGCGCATCGCGCTTTGCGTCGTCGAACGTGCGTCCGGCACGGTCCATCAACTCGTCGGCCTTGGGATCGCTGTAGTGCATGAAGTTGAAGCCGTTCGGCGGAATGCTGCCCGTGTGATAGACGCGCGAGAACGCACTAAACGGATCCACTGTCCCGGAGGAGTTATTGATGCCGTGAGCACCCTGACACACCGGAGAGCCCGCCCCTGCCCGCCGACAATTGCGCACCGTCTCCCAGTCGACCGTGATCAGTTCGAGGTTGATGCCGACCGCCTTCAGGTTTTGCTGGATGAACTCGTTCATCGGCTTGGGCAGCATCTGGCCGGAGCCTGAAGGAGCGACCATGACCTTGAGGGCGAGCGGCTTGCCCGGTCCATAGCCCGCTTCGGCGAGCAGTTTCTTCGCCGCGTTCGGGTCGTACTTGATGTCGAAACTGGGCTTGCCGAACCAGATGTGCCCGGGATCGACGATGCCCTTCGCCGGCTCTGCGTATCCGCCGATGATCTTGATGACACCGGCCCGATCGATGGCGAGGTTCACCGCTTTGCGGACACGGATATCGCGCCAGGGAGACCCTTCGCGGAAGCTCATGAAGTACGGCCAGAAGTGCGGATAGACATTGGCCGTGATCTGCATCTTCGAACTCTTCAACCGCGGCACGAAGTCCGGCGGCGGCGCTTCGATGAAATCGACCTGGCCGGAGAGCAGCGCCGAGGCGCGCGTCGTGGCTTCGGGGATCGGTAGCAGGACCAATCGCTCGGACTTGGCCATGCGCTTGGGATCCCAGTAGGCCGGGTTGCGGACCAGTTCAGCACGCTCACGCGGGACGAGCTTCTCGAGCTTGAACGGGCCGGTGCCCGAAGGCTGGGCCGCGAATCTCTTCCAGTCGCGACCGAGCTTCTCCCATTGCGCCGGGCTCGAATAGAGCACGTAGCTCACCTGGTACGGAAAGGTGGAGTCCGGCGTCTTCGTCGTCAGTTCCACGGTGTAGTCGTCGACCTTGCGCCAGCCCTTGATGGAAAGGATCCGGCCCGCGACCTGCGCGCGCTGGTTGGCATCGAACTGCGGGGCCTCTTTGGTGAAGAGCTTGTCGAAGTTCCAGACGACGGCGTCGGCATTGAACTCCGAACCGTCGTGGAACTTCACGCCCTTGCGCAACTTGAACACCCACTTGGTCTGGTCCTTCTCGTCGACCTTCCACTCGGTGGCCAGGCCCGGCATGAGGGTCGGTGACACCTTGGCGTCGTCGAGCTTCCAGTTGATCAGGGCGTCGTAGAGGGTATATCCGGTCATGCGATAGCCCTCGAAGCCACCATTGGGCTGACCGCTCGTCGTCGGAATGTCGCTGAGCGTCATGCCGACGCGCAGCGGCTTCGATTGGGCCAGCGCGGCGCCCGGCGCCGCCAGCGCCATGCATAGCGCGAGAACCAGCGGGTGCTTCCATCGATGCGAAACCATATACGTGCCTCCTGTGGGTCAACTCGATTGTGGGACGTCGTGCTTCGTTCTGGATCGGGCTCGCGCCGTCAAGATGTTGCAGACCGTGCATCCACCCCCTGCCTGGCCGCGATCTTCGTCTTGCCATCGTCGGCGCGCATGACTTGATCGCCCGTCATGCGGTCGTCGGCACGGTGGTGCCGCAGGCTGCCGAACTCGCCTGCACACGCACACAGCGCGTGAGATGCGGAACCCCGGATGTCCCGCCCTCCTCGACTTGCGCCGGAACTGCCACTCGGCACGCCTGCTGCGCATAGCCGCATCGCGGTGCGAAACTGCAGCCTTCGGGCAGGCGCGCAAGATTGGGGGGCGCACCCGGGATGGTGGACAGCTTGGTTCCCTTGGCGACACCATGCACCGTGGAGCCGAGCAGACCTTGGGTATAGGGATGGCTGGGCCGCTTGACGACGTCGTTGACGTGTCCGGTCTCCACGAAGCGACCGGCGTACATCACAGCGACGCGGTGCGACACCTCGGCCGCAACGCCGAGGTCATGGGTGACGAAAATCATCGCCATGCCGAGTTCGCGCTGCAAGGTGCGCAACAGCAGCAGGATCTGGATCTGCACGGTGGCATCCAGCGCCGTGGTCGGCTCGTCGGCGAGCAGGACAGACGGACGACAGGCAAGCGCGATCGCGATCATCGCCCGCTGGCGCAGCCCGCCAGACAGTTGATGCGGGTAAGCATCCAGCCGGCGTGCCGCCGATGGAATCTGCACCAGTTCGAGCAGTTCCAGAGCGCGCCGTCGCGCAGCGACTCCATCGATCGACTCGTGGGTACGAATGGCCTCAGCGATCTGCTGGCCGATGGTGAACACCGGGTCGAGTGCGGTCATCGGCTCTTGAAACACCATGGCGACGACCGGACCGCGTACCCGCGCCAACGCCTGCGCATCGAGCCGCAGAATATCGTGGCCTGCGATGGTGATCCGCCCGTCCATGCGTGTCTTGCGGTGAGGCAGCAGACGCATCAAGGCTCGCAGCGTCACGCTTTTGCCGCTGCCGGATTCGCCCAGGATGCCGAGGACCTCCCCCGGCGCGAGCGCGAAGCTCACCCCGTTCACGGCGCTCACGGTGGCGTCGGGGCCGACGAAGCGAACACACAGATCGTCGACCTCGACCAGCGGTGCGGAGGATGCTTGCGACATGATGGTGTTCAGAGCGCCGGCGCCCGCGCGTGCCAGTCCGTTACCGACTGATAGGCGTGTCCGGCGCGAAAAAGCAAAGCCTCGGAGTAAGGGCGCCCGACGAGTTGGAACGCCACCGGCAGACCGTTGTTGGAGAAGCCCGCCGGCACGGACAGCGCCGGCGTACCCAGGTGATTGAACGGCCGGGTGTTGCGCGTCAACCGCTCGATGATGCGCGGCACATCGCCCGGTGCCGCAGGGTCGGTCTCGGCGATCGTGGGGACGGGCAGCGTCATGACCGGGCAATGCAGCACGTCGCACTTCGAGAACACGGTGCTTACGAATTCCTCGAGAAAGTGCGGGCGCAGATTGAGTGCCTCGATATAGGCCACGGCCGGAACATGAAAGCCGTCCTCGACGCGAGCGCGTACCACCATGGAATAGTCCTCGGGACGCTCGCGCATCCAGCGTGCGTGGATCGCGGCCGCCTCGCACTTGGTGATCAGATTGGAAACCAAGAACAGGCGCTTCGGATCCGGCGCGTCCACAGGCACGATGCGGGCGCCCAGCGAGCGCAACGCGGCGAGGCTGGCGTCCATGGCGCTGCGGACGTCGTCCGTGATGTCATCGCAATAGTACCGACGCGGCACGCCGATGCGCAGCCCCTTGATGCCGGCATCGATGCCCTCTTCGTAATTCGGAATGAGCTCGCTCGTCGATGTGGGATCGTTCGGATCGCTGCCCGCCACGACTCGCGTCATGCGTGCACAATCCCGCACCGTGCGGGTAAGCGGTCCGACGGTGTCGTGGGACCACGAGCGGGGAACGATCCCGTAGCGACTGATCAGTCCGTAAGTCGGTTTCAGGCCGACGACACCGTTGGCGGCTGCGGGCAAACGGACGGAGCCTCCGGTGTCCGACCCGAGCGATCCGAAGCAGGTGCGGGCAGCCACTGCGGCCCCCGAACCACTCGATGATCCACCGGTGATGTGCTCGGTGTTCCAAGGATTGCGACAGTGGCCGAAGTGCACATTGTGCCCCGTCGGATTGGCCGCGAACTCGGCCATGTTGAGCGTGCCGAGCCAGAGCGCCCCCGCGGCATCCAGCCTTGCACCCGCTGTCGAGTCGATGTTCGGCTTGTAGTCGCGCAGGATATGCGCCCCACCGGTGCTGATCTTGCCCGCGCGGTAGTACATGTCCTTGTGTGCAAGCGGCACGCCATGCAGTGGACCTAGCGCTCGACGCTTCGCGATTGCCTCATCGGCCTTGCGTGCGGCGCGCAGCACCCCGGCACGCTCGATGCCGATATAGCAGTTCACGCTCGGCTGTATTCGGTCGATCCGCTCGAGACAGGCACGAGCCACTTCCACCGAGGACACCTTGCGCTTACGAATGGCCTCGGCCACCGCAGTCAGGCTCAAGTCGACGAGTTCACCCTTCATCGCGTCTTGCCTTTGAGACGGACGAGTGTCGCGGCGAACCGCGCCGGGTCGTCATTGAAATCGAGCAGATGCTCTGCGTTTTTGACAGCGTCGTTGAGCTTCTGTACCTCGGACGCGAGTTCGTTGGCGCGCTTCATCGAAAGCGGCATGCCGTGCAGTTGTCTCGCCTGGGCAAGTATCAAATCGCCGGTAACGGCTTTTCTTTTCACGTTAGCTTCCTATCGACCCCGATGCATAACTGCGAGGAGGCTGCCTCAGCCCAGTCGGTCGCATATCGAATGACTTTCCCGAGCGGGCTGCCGCACCCTTGCCGTCGCTCAGCGTGTTGCGTACGCGCTGAGAATATGAGGCGCGGTTGGCCTTTTGCCCCCATGCTCCGCGGCAACCTAAAGCAGAACGCGTGCCATCCTGGGAATAGCGCCTATCGCATTGCATGCGTGCCTCTTTGTGGATCGCGCGAGGCTTCACGGGCACGACGCCGGTGCAGTCTGACCACGCCCGGCACCTTCCTAGTGCCTTTTTCTCCGTGAGGCGAGATTCGCCAGCGTTTTTGTACCCACGCGTTCGCGCCGAAGCGCATGCGGCGCGTCGATTCGTCCTGCTTGCGCAGAGCGGCATCACTACGTACGTTGCATGGAGAAGCAAGCAGCAACCTGTATTGCAGAGCCAAGCCGGCGTGGCACGATGCCCCGACCAGCCACTCAATGCCATGCATCACTGCCCAAGCACGATCGACTCGAGACGCGGCGGCCTGGCAATGTCGCGGCCTGGCAATTGACTTTCGAGCAGCGACTCTTCATGCTCGTTGTCCGAGAACCCAACCCTCGCCCGCCCGATCCGGCGCCGGCAAGGCGCCGGGTTCCGTCATCAGGAGCCCCTCCCATGACCCATCTGGCCACCCTCGCGCAGTTCATCGCTCAAACTCCCGCCGACCGCATTCCATCAGCCGCGCTCACGCGGGCGAGACATGCGCTGATCGATGTGCTGGGTGTAACCATCGCGGGCAGCATCGAGCCCGTTGCGAAGATCGTCTCCCGTCAGGTAGCGGCCACTTCACGCGGCAGCTCGACGGTGCTCCCGGGCAGCATCCGCGTCAGCGCGTCCGATGCGGCTCTGGCCAACGCCACCTCGGGCCACGCGCTCGACTTCGACGACTCGAACTTCGTTCTTGGCGGGCACCCCAGTGTCGTGCTCGTCCCTGCCCTGCTCGCCGTCGCCGAGGAGCGAGCCAGCACGGGCCGCGAGATTCTGGAAGCCTATGTGGTGGGCTTCGAGATCGCCACGCGGCTCGCTCACGCGGTCCACTTCGAGCATTACGAGAAGGGCTGGCACCCGACCGCGACCTTGGGCGTGTTCGGCGCCGCGGCCGCCGTGGCGCGTCTGCTGCGCTTGGACAGCGACCAGGCGCTCAACGCACTGGCACTCGCGGCGTCGATGGCCTCAGGCATCAAGGCCAATTTCGGCTCGATGGCCAAGCCATTGCAAGTCGGGCAAGCGAGTCAGAAGGGCGTGCTTTGCGCGCAGTTCGCCGCTGCGGGACTCACCGCCAACCCAGCAGCCCTGGAAGGCAAGCAAGGCTTCTTCGATGTCTACAACGGCCCCGGCCACTATCGCGCAGAAGCCGCTTCGGCGTTCAGCGAAGAGTTCGAGATCATGCGCTCGGGCTTGAAATTCAAGAAGTATCCCTCTTGCGGATCGACCCACGCGCCCATCGATGCGGCCCTGGACCTGATCCGCCAACACCCGCTGCGCCTGGAGGAGATCGAATCGATCACGATCGCGCTGAACCAGCGACGCATCACGCACGTGAATCGCCCCCAGGTCACGAACGGTCTGGAAGGCAAGTTCAGCATTCAGTACACGCTGGCGGCGGCGCTCGCCGACGGCACGATCAGCCTGCGCCACTTCAATGACGAAAACGTGGGCCGCCCGGAGCTTCAACGGTTGGTTGCGTGCACGCATGCGGTCGGCATTCCCGGCTTGGAGTCCCTCTCACAGCAATGCCAGTTGACCGTCGAGCTCAAGAACGGCGATCGCCATTGCGTGACGCGCGACGATGCCGAGGGACGCAGCTCGGACGAGTTCGTGCGCTATCTCGCGCCCAAGTTCATCGACTGCGCCGAGCAGGTGTTCTCGCGGGCGTACGCCCAGGAATTGTTCGGCGCACTCGACGACTTCGAATCGCTCACCGACATCGGCCCGATCATGCGCAAGCTCGCGGGCGATTAGCCTCGCGATGGCTTAGCGCAGAGCCCGACTCGCCGACTGCCATGCAGGCCGGCAATCATGCGCCTCGGCGACCGACAGGGCGGCACAGGGCGATCACCGCGGCGACATCCTCCGCCTGTTCGAGCGCCCAGAGCGCGTCGAGCAACCGCTGTGTCCTTGCCTTAGGCAAGACACTGCCCGCGAGCACGAAGAACTTCGTCTCCAACTGCGCATCCGTGACAGGCCGAGCGGGGCTGCCGGTGGCGTGCTCGATGAACTGCGTGTAGGTGGTGCCGTCGTCCAAGGTCAGCGTGACTTCGCACTGATCCTGGGCAATGGCGGCATCGCTGTGGGTCTCGATCTTGCCCCTCAGGTCACGGACGACCGGATCATGAACACGCTCATCGGTGAACTGAACGGGAAGACAGGCGCCGTCGATCAGCGCGACGGTCATGGCGTGCTGAAACGAAAGGCGCGCCTCCAGGCCGGTCGCAGGCGCTGGCCGGCTCTCGAGCTTGATGGTAAGCGGATTGACGCGCGCGCGTATTGCGACGATTCGATCGGGGGCCACACCGGGTTCTCGACGCAAGGCGAGCATCGCGTCGATCAATGGATGGCTCAGTATGGCCGATGCGTAGGGCTTGGGTGCATTGTCCATGAGTTGCCAGCGCTCCCCCAGCCCCTCGGTGATCGCCGAAAAATCCGTATCGTCGGGAGCGAACGCCGCCGAGAAGCCGTGCCGCCCCTCCAGGATGGTACGCGCGCTGGTGAAGCCCTCCTGCACCAGCAAGGCGGCGAGCAGCCCCGATTGCGCGGCGCGGGCCGGATGAAAGGCCTTCGTCATGGTGCCGAACGTTTCGCGCAGCCCCGAGGCTTGCGTGCCCGCCAGCCCGAAGGTGCACGCCATCCGGTCGGCATCCATGCCCAGCAGACGCCCCGCCGCCGCGGCAGCGCCAAAGACGCCGGCGGTCCCGGTCATGTGCCAAACGGCGCCATGGCGCATGTTCTGGATCGAGAGTGCCACCCTGCATGCCGCCTCGATACCCAGCATGCTCGCGACCAGGAAATCCCGTCCGCTGCGATGACCTTGCTCAGCCAGCGCCAGCGCCACCGGAATCGTCGGCGCGGAGGGATGCAATACCGTCGGAAAGAAGGTGTCGTCGTAATCGTCGAGATGCGCCAGCAACCCGTTCGTGAATGCCGCATTCTGCAAACTGGTACGCACGGTGGTGCCGATGACGGTCGCGCGCTTGGCCGCGCCCTCTTCCTTGAACACTTTCAGGACCATTCCCAGTGCCGGATCCTGCGTCGCATGCAATGCCACCGCCAGCATGTTGATGATGCAGCGCTTGCCTTGGTGCAGCGGGGCTGCCGAAATCGACTCCGCGTGCAAATCCGAGACGAACCGCGCCAGCCGCAACGTGACGGCATCAGGAGCGCCCATGCAATTCATCGATCCGAGGTGGCGCCCGCCGCCTTGACGACTGGCGCCCACTTGGCGATCTCGGCCTGGATGAAGGCCGTCGCCGCCTCGGGCGAACTGCCGACCGGCTCCAACCCCAACGCGGCGAGGCGCTCCCTCAATTGCTGCGACTGCAGCGCCTTGACCGATTCCGTGCTGAGCTTGTTGACGATGTCGCGCGGTGTGCCGGCAGGGGCCATCATGATGTAAAAGCCCGTGACCACGAAGCCCTTCACGGCCGTCTCGGTGATGGTCGGCACTTCCGGGGCGGCCGGGGAACGCTTCTCTCCCGTGGTGGCGATGGCCCGCAGGCGGCCGGACCGGACATGGGTGATGGCCGAGGCGACATTGCTGAACATGAAATCGATTTCACCCCCCATCAACGCAGTGCCCGCCGCACCCGCGCTCTTGTAGGGCACGTGAAGCATCTTGGTTCCGGTCATGTGCTGGAACAGCACGCCAGCGAGATGGTTCGCGCTGCCTGGCCCCGACGAACCGAAGGTGATCTGCCCAGGCCGGGCCTTGGCCAACGCGAGAAACTGCTGGGGCGTCTTCACGGGCACCGTAGGATGCGTCGTCAGGAAATACTGACCGGAGGTCAATTGGGTGATGAAGCTGAAGTCCTTGATCGGATGGTACGGCACCTTGCGCAGATTGGGCTGAATCGAGAACTCGGGCGCCACCGTCATCAGCGTATAGCCATCCGCGGGCGCTTTCGAAACGTACTCGGTGCCGATCACCGTGCCCGCGCCGGGCTTGTTGTCGACGATGATCGCGACACTCATCTGCTCGCTCAGGCGCTGCGAGATCAGGCGCGCCATGGTGTCGGTGCCACCCCCTGCGCCGATGGGCACGACCATCCGGATCGTCTTGTTCGGATAGCTCTGCGCGTTGGCGCTGCCGGCAGGTATCGCCAGCAGCGCCGCAAGCAGCGCCAGACATCGATGGGTCGTCAGTGCATTTCTCACGTCAGGGCTCCTCCCCGGTTTGTCGGATGCGGCGCGCCTCGGCGCCACGATCTCGAATCATCCACTCCAGATGCTTAACGGCCAGCCGCAACAACCGCTGCGTCCAACCCCGTCGTGCCGCGAAGATCCATCGCGGCCTTGCGCTTCACGCACAGTGTGCCGGCCCTTCTCTCAGCCCGCATTGCCTTTTTTTGGCTCGGTCTGCAGAATGAAGCCCAGGGTTTCGCGTGCGCAAGCTTCGGCATCGCTTGCCGCCACGTGATACGACTTGCCCGGCAAAACCAATAGTCGGGAATCGGGGATCGCTTGTTGCCATTCGCGCGTGCGCTCGACCGTGCCCAGACCGCTTTCTTCCGTCGTGATGACCAGCGTCGGACAGGCGATCTTGGGCAGGTCTGCGCGGATATCCGCGTAATTGACATCCCGGTTGAATCCGACCAGCGACGAGACCGGCGCACGCCCCATGAAGCGCGTCCACCAGGCGACACCCGCGTCGGGGAAATGCTCGCCGAGCCGACCGTCCATCGTGCGCCGCGCCCAGTGTTCCGCGCCCTTGGTCTCGAACTCCTCGATCAGTGCCGGAATGTGCTCCGCGCCCGGCCGCAGGGCCTGCGGCGTGCCGACGAGCGTCAGCGATAGGATGCGCTCTGGTCGGCGGGCCGCGAACGCGCGCGCGACCGTCCCACCGATCTTGGCCGCGACGAGATGACATCTCTCCAAGCCGAGGTGATCCATCAGCCGACAATAATCATCGGCAAGCTTGTCGAAGGTCCACGCATACTCGCGAGGCATGGCCGTCGATTGGCCGTAGCCTCGCATGTCGGGACGCACCACCCGGAAGCGGCGAGCCAGCACCGGCACCCAGGCGTACCACGCCAGGCTGCTCTCGGCATTGCCGTGAAGCATCAGCACGGTGTCGGGAGCGGTCCACGGGTCGGTGAAATCATCGACTCGATAGAACAGCTCGCAGTCGGGCAGGTGCAGTGATGGCATGGTGGGAAGCAAAATTCGGATTACAACACGAGTGCCTCGATGCAACCAAACCGCAAGTGGCCTCCGCTGCGCTTGCGTGGTGGTATGGGCTGCGCGATGATGGCCGAGGCCGTCATCGCTTCTCGCCATCCGTGTACGCCTCCAAGGCCTGCGATGGCATCCTGCGCAACAACTCACTGGATTCCTTCGTCATGCACCCATCACTCGCCGCATCGCTCGGGCTGATCTGCCTGCTGCCGCTCAACGCCGTCGCCCAATCCGGCAAGCCTGCCTACCCGAATCGAGCCGTCCGGATCGTCATTCCCTTCGCTCCCGGCGGCGGCGCCGACATCACGGCTCGAACCATCAGCCCGCTGCTTGCCGAGCGCTTGGGGCAGCCGGTGATCATCGACAATCGTCCCGGCGCCAGCACGATCATCGGCACCGAGTTGGTGGCCAAAGCCGCTCCCGACGGACACACGCTGCTGCTTGTCACCTCGACCTTGACCATCAACCCGAGCCTGCACGCCAGCCTGCCCTACGACACGCTGCGAGACCTGGCGCCCGTCAGCCAGGTCGCATCGACGCCTTACGTGCTGGTCGTGCACCCGTCCCTGCCGATCCGCAGCGTCAAGGAACTCATCGCCTTGGCACGCGTAAAACCGGGTCAAGTGTCTTATGCCTCGGTGGGCAATGGCAGTTCGACGCATCTTGCCACCGAGATGTTCACCTCCATGGCTCGAGTATCGATGATCCATGTGCCCTACAAGGGCAGCGCGCCTGCATTGACCGAACTCATCGGCGGCCATGTGATGATGTACCTGGGCAGCATGCCGGCCTCGCTTCCTCAAGCACGCGCCGGCAAGTTGCGCGCACTGGCAGTCACCGGCGCGGCCCGCTCGCCGGCGGCGCCCGAACTACCAACCATCGCCGAATCCGGCCTGCCCGGCTACGCATTCACCGCTTGGTACGGCGTACTGGCGCCGGGAGCGACACCGGATGTCGTCAGGGAAAGACTCGCCTCCGAGATCCGGCGTGCGGTCGAAGTCAAGGAGGTGCGTACTCGCCTGCTGGCCGACGGCAGCGAACCCGTGGGCAGCACCCCGGAGGCATTCGCGGCCGTGATACGCGACGATATCGAACGTCATCGTCGAATCGTGCAGGACGCCCGCATCAAGCCGAACTAGCGCGCCGGCGATGGTGTCCCCCGGGAAAGAATCAGGGAATCGCCAACTTCGCCAAGTCGCCCGAGTCTTCCAACGTCTCCATCGCCCACAAGCGTTCGAGCAAGGCCTCGCAACGCTGCTGAGTCAAGACCCCATGCGCGAGGCTGGACACCTTCTCGCTGAGGTCCGCGTCGCTCATGGGCCGGGAAGCACTCCCGATGGCGTGATCCAGATCCAGGCGCAACGCGGTACCGTCCCGCAAGCGGACCTCGACGCACGCCGCATCGATCGGCATGGTGTCGACCTGTTCACCGCGCATGCCGTCGCGCAACGAGAGCACGCGAGGATCCTGGATGCAGGTCAGCGAAAACTCAGGCACGCCGAGCCGGCCGTATACCAGGGCCGCGGCAACACAATGGAAGACGCTGAGTTTCGCTTCGAGCGGTGAACTCGGCGACCGACGCCCCGTGAGTCGCAGCGCGACCGGGTGGACCTTCAACGCCACCGTATCGATAGCCTCTGCATCGAAGCGATGCGTGCGCTTGAGCTGCAGCGCGGCGTCGACCGCCGGGTGCGTCACGATGCCGCAGGGGAAAGCCTTGAAGGTGTTGCGGGTGACATGCCAGTCCCTGGACCAGTCGCGCACGATCATGCCGGGATCCAGCGGCGAGCCGAACGCCGCAAGAAAGCCGTTCGGCCCTTCGAGCGCGCGCTCGGGACCGGTGAATTCATGCGCCGCCAACATCGCCGCCACCAGGCCGCAGCGAGAGGCGTGCCCGGCATTGTAGGCCTTCGCCATCGAACCGCCCGTCTCGCGCAAGCCACACGCCTGCGAGGCCGCGATGCCCAGCGCCCAACTCATCTGCGCCGCATTCAGCCCCAGCACAGTGCCTACCGCGGCCGCCGCGCCGAAGGCTCCCACCGTCGTCGTGGGCGACCAGGCGAATTTGTAGTCCGCCACCCTCGGATCCAGAATGCGCGCTTCGACCTCGACACCGAGCACGAACGCGTGCAGCAGATCGCGGCCGTGCAGTTTGCGCGACTCCGCGATGGCCACCAGGGCCGCCGCAACCGGCCCGGCCGGGTGCAGCACCATGTCTGCGTGCGTGTCGTCGAAATCCAGGATGTTGCCGCTCAGCGCGTTCGCCAGCGCAGCAAGCATGGGATCGACGCGCTGTCCCGTCCCCAGAACGCTTGCTTGCGCCGGGCCGCTGAACGGACCCAGCGCCGCCAACAACGCCTGCACCGAGTCATCGCGACAGCCGCCCAGCACGCAGCCGAACCAGTTCACGATCGAGCGCCGCGCGGCATGCAATGCCGTTGCCGGAATGTCCGCCGGCCGGGTCTCGACGATCATGCGTGCGAGCTTGCGGGTGATGTCATCCATGTGTCGACTGCCTCTCGTAACGATGCACTGCATGCCCGCGCCGGCCGGCTGACATCTCGTCAAGAGACCCCGTGGAATATGCGAATCGGCTACTCGCCCGCCGCATCAATACGTGCCCGGGTAAGTACCGCCGTCGATCAGAAAATTCTGCCCGGTGATGAAGGCTGCCTGCGCGCTGCACACGTAGGCGCAGAACTCTCCGAACTCGTAAGGATCGCCGAAGCGGCCGGCAGGAATGACCTTGCTGCGCGTCTCGAGGTATTGCTCGAGCGACACACCGGCGGCCTCGGCATTCAAGACCGAGCGACTCTTGAGCCGGTCGGTCATGAACTGGCCGGGGAGAAGGTTGTTGATGGTGACGTTGTGCTTCACGGTCTTGCGCGCGAGCCCGGCGACGAAGCCTGTGAGGCCGGAACGCGCTGCGTTGGAGAGCCCCAGCTCTTCGATCGGCGCCTTCACGGAATTGGACGTGATGTTCACGACGCGTCCGAACTTGCGCGCCATCATGCCGTCGATCGTGGCCTTGATGAGTTCGATCGGGGTCAGCATGTTGGCATCGACTGCCTTGATCCAGTCGTCGCGGGACCAGTTGCGAAAATCACCGGGCGGCGGACCGCCGGCATTGTTGACGAGGATGTCGGGCTGCGGGCAAGCCGCAAGCGCGGCGGATCGCCCCTCGGCCGTGGTGATGTCGGCCGAGATCGCCAGCACCTTTCCCCCACGGAGACTGCGAATCTCCTCCGCCGTTTTGTCCAACGCCTCGCGTCCACGCGCAACGATCGTCACGTCGACGCCTTCGCGCGCGAGCGACATGGCGCATGCACGCCCCAGGCCTTTGCTCGCCGCGCAGACCAGTGCGGTGCGTCCCTTGATGCCAAGATCCATGGCCATGCTCCGGTAGGATGGGGGCCGCAGTGCGCAGTGGATTCACGTTGTGCCGCGGGATTCGATGAGTTTACCATCGGCAAACTTGCAACTCGAACAACGACAGCAGCAACGGGGCACGACCGGCTCGAACGGTCGGATCCCCCAGGAGGAGCGTGATGAACCCGACTGTCCTGAGTCAGGAATTCGCTGAACAGAAGCGCCGAGAATCGACGCCATGCTTGGGCGAAAATCCTCGCCAGCTGCCCCATCTGATTGCAGTTTCCTTCGCGTCTGATGCCCATTTCGACCCGTTTGTCCGGTCGGCATCGTCGATGCCGTTCGGCCATCCGTCAACGAATCGCTGACTCAGGAGTGCTCGCGCTCCGGTCCCTGGCTTCGCATCGCGAGCGCCTTGCTGCTCGCGCCATCCCGCGACGAATTCAAAGGAGATGAAAACATGAAGGGCATCACTCGCTCGTTCGTCCTGGGCGCCTTGAGCAGCCTCGCCACCGGCGTGCTTGCGCAAGCGACACCGGCCTATCCCACCAAGCCGCTGCGCATGGTCATTCCCTGGCCGCCGAGCGGCCCCACCGACATGGTCGGACGGCCGGTCGCCCGCGCGCTGGAAGATGCGTTGGGTCAGCCGGTCGTCGTCGACAATCGCGGCGGCGCAGGCGGGACGATCGGCGCTGAACTCGTCGCCAAGTCCGCACCGGACGGCCACACGCTTTTGATCGGCGGTCTCTCGACCCACGGAATCGCACCCGCGATCTATCCGAAGCTCGGCTACGATGCGATCAAGGACTTCGCGCATGTGAGCGTCATCGCATCGGTCCAGAACGTGCTCGGTGTGCACCCGAGCATGCCGGCGCGAACATTGAAGGAACTGCTCGACCTGGCCCGCAAGCACCCGGGCAAGCTCAACTACGCCTCCGTCGGCGTGGGCAGCACCTCGCATCTGATGACCGAGATGATCAGCAGCATGGCGGGCGTCAAGACCGTGCAAGTCCCCTACAAAGGCGGCACGCCGGCGGTCACTGCACTGCTGACCGGGGAGGTTCACTACTACATCGGCGCCTTGCCTGGCCTGCTGCCCCACATCAAGGCCGGCAAGATGCGCGCACTCGCGGTGACGGCCGATCGGCGGTCGCCCTTGCTTCCGGCAGTTCCCACCGTCAGCGAATCCGGGTTGGCTGGCTACAACGTGACCAGCTGGTACGCCATCCTCGCCCCTGGGGGCACCGCGAAAGAAATCGTGAACCGCCTGAACGCCATCGTGGTCAAGGCGGTCAAGTCGCCCGAATTGGCCGAAAGCCTGGTCAAGCTAGGCGCCGAACCTCTGGGCACCTCGCCCGAGCAGACGACGGCCTTCGTGCGCAACGAAGTGGCAGTATGGGCCAAAGCCGCGAAGGCATCGGGGGCGAAGTTCGAGTAGGCGAAACGCGGTTGCGACGGCGCCCCTTTTCGTCCTGCGAGCGAGCCCGCTCGCCGAATGAACCCGATGCGTGTCGCCGCACCTGAACGGAGCACCCAACGGTACACTGAGAAGGGCGCTGGCATCGCGCCTGCGTCGCGAACGGATCCGATGTCCCGTCTGTGCACGCGCCGGGCGAAACATCTCCCAACCCGCAGCCGCTACTTGCGAAACAGGTAGCCGATGTCGTTGAACGCCTTGAACTCCAGGGCATTGCCCGATGGGTCGAGAAAGAACATCGAGTGCTGCTCGCCGATCTCGCCGACGAATCGCACCTGAGGTTCGATGATGAACTTCACACCCGCCGCACGCAGCCGGTCGCGCAATGCTTCCCAGTCCGGCAGCGCCAGGATCGCGCCGAAATGGCGAATCGGCACATCGTCGCCGTCGACCGGCGACGTGTCGCTGACCGCACACAGATGCGGCGCCCGATAGGCCACGATCTGATGCCCGTAGAAGTTGAAATCGCACCAGTCGTCGGCGGATCGCCCTTCGCTGCAACCGATCAGCTGACCGTAGAACGCTCGCGCCTCGGCAAGGTCGCGCACTGGAAAGGCAAGATGGAACAGCGGCATGGGGGGCACAGCGCTCATGATCGTCTCCATTCGAGGATGGACGACATATAGCACAGGAACGGCGGATGCGAGGTCACGTCAGCGACGGGCGCGCGCTCGCGTGTGCGAGACGATCGAGGCCGGAGGATCCGGCCGCAGTTCGGCGCAGCGTCCTCACGCCGCATTCACAACGCGCAAGCAGGCGGGATCCGTCGATCCCGAAAGGGCAGCGGGCAAGGCGATTTCACCTCCGATGGCGTCGGCTCCCGTAAGATGCAGACCGGCGAGGCCGCCACGATGGCCACTCGCACACGCGACGCAGACGGGAACGAGCACATTGAACGACGAGCAGACGAACGAGGGTTTGAAGCAGCGCACCGACGCTGCGCCCGGGCCCGAGACTACGCAGACCGGGCCGATCGAGGAACATCCTCCCGCGAACGTCTCGGACATCGGCGCGGAGCTGCCTGGTCCCGCCTTTGCCACGCTCCCGATTGCCGGCGCCATGCTCGCGAACCTGCAGCGGCTGGGCTACGAGCACATGACCCCGATTCAGGCCGCGAGTCTGCCTTTGACGCTCGCCGGCAAGGATCTAATCGCGCAGGCCAAGACCGGGAGCGGCAAGACGATCGCGTTCGCCCTGCCGCTGTTGGCGAAACTGAATCCGCGCCGCTTCGCCGTGCAGGCGCTCGTGCTTTGTCCCACGCGGGAGCTTGCGGAACAGGTCTCGCAGGAGGTCAGACGCCTCGCCCGCGCCGAGGACAACATCAAGGTGCTCACGCTCTGCGGGGGCGCCACGGTGCGCCCGCAACTGTCCAGCCTCTCGCACGGCGCGCATGTGGTGGTCGGCACGCCCGGCCGCATTCTGGATCACTTGCAGCGCGAATCGCTGGCGCTGGACACCATCGACACCCTGGTGCTCGACGAAGCCGACCGCATGCTGGACATGGGCTTCGCCGCGGACATTGCCGCCATCGTGCAGCGCTGTTCGCCTCGCTCGCGACGCCAGACCCTGCTTTTTTCCGCGACCTATCCGGACGACGTCGCCGAGCTCGCGGGCAGTTATCTGCGCAGCCCCGTCGAGGTGAAGCTCACGCAGCGGCACGACTCCAGCCGCATCCGGGAACGCTGCTACGAAGTGGCGCAGAACGAACGGCTGCAAGCAGTGGGACTGCTGCTCGAGCATTTTCGGCCGGAAAGCACCCTGGCCTTCTGCAATACCAAGCAACAGTGCCGCGAGCTCGCGAGCCTGCTGCAAGCCCAGGGATTCGTGACGCTCGAACTTCACGGGGATCTCGACCAGCGTGATCGCGACCAGGTGCTGGTGCAATTCGCCAACCGCAGTTGCAGCGTGCTGGTGGCCACCGATGTCGCTGCGCGCGGGCTCGACATCGCGCGACTGGAGGCTGTGATCAACGTCGACATCCCGCACCAGATGGAGGTGCACACGCATCGCGTCGGCCGCACCGGTCGCGCCGGCGAGTCCGGTCTCGTATTCAGCCTGGTGAGCCCCAAGGAGATGAACCGCGTGCGTCTCCTGCACGAACAGAACGGCGAGGAAATCGCTTGGCATTCATTGGCGGAACTCCAAGCAGCCACGCGGGCAAGCCCGGCGCGCGAGCCTTTGCGCCCGCCGATGGTCACCCTGCAGATCCTGGGCGGGCGCAAGGACAAGATCCGCCCCGGCGACGTCCTCGGTGCGCTGACGAAGGACATCGGGCTGGAGGCTGAACGCATAGGCAAGATCGACGTGAATGACTTCTCGACCTACGTCGCCGTCCAGCGCAGCGTCGCCGATCGCGCGCTGCAGGGACTGACCCTGGGCAAGGTGAAGGGGCGAACGATCAAGGTCCGGCGGCTGTGAACTCGTGCGCTGCGAGAGACTCGGTCGCCCGCGACGCTCTCTCGTCGATGTGCAGAGCGCTTCAGACACACCTCGACTCGCTTTCGCGTCCCTTCGAGCGGCTGAGGCTCTTGCTTGACGCAGCCGTGGTCGAGAGCGTTTACTGCAGCCCTGTGCCCGGAGCGAGTTCGCCGAGGCGCACGGAGACGCGAGCGCCTTAGCCATGGAAATCCACGCCGTGTCGAACCTGCAGGGCCCGGAATCGCAAACGATGCGCGCATGAGCATTCCGGCTGCGGAACCTGCCGCGGGCAGCGAGGAGGCAACTGGCAAGACTGCGGCGTCGCCCCCCGTGGTCTCGGCAAATGTGATCCTGCGCATCCTGCGCATGGCGGCCAGGCACCGCGTCGGCATGGCCCTCGGCATCCTGTGCGCAGTCGTCGCCGCCAACTTTCAATTGCTCATCCCTCGGTATCTGGGCGATGCGGTTGATCACGCGCAAGGGCTGCTCGCGCGCACCGCGAGCGGCCGCGACGTGGCCGAGGCGGCGCTCTGGACGACCGCGCTCCTTGTGCTCGGCGCCGGCGTGATGCGCGGCGTGTTCACGATGCTCCAGAACTATCTGGGCGAGTCGCTCGGCCACCGGATCGGCTACGAGTTGCGGCTGGCGTACTTCGAGAAGCTGCAGCGGCTGAGCTTCGGCTACCACGACCGCGTGCACTCGGGAGATCTCATCACGCGCGGCATGCTCGATGTCGAAGGCGTGCGCCGCTTTCTCGAGAACGCCGTCTTTCGCACCATCACGCTGGCGGTGCTGGTCGGATACGGCGGCTATCACGTGGTGAGCATCGATCCGGTACTCGGCACGCTCGCATTGAGCTTCGTGCCCTTCGTCGCCTGGAGAGCCGCCGTTTCCCGGCTCTGGCTGCGCCGCACCTGGCGAACGCTGCAGGAACGCTTGTCGGAACTCACTCGCATCATGGAAGAGAACCTCGGCGGCATCAAGGTCGTGCGAGCTTTCGTCGCGCAGGCTTTCGAACTTGCCAAGTTCGACCGCGCTTCGTCCGCTGCGCTAGCCATGTCGCTGCGGCGCATCGACTTGCGCTACCGCAACGGCGCCGCGATGAGCCTCGCCTACTACACGGCCATGGGCCTGGTGCTGTGGGTGGGCGGGTCGAAGGTCATCGAGGGCGCCCTGTCGGTCGGCACCCTGGCCGAGTTCCTCACCTTCATGGCGATACTGCAGCAGCCTGTGCGCCAGATCGGCATGATCGTGAATTCCGCTGCGCGTGGCTCGATCTCTGGCGCGCGCGTGTTCGAAGTGCTCGATCTGGAACCGGCCATCCGCGACCAGCCCGGCGCCCAAGCCCTGGCGATCACCCAGGGCGTGCTGCGCTTCGAACACGTCGATTTCAGCTATCGCTCAGACGGCGTGCCGCTCGTATTGCGCGACGTCACGTTCGAGGTCGGGCCCGGCAGGACGCTCGGCATCGTCGGCCCGCCCGGCAGCGGCAAGTCCACCCTCGCGCATCTGGTCGCACGGTTCTACGACGTGCGCGCCGGTCGCATCACCATCGACGGTCAGGACATCCGACACGTCACGCTGGACTCCCTGCGCGCGTGCGTGGGCGTCATGCAGCAGGATACGTTTCTGTTCTCGGCCTCGATCCAGAACAACATCGCCTACGGCGACCCTGAGGTCGCGGAGGAACGCATCGCGGAGGCGGCCGAATCCGCCCAACTCCATCGCTTCGTCGAACGCTTGCCCGCACGCTACGAAACGCTCGTGGGCGAACGCGGGCTGACGCTCTCCGGCGGTCAGCGGCAGCGCCTGTCGATCGCACGCAGCTTGCTGCCGGGGCCGAAAGTGATCGTGTTCGACGATTCGACCGCATCGGTCGATGCGGGGACAGAGCGCCAGATTCGCGCAGCGCTGCGCGAACTGGGCAAGGCGCGCACCACCCTCATCATCTCGCACCGGCTCGGCTCGCTGATGCACGCCGACGAGATCGTGTTCCTCGACGGTGGCCGTATCGTCGAGCGCGGCACACATGCCGAGCTACTCGCACTCGGGGGTCGCTACCGCGGGCTGTACGACCTGCAGGTTCGCGGTGCCGATGCGAGCCCGCCCGGCGCATCGCTTTCTGAAAGTTCTCGCGCGCAATGAGCCCGCAAAGCCGGGATGCCGTCGACCAAGGGACCTCCGCGCCACGGCCGCCGCGCGCTGCAATCGAGGATACCGACGAGCAGATCTTCGGCAAAGTATTCGACCGCGGGATCATGCGTCGTTTTATCGGTTATGTGGCCCCGTATCGCCGGCGCCTTTGGCTGGCGATCGGATGCGTGGTGCTGTTCACCGCAAGTCAACTGGCCATCCCGCTCGTGATCGGCCTCGCGATCGACCGCGCGCTGGCGACCGATGCCATGGACAGTCGACTGCTGCTGATGACGGCACTCGCCTTCGCCGCGGTCATCGCCGTCAACGCCGCTGCCAACCTCGGGCAAGACATCATCGTGGGCAAAACCGGCGAGCGCGTCCTGTACGATCTGCGCCGCGCCATGTTCGCGCATCTGCAGCGACTGTCGATGTCCTTCATGGACAAGACCGAGGTCGGTCGGCTCATGTCGCGGTTGCAAGGCGATATCGGCGCCCTGCAAGAGTTCCTCGACACGCTGGTGACCTCGATCGGCGACATACTGCTGCTGGTCGGCATCGTCGCGGTACTGCTGTACCTCGATGTGCAGCTGGCCGGCCTGACGCTGTCCGTCGTCGGCGTGCTGCTGATCGTGCGCATCGTCTGGCTGCCGCCCGCGCGACGTGCGTTCGTCCGGGCGCGTCAGGCCAGTTCGATCGTCAACGGCGCGCTCGCCGAGAACATCAACGGCGTGCGCACGGTGCAGGAGATGACTCGCGAAGCGATCAATTTCGCGCGCTTCGAACACAAGGCCCGTGATTATCTGAAGGCCACCTTGAGAGCGGCCAAGTTCTCGCAAATCATGATTCCGATCGTCGATACGCTGACCGGCACCGCCTTGGCGATCGTCATTTTCGCCGGTGGCACCCGTGTGCTCGACGGCACCCTGGAGCTCGGAGTGATGGTCGCGTTCGTGTTCTACGTGCAGCGTTTCTTCGATCCGATCCGCTCCCTCACCGCACAGTACAGCGTGATGCAACGGGCCATGGCCTCCGGACAGCGGATCTTCGAGGTGCTGGACGTGACGGCGGACGTGGTCGACAAAAGCAGCGCGATCGACTTGCGCGAGATCGAACCCTCGATCGAGTTCCGGCACGTGAGCTTCGGCTACGTCCCCGGGCGGCCGGTGCTGCATGACGTCAGCTTCAAGGCCGCCCCGGGCGAAGTCATCGCCCTGGTGGGCCCGACCGGATCGGGCAAGACCAGCACCGCCGCTCTCATCCATCGCTTCTACGATGTCTGGAGCGGGCAGGTTCTGATCGGCGGTCACGACGTGCGCGAAGTCACCCAACATTCGCTCGGCCGCCAAGTCGGCATGGTGTTGCAAGAGCCATTCCTGTTCACGGACACCATCTGCGAGAACATTCGCTACGGCAACCGAGCCGCAACGCAAGATCAGGTGATCGATGCAGCCAAGGCGGTCGGGGCGCACGACTTCATCATGCAGTTGCCGCTGGGATACGACACACCGCTCGAGCAGCGTGGCGCGAACCTCTCACTGGGGCAGCGACAACTCATAAGCTTCGCACGTGCGCTGATCGCCGATACGGGGATCCTCATCCTCGACGAAGCCACTGCCAGCATCGACAGCTATACCGAGCAGGCCATCCAGCTCGCGATGCGGCGCCTGCTCACCGGGCGCACGGCCGTGGTCATCGCCCATCGGCTCGCGACGGTACGAAACGCCGACCGCATCATCGTGCTGCAGGACGGTCGCATCGTCGAAACCGGCACCCATCACCAACTGGTCGAGCAGCGCGGGCTCTATCACCGGCTGCACGCGATGAACTATGCATCCTTTGACGACGTCTGCGAAACCGAGGCCCTCGGCGCGACCTCGCCCACCACGGCCACCTGAGCGCGCCCCATTGTCACGAGCGCAGCGCGGCAGCAGCCGAATGCGAGCGAGCGGCACTTCGATCACAACGTCGAACGCAGCAGCAAGCGCGGGCGCAGCGGTCTCTCTTAGCAAATGCGGGGCAACTGAGCACCGCTCAGCATCGGCAGGTTGCGCAGCGTGCCGATGCGGGTTCGCAGGCTCACCTGTCCCGGTCTGCCTGCCAACACGCGTCCGGCAACGACGCTGCCTGACGCCTCCGGCGTCCGCCGCAAAGCCGCCAATGCGGCATCGGCCGCCGCTGCGGGAACCGCAACGACCATACGTCCCTCGTTGGCCACGTAGAAAGGATCCAGACCCAGCAGTTCACAAGCACCCTGAACGGCAGGATCGACGCGCACGGCCGCTTCGTCCAGCTCGATTTCGAGCCCCGTTGCCTGCGCCCATTCCACCAGTGCCGTCGCCAAGCCGCCACGCGTGAGATCCCGCAGGCAGTGGACATCCACGCCTGCTTCGAGCAGCGAGCTCACAGCCGGCCACAGGCATTGGCTGTCGCTCACGATAGCGCTCTCGAAGCTCAGGTTCTCGCGCGCGGACATCACGGCGATGCCGTGGCGACCGACGTCGCCGCTCACGAGCAGCACGTCGCCCTCGCGGATGCTGCGCGGATGGATATCGCGATCGTGCTCGCATCGACCGACGCCGCTGGTCGTGATGTAGACGCCGTCGCCATGGCCGCGCTCGACCACCTTGGTGTCGCCAGTGCTGATGACCGCACCGGCCCTCTGCGCCGCCATCGCCATTGAACGAGCGATACGGTGAAGCACGTCGATCGACGTGCCTTCCTCGATGATGAAGGCGGCCGCAAGACTGACCGGGCGAGCGCCGCACATGGCCAGGTCGTTCAACGTGCCGTGTACTGCCAGCGAACCGATATCGCCGCCCGGGAAGAACATCGGACGCACGACATAGCCGTCGATCGTCGACGCGATACGTCCCGCGGGAATTTCGACGACAGCCGCGTCGTGATCGGCGCTGCAGGCGAATGCGGCCGCAAAGACGTCCCTGACGAGATCGTGCATGAGCCGGCCGCCACCGCCATGCGCCATGCTCACGCGCTGCGATCGAGCCGGTGCCGGGCAGACCGGTTGAAACTCGCGCGGCTCGCTCATCTCCGGTACCTGTAGTATGCGGCGCAAGCGCCCTCGCTGCTCACCATGGTGGCCCCCAGCGGCATCTCGGGCGTGCAGGCCTTGCCGAATGCCGGACACGCTGCGGGTTTCTCCAGCCCCTGCATGATCAGTCCGCTGATGCACACGCCGTCGTCCTGGCGAGACGCCAGTGTCGTGCCGAAACGATCGAGCGCATCGAAGCACCGGTACTCGGCGCTCAGTCCCAAACCGCTGGCATCGATGATGCCGATGCCGCGCCAGTTCGCATCGCGAACCGCGAACACTTGCCGCATCAGCGCCTGCGCCCCGGCATTGCCCTCTTCGCGCACAACGCGGGCATACTGGTTCTCGACTCGATGGCTGCCGGCTTCGAGTTGCCGAACGCACATCAACACCCCTTGCATGATGTCGAGCGGCTCGAATCCCGTGGCCACGATGGGCACCCGGTGCTTCGCCGCGATGGGCTCGTATTCCCGGGTGCCCATGATCGCGCAAACGTGCCCCGCGGCCAGAAAGCCCTGCACCCGGCTACGCGGCGACGCCATGATCGCCTCGATGGCGGGCGGCACCAGCACCTGGGACACGAGCATCGAGAAGTTCTTCAATCCGCGCTGACGGGCCAGGTAGACGCTCATGGCGTTGGCGGGCGCCGTGGTCTCGAACCCGATGGCGAAAAAGACGACCTCGCGCGCGGGCTCGGCCGCCGCGATGTCGAGTGCATCGAGCGGCGAATAGACGACACGCACGTCACCCCCGCTCGCCTTGACCTGATAAAGGTCGGTGCTCGTGCCGGGCACGCGCAGCATGTCGCCGAAGGTACAGAATACGACCTCTGGCCTTGCCGCGATGGCATGGGCTTGGTCGAGGATCGCCACGTCGGTGACGCAGACCGGGCAACCCGGACCGTGAATGAGGGTGACTTGCGACGGCAGCAACTCGTCCAATCCATGCTTGACGATCGCGTGCGTCTGACCGCCGCACACTTCCATGAGGGTCCACGGGCGCGTCACGATCGCACCGATCTCGCGGGCGCATTCCAGGACGCTCGCCGGATCTCGAAACTCGTCCACATGCTTCATGACCGGCCTTCCAGGAAGGCTAGCGTACGGCGGGCTTGCGCCTCATCGATGCGAGAGATCGCAAAGCCGACATGCGTCAGCACGTAATCGCCGACGACGGCCTCCGGCACGAACGCAAGATTGATCACCTTGACGACCCCGCCGAAGTTCACCCGACCCGCGCGCGTCTCTGGGGTGGCATCGTCGATGGATTCAACCCGGCCTGGCACTGCGAGGCACATCGCCCCCTCCTGTGACTGCTGCAAGCTGGCCGAGCGCAATGCCGCCGTCGTTCGGCGGCACCTGGCGTGGAATCACCGGCGTGAAGCCTTCTTCGCGCAATCGGCGCATGACGCGCTCGGTCAGATAGCGATTCTGAAAGCATCCTCCCGTCAGCGCCACCACGGCTTCCCCCACTTCGCGCGCGACGGCAAGGATGCCCTCCGCCAACGCGTTCTGAAACTTCGCAGCCGCCACGCCGGCCACTTTCTCGTTGCTTGCGGCCTCTAGCATCGGCCGCCAGTCCAATTCGCCATCGATCAACGGCAGGTCGTAAGCCGCGTCGACACCCGGCGCCGTCGCGGCTTCGAGCTGCATTGCGGCCTGGCCCTCGTAGGTCTGCGCGCCGCACAAACCCAACATCGCCGCGAAGCCGTCGAACAACCGACCGGCGCTCGTACACACCGGCGCCGTGGGCCCGCTTTCGCCTCTGAGCCCGGCCAGCGCTCGTCGGGCGTCCCGCGCGGCCCCATCCGCGCCGGGCAGCCGAAAAGGACGCAGATGCGCCGCGCGTCGCCAACGCGACCCGTGGATGAGCAGGAACTCGCCGCCCCAGAGGGTTCCGTCGGGCCCGAGCCCGATGCCGTCCCACACGACGGCCAGCAGCCGAGACTGCCCGTGTTCGGCCATGCATGCCAGAGCGTGGGCGACGTGGTGCTGTACCGGCGCAACCGGCGCGCGGAGGGCATGCGCGAAGTGCGTCGAGGCATAGTCCGGATGCAGGTCGCATGCCACTCTTACGGGCTCGACGCCGAAGAAAGCCTGCAGATCGCGGGCCGTACTTCGCATCGCGTCGATGGACAGCGTGCTTTCGAGGTCGCCGATGTGCTGACTCAAGACCACCCGCCCATCCGCCCGCACTGCCAGCGAGTTCTTAAAGTGCGCGCCCGTGGCCATCGCCGGGAGCCCGAGCATCGGCAAGGTCAACGGCGCGTAGCCGCGGGCAAGGCGAAGCACCTGCGGAGCGTCGTCGATCACGCGAGCCACGGAATCGTCGACAGCGCGACGGATCGGACGATCGTGCATCAGGAACACATCGGCAATGCGGGCAAGGCGCGCGAGGGCCTCCTCGTTGTCGGTACAGATGGGTTCGCCGCTCAGATTGCCGCTCGTGCAGACGACGGGGCAACCCACGGCGCGAAGCAGCAAGTGGTGCAAGGCAGTGGTGGGCAGCATCAATCCGACCTCGCCCAAACCCGGGGCGATCGCGGCGGGCACGACGCCGGATCGCGATGTCAGCAGCACGATGGGCGCGGCCGGCGATTGCAGCAGCGCGGCCTCGCGGTCGTCGACGTTCGCCCAGCGGCCCGCAGCCGCGACGTCGGGCATCATCACGGCCAGTGGCTTGTGCGGCCGGTGCTTGCGTTCGCGCAACCGAATGACGGCGCGCTCGTTCGTCGCATCGGCCAGCAACTGGAAGCCGCCGAGGCCTTTGAGCGCCACGATCCGACCGTCGGCGAGTGCCACCGCAGCGCGATCGATCACGTCGTCGGCGTCGATCGTCCTACCCGTGGCATCACAGAGGCTCAGACGCGGACCGCACGCCGGGCAGGCCGTAGGCTGTGCGTGAAAACGGCGGTCTGCGGGATTCTCGTACTCGGCCCTGCAAGCGACACACATTTCGAAGGCTGCCATGGTGGTCCGGACGCGGTCGTAGGGCGTGCGCTCGACGATGCTGTACCGGGGACCGCACCGTGTACAGTTGGTGAAGGCGTAACGGTGGAAGCGGCTCGTCGGATCGAACACCTCGCTCAGGCAGTCGGCACAGGTCGCCATGTCGGGCACGACAGCAGGCCTCGACCCGGCCTGACTGTCTTCGATGACAAAGCCCGGCGCCCCGCGCGCGGGAATGCTTTCCCAGACCATGTCTTCGACACGAGCCCCGGACGGTGGCTCTCGGCGCAGCCGCGATCGAAACTCGTCTACGCGCTCGCCCTCGGCCTCGATGACGACGCATCCGCCCTCGTTGCGTACATGACCGTCCAGTCCGAGCTCATGCGCAAGTCGCCACACAAAGGGACGAAAACCCACGCCCTGGACGGCGCCGCGGATGATGAACCGCAAGCGCGCAGAGCTCATGCCACCTCGACGCTCTGGAGCAGCACGCCGTTCGCCGTGGGGGACTGGATATCTGTCTCGACGCTCGCGTGGACGAGCGCGCCGTCAGCGACCGTGCCCGCGGCCGCCTGATCGAAGTGTTCCTTGAAATGCGCGGCATCCAGGTGCGACAACGCACCCAGGCGCACGGTCACCGAAACGACGCGCGAGGCACCCTGCTGCGCCGCGACCTCCACGATCTTGCGCATGAGGTCGCGCATCAACCATGCTTCGTGCATGCCCACTCCTTTCTGACCCGAGTCAACAGACCTTCGAGCGCCGCCGCCACGGCCGGACTGAGTCCATTGCCCAGGGTGAAATCCTGCGCTTCGACGCCATAGACGATCAGGTGCGCCGGCAGCCTGCCCAAGGTGCGGGCCAGTTCGATGGCCTCCGCCAGATTCACCGTATGGCTCGAGGCGAAGTTCGCCAGATCGACTTTCACCGCCACGTCCGAGACATCGAGGCGCACCACCTGGCCGGGCGTGCCGCCGGATCGCATGGCATCGATCATGATCACCTTGTGCGCGCCCTCGAACAGATCCAGCACCTTCAGCACGTCACCCCGGGCGGTCGCGAACTCGACGCCCGCGGGATGCTCGCGCTGCAGACGATCGATGGCGATCAGTCCCAGCGCATCGTCCGCGCGCTCACGGTTGCCGATCCCGATCACCATCGTGCTCACCGGCGCTCCACCGTCAGCTTGAGAAAATGGGTGCTGCACGAGATGCACGGATCGTAGTTGCGCACGGCCTGCTCGCACTGCCATTGCAGCTGATCGTCGGGCAGGCTCAGACGGGGCGCGATGAAGTGTCGCAGATCGTCTTCGATGGTCGCCTGATTCTGCGAGGTGGGCGGGATGATCTGTGCGAACGCTATGTTTCCCTCGGCATCGAGCCGATAGGTATGGTGCAGCATCCCGCGCGGAGCCTCCGTGGCCGCAAAGCCGGTGCCGGCGCGAGGAAGCACTTCGACGCAAGGCGAGTCCGGGCGCTCCAGAGTGTCGAGAATGCGCAGCGCCTCGTCGACCGCGTACACGACTTCGACCGCCCGGACGAGTATGCTCTTGAAAGGGTTGTTGCATGTGCGTCCGAGTCCGGCATCCATCGCCGCCTGCTTCGCCAACGGCGAGAGCTTGTCGTAATTCAGACTGTATCGCGCAAGCGGGCCGACCTTGTAGTGGCCGCGCGCCTTGAGCCGGCAATGCAATGCCGTCGAATGCGCCACGTGATCCTCGACGAAATGCTCGTGGAACGCCTGCACGGGAATATCGAGGCCACGGCTACTGACGATACGGCCTTCGTTGTAAGGATATTCGTCGGGGTGACTGAGACAGACGAACTCGTAGTCTTGATCGAAGTCGGGAAACTGGAAGCCACTGACCCAGGACACCGTGGCCAGCGCGTCGTCACGGGCAAGCTTGAGCTTCTCGGCCAATGCCGCGAAATCGGACTTCGTCGGAATCTTGTAGAAGCCCCCGACGCGCACGTTGATCGGATGGATTTCGCGCCCCCCCAGCAGACCGACGATCTCGTTGCCTGTCTTCTTCAGCCGCAAGCCGCGCCGGATGATTTCAGGGTGCTCGGCCGCCAGTTCGACGACACTGTGCTTGCCCAGAAAATCCGGTGCATGCAGCATGTAGATGTGCAGGACATGGCTCTCGATCCACTCGCCGCAGTACAGCAGTCGGCGCAAGGCGCGCAGGGGCCCGGTCACTTTGACGCCGCAGGCGTCCTCCATCGCATGGACGGCGCTCATCTGGTAGGCGACGGGGCAGATGCCGCAGATGCGTGCCGTGATATCCGGCGCTTCGAGAAAGCTGCGCCCGCGCAACAAGGCTTCGAAGAACCGCGGCGGCTCGAAGATCTTGAGCTTCACATCCTTGACCGCATCGCCTTCGATCACGATGTCGAGCGCGCTCTCGCCTTCGACACGAGCCATGTAGTCGACCTTGATGGTGCGCTGCTCAGCCATGACGATCGCCTTCGCTGCGAAACGGTTCACTCCAGGCGTTGAAGTTGTGGTGGAGCCGCTGGATGTCTTTATCAGCGACCCCGAGCTTGTCACGAGCCCAAGCGGCCAGTGATTCGGTGTTCGCCAGTTCCTTGGGGCCGTAGCAACCGAAGCAGCCGCGGTCGTAGCTCGGGCACAAAGCGCCGCAGCCTGCGTGGGTTACCGGCCCGAGGCAGGCCGCACCGCGCGCAACCGTTACGCAGACAGTCCCCCGCCGTTTGCATTCGACGCAGACGCTATGGGCGGGGATGTTCGGCCGGCGCCGGTTGATAAACGCATTGATGGTCTCGAGCAGCTGATGCTTGTTGATCGGGCAGCCGCGCAGCTCGAAATCCACGCGGATGTGATCGGCAATCGGCGTCGATGTGTCGAGGGTGCTGATGAACGAAGGGGTCGCGTACACGGCACGCGTGAATTCCTCGACGTCCGCGAAGTTTCGCAATGCCTGGATGCCGCCCGCTGTGGCGCAGGCACCGATGGTGATGACCGCGCCGCTCTGCCGTCGAATTTCCCGGATGCGCTCGGCGTCATGCGCCGTCGTGATGCTGCCTTCCACCAGGGAGACATCGTAGGGACCGGGCTGCATGTCGCTGCTGGCCTCCGGAAAGTACGCGATCTCGACCGCGCCTGCCACAGCCAGCAACTCGTCCTCGCAATCGAGCAAGCTCAACTGACAACCGTCGCAGGAGGCGAACTTCCAGACCGCCAATCTCGGCTTGCCCATCACAGCTCCCGAATCGTCATCAAGCGCTGCACGCGCGGCAGCGCGAACACCGCACCATCCGTGCAGATGAACTCCGGCCCCAACTGACAATGCCCGCACAAGCCGATCGCGCACTTCATGTTTCGTTCCATGGAGACGAACACCTTGTCAGGCGTCACGCCCTGGTTCTCGAGTTCCTGCGCCGCGAAACGCATCATGACTTCGGGCCCGCACATGAACGCACTGGCCGCGGTGCGCTCGAACCGGCCGTGGCGAATCAGTGTCGTGACCACCCCCACCCGGCCCTCCCAGCAAGCGTCCGCGTTATCGACCGTGATCTCGACCTGAATGCCCGCCTTGCGCCAAGCGTCGAACTCGTCCGGAAACAGCAACTCGTCGGGTTTACGCGCGCCGTACAGCAAGGCGACTTCTCCGTACCGATCGCGGTGGCTGAGGATGTGATAGATCGCCGGGCGCAAGGGAGCCAATCCGATGCCGCCCGCCACCAGTACGATGTCGCGGCCGGCATGCTGCTCGATGGGCCAATGGCTGCCGTAGGGGCCTCGCACACCGATCAAGTCACCGGGCTGGAGCGCGCACAAGGCGCGAGTGACGAAGCCGACTGCGCGCAGGGTATGTATCAGCTGCGCCTCGTGCGCCGGGTCGCCGCTGATCGAAATGGGCACTTCGCCCACGCCGAACGCGTAGAGCATGTTGAACTGACCGGGCCTGAAGACCATGGGGGCGGCACCGCTGCCGGGATCCATCGTCAGCGTGACCACATCGTCCGTCTCACGCGTCACCTCGCTCACGACCCACGGCTGCGGCAGCAGCGGCTGCGTCCCGATCACGTCAGCGGCCTTGCTTGCCATACACGTCGATCAACTGCAGGCGGGTATCCGCGAAGCGTCGCACCATCACCTGAGCAAAACGCTTCATCAGATCGTAGCCCAAGACTGGATCGCTGTCGCATTTGGCGCGCAAGCACTTGCCGTCGAACCGGATCACGCGGGCGTCCTCGATCACACGCGCATCGAATTGCGACTGATGAGGCGGAAACAGCCATGACCACCCCAATACTTCACCCGCACCTACGGTCTGGAATCGGAACGAGTCCGCGCCGGGGCCCGTCAGCTCGAGCGCGACGCGCCCGTATCGGAGCAAAAAGAAATACGCGGCATCGTCGCCGTACTTGAACAGGTAATCGTTCTTCTTGTAAACAGCCATCTGAGCGCAGCCGACTACCAGCGCAAGATGCGCGGGCGCGAGATCCTCGAAAAACGGGTGCTCGGCGACAAGCGTCACGAGGTCCTTCACGACTGCACTCCTTCGGCTTCACGCATCTTGCGCGCCTCCTCGGTGATGTCGATGCCCACGGGGCACCACGAAATGCAGCGGCCGCACCCCACGCAACCCGAACTGCCGAATTGGTCGAACCAAGTGCTCAGCTTGTGCGTCATCCACTGGCGATAGCGGGCGGCCGTAGTCCTGCGGACTTCGCCACCGTGCATGTAGCTGAAATCGGGATTGAAGCAGGAGTCCCAGCGCTGCCAGCGTTCGGCATGATCGCCGGACAGGTCGCTTACGTCCTCGACGCTGCTGCAGAAGCAAGTGGGACAAGCCAGGGTGCAATTGGCGCAAGACAGGCAGCGACTGGCGATGTCCTGCCACTGCGGACTCTCGCTGTTTCTTCGGAGCAGGTCTTTCAGCCCCGCTGTCTCTAGCCTGCGCGACTGGCGTCTTGCGTGATCGACGCCAACAGCCGCGGCATGGCTGTGCTCGGACCTGGCGCAGTCCAGATCCAGAGACGCCAATACTTCATCTCCGCGCTCGCTGTCCGCCCGAACGACGAAGCAGTGCTCGGGTTGCAGGATCTCCGTCAGGGTGAGGTCGCTTCCGCCCCGGACCTCCGGCCCGGTATCCATCGAAACGCAAAAGCATGTGGAGGCCGACTGCGTGCAGTTCACCGACACGACGAAAACCTCTCGACGCGTGGCCGCATAGTTCGGCTCCACGAACTGCCCGCCCGTGAAAATGCGATCCTGGATCTGCAGCGCAGCGATTTCACAGGCGCGCACGCCGATGAACGCATATTTCTGGACCTCCACCGGCGGATCGGTGCGCTCCCACTTTGCACCCGCTCGCTGTAGCTGCCAAAGACGGCGCTCGGGCGTGAACAGGTACTTCTTCCAGGCATGCGGGCCGACGACGTAGCCGAAGTAGGCGTTGTCGCTGCGCCGCTTGATTCGGTAGGAGCCCGGCGCATGGTCGTCCGTCCAGCCTCGCGGCAGGTCGGCGCTGTGCTCGATATCGCCGTACACGATAGCTGCGTCACGCACAGTCGGTCCGACGCAAGCGTAACCTCGCGAGCGGAGCGCTGCGAAAAGTTCGTCCAGCCGCGCAACTGGAAGGATGAACGCTGATGCGTCCCGCTTTGGTCCCATGAGCTTCCCGTCTACGATTGCCGGCCGCGCCCTGTGATTTCCCCATGCCTAGCGGTCACGATCACCGGCCAGTGGCGCGAAGCACGAGGCCCGAATCCTCCGCTTAGCGCATGCAGTCGGAAGCCTCGCGCCGATCGAAGTACCAAGCTGGATCTCGCGAGACATCGTTCGAGAACCGTCGACGTGGCGAGAACTCTCCATCGCGGATCGCCGCCCTCGCCGCACCGAGAAATCATCGCACGCAGCTTAGCGCCAAGCTGCAGACCCCGGTTTGCGATAAGTCAATGGCGCCGTCGACGACTGTCGGATCACCCAGGAACGAATCCGCAGCCCCGAGGCGCACCCGCCACGCTTTACTTGGTTCGACGCAACAGCAGTCGCAGTTCAGCGAGCATCGCAGGCTCCCCGATGCAAGCGCCCGCATCCACACGCCATCGGTCGACGCCGCGGCTGACGATCGCCGCAACGTGCAGCGTCAGCCCATCGAGCGCCGTCAGGTCGATGCGGACTCGCGGCGTCTCGCTGAGCCGATCGCTGACATGGCACTGCGCGCCGGGTATGGACTCGAACGGCACGCCGTTCGCACTCGAGACGACGAAAAGGACTTTGGATACTGCCTCGGGCAGTGCATCCAGAAAAATGAATATCCGCTCGTCATCCCACTCGCTCGCACCCGTGCGAGCATCCCCCGTATGAACGATGCTGCCGTTGACGTTGCGCGGGTGCCCCGGGTGCACCACCTCCACGATCTCTCCCCCGAGACCGACCACCGCACATACCGCATCGAGGTCTGCGACCTGCCCGGCGGAGTCTTCGCAGGGAGGATCCCAGTGCAAGCCCAATACCAGCTCGTGCAAATCCGAATCGTCTTCACTGCCTAGCGTATTGCGGGATCCCCAAGGCTGTCTCTTAGACATAAGCGTTTTTCCGTCGTCTCCATCCAGGCTCCTGCCCTCAACCTGAGCGCTTGACCCTGCTTTCACCGAAACCCCATCATCGAGCGCGTCGACCGACTTGCGTTCGAAATGGCCGCAAGCCATGCTCGACCGGCATGCATGAGGGGTTGTGCCTCCTCCTGTGCCGTAACGGACCTATGCGACGACACAGGCAACCCGCCGACAGACCGATTCTACGCAGAACGCGACCGAGTCGAGCGGGTTTTGCCGCTGGCACACCATGCGACCACCTTACAGCGCAGTCTTGCGGGTTGCGTCGCCTTCTCCCTGGAGGCACGCGTTTGGCATAACGCCGATCGGTTCATCCGAATCTTCCGGGCCGCTTCGGCATCCATCCATCCGAAAGGAGCGCCACCGCCCGCGAGCACATTCCCGACTGGGGCACGAAAGATGCTGTCGCTCGCTTCGGCCACACAACGGGAACGCGCATGAGCGGTGCAAGATTTGAAATGCGCAATCTTCCCCTACGGGAGCAGCCGTGGAGGGATGCCGCTGCTCGTCACGGGTCGGCCGCGCGCGGCCGATGCATGACGCGGACCGCGGTCCGCTGCAGCACGGTGCTCCGCTGGGCTGCCGCAGTGACCCTGACCGCCGCGATGCTGACGGCCTCGGCGGCCTGCGCCCAGTCCGCTGCAAAGGGCGACGGCATGTCGCCGCCGAATGCGGACTCACCACAGCGGATCGAAGTGATTCCGCTCGCCAATGACGCGCAGATCGCCGCTCGCCTGGCCCGAATTCTCGAAGCGACCGGCTGGTTCGAGGGCATCGACGTACGCGTCAACCAAGGCGTCGTGTTTCTAGGCGGCCGTGCAGGCGACGAGGCACATGGGGCATGGGCGGAGCAGTTGGCGCGTAACACTCGCGACGTCGTAGCGGTCGTCAATCAGATCGAGATCGCCGAGGCGGGTGTCTGGAATTTCTCGCCGGCGACCGAGAAGCTGCGCGAAATGAGCCAGGGCATGATCCGTCGAGGGCCCGTCATCCTGATCGCCCTCGTGCTGCTGATCGCCACCTGGTACATCGCCAAGTGGTCCGTCCGGGTGGCAGCGTCTGTTCTGGGGCGTGCGTTGGACAACAGGCTCTTGCGCGATGTGGCGGCGCGGGTTGTCGCAGTGCCGGTATTCATGCTGGGCTTGTACGTGGTGCTGACCGTCTCCGGACTGACCGGGCTCGCCGTCACGGTCGTCGGCGGTACCGGTCTCGCCGGCTTGGTGCTCGGGTTCGCGTTTCGCGACATCGCAGAGAACTTCCTGGCAAGCGTACTGATCAGCATGCAGCGCCCGTTCGCACCCAACGACTTGATCGAGGTGGCGGGCCATCGAGGCTTCGTTCAAAGCGTCAATCCGCGATCGACACTGTTGATGACGGAGGCAGGCAATCACGTGCAGATTCCGAACGCAACCATCTACAAGGCCACGATCCAGAACTTCACTGCGAACCCCATATCCCGTTACGATTTCGCGGTCGGCATCGGCTACGATGACCCGATCGCCAAGGCGCAGGCCGAAGCCATGCGCGTGCTCAGCGAGCATCCGGCTGTCCTGCACGACCCTGAACCCCTCGTGCTGGTGGAAGCGCTGGGCGCGGCGACGGTGAATCTGCGCATCTACTTCTGGCTCGACACCCGCCAATATAGCTATCTCAAGGTGCGCTCTGCGCTGATTCGGCTGACCAAACGCGCCTTTGCTTCAGGCGGGATCTCCATGCCGGACGAGGCGCGGGAGGTGATCTTCCCCCAAGGGGTTCCGATACAGACCATCCCGTCCGGCCCGTCCGAAGCAGCCCGCCGCTACCCGCATGCTCCTCCAAGCGCCATCGAAAGCGGAAGCGCTGCCAGCTCCACGGAAGGCGCGCTGACGAGCGAAGCGGAGGAAATCAAGCGACAGGCTCGGGAGTCGCGCGCACCCGAGGGTGGCACGAATCTGCTCGAATCCTGATGCCCGAAGCCTTATCTCTGCCGGGCCTTGCGCGCGGCGTACTTGGCATCCCGCGCGGCCTTCTGCTCCTGCTTGCGTGCCGCCTCCATCTCCAATTGGGCAAGACGCTCGGCCTCCTTGCGTGCCTTTTCGTCTGCGATCGCTTGCGCCTTCCTGGCTTGCTCCGCCGCGCGGTCCGCCGCCCGTTGTCTTGCGGCAGCCTGGTTCGCTTGTTTGCGCTCGGCCGTGCGAATCGCGCGGGCCTTTTCCGCCTCCATGCGCGCCGCCTGCCGCTCGGTCGTCTGTGGTGCGCTGTTCAGTGCCGCTGCGCGCAATTTCTCGAGTTTGGCTTGCTTGGCCTTGGTCGCTGTCTGCAGGCGCTCGGCAAACCCCGGTTCGGTACGGGACATATCAATGCTCTCTCGGTTCGGATTGTCTGGAAGTGGTTGGTCGATATTGCCCCGTAAGTCTGCCAGCGGCAAGGGACGCCGTTCATTTTGCGGTGTCGGATCGACAAAGACGCCCTGCAGGGGCTCGCTGTTCGAGCAGAACGCAGAACCGAGTGCGATCCATCGCCTGAACCCGCTGCGTGGAAAGGATCCGGCGCCGAGCACCCTCCCTGAACCAAAGGCGCGAGAACTGGAGCACTGCGTCCTGGGCTGTAAAACACTCTCGGCTTCATCGACTGCATCCGGGACCTCGAAAGGCGCCTCGCCCCATGCACGGATCGTCCCCTCGGGCAGTCGCCGAGCCCCTGCGTCCAATGCCAAGATGCCGCCTCCGTCCGAAGCCACACCAGAATCCGCCATCAGCGTGCCCCCTCGCTTCACGGCCAATGGACGAACGATCCGGGTGCATCACGTTCCGCGCCGCCTCGGCCCGGTGCGCTCCTCTGCCCTTCCCGCTTCCGCGATCGTGCCGATGCCAGGGTTTAAGCGCATGAAAGTCAATGACAATCGCTCCCGCGCAGTTGCGAACATGGAAGACTGGCATTCATCATGCTAGCCTGAAGGAAAAGACTGCCGTCATGAACAAGCGTTCGAAAGCAGCGATGGGCTCGTACAGGAGCAATGATTCAGTCTGAAAAAGGAGAAACCATGAGGCGCTTTTTTGCTCCTGCGGCACCGATGCTGCTGGTATCGACACTGGCGATTCTTCCTGCACTCCCCGCTGCGGCCCAGCAGCCTTATCCGAACAGACCGATCCGGATGATCGTCCCGTTTCCTCCGGGCGGCAGCGTCGATCCGTTGGCTCGCCTCACGGCTGAAAAGATGAGCGAGCGGATGACCCAGCGATTCATCGTCGACAACCGTGCCGGCGGCAATACCATCATCGGAACCGATGCGGTAGCGAAATCCAAGCCCGATGGCTACACGGTGATGGTGATGAGCCGCACCTTCGTCATCTCGTCCCTGCTGTTCCCTGCCCCCTACGACATCCACAAGGACTTCACTCCGATCGGGACCATCGCTCGCTCGGAGTGGCTACTGCTCTCGCATCCTTCGATTCCGGCCAACAATCTGCGAGAGTTGATCGCGCTGGCGAAGGCCAGGCCGGGACAGCTCAATTTCGCGACGAACTTCGGCTCTGCGCTGCATCTGGGCGGGGAACTGCTCAAGAGCATGGGCGGGTTCGACATGCAGATCGTCAACTACAAGGGAGGCGGACCGGCGTTCACCGATCTGATCGGCGGGCATGTGGAGCTGTCCCTGCAACCCATCGTCTCAGCCCTCCCTTACGTCAATCGCGGCAGATTGAAGGCCCTCGCCATCACCGGCGACACGCGCTTCTCAGCCCTGCCCAACGTACCCACGTTCACCGAATCTGGCATGCCGGGATTCTTGTCGAATTCGTGGTTCGGCATGGTCGCGCCAGCGGGCACCGAGAAGCCGATCGTCAGCACGTTGTCGACCGAGATCACCCGAGTGTTGGCCTTGCCCGACTTTCGGGACAAGCTCCTGAGCTTCGGCATGGAACCCTTCGTCTCCACTCCTGATCAGTTCGCGACCCTGATCAGGCAGGACTCAGCCAGGTTTGCGGAAATCATCAAGACGGCGAAAATCAAGGTCGAACGCTGACCGAAGGACCGACTTGCTCCCTGGATCGACATCTAAGGGACGAGCGCTCGAAGAGGATGAAGCGCGTTCCCTCTCGATCGCACGGCGTCGCCCCCTAGGCTCGGCTCGAATGTCGAAGCAAACCGATACTCAAACCGCAAGCCACAGGAGTAGACCATGAGCGCCAATGCGTTGGACATCGTGTCAGCCACGATCGCCGGAATGAGCGAACTCGTACGCGAACGGAAAGTCTCGCCTGTCGAACTGACGAATGCCACCCTGGCGCGTATCGAGACTCTCCAGCCGCGGTTACAGTGCTTCACCACGATCACACCCGAGTATGCTTTGCAGCGCGCACGGGAGGCCGAGCACGAGATCACGCACGGAAGGTATCGCGGCCCGCTGCACGGCATCCCCTATACGCTCAAGGATGTCGTGGCCACCCAAGGGATACGGACCACCTTCGGAGACCCCAAGGGCATCGACTATCGGCCCCAAGAAAGCGCGACACTGCACACCCTGCTCGAAGATGCCGGCGGGATTCTTCTCGGCAAAGTGGTCTCCGAGATCGGCAGGAGCGGCACGGGACCAGTGGGATGCCGCAACGCCTGGGATATCCGATGCAGTCCCGGCACGTCGAGCAGCGGCTCTGCCTCCGCGGTGGCCGCATCGTTGGGATTCGCCTCGATCGGCACCGACACGGGAGGCTCGGTCCGGCATCCGGCCAGCAACAGCAGCCTGGTGGGCATGAAAGCGAGCTTCGGCAGAATCAGCCGCTTCGGCGTATGGGCCTCGTCCTGGACCTCCGACCAGGCAGGCCCGCTGACCCGGACTGTCGAGGACAATGCGATCATGCTCGGAATCCTGGGCGCTTACGATCCTCGGGATCCCGTGAGCCTGAACGTGCCTCGCGAGGCTTACCGGGACGGCCTGCGAGCCGGAATCCGCGGCATCCGCGTAGGCGTGCCGGTCGACGACTGGATCTGGAAGGAATGGCTGAGCGAAGAAGAGGAAACGGTGGTGCGGCAAGCCATCGAGGTTCTGAAAGCGCTGGGCGCCTCGGTAACGGAAATCAAACTGCCGCGGTCCGCCCATGGACGGGCCATACTGCACACGCTGACGGCCTCCGAGGCTCAAGTCTACCTCGAAGACAACTATACCCCCGAGCAGATCGCTGCCTGGCCGGAGTGGCATCCGCGGTTCGAGCAAGGACGATCGCAGTCCTTTGCCGATTACCTGCACGCGCAACATGAGCGCGCGCGCATCTGCCAGGAAGTGACCGAAGCGCTGCGCCATGTGGATGTCATAGCCATGCCAACAGGCAGCACCTTCGGCGACAGTTGGGATGCCGAAACGGTCGTCATTCGCGGCCGCCAGGCGCAAGCGCGATCGCGCGCCGTGTATCGGAACGCCATCGCCTCTCTAACGGGACATCCGGAACTCTCGGTGCCCTGCGGCTTCGGTCTCGCCGATACCTTCCCCATCGGCTTGATGCTGCACGGACGTCCGCTGCAAGAGGGGTTGTTGTATCGGGTGGCCCATGCGTACGAGCAGGCTACGCCGTGGCATAGTCGGCACCCTGCGCTTTAACGGGCAAACCTAGAAGCGGATCGGCCTGCCCCCGCTGCTGCTCTTCCGGCGCTGAAATTTCGCATCGCCGAGGACTCGGCTGCATCCCGTCATTTCACCGAACACCTTGCTCGAATCGGGCAGCGGCTGCGGCTGCGGCCGTGCCCGCTTATCGAACGCTCTCTGCACCCAGCACGTGCGCCGTTCTTCAACGGCGTCTTGGCATCGTCGACGCCTTGGCGCGCGCAGCTCGCTGCATCGGTTGCGTCGTTCGATTGCGACTGCGATAAGGAGAGACAATGATAACGATAAGGATAAATGACAACCACGAATACGCTCGGTATGTATACTGGTATTCAGGGCGAACGACTGATCGCCGATGTTTACCGGCTCAGCGCGGCGACATGCGGCATGAGCCAACGCCAGTCCAGCAGCCACGAACGGAGATACACATGGAAACTAAGCCTGCGAACACAACCGGCAAATGCCCCGTCATGCACGGCGGCGCCACCACGACTGCCATTTCGAACATGGCATGGTGGCCGAAGGCGCTGAACCTGGACATCCTGCATCAGCACGATACCAAGACCAACCCCTTGGGCTCGAGCTTCGACTATCGCAAGGAGGTCAAGCAGCTGGATGTCGCGGCCCTGAAGAAGGATCTCCACGCGCTGATGACCGACAGCCAGGATTGGTGGCCGGCAGACTGGGGCCACTATGGCGGCCTCATGATACGCATGGCGTGGCACTCTGCCGGCACCTACCGTATCGCCGATGGCCGCGGCGGCGGCGGCAAGGGCAATCAGCGTTTCTCTCCCATAAGTTCCTGGCCCGATAACGCCAACCTGGACAAGGCGCGACGCCTGCTGTGGCCGATCAAGAAGAAATACGGCAACAAGCTCAGCTGGGCCGACCTCATCATTCTCGCGGGCACCATTGCCTACGAGTCCATGGGCTTGAAGACCTTCGGCTTCGCCTTCGGCCGCGAAGACATCTGGCATCCCGAGAAAGACATCTACTGGGGCGCTGAAAAGGAATGGCTCGCCCCCAGCGGCGGCCCCGACAGCCGCTACTCCGGCGAACGCGACCTCGCCAACCCGCTGGCCGCCGTGATGATGGGGCTGATCTACGTCAATCCGGAAGGCGTCGACGGCAAGCCCGACCCGCTCAAGACCGCTCACGACGTGCGCGTGACCTTCGCGCGCATGGCCATGAACGACGAAGAAACGGTCGCCCTGACCGCCGGCGGCCACACGGTCGGAAAATGCCACGGCAAGGGCGATGCAAAGCTGCTGGGCGAATCCCCGGAAGGCGCGGATCTGCAGGAGCAAGGCCTCGGGTGGATGAACAACACCACGCGCGGCATCGGCCGCGACACGATGACCAGTGGCATCGAGGGCGCCTGGACCACTCATCCTACCCGGTGGGACGGTGGCTACTTCGACATGCTGCTCAATCATGAATGGGCATTGAAGAAAAGCCCGGCCGGCGCCTGGCAGTGGGAGCCTGTGAGCATCAAGAACGAAGACAAGCCCGTCGACGTCGAGGATCCCTCGATCCGTCACAACCCGGTCATGACCGACGCCGACATGGCGATGAAGATGGATCCCGAGTACCGCAAGATCGCGGAGCGCTTTCACAAGGATCAGGCCTACTTCTCCGAAGTGTTTGCGCGCGCCTGGTTCAAGCTGACTCACCGCGACATGGGGCCGAAATCCCGTTACATCGGGCCCGACGTCCCGCAGGAAGATCTGATCTGGCAGGATCCGGTGCCCGCAGGCCGCAAGGACTACGACATCGCAGCGGTCAAGGCCCAGATCGCAGCCAGCGAACTGACCATCGGCGAGCTGGTAGCCACCGCCTGGGACAGCGCCCGAACCTTCCGGGGTTCGGACAAGCGCGGCGGCGCCAACGGCGCGCGCATCCGTCTTGCCCCGCAAAACGACTGGGCAGGCAACGAACCTGCCCGCTTGAGCAAGGTACTCGCTGTGCTGGAACGCATCGCGGACAAGACCGGAGCGAGCGTGGCCGATGTGATCGTGCTGGCGGGCAACGTCGGTGTCGAGCAGGCGGCCAAGGCGGCCGGCTTCCCTGTGGCCGTTCCCTTCGCACCAGGTCGAGGCGATGCCACCCAAGCGATGACGGACGCCGAATCCTTCGAAGTGCTCGAACCCCTGGCCGACGGCTACCGCAACTGGCTGAAAAGCGACTATGTCGTCACCGCCGAGGAATTGCTGCTCGATCGTACACAGCTCATGGGTCTGACGGCCCACGAGATGACCGCTTTGATCGGCGGCATGCGTGTGTTGGGCACCAACCACGCAGGCACCAAGCACGGCGTACTCACCGAGCGCGTCGGCGCGCTGACCAACGACTTCTTCGTCAATCTGACGGACATGGCCTACACGTGGAAACCCGCCGGCCGCAACCTGTATGAAATTCGCGATCGCAAGACCGGCGCGGTCAAATGGACCGCGACTCGGGTGGATCTCGTCTTCGGGTCGAATTCGATCCTGCGCGCCTACGCCGAGGTCTACGCGCAAGACGACAGCCGGGAAAAATTCGTGCAAGATTTCGTCGCCGCATGGACGAAGGTCATGAATTCCGACCGCTACGATCTGGCGTAGCGCTCGCCAAGTCGCCCTGATCCGTGCGTAAGCACGGATCAGGGCATGCTGCCAAGTCCAGGTGGATCGATCTCGCGGCCGAATCGCCGCAAACTCGAGCAATCGGGCGTTTTGGTTCCAGGTCGCTCACGTTCCCCCACGCATCTCCCAACCATCGACGATGCTCCGCATGAGCACGCTGCCCTACCCCGCGCTGATGGCGCCGTTCGAACTTGCCGGCAAACGGCTGCGCAATCGGCTCGTTCACCCCTCGATGACCACGCTGATGGCCGAGCACGCGCGAGTCAGCGCACCCATGGTGCAGTACTTCGCCAACCGTGCGCGTGGCGGGGCGGCCATGCTCGTGACGGAGCCCCTCAGCATGGCGCGCCACCACCATCTGGCGAACCGCGTCGATGCCTGGAACGACACCGATCTCGATGGACTCAAGCGCCTGGCCGCCGCCGTCGAGGAACAAGACTGCCGGATCCTCGGACAATTGCTGGAGCGGGGACGCGCGCGCAACCAGCCCGGCCGCAGCTATGACGGCATCGGCGCCTCGGCGCTGCCGGACGATCTGAGCTGGTCGATGCCGCGCGTGATCACGACTGCCGAGATTCGCGCCTTGATCGCGGAGTACGTGCAGTCCGCCGGACGATTGGCGCGCTGCGGTTTCAGCGGCCTGGAGATCTCGGCCGGGCATGGCCACTTCTTCCATCAGATGCTCTCGCCGCGATCCAACGTCCGCGACGACGAATACGGCGTCGATCTGGAAGGCAGAACGCGCCTGCTGCGCGAGCTGGTCAGCGCGCTGCGCTCAGCCTGCGGCCATGACTTCATCATCGGACTGAAGCTGCCCGGCAACGATTGGATACCCGGCAGCATCGAGCCCGGCTACGCCGCGGCCATCGCTGCGCGACTGACCGCAAGCCGCGAGGCCGACTACGTGTGCTTCGCCTGGGGCAGCCACTCGCGCTCGCTCGAGCGCCATGTGCCGGACGGACACAGCGCGCGAGTTCCCTACCGCGCGCTCATTCGACAGTTGCGCGTCGCCATTCCCGATGTGCCCGTGATCGGTCTGGGTCGGATTACCGATCCGGCCGAGGCCGACGCGCTGATCGCCGATGGAACGGCCGATCTCGCTGCGCTCGGCCGAGCCTTGATCGCCGATCCCGCGTGGTTCAACAAGGCCGCCGCAGGCCGTGCACACGACATCCGCTATTGCGTTTCATGCAACACCTGCTGGGAGCGAATCTCGCTGGCGCGTCTGCCGCTGGCTTGCGACAACAACCCGCGGGTCGGACGCCATGACGAAGTCGATTTTCGTCCCGCACCGGCGCTCGTCCGCAAGCGGGTCGTGGTGGTGGGCGCTGGTCCGGCCGGCCTGGAAACCGCGTGGGTCGCCGCGCAGCGCGGTCACGCGGTCACGGTGTTCGGACGCAGTCGGGAAGTCGGCGGAAAGCTGCACTTGCGCACGCGGCTCCCGGGAGGTGAAGCGCTCAGCAGCGTCTACGACTACCAGCACGCGGCGGCACTGCGCGCCGGTGTGCGCTTTCGCCTCGGCGTCGAAGCAGGCGTCGACGACATCATGGCGTGCTCCCCCGATGCAGTCGTCATCGCCACCGGCGCGGACATGGTGCCGCCGCTGTGGCTCCCCAAGGATTCCTCCGAAGCCGCCCTCGTGCCGGATCTGCGCCGTGCAATGCGCGAAACGCTGCGCTACACCGAACGCCAGCCGGGGACCGCTGTCTTGTTCGACATGGATCACTCGGAAGGCACCTACGCCGCAGCCGAGCATTTGTGCACGCTGTTCGATCGGGTCGTGATCCTCACGCCGCGGGACATGATCGGCCAGGACTTGCCCATCGTTGTCCGTCAGGGGGTGCTGCGACGGCTTGCCGAGAAGCGGATCGAGATCGTGCGCGAGGTCGACGTTGTCTGGAGCGAACGCCTCGCCGAAGCCCGCCTGGAGTATGCGTGCGTCCATACGGGCCGGATCGGGTCGGTGGACGACGTGGCCTGGCTGGCCTGGTCGACGCCCCGCTCGCCTGCGGATTCGCTCGTTTCGCTGCTGCGTTCGCGGGCAGTGCCGGTGCACGTCGTAGGCGATGCACGGGTCGCGAGAACGCTGCACGCAGCGACCCTGGAGGGGCACGAGGCGGGCTGCGAGCTTTAGGCGCTGCGAACGCCGACACACCGTGGACCGACTGCGGTGAATCCTCGCCGAGTCGCCTCCGGTGCGGGCAGATGTCGTCCTTCGGGAGCAATCCAGGCAGCGCTGCATGCCGAGAGCAGCGTCGTCCACGCGCAAGAAGCGAGCAGGTCCGGGAGCGCCCTGATCGCGGAAACCTGAAACCGACCAAGCCGCACGGGGTCTTGGAGTAGCAAAGACAGAAGAATGGTCGATGCATGACCGCAGCGCAGCCTCGGAAACAAGCATGAGCGCAGAATGGGCAGGGCCGAAATCCCCGTGTCAGGATCCGCCCCGCGGACCGGCCGACTCGGGGCGTCCGCCCGACCTGAAGTCGTTTCCTGCCGGCGGACTTGCCCTCGTCATCGGGGCGTCGGGCGCGATCGGCGAAGCCTTGTGTCGTTCGTTGGAAAAGAGCCCTGCCTTCGAGCGCGTACTCGGGTTTTCGCGCTCGGGGCCGCACCGCGTCGATGTCACGGTGGAGGACACCATCGCGGCTATGGCCAATCAGCTCGCCCGCCTGCCCGTCCCCCTGCGGCTGGTCATCGATGCGACAGGCTTCCTGCATGGGGACGGCATCATGCCGGAAAAGCGTTTGGCGCAGCTCGATCCGCAGCATCTCGCCCGGGCGTTCGCCATCAATGCCATCGGGCCGGCGCTGCTCATGAAGCATCTGCTGCCGCTGTTCCCGAGCGAAGGCAAGGCGGTCTTCGCCACGCTTTCGGCCAAGGTGGGCAGTATCGGAGACAACCGCCTGGGCGGCTGGTACGGCTACCGCGCATCCAAGGCCGCCTTGAACCAGTTCGTGCGGACAGCCGCAGTCGAACTCAAGCGCGGTCGACGGCAAGCGATCTGCGTGGCGCTGCATCCGGGCACGGTGGATACGCCACTCTCGGCACCTTTCGCCAAGACCGGGCTCGAGGTGCGATCCGCGGGCGACGCCGCGCACGCACTGCTCGCGGTCGTGGAAGGTCTGCACCCGGATCACTCGGGCGGCTTCTACGACTATCGGGGCGAGGCGTTGCCGTGGTGACGCAGATCTGCGCGATATCCTAAGGCGCTGTTCGCCCGCCAATCCGACCCCGGCATAGTCGCCGGCGACCATGATGCGTTTGCGACACACGCGGGATTCACCGCAGACGCTGCATCGTATGTGAGCATCGCTTTTGCGCCACCCGAGCCGGGCGCTGCACCGCGGCTCGCGACATGACGCTCCAGAAGCAATGAACGAGAGGGCAGCGTCCGCTCAGTACGCTGCCCTACTCGCAAAGCGGGTCTTCTCAGCGCAATCGAGCGCTGGTAAGCGTGGGTTCGACCTTCCCGCTACGGCCGCCGAACCACCCCGCAACGGCCCCGAGGATCAACGCAAGCGCACCGAATAGCGCACCCCGGGAGACGGCGCTCGCAGTGGCGTCGGCCATCTCGGTTGCCTGCTGCTTGGCAGCATTGCGTTGGAACTGGAGATCCCTAGCCCGCAAGTGCCGTCGAAGCCTCGGCCCGCATTGGGCCTCGGGGAATCAGCGGCCCGCCTTCGCCGCTGTAATCCCAAACTACTGCCCGGCGCGCATGGCGCGAAACCTCCCGATCCGCACCGCGCAGCCTATCGCCCACTCGTCTCGCCAGGCGAAATCGTCTGCGGCTCGTCCGTACAGTCCAGGTAACCTCGATAGCCCACCTGCAGGCGCTGTCCCACGTGAAGTATCGCGTTCGCCTCCGCACGCCGGAGCGCTCTCGCTTCGAAACGCGAGCCTCGCGCGTCCGGAAGGACGTCGATTCGAATCGGGTCGGCAAGGAGTCGAAGGTCGCCCGTGCTCCCGTCTGCCTCGGAGGACGAAGCCGCCTCGAGCATGACCAGGTAGCCATTCAATTTGACGACCCCGCCCGCCGTCATTCCGTCCGGACGCCGTGACATCGAGAGCACCGGCTTCCCCCGCGTGGTATAGCGGAAGTCGCAGCGCGAGCCCGGTTGGAGGGCCTTGCGAATCTCGGCCTCGTCCATTGAAGCCAGGTCGACGGTCGGGATGTGGGCACCGGTCAAAGCTTGCGCCGCCGGTACGATGCGTGCGACTTCAGGGCCTTCGAGCCGAGGCAACGCGTCGTCGGGAGCCTCGCTCGCGCTACAGCCCGCGAGCAGACACAGCGACAGCGAGAGAGCCTCGAAAGCGCACCGACTGCGACGAAGCGCGAAAAGCATCACTCCCGCCTTTCGAGATCGACGATGAGAAACTTCATCTGCGCAATTTCACGTTCCTGCGCGTCGATGATCTCGTCAGCGAGCTTGCGCACCCGAGGATCGCTCACCTGAAAGCGCTCGCTGGTCAGAATCGCGATCGAGTGATGCGGGATTCGAGGCGCTTTCCGGGCTATCTTCGCATCCCGCTCGAGTCGCCGACTTCTGACGACTTGGCGATGATGCGACGTGAAAAGTCCACGCCACCCGACGCCGTTCTGGCGGGCGTTACCCGCTCGCCCAGGCCTGTTCGGGCGGCGGGCAGACCAGCGTCGGGCGCCTAGTGCGGGCGCCGTCGCCGTCACCCACCGACGCCGGTTGGTACCCGTCTTACGGCTTCAATCCGGCGTTCTGGGCATCCGCAGCGGATCCCGCGTATGGGTACGCGAAACGCTCGCGTTGATTTCCGCGCCGAACAGCAACACCGCTGCCGACAAGAAGAAATAGAGCAGCAGCACGATCACCGCGCCCAGGCTGCCGTAAGTCTTGCTGTAATTCGCGAAGTTGCCGACGTACCAGCCGAAAGCGAGCGATGCCATAACCCAGACGGCCACGGCCGTGACGGCTCCGGCCGTGAATACGCGAAATCGCGCATGGGTGTTCGGCGCGAGGTGGTACACGACGGCGATCGTCACGACCACGACCAGCGACAGCAAAGGCCAGCGAAGCCACGCCCATACCGCGATGAAGTACTCGTCGAGTCGGACATAGGCTGCTAGCCAGGTGAGCACCGCCGGCCCGGCGACCATGACGAAGGCCACGACGACGAGGACGGTGGTGAGCCCCAGGGTCAATGCGAGCGCGAGCAACAAACGCCTCCATGCGGGCCGTTTCTCCGACACCGAGAACACCATGTTCAGGCTCTTCATGACGCTCATCATGGCCGCCGACGCAGACCACAAGGCCATGAGGACCGCACCCGACATGATCCCCGTCCGCGGTCGCTCGAGCTCGCTGATGACCGAGTCGACGAGAATCATCGAGCTCTGGGGAAGGAGTCGTCCTGCCTGCTCTCGCATCCATTGAAACAGTTCCGGCACGCCCAGCAGGCCCAACAGCGAGATCAGGAGCACGATCAGCGGAAACAACGACAGCAGGGACCGATAAGCGAGCGCAGCGGCGTAAGTCGGCATATCGTGGCTGAAGAACGAGGCCACCGCCGAGCGAAAGATGCTGCCCCAAGACACTCGCTGCACTTTGTCGCCCACGGTCATCGTTCACCTCTTCCAGAAGCCAGCCACGCAAGACCACGGCAGGCCCCGTGTCGCAGAAGGCGAGCACCGGGTCTCATGGTCGTCAACGATGCAACCGGGTCACCCCCCTCACCTGTCGTGCCCGCAGCGTGCGGTAACGCAGAGCTGTCCGGCCGGTATCGAGCAGGCGCACCGTTTGCGACGAGCGCATGACTGGACCCCGGGCACGAGCCGGCGTTTGCGGCTCGCTGCGGGAAGCAAGCCTTCTCGACCCTCTCTGGATTGGAGCGACATGAATCGACACATCTTTGCAATGAGGCCCGAAGCGGCCTGCTGCCCGCCATTTCGCTTGGCGCGCCCGCGTCCGACGGTCGTGTGGAACCGAGCGCCGCCTGCCCCTTCCGATAGGCTGATTCGGATCACGCCCCCTGCAGCCCTCGCCGATGCCAGCGGACGGTGGTTGCGACATCGCACCCGGATCCTCCGCAGCCGAATCCGGGGCTTGACTGGGTTCAGCGCAGCGCTACTCATCGGCCTGTGCGCGATCGTCTCGCCTGCGCAGGCGCAGCTGCACGAAGCAGAAAAAGCCGGATACGTGGTTCGCGCCAGCGTGGCGAACGCACAAATGCTCTCTCCCGAGGCGCTGGCGAAACACAAACTGCGGGCAGCTCCTCTGCTCGTCAACGTCATGGTGCTCAAGCGCGGTCAGCCCATAGAGAGCGGCGCCGTGGCAGCCGAGGTCCACGTCGACACCACCGACCTGCTCGGTAGTACTTCGCGCGTCGACATGCGCGAGGTGAGGGAGAACCAGGGCATCTCTTACCTGGGCACCTTCGACTTCCCGCTGAACGGGCTCGAACTCGACTTCCATGTCAGAGCTCGACCTGTCGGCGCGAATGCCGAGATCGAGCTGCGCTTTCGGGAGAGCCTGCCCCGGCCTGCGCGTTGAAGCGTCGGCGAGGAGGCCCCTTCGTAGCGCCTTTCCGGGAAACCGGCGCCATGACTTCCCTGTTTCCATCGGAGCACGGATGAGTATGTCATCGCATCGTGTCCTCCGAACTTCGCCTCGTCCACGACGACTCGCAAGCGGTCGCGGCCATCTTGGAGCTGGATGTGCGTGAACTCAATGTCCCGGATGCAAGCTAGCCTCCGGATCACCGGGGGCGATCGCCGATCCGGATGGAATCGACCACGGTCCGAAATCCATCCCGGCCACCGCGTCCCCTGCGGGTGAGCGCAAGCCGCAGCGCACCGGACCGGAAGCCCTGCCCCAGGCGCTCGGGCAGCCCCTGACTCCGTCGGGGAAACCGGTAACATAGGGACTTCATCCAGCGCCAACCAGGAGGGGAAACCATGAGACAGCAGGACATCAAGATCAAGTCCGCCGGCGGCCATGAATTCGACTGTTATTTGGTGACTCCCGATACGGAGGGCAAGGTGCCCGCGATGGTGCTGGCTTCCGCGATCCACGGCGTGGATGCCGATCTGCGAGCCATTGCCGACGCCTTTGGCGCGAAGGGGTACATCGTGGCGGCGCCGGATCTGTTCTCGCGCACGGTGCCGGGGCCGCTCGAACGCGGCGATGCGCGGTCCGCCCCTCGCGGACAACCCCGGCTGGAAGTCATCAAGACCGGCGAAGCCGACCTGGCAGATACCCTGGCGGAACTGCGCAAGCTCCCCCAGTTCAACGGCCGCGCCGCGACGATGGGGTTCTGCTATGGCGGACCGTATGCAGTTCTCGGCCCGAAGCGTCTGGGCTACAGCGCCGGGATCTCGTGTCACGGCTCGCAGATGGGCGATTACATCCAGGAGCTCGACGGCGTCACACAGCCGGTGTGCATCATCTGGGGCGATCAGGATCACGCCGCCCCGCCCCCGGTGCAGGCGGCCTACCTCGCGGTTGCCGAGCGCATGAAGAACGTCGCCGTGCATATCTTCCCGGGCGTTGTACACGGCTACATGATGTCCGGCGGCGGCGAGGCTTTCCACCAGGAGACCTACGATTTCTCGATGCAGCGCGCGTTCGAGATCATGGCGGGCTTGCGCTAGAGCACCCGGGAAACGGCCGGTTCGCGGGTCACGGGCCTGTCACGGGCCTGATCGGTGAGCAGGCATCACCCATGGATGGGACATTGCTCCTGCAGCGAAACCAACCGCTCTGTACGGATCGGAGCGTCGTGATGCACCGAACCTTGCCGGTGGTGCCGGGGTTGTCCGGATGGGCCATCGACCGCCTCGGCCCGCCTGCCGGGCTACGTCCTTCAGCGATGCTGCCGGTTGCACTGAAGCTCGATCAGCGACTCCAGCGATGATCTACCAAGGACAATGCCACTGCGGGGCCGTACGATTCGAAGTGCAAGCCCCGGAGCATCTCGAAGTCGAGGATTGCAATTGCTCGATCTGCCGCATGACCGGCTTCGTGCACCTCATTGTTCCCAGGGCGCACTTCCGTCTTCTGCAAGGCGAGGATGCGATCACCACGTATCGGTTCAATACCGGTGTCGCACAGCACAAGTTCTGCAAGATCTGCGGCATCAAGGCGTACTACGTTCCGCGCTCGAACCCCGATGGCATCGATGTCAACGTCCGCTGCCTGAGCACACAACCCAAGTCCATCGAGGTCGTGCCGTTCGACGGTCAGAACTGGGAGGCGCACGCACACACCCTAGCTCACAAAAGCAGGCTTGCTGATTCTGAGGAGACCACTCAGGGCAAGCAGAAGCGGTGAGAAACACCGCCGCACTGCGCTGGAGCGCCGGCCAGGTGGCGCTAAGCACTCGCCCGGCCTTGATCGAAGCTCCGATCGCTGATCACATCCTGCCGTTCCGACGACGGCGCGCAATCCAGCCCATCAACGCCAGTCCTGCGAGCATCAGCGCGTAGGCTTCCGGCTCCGGCACGGCGATCGCGATGTCCACTTGCCTGCCCTGGAAGTCGAGCACGTTCTCGGCTGCGTAGAGTGACGCTGGCACGATGCCGCCAAGCCCCCCCTGCTCGGGCGCTAGCGAGATGAAGCGATCGAGCGCCTCGCCGTAGGTCACATTGTTGACGCCATTCTGGAACGTCAGTCCCAGCGCCTGGAATGGATACCCATCGCCACCTCCTGCCAGGAAGTCGATCGTAGCAAGCGTGATAGCCGGTGCTCCGGCCACTACGGCTCCGTTCGCGATCAACTTCGTCCCGTCGTCGAGCGTGATCGCGATGACGCGTTCACCGACCGGCTTGCTGGTGTCGTACAGGACGCGCATGCCAGCGATCTGCGGAAACCGCCCCTCCGCACCACCCAACGGCGAAGTCGCTGTGCCGCCGTAGCCGTGCTCGAGCAATGCCTTGAGCTTGTCCGGCGTGACATTCGGGACGTTCACCACGATATTGAAGAACGGCAGCGTCGTCGAAGTCTCGCCGCGTGAAATATCGCCCTGGTCGATGCCGGCCCGGATACCACCGCCGTTTTGCATGGCGACGCGTGCATCCCCGCCGGCTGCGGACAGAATGGCGTCGGCGACCAGATTGCCCAGGTTCGTTTCCGCATTGCGCACCCCGACGACGAAGGAACCGGGCAGAGCGCCAGCTGTTCCGCGCGCGCCGTTCAGCGTCACCTCGCTGGACCCGATGATCTGGCCATTCAATGTCGCGACATAGGCGGCGACGGGGGCGACCACCTCCTGATAGACCATCGCATCGCCGGTCACTCGGTCCGAATCGGCTGGCAGACCCGACACCCGTATGGCCCGGGTATCGGCGCCCGTGATCGGGATACCCGAGGCATCCCGCAGCACCTTGCCGTCGGCACCGAGTTCGACATCGAGTCGCCCGACATATCGATTGCCGAAGCTCGATGTCACGACCAGCGCTTTCTGGCCCGCCGTTGCGGTAGGCACCGCCAGGGGGTAGCCGACAATGGCCGCCGTATCGCTGGGAAGGAGCGCGTTCGCGGGGTTCGCCATCAGTTCGTGACCACCGCCCGACAATACGATATCGACGCCCGCGAGCTGCGGCACGATGGTATTGATTTCGTTCGCGGCACTCTGCAAGTGGCTCATGAGAACGATGGTCGTCGCCCCCTGGTTCGACCTCAGTTCGTTGATTTGCGCCTGCAACAAGGGAACGAGCGCCTGCAGGTTCTGTGCGCCCGTTGCATTGGTATCGTAGCCGAACAGCCCCACGGGCCCGGGCGACGATACGATCGGCAACAGCGGGGTCGTCGCCCCTATGAGGCCGACCTTGTTACCTGCCGCTGTGGTGACGACTTTGCTGGGCGCCACCATGCCGCCCGCCAGCGCCGAGAAGCTGCTTCCGTTGACCATACTGTCGAGGTTCAGATTCGCCGACAAATAAGTCGTCCCGGACGCCCGCGCAAAACTTGCTGCCGTGGCAGCGCCCAGGTCGAACTCGTGATTGCCGAACACGGCAGCATCGAAGCCGATCATGCGCATGGCACGCGCATCGTAGAAGTCCTGGCCGCCGAGGTAGGCGGAACCCAGGTTGTCGAGGCTCGCGTTCAAGCGCGCGCCCGGCAGAAAAGCATCGCCGGCATTGAGCGTCAAGACCGAACGGCTGGTGCCAGCAGCCGCAGCACGCTCGTTCACGATGACCTGCGCGAGCCGATCCACACCTCCGTAGAACGAAAGCGCATTGCCGGCCGCGTCTCGGGCGTTCCCAGCGGCGGAAAGCAGCCAGGATTCCTGATCGCCGACATGCATGATCGTCAGCCCTTCCGCCGCGGCTGCGGCGACATACGGCGATGAAGTGACGAGCAGCGCGAATGCGACTGCGCGGGTGATGCGATGCTGGATGAAGTTCATCTCGATCTGCCTATGCTGCGAGTGTCGGAAACGGACGGTTCAAGGCGCAGGCGTGGCTATCGGGTACATGGCCCCTCGCGAGAACGTCAGCCGGCCGTCCGTCTTCTCCGGCCGAGCGAACTCGAACTGCCGCGCGATCCAGGAACGTTAGCGAACTCGTATGACAACTTCGAGACGAAGATCCATACATCGAGCCGTCCGACGCAAGAGCCAGGTCAGCCGCGCAAACGACGCCTCAAGGCCGCCCATCCTTTGCCGATACGTCTGAGCGAAACCCCTCACTGACAACGAAGGAGCAACCATGACGGTTCCATCGCGCAGGGCCTTTCTGCTTCCGCTCGCGGGCACATTGATTCTCCTCGGCTGCAGTAGCGAGCCGCAGACCACGCAGCAAACCACCAGCATCGACGCTTCGATGCCCTTTCCCAGCAAGAAAATCGACGCGAGCCCCCCTTACATCGTCCAGGAGGGTTGCACGTTCTTCCTGGTGACGGGCGACGGCACCATCAGCACGACATCCGAGCGCAACAGCGGCCCTTCCGGAAACGCGACGCTCAACATGGGTGGCCACCGCATGGTGTTGTCGAACTGCACACTGGCCGAGAATCCCGGCAAGCTGCCGGTCCACTGAGCCGCCCGAGCGGCATAGCAGCGCTGATCGACGGCTACGGGCTGCGCTCATCCATCGAGCTACCTAGTCCGCCTTCGCCTCAGGCGGGCATGCTGGCCATGGAAGCTGCCTTCGGGCACGCACGCCAATGAGCGCCGCGAGCGCGCCTTCGGCAAAGTCGTCTACCTCATGCCATGCGCGGGGCGCTCACCCCGACACGATCTTCGGCTCGTGCTCATGCCAATCGGTTTCCCGCTGATAAGCGTCACCGATCTGCAGGAGCACCTCTTCTCCGAAGGGCCGACCGACAAGCTGGAAACCGATGGGCAAGCCGTTGTCCGCAAAGCCGGCAGGCACCGACAGCGCAGGCAATCCCAGAAAATTGAACGGACGCGTATTGCGAGTCAGGGCGGCGAGCAACGTCATGATGTCGGCGGTGCCCTCGGGCATGGTTTCCGCACGCGTCGGCACGGGCATGGGCATCACGGGTGCGTGAAGCGCGTCGATGCGCCCGAACACGGACTGGACGAACTGCGCCGTGATCCGGGGACGCGCATTGAGCGCTTCCAGATACGTTACCGCAGGTATCGCGAAACCGGCTTCGCTTCGGGTCCGCACGACGAGCGACAGGTCCTGCGGACGCTCTCGCATCCAGTTCGCGCAAACGCTCGACGATTCGACCTGACCAATGACATTCGCAAGTCGGATCGCGACGCCCGGATCGGGAACATCCAGTTCGATGATGCGTGCGCCGAGAAATTTCAACACCGCGAGGCTCTCCTGCATCGCTCGGTACACATCGGTCGTGACGCCGTCGTAGTAGTGATTACGCGGGACGCCGATCTTCATGCCGCGAATTTCCCGCCCGAGCAGGCGCTCGTACCTCGGCACCGGCGCGCTGCCGGCAGTCGGATCGAGCGGGTCTGCGCCGGCGATCACTTCCATCAAACGGGCACAGTCGCGGACCGTGCGTGCGAGCGGCCCGACCGTATCGAAGGACCACGCGCGTGGCAGAATCGCATGACGACTGACGCGACCATAGGTCGGCTTGAGGCCCACGACGCCGTTCGCGGCCGCCGGCAGTCTCACCGAACCTCCCGTGTCCGACCCGAGCGCTCCGAAACAGGCTCGGGCAGCCACGCAAGCCGCCGAGCCGCTGGACGAGCCCCCGGTGATATGCGCAGGGTTCCAGGGATTGCAGCAGTCCCCGAAGAAGGGATTGTGTCCGGTCGGGTTGGCCGCCAGCTCCGACATGTTGAGACGACCGAGCCACAGCGCGCCCGCGCTCGCGAGGCGATGGACGACGGTGGCAGTGTCGGTCGGCCGATAGTCCTGCAAGACTTTGCTTCCGCCAGTACACACCCGATCGGCCCGGTAGAACATATCCTTGTGCGCGAGCGGCACACCGTGCAGCCGGCCTAGCTTTGCGTGGCGCTTGACAGCCCGGTCAGCCGCGCGCGCAGCGCGCAAAGCCTCTTCCTCCTCCAGGGCGATGAAGCAGTTCACCTGCGGCTGCACGGCCTTTGCGCGCTCGATGCACGCCCGCGTCACTTCGAGCGAGGACACGCGCTTGCGTCGAATCGCCGCAGCCACCTCGGACAGGCTCATCTTCAGGAGGTCGCTCATCGCTTGGCAAGCCCCGCCAGCACGACCCCGAAGTTCATCGGCTGATCGTTGAAGTCGTTCAGGCCGCCTTCGAGGCGGGCTGCAGCGTTCATCCGAGCGAGTTCGGCTGCAATCTGTTCTGCCCGCTTCTGACTCAACCGGATCCCTCGAAGCTGTCCGGTGAGCCGCCTCACCGCTGCGGGGTCAACGCTCTTGCGCATGGGAGAACGCCCTCCGTGACTGCAGATTCGCAGCGAAACCTTTCGGATCGAAATCCGGCCCGAGGTGCAGCTCGATACCGGGCTGGTGCATCAGTCGATCTTGATGTTCGCTTCCTTGATCACCTTCGCCCACTTGCCCAGTTCCTCCTGAAGCAATGCCGCAAACTGCTGCGGCGTATTGCCGACCGGGTCGCCGCCCAGCTTCGTGATTCGGCTCCTCGGCTCGGCCATCTGCAGCACACCCACGATATCCGCATTGAGCTTGTCGACGACCTCGGGTGGCGTGCGGCCAGGCGCCAGAACACCCCACCAGCTCGTCGCCTCGTACCCCTTCAGGGCTGCTTCGGAGACTGTGGGCAAGGTGGGAAACGCCGTGGAGCGCTCCTTGCTGGTGATCGCGATCGCGCGCATCTTGCCGGCTGCGACTTGCGGTGCCGCCGAAATGATGGTCGCGAACATCACCTGCACGTGTCCGCCGATGAGATCGACCTCTGCCGGCCCTGTCCCCTTGTAGGGGACATGCGTGATGTCGACCTTCGCCATGGACTTGAACAATTCGCCGGCGAGCTGCTGCGGCCCGCCCGTGCCGCTCGATGCGTAGCTGAGCTGTCCCTTGCGCGCGCTCGCCAGCGCGATCAGTTCCTTGGTCGATTTGACCGGCAGCGATGGATGCACAACCAGCAGGAACGGCGAAGTCGCAACCAAGGTGACCGGCGCGAAATCCTTGACCGTGTCGTAGGGAATCTTCGGATACAAGCTCGGGTTGATCGTGTGATTCGACGAGGACATGATGATGGTATAGCCGTCGGGGGGCGCCTTGGCCACGATTTCGGAGGCGATCATCATGCTTGCGCCCGGGCGATTTTCGATGACGACCGTCTGCCCCCATTTCTCGGTCAGATGGCGTCCGAGCAGGCGGGCCATGAAATCCGTGCCTCCGCCGGGAGGAAACGGCACCAACATGCGGACGGATTTCGTTGGATAAGCTTGTCCTAAGGCGCTGCCGCACAGGAGGGAGGCAGCAATGAATGTCCCGCACACGACGCCACTTCGCATTGCCATGTCGCTCTCGATGTCATCCAAAGGATTCATCATCGTGGCGCCCCGGCGGCAATGTCAAGCCGACTCGCACGGCGCGGCATTCGAGCACACGAACGCAGGGCTTCGCGGCCAGCCACCTACGCGTGCCACGTGCTTGACTTGTGGCCGTCGAGGGCCATACTCCGACTTTGGCATCACGCACGCAGGCTTGCAGCAGCGCTTGCACCGGACGTTTCATCGGAGGAGACCGTCATGCCGCCTCGGGTCCTTTCTTGCTGGATCTTTGCAGCGCTCGCGTCATCGCTGACGAGTGCCGTCCACGCCGCCGACGTTGGGGACTACCCGAGCAAGCCCATACGCATCATCGTTCCCTTCCCGCCCGGCGGCAGCAACGACCTCCTTGGCCGGCATTTCGGCGAACGGCTGAGCGCGCATCTGGGTCAGCAAACCGTGATCGACAATCGCGGCGGGGCAAACGGCATCCTAGGCACTCAAATCGCCGCCGAAACGACGCCCGACGGCTACACGCTGCTCCTCGTCTCAGTGTCCTACGCGATGAATGCCGCCGTGCGCAAGCTGCCCTGGGACGTGGAGAAGTCTTTCGACCCCATCGCGATGCTCGGCGCCAACACCAACTGCCTCGTGGTTTCGCCGACGGGGCCCTTCAAGACGCTCAAGGAAATCATCGCCGCCGCGAAGGCGAAGCCCGGGGCCCTTTCGTACGCTTCGACGGGCGTGGGCGGGTTCAACCACTTCGGCGGGGAGCTGTTCAACAAGCTGGCAGGTGTCTCCGTCGTTCACGTCCCGTACAAGGGCGGCGCACCCGGGATGATCGATGTCATGGGCGGGCAGATTCCGATGATGTTCAGCTCGCTCACCCAGACGCTGCCGCACGTACGATCGGGACGCTTGAAAGTCATCGCCGTGGGCTCGGAGCAACGCCAGCCGGTCGTCCCCGATGTGCCGACCTTCATCGAAGCGGGTTTGCCGGGCTACGAGATCTACGGCTGGTGGGGCATGGTCGTTCCTGCCGGCGTACCGCAGCCGATCCAAACCAAGCTCTCCGCGTTGTTCACCGAGATCCTGCGCGAGCCCGCCACTCAGAAGCGGCTTTACGCAGAGGCCGCCGAGCCCCGCACCATGGCGCCGAAAGCGCTGCGGACCTTCATCGGCGCTGAAGTCCGCAAGTGGACGGAGGTCGCGAAACAGGCCGGCATCCGGCTGAACTGAGTCGCCGATCCGCTTGCCCGACACTGCGAAACTGCAGGGGTGAGCGCCTGCGCAGCAGACGAAGTACCTCCTTCGCGACAGCGACCCGCCCACCCTCGCCTTCTAGAACGCGTATTTCCGCAAGCCCCCATCGACCGGGATGACCGTGCCCGTCACGTAGCCCGCCACAGGCGATGCCAGGAAGACCGCGACGACAGCGAGTTCTTCGGGTTCGCCATAACGGCCCATCGGAATTTCTTCGGCCGACTGCTTTGCCCTGAACTCCGGAGAATACTTGCGCCGTATCTGCTCGCTCATGATGCGCCCGGGCGCAATGGAATTGATGGTGATGCCCTTCGGCCCGATGACGCGCGACAGGCCTTTCGCCCAAGCGTGTATCGCCGCCTTGGCCGCATTGGCCGTGATGAGCGCCTCGGGCTCCGACTTGCCGGTAATGTTGACCACGCGACCCCAGCCGTTTTCGATCATGCCCGGCAGGACCGCATGCGTGAGTTGACGAAGACGCACGAAATTCAGGCGCATCGACTCTTCCCAGGCCGCTTCACCGGCATCGATCCCGATCGCCGGCTGGCTGCCACCTGCCGAGTTCATCAGTATGTCGATACGCCCGAGCGCTTTCGCAGCGGCGTTGGCGACGCGCTCGGGCGCCCCCTCTTCCATGAGATCGCTCTCGATCACTTCCGGGCGCGGATGGCCCTTGCTGGCAATCTGGGCGGCCAGTTCGTCGAGAAGATTTCGCCGTCGGGCCACGACGCAGACACGAACGCCTTCGGCGGCGAGCCCCCGTGCGATCGCATGACCGATGCCCATGCTCGCGCCCGTGACGAGCGCCGTCTTGCCGTTCAACTGCAGATCCATGTCGTTCTCCTGAAAGCACGCAACGAAAGTGCTGCCAAATCTCGCTGTACTCGAAACAGCAAACGTGCTGTTCGGCCAACATAGCAAGCGAGCCGGGCAATCATGTCATATTCGCGCTGGATGACAAGGGACAGGCGTCATCCCGTGGCGGCCGGAGCACGGCGTCGACCTCGGTCATCGCGCAGCGCTGCCGGCGTTGGCGTCGTTTGCATGTACTGCGTTCGCCCGGGGACGCGATTCTGCCCGAGCCACCAGTTTCCCCAGATCCCCGCGAAACTGCCCGATCGAGATCGCCCCGTTGCCTCAATCGAGGGTGAGTTTGGCCACACTCACGAGCTTGCCGATCCGATCGTATTCTTCTTGAATGAACCGCTTGAACTCTTCCGGCGTGCTCGGCGCCGCCTCGGAGCCGTTCGCCATGATCTGCTGTCTGACGTCCGGACGGTTGAGCGCGGTGACGATCGCTTTATTGAGCTTGGCAACGATGGCACTCGGCGCACCCCTGGGCAGCACGATACCTCCCCAGCCGGTCGACTGATAGCCTGGAACGCCGGCTTCCGCGGCGGTGGGAATATCGGGTAGCTGCGAGGAGCGCTTCACATCGCTTACGGCAAGCGGTCGAAGTCTGCCCGCGTGCACGTGCGGCAGCGTGGCGCCTATGGGCGTGAACGTCCATTGCGATTCGTTCGCGACTACCGACATCACGGAATGGCCCGCGCTCTTGTATGGAACATGCAAAGGTCGAACGCCCACCATGGTGGCAAAGAGCATGCCGCTGAGGTGACCCGCTGAACCCACCCCGGGAGACGCCATTGCCAGCTTCTCGGGTTTTGCTTTCAGCAGGTCGATGAGTTCACGCACGCTTGTGGCGGGCACCGACGGATGCACCGCGAGCAGGCTCTGTCCCTTGTCGGTCAGCGAAACGGGAATGAAGTCGTTGATCGGATCGTAGAGCAGTTTCTTACGGTAGACGTGCGGAGCGATGGCTAGCCCGGGAGAGTTGCCTCGCCCGATCGTGTAGCCGTCCGGCGTCGCCTTGGCGATCATGTCGACACCGAGCATGCCGCCGGCACCGGGACGACTGTCGACAATGACTTGTTGGCCCAACGCGTCGCCGAGAGCTCGCGTGACGATACGGGCGATCACATCTGCACTGGACCCCGGTGCGTTCGGAAGAATGTAGCGTATGGGTCGGCTCGGGTAGCTCGACACCGCTTCGGCGGCAAGCACCCAAGCCGGAGACACGGCGGAACACACAAGCGCCAGCGCGCACGCCGCCTTGATGGCTCGATTGAACATCTCTCTCCTCCTGTGGGTCTGGCGATGCCGAATCGACAGTCCATTTTATGGAATTACATCCCGCTGTTCAGGGCGCCGACGAAGCGATCCTACGCCAAGCCGCACGCAGGAGCCAACACACTCTTGCGATGCACGGGGACAACGGCGCGACATCGTCTTGTGGCGCTGGTCCGCCGCGTCGGCGGGCGTCCGATGCAATCCAGGCGCTCGCCACCTTCGGATCGATCCCGGGTGCGTCTCGATTGCCTCCCTGAAGCATGGCGTGTGCATCGATCCGGCAGAACGCACAGAGCACTTTCGCTCATCGAAGATAGCAGCGTTCGCCCGCACCGTTGTCCGCCGCGTTGCTTGCGAATGAGGCCATCTGCGCTTGGCCTCCACCATCGTCATTGTTCGATTCGGCGCTGCGTGCTACCGTGAACGCATCGTGGGCAGAAGTCGACGGGGGAGCTGCCATGCATCACGTTCTGCGCGTACTGGCGAGTGGATCAGCCGTGGTCGTACTGGCCGCCTTCGGCGTGCCCGACATCGCCCGGGCCCAGATGCTGGACGCCGCCTCCGGATATCCCAACCGCCCGATCCGGATCGTCGTGCCGTTCTCTGCCGGCAGCGGCAGCGATTTCCTCGCGCGCCAGCTTGCTCCGAAGTTGACCGAGCGTTGGGGCCAGCAGGTGGTCGTCGACAACCGCCCGAGCGCGGCGGGAACGGTGGCCGGCGAGATCGTGACCCGCGCCACGCCGGACGGACACACGCTGATGATCACCTCTTCAGGCATTGCCGCCAGCGCAGCGCTCTACCCCAAGTTGCCCTACGACACCGTCAAGGACTTCGCCTCGGTCAGCAAGCTGGCCGTCACGGCGACGATGTTCGTCACCTCACCCGGCAGCGGGCTGCGCACGATCAAGGACCTGATAGAACACGCGAAGAAGCGGCCCTCACAGCTTACCTACGGACATTCGGGCATCGGCAGCGGCACCCATTTCGCCAGCGAGTTGCTCAACGTGATGGCCGGCATCACGACGGTGCACGTGCCCTACAAAGGCGGCGCCGAAGTCATGACGGACGTGATCTCGGGCCGCATCGATTACGGCGTGGTGCCGATGCCGCCCTCCGTTCCGCTCGTCAAGGCCGGGCGGGCCCACGGCATCGCTGTCACGACCGCAACGCGCAGTTCCTCGATCATGGAGGTCCCCACGGTGGCAGAGTCGGGTCTGCCGGGCTATGTCTATGACGGATGGTTCGGCGTCTTCGCTCCGAGCAAAGTGCCCACCGCGATCGTCAGGAAGCTCTCCGAGGAAGTGGCACGCATTCTGGCGCTTCCGGATGTTCGCGACCGCATCCACTCGATCGGCATGGAGCCCACGCCCAGTTCGCCCCAGGAACTGCACAAACTGCTCGCCACGGAGATCGAAACGCGAAAGAAAATCTTCGGCGCGCAAACGGGAAAGCTGCAATAAGGAGACGAGCACGATGGCAAGCCCGAGACGAATTCGAGACGACGCTCCGCCCGATGCCGAGGACCCACGCTGGTCCTGCGTGATCAGGTGTTCGCTCATCGGACTTGCCCTTGTGGCGCCGTCGAGCACTGCACAAACGTGGCCGACCAAACCGATCCGACTGATCGTGTCATCGGCCCCCAAAGGGGGCACCGACACCATCGCACGCATCGCCGCCAATGCCTTGAGCGAGAGCCTGTCCCAGCAAATCGTGGTCGACAACCGCCCCGGCGCCAATGGACAGATCGCGCTGAGCCTGCTTGCCAAGTCGCCGCCGGACGGCCATACGCTGCTGATGCACGGTGCGGCATCGAAGGTCATTCATCCTCACACCTATGCGAAGCTGCCCTACGACCTGACGCGAGACTTTCTTCCCGTCGGCTTGATGGCGGCCTCCGACTACATCCTGTCGGTGCATCCTTCGCTCCCAGTGAAAACAGTCGGCGATCTTGTCCTGCTGGCACGAGCGCGACCCGGACAGATCGCATTTTCATCGTCCGGCCTGTCGAGCCTGCCCCATCTCGCGGGCGAGTTGCTCAAGCTGCGCGCCAAAGTGGATATGCTGCACGTTCCCTACAAAGGCGGCGGACCCGCGGCACTGGCCATCCTCAGCGGGGAAGTCGCTCTCATGTTCGGAACCGGCCCCACGGTCGTGCACTACGGAAAGTCGGGAAAACTGCGCCTGATCGCCACTGCGAGCGAGCAGCGTTCCCGTGCGATGCCGGATCTGCCGACCGTTGGCGAAACCGTGCCGGGGGTCGTGGTAACGGCCTGGTATGGCATGACGGCGCCGGCAGGAACGCCGACCGCGACGGTCTCGCGTCTGAATGCGGAGATCGCCAAGGCGGTCGCCAACGAACGCGTCGCCAAAGCCATCGTCGCTTCGGGGTTGGAGCCCGTCACCAAGACACCGGAGGCCTTCGCCGTCTACATCAAGGCGCAGACCGCAAGTTGGGGCGAAGTCGTGCGCGCGGCGGGCTTGCGCGCCGAATGAGCCTCCCGTCCGCAGATGGCCTCCTCGGGCCGGGCAGCGCTGTACAACGCTAGGCGACTCGCACGCTCACCGCATCCGGCTGCCTCCCCTTGCAACCCGGCCCGCGTTGCGCGCAAGCCCCCGTTTTCTATCCACTGAATCGATTCTTCCTTAGAGGAGTTCGCGTGAAGACAATGGCATGTCGGCGATACGTCATCATGGCCACCCTGCTCCCATTCGGCGTGCCGTTCGCATGGGGCCAGACGCCTTCGGCTGCTCCGGGACAGACCTATCCTGCACGCCCGATACGCTTGATCATCCCATTACCGCCAGGCGGCGGCGCCGACTTCATCGGACGCGCGGTCGGGCAACAGCTTTCGGATCAGCTCGGCCGCCCCGTCATCATCGACAATCGCGGCGGCGCGAGCGGCGCGATCGCCGGGGAAATCGCCGCCCGTGCGGCGCCCGATGGGTACACGCTGTTTCTCGCCTATGCCGCGTCGCACGGCATCAATCCCGCGCTTGGGAAAGTTCCCTATGAGCCGCTCAAGGACTTCAGCGCCATTACCTACATGGCACAGTCGCAGAACATCATCAGTGCGCACCCGTCGTTCGCCGTCAACTCTCTGATGGAACTCGTCTCCGCCGCGCGTGCCAAGCCCGGAAAAATCGTCTACGCGTCGGCGGGGTTCGGCAGTGCCACGCACCTGTCGACCGTACTGCTGGCGCAGATGACAGGCGCGAACTTCACCCATGTGCCGCACAAAGGCGCCGGACCGGCATTGATCGATCTACTCGGAGGCCATGTGCAATTCGCGTTCGCCAGCCTGCCTGCGGCCCTGCCGCACACGCGTGCCGGGAAATTGAAGGCGCTCGCAGTCAGCGGTCTGAAGCGTTCGCCCATCGTGCCCGAAGTCCCCACGGTGGCCGAGAGTGATCCCGCGAGACTGGACGGTTTCGAAACCAACCAGTGGTACGTGCTGCTCGGGCCAGCGAAGTTGCCGGCCGCAATCGTGCAGCGGCTCAACAGTGAAACCAACAAGGCGTTGAACATCCCGGAAATGCGCGCGAAACTGGAACGCCAGGGCGTTGAAATCGAGGGCTCCACCCCCGAGGCCGCGCACGACTTCATCCGACGTGAACTGGCGAAGTGGGTAAAGGTAGTGGCAGCGGCGGGGATCAAGAGCGAGCCGGGACGCTAAGCGCACTCGGTCGATTGGCTGCGATTCGCGGCAAGCGAAGACCGGCTGCGCCCTCTGGACAGACCTCGGCAGCGGCTGGTTCGGATCCGGTACCGAAGATCGACTGCAGATGGCGGTCGTGCATCCGGTCACGACAGGCGCACCGTTCGATTACAATCGGCGCGGTGGCATTCTTCGACCCGTGCACGACAGCGCCATGATGATCGAACAGGCTTTTTTTGCCGACAGCCCGCCCTCGCGCTGCAAGCTCACAGGCCAGCAGTCGCTGCGCCTTTCACGGCGCGGCCCGCCTATCCCGGCCGGCCTTGTTTCAAGTGGCCATGGCCGCCTTCCCGCCTCTGATCCGTGCCGAACTCGCAGCGATTGCCGTCGCCGCCGTAATGCGCTCGACTGCACGGGCGCGGGAGAGGCACGAACGCTTCTGTGTCCGTTACGCCACGCAGTCCGGCGTATGCCCTGACCGTAACCGCGGCTTGTGCTTTTTTCGATACCCGAGGAGAAACGATGGCAGACCTGACGAAAGCTGAGGTGGTGTCGTTGCTGGCACTACACGGTTACGATGTGCCCGAACCCGATCTGACCGAGGTGGTGCACAGGCTCAACGCGCTGGTCGACAGTCTCAAGGGACTCGATGCGCTCGACGTCTATCACGTCGAACCGGTGCCGGTGCAATCGCTGCGGAGGCAAGGCCATGCGTGACGACGACATTGCGCTGCTGACGATACGCGAGCAGTCCCGCCTCATCGAGAGCCGACGACTTTCGGCGGTCGAACTCACGAAAGTCTACCTCGCGCGCATCGAGCGGCTGGACGGCAAGCTGCACGCATTCAACGCCGTGCTGGCCGACGAGGCCATCGAGGCCGCGCACGCTGCCGACGCCGAGATCGCGGCGGGCCGCTACCGCGGGCCGCTGCATGGCATTCCGATCGCAGCGAAGGATCAGATGAACATCAAGGGCGTGCCGAACACCGGCGGCTCGCGTGTGTATCTGAGCAACGTCGCCGCTGAAGACGCAACGATCATCGCGAGGCTGCGGCAGGCCGGCGCAATCATTCTGGGTACGCTCGCGACGCACGAGTTTCACATGGGAACGACGCTGCGCTTCTTGAAGGCCTACCCCGCGAACCCTTGGGATCTGAGCCGAACGCCGGGGGGATCGTCCGCCGGTTCGGGTTCGTCGGTGGCGGCAGGGCTGGCGAGCGGCTCCCTGGGCGGCGATACCGGCGGCTCCATCCGCGGTCCGGCGGGCTTCAACAACATCGCCGGATTGCGACCGACGTGGTCGCGTCTTAGCCGCGCGGGAATCTTCACGCTCGCGTGGTCCATGGATACCGCGGGCCCCCTCGCGCGCAGCGCCGAAGACTGCGCGCTGATGCTGCAGGCGATGGCGGGATACGATCCTGCAGACCCCACCACGGCCTCCGAGCCCGTCCCTGACTATACCGCCGGCCTCAACGATGGCGTCAAGGGGATGCGCATCGGACTCGTGGAGGAAATGCTCGAGGAGATCGAAGAGGATACGCGCAAGGCCGTGGAAGCGGCGGCCGACGTGCTGAAAACCCTCGGCGCTCGCGTCGAGCGCATCAGCATGCCGATGGTGAAGAAGGTCCGCCCCGTCCATAGTGCGATCGTCGATACCGAGGCCGCGAGCTATCACCGAGGCAAGCTGCTGCAGGGACATTACGCGGACTTCGACTACAACACGCGCGTGCGACTGATGGTCGGAACCGTCCTGCCGTCCGCATTGACCACACTCGCCATGCGGGCGCGCGCGGCGCTGGCCGCCGAAGTGCTCGACACCTTCGACCGGTACGCGATTCTGATCGGGCCAACGAACAACGGCGGTGCGACGCCGATACCGACCGAGTCGGGCGTCCACAGCAAGGCCGACGCGGCTAGCAAGCTGCTCTGGTCCGGCACTGCCGGCGGCGCCGGTACGGCAGCAGCGGCCCGCAATGCGTTCAGCCTGACCGGCAACCCGGCGATTTCGCTGCCGTGCGGATTCGACTGCCACGGGCTGCCGCTCGGACTGCAGCTGGCGGCGCGACAGTTGGGGGAAACGACGCTTTTCCAGGCATCCCATGCCTATCAACAGGCGACCGACTGGCACAAGAGGCATCCGCCGATGTCTTGGGCATAGAACCCTCAGGCAATCGGCCAAGGTCCCGCCAGCGAAGAAGACTCGCCGAGAGCGCTTGCTTGGCGAGATCACCGCGTGGCCGGCCGGTCTGGCGGAATTTCCGCTCAGAATTCCGACCGCTGTCGACGATCCGGCTTGCCGGTGCGCCTGCCCTTCTGACGCCTCTTGTCCGCGGCGTTGCGCCGATCGCCCTGCCGACGATCCGGCGTTCTGCGGCGGTCGGACAGGATCGCCTTCTGCTCGGCCTTGGCCGCCGCCAGCCAGCGAATTCCCTCGCGGTCGATGTAGTAGCACTCGGAGAAATCGAGCACCACCTCCCCCTCGCGCTCCAACACGCGATGGTACGTCGCTTCGATGACGGGCAGCGAACCGTAATAGATATTGCCCCGCACCTTGAGCACCTTGCCGCGGACGCTCAGATTGGGATGAGCCTGTTCCCACTTCGAATAACCGATGGCGAGGATCGATCCGACGACCACGGCGCCGAACAGGTCCAGGAACAGGACCGACAGGAAGGAGGCGAGGAACACGACCGTTTCCCGACGATCCCTGAAATGAGGTTTGATGTCGCCCCAGTTGATCATGTTGGCGCCGAGCAGCATGATCACCGCCGCCATGGCCGGCATGGGAATGATCGCGATCAGCGGCGCGAGGAACAACACCATCAAGAGCAGCACGAGCGCCGAAGCCGCAGACGTCCAGCGGCTTTGCCCTCCCAGGCTGTGCACCAGCCACATGCGGTTGAACGAGGCGCAAGTCGGCATCGAAGACAGGAAAGGCAGCACGCAGTTCGATACGGCATCGGCGAAAATGCCCTTGCGACTGTCGGTGTAGCCGCCAACCTTGCGGTTCATGCGCCGCATCGCCGCGACCGTCTGGAACAGACCGAGCAGCGCCAAGGTCACCGCACCCGGCAGGATCGTGATGATGTCCGACATGGCTTCCTGATCGAACAGCGGAATCGAGGGCAGGACCCAGCCCATCGACGACAGATTCGCGATCTGCTCGATCAGGGTGTTTTGCAGGCCGACCGTCGCATTCAGGTACTCGGAATAGGCCGTGCCCGCGCATACGCCGAACAGGATCGCCCAGTTTCGAAGTGCTTCGAACTGCCTGAACACCAGACTCGTGATCAGCGTGATCAATCCGATCTGGATGGCGTACATGTTGCCGATCTCCAGCACCGCCAGCAGCGACTGCCAGGCGATCCAGAGCGGCCAGTCCACTTGAGTATTGATCGGCAAGCCAGCAAAGCTGGTCAAGGATTTGAAGATGAGAAACAGCCCGATCCCGCAGATCAGACCGTTGATGACAGGCTCGTTGATGAGGTCGAGCATCCGGCCGAGCGGACGAATCAGCACGAACAGAAGCTGGATCAACCCTGCCAGCAGGATCAACGTCAGCGCATAGCCGAGATAGTCGGCACCGAAGGGCGGCGCGATGGGGAGCAGCGTCACTCCGATCGCCGCCGACATGGTGGTATTGGGACCGCCGCTGAATACGCGCGACGGATTGAGCATGGCCGTGAACAAGACGCCCCAGATGGCGGCGTAGATGCCGAAGTGCGGGGGCAGCCCGGCCAGCGTGGTCGAGAACGCAATGGCTTGGGGTAACGTCACCACCGCCAGCGTCATGCCGATCACCAGGTTGCGGCGTAGCGGGTGCAATAGGCGCGGCAACGCGCTGGGGATCGCGATCATCGACGGGCCTTACGGGATGGCGTGAGGCGTATCGCTGCGGCCGAGCGACTCCGCATACCGGGTCAGTGGCGGCATCACGCCCATCATCAACTGCTGCCAAGCGGCCACCAAAGGCCCTTGCCTGTCCCCGGCGGGCCGGGGCAGTGTGCTGATGTAGTAGGCGATGTCCCGGCAATCCTGGTTTGCCAGGCTGCCTTCCTGACCGAGGGGCATGTTGCGACAGATGAAACCCGCCATGACGGTGTTCACCCGCCCGAAATGCATCCGGGAGTCCAGGCTGAAAGACTCAGGCCCCGCCAGCGCCGGGTACAGCACCTTGCCATCCACGACCGTCCCGAAGCCTTGTACGCCATGACAGGCCGCGCATTTCTCCCGGTACAGATGGGCGCCTCGAACGTAATCGTCTCCGCGCCTGAGCGTCGCAGACGCCGGGATCTCCTCCATGCCCTGTTCGGGATAGCGATGGCCGATTTTCAAATCGAGCGCGGCAGACAGGAAGCGGCTGTAGGCGGTGATGTCTCGCAGCAGGTCGTCGGCCGCGTTCGGCTTGAAGCCGTTCGACGAATTGATGAAGCACTGCATCTGGCGCATCTCGTAGGGCAACAGCAGGCCGGTGAACCGATCGTACATGTCGGCCATCACCCAGGAGGCCCCGAGGCCGTTCGAACCGACGATCCTGTTGCCGGCGCTGTCCTGCTTGTCTCCGAGACTTTGATGGCAGTGATCGCAGCTGGTATGCGTGCTGCGGCTGAAGCGGGTCGCATTCCAGCGCTCGCGAGCGCCCTGCTTGGCCAACTGCCCCTGCGTGTCGTCGACGATGTTGCAGCCACGCTGGATCGCCCGGATATCCGCTTCGCTATAGCCGCTCAGTTCGCTCACTCGCCCTGTCGTCTTGTGCAGGTAGGGCGAGCGATAAACCTCGCTTGCGCTCAGCGCATACGCCTGAAGTTTTTCAGCGCATGCCGCAGTGAGCTCGACCGGAGCCTCGCGCTGCGAATCGCGCTCGGCGTGCTTCTGGATCGCCAGCAGATACAGCAGGCCCAGGACAGCCACGATCGCCGCAGTCCTCAGCAACTTGACCCACACCACCGCCATCCGCCTAACTCCCGCCCTTGCGCGCACCTTCGCCCAACTGCAGGTGGTGCGCCACCCCGCGCGCGAGAATACGAAGGTCGCGCACGGCGGGATCGTAGAGCGTGGGGACGAAGCCGTCCATGGGTCCGGCGTAGCAACGCATCACGCGCTCTTCGAAAGACACGCGCCTGCCTAGCCTCTCATCGTAGCGATCGGCATTGACGAAACCGTAGGCGAGATCCTCGACCGTGTGGCAACCGGAGCAGGAACGCACCTCGTCACGCTCCGTCTTGCGGGTGAAGCGGCTGCCATGCTCGTGAGTGAAGAAGAAGAGGTTGTAGCCGTGCTGGGCCGCGCGGATGAAGTAGCCGTCCCCGCCGAAGGCGTCCATGCCGTACTCCGCCCGAAACTGCTGCCAACCGGGCGCCGGCACCACCTTGGGATGAAAAACCGGAAGACCGGAACCGAAATGCGCCCAGAGCACGAAAGCGAGGATCGCCCCGACGGCCCCGAACGGCTTGACCCGCCTGAAAACCGCCCACCCTATGCCGGGCCGCTGCTTGGATTTCTCCGGCGCCTTGCTTCTGTCCATGAACCGCCCTGTTTAACGGGGCGCCGGTTCTCCCGTCCCCATTACCGCACGCACGATGTCTCGGTGCGGATTATAGTCCTTATCCTCGGCCTTGCCGGTGCCCGTCAGGGCGGCCGCCTTCAAGGCGCGGGTGCCCGCCTCGGTAGTCTTCAGGTTGATCAATGTCGACTGGATGACTGCGCGCACATTGGCAGGCAGCGTGCGCTTGACGGCGATCGGCAGCTGCAGCAATGGCTCGGAGACGGCCAGCACCACGATGTCCTCGCTCCTGACCGATTTCCTGACCAGAGGCAGATCCAGGACACCGTCGCCTGCGCCCGCCGCATCGGCCTGACGACTGTTCAGCGCAAGAATCGAATTGGGCGGATTGACCGCGAACAGCGATTTGAAGTCGTCCTTCTTCAAGCCAGCCTGCAGCAACAGATAGCGATTCGCGATATAGCTGACCATCGCATCCTCACCGCCGCCGAACAACACGCTACGCCCGCGCAGCTGAGCGACGGACGTAATGCCGCTGTCCTTGCGCACATAAAGCACCCCGGCGATCGTGCGCTTGCCGAACTCCTCAATGTGCGCGATCACCTCGTAACTTTGGGCCGACCGGATGTAGTGGTACTGGTTGTAGTGGACGATGTCGTAACGTTGCTCTGCCACGCCTTTCCAGAACGAATCGAAATCCTTGGCCGTCACCAACGTGACCTTGCGACCGAGCTGCTCGCTCAGATGGTCGGCCATGGGCTGGAACATGCGAGTCGTCTCGGCCGCGTTGCGACGCGGAAATACGCCCATGATCAAAGAATCCTCGGCCGCCGGAACGGCAGGCGAGAGAACCGCGGCCACGATCAACACGAATACGGTCGCGATGCGTGCCCACCGCAGATTCCAGCCCCTGATGCCATGACAGTCCATTCGAGCCCCCTTCATAAACAGCCAACACCGCTCCGGCACGCCCCTCAACTGGAGCCAGCCAGTTTGCGCTTGATACGGGCGTCGGCCAATTGCAGGGGTTCGACGCTCGCTTGCACATCGCTCAGGTGACTCCAGTACGCGCGCACATCCATGGGCTTGGCCAACAGATAGCCTTGCGCGAGATCGCAGCCCTGGCCCTTGAGGAAATTCAGTTGCTCCTGCGTCTCGACGCCCTCGGCAACGACTCTGAGATCCAATCCCTGGGCCATGGAGAGGATCGCCTTGACCAGCAGGACATCCTCAGCGTTCTCCGGCAAGCCCGCCACGAAACTGCGATCGATCTTCAGCACATCGAAGCGGAACCGCTTCAAATAGCTCAGCGACGAATAGCCGGTGCCGAAATCATCCAGGGACAAGGTGACACCGAGCGCACGCAAGCTGCTGAGCTCCTCGGCGACGTGATGATGATCATCGAGCAAGACGCTCTCGGTAATCTCCAACTCGAGCGCCTCGGACGGAATGCCGTAGCCCGCCATCATCTGGGACAGCTTCTCGGCGAAGCGCTTCCTGAACTGCACGCGTGATATGTTGATCGCCAGGAAGCCGGGATGAATCCCCGCATTGCGCCACTCTATCCAGTGCCTGCATGCCTGCTCGAGCACCCATTCGCCGATTGCGACGATCTGGCCGCTCGCCTCGGCGAGCGGAATGAACACAGCAGGGCTGATGGAGCCCTTCTCCGGATGGTTCCAGCGCAGGAGAACCTCGGCCCCGCGGTGACGCTGGCTGACCGCATCGAAGATGGGCTGGAAGTGCAGCGCGAGCTGTCCCGATTCGAGCGCCAGGTTGAGGTCCTGCTCCATCTGCATGCGCTCGCGCAGCCGCGTGTTCATTTCGTCGGTGAAGAAGATGGCCGACCCCTGCCCCATCGCTTTGGCCTGATACATGGCATTGTCGGCGTTCGCCATCAGCGCTTCGACGCTGTCGCCGTTGTCAGGGAAGAACGCAATCCCGATGCTGCAGCGTGCCACGACCTTGCGCCCGCTCAAGATCTGCGGCTGAGAGATGGCGGTGATCAGGCGCTCGGCAATCGCCTCGACTTGCCGGTCGTCCACGACCTCCGGTGCCAGCACCAGGAACTCGTCTCCCCCAAGCCTGGCGACCGTATCGACCTCCCTCAGGATCGATCGCACCCGGGCTCCGGTAGCCACCAGCAGTTCGTCGCCGACGGCGTGGCCCATGGAGTCGTTCACGCTTTTGAAATTGTCTAGATCGATGAAGAACAGGGCGAACCGTTCGCCGCTACGCTTGGCCCGATGGATCGCTTGATTGACTCTGTCCAGGGCCATCATGCGGTTCGGCAACTGCGTCAAGGTATCGAAATTGGCTTGCCGATGCAGCTTCGCCTGCTCTTGCTGGACTTCGAGAGCCATCGCATCGAAAGCCTCACCGAGCAGTCCGAACTCCTTCGAGGACTGCACCGCCACACGCGTGTAGTGCCCTCGCCCGAGCTTCTGCGATGCCGCGATCAGCTGCCGGATCGGGAACAGCACATTGAAGCGGAACACCACATGGATCGCGGCGCTCAGAAATAGAACCATGAGTCCCAGAGCGAGAATCTGCACGGTCAATTGGCGTCGAAACTCCCTCTCCAGGGATTGCTTGCTCAGGCCCACGAGGAAACGCCCCAATTGCACGCCGTCGTGCACGATGGGAAATTCCAGCCGGATCAACTCCGCTTCCCCGTCGATCTGCTGCAGAAGCCTGGAGACGTCTTTATCCTTGCCGGCCGCTTCGATGCGGTGCTTGATCGCGGGGTCGGCATCGTCGATGTACGCACTGAGCGCTACCCCCTTGGGGCTCAAGATGACGCCATAAACCACGTCCTGCTGGGACGACACCTGGCGTGTGTAGTCGTTCAAGAGCAGGAAGTCGAATCCCAGGATCGCATCCGGACTCACGAGGGAGATCAACCGGCCGAGCGCCTGCCCCCGATCGATCAGCTGCTTCTCATGGAACGCGCTCGATGTGAGCAGCGAGTAGAGCGTGTTCGCGGCCATGGTGATCGTCAAAATCGTCGACACCATCAGCGTGAACTTCGCTCCCAGACCCAGCCTCATTGCCTCTCCACGGGCGCCATCGCGCGTCGAAGTTCGAACGGATACCAGCCAAGTGCCGGCACGTTCGATTAACGTCTTGAGGTCAAAAGTCTTTACTTCTTTCCGAATCAACGCGAACAGTCGACGATCCGCGGCCAATCGGCAACGGCGCGCATCCCTCTCGGCTGCGCCGCGATCCCGCCAGTGTCAAGGTGTATCGGCGGCCCGCTGAGTGATCGAAACAGGCGACCACGTGTAAGGACTTACGGCAACTACGCGAGGGCGCGTAGTGCCCACGCCATTTTCAGCTTCGCGCAAGCCTACGTTCAGGCCCGAGTATGGATTCTCGGGTAGCTTCCCTCCCGGTCAAGACGTCCACCCTAGCCGGGGAATGCCTGCAGATCGGCGACTCCGGCGCTCGACCTGCCGCCACTATATTCGAGAGGAGAGAGTATGAATTTCCTGCAGCGAAAGGATGGCCGCGACATCATTGCGGGCCTGTTGATGATCGCCATTGGCTCATTCAGCGCGATCTACGCCACGAACCACTACCCTATCGGGACAGTGGCGCGTATGGGCCCAGGGATGTTTCCGATGGCGGCCGGTTGGTTGCTCGCGATCATTGGCGTGCTGATCGCCCTGCCTGCCTTCTTCCGCTCAGGGGGGTTGCCCCACTTCGAAGCGCGACCGTTCTTCTTCGTTCTGCTCGCGGCGATCGTCTTCGGGCTGACTGTCGAACGTCTGGGCGTGGTGCCGGCAATCTTCCTGCTCACCGGATTGTCGGTGCTGGGTGACAACAAGCTCGGCATCCTCGGCACGCTCGTGCTCGCCTCTTGCATCTCCGCTGGCGCCGTACTGATCTTCCTGGTCGGTCTCGGCATTCCGATTTACCCCTTCGTGTGGCCCTTCTAATGGACTTCTTTGACTACATCGTTATCGGCTTGCAGGCCGCGCTGTCGCTGTCGACCCTCTGGTATTGCTTTGTCGGTGTCCTGCTGGGCACGCTCGTCGGCGTACTCCCTGGTATCGGCGCGTTGGCAACGATCGCCCTGCTCCTGCCTGTCACCTTCCACCTGAGCCCGACTGACGCCGTTGTCATGCTGGCAGGGGTCTACTACGGGTCGACCTACGGCGGCTCGACAGCGTCGATCCTGCTCAATCTGCCGGGTACGCCCTCTTCCGCAGTCGCCTGCCTCGACGGTTACCCGATGGCACAGAGCGGCCGAGCCGGGGTAGCGTTGTTCATGACCACGATTGCATCGTTCGTCGGTGGCTCTATCGGCATCATCGTGTTGATGCTGTTCGCACCGGCCATTGCTGAAGTGGCGCTGAAGTTCGGCGCCGCGGAGTACTTCGCGATGATGCTGTTGGGACTGGTGGCGGCCTCGACCATCTCGACAGGGGCGCCGCTCAAGGGCATCGCCATGGTGGTGCTCGGCGTGCTTGCCGGCATCATCGGCACCGATGTCAACAGCGGCATGGCCCGCTTCTCGTTCGGCTTCTCCGAACTGACCGATGGCGTCGGCCTGGTGGCCATCGCCATGGGCCTGTTCGGCATCGCCGAAGTCATTTACAGCGTGAACCGGATAAAGCGCGGGCACATCGATCGAAAAAGCATCACCCTCCGCTCGATGCTGCCGACACGCGATGAAATGCGCCGCTCATGGTTTCCCATGGGTCGAGGCTCGGTGATCGGTTGCTTTTTCGGCGCCCTGCCGGGAACCGGTGGCACCATCGCCACCTTCATGTCCTACGCGCTGGAGAAGCGCATCGCGAAGGATCCGAGCCGGTTCGGCAAGGGTGCGATCGAGGGCCTCATGGGCCCCGAGGCGTCGAACAACGCTTGCGACGGCACAGCATTCATACCCACCCTCACCCTGGGCATCCCAGGCACGGTCAGCATGGCCTTGATGCTGGGCGCCCTGATGATCCACGGCATCACCCCGGGCCCTCAGTTCATGACCGAGAAGCCTGAAATCTTCTGGGGACTGATCATGAGTTTCTGGATCGGAAACCTGATGCTGCTGGTGATCAACATCCCCATGATCGGGATCTGGGTGCGCCTGCTGGCAGTGCCTTATCACATGCTCTACCCAACAGTGATGGCGCTTGTATGTATCGGCGTGTTCAGCATCAACAACAGCAGCTTCGACGTCTTCATCGTCGCATTGTTCGGCTTCATCGGCTACATTCTGCGGCTGCTCGAGTGCTCGCCCGCGCCCCTGCTGCTGGGCTACGTGCTGGGTCCCTTGATGGAGGAGAACGTTCGCCGCGCGCTGCTCATATCTCGAGGAGACTTCATGGTGTTTCTCGAGCGCCCGATCAGCGCCGTGTTCATCACCCTGACGTTGCTCCTGCTCGTTTGGGCCCTCTGGGTGACGATGCGCCGTCCTCGTGCCGCGACCGTATCCATCTGAAGGGAGCCGGTCGTCCGAGGCGCGCCACGCAACGGACGACCGAGCCTGCCATGCGCATCAAAAAAGTCGCCGCGCCAGCGGGGACTGACTTACCCATCTATCCACCACCCTTGCTCAGCGGGAAAGTCCGCCCGCCGGATTGTTCATCGAGCATGACCGAGGCTGTTCCTCCGGTACCGTGCTAATGTGACGAGTGCACCGGTACCCGGGCGTTTCATGCGAGCATTCAGGACTGATCGACCATGCACGTACTGATCGTAGAAGACGACGAGACGCTCGGCGATGGTCTGAGCCGCTACCTGCGCCAAGCAGCTCACCAGGTCGACCTGGTGACCAACGGTCGCGAGGCGGATCTTGCGCTCACTCACGAATGGTACGACTTTCTGATCCTCGACATCGGTCTGCCTGGGCTGGATGGCTTCGAAGTGTTGCGCAGAGCGCGTCTCAGGGACCGCTACGTGCCCACCATCGTGCTCACCGCGCGCGACGCGGTCGAAGACAAGGTGCGCGGGCTCGATCTCGGAGCCGATGACTATCTGGTCAAGCCGTTCTCGTTGCCGGAACTCGAGGCTCGGATACGCACGGTGCTCCGGCGCAACCAGAAAACCGCCGAGACGCATATCGTCTACGGGAAGCTCAAAGTCGATATCGCCGCACGCCGAGCCTGGGTTGACGACAACCCGCTACGCTTGACCTCACGCGAATGGGGCGTGTTGGAATGTCTTGTTCTGCGAGCGGGGAAGATGGTCAGCAAGGATCAGATCGCCGCGGCCATCTCCGACCTCGACGCCGGATTGAACCCGAATGTCATCGAGGTCTACATCTCACGCCTGCGCCAGAAACTCGCGCCGTCCGGGGTCAAGATTCACTCTATCCGAGGATTCGGCTACTACCTGGAAAAGACAGCAGACGATGAGCACTAGCATACGGCTTCTGCTGCTGCGTTGGCTGCTCTTCCCGTTGATCCTGCTGCTGACCGTCGCAAGCCTATTCGGTTACAGCTTCATTGTCCGGCAAGTCAGTTCCGCCTATGACTGGTCGCTGTTCGACACCGCCCAATCCCTGGCCCGCCTGATCAACGTCAGGACCGATGTCACCACCGAAGTGCTCACCGGCTACGCCGACGTCTTGTTGCGCACCGACGATTTCGACCGCATCTATTACTCCGTGCATCGGCTCGACGGCAGGCTGCTCGCCGGAGACGAACAACTGACGCTGCCCGCTCGCGAAGACCTCCGAACGGACGACTTCCTGTACGACAGCATGCTTGCGGGCGAACCAATCAGGGTCGCGGCCTTGATGGTCAATCTGCGAGGCCGGGAGGCCATCGTTCAAGTCGCGGAAACGGTCAACAAGCGAAATCGAATGACCAGGCACATCCTCACGGTCATGCTTGCCGTTGAAGTGATCCTGGTGGCGGCAATCGTCATCATGGTGCTGTTTGCCATCGGCAAGGGGCTGAGGCCACTCGACCACTTGCGCGAGGAACTCAAGGCGCGCTCGCCCCGCGATCTGCGGCCGATCGAGCCGGAGCATGCACCGATCGAGGTGCAGCCTCTCGTTGCCGCCCTGAACGAACTGCTGGCGCGACTGGGGACGACACTGAAGGCTCAGCAGCAGTTCCTGGCCAATGCCGCCCACCAACTGCGAACCCCCCTCGCAGGCCTGCGCACGCAGGTCGAGTACGGACTCAGTCAGAGCGATCCGTCGGAACATGTGCGCGTGCTCGGCGCGCTTCGACATTCCACGGAACGCGCCGTGCACCTTGCCAATCAGCTCTTGATGCTCGCACGGGCAGAAGCCGGGCACCTGCCTGCCACGTCGACTCGGCAACTGGACCTTAGTCGCGCGATTGCGGACGTGGCGGGCGACTGGATGCCGACTGCCATCCGCAAGAAGATCGATCTGGGACTCATCCTGCGCCCCGCACCGATTCGAGGCGACCCCCTGCTCATTCGGGAATTGCTTTCCAACCTGATGGATAACGCCCTCACCTATACGCCCTGCGGCGGACGTGTCACCGTATCGACGGCGACGGATAAAGACCACTCGGTGCTGCAGATCGAAGACGACGGTATCGGCATTCCCGAGCACGCCCATGAACTGGTTTTCGAGCGCTTCTACCGTCTCGATGGCAAAGGCAGCGACGGCTGCGGACTCGGACTCGCCATCGTGCAGGAAATCGCTCAACTTCATGACGGCAAGGTGAGCATTCGACCGCCGCTCAGCGGCACGGGAACGATCGTCGTCGTGCAATTTCCCCAAGGCAAGGAAAGGGCGAGCAGATCGCACGCCTATCCCGATCATTGAAGAGCCCGATCGCCCGCAGGGCTGGCATCCACCTCGACGCTCAGACCTGCGCAACGGTCAAAAAAGGGAACCGCTCCCCGGCCTCAACACTTGCTTGCGGTTGCGGCCCCCTTCGCCGCAGGCGCATGCATCAGATCGCGACAGCGCCATATCCAGTAACCCACGAACGCCGCCACCACCACGCACGCCAGCGCAGCCACTTCGCGACTCGGGTGAAACAGGACGACCAGTGCAATAACCGCCAACGCCAGTCTGACAGGCACATCGACCATCCGCAGCAACGAGAATCGAGCCTGGATGCTGAAGCTGATGCCTATCGTCGCGGTGAGGATGAGCAGCAAGGCCCCGATCTGCGCGACCCCCGGTTCAAGCACGAGTTCGGGCCGGGAAAAGACGCCGCCCATCAGAACGAACAGCGACACGCACAGCATGATCGAATGCATCAGCGTGCGCATGAATGACGCCTCTGCAATCTTGGCGGTCACCGCGGCCACCAGTGAAGTCGGCGGTGTCAGCTCCCCCCACACCGCAAGGAAGAAGGCGAAGAAGTGCACGACCCAAGGATCGACCCCGACCTTGATCATCGGCGGCGCGATGACGAGCGCCGTGATGATGTAAGTCGGCGCCGGTGGCAGGCCTGTGCCCAGGAGTGCGCCGAAGAAGAACGCCACCACCACCATGGCCACCAGATTGACCCCGGCAGCGTCGAGCAGGAGCGCGCCGATCTTGGTCGGCACGCCGGTGATGACGAACGCACCTGTCATGATCGAGAGCGTGGCAAGGAGCAGCGTCAGGTCGGCAGTCATGCCCGCGAAGCTGTCGACGAACCGCCCGAACGGCGCAAGGAACGCCCGCCATCCCTTGGGCGCCTTCACGCTGACGCTGATGTGTGCCAGCGCCAGTGCCCCCCCGACTGCGAAAAACACGTACAACGCGGCGAACATGGGCGGCAGGTTAAGGACCGCCATGAGGGCGATCAGGCCACCGACGACGGCGACGAACGCACCGATGTTGGTCCAGTCGGTCCAGACCATCGCGTCGGCTTCCACGGTGGTCAGGCGCGACCGGTAGCGAGTCGACAACAGATAAACGGAAACCGAAACGCCCACCAGATAGACGATCGCCGGTGCATAGCCGCGCGCCACGACGTCGAAGTAGCTGCGGCCGAGAAACTCGGCCATCAGAAAGGCCGAAATGCCCATGATCGGCGGCATCAACTGACCGCCCAGCGATGACGCGGTTTCGATCGAGGCCGCCGTGACCCTGGGCATGCCGGCTCCGATCATCGCGGGAATCGTCGCTGTGCCGGTGGTAATCGCATTGGCGGCGCCGCTGCCGCTCACAGCGGCGACACCGACCGAGCCGAGCAGCGCAGCCTGGGGGAGCGCATGGGGCGAACGTACGGCGATCCGGCTCGCACCTTTGAGGATCGAGTCGACGCAGCCGAATGCCCGCAGCGCGCTGAGCACCAGGATGAACGAGCCGATCAGCGTCAGCGCGAGCTGGGGCAGATTCGAGAACACGCCGGTGCTCGCTTCCACGCTCATCGCACTGGTGACCCGGGTCCAACTGAGGCCGGGATGGAAAAACATGCCCGGCACCACGTTGCCATACACCGCGTAGAGAATCAGCAAGATGTTCAAGATGAACAGCGCGAGGTAGCGCTTGCGAGCGTACTCCATGACGAGCACGACCATCAGCGCCCCCATCACCAGATCGGTGGTGTTCCAGATGCCGGCGCGGACGGTGCCGATCTCGAAGTACTCGGTGAACATGTAGACCGCCACGGCGGCGCTGATGCCGATGTACACCGCTGCAATGAGATAGTTCGCCAGCGCCGGCAGCTTCGGATAGAACTGATTGGTCCGCAGGGCGTCGAGCGTGAACAGGACGAAAGTCACCGGCACCAGCGCGAAGGCGAGCAGCACCGGCCCGCCTTCGCTGGTCCAGTAGTACGCGAACAGATAGGCGAAAAAGAAAACGGCGATCAGGAAGTAAAGCGACTGAACAACCACCAGCGCACGGCTGCCGGTCGGTGCGGTGACCGTCATGATGTTCTCAGCCTCCCTCGGATCGCGGCACACCGGGCACGAGCGACTGACGCGGGTCCGATGTCGAAGTCATCTCGCGGACCTGACTACTTGGCGATTCTCGCATCCCATTTGGCGTCCCACACCCCCTTCTCGCGCATGTAGCGCGCGAGCCCGGGATGCACCGGCACGAAGTCGATCGAGGAAGCGACCCCGTTGCGCTGGAACGCTGGCATGTTCTTGGCGAGCTGCGCATAGGCAGCATCCACCTTCGCCAGTTGCGCGACATTTTTCTCGATGACCGTCAGCATGCGATAGACGTCGGCCTCGGGGATTTCCAGCCCGACGTGGAAGCCGTAGTAAAACGGCAGCAGAACGACCTTTTCGGCGTGCACATCCTTCTTGAACACGCTCGGGCTCAACTCGATCACGCTGAAACCGGCCTTCTTGAGTGTTGCGATCTCGGCCGCGCTCGGGTTGAGCGCCGCCCAGTCGACCGCCAAGGAAGCTTCGGTAATCCAGGGTGCCGTGTTGGACTCGCCATTGCTGTAGATGATGAAGCCGTCGATGCTGCCGGACTGCAGCATGGACCCCGCTGCCGACAGATCCACTTGCCGATACTGGTGCTTGATCCCGAGCGCTGTGTAGGCTCGTTCGAGGTGCGCGCGCACATCCCAGGGCAGCGGACCGGTGAAGATGGGTTTGCCGGTGAGATCCGCCCAGCCCTTGAACTTCGCGCGGTGGCGGGCGTTGACCGCCGTGCCGACCTCGACCGTGAACGTCCAGAACGATTGCACCGGCTGCCGCTTCATGCTCGACTTGAAACCCTTGAAGCGGGCGGTGTCGTTGGCCAACTCGTAGAAGGCGATATCCGCGCCGTAGTAGCCCTCGAACTGACCGGTCGCATAGCCCTTCACCGAGACGATCGCCCCGGGCGTGGGTTGAACGGTCACGCGATAATTCGGCATCTCGCGATTGATCACATCGGCCAGCGCAACCAGGGCACGATGTCCCGACGAACCCACCGCGGATGTACCCCAGGGAATTTCCTTGACCTGCGCGGAAGCAAGCCCGCCCCAGGTCGAGAAGCAGCAAGCAAGCAATACCATCAACATGCGTAGCATGGGACCTCCTCCGTACGTATTCGTGTGTATGTCCATCCCGGTGGCGTACTAACACCCCGCTGTCAGAGGCTAACACAGACGCGCGCCGCAATCACCACTGACCATTATCCATTCAGCATTGTCGCCACATGCCATAGCCACATGCCGACAATGTGCTCCGCCACAACCCTCTCATCTGCCGCCGTATCCGTAGTGCGCACCGCGGGCTTCGAAGTTCGTGGCCTCCCGCATCGCTATTTATTTTAGGTATGCGCTCTCGTGCCTTAAAGCGTACATCAGAGCATCGGATATGCCGTTGCGCACTAAACTGTCGGAGCCAGCATCGGGAAGAGAGTTCGTCAGCCCTCACGACATGAGCATGCACGCCCCACCAAGCAATCCCTCATTCGATGCCGCCCGGCTGGATTCATCCCGTCTAGAGGCAGGTTCGGCGGCCCGCGCGCAACCGAGGTCCGAAGCTTGGTTCCATCCGCAAGCAAGCTTCGGGCGCCGATACGACGGCGCATGGCGCGTCTCCGGAGCCCGACGCGCCATACTCGATCAAACTCCGCGGACAGCGGTAGCGCGTGGCGTCGATCGACTGTCGATCGACTTGACCCGGCACATGACGTACCGGAGTATCCCTGCATTACACCCACGGAGCTCCCTCACCATGACCGACCTTTGGCGCCTTCCCGCCACCGAACTGGCCCGCCGAATCCGCACGAAGAACGTTTCCGCCACCGAGGTCGCCAAGGACGCACTCGCGAGACTCGACGCGGTCAATCCGAAGATCAACGCCGTGGTGGAGCACCGCCCGCAGGACGTGTTGGCCCAAGCAGCTGCCGTCGATGCTGCGCTTGCCCGCGGCGATGATCCGGGTCCGCTCGCCGGGGTGCCCGTCACCATCAAGGTCAACACCGACCAGGCCGGCTACGCCACGACCAACGGTCTGAGATTGCAGCGCGAACTGATCGCCGAATCGGACAGTCCGCTGGTCGCGAATCTGCGCAAGGCAGGGGCAGTGCTGCTCGGGCGCACCAACACCCCGGCTTTTTCGCTGCGATGGTTCACGCGCAACGCCTTGCACGGGCACACGAAGAATCCCCGGGATCCCTCGATCACGCCGGGCGGCTCCTCTGGCGGCGCGGCGGCGGGTGTCGCAGCAGGGATCGGCGCAATCGGACACGGCACGGATATCGGCGGCTCGATCCGTTACCCGGCCTACGCCTGCGGCGTGCATGGTCTGCGACCGACCCTGGGCCGCATCCCCGCCTGGAACGCGTCCGGCCCGGAGCGCCACGTCGGCGGGCAACTGATGGCGGTCAGCGGACCGATCGCGCGCACCCTCGCCGATCTGCGCCTGGCTTTCACCGCCATGAGCGCCCGCGACATCCGTGATCCCTGGTGGACCGGCGCGCCCCTGGATGGCCCGCCGGTGCCCAAGCGCGCGGCACTTTGTCTGCAGCCCGACGGCATGGACGTGCAGCCCGAAGTCCTCGCCGCGCTGCGAGACGCGGCACGCAGGCTCGAAGCGGCGGGATGGCAGGTGGACGAGGCGCAATCGCCGCCCTTGCGCGAGCCGGCCGACCTGCAGGCGATTCTGTGGCTCGCCGAGTTCCGGCGTGGCGGCAACGTGGCGCTCGCCAAGGAAGCAGACCCGGATGCGCTTTTCGTCTACGCGCAGATGGAAGCCCTGTGCCCCACGCCGGATTTGAACACCTTCATGGATGCCTTGCAGAAGCGCAGCAGCTTCGTGCGCCAGTGGATGCAGTTCTTCGAGCGGTACCCGGTCGCAATCACCCCGGTCTCCGGCGAGTTGCCGTTTCGCGACCAGGAAGATGTCGAAAGCCCCGAGGCTTTCCGGCGCATCATTCGAGCGCAGCTCACGCAGGTGGGGCTGCCGTTGATGGGTCTGCCGGGCCTGGTGGTGTCGACGGGCCTCATCGGTCGCGTGCCGGTGGGCGTCCAGCTCCTTGCCGGACGCTACCGGGAAGACGTGCTGTTCGCCGCCGGCGAGGCGATCGAGGCCGGGGGTGTACCAGCCGCGCCGGTGGATCCGGCATGGTAGCCGCGAAGGCGATTCATCCCTGCTGCTGCGGCCCGCGCAACGCAATCGAGATCACACGCGCACCCGATGCAGGGTGTGTTGCCGGGATCCCGCTGGCGCGACTCTGGGGAACCCGCTTCGCAGGGCCGTGCAGAAACCGGTGAACTTTGCCGCTGCGTCTCGAGTCGGATCAACTATTCGTTCTGGGCAACCGTCCCGGCATCGGCAACAATGTGACTTCGGCCGGCACCGCACCGCCGCGGTGCGCCAAGCTCCCCCAAAAAAGAGGCGGCTCGCTCGATGATCGAACTGCATGACGTATCGATGCACTACACCCTGGGTGCATCGCGCATCGATGTGCTCAAAGGAGTGAATCTGTCCGTCGACAAAGGCGAGCGCATCGCGATCGTCGGCCCGTCAGGCTCAGGGAAGACGACCCTGATCGTGTTGCTGGCCGGGCTAGAGCGCCCAGCGTCCGGCTCCGTGTCGCTCGACGGTGTGCGGCTCGATGCACTGTCCGCCGATGCCTTGGCGGACATGCGCCGAGATCACGTCGGCATCGTGTTCCAATCGTTTCATCTGGTGCCGAGCCTCAACGCCCTCGACAACGTGGCCTTGCCGCTGCAGATCGCGGGCCGCCCCGATGCGGCTACCCGCGCGCGCGAGCAACTCGCACGCGTGGGACTGGCCGAGCGAACGACGCATTACCCCGCGCAGCTTTCCGGCGGTGAGCAGCAGCGCGTGGCCATCGCCCGCGCCCTGGTCCATGCGCCGAAAGTGCTGCTCGCCGACGAGCCGACCGGCAATCTGGACGATCAGACGGCCGAGGGCATCCGCGATCTGCTGTTCGAGTTGAACACCCAGTCGAAGACGACGTTGCTGCTGGTCACGCACGATCTGGATTTCGCCGCGCGCTGCGACCGGATCGTGCGCCTGCACGACGGGCACTTGACCGAGGTCTCCACCGGACGCCGCGTCGATGCGCTTCCTGCTTAGTTTCGCTTGGCGCGATCTGCGCGCAAGCGGACGCGCCCTCTGGGTGTTCTGCGCTTGCCTCGCGCTCGGCGTTGCGCTCGTCGCCGCGGGTGGTGGGCTGTTCCGTCAGGTCGGAGCGAACCTTCAAACGGATGCACGCGCCCTCTTCGGCGGCGATCTCGAAGTCAGGCACGACCGCCCGCTTGCTGCCGAAGAACTTGCCTGGATGAACCGCCGCGCTCAGGTGTCGCTGCTCGTCGAACTGCGCACGATGCTTCGAACCCCGGATGGACGCACGCAGCTCGTCGAACTGCAAAGCGCCGACGCCAACTATCCTTTGTACGGCAACATCGAACTCAGTCCGCCGGGCACCCTCGACGTGGCGCTCGGCAACGAAGCGGGCGCATGGGGCGCGGCCATCGACGGCGCGCTGGCTCGGCGCCTCGGCATCCAGGTAGGGGATGATGTCGCCATCGGCGACCTGCGCCTCGCCGTTCGCGCCATCGTTCAGCGTCAACCCGATCGCAGTCTGCGCGCCGACTGGCGCGGACCGCCGGTGCTGATCGCTGAAGGCGCGCTCGCCGCATCGAAGCTGCTGCAACCCGGCAGTCGAGCCGCTTATCGTTATCGCATCAAGACCAGCGAAGCGCCAGCCACCTGGCGCGTTGCCGTGCTGCGCGCTTTTCCGGGCGCCGACTGGGAAGTCCGCACGTATAGCGAACGCAGCGAACGCATGGCCGAAGTGCTCGGCCAGATCGGCTCCGGCTTGCTGCTGATCGGGTTCAGCGCCTTGTTCATCGGCGGACTCGGCGTATTCAACAGCGTTCAGGCCTATCTGCAAGGCAAGCTGGGTACCTTGGCGACGCTGCGTGCGGTCGGACTGCGCGATGGACGGCTGGCGGCAATCTATATTTGTCAGGTGTTGATGCTCGCTGGTGCAGCGAGCGCAGTCGGCATTCTGGCCGGCGGCGCGCTTGCGCTCGCAGGCACACGGGTCGCCGCCGAAACGCTTCCGCTCGCGCCCGCGCTGGAAGCGCTCGTCGCCCCGCTGGCGCTGGCGTGGCTCTTCGGCGTGCTCACCGCAATCACGTTCGCATTGCCCGCGTTGGGACGCGCCTTGTCGGTTTCCCCAGCCGCGCTTTTTCGCAGCCTCGACGGTGCGGCGACACGCACCGCTTCGGGCTGGTGGTGGCTTACGGCGCTGGCAGCCGCGACGACCGCTGCGCTCGTGGTGGTGGCCATGCCCGATCCTCGCTTCGGCGTCGGCTTTATCCTCGTCGTCCTGATGATCCTGGCCTTGCTGGAGGGGGTCGTGCGCCTGCTGCGCCTAGCCGCGCGCTGGCTGATCGAGCACGCGCGACTCGCCGAGCGCTTCGAACTGCGCCTGGCGGTGGCGAATCTTTACCGGACCGGATCGCCTCTGCGCACGGCGCTGCTTTCGCTCGGCTCGGCGCTGACGCTGCTCGTGGCATCCACGCTCGTTGTGAGCGCCCTGCTTCGGACCATCGACGAAACCGTGCCCGAGCATGCGCCGGCCCTCGTGTTCTACGACGTCCCGGCCGCCGAAGTCGAGGCGTTTCGCAGCCTGGTTGCCCAGTCCCCGGGCATGGAGCGGCTCGCGCTTGCTCCACTAGTGCTCGGCCGACTCGCCCGGATCAACGGATCAGCGTTGCGCGACAGCGTCGATCCGAACCTCGCGCTCGAAGCCCGCGACGAGCACAAGCTCAGCAACCGCGAGGGCAATTTCGACGACGTGGTGATCGCCCGCGGCGCGTGGTGGCCGGCCGACTATCGCGGCCCGCCGCTGGTCGCGATGGAAGACCGCGAGGCCGATCAGGCCGGCGTCAAGATCGGCGATCGACTCCAGTTCGACATTCTGGGCAACGCCGTCGACGCCGAGGTAGCCGCCATCTACAGTCAACGCCGATTCCAGTCGCGCCTGTGGCTGGAAGCGATCTTCTCCGACGGCGCACTCGATCCCTACATCACACGTTACGTCGGTGCCGCCTACATGCGTCCGGGCACCACCGCGAGCGCCCAGGATCGCATTGCCACGCAGGCGCCGAGCGTCGTGACGGTGCGCACCGAAGCTCTCCTGAACGAGGCGCGCGCCCTACTCGCGCGTGCCGGCGCCGGGCTCGCGGTCGTGGCCGGCGTGACGCTGATCGCCAGTCTCCTCGTGCTTGCGAGCGTCATCGCAGCGAGTCTCGCGCGACAGGTCTATCAGGCGAGCGTGCTCAATGTACTCGGGGCACGCATCGCCGTGATTCGCCGCAGCCTGGCCTTGGAGTACGCCCTCCTTGCGCTCCTCACCTCGCTGTTCGCCATCACGGCGGGAAGCGTCCTAGCGGCCGTCCTGCTGCAGACACGACTCGACCTCGAACTCGCCGGCCTCTACTGGACGGGCGCCGCCACGGCGCTGACAGTCAGCACCTGCAGTCTGGCACTGGGCGCCGCATATCTTCTTCGCCAGCTACGCATTTCTCCGGCACAATTGCTGCGTTCGGGCAGCTAGTCGTCTCAGTCGAAGCGCTGCTGCAGGAATGTCGCCGCCATCGGCGCCGTGCGCAATCGCAGAGGCGCGCCAGGCGATCGCTGATCCGGCAGGGAGCTTCCGCCTCGCAGCTCCGGTGAAATCGCGTCCGGCTTGGAAGGCCCAGAACGATAATGACAAACGCCGCCCTGCAGCGCTTCACCAACATCCGTCGCGACGAGGTGATGCCCACACTCGTCGCGGGCCTCTTTTTCTTCTGCGTGCTGACGGCGCTGATGGTGGTGCGCCCGGCCCGTGAAGCCTTGGGCATGCAGCGAGGCATCGAGGCGATTCGGTGGCTCTTCATGGGCACCGTCGTCGTCACGCTGCTCGTCAACCCGCTATTCGGCATGCTCGTCAGCAGGTTTCGCCGCATGGCCTTCGTCAGTGCGACGTATCTCTTCTTCGCCTTCGGCCTGCTCTGCTTCTACGCCCTGCTGGTGCTCGCTCCCGCCAGCGTAGGCCCGCAGACCGGTCAAGTCTTCTACGTCTGGTTCAGCGTCTTCAACCTGTTCGCCACGATGCTGTTCTGGGCCGTGATGGCGGACCGCTTCACTCTGGAGCAAAGCAAGCGCCTGTTCGGCGCCATTGCCGTCGGCGGAACGCTGGGCGCCATCTTCGGCCCCTGGCTCGCGAGCCTGCTCGCCAAGCCGTTCGGAACACCCAGCCTGCTGCTGGTCGCCGCCAGTTTCCTGGTGCTCGCCTTGGCGGCCGCCTGGTGGCTCAACCGACTGCACACCGATCGCAACGAAACGGCAGCGGACGCTCCCGGCCGGTTGCCTGCTGCGGCCGAACACCCAGTCATCGGCGGCAGCGCCTGGGAAGGCTTTCAGGCTGTCTTCAGGTCGCCCTACCTTCTCGCGATCTGCGGCTACGTGCTGATCCTGGCGGTGATGACGACACTCATCTACTTCACCCGGCTGCAGATGGTGGCGGCGCTGGGCACCGATCTCGATATGCGCACGGCCACGTTCGCCCGCATCGACATGATCACGCAGGTGGCGACGCTGGTGCTGCAGGCGCTCGTGACCGGCCATCTCATGAAACGCCTGGGCGTCGCGGTGACGCTTGCCTTGTTGCCGATCACGACTGCGCTCGGTTTCATCGGGCTCGCCGTCGTCGGTTCTCTGGCCGCACTGATCGCATTCGAGGCAGCCTTCCGGGCGGTCCAGCGCGGCATCATGCGTCCGTCGCGCGAGACGCTTTTCACCACCGTCTCCCGAGCCGATCGCTACAAGGCCAAGGCATTCATCGACACGTTCGTTTATCGGGCCGGCGATGTCGTCGGGGCGCAGACCGAAGGCCTTCTGGGGCGTCTGGGGATGGGACTGGCCGCGCTCGCAGCCTTCGCCGTGCCCCTGGCGGTCATCTGGATGGCGCTCGGACTCTGGCTGGGTCACGCCCAGCGCGAGCGACCACCGAGCGCTCAACAACCGCAAGGAGTATCTCCATGATGACGCGTCGTGACTGGCTGCAGCGCACTCTCGCTGCGGGCGGGATGCTGGCCCTCGATCCGCGAGGAGTCTTTGCAGGCGAGAGCGACAAACCCGGCCTCATCACGCGGGCCATCCCCTCGAGCGGGGAACGCTTGCCCATCGTCGGCCTGGGCAGTTCCGCCACCTTCGCGCAGGTAGCGCGCAGCGAGGATGCCAGTGCGCTGCGTGCCGTTCTTGCTCGCATGACCGAACTCGGGGGCAAGGTGTTCGACACCGCCCCGCAGTACGGCGCCTCCGAAGAAGTCGCCGGGAAGATTGCCCAAGAACTGGGCATCGCGAAGCAGCTCTTCTGGGCCACCAAGCTCAATGTCGCGCCACGCAACGGCACGGCGGATCCGGCGGCGGCGCGAAAGCAGCTGGCCACTTCCTTCCAGCGCATCGGCAAGCCCGTCATCGATCTGGTCCAGGTGCACAACATGGGTGATATCCGCACGCAGCTTCCCATTCTGCGCGAGCACAAGGAGAAGGGCAGCGTGCGCTACATCGGCGTGACGACGACTTTCGAACATCAGTACGCCGATCTCGTTCAGGCGATGCGCGACGAGCCCATCGACTTCATCGGCACCGACTATGCCATCGACAACCGCGACGCCGAGCAGACCATCCTGCCGCTGGCGCGCGAAAAAGGCATCGCCGTCCTTGTCTACGCCCCATTCGGCCGCACCCGCTTGTGGCGGCGCGTGGGCGAGCGCAAAGTGCCCGAATGGGCGGCGGAGTTCGATGCAAGCACCTGGGGGCAGTTCTTCCTGAAGTACGTCGCGAGCCATCCGGCAGTCACCTCCATCACCCCGGCCACCAGCCGCGCCGCGAACATGGCGGACAACCTGGGCGCCGCAACAGGCCGGCTACCCGACGCGGCGATGCGCAAACGCATGATCGATCTGGTCGACGCGCTGCCCGCGGCTTGAAGACACGGCGCCATAGCGCCACCATCGGCAGCCCACGCGACTCCACTTGCCTCACGAAAGGATCATCCGCATGTCCCAAGATCGTCGTTCGTTCCTGAAGATCGCGGCCGCTGTCGGCGTGACTGCGGCGAGCGCGCCTCTTGTGCAGGGTGTTCGCGCGGCCGACTCCGGTGTTCAGACAATGCGAGTCGGGGTGGTCGGCACGGGCCGGGTCGGCGGCACGCTCGCCGCCGTGTGGGCCAAGGCGGGGCATGAGCTGATGCTCTCCTCTCGCACCCTGGCGGACGACAAGGCTCTGGCAGCCAAGCTCGGCGCCAATGCCCGCGCAGGCACGCCGCGGGAGGCCGCTGCCTTCGGCGATGTCGTACTCATCTCGGTGCCGTACCACGCACTGCCCGAGTTGGGCAAATCGCTTGCCGATCTCATCCGGGGCAAGGCCGTGATCGACACCTGCAACCCCTTCGTGTCGCGCGACGGCGACATCGCCACCTGGGCGCGTGAGAGGGGCGCCGGTCTCGCGTCCGCAGAGTTGCTGCCCGGCGCACGCATCGTGCGTGCGTTCAACGCGATCGGCCATGCACGGATGGCCATCGCGCACGAACAACCCGGCCGCATCGGCATGCCCATCGCAGGCGACGATGCGCAAGCCATCGCGGTCGCGTCGCGGCTGATCCGGGACATCGGCTACGAGCCTGTCCTGATCGGCGGTCTGGCCCTGGGCAAGCATCTGATGCCGGGGACACCGCTTGCCGGCGAGCGCACGCCGGACGAGATCAGACGCGTCGCAGCCACGCTGAGTGAGTCCGGGGCGAGCCACGATGCCCCCGCGCCAGGGCCGCGATGACTGCGTGCGGCGTATCGAGGCGAGGCTGCCCGACGTGCTGGCCGCGGGCTCGACCCTGAGCACCGACTGCGACGCTGTGCGCCACGATCACTTTCATCGGGCGCTCGGTTCACACGGACTTCGCCGCGACACGTGAGTTCCCAGGAGCGCTCCCCGCCCGCATAAGGCGTAAGGAGCTTCGCTGTACAGACATTCCCTGCATCGACCGATAAGTGTTGAATGTTCAGTTGCTTTCACGAGCGATCCCGAGCCGCGTGTTCATTGATGCCATCGACTCCTTCCAACCGCCACACAGCCGCCACGCATTTCGCCTGCTGGACGGCTTGGGCTTGTCTACTTGCGTCCAGCTCGGCGCTAGCGGCACAGGCGGACAACTTCGAACAACGCTGTGAGCGCCTGGCGCAGGCGGCCACCGTCTCGGTCTCCTTCGAAGACATCCCCGTCACCTGGGACACTCGACGCAGCGCCGAGGAACTCAAGAAGTTGGGTCCAGCGCAAAGCAACCCCTATCACACCGTGCTCGGCCTCACGCAGGCGCAGCCGACCGCAAACCTTCAGGTATCACACCGTTCCCTGACCCACCCCGACGGATGGACCTGCATCGTGGGCGATGTCAGGCTCACGCTGAGTTTCTCCGAAATGAGGGTCTACCTGGCCACCGAGCTCACCAACCCTTGCAGGCGGCAGATCGTCGAAGAGCACGAGGCCGAACATGTGCGCATCTACCGCACCCACTTCCGGGCGGGGGCTCGCTTGGCCGAGCCGCTCATCAAGAAGATGCTGACTCTGCCGATCTACGCGTCGGATGCCGAAGCCGCGGAAGCGGAACTGCGTCGGCACACGCACGAGGTCGTCATGCCGATCGCGGCCAGGATCACCAAGGTGGCCATGGCGGCCAATCTGGAGATCGACACCCCAGCTTCCTATCGAGAAGTCACGGCGCGACTGCGCGCTTGTCCCTAGCCCAGATCAGGCGTGCGGGTCCGGGGCGCGTCGAGGTATGGCGCACCAGGGCGACAATCAGACGATGACTGGAGCGCGACCCGCCGCGCTGCGCTCGTCGCTAGCGCCTACCGTCACCCCTTCGAAAGAGGTTCGGGACGTCGGCATCCTCGGGAACCCGGCGCGGGCGGCAGCCTGGTTCGCGCCTGACACCGATGCCGATGCTCCCGTACCTCGCAGTGCGACTCGAGGCATTCTCCAAGACAGCGAAAGCGCTGACCCAGCATTCGAGACTCCACGGCGATACCGCACCCAGCGAAGCATCGAGCATACGTACGTCCCGCCAGCGCAGTTGCTTTGGTTATTGACGCCGCACGCACTTGGGAGCAACTATTCGACATAGGAGAGCGGATAGCGCGCGTCGCCGTGAACGGGATGGCGCAACGAACTTTTCGGTGGACATGATCTTTCAAAGGAGGATGTGCATGACTTATGCAAGACTGGTTACCCGCCTTTCCGCTGTATTGCTGGCTTCGTTCGCCACGGCATCGCTCGCCGCCGAGGCTTATCCATCCAAGCCGGGCCGACTGATCCTCCCCTTCGGCCCGGGCGCATCCACCGATATCGTCGGCCGGATCTTCGCCCAAAAGTTCAGCGAGGCATGGGGCAACACCCTGGTGGTCGACAACCGGCCCGGTGCTGGCGGCGTCGTCGGCACCGAAATGGCCGCCCGAGCGGTTCCCGACGGCTACACGATCCTCACCTACGGCATCAATCAGACGGTCACCCCGCATCTCTACAAGAAATTGCCGTACGATCCGCGACGCGACTTCATCCCGATCTCGCTTTACGCGACCATGCCGAACATCCTGTGCGTGACGAACTCGCTCCCGGTGAAGAACGTGGCGGATTTCGTCAAGCTGGCAAAGGCCCATCCCGGCAAGTTCAAGTACGCCTCGTCCGGTGTGGGCGCCTCGCCACACCTGACGATGGAGTTGTTCAAGGCGGTCGCTGGCGTCGATTTGATCCATGTTCCTTACAAGGTGGCCTCGCAGGGCTACGCCAACACCATATCCGGCGAAATCCAGGCCTTTTTCTTCAATCTGCCCGGCCCTCTGCCGCACGTAAAGGCCGGCCGGTTGCGCGCATTGGCTGTAACTTCGGCCAAGCGCGCGGAGCAGGTTCCCGACGTGCCCACCATCATGGAGTCGGGCATTCCTGATTTCGAGGTCACCGTATGGCAGGGCTACGCCGTGCCCAAAGGCACCTCCAAAGCGCATGTGGCCAAGATCCACGACGCCATGATGAAAGCACTCGCCTCGCCTGACTTGAAACAGCGGTTCTTCGATGCCGGTGTCGTGGCGGCCCCTCTTACGCAACAGGAGTTCTCTAGGTACATCGAACTCGAGTATGCGAAGTGGCAAAAAGCCGTGGCGCTGTCCGGGGCGAAACTGGATTGAGGCCCAAGCATGCGAAAACAGTCAGCTCCGAAGATCGCCGACTGTCCGTCGCAGCTCAGATCATCAACCGAAGCCGCGTGACCACCTGGTCGCCCTGCTGTTCGTAGCTTAGCGTCGATCTGCGCTCCGGCAGCAGAACGGTCACCAGTTCCAGTCCGGTGCCCAGGCCTTCGCGTCGCGCATAGTCGAAGCCCGCGGGCAGGCGGGCGGGCGCGCTGCGGATCTCCACCACAGCCTGGGCTGCGCTCTTCGTCAGCCGAACATGCACTGCAGCCGGCGCCTCGGCGCAGGCAAGGTGCTTGAGGGCGTTGGTGATCAGTTCGTTGATCACCAACGCCATCGGCACGGCGTCGGACTGCGGCAACACGATGGGCGGCAAAGCCGGTTCGGTCTCGAACGAAACCGGGCCGGCCGCACTCTGAATCGCACTTTCGATCAACTCCTGTAGGCGAACCTGCGTATCGTAGCTGCGACTTTGCAGCCCGTAGACCTGCGCGATCGAGCCTATCTGGGCGACGGCCAGCTCTATTCGAGCCACGACCTCGGGGTGGTCCGTGGTCTTGTAGCGAAGCAAGCCGATCACGCCTTGCAGGTGATTCTTGATGCGGTGATGGACTTCGCGCACGAGCACATCGCGTTGCCGCTCCAATGCTTCGACCCGCCGCAATTCGGCATGCTTGTGCTCGGTGATGTCCACGCTCACCCCGACCAGCCCGGCCACGCTGCCATCGGCGTTGTGGAAGGGAGAGGTCGAGGTGGACAGCCAGCGCTCGCGCCCTTCGCCATCGCGCCATGACTGCTCGAACGCCTTGGTCGCAGTCCGGGATTCGAGCACTCGGCGATCCCTGTCGTGCGCCGCGCGCGCCAGTGCGGCAGGCATGCACTGTTCGTCGCGTTTGCCGAGCATGCTCTCCGCCGGGACGCCGAAGGCCTCGCAAGTCGCCGGATTCACACGCGTGTACTGGCGCTGCGCGTCCTTGACGTACACCATGGCCGGCATCGTATGGAGAATGGCCTCCACCTCGCGGCTGCGCCGGGCCAGTTCCTCCTCCGCCTGCTTGAGCTGCTCGATGTTCACTGCCAGGCCGAACCAGCGCACGATGTCGCCGCGGGCGTCGCGTATCGGGCGGCCGATGACCTTGAGCCACTCGTGCACGCCGTCGCGGCGTCGGACGCGGTACTCCAGGTCGTAGGTGCCCAAGCCCGCCACGGCCGCGCGCCATGCCGCCAGCGCCCTCGGCCTGTCCTCGGGGTGGAGCAAATCGCACCAGCCCTCGCCCTGGTGTTCGGAACTCGGCACGCCGCTGTACTCGACCCATTGCTGACTCACGAAATCGACATGACCGTCGGGCAAGGTCGTGAACACCATGCCCGGGATGGATTCCAAGGTCTGACGATAAAAGTACTCGCTGTCTCGGAGCGCCGTCTCGGCACGCCGCCGTTCGGTGATATCCCGCAGAATTCCCTGCAGGCCACCGTCCGGAAGTCGACGCACCACGGTCTCCCCCAGAAACACGGTTCGATCCTTGCGCTGGAAGCGCCATTCGGAGGTCACGATGGCCCCCTCGGCATGCGACCAGACCGCCTGCACATCGCTCGCGGCGTCTTCCCGCAGCAGGGTGGCAGCAAAGGACTGGCCGACGAGTTCCTTCGGCGAACAGCCCAGCATGGCGGCCCCTGCCTGGTTGACAGTCATGTAGCACCCGTTCGCATCCAGAACGAAGATGCCGTCGGGCGCCTGCTCCATCAGCAGGCGATAACGCGCCTCGCTCGCTCTCAGAGCGTCCTCCGCATGCTTGCGCTTGCTGATGTCTTCGCTCATCGCGACGACGCCACCGACGTCGCCGTTGCCTCGATGCCAAGGTCGGACCTCCCAGCGCAACCATAGGACCGTACCGTCCATGCGCTGAAAGCAGTCGTCCTCGCTGATCAGGATTTCGCCCGCCAAGGCGCGCCGGTGTATGGCCTTCCAGCGTTCCGGCACGTCGGGAAAGACCTCGTAGTGCGACCGTCCCACCACCGGCCCGGACAGCGAATAGTCCGCGAGCCAACGGCGGCTCGCCGCGAGATAGCGCATGTTCTCGTCGAACATGGCCAACGCTGCGGGTGCATGCTCGATGAATAGGCGCAACTTGCCTTCGCTCTCCAGCAAGGCTTCCTCGGCTGCCATGCGATCGGTCACGTCAACGCACAAACCCGTCATGCGCACGATGCGCCCGGTCTCGTCCGCGACCATGTCGCCGCGCGCACGAACCCAACGCACTTCGCCGGAGGGCAGCACGATGCGGTAACGATTGGACAACGGCGTTCGGTTCCGCACTGCCTCGGCGATGCGAGCTTCGGCAGCCGCCAGATCGTCGGGGTACACGATAGAGCGCCACACCGCGAGCCGCGGTTGAACTACCGAAGAATCGAGCCCGTAGATTCGATAGAGCCCCTCCGACCAATCGATCCTGCCGGTGGAAACATCCCATTCCCAGAAGCCAGCTCCCGCCGCATGTTGCGCGGCGGACAATCGACCGAGGGCCACCTGGAGCTGAGCCGCGCTTCTCTGGGCGAGGGCGGCATGATGCTGCATCGATTGCAGATAGAGTTTGCCGTAATCGACCAGCAGCAGACCCAAGACGATACCGGCAGCGAGCAAGCCATAGAGCCGGCCTGTATACCACCCCAGATCGAAGCGTCCCTGGTTGAGCAGCCCCGCCAAGGCGGTGTCGACCAGCCAAATGCTTGCTACCAGCATCACCCACAGATCGAGAACTGTACGCGGACGACGCAAGCCGACCACGATCAAGGCGATCAGGGTGATCAGCCAGGATGCCATCGCCACCGAGCGTTTCAGAGGCGTGTCGGCATCCCCGCGCATGAGTTCCGGCAGCAAGGCCGGCCCCGTCGCCAGCCAGGCAGCCAATCCACCCGCGAGGAGCAGCACGAGGATCAGCGTGACTCCCACCTCCCTGAGGGAACCGCGAGCGGATGCCGGCGACCGCTCGACGCCGATCAGCCCATACCCTAGTAGAAACAGCGAGAAGCCCCCGTGCCAGGCGAAGTAGAGCCAAGCTGTGGTCTGACTTGCCGTGCCGAACAATCCAGCAGGGGCGAACACGCCAGGGAAGCTCAGGCCGTAAAGGATGGCCATCGCCGCACTGAACAGATACCCCCCCGCCAGCAGCAGCACCGCTCGCATGCCCAGGCTGCAAAACTGCGCGAACAGGAGCGCGGCGGTCAAAAGTTCGATCACGACGCGCGCGCTCAAATACATCGGCACCAAAGCGTCGACTCGCGCCAACGGCGTCGTCGCGAAGGGCGCTGCGACGACCAATACGAGCAGCGACAGCAGAAAAACCGCACCCACCGCACGCCACTGCGTCGCCCCGGGCGCAGTCGTCGCCAGCAGCGGCAATGCCTGTTCTGGGGCGTGCGACGGATCGCCCGGAGGATCGAGCGGCCGGCTCGGCATGGAGGACGTCAGAGGCACGGGCATTCAGATCTCATGACGAAACACGCCGACCTCGCAGTCGGCAACTGCGAATCGTCGCGTAAACGAACTTCGAACGGCGCCCTCCGGGCCCAGTTCAGGCCCGGCGCATACCATGCGCCCAAGCTGCGGTGCGTCCTGGCATTGCAGGCTCCAGTCTGCGGACATCTTTCGAGAAGGCCTCGGGGCAGCAGCGCACTAGTTGATCTGAATGCCCGTTTCCTTGCGTATGCGAACCCACTTGTCGTAATCCTGTTTCACTCGGCGAGCCAAATCCTCGGGCGTGCCGGGCATCACCTCGGCGCCGAGCCGCTCGAAGGATTCCCGTATCTTCGGCTGGGCGACGACGCTCGTGACGGCATCGCGCAACTTCTGCACCGCATCCTTGGGCGTGGCTGCGGGAATCGCGAGTGTCGTGTAGGTATAGGACTCGTAGCCCGGCAACCCCGACTCGTGAATCGTCGGAACATCCGGCAGGAACTTGGAACGTTGCGAGGTCGTCACTGCGATGGCACGCAGCCTTCCCGACTTGATGAACGGGCCCGAGGCGCTGACTTGATCGAACATCAGATGCACCTGCCCTGCGATCATGTCCACCAGCGCCGCGCCCGCCCCCTTGTAAGGAACATGCGTGAACTTCACCTGCGCCATGGATTGGAAGAGCTCCCCCATGAGATGCACGTTGGAGCCCGTGCCGGCCGAGGCCATCAACAGCGCTGCGGGCCGCGACTTGGCCAGCCCGATCAACTCCTTGGTGTTGCGGACGGGCAAGGCGGGATGCACGACGATGGCGCTGGGAACGAGGGAAATCATCGACGTGAAAACGAAATCTCGCAGCGGCTGGTACTCGATCTGATCGTGGAAGGCAGGCTGTACCGCGAGCGTACCGGCCGCACCGAGCAGCACCGTATAGCCGTCCGGCGCCGCCTTGGCCACCAGCGTCGAACCGATGCGACCGCCGGCCCCCCCTCGATTGTCGACCACGACAGGCTGCCCCAGCACTTCGCTCAGGCCCGGGGCGATCGTCCGGGCCGTGATGTCGATGTTGCCGCCCGGCGCGAAGGCGACGACGATGCGAATGGGCTTGGTCGGATAGGCGCCGGCGATGTCGGCCTGCGCCGAGTGCACCGTCACTGCTGTCGCTGCCGCAACGGCGCCAGCCACTAGGATGGAACAGGTACGGACAATCATCGATTGCTCCCCTCTGATGTTGTTTGTTCGGGCCGACTCATGCTCGAGGCGACCCATCATGGGCAAATCGCGGGCTCGGACACGAAGAACGCGCATCCGACGCATGCAAGGCCTTGCGCACCTGTTTGGTATGCACCCAAGACCGGACGCACGGCGCCGCAGAGACTGCGGCGGCCCCCTCGGCGCCTGCGACATGATCCGATTTTACGCCAGAGCCCCGGATGCCGAGAGCACGGATTCGGCGATCACCGAGGTATCATCGACCGACATGCGACGTCCGAGCACGACGTTTGCCTCAGCATGCGATTGCACCCCTCATCGATAGCCGTTGGAAGGACCATGGCCGACAACGACCGTTACGCCGCTCACGTCGCGCGTCAACGACAAGACCAGGATCTGCTCAAGGCGCAGATCCGACCGCTCGCCCTGCCCGAGTTGAGACTGCCCGAATGCACGCCCGCCGCCGCCAGTTGTGCGAGCGCCCATGATGCCGACGGGCAGCAGAGCGCCGGTGAATTGATGCGCCGTCTCGCGGGCACGATCACGCAGTGGCGCAAGGAATTGCCGCAGGGTGTGCAGCCCGCCTTGCTGGCTTTGGCGCATGGCGGCGTCCAGATCTCCGTGACTTCGCTCGCGCAGGAGAGCTTCCACGGCATCCGCATCGACGGCCACATCAACGGCGCTCCCTGCATGCTGCTGGCGCATCAGGCGACCGTGCAGATCCTGTGCTACGCCGAAGAAATCAAGCCGCCGGAGCAACCCAAGCGCAGCATCGGCTTCGTCATCGACGGCGAGCACAGCCAGGCGTGACGGCCTTGTGCCGGCAGCGAGCCCGGTCTCGCGAGACGGGATGCTAAACCGGCTGAACGCTGACCGCGACTGAAAGCATCTGTGTGGCCGCCCCCAGCACCACACCGCGCAACGGCGTCACATCGGAGAAATCCCGACCCCAGCCGAGCGTGACGAATTCGGTGCCTGCCAACTTTGCGTTGGTCGGATCGAAGGCAACCCAGCCGATCCCCGGACAATGACTCGCCACCCAGGCGTGCGACGCATCCGCGCCGACCAGGCGCCGATTGCCCTGATGCTCCCGGGTGAGCACGTAACCGCTGACATACCGGGCCGGCAGCCCGAGCGAACGCAGGCAGCTGATCATCAGATGAGCGAAGTCCTGACAGACGCCGCGACGATGCGCGAGCACTTCGGCCACCCGTGTGGTCACGGTCGTTGCCGTGGCGTCGTAGACGAAATCCCGATGGATGCGCTCGGTCAGATCGAGCATGGCATCGCCCCAACGTCGCTTGGACTCGAAGCTCGGGCGCGCATAGTCGGCAGCGGCTTCCAGCACCGGCGCAAGCGGCGACGCGCAACGATACTGTTCGACCCCCAGATCGACCGGCTCGCCGATCGCCTGGTGGGCTTGAGCGGTTTTCCATGGGATCGGCCGGATCTGCGCAGGCTCGATGCAAGCCCGCACCGACACCTCGGACTGCGCCCGGACCACCAGTTCGTCGTGCGGATCGTAGACGGCGAAGCGCAACACGCCGTTGCCGAAATAATCCTCGCCGTCCGCGCATTCGACCGCAGCCGGTGCCACCGTCACGCTATGCGAATGAACCTCCTGCCAGGGCGTGACCCGGGGCTTCAGATGCGCGAGCTGACGCGAGCTGGTCACCGTACTGGAATAGCGATAGCGCGTTTCGTGCACGACGCGATAGCGGAAGGTCGTCGACATGGCTCGGATCAAAGGCCCAGCATCGTGGCCGTGCTCGCATGCGCATGATTGAAGAACCGCTCCGCCAATCGATCGCTGAGATTGAACGCCGCGATGCGCAGGCCGTCGATGGCATCGCGCAGGTCTGCGTTCTCAGGATCGAGCTTGGCGGGCGCAAAGGAGGTCAATGCGCGCAGCATGGGTGCGAACTCGTCGCAGCCACAAGGACCATAGACGCGTTCGAGCTTGACCAGATAGCCGTGGATGCCGTCGGCCTGGAACAGGACAGAACGCGGATTGTCGGGATCCGCGACGAGCAGATCGAGGACCGGCAGCCACTCGGGGCGAGCCAGATAACGCGAACGGTACGTCACGGTCGAATCGGCCAGTTCGAGCAACCATCCCAGCCCGGAATGCAGCCCCTCCCGGAATGCGACCCGCAGCGCAAGGCACTGGAAGGCCAGGCGTTCGAGCCGCCGGCCGATGGAAAGCAGCCGCCACCCGTCGTCGCGCGTCATGCCGTCGAGCGCGAAGCCGGACAAGGTCATCATGCTGGTGACCGTACGATCCAGCCAGGCGAGCGTATCGCCGAGCGAAGTCTCCCGTCCCAGCACCGGATCCTTGAGCAGTGCGTTGATGGTGCGCCAATTGTCCAGCGACATCCGGTCGCGCAGATTGAACGCGATGCCCTCCAGCGCCCGAAGATTGGCAGGCAGGCCGAACCGATGCGATTCCCGCGTGGCCGCCGAGAGCAGCGCGCGTTCCTCGTGCTCCTCGCCCGGCTTGAGGATCTGAAACGCCTGCGCCAGCGCGAGCACCGGCGCGCGGGCGTTGTCCTCGGCATCGGTTTCCTGCAGAGACAGGTTCAGTGCGACCCGCAACAGGCGCGCGCAATCATCGCAGCGCTCTTCGTAGCGACCGAACCAGAAGAGGTTCTCGGCCAGTCGCGAGGGAATGCCCGCACGCAGGCGCACGAGGTCCTTGGCGGTGACCGTGCTGCGCAGCAGGGTGAAGGCCGTGTCCACCGGCGCCGAGGACAGCACCCAGGTATCCTTGGACTGGCCGCCCCGCTGCATCGAGACGACGCGCTGACTGCGCGTGCTCGCCACGCGCGTCAACCCCCCAGGCATGACGACGTACCCCGCCGGCGTGGCGACGGCGAACACGCGCAGTCCCACGCCGCGCGGTGCCAGTCGTCGCTGCTCGCCCTTGCCGAGCACCGGGGCCTGCGAGACGTGGATGAGTTCCTGCGCCACGAAGTGCTCGGGATGCGCATTGAGTTTCGCCCTGAGCTGGGCGAGGCCGGCCGCATCGAGATCCGCGCCGAAGATCGGATCGAAACCCATGGCCCGATCGGCAGGTTTGAAGACGAGGCGTTCGGCGTGCTCCAGAGCGTCTTCCAGCGCCGCGCGTTCTCCGCACCACCAGGTTGCCACCGACGGCATGCGCAACGGTTCGCCGGTCAGCTGCTCGGTCAACTGCGGCAGGAAGCCGAGCAGCGCGCCCGATTCGATCACGCCCGATCCGAGCGCATTGCCGATCAGGACCGAGCCGCGGCGCGCGCAGTCGACGAGGCCAGCCACGCCCAGGGCCGAGTCGGTGCGCAACTCCAGCGGGTCGCAATAGTCGTCGTCCTGACGGCGCAGGATCGCGTGGACACGCCTGAGCCCGCCGATGGTCTTGAGCCAGACCCGGCCATCGCGCACGGTCAGATCGCCGCCCTCGACCAGAGGAAAGCCCAGGTAGCGAGCCAGCAGCGCGTGCTCGAAGTAGGTCTCGTTGTAGGGCCCGGGCGTCAGCAGTACGGTCAGCGTGGGGCCGTCGCCCTTGGGCGCGAAATGCATGAAGGATTCGCGCAAGCTCGCGAAGAAGCGAGCGAGGTGCTGCACGTGCAGATCCTTGTACAGCGCCGGGAACGTGCGTGAAACGATGAGGCGGTTCTCGAGGGCGTACCCTGCGCCGGAGGGGGCTTGCGTCCGATCGGCCATCACCCACCAGCGACCGTCCGGCGAGCGCGCGAGATCCGCCGCGTAGACGTGCAGATGGATGCCCGCCGGAGGAACGATCCCGTGCGCCGGGCGCAGGAAAGCGCTTTGATTGAAGATCAGCGAGGCGGGAATCGCACCTGATTTCAATAGCGCCTGCTCGCCATACAGATCGCGCAGGATGGCGTCGAACACCGTCGCTCGCTGCATGATGCCCGCTTCGATCTCCCGCCACTCTTCCGGTGCGATCACCAGCGGCAGGACGTCGAGATCCCACGGACGATCGAAGCCCTTGGGATCGGCGTAAACGTTGTAGGTCACGCCGCTTTCTCGGATCTGGCGCTCGGCCCAGGACAGGCGCTCGCGCAGTTCGACCGCGGAGCTTCGCGTCAGCTCGCGGAACAATCCTGCCCAATGCGGTCGCGGCTGATGGGGCCGCTCGAACAGTTCGTCGAAGCGCCCCTCTTCGAAGGCATAGGTGGCTAGCATGTGCTCTGGCATGGTGAAAACGATCGCCGCAAAGGCGCCTCGCGAAGCAACGCGCGCCACCCCTTCACCGGCAGACGATGTCCTCAGACCGCTGGACGAACGCGGGCGCTCCCATGCATGTTACGACCGACGCAGATCGAGCGTGAAGGGAAAATCGGGATTTCTCGCCTGCACGACGGGTGCCCGCTCGCCGGGCGTATGCCCCATGCGGAAGAATCGAGCCAGGCGCCTTGCCTCCGCCTCGTAGGCGTTGACCGGCAACGTGGCGTAGTTGCGCCCCCCCGGATGCGAGACGTGGTACTGGCAGCCACCCACGGACCGATCCATCCAGGTGTCGACGAGGTCGAACGTGAGTGGTCCGTGCGGCTGTATCGTCGGATGCAAGCTGGACACCGGCCACCAGGCCTTGTAGCGCACCCCCGCGACGTACTCGCCCACGTTGCCCGTCGGGTGCAGCGGCACGTGGCAGCCGTTGCAGGTGAGCACATGCCTGTCGTCGATCAGCCCCGTCGCCTTGACTTGCAGTCGCTCCACCGACGAATCGACATACCGCACGGCCCCGCCGCTCGTGCCCTCCTCGCCCAACACATGCCACGGTTCCAGTGCGAGCCTCAACTCGACATGCACGTCCTTGGCCGTGAAGTCGCCGATGCGCGGGAAGCGAAACTCGAAGTGCGGCGCGAACCATTCGTGCGGCATGGGGTAGCCGAAGTCGGTCATCTCCTCCAGGACGTCGCAGAAGTCGCTCCACACGAAATGCGGCAGCATGAAACGGTCGTGCAGTTCCGTCCCCCAACGCTTCAAGCGGGGCGGCTGATACGGATGCTGCCAGAACCGCGCCACCAAACCGCGCAGCAGCAGCTGCTGCGCGAGACTCATGCGGGCATGGGGCGGCATCTCGAAAGCGCGCAGCTCGAGCAGCCCCAGCCGACCGGTGGCACTGTCCGGCGAGTAGAGCTTGTCGATGCAGAACTCCGCCCGGTGGGTGTTGCCGGTCACGTCGATCAACAGGTTACGCAGGATGCGGTCCACCTGCCAGGGACGACTGCCGGCACCTGCTTGCAGTCGCGCGAGTTCCTGGAATGCCACCTCGATCTCGTAGAGCGAGTCGTCGCGCGCTTCGTCGACGCGCGGCGCCTGACTGGTCGGCCCGATGAACAAGCCCGAAAACAGATACGACAAGGAGGGATGGTTCTGCCAATAGCCGAGCAGGCTCGCCAACAGATCGGGACGGCGCAGGAAGGGGGAATCCGCCGGCGTCGCCCCGCCCATCACGAAGTGATTGCCTCCGCCGGTGCCGGTATGGCGCCCGTCGAGCATGAACTTCTCGGTCGACAAGCGCGTCTCGCGGGCGGTGTCGTACAAGAACGTGGTCTGCTCGACCAATTCCTCCCAGTCCGCCGCAGGCTGGATGTTCACCTCGATGACCCCTGGATCGGGCGTAACTCGCAAATGCACGAGCCGCGGGTCGCGCGGGGGTTCGTAGCCTTCTAGGATCACCGGTATACCGAGGGCGCGCGCCGTCGCTTCCACGGCGGCGACGATCTCGAGATAATCCTCCAGCCGCGCTGTCGGCGGCATGAAAATGTACATGCGCCCGTCGCGCGGCTCCGCGCACAATGCAGTCCGCGTGATCCAGCTTGCCGATTCGAACGGCTGCGGCGCTCGATCGGGTAGCGCGTTGCTGTCCCGACTTGGTCCGCCGCTCCCATCGTCGGCGCTCTTGGCGGCTAAACCTCGCACGTCCTCTGCGTAAGGATCGGTCGTCAAGGCCATCCATTGCTCGCCGTCACTGCCCTCGCCCACCTGCTGACGAATCCTTGCCTGCGGGGCCAAGGCGCCGAATACCTGCGACAGATCCGGCGGATAGACCCAGGGATAGTCGCCTTTCGCCGTCCAGGGCTGGGAATCGAGCGGCAGACGATAGCCGAGCGGCGAATCGCCGGGAACGAGGTAGCAGCGCTCATCGCGCAGAAACCACGCCCCCGTTTGCCAGCGAGCCGACGCGACCGATCGTCCCAGGGGCAGCACGTGACCGACGACTTTGTCGAGTCCTTGGGTGAAGACCTTGCGCAGGCGCTCGCGTTCGAGCGCATCGGAGAGGCGCGAATCGAAAGGATCGACGTTGGCTGGCAGGCGCCGCTCGCGCCACAGATAGTAGAAGACGTCTTCGTACGCCGGAAAGACGAAGCGCGAGTCCACGCCCAGGCGCTCTGCCACGTCGATCAGGAACTCGTGCGCCTGCACATCCCCGAAGCCGTAATTCTTGCGCTCGTCGGCGTACAAGGCGTGATCGGCCCAAAGAGGCTCGCCGTCCTTGCGCCAGAACGCGTTCAGCGACCAGCGGGGCAACTGTTCGCCCGGATACCATTTGCCTTGTCCGTAATGCAGCAGGCCTCGCGGCGCGTAGTGGTTCTTCAGGCGCTGCAGCAGATCCGCGGCCTTCTGCCGCTTGGTCGGGCCCATCGCGTCGGTGTTCCACTCGGGCTCGTCGCGGTCGTCGATGGCAACGAACGTCGGCTCGCCGCCTTGTGTCAGACGAACGTCGTGCGCCACGAGATCCTGATCGATACGCAACCCGAGCGCTGCGATCCGCGCCCACTGTTCATCCGTATAAGGCTTGGTGACGCGCGGCGTTTCGTAGATGCGCGAAACCTTCATGGTGTGCTCGAAGTTCACCTCGCACGGCTCGAGAGCGCCGCTGATGGGCGCAGCCGACGAGGGATCGGGGGAGCATGCCAAAGGTATGTGGCCCTCGCCGGCCAGCAGCCCGGATGTCGGGTCGAATCCGATCCAGCCCGCGCCCGGCAGATACACCTCGCACCATGCGTGCAGGTCGGTGAAGTCGGCCGTCGCGCCGGAGGGCCCGTCGAGCGCCTTGACGTCGGGTGTGAGCTGAATCAGATACCCGGAGACGAAGCGAGCGGCCAATCCGAGGTGACGCAGCAACTGCACGAGCAGCCAGCCGGAGTCGCGGCAGGAACCGGCCCGGGAGGCAAGCGTCTGCTCGGGCGTCTGCACGCCCGGCTCCATCCGGATCAGGTATTTGATGTCGTTTTGCAAGCGCTGATTGAGTTCGACCAGGAACGACGCCGTGGGCGCGGGCTTCGTCGGGATGCCGGCAAGATAGTCCGTGAAGCGCGCCGTCGCCGGTAGGCACTCCAGGAAAGGACGCAACTCGCGGCGCTGCTCCTCGGTGTACTCGAAGGGAAACTGCTCCGCATGCGGCTCCAGGAAGAAGTCGAACGGATTGAGCACGGACATCTCCGCGACCAGATCGACTTCGATGCGCAACTCACGCGCCTTCTCTGGAAACACCAGTCGCGCGAGATAGTTCGATTGCGGATCCTGCTGCCAGTTGACGAAGTGCTCCGCGGGCTCTATCCGCATGGAATAGGCGAGGATGCGAGTGCGGCAATGAGGCGCCGGACGCAGGCGCACGACCTGCGGCCCGATGCTCACCGCTCGATCGTAGCGATAGTGGGTGACGTGATTGAGTGCGACGTGCACCGACATTGTGAATCCTTAGATGGATGGGTGCCGCGATCTTCTGGACACTGCGCTCAGCCGGCCACTTGCGCCTGGTTTTGCTCGAGATTGGTCCAGAACCCGCAAAAATATTCGGAAGAGATTTCTTCATGGATGCGCGCGAGGTCGGCCTGGATCGCATCCATGTACTCGTGGCGCACGGCCGGGGAAACATTGTCGAGCTTCATCCCGGCGAGCCGGCGCTGTGCGACGCGGGTTGCCTTGATCGGCCCGGCGTGATGCGGCAGTTCGGACAGGCAGCTTTCGAGCTCATCGAGACAGTAGCGGACCGTGCGCGGGAAATGCGGGTCTTTGAGCAGGTAGTCGACGACGCTGGCACTGCGGACCTGCACCGATACATGGCGCCGATACATCTGATAGGCGCTCAGGCATTTGAGCACGCCGATCCAGAGCAGAGCGATCGACGGATCCTCGGGAACCTGCTGGCGGGGTACCAGGACCGCCGCATTGATGTCGACGATGCGAGTGGTCATGTCGGCGCGTTCGACATGCTGTCCGAGCACCATGAAGTGATGCGCCACGTCGTGGCTCATGCAGTCGGCGAGCAATCCCGCCACCGCCTGGCGGCGCTCGATCAACTCCTCGAGCACCTGGATGCGCTGCGCCCGCCCCACCGCCGTGCTCGAACTGCGATTGACGAAAAGATAGAGCGAGTTGATGCGCTCCCAGGCCAGGCGCGGCAACACCTCTCTCAGGGTGCGCGAGTTCTCGCGTGCCGAGCGGATGGACGAAACGATGGAGCCGGGATTTTTTTCGTCCGTGATGAGGAAGCCCATGATGGCCGCTTCGTCGGCTGCGCTCACGGAGCGGCGGAACAGGTTGTCGAGGCCGGCGACGCTGATCAGGACATCCCAGCCGAAGGAGGCGTTTCTCGGCAGGTCGAGCAAGACCTGCGTCGTCGCATTGATCAGGCGAGCGGAGCTTTCCGCGCGCTCGAGGTAGCGACCCAACCAGTAGAGGTTCTCTGCGACTCGTGACAGCATTTTCTAGTTTCTCACGTCCACGATCCAGGTGTCCTTGCTCCCGCCGCCCTGAGAGGAGTTGACGACCAGCGAGTTCTCGCGCATCGCCACGCGCGTCAGACCGCCGGTGGTCGCATATAGGCTATCCGATTGCAGCACGAACGGGCGCAAGTCCAGATGCCGAGGCGCAAGATCATCGCCGATCAGGGTCGGCGCGGTCGAAAGCAGCAGCGTGGGCTGGGCCATGTAATTGCGCGGATCGGCCTTGATCCGGCTCGCGCACTCCTCGCGTTCCGACGCCGTGGCGCGCGGCCCGATCATCATGCCGTAGCCCCCCGACTCGTTGGCTGGCTTGACCACCAGCTTATCGAGATTGGCCAGCACGTAGTCCCGTTCGTCGTCGTGCATGCACAAGTAACTCGGCACATTGGGCAAGATGGCCTCTTCCGCGAGATAGTACTTGATGAATTGCGGCACGTACGCGTAGACCACCTTGTCGTCGGCCACACCGGCTCCGGGCGCATTCGCAATCCCGATGGTGCCTCGTCGCCACGCTCTCATCAGACCCGGCACGCCCAGCACGGAGTCTTTACGGAAGGCTTCCGGATCGATGAACTCGTCGTCGATGCGGCGGTAGATGACATCGACGCGCCGCAGACCGTCGATCGTCTTCATGTACACGACATCGTTGTCACCGACCACGAGATCGGAGCCTTCCACCAGGATGGCCCCCATCTGCTGGGCGAGGTAGCTGTGCTCGAAATAGGCCGAGTTGTAGATCCCCGGCGTGAGGACTGCGATTACCGGGCGCTCCGAGGGGCGGGGCGACAAGGCTGCAAGCGTCTCGTAGAGGCGCGTCGTGTAGTCGTCGACGGGCAGGATGTCGCAAGCCTGGAACATTTCCGGGAACAGGCGCTTCATCAGCATCCTGTTTTCCAGCATGTACGAGACACCGGAGGGCACGCGCAGGTTGTCCTCCAGGACGTAGACCGTTCCATCGCGATCTCGCACCAAATCAGTGCCGCAAACGTGTGCCCACACCCCGAACTGGGGCGCATGCCCCACGCACTGCACTCGGAAGTTGCGCGATCCGGCCAGCACCTCCTGCGGAAACACACCATCCTTGACGATGCGCTGTTCGTTGTAGATGTCGTTGATGAAGCAGTTGAGCGCGGACAACCGCTGCTTGAGGCCCGCCTCGATGCGCCGCCACTCGTCGCGCGCCATGATGCGCGGAATGATGTCGAACGGCCACGCGCGATCGATGTTCTCGCCTTCGCTGTAGATCGTGAAGGTGATGCCCATGGTCATGATGGCCGCATCCACCGTCGCACGACGCTCGCGCAATGCGACCTTGTCGAGCTTGGACAGATGATTGAAGAGTTCTCGGGCAGCCGGCCTGGGCGCACCGGATGCATCGATCAACTCGTCGAAAGCGGCTCCCCGCGGGTAGGTGGACGGATCCAAGTGCATATCGATACTCCCTGTAGGCACTTCAGCAAGAAGCGTGCGCAGGTCTGCAGTGCTAAGCCCGGCGGATCTTCGCCGCTTGGTCGGCGACTTCCTCGTCGAGCAGGTCGAGCAGCATTCCGAGCCACTGAGCGTTCAGGCGCCGACCGATGAACACGAGGCGCGTGCGCCGATCCGCCGAGGGCCACCGCGCCATCCACTGCGCGGCGTCATAGACGTGCTGCACACCGTGAATCACCGCCGGGCGTTCAGGATCCTCGACGACGCTCACGATGCCCTTGACCCGCACCAGATCGTCGCCGCAGTTCTCCGCCAGCGCTGACACGAACAGCGCAAGTGTAGCCGCATGCACGGGTTCGTCGCGGACAATCGAAACGCTCGTCATGCCGGTGCTATGGGCGTGGGAGGCGGCATCCACGCGATACGTCGCCAGCCCGCGCAGCGGCGCCGCAGTCGCAAGGAAGGCCGGCATGCGGGTCTCGACATCGACTGGGAACAAGACGTCCGGCTCGATCTGCCCCCGTACGGCGCGCAGCGTGGGACAGTCGCCATGAATATCGCGCAGGCGTGCCTCGAGCGATTCCGGGCAGGCCTCCGGCACATCCGTCTTGGTCAGCACGACGCGATCGGCAAGCGCGATCTGCCTCGCACACTCCACGTAGTTCGCCAAGGAACGCATGCCCACAACCGCGTCGACCGTGGTGACGACACCGGCCAGCACGTAGCGCTCGCGAACCGATGCGTCGGTCATCAAGGCGTGGAGAATCGGCGCCGGATCGGCCAATCCCGAAGTTTCGATGACGACCCGCTCGAATGCAGGCAGGCTGCCGGCCGCGCGCGCCGCGGCCAGTTCGCTCAGCGTGAGCACCAGGTCGCTGCGCACCTGGCAGCACAGACAGCCGTTGGAGAGCTGGACGAAGCTCTCGTCGCTCGTTTCGATCAGATCGTGATCGATGGCGATTTCGCCGAACTCGTTGACGATCACGGCGGTGCGCCGCATCTGCGGATGCCGCAGCAGCGCGTTGAGCAGCGTGGTCTTGCCGCTGCCGAGAAAACCCGTGAGCACGTTGACGGGAATCACGAGGGCGCCGATACCACTCGAATCGGTCGTCCCCGCTCGACACCGAACGAGCGGCGCAGCGCCCCGAGCACGCCGACCAGCGACCCGCACGGCAGCACGCGCGGCGCAGCGGCCACGCCGTCCGATGACCGCACGGTCGCGACCTCCCAGCGAAACGGCGTATCGTTCGCTGCCTGCCCGATGGTGATACGCGTGCCGTCGGATCTGCGAATGACCGCGATCTGCGGGAACTCGGCCGCCTCGACCGTCGCCTCGACCTGCCACAGCGCGAGCGTTTGCACGAAGAACGCTCGCAGCCGATCCTCTTTGGGCCCGGTGTCCGCCATCGGGTATCCGGAGACGATCATCGAGAATGCTAGAGGCGACAGGCGCCGGCCAGGATCTCGTCGGAGATCCGGCGCAACAGGTACGTGCCGTCGCTGGGCGTCGCATGCAGCACGCCCTCTTCCATCACCACCTTTCCGCGCAGCACGGTGAGCGACGGCCACACGTACACCTCGTGGCCTTCCCAGGGCGAATAATCCTGTTCGTGCAGCATCTCCTTGCGCACGATGGTGCGCTTGGCGGGATCGAGCACCGCGATATCTGCGTCCGCGCCCGGCACCAGGGCGCCCTTGCGAGGATAGAGTCCCATGATCTTTGCCGCATTGCTCGAGACGAGGTCGACGAACTTCTCGAGCGAGTAGCCGCGCCGCCCCACCATCTCCGTATACATGATGGCGAGACGCGGCTCGACGCCGACGTTGCCGCCCGTCGTGTCGTCGATCCGCTTGCCGATGGTCTTGACGTTGAGCGAGCAGCAGACCTCGTCGGTCGCCACGGTATGGACGGTGCCGTCGAGCGTCCCGGCCCACAGTTCGTTCTGGTCGGCCTGGGATTTGAGCGACGGATAGGTGTGATACATCTGGCCGTTGGGCCGCTTGTAGTCCTCGGCGGTGTACATCAGGTACTGATGCAGCGTCTCGGCGTAGACCGGAAGCCCGCGTTCTCGAGCCTCGCGCACCGCCTGCACCCCGTTGGCCGCGCTCACATGCATGAAATACAACGCGATGCCGGGAACGTTCTGCGCCAGCGCCAGAACGCGCCGAAAAGACATGTCCTCGGACATCGCGTTGTGCACCTCGGCCATGTGCTCGAAGCCGACCCGACCTTCGCGAATCAGCTTCTCGTACATGTGCATCACGATGTCGTTATCCTCGCCGTGCATCACGCACAGGCCGCGTTCGCGCGCGACCACCTGGAACACCTCCCAGATGTCCCCGAAGTCCACCATGCGCCCGCGCCGACTGGGTGTGATGTCGGTGGTGAAGATCTTGACCGTCGGATAGCCATCGCGGACCGCCTGGCCCAGTTGCTCGAAGATCTCCGTGGGCAATGCGCCTTCGACCATGACGTGATAGCTGTAGTCGCAATAGCACTGGCCGCGCCAGTCTTCGTGTCGCTTGTCGATGGCCTCCTGGATCGTGCTGCCATGCGTCCAGCGAGCGAAGTCGATCAGCGTCGTCGTCCCGCCATAGAGCGCAGCCCGGCTGACGACCGACGGCGGATCGGTGTAGATCACCGAGCCATCGGGCTGCGGCGAATACCATTTGCAATGCACGTGCGGATCGATGCCGCCCGGCATCACGATCTTGCCCGTCGCATCGATGATTCGGGCCGCATGCTGCTCGGTGAACGTTCCGGCAGCGGCCACGGCCGCAATATTGTCGGCCTGGATAGCTACGTCGTATGCCCCAGCGCCGTTGGGTGTCACGACCCGATCGCCCCGAATCACCAAATCGAACATCGTCCCCTCCTTCATGCGTTCAACGCTCGTTTCACCGACGGTTTTCAAGTCCGCCTCAGGCGGACAGTACATGGTGCCGCAATGAGCCGATCGCCTGATCGAAATCGCCGATCGTATCCAGAGCGAGCAGCATCGACTCGGCCTGCTGCACGCCCTCGGCAGTCAGCACATGGCCCGCGAGTTCGCGAAACTTGGCCAAGATCTCCGAGCGCTCGAAGGGCTGGTTGAAGTCGCCGCGATGGCTCTCGACCGCGTGCGTTGCGCTGCGGCCGTCCTTGAGCACGACGGTCACGCGCGCCGGCCGCCATGTCGGCGCACGCTCGCTCATGGCGGGATCTTCCTCGATGTGCACGCGCCTGCGCAGCATCGCCACTTGCGGATCGGCCAAAGCGCTGTCGTCCAGACCGGCATGACCCAGCCTGCCTCGCACGACGAGCACGGCGGCGGCATGCGGCAAGGAGTACTTGGAGGCGAAGAAGTTCGGCGGCTCGGGATTTTTCATCACCGCAGCGAAGCGGTAAGTCGCGATGTCGATGCGCTCGATCTGATCGGGCTGCGGGCGCAGCTGCGCCAGCGCCACATGCAGAGCGTCCAGCGCCGGATGGATCGGATTGCAACAGGCATAGAGACGGAAATAGTTGCGCATGATGGCCCAACTCGACCCCAGATCATCGACCAGATGCCCGGCATCGAACCCCGTGCCCACCATCTGCCCCAGGGCTTCCTCGATGGCCCCCGGTTGCGCGGTGAATCCTGCCTGAGCCAGCTCCGGCGCCAGAGCGCCCACGAAACCGCTCATGCCACCGGCGACGTTCAGCGTGGTCGCCCCTGCGACTACATTGGTGTAGCTCGGCGTCAGAAGCAGCGTGGTCGATATCCGCATCGCACGACTCACGCCCTCCCCGTCGAGGCCCGCCATGCGCGCACCGGCCGCCGCTGCGGCGAGCAGAGACGCCTGGCCGTTCTGGTGCGCAAGGGGCCGGGGCGTGAATGCCGCGCATAACCGCCCCGCCGTTTCGTACCCGACGATGAAAGCACCGAGCACGTCGCGCCCGCAGGCGTGCCTGGCTTGCGCGATGGCGAGTATCCCCGGCAACACCTGAATCGCAGCTTGCCCGGACACCAGGCGCAGCCCTTCGCACAGTTCGATCGCCCGGCCGGCAATGCCGTTGAGCAAGGCGGCCGTTCGGGGGTCCTGAGAACCCCAGCCACGCGCGAGCAATGTAGCGCCCGTACCCGTTGAACCGAGTTGCCTGCGCAGGGACGCCACTTCCGGACGCTCGCTGCCCGCCAGCATGACACCGACGGTATCGAGCAGGACGAGCCTCGCATGATCCCGCACGGCATCCGGGACGTCCTCCCATCGCGCCGACGCGACGAAGTCGGCCAACCGATCGATCGCCTGCCCCATGATGTCGCCCCCTATTCCAGCTTGACCCCGGCCTGCTGGATGATCTTCGTCCAGCGCGGAATTTCATCGCGCACGAAGCGCTCGAACTCTGCCGGCCGATTGCCGACAGGCACTGCCCCCTGTTTGGCCGAAAACTCCCGGACCGACGGGTTTGCGAGCGCCTTGGCTGTGCCCGTACTGAGTTGGTTCACGATCGCCTCCGGTGTTCCAGCAGGCGCCATCAGCCCGAACCAGCCGACGACATCGTAATCCTTGAACCCCGCCTCGATCGCCGTCGGAACATCGGGCAACGCCGGACTGCGCTCGCGCGTGGAAACAGCCAACGCGCGCAGGCGCTTGGCCTGGATCAACGCCAACGCCGTCTCGATGGTGTAGAAGGCGGTCGTGGCTTCGCCGCTCATCACGGCCGTCGTGGTCGCGCCACCGCCCTTGTAGGGCACGTGCGTGAGATTGCTCTGCGTGACCAACCCGAACAACGCCCCCGCCAAGTGCATCGCCGATCCAGCACCAGCCGATGCGTAGAGTACTTGGCCCGGGCGCTCGCGTGCCAGTTTGACGAAATCCTGGAGGGTCTTTGCGGGGAACGAGGGCAGGACGGCGATGACGTGAGGCACCGTGACGACTTGGCTTACACGAATCAAATCCTTGATGGGGTCGTACCTGAGCTTCGGATACAGCCCGGGCACGAAGGCGAACGACGCCGAAGTCATCAGCCACGTATAGCCGTCGGGCGTCGACTTCGCGACATGCTCGGTACCTATCGTCGATCCCGCTCCCGGCCGGTTCTCGACCAGGAATTGCTGCCCGTAGGCTTCGGTCAACTGCTGCGCCAACAACCGGGCGAAGATATCCGTCCCGCCGCCTGGCCCGAACGGCGTCACGATGCGCACAGGTTTCTCAGGCCACTTCGCAGACTGCGCACCGGATTGAAGCGGCCAAGCACCGAGCGTGAGCCCCAGAATCAGCAGCCGTTGCTTCCAACTGCGCCCACCCGCCTGTGCCTGCTTCATCATCGCTCGTCCCCATATCGTCCGTGAATGGATGGCCGCGCACTCGACCGATGCACGACAGTGTACTTCGTTGGCGAGGAAATCGAACTCCTCCGCGTACTCTGAGGGATGCCTCGCAGGGCCGTCACTTTTCGCCCCGAGCGGCTTTCCATGGCTCGCTCATGCTGCACTACTTCGCAAGACCGAGTTCCGTCAGTATCGTCCGATACTCTGCCGTCTCCGACTGCAGAAACCGGACCGCATCGCGCGCATTCATGAAGTCCGGAATCAGCAGGTTGTCTGCCAGATACTTCTTCCACTCATCGGTCGCTGCGAGGGCTGCGAACTCCGCTTCCCAGAAGGCGACTTGCTCCGGCGTCATGCCCTTGGGCCCGATCACCCCGCGCCAAAACCTGGATACGGAATTCACACCGACTTCCTTCCATGTCGGCGTGGAAGCATAGGCACCCGGCAGTCGAGTGTTCGAAGCCACAGCGAGGGCTCTCAACTTGCCCGCCTGTACGTGCGGCATCGGGTTGGCCGGGCTGGAGACCAGCACATCCACATTGCCCCCCAGCACGGTGGCCATGGCCTGGGTCGAGGCATTGAACACCACCGCCTTGACCCTGCGCAGATCGACCCCAGCGGCACGCGCGACCTGGGCGATCGCAATATGCGCCGGATTGCCCAGACTCGTGGCGATGCCGAACGAGAGACTGCTCGGATCCTTCTTCAGCCGATCGACGAGATCCTGCGCGCTCTTGATGGCCGAATCCGCGCGCACCGTGAAGACGATGTCCTCGCGCGAAAGATGCACGATCGGTGTGACTTCCGTGTACGAAATCGAGCTGCTGCCGATGATGGGATTGATCACGAGCGAATTGGTCGTCATCGAAAGATAATGCCCGTTGCCCGGATGGGTATTGAGATAGGTCCACGCGATCGCGCTGCCACTGCCAGGACGATTGATCACCGTAATGGGCTGACCGATATTGCGCTTCTCCTGCAAGATGCGTTGCGCGGCGCGCGCGGCAAGATCGAGTGATCCGCCCGCCGCCACGCCGGAGATGATCTCGATCGGGCGGCTAGGTTTCCACTCCGCAGCCGATGCCGATCCGCCGAGCAAGCCGATCAACGCCATCCCGTACAGCGACACGCTAGGTGATGCGCACGCAAATCGATGCAATGTCTTTTGCAGTATCGTCTTCATGGCTTGGCCCTGGCACTCTCGATTATGGAAAACGGTTTTCTTGCATGCGCTGCGAGACATCCGCAGCGACCCCGGCAGCCCCGAAACCTGCACGACGAAGGAACCCCATCGATCGCACACCGAGCACCTCCCAGGATCCTGGACTTGCTCGATTCCACCTTCCGGGCATGTCGTGCGCTACTGTCGAGCAAAAGTCACGCCATGCACTGCGCACAGACACCGCCCCGCAAGGTCGACTCGCCGGTGGAGGACCTAACGCGCCTAGAAGCGGGCTCTGCCGTGTCACCTGAAAATTTCGGCATAGATGTCGGCCGTCGAGCCGGTTCGCAGCCCGCCCGCCCCGGTCGATGCAGGCGGCCCACGCGTGAATGCTGGACGTCGTCAGTCATCTGGAAACCGGAATACCGCTGCCGGCTCATCGCCTCGCTGCTGATCGCGAGGAAGACGCTGCGCGGCCGCGAGTACGAACGGGGCCACGCGCTCGACCATGCGCAGCTGGGCTTCGGTGAGCCGATATCCCGCCCGCTGGAGTGAAGCCTCGAGCAACTGTTGGACAGCGGGCTCGATTTTGCCCGCAGCCGCAAAGGGGGATGCCTGAAGAAGGGCCGACTTGTGCCCGCCCGGCAGCAGCACAGGACGACGCGAGCGCCATGACGTGGCCTGTTCGTACGCGTGACCGGCCCTGAGCACGGTCGCCTCGTCGAACGGCCGGCCGGCGATCTGCATCGCCAGCGGCAGGCCTGTGTCCGTGTAACCGTTGCAGACCACCATGGCGGGAGCGCCCGTCAGATTGAAGGTGGCATAAAAGTTGGGATTCTCCCATTTGTCGGCGAATCCGCCGCCCAGCAGGGAATCGAGCCTCGGAGCCGGGGTACCGGCCGGGGTCAGCAGAACGTCGAACTGCTCGTAGAGCGGCTTGAGTTCGTCGAGCATGCGACGCCGCTCGCGCTGCGCGCGCACGATGTCCGCGGCCGTGAACATGCAGGCGGCGAGGTTGCGCCCGATGAAATCGGCGCTGAAATCGTTAGGACGCTGCCGCAAATCCGCATCGTAGATGTTGAGCAGCTCGCTGCGGGAGATGACCGAGCGTACGTCGTTGTACTGCTGGCGCGAACGCAGGCGCACAACGCCGATCTGGGCCCCGAGACCGCGAAACACCTCGATCGCAGCCTCCATCGCCTTCATGGTGACAGCCGCTGCAGGCGCCTCGCGCTCCCACCATTCGGCAGGCAGACCGATCCGCAGGCCGCGGATGTCGCCCGTCAACGCAGCGCGAAAATCCGGGACTGGACGACGCGCACTCGCCGGATCCAGCGGATCGTGGCCTGAGATCGCCTGCAGCACGATGGCGCAATCCTCGACCGTCCAGGCGAGCGGCCCGCAATGATCGAAGGTGTACGAGTTCGGAATGACACCGTAGCGGCTGACGCGTCCATAGGTCGGCTTGATGCCGGCCAGCCCGCATAAAGCGGCAGGTATCCGAATCGATCCGCCCGTATCGGTGCCCAATGCAAAAGGTATGAATCCCGCCGCGACCGCTGCACCTGCTCCGGAACTGGAGCCGCCAGTGAAACAAGCCGTATCCCAAGGATTGCGCGCCGGCGGCCAAGGCAGATCGAGAGAGGGCCCCCCGCTGGCGAACTCGTGTGTGGCCAGCTTGCCCAGCAGCACCGCACCCGCGTCTTCCAGCTTGCGAGCAGCCGTGGCGCTGCGGGTCGGCACATGGTCGATGAGAATCTTCGAATGGGCCGTCGTACGGATGCCGGCGGTCTCGAAGACGTCCTTGAGGCCGAACGGCATGCCGTGCAGCGGCCCCCGCCATTCGCCCCGCATAATCTGGGCTTCGGCGATCCTTGCACGCCCGAGCGCATGCTCGGCCGTGACGGTGACGAAGGCGTCCAGTTGCTCGTCGAGCGACCTGATCCGCGCGAGGCAGGCCTCGGTGAGCTCCACCGGCGAAACTTCGCGCGCTTCCAGGAGCGACGAGGCTTGCGCGATAGTTAGTGAATGTAGAGGTTCGGTCATCGGCTTCCCTGCTTGACGTGTGTGCGTGCGCCTCCGCGCCGACCGGCCGGAACTTCAACCGGGCCCAGATGCAAGCTTAGTGATTCCCGAGCAGCAAGAATAGCGCCGTGGCGCCTTGGTCCCCGCTCCCTGCTCCCCGATACTCGCACGTCGAACCAAGGGCTGCTGCGACGCTGGATCAGCGTCTAAACCTCAGGATCGTGGTTCGCGCAAGCACACACCCGCCCGAACCGCGCACGATGGAATGACGCGGAACGGTTGATGCCGTGCGCGGAGTTGGGTATGCACCTGGGTAGCCAGTCTCGACCGCCCCCGCCTGAGACAGGCTCGTTGTACACGAGGCTGGCAGTCGAGGATCGGTCCAGGCGACCCAGGCAGAGACGCCCCATCGGGTCTGATAGGCGCTCAACCAGAGCAGGACGAACAAGGCAAGGAGACCGCGCTGCCACGCAATGGAAAGCGGTCTCGGGAAGGATCGTCGATACGGTGCTAGGGCCGGACGAATCGGGCAGATGATCTGGCGGAGAGAGAGGGATTCGAACCCTCGATACAGGTTTTAGCCCGTATACTCCCTTAGCAGGGGAGCGCCTTCGACCTCTCGGCCACCTCTCCGACGCCAGGAGTATAGCTCAGCAGAGCCGAGCCCTCCAGCCGTTCCATCGCGAAAGTTCGAAAGTTTGCGACCCAGCACCCGGCTCAGGCGGACGGTTGGTCCAGTTGGAAGGACCTATGCAGCACCCGGACGGCGAGCTCCATATACTTCTCGTCGATCACGATGGAAATCTTGATCTCGGACGTCGAGATCATCTGGATGTTGATGCCTTCCTCGGCCAGCGTCCGGAAGGCTGTGCTTGCAATCCCCGCATGGGACCGCATGCCAACACCCACCACCGACACCTTCGCGATCTTGTCGTCGCCGACCACGCCTCGAGACTTGATGTGCGCGTCCACCGATTTCAGAATCTGCATCGCCTTCTGATAGTCGTTACGGTGCACGGTGAAAGAAAAGTCGGTCAGACCGTCGTGGCTCACGTTCTGCACGATCATGTCTACATCGATATTGGCATCGCCGATCGGGCCAAGAATTTGATAGGCAATCCCGGGACGATCCGGAACGCCGAGCAGCGTGATCTTGGCCTCGTCGCGGTTGAACGCGATACCCGATATGACGGCCTTCTCCATGTTTGCGTCTTCCTCGAACGTGATCAGCGTGCCCTCCCCACCTTCCTCGAAGCTGGAAAGCACCCGCAGCCTTACCTTGTATTTGCCGGCGAACTCGACGGAGCGGATTTGGAGAACCTTGGAACCCAGACTCGCCATCTCCAACATTTCTTCAAACGTGACCGTTCTCAGGCGCCTCGCCTCGGGAACGATCCGCGGGTCGGTCGTGTAAACGCCATCGACATCGGTATAGATCTGACATTCGTCAGCCGCCAGCGCTGCCGCAAGCGCCACGCCCGTGGTATCGGACCCGCCTCTACCCAGGGTCGTGATGTTGCCTTGTTCGTCGACACCCTGGAATCCCGCAACCACCACCACGAAACCGGCATCGAGATCCCCACGAATATTGGCATCGTCGATATTGGTTATGCGCGCCTTGGTGAAAGCGCTATCCGTGAGGATGCGTACCTGCCCTCCCGTATAACTGCGTGCCTTCACCCCAAGTTGCATTAATGCCATCGACACGAGAGCGATGGTCACCTGCTCCCCGGTAGATACCATCACATCAAGTTCACGTGGATCGGGGCTGGGCGCCACTTCCCTGGCCAAGGCCAGTAGTCGATTGGTCTCGCCGGACATCGCAGACACCACCACGACTACCTTATGGCCCTCGGCCACGAAACGCGCGACCCGCTGCGCCACATGCTTGATGCGCTCGGGACTACCGACCGAAGTTCCGCCGTATTTCTGTACGATGAGCGCCATGCTATTGCTATAAGATTGGGAAAGATTGTAATTTTACCGGAACCGCGTCATCCCTACGAGATCGAATTCGTTATAAAAACCTGCACCGACACCGGAACCCACGCCGGGTTCTTAGGTCAATCAGCTATGCCGTTGTGATCCACCCTATAGGAAACCCTCATGCAAAAAGCTACACGCACTGCCAATCCCGGCGACATTCGACGCAAACTCGGCCTGAACCAGAGCGAGTTCTGGGGCAAGATCGGCGTAACCCAAAGCGGCGGTTCTCGCTATGAGAGCGGACGCAATATGCCGCGTCCGGTTCGCGAGCTCCTCCGTCTGGTGCACATCGAAGGGATCGACCTTACGCGCGCCAAAGGCGAAGACTTCGCGATCGCGGAGCAGCTCAAACGCAGCAATGCCAAGCTTTACGACAAGATTCGCACCACGGTGCGAAACAACGGCGGCGCCGCACAGCGCAAGGCCGGTGGAAGGGCGAAGTAAAGAACGACACTGCGCGGTGTCGCATCCTAGCGACACCGTGCCCAGGGAATTCCTGAGGCAAGCCTTCGAATACCCCTAGAGACCGTTGTCATTCCCGGGCCTGAGATTTGCTGGCACCGTCTGGTCTACGAGTTCCCTGTCCACAAATCGAACGGGTAAGTTGCGGGAGCAAATCCGGCCCTCGTTAACGAGAGGTCACGCCTCGCTCCCAGCACCCTCTACCGCTACCTTCGATGCTGCCCGTCCAGCCTGATACGAGCCCGACTCGGATCGCTAACCAGACGAGCATTTTCCCTTCCATTCCAATCACGCGTGGCCATCGAACAGCCGTTTGCTCCTGCATCCCTGACGTGCTCACATGAATTGCGCAGCGTTGGCCGATGCATCGAATTTGATCCAATCGGTGTTCGCCAACTCAAGGGCTATGGTTTGGGGGCGCGCACACCCGAGGGGGCCGCTTTCGACTCACCATCCAAAGCATCTCCGGCGGATCCTTCTTTGGCGGAGAGAGTGGGATTCGAACCCACGAGGAGCTTGCACTCCTGCCGGTTTTCAAGACCGGTGCATTCAACCGCTCTGCCATCTCTCCTACACTGACGAGCACCGATCTTTGGAACTCAACCGGTTTAGCTGCGCCATCATCCTGGGATGCCCGCAACCAGCCCACGCCAGCAGCGGCTGTCACATCCGCAAAGGCCGCTGGCATTCTACCGACCCGCCCTCTCCCCCACAGTGCGGAGCACCTGTATCGAGGCGCAGTTCGGTCATCTGCCACATCACCGAGGCGGGCTGCCCGTTCGACGAGTCTGCGGGGCCCGCTCGGCTCGCCCTACGACGATCCAAGAGCCCCGGATGCCCGAGACGTATCGGCGAAGCGGCGGATTTTAGCGCGGTTGCGATGCCGGGACCAGATTCTTGCAACTTCGCGATAGCCTTGCTAGCCTGAGATGCGGCCAATTCGGTCGGTTGAAAGAACGAGAGGGAATATGCAACCGAAGACGCAACCAGGCGCCGACGGCTTTCGTCAATCGCTGAGAACCAGCCAGAGTCAAGCCTCGGCTCGGCAGAGAGTACTGCGCAATACCTACCTCCTGCTCGCGTTGTCGTTCATCCCCACCGGGATCGGCGCGCTCATCGGCATGAACTTGAATTTCGGAATCCTGCGATCCAACCCCATCCTGGGCTCGCTCGCCTTCCTCGCGATCGTATATGGCATGTTCTACGCCATCGAAAAGAACCGGGACAGCGGGGTAGGCGTCGCTTTACTGCTCGGGTTGACCTTGTTCCTCGGCGTCATGCTGGCCCCCCTGCTGCAGACGGCACTCGGATTGCGCAATGGCGGTCAACTGGTTGCGCTGGCCGCCGCAGGCACGGCAATCGTGTTCTTCACGATGGCGGGCATTGGTGCAACCACCCGACGCAATTTGAGCTTCATCGGCAATTTTTTGGTGATCGGCTGCATCGTCGCCATGCTCGCCGTCGTGGCGAATATCTTCTTCTCCAGCCCGGCGTTGCATCTGACCGTCTGTGGCGTGTTCGTTCTGCTGTCGTCCATGATCATACTGTTCCAGGTCAACCAGATTGTTCAGGGTGGCGAAACGAACTACGTATCCGCAACGCTTACGCTCTATATGAGCGTATACAACCTGTTCGCCAGCCTGCTCCAAATACTCATGGCGCTTACCGGCCAGCGCGACTAGCGAACTGGCTCGTCGCACGCGTCAATAAAAAGGCTGGAAGGTCTCTCGTCCTTCCAGCCTTTTTCCGTACCAGCGCCCCCCCCCCGAGCGGCGCGCAGCTCACCCGCGCTCGAATACCGCCAGGGACTCCACGTGGGCCGTGTGCGGGAACATGTTCACGATGCCGGCGGCGACCATCCGATACCCGTGCACATGCACGAGCACCTCCGAATCGCGCGCAAGCGTCGCCGGATTACAGGAAACATAGACGATGCGCATCGGCAGAGGGTCGTGAAGTGCCTTGACCAACTCCATCGCGCCGTCCCGCGGCGGATCGATCAACAGGCGGTCAAACGGCCCTTCGGCTCGCAAAACCTGCTCCGCTTGCTTGAACAAATCCGCTTGCGCGAAACGACAAAGCGAACTCAAACCATTGCGTTCGGCATTGCTGGCAGCACGCCCCACCAGCGAGGCGGCGCCCTCGAAGCCGATCACTTGCGCCCCCGACCGCGCGATCGCAAGCGAAAAATTGCCCAGGCCGCAGAACATGTCCGCCACCCGATCCCCCGCTTGGGGCGCAAGCCAACGCACCGCTCTGCTCACCAGCACGCGGTTGACCTCCGGATTGACCTGAGTGAACTCGGTCGGTCCGAACGCCATATCGAGATCGAACTCCGGCATTCGATAGAGCAATTCCGGCGCGTCGGCCGGATGAAACAATCGAGCGGTTTCCGGGCCACCGGTCTGCAGGTACAACGCGAGCCGATGTTCATCGGCAAAAGCGCGCAACACCGTTTCGTCCCGCGGCTCGAGCGGCTGCAGAATTCGAAGAACCAGCGCATCGATGTTGTCGCCGCATGCCAACTCGATTTGAGGCAATCGATCGCGCACACTGAGCCCCGACACGAGATGTCGCAGCAGCGGCAGCAGTGCAGAGATGCGTGCGGGCAGTACCTGGCAGGACGTCATGTCCGCCACGTAGCTGCTGCCTCGCTCGTGAAAGCCGACCAGTACGCCGCCCTTCTTGACCACGTTGCGTACAGTCAGCCTGGCCCGCGTCCTGTAGGCCCAGGCAGGGCCATGTATGGCCGGGAGGATGTGCTCGGGCCGGACGCGTCCGATATGCCACAACGCATCTTCGAGGATTCTTTGCTTCGCTGCCACTTGGGCACGCGGCTCGAAATGCTGCAAGTTGCAGCCACCGCACATGCCGAAGTGAGGACAGCGCGGCTGCACGCGCTGGGCGCTCTCGCGCAGAAGCTTGGCTGGCTTGGCGAACTCGTAGGCGGGCTTGCGCCGATAGGGCGAGAACTCCACTCTTTCGCCAGGCAGGGCGCCATCCACGAAGATTGCCTTGCCCTGCCAGCGGCCGACGCCGCGTCCTTCCTGTTCCAGCGAATCGATGTCGATGACGCGGGCTTCGATGGTCTGTGGGTTCACCCGCTCCATCCATCCAAGAACGTTCTCCAGTGTTCCCCGGGCAGGCCTTCGATGGTGCTTCTGGCCAAGGCACACTCGCTGGCGTAAGCCTGGTCCGTGATGCACCCGCGCATCATCTGAAAGCGAAGATAGACGAGGTAGGTATTGGCCACATCCGCCTCACAGTAGCTGCGAATCGCCTCCACTTCGCCTGCCTGGAAAGCCTGCCAAACCTTCGAACCGTGCATCCCGACTTTGCCCGGGAAACCGAGCAGTTGCGCGAACTCGTCGAGGGGAACCCGGCTTTGGTACATGCCCATGAGATCCATGAGGTCCAGATGACGCGTGTGATAGCGGCCGATGTAGTTGTTGTAGCGGAACTCGCGGTCGTCTTCGCCCAGTTCCCAGTAGCGGGACGCTCGGACTCGATGGATCATGGCGCGATAATGCAGCACCGGCAGATCGAAGCCACCGCCGTTCCACGATACGAGTTGAGGCGTGAACTTCTCGATCCCGTCGAAGAAACGCTGAATGAGCCCGCCTTCGCCTTCGTCGACATCTCCGAGCGACCAGATGCGCAGCCCATCGCCTTCTCTCAATACGCAGGAGATGGCGACCACGCGATGCTGGTGCAGAGGCAGAAAATCGTGCCCGACGGCCTGCCTTCGGCGCTGGTAGGCCATGTCAGCCACCTCGACATCTGGAATAGCCGCCGACAGGGCGTGGAGTCGGCGCAGTCCGGCGGTATCCGGCACTGTCTCGATGTCGAAAGCGAGCACCGGCGTCATGGGTTCAATCGGGAAACACGCCCGTTGACAGGTAGCGGTCACCGCGGTCGCATACGATCGTCACGATCACCGCGTTCTTGCTGCGAGCGGCAACCTGCAAGGCGACCCACAGGGCGCCTCCCGAGGATATCCCGGCAAAAATGCCCTCTTCGCGCGCGAGACGCCGAGTCATCTCTTCCGCATCGGCCTGGCTCACTTCCACCAGTTCGTCGACGCGCGGCCGCGCATAGATCTTGGGCAGATAGGCCTCGGGCCATTTGCGAATCCCGGGAATGTTGGATCCCTCCGAAGGCTGGGCGCCGACGATGCGAATGGCGCTGTTGCGCTCCTTGAGGTAGCGCGACACGCCCATGATCGTGCCGGTGGTGCCCATGCTGCTGATGAAGTGAGTGACGCGCCCCTGCGTATCGCGCCATATCTCGGGGCCCGTTCCCTCGTAATGCGCCAGCGGATTGTCCGGATTCGCGAACTGGTCGAGGATGATGCCCTTGCCTTCGTCGCGCATGCGCTCGGCAACGTCCCGTGCCATTTCCATGCCGCCGCTCTTCGGCGTCAGGATGAGTTCGGCGCCATAGGCGCGCATGGTCTGACGACGCTCGATGCTCAGATGCTCGGGCATGATGAGAATCATGCGATAGCCCATCATGGTCGCCGCCATCGCCAGCGCGATCCCGGTATTGCCGCTGGTCGGTTCGATGAGCGTATCGCCGGGCTTGATGTCCCCGCGCTCCTGCGCACGCCGGATCATCGAGAGCGCGGGACGATCCTTCACCGAGCCCGCCGGGTTATTGCCCTCCAGCTTGGCCAGAATCACATTGCCTTCACCCGCATTCATGCGCTTCAGGCGCACCAACGGGGTGTTTCCGACGTAGTCTTCGAGGTACTTGTCCATGAGGCGCCTCCTAAGGCGGGCATGATACCGCAGGCCCGCATGCATGCATGCGGCCGGCGCGGGCCGAAGTTCTAAACGCCGCGTTGCTGCAATCGTTCGCAATAACGCTGCACGCCCTGCTCCACGCTGAGAAACGCGTCGGAATAACCCGCCGCGCGCAAGGCAGTGAGATCGGCTTGCGTGAACGCCTGATACTTGCCCATGAGATCCGGCGGGAACGCAATGTACTCGACACAGCCCGCGTTGACCAGTTCGCCGATTGTCCGAGGCGCATTTCCGTTTGCTGCCTCGACGCTGTTGATGACCGCAGCGGCGACGTCATTGAAGGTCTGCGCGCGGCCGGTTCCGACGTTGAATATGCCGCTGCGCTCGGGGTGATCGAGAAAATATAGGTTCACCTTCACGCAGTCTTCGACCGAAACGAAGTCTCGACGCTGCTCGCCGTCTGGATAACCGTGGCTCCCCTCGAATAGTCGAACGCGGCCGCTCGTGGTGTACTGATTGTAGAAATGCCAGGCCACAGAAGCCATGCGGCCCTTGTGCTGCTCGCGCGGCCCGTAGACGTTGAAATACCGCAGCCCGACGACTTGGGCTGTCTGCTCCTCCCAACGGCTGCGCAGGTAGCGATCGAACAATACCTTGGAGTAGCCGTAGACGTTCAACGGTCCTTCGGACTCGCCCGACTCGCGGCAATGCGCCTGGGCGCCGTACACCGCCGCCGACGACGCATAGATGAGGGGAACGCACGCGCTGCGACAAAAATCGAGCATGCGCACCGTGTAGCGATAGTTGATGTCCATCATGTAGCGGCCGTCGCGCTCGGTGGTGTCCGAGCAGGCACCCTGATGGAGCACTGCCTTGATGGCGCCGTTGAACTTGCCGCTCTCGAGCGCGCGCACAAACTCGTCCTTGTCCCAATAGTCGGCGATCTCGCAGTCGGCCAGATTCGCGAACTTGTCGCCCTGCTGCAGATCATCCACTGCGACGATGCGGGTGATGCCGCGTTCGTTGAGCGCCTTGACGATATTCGAGCCGATGAACCCTGCCGCGCCGGTAACAACGATATGCATGACTGCTTCGAGCCTCCTAGCGGGGCTGTGCCGCTTCTGCGGCAGCGAGTTCTTCGGGATGGACCACCGCGGTCCCCAGCTTGCCGACCACGATGCCCGCCGCCAGGTTAGCCGCTCGCACCGCCTCGCGCCAACTCGCCCGGCCAGCGAGCTTCACACCCAGTGTCGCGATCACCGTATCGCCCGCACCGCTGACATCGTAAACCTCCCGCGCCTGCGCCGGCATGTTGAGCACGCTCGACTTGCGGAACAAGGTCATGCCCTCTTCGCTGCGCGTGATCAAGAGCGCCTCCAACCCGAGCGCGTTGCGCAATCGCTGCGCCTTGGCGATCATCTCGGGATGCGTCGACCAGGCGCCCGCGACCTGCCGAAACTCCGATTTGTTCGGGGTCAACAGCGTAGCCCCGCGATACCGGCGATAGTCGTCGCCCTTCGGATCCACCAATACGGGTTTGCCGAGCCGGCGCGCGATGCGGATCATGCGCTCCACATGAACGAGCGTGCCCTTGGCATAGTCCGACAGGATCACCAGATCGTTGTCGACGACGCTGCGTTCGAAATCCTGCAGCTTTGCCGCGAGCACCTCGTTGCTGGGAGAGGTCTCGAAGTCGATGCGCAGCAACTGTTGCTGCCGACCGATGACGCGCAGCTTCACGGTCGTCGGAACCGATGCATCGCGGTGAAAGCGCGCCCGAATGCCGTCGGTGACAGTCAACGCTGACAAGCAGTCACCTGCCTCGTCTTGTCCGATCACGGAAAGCAACTCGACTTCGGCGCCCAAGGCAGCCGCATTGCGCGCCACGTTCGCAGCCCCCCCCAGGCGCTCCTCGATGCGCTCGACCAAGACGACGGGCACCGGCGACTCCGGAGAAATCCGGTTGACTTGGCCGAACCAGTATCGATCCAGCATCACATCGCCCACAACCAAGACTCGGGGCGCACGCCTGCCCTTCTGCGCGCGACGTGCATGCGGTGCGATCACTGCCCCCACCGCGCTCTTGGCCGGAAGCTGCCCGGGGCGCGAGGCTGCAGTGCGCCCGGCTTTTTTGGTCATCGTGCTCAAACCCTCGAGACGCCGTCGATCTCGGCGTTGATGGCCTCCAGCGCCGCCTGAGGATCCGCCGCGCGCGTGATCGGCCGGCCGATGACCAGATAATCGACCCCGGAGACAATGGCCTGCGCAGGGGTGGTAATGCGATGCTGATCGTCGGCCGATGTCCCCGCAGGCCGGATGCCGGGGGTCACGAGCTTGAACGGTGCATCGAATCGGGCCCGCAACATCGCGGCCTCCTGGGCCGAGCAGACGACGCCGTCGAGCCCGCTTTGCGCCGCGAGTTCCGAAAGATTCGCCACGGCATCCATCGGGGTCGCACCGACACCGATTTCCCGCAACTGCGATTCGCTCATGCTGGTGAGTACCGTCACACCGACAAGCAGCGGCTTGTGCGACGCGCCTTCGATCCCCTCACGCGCCGCCTGCATCATCTCTCGCCCACCGAACGCATGCACATCGAGCATCCACACACCCAACCGGGCGGCGGCGCGGCACGCCGAGGCAACGGTGTTCGGAATGTCGTGAAACTTCAAGTCCAGAAAAACCTCGAATCCTGCGGCTGTCAGCCGTTCGACGAGGCCCGGTCCGGCTGCGACGAACATCTCCTTGCCGACCTTGACCCGGCAGGACTTCGGCTCGAGTTTCGACGCAATCGCCCACGCCTGCTCCGGAGACGGCACATCCAGCGCTACGATGATGCGGCTTGTGTTCACTTTGCGAGCCCTTTCTCTTCCGTGCGGCGCGGCGAATACGTCTCCCAGCCATTGCAGGCTGGACAGCGCCAGTAAAATTGCCGCGCCCGGAATCCGCACGTATCGCATCGATACATGTCGAGACTGCGCGTGTGCTGATGAACGAGATTCTTCACCAACTCAAGATCGCGACGCCGCTCAGGAGGCGCTTCGATGAGCTGTGCTTCAAGAAGCTTGTCGAGGCCAAGCAGGGTGGGATTGCGCCGCAGTTCCTCTCGCACGAGCTGGTATGCCGAATGCGTGTCGGTCGTCTCGAGTTCGGCCTGAAATGCAACGTTCAACAGATCGATCGAAGCGTAGCGCGCCAGATATCCCTTCAATAATGTCAGGCCTTCCTGCGCCCGCCCCAAGCGGCGATAAGCGTCCATGAGACGCTCGGCCACCAGAGGCAAGAATTCAGGATTCTGGGATTCGATGCGCTTCCATGCCTCGATCGCGGCTTCGTCGTTCTCCGCAGCACGTTCGACATCGCCGAGCAGCATGTTCGCTCGCACACACAGGCGATGATGCGTCAGTGCTTGTGCCAGATGCGGGCGCGCGGCGTCGAATCGTGATTGCATGATGTCGCGAGTAGCCATCTCGCAATAGAAATTGGCAATCTCCTTCTGTCGCGACTGGCCCGACTTCGCCTCCAGCCGCTCGGCCGTGGCGACCGCCTTGTCCCACTCCTTTTCCTGCTCGTAGATGTCGAGCAGGAAGCCGAACGCCTGTTCCTCCAGGCGAGTGCCTTCCAATTGCTTGAAATATTCCTCGGCGCGGTCCAGCAAGCCCGCCTTGAAATAGTCCTGAGCCAGTTCGTACACGGCCAGCGTTCGTTGTTCGGGATCCAGATCCGGGCGTTCGGCCAGATTCTGGTGCATTCTGATGGCGCGCTCGACCTCGCCACGGCGCCGAAACAAGCTACCCAGCGCGAAATGAAGTTCGATCGTTTGAGGATCGACCTTTACCACCTCGATAAAGGCCTCGATGGCCTTGTCGGGCTGCTCGTTGAGAAGAAAATTGAGGCCCTTGAAATACGAGATCGGCAGCGTGCGAGACTCCGACACCAGCTGCTTGATATCGATGCGTGCGGCCATCCAGCCCAGGCCGAAGAACAAGGGGAAGGTGAGCAGCCACCAATACTCGAACTCCATGCGGCTCGCTCAGATTGAATCGGTGGGAGGAGCGACGGCTTGGGCGGCGGATCGCCCTTGCTGCACCCGCAATTCGCGCTTGAGCTCGGCAAGCTGCCGACGCTGACTGAAGACCTTGCCCAGAACGGCCAGAATTCCCAGCCCCGCGCCGGCACACAAGCTAAGCAGCAGCACGAATACCAGCGGCGCACGCCACTCGGCCCCGAAATAGTAGTGCACCGTGACCGGATCGCTGTTCTTCACGGCAAAGCCAAGCAGCAGCAGAAACAGGACGATACGCAGAAGCCAAAGGACGTAGCGCATGGGCTATCCAGAGCAGCAGCAACGCCGGCCGATGTCGAGTTCAAAACCCATTCTGGTGAGCGAAGGCTCGGACGGCAGCGCGCTCAGGCCTTCGCTTCCGGCTCGCCGCCACGAGCTTGCATGGCCTCGAGAGCTCGCACGATCATCGGTTCGGGCCGACGCGCGTCGACCCGCTCGCGCAATTCCTTCCCGGCCTTGAAGTGCGGGACATGCTTGGCCGGGACCTTGACCTTCTCGCCGGATTTCGGGTTACGCCCCACTCGGGGCGGCCGATAGTTCAGTCCGAAACTGCCGAACCCGCGGATCTCGATGCGCTGACCTTGCGTGAGGCTTCGTGTCATCGCATCCAGGATCATCTTAACCGCGAGCTCGGCGTCCTTCGCCACAAGCTGAGGGTAGCGCGCTGCGAGCCGCGCGATCAGCTCCGACTTGGTCATGGGCCACCCCGTTTATTGCTCCGAGGAGCTGTTTGCGGTGTCGAGCTTGGCTTTGAGCAGCGCCCCGAGGTTGGTCGTGCCCGCGCTGGTCGGACGCTCCGACTGCATGCGCGTCAGCGCCTCGTTCTCGTCGGCCAAGTCCTTGGCCTTGACGGACAGATTGATCGTGCGGTTCTTGCGGTCGACGTTGATGATCATCGTCGTCACGCTGTCGCCCTCCTTGAGCTTGGAGCGGATGTCCTCGACACGATCCCTCGAGACCTCCGACGCGCGCAGATAGCCTTCGATATCGTCGGTCAGAGCGATCACGGCACCCTTGGCGTCGATGGCTTTCACCGTCCCGCTCACGATGCTGTTCTTGTCGTTCATCGCCACGTAGGAGTTAAACGGATCGCCTTCGAGCTGCTTGATGCCAAGCGAGATGCGCTCACGCTCGACGTCGATGGAGAGGACACCCGCCTCGACTTCCTCGCCCTTCTTGTACCGGCGAACCGCTTCTTCACCCGTCAACGACCAAGACAGGTCGGACAGATGCACCAAGCCGTCGATGCCACCGGGCAAGCCGATGAAGACGCCGAAGTCGGTAATGGACTTGATCTGCCCGCGAACCTTGTCGCCCTTCTTGTAGTTCATGGCGAACTCTTCCCACGGATTGGCCATGCACTGCTTCATGCCGAGGGAGATGCGGCGGCGGTCTTCGTCGATTTCGAGAACCATGACTTCGACTTCGTCGCCCAACTGCACGACCTTCGAGGGATGAACGTTCTTGTTCGTCCAATCCATTTCGGAGACGTGAACCAGGCCTTCGATGCCGGCCTCGATCTCCACGAACGCGCCGTAGTCTGTGAGGTTGCTCACTTTGCCGAACAGACGCGTGCCGGAGGGATAGCGACGCGACAGGCCGACCCACGGATCCTCGCCCAGCTGCTTGAGGCCGAGGGACACACGGTTCTTTTCCTGGTCGAACTTGAGGACCTTGGCCGTGACCTCGTCACCCACGTTGAGCACTTCCGAGGGGTGACGCACGCGCCGCCATGCCAGATCGGTGATGTGCAGCAAGCCGTCGATGCCGCCCAAATCGACGAACGCGCCATAGTCTGTGATGTTCTTGACGATGCCTTTGACCACTACGCCTTCCTGCAGGCTCGAGAGCAGCGCCTGGCGCTCGGCGCCCAGGTTCGCTTCGAGCACGGCGCGACGCGATACCACCACGTTGTTGCGCTTGCGATCGAGCTTGATGACCTTGAAGTCGAATTGCTTGCCTTCGTACGGCGTGGTGTCTTTCACCGGGCGGATATCGACCAGCGAACCAGGCAGAAAGGCGCGGATGCCGTTGATCATGACGGTCAGACCGCCCTTGACCTTGCCGCTGATCACGCCTTGCACCAGCGACGCTTCCTCGAGCGCCTTTTCCAGATCCAGCCAAGCCGCGAGACGCTTGGCCTTGTCGCGTGAGAGGCGGGTCTCGCCGTAACCGTCTTCGAGTGCATCGATCGCGACGCTGACGAAATCGCCGGGCTTGACGTCCATCTCGCCCCGGTCGTTGCGGAACTCGTCGAGCGGGATCAGGCTCTCCGATTTCAATCCAGCATTGACGACAACGAAGTTGCTGTCCATCCGCACGACTTCAGCGGTGATCACTTCCCCTATGCGCATCTCTTTGCGCAATAGGCTTTCCTCGAATAATGCAGCGAAACTCTCGTTGCCAACTTCTGGACTGGAAACCGTGCTCATATGTACTGAACCACCTGATGTACCCGTCGGGAATGACGGGGCTGATTGCGAATGCCATCGAGCCGGGCGGCCGATGGCGCTAGGGTCCTACTGCCTGTGTTGCCAAAGATGCAGAACTCGGTCGACTGCTTGCTCTATGTTCAGCGCCGTCGTATCGAGCGTTACCGCATCGGCTGCAGGCTTCAGGGGAGCGGCAGCACGTGCGCTGTCGCGCTCGTCGCGTTGCCGAATCTCCTGCAAAAGGGTGTGAATGTTAGCACTCAATCCTTTGTCCATCAACTGTTTATAGCGTCGTTCCGCACGCACCTCGGCGCTCGCGGTGAGAAAGACCTTGAGCGCAGCCTGGGGAAACACCACGGTCCCCATGTCCCTGCCCTCCGCGACCAACCCCGGCGCCCGCAGAAACGCGCGCTGACGCTCAAGCAACGCCTGGCGCACCTCGACATGAGCCGCCACCTGGGATGCCCCCGATGAGATCGCCTCGGTGCGAATCGCATCGGTCACCCGACCGGTGTCCAGCCAGATTTCCGCCGCGTCGAAGCGCGCATCGAGCGTGCGGGCGAGCTCTGCCAGCGCGGGCTCGTCGTCGAAACTCACGCCCTTTCGCTGTGCTTGCAGAGCCACCAGGCGATAAAGCGCTCCGCTGTCCAGGTAGACGAAGCCCAGCGCCTGCGCGACCCGGGCGGCGACTGTCCCCTTGCCCGATGCCGCCGGCCCGTCGATGGCAATTACTGCAATCGAGGCAGCCATCTCCAGGCTGTCGCCAGCTTCGGTCGTATCGAGGGCCACGGAATCAGTGCCTGCAGATCGAGGCAAAGGCCTCGAAGTAGTCGGGGAACGTTTTCGCGACACATCCGGGATCTTGAATGCGGGTCGCCACCCCACCCAAGGCGATCAGGGAGAAGCACATGGCCATCCGGTGATCGTCGTAGGTCGCGATGGATGCCGGCAGGAAGCGCTCGGGCGGCGTGATCTTCAGGTAATCGCTTCCTGAATCGATGGTCGCGCCTATCTTGACCAATTCGGCCGCCATGGCCGCAATGCGATCGGTTTCCTTTACTCGCCAGCTGCCGATGTTGCGCAGCACACTCGTGCCCGACGCGAAACAAGCCAGTATGGCCACGGTCATCGCAGCGTCCGGGATATGGTTGAGATCCGCATCGATCGGCGACAAGCGCGTCGGCGCGGTACGTCCGGCACTCCCCGCCTCGATCCAGTTGTCGCCCATGCTCACCGTGGCCCCCATGCGCTCGAGCACTTCGACGAAACGCACATCGCCCTGGATGCTGTCCTTGCCTATCCCCTCCACCCGCACGGGCTGCCCGCCGGCGATGCCGCCGATCGCACCGGCCGCGAGAAAGTACGAAGCCGACGAGGCATCTCCTTCGACGAAGATGCGCCCCGGGCTGCAGTAGCGACTGCCCGCGGCGATGGTGAACGCGGACCAACCCTCGCGCTGCACCTCGATGCCGAAGCGCTGCAGCAGGTTGAGCGTGATCTCCACGTAGGGCTTGGAGATCAGTTCACCGATCACTTCGATGCGGGCGCGCGCGCCCACCAAAGGCAGTGCCATGAGAAGCGCGGTAAGGAATTGGCTCGAAACATCGCCGCGAACGCGCACGGCTTCGGGCAACGCGATACGCCCCGGCAAAATGCGCAAGGGAGGATAGCCCTCCGCCGCGAGATACTCGACCCGCGCGCCGACCTGCCTGAGCGCATCGACCAGATCGCGGATCGGACGCTCGTGCATGCGAGGCACACCGGACAGTCGATAGTCCCCGCCCCGCAGCGCCAATGCGGCCGTCAACGGGCGGATCGCGGTGCCGGCATTGCCCATGAACAAATCCGCATCACCGACCTGAAACCGCCCACCGCAACCTTGCACGACTGCCCGCCGGGCCTCGACATCGCGCCGGCACGAAACGCCCAGCCGCTCCAAGGCAGCCACCATGACGCGCGTATCGTCCGAATCGAGCAACGCCTCGATCTGCGTCTCCCCTTCGGAGAGAGCCGCGAGCAGAAGTGTTCGATTCGAGATGCTCTTCGAACCCGGGAGCTGTACGCTGCCCCCGACAGTGGACACCGGCGCCAAGTCGAGATGATCCATCGTTCGCCGTCCAAGCAAGACAGAAAGGTCGGCCGGATCAGCGAATGCTGAGCCAGCGGTTGCGCGCATCCCGTGCCTGCGCAAACACGCGCTCCAGGCCCTCGCCGTCGCCGGCGTTCAGTAAGGCCTCGATGCGAGCGAGTTCGGCACGGTATCGATTGAGTTCGTCCACGATCACATCGCGGTTCGACAAGCAGATATCCCGCCACATTTCGGGCGAGCTGCCAGCGATGCGGGTGAAGTCGCGAAACCCGCCCGCTGCGAGCGAGAAGAGTTGTTCGCCGTTCGCACGCCCAGCCAATTCATGCACCAGAGCGTAGGACAGAACATGCGGCAGATGGCTTACCGAAGCGAGCACCCGGTCATGCGTCTCCGCATCCATGGTGCTCACCCGCATCCCGCAGAGCTCCCAGGCAGCCCGGACCAGAGACAAGGCGCGAGGCTCGCATTCGGCTTGCGGTGTGATCAGAAGATGGCGTCCGCGGAACAAGTCTGCGCGTGCGGCGGTGGCCCCGCTGCGCTCGGCCCCTGCGATCGGGTGTGCCGGGACGAAGCGCGACAGCGAGGCAGAGAGATGTCGACGCGCGAGTTCCACCACGTCGCGCTTGGTGCTGCCGGCATCGCTGACGACCGTGCTCTTGCCCAGGTGAGGCGCGATCCGCGCCATCACTTCGCCCATCTGACCGACCGGCATCGCGAGCAAAACCAAATCGGCGTCGGCGACTGCGTGTTCATCATCGACAGCCACAGCATCGATCACCCCGGCCGCAATGGCCGCATCCAGATTGGCGCGGCTACGCCCCACGCCGACGACTTGGGAGACCGCACCCGCCGCCTTCAGCGCGAGCGCGAAGGAGCCGCCGATGAGACCGACACCATACACCGCGAGCTTTCCGATCAGCGGCGTACCGTTCACGGGCGAAGCAGGCTGAACGCTATTCATGGAGAGAATCCTCCAGCGCCCGCAGCAGACGCTCGTTTTCCGTCGGCATGCCGATGGTCACGCGCAGATGCTGCGGCAGGCCGTAACCGGCGATCGGCCGCACGATCACACCGCGCTTGAGAAGGCGGCGGAACACCTCCGCGCCGTCGCCGACCCGAACGGAGATGAAATTTCCTTGCGACGGGATGTATGTCAGTTCGAGCCGCTTGAATCCCTCCGTAAGGTAGGCCATCCCCTCGAAGTTCACATCCCGGCTGCGCTGAATGAACGCCTCGTCGTTCAGCGCAGCAACGGCTGCGACCAAAGCGATGCTGTTCGCGTTGAAAGGCTGGCGTACGCGATTCATAAGATCGGCCACACGCTCATGGGCCAAAGCGTAGCCGAGTCGCAAACCGGCGAGGCCATAGATCTTCGAGAACGTGCGCGTGATGACGAGGTTCGGAAACTCGCTCAGCCACGCCACGCTGTCGGCACGCAACTCGGCCGGCAGATACTCCTGATACGCCTCATCGAGGACGACGAGTACGCCGGCCGGCACTTGGCGCAGAAAAGCGTGCATCTCGCCGGGTGCGACGAAGGTGCCCGTCGGATTGTTCGGATTGGCGATGAACACCACGCGGGTGTCCTGATCGATCGCTCGCAGCATGCCGGCGAGGTCATGCCCGTAGTCACGCGCCGGAACCTCCACGCCGATCGCACCGCATGCCTGGGTCGCGAGCGGATAGACCGCGAATGCATGCTGGGCATAGACCGCCTTGAGGCCAGGCGCCAGAAAAGCGCGCGCAGCCATCTCCAGGACATCGTTCGATCCGTTGCCCAACACGATGCTCGAGGCCGTGACGCCGAGCTTGGAACCCAGGGCCTGCTTCAGTTCGTAACCGCTGCCATCGGGGTAGCGAGCGAGTTCGCCGATCGCGGCTGGGATGGCGGCAGCCGCTTTAGGGCTGATGCCAAGCGGGTTCTCGTTGGAGGCGAGCTTGACGATGTCCGCTTCATTCAAGCCGAGTTCGCGCGCAAGCTCCGAAATGGGCTTCCCGGGCTGATAAGGCGCGATGGAACGAATGTAAACGGGGGCGTAATCGCACAGATCCATGAGCTTCACCATGTGGAATGCGGGGCTCTCCCCGCGAGCTGCCTATCGATTCGATACGACCGTGTCGTCGCGCCTGCAGTTACTCGGGTGCTGTGGGATACGAACCGAGCACCTTGACGAAGGTCGCCTTGTCGCGCATCTCAGCCAACGCCTCGGCGACGTTCGCGTCGCGCTCGTGACCTTCGATGTCGACGAAAAACAGATACTCCCAGAGCCCTGAGCGGGCCGGTCGGGACTCGAGCCGGCTCATGCTCACATGATGCTTGGCCAGCGGCATCAGCAATTCGTGCACTGCGCCCGGACGATTGCGTGTCGCCATGACGAGCGAGGTGCGGTCGCGCCCGGTCGGACCCGCGCCGTTGGCGCCGATCACCACGAAGCGCGTGATGTTCCGCTGTTCGTCCTCGATATTCGGCGCGACGATCTGCAGGTCGTACCGCTGAGCCGCCAAGCGTCCCGCGACAGCCGCCGCATTGTCGTCGAGGGACGCCAGTCGCGCGGCCTCGGCATTGCTAACCACCGCGACGCGCTCGACGCGCTGGTAGTGGGCGTTGAGCCAGCCCCGGCACTGGGCCAGACTTTGCGAATGCGAGTAGATCTTGCTGAAGCCGTCGGCCTTGCCGCTGCGGTTCATCAGGCACTGGTGCACGGGCAGCATGACTTCGCCGCAGATCGACACCGGCTTGAGAAACAGCAGATCGTTGGTGCGTCCGACGGCGCCTTCGGTCGAATTCTCGATCGGCACCACGCCGTAGGTGGCCGCGCCGGATTCCACGCTCTGAAACGTATCGTCGATGGAGTTGCACGGCAGGCCCGTGATCGCGCCGCCGAAATGCTTGATCACTGCCTCTTCACTGAAGGTGCCGGGCGGGCCGAGATAGGCGACAGACATCTCCGCTTCGAGCCCCCGACACGCGGACATCAATTCCACGTACAACCGCGTAAGGGCTTCGGCCGGCAACGGCCCCTGATTGATTTCTCGCACGCGACGCAGCACCTGCGCCTCGCGCTCGGGCCGGTATACCGCCGCGACCTGCTTGATGTGACCGACTTGTTGACACAGCTTGGCGCGCTCGTTGAGCAGCGCAACCAAGCGTGCGTCCACGCCGTCGATTTGATCTCTTATAGCCTTAAGCGGATCGCTCATCGCTCGCCGAAGTGTGTGGGTGGTGGGTCGCCGCGCTCGACGCTCAGACGGCGGACTCGGTCGGCAGATAGCGTACCATGAGCACGCCCCGGATACGCCCCAGGCTCTCGATGACGCTCGCAGGCACTGCGCTGTCCACGTCGACCAACGTATAGGCCATTTCTCCGCGGGACTTGTTGAGCATGTTGTGGATGTTCAACCCCGCATCCGCCATCGCTGTCGATATCTGGCCGAGCATGTTGGGCACGTTCGCGTTGGCGATCCCGACGCGATAGGGAGACTCCCGCCCCATCACTACGTCCGGGAAGTTGACCGCGTTCTGGATATGGCCGTTCTCGAGATAATCCCGCACCTGATGAGCCACCATCACGGCACAGTTGTCTTCCGCCTCGCGGGTCGACGCGCCGAGATGGGGCAAGGCGATGACGTGCGGCTGCCCCTGCAGTCTCTCGGACGGAAAATCGCAGACATACCAACGCAAGCGCTTCGCATCGAGCGCGGCAAGCACTGCGTCGGTATCGCAGATGCCGTCGCGCGAGAAGTTGAGCAAGACGCCGCCGCTCTTCATGAGGGCGAGCCGCTCCGCGTTGATCAGGTTGCGCGTCGCCGGCAGCAGCGGAACGTGCACGCTGACGTATTCGGAGGCCTTGAGCACCTCTTCGATCGAATGCGCCTTGCGAACGTTCGAGGGCAGGCTCCATGCCGCATCGACCGTGATCTCGGGGTCGTAACCCATCACGTTCATGCCGAGCCGGATCGCCGCATCGGCCACCAGGCTGCCGATCTTGCCCAAGCCGATGATCCCGAGGGTGCGCCCCGGCAGCTCGGTGCCGGCGAAATGCTTCTTGCCGTCTTCGACCTGCTTGTCGATGCTCTTGTCGTCACCCGTGAGGGAGTCGACGAACCGAACGGCGGGAACGAGATTACGCGCCGCCAGCAATATCCCGGCGAGCACCAATTCCTTGACGGCGTTGGCGTTCGCGCCGGGCGCATTGAAAACCGGCACGCCGCGTTCGCTCATCTTCGCAACCGGGATATTGTTCGTGCCAGCCCCTGCTCGTCCGATCGCCCTCACCGAAGCGGGAATCTCCATTGAATGCATATCGTGGGAACGGACGAGAATCGCCGCAGGTTCGGGCACATGGCTGCCGATTTCGTAATTGCCGCCGGTGAAGCGCTTGAGACCGACGGCAGCGATATTGTTCAACGTGAGGATTCGAATCGGATCAACCATGGCGCTGCTCGAAATCTTGCATGAAATCGACCAGGGCCTTGACGCCCGCAAGCGGCATGGCGTTGTAGATCGACGCCCGCATGCCGCCGACGGAACGATGCCCCTTGAGCTCCGACAGCCCCTGGCTCCTCGCCTCCTTGAGGAAAGGCTCATCGAGCTTGGCGTCGCGCAGGGTAAAGGCGATGTTCATGCGGGAGCGGTCGGCCTTGGGCACCGGGCAGCGATAGAACTCTGTCCGATCGAGCAGTTCGTAGAGCAGCGAGGATTTCTCGATGTTGCGCTTCTCCACCTCGGGCAACCCGCCTTGGGCCAGCAGCCACTTGAACGTCAGCCCCGCGAGGTAGATCGCGAAGGTCGGCGGCGTGTTCAACATCGAATCCGCCTCGGCCTGCGCCTTGTAGTCGAACACGCCGGGCGTGATGGGCAGGGCGCGTCCGAGCAGATCATCGCGCACGATCACCAGCGTCAAGCCCGCGGGACCGATGTTCTTCTGCGCTCCCGCATAGATCAGACCGAAGCGCGAGACGTCCACCGGACGGGAAAGGATATTGGACGACATGTCGCAGACCAGCGGCACCGAACCGGTATCCGGCGTCCACTGGAACTCCACGCCGCCGATCGTTTCGTTGCTGGTGTAATGCACATAGGCCGCACCGGGATCCAGGCGCCACTGCGAACGCGCCGGAATACAGGTATAGCGATCGGCCTCGGACGAGGCGGCAATCGAGGGCGTGCAATAGCGCTTCGCCTCCTGCACGGCCTTCTTCGACCATTGCCCGGTATCGACATAATCCGCAGTCGTGGCCGTTCCGAGCAGGTTCATGGGAATGAGGGCGAACTGAGCCTGGGCCCCGCCCTGCATGAAGAGCACCTTGTAGTTCTGGGGAATGCCGAGCAGCGTGCGCAAATCCGCCTCCGCACTGGCCGCGATTCCGATGAACTCCTTGCTGCGGTGACTCATCTCCATCACCGACATCCCGGCCCCGTGCCAGTCGAGCAGCTCGGCGCTCGCTTGCCCAAGGACTTCTTCCGGCATCACGGCCGGCCCTGCACTGAAATTGAATATGCGTGCCATGGCTTTCTGGTTCCTACGGAAAATGGGAATGCCTAGAGTCGAGGTCAGCAGGACGGACATCGATCTGCGATGCCCTTGCTTTGCATTGAACCAAGCTTGTGACACGTCGACAACCCGCCACCCATGCGCAGCACGATCCCGCAGACCCGCATCGAGCACGCCCTGAGCCGTCTGATCGACGCAAGAGGCCTCGGGTTCATGCCGATTCGCCCTCGGGATCCTCCCCCGACTGATCTTGCTCGGCGTCCTCGCCCAAGTCGTCTTTGGCGTCGACGTCCTCGGCTTCCAGCAATTTCTCCAGCCCGGCGAGCTTCTCGCCCTCGTCCAACTGAATCAGCGTGACCCCTTGCGTATTTCGACCCATTTCGCGAATCTCGTTCACACGCGTGCGGATCAGGATGCCGCCATTGGTGATCAAGACCACCTCGTCGCGCTCCGACACCAGACGGGCCGCCACCAAAGGACCATTGCGCGAGCTGGTTTCGATGGCAATGACGCCTTGGATCCCTCGACCGTGCCGGGGATACTCGCTCATCGATGTCCGCTTGCCGAACCCGTTCTCGGTGGCGGTCAGCACGGAAAGCGATTCGTCGGCAGCGGCCAGCAGGGCGATCACACGCTGCCCTTCCAGCAGGCGCATGCCGCGCACGCCGGCCGCATTGCGCCCCATCGGCCGAACTTCGTCCTCGGAGAAACGTACCGCCTTGCCGGCATCCGAGAACAGCATCACGTCGTGCGTGCTGTCGGTGAGCGCGACACCGATGAGGTAATCGCCCGGCCCGAGATCGACCGCGATGATGCCTCGCTGCATCGGCCGGGAAAATGCGGACAGCGCCGTTTTCTTCACCGTCCCCTGCGCCGTCGCCATGAAGACGTAATGATCGTCGTCGAACTGCTTCACCGGCAGAATGGCCGTGATCTTCTCGCCTTCTTCCAGCGGGAACAGGTTGTTGATGGGCTTGCCTCGACTCGTCCGGCTGCCCTGCGGCACCTGATAGACCTTCAGCCAGTAGACCCGACCGCGGTCGGAGAAGCACAGGATCGTGTCGTGCGTATTGGCGACGAACAGGTTGTCGATGAAATCGTCTTCCTTGGTCGAGGCTGCCTGCTTGCCCCGCCCGCCTCGCCGCTGCGCGCGGTAGTCGGCCACGGGCTGGGATTTCATGTAGCCCGAGTGCGAGAGCGTGACGACCAGATCCGCCGGCGCGATCAAATCCTCGAGCGTGAGGTCCTCGGCGTTGAATACGATCTCGCTGCGGCGCTCGTCGCCGAACTGCTCCCTGAGGGCGATCAGTTCGTCGCTGATGATCTGCGTGATGCGCTCGGGACGCGCGAGGATATCGAGCAGATCGGCGATGCGCGCCATCACCTCTTTGTATTCCTCGACGATCTTGTCCTGCTCGAGCCCGGTGAGACGCTGCAACTGCATCTCGAGAATGCGCTGTGCCTGGGCTTCGGAGAGCCGATAACCCTGCGCGCTCATGCCATACGCGGGATCGAGCCCGTCGGGGCGGGAGGCCTGGATGTCGACACGGACCAACATCTCGGTGACCAGCGCCGAATTCCAAATCCGCGCCATCAAGGCTTGCCGCGCCTCTGCAGGCGACGGCGACGCCTTGATCAGCGCGATGATCTCGTCGACATTGGAGAGCGCAACCGCCAATCCCTCGAGGATGTGGCCACGCTCGCGCGCCTTGCGCAATTCGAATACCGTGCGCCGCGTGACCACCTCGCGCCGATGTCGAAGGAATTCATCCAGCATCTGCCTGAGGTTCAACAAGCGGGGCTGGCCGTCGACCAAGGCCACCATGTTGACCCCGAAGCTGTCCTGCATCTGGGTGTCCTTGAACAGATTGTTCAGGATCACTTCGGCGATTTCGCCGCGCTTCAGTTCGATCACGCCGCGCATGCCGGATTTGTCGGACTCGTCGCGGATCTCCGAGATGCCCTCGAGGCGCTTCTCGCGCACCATGTCGCCGATCTTGGACAGCAGTGCGGCCTTGTTCACCTGATAGGGCAGCTCATCGATGATGATGGCCTGGCGCGAGCCCTTGTCCATGTCTTCGAAATGCGTGCGGGCGCGCATGATGATGCGCCCGCGCCCGGTGCGATAAGCCTCGGCGATGCCGCCGGCGCCGTAGATGATGCCGCGAGTCGGAAAATCCGGCCCCTTGATGATCTCGAGCAACTCCTCGATTTCCATCTGCGGCTGCGCCAACAGCGCGAGACAACCGTCCACCACTTCGGTGAGATTGTGCGGCGGGATATTGGTGGCCATCCCCACCGCGATGCCCGACGAGCCGTTGATCAGAAGATTGGGCAACTTGGAGGGCAGGACGACGGGTTCGAGTTCCTTACCGTCGTAATTGGGCATGAAATCGACGGTTTCTTTGTCGATATCTTCCAGGGTCTCGGCCGCGATCCGCTTGAGGCGACACTCCGTATACCGGTAAGCAGCCGCCGAATCGCCGTCGACCGAGCCGAAGTTGCCTTGGCCGTCGATCAGCGGATAGCGCATGGAGAAATCCTGCGCCATGCGCACCAGCGCTTCGTACGTCGCAGAGTCTCCGTGCGGGTGGTATTTACCCAGAACATCCCCGACGACGCGAGCACACTTCACGTAAGGACGGTTCCAGACCGTATTGGATTCGTGCATTGCAAAAAGAATGCGACGGTGCACGGGCTTCAATCCGTCGCGAACATCGGGCAATGCGCGGCCGACGATCACGCTCATCGCGTAATCGAGATATGAGCGCCGCATCTCCTCTTCGAGGCTGATGGGCAAAGTTTCGCGAGCGATTTGTTCCATGGGGGGCGGCTTCGGTCGGTACCTGGTAAAACCGGTCGAGTTTACCATGTGCCGGCGATCAATCCCCCGCCATCGTCTGGCGCGATCGAAGTGTGGCAACGATGCAACGCCTTACGGCCTCCCCACCCTGTCATGCCTTGCCGCCAAGCAGCAAAGCGCCTCATTCGTGCTAGGATCGACTCGACTGCTCGGCAATGGTTGGGGCGGACGCGATCGCTAAATGGCGGCTTCGTTCGAGCGGGCCCGTGTTGTGCAAGTCTGCCGCATTGATGAGGATGTTTTTTAGAAAACAGGCGCGTTGCCGTTAAGTTCGGCGGCGCACCATGTGGATGACAGTCGCAATTCGCAACGCTCTCTTGTTCGATCGATGGGTGCGTTGCGAATTGGGTCGATTGCTTACAAGGACGCATCGCATTCCGGATGGCTGTCCGAACGTGTGGGAGAAACGAAATATTCTTTCTTCTGCGCTATTTACGCGTTAGAAAAAGCTCGATATGATCCGTGAATTATTTGGGTGTCGCCGGACGTTGATCGCTGATCTGGACCGGCCTTGGGGAGCTTCCGTTAATCAAGGAGGAATTAAAGTATGCAAGCTATAAATCGAAGGGCGCTCATAGGACTGGTCGTGGCAGCTGCATTGATGCCCGGTGCGGCCCTCGCAGCGGACAGCAAGAATCAAGGCTACCTGGTCGATGCGATCACCGGCAATGTCGTGACCAGTTCAACCACCGGTCTGTGCGTGCGCACCTCCGATTGGACGCCTGCCCGTGCCGTGGCTCAGTGTGATCCTGATCTGGTGAAGAAAGTAGCTGCAGCGCCTGCTGCCAAGCCGGAAGCCAAGCCGAAGGCCAAGCCCGAAGCCAAGCCCGAAGCCAAGCCCGAAGCCAAGCCGAAGCCCAAGAAGCCGGCGATGGTCAACGTCGAGCTGAAGCTTTCTGTGCAGAACTTCGACTTCGACAAGTCGACCATGCGCGATGACCAACGTGCAGAGATCGACGAGTGGATGACTAAAGCCTGGAAGGGTGTCACGCTCGGCGCACTGATCATCACCGGCCACACCGATCGCCTCGGCTCCGCTGCCTACAACAAGAAGCTGTCCGAAGCGCGCGCTGTCACGGTCAAGGACTACGTCGTCAGCAAGGGCGTCGACCAGAAGTTGATCTTCTGGGAAGGCAAAGGATTTGCGAACCCGGTTCCCGTGACCAAGTTCTGCGACAACAAGATGAACCGCAAGCAACTCATCGAGTGTCTGGCCCCAAACCGCCGCGTGGACATCGAAGCTGTCGGCCAGAAGCCCGCGCCGAAGCCGAAGCCCAAGCCGGAAGCTAAGCCCGAAGCCAAGCCGAAGAGCTAGTAGGCAAGGTAGTACGCTGGAAAAAGCCCTGCTCAGCAGGGCTTTTTCTTTTGCAGCGCAGCGAGCGTTCCCGGCTGTGCCGGATCACGCCGGCTCGCGACTACCGCATGCAGCCGCTACTCGCTGCGGGCTCGCGCGCCAGATCGGCACATCGGACAATGCGCGCACCGCACGATGTACCATCCCTGCCCTGGCTCCGCCTGGCTTGACGAGGTAAGCGTTGAAAGAAGTCGACTGCGTAATCGAAGCTCGCTGGATCATTCCGGTCGAGCCGGCTGGCGTACTTGAACAGCATGCGTTGGTGACCCACGGCGGCCGCATTGAAGCCATACTGCCCATTGCGCTTGCCCGGCAAAGGTATTCTGCTGCCCGTCGTTTCGAGCTCCACCAGCACGCGGTGCTGCCTGGTCTGATCAATCTGCATACCCATGCCGCGATGTCGCTGCTACGTGGTCTCGCGGACGACTTGCCGCTCATGACCTGGCTCAAGGAGTACATCTGGCCGGTCGAAATGCGGGAAGCCTCGGCCGAATTCGTGCACGATGGCACCCTCCTGGCTTGCGCCGAAATGATCCGCGGCGGCATCACCCTCTTCAACGATATGTATTTCTTCCCCGAGGCCGCTGCCCGCGCCGCCCTGAGCGCGGGGATGCGGGCAGCGCTGGGGATGATCGTGGTGGATTTCCCCTCGCCTTACGCCTCGGATCCGATGGACTATCTCGCCAAGGGCATGGCGTTGCGCGATTCGATGCGTGAGCATGCCTTGCTCTCGTTCTGTTTCGCGCCTCACGCCCCCTACTCGGTGAACGACAAAGCGCTCGCCCAGGTCGCGACCTACGCGAACGAGCTAGACGTGCCCGTTCATATCCACCTGCACGAAACGCACGACGAAGTCGCTCAGGCCCAGTCCGAGCACGGACGGCGACCGCTAGCCCGCTTGCAGGAACTCGGACTCGCAGGACCGAATCTGCTGGCGGTGCACGCAGTTCACCTGAACGCGGCCGAGATCGATGTCCTGGCTCTTCATGGTTGCCACGTCGCCCACTGCCCGTCGTCCAATCTCAAGCTCGCCAGCGGCATGGCGCCCATCGCCAAGCTGCTCGCGGCGGGCGTCAACGTGGGTTTGGGCACCGACGGCGCTGCCAGCAACAATCGGCTCGACATGTTCGCGGAAATGCGTCAAGCCGCGCTGCTGGGCAAGACGGTCGCGAACGATCCGACCGTCATGCCGGCTGCCAAGGTGCTCGAGATGGCCACGCTCGCAGGCGCAAAGGCGCTCGGGCTCGATGACCGCATCGGATCACTCCAGGTTGGCAAGGCGGTCGATGTGATTGCCGTCGACTTCGATCGTCCGGAACTCATGCCTTGCTACGATCCGATCTCTCACCTGGTTTATGCCGCCGGGCGACAGGACGTCAGTCACGTGTGGGTCGCAGGCGAACTGTTGCTCGAGGAGGGTGTCTTGACCCGGGAGGAACTGCGCAGCGCACGGACGCGAGCCGCGCACTGGGAGCAACGAATTGCACGTGGCCGAGTCGGCTCGCCGCCGACCGGCTGATAGAATTTCGCGCGAAAGGATGGCGCTCATGTCGATCAACATCGATCCCACGGAGATCGCGAAGTTCAGTGAGATCGCTCACCGCTGGTGGGATCCCACCAGCGAATTCCGCCCACTGCACGAAATCAATCCGCTGCGACTGGACTACATCGATCACGCCGTCGGTCTCGCGGACAAGGACGTGCTCGACGTCGGTTGTGGCGGCGGCATCCTCGCTGAAGCCATGGCCGAGCGCGGGGCACGCGTGAGCGGCATCGACGCGGCCGAGCGTCCGCTCAAAATCGCTCAGCTGCACCTGCTGGAGAGCGGGCGCAACGTGGATTACCGGCTGGTCACGGTCGAAGACCTCGCCGCCGAGCGTCCGGCCAGCTACGATGTCGTCACGTGCATGGAATTGCTGGAACATGTGCCCGATCCGCAAAGCACCATCAGCGCCTGCGAGCGCCTGCTGCGGCCCGGCGGTTCGGCTTTCTTCTCCACGATCAATCGCAATGCGAAGTCGTACTTGTTCGCCATCATCGGGGCCGAGTACGTATTGAAACTCCTCCCTCGCGGAACGCACGACTACGCGAAGTTCATCAAGCCCTCGGAACTGGCCACGATGTGCCGCCACGCCAGCCTGGATGTGAGCGCGCTGATCGGCATGACCTATAACCCAGTGACGCGGCGCTACGCGCTCGAGCCCGATACGGCAGTCAACTACATCATGCATTGTCGAACCATCCGATGAACAGAGACCTCGCGAAACAACCACCTGCCAAGGCGGCTACGGCTGCCGTCCTCTTCGACCTCGACGGCACTTTCGCCGACACGGCGCCCGACCTCGGCTATGCGCTGAATACACTGCTCGAAGCCCGTGGCAAGCCGGCGCTGCCCATCGAGCGCCTGCGCACCGTTGCATCGAGCGGCGCGCGCGGATTGCTCGGACTTGGCTTCGGCATTGCACCGGGCGATTCGGCGTACGACGCGCTGGCAGCCGAGTTCCTGAACCTCTACGAGCAGAATCTTTGCCGCAACACCGTCCTCTTTTCCGGCATCGCAGAACTGGTCGCGACTCTGGAAGAGCGCAGGATCCCCTGGGGCATCGTCACCAACAAGGCGGAGCGATTCACGTTTCCGCTGATGCGACTGCTCTCCCTCGATCAGCGCGCGGGCTGCGTGATCTGCGGAGACACAACACCCTACCGCAAGCCTCATCCCCAGCCGCTGCTCGAGGCGGCCGCAAGAATCGGCGTGACGCCGGCCGCCTGTATCTACCTCGGAGACGATGAGCGCGACATGATCGCAGGCCGCGCTGCTGGCATGCGGGTAGCGGTCGCCGAGTACGGCTATCTGGGCACGGGCAATCCCCCGCAGAATTGGATTGCCGACATCCGCCTCGCACATCCAATGGAATTGCTGCCCCTGATCGACTAGCGTTCGCGTTGTTGTGCCAGCGCCCTCGCTGGGCGCCGAGGCCACGCGTTGACTCAGATCCCGCGGGATACCACAATATGATGTTTATCCCATCCACGCGCCGCTTCCGGGAGGATCTGTCCGATGCTCGTGCGCTCCGTGCTGGCGGCTGTTGCCGTCGCTCTTTCGATCGGCCCTGCCAACGCCCAGCAACAGAAGCCGCAGAACACCCAGAAGACCCAAAAGGCTAAGCAACCGTCCAAGGCGAAACCAGTGGCCACCGGGCCCAAGGTGCGTCATCAGTGCAAGGTCGGCCCGTACGAAAAGCAGACGCGCCTGGTGATGGAGACGGTGCGCGACAAGCCAGTTTATCTCGCGTACTGGAGCAGCAACGGTCCGTTCCACTGCTCCTTCGAATCCTGGCCCGGCGATGGGCGGGCGCGCTGGATCGATTCGAGCGCGGGCATGGTCATCAACCTGATCGGCGGCACGATGCTGATAGAGAAGACCAAAGATCGGTTTCTGATCCATGCTCGCGACGTGGAGCGCATGCCCTACTGCGGCACTGAAGGCCTGATCAACGGCGTGCTCACGGTCCCCCTACGCAAAGGCGCCTGCAACTGGAAGGAAACCGACGTCGAAGAAGCCGGGCGACTGAATCCGCCCGAGGCGCCCTCGCCGCCCCCGGCAGCACCCGAAGTCGGTCCGAGTGCCTCGACGCTGAATTTGCAGCCCCATTGAAAAGCCGCCGTCTCATCCCAATCTCTGAGACAATCGCATGCTGCGCCGAATCGGGCGCAAACGAACACCGGGGGCGACCTGGTTTCGACGTGGGTTACGAAGCAGAGCAGTGCATACCGAGGACCAGTTACCTCGTAAATCCACTGGAAAAGCTATAAACGCCAACGACGAGCGTTACGCTCTAGCCGCCTAACACCGGCTAGACGCTGCACTAGTCTGCTGATGGGCTAGGCCGGAGAGTCGCAAGATTCAACGGTGCAGCGTCATTTACATCAGCCTCTCTGCCCGGTCTGGTCACTTGACCGGGTGGATCCGTCGAAGTGACTGGCTAAGCGTCAGCCTGCCGGCCGGCGGATGCGAGGCGAGACCCCAAATGACCAGGCTAAGTATGTAGACCTGTCTGTAGAGGACTTGCGGACGCGGGTTCGATTCCCGCCGCCTCCACCAATTCTCTTTGCAATCTAGACCACTGTAGACCACCAAAGGCCCATGATTACCATGGGCTTTTTGGTTTCCCCCCTCCCCTCTCGATTTGTCTCCAGTGGTCTGAAAAAGGCCCTGTTGGGACACGTTTTGGGCACAAATTGGGCACAGGCCCAGGGAGGCGCAAGTGAACGCGCCGCGCCTCCCGCTGGCCGGCTATCACCCTGCGACTGTTCCCTACGAAAAACGTGGTCCGGGCGAACGCGATCGAGCAATCAACTATCCGCTCTTCGAGGAGCGGACACACTACCTTGCGACTGTGCACGGCTTCGAGGCTGGCGGATTCGAGGCCACCGTGCGCATCGTGGATATCCAGCTCATGTCCGATGCCGCGATGCGGCCACGCGGCACAAGAAAGCCTTTAGGCGAGCGTGATGAACGCGATGTCGTGCGGTCGGTCGCACGCGCGAAGAAGAATCTTCGCCACGCCGTCAAGCAAATCGGTTGCGATCATTTGCTCACCTTAACCACACGCGAGACGCAAAACTCTCCCGAGGAGCTTGCACGACGATGGAAGGGGTTTGTGCGCAGCTTTCGCGCACTCACAGGTCAAGAATTCCCGTATGTCGCGATACCGGAACGTCACCCTAGCCGACCGGACCACTGGCATCTGCACGTCGCGGTGAGGGGCGGCATGTATGGGAAGCATGAGTATCAGGGCGGTTGGATCAAGCGCCTCGATCTGGCCCGTCGCCTCTGGTGGCGGGAATGCGGTGGCAAGGGTATGGGGAACATCGACATCAAGCGGATCAAGGTCGGAGCGCATCAGGATGGCACCCCAAAGGGGCCGCTCGTTCGTGCTGAAAGAATCGCCCGGTACATATCGAAGTACATGACCAAGGATTTGATCTTTGCGCATCGACCGGACAAGAAGCGCTATTGGCGCTCGGAATTCGATCTCCCTACGGCCCGACGTTACTGGCTTCAGACACGGCCGGTGCTCATCGAACAGCGTGGCGACGCGTTCATCCTTCCTACTGCCTTTCATGAGCTCAGGTCACGGCTTGGCCAGTTCGACATGATGCGTTGCTCATTCTTTTTCTTTCCAGATGGCAGCGGGTTCTGGTTCAGCTACAACCCGGATGCCGGAGGCCTTGCCACCTCCCCGGGCTGCGAAGTGCCGTTCTGAACGGTTCGGTCATCAGCGAAGCGTGATCCGTCAAGGCCAAAGAGCGCAGCGTGCCTTGACGGCGCTGCGCCCCAGTACGCTCAAGGGATGGTCACGCGGGACGCTCCTAGCCGCGAGACCATGCGAAGCCTATAGCGAAGCCCTCCAGAAACTCACGGACGCCTGTTGTTTCACCGGTTCGCAGGGCCAACGGAGGCGCGAGCGCGCGCGAAGCGCGCGGCGCCGCCGACGTAGACTAGATACAAGGACACATGAGGACGGGATATACAGGGGTACGAGTTCTCGGGCATCATTGGGTAGTATCACCACTAAGAAGCTGGTTTGGCGAAGTGAAGCAAGCCCTAAATGAGTATCGTATTCGGCGTCGTCGTACGCAAATGATTGCGTCATCGGGGCGTCCAGTTTTCGTCGAACGTCACTGATGGCGTCGCCCCCCTCCCCGGAGCAACTGTCATGGCGCTTAAAGTCTTCGTAAGCTACGCCAAGGAAGATCGCGATCACGCGCTGAAGTACTACGACCTTCTTGCGCAGGCAGGCGCTGCCCCGTGGATGGACACGAAGCATCTTCTTCCGGGCCAAAACTGGGAAGCTGAGATTGAAAAGGCTTTCAGCGACGCCAATGTGGTGGTCCTTCTGCTGAGCAGCAAAAGCGTCAACAAGCGCGGCTTCGTTCAGCGAGAGGCAAACGATGCAATTGAACGGCTCAGATACAAGCAACCTACAGACATATACGTAATTCCTTTACTGCTGGAGCCATGCGAAGTACCAAGTCACATCGCTGGCAGGTTGCAGTATGTCGACCTAAGTACAGCAGGAGCATGGAATCAAGTTCGCGCGTCGCTGAAGCTAGCCGCCGAGCAACAGTCGATCGAGCTAGCACAAGGCCTCAATGCCGGACCGTTTCGGGTGTTCACTGAGAAGCTAGAAGACAGTTGGAAGGGTGCTCCCGGGCACGACATAAAGCTTGAGTACCCGAGGTTCGAGTCGGCTTCGCGCCCAGACTTGGCCCAAGAACTAACTATGTTCTTCAGCGGGCGCGCAGCTAGAACGCAAATCGAATCGCGGCAAGCCCCTTGGGATCAGTCGCCTGACATGTACCCAGAAATCGATGGATTCAGGGCGATGAATGGGCGTTGGGATGGGTTCGGAATTGTCCACACAACAGACCGCCTGCTGAGCCTGACGTATGATATTGGGTGGTACGGCGCAGGAGCCGCTCATCCCAACTCTTACTTCGAGACGTATACCTTTGCTCTGCTTGAGCGCCTTCACATGCTCAAGCTTAGAGATTTCTTTGGCGATCAAACAGCGGCACTCAAGCGCATCAGCGAGTTGTGCATTGCGCAACTCTGCCGAGACTACTGGGGACGTATGGGTGAGAAGCCTGATGAGAGGCAGCTGAAGTGGTTTACCGATGGCGCAGGGGAAGACTTTGATAACTTCTCTGCCTTTACCGTCAGTGCGGACCGTTTCACTTTTCTGTTTGCGCCGTACCAGGTGAGCGCATATGCCTTCGGCCGATGGAGCGCTGACGTCTCTTTCTACGATCTGCTCGACACGCTGAAACCTAATGGGCCGCATGTGCTTGCCGCCGTTCACCAATAGGGTGCTTGGCCAGTCCGCACAAGACTCTTACGTGTGTATTGCCAGGCACTATGGCTACACGCCCAATCAGCCCTACTAAACCCCTATCGTTGCCTAGTCAGCGGTTGCCGCCTACGCTCACCAGCGGGCCTGGCCGCCGGTTCCTCCGGATGAACCGCACCGTCGTGGACCTTTTGACGATTCCCTAGGGGCGGTTCAAAATCCCCTCCCTTAACCGCTTCTAGAGCATGAGTGATGACTGATAAGCAGCTTCTCGAGCAGGTCAACAGCGCCCTGCAGACGTTCGAGGGTGACTGTCATGAGATGGAGAGCGCTGTCGGCGCGCTGTTCCTTGGTCGACAATTTGGATGGAAGCCTCTTTTTCTTATTCACCGTCCCTCGACGATCCGGAAGTACGAGGAGTATTTGGGCATTACCTTCCGGGACGTGATGCCAGACGTCGGGCCATTTGCGGACAAGTCGAACGCGTGGCGCGCCCTGGGCGGAGTATCGAGCTTCTGGAAGGCGGTTAAGGGCGAGATTCCAGGTGTGCGATCCTCGCAGGCCACGAAGTAGCGCACAAACTCCACAATGGGGCACTTGACGCGCCCCATCTCTGGCTTTATCCTGCGCCCATGTTTCCCTGGGTGCTCATTAATCGACTTTGCGACCTAACCGGTTACACGGACGACGCTGTGCGCGCCAAGATAAAGCGCGGCGTTTGGATAAAGGGCATCCACTGGAATAAGGCGCCGGACGGGCGAATTGTATTCAACCTTGAGAAGATCAAGGCATGGCTCGAACGAAAGGAATAACTCCACGGGGCAAAGGCATCCAGATCGATTTCTACCTGGACGGCAAACGTTACCGTGAAACCCTAAAGCTTCCACCTACGAGGCCCAACCTGTTGCACGCAGAGAGGTTGAAGGCGTCATTGCTGCACTCCATTGCTTTAGGCAAGTTCCGATATGCTGACTACTTCCCCCATAGCAAGTATGCGCGTGCCGGCGGTCGCTCATCAAATCGGACCGTTGCGGAGGCCTTGGATGACTTCGTAGAAGCGTGCCGACGCACCCGAGAGCACAGCACGTGGCGCGACTATCGCAGCGCGGTCGAGCATCATCTAAAACCCAAGTTCGGCGCACTCTTGTTGAGGGACGTGACTGCGGCCAATGTGAAAGCCTGGTTGGGTTCGCTGTCCGTATCAAACAAGCGAATAAACAACGTCCTCATACCGCTTCGAGCCGTCCTCGGTGACGCATTTGCAGACGGAATTATCGATCGCAACCCAGTCGACCGGGTCAAGAATCTGCCTCATCGTTTCGAGGAACCGAACCCTTTTACTCCGGACGAAATCACCCGCATTCTCGATGCGTGCCCAGGGCAGGCCGCGAACCTCTTCGAGTTTGCTTTCTGGACAGGGTTGCGAACGTCCGAGTTGATCGCGCTGGAATGGTCCGACATCGACTTCACCCGCGGGGTTATTCGCGTTCGTCGCGCGTCAGTACGGAAGCATACGAAGCAGCCGAAGACTGCGGCCGGCGAGCGTGAAGTAAAGTTGTTTCCCCCTGCAGTGGAATCCCTCAGGCGACAGAAGGGGCTAACGCTCCTTAGCGGCGGCCGAGTGTTCTTCAATCCTCGAACTAACACGCCCTGGGAGACCGACGGCCAGATTCGCAAGACGGCATGGATTCCCGCTCTCAAGCGCGCAGGCGTCGTCTACCGTAATCCTTACCAGACGCGGCACACCTACGCGTCCACTCTTCTCTCAGCCGGCGAGAACGCTCTTTGGGTGGCCCAGCAGATGGGTCACAAAGATTGGGGCATGATCCGCCGCCGCTACGGTCGGTGGATTCCCGAGGTTGATGATTCTGCGGGCGGTAAAGTCATGGCATTTTGGGCACAAGTTGGGCACAAGGGAGACGTAAGTGTTTGATTTTGGCTCAGTGGCCCAAGGTTCGATTCCCGCCGCCTCCACCATATCGAAGGGCTCGGATAGTCTCCGAGCCCTTTCTCCCCTTCGAGCCACGCGGCGCGCCAGGCCACCCTTCTGCCTGCGGGTGCGCAATCGCCAACACGTCCGGACGCGGCTTCCTCCGGAGTGCCTTCGATGAATCTGGGCGAGCGCAGCGACTTTCGCCATGGCGATGCAATGCCTCGAATCCAACCATTGACGTCTGGCGCCCGGATCGCCCCGGCGCATCCCGCCCGATCCCCCCGTCATTCTCCCTGAGCGCTCTGGGTACCCGCTGGCCCCACTACAATAGCGACCAGACTCACACGTCGATCGCCTCGAACCATGTCCGTCCATGCACCTGCCGCCCCCTTCGACCCGCTCCTGGTCACCCTCGCGGGCTACGCCAGCCATCCCTCCCTTAGATTCCCGAAAGCAGCACGCGCCACCGCATCCCTATGCCTGATGGATGCGATCGCCTGCATGGCGCCCGCCCGGCACGATCCTGACTGCCGGCGCATCATCGGCCCCGTCGTGCCCGGTGCGACACTGCCGAACGGCCCACGGGTACCGGGTACCACCTTCGAACTCGACCCGGTGCGCGCGGCGTTCAGCACGAGCACGCTCATTCGCTGGCTGGATTTCAGCGACACCACATACAGCGGCGGCCATCCTTCCGACAACATCGGCGCCCTGCTGGCTTGCGCCGACTATCGTGATCGCCTGGGTGCCGCCCCAGTGACGATGGCGGACGTCCTCGATGCCTTGATCGTCGCCTATGAGATCCAGGGTCGGCTCGCCGACGCGTTCAAATTCGACGCGCCCGCCGTCGGGCTCGATGCCGTGATTTCCGTGAAGATCGCATCCAGCGCCGCGGCGACCCGCCTGCTCGGCGGCACGCACGAACAGATCCTCAACGCACTTTCCTGCGCTTTCGTCGATGGCGCCACGCTCAATGCATACCGGCAGCCACCGAACTCCGGCACGCGCAAGGGCTGGGCCGGCCCGCGGGCCGCGGCGACCGGCGTCGAGATCGCCCTCATGGCGGTGGGCGGAGAAACCGGATATCCCACGGCGCTGACCGCTCGGCCCTGGGGCTTCCATGCCGTCATGCTGGGCGGGCGTCCCATCGAGCTGAAGGCCCCACTCGGCAGTTCGATCGTCGAGCATGTCATCTTCAAGCTGCTGCCCTGCCAGAGAAACGGCACGACCGCGGCAGAAGCCGCGCTGCAACTGCACTCCACGATTGCACAGCGACTTCGCGAGGTACGCGAGATCATCGTCCACACGCACGCGGAGGCGCTGGAGCGGATCGATAACGCGACAATGCTGCACAACGCCGCCGCTCGCGATCACAGCCTTCAGTTCATCGTCGCGGCAAGCCTGGTGCATGGCGCACTGACTGCCGCGCACTACCACGAACCTTTGGCGACCGACCCGCTCGTCATGGAACTCGTACCACGCGTGCGACTGATCGAGAATCCCGACTACACAGCCGCCTACAACGCCCCTGACACGCGCTCGACGCCGAACGCAGTCGAGGCCGTGTTCGATGACGGATCGCGCACCGAGCGAGTCGAGGTCCACTATCCCGGCGGACACCCCGCTCGCCGGGACGCTCTGCGGCCGCTGCTCGAAGCAAAGTTCGAGACGCTCACGAACGATCTGTTCACCCCGAACAAGCGCGCCGAACTGCGCGAACTGTTCGTCGATGCCGATCGACTCGCCGCCATGCGGGTAAGCGAGTTCATCGACCTTCTGGTTGCAACTCCAACCTGATAGACAGCGGTCGAACTCGGGATGAAGAGAAAGCAATCCGCAACCGCACGATCGAGGGCAACGATGCGGCTGACATACGACCGGCGGTCCTCACCGAGCCGAATGACTCAAGCCGCTGCGCTCCTGCTCTTCGTCGCCTCGTGCATCTGCACGATATGCTCGCCTGCTGTGCAACGCTCGTAGCTCGGTGACGCCCCCGGGGCGAGGCACGAGGGGATGCACTCGATCATGGCATCGTGATCTGGATCGTAGAAGAAGGCGATGGAATGCCGCTGCACGTTCGACGAGCCATTGCGCACCCGATGCATGTTCGACTGATAGAGCCCGTTGCTCCAGCGCGCGAGCAGTTCGCCGAGATTGACGACGAACGTGCCCTCGATCGGCGTGGCCTTCACCCACTGGCCAGCCACGTTGCGCACTTCGAGGCCGCCGGTCGAGTCCTGCAGCAGCATCGTGATGCCGCCCCAATCCGTGTGGGCGCCGGCACCGAGCAGGTTGTCCCCGCGATCGGCCGGCTGCGGCGGGTAGCGCAGCAGGCGCACCGTCTGCATCGGGCAGCGATAGTACGCACGGAAGAAATCGCGCTCTAGTTCGAGCGACAGCGCGATGAGCTCGAGCACCTGATCGGCCGCTTGTCGCACAGCGTCGGCGTACGTCTCCATCGCCCGCTGGAATCCGGGCAAGTTGGGCGGCCACTGGCTTGGGCCATAGGTCGAGAGCTTGCGGCGAGCGTACGGATGTTCCGGATCGACCTGTATGCCGCAGCGAAAACTCTCCTTCAGGTCCGGTGCCGAGCCTGCGTCGAGCACTTGTGCGCCGGGTGCCTCGTAGCCGCGACGCGCCCAGGATCGTGACTGCGCCAGATCGAGCTTCTCGTGCAGCGGAAGATCGAAGAAGCGTGCACTCCAACGCAAAGCGGATTCGGTCAACGACGCCGGCATGCCATGGTTGCGCACGTAGAAGAAGCCTGTGTCTAGGCAGGCGCGACGCACCGCGACCGCAGTTTCGGCAAGCGACCGAGGCGTACCGTCGCGCAGACAAGCCATGTCGATGACGGGAATCTCGGTAATCGCTCGGGGTGCGCTGTAGGGAATCACGGAAGTACTCCTCCAAGGGTGCTGCCCGTTCGATCGGAAAGAAGGCGATGCGAGGAAAATCCGGCCTCTCGAACCGATGTGGGAGCGCTCGCGAACCCGGCCGAGTCCAAACTTGCGGCTTGCCTCCTCGCCCGGAACCTCTGTCGTGCGCGAGAGCCCTCGGCGGCAGAGCCCGCGCGCTGAGCCTGTGCGTGCGTCGGCGGGAATCTTGCATTCGCACCACCGTGAACCCACGGCAGCGACTCCCGGAGCAAGAAGCGATGCTGGAATACCTCAGATCCTTCGCCTATATCGAGGCCATCGAGACCACCGGCTCCATCCGCAAAGCCGCACAGGCGCTCTACATCACGCCCTCCGCGCTCGATCGGCGCCTGCAGGAACTGGAGGCCGAGCTGGGCGTCATCCTGTTCGAGCGGCACGCACGCGGCATGCGAGTCACGCAGGCAGGCGAGATCTTCCTGCACCATGTTCGTGCCCATCGTGCCGATTCGGAGCGAATGCGCACCGAACTGGATCGGCTCAAGGGGCTGCATCAAGGACGTATCCGCATCGCAGCCAGCCAGGCAACCGCGAGCTTCCTGCTGCCGCATGCAATACGCCAGTTCCAGATGCTCTACCCGGGCGTCGGCTTTCATGTGCGAATCTCGACCCACGCAGCGCTGCTCGACTCGCTGCGCCGATTCGAAGCCGACATCGCCGTGGTGTACGGTTTGCCCAGCAACGAAGACGTGATGACGCGATTGGAAATACCCCAAGCCCTCTACGCGCTGATGCGTAGCGACCACCCGCTCGCATCGCTGCCCGAGGTGGACATGAACGCGTGCCTGGCTCATCCGCTGGCCCTGCCCGACGCCACCCTCGGTCTGCGCAGCTGGGTGAACGCCGAGATCGCCTGCCATGCGCGCAGACCCGACATCGCCCTCGAATCGGATTCGCTCGAGATGCTGCGGCGCTATGTATCGAACTCCAATGCCGTGACCTTCCAGATCACGGCGGGCGTCGCACGCAACGACCCTGCCGATGGGATCGCCGCGCGACCGCTCAAGCGCGATGCTGCGACTTCGGGAGTGCTCGCCGTGGTGCAGTTGCGCGACCGCACTCTGCCCCAGCCGGGCGACGCCTTCGTCGCCACGCTGGAGGGCATCCTGCGAGCCGCCTCCGCTGCGCCCCATCTTCCCCTCACGCTCAGCGCACATCCAGATTGAAGCGCCGCTCCTCGATCGGCGGCAGGAACTCGGCTGTGAAGATCTCGCTGCTCGCCGGTGTGCGGGGCAGATCGAAGGCTTTCACCACCTGATCGATGGCCTGCTTCATGCGGTCCTGGCGAACGTTGCCGAAGCCCGTCTCCTTGCTCTCGGCGTGACTCATCTCCATCCGGATGGTGCGAATCAACAACTCGCGCTCGACGTCGCGCTTGAGCAGCGGCTCGCGCTTGACCAGCGCGGCGATCGCCGCATCCGGGTCGCGCAGCGTATCGGCAATGCCGCGATTCACCGCACGCACCAAGCCGCGCACGACCTGGGGATTCTTCTTGGCCAGCTCACGGGAAACCACCAGGGCGTTGCTGTAGATCTGCACCCCGTAGTCGGAGAACATGAGGAAATTGAGCTCTTTATCGGGATCGATGCGCTGAGCCTGTGCGCCCATGGCGATCGTGCTCACGAAGCCGGCGATCGAATCCACCTGGCCGCGCGACATCATCTGGGTGAGCAGGTTGGCTTGCGCGTTGACGATGTTCACCTTCGCGGGATCCACCCCTTGATTCTCCAGCGCGAGCTGCATCAGCTTGAGCGTCGCCGAGCCGGCCGGCGCAGCCACCGACTTGCCGATGAGGTCCTTAGGCGTGCGGATGTTCCGGGATTTGAGCGAGGCGATCGTGAACGGTGCCGAGTGATAAATCATGTAGACACCCAGCGGTGCTTCAGCAGGCCGGGGCGCTGCGATCTGAACGATCGTGTTGATGTCGCCGAAAGCAACGTCGTAGGTACCGCGAGCGACGTCGAGCACGGCCGCTCCGGAGCCCTTGCCTTGGTCGATCTGCAGATCGATGCCTTCGGCCTTGAAGTAACCCCGTTCCTGCGCGAGGAAGAAGATGCCCTGCGGCCCCTGGTAGGTCCAGTTGAGCACCATCTTGAGCTTGGTCTCTGCACCGGCCTGACCGACGATCAGACCCAGAAGCACCGCCACCATCCATCGACTCGCGTCGGAAAACGTCGTCATCCCGGCATCCTTTCAAGCATCGCCCCGAAGGGAAGATTGCGAGCGCCTGCGCGCAAGCACCCTAAAAGGTGAGCAAGCTTCGCACCATGGCGCCGCTACGCTGCGATGCTCGTTCCGAGACGCGGTGTCGCACCGCGCGCAACGCTCCGCCCCGCTCAGCAGCAGCCGAGGTAGGCGCTGCTACGGTAGAAGGGGGCGAGATCCTGCGCCAGCGCCGACAACTGGCGCTGCCAGCCCGCCCAGTCCCCGGATGCACCCAAGCCTGCGCGAACGCGCTCGATCAATTCCGCCCGCAACGCCTCCTCGTCGAGCTGCGTGAGCTTGCCACCCCTCACCACGATACGCCCGCCTGCGACGACTTGATCGATATGGCCGCTGCGGGCGCGCGCAAGCAGCAGCGAGAGCGGATCGACGTCCGGGAACAGCGTATCGTCGTCCAGCCGCTCCCAGTCGAGCACGACGAAGTCGGCGAGCCCGCCGGGCGCGAGCACGCCGCGCAAGCCGTCGTCAGCACCGCGCCCTTCGACCGAACGGACGCCATTGCGCGCCGCGAAGGCCCAGAGCTGCTCGCGCGTGAGCGCCACATCGAATCCCCAGCCTCGGTGCAACGCATAGGCCAAGCGCATCTCGTGCAGCGCATCGTCGTCCTCGTCGAACGCCATGCCGTCGAGCCCCATCGCCACCCGGCAGCCGGCCTGCACCATGGCGGCAAGGGGCGCCATGCCGGACTTGAGACCCAGGTTCGAGCTGGTGTTGACCGCAATGGTCACATCCCGCTCGGCAAGCAATGCCAGCTCCTCGGGCCGCGCCCAGGTGCAATGCGCGAGGGTCAAGCGCGGGCTCAGCAAGCCGAGTTCGTCCAGGTAGCGCACGATGCCCTGCGGATGATTGCTGTCGGCCCATGCCCGCTGATAGCGCGTCTCGAGCAGATGCATGTGCACCGGGCGTCCGGTGCGTTGCGAGGCTTCGGCCACCGCCTCCAGCAAGGGCGTCGAACACCACTGCACGCCAGCGGGCCCGTACTGGAGGGTGACGTGAGCGCCAAGTTCCGGTGCAAGCGCCAATGCCTGCGCCAACGCATCGACCTGCTCGAGTTGAACCTCGGGCGACACTGCCCGAACCGACAACCGCTCGGCGACGGCCGCCCGCAAAGCCGGTCTCAATACTGCCAGCACCGCGCTGTCTTCACACAACCCGATACCGTTGCGGTCGCGCATGGCGACGGCGAACCCGATATGGACACCGACATCGCGCGCCGCACGCGCCACGGCGAGCGCCTCGTCGACATACGGCAGACCACCCTGCACTCGCGTGTAGTGCACCATGACGCGCGTCACTGCGTTGCGCAGCGAACGAGCAAACGAGGTCGCGGCGCAAAGATACGGGTCCACACCAGGCAATACGCCGAGAAAGGGCAACCAGGCTTCCAGCGGCTGCTCGAACGCCCCGAGCGTGGCGCTGCGAAACGTGCGCGCATGATCGTGAGCATTGCACAGCGCTGGCAGCACCAGCCGCCGCGGGCCGCTCGGAGCGGAACTCAGCGCATCTACCGAAACGACTCGCGCACCGGAGAGCCCGATGCGCATGTTCGATTGCGCCGGCGTGCGACCTGGCTCAGCCAGCAGCCAGGCGCAATCGACGTGAGCCGGCGCCTGCTCGCTCACTTGAAGCTGAGCTTGCGCTCGGCGAGGGGCGGCAGAAAACGCCGATCGAAGATCTCCTGCGGCGCAGGCTGGCGTGTCATCTCGAAGGCCGATGCGAGTTGCTCTACCGAACGGCGCAGGCGGTCATCCTTGAGATCCCCCACACCCACTTCGGCCACTTCCGGGGTGAAGACCACCGTGCGCAACGCATAGATCAGGCGGCGCTTCTCGAGATCCTTGTTGATCAAAGGCTCGCGCTTGACCACGGCGGCGATGGCCGCATCCGGGTCGGCGACTGCCGCGCGCAATCCACGATGGATGGCCCGCACCAATCCGGCCACCGCCTGAGGCTTCTCTTTGAGAAACTGGGCCGAGACGAGCACACCGTTGCTGTACAGGTCGATGCCGTGATCGGCGTAATGGAACCAGCGAATGTCCTTGTCCGGATCCAGACCCTGGGCGACGAGGTTCATGTAGCTCGTCACCGAGAACACGGCCGACGCGTCGACCTGGCCGCGCAGCAGCATCTGCTCCTGCAGGTTGGGCGCCATGTGGGTCCACTTGACCTTGCTCTTGTCGATGCCGTTGCGGTCGGCCAGCGTGCCGAACATGCGGAACGCCGCCCCGCCCGCCGGCGAACCGAGGTTCTTGCCTTCCAGATCCTTGAGCGACTTGATCGGGCTGTTGGCGCGGGTCATGAGAGCGAAGGGCGTGCGGTTATAGATCTGGTACACCATCACCGGCGCCTGACCCGGCTTGTTGGCGGCGTTCTGGATGATGGCATTGATGTCGCCGAAGCCGGCCTGATATGCGCCTGCCATGACCTTCGTGACTGCGGCCGCCGATCCGTCCCCCTGATCGATGGTGACATCGAGCTTCTCCTGGGCGAAGTAGCCCAGGTCTTGCGCGAGGTAGTACCAGGCATGGACGCCCTGCAGCTTCCAATCCAGCACGAACTTCACGGCGGTGGAATCCTGCGCCTGCGCGCCGCCGGCAAGGGCAAGGCTGGCAAGCGCGCCCACAAGAACGGCTGCCAGACGACGTTTCAGAGACTGCATTCGAATCACTCCTTGGCTCGGTTGAAAAACTCGCACGACACGTTACATCGCTTCGAAGAGCACATCCTGAGCGCCCTCCCACAACACCTTGGTGCCGAGTGCGCGCAACTGCTCGCGGCCTTCGACGATCGTCAGGAAATGGTTGCCCGCGAGCTGCCCCATCTTGCTGGCAAAACAGCAGGAACCGTAGGCGAGGATGATTTCGGTTTCGCTGTAGCCTCCGGGATAGAACAGGATGTCGCCGACCGAAGGATGGCTGGTGTGGTTCTCGAAGCTCACGCCGAGCTGAAACTCGCCCAGCGGCACCCAGACCCCTTCGCCGCTCCAGCGCACGTGAATGAGCTTCTGGCGGTAGGGCAGCAAGGTCATGAAAGCTGCCACGGTACGGGGCGCCTCGGGATGGGTTTCGGCGATGAATACGAGATCGGCGGCAGTGATGCGGATGCGAGACATGGGTTGTGGTATCCGTGAAGAGTGAAGGGAGTCAGGAACCGGGTTGACCGATCCATTTGGTGACGTTGGGCGGACTCCATGCCGCCAGGCCATCGAGCAACCGAGCCGGATCCGGTTCGATCAGGAGCATGTCACGATGCTCGGCCTTGAGAAAACCCTCGGTCGTCGCCGTTTCCAGCATCGCACGCAAGGGGCGATAGAAGTCGAGCACATCGAGCGCACCGCAGGCCTTGTCGTGGTCGCCCAACTGGGTGAGCGTTGCCGCCTCGAACAGTTCCTCCAAGGTACCCAACCCTCCGGGCAGTGCGATGAAGGCGTCTGCCATCTCGGCCATGCACGCCTTGCGGGCACGCATGTCCGACACGACTTCGTGGCGGGTCAATCCAGGATGCAGATGACCGCGCTCCAGCAGCCGCCGGGTGATGACACCGACCGCGCTACCCCCTGAAGCCAACACGGCATCCGCCACGACGCCCATCAATCCCTTGGTCGTGCCGCCATAGACCAGGGTGATCTCGCGCCGCGCGAACAAGGTGCCGAGGGCCTCTGCCGCCTCGCGGTAAGCCGGCGCGACGCCGAAGTTCGAACCGCAGAATACCGCCACGCACTCGAGCTTCGCGGTCATGCCATCACCACATCGCTCTTGCGCTGCGCCCAGCCCGTCAGGCGTCCCTCGACGAACGAGGACACGCCATAAAGCATCACGCCCATCACTGCGAGAATGACCAGCCCGGCAAACACCATCGGCACATCGAAGTTGCCGCTGGCGATCATCATCACGTTGCCGATGCCGCGGTTGGCAGCCACAGTCTCGGCCAGCACGGTGCCGACGAATGCGAGCGTGATGGCGATCTTCAGAGAGGCGAAGAGGTAAGGCAGTGCACGCGGCAAGCCGACGTTCCACAGGATGTCGCGCTTGCGGGCACCGAGCACCTTCAGCACGTCTTCGAGCTCCGGCTCGGTAGTCGCCAAGCCAGTCGCCACGTTCACCACGACCGGGAAGATGCTGATCACCATCGAAGTGAGGATGGCCGGTACCGTCCCCGCGCCGAACCACACCACGAAGATCGGCACCACCGCCACTTTCGGTATGCTGGAGAAGCCGACCAGCAGCGGGTAAGCGACGTCATAAGCGGTTTTCGACGAGCCGATCGCCACACCGATCACGATGCCGATCATCACGCCGAGCGCGAAACCGCTCAGAGTGGTGTAGAGCGTCTGCACGGTATGCGGCCATAACAGCGGCATCTTCTCCCAAAGCACGGCGGCGATCTGACTCGGCCGCGGCAGGATCAGGTCCGATACGCCCGTGGCGATGCACGCCAGTTCCCACAACAAGAAAAATCCCAACAGGGTTCCCGCCGAGAGCAGGCGTTGACGGGTCTTGACATTGAGCGCGCTCATGCCGTCACCTCGGCGGCTTGTGCTGCCGTGTCGGCCTCTGCGCGCGTATGCGCAATACGCATGCGAAGCTGCTGCACCAGCGCGGCAAACTCAGGCGCATAACTCATCTCGACCGTGCGCGGACGAGCGAAAGGCACTGCGCGATCCTCCAGGATGCGCCCCGGGCGCGCGCTCATCACCGCGATGCGGTTGGCGAGGAACGCCGACTCGCGCAAATCGTGCGTCACCAAAAGCACGGTGGGCCGCTGACTCATCCACAGAGACTGCATGATGCTCCAGAGCTCCTCCCGGGTGAATTGGTCGAGGGCGCCGAAGGGCTCATCGAGCAGCAGCAATTGCGGCTCGTGAACGAGAGCGCGACACAGCGAGGCTCGCTGCAGCATCCCGCCCGACAATTGCCAGGGACGCTTGTCGCCGAACCCCTTCAGGCCGACTTGCGCCAGCAGCGCCTCCGCCCGCTCGGCATACTCGCCCTTCTTCTTGCGCGCGTACTGTTCGCGAAACGGCGACACGATCTTGAGCGGGATCATGACGTTCTCCCGGATCGTGAGCCACGGCAACATGGTTGGATTCTGAAAAGCCAGCCCGATGCGCACGGGCACGGATGCACCGAGGGCTTCCTTGCGTACGCTGCCGGCCAGCCCGACCTCGCGCTTGGCGACCAACACGACCCCGGAACTGGGTTTCAGCAACCCCGCCACCAATTTCAGGATCGTCGACTTGCCGCAGCCGCTCGGCCCCACCAATGCGACGAAGTCCCCTTGCTCGAGTCGCAAGTCCGTTTGCGACAGCGCTATCGTGCCGCCGTTGAAGCGCACGGTCACGTCCGACAGTTCCACGAATGCTTCGCTCATGATTCGATTCCGCCTTCCACCCGCACGATCGCTGCGACCGGACCGCCCCCGGCCGGGCCTTGATGTTCGGCGCCTCCCGAGACATACAACGCGGTATGTCCCACCACCGAGGCAAGCACTGCGCCGACCGCCGCCCGCGCATGCCGGGTCGCGTTGATGTCGGAATCGTCGAGCATGGTGTGACGCTCGCCCCGAACACATCCGTCGGGACTCGCTTCGGCCTTGGCCAGCAAGTTCACCAGGCGTATCTGCAACGCCTTTGCGTCGCGATCCGCATCCAGGCCGAAGCGGTCGCGGAGCAAGCCGCGCACACTCGCCGCGTCCACCGCATCGCGCATGACGGTATGGCCGATGCGATACGGCGAGCCCGCACCCGCCGCTTCCCCGAGCACGATGACCACGTTGCTGTCGAGCTCGATGCCGGCCGAGGCCGAAGCACGTGCCGAGTACAACGTCCAGTCTGCGCCGACGACATCGTCGTTTATCCGGTCTCGCGACAGCTCCTCTAAGCCGACCGCAACGCCCAGCGCAGATGCCGCGCGCGAATAACCCATGGATTCGTAAGCGTCGTGAGTGACCGGAGACGAAGCGCGCGCCAAGGCCGCCTGCATCTTGCCTGCGGTGAGCAACGGACATTTGACCTGGACGAAGTGCACGTCGCTTGCCTGCTCTATGCCCGCATCCGCCATCGCGGCACGCACGGCCGATGCCGTGGCGTCCACCTGAGCCATCCGGCCGATCTCCTCGGGAAGGAAATCGCGCGTGTGAGCAATGCCCAGCACCAGCCTCGGCTCGCGCCCGCCCTCAGCGTGATCGCTGCGCCACGAGCGACTGAACACCGTGAAGTGCGGCGACAACACCCCTTCGGTGCCTCCCGACATCACCAATGCCACGCGCTGGGCGACCTCGTCCGGTGTGCACTGCAAGTACGGGCTCAGGAAGCGGCACCAGCTCGACGAAGCGAAATCGCGCGTGTAGTCGTTGACGCAGCCGTTGCCCTCGGTCTTGCCCATCACAGCGACGATGTGCTCGGGGACAAGCTGCCCGCCATCGATGAGCGCCTGCACGCCGCTCAGGTCGCTCGGGCCTCGACAAGCCACGCGATGGACCCCGACGCTTTGCCGGCGTTTCATCGCGGCACGTCCTCGCTCGGCAGAGCATTGGGCCGCACGCCGGGCGGCGTAGTCGTGATGGCGCTGCTGTAGAGCTCGGTATTGCGCGGACGCGGTGTGGGCATGGTTTGGAGGCTCTTGACGCTGCGCCCCCAGCCCATGGCCTCGGTGACCAGTTCTCCGTCACGCATGACGAATCGACCGCGCAGCAGCGTGTGCACCGGGTAGCCCTGCACCGTCCGGCCGTGCCAAGGCGAGATCTTGCTGATGCTCTGCAGGCGGCCCTGAGCGAGCGTGCCGCTGCGCGCCATGTCCACGAACGCGATGTCGGCATGGGCACCCGTGGCGATGACGCCCTTGGTGCCGTAGATGCCCCAGGCGCGCGCCGGGTTCACCGCGCTCCACCTCACGTAGTCCATCAGCGTCGCACGCTTGCGATTGACTTCTGTGAGCATCAGCGGCATCTGCGTTTCGACGCCGGGAAAGCCGCAGTCGCAAGCCCAGATGCTCTCGCGCGTCTTCTCTTCCGGCGTGTGCGGCGCGTGATCGGTGGCGATCATGTCGATCACCCCCTCCATCAGCGCATCCCACAGCGGCTGGTTGTGGCGCGCTTCGCGGATGGGTGGATTGAGCCGCATGATGCCGCCCAGTCGCAGCATGTCTTCAGTATTGAGCAGCAGATACTGCGGACAGGTCTCGACGGTGACCTCGACGCCGCGTCGCTTCGCATCGCGGATGAGGTAGAGCGAATCGGCAGCACTGTGATGGGCGATGTGCACGCGGGCCCCGGTCCACTCGGCCAGCGTGAGCACACGACCGATGGCCTCGATCTCGCACACCGCCGGTCGGGCGGCCAGATGCGCCAACGCATCGATGCGGCCGGCATCCTCCATGACCTTCTGGCGACGCGCGAGGATCGAAGAGTTCTCCGCATGAACGACGGTACGTATGCCGAGCGGCGCCAGCTTCTCGAAGCCTTCGAGCAAAGCGCCGTCGGTGGGCGGCGGCAGATTGCCGAAGGTGTTGCCCACGAACGCCTTGAAACTGGTCGCCCCGCCCGCGAGCAAGTCTTCCAGATGCCCGACCGTGCTATCGTCGAGCAGCGCGTGGATGCCGAAGTCGGCGTAGGAGCGCTGCGCCGACTTCAACTTGAGCGCGAGTGCTTCCCGAGTGCCGGTGGGCGGATTGGTGTTGGGCATGTCGAATACAGTGGTGACGCCCCCGCATACCGCAGCAGCCGAACCGCTCTCCCACGTTTCCTTGTGCGCATATCCCGGGTCGCGGAAATGCACGTGGCTGTCGATCGCACCCGGCAGCAGATAGAGCCCGTCGGCGCGCATCTCCTGCTTGGCCGAAGGCATTACATCGTCATGCCCCACGGCCACGATATGCTCGCCTTCGATGGCCACGCTGGCTGCCACGATGCGATCCGGCCCCACCACCTGGCCGCCCCGAATTACCAGATCTACACTTTTCATCGTCATCTCCTCAAAGCATCGCCCAGCCGCCGTCCACGGGCAGGTCCACGCCGGTAATCTGTCGACTCACTTCGCTCGCGAGGAAAAGGCAGGCATTGGCCACGTCGGTGTCGGTCGAGACGCGTTTGAGCGCGTAGTCGGCTGCGTGACGGGTCATGGCCTCTTCGAGCGTGATGCCGAGTTTGGCCGCCATGCTGGCGCAGACCTTGTCCCGGAATCTCGGTCCGTCCACCATGCCCGGAGCAACACAATTGACGTTGATGTTGTGCGGCCCGACTTCGAGCGCGAAGCTCTTCGTGATGCCGCGCAGACCCCACTTCGAGGCGGAGTAAGCCAGTCGCCCCGCGCGCCCGCGCATGCCGAAGGTGCCGCCCACGTTCACGACTTTGCCCGCGCGCTGGGAGATCATCGTCGGCAACACGGCACGCATGGTGTTGAAGCAACCCGTCATGTTGAGTTCGACGATGTCGTTGAACTCGGCAGCACTCGTCTCCACGCCGGTCTTGCCGATCGGCCCGGAGCCGCCCGCCACATTCACCAGCACATCGATGCGCCCGAACCTCTCGAGCGTGCCATGTGCAAGCGCCTGCGTCTGCGCCTCGTCGGTGAGATCGCACTGGACGACGAGGGTCTCGACCCCCAGCGCGCGAGCCTCCGCAGCGACCGGTTCGATCGCCGTGGTGTCACGGCCGGCCAGGACCAGTTTCGCGCCGTGCTCGGCGAAAGCCAGCGTGACGGCCCGCCCCATGCCCTTCGCGGGCCCGGTGATCACGGTCACCTTGTCCTTGAGTTGAAGGTCCACGTGATGCCCTCTCAGAGTTTCGAGGCGCGCTCGGCGCGCGGAGGCAGGAAGGTGGAATTGAAGACCTCATCCACCGTGGGCGTGCGCGGCAGGCCGTTGGCGTCCACGACGATGCCGATGGCGCGCCTCATGCGCTCCGGGTCGATGCCACCGAGCCCGAACTTGGCGATCTCAGGATGCCCCATCTCGCGCTTGATGGTGGCATGCAGGCGATCGCGTTCCACGTCGCGCTTGAGGAGCGGCTCGCGCTTCATGACAGCGTCCATGCCGGCCTCAGGATTGGCGAGCACGTCGTTGATCGCCCGGTTCAGCGCGCGCACGAAACCTTGCACCGCCTTCGGATTGTCGCGAACGAAACTGCGACTGAAGACGACCGCGTTCGAATAGAGGTCCATGCCGTAATCGACGTAGTTTATGAACCGCAGATCCTTCTCGGGGTTGATGCCGACCAACTTGGCACTGAAGTAGACGGTGTTGATGAAGCCGAACACCGCATCCACCTGGCCGCGCAACAGCATTTGTTCGCGCAGGTTGGGCGCCATATTGGTGATGTTGACCTTGCTCGCATCGACCTTCGCCACTTTTGCTAGTGCGGGAAAGAGCTTGAGGGCACCATCGTTGGCCGGCCCGCCTATTGTCTTGCCCTCGAGATCCTTGGGTGTCCTGATGGGGCTGTCGTTCTTCACCACGATGGTGAAAGGCGGCGTGTTGTAGATCATGAATACGCCCACAGGCGCTTCCGCCGGACGCCTTGCCGACAAATCGATCAAAGCGTTGATGTCACCGAAGCCGGCTTGGTAAGTCCCCGAGGCGACCTTGGTGATCGAGGCCGACGAGCCCTCGCCCTGATCGATCTCGACGTCCAGCCCTTCGGCTTTGAAGTAGCCTTTGTCCTGCGCCATGAAGAACCAGGCCTGCGGGCCCTGATACTTCCAGTTGAGAACCATCTTGATCTTCGTTTGCGCCATGGAAAGCGTGGGCACGGCAGTGAATGCAACACCGGCGACGAAGGCAGCGAGCAACGCACGAGAGCGCAGACGAATCATGGACCGACTCCTGATGAGATTGGACTGATGGAACGAGATGCAGCAGTCGCGCAAGCCGCATCCGTTATTCGCGGCCGACCCGCGTTCCGGGCACCGATGCACCGCGACGGGGCATGGAAACGCACCAGTTTGGTTCTCCTCGAGCCGTGACCACCCACGGCACAAGCCCGATTCAGAGCCACGCTGCCGGGTCGAGAAGAGAGACTTTCTCCTCTCAGCACAGGGATAAGCGAGGCGGCGAACGGGTCGATGCCGGCAGCAAGCAAGAGGGGCAACTTGGTTTCCATGTCGTACCTATGTGCAGGGTACGTGCCAGATTCCGATGCCGGGAACTGCTGTTTCAAGCTGTCCTCGTTGCCGTTCCGGCAACACAAAACTCGGACCCGGCATTGTTCGTGCATGCCGGGGGCGCATGCACCATTTGCGATTTCTGCGCTATTTCGACGAAGTGGCCCGCGCCGGCTCCATACGCCAGGCGGCCGAGCGCCTGCACATCGCGCCCTCCGCAGTGAACCGCCGTATCCAGGACCTGGAGGAAGAGCTGGGTGTGGCGTTGTTCGAGCGCGTTCCACGGGGCATGCGTCTCACGCCCGCGGGCGAACTGTTCGTGCAGTACGTGCGCACCCGAGCAAGCGCGCTGGATCTGGTGCGCTCGCAGATCGAGGAACTGCAGGGCCTGCGCCGGGGGAGCGTGCGGCTGGTGGCGAGCCAGGCGCTGGCACCGGAATTCATGCCCAGCCTCATATCGAGCTTCCGCAGCAGCCGACCACTGGTGGACTTCCAGGTCGGCATCGGCGATCACGAGCAGGCACTGCAAGCCCTGCGCGCTTTCGAGACCGAAGTCGTGCTGGTGTTTAATCTGGCGGCGAGCCCGGATCTGGAAATGGTGGCGCAGTTCGAGCAGCGGCTGATGGTCACCATGCACCGCACACATCCGCTGGCGCAACGACTCGGCGGCGTGCGCCTGCGCGAATGCATGAATTACCCGCTCGTGCTACCCAATCGAGAGGCGGGCGGCCGGCAGTTGCTCGAGCGCTACTTGTTGCGCAGCAGCGTAAAACTGCGCCCGGTCGTCGAGAGCAACAGCTTCGAGTTTCTGCGCGCCTGCCTGTATCGAGACCACGCGATCTCCTTCCAGATCGCGATCGGAGCAGTCAGCGACGGGGGCGAGATCGTCTCCCGCGAAATCGCAGACCGCCACTTTCCGACGGGTCAACTCGTTCTCGCTCATTTGCGCGGGCGGCAATTGCCCTTGATCGTGCACGCTTTCATCGAGCATGCCGTCTCGGCGCTTTCGCGATCGAAGCTGCCGTGATGCTGCGCCTTTGACGCCCGCCTCGGCGCCAATCGGGGCTGGATGCCTCAAGCCTGCGCCCACCCGGCCGACAAAAGGGCTGCACGTCCGGGCTGCAGGTCCGCGCTGCACGCCCGCTGCGGCGCCTGGCATGCGGTAGAATCCGCCGCCCGCTTCAGGAAATCGCCCCTTGCCTCGAGGCCAACGTTGAAATCGAGTTCCGCATGAAGTTGTTCTCCGCGCTGTACAGTCGGACGATGGCTTGGTCACGGCATCGTCATGCGCCTTGGTATCTAGGCACGATCAGCTTCGTGGAGTCGTCCTTCTTCCCGATACCGCCCGATGTGATGCTGGCGCCGATGTGCCTCGCCAACCCGCGCCGCGCGATGTTCTTCGCACTGTTGACGACGCTCGCCTCCGTCGCCGGTGGCCTGTTCGGCTACTTCATCGGCTACTTCGCCATCGATGCCATCCTCCCTTGGCTGCAGCAAAGCCGCTACTGGCAGCCCTATCAGACGGCCGTCGAGTGGTTCGGGCAGTGGGGTTTCTGGGCGGTATTCATCGCCGGGTTCTCGCCCATTCCGTACAAGGTGTTCACCATCGCTGCCGGCGGCCTGTCGATGGCCCTCCTGCCCTTCACCCTTGCCTCCTTCATCGGACGCGGATTGCGCTTCTTCCTCGTTGCAGGCCTCATGGCCTGGGGCGGCGCGCGCATGGAGGCGATGCTGCATCGTTACGTCGACCGGCTCGGCTGGGCGACCGTCGCGCTGGTGGTCATCGGCGGGATCGTCTACAGCCTGCGCTGAACCGCCCTGAGCCGTCGTGCAGCCCTGCCGATCGTTGCAGCGCCGGCGGTCGTCTCGTTTACACTCCACGCCTTCCATTCATCGCCTCGCCTCCTTCCTTCATGGCACTCGCCGCCACCGTATTCAAGGCCGACCTGCAGATCGCGGACATGGATCGCGGCTATTACGGCGACCATGCGCTCGTGCTGGCACGGCATCCCTCGGAAACCGACGAGCGCATGATGGTGCGGCTGATCGCATTCGCGCTCAACGCGAGCGACGCCCTTGCCTTCGGACGCGGCCTGAGCAGCGAGGACGAGCCCGACCTTTGCCGGAAGGATCTGACGGGATTGATCGAATTGTGGATCGATGTCGGCTTGCCCGCCGAGAAGGCGATCCGCAAGGCGTGCGGGCGGGCGGCGCACGTGCATGTCTATGCGTATGGTGGACGCAGCGTCGACGTCTGGTGGAAGCAAGTCGGCAACGATCTGAAGCGCTGCCGCAACCTGACCGTGATCGATCTGCCCCAGACGGCCACTCAAGGCATCGCGCGACTCGCTCGCAAGAGCATGAAGCTTCAGTGCACGATCCAGGATGGTCAAGCGTGGTTGACCGACGGCGAGGTGGCGATCGAGATCCTGCCCACGGTGCTCATGGCGCCTGCGTCATAAAGAGCCCGCGCTGTCAGCGCCGGACGTCCATACATACGTACGACATGCCTGCATCCCTCTTCAACTCCGCGATATCTCGTGACGCATCGACACACGTCGATACGGGGGCCGGGCCGCGGTCCTATAAACTTCGTTTTCGATCAGTGCGACTCGACGTTCGGCTGCAACACCGACATCGGTCGACGCACTCTCGATGCACCGCCAACCTCGTACCACTTTTCGACGCGCCATCGCAGAGGCGGGGCTGACTGCCGGTTCTACTTTCAGTTCCGCTAAGCGCCTCGGCCCGACGCCGCTCCGGTCGGGGCACGAGCGTTTCCAGCGTCCGCCCGCCACGAATTCACGCCGGCAGTTCGCGGTTTTGATGCTCCTGGCCTCGAGTCGACATACAATCCGAACGAACCGAGGAGGAACCCCATGAGCGCAACATCTGTACGCATCACGGCCAAGCACGGCGGCGACTTCGAGGGCTGGCTCGCAACACCGGCGTCCGGACGCGGGCCCGGGCTCGTCATCCTGGCTGAAATCTACAATGCGAATCCCTGGGTGCGTTCGGTCGCCGACCGCTACGCCGAAGCAGGCTACGTGGTGCTCGCCCCCGACCTCTACTGGCGGCAGCAGCCAGGTCTCTACCTGCCCTACACCCCCGAAGGCCAGCAGCGCGGCCGTGAGTTGGGCGCTGCGATGAACCTGCCCGACTTCGTCGACGATCTGCGCACCTGCGCGGATTGGCTGCGTCAACGCAGCGATTGCACCGGCCGCATCGGCACCATCGGCTACTGCCTGGGCGGCAAGCTCGTCTGGGTTGGGCTGGCACAAGGTGCAGTGGATGCGGGCGTTGCCTATTACGCCGTGCAGCTAGCGGAGCACCTCGACGCCGCAAAAACCATCGATGCCCCGTTGATGATGCATTTCGGCTCGCTCGATCATCGCGTGCCGCCGGATCTCTACGAGCAAATCAGGGCAAGCCTGGCCGGCAAACCCCATGCGCATACGTATTGGTACGAAGGCGCGGATCACGGCTTCGACCGCGATGGCTACCCGCCTTATCATGCGCAGGCGTCCGCGCTGGCTCGCTCCCGCACCCTCGCATTCCTCACCCAGCATCTCGGAGGCAAGTAATCATGACCGCAGCAGTCCAAACGATCGACGCCAAGGCCTTGAAGGCCGCTTTGCACGATGGCAGCGAGATCGCCCTGTTCGATGCCCGGGATGAAGTTCCCTACCACGAGAGACACCTGCTGATGGCGGCTTGCGCGCCCTTGAGCCGCATGGAGCTGATCATCGATGCCAGCGTGCCGCGACGTTCGACGCGGGTCGTCTGGTGCGACGACGGCGAAGGTGTGGCGCAACGCGCGGCACAACGGATGGCTGCACTCGGCTACACGAACGTCTCGGTGCTCGCCGGAGGCATCGCCTCCTGGGAGGCCGCGGGCTATCGCATCTACACCGGTGTGCACGTGCCGAGCAAGGCCTTCGCCGAAGTGGTGGAGCACGAAGCGCACACCCCATGGATCGACGCTCGGCAATTGAAAGCCCTGATGGACGAGAAGGCCGATTTCGTACTCTTCGATAGTCGCAGCTTCGAGGAATTCCACGAGAACAGCATTCCGAGCGCGGTCAGCGTCCCGGGCGCGGAACTCGTCTATCGGTTCGCCGATCTCGTGCCGTCGCCGAACACCACCGTCGTCGTCAACTGCGGTGGCCGTACGCGCAGCATCATCGGCGCGCAATCGCTCATCAATGCCGGCGTCCCGAACAAGGTCGTCTCGCTGAAGAACGGCACTCAGGATTGGCACCTGTACGGCTATCAGGTTCTGAAGGGATCCACGGCGAGAACGTCCACGGTATCGGCGGCGGGGGCTGCCGCAGCGCGCGCCGCAGCGGACCGTGTCGCTAAACGTTTCGGCATTCAACGCATCGACCAAGCCACGCTCGCCAAGTGGCAGGCAGAGTCGAGCGAGCGAACCGTCTATGTCTTCGACGTACGCTCGCCCGAGGAATATCGCGCCGGACACATCGCGGGCATGAAACATGTCCCCGGAGGCCAATTGGTGCAGGAAACCGATCGCCACGCCGCCGTATGGGGCGCCCGGGTCGTGCTGGTGGACGACGACGGTGTGCGTGCCGTGATGACCGCGCACTGGATGAAGCAGATGGGCTGGGATGCCGTGGCCATGACAGTGGACATGAGCAGCGTAGGCCGCGCGACCGGCGCCTGGACCCCGCGTGTCCTCGGCCTCGACGAAACCACGCCCACCGTCGACGCCGCGGCCTTGCGCAAGCGCATGGAAAGCGGCGGCATCAGCGTCGTGGACGTCGACTGGAGCCGCGACTACCGTATCGGCCACATCCCCGGCGCCTGGTACGGACTGCGCGCACGCCTGGACGTCATCCTGCCGCAACTGCCGGCCGCTGACACGGTGGTGTTCACCTCCGCCGACGGCTCACTCGCCCGTCTTGCCGCTGCCGATGCCCGGAGCAAGACTTCCCGATCTGTACTGGCTCTCGAAGGCGGCACGAGCGCGTGGCGCGCCGCTGGATATCCGCTGGAGCAAGGCGAGACCCGCATGGCCTGCCCGCCCGACGATATCCGATTGCGGGCCCGGGAACAGACGGTCAACGTCGAGGAAGCCATGCGAGCCTACCTGTCTTGGGAAATCGACCTCGCCAATCAGATGGCAACCGACGACGACCAGCGCTTCGACATTCTCGCCCGTTGATGCCTACCCTCTGGTTCGAGCGGTGCTTCGGCGCCGCTCGTCGATCCGCCTGCCTGCTGTTCGCAGTGCTCACGCTTATCGTCGCTCCGGTCGCCGCGCAGGCCCCCTCGGTGATCGAAGTGGGCAAGTTCTCGGCCGTTGCGCCGGGCAGCGTATTGCCCCCGGGCTGGGAGCCGCTGGTCCTTCCTGATCGTCCGAAGCACACCCGATACGAGCTCGTGCAGGATGGCGCGGCGGTGGTCGTGAAAGCAACTTCCCAGGCCGGCGCCAGCGGGCTCATCCGAAGGATACAGATCGACCCGAAGACGTATCCGATCGTCCAGTGGCGCTGGAAGGTCGACAACGTCTTGCGACAAGGCGATGTTGCCAAGAAGTCGGGCGACGACTACGCGGCTCGCCTGTACATCACATTTGAATACGATCCGCAGCGGGCGAGCTTTGCGCAAGCAGCCAAGTATCGCGCCGCCAAGGCCCTCTTCGGGCCGGATATCCCGTTTCGGGCGCTCAACTACATCTGGGAGAGCAAGGCGCCCAAGGGCAGCATCGTTCCCAATCCTTACACCGACTGGACCATGATGGTGGTCGTGCAAAGCGGTCCCGGCGAAGTGGGGAAATGGATCGTCGAGGAGCGCAACATCTACCAGGATTTCATGCAGGCGTTCGGCACCGAGCCGCTGAAGATCTCGGGCGTGGCCATCATGACCGACACCGACAACACAGGTGAATCCGCGACCGCCTACTACGGCGACATCGTCTTCAAGAAAGCCCCGTCGACGCGGTGACGAGACTGCCCGGCAGCATCCCTAAGCCGTCGCGGCCTTATCCGATGCTCTGGCACGCGCCATCGCTCTCGATTTGTAGGCGTCTTTCTGAGCGCACTCCGACGCCCATGCCAGCGTGCGCTTGGCCAAGGCGTATTCGTACTTGTCGATGACTTTGCCATCGAGCTGCCCGACCGACTCCCCGACCTCGACGAGCAGCTCGTAGGCTTCGAGCACTCTGTTGGCCCACGAGACCTCTTCCGTGGAAGGGGTCAACCCCGTCACCAAGGGCTGAATGAAATTGGGATGCAGGGCGCCGGCCTGGTGGATGCCGCACGCATGCAACGCAGCCGCCTGCTTGGCCGCCTGGTCGCCCTGATCGACCCGCCCCGAGGTGTTGGGGACGAAGACCGCGCCGACCGCCTCGATGTCTTCGGTCATCGCCGCCAACGCGAGATAAGCGACAGGGAACGCATACTGATCGAAGTCGGCGAACATCTCGATGCCCAGACTCACCGCCATGTCGTAGCCGCCGGCGCCGCCCATCGAGTAGATCTTGCGCGAAGTCGCCGTCAGGATCTCGTGGATGTTCACCGCGCCCAGAGTCGACTCGATCATCGGAGAAAGTTCGATGGTGCCGGGTGGAATGCCCCGCTCTTTTTCCAGTCGCGTGATGATCGCGTCGGCGTGGCGCACTTCCGCGGCCGTTTCGGTCTTGGGCAGCATGATGCGATCTACGCCCGGCCAGACCGCGTAAGGCAGATCGGCATCGACGAAGGGCTTGTTGATGCGCACGAAGATCGAGGCACCGCCTTTGTTCGCCTTGGCGATCGATTCCTTGATCAGCGTGCGACAACGCTCCTTCTCGGCCGGCGCGATCGAATCCTCCATATCGAGGATGTAGACGTCGCCACCGCGCGTCCATGCCTTGTCGATGAAGCGCGGATTGGTCGGCGTAACGAACATCACGCAACGAGCGACTCTATTGTTCATCGTCTATTCCATCCAGATCTGTCGTTGATCGCCACCGGCAGCGGTGAACGCTCTCTCAAAGCGCGGTGCGCTCGTGGGCGCGCTGCTTCTCGTCGTCGCGAGCCTGCGCCCGATTGGCCCATTTCAGGTAGAGCTTGGCCCGCACATCGACCGGCACATCGATCATCTTGCCATCCATGGGCACCGAGGCCATTCCGCGCTTGATACCTTCGGCGAAGACCTCGATCACCTTCACGTAGAAAGCCGCTTCCTCGGGTGTCGGACGAAAACCCTCGTTGCAGGCCGCAACCCAGCCGGGCGAGGGACACAGCGCGCCCTTGAACCCGGTGTCGCGAGCCCGGCGCACGGCGCGCTTCATGGTCTGCTCGTCGGTGTCTTCTCGTGTCAGCCCCAGGGGATAGCTCATGCCGATCGCCTGACCGCCCACCGACAAGGCTACGGTGATGAGCTGGGACTTGATGTACTCCAGCGGATCGAAGTCGAGTTCGGGCGTGGCCTGCATGCCCAGGTCGGCGCACAACGCCGACTCGTTGACGATGAAGGTGCCGAAGCGCTCGCTCGCGCGCGCGATCGCGAGACTGTTCCAGACGGCCGCGGCATTGTCGACTTCCACGTCGATCTCCAGCGTGCCTGCCGCGATGCCTCGGCTTGCCTCCAGCTTGCCCAGGCAATCTGCGACGGCGACGATCTCAGCGGCGTCGGCCACGCCCCTGAGCACGACACCGGCCAGCCCCTCGAACACCAGCGCATCGAGTTCGGCGCGGGCGCTGCCGCTCGCGACGCGGACGAATACTTCCGCCCCGCCGCTGCTCGCGGCATGGATGGCTGCAGGCATTCGGGCACGCAGATCCTGCTGCCAATCGACGCCGGGTTTGCGGGTAACGTCCAGCACGATGGCGTCCGACCATGAGGCGGCTGCCTTGGGCCCGAGCTGCGGATCGTCGATCGACATCGCAAGCAAGGATCGACGGATGTACTTGGGCATCGGCTTCTCGCCGACGTACGGACTCGAAAGATCGATTTCGGTTGTCATCGAAGCTATCCCAACGCAAAGCCGGTGTTGACGGGCGCGACTTGTTCCGCCGTCGCGCAAATGCAGCCGGTGAAGCCCATGAGGCGCCCTTCTCTGGCTGCCCGCGCAGTAGCGTCGATGCTGGCGACACCGCCCCGCGATCCCGGACGCCAATGGGCACCCAGCGGCTGCTTGCCGAGCATGCGCGCGGCGACGACCGTCCGAGTCATGAGGAAGCGGTGCAGCCGGAACTCGTCCTGCGGCAAGGGGCCGAGCTGCATGGTGAGATCGACTCGCCCTACGCCGAGCGTCGTCACTCGCGGGCTGGCTTGCGCAATGGCGGCTGCATTCCAGAAACCCTTGGCCGACTCCAGCATCAGAGCGAGTTCCGTGCGCCCGGGTTCGACGCCGGCCTCTTTCTCGCACGCGCCGATCAATGCGCCGAGCTCGGCAACTTCCTCTGCGCTCTCCGGACCCGGGTACACGATGCCGCGAATGCCGCGCGCGACGGCGGCCTTGACGTCGGCCCAGCGCGTCTCGCGGTCGATGCGCACGAACACCTCGCGTTGGGCGTCGCCGAGTTGCTTCACCAATGCCGACAAGCCGGCACGCGCCGTTTCCTTGTGCTTGGGCGCCGTCGTGTATTCGAGGTCGAGCACCATAACATCGGGCTCGAATGCGCCATGACGCGCGATCGCGTCGGCATCGTGCGCGGGCACGATCATCCAGGAACGCCTGGGATTCATAAGCCTGTGCCTCTCCTGCTGTCTGAGTCGCTGGAAGTCGTTGGGCGCCTGTCACGCTCTGCAAGCCTAGCGTGGTGGCCGCCTCGTTGATTAGAGATCGGTCTGGCCGATCGTAAACGTCTCGTCGACGGTATTCAATTCAAACTTGCACCCGACACGCCGACGGAGGCAAGAAACACCCTGCCGAACCCGTCGAACTTTCCCGCCTCGCCAAACGCCCGGCGGATCCATACCGCAACGCACCACGCGCGTGAACGCACGACCGGACTGACTGACATCCCGCTTCGTGTCACAATCCGGCCATGGCGAAATCACAGGAATGGGCCTTCCCCGAGGCCTTGCAACCCACTGCGGACGAGGCACAGTTCGATCTTGCCCACGCATTCGACGCCGTGGTTATGGTTCGTGCAGAGGTACCCCCCGACGGGTTCACCGCAGCATCGCTCGGCACGGAGCGTTCGGGCTATGGCGTCGCGATCCGCGAAGACGGTCTCGTGCTCACGATCGGCTACCTCGTCAACGAGGCCGAGCAGATCTGGCTCACGAGCAATCGCGGTACCGTCGTGCCAGGCTATCGCGTCGCGTACGACCAGGCCACGGGTTTCGGACTGGTGCAACCCCTCGGTCGACTCGACGCCACGCATCTGCGCCGCGGGCTCGCGGCCGACGTCAATGTCGGCGATGCGGCCTTCGTGATCGGTCATGGCGGACGGGCTCATTCGCTGAAGACGCGCATCGTCTCCAAGCGCGAGTTCGCCGGTCCCTGGGAATACCTGCTCGACGAAGCGCTCTTCACCGCCCCGGCTCATCCGCAATGGGGCGGCGCCGCACTGCTCGATGCGCAGGGCGCCCTCATCGGCATTGGCTCGCTACTGGTGCAGGAGCAGGTGAAACGCGAAGTCACGCAGGCGAACATGTTCGTGCCGATCGATCTCCTCGCGCCCATCCTCGACGCCATGCTCCAGACGGGCCGCAGCCCGTATCCGCCGCGTCCATGGCTAGGCATGTCGACGCAGGATCCGGAGGGCAAGCTGGTGGTCGGGCGGGTGACGCCCGGCGGTCCGGCTGAACGCGCCGGGGTCCAGGTCGGCGACATGGTGCTCGGCGTGGGCAACTATCGCATGAATACCTTGCCCGAATTCTTTCGTGCCGTCTGGCGATTGGGCTCCGCTGGCGTCGACGTGCCGCTCGCACTCGCCCGCGACGGCGACGTGCTGCGGATTACCGTCAAGTCGGGCGATCGCAGCGACTATCTCAAGAAGCCTAACCTGCATTGATCCACGGGCGCGGGCGCGCTGCTGCCCGCGCACCGGCGTGACTTTGCCGTGGGGTACAGGCTGCTCGATGAGGGCTGGCCGCCTTCGCGCCAGCCCTGTCGGCTCGACCGCTCGAAGACTCCCTCTCGTCCCCACGCCGATTTTTCTGCTACATTGACCGGCAGCAGCACGACGTCACGGCACACACACCGATACGAAAGAGCGAGGGACGAACATGCCAATCAATTCAGAAGAAGGGCTGCGCGAACTGCTCGGCAGCACCAAGACGATCGCCCTGGTCGGCGCGAGCACCAATCCCAATCGACCCAGCCACGCCGTCATGGCGTACATGCTCGATCGCGGCTACAAGGTGATTCCGGTCAATCCGAACGAAACCGAAATCCTCGGACAGAAGGTCTACGCCTCGATCAAGGACATTCCCGAGCCGGTGGACATGGTCGACATCTTCCGCAAATCCGAGGACGCGGGCGCGGTTTGCGACGAAGCCATCGCCATCGGCGCAAAGTCGGTCTGGCTGCAGTTGGATGTCATCGACGAGGCGGCGGCCAAGCGCGCCGAGGATGCGGGCTTGAAAGTGGTGATGGATCGCTGCCCGGCCATCGACATGCCGCGTCTGGGCATGGGCCCGCCCAATCCGCACAAACCGAAGAACCCCAAGCGCTGACGACTGCAGCCGGACCGGGTAACTGCGCCCCCCTTGCGCTCGTCGCGAGGGCGAGCCGCGGTTGCCTTGCGCCATGTGTCGACGTTGATGTGTCGGGGTCAGACTGCTTCCTCCGCTCGCCTCGTACGCCCGCTCCCCTCCCGACTCGGATCGAACCTGCCCATGCCGACGAAACTGCTCACGCGCAAACCGGACCAGATGAAGCCCACCAGCCGTTTCGCCCACGGCGGCGCAGAGGAGCGCGAACGCCGCAGCCAATGGCGCGCCCTGCATGTTGAGGACATCATCGACCCGCAGATGCCGATCGTCGACGCGCACCACCATCTGTGGGCACGCCCCGACGATCGCTACTTCATCGACGATTTTCTGGCCGATGCCCGGTCGGGACACAACATCGAAGCCTCCGTGTTCGTCGAATGCGGACAGTTCTACCGCAAGGCGGCGCCCGCGTTGATGGCACCGATCGGGGAAGTGGAATTCGCCAACGGCATCGCGGCGATGGCGGCAAGCGGCCATTACGGCAACACACTCGTGGCTGCAGGCATCGTTGGCACCGCCGATCTCACCGTCGGCGCCGAGGTGGCGCAGATCCTCGACGCGCAGATCGCGGCCAGTTCCCGGTTTCGAGGCATACGGCTCACCACCAAATGGGATGCCGACGAGGATCTCAACACCGGACGGTATATCGTGCCGCCCGGGCTCATGCAGGATGCCGATTTTCGGGCCGGTTTCGCCCAGCTCGCGCCTCGCAAGCTGAGCTTCGATGCGATGATCTACCACACGCAGATCCCCGAGCTGGCAGATCTCGCTCGTACCTTCCCCGAAACCACCATCGTGCTCAACCACATCGGTGGCTTGTTGGCCCACACCCGGACCTACGCCTCGCGCAAAGACGAGACGATCGCGCAGTGGCGCGCTTCGATGAGCGAACTGGCCAAGTGCCCGAACGTCGTCGTCAAGCTCGGCGGACTAGGCATGTCCTACCTGGCCCTCGGCTTCGATCAATTGGCAAAGCCAGCTTCGTCGGAGGCGTTGGCCGCGGCATGGGGGCCATACTTCGCTCATTGCATCGACGCGTTCGGCCCGAACCGCTGCATGTTCGAAAGCAACTTTCCGCCCGACCGCGATTCGGTGAGCTATCCGGTCATCTGGAACGTGTTCAAGCGCTTCGCAATGCGCTACACGCAGCACGAGAAGCACGCCCTCTTCTATCGCACCGCAGCCCAGGCGTATCGGCTTGGCCTTCCCTGAGACAAGCCTCCGAGGGTCGTTCTCGCGGTTCCCTCGGTGCAGCGGGCGCCGTATCGGGAAGACGCGATCCCCAAGGCATGGCATGCCGCTGTACTCGACGGCTCGCCCGCACCCCACGGCATCATCGAGCGCACACGCAGCGAGTCCCCCAGCCGTACTTTGCTAGGATCGCAGCTTCGCACTCTCATTCTTTTCCGAGGCAGATCATGAGCAAGCCCGTATGCGTCATCTGGATGAAGGACTGGAAGGTCTACGAGCAGCAATTGCAGAAGGCCGGCCTTGCCGATGATTTCGAGATCCACGGCAGGAACCTCGAGGAAACCGTCCCGGACGATATCGCTGCACGCGGTGAGGTGCTGCTAGGGTATCGGCCTGGCGATCTGCTCCAACGCATGCCGCGCCTGCGCTGGATCCAGGCCATGAATGCAGGAGTGGATCCCTGGTTGGCGAGCCCCGGCCTTCGCCCGGAAGTGACGCTCTGCTGCGCACGCGGCTCGCACCGAATTCCCATGCCGGAAAACATTCTGGGCGCGTTGTTCCATATCACCAAACCGTACGCGGCCATCGCCTTGGATCAGCGCGAAAGCCGCTGGAACAAGCGCATGTCGATACCGCTCGCGGGCAAGACGCTCGGCATTCTGGGCCTGGGCGCCATCGGCCAGGAAGTCGCCTGCAAGGCGCACGCGCTGGAGATGCGCGTCATCGGCACCAAGCGCAATCCCGAGCCGCTGCCGCACGTCGATCACGTGTACGGCCCGGACGCCACCGACGAGGTGCTGCGCGCATCGGATTTCGTCGTTCTCCTGATTCCCTCCACGCGGGAGACGCAGAACCTCATGAACGCCCAGCGGCTCGCCATGATGAAGCCGAGCGCGTGGCTCATCAATTTCGGTCGCGGCGCGCTCATCGTCGATGACGATCTCATTGCCGCCGTCAAGTCCGGGACCATCGCCGGCGCGATACTGGACGTGTTTCGCCAGGAACCGCTGCCCGGTACGCACCCCTTCTGGACGACCCCGGGGATTCTTGTGCTGCCTCATATCGGAGGCGGCCATCCCGAGCGCAATCTGGCGGTGGCCGAGATCTTCGTCGAGAATGCGAGGCGCTTTCTCGCCGGACAACCCCTGACCGCGATCGTCGACCGCGCGCTGGGCTATTGATGTCCTCTTTGCGAAACTCCGGAACTCGCCGCCGCCTCGGAACACGACGCACGGTCGAGTGCCTTCCCGCACACGGCCCCACCATGGAGGAAATCGTCATGCGCATACCCTCACATCTGCTCGCGATGGCCTGCGGCGCCCTCGTTCTCGTCGGCGCGACCCAAAGCGATGCGGCGGATTCCCCATATCCCACCCGACCCATCCGTCTGCTCGTGCCCTTCGCGGCGGGCGGAGGCTCGGACACCCTGGCCCGCATCATCTCGAGCAAGCTCAGCGAGTCGATGGGCCAAACCTGGGTGGTCGACAATCGTGGCGGCGCAGGCGGCAACCTGGCGTCCGAAACCGTGGCCCGGGCCGAACCTGATGGCCACACCGTCTTCATCGCCCTGAGCACCGTCATCACCGTCAATCCGACGCTCTACAAGCTGCCATTCAGCATCGAAAAGGATCTTCAGTCCGTCGTCATGCTGGCCGGCGCGCAGTACATCCTGGTCGTCCACCCCAGCGTCGCCGCGAAGACCGTAGCCGAACTCGTCAACGTCGCCAAGCAGAAGTCGGGAGCGCTCAACTATGCCTCGGGCGGCACCGGCACCCCCTTGCATCTCGCCGCTGAACTGTTCAAGAAGCGCGCCGGCATCCAGATGACGCACGTTCCCTACAAGGGCGGTGGACCGGCCGCTGCATCCGTGCTCGCCGGCGAGACGCAACTGCTGTTCGCGAGCGTTGCCTCGTCGCTGCCTCACATCAAGAGCGGCAGGCTGCGCGCATTGGCAACGACCGGCGCGAAGCGATCGAAGACGGCACCCGAGCTGCCCACGATTGCCGAGTCGGGCTACCCAGGATTCGATGTCAGCACATGGTACGGCTTGCTCGTTCCCGCGCGCACGCCGTCATATGTCGTCGATCGCATTCACAATGAAGCTCTCAAAGCCCTCGAGCACGCCGACGTGCAGAAAGCCATGGCAAGCCAGGGCCTGGAGATCGAGACAGGCAACGGCGCTCAGATGGCTGCCCGCATGAAGGCCGAAACCGCGATGTGGGCCGGCGTCATCAAGGAGGCCGGGATCAAAGCGCAGTAGATTCCTGCGCCGGCTCGCGTTCAGGCGATCGGTTGGCCTCGGATCGACTTCCAGGCGAGCCGCGTGCCGACGGCAACATGAGGCGTCGCCGCAGATGCCCTCGAAGGTGCGCCACCAGATTTACTGGCTCACCAACATCGCGCGGGTGGGCAGACGCAGCTTGCTCAGCAGTCCGCTCATGATGCGATCGAACAGCGGCTCTTCCGGCGGATCGTCCAGCTTGACGGCTTCGCCCACCCGCAGCCGACGCGTGATCTCGGCACGCGAGCACTGGATGATCTCCTTGCCCGCGCGATCGGTGGCGAACAAATAGCGCGTCTTGCGGGGACTGACGAAAATCAGCCGTCCGGCACGACGGATGGACTCGTCATCGGGGTCTCGGAATTCCACCCACTGGCCCATTTCGAGATTCTCCAGCGCCCGCCGGACGCTCGCCTCTCGCCTGGCGCGCGCACCGACAGCAGCTTCGGACGTGAAATCGAGATCCAGGCTGTCCACCTTGACCTCACCGCCACCAAACGGATTCTGGACGGTGAGCGGAGCGGTGAAATCGAGCGTCGGCGCGTTGGCTGCACCGACGTCGCCAACCGCGGCCTGGCCGGTCGGTACCGCACTCGCACTGGCGACCGCGCGCTCATTCGAGACGGATACCGCGCTGGTCTGCAGCCCGTTCGGTGCCGCCGCCGAAATCGCCTGGGTGTGGTAGTTCATCAGCTCGGAGAAAAACTGAACGCGCACATCGTCGTCGATGCCTGCCTGCTTGAGTCCGGCAGTCAGACGCTTGACCAGCTTGGGCACCGTGGCGGCAAGCTTGCGGCGCTCTTCGAGGTTGAGCTTGGGCTCGATGCTCCAGAGCAGTTCGTCGACGGTATCGAGCGCATCCTTCCATGGCTCGCTCTCGATGCCCTCCTGTACATGCAGCAGAAGCAGCAGCTTGATCCATTGCTGCCCGAGGAACTCGTTCACGGGAGCAGGCACATCCCGGGCCTGGACTCTGGCTTGAATCTCCATCTGCGCGACGCTGCGAGAAAAGCTCAAGCTCTCTAGCTGCTCGACGCGTTTCGTTTCCACCTCGGTCAGCGCCTCGATGCGCTTATCTTCCTCGGCCATGAGGTCGATCAGATGCTGGCGCACCGTGGTGAAGATCTCCTGACTGTCGTGGAAGCCGTCCACCAGTTCCTGGATGATCGCCTCCATTTTCGAGAAGAGCGGGTTCGCGTCACCGAAGTCGGCGGGGAGACGAAGCGCGATGTCGCCTACGGCATCCAGGAACTGTCTGGCCGGGTGCGCTTTGGTCGAGAAGAAGGATTTGTCTGCGATCGCCACCTTGAGCACGGGAATCTGCAGCCGGCCGATCAACCCCTTCACGCCGGTAGGCACCTTGGGGTCATCGAACAGCACATCGAACAGCATCGCCACGATGTCCAGTGTCATGGCGTCCATCTGCCCCATGCCCGTCCCGACGCTGCTCGCCTTCAGGTCGCGCAAGACATTGGCCGACACCAGCACCCCCGCGGCCCCATCGGCCTGCGCCTGCGGGGAAACCGTCGCGAAGCTTCCGCCTTCGATGCCGGCCAAGTCACCGCGTTGAATTCGCGTCAATGCGCTCAACAACTCCGCGCCCTGCAGAACGCTCGGCCCGACCGGACTGGGCGCCTCGCCGCCGACCGCGATATCGCCGTCCTGTGCATCGCAAGTCCCCGGCAGTAGGGGAATCGAAACGTCGAGAACCTGCCCCCCGGATCCGAGCGCCGTCCCCTGACCCACAATGCCGCCACCCCCGCCCGAGGCACCGGAAGTGCTCGCTCCCGTCCTTGCCTGACTGACGTTCACCACATTGCTAGCCACCAAATGCTGCAAGACCGAGAACAGGTCTTGAGCAGCGCCGGCGGCGATTTGGGCAGTGGGCGAACCGAAGGGCATCTGGCCGACCGCATGCCCCGGCGCGACCGCATGCGGCGTGGCTTCGCCGCCCTCGGGTGCGCGCGCAATGCTGTAGCGAATCTGCGGCAGGATGGAGTTTCGCACCAGCAACGCGTTCACCGCCTTGTAGACGGACCGAATGTCATCGAGCACGTGATCGTCGAACAGCTTGAGCAAGACCTTGCGCACCTTGAGGTCGGCGTCGAGATGACGACATGCGAGCTTGAACGCATCGCAAATGGCGTGCGGACTGAACGGATTGTCCTTCGTCTGCAGGTTCGCATCGCCGAGCAGCACGCCTACCCGCTGATCGAGCGCCGTCAGCTCGTCGTCGCAATAGGCGCGCAGCTTGCCGGCCATATCATTGAAACGCAGCGTCTCCTCCAGATCTTCCTCGGCCACGAGCTCCAGCTCCTGCAAGGAATAATCCGCGCCCTTGCGCGGCTGGCCGATCCGCATGGCTTGCTCGCTGCGCCGCTGGAAGTCGGCGACATAGTGCTTTCTGAAGTGCTCTTCCAAGGTTTCCCGCTGCTTCGTCGCGACTTCGCGCGCTTCCTCGTAGAGGCAACGCTCGTCCCGGTTCACGGTCTCCACGATCAAGCTGGTCAGCACATCCTTGGCGCCATCGAGCATGTCGGCGATCGCATCCTCGAGGCGCTCGCACATCAGATTGCGGCTTTTCTCCAGAATCGGGCCGAACGGATTCGACACCGATGGCTCATGAACGGATGCGCTGGCGAAGATATCTGAATGCTGGGGTGGCATATCAACGGTTCGATGTTGGACTCTGAGAAGGCGCGCGGCGATCCGCGAACAGCACCGAGCCTCGCTGCACTCGAGCTGCCATCACGATGTTCGTCGATAACCTGTCCACCACCCGCGTCCTCTCACTTCTGGCTGTCATGATCGAGCCGGCGCGATTTGGCAAATCGCCTGCAACCGACTCTGGTCCCGAGCACGTCATGACGGCAGTCCTTCGACACCCTTTAGGATTTCCGGCAGCGTGAGCGGACATAGTTCACGGACTTCGCTAAACTCGTGCGTCGGCGGCTCCATTTGGTTCGTGGTAGCGGCCGCATTGATCCGGAGCCCACGCGCCCGATTCTGCGTGTCACAGGTCCGCAAACGGCCGACTTCAGGGAGATGCCATGATTCACGTCCTAGCCATCATCACCGCCAAACCCGGGCAGCGGGAAGCCATGCTGGAAGCGGTTCGCGCAAATATTCCCGCGGTTCGCGCTGAAGACGGCTGCATCGAATATGGCCCGGCCGTCGATGCGGAAGGTCTCGGCAGTTTCCAGACCAAGTTTGGACCGGATACCTTCCTTGTCATCGAGAAGTGGCGGGATGCCGAAGCCCTCAAGGCGCACGCCGCAGCGCCTCATATGGCCGCTTATGCAGCGAAGGTGAAGGATCTGATCGCCGGCCGCGTCATACACGTTCTCGCCCCGGCTGGCTGACCGGCCGTCCTTCGGCCCGTTCCACGACTGATTGACGTAACCGTGGCGAATCCGCATCCACCCTGCGGTCACTCCGAAATCCACCACGCCCCTTGGGGCTGCTTTCATTCATTGCGACGATGAGGAATCCGCCGATGCCCTCCCTGCCCAGCCGAACCTGGCTGACCTCACTGATGGTCTTGTGCCTGCTCGCCCTGGCCTGCCAGGCTGGCGCTGCCGAACGCGTCATCTTCGAGAAGCCCTCACCGTACAGCACGGTCTACGTCAGCGAGAACCAGGACGGCATGCGCATACTGCGCTTCGAGCGCTATGGCGCCCGCCAGAGCGTGGTCAAGCTGGGCCATCCCGAACACCTCGAACTGCCCTATGCGCGAGTGATTCCCCTCGCTTTCGCGTTCGTCGATCGCCCGAGGTCGGCGCTGGTCATCGGCCTCGGAGGCGGCACCATTCCCTCGTTCTTGCGCAAGAGCTACCCGGATATGAAGATCGACGCCGTCGACATCGATCCGGTGGTCGTCGAAGTCGCCAAGAGCCATTTCGGCTTCCGTGAAGACGAACTGATGAAGGCCCATGTGGCCGATGGACGTCAATTCGTCGAGCAGAGCAAGGAGCGCTACGATCTGGTGTTCCTGGACGGCTTTGGCACCGACAGCGTCCCTGCGCACCTGACGACCCGAGAGTTTCTGACGGCGGTAAAGAACATCCTCACGCCGCGCGGCATCGTGGTAGGCAACCTCTGGGGTCGTGATGCCAACCGTCTCTACGACGCCATGGTGATGACCTACCGCGATGTCTTCCAGGAGATCCGCATCGTCGACGTATTGGGTTCGGGCAACAAGCTGCTGTTTGCATCGGCCCTGAAAACAGGGCTCACGGATCGTCAGATCGTTACGCGCGCCCACGAGGTCACACGCAAGTTTCGCCTTGCTGACGAACTCGGCGAACTTGCAGAACAGCAGATGCGCCCACCTGGCGAAGACGGGCAATCGGGCAAAATACTCACCGATGCTGACACGGCGACGCGCCGCTAGGCTGCCCGGTGTCACCGTCCCGCGAGCCCCCCGGAGCCTGCCCCAAATCACCCCATGCGTAGACCGCGCAGGCCTTGTTTCCCCGACCTTCGAAGGTCAGCGATTCACATAGCCCGCGCACCAGGTGCAAACCTCTGCCATGGGCCGCTTCGGAAACCTCCACCGGTTGTGACCGCCAGTCGAACCCATCGCCGCTGTCTTCGATCTCGATCGTCAGTCGACCGCCCGCGGGCCAACGGGCACAAACGGTCTTGATCGATACCCAGCCCTTGTCCAGAGTCGCCAGTTCGCGCTCCCGCGCCTCGAGGTAATGCTCGAAACCCTCGGGCTCATCCTTGAGCCGCGAGCTCAAGCCAAGCACCCCGTGCTCGAGTGCATTCGAGTAGAGCTCCGACAGCACCGTGTAGAGGACGCAGCGATGCTGATCGAGGCCCGGCACCTGCTGCAGTTGAGACAACAGCATGGGCACGGGATCCGTCACGCGCAATGCATCGGCATGCAGGTCGAAGGCGAGCCGCCACTGTCCATTGGTATCGTGGACAACGGTCGACTCCCGGGCGTCGTACGCCGCCGCTCGTCCCACGAACAATTCGGGAACAAGCTGCACTTCGACCAAGCTCGAATCGTCCGAGATCGGCTCGTCGCCACGAAAGACGTCCAGGGCATTCTTCACCCCATGCATCGAGAATCCGAGGCCCGCGGCCTGCGCCGCGCTTTCGAGGCGGGCTACGCCGAACTGCTCGCCGAGCGCGTTCGTCGCCTCGTGCACGCCGTCGCTGCTCAGCAGCAAACGATCACCCGGCGAGGTCGAGATCACCCGCATGCACCCGCTCACGTCGAGTTCGCTTTGCACTCCCAACGGCAGAGATCCCGACCTGATTCGCTCGCGAACCGTATCGGCGCCGAACAGCAGGACGTCCGGCATGCCGCAATTCGCCACCCAGATACGATCCAGTGCTCGACCGATCTGCACGAAGGTAGCCGCGAAGAATCGTCCTGTCGGCAGCTGTGACTTCAACTTGCGGTTGATCTCCAAGATGATCTGCTGCGGCGCGAAGCCTTTCGCAGTCATGGATCGGAAGATCTCCGCCGTGGGAAGCGCCGCCAGCGCCGCCGCCAGTCCGTGTCCGGTGAAGTCGCCGAAAAGCAGGTTCAGATTGCCCGAGGGACAGTAGGCTGCGAGAAAGACATCGGCACTGAACGTATCCGTGGGCGTCAGGTCGGCCTGGATCGCCGACGTGCTGGGATTGCCTCCCATGATCACTTCGCCAAGCAAGGACTGCGCGACCTCCCAGTCGGCTCGAGCCCGTGCGTGCAGTCGTGCCGAATTTCGGTGCAGTGCACGGATTCGCTCCAAGGCGCGAATCTTGGCCTTGAGCACCTTTTCGTCGTACGGCTTGGCCAGGAACTCGTCACCGCCGGCGTCGATGGCGCGCACAAGATCCTGCGTCTCCGCGGCGCCGCTGACGAAGATGATCGGCACGAACTCTTTCGCCGACAACGCCTTGATGCGCTGCGCCGCCTCCAAGCCATCCATCTGCGGCATGTACATGTCCATGAACACGATGTCAGCCGGCACAGCCTCGAAATGATAGAGAGCTTCCTGACCGTTCGCCGCCACGCTCACTGCGTAGCCCATACGCGAGAGCAGGGACTTCAACATGAAGCGCGCGGTCTCATCGTCGTCGACCACCAAGGCCGTGCGCCGCAGCGGCGAGATCGGCGCCATGCTCGGCGCCGGCTGTTCGCCTGGGGGAAAGGAGAAGAGTTCAGCTTGCCACATTCATAGTCCCCTGTCGTATCTCACGGACCGCCTGCAGCAGCAGAGGTCTGACTTGCTCGAGTTCATTGCTGATGGCGTCGATACGGCGCTCGGACTCGCCCAGCAGTCCCGCGCGTCCGTCCGCTTCGAGACGCCTTGCGAGGCGGGACATCTCCATCGCGCCCGCATTGGCCGCACTCGACTTGAGCGTGTGTGCATGGCGCGTGAAAGCCTCGACGTCTTGGGCATGGAGCGCGCTGCGCATGGTGACGATCAACTGAGAGGCCGACTCGAGAAATACGGCGATCAGCTCAGCGAAGTCGTCCCCCATCGCCGCTTGCAAGCACGCGAGCCGCTCATGATCCAGGTGCTTCGCGGCAACCGGGTGCGACCGCAGCGGCACCACCAAGGCAGGCTCCGGATCGGGGTTGGAGGGCAACCACCGCTTGAGTCCCTCGATGAGCTGCGACCGAATGAAGGGCTTGGGAAGAAAGTCGTCCATGCCTGCATCGAAGCAGGCCGCACGCGCCTCGGCCATCACGTTGGCCGTCATGGCGATGATCGGCACCCGGGGCATGCCGGGTCGCTCCAGTTCCCTGATTGCGCGGGTGGCCGCAAGACCATCCATCTCCGGCATGTGCATGTCCATCAACACCAGATCGTACGCGCTGCTTTTCACCTGCTCCACGGCTTCGCGTCCGTTGACCACTGACACCGCATCGACGCCGATCTTGCCCAGCAGCGCGACGGCGACCCGACGGTTGACTTCGTTGTCCTCGACCAGCAACACGCGCCCCCTCAAGCGCTCGCCCGCGACACGCGAGCGCGGACGAACCAAGGGCAGCGACCGAGGCCGTGCCGATAGAAGATCCTCGATGAGTGTTTGCAGCGCGTCGGTCCGAATGGGCTTGAGCAGTGAACCCGCAAAGCCCGCCGTCTCGCTCGATGCGTTGTCCGACTTGCTCGTACCGGCACTGAGCAGCACTTTGGGCACCGCGGACAGGCGCGAGTCGGAAAGCAACTTGCGCGCAGCAGCGAGGGCGCCCGATTCCAGGCCATCCTGATCGATCAGCACGAGGTCGAGCGTCCCCTTGAAGCCCGATTCATCCAACCATCGCTGGCCCGCCACCGCATCGCTCACCGCTTCGACTTCGATCCCCATCGCAGTCAGTCGACGAGCCAGCACTTCGCGGCTGAATGCATGACGATCCACGAGCAGGATCCGCGTGTCGCGAAAAGAGTCCATGCTCGGCCGAGGCAGTTCGCCATCGGCAGGCAAGTGTGCGGTGAACCGGAAGCGAGCGCCGCGTCCGAGTTCGCTTTCGACTCCGATCTCTCCACCCATGAGGGCAGCCAATCGGCGACAGATGGCCAGCCCTAGCCCCGTCCCGCCGAAGCGGCGCGTCGTCGAGGCGTCTGCTTGCGAGAATGGCTGAAAGAGCTTCCTGTGCAGCTCGGGCTCGATCCCGACGCCGGTATCGGAGACTTCGAAGAGCACGCGCGGCGACCCTTCGGCACCTTCCCTGCTCACGCGCGCGAATACGTGGCCGGAGTCCGTGAACTTAATGGCGTTACCGATCAGGTTGCTCAGCACCTGCTTGATACGTCCCGGATCGCCCATCACACGTCGCGGGCATTGCGGGTCGATCTCGACTGCCAATTCGAGGCCCTTGTCGGCCGCCTTCGGCGCCCATAGCGCCGCGACATCTTCCACCGTCGCCACAAGATCGAAGGCAATCGGCTCGATCTTGAGTTTGCCGGCCTCGATCTTGGACATGTCCAGGATGTCGTTCAATATGTCGAGCAAAGAAATGGCCGATCCGTGCAGCGTCTCGGCGTAAGTTTGCTGCTCCGGACTGAGATCCGTATCGAGCAGCAGGCCGGCCAACCCGATCACGCCGTTCATCGGCGTGCGGATCTCATGGCTCATCGTCGCGAGAAACTCGCTCTTCGCACGCGCCGCCGCTTCGGCGCTCTCGCGTGCTTCGAGCGTTCTGAGTTCGATCTCCTTGCGCTCCGTGACGTCCAAGGCAATCGCGAAGCAGCCTTGCACATTGCCCTCGGCATTGGTATCCGGAATGACCGTCACCTCGAGCCAACGCATTTCGCCGTCGACTAGGCGCTGCCGATCGTAGCTCACCATTTCGCCATCGAGCGCACGCTTGAAGTGGTGTTCGATTGCACGGAAATCGTCTGCGCCGAGGGCATCGGCCAAGTGCTTGCCCTGCAACGTCTCCGCTGACATCTCGACGATGCGGGTAAAACGCCGGTTCGCGTAGAGGAAGCGCAGAGTTCGATCGAGCCGGATGATGTTCGCGGGGACGTTGTCGCTGATCGTGCGCAGTTCGCGCTCGCGCCGGGCGACCTCCTCGATCGCGGTCTTCTCCCAGGTCACATCGGCGTTCGTGCCGACCAAGCGGAGCGCGTTTCCGGCGCTGTCCCGTTGCGAGACCTTGCCATGGCTTCGCACCCACACGAAGCCCCCGTCGTCGCGCAGTGAACGGTGCGTCACCTCGTAGAAGGGCACCGCGCCGTTCACCGCACTCTGGTAGGCGCGCTCCACCGCCCGCTGATCCTCCGGATGAACGCGTGCGAACAGCCGAGCCAGCGTGGTGAGCGTCGCGGCCGGAGTCTCCCCAAGCATCGCAGCCCAGCGCTCGGACAGAAAGACTTCTCCCGTCTTGACGTTCAGATCCCAGAGTGCCAGTTGCGAGCCCTCGACTGCAAGCTCGAGCCGCTCTCGGGAGCGCAGCAGCGCTCGATCGTTATCGATCCGCTCCATCTCCGCCGAGACCCGCGCGGCGGTCATGGAGACCAGCGAAGTGGCCAGCGCCGCCTCCGTGAGCGGGTTGACGTCCAGGACCGCCAAGATTCCGAATGCCTTGCCATTGACGTTGCGCAGCGGATGTCCGACGTAGCATTCGGCCTGCAGCGAGCGCGCCAACGTACTGCCCGGGAACCGCTCCGCCAGACGATCGGCATGACATCGCAACGTTTGCCCGAAGACCTCTTCGCACGGTTCTCCGTCCAGTTCGTAAGTGCTCTCCGCCTCGAAATGCTGCCCCGACCACATCGATACGATGCGCAGCCTGGCACTGCCCTCGAGCGCTTCGGCGATGAACGCGTAGCGAACGCCGAGCGCCTGCGCGAGCGAACGGGTCGCCGCGTCGAGAAAGTCCTGACCGGTCACGTTGGATGTCCCCGCGATGAAGATGCTCATCGCCCGCTCGGCCAAGCGCTCGCGCGACACATCGCGCATGAGCGCCACTCGTCTCATGCCACCTTGCTGTTTGACGTCGCTCAGCGTAACGGCCAGGGGAAACATGCTGCCCTCCCGACGCAGTCCGTGCAGCTGAACCCCCGGCATCACGGTGAGGGAGGCATCGAGCCCTAAGCCGGCAATCTCTTGGCCGCCACCCTGCGCCAGCAGCATGGACAGGTGGCGCCCGACAAGGTCGCGCGCATCCCAACCGAACAGGCGCTGAGTCGCTGCATTCACCGATTCGATGTTGCCATCTTCATCGAGCACCAGAAGGGCATCGGCCATGTTCGCGACGACGGCGCGCTGACGCTCCTCGGAAGCAGCCAATTCCGCCGTTCGTGTTGCAACCAGTGCCAGCATGCCCGATCGCCAGCGTACCGATACGTTCGCTGCGATGACCGCCGCTGCCGTCAGCGCAAGAGACAGCAGCAAGGTCAGCAGCGGCTCTTCAGTCCTGTTCTCCTGGATGAAGGCGTCGGTGGGAACGAACTCCACGTCCCAGATCCTGTTGTCGAGCGCGATTTTCGTGCGATACACCGTCGCATCCGTGATCACCGTGTCGGTGGGCCGCTCGTATACGGCCAACAGGTTGCTCCCGAACGGTTCACCGCGGTCCGTGATGCGCATTGCCAGCGTCGGCTGCGCCTTGTCCAAAACCGCATTCACGATCGCTTGCGCCCGGTAGTCGCCCACCAGGAAGCCGCGCAACGCGGCAGCGTCCGTTTGATCGGCCCTTTGCGCCGAATACACCGGAACCACCACGCGGTGCAACGGCGGCTCATAGGGAAAGTTCGCCGTGAGCAGCGGCCGGGTGACGACCGCCTGGGCGCTCTGCCGAGCCTGCTCGAAGGCCTGACGGTTGATGTTCTCGTCGGACCACGCCTTGGCGTCGGTCGCCTTGTCTTCCGGACGCAAGCGGATGACATACTGCACGACATAGCCGCTACCCGCGTTCGTCGCCGTCTGCGCACCGCCATCGGCCGCGGGACGCTGATCGCCTTGCGCTCCGACGGGAGACCCGGCCACATCGGGCACCACCCAGGCCAACGATTCCAGGCCGCGGAGGGCTTCCGTGCGCGACTTTGCCAAACGACTGAACGTGTCGCCGTCCAACGAATCGACGGCCTTGATGTGGCTTGCAAGCAGTATCAGGTCGGCTCGATAAAGATTGAATTCGAAATCGAGGCGTTCGGCCCGGGTAGCGGCCAATTCCTGAAAGCGAGCTGCGGTGCGACTCTCACCGGAGTTGCTGACCGCGACCCAGGCTGCGAGACTCAGGCATATGCCGACCACGGCCGCGATCAAGCCAGCCATTTGCGGCACTACGGGTCGTCCAGCGGATGCTTCTGAAGCTAGCAAAACAGGCGTCCTGGGCAGTCCATTGCACGTTATCGGCCCCATATCCGGGATCCTAAGTGCATGCCCTCCCGCTCCGAGGACCTCGCGATGTCAGAGCTCGTAGGTCTCTTTGCTGCCTGTCATGGCCTTGTCCACCATTGGTCTGGACAGATGCGGTGCGAACAGTTCGATGAAGTCGTAGCAGAACTGTCGCAAGCGGCGTCCGCGCAACAACGCGATTCGCGTCGTATTGGAGCGAAAGAGGTGCGAAGCATCGAGCATCGTCAAGCCTCGATCGCGCGCCCGGTCGTACGCCATGGCCGCAATGATGCCCACGCCCAACCCCAATTCCACGTAGGTCTTGATGACGTCGGAGTCGATCGCGGCCAGCACGACCTCGGGGCGCAGTTGGCGCGCAGCGAACGCCTCGTCGATGTGGGTGCGCCCGGCAAAAGCCGGGTCGTAGGTGATCAGCTCGTAGCCCGCCAGCGCCTCCAGCGTCACCTTGGCCTGCGTAGCGAGTGGATGGTCGTCCGGAACGATGATGCTGTGATGCCAAGTGTAGCCGGGCAAGGCGAGCAACCGCGGGTAGTGATCGAGCGCCTCGGTCGCGATGCCGACATCGACCGCCCCGGTCATGGTCATCTCGGCGATCTGCGACGGGCTGCCCTGGACCAGGCTCAAACGCACTCGCGGATAGCGCCGCTTGAACGCGGCCACCACCCCGGGCAGCGCATAGCGCGCCTGGGTGTGGGTCGCTGCGATCGTCAGGGCCCCGGAGTCCTGATCGTGAAACTCCGATGCGACCGTGCGCAGGTTGTCGATCTCCTGCAGCGCGCGATCGACGATGGTGGCCAGGGCCTGCCCAGGTTCGGTCAAGGCCGTGACTCGCTTGCCGCGGCGCACGAAGATCTGCACGCCGAGCTCGGCCTCCAAATCCCGAATCTGCCGGGAAATGCCAGGCTGGGACGTGTGCAAACGCTCGGCTGCCGCGGTCAGGCTCAAGCCGGAGCGAATCGTCTCCTGAACGTAGCGAAGCTGCTGAAGGTTCATCGCTCTATATGCTCAATATGAATAAGCAAAGAATAACAAATTCGTTCCAACGATAAGTATCCGTCTCTATCCTCCGACGACTCTTTCCACGGTGCATCGCAATGTACGTCTATGATTCGATCGATCAGCGTGTCGTCGACGAGCGCGTCGCGCAGTTTCGCGACCAGACGGCCCGTCACCTCGCAGGGCGCCTGTCGGAGGACGATTTCCGCCCCTTGCGACTGCAAAATGGCCTTTATATCCAGCGGCATGCACCGATGCTTCGGGTAGCGATTCCTTACGGGATGCTCAACAGTGCCCAGCTGCGCAAGCTCGCCTTCATTGCCCGCGTCTATGACCGCGGCTACGGACACTTCAGTACTCGCCAGAACATCCAGTTCAACTGGCCGGAACTCGCCCGGGTGCCCGATATCCTGGCTGAGCTTGCCAGCGTCCAGATGCATGCCATTCAGACGAGCGGCAACTGTATCCGCAACATCACCAGCGACCATTTCGCGGGCATCGCTCCCGATGAAATCGTCAACCCACTGACTTGGGCCGAGATCCTGCGCCAGTGGTCCACGCTGCACCCGGAATTCGCGTTTCTCCCACGCAAGTTCAAGATCGCGATCAATGGCGCAACGGCGGATCGCGCCGCGATCCAGGTTCACGATATCGGTCTGCAAGCCGTCCAAGCGGACGACGGGGCCATCGGCTTCAAGGTCCTCGTCGGCGGTGGACTGGGCCGCACACCGATCATCGGCCAGGTGTTGCGCGAATACCTGCCTTGGCAGCACCTGCTGAGCTATCTCGACGCCATTCTTCGCGTCTACAACCGGTTCGGTCGCCGCGACAATCTCTACCGTTCCCGCATCAAGATCCAGTTGAAGGAGCAAGGCCTGGAGCGCTTCCTCGCCGAGGTCGAGCAAGAATGGTCATGGAGCAAGGACGGCCCGAATACGCTCACCGAAGCCGAAGTTCAGCGCGTGGCATCCCGATTCACCCAGCCGGCCTATCGGAACTTGCCGGCCTCATGCGAAGCGCTGCAGGTTCAACTGGTGCAAGATCGCAGCTTCGCCGCCTGGCACCGACGCAACGTCCATCCTCACCGCGTACCCGGCTACGCAGCCGTCACGTTGTCGCTGAAGATGACCGGCGTGCCGCCGGGGGACGCCACCGCCGAACAAATGGATGCCATCGCCGGCCTTGCCGAACGCTACAGCTTCGGCGAAGCCCGTGTGACTCACGAACAGAACATCGTGTTGGCGGATGTCGAACAGGCCGCCTTGCACGAACTGTGGCAGGAGGCACGCGGGCTGGGGCTGGCGACGCCCAACATCGGCTTGCTGACCAACATCATTGCCTGTCCGGGCGGCGACTTCTGCTCCCTCGCCAACGCGCGGTCCATCCCGGTCGCCGAGGACATCCAACGCCGCTTCGACGATCTGGACTACCTGTTCGACATCGGCGAACTCGATCTCAACATTTCCGGCTGCATGAACTCGTGCGGCCATCATCACGTCGGCCACATCGGCATTCTGGGCGTCGACAAACACGGCTCCGAGTTCTATCAGGTGTCGATCGGCGGCGCTCAGGGCGAACAGGCCTCGCTAGGCAAGGTGATCGGGCCGTCGTTCGGTGCGCAGGACGTCGGCGCCGCCGTCGAGCGGCTCATTGCGTGCTACCTCGAGCACCGAGACAGCGACGCCGAACGCTTCATCGATACGGTAAGACGACTCGGCATCGAGCCGTTCAAGGAGTATGTATATGGCAAATCTCATTCGTCGCGGACGCATCGAGAGCGGCAACTGGCCTCGGCTTGACGCCGATGGGCTGACGGCGCTGGCCACGCAGAAACAAGGCGAGCGCGACAGCCCTGCGGGTGTCCTGATACCGTTCGAGCTCTGGCGCAGCAAGCACGATCTATGCGCCACGCTCGGCACGGAGGTCGGCGTGCTGATCGGTGACGACGACGATCTCACCGAGGTTGCGGCACACCTGCCACATGCCGGATTGATCGCTGTCCACTTTCCCCGCTTCACGAACGGCTGCGGCTATTCCATCGCCCGCTTGCTGCGCGGACGCTACGGCTATCAGGGTGAACTGCGTGCGGTCGGCGACATCATGCGCGACCAACTGTTCTATCTCGGCCGCGTGGGATTCGATGCCTTCGAGCTTCGCGACGATCAGGACTGCGAGCACGCTCTGAACGCATTCAGCGATTTCACCCACCCGTATCAGGCGAGCAGCGACGAGCCTGTACCCCTCTTTCGCCGGCGGGTCGGATGAGCACGCTCGGCACCGTTTACCTGGTGGGTGCCGGCCCGGGCGCACCGGATCTGCTCACCGTGCGCGCAGCCCGTCTGCTGGAGCGTGCGGACATCGTCTTTCACGATGCACTGGTGCATCCCGATACCCTCGCACTGGCCGTTCGGGCGATCAAGATCCCGGTCGGCAAGCGGTGCGGGAGACATTCGACCGCGCAGCACTTCATCAACAAACAACTGATCGACGCGGCGCACCGACACGCGGTCGTCGTTCGCCTCAAGGGCGGCGACCCGATGATCTTCGGCCGCAGCCAGGAAGAACTCGACGCCCTCGAGTCCGCCGGCATCGAAGCCGAGGTCGTCCCAGGAATCACCGCTGCCTTGGCTGCCGCAGCGCAACTGCGCATCTCATTGACGAGACGAGGCGTCAGCCGCAGCGTGACTTTCGCGACGCCGCGCGTGGGCGCAGGCAAGGATGCCACGGACTGGAGCGCCGCGATCAGGCCTGCCGACTCGGCCGCAATCTATATGGGCGCGAACGAAGCCGAGAAGGTGATGGCAGCCCTGCTCGCAGGCGGTCACGCGGGGGATACGCCCGTCATGCTATGCGAGTCCGCCTCGCTGCCGCAGTGGCAGGCGATCGGCGGCAAGCTGCGTCAATTGCCCCAGCTCACGGCCCAGCTCGGAGGGGGACCGGCACTGATCCTCGTCGGCGCGGTATTCACGGATGCTCGGCAGGCACGCTCCGAGACCCGTCTCGCGTCGCCTGCCCGAGCGCTCACTGGGCGATGAACACCGTCGCCATGCCCATCGCCTTGAGCTTTTCACGGGCCTTGTCGGCCTCCTTGCGATGGGCGAACGGTCCGACTTGCACGCGGGTTTCGATATAGACCGGGAAGCCCTGCGCTTCGAGCTTCGTCTTGAGGTCTTCGGCATTGGTGGGCTGCGCGAAGATGCCCACCTGGAGGTGCGGCCCTCGGGGCAGCTTCGCCGGCGCTGCAGGCGGCGATGCCTCCGCCGCAGCCTGCGCGACCTCGCTGTCGGCCTGCTCGACGAGCGACCGATGCACCAAGACTTCGAATGCTTTGCCGTCGACGGACTCGGGCAGCGTGATGTCGCGCAGAGCAGCCTCGAGCGAATGCGCGCTGTCGGCCCCATCGGCGATTGGGGAGGCCATCGGTGTCGTGCTCGCCTGCACTGGCTGCTGCGCTCGATGGGCTGCGCTCGGCGTACCGATCGACGACACGGCGACCCCGTCGAGCGCCGCGATCACCGTTGCGGCGATGGCGATCAACAACCCCGCCGCGATGCCGATTCGCAGCAACAAGCGCTTGCGCAAGGCCAGGTAGGAGGCAGGCAAAGCCATGGGTCAGGCTGTCGGTTCGGATGGTCCGGTGGCGTCGAGCGAGCCACGGGATCGATGTAGGGCCACGATAAGGTCGGCTTCAGCGCGCGATATGCCGCAGTTTTCGGCGACGGCCGACGCATCGAGCCCCTGCTCGGCCATCTCGACCGCCTCACGATACTGTCCGGAGGACTGAGGCGCGCGACGAACCGCATTGATGTCCGTTCCCAGGCTCATCACCTGCTCCCGTAACGAGCCCAGTTCGATCGTCATCGCCTCGAGACGCGCCTGGATTCGCCCCTCCTCTTCGCTCTGTCGGCGCGCAGCGCGCAGAAATGATACGAGTTCGATGACGTACAAACCGATCGCGGCCACGACGATGACGAGCACCTGATACCAGCTTAAAGTGATCGAACTCAGAACCCGTCTCCCATCCGGTGGAGGTCGTCCGCCTGCTGCAACGACCGCAGAACACTCGCGTTCAGGCCATTACCGCCAGCGCGGGTTTGCTTTGGGCCGTTTGACGTTAACAAATTCCACACCGATTGTCAGCCGCGCCAGGGCCATGACGCCGAGCCCGCGATCGAGCGATGCTGCCGGTGAGTCGAGGCGGGCGGGAGCGCGCTGAACACGTCGATCGCACCCTGCCCATCCTGGGGACCTAACAACCACGACGTCATCGGCTGCGACACGGCCTCGCAACGCGGCCGAACCCTAGCTGCCCTGCTCTGGAGGCTGCAGTTGACGGTTTCGCAAGCGCCGTCGGTCCAGCCACCACGCCAGGGCCGGAAGCAGCACGAACGACCCAGGCAAGGCGAGTACGACGAGATAGGGGCTCAGATTGGATAGCCGGCGCAGATGCACACGCAACTCGGCCCGATCCTCTGCTGTCCAGTTGCCGTGGTTGCGCTGCTTCATCAGCAGCGGCATCAGACCGCGCACCTGCAGGATTTCGTTAAGCAAATGACGCTTTTCGCGCGCCGTGAGGTCTCTCACCGAACGGTAAGCCGCAGCCGACTTCGCACCTACCCGAAACACGAATGCACGCGCCATGGCCGCCGCTCAGCGCTCGAACAAACGCATGAGGCTGCGAACCCGGCGACCCATGCGCCAAAATGCCAATCCGCGCGCCGCGACGCCTAACACCGAGCGTCCGCGCAGCAGCAAGAGCGCCCCGACGAGTCCGGCCATGACTGCCGGATGCGACCGCAGGTAACGTCCGCAGTCCACGGCACGATCGATCATCGCTGCCGGCCCGGCCAACCCCGCGCAGGCACGATGAATAACAGCCCGTTGCTGCTCGTTACGGACCAGCAAGCGCTCACGCGCCAGGAGGACTTCGGTCAGCGTTCGTTTCATCTCGCTCAGTGGGGCAGATCCAGAACCGCGTCAACGGCATAATGCAGCGACATGTTAAACGACTCTGGGAAGCGCCTTCGGAATTAACTGCGGCCGCCGTGACTCCCTCGATGCACGCACCCCGGGGCGCAGCCACCGCAGCCATCGCCCATCAGGGGCGCAGAAGATCCTCGTCTCGGCTCAATTCCGCGAGACTCGCGGCGAAGACCTTGGGCCGCTCCGCCGACTTCGCGCGCAATGCCAACAGCGCGGCGATGAAGCCGCCGAGATACAGGAGGCACAGTAGACCGAGCGTCCACAGCCGGTATTGATCCCAGAGCGCGATGACGATCCACGCGGTGACTGCCAGGATAGAAACGATACCGAAAACAAGCGCAACGACGCCGAGCACGATCAACTCCAGCGCGCGGATGCGCTGCTCTTCGAGATCGTTAGCCAGCAGATCGAGACGGGTGCGCGCGATACTCACCGTCGTCGCCGCCAGATTGCGCAGCGAGGCGAGTACGCCGGGCGCCCTGGATTGGGCGCCCGGACCGTCGTTGCTCATAGGCTACCGACGCCCGATGAGCATGCCGACGATCAAGCCCACGCCGGCGGCAATTCCAACCGCATACCACGGCTTGTCGTGAACGAACTCGTCGGTGGCCTTGGCCGCTTCGCGGGTGCGGATCAGAAGCGCTTCCTCGGCCTCCGCCAGCTTGATCTTGGCGGTATGAAGCCGGTCCTGGATGCGCTCTCGGGCGGCAGAGACTTTCTCGCCTGCCTGCGAAGCCGTGGCCTTCAGCAACTCCTCAGCATCGGCGATCACGAGCTTGAAATCCTGCACGAGCTTGTCTTTCGAAACTTCGCTTGCTGCATCGGGCATGGCGGCCTCCAGTGAGGTTCGTTAGAGAAAGTTAGGGTACCCAGTTTGACCCAGGGGAGCAACCGATTTGCGCACCGCACACAAAGGCGCGCTTGCGAGGCTAGACGTTCAAGGAGACCCGCTCACCTCTGCGGGCGACGTGAGGCCGCCATCCCAGCTTCGCAGCCATTTCGTGGCGCAGCGAATCGGCGGCCGTCGGCTCGCCATGCACGACGTAGACCCGGCGCGGCTCGTGCCGAAACCCGCGCAACCAATCGAGCAGCGCGGACTGATCAGCATGAGCCGACAGACCTCCGATCGTGTACACATCCGCGCGCACAGGCACCTGCTCGCCGAAGATGCGCACGTAAGGCGCACGATCCACCAGCCGCCGTCCCAACGACCCCGCGGCCTGAAATCCGACGATCACGATGCTGCATTCGGGTCGAGAAAGGTTGTGCTGCAAGTGGTGCTTGATCCGCCCTGCGTCGCACATTCCGCTCGCGGAGATGATGACCGCACCTCCTCGCCGGCTGTTGAGCGCGATCGAATCCTCGACTTCCTGGATGAAGTTGACACGGAAGCCCCGATGACCGGCATGAAGCCACTCCATCACGGTCTTTGCTTCCTCGTCGAAGAGCGCGGCGTGGCGCATGGTCACCGCCGTCGCCGCCAGCGCCATCGGGGAATCCACGAATATTTCCAGCGGCGGCATGCGCCCTTCGCGCCACAGCCGCGCCAGCAGAAACAAGATATCTTGCGTGCGCCCCACGGCGAACGCGGGAATGATGACGTTGCCCCGCTTCTGTACCAGCGTCGTCGTGACCGCGTGACTCAGCTCGTCGAGAGTCTCCTCCATGTTCTTGTGGCAGCGATTGCCGTAGGTCGACTCGACCAGCAGGACGTCGGCCTCTTGAATCCGGGCTGCATCCTGAACGATCGGGTGACCGGGCTGCCCCAGATCGCCCGAAAAAACGATGCGCTGCCCCTGCTTGCCCGGCAGCTTTACCTCGACGATGGACGAGCCCAGGATATGACCCGCATCGCGAAAGCGACACTTGATGCCGGCATGCGGCTCGAACTCCGCCTCGTAGTCGACCCGGCGCATCAGCTTCAGGCTCGCCTGCGCCTGCGCCACGGTATAGAGCGGCGCACGCTCGGAGCGCACCTTGCCGCGCGCCCGACGACGGTCGAGATCGGATTGCTGCGCCTCGCGCTCCTGGATGTAAGCGCTGTCCGGAAGCATGACTTCGCACAGATCCACGGTCGCGGCGGTTGCGTATACCGGGCCGCGAAAGCCTTGCGCCGCCAGGCGGGGGATCAACCCACTATGGTCGATATGCGCGTGCGAAAGCAGGACGAAAGCGATATCCCGCGGGTCGAACACGAAGGTGTCGCGGTTCTTGCGCTCGGCCTCGCGACCGCCCTGAAACATGCCGCAGTCGATCAGGAAACGGATCTCCCCTGTATCGACAAGAAAGCAGGAGCCAGTCACCTCCCCTGCTCCGCCGTGAAACGTCAGGCTCGCCGCCATGTCATCCTTTCCGTTCGGTGCGCGCTGGCTTGGGACTGCTGCACCGAGGTATCGAACGCTACCCAAGCGTCACCCCGCCCGGCCGTCGCGGAGCGGAGGGTGACCCTGGATCATGACTGAACCAAGTTCGCGACCACCCGAGGGATGAATCCGAGCCCGAGCGTAGCCACCCATCGATCCAGCACCCAGCACCGTGCCGACTGCGAACGACTGGAGCGAATCCGAGAAGAGAGCCGATGGTAGCGGAAGGGTCGTCCGCTCGCGCGGACGCACTCGCGGCTCGTTTGACCTGAATCAAACGGGCGTGACGCCGGCTGTCAGCCGGCGCGCAGACATCTCGCAGCAGCCCAAGCTGGGCTTGCGCCGCTGCGTGTGCGGAGGGAGATTACTTCTTGCGAAAGTCGTCGTGGCAACCGCTGCAAGTCTTCGACAATGCACCGAACTGCGTGCGAATGTTGTCGGCATTACCGGATCTGGCAGCCTCCAGCATCTTGGAGGATTCCGCGATGTAGCGATCCATCGCCTGCTTGTATTTATCCGGCTGCGACCAGATCTCCGGCCGCGCACGCGTGTCGCCCTGGTCGGTACCGGCCGGGAAGCCGGTCGCAAAGACAGGCGCCAGAACCGCGAGAACGTTGGCTGCGTTGGTCGCTGCGGCGACATCGAGAGCCTGCTGACCCTTGACCATCGGCGCCAACTGCCGCATGTGCCAGGAAACCACCTGCTGATTGGCCTTCCGAAAGCGGATGTAGTTCTCCGGCTTTTCCTGCGCGAACGCCTCGGCGGCGATGCCCGAGCCCAACGACAACGTGACGGCTGCGGCGATCCAGTGCGACTTCATGGGTGTCCCCCTTCTTCTTGGTTGAACAAACATCGAACAAGCGCACCGATGTTGCCTTGGCAACGCGCCCGATGCAAATCGCCCGTGCGTACACGCGCGAAAGCACGGCATTAGGGCCTCACGGACATACCAAAGCGGCTCAAGCCGCATCGATGCGTCCGAGGGGTTTGCCGCCATCCGCCGAGGCAACGCGCCTCGGATGAAGGATTTGAACCCTCCCCGTTTCTCTGGCCCCGCCTGGAAACACACCCTATCCAGTTGCCTGCTCCTGCCTCTTATACACCGCACCGCGCCGGTTTATTCCTCACAGACGCCGGCGGACCGCATTGAACCGGACTTCGATTCGAGCGATGATTGTCGATTAATGTGTATTCGACAAAGCGCGACTCGGCCGCCCACCGCGCGAAGGACCATGCAGCGCAACGCCATCCTCGGACTCTCCAAGAGCGGCTTCCATTCGGTCAGCTACCTCGATTGGGGTGAACCCGACGCGGCGCATGTCGTCGTCTGCGTGCATGGCTTGACGCGAAACGCGCGTGACTTCGATGTATTGGCGGGATCGCTCCAGAGCGAGTGTCGCGTCGTCTGCCCGGACGTCGTCGGCCGCGGTCTGAGCGGCTGGCTCGCCGACCCGGCCGATTACGCCATGCCGCAGTACCTGGCCGACATGACTGCGTTGCTGGCACGCATCACCGCACATTCTCCGCCCGACGTGCGCATCGACTGGGTGGGCACGTCGATGGGCGGTCTGATCGGCATGCTGCTGGCAGCCCAGCCGGAAACGCCGATTCGACGCCTGGTCGTCAACGACGTCGGCCCGCATCTGCCCAAGGCTGCGCTCGAACGCATCGGAACCTACGTCGGCAAAGCGCCTCGCTTCCAGAGTCTCGACGCCGCACAACGATACGTGCGCACGGTGTCCGCGGCCTTCGGGCCCTTGACGGATGCTCAGTGGCGTCACCTCACCGAGCACAGCGTGCAGGCCGACCCTCAGGGAGGCTGGGTGATGCGCTACGATCCCGGCATTGCCTTCACATTTACCCAAGCCCAGGCCGACGTCTCGCTGTGGCCGGTGTGGGACTGCATCCGCAGCCCTGTGTTGCTGCTGCGCGGAGCGCAATCCGACCTGCTTTTGCGCGAAACCGCGCTGGAAATGCAGCGCCGCGGGCCCGACACGACGCTGGTCGAATTCCCCGGCATCGGACACGCGCCCGTATTGATGGACGAGGACCAGGTGAGTGTCGTGCGCGACTTTCTCTTGGATCGACATGCCGCCCCATAGCTCGACACGCACAAGGTCAAGCCATGCTCGCACTCGACTTCCTCGCTGAACGAAAAATCGCCGAAGCCCTGAGCCGGAAGGAATTCGACGATCTCCCCGGTCAGGGCAGACCGCTCGCTCTGGACGACGACCCGCTCGTGCCCGAGGATCTGCGCCTTGCCTACCGGATACTGAAGAACGCCGGCTATGCCCCCCCGGAAGTCGAGTGCTTGCGCGCCATGGCCGAACTCGAACGACTCTTGGACGACACCCCCGACGGCGAACGACGCCGCCAGGCCCAGTTGAAGCTCGACCTGCTGCGCACGCACCTCGAGCAGGCGAGACCCGGCAGCCGCGCAAGCCCTCGAGCCCAGGATCCGTATCGCGGCCGTCTGCTCGCACGGCTGGGTCGGGAACGCTAAGAGGGTGGCCGCAGGCACGGGGATCTTGCCATCTATCCACGCGCCTAAAGCCTCTGCGCCGAATCGATACCCCGGACCAGAGCGCGCTTGACCCGGCAAATCCAGGCATCGCGAAGGATCGTCCAGCGCGAACATCTACGTGAGCGGTCCAGCCTTGCGCTCCCGAACGGGCGGCCAAAGGTTATAGTTCGGCATCCCACCAGGTGCAGCGTTGCGAATGACTACCCACGACAACCCGACCGACCGTATCTCCCGCTTCATCCGCGAGTCCGAGTGGAAAGATGTTCCTGCGGCCGTGCAGCACGAAACGAAGCGCTCGCTGTTGAATTTTATCGGCGCGGCTTTGGGCGGTGCGCATGACGACGCGATCGAACGCGCGACCAGCGTCCTGAGCGTGCTGTCCGGTTCCCCGCAGGCCCGCCTGATCGGCAGACGAGAGCGACTCGATATGCTGAGCGCATCGTTCGTCAACGCCGCGAGCGGGAATGTGCTCGACTTCGACGACACCCACCACCCCAGCGTGATCCACCCGACCTCACCGGTGGCACCGCCCGTGCTGGCGCTGTGCGAGAGCCATCGCATATCCGGCGCTGCCGCGCTGCACGCAATAGCGCTGGGCATCGAATTGGCCTGCCGACTGGGGAACGCCGTCACGCCGCGCCACTATATCCATGGCTGGCATATCACCAGCACGTGCGGCGTCGTGGGAGCCGCCGCCGCCAGCGCCAAGCTGCTGGGATTGAATCACGAACAGACCGTCTGGGCGCTCGGCCTTGCCGCCAACCAGGCATGCGGCTTGGTGGAGAGCCTGGGCAGCATGGCCAAGAGCGTGAGCGTCGGCAATGCGGCGCGCAACGGCCTGTTCTCGGCCCTGCTCGCACAACGCGGGTTCACTGCGGCGCCCACCACCCTCGAAGGCGAACGCGGGTTCGTCCCCGTGCTCGGCATCGAGCCGAATCTCGCCGCCTTGACCGACGGTCTGGGCGAGCGGTGGGAAGTCAGCCGCAATGCGCTCAAGCCCTACCCTAACGGCGTGGTTCTGCATCCGGTGGTCGATGCCTGCCTCGCCCTGCGCGCCGAGCACGGGATCGGTGCGGACGACATCAAGCAGGTCCGGGTACGCGGCAATCCGCTCCTGCGCCAACGTGCCGACCGCCCGGCGCCTCGTTCCGGACGCGAAGCCGCAGTCAGCGCCCAGCACAGCGTCGCCGTCTGCTTTATCTACGGTGCAGCCGGCGTCGAGCAATACACCGACCAGTGCGTGAACGAACCGGCCGGGCAAGCGCTGGGACAGCGGGTGAGCGTCGAGGAAGACACGACGATCGCCGTGGAAGCCGCGGACGTCCGGGTCGAACTCGTCGATGGTCGCCACTACCGAGCGCAGGTGCCGCATGCTCTGGGCAGCTTGGCACGACCCATGAGCGATGCGCAACTGGAGTCGAAAGTGCGCGCCCTGGCCAGGCATGGCGCAGCGCAAGCCTCGACGGACGCTCTGATCGACGCGGTATGGCAGTTGGACTCGAGCGAGGATGCATCTTGCCTTCTCCCCTTGCTGGGCTAGCATGAGGCCGGACGCGGCACGGCGGATCGCCATGCATCCCGCCTGAATTTCCACGCACGCAGCGGAGTCGAACATGACGAAGCAACCATTCTGGATCGTGCGCCCCATGCGCGGCGCCTTGGCGAGCATCATGATCGCGCTGACACCCCTGCCGGCCCACGCCGATCCAGTGCTCATGTTCTTTCTCGGCTTCGCGAAGAATTTGATCGAGTCGAGCATCGAGGCCAATGCCAAGAAACCGAAACCCCCGACCATCCCGAACGCACCAGCACCGGCAGTGCTCCCGCGAGCCCTGCCCGCCAAGCCTGCGGCCAGCCTGACTTCGGACGACTTGCGTGCCCTCGTCGAGGACAGTTTCGCGTATCTCGATCGGCAGCAACGCGCCGAACTGTGGACCGGACTTGAAAAGGCGCTGGCAGATCCTGCCAATGCGGCGCAGCGCGAACTGATGCTGGAGCAATTCGTCGGCGTGGCTCGACAGGTGGGTTTCACCCATCGGCAGTTGCAGGCCCTCTCCGATGCGCAGAAAAGCGCGCTGGCGCGCCAATTCGCCGCCAACTATCGGATGCTGGCACCCGACCAGCAACAGGCCCTGGAGCAGCAACTGCGGTTGCGCGCCCTGCCCTTGCCTGCCGACCTGAACGACATGATGCTAACGGCCTTGGCCGTCGCGCAATGAGCGCTGCGTCGCCCGGCGTCGCTCAGCGGGCGGCTAGCCCAAGATTTTCAAGTTGACGGCAAGCATCGGCCCGAAGCGAACGATCGAATCGGCATCAATGAGGAAAGCCTGCCCTTTGGGCACCTCCTCGTCGTTCACATGAGTGCCGTTGCGCGACCCCAGATCCCGCACCCATATGCCGTCGCCATAGACGAGCAGCTCCGCATGCTTGCGCGAAACGTGCGTATACGGCATCAATTCGCGCGCAAACGGAGAGAAGGAGAAATCCCGACCGATGTTCAGGTGCTCGGTCAATTCGCTGCGCTGCCCCCACGGCCATTCCAGCACAGCTCGCACGAGCGGCCCGCCTGACGCAGGCAAGGGCGCGGCAATCTCCGCCCAAGGCGCATCCATCGTGCTGGCGGAAGCATCCAACTCGCGCCCGCTTACGGGTTGCACGCCTTGCGCATGCGCCTTGGCTGTCACCGCTTCGACCATGCGCCCGAGTTCGCCGGGCCGGAACAGCGCGGTCGGACCGGATGACATCGCTTCAGACCCGCTGGCGGTGCAAGGAGCCAGGGAGGGTTCCTGAAACTTGCCGGAGCGCACCGCATAGCCGAGATCACGCAGTTGTTCATCGAGGAATGCCAAGGCATCGCCCATGAGAGGATGATGCCCCCAGACACAATCCCGCAGCTCTTTCAGTATGCGTTCGTCGTCCGCACCCCCATCGCTCGCGAAACCGACGAATTCTCGAAACGACGTACGATCGAAGAACTGGAACGGGGTCTCCTGATCGGCCAAGCCGTACCAGTGCTTGAGCAGGGCCAGCTTCAGTGCGTACAAAGGCAGGGGTTCGCCCGCTTCCAGGCCGCCGTCTACCATCGACGCATCGACGCGCGACCAATCGATCAGTGCGTCGATGCGCGCCAGAAAATGTTCTGCCTTGGCCAGCGTAAGCAAGGGCTGTTCGGGTGTAGCGAGATCCATGATCGATCCACGTGTATCGGCGAAGGGTACTGCGCTTTCGGTCCAAGCTCAAGAACCGACATCAACTCGAATGCTGGGGCTCAATCCGGACGGGCCGACGTTGTACAGTTCACTATCCGTGCCGTACGCAAGGAACCGTTACTCGGCGCCGACATGCCGATGCACGTCAACGACGTGCTGAACGCAGATCGAGCGCACCCTGGAAGGCTTGTTCGCAGAAGTGGAGCAGTTGCGCAGCGCTGGCCTCGGTCCAGCCGCCGAAAGCGCAATTGCTTCGGAATTTCTGCGTCAGTTCCTCGCTGGTCAACGGCTCGCTGGTGCCGCCGCGCAGATGGGGTTGGCGCTCTTCGATCGTCCGACCGTCGGTCAGACTCACCCGCATATGCCCGCGCAACACTTTCGGATAAGGATCATCCGGATCGACGCGATAGCGCACCTTGCCCGCCAGAGCGAGCAGGCGAGGGTCGCGCACGCGCTCATCGGTGAAGGCGCCCAGACCGACATCGCCCGTGACCCAAGCCACGGCGATCAGAAACGGCAGGCTGAACTTGGCGGCATAGGCGTTCGGGGGCCGCTGCTTGAGGTCGAGGGGATGCCATAGCCGATGCACGTAGCCCTCGGCCGTATCGCATACGACATCGACCACATCCTCCGGGCGGATGCCCGCGGCCGCCAGACGACGCGCGCAATCGGCATAGGGCTGCGCCATGGTGCCGCACGCGTACGGCTTGAACGCGATGTCCAGCAGATGCCAGCGCTCGCCGAACGGCTCGGTGAGCACATCGAAATTTCCGGAGGTCGTGTGAGCGAAGCCGTTGAAAAAGCCGTGCACGCCCTCGAATACCACACGAGGCCCCATGAATCCGTGCTTGCCCAACAGGGCTGCACGCACACCGCTCTGCGCTGCCCACCCCGCGTGAATGCGCTTGGTCCAGGAACCGTCGGAGAGATATTCGATGAGGCCGCCCGCGAACGATCCCACCACGCCGAAGGCATCCTTGATCTGCTCTCGGCCCAGACCGAGCGAGCCTGCCGCCGCCGCAGTCGCGCCCATGGCGCCAATCACGCTGGTCGGATGGAAGCCGGCCTTGTGGATCAACTTCGGCGCTACCAGCGATAAACGCACCATCGCCTCGAGTCCACAAACCACACCGCGCAGCAAGGCACGGCCGTCGAGGCCGTAGCGTTCGCAAACGGCCAATGCAGCCGCCACCACGACCGCACCGGAATGCACGATGCCGCCCTCGAAGGTGTCGTCGTAGTCTTCGCCGTGCGCCGCCGTGCCGTTGATCAGTGCTGCACACGCTGCGCTATAGCTGCCGGGATGGCCGATGGCGGTGCAAGGCCCGTCTTCACCGGCGCACGCGGCAACAAGAGCCTGCACATAATCCTGGCGCCTCGCCGCAACGCATAGCCCGGTTACGTCCAGAAGGATCGCTCGTGCGCGTTCGACCACTGCAGTCGGCAAGCGGTCGATGTCCAAGGACGCGAGTTCCGCCGCCAGCCTCTCCGATACCGACAATCCGACGTCCACGACGCACCCTCCGCTGAGCTCTTGCGAGGATCATAGCACTCGGGCCGATTGACGCTGCGCAAGGTGCGCGACTAAATTCCCGCGCATGATGCACGCCGTAACCCGCAGGTTCATAGCCCGATTTTTTTGAGGATACCGACCATGGATGACAGCCCCGTACTCTGGGAGATCGACGCGCGCGGCGTCGCGACCGTGACGCTCAACCGCCCCAAGGTGAACAACGCCTACAACGAGGAGCTGGTACAGGGCGTATTGCATGCGATGGATGCGCTCGGCGCACAGGCCTCCTTGCGCGTGGTCGTATTGCGCGGCATGGGCAAGCATTTTCAGGCTGGCGCAGATCTCACCTGGCTGCAGGCGGTGGCCGGCCAATCGGCGCAGAACAACGTGATCGCCTCACGAGCCACGGCCGAAGCGGTACATCGGCTCAATAACGTACCGGTGCCCACCGTGGCGCTGGTGCAAGGCGGTTGCTTCGGCGGCGGCACCGGGATCATCTCGGCCTGCGATGTCGTCATCGCCGCGGACAATGCCTTGTTCTCCATCGCCGAGACACGCTGGGGACTGATGGCCGGCATCATCATCCCGCAACTCAATGATGCCATGGGCGTACGGCAGGTGCGCCGCTATGCGCTCACAGGAGAACGATTCGGCGCGGAGGAAGCGCGCAGAATCGGCTTGGTGCACGAAGTCGTGCCCTTGCCCGAACTGGAGGCTGCAGGCGCCAAGGTCGTCGATCAATTGCTACAGAACGCGCCGGAGGCCAATGCCCAGACCAAGGCCGTTGCCATCGAGCACGCCTGGGGCAAGATGACGACCCAAGGCTTCAATCGGCTGATCGAACAGCACGCCGCCAAGCGGCGCTCGACGGAAGCCGCGGAAGGTCTCGCGTCGTTCCGCGAGAAGCGGCCGGCCGCCTGGTATCGCGGAAACGGCGAGCGTTGAATCGTCGGACGAAGCGACCGACGAGCAGACGATCGCGCGCCTCATCGGGCACGCGATCGTCTTGACGCTTGCCGCCGGACGCCTGGCTAAGCCTTGGCTGCCTCCGTACCCTCAGCGGCGCCCAGTCTCTTGTAGCGCCCTACGGGCACCAGCTCGGCGACCGTCCCGCCCGGGGCGCGAAACTTGACCGGCACGATGCCTGGATCGCTGATGATCTCGCAACCATAGCTGCGCAGCTTGGCCGTATACGCTTCCAGATCATCGACTTCGATGGCGAAGTGGTGAATGCAAGGCTTCTCGCCGGACGCCTTGGATTCGTTCGATTGCGTGCCCTCGTCGTAGCGAATGAGAGTGAAGTCGATGTCGCCGTCGCTCAGGTGACGCGACACGTGATCGCGCACCTTCTTGGTCGACTGCTCCTTGAAGCCGAAGACGTCCTGGTAGAAACGGGTCGTCTCGTCCAGGTTCTCCACTTTCAACGCGATATGCACGATACGGTTCATGTTTCACCTCCATTTTGTTGATGACGGCCGCCCGCTGCCGCCAATGCGCGAGCGGGAATGCTAACCGCGGACCGGCGTGCAGGAAAGCGCGGCGACCCGATCAGTCCGCGGCCGGGGTCGAACGAACGATCAACCCGTCGAGCGCGAGCACGCCACTGCCCTGCTCGTACACCCGCAACGGATTGATGTCGACTTCCGCGATGTCGTCGGCCAAATCGACCGCGAGCCACGACAGGCGCGCGATCGCATCGCACAGCGCATCGATATCGCACCGAGCTGCGCCGCGCACACCCTCCAGAATGCGTCGCCCCCGCAGCTCGTTCAACATTCGCAGCGCCTCGTCGCAGCTCACCGGCGCCACCCGGTAGGACACGTCGCCCAGCACCTCGACGTGAATGCCCCCGAGTGCGGCGACGACGATCGGGCCGAATACGGGATCTCGCGATACGCCCAACATCAGTTCCAGCCCCGGGCGAGCCATCTCCTGGATCAGCACGCCATCGATGCGGGCGTCGGCGCTGTACCGACGCGCGTTGCCGACGATCTCCTCGTAACAGGTAGCCGCCGCATCGGCCGCGACGTTCAAGCGTACGCCACCCGCCTCGGTCTTGTGCGCGATATCCGGACTGGCGATCTTCATCGCTGCCGGCGCACCCAGCGCAGCCACCAGAGCGGATGCTTCGGCCGCACTCTTCGCCAGCCGCTCCTGCGTGATCCGGATACCGTAAGCCGCGAGCACCGCCTTGCTCTGCTGCTCGGTCAGCTGCCGGCCGCTGTCGCGTAGTACGGCCCGTGCTTGCTCGCCGTGCGTTCCGGCTGGACGCGAAGGCGCGGGCGCCTCACGCTCGCGACGCAAGAACTCACCGTAATCCATCGCACGCCCCACGGCGCGCACACACTCGAGCACGTCGCGATACACAGGCATGCCGGCCCGCACGACATCGCGAGGCGCCAGCTCCGGCCGATCGATGCAAGCCCCGCTCCAGAGCAATGCGAACGGCTTGGTCGAACGCTTCGCGGCTTCGATCGTGTAATCGATGTCCGCCTTGGTGCCGAAGGTCACGATCGGAATCATCACGTCCACATGAGGATCGGCTGCGATCGCGTCCAGCACCTTCTGATACATGTCGACGCTCGCCATGGCCGCCGTGGTGAGATCGGTCGGGTTCGACACCCGACCGTAGCTCGGCATTAGCGCACCCAGCGCCTTCTGCGTCGCCTCGTCGTACTGCGGCCAGGCAATGCCGTGCAGTGCGCCCAGATCGGTCAACATGACCACGTTGCCGCCCGAGATGGAGAGACTCGAGGCGCCGCGACCGGCCGGCACCCGGCCGCTGCCGAGCAGCATGCCCGTTTCATACATTTCGTTGCAGTCCGCGCAGCGTATGACCCCTGCTTGACGGAAGGCTGCGTCGTGCACGGCATCCGAGCCGCTCATCGCACCGGTGTGAGAAGCCGCCGCGCGCCGCCCTTCTTCCGTGCGTCCGAGCTTCACTGCCAGCAGCGGCTTGCCCGCCTTCGCCGCCTTGCGGGCAAGAGCAAACAGCTTGGGCCCGTTCGGCACCCGCTCAATGATCAACATGACCACGCGCGTCGCCGCATCCTCGACCATGAAGTTGGCGAAGTCCAGGATGTCGAGATCGGCATCGTTGCCGCACGTCGCGACGTGATTGACCCCCAGGCCCGCGTCCTGGGCACGCCACATGGCGTTCACCATGCCGAGGCCGCCGCTTTGCGAAGCGACGCTCACGTAGCCGGTCGGACGACGCGGTCCGGACACCGTCGCCGTGGATGCGAAGATCACGTTGTCGACGAAGTTGATGAAGCCGTTGCAGTTGGGGCCCATCACGCGCACGCCGGTGCGCCTCGAAAACGCGGACAACTGCGCCTGCATCGCCGCGCCCTGCTCGGTGCCGGTCTCGATGAAGCCCGAGGTGAGCACGGTGGCGAACTTCGCGCCGCGGGCCGCGCAGTCTTCGAGCACGCCCAGCACACGATCCGCGGCGACCACGATGCCGACATGATCGGGGGCCTCGGGCAAATCGCGCACCGAGGCGTACGCGGTCATGCCGCGTATCGTGCCGCCGCGCGGGTTGACCGGATAGATCCGCCCGGCGTAGCCGAAGTCCTGCAACAGCAGGAGCGCTCGCCCCCCGAATTTGGTCGCGTCCTCCGTCGCACCGACCAGCGCGAACGACTGCGGCGCGAAAAAGCGTTGAAGATCGGGAAAATCGGCCTTGGCCGGAAGATCGGTCGAGGGCGTGACGGCGTTGTTCACAGGCGGCTCCGTGCGATGCAGATTCGACGCGTCGCGACGGACGGGTTCACGGCGCGCATCCAGCGACGATGGGTGGCGCTTGCGGCGAGCCTCAAGTTTGCGCGTGGGCCGCCACGAACGCCTTGACCGCTTCGGCGTCGGCGTCGACCACGGTCACGCGCTGCGGCAGGCTCTCCAATGCCTCGAACCCCTTCGGCCGCTCGGGATCGATGCCGAGCGCTTCGCGTATCGTCTCGGCGAACTTAGCGGGCAACGCGGTCTCCAGACAAACGAGCGGCACACCGGGCTCGCGATGGGCGAGCCCGACCTTGATACCGTCGGCCGTATGCGTGTCGATCACCTCGCCGTAGGTCTCGTACACCGAACGTATCGTCTGCAGACGATCGCTGTGAGAACTCGATCCCGATACGAATCCGGTGGCCGGCATGGCGGCGTGGGCCGTCGTCCCACGAAGGTCGAACACGCCCGTGGTCTCCACTTGCCGCCAAAGTGCGGCCAGTTGCCTGGCGTCGCGCCCGACAAGATCGAACACATAGCGTTCGAAGTTCGACGCCTTCGAGATATCCATCGACGGACTGCTCGTCTGGAACACTTCCGCCGTCTTGCGCACGCGATAGACGCCGGTGCGGAAGAACTCGTCGAGCACGTTGTTCTCGTTGGTTGCGAGGATGAGGCGCTTGATCGGCAATCCCATCGATCGTGCCACGTGTCCCGCATAGATGTTGCCGAAGTTGCCGGACGGCACGGCGAAGGCCACCTGCTCGTCGTTGCTGCGGGTGGCCGCGAAGTATCCCTTGAAGTAGTAGACGATCTGCGCCGCGATCCGCGCCCAATTGATCGAATTCACCGCGCCGATGCGATATCGCGCCTTGAAGGCCGCATCGCTGTTCACCACCTTCACGACATCCTGGCAATCGTCGAACACCCCGCGCACCGCCAGGTTGAAGATGTTGGGCTCCTGCAACGAGTACATCTGGGCGGCCTGGAACGGACTCATCTTGCCGTGCGGAGACAGCATGAACACCGACAGACGCTGCTTGCCGCGCATGGCGTGCTCGGCGCTCGACCCCGTGTCGCCGGAGGTCGCCCCCAGGATGTTCATGGTGCTGCCGGAGCGCTCCAGTGCATACTCGAACGCCTGTCCGAGAAACTGCATCGCGATGTCTTTGAACGCCAGCGTCGGCCCGTTGGACAAGCCGAGGATATGCAATCCGGGTTCGAGCGTGCGCAGCGGCGTGATGTCGGCGGAACCGAAGAGCTCGGCCGTGTAGGCCCTGCGCACCATGGCGCGCAGGTCGTCGGCAGGCAGATCGTCGGCGAACAGGCGCAACACCTCGAACGCGAGCTCGGGGTAAGCGAGCGTACGCCAGCGCTGCAAGTCGGCGGGGCTCAGCTTGGGGTAGGCCTCAGGCATCGCCAACCCGCCGTCCGGCGCCAGCCCTTCGAGCAGGACATCGGAGAATTTCTGCTCGGTGGCCGCGCCACGTGTGCTTTGGTAACGCATCGTCTGTGTGCCCGCCCTAACCTAACCTTGACCCAGCTCTTCGAGTCGGATGCGCGTCACCTTCCCGCTCACGAACGGCAGCGCCTCGATGCGCGCGATGGCAGCATTGATCGACTTCTCGCGCGTGAGATGGGTGAGCATGACGATGTCGACCTGCTTTTCGCCCTCGCCCGGCTCCTTTTGCACCATCGCATCGATGGATATGGCCAGATCAGCCAGCGTCCCCGTGATGTCTGCCAGCACGCCGGCACGATCGTCCACCCGCATTCGCAGGTAGTACGAGGTCTCCACGGCTTCCATCGGCAGGATCGGGAGAGCGGACAACCGGTCGGGCTGAAATGCCAGGTGTGGCACGCGATGACGGGGATCCACGGTGTGCATCCGGGTGACGTCGACCAAGTCGGCGACGATGGCCGATGCCGTCGGCTCGGCGCCGGCCCCGGGACCGTAGTACATCGTCTGCCCGACAGCATCGCCCTTCACCAGGATTGCGTTCATCACGCCCTCGACGTTGGCGATCAGGCGCTTGGCCGGAATGAGCGTCGGGTGCACCCGCAGCTCGAAGCCTTGCGGCATGCGCTTCGCCACCCCGAGCAACTTGATGCGATAGCCGAGTTCCTCCGCGTATCGGATGTCCTGGCTGGTCAGCTCGGCGATCCCCTCGGTGTAGCAGGCAGCGAACTGCATCGGGATACCGAACCCGATCGCGGCCAGGATGGTGAGTTTGTGCGCGGCGTCTATGCCCTGGATGTCGAATGTCGGATCGGCCTCGGCATAGCCGAGCTGCTGCGCTTGCGTCAGCACCGCTTCGAAGGAGCTGCCCTTCTCGCGCATCTCCGAGAGAATGAAGTTGCTGGTGCCGTTGATGATGCCGGCAATCCACTCGATGCGATTGCCGCTCAGACCTTCGCGCAATGCCTTGATGATGGGCACGCCGCCCGCGACGGCCGCCTCGAAGGCCACCGTCACGCCCTTGCGCTGGGCGGCGGCGAAGATTTCGTTGCCGTGCGTCGCCAGCAACGCCTTGTTGGCTGTCACCACCTGCTTGCCGTTCTCGATCGCCTTCAGGACCAGTTCACGCGCGATCGACGTACCGCCGATCAATTCCACCACGATCTCGATCTCGGGATCGTCGACGACCTCGAACGCGTTCGCCGTCACCCGCACCGTATCGCCCGCGATGGCGCGGACCTTGGCGATATCCCTGTCGGCCACCATCGCGATCGTGATGGCGCGCCCGGCGCGTCGCGCGATCTCTTCCTGGTTCCGCTGCAGCACACGAAAGGTGCCGCCGCCGACCGTGCCGATACCGAGCAATCCGACCTTGATGGGATTCATAGCAGACCGTCCTTGCGAAACATGTCGCGTATGCCGCGGATCGCCTGCCGGGTCCTCGCCTCGTTCTCGATCAATGCGAATCGCACGTGATCGTCGCCGTATTCCCCGAAGCCCACCCCGGGCGACACGGCCACCTTCGCGTCCTGCATGAGCTTCTTGGTGAACTCCAGCGAGCCGAGCGCCCGGTACGCCTCGGGAATCTTGGCCCAGATGTACATCGAAGCCTTGGGAATTTCGACATCCCAGCCGACCGCCTTCAGACCCTGACAGGTGACGTCGCGGCGCTTCTCGTAGATTTGACGCACTTCCTCGACGCAGTCCTGCGGCCCCTCCAAGGCGATGATGGAGGCGATCTGGATCGGCGCGAACATGCCATAGTCGTGATAGCTCTTGATGCGTCCCAGCGCAGTGACGAGTTCGCGGTTGCCGACCATGAACCCGACGCGCCAGCCCGCCATGCTGTACGACTTGGAGAGCGTGAAGAACTCGACTGCGATGTCGAGCGCCCCGGGCACCTGCATGATGGAGGGCGCCTTGTAGCCGTCGAAGACGATGTCGGCGTAGGCCAGATCGTGCACCACGTAGACATGATGCTCGCGCGCCATCTTGACCAGCTTCTCGAAGAACGCCAGATCGACGCATTGGGTCGTCGGATTGCTCGGGAAGTTGACGATCAGCATCTTCGGCTTGGGATACGAGCCGCGAATGGCGCGATCGAACTCCTCGAAGAAATCCATGCCCGGTATCATGGGCACGTGACGGATGTCGGCGCCGGCAATCACCGGGCCGTAGATATGGATCGGATAGCTCGGATTCGGCACCAGGACGATATCGCCCGTATCGAGGGTGGCCAGCGCCAGATGCGCCAGACCTTCCTTGGAACCGATCGTGACGATGGCCTCGCTGTCCGGATCGAGATCGACGTCGTAGCGGGTCTTGTACCAGTTGCAGATCGCGCGGCGCAGACGAGGGATGCCCTTGGATACCGAATAGCGATGGGTGTCCGGCCGCTGGACGGCTTCGATCAGTTTATCGACAATATGTTTGGGCGTCGGCTGATCGGGATTGCCCATCGACAAATCGATGATGTCCTCGCCGCGACGCCGCGCCTCCATCTTCAATTCGCCTGTTACATTGAAAACATAGGGGGGCAGGCGCTTGATGCGTGAGAACTCTTCCATTCGATGTCCGGGAGCGGCGCGAGGCCAAAAGGATATAATTCTAACGGTCCCCCATCCCCCCCGGCAATGAATCACGCGAGATTGCGCCGATGAAGCTGCACTTGTCCCGAGCGGACGGACTGAACCAGATCACCAGTTACGGCCAGGGCTTCGTCGCCGTGAACGGGACGCGCCATGAGCGCAGCCTCATCGTCACCGCGCACTCGATCGACCCCCACTGGCCGGTAACCGACCTGTCTTCGCTCACACACGCGCATGTCGACCAGCTGGTCGCCGCCGAGCCCGAAGTGGTGCTGCTGGGGACAGGATCGCGCCTCCGCTTCCCGGCATCCGCGGTGCTGCGCTCTCTCATCGATGCGCGGATCGGCTACGAGATCATGGACACGGGAGCGGCTTGCCGCACTTACGGGGTACTTCTGGCAGAAGGCCGGCAAGTCCTTGCCGCCCTCATCGTCAGCGGATCATAAGCCGCTCAGCACCTTGATGTGGGCGACCGCGCTGCGCCCCAGCGCGCTGAGGGCATAGCCGCCCTCGAGCATGGAGACGATGCGCCCTTGGGCATGTCGGTCCGCGACGGCGACCAACACCTCGGTCACCCACGCGTAGTCGGCCTCGACCAACGCCAGCGACGCCATGTCGTCCTCCCGATGCGCGTCGAATCCCGCCGAGACGAACAGCATCTGCGGCCCGAAGCGTTCCAGCGCCGGCAGCCATTCGGACAGCACGGCCTCGCGAAACTGCGCTCCGCGACTGTAAGCGGCCAAGGGAACGTTCACCATCCGCTCGCTGCGCCCTTCGGTGCCGCTGTACGGGTAGAACGGATGCTGGAAAGTGGAGACCATCACCACCCGCTCATCATCGCGGAAGATATCCTCGGTGCCGTTGCCGTGATGCACGTCGAAATCGACGATCGCGACACGATCCAATCGATGTTCTTCCAGCGCGTGCGCGGCGGCGACCGCGATATTGTTGAACAGGCAAAAACCCATGGCGCGATTGCGCTCGGCGTGATGTCCCGGAGGGCGAACGCTGCAGAATGCCCGCCGCACACGCCCCTGCATGATGGCATCGACCGCGGCCACCCCCGCCCCGGCTGCGCGCAGGGCGGCATCGAGGGATCCGCGATTCATCGCGGTATCCGGATCGAGATGAACGATTCCGTTCGCGGGTGCCTTTGCTATGATGCGGTCGATGTGCCCGGCGTCATGCACGCGCTCGAGCGCTTTGCGCTCGGCCTTGGGCGCATCGATACGCTGCAGATAATTGATCAGCCCCGAGGCGATCAACTGGTCTTCGATCGCACTCAGGCGGGCCGGACACTCGGGGTGCTGCGCGCCCATGTCGTGCAGCAGACAGTCGTCGTGTGCGATGAAACCTGTATCCAAACATACTCCTTCCAGAACCGAGCCCGACCGAACGGCGAGACCAGTGTAGCATGCCGAACTTGCTGGCCGGCCTTGCGCGAACGATTGCTCCTGAGCCGGAACCAAACTTGCTACGAGGGAATCGCATGGGCATCCGCTAAGGCGAAGAAACAGGCTTCTCGCCTCGCTATTCAGGGGTTCGCAGCGGACTTGCAGCGTTCATCATCCGCATGACCTCGTATAGGATCGACATACCGATGCAGACTGTTCAGCTACGGAGCAGCAATGAAGCACCCTCTTCTGCCCGCGTCACCGCCGATGCGCCATCATCTCAACTGCGCCACTGCCGAGTTTCCGACGCAATGACACAACCACTAGACCGTGTTCGCAGTCAGGTCAATCAGATCATCCTGGGCAAGGATCATCAGATCCGCCTCGCATTGTCATGCCTGCTCGCCGGCGGACACCTCTTGATCGAAGACATCCCCGGCGTGGGCAAGACCACGCTCGCGCACGCCTTGGCCACCACGCTGGGGTTGAACTTCCAGCGCATCCAGTTCACCAGCGATCTGCTGCCCGCGGACATCATCGGCGTCTCGGTCTACGATCGGGACAACGCGTCCTTCAAATTCCATCCGGGACCGATATTCACCCAGGTGCTGCTCGCCGATGAAGTCAACCGAGCCACCCCGAAGACTCAGAGCGCGCTGCTCGAGGCCATGGAAGAGCGCCAGGTGACCACCGAAGGCGAAACGCGGCCCCTGCCGGAACCGTTTTTCGTCATCGCCACCCAGAATCCCTCTCATCAGGTGGGCACCTTTCCCCTCCCGGAATCCCAGCTCGACCGCTTTCTGATGCGCATTCATCTGGGCTATCCCGGCGCCGAAGCCGAGCGCGCGCTGCTGCAAGGCACCTCCCGGCGCGACATGCTGAACGAGCTGAAGGCGTGCATGAGTCCGGAGGAACTGGCGGAACTGCGCCTCGGGGTCGGCAGGGTGCATGCCTCACCCGCTCTGATCGACTATTTGCAGGCCCTCATCAGACATACCCGCACGAGTTCCGAATTTCTCAGCGGACTCAGTCCGCGTGCCGGCCTAGCACTGCTGCACGCAGCCCGCGCCTGGGCCTTGATGGACGGCCGTGGCGAAGTGCTGCCTGAGGATCTGCAGGCGGTGATCCCCGGTGTGGTGGGGCACCGGCTGCATGCGAGCGGGCAGCACGGCAAAGTGAACGGTGCAGATGTGGCAGCCAGCCTGATCTGCGCCGTCGCGATTCCTTGAGCGGCGCCGGGCCGGCCGCCCGCCCCACCGCACCCATGCCCAGCGCCCTGCGCCGCGGTCTGGACAGTTGGCTTTTCCAACTGCGAGGGCCGCAACCCGGCCCCATCGTATTGGGGCACCGCAAGGTATTCATCCTCCCCTCCTCGCACGGGGTGATCTACTTCCTCGTGCTGATGGTGATGCTGGCCGGCTCGATCAACTACACCCTGTCCCTGGGCTTCGTTCTGACCTTCCTGCTGATCGGACTGGGGCTGAACGCAATCCTGTACACCTTCCGCAACCTTGCCAGTCTGCGTGTGTCGGCACTGCACCCACAGCCGGTCTTCGCCGGCGAGACCGCCCAGTTCCGGCTGCGCGTGGAGAACCCGACCCGCGTCGACCGCGTGGGCATCGAAGCCATTCCCAAGCTGGGCGACACAGTCACGTTCGGCGTCCCGATGAACGACGAGTCCAGCGTCGCCCTGAGGATGCCTGCGCTGCGCCGCGGCCGTTTGCTCTTGGGCCGGGTGACGCTGCAGACACGCTTTCCCCTCGGTCTTTTTCGCGCATGGTCCTACGTGGAACTGGATGCGACCTGCACTGTGTATCCCCAACCCGAAACGCCGGCCCAACCGCTGCCGCTGCCGGGGGGCGAGCGCGGCGAAGGGGCTGCCTCATCGAGTGGCAACGAGGATTTCTCCGGCCTGCGTGCATATCAGGCGGGCGATTCCACCCGGCGCATCGCCTGGAAAGCCGATGCGCGCGGCAGCGGCTTGTTGAGCAAGGTGTTCACCGGCCGCGCTGACAACCACCTGTGGCTCGACTGGCACACGCTGCCAGCCTCACTCGATGTCGAACAGCGCTTGTCCCGCTTGACCCGCTGGGTCCTGGAGGCCGATGAGCAGGAAGCCGCTTACGGCCTGCGGCTGCCGAACGAAACGATCGATCCCGATACGGGGCCAGGGCATCGCGCACATTGCCTACGGGCGCTGGCCCTGCACGGAGCGTGAGCATGAACAACGGCGCACTGGACCGTCGCGACATCGCCTGGATGACGCTATCCATGGCGCTCGTCACGCTACCGCACGCCGAACGCCTGCCGCTCTGGATCTCCGGGTTGGCCGTGCTGGTGATCGGATGGCGGCTCTACATCGCCTGGACGGCGAGGGCGTTGCCTCGCAAGTGGCTGCTGCTGGTGCTCGTGGCCGCGGCCTCGGGCGGCGTTTACCTGAGCTTCGGCACGTTGTTCGGGCGCGACTCGGGCGTCGCCCTGCTCGTGGTCATGCTCACGCTCAAGCTGCTGGAGATGAAGAATCTGCGCGATGCGATGATCGTCATCTTCCTGTCCTATTTCGTCGTGCTGACCGAATTCCTCTACTCCCAGACCATTCCGACCGCGCTGCTGATGCTGGTCGGCGTCTGGGTCGTGACGGCGACCATGATCGGCCTGCAGTCGCACAACAGCGCCATGCGCTACCAGGAGAAGCTGCGCCTCTCCGGCAAGATGCTCGCGCAGGCGGCGCCGCTGATGCTGATCCTCTTCCTGCTATTCCCGCGGGTTCAAGGGCCGCTTTGGGGCTTGCCGCGCGACGCGTTCTCTGGCGTCACGGGATTGACCGACTCCATGAGTCCGGGCACCTTGAGCCAGCTGAGCCTATCGGATGCCGTCGCTTTTCGGGTCCAGTTCCAGGGCGACATGCCCAAGCCCACGCAGTTGTACTGGCGCGGGCCGGTGCTGTGGTACTTCGACGGCATGTCCTGGCACATGGGCATCACGTTCGAGGGCAACCCGCCCAGCTATTCGCCGGGCGGCGCGTCGGTGAGCTACACGGTGACGCTCGAACCTCACGACAAGCGTTGGCTGTTCGCCCTCGACCTGCCGGCGAAGCTGGTACCCAACAGCCGCTTCACTGCGGATTTCCAGATGCTGTCGAACACCCCGATACGACAGCGCACTCGCTACGAAATGACCTCCCATACGAGCTATCGTCTCGGCTACGAGGGCTTGACGGGGTTCGAGCGGCGGCGCGCCCTGCAACTGCCCGATGGCTACAACTGGCGTGCTCGCGCGCTGGCGGAGAACATGCGTCGCGCCGCGCGCGACGATCGAGACATGATGGAACAAGTGCTCGGGATGTTCCGCACGCAGAAGTTCTTCTACACCCTGACCCCGCCGCTGCTCGGCGAACATCCGGTCGATGACTTCCTCTTCAACACCCGCAGCGGATTCTGCGAGCACTATGCGTCTGCCTTCGTCTTCCTGATGCGCGCGGCGGGCGTCCCTGCGCGAGTGGTGACGGGCTATCAGGGCGGCGAACTCAATCCAGTGGGCAATTACATGATCGTGCGCCAGTCGGAAGCGCACGCCTGGGCGGAAGTCTGGTTCGAGGAGGCGGGCTGGGTGCGCGTGGATCCTACCGCCGCCGTCTCCCCGCTCCGGGTGGAATCGGGGCTGGCCGCCGCGGTGCCTGCCAGCAGCTCACTGCCGCTACTGGCGAGAGGCGACATGGAATGGCTGCGACAGGTGCGCTTCACCTGGGACTCGCTCGCCAACAGCTGGAACCAGTGGGTGTTGGGCTACAACCCCGAACGACAGTACTGGCTATTGTCGCGCGTCGGTCTGGACCGCGCCACCTGGCAGACGCTGACCGTCATTCTGGTTTTGACGACCACGCTCATCACGCTCGTCTTCGCCTTTGCGATGTTGCGTCACCTGAGCCAACGCGCGCGGGATCCGGCAGCCGTGCTGTACAGGAAGTTCTGCCGCAAGCTCGCTCGTCGAGGCACGCGACGCGAACCCTCCGAAGGGCCGCTGACATTCGCGGCACGCGCCAGAGCGCGTTATCCGAACCAAGCCGCCGCGATCGACGCGATTACCGATCTTTACATCAAGCTGCGCTACGGCAAGCTCGAGGGCCGCGACGCAGTGAAAGAGTTGAAGCAGCGCGTGAGCGATTTGAAGGTGTAGCTGACGCGCGCTTGCAAAGCCGCAACCGCTATGCCGGCGGCAGGAACTTCGTCGGATCGACTGGCTTGCCCAGGCGCCGGATCTCGAAATGCAGCATGACGCGGCTCGCGTCCGAACTGCCCATCTCGGCAATCTTCTGCCCCCTGGCGACGGTGTCGCCCTGCTTCACCAGCACGCTGCGATTATGGGCATAAGCCGACAGGTACGTGTTGTTGTGCTTGATGATCACCAGGTTGCCGTAACCGCGCAATCCGCTGCCGGTGTAGACCACCCGACCGCCGGCGCTGGCTAGGATCGCCTGCCCCATCTCGCCCGAGATCTGCAGGCCCTTCGGACCGCCGTTCTCGTTGAAGTTGGCAACCACCTTGCCCTTGGTCGGCCAGGCCCATGCGACGCCATCGGCCTCCTCGGATGCAGGCGCGGTCTCGGGCTTGGGCGAGGCTACCTCGGGCTTGGCCGGCGGGACAGCCGCCGTCGCCGCAGAATCGGCAGGCGCCGAGCGCAGCTTGGCCAGAGCCGAATCCGAATACGGCAACTTGATCGCTTGGGGCGTGCTGATGACGCCCGCATTCGGGCTGGCAACGCCCGGCGACTGCGCGGACGCCCCGACCTCCCTGCCTTGTACGGGCGGGGCGGCTTCGAAAGGTATCGTGACTACACTACCTGGCTCTCCCGAATCGGGCTGGGCCGCGGCGACCTCGGGCCGCGGCTCGCGCACACGCAAGACCTGACCGACCTCGATTGCATTCGGGTTCGCCAGATTGTTCCAACGCGCGATATCACGATAGTCGTGGCCGTGATCGAGCGCGATGCCGTAGAGCGTGTCTCCACGCTTGACCGTGTACGTATCGGGGCGCGTGTCGCCCGTTGCCCGGGATGCCGGCAAACTCGGCTTGGCCTTCGCCGCCGATGGACGAGCGGCTTCGGGCGTGCGCTGCACCACCGGAGCGGGTTGCTTGGCCACCATGCAACCGCCCAGCAACAACATGAGGGCACAAGCAGGCAGCCAGCCGCGATCAGCAAGCATCATCGAAGCACACCAGCGCGTAATGGGACGAAATGAACTTCTTCCAACATGCTCTCGACGATGCCGGAGGGCAGTCGTTCGATGAGACACAGACGCTGCTTGGCATTGCCCAGCGGCAGGATCATTCTACCACCCGGCGCCAACTGCTCGATCAGGGCGGGGGGCGCTTCCGGCGCCGCCGCAGCCATCACGATCGCGTCGTAGGGCGCTGCCTCGGGCAGGCCCTCCCGGCCATCGACGTGCTTCATGCGCACGTTGCGCAAGCGAAGCTCGCGCAAGATGCGCACGCGCGCCTGCTCCAGCAGCGCAGCGATCCTCTCGACCGAGAACACCTCGCGTGCGATGCAGGAAAGCACCGCCGCCTGATAGCCGCAGCCGGTGCCGATCTCGAGCACGCGCCCGAGTTCTCGCCCACCGCGGGCGATCTCGCACATTCGGGCCACCGTGAGCGGGTGGGAGATGGTCTGACCGTGTCCCAACGGCAAGGACAGGTCGTCGTAGGCGCGGCTGGACAGCGCCTCGTCGATGAAGATGTGCCGCGGTATCTGCGCCATGGCGGCCAGCACTTTCTCGTCGCGCACACCGGCTGCGCGCAGGCGCTCGACCATGCGCATGCGCGTACGCTCGGAGGTCATGCCGATGCCGCGCACCCGCTCGGTCATGGCGCTTTCTCGAGCCAGTCGCGCACGGCGCCCAACTGCGCGAAGCGGGTGAGATCCATCTGCAGGGGCGTGACGGAGACTCGCTGGTTGGCAACGGCATGAAAATCCGTGCCCTCGCCCGCATCCTGCGCCGCCCCCGCCGCCCCGACCCAGTAGACCGTCTCGCCCCGCGGGTTCGTTCCCCTCACCACAGGCTCTGCCTTGTGCCGTTTGCCTAGCCGCGTGACTTCCATCGCTCCGAGTTGCTCGAACGGGACGTCCGGCACATTGACGTTCAGGAGCACGCTGGCCGCGGGTGAACCGTTGCGAAACCGCTCGACCAGACCGCAGGCCACCTTGGCAGCCGTCTCGAAATGAACCGCCCGACTGCCTGCCAGCGAAATCGCGATCGACGGGATTCCGAGCAAGAAACCCTCGGTCGCTGCCGCCACGGTGCCTGAGTAGATGGTGTCGTCACCCATGTTGGCGCCATCGTTGATGCCGGAAACGATCATGTCGGGGATGAAGTCGAGCAATCCCGTCACCGCCAGATGAACGCAATCGGTCGGCGTGCCGTTGACGAACCGAAAGCCGCTCGGCGCTTGGCGCACTGTGAGCGGCCGATCGAGCGTCAAGGAGTTGCTCGAGCCGCTGCGATCGCGTTCCGGCGCAACCACCGTGATCTGTGCGATCCCCGCCAGGGCTCCCGCCAAGGCCGCCAGGCCAGGAGCGAAATAGCCGTCGTCGTTACTCAACAGGATGCGCATGCTCACATTGCCCCATCGCCCACAGCCCAAAAAAATCCGGCAAGCGATGCACCCCAGCCTCCCAGACACTCGAATCCGGCTTCGCGCCCCCGCCCGGATTCGCACGCATTGTTGAACACATGACTCGATTCTCGTGCGACGACGCGCGAAGTATAAACGCTCGCGCCCGAAGCGCATGACCCGATGAACGCAGTCACGGATCAGGAGCGCTGGCGCACGCGATGATACCTGCCGGACTCGAGCAATAGGCGCTCGGGGGGAGACCGGCCGCACCAGTGGATAATCGCCTCCACAGTGCCGCGAGCGGCCCCGAAGCCGAACAACATGCGGCGATCCGACTGGGCGGAAAAGCCGTTCACCATGTGCAGTTCGCGCACTTGCCTGCTGCCCGAAGCGTCCCCCGACTGCCCGACCACGACTCGCGTGCCGGCAGCATCGCGATTGCAGCTCACGCCATCGCCCTCGAGGAGGAGCCCGATCCAGCCCTTGTCGGTCGCGTCGTTGCGATAGACCGAAGCTGGCGAGAACTGGCGCGTCACCACCACGTCGAGATCGCCATCGTTGTCCAGATCGACCAGCGCGATGCCGCGAGCAGTGCCGCGCGCCTGCCAGCCCACCTTCGCCGCCACGTCGACGAAGTAGCGGCCGCGATTGAGATAGACCCGATTGGCCTGGTGAGGAAAGATGCAGCGCCCGCGCAAATCCGCCCAGCGATCGGCATAGCCATGCACGTCCGGATGCGTCAGCGCGATCTTGTCATTCCAGTACCAGTAGTCGGGACAGCCCGGATAGATCGGGTCGGGCCCATTGTCGACCATGCCGTTCGCTTGCAGGATGTCCAATCGCCCATCCCGGTCGATATCGCCCAAGGCCGCGCCCCAGCCGAACCGCCGCTCGTTGAGCGCATTGCGCCGCATCGCCTGATCGGTCCAGCGATCGGCCTCCCCCGCGCCTGCATTCATCCAGAGCAGGCTGCCCTCGGCCTGCAGGCGCTCGTGCACGTTCGAGACATAGATGTCGGGATGACCGTTGCCGTCGAGATCGCCGATGGAGGCGTTCATGCCCTTGTAGGTGTCGCGACCGATCTGCCCCGCGACCCGTCCACGGACGATCCGGAACCCGCGCCCGCCGCGATTCATCAGCAACTGGTCCGGACCGAAATCGTTGGCGAGATAGAGATCCGTCCAGCCGTCGCCGTCGAGATCGCCCGCGCCGATCGCGAGCGTCCAGCGCGACGCCAACTCGCCGAGCATCGAGGACGCATCGGTCAAGCGCCCGTCCCGCTGCATGAGCAGCCTCACGCCGCCGCCGTTGCGCGCATCGTTCCAGGTGCGATGCATGAAGTCGAACATCCGCCGATCGCCGGGATGCTCGGCGGCTGGCAGTGCAAAGACATTCAGCGGCCGTGGCGGCACGTAGTGTTCGAGCCATGGGTTCATGGCGCTGCCGATCACGACATCGAGCCGTCCGTCCTGGTCCACATCGAGCACGTTGGCGGCCAGGCTGACTGCATGCTGCGGCAAATCGTGCTGCGCCCCGACATCCTCGAAACGCAGCCGTCCCTCCTCCACCAACAGATTGCGCAGCAGTCGGGGCTTGCCATACCCGGTCAGCACGAGCAGATCCTGGTCGCCGTCGTTGTCGTAATCGAAGAACAGCGCCCCCGAGGGCAAACCGTGCCGGCGAGGATCGTGGATCGACTCATCGAGCACCGGCAAGGGCACGCGCTCGAAGCGCAGGTCGCCCAGATTGCGATAGAGCGCCGCCCGATCCTGCGCGACCTTCATCGGAAAGGTGAAGAACAGATCCGGCAGGCCGTCGTTGTCGACGTCCGCCACCGCCACCGCGTCGCCGACCGAGAGCACCCATTTGCCGACGTTCGCGATGCGCGGATCGACCAGCTCGAGCACTTTGCCCGGCCGCGCGCTGATGCCGGTGTGCCGCGGGTCCATCTCGGACAGAGTGAAGTCCACGGCGACCTGCTCCTGGGCGGCCATCAGTCGCGGCAGTCCGCCCAAGACCGCAACGCTTCCCAGCGCGACCACCAGGATGCGGCGACCGGCATCGGCGATGCGTTCTCGCGCTTCGACCCAGCCTCGCCGCCAGGCCTGAGACAACGCGCGCACATGCAGGAAAGACAGGCGCAGCGTGGCAACAATGAACGCCGCGAAGAAGAGCGTCGAGAGCGCGAGCTTCATGTGCAATAGGAAATCGATCGCCACGATGCACGCCGCCATCGTCACCTGCGCGCGCCGCCCGTCGGGCGAGGTACGCGGATCGGTCAGCATGAAGAAGGTGAAGAGAAAGAATGCCGGCGAGGTGAGCGCCCCCATGAACCAGGTTTCGATCGGCATGTGATGGCGCATCAGCCAGGCGCGCAGCGCGAGCGCGACCAAGTAGAAGCCCAGAAACGAGACGATCAATGCGGTGCGGCGCACCGGCAGCACGAAAAGCACCAAGCCCAGCGTCACGACGAACGCGAGCGCGGCCGCACTCCCGCCCCACTGGTAGGCGGGCGACTCGCTCAGATAACCGCCGCCGAGCAGCAGACTCGCCACAACGCCGAACAACGCCGGGTTGTAGACATGGCGACCGCCGAAGGTGAACAGATACTTCGAGCCGATCGCGAAGATCACCGGCACTGCAGCGAGCCAAGGACCGTGCGCGTAATTGACCAGGATGGACAGGCCCAACCCGGTAATGAGCGCGGAGAATGGAAACAACGGCGGCGCGCTCCGCCGCAGCAGCGCGTGCAGGAGCATGTCGAGCGCGACTGCAATCGTCACGCTGGTCAGCACCTGCAGCGGCGTGCGGTTGAAGCCGAGCACGCCGATCCCGAGGGTGACGTAAACCACGAGGATGGCAGCAATCGCGACTCTGGGATCGCGCAGGCTCGGCAGCCCTTCCCAGCGCGCGCTCACAGGCATCCTGCCTCCAGATAAGGCGGCCGATCGTCCAGGCGATCGACCGCCTCCGAGTCCTCCGGGTAGTGGACGACGAAAAGACGCCCCGCCGACGCGATGCTCCGATACTCGCTCAACAGCATTGCCAACGGATCGCGCTCGTGCAATCCGCAGATCGCGAAGTGCCACGGACCGCTGCGAGCGCACCGATAAGCTGCCCTCAGGAGCGCACGCCCGACGACGAGGTCATCGTCCTCGACCGCGAAACAGGCAAAGTACACGAAAGGAATCCGCTCTCCCGGTGCGGGCAAGGGCCGGGCGCCGATCAATCGCGCCGCCAGATTCGCCACCGGCCGAAGCGGCCCCAGCCAGCCGCGATAGTGCGCGACATGCGTCTGGCGCAGCGCGCTTTGATCCCACAACGCCAAAGTGCCGACGATCCGATTGGCGCGGTGCGCCACCAGCATATCGTCTGCGCGCAAGCCGTGCAGCCGACCCGTCGTCAGATCATCGATCGTGTACATCGGTCCGAACTGCCGGCCGGCAAGGCGTCGATTCAAGAATGCAAGCACGCGCGCGACCCCGGCTTGGGTCGCAGTCGAAATGTCGAGACCTGCGACATCGATGCGACCTCGATCGCGATCCAAACGGATGGCGGGAGTGAGCACGCGGCCCAGGCTTCGATAGCTCGGCAACCCGGCACGCGCTCCCTGCAGCACGTTCGCGGCCGGCTCGTTACCCTCGTAGATCACCGTGGCATAGAACGGCAAGGGCGCCGCCTCGTGCAAAGCGCGCAGATAACGATAACCGCGTGCGAGCAACGTTCCGCCCCGATGATCCGGATGACAGCGCAAGTCGCTCAGATAGCCCGTCCGCATGGGCACGCCATTCACGTACATCATCGACGACGCGCGGCTGCCGAGCCCCACCAGTTCCGCTCTCGCATCGTCGAAGCAGACGATGGTCTGCACCTGATCGCCGTGCAGGCAGCCGCCGGCGAAATAACTCGGCTCGCGCCGGAAGCTCAGTGCGATTCGGCCATCCATCCAGTCGGCAGCCATGCGCCGCCTGAGCGCGGCATCGTGCTCCGCGGTCGCAAGCGCGAAGCGGTAGCGAGTCAAGCGCCTGCCTCGAATATCGTGAGGGCATCCTCGCCGGCATGCAAAGCGGGCAGCTTGATGTCGCCCAGCCGCTGCCCGCGCGCCTGACCGCGTTCGAGCCAGCGTTGCACCGGGGCGTCGACGCATACGGCCTCGACAGGCGCCAGTTGACCGAGCCGTCGCGCATAGGCGTACTGCGGATTGGCGCAAAGCGCATCGTCGATGCGGCGGGCGATCGCATCCTTCTGCCCGAGGCTCACCTGCGCCGCATCCAGTATGAGTACGTAGCTGGCAGGCGCGGCACGCGCCGTCAACATCCCGAAACCGATGCCCGCTGCGGCAAGGATAGCCGCCACGAACGCCTCGTCGAGCTTCTCGCCGCATAGATCCGAGCGGATGCCCGAGCGACCGACGAACCGGAAGGTGGGCGTATCGCGAAGACGCCCGGTGACCCGCACTCGATCCCCGATGGCATAGCGATACAACCCGGACGACGTGGTCAGGAGCACCTCGTATTCGGCGCCCACGTCGAGTTCCATCGCCATGCGCGCCTGACCGTCGCTCGCCACGAACTCGAAGAACCCGGATTCGAGCGCAAGCACAGGATCGTGATGAGGATCGACGGGAACGGTAACGAGCGCTTCGGTGGCAAGCAGCCCCTTGCCCTGTAGCGTCACCCCCGGGAACATCGCGTTCAACTCGCCTGCGTAGGGGGCCGCACGCGCATGATTCCAGCAGCTGATCACAGCCAGCCCCGGCCACAATCGCCGCCAGTCGATGCGAGGGGCCCGCACGATGTCCAGGAGCAGCTCGGCCCGACTTGCATCGATGGGCGTGCGAGCGATGCCGATGGCCTCGCGCGGGCTGCCGCGCCCACCTCGCAGTTCGGCGGCCACGCCTTCGGCATCGAGCACCAGATGGCGCAGCAGCTCCAGCAGGAAAGTCGGGCTCCAGACCGAGATCAGAGCAAGGTCCTCGCAAGCGACCAGATGCACCAGACTCGCTCGCCGCCAGGCATCCATGTTCGCGATGAGCCCGACAGCGGGCGGCACGGCGAGACGCGCCAGCAATTGTTGCGCGAGGCGATCGCCGAAATAGGCCGCTTCACTGCTCAAGCCGATCGGCATCCCGCACGCCGTGTGCTTCGCGGGACGGCCTGCCGGCGAGATCGACCAGTAAGCCTTCCCGGACGCCGTCGCCGGTGCCTGAACGTGCAGCGACTCCAGCCAAGGCTGCAACCCCGCACGAAACTCCGTCAAGCCCTGGGCCGTATACGGCACCAGCTTGGCGCCGGCGCTGCTGCCACCGGTCTCCTCCCAAGCGCACACCGGCGCCTGCGTCAGCACCCCCGGCTCGCCCCTGGCCATGCGCTCGAATGCAGCGCGTACGTCCTCGTAGCTGCAGATCGGCACTTGGGCACGGTAGTGCTCGCACGAGCGAATCTCGCGGAAGCCATGGCGCCGCCCGTATTCACACTCGGCGTTGCGAGCAAGGATGCCGCGCAGAACCCGGCGCTGAGTGTCTTCGGGCGCCGCCAAGGCGCGCATGAAGCGCGCCATGCCGAACGGCGCCTCAGCTCTGAGCGGCGAGCCGCGCATTCGCATACGCCTCGGTGAATTCCCTGCCTGCGATCGAACGCAGGTTGCGGGCACTGAGCTCCGCGATGCAGACGAGTTCGTCGCCATCCACATAACCGGGATTGCGCTCGAGGAAATAGCGCACTTCGGGGCGCTCCCTGAGGCCCGTGCGCACCCCATTCCAGGGCGCCCGCAAGTAGCCGCGTACCGGAACGAAGCGCACGATGCCGAGTTCGCTCAAATAGGCCTCGCCGAAACGAGCCCGCGCCAGCGCGTCCATGCGGCGGCGCATCTGCGGCGGGGTGGGCTCCAAGGGATGCGGGTAATAGCGCCGAGCGAAGGCATCCAGATAGCGGTAGGTCCGGTAGCCCTTGGAGATGAGAAACCAGTAGAGCGCGGCGTCGGGATGCCGCGCTTGGGTATCGCCGGCGAAACGACAGAATGCGCGGGCCAGCGCCTGCTCCCCCCAGTACGCCTGATCGATGATGGTGTCGCCGGAGAAGATGGCCAGTGCGCGTTCGCCAGGCAGTTCGAGCGGCTGAGTGGCAAGTGCCGAGAAGCCTCGAATCGTCCCGTCGTCGCTCAACAGGATGACATGACTCTTCTGCGTCAGATCGGCGCGAAACATTGCTGCATCCGCACCGCCATAGTAATGCTCGTAGAGCCTGAACATGGCGGCAATCTCGCGCGGATCGAGTTCACTGCTGCAACGTACGCTTGCTTCCAGCCGGGCCAAAAAAGTACCCCTTCAAGAACAGCGGCAAATAGATGCTCAACAAAACGACGACAGCGGTTGTGACCCACAGCACTTCTGCGTAACGCGGGTCGTTCGGCACGAAATATATCGCAGCCTCTCCGGCCGTGTTGAAGTGTCGCAACATGAAGTGCGCGAAATAGACCTCGGGCACGAAAGCCATGGCCGTGACGACGAGATGAGTGAAGAGCCAGCCGTTCGGCGCGGCACGCCAGGACTGCCTTTGCCAGCAAAGCGCGACGAACGCCGCCAGCGGCAGAAAGCAGGCGACGTCGTGTGCGATGCCGTACCAGGGCGACCAGTTGTGCGTGACATAGAGCATCCACAGCTCTATGGGCAAGCGCGGCAGCATGAGCAGCAGCAAAACGGCGAATGCCTTGCGCAGCAAGGCATCTGCGCGTCGATCCAGCACGATCGCCAGCGGCAGCACTCCCCATAGCACGATTGCATACAGCAGCCAGAGCATCTTCTGGGGCGCGATCTCGCCGCCGATTCGACCGCTCGCATTCTGCGATGCGTAGAAGACCACAGCACCCAGTGCCAGAACGCTCAATACGAGCATCAAGCCGTACGCCAGGGCGCTTCTAGAGACGGATCTCGGCATGCTGCTCGTCGCCGACGGCGGGTGGATCGCGCCCCTCGCGCAGCGCTGCGTTCCAGGCCGCGATATGGGGGGCGAGAAGGTCTGCGCGCGTACTGACGAAGCGCGATGCCCCGAACCGCGTCATGTTGACCCGCTGCGCCGCAAGCATGCGCACATCCTGGCGGATGATGAGCCGCGACAGCGGCTCGAATACCAGACGCACGAGCGGGCCGATGCGTCCGAACCGGAATGAAACGACGGTATGGACCAGCGTCTCGTGTGCCTGCACGGGCGTGCAGCAGGAGGTGATCGTATAGTGCAGGCCATTGGCAAACGCGTAATCCACCTGGCTCACATTAGGCGCGATGAAGCGATCGACGTGGCGCATCGCCGAGCGCCGCGGCGCGAGCAGGCTCCATACCACGCTCCCGCTTCGCGGCTCGTCGAAATACTCCGCCTGCGCGCCATCGCTCGATCGGCGCACGACGACTTTCACCGTGCGGGCGGCAGGCGCACGAAACCATCCCTTGTGCACGAAGCTTGCGTGGGGGCAGTCGAGGAAGTTCTCCAGGCACGCTTCGACGCTGGCTTCGAAGCGCGTGCGCATGCGAAAGTGCGTCCAGCCGGGCGCATCGAAATTCGCAAACCGATGCGGCTCGTGCTCTGGAGCCTCTTCGCCCGACCAGACCCAGACGTAGCCTTGCTGTTCCCTCGCCGTATAGGCGGGCACCCGCGCCGCCTGCGGCGGCCGCATGCCTGCGGGAAGCGCGGGCACCTCGGTCACTCGGCCACTGCCGTCGTAGAGCCAGCCATGATACGGACAACGCAACTGGCCGCCGCATAGCCGACCAGCGGAAAGCGGCGCGCCGCGATGGGCACAGCGATCGGCGAGCGCGTGCACCGCACCCGCCTCGTCCCGAAAAAGCACCCAGTGCTGCCCCGCGGCGCTGACGGCATGGGGCCGCGATCGCAGTTCGGAAGAACGGCAGGCGATGTACCAGGCGTGCGGCCATGCCGGCTGCATCGTACGGCGCCGCCTAACCGATTCGCATGCTTCGCAGCACGCTCAGACGATCTTCTCGGCCACGAGTTGCGCGAAGTCCCGAGTGCCCAGCGTGCCCTGCAGATCGCGCGTTCGGGTGCTGGGGCTTTGCAACGCCTCGTCGATAGCCCGCTCGATGGCCGCCGCCGCGTCCGCCAGCGGCTTGGAGTTGTGCCGGCGCCCCATCCACTCCAGCATCATGGCCGCAGAGAGAATGAGCGAGGTCGGATTGGCTTTGTCCTGCCCCGCGATGTCCGGCGCGGAGCCGTGCTGCGCCTGCGCGACACAAAGATCGTCCCCGGCATTGACCGACCCGGCCAGACCGAGGCTGCCGGACAACTCGGAGGCTTCGTCGGACAAGATGTCGCCGAACATGTTGGTGGTCACGATGACGTCGAAGACCGTCGGATCACGAATGATCAGCGCGGCCATCGCATCGATGATCTTCTCGTCGAGCTGCACATCCGGAAACTCCTGCGCGACCTTGCGCACTTCGCGCAGGAACAAGGCATCCGAGATGCGCAGGACATTGACCTTGTGCACAGCCGTGACCTTCTTGCGCCGTCCGCGAGCAGCCTCGAAGGCGCGACGCGCTATGCGATTGCAGCACTTGGCCGTGACCCGTCGCACAGACATCGCCATGTCTTCGGTCGGCATGAACTCGCCTATGCCCATGAACATGTTCCGGTCGGCATAGAAGCCCTCGGTGCACTCGCGGAAGATCACCAGATCCACCGGCTTGCCGGTGAGCCCGACTCCAAGCCGGGATTTGGCGGGACGAATGTTGGCATAGAGATCGAGCTTGACTCGGAACTCACCCGAGGGATTGACCCCGCCCTGGTCCGACGGCGGGTAGTCCAGATGGGATACGGGACCGAGAATCACACCCGCGCAGTTGCGCGCGCGCTCCAGGATGCGGCTTGGAAACGTCGTGCCCTCCTTCTTCAGCGTGACGAAGCCGATCTCGTCGTGCTGCCAGCGCAGCCCGAGCTTGAAGCGCTCGTTGGCGCGGTCCAGTACCGTCAGCGTTGCCGCAGAAATTTCCGGGCCGATGCCATCGCCGGGCAGAACGAGAACGTCCATGGGTGTCTCCAGATTTGAATTGTCGATTGTATCGAGGCGGACTGCATTCAATCCGGATTCTAAACGTGCCGCGGCCGGCGAGTGCAGGCCGATTCAAGCACGACGGGTGGATCGAGCCCGTGCCAGGCAGCGCAAGGCTTCACTCTGCCCGCAAGGGCGACTCGAGACGTTACGCAATGCGCCTGCCCCGGCCGCCCGGATCGGCTTGCGATCGCGTTACACGCGCAGCGTCGCGTAGACCTCGTTGCCCCGTCCATGGTACTGAATCGCGGCGAAGGACAGCATCCGCGCCATGGCGATGCCTCGACCGTTGGGGTCGAATGCCCGAGCATGGTCGAGCTCCAGGTACTTGTGCCAGTCGAAGCCGTTGCCCTGATCGGTGATCTTCAGTTCGATCAATCCAGGCATGCGCTCGAGTTCGACCCGGACACGCTTGCCCCGATGCTCGGGCAGCCGACTCCGACGCTCGACCTCCTGCTCCCAACCATCGCACAGCTTGAGCGCCTTTTTCTCCTCGTAGGTGATTCCGAGGTTGCCATGCTCGACTGCGTTGACCAGCAGCTCCATGATGCCGATGACTGCCGTGGAAGGCTCCGGACACATCGCCGAGATCATGGAGGCGCAGATCTGGACATCCGCCAGGGTGGTGCAGTACAGCTCCGCCCGATGAATGAGCTGCGCACTTGCCTTGTCGCGCTGCATTCGGCATGCGAGCTCTTCGACCATCTCGACCGACTCGAGCGCGGTCTTCACCACCCCCAGCAGCGCCTCGCAGGCATAGGGTTTGGTCAAATAGTAGAAGGCGCCGGCTGCGATGCCTTCCGCAACCTGCTCGGGCGCAGCGGCCGCGGTCTGGATGATGACGGGAATATGCTTGAGTCGCGGCTCGGCCTTCATTCGCCGCATCAGCGCGATGCCGTCCATCTCCGGCATCATGCGGTCCAGCAAGGCCACGGAGCAATCGAAGTGGGGCTGCGACAGCAGATCCCAGGCCGCCCGGGCGCTCTCGACCAGCGAGAGTCGAAAGCCCGAACCGTCGAGATATTCGCTGATCACTTCAAGGTTGACCGGTTCGTCGTCGACGACCAACAGATGCCTGTCTTTCATGCCTTCTCCAAGAGTGCCGGCGCCGCCTGCGCGCCTGCTTCGATCACACGAGTTGTCGGTTTGCGCGGGAGGATCACTTCGAAGACCGTGCCTCCGTCGTATCGATTGCGGGCCCTGATGCTGCCACCGTGCAGGTGCACGATTTCACGACAGATAGCGAGTCCTAGCCCCGTGCCGCCGGCGCTGGAGCGCGTCTTGCTGCTCTGCACGAAACTGTCGAACACCTTGTCGAGTTCATCGTCCGGAATGCCAAGACCCTGGTCGGCAAGAAGCAGCCGCAGCGCCGGCGATGCGCAGAGGGAGGTCGTCAGGGAAGTTTCGTCGATCGTGATGTATATGCGCGCTCCGACGGGCGAGAACTTGATGGCGTTCGAGAGCAGATTGCGCACCACCTGTCCCACCCGCGCTGCGTCCGCCATGACGACCGAGTCCTGCGCAAGCATCTCGAGATCCCAACGCAGACTGCGTTCCTGCAGCAGCGACGCGGCCTCCTGCACCGCTTCCTCGACGATCGCCCTGAGGTCGACAGGCCGCAAGGACAGGACCGCTTTCCCCGCCTCGAGCTTGGCCAGATCGAGCAGAGCGTCGATGAGCGCCGTCAGGCGCTTGCCGCTCGATCGGATCGACTGAAAATAGCCTCGGATCTTGTCTTCGCTCGCAACGCCGATCCGCTTGGCGCCCAGATCGGAGAACGAGAGGATGGCGTGCATGGGCGTGCGCAGTTCATGCGACATGTTGGCGAGGAACTGCGATTTCGCCCGATTCGACGCCTCGGCCGCCTCCTTTGCCTTCAGGTATTCGGCCGTGCGCTCCGCGACCATTTCCTGCAGATGGTCGCGATGACGTCGCAGATCGCTCTCCGCCTCAATGCGCCGGGAGATGTCGCGCATGATTACCGTGAGCAACGACCGGCCCTGTGCCTCGGTGGCAGAGATCGACGCCTCGATCGGAAACTCGGTGCCGTCGGCTCGAATGCCGAACACTTGCCCCGAGGTTCCCATGCGGCGGACCATGCCGCCCTGGTGCAATAGGCGCCGCAAGTGCTTCGCATGTGTCGCGCGCATGCGCTCGGGCAACAAGGCGTCGAGCGGCTGCCCGACCATCTCGCTCGCGGTGCGCCCGAACATGGTCTCCGCCGCGCGGTTGAAGAGCACGATGCGCAGCGCGCCATCGAGGCTGACGATCGCATCCATGGCAGAGCTGACCAGCCCGGCGAGCTGAGCCTGATCGAGGGCATGTTCGCGTGCCAGTTGTTCGGCTTGGCGCGACGCTCGCCTCAGGCCGTTGAGCAAGAGGACACAGCCCCCCGCAAGTCCCGTGCTGATCAGGATCCCTATGGTCAGGGCGAGCGCGCCTTCCCGGCTTGCCTCCCATGTCGCATGGTGGGGCGTGGCATAGAACTCCAACAGCCAGGGCATGCCGTTGACGAGAATCAGGCGTCGCCGCGAATGAGGGGCGTCGGACGGCGCGTCGCTGCGACCTTGACTGGCGTAGAAGAGTTCATCGGGGGCCTGCGCGCCCTCGCCGTCGTAGAGGTTGAGCTGAATCGGGCCATCCTCGAGCGCTTCGGGCAGCACTGCGGACATCAGCTGCCCGATGTCCACCGTCAAATAGATGACGCCGAACCGGCTCGCCGCTTGCCCCTCGGGAACGCGCAAGAACATCATTGCGCCCGGCCGCCCGCCCCAGGCGTGGCCGCTCAACTCGACCTTTCGGGACAGAGCCACTTCGCCGCTCGCCATGGTCCGCTCGATCGCCAGGCGCCGCGTCGGCTCCGAAGCGAGATCCCATCCCATCCCGTCCGCGCCTGCCCCAGCGTCGGACATCCGATAGACGACGCGATAAGCGTCCGGTCCGTTCGCATCCGAAAGTCCCCCGGAATTATCCCCGCCGGATGCGCCGATGCGGCTCCTCGTGCTATCGAGATCCTTCGCCGACATGCGCCGGGCGAAACCGAAGGACATCACACCTGGGAGCAGCTTGTACGGTTCGAGCGTGCCGACATACATGCGCCATTCGGCCTCCGTGACGAAGTCGGAGGCAAGAAACAAGCCGCGAGCGCCCTGCAGCGCGAGCTCGTAACGTCGCAGAACCATGTTGATGCTGGCCGTGATCCGATCCGCCTGTGCGTCGAATTCGCGCGCCTGGTCGCGCTGTCTTTCAGCCGTCAGTCCCCGGGATACCGCATGAGCGACCATCAGCCCGACCAGCAGAACAAGCAGCGGGAGCAAGTAGATCATGCCCGTCGTCCATCGGGACCGCGGTGACTTACGGGGCGAATCGGACGTTTCTGGGCGCGCGAAACCGAACTGCAGCATGACGTCGGAGGTCCGTCGCGCGAGGGGCAGACGGCTCAATCGGTGGTTGATGTCTGCGAGTAACGGCCCGGATTCCGCCACGCCCATCGGGAAATTCCGAACGCAGTCCCTCGGTATGCCCCTAAATACGGCGTCGGCGTGAGCATGAGGCCTGCAAGGTCATCGGGCCGGGCGCCGTCGATCGCGCCGCCGATTTACCCACACGGCACACTGCAGCCGCCGCTGCCCCGCTCTTGGGCAGCAGCCGCCTTTCTCGACGCATGCATTGACGACAACCATGCCGATCCGAATCGGAGCTTCAGAGGTCACCCCTGCCTTCATGCCAGCCGCCGCAACCGCAACGCGTTCGTCACCACCGAGACCGAGCTTGCGGCCATCGCCGCCCCTGCAAGCATGGGCGACAGCAGGATGCCAAAGAACGGGTAGAGCACGCCCGCCGCGATCGGAATTCCCAGGGCGTTATAGCCGAAGGCGAAACCGAGGTTCTGCTTCACGTTGCGCATGGTCGCACGGGACAGGCGCATAGCCCGGGCGATCCCCCGCAAGTCGCCCTTGACGAGGGTTACGCCAGCGCTCTCCATGGCGATGTCGGTCCCCGTACCCATGGCAATGCCGACGTCTGCCTGCGCGAGCGCCGGCGCATCGTTGATTCCATCCCCCGCCATGGCGACCTTGCGGCCTTGCGCCTGCAGGCGCTGCACGTGACTGGCCTTCTGGTCGGGCAGAACCTCCCCGATGGCTTCATCGATACCGAGCTGTGCAGCCACTGCCGCGGCCGTCGCGTTCGAATCGCCGGTCAGCATCACGATGCGCACGCCCTCGACCCGGAGTTGGGCGATCGCCTCGGCGGTTGTCTCCTTGATGGGGTCGGCCACGGCCGCCACAGCCACCGCACGCCCCTCGAGACCGAGAAAGACGACCGTCTTGGCTTCCGATCGCCAACGCTCGGCTCGATCCTGCCACTGGGTGACGTCGATGCCACTCTGGGCGAGGAAAGCGGGGCTGCCCACGATGACGTCACGCGTTCCGCTCAGAGCGCGAACACCCAGTCCGTTGACCGCCTCGAAAGCTTCGGTCTCGGTGGGGGCGACGCCCCGCGCCCGCGCGCCGGCCACGATTGCTGCGGCAATCGGATGTTCCGAATGCGCTTCGACGCCGGCGATCAAGGCCAATGCCGCGCCTTCGTCGATGCCGTCCGCGGCCAGATCGGTCAGCGCAGGTCGACCGAGCGTAAGCGTGCCGGTCTTGTCGACCACCAGCGTATCGACCTGGCGCATGCGTTCGATCGCCTCGGCATTGCGGAACAGAATCCCGGACAATGCGCCCTGCCCCATCGCCACCGTCATGGAGATGGGCGTGGCAAGGCCCACGGCGCACGGGCACGCGATGATGAGCACGGCCACGGCATTGACCAGCGCATAGGCGAACCGCGGTTCGGGGCCGAAAACCGCCCACACCACAGCAGTAATCACTGCGATCACGACGACCGTCTGGACGAAGTAGACTGCAATCAGATCGGCCAGGCGCTGTATAGGGGCTCGCGTGCGCTGCGCCTCGCCGACCATGTGGACGATGCGGGCGAGCAAGGTTTCCGATCCGATCCGATCCGCCCGAAAGATGAAGGAACCCGAGCCGTTCAGCGTTGCGCCGGTGACCCGATCGCCTGGCGCTTTGGCCACCGGCATCGGCTCCCCGGTCACCATGGACTCGTCCACGCGACTGCCCCCTTCGATCACCGTGCCGTCGACTGGAATCTTCTCGCCGGGCTTGACGCGCAGGCGGTCACCCACCGCGACCGCATCCAGCGCCACATGCTCCTCGGATCCATCCTCGCGCAGCCGCCAAGCAAGGTTCGGGGCGAGCCGCAGAAGATCCCTCACCGCCTGGCTCGTCTGGCCCATCGCCCTGAGCTGCAGCACATCGCCCAAAAGCACCAGCGTGACGATGACCGCGGCCGCCTCGAAATACGTGCCGACAGCGCCGCCATGCTCGGCGAATTCGCGTGGAAACAGCCCGGGAGCGAACACCGCACCGAGGCTGAAGAGATAGGCCAGACCGACGCCCATGCCGATCAGCGTATACATGTTCAATGCCCAATGGCGGATCGACAACCAGAACTTGCGCAGCAACGGCCAGCCCGCCCACAGGACCACCGGTGTGCCCAATACGAACTCGACCCACCCGCGCGTGCGCGGTGCAAGTCCGAAAGGCTCCATCACGCCCGCCATGGGCGCCATCGCCAGCACGACCAACGGCAGACTGAGCACCGCTCCGACGATGAATCGGCGCGTCAGGTCGCGCAGTTCGCCATCGTCGGTCTCGGCGTTGCCTGCCAGCGCTACCAGAGCCATGCCGCAAATCGGACAGTCGCCCGGCACGTCGCGCCGGATCTCCGGATGCATGGGACAGGTATATTTTGCCGCATCGATCCGGCTCCGGCGCGGATCCTCTGCCCTCGCGCGGCCATCGGGCCCTTCAGCGTTCAGGGCGTCACGATCATGCGCGCAGCGACTCGGGCGTGCAGTGCCGTGTTCGGTGTGATGGTCTTCTGGCGGCATGTGCGGTCTCCCTGGAACAAGGCGACACCGACGCGGCGCACCCGCTCTACTCGCTCGCAGCGGCAGTACCCGCGACAAACCATGACACTGCCGCCGGGGACTTGCCGGCGTCCTGGCTCGGCTCCTGCTGTCGCCGCTTCAGCTCAACGAGCGACCTGTGAGCGAGCATGCAGCTGCCATTACTTGTCGCCCGCGGGACTGCCCGTTCCCTGCCCGCGCATGCCTCCCGGGCCCATGCCGGGCCCGCCCATCATGCCGGGCCCGCCCATCATTCCCGGCCCGCCCATGCCATCGCGCCCCATCATCATCTGATGCTGGCTTCTCATCTGCCCCATCATCTCCTGCATGAGCTGCATGTGCTCATCCATCCATTCACGCCGTTGCTCGGGCGAACCGCTGGCGCGAGGCTGTGCTTGCTGCATCTGGCCCATCATGTCCTGCATCATCTTCATGTGCTCCTGCATCAGGCGCTGTCGATCCTGACCGGTAGCGGACTGGGCCCCTGCGAGTTTCTTTTTGGCCTCCTGCGCCCGTTGCATGATCTGCTTCTGGGTGTCGTCCGGTGCGGCGAAGCCAGCGCCCGAAACAAACGTGGCAGCGATTGCCATGACAGCGATCAAGGTGCGTCTCATCGTCGTTCTCCTGTGGAAGGGGACAACACCGCTCGCCGGTTCGAAACCGCACCGCGCCATGCAGGGCCTGTATCTAGCGTGCGTGCCGGCGAATCGCGAGCGAACACAGCCGTACGTCGAACCAGACGACAACGGCACAAGACGAGGCCGCAAACCACGGCCCCGTGTCCGAAGACTGCCTTCACGACGACCACGAGCGTCGCCCGCCCGAAGTCGACCCTACGCACGGAGCCACCGATAACGCGCTAGGGTGCCGCCTCGATCCGTGTCACAACGAAGGCGCCGCCGATCTTCTCGGCATCGAACTTCACCTTGTCACCGGGCTTGACCTGATCGAGCAATGCCTTGTCCTTGACCTGGAACACCATCGTCATCGGGGGCATGTCCAGTTGGGGCATCGGTCCATGCCTGAGAGTGATCTTCGCAGCGCTCTTGTCGATCTTGCGGATTTCTCCGTCGTAGAGGGCAGCCGACTGCGATGCGCTGCCGTTGCCTGCCCCAGCCTTCTCATCGGCTCCCTGCGCAGGAAGTACGAACATTCCAGTGGCCGCCAGTGCGGCGACGATCAGGTGCTTCTTCATTTGCTGCCTCCTTGGGTGACGGTAATCTTGCCCATCATGCCGGCTTCGAAGTGACCGGGAACGAGGCAACCGTAAAAGAACTCGCCGGGTTGGGTGAACTGCCATACCATCGTTTCGATCTTCCCCGGATGCACATGCGCCATGTACGGCTCGTCATGTTCCATGCCTGGGTGCTTGCGCATGAGCTCGGCGTGCGTCTTGAGTTCCTGCATCGTGCCGATGACCATCTCGTGCATGACCTTGCCAGAGTTCTTTACCCGGAACCGCACGGTCTCGCCCTGCCTGACGGTCAGTTGACTGGGCGAAAAGCGCATCTTGTCGCTCATGTCGACATCGATCGTGCGCGTCGCCTTGCGTGGATCTCCCTCGCGCCCGAACGGCGTCTCTACGGTAGACAGTGCACGCGGTTTCCTCTCCTGCTTCGGATCGCCGTGAGCGAGTGCGCCCGCCGAGAACATGCACACGGCGAGCGCCGCCGCAATTTGCTTGAGCTTCATTCGATCTCCTCAATGATGGCCGGCGTGTCCGCCGGGTTTGCGTACCTTGAGCACCCGCTTCGTCGCAGCTGCGGGCGGCGCGGGCGGCGCCTGTTGAACGGCGGGAGCCTGCCCGGTCCACTCGTAGGCGACCGTTCCGGGGGGATGCTTGTACCAGCCCGGATCCTTGTAGTCGTCGCGGGCGAGCCCCTGGCGCACTTTCACCATCGTGAACATGCCGCCCATTTCGATGGGGCCGTACTGGCCGGTACCGGTCATCATCGGCAGCGTGTTGTCCGGCAGCGGCATCTCCATCGATCCCATATCGGCCATCCCGCGCTCGCCCATGACCATGTACTCGGGCACCAGGCGCCTGATCTTCTCGACCACGCCACGGTGATCCACGCCGATCATGGTCGGCACGTCATGTCCCATCGGATTCATGGTGTGGTGCGACTTGTGGCAGTGGAAGGCCCAGTCTCCCAACTCGTCGGCGATGAACTCGACCGCCCGCATCTGCCCGACCGCGATGTCCGCCGTCACCTCGGGCCAGCGCGAGGACGGATTCGTCCAGCCGCCGTCGGTGCCGGTCACTTCGAACTCATGGCCATGCAAATGGATGGGATGGTTGGTCATGGTGAGATTGCCCACACGAATGCGCACCCGATCGTTATGGCGCACCACCAGCGGATCGATGCCGGGGAACACCCGGGTGTTGAACGTGAACAGATTGAAGTCGAGCATCGTGTTCACGCGCGGGGTGAAGCTGCCCGGATCGATGTCGAAGGCGCCGAGCAGGAACACGAAGTCGCGATCCACCCGCATGAACTTGGGGTCCCTGGGGTGCGTGACCCAGAAGCCCATCATGCCCATCGCCATCTGCGTCATCTCGTCGGCATGCGGGTGATACATGAACGTGCCGGGCCGCTTCGCCTCGAACTCGTACACGAAAGTCTTGCCGACGGGAATGTGCGGCTGCGTCACGCCGCCAACCCCGTCCATGCCGTTCGGCAGTCGCTGCCCATGCCAGTGAATCGAGGTGTGCTCGGGCAGCTTGTTGGTGACGAAGATTCTCACCTTGTCGCCTTCGACGACTTCGATGGTCGGCCCGGGCGACTGTCCGTTGTAGCCCCAGAGGTGGGCGTCCATGCCCGGTGCGATCTGACGCACGACCGGCTCGGCAACGAGGTGGAATTCCTTCCAGCCATTGTTCATGCGCCACGGCAACGACCACCCATTGAGCGTGACGACCGGGTTGTAAGGACGTCCGTTGGACGGAAAAAGCGGCGGGGCCATGTCGGGGGTGGTTCGTATCGGCGCCTCGGGCAAGGAGGCCGCGCCGACACGGGATACGAGTGCGGCGCCAAGCAAGCCGGCCGCGGATTGGGTCAGGAATCGTCTGCGTTCGCTCATGATGTCTTTCCTAGTGTCCGGCCGCTGCAGGGGCAGCCGGTGCGGCGCTGCGAGCCGGCGCAGCATTGGCGGTCGGCGAACGTCCGGTCAGCGCCATTTGAAAATCCGACTCGGCCAGCCAGAAGTCGCGCAGGGTATCGATGTAGCCATTGACCGCCGCGACCTGCTCACGCGCATCGGCAAGCAGTTCGAACACGCTCGACAGCATGCCGTTGTAGCGCAGCAGCATCTCCTCGGAGATCTTCTTGCGCAGGGGAATCACCTCGTCGCGATAGTGCTTGGCGATGTCGTACGACGTCCGGTACGCACCGTAGGTCTCGCGCACCTCGGAACGGGCGTGAATCGCAGCCTCGATCGCACGATCCACCGACTGCATGTATTGCCGCTGCGCGCGGGCTGCCCGCGCACCGCCGAAGTCGAATAACGGAATGCCCAGCTCGATCTCCCAGCCGCGCTGGCTCGATTGGCCAGTTTCCGATTTGCTATGCACGCCGAAGTCGATCATGCTGATGAAGCGGGTGGCATTGGTGAGATTCAGCGCCTTGGCGAGGGCTTCGGTATCGCGCCGCGCAGCCTGGACGTCGAGCCGCTGCGCAAGCGCCTGAGACTCGAAATCGCTGCCGGCTGCCTTGGGGGTCGGAGGCAAATCCGGCAGGCGCTCCGGCAGGGAAAACTTCAACCCCTCGCCCCACAAGCCCATCAGCCGCGCCAAGCGCTCGCGCGCGCTGGCCTCCGCCTGGCTCGCACGTGCGAACTGGGCGGTGGCCTCGGCATAGAACGCCTGCTCGCGGGCATGATTGAGCTTGGACCAGTTACCCACCGATGCCATCCGCTGCGCGAGGATGGCGCTGGCTTCGGCGGCCTCCTTCACCTGCGCCATGTAGCGTGCACTTTCGCGCGCAGCCACGGCGCTGAACCAGGCCTTGCGCGTATCGAGCGCAACGCGCAACGCCTCCGCCGCGGCGCGATCCTTCGCCGCAGCAAAGCGCGCTTCTTCGCCCGCGACCGAAAGCGGAATGGTCAGCAGCCCCAGCACGTCGAAGAACACGCTGCGCTCCCACTCGGTCTCGTCGCCTCGCCGCATGCGCGCGAAGGAAAAGGTCGGGCCGCGCCAGCGGCTCGCCTGCACCAGGTCGGCCTCGGCGATGCCGACGTCCGCATACGCCGCCTGCAGTCCCGGATTGTTGAGCAAAGCCACTTGCACTGCCTCTTGCGGGCCGAGAGGCTTGCCCAGAAGCGCTTCCACTCTGGCCCGCAAGGGCTCGGGCTCGCCGCCGGACCGCACCCACATCGTCTGCGCGCCCGTGCGCTGCTCGACAGCGCGTTCCACGTCCGAGAACCCGGCATCCGGGCGCAGGCTCGCGCAGCCACCCAGGAGGAATACCAGAAGGATCAGCACCGATCTCATCGCCGTCCTCCATGGCCGTGATGGGCACCATGTCCACTGCCCGTCGGATCCACTGGGCTCGAGGACGCCTTGGGCGTCTGGCCCTCGGGCTTCGTGCTCGACTCGTTGCGCCCGGCGCTCGTATGACCCATATGACCGCCGAGCCGACCGACCTCGTCGTTGGCCGCGCGCCAGTCGCCGATCGCCGGATCGCGATACCGCTTGTAGTCCGAAAACGCGGACCGGTACTCGATTCCCGGAACCACGGCCTGCGCGTTGCGCGGATCGGGCCGCTCGGATTGGGCCGCGGCAATACCCGATGCCAGCGCATACAGCGCCGGCAACACAACCAGATAGTTGATTTTCATTGGCTCGCTCTAACGTCGATGTGCGCGCACGCAGGTGCGCAGGACGCACCGGGCATGCACCCGGCCGATTCACTCGGACGTCAGGAAACCAGAGGAGGTCGATCCAATCGACTGGGTTTGAAGCTCTTCGGCCGCTGCTGCGACAGCGGATCCGGGCCGGCATAGCCGCTAGCCGACACGATCAGGGGTGCTGACCCGGAAATACCAACCGAGGTACAGCATGCGGTACAGGTCCCGCAATGCGGGCCGGAGCCCTCGTTGTCGTGTGCACTCGGCGATTCGTGCCCGACCTGCTCATGGCTGTGTTGAGCGTGGTCGTGCGCCATGCCAGGACCGTGGGCGCTGTGTCCAGCGGGACTGGAATCAATCGAAGGGTTCACCGCCACCATCGCAGTCTGCAACGCCATGCATTGCGCCATGCCCACCCCGTAAGCTGCGTGAAACGGCAGCGAGAAGGCGAGGATGAAAACGAGAACCAGGCGGACGATGCGACTCATGGCGCGCTGATCTTACCCCATGCCTTGCGCTCGCCGCAAACAAGTGCGGCTGGCTGCATGCCCGGCATGCTTAAGAACTTGTGAGCCTTTGCTGAAGGCTGATTCAGCAAACCACGGCGGTGCAATCGGCGACGCTGCACTCGCGTTGCGACGATCGATTCTTCACTGCAGGAGGCGCTGACATGAGCCCATCGGGATTGCTTCGGATCGCCCTGATCGGGAGTTTGACGGTGGCCGCAGGCATCTGTCCCGCCCCGGCTGCCGGGCCCGACCGAACCTCGCTCGAACGTGGACGCCACATCGTCAAGGTCGGAGGATGCAACGATTGCAATACCCCGGGCTATGCGATGAAGGGCGGACAGGTCCCCGAAGAACTTTGGTTGACCGGGGATGCGCTGGGATGGCGCGGCCCCTGGGGCACGACCTATCCCACCAATCTGCGCATCCACCTGGCCGGCATGACCGAGGACGCATGGGTCGAGCGCGCTGCGACCTTGACCACCCGTCCTCCGATGCCCTGGTTCGATGTCCAGGATATGTCCGAGCGGGACCTACGATCTCTCTAACGCTATGTGCGTTCGCTCCGTCCTGCGGGCAAATCGGCGCCCGCCTATGTTCCGCCCGATCCCGAACCACCCGGCCCCGTCGTCGCACTTCCGGCAGTCATCAAGTAAGTTGCAGCGGCCCGCCGAGAGCGCATGACGGCGGACCGCTGCCTGCCAAGTTCCGGCGTTGCCCACGGTTTTTCCCGGCTCGCATCCATGACCATCGCGGGAAGGGAGCCGCCATGATTCATTCCCATGGCCACGAGCGTCCCCGTCCTGATCGGCGACGACGAAGCTGCCTTCATGAGCAGCCGCGGCGGCATGAGCGCGGCTGGCTGCCGACCTGGCGCACTGCCCAATATGGTCAGATGGACTGGTGCCCACGTCTCTGCGGATCGGCGGTGCGTGACCGTGCTGCTGGGAGCGACACCGAACTGCGCCTTCCTGGACTGTCGGTGTCATGACCGCGCTGGGCGCCGACGATCTCATCCTCACCAACCACCGGAGCTCGGGGGAACTCCTGGCCCGTGGCCCCGACTCTGGCCGCGGCATCGAGCCTCGTCCAACGGAAAGCCACAACGGCCTAGCCATGCACCGCATGGCGCCCTCACCTCGCTTCGACGCACATAGCAACGACAACGGCGCTCCGCGGAGCGCCGTTGTCACATGCCCGCGTCCGGACGGCTTAGCTCAGCGTCACGGCGTTCATCAATTCGGCCACGTCCTTGACCTTCTCCAGACGCTGCACCAGCTCGATCGCAGCCCCGGACTTGTCCTTGCCGAGGATCTTCTCGGTGTTCATGCGGAACTTGTCGACCACGGCGTCGCCCGTCAGGTGCATCGCGATCTTCATGGCGAAGTCATGCACGGTGCCGTCCTTCATCGTGATGCGCAAACGCGCCTCGTGGTTGCCGTCAGCGATATGCGGGCGGCGCAGCACTACGTCGTTGTTGCGAACCAGACGGACCTTCTTCATGAATGCTTGAAGGTCGCCCTTGGCTGCACGCTCGTTGGTGAAGGTGTTGTAGTCGACCTTGCCGTCGATGATTGCGGCCGAGATGTTGTAGGCCAGGCTGAACTTGCCTTCCAGACCCGCGCGCACCTCGGTGCGCAGCAGCGCGCCAGTGCAGGGGATGTTCGGGCCGATGTGCTCGACCGACTCGATGTCCTCGGCCTTGAGCTTCTTCTCTTTGACGAACGGCAGCAGATTGGTCAGCGTCTGATGGTTGCCGCCGCAGCAGGGCCAGGGCTTGATGCGCGTGCCCTCTTCCTCGAGGTAATAGAGCTTGCCCAAGAACTTCGTCATCATCGGAATGTTGCACTTGGCGCCGCCGAAGTTGTCGGCATAGCCCTGACGGCCTTCGATGATGTCGGGATCCGCGGTGAAACCCTTGGCGGCGAGCTTGGCCGCGATGATGCCGTTGCGCGACGCTTGTCCCGGGTGAAAGGGCTTGGTCATCGTGCCGAAGTTGCGACGCAGGCCACCCGCTTCTGAACCGGCGATGCCCAGCGCCATGCGCGTCTTCTCGGTATCGAGCTTCAACAGCTTGGAAGCGGCAGCGGCAGCGGCCATCGTGCCGTAGATCGCGGTCGGATGCCAGTCGCGGTCCGTGTGATTGTTGGCGCTCAGTCTCGTGCCGAGTTCATAGCCGACCACCCAAGCGGTCAGCACTTCTTGCCCCGAGCTGTGCAGCTCGTCCGCCAGTGCAAGCACGGTAGGCGTGAGGACCGTCGCCGGGTGCCCGCCACAGCCGCCGAGATCGTCGAAATCCTCCGAGTGGCCCGTGGTGCCGTTGGCGAAAGCCGCTTGCGTGCTTGCAGTGCGGATCTTGGTGCCGATCACACGCGCCTGCGGATTGCCGCCCTGCTCCTGGATGAACTCGAGCATGATCTTGCCGAGATCGGAAGTGGTGCCATAGGCGGCCGTGCCGATGTAGTCGAGGATGGACTTCTTCGCCTGCTCGATTGCGCCGGCAGGAATGTCTTCGTACTTCGTCTCCGCGATCCAGCGCGCGAGCAGTTCGGTGTGTCCCGTAGACATAGGAGAGCCTTTGATGGTTGGTGAGAGTGGGGACCGAGACCTCGGCCTCCGGGAGGATTTCATCTTGCCACATCGATTTTTGATGCGTCAACATATGAAACGAGCGTCCACCGGCTATGATGACTGCGGCGCGCTTTCCCAATGAGGCTTGCCGATTCAATGATCCATATTATGGAAGTGTGAGCAAACGCGAGCAGGCGCGGGGGAGCGAGCGCGGGTTGTCGCACTGCCGCATGGATGGGCCGTGCGCCGTCTTTCACCGAGGAGGAGTCTTTCATGCGAGCACGAACCTTGCTGCCCGGCCTGCTGCTTTCGCTGAGCTTCACCGCCGCCCAGGCGCAGAACTACCCCGACCGACCGGTGCGCGTCCTCGTACCGCTACCGCCCGGCGGCGCCATGGATACCATCGTGCGCGGTGTCACCCAGAAACTGGCGCAAGGCCTCGGCCAGCACTTCATCATCGACAATCGCCCCAGCGCAGGCGGCAGCATTGCGCTCGAAATCGCCGCATCCGCTCCACCCGACGGCTATACACTCGTCGCCGTGGCGGCCTCGAGCGTGGTGTACCCGCTGCTCTACAAGAGCCGGGTCGACGTCGCGCGCGATCTTGCGCCGGTATCGCAAATTTCCGCGCAAGGCTATTCGGTCGTCGTTCATCCGTCGCTGCCGGCGCGCAGCGCCCCCGAATTGGTGACGCTGCTCAAGAAAACGCCGGGCAAGTATCACTTCGCGTCCTCCGGCGTGGGCGGCGCGATCCATCTCACGGGCGAGCTGTTCATGGCGGCCACCGGCACCAAGATGCTGCACGTCCCGTACAAGGGGACCGCCATGGCCTACACCGATCTGATCGCGGGCCACATCGAAGTCGGATTCCCCACCGTCGTATCCGCGCTGCCGCACATGAAGGCGGGAAGAATACGCGGGCTCGCCGTCACCCTGCCCGCGCGCTCGCCGGCGGCACCCGAACTCCCGACGCTCGTGGAGGCGGGAATCCGGGGGGTCGAAGTCGTTGCCTGGTACGGGCTCCTGGCGCCCTCCGGCACACCCCGCCCTGTCGTGGCCAAGCTCAACGCGGCGATCATCGAAGCGCTGCGCCAGCCCGAAATGATCAAGCGGCTGCGGGCCGATGGCTCGGACGCCGTGTCGAGCACCCCGGAAGAATTCCGCGCGCTGCTGATCGCCGACCGCGAAAAATGGAGCCGCGTGATCAAGCAGGCCGGAATCAAAGCGGAGTAACTGCGCCGCCGGGTGCCCCGCCGGCGGCTGACGGGCGCCCCGCGTCGGTATACAGCACCGCCTTGCCGATCGTCTTGCGGTCACGCAGATCGCACAGGGCCGATTGCACGTCCGCCAGCGGCGAGCAGCGATGCAACAAAGGGCGCAACACGCCGCTTGCGACCATCTCCAGCAAGCGCCGCATGTTGCTTGCCCAAGCCAGCGGGTTGCGCTCGGTGAACCCGCCGTAGGGCACACCGATCACCGAGATGCCCTTGAACAGAATGCGGTTGCACGCCACTTCAGGAATGCGGCCGCTGACAAAACCGATGATGAGCAGCCGACCATCGACCGCGATTGCGCGCATCGAGGCGTCGAACACATCGCCGCCGACCGTATCCAGGATGACATCGGCACCGCGGCCGTTGGTCAGCGCAAGGAGGCGTTCCTGGAGATTCTCCGAGCGGACATTGACGACATGATCCGCGCCCGCGCGCATCACAGCGGCGAGCTTGGCATCGTCGCCACCGGTCGCGATCACGGTTGCTCCCAGCGCCTTGCCGATCTGCACCGCCGCGATGCCGACGCCGCCGGAGGCACCGTGCACGACCAAGCTCTCGCCTGATTGCAGCTGACCTCGGGTCGCAAGCGCGTAGTAGCTCGTGCCGTAGTTGATCGCAAAGCCGGCGGCGGTCAGCAAGGGCACTTCCGCCGGGACGACACAGACGCGAGCAGCAGGCGCGGTCACCTCATCGGCAAAGCAGCCTCGCCCGATATTGTTCTGCACCAACACGCGATCGCCGGGACGCAGATGATCGACGCCGGCCCCGCATTGCATCACCACCCCTGCCCCTTCCGTGCCCAGGACGAAGGGAACATCGTATCGACGCTGATAGGTGCCGGCGATCACCATGAGATCGGTGTAATTCACGCCGCCGCCATGCAGGGCGATGCGGACTTCACCCGCCTGCGGCGCACGCGAGGGCCAGTCGCCCACGTACAGCACGGAAGGATCGCCCAGGCGCGGACAGATCACCGCCTTCACGTCGCAGGCTCCAGCGCATCCCACGCGCTCGGCCCCAGGCCTTGCTGCACGAGCCGCTGCTTCTCGACCTTGTCGGTGCCTGTCCGAGGCAGACTCGGCACGAATTCTACGTAGCGCGGCCACATGAACTTCGGCAGCCGCGACGCCAGCCAGGCGTGCAGTTCGGCGGGCGCGATGCTCGCCCCCGGTTTCAAGACCGCGACGATGCGTATGTCGTCTTCTGCGTGCGCCGCCGGATAAGCCAGCGCCACGCACTCCGCGATTCCGGGATGGGAAGCGACGGCGAACTCGATGTCCGCCGAGGAGACATTTTCGCCACGGCGGCGGATGCGGTCCTTCTTGCGATCGACGTAGTAGTAATAGCCGTCCTCGTCCTGGCGCAACATGTCCCCGGTGTGAAACCACAGGTTGCGCCAGGCCTCCAGGGTGACCTGGGGCTTGTTGAGATAGCCTTGCATCCATATGTAGGGGCGACGCGGCCGCGCGATCAGCTCGCCAGCGCTGCCAGCGGGCACGGGCATGTCTTTGTCATCGACCAGCCGCAGCTCCCAGTCCTCGTGCTCGCGGCCGATCGAGCCGACGCGGCGCTCGGGATAGGGTGTGCAGATGAGAAAGCTCGTCTCGGTCATGGAGAATCCGCGCACCATGCGAACGCCGAAACGTTCCTCGAATTCCACGTCGTGCGCGCAATTGAAGATCGCTCGGACCTTGTGCGCCCTGTCCCAAACGCTCGGCGGCTGCGCCTTCATCAAAGGCGCCACCGCATGAACGACGAGCCCGAGCGTGGCGGCGCACGCCGTGGCACGCTCCCAATAGCCCGAAGCGGTGAATCGTTCATCGACGTGAACGTGAGCGCCCAGCACGAGTGCCGGCACGACGCCCATGCGGCTGCTCAAGCCATGAAACAGCGGCAGCGGCGCATAGAGCACATCCTCGGCGGTCATCGCCGTCATCTTCATGAACGTGCATGCCGACGAAAAGCATTGGGCATTCGGAATCATTACCCCCTTCGCCGGCCCGGTAGTCCCCGAGGTATAGGAGATGACCTGGATGCGGCGAAAATCGCCTTCGATCTGCGGATCGTCGCCGCCGTCGACGAGCAGCGCTTCGAAGTCGAAGGCGCCAGGGTGCGTCATCCCGGCGACCGAACCCGAGACATTGTCGCCGACCACGGCTATCCAGGGGATGCGTGCGAGCAACTGCGGCTGCAACGTCTGCAGCGCGGCCAGTTGCCGCTCGTGCACGACGAGCCCATGGATGTCGGCATCCGCTACCAGCGCGTCGAGCAGGAAGCCCTGCAGGTTGAAATTGACCGGCACGACGGCTGCGCCCAGCAGACTGCACGCATACCAGGCGAACACGAACTGCGCGCAGTTGGGCAACATCAGCATGACGCGGTCGCCGTCGCGGATGCCGCGCCGGGCCAGTCCGCGTGCGAGCGCTCGGCAAAGCGCGTCGGTTTCGCCGAAACTATAGGTTCGCCCCGCCACCGTCAGATACGGTCGGTCGGGAATCGCGGCGGCTTGGGCGCGCAGGAAGCGTCCGATCAGACGCTCCTCGAGCGGAATGTCGTAGCCGGGCATGGAAACGGGCTTCACGGCTGGAGGCGAATGACTACTGCGGCTCGATCTTCGCGCTTTTCGCCACCCGCGCGTAGAAGGCCACTTGATCGCGCACGTACCGGGCGAACTCGTCGGGATGCGTAGCCACCGGCACCAAGCCGATGTCATCGAATCTTCTTTTCACCTCGGGCGTCGCCTGGACACGCGCAATCTCCGAGTGCACTTGGAGGATACGGGCGCGCGGCGTGCCGGCGGGAAACCACATGCCGAACCAGCTGCCGAGATCGAACTCGGCGAGGCCCTCTTCCTGCATGGTCGGAATGTCGGGCAGCGTGGGCGCACGCTGGCCGCCGCCGATCGCCAGCCCGCGCACACGCCCGGCCTTGATGAGCGGTGCGGCCGACACCGCGCTGGCGAAAGCCATGTGCACCTGCCCCCCCATCACGTCGCCCAGAGCGAGGCTGATGCCCTTGTACGGCACGTGCAGCAGATCGATGCCGGCCATGGCCATCATCAGCGCGGGCGCGACGTAAGTCGAATTGCCCAGTCCCGCCGAGCCGAAGGTGTACTTGCCCGGATTCGCCTTGGCCAGAGCAATCAACTCCTTGACGGAATTGAACGGTGCCGACCGATTGACCACCAGCACGAGTCCGAAGCCGCGCGCCACTTGAGTGATGGGCGCGAAGTCCTCGAGCGTGTCGTAGGGCAGCTTCTTGAACATGCTGGCATTGGAGGCCTGGGACTGCGCCGCGATCAACATCGTGTAGCCGTCGCGAGGCGCCTTGGCGACGAGATCGGCACCGATCAGACCGCTGGCGCCAGGCCGGTTGTCGATCACCACCGGGTGACCCCACTTGTCGCTCAAGCGCTGGCCGATGAGACGGCCGACCACTTCGATCGGACCGCCTGGCGCATACGGCACGACCATGCGGACCGCGCGCACCGGGAAATCGCCCACGGACTCCGCCGCGACGGCAATGAGCGGCATCAGGGCCACCACACCCGCGAGGCAGGTGAACAAGCGTGTCACGCGCATCGTTTCCCCTCCTCCCGGGAATCTGATGGATTCGAGCTTATCATCCGATCGCGTCGCCTGCAGACGGCCGATTCCGGCCCACGACTGCGGCGACCCGCGTCTCGGGCACTACTCGGGGACGATCTTCAGGTAACTCGAGCGCCCGCCATCGGCGGCGATGGTCGTCCCGGTGAGCATCCGCGATTCGTCGGACGCAAGAAACAGCGCGATGGCTGCGATGTCCTCGGGCTCGCCTTTGGAAAACGGATACAGCTTGTGCAAGGCAGCCCGTTGCCGCGCCTGCAGTGTCGGCGTCTCCTCGCCCATGAACGCCGTGTTCTCGTAGCGCTTGATCTGGCGCTCGGTGCGCACCGAGCCCGGTGCGATCGCGTTGGCACGGATGCCGTATTCAACGTACTGAGCCGCAAGTGTCTTGGTGAACGACACGATACCCCCCTTGCAGGCGGCATACGCCGGCTTGAGCGAACCCATGAGCCCCATGTGCGAGGTGACGTTGACGATCGATCCGCCGCCGGCCTTCATCATGTGCGGGATGCCGTGACGGCAGACGAGGAAGGGGTGCAGCAGATTGAGCGCGACGGTGCGATTCCACACGTCGAGGTCCATCTCGTGCACCGGCACGTCCTCCTGGAGCGAGCCGCCTGCGCAATTGAAAAGCACGTCGAGCTTGCCGAAACGACTCACGCCAGCCGCCACGGCATCGCGAACGCTCGCATCCTGCGTGACGTCGGTGCGTACGAACAAAGCCTGGCCGCCCGCCTCGACGATTTCGCGCTGCGCCCGCTGCCCCGCCTCATCATCGAGTTCCAGCAGAACCACGCTCGCTCCCTCGCGCGCGCAAGCCTTTGCCGTCGCCTTCGCGATCCCCGCGCCTGCTCCCGTGAGCAGCACCACTTTGCCATCCACTCGTCCCATCGGTTCCCCCTTCGGTCTGCCGCGATTGCCGCGGCCAAACTGCGATAGTGCGCCATCCGGCCACCCGCAGTCCATCGCCGGCGCAATGCCTCGCTCCTGGTTGACCTTGGGCCGAGATCCCGAAATACTGTGAGTCCCTCACTCAGTTGGGATGCACGCCCATGGCTCAATCCAAAGGACCGCTCGACGGCGTGAAAGTCGTCGCCTGCTCCACCGCCCAAGCCGGCACGGTACCCTACATGCTGATGGCGGACCTCGGTGCCGAGGTGATCAAGATCGAAGTGCCCAATGGGGGCGACAATTCGCGCGGATCGAGCATCTTTCCCGGACTGCCGAGCACCTACTTCGAAACCAACAACCGGGGCGTCAAGAGCATGACGCTCAACCTCAAGAATCCCGAGGCTCGAGAGATCCTCCACAAGCTGGTCGCGCGCGCCGACATCTTCGGGCAGAACTTTCGCCCGGGCGCAGCCGAAAAGAACGGCTTCGGCTACGAAGACCTCAAGAAGATCAATCCCAAGCTCGTCTATGTCTCGATCTCGGGCTATGGCCCGAAAGGTCCCAACGCAGCCCTGCCCGGCACCGACTCCATGGCCCAGGCGCTCGGCGGCATTGCCCAGGCATACAGCCAGCCGGGCCAACCGCTGCGTACGGGGATCGTTTCCGTGGCCGACGAAACCTGTGCCATCCTCGCTTTCGGCGGCATGCTGGCCGCATTGCATTGCGCCCGCACGCAGGGCATCGGCCAAAAAGTGGAGTGCTCGCTGCTCGGCGGCCAGATTCGCTTGATGGGCTGGACGCTGACCACCGCCATGTGGCGCAACCAGGATCCGGTTACCGGGCAAGCGCGCATCACGGGCACCGCCGAGCGCCCAGGGATCAGCGCGAGCTTCAACGATGCGAACGGCAAGCCGCTCGTGTTCCAGCTATCCGGCAACGGCGAATGGAAAGACGCCATGTCGGCGCTCGGATTCTACGACCGGCTGGTCGAAGCCGGCTTCGGCAATCTCGGTGTGGCGATCACCTCCGAGGAGCAGCGCAAGGCGCTGCTGTCCAAGCTCGATTCGCTGTTCGCCACCGGACCGCGCGACAGATGGGTCGACATCCTGCGCAAAGCCGATATCGTTTCCGCGCCCATCAATACCCTGCTCGAAGCCTCCAACGACCCGGACGTGGTGGCGAACGGCTATGTCACTGAGGTCGAGTATCCAGAGTACGGCAAGAAACTCAAAGTCCACGGCACTCCGTGGCAATTCTCCGAGACGCCGGCGAAGATCGGTGTGGCGCCGAAACTGGGCGAGCACAACGACGCGCTGCTCGCCGAACTGGGCTACACCGACGCCGACATCCAGGGGCTGCGCGAGCGCAAGGTCATTTAAGGCCACTGCGGCCCGCCGATTCCCGACGGCGAGCAGCCGCATGGCCGCCACGGGAATGCGGCGTACCCGACTTATTCGCCGTGTATGCCGGCGTCAGCGAGAACCTTGCCGTATTTCTTGGTCTCGGCACGAATGTAGTCGCCGAACGCTTCCGGCGTGGGCAGCAGGAACGGCACGATGCCGAGCGTACCGAGGCGCGCCTTGACGTCCGGCATCTCCAGACTGCGATTGATCTCGCGATGCAACATCGCCACGCGCGCCGGCGGCGTGCCCCGAGGCCCGATGAAGCCGTACCAGTTGTCGACCTCGAAACCCGGCAAGCCTGCCTCGGCCACGGTCGGAATGTCGGGCATCTGCTCCCAGCGCCGCGCGGATGTCATCGCGATCGGGCGGATCTTTCCCGCCTTGACGTGCATGACCGAGGTCGAGAGCGTGGCGAAGATGAGCTGAATGTTGCCGCCCAGCAGATCGATCATTGCCGGCGCCCCGCCCTTGTAGGGCACGTGCTGCATCTTCACGCCGGCCATGATGCCGAAGATCTCTCCGGCGAGATGATCGGCGCGACCCGCGCTCGATGAACCGTAATTGAGCCGTCCGGGATTCTTCTTCGCATAGGCGATCAAGTCCTTCACGCTGTGCACCGGCAGCGTCGGGTGGACCACCAACATGTTGAGCGCCGAGACCGCGCGGGCGATGGGCACAAAGTCGCGCGCCACGTCGTACGGGGGTTTCGGCGTGAAGTTCGGCACGACGGCCAAGATGCCGATGCCCCCCTGCGAGAACGTATGTCCATCCGGTGTGGAACGCGCGAGGGTGAGCATCCCAACCACACCGCCGCCACCCGGACGGTTGTCGACGATCACCTGTTGGCCGAACGCTTCGGCCATCTTGGCCGCGATCGCCCGCGAGGTGATGTCGGCGCCTCCTCCCGGGGCGACAGGAACAATCAATCGAATTGGCTTGTTCGGATAGGGATCGGCCGCTTGGGCGAGGGGGGACAAGGCGGCCAGAATCGGAGCAAGGATCAGGATACGCATGGCATGACACCTTTCGAGGGAGCGAAGCGACTCATCGCCGCAATTCTGGCATCGATGCGATTGACCCACAATCGACGCCTCGTTCGGGTGCGCACCGCCCAAGGATGGTGCCCCGCATGACGAAAAAACCCTTGCTGCACGATCGGACGCCGGCATCGGAAAGACCCTTTGTCGGCAAACACGCGCCCGATGTCTCGAAGCGCACCGCACGATGCCACCGAATCGTGCGCACAAGGCACGAGAATCGATAAGCAACCAAAGACGCTCGTGCCTATTGCATGCCGACTGCGCCTTACCGTATGTTCGCCGTCAAGCATCCCCCATCCCCACAAGGAGCACATCGATGTCCGCATCCCAAGCCGGTGCCAGCGCGCGCCCGATCAACGAATGGACGGCCAGCGAGATCGCACGTGCCGTCAACGACGGCACGGTGACTTGCGAGGCGGTCGCCCGCGCCTGCCTCGACCATATCGCTGCGCGCGAGCCTCAGGTTCAAGCCTGGCACTTCCTGGATCCCGAATTGGTGATCGCTCAGGCCAAGGCGCTCGATCGCTCGGGCAAACGCGGGCCGCTGCAGGGCGTGCCCTTCGGCATCAAGGACATCATCGACAGCTTCGACATGCCGACGGAATACGGCAGCCCGATCTACGTCGGCCACCGTCCGCGCTCGGACGCCGCGTGCGTGGCCCTGGGCCGGCGCGCCGGCGGCATACTCATGGGCAAGACGGTGACGACCGAGTTCGCGAACGTGTTCCCCGGCAAGACGCGCAATCCCTTCGATCCGACCCGCACGCCTGGCGGCTCGTCCAGTGGCTCGGCTGCAGCCGTGGGCGATTGTATGGTGCCGCTTTCCATCGGCACGCAGACCACGGGCTCGACGATCCGACCGGCCTCTTTCTGCGGCGCGTTCGGCTACCGGCCGACGCACGGAGATCTGCGCACCGTCGGCGTCAAGGAGGCGGCCGGCTCCCTGGATACGCTCGGCCTCATCGCCCGCTCGATCGACGACATCGCCCTGTACCGCGACGTGCTGCTCGGCGCGACGCCCGAGCCGATCGCCGACCTGCCCCGCGCACCGCGCATCGGCTTTTGCCGCACGCATCTGTGGTCCACGCTCGAACCCACGACCCAGGCCCTTCTCGAGCAGGCGGCGCGCAAACTCGAACGCGCCGGCGCCACGCTGGTGGATGTGGATCTGCCCAAAGACTTCGAGGAGATCGAAACGGTGCATCGCGCCGTCTCGAGCTTCGAATTCGCGCGCAACTTCACCTTCGAGATCGATCATCACTGGGAGAAGATTTCCGAGAAGCTGCGCAACGGCCGTCTCAAGCACGGACTCGCGTGCACCTTCGACCAGTATCTGGCGGCCCGAAATGCGGCTGAACGCCTGCGCGCGATGCTGCCGCAGTCTTTCGGCGATTGCGACATTCTCTTCACCGCGGCCGCGACCGGAGAGGCGCCCGTCGGCCTGGAGTCCACCGGCAACGCCGCCCCCAGCGCCATCTGGACCACCACCCACGTTCCGCAAGCCACCCTGCCCGTCTTCACGGGACCGAACGGCCTGCCGATCGGTGCGCAAGTGGTCGCTCGCCGCAACGAGGACAGAAAACTCTTCAGCGCGTCGCGCTGGGTTTACGACAAGCTGATGGCCTGAGCGCTCCCGCGAGCAGGCAGTCTGCGAGGCAACCGCGGCCTGGGCGAGCACTCGGCTGGTCCGCGTCGCATCTCCTAGGGTGAACGGGGCATGGCGGGCATGCATGCCCCGCCGATCGTAGCGTGTCAGCGTCCGATGCCACAGCGGCCTTGCGCACCGTGGCGCTCGCTCGTTGCTTGCAGGGCCCGCCAAGGGTACATTTCTCGGCTTGTCGATGCGCGCGAGCCGGGTCTGCCATCGCTCGCCGCAACCGCTGCGCCGCGGACCGCGCACTGCGCGAGCTCTTCTCAGCGCGCCTTATCAGTTACCCAACGAAATCGAGGATCGACCGGATCATGAGCCGACTGCCTTTGGAAGGAATGCGTGTTGTCGAAATGGGCCAGATCGTCGCGGGCCCCACGGCGGGATTGATCCTCGCGGACATGGGCGCCGACGTCATCAAAGTCGAGCCTCCGGGCGCAGGCGGACCGAGCCGGCCGGGCAACCAGCGCAATGGTTCGTTCTTCTTCCTGAACCGCAACAAGCGCAGCATCATCCTCGATCTCGCCTCGCCGGAAGGCAAGGAGATCGCGATGAAGCTCATCCGCGAGGCCGATATCCTGATCGAGAACATGGCGCCCGGGACCATGGATCGGCTCGGCCTCGGCTATGCGAAACTGCACGAGGAACTGCCGCGTCTGGTTTACTGCAGCATCAAGGGTTACCTGACCGGACCGTATCAATCGCGTCCCTTGATGGACGAGCCGGGGCAGATGGCTGCGGGGCTCGCTTACATGACCGGCCCCGTGGGTCAACCCTTGCGGGCCGGCGCCTCGGTGGTGGACATCGGCGCGGCGACTTACGCGGTCATCGGAGTCTTGAGCGCATTGCTCGAGCGCCAGACCACCGGCAAGGGCCAGCACATCACCGGCGGTCTGTTCGAAACCGCGCTGTTCTATGTCGGCCAGCATATGTCCGCGGCACAGATGACCGGCGTAGCGCCCATGCCCATGAGCGCCGACCGGGGCAGCCGCAGGACCGCGATCTACGATTTGTTCACGTGTGGCGACGGCAAGCAGGTTTTCATCGGCATCGTCAGCGACGGGCAATGGAAGCGCATCTGTCCGGCGCTCGCCCTGGACGACTTGCTGCAGCGGGACGATCTGAAGTACAACGCGGGACGTCTGGAGCATCGGCCGATGCTGATGGAGCGCATCGCCCAGGCGGCGGTCAAAATGGAAAGCACGGCACTTGTGGATCTGCTGGTGGAGGCCGATGTTTGCGTCGCACCGTTGCATACGCCGCTCAGCGTGCTCGACGACCGGCACGTACAAGCCGAAGGGCGCACACTGGCGCTGCAGATCGACAAGGTGTCCGGGCGCCTGCCCAGCCTGCCCTACGAGAGCGATGCCTACAAGTTCGAAGTCCGGCGCTCGGCCCCAGCGCTGGCCGGCGCCCATACGAGCGAAGTCCTGCATGAACTGGGCTACAGCGACGAGGCGATCAAGGCGCTCGCAGGCAAGGCGGTCGTCGACGGTCCCGACCTAGCGGCCAAGTAAGTCAGACGGCGTTCTTTGCCGGCATCGATCTCGCAGGAGATCTCGTACACGCGGGCTGCGGCTCGGGCACAGCGGACTTCCCGCCACGCCCGCGCAGCCGCAGTGGTGGACACCCGATGCGCCTGACGGCACTTGCCGCCGATCACCCCTGCCTGCGCCGTCGCATTTCCCGAAACGGCGTCGGCTCCCACGGCCGCACCGCCAGGCACAAACTCAACGGATAACGCTGGTTCGCAGGCAGCCAGGCATCGGCGTTGTGCTGCTCTTCGTACTCGTAGCCCAGTTGTTCCAGGCGCGCCAGCAGCACCGCCCTCGCCTCGGCCGACAGTCGCACGTTGATCACGCGCAGCGTTTCGCCCGGACCGTTGAACGGATGGTCGAAGTAGTCGGGTGCGTGCGCCTTGGTCCAGCGCATGATCGGCCCGTCCGAGATCCAGCGAAAGGTTCGCGTCACCAGCAGCCGGTAGCGGTTGTTGGGCAGCAGTTCGAGAAAGCCCAGCCGATCGAGACGCGTCAGCAGCGCGACGCACTGCGCCTCGGTGATCTTGTAGGTGGCGATGATGTCTTCGAACTTGAAGCCTTGCATCGTGCATACGGCAACGATGAACAGGCGCACGTTCTCGACGATCTCCTGCTC
>JALHQN010000006.1 GCA_022841915.1 Burkholderiales bacterium | reverse complement strand
AGACGCTCGGCCTGGTGGGCGAGAGCGGCTGCGGGAAGTCGACGGTGGCGCGGGCAGTGATACGTCTCGTCGAACCCACGTCGGGCGAAGTGCGCATCCTGGGCAAGGATATCCTGCCGTTGTCGAAGACGCAGATGCGCGAGCATCGGCGCCATGCCCAGATCATCTTCCAGGATCCGTTCTCGTCGTTGAATCCGCGCATGTCGGCGGGAGACATCGTCGGCGAGCCATTGTTGGTACACAACATCGGGACCAAGAAGTCGCGTCAGGAGCAGGTCGCGGCTTTGTTCGATCGCGTCGGATTGCGATCGTCGCAGATGAACAGCCTGCCGCATCAGTTCTCGGGCGGGCAGCGGCAGCGAATCGGCATCGCGCGGGCACTGGCACTCGATCCAAGATTGATCGTCGGCGACGAGCCCGTGTCGGCGCTCGATGTATCGATACAGGCGCAGGTCATCAATCTGATGATGGACCTGCAGGCCGAGAAGAATCTTTCCTACCTGTTCATTGCGCACGATCTGGCGGTAGTCGAGCACATCAGCCATCGTGTGGCGGTGATGTACCTGGGAAGGCTTGTCGAGCACGCCGACAAGCGCACGCTCTTCCGCAGCCCGTTGCATCCGTATACCGAGGCGCTACTGTCTGCCGTGCCCGTGCCGAATCCGCGCTTGAAGCGCGAGAAGCGCTTGTTGCAGGGTGATGTGCCCAGCCCGATCAATCCGCCGTCGGGGTGTCATTTCCATACCCGCTGCCCGTATGCGACCGAGCAGTGCAAGGTCGAGGTGCCGAAGCTGCTGGAGGTGACGCCGGATCATTGGGTGGCTTGCCATCTGCGCCAGCCGGCGGCGGAAACTCCAGCGGCAGATGGTGTCGTCTCCTGAAGCGACGTCAGCACTTCCCGGATCCGCATCGCGGCCAGTTCACGTCGGGCACGCGACCCGAGCTCTCCTCTAGGGTCGCCCGGGTTGATGCCTACTTGTGTTTCCGCCGATTGAGAGGAGCAGAACCACGCGGGCGTCACGCATTACCTTGACCATGGTCGCTGCAACTCCTTCACGACCCGGACTCTTGGGTAACCAGCTCGGCGGTCGCTGGCGGCCTGGATTGATGAACTGCATCCTGAGTCGAGGGTGTGCGTCGTTGGCAGGCCGGAGCAGCCTCCACGTTCGCCCGAGTTAAAGCAGTCTGCGGTGATTTCGCTTTGCACCCGTCAAGGAAGTGCAAATTTGTTCACCCAGGAGTTCGGCGTGTGCAGACCGACGTTGTACAGCTGGAAGAAACAGCTTCTTGGCCATGAGGTGCCAGTGGGGCCTGTGCCGCTAAGTAATTCAAAGACACATTCAAGCAGAACAAAGTGGCCCTTGAAGAGTTCTTGTTTCCTTTGGAGGTCGCGAGTTTCGATCGAGAGGCAGCCGTTGCTTACGGACAGGTGCACTCGACGCTGGAAAGGCAGGGCACACCGATCGGTGGGATGGACACATTGATCGGAGCGCAGGCCCTGGCAATGGACGTGACTCTGGTAGCCGCGCGGACGAAATCTAGACTTACTCGCGCTGACTCTCGTCAGCTGGCGAGCCGGACACTCTTTCCCGTCCGTGCCGATTCCTCGATCGCGAGGGTTATCTCAAGGTTGAGGCGCGCGTCCCGGGCGGTCGCCATCGGGCATGGTCGACCGCGGGAAAGATGATCTAGCCAGACTCTGGACTCGTCGGCTACCGGACCCCAATAGTCGCCGAGGTGCCAATTCCCGGGCGTGGAAGACGACAGAAATGCCGTCTGGAATTCCAGGCCGGGGATATAGGCATGAGGAATCCCCTTGTTGGTGATCAGAAGCTCATCCGTATGGTCATCGTTCAGGATCAACGCTCCCTCCGAACCGTAGACTTCGATTCGCACTCCCATGCCGAGCTGGGGCGCGTGGGCCGGCAGGGCATAGTAGACACCCAGGTTCACGACAGCACCGTTCTCGTAGGTGATCAGGGCGAATGTGGTGTCGTTGACATCGTAGCCGGCGTTGCGGAATACCGTGCCATGACCGCGGGCGACGACCTCGTAGGGCTTGATGCCTTCCAGGAACCATCCGGCCACGTCTACCCAGTACGTGAGCACGTCAACTACGGGAGTGGCGGTCGCGGAACGCTTGAGAATCTCTATGCCTTGCGCCCTCGTATTGCACGCGCGGCCAGTGAGCGCGGTGATTTCACCGACGCGCCCCTCGACGATCTGTTCCTTGGCAGACAGATAGCGGCGCTTAAAGCGTTGGGCATAACCGATACGCAACGGCGTGCCAGTCGCCTCTGAACGCGCAATAATCTTGTCGGCGTCCTCGAGCGTGAGAGCGATCGGCTTCTCGACTAGCACCGGCTTTCCCAACTCCAGCGCACGCATTACCGGATCGAGATGCTCGTGTTCGCTCGTGGACACGATCACGGCGTTCACATCAGGATGGGCGATCACGTCCTCGTTTCGGGCCGACCAAAGATCGGCGCCAGCTGCTTCCGCTAGCCGGCGCGCTTTATCAGGATCGAGGTCCGAGACGGCAAGAAACTTCACTGCCGGATGCGATGCCGCGAGACGCGCCCGCAGCGATCCGATGCGGCCGGAACCGACGACGGCGATGCCCAGTTCCCGGGTCTTCATGACAACTCTCCTTCGTTGCCCTGCTGCAGGCTTCATTATGAGCTCAGGCTTCGAGCTCATGCGAAATGTCAGTCCATAAAATAGACTCTTTGGTGTCGCGTCGGCGAGTCTGGTCACCCGCGGATTCTGCAATCACAGGAGAACAGCCCAGCGCGACAACCGCTCCTGGCGCGGTGACTGCGACCGGACAGCTCGTCACATCATACTACGCGCCGCTGGCGCGCTAGTCCGAGCTTCGTCTCTCGAGAGCGCCTTCCGGTCACTACAGAGAATATCGCGGGGAGTACATGTCCCCCGATGAAGTAGTGCGCCTGTTGATCGAAAGCCTAGCTTGCGATGCAACTTTCTTGTCACAGGACAGGAGTGGCTCGTTCTCGGAGCCATCTCGTACGTTGCGGTCTGAACAAAGCATTGCCCTGACCACGCAGCGCTAGCCTATTCATACTGGAGCGAGGGCCTCGTCGGCATGCGGTATGCCACGAACGAGGCGGACGTCGTCATGGCATTAACTTGGTAGCACTTCGCAGCGCGTCGGTCGGTGACGAGCTGATCCGTCAGGTTGCGTTCGAACATGAGAACGCCGTATGCCGCATAATCACACGCGTACCGCGGAAGGGCGTGGGTGCCACATCGTGGATTGCTAAGCACGCCACTGATATCCAATCGTTCGCCTCGGAGGAGGATGCCATGAAGTTATTGCGTTTCGCACTCGCCTGGCTGCTCGCATGCATCTGCACGATTGCTTACGCGCAGGGCACATGGCCGCAACGCCCAGTCCGAGTCATTGTTCCGCTGGCTGCCGGGGGCAGCGTCGACCAGATTGGTCGCTTGACGGCCGCCCGCTTGACCGAGCGGCTCGGTCAGCAGTTCGTGGTCGACAATCGACCGGGGGCCGGCACCATGATCGGCTCACACATCGTGGCGCGGGCTACGCCGGACGGCTATACCCTGCTGCAGATGTCGCCTGGCTACGCGGCCAGCGCTGCGCTTTACGCGATGCCGTTTGATCCGATGAAGGACATCGTCCCCATCGGGATGCTAGCCGAGGGGGCTATGTTTCTGGCGGTTCATCCTGCAGTAAAGGCCGCGAGCATAGGCGAGCTCCTAGCCTTTGCACGTGCCCATCCCGGTGCGCTGCGTTACGGTTCAGGGGGCGTTGGGACGTCGACGCACCTAGCGACCGAACTGTTCCGTCAGATGAGCAAGACGGAACTTACACACGTTCCGTATAAGGGGATCGGCCCAGCCCTCGTCGACTTGCTGAACGGTCAGATCCAACTCTACATCGCGCCTGCGGCGGGGCTGCTGCCGCACACGCAATCCGGCAAGCTGCGTCTTTTGGCACTGACCAGTCAGAAACGCTCGGCCGATATGCCTGACATCCCGACGGTTTCCGAGGTTGTTCCTGGCTACTCCGCCACGTTCTGGTACGGGCTTGGCGCGCCCGCCGGTACGCCGCGCGCGATCGTGCAGCTGCTCAATGACGAGCTCGCCCGCATGTTGCAGAATGTGGAGCTTTCCGCGCGCTTGAGAAGCTTCGATCTCGAGGCGGCACACGCTACGCCCGAGGCGTTTGGACGCCGCATCGCCGCCGATATTGCGATGTGGTCTAGAGTTGTGAAGGCTGGCAACATCAAGCCGCAATGAGGTAGGCGGGCAGCTTAAGCATGATTAAGAAAGCTCGATCCTATGGAATAGCATGGCAATGTCATTGCGATTCAGTGCCGGCCCTTGTTCTCGCGTTACCTGGGCCTGGCGGTGGTGCGCGCAATTCTTTGCAAGAAAGGGCCTGGACGAGCGAAGGCCAGAAATTAGCAGGACGCGCATCCTTGCCTACTTCAAGAGGAACCGCAGCGCTCCTCATTGAATACCCAGTATTCCAAATTTCGGATTCTGCAAGCACGAATCAATGGGTGCGCTGCGGTTGCCGGATGACGAGCAGGCTTTTCGCCTTGCCTATTCGGCTTACGAGTTCACTGCCGAACGCCGTACAGACGTTTTATTCCCGCGCGAAGTATTGATAGCAATGCAATCAATGATTATACTATCTGCGCGATTCCTGGAGACCTTAGCATGGCGAGCATCACAATTCGCAACCTCGAAGACGACGTCAAGCAGCGCTTACGAGTGCGGGCCGCCCAACATGGCCACTCGATGGAAGAAGAGGCACGAGAAATCTTGCGGCGCGAATTGGGAGAGGGTGCGCCGGCACGCAATCTCGCCGCTGCGATTCGAGCCCGCATCGCACCATTGGGCGGGGTCGATCTCGCGATTCCGGCGCGTGAACCGATGCGCGAGCCACCCCGTTTCGTCCAGGAATAAGGGTGATCATCCTCGACACCAATGTCGTCTCGGAACTGCTGCGACCGAAACCGGCCGCCCAGGTGGAGCTCTGGCTTTCCGCGCAGGACGGGGAGGCGGTCTATTTCACGGCGGTATGCGAAGCTGAATTGCGACATGGAGTTGCCGTCATGCCCGCAGGGCGCCGGCGCACCGCGCTTTCCGCTGCTATTGAAGGCATTATGGACGAGGACTTTCACAACCGCGTTTTGCCATTCGATCGCGCCGCTGCACGGGCATATGCTGACATCGCTGCCAAGCGTCGTTCGCTGGGCCGTCCGATCAGTCAGTTCGACTGTCAGATTGCGGCGATTGCCCGCGCTCACGACGCTAGTGTAGCGACCCGCAATACTGCCGACTACGATGGGTGCGGGGTAGAAATCATCAATCCTTGGTTACACGTTCCGTCTGTTTAGCGCGCTCGCAATACGTTCCGACGAAGCAGACAGGCTTGCGCCATACGGGGAGGCAGGCTCGGCGTGGTTGGGCAGGTGAGGTCTTGGTGTGCATAGCAGTCGCTCGACGCGCCCACTCAATGACAACGAGTCGGCCTGCCTTTGGGAGGGCGGATCGACTGCTGCGGCAATGCATCGGTTACCTGACGTTGGGCGCCGAACCACGCCAAACGGGTGCTTCCACGTCTCGCAAGCTCGAACTATCAACCCGTAGCACGTAATGCTGGGCTCATCGCGCAGCTACATGCGGAGGCCTCCTAGCTGGCGTGCCAGATTGGATTGAAGTATTCTTACCAAATTCGGAACGACGCCACAAAGGTACGACGATGGCCGCTACCGCCACCTTATCCAGCAAGTACCAGATTTCCATTCCCAAGGCTGTACGGGAAGAGCAGCGCTGGGAAGCTGGGCAGGAATTCGTGTTCATCCCAAAGGGTAAGGGTGTGCTAGTGATGCCAGTGCCCGCGCGGGAGCAGTTGGCCGGAATCGCCAAGGGCGCCCGCACCGAAGGCTACCGCGACCGCAAGGATCGCTACTGATGATGGCGCGGCTTCGCGTCATCGATACCTCGGCATGGATCGAATGGCTCACGGGTAGCGCGCTCGGCAAGAAGCTGGGCAAGCAGTTACCGGACAAGGCGCATTGCATCGTGCCAACCATCGTGCAGCTCGAACTGTCGAAGTGGCTGGTGCGCGAACTCGGCGAGGAACAGGCCGACCAGGTGATCGCGTACACGCAGAAGTGTGTCGTCGCGCCTCTGGACACCACCATCGCGCTGCTCGCGGCTGATCTACACCGCGAACACAAGTTGGCCACCGCTGATGCCATCGTCTACGCGACGGCGCGACACCACCGCGCTGAACTCCTTACCTGCGATGCCCATTTCCAAGGCCTTCCGGACGTGGCGCTGTTCGCCAAGACCGCCTAAGGCGTGGTAGATGGCGTGAATCCCTTGTCGACATTCATGCGGGGTGAGTTCAGCAACCCTGGGGCTACACTCGGTGTGCCGATCCGCTGGCGAAACAGCATCCGTCCGCGATTCTGAAAGAGTGGGATAGCGCACTCCATGGGAGGTCGGTGTCATGGTGCGTTGGAGGGGGGGGGCTTGGAGTGCCAGATCCATGATCCGAACCATCTGATGTCCCGGAGTCTGAAACCCGAAGTATGCTGGCGGCGGGTTCATCCAAGAGCCACAAGAGCCGTCATCGCAGCGCAGCAAAAATAAGTTTCTTGCGACGAAAAACCATGTGCATGGTGCGTCCATTATATGAGCGGATGGTGCAATATATGGACCATGTCGCGGCGCAGAAAATTTTTCTGTGGATAACTCAAAGTGGTGGCCCTGGGAAGCCGCGAATTTGGCTGACCCAAGCGACCTGCAAAGCCGTCCACGCCGGTTCGATTCCGACCCCCGCCTCCATAAAATCAACGACTTACAAGTCGTTTCGACCGCACAAAACGCCCGTTTTGTCGCCAAAACACGCCTAAAATCGCCAAAAATCGGCCTTCGGAGTGGCATTGATTATCGCCCAGGCGCCGGAACGTCCATCGGTGCCCAACACGTCGCGAAGGCGACACCGGACAGCTACACGCTGCTGTCCAATTCGTCGGCATTCGCTGTGTTTCCGGCGTTCTACAAGGATCTTAGATTCAAGCGAGAATTGGCTCGGTTTCTTCGCGCCGGCAGGAACGCCAGGCCCTGTAACGGAGAGGCTTTCTAGTGCGTTGGTGACGATTACCACGATGCCTGAGATCGTTACTGAGTTGGAAGCCCAGGCCAGCACGCCAGTCGGCAACACGCCGGGCCAATTCAAGGCGTTCGTCGCCAAGGAGATTGCCCGCTGGAAGAAGGTCGTACTCGACGCGGGCATACAGCGCTAGCTTCCTCTTGGGCGGCTGTCGGTTTCTGCCATGATCTCGCCGACGAGTACGATCGTATTGGGTTCCCGTTGGCCTTGGTGCGCTGTTTCGCGCTCTATGCGCCCGATCGTCCTGCTTGGTGGCGATGCGCTTAGTCGTCACTTTCGCCTCATCCTGGCGTATCGTTAGCGAACTGTGACTGTGCTGTGCACCATCCCGCGTATCCCAAGAGAATCTGGTGCGCAGTCCTCAGTGAAGAGGCGAACAACCATGGACGACCCAAGCATGACACGATCGGAGAGCGATCCGCACGGCCTGAATGAACTCGAGCGACGCCGCGTACACCGTTTGACCATGGGAGGTGCGGATAAGCTCGCACAACAGCGTGCCAAGGGGCGGCTGAACGCTCGTGAACGTATCGAGGCTCTACTCGATCCGAACAGCTTTCTCGAGTTCGGAGGACTGAACCACAGCGACTTGCCAGCCACGCAGGACAAGACGCCAGCGGACGGCAAGATCGCAGGTTTTGGCACCCTCGACGGCCGCACCGTCTACGTGACATCCGACGACATCACGGTGCTCGCCGGCAGCGGAGGCCGCGTAGGTGTCAGCAAGGTGTACAAGACCACGCACTACGCCATCGAGAAGGGTTATCCACTCGTTATGTTCGGTGAAGGCGGCGGCACGCGCATGCCGGACAACCTCGGGGCAGCCAATCACATGCGCACCCCCACGCTGCTGCGCGGAGAGGTGCGCGACCGCAAGGTGCCCTTCATCAACTGCATCATGGGCGAGAGCTACGGCAGCCCGACCTGGAAAACGGCGCTCGCCGACATCAGCATCCAGGTCAAGGGTACCTGCATGGCGGTCTCAGGTCCTCGGGTGATCGAGCAGGCGACGGGCGAGAAGCTCACTCCGGAGGAACTGGGCGGCTGGCAGATCCATGCGCGGCAGACCGGTCTGATCGACCTCGTGGCCGAGAATGACCTGCATTGCATCGAACTCGTACGCAAGGCTCTGTCGTATCTGCCGTCGAACCACACACAGTTACCGCCGGTGGTGGACACGGGCGATGCGCCGGACAGGCGTCTCGACGACATCCTCGACGTGTTGCCCGCCTCGGCACGGCGCGTCTACGATATGCACAAGATGCTCGACCGGATCTTCGATCAAGGCAGCTTTCTGGAACTGAAGCCTCTGTTCGATCCGAGTCTCATCATTGGGTTCGCCCGCCTCGCCGGACGCACCGTAGGCATCTTCGCGAGCAACCCGATGCATTCGGCGGGCGCACAGGGGCCGGGCGCCTGCGAGAAGGCGGCCGCGTTTGTCTGCTTGTGCGACTCGTTCAATATTCCGATGATCATGCTGCAGGACACGCCCGGGTTCTTCATCGGCAAGGCAGCCGAGCTGCGCAAGATGCCGCTCAAGATCATGACGCTGAGCACCGCGCTGCAAAAGCGCAGCGTGCCGCTCATCAGCCTTGTGCTGCGTCGCTCGTATGGACTCGCGCACCGCACGATGGGTGGCGCGGGTGCGCATGCCGACATGCTGCTCGCCTGGCCGGGGGCAGACATCTCCTTCATGTCGGCCGAGAACGCGGTGGGCGTCGTCTATGCTCGCGAGCTGGCGAAGGCGGACGATCCGGAGGCATTGCGCGCGAAGTACCTGGAGGAAGTGCAGCGGATGAACGCCCCTTGGGAGGCGGCCGGGCTGGGGCTGATCGACGACATCATCGACCCGCGCGATACGCGCAAGGCGCTGGTACAGTACCTCGCGCTTGCATGCGGACCGGACGGCGCGGGCCAGCGTAGCAAGCGCGCGCTCGCCGGCTGGCCGCAGATGTTTTGATGGGTGATCGCGAGGCCGCGTGGAGAGGGATATTTAACCGCCACCGCAGGAAAGCGGCATACACGGAATGGTATTGCGCGGAAAGGCTCGCCGCCGCCAGAACCGGAGCCAGAATGCGCTATGGGGAGTGTGTTGGTCGCTCGTAACTCGCTGTGCTGCCTGATGGTTCACTAAGCACGGCGCGGGGTGTGTGGGATCGATTGGCAGGGTTCTGGCGGGCGCGGGTCATTTGGCGGTTCTTTCGGTAAGAGAAGCGGAACAGCGTCTTGTCTGGATCCAGTAGACAATGTCCGCATCGTGGCATGAGCGCTTCGCCCTCCTTGCGTTGTGGGCTATAGTCGATCCGACAACATCGACTCGGGTGTGACTCGAAGTCACTCAAGAAGAGGTACGCGGCGAGCGCCATCGGAGGAGATCGATTTGAGCACAGACGCCGGACTGGCAGGGTGTCGTGTCGTGGAGATAGGCGAGGGTAGTTCGCTGGCATATGCCGGAAAACTGCTCGCCGCGTTCGGCGCCGACGTTCTGAAGATCGAGCCTCCCGGGGGAGACCCTTTGCGTCGAATAGCGCCATTGGCGGATCGCGGCGAGGGATGCAAGGAAAGCGCCTACTTCGCGTGGCTCAACGTCGGAAAGCGCAGTTCTTGTCTGACCGAGGCCGATGCGGCGGCGCTGGCGCTACAGGCCGACGTGCTGCTCGATGCCCGCCCGCCCGGGAGCGGCATGGACGGTCCCCTCTCTCATTCGAGCCTCCGCGCAGCCAATCCGGCCTTGGTCGTGGTCGCTACCAGCTGGTTCGGAGAATCGGGACCCTACCGCGACTACCTGACTACCGATGCGACTTGCCGCGCCTTGGCTGGACTCATCCATCTTATCGGTCCGGTAGAACGCCCCGTGCACATCAATGATCACCAAGCGGACATCGTCGGCGGACTGCACGCGTACATGGCGACCTTGGCGGGCTTGTTCGCGGGCGGGGAGCGCTTCGAGGTGTCGATTCATGAGGCCAATATCGCGGTAGCGGAGACACACACCGCCTGGGGCTCGTTGGGGCCGCGGCGACGGCTCGGCAACAACCGGTTCTCGGGAACCTTTCCCGTTGGGGTGTATCGTTGCCGTGAGGGCTGGCTTGGGGTGGGGGTCTCCAGTCACGCTCAATGGCTCGAGTTCTGCCATCTTTTCGACATGAAGGAGGCGGCCGCCAATCCGCTCTATGCGCTGGGTGTCGACCGCTCGGCGCACAAGAACGAGATCGAGCCGCTCTTCGTAGAAAAGCTGAAAGCCCGAACAGCTGCCGAGTGGTTCGCCATCGCGCTTGAGCGCAAGCTCCCGTTCGCGATCGTACCGGAGATGCACGAGTTGCTTGCGCAACCCGTGTTCCGCAATGACGGAGCCATCGTTGACGTGACCCTCGGATCCACCCGGTTCCAGGCGCCCGCGGTGCCGTGGCGTCTGCCGCGCTGTATGCCAGTAAGCGGCGGCGCCGCGGCACAACTCGAGGGGCGTATCGGCTTCATGTCGCGCGCACCGGGCGCTCCGATGGCGCGTGTCGATGCTCAGCCGGGGGCGCCGCTTGCCGGCCTTCGTATCGTCGATCTCACAATGGGCTGGGCTGGTCCGCTGGCGACACGGACCATGGCGGATCTGGGGGCCGATGTGCTGAAGATCGAATCCTGCGGGCACATGGACTGGTGGCGCGGACAGGATCCGCGCCCGGTCTTCTTCGAGGAGAAGCTCTACGAAACGCGCCCGAACTTCTTGTGCATGAATCGCAATAAGCGCGGCATCACCCTTGATCTTACGACGACAGAGGGCATAGCGCTGGTGAAGCGCCTGGTGGCCGACGCCGATGTCGTGGTTGAGAATTACGCGCATGGCGTCGTGGGAAAACTTGGGCTGGGTTACGAGGCGCTGCGGGCGGTCAAGCCAGACCTCGTCATGATTTCCATGCCCGCATTTCGAAGCGGGCCTTGGGAGAAGGCGCGTGCCTATGGATTCACGCTGGAGCAGGCCTCTGGTCTGCCGACGATTGCGGGCGAGCCGCAGGGGCCGCCGCTGCTGACCCATTACGCCTACGGCGATCCGATTGGCGGACTGAACGCAGCCTGCGCCTTGCTGACCGGGCTGATGCACCGGAATCGCACCGGTGAAGGGCAGTACATCGAACTGTCGCAGGTCGAGTGCATGCTGCCCTTGACCTCATACTGGATGATCGCGCAGTCAGTGGCCGGCGATACCGGTCCGCGTCTGGGCAACCGGCATCCCGAACACGTCCCGCAGAACTGCTTTCGCTGTGCTGGCGACGACGCGTTCGTGCACGTAGCCGTCACAGACGATGCGATGTGGGCGCGGCTCTGCGGTGCGATCGGACGAAGCGATTGGCTGCGCGACGAGTCGCTCGGGAATGCCTCGGGTCGGCGAACACGCGAGGAGGAACTTGAAGCCGGCATCGAGGCGTGGACACGTACCGTAGGCGCCGACGAGGCCATGCGGCATCTGCAGCGCCATTGTGTCGCCGCCGGTGTAGTGCGATCGCCCTACGATCTTGTCGAGGATCCTCACCTGCAGGCGCGGGGCTTCTGGCAGCGTTCCGAGCGCAAGTTCAGCGGCACCTTCTGGCATGCGTCGCTGGCTATTCGCGAAGGGCAGGTCCCATATCCGGTACGGTTCCCGGCGCCGACACTCGGCGAGTGCAATGCAGCGGTGCTCAACGGTACCCTTGGCCTAGGGAGCGAAGAACTCGCCCGGCTTTCTGCTGCTGGCGTCATCGGCACCGAAGCGCGGGCGCCGAGTCAACAACGAAAGAAGCAATCCTCATGAGCTGGCAGAGCGAACTCGACGAATTGCGGTTGCGCGAGACGATGGCGCGTGAAATGGGCGGTCCCGAGAAGGTGAAGCGCCAGCACGACGGCGGACGACTCACCGTGCGGGAACGCATTGATGCCCTCGTCGATCCCGGGTCGTTCCATGAAGTCGGAGCGATCGCCGGCCGCGCCGAGTATGATGACCAGGGCCATCTGATGAAGCTCACGCCGGCGAATTGCGTTATCGGTCGTGCGCGGATCGAAGGCCGTACGGTGGTCGTCTGCGGCGACGACTTCACCGTGCGCGGTGGGTCCGCGGATGCGACCATCAAAGAGAAGACCATCATGGCCGAACAGATGGCGAACGAGTTTCGCCTGCCGATCGTGCGCGTGATCGAGGGCTCGGGCGGTGGGGGTTCGGTAAAGACGATAGAGACCACCGGGCGCGCGAATCTCCCCGGTCGCGTTGGCGGTACGCAAGGCTATTTTTACGCGACCATCAATCTGAGCAAGGTGCCCGTGGTGGCACTTGGCCTGGGTTCGGTCGCAGGCCTCGGCGCCGCACGATTGGCGGCGAGCCATTACTCAGTGATGACCAAGAAGACATCGGCCATGTTCGTGGCCGGTCCACCGGTCGTCGAGCGCATCGGCCAGAAACTAAGCAAACAGGAACTCGGCGGCTGGGAAGTTCAGACGCGCGCCGGAGCGGTCGATCACGCGGTAGATACCGAAGAGGAGGCGTTCGCTTGCGCCCGACGCTTTCTGTCCTATTTGCCACCGTCGGTTTACGAAAAGCCGCCGGTAATGCCGTCGACGGACGAGCCGGAGCGACGCGACGAGAAGCTGTTGGCGGCGATTCCGAAGGATCGGCGTCGCGTCTACAAGATGCGCACGATCGTCGATACGCTTGTCGATCGCGGCAGCCTGTTCGAAATGGGCGCGATGTTTGGGCGCTCCATCATCACCTGCCTGGCGCGCATCGACGGCTGCCCGGTGGCGGTGATGGCGGGCGATCCGTATCACTACGCTGGCGCATGGACGGCGGACGCCTGTGCCAAGATCATCCGATTCGTCGACCTCGCGCAAACGTTTCATCTGCCGGTCGTGCATCTCGTCGACTGTCCAGGCTTTCTGGTCGGACTCGAAGCCGAGAAGACGGCCACGATCCGCGCCGGCGTGCGCGCGATGGCGGCGATCACCCAGACCACTGTGCCCTGGTGCACGGTGATCGTACGCAACGTATTCGGCGTCGCAGGCGCGATCCATCAACCGGCGGGACGGTTATCGCTGCGCTACGCGTGGCCGTCGGGATTCTGGGGGTCCCTACCGCTCGAAGGCGGGATTGAAGCGGCTTATCGCGCTGAAATCGACGCAGCGCCCGATCCGCAAGCCAAGCTCTCCGAAATAGAGCGCCGTCTCAATCAGCTGCGATCGCCGTATCGCTCGGCGGAGACTTTTTGGGTCGAGGAGATCATCGATCCCCGCGACACTCGCAAGCTGTTGTGCGAGTTCGCGCAGCTTGCCCAGCCGTTGTTGACTCCGGGGCCGTCGGCGTTCGGGATGCGGCCGTAGTGCGGGTAGGCGGCGACGCCATTCTTTCGTATCTGTTATAGGAGTCGTGCTCGTCTATGCAACTTCGATCGATGCACAGATTTGCGCGCCCAGCGATGATGCATGGTGTAGCGAGTAGGCGTGGCTCAGCAAGCAGCCCAGCATCGCACCCGCTGGCGCCAGCAGGGAAAGTCCATCGTGGCTTGTTGCGTCCGCATCTGCCAGACCACGCGCTCAAAGTCGGTGCGCGCATAGTGAAGTGGAATATCTGTTTGGACATTGTGACCGTGCTCTCTCGTTAGGGCTCAGCCGATCCGGATCAAGAGGCGGTGTCGAGTCACATGTGCCCGACGCCCTTGGGCGGCTCTGCATCCTTTGTCTGGCTTGGACAAGCACTTCATTCGGCTGAGAGGAGGTGAGTGCTCTAGTGCCGTCGCGCTGCGCGACGCATCGATTCCATAGGCTGGCTGCCACGCGGAGGAGAATCTGATGAACAAGCCCTCGAGTTCGGTAGTACACAAGGCACGCCTCGCGGCTGCCACGCTTGCGTTGCTCGCATGGGGCACGTCGCAATCTCAGGAGTACCCGACGAAACCGATACGCTGGATCGTGCCGTTTGCTCCAGGCGGTGGTCCCGACGTGGTCGCCCGTATCGTCGGTAACGAGCTCGGAAAGACGCTCGGTCAGCCCGTCCTTATCGACAATCGGGCCTGGGCTGGTGGCAATGTCGGAAGTGCGCTCGTCGCCAAGGCTCCGCCCGACGGCTATACGGTGCTGCTGGGGATTGCCTCGCCACTTGCAATCAATGTCGCGCTCTACGCTGGCCGCTTACCGTACAACCCGGCGCAGGATTTTGCGCCGGTTTCGATGATCATCAAGGTGCCACAAGTGCTCCTGGTCCATCCGTCGGTGCCCGCGCGTCATGTTCGTGAGTTGGTCATGCTGGCGAAGGCGCAACCGGGCAAACTCAACTACGGATCGGGTGGAAGCGGTACCACCGGACACCTGAGCATGGAACTTTTCAAGGTTGCGGTCGGAATCGAGATGACGCACATCCCGTTCCGAACCTCAGGGCTTTCGACGGCCGCGGTCTTGTCGGGTGAGGTCGACATGGCGATTGGATCGGTCGCGACGTTCAACGCACATATCAAGTCTGGCCGTCTGCGGCCGATCGCTGTATCGAGCGCGATGCGCTCGCCAGCCTTGCCCGATACCCCGACCATGATGGAGTCGGGCGTGAAGGACTTTGACGTGACATCCTGGTATTGCATGGTGGCACCGGCCGGCACGCCGCGGCCGGTAATCGACAAGTTGCGTGCGGGACTATTGCGCGCATTGCAGGCGCCTGAGGTGCAACAACGCCTGCTGGCCGAGGGCTCTGTTCCCGAGCCTTCCACACCCGAGGAACTCGCAGCCTTCATCAGGTCAGAGATCGGAAAATGGGGTGCCGCGGTCAAGGCCTCGGGGGCCAAGGTGGATTAAGTGGTCTTGAGTGGGGCAGGCGCGCGCTTGCAACGCGCCCATAGGAAAGCGCCAAGCCCTACGGAACGAGACCCATAGCGCACTGCGGGAATGGATGCCGTTGCCGACTGTTGCAGCGGCGCTGTCGGGGGGGGGGGCGGACTCAATCGAGCTGAATCTTCTCTCGCTTGATGATTTCGCCCCAGGCCGCGGTTTCTGCGCGGATGCGGGCTGCGAACGTGGTCGGGTCGAGCAACTCCAATGTGCCCATCGCGCGCAACGGCTTCGTGGCGGCCGCATCATCGCGCATCGTAGCGATTGTGTCGTACAGGGTTCGGACGATCGTGGGCGGGGTCTTGGAGGGCACGAGGAGTCCAAGCCAGAACGGCACATCGAAATCGGGGTAGCCGGATTCGACCATCGTCGGGGTGTTGGGCAGTTCATGCCATCGCTTCAATGTGGTAACAGCGAGGGCCTTGAGCCTGCCGGCGGTGACATGGGGCACGGCGGAAGGGGTCGTGAGCATCATGTCGATCTCGCGCCCCAATACAGCGAGGAGCGCGCCATTGCCGCTCTTGTAAGGCACATGAACAGAAGTAATGCCGGCTCGATTGTCGATCATCGCGAAACCGAGGTGTGCGAGATTGCCGGGCCCGCCAGAGCCATACGTTAGCTGGCCTGGTTTCGATCGGGCGAGTTTCACGAGGTCGGCCACAGAGTTCACACCCGCGGTGCGATCGTGCGCGGGATTCACCGTGAGGATAAAAGGGGCCGATATGGCCATTGTCAATGGTGTGAAATCCCGGTCTGGCAGATAACTGATTTTGCGATAGATCTGCGGATTCACCGTGATGCTACTGGAGTTTGTGGCGAGCAGCGTATAGCCGTCAGGCGTCGCTCGTGCGGCTTCTGTGACCCCGATGACGCCGTTGGCGCCGGAGCGGTTGTCGACGACGACAGGTTGACCGAACTTCACCCGCAGGTACTCGCCGACGGCGCGTGCGACCGAGTCAGTCGAACTACCCGGCGGAAATCCGACCACGATGCGCAGCGGCCGGGAGGGATAGGAGGCACTCTGGGTCTGCGCATGACTCGCATCGCCAAAACTTGCCAGTGCCGTGGCTGTGATCAAGCAGCTTATGCTGGCAGAAGTACCGAGAGATATCTTCACGGATGCTACTCCTTTACCTAGGGATCGCAGGAACGCGGATGGGTGGCGGACTCTCAACTGATTTTCGGTGCTGGGCCAGCAGTGTCGTGCCGGTCAGATCATAAGAAGGGAGGCGAGTCCGAATCGGGAACACCGGAAGCATGGGTTGAGACTGCAGAGAAACATAGGCACCCATACGCGGATCGACTCCCTTAGAAGTGTCGCTTGCCTTGCGGAATCGCTGAAAACCGCTGAGTGTCACCTTGAGCTGTCTGTCCATAGCTGGCGTTCGCGCGGAAAAGAGGGGACGGGCAAAGTCGACTTCGAACGGATCAATGACAACCCTTCGTCCTTGCCCGCATTCGACAGTTAGTCGATATAGACCGACCTGCCAGCGATGCGGGAAGTAGTTTTCCGTCAAAGGATTTCAACCCTTGGGGTTGGAATCTAGCAATGTCAAAACGACGATGGAACTCAATGACAATTACAAACGCAGCGGTGGGCCATGCGCTTGACGATTCAGCGCGCTTTAGCGCCGGTCGCGCGAATCAGTCGGGTGACCACCTCGATGTCGCGCTTTATGAGCGCTGCGAATTCCTCGGGCGTGCTCGTCTGGGGTTCGAGGCCTTGGCGGCCGAACAGATCTCGAACCTCCTGCGATCCGACGATCTTGACAACCAGGTTGTTGAGAGACGAAACGATCTCCCTGGGCGCAGCTCCGGGCGCGATCAATCCATGCCAGGTTGAACGTTCGAATCCGGGCACGCCCGCTTCAGCGACTGTCGGCACATCGGGGAGTAGCGTTGCGCGCTTCGCGCTCGTGACGGCGATCACTCGCAGCCTGCCCGACTGCATCAGAGGCAGTGCCGCTGTGATGCTGGGGAAGCTCATGTCGACCTCGCCGGAGACCGTAGCGGTCACAGCCTCGGTGGCACCTTTGTAGGCGACATCGACAATGGCTATCCCAGTCATTTGCTTGAGCAGGGTTGCTGCGAGATGTGGCGAGCTCCCTGGTCCGGAGCTGCCGTAGTTGAGTTTGCCGGGCTGCGCGCGAGCCAGCGAGATCAGCTTCCTCATGTCGTCCGCGGGCACCGAGGGATGCACGACGAGTACGAATGTGCCCAGTGCCATGAGCGCGATCGGCGAGAAATCTCTCTCCAGGTTGTACTGCATCTTTGCTCGCAAAGCGGGTTGCGCAGTTTCAGCGGCCGTGACCTGTAGCAGGGTGTAGCCGTCTGGAGCCGCTGCCGCGACGAAGCCGGTGGCAATGGTTCCCGCGGCGCCGGTGCGATTCTCTACGACGATGGATTGCCCGAGCATGGAGGAGAGACGCTGCCCCACGGTGCGGGCGACGAAGTCGGCCCCGCTGGCTGCCGGGAAGCCGACGATGATCCGAATCGGCTTGACTGGGTAGGCTTGCGCGTTTGCTTGCGTAACGACCGTCGACAGTACTGCACAGAGCAGAGGCAACAGCCCTGCGGCTTTCAGCCAAAGGCTTGGCATGTCTCCTCCATGGATGACCTGTCCCGTGACAGTGCCTGGGGTGCCCGTACACTGCCGGAATCGTCGGCGGAACGATATCCCGGATGGCTAAGAAACTCAATCGATTTCAATAATCGATCTGCCGCGGGGCCGGCTCTCGTTATCGCGTACTCCGTGCCTTGTCGTGCTGCATAGAATCATCGTTCCATGAGTTCAGTTTCATTTTTCTTGCGCGTGGTTGTCTGGCGTTTACCCGACCCGGACAATGCCCGTCCCATCCCCCACTTTGGCGATCTTGGTGCCGAAAGGGTCAGAGCAGCGCTGTAGGCGATCGAGGATCTCATCCGACACCGCGCTCTCGGCAAGGACCGGACGGCCACGCTGTCCCATGGGTGAACCCATGCCGAGATCGATAGGATGAAGCTTCACCTCTTTGAGCTGTCGCTTCTCCCATCGCACTTGGGCCACGAAACTTTGCCAGTTCTCTTTGTGAATGTCCTGCCCCACCGTTTCGTTGCGGCTCCGAGCGAAGTAGAAGTCAGCTGGCGTATGCTGCATGCTCAGGCCATAGCGATCGTAGCTAGGCGCAGGCTGGAACTCCGGCGTGTCATTCTGCAGAATGAAGTCACCGATGCTGTAGAAAATGGGCTTTCCCTTGTAGATTTCGATGCCTTGATCGCGATGCGGGCCGTGACCGATGAAAACGTCGGCACCCGCATCGATCGCTTCGTGTGCGCACTTCACCAGGTGGTCTACCGGGTAGTCCGGGGACACTCCTTTGTAGCCGCAGTGAAAACTGAACATGACCCAGTCCGCCATACGTCGAGCATCCTCTATCCACTTCAGATTGGCCCGCCAATCTTCCTCGTCGACGACGGAGGTCCGACCGATCCGATCACTCAATTGGATGCGCATCGCGCCTGCCTGGTGCCAATGATCGTAGCTTCCGATACCCGGGCCGAAGTGGAAGAACGTGTCGGTATCGACGTCACGATGCTGCGGGAAGCGGCCGCGGCGATTGGCGTCGCGCTCCTTTTGGAAGCCAAGTCTCTCGTCCAATTGACGCAACGCCTTGAAAGTCTCTGCATCGACTTTGTAGATCCAGCGGACGCGAATGTGATTGGCGCCGGGCCGACCCTTCGAGTCGGGCCGCTCCTCGATTGCGCGCGCGGCAGGAACGTTGACGTGATCCGTTGCTGAGAGCAGGGCGACTCGGCCCTTGGGGGTGTCGAGGTACGCGGGCGCCCGCGCCATGGTAAGGTTCCGTCCAGTGCCGGCGTTGGCGATGCCAGCGGCGTCGATATTCCGCTTGTTCACGAGCACGCCCACATCGCTGTAATCGTAGGCATGATTGATCGCGCAAGCGGCGATGTCGATGCCTAGCCACTTGAGGTCCTGAAGAAACCTCGGGTCGCAACGCAGAAACGTGCCGGGGCTCTCCTCGGCAGGCGAACCCTCGAAATCGTGGAATAGCATCTCGGCGTTCGTGAAGGAGACGTCAGCACTCTGGATGATGTCGCGCAACCTGAGGAAATTGGGCTCGCGGAAGGGCATCAAGGCGCGGGTGATCAGCGCTTCGCCCGTCAGAGCCATCGACATATCGCCGCTTTCGGATTCATATCGCACGCAAGTTCTCCCAATGATGGTTCAATGAGGGCTATAGAGTCGGGATACTTAGACCACCCCCTGGTTGCGCAGCGATTCGATTTCGCTGGTGCTATATCCCAGGCGGTCCAGGATCTCCGAGGTGTCCTGTCCGAGTTGCGGCGGCGGGGTGGGGACGTCTGGTAGGCCGCTTGCGAGTCGAAAACCGACGCGCGGGACCGCGATGTCTCGCCCAGCGCCTGGTACGTTCTGAAATCGCTTCAAGAACTGCCGGGCTTGAACCTGCGGATGACGCACGATCTCCGGAACGGTGAGGATGCGGCCGGCCGGCACGCCGGCTTCATCGAAGATTACTTCCCAGTCGGCGGCGCTCTTCGCTTGCAGCGCTTGCTCCAAGACCGCCTTCATATCCTCTCGGTTCTTGATACGGTTCGTGCGAGCCGCAAACCGAGGGTCTGACTTCAAGTCAGGGCGTCCGATCGCCTCGCACAGGATCTCGAAGTGTTTATCTTCATTGTTGACGATATTGATCAGCCCATCCTTCGTGCGATAGGTGCCCGACGGGCTCGAACTCGGGTTCTCGTTGCCGCGGGGGATCGGAATGTCGCCCGCATTGACGTGATTGGAGATCAGCCAGGCGGCCATTGAAGCGAGCGACGAATCCAGCATCGAGACATCGATCATCTCTCCCGTTCCGGATTTCTGCTTTCTGTACAGTGCGGCACAAATCGCGAAGGCCGCAGTGATCGCCGCCATGGCATCGCAGACGGTGTATCCAGCTCGGATAGGCGCCGTCTTGGTATCGCCTGTCAGACTCATGAGGCCGCAGAAACCCTGAATGATCTGGTCGTAGGTCGGCTTCTGGGACAACGGCCCCTCCTGGCCGAACCCAGACACCGCGCAGTACACAAGTGTGGGATTGATCTGCTTCAAGGCATCGTAGTCGAGTCCGAGCTTCGTCATCGTGCCTGGCCGGAAGTTCTCTAGCACGACGTCTGCATCCTTCACCAGGCGTCGGAAGACATCTTTTCCCGCGGCCATCTTCAGATTGAGAGTGAGCGACTTCTTGCCGGAGTTGCTCGCAAAGAAGGATGCGCCCATTCGCTTGGCTCCCAACTCGGGATCAGCGCCGAACTTGCGAGACAAGTCGCCGATTCCGGGAACCTCGATCTTGATGACCTCTGCCCCCAGCATCACGAGTTGGTAGGAGGCTAGGGGGCCGGCAATCACGTTCGTTACATCGATGACTCGAACGCCCTCCAGCGGCAGCGGCATGTGTCTCTCCTCACGTGCAGGCGGTGCTGCAGGCGAATGCGCAGGCCGCCTGGTGGAGCGTTGATTCTTTCGATGCCGTACGAATGCGTGGAGCGCAAATGAGATGCGCAAGAAGCGCGGCATCGGCCAGTGCCTGGATCATGCAGTATGCCGACAATTTGCTCAAGCGCGAGGCAGGGCGCAATGCAATACACAGTATGTGGTCTCTGAGATTGACCGCCGCCGTCAGAACCGGAATACTGAACCTCGCTGCAGTCGGATTTCCTAACCTGGAGGAGGGTTCAGTGAAGTCAGCGAACGTGCGTATCGTCTTCGTGGCAGTCATTGTGACGGCGCTGTTTGGCGGCCGTTCTGGCTATGTGGAAGCTCAATCGGCCTACCCCCACAAGCCCATTCGCTTCATTGCACCGTTCGCGCCCGGCGGCATTACCACGCTGCTGGCGCGTCTCGTAGGTCACGAACTCACCGAAGCTTGGGGTCAACCTGTCATCGTCGACAACAGGCCCGGCGGCAACACCATCATCGGCACCGAGATCCTCGCGCGCGCGCATCCGGATGGCTACAGCTTGATTCTCACGACGAACAGTCATGTGATCGTGCCGCATCTGCAGAAAGTGCCGTACGATCCTCTGAGGGACTTCGCTCCGATAGGCACGATCTCCAGCAACGAGACGCTGATGCTGCTTCACCCCTCAGTACAAGCGAATACCTTGCAGGAGTTGATCGACTTGGCGAAGTCGCGCCCTGGACAACTCAACTATGCGTCGCTCGGTAGCGGGGGGATCCAGCATCTGTCCAGTGAAATGTTCAACCTCGCGGCGGGCATTCGGGTGCAACCGATTCCCTACAAGGGGGCCGGGCCGGCAATCGCAGCGCTGCTTGGCGGGCAGGTACACATGTCCATTCAGGGGACGGCAACCTCGCTGCCGCATATCAAGAGCGGCAAGCTGAAGGGCTTGGCGATCTCGGGGGCAACGCGCTGGGCTCAGTTGCCTCAAGTGCCGACTTTTTCAGAGGCGGGATTGCCCGGCTATGACATGAGATATTGGCAAGCAGTGCTTGCTCCCAGCGGCACCCCGAAGGCGGTGGTCGAAAAGCTCTCTGTCGAATTCGCTCGGATACTGGCCAAGCCAGAGGTTCGCGACAAGCTGGTGAGCCAGGGGCTCGATCCGTGGATATCGACTACCGCACAGTTCTCCGCCATTCTCCAAAGCGAGATGGTCAAGTATGGGAAGATCATCAAGGCGGCGAATATCAAGGCCGACTTATAGGGCAACGGAAAGGGGTCGCCGTATGGCGGTGCAGCCTTGCTTGCTCAGCAAGTGGGCGCTGAGTCGCGTAGCTACTTGTTGAATGTTGCGCATCGCTATCGGCTACCAGTTTGAGAATCCTCGCGGGATGGCCACACGCACAATGACCGAATGATTCGGAGGTGTCGAGATGCAAAAGAGCGATTGCGGTCTGCGGACCTGGAGCTTGAGCTGGCCCGGTGCGTGCATTGCATTCGTCGCGTTGGCGCCTGCGGTGGCTATCGCCCAAGGCATCGCCCCTTATCCCAGCAAACCTATCCGGGTGGTTGTTCCTCAACCGCCGGGGGGGACGACTGATGCGGTCGCGCGCTTGTTCGGCCAGCGGATGGGGGAGATTCTGGGGCAACAAATCGTGATCGACAACCGTGCGGGTGGCGGCGTAGCGGGGGTGGCGACGCAAAGTCTCGTTGCCAACGGAAATCCCGATGGGTATACCATCCTGGCGATAACCCCCAACTTTACGTTCATTCCTTACCTGGTAAAGAAAGTCCAGGTGCAACCGGACGACTTCGCCCCCGTAACACTGCTCTCAAGGGACCCCTACCTGGTATCTGTGTATCCCGGTGTTGCGGCAAGATCAGTGAAGGAATTCATCGCTCTGGCCAAATCGAAGCCCAACTCCTTGAACATGGGGTCGGGCAACATCGGTGCGGGTACCCATCTGATCTCGATGCTGCTGCTCACGGAAGCGGGGATCCGCAAGGAAGTGACTTACATCCCCTACAAGGGTACGGGTCTGGCTTTCAACGATCTGATCGCTGGGCGTCTGCAGGCTAGTGTGACCAGCATCGTCAGCGGCGGACCACATGTTCGTGCAGGGCGACTACGCGCACTCGGTGTAACCAGCGCGGAGCGTTCCGCGGAGTGGCCGAACGTGCCGACGATTGCGGAACAGGGCTTACCGGGCTTCGAGGCCATTGCCTGGTATGGCTTCGCCGTAGCGAGAAATACCCCGGTCTCGGTGGTGAACACGCTCAGTGCGGCGGCTGCGACGGCGGCGCGCGGCGGCGATGTCAGCGGCAGAATTCGGGCGCTGGGTGGGGAAGCTGTGGGGAGCACGCCGGACGAATTCTCCAAGTTGATCGCAAGGGAGCGTCCGCGTTTTCGAGCACTCATTCAAGATCTGGGAATGACGGGCAGTTTGGAGTAGGCGGATATTAGCCGGCGTCAGCACAGTACCTCCGAGGGCGAATACGTGGCCAACTGCAAGCCGATCGGCTATTTATGCGGCTGAATGGCGGCACCGTTCCGGCCTTTCGACGAGATGGTGTAGGATCAGGCGGGTGTATTGCGCAATGGATCTATCGCGATGGGGTCCGTTTACGTCCGTGCAGTCACGAGGCGGGCCATCGACTCGGATGTCAGACTGAGGGTGGGGGAGAGCGGCACAAATCGCCTGTCTGGCGGTGGGCAGGAGAAACCGGAGGATCTAATTGCTCAGGTTCGTTCGGCTACGAGGATGGCCGCAGATTCCTCGAGCCCCCATGTTCATGCCTTGCGCATCCTGAAGGATCGAGTACTTGCGAGGACCAACGTCTCGCAAGTCAGTCCATACCACGGCGTTTTGGCACACCTACGCAGGCCGATTTTGTTGAAGTGAGCTGGGTTCACCGGGGCTAGGCAGTCTCTTGAGTAGGGGCGGCTCGAAATGCGCCTGCGTGCGATCGTGGCAATCCCGGAGACTGTTGGCCAATGCGTGGGTCCAGCGACGATGACAATATGATGAGGTCCGAAGGGACTTCTTTGCGGAGGAGCAATGAATAAACTGCATCGACTCTTGCTTGTTGGCAGCACTTTGGCGGTCGCGCTCGCGACAGTATGGTTGCCTTCCGCCTTCGCGCAAGAGAAGTATCCGGATCGACCCATCCGCTTGCTGATTCCGTTCGCGCCAGGTGCATCCACTGACACCATTGCACGCAAGCTGGGTACGCGGCTCACGCCCATCCTCGGCCAGACAGTCATCATCGAGAATCGCACCGGCGCCGCCGGAACAATCGCAACCAACGAAGCGGCGCGCGCGAAGCCCGACGGGCATACGCTCATTCTCGGCACGGTGTCGACGCATATTCTCAACCCGCTCACAATGAAAGACATACCTTACGATCCGCTCAAGGATCTCGCGCATGTGATCTTACTGGGTACGAGCACGACCTCGATCACCGTCCATCCGACGGTCGCGACCACGCTGCCAGAATTGATCAAACGGGTACGCAACCTGCCGGGGAAGTACTCCTACGGGTCGACCGGTCAGGGCGGTATCATCCATCTTGCAGGTGAGCTCTTCAAAATGAAGGCAGGCGGTCTCGATATCGTCCATGTCCCTTACAAAGGGACGGGTGCTGGATTGAGCGATATCCTGGGAGGGCAAATTCCCATTATGCTGATGGCACTCGGTACAGCGATGCCCCATCACCGTGCTGGAAAGCTTCGCGCGCTTGCGGCTTTCAGCGAACAGCGCTCCCGGGTTGCTCCCGAGATCCCTACGATTGCTGAGTCCGGCATCCCTGGCGCAGTCGCATATTCATGCGTGTTGTTGAGCGGTCCAGCAGCGACGCCTCGGCGTGTTATCGATCATCTGTACCAGGCGATCCAGAAGCTCGTAGCAGACGAGGCGTTACAGAAGGATCTGCTGAGCACCGGCTTCGACCCTGTGCTGGATTCCAATCCGCAGCGCGCCACGCAGTTCGTCAGAGACGAGCTCGCAAAGTGGGGGCCGATCGTCAAGGCAACGGGCTTGTCGGCGAACTAGGCGGCGGGTCACAACTAGGAGAAGCAGGCAATGGGAAAACTCGATGGGAAAGTGGCGTTCATCACCGGAGCGGGGGCGGGGATCGCCAAGGCGGCATCGCTCCTGTTCGCGAGTGAAGGTGCACGCGTCTCGGTGATCGAGCTAGATGGGGAGAGCGGCGCCAAGACCGCGAATGCCGTGCTTGCGCAAGGAGGCGAGGCGTTCTTCATTCAAACGGATGTGACCCAGCCAGAGCAGATGGCGCGCGCAGTTGAGCGCACGGTCGAGCAGTTCGGTCGACTCGATGTGCTTGTCAATTGCGCAGGTGGTTCCACACAGGAAGACCATCCCGTGCATGAGATGGATCTGGCTGTATGGCATAAGACCATTGCGCTGAACCTGCTTCACCCCTTCCTAGCCTGCAAGTACGGCATTCCGCACATGATCAAGGCAGGAGGCGGCTCCATCATCAACTTCGCATCGTCGCTCGGCATGGTCGGATCTGCCAAGCCGGCCTACGCTGCTTCGAAAGGCGGTATTGTTGCCTTCACTCGCACGCTCGCCGCCCAGTATGCACAGAACGGAATTCGAGCGAACGCGATCGCTCCTGGTCTTGTCCGTAGCGAACGCCAGCTGAAGCGCTGGTTGAATCCTAATGCCGAAAAGACCCCGGCGCAGCGCTCTTATGATCAACTGTTGCAGTTGTACCCCTTCTCAGTGTCGGACCCGGAGCAGATCGCGGCGCTCGCGCTGTTCCTCGCGTCGGACGATTCAAGCATGATGACGGGTGCTACGGTCAATGCCGACGGTGGAAAGTCCAGTTATCTGAAAGTTATGGCCTGAAGCGGCGCCCAGGCTTGTATCGCGGACTACGCATTGGCCTGAGCGCTCATCGGACTCGTCTGCGCTTGCCATCCGTCGCAGCGAGGCCGAGAGGGGGCCCGCGAAGCGGCGATGGTCAAGATCCAACGATTAAACTTTCGCCCGCACATCATGATGCGAGAGAACTGACCGCTGTCCCGCCGGCCCAAAGTGCTGGCGCTTCACATCCTGTCCGTACGTCCGCCGTCAACGTAAAGGGTTTGGCCGGTGACAAAGCTTGATTCGTCGGACGCGAAGAAAAGCACCGCATTCGCCACGTCTTCAGGGGTGCCTGGCCGCCCGAGAACCGCAGACGCAGACCGCACGGCAACGTGTTCTTTGACTTCCTCCGGAGACCGCGTGGTCCCGGTCATTGCAGTAAGTACGAAACCCGGCGCTACCGAATTGACGTTGATACCGTGAGGACCGAATTCCCGCGCGAGGGTCTTAGTCAACTGAATGACGCCTGCTTTCGCTGCGGCATAATTGGCATTCCCCCCCTGCGATCCACCGACAGCATGCGATGAGGCGCCGGTTCCGGAGATCGATGAGATATTGATGATCTTTCCAGAGCGCTGCGCAATCATGTGCGGGGCTACTGCCTGAGCGCAGAAGAACACACCCTTGAGGTCAACCGCCAATACCACGTCCCAGTCCTCGCTGTTGAGAGTCATGAAAGGGCGGTGGCGGGTAACACCCGCGTTGTTCACTAGAATGTCGATGCGTCCATGGGCTTCGACGACTTCTTTCATCCCACGTATCGTGCTCTCTTGGTTGGCAACGTCCATCCTCAAGAAATGTCCCTTGGCGTTCTGCGACGCTAGCTCGCTGATGGTCTGATGACCACCGGGCTCGTTGATGTCCGCGACGACAATGCTCGCCCCCTGCTGCGCTAGCCGGTGTGCTATGGCGCGCCCCAGGCCGGAGCCCGCTCCTGTGACGATTGCGACCTTGCCGAGTAGACGCATCTTCATTCTCCTCACTCGATTCACGCATTATGAAAAGCATCGCTTCTGCCAACGGGGAAGAACAAGCCGGATGGCATATGGGCTATTACCGGTGCGACTTCCTTACATGGTCTGCATGGGTAATGGTGAGCGGCGCGGTGGTGCACGCTTCCCTAACGCACAACGCCTGCCAGCGGTTCTGAAGCCTCTTGCGTTGCTATTGTGGAATGTTACTATGGGTTCCACGTGGGTGTGCGATATGCCCGGAGGAGATCATGGCGGAATGCCACCGTGCTCATAGACGGCGATTTTGAATTCGCGCGCGACTTCGCTGCTGACTTTCAGAATGAACCGTATGCGGATCTCGTTCATGGGTGCTCGCGAGTGCAGACATGCCGTCGTGGCCTGCTCGCATCCGACTGCTGCGATCCGCAGCTTCGGGAGCATGCTCCATCGTTGCTGAGTTAGGTTTCGCACGGAATCTCGTATTTTCCTTGTTGTGACAGACAGCACACGCAAACCCCAACAGAGCCGTCGTATGCATGCTTAGGTGATGGGGGCGACTTCATGTTGTGCGCATGATTGGAATCGCGGGTATGGCGGTAGGCGAGCGAGGGCGACTACATTTGGTACGGGCGCGCAACGATGGATGGCCGCTCCTTGGCAGCTTATGGGGCAAACGAATCGCCATTCGAGAAATCTGCAGCCAGATGCCGGGCAATCATTGAATAACCGCGGACATGAACAGCGGCACACCGTTTCACGGTGACGCACGCCGTAGGCGAGACGATCGATTGCTCTGTATGTATTGCTCGTGAGGTACAGTCGATGGCTATCCGTCATATGGGCTTAGACTGGTATCGCTAGGAACGCGGAGCTTCCTCGATGTGGGGTCCTCTCGGCTGATCCGCGCGACACACCGTTGTGGATTGGCGAGTGATCCTCAGGCATGGAGGCGCTTGTGTTGAGACTTCCCGAGGATGACGAGGCACCTACGTGAATACTGCGATACGGACGCCGGCTTGAGTCAGCGGCAGACCATAGGAGATCATCAATGAAGGGCGTACGCGGCAGTTTCATTCATGTCATCTTTGCGACGATGGCACTTTCGGTGTCGACATTCGCCGAATCGCAGACGGCCTATCCATCGAAGCCCATTCGCCTGCTCGTTGGGTTCACTCCCGGCGGATTCACGGACCTGGCTGGCCGAATGGCCGCGCAAGGTTTGGGCGAGGCGTTGGGCGTCCAGGTAGTCGTTGACAACCGTCCCGGGGCGAATGGTTCCATCGCAGCCATGCTGACCATGCGGGCCTCGCCGGATGGCTATACTTTCTATATGGCGTCGCCCGGCCATACGACAAACCCTATCTTGCAAAGTCAGACGCGCTATCACCCTGTCAAAGACTTCACTCCGCTTGCGGGCTTTGCCAATATTCCGAACATTCTTGTTGTCAGCCCTGGCTTGCCGGCTCAGAACCTGAAAGAGTTTCTCGCTTTGGCACGGACGCGCTCTGTGCCCCTGAGCCAAGCCACTACCGGGGTTGGCGCTCCGGGACATTTGATAGGAGAGTTGCTGCAGATATTGACCTCGGTCCAGTTCACGCATGTTCCCTACAAGGGCAGTGGTCAGATCATGCCGGATTTGGCCACTGGGCGAGTTGATTTCACGTTCTCGAGTGCGGCAGCTGCCGTACCCCATGTGAGATCCGGTCGCGTCCGAGCGCTGGGCGTATCCGGCATAAAGCGCACTGCAGCATATCCAGATGTCCCGACAATATCAGAGTCCGGCGTGCCAGGATTCGATGCCGTGGGTCGCTACGCTCTCTTCGGTCCAGCGCAGATGCCTCGAGCAGTGGTCGACAGGCTTTCAATGGAGATCGAGAAGTATGTACAGCAAGCGGATGTACAAGCGCAATTGTCAAAGGTCGGTGCGGAGGCTGTGGCGGGTGGAACGAAGGAGTTGACCGCCTTTGTCGCCGCTGACTACGAGAAGTGGCTACGCGTCATCAAGACTGCGAAAATCGTCGGCGACTAAACTGTCGCGTAGCAGCAAAGGCCTAAGGAGGTCAATCTCTTGAACGTCTTGCAGTCGGAACGAGCGCAGGAGGTGAGATTAAGCCACAGCGCCGAGAGACGACGCGCCATGGATGAAACGTCTTCCGCGATGACTGACAGGTTGTTGACGGGGTGACGTACTTCGAGATCGCCATTCGTATGAATTCACGCTGGATCCGGAGCGTTTCGCGTCAACTAACTGTTCACCTTGGCATGGACTCGCGTGGCCCCACGTAACGATTCGCCTAAAGAGGAAGCGATGCTGTCAGGTAAAGCTGTGATGATCAATTGGAGCGACGTCGCGCTGGAACACAGGAACGTCTATTACGAATGGCACAATAGAGAACATATGGTGGGGCGCGTGAGTTTGCCGACGTTTTTCCGAGGCAGGCGTTACGTGGCAATCGACGCCAAGCGGGACTTTCTCATTCTGTACGAATTGCAAGGTGTAGACGTACTCACGGGTAACGAGTACTTGGCCAAGGCCAACGCGCCAAGCGATCTTACGCGGCGGACGACTCCGTTCGTCAAGAACGCGATACGCGGTCTGACCAATGTGCGCTCCTCGTTCGGAATTGGCGTCGGAGGCGTCGCGTTGACTGTGCGGTGCTCGCCGAAGCCCGGAGGAGACGAAGATGCAGCGCGCTATCTCGACGAGGTAGCGCTACCGAAGCTCGCAGAACAGGCTGGTATCGTCGGAGCTCATCGTCTCGAGACGGACAAGGCAGCGAGCAGCGTCGCGACGGTCGAGCGGCAAGGCCGGCCGACGACTGTTCCAGACTGGGTTGTGGTGATGGAAGCGCTCGATGCCGAAGAACTCGAAAGTGCTCGTCACTCCCTTCTCGATGAACAGCAGCTCGTTTTGCATGGCGTGGATAAGGCCATCCACTACGACTCGTATCGGCTTCAGATTATGGTGACAAAGTAGTCTGACCATCCCTGCCCACGCTTCAGATGCGTTCTCGGAAATCATTGATCCGCGGCACGCCTTCGCTGGGTGCGTTCGATTGTTGACATGCTTTCTCTAGCGATTGGGAGTTCATGACGAAGGACTACGGAGCGGGCGCTTGTATTGTCGCAACGATCGGGGAGGTCGAAGTGCATTTGCGTGATGCAAAGACGTGAAGGTTCGCACCTACGGTGGGCCGCCCAAAGGGGGCGTTCGGCTGCCCTCGCATGATTGGGAGAGCTAGCTTCTGCCTCCTTCAACTAAGGCTACAGCGCGTTCTGGCGCATCCGGACGGCTTGACCTCTTACTCTGCCTTTATATTGCCGACCTCGATGACTTGGGTCCATTTCTCGAGTTCGCGCCGCAGTAGCGAGCCGAATTGCTCCGGGGTCATGTCCATCGAGATCCCGCCCAGACGTGCGAGCTGACTTTTTACATCGGGCATTTGCTTGATCTTCTGTACGCCGTCGTGAAGCTTTGTGACGATCGCCGGCGGCACCATGGCAGGGCCTACCAATCCGTAAAAGAGGAGCCCTTCGTACCCCGGCAAGCCACTTTCTGCGATTGTGGGCACGTCGGGTATGTTGGGTACGCGCTGCGCGGTCGTGACGCCGAGAGCACGCAGTTTCCCAGCTTGCACGTGGGGCAGCGTGACGACGACATTGTTGAACGCGAAGGGTACGTGTCCGCCCAGCAAGGCCACGAGGGCGGGACCGTCGCCGTTGTACGACACTCGGTGCATGTCGATGGCGGCCATCTGCTTGAACAGCTCCATATTCAGATGCGAGCTCGACCCGAGGCTCGACGTCCCGTGCGTGAGTGCACCGGGTTTCGTCTTGGCCATCTTGATCAGCTCCGCGACAGTCTTGGCGGGAAACGAGGGATGTGCGACCAACACGCCAGGAACGTGGCACAGCATGGCAATCGGCGTGAAGTCCCGGATCGGGTGATACGGGAGCTTCTTGAAGAGCGGCAGGCCAGTGGTGAGTACCCCGCCATAGGTGAAGAGCAGCGTATAACCGTCCGGATTCGCCTTTGCAGTAGCTGCCGCGGCAATTCGACCGCTTGCACCGCCGCGGTTATCGACCACCACGGGTTGTCCCCAGAGTTCGCTAAAGCCTTCCTTCAGTAGACGGCCGAGAATATCCGTGCCGCCCCCCGGCGGAGAGGGAATGAGCATTCGGATCGGCTTGTTCGGAAAATCCTGGGCGCGAACGACAGGGGCAAAAGTGGCGCTAGTGAGTATCGCGATCGAGACGGTTGCCTTGAATGTGCAGTTCATGCGTGGGTCCTCTCTCAGGCGTTACGTTCGGGTTCCTTCGGCAGGCTCTTGCCCGGGTCCCAAGCGGCGGGGGCACCGGCTAGTTCTGCGGCCTCCTCGGGCGAGAGGGACGGGTTCCAGTGGGAAGCGAGAAAGCGCCTACCGGTGATTCCGGAGGCGCCGTTGGAGATGAGCCATAGCAGGGGCGGCACCATGACTTCCGGCTGGATCATCTTGGATCGATCGAACGGCGCACCAGGATTGGCCGACGTATTGGTGAGGCCGCCCGGTGTGAGCACGTTGACGGTGACGCCCGTTCCCCTCAGCTCTTCGGCCGTGATGCGGGAGAGGGACTCCGCAGCTGCTTTGGAAGCACCGTAAGGCCCGAACCCCGCACGCAGCATCGAGCCCAGGCTTGTGGTGACGTTGATGATCCGCCCCCAGCGCTGCTCGATCATTAGAGGAATCACCATCTTCGACATGCGGAAGGTGACATGCGTGTTGGCTTCAAAGAACCGACGCCAGTGCTCAAGATCGATGTTCCAGACACGCAGTGGATTGACCCAGTGATCCGGCCACACGACCGACTGACCTATACCCGCGTTGTTGACGAGAATGTCGATCCGGCCGAAGGCCTTGATGGCGGCAGAATGAACGACCTGCTCGGCGTCAGGTTCGGTGAGGTCCATCGTCACAGTGGCGAGACGAGTCTTGCCCCAGAGCGAAGTCAGGTCCTCGAGCGGTTCCTCGTCTCGGTCGACAGCGACAACGAATACCCCGTGCCGCACCAGACCCATGACCATCGCACGTCCGAGCCCGCGGCCTCCCCCGGTGACAATGGCTACTTTGCGTTCGTCAACCATGAGTGTGCTCCTCTCGTTGTCAGCGCAAGGGCGTCAGTGCTGCGACTAGAGCCCTCTCATGCAGTCGGGCAAAGGAGTTTTCGTTGCATCTGTCCGATCGATGCATGCCAAGGTGAGGCCTCCCAGGCGACGCGGGAGGTCATTGAGACGCACGTGCAATGGGAATGATGTCCTGTCGCAGTACACGATGGACATGTCCTCCTCCAAGCGAAACGCAATAATGGGAAATGCATGCGCTTCACTGGCTCCCACTATATCGTCAGCACTTATGAGCCGTCAATCGACGGCGGCGATTCGGAAATTCACGGGCGCGTCGGAGCTCGGGGGATCTGACAGGTAAAGCAGCTAATGTTGGGGGGCGGGCGAAGATCGGCACCCGTATCGGAGGGAGACTATGGGTCGAGCTGGTGTAAGTCACGTTCTTTAGGCATCAACTGTCGAGATGGATAGTTCTTGCTTTCCCCGTTAGCTCTCAGGCGGCGAACTGGCGTCGGTCAATCTTCGTAGCATCCCTGTGTGATGCTGGTGCGCCCGCCGTCGACAACGATGTTCGCGCCGTTTACGTAAGTGGACAATTCAGAGGCGAGAAACAGCGCTACGCGTGCGACATCCTGAGGTGTACCTGTCCGTCCCAATGGCGTCACCCGTATGCGCGACGCGTCGTCCGGACGCGACGCGCCATCGCGTATGCCGCCCGTGGAAATGCAGTTCACGCGTATGCCGTACTTGCCGAGATCATGGGCCATGACGTGCGTCAGTGGAATGACGCCCCCCTTGGCGGCAGAGTAAGCAGCCAAGGATGGATTGCCAAGAAACCCGTCGATGGACGCATGGTGGATGATGATCCCGTTGCTTGCCCTTTTCATGAGCGGCAGGAATTTCTGCGAACAGACGAACGCCGCGGAGAGGTTGCGTCCGATCATCTGGCTCCAGGTGGCGTCGGTTGTCGATTCAAAGCATTGTTTCACCGCGCGACCAGCGAGGTTGAAGAGCACATCCACGCGCGCGAATTTCCTTTCGCATTCGGCGACGACCGCTGCGACAGCATCGACATCGGAGACGTCCGCGAGAAAGTGCGGCATCTCGGATTCCGTGGCGCCATTCACGGACCAGCCGAGCCTGCTATCGTCGATGGCGACGACGCTCGCGCCTTCGCGCGCAAAGAGCGCGGCACACTCGCGCCCAATGCCGTACGGGTTGCCTGTGATGACCGCAATCTTGTTCTCGAGCAGCATTCGATGGGTCCTCTGGTGCGCATCGATTGGCCATCCGAACCCGCTCGATACTTTGCAAAGGAAGTCGGAGCGGAACTGGCTTGGTGGAGCTCTAGTCTACACCGGCTCGATGGATCTCTACGTGAGGTCGCGTTCGCGGTGGCAAGCGTGACAACGTGATTCACACCATGATCTAAGCTCATGAATGGGACGCTCCGGGCGAGTTGTGCAAAGTCACGCCCAAGACGAGAACAAGGCCAGGCGGAGCCTTGCGCTGCATGGCGAAGTGGCGGCGGTTTCTGCGCGCGAATCTTCATCGGCCGGTACGCTTGCAGCTGAGCGAGGAGAGGGGTTGGGGTTTTCGCCAAACACGGATTGGTGTTGGACGGTCGCGCGTTTGATGGAACAATGAGGCATGACGAGCACGGGAAGAAGAGCGGAAGCGACCATGCGTTGAAGTAGATCGATCAGAAACGTCGGAAACAGCGCTCGTTCAAGGAGCGGCTCCGACGAGAACCCACTCAGTGGAGGAGGATAAGATGCGAAAGTCCGGTTCGCAGTGGTTCAGACGTGCCAGCCTATGGATCTCACTGATCGTCCTGAGCGCCGCGCCGAGTGTCGTGATCGGGAATGACGGTTTCCCGACCCGCCCGATCCGCCTCATCATTCCGTTTGCTCCTGGGGGCGGTGCCGATACAGTGGGACGCATGATCGCCACCGGTTTGTCGGAACGATTGCGTCAGCAGGTCGTGGTGGACAATCGTGCGGGTGCGGGCGGGGTCGTTGGCGCCGAGCTTGGCGCCAGGGCTGCGCCGGATGGTCATACGCTAACGTTCGTGCCGGCATCGTTCACCATGCAGCCGGCTCTCCGCTCCCTGCCGTACGATCCGGTCAAGTCGTTCGTTCCGATCTCGCGCGTAGGCAAGGGCGATTACGTGCTCGTCGTCACTCCAGCCGTGCCCGCGCAGACGGTGAAGGAGTTCGTCGCGCACGTAAAGAAGAATCCGGGGAAGTTGTTCTTCGGCACCGCTGGCGCAGGCTCAACCGCCCACATGTTCATCGAACTTTTCAAGCTTCGAGCCGCTATCGACTTCAACGTCGTTCACTTCAAGGGGGGTAACCAGCAAGTCATTGATCTGCTCGGTGGACACAGCCACGGCACGATGATCTCACTGCCAGCAGTCCGGCCGCATATCCTCTCAGGCAAGCTGACCGGTCTGGCGACGACGTCCTTGGAGCGCAGTAGCTTTTTCGACAACATGCCGACGTTGGCTGAATCCGGTCTGCCTGGATTCGAGGCGATTGTCTGGTGGGGCATACTGGCACCGGCCGGAACACCGGCAGCCGTCACGGTCAAGGTGGATCAAGAGATCAAGGCTGTCCTCGGCGTACCCGAAGTCAGGAAGGCCTTTGCCAACCAGGGCGTCGAACCGGATTACCTCGGTTCTGTCGCTTTCCGCTCGTTCATCGGCAAAGAAATCGTTGACTGGATTCAAGTGGTCAAAAGGGGCAATATCAAGTTGCAGTGATGCGCTCGTGTGCGCAGGCTGCGGCAGTTGAAGATGGATTCCTCGCAGGTCTGCGCAGGCTCATCAGGGACGATGCCTGCGCCTAATTTATTGTGTGGCGATCTACCATGACCGAAGAACTACTGGACAGCGACTGCGAGGACACCATTCGCTTGAGCGTAAGTGAAGCCCAGGCACTGGGAGAAGGGGCGTTGCGCAACCTGGGGCTTCCCTCCGATGAGGCGGCGATCGTGGCCACGCATCTGGTGGACGCATCCATGTGGGGGTATGAGTTCGCCGGTTTGCCACGTATTCTGGTCATCGCCGAGAGGCCCGAGTTGCGCCGACCGCGAACGCCTATATCCATCGTCCGGGAGACTCCGGTGTCGGCATTGCTCGATGGTGGCAACCACTTGGGCTATGTCGCGGTAGCACGCGGTGTGGATGTCGCTATAGAGAAGGCACGCAAGACCGGCGTCGCCGTAATCGGTGTGCGGAACTGCTGGTTCACCGGTCGAGGCGCTTACTATCTCGAAATACTCGCTCGCGCTGGGCTCGCTGCAATCTACACGGCCAGCAGTACGCCGACTGTGGTGCCATTGGGCGCAAGTCGCAAAGCGCTGGGCACGAACCCTCTGGCCATCGGAGTCCCGGGTAAGGTCAACCCCTTCATATTCGACATGGGGACGTCTTTGGTGATGACTGGGGAAGTCATGATGAAGGCGTTTCTGGGCGAAGCATTTCCGGAGGTCGTAGGCATCAATCGCGATGGATTACCTACACGCGTTGCTAGCGAACTGGTGGACGGCGGGGTCTTTCCGTTCGGTGGCCACAAGGGGTATGGCCTGTCGCTTGCCATCCAGGCGCTTGGATTGCTGGCGGGTGCTCGGATGCGTAACGGAGATGTCAGTGATTTCGCGCATCTGTTCATCGCGTTCGATCCGGAGCTGTTGATGCCAGCCGAGCAGTTCACTTCGGAACTCGAAGAGTTGCTTACAGGAATCAAGGCGCTTCCCAAACAACCAGGCGTGTCGGAGATTCGCATCCCCTCGGAGCGTGGCTTCCGAGAGCGGGAGATACGCCGCACGCAGGGGATTGTCGTAAAGAAGCCGGTGGTCGAGCGCTTACGGCAAATGGCGTGAAACCTTCATGCCATTGCGTGCACTATGGCGCAATGTGCACACGACCTTCAAGTCCCCGCGTTGGGCAAGGAGGACGAGATTTGCCACGACGACGTCGACCAGGTGAATTCGTCGTCGAACGAATCGAACTGCAGCGTGCCAAACCCCGCCTTCCTGCACACCCTGTCAGGGGGGCCTCCTTTGCCACGGGCTTGGTCGTGCGAATCGATGCAGCCCAACCCATGCGCTCGATGAGCCGACAATGATCCGGTGCGCTGTCAGGAGAGCATCGGATCTGCTCGTGCTCCGAAGGCTAGGGAAGGTCTGAACAAGTCAAAAACGCAGCCGCCATGAACCCGTTGAATGCGCGTGAGCTGGAAGGTTCCGGCAAAGGCATCTACGCGAGTCCGCGGAAGTGAGTTTTCGACATATTTGTTCGTCTTTACGCCGCCTGCGGACGGACTGCTCCCATCATGGCCATGAGCTTCTTTCGCGCCATCCACAGATTCGACAGCGCGAACAGCGTCAGCAGATGGGCCGTGTTCTTGTCGAGCCCGCGAAAGCGCACCTTCATCAGACCGAACTGGCGCTTGATGACGCGAAACGGATGCTCCACTTTCGCGCGCACGCTGGCCTTGCGGTGCTCTTGCTTCTGCACTCGCGCTTTGGCTCTGCTCTCAGCCATCTTGGCGATGTCGCTGGGCCGCGCCGCGATGTGCCATTGCAAGTCTTCGCGATCCACTCGGCTCGCGGCGCCACGATAGCCCGAGTCAGCATAGACGTGCTCTTCCTTGCCATGCAGCAGATCGGCGACCTGCGCCACGTCGGACTCATTGGCAGGTGTGGTGGTGACGGTATGAACCAGGCCGCTGTCGGCGTCCACGCCGATGTGCGCCTTCATCCCAAAATGCCACTGGTTACCCTTCTTCGCCTGATGCATTTCGGGATCGCGCTCACCCTGCGCGTTCTTGGTCGAACTGGGCGCCGCAATGATCTTCGCATCGACGATGCTGCCGCGCTTGAGCAGCAGGCCCTTGCGCGTGAGGTGCGCATTGACCTGCTTGAGTATCTCCTCGGCCAGGTCGTACTCCTCCAGCAAGTGCCGGAAGTTCAGGATCGTCGTCTCGTCGGGGATCGCCTCGCGCAAGTCCAGCCCGGCAAAGATGCGCAACGAGGCGATCTCGTACAGTGCCTCCTCCATCGCCGGGTCGCTCAGCGCGAACCAGTTCTGCATCAGGTGCACGCGCAGCATCGTCGCCAGCGGATACGGCCTGCGGCCGTTCCCGGCCACGGGGTAGAACGGCTCGATCACCTTGAGCAGCGCCTTCCACGGCACCACCAGTTCCATCTCTTCGAGGAACAACTCGCGCCGGGTCTTCTTGCGCTTGCCCGCGTACTCCGCGTCCGAAAAACTCATCTGTTTCATCGATTCGCACCCTCCGACCGATTCAACGCGCCACGGCAGAATCGGTGGACTTGTTCAGACCTTCCCTAGGTCAATTGCCCTCGAACACTGGCCGTTCCTTGGCGGCGAATGCCTGGTACGCACGTTCGAAGTCGCGAGTTTGCATGCAGATCGCCTGAGCTTGGGCTTCTGCCTCGATCGCTTCATCGATCCCCATGCTCCATTCCCGATGCAGACAGCGCTTGGTCATGGCGTGGGCGAAAGTGGGGCCGGAGGCGATCGACTGCGCGAGCACTTTGGCATCGGCGAGTAACTGTTCCGGTTCGCACAGCTTGTTGAAGAATCCCCAGCGTTCGGCTTCCGTGCCTTCCAAAGCGCGCCCCGTATACAGCAGTTCCGCGGCTCGACCAGCACCAATGATCCGCGGCAGGATGTTGCAAGCGCCCATGTCTGCGCCGGCCAATCCGACGCGCACGAAGAGAAACGCCACCTTGCTGCGGGCGGTGCCGTATCTCAGGTCCGAGGCCATGGCCATGATGGCACCCGCGCCGGCGCATACGCCATCGACCGCCGCGATGATCGTCTGCGGGCAGGCGCGCATCGCCTTAACTAGATCGCCGGTCATGCGCGTAAATTCCAGCAAGCCCGTCATGTCGTCAGCGTGCTGCATCTCGACCAAAGGCTTGATGATCTCGAATACGTCACCGCCTGAGCAGAAGTTGCCGCCCGCTCCGTTGATGACCACGGTCTTCACGTCGTTCGCGTAGCACAGGGCGCGGAATGTGTCGCGCAGCTCCGCGTAGGATTCGAAGGTGAGCGGATTCTTGCGATCCGGCCGGTTCAAAGTGATCGTGGCCACCTTCCCATCGCGCTCCCATAGGAAGTGCTTGGGTGCAAAGCGGGCAACATCGATGCCGGCGGGGCGGAATCGGCTGGAAGTCTCGGACATGGAAGTCTCCGTGTTGATGACAAACAGAATCAGGGCATGTAGAAGCCACCGGTCACGTCGAGGACGGTTCCAGTGACGAAGGATGCGGCATCGGACGCAAGGTAGGAGATCGCAGCAGCCACGTCGTCCGTGGTGCCGACGCGGCGCATCGGTGTACGCACGATGTATTGTTGATCGACGCTCGCTTCGTTGGCGAAGGTGGCTGCCATCGCCGTCTTGATGCGTCCGGGAGCTACGCAGTTGACGGTGATGCCGTACTCGCCGACCTCGCCGGCCAATACGCGCGAGAAGCCGATCAGACCCGCTTTGGTGGCGGCGTACGCGGCGCTGCCGAAGCCTGTGTACATGCGCCCGGACTGCGACGACAAGTTGATGATGCGCCCGAACCGGCGTGCTTTCATGAGCGATACACTCGCGCGCGCCACCATGAAAGCACCCGTCAAATTGATCGCCAGCGTGCGCTCCCAGGCATCTAGCGGCGTATCCTCGACGCGTGGACTGCGCCCAGCGACGCGCGGTGCGATTCCGGCATTGTTGACCGTCACATCGAGGCGACCGAAGCGGGACTCGATTGCAGCAAACATCTTGGCAACGTCGTCTTCTCGGCTCACATCACCCGTCAGCGGAACGACGCATAGTCCCGCCGCTTCGAGGCGGGAAGACGCCTCTTCAACCGCTTCGGCCCGCCGACCATTGAGCAGAACTCTCATGCCTTCGCGCGCGAGCCGCTCGGCGACGGCGTAGCCGATACCCTGGTTCGCCCCCGTAATCAGGGCGACCTTGCTGTCTTCAGAGGATGTCAATGCGTACCGCTCCCAACGCCGCTTGCGACGCTATTGAATGGTCGTTAATCTAGTGACGCCTAGGCTATGGCATGAGCCTTGGGCCAGTCAATACCGCCATGCCGGCGCAAAGCGCCTCATGGCAGCGGGCGTCGTTCGGGGAGCGCGCTGAAAGTTGCCCCGATACGCCGCACGGCGATGCATCGAAAGGACCAGTACCGATGACCGCGTCTAACGCGCAAGGGCCGCTCAAGGGCATCCGGGTGGTCGACCTCACGCAGTTCATCTGCGGCCCTGTTGCCACCCAGATATTGAGCGACTATGGCGCCGACATCGTCAAGGTGGAGCAGCCGGGCGGTGATCTGAATCGCAAGATCGGGCCGGCTCGGTACCCGGGCATGACGGCGATGTTCGTCGGCATGAACCGAGGCAAGCGCAGCGTCGTCCTCAATTTGCGCAAGCCCGAGGCGCTGACGGCGCTCAACCGCATGATAAATGAGGCCGACGTGCTCGTGCACAGCATGCGCCCTGACGCGGCCGATCGGCTGGGCGTGGGCTACAGCACGGTAGCCACCCGCAATCCGCGCATGGTTTATGCCTACGCTCCTGGCTATCGATCAGACGGCCCGGATCGCGATCGGCCCGCGTACGACGACGTGATCCAGGGCGAAAGCGGCATTGCGGGCATTACGGAGCTTGCGACGGGCGAGCCGCGCTATCTTCCAACGGTCATCGCAGACAAGTTTTGCGGCCACATCCTCGCGTCGTCCATAGGCATGGCACTCGTGCACCGGGAGCGCACAGGTGAGGGACAGGAGGTCCAGGTACCGATGCTGGAAACGATGCTGTCCTTCAACTTGATCGAGCACCTTTGGACGGGCGCCTTTGACGAGCCACGAGGCGAGCTTGGTTACGATCGTGCGCTGACCCAATACCGGCGTCCATACAAGACAATGGATGGTTACGTCTGCCTGATGGCTACCAGTGATGCGCAATGGCGCGGCGTCTTCACCGCCTGCGATCGTCCCGAGCTGGCCCATGACCCGCGCTTCTCGACTTTAGCCGAGCGTTCGAAGCGTTTTCCGGAACTCTACGAGTTGCTGGGGCAGGAGATGCTCAAGCGCACCACCGCCGACTGGCGAGCGCGGCTCGATGCGGCGGATGTCCCCAATGGCGTGGCGAAGAAGCTCCGGGACCTGCCGAATGATCCCTATCTGAAACAGACGGGCTTCTTTCATCGCTACTCGCATCCTCAGGCGGGGCCGATGTTCACGCCGTCGATCCCCGTTCAGTTCTCGAAGTCGCCTGCGCGTATTCAAGGGCCACCACCTACGCTCGGCGAGCATACGCAATCCGTGTTGACGGAACTGGGCTATGGCGGTGACGAAATCGCCTGGATGAGCGAATAAGCTTCGTATGGCGCGCAAGACCGCTGGCTCAGCAAAACCTGTGACATCGCCCACGACACCCGTGGGGAACAGGGCGCGAGCTCGATCGAATACCGACCCGGCTCGCAAAAGCAGTGCGCGTGACGAAGCCACACGTCGGCGCATCATCCGTGCGGCGGCTGAAATCTATCGCGAATGTGGTTATGAACGCGCCGGCATGACCGATATCGCGCGCCGGGTCGGCATGACGGCCCCGGCGCTGTATTGGTACTTTCGCTCCAAGGAAGACATTCTGCTCGCCTTTCTCGAGCACACCATCGCCGACCTCATCGCGTTCGTGCGCAGCCTGGTGCGCGCCAGCCAGCCGAAGAAGCGGCTTTGGGAGTTCATGCACGCCTACGCGATTTGGCAACTGCAGCAGCAGGAGCTTTCAGCAGCCTACGAGCGGATCTTTGCAGTTGGGCATCTGCGCAACAGCTTGCCGGAACGTCAGCGCCAGCGGGTCACGTCGCTCGAGCGCGAGTTCTACGGCATGTGCAGCGAGTTGATTACGGCGGTGCGCGGCGGCCGCCGGCAGGAGGGCACAGTCGCACCCGTGGCCTTTGCGATGATCGGCATGGTCGAGCACCTGATCTCCTGGTATCGGCTGAGCGGTCCCATGTCGATGAATCAAGTGGCAACGCTGTACGCCGATCTTGCAGTGGCGATGGCGACAGGCGTCCCTGCGAGGGGCGAGAGGCGCTCCGTTCCGGCGTTCTCGGATGGAGTGCCGAGTGGAAGCCGATCAGTGCGGCAGCGCTAAGTTGAACTCAACAATTCTTCAACGAATCGAGGACGGGAACAATGGATCTCAAAGGAAAAATCGCATTGGTCACGGGGGCAGCGTCGGGCATCGGGCTCGCGGCGGCGACCAAGCTCGCGCAGGCAGGTGCCGTGGTCTACCTGGGCGACATCAACGAGGGCGCAGGGCAAGCCGCTGCCTCTGCAATTGCATCGACGGGCAAGGCAATCTTCATAAAGCTGGACGTGACGAGTGATGTCGCTGTCGCCGCTGCTGTGCGGATGTTGGAGCGCGAGCCATCCGGGCTCGATATCCTCGTCAATGCGGCCGGTTGGAGCAAGGTGGTTCGCTTCGCCGATACGACCCCGGATCTATGGCAGCGGCTGATCGAGCTCAACTATGTGGGGGTGCTGAAGATGACGCATGCCTTTCTTCCGCAGCTTACGTCGCAGCCGGGGCGAAAGATCGTCAATGTCGCAAGCGACGCCGGTCGTGTCGGCAGTGGCGGGGAGGCCGTGTACTCCGGTGCCAAGGGTGCCGTGATCGCCTTCACCAAGGCCATTGCGCGGGAAACGGCACGATTCTCGACCAATGTGAACTGCGTGTGCCCGGGACCCACCGACACGCCCTTGCTCGCGTCGATCCCCGAGAAGCAGCGCGAAGCGCTGATACGCGCGATCCCCTTCCGGCGTTTCGGCAAGCCGGAAGAAGTCGCGGACGCAGTGGCGTTCTTCGCCGGCAGCGGTTCGAACTATGTCACTGGACAGGTCTTGAGCGTAAGCGGCGGGCTGACGATGGTGGACTGATGCAGGTTACTGCGTCGGTCCAGAATAAGGCTCGACGCTTCGTGCGTCAGCATGCCGTGCATAGCGAAAACGCAATTGGGTGACGAGGCTGTCAGCGATCCATGCAGGCGCGGTCGGCCCTGTGAGGTGGCCAATCGCGCTTTGCATCGCACCCGTTTCGGTCGCCTCGATCATTACGATCCAGTCGAGAAAGCGATCGGCGGATCGCGTGGTGAACTGGCGCGTCAGCGATAGCAGCGCTTCCTCGCTCTTGGCGATGCGAGCGGCCACGACACCTTCGATGGCCATCACAGAGGCGACGATTGCGCGCAGGTTCTGTGGCGTCGCCTCCGAGAGTAATTCGTCACCTGTAGGACGCAGCAGCGCACAGCAGGCGCCCTCGGCGCGCTCCTCGCCCGCGACCACAGTGCCGACGAGCTTGAGCGTATTCCGGAATGCAGGTATCAACTCCCGGCTTTCCGGATCGCGGCTACGGCGCAATGCGAGGTAGGGCTCCGACAGCATGACGTTCGTGTCATGCATGTCGTACGCCGCAAGATACTTCGGAGCGCCTTGCTCGGCAACGAAACGGCGAACGCGCAACATGCCTGGGACCCGCTCTACGCGCTCGCGGGCGTGATCGCGGTCGTACCAGGCGTTGAATCGGGCTTCGACCGCGTCGTCGACATCGGTCCAGACCAGCAGCAGGCCGCGGCCGGCGACGTTCATCAGGGCTTGTTGAGCGAGGCGGCGACATGCTCCGCGGCACGAAGGCCCGTGAGACCGCACTTCACCAGACCACCGACGTAGCCCACCGCCGGCCCACCTTCCAGTCCACCTGCTGCCGCGCCGGCCACGTAGAGGCCCGAGACCGGTGCCCCTTTCTCATCGACTGCGCGCGCGTGTACGTCGATGGCAATGCCGCCCATCGTGTACGTGATGCCTGCGCACAGGGGCGCGGCATAGAACGGTGCCGATCGGATGGGTTGCGGGGTCGCTTTTCGGGCGCTACGTGCAGGTGTCAAGGCTTGTGCGGCAGAATTGGCCAGGGCATCGTTGTAGCTTGCTACGCTACGGCTCAGTGCGGATTCGGATAGGCCGCACGCTCGTGCCAGCCCCGCGATATCCGATGCCTGGTGCACTGTCCCACCCACCTTGGGCAGATGCGGATTGGCTGGAATGAGTCCGTTCTTGCCCGGGCCATCCCATATCGCTTGATCGTAGATCACCCAGGCGCTGAGCGGATCGTCCAGCTGGGAGATCATGTTAGCGACATAGACACCACCGGCGCCTTCGTCCGCAAAGCGCTCGCCTTTCGCATCCACGACGATTCCGGAGGTGACCAGCGCATCAAGGTAGGGATAGGGCCAAAGCTGATCGTTGTGCAGCGCGTCGATCGAAAGGACGTGCCCATAAAAGCGGTCGGTGCCGACCAGAGACGCGCCGACCGCACGCGCCATGCGCAGTCCGTCACCCATTCCGGTACCGGCACCGCGCTGCTTCAGACGGTCCGGATGGCGGGTGATGAACTCGCCCACCAGTTCGGGATCTCCCTGAAAGCCACCGTCCGCGATCACGACAGCTTTGGCGCGGACCTCGAGTTGCTGACCAGCCCGCACCGCGCGAAGGCCCACGCACGCGCCGTTCTCAACGATAAGGTCCTGTGCTCGCGCGCCGCGCAGGATCTCTGCGCCGCGCTTGTTCAGATTCGCTTCCAGATTGCGAAGGAGGACGTCGCCTGCGCGACCTTCCCAGTCAAGCCCGGGCCGTATCCTCCCGGGCGGTGCAAGCACCCAGCTCTGGTAGGCCATGGCACTTGCCTTGAGAAAACGTGCGCCTTCGTCTTGTAGCCAACGCACGACCTTACGGCCTTCGCTGGCAAACAGCTGCACCCATTCCGGACTTACAAAGCCCTGAGTCGACTTTTCAATGTTCCTTGCTAGGTCCGACGGTTCCAGCATGATGTCGCTCATGGCGACGTGCAGGGTGCCCCCAGTGAAGCGCGAATTACACAGATACCGGTCCGCTTCGCTTTGTTCGAGCACCAGCGCCTTCAGGCCAAGCTGTGCTGCACGATTCGCTGCCACCAAGCCGGCCATACCGGCGCCGATCACGACGACATCCGTCCGGTAGATCTCGCTCAATCGACTTCTCCTCAGTTGTCGTTCGACCTACTCCGGCCGCAGACCGGCATGGGCGGCTGCTTTCGCCCACTTCGCCATTTCCGATGCGAGCAACTTCTCGAACTGCTCCGGTGGCCCACCCACGGTCATCGCGCCTTGTGCTTCAAACCGCTCTCGGATTTCAGCAAGTTGTAGAGCTCGATTCATGTCGGCGTTGAGCCTATTGATGATCTCCGGCCGCGTCCCGGCCGGAGCCAGCATGCCGTACCAGCCAAGATATTCATAGCCTGGTGCCCCTGCTTCAGCGGCAGGCGGGACATCCGGCAGGACGGCCAACCGGACGGCGCTAGTGACGGCCAGCCCACGCAGCCGGTTCGCGCGGACGTGGGCCAAAGTCGCAGGCAGGCTGCCGATGAACATGGCGACTTGTCCCGTCAAAAGATCCGTCATCGTGGTCTGGCCCCCTTTGTAGGGGATGTGGGAGAGCTCGATGCCGGTCTGCATCGCGAGCAACTCGGCGGCCAAGTGCGTCGAACTGCCGCGCCCGCCGGAAGCGTAGGTCACCTCGCCTTTGCGCTTTAGCGCGAGGTCGATCAACTGGCGCAACGAACGCACCGGTATCGAAGGGTGCACGACGATGACGTTGGGAGCCGAGGCGAGGTGAATGATGGGCACGAAATCGGACTGGGGATGGTACTTGAGATTCTTGCGCAGACTGCCGACAGCGGCGTGACTGATCGGCACTGCGAGCAGTGTATGACCATCTGGGGAGGCCTTCGCTGCCAACTCGCTGCCGATCGTGCCACCGGCCCCTGCGCGGTTCTCGACGATCACGGCCTCGCCCCAGAACTCTGAGAGCTTGACTGCGACAAGTCGTGTGCTGATATCGATGCCTCCGCCCGGTGCGAATGGCACGATGATACGCACCGGTTTCGAGGGGTAGCCGCCTGGACGATCTGCTGCATGCGCAGACAGCCCGGTCGTGACGGCGAGCACGGCTACGCAGGCGCTCAGCTTCACTATGCACTCGATTGACATGGTCAGCGCTCCGATCAACTGCGAAGGGCGGTCGAAAGGGCGCCCACCGATGCTGGGGTGTTGTCCAAGGCCGCCACGGCAGCGAGAATTCGCTCCACGCCGCTCGCGTCCTTCACAGCACCGGCGAGCGTACGGAACTTCGCTTGCGCTTCGGCCGGTGTGAACGGATCGCTGGCAGTGCCATGGGGGTCGAGGACGCTGCACTGGTGTCGTACGCCTGATTCGAGTTCCACGGAGACTTTCGCGCCAAAGTGCGCCGGATACTGTGCATCCATGTCTGGATCGATCTCGAGCCTAGTGCGTGCTGCAATGCCGCGCACCCGCTCGTCCCACAGCCGCTCTGGCATAAAGGGATCGGGACTCCGGGCATCGGCTGTAAGCGCAACGCCGGCGCAGAAGGGAATGCTGTACTGCGCTGTCATCGTATCCTGCGGGTCTGGATCGCCATTTTGCTCCACTGCACGCTTGCTGGTACGAACGACGACGGTTCGAACCGCAGTCGGGGCGATCTCGTGGCTCGACTTGATCTGCTCCAGGGCATGCATAGTGGAATGGATGAGCCCGCAGCAGGCGTAAGCCTTGATCCATACGCGTGCGATGGCGAAGTCGTGGCCGAGATCAGCATCGATGCGTTGCGGGTAGACGTGCTCTCCGCCTATCACTTCCAACAGGCCGAATCGGCCGTCGACAGCGCCCTGCGGGCCCGCGAAACCGCGCTTTGCGAGATCGCAGGCGAGCACCCCCGATTCTGCTGCACGCCCAGCGTGCATGCGCTTCACCATGCCGCCGGTCCCTTGCGTGAATGCCTTGATGCCCGACGCGCTAGAGCAGGCAGTGCCGACTGCAGACAGGATCGTTTCGACCGGCAATCGCATGACTAGACCTGCGGCAACGGCAGAGGCCACCGGGCCGGCAACGCCTGTCGTATGGAATCCGCGGTTGTTATGGTCGTGGCCTAATGCGGCACCCACTCGTGCCATGACTTCGTAGCCGGCTACGATGCCTCGCAGCAGGTCGACCCCAGATGACTGGGACGATTCCGCGGCAGCGAGAGCCGCAGGCACGACGACGGCGCCAGGATGCGACAGAGCGCCGAGGATAATGTCGTCCAGTTCGAAGCCATGCGTGCAGGTGCCGTTCGCCAGGGCAGCACGAGCAGGCGCGCAGCCGGACGCTGACCCGTAGACGCTGGCAGCACCCTGAGAGCGCTCGTCGCGCACCAAGTCCGTGACGATGCGCCCCCATTCCTGACGAGCGCCGAACAAACCGCAGCCGAGATTGTCCAGCAAGGCAATGCGCGCGCTGTCCAGGAGAGCGCTGGGAATTTCAGACGCTGGCATCGCATGCAGATACTCAAGCAGTCGGGTGAAGCGCATGGCAGTCCTCCTAGGTTGTGTGCGGCGTCAGGGCGCTTCTTGATTCGAATGCTATGTGGAGCCAGCCGGGGAGCGTATGTGATGAATCTAGGTCGCGGCGATGAACCTGCCGCGATGCGGCTCGTAGATCGTCACGCCCGGCAAGCCATGCCACTGCGCAAGGGCATCGGTGCCCACCACGCTGAAGCCTCGATAGGGCGTCGTCTTGTGGAAGCCGACCGCGCGTCCCCACTGCATCGTGGCGGGTAGATCGCCGTGCGCAGACGAGGCGTCCGCTGTGACCAGACACTGGTCGCTAGCCACATCGGGGGCGACTTCGATGTCGGCAAACAGGTTTCGAACCCATACCTGATAGCCGGGGCGGAAGCGCGCGCTGTTTGCGCCATTGCCGCCTGCTTCGATGTAGATCTTCGATTCGAAAACGTCCGGGCCGTCGATTGTGTACATCGCCATGTATCGCGGCGGGGTCGTGTCTGAGATGCGAAATCGCTGTGCGCTGTGAAATCCGGGCACGCCGAGCAGGACCTTCAGGTTGTCGAAGTACCAAGCGTTCCACTGCGCCTCGAGCTCGGGCAGGCAGAACGTATGCTCGACCATGTAGATCATGATGAGACCGGCCTCCTCCGATGCGATGACCCTGTCCTCAGTGACATCGCGCGGTTCCAGTGCTTGATTGTGTAATTGAATGGCGGTTAAATTGTGCCACATACGATTTCTCCGCGACAAGCGGAACCGGATCGACAAAAAACGCCTACCGGAGGAGGTAGCAGTCATGACGCGTGTTCGCATCGGCTGGGTCGCGGGCAGCTTGATCTTTGCTGCAGCGGGCGATTCGTTTGCTCAGGAGTACCCAGTCAAGCCCGTACGGTTCGTGGTCGGATTTTCTCCTGGAGGCGGTACGGACACGCTCGCTCGCTTGATTGGCAAGCATCTGCAGGAGCGATGGGGACAGCCGGTCGTGATCGAGAACCGCCCCGGAGCAGACGGTTCGATCGCCACAGAATTGACAGCCCGGGCGGCGCCGGATGGCTATACGATCCTGAAGATCTCCAACGCCCACACGATCACGCCCTTTCAGCGCAAGCTCGCCTACGATCCCGTGAACGACTTCGCGCCTGTCACGCAAACGGCATCCACGCCAAACTTTCTCTTGATCCATCCGTCGCTGCCGGTAACCAACGTCAAGGAGTTGGTGGCGCTTGCGAAGAAGCGACCGGGGGAGCTGACCTTCGGCTCCAGCGGAACCGGTACGTCACCGTACTTGGCGATGGAGCTGTTGAAGCAGATGGCGGACATCAACATGGTGCATGTGCCCTACAAGGGATCTGCGGTCGCCGTAGCCGATCTGGTGGGCGGGCACATACAGCTGATGTTCGGAGCAATCGCGACGGTGCTTCCACACGTACAGTCGAAGCGTCTGCGCCCGATTGCCGTAAGCAGCGCGAGTCGGATTGCCGTTGCACCCGAGGTGCCCACGGTGGCCGAGTCGGGATATCCGGGTTTCGAGGCCCGTACCTGGTACGGCGTGCTGACACCGGCCCGAACGAGTGCCGACATCGTGCAGAAGCTGCAAGCGGAAATTGCCTTGGGGTTGCGTCAGCCCGAGGTGGCCAGTTATCTGAAACGCGTCGGTTTTGATGCTGTAGGCAATAGTCCAGATCAGTTTTTGTCTGTCATTCGGGCCGATATGGAGAAATGGGGCAGGGTGATACGCGCAGCGAAACCGACGAACTAGCGTATCGATTCAGCGAGGGCGGTTGAGAAAGGCGGCAATCTTGGCTTGAGTTTCTTCGGTCCGATGCAGCCGTCTGGTTTCCTCGATTTCCGCGGCATAGCCCTCATCAGTGGCTGCGAGGGCGATGCAGCGCTTCGCGGCGCGCAGCGCCTCGGCTGGCATGCCTGCGAGAGTACTGGCGAAGCTCATTGCTCGATCCATGACTTCTGGAGCGTCGAATGCTTCGTCCACGATGCCTCTCCTTGCGGCCTCTTCGCCGTCGATGACCTCTGCAGCGAGGATCATGCGCATGGCCGTCGATTTGCCCGCGATGCGGGTCAGCCGTTGCGTGCCTCCAGCGCCCGGGATGAGCCCAATGCGCGTTTCTGTCAGGCCGATTCGAGCGTCCTTGGATGCGAAGCGAAAATCACAGGCGAGCGCAAGCTCAAGGCCGCCTCCCATTGCAATGCCCGTGATCGCAGCGATCGTCGGAGCGGGAAAGCGTTCGAGCGCGGCAAACGCATCCTGCATGTCGCGCGCGAGAGCCACCAGCTCGCAGACCGGCGCTGGTTCGCCCGAAGGGGCTCGCATCGCTTTGATATCGGCGCCGGCACTGAAGAATCGCCCGCTTGCCGCAAAGATCAGTGCACGGCATTGCTGTCGATTGATTGCGTCGCTTAGCACGCCCCGGAGCTGTTGAATGTCAGCGGACCGCATGGCGTTCACCGGAGGGCGTTCCAATCGAACGATATGGACGCCAGCCAAGGAACCCTCTGTGAGAGAAAACATCTTCGATCGTCCTGTCGGATACCTGGAGCATCAATACCCAACGAAGTGTTGGGTGTCAATTATCCGTGCGCCCATATGTCGTGTTGACAGGCCTGTTGCACACCGTTTCAATACCACCGCAACGTGGCGAGCCGTCGACGGACGAATCGGGGGCGTTTTATTGAAAGGCTGTTCAACACGCCGCCGGTGCTCCGGAGAATCAGTGATCCGGCTGGCGTGGAGGAGTATTCTCGTGTCCGACAAAAGTTTTCATTCGTGGCCATTTTTCGAGAGCGAGCATAGAAGTCTGGCGCGCGGCATCGAAGAATGGGGAAACGCGAACCTAGGAACTGTCGCTACCGAGACGGCAGAGGTTGACGACAGCGTGCGTGCGCTTGTCCGTGCATTGGCGGATGCAGGGTGGCTACGCTACGTATTGCCAAAGGCCTTCGGCGGAATCACGGAGCGATTGGATGTGCGAAGTTTGTGCCTGATCCGAGAAGCGTTGGCTCAAAGGGCCGGTCTGGCGGATTTCGCGTTCGCCATGCAGGGATTGGGCAGCGGACCCATCACATTGTTCGGCACACAGGAGCAGCAGCGTCGCTACCTGCCAGAGATCGCCGCAGGCCGACGAATCGCCGCCTTTGCCTTGACTGAACCGCAATCGGGCTCGGATGTTGCCGCGACTGCGACGACTGCCAGAAGGGAAGGAGACAGTTACGTCATTGACGGCAGTAAGACGTGGATCTCCAATGCTGGCATTGCCGCGCAGTATGTCGTCTTTGCGCGAACTGGCGAGGCGCCTGGTGCCCGAGGGCTGTCTGCGTTTGTGATTGATGCCGACACACCGGGACTCCTCGTCGCCGAGAGACTGGACGTCATTGCGCCGCATCCTCTGGGTCTGCTGCGTTTCGAAGATTGCAGGGTTCCGGCCACCGCCATGCTCGGAAGCCCAGGTCAGGGCTTCCGCATCGCGATGGCCACACTGGATGTCTTTCGTTCGACCGTGGGTGCTGCAGCCCTCGGGTTTGCACGGCGAGCGCTCGATGAGGCAGTAGAGCACGTCCGCAATCGAATGCTTTTCGGGGCCCGGCTCGCCGATCTACAGGCCACCCGAATGCGGGTGAGCGACATGGCGACAGAGATCGATGCAGCTGCGCTATTGGTTTATCGCGCAGCATGGGCCAAAGACAAGGGCGCAGAGCGCATCACGCGCGAGGCAGCCATGGCAAAGCTCTACGCCACCGAGGCTGCACAGCGTGTGATCGACTCTGCCGTGCAGCTGCTCGGCGGGGCGGGGCTGTTGGCTGGAAACATCGTTGAGCGGTTGTATCGCGAAATCCGCCCCCTCAGGATTTACGAAGGCACTAGCGAGATTCAGAAACTGGTCATCGCGGGACAGATTCTAGACACGGATTGACGAGGCAGTCGTGCGTTATGAAGGTGGCGCGCCTAGCCAACCGGCGCTCAATACGGGGCATCCTTACTGTCGGGTATCGAACGTTTTGTTGGAAGGCCATATGGCGGAATCGCATGCCTCGGGGGTAGATTGCCCGTGACGAATCCGCTGTGCTAGAGTGAAGCGCAAACTTGGAGGAGCGTCATGGCATTCATGTCGAATCGCATCGAGGTGCTCGATGCGGTGGAGTGCAATGAGCATTTCTATCGGGAAAGCATGACCGATGGTCTGCCGATCATTCCGCCGACCGAGGCGCGAGTGCAGCAGTTCCTCGACGCTGTCGGCCTGGCGCCCGATGCGCCCATCGCCGATATCTCGGAACGAGCCAGTCTGATTACGGCTGAGAAGCTTGCGATCAATGCGGTCATGGCGGGTTGCCTGCCGCAGTACATGCCGGTGCTCGTGGCCGCGGTCGAAGCCTTAGCCGATCCGCTATTCAAATTCAATCATCTCGCAAGCCTGGGTTCGCCCTGGCCGTTGCTCGTCGTGTCTGGTCCGATCGTGCGTGATATCGGCATGCACCATGGCCGCTATCTGTTTGGATCCGGGAATCGCGCGAACGCCACCCTGGGGCGCGCGATCAGCCTGCTGTTGTGGAACTGCTGCGAACTGCGCCCTGACGCGATTCAGCGCGGCGATCTCGGTAACGCGCATCGCTACTCCATGTGCATTGCGGAGAACCCGGATACTGGTTGGGAGGGCGTGAATGAGTGGGAGGGCTTCGAGCGCTCGATGAGCACCGTTACGGTGTCGTCCGGCTACAATCTATGCAACGCGCGCATCATTGGCAGTACGCCCCGCGCATTGCTTGCGCCACTCGTGAACGCACTCAGTCAGCACGAATTCTCGCCGGGTGTCTTCGTGGTCACGATTCCGCCGACGATAGAGCAACTCCTCGTGAACGAGGGCTGGACCAAGCGGAGAATCCGAGACTACATTTTCGAGAACTGTCGGCGCTCAGTGAAACATTTGAAGGAGACTGGACGCTGGGGGCGGCACGCATCCATTCATGTTCGCGGGTTGAAGGATATCGTGCCGCTCGAGGAGGGAGACGACGAGCGCTGGGTGTATCTGTTCAAGCGTAATCCGGAACTCGACCCCTACGTCTTTCACGAAGGGGGAATGACGCGGCGCGCGGATATTCTCATCGTCGCCGCGGGGGCCGATGCCGGCAACACGATGGGCTTCTATCAACCCTACAGCCAATCTACCACGCCCGTAACCAAGCCGATCCGTTTGGCGGCGAGAACCTGAGAATGCCCTCGTTCTCGGCACGGTGGGGCGCCATTGATGGAGCAAACTACGATGATAGTCCTTGATCCAAGAATCCTAGTCGGCTCGCGCAAGGTCGTCCCAGCGCCTCGGCTGGAATCACTCACAGGAAAGCGGCTTGGTATTTTGTGGAACAACCGACTCGGTGGCGATCGTCTACTCCGTCATGTGGGCGATGCGCTCACGGAGAAGTACGGTGTCGCTGATGTCTACTTCACGAAAAAGATGTTTGTCGGCAATGCAGCACCCGAAGAGATTCTCAACGATCTTGTGACGAGGGTCGATGCCGTCGTTGTCGGTGTGGGTGATTGAGGGTCGTGCACGTCGGGCAGTGTGCTCGACACGATCAACCTGGAGCGCAAGGGTAAGCCAGCTGCTGTCATTGCGCTCGACAAGCTGGTGAACACCACCGGAAAGGCCATGGCGCGTGTGCAGGGCTTTCCTTCGCTCGAATTCGCAGTGTTTCCGTACTCGGCGGCGGAGTGGGGTTCAGCGGCATCCGAGGAGGAACTCAAGCTACGCGCGGAATCGGTCGTGACGCAGGTCAGACGCATACTGACCGGCGTGGGGTAGCGGGGGAGGAGTATCTGGCTCCAAGGCAAGTGGCGGACGTGGGTCCACGCGCGTTGTAGTCACGGTCCCGCGTTGTAGATTGCGAGTGCTCAGAGGGAGGCAGTGGCAGTTTCTAGCCACCGCCTCCTTGCGCTACTACTTTTCTTGCAAGGCGGCTCTTACAAGCGGGGCCCAGCGGGCGATTTCTACACGTACGAAGTCGGACGCGTGCTTGGGACTTGAGCGTCGAATCGGTTCGACGCCAAGATCCACAAGTTCCTTGGCAAAGCTATCGTCCGCCATCACGGCGGCAAAAGCCTTGTGCAATCGGTCAATGATGGGCGCAGGCGTGCCAGCGGGCGCAAGCACGATATTGAATGTATAGACCGTGACGCCAGGAACGCCCGCCTCGGCAGAGGTCGGAATGTCCGGGGCGGCGGGTGTCCGCTCATCGTTGAACACTGCGAGGATGCGCACGCGGTTGTTTCGATGATGCGGCAGCGCTGCGCTGACCGTCGAAATGACCACGGGTAGGTGCCCGCCGAGGACATCCTGCAAACTGAGCCCTGAACTCTTGTAGGGCACATGGACGATGTTCAGCCCGCCCGCCTTTTGCTTGAACAACTCTCCGCCAAGGTGGTTGATGCCTCCCACGCCCGTCGAGCCATAGGCGAATTCCCCTGGTCGTGCTTTGACGAGAGCAACGAACTCGCGGACGCTCTTGGCTGGGATGCTTGGGTGAATGACTAAGGACTGGGATACCGTGCCGATTGCCGAGACGCCGGTGAAGTCCTTTACCGCGTCATAGGGAATCTTCGGCATCGCCGTGGGGTTGATCGCGTGGGAAGACGATGTGGCGAGGAGAAGCGTGTATCCATCGGGCTTTGCACGCGCTACCTCAGCGCCGCCGATCGTGCCCCCAGCCCCGGAGCGGTTGTCGACGATCATTTGCTGGCCGAGTGCGCCCGCTATGCGTGCGCCTAGGCGTCGACCCACAATGTCGGTATTGCCGCCAGGCGCGAATGGGATTACCAAGCGGACGGGTCGTTCAGGGAACTCTTGCGCAAAGGCTGGTGAGGGTACGACTGCAATGCAACCCCACGCCACGCCTAACGTGACCCCCAAGCGAATCTTGTAGTCATGTCTCATGAACTCCTCCTTCTGTTGACCTACGCCAGTGAGTTCGACTGTGTGCCGAACTGGTAACACGATAGCGGCAGTGCTTTGACTTCGCCCTTTTGCGCTTACACCACGGTATTCCTACCCCTGTCACTAGTCAATCGCATCGCGCTCGCTGTGGGCGCTTTGCATGCTAGAGGCCAAGAGATCTGCTCGTACGTCTTCTACTCGTCGTCTCATGAAATGGTTCTTCGTTCGGGGGCCTTACTCATCCGATGGCTCGGAAGTGGGACTGCGTCCTCCCTGCGAGCTACTTGCATTCATGGCGGCCCATGAGGACGGCATGTTGATGGTGGAATCTACTTCGACAGCACCGATTGTCTTGGGGGACCTACGGTACGATCACCGACTTTCCCTGGACTCTGCGATGCAGCACGTCGTTCAGCGCTCGCGCTGTATCGGCAAGTGAGTATCGAGCGCTGACGACAGGCTCAAGTTTTCCAGCCAGGATCCAGTCGATCATTTCCGCGATGTTTCTGCGACCACCGCTTGGATTGCGTCGCGAATAGGTGTCCCAAGCGACGCCGACGATCGAAGCCTCCTTGAGCAAAGGCAAGTTGGTTGGAATACGAGGGATTTCGCCGCTCGTGAACCCCACGACCAAATAGCGTCCATGGCTTGCCATGGAGCGTACGCCTGGTTCGGCATACATGCCACCGACTGGATCGAGCAGTACGTCGACGCCGCGGCCTTGGGTCAGACCTTTGACGGCTTCCCGGAGATTCTGTTGTTCATAATTGACGAGGTGATCTGCACCATACTGACCACAGATGGCGAGCTTCTCCGCGGACGATGCGCAGGCGATCACGGTCGCGCCCATGAGCTTTCCGAGTTGCACGGCAGCCAACCCGACGCCCCCTGCCGCTCCGAGTACCAACAGCGTTTCGCCGGATTGAAGCTGCCCCCGGTCCTTCAACGCGTGGTAGCTCGTTCCGTATGCGAGTGGAAACGCCGCGGCCGTGACGAAATCCAGATTCGCGGGGATCTGCCAGAACCGATCTGCAGGCACGATCGCCTCCTCGGCGAATGCGCCATAGCGCAGCATGGTTACGCCCGGGTCTCCAATCTGCACATCCCGCACGTCGGGACCGAGTGCCGAGATAACGCCTGAAAGCTCGTAGCCTGGCGAAAACGGCAGAGGAGGCCGGAATTGGTACTTGTTCCGGATCATCAGAACGTCGGGAAAATTGACCCCGGCCGCTCTCATGCTCACGCGCACCTCGCCTGGTCCGGGTTGGGGCGTCGGGATGTCCTCCACGGACAGTGTTTCCGGATCTCCGTATGCCTTGCACAGTACGGCACGCATCGAGGTGACTCTCCTGTTAACTGACTACTTCGGCCGTTTGCGAAATTCGGGCCGACGCTTCTCCATGAAGGCTTTGACGCCTTCCTTGGACTCGTCCGTCTGGTAATACAGGCTGAGCGCCTGGAAGCCGAGGCTACCAATGCCACGTATGGAATCCGTCGCTGCATTGAATGAACTCTTCGCAATGGCGATCGCCGTGGGACTCTTTTCGAGAATCTCGGCGCACCACTTGTCGACCTCCTGGTCGAGCTGGTCGTGTGGGACCACCGCGTTGCAAAGGCCCATCTGCAACGCCTGCTGGGCGCTGTAGCGCCGGCACAGGTACCAGATTTCTCTGGCGCGCTTTTCGCCGACCACGGACGCAAGATAGGCAGTGCCCCAACCGGGATCGACCGAGCCGACCTTCGGTCCCACTTGTCCGAAGATGGCCTTCTCCGAGGCGATCGTGAGATCGCACAAGGTGGCAAGGACATTGCCGCCTCCGATCGCGTACCCTTGGACGCGAGCGATCACCGGGAGGGGCACTTCTCGCAAGACGCTGTGCAGTTGCTCGATCGGCATGCCGATCGTCCCGCGTCCATCGTACTGTCCGTCGTGGGCTGACTGATCGCCCCCGGTGCAGAATGCGCGGTCGCCCGCACCAGTCAAAACGATCACGCCGATATCGCGGTCCCATCCCGCGTCCGAGACTGCGTGGATCAGTTCCTCGACAGTCTGACCCCGAAAAGCGTTCATGACCTTCGGCCGGTCAATCGTGATGCGCGCTACACCGTCCTTCTTCTCCAATCGAATGTCTGCGTAATCCACTCTGGTCTCCCGTCATCCATGCATGTTCAGGTCACCGCACACGGTGATCGTCTGTCTGTTATGAAGCCGAAGTCATCGTTGCGAGAAACGCCACGACAGCTGGTCAATCATCGAACTCTCCAAGGCGTCGAACCCTCCTTGCGTTCACTTCTGGTCTCGAGGAGCCGCGCTCGAATCTGGAAATTCTCGGAATCAACATGAAAGGGCCAGTCGATATCCTTCCTCGATCGCACGTCGGGCATCGATTCCCGACGCTTCGCGTGCACCGCCGATGAGATGCACCGGTGTACCCCTTGCCCCGAACTCGCCAAGATCCGGAAACTGGGATTCCTGTCCGGCACAAATGACAATATCGTCGACTTCGATCAGCTGCGGTTTTCCGTCGATCGCGACATGCAATCCGGCATCGTCGATACGCACGTATTCGCAGCCTGTCCGGATGTCGACCTTGCGGCGCTGCAGCGCAGTGCGGTAAATCCATCCTGTCGAGACACCCAATCGGGCAGCAGGTCGACCGGGAGTCCGCTGAAGGAGATGAACCGATCGCGGCACGATGTCGGGCTCGGGTGCCGTGAGGCCGCCAGGCGTATTGCCTTGAGGGCAGACACCCCAACGTCGATAGAAGTGGCGCGTTTCATGGTTCTTGGCAGGCGCGGTGAGGTACTCGGCGACGTCGAAAGCGATCGCACCCGCTCCGACCACCGCGACGCGTGCGCGAGGCACGACCCGACCCTCCAGTACCTCGGTGTACGAGGAGACCTTAGCATGATCGACGCCATCAATTCGGGGGGTGCGTGGGACGACGCCGGTGGCAAGCACGATGCGGTCAAAGCCTTCGCGACTCACGGTCGTTGCGTTGAGTGTAGCGCCCAGTCGAAGCTCGACACCGAGACGATCTACTTCATCGGTGTAATGCTGTAGCAAAGAGTAAAACTCCTCTTTGCCGGGTACGCGACACGCGAGCCGGAGTTGGCCACCAATGCGATCGGATGCCTCGAACAGCGTCACCTCGTGGCCTCGGCTCGCTGCCGTCAGGGCAAAGGCGAGTCCGGCTGGCCCCGAACCTGCCACTGCAATGCGCTCGCGCCGTTGAGCGGGAGCAGGGCGATACTCGTGCTCTCGACCCGCGCGGGGGTTCACAAGGCAGGTCGCCGTCCGGTCGGTGAAGATGTAATCAAGACAGGCTTGGTTGCATGCGATGCAGGGAGTGATCCTCCGTGCACGTCCGCTGGCGGCCTTGACGAGAAACTCCGGGTCGGCGAGCAGCGGGCGAGCGAGCACGACAAGGTCGGCTTCGCCGGTTGCCAGGATTTCCTCGGCAAGTCCAGGTGTGTTGATTCTGTTCGAAGCTGCGACGGGGATCGAGACCGTGGCCTTGAGACGGGCGGCGGCGAAACGCCAAGCGCCTCGAGGCACCATGTGGGCGATGGTCGGTATCCGAGATTCGTGCCATCCTATGCCGGTGGTGAGCGCGTTGACACCCGCGGCTTCCAGAAGGCGGGCCAGTGCCGCAGTCTCTTCGGCGGTTGCGCCGTCTTCTACCAAGTCCAACGCCGAAATTCGGTACAGGATGGCAAAACTGGCGCCGACGCTCCCGCGTATGCGTCTCACGATCTCAAGCGCGAAGCGCATGCGCTGCGTTGCCGTTCCACCCCACTCGTCGTGCCGATCGTTGGTACGCTTGGCGGTGAATTGGTTGATCAGATATCCCTCGGAGCCCATGATGTCGACTCCGTCGTAGCCTGCCTCCTGGGCTAGCAAGGCGCATCGGACATAATCCCCGATCGTCTGCTCGATTTCCTCCTCATTCAATGGCCGCGGCACGAAACGGTTAATCGGGGCAGCGGCGCTCGAAGGAGCGACTGCCGCGCTATGCTTGGCATAGCGGCCAGCGTGAAGGATCTGCATCACGATGGCGCTACCCGCATCGTGGACTGCCTCCGCTAGGCGCGCGTGATGGGGGACGTCGCTCTGGCGCGCTAGAACGGTGGCGCCTTGCTCCATTCGTCCTGCTTCGTTGGGCGCGATCCCTCCCGTAATGATGAGCGCCGCGCCGCCACGGGCGCGCTCCACGTAGAACTCGCGAAGTGCCGAAGAGGCTTCGCCTTCCAGGGGCAGGCGCGTATGCATCGAGCCCAGCACCAGTCGGTTACGCAGCGCGACTGGCCCCATTCGAAGCGGCGAAAGCAGCCGCGGGTAGGCCTGGTGCGACCCGGCATTCTGACCGCCAGCGCTATCCATCTGTCTGGTCCAAGCAGTTGTTCTCCAGGAGGGCATGCGCCCGCATAGCCACGTGGCGAACGTCTGGGCTTTGGCGGGCTGGGCGCATGTTGTGCTCAAGCCGTGGGCGGTGACATGCCGCTCATCGACTCGATGTTTGCGTCGGTGTATCCCGATGCGCGTAGCACCGCATACGTGTGCTCGCCGAGGTGTGGGGGGGCGAGCCGGACGCTCCCGGGCGTGCGAGCGAAAAGGGTGGATATCTCGGGCGTCACCAGCGGGCCTTCTGTCGGATGCTCGTAGTGTCGAAAAAAACCCGTCTCCTGCAGATAGGGATCGTCCGCCATGGTCGCGAAAGTGTTGACGCGGCCGTTAGGCAAGTCGGCGGCATCGAGCAACTGCTGCCACTGGGCGCTCGTCTTGGTCGTCAGCTGCGAAGCGACGATCTCGTAAAGAGCGTCGATATTCCGAGTGCGCGCTTGAAGTTTGGCGAAGCGCGCGTCAGCGGCGAGTTCGGGCCGACCGATCACCTGAAATACGCGCCGCCACTGCTCGTCGCTGACGGCAAGCATGCACAGATGCCCGTCGCGGGTCGCATAGGGCCGTCGGTGTGCCGAGAACATCCGGCTGTAACCAAGATTCTTTCGGTCGGCATCGAAGAAATCCATCCACAGGTGTTCGACTAGATTGAATGAAAGCATCGTCTCGAACATCGGCACGATCACTTCCTGTGCTTCGCCCGTGCGTTCACGGCAAAAAAGTGCCATTCCAACCGCCGAAGCAAGCGCATGTCCGCAGAGCTTGTCGGCGAGTACCATCGGGGCATAACGCGGCTTGCCTAGGCTCTGCTCCATCATGCCCGCCACGCCAGTTTCGCCTTGAATGACATCATCGAAGGCCGGCCGGTCTCGGTGGGGACCGTCAGGTCGATAGCCGGGGCCATGCGCATAGATGATTCGTGGGTTGCGCGCTCTCACTGCCTCGTAGGCCAGTCCAAGGCGCTCGACCGTGCCGGGACGCATGCTGTGAATGAACACGTCCGCCTCATCAACGAGTGTCATGAGGGCGCGCAACGCGTCGGCACGTTTCAGGTCGAGCACAACACTGCGCTTGTTGCGATTCGTATTCAGGAACAGTGACGCCATCCCGGCATGGTGTGCCTTTCCGGTATGACGCATTGGGTCTCCGCCGGGAGCCTCGATCTTGATTACATCAGCGCCCATATCGCCCAGAATCTGGGCAGCCAGAGGGCCCAGCACATTAATCGTGAGGTCTAGAACCCGAATTCCGGCGAGGGGGCCGCTCATGGGAGTCGCTGCGTCAAGCCGACGTCTTCATGCACTTGATCATGCGCAACGGCGTGTAGACGAGAGCAACCGACCCATCCTGCTTCACCACGCGATTGGTGGTGCGAACCAGTCCACGTCCCGGCTTGCTCTGGCTCAGGCGCGCCTCTGTCACCTCGCACTCGACGTGAATGGTGTCCCCGGCGAACACGGGGCTCTTCACGTCCAATTGCATGTTCAAGAACGCATAGCCCGTATGCTGCATCGTCGACTGAACCAACAAGCCCTCTGCGAATGCGTACACCAGGGCTGCTGGGGCAAGACGGCCCTTGATGTCCGAATCAAGACGCAGAAACTCGGTGTTGGTGAAAAGCACCTCCACCATGCCAGTGCAGTTTACGAAGCCTACGATATCCGTTTCGGTTACCGTGCGACCGATGGTCTTGAACTGTCTGCCTACAGGAAGATCTTCAAAGTGAAAACCGATGCCGACTGTCTCCATCTCGCCTCCAATGAAACGCTTTGTTGGGTTGATCAGCCTCAATGTCGTGGGGTAATTCCACGCAACACCAAGGCCGTGATGCTTGCGGATACGGAATTTTATCGGATGAACTGCAGCGACCCGGCATCCGTGGCGCAACAAAGGATGGCAGATGCAACGTAAATCGCTTCCAGTTCGGAGTTTTCGCAAAACCCCTGTCGCATCGACTCGCGATCCCACGGGCGAGAGTCGTGGCGGATGGAGTCGTCTCCGTGTGACCGGCAGATTGCTCGCGGGCTGTCGAGCCAGATCGTGGACGCCGCGTCGCGGCCAGCGCAGGGCAGGCCAGGGGCAGCGGCTGGACGCAGAAGTCAGGGGGGTGAAGTCGGTGGATCCCGCCGCTTGGGCGGGGTATGCCTCGCGGATACTGGGCTCGCTGGTCGCGGATAGTCGCATGCTGCGCGATCTTCTCGCGAGGGACGAGGTGCCAGAACAGATCCTCAATCTTCCGTTGCTCGTAGACCGGTGTATCGCTCATAAGATCACGGCGGCGCGATAGACGGAGGCAATCCGTCGAATGCGCTCGCCTTTATTGAACGGTGTTCGATATAATGAACGCTGGGCTAGGTGGTGTCAATGTCGGAAAATACCGCCGACGCGTCAATGACCTGACGGCGCGCTAAGCCAGGAGATTTAGCCCTTGAAAGACCAAGACAACTCGCCGCGCTCCCTGACGCGTATCCTCGGAGTGTTCGGTGCCCTTGCGCATACCGCGGACGGGATGACGCTAGCCCAGCTTAGTGCGGCGCTGGATTCACCAAAGAGCAGCCTACTCACGCTGTTGAGGCCGTTGGTGGCAAAGAGCTATCTCACTCATGACGGCGGCTATTACCGTCTCGGTTCCGAGATCTTTCGGTTGGCTGCGGATATCGTATCAACACGCAGCTTTCCGAGGCTCATTCGTCCCTTTATGCAGCAATTGATGGAGCGCAGCCAAGAGTCGGTGTATCTGGCGGTAGTCGACAAAGCAGCTGGCTGCGTGACTTACGTCGAAGGAATCGATAGTCCTCAGCCGGTGCGCTACATGGCGCCTCTCGGTGCGCCGCGGCCCCTTTACTGTTCGGCCGCCGGTCGGGTTCTTCTCGCTTATGCGGATGAAGCATGGCGCGAGCGTTACCTCAAAACGGTCGTGCTCAAACCGATGACCGATCGTACGCTCACGAATCGGAGTCTCTTGCGTAAAGAGATCGCAAAGATTCGCGAGACCGGTCTTGCGGTGAGTATCGGCCAGGCCGTCCCGGGGGCAGCCGGTCTCGCTGCGCCGATCTTCGATGCGCAAGGTCAGGTCCCGGCCGCCCTGTTGATCGGGGCTCCGATCGATCGCTTCGAGCGGGAACTGCCCGCGCTTCGCAAACTCATGCTCGAGCTTGCGAAGCAAGCCTCTGGGATCTTCCAGGGCACGTCCAACTAGTACGCGGACGGGAGTTGGCGTTGATCGAAAGGCGAGCCTCGCGTAAAGATCTGGCAAGCTGAACGTCGTATGGATTGTTTTCATCCAAGGTTGCAGTCCGAGTCCACGCTTTAAGGGGGAACGATGGGGCCACTGACTGGATTGAAGATCGTAGAGTTCGCCGGCATCGGACCAGGGCCGATGTGCGCGATGGTGTTGGCGGATCTTGGGGCAACCGTGTTGCGCATCGACCGCAAGCAGCCGGTCGATCTGGGAAACCCGCGCCCGCTCAAGTACAACCTCTTATTGCGCAATCGCGAGTCGATCGCGCTCGATCTGAAGCAGCCGGCTGCGATCGAGGTTGTCCTGGATTTGATTTCGAAAGCCGACGGATTGATCGAGGGGTTTCGGCCGGGCGTCATGGAACGTCTAGGACTCGGGCCGCAGGTATGCCTTGATAGGAATCCTGGCCTGGTTTACGGACGGATGACAGGCTGGGGGCAGACGGGCCCCTTAGCCAAAGCTGCGGGCCATGATCTCAACTACATTGCGTTGACGGGGGCGCTGCATTCCATTGGTCGCAAAGATCAGCCGCCGACGCCGCCACTGAATCTCCTCGGTGACTATGCCGGTGGCTCGCTGTATCTAGCCTTGGGCATGCTTGCAGCCGTGATCGAAGCGCGCCAGTCGGGTAAGGGACAGGTCGTGGATGCAGCGATCGTCGATGGCACCGCATCCCTCATGACTTCCGTCTTCGGCCTTTTCGCGGGCGGTCTCATGTCTCTGGACCGCGGCTCCAATACATCGGATTCGGGTGCCTATTTCTACGATGTCTACGAGTGTGAGGATGGACAGTGGCTTTCCGTGGCTCCGATCGAAGCCCGGTTCCACGAAGAGTTCTTGCGGCGCATGAATATCTCTGCAGAAGAGATTGGCGATCAGCGCGACCGTGCGAACTGGGATCGCGCGCGCGCCGTGTTGGCGCGCAATTTCAAGACCAGGCCCCGTGCCGAATGGTGCAAGCTATTGGAGGGAACCGACGCGTGCGTCGCTCCGGTACTGACGATGGCGCAGGCGCCTGAGCATCCCCATATGCGTGCAAGAGGCGTGTTCATTGAGATCGATGGTGTCGTCCAACCTGCGCCAGCGCCACGGTTCAGCCGCACCGAGCCGCGTACTCCGACGCCCCCAGTCGCGCCGGATGCCAAAAGCGCGCTCCGTGGGTGGTTCGAGCCTGCTGACATCGAAGGACTGCAGCGGAGCGGGGTGCTCTAGTTTCGCGCCTCAGGCTTGCGACCAGTCACTCGCTGAGCTTCTCAGCCCGGCGCGAAGCCTTGCCGGTATGGTCGGGCATCGCGCCCCATGAGCCTTGACACCTCACTTTCTCGCCTCGACAATCTTGAACGATGTTCATTATCCTAAACGATCGTCAAACGGCCTGTTTGGCCGACTCGCCCGGATAGAAGATGCTCACCTCCTTCAGCTTGTCCTCTCTAGAGATGCCCTCGCATCTGCAGTCGCTGCGCGAGGAGGTGCGGGATTTTCTGCAAACTCAGCTGGCGGCAGGGTCCTACGCGCGCGAGCCCTCTGGATGGGACCGCTACGACGCTGCGTTCAGCCGCAAAGTGGCTGAACGCGGGTGGATCGGAATGACATGGCCGCGTCGCTACGGCGGACATGAACGGACATCGCTCGAACGCTACGTCGTCACCGAGGAACTGCTGGCCGCAGGAGCGCCGGTACGTGCGCACTGGCTCGCTGATAGACAGTTCGGCCCACTTTTGCTCGCAGTCGGTTCTGAGGCGCAGAAGCGCGACTATCTGCCCAAGATCGCGGCCGGAGAATGCTACGTCTGCGTCGGAATGAGCGAGCCGGATTCGGGTTCCGACCTCGCTTCGATTCGCACACGTGCAGACCCGGTCAAGGACGGCTGGCGGATCAACGGGCGCAAGGTGTGGACGAGCTACGCGCACAAGGCGCACATCATGAACTTGTTTGCGCGCACGGCGGTATTTGATCCAAAGGATCGGCATACCGGCGTGACCCAGTTCATCGTCCCCCTCGATTCAAGTGGGATATCGATTCGCCCCATCATCAACCTTGCCGGGGATCACGATTTCAACGAGGTCGTCTTCGATGATGTATTCGTGCCCGTCGGGAACGTCATCGGTGCCGTCGGGCAGGGGTGGCAACAGGTCTCAGGCGAGCTCGCCCACGAGCGGGCCGGGTCAGAGCGCTGGCTGAATGCCTATGGTGTTTTGGTGCACCTGCTGCAGAATGTAGGCACGGCACCCGAGCGTCATTCGGCCCAGACCATTGGACGCCTTGTCTCTCATCTGTGGACACTGCACCGAATGTCGTTCTCGCTTGCCGGGCTGCTGAACCAGGGCATCACACCTCAGGTCGAGGCGGCTCTTGTCAAGGACTTGGGCAATCAGTTCGACCAGGACATTCCCGAAGGTGCACGTGCCGTCCTGCAGGAGGAAGATCGGGCCGGTCTTGCGAGTAACGATCGTTTCAACGCGATGCTCGATCGAGCTTTGCTGTACGCGCCGTCCTATCCCATCCGAGGCGGTACCCGCGAGATCTTGCGAGGCATCATTGCGCGGGGTTTGGGTTTGCGATGAGCCAGACTCGTGACCTGCTTGTTGCGAGCGCCACGCGGATCTTTTCGGATCTGTGCACGCGCGCGACGTTGGAAGCGGCAGATGAAGGAGCTTGGCCAGAAGGGCTGTGGTCGGCACTGGACAGTACCGGTATTGCTGCCGCATCGAGGTCTGAACCCCGAGGTGGGGCCGGGGCGGAGATGACCGACTTGTGCGCGTTGGCGCGCGCGGCCGGTTATTGGGCGTTACCCGTCCCATTGGTGGAGACGTGGCTGGCAGAACAGATGCTTGCGGCGGCCCACCTGCCGCCAGTGACTGGTCCAGTCACCGTTGGCCCGGTCATGCGTCGCGACGCTGTTCAGCTGACGCGGGATCCGGCTGGGTGGACATTGCGCGGAGTTCTGCATCGAGTGCCCTGGGCGCGTCATGCGACTGCGCTTGTCCTTGTCGCGGACTCCCCGGAGGGCGCGCGAACATTGGTTTTGAAAGACATGCCGGCGGTCACTGAAGGATGGAATCTTGCGCGCGAGCCGCGCGATAGCTTGCGCTTCGAGGGTTGTCGTATCCCGGACGAGTGCGTCGGTGCGGCGGGTGCCGGAATGGGCCGTCCCGAGCTCTACTTCCGCGGGGCACTATTCCGGTCCCAGCAGATGGCTGGCGCTATGGAGCGTGTGCTGGAGCTGACCGTCGCCTATGCCAAGGAAAGAGTTCAGTTCGGCCGACCCATAGGTAAGTTTCAGGCTGTGCAGCAACAGATCGCCGCGCTTGCCTCTCAGGTGGCCGCCAGTTCCGCCGCTGCGGAAGCCGCGGCAGAGGCGAATTCCGACGTGTTGGCGCGCTTCGAGATTGCGGCAGCCAAGGCGCGGATCGGCGAGGCAGTCGCGACGGTCGCAGAGGTCGGCCACCAGGTACATGCCGCGATGGGGTTCACGCACGAGCACTCGTTGCACCGCAGCACCCGAAGGCTATGGGGATGGCGGGACGAATTTGGGACCGAGGCCGATTGGCAAGCCTGGGTAGGCGCCGTGGCCGCCAGTGTGGGCGGTGAACAGCTCTGGACTTACGTGGTCGCGTCTCGCAAGCCCGATGTTGGGCCGCCCCTGCCATAGCAGCGACCTGCTTCGCAACGGAGGAGGAACGAATCGATGAACACCGCACCGCCCATCGGGCCCCTGGATTCGCTCCGAGTCCTGGACTTCACCAACATGCTCTCCGGACCGTACTGCACGAGGCTGCTTGCCGACCTCGGCGCCGAAGTCATCAAGATCGAGCCTCCGGCTGGCGATCACAATCGTAGTCGCAGGCCGGTGCGGCAGGGGTATAGCAGCTTTTTCGGTCATCTGAATTGCGGCAAGAAGAGCGTCGTGCTGGATCTGAAATCCGTAAACGGACGCGAGGCGGCGATCGGTCTCGCGCGCCACTGCGACATCATCGTAGAGAACTGGCGTCCAGGTGTGGCGGATCGACTCGGCGTGGGCTACCAGGCAGTCGCGGAAGGCAACCCTGAAGTCATCTATTGCTCGATTTCCGGTTTCGGTCAAAAAGGCCCGATCGCGCAGCGTCCGGCCTACGCACCTATCGTACATGCCGCGAGTGGATTCGATCTCGCCCAGGTCGATTACCAAGGGGGAGGTCGGCCGGCGAACACCGCTACGTTCATTGCAGATGTCTTTGGCGGAATGTCGGCATTCGCGTCCGTGCAAAGCGCTCTGTACCAACGCGCACGAACCGGCCAGGGGCAATACATCGACGTGGCCCTGATGGATGGCATGCTCAATCTGCTGGTCTACGAGTTTCAGGAGTCCCAGGCGCCGAGCGACGAGAAGGTCCGGGTGTACCAGCCGCTCAAGACACTGGACGGCTATGTAGTCGCCGCGCCCACGAGTCAAAAGAACTTCGAGCAGCTCGCTCACGCGGTCGGTCATCCAGAGTGGATCCTGGATCCGCGCTTCTTGCAGACCCGATCACGCGAAGCGCATTGGTCCGAGTTGATGGAACTGATCGAGCAGTGGACGAAAGTGCGAACCGGGACGCAATGTGAAGAGACCCTGCTTGCAGGGGGAGTGCCTTGTACGCGTTATCGCACCGTCACGGAAGCGATGAACGATCCGCAGATGCAGGCGCGAGGCGGTATGTCTCGGGTCAAGGACAAAATCGGAGAGTACTGGGTCCCCAATGCGCCTTTCCAGATGCCGGGCTTGAACACTTCTCCACGCTCACACGTCCCGGAGCTCGGCGAACACACGGTGGAGGTGTTGGTCTCGATCCTCGGCCTTACGATGGAGCAGGCGCAGGCCTGTTGCCCCGCACCGAGCGCATCCCATTAGGGTGTTGTGCAATTTTCCCCAGCAGTGTTCTCGGGGCGGTCTCGGGCGCCTCGCCTGCAGGCGTTTGCAACGCCCATTTCACGAATGCGCTGATCGCAATTTCACACCAGATCCACCAAACAAGGAGAGATCACTATGGCAGCAGACAACCTGATCCTGTTCGAGGTCGATGAGCACGGTATCGCGACCATCACCCTCAATCGTCCGGAGAAGTACAACGCTTTCACCAAGGACATGATCGTTCAGTGGGGCTCGATGCTGGAACGCTGCGAAACGGATCCCGCGATCAAGGTCGTGGTGCTCACTGGCGCGGGCAAGGCGTTCTGTTCGGGCGGCGATATCGGCGCCCAGAAGGACAGAGCCAATAACGACAGCCTGGAGCGTAAGGACTTCCTGTATCGACATGTGCACAAGATCGCATTCATCATGGAGCGCATGGACAAGCCGACGATGGCCGCGATCAATGGGGCTGCGCGTGGTGCAGGACTGGACATGGCACTGATGTGCGACCTTCGGATCATGGCCGACTCAGCCACACTTGCTGAGAGTTACATCAATGTGGGTCTGATCGCGGGCGACGGCGGCACATACTACCTGCCGCGACTCATTGGGATACCTCGTGCCCTTGAACTCTTCTGGACCGGGCGCGCCATCGATGCCGCGGAGGCCGAGCGCATCGGGCTCGTGAACAAGGTGGTCTCCCCAGATGCACTCCTGCCGGCAACCTACGAGTTGGCGCGAGCGATTGCCAGCCAGCCATTCGAGGCGATTCGTGCCTACAAGCGCTCGGTCTACCAGGGTATGTCCATGAACCTTTCGACCCACCTCGACATGGTTTCATCGCATACCTCGATCCTGCGGGACACACCCGATCATCGCGCCAAGGTGGCTGCGTTTCTGGAGCGTAAGCGCGCGAGCCGATAGCCTGGGGCTTCGGACAAGTTTTGCTGCGAGCGCAGTGCGCGTACGCCGATTCGATGGGCCGTGCAATCGCGTGCGCGCCTGCGCCAGCGCTCAAGTCTCATCAGTGGAGCGATCCCCGTAGCGTTATTGAGGGGCAGGCGCCGCTCTGAGATGAGTGACTGGCCGTGGCGTCGAACGCCCGAGAGTTCGTGTCGTGATGTGAGGTCAGCTCGGCCAGTGGCATTGCGCACACGTTGACCCCGAGCAGTGCGGCGAACGCAGGTTTCGCGCTCGGTCTACCGGAGCGTGCCGGCTGCATCTCACGGCACACCACGCAAGGTCTGCAGGCCTTTGGATACGCTTTTCAGGTCCTGACGCTCAGTCGCTCAGGGAGACGGAAGCCCATTCCGCCGAGTCTCGCACGAACCGTACATGGTCTCGGCATTCGCATAGACGATTGAACGTCAGCTCGATCATTCGGCGCGTGGGTTCGTCATCACACTAACCGCCGTAACTCTCGGTGCTCGCACTTTTGGGTTGAGTCGGACTGAGTCGCGGCCCAAAGGGTGAACGCTGTTCAAAATGCCGAACTGCGGTAATAATAGGTCAGTGAGGAAAGGGTACCGGGCGACCTTGCGCGGCATTCGCAGACGTCCGGCGCAGCCGCCGTAACCGACACGGGCCCCCGCACGACGGTTGCGACATTGCAGTCCTTTTGTCCAGATGCCCGAACGATAGGCCAAGCCGATGGTTCTTGCAGCGCAACGGGAGCTTCCGACCATGTCCCAGTGGATGCCCAGAGTGTGGTGCGCTGCCATGTACCTCGCCACTATGGCAGCGACAGCCGCCATAGCCCACAGTTATCCCCCACGCCCCACACGCCTCCTGGAAACAACCAAGGCAATGCATGTGCCTGCACTCCCGGATCGGTTGTCACTCGAAGGCGCAGAATCAGCGAGCTTCATGCCAGAGGCGTTCGCTGCGTTCATTCAAGCCGAGACCATGAAATGGGACAACCTCGTCAAGATTGCGGGCATGGCGCGACAATGAGCACCCAGGGGGAGATTCGCGCCACGGCTCCGAGAGGCGGTCCTCTGGCAGGAATGCGGATCATAGACTTGACCCAGATGCTGTTGGGTCCATATGCGACTCAGGTACTCGCCGATCTCGGTGCTGAAGTGCTGAAGATCGAGCCGCCGGTCGGAGATGCCCGCAGAACGATGGGGCCTGCACGCCATCCGGGTATGACCTCGCAGCATCTGCATGTCAACCGCGGGAAGCGGAGCATTGTCGTCGACTTGAAGACCGCGAAGGGACGAGAGGTCGTCTTGAGGCTGTGCGCTCGCGCAGACGCCCTAATCCACAATAGTCGCAGGCAGGCGATGTCCAGGCTAGGGTTGGACTATCAGGACATCGCGCGTGTGAAGCCCGATATCGTCTACTGCAGCGCCGTGGGGTTTGGGGAGCAGGGGCCTTACGCTGAGTGGCCGGCCTACGATGACACGATTCAAGGGCTGTCCGCAGTACCGTCACTGAATGCACGGCTCACGGGAGAAGCGAACTACGCACCTTTCAATCTCTCGGACAGAGTCTGCGGCATGGTGTTCGCACAGACCATCCTGGCCGCCCTCCTTTGCCGCGAGCGTACGGGGCAGGGGCAGTCGGTGGAGTTGCCCATGTTCGAGACCATGGCGGACTTCGTTCTCTCCGAGCATTTGTGGGGCCATACCTTCGTGCCTCCCGTGGGGGACATGGGTGCGACGAGGATATTCGAGCGCCAGCCTTCTCGAACCAAAGATGGCCATATTTGCTTCTGGATCGGTACTGACGCGCAGTGCGCACGAATGCTCGATGCGCTGCATCTGAGTGCACTGAAAAGCGACGAACGGTTTCGAAGCCGCGGCCAGCGCAACGCGAATCTTGCGGCTTTCTACAGGGAGGTCGATGCGGTCTTCTTGACAAAGACCACTTCGGAATGGATCGAGATTCTGCATGCGCACGATGTGCCTGCCGCTCCACTCAACACGCTCGAGAGTCTGATGGGTGATCCCCATTTGAGGTCCGTCGGCTTCCTGAGCACGCAGATGCACCCCTCGGAAGGCGAGATACTCTCGATCCGAGCGCCTGCCAACTGGTCTGCAACGCCGCCACCCGCTCCTGGTCCCGCGCCGCAGCTCGGCCAGGACACGCGAGACGTCTTGAGTGCGGCCGGCTTCAGTACTTGCGAAATCGACGACCTGATCGCCGCAAAAGCGATAGGAGCGTGCTGAGCGCTAGCCATGGAGAAACAACACCCGGATCAGCAGCAAAATAGGGCGGCAAGCCGTGCCACACGCGGCGGCCTCCCTGTAAGCGACAGGACGAGCCGGCTATGGCAAGTTTCTGTCAGCGACATAACCCAGTGAAGGAGGATTTATGGGAAAGCTTCGTCATATCGCACTCACCGTCGACGACATGGAGGGCACTGCCCAGTTCTACGAAAAGGCCTTCGAGTTGAAGCGCGTTAGACAGTCGGATGTGGCCATCATGCTGTCAGATGGCATCGTCAGCCTGGCGATCATTCACTCGGGGAACGTTAACGCCGAGGGCCGAAAGGGGCTCCATCATATCGGCTTCTTGGTCGATGACATGCAGACGGGCGCACTCAAGGTCGAAGGCAATGGTGGGGTTTACCATGGCCAAATAAAGAATATTGGCGGTGGGCCTATGTCAGAGCGTAAGTATCGCGACCCGAACGGGATTCACTTTGACGTGGCTACAGTAGAGCATGCCCGCAAAGTGTGGTGCATCCCGGGCGAATAGCCGAATTCGCGCTGGTGCGGACTGGCGTTTCTGGACTCGGAGCCACGGTCACGGCTTTGGCACGCGGGTAGCGCTCTGTCGTATCGGTTCCTTTGCTTGCGTTCTTCTTGATGAACCAGGTATGGCCAGGCGTGCCGTGCACAACATCGGGGGCGCACTGCGAGCTGTGCGCTGGGGTATTTGGCGCTTGTTGGCGATGCGAAACATCGCGATTGCAAGCGGGCGGGCGATGCCCCTGTCCTGTCGAAACCGCATCTAGATGCGATCCCGCGGCATCAGTGTGACGTGCAATGGCGTCCCTGCGATTCGCTTCTCAGGGAATGAGTCTTTTCCAATAGTGGAATGAGCCTGAAGCGGGCTGGATGGGGTAGACCTTAGGCGGCGGTTCTGGATCGACGGTGGATGGATCGGAAGAGCTTTGAGCGGGCGTCGGTGAGCGCCTTCGCGGCCTGATTATCGGTCATTTGGTGGGCCTCCTGGGCCAGGGTGTCGAGGGTGATTCCGGGTTTTAGATTCACGTTCTGGGATGGCATGGTTCTGAGCTTGTCGAACGGCGTCATGATCAGCTCGCGCGGGTAGCGCTTACGCACCTTGCCCTTGGCATCGATGTCGTCGACGGCGAAGTAGCATGGCCGGTGGTAGTTGATGTAGGGATTGAGGAATTCGCGACAGAAGGTGTTCATGTCGGCTGCGTGATGCTGAGGGATATGGGCGTAGCCGAACTGCTTGCGGATCACACTGGCGTTCTTGCTCTCTGCCAGAGCATTGTCGTTGGTATGGCGTGGTCGCGAGCGGGTGAACTCCACGCGTAACTTCTCCAACAGCTTGGCCACGTCGTGATTGACGTACTCACTGCCACCGTCGGAGTGAAAGCCCAGGACCTCGAACGGGAAGCCGGCGAGCAGTTCGCCGATCACTGGTAGGAGGTAAGCCTCGCTGATGCGCTCGCAGGTGGCGACCAATTCCCACTGGGTGATGATGTCGACGGCATTGATGTGATACAGACCCTTGCGCCCGTCGTGGTCGCCCTGATGGACCGTGTCGATGCGGATGAACCCGGGCCGGCCTTCGGGCGCCGGCGCACGGCGCACACCCAGGGTGCTGGGCCGTGTTTGAGTCTTGCTGTAATGCACGCGCTGCTGCTGGTACAGAGGCTGGGCGCGCAGGTTGTACAGATGGGACACCGAGATGGTGGCTAAGCGGGTGTAGGCTGGCTGGCCGAAGAGGTGATAGGCCCGCTCCAGAAGCACCCGGGTCGCGGGGCCGGACAGGCTGGCGTGCAGGCTGTCGAGTTCGGCCAGCAGCAGGACGTCCTGCGGGGTGTACTTGCGGGTGTAGGAGCTGGGGTTAGCCCGGTAGCGGCGCACCAGGCGCCCACTGCGCAGGTACTGCGCAGTCAGGCGTGTGAGCTGAGGGCGCGAGTACCCGGTGACTCGAAGCAGGTAGCGTCGGACCACCCCACGATCGGCTTTGCCCAGCAAGGGGTACTTGAACCGCTTGAGCACCCCCTTGATCAAGCCATAACGGGCCGCTGGATCCGCCACTGCCGTCAGGCCCAGATCGGCCGCTCCGGCCAAGAACCCCCGCAGCTGCTCGAGGGTGACGAGTTTCGTATCGTTCATATCGATCACCACGCTGTGATGATCGACCCAACAACCCCGCTTCAGGCTCATACCCCGTTGGAAACACGAACCCTCCTTCAGGCTCATACCCCATTGGAAGAGGCTGAATGTTGACACCCGTTTATCGACTGAGTATCGTGTTAGTGAATGGCGTTCAGTATAATGAACGCAGTTAGCGCATCTTAGGATGCCCCAGCCATTGCTCGGTTTTGTGGGCGATTTCGGCCCGAGGAGTCCACGGTAGTGTCTCTTCCGATCACCATGGCGCAAGCCTCTACGGCCGGTCAGACGCAAGCGATGCTTTTCCAGCCTCTGGAAATACGAGGGGTTCAGTTGCGCAATCGCATTGTGGTCTCTCCGATGGCGCAGTATTCGTCGATCGACGGATTCCTCACTGATTGGCACTTCGCGCATTTCGCAAAGTTCGCGATGGGAGGTGCAGGTTCAGTCTTTACGGAAGCTACCAAGATTGAGCGCCGAGGGTTAGGCACGGTCGGTGACATGGGGATCTGGAAGGATGAGCACATCGCACCGCTGCAGCGGCTTGCTAAGTTCCTGAAGGAGCAGGGCGCAACCCCGTCGATTCAGCTCAATCATGCCGGGCGCAAGGCCGGGACGTACAAGCCTTGGGATGGATTTGGCGCACTGGATCGCAGCGTGCCGGTCGAAGGTCAGGAGCACTGGGAAGTCATCGGCCCGAGTGCGGTCGAGTATCTCGAAGGTTGGCCGCTTCCGCGCGAAATGAGCAAGCAGGATATCGATGAGGTCCAGAGCAATTGGGTCAAGGCCGCGATGCGTGCCGACCAGGCTGGCTTCGAGATTCTTGAGATTCACGGTGCGCACGGCTACCTCATCCACGAGTTTCTGTCACCCGCATCGAACAAGCGTGCAGATAGGTACGGCGGCAGTCTCGGCAATCGTATGCGATTCGCGCTCGAGGTTACCGAGGCCGTGCGTAGGGTGTGGCCGCAGCACAAGCCGCTCTTCTTCCGGGTCTCTGCCGTCGACGAGGGCGGTTGGACGATCGATGACACCGTGATTCTTGCCCGCGAGTTGAAGTCACTGGGTGTCGACGTGATCGACTGCTCGGCGAGCGGAATTTCGATTCGGTCACCCACGGCAAGCCGTATCGCGCCAAAGCTGGGATTCCAGGTGCCGTACGCGGAGCGTGTGCGTAAAGATGCGGCAGTGATGACGATGGCCGTCGGCCTGATCGTGCATCCCAGGCAGGCGGAAGAGATCCTGGTCAAGGGGCAGGCGGATCTAGTGGCCATCGGCCGCGAACTGCTCTACAACCCTTTTTGGCCGGCACATGCGGCGCGGGCTCTTGGGCACGACAAACAATACGGGGACATGCCGGTTCAGTATGGCTGGTGGCTCGACCGTCGTTCCAAGACGGGTTACACCGAGGAGTAGTGCCCGCGCGCGAAGGAGGAGGCAGTGACGCGTGTGCAGAAGGAGGAGGGCAAGGTCGACGAGATCGGACAGCGGCGGTGTGGGATGGAGGCCGGTCTGCCGGAGGTCGGGCCTGTCAGGGCTGTGTGCTCGAACTGTCTGTGCAGCACCTCGCTTACGTAGGGCTCGAATCGATCGTTTCGACGCCGAATCGGTTGTGGTTTGAGTGCGAAGTGGCCCCCTAGGACTTGTTTCGACGGACTTTACGCGTAGGGTTCCTCATGCCGACCACCATGCTTCGCAAGATCATCGATCTCCATACCGTGACTAGAAGCGGTGATGGGGATCTGCTGTTGTATGTCGATTACAACGTAGTGCATGAGGGGCCGTTCTACGCCTTTGATGGGTTGGCCAGAGAGGGACGCGACATTCTGCGTCCGCTGCAGACTGTAGCCTTCGCGGATCACTATGTGCCCACCACCGGCCGGGCGCGTGGCAGCGCTGGTATACGGGATGCTGAGGCGCGAGGGATGGTCGAGCGGCTGCAATCCAATGCGCAGCGTACCGGGATCGTTCACTACGGCATCGATCATCCGCAGCAGGGCATCATGCATGTGGTCGCGCCGGAACTCGGCATGACTCATCCGGGAATGCTCATCGTCGGATCAGATTCGCACACATGCACCAATGGGGCGTTCGGCGCGCTCGCATTCGGCGTGGGTGCATCGCAGATCAAGCACATCCTCGCGACGCAAACGCTTTGGTTCAAGGCACCGCGAGCAATGCGACTCACGGTGAACGGAGAGCTAGCCACCGGGGTCAGCGCAAAGGACCTCATTCTTGCGATCATTGCCCGCTTGGGCATTGGAGGCGGCAGCGGCAGTGCGATCGAGTATGCAGGGCATGCTGTGCGTGCGCTCTCGATGGAGGCTCGCATGACCTTGTGCAACATGACCATCGAGGCCGGAGCGCGCGCCGGCATGGTGGCGCCGGACGAAAAAACCTACGAATACCTGCGCAGTACGCCATACGCGCCGCAAGGCGCTGCCTGGGAGCAGGCGCAGGAATTCTGGGCAAGTCTGCCAAGCGACCCGGGCGCCGAATTCCACACGGAGATCGAGATGGACGGCTCGAAGGTCGCTCCGATGGTGACCTGGGGCACGTCACAGGACGAGGCGTGTGGTGTCGACGAGACCGTTCCGGATCCGGCGTCTTTCGCGGATCCAGGTCGTCGAGCGCGAGCAACACACGCGCTGGCATACATGGCGATCGAGGCCGGCACCCCGGTCAGCAATATCGCGATCGACCGAGTCTTCATAGGCTCTTGCACCAATGCCCGTCTCGAAGACTTGCGAGCGGCAGCGCGTGTGGCCGACGGTCATCGAGCGCGGATTCCCGCCATTGTCGTGCCCGGATCCAGAACCGTGAAGCGCGAGGCAGAGGCGGAAGGGCTGCACGAGATCTTCCTTCGCGCCGGATTCGAGTGGCGTGATTCGGGCTGTTCAATGTGTACGGGATCCAATGGTGATCTGGTCCCGCGCGGAGAGCGTTGCGCGTCTACATCGAATCGCAATATGGAGGGGCGCCAAGGCAAGGGCAGCCGTACGCATCTCATGAGCCCTGCCATGGCTGCGGCTGCCGCCATTGCGGGACGCATCGTCGACGTGCGTCCTCTGCTCAGGAGCTAAGCATGGAAAGTTTCACCGTGTTGAAGGCAGTGGCAGCCCCCTTTTATCACGCGGACGTCGATACGGATGAACTCATCCCGCATCGATTCTTGCGCAAACCCTTGTCTGCTGGCTACGGTAATTTCTTGTTCCATGACAAGCGGCGCGGCCCGGACGAACGAGAAGATCCGAGCTTCGTGCTTAACATGCCCGCGTACAGGCAGGCGCAGATCTTGATCTCCGGGCCGAATTTTGGCTGCGGATCGACTCGTGAGGGTGCGGTCTACGCGCTTCGAGATTTCGGCATCCGCGCCGTCATCGCTTCCGGTTTCTCCGACATCTTCAGCAGCAATTGTGCACAGAACGGGGTTGTCTGCGCGACGCTGCCCGATCCCGTTGTACGTAACCTGTGTGAAGGGCTTGAATCGAGTCCAGGGTCGGAGTTGACAATCGATCTGCCGAACCAGCAGGTCGTCTCATCCGATGGAGTGACGTATCGGTTCGAGATCGACAGTTCGCGCAAGTCCAGGCTCATCGACGGCCGCGATGAGATCGATGTCACCCTGAAGCATCGGGATGAAATTGCTCAGTTCGAGGCCGCTTATATGAAGCGTTTGCCTTGGCTCTTCCAGGCAGGCCGCGTCACGTGAACGTGCAGCGCTGTGCGTCCGGGCAAGGGCGCTCCCGCCTGCGCTTGGGCGTAGGCGGAAAGGCTGAGCGAGGGGCGGCCGAGTCGAGTGACCTGCATCAACCCGTGCCTTATGTGCAGTGCCAATCGTGACAGAGAGTGATCCGACATGAACCTTCAGCTAAGCATCGCGATGACTCGGAACCCGAGAACGCGGCCGATATTCGATGGTTCAGTCAAGCCCGATGGCATTGATCTCATTCCCACTGAACTGCATCCGTCGGAAATGTTCTGGCGCCAGCTCAAGTTCGCGGATTTTGACGTATCGGAACTGTCGTTCTCCTCTTTGTCGATGGCGCGCGCTCGTGGCGACGAGCGCTTCGTGGGGCTGCCGATATTCACGACCCGACATTTCTTTCAGAACTGGATCTTGGTTCGAAAGGCGGCGGGTATCGCGAGCCCCGCTGACATGCGCGGAAAGCGAGTCGGCGTACCCGAGTACCAGCAGACCGCTGCGGTTTGGTCGCGCGGGATACTCGAGCACGAATGGGGCGTCGCGCCTAGCGAGATGGAGTTCTGGATGGAGCGCTCGCCAGCGCAAAGTCACGGGGGAGCGACAGGATTCCGCCCCCCGCCGGGTGTCACTGTTCACCGCATACCACCAGAGAAGAACATAGGCACGATGATGCTCTCGGGTGAGCTCGATGCCACGCTACTGTATTTCATTGATCGCAATCTGATCGACCGTAGCACTGCGGACCTTTGGAATCATCCTGACATCGAGCCGCTGTTTCGGGACCCGGTGGCGGAAGGCGCGCGCTATTACAAGAAGTGTGGACTTTTCCCGATCAATCACGGCATGGCGGTAAAGCGCACTGTGGTTGATCACCATCCGTGGGTGGTCTTGAATCTCTATAAGGCATTTGTTCGCGCAAACGAGATCGCAAACGCGCAACGTATCGAGCATGCGGAATATCACTTGTCCGCAGGGCTGCTGTCGCCGGAGGCGTATGCCAGCTTGAACGTTACCCTTCTCCAGCACGGCATCAAGGCCAATCGTGCGGCGCTTGAAACAGTCGCGCAGTATTCCCTCGAGCAGGGGCTTACGCCGCGCCTCATCCCGCTGGAAGAAGTCTTCGCGGAGTCGACGATGGACACGTAGTGCTACGTCTGGAGGAGGAGTTTCTTGGGCTCTGTGCTTCTCGCTCACAACGGGAATGGGGCGAGCACGTCTGAACGTTACCGCGCGCGCTGGCTGTGCGGGGGTGGATGGAAAAATCCGCAACCCGTTATATCTGGCCAGTGACGAGGCTTGATGAAGGCGCGCTCGGGCCTATGTACTCCGATCGAATTCACCACCGAACAAGGATGGCCGCGAATGCGCACACATTTCGTTTTGACATCGATCGCAGTCGCCGCTTATGCGGTGGCTGGAACGGCAACCGCCCAGATCTATCCCGCAAAGCCAGTGCGTATCCTGGTCGGCTTCGCTGCTGGTGGAGGCACCGATACGGCAGCAAGGATGGTTGCGCAGAAACTCTCGGAGAGCCTAGGGCAGCCGTTCGTGGTGGAAAACCGCGCCGGATCCGGGGGCATCATCGCCACAGAAGCGGTCGCCAAAGCGGCCCCGGACGGATACACCTTGCTCGTCATGGCGGCCGCTGACAGCATCCAGCCGGCCATGCGTGCGAAATTGAGCTATGTCTTGCCGAAGGACTTCTCGCCGGTTTCACTGATTGCCAGTGGCCCCTTTGTCCTGGCCATCCATCCGTCGGTGCCCGCCAAGAGTGCCAAGGAGTTGATGGCGATCGCACGCGCTAAGCAGGGTTCGCTCAACTATGCCACCTCCGGCATCGGCAGTTCGGCCCATCTGGCGGCCGAGCTATTCAACTCGCTCGCACGCGTGAAAACAATCCACGTGCCGTACAAGGGGGTCTCGCAAGGGGTGATCGGAGTCGCTTCGGGGGAGTCCGACATGATTTTCGCGAGTGTGACCGCCGCACAGCCGCTTCTTGCGGCTGGTCGCTTGCGAGCCATCGCGATAAGTACCGCGAAGCGCTCAGTTCTGATGCCAGATCTGCCAACACTACACGAGGCGGGGATAACGGGCTACGACAGGACCGGTTGGTACGGCATGATGGCACCGGCCAATTTGCCACCCGATATCCTCTCGCGTCTAAACACGGGTGTCCGAAAGGTGGTGGATGCGCCCGATATGAGGGCGGACCTTCTCAGGCAAGGCCTCGAAGCTCAAACCAACTCGCCGGAACAGTTCACTGCAATGATTCAACGCGAGGTCGCCCAGAACATCGAGCTCGCGCGTGCAGCGGGGATCAAGCCCCAGTAAAGCAGGCACTGAACAGGGAAGATGCGATGGATGGCACCTTAGAACGTATCGCCGGCTACGCGCAGCAGTTGCAGTTCTCGGGGCTCACCACGAGGGCTGTGCACGAAGCCAAGCGTCGCCTGATCGATGCGCTGGGCTGCGGGCTGGGCGCTTACGAGGATGAACCATGCCGCATCGCACGTCGGCTCGCAAGTCGCACGACGTGCGACGCCGGGGCACGCATTCTCGGTACACCACTTCGTACGCTGCCCGAGTTGGCTACCTTCGCCAACGGCGTCATGATGCGCTATCTCGACGGCAACGACACGCTGCCTGGAGGCGGTGGGCATCCCAGTGATGTGATCGCCCCCATGCTGGCCATGGCGGAGGTCACGCGTTCGGATGGCAAGGCTTTGCTGACCGCGATAGCGCTTGCCTACGAAGTCTACTTCGCCTTCTTTCGGGGGGCCTGCATGCGCGATCACGGCATGGACCACGTGCTCTATACAGCGGTCGCCACTGCGGTGGGCGCGGGCAAGCTACTCGCGCTGGATGAGCACAAACTCGGTCAAGCGATTGCGCTGGCTGTCACGCCGAACATCGCGCTGCATGCCACGCGTCGGGGTGATCTCTCCATGTGGAAGGGCGTCGCCGCTGGCAATGCCGCTCGCAACGGTGTGTTCGCGGCCCTGCTTGCCGCAGAAGGGATGACGGGTCCGTCGAACGCCATCGAGGGCTCGCACGGATTGCGGGAGTTGATCGGGAAGTTTGACCTGGGCGCGCTTACCGAGTCCCAGGGCGAGTTCAAGGTGACCCAGTCGAACTTGAAGTTCTTTCTGTCGGAGTACCACTCGCAATCACCGATTACGGCAGCTCTAGAGCTCAGCCGCCAGATCAAGTCCGATGAGATCGAAGCGATCGTCGTGCACACCTACTGGTTCGCGTGGAGCGAAATCGGAAGTGAACCGGAGAAATGGCATCCAACCACACGAGAGAGTGCCGACCACAGCTTGCCATTCATTCTCGCTGCAGTGCTGATCGATGGTGCGTTCAGCGACGCTGTGTTTTCGGACACCCGCATAAGGGACCCGCAAGTCCATGCTTTGGCCGATAAGGTGGCGGTCAAGGAAGACCCTGAGTTTACGCGCCGCTTTTCTGGATCGATTCCCTGCCGTCTGGAAGTGAGGTTGCGAAGTGGGGAAGTTAAAGTGGCTCAAGTGGAGTATCCGCGCGGCCATGTCAAAAACCCGATGTCCGACGCGGAAGTTGAGAGCAAGTTCAACGTCCTCGCTGGAAGGTTTCTCCCCGCGCATCGCATCGCGCCTGCGTTGGACGTCCTCTGGCGTGTCGAGCAGGAGCGGGAGGTCGGTGCCGTGTTCGACTTGCTAACGCTCGGTTGATATGGATTCGACAACAGCGAGTCTGGTCGACTATGTCCTCGAGGCGCGTTTCGATGCGCTTCCGGAGGCGTCTATCGAGGCCTCGAAGACCCGGTTGCTCGATTCTTTGGCTTGCGTGGCAGCGGGCTTTCACCATCCCATCTCCATCGCTGCATGCCGTCTGGCTGGGCGCTACCCGACGGATAGGGGGGCATCCTTGCTGGGGTCACCGCTCAAGGTAGCCCCCGAGATGGCTGCATTCGCTAACGGCACGATGCTGCGCGTGCTCGACCTCTCCGACATGTACCGAACCAAGAGCGGAGGACACCCAAGCGACACCATCGCCGGCGTTCTGGCGGCAGCGGAAGTTGGCGCGTGCGACGGTCGTTCGCTCCTTACCGCGATTGCGATCGCATACGAGGTGTACTGCAGCGGATGCGATGCCTTTGACTTCAACTCCAAGGGCTGGGACCAGCCCGTGTATGGCGTCGTGGCAACGGCGCTTGCAACCGGCTACCTGTTGGGGCTAGGTCGAGAACAGTTGGGTCACGCGGTGTCACTTGCGCTCGTGCCCAACATGGCGATGTACCAGACTCGCCATGGTGAGCTATCGAGCTGGAAGGGAAGCGCTGGTGCAAATGGCGCCCGCAACGGCGTCTTCGCAGCACTTCTGGCGCAAGCGGGGTTCACCGGTCCGGAGGCGCCCATCGAGGGGAAGTATGGCTTGTGGGATGCGGTCGGTCGGTTCGAATGGCGACTGCTCGCAAGCCAGCCCCCTCAGCGGATAACGCGCACCCACATTAAGTGCTTCCCGATCTGTTACCACGGGCAGTCAGCCGTTTGGGCCGCGTTGAGCATTCGTGACCGGGTACAAATAGAGCAGATCAAGGCAATTCGAATTGACACTCATCGTACCGCGGTCGATCTCATGGCGGGTTCCTCGTCGCGCTGGGCACCAGCAACCGCCGAGACCGCCGATCATAGTCTTCCCTATGTCGTCGCACGTGCCTTTCTTGACGGCGAGATCAACGAGGAATCATTTCGCCTTGACGCATTGCGTCATCCGCAAGTCCTCTCCCTCATGGCGTGCACGACGGTGCACGAGGATGAGAAGATGAGCGCGATGTTTCCGGATTACTCGCCTTGTCGGATCACGGTGAGCTTGGCCGATGGGGCGCAAGTGCAAGGAGAAGTGAAGCATCCCAAGGGCCATGAGCAATATCCCATGACTCCCGAAGAGATCGACCACAAGGTGATCTCGTTGTTCGAGCCTTATGGCGGACGCGAACAGACCAGAGCCCTCATCGAAATCGTGCGACATGCGGATCAGGTGGACGACGTCACGAGGATATTCGTTCCTTTTCGCAAGAACGAGGTGAGGCCATGAACCGTGCCTCGAGGCAGAACATCCCTAGGGAACCGAAGCTGCGGTGTTTTTGCTAGGTCGGTCCCGAATTGGAGGAGGAAAGCGCTTGAGCGAAGACAAGACACCCCACATCGCATTCGTTGGATGCGGCGCGGTTGGCGGGTACACAGCAGGCCACCTCGCGCGAAGCGGCGTGAACGTCACGTTCATCGACCCTTGGGTCGAGCACATCGAGGCAATACGGGCCCATGGTGTACGCCTTACCGGCACACAAGGCGATCACTCAATAATGGTCCGTGCACTCCACGTGAGCGACGTACAGAGCTTGACGCGCTCGCCGGTGGACATTGCCATCATCGCGACGAAGTCGTTCGACACTCGTTGGGCCGCACGATTGATTCGTGACTATCTCGCGCCTGACGGTTATGTGGTGTCGATGCAGAACTCGATCAACGAACCGCATATCGCCAGCGCCGTTGGTCCCGGGCGCACCGTGGGATGCGTGCTCAATACGATCGGTGTAAGCACGCTCGGCCCTGGGCATCTCAGTCGATTCCGTACACCCGGCGGTTCCAAGCACGCTGTATTCGGCTTGGGCGAATTGCATGGACGCATTACGCCTCGCATCCGTGAACTGGCTGCGCTATTGGGCCGAGTCGATACCGCGACGGTGACCACCAATTTATGGGGTGAGCGCTGGTCGAAGCTCGTGACCAATGCAATGCAAATGGGTCTACTAGGAGCGACGGGACTCGTCAATGAAGAGGTCTTGGGCGATCCAGAACTTCGAGGCATTCTAGTGCGGGCTGCAGCAGAGGGTATCCGAGTCGCACAAGCGCATGGCTATGACGTCGAGCCGGTCGTGTCGACTCCTTCCGAGACGTGGCTCGCGGCAGCTGACGGGAGCGCGGTTGACAGAAAGACGATCGACGGCGCGTTGTTATCCTATCTTGATAGACAGACCACCGACGGCCGGCGCGGGCATGGGTCGCTTGGAAGAGACATTCTTTCTGGTCGGCGCTCAGAAATAGACTATATCAACGGACTGATCGCCAGTGAGGGCCAGGCAAAGGGCGTCCCTACGCCAGTCCACGATGCGCTGACATCCATCGTGCGCCGAATCGAGCGAGGCGAAGCTTCTCCTTCGCGCGAGCATATTCTCCCGCTGATTGTGAGGTAGTCGACATCATGTTGAAGCTCAGCAATCCGCATATCGCCGTTCTCGGTGCCGGGGCTGTCGGTGGTTACGTTGGCGGACAGCTTGCGCACGCCGGTTACCATGTCGATCTTGTCGATACCTGGGCGGATCACGTCGATCACATCAATGCGAAGGGCATCCATCTGTCAGACCCGACGGGAGGGCGCTCCATCAAAGCGCGTGCCCTCCACATTCACGAGGTTCAGCAGTTCATGCGTGATCGCGTCGACCTGGCATTCATCTGTACCAAGTCGTACGACAGTGCGTGGATGGCAAGAATGATTCGACCCTACCTGAGTGAAGGCGGGTGCGTCGTTTCCTTGCAGAACAGTATCAATGAAGGCGAAATCGCTCGAATTGTGGGCGATGAGCGCACCCTCGGCTGTATCGCGAGCACGATCAGCGTCATGTTGTTGAAACCCGGGTGCATCCACCGGGCACGTACGCCAGGTGGCGAGAATTACACCGTTTTCCGGGTCGGCGAACTCCACGGTCGCATCACGCCTAGGGCCGCGGCCATCGCGGATATCCTAGCGTCCGTAGACAGCGCAAAGGTGACGACGAACTTGTGGGGCGAGCGCTGGGCGAAGCTTGTCACCAATTCGATGCATCACGGCATACTGGGAGCGGCCGGGATCAGCGATCACGCACTCATGAACAATCCGCAGACGCGAGAACTCGCCATTCGCTGTGCGGGCGAAGCCATTCGAGTTGCTCAGGCGCTCGGCCACGACCTCGAACCCATTCTACGAATGTCCCCAGCCCTTTGGGAGGATGCTTCGCGGGGGAGACCTGTTGCAGTCAAGGCGATCGAGGAGGGCTGGCTGAAGTGGATGGAGCGATCGAAAGAGCCGCATTTCGGCTCCGTTGGTCACGACCTGAAGCATGGCCGGCGCACCGAGATCGACTGGACCTGCGGCTATGTCGCGAAGAAGGGAGCGGCCATCGGCCGCCCGGCGCCGACGCAAGCAGCGCTCGCAGACCTCGTAAGGAGCGTCGAGCGCGGGGAGATCACCCAAGGCCTTGCGAACCTTGACGCACTGCTGATCGAGCGATCCCCATGAAGACCTCTCGTCACCGTCAGGGTGCACTATTCGGTGCACCCTGGTCGCGACAGTGGTACGGCCGTTTCAGGCGGTGCCGTCGGTCCGGTCGGTACATGGGCCGTTCGATGGATCCGCCAAGGCCGGGTGTTCGTACGATGAATCTGCATCTCTACCGCAATGGAATACAGGAATCGTTATGGGAAAGCACATAGTCTTTTTTGGTGCGGGCGCCGTGGGTGGGTATGTCGGTGCGCATCTCGCTCGGGCTGGTGAGGACGTCGTGCTCGTCGACCCTTGGCCCGAGCATGTCGCGGCGGTCAACCGCGACGGCATGCACTTGTCCGGGTCGCAGGGGGAGCATGTCGTGCGGGTGAGGGCGATGCATCTGTACGAGGTTCAGGGCTTCGTGAAGAAGCCGGTCGATATCGTGGTCATTTGTACCAAGTCATACGACACCGAGTGGGCTGCAGAGATGATGCAACAGTATCTCTCCCCGCAGGGCTACATCGTGTCCATGCAGAACGGGATCAACGAAGACCGTATTGCGAGCGTCGTCGGCTGGGGCAAGGCGGTCGGATGTATTGTGAGTACGATCAGCGTCAACTGCTATGAGCCCGGCCGGATCAGGCGATACCAGCAACCCGGAGGAACCGGAGGCAAGGAGCACGCGGTTTTTCGGGTAGGCGAGGTCCACGGGCGAGTGACGCCGCGCGCGACCGAGCTTGCTCAGATTCTATCCCAGGTAGACGCGGCGAATGTCACACAGAATCTGTGGGGAGAGCGTTGGACGAAGTTGACCGCGAACACGATCACGCATGGCCTTCTGGGGGCGACCGGTCTCGACAATCGAGTCGTTTACATTGAACGAGGCAAAGCCCATCGCATTGGACTTAAGTTGGCGGCCGAAGCGATCGCGGTCGGCCGAGCGCAAGGTTATGAGTTGGGAAGCGTGCTCGGCATCAAACCCGATGAATGGACGAACGCTGATCGCGGCGATGCGAGCGCGTTGAAGCGCGTTCAAGACGGGCTTACCGCCTGGATGGGTACTTTACTGGAACCGTCTCAATCGTCCGTCGGCAGGGATGTCGCTCGCGGCCGACGTTCCGAAATCGACTTCACCAATGGCTTGGTGGCGGAGAAGGGCCAGGAAGTCGGTGTGCCGGCACCGACTCATGCGGCGCTTACCGAGTTGGTCAGGAGGATTGACGCAGGCGAGTTGAAGTCAGACCCGAAGAATATCGACGCGATCCAACTGTGAGCACGAACGTGGAACAATCCCCAACGCAGGCCCTAGCCCAATACATCGTCAATTCCAGGCCGGAGGATTTGCCCAGTTCGGTGCGTCATGAGTCCAAGAGGGCGCTGCTCCACTGGCTCGCCTGTTCCATAGGTGGAAGCAGGCATCCCTGTGTACTGAGTGCATTGAGTGCCTTGGACGAGTTCTCCGGTAAGCGTGAGTGTGCGCTCCTAGGCAGAGCGGAGCGAGTGGACGCACTTCTTGCCGCGCTGATCAATGGCATCAGTGCTGACGCCCTCGGATTTACCGATACCCACCTGAAGACCGTGATTCACCCTGGAGGTGTGATCGGACCCGCTATTCTGCCCTTGGCGGAGCGTATGACGGTTCCCGGGTCCGACTTTCTGCACGCATTTTCTCTGGGCATGGAGGTCGCGTGTCGCTTGGGCCTCGTCGTCTATCCATGGCACTACGAGCGAGGCTGGCACATCACGGGCACTGCCGGGGTCGTCGGAGCGGCCGCAGCGGTAGCACGGCTGCTCCGACTCGACGAAAAGCATACGGTTTGGGCGCTCGGCCTTGCTGTCACGCAAGCTGCCGGTTTGCGCGAGATGTTCGGCAGTATGACGAAATCTTTCCACATGGGGCGCGCGGCACAGGGAGGCCTCGTCGCCGGGCTCCTTGCGCGGCATGACTACACGAGCTCCGAGAAGGCCATCGAAGCACCCCGCGGATTCGCTCATGTACTCGGCGAGGACCCGGATCTTGGCGCGCTCACGCGAGATTTGGGCGTCACGTTCGAGATCATGCAAAACACGTACAAGCCTTTTCCATGCGGGATCGTGGTGCATCCTGCTGCCGATGGATGCATTGCCTTGGCCACGAAACACGATCTGGATGCTGCGGAGATTCAGCAAGTGACGCTTCGTGTTCATCCATTGGTGCTTGAACTGTGCGGACGAAAGTCACCCTCGACAACGGGAGAGGCCAAGCTCAGCGTATTTCATTCAGCGGCTATGTCGCTGCTCACGAGGCGTCTGACGCTCAGCGAATACGAGCCGGATATGGTCAACAGGGTCGACGTGGTCGAACTGCGTAGCCGTATCCGAGTCTTTCCCGATTCAAGTATTCGTGAGGACGAAGCCGATCTTCGGGTGATGCTTCGAAGTGGTACTGAACTGCATCATCACGTGGACCACGCGATCGGCAGCGCCGCGCGGCCTATGTCGGATGCGGATATCGAAGCAAAGGCGTACGGTCTCACCGAGGGAGTGCTCTCCCGCTCTCAGAGCGAGGAAATGATGAACGCCTGTTGGAGCATCGAACATCAACCGCGGGCGGGAATACTGGCAGAGCTTGGATCTGTCAGGGCGTCCGGCTAGTGGAGTCCTGCCGCAGTCAAGTGTGCGTACCACTGAGTACCGTGCGTGCAAGCAATGTGCTCGATGACATGAACCGTTACTGTATTCGACCAAGCCTTGAAGGACTGATTGCCACAGCAGTCAAATGTCGCTCGAGGCCGATGGAATAGCGCATCCGGTCTCGCCGACTGGAGCATTGTTAATCAATGGCAATGGATTCAGCGCCTATCCGAGGCGCCATAACGATTGGAGAGCAAGATGAGTGAGCTGTACGAAAAGGGCCAACTGCTGCGTCGCAAGGTACTCGGCGACAACTACGTCAATGAAGCGGCGAGCAAGACCACGGAGTTCAACCAGCCCTTTCAGGAGCTGATCGCAGAGTACGTATGGGGGACGCTCTGGAGTCGGCCTGGGTTGGATCATCGGACGCGCGCATTGATCAACCTCGGGATGCTGACGGCCGCCGGGCGAACCGAGGAGGTGAAAATCTATCTCCGCGCAGCAGAGAACATCGGTGTGACCCGCGAAGATATTCGTGAGGTGTTTATGCAAGCTGCCGTCTACTGCGGCATCCCTGCAGCGCTCGATAGCTTCAGGGTCGCCCAGCAAGTCTTCGACGAATTGGACGGAAAGGCATGAGTGGCCAAGCTGCTTCGGCATGCACCACACAAAGAATCGCTTGCGGCTAGCTTCGTCAATGGACGAGTGGGCAATGCTGTTGTGTGATGCAGATGGATGAATCATGCAGACTGGGATGTGACCAATGCGCTCAGAGCGAAGCCGGATGATCGTGATCGTTGGCACATTCGCGCACGCCGAGCAGAACTGACATTTAAAAGTCGATTCGACCGGGAATGCTAGTGCGCTTCGATCGCGCTACGCCGCACTTGGCCGAGAACAATTGGGAGGAGGCAGATATGAAAACCACTGTAATGTTGACGGGTGACGTCAATCTCATGGGCGTCGAAGATCCGGCCGTACCGTTCCGAAGTGTCTCGAAGACCTTCGAGCACGCCGATGTCGTGTTCTGCAACCTTGAGTGTTGTCTGTACGAACCGCCGGTGCCGCGAAAGATGATGGCCGATGAAGTATCCGGTTACGAGGGCTTCTATGCTTCACCTTCGAGCGGTCGTGCGCTACAGCTCGGGGGATTTCACTGCGTTGGCAATGCAAACAACCAGAACTACGGACCCGAACAGATAGTCGCCTCGAATCAGCACCTGGACCAACTGGGGATCCCCCATGTCGGCACGGGCATCAATCAGGCGACGGCTCGTGCGCCAGCCGTCATCACACGCAATGGCAAGCGCGTGGGCTTTCTTCAGCGTACCTCTCAGTACTGGCCGAACAACCATGAAGCACTGGAGGCTCGAGCGGGCGTAGCCGTCATCAAGGCGTACACGGCGTATCAGCCGGTGTACTACAAGGACGGCACCTTGCCACCCAATCGACCGGGTACGCCACCCGTCATTCTGACTTGGTGCGATCCCGGCTATCTGGCGAACTTCAAGCAGGACATCGCCTCCCTGAAGTCCCAATGCGACATCGTGGTCTCTTCGCATCATATGGGACACAAGGGCGATATATTGGACTTCCAGGTGGAAATCGCGCACGCAGCGATCGACGCCGGTGCCGACGTGGTGATGGCGCATGCCGAGCACTATCCGCTTGGAATCGAGATCTACAAAGGCAAGCCCATCTACTACGGCCTAGGAAGTTTCTGCTTCATCAAGAGCAACAAGCGCTATCTGCGCGGCTGGGTGGGATTGCTTGCGCGCGTTACGTACGAGGGGAACCAGGTCAAGCAGATGGGTTTCTCCTTCGTGCGTCAGAACGACGACACTGAGGTCGTCATACGCGCTCCTGATCAAGAGACGGAGGCGCTCGCGGAGATCAGAAAGATGTCTGCACGCTTCAAGACCCAATTCGAGATTCAAGGCGATCAGGTCGTTTTCTCAACTGGCAGCTAATCCACCTCGTCCTTGAAAGGAAAGAGAATCGTGCGCTACGTGCATGCACTTGTCGCTTTGGTATACGCCGGTCTTGCGCTTTCTGGCCATGCCGCGGAACGCGTTGAAGCGAAGTATCCGACCAAGCCCATCCGGTTCCTTGTCGGGTTCCCGCCCGGGGGCGGCAACGACTCCATGGCGCGGCTGGTGGGGCCAGGATTGTCAGAACGCCTCGGTGTCCCTGTAGTCATCGACAATCGGCCCGGCGCTGGAGGAAACGTTGCCGCTGGGATGACGGCAAAGGCACCTGCTGACGGCTATACGATTCTTATTGCGTCTAGCAGCCACCCCATCCAGGGGTTATTGAAGTCGGGGTTGCCGTACGATCCAGTGAAGGACTTCGCGGGCGTTTCGCTGTTGGTGGTTTATCGGTCGATCCTCGTCGTACCTCCCAGCAACCCTGCCACAACAGTGAAGGACATCATCTCGCTCGCGCGTGCAAAGCCCGGCGCGCTGAATTTCGCTTCGTCGGGGTCGGGCACTGGATCGCATCTGGGCGCGGAGCTCTTCAAAGCCGCCGCTAAGGTCGATTTGACCCACGTAGCATACAAAGGTGGTGGCCAAGCCGTCATCGATCTCCTGGCAAACCGCGTCGAGATGATGTTTAGCCCGTTGGTTCCGGTGCTTGCCCATATCCGAACCAACCGGCTCCGACCTATAGCCGTGACCAGTCTGAACCGCTCGCCGCTACTGCCCGATTTACCGACCATCGACGAAGCAGGTGTCCCAGGGTACGAGTTCGTCTCGTGGTATGGCGTGATGGCTCCCGTCGGCACGCCTGCTGTGGTTACGAGTCGGTTGGCAAGCGACCTGAAGGCAGTCATGCAACGTCCCGAGGTACTGAAGCAAACTCGCAGCGAGGACATGGATACGCTCGCGAGCACGCCGGGGGAGTTCGACAAGATCCGTTACGCGATGATTCCCAAATGGGAGAAGATCGTGAAGCAACCCGGATTCGAGGGTAAGCAGGCGGACGGACGATGAGCGAATCTCTCCCCTACGATGATGTGTTGACCAACATCGCCGACTACGTCGCTCAGGCTCGCATCGAGAGCGAAGAAGCCATACAGACCGCACGCTACTGCCTGCTCGATAGCCTTGCATGCGCCTTCGAAGCGCTGGACTATCCGGAATGTACAAAACTCCTCGGCCCCCCCCCAGGAGGTGCAGGTTCCCCGAACGGGGCGCGCGTCCCCGGTACGTCGTTTCAGCTCGATCCAGCAACTGCCGCGTTCAACATTGGCTGCCTGGTCCGTTGGCTCGACTTCAACGACACCTGGACTGCCGCGCAAACTTGCCACCCCTCGGACGATCTCGGGCCCATACTTGCCGTAGCCGACAGTCTCAGTCGCGCAAACAGATCTGACGGTCGTCAATCCTTCACCATGCGCGAAGTGCTCGAGGCGATGGTCAAGGCGCACGAGATCCAGGGGGTGTTGGGGATGGAAAACGCCCTCAGCAACCACGGGTTGGATCACGTGCTCTTTCTCAAGATCGCGGCGACGGCGACGGTAGCCGGGATGCTCGGCGCAAAGCGGGATGAGATCGCCAATGCGGTATCGTTGGCGCTCTTCGAACCGAGCTTGGCATTGCACCGCTACGGTTCCAACACCGGACCTCGCAAGGGATGGGCGGCGGCCGAGGCATCTTCACAGGCAGTGCGTTTCGCCCATATGGCCGTTGCTGGTGAGGCGGGGTACCCGCAGGTCTTGACCCATCCCAAGTGGGGTTTCAACAAGGTGTTCTTCGGCGGAGAGGCTTTCCGAAACACGCTGCCGTTCGGCTCGAAGGTGATGACTGGCGTGCTGTTCAAACTTCAAGCGCCCGTGGTCATCCATGCGCAGTCTGCAATCGAAGCCGCGATCCGAATGCATAGCGAGGTCAAGGGCCGCTTCGACGCCATCGGGCGTATCGAACTGCGCAGCCACAATAGAACGCTTGTCATCATCGACAAGACCGGCCCTTTGCGAAATGCTGCCGACCGCGACCATTGCCTGCAGTACGCAGTCGCTGTTGCAATGCTCAATGGGCGCCTAAGTGCCGCCGATTACGAGGACGAGGTCGCGGCCGACCCTCGCATCGATCAGCTGCGAAGCCTGATGCACCTCGCTGAGAACGAGTCCTATACAGAGGTTTATCGCGATCCGGCGCGCAAGTGGAATCCCAACTCCATCCGAGTATTCTTCAAGGACGGTTCGTCAACGCCGATCATCGAGGTGCTGCAGCCTATTGGAGCACCGGCGCGCCGCGCCGAGGGGATCCCTATGCTGATCGACAAGTTCGAGCGCAATGTGGCCCGCCGCTTTGCGCGTAAGCAGAAGGAACGGATCCTGCAGCAGTGCCTGGATCACGCAGTGCTCCTCGACATGCCCGTGCCTGCGTTTACCGACATGTTGGCCGTATGAGGGCAGACACTGGCGCCGGTTTTCAATCGACCAAGTCGGTTGGAGGGCGTTTTGACGATCTCCAGGCCGACGGTACGCTTAAGCAAGCGCAAGTGGATGGACATCGCCGTGCTGCTGATCGAAGCGGCATCTGAGGTCTCCCTAGCGCTCGGAGTGCCGCAGTGGCCGCTGATGGCGTTGCGCAGACCCAAGCGCGTGTCGGTAGAACGAGTCGTTGCTACAGTGCGTTAGCCCGAGCATTTCGAACAATTCGGAGGGGGCATGAGAAAGTTCTGTTGGCGGGGTCGACGCTATTCCGGCTCGATTGCAGCATCATTTGCGCTGAGCAGCATTATCGTGTGCGGTTCGGCGATGGGCGCACAGGCTATGCGACCCGATGGCTGCGTATTCCGGTCCATGGCGGACAGCATTGCGATTTGAAGGCGGACACTCTTTGGCTCGCTCCGGAATGCTGTACGCCATGATTCCGGAACGGCTCGGTCGATAGCCGTTGTCGAATTCCCCCGAGGCTCGGAGCCCTCGACGCAAGTCTTTCTGATCGCCACCCTTCGCCCTTTTTCCCGGGGAGCGAAGCGGTGGCCCAACAGAGGCTTGCGATGCGTAAGATCAAAGAGATTCTTCGGCACCTGCGTGATCCCGGCTCGGGCACGCAAGCCCCGCGACAAGGCCAAGGTCGAGGCGGCGGCGTTGGTCGCCCAGCGCTGGATTCTCGACGCCCGTCGGCACCGCACCTTCTACAGCTTGGCCGAACTAAACGTGGCCTTTACCGAGCTTCTGGTCCAGCTCAACGATCGGGTGAAGCGCCACGTCAGAGAATCTCGCCGCTCGCTCTACGAGCGCCTCGATCGGCCGGCATTGAAGCCCTTACCTGCAACGCGGTACGAGTACGCGCACTGGAAGCAGGTGAAGGTCAACATCGACTACCACATCGAGTCCGATGACCACTACTACAGCACCCCATACACCCTGATCGGTGAAGCACTGTGGTGCCGCGCCACCTCGAGCACGATCGAGCTCTTCCTCAAGGACAAGCGCGTGGCGAGACACTCCCGAAGCTATGCGAAGTACGCCCACAGCACGGTGCTCGAACACCGACCCGCCTCGCACCGCGCGCACCTGGATTGGACGCCGTCGCGGTTGATCGAATGGGGCACCTCGATCGGCCCGCATACCGGTGCATTGATCGAGCACGTCATCCGATCGAAGCCGCATCCGGAGCAAGGCTACCGTTCCGCTCTGGGGATCCTGCGCATGTCCAACAAGCACAGCAAGCCGCGTCTGGAACTGGCCAGCGGCAAGGCCATCGAGATCGGCTCCCCGAGCTACAAGACCGTCAAGACCATGCTCGATCAGCGCATGGAGGCTGCGCCTCTTCGCGTTGAAACGCAGCGACCCCGCCATGCCGAAGACATGGCGGGGTCGCTCGGTGCTGCCAACGTTCGAGGCAGCGGCTACTACCACTGACTATGCGCGGTGGATTCGATCGAACCACCATCATCCGACATCGCAAAGGAGGCAGTACCTATCGCATAACACGACAGCAGTGCCCGATCGAACACAACTCAACAACCACAGGACACACGATTCATGCTGCTCGAACAAACCCACGAGAAACTCATCGCCATGAAGCTCTACGGCATGGCCCTTGCGCTCAAGACGCGCCTCGAACGCATCGACCATCAGAGCCTCACCCGGGAGGAATTCTTCTCTCTGCTCGTCGACGACGAGTGGCTCTATCGCGAGAACCGCAAGCTCGTTTCCCGACTCAAGGTCGCCAAGTTCAAGGAGCGTGCCGCCGCCCTCGAAGACATCGATTACCGCACCCCGCGCGACCTGCGTAAAACCCAAGTGCTCGAATTGGCGCAGCACACCGCTGGATCAAAGCCCACCAGTGCGTCATCCTCACCGGCCCCAGCGGCGTGGGCAAGAGCTACCTCGCCCAAGCCTTCGGCCATCACGCCTGCCGCAACGGCTTCAGCGTGCAGTACCTGCGTCTGCCGACGCTGCTGACTCAGTTCGTCCAGGCGCGCGCACAAGGCACCTACGAACGCCTGCTCAAGCGCCTGAGCAAGCTCTCGTTGCTGGTCATCGATGACTTCGGCCTCGCTACCCTCACCGACATCGAAAAGCAGGACCTGCTCGAAGCGCTCGAGGAGCGCTACGGTACCGGTGCCACCCTCATCACCTCCCAGCTACCCGCGGGCGACTGGCACGCCTATCTGGGCGCCGACCGCGTTGCCGACGCCATCCTCGATCGGTTCATCCACAACGCCCACCGCATCGAGTTGCGATCCAAGGAATCACTTCGAAAAGACCCGTGCCTCAACCCCCATGGCGGACACCCTGAGCGATAATCCGAGCAATTGCGTCAATTCGCTCCGACGCTGTCCGTCATCATCGGATTCACTGTCCGCCATGGCCGGAATGCGCAATGGAGGAGGCGAGCGTCGAGGAGATCTTCGAGAATCCGCAGGATCCCTATACGCAGGGCCTGTTGGCGGTCGTGCCGCATCTGGCGTCGATATCCGGCAAGGAAGGCGCGGCCGGGCGCCTGCGGGAAATACCGGGCATCGTGCCGGCGCTCGTCAACCTTCCCCAAGGCTGCATGTTCGCGCCGCGCTGCGCCTATGCGAGCGACGTTTGCCGCAACGAGTATCCGCCGTACGAAACCAAAGCGCCCCGGTCACATGGCGGCGTGCTGGCATTCGGACAAGGTGGAGGGAGGTCGACATGCCTGAGGGTGGGATTGCCCTGCCGGGCCCACGGGCGCAAGTGCCTGTGCTCGATGTTCGCGATCTGAAGAAGCACTTCCCGATTCGCAAGGGGCTGTTGCGCGCTGTCGCCGGACATGTGTATGCGGTCGACGGCGTAAGTTTCTCCGTCGCGACGGGAGAGACGCTCGGCCTGGTGGGCGAGAGCGGCTGCGGGAAGTCGACGGTGGCGCGCGGGAAGTGATCCGTCTCGTCGAGCCCACGTCGGGCGAAGTGCGCATCCTGGGCAAGGATATCCTGCCGCTGTCCAAGACGCCGATGCACGAGCATCGACGCCATGCCCATATCATCTTACAGGATCTGTTTGTTGATTGCCGGGAGAGGTGGGCCCTGGGTCAATATTGGGCGGAAATCAACACCAGACCTCTATTCGTTTGCCGCGATTACGGATGAGCCGGCTGCCGTGGTCGCGGCTGCTGGCCACGATCGGTGCGTGGTGCCGATTGACCCAGCAAACCTGGAGGCATGGCTCAATCCCGAGGGTCGGCCGAAGCACGAACTGCATGCCTTGTCGAACGCTCGCGTGCGGCCGAAGTTCGAGCATCGTGCGCTGCGTGGTCATCGTCCGCCTCAAGCGAGAATGCGGCACGGGTTTGGGTGGCAGGCTTCTGTTGCGTTCTTTGCACTCCGGCGGAGGCCCCGGTCATGGACGAGTCGACGAAGGTGCGCTGCGATTCGAATTCTATCGTGCACCAGGGATGCATTCGGTTGACGAATGTTCTTTCCGAACGGGAAAAACCGCTCTCTGCTACCTCCAAGGAGACATTGAGGGGGCGAGGACGGGGGCGCAAGTGCGCAGGCATGCCGCGACCAGTATCGGCCGCTTTCTGCTCATGCGCAGGGCACCAGTACTGCAACGGGCCTGTTCAAACTACACGGGCCGTGTGAATACGGATTCCGCTATTCAAATGCGAGCGCTTCCACGTTTTGCCGTCCTGTTCACGAAGCATCCGGGCTAATCGCGCCGAGCACCCGATGCTTTGACGACCTTGGCCCACTTGGCGATTTCGGAATGCACGTAGGCCTGAAATTCCGACGGCGTCGATGCACGCGGCTCCATCCCCAGCGCTGCCACACGCGCCTGCATGTCTGGTGCGTTCACGACCTTGGCGACATCGGCGGCGATTCTGTTGGCGATATCCGGGCTCAGCCCGCCGGTGCCGAAGATGCCGTAGAAGTTGTTTGCCTCGTAGCCGGGCAGGCCTTGCTCGGCGATGGTGGGGATATCAGGTGCAGCCGGTGACCGGGTGAGCGCGGTGATGCCCATGGCGCGCAGGCGTCCCGCGCGCACGTGGGGCAGCGTGACGTTGATGGTTGGGATCGCCATGTGCACCTGTCCGCCGAGCAGGTCGGTGAGCCCGGGTGCCATGCTTTTGTACGGTACGTGGACGACATCGATGCCAGCCATCGTCTTGAGCAATTCCATGCCGAGGTGGCTGCCGGGCGCACCCGTGCCGGAGGATGCGTAAACCATTTGTCCCGCCTTGGCCTTTGCCAGCGCGATCAGTTCCTTCAGGTTGCGGGCCGGCACCGACGGGTGCGCGACGAGGACGCTTGGACCGGCCGTGATGGGCGTGATGGGCGTGAAGTCTTTGAGCGTGTCGTAGGGCAGCTTCGCGTACATGCTCACGTTGATCGCGAAACCGGCAGACACGATCAGGAGGGTGTAGCCGTCCGGCGCGGAGCGCGCGACGATCTCGCTGCCGACGATGCTGTTGGCGCCGCCGCGGTTGTCGACCAACACCTGCTGACCCCATAGTTCGGAAAGCTTCGGCGCCACCAGCCTGCCGGCGGTATCGCCTGGACCTCCGGCCGCGAATGCAACGACCAACCGCACGGGCTTCACCGGGTAGGACTGCGCTAGGGTCTCCGTCGTAGTGACGAAGAACGCCAAACCCATTGCGATCGCTGCTGCGCTGTGCTCTGCCTTGTTCGAAATCATCATGCTCCTCCTTCGCTTCTTGTTATGTCGCGTTCGGGTTCACTTTGCGTCGGTGCCGCCGCTGGACGCGAGCAGAACAATCCCGCGCACGGGGCGGGAGAGCTAGTCAGTTGAAGCGGCGCAAGGCACCGCAAGGAACCCTGTCGTAGCTAGGTCGAGACGAACTGTCAGGCGCCGCATCCTAGGGCTCCTTCTTGCCTGCAGCTGCACGGCCGACGACCTTCACACCCGCCCACGCCTCGAAATGATTGATCAAGGTCGAAGAGTCCTTCTTCGCACCGCCCTGATGGTAGCCATGGCTCCACAACTGGCTCGTCATATTGCCGATCAACATGGTGACGCCGAGCTTCTCGGCCTCCTTCATGCACTGGGTAATGTCCTTGTAGGTGATCTCCATGTTGGAACCGTAGTCGAACGTGCGTGGCAACACTGAGCGCGGCATCTTGTTGAGCGTGCAGTTGTTGAAGCCGGTGCCTGCATTGATGACGTCGAGCAGCGCATCGGCGTCCAACCCCGCCTTGGCCCCTAGAACGAATGCCTCGTAGGTGGCCGCGGTAGCGACGTTCGAGAGCAGATTGTTGATGAGCTTTGCCATCTGCGCCATGCCCGGCCGCTCGCCGAGGTGGAAGGGCTTTCCGAGCGAGTTGTAGACGGGAACCACGCGCTCGAAGTCCGCACGCGGTCCGGAGGCGATGACGGCGAGATTGCCTTCGCGCCCCCGCTTGACGCCGCCGGAGATCGGCGAGTCGAGCATGCTCACGTCGTGGCGTCCGAGGTCTTCGGACAGTGCCAGGGCAATCTCAGGGCTGGTCGTCGAGCATTCGACCACCAACTCGAGCGCTTCACCGCGGCACAAGCCTTGCTCGCCGAGCAGGACCTCTTGAACGATGTGCGGGGATGGCAGGCACGTGAACACCACTGGCGCGCGGGCCGCCACGTCGGCGGGCGAGGCCGCCGCCGTCCCGCCCGCGGCAACCATGCGGGCCAGCGCCGTCGGATCGACGTCGTACACGGTCAGGCGATGGCCTGTCTCCAGCAGTCGGTGCGCCATGGCGCCGCCCATCTTGCCCAAGCCGATAAATCCCAACTCCCTTGCGTTCGTATTCATGTCGCATTCTCCTCCTGCTCCTGCTCCTGCTCCTGCGCCTTGACGCAGGACGGGCGTCGTGTGTCCGCCGCATTGCTTGTTGTGCAGAGCATACGCGACTCACCAGGACCGAGAAAGATCCCCACGCCGCTTTGGACGTTGATTGCTGCATGAATGGGGACCTGCGCCACCCCCTGGGGAGGAACGCATCGAACGCGCCGATAAGGCGCGGGACTGCATCCACGCATTGTTTTCAGGGGTCAGCTTTCGCGCCGTCTGGCCTGAGCCCGTCCCGGGCGGCCCGCGCACGACGCCGCCGTGCAAGCACGATCTCTATCTGCGGTAGCGCTTAGATCTGCGGCTTCAAGTTGATCTTCTTCAGCAGAAGTTCGATTTGGGCGTAGTCCTCCGCGACCATACGGCGGAAAGCCTCGGGTGTCATGGGCTCGGCCGGCTCCGTGCCTTCGGCCGCCAGCCGCTTGATGGCCTCCGGTGTGCGCAAACCGGCGGTTACTACCTGGTTGATCGCCTCCACGATAGCTCTTGGCGTCCCGGCCGGCGCGAAGAGGCCATAGTTGTTCGACTGCCGGAATCCGGGCACGCCCGACTCGGCAACGGTGGCCAGATCGGGCAAGGCGTGATGGCGCTTCGGGCTCGTGATCGCGAGCGCACGCAGGCGGCCCGACTTCATATGCGGCGCGGCCGATACCGTACTCGTGAACATCAGCTGGATCTGTCCGGCCGAGAGTTCCATCAAGGCCGGACCGGCGCCCTTGTAGGGCACGTGCACCATCGAAGCACCCGTGGCCGCCTTGAACCACTCCATGCTGAGATGGTTGATCGTGCCGACCCCGGAGGACCCGAAGCTCAGTGCATCGGGCTTCGCTTTCGAGTACGCGACGAGTTCCCGGACGCTCTTCACCGGCAGTCCCGGATGCACGGCCAGCACGAACCACTGGGTGGTCGTCAGGACTATGGGATCGAACGCCTTGCGGACGTCGTATTTTGTCCTCCGAGTCGCACCCAGCAGGATCATCGAGTTGGTGCCGTTCAGTAGGGTGTAGCCGTCGGGCTGCGCAGCGGCGACGATGTCCATGCCGATCAGCGTGCCGCCGCCGGGTCGGTTGTCCACGACGGCGCTCTGTCCCCATCGCTCGTTGAGGGTCTGCGCGCCAATTCTGGCGATCGTGTCAACGCCACCGCCGGGCGTGAAAGGTACCAGGATGCGGATTGGCCGCAGCGGATAGTTCGGCGGCTTGGCGCCCTGCGCCCACGCCGGGAGGGCAGAGTACGCGATGGCCACCAGAATCATCGATATCCCAAGTCGCATCCTCATACCCTTTCGTCATGAGCCCGAATGGAGCCGAAGGAGGGCGAAAGCAAGATCGAGACCCAAAGAGTGAGGGCGTCGGATGGGCTCAACGCTGGGCTCGGCCTGCCAGCGGATCAGAACTGCAACCCGAGATCCTTCGCCTGCTGTTCAGTCTTCGAGTCAATACGTTCGTGATTGGTGCGCAGTTGCTTTCGTCATTTGGCAGGCTGGCTGCCGTCGGTGGCGAGCTGCAGCATCGTTGCTGGAGCGACAATTGCGGGTTCAGCGACGGCTCAACGCAATGTTGGTTGATTGCCACGATGTCGCTGCGGGACCGGTCCGCGAAATTGAAATACTACGGGTGGGTTTGATTGACCCGCATCCATAGCGGCGATAAAGTGGCTGAAGGGACACTAAGACAGTGGCTCGATGACCTCGGAGGAGGCAGCGATGAAGCGACCAGGTGACGACGTGCGCAGCGTGGATGCAGCACGCTATTCCTCAAGGTTCATTGTGGCTCTTCTGATTGTTCCGAGCCTTGCAATCGGTGCAGCAAACGCGCAGCACGCGGCAGGCACCTATCCCAACAAGCCGCTGCGCCTGATCGTCTCTTCCACTGCGGGGTCGGCGAACGATGCGCTGGTGCGTTTGCTTTCGCCCAAACTCGCCGAGCGCTTTGGGCAGTCCGTTGTCGTCGACAACCGGGGCGGTGCCAATGGCATCCCGGCTTTGAATGCCACCGTTCATGCATCGCCAGATGGTTACACGGTCATGAGCGCCGGGAACCTCCTCGTTCTGAACGGCGTCCTGAAGCGTGTCGACTTCGACATACGCAAGGCACTTGCGCCAATCGCACAGCTTTCGTCGCAACCTTATATTCTCCTGGCGCATCCGTCACTGCCTGCAAACAGCTTGGGAGAACTCATTGCGCACGCCAAGAGCAAGCCCGGTGCAGTGATCTATGGTTCGTCCGGATTGGGATCGGTGAATCATCTGGGCACCGCGCTGCTTGCGGGGCGCGCTGGTATCGAAATGACCCATGTTCCCTACAAGGGAAACGCGCTCGCCGTACCGGACCTTCTCGGCGGGCGAATACAGCTGCTTTTTGCTAGCGGAGTCAGTGCAGCCACGCACTTGAAGAGTGCGAAACTGAAAGCGATTGCAATTTCTGGCGCCAAGCGCTCAGCTGCGTTTCCGGATATTCCCACGGTGGCCGAGTCGGGCGTCGCTGGTTACGAGGTCACAAACGCGTATTTCGTTTACGTGCCCGCAGGCACACCGACAAGCATCAGCCAAGTGCTCAACCGGGAATTCTACGATGCCGTCCATGCGCCAGATGTTCGGGCAAAGCTCGCACCCAGCGGGATCGATGCCGGTGAGCGTCAAACCCTGGAGGCGCTGATGAAGGCGTATTTGCGTGAATACCAAGCGTGGGAGAATTTTCTCAAGACGAGCGGTCTGAAGTTGGGCGATTGAGGGGAGGTCACGCCTCTTGCGACGTCCGGGAGCGTGAGGCTTGGCGGTTTCACTGTGCTTAAGCAATGCATCGCAGCGTGGCTCTTTCGATCGAGATCCAATCCTCTCTCGCGGCAGCATCTCTTTTTCGCAGGATTGTTGGGGCGCAGTGGACGAAGCAGTCGTGGGGCCTGCGTCGCTAAGTGGTGGAAAGGCAACCGCCGTTCACCATCCCGGATTAGGACGGTCGAAAAATCGGATGCTCTCGGTCGACATCGGATGATGCTTCGAGCGATCCCGAGAAAGACCAATAAGACATTCGCGATATCACGAGGGCAAGACTGCACTACGGGCCGATAGCGATTTCACTGGGTCGCTACGCGAGCGCCATGCCTACCGCATCTTCCCCAGCAGTCGCCGTACGATGCATGAGCCGGCGTTGAGGTAGCGCGTAATCGCACGTCGCCCGGTGTTGGGTCGACGCGTTGTCCCACACAAGGAGATCCCCGACTTGCCAGCGATGCCCATAGACGAAGCGCGGCTCGCACAGGTGCGCGAAGAGCTGCTTGAGCAGTGCGTCGCTCTCGGCACGGTCCATGCCTAGGATGTGCGTGGTGTGGCCCTCCGTCACATATAGCGCTTTTCGTCCCGTGCGCGGATGTACGCGCACGACCGGCTGGCTCACGTCCGGATGCTTGCGACGAAGCTCCTCGGTGATCTCGATTTTCGTACCGCCGCGCGCCGCCCGATTGGCCGCATGGTAGGCAAAGCTGTGAACCGCACGCAGACCATCCAGGCGTTTACGCAATATCTCCGGTAGCGCGTCGTACGCAGCCGTGGCGCTCGAATAGTAGGTCGTGCCGAGCGGCTCGCCGTCCTGCATCGGAATCTCGATACCGTAGAGAAACGCGTACATGTCCGGGTGGACGAGGTAGGAGCCATCGGTATGCCACACGAGGCCCGCATCGGGGACGCCGACGTTGCGCCCTTGTTCGTCGACGATGTTCGATATGACCGATACTGCGGGCGCATTTGGCAATGCGAACTTGTTGTGTGCATGTACGAGCGGTCGTCCAAAATGCTCGGCAAACCGTGCGATATGCACAGGTTGGAGGTTCTGCGTGCGCAGTACGATGACCCCGCGCTCATCAAGCGCGCCTCGTATAGACGCGAGCGTCTGGGCGTCGACTGCTCGACTGAGATCGGCGCCGAGAATTTCAGCCCCAATCGGTCCTTGGGCAAAATTGATCGTCAAGCTCATCATTGTCACCTGCTATGCTGGATTAGCCACCATGGTACATTAGGATTATCTGCATCGACATCCGCTCGACCACAATATGGATACCACTGGCGCGGAGGCGGGCGTGTTCGGTCCGGCAACGAAGCTCTGCGTAAGAGGAGAATCAGTAGCGATGAACGGCAAGCTCACGGCGTATGCGAGTCCGCACGGATGCATGGCGTCTTCCAAGCTGGCCTAGCACCGTCAGATGCTGAAAGCCGGCGTACTTACCATCCTGGCCTCCGTCGGCTCCGATGTAGCTCTCGCCCGGACTTATCCCGCACGCCCTGTGCGTTTCGTCGCCCCATTTGCCGCAGGCGGCGGGGGTGACATCGTCGTGCGCAGCGTCTCGCAGAGGCTGTTGATGCGCCTAAGTCAGCCGATGGACGTCGTCAACCGCTCCGGTGCCGGCGGCAACGTTGGCGCGGGGATCGTCGCACGCGCCGCACCGAGCAGCTCACCTTGCTGATGACGAATGTCGCACCGATGACCATCAACGTGAGCGTGTACGCGAAGCTACCTTACGATCCGGCACGCGATCTTAGGGCCATCTTGCTCCTCGCATCGTTTCCGAGCGGATTGGTCGTCCATCCGTCTGGTGCCGCCCGCAGCGTGAGCGAACTCGTTGCGCTCACCAATTCGCTGCCAGGTCAGCTTACCTATGCATGGGCCGGCGCTGGCAGCACGACGCATCTTTCTGCCGCACTACTGCGGTTTTGCGCGGGGGTGAAACTCGTGCAGGTGCCCTACAAGGGAGGAGGTCCGGCACTCATCGACGTCGTTGCCGGTCAAGGGCATCTGTACTTCGTTAGCATGGCAGCGTCGCTACCCCTCGTGTGTGCAGGCGAGCTTCGCGCGCGCAGCGTAACGGACGTGGAGCGCTCGGACGCTGCACCGGAGATCCCCACGATGGCCGAATCGGGCTTGCCCGGATTCGATGCCGTTACATGGATCGGGATGGTCGCGCCGACCGGCGTGCCGCGCTCAATCGGGCGGCGACTCTATTCCGAGGTCGTCGTCATTCTGGGCAACATCGAGTGGAAGAGGCGTATTGAGAGTCTGAGCACAGATCTGAAGACCTCTACGCCCGATGCACCCGCTGCCTACCTACGCAGGGAGATCACTAAGTGGTCGAAGGTCGTTCGCGAAGCGGACATCGCAACCAAGAAGAGAGAGAAAGGCGAGCATCAACATGGCAACAAACAAGGAAATCCGTTTGGCAGTTCTCGATGGCGATGGCATCGGTCCCGAGATCACTGCGGCTACCCTGACCGTTCTAACAGCCGCAGGCAAGCGCACCGGGCTCACCGTCAAGGCGAAGCGTGCCCCGATCGGCTGGAAGGCCTATGAGAAGACGAAGTGCACGCTGCCCGATTCCACCCGTGCGGTACTCGAAGCGCACGAAGGCTGGATCGTCGGCCCCACCTTTGCTGGCGAGTATCCGAAGGACGACCCGATGCGAGGCCATCCCAACGGATTTCTGCGCCGACACTACAAGCTCTTCGCCAATGTGAGACCGGTTGAAGCATGGCCGCAACTCGATCCCCTGGTCCCCGACGTGAACATCACGGTGTTGCGCGAGAACACCGAGGGGTTTTATCCGGATCGAAACTTGGCCTGGGGATACGGCGAGTTCAAGCCACGCGACGACGTGGGTCTTGCGCTTCGAGTAATCACAGGTGAAGCCTGCGATCGTTTCGCGCGCTTTGCTTTCGAATTCGCCAAGGCTAGCGGCCTCGACCGTATCTGTGTCGTGCACAAGCGCACGGTTCTGCCGCAGACCGACGGCATCTTCATCGGTGCGTTCGAACGCCTGCAGTCGCAGTACAAGAAGATCAAGATCGATCTGGTGCGCATCGATACGTTCAGTTCTTCGTTCCCGCGTGCCGCGCGCGACTATCGATTCGTGGCAACCACGAATCTTTTCGGCGATATACTTTCCGATCAAGCTTCAGGACTCGCAGGCGGTGTAGGCCTTGCGCCTTCGCTGAATGCCGGCCACGATCACGCCATGGCGCAGGCGGTGCATGGCACTGCACCCGACATCTCCGGCAAAGGCGTCGCGAATCCCTCGGCATTGATTCTTTCCACGGCGCTGCTCATGCGTTGGTTCTACCAGCGCACGGGCCGCGCGGCCTACCGTGATGCGGCCGAACTGATCGAGCAGGCCGTGCGTCAAACGATCGAGTCCGGCGCGACGACTTCGGACTTGGGAGGAAATCTCTCGACCAGCGATTTTGCGCGTGCGGTGGTGCGGAGCATGGGCCGCTAGACGGTGGGTGGCTCAAGCAGCCTTGCGCTGGCGTGCGCTGCAGTCAGCGCACCAGACTTTGGCACAAACCTACCCCTCGCGGCCGATTCGTGGCGTCGTTCCGTTTCCTGCGGGCGGCGGCACGGACATCGGTGCCCGCATCGTGATGCGCAGGGTAGCCGACAGCCTCGGCGGCTCGGCGGCTCGGCGGTGATTGACAATCGGGCAGGCGCCGGTGGGACCATAGATACCGAGCTCGTTGCGAAAGCTCCAGCCGATGGATACACGATTGGCATCGTGAGCGGTAGCCACGCGATCAATCCAGCGATATATAGATGACTTGCTTACGATTCGATAAACGTCTTCGTGCCGATTCATCTAAGACGCAATGTATGCGATCGACCTGCTTTGGTGCATGCGGGCATCGGCGTGCACCGCGAATACGAGCTCACGCTGCATACCAAGATGTCGCGTTCACCGTATGCGTGTCTGGGCGCGCTGAAGGACCATCGCGGAATACTGGGGAGATCCCTAGGGCTCGTGCGCTAGCTCAGCCTACACGTGCCGTTGCTCAGCGTATCGGGTAGGGCATCGTATAGGCGGCACCGATGCGCTGAACGAATGGAACGGGTCATATGTTTTATGGATTATCGTCAGAGGCTTTCTCGATTCGAGGCAACGAAGCACGATGGTTACGACACAAAGGAGAATTGACTCATGAAGCGTTCAAGGATGGTCCGCTCTTCGGTTATGACGCTGTGTGCGGCCGTGGCGTTGACGGCATCGACTGCATACGGCTACCCGGTAAAACCTATCCGACTGATCGTGCCCAATGCTCCCGGTGGGGGAACGGACACCATTGCGCGCGCGATCGCCGAAAAGGTAGGGCCTGCGCTGGGGCAGCAGATCATCGTCGACAATCGAGCCGGCGGCGGAGGGCGCATAGCTGCCGAGCTGGTAGCGCGCGCACCCAAGGACGGATACACGATCTTGCAAGGTAGCAACAGCGCATTGATTACCGGCCCCGCCTTGTACACCAAGCTCAACTACGACCCGATCAAGGACTTTGCGCCGATTTCCCTCACAGCGACCACCGCCTACATTCTTGCGTGCCATCCATCCGTACCCGCCCGTTCGGTCAAGGATGTCATCGGACTGGCAAGGACGAAGAAGGGCACTTTGACTTACGGATCCACTGGGCCGGGCAGCGCTGCGCATCTGGGGATGGTCTTGCTGGAGGCCATGACGAAGACCGAACTCATTCACGTCCCCTTCAAGGGCAGCGTCCCCGCGATGCTCTCGTTGGCCCAGGGCGAGATCGACATCATGTTCGGCAACTACCAGGCCACACTTTCGCTGGTTAGATCAGGGCGGCTTCGGGCGTTGGGGCAGTCGAGCCTGAAGCGGTCTTCTCTCGCGCCTGACATCCCAACGGTGAGCGAGACTGGACTGCCAGGATTCTCGATGCAGCAGTTTTATTCGGTGGTGGCGCCGGCTGGCACGCCTCGCGAGGTGATCCAGCGTCTCAATCAGGAAATCGTGAAGCATCTGCCGTCCGATGATTTGCGCAAGCGCTTGTCAGCAGAGGGCATAGAAATTAGCGTCAGCACGCCGGACGAGTTCGGGAAGCTTTTGGCGAGCGAGTTGGACAAGTGGACCAAGCTCATTCGGACAGCCGGCGTCAAGGTGGACTAGTCGGGCGCTTATCGTTCGTTGTGTGACGGGGCCGCCATTAGCGGCGCATTGCTGTGGAGCGGATGGGCAAAGGCGCATGATGCGGTCGGTGCCATCCGCTCTGCTTGAGAGAGATCCAGGGATCGCACGTCTGAGCAATCTACTCGCGGTAGGCCAGATTAGAGCGGTGCGGTGGATCTACGTGTCTGACAGGGCTCCTTGCGACGATTTTCGAGTTGACCCGCAGATGCTGCGCCTATGCCAGAATCACGACAGACCACATCTTCGCTCGACCTCGAGTCGGGTCTTGACCGACTTTGGGAGGCGCCCGCATGCTGGACCGGCTGTTTTCACCACGCGCAATCGCTGTGATTGGTGCCTCGCCCGAGCCACGGCGCCCGGGAGGACATGCGCTGATCGCGCTCAAGGACTACGGCTTCGACGGCGAAGTGTTTCCTATTAATCCGCGATACGCCGAGATCAACGGCATGCGGTGTTATCCGAGCGTGCAGGATCTCCCGCGCCTGTGCGACCTTGCCCTCGTCGCCGTGCCTTCGGCCGACGTACCGGCAGTTATCGAAGCATGTGGCAGGGCGGGTATCCGTTTCGCCATCGTTTTTAGCGCGGGATTCAGCGAGATCGGGGAAGCGGGAGCCGACCTACAAGCCTCTCTCGAGGCAGCCATTCGTACCTCGGGCGTGCGCGTCGTGGGGCCGAACTGCGTCGGCATTCTCAATCTAGGGCGACGCATGTTCGCTGGTTTCGGTGCGGGGTTTCGCAATCCGCATTGGCGAGGCGGTCCAGTGGCGATGATTTCTCAAAGCGGCGGCTTCTCCTACTCGATTGCGGCTTTTTGCCAGGAACAGGGCATCGGGATGGATTGCATGGTCTCCACGGGGAACGAGACCGATCTCACAGCGCTCGACTTCATCGAGTACTTCCTCGAGCAGGATCCGATCCGGCTGGTAGCCGTGTATCTGGAGGGTCTGAAGGATGGGCGTCGCTTGCGAGCTCTTGGGAAGCGGGCTCTCGAGGTCGGCAAACCTATCGCGGTTTGGAAGGTGGGCAACACCGAAAGCGGCAGAAAGGCGGCCGTCTCGCACACAGCCAATCTGACTGAAGACTATGACTACTACCGCGATGCGTTTCGTGAAGGCGGTTTCATCGAGTTGCGCGAAGTCTACGACCTGATCGACGCTGCCAAAGTGTTTCGATTTTCTCGCCGCACGGCCGGCAGACGAGTCGCGGTTGTGACCACCTCAGGCGGTGCAGGTGTGCTCATCTCGGATCGTTGCGAAGAATCCGGGCTCGAACTCGCCGAGCTTACGCCAGCAACAAAGAACGAACTGGCTCAACTCGTGCCGTCGTTTGCGTCGCTCGCCAATCCCGTGGATCTCACTGCGGCGCTGGCTCAGACCGAGCCGAAGTTCTCGCAAGCGACCGAACTAGTGGTGTCGGATCCGAACGTGGATCTCGTGATCCTGAGATCGTATCCCGGTCGTGACGCTCAGATCTGGGCAGCGAACTTAGTGGCGTCAGCACCCGCTTTGTCGAAGCCCGTGCTGATCAGCTTGAGTGGCACGCCCAAGGATGCACATGCTTGGGCTTCGTCTCTGGATGAGGCCGGCATCGCGTGCTATGAAGCGCCATCGCGGGCGGTGACAGCCGCCGCAATGCTATGCCAATTCTCCGAGCGCGAGCGACGCTTGCGGACAGCAACCGCGCCTGTGCGCAACGTGCCGCAGCAACCCCTGGATGCGCGGATCCGATTCGACGAGGTACGGGCCAAGCAGTTTCTCGAGGGCTATGGCATTCGCACACCGCGCCGCTTGTTCGTGCCGATCCAGGGCGAGCTGCCTGCTCGGATCGAGCTTCAGTTTCCCATCGCTGTCAAAATCGTTTCAGCCGACATAGCCCACAAGACGGAAGTCGGTGGTGTTCAACTCCGCATCGAGCAAGCGGCACTGTCACGGACCCTGCGCCAGATGCATGCAGAGGTGTCCAGTCGTGCTCCCCAGGCACAGCTCACGGGCTTCCTTCTGGAGGAAATGCCGCAAGGGGTCGAAATGCTCCTCGGAGCCCTTGTCAATCCTGCGTTCGGGCCGATCGTGGTCCTGGGGATGGGCGGAACCCAAGCGGAGATTTACCGAGACGTCGCGCGGCGCTATGCGCCGTTCGGAGTGGACGAAGCGCGTGACCTTCTGCTGAGTCTGCGCAGTGCTCGGTTGCTCGAGGGATATCGCGGTGCGCCGCCTGCCGACATCCCTGCGTTGTGCGAACTCGTGTCACGGGTCTCTTGGCTTATCGCGGACCACCAGAATGCTATCTCGGAGATCGAGATGAATCCGGTACTGGTGGGATCGCTCGGGCGAGGCGTTTATGCGGTCGATGCGGTGATCCGCTTGGCAGCGGAGGGGGAGGTCGCATCACCTTCATCCGGGAGAACGCAATCATGAGCACGGTCGTCGAACGGATTGGCCACTATGCGGCAGGTCTTCAAGCGGTGGATGTGCAGGCGCCGGTGTTCGATTATGCCAAAAGGATTCTCCTGGACAGTCTTGCGTGCGGTTATGGCGGAATGCAGAGCGACCCTGCGCGCATGGTCCGACACAGCATCTGCGAGCTCGGAGGCAAGGAGCAGGCCACTGTGCTCGGCATGGGGTTCCGGGCGAACGTTCAGTCCGCTGCACTCGCCAACGGGGTTGCCATCCGCTACCAGGATTACAACGACGTCTATTTCGGACCAGCGTGGACGGCACACCCCAGCGATACGATTGCGACCTTGCTTGCAGCGGCCGAATGGAGCGGACGCTCGGGATTGGACTTCTTGCTGGCCATGATCGTCGCCTACGAGGTACAAATGAGATTCTCGGATCTGCCCGTCCCGAGGAATCTCTGGCATCGCGGATGGCACCATACGGCAGCCTGCTCTTACGCAGCGGCCGCGGGTGCCGGACGCTTGCTGGGGTTGAGCGCGACGCAGATCGGCCATGCGATGGCGCTCGCCGGAGCACGCTCCAACACATTTGCGGAGATCCGGCACGGCGATATACCCATGGACAAGGCACTTTCCGCACCGATCGTATCGAGCCAGGCCATCCTTTATGCGCTGCTGGCGAGGCAAGGTTTCACCGGTGCCAGCACTCTGCTGGAGGGTCAATACGGCTTCGCGCATGCGGTTGCCGGAGGTGTCGACGTCGAGCCGCTGGTGCCCCTGCCGAATGACTTTAGGATATTGAAGGTAGGCCTCAAGCCGTATCCCGTCGAAGGCATGACGCCAGCCATGGTTCAAGCGGCCATAGAGCTCCGGAATGCCCATGGGATCGTTCCGAAGGAAGTCGAAGCCATACGCATCCTCGCTCACGAGGAAGCTGTCACGAAGCCGAGTTGGGACATCAGCAAGCATCTTCCGAAGAACAAGGAGACTGCGGATCACAGCTTCTACTACTGCACCGCGGTGGGGTTGGTCGCCGGAGAATGCACGTCCGAGCAATTCAGCGATCGATGGCTCAATGATCCGGATGTAGCGCGACTGTCCGGGCTTTGCACGCTCGAGGCGACGCCCGAGTTGACCGCTCTCTTCAAGCAAGGTGCACGTCCCGCGGCGGTGGAAGTGACCACCCGACGCGGCACATTCCGCCGCGAGGTGCGCTATCCCAAGGGTGATCCACGCAATCCAATGACGTGGGAAGACGTGGAGCGAAAGTTCATGCAGCAGGCCGTGCCGGCGATCGACGAGGGCCTGGCCGGTCGGATCGTCGAATACACTCAGAACATCGAGCGCGAGACCGATATTCGCGATTTCGCGGCGCTGCTTGGTGGCTCGAAGCCGCAGTAGTGCCAGCGCAGGCACACTCGTCAGAAACTGGCTCAGAAAAACTGCACAAATCGCCGCCCAGCGGATGCTGCGGTATTGCCTGGTGCCAAGGGAGTGCTCTTCGTTCAGTTCGCAGTCGCACCCGAGACCTTGACAGCCTTGCGCCAGCGCTCCGCATCCTCCGTGAGGAAGCGTACGAAGGTGTCGAGTGCAAGCGTCATCGGCTCTGCGCCTTGGCGGCGAATGTTGCCAATCGTCTCCGCAGAGCCGAGCACTTCCTGTAGGTGCTTGTTCATCGTCGAGATGATGGCCGTTGACGCCTGCCGGGGTGCGAACAATCCGTACCAGTACTCGACCTCGAAGTCGGCGAAGCCCGATTCCATCATCGTCGGAACTGTCGCGAGAGAGGGTGCGCGGCGCGGCGAGGTGAGCGCGAGCGGACGAAGTCTTTGTGCCGTGATCAGAGGCATGACGGCAGGCAAGGTCGAGAACATGAGCTGGGTCTGTCCGCCGACCAAATCAGCGAGTGCGGGCGGCGCACCCTTGTAGGGCACATGCAGGATCTGGATGCTGGCGGCAGCCTTGAACAGCTCTCCGGTAAGATGAGTCGTCGAACCCGTACCCGCCGACCCGAACATGACCTGACCGGGACGTGATTTTGCGATCGCCACGAGCGCGTTCACATCCTTGACCGGCATCGAAGGATGAACGACGAGGACCATGGGCGTGGACGCAACTGCACCGATCGGAGCCAAATCCTTGAGCGGGTCGTAGCTGAGCTTTGTGTACAGGCTGCGATTGATGGAGACTTCCGAGGTCGAAGCGAGCTGAAGCGTATACCCATCGGGCGCAGCACGCACGGCAGCCTCGGTGCCGATGGAGCCTCCGGCACCTGCGCGATTGTCGACGATGACATTGTGACCGATGCGCTGCGATAGCGCCTGCGCGAGGATGCGGCCCATGACGTCGGATCCTCCGCCTGCGGGAAACGCAACGATCAGCCGAACCGGTTTGGTGGGATACGCTTGTGCACTGACGTTGCTTGCGACGGCGAGGCATGCGAGCGCTGCGAGTAGGGGGGAAAGCGCGGTCATGAAATAGTTCTCCGAGTGGTGCAGCCGTTCAAAGGGTGGATGTCGTCGTCTGAGCTTGCTCTTGCTGGTCGCGAATGCATCATTCCCAAGGAATACCGGCCCGCCCGGGATCGGCAACTCCAGTGGAACTGCAGTCCTCACTTAAGCAAATGCTGTGCGCATTGCAGATGATTGGCACGGCATGCGTTCGTCACGCTTGTGAAATGCCATACGCTGGAGAGCCGACGAGGGGCGAAGTCGCACCACGGTGCAACGTAATGGCGCACGAGGTATGTCGAGGGCACCACAATGCCGCATCCGCGTTCGTTGCCTAGGCTCGCTGAATCGTCCGCGACGTCTTCGTATTCATCGGCGGCAAAGAATTCAGTCGTGTATTCCGGCGTCGCCGAAAAGGCATCGATCCGAGAAACGATCAGATGGAGGCGAGGTATCGCAGGGGAAAGGCGATGGGTGAATCTTCCTGCACCGCTCTGCGGGCGGCGTTCAGAGCGCCGGTGCGCCCCGGAAATGCGTCGGGAATGAGTCGGTCTCTGGGCCGTCCATCCCCGAGACATCACGCTCGACCACATCGAAGGGAGGCACGGCGACGATGGCATCGAAGCCGTCGCGCCTAGATCAATGCGTCGAGCTTTGCATGTGTCACGTAACGATGCCCCGAGGCAACCATGCCTCGATTACCCAGTGCGGGTGCACGGGTGGAACGGCCATGCGGCGTATCCTCGGGAAAGAGCCCCCCGTCAGGTATCCGCATGGCCTGCTCGGCAGCTCGTTGGAGCGACTAGCCGAGAAGCTTCTCCCGCGCGACGTCTACGTCGTTGAGAACCTTGCCCAGCTGAGCAATGCCGTGTTCGAGTGACGCAGCGATACGCTCTACGCCGAGCTTATGGCCATCGGGATACATCATCAGACGCACGACAGGCGCGCTGCCGGGCATCGAAACCGCACCGATGGTGAGTATGCCGTCGGCGGCGAGCATTTCCATGGAGACGAGACCTGCTGCCTCCACCGGCGCGAGGGCCGGCTTGCCGGTGCCGCCGACCTGCTCGCGCGCGATATCGAGCACGTCGTCGCCGGAGATCGAAACGCCGGGCCCGCCCAGATAGGCGCGCTTTCCGTACTGCGTCTGGAGCACCGAGACGAGTTGCTCCGCCAGTACACCGGCTTGCCGTATGACCTCTGGATCGAAATTGCGCAGCGCATTGGCCACGCCCACGTACTGGCCGGCTTGCGCTTCCAGCCCGAGTTCATACACGCGCGAGCCGATTGCGGTGACGAGGTCGGGCCGACCCACGAACACGCCCGCGCGCGGTCCCGCGACATGCTTGTCCGCTGAACACACGCCAAGATCGATCGCCCCCACCGCGAAGGTGCGGGGCTCGCGCCAGTAACCCACACGTGACGCCATGTGGGCATCGTCCATGTACGCCAGCGTATTCGGGCCTCGGGGCAGGGCGAGGGCGCGCTGAACCTCTGTAAGCGGGATATGATGCTTCGATGCGCTGATCGGTGTAATGAGAAGTACGCGCGGCGGCCCGGCTTCCTTCCAGTGCTTCTCGAGGGCGTCGATCGAGGTGAATGCTGTCAGTTCTGCGCCCGCCATCGAGATTGGTCGGACCGTGGAGGGGTGGAGACATCCGCCCGCCGGCGCGAACCCGTAGACCTTGTCGCCAGGGCTGAGGATGGTCGTCAATGCGATGAAATTGGCGGCCGACACCCGGTTGACGATGAGAGCACGGTGCGCGTCGGGATTGGCACCCATATGCTTGAGGGCGAGCGGTTCGGTCTTGCCCTCGAAGCGCGCAAAGTAGGGCACATGACTGGTCAGGTGCTCGGTTTCCTCAGCGGTGATGCCGCCGCCGCGATTCATGCCGGACAGGTCGTAGATGCTCTCCTTGCCCTTTTCGCGAACCCGCTCACCGACCATATGCCTCGCTTTGATCATGCGGGTCACTTCTTCGTCGGTGCCCTTGAGAATGGGGCCTCTCGCGTAGTTCACTATCGGGTCGATCGCATTGCCGAATCGATCAGTCGCCATGATGTCTCCAATGAATTGTGCTAGAGGCAGGGCTCTCGGCCCCGCTCTGGCTCGGAAGAAATGTCTTGCCACGAAAAAAGCTGCGGTACCCGAGGGATGCACAGGGACCCGCGGAACGGGATGGGCGCAACGGAACCAGAATGGTCAAGTGTTTCCCGTCCTGTAGCTGAGCAGTCGGCAAGCGCCCCAGAGCGAGCGACCGGCCGATTGGACCTGGCAAGGCCAAGTACGAGCTAGGCTAGAACAGACGTTTCATAATGTCAATGCAATGAAACGAACGTTGCGCACCTACTTCGGGCAGGTCACGAGCCACTATGGTGCACGGATCGCCGTAGCGGGCGGCTTGTCGGCGTCTGCGGTTGATACAGTGTGGACCAGCCGGAACCAAGCTGATGAGTCGAGTCACTGTGCTCGCCGAAGCGGCGTGCATCACCTGCGGCGGTTGATCGCAGGCGTTCGAGCAGGCAGGGTATCGTCAATCGTCCCGGTAGATCTTGAATGCCGCGATGTGCTCGTCGGTATTGCGTATCGCCTCCACCGAAGTGCGTCCGCTCGCAGCCAGGAAGAGCGACGCAAGGACTCGGGATACCAGCACATTGGCGCTGGAGGAGGAGGGCAGGCTGGAGGTGGTCGGATGCACCGTGAGCAGGACGTCTGCGCAGCGGGCGGCCGGCGAGAAGGGGCCGTCGGTGACGCATACGAGTTTGGCCCCGCGGTCCTTGGAAAATTTCAACAGGGTCGCGACGGCTCGGGGGTAGGGGCGACAAGTAAAGACCAGAGCGACGTCGCCCGTACCGATCGCGCGCAACGCATCGATATGCGTTCCGCCGGCTCCATCGACGAGCACGACGCGCTCGGAGAACATGCTGCTGGCGTAGTGAAATGTGAAGGCTGCGGGATACATGCCGCGGAACCCGATCACGTAGATCCGGCGTGCCTTGACGAAGAGGCTCGCGATCTGTTCCAAAGCCTCGTCGGAAAGATGATTGACGCACTCGTGCACGCTTGCCAGTTCCGCGTCGATCGCATGGTGCACTGCGTTCGTCCACTTGGACTTCGACTGCGCTCTCAACTCGCGGGCGCGGGCAAGGAACGAAGGCGGGCGTCGATCGAGTTCCGCCTGAAAGACTGCTCGCAGTTCCTCGTAGCGCGTCAGACCCAGCGCCCGAGTGAGCCGAACCATCGTAGCCGGGCTCACCCGCGCTGCGCCAGCAGCCGACCTCATCGATCGAAAGGCGACATCGCTGGGATTGTCGCTGACATAGCGAGCCGCCTTGCGCAGTTCGGCGGGCAAGGTCTCGAAGAGTTGCGCCAAGCGTGAGAGAACGGATGCAGAGGTGGGTGCCGGTTTTGTATTCAATGCAAGTTTCTCGTAGATGCTGCTTCGATGCTGAGTACGGGGTGTCTCTGATGCCGACAAGGCAGTACCGTCGCTATGCCCACGATTTCGCCTCGTACGCAGGACCGATGCGGGAGCCGATGGCGAGGACGCCTTGTCTATAGACGCCGCAATGCGCAACGGCCTAGGTGCTATCCGGATTCGATCCTTTCGACCTCAAGCCGCGGCGCGAAGGATCCAGAGATGCATCTCGTCGAGTCTACTCGCACTGTCGGCGAACCCGACGGGCTGGATTATGCCGGTTCTTGTGCTGGTTCGTGAAAGGACCGGTGATCCCTGAAGGAGCGAAAGTCAGTTTTCAACCGTCTCGCAACCTTTCGGGCGATCGTCATGGTCGTGCATGACTCCGGTCGAAACCCGGGCTGTGCGATGATACGAAGCAAGCCAGCGCATTGGTGCATTGAGCGTAGCCAGTCATGACGCACGATACTGTTCGCTTCAGAGCGGCTTACTCGAGTCTCCGAGGTGGATCTGGCGCAAGCGCAGACACAAACGAACCGTGCGACCACGAGTCCGTCGTGATGGGAGCAATGGTCCAACCACAACAGAGAGGCGCATCGTCATGCGAGGTGTAGGATTGCTGGAGTTCGGAGGTCCCGATGTCTTGCGGGTTGTCGAGTTGCCGCAGACGCATGCTGCAACCGGCGAGGTCCGCGTTCGCGTCCAAGCTTCGACTGTCAACCCCACCGACACCTACTTGCGAAAAGGTGCTCGCGCCGAGGCTTTACGCAACGTACCGCCGCCGTACATTCCCGGAATGGACGTGGCGGGTGTCATCGACGAGATCGGGCCGGGCACTGAAACCGAACTGGCAATCGGCGACTCGGTCATGGCCATGGTGGTCAATATCGGCAGCCACGGCGGTTATCGCGAAAGCATCGTTCTGCCTGCCGACGCCGTGGTGCGTGCGCCTGCCAACGTGACCTCGATCGAAGCGGCGACCTTGCCGATGAACGCGCTGACTGCCCGCCAATCGCTCGATCAACTTGGGTTGCGCCCCGGCCAGACGCTCGCTGTCACGGGAGCGGCGGGTTGTTACGGGGGCTATGTCGTCCAGCTTGCCAAGGCAGAGGGGTTGACGGTCATTGCCGATGCTTCGAGTGCTGACGCCGCACTCGTCCGTTCGCTGGGCGCCGACATCGTCGTTCCACGCGGAGACGACATTGCTGCGCAGATCCGCAAGATCGTCCCCTCGGGAGTCGACGGACTTGCCGACGGATCGTTCCAGAGCGGATTCGCTGTCGGTGCTGTACGAGACGGCGGTGCGTTCGCATCCGTGCGTGGTTGGAGCGGCAACGAGCGCGGGATCACCTTTCACAAGACTTTGGTGCGTGACTACAACCATCGAGCCGATCTGCTGGATGGGCTACGTCGGCAGGTGGAGGACGGCACCGTGACCTTACGCGTTGCAGCGACTCTCCCGGCGGAGCAAGCCGCCGAGGCGCACCGTCGCCTAGAGGCCAAGGGGACTCGAGGCCGCCTAGTACTTCTTTGGGTCACGCCATCGTAGGGGCGGATTTCGCAGCGGCGGTTTGCGGCCGCATCGTGCAGTGCGCATTCGCATTGCGCAGTTGTTCCGGCTCGCTTCCTGGCTGCACGACCAGCCCGACGGATATCTTCGACGGCGCCGGCTTCGTCGCCATCTCACGCCACGTTCCGCCGTGGCGACTTGCAGCGGCGGCAGACTTGGGGTGTCGCGTTCACGACCCTCGTAGGTCGAGCGCCTTCAATCCTGGAGCTTGACGTCGGCCGCCTTGATGAGTTGGCCGAGCGTGACGAAATCAGCCCGTCGAACCCGGTCCAGCTCTTCGGGACTCGCGTCGAAGCTGTCGAGCCCCTGCTTTACGAGCGCTGCCTTGATGTCGGCCATGGCCGTGATCTTCTGCGTGGACCTCGAAAGCATCTCGATGATCGGTCGAGGCGTGGCTGCGGGCGCGTAGAGTGCATACCAGTTGATGGTGGTCACACCTGGGACACCGCTTTCCTTGAAGGTGGGAACATTGGGCAATGTTTCCAGGCGCTTGTCGCCGGTGACGGCAAGTGCTTTCACGCGTCCGGCCGTCACGAATGCGATTGAACTAGCCGGATTGGAGAAGATGAGTTGGACTTGGCCGCCGAGCAGATCTGCCATCGCCGGTCCACCTCCCTTGTAGGGAATCTGCTGCATCTTTATCTTGGCGACAATCTCGAACTGGACGGCGCTCAGGTGGGTCGGGCCTCCGGTGCTCGACGTGGCGTAGTTGAGCTCCCCCGGCCTTCTCTTGGCCAATGCGATCAGCTCGCGAACGGAGGTGACCGGCAACGAGCGGTGCGTCAGAAGCAAAAATTCGCTGCGTGCGAGACCGGCAATCGGTGCGAAATCGTTGATCGCGTCATAGGGGATCTTTCGATAGAGGTGAGGGATCGTGATCTGTCCTGTCGCACCCAACAGAAGCGTGTATCCGTCGGGAGCAGCTCTTGCGACCAATTCGGTGCCGATGATCGTGTTGCCGCCCGGGCGGTTCTCGACGACGAACTGGCGTCCGAGGGCTTCAGAAAGTTTCGGGCTCATGAGGCGAGCAAGAAAATCCACAGAGCCCCCAGGAGGGTAGGGCACAACGATACGCACGGCTCGGTTCGGATAGTCCTGTTGGGAGTGGCTTTGATGAGGAACTGCGACGAGCAGCCCGGCAATCAAGGTAGGGGCAGCAAGACGAAATCCGAACATGGTGGCGCCTTTTGTCGAAGTGATGCATGACAAATCACTTCCAATCATCGTGGAAACCCGACAGATCGCGATTCGGAAAGTACCTCGCACGAAATGCCTGTCTTGATCAGAAGTGTCGTTCCCGCTCGAAAAGTCGTCCCAACGGTGGACCGAGCTTCTCACTGGTGTCGATGTATAGCGCAGGCCAATGCGGGGTTCAAGCATGCGATAGCACGTAAAGCAAATTATGGTCCAAGAGCATTCGAAAACCAGAAGTCTTCTCGCAGGCCCATCATGTGGACGACGATAACGCTTCGTGGCACCCGCCCGCGGGGATTGCCGAGAGGCGCTTCCACCAAGCAGTGATTGTAGCCATGCGTGGCAATTCCCTTGCTGAATCACTGCATCGCTATTCTCAGCGCGCGCCCCTTCAAAGAGCGACAGATGAATAGACATCGGGCCATCACGTCGATGATCATAGGGCTTGTCTATTCAAGGAGACCTTCGTGACTTACGCAACGCTCGATGAATTCGCGCTCTCGCTCAAGCACGAGGACGTGCCACCGCAGGGCCGTAAACTGGCCGTAGATGCGATTACCGATTGTGTGGCCTGCATCCTGGCAGGATTCAACACCGCGCTCGCCAAGCCGCTTCTGGCAGTAGTGGGTGGGCCGGGTGAGACGGGGGGTGCAGCCCTGATCGGCACCAAGCGAACGTCATCGCTACACGACGCTGCGCTTTACCATGGCTCACTCGGGCACGCGCTTGACTACGACGACGGCAGTCACCCGGCGTACGCCCACCCATCGACGGTGCTCGTACCCGCGCTGCTAGCGGCAGCGAGCGAAGCCAAGCCCAGCGGAAGCGAGTTCGTGACCGCCTATGTCGTCGGACTGGAGGTGTTGGGACGCCTCGGACGCGCATTGAATCTGCAGCACTACAAGAACGGTTGGCATGCGACATCGACCTTCGGCTCGATTGCCTCGGCGGTCGCGGTCGGTCGATTGTTGCGGCTGTCAGCGGGGCAGATGCGCATGGCGGTGGGTATTGCGGCCTCCGCGTCGAGCGGCCTGCGGGTCAATTTCGGGACCATGACCAAGCCGCTACACGCAGGGTATGCGGCGAGAAATGGTGTGCTGGCCGCATTGCTCGCTCGCGAGGGATTCACGGCTTCGACCGAGGCACTCTCGCATCGGGTGGGGTTCGCACGCGTTTTCAATGCGACCGGCGGCATCAGAGAAGCGGAACTTGGTACGTGGGGCGAGACACTCGAGATCGTCACCGATTTCGGCGTCGCGCTGAAGCTGTTCCCATCCTGCGCCGCCACGCATCCCGCCATCGAAGCCGCGCTCATCCTCAGGCGTCGACTGATCGATCCTGTACGCGAGATCGCGCGGGTCCGCGTCGGCGCTTGCGAAATCTCTCAGGAGCCGCTCATCTATCGACAACCGAGGACCGGCTTGGAAGGAAAGTTCAGCATGTATTACTGTGTTTCCGCCGCGCTGATCGATGGCAACGTGCGCTTGTCCACGTTCACCGATCAGGCTGTGCTGCGCGACGAGGTGAAGGACCTCATCAGCAAGACCACCATGGAAGTCGATGACCGCGTGCGCGACGACAAGGAGTTTGCCGCCGTTGTAGCCATCGAGACCGTGGACGGACGGCGCTTCGAGCAGACAGTGCACCTGGCCCCTGGGAAGCCCGCACGCTGGTTCACCCCCGAACAGATGATCGATAAATTCATGGATTGCCACCGGGCGTCCGGATTGACACTGGATGCGCCGACGCTGTTCTCGCGTCTACAGTCTCTCGATGAGGCTCCCTCTGTCGAGCCGATTCTGAAACTCCTCGCGGGTTGATCCTCAAGGCGCGAAGGTAGCCGGATAAGCGAGGTGCTGATGTCCGGCTCGTCGAGAGGTGGATGATTGGATGGGCCAGCGCGTTGTCACGAATAGCTTCGTTTTCCGAGACTCCAATTCGCAAGCCGAACTAATCTACCCAAGCGTCGTATAAGATCGATATGTGCCGCTATACAAGCGCAAGGAGTGCTCGATGACGGTTTCCGCAAGTTGCCATGCGCACCAGTTCGACGATAGCCCAGACTCGCGAAGCTTCGACGCGCGTAAAAATCGGCTGGGCAGGATGGTTCACCTCGCCTGTGTCCAGCGCCAAGGCAGGTCGAGCACCTGGCCTGATGTAGTCATCGAGTGCCGTCTTTCCCGCATCATGAAGCTCGCGAGTCTGCTCGCCGCACTAACGGCAACGCAGCTTCCGGCTCATGCGTTCGCGCAGTCCTATCCTGAGCGCCCGGTGCGCTTCATCGTCACGTTTGCACCAGGCGGCGGCACCGACATCGTGGCTCGCCTCGTCGCACAAAAGCTGACCGACGCATGGGGTGCGCAGGTGGTCGTCGATAATCGGGGTGGCGGCGGCGGTGTCATAGGTACGGAGCTTGCTGCACGCGCCGCACCTGACGGTTACACATGGTTGTTCGGCACCTCGAGCGGGCTGGTCATCAATCCCCTGCTGAGAAAGAATCTGCCCTACGATCCCGTGCGCGACTTCGCGCCGGTTACCCTGCTCACCACCAATGCGAACATGCTGGTCGTCAACGCTTCGGTGCAGGCGGCGTCGGTCAAGCAACTGATCTCGCTCGCCCAGGCCTCGCCCGGCAAACTCAACTACGCCACAGCAGGCGCAGGATCACCCAGCCATCTGGTCATGGAGCTATTCAAGTCGATGACCCGCACCAGCATCGTGCATGTGCCCTACAAAGGTGCGGGCCCAGCCATGGTGGATGTGTTGGGTGGTCAAGTGCAGATGACCTTCAATCCGATCCCGCCTCTATTGCCCCATGTCAAATCTGGGAAGCTCAGGGCGCTCGGGGTAAGTAGCGCAACGCGCACACTGGCGGCGCCGGACGTGCCCACGATCGCCGAGGCCGGGGTGCCGGGCTTCGAGTACGTGTTGTGGTATTCGATGTTCGTACCGGCGCGCACGCCCAAAGCGATCGTCGACGTGATCCAGAATCATGTCGCCCGAATACTCGACCAACCCGAGGTGAGGGATCGTCTGATCGCCATCGGGGCGGATCCTCGAAGCAGCACGCCAGCGCAACTGGAAGCTTTCGTCAAGACCGATACCGTGCGACTGCGGCGCATTATCGAGGCGGCAGGCTTGAAGTCGGAATAGAAACTCGGTCTAGGCTGTTCGACAAGGCCCCTGCAAGGCGAACATGAGGTCACGGAGGCTGGCCTGCCGCTCGATCGATTGCAGCAGTTCGATCGCGCGTTCGGTGGCTGCGCTATCGAGGCATACGCTGGCACAGTCTCGGAACTTTGTCTGAAGCTCTGCGGGGGTCATTGGCGCCGCCGCGGAGCCTCGCGGATGAGTCACTCGTTCTCGGACCTTGCTCCCATCGCGAAGGCTCACCGTGACTTCGGCATATCGCGGCATCTCGACCGAAGAGGGGCGCCCTTCGGCTTCCCGGCAATGCACGCGCCTGAGCAGGGATTGGAGCTCTGGTCGCAGCACCTGCGCATCGGTGAATGCCGCAAGCGAGACCGCTCCATCCACGACGGCGGCAGCCATCGTGTAGGGAATGGAGAACTTAGCTTCCAGGCCGGTCGTCGGTCGGTCGTGGATGACCGCGGCGAGGCCTTGTGGTGCGACCAGAACGTCGATCGCTTCGACTTGCGGCGCGCGTATGTCATGTCGCTCGCGAAGCGCCAGCATGGCATCGATCGCGTGATGTGCCCCGTAGCAGCATGGGTGACGCTTCAGATTGATCCCTGGGCTGAGGAGAAACCATTCGCGACCCAGCCGAGAAACCGCGGTGTCCAAGTCGGGCGAATCGGTATAGAGATCGATAAAGCCCAGTGGCGCTTCGAGCGCGGCTGCATTGGCAGTGAATCCTCGGGCGGCGAGTTGAGCGGCCGTCACGCCATTGCGCGCCGCATGGCCGGCATGCAGCGGCTTGGTCATCGTCCCAAAATTGCAGCGCAGTCCGGAGGACATCGAAGCTGCAATCGCAAGAGCGGTTCGCGTTTGCCCGGCGTCCAGCCTCAGTACCTTAGCTGCAGCCGCCGCCGCCCCGATCGCCCCGAGCGTACCCGTCGAGTGCCACCCGGTGTCGTAGTGAGTGCGACCTACCGCGTAGGCCAGGCAGACCGTCACCTCCATCCCTGCGATGTAGGCGAGTAGTGTTTCGGCACCAGTGCGGCCGAGCGATTCGGCGAGCGCCAGGGCGGGAGGCGCGCATACGACGCTGGGATGTCCCCGCATCGGGGGCGATACGTCATCGAAATCGAGCGCGTGGCCACTCGTGCCGTTTGCCAAGGCGGCAGCAGCGGCCGAGGTCTGGAAGCCAGCACCGAAGACCGTGGCAACCGGGGCGGATCCCTCGTCGCGCATGAGACCGAAAACGCTGCGGCTCGCGGATTCAGGCACCCCCACGAGCGCAGAACCGATGACGTCCATCATGCAATCGCGGGCGACCGCGCGGGCTGCCTCGGGTACCTGATCGAACTCCAATCGGGTGACGAAATCCGCGAGTCGATCGGTTAGGGCTATTTCTGCGTTTGTTCGGGGGGGCGGGGCTAGGGTGCTCATGGCACAGCCTCCTTCGTCACTCGAAGCGGCGATTGTCGCGCATGCGTCGCCCGAGAACCAGTCAGGCGGCATGCTGCGCGAGATCTTCCTCCGTGATTGCGGGGGCGAGCCGTCGCACGAACTCTCGTGCGTACGGCCTGAGCAACGCGCCTCGCCGAAGGCTCAGTGTGGCCGTCACCGGCGGTATGAGATGATCGACGGCGCGTGCGGCGAGTCCGGAGTCACGACGTGCATCGTAGGCGCGCTCGGGAATGATCGCGATGCCCACACCGTGCGCGACATACGTCTTTATGACCTCCACATCCGCCGTGGTCATCGCGATGTGGGGTTGGAGGCCACGATCAGCGAAGATCTGGAGCACGCGGCGAGTGGCCCCGTAGCGCTGCCCGTACACGATTAGGGGGAAGCTCAGCATCTGGCTCGGTGTAACACGCCGAGCCTTTGCCAGCGGATGCGCCTTGGGCGTGAGCAGGACGTGCCGCATTTCGACGCAAGGGTAGTGCACGAGTTCGGAACGCCGCTCTATCGATTCTACCGAGACACCCATATCCACCTGGCCCAGGGCTACCATATCCGCGATCGATGTCGTGTCTCCGGCGACCAAGGCTACCATCACCTCGGGGTAGGTCTTGCGCAAAGCTACCACAGGCTCAAGCAGCGTATGCTTGGAATGGAAGTGCGTGGTCGCGATCGCCAGTCGGCCTGCACGCTGTGCAGAAGCATCCTCCGACAGCTGCCTGAGCGCGTTGGCCTCCTTGAGCATGCGAAGCGCGTGCTCGTGGACGCCGGCGCCGTATGCCGTGAGGCCGACGACCTTGCGCCCGCTTCGTTGCAGGAGGAGACTGCCAAGCTCATGCTCGAGCATCTGAATCTGACGCGTGATCGTCGGCTGGCTCGCCGCCAGCTGGCGCGCTGCGGACGATAGATTGAATCCACAGGCGACAATCTCGCAAAGGCATTCGAGACCACGGAGCTTCATATTCGCTATCCGAATAAGGGAAATGACGTTAAATCAATTTACCGTGGAAACGAGCGTGCGTAACATCGATGCAGATAACCGGGAGATCCGATATGAGCCAGCTTTACGTACATCGTGAGCCAATTTCAGGGCCGGGCGCATGGCGTGCAGCGGACGTGCATGCCGATCAGTCCTGGATCTATACGCTCACGGCTGCCGATATCGGTGAGTTGGAGCGCGCGATCGCCCAGGCAAAGAAGGAAGGCCTTCCAACGACTGCGATCCGCAGCCGGCACTTTCCTCTGCCGAGTTTCGCGGCAAAGATCGCGCAGGTATGGCGTCAGCTCGAGCACGGGCGCGGCATGGCAATCGTGCGCGGCGTACCCGTCGACCGTTACGATCCCGAGGATCTGGAACTTTTCTACTGGGGCATTTCCACGCATCTGGGCATCGTGATCCCACAAAACAGCAAGGGAGACCTCATCGGGCGAGTGGAAGACACGGGTGTCAAATGGGGTGAAGTGCGCAATGGCGAAATCATGCGCGGCTATGTCACGAACGCGACTTTGCCCTTTCACAGCGACACTGGAGATGTTGCCGCGTTGTTGTGCGTGAGGCAGGCGAAGTTGGGCGGCTTGACCAGTGTAGTGAGCTCTTCGGCCATCTTCAACGAGATTCTTGCGAACGAACCGGACTTGCTGGAGACCCTGTTTACCGGGTTTTACTACAGCCTTCGGGGCGAAAACGGTGGGGGCGTGAACCAGGTGAGTTCATACCGCATTCCAGTGTTCGATTATTGCGACGGGAACCTCAACGGTCGCTACATTCGCCGGACGATACAGACGGCGGCCAAGATGGGCGGTCCCGCCCTGACTGACTTGGAACTTCGCGCGCTCGACGCAATGGAGAAATACTCGAACAGCGACGAGTTGCGGTTCGACATGATGATGGAACCCGGCGACATCCAGTACGTGAACAATTTCATCGTACTGCATTCGCGAACCCAATTCGAGGACTACGAGGAGCCGGCACGCAAACGCCTGATGATTCGGGTTTGGTTGCAGGTGCCGCAGGGGCGTACGTTGTCGCGGCCGCACGAAACGCTGTTCGGCGAGAAGACGCCTTTCCTGACGCGTGCTCAAGCCATGGCGAAGGAAGGACTGGTCGCCGCATGATCGCCCCAGTGGCGGTGTTGGCGTTCTCTCTGCTGAGCGGGGTGACACTCGTCCACGCTCAGTCCTATCCTACGAAACCCGTTTCACTCGTCGTAACATTCCCGCCCGGCGCGGCGACGGACACCTTCGCGCGGGTCGCCGCACGCCAGATGTCGGAGCTACTCGGGCAGCAGGTCGTGGTCATCAATCAGGCAGGGGCGGGTGGCATCACGGCCACAGCGGCTGCAGCCAAGGCGGCGCCGGACGGCTACAGCCTTCTTTGGGGCAGTTCCGGGCCGATGACGATCAGCCAAGCCTGGGGCACGCCGTTGCCATACGACACAGTGCGCGACTTCGCGCCCGTCGGGGTATTCACCCGCATACCGTTCTTCATGGTCGTTCATCCGTCGCTTCCCGTGAAAACGCCGCGTGAATTGGTCGCTTTCGCCAGCGCGCGACCGGGGGTCTTGAACTACGCCTCGGGCGGTATCGGCGGTATCTCGCATTTTGCGGGCGAGCTTTTCAAGGCGATCGGCAAAGTGCAATTGACCCACGTGCCGTATCGGGGAACTGCGATCTTCGAAAGCGAACTCATTGCCGGAATGGTGGAAATCGCATTCGTGAGTCCGACGGTGGCTCAGCGTAATGCAGCACCCCGGGAGCGGCTTCGTGTACTCGCCACGACGGGCCCTCAGCGCTCGCACGTCTTTCCCAATACCCCGACCATGAGCGAAGGTGGTGTCCCGGGCTATGAGTTTACCCAGTGGTATGGCGTGTTCGGGCCTGCAAAGCTGCCCGCGTCGATCGTTTCGACTCTGAACGGGGCCTTGATGAAGTCGCTCGAGGAGCCCGATGTGAGGAAGCGTATCGCCGCGGAAGGGGGAAGCTCAGCCCCGAATACGCCGGCTCAATTCGCATCGTCGCTCAGAGATGAACTCGACAAGTACACGAAGGTCATCAAGGCAGCCGGGCTTGAGCATAGGTAGAGGCACCGGTTTGCTGGAGCAAATCGCGCAAACCGTTCGGTGATGCAGTGAACTCATTCGGGTGCCACTGGGCATTCGAATCGTGCATCGCCTTGCGCGTAAATATGCTCGGCAACCCTGGGATCGTTTCTGGTGTCCGGTCTCGATCCGATGTCTTTCCTGCAGCGGACCTCAATCACATCGATCATGGTCGTGATCGGCGTCCATCACGAAGTGATCGGCAATGTGCTTTCCCAATGCGTCGGCGGTGCCAGGCACCCAGGCGCCCCAGGCAGCCTAGATCGATCCGAGCTGCGGCATGATGCGGAGCGCCAGCGCGAGCTTGAGCAGGGTGCCCAGCGCGGTGGCAGGGGAGCGATCGCAAGATCGCCCCCTATGCTTCTGTCTCTGCTTAGAGGGCAGCGTCCTTGAGTTTCTTGAGCGCACGCGCCTTGATCTTGACGCTGGCCGGCTTGGCCGCGAATACCCGTTCTTGCTTCGTGAACGGGTCAATGCCCTTGCGCTTCGGCTTGGCGGGGATCTTCACGACGTCGAGCTTGAGCAGGCCGGGCAGCACGAAAGCGCCAACGCCCTTCTTGTGCACTGAACCAAGGATGGTGGTCTCCAGTGCGGCAAGCACAGCCTTGACGGCCTTGGGTTCGACGCTGGTCTGGTCGGCGATGTGCTTGACCAGGTCGGTCTTCGAGAAAGCCGCCTTGACGGGCTTGATGGTCGCGGCGGGCTTGCCGATGTTCTTCGTTGCCATTTGATTGATCCTGATTCGATAAAAAGGGAATCGCCCAATTGCCACTGGGAAATCGGGCGCACGGAATTCTATAGGTGCCAGCCCTACAGAGGTAGGGCGTGTTGAGTGGGCGAATGGTGCGGGATCGATCAACGGAACGAAGACACCGCGATGACTCGCGAACTCGATCGTCGTCGAGGAACGCTCTTTGTGCGGCGTACACGACCCGATTGGAGCAGACAGCCCATCCGGTATCGAGCCCGTCAGGTTACGGCGCGATGCCCCGTTCCGGATGCTCATAGAGAGCGCTGGGTCCGATCGGTGAACGGAAAGTAGCGCTGTTCGCCAAGTCCGTGGACGGCCTTCTCTTGCTTGAGGTGGTGCGTCTCGAACCGATGGCACGCTAGAGGGTCTGAATTCAGAGGTGTGAGATGAGCGTTCGAGTACGCCATCGCTCCTCTTGCCCGATCTGCTCTATCATCGACGCTTGGAACTGCGATTGCCTCGCAGCGTGACAGTGGGCGTACAACCGTTGTCGGAGGAAAGGTGTATGAGTCAAGAACGTGCGGTGCTGGCCGGGGGCTGCTTTTGGGGTATGCAGGACTTGATTCGACGTTATCCCGGCGTGATCTCGACCCGGGTCGGTTATTCGGGGGGCGACGTCCCGAATGCGACCTATCGTAATCACGGCACTCATGCCGAAGCCATCGAGATCGTCTTCGATTCCGACAAGATCGGCTACCGGCAAATTCTCGAGTTCTTCTTCCAGATTCACGACCCGACTACGCCCAATCGTCAAGGCAATGACTTGGGCAGCAGTTATCGATCAGCCATCTTCCATACGAGCGACGAACAGAAGCGCGTCGCCGAAGATACGATCGCGGACGTCGAAGCCTCGGGGCTGTGGCCGGGCAAGGTCGTGACCGAAGTGGCTCCCGCCGGCGCGTTTTGGGAAGCTGAGCCGGAGCACCAGGACTACCTGGAACGCAATCCGGGCGGATACACCTGCCATTTCATCCGGCCCAACTGGAAGCTGCCGGCCAGACAGCAGAGTTCGGTCTGATCTCTGCGACGTCACGGAGACGACAGCTCAGGCCCATCATCGATGCCCAGATCCAGCCTTACGAAGCCAACACATCGAAGCGGCCCTGGCAAAGCACGCCGAACTTGCCGCCCAGCGCGCCCTTCGACGAAAACATCGCGGCGATGGACAAGCTCGGCATCGACGGTGCGATCCTGATTTCGGCGTTCTCCGTGTGCCGCGACGATGCGAGCTATGCGATCGAGGCGTACAAGGCGCATCCGGATCGCTTCGCGCTCGTGAAGCCGTTTGACGTCGACGATCCGGCGGTCGCCGATGTGCTTGCGGAGTGGAAGAAAACTCCGAGGACAGTTTTGGCGTTCGGAGCCAGATCACGAATGACCTGGGCCGCGACCGGGATCCGAATCACCCGGGTTTCGAGCGCATCGCACGAGCCGCCGCCCGCCACGACTTTCCCCTGAATATCTGGGATGCGCTCGCGCGCATTTTCGACGCTTGGGGCTTCGACCGCTGTCTTTGGGGCACAGACCGGACGCGCGCGAGTGCGGTCGTCAGCTTCGAGCAAGCGCCCCGTCCCTTCCTGGAGACCAACCGCCTGAGCGAGAGCGAGCGTGCGATGCTCATGGGTGGTGCTTGCGCGAAGGCGTATCGCTGGGGCCTACGGGGCGGGCGGCGCGTTGAGCAAGGCCACTAGGGCGTGAACGGCTTCGACCGGGCGCGTGATCGTTTGCACCGGCGTTCGGATGCGAAACGTGCGTCCGCACGAGGGCGTCCAGCGATCAAGCTCATCGGAATTCAAGACACCGTTGCGATGCGCATGCAGCGGTGCGCGTGTGTTCTCCACGAGTACGTTTCGTGGCGGGGATGTTCCGCTCCGCGGACGCCGTGGGCGCCTGAGCACCTCTCGACCTGTTCCAGCTATCATCCCGATGGTGCCGCGCACCACTTATCAGGGATGGAACAGCACTGTGAAGAAGCGATTGCCCAAGACGTGTATTCTGAAATCGAAGCATGGCGGTTTCGGGCTCTTTGCCGCTGAAGCGATCGAAGACGGATCGCGAATCATCGATTACATCGGCGAGAAGATCGGCTTGCGGGAGTACCGCCGCCGCAGCCGATTCTACGATTCGATCGGATACAACCCGTTGTTCGATCTCGAGACCGGCGTGGTCATCGATGGATTGATCGGTGGAAACGAGAGCCGATTCATCAATCATTCGGTGAGAAGAGGCAATGTCGTGCCGACTGTAGAGCGCGGAAAGATCTGGTTCTACGCCAGTCGAGACATCGAGATCGGTGAGGAATTGCTCTTCGATTACGGTTTCGATCCCAGCCGGAAGTCAGGGCACCGTGATCCGCTGCGTTGATTCGATTGCTCGTTCGGCTGCGGACTCTCACTGCAATGACGCGGCTAGTTCTCCAACCTGCACGCGTCCAATCCCGATCGGGCTCGGATAGCCCGGCGATCCAGGAGGGCGTTGCTCGTGGTTGTTCCTGCGTCCGTGCTCGAGAAGCCTGCGTATCTGGTGGATCGACCGAAACGCAGGCACGCTCACGCATCCATCGCCCAGCCGCCCGTTGAACGACTCGCACAGATGCACATTCCCGGTGCCGCAAAGGCTGCTCGACAACCGATCGAGTGCATCACGCGCATGCGGTAGCGAAGCCGCTCAGGGGCGACGTACTTGCGCTCGCTCTCGTGTCGCTGGCATAGGAATTGCCTCGTGGCTGCCCATCGGCATTGAGCCACGGGGAGTATCGGATGAGTCGATGCGGTCGGATACGTTCTGTTTGCATGGGCGCCACTGCCCTGGCGAATGCTGATCTTCATGTACCGCATGCCGGCGGATGCCTCGCCAGGCTCGGCGACGCCGTCGCGCTTCGGGCCCGACCTGCGGCGCTCGCCCGGTTGGCTTGTGTGGCACTGCTCCTTCTTTTTGCTCTTTTCTTGTCATCGGCCTCGGCCCTAAGTGCCGAGGGTCCGTGGCGCCCGCAACGCAGCGTGGAGATCATCGTCTGGTCGGGCGCGGGCGGCGGCGCGGACAGTGCCGCGCGCGACATCCATCGCATACTGCAGGAGAAGAAGCTGCTCGACGTGCCCAGCATCGTCGTCAACAAGCCCGGGGGGTCCGGACTGGCTGGCATGGTCTACATGAATCAGCACGCCGGGGACGGTCACTACGTCTCCATGGCGAGTGCGACGATGGTCACCAATCGCTTGAACGGATTGAGTCCGTTCTCCTGCGGGCACACGACCTCGCTCGCGCTGATCGCGCACGACTACATCGTCGTGTTCGTCAAGCCCGACTCGCCGTTCAAATCAGCCGGCGACCTCTTCGGCCGCATGCTGAAGGAGCCTGGATCGCTGACCGGGGGCTCGACCTCGCGCGGGGGCACCGGTCACATTGCACTCGGACAGGCGCTGCGTGCGCTCAAGGGTGACCCCAAGGGCGTCAAGCTCGCCATATTCAAATCCGGCGCAGAGGTCGCGACGGCAACCATGGGGGGGCATATCGACTACGGCGTGAGCGTCGCGCCGACGGTGGCGGGGATGGTCCAGAACGGTCAGGTACGGGTACTCGGTGTCGCGGCGCCCAAGCGCTTGGGCGGCGCGCTCCAATCCGCGCCCACGCTCAGAGAGCAGGGCATTGATTCGATCTCTTCGAACTGGCGCGTGGTCGTGGGCCCGAAGGGCATGAGTGCCGGGCAGATCAGGTACTGGGACAATGTATTCGGGCGCATGGTACAGACGCCCGAGTGGCGCAGGGAACTCGAAAACAGCATGCAGGATTTCGTCTATCTCGACAGCCGCGCTAGCGCGCAGTATTGCGAGGACCAGACTCAAGTCATGGCGGCGACGCTGGCGAGCTTGGGTTTGGGCAAGTCGAGATAGGGCTACGGCCGACCCTCGAGGGCCTGTCTCGTTGCGCCGGGGGCGCCGCGCAGGTCCTTCAACCCAGGCCAAGCTCCTTCATTGCGTCGTCGGCTGCGATCGCGCGCCCGAACAGGCGCTTGAACGTGACGATGGCGGCTTCGTGATACTCCGGCTTGGCGGCACCGCAGGCATCCTCGATCAGGGTGACGACATAACCACGGTCGGCGGCTTCGCGGGCTGTCGTGTCGACACACATGTTGGTTGACACGCCGCAGACGTAGAGTTGTTTCACGCCGCATGCGCGCAGTGTAGCGTCGATGCTGCTGGAGGCGAACGCGCCCACTGTCGTCTTGCGCAGGATCAGCTCGCCAGGCTTGGGTTCGAGGCCGGCGACGATCTCGTGCTCCCGGCTGCCGACCCAGTTCTGCGTGCCGGCGAAGAGCTTCTTCATGTGTGTGGGCGCGTCGCAGAGCGTTTCGTCGGCAGCGCCGAGCATGATGTAAACGACGCGTCCATGCTCCTTGCGAAACGCCTCCAGCATGCGTTTCGTGTTCGGCACGACCACCTTCTCGATTCGATCGAAGCGCGGATCGGCGATGTCGGGACGCTCCCGGAGCGAACGGCCGAGCGCGCCGTCACGCGACCCGGTCGCGTTCTGCATGTCGATGACGAGCAGAGCTGAGTTTGTGAAGTCGGGGGTGTGCGTAACGTTGAACGCGCTCATGTAGTCGCTCGCGTTCGAGGCATACGTGGTCATGTCGAGCTCCAGGGACGAATTAGAGGGTTGCGGTTCGAATGCGTGCCGGATTCACACGCTGAAGCATTCCTATCATACCGGCCATGTGGTGACGAGGCATGCCGCGTCGGGCTAACGCGATGCCGCAACATGCGGATCGCCACCGCTTGGAGGGTCGGGATCGGCACGAAGCCGATTCTCATCGCGCCAAGGCAGCCTCGACCCGATCCGCGCCGTAGTCCGCTTCGGCCGCTGCGCGAGAGATGCACTCATCGCGTAGATCGCGCGCAATGTCCTCGATCTTGCGCTCGCGCGGATCGCCGTAGCCGGCCCCACCCGGCGTTTCGATGCGCATCGAGTCTCCAGGGACCATCTCGACCCGAGCCACCTTCGAGTACAGCACTTTCGCATCGGTGCGACCGTGATTCTGGATCAGGCGGGCGCGGCGCCCGTTCTTGCCGCCGAAGACGCCGCTTGGAATGCCTACCGTATGGCTATCCGAACGGACCGAAAAAATTGTGCCCGGCACCCGAGCCGAGATCTGGCGCACGATGCCCATGCCGCCGCGATGGCGTCCCGCACCGCCGGAGTCTTCCACGAGCGCGTACTCGTCCACCCGCAGCGGATACTCGTTCTCAAGTGCCTCCACCGGAAGATTCGACGTGTTGGTCATGTGCACATGCACCGCATCCATGCCGTTGGCGTCGAAACGCGCGCCCGAACCGCCGCCCAACGTTTCGAGATAGACGTAATAGCCCGCACGCCTCGTAAGCTCTCCCGAAAAAACGATCGCCGGCACGACGTCGTTGCCGGACGCCATGACGCGTTCCGGCGGCAACAGTTCGCGGAAAGCGCCAAAGATGGCGCCGCACACCTTCTGACAAGTGATCGATCTTGCACCCACGGCCGCAGGCGGGCGGGGATTGACGATGCTCCCCAGCGGCGCATGGACGCGGACGGACTGGTACAAGCCTGCATTGGGCAAGAGTTCGGGATCGAGCAAGGCTTTGATCGAGTAATAGACGCACGCCTGCAGCGCATTCAGGGGCACGTTCATCGCCCCACGCGCCTGCTGGCCCGATCCCTCGAAATCGATGTCGAGTTCGCCACCGCAGACCCGCACGCGCGCAGTGATCGGAACAGGGTCACCGCCCATGCCGTCGTCGTCGAGGTATTCCGTATACACATACTCGCCCGGGCGCAGTTGCGCGATTCGATTGCGCATCCGTCGTTGCGTATACGCGATCACGTCCTCGATCGCGCTGTGGACGGTGCCTATCCCCATTTGCACGATGAGCTGGCGTGCCTCGCGCATGCCGCACTCGTTGGTGGCAATCTGCACCTTCAGGTCGAGCTTTCTTTCTTCGGGGTCGCGCGTGTTCGCCGCGATCAGATCCAGCACCTCGGTGTCGAGATGCCCGGCTCGGCATATGCGGGTGACCGGAATGCGAATGCCTTCCTCGAAGATCGACCGCGAGCCGCCCGCAATGGAACCAGGAACGGCGCCGCCGACGTCGGCATGATGGCCGATGTTGGCCGCGAAGAACTCGATCTCGCCTTGCCAGAATATGGGTGTGATGATCGTGATGTCGGGCAGATGAGTGCCGTTCGCGAGATAGGGGTCGTTGCAGATGAACGCATCGCCATCGCGGATGTCCGCCAAGGGCACCCGCTGCAGCAGCGCCGCCATGCCGCCGTCGAGCGAACCGAGATGCAGCGGGATCTGCGTGCCCTGCGCGACCAGGCGTCCACGGCGATCGAACAAGGCCACGGAGCAGTCGCGCCGCTCCTTGATGTTGGTGGAGAACGACGAGCGCACGAGCGTATTGTTCATGTCTTCGGTGATCGACATGAGCCTGTTGCTGAACACTTCCATCGCAACGGCATCGAAACCACGTGCGCCCGGCGTGGTGTTCGCCGGTGCGCCGTCTGTGCCTACCCTCATGACTGTGCCTCGCGAACGTGAATGACGACGTTGCCGATGCGATCGACCTCCGCACGACGCCCGGGCGCGATGGCGATCGTCGAACTCATCTCTTCGATGGCGGCCGGCCCGCTCACGACGGAGCCCGTGCCCAGGGCGGCACGCCGGTACACCGGCGTATCGATCCAACCGGTCGCCTGGCCGAAATACACCGGACGATACCCCTGGCGTGCATCTTCGAGTGTGCCCGGCGCCGGACCGATCTCGGCCAGGGGCGCCTTGGGAACCGCACCCACGGCTTGCAGACGGCAATTGACGATCTCGACCGGCTTGTCGGCCAATTCGTACCCGTACTCTCGCTTGTGAGCTTGCCCAAACGCACCAAGGAACGCACCGAGGGTGTTTTCGGCAGCGGCGGCGAGGGGCACGATCACTTCGAAGTTCTGACCTTCGTAGCGCGCATCGACGAAGCAGCGAAACGAGCGGTTTTGTGGCTCGACCCGCTCGCGTTCCAGCCATGCGGTGGCCTCGACCTGCATTTGCGCGAATAGCAGTTCCACGCGACGCCAGTTCGCTGTATCGGCCACTGCGATCAGGCTGCGCACGAAGTCGAAGCTGATCTGCGTGAGGAGCATGCCGCGCGCGCACATGGTTCCGGGCTCTTGCGGCACGATGACGATCGGTATCCCGCACTCGGCCGCCACGTCGATCGCGTGCAGCGGGCCTGCGCCGCCGAAAGCGAACAGGGCAAATGTGCCCAAATCGTAGCCGCGCTCGGTCGAGACGGCGCGGATCGCACGCCCCATATTTGCATTGGCGATGCGGACGATGCCCTCGGCGGCAGCTTCCAGGCTCAGTCCGAGGGGCTCGGCCACCTGCTGCGCGAGCACGGTGCGCGCACATGCTTCGTCGACGCGCAGCCGACCGTCGAGCAGCGACACCGGATTCAATCGGTGCATGACGATCTGCGCGTCGGTGATGGTTGCGAAACCGCCGCCGCGGCCATAGGCTGCCGGGCCCGGATCCGCCCCTGCGCTGCGCGGACCGACCTTGAGCGCACCGGCATCGTCGATTGCCGCGATGCTGCCCCCGCCGGCGCCGATCACGTGAATGTCTACCATGGGCGTCTTGACCGGGTAGTCGGCCACGGTGCGCAATGAACTGAACAGCGGCTGTCCGTCGACGACCAGCGAGACGTCGGTGCTGGTGCCGCCGACATCGAAGGTCACCAGATTCGGATGACCCGCGGCACGCCCGACCTCGGCTGCGCCCACGACGCCCGCAGCCGGACCCGAGAGGCAGGTGCGCACCGGAAACGAGCGCACCGCCCGCACCGACATCAAGCCGCCGTTGGAGTGGATGGTGAAGGGCTCCACCTCGATCCCGAGCGCGCGCACACGCTCCAGGAAGCGATCGAGGTAGGCCTGCATGCGCGGACCGACGACGGCGTTGAGGGCCGTGGTCGACAGACGCTCGAATTCTCGAAACTCGGGCAGCACCTCGCTGGAGATGCTGATGTATGCATCAGGGTGCACACGCTCGATGGCGGCCCGAGCCTGCTGCTCATGGCTGTCGTTGCGATAGGCGTGCAGAAAGCACACCGCGATCGATTCCACGCCGTCGGATTTCAGCTGCTCCACGGCCGCTTCGAGCCCATGCTCGTCGATCGCCTGCAGCACGCTACCGCTCGCATCGAGCCGCTCGCTTACTTCGAGCCGATGCGCCCTGGCGATCAACGGCGGCGGCTTGCCGCGAGCGTAATCGAACAGATGCGGACGAATCTGGCGCCCGATCTCGAGCACGTCCCGAAAGCCGCGTGTCGTGAGCAGCCCCGTCAATGCGCCCTTGCGCTCGATCACGAGATTGGTCGCGACCGTCGTGCCATGACCGACGTGGGCGATCTGCTCGGGTCGCAGACCCTGCAGGCGCAGGAGGTCCGAGATGCCGGCAGCAATCGCCTCGGAAGGATCCGCGGGCGTCGAAGGTACCTTGTGAAAGCAAACCGCCCCATCGTGCTCGTCGAGCAGGGTGAAGTCCGTAAACGTGCCGCCGACGTCGATGCCAATACGATACAAGGGTGCTCGGTCCTTCGCGCGTGTCAATCGAGTTTGATGCCGGCCTCGCGAATCACTTTGCCCCAGACCGCATGGTCCTTGCTCACCTTGGCGGCGAACTGGGGCGAATTGCTGCCGACCGGCGTCAATCCCTGCAGGGCGAAGGTCTCGCGCAGACCGGGTTGATGGACGATCTTTCCGACTTCTGCGCTGAGCCTGCCGACGATCTCTGCGGGCGTGCCCGTGGGCGCGAACAGTCCGAACCAGACGAGCGCCTCGAAGCCCGGCAAGCCGCTCTCTGCGATGGTCGGCACATCCGGCGCGACGTCGACTCGCTTCAGGCTGCTGACGCCGAGCACCCGCAACCTGCCTGCCCTCATGTGCGGCAGGGTCGTCAGCACGACGTCGAACATCATGGACAGATGCCCGCCCAGGACATCGACGAGCGCCGGGCCCGATCCCTTGTAGGGGACGTGCGTGATGTCGATCCTGGCCATCGACTTGAACAATTCCATCGCCATGTGCGAGGCGCTGCCTTGTCCTGCCGAGCCGAAATTGAGCTGCCCGGGACGATTCTGAGCGAGGACGATCAACTCCTTGACGCTGCGCACGGGTATCGACGGGTGGACATCGAGAAATTGCGGGTTGTAGGCGACCTCGGCGACCGGCGCGAAATCCTTCAAGGCGTGGTAGGGCATCTTGGTATAGAGATGAGGCGCCACCGCATGCGTGGTGTTCGTGCCCATGAGCAGGGTATAGCCGTCCGGGGCGGCCTTGGAGACGTACTCGGCACCGATCAGCGCACCTGCGCCGGGCCGGTTCTCGACGATGACCGGCGATCGCAATGCTTCATTGAGCCGCTGGGCGATGTTGCGTGCGAGGATGTCCGTCGAACCGCCGGCTGCGAACGGCACGACGATGCGTACCGGTTTGACAGGGTAAGCATCGGCGGCGAAGGCCGCTGTGCACCACAGTCCGGCTGCCACGATCGCCACAAGCGTCATCTTGCGTTGCATGGACGATCTCCCGTCGACGAGTTGATGGGTCATTGTCGCACAGGCGACTCATGCTGGAAACACGGCGTGCGTTGCCGTCAGGGCACGGTAACACGATGCCATATCCGGTGCGTGCCCATAGGTCTTCACGGTCTGCAGCGCATCGTCATGGAGGCCGAGCCTGCCGCCGAAAGCACGTGAAGAACGTACTGGGGACGCGGCCCGGCTCGACGTGATGCGTTCAATCGACTTGGGCAGAGCCAACGATCAAATGTCGGAATCCCTGGGTAGCGGCTGCGACAATTCTCCGCTGTACAGACGCCAGGCCAGTACGGCATAGGCATCGGCATGCTGAGCGAACTCCGCGCCTTCGATGACCGTGCCGTCCGCCCGAATTTCCATCCCCGGCATGTCGTGGTCGACGCCGACGTTATGCGCCAACTCGTGGATGAACACGCGTGGCCTACTGTGCAGGGCGTCGGTATATTCGTCGAAGAACTTCGGCCCGAACCAGATCCGGCGGCCGGGCATCTGTGCTTCGGCGACTTGATTTCGCGCGGGATCGTCATGGCATTCGAGCGTCAGCCCTTGCCGCATCTTGTATTCGAGCAACTGGAAACGAAAGCGAATCTCGCGAACGTGTGCTGGCGTCGTGGCGCCGAACTCGCGCTGAAGCACTCGTGTCAGCTGCTCGTAGCGAGGCGTGCGCTCGAATTCAGGCCCGTCGCCGAAGATGCCTGCGAGCGAGTAGTCGAGCAGCGCGGTCTGCGCATGTCGGACCATCAGGAACGACTGCCGCACCGTGCGATCGAGGATTTCGCTCTGGCCATCGTCGCAACCGACGAAGTGGTAGGTCGAAACTCCTGTCGCGGGCGTGGCAGCCGGAGGCGCCGTCGTTTCCGCGCTTCCGGCGGCCTGTCTTTGAATGCGTACGGCACCCGCTCGTTGCTGCACGACGTGCGCCAGTTCGTGCGCAAGGAGCCTGCGTCCGGCGTCGCTCTCGGGCCGGTACTGATCGCGCGCGAAAACGATATCGCGCCCGAGTGTGAAAGCCCGCGCGCGGAGCGCCGCAGCGGATTCTTGGGCGCGTGCGTCCGTGTGCACCCGAACATCGTCGAACCGCGCGGCGAAGCGGCGTTCCAGCGGGCCGCGCAGGGATTCATGGATCGCGCGTCCGCTGCCGGTCATGCCGTCCTGCGTCGCAGGGACAGGATTCTCGCGCCAGGGCATCGCCAACGCCCGATTGGCCATGTGGTCGGCCGCTCGCTCGCTTGCATCCGAAGGCGCGCCGCTGTCGATGCGTGCACGGCCCATGCACTTCGGACAGCTGCCACCACAGGCGCATGCGGTGGATCGTGAAGCGGAGGAACGCAGACCTGATCGCGTCCGTTCGGATACGTGAGCGGGGCGCGCGATGCGTGCGGCGTAGGATATTCGATTGCCAGGCGCGCGGCTTTGCATTCTCGACTCCCGTACCCCCGCAGGCACATTACGGAGGTGTCATCCCGAAGAACCGGTTGCGAGTCGAGATCGTACCATCTCGCGCCGCCACTCGACCCGGCGGTGGTGGAACGAAAGGTGTCAGAAGCGTTCTGCACCGCCTGCGAATCAGGGCGCAGCTTAAGCCATGGCAGTTCGGCTTCGTGCGTTTGTTCGTACGAGGGAATGGCGGTCGCGCCACGACCTGCTCGACGGGATCGGGGAGGGTTTCGTCAGACCCTCCTTCGGACCCACCCAGAAGACGCCATCGTGCGCCGGGCGGAACGTCGCGATTCGAACGCATGCTTACTCGGAAGGCTCGGCGATAGCGGAGTGCTTCTCAGACGGATGCCGTCGTCGGGTAATGCGCTCGAGGCGGGCATCGAACTCTTGTCCGATGCACCATACTGAGGAAGGAAGCGGGCAGGCGAGTGATATGCGTGGCGTTTCCCGTGCCCGTTCGGGGAGGCATATCGAGCCGGGTCAAGGTCGCTGGCGGCTTTGCGCTCTGCACAAGGGCGCACCCGCGCAAGGCTGCGCGAAGACTTACAGGCCAGCTTCGCGCAGACGGCAACGGCCTAGCGGTGACAACCAGGCCGTGTGTGTCCTCAGGCCGACTTCAGATTGCTCGCAGCGAGCTTGCCGCGCTCGGTCACGACATCGAAGCTGACGCGCTGACCTTCGGCGAGCGTGCCCATACCGGCTTGCTCGACCGCACTGATGTGCACGAATACGTCCTTCTCTCCATTTTCCGGTTGGATGAAGCCAAAGCCTTTGGTGGCATTGAAGAACTTAACGGTGCCAATTGTCATGATTGTGATCTTTATTGAAGTGCCGCACGCAGTTCGGGTGTGGTAGCGAGCAATCCGGGTAAGGCATGGCTTTGCAAGTGCGCCCGGGAACCCGACGCAGGCACAGGGACAAGCCGAAGACCTGGATTGCCCGTGGATGTTGCGCTGTTTCCGCTTCAAGTGCAAACACTGTCCGCAATCGGCAGCCCGAAGTCGGGGGTGGCATCCGATTTCCGGTCGATCATGGACGAACAGAATGGCTACTTCCGGTCGAAATCTGCCCGAAGAAATCCCGATGCGTCCAAACCGCGGCGGCACTACACTCGGCGATTGCCGCCCAAGCGAGAGTCAGCATGTCGCTCGAGGCGGCTGCCCGTTGATCCGCACGTTCGTGCGCGTACGCACCGGTGCCGCAAGTCAAGGGCGCAAAGACGCAAGGAACTCATTTTCCGCTATGGCACTCGGCATGAAGCGCACATGCGATCTCGATCCCACATGCGATTGCGGCAGCGGGTCAGCGTACGAAGCCTGCTGTGGAAGGTATCACTCGGGGCCACGACATCTCCAAGCACCGACTGCGGAGGCGCTTATGTGCAGCCGCTACTGTGCCTATGTCCGCGGCCTCGGGGCGTACCTCCTGGACACATGGCATGCCAGCACGCGACCGAAGGATTTGCCTTCTTTCGACGCGCGGCTGCGTTGGCTGGGCTTGGCAGTCAAGCGCCACGTTGCGAGCAGCGAGGACGAGGCCAAGGTCGAGTTCATCGCACGCAGCAAAGTGGATGGACGAGCCCATCGGCTGCACGAGACGAGTCGTTTCGTACGAGAAGGCAACCGTTGGTACTACGTCGACGGCGAGATCCACTGAGGGCACGGGCACCCACGGATCCGGAACAGCCCATGCCGGTGTACACGAGGCAGGGAGGTTCCTAGAATATCGTCATCCAATAACGATAAACCGGAGGAGCCCATGAAACCCAAACGCACGCTGCTTGCCGTCGCCAGTATTGCCGGCCTCATGGTTGCGGGCCACGCGTTGGCGCAAGACTGGCCAACTCGGGCCGTTCGCATCATCAACCCGTTCCCGGCCGGGGGCGGTACCGATGCCTTCGCTCGTCCACTCGCCGCCATCCTCCCGGCCGAACTCGGTCAGCAGGTCGTTATCGAAAATATCGGGGGTGCCGGCGGCACGGTGGGGGCTGCAGCCGCAGCGCGAGCCACGCCCGATGGCTACGCCTGGTTCATGGGCGCCGTGCACCACACCATCGCGGAAACAATCTACAAGAAGCTCAACTATGGGCTGGAGCGCGACTTCCTGCCCGTCACGCTCGTAGCGTCGGTACCGAGCGTCGTCGTCGTGCATCCGTCGCTGCCGGCAAGGACCATCAAGGAGCTGGTTGCGCTGGACAAGCGCTTGCCCGGTAACATCAATTACGGTTCGGCCGGCACGGGCACTACGCATCACATGAACGGCGAGTTGTTCAATCTGATTACCGGGACCAAGCTGGTCCATGTGCCGTACAAGGGCGCCGGCCCGTTGACGCCCGCATTGCTCTCCGGCGAAGTGGCGATGGCGTTCGACGGCATGGGCACCGCCGCGCCGAACGTGCGCTCAGGACGCCTGCGTGCGCTTGCCATCACCACCGCGAAACGCTCCGAGCTGATGCCCGATACGCCGACGTTGATGGAGAGCGGTGTCAACATCGACGTGACGACCTGGTGCGCCTTGTGGGCGATTCGAGGCACGCCCCAACCGATCGTCGATCGCATGTATCAAGCGATGGGCAAAGCCTTGATCCACCCGAAGATCAAGACGGTGTGGAGTTCCCTGGGAGCCAGCACGGGAGGGCAGTCGCCCGCGGATTTCGGTCGCTTCGTGCGCCAGGAGATCGAGACCTGGGGCAAGGTGGTCAAGGCGTCTGGCGCCACCATCAACTGATCGCCGCTTTCGAGCGACAACATTTTTCCATGGAGCGTAACTCTTGAATCCCGGCCCCGACCTCACGCCCTATCAGATGATCGGCGGCGAGCAGCAGCTGCGCTCGCTCGTCGACATGTTCTACGACCTGATGGATACGGTGCCGGAGTATTACGTCATCCGCAAGCTGCACCCGCAGGACCTCGCGAGCTCGCGCGACAAGCTCTACATGTTCTTGTCCGGCTGGCTTGGCGGCCCGCCGCTCTACGTCGAAAAATACGGCCATCCCATGCTGCGTGCCCGCCATCTGCCGTTTGCGATCGGCAATGCCGAGCGCGATGCCTGGATGGCGTGCATGGCGCAGGCGATGCAAAGCCGGGTCGCGGACGAAAAGCTGCGCGAGTGGCTGCTCGCGCAATTGTTCAAGACTGCGGACTGGATGCGCAATCGCGAGGGGTAGACCGGCCGCAGCGGTCGTCTTGGTCACACGGAAAGACAACCCTCACTCGTGGCTCCGCAACAAGCGCGCCGTGCTTATGCCGCGATACCTGTTGCTCCTTGTCCTTCGCCGCGCAGATGCGCCCCGCATTACCGTGCCCGCTCACCGCGCCACAGCAACACGCCGGAAATCGCCGACAGCGCACCGATGACCCCGTACGCCACGCCGTAATCCGCGAACGCCGTCACAGCGATCGAGAACGCCGACGGCAGCAGCATGACGCCGGCGAACATCAGACTGGTGCCCAGGCCCGTCGCTTCCGTTCTGCGCGCGCCGCCCAGCCGCGCCCATTCCGCATACGCAATCCCGGTAAAGCCGCTGGCGGTTGCGCCAGCCGCCGAACACACCGCGACCACGAGCAACGGCGCCCAATGCGCGTCGAACTGTCCCGCAGCCATGGCCGTAGCGCACATGATGACCCCTTGGAGGGCAAGCAGCTGCCGGGCGGCCAGCACGTTGTCCGCCAGCCATCCCCAGATCGGGCGGCTGATGACACCCGCGATCTGATAGGCGGCGAGCGCCTGTCCCGCGCGGATGAGATCGAAGCCGGCTTGGCTGGTCAGGTGAACGGTCATGAAGCTGATGAAGCACAACTGCATTCCCGTATATATGAAACTCGCCAGAGCGAGCCGCCGAATGGCGACACTTTCACGCAGCATTTGCACCGGCGCCAGCGATCCCGCGCGCCAAACCTTCCGGCTCGGGTCGCGGTCGCTGTCCCAGCGACTGCGTGGAATCTGAATGAGCAGCAGCAACGCCAGCACCGGCACCGTCTGGCACAAAAGGGCCGTGCGCCAACCGAAGCGCACGGTGAGGGGCACCATGACCAATCCGGCAAGCACGCCGCCGAGCGGTACGCCAATCTGCCGAATGGAGAGCACGAGATTCATCACCCGGGGCGGAGTGCGCGGCACCAGCAAGTGCGTGCTGGCGGGCGCGGTCGCGCCATAGGCCAGGCCGAGGAGGGCCGCGCCGATCGCAACCGACATCACGCTGCCCATTGCGCAGGCAAGCAACATCGCAAGCGTGGCCAGGAGAACGATCTGGCACACCCGCACGGCGCCAAAGCGGTGGATGAACCCTGGCGAGAGCAGCGCGGAGACGATGCCAACGCCGTAGACCATCGAAATGAAGAAACCCACCAGCGTTCCCGGTACCTGCAGATCCCGCGCGATCTCGGGCGCTGCGGCGGGAAACGAAAAGGCTGCCATGGTCGCGAGACATTGTGTCGCCAGGGTGGCGACGAGTGGCCAGACGGGAAAACGCAATGCATCCGGCTGCACGGACGAGGCTGTCACTGTGGTCTCGCACACGGGACTACGGAGTCGCCGGCTACAACACAGGGAGCGACCTGATCGGGCCGGCTCAAGGTGGTCTGCGCCGCGATCGACCGCGCCCGGCAGGTGCTATTGGAGGGGGGCATTTGCCGCGAGTCTAGCAATGCGCGGGGCTCTGCGCCATGACAGCACGACTGGACGTGGATTGCGCATGCAGCTCGAGCCCCTCGGGCAACAGGGATGGGAGCGATACCCATACGACATAGCATGAGCTGGGCTGCTTTGGCTCATGCCGAACGATGGCGGCCACCCATCGCGCTTTGCTCACGTTGTTGGATCGATACGTGCGCAGTCCGCAAAAGCGATGATCCGGATCGACCACCGTGAGCCTATGCTTCGACTGCAGGATGGCTACTCGGCCTTCACGTTGGCGAGTCTGACGGCCTTGCCCCAAACCTCGATCTCGCTCTTGAGATGATCGACAAGCACCGCAGGCCCGCCCGCCACGATCTCGACGCCTTGCGAGGTCAAGCGCTCATGCAGATCGGCCAGTTTCAGCGTACGCGCGACATCCGCGCCGAGTCGCTCGATCAAGGCCGGGGGTGTGGCTCCGGGGGCGAGCAGGCCGTACCACGCGAGCGCGCGGTACCCGGGTACGCCGGATTCGGCGATCGTCGGCAAATCCTGAACGGTGCGGGCGCGCTGCGGCGACGTGACCGCGAGGGCACGCAGCCGTCCGGACTTCACGTGCGGTGAACTGGTCAAGGGGCTGGCGAAGGAGAACTGTACTTGGCCGGCGATCAGGTCGGTGAGGGCGGGCGCGATCCCCTTGTAAGGGACGTGCAGAACCTTCATGCCGGTGCCGGTGCTGAGCATCTCCCCCATCAGATGTACCGAGGTGCCGGTGCCGGAGGAACTGTATGCGATCTGGTCGGGGCGAGTTCTCGCCAGCGCAACCAACTCCTGCACGGTGCGCGCGGGTAGCGATGGGTGAACGACCAGGACGAACGGCGACCAGCCGATGTAGGCAACCGGCGCGAAGTCTCGTATCGAGTCGTAGGGAAGCTTGCGCTGTAGCGTAACGTTGATCGCGTGCGCGGCCGAGATCAGGAGGAGCGTGTAGCCGTCGGGCGGGCTCTTTGCGACCAGCTCCGTGCCGATGACACTGCCTGCGCCGCCACGATTGTCGACGAGGACTGGTTGACCCCAATGCTCTGACAGGCGTTGGCCGATGCCGCGACCGATGACGTCGTTGATGCCACCCGGTGGAAAGGGCACGATGAGACGAACAGGCTTCGCCGGCCACGTCTGGGCAATTGCGGCACCCGGCAACGTTGCACCGATGAATCCCAAACAAAGCGTCAATGTTCGCATTGGGCAGCTCGTGGTAAGGCCATAGGCTTATCGCGGATCAATCTGCGTCTGGGTGCGTCGGCTCATGCAACCAGGCCTTCCTCCAACGCCTTGATCTGCAGCGCGACGTAGCGCGAATAGATCCGGCAGTTGGCGAAACTGCCGCCGATGAACCAGAGGCCCTTCTGCGAGGTTCGCTTCCACATGTTGTTCATCTCGCCGTCCGGTCCGATGCCCCAAACCGGACCGACCGACTTGGCCATTTGCTCGCCAAGCAGTTCGGCGATCACCGTCTCTTGCGAAACGAAACCGGTGGCCAGGACGATCAGGTCCGCCGCGTCGACCGAGCCGTCCTTGAGCAGCGCACCTTGGGCGACGAAGCGTTCGAGCTCGTCGAACTGAAGCAGGCCGACTTCGCCGTTGATGATCAGTTCCGCGCCGCCCGCATCCAGATAGTAGCCTCCGTAGCGCCGACGGATCATCATGTTGTGGCCGGTGCCGTCCTCGCCCATGGTCCACTTGAATCCGCGCGCCACGAGCCCGTCGATCATCTTCTTGTCGAGTTCGACCATGCGCGCCGTGATCTGCTGCATGATCGGTCGCAGAACGGGAAGCGTGTTGGTGCTCGCGAGTAGATCGCCGTCTTCCAGCGGGATGCCCTTGTAGACCCCGTAGGTCAGCTTGGCGCTCGGATCGATGCTCAGCACCATGGTCTCGCCGCGCTGGACCAGAGTGACCTTGCAGCCGTGCGCATGCAGATCCTGCGCGACATCGTGGGCGCTCGTGCCTGTGCCGATCACCAGGGCTCGCTTGCCGCGCCAGGGCAGGCCGTGGGTGAAGTCGGCCGTGTGCATCACCGTGCCGGCAAACTCTGCAAGGCCGGGCAAGTCGGGACGACGCGGGTGACCCACGAGTCCGTTCGCGAAAACGAGATGCTTGGGGTGCATCGTGCGCTCGGTGCCGTCGGATTTGCGCAGCAGCGCATTCCAGCGACCAGCTTTCTCGTCGTAGCTCGCGCTCACGAGGGCGGTGCTCGTCCAGAAGTTGATCTCCATGGCCCAGGCATAGGTCTCGAACCAGTCGGCCAGCATGTCCTTGGGCAGGTAGGTGGGCCAGGAGGGCGGAAAGGGCAGGTAGGGCAGGTGATTGAGTTCGGTGTCGTTGTGCAGCGCCAGCGAGTGGTAGCGCGTGCGCCAACAGTCCCCGACGCGCGCGAGGCGGTCCACGATCAAGGTGTCGACGCCCAGTCTGACCAGCGTCGCCGCCAGGGAGAGACCTGCCTGGCCGCCGCCGACGACGAGTACGGTGGGTTCGCGGTCGCTGTACTGTTGCGCAGCGAGGCGTTGTTCCTTCCAGTTGGTGCCGCCGAAGTTGCGCGAGAACGCCTCGCCCGTGGGTCTGCGCGAGCCCACTTTCTCTTCGAAACCCTTGAGCTCGCAGAGCCCCGTCATGAGCTGGAAGGCCTGTGACGGCTGGGCGGCAAGCAGACGCACGACGCCGTGGCCACGGCCGAGTGCCGTCTCGAAGCGCAGGAACGCTTCGATCACGTCGACGCCTGCACGCTGAACGCGTCTGGGCTCGGTGCGACCCTCGGCGATCACGAATCCGTGCGCACCGACCTGCGGCTGGCGCGCTGCGATTGCCTCGGCAATCTTCTCGGCGCCACGACCGGGCGTGATGGTCCATGTGAAGGCGAGAAGATCGCGCCAATGACCGTCAGGTGCGAAGAGCGCGGCAATCGCGGAGCGGTCCGAGCCGTCCAAGGCTGCGTTCAACTTGTCCAGCCATGCGCGAACGAGAACCCGCTCCGACAAGCCGTCCTGCGCTTGCGGCACCGATGCATCGACAACACTGCTCACGTCGTCTACCCCCATGGATTGCGTTCTCGCGCCCTTTTGGAACGGCACGAGTCGATCGCGGCATGCGTGGCTGGCGCTTCAATGCCCCACGAAGCGCGGGGGGCGTTTCTCGAGAAATGCCGCCACGCCCTCCTTGTGGTCTTGAGTCTTGCGTGCAAGCTCCTGCGCCCGGCTGGCCAGCGCGAGGTGTTCGGCCAGGTCCTGCTGGAAGCCTTGGTGAACCAACTGCTTGATCAAGCCCATCGCGTAGATCGGACCTTTCGCGAGTCGCGTGGCACACTCGATGGCCCGATCGAGCAGCTTGGCGTCGTCGGTCACTTCGTTCACCAAGCCCATGCGCAACGCCTGTTCGCCGTCGATCGGGTCGCCCGTGTATTGCATCCACAGCGTATTGGCCATGCCGATGAGCTTGGGCAACTGCCAGGTGCTGCCGTCCGCGGGAACCAGACCGTTGCGAATGAATGCCTCGGAAAAGCGGGCGGCGCGCCCGGCGATGCGCACGTCGCAGGCAAGCGCGATGCCGCAGCCCAGGCCGTAGGCGGCGCCGTTCACCGCAGCGATCGACGGTTTCTGCAGGTTGTGCAGCACACGCACGATCTCAGGACCCATGCGCTGATTGCCTCGTTCCCGAGCCCCGTAGACGGGATCGAGGGCTTCCCACGGCCCCGGCTTGGCGTCGCCGCGGGCAGGCTGTGCGGATTTTGCCTTCTCGGCATCCTCGATCCGCTTCTTGAAGCCGCGCACGTTCGCGCCGGAGCAGAACGCCTGACCGGCCCCCGTCAACACCAGACAGCGCAAATCCGGGTCGTCACCGAACTCATGGACTGTTTGTACCAGAGCCTCCGAAAGCTCCGGGCCGAGGGCGTTGCGCGTGGAAGGATCATTCAAGGTCAGGATGAGGACGCCGTCGGCAGTCCGGCGTTTGAGCAACACCTCCTTGCCGGATGCATCGGACGAAGTGCTCGTGTCATTGGTGCTCATGTGGAAACCTCTCTGGATGTTTCGGAATCAGCCGTTCACTGGACCTTGATGTTGGCGGCCTTGATGACCTGGGCGTAACGCGCAGCGTCGCGATTGAACTTGGCGGTCAACTCCTCCGGACTGCTGGCGACCGACTCGAGAGCCTCGCGCACCATGAAAGCTTTCACGTCCGGCGAGTCCAGCCCCTTCTTGATGGCGGCGTTCATCCGGTCCACGATAGGGCGGGGCGTGTTCTTCGGAAAGTACATGGCATACCAGTTGTCCGAAACGAACTCGGGAAAGATCGACGTCATGGTCGGCAGATCGGGCAATGCCGGGGAGCGTCTCTCGGTCGTGACCGCGATGGCCTTGGCCTTGCCCGACTTGAGGTGAGGCATGATCGACGGCGCAGTTGCGAAGAGGTAGGAGATCTCGCCCGAGATCAGCGCGATCACGGCCGGTCCGCCACCGCGATAGGTCACGACGGGGGTTTTCAGCCCCGCCATTTGATTGAACATCTCGGCCGACAGCTGCGCCGTGCTGCCGACATCGTTGCCCCCGGCGGTAAAGAGCGACTGTTTTTGCCTCGCGAGTGCGATGAGCTCCTTGACGGACTTCACGGGTATGCTGGGATGCAAGCTGAGCACCAGCGGCGTCGTCGACAGCCAACTCACCGGGACGAGATCGGTATGCACGTTGAACTTGATCCGGCTGGCGTACAGTGTGGTCGCGACCGAGATGCTGCCGGATGTGAAGAGAAGCGTGTAGCCGTCCGGCGGCGCGTCGACAGTGAGCTGTGCGGCGATCATTCCGCCCGCGCCCGTGCGATTGTCGACGAGAAAATTCTGACCCAGGTCTTGCTGGAATACCTTGCTGAGCAGCCGCGCCTGGATGTCGGTACCGCCTCCGGGCGGGAACGGCACCACTATGCGCACAGCCTTCGTCGGCCAGGTCTGTGCCATCACGGGCATTGTGCAAGCGCAACATAGCGCGGTCGCAACTAGTCTTGCAGAATATCTCTCCATACTCTCCTCCTCGGCGGATGCTGTTTTGGCAACGTGCCGTACTTTAGCAGGGATGCAAAAGTCGGTGTGATCTGGCGCAGTTGTCGGCGCGAAGCCGAACTCGGATGCCCACGCATGGTACAGACTCCGCCATGGGCGCGATTGCTGGCCTTTCCGCGTGCCTTGCGGTGGTGGTGTTTGCCCGGCGAGCATTAAAATGGCGCCGGGCCCCGGTGCAGGCGAGGCGCGCAGATTCGACGCTGTGCTGCGCAGATTCCGGTTCGGCGTACCTGCACGCCGAGCAAGCCATGAACATTGTCGGAGTACCACGAGGAGCGATTACATGAACAACGCGTCCGCTACGGGCACGAGCGTCCTGACCGATGCCGTCAAGGGCGGCATCGGTGCCACCGGAGAGAAAATCGAAGCGAGTTTCGCCTGGGGCATCGAGCGCGAGGGCTTGCGTATCTTCACGCAGGCGATCATGGATCCCGATCCGCGCTATTGGGACGACGATTTCGCCAAGCGCACGAAGTTCGGCGCGATCGTCACACCGCCGATCTACTGCACGTACATCGGGCGTCGCGCCCGCCCGGGGGCCGACGACTCCGTCACGCGCGCCTTCGCCGAGAACCCCAACTCGGACGGCATTGGCGGCGTCCGCACGCCGGAGTCGCGCGGTGGCCTGCCCGACGTGCCGACACCCCTCAAGCGCCGGCTGAACGCGGGCAACGAGATCGAACTGCTTCAGTATCCCAAGCTCGGCGACAAGATCTATCAGCAATCGCGCTATTCGCAGATCAAGGAGCGCATAGGCAAGGACGGCACCCGTTTTCTGGTCGTCACGACCGAAACCACCTACACGAACCAGGATGACGCGATCCTCTGCATCCTGCGCGCTTCGAGCATCATCCGTTGACCGGCGCCATGATGACCGCGCAAGACCCGTCGAGAAAGCAATCACACCCGCGCACGCCCTGTGTTCTCACGATCGCCGGCTCCGACTCCGGCGGCGGGGCCGGCATACAGGCCGATCTGAAGACGTTCGCGGCGCACGGGCTGCACGGCTTGTGCGCGATTGCCGCGCTGACAGCCCAGCACACGCGGGGCGTCACCGCGGTGCATGTGCCGCCAGCCTCATTTCTGCGCGCACAGATCGACGCCTGTTTCGACGACTTCCGGATCGGCGCGGTCAAGCTGGGGATGCTATCGAGCGCCGAGGTGATCGCAGTGGTCGCGGACGCCCTCGCGCACCATCGACCCTCGGTTGTCGTCCTCGATCCGGTGATGGTCGCGACGAGCGGTTCCCGGCTGCTGGAGGCCGATGCCCTCGATGCCTTGCGCACGCGCCTCATACCGATGGCGACCCTGCTTACGCCGAACATTCCCGAAGCCGAACTGCTCCTGGGGCATGCCATCGATGACGACGCGTCGGCCGATGCGGCATTGGGTGAACTGCTCAACCTCGGCGCGAGTGCGGTGCTGCTCAAGGGCGGTCATCTGCCGGCCGCCGCCCGAATGGTGGATCGTTTTTTCGATGGGGAACGGAAAGCTGAATTCATTCACGAGCGTCTCGACGTGGCGGGCCATGGCACCGGCTGCACGCTGGCCTCCGCGATTGCGGCTAATACGTGTGCGGGCCTGTCCCTCCTCGCTGCGTGCGAGGCGGCGACCGACTACATCCACGGAGCCCTGCGGGCCGCGAGTCGCCCGGGACGCAGTCAGGTCGCTGTACTCGACCACTTCTGGCGGTTGCATGACTAGGGCAGTGCGGCCTGTGGCTTTTCGAGGAATCTACCTATGACCGATGCGGCATCTTCGGCGGGCAGTTCGTTCACGTGCGAGCTCTGGTCGTCCATCGACCCGATCTACGAGGCGATTCTGCGTCACCCGTTCATCACCGGCCTGACCGACGGCTCTTTGACGCGCGAGCGCTTCGAGTTCTACGCGGTTCAGGATGCACTCTATCTGCGCGAGTTCGCACGCGCGCTCGCGATCGCCGCGGCGCGGGCACCGAAAGACGACTGGATCATCATGCTGTGCGACCATGCGGCAGGGGCGCTGCGGGTCGAACGCTCGCTGCATGAAGACTTCTTCCGCGAGTTCGCACTGAGCTCGGAAACCGTTCTCGCCACGCCGCCTGCGCCGACCAATCTGGCCTACACGAATTATCTCCTCGCCGTCGCTTATGGCGCCCCTTTCCATGAGGCGCTCGCCGCTCTGCTGCCGTGTTACTGGATCTACTGGGAGGTGGGCAAGCAACTGACGAAGGCCGGCTCGCCGAACCCGCTTTATGCGCGCTGGATACGCACCTACGGCGCCGACGAATTCGGCACGATCGTCAATGGCGTACTGGAGGCGACCGACGAGGTTGCGGCTCGACTGGGCACGGCCGAGCGCGCCCGCATGCTCGGACACTTTCGCACGACCAGCCGCTACGAGTGGCTGTTCTGGGACATGGGCTACCGCTGCGAGCAGTGGCCGTTCGAGGACGATGCCGCGCCTGCTGGGCCAGATCATGCGGTCTGATCGGAGTTTCGTTCGATTCCGGTCAGGGGCTGTGTGGCGTTGTCGTCCGACGTCATGCTTGCGCGCCAGGGAACGTCACACGAATATCGAGGCAGGATGATGGCATTGCCGGCGGATCTGGCAAACATCAGCGCCAAGACGGTCGCGCATTACGAAGAGCGTGCTGTCCAGTTCTGGGAAGGCACCCGCGATCACGACGTGCGGCAGAACATCGAGGCGCTGTTGCGCCATATTCGCGGCGCGCCGCCGTTTCGGATACTTGACTTCGGCTGCGGTCCAGGGCGTGATCTGGCGGTGTTTCGCGCACTAGGCCACGACCCGATCGGCCTCGAAGCCTGCGCGTCCTTTGCCGCCATGGCGCGCGAACACGGCGGCTGCGAGGTCTGGGAACAGAACTTCCTCGCATTGGATCTCCCCAACGAGCGCTTCGACGGTGTCTTCGCCAACGCGTCGCTGTTTCATGTGCCACGCCAGGAATTGCCGCGTGTCCTGAGCGAACTGCACTGCGCGCTCAAGCCCGACGGCGTGCTCTTTACCTCCAATCCCCGGGGAAACAACGAGGAGGGCTGGAATGCAGGGCGGTACGGGAGCTACCACGATCTGGAGGCGTGGCGGGGGTTCCTCACGCACGCGGGCTTCGTGGAACTGGAGTTCTACTACCGACCGCCCGGGCAGCCGCTCGAGCGACAACCCTGGCTTGCAAGCGTCTGGCGGCGCCAGGTGTCCAACGGATTGCCTTAGGAAGTCTCTTCCGGTCCCGATGGGCAGGCAGGAGCAGCCTCTTCGTTGCGCCCTGTGGCCGCTCCCCGACAACCCCGTCCGGACCCGCGCCGATGCCTTGCCTTCTCAGCAGCCTCCGGCTTGGGCGAAGATCTCCCGCAGACGCGTGGGGTCGCTCGTGTGTCCGAGCGCGACCATCAGCAGGGTGCGCGCCTTGATGCCGCTCAGGAAGCCCGACGAGATCGCGCCCTTGCGGATCAAGCTCTGCCAGGAACCGAGATATCCCTTGCCGGGATGGGGTGCGCCCGAAGGTAGCCGCGTTCCGGCGATGACCGGGATGCCGGCATCGATGGCCATGCAGACACCTTCGTAGAAGGGCAGGTTGACGTTGCCGCCACCGGTGGCCTCGACCACGATGCCATCGACCTTGGCATCGACGCAGGCGCGAAAGAGCAAGTCGCTCGAGCCTTGCACCATCTTGATGATGTGCACATCGGGGCGGATCTGGCTGACCTCGAGATGCAGGCGCCGCTGCGGCATCGAGAAGAAGGTGACGCCCTGGCTGGTGACGATGCCCATCGGCCCCACGTCGCGGGCACCGAAACACGTGAGCCGTTCGGGATTGACCTTGGTCGCGTCGACAGCCGAATGAATTTCACTGCCTAGGGCGACCATCACGCCGCGCCCTCGGGCTTGCGGGTCGGCGGCGATGCGCACCGCGCACAGCACGTTGCGCGGACCGTCCGGATCCTTCTCGTCCGAATTGCGCTGTGCCCCCGTCACCACGATCGGCTTGTCCCCGCCCACGGTGAGATCCATCAGGTAGGCGGTCTCTTCCAGGGTGGCGGTGCCGTGGGTCACGACTACGCCAGCGACATCGTCGTCCTTCAACACGCGGCGCAGCGTGTCTCGGAGCCCGAACGCCGTCTGCGTATCCATCAGCGCGCTATTGATGTTGGAATGCTCGACGATGCGCACTTGCGCGACCTCGCTCAATTCCGGAATGGCCGCGACCAGATCGCTGGCGGAGGCCGCCGAGACATGTCCACCCAGGGTGGCATCGTACTTCGATGCGATGGTGCCGCCGGTACCGACGACGCATACGACTGGCTTCTTCATGGGGTTCCTCATGGATGATGTTGCTCAATGATCGCTTGCCGGCGCACGGATTGCCAGAGTGCGCGCGTCGATCGGAGGCGGACGCCGGCGATGTCGGTCGTCGTCGCGGCCGCGACCGCACGGCGCGCTTCCTGGCCGTCGGCCGCAACGGGGCAGGGGATGGCGCACGGCGCGAATTTCCCGGCGCAGTGCCGGAAGTTCCTACCCGAGCTCGATTTCGGGCTAGACTTCGTCATCGGCCGCGGCCGATCGACAATGCCGACCCAAGGAGAGAGCGCATGCAATACGCACCCGAGCAGTTTCTCTACTTCACTCAGCCTGGCTGAAGCAGCTGCCTTCGAACGAAAGAGTTTCTTTCGAAAAACGGCGTGGACATGGTGGTCATCGATGTGCTGAACGACGCCGGTGGCCGCGAGCTGTTGCAGAACAAGTATGGCTTGCGCAGAGTGCCCGTGCTCGCCAAGGGCGACCAGTACGCGATGGGGCAGATGCTGGAGCCGTTCGCCAAGCTGGCCGGCGTCACCATGGATGGGAACCAGCAGCTCTCGCCGGAACAGCTCTACAAGAAATACGAGATGATCTTCGCGGCGGCGCAGCGCTACGTGCGTCAACTGCCCGCGGAGTGCATGCAAGAGCGAGTGATCGAGAACCGGGAGCGCGTCATCCGGACGCTGTGCTATCACATCTTTCGCATCGGCGAGGCGTTCCTGGAGACCTGGGAGGGTGCCGAGTACTCGCAAAAGATCGCCGACAACGAGCCGCCGCAAGGCATGACGGGGCCCGACATCGCGCAATACGGCGCCTCGGTGTGGAAGCGCTACGAGGCGTGGTGGCAAGGCCTGGAAGACCGCTCGCTGTCCCGCGTGCTGAAGACCTATTACGGCGATACCGTCGCGCATCGAGTGTTCGAACGCTGCACCTGGCACTCCGCCCAGCACTGTCGTCATCTGATGGCGGTCCTCGAGCGTCTGGGCATCCCGATCGACGGTCCGCTCACGGCCGCCGATCTCGCCGGGCTGCCTCTGCCCGAGCGCTTGTGGGAGTGAGCTCGGACCGGCGCGGTGTCTGCACGAGCCGCGCCTGCGACGGACACGCGGCGAGTGCGGTTCGTCAGGGTGCTGCAATCGAGGGGCCGTGATCGTCGGAATGCGCGCGACCGCGTGCCTCGTCGCTGCCAGCGGGATCATGCAGCGTGGCTCGGGGCAGGCTCATCTTGCCGGTGACTCGCCAAACAGGCTTCGAGCCCGGCTTCGAAGGCCTCGCGCGGCAGGCGCCGGCCGATGAACACCAGCACGCTTTCCCGTGCTTCGCCATCCAGCCAGGGCCGGCCGAAGTCGCTCGAGCTGAGCATGTGGACGCCCTGGAACACGATCCTTCGAGTCTGGCCGACGACGTTCAGGATGCCCTTGTAGCGCAGCATGTCGCGCCCGTGGCGTTCGACCATGTCGGCCAGGAAGCTTTCCAGCAGGTCCATGCGGAAGGCCTGCGCGGACCTGAAGACGAACGAGCCGATCGCCTCGTCGTGCTCATGGGCGTCTTCGCTCAGAAAACCCGGCTCGATCTGCAGGATGTCGTCGAGGTTGAAGCCATGCACGTCGAGCAGTTGCGCGATGTCGCACTGTCCGAAGTTCACGTTTGCCACCGGCGCTCGGGGATTGAGCCGGTGCAGTTGCGCTGACAAGCGCTCGATCTGCGGGGCGCTGACCAGATCGGTTTTCGAGATCAGAATCCGATCGGCGAAGCCCACTTGCTCCTGCGCTTCGTGGTGTTCGACCAGTTGCGTGCCGGCGTGGACGGCATCGACCACGGTCACGACGGCATCGAGCAGATAGTGGCGCAGCACGGCGTCGTCGACGAAGAACGTCTGGGCCACCGGTGCGGGGTCGGCGAGGCCCGTGGTTTCGATGATGACGCGATCGAAATCGATAAGCCCCGAACTGCGCTGCCCGGCCAGTTCTCCGAGTATGCGGATGAGGTCTCCGCGCACCGTGCAGCAGATGCAGCCGTTGTTCATCGTCACGATCTGCTCGTCGCGATCCTGCACCAGCAGCTCGTTATCGATGCCCTCGGCGCCATACTCGTTCTCGATCACCGCGATGCGCTGACCGTGCGCCTGCTGCAGGATGCGGTTGAGCAAGGTGGTCTTGCCGCTGCCCAGAAAGCCGGTGAGGATGGTGACCGGGATGCGTTCGGCGCTCATGAGAGGCTCGTCGGTAGCGGAACCACAGATGGGTCAATCGCGAGCCAGCGGCTGTAGCGCCTGTACCAGGCGGGTCGAGTCGCTGGTGGCGCCGAACACTCCGCCTTGCATGCCGATCATCGAAATCGCCGCGAGATGGTTCTGGTAATCGGTGGCGCCGGTGGCGTCGGTCAGCATCAGGCATTCGAAGCCGCGATCGTTCGCTTCGCGCATCGTGGTATGGACGCAGACATCGGTGGTGATGCCGGCGAGGATCAGGTGAGTGATGCCGACGGTGCGCAGCACATGCTCCAGATCGGTCGCGTAGAAACTGCCCTTGCCGGGCTTGTCGATGACGATCTCGCCCGGCGCCGGGGCCAGTTCCGGGATGATGTCCCAGCCGCGTTCACCTCGCACCAGGATGCGCCCGGCGGGCCCCGGCTCGCCGATCCCGGGACATACCTTGGTGCTGCGCCAGCGCTTGTTGGCCGGCAGGTCGACCAGTTCGGGACGGTGGCCTTCGCGGGTGTGCATGACGGTCATGCCGGGTACCTTGCGCGCCACGTCGAGCACGGCGCGTATCGGAGCGATCGCCGCTCGGGTCAGGCTGATGTCGTAGCCCATCGCATCGACATAGCCGCCCGGACCGCAGAAATCGACTTGCATGTCGATGACGATGAAGGCGACGCGCGAGGCGGGCACTTCGCCGTCGTAGGGCCAGACGTAGGGTTCGGCTGCAACCTTGATGCCGCTCATGACCTGCTCCTGTTCATGGCTGGAGAGCTTCCGCGATGCCGATCAGACTGTCCCGCGTCACCAGCCCCTGCAGCCGTTCCTCGCTCCAGTCCGATGTGCCGTCGGGACGTCGGGGGAGCACCATCCAGCGCATGTCCGCGTTGCTGTCCCGCACGTGAATGACGATATCCGCAGGCAGGTGGGTGCCGAACTCCTCCAGCACCTTGCGCGGCTCGCTGACCGAGCGGGCGCGATAGACCTTGTTGCGGTACCAGGCCGGGGGTTGGCCGAGAATCGATCGCGGATAGCATGAACACAATGTGCAGGTGATGAGGTTGTGCACGCGCGGTGTGTTCTCGACGACGACGAGCTGAGCCTCGCCGACCTTGATGCCGAGCCGCTCCGCCGCCTCGGATCCGTTCTCCAGCAGCAACGCCTTGTACTCGGGATCCATCCAGGCCCGGGCGACGATGCGCGCGCCCAGGTGGATGCCCGGCGCCTCCAGGCGCTCGACTTCACGGCGCACCTGAGCGGCGGTGATGAGCCCTAGGCCGATTAGTTCGTCGCGCAGGGCGTCGCTCAGCAAAGCGTAATAGCCCGCAGGGCCGCCTTCTTCCCGGTCGAGCAGCACCTTCGTGCCGAGATAAGCGCCGGCTCCGCGTTCCGCGCTCATGATGCCTGCCTCCAGCTCGGTGGCCGAGCCGGCGTGAGCCAGTGCTCGTAGATCTCCAGAAACAAGCGATCCTCGGCGTCCCCGATGTACTCGGGCCATAGGTCGTGCTGAGAGAACTCCACCTGATACAGGTGCACAGCAGGGCCTCCGGTTCGGCCGTAGGCCAGATCCTCTGGGTTCAGATAAGGACCACAACAGCGCTCGATCACCCCGATCTTGCCGCGCGCGTATGCGGGTATGCGAATATGGCCTTCGATCGGCAGGTCGAGGACTTGCACGGCCGTCCCGACAGTAAAGCGCGGAACGGGCATCAGCCTGACTCCCGTTCCCGCATGGCGACGACTCTCGCCTCCAGGTCGGCGCGCGAGACGATGCCTTTCTCTTCCAGGATGCGCACAAGCGCTTCCAGCCGCCGCTCGTAGAAGGTCAGCTGTCCGTACAAATCCTCGCCCATGGTCTCGAAGCCGCGACGAATCTCGTCGAGTGAAGCCATGCGCCGGGCGCCTTCGCCGAGCAGATTGCGTATCGCCTCGGACTGCTTCTCCCAGAAATGCCAGGGTTCGTCCGTGGGCAGGAAGCGCCCGGCGGGCGCACCACCGATGTCGTGATAACCGCGCTGAGCCATTACTTCAGGTCCGCGGGCTTGAGTATCTTGTCGCGGACGTCTATGCGTTCCTTGAGCACGCCCTCCTTCTGGAACACATCCACCAGCGCCTGGTACGACTTGAGGTCGGTGTCGTTGAGATCCTTCCACGCGCGCAGATAGGGCTTGGCCACGATGCCGACCTGATCCGGCTTGATGGCCGTGTACTTGGGGAGGATGGCTCTGTACTTGTCGAAGTCCGTCATCGCCATCCGCGTCGCCTCGTCGAGCACTTCGACGATCTTCCTCGCCACCGCCGGACGTTCCTTGATGAACTTCGTGGTGAGTATGGACACCCCCGAGTAGAAGGGATCGGCGATGAACATGGCCACGGGATTGGTCATGGCGCGCTTCGCGTCCTTCGATGCCACGGCGATCGAACCCACCGGCTCGAGCGAGAGTGTCGCATCCACCGAACCGGCCAGGACCCCGGGCATCTGCAACCCGACAGCCAGCTCCTGCAGGCGAATATCCTTGTCCGGGTCCAGTCCGTTCTGCCGCACGATGAACCGCGAGATGGTCCGCCACTGTATGCCGGGCAAATGGCCCAGCGACTTGCCCTTGAGATCCTTGAAGGACTGGATGGTGGAGTCGTTTTTGACGATCAGGCCGTCGTTGATGAGATTGACCTTGATGCCGCCGCCCTGCAGGCCGAACACCTTGAACGTGCCGGGATAGCGCGATTCGGCCAGCATGGCGATCCCTGCCGCCGCACCGGGAGGACCGAAATCCGCCTGTCCGGACACCAGTGAGTCGATGATCTGGTTGGGATTCTGGAAGCGCACGGAGTTGATCTCGATGCCGGCCTTTTCGAACAGCTTCTCCTCCAGTGCGACGTAGTAGGCCATGGTCTGCATGATCGGCAGCCAGGACGCAGTGACCTTCTCCATCTTCTGCGCGGCAGCGGGTGCCGCGATGGCCGCTGCGAGCGTCGCCGCGAGTGCGAGCATTCTTGTTCTCATAGAGACTCCTTCATTTACCGGCCCATTTGACGAAGCGCTTCTCGACACCGAGAAACATCAGATTCAGCCCGTAGCCGAGCATCCCCGTAGCGAGAATCGAGGCATACATCTGCTGCAGATCGAATACCTGCTGGGCGTCGATGATGCGGCGACCCATGCCGTTGGAGGAGCCGATGAACATCTCGGCCACGATGATGACGACCAGGCCGATCGACACACCCACCCGCAAACCGACGAAAGTCTGCGGCAAGGATTCGTAGAACATCACGTGCCGCAGCACCTGGGTGCCCGACGCGCCCATGACGCGCGCTGCGAGAAGGCGTGTCTGGCGCGCGTTCATCACGCCGTAGGCCACGTTGAAGACGATCACCAGCCAGGCCGCAAATGCGGCGACCGCGATCTTGGAGAACTCCCCGATCCCGAAGATCAGCAGGAAGAGGGGAAACATCGCCGTTGCAGGTGTGGAGCGAAAGAAGTCGACCAGGAACTCGATCGAGCGATACACCAGTTGATTGGCGCCCAGCACGATGCCGGCCGGAATGCCCGCGACAGCCGCGATGCCGAAGGCATAGAGCGTCCTCACGGCCGTGCCTTGGAAGTCGACCCACATCGAGCCGTCGGCGATGCTGGAGACGAGGGTCCAAAGGGTGCTGAAGGGATCGGGCAGCAACTTCGGGCTGACCCAGCGCGCCGAGTAGGCGAGCCACCACAACAGGATCAGGCCGAGCGGCCCGATGAAAAGCAGCTTGATGCGGTGACGACGGGCGAGTTCTTCGATCATGGCTGCCTCCTGACCTCTCGCTGGAAGACTTCGAGGCAGCGCCGCTTGGTGTCGACGAAGGAACGCTCCGACAAGGTATCCGCAGTGCGCGGTCGAGGGTCGTCGAAGGGCACTACCTCGGCGATGCGCGTCGGCCGCTTGCTGAGCAGGTAAACGTAGTCGGCAAGGTAGACCGCTTCCTCCAGGTCATGCGAGACCACCACCGTGGTCACCGCAGCACGCTGGAATACCTGCTGGAGCTTGTCGCGAATCGAAAGGGTCGCTTCGTAATCGAGTGCCGAGAACGGCTCGTCGAGAAACACGACTTCGGGCCGCGGCGCAAGCGCCCGCATGATCGACACGAGTTGTTGCTGGCCACCGGAGAGTTCCCACGGATAGCGCCGAAGGTCGAACTGCACGTCGAACTCGGCGACCAACTCGTCGACGCGACGCTCGGCATCGGCCTTCTTCCAGCGGGCGATCCGCAATGGGTACAGAATGTTGTCGCGAATGCGCAACCAGGGGAAAAGCGCGTCCCGATAGTTCTGGAACACATAGCCGACGACCGTCTCGCGCAGCGTCTTGCCGTCGAACAGGACTTCGCCCGAGTCCGGCCGGATCAGTCCGCAGATCATGTTGATCAGCGTCGACTTGCCGCATCCGTTGGGACCGAAGAAGGTGATCACCTTGCCGCGCGGCAGATCGAGATCGAAGTTGTCGTACAACACCTGACCGCCGAAACGCTTCGACAGCCCTCGGACCGTGATGTGCGTTCGTGCAGCGGGGCCGGCGGCCACTTGGCGCAAATGGGCAGTCGTCACTTGACCCATCCCTCGTCATCGAGCAGGGAGCGCGCGTGCGCATGCACGACCGTCGACGATCCTTGTCCGTTGCGCCTCTGGCTCGCGTTCCGGGTCAGTGCAAGAGGGGCTCCAGCGTTCGCTTTTTCGATCGTCACAACTTGTATCCAAGCCGGTATGCAAGATGGAGAGACCTTCAGCAGAATCCATGCCATCGATCGGAAAGAGGGGGCGAGTGCTAAAGGCCGCTGCGGGCTTCTTGTCATGGAAGCCGCCTGCATGCTCCGGACGCACTGGATCGGTGCACTGCCCGTGACCAGGCGCCATCCCATGGTGCGCTCTGGTCGCATTGCCGCCCAACGGGTGACCTGCTTGTATCGCCGGCGCGTTTCCCGGCTGGGCGGGCCGCTACTTCTGCGCGGCGTTGCCGTGCTCCAGGATCCGGACAATCTCCGAAAACCCGCGGCGGCGCGCATGCATCAGCGGCGTCACGCCATCCGGATCGGCGATCCGTGCGTTGGCGCCATGCGCCACCAGCAGCCTCACGATCTCGGTATGCCTGGTCCCGCCGTCACCGAGAATGACGGCCTCGATCAGGGCCGTCCAGCCGAAGCGATTCACGTGATCGATATTGATTTTTGTTCGCAGGAGTTCGCGTACCACCTCGACGTGGCCGTAGTGAGACGCCGGAATCAAGGCAGTACCTTGGTATTGGTTGAGGGTGTTCACATCGGCGCCGTGCTTCAGGGCAAGACGCAGAATCTCGACGTGGCCGTACACGGCAGCGACCATGAACGCGGTGCGGCCGACCGTATCCCGGACGTTGACATCGGCACCGGCTTGCATCAACACGTGTGCGGCTTCGATGTGGTTGCCGTAGGCGGCAGCGACCAGCGCGGTACGGCCATCGGCATCGCGGGTCGTGTGATTGGCTCCACCCACCAACAGCTTGCGCACCTCGGCGGCATCGCCGCGAGCGGCTGCAGCAATCAGCCGACGGTCGGGATCCGCCGCATGCAGGTTTCCTGCAGCCAGGCAGAGGAGCAGCGCCAGCACGTGAAGGGCAAACCCTGCGGCGCTCCCGATTGTCGGGCGACCTTGGGTGGACACCTGCAGTCGACGCCAGCTTGGCGCAGCGAGCCGATCAGTCAAGATTCTTCTCCCGGTGTCATTCGTTGAAAGGTTCGTTGCCCACGTGTGCGGCAAGACGACGCGGGCGCTCGTCGCCTGTTAGCAGGCCATGTTACCGAATGGTGTGTCGGCAACGAACCAAACAGAACGGGGCCCGGAGTCGAAAGCCACCCCGAATCGCCGTTTGGGGCCTGCTTGCATCGGTCGGGCTGCCAATTCATTCCCTAATCCCTCCTGAGGGCCCTGGGCGGTTGCCTATTCGGCCCAACAAGTGCTAAACCGACAACTCGGACTGGCACGACGACCAAGGGTATTCGATCAATCGGCGCGGTCGCCTGCGCGGGAGCCTGACTGCGACGGCGCGCGATGGCAGTCGGGTACGGGTAGGCGCGTCGCGCTGGAACGTGTATTCATGCCAGCCCGCGCCTAGGCACGCCCTGGCCGACGACTGAGCAGAGGAGGGTAAGCGATTGACGATCCATTCGACGTTCCTGACGCCGCAGCGCGCGGCCGCGCTCATCCTGGCAGTGCGTCCAGGAACCGCGCCCGGCTCGACCCCGGATCGCGTTCGTTGCCCGGATAGCTCTCGCGCCCTAGCACGGGCGCCGAGAGGTCGGGCCGGCAAGTTACCCAGATGACCGCATCAACACCAGAGGAGACCTGAACATGACCATACCCACTCGCTATCGCGCCTGCTGGATCACGTTGCTGTTCGTGGCGGCTGCCGATCTCGGCATCGCTCACGCGCAAAACTATCCGAACCGACCGATACGCATCGTCACCGCGGCGCCGGGCGGCGGCAACGATTTCCTTGCTCGCATGATTGCCCCCGCGCTGGGCGGCATACTGGGCCAACAGGTCATCGTCGACAACCGTGTCGGACGCACGGTCGGCGGGATCGTCAAGCGCGCCAATCCGGATGGCCACACGCTGGCTGTCGGTGGGGGCTCGATGCAGGCGACCCCGCTCACTGAAGACTCCGATTACAACGTGGTCACCGACCTCGCGCCCGTTTCGCAGCTGGAGCGCTCTCCGAACGTGCTGGTTCTCAGTCCGGCATTCAAGGTCGGCAGCGTCGCTGAGCTGATCGAGATCGCCCGCGCGAAGCCGTTGCACTACGGCACGGGAACCGGCGGGGGCTCGCTGCACATGGCCGGTGAGATGTTCATGATTGCCACTGGTGTGAAGATGAAGCGCGTGCCGTACAAGAGCACGGGCCCCGCGTTGCGTGCCTTGCTGAGCAACGAAGTGCATCTCGTCTTTGCCACGGCCGGGGGCGCGATGGGCCATATCAAGGAAGGACGCCTGAAGGCCCTGGGCGTCACCAGCGCGAAGCCGTTTTCTCTCATGCCGGATGTGCCGACGCTCGCTTCGCAAGGCGTGGCGAACTACGACTTGGATACCATCGGATTCATGGTGGCGCCGCTGAAGACGCCGCCCGAGATCATCAAGCGGCTCAATCAGGCGCTGGTTCAAGTCTTGGCTCAGCCGGAGGTCAAGGAGCGTCTAGCGGCGGGAGGCTCGGAAGCGGTCTCGAGCACCCCTGCGGAACTGGGTGCGAAGCTCGCAGCCGACGAAGCGAGGATGCGTAAGCTGTTCCCGCAGATCGGCATCAAGCTGGTGACGCCCGCCAAGTAAGCGCGATGCGGGGCGCCGCGCCCCGCAGCCCGGAGACGACGCCATGTCCGCCGCGACCCTGACCGAAGCCTTGGTCGACAAGGTTCTCGCCCTCGGCTACGACTCGATGCCGGCACAGGCGATCGAGTTGTCCAAGCGGATCGCACTCGACGGACTGGCGGTCATGCACGCCGGGGCCACCGAGCCCCTGGGCGTGGGACGCTTGACCATCGAGTACGTCCGGGCGTCCGGCGGTTCGCCCCAGGCGAGCGTGATCGGCGGCGGCTTCAAGACTTCGATGCAGAACGCGGCGTACGCGAACGGCACGATGGCGCACGCGCTGGACTACGACAACACGTCGTATCCCCCCAATCATCCGACATCCTCCACGCTGCCGGCGATACTTGCCATCGCCGAATACCATCGGCTCTCGGGACGCAGAATCATCGAGGCGATCGTGGCTGCGTTCGAAGTGCAGGGCAGGCTGCGCTGGGCCGCGACCGGACTGCGAACGGGCAGGGGTTTCCACAAGCCGGGCACCGTCGGTTTGTTCGGCGCGGTTACGGCAGCGGCGAAGCTTCTGCAACTGGACCGTCACCAGACCTTGATGGCTTTCGGCCTCGCGGGGTCTCGCGCGGGCAGCATGTCGATCAACACGGGCACCATGACCAAGTCCTCCCACGCCGGTCATGCCGCGCGAATGGGCGTCGAATGTGCACTGCTGGCGCAGATGGGCTGGACCGCGAGCACCGATGTTTTCGGTCCCAAGGGATTCTTCGATACCTTCATGCCGGGTGATGCCCGGCCCGAGCGCCTGATCGAGGGTTTCGCCTCGCCCTTGTGGATGCTCGATCCCGGCGTGGGCTTCAAGGCTTACCCGTCCAACGGCTTCACTCAGCGTCCGATCACCGGCGCCATCGAGCTTCACGTCGAACATCGCCTGACCCGCGACTCGATCGATCGCGTCCAGGTGATTTTTCCCCGCTTCGAATACGTCGATCGCCCCCAGCCTCAGTCTGGCCTGGACGGGAAGTTCAGCATCCAATACACGACGCTGCTCGGGCTGCTGGATGGGGAGGTCGGTGTCGACTCGTTCACCGACGAGCGGCGCTTCGCCGAAGATATCGTCGAACTCCTGCCCCGGGTGTCACTGACGTTCGACGATGCCATCCCCTTGGACAAGCTGAAGATGCATGTCCTCGTGCATGTCTGGCTCAAGGACGGCCGGCAGCTGACCAAGCGCGTCGACCGGCTGCCAGGCTGGCCCGGAGCAGCGGGTGTGGAACTTACGCGCGAGCAACGGCATCGCAAGTTCTTCTCGTGCACCCGACGCGTGCTCGATGAAGGCCGCGCAACCCGGATGCTTGCTTTGGTCGAAGCGCTCGAAACACTCCCGGACGTGACGCAGATCCTGGATATCGCCCGAGGCGAAAGCAGGCCGTGAGGGGGCATCCTCTCGCGCGTGGAGAAGTCAGGAGATCAGCTCGATTTCAGTTTGATCGTAAAGCGTGAATCGGCGCGCACCGTTGGCGTCCGGCGCCGTGGCCGGAATCACCGCCACCTCATTCGCATAGAGGCGCTGATCGGCAAAGCCGAAGCCGTCGTCGTTGTACAAGTCCCAGATCTTGTGCCCGTGGTTATCGAACTCCTCGCTGTGGACGGCGATCGATCGACTCCGTAATCGGCGCATTGGCGGCACCTTGTCCAGCGGCAGCCCCGTCTTGCGCAGGAAGGCGGTCGCCGCTTCGAGCGCCAACGCGGCGATGCCGTTGTCGTACCCGCCGCCGATGTCGCAATGGTTCCCGTACATGCCGAAGGAGGTCACGACATCGGATTGACGCGAATAGTCCACCGCCTTGAACAGATGCCGGTACTCGTTCAAGGCCTTGATGGCCACGATATTCCTGGCGTTGGGCGCAAACGCCAAATTGCCGGCGACGCCGGTGGCGACCGGATCGAACAGCACGCCGGCATTCACCCGCAGATTGTCCGACGCAATCCGCGACTGCCCGAGCGGCAAGCCGTCACGGCACAGCATCTGGCTGAAGACCGCCGCTGATGCCGCGCCGCGGCTGAATGCCGCGAGTACGATCGAAATCTTGCCCTCGGGCTGGTCCATGCGCCATGTCTGGACTTGCGTGGCAAGATCCACGCACGCCTTGCGGGCCGTGGCCCACACTTGTTCGGTGACGGCCTTGGGCATCCACGTATCTCGCTTCGGGCGGCCTTTCGTTCCCAAGCCGGGATAGTAGGCGCCGCCGAGGTTCGCTCCTGTGTCGGCGCGAGCGAGATACTGATTCCACAGTTGCCCGACGTTCGTGCACAGGGGATCGCCGCAAAGGTCGTCCTTGTCGTTGTTGGTGCCGTCGAAGGCGGCGAAATAGACGAAGTCGCGCTGCGGGTTGACGGTCTTTCGAGCCGTACGCTTGATGCGCTTGCCGATGTCGCGGTTGTGGTCGCGGAGCTGCCGCAGTTGAGTCGCGTTCAGTTCGATGACGATCGTCATGGCGTGGCTTTCGAGGCGGCGAGTCCGCCTCGTATTCTAGGGGCGTTCGCCGGGTCCATGAGCACGCGCTGCGTACGAGCATCCCGGGCCTGTCGAATCGATGCAACTCGCCAACGTCCTGGAAATTTCGAGGCACCCTTATTCGAGGAGCCCATCCGTGCTCGACCAGCCAGGCATGGCATGTTCACGCCGTCCGCGACGCCCGCCGCCGTCGTCGTCGAGCGCTTGCATGCCGAGATCGTCAAAGCCATCCACGCGCCTGAGATCCGTGAATTCATGGCGCGCGAGGGCGCACAGCGTGTTGGCAGCCCACCGAAGGAATTCACCGCATGCCTGCCGCGGAGATCGCGCGTTACAAGAAGGTCGTCGAAACCTGCAAGCCGAGGCTCGATCGGGCACCCGAATTCGCCTCGGCGATGATCGCTTCGGTGCGCTGCGCGCCTAGGCCATTCGCCTATTGCCCCCCGTCTCGACCACGATCGCCTTGACCACCTTTTCGATGTCTTCTTCGTTGTTGACGAAGCTCATTGAAATCCTCAGCTTGTCGTCCTTCACGTTGACGATGATGCCGTGCTTTTCGCGCAGAACATCCATCAGCCCACCCGCCTCGGGCACGACGACGTTCACGATCTGCGCCCTCTGGTTCCACTCGTCCGGTGTCTGACTCCTGAGGCCGCTACGCTGCAGCAAGTCCAGACAGTGCGTGGTCAGCGAGCGCACTCGATCTTCGATGGCCGGCAGGCCGATCGACTCCAGGAACTTCACGCCGGCGCGCAAAACGCGAATGCCGAGAAAATTGGGATTGCCCCCCTCGAATCGATGCGCGATCCGCACATAGTCGAACTGGCTGTTCACATGGGCTTTCGCTGCTGCGGAGCCGGCCTGCTCGGGCTCCTTGACGAAGGGCGTGCGCACCTCGTTCACCAGGTCTTCCCTGCAGTAAAGGATGCCCGATCCGGTGAGCCCCAACAGCCCTTTGTGGCCGCCGATCGCGATCATGTCTGCATTGAGCGACGAAAGCGGGGCGGCGATCAGGCCCGCAGCCTGCACGCCATCCACGACCAGCCGCACGCCGCGGCTACGGCACTCGGCACCGAGCGCGGGAAGGTCCACCCGAAAGCCGTTGCCGTACGTGACATAGGCGGTCGAGACGACCTTGGTCCGGCTGTCCATCTGCTCCAGAAACGCTTCCACCGGCAGGGTGCCATCCCGATTCTTCGCGTAGCGGATCTCGACGCCGTGGCGTTGCCAGTGCTTCCATGGCCAAAGATTCGCCACGTGTTCCATGTCGGTCAGCACGATGTTGTCGCCTGACTTCAGATCGAACGCGTTCGCGGCGATGGTGATGCCCTCGGTCGTGTTCTTGGTAAAGGCGATCTCGGCGGGCTTGGCCCCGAGCAACCGCGCCATCTCCATGCGCGCCTCGGCTACATTGTTGGCGGACCACGCATCGGCGCCGGCCTCGTCGTACACGTCGCGGTAATACGACTGCACGGCCTGCTCCTGGCAGCGCGGAGGAATCATCTTTCGAGCGCAGTCGAGATACGTCCAGCGAGCGGTGCTGGGAAATTCCGCCCTGATCGCCTTCCAGTCAATGTCGGTCAACGTCGGTCTCCTTGGGATGTGGTCGATAGGGCGCCGTGGCGCCCGTGTTTTTGCCGTGAGGGTCATGGCGATAGCGAAGCCGTGGCCGTTGCGACTGCGATGAATGCAACGTCGATGGCTCTCCCGCCACACGCCGCTATGTTAAGCGACGCTGCGCTCGCCCGTCGGCGCGCCAGCACAACGGCAGGCATCGGCATGCCGTTGCGACTCTCCCATGCGTATCTGCGCAAGGGCGCCTATTCGAGTTTGATGCCTGCTTCCTTGATGACCTTGGCCCACTTCTCGTTTTCGGCCGCAATGAACTTCGCGAATGCCTCGGGCGTCGATCCAAGCGGCACGATGCCGCCTGCGTTGTGCTGCTTGACGATATCGGGCATCTTGAGGATGCCGTTGATCTCGGCATTGAGCCGTTCGACGATGGCGCGCGGTGTTTTGGCCGGCACGAAGAAGCCGTACCAGTTGTTCACCCCGTATCCCGGCACCGTTTCTGCGATCGAGGGCAAGTCGGGCAGCAGGGCTTGACGCTTGGGCGACAGCACCGCCAGCGCGCGCAGGCGACCGGCTTTCCAAAGCGCATTCTGGGCGCTTGCGGTGTTGAAACTGAACTGCACATTGCCTCCTGCAAGATCGACCGCAGCCGGTCCGCCGCCCTTGTAGGGCACGTGAGTTGTTTTCAGGCCGAGCATACGGTTGAACAGTTCACCTGCCAGATGATCGGTCGCTCCCATGCCGGACGAACTGAAGGACAACTGGTTGGGCCGCTCCTTGGCCAGATCGATCAGTTCCTTGACGCTCTTCACCGGCAGGGAAGGGTGAACCATGAGTATGTTGAGTGCATCGGAGGTCAGGCTGATCGGCGCCAGATCGCGCTGAGGGTCGAAAGGCAGTTTGCCTGCGTACAGCGTCGGATTGATCGCCATCGCGCCGATCGAGCCGATCAGCACGGTATAGCCATCCGGATCCGCACGTACCGCCAGTTCGGTACCGATATTGCCTCCGGCGCCGCCTCGGTTATCGATGACCACCTTTTGTCCGAGTGCCTCTGCCAGCTTGTTGCCGACGGAGCGCCCGACGAGGTCGGTACCGCCTCCCGGGGGAAACGGGACGATCAGGCGAATCGGCCGGTTCGGCCAAGTGTCGGCTTTCTGAGCGTGTGCGACACCGCCCGCGGTGCCGATCGTCATCGTCGCCAGGCAGAGCGCGAGGGGGCGAAACATTCGAGACATACTTACTCCTGAGTGCAGAAATGGGGTCGCACGCCATTCGGTGCGACATGTGCGCTCAATACACAGCACCCGGTGCTTGTGCATGGGCGAAGTTCTGATTCCGGTACCACGTTATGTATTCTACATAGGTGATGGGCTCGTAACGGGCCGGATTCTGCGACGAGACGCAGGTGTCCAGGGGCGTCATCACGTAATCGGTGGCGCAGTCGAAGAAGAACGGGATGGCGTAGCGCTCCTGGCCGCTGCGGTTGACGACCCGGTGCGGCGTCGCCAGGAAGCGGTCGTTGGTCCAGCGCCGCAGCAAATCCCCCCCGTTGACGAGAAAAGCCCCGTCGATCGCCGGCGCGTCGATCCAGCGCCCGGAAGGCAGGCGTATCGCCAAGCCGGGAATCCGGTTCTGCGCAAGCAAGGTCATGAACGATGTGTCGGTATGGGGCGCCAAGCCGTACTCCCCCTCGACCTCGGCCTCTTGTTGCGGATAATGCGTCATGCGCAAGGTATAGGTGGGTTCGCGAAAGCCCTCGTCGAAGGCATCCTCGGGCAGGTCCAGGGCCAGGGCATACGCAGGAAGCAGCGCCTTGCCCACTGATTCCAGTGCGCTTTGGTAGGAGACGACCGTTTCCCGAAACCCGGGCAAGTCCTCGGGCCATTGATTGGCACAGCGAAACGGCTTGCCCGCGACCACGTCGGGGTGATCGACCGGGAGGTCTCGCTTGGCGAAGAAGGCTTCGTTCACGTTCGGCTTGTTGTTCTGGCTGATCTGGCTGTGACGCGTTGTGGCTCCCCGCATCGGCATGTAGCCGACATTGTGTTGGTTGATCTTCACGCGCAGTTTGGCCTCGAGCGGCTGCGCATGAAATCGCTGCACTTCCTCGAACATGCGCTCGACGAGCGTCTGGGGCACACCGTGGTTGGTGATGAAATAGAACCCGACATGTTCGAAGATACGCCTCAGCTCCCCGGCAATGCGCTGCCGTTCGCCCGGTTCGCCGCGCAGGTACGCCGCGAGATCGAGAATCGGAATCTCGTCCCGAGCGTCGGCGAGAATCGGAGGCAGGGTGGGGGCCAGGGACTGGGTCATTGCGTTCTCCACGGGTTGCCGATGCTAGGACCTACTGGTTATCGAGCGTGATCTGGGCGGTCCGGATCACACCAGCCCAGCGAGCGGCATCGGCCCGCAGGAACTCGGCCGTCGCAGCCGGGGCCGATGGAATCGGCTTTGCTCCAAGCGACTGCATGCGCGCGACGACTTCCGGCTCCGCGAGCGCCTTTCCGACGGCCGCGCTCAAGATGGCGATGGACTGGGGCGGCGTATCCTTCGGCGTCATCAAGGCGTGCCACGAAGTCGCCACGAATCCTTTCAGGCCTGCTTCGATCGCAGTCGGCACTTCGGGCAGCTGCGAGGCTCGCGACGGTCCCGTGGTCGCAAGCGCGCGAACGCTGCCGCCGCGCACATGGCCGATCGCCGACGGCAGGAGGTCGAACATCGCGTTGATGTTGCCCGAGATGAGATCGAGCATCGCCTGGCCCGAGCCGCGGTAGCCGACGTGCTGAAGTTTGACGCCGGCTTGCTGCGCGAACAGGGCGCCCGCAAGATGCGTGGTCGTGCCCGTTCCCGACGATCCGTAGGTCACACGGTCGGGGTTGGCCCGGGCGTATTGAATGAATCCTGCCAGATCCGCAGCAGGGAAATTTCGGGACACGACGATGGCATGCTCGAGCTGCCCCACCATCGAGACGGGGGCGAGGTCTCTCAGCGGAATGTACTTCAGTCCCTTGTAGAGCAGAGGATTTACCGTCAATGCGCCGGGAGCGCCGAGCATCATGGTATGCCCGTCGGGATTGGCGCGCGCCGTCAGCTCGACCGCGATGTTGCCCGCGGCACCCGGGCGGTTGTCGACGATCACTTGCTGACCCAAGATCGTGGTGAGTCTCGGCGCGAGCAGCCGTGCGATCACATCGGACGATCCACCGGGGACGAACGGGACGATGATGCGCACGGGCCGCGACGGAAACGCCTCTGCGCGTGCGATGCGGGGTAGGCACAACACGCCCGCCAGCAAGCCCAAAGCCTGGCGCCGCGTCGGGCTGATCGGGGGTTGCAACATCAGCGGCGAGTTTCCTGCTTCCGCTTCACTGTCCGGGATCGAGTCGCGCTGCTCGTTCGTCATGGTCTGTGCCTTTGTTCGTTCGCGTCGTCCGCGTTATCGCTGTCGCTTCGCCGGTGCGCCCGATCGCCTCGCAGGGCGCCCCTGGAGGGCAATTCCCGGCATTCGCGGTGATCGTGATCACGACCGTGCAGTCGCAAGCGTCCGCCCGCATCGAGCAGAGAATGTGCCATGTGGTCGCGGAGATCGATGTCGCGCATCTCCTTGCGTCGAGGACACCCGAGCGGCTGAGGGGCGTAACGCTCGTCGGCCGCAGGCACGGCGCCGAGGCCGGTGAGCCGTCGCGGATCAAGTCGGTGCACGCGTCCGCGCCGACGCCCCAATTGCGTGCGAAACCCGAACCGGGCACGGGAGGACGCGGCATTCTTCGACGAAGGATTGCAATCGTGATCAAGATGGGAGAGCCTCGAGGACACAGGGCGCAGGCCACGGGCTGAGCTTGAGAAAGCGCACCGAATGGACGTCCCCTTGTGCTGGCAGCCCCGATGCTGCTCGGTCGAAGTCACGTCAATGGAGGACATATGGAACTCATGGGACAGGTCGCCCTCATCACTGGGGCATCCCGCAATCCTGGACTGGGGATCTCGATCGCCCAAGTGCTCGGCGCACGTGGGGCCACCCTCATGCTCACCGGCGGACGCAATCAGACAACGCTGGACGCCAACGTCGACGATTTATGCGCGCGGGGTGTGCGTGCGGCAGGAATTTCCGCCGATCTGACCGACTTCGGCCAAGTGCAAGCGCTGGTCGAGCGAACCTTGGAGGCGTTCGGCCGCATCGACATCATGATCCACTGTGCCAGCGGGCGCGGCGCCGCGTCCATCGTCGACATGACGCCCGAACTATGGACGAGTATCGTGCGCGTCAATCTCGACGGCGCCTTCCATCTCACCAAGGCGGTGGCCCCGCACATGATCCGAGCCAAGCGCGGCCGGCTCGTGTTCATGGCAGGCATATCCGGACAGACGGGGGACGCCGAACGTGCACACGTGGTCACCGCCAAGGGCGGCATCATGGCCTTCGTCAAGGGTGCAGCATCGGAACTTGGGCCGCACGGCATCACCGTCAACGCGGTCTCGCCCGGCATCATCGACACCCCGCGATCGGACGGTTCCGGAATCGCACGGCGCATGCAAAGGGCGCAGGAAGCGCCGCTGCGTCGCCTGGGCAGCGGAGCGGACATCGCGAACGCGTGCGTCTTTCTCGTCTCGGAGCAAGCAGGCTTCATCACGGGTCAGACGATCAGCGTCAACGGCGGCAGCTACATGTAGCCATCAGGCGCCTCGTCTGCGAGCGGCGGATGCCCCCATGCAAGAGAGCGCCAGCCAGGCCGGCATACCTGCCCTCCGATCGAGTGCTCGAGGCTACGCGTCGCGTACTGACTTCACGGCAGTCGGCGCGGCGATCGATGCAGCCCTGCACGGACGTGCCCCTCGTGCGGGAAACGGAACCCAGCCTGGGCCGACCCACGCCACCGCGTACGTCCGGCCCGGCGAGTGCCGATTTCCCAGCGATACGCGATAATCGCAAGCTCGGCCACCCCACCCAGAGAAAAAGAAGGGCGCCGACTCGAACGCCGCCCGCCGGGCGGACGGCTCGCATCCACAACAGAGGAATCCATGCGCAAATCTTCCACCTTGGTGAAATGTCTCGTGTCGGCCGGTGTACTCGCCTGCGCGGCCAATCCGGTGTCGGCCCAGGAAAGCTTCCCGAGCAAGCCGATGCGGATCATCGTGCCGAACGCGCCGGGCGGCAGTACCAGCGCCGTCGCGCGACTCGTCGGAGAAAAGCTCACGACGAGCTGGGGGCAACAAGTCATCATCGACAACCGTCCGGGCGGCAACAACATCGTGGCCGGCGAGGCCGCGCAGCGCTCGACGCCCGATGGGCACACGCTGTTGTTCGTGACAGCCGCGCACTCGATCAATCCCTTGCTCCACCCGCATCCGCAGTACAAGGCGTTTCTCGAGCTCCCGCCCGTCGCAACCCTCGTGAGCACGAGTTACATCCTGGTCGTCAATTCGGGCGTTCCCGCGAACAACATGAAGGAGTTCATCGCGCTGGCGAAGGCGAAACCGGGGCAGCTCAACGGCGCCGTTTCGAATACCGGGGGAATTCAGCATCTGGCTTTGGAGATGTTCAACGTGCTGGCCGGTGTGAAGCTGCAAGCCATTCCCTACAAGGGCGGGGGACCGGGCATGATCGACCTGATCGGCGGCCAGGTGCAATTGGCCTTCAACAATTCGATCACGGTCTTGCCGCACATCAAGTCCGGCAAGATCCGGGCGCTGGGCATAGGCGGCGACAGTCGTCTGTCGATCCTCCCGGATGTCCCGACCTTCGCCGAAGCCGGCATCGAAGGTTACAGCGTACGAAACTGGTTCGGGCTGCTGGCGCCAGTGAAGACGCCCAAGGCCGTGATCGACAAGCTGGCCGCCGAGATCGCGAAGATCCAGGCCTCCGCGGACTTCAAGGAAAAGCTCGGCGTGCAAGGGGTGGATCCATTCGTCAACGGGCCGGAGGCTTTTGCTGCCTACATCAAGACCGAGATGGGCAAGTACGAAAAGGTCATCCGGGCCGCGAACATCAAGATCAAGTCCTAGGGCAGCCCTCGAGGCCCGGTGCCGCCGCGTGGCGTCCGGGCAAGCCCGCAGGCTCGTCGTGAGGGCGAGCAGGCTGCTCCGAGCCCTGATGATCGCAGCCGGCCCAGCGCGCTGGACATCAGCCTTGTACCCGTCGACTTGGGCGCAAGGCTGTTGTCCCGTCCGAGGACACACGGGGCAGCCGCTGACCAGGCCAGGCATAGGCTGCGTCAAGCCCCAAGGGATCTCCTTCGGTCAGTGATCGGTCACGACGACACCGCATGCGAGAGGATCCGAGATTTCCGATTGAGCCGGATTGGTGCGAGCATGGACTGCGATGGTGCGGCCGTGTTGCGCGCGAGTGCGCGTGCTATCTTTTTTGCTTGCCGTTTTCTCAGGAGCGAGTTCCATGCGACATCTTTCGACGTTATGCCTGGCTTTGTTGATGCCCGGCCTCGCCTCGGCACAGACCTTTCCGGTCAAGCCGATCCGGATCGTCGCCGCCGCCACGGCCGGCGGCGGTGTCGACACCAGCGCGCGTATCGTCGCGCAAGGCCTGCAGGAGCGGCTAGGGCAGCCGGGCGTGGTCGAGAATCGCCCCGGAGGCGGTGGCGCGCCGGCGAGCGACTTCGTCGCCAAGGCGCCGCCGGACGGACACATCCTGGTTGCGACTTCGATCGGGCATTCCGTCCTGCCCAGTTCGCACAAAAACCTGCCGTACAACCCCGAGCGAGATCTCACGCCCGTGACGATCATGGTGAACTCGCCCAACATTCTCGTATCGCATCCCTCGCTGCCCGCGAAGACCATCCCTGACCTGATCGACATCGCGCGCAAGCGCCCGGGCGAGATCAACTACGCATCGTCCGGCAACGCGAGCCCCTCGCATCTCGCGACGGAGAATCTGAAGCTGCTCGCCGGTGTCGACATGACCCACGTACCCTACAAGGGGACGGCCCCAGGATTGGGCGACGTGCTCGCGGGACGCGTCTCGATGATGTTCACCAGCATCCTGTCCGCACGGCATTTGGTGGATGCGGGTCGATTGCGAGTCCTGGCCACGGCCGGCACCAAGCGCGCCATGAGCTGGCCGGAGCTGCCGACCATCGGCGAGTCGGTTCCAGGGTACGCGGTCGACGTGTGGTATGCGCTGCTCGCACCCTCGGCGACCCCGCGCCCTGTGATGGAGAGACTCAATCAAGCGGTCGCCAGCACGCTGCACTCGCCAGATGTCGCCAAGAAGTTGGCGTCCATCGGCCTCGAGCCCGTAGCAGAGAGCCTGGCCGCGAGCGACGCCTACATCAAGGCGGAAATCAAAAAATGGGCGCGCGTCGTCGCTGCCGCCAAGATCACCGCCAACTGATCCAGACATCGAAAGACATCATCATGCACCGTAGCCCCCATGCTCTCGATTTCTTCCTCGCTCGCTCGGCCTTCCTGACGGGCAAGGACGATCCACGCGCCTACCTCGAACGCTGCCTCGAAACGATCGCGGCCCGTGACCCAGAGGTCCGTGCGTTCGTGACGCTCGGCCTGGAAAGCGCGCGCAAGGCCGCGGACGAGTCCGTCAAGCGCTACCGGGACGGCAAGCCGCTCTCGGCCGTCGATGGCATGCCGCTCGGCGTGAAAGACATCATGGACACCTTCGACTTGCCCACGCAAATGGGCAATCCGATCTACAAAGACTGGCAACCGCGCTGGGATGCCGCCTGTGTTCATGCCTTGCGCACCGGCGGCGCGATCGTGGTGGGCAAGACCGTCACCACCGCATTCGCCGGCGGCGAGACCAACGAGACGCGCAATCCTCTGGATACCCGACGCACGCCCGGTGGCTCCTCGAGCGGTTCGGCCGCGTCGGTCGGCGCCGGCATGGTGCCGGTCGCGCTCGGCACCCAGACGCAAGGATCGGTGATTCGCCCCGCGGGCTACTGCGGCACCTTCGGATTCAAGCCCACGCATGGCGCACTCACCATGCAGGGCGTGCATCCGATTTCCTTGAGCCACGATCATCTTGGCTTGATCGCCGGCAGCCTGGAAGACTTGTGGACGACCGCGCATCGCATATCCTCCGTCGCGGGCAGCCCCGGGTCGCCGGGTCTGAACGGCGCCGGCGAGTCGCTGCCTGCGGCGCGCAAGCCGGGCAGGCTCCTCGTGCAATACACCCCCGCCTGGGACAACGAGCTCGACGCGCAATCACGCGCGTCGTTCGAGGGCTTGCTCGAGCGGTTGCGCAAAGCAGGCGTGCAACTGGTAACACGCACCGAGCATGCAGACTATGCGTCGCTGGAAGACGATTTCTTCGCCAAGCTGGTGGACCGTTCGGTGGACATCACGGCCTACGAAATGCTGTGGCCCTATCAGCAGTACTACGCGAAGTACCCCGATCTGCTGGAAAAGCGCCAGCGCGAACGGATCCTGAGCGCCCGCGATTTCACCCCTGCCTACTACGCGGAACTGCTTGCCGAGAAGGTCCAAGCGAAGGAGCGCACGCGACGCACGATGGAGGGCTTCGATGCGATCGTCACCTTGTCCTCGTCAGGGCCTGCGCCGCTCGGTCACGCGTACACGGGCAGCCGCACCTATCTGCTGTTCGCGAGCTTCCTGCAGCTGCCGGCCTTCAGCTTGCCGCTGCTGCATGCCGACGGCATGCCCTTCGGCGCGCAGATCATCGGTCACGAAGGCAAGGATGGCGATCTTTGCGCCCTTGCGCGCTGGATGACCGCATCGCTTGCCTGAGGCAGATCGAGTCGGGCGGGACGACGCAACGGTGAGCGGGGCTTGAACGCACCGCTCACCCGCGGCGATCAGACGACGAATAGCGCGAGGTAATCGCTCAAGTCGTCCACTTCGTCGAGCTGCCAGGTGGCCGAGATCGCAGCGTCCTGCTGCTCGCGGGTCAGCATCCCTCGGCAGAGCGTCCGGAATTTCTCTTCCAGGTCCGCATCGCTCATCGGTCGCTTGAAGTGGCCGAGATGGTAGGGTACCCGCGCGGTGTGAGAACGACCGTCGTCGGTCGTTACCGTGACGATGTTCAGGATGGCATCCGGCCAAGCCGCTTCGCACTCGGGATCCAGACTCACCTTGACCTTGTCCATCGTCGCATGCACGCGCGGATCCTGCAGCACGTCGTCGACGAACTGGGAGGCCTCCACGCGCCCATGCTCGAGCGCCATCGCGATGACGAAGGGCACCGAATGATCGGCGGTCTCCCGGCTTTGCGGGCGCCAGCGCGTCGGGTCGCCGGCCATCGCGTTGATCGTGTTCTGGAAGGTACGGATCTCGACCGACTTCACCTGGCGTGCGCTCTCGATCCCGAGCTCGGTGCGGCATGCCAGTGCGGCTTCGATCGCCGTCTGCGAAAAGAATCCGGAGGGATAGCGCTTGATGCGCGAACTCATGATGCGAAAGTCGCGCTGGTGGCCATCCTCGCCGGTGAGCGGTTCGAGCGTGAGCTGCTTGCGGGCGAGGGCGGCGAAGAAGCCTGCTTCGCCCTCCATCGCTTCCGGCGGCCCGGTGAATCCGCGCTCGGCCATCATCGCGGCGAAGATGGCGTTACGTCCGGCGTTGGCCACCGTGCTCGCCTTGATGTGCGAGATGTTTCCGCGACGCGCCTGGGCCAGATGCAGCCCTTGCACCACGCTCAGGCGCAAGGCGTTGGCCAACTGTTCTTCTCCCAAACCCATCACTTTCGCCACGCCGAGCGGGGCCGAGACGGTGGCGTAGGAAGCCTGATCCCAAGGCCCTCCGTCTCGCATGCGATAGGTGTCGGAGAGCGCGGTCTGGACTTCGTACGCCAGCACCGCTGCGGCAATGAACTCTCGCCCTGAGGCTGCGTAGGCTTCCGCCGCCGCAAGCACGATGGGGAAATTGTCGGTCGGATGCGATGTGTCCTTGCCGCCGTAGGCATCGTTGAAATCGAGATAACGCACCATGGTGCCGTTGGCGAACGCGGCGAGATCGGGCGTGGTCATGTCACGAGTGCCGATGACGGTCGCAGTCACCGTGCCGGTGACGCAGGCGGCGAGATCGCGGGCCGCCTTGGCAGGCTCGCTCGTGAAGGCGCCGATGGCGCAGCCCATCGAATCGAGCATCAGGCGCTTCACCTGATGCACCGTTGCCGGTGGAAGATCGTCGAAATCGAGATTGGCGGCGTAGCTGGTCAACCGCCGCAGGGTGTCGTCGCTCATCGTGGAGCCTCCTCTGGATTGGCTTGGTGCAACCTCGTGCATGTCGATGGCGTGCGTGCTGCCAGGGCACCGACCGGGTCAGTGTACCGGGTTCACGACGGTAGGACGTCGTCGCCAGCGATCGGCCCGACGACTGGCCGCATGCCCCTAGGCGATGCCCTTGTCCGCATAAGCGCCGCGCCTGCACCGCATTGCTCCGGTCGCCCGCGGTGTGCTAGCGTCCACACCACGGCGGCATCCAAACACCACTCGGGGGAGACATGAGTACATTCAAACGATCGTTATCTTTGGGCGCGGCGCTGGCTTTGCTGGCACCGTGCTCGTCGTGGGCACAACAAGCCTATCCCAGCAAGCCGATTCGGATGATCGGTCCTTCGTCGCCTGGCGGCGGCATCGACACCAACGGCCGCATCCTGGCGCTCGCCCTGTCGCAGAGCTTGGGCCAGCAGGTCGTGTTCGAGAATCGTGCCGGCGCTGGAGGCCGGATCGGCACGGAGATCGTCACGAAATCGCCCCCCGACGGCTATACCGTTCTGCTAAGCGCAGCGGCGGCCATCGTCATTCATCCGAATACCTACAAGAAGCTGCCGTACGATCCGGTTCGCGATCTGGCGCCGATCAGCTTGGTCGCATCGTCCGAGTACATTCTCGCCGTGCATCCTTCGTTGCCCGTGAAGTCGGTCGGCGAACTCGTCGCCTTGGCCAAGGCGCGACCCGGTCAGATCGTGTACTCCTCGTCAGGAACCTTCGGGCTGCCGCATCTGGCCGGCGAGTTGCTGCAGCAAAGCGCGAACGTTGAAATGTTGCACGTCGCCTACAAAGGCGGCGGGCCCGCGGCCAGCGCCATCCTGGGTGGCGAAGTCTCGTTCATGTTCGGCACGGGACCCACGGTCGTGCCTCTCGCCAAAGCCGGACGCCTGCGGCTGATCGCCATCGCAAGCAACAAGCGCTCGCCTGCCTTGCCGGATCTGCCGACGGTGGCGGAGACCCTTCCCGGGGTCGAAGTCAGCGCCTGGTACGGCTTGCTCGCGCCAGCGGGAACTCCCAGGGAGGTGATCGCCAAGCTGCATGCGGAGACGGTGAAGGCGGTGTCCAATCCGAAGGTCGCCACCCAGATCAGAAACGCAGGCGGGGAGCCGGTCACGAGCACCCCGGAAGAGTTCTCGGCCTACATCAAGACCGAACTCGCGCGCTGGAGCAAGGCAGTCAAAGCGGCGAATCTGCCGCTGCAATAGACGAGACGTCGCGCAAGCCGCGGCGGCGGATCGCGGCCGCCGGCATCAGGCGGCAGTGGCGGCTCGCCCAAGCACGCCGACATCGGAGAGCTGATCGAACTCCCAGCAGTGCGCGATCAGCTCCCCGGTTCGCGCCGGGGACAAAACCGGCTCAACCAAGGCACGGAATTTCGCTTCCAGGTCGGCATCGCTCATCGGTCGCGCAAGGGTGCCGAGGGCGTGAGGCACGTGGCGCTCGAGCACCTTGCCGTCCCGCATCACGATCTTCACGTAGGCTTCCAGATAGCTGGTGACACTCGCATCGGACGTGGCGTGGACGCGCTCACGAACCGCGACCACTTCGGGATCGCAGACGACCTCGTCGCTGTACTGCGCCTCGCCGGCCATGCCTCGCACCAAGGCGACCGCCGCTGCATGATAGACGCTGAACTTGCCCTCGAGCCCGTTCCTGGGTGTGAGCTTGCCAGTCAGCTCGAGCACCATGGGATTGACTCTGAGCTCGACGCGCTCGACGTCTGCGAACCGGATGCCGTGGATTTGCCGCAACTCTAGGCAGCCGTCGATGACCGCATGCACGACCAGGCCGCACGGATAGGGCTTGTACATGTTGGATGCGAGTTCGAAGCGGCGGCCGAGATCCCGGGTAATGATGTCGGGATCGAACCGCGTGGACATGACATGCGCGAAGCCACGCGGGCCTTCGATACCCTGATCGGAGCTGGTGAAGTCGCGTGCCGCCAGCAATGCGGCCGACATGCCGTTGCGCGCTGCCTGTCCCGGATGGAAGCTTTTGCACATCGTCCCGAACATCTCGCGCAGGCCGGACGACTGAGTCGCGGCGATGCCGAGTGCCCAAGTCATCTGCTGTTCGCTCAATCCGAGCAGTTTGCCGGTCGCCGCGGCTGCTCCGAAGACGCCGGCAGTCCCCGTGATGTGCCATCCCCGATCGTAGTGTTCGGGGAAGACCGAAAGCGCCACCCGGCACTCGACTTCGACGCCCAGAACGAAGGCATGAAGAACGTCGACCCCGCGCATTGCGCGCCACTCGCCGAGGGCAAGCAGCGCCGGATAGACCGGCGCGCTCGGGTGCACGGCTTTCTCGTGGGTGTCGTCGAAGTCCAGCACGTGCGAACTCATGCCGTTCAGAAACGCGGCGTTGAGAATGTCCAGCCGTTCGCTGCGACCGAGAAGGGCCGCTTGAGGCGATCCGGCGAAGGGGGCGACGGCCGCCAGCGCGCGATCGATCGTTTCGTGATGCGCCGTGCCGACGGCGCAACCCAACCAGTTGAGGAGAGCGCGCTTGGCCTCGTGCCGCATCGTCTGCGGAATGTCCTCGTAGCGCGACTCGACGACATAGCGCGCCAAGATGCGCGTAGCTGCTTGCTCTGAGCTCATGTGGGATTGTCCATGTTGCTGGATCGTTGAAGACGAGACACGAAATATAACCGTCGTCGAGGCCTCAGTCGATCCGGACCCCCGAGAGCACGCCTTTCCGAGGTTTTTCAGCATGTGGAGAACGCAGGCGGGCGGAAGGCACGCTCGAACAGAAACCCTTCGCAGACTGCAGCACCGTTCAATCGGCGGCGTTTCGTGCGAGGAAGATGTCCAGGCAATTGGCGAAGCGCTGACGATCGGCGGAGGAGAAGATATTGGGGCCGCCGGTATCGACGCCGCTCGATCGCAGTTCGTCCATCAAGTTGCGCATGGTGAGCCGCTCCTGCACGTTGTCCGCGTCGAGCATCTCGCCTCGCGGCTCCAGGGCGAACGCGCCTTTGCCCACCACCTGTGCCGCCAGCGGCACGTCGGCGGTGATCACGAGATCGCCGGGTCGGACGACAGCTGCGATATGCGCATCGGCGACATCGAAGCCCGAGGGCACCTGAAGCGCGCGTATCCAGGGCGAGGGCGGCACTCGCAGCATCTGGTTGGCGACGAACGTCGTCATCAGCTGCCGGCGGTTGGCGGCGCGGTAGAGAATCTCCTTGATGACTGCCGGACAGGCATCGGCATCGACCCAGATCTGCATGCGGTCCATTTCTTTTGCGATCGGCGAACGATAGCACCTTGTTCGCATGCTGTATCCCCTAACGTGCGGCGCTCGGCGCCGTGGTATCGTGGCCCCATAGGTCAACACAAGGGGAGAGCATATGACGAGCCTACGTCCGCGCATCGCGATTCTGGGCATTCACCTGGAAAGCAATGCGTTCGCGCCGGTTACTACGGAAGCCGACTTCCGCGCGTCCTGCTACTACGAAGGCGACGCCATGCTCGCGGAAGCGGCCAAGCCTGCGCCGGCGATGCCGGCGGAGATTCCTGGATTTATCGAAGCGATGGATACGGGCGGGCCTTGGCAGCCGGTTCCGATCGTCATCACCGCCACCGAGCCTGGCGGGGCCGCCGATCATGCCTTCATCCAGTGCACGCTAGAGCGCATGCGCGAACTGCTCGCGGCAGCCGGGCCACTGGACGCCGTCTACGTCAGCAACCACGGGGCGATGATCTCCACCGAAGACAGCGATCCCGATGGCGCGCTCTACGCACTTGCGCGTGCCGCGATCGGCCCCGAACGCCCGGTGATCGCGACGGTCGACCTGCATGCCAACGTTTCGCAGCGCATGGTCGACTGCGCCGACCTCATCATCTCGTATCGCACCAATCCGCATGTCGACCGGCGCGAGCGAGGCTATGAAGCCGGCATCTTGCTCCGGCGCCTGCTGGCTGGCGAGCGCTTCGAGCGCACGTTCATCCATCTGCCCATCGCGCCGCCGACGGTCACGCTGCTGACGGCACGCGGCGCGTATGCCGACATGATCGAGGAAGGCCAGCGGCACATTGCGCCGGATCTGCCCGTCGTTTCCATCGTCGGCGGGTTCGCCTTCGCCGATGCGCCCGAAGTGGGCATCTCCATTCTGACCTATGGCCGAGGCGAGAAGCCCAAGCGCCTTGCACTCGACTTGGCGCGCTTCGCATGGAAGGAACGCGACCGCTTCAAGGTCAAGCTGACTTCGCTCGACGATGCCCTGGCGCAAGCGCTTGCCGCGGGCCGATCGGGCGACAAGTGCGTCGTGTGTCTGGCCGATGTGGCCGACAACCCGGGCGGAGGCGGCCGGGGAAACACCACGGACATCCTGGAGCGAGTGCTGTCTGCGCGCGTTGCCAATGCACTGCTCGGGAACTTCGTCGATCCAAACGCCGCCGCTCGCTGTCACGCAGCCGGTGTCGGCGCCAGACTGCAGGTCATCTTGAATGAAGGTCGCGCCGATGATCATGCGCACGAGGTGCCGGTCGAGCTCGAAGTGCTGGCGCTCTCGGACGGCGCGGTCGCGGGACGACGCGGCATCTATCGCGGTCGCACGGCACTCATGGGTCCGAGCGCCGCGGTACGGGTCGGCGGGCTCACCCTGGTGATCTGCTCGCGTCGCATCCAGTGCGCCGATCCGGCATTCTTCGAACATCTCGGCATCGACATCGCCGCATTCGCCTCACTGATCGTCAAGTCGCGCGGCCACTTTCGCAGCGGCTTCGACGAGTACTATCCCGATGCGAAGATCCTCGAGGTCGACGCCCGGGGGCTGACATCGCCCCTGCTCGAGCGCTTCGACTGGAAGGCGCTGCCGCGTCCTGTCTGGCCGCTCGATGAGCGGACGACCTGGACGCCGCCACGCATCGAGGATCTCTGACTCAGTCGACCTTGGCCCCGGAGCGCTTGACGATATCGCCCCACTTCACGCGCTCTTTCTTGACGAACTGAACGAATTCGTCGGGCGTGCTGCCGACGCAGGTGGCCCCCTGCGCGGTCAGCGATGCCTGGACCTTCGGTGATGCGCAGGCGCGCTGCATCTCCGCGTTCAAGCGGGCGACGAGCGCGCGGGACATGCCGGGCGGCCCGATCATCGCCGTCCAGGTCGTGATCTCGTAGCCGGGTACTCCGGCTTCGCTGAGCGTGGGCAGATCCGGAAAGACTTTGGAACGGGTCGGGCCCGTGACGGCCAGGGCACGCACGCGCCCCGCCTGGATGAGTTGCGCAATCGAGGACTGATTGTCGAAGATCAGGTCGATTTGCCCGGCCATCATGTCGGTCAGCGCCTGCGATACTGCCTTGTAGGGCACGTGCACCATGCGTGTGCCTGTCAGCTGCTTGAACAACTCGCCGCTCAGTTGCAGCGTCGTGCCGTTGCCCGACGATGCGAACGAGAGCTTGTCCGGATTGTTTTTCGCGTAGGCGACGAGATCGGGCACGCTCTTCACCGGCAGCGAAAGACGAACGGCTAGCACGTTCTGGTTCGAAGTGAATTGCCCGATGGGCAGCAGGTCTTTATCGGGGTCGTAGGGCAGGTCGCGAATCAAATGCGGGTTGATCGCCAGATACCCCATGTTGCCGTACCCGAGCGTATAGCCGTCGGGCCGGGCGCGAGCGATGGCCAGCACACCGACCAGTCCCGCGGAACTGGGTCGGTTGTCCACGACGAAGGTCGCCTTCATCTGCGCGGACAATTCGGTCGTGAGCAGCCGGGCGGAGATGTCGGCGCCGCCACCGGGTGCCGAGGGCACGATGTAGCGAATCGGACGCTCGGGATACTGGGCTTGCACCGTGCCGGCGCAGGTTAACGCGACGAGCGCGAACGATGTTGCGTGATGGGTCATCTTCATGGTCTCTCCCTGTGCACTCTTGTGTTGGCGCCCCTCACCGGTGGACGCGGTCCATTCGGATCGAATCAGCCCGAGTGGTCTCAGGATAATCCAATCCGAGATGCTCCTGATGCCGCTAGCCGTCCCGCCGCGCCCACACCTCCGGTGGACAGTGCGAGGGCAGAACGCCGCTCGGCGTCGAGCGGATCGCCACGTTGTCGATCCCGGTGGCCGTGCCGGGAGTTTGGCACTTACAATGGCGTAGGAGGTGCGCGGTTCGCTTGCGGCATCGCCGCACGTGCACGCAAGAAGCACACCAAGGAGGAGTGCCCAATCCATGATGACGTCAAGCAGATCCTTTGCCGGATTCGCTGCATTAGCTCTTGTCGCCGGCACGGCAGGCGCCCAGGACTATCCGAGCAAGCCGGTACGCATGGTGATCAACTTTCCTGCGGGCGGCCCCTCGGATGCGATCGGTCGCGCGCTGGCCCAAAAGACGACCGAGCTCTGGAGCCATCAGATCGTGCTGGACTTTCGCGGGGGCGCCGCGGGCAATATCGGTGCCGACCACGTCGCCAAGGCAGCACCCGACGGCTATACGATGCTGCTCATCAGCGGCTCGTTCTTCACCAATCCGGCCGCCAACGCGAAGCTGCCGTTCGATCCGATCAAGGACTTCACTGCGATTACGCCCGCCGCCAATGGCGGCATGGTGCTCGTGGCGCACCCGTCCGTGCCGGCCAAGTCGCTCAAACAGCTCATCGCCTTGGCCAAGCGCCATCCTGGCAAGCTGACTTTCGGATCCTCCGGCGCGGGCGGATCGCTGCACCTCAATGCTGAGCTGTTGAAGCTCACGGCTGGGATCGACATGCTGCACGTGCCTTACAAGGGCGCGGGTCCGGCCCTGATCGAAGTGGTGGGCGGCATGATCGACATGATGTTCATCGCTCTGCCGCCCACGCTGCCGCACATTCAGGCGGGTCGTCTTCATGCAGTCGGAGTGGGAAGCGCCAAGCGCGCGGCCAGCTTGCCCGGCGTGCCGACCCTCGACGAGTCCGGACTGCCCGGATTCGATGTCTCGTCGCACTTCGGCGTGCTCGCGCCGGGCGGCACGCCGCGACCCATCGTGGAGAAGCTCAACGCGACGTTGGTGCAGGCCCTGCGCACGGCGGAACTGAAAGAGCGCTATGCTCGGCTGGGCGTCGAGCCGATCGCCAGTACGCCCGACGAGTACACTCGCTTCGTCGGCACGCAGATCAGGAAGTGGACCGATGTCGTGAAGGCGGCGGGGCTCAAGCGGGACTAGCCGTCGCGGCCACGATGCTGACGCCGGTCGAATGAACCAACACGTATGGAGGAGGTTGCCATGGAAGTCTTCGATCCCACGGGAGCGACGGAGGTGAGCGCTGCGTTCGCGGCCCGCCTGGACACGCTGAAGGACAAGAAGGTCGCCATGCTCTCGAACGGCATGTGGCAGGTCGATCGCATGTTCGATTCCCTGGCTGCCGCGCTCCAGCAGCGCTTTCCGAGCTCGTCGTTCACATTGATCGCGGCCAAGGAGCAGATCCAGTCCGACGAAACCATCGATGCGCTCGTGCGCGAGGGCTATGACGCGGTCGTCGTCGGCAACGCGGCTTGAGGGCGCTGCGCCACAGAGTGCGGCCGTGCAGCCGCCAAAGCCGAGCAGCGTGGAGTACCCGCGGTCGTCATGGGCCGCACCGATTTCGTCACCGTCATACGCAATGCCGTCGCCGGTCTGGGGCTCGCCCCGGAGATTCCGATGGTCGTCTTTCCGATCGAGACTTTCCTCGTTCAAAGCGACATCAGCCAGGTCGAGCGCGAGTCCGACCGATTCATCGAAGGCTTGACCCGCTGGCGCCCGTCGCAACCCCGAACGAGCGGGCGCGAGTTGCCGATGGTGAAGCTCGAGAGCCGTGACTATGCCCAGGGCTATCTCGACTTCAACACCATGGCGATCCGCCGCCGCTGGGGCGACGGTCTGCCGCTCGTGCCGCCGACCGAAGATCGGATAAGCTGGATTCTCGAAGGCACCGACGCGCCCCGTGACCAGGTGATCGGCAAGTTCATGCCTCGGGGCGGGATCGTCACGCTCGAAACGCTCGCGGTCGCTCTGGCCATGGCTGGCGGTCGGCCGGAATATCTGCCTGTCCTCGTCGCGGCCGTGGAAGCGATTCTCGATCCGATCCTGGAGCACGAGGGCTGGCAGGCCACTTCCAGCAGCACCTTTCCCGTGGTCGTCGTCAATGGGCCCATGGCCCGGCAGATCCGGTTGAACTCGGGCTTCGGCTTGCTCGGCCCCGATCCGCAGCATCCGGCGGGTGCGAGCATCGGTCGAGCGCTCCGTCTGCTGCAGCAGAACGTGGGAGGCGCGATGCCGGGCACCGGCACGATGGCGATGTTCGGCGCCATGCGCTACACCAACGCCGTGTTCGCCGAGGACGAGGAGGGCTTGCCGCCCGGTTGGGAGCCGTTCAACGCCGATTACCTCGGCTATGCCAGCGGCACGAACACGATCGCGGTGAACGTATCTTCGGGTGCCAGCAACATCATCCGTCGCGGCGTCGGTACCGAAACGCTCGAGAACGAGGCCACAGCGAGCTTGTACCGCATTGCGACTTACATGAAGGCGCACAATGCCAACTGCATGCATGCCCATCGAGAGGGCACGCCGGGCATTCTGCTGCTGTCGCGCACGGTCGCCAATCAACTCGCCGGCATCGGCTGGACCAAGCGCTCGATCCAGGACTACCTGTGGGAGCACTCTCGGATACCGAGGGCCGATCTCGAGCGCAGCGGCCTGATGGCATGGATGGAGCGTCACGAGGCCAATGTTCCCGACGATCCGTGGCCGATCACCCGCAAGCCCGAGAACATCGCCATCGTCGTTGCCGGCGGCACGCACCCCACGCATGCGTTCTGGATGCAGACTTCCATAGGAAGAAAGGTGGTCGGACGCGATGTGACCCTGCCGCGACGTTGGAATGAGCTGGTCGCAGCCGGCGCCACCGAACTCGGCTATGAGCAGGCTCGCTGAACGAGCGTCAAGGAGCTATCGATGAACCGTCTCGAACGACTGCGTTTTGGTACAGCCGCATTGTGTCTTGTCGCCTTCTGCGCACCCGCGCAGGCGGCGGATCTCGCTGAGCACTATCCCAACCGCCCTGTCCGGGTGGTCAATCCGTATGCGCCGGGCGGCATCACCGACATCACGATCCGTACCGTGCTGCCGCACGTCTCCCAGGCGTGGGGGCAGCCGATCGTGGTCGACAACCGACCCGGCGCGGGCACCAACATCGGCACCGAGATCGTCGTGCGTGCGCAGCCGGATGGCTACACGATGCTGGCCACGACCGGCGCGATCGCCACCAATCCGAGCTTCTATCCCAATCTCAACTTCAAGGCGACGCGGGACCTCGCGCCCATCGTCCTGCTTGCCGAGACACCAGGTGCATTCGCCGTGCAGACCGCGATGCCCGCCAAGTCTCTCGCGGAGTTCGTGGCCATGGCTCGGTCGCAGCCGGGCAAGCTCACGATCGCATCGGCGGGCACGGGGACCTCCACGCATCTGGCCATCGAGTTACTGAAATCGCTGGCCAAGATCGATGTGGTGCATGTTCCGTTCAAGGGTGGGGGTGGCGGCATCGTCGGTGTCATGGGCGGACAGTTGCACGGCATCATCACGCCGCTCACGCTCGTTCTTCCGCACCATCGAGCGGGCAAGTTGCGCATCCTCGCAGTCACGACCCCGGCGCGCAGTCCGCTGGCCAACGACATTGCGACGTTCAGCGAAGGGGGCGTGCCGGGTTACGAAGCCACCTCGTGGATCGGCATGTTCGCGCCGAAAGCGACGCCCGCGGCCATCGTGCAGAAATGGAATGCCGAGATCAATCGGCAGATCCGCCAGCCCGAGATTCAAGAGCGCTTCAAGGCTGCAGGGCTGGTGGGCAGGGGCGGTAGCGATCGGGACTTTTCCGACTACTTCCTCCGCGATACCGAGCGCTGGGCAGCACTGATCAAGTCCGCCGGCATCGCGATCAACCAGTAACTTTCTGCCCAGCGGCGTTGCGCCCGATGCAACGGGACGCAGGCGAGGGCCTGCCTACGATGTGCGGCACGTCCTGCCATGCCGGCCGCGGCTGCATCCCGTGCTGCCGACATCGGCTTCGCCGATCGATGCCGCTTCCAGTCGAGAGCGTCCCCGGCCCTCGCACGGCGTAAAGCATTCCCTTCGGCCGGACCGTTCGCCTCACGGAGAAGGTCGACGCAGTTCGTGCGCGAACCAGAGGATCAGCGCGAACACGACGACCGCGCCCCCCTGATGAGCTGTGCCGAGACCCACCGGAACACGCAGGAGCAGCGTTGCCACCCCCAGGCAAAACTGCATCGCCAGCGCTACCAACAGTAAGTGGGACGCCAGCTTGGCACGCGAGGGCACAGCGGCTGCGCGGCTCGCGACCCACAAGCCGGAAATCAGCAGGACTAGCAGCCATGCGATCAGCCGATGATCGAACTGCACCGTCGCCATATTGTTGAAGAAGTTGAGATACCAGGGCTCGAGCATCATGATTTCCGGCGGGATCAGATGACCGTTCATGAGCGGAAACGTATTGTAGGCGTACCCAGCGCGAATGCCGGCCACCAAGCCGCCGCTGAGCACCATCACGAAGACCAACCATGCTGCTCCCGTGGCCCAGCGTGCCAATCGCCGTACATAAGCCGAAGCCACCGAGAGCCGGGGTTTGAGCATATCGAGCGCGACCCAGAACATGGCTGCGAAGATCACGAATGCGAGCCCGAGATGCGCGGTCAGCCGGTATTGGCTCACCTTCGGATCGTCGACCAGACCGCTCTTCACCATGTACCAGCCCATAGCCCCTTGTGCAGCGCCGAGCAGGAAGATGCCGCCGAGCTTCCAGGCATGTTCGGTGTCGAGTTTCCTGCGCAGCAAAAACCAGGCGTACGGGATGAAGAAAGCAAGCCCGATCACGCGTCCGAGCAATCGGTGGATGTACTCCCACCAGAAAATGCCCTTGAAGTCGTCCAGGCTCATCCCGAAATTGACTTGCTTGTACTCGGGGGTGAGCTTGTACTTCTCAAAGATCTCCATCCACTGCGCTTCGCTCAGCGGGGGCAGCGTGCCGACGATCGGCTGCCACTCCACGATCGAAAGCCCGGAGCGGGTGAGGCGCGTGATACCCCCGATGACGATCATCACGAACAGCAATGCGCAACACGCGAACAGCCAGGCGGCTACGCGGGTGCGGATACTTCTCTCCATGCGTCGATCTCCAAGAATGCAGCGCGGAACTATACCGGCTCCATCGGAACCGGCAAGAGAAAGCGAGCATCGCGTTGAGACACGGCCCAGAGTGCATGATTCGCGCGGCGTTGCATGCCGAGAGCCGAAGAAGCGGGGATTCGACGGCGGCATCCGTAAAATGAACACTTGAATCGACCGACGACCCGCGAAGGCGAACTCGCCGCCTGGACCGACGCTCGAGCCAGCAGCCGCACCGATCGAAAGAGAAGAACCCCTTGGATACTTTCTATCTCGTGTTGATCAGCGTCGTCCTCTACGGGATTGCAAACGCTCTGTTGAACTACGTCGAGCGTATCCGCGGGGCGCGCCTGGCACATCGGCGCCCGATGCTGTTCCTGCTCATCATGGTGTTGGCGGTCATCACCGTCAAGACGATGAGCCTGCTGATGAGGACGCCTGCCTGAACGGGCAATTACCAGAACGCCAGCAAGGCTCCTTCGACGATCTTGCTCGGGTACTGGCGCAAGTTCTCATCTCCACCTTCAAGGCAGCGCCCGGTTACCACATCGAACTCCCAGCGATGCTTCGGACAAATCAGGCGCGTGCCTTTCAGGGCGTCCGCCGGGATCGCCGTGGCCCGGTGCGGACAGTGCGCGTCGTAGACTAGGCAAGCTTCGGGTGTTCGATGCACGAAGAGCAGCTTTCCTGCCGCCTCGATGCGGACCGTGTCGCCCAATTCGAACTCCCCGATCGCGCCGAGTTCGTGCCAGTCGTGGCTGCCCGTCAGCGCTTCGGCGCGAAACTCCGGCAAGTCCATGTCGAGCAGGATGTCGATCGCCCAGATGATCTTGGTGAGGCCGAGCGCGGGGAAGGCCATCAGCAAGGCGTCGAGCACCTCGGCAGGTCGGGCACCGTCCTTGAGCGCACGTTTCAGATACTGCTTGAAGCCGGCTTCGGTTTGAGCGTGGACCTTGGTGATCACCGAGATCAGCGAGCGGGTCTTCGGATCGAGGTGTCGGCCGGCCTCGGCCATGAAGCGGAAATAATGACCCATGGCTTCGGGTCGCACTTTCAGCAGATAGTCGAGGGCTTCGCTCATCGGGGTTCTCAATCGGTCCTTGCACGTGCGGCCCGGTATGCGGGGCCGCGCGTTCGGGCGGGCGGGTGGCTCGGTCGTGCAGCCCGCATGATAACGTGGCGCGCCCGCGCTGCCGCGAAAGGCATGCCAGCGGGAGGCATCCGGGCTTGCCGAAGCGTCGACGCTGGATCCGGCGGGCAGAGGCCCATCGGGGCGCTCCGAGGCCAATGGTTCTCTATGTTTTCCGGATAGAAGCCGCTGAGGCGGCGTGCATCGGCGCGAATCGTTGTGCAGATTTGCGCCGCACCGGCCTCGTGTGATGGCAAAATTGGCGCCACCCGGGACTTGCGACTCGCATCGAATCGCGACCAGCGTATCTCGCATCGCCCGAGACGCTGCCCGACGAAATTCGCAGATCCCGATCACCCCCTACCATGCGCATCGAAGATCTCACGCCTATTCTGCGCGCTTACGGCACGCGGCCTGCTCACGAGGAGCGCATGCTGCGCGCCTGGCTCCATGCGCTGCCCCTGGATGCTGGGCGCCGGCGCCCAGAGACGTTCCTGCCCGCCCGCGTGCGCGCGGCGCTGCCGGAGATCGGGCTGCGCCTGCAATCGATTGCGCGCGTGAGAGTGCGCAACTCGGGCAGCGATGGGACGATACGCTTGCTGGTCGAATTGCATGACGGGCGAACGATCGAGAGCGTGCTGCTCGCCCGCAATGTGCTGTGCGCATCCACTCAGGTGGGTTGCGCGGTCGGCTGTGTCTTCTGCATGACGGGCAAGGACGGTCTCACGCGTCAGCTCGGCAGCGCGGAGATCGTGGCGCAAGTCGCGCTGGGGCGCTCGATCAGGCCGGTGCACAAGGTCGTCTTCATGGGCATGGGCGAGCCGGCGCACAATCTCGACGAGGTGCTCGCAGCCATCGAGATGCTCGGCACGAGCGGCGGGATCGGCCACAAGAATCTCGTCTTCTCCACCGTGGGGGATGCCCGCGTGTTCGATCGCTTGCCCAGCGGCATCGTCAAGCCCGCCTTGGCATTGTCGCTGCATACGACCAAGCCCGCGCTGAGAGCTGCCTTGCTGCCGCGAGCGCCCCGCATCGATCCGGCCGAGCTAGTCGAGCGAGCGGAGGCCTACGCACAAGCCACGGGCTACCCTATCCAGTATCAGTGGACCTTGCTCGAAGGCATCAACGACGGCGATGATGAAATCGAAGGCATCTCGCAACTGCTCGCCGGCAAGTACGCGGTCATGAACTTCATCCCTTTCAACGCGGTCGATGGTCTCGAGTTCCGACGACCCTCGTGGGAACGCGCGCTCACGATGACGCGCACGCTGCTCCAGCGCGGCGTGCTCACGAAGTTGCGCCAGTCTGGCGGACAGGATATCGATGCTGCCTGCGGACAACTTCGATCTCGCGCGCTGACAGCGGTACGCGAGTCATCGATGCAGACCGGCTGAAGACCTCCCGTTCGATCGCTGCAGCCTAGTATCTCGGCCTGCCACAAGAGGGCAGGGCGTGGTCAGCGCAAAACCTGGGTGAACAGGTAGATCGCCGTCTTGACCATCGCGTACACCACACCCGACACGAGCAAGGCCGAGACGAGCGTCGCCGCGAAGCCCGCCAGGACCCATAAACCATCCCGCTCGAGCAGGCCCAGTGCCAGCAGGCTGATGGCCAGCGCCGGCAACATATTGCCCAGTGGAATCGGTAGGGCCAACACTATGGCGAGCAACAGACAGACGAGGCCGATCACGAACTCCATCGGCGGCAGCGCCAGTCGAATTGCGCGAGGCCGCAGGAGTCGCTCAGCACGAGCGAGCCATGGACCGACGCGACGCACCAAGGCTCCGAAGTCGGCGCGCGCCATCGAGCGCGATGCGATGATCGCAGGCAGCCAAGGCCGAAGCCCGAATGCGAGTTGGGCCGCGAGAAAGATCAGTGGCGCCCCCAGGACGGCCGACGTTCCCGGCGGCACAGGCAACACATTGGGAACAGCGAACACGAACATCAATGCAGCCAGCGCCCGATCGCCCAGTGCATCGAGCAGATCGCTGACGGAAATGCGCTCGCGCGTGTCGTCGTATGCCAGCGCGTACAGAACATTGGAAAGGGGTACTTTGCCCGCCGAGCCCGCCGTGGCTTGGGTCATCGGGCGGTTCCACCTGGGCTGGCGCCGCGCGCTTCGAGTTCGGCGAGCCGAGAACGAATCCCGACCCATGCGGGCTTGCTGCGAACCGACGCCACCTCCAGGGTGACAACCATGAGGCGGATGCGGGCAACTTCTAACGCAGGTGCAAGGGTCATGGTGTTCCTGGCTCGGGTCCGTCTTCTGCAAACGCTGCTTCGGGCAATCGGCTGGCGAGCACTTTGTCGATGGTCTTACCGTCCATGTCCATGATCTCGAAATGCCAACCCTCCCAGGTTACCGCGTCGGCCTCCTTGGGAAGGCGCCCAGTCAGCAGCATCATCATGCCGCTGAGGGTGTGATAACGGCCGCGGTCTTCCTCGGGTACAGAGGAAAGTTGCAGACGATCCTTCAATTCCGGCACCGGTATGTGACCGTCGAGCAGCCAACTGCCGTCGTCGCGCTGCACCGCCCAGGAGGTCTGCGGATCACGCGGCCGAAACTCGCCCGTGATGGCCTCGACCAAATCCTGCAGCGTGACGAGGCCCTGCACTTCGCCGTATTCATCGATGACGAAGGCCATCTGCACACTCGATTCGCGGAAATTGTCGAGCAGCTCCATGCCAGTCAGAGTCTCCGGCACGTACAAGGGCTGTTCCATCGGCTGACCCTGAAGGTCGCGGGCACCGTCGCGCATCGCGCGCGCCAGCCACTGGCGAGCATTGACCACGCCCTGAACGTTCTCCAGCCCGCCATTGACCACCGGGAAGCGAGCATGGTTGCTCGCCTCGATGCGTGCCAGATTGACCTCGAAGGGCAGGGCGACATCGAGTGCGACGATGTCCGCACGGGGCACCATCAGCGAGCCGATCTGGCGATCGTCGAGTCGGAAGACGTTGCGCACCATCGCATGCTCGTGCGACTCGATCACGCCTGCGGTGGTTCCTTCCGCGAGCATGGCGTGAATTTCCTCCTCGGTGACAGCGGCCGAGCTATCCGCCTTCACGCCCAGAACACGCAACAGCAACTGAGTCGACATGGAGAGCAACCGGACGAAAGGCTTGGTGGCGATGGCGAGCCAATCGATCGGACGCGCAACCAGGCGTGCCAGCGTCTCCGGATGCGTCTGGCCCAGGCGCTTGGGTACCAGTTCGCCGACGACGATGGAGAAGTAGGTGATCAGCAACACCACCAATCCGGTGGCCCCGTAAGTGGCGACGTTCTCGGGCGCGCCCGCCGCGATCAGCCAAACTGCCAACGGACCGGCCAGCGCCGCCTCGCCGACGATGCCGTTGAGTACCCCGATCGACGTGATGCCGATTTGGATGGTCGACAGAAAACGTGTGGGATCCTCGCCCAGCTTGACGGCAGCAGCGGCCGCGCGGTCGCCCTGATCGACGAGTTTCTGCATGCGCGCCTTGCGTGCAGTTACGAGTGCAATCTCCGACATGGCGAACAGGCCATTGAGGATGATCAGGGCGGACAGTAGTACGATTTCCATGGCAGGGGGGCTCGAGATTTCGGACGGGGAATTCGGGACTTAGCCGGTTAAACCGGCTGCAGGACGCCGGCCCACAGCAAGACCAGCACAAGGCATCCCAACACGATGCGGTAAACGACGAAAGGCAGGTAGCTGCGGGTGGTGACGAACTTCATGAAAGCAACGATGACGCCGTAGCCGACGCCGAATGCCACTAGCGTGGCCAGTGCCGTCGGCCCGGGCGCCACGGGGCTGCCGACCTCGACGCTGCGCCATAGCTGGTAGAAGCCTGAGGCTAGCACCGCCGGCACCGCCAACAGAAACGAGTAGCGCGCAGCGGCCACCCGCGTGTAGCCCATCAGGAGCCCTGCGGTAATGGTGCCGCCTGAACGTGAAACCCCCGGTATCAATGCCAGTGCTTGCGCCAGTCCGAAGAGGATGCCGTGTTTCCAGCCCAGATCGCGCAGCGAGAGGCGCCGAGAGCCGAATCGATCCGCGGCCCAAAGCAGCAGGGCGAAGCCGATCAGCATCGCCGCCGTGAGGTACAGGTTGCGCAGCGATGTCTCGATCGAGTCCTTGAACAGCAGTCCCAAGCAAGCGATCGGCAGCGTGCCGACAAGGATCAGCCAGCCCATGCGCGAGTCGGCGTCCGCATGCCTTCCACCGCTCACGCATGAACGCCACCACGACAGCGCAATAGCCGCGAGTTCGCGCCTGAAATAGATCAGCACGGCAACCTCGGTGCCGATCTGGGTGATCGCCGTGAACGCGGCCCCTGGATCGCCGCCCGAGGGCAGCAGCGGCCCGACGATGCGCAGGTGCGCGCTCGACGAGATCGGCAGGAATTCGGTCAACCCTTGCAACAGGCCGAGGAAGGCGGCTTCGAACCACGCGGCGCCGCTCATTCGCCCCCCGCGCGGGGCATCTTACTTCCGCTGTCGTTCACTCGTCCCGGCCACCCGCCAGACCCAGCAAAGCCAGCAGTGACTGAAACACGTTGTACAGGCTCAGGTAAACGCCCAGCGTGGCGGTGATGTAGTTGGTCTCGTAACCGTCCCGAACGCGCTTGAGGTCGTGCAGGATGAATGCCGAAAAGATGCCGATGGCCATGACGGCCAGGGTAATCATCAGCGCGCTCGACTGGATGAAGAAATTCGCGATGCCGGCGACCAGCAGCATGATCGCGCCTATGAACAAAAACTTGCCCATGGAGGTCAGGTCGCGCTTGATGAGCGTCGAAAGCGTCGCCATGCCCAGGAAGATCGCACCTGTGCCCGCGAAAGCCATCATGATCAGCCCGGAACCATTCGCCAGACCGAGCACCGCGCCCACGAGCCGCGAGAGCATCACGCCCATGAAGAAGGTGAAGGCCAGCAACATCGGAACTCCGGCGGCGGAGTTCTTGGTGCGCTCGATGGCGTACATGAAGCCGAAGGCGCCGATCAGGAAGACCATCAGGCCTATCCCCGGAGACATCGCGCGAGACAAACCGGTGCTGACACCGATCCAGGCGCCGAGCACAGTCGGCAGCATCGACAAGGCGAGCAGCCAGTAGGTATTGCGCAGCACGCGGTTGCGCTCGCCGGCAGTGGACGTGGCCGCACCGATCGGGACGTAGGTGGCTCTCTGATTCATGGTGGTCCTTTGTTTGGAAATTCGAGGAAATCGCTTGCGGTGGCATGCCTTGCGGGCAGCTCGCCTAAAACCGGTGACACAGCGGTCAGGTGGCCTGAAACAGCGTACCGTCTACTATGCGTCGGTATCGCGCCGCCATCGTCGCCCAGGGGGGGCGCGAGGATGAGGGTCAGGCCATATGGAGGGCGTGGCAGGGTGGACGCAAAGGTCCGGCCAGGCAAGGTGATTTCGCTGGGAGTGCCGCCGAAGCGAGCGGCTGGGCCGCCGACAGCAATGGCGTTCTGGTCTTAGGCATCCCGGGCAGCAGACCCGACGGTTCGATCGGAGGATCGTACTGAACCTGGGCTGGAAGATCGTCCAAGTGATGATGCTCCACCGAGCCCTCGTTCGCAGCAGACGGCGCAACCGAATGGCTGACGACGAGATAGCGCTCGGTCGACGATTGACCGAGCGCGTGAGGCGCCTCGATGGCCGCGAAACCGGACCAAAACATGAAAAGCGCAAGCAATCTTGCGATGAATCGAAAGGCCATTTCTTCTTTTCTAGCCACGCATGTGCCGCAGGCGTGAAATGATACGCGGGGACAGCCCCTCACCACCCGTTGTTTTTGCTGGTGCCCGGGGCCGGAATCGAACCGGCATGCCCTTGCGAGCGAGGGATTTTAAGTCCCTTGTGTCTACCGATTTCACCACCCGGGCGCGGTGCGGAGGATAGCATGCGCCGCACCGGTCGGCAGCGAGGCGAGGGGGGGAGTCTGGCGGTTGGGTGCATCTTCGAGCGGAGGACTGTGGCAAGCCCCTTTAGGGGCCGAGTCTGGTAGCGGTGATGCGGCTCGGGCAGAGCCGCTCGATCAGGCCACTTTCGAATCGTCGCGGGGCTTGCACTGCGCGGCAGCGTAGTGTCCCTTGGCGACGTGAGCGATTAGCCTGCGATACTCTTCGGGCGTCAGAAGCAGGAACTCGCGCAACTCCTTGAGCACGGCGAGTTTGTCCGAGAGAGGTAGGCGACGGGTGTCTTTCGACATCATGCTTGCTTTCGTATGCGTGGAAGGTTAAAGGCGGTTCCGATGCCCCGGCGTTCTGGTACGGGGGCCAGACGCAATTGACGGCACGCGCGGATAGTAATGAAGGCATCCCGACGACGAACAATGGATGTCCTTGATGCGAATCAAGCCGATCGTCTGGAAGCGGCCCCGCCGGATGCACGATGGTCCAGCTGTGCCCGTCCGCCGTTTCGGGCGTGTATCATCACCCGGACATCCTCGAGCGTCGAACCGGATCGGTTTGCTTTGCATCGAGGAATTCATTTCTTACACAAGAGATCGACGCAGCGCGTTCGCCCGTCTTCGGCGGCGACGCCATGGCAGGGGAGGCGAGGATGGAATTCGGGCAGACATTAGCGGAGTACGTCAAAAGTATCACGCTCGACAAGGTGCCTGAGCGGGACGTGCAGGTTGCGAAGCTGGCGATCATGGATCAGATCGGTGTGGCGCTGGCGGGCATTGGTGAAGATCCCGGCGTGAAGGTGCAGGCCATCGTGGATCGATGCGTCGCCGACGAAGCCACCGTTCTGGGAAATCCACGCAAGACGTCGACTTGGCTGGCCGCGCTGGTCAATGGCACCCTGGGTCATACGCTCGACTTCGACGATACGTCGAACATGGGGCATCCGAGCGTCGTGCTTGTCCCGGCGATGCTCGCGACGGGCGAGACGCAAAATCGCACGGGGCGACAGATGCTTGAAGCCTATATCGCCGGTTACCAGGTCGGCGAGTCCTTGGCGCGCATCGTTCCTCGGCGACCGGATCAGTTCCACGGACTGCACAGCACCGCGATGTTCGGCCCGCTCACGTCGGCCACGGTATCCGGTCGGCTGCTCGGGTTGACCGACATCCAGCAGCGTCACGCCTGGGGCATCGCTTCGTCGCAGGCAGGCGGGATCACCGGCAACTTCGGCACCCATACCAAACCGCTGCATGGGGGCATTGCCTCACAGGCGGGGGTGCTTGCGGCTGAACTCGCCGCGAGCGGATTCGAAGCCAATCCCGACGCGATCGAAGCGCCTTTGGGCTACATCTACAGCGTCGTGGCTGCCGGGAGGATGGAGGGTGTCGACGTTAATCACGCCGTTTCCGCGCTAGCGCAATGGCATATCGCCGACTCGTGGCGACTGAAGAAGTATCCTTGTGGCTACATCGCGCAAGGGGCGATCGATGCCGCGCTGGCCTACCGCGCCAAGACCGGTCACGGGCTCGATGACCTCACCTCGGTCGAGGTTCGCGTCCCGCATCTGCAGCCGTATTTCCGAGTGCGTCCCACGGGAGAGTTCTCCGGAAAATTCGGCTATGAGTACCCGGTGGCGTGCGCGATTCTCGATGGCACGGTGCTCAAGTCGACATTCTCCGAACATGCCTTCCGTCGACCGGAGCTGCAAAAACACCTCGGCAAGTTCAAGACCGTAGAGGATCCCGCGTCGGCCCAGCAAGGGGCCTTGGGTGCCCTGGTCATCGAAGCCAAGGGACAGACGACGGTGCAACCGATCGACATTCCGCTGGGGGATGCACGCAAGCCCGCACCACCCTCGCTCGTGATCGAGAAGTACCTGAGAAACGCCACCGAGGTAGTCGGGGCGCAAGTGGCCGAGCGCACTTCGAAGATGCTGCTCGACATCGAAAACTTGCCCGGCATCCGGCCGGTGCTGGACTTGTTGTCGAAGCGTACCTGATCCCATTCGGAACAATCTGGTCGCCCTCGATGTCGATACGTTCGTGCCATGAGGTATGCGGCGCAGCGACCGTCGGCCGCTTAGCTTTCCGGGAGAAAGACGCTGGTAGTGTTCTGTACGGATGACTACCGGCGTATGGATTTCAGTTGCGCTGCCTATTGAACCCTGGCGACGAACCCGGCTCCCAGCATTTGGGGCCGTAGCGTTCGCGCCCTCATGATTCACCGTTCGTATCGAGGAGAGGTTATGACAGACAAGCGGAACACACGGTTGTTCGCGGCGATATGTGGCTCCTTTGCATCGGCAGTATCCCTTTGGCCGGTCGCTGCATCGGCTCAGGAAAATTTCCCCAACCGTCCGGTGCGCATGGTCAATCCGTTTACGCCCGGCGGCTCGGTCGATCTTGTCGGGCGGGCGGTCGCCCATGGTCTCACGGACATCTGGAAGCATCAGGTCATCGTCGACAACCGCCCCGGCGCCGGCACGCAGATCGGGACCGAAATCGTGGTGCGCGCCGATCCGGACGGGTATACGATGCTCTGCACGAGCTCCGCGATCGCCATCATGCCGAGCATGTACAAGTCCCTGCGCTTCGATACCATCCGCGATGTCAAGCCCGTCGCCTTGCTTGCCCGCAGCGCACAGTTGTTGGTTGTCAATCCTCAGTTCGAGGCCAAGAGCGTCAAGGATCTGATCGCCCTGGCCAAGGCGAAACCGGATCAGATTCCGGCCGCATCCTCGGGCGTGGGAAGCACGACGCATCTAACCTTGGAGATGTTCAAGTCCATGGCGTCAGCTCCGCTTTTGCACGTGCCGTACAAGGGCGGCGCCCCCGGCATCGCGGATCTGATCGGTGGGCAAGTAAAACTGTTCTTCAACACCCCGGGGACTTTGCTGCCCCACATCAACAGCGGCCGCTTGCGGACGCTGGCCATCACCAGCACCGAACGCGCCGAGTACGCTCCAAACGTGCCCACGGTAGCAGAGGCCGGCGTGCAGGGCTTCGAGGCATACATCTGGTATGGCATCTACGGTCCGCGCACTCTCCCGGAGTCTCTGGTGAAGCGCTGGAACGATGCGGTCAACCAGTTCATGAAGACGCCGCAAGCCCAGGATCATTTCCGCAAGACCTACATGTCACCGGGCAGCGGCACGCCGGAGTCCTTCGCGGCGTATCACAAGTCCGAGACGACGCGCTGGGCGAAAGTGGTGGCAGCAGCCGGGATCAAGCCGCAATAGGCGACCCGATCAGGCGGCCGTTCGGAAGGGTGATCAGAGAGCGGCTTTACGGCGTCGTGTCATGACGGCGACGCCGATCAGGCCGGCGAGTATCATGCCTTAGGTCGCCGGCTCCGGGACGGCCTGCATGATCGGGGTGGAGAAATAACGGGCACAACTGCCGCTTAGATCCGAGCTCCAGATCCACTCGGCTGAGGAAGACACCGAACGCGTCCCCCAAGGGGATGCGCCATTGACGCCGCGGCTTACCGGGCTCTGGCCCGCATCGCCGAAGCTTTCTTCGCGCACCGTCCAGTCGACAGTATTGGTCAAGAGTTGCTGGGTTCCATTCGCGAAACGGTATCCGGTGTCGCTCAGTGTGAACTCCCCCAGGAAGGCCCCTGGGGTGCCTTGATCGATCGCGACCACCTGAAGAAAGGTAGTGCTGCCAGTCACCGGAATAGTCTCAATGGCGTACGTCGTAGGCCAACTGGTGCCCGTCAGATAGAGTGTTCCGAGAACTGACTCACTGCTACTGATGTATAGATTGAAGGCGTTGTCCGGATATACCTCTTGTGTGACGTCGCCATCCGACCAATTCGTACGTGAAATGACTTAGCAAAGATCGAGCCATGGATCGCTTCTTCGCCGCAAGTTCATGCTGGCGCGCGTGTTTCATCAAGAAAAATTCAGCATAATGTAAATTCGCTCGACAGTGGGCAGGAGACGCTTCGGCGGGTCCCGGTCGCGTGCGGACGAGGTCGTCGATCGATGCTTGCCTTTGGTCAGAGCAAAGTGCCTTTCATAAAGCGAGACAACTTCATGGCGAAGTCGAACGATCGGCTCGACAGTATCGTGCGCGAAGCCCGACGCAATGCCGAGCAGCGGGAAGCAGGCTATCGTGCACAGGCCCTCAAGATGTATCCCTGGGTATGCGGGGTCTGCACCCGAACGTTCACGCACAGCAATCTGCAGCTGCTCGAAGTTCACCACAAGAACGGGAACCACGACGACAACCCGCCGGACGGCAGCAACTGGGAATTGCTATGTACCTATTGCCATGAACACGAGCACTCCAAGCTCAAGGACATGGCCGGGCGTCAGGATGTGAAGCAGGAGGGACCGGTGGCGACACACAATCCGTTCGCCGCGCTCAAGGACCTTCTGGAACGCAAGAAGCCGGAATGACCGCTACAGAAGGCCGTCGCGCTGCTGGAGCACGACGGCATCTGCCGAGCAGATTCCTTAGCGGGCCGTAGAGCGAAGCCGCTTGCGGGCCCACAGGCCGACCAGGCCCACCCCGGCGAGCATCATCCCGTAGGCCTCAGGTTCTGGTACGGGCACGATGCGGGTAAAGGCGCACTCGTTGGTAGGCCCCATGGAGCAGGTCGAGCCGAGCGTGTGGGAGTCCGACATCAACACGTTGCCCGATTGATCGATCCCCTCGAAACGCAACTCCAAGCTCGTTTGGTAGAACCGATAGGTTCCGGGACTGACTGAGTCATTCTCGGGCGTGAACTGTCCAAATACGTATTCGTACGACGCACCAGAGGCAAGGCTGAAGCTGACAAGATTTTCGAGCGTCGCCGCACCCGGCTCTGCAGTAGAAAAAGAAAACGTGTAAGCCCCCTGCTTGAATCCAAAGCACCCGGTGAACGAATCTCCGCAAGTGAAAATCGTAGTCAAAACCGCGCGATCGATGTCGGCGAAAGGAACGTAAGTGAAAGTGTCAGTACTGACGTCATAGTAGTATCCCAGACTGGGTAGGTCCGATGCGTCGAATCCAGAGAGCGGAGAACTGGAAAACGCCAGCGGTGCCGATCCAGGGTCGAGAGTGAACCTCAACCGCACATCGATGACTTCGGCGGCTCCCACGGTCGCTTCTCTTTCAACGAAGGTGAGTTGACCGAAGGGAAGCGCTGCCAGCGCACTCAGGTTGAAACACAGGCCGAAGGCCAACGTCGTATAGCGTGCCGCGCTCTTCATTACCGGTGACTCCGCAGGGGAAGAAGTCAGCCGTGATGCAAGAAAGATACCAGGCGCCCAGAAACAACTCGCCGCCGTATGCCAACGTGCTCTCGCGTCCTTCCGATTGGTCGATGAGGGGGTGTGGGTGCAAAACATCTCGACACCGAGACACCCCCTGATCCGTGAGTTACGATTGCCGATCGGAAGCGATCCGACCGCCCCGGGAAGACAACGATGATAGAGACCATCTACAACCACCGACAGGTAGACGAACGCTTGGCCACTTCGGGGCAACCCGACGAGCAGGAACTTGCCTCCATTGCCGCGGCGGGCTACCAAGTATTGATCAACCTGGCGCTGCACGACGACCCGCGCTACTCGCTTCCCGACGAGGCCGGCAGCGCTCGAAGACTCGGCCTCGAATACGTGCACATCCCTGTCATATTCACTGCACCGACTCGCGAGGATCTGCTGCGCTTCTTCGAGGCGATGCAGCAGCACCGGAAAGACAAGGTCTGGGTGCACTGCGCGGCCAACAAACGCGTATCGGTGTTCGTCGGCCTGTACCGTCACTTGCGCGAAGGCCTACCGCTCGCGGAGGCCTTCGCTCTCCAGCGTGACATCTGGGAACCCAACCCGGTTTGGCGCGAGTTCCTCGAGCGCATGCTGGCCGAGCGATCGGTCTGATGGCGAAGTGCAGCGATTTCCGCTACTTGAGCGGGAGCGGCACGCCGGCAGGCAGGGGTGTGCGGTCCACGTTCAGGCTCATCGCCACCAGGGTGTAGAAGCCGCTGGCCGCGATCATGTCGAACACACCACGTTCGCCGAAGCGGTCGACAGCGCGCTCGTAATTCTCGTCGCTGACCGCGTGCTCCGCGTTCAGTTGAGTCGTGAAGTCGTAGACAGTCTGCTCGTCTTCGTCCATGCCCGCGGGCGGACGGTTCTCGGCGATGGCTTGGGCGATCCCCGGCGCCAGCCCCGCTTCGATGGCGAGCTTGCAGTGGGCATGCCATTCGTATTGCGAAGTCCAGAAGCGGGCCGTGATGATGATGGCGAGCTCGTTCAGCTTTGCCGGCAGGGAACTGCGGAAGCGGATCTCCTCGCCCAGTCGCTGCACGCAATCCCCGATGCCCGGACTGCGCAGCCAAACGTTGAACGGACCGCCCAGCGGGCCCGGTGCCGACGCACCCGAGTTCGCAAGCTTGGAGCGAGGGCCAGAACGGATGGCATCGTAGAGCTTGCGCTGATCGGGCGTGAGCTGTTCGACAGGAATCTGCTTGAAGCGGCGCGAGTCGGCGGTCTCGGTCATCGTTGTTCCTTGCGGTTGTGGACGTGTCACATTAGCACGCCACGGGGCGGCAGGGCATTCCCCGCAGCACCCCGTGTCTGCACGGTTGTGAACGCCTTACTCGGGTAGCGCGCCCAGGCCGTACATCACCACCAGCACCGCGCTCGGCGATGCTTCGTTACCGAAAGCGCCGCGGAAAATATCGACGATGGCATCGCTCGCGTAGATCTGGGCCAACCCCCGGTTGACGGCCAGACGCAGATCCGATTCGCCTCGCGGAAGCGCAATCGCATACGGCTCGAAACTCAGGTTGTCGTCGAGGAGGGTATAGGCAGTGGTGTCCTTCACCTTGCGGGCCATTCCGAGCAGCAAGATCTTGTCGCTGGCGAAGGCGTCCACCTTGCCGGCTTCGAGCGCGGCGATGCCCTCATCCCGGTTCTTAACAGCCACGACGGTCGCCGCAATCGATTGCCGCTTGAGCGACTGCTCGACGGCCTTCTGGTTGGTCGTGCCGCTGACCACGGCGATCTTCTTGCCCGCGAGACCCGTCAGCCCCTTTGCGCCGGAGGCGTTCGTGACCAATAGCCCGGTGGTGTCGACGAACACCGGATTGGAGAAGTCGACCAGGGCCATGCGCGAGAGCGTCGCGGTGGTCGAGCCGCATTCCATGTCCACCTGGCGCTTCTGCACCAGTTCGAGCCGGTTCTGCGATGTCGCCGGCACCCACTTGATCGACAGCGGCTTGACCTTCAAGTGCTCAGCCATGCTCGCGACCACGCGCTTGCATATCTCGACGGTGTAGCCGGTAGGCTGCTTGTCCTGACCGGCGTGGGAAAAGGGCAGAGCATCGGTGCGGTAGGCGATCGTGACGGTCTTGCTGTCGCGGATTTTCTTCAATGTGCCTTCGACGGCTTGAGCATGAGCAAAGCCCGCGGTCACGAGTACGAGCAAGGCGGCGGCAACACGAATCATCAGAACACTCCCCAGCGGTATTGGAACGGCGAGGATAGACAGTACGGTGCTCATGGGCAACCTCGCTGCGTTACCCGATGAGAATTACCGCACGCCGTCGAGGCCGCTAGACAGGCTCACAGCAATGCCCGCATTGCCTGGACAGTCTCGGGTTGGCGGAAGTAATTGGTGTGGTGCACCGTGGGCGAATTCTCGAACGAGGTGATGCACTTCGCATCGAAAACGAGGCGCGCTAGCTGCTCCATGCCCTGGCCGGCCCGGTCGCCTTCGAGGGGGCCGAACATGGCGCCGGTGTCGACGACGAGATCGTTCGGCCCCTCGAAAAGAAGACCGACGGCGCCATATTTGAGCTGATCGCCCACACGGGTGATGCGCCGCCAGAATCGCCAGCCGGCATCGACCTCCAGCGGCTTGAAGTTGCCGATGACCGCATGGCACTCGGGGCTCGACGGCCACGGACCTGCAAAAAGTCGCAGCAGCTCCGCGTTGTTGCTAACCCGCGACTGGCTCGCCAGGCCGGGGACCGCGACGACAGCGGCATCGGCGATCGGCAGATCCGCGCCCAGTTGCAGCACCTTGCCCAGCGCCTGCGCGAGCCCGGTCACCACGGTCATGAGAGGCATCACTGCCGATGCCAGGCTGCCGGCCAGCGCCATGCCTTTGGCTGCGGTCGCCAGATGATCGAGAGCTTGCCGCAAGGCCGCCGGGGAGGCGAGGGACGTGCCCGCCAGCGGCGCGCCGACGAACAATACGCGCCCCACGTCGCGCTTGGCCAGGCGCAGCCACCACGCTGCGACCAAGCCTCCGCGGCTATGACAGACGACGTCGATGCGCCCTTTGACCTTGGTCAGTGCCGCCGACAAGTCGAGCGCGTTGATCCACGGGCTCACCGAGAGGGTCGGATGATCGAAGGCGAGAATGGCGTCGTAGGCCTTGGCCGCGTCGGCAAGATACTGCTTGCCTTCGGCTGTCGACGCCAGCTCGGTGAAGAACATGTCGCTCTTGCTGAATGTACCGTGGATGAAGAGCAGCACGCGCTTGCCCTTGATCTCGGGCTGCGGCTCGGGCTGGAGCATGCCGTCTCGCCAGATGCGCATGCCTTGGCGTGGCGTCAGACGATCGTCGAGCGCGGCAATCGCATCGAGAAATTGATTGCCGGGCAAATCCTGGATCGGGATGGTGCGTATCGGCGTACCGTCGATCGAGGGCACTGCGCGCCTGAGGGCTCGACGACGCAAACCGCGCCGCGGCGGCGGTTCGTACACCCAGCGCAGCATGCCGTCGTCTTCCATGAGGGTGACCGTGGCAAGGCTGCTGAAGTCCTCCGGGCGGAAGCTGCGGCGACGCTCCGCACTGGCTGGCACGCGCGGAGGGGCCTCCGTGGCTGGTCCGCCGAGGGTCGCAATGGCGTCGTCGAGACAGTCCTCGAAGGAGACCGGTGACGGCGTCATGACGGATCTCCCAACAAGGGCAGGGGCGTGATGCCGTGCTGACGAGCGATCGCGATATCGATCAGGTACTCGAAGCGCATCGGATCACTGAAATTTTCCTTGCCCGCTTCGACGGCTTCCGCGAAACCGCAGTTCTCGGTCAGGCGCACGGTTTCCAGCGGCACCAGACGCCCGGAGCGCACTTCCCGCAGCACCTCCTTGCTCATCGCGCGCCCGACGGCCCAGGGGTAGCGCTGCGCGCCGCCGACGCTGTTGCCCTCGGCGCCTGCCTCCATGATCTCCTGCATCGCGCCTTCTTCCGGGCGCGCCGAACGGAAGCGGTCGTGGAAGGCATGCGCGCGCCAGTATCCGGGGAAGGCGTGATTGTCGAGCAGAAAGATGACCGGCCAGATGTCCACCAGTTCCAGGCAGCCGGCAAGCAGCAGGGCGAGATCGATGCAAGTGCCATGGCGGTCGCGCGCGATCATGCTCGGTGTGCGCAGGCGCTGCGAGTCGAGTTCGGAGGAATACGAGGGCGGGGGATTGATGTAGGTCAGGCGCCACTCGTAGAGAATCGTCGACCACAGCGCCTGCACTTGCAGATCGACGTCCATCGCGTCGCGCGGCTCGGGGTTGCTCGGCAGGCACTGATAGCCTTCGAAGCCGGCGGCCGGATCGTCCCGCAGCACACGCACGTAATTGGCGGCCTTGGCCACCAGTTCGCATACCGCGCGATCACGCGGAAACACGAACGAGGGCAGCCAGGAGCGCCCCGAGGCGGCATCGCGCCATTGATCTGTCGGCAACAGGCGCACGGGATAGGTCTCCCGCAGCAACACATGCCGGCCCCAAGTCACCTCCACCAGCCAGGTGGTGCTGATCGCTTCGTGCACCGAGCGGATGAGGTTCGCGCTCAGTGAGACGCGTATCTGCTGGCGCAGGTCGACCGGTCGACCTTTCAAATCGATCGAGCAGGCGTAGTCGGCGCTCTCGATGCCCGCGCACAAGGTCACGCGAACACCGACATCGAGCGCGATCGTTCCCGGATGGGGCTTGATCGAGAATTCTTCGAAGAGGACGTCGTCGTTGTGAAGCAGCGAATAGTTGATCGATGCCTTGGGCTTGACCTTGATGCTGACCCGGCTGCGGATCCAGGCGATTTCGACCTTTTCGGGGTCGATACACCCCGTCGCAGCGATGCTCGCGGCGGCGACATCCAGGGCGGGCTTGGGTTGTGGTGGATGGATTTCGGGGGCATCCGTCCACAGGAGCACCCCGGTTCCCACCAGGCTGCCGGGCCGGTCTCGGACGGAGTTCCAGGCCTCCCTGAACGCCAGCGAGAGATCCCAACCCTTGCCCAGGCTCGCGTACAACGTACCGAAAAAGAGTTCGGCCAGCGCCGAATCGAACGCATCCTGAAAACCGACGGCCGCATGACATCCCCATTGCACTGCCCTCGCCGCGAGCCGCGATCCCGCGTTCTCGATGTTCATGCAAACGAGCCAGGGAAACCACGTCCTGCCCGCTGTGAGCGCCTCGGCGAGCGCGCGAGGGCCGACAGGCTGCGGCTGCCCGTGACTGTCGGTGAGCACGAAGCCATCGCCCTGATCGCTGACGCCGGGGTCTGGCGCCACCGAAGGCTTCGCCCCCGGAGCGACGGTGCGCATCTCGTTGCTGAGCCAGTGCAGGCGTATGGCCGCTTCGTGCGAATCCATGCCGGAGAGATGCACGATGTGCGGCCGGTGCGCGGCGATCGCCTCGCTCAACGCCTTGGGGGTGGGTGCGTACAGACGCTTCAGGTTGCGCAGTCCGACCGACAGGTAGATGTCGATCAATTCCCGCTCGCCACGAAAGTTGAAGAGCTTGCCGATCTCTCCGGGCGCGCTTTCCACGTAGAGCACGCGCAGTTCGGGCACCGAGGTGGGCCGGGCCCGGGCATCGTCCGGAATCACGAGTTCTCGATAGACATCCAGCGTGCGAGTGACCGTGATGGGATCGCCATGCCGATAGGGGCGTGTCGCCGATGCGATCACGTATTCCCAGGGAAATATGCGCACCGACCAGCCACCGTCGTCGTGCGCGCTGGCCGACATCCTCACCTCGATGTGAACGGCACGGGCAAGCTGCTGAATCGCGCTTGGAGAAACCCCGAATGACTGCAATTGCTCCGTGGCCCGCTCGACATGCTCGTCGGACGCGGCGATCGAGGAGACCCAGCGCTGGCGGCTGCGCAGCACGTAGGTCCAGGACATGGCTGCTTCCTCGATCGCTGCCCAATCGCCGGGTGGAAAGGTGAGCCACACTTCCACGAGCTTCAAACCGAGACCAGTCTCGTCTTCCGCCAAATAGCGCTGGGAGGCGAAGGCATTCGCCTCGTCGTCCGGCAAACCGACCACGACGGGTGCGGCGGTGATGACAGGCTCAGCTTGCGTTCCGGCCGGCGCTCGATTGCGCGTGACGCGCACATCCGATCTTCGTTTGGGCATGGTGGCTCCCTCGTCGTGCCACGGTTCGTATCGCTGCGACGATGCCGCTTCCCGGAGGGGCAAGCCATCGTCCGGTCAAGTGTACTGCACGGGCCGGCGCGTATCGCTGTCCCGGTGCATTCGTGAAGTAGAATCCAAGAGCCCACCCTCCGAGGATGTTCCCTGATGCATCGAACCACGATCCATGGTGCTGCAGTGCGCGCAACGGTCTTGCTCTGTCTCGTCATTACGCCCGGCCTCGCCGTATCCGCAGAGGCCACCTATCCACAGCGCCCGATACGATGGGTGGTCGCATCGGCTGCGGGGGGCGGTGTCGACGCCACGGCTCGCATTCTCGCGCCCAAGCTCGGGGATGCGATGGGGCAGACCTGGGTCGTGGACAACCGGGCGGGGGCAGGCGGTAACGTGGGCGCCGAGATCGTCGCCCGCGCGACACCGGATGGCTATACCGCGCTGGCATCGACGAGCACGGTACTCACGGTGAACCCCAGTCTCTACAAGATGAACTTCAGCGTCGAAAGAGAGCTGCAGCCCGTTACGGTAATGGCCCTTGGCGAACAAGTCGTGGTGGTCCACCCCAGTGTGCCGGTGAAAAGCTTGTCCGAACTGGTCGCGCTGGCAAAGCAGAAGCCCGGCGCACTGAACTACGCGTCGGCAGGCACAGGAACCGCCATTCATCTGGCGGCCGAACTGCTCAAGCTGCGCGCAGGTATCGACATGACCCAGGTGCCCTACAAGGGTGGCGGGCCTGCTGCGGCCGCCGTGCTGGCAGGCGAAGTGCAGGTTCTAGTGGGAACCGTCGCCTCGACCATCCCCTTCATTCAATCGGGTCGCGTGCGCGCGTTGGCAACCACCAGCCTCACGCGTTCGAAGTTGCTGGCCGATCTGCCCACAGTAGCCGAGTCCGGATATCCGGGGTTTGATGCCGGTCTATGGTTTGGCCTGCTGCTACCGGGAGGCACCCCGAAGGCAATCGTCGATCGAATCCATGGCGAAGCCATCAAGGCGCTGCGGCTACCCGATGTGCAAGCCGCGATGTCGCGTCAGGGACTCGATCCTCAACCGACCACGCCGGTGGAGCTTGCCGCTCGCATCAAGCGCGAAACAGCCACCTGGGCCGAAGTGATCAAGAAGTCCGGCATCACACTGAAATAGGGGATACGCGATGAAGCCACCGAGTATTTCCCCGCACATGCACGCACTGAGCACCTATATCGCTCGTGCGGTGCGAAAAGCGCCACCCAAGGCCGTCGTCGGGCGTGCTCGACTTCACCTCCTCGATACGTTCGGAGCCATGATTTCGGGCACGCGGCTCCTGCCTGGCGAGAAGGCAATCGCCTATGCGCGCTCGCTGGGCGGCAAGCCGGAATCCGGCCTCGTCGGCACCGGAATGCGGGCGTCCGCAGCGCATGCCGCGCTTGCCAATGGCATGTTCGGCCATGCCGACGAAACCGACGACACGCACCCGCCTTCCCAGACCCATCCCGGCACGAGCGTGGTGCCCGCCGCTCTGGCGATCGGCGAGCGCAACGGCCTCTCCGGGCGTGAAGTCCTGCGAGCGATCATCCTAGGCTACGACGTCTGCGCGCGGATGTTGCTCGCGTTCAAGCCGCAGCCCTTCATGCGCTCGGGGCACCACTCCTGTGCATTCGGGCAACTGTTCGGGGCCGCGGCGGCGGCAGCGTCGCTCCTCAGGCTCGATGCACGCCAGGTGCGCCATGTGCTGTCTTATACAGCCCAGCAAGCGGCCGGGCTGTACACGAATTTTCGCGATCACGACCACATCGAGAAGGCGTACATGATGGGCGGCATGCCCGCGCACAACGGTACCCAGGCCGCGCTCATGGTGGCGCACGGATGGACCGGGGTGGACGATGTGTTCTCGGGCGAGCGCGACTTCTTCTATACCTTCGAACCGGATCCCGGTAGCGCCGTGCGTGAAGAGCTTGCGCGCGGACTGGGCGAAGATTATGAAATCCTGCGCGCCAGCATCAAGCGCTGGCCGGTCGGCGGCCCGATTCAAGGACCGCTGCACGTCCTGCGCGAGATGATGTCGGAGCACCGGTTCACGGCGACCGACATGGTCTCGCTCGCCGTGCGCATGCCCGACAAGGAACTCGAGATCGTGAACAACCGCGACATGCCGGACATCTCGGTCCAGCACCTGCTCGCGCTGATGCTGATCGACGGCGCAGTGACGTTCGCGTCCGCCCATGACTATGCGCGCTTGCGCGACCGGCGCGTGCTGAGCTTGCGCAAGCGCATCGAGGCGATCGGCGACCCCACGTTGACCGACCCACAACGGCGCTGGCGTGCCGTGATCGACATCGTGCTCAAGGACGGCCGCCGTCTGCATCACCAGACCATGGCGGCCAAGGGCATGTTCGAGAACCCGCTCACGCCCGAAGAGGAGAACGAAAAGGTCCGCGACCTGATCGTGCCCATCCTCGGCGCAACCAGGGCGGAGCGCCTGATCGACGCCTTGTGGCAGTTCGACACGCTGGCGGATGTCCGCGAACTGCGTACGCTTTATCGGGCCTGACGTGGCTTAGAACCGCAGACCCGGCCCCGCGAACGACGGGTTCGGCGGGAAGCGCTGCCGGGCTGTCATTGCCATGGCCAGTGGGCTGGTCAGTGCGCCTTCGATGCCCGTCGACGCAGGCAAGCCAGTCCGGCGAGCCCGAGGCCGAGCAAGGGCAGCGTGGCGGGCGTCGGGATCTGGGCGAAGGCCTGGACTTCCGTGACCGAGAAGTAGAGATCCCCCCCTTGGCCGGCCGAGATGCGCAGCGCTTTCGCATCGACCGGCGCGAAGCCGAACATGGCGGCGTTGTTGCCTGGGTCAGGCCGCGTTTCGACGCCGTTGGTATTGACGGCCGGGACGGTCCACAGGGCCTGCCAGGCATCTGCGACATCCAGGTATTCCAGCAGGTAGGTCTCGTTGTTGTCGGCCTGCACGATCGCGCCGATGAGCGTGTGGGTGCCCTGCAGATCGATCACGATCTGGCGTGGCGCCAAAGTGTCGTACTGATGCCACCATACAGAGTTCACCTGCCAGTTGGTCTGGGACGGACTGAACGTACCGTCGGTCACCAGCGAAGCCGGCCCCGGGGCCGGGTCTGCCCAGACGATCGGCGTGCCGAGCGTCGAATTGCCGAACACACCGTTCAGCGAGACGGGTTTGTTGAGGGCGACGTTGATCGGAACGGCAGCGGCTGTGCCGGCGAAAGCCATTGCTGCAAGGACGGCGAGAGTGCGCATGCGTGATCTCCTGGTGAGTCCGCGTGCGCATCGGACGACTTCGCTCTAGGGCAGGGGCGACAATGGATCGCACGGGATGTGCCCCGAGGTTAGTCGCGCATCTCAGCGCAGAACAAGGACATATTGACCGCTTTGCGATGGCTTCGCTGATGGATCGCGTCGCGCATCGAAGCGATCGGACGCTCGGCAGCGCCCGGTCGCTTCATCGATGCCTCGCCGATGTCTTTGCCATCAAAGCCGCTCGGCGGCCCGGCGAAAAGCCTGGCTTCCCGCGCGGGGGGCTACGCCGGGCGTCATCAATATTCGGCGAAGATGCGCCGGATCTCCTTCAGATCACGCGTCTTGGTCAGCGCCAGCATGAGCAGGATGCGGCATTTCTGCGGATTCAGGTTGTCGCCCGGAACCATTCCCTCGGCATCGTAGTCCTTGCGAGGAATGACGCGGCCATTGCCGGTGCGGTTGGAGCGCACGATCACCGGCCGCGGGTTCGCGGAGCCCAGCGCCTTGATCGCTGCGCGCTCCGGATTCGACAAGCCGCCCGCACCCGTGCCTGCGAACACGATCCCGTCGACACCGGCCTCGCCCAATGCCTTAATCGGCGCGGTGCCCGCTTCCAGATAGGAATAAAGAATCTCTACCTTGGGCAGGCTGCTCAGTGCCGTAACGTCGAACTCCGAACGTGATGTATGACGTTTGGTGGATGCGCGATAAAAGCTCACTTTGTCGGCATCGACATACCCCAGGAAACCCAACTCACCCGAGCGGAACGCCTCGGCGCGATAGGTGTTGGATTTGGTCACATCCCGGGCGCCGTTGATCTCGTCGTTCATCACGACCAGCACACCCTTGCCGCGGGCATCCGCAGCGCCGGCGGTACGAATGGCGTTGAGCAGATTGAGCGGGCCGTCCGCGCTGATGGCGGTCGCCGGTCGCTGGGCGCCCACCAGCACGACGGGATTGTCGTGCTTGACGGTGAGGTTGAGGAAATAGGCCGTCTCTTCGAGGGTGTTGGTGCCGTGGGTGATCACCACGCCAGCGACCTTCGGTTCGGTGGAGAATATCTCGCTGATACGTTTGGCGAGCGTGAGCCAGACCTCGGTCTTGAGGTTGGTGCTGCCGATGTTGACGATCTGCTCGACGCGCACACTCGCATACTTTTTGATCTCGGGCACAGCGTCGACCAGTTCCGAGCCGAGGATCTCTCCGGCTTTGTATTCGGTGAGGCTCGTGCTGGAGCCGCCACGCCCGGCGATGGTGCCGCCGGTGGAGAGCACGACCACCAGCGGCAACTCGCTCGCGATCGCCTCGGGGACACCCTCCAATCCCCCTGTGAACAGACACGCGAAGACGCCCAGAACGACTCCGGCGCGCAAACAGCGCGCTTTGAGAACGGCGGAAAGATGCATGCTTGAAAGCTCCTGTGACAAAGACGCGCTCGATGGCGCTTGGCCATTATGCCGGGTTCAAGTCGATGCGGGCACGAGTGCACGGCAACGGTGCATGGATGTCCATGCGAGGTCACGACAGGATTTCAATGCGTACACCATGGTCGATGCAGCAAGGGAAGGGCGGGTGCCAAGTGCACCCGCTCGGCAAGGGCATGGGGGCCGAGATCCTAGCGCTTGAGTACCGCGTCGAAGAACTTCGCGGCCTCGGCTTTCGACTGCTTGTCGGCCTCTGGGTGGTAGGCGAGCGGCAGGTTGAACCGCTTGCCCTTTTCGGTCGCTTCCGGGTTGGTGTAGGCGTGCAGGGCGTTCGGATAATTGATGAAGCGCAAATCGACCTTCGCCGCCGACATTTCCTTCTTGAACGCCTCGATGTCCTCCGGCTTCACGAGCGGATCGGCTTCGCCGTTCAAAACCAGCAGCCGTGATTTCACCTTGCCCGTAGCCGCTGCTGCGCCGGAGGCCCCCAATCCGGCGTGATAAGCGACCACGCCCTTCAGATCCGCGCCGGCTCTCGCCATATCGAGCACCACGGAGCCTCCGAAACAAAAGCCGGCTGCACCCAGTCGCGCCCCGTCGACCGTCGGATGCGTGGCGAGGCTCGCCTTCGCTGCATTGAAGCGCGACTGCATCAGTGCCGGATTCTTCCTGATGGTGCCGGCGAGCGCGCCGGCGTCCTTGGGATCGTCGGCCGTCTTGCCGTCTCCATACATGTCGGCGACGAAAGCCGTGTAACCCTGGCGTGCGAGACTACGCGCCTCGTCGCGCACATGCTTGGTGATGCCCCACCATTCGTGCACGACGACGATACCGGGCCGCTTGGCCTTGACGGCATCGTCATAGACGATGAAGCCTTTCAGGACGGTGTTCCCGTCCTTGTAGGTCACCGCTTCTTCCTGGACGGCGGCTTGGACAGTGCCCAACGAGAAAACGAATACGGCGATGGCGAACAGCTGGCGCATAGTCTGAACCTCGATGTTGTGGTTGAAGGCGAACATCCGAATCAACGCGATGCGGTGGCCAAGAACGGATCGACGATCGCGACAAAGCCTGCCGGATCATCGTCGCTGGGATAGTGGCCCAACCCGGGCATCGTAACGATCTGCACGTGGGGCAAGGTGCGGCGCAGTTCATCTTGCGTCTGCGGTGGCACGATGGTGCTGGCGCCACCGAGGATATAGATGATCGGAGCGCGTATTCGCTTCACGAAGCGCCAGATCTCGGTGGGTATGAAGCCCTTCTCGATACCCGGATCGCGCTTGAGAATGATTTTTCCATCGTCACCGGGCTTGCTGTTGTGGCGAGCAAGATGCCGAATCCTGGTCTCCGGCGTGCTAGGGTACTGGGCCTGTATCACGCTCACCAGCTCGTCGATCGACGCCCATCCCAGCTGCTCGCGTGCCATGCGTCCGCTGCGCCGGTTGGAAACCTCCTTCGGGCGCTCGGGCCCCACGTCTTCCACGATCACGGCCTTGGTCAGATGCGGATGCATGCCGGCAAACACCTGCACGACGCGACCTCCGGTCGAGGCGCCCCATAGCACCAGATCGCGCAGGCCGAGTTGCTGTACCAACCCCTCGACGTCCTGCACATAGTCTTCCACCAGGTAAGCGCCCTGCGGATGCCAGCCGGAATCGCCATGACCGCGCATATCCATGGCGAACACGCGATAGCGGTCGGTGAAATGCGGCGCGATGTGATCGTAGCAGTGCGCCAGACGGCTGATGCCGTGCAGAATGAGCAGCGGCGGCTTGTGCTCGTCGCCCGAACGGCTCCAGTCGAGATAGTGAATGCGCAGCCCGTTGACGGTGATGTAGCGATCGACGGGTTCGGCGACAGCGGTGTTCGATACCATGAAAATCTCCTCGGAGCGCAATACTGCGGATCAGCGGCTGCATCCATCTCGTCCGACGGCATGCATGGTGCGTCCGCGAGTATTGCCACGCGCCCCGAAGCCGTCAATATCGATCGGTCGATCTGCGAACCTCGCGCCGACGCTCGCCACCTGATCGAATGCGCCTGCAAGGGCTGCGGGTCGCCGCATGCGCTCTCGAGGGCCCATTGACAATTCGCAACCCTGGTCGAGTTCTCTCGGACTACCCTTTCATCACCATTGTCGACAGGGGCACGGTCATGGCGGCATCCGAGCGGTCGAAGTCCTACGCGAGTCCGGAAGCCGTCCTTTCGCATCCGACCCTTACTCGCACCGAGAGAATCGAGATACTGCGCCAGTGGGAATACGACGCGGCCGAGCAGGAGGTCGCGACCGAGGAGGGCATGCCGGGAGGCAACGGCAGCATGCTGCAGCGAGTGACGATCGCCCTGGCCTCGCTCATCGGTCCGGACGCGGTACTTGCATCGGCGCCGACCAAGCAACGACCAACTTCACGACGAGACGAGAGCGACGAGTAGCTCGAACCCTCGTGCTCGGTGCAACACGAAATCGATCTGCAGGTGCTTGGCGGGTGGCACGGGGCCATGCGAACCAAGAGCCGCTGAACCCATGACTCCGACGCTGATCTGGATCGTTGGCGGCGGAGTGCTCATGAGCGCGATCGCGCTGGTCGGAAGCATCACGCTATTGCTCAGCGAGCGCGCGCTCGAGCGTATCCTGTTGCCATGCGTGGCGTTCGCTGCCGGCTCGATGATAGGCGGCGCCTTCTTTCACATGCTGCCGGCGAGTCTTGCAAGCGGCATGAGCGAGACGGCGGTCTATGTGCTCATCGTCTCCGGCTTCACGACCTTCTTCGCCTTGGAGCAGTTTCTGCACTGGGATCATTGCCATCGGGCGCAGAGTTCGTGCAAGAAGCCGCTCACCTATCTCGTTCTCGTCGGCGACGGCCTGCACAACTTCCTCGGCGGTCTCGCCGTTGCCGGCGCTTTCATCATCGACATCCGGCTTGGCATCATTGCCTGGCTTGCAGCCGCGGCACACGAGGTGCCGCAGGAGTTGGGCGACTTCGCCGTGCTGATCCACGGCGGTTGGGGGCGCATGCAGGCCTTGGTCTTCAACGTGCTTTCCGCGCTCACGTTCCTTGTCGGGGGACTCGTTGCCTACACTGCGTCGTTTCGATTCGACGTCGCCTTTCTGATTCCGTTCGCAGCGTGCAACTTCCTCTATATCGGCGCGGTAGACCTCATCCCCGAGTTGAAGCAGCATGCCGATCTCAGGGCAAACTTGGTGCACTTCGCCGCGTTCGTGATGGGCGTCGGGCTGCTTCTTGCGGTCAGGATCGGGCTGGGTGGGTGAACGCTCGAACGCTAGGCCACGCTGCGGCATCGAACGTAGCGACTCGTGATCACGCTGGCGTTACCCGGTAGAGCCTCAACATGCTTTGAGGCAGAAATCATGCACGCGCGCGTGTCCGCTCCACGCAGCGTCGAAAGGCGGGCAGGTGACGCTCCTCTGAAGCTTCCTTGAGCCGAACGAAAACGGCGCGCACATCAGGCTGCCGGGCGTGAGACAGCAATCGCTCGTAGAGACGGCCGTTCTCGACCTCGGCGTCGACGGCCGCAGCGCATGCCGCCGCAATGCTCGAATAGCGCTCGACTCGCCCAACCCAGGGATTTTCGGGGAACGAGAGCCCATACTGTTCGAATAGGTTCCGGAGCGCGTCGATGTGGCGAGCCTCGGCTTCCCGGATATTGATGAATGGCCGCACCATGCCGAAGTCGACGATCACCTGGTCATACGTCGCCCACGAGTGATACTCGTCGTCGAGCGCCTCGCATAGGGCATCGATCTCATCTTGCATCAATGGACTCATTGCTTACTCCTGGTCAATCCGGGCAGCGCCTCGAACAAGCCGGGATGATCGTCGATTACGGAAAAGCCGGAATCGTCGGCTCGGTGCCGTCGATCTCGACGTCGGGAAGATGCTTGCGTACACGCTCTTCGATCTCGTCCACACGCTCGCGCGGCACATCCGCCATGATGAGCAGCGCGCCGCCTTCGATTGCCTCGGCAAACTGCGCGAGCCTCGTATTGCCTACATTCATGCCGACCATCCCTCCGAGCCAGGCACCCATGCCGGCACCCGCAAGCGAAGTTGCGAGCAGCACGCCGCCGGCAATGACCAACGGCGTCGCGGGCAAGGCGATGGCGACCAGGCCGGCGAGGAGTCCGGTGGCGCCGCCCAAGGCTAGCCCGCGTTCCACTGCCGGCACGAAATCCGTTTTCTGCATCAAACTTGCTTCGGGAAGATCCTCGAGCGAGGTTCCGCGCCGCGCCAGCACGTGCAAATGGCGCTCTTCGATCCGGGCCAACAGCAGTTCATCGACGATTTTCTTGGCCAATTCCTGATCGTGAACGAGAAAGTAGATTCTGCGCATGGTCGCCTCCGCAATGTTGCGGCATCCGAGCATGTCGAAGTCGTAGCGACTTGGACGAGGCGGGCTACCGAGTGTGAAAACACGGTCGATGAATCTCTCCTGCCCAGTCTAGGACGCGTCGATGCCTCAGCGGTTGACTTAGGTCATGTCCAGAGGCGGTAACGGACCGAACAGCCGCAGCGATTCCGCCGAGACGCGCACGTCAACGGCCGCAACCATGATCGAAGCAGTGGAACCACGGGCGCAGCACGCGCCGCAACGAGGAACTCTTCGCGCTCGTGGGGGCGATACCCAGGAGCGAGGAGGCTACGAAGACGATGCGGGACCCAGGGCGCAGTTCGATTTCAAGCAGGACTACTGCTTCGCCAACCCTATCCCACGCACGACCTTGGCCCATTTGGTGATCTCGGCGCGAATTTGGCTCGCGAACTGATCGGGGGTGCTGCCCACCGGCTCGACCCCCAGAGCCGCGAAGCGCTCGCGCAGATCGGCGGATTGAACGGCCCGCACCGAATCCGCATGCAGCCGTGCGATGATTTCGCGCGATGTGCCGGCGGGAAGAACGAATCCCTGCCAGGTGGTGGACTCGAAACCCGGCAAACCGGCTTCGGCCAGTGTAGGCAGATCGGGCACTGCCGCTGAGCGCCGAGCCGAAGTGACACCGATTGCGCGCACCTTGCCTGCTCGCATCTGCGGCAAGCCCGAAGGCAGACCGAGAAAGGCCAACGAGATCTGCCCACCCGCCAACTCGCCGATGGCCGGCCCCATGCCGCGATAGGGCACATGCAGCAGATCGATCTGCGCGGCAGCCTTGAGCAGTTCGCCGGTCAAATGGGTACCCGTGCCTACGCCCGCGGAACCGAACGACAATTGCCCGGGGCGCGCACGAGCCAGCCCGACCAGTTCCTTGACTGTCTTCACGGGAACCGACAGATGTACGGTCAGCATGTAGAGGCCGTCGGCGATCTGGGTGACCGGTGCGAAATCACGCTCTAGATCGTATGCGAGCTTCGCATAGAGGCTCGGCGAGATGGCTTGCGCTGAGGAAATCATCAGCAGGGTGTAGCCGTCCGGCGCCGCCCGGGCTGCGATGGGCACCCCCACGTTTCCGCCTGCACCCGGGTGATTGTCGGCGACGACCTGCTGACCGAGCCGTTCGCCCAGGGCACGGGCGACCATGCGGGCGAGGGTATCGCTCGTCGAGCCTGCTGCCACCGGCAGGATCAGGCGGACAGGCTTGGCGGGATACCCCCCGATGCTGCCGGGTGACGATGGCTGCGCAATGGCTTCCGGCGGCGAACTCAATACCGAGGCGGCAAGGAGCGTCAGGCAGACTACGCTTGCTTGGACAGTACCCTGTGTCCCTCGCAATCGGCCGCTCGCTTCAACCCCCGTCATTACATGCCCAGACGCTGCTTGTAGTCCGGATCCCAGTAGGCGAGTCGACCGAGTTTCACGCGTTCGTCCATCGTGAGGTCGGGCGTCTCGCGCACTTTCTTCGGCGCGCTGACGAGAAGTTCGTCTCGCTCCAGCGCCGCAATGCGCGCTTCGTCGTAGCCGAGGATGTCGCGCAGCACGTGGTGGTTGTCGTTGCCGAAGACGGGTGCCGGTCCGCGGACCTTGATGTCCGTCTTGCTGAAATGCCAGGGCCGACCGATGACCCTGCGCCGCGGCCCCATGTTGCGTTCCTTCGGGAAGTCGATCCACTCGAGCAGTCCGCGAGCCTTCAGGTGAGGATTAAAGTGCAGATCCCGACCATCGAGCACCGCGCCGGCCGGCACGCCGGCGGCCTGCAGGCGCTCCATCGCCTCGATCTTGCCGACCGTCTTGGTCCACTGGGTGATGATCTCGTCCAGCGCATCGTGATTGGCCCGCCGCGCTTGCTCTGTCGCGTAGCGCGAATCGCCCGCGAGTTCGGGGTGACCGATCACGCCGCAGAGCGCACCCCACTCGTGATCGTCACGCACACTGAGGGTGACCCAATCGTCGCGCCCTTCGCAGCGATAGCAGCCTTGCGGCGCATATTGACGATGCCGGTTACCGATTCGCTCGCTCGGTGCGCCGTTGGCGATGTTGTCCAGCACGAACTCGCTCACGTTATAGCAACCGAGTTGGTACATGCCGATGTCGGCCCACAATCCGCGGCCGAAACGGCGCCGATAGCGCAGCCCCAGCAAGGCCGCCGACATGCAGGCCCATGCTGCCAGAAAATCGACGAACGATTGACCGGCCTTGGAAGGATCGCCGTCGCGGTAGCCTGTGACCGCCGCGAGGCCGTGCGTCGCCTCTTGCGTGGTGGCTTGGGCGGGATAGTCGGAGAAGGGACCGCCGCGACCGTAGCCCGTGTTGGAGATCATGATGAGCCCGGGATGCATTTTCTGCAGGTTGGGATAATCCAGGCCCCAGCCTCGCATCACCCGTGGCGTGAAGTTCTCGAGCAGCACGTCGCTCTTCTTGATGAGATCGACGAAGACCTCGCGACCTTCCTTGCGCGACAGATCCACCACCAGGGATTTCTTGCCGCGATTCACCAGGTTATAGGTGCTGGTGCGGTTCCAGGAGTCGTCGCCGCGCTCGTTGTCGGGCATCATGCCCGAGAAGGCGCCGCCGCGAGTCATGTCGGTGCGGGCCGGCCCCTCGATCTTGATCACCTCGGCACCCATGTCGGCCAGCAGGCCGGTCGAGTACGGCCCGGCGAACACGTAACTGCTGTCGATGACACGGAGCCCCTCCAAGGGCAGCTTGCTCATGCGTAACATTTGTCCAGACACCGCCTTCCCGTCTTCCAATGATCGAGCTGTCGAATCTTTCGAGTATTCCGGTCCCGGTGGCCGCAGTCAACCTCGGCACCCGCGGCCGAGACGCATCACTGCTTGAGCTGGATGTTCGCGTTCTTGATGATCTGGGCGTACTTCGCGTAATCCACCTTGATCAACTCACCGAACTGATCCGGCGAAGATGGGAAGGGATCCATGCCCTGACTGAGCAGTCGATCCCGAATATCCGGCAGAGCCAAGATGCGGCCCACCTCGGCGTTGAGCCTGTCGATGATGGGCCTGGGCGTGGCTGCCGGGGCAAGCAGCCCGTACCAGAGCTTGAGCTCGAATCCCTTGACTCCGGATTGCGAGACTAGCGGTACCCCCGGCAGTGCGCCGAGGGTTTTGTCGCCGGTGAGCGCGATCGGCTTCAGCCGGCCGCTCTTGATGTGCGGAAGCGCGACGATCGGCGGACTGAAGTACATGTGAATCTGGCCGCCGATCACATCGGTCAAGGCTTGCGCGGACCCTTTGTAAGGTATGTGTTGGAGCTTCACGCCGGCCAGCATGTTGAAGTACTCGCCCGCGAGGTGGGTGACCGTGCCACTGCCGCCGGAACCGTAATTGAGCTGCCCCGACTGGGTCTTGGCAAGTGCGATCAGCTCGCGCACGTTCTTCGCCGGCACCGAGGGATGCAGGACGAGCACCAACTGCGTGCTGCCTATCGTGGCCACGGCGGCGAAGTCCTTCACCACATCGTAGGGTGTCGGCGCCAGATTGGGCACGATCACGTGGCTGGAGAGGATGCAAAGGAGGGTGTAGCCATCGGGCGCTGACCTGACCATGGCTTCCGAACCGATGATCGTGTTGCCTCCGGGACGATTCTCCACGATGACCTGCTGCCCCCAGTTCTCGGTGATTTTCGGCGCAAGCATGCGCGACAGCAGGTCGGTCGTTCCGCCCGGGCCGTAGGGCGTGATGATGCGAATCGGCTTGACTGGATAATTCTGGGCCGTTGCGGTCGTTGTTATCGCGAGCAGGGCGCTCGCGGCAAGGCACCGCAGTCCTGCGGTCGTGATGATCGTCATCGCTATCCTCCTCGGAAGGAACCGGCCGCGGAAGGGCCGAGTTCCGAAACTTTCTTAAAGACTATGCCGGCGACGAAGACCCTCGAGGTTTCACGAGCGACGGCGTTTGGGCGAGTATTCCGACAGCGTCGACGAGAGTCAACCCTGAAAGGCAGCGTTGGCGAGCGCCCGACGGATCTATCGGGCGGCTCGCTCGATCACGAGCTTCGTCCGGTATCGGCCCAACGACAGTCCGGACTCGGCGGAACGCGGCCTGCCTATCGACGCGATTGCTGGAATGGCCTCGCACCATCGACGCCCCTCCGACCTAGGGCCGGCCCTTAAGGAGGATCCCTTGTGTGCGCGATTGCGAGGTTGTAGGCTACTTGCATCGCGCGATAGAACGAGAATCCCGTCGACCGGGGCCGCGCCAAAGCAAGCTCATAGAACAATAACCTTGGAGGAGGTGCCCGCATGAACGCGTTTCCGTGGACCGTCGGCTGCGCATGTCTTGCGCTAGCGGCTTTTGCTGCGAGCAACGCAGCCGCCCAGCAGCCTTATCCCAGCAGAACAGTGCGCTACGTCGTCCCTTATCCGCCCGGCGGCAGCACCGATCCGATGGCACGCATGGTCGCGGCACGACTTACCGAACGCTGGGGACAGTCGGTTCTCGTAGACAATCGACCTGGGGGAAACACGGTGATCGGCATGGACTTCCTTGCCAAGTCGCCTCCCGATGGCTACACGATAGGCTGGGCCGGCGCGGCCTTGTTCAGCACCGCCACGCTCATTCCGAATCTGCCTTACGACGCGATCAGAGACTTGACTGGCGTCGCGACCATAGGCCGCTCGCGCGTCGTGCTCGTGCTGCATCCATCGGTGCCGGCGAGAAACCTCAAGGAACTGATCGCGTTCGCCAAGGCAAGGCCGGGGCAACTCAATTTCGCCTCATCGGGGCTGGGCACCAATACGCATCTCTCGGGCGAGTCGTTCAACATCGTCGCCGGCACGAAGATCGTGCACATCCCCTACAAGGGATCGGGTCCGGCGACTACCGACCTGCTCGGTGGACGGGTGGAAATGTCGTTCCAGATTCCGATCACGGTCATTCCGATGATCGCGACCGGTAAGCTCAGACCGATGGCCGTGACGGGCGCCACGCGACTCGCAGCCATGCCTCAAGTCCCCACGTTTGCCGAAGCGGGCCTTCCGGGCTATGGGATCACAGGCATCACGGCGATGGTTGCGCCCGCCAAGACACCTCGAGCAGCAATCGATCGCATCAACAATGAAATGGCTGCCATTCTCGCCATGCCGAGCACATTGGAGTTCCTGGCGAAGCAGGGCGCCGAACCGTTCGTTTCCTCGCCCGACGAAACGTCAGCGATCATCAAGCAAGAGATCGCTCGCTACGGCGCGATCATCAAAGCCGCGGGCGTCAAGTTTCAGCCTTGAGCGCAGCATCGCCTCACCTGTAGGCGGCCCGTAAAGGGCCGCCGATCCGGTCTTCGGTCGACGAGTTCAGACCTTTCGGCGCACTCGCATGTGCTGGCATGCACATGCTTAGAAAACCGAGCTGCACTTCGATAAACGAAGTGCATGAGCATCATTCCACATCTCAATGCAGCGATCGATTCTTCCCTGCTATCTTCGCGCACTTAACCGGCGAACGTGCGCTGCCACGACGACGGCTTAACGAATAAATCGACACCGACACCGGCACCATGCGTCCGGGTACGTGATCGGGCTCTGATCCACGCCGCAGGGAGAGTTCATGGAATCGATCGGCACCTGGTATTGGTATACGGGCTTCGCGGTATTCGTCGTCGTCGCGATCATCGTCGACCTGCTGGTTCTTGAACGCAAGGGATCGGCCAAAGTCTCGTTCAAGGAAGCGCTGATCTGGTCGCTCATCTGGATAGCGCTTTCGTTCGTCTTCAACGCACTGCTTTGGTGGTGGCTCGACGACACGGTCGGCCGCGAGATCGCGAACCAGAAGGCGGCGGAGTTCTTCACCGGCTATCTGATCGAGAAGTCGCTCGCCGTCGACAACATCTTCGTGTTCCTGATGCTGTTCACCTTCTTCGGGGTGCAACCGCAGTACCAGCGGCGTGTATTGATCCTGGGCATCATTCTGGCCATCGTGCTCCGAGCGATCATGATCTTCATCGGCGCATGGCTGATCTCGAAATTCCACTGGATTCTGTATGTATTCGGTGCCTTCCTGCTGCTCACGGGCGTCAAGATGCTGATGATGGCGGAGGCCGAATCCGACATCAACAAGAATCCGATCCTGCGCTGGATGCGCAAGCACATGCGCATCACCGACGTGTACCACGAAGAGAAGTTCTCCATCATCAAGGACGGCCAGCGCTGGTTCACCCCGCTGTTCGTGGTGATGGTCATGATCGGCATCACGGACGTGATCTTCGCCGTGGACAGCATCCCCGCCATCTTCGCCATCACGCTCGATCCGTTCATCGTGCTCACCTCGAACGTATTCGCGATCCTGGGACTGCGCGCGATGTACTTCATGCTCGCCGACCTTGCCGATCGCTTCCATCTGCTCAAGTATGGCCTGGCGTTCATCCTGGTCTTCATCGGGATCAAGATGCTGCTACTCGACATCTACAAGATACCGATCGGGTTCGCTCTCTCCGTGGTCGGAATCGTCCTGGTCACTTCGATGCTTGCCAGCTTGTGGGTCACGCGCAAGCCTTCCTCGGCATCGGAACCGCGCGATCCTTGAGCCTGCGCTGCCCGGCCGAACGCAGGTATTCGGCCGGGTGTTCGGCGGGGTATCGCGCCGATTGCGATTGACCTTTGGGTCAGTTCGCAGTATTCGTTGAGGCGTCGATGGCAAGTCGCGCCGCCCTTTTTACGCTCGCTCACGGGCAGGCCCGGCTTAAAGCTCGGAACCTGCTGACGAACGGAGGAGCGCATGAAGGTTTATCTGGTGCATCACGTCGATGCCTTGTCTGCCGAACAAGATCCGCAACGCCACATCAGCCCCAAGGGCAAAGCCCAGGCTGACCGTCTAGGCGCACGACTGCAAACGCTTGGGGTATCGCCCGTGCGCATCCTGCACAGCGACAAGCAGTGGACCATCGACACCGCGGAACGGATCGCCGCCAAGCTGGGTGCCGAGGACAAGACCGCCAAGGCGGCGTACCCCATCAACACAGACGACCCGGTCGCGCCCTTCATGGCGGAAATCGCCGCTACGCGCGGCGATATCATGATGTGCGGTCATGTCGACTACCTCCTGCGCTCGGCATCCAAGCTCGTCTGTGGCGACGAAAAGTGCAAAGTGGTCGAGTTCAAACCGGGCAACGGCACCATTGCTTGCATCGAAGGCGAAGGCAGCGACTGGGTCGTCACTTTCGTTTGGCGCGACGATCACGCACCGGGTTGACGGCCCGGGCTGCAGTGATCGAGGATGAGCGACGGCACCGGCAGCGGGCTGTCCATCGTGATTATTCATTCAGGGAGAGAGGCTCGTGAACGGAGCTGAAAGTCTGGTCAGGACGCTGATTCAAGGTGGTGTGGAGGTGTGCTTTGCCAATCCGGGCACCTCGGAGATGCATTTCGTCGGTGCCTTGGACCGCGTGGAGGGCATGCGCTGCGTCCTTGGCCTGTTCGAGGGCGTATGCAGCGGGGCGGCCGATGGCTACTACCGCATGACCGACAAGCCCGCATCGACGCTGTTGCACTTGGGGCCAGGGCTCGCCAATGCAGCAGCCAACTTGCACAATGCGAAGAAGGCGGGATCGGGCATCGTCAACATCGTGGGCGAGCATGCGCTCTACCACATCAAATACGACACGCCGCTCACGGCCGATATCGAAGGTATCGCGCGGCCCTTCTCGCATTGGGTCAAGACCTCGCCGACCTCCAAGACCGTTGCTGGCGACGGCGCCCTGGCAATCCAGGCAGCCAGAGTCGCGCCCGGGCAAATCTCGACCCTCATACTCCCCGCCGATACGGCTTGGGGCGAGGCTGATGGCGTCGCCGAGACACCCGCCACGCCAGCACCGGCTGGCCCCACCCACGATGAGGTCGTGGCTGCGGCCAAAGCGCTCATGCACGGAAAATCTGCGATGCTGTTTCTCGGCGGCCGGGCGTTGCGTGCGCGCGGACTCGAACTTGCGGGCAAGATCTCCGCCAAGACCGGATGCACCGTCCAGGCTGCCGGCGGGACAGCCCGGATCGAGCGTGGGGCAGGGCGCGTTCCGGTGCTGCGCCTGCACTTCGTGGTCGAGACGGCACAGGCGCAGCTCAAGGGCACGGAGCATATGGTCCTGGTGGCGACAAAGCCGCCAGCAGCGTTTTTCGCCTACCCGGGCAAACCGAGCGTTCTTACGCCGGAAGGCTGTACAGTCACAACGCTCTGCCCGGTCGAAGGCGACCCGCTCGCATCGCTGGAAGCATTGGCCGCCGAACTCGGCGCGCTGAACGAAAAGCCTAGCGGCATTGCACAACCGTCTCGGCCCGACAAACCCATTGGAAAGTTCACGTTGGAAGGCCTGGGCCAAGCGCTCGGCGCGACGATGCCCGAAGGTGCCATCGTCGTCGACGAATCGGTCACGACCGGTCGCGGCTTCTTCCCCTATAGCGTCGGCGCGCCCCCGCATGACTGGCTGAACAACATGGGCGGATCGATCGGCTTCGGCGGCCCGGTGGCCGTCGGCGCGGCGGTAGCCTGCCCGAACCGCAAGGTGATCTGCATGATCGGGGATGGCAGCGCCATGTACACGATCCAATCCTTATGGACGATGGCGCGCGAAAACCTGGATGTCTGCGTGATGATCTTCTCCAACCGCTCGTACAAAATCCTGTACAGCCAGTTGGCCGATGTCGGGGCAGCCCAGCCCGGTCCGCGTGCGATCGACATGCTCACCCTCGATCGTCCCACCATCGATTTCGCCACGATGTCGAAGAGTCTCGGCGTCCCTGGCGGTCAGGCGCACGATCTTGAAGAGCTCACCAAGCAGCTCAGCTTCGCCATGTCGACCAAAGGGCCGTACCTGATCGACGTGGTGATGTAAGCCAGCGTCCGTGCCGCCGTGTTGGCGACACGGACGCTGGTAAGTCCCCTTTGCGTTGTCCGCCCGCTTCGACAATGCGCATCCGGCCATGGCTGGATGCGCCGTCGAACGAGCACGCCGCTGTCGAAGTGCGGTATTGGTTGCGGTTCCCTCACGCAGCCAAGGGGCGTCGAAGCGTGAGCGGGCGAAGGGCATGCCGAGCATGCGGCTCGAACGATGTCGATCTCGAAAGTTTCACCGCCTCGGGCCGTTGACCTATATCAACCGCCTGACACAGGCGCGGATCTAGGATCAGTAAGGTGAAGCAATCAGGTAGATCAGGAATTCGACCATGACTCTCCGGATCAAGTATCCCGCGCCCGCGGCCGACGTGATCGCCAGCGATCTGATCGTCGAGATCGTCCCACGCGAGTCGGTGGAGTGGATTGGAACCCAAGTGCAGCTGATGGCTGAAGGCCTCGTGCCGACCGATGTGCTGTGGCCGGATCGTGACCGATGGGTCGGCTGGACTACGCCTACCTTCGAATACTGGTTGCGTCGTACGCGCCCCTTGGGCATGAAGGGACCGAAGCGGCTCTGGATCGAGGGCGACTGGTGGGCATTACGGCAATCGGCGCTCGCCGACCGCGGCAAAGGCCACTGGCCGGCCGTCATCCATGAGAAGAAATGCGAGCTTGACGCGCTGCTCTGGAAACAAAGCGAAGAAGGCCAGCGCTTCACCCACCGATGGCTGAAGGCTCGCGCCGACAAGGGCTTTCAATCCTTCAAACACAAGGTGATGTTCGGCTAGGCACAGAAACATCGCCGCGGCCCGGCTGCCCGGCGTCCATTGCCGGTTTGCAGTCGTCGAACACTCGCCTTGTGAACGGGATTCCTCGCACCGGCAAAGGTGCCGGGCACGCGCTGTGCTCCGCTCCGCGTCAGAGCAACTCGTCAAGGGAGAATGGGCCTCGGATGCCCGCTCGCTCGATGTGATCGAGCGATCTCGCTGACAAAACAAGACGTGCGCAAGTCCACGGAGAATGGTCTGTCTATCCGCCTGATTTCCGCTTTAGAATCGATCGATACTGCGCGACGCAGACGAAGCGATAGCATCCGATGGATAACGGCATGAGCCAGCAAAGCGCTTTTTTCGATCTGTATCATCAGGGATTCGTCCGGGCGACAGTGGCCGTCCCCGTGGTTCGGGTGGCCAACCCCGAGGCCAACGCTGCGGAAAGCGTTCGTCTGCTGCGGGAAGCCGCCGAGTCGGGAACCTGCCTCGTAGCCTTTCCGGAGCTTGGGCTCACTGGCTACTCTTGCGAGGATCTCTTCCATCAGCAGGCGTTGCTGGATCAGGCCATGGCGGGGTTACGTACGCTGGTCGAGGCAAGCAAGGCCTATCCCGTGGTGGCAGTGTTCGGTTCACCGCTGAAGATCGACGGCACGCTGTACAACTGCGCGGTCGTCGTCTGCCGCGGCAGGATCCTCGGCGTCGTCCCCAAGACCTATCTGCCCAATTACCGCGAGTTCTACGAGCTACGCCACTTTGCTTCTGGCGATGCGTGCCGACGTGCCGCCATCGACCTGTTGGATCAGAAGGACGTCCCGTTCGGCAGCCGGCTGCTCTTTCATGCCACCGACCTGGAACGCCTGAAGATTCACATCGAGATCTGCGAAGATCTTTGGGCGCCGATCCCGCCCTCTACCTTCGGTGCGCTGGCTGGCGCATCGGTGCTGGTGAACTTGTCGGCCTCGAACGTCACGATGGGCAAGGAAGACTATCGTCGGCTGCTCGGCGCCAGCCAATCGGCGCGCTGCCTCTCCGCTTATCTCTATTGCGCCTCGGGGTTCGGGGAATCGACTACGGATCTCGCCTGGGACGGCCATGGCTATATCTACGAGAATGGCACGCTGCTCGCGGAGACGCGCCGCTTCGAGTATGAATCGCAACTCGCCGTGGCCGACATCGATCTCGATCGCCTGTCCCAAGACAGGATCCGGCAAAACACCTTCGCTCAATCCGCGCAGCGTCACCGCGACCTGATCGAGAGCTTCCGCACGGTGGAGTTCGCTCTCGGGCGGGCGTCCGGTGCAAGCGTGGAACTCGAACGCAGCTACGATCGCTTTCCGTATGTGCCTGTCGATCCGGCGAGTCGCGATCTGCGCTGCCACGAGATCTACGAGATCCAGGTGCAGGGTCTCGTGAAACGCATGAAGTCGATGCAGGCGAACAAGCTGGTGATCGGCATCTCGGGCGGCCTCGACTCCACCCATGCGCTGCTCGTGTGCGCGCGTGTCATGGACGTGCTCGGTTTGCCCCGCACCCACATCCTCGCCTACACGATGCCCGGGTTCGCCACCGGCAAGCGCACCCTCGATCAAGCGCATCGTCTCATGCGCGCCGTCGGTGCGACTGCGCATGAGATCGACATCCGACCCTCATGCCTGCAGATGCTCAAGGATCTGCAGCATCCGTATTCGCGCGGGGAGGCCGTCTACGACGTGACGTTCGAGAACGTGCAGGCGGGCGAGCGCACCAGTCATCTCTTCCGTCTGGCCAATCTGCACGGCGCACCGGTCGTCGGCACCAGCGATTTGAGCGAGCTCGCGCTCGGCTGGTCGACTTACGGGGTAGGCGACCACATGGCGCACTATCACGTCAACGCCAGCATCCCGAAGACCTTGATTCAGTATCTCGTGCGCTGGGTGGCGGCGAACGGGAGTCTGGGGGCGGACGCCTCTGCGGTGCTCAACGACATCGTCGACACCGAGATCAGCCCGGAACTCGTCCCAGGCGACGCGTCGAGTCAGCCCGCGCAGCTTTCCGAGGCAGTCGTCGGCCCCTATGAACTGCAGGACTTCATCCTCTATTACATTCTGCGATTCGGATACGCGCCACCCAAAGTCGCTTACCTTGCCTATTACGCGTGGCGAGATCGCAGGCGTGGCCGCTGGCCTGACGTCCCCGAAGGCAAGCGCAACCAATACACCCTTGCAGATATCAAGCGCTGGCTCGATGTGTTCCTGCTGCGCTTTTTCCAGCTGAGCCAGTACAAGCGCAGCTGCATCGCTAACGCACCCAAGGTGGGCTCTGGCGGATCACTATCCCCCCGAGGGGACTGGCGCGCTCCGAGCGACGGTGAAGCGGCTGCTTGGCGATCCACCTTGACGCAGATACCGAACGACCCGCCGCGAACCTGACAAGGAGAACTGCCGTGTTCGTCGAGAAACGCCTGGCACGATTTGCACAGCGATTCCTCGAGAGTGCGCCCATTCCCCTGCGCCTCCAGCTTTGGAATGGTCTCGCATACGATCTCGGCCCGACCCCGGCCGTCACGGTAAAACTCAAGGAGCCGGCAGCCTTGAAAGCGTTGTTCGATGCGGATTTCTCCAATCTCGGTGAAGCCTATATCCGCGAACAGATCGACGTGGAGGGCCGCATTGCCGACGCCCTGGCTGCCGCCGATGCATTGATCCGCGGCAGCAGTCCGCGGATAGCAACCTGGTCACGGCTGCGACGCGCCGTCAGCCACACGCGCAAGCAAGACGCGCACGCGATCGAACACCATTACGACGTCTCGAACGAGTTCTACCAGTTGTGGCTCGATCGCAACATGGCGTACTCGTGCGCTTACTTCCACAGCGACGACGATACACTCGATCAAGCTCAGGTCAACAAGTTCGACCACATCTGCCGCAAGCTCATGCTGCGGCCGGGCGAGCGCTTCCTCGATATCGGTTGTGGGTGGGGCGGCCTGATTCTCCACGCAGTGCGCAACTACGGTGTTCATGCCCTTGGCATCACCCTGTCGCGCAAGCAACTTGAACTCGCGCAGGCACGCATTTCACAAGAAGGCCTGCAGGGGCACTGCACGGTGCAACTGCTCGACTACCGCGACGTGCCCGAAGACGAGAAATTCGACAAGATCGCCAGTGTCGGCATGTTCGAGCACGTGGGCCTGTCGAATCTGCCCCTCTATTTCGGGAAAATGCAACAACTCCTCTCCGACGATGGCATCGTGATGAATCACGGCATTACGACGATGGACACGCAAAGCCGGGCGGTGGGAATGGGCGCGGGCGCCTTCATCGACCGGTACATCTTCCCGAACGGCGAATTGCCGCATCTGAGTCTCGCTGTACGCGCCATGAGCGAGCGCAACCTGGAGCCGATCGATGTCGAATCGATGCGCTTCCATTATGCGAAGACGCTAGGCATCTGGGCGTCGCGGCTCGAGGCCGCACGAGAGGAGGCATGCAAGCTGGTCGGCGAACGACGCTACCGAACCTGGCTCGTTTACCTGGCCGGCTGCGCTCACGCCTTCACCCGAGGATGGATCTCGCTGCATCAGATCGTCGCTGTGAAGGCGCAGCGTCGCGGCATGACGCCCGTCCCCTGGACCCGGAAGCATCTTTACTCACCCCATTAACTCAGCGAGTGCGGGGTGGCCGATCACTCTCGCAGCCGCTGCGAGGCCCTGCGCGCACTGCGACCCACCGGAGCCATCTGCATGACCGCATCTCTGCAACATCTACTTGCTCCGCGATCGATCGCAATAGTGGGCGCCTCGGAAGATTTCTCGCGCATCAACGGACGACCGCTCAAGTTCCTGCTCGACAAGCAGTATGGCGGATCGATCTATCCGGTGAACCCGAAGTACAAGGCCATCGCAGGCAGACCCTGTTACCCGAGCGCGGCGGCCATTCCCGATCCGGTCGACCTCGCCATCGTCGTTGTACCGGCAGCGCTGGTACTGCAATCCCTTGCGGATCTCGCGGCCAAGGGGATCGATACGGCGGTCGTGTTCAGCTCAGGCTTCGCCGAAATGGGCGAGGAGGGCGCACGCCTTCAGGCGGAGCTCGCCACAACGGCCCGGACCCTGGGCATACGGATCTGCGGTCCGAACTGCCTGGGTCTCATCAACGCCTTCGACAACGTGATGGCGACCTTCAGCCAGTTTGCAGATGGTCCCACGCCGTCCGGACCCGTCGGTTTCGTCACGCAATCGGGAGCCTTCGGCACAGCCATCGCCGCGCTGGCGCGGCGCCGCGATCTCGGGATGGGCTACTTCGTGAACACCGGCAACGAGGCAGACATCGGATTCTGCGAAGTGCTGCGTGACGTAATCTCGGACCCAAGGATACGCGTGGGCGCAGGCTATATCGAAGGGCTCGAGGACGGCGCGGGCCTGATCGAGGTTGCGCGGCAGGCACTGGGGCTGGGAAAACCGCTGGTTCTGACCAAAGTCGGGCGCACCGAATCGGGTGCGCGTGCCGCCATCTCTCATACCGGCTCGATTGCAGGCGATGACAAAATATTCAGCGGGGTTGCACGCCAAGTCGGCATCGTGCGCGCACGCAACGAAGAGCACATGCTCGACATGGTCGAAGCGTTCAGCCATTGTGAGCTGCCGCAGGGCACGGGCATAGGCATCGTGACCCAGTCGGGCGGTGCCGGCGTGCTGATGGCCGACCGCGCGGAGGAAATCGGGTTGAATCTGCCCAGGTTGTCCGAACTGACGAGCAACGAACTGCGCGCGGCGATTCCGGCGTTCGGCATCGCGACCAATCCCGTGGATATCACCGGCCAGTTCGTCGCTGAACCCGATCTGCTGGAGCGCAGTGTCCGCCTGTTGCTCTCGGATGAAGCGATCCATGTCGGCATCGTCTGGTTGCAGCTGATGGATGCACACGTCGACAAGCTCCTCGCCATCTTCTCGCGCATCAAGGCCGAGGCGCCCAAGCCGTTCGTCGTGTGCTGGGTCGCCGCACCTGCGGCCGCGATCCGTGGATTGCATGCCATGGGCATTCCCGTTCTGCGAGGCGCCGAAGCGGCGATCGACGCTGTCGCCGGACTGATCGAGTATGCCGCGGCTCGCCGGTCCTGGGCTGCGCGGACGCAGCGGGAGGCCGAGCAGGCATTGAGTCTGCCGGTTTTGTCGGCGGAAGGCGGCCAGTTGTCCGCCACGGAGGCGGCCGGCCTCTTGGCATCGGTGGGGGTTCCGCTCGTGCCGATTACGCTCGCGCATTCGGCGGAAGAAGCCGCGCGCATCGCCCGGTCGTTCGAGCGCCCGGCCGCACTGAAGCTCCAGTCGCCGGATCTCGGGCGCAGCACCGGGAACGAAGATGCGATCTTCGGACTGAACACAGACAGCGAAGTACGCGCCGCTTACGATGAACTCGTGCGATCCGCGCAAGCTCGCCATCCGGGGGCTGCCATTGCGGGACTCGCAGTCCAACCCATGGCGCCCGCGGGAATCGAACTCATCATCCGTCTGCAGCGCGATAGCATCTTCGGCATGGTCGTCATGGTCGGACTCGGGGGCGTCCTGTTCGACGTATTGCGCGACGTGGCGTTTCGCGCCACGCCCGTCTCGGCCGCAGAAGCGGCGGAAATGCTGGATGAATTGCAGGGGCGTGCTGTGCTGGATGGCGTACGGGGCTGCGCAGGGGTGAGCAAGGCAGAGGTTGCGTCGCTCATCGCCAACGTCTCTCGTCTCGGCTCCGCCTTGGGCTCGCGTTTGCTCGAACTGGAACTGAACCCGGTCATCGCCTCGGGCGCCACGCTGTTCGCCGCCGATTGGCGCGTGGTGCTCGAGTGACCTTGCACTGCTGGCTGGTCCCTCGGCTCAGCGCTTGAGGAGCGCCTCGACCGCCGCACCAATGGCAAAGATGCGCGCATCCTGCCCATGCAGGCCGCAGAGCATCAAACCGGTCGGGGCCGCGCCCGGCGCGTGCATGGGCAACGACAAGGCGCACCCATCCAGAAAGTTGATCAGACTGGTGTTGCGCAGCATGCGGAAGTTGGTGCGCTTGAAAAGCTCGTCGTCGGCGAGCAGGGGAGCGAGCGGGGGGGCGATGCACGGTACAGTCGGCATGAGGAGCACATCGAACGGGGCGGCCTCCCGGCTGACGCGGGCGATCCAGGACTTGCGCTGATCGAGCGTCCAAAGATAGTCCACCACAGTCGCTTTGGCCCCACCCTGGATGCGCACGCGCACCCGCTGGTCATACTGGTCGCCCGCGCGATCGAGCAAGGGCTTGTGGATGTAGTAGGCCTCCATCGGCGACAGCCCGCCTGGGCGGTTGATCTCTGCCATTTCTCCGAACTGTGCCATCGGGATTTCGATGATGCGCGCGCCTGCCGCCGACAACTGCTGCAAGGCGCGGCTGAAGTCGCCCGCGACGTGATTATCCAGATCGTCCAGCACCACCGCCTGAGGGACCGCGATGCGCAGGCCGGCCAACGTCGCCGCTTGGGGCACGACGGGAACCTCGCCTGCGAGGACCGCATCGCAAAGGGCCACGCATGCCACGCTCGGCCCCATCGGTCCGATCGAATCGAGCGAATACGACAAGGGGAACACGTTGTCCCTGGGGATGCGCGACTGGGTCGGCTTGTAGCCGACGATGCCGCATAAAGCCGCGGGGATTCGGGTCGAGCCCCCCGTGTCGGTGCCGAGCCCGATCACCGCCATGGTGTCGGCGACAGAGACGGCGCCGCCTGCTGACGAGCCGCCCGGAATGCGCCCTGTCGCGCGATCGTAGGGATTGCGCGGCGTGTCGTAGTGCGGGTTGATGCCGATACCCGAGTAGGCGAATTCGGTCAAATTGGTGCGTCCGACCAAGACGGCGCCCGCTGCGCGCAGCCTTGCAATCGTGGGGGCATCCACCTTCGCAGGTGTCGCATCGCGCAAGACGACAGACCCGGCCGATGTGGTCTCGCCCGCCACGTCGAACAAGTCTTTCACCGAGACAGGCAAACCGGCAAGCGGCGAGGGGACGATGCCGGCCTTGCGCAACGTGTCGCTGGCGCGTGCCTGCGCGAGCACTTTCTGGGAATCGAGGGCGATGAAGACCCGCTTGCCTTCGCCAGCGGGGTCGTTTGCGCGCGCCAGCAATGCCTCGGCCAGGGCCTCGCTCGTCGTCGCTCCGGAGGCCAAGGCTTGCGACAGCTCGGATATCGTCTTCATCACGGTCGAATCTCTCTTCAATTGAAAAAGCAGCTTGCCGACGGCGAACCCGCAGCAGACGCTCGAATGCAGGGTGCCTCGCCGCCGCGAACGCTGTAAAATTCGCGGCTTCAACGTCGCAGGGGCGACATCTCGTGCCACTGCGGAATGGGTCCGCAAGCGCGTCGGCCCGGCAAACATAGCTCAATCGTGGAGGAGACACCACCGTGGGATTCGATGCGAACCGTCCTGACCTGCTGATCGGAGTGATCGGCGCGGGCGCCATGGGGCGGGGGATCGCTCAGGTATCGGCCGTCGGAGGCATCCGTGTGCGGCTGCTCGACGCCAAGCCCGGCGCCGCCCAGGAAGCGCTGAAGTTCATCGACGGCATGCTCAAGCGAGCCGCCGAGAAGGGCAGCATGACGGCAGAGGATGCGAAGGCCGCCGTGGAAAGGATCCAAGTGGTCGAGGGACCCGCCGATCTAAAGCCCTGCCATGCGGTAATCGAAGCAATCGTCGAGAATCCGGACATCAAGCAAAAGCTCTATGCGGAGCTCGAGGCTGTCCTCGCCGATGACTGCATCATCGCTTCCAACACCTCCTCGCTGTCGGTCACGCTCCTCGCCAACAAGCTCAAGCATCCGCAACGATTCGCGGGCTTTCACTTCTTCAACCCCGTGCCCCTGATGCGGCTCGTCGAAGTCGTGGAAGGCATCCTGACCGAGCCTTGGGTGGGCGATGCTCTGATGACGCTCGGCAAACGCATGACGCGCGAGCCGGTGCGTGTCAAGGATGCCCCGTGTTTCCTGGTGAATCAGGTCGGTCGAGGTTACTCCCTGGAAGCCTCGCACCTGGTCTCCGAAGGCATCGCGAGCTTCGTCGAAGTGGATCGCGTCATGCGCGATGTCGGCGGGTTCCGCATGGGCCCGTTCGAACTGATGGATCTCACTGCACTCGACGTCACTCAGCCAGCCTCCGAATTGCTCTATACCCAGTTCTTTCACGAAGCGCGCTATCGGCCTTCGCTCGTGATGCGCAGTCGCCTGGATGCGGGCATCCTGGGGCGCAAGGTCAAGCGAGGCTTCTACGATTATTCCAGTGGCGAACAGGCGGTGCCGCCCGAGGCGCCTGCGCCGACGGCACGACCCGAGAGCGTGTGGGTCAGCAAGGCCGAAACCTCGGGGCATACGGCGTTGATGCAGTTGCTCGACAAGCTCGGCGCCCCCGTGGAAACCGGCGCCAAGCCGAGTGCCAAGGCGCTGATTCTGGTGACCCCGCTGGGCGAGGACACGACGACCTGCGTGCTCGAGCAAGGTCTCGATCCGAAACGGACAGTCGCGGTGGATACCCTCTTTCCCATGGTCAAGCGCCGGACGATCATGACCTGTCCGCTCACCGAGCCTGCATATCGCGATGCGGCTCACGGCTTGTTGGCTTCGGACGGCGTGCCCGTGGTGGTGGCCAAGGATAGCCCCGGTTTCATCGCCCAGCGCATCATCGCCATGATCATCAACATCGGATGCTCGGTCGCCCAGAATCAGACTTCGACACCCGCGGACATCGACAAGGCGGTGACGCTGGGCCTCAACTATCCGCACGGGCCGCTCGCTTTCGGCGATCGTCTGGGCGCCGACAAGATCCTCAAGGTCTTGACCAATATGCAACGCGTCTACGGCGATCAGCGTTATCGCCCGACGTTGTGGCTGTCACGCCGCGCGCGTCTCGGCGTTTCCCTACTTACTCAGGACAACTAAAGGAGATCCGCCATGCTGGACGCCTATATCTACGACGGTACACGCACTCCCATCGGCCGCTACGGCGGCAAGCTCGCTTCGGTCCGCCCGGACGACCTGCTCGCAGGCGTGCTGCGTGCGATCGTCGACAAGAACGCATTCAAGGTCGAGGATATCGAAGACATGGTCATCGGCTGCGCGAATCAGGGCGGTGAGGATGCGCGCTGCATCGCTCGCCACGCCGGTCTCGTCGCCGGCCTGCCGATCGAACTCGGCGGCTCCGTGGTCCAGCGCAATTGCGCCAGCGGCCTCAACGCGATCGTCAACGCCGCGCATGCAATCACCGCTGGCGAGGGGGATCTCTTCCTCGTCGGAGGCGTCGAGAGCATGAGCCGCGCGCCCTTCGTGATGGCGAAAAGCGAATCCCCGTACTCGCGCGATATGCGGATTTACGATTCCACCATCGGCTCGCGTTTTCCGAACCCGAAGATCATCAAGCAATTCGGCGACGAAACGATGCCGCAGACCGCAGACAACCTTGCCAAGGATTTTTCGATCCCGCGCGAGGCCGCCGATAAATTCGCCTTCGCTTCTCAGCAGAAGTATGCGAACGCGAAAGGCGAGGGCTTCTTCGCCGGCGAGATCAGCCCCGTCACCATCGATAAAGGGCGAGGGCAGACCGAGACTTTCAGCGAAGACGAGCATCCTCGTCCACAGACCGATTTGGCTGCCCTCGCCAAGTTGCGCGCCCTGTTCGAGGGTGGCGTGACGACGGCCGGGAACGCCTCGGGCGTGAACGACGGCGCTGCCGCGCTGCTGATCGGCAGCCTGACGGCCGGCGAAAAGGCAGGCAAGAAGCCGATTGCGCGCATTCTGGCCACGGGCGCCGCTGGCGTGCCGCCGCGCATCATGGGCTTCGGTCCCGTGCCTGCATCGAAGAAAGCCCTCGCACGCGCCGGCTTGAGCATCAAGGACATGGACGTCATCGAGATCAACGAAGCGTTCGCCTCCCAGGTGCTGGCGTGCCTGAAAGGGCTCGAAGTCGATTTCGAAGACAGTCGCGTGAATCCCAATGGCGGCGCAATCGCGCTCGGACATCCCCTGGGCTGCTCGGGTGCCCGGATCGCGCTCACTGCGGCGCGCCAACTACAGCGCACCGGTGGTCGCTATGCGCTGGTGTCGCTGTGCATCGGTGTCGGCCAAGGGATGGCCGTGGTCATCGAGCGCATGTAATCTCGCGCTAGTCGTTCGTTGAACATTGCATTGCAGCCCGGCCGGATCGAATCCGGTCGGGCTGTTTAGTTTCTGCATCTTCACGGTTGTTTTTTGAAAGTTTCCTCGCAGGTCAGCAACCGACTAAGTGTCGGGAACGCCGCAAGGCACACACGGGGCACTGCGCGCAGGGCGCATGCCTCCGGTAACTCAGGGACCGAAGGAACAGCGAACCGCTGTGGATAGGCAACGAAGTGACGCGCAAGCCCTATGAGCGCAGCCAGTCATGATTTAACATAATACACATTATACGCATCGATTACTGTTCGGCACCCGCACGCAACAGGACGCTTGCCACGTCTTTGCGGCGGCTCTCCAGGGCTATACCGAGGGCCGTCGCTCCTGCCAGATTGCGCAGATTCACGGCCGCGCCACTGTCCAGGAGAACCAGGACGGTATCCAGATCGCCTTCCTTCGCTGCCAGCATCAGCGCGGTCGTCCCGTTATCGGACGACGCATTGACGTTGGCCCCCTTGGACAGCAGGAGCTTTGCAATATCCGAGTGTCCCTTGATCGCCGCAAACATCAACGGCGTCCAACCGGGCTGATTGACGCGAGCGCCTCGGGTCAACAGGTACTCGACGATCGCCCGGTGACCTCTGATCGCGGCCATCATCAGCGCGGATTCGCCGAACTGATTGGTCGCGTCCAGTTTCGCCTTGCCATCCACGAGCACCTTGACAGCATCCAGCTTTCCTTCGGCGGCAGCGATGATCAGGAGCGTCGTTCCTTCACGGTCCGTGGAATCCGCATCGATGCCCTTGGCCAACAACTGTTTTACCAAGCTGATGTTTCCCTGCTTGACTGCATGGAGCATGTCCTCATACGAACTCGCCCATGCGCTGGGCTGTCCGAGCGCGAAACCGCAACAGACGAGCAAGGAAATCCCTGTTCGCACAATCCCTGATTTCATAATGCATTAAACATTCTGTTGAAATTGCCGGTCGTTACGGCGGCAAGCGCACCTAGTTCCATACCGCGCACAAGCGCCAGTTCCTCTGCCACGTGCCGAACGAAACTCGGCTCGTTGGTCTTTCCCCGATGAGGCACAGGTGCAAGATAAGGCGAATCGGTTTCGACCAAAAGGCGCTCCTCGGGCACGCGCGCCGCCACTTCCCGGACGGCAGTCGCGTTCCGGAACGTCACGATGCCGGAGAAAGAAATCATGAAGTTCAAGTCCATGGCGGCCGAAGCCACCTCCCAATTTTCGGTAAAGCAATGCATTACGCCGCCCACCTCATTCCCTCGTTCCTCTCGCAGGATCTGCAGCAAATCGTCCGCGGCTTCGCGACAATGAATGATGAGGGGCTTCGCCAGCTCCCGGGCCGCTCTGATATGTGTGCGAAAACGCTCTCGTTGCCATTCCAAGTCGCCGGTCGCGCGGAAATAGTCGAGTCCGGTTTCTCCAATGGCAACGATCTCCCGGGCAGCGCCCTCACGGATCAGATCGCTCACCGACGGGTTCGGCCCATACTCGCTCCCCGGATGCACCCCGACACTTGCGGAGATGCATTCATGGGCCCGGGCAAGCGCGAGCACACGAGGAAAATCGTCGAGATTCACACTGACGCAGAGCGCATGACAAACGCCGTTTGCAGCCATTCTCTCGAGCAGGCCAGCGATGTCGTCCGCCAGCTCGGGAAAGTCGATATGGCAATGCGAGTCGACAAGCGCCCAGTCCTGGTTCATTTCGTGCCATCCATGGAAGCGTCGCCCTCGCGCATGCGACTGAACTCGATGAACATCTGTTCCAAAAACAATCTCGCGTTCAGGGGGTGGTTGGCAATACGCTGCAGCGACACGTACCGCCGATGCAAGCGCGTCAAACGGATCGGATCAAGACGCGAAGCGAGTCGTTCGATTTCCCCGCTCAAATCCACGTTGTAGCGCACGCGCGAGCAGAGCCGCACGAACACCAGATCGTAGGTGAGCTTTTGCAGCCAGGAGAGCGCTTGAGCGGGCGCGAGATCACGAAACACCTCGGCCATCCGGATCGGATCTGTCGCATTCACGACCAGTTCGCGGAGCAACTCCGGGCGACGGGCCCAGACCGGATTGGTCGCAATCGCGATGGCCTCCAGCGGAGCACCGCCGCTTAGCGCCAGGCCGAGTTCCGGCCGCTCCATCCCCTGCTCTTTCAGCCACCGGGACGCCATAGCGCTATCGCGCAAATGGATCGGTACGCTTTGGCAGCGGCTTCGCACGGTGGCCAGCAGGAGGGCCGGACGATCGGAGACGAGGAGAAAGACAATACCGGGTGGCGGCTCTTCGAGACTCTTCAGCAACGCATTGGACGCTGCGGGATTGAGGGCATCGGCAGGCTGGACAATAATGACCTTACCTGCGTCCCGGTGGGCGGTGATCCCGAGCAGATCAGACAAACCGCGTATCTGATCCACCCCGATGGCCTTCTTGCGCACGGCAGATGCGGCCCCTCCCCGTCGCCCCCCTTCGTCATCGTCTGGCGGCGGTTCGACCACGGCAAAGTCGGGATGCGTGCCAGCCGAGAGCCAATGACAGCTCTCGCAGACGCCACACGCGTGACCGTGGGTGTCCCTAGATACGCAAAGGTGGGACGCAGCGAGCGCGCGAGCGAAGTCGGCCTTCGCCAAACCCGGGGCGCCTGCGATCAGCAGCGCATGTGCGCCTCGGGCCAATGCGGACTGCGCAATGCGCCAGCTTTCTGCATGCCACGGATAGGTGCGCGTCATCGCAGCATCTCGATGGCGGCCAACTGCTCTTCGACGGCATCGAATGACCGGCTCGCATCGATAACGCGAAAGCGACTGGGGCTGGCATCGGCACGCTGGAGATAGCCCTGCCGAACCCGGTTGAAGAAATCGACCTGCTCGGCTTCGAAGCGATCCGGCGCTCGAACAGATCCACTGCGCGACCGAGCGATCTCGACAGGCAGATCGAACAATAGCGTCAGGTCAGGCTGCACATGGCCCTGAATCCATCGCTCCAACATGGCGATATAGGCGAGATCGATACCGCGTCCGGCGCCTTGGTAGGCGTACGTGGCGTCTGTAAAGCGGTCGCACAAAACGAACACACCCGCTTCAAGGGCAGGCACGATCACCTGGTCGAGATGTTCCTTGCGCGCAGCAAACATCAGGAGAACCTCCGTAAGCGCGCTAACCTCGGAATGCAACAATACGTCACGCAGTTGCTCACCGATCGGCGTGCCTCCTGGTTCACGAGTCATGAGGACGTCTTTGCCGGAGGAACGCAGTCGACGCTCGATCCAAGGCAGGAAGCTGCTCTTGCCTGCCCCGTCAACCCCTTCCAAAGTGATGAACTTGCCCTTCATCGCGAACCCGCCGGCGCTCGTTGATACTTGGTCACAGCCCGATTGTGCTCCGCCAACGACTCGGAGAAATGACTCGATCCATCACCACGCGCAACGAAATAGAGCGCGGATGACGCAGCCGGATTCATTACTGCAGCAATCGACGCCAACCCAGGGGCGGCGATCGGCGTCGGCGGCAACCCCGACCGAGTATAGGTATTGTAAGGCGTGTCTTGTTGGAGGTCCCGGCGGCGCAAATCACCGTCGAAGCCATCGCCCATCCCATAGATGACCGTAGGGTCGACCTGCAGCCTCATGCCTATGCGCAAACGATTCATGAGTACGGCAGCCACCAGCGGCCGATCGCGCTCGAGCCCGGTTTCCTTTTCCACGATCGACGCGAGCACCAAAGCTTCGTAGGGATTCTTGACCGGCAGGCCATCGACGCGACCTGCCCATTGTTGCGTCAGGATCGTTTGCATGCGCAGGGCCGAGCGCCGCAGAATGGAAAGATCGGCGGTTCCCTTGGCGAAATAATAGGTGTCGGGAAAGAAGAGTCCTTCCGGATGCGCGCCCGACATGCCCAGGCGCTGCATGATTTCAGCGTCGGTCAGAGTCGCAGTTTCGTGCCTAATCGACTCGTGTGCGTCCACCGCTGAACGTATCTGCCGGAACGTCCACCCCTCCACGAGGACCAGGCGATCAAGTCGAAAAGTCGCCCCTACCGTGATGCCGTCGAGCAGTTCGAGAGCCGACCATCGCGCGTCCAGATTGTATTGCCCGGCCTTGAGCATGCTTTCCCGCCTAAGAAATCGTCCGAGCAACTCGAAACGCCAGGCATCGGGCAGCACGCCCGCGCTCTCCAGGTCTCGTGCGACGCTGCGCAGCGTCGCACCTCTCTCGATCGAGAACTCCCGTGTGTCTCCAGAGAAGTCAAGCGGCGACCAAACGTAGCTCGCAATCCAGGCAGCAGCGGCAAGCAATGCCAGCAGCCCGCAAGCCAGAGTGCGCCAGGCCCAGCGCTTACTCATCGCAAGGCAGTGCCAGCAATTCGACGAGGGCGTGCGTGATCGGATGCACAGGCCAGTCACGATCTTCCATCGCGGCCACCCACCACAACCCGATGATGCTATTCGTCAAGTAGATCTGCTCGGATGCTAGCAGCCGTGCGGGCGTGATCGCCTCGATGCTGCAACTCAATCCGAGACGGTGCGCAAGCTGCAACAATCGGTCTCTTTGCACACCCGCCACGCCAGCTTCGGTCAACGCAGGCGTGATCAACCGTGCAGCCTCGAGGATGAAGACGTTAGACATCGTGCCCTCGATGACGCGACCGCACGGATCGAGCATCAGCCCTTCGGCGATGTCGTCGCCCGACCATTCGCGCCTTGCCATCACGTTTTCCAGCCGATTCAAGTGCTTGATTCCTGCAAGCACGGGCTGCACGGAGACTTGCGTCTGGCACCAGCGTACACGGACTCCGTTACGAGCGCGATCACCTGAAAAAGCAGGCAGCGGAAAGCTGGCCACCATGCGCAGCGGCATCGGATCGCTCGGTGGCGCATAGCCCCGACCGCCTTGCCCGCGAGTCACCACTATCTTGACCACACAATCGGGCTGTTGAGCCAACAGCGTCTCGATATCCGCACGAAAAGTCTCTTCGGGAGGACATGCAATGCCGATCCGGAAACAATCGTGAGCGAGTTTGGCATGGTGCAAACCCCAGCACCGCACTTGCCCGCCTTGAGCGCGCATGGTCCGGAAAACGCCGTCCCCGTAGGAGAAGCCACGATCGAGCGCGCTTACGCGATCATCGGGGCTTCCATTGACGAGTATCACGGACACGCGCCCCTTATGAGCTCAGGGCCGATAAGCGCCGGAGCGTGTCAGAGCTTGCGAAAAACGAGGGATCCGTTCGTGCCACCGAAGCCGAACGAGTTCGACAGGGCGACATCCAGGCGCATCGCCCTAGCGGTGTTGGGAACGTAATCCAGATCGCAGCGCGGATCCTGGTCGACCAAGTTGATTGTCGGCGGCGCGACCTGATCCCTGATGGCGAGGACACTGAACACCGCTTCTACACCGCCGGCCGCCCCTAGCAAATGGCCGGTCATGGACTTCGTCGAGCTTACCGCAAGCCTGGAGGCACTTTCCCCGAAGCAGCGCTTGATCGCCACGGTTTCTGCAATGTCGCCCAACTCGGTGGAGGTGCCATGCGCATTCACGTAATCGACCTGCTCGCAATTCAAGCCGGCGTTGCGCAATGCGTTTCTCATGCACCGTGCTGCGCCCTCGCCGTCCTCGCAAGGCGCGGTCATATGATGTGCGTCGGCGCTCATGCCGTAGCCTGCAAGTTCGCAGTAAATTTTAGCGCCCCTTGCCTTGGCGAACTCGTACTCTTCCAGTACGACGACACCCGCGCCTTCGCCAAGCACAAAACCGTCTCGTCCCTTATCCCAGGGACGACTCGCACCAGCCGGGTCGTCATTCCGGGTAGACAAGGCGCGTGCCGCGGCAAAACCACCCACCCCCAGGGGCGATACGGTCGACTCGGCACCGCCGGCGATCATGACGTCCGCGTCGCCGTATTCGATCAGCCGCCCTGCCTCACCGATCGAATGCGCGGCCGTCGTACAAGCAGTGACCACCGCAAGGTTCGGCCCCTTCAGACCGTACATGATCGACAGATTGCCGGACACCATGTTGATGATCGTGCCGGGAACGAAGAACGGAGAGATGCGGCGAGGACCGGATTTGACGTATTCGTCATGGGTATCTTCGATCATCGGAAGACCGCCTATTCCCGAGCCGATGATGACGCCGATGCGCTCAGCGTTTTCTGGCGTGACTTTGATGCCGCAATCGCCGATCGCTTCGATTGCTGCGGCCAAACCATAGTGTATGAACGTGTCCATCCGGCGTGCCTCCTTTGCCGGAATGTACTTCGCTACGTCGAAATCCTTTACCTCGCCCGCAATTTGGGATGCCATGCTGGATGCATCGAAGCGCGATATCCGCGTGATGCCCGAGCGACCGGCGACGATATTAGACCAGGCGGTCTGGACTCCGATTCCGACGGGGGACACAATGCCCAATCCGGTGACGACGACCTTACGGCGAGACAAGTTGACTCCGCATCTGGCTGACGAGATAGAGGTCTGGACGATCGAGCTGTGCGACTAGCTGCTGGCGTGACCCTTGATGTAGTCGACGGCTTGCTGCACCGTCGTGATCTTCTCTGCCTCTTCGTCGGGAATTTCGGTCTCGAACTCTTCCTCGAGTGCCATGACGAGCTCTACGGTATCGAGTGAGTCAGCGCCGAGATCATTGACGAAGGAGGATTCATTCTTGACATCAGCTTCGTTGACCCCGAGTTGTTCCGCCACGATCTTCCTGACGCGTTGCTCTATGTTGTCCATCGATTCCCCCTTCGAATTTTCCGTTGAAATGCTCACGCGCTGCGCGAATGCCGCTGCAGCTACCGATTCATCGAATTCTATCAAATCCGTCACGCCCTCACACGACGCGACACGCAGGCTCGCTCGCTTAGTCCATGTACATTCCGCCATTGACATGCAACGTCGACCCCGTGACGTATCCCGCCGCACCGCAGGCCAGGAAGGCCACACATGCAGCCACTTCCGAAACATCACCGAACCGCTCTAGCGGGATATGCGCAAGCATCGCAGCACGCTGTGTTTCGTTGAGCGCTCGGGTCATGTCGGTGTCGATGAACCCAGGCGCGACGCAGTTCACCGTGATTCCACGGCTACCAACTTCTCGTGCAAGCGCCTTGGTGAACCCGGCCAACCCTGCCTTCGCCGCAGAATAATTCGTCTGTCCGGCATTACCCATGGCGCCGACCACCGACGACACATTGATGATTCGACCGGCGCGAGCCTTCATCATGGGCCGGATCACCAGTTTCGACAAGCGATAGGCCGATTTCAAGTCGGTGTCGAGGACGTTGTCCCATTCCTCTTCGCGCATGCGCATCAACAGGTTGTCCCGGGTGATTCCCGCATTGTTCACCAGGATGGCGACATCCCCCAGTTCGCGCTGGATCTGCCCGACCACCGCCTCGACTTGAGCGGAATCGGTGACGTTCATGACGAATCCGCGCCCCGCGATCCCGGCCTGCTGAAGATAGCCGTCGATCGCAGTCGCCCCGTCACTCGAAGTTGCAGTACCCGCAACGACGGCTCCCAAACGACCGAGTTCCTGCGCAATCGCTCGCCCGATACCGCGCGTAGCACCCGTGACCAGGGCGACTTTACCCGTGAGTTCCAAGCATGCTTCAGCCATTGCGCACCATTTCGATCGCACTCGCCAGTCCCGTGCCATCGGCAATCGAATGCGATTCCAAACCGGGATGAATTCGTTTCGTAAGACCCGCGAGGATCTTTCCTGGGCCGCACTCGAACACCCGAGTCACCCCGCTCTGGGCCATGTACTGGACCACTTCGACCCAGCGGACCGGACTGCAAGCCTGCCGCGCGAGCACATCCCGAACAGCATCGGGATCGCTCACCACGGTGACATCCACGTTGTTCACCACCGGGATCGTCGGCGCGACAACCCGCACCGAAGACAGATGTTCGACCAGACGCGCAGCCGCCGGAGCGAGCAGCGAGGAATGGAACGGTGCGCTCACCGGGAGCAGCATGGCCCGCTTGGCGCCTAGACTTTTGGCCGCTACGGCCGCTCGCTCCACCGCGGTCTTGTGGCCCGCGATCACGACCTGGCTCGGTGCGTTGAAATTCACTGCCTCGACCACCTCACCCTGAGCGGCTTCTTCGCACGCTGCTTTGACGACTTCATCCCCCAAACCGAGGATAGCCGCCATCGCCCCCTGCCCGACGGGTACGACCTCCTGCATGGCTGCAGCACGAAGCCGCACCAGCGGCAGCGCGTCGCGGAATTCGATGGCCCCAGCCACCACCCATGCCGTGTACTCGCCCAGACTGTGGCCGGCGACCATCGCGGGTGGAGCGCCACCGGCCTCTAGCCAAGCGCGATAGACCGCCAACCCTGCCGTCAACATCAGCGGCTGGGTGTTGATCGTGAGGCTCTGCGACTCGGCGGGGCCCGCTTGCGCAAGCTCCCACATGTCTTGACCGAGGGCATCGCTGGCTTCGTCGAAGGTCGATCGCACCGCGCGACTGTCCTCGAAACCCTTCATCATGCCGACCGATTGGGAGCCTTGGCCGGGAAACACGAATGCGTATGTCATAATGCTCGAAGTCTTCTTTAGATTCGCACCAGCACTGCACCCCAGGTGAAGCCGCCGCCGACACCCTGCATGAGCACCAGATGGCCTGGCTGAATTCGACCGTCACGCATTGCCAGATCGAGTGCAAGAGGAATGGAGGCGGCCGACGTGTTCGCATGCTGGTCCACCGTCACCACGACTTTGTCCATACTCATGCCGAGCCGCCTGGCCGTCGCCTGGATGATTCTAATGTTGGCTTGGTGAGGGATCAGCCAATCGAGCTGCGAACGTTCGATTCCATGCTGAGCGAGCGCCTCGTCCACCACCTCGCCGAGAACCTTCACAGCCAGCTTGAACACTGTGTTGCCATCCATCGTCAGGAATGGCGACCCGCAGACTTGACCATTCCTGATGCTTCCCGGAACTGAAAGAATGTCGCGATGACTGCCGTCGGCATGCAGATGCGTGCTCAATATACCAGGGCGGTCGCTTCTTTCGAGTATCACTGCCCCGGCCCCATCGCCGAAAAGCACGCAGGTCGTGCGGTCTTCCCAGTTCAGAATCCGGGAGTAGATCTCCGCGCCGACGACCAGCGCACGTCGGTACGTGCCCGTTCTCATCAGTGCGTCAGCGGTCGCCATTGCGTAGACGAAACCGCTACACACCGCCTGCACGTCGAATGCGGCGCCGTTGGAGGCCCCGAGCTTGGCCTGCAGAATGCAGGCAGTGCTGGGAAAAATCATGTCCGGCGTCGTGGTCGCCACGACGATGAGATCGATATCTGACGCGGTCAAGCCAGCCGCCTCGAGCGCTCGGGTGCTCGCTTTCAGAGCCAGGTCGCTCGTAAGTTCGTCTTCAGCGGCGACGTGCCGCTGCTTGATGCCGGTCCTACTGAAGATCCACTCGTCGGAGGTATCGATCCGCTTCGACAAGTCCTCGTTGGTAACGACCTGCGCGGGCAGATAACTGCCCGTGCCGATGATTCGGGTGTAAATCAAGCAACCCCCTGCTCGGCGAGTGCGACTCGCTCGGTAATCCGGCGCAATACGCCACTTTGCACTGTGTCCAGAGCACGATAAATGGCGTGCTCGAAGGCGACGACATCAGCAGATCCATGACTCTTGATGACAACGCCTCGCAAACCGAGCAGGCTGGCGCCGTTGTAGCGTCGATGATCCACGCGTCGCTTGAACGCATTCAAGACGGGGCGAGCCACCAGGGCGGCCACCTTGGTAAATGCGTTTCGGCTGAATTCTTCACGCAAGAACGCGGCGAGCATCTGGGCTAGTCCTTCCGACGTCTTCAACGCCACGTTGCCGACGAATCCGTCGCACACAACGACGTCGGTCGTCCCCTTGTAGATATCGTCACCTTCGACATTGCCGTAGAAATTCAAGCCGCTCGCGCGCAACAACTCGGCCGCGCCCTTGACGACTTCGTTACCTTTGATGTCCTCCTCCCCGATGTTGAGAAGACCGACAGAGGGCCGTTCACTATGCTCGATGGCCGAAACCAGCGTCGCACCCATGATGCCGAACTGCAACAGGTCGCGGGGAGAGCAATCGACATTGGCCCCCAGATCGAGAACGGTGACGTGCCCCTTCACGGTAGGCAGCACTGTCGCGATCGGTGGCCGTTCGATACCGGGAAGCATCTTCAGGACGAATCGCGATATTGCCATCAAGGCCCCGGTATTGCCGGCGCTTACGCAAGCGTTCGCTTCCCCCGTCTTTACCAGGTTTACTGCGACCCGCATGGACGAGTCCCGCTTCCCGCGCAGCGCTGAAGCGACCGATTCGTCCATACCAACCACCTCGGATGCGTGATGGATACGAAGCCTCGGATTGGTGCTCGCACCATGCGCCCTGAGTTCGACTTCGATGGCGTCGCGCAACCCGACGAGAATGAAGTTGACGTTCGTGCGAGCAGCCAGCCCAGCGAGGGCGGCAGGCACGGTGACATGCGGGCCGTGATCCCCCCCCATGCAATCGATTGCGACTGTTACATCCATTTAGCGTCCCGAGTCACTAGCCCGGGAGTGATCAATCGCCCTTGGACTTCACTACCTTCCTGCCCCGATAGTATCCGGTCGGGCTGATGTGATGACGCAAATGGATTTCACCCGTGGTGGGCTCGACTGCGAGCCCCGGCAAGGGCAACGCATCATGTGAACGATGCATGCCGCGCTTGGACGGTGATTTCTTGTTCTGTTGCACTGCCATGGAATACTCCTTGAACGAACATCAATATAAAAATGCTGGTTTTCTAACAGGTTTGCTCAGGGTCTCTTCAATCGTTCGAGGACCGCGAAAGGCGACGGCTTGTCATCACGAGGCATCTTCACAGCCGACTCGCAGGCGCCCTGGGGATGCATGGGCGCAATTGGCAGTCCGAGCACCACTTCTTGCTCGATGATGTCGGGAATGTCTGCCAAGGCATCGGCCGCGATGGTTTCGATGTTCGGATCCTCTTCAGAGACGTCGGGCAAGTCCTGATGGCCTTCAACGAGCACGAAACGCGACTTGCGCCGAAGCTCGTAGTCCATACGCCCCAAGCACCGCTGGCACAGCAAAGGCAAAGTGGCCTCGGTCCGAACGTCCAGGACGGGCCTCCCTTGGGCATTGACCGCCCCGACGATCACGTAATGCACTATCCCAGAGTGTTCCTCGAGCAGATCTTCGAGCCGAGGCATCCGAGCGACGGCTAGCTCACCTTGGAGGCGCCCTCCTTCGCGTGCGAAATTAAGCCCATCCATAGGCGCCTGGTCTGACATAGGTCGGCGATGATATTATTTCCATCATTTCGTGTCAAAAATCATGATGTTTTCAGCCGCACCCCAACTTGTTCTGGCGTCCGGCTCGCGCTATCGTCGGGCGCTGCTGGACCAAGTCGGACTCGAGTATGTCGCCACCGCCGCCGACATCGATGAAACCCCTCGCGCCGGCGAGACCGCAGTCGATCTGGTATGCCGACTTGCCCGGGAAAAGGCGCGGGCTGTCGCCCGTGGATATCCCAGTGCTTTGGTGATCGGATCGGATCAGGTAGGTACGATGGATGGAGCGGCCGCCTTCAGCAAGCCGACCGATCCTGATGATGCGGTCGCACAGCTGACGCGCATGAGCGGGCAGCTCGTTGTGTTCCATACGGCCGTTTGCGTGCTCAATACCAAGACTCAACGGGAACGAAACGCCGTCGCATCTACTGAAGTGAAGTTCCGGCAGCTCAGCCGTAAAACCATCGACACCTACTTGCAACGCGACCAGCCGTACGACTGCGCTGGCAGTGCGAAGATCGAGCGCCTGGGAATCGCCTTGGTCGAGCGCGTCACCAGTGACGATCCGACGGCTTTGGTGGGCCTACCCTTGATCACGCTGGTCACCCTACTGGCTGCCGAAGGCATCTGCATCCCATGATGGCGAGCCTCATCGGATGACGACCCGGTTGTATCTGATTCCCAGCACGCTGGGCGATACGGCGTCCATCGAAACCATTCCGGCGCAGACCGTAGCCCTTCTCCAGCGGCTGGAACACCTGGTCGTCGAGACACCTAAACAGGCTCGACGCTTCCTGCACGCCTGCGGAATTCGCTTGAGCGAGCGCCGAATTCAGTTCTATGTGCTCGACGAACATACGCGAGACGTGGACCTTCCGTCCATGCTCGAACCGCTGCTGGATGGCGCGGACGTCGGCATGCTCTCCGATGCGGGTTGCCCGGCAATCGCCGACCCCGGCGCAAAGCTGGTTCGGATGGCGCACACGCTTGGGATCGAAGTGATGCCCCTGGTGGGCCCTTCCTCCATCGCGCTGGCGCTCATGGCCTCCGGCCTGAACGGCCAGAGTTTCACGTTTCACGGCTACCTGCCGGTCGATGCCCAAGCGAGAATTCGCGCATTACTGGCGTTGGAAAAAAATGCGGCGACCAGGCAGCAGACCCAGATTTTCATCGAGACGCCGTATCGCAACAATCAGCTCTTCGCCGCGATCATCCAGACCTGCGCCCCGAGTTCTCTGCTGACGCTCGCAGTCGACCTCACGCTGCCGGATCAATTCATTCGCACCCGCTCGATCGCCGAATGGAGAACCGATCGGCTCGACATTCACCGCAGGCCTGCCGTCTTCCTGCTGGGCGCACCGGCACCTTAGGGCTTTTGGTCCGGCACTTGCAGGGGGTATCCCTGGGCGGCTACCGGAGCGTCACGTTGTTTCCCGACGAGGCGCCGGCTCGGACGAGTGCGTCCGCCATCGTCGCTCCAAAGCGCTTGGCGAAACGCTCTGCGATATTCTCTCGTGGCGTGTAATCGACCAAGTCCTCGGCCTTCACGATTTCACGGGCGACATAATCGACGCTGCCCAGGCCATCGGCGAGGCCAAGCTCTATGCTCTTGAGGCCTGTCCACATCAGCCCGCTGAAGATTTCTGCATTGTCCTTCAACCGCTCCCCCCGTCCTTCACGCACCACCTTGACGAATTGGGCATGAATGGCGTCGAGCATGCTTTGGGCGTGCTGCGTCTGCTCGGGATTCATCGGCGAAAAGGGGTCCAGAAAACCCTTGTTGTCGCCGGCCGTCAACAGCCGTCGCTCGATTCCCAGCTTGTCGAGCACGCCGGAGAAACCGAACCCGTCCATCAAGACCCCGATGGACCCCACGATGCTGGACTCATTGACGAAAATCTTGTCGGCTGCGGCAGCGACGTAATAGCCGCCCGACGCGCAAATATCGTCGACGACCGCGTAGAGCGGAATATTTGGATATTTCGCGCGCAGCCGGCGGATCTCGTCGTAGATCTGACCCGCCTGGACAGGACTGCCTCCGGGACTATTGATCCGGACGATCACCCCTTGCGTCTTTTCGTCCTTGAATGCCTCCTGGAGGCCTGCGACCACGCTGTCGGCCGAAGCAGGATGATCGGGTGCAATCACGCCCCTGAGTTCGACCAGCGCTGTGTGCTTGGCGGTTGTTACGGCATCCCGCTTGCCCAACCAGCCGAGCGCAACGAACAGCAACGCGAACAGGTAAAGGAATCCGAGAAACTTGAAGAAAATGCCCCAACGGCGGCTTCTGCGCTGCTCGTGCAAAGAGGCAAGCGCCACCTTCTCGAGGACGCTACGCTCCCATCCGGCCGCGCCGGGAGATCCAGTTTGTAACGGGTCCTGTGCCATTGCGAGAACGAGGCCAGGCAGGCACATCGGCCGCCCGGTCGCTTCCTATATAGAGGGGGATCGAAGTATACCTCGTAGGATCCCGCGCGCCACCCACCACCGAGAAACACCCACACTCACGTGTTCGCGGCCAACCACTCGAAGAGTTCTGCCGGCGTGTCCAGGCATGCCTCGGGGCATGCCGCGACCAGTTGCGACTTGGGATGAGCACCGTAAGCGACAGCCAACGCACGCACCCCGGCGTTGGTCGCCATGTCGAGATCGTGAGTCGTATCCCCGATCATCAACGTGCTCCCCGGCTGGACGGCGAGTTCATCCATCACTGCTTGCAGCATGCCGGGGTGCGGCTTGGAAAAACCTTCGTCGGCACATCGGCTAGCCACGAAGAATCGGCGCACATCGAGTTGATCCAGGCCACGCTCCAGTCCCCGCCTGCTCTTGCCCGTGGCAATCGCGAGCAGATACCCCGCTTGCCGAAGCCGTTCCAACCCGTCCAAGACACCGGGGAAAAGCTGCATGGAGGCATCCCGCGCAAGAAAGTGCGTCCGATAGCGCTCGACGACGTGCTTGTAGCTCGCCTCCGGAACATGCGGTATCGCGTACCGCAGCGCGTCCATGAGCCCCAAGCCGATTATGTGACGAGCACGCTCATCGGAGGGCGGTTCGAATCCGAGGTCGGCACACGCACCTTGCAGGCAATCGACGATCGCCTGAGCCGAATCGACCAAGGTGCCGTCCCAGTCGAAAACGAGAAGTTCGTAGCGTGCGGCCATCGGTTCTATCCCTCACGACTCTCTGAAGAAAAGCGCGCAATGCAGGCCGTGAGATCGGACGGCAGGGGCGCCTCGAACGACAAAGGCACCCGGGTCGACGGATGAGCGACTCGAAGTCGTGAGGCGTGCAGGAACATGCGCTTCAATCCTCGCTTGACCAACTCCTTATTCACGGCGAAGTCCCCGTACTTGTCGTCTCCGGCGATCGGGTGTCCCAGGTAGGCGGCGTGGACGCGAATCTGATGCGTGCGTCCGGTGAGCAGACGGGCCTCCACGAGCGTATGCGCCCCAACGGCACGCAGCGCATTGAAGATCGTGCGCGAGGCTTGTCCACCCTGCCCCACTTTCACGCGTCGATCGCCCCCGGCGAGCAGGAATTTTTCCAATGGAGCATCGACTTCTCTGCGCCCAAGCGGCAGATGTCCGAGAACCAGCAAGGTATAAATCTTCTCGACTTCGCCCGCCCGGATGGAGGCATGCAGCGCAACCAGAGCCGCGCGCTTCTTGGCCAACATGAGCACGCCCGACGTGTCGCGATCGAGCCGATGCACGAGTTCGAGGAACTTCAACGTCGGGCGGGAGCGGCGCATCTCCTCGATGACCCCGCGTGAAATACCGCTACCTCCGTGAACGGCCATCCCTGCCGGCTTGTCGAGAACCAGCAGGCTCTCGTCCTCATACAGGATGCGGCTCTCCAAAAGCTCCGACCGGCGCCCATGTTCGGCGGGCACGGGACGCTCCTGCGAAGTGCGCACCGGCGGAATGCGAATGCGGTCGCCCTCGCGCACTCGATACGTCGCATCGACGCGACCACTGTTGACCCGCACTTGCCCCGTACGAACGAGGCGATGGATATGGGGACGAGGCACGCCCTTGAGGACACGAACCAACAAATTGTCGATCCGCTGGCCGGCGCTGTTCTCGTCGGCATCAAGCCAAGTGGCAGAATCTTTGCGTAAACCCTTCATTTTGCATATACTGGCATCGCCTCAGGCATGGCGCGGGTAGCGCCCGCGCCGAAGCGGTCGAGGAAGCTCAGGGGCTGGATCGGGTGAGATGACTCCCCGGTTTTTGTCACTTGCACCAGTCGAGTCGTGTTCAGTAGTTTTTGCAATGCTTATGCGCCGACCGGTGGTTCTGTTGCTTTCGATTGCGTGGTACGTCGGGTTAAGTCCGCTCACCCGGAAGTAGCGGCATCCAAAGTACATTAGAACGCGCCCCGACGCACGAAATTTAGAATCCTGCCATCCAATCACATGCATGCGCAGTATTCCAATAGGCAGACCGATCAAGTCCGATCTCTCGATCGAGATCATCAGTCCTGACATCATGCTTACGTCGCTGATCCACTGAAATCGCTGACCGGCATTCGGCAGTACATGGCATTTCGGTCTTGCCTCCCGAGCTTGGGCGCGGGAGCTAGGTAGTACGATGAAACGTATGCTGTTCAACGCGACCCAGCAGGAGGAACTGCGGGTTGCCATCGTCGACGGCCAGAAGCTGATCGACCTCGATATCGAGTCCTCTGCAAAAGAACAACGCAAGGGAAACATCTACAAAGGCATCATTACCCGCATCGAGCCCAGTCTCGAAGCTGCCTTTATAGACTACGGCGCGGAGCGCCATGGCTTCCTGCCCTTCAAGGAAGTCTCACGAAGCTATTTCAGCCCAGACGTAGAACCCGGCCGAGCCCGCATCCAGGATGCACTGCGCGAAGGCCAGGAACTCGTCGTTCAGGTCGACAAGGACGAGCGAGGCACCAAGGGCGCGGCGCTCACCACGTTCATCAGTCTCGCTGGACGTTATCTGGTCCTCATGCCGAACAACCCTCGTGGTGGCGGCGTCTCACGGCGAATCGAAGGCGAGGATCGGGCGGAACTTCGCGATGCCCTCGATAAGCTCGAAATTCCTCAGGGCATGAGCATCATTGCGCGTACGGCAGCCATTGGGCGGACCGTCGAAGAGCTCACCTGGGACTTGAACTACCTCATGAAGCTGTGGGTCGCCATCGACGGCGCAGCCAAGCCTCAGTACGGCGACGAAGCCGGTGAGCCCTCTACGGAAGCGCGGTCGCCTGAAGGGCGAGATCGCAAGCGCCAGAATCCTGCCCCGTATCTCATCTTCCTTGAGAGCAGCCTCGTCATTCGCGCGATGCGGGATTACTTCAATCAGGAAATCGGCGAGATCCTGATCGATACCGAAGAGATCTACGAACAGGCGCGCGCCTTCATGGGCGCGGTGATGCCTGGAAACGTCAATCGCGTGAAGCTGTACCGCGACGATGTCCCGCTCTTCTCCCGTTTTCAGATCGAACATCAGATCGAGTCGGCATACTCGCGCCAAGTCGCATTGCCCTCCGGAGGGGCGATCGTCATCGATCACACCGAAGCCCTCGTTTCCGTGGACGTGAACTCGGCGCGCGCCACCCGCGGCTCGGACATCGAACAGACGGCGTTCAACACCAACTTGGAAGCCGCGGACGAGACCGCCAGACAGTTGCGCCTGCGGGACTTGGGCGGCTTGATCGTGATCGACTTCATCGACATGGAAAGCAGTCGCAACCAGCGCGAAGTCGAGAATCGCCTTCGCGACGCCTTGCACTACGACCGTGCTCGCGTGCAGATGGGCAAGATTTCGCGTTTCGGGCTGATGGAACTGTCCCGGCAGCGCCTGCGCCCGTCGCTCGGTGAAACCGCACACCAGCCCTGCCCGCGCTGCCATGGCACCGGTCACATCCGATCCATCGAATCCACGGCCTTGCACGTCCTGCGGATCATGCAGGAAGAAGCGATGAAGGAAAACACGGCTGCGGTCCATGCCCAAGTGCCGGTCGATGTCGCGACGTTCCTGCTCAATGAGAAGCGAAACGACATCCACGCCGTCGAGGCTCGCCTCAAGGTCGCCATCCTGCTGATTCCCAATATTCATCTCGAAACGCCGAACTACACGGTGGCCCGGGTGAGGCACGACGAAGCCAACGAGATGGGCGAAGTCCCCCTCAGCTACCAGATGGTCGAGATGCCGGAAGAACAGGACGTCGTTCGTCTGCCAGGCTCCGATCCGAAACCCGTTCGCCCCCAGGCGGCCGTGCAGGGCATCACTCCCGAAAGGCAGGTGCCCATGCCTCAACCGCAACAGGTGTCCGCCCCCACCGCCCCGCCGGCACTGGAGGAAGACCGCCCTTCGATCATTCAAAAGATTTTCGGCTGGTTCAAGCGAGTCGAGGAGACCCCATCACCCGCAATCGCGGAAGCACCTGTCACGCCCGCGCCTAAACCCTTGAAGCCCGCCACGGGACAACCATCTGCCAGCCGGGCGGCTGGCCAGCAACGCAACGATCGCCAGGAACGCCCGCGTCGCAGCGAGCAGGGCGGCAGCGAGCGTCCGGACCGGGCTCCTCGCGGAGAGGGTGCACGGGAAGGCTCCCGGGAAGGCGGCCGGGATGCAAATCGACCACGCCGAGGCGAGAGTCGACGTGGCGCGACAGACGAGCGGCGGGAGCCCCGTCGCGACCGCGATGAAAACGGGCAGCGTCCACAAAGCCCGCAGCAGCAGCCGCGCGCGGAACGCGCTGATCGCTCTTCAGCCGACATCCCCGAAAGCGCGCCTGGTGTCGCTGTCTCTCCTGCGGAGGTCTCTGGAGCTGCTACCGAAGCCGAGCGCACCGGGCGTAGCCGTCGCCGCCGCGGTCGCCGCGATCGTCCGGAACGCTCACAAGAGCAACGAACTCAAGGCGAATCGCAAGAGCAACTTGAGGATCAGAGTGCGCCGGCAGGTGAGGTCGTTCGCGCGACTACTGCTGCGGCAAGTGCCCTCGTGAGCGCTACAGTCACGCCCGCTTCGGTCGCTGGCGATAGTGCAGAACCGGCAACGCTGCCGACAGCAGTGCCCATGAATGCACCGATGGCCGCCGCACCTGCACCTGCACTTGCACCTGAATCTGCACCTGAATCTACACCTGCACCTACACCTACACCTGCACCTACACCTACACCTTCCGTTGCACCTTCCGTTGCACCTGTCGTCGCGACATTCGAGCCTGAACAGCCCATCGAACCAAGGATGAGCCCAGCGTCGGAAGCGAGTCCGGCGCTGACGCAAGTCCCCGTTGCCCCGGAATCCGTCCGAGAAGCTGAAATTCAGCAGGTCGCGACTCAGCAGCCGACGGCGGCGGAGCTTGCCGAACCGCTGCCGGAGGTCCACCCCGTGCAGGCATCCAGCACACCAGCCGTTGTGCCGCCGCCCCCCGTGGCAACCCGCTATGAACTGCCCTCGGACATGGTCATGATCGAGACTGCAGCCGAAAGACGCCCGAAAGAAGCGCAGGCCGCGAGCGAGCCGGTGGAAGCCGCTTCCCCTCCACGTCGCCGCCGGTCGAGCACTGCGGCAGAAGCACCGCCTGCCGCGCTGGTACAAATCGAGACAAAGAAGTAGCCTGAACAACGAACGGGCGTTTGATCCATCGCGCCCTGGCTTTTGACGCAATCGCCAGGGCGTCGTCACGCTGCGTCTTTGTTTCGACCCTCGGTATACTATTCATATCGCCCGCATTTGGAGGATCCCATGAGTTCGCTCGCGCCCTCGCCGCCCCCACGGCCGACCTCGTCGGGAAAGCTGCCCGCCGAAGAACTGCGGGATTTCGTACCGCGCATTTCCGGTGGCATCCCGCAATTTCCCGTCTATTACATGCGGGGCGGCACGTCGACAGGAATCGTTCTTTGGCATGAACATCTGCCTGAGGATCAAGCCCTCAAAGAAGAGCTGATTCGCTCGATCATGGGTGTGCCCGCTTGCGGCGAGACGCGCGGAAACAAGCAGACCACGGGTCTGGGACGCGGTGCGCCTACCAGCAACAAGGTGTTCATCGTCTCGCGTCCCAGCTCGGGCGACGCCGATATCGCCAGCACGCTCGCGCAGTTGGCGGCCGACAAGTCCGCGATCGACTGGAGCGTGAACTGTGGAAACATGTCGGCGGCGCTTCCGATGTACGCCATCGAGACCGGATTGATCCAGCCCGTTGCCGAACGCACGGTCGTGCGCATCTTCAACACCAACACCGGGGTCACGACCGACGCTTCGGTTCGAACTCCAGACGGTTCATCATTCATTCCTGCGGATACCGAGATACCCGGCGTGATGGGCCGTTTTCCCGGCGTCGAACTGACTCTGCGTCATCCTGTCGGCGCAAAGACAGGCAAATTACTCCCTACGGGACAGGCAAGGGATGAGGTCTGCGGTGTCACCGTATCCTGCGTCGACGTCGCTGTGCCCATGGTCATCTTGCGCGCAGAAGACGTGGGTAAGTCCGGGCAGGAATCCCCGGATGAACTTGCCCGAGATCCGAAACTGAAGGAAAGATTGCGGGAGATTTGGGTGGCTGCCGGCCTCAAGATGGCCTTGCGGCGTCGCGGTGGCGCCCTGATGTCGGCCAACGACCTCGCACATAGCGAGACGGTGCCGAAAGTCTGCCTGATCTCGAAAGCGGATGACGAGGCAAACATCAGCGCACGCTATTTCACCCCTCAGGCGCCTCACAGCTCGCTTGCCGTCACCGGAGGATGCTGTCTTGCCGTGGCCTGTCTGGTGCCCGGGACCATTGCGCACGACATCGCTCGCGGTCTGCCGACCATCGGGGAATCGAGCGGCGTCTACACCGTCGCGATGAGAAACCCGGCGGGCATACTGCGCGCGCGCATCGGCGCCGCATCCACCTCGGCCGGGCTACGGGTGACGTCCGTGGCGTACGAGCGTAGCGCGCAGCTCTTTCTTCGGGGTCATTTTCCCATTTACGCCAGTTCCGACGCGCTGCGAGCTTTCGCCGCAAGCTGGTAGAACCGGCTCTGACCCGAGAGAGATTCGGGGCCGAGCGCCCTCCTACTTGGCCTGCGCCTTGTTGGGGCGGATCGATCTAACGTGGTCGACCAGCGCGCTACAGGCGTCCTCGACCATGTCGAGCACCAATTCGAATGCCTGAGCGTTGCCGTAATAGGGATCGGGCACCTCGGGCGCCTTGTGGCACCGGGCGAACTCCATCAGCAATTTCAACCTTTCCTGACGATGCGGCGGGCAGCGCTGCTTGAGGAAAGACATGTTGTGCTGGTCCATGGCGAGGATTAGATCGTACCGCTCGAAGTCTTCGTCGCTCACATGTCGCCCGCGCAGCCTCGACAAATCGTAGCCCCGCTTTAGCGCCGCAGCGCGAGCCCGGCCGTCGGGCGACGAACCGACATGGAAATCGTGTGTGCCGGCAGAAGCGCACTGCACCGCCGGGGCCAATCCCGCCACCTCGACCTGACGTCGGAACACGGCCTCGGCTGTCGGCGAACGGCACACGTTGCCCATGCAGACGAACAAGATCCGAAAATCGGCCTCGGCTTGCCTGCGCGCCCGCAAGCCCAATACGTTGCGGATGATCGAGGCAATCATGATTCGGAGAACAAGCGCCGCTTGAGTTGAGTCAGTCTGTTTCTGAGTTCCGCCGCCCGTTCGAACTCGAGCTGCCGGGCTGCCTCGAGCATGTCCTTTTCCACGCGTTTCAACTCGCGAGTCAATGCCTTCTCGTCCATCGACCGGTAAGCCTCGCTCGCCTGCGCTGCTCTGAGCTGTTGGTGCGCCTCACCCGTCTCGTAGACGCCTTCGATGATGTCCTTGACGCGCTTCACCACGCCTTTGGGCACGATGCCGTGCAAGGCATTGAACGCCGTCTGCTTGGTGCGGCGGCGTTCGGTCTCCTCGATGGCCTGTCGCATCGAATCGGTCATTACATCGGCATACATTATGGTGGTTCCGTTGAGGTGGCGCGCTGCTCGTCCGATGGTTTGTATCAGCGAGCGGACCGACCGAAGAAAACCCTCTTTGTCGGCGTCGAGTATGGCGACCAGGGACACCTCGGGCAGATCGAGTCCCTCGCGCAACAGGTTGATGCCCACAAGCACATCGAACTCGCCCAGTCGCAGATCACGGATGATCTCCACCCGCTCCACCGTATCGATGTCCGAATGCAGGTAGCGAACCCTTATGCCATGATCGGTCAGGTATTCGGTCAGATCCTCGGCCATGCGCTTGGTCAGGGTCGTGACGAGGACGCGCTCCGAGCGCTCCACCCGAATACGGATCTCCGACATGAGGTCGTCGACTTGTGTGGCTGCCGGCCGGACCTCGATCAGCGGATCGACCAGTCCGGTCGGCCGCACCACCTGCTCCACGACGCGTGTCTGCTTCTGCTGCTCGTAGTTTCCTGGCGTCGCAGATACGAAAATGGTGCACAACATCTTCCCCTCGAACTCGTCGAAGCGCAGCGGCCGATTGTCGACGGCGCTGGGCAGACGGAAACCATACTCGACCAGGGTTTCCTTGCGCGAGCGATCGCCCTTGTACATGCCCCCGAGCTGCGGGATCGTGACATGGCTCTCGTCGATGATCATCAAGGTCTCTCGCGGCAGATAGTCGATCAACGTGGGCGGCGGCTCGCCCGGCTTGCGACCGCTCAAGTGTCTCGAGTAGTTCTCGATGCCCTTGCAGAAACCCATCTCGTTGAGCATCTCCAGATCGAAGCGAGTGCGCTGCTCGATGCGCTGCGCCTCGAGCGCTCGCCCCTGGCTCTGGTAGTACTTCAACCGCTCGGCAAGCTCCTCCTTGATGCCCTCGATGGCTCGCAAGGTGGTCGCACGCGGCGTGACATAGTGGCTGGACGGGTACACGGTATAGCGACCGACGCGGTGCAGTATCTGACCCGTGAGCGGATCGAACAACGACAGGGTTTCGACCTCGTCGTCGAACAGGCAAATGCGCAGCGCCTGTTCCGCGCTTTCCGCCGGATAGACGTCGATCACATCTCCACGAACACGAAAAGTGCCGCGGCGAAAATCCGCTTCGTTGCGCTGGTACTGCATGTCGGTCAGGCGCTTGATGATGTCTCGCTGCGGCACCCGCTCCCGTTCGCGCAGATGCAGAATCATGCCATGGTAATCGACCGGATCGCCGATCCCGTAGATCGCCGATACCGTTGCAACGATGATCGAATCGGGACGCTCGAGCAGCGATTTGGTCGCGGACAAGCGCATCTGTTCGATGTGCTCGTTGATGCTCGAATCCTTCTCGATATACAGGTCTCGCGAAGGCACGTAGGCCTCCGGCTGATAGTAGTCGTAGTAGGAAACGAAGTACTCGACGGCGTTTTCAGGAAAGAATTCCCGCATCTCCGAATACAGCTGAGCCGCCAAAGTCTTGTTCGGCGCCATGACGATCGCCGGACAGCCCAAGCGGGCGATCACATTCGCCATCGTGTAAGTCTTGCCCGATCCGGTCACCCCGAGCAAGGTTTGGAACGAGATGCCTTCTCGGACGCCCGCCGTAAGCTTGTCGATCGCGTCCGGCTGGTCGCCGGCCGGCTCGAATGTCTGATGCAGCCGGTACGGGCTGCCGGGGAAGGTCTTCTCAGACGGGGCAGCGGCCGGCTCAGGCTGGATCCTGGGTGCACGCGCAGCCATCCTGTGCCCTCGAATTGTCGATGTCGCATTGTCTCATAGCGCCCCGATTTCCAGGGTTCCGCGTCACAGGTAGAATTCAGCCGAACGGAAGTATCCGACTTCCGGCCGCCCTGTCTGCCCCAAGGTCCCCATCATGAGCTCTTCCTTACTTTCGTCTGTCGAACTCGCGCCGCGCGATCCAATACTCGGCCTAACCGAATCCTTCAATGCCGATACCAACCCGAACAAGGTGAATCTCGGACAAGGCGTTTACGTCGACGACACGGGCAAGGTACCCGTGCTCGAGTGCGTTCGCCGGGCCGAGGCCAGTCTGGCCCAAGGGATCCGGCCTCGCAGCTATCTTCCGATCGACGGCCTGGCCGCCTACAACGCCCTCGCGCAGCAGCTGGTGCTGGGCGCCGATCATCCGGCTGTCACGCAGAAGCGGACCGTCACCGTGCAAAGTCTCGGCGGCACCGGTGCATTGAAGCTCGGGGCCGATCTGCTGCGGCGGTTCGATCCCAACTCGCAAATCTGGATCAGCGATCCGAGCTGGGAGAACCACCAGGCGCTGTTCGAGTTTGCAGGTTTCAAGGTCAACAGCTATCCCTATTACGATCCCATCTCCCACGGTTGCCGCTTCGACGCCATGCTGACGGCCATGGACACCCTGCCCGCCGGGTCGGTCGTCCTGCTGCATGCGTGCTGCCACAACCCCACCGGCGTGGACCTGAGCAACGAGCAGTGGGAACAAGTGATCCAGGTGGTCAACGCTCGCAGCCTCGTTCCTTTCCTCGACATTGCCTATCAGGGGTTTGGCGACGGGCTGGAGCAGGATGCCTACGCGGCGCGCCGCTTCGCGGCCGCTTGCCCGGTGGTGTTCATCGCCAGCTCGTTCTCGAAATCGCTTTCGCTCTACGGTGAGCGCGTCGGCGCACTGTCCATCGTCACGGAAAGCCCCGACGAGGCAACCAGGGTGCTGAGCCAACTCAAGCGCGTGGTGCGCACGAACTACTCCAATCCGTCCACGCATGGCGGACAGATCGCAGCCATGGTGTTGGCAGACCCGGAACTGAGAACCCAGTGGGAAAACGAGCTGGGCGAGATGCGCGATCGCATCAAACTCATGCGTCGCCTCCTGGTCGAGAAGATTCGGGAGAAGCGCGCCGACTTCGATCTGAGCTACGTCCTCAAGCAGCGCGGGATGTTCTCGTACTCCGGCTTGACCAAGCCGCAGGTGCAGGCGTTACGCGAGAAGTATTCCATCTACGCGATAGAGAGCGGGCGCATCTGCATTGCAGCGCTAAGCACGCGCAATGTCGAATACGTCGCCAACGCGGTAGCTAACGTCCTGATCGAGGGCTGACCCGCCCTGCGCAAGTCCCAGCCGGGTCGCTCGCAACCCGGCTGTCCTCTGGTACTCCGCGTGCAGCTTTACGCCGGCTGCGCGAGCCTCAGCTTAGAGCGACGCAAGCACCGATCGATCCATTGCGCCGTGAGCTTCTCTTGTACCGAGTTCTGCCCCAGCCTCTCACGCAGGGCGCCGAAATCGACCCGGTCCAGGTCCTGATCCTGGTTGAAACAGGAGAAAACGTAGCTGGTCTTTCCCGTCACCGGGTCACGGTGAGGCTGGATGCACTGGGCGCAGATCTCCTTCATCATGCACTGCATCGGCGAGTTGATCGAACCAATGCCGCAATGACCCGCCTTCAGATACGACGCAAGCACGCCGTGACGGGCAGCGGCCACCGCCCCCATCATGCGATCCGAGCCGATTGCGACGATCCGATCGACGTCCGCCATCGATATCGGCTGTGCGCCGAAATCGCCGCGCGCGTAGGCGGCCATGGCTTCGACGATATTGCCGACGAAGCTGTAGTCCTGCGGACGTCCCGGCTCGAACCTCGGCCCTTGGTCGCAGCACCAGACGATGACATCGGCGGCGGCCTCGATCTCGGCGATCTTGTAGCGGTCGACCGGCTTGCGATAGCCCGCGAAATAGAGAACCTTGCTGCCGGCCTGCCGCAGCGCCTGACCGATTGAGAACAACACGGCATTACCCAGGCCGCCGCCCGCCAGCAGCACCGTCTCGCCCGCAGGTGTCTCCGTTGGCGTGCCGGTCGGCCCCATCAGGACGACGCGCTCACCCGGTCGCAACAATGCACACAAGTCCGATGAGCCGCCCATTTCCAGCACGATCGTCGAGACGAGGCCCTGCTCCGCGTCCACCCAGGCGCCGGTCAATGCCAAACCCTCCATGGCAAGCCGCGTGCCATCGACTTCCAGCGCATGCGTCTCGTAGTTCTGCAGCCGATAGAACTGCCCGGGCTTGAAGGCCCGCGCTGCCGCCGGAGCATACAGAATGACTTCGACGATATTCGGCGTCAGGCGCACGACCTCCTTGACCCGCGCCATGAGCGCATCGTTCAAGGCGTGGATGAAATCGGCATCGGCAAGCCCGCTGGCGGGCTGCCGCGAGAGCATCGCATGGCTGACCGAGCCGTACCCCTGGCGTGCGCTCGCCATGGCCTTGACGACGTTGCCGAAGTAGGACGGATGCATGTCTCCGAAAAAGCTCATGCAGCGGCCGTCTTGCAGGCGATGCATGAGCACGTGAACCTGCCTGGGTTTGGCGGCGTTGCGCTCGGGGGTCACCGGCACGCCGTTCTCGTCGCACGCCTGGAAGTAGCGGCCATCCAGGTCGATGCCGCTCGCATCCTCTCGAGCGAGCACCGTATTCGGCTGCGTCCCTGCCGCAACGAGAACCGCCCTGGCTGGCAAGACGGTCTCGCTCGTCTTCTCCCAGCGGCCGTCGTCTTGACGGGACTGCACGGCGACTCGAACACCGCAAGCATGACCATGCCGATCGAGTTCGATTTCCACAGGCGTAAGCCCTTCGGCGAAATGCACGCCCTCTTCCAGCGCCTTCTCCACTTCCTCGTGATTCAAGGTGTACGACGGACTATCGATCAAACGCCGCCGGTAGGCGATGGTCGCCCCGCCCCACGACTGCAGCAGTTCCAGGATCCGCGGCGCTCGCCCCTGCGCCTGGGCCGCGCTTCGCTCGGCCCGAATCGCTCGCGCATGGGCGATGAACTCCTCCGCGATGCCCTGCTCCTCTACAGTCCATGCCGCGCGTACCGACTGCTCACCTCGTTCAGCAGCGAGCGTCTCGAAGCGAGAGAGAAACTTCTCGACTTGTATCGGATAGTAGGCAAGCGCCTCGGTGGCCGTATCGATCGCGGTCAGACCACCTCCGATCACCACCACGGGAAGCCGCAACTGCATATTGGCCAGCGAGTGCATCTTGGCTGCACCGGTCAGTTGCAGCGCCATGAGGAAATCGGATGCAGTGCGCACCCCGCGGGCCATCCCGTTGGGCAGCTCGAGCAGCGTCGGCTTGCCTGCTCCGGCGCAGAGCGCGATGTGATCGAACCCCAGGGCGAAAGCGCCGGCGATGTCCAAGGTGCCGCCGAAGCGGACACCGCCATGCAGGGAGAACAACGCCCGCCGCTCGAGCAACAGTCTCACGATCTTTAGAAAGTTCTTGTCCCAGCGCACGGTGATCCCGTACTCGGCAACGCCTCCGAACCCTGCCATGACGCGCTCATCGAGCGCTTCGTAAAACTCGTCCACAGCGCGAATAGGCTTGAACGCAACCCGCTCTCCCTCCGGACCGACGCCTGACAAGGCACTGTCGAGCGGCTCGATCTTTAGCCCGTCGACCCCGATGACTGTATGGCCTTCATTGAGCAGATAGTGCGCGAGCGTAAAACCCGCCGGCCCCATGCCCACGACGAGTGCGCGTCGTCCGGTGGAAGGCTTGGCATAGGGCGCCCGCAGATTCAGCGGATTCCAGCGCGTCAGGAGGCTGTAGATCTCGAAGCCCCACGGCAATTCGAGCACGTCCTTCAAGGTCCGCGTTTCGGCCTGAGGAATGTCGACCGGCTCCTGCTTCTGATAGATGCAGGCCTTCATGCAATCGTTGCAGATGCGATGTCCCGTAGCCGCTGCCATGGGATTGTCGATGACGATCATGGCCAGCGCCCCGACGGGCTGACCCTCGACCTTGAGCTTGTGGAACTCGGAAATACGCTCTTCCAGCGGGCAGCCCGCCAAGGTGACACCGAAGGTGCTTTTCTTGAACGGCGCTGGCGCGCCATCGGCGCCGGGCTTTTCCCGCAATCCGTGCGAGCAGGAGTCCTTGCCTTGCTCGTGGCACCAGATGCAGTAGTTGGCCTGATCCAGCGCGCCGACGAGATCGGTGCCTTTGTCGGTAAGCTTGAAGCCTTCCCGGCGTCGAATGTGCTCGAGGTGGAATATCTTGTAGCCGTCGCGGCTGGTTTCGATCGCCGGGACGAGACGTACCGGGTCGAGCTTGCGGGGGATCTTGAAGAGGACGCCCGATCGATGCATGTCACGGCCTGCATCGGTATGGATCGCCCAGCCGGCGTAGGTCAGGGCGAGCTGCAGATCGGGCTCGTGCTCGGCTTCGGCGCCTTGCCAACGAGTGACGTGATAGGCGAACGCCAGGTCGGTGAACGGCTCGCCGAAGCGCTGCTCGAGGTTCTTGCGCGCTGCTTCCGCGTCAAAGTTCGCGACATCCTGCGGCTTGATCTTCGTTGCCGCCCGCCGCTGGACGAATTGCCGTTTGCAAGAGTAAAGACAGGCCAGCCGTCCATGCTCCGCGCGCAACGCGGACACCGCCTGTTCGATCCCGAACAGTTCCGTGACGAAGCTCTCGAGGTAAGGCGCCACGTCGATGAGCAAGGCGGCTTCCGCCTTGCGGGGCAGCGCGCTGGGGTCGATCCGAGCGGCAAGAAGGCTCGAATGCAGTTCTGGCTCGGCCGCGAGCAGGTAGCCGAGGAACGCGCGATCCAGCCGCGCCAGCCCTGCCGGCGAATAAAGGTCTTCGAATTCAAATCCAAACGACAAAGAGAGCATGGCTACGGTGCGCTGCGACAAAAACGTCCGACTATACCAGCCTGCGGTACGGAAACGAATCGAGCGGCAGACTTGGCAGCAGGCCCGCGTTGTCAAATCGGGGAAAGCTCGGGTATCGTTGCTGCAATACCAGCCGAGAGGACGAGGTCATGCGGATGAGCACCACGCAAAAGCTGATCTGGACACTGGTAACGATCGCACTCGCGCTCGCCCTGTATTTCGCCTTCCGCGGCTACCTGGCGCCTTCGCTGCTGCTGGACTTCACCAACAGCCTGCTGTGCTAGTGTCGTGGCGCGAGTTTGATTGCTGACACTGCCATCCACCTCGGCGAGATCTTTCCCCGGCGAATCGCGGGCGAGCCCTGCGGATACGGGTCGGGTGATCACATGAGGCGAAAGCTATCGAACGAGCAGGATGCCCGTCACGCCCGCGTGTGGTTCACCGAAATTTCGCCTGGCTACTCGGACGGATCGATTGCCGACTGCCGCTCGGCAGCCTCTACCGTGTTCTGAATGAGCATGGCAACCGTCATGGGACCTACGCCTCCGGGCACGGGCGTGATATAGGCCGCAGTGGGTGCGATGGCGTCGAAATCGACATCCCCGGCGAGCTTCCCGCTAGGCAGGCGATTGACGCCCACATCGATCACGATGGCGCCCGGGCGCACCATATCGGCTTTGAGCAAGTGCGGCCTTCCCACCGCCACCACGACGATATCAGCAAGCCGAGTCATCGCCCCGAGGTCGGGTGTCCGGGAGTGACAGACGGTGACCGTGGCGTCGCGTTCGAGCAGCAACAGGGAAATCGGCTTGCCGACGATCTCGCTGCGCCCGACCACCACGACATGCTTTCCCCTCGCATCGATCGCGTACTCGTCCAGCAGCCGCACGATCCCCGCTGGTGTACACGGACGAAAACCTGCCTCGCCCTGCAGCAGACGACCTAAATTCTGGACATGCAGTCCGTCGACATCCTTGTGAGGAGCAATGTGATCGGCAACCCGGTGCGGGCGGATTCCCTTGGGCAGGGGAAGCTGAACGAGAATGCCGTGGACGGAAGGGTCGGCATTCAACTCGCCGATCTGCCGCAGCACATCGGATTCGGTCGAGTCGCCCGGCAACTCGAACTCTCCGCCCAACATGCCGACCTGTTCGCAGGCACGGATCTTTGCACGGATGTAGACCTTCGAGGCCGAGTCGTCGCCTACCCGGACAACAGCCAGACGCGGCGCCATGCCGCGTTCCTTGAGGGCTTGCACTCGAGTCGCAAGCTGCTGCAGGACGCGCTGAGCGACGGCTTTGCCGTCGATGATCGTAGCAGGCATAGATTTCAAAAGTCGTTCGTCAGGGCGCTGCAGGCACAGGCGGTACAGAGACTGCGGACGCCGTAGATCCCAGGATCTGGAAGAAAATTTCGTCGTGGCGAACCATGCCAAGCTCGCTTCGCGCACGCTCCTCGATGGCGCCCACCCCTTCCTTGAGGTCACGCACTTCAGCATCCAGCGCAGCGTTGCGAGCCATGAGTTGCTCGTTCGTCTGGCGTTGAGCCAGGATCTGGCGATCTATCTCCCAAACCCGCATCCAACTCCCTTTGCCGAGCCATAGCCCATACTGGAGCGCGGCGATCACGCCGATCAGCAGCAGGGCGACGAGCCGGCCTGTCATTTTGGGCTGCGCCTAATCCCAATCGAGCTGGTAGAAGGCTCGACGGCCCGCGTAACTCGCCGCGTCGCCGAGATCCTCTTCGATCCGCAGCAGCTGGTTGTACTTCGCCAGCCGATCCGAGCGCGAGAGGGAGCCCGTCTTGATCTGAAGCGCGTTGGTCGCCACGGCGATATCGGCGATCGTCGTATCTTCCGTTTCTCCGGAGCGGTGCGATACCACGGCCGTATAGCCAGCCGTCTTGGCCATTTCGATGGCTTCCAGGGTCTCGGTGAGCGTGCCGATCTGGTTGATCTTGATTAGCACGGAATTGGCGATGCCGCGACGGATGCCTTCTCGAATGATCTTGGTGTTGGTGCAAAAAACATCATCACCCACGAGTTGCACCCGACCATCGAGACGCTCGGTGAGCAGCTTCCAGCCGTCCCAATCACCCTCGGCCATGCCGTCTTCGATGCTGATGATGGGATACCGATCGGCCAAGGCTGCCAGATACTCGGCGAACTGCTCGGAATCGAGACTCTTGTCTTCGGCGGCCAATCGATAAGCGCCGTTTTCGTAGAACTCCGACGCCGCGCAATCGAGCGCGATCGCTACTTGCTTGCCCGGCTCGTAGCCGGCAGCTTCGATGGCTTCCATGATGAGGGACAGCGCCGCTTCGTTGCTCTCCAGGTTCGGCGCAAAGCCGCCCTCGTCGCCGACAGTGGTCGACATCCCGCGTCCATTGAGGATGCGCTTCAAAGCCTGGAACACCTCGGCACCACAGCGCAACGCATCCCTGAAACTTTCGACGCCGAGCGGAACCAGCATGAATTCCTGCAAATCCAGACTGTTGTTGGCGTGTGCGCCGCCATTGATCACGTTCATCATGGGAACGGGAAGCGCCATGCGTCCGGCACCGCCGATGTAGCGGTAAAGCGGCAACCCGGACTCTTCCGCAGCAGCTTTGGCGACGGCGAGCGAGACGGCCAGTATGGCGTTGGCCCCGAGGCGCGACTTGTTCTCGGTGTCGTCGAGATCGATCAGGGTCTGATCGATGAAGCTTTGCTCGCTGGCGTCCAGCCCGATGATTGCCTCGCAAATCTCCGTATTCACGTTTTCGACCGCGCGCAGCACGCCCTTGCCGCCGAATCGTCCGCTGTCCCCATCGCGCAGTTCCACGGCCTCGCGCTCGCCGGTGGAGGCTCCCGACGGCACCGCTGCCCGTCCCATCACGCCGGACTCGAGCAGAACGTCGGCCTCGACCGTCGGAAAACCGCGCGAATCCAGGATCTCGCGCGCGACCACATCCACAATCGCACTCATCTTGTCGTCCCTCGAATTAATGGTTGAGCGTTCATTCGACGAGCGTCTGCTCGGCGAGTGGTTGAGACTTGACGAGCCTATCCAGACCGACGAGGACTCGCAACAGCGGCTCCATCAGATCGAGCGGCCAGGCATTCGGTCCGTCGGACAGGGCGCTTGCCGGATCCGGATGAGTTTCCATGAACAAGCCGGAAATTCCGGCCGCCACTGCCGCGCGTGCGAGCACGGGAACGAACTCTCGCTGACCGCCGCTGGCATGGCCTTGCCCTCCGGGCAACTGCACCGAGTGCGTGGCATCGAACACGACCGGGCATTGCGTCTCCCTCATGATCGCGAGGGACCGCATGTCCGAGACGAGGTTGTTGTAGCCGAACGCATAGCCGCGCTCGCAAACCATGACGTTGTCGGTGCCGCTCGCCTGCTTTGCCTTGGCGACGACGTTCTTCATCTCTCCGGGCGCAAGAAACTGCCCCTTCTTGATATTGACCGGCCGCCCGGCCGAGGCTACCGCGCGGATGAAGTCGGTCTGCCGGCACAGGAACGCAGGCGTTTGCAGTACATCCACCACAGCGGCCACCGCCGCCACTTGATCCGCCTCGTGCACATCGGTCAAGACCGGCACGTTCAAGTCGCGACGCACCTCACCGAGGATGGCGAGCCCTTCGTCCATGCCCAATCCGCGAAAAGACGCGCTGGAGCTTCTGTTGGCCTTATCGAACGACGCCTTGAAGATGAACGGCATGCCGAGCGGGGCGCAGATCGCCTTCAAGCGCTCGGCAGTGCGCATGATCAGATCGCGCGATTCGATCACGCAAGGCCCTGCGATCAAAAAGATCGGCCGTTCCAACCCAACATCGAAGTCGCAAAGTTTCATCGCATGTCCGCAGGAAGAACCGCTCTGGATTTCAGGAAACAACCTTGGATCGAACAGCGGAACCGACGCCCGCCTCGTTGCCGGGCTCGGCCGCATGACGGGCGGCGGCGGCAATGAACGCGCTGAACAAGGGATGCCCGTTGCGCGGCGTCGAGGTGAACTCCGGGTGAAACTGGCAAGCCACGAACCAGGGATGCGCCGGGAGTTCGATCATCTCGGCCAGATCATCCTTGACCGACACCGCCGAAAAGCGCATCCCGTACTGTTCCATGGCGGCGCGGAAACGGTTGTTCACTTCGTACCGATGCCGGTGGCGCTCCGCAATGATGTCCTTCTTGTAGATGGAACGCACCAGACTGCCCTCGGCCAACGTGCATTCCTGGCCGCCCAAGCGCATGGTGCCGCCCATATCCGATTGACTCGACCTCTGCTCGGTCTGGCCGTCTCGCGTATGCCACTCCGTGATGAGCGCCACCACCGGATGCTTGGACTGGGGATCGAATTCGGTACTGTGAGCGTCGGCGAGGCCGACGACGTTGCGCGCATACTCGATGATCGCAAGCTGCATGCCCAGGCAGATGCCCAGATAAGGTATCCGATGTTCGCGGGCGTATCGTATCGCGGCGATCTTGCCTTCCACGCCGCGCTTGCCGAAGCCGCCCGGCACGAGAATGGCGTGCATGCCGGTCAGACAGCCCACACCGTCCCGCTCGATGTTCTCGGAATCGATGTAATGGATGATCGGCTTGGCTCCGGTGTGAATACCCGCGTGAACGAGGGATTCGGATAGCGACTTGTACGATTCGGTGAGATCGACGTACTTGCCGACCAACGCGATGTCGACGCGGGTATCCGGATGCTCCAGGCGGTGTACCAAGCCTTCCCATACCCGCAGATCGGCCGGCGGCGGATTGAGATCCAGCGCTCGACACACGATGTCGTCGAGATGCTGAGCATGCAGCATCGTCGGAATCTTGTAGATGGAATCGACGTCGACCGCCGAAATGACCGCCTCGACGCCGACATTCGTGAACAGCGCGATCTTGCGCCGCTCATCGTCCGGCAGCGGACGGTCGCCCCGACAAAGCAGCACATCGGGCTGGATGCCGATGCCGCGCAATTCCTTGACCGAGTGCTGCGTCGGCTTGGTCTTCATCTCGCCAGCCGAGCCGATGAACGGAACGAGCGTGAGGTGGATATAACAGGCATGCTGCCGAGGCAGTTCGATCCCCATCTGCCGAATCGCTTCCAGGAAAGGCAGTGACTCGATGTCGCCCACCGTTCCCCCGATCTCGACGATCGCCACTTCTGCGTCGCCCGCGCCTAGCCGGATGAAATTCTTGATCTCGTCGGTGATGTGCGGGATGACCTGCACGGTGCCGCCGAGATACTCGCCGCGGCGCTCCTTGCGGATCACGCTGTCGTAGATCTGGCCGGTGGTGAAGTTGTTGCGCTTGGTCATGCGTCGATCGACGAAGCGCTCGTAATGGCCCAGATCGAGATCCGTCTCCGCACCGTCTTCGGTGACGAAAACCTCGCCATGCTGAAAGGGACTCATGGTGCCCGGATCCACGTTGATGTACGGATCGAGCTTCAACATCGTGACGCGGATCCCGCGGGTCTCGAGGATCGCGCCGAGCGAGGCGGCGGCGATGCCTTTGCCCAGGGAGGACACCACGCCACCTGTGACAAAGATATATCGCGTCATTGGTCGTTTCCTGCCAACTGATGATAGCTCAATCGAATACAGCCAACAACGCCGTTCCCTGGCTGCGCACTGGGCACTGCAATCTCGTTCTTCAAGCTGTTCCTTTACCCGCAAGATAGAGCCATGTTTCGATCACCGAATCCGGATTGAGCGAAAGACTTTCGATGCCCTCTTCGACCAGCCACAACGCCAGGTCGGGATGATCGGACGGCCCCTGACCGCAAATACCGACATATTTGTTCGCACGACGGCAGGCCTGGATGGCGAGATGCAGCATCGCCTTCACCGCCGGATCACGCTCATCGAATTCGCCTGCCACGATGCCCGAATCCCGGTCCAGACCGAGGGTCAATTGTGTCATGTCGTTCGAGCCGATCGAGAAACCGTCGAAGTAGGCCAGGAACTGATCGGCGAGGACGGCATTGGACGGTATCTCGCACATCATGATCAAGCGCAAGCCGTTGCGTCCGCGCTCCAGGCCGTTCTCCTTCAGCAACTCCACGACCTTGCGCGCTTCCTCGAGCGTGCGCACGAACGGCACCATGATCTCGACGTTCGTCAATCCCATCTCGTCGCGCACCTTGCGCAGCGCCCGGCATTCGAGTTCGAAGCAATCGCGGAACGATTCGGCGATGTAACGCGCCGCGCCGCGAAAGCCGAGCATGGGGTTTTCTTCGTGCGGTTCGTACTTGCTGCCGCCGACCAGACTGGAATACTCGTTCGACTTGAAATCGGAGAGACGGACGATCACGGGCTTCGGATAGAACGCGGCGCCTAGCGTGGACACGCCTTCGGCGAGCTTCTCCACGTAGAAAGTCACAGGGTCCGGGTAGCCTGCACACTGCTTTTCAACTGCCCGCTTCAGGTCGGCCGGCAGATTGGGGTAATTCAGAACCGCCTTCGGATGCACGCCGATCATGCGCGCAATGATGAACTCCAGACGCGCCAAGCCGACGCCCGCGTTCGGCAGGCGCTGAAACTCGAAAGCCAGCTCCGGATTGCCCACGTTCATGGCGATCTTGACCGGCGACTTGGGCATCGCGCTCAGGGATAGATCGATCTCCTCGATCTCCAGCAGCCCTCGGTAGACGTTGCCCGTATCGCCCTCGGCGCACGAGACCGTCACCGGATCGCCTTCGAACAGAACCCGCGTGGCATCGCCCGTGCCCACCACCGCGGGAATCCCCAACTCGCGCGCGATGATTGCGGCATGACAGGTGCGGCCGCCTCGATTGGTCACGATGGCGGCGGCACGCTTCATGACCGGTTCCCAGTCGGGATCGGTCATGTCGGTCACCAGGACATCCCCTTCTTGCACGCGGTCCATCTCTCGCGGATCGCGTACCAGCCGCACCTGCCCTTTGCCCACCTTTTGGCCGATCGCGCGCCCGGTGACGAGCACTTCAGAGCGGGATTTCAAACGAAACCGCTTGAGCGAGTCGACCGCGGCCTGGGCTTTGACCGTCTCCGGACGGGCCTGGAGGATGTAGATCTGCCCGTCGATGCCGTCCTTGCCCCATTCGATATCCATGGGCCGACCGTAATGCGCCTCGATGGTCATCGCGAAACGTCCGAGTTGCTCGACGTCCGCATCGGTAATGCAGAACTGGCTCCGCTCGTTCTCGGGAACGGCTTCGGTCGCCACTGAACGGCCGGGTTGCCGGCTTTGCGCGTAGATCATGCGCACGGCCTTGCTGCCGAGCGAGCGGCGCAGAATTGCCGGCCGCTTGGCGCTCAGCCCGGGCTTGTAGACATAGAACTCGTCCGGATTGACCGCGCCCTGCACCACGGCCTCCCCGAGGCCATACGCGGCAGTGACGAAAACGACTTGATCGAAACCGGATTCGGTATCGAGTGTGAAGACCACGCCGCTAGCGGCAAGATCGCTGCGCACCATGCGTTGGATACCCGCCGAAAGCGCGACCTCCGCATGCACGAAACCGTGGTGCACCCGATAGGCAATGGCGCGGTCATTGTAGAGCGAGGCAAAGACGCTCCTGATCGACGCAAGAACATTGTCGATCCCATGAACATTCAGGAAGGTCTCCTGCTGTCCGGCGAAGCTTGCGTCGGGCAGATCCTCGGCCGTCGCCGACGAGCGCACCGCGACCGAAACATCCGCGTCAATTCCGGCCTGCATGCGCGCGTAGGCGTCGCGTATGACCTGCTCGAGTTCAGGCGGCAGGGGCTGCGCCTCGATCCAGCTGCGAATCTCGGCACCGCTCCGCGCCAAAGCCTGGACGTCTTCGATGTCGAGCGAGAGCAAGGCCCGCTCGATACGCTTGTCCAAGCCTTCGAACGCAAGGAAGTCTCTGAAGGCCTCCGCCGTGGTGGCGAACCCACCGGGGACGCGGATGCCGAGCGGCTCCAGTTCACCGATCATTTCTCCAAGCGACGCGTTCTTGCCGCCCACGCGCCCAATGTCGGACATGCGGAGGTCTTGCAGCCAAGCCAGATAATCCTTAGCCATGCGGTCCCGTCGAGGTTGTAAGCGGTGGAGAAAGTGGATATTTTACCCGTTCGACTTGCCGACGCGAGCACTTATGCAACCTGGCCCCGACGCCATCAAGCGCACGGCGTTTTTCGTATCGGATCGAACTGGCATCACGTGTGAGATGCTGGGACACAGTCTTCTTACTCAGTTCGAGGGCGTGCGATTCACCGAACTTACCAAGCCTTTCATCGATACGATCGACAAAGCCAAGGCCCTCGTGGAGGAGATCAATCGAGCAGCCGAGGCCGATGGCACGCGCTCGTTGGTCTTCTGCACGCTGGTGAACTCGGAAATCGAACAGGCGCTGGTAGGCGCGAATGCGCTCGTCGTCGATTGCTTCCATTTTTTCATCACCATCCTGGAACAGGAGCTGGGGGTTCGCTCGGCGCGCGTCGTCGGCCGCTCCCACAGTGCCGATGATCTGGGCGAGTACCACCGCCGCATCGAAGCCGTCAATTTCGCGCTCAGTCACGACGACGGGATCTCTACGCGTGATCTGGGCGAAGCAGATATCGTGCTCGTGGGCGTGTCTCGCTCGGGCAAGACGCCCACCTGCCTCTACATGGCGCTTCAATACGGAATCCGTACGGCCAACTACCCCTTGGTGGCCGAGGATTTCAACCGAAACGCCCTGCCTCCTCAGCTGCACCAATTGCGTCGAAAGCTCTACGGCCTGACCATCCAGCCTGAAAGACTTCAGTTGGTCCGCAACGAGCGTCGCCCCGGCAGCCGCTATTCGACGTTGACGAATTGTCAGTTCGAGGTGCGTGCCGCTGAAGCATTGCTCCGGCAAGAGGGCGTGCCCTACCTCGATACCACGAGCAAGTCGATCGAAGAAATCGCAGCGACGATCCTGCACGATACGCGGCTCGTGCGCCACGTCTACTGAGAGTGCATCCGCCCCGCCGCATCCACTCGTAGTGCTTACGCCCTATTGGGCAGGCGGTCCTTCAACGATCGACTGCCGCACCCTTTCGAAGAAGATCACCGCCGCCGCCGCCCCCACGCTGAGGGATTCGACGCTGCGCGCCATGGGAATGGATGCCCGGACATCGGCTTGCAGCTCGAGGCTTGGGCTCAGGCCGGCGCCTTCGCTGCCCAGCACGAAAGCCACCGGGCCACTTAGATCGATCGTGTGCATCTGCAAGCCCCCGTGGACGACCATAGCCACGACCTTTCCGGAGAACGCGGCTGCCGCCCGACCAAGATCCACGCCAGAGCGCACCGACAATGCGAAATGCGCGCCCATGGCTGCTCTGAGCGTGCGCGGCGCCCAAGCGTCGGCGCAGCCGGCGGAAAGCAGAACATCGGTCGCCCCCGCCGCCGCCGCCGAGCGAATGATCGTTCCGACATTGCCCGGATCCTGTATGCCGTCGAGCATGACGACGAACTCCCCGAGTGGACGATCGTCGCTTACCGAGGGAATCTCCACGACGGCCAGGATGCCAACGGGCGTATCCACAGGAGCAATCGCCGAGAACAGGGGTGCTGCGAAACAGACGATCTCGCAAGGCCCCAGCCGATCGAGCAAAGCCGCGATCTCGGGTCTCGCCAGGGCATCGTCACTGACGGCCGCGAGTATCGGCGAACACCCATGATCGAGGTAGCTCGAGACGAGATGAGGTCCGTCGATCAGCGTTCGTCCTTGACGGCGCCGCTCCCTCGCTGTGGTCGACAGCAGCCGCAAAGCCTTGAACTGGGGATTGGAACGCGAGACGATACGATTCATGAGCCCGAACGAATGCAACCGCGAAACAGCAGCGCCAGACTAAGCCGATCAGGCTGGCAAACATCGACATCCCTGGTATCTCGGGCTGTGCAGACGTTCACTCGAACGCTGAATAACCGTGCCGGGAGCGGTGCATGACCTAGGCGAGCAAGCCTCCTGTGACGGCAACGACCACCGTCGCGATCCCAAGCAGAAGATTCACTGCCACAAGGCGCCTGATGCTGTTGAGTGCAGCGCCTGCCTCTTTCCAACTGCTGCTCTCTACATGGCGAACCAGGTGCTTGAATGGCCAAAAATAGATGTACATGAAAATCACGGTCATCACGGTGGCGATACCGAACATCGTGAGCACGTAGGGAGGCGAAGACTTGAGTCCGTAGGCAGCTGCGAGCATGTGAAATCCACTGGCGTAGATCGCCGCAATGGATATCCATACCCAGACGAAGAAACGCCCCAGGGTATCGCGCCAAAGGGGAAGACGCTGGGGCGGCTCGAGCAGACGGGCAGCCGCCGGACGGAGGGCCACGTAGGCGAAAAACATCCCGCCTATCCAGATGATGGAGCCGAGCAGGTGGATGAGCAATGCAACGCGCATGAGGGCTTCCTGAAGTAAAACCGTACTCGATCAGAACAGCGAGTATACGACGTCGCGCACGGGAGCGAAGCTGCGTCGGTGAACAGGTGTCGCTCCGTATTGGCGCAAAGCCAAGACATGATCTCGGGTCGAGTAGCCCTTGTTGCGCGCGAAGCCATACTGTGGATAAAGCGCATCGAGCTCCACCATGTGCCTGTCTCGCTGCGTCTTGGCCAGGATCGAGGCGGCCGAAATCTCGGCCACCGAGACGTCCCCTCCGACGATCGCGCGCGTCGGGTAGTTCAAAACGGGGCAATGCAGGCCGTCGATCAATACCCGCGCCGGCGCACAGGCGAGCTGCTCGACGGCACGCTTCATCGCGAGGAGCGTCGCTTGAAGGATGTTCAGCGAGTCGATCTCCTCGACTGTCGCGCTGGCAATGGCCCACGCGATCGCCTTGGACTCGATCTCGCCCCGCAGCCGCTCGCGCGTCGCCGCGCTGAGCACCTTCGAGTCAGCCAATCCGTCCAGCCCTGCCCTGCTTCCGAGTATCACCGCAGCCGCGTACACCGGGCCCGCAAGCGGGCCTCGCCCCGCTTCATCGACCCCACAGACGATCGCGCGACTTGTCTTCACGGGTTTCTCGAGAGCAATTGCAAAACGACCTGCGCGGCACCGTCGGCGGCGTTTCGCCGCAAATCGACCCGCATCTTTGCAAAGCGCGATTCCATCCGCCGTTGCACCAGGGAATCCGCCACGAGATTGAGCAATGCCTGGGAGAGATTCGCGGGCGTGGCCTGGTCCTGAAGCAGTTCCGGAACCACGAACTCCCCTGCAAGAATGTTGGGTAAGCCGACATACGGCAGACGACGCTTCGGCCACATGATGCGCCAACTGAGCGCGGGCATCCGATAAGTGATCACCATGGGGCAGCCGAGCAGTGCAGCCTCGAGCGTCGCGGTGCCCGAGGCGACCAAAGCCGCATTCGCAGCCATCATGGCTTCGTGCGAATGGCCGAACAGCAAGTGCATGTTCGGCATGGCCATCTGAGTACGAGCCATCGCCTCTTCGAACAACAGCCTCGTGACTCGATTCACCAAAGGCACCAGGAAAAGGACGTCGGGTCTGCGCTCTGCAATTCCGAGCGCAGTCGCGACGTACAGATCGGCCAGTTGCTTGAGTTCCGATTCGCGCGACCCGGGCAGCAAGGCGATGATGGTCCGGTCAGCGGGAAGCCGCAGTTGCTCCCGCGCCAGCATTCGGTCCGGATGCTGCGGCAGCATGTCGGCCAAGGGATGGCCGACGTAAGTGACCGGCACCCCTGCCGCCTCGTAGAGCGGCGCTTCGAAGGGAAAGAGCGCGATCATGTGCGAGACTGCCTCGCGAATCTTGGCCATCCGTTCCGGCCGCCATGCCCAGATCGACGGACTCACGAAGTGAACTGTCTTCACGCCCGCGCGGCGCAAATCGCGCTCTAGATCGAAGTTGAAATCAGGCGCGTCGACGCCTATGAACAGATCAGGGGGATGTGCCAGCCAGCGTGACCGCAACTCCCGCCGAATCCCCACGATATCGAAGTAATGCCGCATGACTTCGACGTAGCCGCGAACGGCGAGTCGATCTGTGGAATAGAGGGCCTCGACGCCCGCCGCCTCCATTCTCGGCCCCGCCACGCCAACGAAACGAACGTCGCTGTCACGTCGCCGAACAGCGGCGACCAACAAGGAGCCGAGCAGATCTCCCGAGGGCTCACCGGCCACGATCGCGACCGTGCGCGGCTGCGAGCCGGCCGCCATTTCAGCGCACGATTCCCCGTGTGGATGCCGCCAGGAAATCGACCAGAAGGCTGACTTCCGGCAGCGCCGCTACCTGGGCTGCCAGCGCGACTTTCGCCTCCTCGAGAGTCAGGCTTGAACGATACAAGGTCTTGTACGCCCGCCGCAGTCCGTCGATTGCAGGCGCGGAGAATCCCCTGCGCCGCAGCCCTTCGGAGTTGATGCCATGCGCAGCGGCCGGATTGCCGCCTACCGTCACGTAGGGCGGGACATCGTGGACGATGACGCTGCTCAATCCGGTGATGGCGTGTGCACCGATGCGACAAAACTGATGCACCGTGGTAAAGCCGCCCAGGATTGCGTAATCGCCGACGTGAACGTGACCGGCGAGCTGAGCGTTGTTCGCGAAGATCGTGTGGTCCCCCACCTGGCAGTCATGGGCGAGGTGGACGTAGGCCATGATCCAATTATGGCTGCCGAGCCGGGTCACACCGACGTCCTGCGCCGTGCCGCAGTTGAACGTGCAAAACTCGCGTATCGTGTTTGCGTCGCCGATCTCCAAACGGGTCGGTTCGCCCCGGTACTTCTTGTCCTGCGGGACTTCCCCAAGGGATGCAAAGTGCAGAATCCTGTTGTCCCGGCCGATTCGGGTATGGCCGGTCACCACGCAATGGTGGCCGATCTGCGTCCCTGCCGCGATTTCCACGTGCTCGTCCACCACGCTATAGGCACCAATCGATACATTGGGACCTATGCGCGCACCAGGATGCACGATTGCCGTCGGATGGATCATCTGGATTCGCCGAGAACTTGTTCGAGGTATGTCAAAGCGGACGCAGAGTGCACAACAATTCGGCTTCGGCGGCCAGCTGCGCATCCACGCGCGCCTCGCCCCGAAACTTCCATAGCCCCCGCGATTCACGCACGATGCTCACATGCAGTTCGAGCTGATCACCGGGCACCACCGGACGCTTGAAGCGCGCCCCATCGATGCCTACAAAATAATAAATCGACTTGTCGTCCGGCAAGTGATTGCGGGTATGGAAGGTGAGAATCGCGGCTGCCTGCGCCATGGCCTCGACGATCAGCACCCCTGGCATGACGGGATGATACGGAAAGTGCCCAACGAAGAAGGGCTCGTTGATCGTCACGTTCTTCAGCGCAACGATGCGTTCGCCAGGATCCAATGACATCACCCGGTCGATCAGGAGGAACGGATATCGGTGCGGCAGGTACTTGAGAATCTCATCGATTTGCATTGTCGTCATTTTATTCAGCTTTATCTGCGCGTTTCTCGGAACGCCCTCTCCCCTGACCTTCGCCTTCGCCGAGCTTTCGCACGCCGACTGCGCTCTTCAACCAAACGCGATGCTCGCTGGTGGGATAGATCCCGCTATAACGCCCCGGGCGATCGAGCGAGCGCGTCACCACGGTGCCTGCTGAGACGGTCACTCTGTCAGCCAGACTTAAATGCCCAAGCACGATGGCCCCCCCACCGATGACGCAGTAGGCACCGATTCTGGCGCTTCCGGCGATCCCCGCGCAGCCCGCGATCGTGGTGTGAGCACCGATCTGGACGTTATGGGCTACCTGGATCTGATTGTCCAGCTTGACACCATCGCTGAGCACTGTGTCCGCCATGGCGCCTCGATCAATGGTCGTGTTGGCTCCGATCTCCACGTCGTCGCCAACGACAACACGCCCGATGTGAGGCATTTTGAGCCATCGCCCTTGATCGAAGGCGCCACCGAATCCATCCGAACCCACGACAGCGCCGGCGTTGATGCTGGCACGCAACCCGATAATGCAGTGGGCATAGATCGTCACGTTGCCGTGAAGACAGGAATCGTCGCCAACCTCAGCGAAGTCGCCGATGCTGCACCCTGGGCCCAAGCGCACTCGCTCCCCTATACGCGCGCCCTTACCGATCGTCACGAAAGGGCCGACCTCGGCGGAGGCTGAAACGAAAGCGGCCGGATCCACCGCAGCCGACGGATGCACCGAGCCCAGGACCGGCGGCTCGGGATTCAACAGTCCTGCAACGCGGACGAAATAGGCGTAAGGATTCGGCGAAACGATGAGTGCGCGGCCAGAGCCGGGCAAGTTCGCATGCACGATGATCGCACCGGCACGAGACTGCTCGAGCGCACTGCGGTACGCGTCTCGGCCCAGAAAGGCAATGTGTTCGGGACCCGCTGAATCGAGCGGAGCCACCTGGTGAACGAGGCGCTGACGATCACCGTGCAACTCACCGCCCAGAAGATCGACCAACTCACCAAGACTAAAGGACCGAACGGCCGGGCGCATTCAATAGCCTTTCGGCCCAGGTGCAGCGACTGCAGCGAGAGACACCGCGCATGCGCCCTACTTGTCGCCCAAGGCCTTCAATACCTTGTCCGTAATATCGATCCTGGGGCTGCGATAAACGGCCTCCTGGAGAATCAGATCGAATTTCTCGGCTTCGGCGATTTGCTGAATCACGCGGTTGGCGCGCTGAAAAAGATCGGCGAGCTTCTCATTGCGACGTTGATTCAGGTCCTCGCGATATTCGCGCTGTGCACGCTGGAACTCGCGACTCAATCGAGCAAGCTCCTGCTCCCGACGGCCACGTTCGGTCTCGCTCAGAGTCATGCCATCCTTCTCAAGAGCCGCCTGCGTATCCTTGAGCTGCTTTTCCTGTCGCTGCAATTCCTGGATCCGGGGCGCGAACTCGCGCTCGAGCTCCTTGCTGGCACGAACGGCTGGCGCTGACTCCCGATTGATGCGCTCGGCATCGAGGAACCCGATCTTCAACTCGGCGGCTGACGCGCCAGCGGGAAGAAGCAACAAACTCGTGCATAGAAGTAGCAAACGGGCGGCATTCAAGGTGTTTCTCCTCGCAGTCCCTGCGTAATTTCAGAATGCGGTGCCAAAGGTGAATTGGAACACTTCTTTGCGATCCCCCGGCTTGTCGCCCAAAGCCTGGGCAGCGCTGATCTTCAGCGGGCCAAGGGGGGACATCCAGAGCACGCCGATCCCAACCGAGCTGCGGAACGCAGATCCCTCGAACTTGTCGCTGATCATGCCTGAATCCACGAATGCACTCATGCGCACCGAGCGCTCGTTCGGCAGCCCCGGAAACGGGAACAGAAATTCCGCATTCGCCACCACTCGCTTGCTGCCGCCAAGGGGATCGTCGTTGGTATCGCGAGGGCCTAGCGAGTTGGGCTTGTATCCCCGCACCGAACTGACGCCGCCCGCATAGTAGTTCTTGAAGAACGGCAGGGGCTTGTCGTTCAAGCCATCGCCGACGCCGACCTCACCGTTGAGCATCAGCGTGTAATGCTGCGACAACGGGACATACCATTGATGCTGGTAAGTCAGCTTGTAGTATTGCAGATCGCCGCCCGGCAGGGCCGACTCCAGATTGAGTCGCTGGAAGCGTCCTCGGGTAGGATAGATCACGCTGTCGCGATCGTCTCGAGCCCAGCCAATGGTACCGAGGATGGCTGTATTGGTGGTGCCGAAAGTATTGACGAAGTCGATGAACCGCTGCGGGCTGTCCGCGAAAGTCGCGACCTCCGTCCGCTCCACTCCAAGACCATAATTGATGGTGTCGCGCTCGCTGACAGGCACCCCGAACCGGATCTGTCCGCCCAGCGTGGAGGTACGGAACTGTCCGGAATCTATGGAGGTAGGATCCAGATCTCGCTTGTAGACATCGAATCCGCGACTGATGCCGTCGACGGTGTAATACGGCTCTGTAAGCGAAAGCCCATAGACCGTGTTTAGCTTGCTGGTGTTCAACTGCAGACCGAGGTGATTGCCCGATCCGAACACGTTGCTTTGGGTGACGCCACCGGAAAGGATGAGACCTTCGCTGCTGGAGAAGCCTGCGCCCAGCAAGAGATTGCCCGTAGGCTTCTCGACGATACTGATGTTGACGTCGATCTGATCGCTAGTCCCCGGGACGCTGGGCGTCTCTACGTTGACTTCAGTGAAATATCCCAAGCGGTCGATCCGACTGCGCGAGTTGTTGACCTTGTCTGCCGAGTACCACCCGCCTTCAATCTGTCGTAACTCGCGCCGAATCACCTCGTCGCGGGTCTTCGTGTTGCCCGCGATGTTGATCCGGCGTACATAGACGCGGCGCCCTGGGTCGACGAAGAAGGTGAAGGCGACCTGACGCTTGTCTCGGTCAATTTCGGGCGCAGCGTTGACGTTCGCGAACGCGTAGCCGTCGTTGCCCAGACGATCCGAGATTGCCTTGGTCGATTCCGTGAGCACTTCACGCGAAAACACATCGCCGGGCTTGATCTTTACGAGCTTGCGCAGTTCGGCTTCGGGAACCAGCATCTCCCCGGCCAGGCGAACGTCCGATACCGTGTACTTCTCCCCTTCGGTCACGCCGATGGTGATGTAGACGTCTTTCTTGTCGGGCGTAATGGACACCTGCGTCGAATCGACGTTGAACTCGAGATAACCGCGATTAAGGTAGAACGAGCGCAGCGTTTCCAGATCGGCCTGCAGTTTCTGTCTGGAATACTGATCGTGCTTGGAAAACCAGGTCATCAGTCCAGGGGTGCGCAGAACGAAAAGATCCACCAGATCTTTCTCTCGGAAGGCTTTCGCGCCGATGATGCTGATCTGGCGTATCTTCGCAACCTCGCCTTCCACCACGTTGAAGCTGACCGCGACTCGGTTGCGCTCCAACGGCGTCACCGTCGTTGTGACGGTCGCGGAATATTTTCCGCGACTCACATACTGACGCTTCAACTCCTGTTCCGCGCGTTCCAAAAGCGAGCGGTCGAAAATTCTGCCCTCGGCAAGGCCCACCTGCTTGAGACCGCTCTTGAGCTGCTCGGGCTCGAATTCCTTCACGCCGACAAAATCGAGCTGAGCCACGCTTGGGCGTTCCAGCACGCTCACGATCAGCACACCCCCATCCGCCTCCAGGGTGACATCGCGAAAGAAACCCGTCGCGTAGAGCGCGCGGATTGCCTCAGCGGCCTTTTCGTCCGTAAGCGTCTCTCCCACTTTGATAGGAAGATAGCTGAACACGGTGCCAGCCTCGGTTCGCTGGATTCCTTCGACGCGAATGTCTTTGATGACAAACGGTTCCATGGCGAGCGACCGGCCGGAGCCGAGAAGCAACGCGCTAACCAACAGCAGCCGTGAGAATTGCATTCTTCGTTTCAGTTGCTGATCAGCCGGTTTACGTCGTTGTAGAGGGCGAGGAGCATCAGGGTGAAGAGCACGGCCATCCCGATATGCTGGCCGATCTGCATAGCCCGCTCGGAGACGGGCTTACCCTTCAGAATTTCGACGATATAATACATCAAATGCCCGCCGTCCAATAAAGGCACCGGTAGAAGATTTAGCACCCCGAGGCTGATGCTGATGAGTGCGACGAAACTCAGATAAGCGATCCACCCCACCTGTGCAGACTGCCCTGCGTAGTCTGCAATGGTGATCGGTCCCGACAAGTTCTTCAGGGAGATGTGCCCGGTCAGCATCTTCCACAGCATCTCCAAGCTGAATATGGAAGTTTCCCAGGTCTTGCCGATTGCCTTGGCAAAGCTTTCTGCGACGCCATAGCGCACTTCCGTAATGACCGAGCGCATCGCTTCTGGGTCGACCAGCGGAGCGGCTCCGATCCTACCGATCGGCGTGCCTGCCTCCAGAATAGAATCGGTATCGACGACGATTTCGCTCCGCGCACCGGAGCGCTCCAGCGTGATCTCAATTTTCGATCCTGGACGATCTCTGACCTCGGCAACGAGATCCTGCCACTGCTGAATCGACAGGTCGTCGATCGCGATGATGCGATCCCCTTCACGCAAGCCCGCACGCTCCGCGGGACCTCCAGGCACGACATGGCCAATCACCGGTGCCAAGGGCGGGCTCAAGCGTCGGAGCCCTACGGCACTGAGAAAATCCCCGTCGAGATCCTCGGTCGTCAGTCCGGAGAAATCCAGCACCCGCACATCGATATAGCCGCGCTCGTCGCTGACCTCGATCCGGACCGTGGCGCGAGCAACGGCATGCTTGAGCAAAAGCCAGCGTGCATCCTGCCACGTCGGCGCAGGCTCTCCGCCGATCTTGAGAACCGTATCGCCCGCCCGGAAGCCGGCTGCGTGGGCTGCCGTCGCCGCAGGAGGAGCATCCACGATAGGACGCAAACCCGGCATCCCAGAGACGAACAGCGCCCAGTAAATCGCGATGGCGAGCAGGAAATTGGCTACGGGCCCTGCGACCACAATGGCGAAGCGACGATACACGGACTGCCGGTTGAAAGCTCGGGACACGTCCTGTGGCGGCACGTTTCCCTCGCGCTCATCCACCATCTTGACGTATCCGCCCAGCGGAAATGCGGCAATGACCCACTCGGTCTTGTCTTTGCCGTACACCCTGCGCAGTAGCGGCTTTCCGAATCCGATCGAGAAGCGCAGCACCTTGACTCCGAGTGCGCGCGCGACGAGATAATGCCCCAGTTCGTGGAATAGGATCAGCGATCCGAGTGCTACGACGAAGGCGATAGCGGTCATCAAGACGGTCATGGGGACCTCCTAAGCGCTGCCGGATACGCGCGCGGCGACGATGGCATCACCTCCGACGCGGCGCCGATCTATCCAGTCCTGCGCGCACTGCCGAGCCATTCGATCCGCGCTCAGCACCGCCTCAATCGAATCCGCGGGCGCCATGGGTACCTCGGCCATCACATCCTCGATCAGCTCCCCGATACGAGGGAAGCGAAGTTCGCCGGCGAGAAAACCACTCACGGCCACTTCGTTGGCGGCATTCAATACCGCCGATGCCGTGCCTCCCTGATCGAGTGCCTCGTAGGCCAGTCGCAGACACATGAAGCGCTCCAAGTCGGGGGGGGAAAAATCCAGCCGCCCAACCCGGGTGAGATCCAGAGGCTGAACACCCGATTCGATTCGCTCCGGGTAGGCAAGCGCATACGCAATCGGCGTGCGCATGTCGGGCTGACCGAGCTGTGCCAAGGTCGACCCGTCCCGATATTCGACCATGGAGTGAATGATGCTTTGGGGATGGATCACCACCGCTATTCGGTCTCTCGGAGCGCCGAACAGCCAATGAGCCTCGATCACCTCGAGGCCTTTGTTCATCATCGTTGCTGAATCGACCGAAATCTTACGGCCCATGACCCAGTTCGGATGCGCGCACGCTTCATCGGCCGTCACACGCTCGAGTTGATCGGCCCGCATCAGCCGAAACGGCCCGCCCGAGGCGGTGAGCACGATGCGACGTACACCGACAGCATCGAGATCGCCGACGAAGTCGCTCGGCAGAGCTTGCAAGATTGCATTGTGCTCACTGTCTATGGGGAGCAGGGTCGCGCCATGCTCGCGAACAGCGGACATGAACACGCCGCCGGCCATCACGAGCGCTTCTTTGTTCGCAAGCAACACGCGCTTGCCCGCCCGCACCGAAGCCAAGGTGGACTTGAGGCCGGCTGCACCGACGATCGCTGCGACGACCGTATCCGCCTGCGGGAGCGTCGCGACCTGCTCGAGGCCCTGCTCGCCATGAAGCACCGTGCAGTCCGATCCCGCCCGCCGCAGCGCATCCTGCACCCTCTGGGCATCGGCCGCCTTCGACAAGACGGCAAACTCGGGCCGATGCCGCAGACACTGGGCGATCAGAACCTCGGCTTTGGAATGCGCGGTCAGAGCAACGACCCGAAACCGCTCCGGCTGTCTCTCTATGACCGCGAGCGTGCTCGTCCCGATGCTGCCGGTCGAGCCAAGTAGCGTCACCCCACGCATCAGCATTGAGATCAACCCCGTCCCACGTAGGTTGCCAGAGCGGCAAAGGGCACCGCGGCAACCAAGCCGTCGATTCGATCCAGTACGCCCCCGTGGCCTGGCAGGATCGAACCGCTGTCCTTCACGCCGGCTTTACGCTTGATCCAGGATTCGAACAGATCGCCTTCGATGCTTAGCAAAGTCATGCCGACCACCATGAATAAATCGAGCAGCCGACTGCCTGCCAAGAAAGCGGGCGACCACACAAGCCAGAGCAACGCATAATACACTGCCACACCGGCCACCGCTCCCGCGACGCCTTCCCAGGTCTTCCCCGGACTGATGCTGGGCGCGAGCTTGTGCCGACCGAATCGTCTCCCGACAAAATACGCGGCGGTATCGGCGATCCAGACGACGCCTAGCAGCACAAGCAGACGAGGCGCCGAGGTCTGCAGTTCGAACAACGAATACCAGGCCGAACTCAATACGATCACGCCCGCCAACGCCAGCGCGATGCCGGAGACACGCACAGAGCATCTGAGCCAGACAGGCACCACGACCACCCAAAAGATCAGCGCAAGGACCAGCAAGCCCCAAATTGCAGGTGGGCTCTGCATCGCAGCAATGCCGACGCAAGCGGCCAAGACAGTCCCGATGAATAGCAACCGCGCCGCCCCGGACAGGGAAGCCAGGCGCGCCCACTCCACGCATCCCACAAACACGATGCCGAGCAGCAGCGCCCCCCAAAGCAATTGGGGCAAGCCGAACAGCGCAGCCAGAAACAATGGAAGGACGACAAGTACGGTCAGTAAGCGCGGTATCAGCACGTTCTGGCCGCTTATCCGGTACCTGAGGCTGGAGTAAGACGCAGCGACGATTCGTCCTGGAGCTGTTCGCTCGTACGACCGAAACGCCTCTCTCGCGTGCGGTACGAATGGATGGCCTTCTCGAGCGCGGGGGCGTCGAAATCCGGCCAAAGGGTATCGGTAAAATAGAGTTCCGTATAGGCCAGTTGCCACAGCAAGAAGTTGCTGACTCGCTGCTCTCCACCGGTTCGGATGAAGAGATCCGGCTCGGGTGCGTAATTCATGGCCAGACGGCTCGAAAGGTCGGCTTCGGTGAACGTCTGCGCGAGATCCGGTCGTTCCGCGATCAATCGCTTGCACGCCTGGATCAAATCCCACCGCCCGCCATAGTTCGCCGCGATGGTGAGCGTCAGTCCAGCGTTGTCTCCCGTGAGCGCCTCAGCATGTTTGATGAGTTCCTGTATCCGGGGTTCGAAGCGATCCAGTGCCCCGATCACGCGAAAACGGATACCGTTCTCGTGCAGTTTGGCGACTTCCTGTTCGAGCGCGCTGACGAACAAGTCCATGAGAAAGGAGACTTCGTCGGGCGGCCGACGCCAGTTCTCGCTCGAGAACGCAAACAGTGTGAGGTACTCGACGCCCTGCTCGGCACAGGCCCGCACGGTCGCACGCACTGCTTCTGCGCCTTTGCGATGTCCCGCGACGCGAGGCAGATGTCGATTCCTGGCCCAGCGGCCGTTGCCATCCATGATGATGGCAATATGGCGCGGCACCGGACCTACCTCCGGTATGGCTGAGGTCGAACTCGTGAACAACTGTAACGCCCTCCGCGGCTCAAACGGCAAGTAAGTCTGCTTCCTTCTGCTGCAGTATTTTGTCGATCTCCGCGATATGGCGATCGGTTAACTTCTGCACGTCGTCCTGGCCCTTGCGTTCCTGATCTTCGGCCACTTCCTTCTTCTTCAGCATGTCTTTGAGGTGGTTGTTGGCGTCACGGCGGATGTTTCTCACCGCCACACGGGCGTCCTCCGCCTCATGCCGCACAACCTTGATCAGGTCGCGGCGCCGCTCCTCGGTCAGCGGCGGCATCGGCACCCGCACGCGCTCCCCGTCTGAGGAGGGATTCAGACCGAGATCCGAATCACGGATCGCCTTTTCCACGGTCGGCAACAGCTTCTTTTCCCACGGGGTGACTGCCAACGTGCGAGCGTCGAGCAGGCTGACGCTGCCGATTTGCGGAATGGGGGTCGGATTCCCGTAATAGTCCACCACGACGTGATCCAAAATACCCGTATGCGCACGCCCCGTACGAACCTTACCAAGATCGGTCTTCAGGGCTTCGATACTCTTTTGCATCTTGTCCTGAGCAGCTTTGCATACTTCAGCAACGCTCATCACGCACCTCCGGCTTCCAGGTAACCAAGGTTCCTTCATCTTCCCCCATGATTACGCGCCGCAACGCGCCGGGCTTGAAGATACTGAAGACGTTGATCGGCAACTTTTGATCCCGACAAAGGGTAAGCGCAGTCGCGTCCATGACGCGCAGATTGCGGTGGATCGCCTCGTCGAAACTCAAGCGCTTGTAGCGCATGGCGTCGGGATGAGTCTTGGGGTCGTCGGTGTAAACGCCGTCGACCTTGGTTGCCTTGAGCACGATCTCGACGTTCATTTCCATGCCGCGCAGGGCCGCAGCCGTATCGGTGGTGAAAAACGGGTTGCCCGTACCTGCGGCGAAAATGACGACCTTGCCTTCTTCCAGATAGCGCATCGCCTTGCCGCGTATATACGGCTCGACCACCTGCTCGATATTCAGAGCCGACTGCACACGGCTCGCAAGATCGACTCGACGCATTGCGTCCTGAAGCGCCAAGGCATTCATGACCGTCGCAAGCATGCCCATGTAGTCGGCAGTTGCACGATCCATGCCTTCGGCCCCCGGGGCGACTCCGCGAAAGATGTTCCCACCCCCGATGACGACGGCGGTCTCAACCCCCATGCGCACAATGCCCGCAACCTCATTGACGATGCGCTCAATGACTTCGCGATTGATGCCATAAGGATCGTTGCCCATGAGCGCTTCGCCCGAGAGCTTGACCAATACTCGCCGAAACGCTGGACTGCGGATCGAACCGTCGGCATTCACCGCGCCGGTGCCAGATTCCGGGACGGCCTGAACCGCCCCGGTCAGAGAAGAGGGGTCGGAACTCACGCCTGGCCCGCTGCCGCCATCACCTCCGCGACGAAATCGGACTTCTTCTTCTCGATTCCTTCGCCGAGCACGAAGACGTGGAATGCGTGCACGGTCGCCCCACGAGCCTTCAACAACTTCTCGACGCTTTGCTTGTCATCCTTGACGAATGCTTGGCCAAGCAACGTCACTTCCGACAAATACTTGTTCACCGCGCCGTCGACGATTCTGTCGATCAAGTTGGCCGGCTTGCCGTCTTCCTCAGCGCGGGCACGCGCGATCGTGCGCTCACGCTCGATCAAATCTGCCGCAACCTGCTCGCGCGAAAGCGCGACGGGCTTGGACGCCGCAATGTGCATGGCCAAATCCTTCCCGAGCGTGTCGTCGCCACCGCTGTAGTCGACGATCACACCGATGCGCGCACCGTGAAGGTAGGACGCAAGTCGCCCCTGAGCCTGCACTTTTGCGATGCGGCGCAAGGTCATGTTCTCGCCTAATTTTGAGACCAGTGCCTGACGCGAAGCCTCGACTGTCTCCCCTCCTGCCAGCTTGGCTTGACTCAGCGCGTCCACGTCGCCGATCGACTGCTCACTCGCGATTTTCGCCACTGCCCGAGCAAACTCGACAAAGCCCGCGTCCTTGGCGACGAAGTCCGTCTCGCAGTTCACCTCGACCAGTGCACCATTCTTGCCGTCGACGCTCACGTGTGCTGTCACGGCGCCTTCGGCGGCCACGCGCCCGGCAACCTTCGATGCCTTAGCTCCACTCTTGATCCGGAGGATCTCTTCAGCCTTCTTGAGATCGCCATCGGCTTCGGTCAGTGCTCGCTTGCACTCCATCATTCCGAGCCCGGTGGCTTCCCGCAGTTCCTTCACCATCGATGCGGTGATATCCGCCATGTGCTTACCACTCCGCTAAGTCAAACTGGCCCTGAACCCGCGGGCCCCGGGAACCGGCTAGCGAGCCTGAGCTTCTTCTTCGTCGCCTTCCACCTCGACGAACTCATCGCTGGCAGGTTCGCGATTGACGAGACTACGCCCCTCGAGCACGGCATCGGCCACGCCGCGCGCGTACAAACGGATAGCCCGAGAAGAGTCATCGTTGCCCGGAATTACGTACTGTATGCGATCGGGGTTGTGGTTGGTATCCACCACAGCGATGACCGGAATGTTCAGCTTGGCCGCCTCGGTAATCGCGATCTTGTGGTAGCCGACGTCGATGACGAACATAGCGTCGGGCAACGCGGTCATTTCCTTGATGCCACCAAGGCTGCGGTGGAGTTTCTCGAGATCGCGCTGGAACTGGAGTTGCTCTTTCTTGGAGAGCTTCTCGATCGACTTGTCTTCGATCATCGCTTCCATGTCCTTCAGACGCTTGATCGATTGCCGAACCGTCTTGTAGTTGGTCAGCATGCCGCCCAGCCAGCGGTGATCGACGTAAGGCGAACCCGAGCGCGCTGCCTCCTCGCGCATCGTGTCGCGGGCCTGGCGCTTCGTTCCAACGAAGAGCACGGTGCCCCGACGAGCCGACAACTGGCGCACATAGGTGAGCGCGTCGTTGTAGAGTGCGAGCGTTTTCTCGAGGTTGACGATGTGAATCTTGTTGCGACTGCCGAAGATGTATGGCGCCATCTTCGGATTCCAGAAACGGGTTTGGTGGCCGAAATGGACACCGGCCTCCAGCATTTCACGCATGGTCGTAGACATTAGAAACTCCTGATCAGGGTTAGCCTCCCCCGGGCACAAGAACCCGCTATGCGCGGGCACCCTGTCGCATTGCCGGGGTGCGATTTAATCCCGCACTGATTTGTGACGGAATTAACCTTAAAGTATAGCAGCTTGGGTCCGCTCGGCTCAAGACAATCGAGCCCTGCCCCGATCTCGGCCCGCGCATTGGACCAGCGCTTGCGGTTCGACTATCCTTCCCGGTTTTTCAGCGAGTCGCTTTTCCCATGGCCATTCCGATCAAAACTGCGGCGGAGATCGAGACGATGCGGGTTGCCGGTCGGCTTGCCTCCGAAGTGCTCGACTACATCGGGGACCATGTCCGCGCTGGAATCACGACCAGCGAGATCGACCGACTCTGTCACGACTACATGACAGGGGTCCAAGGCACCATCCCTGCCCCCCTCAATTATGCGCCTCCCGGGTATCGCCCTTACCCCAAGTCGGTCTGCACGTCCGTAAACCATGTGGTGTGTCACGGCGTGCCGGGCGAGAAGAAACTCAAGCCCGGTGATATCGTGAATGTCGACGTCACGGTGATTCACCAAGGCTACCACGGCGATTCGAGTCGAATGTATTACGTGGGCGAGCCCACGATCCAGGCTCGGCGGCTATGCGAACTCACGTACGAATGCATGTGGCGCGGCATTCGCACCGTCCGTGAGGGCGCCCAACTCGGCGACATCGGCCATGCCATCCAGAGCCATGCCGAGCGTAACGGCTTCTCGGTCGTGCGCGAATTCTGCGGTCACGGCATAGGCAAGCGGTTCCACGAAGACCCGCAAGTGGTCCATTACGGCAAGCCGCGGACCGGTCTGCGTCTCGAAGCCGGCATGATCTTCACCATAGAACCCATGATCAATGCGGGCCGCGCGGACATCCGCGCACTGGCCGACGGATGGACCATCGTCACCAAGGATCACAGCCTCTCCGCTCAGTGGGAACACACGATCCTGGTGACCCCGACCGGATTCGAAGTGCTTACAGTCTCCGCCGGAACTCCGCCGCCACCGGAGCCGCCCCGCTAATCTCCCTCTCGAATCGCCAGCCGGCGAAACTCGGAGAAACTTCATGAGCGTCGTCGTCTCGCAGCCTTCCCTTCCAACCGAGAGGAATTCGGCAGCCACCCTGCGCCAAGAGCTTCGCGACGGCCGTCGATTGCTGCGCGAGGCCTTCTTTGCCCGCAAGTCGCCACCCGCCTTGCTGCGCGCACACAGCAGGCTGGTGGACGCCGTTCTGGCCCGTGCCTGGGCGGAACTGCCCGTCATGGGGCAGACGCTGCTGATCGCCGTAGGCGGCTACGGTCGCGGCGAGCTCTTTCCGTGTTCGGATATCGATCTTCTGATACTGGTGGACACGGACGACATCGCCGAGCACCAGCGATCCATCGAGTCCTTCATCGGCATGCTTTGGGACATCGGCCTGGAAGTGGGGCATGCGGTGCGCAGTTCGCGCCAGTGCATCGAACTTTCGGCTCAGGACATCTCTGTCCAAACTAACTTGCTGGAGGCCCGCCTGCTGGCGGGCGACGCCAAGCTTTTCGGCCGCTTCTACGCTGAATTCCTTGCCGCCCTCGATCCTCGGCTGTTCTGCAAAGCGAAGCAGCTCGAACAGAAGCAACGGCACGAGCGCTTTCAAGACACCAACCTGGAACCGAACCTGAAAGAATTTTCGGGCGGACTGCGAGACTTGCATCACCTCATGTGGATCGCCCGAGCGAGCGGCCTTGGCAAGACCTGGCGCGAACTCGTCGCCAGTGCGCTGGTCACCCCGAGGGAAGCGAGCAGACTCACCCATCGGCAAAGATTCCTGAGCGACCTGCGCATCCGCCTGCACTACCTCGCCAACCGGCGTGAAGATCGCATGCTGTTCGACTATCAGACTGCGATTGCGCGCGATCTGGGACTCGACGACACAGCCCACAAGCGCGCCAGCGAGCGCCTCATGCAGATGCTGTACCGCGCAGCCACGGAAGTACGCCAGCTCAATGCCATCGTGCACCAGAACGTCGGAGCGCGGGTCTTTCCGGTTCGCGACGAGGCGCCGCAGCCCATCAATGAGCGTTTCGTGATCAGAAACGAATTGCTCGAAGCCACCACTGAAGACTTGTTCGAGCGGGAACCGGCTGCCATCCTGGAGAGCTTCCAACTGCTCCAGGAGCATCACGAACTGAAAGGCATGCGCGCGATCACGCTGCGAGCTCTATGGCGCGCCGGCGCCCGCATCGATGCAGCATTCCGCAGGGATGCCTCCAACCGCGCACGCTTCATGAGCATATTGCGTCACCCCTCTCGGGTGATTCGCGAACTTCGTCGCATGACCGAATACGGCATCCTGGGACGCTACATACCGGCCTTCGGTCGCATCGTCGGCCAAATGCAGCACGATCTCTATCACGTTTACACGGTCGACGAGCACATCTTCAAGGTGGTTCGGAACCTGCGGCGCTTCACGGTACCGGAGCTCGCGCACGAGTACCCTCTCTGCAGCCGCCTCATCAACGACTTCGACCGTGTGGAAGTCCTCTACCTTGCCGGTCTGTTTCACGATATCGCCAAGGGGCGCGGCGGAGACCACTCCGTGCTTGGGGCGGTAGATGCCCGCCGTTTCTGCCGTGACCATCAACTCTGCCCCGAAGACATCGAGCTCGTCGCCTGGCTAGTCAGGCATCACCTGACCATGTCTGCAACAGCGCAAAAGCAGGACATCAGCGATCCCGTCACCATTGCGAACTTCGCCCGCCTCGTTGCGGACGAGCGCCATCTGGTGGGGCTGTACCTGCTCACCGTCGCAGACATCCGAGGCACCAGCCCGAAAGTATGGAATGCATGGAAGGCCAAGCTGCTCGAGGATCTGTTCTGGGCAACCCGCCAGGCGCTCGCTGGAGAGCAGCTGTCGGCGTTGTCGAGCCTGCAGAAGCGCCAGGCCGACGCTCTGACGCTGCTTCGTCTCTACGCCGTCCCTCCGCAAGCGCACGAAAAACTATGGGCAGAGCTCGACACATCTTATTTCCTGCGCCACGAAACGCAGGAAATAGCCTGGCACGCACGGCTGCTCAACTACCGCGTGCACAACGCCTCACCGATAGTGAAGGCACGGCTCGCCCCCATGGGCGAGGGGCTGCAAGTGTTGATCTATACCCCCGACCAGAAGGAGCTGTTCGCGCGCATCTGCAATTTCTTCAGCGGCGCCGGATTCAGTATCGTCGAGGCGAAGATACACACGACTCGGCACGGGTACGCTCTCGACAGCTTCCTCATCCTGGACCAGCACGGACGCGAAGCCAATTACCGTGACGTAATGAGCTACGTCGAGCATGATCTGACCGAGCGCCTGCGGCTTCAGGCGCCGCTCGAGCCGCCCGGCGCGGGGCGTCTGAGCAGACGGGTGAAGCACTTCCCCATGACCCCGGAGATCGAGCTTCACCCCGATGAACGCGGAACGTACATGGTGCTTTCGGTGATGTCGAGCGATCGACCTGGCATGCTCTACCGCATCGCCAGAGTGCTGGTCGCGCATGACATCAGCCTGCATTCAGCCAAAATCAATACGCTGGGCGAGCGGATCGAAGACACGTTTCTGATCACCGGCGCGAACCTGCGCGACTCTCGAGCCGTGGTTCGCCTCGAAAGCGAATTGATGCAGGCCTTGCAAGTCGATTAGTTCGCCGAGTGCGCGAGCTTCCGCCCTACTCGTCCCCCAAATCTTCTCCAGGGAAAAGCACTTCCGAGTAGCCGAAGTTACGCAGATCCTTGATGCGCAGCGGATAGAGGATCCCGTCAAGATGGTCGCATTCGTGCTGGACCACTCGCGCATGGAAATCCGACACATCCCGATCGATGCGTCCACCGAACTGATCGTACCCTTGATAATTGATATGCCGGTATCGCGGCACCAGGCCGCGCATGCCCGGCACGCTGAGGCATCCCTCCCAGCCATCCTCCGTCTTCCTGCCGATAGGCCGGATCAGCGGATTCACAAGCACCGTATACGGCACCTCCTCGGCATCCGGGTACCGCGCATTGTGCTTGACGCCGAAAATGACTATCCGAAGAGACACGCCGATCTGGGGCGCGGCGAGCCCGGCGCCGTCCAGCGCCGCCATGGTATCGGCCATGTCGGTCAGTAGCGTCTCCAGTTCGGGCGTACCGAACGCTTCGACCTCTTGTGCCCGCTGCAGCAACAGCGGGTCGCCCATCCTAAGCACCGGGCGCACGGCCATCGTCGCTCTCCATGTGCTGCAATACGTTTCGCACTCGAATCATCGCCTGTTCCAAGACCCCCGCGATGTCGGCCAGGACGATGCCCGATCTGCTGTCCGCCCGGCCTGCGGCCCAGTTTGCCACCACCACCAAGGCGGCATAGGAAAGACCCGCCTCGCGCGCCAACCCGGCCTCTGGCATCGCGGTCATCCCCACCATGTCCGAACCGTCTCGCTCCAGACGCAGGATCTCGGCGGCCGTTTCCAATCGAGGGCCCTGCACCGCGGCATAGACGCCTCCGTCGATCACCGCCTCCTTGGCCGTGGCGCAAGCACGCAACAGCTTCTCGCGCAGCTCGGGCGTATACGGATAAGTGAAGTCGACGTGCTTCACCAGGTCGTCGGAGCCATCAAAGTAAGTCGCCTTGCGTCCATGCGTGTAGTCGATGATCTGGGAGGGCACGACTAATGTTCCAGGATGAAGATCCGCGCGGATGCCCCCGACCGACGCTATCGCGACCACCTCGCGAACTCCTTGAGATGCGAGAGCCCAGATGTTCGCCCGGTAGTTGACCGCATGCGGAGGAATCGTATGCCCGTAGCCATGACGGGCAAGGAACACCACATCGCGGCCATTGAGCGTCCCGAACGTCAACGCTCCGGAAGGCTCGCCATAAGGCGTGCGTATGACTTGCCGCCTGACCTGTTCGAGGTCGGACAGTTGCGTCAATCCGCTTCCACCGAGGATAGCTAACATGGTGCCGCCGATTATAGCGAAGTGTCCGGCACCGCTGCCCCTATTTCGCCCACTCGGCACCAGCGCAGACGAACCCGCAAGCGTCGAAATTCCTCGGTCGACAGATTGTCCGGCAACAAGGGCACAGCGGCGCAGGGCCGCCAAGCGCGAAACTTTATCCGAACGAGGACCAAGTACCGCGCAACGTATGAGCGGCCATGAACGCAACCTGTGAAAGACGATCCGTCGCGACATTCGAGGACACACTGGTCTTCACCATCGAAGCGCAGCAAAACAATCGAGCGCGGATGCCAAAGCAGCGCGTGTCTTCCGGTCACCCATGTCCCATGCAGCACTATTGCGGAGCAGCCCAGCATCGCCCAATAAAGCCCGGGCAAGGCGAACACAGCGACCCCCAGGGCTGCGCAGTGGACGACGATCAAGGCCGCAGCAAGCATGCGCGAAGGGCCCCGATGCAGCACTAGCCCGGGCGGATGTCGAATCGATACGAGAGCACCAGATGGCGGGCGCATCGCTCAGGATTCCCGGCCCGCCTCGATCAGTGTCTTGCGCAAAGGCGATAGCAGATATTCGAGCACAGAGCGCGTCCCCAGGTGCATCTCGGCCGCGAGTTGCATCCCAGGAGCCAGCCTTGCCGAGGTGCTCGGCGCTTCGGCGGCTTGGCGGTCGAGCCGGATCAACGCGCGATAGTACAGCCCCACGCTGCCCGACCTACCCGGGCTCGGCTCTGGCCGCTCGGTGGCGTCCGCACTGACATGCCTCACCACACCCTCGAAGGTACCGTGACGCTGAAACGGGTACGCAACGATCTTGAGCCTCGCCTTGGCACCCGGCTGGATTTTCCCCACATCGAGGTTCTCGATCCACACTTCGGCCTCCAAAGGCTCTCCGCCGGGGACGATCGTGGCGAGGATGCTCCCGGGTGCGACGACCGTACCGGGGCTTTGCGTGGCAAGGTCTTTGACGACCCCCGCAGCAGGCGCCCGCAGTTCCAGCTGCTCGTTTCGGTGCGCCTGCTTGGCGAGGTCCTCCTGCAGCCGTTCGAGCTGCGCCAGAGCCTCGAGCTTTTCGTTGTTCAGTTCGCGCTGATGAATCGATGCGAGCTGGGCGATCTTGCGCTCCGAGACGGCAATGGCGGCCTTGGCACCCGATACCGCGGCTGATTGCGCATGAAGGTCTTGCTCGTTCTCGATTCGCGTCCGGCTGCGTTCGAGCGCGAGCAGCTTGCCTGCGAATCCTTCACGAGCGAGTTGATCCCAGGCGCGCTCCTGCTCTCGGTAGATCGGCGCCACGCGCCGCAGCTTGCTTTCGACTTCTTCCGCTGCACGCAGATCCTGCACCGCCTTGGCGAGCGTCGACCGCTCGGCTTCCAGCGAATCCAGAAAAGCCCGCCGCCTCGCGCTGTACTGGGCATGCACCTGCGCGAAGAGCGCCGACGGATCCTCACGCCGACGTTCGAAGGCGACGCCCGCCAGCTCAGCTTCGATCCTTCGAAGCTGAAGTCGTCGCAATGCGAGTTCGGTGTCGAGAATGCGCCCATCGGCTTCGGAGAGCCTCGCGTCCATCCTGAACATCACCTGCCCCGCGGCCACCGAGATCCCCTCCCGCACCAGAATCTCTCGAATGACCCCTGCATCGACCGGCTGCACCACCTTGAGCAAGGACATCGGCACGAGTTTTCCGGGAGCAACCGCCACCACGTCCATCCTGCCATAGAAAATGGCCAGCACCGATGCGAGAACAAGGGCCAATAACGTGTAGAGCACCGCGCGGGGTCGGGGCGACTCGGGCAGCGCGTCGCCAAGCATTGCACGTGCCTCGAAGTCTTGGGCGACTGCGCCGCCGCCATGGCGGCCGGGAACGGCCATCGACGATGCGATGTCTGCGCGCTTCATTGCCACCCCCCTGGCATGTCGAGCCGAATGACGCTGGCGCAGCGTAGCTGCTCCGGCAGACGATGGCCTATGAACAGCACTGCGATCGCTCCCTGCAGTTGATTGGCTGTCTCGATCATTTCGTCGGAAAGTGTCGGATCCAGGCTCGCGGTGGCCTCGTCGAACACGAGGATGCGGGGCCGCTTGAGCAAGGCGCGAGCGATTGCCAACCGCTGCTTCTGTCCGCCCGAGAGTCCCGCGCCGTTCTCGCCGATCCGCGTGAGATACCCTTCCGGCATGGCTTCGATGACCTCGTGCAGGTGCGCGAACTCGCATGCTCGTACGACATCGTCGAAGCTGGCCGACGGCTCCGCCTCCATCAGGTTGTCGAGGAGGGATCCCGCGAACAGGCGTGTCTCTTGGGGGACCACGCCGAAGTGGCTTCGCAACTCATTGGCAGCCATGTGGGTGATATCGATGCCGTCGATCTCGATCGTGCCTTCCAACGGCAGATAGAACCCTTGCAGCAACCGCGCGAGCGTACTTTTGCCCGTACCCGATCCGCCGATCAAGGCAGTGCACTGGCCCGGATGAATCTCGAAGGACAGATTCCTTACGATCCACGGTCCGTCGCCATACCGAAACCCCAGGCCGACGCATCGCAGCCTGCCCTCGCCGCTCGAAGCTCGGACAGGATGCGCGCGCCAAGGCTCCTTGGGCACATCCATGATGTCGGCCAGGCGACGCACAGCGATGTGCACCTGCTGGAACTCCTGCCATAGGCCGGCGATTCTCAGCACGGGTGCGGTCAGACGAGCCGCGAACATCTGGAAGGCGATGAGCGCCCCCACCGTGAATCCCGCGCCATCGACGACGAGCCAGGCGCCTGCGCACAGGATCGACAGCGCGAGAATCTGCTCCAGAAACTGCACGCTCACATTCAAGCTGTTCGCCACTTGGCGAGTGCGGAATCCCGCGGCCAAGGCCGCGGAGAACAATGCGTCGAAACGACGACTGAGCACGGGCTCGAGTTGCAGGGACTTCACCGTTTCGATGGCAGCCAAACGCTCGGTCACGAACGCCTGATGTCTCGCACCGGCGAGGAACTGCTGGTCGATGCGTCGCCTCAGCAGAGGCGTGACCGCCAGGCTCACGACGATCAGCAAAGCCAATACGCCGAGCGCGATCGCCGTGAGCAGTGGGCTGTAGTACAGCATTACGGCAACGAAGACCGCCATGAACGGCAGATCGAGAACAAGCGTGATCGATGCACCGGCCAAGAACTCGCGTATGGTTTCGATGCCTTGCAGGCGCGCGACGAGCACCCCGGTGGATCGGCGCTCGAAGTATCGGGCAGGCAGGCGCAACAGGTGTTCGAACACCTCGGCGCCCAGGACGGCGTCGATTCGTGTGCCGGCATGCAGAACGTAGTATTGCCTGATCCACGACAAGACGGCCGAGAACGCCGCAATCAGCACTAGGGCGGCACTCACGACGACCAGCGTGCTCGATGTCCGATGCGTGATGACCTTGTCGATCACCGTTTGCGTGAGCAGGGGCACCAGCAAGGCAAGCAGTTGGATGGCGAGCGATGCGAGCAGCACATCGCGCCAGACCTTGCGATACCGCAGCATCTCGCGCGCGAACCAGCGAAATCCGAACTTGGCCGAAGGCATGTCCGCGTCGATATCTACGGGATCCGCACGCTCGGCCTGCCGTGCCCGCAACGCGACGCCGCGATAGAGCCGAGTGAACTCTCCTGTCGACAACCGTGCTTCGGTCGAGCATCCGTCGTGCAGCATGGTCACGCCTTCGCTATCCGCGGCGCAGATGCGCGCCACACGGCACTCGCGCGATTCGGCTCCGACCTCTGCAGCCGGCAGTCCGCTCGTCTTCGAGGGCGATTCGCGAGCCGAATCGTCAATCAATGCAAACCAAGAACCGGCCCCGGATTCGAGTTCCTGCAAGCTGCCCCGGACGAGTTCGACTTCCGCCCCGAGCGCCTGGATGGCAACCTTCATGGACAAGGAGTCGTACGGCGGGGGATATCGACGCTTGAGCAAGCCGCACGAGAAAGGCAGGCGAAGGTCGCTGCTAACGGACTCGAGCGTCCAGACGAAGGACGCCGGCTTGATTGCCAGATGCAAGGGGGACACGGACACGGGTAGCTCGCGATCCGGTGCTGGCCGGATGCCTCCTCACCGTAGAAACTATTGACTCAGCATATCCGTCGCGCACCGACTGGGTATAGACTTGCCGACGGACTATGACCTTTGGGCTACGCTACGCGGAGTATAATTTTCGATAGTGGGCGTTCTATCGCCCGCCTGCCAGCAACACTCGTTTCAGCACATGACCGCACGGGATATACGGATGAACGATCGATGGGCCAATTTTCTGAGCCGCGCACGGGATGGGGCAGCCGACGTTCAGCGACCCGCCCCCGAACAGTCGGCCGCGCTGGATCAGGCAAGGAGCGGGGCTTTCCAGTGCGATCTGTCGGACTACGCCTTGTGTTCATTCACGGGCGTCGATGCCGAAGCGTTCCTGCACGGCCAGTTGAGCAACGATATCAAGGCTCTGACCGATCGACATTGCCAGCTTGCCGCGTACAACACGCCCAAGGGCCGCATGCTGGCGACCTTGTTGCTGTGGCGCATTGAAGAGGGATTCCTCGCCCAGTTGCCCGGGTCGATCGCGACCTCAGTGATCAAGCGTCTATCCATGTTCGTGCTTCGGTCAAAACTCAAGGTGGCGGATGTCTCCGACCAGTACGTTCGGTTCGGTATCGGCGGTCCGCAAGCGGCGAGCATCCTCAACGACTGCGGCATCGACATTCCCACAGGCGATTACAGCCTCACCCGGCCGGCCCGCCGGGCGGGCCCCGATCAGGTGCTTTGCTTGCCTGGCGGCCGCTATGAGTTGGTGTATTCCGATGTCGACGCTGCCATCTCGGATTGGGAGCGGACCGGGCGCGCAGCAATCATCACCGACCTGACGCCCTGGCGCTGGCTCGCAGTCCGCAACGGTATCGCCGACATTGAGCGTGAGACGCAGGACAAGTACGTGCCGCAGATGCTCAACCTGGAACTCATCGGTGGCATAAGCTTCACCAAGGGGTGCTACCCGGGTCAGGAGATCGTCGCCCGGGCGCAATACCGGGGTGAAATCAAGCGGCGCATGTTTCTTGCCCACGTCGACGACGAAACCTCTCCCCTGCTTGCCCAGGATGTCTGCGCGACCGCTTCATCCCCACCGCAAGTGGTGGGCTCGGTCGCAGCACACGCACCGGCACCCGGCGGCGGATACGATGTGCTCGCCTGCTTGCATGTGGATCTCGCGCATAATGCCGAGCTTCGCTTGGGCGCCGCCGACGGCCCTCGCTTGCAGTTGATGGATCTTCCCTACAAACTGCCCCTCAACGCCTGAACCTGAACCGTGTGCCTGATACTTTTTGCCCTGGGACATCACCCTCGATATCCGCTGATCATCGCTGCGAATCGCGATGAATCCTACGGTCGACCGGCCGCGCCGCTCTCGTTCTGGCCGCATGCTTCCCACATCGCGGGGGGCCGCGATCTCCGAGCGGGCGGCACTTGGCTGGGCATCACGCGACAAGGCCGCTGGGCCGCCCTGACCAACTACCGCCGTGCCAAAAGCTACCGGGAAGATGCACCTTCCCGCGGTCATCTCGTTTCCGACTATCTCGAGAGCAACGTATCGGCCGCGCAATACGTCGATTCGCTGCAGCCCACGGCGCAGGAGTACAACGGATTCAATCTCCTGGTGGCTGATCGCACCGGGCTCTACTACCTCTCCAATCGCGCATCCGCTCCGCAACGCGTCGAGGCAGGCGTGCACGGTCTGTCCAACCACTTGCTCGACACTCCCTGGCCCAAAGTCCAGATGGGCAAGCAGGCACTGGAGCAATTGACCGCCGATACGACGCCCACCATCATCCTCGAACTGCTCGGCACGCTTGGCAAACGCGAAGTGCCGCCGGAAAGCGAACTTCCGGACACGGGCGTAGGGCAGGCACAGGAACGGGTGCTCTCTCCGCCCTTCATCGCCGCCGAAAGCTATGGAACCCGCGTTTCAACCGTGCTGCTGGTCGACGCGCGCGGCCGGGTGGTCATCGAAGAGCGCAGCTTCGGGCCGTTCGGGACGCCCCAACACGCCGCCTCTCTGACATTCGACCTGGAAGACAACGGCGATTCGATCTTTCGACCGGCTGACATAGCCGGGCGCCCTTAGCCGACGGCAAGGACCAGACGCATCTCGACGTGCGGGATGCCCGCCTCCATGAATTCGTCGCCCGATACCTCGAAGCCCGCGCGACGATAGAAGCCGATTGCATGTGTCTGCGCATGCAATGCGACCGCCCGATCGCCTCGCTGACGCGCCAGTTCGACGAGTTTGGCCAGCAACGCCCGCCCCACCCCCTTGCCGCGCCAGGCCTTGACCACGGCCATCCGGCCGATGTGCCCATCGGGCAGGAGCCGCCCCGTACCGATGGGGAGACCGCAAACATCGGTCGCCATCACATGCCTGCAATCGACGTCGAGCCCGTCCCACTCGAGCTCTTCGGGCACCGCCTGCTCCAGCACGAAGACGTCCCGACGAACAGCACCGAGCCGCTCGGCAGCATCGGCCCAGCTCACTTCGTCGACGAGGAATGCAGGTTCGGTTGACACGGTCGCGGCATTATAATCGGCCGTCCCCTGCACCGAGCGCCCGATGAAGAGCCTCTGGTCCGACCACGAAGCCGCACAGTACTCAGACCCGCTTGCGTTGCGCGTGTATACGTCTCGCCTGCTCGGTCGCGACCGCACGCTCGTCCTGCACGGCGGCGGCAACACGTCGGTCAAGCTGCGCGAACGCAACGTCCTCGGCGACGAAACCAATGTGCTCTACGTAAAAGGCAGCGGCTGGGACCTCGAAACCATCGAAGTGCCTGGCTTCACGCCCGTTCGGCTGGACTACCTCGTGCGCCTGTCCGAGTTACGCGAGTTGTCGGATACCGAGATGGTGAACGAGTTGCTGGCACAACGCCTGCGCGCTTCGGCGCCCGCGCCTTCGGTGGAAGCAATCCTGCATGCGATCTTGCCGTATCGCTATGTGGATCACACCCACGCGGATGCGGTGCTGGCCATCACCAACACGGAACACGGCAGGCAACGCATCGAGGACATCTACGGCGACGAAGTGGTGATCGTCCCTTACATCATGCCCGGTTTCGATCTGGCGAAGCTGTGCGCGCGCGAGTTCCCCAAACAGCGCAACGCGAGAACGCGCGGCATGATCCTGCTGAACCACGGGGTCTTCTCCTTCGCAGATTCCGCCCGCGAATCCTACGAGCACATGATCGCGTTGGTGGATCGCGCCGAACGTTATCTCAAGCGGGCGAAGGCCTGGTCGATTCCAGCGCCCCGGCAGCAAGCCGCCTCGCGCCTGCAAGACGAGATCGCTCGTTTGCGCCTGCAGATATCGACGCACGCAGGTGCGCCGATGATTCTGCAGACGGTCCAGTCGGCGAGCGCACTATCGTTTTGTCGGCGGGAAAACTTGGCCTCGCTTGCGGAGCAAGGTCCCGCCACTCCCGATCACAGCATTCGCACCAAGCGTGTTCCCATGGTGGGCCGAGATGTGCAAGCCTACGCGCGCGCCTACGCCAAGTACTTCCAAAGCAATGCACGCCGCTCGAAGCAACCGAAAACGATGCTGGACCCGGCACCCCGCATCGCGCTCGATCCGCAGCTCGGGCTGTGCGCCGCCGGCCGCACAGCGAAGGACGCGGCCGTGGCGGCCGAGATCTACGAGCACACCTTGACCATCGCGCTGCGTGCCAGTGCATTGGGCACGTATCGCGCTCTGCCCGCCAGAGACGTCTTCGACGTCGAATACTGGGAACTGGAACAAGCAAAGCTCAAACTGGGCGGCAGTCCGGCGCCGTTCGCCGGCGAGGTCGCTCTGGTCACCGGGGGGGCTTCGGGGATCGGCCGTGCGTGCGTCCAGGCCTTGCTCGAACAAGGCGCAGCCGTCGTGGCCCTGGATATCGATGCCGCCGTCGAGCAAAGCCTGCCGCGAGCCGACTATCTCGGCATGCGATGCGACATCACCTCCACGGCAGCCGTTGCGCAGGCGCTCGAACTCGCCGTTCGGCGGTTCGGCGGTCTCGACATGCTGGTGCTCAACGCGGGCGTCTTTCCCGGCGGATCGCCGATCGCCGAAACGACATCCGATCAATGGCGCCAGGTGATGAACATCAATCTGGATGCGAACTTCACCCTGATGCGCGCCGCGCATGGCTTGCTCAAGATGGCGCCGCGTGGCGGGCGCGTCGTGGCGATCGGCTCCAAGAACGTGCCGGCACCGGGGATGGGCGCGGCGGCCTATTCGGCTTCGAAGGCCGCACTCACGCAACTGGCGAGGGTGGCCGCATTGGAATGGGGTGCGGACAAAATCCGAGTGAATGTCGTGCATCCGGATGCGGTATTCGATACCGCGCTGTGGAGCGATGCGGTGCTTCATGCTCGCGCAGCCCACTACGGACTCACGATCGACCAATACCGTCAGCGTAATGTACTGCGCACCGAGGTCCGTAGTCGCGATGTCGCCGTCCTGGTCCGCGCGCTCTGCAGCGAAGTGTTTTCGCGCACGACCGGCGCCCAGGTGCCGATCGACGGCGGCAACGAGCGAGTGATCTGATGTCGACACAACGGGTGGAAACACTGCGCTGGCGCGAGGGCGCCCTCGAACTCATCGATCAGCGCCTGCTCCCGCGTCGCTTCGAGTATGTCCGCTGCACCTCCGTGGTCGAAGTCGCGTCGGCCATCGCCACGATGGTCGTCCGCGGGGCGCCGGCGATCGGCTGCGCGGCCGCTTATGGGATCGCGCTGGCAGCGCAGGAAGCCCGGTCACTCGGCCGGGACATGCCGAGTTCGCTGGAGCAGGCGTTCGAACTGCTGATCCTCACCCGCCCGACCGCGGTGAATCTTCGCTGGGCGCTCGAGCGCATGCGCTCACGGTGGCAGCAAAGCCCGATGTCGGCGCACGATGTCGCGCAACGTTTGCTCACCGAGGCGCTTGCCATCCACGCCGAAGACATCGCTGCGAACCAGGCGATGGGACGCCTGGGTGCTGCGCTCTTGCCCGACCGATGCGTGGTACTCACGCACTGCAATGCGGGGGCGCTGGCGACCGCCGGTCACGGCACCGCGCTCGGCATCGTGCGCTCGGCCATCGCCGCGGGGAAGAAAGTCGAAGTCATCGCCGACGAGACGCGACCTTTTCTGCAAGGGGCGCGCCTCACCGCGTGGGAACTGCAACAAGAAGGCATACCGGTCACGCTCATCGCGGACAGCGCGGCCGGCTATCTCATGAGCCAGGGCGGCATCGATGCCGTGATCGTGGGTGCCGACCGAGTCGCAGCCAATGGCGACGTGGCGAACAAGATCGGTACCTACCAAGTGGCCGTGCTGGCCCAGCGACACGGCATTCCCTGCTATGTCGCTTGTCCCGTAGCCACGATCGACTCGTCTTTGCAGACGGGCAAGGACATCCCCATCGAGGAGCGCAGCGCCGACGAAGTATTCGGATTCGGCGATCGCATCTGGGCTCCTCCCGGGATCCGGGCGCGTAATCCGGCCTTCGACGTCACGCCTGCCGAATTGGTCAGCGCGTTGATAACCGAGCGCGGCATTGCCCGGGGGCCCTACACGACATCGATCACCGCTTTGCTGGCCTCGACCCCAAACCCATGAACTCTGCGTACGAGTTTGCCGAGACGAGACCGGGGTCTGCCCAAACCAACCGCGCTAGATCGTCAGCCCACCGCTGACTTCCAACACTGCCCCGTTGATATAGCTCGCCTCGTCCGAGGCGAGAAAAGCATAGGCGTTGGCGATTTCCTCGGGTTTGCCCAGACGGCCCAGCGGCACTTTCGCTTCCAGGGCGTCGATGACTTTCTCCGGAATCTGCTCGATGATCGATGTGCTCACGAAGCCGGGACACACCGCATTGGCGCGAATCCCGCGCTTACCCAGTTCGCGCGCCCAGGTTTTCATCATCCCGATCACTGCGAACTTGCTCGCGGCATAGTTCGTCTGACCGAAGTTCCCGGACAAGCCCACGATGGAGGACGCATTCAGTATGACGCCGGACTGCTGCTCCAGCATGATGTCGACAACCGCCTTGGTGCAGTTGTAGGTGCCCTTGAGATTGATGTCGATGACCCGGTCGAACTGCTCCTCGGTCATGTTCTTCAGTTGCGCGTCGGCGACGATGCCGGCGTTGTTCACCAGGATGTCGATTTTTCCGCAGCGGGCGTGGACCTCGGCCACCATGATCTGGATGCTCGTGCGATCTGTCACATCCACCCGAAACGACAGCGCTTTGCCGCCCATCGCCTCGATCAATCGCACCGTGTCGACGGCCGTGCCTTCGTCGATATCGCAAACCGCCACGATGGCGCCTTCCTGGGAGAACTTGATCGCCGTAGCCTGTCCGATGCCCCGACCCGCGCCCGTGATGATCGCTACCTTACCCGCTAAACGCATGTTTCACTCCCTGTCCGCCAGGCTGTCGCGAGCCCACGCCGGGCCCGGACTTTAGCCCAACATACTGCATCGCACAATAGATAGCGACGCCCGCTTCGAAGGGAGTTCACACTGTAAGACGAAATCCATGATGCGACGCAGGGCGCGACGGTCCGGAGCGGCCGAGCGCCTCACTCAGCGAATACTCACGCGGGTGCCGGCGCGTACACGATCGAAGAGGTCGACGATGTCTGCATTTCGCATGCGCACGCACCCGATCGAGCCCGGCACCCCCATCGGCACGGTATCCGGGCTGCCATGAATATAGATGTACCGACGCATCGTATCGACGTCTCCAAGTCGGTTCTTGCCTGGTTCGCAACCGGAGAGCCACAGTATTCGCGTCAAAATCCAGTCCCGGCCCGGAAAGCGCGCCGCGAGATCGGCGGAATAGATCTCGCCCGTCGGTCGACGACCGACGAACACCGTATCGGGCGGTGCGCCGGCCCCGATCAAGGCACGTATCACATGCTCGCCACGCGGCGTGCAGAAGCTGCCTCTTCGCTCTCCCGGCCCGTTTCGCGCCGTGGAAATCGAGTAGGAATTCCGTTCAGCCTCGCCTTCGAAGAGCGTGAGTGTCTGGCCCGCAATGTCGATTTCGATCCGTGTGCTCATCGTCTGGCCGCGAAGAAGGCGCGCAGCAGGTCGGCACTGGCCTTTTCCAAGAGACCTCCCGTCACGCTCGTGTGGTGATTGAGGCGCGACAACGCGAAGAGGTCCACGACGCTGCCGCACGCGCCTGTCTTGGGATCTCGTGCCGCGTAAACCAGTCTCGAGATTCGTGCGTGCTGGATCGCGCCGGCACACATGGCACAAGGCTCGAGCGTCACGTAAAGCGAACAACCCGGCAGTCGATAGTTGCCCAACGCAGCCCCCGCTTCTCTCAAGGCACGGACCTCGGCGTGGGCTGTCGGATCGTTCAGACCGATGGGTGCGTTCCAGCCGCGCCCGATGATCTTGCCTTCATGCACGACCAGCGCGCCGACCGGCACCTCCCCCGCGGCAGCTGCCTCGGCGGCCAGCCCCAGCGCCGTCCGCATGAAGATTTCATCGATCTCGGTCAGTACCGATGGCGAGTCCAGCGCGTCGCTGCTCATGACTCTTCCTGCCCCTTGTGGTTGGGGATCCGATGTGTTCGCTCGCTGCAACCGCAGCGCCAACCCCCGGAAGTGCTTGATTCGTTTTCCCGTCCCACGACGGGCTCGGTCCCACAGAGCGGCGCAATTTGCGCCGTTCGATACGACCCGCGCGGATTGTAAAGCCGAAGTTGGTCGATCGCGACACGAAGCGCGCCTGCGGTCACACGCCGCCGGAGCTGGGTCCCCGCCGATTCAGACTCGGGCGTACCCGCATCTTCCATCGAGTTCTTCTGGCAGGAGGCGCTCGTGCACGACGCGTGCCATTTCGCGGTGGAAGGCGGCTATGCGGACCAGTGCCGCCCTCTTGCTTCGCCTCGGAGAATGTCCATATTGTATAACTTTGGAAACCAATTTACTCTTCGTGTGTCTGCCTCTTTGTATAATTCTTGCATCGATTTAAGTGCATGGCGATGTCCGACCCCATCAGCGAACTGCTCCCGATACGAACGATCTCCGCGCTCACGGGCGTGAATGCGATAACGTTACGCGCCTGGGAGCGGCGCTACGGTTTGATCACACCAGAGCGCACCCCCAAGGGTCATCGGCTCTACACCCATCATCATGTCGAGGAGATCCGCCGGGTCATTGCGCTGGTCGAGCGCGGTGTGCCCATCAGCCGCGTCCGGGAAGTCATCGAGGCCCAAAGGCCGACGCAGGCGCAGACCGGCGGACCCTGGCAGGAGTACCTGCAGCGCATGATGGCCGCCGTGGCGCGATTCGACGAGCCGGAACTCGATCGCATCTACGACGAAGCGCTCTCTGTTCATGCGATCGACAATCTCACCCGCAAGCTCGTGCTGCCGATGCTGGCGCATCTGGGCGAGCGCTGGAAAGACGTCGACGGCGCCATTGCCGAGGAGCACTTCTTCGCCACTTATTTGCGCAGCAAGCTTGGCGCTCGCCTTCAGCACCGAATGCGCTACGCGGAAGGTCCGCGTCTGGTCGCCGCCTGCACCGCCGGCGAACATCACGAAATCGGGCTGCTGCTCTTCGCCCTGGAAGCGGGCGAGGCAGGCTTGAGGACCACTTTGCTCGGGGCGGACACGCCGCTGACGGATGTTGCGATCGCGCAGCGCCGCTCCCGCAGCGACGCGATCGTTCTGTCCTCTTCCGTCGATCCGGCGCCCCGGCTGTTGGAGACCGCATTGCCTCGCTTGGTCGATGAAGCCGAAGTACCCGTGTTCGTAGGCGGGACCACATCTATTCGCTTTCGGCACGCAATCACCAGCGCCGGAGCGATACCGCTGGGCACGGACCTCGAGGCCGGCGTCCGCCTGTTGAAGCGCACACTCGCCAAGAAGGGATCGAACAAATGACACAGGCTGCACATCTGGCTGTCGATTGGGTCGAGCGAGGCATCATCCCGGACGCCTTGATCCGCGCCGGCATCCGCAGGCTGTGCCAGCAGCGGCTCAACGAAATCGCCGCGGCCGACTGCGACGCGGCCGCGGCGGCCACGGAAGCCTTCATCGAGGCCATGAATGGTTCCGAGATCGCACAGTTGCCCCACTTCGCCAACCAGCAACATTACGAGGTGCCGGCAGAGTTCTTCGAACTCGTGCTCGGACCGCATCGCAAATACAGCAGCGGTTGGTGGCCGCAATCCGCAAAAGACCTTGCCGGCGCAGAGCGAGCTGCGCTCCAGGCCACGTGCGAGCGCGCCGGCCTGCAGGATGGGCAGAAGATCCTCGAACTGGGCTGCGGCTGGGGATCGCTCACCCTTTGGATGGCCGAGCACTACCCGCACAGCGCGCTGACCGCGGTTTCCAACTCCCACTCCCAGCGCGCATGGATCCTCGCCGAGGCCGAGCGCCGGGGATTCCGGAACGTCGAGGTGATCACGGCAGATATGAACCGTTTCGACACTTCATCGCGCTTCGATCGCATCGTCTCGGTGGAGATGTTCGAGCACATGCGCAACTGGCGCGCGCTCTTCGATCGCGTGCACGCCTGGCTGCACCCGGGCGGACGCTTCTTCATGCACGTCTTCTGCCATCGATCGGTGCCTTACGCCTTCGTCGACGGCGGCCCCAGCGACTGGATGGGCCGGCACTTCTTCTCGGGCGGCATGATGCCGAGCGACGAATTGCCCCTGCGGTTCCAGGACTCGCTGCGCTTTCTGCGGCGCTGGCGCTGGGATGGCCGGCATTACGAGCGAACCGCCAACGCGTGGCTCGAAAATGCCGATGCCAGACGCAACGAGATCCTCGCCGTGTTCGCAACCGTTTATGGCGAGGAAGCGGCTCCCTTATGGCTGCAAAGATGGCGCATTTTCTTCATGGCATGCGCAGAGCTGTTCGGCTACCGCGACGGTCAGGAGTGGTGGGTCAGCCACTACCTCTTCGAGCGTCCTTCGCATCGGGCCTGAGTGCATGCCCGACATCGATCGCACTGCGCTTATCGCCAACGTGGCCCTGTTCCAGGCGGGCTGGTTCGCGTGCGTCATGGCCGGCGCGCATGGACAAGCCTGGATTGCCCTGAGCGGGCTTGCAGCCGTGCTGGCTTGGCATCTCTTTCGCGCTCGCCAACCGCAACGCGAACTGATCCTGACGGCAATCGTGGCGCTGGTCGGCGCGATCTACGAAACCCTGCTTGCGCAAACCGGATGGATGCGCCCGACCACCGGCGAGTGGGTCCCCGGCATGGCGGCGTACTGGCTGGTATGCCTGTGGGCCGTCTTTGCCACGACGCTGAACGTTTCGCTCCGTTGGCTGCGCGCGCGCCTGCTCGTCGCCGCCGCTTTCGGTGCGATCGGCGCACCGCTCGCCTACTATGCCGGCTCCCGCCTGGGCGCACTGGAACTCGCTGTTCCCGAGCCGGCTCTGGCCAGCATCGCCATCGGTTGGGCCGTACTGACACCCGCGCTGTTGATGGTGGCGGGCAGACTCGATGGATACTCGACATGAGCGCCGGTCTGTCTGTCTCCGCCCTCGCCTTGGCCGGCATGCTGGTCTTGGCCCTGTGCACCTGGCTCATCGCCACCTACAAGGCGAATGTCGGACTGGTCGACATCTTCTGGTCCTGGTTCTTCGTGGTGGGTACGCTGGTCTACGCCGGGACGGCGACGGCGCTGACCCTGCGGGGCGAAATAGTGATCGGGCTGGTGGCCATCTGGGCCCTTCGACTCTCCGGTTATCTTGCGCATCGGAACTGGAACGCCCCGGAGGATCATCGCTATCGGGCCATTCGAGCCCGCAACGAACCGGGCTTCGTCTGGAAGAGCCTTTATCTGGTATTCGGTCTGCAAGCGGTGCTGGCATGGGTCGTCTCGGCGCCGGTCGGTGCAGCCATTCAAGCCGACGACGCCGGCCTGGGCTTGCTCGATGTCCTCGGCATCGTCGTCGTGGTGTTCGGCATCGTCTTCCAAACCATTGCGGACGCCCAGCTTGCCCGCTTCAAGCGCGATCCGGCGAACACGAAGCGAGTCCTGGACACGGGGCTGTGGCGCTACACCCGCCATCCGAACTACTTCGCGGAGTTCTGCATCTGGTGGGGTTTCTATCTCCTCGCCCTCGGCGCGGGTGCATGGTGGACGATGTTCGCGCCTCTGCTCATGACAGTGCTCCTGCTTCGCGTATCCGGCGTTGCATTGCTCGAAAAAGACATCGGCGAGCGCCGCCCTGGCTACAGGGACTATGTGAAGAGCACCAACGCCTTCTTCCCTGGGCCACGAAAAAACACATGACACCGCTACCGCCTGCTTGCGGCAGTGGGTTTCGCCATCGTCTACCGTCGCAGCTTCAACGCCCCCTTACCGCACTGGATCCGCATCGATGAATCTCCGCCTGCCTGCCGCCCTCAAGCGCTGGATCGACAGCAGCGTAGACGATACCGCCTCGACGGCCACCCACGCTCGCCGCATCGACTGGCCACGCGTGCTGCCGTTCCTTCTGATCCATCTCGGCTGCATCGGCGTCGTCTGGGTAGGCATCAGCGCAGTCGCCGTTGGCGTCGCACTATTCTTGTACGCCGTTCGCATGTTCGCGATCACAGGTTTCTACCATCGCTATTTCTCCCATCGAGCGTTCAAGACCTCGCGTGCGGTCCAGTTTTCTTTCGCTCTGCTGGGCGCGTCTGCCGTGCAGCGGGGCCCCCTCTGGTGGGCGTCTCATCACCGGCACCATCACGCTCACTCCGACGAGGCGAGCGACAGCCACTCGGCGAAGCAGCATGGATTCTTGTGGAGTCACATGGGGTGGTTCCTGGCGCGAGAGAACTTTCCGGTTCGCGCTCACCTGGTGCGCGACCTCTCCCGATATGCGGAACTGAGGTGGCTCGATCGCTTCGATGTCCTCGTGCCTACTCTGCTCGGTATCGGGCTCTACGGTTTGGGCGCGTGGCTCGAGCATGAATCTCCCGGACTGGGCACGAGCGGGGGGCAATTGTTCGTCTGGGGCTTCTGCCTCTCCACGGTGATCCTCTATCACTCCACCTTCGCCATCAATTCGATGGCTCACCGATTCGGGGCGCGGCGCTACGCGACTCAGGATGATTCACGGAACAATCTGTGGCTCGCCCTCGTCACGTTCGGGGAAGGCTGGCATAACAATCATCATCACTTTCCAGGCGCCGCGCGCCAAGGCTTTTACTGGTGGGAGATTGACCTGACCTACTATGGCCTGCGTGCGCTGGCCGCGGTCGGTCTCATCTGGGACCTGCGCTCGCCCCCCCCGGCCATGCTTGCGATGCGCGCCCCGTCTGCGGAGCGCCCGTCCGTATGAAGATCGCGGTCGTGGGCAGTGGTGTTGCCGGGCTGGTCGTCGCAAATGCGCTGCACGGCGAGCACGACGTTACGGTCTACGAACAAGGTATGCATGCTGGCGGGCATGTCCATACCCACAGCGTCGAGCAAGCCGGACGTCGCTACCAGGTCGACAGCGGCTTCATCGTCTTCAATGACTGGACATATCCGCACTTCATCGAACTTCTGAAGACGCTCGATGTGCCGTCTCAGCCAAGCGCCATGAGCTTCTCGGTGCGAGACGAACTCAGCGGCCTGGAGTACAACGGCACTTCGCTGAACACGCTGTTCGCGCAGCGACGCAACCTCCTGCGGCCCTCGTTCATGGGTATGCTGCGCGACGTTATGCGCTTCAACAAAGAGGCGCCCTGCCTGCTCGAGCAACCGGGGGGCGAATTGCCATTGGCGGAGGTGCTCCAGCGCGGCGGCTACGGCCAAGCCTTCGTCAAGCACTATATCGTCCCGATGGGAGCGGCGATCTGGTCCACCGACCCTGCATCGATGCTCGATTTTCCCGCGCGTTTCTTCATCCGCTTCATGTCCAACCACGGTATGCTGAGCGTGAACGAGCGGCCGATGTGGCGCACCGTCCGAGGGGGCTCCGCGCGCTATGTCGAGCGCCTGACCGCAGGCTTTCGCGACCGCATCAGGCTCGGCACGGCCGTGGAGTGGATCAAGCGCCACCCTGCGTCCGTCACGCTCAAGGCGAGCCAGGCCGAGCCGGCCACTTACGACTCCGTTTTCCTTGCCTGCCACAGCGACCAAGCCCTAGGTCTGCTCGCCGATCCGAGCGCCGACGAAGTCGCGGTGCTCTCAGCCATCCGCTATCAGCGCAATGAAGCAGTGTTGCATACGGACACGCGACTGCTTCCGCGGCGGCGCCGGGCCTGGGCGGCGTGGAATTATCACGTACTCCCCGATCGGGAAGGCCCCGTGGCACTCACCTACAACATGAACATTCTCCAGAACCTCGACGCCCCCGAGCCGTTTCTGGTGACGCTCAATCGCGCCGATGCGGTGGATCCTAGCAAGGTAATCAAGCGCATGGTGTACGAGCATCCGCTGTTCACGCCGGCCAGTGTGGCGGCCCAAGCCCGGCAAGGGGAGTTGAACCGCGGCAGGCGGACTTACTTCTGCGGAGCCTACTGGCGCAACGGCTTCCATGAGGACGGCGTCGTAAGCGCCCTGCAGGCGCTGGAGCACTTCCGCTCCAGCGCCGCGACGAACTATTGGTGGGCCGCATGAGCGGCGCCGATTCAAGCATGCGGCCAACGGCAACCGGCGGCATGCAAAGTGCCCTGTACTTCGGCACGGTGCGCCATCGACGCTATGCGCCGACGCCCCATGCATTCACCCACAGGCTCTACATGGCGTGGCTGGATCTGTCCGAACTGGACAGCGTGTTTCAAGGCCGATGGTTCTGGTCCGCGCGACGGCGTTCGATCTCATGGCTGCGCCGGGCCGACTATCTCGGCGATCCACGCATCCCCCTCGATGAGGCTGTACGCAAGCACGTCGAAGCCGAAACCGGGCGCCGCCCTGCGGGTCCGATTCGGTTGCTGACCCACCTGCGCACATTCGGCTACTGCCTCAATCCGGTCAGCTTCTATTACTGCTACGACGCCAACGGACAGCTCGAGACGATTGCCGCACAGATCACCAACACGCCATGGAACGAGCGCCATACCTACGTCCTGCCGGTGCGGGACCCGCCGCAGCCACATCCGTCCCGGCGCTTTCGCTTCGCCAAGGCCTTCCATGTTTCACCCTTCATGCCGATGCAGATCGACTACGACTGGCGCTTCAGCCTGCCGTCCTCACGACTGGCGGTGCATATGGTGAACAAGCGGGCCGGAGAGACGCTCTTCGATGCCACTTTGCACCTGCAGCGACGCGAAATCGATGGCAAGAGCCTGGCAAGAGCGCTCCTTGGCTACCCGTTCATGACCGCGCAGGTCACGGGCGCCATCTATTGGCAAGCCTTGCGGCTCTGGCTCAAGCGCACCCCGTTCCACAGCCATCCCGGACGCACCTCTCAGGAAAAACACCCATGAGCGAGACTACGCTGCACCCGTCGACCCGCCCGCCACGCAGCGCAAGCCCGCTTGCCACGCTTGCCCGACCGCTGGTGCTTGCTCGGCTGAGCTCGCTTCGGCAGGGATCTTTTCGCATTCAGGAAGGCTCGGAGTCGCTGCAATTCGGCACGGCAGCCGACACGAAAACGCCCACACTACATGTGCTCGATCCCGCTTTCTATGCCGAAGTCGCCTTCGGCGGCTCGGTCGGCGCCGGCGAATCCTACATGCTGGGGCACTGGCAGACCGACGACCTGACCGGACTCATGCGCGTGCTGCTGCGCAACCGCGACACGCTCGATTCGATGGAAACGGGCTTTGCCCGATTCTCCGCTCCCCTGCGGCTGGCCGCCCACTGGCTGCACCGAAACACTCGCGCCGGCAGCCGGCGCAATATCCGCGCGCACTACGACCTGGGCAACGACTTCTTCCGACTCATGCTGGATCCGAGCATGATGTACTCGTGCGCCCTGTTCGAGCAGCCGGACGCAACCCTGGCGCAAGCCTCCATAGCGAAAATCGACGGCATCTGTCGCAAGCTCGCGCTTCGTGCGCAAGATCATCTGCTGGAGATCGGCACCGGCTGGGGTGGTTTCGCCGTCCATGCGGCCAGACATTACGGGTGCCGGGTGACCACCACGACGGTATCGCCCAGTCAGTACGAATTCGCCAAGGCAAGGATCGAGCGCGAGGGGCTGCAAGATCGGATCACGCTGCTGCTGGAGGACTATCGCGACCTCACCGGCACCTACGACAAGCTCGTGTCGATCGAGATGATCGAGGCCATTGGCCATCAGTACTTCGAGGAGTTCTTCCGCAAGGCCGGTCAGCGCCTCAGCGGCGGCGGTCTCATGCTGCTGCAATCGATCACGATCGCCGAGCGCCACTACGAGAGCGCGCGCGACTCCGTGGATTTCATCAAGCGCTACATTTTTCCCGGCTGTTGCATTCCCTCGGTGGGTGCGCTGACTCGCGCGATGGCTGCAAGCGACCTCAGGCTGACGCACTTCGAAGACATCGGGCCGCACTACGCGACGACGCTCGCGCGCTGGCGCGACAACTTCCTCGCCGAAGCAGAGAACGTACGGGCGCTCGGTTACTCGGAATCGTTCTGCCGCATGTGGGAGTATTACCTGTGCTACTGTGAGGCCGGTTTCGCCGAGCGAACGCTCGGCGACGCGCAATTTCTGATGACTCGTGAAGGCTGACTCCACACCATGAGCGATTCCACCCCCCCTTTGCTGGACGACCCCGGCCTGCCGACTTCGGCGCGCATCCGCAATCGTATCCTGCGCGCGAAGCGGCGCTTCTACGCCAACGACAACATCGCCTCCTTCATCGCCCCCGGCGAGATGGAGCAATTGCTCGACGAAGTCGAAGGCAAGATGCGAGCGGTGCTGGAGAGCCTCGTCATCGATACTTCGAGCGATCACAACACACAGGGGACTGCACGCCGCGTAGCGAAGATGTATCTGAACGAAGTATTCAGAGGGCGCTACGTACCCGAGCCGCCGGTCACGGAGTTTCCCAATGCCGAGCGGCTGAACGAGTTGATGATCATCGGCCCGCTGACTGTCCGCAGCGCATGCAGTCATCATTTCTGCCCGATCATGGGGCACTTGTGGATCGGTGTCATGCCCAACGAGCATTCCAACCTGCTCGGCCTATCGAAATACGCTCGCCTTGCCGAATGGATCATGGGGCGGCCGCAGATACAAGAAGAGGCGGTGACGCAGATGGCCGACCTGCTGATGGATCGGATAAGCCCCGACGGACTGGCCGTGGTCATGCAGGCCGACCACTTCTGCATGCATTGGCGCGGAGTTCGCGACACGGACAGCAAGATGATCAACAGTGTCATGCGGGGCTCCTTCCTGAAGGATCCGTCGCTGCGCCGCGAATTTCTTTCTCTGATCAATCTGAAGAACTGAGGCTGCCATGCTTGTACGCTTGCTTTATGCCAGCCGTGCCGCTGCCCCGCTCACCGAGGGCGTCATCGATTCGATCCTGGATCAATCCCGCCGCAACAACCCCGCGCTGGGCGTGACCGGCGTGCTTTGCTTCAGCGAAGATGTCTTCATCCAGATCCTGGAAGGCGGGCGCGAAGAGGTGTGCGATCTGTTCAACGCGATCGTCTGCGACCCGCGACACGGCAAGGTACGCATCCTGGTCTACGAGGAGATCCCCGAACGACGATTCGGCGGATGGACCATGGGCCAGGTAAACATCAAGAAGATCAGCCCTTCCCTGCTGCTCAAGTACGGCGAGAAGGCCGAATTGAACCCGTTCGCCTACTCGGGTCGGGCGTCCATGGCCTTGCTGGAAGAATTGATTTCGGCCGGACTGATCGCCAGCCATCATCCCTGAGGGGATGATGGCCCTAAAACGAACAAGGCGCTGACGTTACGGTGCGTCGGCGCCCTTGTTCGGCACTTCGAGCCAGCCCCTACGCAGGGACTGGCGCTGTGACCTGCCTACTTCGGGGCGTACTTGCCCGTCAGCTGCGGCGTCGGGGTATCGAAGCCTTTTTCCTGGCGCATCAAGCGGGTTTCACGCGCCCACGTGCGTTTCAGATCGTCTTTCACCTTGAACTGCAGGCGGCCGAGACGCTCCACTTCGAGCTCGACCGTGTCGCCGTCGTGGAAGGGGTTCAGGCCGCGGTGGTTCGTGCCCAGCGCCACGATGTCGCCCGGCTCCAGCGTGTGGATGGAGGACAGCCATTCGATGCAGCGCGGGATCTTGTGCGCCATGTCATCCGTGTTGTAGTCCTGCATGATCTTGCCGTTCACCCACAGCTTGACCTGCAGCTTCTGGGGATCGGGAATCTCGTCGGCGGTGACGAGGAATGGCCCGATCGGCGCAAAGGTATCGCGCGACTTCATCTGAAAGAAGGTGTTTCCGGCGGGCGGCAGTCCACGCGCGGAACCATCGATGAAGTTCATGTAGCCGAAGATGTATTGCATGGCGTCGGCGGCGGCGACGTTCTTCGCCCGCTTGCCGATCACCAGAGCGATTTCGGCCTCGCCTTCGAAAATGGTTGCCGGACAATCCGGCAGCACCATGGTGTCGCCATGGCCGATGATCGCGCTCGGCGACTTGTGGAACGCGTTGATCGGCGCCGGTTCGCTGCGCGTGCCGTCTTCCATATAGTTCACGGCCATGCAATCGATGGTTTGCGGACGCGGAACCGGAGGACGGATCCGGACCGAACTGAGCGGCACGCCGTCGCTGGCGGCGATGGCGGCCTCGAGCTTGCCCTTGCGCTGGGCAAACTCGCTGATGACCGTATTCAGCACGTCCTGCGGCGAAACGCGCGCAATGTCGCTGACCGCGGACGACAGATCGACGACGCGATCCCCTTTGACTGCGCCTAGCTTGAAATCATCGAAAAATACGAGCTTCATTGTGTGGTCTCCACTTGAGATGTGTATCTCGGCCGATCGTGTTCCATGGCTTGCAGTGAAATCGACGGCCGTGTCATGCCGGCTCCCGCGCTCGCCTACGCAGCGCCATGCTCCTCCCCGACGAACTTGCCGGTCGCCTTCCTGCGGAGTCGCGGCAAGTTGGCTTTGCATCGACTGCAAGCATACCAAAGTCCGCCGCGATCCTTGGAAACATCGACGGACACGCCCGCCGCGGGCGCCTATTCCAGCTTGATGCCGGCGCTGTCGACGACCTTCTTCCACTTTGCGATCTCTGAGCGAACGAGCGCACCGAACTCCTTCGGCCCCCTGGGGCGATCGACGAGATCGGCGCCGCTCTTGATGATCCTCGCGCGTGTCTCCGGATGGGCCAGGACATCGCTAATCACAGCGTTCAGTCGTTCGATGATGGCAGGCGGGGTGCCCGAGTGGGCGCAAATGCCGTTGAACCCTACGGCCTCGAAGCCAGGGACGGTTTCGGCGATTGTCGGAATGTCGGGGAAGGCCGGCCGACGCTCCGGGGTCGCAAATCCGATCGGACGCAGACGCCCGGCCTGCACATGAGGCATCACCGGCACGACCACGCCGAATGTCATCGACACACGTCCGGCCACCACCTCGCTGATCGAGGGGGCGCTGCCCTTGAACGGGATATGCAGCATGTTGATGCCCGTCATGTTCTTGAGCAGTTCTCCCGCGAGATGCGAGGGGCTGCCCGCCCCGTAGGAGGCGAAGGTCAGCTCCCCCGGTTTGGCCCGGGCGAGCGCCAGCAACTCCTTGACGTTGCGCGCAGGGATCGACGGATGAACGACCAGTAGCAGTTGCCCGCTCAGATATTGGGTAACCGGGGTGAAGTCCCTCAACGTGTCGTAGTTGAGCTTGTACAGACTGGGGTTGATGACGAACGAGCCCGTGCAGACGAGCAGCGTATAACCGTCAGGACGTTGGTTCGCGACATACTCCGTACCGACGATCGTGTTGGCCCCACCCCGGTTCTCCACCAGCACTTGCTGGCCGAGACGTTCGCTCATGCCGCTGGCGATGATGCGCGCAGTCGAGTCGGAACCGCCACCGGGAACGAAGGGCACCACCAGGCGGATGGTCTTGCTGGGATAGCTTTGAGCATACGTCGAGGGCATGGGAGCGGCTGCGATGGCCGCGGTACAAACGAGCGAGCGCACAATGACGCGCTTGGAACAATTCAATTTCAAGATCGGATTCCTGTTTCGGGTTCGGAACAAACACGTCTTGCAAGACGCCTTCACACTGCCGTGCCCCCCTGCTGCACCGCGGTCCGATCAACGGATTGTCGGCTTCGACCCGGCCGGCCTTGCATCCGAAGGGCCTTGCCCGCAGGCGAGAGAGGCAACGACGCGGGCCGCCGGGAATCCCCGACGGCCCGCGTTATCCCACGGTAGGCAGCTAGCTGCCGCGCCGCAACATCATGCCGCGTAAGGCAGCTTGGCTGCGCTCGGCAGCTTTTCCAGCGACATGAACGTCTCGAACACCTCGGCGGCATTCACGCTGGACTTGCTGACCCGCACACAATCGGAGAACTTGGCCCACAGCTCCTCCCGGCTCAGGGGCAAGGCCGGACCGCCGCGGATGTCGCGCACGCGCGGACTCTCGATCTTGCGGCCGTCGGCAACTTCGATCGTGACCAAATCGTAAGGCGAACGCCCCGGCTGCTCGGGATCTTCCCGGTCGTCGGGCTCGACCACGACCTTCCCCATCAGATCCTGGACGGCCTTCTGCTGCACGAAATCGTCTTGCAGTTCCGTGAGGCCCGCGCGTCCGCGCACCAGCACGGAAGCCATGGCGAACTCCATGCTGAACTTCGCCTCCAGGCCGGTCTGCGGCCGATGGTTCTTCAGAATGGTCGCATTGAGTCGACTGGTATTCACCGTGACCCGCTTGATCGCCTCGGCCGCGATCTGATTCGCCTTGACCAGATCGTGGATGCCGTCGAGCGCCCGGTGCGTGCAGTAGCACAACGGATACTTCTTGATGCCAAGCTGGGCCGTGAGCAACTGCCACTCGCGACCTGCGCGGATCGGCGAGGCGTTGTCGAAGCGTCCCTTGGGCGAAAGCGCCGCGAGGAAGCCTTGTGAGTGCTCCAGTGCATCCATTGCCGAGGTGAAGCCGCCTTTGACCAACCTTGCGGCCAGCACCCCGGCGTGCGCCGCGTGGCCGGCATGGAAGGGTTTGGTCATGGTGCCGAAGTTGGACATCAGACCGGCACTCTGCGAAGCGCCCAAGGCGATCGCCTGAGCACACTGGGCGGGCGTGAGCTTGTTGAGGCGTGCGCATGCCGCCGCCGCGCCGATCGCGCCAAGGACACCGGTCGGGTGCCAGCCTTTGGCGTGGTAGTGATCCTGATCCCGACTGACGAGTTCGCCCCAGGTCTCGTAGCCCGCGGCGTAGGCGGCGATCATCTCCTCGCCGGACGCGCCGAGCGCCTGCGCCTCGGCCAGGATGGCCGGCACCAGAACCGTGCTCGGATGCCCGCGCAGCGCGACGTCGTCATAGTCGAGCGCATGGGCGGCCGCGCCGTTGATCCAGGCTGCTTGCGGCGCCGGCGCGGTGCGCGTCCCGAACAATAGCCGGGACTCCCCCGCGACGGGATTGAACGTATCGATAAGGATTTTGACCAGCGGCTCGTCCTTGCCTGCGAACATGACGCCGACGCAATCGGCGAATCCGGTCTTGATGACCGCAACGCCCTCGGCGGGGATGTCCTTGAACTTAAGATTGGCGATGAACTCGCCCAGGTCCTTCGTCAGCGCGGTACTCATGGTAGTGTCCTCCTCAGGTCGACCCAACGTATTCATGCGATGGAGACGAAGCGCAGCAATGGATGATCAACGCCCTTCATGCGAGATCTCTACTCGCGCTCCGGGTGATTCGCCGCGCAGCATCCCGAACCAGCCCCTTCGATTGTAGACGCTTGCCGCGAATCTCGCCGCATCAACAGCGATGCTGCAGGGATGGGTGCCCGCATGAGTAGCTGGTACTTGCCAGCGCAGCGTGGGGGCATTCAGCGTACACCAGGCGCTCCTCAGACCCGGAATCGAGGCGCCTCTCGATGCCGCCGGCTGACCTCGACGTCGTCGCTGGGCATCGCCCTGCCTGCCGGGCTGCGACGACACGGATAGGTCGATCGCGGCACACCCACGGCGGACGATCCGATCGATGCTCGCGATTCGCATCGAGCTGTCGGCCCTCCATGGGGACAAGCAAGCAGCGGGCGCTGCATTGGTCACAATTGTGTATGCGGTGAAGTTGACACTATGATAGCCAGCGCCTCGGCAAGCCGTCTTCTGCCAAGGCGCCGAGTGCGCGCAGCGATTCCATCGCCCCACACGCGCAGCCGATTCGATCGTGTATGTGCCGCTGCAACATTGCCCGCGGCCCTTGCCATCCCCTAACGCAGGAGCATCGATGAGCCTCCCGCTCGCTGGCATCACCGTCCTGGAGTTGAGCCACATCATCGCCGGTCCATACTGCGGATCCATCCTGGCCGACTACGGTGCCGAATGCATCAAGATCGAGGAACCGAACAGCGGCGACCGCGGACGCGCCACCGCTCCCCTCATCTGCGAATCGCCCCAGGTCAGCGGCTTTTTCTACACACTGGGACGCAATCGCAAGGGCATCACGCTGGATCTCAAGTCAGCAGAGGGCAAGGAAGTCTTCTTCGACCTCGTCAAGCGCGCGGATGTGGTGCTCGAGAATTTTCGACCGGGCACGATGGACAAGCTCGGACTCGGCTTCCAGGCACTGCGAGAAATCAACCCACGCATCATCTACGCAGCAATCAGCGGCTTCGGTCAGATGAAAGGCTTGGAGGGCCCTTATTCGCAGTGGCCCGCCAACAATGCCATCGCTCAGGCCATGGGCGGTTTGTCGCAGTTGTCCGGTGCCGACGGCGAGCCCGTGTTCGTCGGGGCGTCGATCGGGGACACGATCCCGGCCATCTGGGCCGCGTTGGGAATCGTTCTCGCCATCCAGCAGCGCGACAAGACCGGCACGGGCCAATTCATCGACGTCGCCATGTACGACGTCATGGCCGCCGTCTGCTGGCAGTCGGTCGCCGCCTATTCTGTCCGGGGAAGATTGCCGGCTCCCGGCAGCGAGGGGTGGCTGGGCACATTCACCGCAATCATGAAATGCGGCAGTGGGCATGTGGCCTTCTCGCTCTGGGGCGGCGAGCCCAAGCGCTGGAAGGCGTTGTACGAAATGATGGGGCACCCGGAGTACTTCGACGACCCGCGCTACGATTACCGGACGCCTGGGGCCGACACCGTCAAACCCCATCTGCGCGCAGCGCTGGATCGCTGGTTCTCGGACAAGAGCGCTTGGGAAGCAACGCAAGCGCTGGGCAAGCTGGGGTTCTCGGTCGGACCGGTCCAGGATTCCCGAGAGATTCACGACTGCAGACAACTCGAAGCACGGCAAGCATTCGTCGAAATCGAGGTCGCCGGCAAGAAGGTGAAGTCGCCAGGCTCACCCGTGCGCATGTCCGGCATGCCCCCGCGCGAGCATGTGCGCGCGCCCCATCTGGGCGAGCATACCGACGAAGTGTTGAAGCGGCTGCTGGGCTACAGCGACGAGCACTTGAAGGCGCTGCGCAACAAGGGCGTGTGTTGAGCCGGGAACGAGGCGTACGGACGTGACGTCCGACGCCACCGCCTGGCACAGCGTTGTGGCGCCCCCTCCAGCATCCAGAGCGATCGATCTGGCCTCGGACAAGCCTAGGACAGTACAGACCTCAGCCTCGATCCTCAGGGATTGAGTCGACTCGTGCCGCGGCGCCCGACGCCGGCGTGCCTGGGCCATGCGAAGTGGATGCAGATTATCGCTTCGACCAAGCTGGAGCCGGAAGACGAAAAGCCCCTCGGGATACGCTTCGCTCGCGTCCTTGTGCTTTGATCTCGCGCGTGCTCAGCTCGCCGACATCAGCGATATGCGCTAGGTACTAGGAACAGCGCCAAGATCGATTCGAGAACAATTCCACTTGTCATGCTCGATCAGAATTGACATGACTTCCCGGACCTCGGTACTTTCGACATGTCCGAAGTATCTCGATCGGATATCCCTAATGCATGTCAGTGCACCGCATCCCCGGGAGGTCATGAATTGAACAAGCGCTGGCTTTTCCGTCTCGCCGTCGTCGGTATCACGATGCTCACCGCACTACCCACGCTAGCCGTTAGTCCGATCCGCTATCGCGTCACCGACCTGGGATTCCTGCCGGCATCGGGCAACCTGCCTCGTAACACCTTGGCGGAGGCGATCAACGACGCGGGTCAAATCACCGGTTTGACGAGCGTAGGCAGCGATGGCTACGCCATGGTATGGGATGCGGCGAACGGCCTGCGGGCCATCGATACGCTGCCGCTACGCATGACACTTGCCCCCTTCGAGCGTGGCTTGGGCATCAACTCACTCGGCCAGATCGTCGGGACATCGGCAGCCGATGGCTCTGCCTTCATCTGGGATGCCGTCTCCGGGGTGCGTAGCGTGGACGGTGGCCCTTTCCCGGCGGCGGGCGGTTTCAATCCCAACGGGCTCGTCGCGGCCAACGACATCAACGCCAGCGGCACTGTTGTCGGTCGCTCCTACGCTACGGCGCCAGCCATCTGAGATCCCGTCGGCGGCACGCGTCCGGTCTTCACCGGCGCGATCGTGGGCGCCTCGACCGCGATCAACGACGCGGGTCAAGTCGTCGGCTATAGTCGATCGACTCCGCATGGGTTCTTCTGGCAACCTGGCAGCGCCGTGGTCTCGATCGCTGCATTGCCCAATACCGATGCCGCGATACCACGGGACGTGAACATGTCCGTCGTCGTGGTCGGACACGCGAGCAGCGGAACCGCGTCGCTGGCATTCATCTGGGATGCAGTCGAGGGTACCCGCTACCTCGGCGATTTGCGCAACGCCGGCTCAGGAAGCAGCGCTTTCGCCCTCAACGATGACGGATACGTGGTCGGAAACAGCGCCTCCTCTCAGGGGGTGTCGAGCGCTTTCATCTGGCACGCGAGCTTCGGCATGCAAGACCTCAACCTCTTGATCGATTCCGCCGATCCGATGTCCGGCACTTTCCGCATCTTCAGCGCGCTGGACATCAATAATTCCGGACAGATCGTGGCCCAAGGTTTGGTCGACGGCGATGCGCGGCAGCACTCGTTCCTGCTGACGCCTGTACCCGAAGCCCGCACCTATGTGCTGATGCTGGTAGGTCTGCTATTCGTCGCTGCGATCTCCCGGCTACGAGCCACGGGCGCGACGCGGCGCAACCTGCGCGCTTGATTTCGCAGGGGCCGTACCGAATGCGGCGTCGGGACGAGCGCGCATCGTCCATGCCATCGACGCCGGCGGCCTACGCTTGCCGAGCAATCGACTTTCGGCCCCGGGCGATGGGGCACCGGGAGTTCGCCTTGCTCATAAGAAGCGGCACTTCCCGTCGAATCCCATTCAAGCGGTGCCCTGGCCCAGGCTGCGATCAGGCGTCCGGAAGTCGCGTCGACTGCCAGGCGAGCATGCGCCAGGCATCGCCTGTCCTTTTGTAGACTGCGAGGTAGCGGACGGTGAAACGGTTCTCCTTGCCGTCGTTCTCGACGTGGATGTCCGCAATGCCGTTGATGAGACCGATGTCGCCGTGAATGCGCAGTTTGCGCTCACGCGCGGAAACGTTGCGGTAGCGAGGTTTCCGCGCGCGCAGATTCGCGACGTGCTCGATCTTGGACTCGAGTCGGGCGGTCGAATGACAGTAAGTCAGTTCGTCGGCGAGCACGTCTTCCAACGCCGACCAATTTTTGCCGTGCATCGCTTCGAAGCGTCCATCGTCTACGGCCAACAGGCGAGCTTCTTCGGCATTCATGGGTCATTTCCTTTGTCGGAGTGTCGAGCAAAACAGCGTAAGCCGATGGCCGGTCGGCGTCAAACTGACGCTCGTGCGCGCTTCGAGAACCTGGCCTCTGCGCAGTGTCTATACGTGGTTGATTCATGCCACCTCGGTACCCGAGGTGCGCTTCGAAATGCCCGCTACTGAACCATCGCCACCCAGAAGAGCAGATCATCGCCCGCATCGACGTCGTACTTGCGCACGAAGGTCAGACGCCCGTCGGACTCGATGCGGAAGACGCTGAGTCCGGCGGGGACATCAAGCGTGCGCCCTTCCTCGCGTGTCTTGCGTGCAATCATGTTCGCAGCCACCAGCATCCGCCCGCTCGGATCGATGTGAAACGTGCGCGGATGCATCCCATGCGTGTTCGCGAACTGGATCGCCTTCGGCTCACCGCTGCTTGGCTCGATCGCATAGACCGCAATGGAATTCTCGCCACCGTTGAATACCGGAACCCCGCGGAAGTCGACCGTTCCATCCGCCCGATTCGACACGTAGACGAATCGTCCATTGGGATGCACGTGAACGGCACCGGCGAGCTGCCTGGGCTTCTGCGCCGCGGGCTGCGCCAGCGTGCTCCGAAGAAATCGCGGCCCGTCGACTCGACCCTGCGCCAGATCGAAGCAAGCGATCTCGTTCTGGCGTTCGACCGACATGTACATCCAAGGCTTCGTCGGGTGAAAGTCCACATGTCGAGGACCAAAGCCGTAACCATCGTTCGGAGCGATCGTTTGAACAGACGTGAGCCTCCCGCCGGCGTACTCGAAGATCTCCAGGGCGCCGGGATCCTCCGCAGTGCCGGGCACGGGATCGTTGCCTCGCACCGGCAAAACCGCTTGATCACCTTCGGGGTTCACCAGGATCTGGTGAGCCGTCTTGCCGAGCGCGATGGTGCCGCTCTGTACCACCTCGTCGCCGAGCGATCCATCCGGTGCAATGCGCAGCACACTCAACCCACTCGGCGCGGGATAGGCGATCAGCGCATGCTCAGAGGCGCGATCGACACTGATATGCACCGGCCGCCACGTTAAAGGCTTGATATCGCCATGCACCACGGGCCGACCCGCACCTGCGATATCCAGGACGAGTGCGCAATGCGTGCTGCCGTGCCGGCCTGGCCGCCCGTCACTGCAGACGCAATAGAGGAAGCGCCGCGAGCCATGTGGCCAGGCGTACTGCAAACCCGCAGGTAGCATCACGCTATCCCGCTCGACGAGCGCGCAGCGATCGACCTCGACCGCATATCTGATCAGCCTCGCACCGAGCGCGGCATACAACGTAGTCGATGCCATCTCACTGCCCTCTCCCATTACTTCGCGCTCGCTCCAGTGCGCTTGACGATGGCCGGCCAAAGCGCCAATTCGCGTTTGACCAATTCATCGACTGCGGCGGCCGGCTTGGCGAGCACGCGCGTACTCATGGCCTGTAGCCGGTCGGCAACATCCTTGGACTGAGTGGCCGTAATGAACGCCTGCTCGAGCCTCGCTACGATCTCCTTCGGCGTCCCCGTTGGCACCAGGACCGCCATCCAGAAAGTGCTCTCGTAATCGGGATACCCCTGCTCCGCGACGGTCGGCACATCCGGCAACTGCGCCAGCCGCTCACGACTGGTGACCCCGAACGTCTTCAATCTGCCCGCCTTGACGTGCGGCACGCCGGTCACGACCCCCTCCACCTTGAAGGCGTACTGCCCGGCCAGCAGATCGGTCAGCGCCGGAGCCGCGCCCTTGTAGGCAATGTGCAGCATCTTGATCTTGGCCATCTCCATGAAGAGTTCGAAGGCGAGATGCGGGTACGTGCCCGCGCCGGCGCTGCCGAAAGCGAGTGGTGGATTGCTTTTTCGTGCGAGTTCGACGAAGGCCTTCAGACTGTTCGCCGGAACAAATGGGTGCGCAGCGAACAAACCCGCCGTATCCGCGACCAAGGCGACGGAGGTGAAATCCCTGGCCGTGTCGAAACCCAGATCCTTGTAGATCGAAGGATTGACCGTGTGCGAGTTCGTCGCCATCAGCAGCGTATGGCCGTCGGGACGCGACTTGGCGACCATCTCGGTCGCGATGCTGCCGCCCGCGCCGCCCCGGTTGTCGATGACGACATTCGCCTTCAGGATCTCGCCGACCTTCGGCGCTATGACGCGTGCGACGACGTCGGTTGTTCCGCCCGGCGGAAACGGCACCAAGAAACGCAGCGGCCGATCGGGAAACGCACTCGCGGCGGTTGTCGCGCTCAACAGCGACGCCAACAAGATGAGATCGAACATCCGTGTCTTCATTGAGTATCTCCTCCGCGGGATCTGCGCCCCGACATCGTGTTATAGACAACCGCCCCCCATCTTGCGCCAAACGGAAGGTTATTTCACGCCTTCTGCGGGCGTCTTGATTCCATTTTGACGGCAATCGTGCGACTTCATCCCGAGGCACGCGCTGCCAGCATGGATTACCCCGAGAGCCATCGCTTCGAGCCTCCACGGCTGTCGGTTCCCTTCAGAATCGGTCCGCTCTTCCGCTACGGCTCGACCATACCGAGGAACGACAGCGCACCAGCCTCAACCAGACGCTGATCGGGGCCGTGCGCCCCCCCATTTCAACAGCCCGCCTTGACCTAGCCTCGTCTGCGCGCGATCACCGTATCGAACATCTTCGTGGTCTCGCGCGGCCCGGGAAAAATGCTGCCTTCATCGACCAATACGTCCCAGCCTGCGAACCGACGCGACAACTCGCCTTGCTCGAACAAGCAATGGCCTTGCGCGGAGAACATGCCCATGAAGGTCGTGCCTTGAGTAAGCACGTTGATTGCGGCGACACCTCCAGGCTTGACCAGCGACATCAGCAGATCGAGTTGGCGCCAGGCGGTTGCGCAATCGAAAAACATCAACAATCCGATCGACACGACCGAGTCGAACGACTCGGCGGTCGTATAGTGCCGAAGGTCTACGCGCTCCGCACGCACCGGCAACCGTTCGTTTCGAGCCACGGTTCGCACGTGATCGACCGCGGTCGCACTAGCGTCAAGCGCCAGTACCGGACTTCCGCGACGTGCCGCCGAGAGCGCGAGATTGCCCAAGCCACAGCCGAAATCCAGCAACGAGCCGCTCACGAATGGAAGGGCAGCCTTCTCGAAAGAATTCAGCTCCAGTTCACTGCGGGTCACTTGCAGCTTGAACTGGCCGTCGAAGAACTCCACACTGGCGTTCGTTTCCATCCTGAGACCTCCGAAGCAAGGCCCGCGAACGGGGCTTGTATCCCTTTCGAGTCTAGCCGCATTTCCCATGAGGAGCGCATGAAAATAGATCGCGTCTACGAATCCATCACCGTGCTGGACGAGCTGATCCAGGCTGTTCTGCAACTGCCCGCGGACGAATCCGAGACCGCGGGCCTTGCGATGTCATGGATGAGCGCGCGCGCGAATCTCGAGCGTCTGGCCCAGCACTATGCCCAACTTTGCAGTTTTCCCGACGCCCTCTGGACAACAGCGATGGAGGGCGGCGCGCCGGCCTCGGAGGCTTCCGCCGAAACGGCGATGTTGCTGAAATGGCTCGCGGACAATCGCGATCAGGACTGAGTTGGCGATGCCGCCGAACTGGCAGCGACGCGCCCCCTGGAAAGATCGGAGCCCCACAGCCGTCGACCGACCCCCACGCCCCCCCTGGCCTGGCGCGATCGACCCAGGGTTCGCACGAAACGGGCGCCGCTCCGGTTGGCGACGCGCATCATTAATTGCCGACACTCTCCGCAGGTGCGGGCACGAAACGCATGGAACATCGAGCACCAGGAGGGCGACTGGGCCGAGGCTAAAGTTACCTCCTGGCGCGCCGCAATAGGGGCAGATCACTGGAACCTCACCATGCCCTACTGCCTCCTCTATACGGCAAAGACCTTCAAGCCCTTGGAACGTCGTACGTTGGCGCAGATCTTGTCCGTGGCGCGTATCCGCAACGAAACCTCCGGTCTCACCGGCATCCTGCTCTGTGGTCGCTGCACCGTCATGCAGTATCTCGAAGGCCCGCGGGCCGAGTTGGAAAGAACGTTCGGCCGGATCAATCAAGATCAGAGAATCTACGACCTGCGAGTCGATGTGACCCGCTCGATGGCCGAGCGCTTGTTTCCGAACTGGTCCATGGCCTACGACCATGGGCGAGGCGATGACCTCATCCCGGACACCCTCGATCTGCGCAGCGACCAGGCGCTGCCCGCGGCGGACGGGAGATTCAACCTGGTTCTTACGATGCTGCGAAATTTCCGCGACGGCGTCGCGCTGATGGACTCGTTGCACACGAGATCGGCGCCGCAGACGACGGCAAGTGCGCCCACGCTGTGAGATCGTTACCCGAGGCGCACCCTCGGCCTGAACGGCACAGGTCTTCTTGGGCATCGGCTCTTCCCCTGCTATCCTCGGAGAATTCAAGCTTGCCGACCAGAATTCCACCATGCAGACTCCCCAGCCCGTCGCCCTGCCCACCCATATCGGATCGATCGAAGAAGTAGACGCGGGGCTCAGCGCCGTCGGCTATATCGCCACCCGCCAGATTTCCACCGCGATCTATATCGCCCATCATCTGCAGAAGCCGATCCTCGTCGAAGGGCCGGCGGGCGTGGGCAAGACGGAATTGGCCAAGTCTGTGGCGAGCTGGCTCGACCTGCCGCTTATTCGCATGCAGTGCTACGAAGGACTGGACGAGTCCAAAGCGCTCTACGAATGGAAGTACGGCAAGCAGCTGCTCTATACGCAGATCCTGCGCGACAAAGTCAGCGCCCTGATTGGAGAGACCGACAGCCTCAAGACCTCCCTCGACAAGCTGCACGGCTTCGGCGATGTCTTCTTCTCCAAGAACTTTCTCGAGCCCAGGCCATTGCTCAAGGCGCTCGAGCAGCCCAAGGGAGCGGTGCTGCTGATCGATGAGATCGACAAGTCCGATCAGGAATTCGAGGCCTTCCTGCTGGAAATCCTCTCTGACTACCAGGTGACGATCCCCGAGATCGGAAGCATCGGCGCGATCGTGCCTCCCATCGTACTGCTGACATCGAACTCGACCCGCGATCTGGGCGATGCGTTGAAGCGCCGCTGCCTGCACCTGCACATCGGCTTCCCGGACGAGAAGCTCGAAGCGAAGATCATCGCCTCGCGGGTGCCGGGCATCGATGCGCGCCTGCTCGCCCAGGTGGTGTCCTTCGTGCAGCAGCTGCGCACGCTCGATCTCAAGAAGCTGCCGTCCGTGAGCGAATCGATCGACTGGGCGCGCGTCATGGTCCTCATGCATACGGCCGCGCTCGAAGATGCTCTCGTGCGCGACACGCTCAACGTTCTCCTCAAGTTCGAATCGGACATCGAGGCGGCCGAGAAGAAAGTGACCGAGCTCACGCGCAAGGCGCAGCAGGCCATCGTCCGCAGCGTCTAGCCAGACCGGGATGTCGCTCTATCGGATTGCTCCCCCGCCCACGCCTCAGCAGGCCGCTGCCAGCGAGCCGCTGCGCCGCTTCCTGCAAGTCGCACGAAGCGCGGGATTGCGCGTCTCCGCCTCCGAAGGCATCGATGCCGCCCGTGCCGTGGACCTCATCGGCTTCGGCGATCGGACGGTCCTCAAGGACACGCTCGGACTGATACTCGCCAAGACGCCGGACGAAAAGGTCGTCTACGACGAGACGTTCGATCTCTACTTCCAGCGCAACGAGCTCGCCAGCCAGGAAGAAAGCCGCCAGGAACAATCGACCGGGGAGCCGTCGCAGACGAGCACCCCTCCAGCAGGCGCGGCCTCTCCCACCGATTTCGACGAGACGGATGCCGACCAAGGTCCGTCCCTTTCGGAACTGTTGGAGAAGAACGACAGCGTGGCACTTGCGACTGCAATGGAAGTCTCGGCCCGCGAATCGAGCATCCAGGAGATCCGGTACTTCACGCAGAAGAACCGGTTCGTGCGTCAGATTCTCGAGCGCATGGGCTTGCGCGACGTCGAGCGCGAAATCATCGAGCTGCGCAATGGTGATCACGGCGAGGAAGGTGTCGCAAGGGCACGTATGCTCGACGAACGCCTGGAACGCCTTTGGGACAACACGCGGGACTTCGTCGAGCGCGCCCTGCTGCTCTATGCACGCGGTGAGCAAGAACAGTTCCGCGAGCGGATGCTCAAGCAGGCGCGCCTGATGAATCTGGATCCGCGCGATCTTGCGCGCATGCGCGTGCTCGTGCGCCAGATCGCCAAGCGTCTGGCCACACGCTATTCACGCAAACGTCGCCGCAAGCAACGCGGGCAGCTCGACGTTCGTCGCACGATGCGCCGAAACATGGGCTGGGGCGGCATCCCGTTCCTCACGATCTGGAAACAGAAGCAGATCGACAAGCCCCGGATCATGGTCTTGTGCGACGTCTCGAACTCGGTCGCCTGGGTATCCGAGTTCCTGCTGATGCTGATCTATGCACTGAACGAAGTGCTCTCCGATCTGCGTGCCTTCGCCTATACCGGTTCGCTAGTGGAAGTCAGCGACATCCTGGAGAAGAACACGATCGACGAGGCGGTCAAACGCATCATGAGCACCGTCGGCTTCGGCTCGTCGAACTACGGCAACGCCTTCGCCGATTTCGAAGACGGATGGATGGACGCAGTGACCAACAAGACCACCGTCATCATCCTCGGCGATGCGCGCGGCAACGGGAACGATCCACGCACCGATATCGTGAGCCGCATGTCCCAGCGCGCGAAGCGCATCGTTTGGCTCAATCCGGAATTCCGCTCTTCCTGGGGCACGGGCGATTCGGACATGTATCGCTATGCCCCGTACTGCAATCTGGTGCGCGTGTGCGCGAGCCTGAACGACCTGGAGCGCGTCATCACCGACTTGCTCGAAGTCGACGCCTAGTGTCCTGAGTCAGCGGTTCGTTGACGGATGGCCGAACGGCATCGACGATGCAGACGGGATGAAATGGTCGACATCGGCGTCAGGGCGAAGGAAACCGCGCCCAGGTCGGAGAACTGGCGAGCATTTCCGCCAAAGTATCGCGTCGATTCTCAGTGCTTTTGTTCAGCGACTTGCCGACTCTGGACACTCGGCCGCGACCTGTCTCTGCGCGCGCCGCGCATCGGCTTGCCTCGGAGAAAGAGACCACGGACCGTCTTTTCTCGCGGCATTGCTCAATCGCACCGTAAACCGCGCGGTGCCGCTGCGCTGGGTGCATGACCATCATATAGTCCACGCTTTGTCATAGTTGCCAAAAGCCGCTAGCCTATGTTCACGATATTGTGGACAATCTGAGATGTTCGGTAGCGCAGCATCAAAAAATATGAGCGGGTAGCCAACGAAGCTTCCCTTCAGTACACACTCACGCGCGCGCGCCCGAACACCCGGCCAGCGCACTGCGCGGCCCCGACCGTTCATCGGAGGAGACCCATGAATTCCCTGCATCGCATTCGAGCGTTCATCCTGTGCATCCTGCTTGCCACCAGCGCGGCCGGAGCGCTCGCCCAGAAGTACGGCGGCACGCTGCGCTTCCCTCTTCGGGAGAACCCCAGCAGCGCCTCACTGCACGAAGAATCTTCGATCACCGCCATGCAGCCCTTCATGGCTGTGTTCAACAACCTGGTCGTCTACGATCAAAAAGTCGAAATGGCGACTCCCGAGTCGATGCGTCCGGAACTTGCCACCTCCTGGTCCTGGAGCGCCGACAACACAGTTCTCACGATGAAGCTGCGCGAGGGTGTGAAGTGGCACGACGGCAAGCCCTTCACCAGCGCGGATGTCCAGTGCACGTGGGAAATGATCCTGGAAAAGCGCCCCTCCAACTGGCGCAAGAACTCGCACAAGGAGTGGTATGTCAATCTGAAGGAGATCCGCACCCATGGCCCGCACGAAGTCAGCTTCGTGCTCGGTCGGCCGCAACCTTCGTTCCTGTCGTTTCTCGCGAGCGGATGGTCGCCTGTCTATCCCTGTCATGTGGATGGCAAGGTGATGCGCCAGAAGCCGATCGGCACCGGCCCTTTCAAGGTCGCCGAGTTCCGCGCCAACGAAGTGATCCGGCTAGTGAAGAACACCGACTACTGGAAGAAAGGCCGTCCTTACCTGGATGGCATCACATATCGCATCATGCCGAGCACCGCGACGAGAGTGCTGGCCTTCGTCTCGGGCGATTTCGACATGACCGGCACCTCCACAGTGACCCCTCTCACGATCAAGGACATCCAGGGCAAGGTGCCGAACGTCGTCTGCTCGACGACGGGCTCCATGGTGACGGGGGTCGTGCTGATCAATCACCGTGCGGCCCCATTCGACGACCCAAAGGTAAGGCGTGCCGTGGCGCTTGCCCTGGATCGCAACGCGTTCGTGGCGGCACAGCACGGCGGCGGACGCATCGGCGGCGTCATGATGGCCGCCCCTTACGGCACGTGGGGCCTCACGCCGGCGCAACTGGAGAGCGTCCCCGGCTTCGGCAAGGACGTCGAGAAGAATCGCGCCGAGGCCCGCAAGCTCATGGAAGAGGCGGGCTACGGTCCGAACAAGAAACTGGAGACGAGCATATTCGTGCGCACTTCGTCGCCCAACTTCGTCGCTGGTGCCACACTGACGGCCGACCAACTGCGCAGCATCTATATCGACGCCAAGGTCGAACCCAAGGAATACTCGATCTTCACCGGCGCCATCATCAAAGGGGCCTATCAGATGGGCTTCGAAACCTCCGGTTCGGCAATCGACGACCCCGACGTCGTCCTCTACGAGAATTTCATGTGTTCCTCGATCAGGAACTACAACAAATACTGCAGCAAGGACGTTGAAGCGAAGATCAACGAACAGTCCGCCACTCTCGATCCGGCCAAGCGCAAGCAACTCGTGAACACCCTCGACCTGCTGCTGCTGCAAGAGCAAGCCCGACTGTCGGTCTACCACTCCACGAGTTCCGCCTGTTGGCACCCTCACGTCAAGGGCTATGTGCGCTCCAAAAACGGCATCTACACCCATCACCGCATGGAAGACGTCTGGATGGACAAGTAAACTACACGCCCGGGCGCTCTGAGGAGCGCCTGGGCCGCGACAGCGGTATCGCCGAAGCAGATGAAGGAGGCGCTCGCGCCTCCTCAGGAGACGAGATGATTCGTCGCCGGCGATCGCGCCGCCGGCTGGCGCAGATGGCAAGCCACCCAATGATCCGGCGTCACCTCCAGCAGCTTCGGCACCTCGACCTTGCACTGCTCGGTCGCATACGAGCAGCGGGTGTGGAAATGACACCCCGACGGCGGATTGATCGGGCTGGGCACATCACCCTGCAACAAGCGCTTCTCGCGCTTCAAGCGCGGATTCGGCACGGGCACGGCGGACAGTAGCGCCTCGGTATACGGATGCAACGGGCTGCGGAAGAGCGTGCGCTTGTCGGCGTGCTCGACAAGCCTTCCCAGGTACATCACTGCCACGCGATGGCTGATGTGCTCAACCACCGCCAGATCGTGCGCAATGAACAGGTAGGAGAGATTTTTCTCGGCCTGCAGGTCCATCATCAAATTGATGACCTGCGCCTGTATCGAGACATCGAGCGCCGACACCGGCTCGTCGCCGACGATCAACCGCGGATCGAGTGCCAGTGCCCGCGCGATGCCGATTCGCTGCCGCTGCCCGCCCGAGAACTGATGCGGCAAGCTGTTCATCTGCGACGCCCGCAATCCGACGCGATCGAACAAAGCCGCGACCTGCTCCTGACGCGACTTCTTGGTCCCGATGTTGTGTACCAACAATGGCTCGCCGACGATGTCTCCCGCAGACATGCGCGGATTCAACGACGAGAACGGATCCTGGAAGATGATCTGAGCATGACGCCGATGCTCGCGCATCTGCGTCTTCGACAGCGGCAGGATATCCTTGCCCAGGATGCGCACTTCGCCCGACGTGGGTTCGACGAGACGTATCACTGCCCGCGCCACCGTCGACTTCCCGCAGCCGCTCTCGCCCACCAGGCCGAGCGTCT
>JALHQN010000005.1 GCA_022841915.1 Burkholderiales bacterium | reverse complement strand
GACGGCGGTTTCCGAGCGGAAAACGTCGCCGATGGTCGCCAGGCCCGCCTGATGGCGTCGTCGTGCCGCGTCGAGCGTCGCTTCGGCGCTCTTGAGCGACAGGTGGCCGGTACGAACCAACTGCTCCACCCCGTGCAGACGGAAATAGGCCTGCTCGACCTGGAACACCACCTCCTGCATCACACGATTCTGGGTCAAGTTGGCGGCAAGCACCCGGTAACCTTGGGCCTCGATCTCGGAGGCCCGCGCACCGAAGTCGTACAAGATGTACGAAAGGCTCACATTCGGTCCATACCGGTTCTGTTCCGGCGTGGCGACCCCTGAGGTATTCGATACCACGCGGGCCCGGGTTACACCCAGCACCAGATCCACTCGCGGCATGTTGGCCGAATTGGCGATGCCGTACTGCGCGGCCTCGAAGCGCGCATTGGCCCATGCCTGGCGCGTGCGCGGTGTATTCCGCAACGCAAGGTCGGTCAACTGAGCGAGGGTGAGAACGGCTGAAGTATCGGGTGCAACCTCGACTACCGGAACAGGGATGTCGGTGCTCTCCCCCGGCTGCCACCGCGAATAATGGTTGGGCGGTACCTTGGCGTCGGTCTTATAGGGATCATCCTTGGCTGCGACGCACGAACCGGCCGCGAACACGAGCGCAACACCAAACAACGACCAGTGGGACCGCATACGGCAGCTATCGCGCATGTTCTCTATGTATGCAAAACGGCGGCCGATCCGATTGTCGGCGTCACCCCATCAGTGGAGGAAGCGTTTCGTCGCCCGTCTCCCTGGGCAACGACCGTCGGCTGGCGCGTTACGTCTCACAGCGAATATCCGAATATCCCGAATATTCCGAATTCGCGCTGTCGCCGTGGAATGCTACCTTGCATGCAGTGGAATGGAAAGGGGAGTCACGTACAGAGATTTGCAGAGAACAGCACCCCGCTCCGTCGCTACCCGAGGTGGGTGAAAACGACCGCCGCCCGACATCTCGCGACTCCGGCTCTACTCCGATCGGCGCATGGTCGCCTCGGTCACGCGCCCTGTCTACCGATCGGCGATCGTCCCGGGCGCTGTTCTTCAGTAGCCGCGGCTCCGATCAACCACATGCAGCAAGGGGCGACCATCGCGCAAGCGCTGAATATTCTCGGCGATCGGATAAACGGCAGTCTCCGGATTCGTCAGGCCTGCAATGTGGGGGGTCAGGCGCACTTTGCGGTGGCTCCACAGCGGGCTGCTCGCAGGCAACGGCTCGGTCGCCGTGACATCGAGGAGCGCGCCTTCGAGTTGTCCTGAATCGAGTGCGGCTATGAGATCGCCCTCGACGACCAAGCCCCCCCGCGCCATGTTGATGAAGTAAGCCCCCCGCGGCAACATGGCCAACGTCTGGGCATTGACGATCTGCTGCGTCCCCGAGGTCAGAGGCAGCACGGTGACCAGGATGTCGCTCTGCGCGAGGAACCGCGGCAGTTGATCGAGGCCCGCGTAGCACTCGACCCCATCGATGGCTTTCGGTGAACGGCTCCATCCCTTGACCGGGAACCCCAATGCGGCGGTTTTCCGCGCGAAGTCGGCACCGATTTCCCCGATGCCCATGACCCCGATCCGCCTGAGGGCCGTATGCGGCAACGGCAGTTCCTCCCAACGCTTCTCGTTCTGATAGCGTTCGTAGACATCGAACCGGCGGTGAAAGTGAAGCACGCCGTAGAGCGCATACTCGCTCATCTGCTCGACCATGTTCGGATCCACGAGCCGAGCGATCGGAACGTCGGCCGGCAACTGGGGATCCTGCAGAAGATGATCGACCCCCATGCCTAGCGAGCAGATGAGCTTGAGCTTGGGAAATCCCGCCAGCGCGCCATAGGGCGCCTTCCATGCGAGAGCGACCTCGACCTCAGACGGGTCGCCGACTTCGGGAAATACGCGGAAATCGATATCCTTGAGCACTTCGGACAACAGCGAACGCCAGTTTTCCGCCTGCTCGGCGCGGGGCGTAATCAACAGCACGACCATTTTTTACCTCAGCTTTCGATCCAATCGATGAGCGGTTGCCATTGCTCCAGGTCGCGCTCGATTTGCGAGGGTGGCAAATCGAAGATCGACTTTCCGCTCAAGGCGGCATTGGCATAAAGCACCGTATCGCGCAGAAACGTGATGACCGGCAAGTCGAACTGCCGCAAAAACGTTTCGAGCGTGAGCGCGGCGCGCGTCCGTGTGTCGACCCGCATCCCGACGATGCCGATGAAGGTCTTGTGCTTGCGCACGGCTTTCTCCTCGGCCAGCACGCCGAGAAAATCCTGGGCGGCCGCCATATCGAACAGGGAGGGTTGAATGGGCACCAGCACCTTGTGCGACGGCTTGATCGCATGGGCGAGATTCTTGCCATGCAGGCCCGCAGGCGTGTCCATGACGAGCCAACTGTCGCCGCGCGGAAGCCTGCGGTCGTCGTGCCCTGCGTCCAGCCGCGAGACTTCAGGAAGGTCCTCGGAGCGCAGTGCCAACCATTCAAAGGACGACCTTTGCCGATCCAAATCCCATAGCAGCGTCTTGCGGCCGCGGCGCGCAAGCATCCCGGCCAAGTTGACCGCCAAGGTTGTCTTGCCGCACCCCCCCTTCGGATTCGCTACCAGGATTGCGCGCATCATCCTCTCCCTCGAAATCACGCGCCATGCGACTCGTTTTCGGTCAGTCGCGCGCGCCCGTATCAACCGCTCCCACTATGGAGGGCCGCACGCGGCCCTCGTCTTCGACGCCGGCCGGCGCTTCGACTGCGCCTTCCGAACTCGCCGCGATCTCGTCCTCGGCAATCACAGCCTCGCTGCCGGATGTAGCCTCTGCGACTACGCCGTCGTGCTGTTCGTCGACCTGCGGCACGGGCACAGCAGATTCGGGGCATTCGACCGGAGTTGTTGTTTGCTCTGAGGAAGGCTCGATGAACCTGTCATCGGCTGCAGACGCCTGTGCATCACCGAGATGCGTCGGAGCATTGTCTTGCTCGCCGTATTCCTGCACACCTGAATCATCCACGACGGTCGGTGCGTCGCCCCCGCCTTCCACCTCGATCGACGACGAAGGCTCGTTCCATTCACTGGCCTGCGGTTGAGAACTATCGACTGCAGATATTGCGGGTTCGAAGGCGAGATCTCCCGAGCCATTCGACTCGATCAGGCCGCCGAGGTCCTCCAACGGAGGCAGTTCCTCCACCGAGCGCAACGCGAGATCGTCCAGGAACTGGCGGGTCGTTGCGTAGAGCGCCGGACGCCCGGGGACCTCCCGATGTCCGATCGCTTCGATCCAGCCGCGCGACTCGAGCACCTTGACGATATTGGTCGAAACGGCGACGCCTCGGATATCTTCGATGTCTCCGCGGGTCACCGGTTGTCGGTAGGCCACGATCGCAAGCGTCTCAAGGACCGCACGCGAATACTTCGGCGGCTTCTGTGGATTCAGTCGATCGAGGAAGCCTTGCATCTCGGGCTTCGCCCTGAATCGCCAACCGCTCGCCACGTTGACCAATTCCACGCCACGGCCCGCCCATGCACTGCGAATCTCTTCGAGCAGACGGCGCACCGTCTCGACGCCCAGATCCTCCTCGAACAAACGGCGCAACTCGTTGAGCGACATGGGCTCCTGCGCCGTGAGCAGCGCAGTTTCCAGCACTGTCTTCGCCATTTCGACATCGGTCGGCGACGTCTCGCTCGAAACCACGGCATCTTCTTGCTGCTCAAGAAATTCAACGTCGTTCACGCGGCCTCCAACTCACTACCAGTCAATCGAACATAGATCGGGGAAAACGCAGCCTGCTGCGTGACGTCGATCAGCCCTTCCCGAGTCAACTCGAGCACGGCCAGGAAGGTGACGACCATCTCGGCGACGCCTTGCCCAGCATCGAAGAGCGCCTCGAACGATACGTACTTCTCGTCGCGCAACTGGCGCAGGACGCGCGTCATGCGCTCGCGAACCGACAATTGCTCCTTGGTTATCCGGTGATGCTGAGTCACCTTTGCGCGCGCAACGATGGTCAGCCAAGCATCCCTCAAATCTTCCGGCCGGACCTGAGCCATGCGAACCATCGCGGTCTGCTCTATCCATACCTGAACGAGCTGAAAATCCCGGCCCGCTTGCGGGATCTCGTTGAGCTTCTGAGCGGCCAGCTTCATCTTTTCGTACTCAAGCAAGCGGCGGACGAGTTCGGCCCGCGGGTCTTCCCCCTCTTCCTCGGACGCTCGCGGCTTGGGCAACAACATCCGTGACTTGATTTCGATCAGCATCGCAGCCATCAACAGGTACTCGGCGGCAAGCTCGAGCTGACTCGTCCGCATCATGTCGACGTACGCCAGATACTGGGCCGTCAGCTTGGCCATCTGGATGTCCAGGACATCCAGGTTGTTCTTGCGGATGAGATAAAGCAGCAGGTCGAGCGGCCCCTCGAACGTTTCGAGGAAGACCTCCAGAGCATCCGGGGGGATGTAGAGATCCTCGGGCACCACCAGCATCGGCTCGCCGTGGATCCTGGCAATAGGCGGCGGGCCTGGTTCGATATCGGAGGACAAGTTCTTGTTTTCCCTGGTTTCTCGACCTTTTCCGCAGGTACGTCGCGACCCGGTCGGGATAAGAAGTAGTGCTCGATTCTACTTCAGGAAACCCGATACGCCTTTCGACGGAACCACCACGATGCTGTCGATGAAGCTTACACCTAGCATTCGTGAGGTATTTTTCGCCCGCATCGCAGACGATGGACGACTTAATCCACATACCTCATAAAAACAAATGCTTACGAAAGTAAAGATGATCCACCTACCTAAGTTGGGAAAGTCAGGCATTGGCCTTCAGTGATCCATCGTCGTAATCGTAAGTCTTTGTTTTTTTAAAATCTACCAAATCGCATCTGGTGTGGCCCGCTCCTTGCTATGTAGGCCTCATCGTTGTCGATACGACAGCACTAGTTCCTGGAGACCGCTAATCATGAAGTACCAATTCGCTCGGACGTCCATCTCGCTGGCCTTGCTGGCAGCCGCCGCTTCCTCGGGGGCCGCTACCACGCAGACCTGGGATCTGACTGCTAGCTTCACGCCCCCTCTCCATGCTAATACCATCACTTATATCAATGCGAACGCCAAGCAATTGACGCTCACGGCGTACTACGCCGACTCCCTCAGCAACGGCAACACCATCAACAACGTCAATGAAACGGTCGGCAACAGCGTTCGAACCGCCTCGCTTGAAACCGCAACACGCAATGCCACCCTAAAAACCACCAATTCCAGCGGAGTCTGGGCCGGTATCGGGAGCTTTGGCGGCAGCGGGGTCGGCATCTCGAACCCCCGTGATACCCCGGCCACCAGTGGCCAAGAAAATTCGACCGGCGGCCAGCATGCCATCGACAACTACGATGTCTATAACGCCGATGTATATCAATCTGGAAGAAGAATAATAAGGGCAGGCGACGTCAATAGGCTCACCGCGGAATCCCACGCTCATGACTTCCTACTGATGGATTTCAAGGAAGTCATGGAGCTCTCCACCTTCCGCGTCAGCTGGAAACGCTTTGCCAATACCGATATCGACTTCTTCCTCTCCCCCGAGGCCTTGACCGGTTCGACCGACCTCACGGGTAGCAACATCCAGACCTTGATCAACAACGGGTGGAGGCAAGTGTCCCTGCAAAACGTCACCTCGTGCGCAATCACCGATTCGAGTGCGTCGTGCCCGACCCAGTTCAGCTCCGCCGTTTCCGGCTACAGCGCCGGAATGCAGGGTCGCTACCTGATCGCAGCCGGCATGCTCGGCGGAAACGATGACGCCTTCAAGTTCAGCCAGATCACGATGAACTTGCCGAGCGGCGGCAGCGTTCCCATTCCCGGCACCGCCGCCTTGATGATGCTCGGCTTGGCGGGTCTCGCTTACAGCCGGCGTCAGTCGAAAACCGCTTGACCGGTTTTTTTGATGCGCCGAGAAGGGCCCGCACGAGCGGGCCCTTCTGTTTTCTGGGCGCCGCCCCAGGCGATCGCAACCTGCCGGACCGCGATGCACGTTCGTTTTGTTGGGCATTCTCGAACAATGCCCAGCGCCTTCTCCGGCGATCGCGCATCGCAATCAATGGTTCAGCCGCATGCCCAGAATGCCGATGACACGTCTTCCCAATCTTGCGATCTGAAGCCATGAGTTCACCACTACGAACCGCTTTTCTGCTCGGCGCATTGTTTCTGGCCTACGGCTGCACGTCGAACGACCCCGTCCAGCTGATGGCAGCGGCTCGCGATCATCAGGACAAGGGCGATCACGCTGCGGCCATCGTCGAACTGCGTAACGTGATTGCAGCCGATCCAAAGCACCTGGAGGCTCGGCGCATGCTCGCGGTGAGTTACAACGCGCGGAACCAGCCTGTGGCTGCCGAAGACGAGATCCGGAAGGCCATCGATCAAGGGGCAGACCCGCATTCGCTGCGCCCGATCCTTGCGCGCGCCCTGCTGTTCCAGGGGAAGAATGAGCGGCTGCTACAGGAAATTCTGCCGGACGCGAACGCCACTCCCACGGATGCGCTGAGCATCTCGGAGGCCCGTGGGCTCGCGCACCTGGCCATGGGCAACTTCAACGAGGCGAAGGCACTACTGGATCGGGTAGTCGCGCAACAGCCCAACAGCCCGGACGCAATGCTGGGTTTGGCCGGAATCGCCTTAGCCGAGAACAAAGCGCCCGAAGCCTTCGAACGCGTCGCAAAAGCCATCGCCCTGAACCCGAAGAACATCGACGCCTGGGTAATGAAGGGAAACCTGTCGCGTATGATCAAACAGGTCGACGACGCCAGCGCCGCCTTTTTGCAGGTGCTCACCCTTGATCCTGACAACGTCAGTGCACACATGCAACTGACATCCTTGTACATCGACGCCGAGCGTTTCGACGACGCGAGCAGACATTTGGACGCCGCGCGCAGCAAAGGGCGGGACAGCGCCCTGGCCAGCTATCTCTTCGCACTGATCGAATTCCGAAAAAACAACGTAGACGTGGCCCGCAGAGCAATCGCTGAAACGCTCAAGAATCACCCGCACCACACACCCAGCCTCTTGCTCGCGGGAGCCATCGAGTATGCAAGCGGCTCTTTCGATACCGCCGCCTCCCGTCTGCGCACCCTCCTCGAACGCGCCCCCGGAAGCCTGCTGGCCCGCCGCATGCTCGCGGTGTCGCTGATCCAAGGGGGGCAAATTCAGCGCGCGATCGAACTCCTCGACCAAAGCTTGGCGATGGCGCCCGACGACGTGAACCTTCTCGCGCTCATGGGGGAAGCTCATCTGCAGAATTCGGACATCCCACGAGCGGTTCCCTACCTGGAACGAGCATCGAAAGTCGACCCGAAGAACGAAAGCGCAACCACCAGCCTTCAAGTCGCGCGCATTCTCGGCGGACAAAGCGGTCGCGCGCTGGCCGACCTCGAACAGAGCATGAAAGTCGAGTCCGGCGTGTCGAGCCGGTTGGAACTACTCTACGTAGCGACGCTCGTGCATCGAGGCAACCTGGACGCTGCCTCGAAGGCTATACCGGTCGTGGAAAAAAGCCAGCCGAACAACCCCGTCATGCACAATTTGAAGGCAGCCATTCAGATCGGCAAGGGCGATGCAGCCGGCGCGCGTAAAAGCCTTGAAACCGCGCTCGGCTTGAATCCCAGGTTCACGCCGGCTGTAATCAATCTGGCAAAGCTCGACGTACGCGAGAAGAATCCGCGTCAGGCGCGGCAGCGCATCGAGGCGCTGCTCGAGAGACAACCCGCGAACGCAACGGCGCTGACTGCGCTGGGCGAGATGGCAACTCCCTTGGGGGTGACCAACAGTCTGTTCATCGAGTACCTCGAACGCGCCCGCCGAGCGAACCCGTCATCGACGAGCACGCTTGCACTGCTGTCCCGCGCCCACCTACGAGCCGGCGACGCAGAAAAAGCACTCCAACTCGCCGACGAAGCCCAACGGCGCAACCCCGACAATGCCGAGATTCTGGATGTCCTTGCAGCAGCTCAGATGGCTGCGGGACGCCCCGCGGATGCCCTCGGTACGTACTCGAAACTAGCCCTGCAAGATCCGAAATCCGCGCCTAGCCTGTATCTGCTCGCAAACGCTCAACTAGCCAACAACAACACCGCAGGAGCAACGATCACCCTGCGCAAGGCGCTGGGGATCGATCCCGCGTTCCCACCCGCGCTGTTACTGCTCGGCAGCATCGAACTGGGGGCGGGTCGACTCCCCAATGCGACGCGAATCGCCCAGGAACTGCAACAGAGATTCCCCGGGCTCGCTGCGGCCTACGTCCTCGAAGCCGATGCTTTGCGCAAGCTGAATCAAGGGGAGAAAGCGCTCGCGCTGTACCGTACGGCCTTGCAGAGAGGCGATCGCAGCGCGTCGACAGCCATCAAGACTCACATGACCATGATCGACCTCGGGCGACGAGCCGAGGCGGATGCCATGCTGATGCAATTTGCGCAGGCCAACCCCAACGAAGCGTCGGTGCATGCCTATCTGGCCGATGCCCACCTAAGCGCAGGGCGTTTCGATGCAGCCGCCGACTACTACCAGCGCGTGTTGGCCCAACAACCCGACAGCCCGCTCGTCCTGAACAACCTGGCATGGGCGAGCTACAAGCTCAAAGACAGTCGGGCCCGGCAGTACGCCGAAAAAGCCCACACGCTAGCACCCGACAATCCCCTCGTTCTGGATACGTATGGCTGGATTCTGGCCGAGACCGGCGAGGTAGACCGTGGCGCCGAACTGCTGCAGCGGGCGGTTACCCGTGCACCCGAGGCCCGGCAGATTAGATTCCATCTTGCCCAGGTACTGATCAAGACCGGGAACTATCCGCGGGCGCGAAGGGAACTGGAAGTCGTACTGGCAGCCTCCGGGCCATTCGATCACGAAGAGGCTGCGCGCAAACTCATGAACAAGCTACGTTAGAAGGCACGCTGCACTGTGCCTGCCTTGTCGTGAACGCAGTCGCATCGAAACCAGCAGCAATCCAGCGATCAGCAGCGCATAGGCATGCGGTTCCGGCACCGGTGCGATTTCCGGGTAAAGAAACTGTCGAATACCATACTCGTCATTGGTGAGGGGCACGAGGTTGGAAAGCGGATTGGCCGAGGACACGCCTAGACCGTTCGATTCCATCAGCAAGTTCACCCCGCTCGTCGAAAACACACTGCCCGAGATCGTATAGGCCTGCAAGCCGGTGGATGCCGCGGGATTGAGCGGGTCCACCAAAGCCGCCCAGGAGTCGCTCAACGTCGCGGCGGGGTTGGCGATATCGAAATTGTTGTCGATGAATGTCACTGTGCCGACGTCGACATCGCCGAATCCAAGGGCATGACCGATCTCGTGAGTCAGCAGACGCCGGAAGAGATCCAAGGTGTAGACCGCGCTCGTTTGGGTATTCAAGATGATGTCTGCGCCTGCGATGGCGCGCGAGCCCGCGTAATTGGCTACCCCGGAGGTGAGAGTGACTGGGGTAATCACCTCGCCTACGCTGGTGAGCCCACGAACACCTCGGCTGGTCCCTCCCCAGACACTGCTCAGACTCGAGCCGAACAGATCGATCTCGGCACCATCGGTATTCAACGTTCCGTTGCCCGTCGATATGCCGACCACGGACACGCTGGTATCGAACTGAAACGCAAGCTTGGTGCCGAAGCCACTCACCGGATCGATGCTCGCCCAGGCGTTGAATGCACCTTCAACGGCTTGCTGAAAGTCGGCGACCTCAGGGACGGCACCCGACCAAGTAAACAAATCGCGGTAGGCCTGATAGCTCCCGCCCTGCATGTTGTAGCTCAATCCGTCGGCCAACGAGCGATTGCGCACGTTGCCGAAGATCGTCATCTCACGGGGCGCGTAATCCCAGCGCGATCCGCCCGCCAGAGGATTGCCAGGCACTGTACCTGTGATGACACCTGCCGACGCAGTGGCGGTTCCAACGAGGATGCTCAGTCCGAGCACCACACGAGAAAACCTCAAACCGAACGACGTTCCTGTTGCGTTTGTCATGCTCTCTCCCCAATCAGCCAGCCGCGAGCCCCGGATTATAGGGATGTGTGCACAGGTTGGATGCGGAGGAATTGGCAGTTGTAGAGCATCTATCGGGGGACAGACACATCGGGCGTTGCCCGTGCTTCTCGCCGAGTGCGACGAGCAACCGGGAGTCGCCGGAAAGGACAACGCTGTTGGCTCGCGATCCTGCTGTCTTGGGCAACAATGACACGCAGAAAGCAAGGTGGCAGAATCTGCACCCGAGCGTGCATGACAAGGGCACCAAGCGATCAATCGGGTTTCGGGTTCGTTCGCTTTCTGGCGCGGACTTCGAAGCTGTCGCCGCGCAAAGGCAGCACCCTGCGTGATGGGCGATTCACAACGACAATGATGCCCGGTCTTTACGAACTCAGCCCCATCGCCTCTTTTACATCGCGCATCGTCTCCTGCGCCATCTTGCGCGCTCGCTCGCAACCGTCCGCCACGATACTGTCGAGCAGCGTCGGATCCTTCAGATAGGGTTCGATGCGCTCGCGCATCGGATGCTGCTCCTCGAGGACCGCGTCGATCACCGGTTGCTTGCACTCCAGGCACCCGATACCCGCGCTGCGGCAGCCCTCCTGCACCCATTGCCTGCGCGCATCGTCGGAATAGACCAGGTGGAGCTTCCACACCGGGCATTTCTCGGGTTCGCCAGGATCAGTCCTGCGCACACGCGCCGGATCGGTCGGCATCGTGCGAATCTTCTTGATGACCGCATCCGGATGCTCGCGCAAACCGATCGTGTTGTCGTAGGACTTGGACATCTTCTGCCCATCGATGCCGGGCATGCGCGAGGCCTCCGTGAGCAGCGCTTCCGGTTCGGTCAGAATGATGCGGCCACCGCCTTCGAGATAGCCGAACAAGCGCTCCCGGTCGCCCAGACTCAGATTCTGAGCTTCTTCCAGCAAAGCACGCGCCGACGATAGCGCATCGGCATCGCCGTGCTCGAGGTAGCGGGTGCGAAGATCGCGGTAGACGCGGGCGCGTTTGCTACCGAGTTTCTTCACGGCCTCCTGCGCCTTCTCCTCGAAACCGGTTTCCTTGCCGTACAGATGATTGAAGCGGCGGGCGATCTCCCGGGTGAACTCCACGTGAGGCACTTGATCCTCCCCGACCGGCACCATATTCGCCCGATAGATCAAGATGTCGGCGCTCTGCAAGAGCGGGTAGCCGAGAAATCCGTAGGTGGACAGATCTTTTTCCGACAGTTTCTCCTGTTGTTCCTTGTAGGTCGGGACGCGTTCGAGCCAACCGAGCGGCGTGATCATGGAGAGCAGCAGATGCAATTCGGCGTGCTCCGGCACCTGCGATTGCACGAAGATCACGGCTTGCGAAGGATCGACCCCAGCGGCGATCCAATCGATAAGCATCTCCCGGGTGTTGTGCTCGATGGTGCCCGGTGAATCGTAATGCGTGGTCAACGCATGCCAGTCCGCGACGAAAAACAAGCACTGGTATTCGTACTGAAGTCGAGTCCAGTTCTTGAGCACGCCGTGGTAATGCCCCAGATGAAGGTTGCCCGTCGGGCGCATACCGGACAGAACGCGGTCTGTGAACATCATAGATCGTCCATTTCAATGTGTGCGTAACGACACGTACACCAACGTAGAGTGGAAAACAGCCTAATCGCCGCCGCTCCAGCCGAACCCGGCGGTAGCCCCTTTGCCGCGACGCGTGACCGTAGGCTCATCACCGGTCAGGTCGACCACGGTGCTGGGTTCCACACCGCAGGGACCGCTGTCGAGCACCAGTTCCAGACGCCTGTCCAAGCGGCGTCGAATCTCGTCCGCATCGTTCAACGCAAAGTCGTCGCCGGTCAGATGAAGCGTACTGCTCAACAGCGGCTCAGAGAGTTCTTCGAGCAAGGCCTTCACCACCGGGTGATCCGGCACTCGAATGCCGATGGTCTTGCGTTTGGGATGCTGCAACCGGCGCGGGACCTCGCGAGTCGCCGGAAGAATGAACACGTAGCTGCCAGGCGTCACGCGCTTCATGAGTCGAAACCGCAGATCGTCGACCCGCGCATACTGAGCCACCTGGCCGAGGTTGGCGCACACCAAGGTCATATGGTGAGTCTCCGGCACTTCGCGGATTGCCCTGATCCGGTCAGCCGCATCCTTGTCGCCGATTCTGCAGCCGAGCGCGTAGCACGAGTCGGTCGCATATGCGATCACCCCGCCGTCGCGGACGATCTCTGCCGCGCGCCTGATCAGACGCGGCTGCGGGTCGAGCGGATGGACGGTCAGATACTGAGCCACGGCCTGGAGAGATTCACGCAATCAGTTGAGAATGGCCAGCTTCGGATCGTCCCACACCGGAACGCATCCTTGCGGCAAAGGAGCGAGTTGCCCCAGGTCGAGCCAACTGTCCTCGGGGCTGTGAAAATCGCTGCCGGCCGAGGCGAGCAGGCCGCATCGAGGCGCGAGTTCCGCGACCAGCGCGACCTGTTCGGCGGAGTGACTGGAACTGATCACCTCGACCGCAGCACCCCCGCAAGCTCGAAATTCGGAGAACAACGCATGCAGTCTGGCTCGCCGCAATCCGTATCGACCTGGATGTGCCAGCACCGACAGACCGCCTGCGCCGTGAATCCAATCGATGGCTTCCCCCAGGCTCGTCCACGTATGCCGGACATAAGCCGGCTTGCCTTCGCCCAGGTAGCGCCGAAACGCAGCGCTCATGTCCTTGACGAAACCGACAGCAACCATATGGCGCGCAAAATGCGTGCGCGACACCATGTCAGGGTTCGCCGCAAGCGACACTGCCGCCTCGAACGCACCCGGCAGGCCCTGCGACGCAAGCCGGCCGCCAATGGCCTGCGCGCGCTGCATTCGTCCGGATCGCACCTGCGCAAGCCCACTGAGCAGACGGGTGCACGTCGGGTCGATGCCGAGGCCAAGCACGTGCAATGTTCTGCCGTTCCATGTCACCGAAATTTCTACGCCAGGCACCAGGAGCAACCCTTGGCGCTCGGCCTCGACGCCCGCCTCGGACAAGCCTTCGGTCGTGTCGTGGTCTGTGAGGGCCAGCGCCTTCACGCCGCGTCGAGCTGCACGCTCCACCAACGCCGAAGGAGTCAGGGCGCCATCGGAACGGTTGGAATGGCTATGGAGATCAATCAAGAGAAGCGGCAACGCGAAAGAAACCGGGAGCCAATGATAGCAGAGGGGGCTACACCCCCTCGGCTCAGCCTGAAAAACCGCGATCGACCAGCGTCGACTGCGCACCCTACGACCGTGAACGCCACCGCTTGTGCGGCACTGCAGCGGGCATGCTAGCAGCCCCGCAGCACGCGTCACATACTTTCGCGCAGACGACTCTGTGCGGGAACGTGCTGCGACAAAAACGCCATCTGATCAACCAGGATCCGCCGATTAGTCAGGATCAGATACTCGGCTCGGTTCGGGACATAGGGCGCATAGAGCAATTCCATGCCCGCCTGCTCCGGGGTCCGGTCGCTCTTGCGCTCGTTGCAGGATCGACAGGCGGTCACCACGTTCATCCATGCATCGCGTCCGCCCCGCGAAAAAGGAACGATGTGGTCGCGCGTGAGACGAACGGAACTGAATACGCCGCCGCAGTAGGCGCACAAGTGCCGGTCTCTGTGAAAGAGCTCGCGGTTGTTCAGCGGAGGCACGTTGTTGAAGGCACGAATCGCCATCGCCTTGCCCTTGATGGCGATGATGGAGGCCGAGCTGAGTTGGGACCGCGCGCCGGAGAATCGAGAGTACCCGCCATGGATGGTGAACGCAGTACCACCCAGCGACCATGCCACCCGTTCCTTGGCATGGTAGTAACACGCGTGCTGCCAAGTGATCCAGCGATGAGGAATGCCGTGCATGTCCAGCGTAAGGATGAGCGGATAGCTCTCCCGCGCCTCAAGCATTGCATGAACCGAAGCAGCGTGATCCATTGGCAGACCATCCCACATTTCGGGCCATCCCGCTCGCGCATTACGTCGTGCGAACGAAGAACTCCAGGGCGCCTGTGCACTAGCGGCCCTTGTGATCCCATTGTCGCCGCAAGGCTCCTCCGAAATCAATAGCTTGTCGGTAGCACCCCGTCTTTGCTGCTCGCTGCACTTGAAGCGTCTTGCGCCCCGCGTCCCGATCGGCCCGCCGAGCGCTGACCCCTCGCAAAACGCGGGACGATTGGTCGCGTTTCGCATCTACGGTCTATAATGTCGGCTCATGGTCGAGTCGACCAAAGCTCTTTCCAAGATTCTCAACATTCTTTTCTGCGCGCAGGGACTTGTCCCGCTCCATGTGAGCAAGCGCAATACCGTGGAGTATGACCGCGAACACCGACGCCGCGCCCATCAGCACCGCTACCTCTTTTGCCGAACTCGGCTTGTTGCCCGAGTTGCTCAAGGCAATCTCCGAACAGGGCTATTCGGAACCCACCCCGATCCAGCGTCAGGCGATTCCTGCCGTGCTCGCCCGACGAGACATCATGGGAAGCGCCCAGACTGGCACCGGAAAAACCGCCAGCTTCGCGCTCCCGATCTTGCATCTGCTCTCGCCGCATGCAAGCACGAGCCCTTCGCCGGCCCGTCATCCCGTCCGAGCCTTGGTACTGACCCCGACCCGCGAACTCGCAGTCCAGGTCGAGGCGAGCTTTAGAGCCTACGGCAAACACGTCCCGCTGCGAACTGCCGTGGTCTACGGCGGCGTCGATATGGATCCGCAGATCCGCGCCTTCCATGCTGGCGTCGAGATCGTGGTCGCGACGCCTGGACGCTTGCTCGATCACGTCCGCAACAAGACGGCGAATCTGGGGCGCGTGGAAATCCTGGTCCTCGACGAGGCTGACCGGATGCTCGACATGGGCTTCCTACCGGACATCAAGCGCATCCTGCAGCAGATCCCCGCACAGCGCCAGAATCTGCTGTTCTCGGCGACCTTCTCGGATGAAATCCGCAGGTTGGGCGGCGAATTGCTGACTCGACCCATCCTGATCGAGGTCGCCGCGCGCAACACCGCTGCGGAAACGGTGTCGCACAAGGCTTTCGAGGTCAGCGGCGACGACAAGCACCGTCTGCTTGCGCACCTGGTCAAAAGCAGGGATCTCAAGCAGGTACTCGTCTTTACCCGCACCCGGCTCGGGGCTAATCGCCTCGCCCGAGCGCTCGAAAAAGACGGCATCAACGCCACTGCGATCCATAGCAATCGCACCCAGGCCGAGCGCGAAAAAGCGCTTGCCGATTTCAAGGTGGGTGATGTCCGAATCCTGGTCGCGACCGACGTCGCTTCACGGGGCATCGACATCGAAGATCTCCCGATCGTGGTCAACTACGAACTGCCCTTTTCTCCCGAGGACTACGTCCATCGCATCGGCAGAACAGGTCGGGCCGGAAGTAGCGGTGAAGCGATATCGCTGGTCGAACCCGACGAGCACAAGCTGCTTGCGGATATCGAGCGCTTGCTCAAGCGCAGCATTCCTCGCGAGACCCTCACCATACCGGGCGATCGGGAGCGCGAAGGACGCCGCCCTGCGTCACCCCGCCCCGCAGAGCATGCACATGCACATGCGACGACGCACCACCGTGCCGCGCCAGCGCAGCGTGCTCCCAGAGCTGCTCCCGTCGCCACCGACGGCTTCGATTTCAGCAAGCCTTACGAACCGTCCGCAGCACCGACATCCTCGAAGGTCGGCGAGGCGACGCATCCCGGCAAAGCAAAGCCCGCTCGGCAACGGGCTGTTCTTCTGGGCGGTTTTGGCACCAAGTAGGCAGCAGTTCGACGCACACAGCTCAATGTAACGTAGCTCGGCGCGTTGAACCGGCATGCTCGTGGCAGGCCGTGGAGCACATGATCGGACGGGTCATCGGGTCCGCGAGCAGCCCTGGGTTTCCTGGCACCGGTCGCCACGCGCCGCCCGTTCGGCTAGCGGCACCGTTCCTCATCATCGGCGCTTCGAATGCTCATCGTTCGGAAACTGAGCAAGAGTCTGGGCAGCGGTCAGTCGACCCGAGCGCTCTTTGCCGACGTCGATCTGGATATTGCTGCCGGCGAGTTCGTCGCGCTCATCGGCGAGTCAGGAAGCGGCAAATCGACTTTGCTCAACCTGATCGCAGGACTGGACACACCGGATTCGGGCACGATCGAGATCGCCGGCACACAGCTCACGCAGCTCGACGACGGCCAGCGCTCGGCGTTTCGACGCACGCATCTCGGATTCATTTTCCAGGCCTTCCACCTGCTGCCGTATCTGAGCGTGGCAGACAACGTTGCGTTGCCCCTGGTCCTCATCGGCTGCGCGAGAAGTGAACGCGAGCAACGCGTGGCGCAGGCACTTCGCGATGTCGACCTCCACGGCATGCCGGACGCCAAACCGCACCAGTTGTCCGGCGGCGAAATGCAACGGGCTGCCATCGCCCGCGCACTGATTCACCGTCCCCGGTTGATCCTGGCCGACGAACCTACCGGCAATCTCGACGCGGACAACGCCAACCTCGCGCTTGATCTGCTGCGTCAATGCGTCGCCCGTGAAGACACCGCCTGCCTGCTGGTCACGCACTCGACCGCGGCGGCCCGCAGGGCCGATCGGGTATGCGCCCTCGGAAGCGGACAACTGCGGGCCGCCCAGCGCCCATGATGACATCGACGTTCCTCGCACTAGCACGCATGCTGGTGCATGGATCATGGCGCCAGAACCGAGCACGACTTGCGTTGTCGATCAGCGCCATCGCCTTGGGCGTCGCCCTGGGCACGACCGTACATCTGGTGAACTACTCGGCCGTCGCCGAGTTCGATAGCGCCGTGCGGTCGCTATCGGGCGATGCGCATGTTCAAGTGAGCGGCCCGCGCTCAGGCTTCGACGAAGCGCTCTACCCCGAGCTCGCCAATCGCGTGGAGGTCGCCGTCGCCAGTCCCGTTCTGGAGATCGAGGCCAAGCTCGCGCAGAGGCAAGGCAACCTGAAGGTAGTCGGCATGGATCCGTTCCGAGCCCTCGCGCTGCAGCCCGCACTGCTCGGCGAAGCGGGCGAGCAATTGCTCGAACTGCTGCGCCCGAACACCATCATGCTCAGCCACGCCGCCGCCCAGAAGCTGGCACTGGCGAAAGGCGATGTCCTGCGGGTACAAGTCGGCCTGAACGTTCGAGCGCTCGAGATCATCGCGATCCTTCCAGCCGGCGAAACGCTGCGTCAGCCCCTGGCACTGATGGATATCGCAGCCGCGCAATGGACATTCGATCAACTCGGACGCTTGTCGCGCCTCGACCTTCGACTGCGGCCCGAGGCACCTGTAGCGGCCACCTTGGAAAGCATCCACTGTGCGTTGCCGGCCGGCCTGATCGCCGTAGAAGCCGAGCAGGCGAGCGCGCAGGGCCTTGCCATGTCCCGCGCCTATCGGGTCAATCTCAACATGCTGGCGCTCGTATCCCTGTTCACCGGAGCCGTCCTCGTCTTCTCGACCCAGACGCTCTCGGCGCTGCGCCGCCGCACCCATTTCTCCTTGCTCCGGGCGCTGGGCGTTTCGTCCCGAATGCTGGTCGCGCTGCTCACCGGCGAAGGGATCTTGCTCGGAGCCATCGGCACATCGCTCGGTCTCGGGCTCGGCATTTTCAGCGCACACCTGGCGATCGGCTATGCGGGCAGCGATCTGGGCGCCGGCTTCTTCGCTGGCGTCGTTGCGCGCGCCTCCATCGATCCGGTTGGGTTGGCCATCATCGCCTGCTGTGGTATCGCAGCCAGTGCGCTCGGAGGTTTCGTCCCGGCGCTCGAGGCCGGCCGGGCCGCCCCAGCAGCGGGGCTGCGGGCTGGCGATGAGCAGCGCGCTCTGGAGACCCTTCCCAGCTTGAAGCCGGGTCTCGTACTGCTGCTGGCCGGCGGGGTGCTTACCCTGCTTCCCGCCGTCGATGGCCTGCCGATGTTCGGCTATGCTGCCATCGCCGCGGTTCTCGTGGGAGCCTTGATGCTGATGCCGGCATACGTGCGCGCTGCGCTGGCTTGGCTGCCCCGCTTTCAATTCGCATCCGCATGGCTCGGTCTGCAGCAGCTGCGGGGCTCGCCCGGATACGCAGGCATCAGCCTTGCAGCCATTCTGGTGAGCTTCAGCCTGGTGGTTTCGATGCTGATCATGATCCAGTCGTTTCGCCTGTCCCTCGACGACTGGCTAGCGCAGGTGCTGCCCGCCGATCTCTACGCGCGGGCAGGCAGCAGCACCAGTGCCTGGATAGACCACAAGGCGCAAGCGGCACTCGCCTCGGCCGCCTCCGTCGCCCGCGTCGGCTATTCCCGCTTCGACAAGCTCCAACTCGAACCCGGGCGACCGGCGGTCACCTTGATCGCCCGCGATCTCATACCGGATCAACCGGATGCGCTGCCGCTCGTCTCGCCCCAGCGGCTGCCTGCCGATGGCGCCACGCCTGCCTGGATATCCGAGGCGATGCACGCCCTTTATCGGCTCGATGTGGGCGATCGACTTGTCCTTCCCGTGGGCGGCTCGCGCATCGAGGTGACGGTTGCCGGAATTTGGCGGGATTACGTCCGCCAGGGCGGCACGGTCTTGATCCCCAGAGATGTTTACATCCGCCTGACTGGCGATACTCGAGCCAACGAGGCCTGGATCTGGCTGCGCCCCGGCGCCGCCCCCGATGCGGCCAGCAACGAGATTCGCACCGCGCTCGACGTCGGCGCCGAGATCGAGATCCGCCAACCCGGGACACTGCGCGAACTGTCCCTGCAGGCGTTCGATCGCACCTTCGCGGTGACTTATGCGCTCCAGGTCGCCGCGCTCATCATCGGACTCTTCGGGATCAGCGTCGGAACCAGTGCGCAGGCGTTCGCCAGAAGGCGCGAGTTCGGGGTGCTGCATCACCTCGGCATGTCGATGCGGGAACTGCGCAACACGGTGGCCCTCGAAGGCGGCGTGCTAGGCGCCTTGGGCGCATTCGCGGGCTTGGCGGTCGGGAGCATCATGAGCCTCGTGCTCGTTCACGTGATCAACCGGCAGTCCTTTCACTGGTCGATGGAGCTGCACGTGCCCTGGCTGCCCTTGACGACACTGAGCTTGCTGCTGGTCTTCTGCGCCGCCCTCACCGCAGCATTGAGCATACGCAGCGCGCTCGGCGACGACATCATACGAGCCGTCAAGGAGGACTGGTGAGATGGTCCGGGCGCGAGAGCCATGAATCGTCGAACCTGGCTGCAAAGCCTCCTCGGCACAGTGCTGGCGCCGGTGTCGCTGCCAACGCACGCGACCGATTTCGAACCGGTCGTGCCGGGGCGGGCGATCGAACTGCCGCAAGACGAAGGCAGCCATCCTCGTTTCCGCACCGAGTGGTGGTACATCACCGGCTGGCTCGAGCGTGACGCCTCCCCCATCGGATTCCAGATCACCTTCTTTCGCACGCGGCCGCATCCCGATAGCGGCAACCCGAGCCGCTTCAACCCCCGCGATCTGATCATCGCCCATGCCGCAGTCTCCGAGCGCGAGCACGGCCGGCTGCGCCATGCGCAGAAAGTCGCGCGCGCGGGCTTCGGACTGGCCTATGCCGAGGAGAAGCGGATGAACGTGCGTCTGGACGATTGGCATCTGACCACAGGCGACTCATTCTATGCCGCACGCATTCCTGGCGACGATTTTGCGTTGGATCTGCGCTTCAGGCGCACACAACCGCCACTGCTCCAGGGCGAGAACGGCTATAGCCGCAAAGGTCCCCGTCCGTCTTCGGCGAGCTACTACTACAGCCTACCCCATCTGGCTGTCGCGGGGACAGCGCGCATCGGCAAGCAGGAGAGCCCTGTAAGGGGAGAGGCCTGGCTCGATCACGAATGGTCGAGCGAGATCATGGAACCCGAGGCCGTCGGCTGGGACTGGATCGGCATCAATCTGGACGACGGTGCTGCGCTGATGGCATTTCGGATGCGTGCCAAGGACGGCAGCCAGCACTGGGCGGCCGCGACCTATCGCACGGCATCGGGCGAACGCCGAACCTTCGGGGAGAAGGAGGTCAGCTGGACGGTCAAGCGCCGTTGGCGCAGTCCGCGCACCGGTGCCGATTACCCGGTGGCGGTGCGCATCCATATGGGATCGACCTCGTTCGACGTCGACGCCTGGTTCGACGATCAGGAAGCCGACACCCGCCTGACGACGGGCGCCGTATATTGGGAGGGCGCCGCGATACTCAGCCGGGACGGGCGTCGGGTCGGCCGGGGTTACCTTGAAATGACCGGGTATGTCGGCAGGCTGCGGATGTAGTTGCTACCCGCGACCCGCCGCCCGATGGGCATCGGCCCGGCCACTGCCGCCCCCCCCCCCCCCCGGTGATCATCAAGCAGCCGCGCTCTGCGCCGCCTCAGAGCGCGAGAACGACATCCGCCCTCCTTTGTAATCGACGACGATCGTGTCCTTCGGCCCGAAGTTGCCCTCGAGAATCTCGCGGGCCAGAGGATTCTCGATCTCGGCCTGTATCGCGCGCTTGAGCGGTCGCGCACCGTACAGCGGATCGAAACCGGCGTCGGCCAGCTTGGCGAGCGCAGCATCGGTCACGACGAGGTTCATTTCCATGCCGATCAGACGCTGTTCCAGGTAGCCGAGCTGGATCTTCGCGATCGACTTGATGTGCTTCTCGTCGAGCGCGTGGAACACGACGATCTCGTCGATGCGGTTCACAAACTCCGGCCTGAATTGGGTCTTCACCTCGGCCAGCACCGCGAGCTTCACCAGCTGATAGTCGTCTCCACTCATTTGCTGGATCATCTGCGAACCGAGATTGGAGGTCATCACGATCACGGTGTTCTTGAAGTCCACCGTACGCCCTTGCCCATCGGTCATGCGACCGTCGTCGAGCACCTGAAGGAGCACGTTGAACACATCCGGATGTGCTTTCTCCACTTCGTCGAGCAGGATCACCGAGTAGGGCTTGCGCCGCACGGCCTCGGTCAGATAGCCGCCTTCCTCGTAACCGACATATCCCGGCGGCGCGCCGATCAAGCGGGCAACCGAGTGCTTCTCCATGAATTCGGACATGTCGATGCGAATAAGGTGATCCTCTGAATCGAACATGAACTCAGCCAGCGCCTTGCACAGTTCGGTCTTGCCCACGCCCGTCGGGCCGAGGAACAGGAAAGACCCGTAGGGCTTCTTCGGATCCGACAGCCCGGCACGCGAACGACGAATCGCATCCGAGACCAGTCGCACCGCCTCGTCCTGCCCGACCACCCGGCCGTGCAGCTTGCTCTCCATCTGCAGCAGCTTGGCGCGTTCACCCTGCATCATCTTCGAGACGGGAATGCCGGTCGCGCGGGCAACGACTTCAGCGATCTCCTCGGCGCCCACCTGCGTACGCAGCAACCGGGGACGCGGCGCCTCGGGCTTGTTCGCGCTGTCCTCGCTCTTGAGCTGCGCTTCGAGTTGCGGGATCCGGCCATACTGGATCTCGGAAACCTTCTGCCAGTCGCCTTTGCGTTTGGCCGCATCCATTTCGACCTTGAGGCGATCGAGCTCTTCCTTGATGCTTTGCGCCCCCTGGACCTGTGATTTCTCGGCCTTCCAGATCTCCTCCAGATCGGCGTACTCCTTGGACAGGCGCTCGATCTCGCTGTCGATCAGCTCCAGGCGCTTGCGCGAAGCCTCGTCCCGCTCCTTCTTCACCGCTTCGCGCTCGATCTTCAGCTGGATCAGTCGACGATCGAGCTTGTCCATCTCCTCGGGCTTGGAGTCGATCTCCATCTTGATGCGGGCAGCCGCCTCGTCGATCAGGTCGATGGCCTTGTCGGGCAGGAAGCGATCGGTGATGTAGCGATGCGACAGCTCGGCCGCCGCCACGATGGCCGGATCGGTGATCTCCACGCCATGGTGTACCTCGTACTTCTCCTGCAACCCGCGCAGGATGGCAATCGTGCTCTCGACGCTGGGCTCGTCGACCAGCACCTTCTGGAAACGCCGCTCGAGTGCCGCATCCTTCTCGACGTACTTGCGGTACTCGTCGAGCGTAGTCGCGCCGACGCAGTGCAGTTCGCCGCGGGCGAGCGCGGGCTTGAGCATGTTGCCCGCATCGATCGCGCCCTCGGCCTTCCCGGCCCCCACCATGGTGTGCAGTTCGTCGATGAACACGATGGTACGCCCGCTGTCCTGAGCGATTTCCTTGAGCACGTTCTTCAGCCGCTCTTCGAATTCACCGCGGTACTTCGCGCCGGCCAGCATCGCCGCCATGTCGAGCGACAAGACGCGCTTGCCCTTGAGCGTTTCGGGGACTTCCTCGTTGACGATGCGCTGGGCCAGCCCCTCGACGATGGCCGTCTTGCCCACGCCGGGCTCGCCGATCAGCACCGGATTGTTCTTGGTGCGACGCTGGAGGATCTGGATGACACGACGAATCTCGTCGTCGCGCCCGATGACCGGATCGAGCTTTCCGGAACGGGCCCGCTCGGTCAAGTCGATGGTGTACTTCTTCAGCGATTCGCGCCCGCCCTCGGCTTCGGCACTGCCCACGCCTTCGCCCCCGCGAACGGCAGTGATGGCCTGCTCGAGCGCCTGCTTGGCCACCCCATGCTGTTTGAGCAGCCGGCCGGTCTCGCCCTTGTCCTGCAATGCCGCGAGCAGGAATAATTCGGAAGCGATGAACTGATCGCCGCGCTTCTGCGCCTCCTTGTCGGTCAGATTGAGCAACCCGGACAAGTCGCGCGACACGTTCACCTCGCCCGCATTGCCTTCGACCTTGGGCAGACGCTGGATGCTCTCCTTCAGAGCGTCCCTCAAGGCCGGCACGTTGGCTCCCGCACGCGAAAGGAGCGAAGCTGCACCCCCGTCTTGCTGGTCGAGCAGTGCGCTCAGCAGATGCTGAGGTTCGATGTATGGGTTGTCCTGACCGACGGCGACGCTCTGCGCATCGGCGAACGCTTGTTGGAACTTGGTCGTGAATCTATCGAATCGCATGGCAATTCAGTCCGCTAGGTTTCGGTGGTTGTGGATTAGATGGGGCAAGCTGTCGCCATTTCAACCCGGCTCCTCCCGGCTTACGCCAACGATTACAATACGCGCCCTCGCCGAGCCTGCTGATCGAGATCAACTCGTGCACGGATCGACCGAACCGACGTGCGTCGCGGACCGATCGTCGACAACATGGTATCGTCGGGAAACCTCGCGCGCTGGACTCGACCTGCGGATGTCCGCCGGCGACCCGGTCCGGCGACGCTCGATGCCACGATCGACACCATGACCAAACCGACACCGTTGCAGGATCTTCAGCCAGACCAACTCGTCGCCGGAATCCGCGAATGGGTCGCGTGCGAAACGCCACCCCATGACGCGCCGCGATTGCGCACGATGGCCGAATTGGCCGCGCATCAGGCGCGGCAAGCCGGGCTGCAGACGGAATTACTCCCGGTAGGCGATGCCAATCTGCCGCTGGTACGCATCGTGGCCGGCGCCGGCGCGCCGGGAAAGAGCGTACTCGTCCTGGCTCATTACGATACCGTGCATCCCGTCGGCACCGTCGAGCGCAATCGCGTACGCATCGAAGGCGACCGGCTGTTCGGTCCCGGCACCTACGACATGAAAGCAGGCGCCTATCTGGCCCTGCAGGCGCTCGGGGCGCTCTATCGAGAATGCCCGCCTGCCCGTCCCGTGGAGCTGCTGCTGGTGCCCGACGAAGAAACCGGCAGCCGGCTGTCACGCACCCTGATCGAGGCCAGGGCTCGCGACGCAGCCGTCGCCCTGGTCGCCGAACCTGCGCGTGCCGGCGGGCATTGCGTGACGAGCCGCAAAGGGACGGGATTCGTGCATATCGCCGCGGTAGGCCGCCCCAGTCATGCGGGCGTCAATCATGCCCACGGGCGCAGCGCGATCCGTGAGATCGTCCATCAAGCCCTCGCGCTGGAAGCGCTCACCGACTACACGCAGGGGATTACCTTCAACGTGGGCAAGATCGAGGGCGGCAGCAACAGGAACGTCGTGCCCGAGCGGGCGAGCCTTCAAGCCGATTTTCGAGTCGTGAGCGCAGCGCAAGCGCAACGCGTCATGTCGATCGTCAATGCGCTCGCCCCGGTCGTCGATGGCGTGCGCCTGGAAGTCCAGGCCGGCCTGAACCGGCCGCCCTTCGAGCGCTCGCCGCAAGTCTCGGCGCTGCTCGCACAAGCCAAGCGCGTCGCCGCAGCCACCGGTTTCCAGCTCGACGAGGTGCCCTTGACCGGTGGGGGCAGCGACGGCAACTTCACGGCGGCGCTGGGGGTACCGACACTCGACGGTCTGGGTGCCGAAGGCGACGGAGCGCATACCCTGGACGAACACATTCTGATCTCCAGCCTACCGCAGCGACTGCGCTTCTGGCACGGACTGCTCCGCGATCTAGCCTGGATACCAGCCCAAGCGCAGTCTTGAATCCACGCCTGGCTCGCCGTGTTGCGCGATACGCGAAATGGGCCCATGCACGGACACTGGCCCAATTGCCGGGCATCCCTTCATGCCAGTCCGTCTGGCCGACAACTACTCTCGGGGCCGGATGAGGCAACGCAAGACCTGACCCCGGCTACTCTCCAGCTATCGCACGCACAATCAGGAGCAATCGATGGATCTGACCCCGGAGATCGAACGCAATGTCGCCGCAGCCTTGGCGGAAGACATCGGCAGCGGCGACCTCACGGCATCGCTGATCGCCCCCGATGCCGAGGCCCGCGCGAAGGTCATCTCCCGTGTGGAGGCCACGCTGTGCGGCATCCCCTGGTTCGACCGGAGTTTTCATCGACTCGATTCGGCAGTGCAGATTCGCTGGACAGCCCGCGACGGCGATCGGGTGCACGCCAATCAGACGCTGTGCGAGATCACCGGCCCGGCGCGCGCCTTGCTCACCGGCGAGCGGACGGGCCTGAACTTTCTGCAATTGCTCTCGGCGGTGGCAACGGCAACCCGTGCCTATGTCGATGCCGTACATGGCACCCGGGCCACAATCGTCGACACGCGCAAGACCCTGCCGGGCCTGAGGCTCGCCCAGAAGTACGCCGTGCGTGCAGGCGGCGCCGCCAATCACCGCACCGGCCTCTACGATGGCATCCTCATCAAGGAGAATCATATCGCCGCCGCGGGCGGCATCCGGGCGGCGATAGCCAATGCGCACCGCATTGCCCCGGCAGGCGTATGGACACAAATCGAGGTTGAATCGCTGCAACAACTCGCCGAAGCGCTCGGTGCGGGCGCGAAGATGGTGCTGCTGGACAACTTCGACCTCGAACAGATGCGCGAAGCCGTGCGGCTCACTGCGGGGCGCGCCAAGCTCGAGGCCTCCGGTGGCATCACCTTGGAGAACGTACGCCCCATCGCGCAGACGGGGGTCGATCGCATCTCGATCGGCGCGTTGACCAAGGACATCAGGGCAGTCGACCTCTCCATGCGCTTCCAGGGCATCTGAGCCCCAAGACCAAGGCAGCCCTCAGCAGCAGTCGTCGCGGGTCGGTGCATCGCCGCCGCTGCGACGCGTGCCAGGCGCACAAGCCACGCAGCTCCACTTAGGAGCTGACGCTCCCGCTCGGCGCGGCGTCACGCCCCGTCGTCACCGGACTCGCACGCCGCAGGCACACAACCGGAGCACTCCTCCTTCTGGGGCACTTCAGACCGCGATTCGAAGCGCGCCACCAGCCGCGCGCACCAGAATGACGCGCCCGTCTATGCCATATACATTTCATGCACCACAAAGAGTCCGCCCCTCAGCATTGAGCGACCCAGTCCCTTCTGGGGTTTACCTTGCGAATTCAATGCCCCCTCGAGCACGCAGGCGCCCGCTGACGGTGCATACCCGATGGGCACCGTTGCGGAACCCAATGGCACATTTTCTGCTCACTGCGTAGTCCAGCCGGTCGATGCACCGAAGTCCGGTCATACGAACTACAAATCCAAACAAGCCAGGGGGCAACTCAAATGCATCAAGCATCGAGACTAGACAACACCCGGAGAGCCCTGCGCTCTTCGAAACTCCGGCCGACACTCAGAGCCATGTCCTGCGCCATGTTAATGGCCTTGGGGTCATCGACCGCCATGGCGGGCGCGACATTGAAGATCGGTGACGATGCCTCCATCAGTCTGGGGCTCGGGCTGCGCATGAGCTATTCCAGCACCGAAAATGCGGCTCCCAACGGCACCTCGAGCTCCAACGATTTCTCGGTCGAGAACGCTCGAATCTTCCTCAACGGTGAATGGGGCAAGATCTTCAAAGCCACGTTCAACACCGAGCGCCAGGGCGGTATCGCCAGCGCCGGTGGCGATTCGATTCGAGTGATGGACGCTATCGCCCAGTTCGAATTCGATCCGTCCTTCAACTTGTGGCTCGGGCGCATGCTCCCCCCGAGCGATCGCTCCAACCTGCACGGCCCGTTCTATTTGGCTGCCTGGTCCTACCCCGGGGTCGTATCCAACTACCCGAACATCGCGGTAGGCCGCGACAACGGCGCCATGATCTGGGGCAAGCCGATGGGCGGCAAGCTCGTGTACTCGCTGGGTGTATTCAATGGTCATAACAGCGCCGCTACCCTCTCCAATCAGTCGGACAAAGTGCTCTTGGCCGGACGTCTGCACGTGAACTTGCTCGACGTCGAGCCGCCTCCGGCCCACTACCTCGGCGGAACCTATTACGGAAGCAAGGACGTGCTGAGCATCGGGATCGCCGGCAACCACCAGAAAGACGGTGCCGGTACGGCAGCCGCTCCGGGCGATCTGAAGATATGGAGCATCGACGCCCTGTTCGAAAAGAAGCTCGCAGGCGGGTTCGTGCCCGCCCTGGAAGGGGCGTATTACAAGTACGATCTCGATGGAAAAGTCGATTGCGGTTCGGGCGAACCGGGCGCAATCGCCTGCCCCGGGGCCGACAACGTGGGCGGCCAGGTTGCAGGCAAGGCCTACATGGTGAGCGCCGCGCTGCTGCTGCCCGGCAAAGTGGGCTGGGGACAATTCCAGCCCTTCGTCCGCTATCAGAAATTCGACCGCGACTTGAGTGCGACGACCAACAAGGCCACCGATGTCGGCGTCAACTACATCATCAACGGCTCGAACGCCAAGGTCAGCGCGATGTACACGAAGTTCGACGATTCCCGCTTGCCCGTGGGCCGGCAGAGTTCCGACCGCTTCCTGATCGGCGTGCAACTGCAGTACTAGCAAGCCCCGGCAACCCAAGCAGCGCAGCGGCGCCTGGCAGCCGCTGCGCTGTTCTTTTTGCCTCCGCCCTGCTTGCACGCGGGTCGGCGCGTCCCGACACCCGGGTGTATCATGCGCGCCTGTTCATCGTATATCGAGGGACGGTCGTGTCGCGTGTTGTCGACGCGCCCTGTCGCTCCATTGGAGATTGCATGGCCAACGCGCCCGACACCAAGATCATGGCTCTGTTCTGCGACTTCGAGAACGTCGCGATCGGAGTGCGCGACGCCCGGTACCCCAAGTTCGACATCGACAAGGTCCTGGAGCGCCTGCTCCTCAAGGGCAATATCGTCGTCAAGAAGGCCTATTGCGATTGGGAACGATACAAAGAGTTCAAGGCCGACATGCACGAGGCTTCGTTCGAACTGATCGAGATTCCGCACGTGCGCCAATCGGGCAAGAACTCGGCCGACATCCGCATGGTGGTCGATGCCCTCGACCTCTGCTATACGAAGTCGCACGTCGACACGTTCGTCGTCATCAGCGGCGACTCGGATTTTTCGCCCCTGGTGAGCAAGCTGCGCGAGAACAACAAAGTGGTGATCGGCGTCGGCGTCAAGAATTCCGCGTCCGACCTGCTCATTGCCAATTGCGACGAGTTCATTTACTACGATGATCTCGTGCGCGGGCAGCAGAAGCGCAAACCCCGCAAGAAGGCCACCGCCTCGACATCGCAGACACCCGCGGCCACCGAGGCATCGGCGACTTCCGGGGTGTCCGAGACGCTTGTCGCTCCGAGTCCTGCGGGTGCTCCGGCAACTGCAGCGCCAGTGGAGCCTTCCGCCCCCACCGGCGAAGAAGAGGTGGACCGCAAGCAGGCAGCTCTCGACTTGGTGTTGGAAACGGTCGAAGCCTTGTTCGCCGAGCGCGGTTCGGAAGAGAAGCTGTGGGGATCGATGGTGAAACAAGCGTTGAAGCGGCGCAAGCCCGGGTTCAACGAGTCGTACTATGGCTTCCGCTCGTTCAGCAAGCTGCTCGACGAGGCGGCATCACGCAAGCTGCTCGATCTGGAAGAAGACGAGAAATCCGGTGGCGTGATCATCCGAGGGTTCAACCCGGATTATTGATCATGCTCGCCTTGTGGCGCTCGATACAATCGATCGCCACGAGGCCGGCATCGATCGTGTAGGGCGCCTCGCCCGCAAGTTCGCTCTCCACTTCCGCCAGGCTCAAGCGGCGAAATTCGACGACTTCCCCATCCTGGTTGACGGGCAGGAAGCCGTCATCGAGCGCCAAGTCGTACATATGCAGGACTTCAGCGTGCAAACCGTCGGCGACCTCGCGACGAACACGCAACGTGCCCACCGGCCGCGCGGTCGCCGCCAATGACGCGGGAATGCCCGCCTCCTCCCATGATTCCTTGACGAGCGTCTGCTGGATGCTCAGGCCGCTGCCGACGCCGCCGCCCATGAGATTGTCCAGCATCCCGGGATCGATTGCCTTGTCGGGACTGCGCCTGGCGATCCACATCGATGTTTCGCGACCTTTCTTAACCAGGCCGTTCAAGTGGACCGCCTGGGCACTGAAACCGAAAAAACGAACGGCAGCCCGTTCCAGGCGAAAAAAGGATTCCCCGCCCTCCGCCACGCCGATCTCGTAGGTCTCGCCGCGCCATTTGGTTAGCAGGTCTCGGGCCGCGAGAGAAGTGGCCACGTGAGCCATTGCCTCGGTGCGGGCGTCATAGCCGCGCAGGTCTTCGCGAAGAAGGATGCTGTCGTGGGTCACCCGGAACACATCCCTATATGGTTCCAGATGCAAAGCGAGATCGCGCCTCACCCACCCGACCACGACGTCTGCCCACAGGAACGGGACGAAGCGCAGCCTATCGAATGTCTGCCCCGCGCTCACCCGCTCCTGCAATCCCATGGCGATATCGGCCGCGGCTACTTGGCAGCGCTTACCGTGATCTCGACCAGCGCGGCTGGCGAGAACAGGGCCACGCCTCCCAGGCAGGTGCGCGCAGGCGCAGCGCCGGGCGAAGTCCACGCATCCCAAATTTCGTTCATGGGCTTGTAATCGTCCATCGACTTCAGATACACGGTCGCGGTCAGCAACTTCGATTTGTCGGTACCGGCGCGCGCGAGCATCTTGTCGATGTTCTCCAGCACTTCGCGTGTCTGCTGCTTGATGTCGCCCTTCACATCGTTGGCCACCTGTCCGCACAGGTAGACCGTGTTGCCGTGTATCACTGCCTCGCTCAAGCGCTTGTTGGTTTCGATGCGTTCAACTGTCATGGTTATCTCCTGTTGAGGGTAGAGCTTGCTGAATGGGCATCGGTGACTGCGCACCGCACCCTGAACTTTAGGATCGAGTCGAATGCCTGTCGCGGGAAAGGCGTCAGTCGTCCACAAGCGTGGACAGAACGCGGTAGAGCGCGGTCTTGGCCTCGAAGCCCACCCCGGGCATCTCGGGGAGGCGCACATGACCGTCTTCCACCGGTATCCCGTCGGCAAAGCCGCCGAAGGGCTGGAAAACGCCCGGATAAGATTCGTTGCCTCCCAAGCCGAGTCCGGCCGCGATGTTCAAGGACATCTGGTGGCCGCCATGGGGCACCACCCGACGCCATGACCATCCGTGCGCCGTGAGCATCTCCAGCGTACGCAGGTATTCCACCAGCCCGTAGGATAGCGCACAGTCGAATTGCAGCCAGTCGCGGTCGGGACGCATCCCGCCGTGACGAATCAGGTTGCGCGCATCCTGCATGGAGAACAGATTCTCGCCCGTGGCGAGCGACCTCGGGTAATGCCGGGACAACTCGGCGTGCAAGGCATAGTCCAAAGGGTCGCCGGGCTCCTCGTACCAAAACAGATCGTACTTCGCCAACGCCTCGCCGTAGCGAATCGCCGTCTCGAGATCGAAGCGTCCGTTCGCGTCGACCGCAAGCCGCTGTCCGGACCCGACCACCTCGAGCACCGCTTCGATGCGACGGATATCGTCATCGAGGCTCTCGCCGCCGATCTTCATCTTGACGACCGAGTAGCCCAGATCGCGGTATCCGCGCATCTCGTCCTGCAGGGCACCCATGTCCTTGCCCGGATAGTAGTAGCCGCCCGCGGCATAGACGAAAACACGCGGGTCGCACACGCCGCCGCGGTAACGATCGGCCAACAGCCGATACAGGGGCTTGCCCTCGATCTTGGCGACCGCATCCCACACGGCCATGTCGATCACGCCGACCGCGACCGAGCGCTCGCCATGCCCGCCCGGCTTCTCGTTGATCATGAGCCGCTGCCACACGCGTTCCGGATCGATGTTGGCTTGTTCGTCGTCGAGCAGGCTGTCGGGCTGCGCACTCATCAAGCGCGGAATGAAGCGAGACCTCAACAGGCAACTCTGGTCGTATCGACCGTTGGAATTGAAACCGAAGCCGACGACTGGACGTCCGTCGCGCACCACATCGGTGATGACGGCCACGATGCTGGCGGTCATCTTGCTGAAATCGATATAGGCGTTGCGGATGTCCGAGGAGATCGGCACGGCGCGCTCTCGAACCTCGACGATTCTCATGGGAACCCTCGTTCGTTGTTGGCCGCAATTTAATCACGTGCGGCGATACCCGCCAAATCGGCGTTGCGCGCCATCGCCTCCTGCGCTTCGATGCTCGGCCGGCCTCAAGGCTTAGTCCGGCGAGTAGAACTCACGCTGTATTCATACAGCATGCGGCGTCTGTTGCAATTGAGTCCGGAAGCACGCCTCTGCGCAGCACCGCATCGAGATGCACGCGTGCCCGATCCGCCACCCGCAACTTCGACCAAGGAGCCACACCATGAAGACGATCCTCGCCGCTGTACTGACCCTCGCCGCGCTCAACGCGACACCCGCCATCGCCGCGGAATCCGAAGCCCGCAAGGCGCAGAACAACCGCATGAGCGACTGCAGCGCGCAAGCCAAGGCGCAGAACCTGAAGGGGGAAGCACGCAAGGAGCACATGAGCCAATGCCTGCGCAGTCCCGTCTCGCAGACAGCCGCCAAGGAATGCCGGACGACAGCCAGCGAGAAGGGCCTCAAGGGCGAGCGTCGCAAGGAGTTCGTCAGCGAGTGCATCAAGGGAAAGACGCCCAGCGTGAGCTGACAGCCCACTCTAGAGGGAATGCATCCCCGGCCGCGAGACGCCACGAGCGGGTCTCGCCGGCCTGAAAACCCGGGCTAGGCGCTGACGGGCGCGGCGTCCCCGTGCAAATGGACGCAGTTGCGGCCGCCCTCCTTGGCTCGGTACAAAGCCTCGTCGGCGTGCTGAATCAGATCGTCGAGACTCCATTCGGGCTGCCACTGCGCGATGCCCACCGAAACCGTGATCTTGACCGTGGTGCGCACAGCCACCGAAGTTTGAGTGCGCTGCAGAGCGAGCCGCAAGCGCTCGAGCGCCGCAACCGCCTCCTGAGCGTCGGTCTCAGGCAAGAGTACCGCGAACTCGTCTCCGCCGTACCGAGCGATCAGGTCGGTCGGGCGAAACTGCCGTTGCAGAACGCGGCCGATTTGAACCAGCACGCGATCGCCGCCCTGATGTCCGAACGTATCGTTGACGGCCTTGAAATGGTCGATATCCAGCATCGCGAGGCAGACGGGGTAATGCCCGCGCGCGCAACGGTCGATCTGGCGCAGGAACACATCGCTCAGCCAGCGGCGATTGTGCAGCCCGGTCAACGCATCGATGATGGACAAGTTGCGAAGATGCGCCTGCGCCTTGAAACTCTCCAGCACCGAGATATTGTTGCGACGGATGCGCTCGGCCAAGATATGCATCAGGTTGAGCGCGATCGCCGGCTCCTGCGCCATGAGGCGCCACAAGTGTGCCGCGTCGGTCACCAGCAGCCGCGATGGCTCGAGCGCCACCACGGAAGCCGATGCGGCCTCCTCGTCGATGATCGAGATCTCGCCCACGCATTCACCCGGCTCGACATGCGCCACGGGGATCCTGGCATCCTCGTCGAGATGGACGGCCAGCCTGCCCGCCATCAGCAGGTAAATCACGGCGTTGCGCTGCCCCAGTTCGAGCAGCATTTGCCCCGTTCGCAGAGTGACCTCGCCTTTCGGGCGCACGCACTCCCGCAGCCGGTCCGCATCCACGCCTTTGAACAGCCTCGAACGCGCGAGCGTTGCAAGATCCTGCGGCCTCAGTTCGGCGTTGCCGGCCTCCAGCCCAGCTTCCGAACCGACCGAACTTCCCTCGTCAGAGTGCGTTTCCACCTTGTGCATGCTCTCGTTGTCGAACCAAGCCGAACGCTAGCACGGCACACTATCGCTCAAGGCGAGGATAAGCACGGCAACTGATGCCCTCAACGTGAGATTCCTCGCCGAGTCCATGGGACACCTCGACGAGGATCGGGCAGCCGTCGGGTCGGGACGGACAGCAGACGCGAAGTACGCTCATCCCGGCCGACATCCGATCAGGAATCGGTACCTATCCCAGGGGCGATCTCGGCTGCTCCTGGTGCAACGCATCGTTTCTCTAAGCCCTAACGGGCCGTCAGAAAATCGCGGACGTCGCTCGCCTCGCGCAGACGCCATATGCGATCGATCACGCGCCGCATTTCCGCCTCGCTCGCGCCCTGGGCATAGCTGGCGAGTCGCACGGCCTTGTCCTCGAGTTCGGGCCGCGCCAAGGTGTTTTCGGGATCGCCCTTGGGCGTATCGATGCGCTGAAAGACCTTGCGACCGTCGGCCGTTTCGACCTCGACTTTGCCTATCCAGCGCTTCGGATAGGCGCTGTCGACCTCCTGATCGAGCTTCATCCCGACCTTGTCGTGGAAGCTGCGCAGCCGGGGATCGCGCAGTGCATCGTCGGTGAACTCCGTCAGGCCCGCTCGACCGTGAACCGCGATGTTCGCAAGCACGAAGCCCATGGAAAACTTCGACTGATGAACCGTCTGGGGATCCGTCACCGGACCGAGGACATCGAGGGCTCCCTGATGGACCAACGCGGTCACGCGCGACACATCCGTCGGTTTGAGGGCGTTCGCCCGCATGACCTCCAGCAGCGCATCGGCCGCGGGATGCGTGTGGCGACATGAGGCATGAAACTTGAACGACGTTTCCGCCGTCGCCCAACGGGTGCCGAGCCCGTCCACCAACTGCGCAGGATCGGCATCGGTGGACATCCCCGCGCCCATGCCTTGCGGGCCCTCGAAGATGCGCGCGGCACCGGTGAAGCCGTCGCGGGCGATGTAGGCAGCCATCAATCCATCCGCAGCCGCCTTGCCCGTATGGAGCTGCTTGGAATCGGCAGCGTCGCGCAAAAACTCCCACAAGCCCGCAGCCATCGTTCCGGCGGAGCCCAGACAGTGATTCATGCGGACAGCGTCGAGACCCAGTAATCGGGCCACGCCCGCGGCCGCGGCGAGTTTTCCGGCCGTGCCTGTCGTGTGGAAGATCCGGTAATGCGATCTGCCCAGAAATTCGCCCACGCGCACGCCGCACTCGTATCCGGCAATCGAGGCGACCAGCAGTTCGCGTCCCGATGCGCCGATCTCCTGGGCTGCGGCAAGCACAGCCGGAAACACGACGGTGGCCGGGTGCAGCACGGAGCTATTGTGCAAGTCGTCCTGCTCCACGAAGTGCGAGGCGGCGCCGTTGATCAGCGCGGCGAATAGCGCCGACGTGCGGCCTCGGGATGTCAGAATTTCAGCCGGACCGCTGTTCGGTCCCATCGATTGCGCGAATCGCTCCATCACCAGGGTGGGCCGGGCGTTCTTCCCCGCCACCGCGGAAGCGAACCAATCGAGAAACAGATCCTCGGTGCGGGCGATGACGGATTCCGGGACATCCTGGTAGCGCACCGAGGCGAGGAATTCGGACAAAACGCGACTGGGCTGCTGAATCTCGGGCGCGGATCCCCGCTTTACCGACTGCTGCATGACTGGATCTCCGTTGACTGGCCAATACTGGCGGACTGGGTTGAGCGGGGAATTCGATGACGCCGCTGTGCTTTCAGCCACGGCATCGCGAGAAGGCGTCCTGCTCCTAGGTATAACCATCGATAACCATCGACCCGACAAAGCGGCCGGCGAAAGTGCAGCCGCGTCGACTCGGTGGCGATTTTACGCCAGCTTTTCGGGACAAATTCAATAATGCATTGTATGTTGCATTACACTTGGCGCCCACGACTTGAACGCACGGCGCTTGCGTGCAAGGGCGATCTCAATGTAAACCGATGCCAAGCCGATCCGAGGACAGCATGCCCCCACTCCCCGGACCGGACCGGCGCTTGGAGATTTCTATGAAGACACGCGCGCGACCTCGGCGCGACACCACCCCTGCGGTGTTCCACACCAAGGAGGAGTACGTCGCCGACTTCCTGCGGGAAGGCATTCTCTCGGGAGAGATTCCACGCGGCATGCGGTTGAAGCAGGCAGACCTCGCCAAGGAACTGGGCTTGAGCATCACCCCGGTCCGCGAAGCCCTCAAGCTGCTTGCTGCTGAAGGCTATGTCCTGGGAGCGACGCATCGGGGCGCCATCGTCGCTCCCTTCGAGGCCGCCAGCGCGTCCGAGGTGATCGAACTGCGGACCCTGCTCGAAACACGTCTCACTGTGAACGCGATGCACCGCATGACGCTGAGCGAAATGGAGCAATTGCAGCGTCTGGCGCAAGACTTCGACCACGCCTACGCAGTAGGCGATCGCAATGCCGCCCGCGCGGCGAACTACCGGTTCCACCGCTTCCTCTATGGGCTGGCCGATCAGCCGTTGAGCTTCCATTTCGTCCAGGTGCTTTGGGCCAAGTACCCCTTCGACATCATCAATCAGATCGGCGGCCGGGTCGGCCGCGCTTCCGAGGAACACTCGCGCATCATCGACGCGATCCTTTCTCGGAACGCTGAAGCGGCCGCCATCGCGACCAGCGAGCACATCCGTGCGGGCTGGGTCGAGCTGCAAGCCGCGATGGATGCGGACCCGGCGCTTGCAGAAACCACCCCGGCGAGCGAAGTCGCGTAACCTCGCGCCGAACCACTTACCCTCGAGGAGGATCAGCCATGCGTATCGTATCCAAAGTGCTCCAGCGCGATCAGGACGGCATCTCGGGCTTTCTTGCCTACCCTTTGGCGAGCACCCGCAGTCCTGCAGTCCTGCTGCTGCATCACGCCCATGGCGTCACGGCGGACTTCAAGTCGACCGTTGTCCAGCTTGCCCAGGCGGGCTACGCAGCCCTGGTTCCCAACCTCTATCACATGCTCGGAGAACCGGGCGAAAGCCATATCGGGCGCGGCGCCGAACTACAGCAGCGCCTCAACGATGGGGAGTTTTTGCGGGTGATCGGCGATGCCTGGCGGTATCTGGCTCGACGCGCCGACGTCGATCCCACGCGCACCGCCGTCCTGGCGCACTCGATGGGCGGACGGCTGGCGATACCGTTTGCTGCCGATACCCCGGAGGTACGGGCTCTCCTGCTTTACTATCCGTCCGTGCGCGACGAAATCGAAACTGAACTGCGCCCGCGGCATGCCTTCGATCTGACGAAACAACTGCGATGTCCTTCCATGGTGATCTACGGCGGCCTGGATCACATCGCATCGGCCGACACCCGCAGGAAACTATGGGAGAGCTTCGCAGCGAGCGGCCAGCCGTTCGAGTGGCACTTCTACTCCCATGGTCGACACGGTTTCGCCTCGCCCGACTCGGACGGCTACCAGCCCGAGCTCGCAGCCATGGTCTGGCCGCTCACGTTGAATTTTCTGCATCGAGCCCTGGTCGAACCGCCACTGGTTGCGACCGCTGACTGACGCCTTCGGCAGGCGCCTGAAGGGCAAGCTCGGTACGCTGTCGCCCCCCTGAGAAGCCGCGCGGAATTCCTCAAGAACCGTCGTGGCACGCCGCAATTCCGGGGGTAGACGTTAAGCGGAAGCCGTTCGATGCATCCGCCCCTCCGAACCGAACCCGACCCTATGACGCCCCTCCAGTCCACCATAGCCACACCTCACACCGAGGGCATCTATCTCGCCAGGCAGTCCATTCTCGATCGCAATCAGGAACTGTGTGCCTTCGAGTTGTTGTTCCGTTCGAGCGACGCCAATGCCGCCTGCTTCACCGACGGAACAATGGCGACGGCCACGGTGATTCAGCATGTCTTGAATGAGTTCGGCCTCGACTCCGTGCTGGGACAGTTCAAGGGTTTCATCAATGTCGACGAGGCCATGATCATGTCCGACATGATCGAGCTGCTGCCCAAGGAACGCGTCGTCCTCGAAGTGCTGGAAACGGTCGAATTGAACGAACGCATCCTCGGTCGACTCGCCGATTTGAAGCGCGCCGGTTTCACGCTCGCACTGGATGATGTGATCGGTCTGCCCCCGCAATGGCAACAGGTACTCAACTTCGTGGACATCGTGAAGATCGATGTCCTGCAAGTGGGCATGAATGAGCTGAGGGCATTGGTGCAAAAGCTCAAGACTCCTTCCATCAGGCTGCTCGCCGAGAAGGTGGACGATCGCGTCCAGGCCGAAGCCTGTCTGGAGATGGGATTCGACTTGTTCCAAGGCTACTACTTCGCCAAGCCCCACATCATCGCCGGCAAGCGCCTGTCGCCAGCGGAGGCCACGGTCATGCGACTGCTCGGCATGCTGGTGGCAGACGCGGAAACCGCGGACATCGAAGCCCTGCTCAAGCAAGAACCGGGGCTCACGATGAACCTCCTGCGCCTGACAAATTCGGTGGGCTCCGGGACGCGGGGCCGCGTGAGTTCGGTTTCGTCGGCACTGATGGTGCTCGGGCGCCGCCAAATGCTGCGCTGGCTGCAGCTGCTGCTCTTTTCCACCAATGCGCCCACCATGCGGCTGCCGAGCGCGCTGATGCAACTTGCCGCGACTCGAGGCCGCATGATGGAACTGCTGGCCGGCACATGGCACGAAAGCGGCTTGACGGATCGTGCTTTCATGACCGGCATCATGTCGTTGATGGAAGCGCTGCTGTCGACTCCCATCGCGGAAATACTCGCGCCGCTGCCCGTGGCCGAAGACATCCGCGAGGCGCTGCTCGAGCGACGCGGGCGCCTCGGCGCGCTGCTCGACGTGATCGAGGTTGTCGAAGGTCGTGACCCGCGAGATCTCGTCCACGCACTGGGCGGCCTGCGCCCCTTGACCGTGGCGGCAGTCGAAGAGGCGCACGCGAGCGCGCTACGCTGGGCCAACAGCATCGGCACCTAGCGTCCTGAGTCAGAAATTTGCTGAACAAAAGCGCCGAGTATCGACGCCATACTTTGGCGGCAATCTGCGCCAGTTGTCCAACCGGGCTGCGGTTTCCTTCGCTTCTGACGCCGAGTTCGACCATTTTGTCGCGTATGCATCATCGATACCGTTCGGCCATACGTCAACGACTCCTCGACTCAGGTCACTAGCGCAGCTCCGGCTTGCGCGACGCCTGACGTCTAGCATCCCGCTGGCGAGCCGCCTGGGGAGCCGCTACAATTGATTCCCATTCTCCGGGACAGCGCTCGTGAACAAACCGCTCAAGATCGCGCACACTTCAGACGTGCATTTGCACGACGGCGACGACGGCATGCCCGTTCGCCACGCATTCGCTGAAGTCGTCGATACGGTGCTGGACATCCAGGCCGATCTCTTCCTGATCGCCGGCGACTTGTTCGACCACACGCGCATCGAAGGCGACGTCATCGACTTCGTCTATCAGCAACTGGCGCGGGTCCCGTGCCCGACCGTGCTCATCACGGGCAATCACGATGTCTGGCAGGAGCGCTCGGTGCTGCAGCGGATGGATTTTCGCCAAGCAGGTCACCATGTGAAGCTGCTCGACGAACCCGAAGGCATGATGGTGGAGTTTCCCGAACTGCATGCGACGGTATGGGGACGCTGCATGCTCGACCACGCGCCAAACAACCGGCCGATGAAAAGCGCTCCGCCCCGCACCCGCGACCTCTGGCACATCGGCATGGCGCACGGTCTCTATATGGACGACCCGGAGAGCGAGCGCTCGTCCTTGATTACTCCCCAGGAGATTGCCGCTTCCGGGTTCGATTACCTCGCCCTCGGCCACGTCCACGCCCATCGGCGAATGCATCACGGCGATACGATTGCCTGCTATCCCGGCGTGCCGGCAGCGCATCTCGGAACGCGCGAAACCGGCAGCATGGCGATCGTGGAACTGACACCCGGCAAGCCGGCCTGCATCACGGAACATGCCGTGCTCGGCAAACCGCGCCGAACGGAGCATCGGACACATCGCACCGATCAGCCTGCCGGGGCCGGGCACTAACGATTACGTTTGCCGATTGCCCAGGAATCGGTCCATGCTCTCGGCGAAGGCATCAGGCTGATCGGTAAAGAGCGCATGGCCTGCATCCTCGATGCGATCGACCTTGCACGAGGGCATCGTGGCCGCCATCCGGGCAGCGAGTTCGGCATTCACGACTTGGCTGACGCTTCCGTACTGAAGCAGGGTCGGCGTCGGAATGCTGCCGACCATGTCCCACAAGTTCACGCCCGGTGGTGTCGCACGGCGGTTGCTAGCCAGCGCAGGATCGTACTTCCAGGTGTAGCGTCCGGGCACCACTTCGCGCATGCCGCGACGCACGCTCTCCTCGATCATATGGGCCGGGGCGCGAGACAAGAGCTTGCCCAAATACCCGATCGCCTCCTCATGCGACTCGAAGTCTCGCGGCGGCGGCGTCTCGGCAACACGCGAAAGATCTGCATTGGGCGCAATGTTCTCTGGCCGCCCGGCCGTGATGTCGACCAGCACCAGTTGCTCCAGCATCTCCGGATGCCGCGCCGCATACATGATCGATACCCGACCGCCTAGCGAGTGACCGACCAGCGTGAAGCGCTTGAGCTTCTTCGCCTCGATCACGGCTCGCAGGTCCTGATAGAAGTCCTCCAACTGATACGCCTGCTTCTTGCACCAGCCGCTGTCCCCGTGTCCGCGCTGATCGATCGCGATGATGTGAAAGCGATCCCGAAAGCGCCGACCGAAATCGTTCCAGACATGCGCATGGAGGCGACTACCATGCACCATCACCACCGGGTGACGGTCTTCGTTGCCCCAATCCAGATGATGCAGTCGAACGCCGTCGCGCTCGAGGAAATGGCTGTTTACGTTGTCGAGCCTCATGGCGTCAGGACCCCCGGTGATTGATTGTTCATTGCCCGCCTCCTCGCTCTAAAGCGTTCGGTCGGTCATCGCGAAGGAGCAGGCCAGTGCCCATCGACGCGCCGCCCCACCCGCGAGCACCGCAACAACGATAGCGCAAGCCGCAAGCAATCGACTCGCTGGATCGTCTCGGCAGGCTGTGCGCCTGCTGAACCGAGTATATGCCAAAGATAAGGGGCAGCGCCGCCACGCCAGGCGAGGTCGAGCAATGGCGTTACGCACGCGAAGATGCGCTGGTTCCCAAGGCGCAGAGCGCCTGGGGAATCGTTCGCGGGGCATCGAGCGGCGCCTGCGTTTCGCCGCTAGAATCAGCGATCCGCATTGGGTTATCGCAAACCGCCCAGCACCTTCCCCAGCACCATGACCGACACGAACATCGCATCCTCGTCCCGACTTTCCGCTTGCACAGTAGGCACGGGCCCTGCTCTGGTGCTTTTCCATGGCGGCATGGGATCCAGGAATCACTGGAGCCGCAACCTCGACGCGCTGGCGACACGCTTCACCGTCCATGCCGTCGATCTTCCGGGCTACGGCGATTCGTTCACGGTATCGAAATCGATTGCCCCCGAGGAATACATCGACCATGTCCTGAGCGGAATACGGCCCATCGTGGGCGACACGCCGTTCATGCTCGCAGGGTTCTCCTTTGGCGGAGTCGTCGCTGCGATGACCGCGGTTCGCCTGGCAACACAAGTCCGAAAGCTGTCCTTGTTGGGCGTCGGCGGCTTCGGCCCGGCGCCGGCGCTCCCCATGCGGGCCATACCGCCCGACGCCGCAGGCGCCGTCGCACGGCGCGCTGTCTTCCGCCACAATCTGGGCACCCTGATGTTGGCCGATCCGGCAGCAGTCACCGACGAAGCGCTCGATCTGCACATGCAGAACTTCAACCGCACGCGCTACGATGGTCGAGGCCACGCCAACAGCGAATACACCGCGCTTTCACTGGCGCGTATGAACTGTCCGGTCCAATTCATCTACGGCTCGAAGGATGCGCTGCACGGGGACGAGCTCGAAGCCCGCAAGAATCACGTTCTGCACCTGCGTCCGGATGCCGAGTTCGTCATCGTCCCGGGCGTCGGACACTGGGTGCAGTACGAAGCGGCCGAGGCGGTTAACCAGCATCTGCTGGCCTTCCTGCCACCCGACACCTAGAGCGGCTTGATCGCCACCTTGCGAAACTTGATGACCCCGCCCGCGTACTGCAGGGTGATCGGGCCGCTGGCGAACTTGCCGTCCTGGATGTCGACCGTCTGCTGTCCGTTCATCTTCACCACCAGACGAGTTCCCTGCGCCGTGATCTCGAAGGTGTTCCAGCGTCCAGCCGCTCGCGGCATCGGCGAAACCTTCGCGAAGTCGACGATCGCCCCGGTGCCGTAGCTCGGATCGGGCCGCCGATCGTAGATATTGACCTCGTAGCAGGTATTCGCGCCGATCTTCTTCGGATCGACGCAGCGAATGAAAATGCCGCTGTTGGCGGTCTCGTCCGCCCAGAATTCGGCGTAAATGCGAAAGTCTTTGTAAGCGTTCTTGGACAGCAGATGGCTGCTGGCCTTGCCGGTGCGTTTGTCCGCCTGGATCGCGCCATCGACACCTCGCCAGTTGGCGTCGCCGATCCGCGTCCAGTTCTCCAGGCCTTTTTCGCCGTCGATCAGCGTGACCCACCCGGACCCCTCCCCGGGGGGCCGCGTCGCACAACCCGTCAATGCGGTTGCAGCCAACACACAGCTCAACGCGATGCCAGTCCAACGTCTCATTCTCACTCTCCCCCAAACGTCCCTGTCTCGACTTCTGCCATGGTGGATCAGGCTCTTTCGACCTGTCGTGTCCACCAGCCGATCACTGCGCTCACCGCAGAGCGGCCCGCCGCGAAGCGGCGAGCCGCACTTCTGCCGACCGATTACTCGTCGCGACCGTAGTGCACGCGGCGGTACGGGATGCTCGGGATCGTGCGCGAAATCCGCACGTCGATCACCATGGGACCCGGCTTGGCGACCCACTCCTTCACCGCGGCGCGCAGCTGGTCGTTATGCGTTACATACGCACCACGCCCGCCCATCGCCTTGGCCACGGCGCCAAGATCCGGCGTCGGGATGACGGAGGTCATGGCATCCATCTTCTTCGCGTCGAGCTTGTAGTACTCCGCACCGAGGCACTCGTTGTTCATGACGACGACCAGCATGTTCATGTTGTAGCGAACCGCCGTCTCGAACTCCGCAAGGTGCATCAGGTAGCTCGCATCCCCGTCGACCAGACACAGCGGGGCGTTATTGGTCGCAACGCTGGCACCCATTGCCGCAGGCAGCATCTGACCGATACAACCAAAGAAGTGGCCACCTTGATTCAGAGAGCGGGCTTTCGTCATCATCATGCTGGCGATGCCGGAAGTCATGCCGCTGCCGGAGAGCATGCCGACGTTCTGGGGCAGCATCTCGTCCAGAATCATCATGGACTCGCGCGGATCGACCGTGTTCGGATCAAGGGGGAACTCGGCCGGATCCTGCGCATGACTGGCGAGCTTGGTCTTCACGTCCGGGGTGCGATAACCCGTCGCCTTGAATTGCTTGGCCGCGAGCATCTTCTCCAGTTCCTCGACTGCCACACGGGCATCCGACTGAATGTAGATATCGGAGAACTTGCCGTTGGACAGAGCCAGGTGCGGCTGCGAATCGATCTGGATGTACTTGGCATCGGGATACAGATAGCCGTTCTCCAGGGTATGCCGGTTCAGGCTGGCACCCACCCCGATGACGACGTCGGCCTCCTCGAGCAGCTTCATCGCCGTTCGAGTCGCGTACAGCCCGGAAATGCCGGCGTGATAATCCGTCTCGTTGTTGAGGAAGGTCTTGGCCAGCAGGGAGGTCGCGATGAGCGCGCCGATACGATCGCCGAGCTTGAGGACCGCCGGGCCTGCACCCGCCCACTGCGCGCCGCGCCCCACGATGATGACCGGGTGCTTGGAGGACGCGATGAGATCAGCCGCGCACTCGAGCTGCTTTGCATCGGGCATGACTGTCCCGGGCCTGACCAGTTCGGTGGTCGGGATGTAAGGCTCGTCGTCCTCGAAATCTTTCTGCTGGATGTCCATCGGGCAGCTGAGCATGATGGGACGCCGCTCGAGCTTGGCCATGTAGAAGGCCTTGCGCACGATTTCATCGGTCTGCTCGGCGTTCTGCAAACGCACGAAACCCGCCTCGCAAGCCTCGGCAAAGCGGGACTGGTCCAGATACTGAGAATATTCCGGATCGGTATGGGGATACTCGCCGCAGAATGCGACGATCGGCGAACGCGCGCGAGCGGCGGTCACGAAGGCGGTTGCCAATTGCGTGACACCCGGGCCGCAGGTCGCCGTCGCGACACCGACGCTGTTGCTGGTGCGGGCAAAGCCGTCGGCCATGCCCAAACCTGCGCCTTCGTGCCGAACCTCGTGCACCTTGATCCCGATCTTGTGGAGCTCGGACACCCAGTACATGTTGCCGTCGCCCATCATGCCGAAGGTCGCGGTAACGCCTTCTCCCTTGAATGCCTGAGCCAGCCTTTGATACACCTTCATGGTTGCCCGTCCTCCGTGTGAAATGTGACGTCAGAAAAACCCGCAGCGCACCAGTCGCCGCGCTTGCGCAGAAATGTGCACCCGCCGCATGCGGGGCGAAGATCCACGAATCCGTTAAGCCGTACCCGAACCTGAAACACGCGCGGCGAGCGCCTCCGAGAAATCCTTGGTCATGCGCTTGACCACCATGCTCGCACCGGTCTCGATCAGCGACGCGAGCTTTCCCGAGATCTCGACTTGGGCCGCGACATGAATCTGGGATCCCGTGCCGCCGGAGGGCTGCTCGGTGACTTTGAAATTCATCGCCGTGTTGAAGCGCGCACCACCCTGCTTGTCTTTGCCGCGCGAGGACACCTTGCCGCTCATGGTCGGTTCGTCGTATTCGATGTCGACCCTTGCCTTGAATGCGACTTTGGCCGGGCCGAATTTCACCATGATTCCTGCATCATAGGTGCCGTCGGCATCCTGCTCTCCGAGTGACGCGCCTTGCACGCACTCCACCACCGCCCGCGGATCGGAGAGCAGCGCCCACACTGTCTTCGGATCCGAGGCTACGTCGATCGTCTCGTTCACTTCGATCATGATTTCGGTTCGGTTGTTGTGGATACGGGCGCACCGGGGAGGCACGCGTTGCACATCATTGTAACGGAGCCGTGGGCTTTGCAGTCGTCCATTAAGCAGCGGCATCCTTCGACCAGCGAGATACATCCGGCTGGCTCACGAAGCGAACGCTGTGATAGCTTCTAGCCCGCACGGCACCCAGCCGCCAGACACCGCTGCGCCGCGGGCGCCGGACGATGATCGCTGCTGCGAAGCGGCCTTGCTCGCACCACAACCCAATCCACGGAGGACCTACGCCATGCCGACCCGCTACGACCCCGCAGCGACCTTTGAAATCAAGCAGTGGGAGCTCGAATTCCGCCGCATCCCGCAGCGCACGCTGCTTGCGCGGGTGTACCAGCCGCAGGGTGCGGGGCCTTTCCCGGTACTGCTCGACCTGCATGGCGGCGCATGGAACGACAAGGATCGCCTGGCAAACCAGCCCATGTGCGAAGCGCTCGCCCGCAGCGGCATCCTGGTCGTCTCCCCCGATCTCACGCTCGGCCATGAGGCACCTTACCCCGCTTCAGTCCAAGATGCGAACTATGGCGTGCGCTGGCTCAAGTCCAAGGCCGCCGAGTGGAACGGCGATGCCGCGACAGTCGGGGTACTCGGCAGTTCGAGCGGAGGCCATGTCGCCCAACTTCTCGGCATGCGGCCACGCGATCCGCGGTACAACGCCCTGCCTCTCGCCGGCCACCCCGAAATCGATGCATCCGTCCACTATGTGGCCACACGGTCTCCCATCAGCGACCCGTACGAAAGGTACCTGAACGCAGAAAGACGCGGCCGCACGGAGATGATGCAGAAGTCCAAGACCTACTTCAATCCCTGGGAATCGGTGTACGAAGCCAACCCGCAGCAGATCCTCGACCGCCGGGAACAAGTCGATCTGCCCCCGCTACTCGTCATGCAAGGCGGCCTCGATGACAACGTACTGCCCGCCTTTCAGGAGAAGTTCGCCGCCGCGTATCGGGCCGCGGGCGGGGATTGCGAACTGACGGTCTTCGAGGGCTGCGGTCATATCTGGGTCGCCGACCCCGGACCGCAAACCGATCGGGCTCATGAGATGGTGAAGGCCTTCATCGCGAAGAACCTGCGAGCCCTAAAATTGATCGCTTGATCGCCAGCCGCGCCGATCCTCCGTGACGGCGTAGCGCGCCGGACGGGCGGGCCCTGCGGGCCCGTCCAAGCGCACCTGCCGCATTTTTGCCCCGCAAAGCCGGGCACGAATCGCGCTACTTCTCCCATCGGCCCTGCACTCGACCCGCATGTCTGCAGCCGAGAGCCAAGCTTGCAGGGCCGCATGCCGCCGGAAAATTGCCCAGCAAGGAGGACAAGCATGGTTCGGGAACGGCTCGACCCCGCCATCAACCAGGTGCCCGTCCAGACCCGTCATTTTTCCATGATCCGCAGTTTCCATCTCGCGGATTTCCTGACGCTTGCCAACGCAGCATGTGGCGTAGCGGCGATCTTTCTTGCGATGGCCTACAAGGGGGGCGCCCCGCTCGCCTACTTCCTCGCGTCCGCCGCGATGGCGCCGGCAGCCTTTGTCTTCGACATGCTCGACGGACGCGTGGCCCGAGCCCGCCACACCCATTCCGCGCTCGGCCGCGAACTCGACTCGCTTGCGGATGTCATCTCCTTCGGCGTCGCGCCTGCTGCGCTCGCCTTCGCAGCGGGACTTTCCGGCGGCTGGGACATCGCCATCCTGATCTACTTCGTCTGTTGCGGCGTCAGCCGCCTGGCACGCTACAACGTCACGGCGGAGAGTTTGTCCGGGGGGAGCGACAAGGTAGCCTACTTCGAAGGCACGCCAATCCCCACCACGGTACTGCTGACGGCAATGCTGGCCTGGGCGGCCTGGCAAGGCCGCATCGGTGAAGCCCTCTACTGGGGACGCTGGGAAATCGCCGGAGGATATCTGCATCCCCTGGCACTGTTGTTCGCGGTCTCCGGCACACTGATGATCAGCAAGACGCTGCGCATTCCCAAACTGTGAGTTCGGCCTGAGCAGCCCTTTCGGCTGCACCCTCCAGACATGACGCTGCGATCTCCCTCAGCGACGACGTCCCACCGCAGACGCCACCCGCTCGACCCGCCCGCGATCGCGTGCCTCTGCGATGCCCGGCTGAACGCACCACGCGAGCAGGCGTTCACCGGCGGTTTCTGGCCCCACGGTCGCCGCCGTCTTGAATCGGTCCCGAAGTTGCTTGACCTGCAGCGCGAGCCTGTCCGCCTGGAATTCAGGCGGGCTGTCCAAACCGAGCAGCACTTCGAGTTCGAGCAGAATTTCCTGCCGCACCCCGGCGGCCTGATCGATACGACTCCGGTAATCCGCCGCGGCGCCCGAATCGGACAGTGCACGCTCGGCGGCCTCCCGCCGGGCGACCATCTTCGACTCCCAGGCGGATGTCAGAGCCGGCAGTGAATTCCAACGCTCCAAAACATCGGCGGCGGGCTGCTCCCCGTCGCGCACCGAGCGGTCGAGCGCCTCGCACAGTTTGTCCTTGTCGAGCAGCGTTTGCCACACCGCGCTTTCGCGCGAACGGGCTCGCGACGTGAGCGCGGCCTCGACGGCGGTTCTGGCATTGCGAAAGCGGGTCTCCAGCGCTCTGAACGCGGGATCGGAGCCGCCAGCCTTCTCCTTCCACTGGTCCTGCAGTGCACGCATGGCACGGCGCACTTCCTGCTCGGTCTTGTCGTTTGCAGCGGCGAGTGTGTCGAGTTCGGCGCACAGGCGCTCAAGGGCCTGGCGCACCTCACCCTTGGCGCCGTCGTCCTGCGTGCGCTTGTCCTGACGCGCCTTGAAGACGGCGTCGCAGGCCCCGCGGAACTCGTCCCAAAGCACGCGCTCGTCGCGCTGAGCCAGCCCCATCGCCTTGGCCTGCTGCTGCCATTGCGTCTGTATAGCCTTCACCTGGGCGGGCGTATCCCGATCCAGCGCCTTGTCGACCAGCGCACGCGTCTGCTCGATCAACTTCTTGCGCTCCTGCTTCGCCTGATCACGAGCTTGACCAAGTGCACTGCGCAGCGGCGCAAGCCCGGCCTTCAGCCGGGTGTCGAGTTCCTTCCAGACCCGCGGCTCGATGCTGCCCAGATCGCCTTCGCGCCATTGCTGATCGGTGTCGCGCAGCCAACGTTCGATACCGCGCCAGTCGCGTGGCTCCTGCGAAACCAGCATCGTCGCGTGCTCGGTCGCGAGCGCGATGAAATCCTCGCGCTTCTTGCGCGATTCCTTGCGGCGGGTCGCCTGCTCGGCAAAATGGCGAGCGGCGGGCGCATAGGCCTTCTCGCACGCCCGGTCGAAGCGCTCCCACAGTGACTTCGGCACGCCTGCATACTGCTGATCCAGCGTCTTCCACTCGTTGCGCAGGTTCTGTACCTCTTCGGCCAGCTGACGCACCTCGCCCGCATGCCCTGCCAAGGCCTCGGCACGCTCGCACAACTGCACTCGCGCGTTATGCTGCCCGAAGGACTGCCAGCGCTCCATCTCCACCAACTGCTGCTGCAGTCGGCCGATGCGCTGCGTGGTCGGCTTGGGCAGCGTCCCGGCGCCGACGCGAAGCTTCTTGATTTCATCGGTGCCTGTGCGCGCCTCGCGCAGTTGCCCGCTCGACAAAGCCAGCTCGGCGGCATGCAGCAGCGAATGAATGTGCTGACGCAGCGCGGTCGCTTCCTGCTGCGCCACTTGCACATGCGCCAAACGGCGCTGATCGACCGCGGTCAGCGCCGCCTCGAAGCGACGCGTGAAGGCGGGTGTGCGAATCGAGCGATCGAGGGCTTCCCAACGTTCGGGCAGATCCCCGTGGTCGATATAAGTGCCGCTGGCAAGACGTTCTGCCTCGAGCACCAAGGTCTCGGCGGCGATGACCGCCTCGGCCTCGCGCTCCCAATCGGCAATCCGCTGCTGTGCGTGCTGCAGACGCTCCGACAAGAGGGCATCCGGGCGCTCCTGCGCCTCGGCGCGGAGCTGCGCCAACTCTTCGCGCCACTGTCCGAGGGACACCGAGTCGGGAAGTTCCGCGGTGGCATCGAGCTTCGCCATCCACTCGATAACGCGAGCTTCTGACCGGGATCGTGCGCGCTGCTCCTCCTGCTCGCGTTCGAGCCGCTCCTGGACGACGCGGCGGGCCGTCTCGCACCGCGCCAGGCGTTGAGCGTCGGCACTCATGTCGAGCGCTTGCCAGCGCCGGTTCAAATCGATGACTTCGCTCAGAATGGGCCCGGGCTTGGCTGCAAGCGCCTCGAGTTGCGCCAGCACCAGATCGGCTTCCGTGTCCTGATCGTTGCGCTGCTTGATGGCTTCGAGGCGTTGGCGCGTGACGCGATAGACGCCGTGATCCCGGTTCTTCGCCGCATCGGCGAGCTTCTGCAGGTATTCGGGCGCCTGCACGCGCTCGGCCGCATGCAGGCGCGTCTCCGCCTGGCCCGCGCCGAGGGCGACTTCGACCAGCGCATCCTCGGAGCGGATTGCATCGATGGCGAGCTTGCGACGCGCGGGATCCTGAGCGCGACGCGCGACTTCGCCGCGGATCGCGTCGTCCAGTTGGTCGCCATGCAGCAGCACTTGCACGGTCGCATCGTCGGCGACCTCGGCAATCGCGCCGCCGAGCACGGCAGATAAGGCCGATCGCAATTGCGGATCGGACTCCGAGCCGAACGCGCGCACCAGCGTCTGCAGGTCGGCACAGCGTTGTGCCGCGGCAAGCCGAACTTCGCTGGCTGGGTCGTCGATCACGAGGCTCTTGAGCTCGTCGGAGTCCGGTTCGAGTTGCGCCACGCCGAGCACTCGCTGTGCAGGATCGGCATGTTCGTGAAGAGCCGAACGTGAGAAGAGTCTTGTGATCATGTTTGAGCGCTTAGTGATTGCTTCGATTCGGGCGATTCGATGCCGCTCCGCACCGGATACGGGCGGGACAGATCATCGATCGATTATTGCCAGGGACGCGAAGAATGTGCGTTACTTCCCGCCATTCTACGATGCAGCACGCCTCGCCACTACTGGCACATGCGCAATCCGCTTTCTGTCGTTGACGCCATGCAGCATTGGCACGCCCGCTAAACTCCGACCCATGACAAAGAAAGAGCGCGGCCGCAGGCCCGCAGCAACGCCTTGAACACCCCCCGCCGAGGCGCCATCCTAGCCCCGTTCCGTATCCGTAGCTACCGTTACCAGTGGCCTGCGGACCTCGCGACCTCATGGGCTTTCGAGATGGAGACGCTCATCCTGGGCTGGTATGTCCTGAGCGAAACGGGCTCGGTGCTACTGCTCACCTTGTTCGCCTCCTTGCAACATCTGGGAACATTGATATCGCCCATGTTCGGCGTCGTAGGCGACCGTATCGGCCAGCGCGCATTGCTAAGCGGCATGCGAATGTTCTACGCCCTGCTGGCTCTCATGGTGATGCTGCTCGCCTTCAGCGATACCCTCTCGCCCACCTATGTGTTGATCGTTGCCGGATTGATGGGCTTGGTGCGTCCCTCGGATATCGGCATGCGCTCGGCTCTGGTGGGCGAAACCATGCCGCGTGAACAACTGATGAGCGCAATGAGCATTCAGCGGACGACGCAGGACTCTGCCCGCATCATCGGCGCGCTGAGCGGCGCGGGCCTGGTCGCGGCCCTCGGCATCGGACCGGCGTACGCCGTCGTTGCGAGCTTCTATACTTTGGCGGTGATTCTCACGCTGAAGTCCGGGACGAAGCGGCCGCGACACGCAAGCTCGACACCCTCCGCAGCCGCCCGACCCACGCCGTGGAGCGATTTGAAGTCGGGACTTTCCTACGTACGGACCACGCCGCATCTGCTCGGAATAATGATCCTCGCGTTGATGCTCAACCTGACCGCGTTCCCCCTAATGACCGGGCTGCTGCCTTACGTGGCGCGAGAAGTCTATGCGTCCGATCGCATCATGCTCGGCTACATGGTGGCTTGCGCGGCTTCTGGATCCTTGATCGGGTCGATCCTGATCAGTCGCTACGGCACCCGCATGCGCCCGAGTCGCATGGCCATATCGTTCGCAGCCATGTGGTTCCTGATGCTGCTGCTCTTCTCGCAGTCGCCGCAGCCGTCGACGGGACTGCTCGCGCTCTTCATGGCTGGATGCGCCCAATGCCTGGCGCTGGTGCCGATGACCACGGTGCTGCTGCGCAATTCGGATGAACGCTATCGCGGACGTGTGATGGGAATACGCATGCTCGCAATCTACGGCAACATCCCCGGCTTGCTCCTTGCCGGCCCTCTGATCACTCACTTCGGCTATCCGCTGACCGCGGCGATGTACTGCCTCTTCGGACTGGGCTCGATGCTGGTCGTCACCTTGTACTGGCGCAAGCACCTTTGGCACACGCAGGCACGTGTCAACCTGCGCGCCTGAGGATCGAGCAGCCTGGCGAGCCGGCTAGGCGTCGCGCTTGCGGTCGTAGCGCGTGCCTTGCTTCCATTCGGCCATGACCTGCTTGAAACCCTCGGTCTCGAGGCGCTTGCCCCAGCGCTCGCGCGTATTGCTGAAGTGTCCGGCGAGACTCATTTCGAAGTTGATCTCCATCATGTCGCGCGCGCCCATGCGGTTGGCGCTGCGATTGATCGCGAGCTTCTTCATCATCAGGATCTCCAGCGGCACGCGCGCGATCTCGTCGGCCATGCGATCCACGGTAGCCGCAAGACTCTCGGCCGGGACCGAGCGCGTCGCGAATCCGCACTGCTGCGCCTCCTTGCCGTCCATCGTGCCATGCAGGAAAGCGAACTCCTTGGTCTTGCGCAACCCGACGACGGGAAGCCAGGCGCCCCAGATCAAGCCCATCACCATGCCGGGCGCGGCTTCCACCGGACCGATCTTCGCGTCGTCGGCGACGACGACGATGTCCGCAAGCCCGGCGATGATCGTCCCTGCGGCGATACACGCACCGTGGACTTGGGCGATCACGGGTTTGGGGATCTCCCATACCCGCATATAGGCCCGCATGCGCTTCTCGAAATCGATCCTGTGCCGTTCGGTGTCGTGTCCCGTTTCCCGCTCACCGGGCTTGAAGTTCTCCTTGCCGTAATCGTGGCCGGCGCAAAATCCCCGTCCCGCGCCCTGAAGGACCACGACGCGCACATCGTCGTCATCTTCGGCCTGCAGCATGGCGAGTTCGAATTCGCGGGTCAGACGCTCGTTCAGTGCGTTGATCTTCTCGGGACGATTCAACGTGAGCGTGACGCGATGCTCGCGCTTGTCGTAAATCAGGTGTTCGAAGTCGCGTGTGGTCATGCTCCCCTCCTTCGCCGGCATTCGATTTGTCGCGTGCCCGATGCGTCGATTATAGTCGGACCCTCTCCCTGTCCAGTGCCGATCGCCCCGCGCGCGCAGTGCCGGGCGATCAACCGATATCGCAGCGAAAGAAGGATCCCATCGATGGCTGGCTCGAGTCTGCTTGCACTGATCGACGACATCGCCAGCGTGCTGGACGATGTCGCCGTGCTCACGAAAATCGCCGGCAAGAAGACGGCAGGCGTTCTCGGCGACGATTTGGCCCTGAACGCCCAGCAGGTAACCGGCGTCAAGGCCGACCGCGAACTCCCGGTGGTTTGGGCCGTGGCCAAGGGCTCTTTCCTGAACAAGGCGATACTGGTTCCGCTCGCGCTCGCGATCAGTGTCTACGCGCCGTGGGCCGTGACGCCTTTGCTGATGATCGGGGGCGCGTTCCTCTGCTACGAAGGCGTCGAGAAGCTTGCTCATCGATTCCTGCAAGGCAAAGGAGGAGCGGCAGAGCACGGGGAGCACTTGCGGAGGCTTGCAGACCCGAGCGTCGATCTGGTGGCACTGGAACGAGGCAAGATCAAGGGCGCGATCCGCACCGACTTCATTCTGTCGGCCGAGATCATCGCCATAACGCTGGGTACCGTCGCCGCCGCTCCGTTCAAAACCCAAGTGCTGGTCTTGAGCGGCATTTCGATCCTCATGACCGTCGGCGTCTACGGGCTGGTGGCTGCAATCGTGAAACTCGATGACGGCGGACTCTACCTGAGTCGCAGGATCGGCGAAGGCGCCGCAGCGCGAATGCAGCGCGCAGTCGGGCACGGTGTGCTCGCCGCCGCCCCTTGGCTGATGAAAACGCTCTCGGTCGCCGGCACGGCAGCAATGTTCCTCGTGGGCGGCGGGATCCTCGTCCACGGCATACCCGCGTTGCATCACGACATCGAAGCGCTTGCGCATTCGCTCGTGGTCGTGCCGACGATCGGCCCCGTCGCCGAGGCCATCGCCTCGGCGCTGCTCAACGGCCTGGCGGGCATCGTCGCCGGAGCCGTGGTCTTGGGCGCGGTGCTCGGCGTCAAGCGACTGATGCAGCCCCGCCTCGCATGAAGCCCTCTCGAGCGCCATCTTGCCAGGCGCACCCTGCTGCGGCGAGACGAACATGAGCGAAGCACGAATTCAATCGAACGGCATGCGCCATGCATGGGCCGCGCATGCTCACGCGCACCCCTATGTCGCCGCTGGCCTGGCCGTCTCAGCTCTAGCGGTGGCTTTGCTGATGGCTTCGAGTGTCTACCGCGCTTTCGCGGGTGGAGCCGACACGAAGCTCAGCCACGCGTTGCTTGGCGGCACGGCGGGAATGGGCGCCACCGCCTTGGGTGCCTTGCTCGCCGTGATGCTGCGCAACCTCTCCGAGCGGCTCGAAGACAGCCTGCTCGGCTTCGCAGCGGGCATGATGCTGGCGGCCAGCTGTTTTTCTCTGATCCTGCCCGGACTCGCGGCAGCCGAAGAACTCACCCAAGACGGCATGCTCGGCGCGCTGATCGTGGTCGCCGGCCTGCTGCTCGGGGCGCTGCTCATGCTGGGCCTCGACCAGTTCACACCGCACGAGCATGCCCATGGCGGTCCTTGCGGCCCTGGCTGCGAGCGCATGAACAGGGTCTGGCTGTTCGTGTTCGCGATCACGCTGCACAACCTGCCCGAAGGCATGGCCATAGGCGTGAGCTTTTCCCAAGGCGATCTGAGCGTCGGCCTGCCCCTCGCCAGTGCAATCGCGCTGCAAGACCTACCCGAAGGCCTGGCCGTTGCGGTCGCGTTGCGCGCCGCCGGGCTGCGTCCGCTTCACGCCGGCCTGATCGCCGCCGCAACGGGAATCATGGAGCCCATCGGCGCCGTTCTGGGTCTGGGCCTGTCCAGCGGATTGGCCATCGCCTACCCGCTGGGCCTCGGGTTATCGGCGGGCGCCATGATCTTCGTCGTTTCTCACGAGGTGATCCCCGAGACGCACCGCAACGGTCATGAAACCCCGGCGACCATGGGCTTGATGGTCGGTTTCGCGGTCATGATGTTTCTGGATACGGCTCTCGGCTAGCGCGCGGTTCAAGCACCCAGCGCCGGCCTGAACGAATTCGACAGCAAGAATCCGGCTGCGCGCATCATGGGAACGGCGCATGCTGGCCGCCGACACTTCTTCGACCGAGACCCTACATGACCGCGCATCGCAAGGAAACGCATCCGACCGATACCCCGAACCGCGAGGACGAAGAGCGCTGGACTGCGGTGTTGCGACGCGACCCGGCCTTCGACGAGACCTTCGTCTACGCAGTACGCACCACGGGCATCTATTGCCGCCCGACCTGCCCCGCCCGCAGGCCGCTGCGAAGCCATGTCGAATTTCATCCCGCGGCCGCCGCGGCCGTCCAAGCGGGCTATCGCCCCTGCCGCCGATGTCGACCCGATACGCCGAGCCCGATTGCGCAGCGCACGGCGCTCGTCGCGCGCCTATGCCGACAAATCGAGTCGGCCGATACCTCGCCGTCCTTGCAGGCACTCGCACAACAGGCCGGCATGAGCCCGTGGCACCTGCACCGGCTGTTCAAGTCCATCGTCGGGGTGACGCCCAAAGCTTATGCAAGCACTCATCGCGCCAAGCAGCTTCGATCGTCGCTGAGCACGGCCCCGAGCGTGACCGCAGCGATCCACGACACCGGCTACGGCTCGCACTCGGCGTTCTATGCCGAGGCCTCCCGGTCCCTCGGCATGACGCCGTCGCGCTACCGTCGGGGCGGGCGGGAGGAAACGATCCGCTTCGCCTTCGGCGACTGCTGGCTGGGTTGCGTGCTGGTGGCAGCGACCCTCAAGGGCATCTGCGCCATTCTGATGGGGGAGCAGCGCGATTGCCTGCTAGGCGAGCTTCGCGACCGCTTTCCGGACGCCCGACTCGAGGGCGCTGATGCGGCCCTGCAACAACAACTCGTCGATGTCATACGCCTACTCGGAAAGCCCGAGCGACCACACGATCTCGATCTCGATATTCGCGGCACAGCCTTTCAGCGTCTGGTATGGCAAGCGCTGACCGAGGTGCCCGGGGGATCGACCATAAGCTACGCTCAGCTTGCACGGCGGATTGGCGCCCCCAACGCCGTCCGGGCAGTGGGCAGCGCATGTGCGGCGAATGCGATCGCCGTCGCCATACCGTGTCATCGTGCCGTGCGCTCGGACGGCAGCCTGTCGAGCTATCGCTGGGGCGTCGAGCGCAAGCGTGCCCTGCTGACCAAGGAAAGCCGCCCCGACGCCGAGTTGCCTACGGCGCCTTTGACCGATGGCGAGCCAAGTTGAACGGCGTAGCCGTCGCAGCCACCGGCCATGGGTAATCGAGCAGACGAGTAAGCGAACACCGCTCGCTTCCCGATTCCCGCGAGATTGATCGTGCTGCGAGATGCCGACGCCGTCGACCCGCCTGAACCCACGCCGCGTCGAGCGCCTCGTTCCCACGGTTTGGGCGTGGCGCCGGCTTGCGCCTGAGCGAACTCGACTACGGCACCCCCGCCAAACAGACCATGCTCTGAATTCATGGGGGCGCAGCCCAGGCGCACGGGTACGATTTCGCCGCGAGCAGCTTCAGACGCTTTTTTCCCTGCGCGCGCCCTCGGTCTGCGCGGACATGGCAACAGCGATTGGAGCGACCCGCACAGCCACATCGAACAGAGCTACGCCGGCGATCGCTTCGAGGCAGCCGACAGACTCGAGGACACCGTACTCAGGCGAGGCGGTGTGTTAGCACCGAGGGGGCCGCTCACGTGATGGCGGGCCAAATGAACAATGCCCGCCTGTGAACAGCGCGGGCAAGCACAATCGTTCAGAAACTGGATCCTGGCGCCTCGAACAGGCCGGAGAAGACCCCGTGCCCCAGCGCTGAGCCGGCGCGATCGGGAACCGGCGACGGCTTCAGGGAGTGTTCGGTTTGGGTGGACGCTTGTGAAACTTCTTGCCGCCCGACTTCTTCCCGTGCGGAGATCCGCCGCCGGGGCCGCCGCCACCACCGCCCTGCTTAGGGTGGCCGCCTTGGCCTTGACCCTGATTCGGATTGCGTCGACCAGGCTGTCCCGGCTGTCCGGGCTGGGGAGCGCCTTCGCGATTTCCAGGGGCGAACATGATCTCGAGTTCGATCAGTTCATCCCACTGTGCATCCGTGCGCTGCCGCTCGGGGATAGCCAGCAAGGCTTGCATTCGCTGGCGCGGAGATATTGGCTGTTGTTCGCTCATGGCTGCATTGTCTCATCAATCGGCAACTTCGGCATCCGAATGTTAACCCGGCCGGGCGGTTCCGAGCGCGAGAAATCGCCGCGGCTCGTTCGAACCCACCCGATTCGCCTCGACGAATGCCGCAACAAAGAGGGAGAAGGCACCCTACGCGCTGCGCCGAGGCTACCGCCCCTGCGATGACGTATGAATAGATCCTGGTGAAACCCCGAAATCGCGCCGCAACTCACGACAGAAAGGGCACCCGCTGAGAGCTAGAAACACGAAGGGCCGGGTCGAGGCGACACGCCGCGATTTCCGGCCCCTGGGAGCGTAACGACGTGAGCTACTTGAGGTGCTTGCCGACCAGTTTGGTCATGTCGAACATCGAAACGGGCTTCTTGGTGCCGAACACCGCGCCGAGCTTTTCGTCGGCGTTGATCATCCGCTTGTTCTTGGGATCTTGGAGCTTGTTCTTCTTGATGTAGTCCCAGAGGCGCTTGGTCACTTCCGTGCGCGGCATGGGCTTGTCGCCGATGACTGCAGCCAACGCGGGAGACGAGGTGAGCGGCTTCATGAATGCGGCGTTGGGCGTGCGCTTGGCGGCCGTCTTCTTTGCGGCCGTTTTCTTTGCGGGCGTTTTCTTGGCGACCGGCTTCTTCGTTGCTACCTTCTTGGCACTCTTCTTGGCCATACGTTTTATCTCCCAGCGGTTTAATTGTTTCGCCTCTCTTACCAGGGCGGCAGAGACGGCGCCAGCATGCCTAATCTGTCGATCGATTGTCAACGGATTTCTGACCCATTTCCCTCTGGGAAGACGTCGGATTAAGCCTGTGTTGCGTGGACCCGAAAAATGCCCGCCAAAGGCGGTAGCAGCTCATACGGCACGGTCGCCGCGAAGTCGCTCCACCTCGGAGGCGGAGTACTGCAATTCCTGCAGGATCGCGTTCGTATGCTCGCCCACTGCCGGCACGGCCCCGATCACCGGATCGAAGTCGGAGTGCGTGGCAGGCGGGCGCAGTACCGGAATGGCACCGACCGGGGACCCCATTTCGGTCCACCGGCCGCGTGCGCGCAGTTGCGGGTGATCCCATACCTCATGCATCTCGTTCATGCGGGCATTGGCAATGTCGGCCGACTCGAGGCGCGCCACGATTTGCTCCGCCGTCATCGCCCCGAACACCTGGCGCACGATGGCGAGCAGCGGTTCCCGGTTCTGCAGCCGACGGCTGTTGGAATTGAAGCGCTCGTCGTTGGCGAGTTCCGGGCGACCCAGGACCTTGTCGCAGAACGCGGCCCACTCGCGCTCGTTCTGGATCCCCATCATCACGTCTTTGTCGTCCGACCCGGTGAAGCGACCATACGGCACGATGCTGGCGTGATCCGCGCCGGTGCGGGGAATGGCTTTTTTCGCAAAATGCGCATACAGCAACGGCTGCAGCATCCACTCGCACAAAGCTTCGAACATCGAAACCTCGATCCGGCTGCCTTTGCCGGTGCGCGCGCGCTGCAGCAGCGCGGCGAGGACACCGGAATAGGCGTACATGCCCGTGCAGATATCGGCCACCGAAGCGCCGACTTTCGAAGGCCGCTCAGGGGTCCCTGTGATCGACAACATTCCCGCCTCGCTCTGGATCAGCAGATCGTAGGCTTTCTTGTCGCGGTACGGACCGCTGTCGCCGTAGCCCGAGATGTCGCACACTACCAGCCCAGGAAATTTCGGATGCAGCGCTGCCGCACCGAGCCCTAATCGCTCCGCCGCACCCGGCGCCAGGTTTTGAATGAACACATCGGCGCGCTCAAGCAGGCGCTCCATGACCTCTCGCCCCGCCGGATGCTTGAGATCCAGCGTGAGACTCTCCTTGCCCCGGTTAAGCCAAACGAAGTACGCGGACATGCCGCGCACGTTCTCGTCGTAGGCGCGGGCAAAGTCGCCAGGACCCGGGCGCTCGATCTTGATCACTCGGGCGCCGAGATCAGCGAACTGACGGGTCGCAAACGGCGCGGCCACGGCCTGCTCCAGCGCCACCACGGTCATCCCATCCAATGGCCTCATGACAGGGTGTCCTCAGAACGAACGCGGCATGCCGAGGACATGCTCGCCGACGTAGGAGAGAATGAGGTTGGTGGAAATGGGCGCCACCTGATACAGCCGCGTTTCACGGAATTTGCGTTCGACATCGTACTCGGCGGCGAAGCCGAAGCCACCGAACGTCTGCAAGCAGGCATTGGCCGCTTCCCACGAAGCTTCGGCGCCAAGATACTTCGCCATGTTCGCCTCCGCGCCGCACGGCTTGCCGGCGTCGAAAAGGTCCGCCGCGTGGAAGCGCATGAGATCCGCGGCACGCAGGTTGACGTAGGACTTGGCGATCGGAAACTGGATGCCCTGGTTCTGCCCGATCGGCCGATCGAAGACGATGCGCTCCCTCGCGTAAGCACTGGCCTTCTCGACGAACCAGCGGCCATCCCCGATGCACTCGGCAGCAATCAGGATGCGTTCGGCATTCATGCCGTCGAGGATGTAGCGAAACCCCTTGCCTTCCTCGCCGATGAGGTTCTCGGCCGGGACTTCGAGATTGTCGAAGAACAGTTCGTTGGTCTGGTGATTGACCATGTTGCGGATCGGATTGACCGTGAGCCCCTTGCCCACCGAATCGCGCAGATCGACCAGGAAAACCGACAACCCGTCGGACTTGCGCTTCACCTGATCGAGCGGCGTGGTGCGCGCCAGCAGCAACATGAGATCGGAGAACAGCACCCGGGAGATCCAGACTTTCTGCCCGTTGACGATGTAGCGGTCGCCCTTGCGCACGGCGGTGGTCTTCAGTTTGGTCGTGTCCGTGCCCGTGGTCGGCTCGGTGACGCCGAAAGACTGCAAGCGCAGTTCACCGGTCGCGATCTTGGGAAGGTACTGAAGCTTCTGCTCCGGGGATCCATGGCGAAGCAGCGTGCCCATCGTGTACATCTGCGCATGGCACACGCCGGAGTTGCCACCGCTGTGGTTGATCTCTTCCAGAATCACGGAGGTTTCCGCGACGCCCAGACCCGAGCCGCCGTACTCCTCGGGAATCAACGCGGACAACCAACCCGCTTCGGTGAGGGCTTTGACGAATGCCTCGGGATAGGCCCGGGCTTCGTCGATGCCACGCCAATACTCGCCGTTGAACTGGCTGCACAACGCACTTACGGCCTCGCGAATTTCGGAGTAGGGCTGGGTGTTATCTTTCTGCGACATGGGAGCAACCGAGAAGAAAAGTTGGAAAAATGAAGTCCGGTGTCGGGTTCGTCTTGACGTGGCTGGAAGCTGGCCACTAATCTTGCGGCGCCTCAATTCTACGGCCTTTTGGATGGACAAACGATGAAGATCGCGGAGTTCCTACTGCAGACACTGGAGCGTTGCGGCGTGCGCGCGATCTTCGGCAACCCGGGCACCACCGAGATTCCTTTGGTGCGAATGTGCGAGGGTCGCGAGCGACTGCGTTACGTCGTGGCCTTGAGCGAAGTGTCGGCTGTCCCCATGGCCGACGGCTATGCTCGGGCGACGCGCTCGCTCGGTGTCGTCAACCTGCACGTGGCACCCGGCCTGGGCAATGGGATGGGTGGTCTCTACACGGCCGGTATCGCCAAGACCCCGCTCCTGGTCCTGATCGGCGGTCAAGACCGGCGTTTGCTGCACACGTCGCCCATCCTGTACGGACCGCTCGAGAACATGGCCGGCAGCGTATGCAAGACGGTGCTGCGCCTGGATTCCATTCACGACGCGGCGGCCAACGTGCGCAATGCGATCCGCGCCGCCCTCACGCCGCCTTTCCGTCCCGTGGCCCTGATCTGCCCGCCCGATCTGCTCGAAGAGGAGATCGATGCGCAACCGAGCGCCGTGAAGCCCGCTCGCCTGGGCGCACTGGACATCGACGATGCAAGCCGCATTGCCGACATGCTGTCCCAGGCGAAGAACCCCGCTTTCATCGCCGGAGAAGACGTACACTGGCATGACGCATCGGCGGCGCTGCGCACCTTGGCTGAATCGCTCGATGCTCCGGTGTACGTCGCCCCGTATACGCCCGTGTTGCCCATCGACGCCTCGTCCTCGTCCTACGCCGGCTACCTTTCGCCCGGCTTCAGCGGCATCGCCGACCGCCTTTCCCAGCATGACGCCGTTCTTTTCGTCGGACAGCGGACGTTGCGCACCACCCTGTTCGCGGAGATCCGACTGCCTCAGGTCAAGTGCTGGCTGGGCGACGATCCGACCGCCCTGCCCCTGGGCGACGAGTTCCAATCGGCACACCTCACGGATATACGGCAGGCACTGTCCGCCATCCATGGAGCGCTCGGCGAGCGCCGGCGCGCCACAGCCTCGCCGCGACGCTGGCGCTTCGAGGTGGACCTGCCGACGGCGAAGCATCCCTTCCATCCGACGCTGGCAGTCAGCGCAGTGCTAGAAGCGTTCAAGGACGCCTTGATATTCGACGAATCGGGCCTGTCCACCTCGGATGTCCGCCAATGGATGCCCTGCAACGCGGGCGACTACATCATCAACGGCTCGGGCGGGATCGGCTGGGGACTGGCCGCTTCGGTCGGCGGCGCAATCGGCCGCGACGACAGACAGGTGGTATGCATCGTCGGCGACGGCTCCTCGCTCTATGCATCCGAATCGCTCTGGACCGCAGCCAATCGCGGCACCAAGCAGCTTACCGTCGTGCTGTCGAATCGCCGCTATGCCACGCTGAACGCGGCAGCATCGAAATTGACAGGGCATGATCTGGACCTGTTCTCCATCGATCCGCCCGTGATCGATTTCTCGGGGCTGGCCAAGCTCTACGGACTGGAGTTCGTTCGTGTCCGCAGCCAGGACGAACTCGACGCCGCGCTACGCGCCATGGGCGGCCGGGTATCCAGCAACACATTGCTGGAATTGATTCTCGACCAAGGCGTCCAACCCGTGACGGCGAGCCGCCACTTCTGAGGCGGGGCAGCGCGCCCGTGCCGCCGATTCGAATGCCGAATCAGCGCGCGGGCACGAAACCGGGCGGAAGCGTGTCGACGAACGACGGCCGGGAGGCGACGCCTGCCATCCAGCGAGCGAGCCGGGGGTGGCGCTCGCGCCAGGGCTGGGCATCGCGAAAGTCGATGTACTGCAGCGCCACGCCGAGCGCAATATCTGCCAGAGTGAAGCCGGAGCCCACCAGAACACCCCCGCCCGTCATTCGGCTCTCGATCTGGTCCAACGCCCGCTGCACGCGCCGCGCTTCGCGCGCCATCGCCTCTGGCATCTGCTTCTCGGGCGGCCGGCGAAGTTCCAGCACCCGCGCCACCGTCGCATCGATCATGCCATTGGCGAGCGCCTGCCACTTCATGCAGTCCCAATACGCCTTCTGTTCGGAAGGAATGAGACCGCACTGAAAGCGAAAATCCAGCCAAGCGCTAACCACGGGTGAGTCGTAGACGGCTTCGCCGTCGTCCAGCAGCAACGTAGGTACTTTGCCCAGGGGATTCATAGAGGCGATGCGCGACTGCTCCGGCCACGGGTCCTCCACGACCAGTTCGATGGGCAGGTTCTTCTCCTTGATCAGCACCCTGACCTTGCGAACATAGGGCGAAGTGAGCGAGCCATAGAGTTTCATCGTGATTACCCGTTGATGCGACGCGTCAGTCGACCTTCGCTCCGGTCATTGTAATCAGCTTGGCGTACTTTTCGCGGTCGGCGATCATACGTTTGCTGAACTCTTCCGCAGATGCGATCCAAGGTGCCAACCCCTGCCGGGAAAGCGCCTGCTCGACATCGGGCATCTGCTGCACCTTGCCGATTTCGCTGTTGAGGCGCTCCACGATGCCACTCGGCATACCGGCAGGCCCAAACAGCCCGATCCAGGCATTCATCTCGTAACCGGGAACACCCGATTCGGCAATCGTCGGCCAGTCGGGCCAATTCTTCATCCGCTGCGATGAAGCCACCCCGAGCGGCCGCAGACGTCCTGCGTTGATCTGCGTCACCACCGTCGCGATGGTCGCAATCATCACTTGAGCCTCCCCACCGACCAGTGCGGTCACCGAAGGCGCGCCGCCCTTGTAGGGCACGTGAATCATCTTCGTCCCCGTCATGGAGGTGAACAGCGTCATGTTCAAGTGCGGGGCGCTGCCGTTGCCCGAAGACGAGTAGAGGATTTGACCCGGCTGGCGCTTTGCCAGGGCGATCAGTTCCTTGACGTTCTTTACCGGCAGCGACGGGTGTGCGACCAGCACGGAAGGCTGCGCTGCAAGAAACCCGATCCCGGTGAAGTCCTTGATGACGTCATAAGGCAGATTCTTGTACAGCGTCGCATTGCCGACATGCGTGGTGGAATGAATCATCAGCGTGTGCCCGTCAGGGGCGGCCTTGGCCACAACGTCGGCCCCGATGGAACCCGCGGCACCGGGCCGGTTGTCCACGACGAACTGCTGACCGAAAATTGCCGGCAACTTCTGCAAAATCAATCGGCCGGCGATATCGTTGGAGCCGCCCGCCGGCCACGGAATGACCACGCGAACCGGTTTGACCGGATAGTTTTGCGCCCATGCAGCACCGCTCGTTGCAGCCACCGCGATCAGCAGCAGGCGCCCTACTCGTCTTTGCCCGTTGAAGAGCATTCTTGGAACTCCTCTCTGAAAAATAACCGAACAACCGCGCCTTGCGGATGTCCGTTCATGGTCGATTCCGACCTGACCCGCATCAACCTCGTCGGCGACTCGGGGCGATTATACGGCCACGCTGCAGCAAGCCTCTCGGTGTGCTGTGCAGCATGCGTCGCACGGGGCTCGCCCATAGGTACACCGATAGTACAATCAATGCCCTGACCAGAGGAGCAGACCATGACCCTTCCGCTTGCCGGCGCCAAAGTGCTCGATCTCACTAACGTCATGTCCGGTCCGTACTGCACGCTCATGCTTGCGGACATGGGCGCGGAAGTCATCAAGATCGAAAGTTTCCCTGAAGGCGACATGTCGCGCCGCTTCGAGCCCAAGGTGAACGGCGAGTCCTATTGCTTTGCGGTTCTGAACCGCAACAAGCGATCCATCGGATTGAACCTGAAGCGTCCGCAGGGACTCGAGGTCTTTCGACGCTTGGCCAAGGATGCCGACTTCGTGGTAGAGAATTTTCGACCCGACGTGAAGCACAAGATGGGCATCGACTACGAGTCTGTGAAGAAGATCAACCCGGGCGTCATCTACGGCTCGGTGTCCGGATTCGGCCAAACGGGCCCGTATGCCGCCAAGGGTGGCTACGACATCGTTGCCCAAGGCGTGACCGGCATCATGCGCATGACGGGCGATGCAGGCGGCCGACCGGCGAAAGTCGGCATCGCGATGAACGACATCGCGGCGGGCACCACCTTGCTCTACGCTCTGCTCGGTGCGTACATCCATCGACTGAAGACCGGGGAAGGCCAGTACGTGGAAACCTCACTCGTCGATGCCGGTCTCGCCTGGACGTTCTGGGAGTTCGGGGCGTTCTTCGGAGGCGGCGAAACGCCCGCTGCCACGGGCACGCGGCATCGACGCTCCGCACCCTATCAAGCCTATCAGACAGCCGACGGCTACGTGACTGTCGGCGCCAACAGTGCCAAGTTGTGGACCAACTTCTGCACCCAGGTGGTCGAGAAACCCGAGTGGCTGCAAGATCCCCGCTTCGTCGATCTGCCTTCCCGCCTGAAGAACGTCGAGATCCTCCAAGACGAGATCGAGGCCGTCTTCAAGACTCGGCCGACCGCCCACTGGTGGGAGAGACTCGACCGCGCCGGCGTCCCCGGCGGCCCCGTATACACGTACGAGCAATGCCTGAGCGATCCGCACATCGCCGCCCGAGAAATGGTGCTCGATGTCGAGCACCCGAAGATCGGGCCGATGAAGGCCATGGGGCACCCGGTCAAATCCTCGGGCGAACTCGTCAAGATCCGCACCCCCGCGCCACTGCTCGGACAACATACGGGCAGCGTTTTGACTGAGCTCGGGTATAGCGAAGCCGAAGCAACCGGATTGTTCTCCGAAGGCGTCGTCTACGACAGCACCCGCGTCTGACCTGCCACACCGCTTGTCTGTGAGCAGAACGATGCGGCGACTAGTTCTCCTCGGGGGCGGCCACGCGCACGTGCAGGTGGTACGCGCGTTTGCCGCCTCGGCACCCAGCGACACGTCGGTGACCCTGATCAGTGCTACCCGGCTCACACCCTACTCCGGCATGCTGCCCGGACTCATCGCCGGGCACTATACCCGCGCTGAAGCGTATATCGATCTCGCGGCGCTATGCGAGGCCGCCAGCGTTCGTTTCATCGAACAGGAAGTTTCTGCGCTCGATGTGGAGCGTAAACAGCTTGAAGCCACGACGGGCGATCTTCATGCTTACGACATCCTGTCTCTGGATACAGGCTCGACGACACCCCTAGATCGCGTTCCAGGGGCAGCGGCGCATGCGATCGCGGTGAAACCGGTCGACGGCTTCCTCGAAGCGATCGAGCGCCTGCAGGCCGACTTGCGGCACCGCCCGTCGATGGCCATCGGTCTGGTGGGTGCAGGCGCCGCCGGCATCGAGGTCATTCTCGCGCTCGCCCATCGATTTCACACCAACACGCCTCGCGAGCACCGGCTCACGCTGCATCTCATCACCGATTCCGATGCCATTCTCGAGGAATTCCCGCAGTCCGTGCGACGCTATGCTGCCGATGCGCTTCATGACCGAGGAATCGTGGTGCATACGGGTGCACGAGCGGCGAACATCGACGCAGGCAGCATCGATCTGGCGAATGGCATCCGCATACCCGTGGACTACGCGATCTTCGTGACCGGGGCGGCGCCGGCGTCCATGTACGAACGCGCGGGGCTGCGCACCGACGATCGGGGGTTCGTCCTGGTCAATGCCTGCCTGCAGTCGCTGTCGCATCCGGATGTCTTCGCTTGCGGCGATGTGGCAACCGTGCCGGAACATCCCCGCCCCAAGGCGGGCGTCTTTGCCGTACGACAAGGCCCCCCCTTGGCGAACAATTTGCGCCGGGCGCTCGCAGGGCTGCCTCTGGAGCCTTTTGTGCCTCAGCGCAATTACCTGGTACTGCTCAGTACCGGGCGCAAGCACGCGATCGCCACCCGAAACGGCCGCACCCTGCAGGGCAACTGGGTCTGGAGATTGAAAGACTGGATCGACAGGCGCTTCGTGGGCGGGTTCGATCCCCAGCGCATTCGCCGCGGCAAGTGATGGGTTAGCGATGCGCTTCGACGAGGGCCAAGGCGGGTGCGGATAGCCGACTTGATTCCGCGGCTCGCGCCGTTCGACGCGCTCCACGCCAATGTACCCCTCCCCGAGCGCATTCGGCCGAACCTTGACGCCACGGCACGGTCTCGCGACGCACTGCTCTCAAGTATCGACGGCGTCAGCCGCAATAGCGCTGGATGCACGCCGGTCGACTTGAGATACGGTTTCGGAAAGGCGCACCTCCGCAACCCGGCGAGCCGAAACGGAGCCAATCGTAGGCAACAGCAGGCTCCCAGTCGCCATCACGGGCGAAACGAGATTCGGATGCGACACATGGACACGATCAAGCAAAAAGGCGGGGGCAAGCTCGGCAACAAGGCGAATGCCTCGCGTGGGGTGTTGGACGAGATTCTGCAGCACCTGAACACGCTCGAGACGCGGCTGGCCCGGCTCGAATCCGCCGTCGGCATCGGCGCTCTTGCGCTGCGGGCCTCGAATGCCGACGAGTTTGCCGGCACGGAACGAACACTTGGCGCCGCCGGCACCTCCATCGCCGCCGATGCGGCTCTGCCAGGGGACCGAGCCAGCACGAAAAGCAGCTCGATAGCAATCGGCACGGAACCGAAGAGCTACTCTCCCACCGCCACGGCCCCGACTACCGAGCGCCTCCAGCCGCTATCCGCGATCAGCACACCCACTGAACCGTCCTTTCCCGATTTGTCCATGCTCGACGAAAAGGTCGAGATCAAGAAGCCACCCGTGCAACGCATTGCGGTCAAGGCCGCGATCGAGGACTACCCGCGCATCGCCAGCCGAATTCAGCAATTGTGGGGCACGCCCGAATGCGAGGGGTACATCACCAACCTGGTGGTCGACACCCGCGGCGACAGGAAGGGCTTTCCTCCGCAGGTCATGGAGGAGCTACTTTATCTGACGCGCCTTGCGCGCGGCTTGGTCATCCTCGCCATCGATGCAGATCGCTGGGATGCATATGATCAAGTGGGTGATCGCCGGTAGTAGGGCGAGCCTCCAGGCGCAGCGGGCGGTTGGGTTCACGGACGGCACTAGGCATGGTCCACAGCGGTTACCCGCCACTCGGCTTCGCTTGCCGCGCTCTGCCGTCGGCCTGCCGTTCCGGGTATATTCCTCGATGGCTCATACGAATCGGGCCGTGCAAGGGAATGTCATGAATACGGCCGACCGTCAGCCAGCACGAGGCGCACTATGCCTCTCGTAGCAATCGCACGAGAGATTGGATCGCACGGTGAGCGAGTCGCTGCCGCCCTCGGCGAGGCGCTGGGATGCCCGGTGATCAATCATGAAATCATCGACCACGTCGCCGACAAGATGCGGCTTCGCAAGAGCCATGTCATCAAACTGCTCGAAGGTCGCGCCAGCTTGTTCGAACGACTGACCGCCGATCAGACCAGCCTCACCATCTACACGGCGGCGGAGACGTTCGCCCTCGCCGCCCGTGCGCAGGGCGCCATCTTCCTCAGTTGGGGCGCGGCCCAGTTGCTCGCCCCCGTGCCGCACGCGATTGGTGTCCGCGTCTGCGCATCCCTCGCGACGCGATGCGCGCGCGTCAAGCAAAGCCTGGGCAGCGACGACGAAGAGTACGTGCTGCACGAACTGCGTGTCTCGGACGAGGCGCACGACGCCATCACGAAGCGTCATTTCGGCATCCGCTGGCGCGAGGCCGAGCATTACGATCTTGTTCTCAACACCGACCGGATCAGCACTGCCGCGTGCGTCGACCAGGTGTTGAGACTGGCCCGAGCTGCCGAGTTTCTCGAAACCGACGCATCGCGCTCTTGCCTCGCGAACCTGAGTCTGGAGGCGCACGTGCGCGGGGCGCTGTGTCAGAGATCCGAAACAGCACGGTTGAAAATCACCGTCGCAGCGGATAACGGAAATGTGGTGCTCGCCGGCTCAGTGTCGTCCGTTAGCGACAGCTGGCAAGTCGCGCAGACAGCCAGCGCCGTTCCGGGCGTGCTGAGTGTCGAAAACCGGCTCTTGACGTCGCGCCGCTCCTCCGCATCGACGACCAAATCCTCTCCGCCACGCTGAATCCCCGCGCTCTGGGCCCTCGTATGCCGTCAGTCGACGCGGTACACTTGCGGCGATTCTCTTCGGGCGAGCATACCGGCCCTGGACTGACGATGCTTATGTCATCGATGGGCCGGCGCCCGCATTGAGCGCATCGGATCGCGCGCGAGATCGCCCCTTGTTTCGGGAGAAGCCTTGCGCGGGAACCCCAAGGAGAACAGACCCCATGCCTTTGCCCCCGACTTCTCGCCGCCTCTCGATGCACATGCCGCGCTCTTGCAGTCTTGCGGCCCTGCTTTTGCTCTCTTTGCTCAGCGCTCGAGCACCGGCAGCGCATGCAAGCGATGAGATCGCTCGCTACCCCGAGCGACCGATCCGACTCCTGGTCGGATTCGCGCCCGGCGGCGGAACGGACACCACGGCGCGCGTCATCGCGCAGAGATTGGCATCTGCGTTCGGGCAGCCCGTCGTCATCGACAACCGCCCGGGCGCCGCGGGCAATGTCGCCACAGCGATCGTCGCCAAGTCCGCCGCCGACGGCTACACCCTGCTAATGGGGACGATCGCAGCGCTCGCGATCAATCCGACGCTCTACGGCAACCTGCCCTTCGACCCGGTGCGCGACTTCGCTCCCATCACCCAGACAGTCAACTCCACCAATGTCCTGGTCGTGCATCCGGGCGTCCCGGCGAACAGCGTCCAGGAGTTGCTGGCACTGGCCAAGGCCAGTCCGGGAAAGTTCACGTACGGGTCGTCGGGCATCGGCGGGGCGGGCCATCTCGCGGGTGAACTCTTCTCCAGCCTCGGCGGCGTGAAGATGGTGCATGTTCCCTACAAGGGAGGCGGCCCGGTCATGGTCGACCTGCTGGCGGGACAGATACACGCGGTGTTCGCGACCGCGGCCACGGCGATACCTCACATCCGCAGCGGCAAGATCAGACCTCTGGGCGTCACGACACTCAATCGGGCAGGCATGCTGCCCGACATACCGACGATCGCGGAACAGGGTCTCAAGGGCTTCGATGCGAACAACTGGTACGGATTGCTGGCGCCCGCCGCAACACCCACCCCGATCATCGACAAGCTGAACACCGAAGTAGTGAAGATCCTTCGCATGCCCGACATCCAGCAGTATCTCTTCAACCAAGGGCTGGACCCGGCCCCTACGACACCCGCGCAATTCGCCGCTTACGTGAAATCCGAAATGACGAAATGGGCCCGGGTCGTACGCAACGCCGGAGCATCGGCCCTTTGACCAGACCTGACCGGATAGTCCCGATAGGCCCCGGCGGCAATCGCGCACGTTTCCCGCGCGCACTGACGGGACTGCTCGCGCTGCTTGCTTCCCTGAGTGCACCTGTTGCGGCTCAGGAAGACCCGACGCCACCCTCCGTGGGCACCCCGCCCCGGGTCATCGACCGCATGTTGTCGTTGGCCAAGCTGCGCAGCACCGACTCCCTGATCGATCTCGGGTCCGGCGATGGCCGAATCGTGCTCGAAGCTGCCCGCCGAGGCGCTCATGCACAGGGCATCGAAGTACGCGCGGACTTGGTGGCGGCCAGTCGACGCGAGGCCGAGCGCCTGGGCCTCACCCAGCGAACGGAGTTCCGACAAGCGGACATCTTCGCCGTCGACCTCAGCGCGGCAAGTGTCCTGACGCTGTATCTGTCGCCGGAGTTCAACGAACGTCTCATGCCACGGATACTGGCGACGATGCGGCCGGGCGCCCGCGTCGTTTCCCACGATTTTCCACTGGGCACCTGGCGCCCCGACGCGATCGAGCGCCTCGATGTGCCGGAGAAGAATTATGGCCGGGGCGGCGAGAGCGTCGTCATGCTTTGGATCGTGCCGGCGACCGCCGCCGGACGCTGGCGCGCGTCCATCGGCGATGGCAGCCTGAAGCAGGAGTTCGTGTTCAGCATCGCACAACAGTTCCAGGCGATCGAGGGCGCGCTGCTCTCCGACCACGGCTATCGGCGATTCGCTCGGGCCGCGCTGCACGCGGACAACATCTCCATGACGCTCGACGGAGCGCCCTCCCCCTATAGAGAAGGCAGTGTCACGGCCCGCATCGAGGGCGATCGCATGACCGGCATCTTTCGCTTTCGAGCCACCGAAGCGGTAGGCGCGGTCTTTCGAGCCCAGCGCATCGACACCCGCCCGGACCTGTTCGAGTGACTCGCACCGGGGCCTCGATGCCTGCTTGCCAACTCGGGGGGGGCCGCGCCCGCCCTCATGCGCGAGCGATGCCTCGTTCAGCGGCGCAACAGGCGGCGAACCTCGCTGGACACCACGACCTTGCCATGTAACCTGTAGGTTTCGTGATTGTTCTCGATCTCAGCGAGATCATACAGATAGTTCACCATGATGCCTGCCGACTGCTTGAACCCCTTGGGCGATGTATCGGCGAGCCAGTTGAGCTTTTCGATTCGGGCGCCGTTGTCGAGGTGAAAACGGGCCACGGGATCCACCGGGCGCAAGCCCTGCCGCGCCTCCGCCAGATAGTACGCACAGGCAGCGATCAGCGCTTCTTCGAGCGCAGTGCTCAGCTTGGCATCGGCCCGCCAGTCGCGCCCCTCGAGGGCTTGCCACAGCGCCTGGGCATCGCCAGCCTCCATGCCGAGCTTCTTGAGCTTTGCCTGGGTCGTTGTGGCGAGGGTAGCCGCCTTTCCCGCGTCGGACTGCAACCAGCGCACGAAACCAGGAATGGGCGACAAGGTTGCAAAATGGCGTAGCGCGGGAAAATCGCGCTTGAGCTCATCCACGACGCGCTTGATGAGGAAGTTGCCGAAGCTGATGCCCCGCAGCCCTTTCTGCGTGCTCGATATGGAATAAAAGATCGCCGTATCGGCCTTGCGCAGATCGGCTGCCGGTTGGGTTTCGTCGAGCAGATCCTGGATGCTGCCGGCCAATCCGCGGGTCAGCGCAATCTCGACGAAGATAAGCGGCTCCCGCGGCATGCGCGGATGAAAGAACGCATAGCAGCGCCGGTCCGAGTCGAGCCGATTGCGCAGGTCGTCCCAGGATCGTATCTCGTGCACCGCCTCATAGGCGATGAGTCGCTCCAGCAACGACGCCGGCGAATCCCAGGTGATGCGCTGCAGTTCGAGAAAACCGACATCGAACCATAGCGCCAGCAAGGAAGAAAGCTCCCGCTTCAGCACGTCGAGCTGCGGACGGTCGCGGGCCACCTCGAGCAGGTCGGCGTGCATGTCGACCAGAAATTTCACGCCGTCAGGCAGGCCCGTGAACTGGGTGAGTATTCGAACGCGCGGCGCGCGTACCGCCTCACGGATGGCGCGCTCTTGTTCGAAGCGCCCAGCATCATCGCCTGCTTCCAGGAAGCCGCGCGCCGCCGCGTCCAATACGCGCTGATCGGGACCAAAGCCCGCCATCAACTCCAGGAACTGGCGGCGGCCGTTGGGATCCAGACCGAGGTAGGTTTGCCCCAGCGACGCCGCCTGCAGGCGCGCGGAAACCTCGCCGCCTGCCTGGGCCACGCACGCATGCATCTGACCTTCGAGCTCCTTGAGCTGGCGCGCCGACAAGCCGCCTCGAGGTGTCTCGGCAGTTGCCGTCACGCCCGCGATGCGTTGCCAGGTACGCCGCAGTCGCTTCAGATTGCGAGTCACGAAATTGTCGCCACGCGCGGCAGTACCGTTATCTGCCGCGGATGCGGGGGCACGCTCTCTCCCTGCTCGGGAGACCGTACTGTCCGTCATGCTCGCGCCCGTCTCGACACGCAGTCCAGCGAGGCTGCCGGGACTCGCGCAACTTCGGATATGCGGGCTAGTCCCGCAGCTGTTTCGACCATGGACACTCCGGTCTGCTTTGTTAGGCTGAAGGTGTTGTTGCGGTGCGCATGACCGCATCGCACTCGACTCGCAGAGCATACGTCAGCATTCGGGCCGCAGCATAGCGAATGATGACATCCCTCTGACAGCACTCACCTGCCACCCGGACACTGAACGAAGGAGAAGACCCATGCGTGCACCGACCCATCGCCGCGACGACGACTTCGACAACGGTTTCTTCCAACCCAACGCGAACGATTTCGTGGTCGCCGAAGACGAGATCGAGGCATGGGAACTCGACGCACAAGACCTCGGTGGCCTGAGCGCCACGGACGACGGCTTCAACGCCTCAAGCTTGGACTGAGCCCTCGCCTGCGCCAGACGACCGACCAGCCGTCGCGGTCACGCCCGGCCAGCCAATCGCTTCAAACCCAGCCACTGCTGGGAGAGGAACGACTCGCCGTAGTCCCGGCCTTGCAGCTGATCGGAAATCCCGGTCGCCGTGCCGCGATAAGCGAAGTTGGCCGTCCCGAACAGCATGTCCCAGAACGGGAACAAGGTTGCGAAATTGCAGCCGTATCGGGCACCTTCGTGTCCGATACCGACACCGTGATGGGTGCGGTGAAACCGCGGGCTGACGAGCAGCCGATCGCCGATGCGACCGAAGCTCAAGCGCACATTGGCATGCGACAAGCTCTCGACGAAGCGTATGGTGAGCATTGCCGCCACGAACTCCGCCGGCCCGAGGCCGATCACGAAAGCCACCGCCGAGAACCACAACCCGCCGATGACATCGTCCAGAAGGTGATTGCGGTCGTCGGTCCACAGGGACATCTGCCGCTGGCTGTGATGCAGGCTGTGCAAAGCCCACCACACCCCCCACCGGTGCTGCAGGCGATGACGCCAGTAGTCGGCGAAATCCAGAACCACGAGGTAAGCCAGGAAAGCTGCGATCGGCGAGGCAACCAGCCAAGGCAGCAACTCTTCCAGCCCGTAAGGAATGTAGCCGAGCAGACGCAATTGCGCTTCCGCACCATCCACCACCGGCGTGAGCAGCGCGTAGATGCCGATCGGCACGATGCCTAGACGATGCAGCATGGTGTAGAGAACATCGGTGCGCACGGATTTCCGATCGGCCCAGTGCTCGGCCGGAAACCAGGCCTCCAAGGGCCGCAGCAGGACGTAGATCAGTACAAGTTGCACGACTCCGAGAATGAAGATCTCGGTGGCATCGAACGCAAGCTCCGCGAAGTCCATGAAACCGAGCGCATACAGCGCGGGCAGCACCAGCGATTCGAACAGCCAGCCATGTGTCGCCGTGTAGATCTGGATCAGAGTGTCCATGCTTACGAGGTGATGGTCGAGAAGCAGAAACCGCGCGCCTTGAGGCCTGCCAGCAAGGGATCGAGCATGGGCCAGTACGGATCGCGTCGAGACCAGATGCCCAGGTGCATCATCAGGATGTCGCCCGAACGTATGTGGGCAAGCGAACTTGCGAGCAGCCGGTCGTTCGGGTACTTCTCCGAGGGCAGCTCGTCGCCGAGGAAGCCTGCCTGGGCCCAATGCACGTGCCGGGGGTAGCCGCAGGACTTCGCGAACGCCAGTGCTCGCGGGGTGGTGCGGCCGCCCGGCGCCCGCCAGATCGGCGCGAGCCGCTGGCCCGTCATGGACTGGAAGCTATCCTCCACTCGGCGCATCTCGGCGCAGAAGCCCGCCTCGTCGAGCAGTTCGGTCTCCCCCGAGGTGCTCACATAGGCCACCTTGTCGGCGCCGACATCGCGCCGGAAATACCAATGCCGCCAGGTGTGATTGCCGAACGCATGCCCTTCGGCGACACGGGCTCGCCAGTAAGGTGCCCAGGCCGGGTCGAGCGAGGTGTCACCGCGACGCGTGCGCTCGTTGGCCAGAAAGAACGTCGCCCGCACGTCGTGCTTGCGCAGAATGGCCGCGATCTCCTCTGCCGGCCCCATGTTGCCGGTGTCGATGGTCAGGTAGACGGTGCCTTTGCATGCTGCCGCGCCGCCCAGAGGTGCCGCGATGCAGAGCAACAAGCCGAGCAAAACACTAGCGGCGTGGCGCATGGTTGGCAAAGAAGAGACCGTGCGGCGAACGCCCCACGGGAATCGTCGACAGTATCTTCTTCGTCTGCATGTCGACGACCGTGACGGTGCGGTTCCAGCGCGTCGTGACCCACAGTTCGCGGCCATCGCTGGTGAGTTCCATGCAGTCGGGGCCGCCCGGCACCGGGAAGGTTTCGAGCACCTTCAGGCTCGTCTGATCGATCACCGATATGGTGTTGGCTACCCGATTGGTGATCAGCACGCGCTGGCCATCGCCCATACCCAGGAATGCGTGCGCTCCCTCTCCGGTCTTGATGCGGCCGACGACGGCTCGCTTGCGCCAATCGATCACGTCCGCGCCGTCCGAGCCCATGATGCCGACCAGCAGATGACGGTCGTCCGCTGTCATCCAGATGCCGGCGGGAGTGGGCCCGACCCGCAGCTTCCAGGCAATTTCCTGCTTGTTAAGATCGATCGCGACCACTTCGTTGCTGTCCTGCAGGGTGATGAACACCAGGCTGGAATCCGCGCTGAAGGCCATGTGGCTGGGCGCCTTCGGATTCCTGAAGCGCTTGACCAGCTTGAAGGTATTGGCATCGTAGATATCGGTCTGGCTCAGGCGCAGGGACGCCGTGACGAACCAGCGGCGATCAGGGGAAAATCCGATGTGGTAGGGATTGGAGATGCGATCCAGCCGCCGCAGCACCTTGCCCGTCACCGGATCGAGGAAGACGAGGTCGTTGCTGACGGCATTGGCGACGATCAACTCGCGGCCGTCCGGCGTGGTCATGAGATGGTGCGGCTCCTTGCCGATCGGCACCCGCGCCGTTTCCTTGCGCGTGACCTTGTCGATCAGGCTCACCGTCCCCTCGCCGGAATTGAGCACAACGGCAACCGCCCCTGCCGCAGCGGCACTCTTGGGAGCTTGCGATCCAGGCTGCGGCTGCGCGCTGGCCAGGCCGAACGCCGCCCACAGAGCACACGCCCACCCGACCCAACGCCATGCCGAGACGCTTCTAGTGCTCATCGATGCTCCTTGAACGAATCACTCGGGACTACCGGTACGCGGCAGCCCCAATAACGAAGCGCACCCCATGCCGGTTGACGCCGCGCTAAGCGAAGGTCGGAAACTCGACTTCGCCACCCGGCTGTGGAGGTCAGCGGTCCAAGCCGCCCATGCACAAGTACTTCACCTCGAGGAACTCGTCCATGCCGTATTTCGAGCCTTCGCGACCGATGCCCGATTCCTTCATGCCGCCGAAGGGGGCCACTTCGGTAGAGATGATGCCGACGTTGATGCCCACGATGCCGAATTCCAGCGCTTCGGCGACACGCCAAATCCGCCCGATGTCGCGGCTGTAGAAATAGGAGGCGAGCCCGAACTCGGTAGCGTTGGCGGCATCGGCCAGTTCGGCTTCGGTCTCGAACCGGAACAACGGCGCCACCGGCCCGAAGGTCTCTTCGTTCGCAACTGCCATGTTGGCGGTCACGTCGGCAAGCACTGTGGGCTCGAAGAAGGTGCCGCCGAGGGAATGACGCTTCCCGCCGGCGACGACCTTGGCGCCCTTGCTAAGCGCATCGGCGATATGCTCCTCGACCTTCTCGACAGCCTTGGCGTCGATCAGCGGCCCTTGTTGAACTCCGGGCTCCAGGCCGCTGCCCACCTTCATCTGCGACACTTTGTCGGCCAGTTTGCGTGCGAAAGCATCGTAGACGCCGCTTTGCACGTAAAACCGGTTGGCGCAAACGCACGTCTGGCCGGCATTCCGGTACTTCGAGGCGATTGCGCCTTCGACCGCAGCGTCGAGGTCGGCATCGTCGAAGACGATGAACGGCGCATTGCCGCCCAGCTCCAGCGATACTTTCTTCACCGTGCCGGCGCATTGCGCCATCAGTTGCTTGCCGATCTCCGTCGAGCCGGTGAAGGTGAATTTGCGCACCAGCCGGCTGCCGGTGAGCTCCTTGCCGATGGCGCTCGCTGCGCCGGTGACGACGCTCAACACGCCTTTCGGGATGCCGGCACGCTCGGCGAGTTCGCACAGCGCCAGCGCCGAGAACGGCGTCTGGGACGCCGGCTTGATGACCATCGTGCATCCGGCCGCCAGCGCAGGCCCGGCCTTGCGGGTGATCATCGCATTGGGAAAATTCCAAGGCGTGACCGCCGCGCAAACCCCGACGGGTTGCTTGATCACGACGATCCGACGGTCCGAGAACTGCGCCGGTATCGTATCGCCATAGACACGCTTGGCCTCCTCGGCAAACCACTCGATGAACGAGGCCCCGTATGCGATCTCGCCACGGGACTCGGCGAGCGGCTTGCCCTGCTCCATCGTCATCAGGATCGCGAGATCTTCCTGATGCTGCATGATCAGGTCGAACCACTTTCGCAGGATGGCGGATCTTTCCTTGGCGGTCTTCGCTCGCCATGCCGGCCACGCGGCATTTGCGGCCTCCACTGCCCGCCGAGCCTCCGCCTCGCCCATGCGCGGCACCGTGCCGACGATCGATCCGTCCGCGGGATTGGCGACCGTCAAGGTCGATCCGTCGTCAGCGTCGAACCAGGCGCCGTCGATATAGCACTGCTGGCGAAAGAGCTTGGTATCGCTCAGCTTGGGGGCTTGGGTCTTCACCGGGTGCGGCATGGTTGGCATCCTTGGGAACGAAGGGCGATTTCACCGAAAGCGCGAGGGAAATCAGGTCTCGCCAGCGTGCGAGGGAAGTATAACAAAGGACCCACGGCATCCATGTCTCCAGGGGCAATCGCCAGCGGATCCCAGATTCGAGCCCCCAGGCCTCACACTTGCGGCATCCAGCCTATTGAGGTGCCAATAGCGTGTCTCTGGGAGAGGCTGGTCGCAGTCCCGAACACCTTACTGGCCGATCTCAAGCCCCTATGGCAATTGTCGTAAACACAATGTGCACGCGCGTCTTCATGTACGCTCGCGCCTATTGCTATAATCCCTCAGCCCTTCTCGAGCCAATTCAATTGAACACAAGAGCGACGTCCCGATGAGCGCCATGCAGTCACCCGTGAAAAAGTTGATTGCAGCGAGCTTGCTGATTCTGGCGAGCGTTCTTTCCGGTTGTGCCCACCACAACGTGCGCGATCCCCTGGAGCCTCTGAACCGGGGCATCTACACCTTCAATGACGCCGTCGACCGAGCGGTCGTGAAGCCTCTGGCACAGGGCTATCGAGCCGTGTTGCCGCAGGTGGTGCAGACCGGCATCAGCAATTTCTTCTCCAATCTCGATGACATTACCGTCATCCTGAACAATCTGCTGCAGTTGAAGATCCCGCAGGCCGTCTCCGACACGGGACGTTTCGTCATCAACTCGACGATAGGACTGCTCGGCTTCATCGACGTTGCGACACACCTTGGGCTCGAGAAGCACAACGAGGACTTCGGCCAAACCCTGGGATACTGGGGTATCGGCAACGGCCCCTATCTCGTCCTGCCGTTCCTCGGTCCGAGTTCTCTGCGAGACGGCATCGGCCGTTGGGTCGACGTTCGCACCGACCCGGTCCGCTGGGAAGATCACATTCGAACCCGCAATCAGCTCATGGTCACCCGGGTCATCAACACCCGGGCACGCCTGCTCGACAGCGAAAAGGTCATCGACGCTGCGGCCATCGATCGCTATGCCTTCATCCGCGACGCCTATCTGCAGCGCCGCAGAAGTCTGGTCTTCGACGGCAACCCGCCCCCGGAAAAGGAATTCGAGGATTTCGACGCCGCGCCTCGCAGCGAAGCCGCGCCTGGCCTCGATACCGTGCTGGTGGATCAATTCGGCGGCATCGTCGCGGGTTCTACGAACGAAACGCCACCGCAGGGCGCTGTGTCGTCTCGGAACAACGCCAGCGCACGCAGCGATGCAGTCGCGAAGGATGTGAGCACCGAAGCAGTTCCCGTCCCAGCCCCTCCGCTTAGCGAACAAGCGCCCCAAGCGCCCAACAAATCGCCGCTATCCTCGGCTGATCCAGCCGGTGCACTGGAGCAACCCGTACGCCTCGTTCGCGTATGGCTGCCGGGCAGCGGCAGCTAGCCCGGCCAGCGCCTCCGGGGCGAATCACGCCTCGGCGAAAACGTACACGCCTCCGATAGCTTCAGGTCCAGCGACGGCGATTCGCCCATCAGGCAATTCGCACACGGTCACCCCGCGATCGGCAAGATACTTACGGGTCGCTCCAAGATCGCTCGACACGACTTCGCAACCCGCGATCCAGGGTTGCTGTGGTGCGTCGAAGCCGAAGCGCGCTGCAAAAGCCGAAGTGTCGTAAAACTCCAAGCGCCCACGCTGGAGACGGAACACGCGGATGCCGCCGCCCACGTGATGCTCGAGCCCCGTGAATCTCGCGTAGCGCGCTACGGCCGAGTCCACGTCGTCTACGCACACCATCACTGCACGCAACCCGATCGCAGCATTCGGATGCGTCATCCATCGCTCCTGCCAGACCAGATGCTCGGTGTGGTGCTGGCAGAACTGTATGCGGCCTTCTGCCATCGCTCCGGGAGCCACCCGCACGACGGTGAAGCGCGCCGTCGCGGGCCCGTCCGGCGCGTCGATCGGCCGCTGCAGATCGATCGCCGGCAACGGCGAGAAGCCACCCGCTTGTAACCGCGCATGATCCGCGTGAGCGGCGCCGGAACCGAAAACAATGGAATGCACGCCGACGTAACGGTCGATCGACGCGCGCAACTGCGCGGCGACAGGTGTGTCGCCCACAGGCACGAGGTACTCCAGATAACCATGACGCAACATCACGCAATGGTTGCCGGTGCCGGCAGGCGTCAAGTCGGCCTTTGGCGAGAGCCGATGATATTGCAGCGAGAACGGCGCGGGCGCGAAGCCCAGCGTGACCAGAGCGCGATGACATGCTTCGCGGTCCGGGACGAAACTGGCAACGTGGTCGAGATTGATTGCGCCCGAAGGCGGAACTTGCGAACTGCTCTCGGCAGCAACGAAATGCATGGACACGGATGGCCTCGCAGTGGATGGGTCGGCTGAGCGGCGGGCAAGGACTGAGCCTCGGGATTCGCCAGCGAGCGCTCAGCTACTGAGTCGGAAATTCGCTCGACAAAAGCGACGAGCATCGACGCCTTACTTTGGCGGAAACCCTCGCCAGGCGCCCGATCTCGCTGCACTCTCCTTCGCGTCTGACGCCAATGTCGACCCTTTTCCGTCTTCTGCATCATCGATAACGTTCGGCCATTCGTCAACGAACTCTGCCTCAGGTCACTCGAGGAAGCCGCCTGGATTCAATTGAGTCGGGCACAGATCTGCTGCAGTTCGATGATGCGCGATCGTATCGCGTCCGCATCTTCTGCGTCGGGTGCCAACGCCAAGCAGCGCTGAAAATCACCGAGGGCAGCGCGAAAGCATTCGAGTGCCAGATGCAGTCCGGCGCGCTCGCGCCACTCGCCGGGATTCTCGGGCGTCAGCGCGAGGATGCGTGTGGTGACCATCAGGGCCTCAGGCAACTGCTTGTAATGCAGGTGGATGCCGCGCAGATTGCGTAGCAGTCGCGCCAGGATTTCGCGCGGATGCGCGGGCGCGAGCATCGCAGCGATCTCGCCGCGTGCGATTCGTCCCTCCTGCTTCGCAGGCAGTCTCGCCTGGAGTTCAGCGATGCCGAGCGATGTGCCTTTGTGATAAGGATCGAGAACGACCGTGCCCTCGCTGACGGCACATCGCACCAGGAAGTGCCCCGGGAACGATACACCGAACATGGGCAATCCGAGATGACTGCCCAACCTCATGTAGACGATCGCCAGCGTGATCGGAATGCCCACCCTGCGATCCAGAACCTCGTTGAGGTAGCTGTTGCGCGGATCGTAATAGTCTTCAGTGGCCCCGTGGAAGCCGAGTTCTTCGAACATGTAGCGATTCAGCGAGCGGATCGAGTCGCTTCGGCCGATGTCCGGACGCATTCGGCGTCGGAGGGTCTCGCCCAGCGCATCCAGCCGATCGACCTGCGCTTCGATGTCGAGCGTTGGATATTGCTCGGCGGCGATCAGCAGAGCGCCGCGTACGAGGTCGATTCCCTCGTCGGGACCATGCGCCATCCGCTCGAAGCGATCTTGTGCCTGCATAGATTGATAGGCTCCATCGATGAGGAGGGCTGTATGTCGTGCCCACAGGCTTCACGCCGCATCATGGAGGAATTGTGGCATGGCGGGTCGACGCCGCACAACGCCACGCGCGTCCGGGCTCGCGATTCAATGCCTCGTTCTGGTGCAAGGAACAATTGGTACGCACCGAATCAACGCGAGCATTCGAGCGTGCTCGTGACCTCGCCCTCCGAATCCACCGATTCCAGCCGCACAGCGAACCCCCAGAGCCGGGCGAGATGCTTCATCACCTCTTGCGCCTCTTCCACCTTCAGGGGCCGATTGCGAGCCTGCAGATGACGCAATGTGAGCGATCGATCGCTGTCACGCTCGAAGCGCACGACCTGGATGTCCGGCACGGCGCTTTCCCGCTTGTACTGTTCAGAGAGCAGCTTGCGCACTCGACGATAGCCGTCCTCGTCGTGTATCGCGTCGATGAAGAGTTCACTCTCTGTCTCGTGATCGGCCACTGCGAAGAAACGAAACTCGCGCATCAGCTTGGGCGAGAGGAACTGACCGATGAACGATTCGTCCTTGAAGTTTCGCATGGCGAAATCGAGGCTCTTGATCCAATCCGTTCCTGCCAACTCAGGAAACCACCGGCGGTCCTCCGGCGTCGGCGCGTCACAGATGCGCCGCAGGTCGCTGAACATCGCAAAGCCGAGCGCATAAGGATTGATTCCGCCGAAGCCTCGTTGGTCGAAGCCGCGTTGGCAAACCACATTGGTGTGCGACTGGAGAAACTCGAGCATGAACCCGTCATTGACGAGCCGCTTGTCGTAGAGATCGTTGATGAGATTGTAGTGCCAGAACGTGGCCCACCCCTCGTTCATGACCTTGGTCTGCACCTGCGGATAGAAATACTGCGCGAGCTTGCGCACGATGCGGACGAGTTCGCGTTGCCACGGCTCCAGGCGGGGCGAGTGCTTCTCCACGAAATAGAGAATGTTCTCCTCCGGTTCGGCCGGGAAGTCGCGTTTCTTGCCCGTAGAGTGGGAGGGCTCTCGTCCGGGCACGGTGCGCCAGAGATCGTTGAATTGCCGCTGCTCGTGAGCACGCCTCGCCTCGACCCGAGCGCGCTCTTCGCGCACGGACGGCGGCTGAGGACGTTTGAAACGGTCCACGCCGTGCAAGCTCAGCGCGTGACATGAATCGATGATCGCCTCCACCTCTGCCTCGCCATAACGCTCCTCGCACTCCATGACGTAGCGCCGGGCGAAGACCAGGTAATCGATGATGGCATCCGCCTCGGTCCACTGACGGAACAGGTAATTGCCCTTGAAGAAGGAGTTGTGACCGAAGGAGGCATGGGCAATCACCAAGGCCTGCATCATCATGGTGTTCTCTTCCATGAGATAGGCGATGCAGGGGTCGGAGTTGATCACGATCTCGTAGGCGAGCGCCTGGTAGCCCTTGCGATACGACTGTTCGTTGCGAATGAATTCCTTGCCGTAGGTCCAGTGCGGATAACCCACGGGCAGCCCGGCACTGGCATAGGCATCGAGCATCTGCTCGGAGCTGATGACCTCGATCTGATTGGGGTAAGTGTCGAGCCCGAAGTCACGCGCGGAGCCCGAGATCGCGCGCTCATAGCGCTCGATGAGCTCGAAATCCCAGTCTGCGCCTGTGGAAATGTAGCTCATGCCGCTCTCGCGCCGACGTCTTTGCGGAACAACTCCCTGAAGACGGGATAGATCTCGTCGCGGCGCGTCACCCGACGCATGGAGAACGCACCGGTGGAGGCACGGACTTCCTGGTATTCAACCCACAAACTGCTCATGCGCCCCCCCACTTCGTCCGGCGTTTCCAGGTAGGCGAAGTAGCGCGTCAGCGGAAGAATTCGATCGGCGAGGAAACGCGCACTCTTGCCTGCATCGGCGCCGAACGCGTCGCCATCGGAGGCTTGGGCTGCATAGATGTTCCAGCCACCACTCGCGTAACGCGCCTCGACGATTTCATGCATCAGCTGCAGGGCAGACAACACGACCGTGCCCCCGCTTTTTCGATCGTAAAAGAAGGTCTTCTCGTCCACTTCCTCGGCGTTGTCGGTATGACGCACGAACACGAGGTCGACGTGTTCGTACTTGCGCGTGAGAAAGAGGTACAGCAACGTGAAGAAGCGCTTGGCCAAGTCCTTCTTGGCCTCGTCCATGGAGGCCGAAACATCCATCAAGCAGAACATGACGGCCCGGGCAGTCGGCTCCGGCACATTGACGCGGTTGCGGTAACGCAGATCGAACTCGTCCAGGAAGGGCACCCGCTTCAGACGCCGCTTGAGATCATCGATCCGCTCGCGCAGCGCTTGAAGTTCGCTTTCGGCCCGGCCTTCGACCTGCGCCTGCGCGAGTTCGGCAGTGACTTCCTCGAGTTCCCGGGAGAGCGGTCCACCAAGTGCGATACGACGAGCCAGCGAGGTGCGCATGGTCCGCACGATGGCCAAGTTCGTCGGCGAACCGGAGGTCGTGTAGCCCGAGCGCATGGGCTTGTTCTCTTCGATCCCGGCGAGCATGTTGCGCTCGAGGCGCGGCAATTCCAGGTCTTCGAAGAAGATATGAAGGAATTCCTCGCGCGAGAGTGCAAAGACGAATTCGTCCTCGGCTTCCCCGGAGCCTGCCTCCTTGCCGCCCCCTCCGCTGCCGCCGCCGTCGGGTCGAGCGATCCGATCGCCTTTGGTAAATTCGCGGTTGCCCGGATGGACCATCTCCCGGTCGCCCCCTTCGCCGTGCCGAAAAACAGGCTCGGAGATGTCTTTGCGCGGCACGCTGACATTACCGCCGCGATCCATGTCGGTGATCGAGCGTTCAGCAACCATGTCGTGAACGGCCCGCTTGATCTGCGCCTTGTAGCGGCGCAGAAAACGGGCGCGGTTGACAGCACTCTTGTTCGGCGCGTTCTCGCGGCGGTCGATGAGATGAGCCATTGTTGCCCTCTTGTCCGTGTTTTGCGGGCTGAAACCGCGAGCCGCGACGTCCTGGCGTCAGGACGACTTGCGTACGCGCAGATACCAGTCGCACAGCAGCCGCACCTGCTTCTCCGTGTAGCCCTTGGCCACCATGCGCGCCACGAAGTTCTCGTGTTTGCCGCGGTCCTCCTCGGATGCCTTGGCGTTGAAAGAGATCACCGGCAACAGATCCTCGGTGTTGGAGAACATCTTCTTCTCGATGACCTCGCGCAGCTTCTCGTAGCTCGTCCACGCGGGGTTCTTGCCGCCGCTGGCGGCCCTCGCGCGCAAGACGAAGTTGACGATTTCGTTGCGGAAATCCTTCGGATTCGCGATTCCCGCCGGCTTCTCGATCTTCTCCAACTCGGCATTGAGCGAGGAGCGGTCGAAGACCTCGCCCGTATCCGGATCGCGAAACTCCTCGTCCTGGATCCAGCAATCGGCGTACGTCACGTACCGATCGAAAATGTTCTGCCCGTACTCGGCGTAGGACTCCAGATAGGCGGTCTGGATTTCCTTGCCGATGAACTCGGCGTAACGGGGTGCCAGCCAACCCTTGATGAATTCGAGATAGCGACGCTGCGTCTCTTCGGGCAGATCTTCCCGGGCGATGCGCTGCTCCAACACATACATCAGATGCACGGGATTGGCGGCGATCTCGGCGTGATCGTAATTGAACACCGCCGACAACACCTTGTAGGCGAAGCGAGTCGACATGCCTGTCATGCCTTCGTCGGTTCCCGCGTAATCCCGATATTCCTGGTAGGACTTCGCTTTGGGGTCGGTATCTTTCAGGCTCTCGCCGTCGTAGACCCGCATCTTGGAGTAGATGCTCGAGTTCTCCGGCTCCTTCATTCGCGTGAGCACCGAGAACTGGGCCATGGCGTCAAGCGTGCCCGGCGCACAGGGCGCTGAGGCCAGCGAGCTGCTGCGCATCAGCTTGTCGTAGATGCGCACTTCCTCCGACACCTGCAGGCAGTACGGAACCTTGACGATGTAGATACGGTCGAGGAATGCCTCATTGCGCTTGTTGTTGCGGAAACTCTGCCATTCCGCTTCGTTCGAATGCGCAAGAATCACGCCTTGAAACGGCATGGCGCCGAAGCCTTCCGTGCCCTTGAAGTTGCCTTCCTGGGTGGCCGTCAGCAACGGATGCAGCATCTTGATCGGCGCCTTGAACATCTCGACGAATTCCAGCATGCCCTGATTGCCCAGACACAGGCCGCCCGAGTAGCTGTAGGCATCGGGGTCGTGCTGCGCATACTGATCGAGCTTGCGGATGTCGACCTTGCCGACCAGGGTGGAGATGTCCTGATTGTTCTCGTCTCCGGGCTCGGTCTTGGCGATCGCAACCTGCTTCAAAACAGAAGGATGCAGCCGCACGACGCGAAATTTCGAAAGATCGCCTTCGTACTCCTCGAGCCGCTTCACGGCCCAGGGGGACGGAATGCCAGTGAGATAACGTCGGGGAATGCCGTACTCCTTCTCGAGCATGGACCCGTACTGCTCGATGGGAAACAACCCCAGAGGCGATTCGTTCAGCGGCGAGCCCTTGATCGCGTAAATCGGCTCGTTTTCCATCAACTGCTTGAGGCGCTCGGCCAGCGAAGACTTGCCGCCGCCCACCGGGCCCAGCAAATACAGGATTTGTTTGCGCTCCTCCAATCCCTGCGCTGCATGCCGAAAGAACGACACGATCTGATTGATCGCTTCGTCCATGCCGTAAAACTCTTTGAACGCAGGATAGCGACGGATGATGCGATTGGAGAAGAGGCGCGACAACCTCGGGTCGTTTCGGGTGTCCACCACCTCCGGCTCGCCGATGGCCGCGAGCATCCGCTCCGCGGCATTCGCATAGACAGACCGGTCGCGACGGCAAAGATCGAGGTACTCCTCGAGCGACAGTTCGGTTTCCTGGGTCGCCGAGTAGCGACTCTTAAAGCCTTCGAGCAGTGTCGTCATGAACCTCTCCCGGCCGCATGGGCCTCGATCGATGTTGCGCCGTTAGGCACGAAGTGCAAGCTCGGCGCGCACTTGCCATTGCAACAACAGTTCCTGTGACCAACGCTACTTGATGCAGTTCACCTCGCACTGAAGCAATTGTCGGGCCGGGGTCTGGCCTGCTGTGCCGGGCCGCTCATCGGGTCCATAGGCGCGTCTGCACGTTTCGACGCAAGTCTTACCGACCCCTTCCGACGTGCACGGTTTCACTCCGGTTGTCTGACTTAACGGACTAAACGGTCCTCGTCGTCCGGACGTTGACCCGCCGAAGGGCTGCACTCCTTAAAATACGCCGCGCACACGACGACGAAGCGCGGAACAGACGCCCGATTGAGGCCTTGTTGAGAAGGATGCGAACTCGGGAAGGCAGCCTGCTTCCTGCTCGCAAGCGGCTACGATGGCCAACGGCGCGAAACGCGGCGCCCAGCGTTCAACCAGCGGCGCGCTCGGCGATTTCCACCAGATTCTCATCCGGGTCGCGCACATAGACCGAACGGATCCTGCCCAAGCCACCGCTACGAAGAACCGGGCCGGCGATGATCGGTATGCCGCACTCATGGAGGCGCGCGATCACGCCGTCCAGAGGCACGGACGCGATGAAGCACAAGTCGAGAGAGCCGGCCTGCGGATTGTCCGCCCTCAGATCGGCGGAGAGCCCCGGTTGATGAACGTTGATCTTTTGCACACCGAAGCGAAGCGCCAAGCGGTTATCGCCGTAGCGTTCGAGGCTCATTCCCAGAACACGGGTATAGAACTCGATGCACTTGCTCTCGTCTCGCGTCGTGAGTACGACATGATCAATGGCTTCGATCATTTGCAATCTGCCTTCGGAAAGCCGCGCTGAGCAATATCATAGCGCCGATGACACGGGAACGCGCAAGACGCGCTCGCTCCGCCGCGGCGCATCGCATCGGGCGCTCATGGGTTAGAATCGACACCCTCGCCCCCGTAGCTCAGTGGATAGAGCTACCCCCTCCTAAGGGGTAGGTCGGACGTTCGATTCGTCTCGGGGGCGCCAGATTTCTGACCCGTCGTAAATGCAGGGGCAGCGAAAAAATTGGCCGAAGGCCCACTACGGCGCGAGTTTTCGATGACCTTCGAGGGAAAAAGGGACAGCGGATCCTACGAGGCCCAGTCGGGCGCAGTCTCGGTCGTCCGGATGGATCGTCACGGCTTCACTCACGCCATGAGCCGGGTGATCAAAGGCGAAGTTGTTGGCGAAGCGGAAAGCCTACTCCGGGAACGGGCTCGAAGCGGCCAGAGATCGCGGCGAACCGAGCTAGGAAGCGAAGTCCCGACTTTATGAAACCTCCGGAAATCCACCACCAATCGAAGCTCGCCAGTCGTCGGGCCGACCATGAGAGCCACCTGGAGTTGTTCAAGTCTGTCCTCGAATCCGGACAGACCGCGATCAACACGGCCATTCTAATAAGCGGTGGCGGGGCCGTTGCGCTTATGGCGTTCGTGGGCAATCTCCCGGCTAAAGACCCCGCCACTCCAAACCTAGCGTGCGCAATTATTCTTTTCGCGATCGGCGTGCTCTCAGGGGCGATGGCCGCCGGTGCTCGGCACTTTTCGCAGGTCTTCGAGTTGTCCGGTTGCCGCAAAGGGGAGATAGGCTTCTACATCACAAGCGTCGTTCTGGTGATTGCCGTCTACGGTCTCTTTATGGCTGGAGTACTCGCTGCATATCAAGGCTTCATTCGATAGCGCGCGTTGAAGCCGAAGGCTAACCTCAGTATCGTTCGTGCACTTGCATTCGATGGCATGGCGCTCCATTGTCTCCGTGCGGATCTTCCCGTGGCCATCGTATAACTCGCCCACTCATGAGCCGAACACCTCGTCTGATCCCTCCTGACTTGACCAAGCGCCTGCACGGGCTCCGACTCGCGCTCGCTTGCCTGAGCCTGCTCGTCTGCATCCCATGCGCCTTCGCGCAGCCGACGCCTTCCAGTCTTGCGCGCGCAAAGGTGGTCGCCTATAGCAGCGGCACAGCCTTCGCTGTGCTCGATGCGACCGACAAACTGAGGCGAATCAAGCTGACCGGTGTGGACGCCCCGGAACGCAAACAGCGATTCGCAGCCGAGGCGCGGGCGCTTGCCTCTCAGTGGTTGGGCTCGGCGTCGATCGAAATTGCCGTCGATGCCACCGATAAAGAGCAGCGCATCCACGGACGTGTCACCGTCAACGGCAACGACATCGGTTTGGTTCTGATCGAGGCGGGCCTGGCATGGTGCGACCCCACCGATGAAGGGCACCTGCCGCCCGCGATCCGCGCCGCTTACCGACAAGGATGCGAGCAGGCGAGAAGCCAGCGGCGAGGTCTGTGGCAGGAGGCCAATCCCACACCGCCATGGGAATATCGCAAGCTGCCGCAGTTCGATCCCTTGCCCGGCGCGGGCAAGACTTCGTCCCGATCCTGCAAGCAGATCGGCTACGAGACCGTGCAATGCGACGACGGCACCCGCTATCGATCGGTGGGCAACCAGGTGCTGGGCTCGGACGGCAGCCTCTATTCGAAGCGGGGGAATACGCTGTCCGGCGACGACGGCACTCACTATACGCAGCGCGGCGCCACGATCTACGGCAGCGACGGGACCGTATGCCGCGCACGCGGGCGTCAGATCGACTGCTTCTGACCGCCACTGGCAGCCTGAACACACGCGGGACCACGCATCGCGTGCCGCGTCGTCGCTTGCGCCTGCAACCCCGGCTGCTTAACATCGACACGACTCGGCAGCCTCCCCTCGCAGCGGGCGCTTGGCTCGAGCGCAAAGATTCAAGAGGCTTCCGTGGGCATGACAACGCAACGGGCCGATACGCTCGGCGCGATCGACCTTCCCCTTCTCCCGCCGTCGTCGGACCCCAGCCCCGATCAGGTCATCATCGAGGGCCCCGAGGTCGCGCTCGCAGGATGCGACCGCGTCCAGGGCGTCTCGATGCCTCGGGAGTTGCAAGCGCCCGGCACGCAGGCGATCAGCCGTCGGCGGGGCTTGCGGCTGCGCGCAGCGTCCGTGCACGCTTCCTATCTGAACGGCATGGCAACGAACGTGCTCGATGTCGAATCGATGTGCCACGCGTTGCCGCAAGCCAGACCCGAAGCGGTCGATCGAACCGTCAAGGCGACGCGCAAAGGGACAACATCTCGCTGCGCTGCGACGCGCAACTCCCCCGCGCCCAGCCCGCTTGGGAACTGACCTGAAACCTTGGGCCGCAGGCTTCGCGGCACTTGCGCTGCTCGGCTGCGAACAAGCCCCCCTGGCGACCGAATACCAAGGCTACGTGGAAGTCGATCTGGTCGACATCGGCGCGGCGTCTGCCGGACGCCTTCGATCCCTCGATGTCCGGCGCGGAACCACCGTGCAGGCCGGCGCGCTGATGTTCCAGTTCGACGACACGACCGAGCAGGCGAGCGTGACCCAGGCGCAGGCAGGCATCCTGGGCGCGCAAGCTCGAGTCGATAATCTCATCGGTGCGAGGCGCGCACCCGAGATTCAGGCGCTCGAGGCTCAGGCGCGCGGCGCAAACGCCGCTGTGGAATTGTCCCGGCTGCAGCTCGACCAGGCCGAGCGCCTGTCCAAGTCGGGTTTCGTCTCCCAGGCACGTCTGGAAGAGGCACGAGCAACGTACGCAAGAGATCGCGCACGTCTGGCCGAAGCCCAGGCCCAGATCGCCAACGCCGCCGGCGCCATCGGCCGCAACGCCGAGGTCAAGGCCGCCCGAGCCGAAGTGGACGCGGCCCAAGCCACGCTGATCCAGGCGCAGTGGCAACGTGATCAGAAACGCGTGATCGCCCCGCAAACCGCGCTGGTGTACGAAACGTACTACAGTCCCTCGGAATGGGTGCCCGCCGGTGTCCCCGTGGTGAGTCTGTTGCCCCCCGGCCAGTTGAAGCTGCGGTTCTTCGTGCCTGAGGCCGATCTGGCCAAGGTCCAGCCCGGGCAGCCGGTCGAAGCGCGCTGCACCGGCTGCCCCCGACCGATCGCCGCCCGCATCGAATACATCTCGCCACGCCCGGAATACACGCCGCCGATCATCTACAGCCGCACCACCCGGGCGAAACTGGTATTTCTGGTGGAAGCGCGCGCCGATGCTGCCGCGAGCGCCGAACTGCATCCCGGCCAACCCATCGACGTGGTGCTCGGTGTCACCCCCGACCCCGCGGTCAAGTAGGCACGAAGCGCCGTCGTGAGCTCCGACCTCGTCATCGACGTACGCAATCTCAACAAGCGCTTCGGCACCAAACACGTCGTTCGGGATCTGTCGCTGCAAGTCAGCGCCGGGGAGATTTACGGTTTTCTCGGCCCCAACGGCAGCGGCAAGACAACCTCGATTCGCATGCTTTGCGGACTCCTCACCCCGGACAGCGGCTCGGGCACGTGTCTGGGTCATGACGTGATCCGACAGACCGCCGAGATCAAGCGCGAAGTCGGCTACATGACGCAGCGCTTTTCGCTTTGGGAAGACCTGACCGTGCGGGAGAACCTCGATTTCGTCGGCCGCATGTACGGCATGCGCAACCGGCGGGATGCCGTCGGGGCCGCGATCGATCGACTCGGACTGGGCTCACGCGAACACGATCTCGCCGGATCCTTGTCGGGGGGCTGGAAACAGCGCCTCTCCCTGGCCGCCTGCATGCTGCACGAGCCGCGCCTGCTGCTGCTCGACGAGCCGACCGCCGGCGTCGACCCGAAGGCCCGAAGGGAATTCTGGCAGGAGATCCACGAACTGGCCGCCACCGGCGTCACCGTCCTGGTGTCGACGCACTATATGGACGAAGCAGAGCGCTGCCATCGCCTGGCCTACATCGCCTACGGCAGGCTGCTGGCACGGGGCACGGCCGCCGAAATCGTGGCCGAGCGGGCACTGGGGGCATGGACGGTCAGCGGTGACGAACTCGCCGGCTTGGCGCCGAAACTGGTACCGCTTGCCGGCGTCGATCATGTGACCGTCTTCGGCAGCCAGCTTCATGTCACCGGGCGTGATCGCGAGCAGCTCGCCCGGAGCATGGAACAGGCGGCTCGCCAGTATGGCGACTACCGATTCGCCCCGGCCGCTCCCGGCCTCGAGGACGTGTTCATCAGCATGATGGACAACGCCCGGGACGACAGGCAATGACGCTCGGCCAGCTTTCCTGGTCGCGCTGGTACGGAATCGTCGTCAAGGAATTCATCCAGCTTCGTCGGGACCGCCTCACCTTCGGCATGATCGTCGGCATACCCGTACTGCAGCTGCTGCTGTTCGGGTTCGCCATCAACACCGATCCCAAGCAGCTCCCCACCGCCATTCTCGCCGCCGACACAGGCGTCTTCTCGCGCACGCTGGTCGCAGGCCTGCGCAACAGCGGCTATTTCGATATCCAGCGGCAGGCACACAGCGAAGCCGAAGCGCTGTCCCTGCTGCATTCGGGCGAAGTGCAGTTCCTGGTTCAGATTCCCGAGGGCTTCAGCCGCCGGCTCGTGCGCGGCGAGCGCCCCGCCCTGCTGGTGCAGGCCGATGCGACCGATCCAGCCGCCACAGGCAATGCCCTCGCCGCCTTGTCGGGCATCGTCGACACCGCGCTCAGCCATGATCTGCGCGGCCCCTGGGCCGGGCTGCAACCGCGCCCACCCCCGGTCGAGCTTCGAGTCCACAGACTCTACAATCCGGAAGGCCTCACTCAGTACAACATCGTCCCGGGCCTGCTCGGCGTGATCCTGACGATGACGATGGTCCTGATGACGGGCCTCGCCATGACGCGCGAGCGCGAGCGCGGCACGTTCGAGAACCTGCTCTCCACGCCCGCCTTGCCCCTGGAAGTCATGACCGGCAAGATCGTGCCCTACATCATCATCGGGCTGGTCCAGGTGACGCTGATCCTAATCGCAGCGCGCTGGATCTTCACCGTGCCGATGCAAGGCAGCCTGCTCGCACTCTACGTTGTAGTGGTCTTGTTCATCGCCGCGAATCTGACGCTGGGAATAACGTTCTCCTCGCTCGCACGCAACCAGCTCCAGGCGATGCAGCTGACCTTCTTTTTCTTTCTGCCGTCGATCCTGCTGTCGGGGTTCATGTTTCCGTTCCGCGGCATGCCCGACTGGGCGCAGGCACTCGGATCCCTGCTCCCGCTGACGCACTTCCTCGTCCTGGTCCGCGGGATACTCCTCAAGGGCAGCGGGCTGGTCGAGTTGTGGCCGGCCGTATGGCCCATCCTGTTGTTCATGGCAGTGGTGATTGCCGTGGGTCTACGGTTCTACCGACGCACGCTCGATTGACTGCGCGCCCGAATCGACATCCCCGGACCCAGGTACAGGTTGAAAAACCGAGCTTCGATGTCTCAGTCGTGCGCCGACCGTTCCATGGCGCTCGAACGTGGCGATTGTGCATAGCAGCCATGCACGGTACGCTTCCCCGGCTACGCGCACCTTTATCGCAACAAACCGACATACTCTCCAAACGTATGCTCAAGTGGCTGGTCAAGCAATTCGGCACAGGTTCGGACGATCCAGACAGTCTTGGTTCCGAGCGAGGCCTGCAAAACTTCATCGATAGCCTGCCCCTCACGGTACCGGCGCGCACGCTCGAAGCCATCGGCGAACAGTTCGAGAACGCGAGATCCCTGGAATTGCCTCCCGCCCGCCTGGCGCAGGCGCTCAAGCGCCTCGACGAGCGCGCACAGGCGCCGCTCGCAGCCGTGACGCTCGCCCTGTCCGCCGACGAACTGGGCCGTGAAGTGTCGGATGCCTCATGGATGGCATTGACCCGCTTTTATCGCAACCTGCACGGGGGCTACCGCGTATGCCTTCCCGGGCTGAGCACGACGGGGGCAGCGTCGGAAAACGAACGATCCGACGCGGTGCTGCTCGGATGCCGGGCAATGGCCGCGCTCGGCCGCTACAAGACGCTGCTGCGCATGCGCTATCGCGATGTCGAACCCGCCTACTGGGAACAGACCCTGGAACTCGCCTCGTGGGCTGCCAGCATCGGCGGCACCCATACGCTGGTCGAACTCTACCCGGGAGGCGGCTATCAAAGCAGCGTCGAGCGTGAGTTGATGATCGGCCTGCTGTTCGAAGTCGCGCCCATCCCCAACCTGCTGCCCGCCCAGATGGCCGCGCTCGATGCGCTCCTGCGGCGTTTCGCCGCCAACTACCAGTCCTCCGACGCCTATCGCGAAACAACGCCCTTCGTGCTCGATGCGACCAGCATGCCTGTTGCCAGGCGTTGGCTCAAGGGGTTGAAGCCGCGTCCGGGACAACGATTCTTCGGTGTAGGCGGCGCTTATGCTCAACTCGCCGCCCTCGCCAAGCAAGCCCGGGCCTCGAGTGAATTGCCCGAATGGCTGGCGCCCGTGCGGCTGGAACCGGACGCCTACCGTCAGCTGCTCGATCTGCTTCTGAGCCACTGGTCGACACAGCCACCGCAGCGTCGGCAGCGGCGCGATCAGGCGCAAGGCGAGATTCTCGCCACCCACGGCGTCGCCCAGGTCAGACGGATGCTCGCAGCGAGCGAGTACGCCAAGGGCGGCGGTCAGCTGGGCTACGAAGACAACACGCCCTACGATTACAAGCTTTTCGACAAGACCCGCTTCGGGTCGGTCGATCAGAGCGCCGCGAAGCCGGCGGCGGCATCCATGCTCTCGCCCCTGGAGACTCTGCAGAAATTCGAACTCGAGGGCGACCGCCAGATGACGGAGCGCTGGAACGTGGCGGATGTGAGCGCGTCCGGCCTCGGCGCGGTCCCCGTCTCCCACGCGGGCTGGGCTCGCATCGGCATGCTGCTCGGATTTCGCAGCGCGGACAGCCTCGACTGGCAACTGGCGGTGGTGCGCCGATTGAGCCGCTCACCGCAGGGTCGGCTGTCCGTGGGCTTGGAGACCATCGCGGGACGCACCTGGTGCGCGCGGATAAGGATAGGCGCAGGCGATTCCGGCAACACCTGGGTCGCGGTCGCCGGCACCTCGGACATCTACCACGATGCCATCCTGCTGCTGAACGCAGAGGAACCGGCAACGCTGCTGGTCGAGCAAGGCACCTTCGCCGGCGAGATCCACTGCCTGCTCTCGTTCGACAAGCGTTGGCATCCGGCCAAGTTGGAGCGCGTGATCGACAACGGCTACGACTACGAGCGCATCCAGATATCGTTATTGGCCAAGACCGACGCTCCTTGAGACGATCGCATCAGCCGTTGCCATCGGGCGGCGGATCCGTTGGGCGCGACGAGGGCGGCGGCTTGTCTGCGTCGTAGCCGGCGAACTTAAGCAGCCAGGCCACGACGAAGCCAGCAATGAGCGGCCACCACTGCAGGGAATGCCCTGCAGCCACGCCCGATGCGGAGTACACGAACGAGAGCAGGATGAATTCCTTGCGCTTGGTGCGGTGATACCCGAACAGCATCATGAAGCCCAGCACGATGAACACGCTGGAAAAAAAGTAGAGCAGGATAACCAAGGTCTAGTCCTCGTTCATGCACACCGATCGACATGCCGGGCTTCAGCCGGCGACGGTACTCGCGCTCGTGCCGGCGCTCACGGAATCCGGAACATGCGAGGCGCGCACGTAGACCGCCCCTTCGAAAAGCCGCCGCGCAGTCCGGTAAAAAGCGCCTTGCTCGGCCACCCAACCATCCGGCCCCTGCTTCACCGTCGCGGCCACCACCAGCACGCCCGAGGGCATCCCGATGCGCAAGGGCGCAGCGGCGTCCTGGGTCTTGCGTGCAGCTTGATTGACCACGCTGCCGTCGAGGCGCGCCGCCACGGCCATGCACAACGATGCCGTCAACGGCAAGGCCCGATGCGCTTGGCCGTTCGACAACATGCGCCCTGTCAGATCGACATCGGCCGCGCCGATCGCCTCTCCCGACAGGGTCTTGGCATCCTGCGGTCCCGACACGAAACCGACGAAAGGTACGGTCGTCTTCTTGGCGGCGTCGTCCGGGTCCTTCCCGATGCCCATGGCCACGGAGGCAGCCAGGCGGATCGCACCGAGCTTCGCCATGATTTCGCGGTTGTTGTCCAGCGCATCGGGCATCTCGATACCGGTCAGCCCCACGTCCTGCGCGCGCACGAAAACGCACGCATTGGCGGCATCGACCATGGAAACGGTGATGCGGCCCACGCCCGGCACGTCGAGCACGTCCGTGACATTGCCCGTGGGCAGCAGCTTGCCGGTCGTCGCGCCGCCCGGGCTGAGGAATTCGAGGCGCACCGGCGCGCCCGTGCCGGAAACCCCGGGGATGGACAGCTCGCCGTCGACCGCGGCTTGCCCTTCGTCGATCGCAAACCGGGAACGGATGATCTTCTTGGTGTTGGTGTTGTGTATCCGCACCACGGCTTCCGCACCGGTCGCGGCGACGATCGCTTCGTCGACCGCGAACGGCCCCATCGCTGACGACATGTTGCCGCAGTTGCCGGAATAATCGACTCGCCGGTCCTTCACCAGCACTTGAGCGAAGGTGTAGTCGATGTCCGCGTCGGGGCGCGACGATGGGCCGACCACGCAGACTTTCGACAGCGAGGAGACTCCCCCGCCCATCCCATCGAGCTGCCGCCCGCTCGGATCCGGGCTGCCGATTGCCCCGAGGAAGATGTCGTCCCAGAGCGAACGATCGGCGGGCAGGTCTTTTTGGTGGAACACGATCGCCTTGCTCGTGCCGCCGCGCATGAACACGGCCGGAAGCCTGATCTGTTTCATTCGGAGTTTCCTTCGCCGGTGAAAACGGTGGTTGAGCCCGGATTATGCCACGCGCCCTCGAACACCCTGCCCGGCAGCGGCATCGAATGGCACGACGTCGGTGCTACTATTGCCTTGTTCAATACACCGCAAGCAATCACGGAGGATTCCATGTCGGACACGTTCACGCCGCCCGAGCGCATCGGGTTCATCGGGCTCGGCAAGATGGGCACACCCATGACGCGCAACCTGAAGAAGGCCGGATTCCAGTTGGCGCTGAACGACGTCAATCTGGATCTCGCGCGCACCATGGGCAAGGAACTCGATGCGCCGGTGTACGAGCAGATGAGCGATCTCGCCCGCGCCTGCAAAGTCGTGATCACGATGGTGCCGGACGGCAAGATCGTGCGCGATGTCGCCTTGGGGCGCGAAGGCGTACCCGATTCAGGCCTCGCAGCCGGGTTCGCGGCCGGCTCGGTGCTGATCGACATGAGTTCCTCCGCACCGGTCGGCACACGCAAGCTGGGCGAAGAACTCGCAAAGCGCGGCATCCACATGATCGACGCCCCGGTCTCGGGCGGCGTGCGGCGCGCAGTCTCCGGCCAACTCGCCGTCATGATCGGCGGCGATCCGAAGGTCATCGAACGCTGCCGTCCGATCCTGGCCGCGATGGGCACGCAGCTCTTCGAAGTCGGCGAACTCGGCGCCGGTGATGCGATCAAGGCGCTGAACAACTACGTCTCGGCCGCCGGCCTGCTCGCCGCGGCCGAGGGCCTGGTCGCCGCGCAGCGCTTCGGCCTCGACACGCACAAGGCGCTCGAAGTGCTGAACGCCTCGACCGGCAAGAACAACAGCACCGAGAACAAGTTTGCCCAGTTCATCATGTCGCGCAGTTTCGGTTCCGGATTCTCGATCGGTCTGATGGCCAAGGATCTGCGCACGGCGCTGGAACTGGCCGAGCAGGTCGAGGCACCGATGCCACTCGGGCGCCATTGCGTACCGGTCTGGAACGAAGCCGAAAAATCGCTCGGCGCCAATGCCGATCACACCGAGATCGTGAGAGTGCTGGAGAAGCTCACCGGCAAGGAACTGCGTTAGACGCTGACATCGAGCCGCGCTTGCCGCGGCTCGCGAGCCGCCTCGCCCATCGGCCACTGTCCGCGCATCCACGCTTCATCGAGGATCCGTCTGCGCTCGGTCAGCGGACGAGCCGGCCTGGCGAGGTGGCGCGGGCTTCGGCGCCGCCCAACCGCACCGACAAGAAGAGCCCGCCGCGCCCGCATGGTTTACCTGGTCACGCTGTTCTGCGTCATGATCTCGGGCTGCTACACCGGCAGCCGCCTGGTGGCATCCTTGTTCGCCCTCGAGCTGGGCGCCAATCCGTTCGAAGTGGGGGTGCTCGCCGGTCTCTATGCCTTCCTGTCGCTGCTGCTTGCCATCGAAGCGGGCAAGGCATGCGACCGGTATGGCCCGGTCAAGTTGATGATACTCGGATCGGTGCTGACCATCGTCGCACTGGTCATCGCATACGCCTTCGGCTCGCTTAGAGCCCTGTATGTTTCCGCGGCGGTGATGGGCGCCGGTTTCATCTTTTTCAATGTGTCGGTGCAGGGCCTGGTGGCGCTGATAAGCACGGCACAGAACCGGCCGCGCAATTTCAGCATCCTGAGCCAGGGTTACTCCATATCGACCCTGATCGCCCCGTTGATCGCGGGCTTTTCGATCCAGTACCTGGGCTCGATGCCCACTTTTCTCGTGTTCGCAGTCATCGCCCTCGTCCCGGCGCTAGCCCTGCCCTTCATGCGTGGCCTGGGTGGGCTCAAGGCGCAGACGGCGGATGACAAGCAGCGCTCCAGCGTGCTCGAGTTGTTGCGCGACAAGCCCTTGCGGGTGAGTTTTCTCACCAGCGGGCTCGTCGTGACGGGCTGGGATCTTTATACCTTCTACCTCCCCGTCTACGGCCACCAGCTCGGCCTGGGCGCGGCCACGATCGGCGCGGTGCTCGCCTTGTTCGGCGGGGCTGCGTTCGTGGTCCGCTATTTCCTGCCGCCCCTGGTCACCCGCCTGACCGAGCCCGGACTGCTCGCCTGGGCCATGATCATCGCATCGGGACTGTTCGTCCTGTTCCCGTTGTTCGAGAACGTCTACGCGCTATGCGTGCTGTCGGTCGGCCTCGGGCTCACGCTCGGCCTGGGCCAGCCGCTATCGCTCATGATCACCTACAGTCGTTCACCCAAATCCCGCGCCGGAGAGGCCAACGGCGTGCGCTTGATGGTCAACCATTTCACTCACTTCATGGTGCCGATCGCCTCGGGTGCGATCGGCACAGCGTTCGGCGTCGCCCCCGTGTTCTGGATAAACGCCTTGTGCCTGGGATTCGCCGCCAAGGTGTTGCGCAAGAGCTGAAACCTCGTGGCGTCGGCATCGCGCCGCCTGTTTCGGGCAGCACGCTGCCTCACCGCGCGCGCTTGCGTATGCGCCCCTTGCGCCCCACCACCTCGACACCCGCCATCTCCTCGAAGTACTTGATGATGGACGTGAAGTCTTCTTTGCCGCCGCCTCGGTAGCGAGCATAGTCGTAGAACTGCGCGGCGGCGCTTCCCATCCATTGATTGACGCCCAGACGCTCGGCCTCGGCCAACGCCAGGTGGATGTCCTTGCAGTAGAGCGAGATCGGAAACCCGAAGTCGAAGCGGCGCGTGAGCACCGATTTGGGGAACTTGTCGAGCGTGGCGGAATTGCGCCCGCTGCCCGAATTGATCACCGCCAGCATGGCATCGGGATCCAGGCCTGCCTTGACGCCCATCACGAAGGCCTCCGAACTGGCCACCAGCGCCACGGCTCCCAGCAGATTGTTGATGACCTTGAGCGTCTGGGCCTGACCCGCAGCATCGCCGACGACATGCACTTCACCGAAACAGTCGAGCATGTTGCGCACACGGCGCACGCTCGCTGGCGCCCCCGAGACGATGACGGCCAGCGTACCCTCGGCCGCTCTCGCCACCCCTCCGGTAACCGGCGAATCGACCGCGGCGATCCCGCGCGCCTGCAAGGCCACGGCGACATCGCGCGCCGTGTCGGCCCCGGAGGTGGAGAGATCCACGTAGATCTGCACCGCCTGCCCCGACGAGAGGCCCGCCTCGCCCAGCGCCACTTCACGCACGATCTGCGGCGTCGGCAGGCAAACCATCACCACACTGCACTTCGCCGCAACTTCGGCAAGGGACCGAGCGACCTGGGCACCTGCGCTCCGCGCTCGCCCACGCGCGCGAGCATCGTTATCCCAGGCTAGGACCGCGTGTCCCGCGCGCAGCAAATGACCCACCATCGGTGTTCCCATGCGACCGACACCGACGAATCCGATCGGCCGCGATACGGCCACCCCCTGTTTGGCGCGCTCGACCATCAAGAATCCTCCGGACGGCGCCACTCGAGCGGCAGTTCCCAATCGACCTCCTGCACGTCGCGCGAGCGCAACCCCAGGACCATGCGAAGCGCCGATTCGAGGCCTCGGTAGTAGCCGGGCACCAAGCCGGCGTCCTCGAATCCGTGCGAACGATAGAACGCGCGCGCCGGCAGGTTGGTCGTGCGCATCTCGACGTGTATCGTCGCGAGGCCAGCCACGCGCGCGCTGCAGAGCATCCACAAGAACAAATGTCGACCGAGCCCGCGTCGGCGCAGTTTCGCATCGACGGCCAGCAGGCTCAGATGCCCGATCTCTTCAGCGAACTGAGTGATGCAGAAGCCCTGGACGGTTTCGTCTCCGGCGACGATCACCAGCGTGTTCGGATCACGGATCGCGCCGAGCACCCGCTGCGGTCGCCAAGACCAGCCCAGACCACTTTCGATGTAGTCGCGGGACATCCGCGCTATGGCGCCAGCATCGTGAGCCCGCGCCAGCCGCACTGCAGGCATCGCTTCGTTCATCATCGCCGCTCCTCGAGGAATCTAGCGTCCTGAATCAGAAATTCGCTGAAGAAAAGCGCCGAGAATCGACACCGTACTTTGTCGAAAACCCCCGCCAAGTGTCCAAACTGGCTGCGGCTTCCTTCGCGTCTGACGCCGATTTCGACCTCTTGCCCCTTCCGCATCATCGATATCGTTGGGCCGATCGTCAACGAATCTCTAACCAGGCCGTTGGGGTGCTTACGCAGTTTCGCAGCCGCCACAGGGCTCGTCCAGCATTCATGGCGACGGGACTTCGGCTCGCTCGCATGACCAGTACACACGCGCAGCGACTGCAGGCCAGACTCGTGCGCTTCGCGAAGTTTCGCGAAGCCGTCATGCAAAGCTTTGCCGACGCCTGCCATGCTCGCTCCTTGCCGTACGACGGCTCCGTTGCCGGGACGATGTGCGCGGACGTTCGCGTGAATGCCGCGTACTCGGCGGATGCAGCCCTGTCGATTATAGTCGAGCGCGAGAAATCACTCGCGCGCCGAATCGAAACTGCTTCTGACAACTCGATGGTCCATCGCTATACTTTTGACTCGGGCATTCGTGATTCCGAGCGAAGGTCTGTTCTCGTCGTGATCGAATTGCGCCGCGAAGCACCGCATCATTGCGCACACGGTTCGCAAGTGTTCGCGCGACTCGATCTCGAGCGAACCTCATGACAGACCGCGAATTCATGGACCGCTTCAACGCCCGGCGGGAACGGCGCCCCGCAAGCCGCTCCGATTTGCGCCCCAACAATTGAGCGAGCAGCGAACCGAAGCCGCCATGTCCTCGACACTGCCCGACCCGCGTCCCAATGCGGACAGCATTGCCTACTGGGAGTCCGCCAAGCAAGGGCGACTCGTGCTGCGAGCATGCGCCGAGTGCAGCCACAAGCATTTCCCGCCGCGCCGGTTGTGTCCGGTCTGCTGGTCCGAGAGCCTGCACTGGACCGACGCGACCGGGCTCGGAACCGTCCATACGTTCACGATCATGCGCCGTGCCCCGGTGCCGGAATTCGCCGCCCAAGTGCCCTACGTCGTGGCGCTGATCGACCTCGCGGAAGGACCACGCATGATGGCGAACATCGTCGGTGAGGATGCGCACGCAGTGCGTATCGGCGAGCGGGTGAGTGTCTGCTTCGAACAGCGCGGCGACTGGGCAGTACCCCAGTTTCGCCGCATCTCGGACTAGCGCTGCGCGAACGCCGAGCGCACCGGTCCGATCGTCGGCCGCGGCTGCGATATGATCGCGGTCGGGCTGCATGCTCGATATTAGGAGGAGGTTCCGATGCCTGCTGTGACGAAGACCCCGTCTGCGCGCTTTGCCTCGAGGGCGCGGTTCGTTTCGCGCGTTTCGTTGCGTCACCCGATCCAGGGATAAACAACCATGCCAGAGCGTAAACACCCAGCGCCCACCGGCCCGCTTGCGGGCATGCGCATCCTCGACCTGACCACCGTTCTGCTCGGCCCGTATGCGACCAAGATCCTGGGCGACATGGGCGCGGACGTCATCAAGATCGAGACCATCGAAGGCGAAGGTCGCCGCTATTCCGGACCGTCGCGCCACAAGGGCATGGGCTGCACCTTCATGGTCCTGAACCGCGCGAAGCGGGCGATCTCGATCAATCTGAAGGATCCGGCCGGTCGCGACGCGTTCTTGCGACTCGCCGCCACGGCCGACGCCATCGTGCACAACAGTCGCGTGCAGGCGATGGTGCGGCTCGGACTGGATTACGAGGGCGTGCGCAAGGTGAAGCCCGACATCGTCTATTGCTACGCGGTCGGCTTCGGCAGCAAGGGCCGCTACGCGGGGCGTCCGGCGTATGACGACGTGATCCAGGGCTTGAGCGGCTTGCCGGCGCTCTTCGGCCAGATTGCCGGCAAGCCGCAGTTCGTTCCCATCAACGTGGCCGATCGCGTTTGCGGCGTCTACCTGGTCAATGCGGTGCTCGCAGCCCTTTTGCATCGCGCACGCACCGGGCAGGGGCAGGCGGTGGAAGTGCCCATGTTCGAGACCATGGCCGAGTTCGTGCTCTCGGAGCATATCTGGGACGACTACTTCGATCCGCCCACCCATACGAATAACAAGATCCGTCTGTTCGATCGGCGCCCGTACAAGACCCAGGATGGCTACATCTGCGTGATGGCCTCCACCGACCGCATGTTCTTCTCGTTCTGCGATCTGGTCGGCCGCCCGGAACTGAAGGACGACCCGCGGTTCTCCGAGCGCTCGCAGCGGGCGGCGAACCTCAAGGAGGTCTACAAGATCACCGAAGAAGCCCTGGCAGCGCGCACCAGCGCGGAATGGCTGGAGCTGCTGGAGAAGGCCGATATCCCGGCCTCGCCGATGCACACGATCGAGAGCCTCCTCGAGGACCCGCATCTGGACGACGTCGATTTCTTCCAGATCGAGGAACACCCGACGGAGGGTCGCGTGCGCACCATGAAGCTGCCGATGCATTTCTCCGCCTCGCCGGCGAAGAATCATCGTCCCACCCCACGGGTCGGCGAGCATTCCTTCGAGGTGTTGCGCGAAGCGGGGCTGAGCACACAAGAGATCGAGAAACTCGTCGCCGACGGCGTGGTGAGATCGGAATCCGCGGATCCGTCTTCCGCGTAAGGCCGCAGCGGCATGAGTCTTCGCAACAGTGCCGTCGTGGTCGGCATCGGCGAATCCGACATCGGCCACCTGCCGCACATGACCGGCCTGGGCCTGAATGCCCAGGCTGCTCGCCGCGCGCTCGACGATGCGGGGCTGCGTCCTGACGACATCGACGGGCTCGTCACCGCCTACTCGATGACGGAGCCCTACTTCATGCTGGGCACCGTGCTGTGCGAGTATCTCGGATTGCAGCCGGGTTACTGCGCCTCGCTGGTGGCCGGGGGTGCGACCCCTGCGGTCATGGTCGGTCACGCCGCCGCGGCCATCGCGAGCGGCCAGGCGAACACGGTGCTCGTCGTCACCGGCGAGAACCGCGCAAGCGGCCAGACACGCGACCAAGCCGTGGCCGCGCTGGCTACGGCGGTCGGACACCCCTACTTCGAATACCCCTACGGTCCGTCGATCCCGGGCTGCTACGCCATGATCGCGCGCCGCTACATGCACGAGTACGGCACTACACGCGAGCAAATGGCGCGTGTCGCCGTGACGACCCGCATGCACGCCTGCCTGCATCCCAATTCCCACATGAAGACGCCGATCGAAATCGGCGATGTGCTGACCGCCAAGCCGATCGCCGATCCGCTCACCCTGCTCGACTGCTGCCTGATCTCGGATGCGGCCGGCGCACTGATCCTCACCCGCCCGGACAGGGCAAGCGGCGCCCGATCGGCACCGGTCTGGCTGTACGGTATCGGTGAAGCCCACACGCACGAGCACCTGTCGAGCGCACCCAGCCTGACCGAGTTCGGCGTCACCCGCGCAGGTGCGGCCGCCTACGGCATGGCGGGGATCACCCCACGGGATATCGACGTCGCCCAACTCTACGACTGCTTCACCATCGTGCCGATCATCGAGCTCGAGGAACTGGGATTCGCACCCCGGGGTGCGGGCGGCGAGTTCTGGGAAGCCGGACATGCGCAGATCGGCGGCAAGCTGCCCGTGAACACTCATGGCGGGATGCTGTCTCATGCACACGCGGGCGCGGCCGGCGGCATGTTCGGCATCATCGAAGCCGTCGCGCAGCTCAGAGGCGGCCTCGGTCCGCGCCAGGTCGAAGGCGCCAGCACGGCGCTGGTGCATAATGAAGGCGGCGTGCTGTCTTCGAACTGCACACTCGTGCTCGGTCGCGAGCGGCGCTGATCGAGCTTCGTGGTCCTGGAGCAAAACGATGCCTGCTCGCCACTTCCAACCTTGTGTTTGCTTGATTCGGAAACCTTGCCGATGACCATCCCCACCAAGCTGTTGCCCCCGTGGCTGCTCGCAGTCTTGCTGGCACTTGCGCCGCTGGCTGGCTTATCGACGCAAGCCTGCGCACAGAACCTGACCCAGAACAATTATTACTGGTACGTGCCGGAGCACGAGAAGTACTCGACCACGACGTTCTATGCCGAGCCGCGCTTCGACACCCGGCAGATACGGCTGACGCGCACGGAGCGCTTCAAGCTGATCGACGGCACCAAGGGGGGCTGGTTCATTATCGAGTTCGATGTGGCCGGCAAGGCTTACATCCATCAGCGCCTGTTGCGCAGCATGGTGTACAACCCAGCTGCCAGCGACACCTGGTACGAATTCAAGCGCGCCTCGGTCTTCGAGGAAGCGCCAGGCAGAGTGGAGGCGAGACTCACAGCCCAGTCCAGCCTGCAGGCGCCGAAGACGACCGATAATAAATCGCCCTCCTGGAGAAACTACAAAGACAGTTGGAATGTGCGGCCGGGCCGCGGTACCACCCCGAGCTTGTCGGAGAACTCCGAGAACCCGGGAGCCGGTTTTCAGTCCCGCCCTGCAGAGAAAAAACCGCGTCCCCGGCATTCCTTGCTGCCCCCGATCGGCAGCGAGCCGCAACCCGAGCCGGGCACCGTGCCCGAGACGCCGAACCCACCGGCCTACTGATCGAATTGCAATCCGCGTCCGGAGCAAACAGCATGATTCAAGCGAGTCGCGGCATGTACTTCGAGGATTTCGAACTCGGCCAGACGTTCCGCACCTCGTGCCGAACCATCACCTCCACCGACATCGTGAATTTCGCCTGCCTCTCGGGCGACTTCAACGAAGTCCACTGCAACTGGGAATACTGCAAGACCACGCCGTTCGGCGAACCGGTCGCGCACGGCCCCCTGGTCTACGCCATCATGGGAGGCCTGCAGTACGCGAGCGGGATCAACGAGGGAACGATGCTGGCGCTGCTGCAAATCGACAAATGGCGCCTGCTCGCGCCGGTCAAGCATGGCGACACCATTCACATGGAGCAGACTGTGATCGGAAAGAAAGCGACGAGCAGGCCGGATCGCGGCGTGATCACGTTCGCCCGCAAGTGTCTCAAGCAGGATGGTAGCGTCGCTCAGGAATTGGAAGCGACGCTCATGTACCGGCGGCGTCCGGCAGCTGCATAGCCGCCCGCAGCCGGGCGATCGATCAGTCGCAGGCGATCCACTGCTCGCCTTCGCTTCTGGCCCGCCCGTCGATCTCGAGCTTGAGCAGGTGCGCGTAAAGCGAGCGCTTGGCGATGGGATGCAGCTTTTCCGAGACGTCGTCGTAGGCGAGCGGCACGAGCGCGTCGAGGTTGCCCCGGCGCTGCTTGTTGAGCGCCGTCAGCACCTTCTGCTCGCGGCCCAAACGATGTCGGATGAGCTTGCGCACTTCGTCCTGCGGCGTATCGATCGGATGCCCGTGCCCGGGCGCGAACCGCGCCACGTCCAGATCGAGCAACTTCTCCAGGGATTGCAGATACGCGCTCATGCAGCCGTCGGGCGGACCGATGACGACGGTCGAGCCCTGCATGACATGATCACCCGTGAAGAGCGCCCGCTCTTCCTCGAGCAGATAGCACATGTGATTGGACGCATGCCCCGGCGTATGCACCGCGCGCAGCGTGAAGCCCGGGCCTTGCAGGCGTTCGCCGTCCTTGATGGGCCAGCTAGGCGCAAATGTCTGATCGTGGCGTTCGCCGCTGGGCGGCGGCATGCCGATCAGTTGAGCCTGGGTAGCCGCATGGATGATTTGCGCCGCTGGCGAATGATCGTGATGAGCGTGGGTGCAGAGGATCCAGCGCAAGCGCGTGCCCACCAGGCGCAGCAGGGCTTCGATGTGCGACTCGATATTGGGCCCCGGATCGATCAATGCGAGCGACTCGGTGCCTACGACGTAGGCATTGGTCCCCGGACCGGTCATCACACCAGGATTGGGTGCCGTGATGCGACGAATGCGGTCGCTCAGTGTGTAGACTTCGCCTGGTCGGATCTCGCTCATTGCCATTTCGGTGTCGGATTGAGCACCGCCTCCGCGTAACCGGCCTCGCCGGGGATGATGCGCCCGCCGTCCTGGCTGATGGCCGGCAGGATCGGACGTATGTTCGGCTGCTGCGCTTGCAGATTGCGAAACAGCGAAGGGCAGTCGGCAGCGGTATGAAACGTCTCGAGGGTGGCGATGGTGGGCTTGCGCAAGGAAAGCTTCCCGACGCGCTCCTGCTCCAGTGCTTCTCCCGGGCGCACCCACACGGTATCGACCAACTCTTCGGCGTCGTGCAAGGGATGCTGGCGCGCCGGCACGAGCGTCGCGAAGAAACGCGTGTCGTAGCGCTTGGGCGCGGCCAGCGGCGTGATCCAGTGGCTGAAGTAGGTCAACTTGTCCACCGCCGGACGCAACGCTTCGCGCAGGCAGAAGTCGAGAAAGCTCAGTTCGCCGCGATTGAGCGCGGCACGGTGCTCGATGAAGCGCGCTTCCAGATCCGGCTGATCGAGGCTCACCAACTCCCCGTTGCGGTCGTAGCACAGCAGCAGGCCCGCCTCCTCGAAACACTCCCGGATCGCCCCGATCCAGTAGCACAAGCCGCCTTGCTCGACCTTGAGGATCTCGCTGGCCGCCGCATCGTCGAGCCCACTGCATAGTTCGAACAACGCCGGATCGGAATCTTCGCGTTCGATGCCGCCGCCCGGAAACACATACGCACCGGGCATGAAGTCGGCCTTCATGCTCCGTTGCATCATGAGCACCTCGAAACCGGGGGCTGCTTCACGCAGAATGGAAATGGTCGCCGCGGGCCGCGGCACGACTGGCTGATTCATGCGTTGACGACTCTGGTGGCAGGACAAGGATGAAGGCAGTTTAGCATGCACCCCTCGCGGGCCGTGAAGATTCATCCCCGGAGCAGGCGATATGAGCCATCGACGGCATGCTCGATCGATCCGAGATACGAGGCGCCCGGTAGCGGCCTGGTGCGCCGAGTCGGAAATTTCGCGGCCGAGGTCTGGGCAATCCGGCAACGAATCTCTCGCTCAGGGCGCTAAAGCGAACCGTTCATGAGCAGACGACCGACGAAAAGCACGCCCAGAGCCACCATGCCGTACATCAGGAAATCGTTGAACAGCGCATGGCGCTGCGATGCGATCAGCCAGCGACGGATCAGCCAGCCGGCGAGCACCAATCCGACCAGCACGGCAAGGATGGTGCCGACCCCCTGGTCCAGGACACCGCCGAAGAAGCGCTCGATCCAGCCGTCCTCGCCGATCGCGTGATACATGACGCCGCCCACGCCCAAGATCATCAGGCACAGAACGACGAAATACCCGATGTCACGAAGCAACCTAGTCATCTGCCCTCCCTGGTGAGGCTCCCGCTTTGACTCGCCGCTGTGCGCCTGCACCCCGTGCGTGGGCTGGTGCCCCCCTCCCGATTGCGGGAGCAACGATCAGCGACTCCGGCAGTATAAACAAGGCCGCGCGTCTGCATGCAAGAGTTTGCCCAGGCCCCGGGCCATCCGCGCCGGCTTCTGTTGACATCCCACAAGAACTGTATATATTTACAGCTACGGATGCCATCGAGCCCTGCATCGGCGGCGAAACCGGCCCCGTCCCGCAGCGGCCTTTGCCGAGCCGGCGCAGGACGCAAGACGACATCACTCATCCATGGAGGGGTTAGTTCAGGAGATCACCATGGAAAAACAAACCGCCGCTCACATCCTCCAGACCTTGGCACTAGGCATCGATCCGCATTCGGGAACGGCCTTCCCCGCAGACAGCCCGTATCAGCATCCCGATACCGTACGCGCCCTGTTTCAAGCCCTCCAGGCGCTGAACGCCGCCCCGCCTCCAGGCCCAAACCGCTCACCGACGCCGGTCAATGCGGGCAAGCCCTGGGCGGAGGATGAGGACAAAACCCTCGTCGAGCGCTTCGACGCCGGCCAATCCCTCGCCGAACTGGCCCAGGAACACGGTCGCAGCCGCGCAGCAATCCAGGCGAGACTCGTGCGGCTGGGCAAGATCGAGCCGACAGCCGATCTGCCACGCTTCAGGAGCGCTCTGCCGCACGCAGCCCAGCGCGCTTGATCCTTCCTCGAGGCAGGCCTGGCCTGCCTCGATCATCCCGGAGATCCTCAGTGGAAAACCTGACCCGCCGCCAGAGCGAAATTCTGGAACTGATTCGCGATCACCTGCAGGAAACCGGCTTTCCGCCCACGCGCGCGGAAATCTCGGCGCATTTCGGCTTCAGTTCGCCCAACGCCGCGGAGGAGCATTTGCGCGCCCTGGAGCGCAAAGGCGCCATCGAAATCCTGCCTGGCGCCTCGCGCGGCCTGCGCATCCTGCAACCCGACGGCTTGCCCGTGGTGGGGCGAGTCGCGGCAGGCGCGCCCATTCTGGCAGAACAGCATATCGATGCTCACTACCGGATGGATGCAGGACTGTTCAAACCGCGCGCAGATTATTTTCTGCGGGTACGCGGTCTGAGCATGCGCGATGCGGGCATTCTCGACGGAGACTTGCTGGCCGTGCACAAAACCCAGGATGTCCGCTCCGGTCAGGTCGTGGTGGCCCGGATCAACGACGAGGTGACCGTGAAGCGCCTGAAACGGCGCGGCAACCAGATCCAGCTCCTGCCCGAGAACCCCGAGTTCGACCCCATCGAGGTCGACCCTCGCACCGACCGCCTGGTGATCGAGGGGCTGGGTGTGGGCGTGGTGCGCAACGGCAAAGGCCTATGAGGCCGGCCCGGTCGCCCTCGCCGATCGAGCCATCGAACACCCATGGTCGCCATGCCGACGTCTCTCGATCTCTTGCTGCAACACCCGCGCCTATGGCGCGGCGAGGAATGCGCACGCACGGCCACGGCCGTATCCAGTGGCTTTGCGTCCCTTGATGAGTGCCTGCCGGGAGGCGGCTGGCCTCGAGGAGCGCTGACAGAGCTTTTCACGTCCCGCCAGGGCATCGGCGAGTTCAGCCTGTTGATGCCTCTTTGCGCCCGTCTGACCCAAAGCAGCCGCCGGGTGATTTTCATCGCCCCCCCTCATATCCCTTATGCCCCTGCACTTGCCGCTGCAGGACTCGATCTTGCCCGCCTGCTGCTGATCAAGGCCGAGTCGCCCAAGGACAAGCTCTGGGCCTTGGAGCAGTCGCTCAAATCCAGGCAGTGCGGCGCCGCACTCGCTTGGCCGGGGACCATGCAAGCCAACAGTCTGCGTCGATTGCAATTGGCCTGCGAACAAGGCGAAAGCAGCGGGTTCCTGTTCATGCCCGAGAGCGCAGCCATGAATGCGTCGACGGCTGCGTTGCGCTTGCGCCTGCTGGCGAACGAGGCGGGCGAACTCGAGGTCCGCATTCTCAAGCGCCGCGGTGGCACGCTGACCCGTCCCGTCCGAATCGCGCAAACGATCCTGCGCGGCAATCACGCCTGAGGCGCCTTCCTGGCACCCAGCGCAGACAACACCTATCGGAGACTGATTCCACATGCTGTGGGCTTGTCTGCATTTCCCTATGCTGCCCCTGGAGGCGTTGACACGATCGGGCAGCGATGAGATCCCGCGGGCGGTCGCCGAGGGCGCCACCCGTCCACGCATCCTGGCGTTGAATGCTCACGCCCATCGAGCCGGCATCCGCAAAGGCATGGACGTTTCGGCGGCCATGGCGCTGACACCGGCACTGACGGTCCATGCCCGCAACCTCTCGCTGGAAGCACAGGCCCTGCAGGAGATCGCGCAATGGGCGCTGCAATTCGGCCCCGCTCCCAGCCAGGAAGGCACGGATTGCATCGTGCTCGAGATCGGCGGCGGGCGGAAATTGTTCGGTGGCGTGGCCGCCTTGATGCAGGCCATCGGACAGGGCCTGCCCGCCTTGGGATTCTCGGCCGGACTCGCCGCCGCACCGACGCCTACGGCAGCGTCCATGCTGGCCCGAGCCCGACGTTCGTGCGTGGTGGCCGATACAGCGAGTTTGGCTCGGGAACTCGCCTCCCTGCCGAGCGCTGCCCTCGGCTGCTCGGAGCCCGTCCTGCAAACCCTTGCAGACATCGGCGTGCAGACGATAGGCGCAGTCCTCGCATTGCCCCGGGATGCGCTGGCGCGGCGTTTCGGCCGGGAACTGCTCGACATCCTGGATCGGGCGCTGGGCCGCTGCCCCGATCCGCGCCTGCCCATCGTCCTGCCCGAGCAGTTCTCGACTCGGCTGGAACTTCCCGCCCCTGCCTGGGAAGTCGAAGCCTTGCTGTTCGGCTGCAAACGCCTCATCGCCGGGCTGTGCGGCTGGCTGCGGGGTCGAGGGATGGGCGTCATGCGCCTGCGCCTGGAACTCGTGCACGAAGACCAGGCGCCGAGTGCAATCACGCTGGCACTCTCCAGTCCCAGCCGAGATCCCGCCCACCTGACGGCGCTGATGCGAGATCGCTTGGAGCGCACGCAACTGCCCGACCGGGTGGAAGCCATGGCGCTGGCAAGCGAACAGTGCGAGCGGCTCGTCGCCCGCGACCTGAGCCTCTTCCCCGGCATGGAGGACGGGGAAGACACCGAATTGATCGAGCGCTTGTGCGCGCGGCTGGGCGACGAGGCCGTATGCGCCTTGCGTCCCCATGCCGATCATCGGCCCGAACTCGCATGGCGGGCGCAGCGTCCGACCTCCGGCACCGGCACCCTGCTGCCGCCCGGCCCTCGCCCGCTCTGGCTGCTGGCCGAACCCGAGCCCCTGGATGCGTTCTTGGCGAATGCGCAGGCGCCTGTGGTGCTCACCGATGGCCCGGAGAAAATCGAAAGCGGCTGGTGGGAAGCTCGGGACGTGTGCCGCGATTATTTCGTCGCACGCACACACTGCGGGCAAACGCTATGGCTGTTCCGGTCGGAAAATCCGGCAACCACTGCAGGAGCCGGCCCTCAAGCCGTCTCTCCAAAGCCAGAAATTTTCTGGCATGTCCACGGCATCTTCGCCTGATGCGCGCCCTACTCGTACATGGCCGCTATCCAGGCGATCTCGCCGGCAGCGATCAGATTGTGCAGCATGTGCATGGCTATCGTGAGCAACACCGAGCCGGTGCGCAGACGCGCCATGCCCAGCATCAGGCCGACGATGAAGATCAGGGTGAATTCCAGCGGGTCGTACTCCTGATGAATCATCGTCCACGCCAGCGCCGTGATCGTAACGGCCCCGAATGCGCCCAGACGCGAGGCGCGTATGCCTTCGAACACGAAACCGCGAAAGAGCAGTTCTTCGAAAATCGGCGCGGCCACGATCAAGGCGAACCAGAACAAGAGCGGGGATTGCACCGAACGATAGATCTCCACCCATTCGGCCGCCAACAATTCGCCCTTCACCAGATAGAGCACCAGATCGGTTTGCGCCACGATGATCAAAGTGACGATCAGCCAGCGCAGCACCTCTTTGCGCGGCACTCCCCTGATCCCGAGATAGGCACGCAACCCGATGCCATCCCGCAATCCGGCCGCGGCGAAGATCAGCGCACCGCACAGCACGGTGGTCACACAGGTGACGAGGGCGAAATTGACCGCCTGGGTATTGAAGGCGGGGTCGCTGACGCCGAATGCATGCAGCACGTTTCCCATGCCCGCCCCCATGGCGGCCTGCAGCAATTCCAGCGTATACCAAATAACCATGCTCAACCCGAAGGTTGCCGCCAAACCCCAGGGTTTGGCGGGCGCATCCAACCCGGCAAAGTAGTCTGTTCGCATCGGTCGATTCTAGCCTGATCCCATGACGGCACCGAACTACGCTGAACTGCACTGCCTGAGCAACTTCACCTTCCTGCGCGGCGCTTCGCATCCCGAAGAGCTCGTCGAAGCTGCGCAAGGGCTCGGTTACAGCGCCCTGGCGATCACCGACGAATGCTCCCTGGCCGGCGCAGTGAGGGCGCATGTCGCCGCCAAGGACAAACAACTGCCGCTCATCCTCGGCAGCGAGTTCCGCCTGGAATCGAGTCCGGTCGCCAGCATGCACGAGCCCGCCACGCGCACCCCGATGCGGCTGATCGCCCTGGCCGCCGATCGCACCGGCTACGGCAACTTGTCGGCCCTGATCACCCACGGCCGCCGCCAGGCGGCCAAGGGAACATACCACCTGACCCGCGACGACTTCGTCGGTCGCCTTTCCGGCTGCCTGCTTATCCTGATCCCCAGCCATCGACTCGCCCTGGAAGCCGAAGCCCGCACAACGGCCCGCACTGCCTTGCACGAGCAGCTCGCATGGCTGCAGGATCACTTTGCCGGCAATGCCTGGCTAGGCATCGAGCTGCTTTGCGAAGCCGGCGATCGCGCGCGCCTGGCCCAGCTTCAAGTGCTCGGCCGCCACTTCGCTTTGCCTGTCGTGGCCAGCGGAGATGTCCACATGCATGCGCGCTCAAGGCGCACACTGCAGGACACGCTGACCGCCATCCGCCTGAAGTGCACCTTGGCCGAGGCAGGTTATCGGTTGTTTGCCAACGGCGAACGCCATCTGCGTACACGAGAACGTCTCGCCCGCATCTATCCGCCCGAGTTGCTCGCCGAAACGCTCGTGATCGCCGAACGCTGCCGGTTCTCGCTCGACAGTCTGCGCTATGAGTATCCGCAGGAGCTGGCCCCCGCGGGCGAAACGCCCGCCAGCCATCTGCGCAAGCTGACCGCGCAGGGATTCGAAGAACGTTTCGGTGCGCCCCTCGACGGCGACCCTGCCCGGCAAGCAAAGGAGGATCGCGATCTTGCAGCGCATGTTTCGGCGCACCGGCCTCCCCCGCATCCAAGCCTCGGCCTGCCTGTCGAGACCCATGCCCCCGAGACCGCTTCTCCTGCGGCCGCGCTGGACAGGCTCCGCTCGCTGGTGGAACACGAACTGGCCCTGATCACGGAGCTGGGCTACGAGCCCTATTTCCTCACCGTGCACGACATCGTCGCATTCGCCCGCTCGCGCGGCATTCTGTGCCAGGGCCGAGGCTCGGCGGCGAATTCAGCCGTGTGCTATTGCCTGCGCATCACCGAAGTCGATCCGGCGCGCATGAACATGCTGTTCGAACGCTTCATCTCGCGCGAGCGCAACGAGCCGCCGGATATCGATGTCGATTTCGAACATCAGCGGCGCGAGGAAGTGATGCAGTACGTCTATGCCAAGTACGGACGCGATCGCGCCGCACTGGCCGCCACCCTGATCACCTACCGCCCGAAGAGCGCCGTGCGCGATGTCGGCAAGGCGCTGGGCATGGCGCTCGACCAGGTCGATCGCCTGGCGAAGTCCCTGGCCTGGTGGGATCACCGCGACGCCGTGGTCGCCCGCATCCAGGAGGCGGGCTTCGATCCGGACAGCCCGGTGATGCAGCGACTGATCGCGCTGGTGGAGACGCTGCTCGGCTTCCCGCGTCACCTGTCTCAGCACGTCGGCGGGTTCGTCATCTCCCGCGACGCGCTCGATCGCATGGTGCCGATCGAGAACGCGGCCATGCCCGAGCGCACCGTCATCCAATGGGACAAGGACGACCTCGACGCCCTGGGATTGCTCAAGGTCGACTGCCTGGCCTTGGGCATGCTCTCGGCGATACGACGCGCGCTCGCCCTGGTGGCGCAACGACATGGCCGGCCTTTCGGCATGGCCGACATTCCCGCCGAGGACCCGGCCGTGTACGCAATGATCCGCAAGGCCGATACCATCGGTGTATTCCAGATCGAATCGCGCGCCCAGATGGCCATGCTGCCGCGGCTGGCCCCGCGCACCTTCTACGATCTGGTGATCGAGGTCGCCATCGTGCGTCCGGGCCCCATTCAGGGCGGCATGATCCACCCCTATCTGCGCCGCCGCCAGAACCGGGAGCCGGTCACCTACCCCTCGCCAGCAGTCAAGGACGTCCTCGAACGCACGCTCGGCGTGCCCATCTTCCAGGAGCAGGTCATGCAACTGGCGATCGTCGCCGCCGGCTTCACGCCCGGCGAGGCGGATCAGTTGCGCCGTTCGATGGCTGCGTGGCGACGCAAGGGCGGCTTGTGGAAGTTCGAGCAACGGCTCATCGACGGCATGGCGAGCCGCGGCTATCCGGAATCGTTCGCCCGTCAGATCTTCCAGCAGATCCAGGGATTCGGGGAATACGGCTTTCCCGAATCGCATTCGGCGAGCTTCGCCTTGCTGGTGTACGTCTCCTCGTGGTTGAAATGCCACGAGCCCGCCGCCTTCGTCTGCGCGCTGCTGAACTCCCAGCCCATGGGCTTCTATGCACCCAGCCAACTGGTTCAGGATGCGCGCCGGCATGCCGTGGAAGTGCGACCCGTGGATGTCCTGCTGAGCGCCTGGGACTGCACGCTGGAGACGACGGAAACGCAGAGCGCGGCGCCCTCGCGCTGCGTCGGCACGAGGAGCGAGCCCTGCCTGCACCCACTGGGGATGGTCTCGAACGATAGCCCCCAAACGCCGCAACTATCGTCCCGTCCACCGGCGCTGCGCCTGGGCTTGCGCATGGTGAGCGGGCTCTCCGAAGCTGCCGCTGAACGCATCGTGTCGGTTCGCTCGCCCCGTCCGGAGACGGTAGAGGATCTCGCGCGCCATGCTCGACTCAATCGCCACGACCTCGACTGCCTGGCCCGTGCCAGCGCCCTGGCGTCGCTTGCCGGGCATCGCCGCCAAGCGGCCTGGCAGGTGGCCGGCATCCAACGCCAGCCGCCCTTGTTCGCGGATCTTCCCGCGAGCGAGACGCCGGTGACGCTGGCTGCCCCGGACGAAGCGCAGGACATCGTTGCGGACTACCGCAGCCTGGGCCTCACCTTGGGTCGACATCCGCTGGCGCTGCTCAGGCCGCACCTGCAACGCCGCCGCGTGCTCACCGCCGCCCAGTTGCGCGAGCTTCCACACGGTCGCCTTGCCCGCGCAGCCGGGATCGTCACCTGCCGGCAAAGGCCCGATACCGCGAGCGGCGTGGTGTTCATCACTCTGGAAGACGAGTTCGGCTACGTGAACGTCGTCGTCTGGCGCCATCTGATCGAACGTCAGCGCAGGGAAGTCCTCGGTGCTCGCCTGCTCGCTGTCCATGGCACGATCGAACGCCAGGGCGAGGTCGTTCATCTCGTCGCCGGGCGCTTGACCGACTTGAGCGAACTGCTGGGAGACTTCGCGCCCGCCAGCCGCGATTTCCACTGACGCGGGCAGCGCTGTCCCCGATTGCGCTAAAGATCCTCTCGCCGCGGCCGTGGATGCCAAACGAACCAGGCTGAAAAGAGCAACCATGACGCATCCTTCACTGTCCGGCCAAGCACAATACATTCAACGGTTTCGCCTGCTGCGCGCACTGGGCCAAGGCGCGCAGGGCGTGGTCTACGAAGCGCACGACCCGCAGCTCAACCGCCATGTCGCCATAAAGACGCTGGCGCTGGGAGAAGACGCCGCGCCCGCCAAGGCCCTGCAGCTCATCGACAGCGCCAAGACAGCCAGCAGCCTGACCCATCCGAACATCGTCCCGGTCTTCGAAACAGGCCTGCATGACGGCCAGCCCTTCGTCGTGTTCGAGTACATCGAGGGCACGACCCTCGCCGAGTTGCTGCACACCGGCGGCGCGCTGCCCGCGGATCGGGCCGTGATCCTGATGAGCCAGATCCTCGCCGGCATCGCCCATGTACACGCCAGCGGCTTTCTCCACGGCGACATCAAGCCCGCCAACATTCTCGTCGGCCGGGATGGCATTCCGCGTGTCACCGATTTCGGCATCTCGCGGCCCGCGCGCATCGCAGCCGGCGAAATCACCTGCTCGGGCACGGTTCAGTACATGTCGCCGGAATGCGTGAGCAAAGGCCATGCCGATTACCGTTCAGACGTGTTCGCCCTCGGTCTGCTGTTCCACGAGATGCTCACGGGAACACCGGTCTTCTGCGCCGCCAACGACTATGCCCAGATGTACAGCATCTTGAATGAATCGGTGCCCGCGCCCTCCGCCTCCCGGCCTGGCATCGATCCGCGCATCGACGCGATCGTCCTCAAGGCCGTCGAACACGATCCGTGCAAGCGCTATGCCGATGCCGGCGAGATGAAAACCGATCTGGATCGCTTCCGCGTGCCGCGTCGAAACGAGCTCGAGGCGGAACAGATGCAGGAGCAGCCGCACAGCACGGTCAGTTACCTGCTGCGCCGGATGGCGCTCAAGAGCGATTTTCCCGCACTGAGCGCGAGCTTCACCCGCATCAACCAGCTCACGGCGCAGGCCGGCGAAGCCCCGCTGCAGGCCATCGCGGACCTCGTCATTCGCGACTTCGCACTGACGCAAAAAGTCCTGCGCGTCGTGAACAGCGCCGAGTTCGCCATGGGCAAGGTTTCCCGCGTATCACAAGCGATCTCGCTGCTCGGCGTCTCGCGGCTGCGCTCCCTGATCATCGGCATGAGCCTCGCCGGCAGCCGACGCAGCGGACCGGGTTGTCCCGCCGTGGCCGCCGCCCTGGCCGACTTCTTCGTGGCGGGAGTGATCTCGCGCAACATCGGGCGCATGCTCGGTTTGAAGACTGCCGAAGAGCTGTTCATCTGCGGCATGTTCAGCCGCCTGGGCCAACTCCTGACGCTCTACTATCTCAAGGACGAGTACGAAGCGATCCAGCGCCATATCGCCGACCAGGGCAGCGATCCGCTCGCCGCGTCGCACGCCGTGTTGGGCCTGTCCTTCGACGAACTCGGCATCGCGGTCGCCCAGCACTGGCATTTCCCGAGAACCATCACGCGCGCGATGCGCAGCCTGCCCGCTGGCGAGGTCGTCCCGGCCGGCAACGATGTCGATCGCATGCAACAGTGCGCGGCTTATGCCCGGGAACTGTGCGCGCTGGCTCGGATCGAGAACGACCAGGATCGCGAGGCCGCGTTCGCCGTGCATCAAGCGCGCTTCGCCCTAGCCGTGCCTGTCGACCCGGACAGCGTGCGCGATCTGCTCGCGCATTCGATGACAGCAGTCGTCAAATACGTCGCCGCCGCCGAACTGCCGATGAGCCAGACGACACTACTCGATGGCTTGCGCGCGCTCGCCAGCCGCGCGGGGGCCGACAGCCCGGTCGGTAAGGATGCGGCTTCGCCCGGAGTGCATACCGAAGCGCCGGCGCCGACGACGCTCGACGAACCCCTTTCCATGTCGTTGCGCCTCGCGGTGCCGATGCCGGGCATCTCGAAGGGTGCCGGCCTGAGGATGTCCGGCCACGCGCCCACGTACGCCCAAAGCGCATGACACACGCGGGTGCCGCGCCGGATAATGGCGCGCATGCCCGCGATCATTCAAGCGCTGCTCGATCCCCGTTGCTACCCGCATCCCGTCCAGGCCGTGCGCCTGATCGAGACGCACATCTCGTGGCTGCTGCTTACGGGCAGCTTCGCGTACAAGATCAAGAAGCCGGTCCAGTTCGAGTTCGTGGACTTCCATACGCTCGATCGGCGCCGGCACTACTGCCTCGAGGAATTGCGCCTCAACCGCCGGCTGGCTCCGGAGATCTATCTAGACGTCGTCCCCATCACAGGCACCCCCGCTTCCCCCGTCGTCGGCGGTGAAGGCACGGCCATCGAGTACGCCGTGCGGATGCGCGAGTTCTCGCAGGACGACCTGCTCGATCATCGCCTCGCCGCAGATCGGATCACGCCACAGCACATCGATGCGCTGGGCGACATCTGCGCCCGCTTTCATGCGCAGGCAGCTATCGCAGTCGACGCCTCGCCTTACGGCAACTCCGAACAACTGCTTGCGCCCGCACTGGGGAACTTCCGCGCCATCGACCAGTTGGTTCGTGGCGACGAAGCGCACGCACGCGTCGAACAGCTGCGCGCCTGGACGCTCGCCGAGCATGCGCGCCTCATCGACATCTTCGCTCGGCGCAAGCAAGACCATCGCATTCGCGAGTGCCACGGCGACATGCATCTGGGCAATATCGCACTGATCGGGGAACGCATCACCGTCTTCGACTGCATCGAGTTCAACGACGATTTCCGCTGGATCGACGTGATGAACGAAATGGCTTTCGCGATCATGGATCTCGCCGCCCGAGGCCGCCCCGATTTCGGCCAGCGATTGCTCAATCGCTACCTCGAGAGCAGTGCCGATTACGCCGGCGTGGCCGTGCTGCGCTTCTATCTGGTCTATCGGGCGCTGGTGCGGGCGAAGGTGAGCTGCATTCGCGCTTGCCAGTCGCAGGCGGATGCGCAGGTGCGCGAAGAGCAATGGCGCGACTTCACGCAGCACATCGCACTCGCGGAATCCTTCGCTCATCCGCACCCCGCCTTTCTAGCCATCACCTGCGGCCTCTCCGGCTCAGGCAAGACCCACGCGAGCCAGACCGCGCTCGAGCATACGCACGCCATCCGCATCCGCTCCGACGTGGAGCGCAAACGCCTGGGCGGATTCTCCCCGTTCGAATCGTCGGGCTCCGCCCTCGATCAAGGCATCTACAGCGCGCAGATGAGCGATGCCACCTTCGCCCGCCTGGCGGATCTCGCTCGCGGCATCGTTGCAGCGGGCTATTCGGTGATCGTCGACGCCGCCTTCATCCGCCGCGATCGCCGCGCGACTTTCCGCGATCTCGCCGCCGCCCTGCACGTTCCCTTCGTCGTCATTCAATGCAGCGCCGACGAGGAAGTGCTCGCAGCCCGGATCGAGCGGCGCAGAATCGCGGGTTCGGATGCCTCCGAGGCCGGCCTCGACATCCTGCGCGAACAGAAGCGTCTGGCGCAGCCCCTCGATCTCGCAGAACTCGGCGCCGTGATCACCGTGAATACCGCCGACGCCGACAGCATGCAGGCCATGGTCGAGCGGCTCCTCGTCCTGGAACGTTGCAACTAACTGCCCGCCCGCAAGCGGCAATGCGCACTTCGAGATCGGCACGGTCAAATTGCGTTTGCCCCCTCCACCCGGTAGCATCGGCGCCGGGATCGCATGATGACAACGCAAAGCAACCGTCCGAACTATCGCTACTACGACTTCGTCATGGCCGCATTCGTGGCCGTGCTCTTGTGCTCGAATCTCGTCGGTCCGGCCAAGATCACGCAGATCGAGCTGCCCTTGCTCGGTGCGCTCACCTTCGGTGCCGGTGTTCTCTTCTTTCCCATCTCGTATGTCTTCGGCGACATCCTGACCGAGGTCTACGGTTATGCCCGCGCCCGACGCGTCATCTGGACAGGCTTTGCCGCGCTGCTCTTCGCATCGCTCATGGCCACGGTGGTGGTGGCCTTGCCGCCCGCGCCGGGCTGGGAAAACCAGGCGGCGTACGAGATTGCGTTCGGCTCGACATGGCGCATCGCAGCCGCCTCACTGATCGCGTTCCTGTGCGGGGAGTTCGTGAACTCCTTCGTGCTGGCGAAGATGAAGATCGCGACCAAGGGGCGCTGGCTCTGGTCGCGCACGATAGGCTCGACGATCTTCGGCGAAGCCGTCGATTCGGCACTGTTCTACCCGCTCGCCTTCTATGGCTCCGGACTGATCCCGAACGAGATGCTGCCCAAAGTGATGCTCGCCCAGTTCGTCGCCAAGGTCGCGGTCGAAGTCCTTCTGACGCCGGTCACCTACCGTGTCGTCGCGTTCCTCAAGCGGGCTGAAAAAGAGGACTATTACGACCGCCGCACGAACTTCAACCCCTTCAAGCTGGGCGCTTGATTTGCCCCGCTGTTTTTTTGGAGATCGACCATGCGCATGCTTTCCGTTTTGTTGCTGACCGCCTTTTCCACGCTCGCCCTCGCGCAGGACGCCCATCTGCTGCAGCAGCGCGCGAGTTTCGCGCAGCGCGAGATGCAGCAGGCGAACCGCGATGCCGAGCGGGCCGAAATCGAGGCGAAGGAGCACGAGTTGCATTCTGCGCAGTTGCGCCACGAGGCCGAGCAGTCGGACAAGCTAGCCAAGGCCGCGCACGATCGCGCGACCGACGCCAAGAAGCGCGCGGCCGAGGCCCGCGCCCGCTGGCAGACGGCCTCGGAGAGCCTCGAAAAACTTCAGCCGCCGCGTCCGGCTGCCAAACCCTGAGCTTGCGGCGCCGGGTCTGCACCTCGCGCTCGTCGCCGAGCCCTTTCGCCCGGTCGCATTCCCGACCGCCGGCCCCCCTCGCACGTGGACGCAGGCGAGCGTCGCGCCCATAATGGGATCGCGCCGCCTGCGCGATCGGGTGCATCGGCGCGCACGCCACGACGACCATCAGTCACGGGGGGAGGAGCCCATGGATATTCCGCGTTTGAACGGCATCATCGCAGGCCTCGAACAGGGGCGTAACGTTTGTGTGACTTTCGCGCCGGGCGACCCCGCCAATGCGCAGATCGCGGCGACCGAGCCCTACGATGGCATCGTCTTCGAGATGGAACACGGTCCGTACGACATCCGCGCCTTGCGCGATTGCCTGCAGTACCTGCTCAATCGGCGCCAGATCGTCGAAAGCGGTTCGCTCGCCCCGGCCGTCACACCGATGGTGCGCATTCCGCCCAACGGCATCGAGCACAATCAGTGGGTGGCCAAGCAGGTCCTCGACAGCGGCGTCTACGGCATCATCTGGCCGCATGTCAGCACCGTCGAGGAAGCCCGCAGCGCAGTCGCGGCCTGCCGCTACGCCCGTCCGGAAGGCGCGCCGAACTACGAGCCCGCAGGTCAGCGCGGCGATGCACCGGCCTACGCCGCACGCTACTGGGGCCTGACCCCGTCCGAGTACTACGCTCGCGCAGACGTCTGGCCCCTGGACCCTAAAGGCGAAATTCTGGTCGGCATCATGTGCGAAGACGTGGTGGGCGTGAAGAACCTGCCCAAGATTCTGGAGCAAGTCCCCGGCATCGGCGTGGTCGTCATCGGAGAAGGCGATCTGTCGCAAAACCTCGGCTTCCCGCGGCAGTACAAGCACCCGGTCGTTGCCGGGGCGATTGCGGAAATCCTCGACATCTGCAAGGCCCATAACGTGGCCTGCGGCCATCCGCATGTCGAGAAGGACAACGTCGAAGAGGTGGTGGCCCAGGGCTTCCGCTGGCTCATGCCCCGCCCCGAGCGCTCCAATGCGACACTCGCTCTGGCCCGCAAGTTCTCCCACAAGAAGGCGTGAGGACCGATCGTGCCCGGATCTTCCGCAAGCAAGAACTTCCCTCTCGTCGCTGAACTGCGGCAGTGAGCTGGGACCATGTGCGGACGCTACAGTCTCCATAGCAATCCGCACGTGGTCGCACTGCAGTTCGGGCTCGTGCACCCCCCGCAATTCACCGCTCGGTACAACATCGCCCCCGGGACACCGGTGCTCGCCGTGCGGGGCGAGTCCAATCATGCACGCACGGGCCTGATGCTCCGGTGGGGGCTCATTCCCTCCTGGGCGAAGGACCCGAGCATCGGCCACCGACTCATCAACGCACGCGCCGAGCATCTTGCGGAAAAGCCTTCGTTTCGCAGCGCGTTCAAGCGCCGTCGCTGCATCGTTCCGGCCGACGGTTTTTACGAGTGGAGCGTCGTCAACGGGCGCAAGCAGCCCTACTATGTGCGCCCGCGCGAACAGACGATGTTCGGGTTCGCGGGCCTCTACGAGTTCTGGCAAGGTCCCGAAGGCATGATCGGATCCTGCACTGTCATCACCACCGCGGCCAACGACCTCATGCGCCCCCTGCACGATCGCATGCCCGCGATCCTGCAGGTCGCCGACTACGCGCACTGGCTGGATCCCGACCACCCCGATCCGAGTGCGCTCGGGGCGATGCTGCGACCCGCACCGGCGCAGAAGATGATCGCTTATCCCGTCGAATCACGGGTCAACAGCGTGAAGAACGACGACTCCCGGTTGATCGAAGCGTACGATCCGCCCAGCACCGCAGTCGACAGCCGCCTGCTCTGACCCGTTCTGCCTCAATTGCCGGATCGATGAAGGCCCGCCTCTGCTGGCCGGTCGCAGCCAGCGGTGCGGGACAGCATGGCCGTTGGCTTGCCCACAAGGAGAACGCCGTGCCCGAACTGCATCGCATGGGTCGCAGCTGAACTCATGACCGAAGAATCGAGAAAGGCCTCGCGCACGCCGGCGAGTTGGCACACCCACAGCGTCGACGCGACAGTACGCGAGTTGGCGACGAGCCGCGCGGGCTTGTCGAGCCGCGAAGTCCCACTGCGCCGAGAGCGATTCGGCGCCAACACGCTGCCCGAGGCGAGACAGCGCTCCCTCGGCCGCATGCTGCTCGACCAGTTCTCGGACTTCATGATTCTGGTCTTGATCGCGGCCGCGGTGATCTCGGGGATCGTCGGCGAACCGTCCGACACCGTGGCCATCGTGGTGATCGTGCTGCTCAACGCGGTGATCGGGTTCGTCCAGGAATGGCGTGCCGAACGTGCGATGGCGGCGCTGCGCAAGATGGCGGCGCCCTTGGCGCGCGTACGACGCGACGACAACGTGCTCGACGTGCCTGCCTCGGATGTCGTCCCCGGCGATGTGGTACTGCTGGAAGCGGGCAACATCGTGCCCGCCGACCTGCGCTTGATCGAAGCCGCGCAGCTGCGCATCTCCGAAGCCGCTCTGACCGGAGAGTCGCACGCAGTGGACAAGCATGCCGAGGCACTCTCGACACAGGCGCTTCCGATCGGCGATCGCGCCAACATGGCCTGGAAGGGCACGCTCGTCGCCAACGGCCGCGCCAGCGCGGTGGTGGTCGCGACCGGCCGCGATACCGAGCTGGGCCGCATCGCCGATCTGCTCGCCGACGCGCAAGAAACGAAGACGCCGCTGCAAAAGCGGCTGGCGCGTTTCGGCGCGAGACTTGCCTGGACCGTGCTCGCCATCTGCGCGATCGTCCTGGCCGCCGGCCTCGCCCGAGGCGAGCCGCCCGCGCTCATGTTCCTGACCGCCGTGAGCCTGGCTGTGGCCGCCATTCCCGAGGCTTTGCCCGCGGTGGTCGCGATATCGCTGGCGCTGGGTGCCGCGAAGATGATCAAGCAGCATGCGCTCATTCGCCGTCTGCCCGCGGTGGAGACGCTGGGCTCGGTCACCTTCATATGCTCGGACAAGACCGGGACGCTGACCCAGAACAAAATGCGCGCCGAACACCTGGAGGTCGACGGCGACCCCGGCGATGCCGAGCCCTGGCCCAGCCTGCTCCGGGCGCTGGTGCTGGTCAATGACGCAGACATCGACAGCAACGAGGCCATCGGCGATCCGACCGAAGTCGCGCTGCTGCAGGCAGCATCCGAACGGGGGTGGACCAAGGCCAAGCTCGCCACAGGCCACCCTCGGCTCGCCGAGGCGCCTTTCGATGCCGACCGCAAGCGCATGAGCACCGTGCACGCCGACGGCGACGCCTACTTGCTCTGCGTCAAGGGTGCGCCCGAAACGGTGCTCCCTCGCTGCCCATGGCGATTGACCGCAGACGGCATCGTCCCCTTCGATATCGAGATCGCGCTCGAGCGCGCCGAATCCCTCGCGGCCGCAGGCTTGAGAGTGCTCGCCTTCGCGCAGCGCTCGCTCGACCTGCCCCCAGCCCAAGCAGCCGAAGTCGAGGACGATCTGGTTTATCTGGGCTTGGTCGGACTGATGGATCCGCCTCGCGAAGAGGCCGGCGCGGCCGTGGCCGAATGCCAGGCCGCCGGCATCGTGCCCGTGATGATCACCGGCGACCATCCCGCCACCGCGGGCGCGATCGCCACGCGCCTGGGCATCGCCACTGAGGAGAGTCGCATCGTGAGCGGCGCCGAACTGGCGTCAATGTCGGACGCGGCGCTCGCCCAGCAAGTGACCGCCATCCGCGTTTACGCCCGAGTCGATCCCGCGCAGAAGATACGCATCGTCGAAGCGTTACAGGCGGCCGGGCAATTCGTGGCGATGACAGGCGACGGCGTGAACGACGCACCCGCGCTCAAACAAGCCGACATCGGCATCGCCATGGGCAAGGGAGGCACGGATGTCGCCCGCGAAGCAGCGCACATGGTGCTGCTGGACGACAACTTCTCCTCGATCGTGCACGCTGTCCGCGAGGGGCGGCGCATCTTCGACAACATCCGCAAGTTCATCAAATATACGATGACCAGCAACTCGGGCGAGATCTGGACCATCTTTCTCGCCCCTTTCCTGGGCTTGCCGATCCCGCTGCTGCCCATCCACATTTTGTGGATCAATCTGGTGACCGACGGTCTGCCTGGGCTTGCGCTCGCGGCCGAACCGGCGGAGCGCGACGTCATGCGCCGCCCGCCGCGCGCACCCAACGAGAGCATCTTCGCCCACGGTATGTGGCAACACATCGTCTGGGTGGGACTCACGATGGGAGCCGTGTGCCTGATCCTGCAGGCCTGGACCTTCCATAGCGGCAACGCGCATTGGCAGACCATGGTGTTCACCGTGCTGTGCCTGTCGCAGCTCGGCCATGCGCTCGCCATTCGGTCCGAGCGCGACTCGCTCTTCACCCTGGGCGCGCGGTCCAACAGGATCCTGCTGATCACGATCGTCGGCACGCTGGGGCTGCAGCTTGCAACGATCTACATTCCGGCGCTCAATGCGGTGTTCAAGACCCAACCGCTGAGCTGGCAAGAGTTGGTGGTGTGTCTGCTGCTCTCCAGCGTGGTGTTCTTCGCGGTCGAGGCCGAGAAATGGCTCATCAGGCACAAGAACCTTTACGGCCGCAGCGATTGATGGCGCCACGAGGGCTTACTCCGGCTCGGCCCAGGACGCTTGCGGGTGCTGTGATAAGATCGATTCGCAACTTTTCCCGCGTTCGTCATGCGCCTGCACCAGATCCGTATCGACTACCACCCGGAACAGGATCGGCTCCTGCTGCGTGTGAGCACCGATGAAGGCGCAGAACTTCGATTCTGGCTCACGCGCCGTCTGGTCAAGGGTTTGTGGCCGGCGCTGATCAAGATGGCCGAAGCCATCGGCGAAGCACGCACGCAATCCGATCCCGCCGTGCGCAAGGCCATGCTCGAATTCGAACATGAAAAGGCCGTGCGCCAGGCCGATTTCGCCACACCCTACAAGGCGGTCAGCACGCTGCCCCTGGGCCCGGAACCGCTGCTGGTATCGCGGCTGCGAGCGCAACCCGACGGCAAGGGCAACGCCGTGGTCGCCATGCATCCCGCCCAGGGCCAAGGCATGGATCTGGCCATGGATGCCATGCTGCTGCACTCTTTCACGCGGCTGATCCAGGGCGCGGTCGCCAAGACCGACTGGGACATTCGGCTGCAAGTCCCGAAAGCGCCCTTCCCCGCGGCATCCGGCACCGATACGCCAAGGCCCAACTGAGCCGGCCGCGAGCACAGCTCGGCAACGAATCGCGATTCGGCGACGCGTTCAGCGAAACCCGAGCGTATAGAACAGATCCACCGCGTTCTCGCTGCCCGCCCGCGCCTGCACCGACCAGCGCCGCGACAAATCGTAGGTGATCTTGAGGACGCTCACCGCCCCGGTGATTCCGCGCTCGAAGCCAAGATAGAACTTCGACGAGAGCCGCTTTCCGACGCTCACCACGCGCTCGCCCGTACCGCTGACCGTGCCGAGGGCCAGCTCGTCCAAGCCGAAGCGGCTCGCCAGCGAACCACCGGGCTCGGTGCCCGACCCTCGGCGCGAAAGCAACGCCATCGCGGCCGCCTGCAGCACGGCCGTCTGATTCTGGCCGGCCTGATCCAAACCGTGACCGAGCGTCAACCAGGCGAGCTTGTTCGCGTCCGACATGGGCGGGGTCGACACCAGCCGCACCTGCGGCAACAAGGCCGTGCCCCCGACCGCGACGCCTACCTCGACCGCACCGGTCGTTCGCACCGCCAGGACATCGAGCGAAGGATTGTCGACCGGCCCGACGAAAGTCAGCACGCCGCGCTGAATGTCGAGCTTCTGGCCGAACGCCGTGTAGGTGCCCTCCACCGTGCGGACCGTTCCCGTGAGCACCGGGCCCGTCTTGGGCTCGAGCTGTGCGCGCAGCGTCCCTGCGAGCCGGGTCGAAATGCCCCGCCCGCGGATCACGAAGTTCTGCCCCAGGTCGAGCGTCACATCCGCTTGGATGTTGAAATCCTTGGGCGGCACCGGCTTGGTACCGAGCACGACGACATCGGTGCTCGGCCGGGGGGTATCCTCGCGCGGCAATTCGATCACGCCGCGGTCGGCGATCAAGCGCCCCCGTGCTCGCAACTGGCGTTGATCCCAAGTGAGCGCTGTCTCGCCGCTGAGCACGACGAGACGATCCGGACGCGCCAGCACGGTGAGTCGTTCCGCCTTCAGATCCGCGCGCGCGGCGATCTTTCCGGGCACCAGGGTCGCCGAGCCCGTACCGGTCACCTGACCGGCGCCGGAAGCAAATCGCAGCGACTTGACTTCGAGCCGCTCTTGATCGAACGTCGCCGCCAGCACGCCATCGCGCAGCGTCAGTCCCAAGTCGGGCAGTCGCACCACCAGCTCGTTGGCTTGCAGCTGTCCGGTGTAGACCGGCCGGGATACCGTTCCCCGCACGCCCAATGCCAGTTCGGCGCGTCCCTGCAAAGCCACGCCATCGCCGAGCAGGGGACGCGCCCATTCGAACGACGGCATGACGGCATCGATCATGGCATCGAGCGGGGCATCGCCGGCGACACCCCAGCCCGTCTCGCGCCGGCTCGCTCGGGTCGAGCCTTGCGCCGTCATTCGGCCGAAAGCGCCCGATTCGGCACGCGCCTGAAACACGATGTCCTCGCCCCGTGCCTCGGCCTGCAGCGTGAGCACGCTCAGGCGCGCGGCGACCGCCGGCTTGCCTGGGACGACGATATCCCCCGACTCGCGCCGCAGGCCGACCTTGCCCCGCAGCCTATCCCCGATCTCGATGTCCCACTCGCCGCCCATGACGAGCGAGCGCAATGCAATCGGCATGGGAACGATCGGATGCAGACTGGCTAGGGCCACGCCGGTCAATGCGCCTGCGGTAGCGATCCCCTGCTCGGCCGCCCAGTCGAAGCGGGCAAGCTCGATGCGACCCTTGCCCAGTGCAAGCCGGGCGGACCCCACCCGGACCGCCGCCGCGCTCAGCATCATGTCGACCGGCTGCTCGAGCCGTGCTCCGATCGGACCACGCACCTGCAACGACTGGAGGGCACCGCGCCATGCAAGCGCATCATCCAAGCCGCCCGCGAGACGCATATCGAAGCGATGGTCCGTTGCACGGGCGTCCATGCGAATTTCATGGCTGGTGCGTGTGCCCTCGAGGACGAGCCGCGCCTGCTCCAGCGTCAACTCGCCGAGCCGAAGCGACTGCGCGTCCAAACCCACATCGATGCGCCCGGCGAGACCTTGCGTCAAAGCGCCCTTCCCGCGCAAGCTCGCCACCTGCACGCTCGTGCCCAGACGCAGGCCGCTGGCATCGACGGTAAAGTCCAGCGCCGGCGCGCGCCATGCGCCTGCGAGCATGCCGTTGCCCTTCAGGCTGCCGGAGACGGCTGGATCGACGGCGGCCAGATCGGGCACGGTAAGATCCCAGGCAAGGCGGTCGCCCGGCGCGCCGAAGCTGCCGCGGGCATGGGCTTGTGCTCGACCCAGACGGGCCGAGAAGTCGACCGTCTCTATCCGCTCGGGCATTACGCGCAGCCGCCCGCCGCCCGCCAGCGGCTGATTGCGAAAACGGCTGTCGGCGATATCGAGCACGAGATCGATCGCGATCGGTTCGATGCGTCCCTTGCCTTCGAACGTCGCGTTCAGGCGCGCTTGGGGATAGTCGCCGAGACGGGACGGATCGACCCCCGTCAAACGCCCGCTTGCCTGGAACTCGTAGGGTGCCTGGGTCTGCGCGGCGCCTTGCGCCTCGATCCGTCCGGCCGGGCTGCGCCACTGGGCCTTGTTCACCTTGACCTGCCCGCCTTCGTAAACCCCGTCGAACGCGATCTGGGCGCCCGGCTGTTCGAGTTTCGCATCCACGGCCACGCGCTCACCCACGCGCTCGATGCGAACAGGGCCGTTCAACGCCGTGGCATGCAACGTCTCGTTGATTCCTCTGAGATTCAAGCCCTGGACGCGCAACGATGCGACGATCCGCTCGGCCGTGAGGCTGGCGTCACCGCTCACGCGCCCGGCACGACCGGCATCGACATCCAAATCCCTGAGCGCCCATTGCGTCCCACTCCCGCTGAAGGTCGCGCTGATCGCCTGCACCGGGACGCGAGCGTCGGCCGGCAAGCCGGGCAACGCGTTGATTGCCCGCAAGCGTCCGGAAGTCACCCCGGTGCGCGACACGATCGCGTCCACCGAGACATCCAGGCGCGCTCGCGGGAAGGCAGCGTCGATCGCCGTCGTATCGAGCGCAGCGATGCTGGCGTCCACCCAGGCCAGGGTCGTGCGCGAGAAGGGCAAAGCAGCGATCTTCGCCAACAAGCGCGAGCCGTACATGTCCGCCGCGATGCCTATGCCGAGCGCATCGAGGCGGCCGCCGATTCGAACCGCCACGGGACCGATGCTTTTCTCGACCGGATCGATGTCGAATTCGCCTTCGATCGGATAGGGCGCGCTGTCGCCCAGTCGCAGCGTGCCCTCCAGCGTCGCCCAGGGCGTCGCCAGCTTGCGCAATTGCAGAGCGAAGCGCTGCGCTTCATACGCGAGACCCAGATGCAGATCCCGCAACTCGATCGGATCGCCGGCCGCGACGAAACTCAACTGGCCTACCCGCAAGGACTCGACGGCGAACCCGACGGGCAAGCGCAAGGTGTCAGGCAAAGCGAGTGGCTCATCGTCGGATGGCTGCTGCGAGATCTGCAGCCGTGCGATGCGCAGAGTATTGATGACCGGATGGCGCCGCCACAACGAGGCGACCGAAACGACGACCTCGGTGTCGTGAGCTTCGATGCGTCGATCGGGCTCGACGTAAAGCACTCGCTCGGCGGTAAACGCCGCCACGCCCGTCCTCTCGACACCTTCCAAGACCAAGCGACCCGCATAGGTGTCGTTGATCCGTGCAACCGCCCATCGCAGCGCTGCGTCGCTGGTCAGCGCCCAGGAGATCGCGATCGCGAACAACACGAGCACGATCGCCGTCGTCAGCAAGAAGGTGCGCGCAAGGCCGGCTCGCATCGTCAGAATGCCAATCCCACGGAGAAATGCAGCCGGAACTTGCCGTCGTCGACACCGTGTGCAACGTCGAGATTCAAGGGTCCGACCGGACTGCGCCAGCGAGCCCCCACGCCCACGCCCTTCATCAGCTCGAAATTCTTGAAATCATCGGCGGCATTGCCGGCATCGAAGAATATCGCCGCCCCCCAGTCGTCGGTGATCCAGCGGGTGTACTCGACACTGGCCACCGCAAGCGCCCGCCCGCCCGTGACGGCCGCCCCTTTGCGCACGCCCAGACTCTGGAAGGCATAGCCGCGCACGGTTTGATCGCCTCCCGTTCTAAACAGATAGTCCGAGGGCACGTCGTTGGTCGCGTCGGCGAGCGTGGTCCCGAGCTCCCCGCGCAAGGTCAGCACCCCTGAGTCGCCCATCTTCCGGTAATGCACCAAGCGGCCGTACAAGCGCAGAAAAGACTCTTCTGCAACCAGAACGCCCGGTGCCCCGCCCACCTGCAGGTTGAACAGATAGCCGTCCCGTGGAAAGAGTGGATGATCGGTGCGGCGGATCGTGTATGCCCAATTTCCGGTCAAGGCCGAGCGAGAATCCCGGCCGAACCCCGCCACGCGCTCTTCCTCGGCGACATAACTCACCGACACATCGGCTGCGATATCGCCGCGCCGCCGCGAGCGTCCCAGCGTCAAGACGATCTTGTCGGTTTCGGTGCCCTGAATTTCCTTGTTCTCCGCCTCGCTGGTGATGCGGTAGCGATGACCCTGCGCATTGGTCGGAAAATAGAGATCGGCGCCTGCCGAGTTCGCGCGGCTCTCCACCTTGATCCTCGCCCCCAGCTGCAGGCCGCGATCCATGAAGTTCAACAAGCGGTACTCCGCTTGCACGCGCGTGCCGGTATCGGTCGAATAACCGATGCCGAAGGCGATGCGCCGGCTTTCGCGTTCTTCGAGCCAGACGCGAACAGCCGCCGTGCCGTCGGGCTCGGCGGGCGCATCCACCGTCACGCTGGTGAAATAGCCGCTGTCGAGCAGCCGCGTCTGGTACTCCTGCAGCTGCAAGATCGAGTAGGGCTCGCCGGGCCGGATGGGATTGAGGTTCTCGACGATACTACGCGGATAGCGCTTGAGCCCTTCGATGACCAGAGTGCCGAAGCGCGCCGCAGGGCCGCTGTCGACGAGAACGCTCAACCGAACACTGCCCGCCTGCGGATCGACCACCGCCTCGCTCTTGGCGATCGTTGCCAATGGATAACGGTCCAGCGCCAACGAACGCAACAGCGCCCGCTTGCCCTCCTCCCATTGCTCGTGTCGGAAAACCTCGCCGGCGACGAGCGGCCAAGCTGCTCGCAACCTTTCCACCTTGCGCTCGGCGTCGCGATCGTCACGGGTCAATGCGCCAGCGAACTCGATGGTCGTCGAAGCGACATTGACCGGATCGCCCGGCTGCACGACGAAGCGGGCCCGCAACCTTTCGCCCTGCTCGTCCAGCGTGGATTCGACCGAGGGCCGATAGTAGCCCTGGGTCGCGAGCAGATCGGCAATCTCCTTGGGCGCGGCCCGATAGAGCCGGCGAAACTCCTCCGCCGTCATCCGTTCGTGCGACTGCCATCGCGACAGCTCGACATGCTGTTCGAGCAACGGGCGCAGGTTATCAGGCGCTTCGAACTCGACGGCAAACGTGTCTGCACCCTCGGCCACGCGCGAGCCGAGCAGCACCAGGCAGACCAGGACACGTGCCCAGAGGAGAAGACAGCCAAGCATCGCGCGCGCTCCACGCCACATTCGGCGCTCGATTCTACCCGCGCACCCCGGTCGGCCGCCTTTGAGGCGGTCAAGTCGTGCTAACATTTTCCCTGTACTCGCCTACCCAAGCGCAGTCACGACCAGAAGCAGTGGTACACACCCCGGGACAACGACGAGCACACAGGAGGGTCACCGTGCGTAAATCCGACCTGGAAGAACAGATCGAGTCATTGCAGGACGTTTTGACTGACATTCGTGAAATGATCTATGGCGCTTTGGAGCCAACGGACGAAGAAGCCGAATCGCAAGTCGACAGTCTGCGCAACGTTCTCGCCGACATCGAAGACATGATCGACGCCGCGCTGGAGCCGAGCGAACTCGAGGAAGAAGAAGCAGCCGCAGACGACGAAGACGATCGTTGACATCACAAGGCGTGCCCGCCGCCCTGCAGGGTGTTGCGTAGATCGCCCACACATTCCCGAAGTACCCAAGCCGCCGCAAGCCGCCTGGCTTTACCAAAGAAAAAAAACGGGCGGCGTTCGCTTCTGCTCGAACCCGCCGCCCGCCTCGCCCAGCCGCGAAACGCGTTAGCGCAGCGATGCGTTGATCTTCTCCAGTGCAGCCGAGCCGGGACACAGGTCGCCTGCTGACAGCGCATTGAACGGTGCATCCGCGGTGTTGAGGTGGCGGTGCAGATCCTCCGGATCGGGATCCACGTAGAGCAAGCCCGTGACGACTTCACCCTTGGCTTGGTGCTGCTGGATGTAGTTCATCGCCGTGATCCGGTCGTGGGCATCGTAGTTCTTGGCCAGCTTGCGCAATCTGAGCACCGAACCGTCGTGCTGGGTGACCGACACGACTTCTCCCTCGGGGTACTCGACCGTGATCTCTTCGCGTTTGGGCCAGTAGTCGAAGTCGATGCGGTTGACCGGCTCGTTGTGCTCGCGCACATACTCGTAGCTGCGCGTGCTGCCCGTGTGGTTGTTGAACGCAACGCACGGGCTGATCACGTCGAGGAAGGCGGCGCCCGGATGGACGATCGCGGCCTTGATGAGAGGCACGAGCTGGCCTTTGTCGCCGGAGAAGCTGCGCCCGACGAAGGTCGCGCCGAGCTGCAGCGCGAGCGCCGCCAGATCCACGGGCGAATCGCTGTTGACGACGCCGCGCTTGGACTTGGAGCCCTGGTCCGCGGTCGCAGAGAACTGGCCTTTGGTCAGGCCGTAGACACCGTTGTTCTCGACGATGTACACCATGTTCACCCCACGGCGCATCACGTGGGCAAACTGGCCGATGCCGATCGAAGCGGAATCCCCGTCGCCCGAAACGCCGAGATAGATCAAGTCCCGATTGGCGAGGTTGGCGCCGGTCAACACCGAAGGCATGCGGCCATGGACGCTGTTGAAGCCGTGCGAATTGCCGAGAAAGTAATCGGGCGTCTTGGATGAACAGCCGATGCCCGAGAGCTTGGCGACACGATGCGGCTCGATGTCGAGTTCCCAGCACGCCTGAATGATCGCGGCGCTGATCGAATCGTGCCCGCAGCCTGCGCACAAGGTCGAGATCTTGCCCTCGTAATCGCGTCGGGTGAATCCGATCTTGTTCGCCGGCAGCGTCGGATGGTGCAGCTTGGGCTTCGCGATATAGGTCATGACACCACCTTCTTGATGGGAACGACGGAGTGGACAGCCGCGTGGCGGACGATCTCGTCGACGATGAACCGCGCGGTGATCGGCGTGCCGTCGTAGTGCAGCACCGGGATCAGTCGGCTCTGGTTGACGTTCGAATCGTTGACCAGCAAGGTCTTCAACTGCGCATCGCGGTTCTGCTCGACGACGAACACCCACGGGTGCGAGTTGCAGAAGTCGACCACTTCATCGGCGAACGGGAATGCTCGCACGCGCAAAGCGTTGACCGGGATACCGCGCTCGGCCAGCAGATCCATTGCCTCGAGCATCGCCGGGCTGGTGGAGCCGTAGAAGATGGCGCCGAAACGCGCCGGCTGCGACGAGGAATGCAGCACCGGCTTGGGCACCAGCGTCTTCGCTGTTTCGAACTTGCGCTGCAGGCGCTGCATGTTGTCGACGTAATCGGGGCCGGCTTCGCTGTAGCGCGCGAACCGGTCTTTCGTCGTGCCGCGCGTGAAGTAGCCGCCCTTGCTGGGATGCGTGCCCGGCAGCGTGCGATAGGGGATGCCGTCGCCATCGACATCGAGGTAACGCCCGAAGTCGGCACCCGCCTCCAGCCGCTCGTAGGTCATCAGCTTGCCGCGATCGTAGGCTTGTTCCTCGTCCCATTCGAACGGCTGGCACAACCGGGTGTTCATACCGATATCGAGATCGGTCATGACGAACACCGGCGTCTGCAGCCGTTCGGCCAGATCCAGCGCCTGCGCGCTGAAATCGAAGCACTCCTTGGGATCCTCCGGGAACAGCAGCACGTGCTTGGTATCCCCGTGCGAGGCATACGCGCATGCGAGCACGTCGGACTGTTGCGTACGCGTCGGCATGCCGGTCGAGGGCCCGCCGCGCTGCACATCGATGATGGTGACCGGAATCTCGGCGAAGTAGGCAAGCCCGATGAACTCGCTCATCAGCGAGATGCCGGGCCCCGACGTGGCAGTGAAGGCGCGCGCGCCGTTCCAGCCCGCGCCGACGACGATGCCGATGGAGGCCAGTTCGTCCTCGGCCTGCACGATCGCGAACCGGTTCTTGCCCGTTTCCTTGTCGACGCGAAAGCGCTTGCAGTAGCTCTGGAAGGATTCGGCCAAGGATGACGATGGCGTGATCGGATACCAGGCGCACACCGACGCGCCGCCGTACACAGCGCCGAGCGCAGCTGCGCTGTTGCCGTCGATGAAGATGCGATCGCCCACGTTGTCGGAAGGACGCACGCGCAGCCCGATCGGACACTGCAGATGCTCGAGAGCGTGATCGCGCCCCAGGTACAGGGCCTTGACGTTCGAGTCGAGCAGTTTCTCCTTGCCCTTGTACTGCTCGGAGAAGAGCTGCTCGATGGCCTTCGGATCCACGTCCAGCAAGGCCGACAGCGCACCCAAATAGATGATGTTCTTGAACAGCTGGCGCTGGCGCGGATCGGTGTAGGTCGAGTTGCATATTTCCGTAAGCGGCATCCCGAGGACATGGATGTCTTCGCGGAACTTCGACTTGGGCAGCGCGCGCGTCGAGTCGTAGAACACGTAACCGCCGGGCTCGATCTCCTTGATGTCCTTGTCCCAGGTCTGCGGATTCATGGCGACCATCAGGTCCACGCCGCCGCGCCGACCGAGATAGCCCTTCTCGGTCACGCGGACTTCGTACCAGGTCGGCAGGCCCTGGATATTGGACGGGAAGATGTTGCGCGGGCTGACCGGCACGCCCATGCGCAGGATCGAGCGCGCGAACAACTCGTTGGCGCTCGCCGACCCGGAACCATTGACGTTGGCGAACTTGACGACGAAATCGTTTACAGCCTCAAGGGGCTTCATGGCGTTCCTCTCATGCGGCCTTGCGTCCGGGGGCGGAGTGCTTGTCGCGGCAAGACGGTCCCGCGTGGGTCATCTCCAGGAAGAATTTCTGCATGTCCCAAGCGCCCGTGGGGCAGCGCTCGGCGCACAGACCGCAATGCAGGCAGACGTCTTCGTCCTTTGCCATGATGCGGCCGGTCTTGAGCGCCTCGGAGACGTAGAGATCCTGCGTGAGATTCGTGGCCGGCGCATTCAACCGCTTGCGCAGATCCGACTCGTCCGCATTGTCGGTGAACGTGATGCAGTCCATCGGACAGATGTCCACACAGGCGTCGCACTCGATGCACAGGTTGTGACTGAACACCGTCTGCGCGTCGCAGTTAAGACAGCGCTGCGCCTCCTTGAAGGCGGTAGCCGGATCGAACCCCTTCTCGACTTCCAGCTTGATGTTCTTGAGCGTGGCGCGGACGTCGTTCCATGGCACCTTGAAGCGCTGATCGAGCGAGACATCGTTGTCGTAGCTCCATTCGTGGATGCCCATCTTCTGCGACATCAGGTTGACCATGGGCGCCGGGCGCTCGCGCACATCCTCGCCGTTGCAGAACTTGTCGATCGAAATCGCCGCCTCGTGCCCGTGCGCGACGGCCCAGATGATGTTCTTCGGGCCGAACGCCGCGTCGCCGCCGAAGAACACGCCCGGACGACTGGACTGGAACGTCACCTCGTCGACCTTGGGCATGCCCCACTCGTCGAACTCGATGCCGACGTCGCGCTCGATCCAGGGGAAGGAATTCTCCTGGCCGATCGCGATCAGTACATCGTCGCATTCGTAGAGATGATCCGGTTCGCCCGTGGGCACCAGACGACGGCGGCCTTTGGCGTCGTATTCGGCCTTCACCTTCTCGAATGTCATGCCGGTGAGCTTGCCGTTGTGGTGAACGAAGGTCTTGGGCACCAGGAAGTTGAGGATGGGGATGCCCTCGTGGGTGGCGTCCTCCTTCTCCCAGGGCGAGGCCTTCATCTCCTCGTAGCCCGAGCGCACGATCACTTTCACGTCCTCGCCACCCAAGCGCTTCGAGGAACGGCAGCAATCCATCGCGGTGTTGCCGCCCCCGAGCACGATCACACGCTTGCCGATCTTCTCGATATGGCCGAACGAGACACTGGAGAGCCAGTCGATGCCGATGTGGATATTGGCTGCGGCCTCCTGCCGTCCGGGAATTTCGAGGTCGCGCCCGCGAGGCGCACCGCAACCGACGAACACCGCATCGTAGTTCTCGGCCAGCACGGCCTTGAGACTGTCCACGCGCTGACCGAAGTGCGTCTCCAAGCCGAGGTTTTCGATGTAGCCGACTTCCTCGTCGAGCACGCTCTCGGGCAGCCGGAACTTCGGGATCTGCGTGCGCATCATGCCGCCGCCTTGCGGATCCTGATCGTAGACGGCCAGGTGGTAGCCCAGGGGGGCGAGGTCGCGTGCCACCGTGAGCGAGGCCGGTCCGGCGCCGATCAGCGCGACGCGTTTGCCGTTCTTTTGCTTCGGCACCTGAGGCAGGCGTGCGCGGATGTCGTCTTTGTAGTCGGCCGCGACCCGCTTCAAGCGGCAGATGGCCACCGGTTCGGTGCTTTGACCGTCCTCGACCCGGCTGCGTCGACAGGCCGGTTCGCACGGCCGGTCGCAAGTGCGACCGAGGACCCCGGGAAAGACGTTCGAGTACCAGTTGATCATGTAGGCGTCGTCATAGCGGCCTTGCGCGATCAATCGAATGTATTCCGGGACAGGGGTATGAGCCGGGCAGGCCCACTGGCAGTCGACCACTTTGTGGAAGTAGTCGGGATTGCGAATATCGGTCGGTTTCAAACCCGTTCCTCCGCTGCTGCTGTCATGACAGCCTCCTCGCACGCTGGGTTAATGCAAAAACCATTTAAGAATCGCAGCTTGTGCCGGCACTCCCGGAACCGAACTATGGTAACCCGCGCCCGTGCGGGAGAAAAGGCGAAAGGGACGTTCCAGACGCCCCCCCATAGTTGGGTGCTCCGCCTGCGTCATTCTGCGGGGACGAGGCTGTCGGCAACGGCGTACGCATCAATGCGACATGAGCACCGGAACTGTCATGCTTGCCAACACCGTGCGGGTGGCCCCGCCAAGCACGAACTCGCGCAGGCGCGAATGTCCGTAGGCTCCCATGACGACGAGATCCGAACCGAGATCAGCGGCTCGCGACAGCAACCACTCCCCGACGTCGACATCATCGGCGGACGTCGCCAGCACATTGGCCGTTACGCCGTGCCGAGCGAGATAGTGAGCGATATCCGCACCGGGCAGTTCGCCGTGGCCTTCGCGTTGCGGCTCCGCATTGACCGTCACGATGTCCACCTGCTTCGCTCGGCGCAAGATCGGGACCGCGTCGGTGAGCGCTCGGGTCGCCTCGCGTCCGGCGTTCCAGGCCACCATCACGCGTTCACCGAGCACGCGCCGCTCGTAGCTGCGCGGCACCACCAAAACCGGCCGGCCCGCATTCATCACCAGGCTCTCCGCGATGCCGCCCTCGCTCGCCGGCGCTTGCCCCACCACGATCAGATCCGCGTAGCGGGCATGCAAGGCGACGGCGTACTCGGGCACACCCACCACGAAGCGCCGCTCGGCGCTTACCACCCCGGCGGCACTCGCACGTGCCACGAAACCGGCCGCAACCGACTCGAGCGCCGCCCGATCGCTCTCCCACTGCTCGCTCAATAGTTCGACGACGACTTCGGTCGGCGCCGTCCCCGGAATCGACAAGGGCGAGAGCACCGCGAGCCCGATGAGATGCGCGTCGAACGCCTTTGCCAGGGCACAGGCCTCGTCGGCGCGTGCCTCGCAATGCTCGGTCGAGTCGAGGTGCAGAACGATTGTCTTGTAGGTCATGCGAACATCCCCTCCGATTGACGTCACGCGCGCCTGATCGCGCCCGAGGGGGCATTGTGCCCGCGTACTGCCTTGCATGCTTGACCCACGTCAAGCACGGCCGGGATTGCCCGGCCCATCGCTGTCGTCAGCGGTTGCCGACGCCCGCGCTGCGTTCCGCGCTCCCAGCCTCCACGACCGAACTGCCCGCAGCTTGCGGTGGCTGCGGGACCGCACGCCGCCTCTCGTCCTCGGCGACGCTTGCGTGATCCAGATCTGCCTGCCACTGAACAGCCTGGGTCATGGACCGAGCGCTCTTTTCACCAGGGCTTCGTGCCGCGCTGGGAGCCCACCACCGCCCCCCCACGGTCCGGCGGCCGCACGCAATCGAGGCTGGCGCGCCGCCCGTGGATCGATCATCGCCTTCACCGACGACGACACTCGACCGGCGCGACTGGAGCGGACTGCCCTCATCGTCGCGTTGGCAACCATGGCAATGGCCACGGCGATCCGAAACCACGTGTCGGGCTATGCCGACACGAATCTGCGGGATGGTGTACAGGCGTGCATCCAGCATGCCGCCTCACGGACTGCAACGACCTAGGAGATCCGCGTGAAGAACGCAAACGACAGCACCCGACTCGAGCCCGGCAAGAAGCAGCCCGCGCCGACGCAACCGGGCAAGGAACACCGCGCCGACCCCGGCAGCCAGACGCACCGCGCGAATCAAGAAGATCTCGGCGTCGACCCGGATCACCGCACGGAGGACACGCGCAAGGAGAAGCGCGGCACGTTCCCATAAGGGTCTCCGCGGGAATACGGCGTGCGTACCTCCAAGGCGAGTCGGCGAATGGCCGGCCTTGACCAACCCACGATACACCTCAAGGAGTTACCCATGAAACTCAATCGAACACCCTTCGCAGCAGCGCTTTGTTGTATGGCAATTGCATCCGGACCTGCCCTTGCAGCGGGCGACTCGACCACCGGCTCCAGCGCATCGTCGATGGACCGCGGCACCCGCAGCGATTCCTCGATGGATCGCAGTCGCATGGGGACGGCGCCGAACCACATGGATTCCCAAGCGGTTCGGCAGGTGCAGCAGGCGCTACGGAACAAAGGACACAACCCCGGCGCGATCGACGGCATCATGGGTCCGCGCACGCACTCCGCCCTGCAGGCCTATCAGCGCTCGGAAAACCTGAGCGGCGCGAGCGGCTTGGATCAACGGACTCTGGACGCCTTGGGTGTGCAGGCCAGCCCCGGAATGGGCAGCATGGGATCCTCACCATCGGCGCGCGGCGCGGGCGATAGCGGCTCGAGCGCGGGCGGCACAATCGGCCCCACCGGCGGCGCTGGCGGCGCTGGCGGCGCGGCAAGCGACTCCAACACCGGCAGAATGGGCGGTACGGCGACCGACCCCGCCTCCACGCCAGGCGGCGCAGGAGAGCGCAGCGGAACCGGCAGCCCGTCGGGCACCGGGACAAGGTAGTCGTCGATAGATAGTCGAGCAAGGTTGTGCGCGGTTCGACGCGCTCCCCCGCCGGACCGCGCACGGAACTTCATAGTAAGCATGGATCACGCTGATCGACGGCAGCACCACGAGTCACCCCGGGCCCGCCTCCGTTTGGCGGGCCCGATACTGCAGCATCCTGACGAGTCCACCCGCGGCGCGACTTGCCCGCAGGCGCTCTATCGACACTGCGTTGTATCGATAAGTCACGAACGTATTCTCTTGACATACTCGTCAGAAGCGCCGGCTCGGGTACGCCGCATGAACGGGCCGGCGACGAGGCGAGCCGCCTTCAGCCATCGACGGCACCACTGCGCGCCTTCCAGGCTTGCGTTATCGAACCGGAGTACGCGCTGGTCCGAGGCCGCGATCTGGAAGTAGCTGGGGTCGCGGATTCGGCAACGCAATCCATCCCGAGTTGCTGCGACGCTGCGAGCGCGCCACCCCGACCTCGGTCAGCTCTTGCGCCGCCGGGTGGCCAAGCTGACGAGCCCGAGTCCGGCCAGCAGCAGGGCGTAGGTCTGCGGCTCGGGGACCGGGGCCATGCTGTACTCGATGACGTAGCCGTTGGCTTGCCCTGGATTGCCGGGGCCGCCATGATCGTTCCAAAGACCTGGCCCCGACCAGTTCGTGTGCACGTAATCCTCGCCGCCGCAACAGTTGTTGGGCTCGATGCTGTTCCAGTTGGTATAGGTAAACGCCTGACCTGCTTCCGGTCCGTTGCGCCAAGTCCACTCGTTGATACCCGCGCCACTGTCCGAACCACCCAGCCACGCCAGACTACCGCCGGCAACACTGCTGGAAACGAAACTGTTCTCTGCCGCCGAAGTAACCGTGGCGAGATAGCCTTGCATGCCCAGGTAGGAGGCTGCGTTGGCCGCATCGAAGGCCTCCTGCCACGTTACCGGCGTCGCTACGAACTCGTACCAATGCCCGTTGTCGTCCCACTTCACAGGCGCTGCCATGGCAGGGGATAGTGTGGACAGACCGAGTGTCAAGGCAAGCAAAGATCTCATCACGATGGTGCGCTCCTGTTTCACATTGAATCCGACGAATACGACGCGCCGATCCGCGCTCGCTCGACGAAACCGGTAGCGACAACGTGGGATCGGCACGTTACTCGTCACCGTCGGTCGGCACTGCGAACATCAGAGGTCGGGAACCGGCGTGAAGCACCGAGAGCATATACCTCCTCCGCAGTGACCTCCTCCGCAGTATCTCACGCGAAGGTGACAGCGCCGCTTTAGCAGGATTGTCGTGGATTTCACGGACTTCCAGCCAGCCTGGGCGATTCTCCACCCTAAGCAAGATATGCGCCCAACATGAGGCCGCCCAAGCGTCCCTGCGGATTCTGTTGGAACCGCGGGCCACGGAGCACGCAACTGTAAGAAATTCCGACAGCAGAGTCGCCCCGCCGTTAACCAGGGAAGGAACTCCAGCGGCGTGCCGTAAAAACCCGAATGCCGCGGTTTGAGTAGCGAGAGGTCCGCAGGCTGCGGATGCAGCAACTAGACCGGCGGCCGTCCGAGTGCCGAACGCTCTGCCCTGCTCGCGACAGCATCTAAGTTCGCACCCCAGTCGCCGGAGTTGTCATTGACATACACCACTGGGATGCTCTCGGTGATGGCTCGTGGCTTCAGCGCTTGGGCGTGGCGAGCCGCCTCGACAGCGCCCGGGGCAAGCTGTCCTGCTCCGTCGAATTCCACTGAACTGATGAAGTCGATCAACAACAGCGCAGCACGCACGGGCACCGTGTTCTCCTAGGTGCTCTGCTCCATCAACTCGGACTTGCGCGCGCTCATTTGATCCGCCATCTCGTCCAGATCGAGACGCGCCTTGCGCACTTTGGGAAAGAGCTGCTTCTCTTCTTCCTTGACGTGATGCTCGACGTATTCGCCGAGCACGGTGACCTTCGCGTCGTACAGATCGTCCTCCGGCTGCATGCCGGAAAGCTGCTCGATCAAGCTTTTGGCCGACGCGTGCTCTACCTCCGCTTCGTCCAGGAGGTCCTGCTCCTGCAATGCTTCGCGAGCGGCCGGGTAGAAGATCTCTTCCTCGAGCTGAGTGTGCACCGTCAGTTCCGCACAGATCTGGCGGACCAGTTCTTCCTTCTGCGCGGCATCGTCGTCCTTGGCCTTCTCGAACTGCTTGAACATCTTGCGGACCTTCGCGTGATCCTCGGTCAGCATGGTGATGGCGTTCGGCGCGCGGCTGGCGCGAGTTTTCGTCTTGGCCGGGCTGCTGGCTGTCCTGGGCATGGCGTTCTCCTGTGAATTCTGTGGTGGGGGACTCTGAAATCAGAGCACTCGCTATACCCGGAGACGGCGAGCGCGGCATGCGTCACGTCGCCTTGAACACCATCAGATCGAAGATCGCCCCGAAGCCTCCGAATGTCGACACTTCGGGCGGTGTGGCGACCGTCGCGCAGGGCGCACATGGCCGAGGCCGCCGTAGCGTCCGGGGCACAGTGGCGCTTATCGACTGACCATCCTCGCTGGACTGCGACACCGCGCGCTCGGGACGCCAATCCCGGCACCTGGCTCGCAATCGGCGATCGCCCGCGCATCTCGACCACGGATGTCCCGCCCCTGCGCTCCAACTCGCGCGGCACGAGGATGACCGCCCGCAGGGGAAGAATTCTTCAGCAGCGGCCCGAAAGCAACGACGATGCTGTCGCTCGATTTTCTCATGAGGCTGGGCTTGCGCTTGCTGCGCCCGCGTACCTGGCTGTGGCGGGCGCAGTTTCGTTTGGTGCTCAGAGTGCAGCAGCGCCGTAAAAAGACAAGACTTGCAGCCGCCCCGGTCACACCGACCTTTGCCGCTAACGCGTAGCGATCCGCGATCGAGGCGCTCGATGGCTTGCGCCTGCTCTGTGCCCTGTGCGAGGCGCCCGCCCACGGCCAACCCCGCAGCCAGGCGCGCATCAAGGCTGCTGCACGACACGCGCCACGGCGCGCAAGTCCTCGACCAGTTCCCCATAGGCTGCAGCCAATCGCTCTGGATCCCGCTGCCGCAACACATAGGCCGGGTGATAGGTGATGGCCACCCGATGATCCGAGCGGCCGGGTAACGACTGCAGCACACCGCGCACAGCGCCGATGCGAACTGCATGTCCCAGCACGGCGCGACCCGCCGTGGCGCCGAGACAGACGATGAGGCGCGGCTGCACGCAGGCGATTTCCGCCAGCAACCATGGATTGCAGGCGTCGATCTCGCGCTGGACGGGCGTCTTGTGAACACGGCGCTTGCCGCGCGGCTCCCACTTGAAGTGCTTCACCGCGTTGGTGACATACACCTGGTCGCGATCGATGCCGGCGTCGGCCAACGCGCGCACCAGCAGCGCAGCCGCGGGCCCTACGAACGGCTGCCCTTCGAGATCTTCCTCATTACCGGGCTGCTCGCCGACTAGCATGAGCGACGCCTGCGCCTTGCCGTTCCCGAATACGGTCTGCGTCGCATGACGCCACAGCGGACATGCTTTGCAAACCGCGGCTTCGGCACGCAGCCTGTCGAGATCCCTAGCTTCGGAAACGGCCATAGCACATCGGGGAAGGAAGTCGCCGTAATCAGCGCTGACGAATCGCTGCCGCATTCTTCGGAAGCGGCGCGAACCGAACTTGCTCCAGCGCCCTTCACGACGCCGAGCAAGGGTTCGATGCGCAAACCGAAGCCGAGCAGACCACGGCGTTGATTCGAGCAAGCGAAATGCCCGGCGGATCGTGGAGTGGACCGAACAGACTGCAAATCGTCACCTGCCCGTGCGTAAGACTTGCGAAGCGAGCAGCACAGGCACCGCGTGCGTGTCTCAGGCGATCTGCCCCCATCGGGCCTGTCGTATGCGTTCATACCCGTAGGCCCTAGTCGTTACGATCAACAGGAGAAACCCATGACCAGAATCGATCCTGACCGCAACCCGGACAGCAAGAGCGCCAATCGTGACCCCATCTCCGGTGCGCCCGGCGCACATCCGCTCGGCGTCGGCGCCGGCGCGATTGCCGGCGGGGCAGCCGCCGGTGCGGCGACCGGAACGGTCGCCGGGCCCGTGGGCACGGTGATTGGGGCGGCCATCGGCGCCGTCGCGGGCGGCCTTGCAGGGAAAGCCGTGGCGGAAGCCATCGACCCGACCGTAGAAGAAGCTTACTGGCGCGAAAACTACACGAGCGAACCCTATTACGAAAGCGGACGTCCTTTCGAGGATTACGACCCTGCTTATCGCGCCGGCTACGAAAGCTACCCGAACTACGATCGCCCACGCACGTTCGAAGAAGTGGAACGCGACATCGAAGAGGCTTACAGCAAGCGCCGTGCGCAGAACAGCCTGGAATGGGAACAAGCCAGGGATCCTGCGCGGGCCGCGTGGGACCGAGTCAACCGGGCTGCGGCAGGCGATCCTGATCGCGACGCGAAGTAGCTGTCGCGAGAGCGCTGCGCAAGGCGCAACAACCAGGCTGCCCGGCCTCATCGGGCAGCTTGCTCGGATGCGGCCATAGCCCTCCGGATGACGCAGGCTCTCAGCACAGTGGGACGATTCGCAGCGAGAGGCTGCGAATCGATCCTCGGGACTCAGGCCCGCCACATCTCCCGCATTGTCGCCCTCAGATCGACGGCCGGTCGACCGGCGGGCGACACCTCCGGGGACGCGCCGCTTGCCTCGTGCGCCCGCAACAGTTCGAAGGCGTGCAAATCTTCTTCGTGTAGAAAACGGCTGCGCGGGGCGTAGACATGCCGGTCACCGCCAGGCGTCTGCCCGCGCACCGAGAAGCGCAGGGGCTGCATCAAGACGAGATCCTCGCGCGCGCGCGTCATCGCGACATAGAGCAGGCGGCGCTCTTCCTCGATCTCCTCCGCTTTGCCTGTCGCCAGATCGGACGGTATGCAGCCGTCGACCACGTTGAGCACGAGCACCGCCCGCCACTCCTGCCCCTTGGCCGAATGGATCGTCGAAAGAACCAGCCAATCCTCGTCCTTGAGCGGTGGTCCGGCATGCGTGCCGCAGGCTTGCGGCGGATCCAGCGCGAGATCGGTCAGGAACGCTGTGCGGGAAGGATGCGAGCCGCCGATGCTCGCGAGCTGATCGAGATCGCCGCGCCGCGTGAACACCGCGTCGTAGTTGAGTTCCAAGAGAGGATCGTAGAAGCGGCGTAGCCGATCGAACTCGGCCTGCCAGCAAGTCGAGCCATGCAGTTCAGCCATCAGGGCGGCCAGTTCACCGAGATGAGGCACCGCCTTGCGAGGCGCATCGCTGTGCGAGAGCGCAGCGAAATCAGCACTGCCGCGCAGGGTGGCAAAGGCGCGCCGCGCCGCGGACGGGCCGATGCCCGGCAGCAGCTTGAGCACCCGCAGGGCCGCGACCTCGTCCTTGGGATTGCTCGCCCAGCGCAGGATCGCCAATACGTCCTTGACGTGCGCGGCCTCGAGGAATTTCAGCCCGCCGAACTTCACGAACGGGATGTTGCGCCGGGTCAGTTCGATCTCCAGTTGCCCGGAATGATGGGCGGCACGCATCAGCACCGCTTGCTCGCGCAACTCCATGCCTTGCTCGCGATTGGCCAGCACGCGCTCGATGACGTATTCGGCTTGCGCCGCCTCGTTCGCGACCATCGCGATGATCGGCTTCGATCCGGACTCTCGTCGGGACACCAGGCGCTTGCGGAAGCCTTCCGCGGCATGGTCGATGACCGTATTGCATGCAGCGAGAATCGGCGCGCTCGCGCGGTAGTTCTGTTCCAGCATCAGCGTGGCGGCCGGCGGCTCGAACTGGCGCGGGAAATCGAGGATGTTGCGTACGGTTGCCGAGCGAAACGAATAGATCGCCTGCGCATCGTCGCCCACCACGGTGAGCCCGGCGCCCATCGGGCTCAACCCGAGCAAGATCGAAGCTTGCAGCGCGTTGGTATCCTGGTATTCGTCCACCAGGATGTGATCGAAGCGCCCCGCCACCTCGCTCGCGATTCGAGGCAATTGCATCATGTGCGACCAATAGAGCAGCAGATCGTCGTAGTCGAGCGCGTTCTGCGCTTGCTTGGCATCGACATAGGCACCGAACAAGCGCGTCAGCTCGGCCTGCCATTCCAGACACCAGGGAAAGGCGTTCGTCAGCGCCGCCTCCAAGCCCTTGCGTGCGTTGACGCTATAGCTGTAGATGGCGAGGCAGGTGGATTTTTTCGGAAAGCGAGACTTCGCATGCGACAAGCCGAGATCCTCGCGCACCAGATCGAGCAGGTCTTCGGCATCGGCGCGATCGAGAATGGAGAATGCCGGATCGAGACCGACCTGCTCGGCATGCATGCGCAGCAGCCTCGCACCGATGGCATGGAAAGTCCCCGACCACTCGATCGGTTCGGACATGCCATGAGGCAAGCGCAGGCGGGCATCCGCACACAGGCGCTGCACTCGGCGCGTCATTTCGCTTGCCATGCGCCGCGCGAAGGTCAGCAGCAGGATACGTCCCGGGCGAGCGCCGTTGACGATGAGGTGGGCGACTCGATGGGTCAGCGTCTTGGTCTTGCCGGTGCCTGCGCCGGCGATGATGAGCAGCGGCGGACTGCGTTGCACGTTAGGCGCCGGGACGATCCCGAACGTTGCCGCGCGCCGCTGCGCCTCGTTCAGCTCGAGCAGATACTGTGCGGGCGAGGCTGCGCTCTCTTCTACGAACTCGACCTCGGGTGCGGCGACGGGAACATTCATGCAGACACCTCGCGGTTTCGTGCCCAAACAGGTGTCGAACGCGCTTCTTCGAACGTGCGGGTTCGGCTTGACAGACGGGGAACAAGAGTTCGATATTATCGAACAAACATTCGATGAGTGTCCACGATGGTCCGCATTGCGTCAGCCGACGAGACGTATCTCCACAAGTTGCAGGATTACTACGCCGAACACCGCGTGTTCCCCTCATACGCAAGCATAGGCGGGATCGTCGGGCTCAAATCGACCAGTTCCGTATCCGCGCTGCTGCACAGACTTCGCGACGAGCGCTTCATCGAGATCAAGGACAGGCGCATCGCGCCACTCGGGCGCTTCTTCGCACGCTCCGTCATGTCGAGCCGCGTCGCCGCCGGATTGCCGAGCACGGCGTTCGACGGGCCGCAGGAATCGCTCGATATCGACGCCTATCTCGTGCGTCATCCCAGCCGCACGTTTCTGATCCAGGTCAAGGGCGAATCCATGAGCGGCGCCGGTCTGATGCCCGGAGACACGGTGATCGTGGAAAGCCGCTACACCGCAGACCCCGGCGAGATCGTCATCGCCATCGTCGAGGGCGCCTATACGATCAAGCGTCTGGCACGCGAGCATCGTCGCTGGGTGCTGCAGCCGGAGAACCCGGACTATCCGGTGTTGCGCCCCGAGCCGCTGGAAATCGTCGGCGTGGTCGTCGGTTCGTTTCGCCGCTACGACTGAGCCCGAGGCCTGCGCGCCTGAACCGGTCGCTTTCAGTTCGCGAGCCTCGTACCAGGCCGCGCATGCACAACTCATCCGGTACACTGCTTCATTCAGTGTGTGGGCAACCGAAAGAAGAGGCCCCACCCCATCGCGACATCCGCCGCCCAATCGCCTGCGGCTCTGGAAACCTGAGAAACGCCCCTTAGCGGGCCGACTCACGTCTGCGCGCATACCGTAAGGACGCCCCCCCGAGTGCAGCCAGGGCACTCGATGTGCGGGAACTAACCACGCTGCCCAGGAGCCCAATCGTGAAAGACGAACGAGAAGGAGGGAGGCTGCGAGGCGAAGCATCGCCCGCAACCCATCGGTATTCCGTGCTGACAGACCACGACATCTATCTATTTCGCGAAGGCACGCACGCTCGCCTGTATCGCGTGCTGGGCTGTCACTTGAACGACGATGGCGCACATTTCGCGGTGTGGGCGCCCAATGCCGGTCGTGTATCCGTGATCGGAGATTGGTCAGGCTGGGATGCGAATGCCCACCCGCTCCAGGCACGCGCCGACGGATCCGGCATCTGGCAAGGGTTCGTGCCCGGCTTGTCGAGCGGATCCACCTACAAGTTCAGGATCGAGTCGGCTCACGGCGGCTACGTTATCGAGAAAGCCGATCCCTACGCTTTCTACGGCGAGGCACCCCCAGCGACAGCCTCTAGGATCTGGTCGCTCGACTACGACTGGCACGATCAGCAATGGATGAGCACGCGTGCGGGCGCCAACGCGCTGAATGCGCCGATGTCCATTTACGAAATTCATCTCGGCTCGTGGCGTCGCAGGCCCGACGGAACGCCGCTGGATTACCGCAGCGCCGCGCACGAACTGGCGCAGTACGTGCAGAGCCAGGGCTATACGCATGTCGAACTCATGCCGATCACGGAACATCCGTTCTATGGCTCATGGGGCTATCAGACGACGGGCTACTTCGCGCCCACCGCCCGCTATGGCAATCCGCAAGACCTGATGTACCTGGTCGATACGCTGCATCAGTGCGGCATCGGCGTGATCCTGGACTGGGTGCCCTCGCATTTCCCGAACGATGCGCATGGGCTGCATTACTTCGACGGCACCTTCCTCTACGAGCATGCCGACACGCGTCAGGGGTTTCACCCCGAATGGAAGTCCTACATCTTCAACTACGGCCGCCACGAGGTGCGCGCCTTCCTGCTCTCGTCGGCCCTCTTCTGGCTCGATCACTACCATATCGACGGGCTGCGGGTCGATGCGGTGGCCTCGATGCTGTACCTCGACTACGGTCGTAAAGCGGGCGAATGGATACCGAACCCGCAAGGCGGCCGCGAGAACCTCGAAGCCATTGCCTTCCTGCGGCTGCTCAATACCACGGTCTACCGCGACTACCCGGACGTGCAGGTGATCGCCGAAGAATCCACCTCGTGGCCACGCGTTTCGCGCCCGGTCTACGACGGCGGCCTGGGTTTCGGCCTGAAATGGAACATGGGCTGGATGCACGACACGCTCGAGTACATGGCCGCCGATCCAGTGCATCGAAAATACCGCCACGACCGGCTGACCTTTTCGCTCTGGTATGCGTTCTTCGAGAATTTCCTCTTGCCGCTTTCGCACGACGAAGTGGTCTATGGAAAGCGTTCGCTGTTCGGCAAGATGCCGGGCGATCGGTGGCAGAAATTCGCCAACCTCAGACTGCTGTTCGGCTACATGTGGACACATCCCGGCAAAAAACTCTTGTTCATGGGCGGCGAGTTCGGCCAGGAGAACGAATGGTCGCATGAGGGCAGCCTGGACTGGGCGGCCGCCGCGCAGCCGGAAAACTCAGCCATCCAGAGTTGGGTCGGCGATCTCAACCGGGTCTATCGTTCCGAGCCGGCGTTGTACCAGCGCGACTTCGATTCGGCGGGCTTCGAATGGGTCGACTGCAACGATGCCGATGCCAGCGTCGTGAGCTTCCTGCGTCGAGGGTACGACGGGGCCGCGCCTGTTCTGGTGGTCGCGAACTTCACTCCCATCCCGCGCCACAACTACATCGTCGGCGTGCCCAGCGCCGGCAGGTGGGAAGAGATCCTCAATAGCGATGCGCCACGCTACGGCGGCAGCGGCGTGGGCAATCTGGGCGCGGTGCAGGCGAACCCCATACCCTCGCATGGGCGCGTGCGCTCGCTCACACTCACCTTGCCCCCGTTGTCCATCCTCGTGTTCAGAGGGCCCAATGACTAAACGCAACGCGCCCGCCCGCACCCTCGCCAAGCAAGGCGCGGACACAATCCGGGCCAGCGAGACCAACCCGCCGGTCGCCTCGGAACTCGCCGGTTCAGCCTTGGACATCCGAGCGATGCCCGCAGAGGGCCGCGTGCGCGCGGTCATCGAGAACATTGCGCCGGCCGTGGACGACGGTCGCTTCCCGATCAAGCGTACGGTTGGCGAAGAGGTCGTCGTCGAGGCCGACTGCTTCACCGACGGCCACGACGCCCTGATCTGCCTGCTGCGCTGGCGTCACGAAAGCGAATCCGATTGGCATGAAACACCGATGCGCAGCTTGCCGAACGATCGCTGGCAGGCGAGCTTTCGGGTCGAGAGCATGGGGCGTTACCGATACACGGTCGTGGCCTGGGTCGATGCCTTCTTGTCCTGGCAGCGCGATTTTCGCCGTCGCGTCGAAGAAGCGGACATCCGCATCGCGGCGCTTGCCGGCGTCGAGTTGATCGAACAAGCAGCCGCGCGCGCAACCGGCGATGACCGCGCGCCACTTGCCGCTTGGGCAGCCCGCTTGCAGCGCGAGCAGAGCATGGCCGCCATCCAGGCGTGCGCCCTGGATGCGGAAGCGACCATGCTCGCCTTGCGCCATCCAGATCGCCAATGGCAATGCGTCTGGCCGGACGAGTACGTCGTCTGGGTCGACCGCGAACTGGCGCGCTTCAGCGCCTGGTACGAGCTGTTTCCTCGCTCCGCAGGGGACAACGGCAACCACGGCACCTTCGACGACGTCATCGAGCGGCTCCCCTACATCGCCGGCATGGGCTTCGATGTGCTCTATCTGCCGCCCATCCATCCCGTCGGTCGGGTACGGCGCAAGGGACGCAACAATCAGCTGGTCGCCGCTCCCGGCGATGTCGGCAGTCCCTGGGCCATAGGCGCCGAGGAAGGCGGTCACAAGGCCATACACCCGCAGCTCGGCGATCTCGAGGCCTTCCGCCGCCTGGTCGCCGCCGCACGGTCGCACGGCATCGAGATCGCGCTGGACATCGCCTACCAATGCGCCCCCGATCACCCCTATGTCGCAGAGCATCCGGCCTGGTATCGCCACCGTCCCGACGGCAGCGTGCAGTACGCCGAGAATCCGCCGAAGAAATACCAGGACATCTATCCGTTCAATTTCGAGACCGATGACTGGCGCAACCTCTGGTTGGAACTGCGCGACGTGCTCGAATACTGGCTGCGCGAGGGCATCCGGATCTTCCGCGTCGACAATCCGCACACCAAGGCCTTCCCCTTCTGGGAATGGGCCATCGATGACGTCAGACGCAACTATCCGGATGCCATATTTCTGGCCGAGGCGTTTACCCGTCCCAAGGTGATGCACCGCCTGGCCAAGCTCGGGTTCACGCAGTCGTACACATATTTCGCGTGGCGAAACACCAAGCAGGAACTCACCGAGTACTTCACCGAACTCGCACTGGGCCCGGGTCGGGAGTATTTCCGACCCAACGTGTGGCCCAACACGCCCGACATCCTGACCGAGCATCTGCAGTTCGGCGGCCGAGGCGCGTTCATCGCACGCATCGTGCTGGCTGCCACGCTGGCCGCTTCCTACGGCATCTACGGCCCCGCCTTCGAACTGATGGAAGCCACACCTCGCGAGCCCGGCTCCGAGGAGTATCTCGACAGCGAGAAATATCAGCTGCGGCAGTGGGATCTGAGTCGGGACGACTCCCTGGCCGAACTCATCGCACGGTTGAACCAGGCACGCCGCGCGAACCCTGCATTGCAGTCGGATCGCGGGCTCCATTTTCACCCGACGGACAACGATTCCTTGCTCTGCTATTCGAAGACGAGCGCGGACAACGTCGTGCTGGTGCTGGTCAATGTCGACCCCTACCACGCGCAATCGGGGTGGACGGAACTGGATCTGGAGGTGCTCGGCGTCGAGCCCGAGCGCCCGTTCCAGATGCACGAACTTCTGAGCGGCGCGCGCTATTTGTGGCAGGGCTCGCGCAATTTCGTGCGCCTCGATCCGGCGGGCGCCCCAGCGCACGTGTTCCGCTTGCGCCGCAAGGTGCGCAGCGAGCGCGATTTCGACTACTTCCTCTGAAACAGCACCGCGGACCCAGGACCGATCACATGGACGATACATCGGCACTCGCTCCGACCATCGTGCCCGCTCGAGCAGCGGACACCCTGTGGTACAAAGACGCGATCATCTACGAGCTGCACGTCAAGTCGTTCTTCGACTCCAACGACGACGGCATCGGCGACTTTCGCGGGCTGACCGAGAAGCTCGACTACATCCAGGATCTCGGCGTCACCGCGATCTGGCTGCTGCCCTTCTACCCTTCGCCCATGCGCGACGACGGCTACGACGTGGCCGACTATCACAATGTCTTTCCGCCCTACGGCACCCGCAACGATGTGCGGCTGTTCGTGCGCGAGGCCCACCGACGCGGGTTGCGGGTCATCACCGAACTGGTCATGAACCACACCTCCGATCAGCACCCCTGGTTCCAGGCCGCGCGGCGCGCGCCCAAAGGCTCCGCCAAGCGCGACTACTACGTCTGGAGCGACGACCCGAAGAAATACTCCGGCACACGGGTCATCTTCACCGATACCGAGACTTCCAACTGGGCCTGGGACGAAGTCGCCCAGTCCTACTACTGGCATCGCTTCTTTTCTCACCAGCCGGATCTGAACTTCGACAACCCGAACGTGTTGAAGGCGGTGTTTCGCACGATGCGCTTCTGGCTCGACATGGGCATCGACGGCTTTCGCCTGGACGCCATACCGTACCTGATCGAACGCGAGGGCACGAACAACGAGAATCTGCCCGATACCCATACCGTCATACGCAAGCTGCGCAGCCTGCTCGATCAGCACTACTCCGATCGCATGCTGCTCGCCGAAGCCAACCAGTGGCCCGAGGACGTGCGCGAGTATTTCGGCAAGGGCGACGAGTGTCACATGGCCTATCACTTCCCGCTCATGCCGCGGCTGTTCATGGCGATGGCGATGGAAGATCGCTACCCGGTAGTGGAGATCATGCAGCAGACGCCGGACATCCCGCAGAGCTGTCAGTGGGCCATTTTCCTGCGCAACCACGACGAACTTACGCTGGAGATGGTGACCGACCGCGAACGCGACTACATGTATCAGATGTACTGCAACGAGCCGCGCATGCGCGTGAACGTCGGCATCCGACGGCGCCTGGCGCCGCTGCTGGAGAACAGTCGCGATCGCATCGAGCTGATGACCTTCCTGCTGATGACCATGCCGGGCTCGCCGATTCTCTACTACGGCGACGAGATCGGCATGGGCGACAACATCTATCTCGGCGATCGCAACGGCGTGCGCACCCCGATGCAATGGAGCCTCGACCGCAACGCCGGTTTCTCGCGCGCCGATCCCCAGCGCCTGTTCCTGCCGGTGAACATGGATCCCGTGTACGGCTACCAGTCGATCAACGTCGAGGCGCAGGCGCGCAATCCCTCGTCGCTGCTCAATTGGACGCGCCGCCTCATCGGCGAGCGCAAGAATCACAAGGCCTTCGGCCGCGGCTCCATCACTTTTCTGCATCCGGGCAACCGCAAGATCCTCGCCTACCTGCGCGAGCATGAGGACGAAAGCATCCTGTGCATCGCCAATCTCTCGCGCCATGCGCAGGCGGTGGAACTCAATCTGAGCCGCTTCGACGGACGCGTCCCGGTGGAACTCATGGGCAAGACGTCCTTTCCGCCGATCGGCAAGCTGCCTTATCTGCTCACGATGCCGGGGCACGGCTACTACGCCTTTCGGCTCGCCGCCGACGCGGCGCCGCCGACCTGGCACACCGAGGTGCTGCCGACGCGCGAATTGCCTACCCTCGTGTTGCTCGATACATGGCGCACGCTGTTCACGCCCGGCGGTGGCGCGCGCGACGTCATGCGCGTCATCTCGAACACCACGCCCGAGAAACTGCGCGACGAAGTGCTGATTCCCTTCCTCGAATCGCGCCGCTGGTTCGCCGGCAAGGGCCAGCGGGTGTCGGGCCTGGCACTGGCGGACATCGGTCCCTGGCGGACCAACGAGGGCAGTTGGCTGCTGTTCGTAGTGAAGATCGAGTTCGCCGAGATCGCAGCCCAAGTCTATTTTCTGCCGCTGGGCATCGCTTGGGAGGAAGAGAGCGTCGATCTCATGCAGCAATACGGCGCTTGGTCGCTCGCCAAGGTGAGACAAAAAGGCAAGGTCGGCGTGCTCTACAGCGCCTTCGGCAACCCGGAGTTCTGCCGCGCGCTGGTACGCTCGATGGGCACGCCCGGAGAAGTGCCGCTGGGCGCCGGCAAGCTCAGTTTCATGCGCACGTCCGCCTACGAGAGCGATGTCGGTGCCGAGGCGCTCGCCCAGGACGTGCTCTATCCGAGCCTGGATCAGTCCAATACCGGCGTCTTCTTCGGCAATCGCATCTACCTGAAGGGCTACCGACGCCTGCAAAGCGGCATCAGCCCCGAACTGGAGGTTGGCCGCTTCCTCACCGACGAGGCGCCGTTTGCGCATGTTGCGCCGGTGCTCGGAGCGATCGAATACATCGGCCGCGACGGCGTGCATACCGCGCTCGCCGTGGCGCAGCGCTTCGTGCGCAACCAGGGCAATCTCTGGGCATACACGCTGGAGTATCTCGACCGGCACTTGAGCGCGTCCCCGGCGCCCGCCGAACCGGTAGCCAGCGCCGAGACCGGCGAGCCCCACGCTCTGTATGTGACCCAGGCGCAAACTTTGGGCACACGCATCGGCGAACTGCACCAGGCGTTCGGATCGACCACCGGCAATCCGGCGTTCGACCCGGAGCCGGTCACGGCCGACGACTTGCAAGGCTGGGTCGATGCGGTCCGGGATGAGGGCATCAAGACCTTCGGTCAACTGGAGCGGCGCTGCGCCGATCTCGACGAGGCCACCCGTGCGGACGCGGATCGGCTCCTGGCTTGTCGCATCGCCCTACTGGAGCGCACGAGTCGCGCCCCCCGGATGAGCGAGGGTTTGACCAAGACCCGCTATCACGGCGATCTGCACTTCGGCCAGGTGTTGGTGACAGGCAACGATTTCATCATCATCGATTTCGAAGGCGAGCCGATGCGCAGTGTCGATGCTCGCCGCGGCAAGCACAGCCCCCTGCGCGATGTGGCCGGCATGTTGCGCTCGATCAACTACGCCGCGCAAACGGCGCTCGCAAGGGCGCGCGACCGCGACCATGAACGCCAAGCCGAACTTTCCCGGGGCGCGCACGAGTGGGCGCTTGCCGCCAAAGGTGCATTCCTCGAGCGGTATCGGGCCGCCGTGGCCGGCCTGCACTCCGTGCCGGCGGATGCAGCGGCGTTCGGCGAGTTACTCGACCTTTTCCTCATCGAGAAAGCGCTCTACGAAATGCGTTACGAACTCGAGAATCGCCCGCAGTGGACCGCCATTCCGATCCGCGGACTGATCGAACTGCTCGAAGAATCTGCGCCGAGGATGCCATGAGCACCCGCGAACGCGTCCTCGGCATCGTTCTGGCCGGCGGCGAAGGCACGCGCCTGAGCCCGCTGACCGCGGAGCGATCGAAACCGGCCGTGCCCTTCGGGGGCCGCTACCGCATCATCGACTTCGTTCTCTCCAATCTGGTCAACTCGAACATCTACTCGATCTACACGCTGGTCCAGTACAAATCCCAGTCGCTGATCGAACATATCCGAGACGCTTGGGTGCTCGGCCCGACCATTCCTTCACATTTCATCACCGTCGTGCCGCCGCAAATGATCGAGGGGCCGGAATGGTTTCAGGGGACGGCCGATGCCGTCTACCAGAATCTCGCACTGATCGAAGCCAATAGCCCGGATCTGGTGGCGGTGTTCGGTGCCGACCATGTGTACCGCATGGACGTGCGGCAAATGATCGATTTCCACCTCGAACGCAATGCGGACGTCACGGTGGCGGCCCTTCCCGTTCCCCGAGCCGACGCCCGGGCCTTCGGCGTCATCGATTGCGACGCCGGTGGGCGCATCCGCGGTTTCGTCGAGAAGCCGGCCTCCCCGCCCGCCATGCCGGACGACCCGACTCGTGCCTATGCGTCGATGGGCAACTACATTTTTCGCACCGGGACCCTGATCGACGCATTGATCGAAGCGCGAGACCGTAAAGGCACCGATTTCGGGCGTGATGTGCTACCGAGGCTCATCAATAGCGAGCGCGTCTTCGCCTATGACTTCTCGACCAACCAGTGCCCCGGTCTGCATGCCTACGAAGAGGCCGGCTATTGGCGCGATGTCGGCACGATCGATGCTTATTTCGACTCGACCATGGATACACTCGGCACCGAACCTCGTTTCGACCTGCTCAATCGACGCTGGCCGATCCGGTCCAGCAACTATCAAGGGCCACCCGCCAGCATCGGACGCGCGCTCATCGAAACGAGCGACATCGGCGCCGGGGTGCTCATCCGCGACGCCACGATACGCAACAGCGTGATCCGCTCCGAGGTAGTGCTCGAGGAAGACGTCCTCATCGAGGATTCGATCGTGCTCGATTCCTGTGTCATCGGCCGCGGCGCCCGCATTCGCCGCGCGATCATCGATCGGCACAATTTCGTCCCCCCCGGGGCGCAGATCGGCTATGACGCGCAGGCAGACAGCAAGTACTGCACCGTGACGCCCTCCGGCATCGCCGTCATGCCACTGGCGCCTCTCGGGCAACGCCGGCACCGGTTCGGCCCATGAGCACCGTCAGCGCGATCTGGCCCGGGCGCTCCTACCCTTTGGGAGCCACCTGGGATGGTCAAGGCGTGAACTTCGCGCTCTTCTCGGAGCATGCCCAGCGGGTCGAGTTGTGCCTGTTCAGTCCCGATGGCCGCAAGGAGACACAACGCATCCGCCTGCGCGAGAACACCGACCACGTCTGGCATTGCTACCTGCCCGAAGCCCGTCCAGGCTGGCTCTATGGCTATCGTGTCCACGGCCCCTACCGCCCCGAGGAAGGGCATCGGTTCAATTCGCACAAGCTGCTGCTCGATCCCTACGCCCAGAACCTCGTGGGCGATCTGCGCTGGAGCGACGCGATGTTCGGCTACACCATCGGACATCGCCGCGAGGATTTGTCGCTCGACCGCCGTGACAACGCCCGCGGCATGCCGAAATGCAAGGTGACCGAATCCGCCTTCACCTGGGGCGACGACCGCGCCCCGAACGTGCCCTGGCACGACATGGTCATCTACGAGCTGCACGTGCGCGGCTTTACCCGACAGAACCCCGATGTGCCCGAAGCCTTGCGGGGAACCTATGCCGGTCTGGCGACCGCGTCGGTCATCGAGTATCTCAAGCGCCTCGGCGTCACGACCGTGGAGCTGATGCCGGTCCATACCTTCGTCGACGACCGCTACCTGGTAGAGCGCGGCTTGCGCAACTACTGGGGTTACAACACCATCGGCTACTTTGCGCCCGAATCCCGTTACAGCGCCTCGGGCAAGGTCAACGAATTCAAGACCATGGTGCGCACGCTGCATGCAGCTGGCATCGAGGTCATCCTCGATGTCGTGTACAACCACACGGCCGAGGGCAACCATCTGGGGCCGACCTTTTCGTTTCGGGGCATCGACAACCGGTCGTACTATCGCCAGGGGGACGACAATGCCCGCTACTACAAGGACTACACCGGCTGCGGCAACACCCTCGACATGCAGCACCCTCGCGTGCTGCAGCTCATCATGGATTCCCTGCGCTACTGGGTCACAGAGATGCATGTCGACGGGTTCCGTTTCGATCTCGCCGCGGCGCTCGCGCGTGAACTGCATGCGGTCGACCGGCTCGGCGCCTTCTTCGACATCATCCGCCAGGATCCGGTGCTCAACCGCGTCAAGCTGATCGCCGAACCCTGGGATCTGGGCGAAGGCGGCTATCAGGTGGGTAATTTTCCACTCGGCTGGGCTGAGTGGAACGACCGATATCGCGACACGATGCGCGCCTACTGGAAGGGCGACGACGGGCTGATCGGCGAGTTCGCCCGGCGGCTGACGGGCTCGAGCGATCTTTACGGCAAAAGCGGACGCCACCCCTTCGCCAGCATCAACTTCATCACCGCGCACGACGGCTTCACCCTGCATGATCTGGTCTCGTACAACGGCAAGCACAACGAGGCCAACGGCGAAGAGAACCGCGACGGTCACAACAACAACCTGTCGTGGAACCACGGCGTGGAGGGCCCCACCGAGGATGTGGCAATTCGCCGCCTGCGCAGTCGACAGAAGCGCAATCTGCTCGCGACCCTGCTCTTGTCCCAGGGCGTGCCGATGCTGCTCGCAGGAGACGAACTGGGCAACACTCAGTCCGGCAACAACAACGCCTACTGCCAGGACAACGAAATCGGCTGGCTGGATTGGACCCTGGACGAGGAACGCCGCGAACTGATCGCGTTCGTGCGCAAGCTGATTGCCCTGCGCCGCAAGCACCCCGCGTTCCGACGAAAGGACTTCTTCGCCGGGCGGCCGTTGCTCGGCAGCCCGGAGAAGGACATCGCATGGCTGCAGCCCGATGGCGCCGAGATGACCGAGGAGGAATGGAACAAGAATTTCGCGCGCTGTCTGGGCGTCTTTCTCTCGGGCGAAGCGCTGCTGGAGCGCGACGAGCGCGGGCAACCGGTGCGCGGCGAAAGTTTCGTCGTGCTCTTCAACGCGCATCACGACGACATCGCCTTCACGCTCCCGCTGTGCGTAGAACCGTGCCGCTGGATGGCAGTCATCGATACCGCGGCCGATCATTCGAACGAGGACGATGTGCGACTGTTCGTCGGCGGCTCGCAGTATCCGCTGCAGGCCCGCTCCCTCGCGGTACTGATGCAGATCAATCACGAAACTGCCGCATCCGAAGCCAGCATGCGGTTGCGGCGACTGCTGGGAGGCGATGATGAGGTGTAAATACGCCATGCCCTTCGGCGTCGAACTCGGCCCCGATGCGACCGCGCATTTTCGTCTCTGGGCGCCAGGCGCAACCGAGGTGGCCGTCGAAGTCACCTCCGGACAGACGCGAATCGGCGCCGCGCTCACAGCGGTGGGCGATGGCTGGTTCGCGACCGGGCTGAAGAATCTCCGTGCAGGCGATCGTTACGGCTACCGCATCGACGGCGGCCTGCTGGTCGCCGATCCGGCCTCGCGCTTCAATCCCGACGACGTTCACTCGACCAGCATGATCGTCGATCCGCTCGAATTCGTCTGGAACGAACTCGCCTGGTACGGACGGCCCTGGGAACAGGCGGTCATCTACGAACTCCATGTGGGCACCTTCACCGCCGCAGGCACCTTCCTCGCGGCGATCGAAAGACTCGACCACCTCGCCGCCCTGGGGGTCACGGCGATCGAACTGATGCCGATCGCCGACTTCCCGGGTACGCGCAACTGGGGGTATGACGGCGTACTTCCCTTCGCTCCCGACGCCGCCTACGGCACGCCGAAGGATCTCAAGTGCCTGGTGCAGGCCGCCCACGCGCGCGGCTTGATGGTCATTCTCGACGTGGTCTACAACCACTTCGGTCCGGAGGGAAACTACCTGCATGTCTACGCGCCGACGTTCTTCAATCCCGCGCATCGAACGCCCTGGGGCGCCGCCATCAATTTCGACGGCCCGGGGTCGCGCACGGTGCGCGATTTCTTCATCCACAACGCGCTCTACTGGCTCGAAGAATACTGCATGGACGGCCTGCGCCTGGACGCCGTGCACGCGATCGTCGACCAAACGCAGCCCGATTTCGTCACCGAACTGTGCGCTGCGGTGCGCAGCCGCACCCTGCCCGGACGACACGTACACCTGATCCTGGAAAACGACAGCAACCAGGCGCGATATCTGGGCCGGGATGCAAGCCGCCGTCCCATACTGGCAACCGCCCAGTGGAACGACGATGCACATCACGCGGCCCACGTGCTGGTCACCGGAGAAACCGACGGCTACTACGCCGATTATGCCGAACGCCCGCTGTGGTACTTCGGGCGCTGCCTGGCCGAAGGTTTCGGCTACCAGGGCGAGCCCTCCGCGTTTCGCAGCGGCGAAGAACGCGGCGATCCGTGCTTGCATCTGCCCCCCGCGGCCTTCGTGTCTTTCCTGCAAACTCACGATCAGGTCGGCAATCGCGCCTTCGGCGAGAGGATCGGCCACCTGGCCGCCGAATCCAAACTGCGGGCCGCCATCGCCTGCTGGCTGCTCGCGCCCTCGCCGCCGATGCTCTTCATGGGCGAGGAATTCAATGCCTCCACGCCCTTTCTCTATTTCTGCGACTTCGGCCCCGAGCTTTCGGCTGCCGTTGCCAAGGGGCGGCGGGAAGAGTTCGCGCGCTTCGAGCGCTTCTCCTCGCCGCAGTTGCGCGATGCCATCGCCGATCCCTCCGCCCCCGAGACCTTTCTGCGATCGAAGCTGCGCTGGGATGAAGCCGAGAAGAACGCCGACTGGGCCGATCTGTACAAGCACTGCCTGCTGCTGCGCCATCAATACCTCATGCCGCTGCTGGCGCAGCCGACGCCGAGCGGCGCCTTCACGGTGGATGACGAGCGGCTGCTGGCGGTAGACTGGACGTTAGGCGAGCATGCGCGACTGCATCTGCGGGCCAATTTCGGCGACATCCCGAGCGCGCGCCTGCAGTGCCCGCGTGGCCAGGCGCTGTTCGAATCCGAGGCGATCGTCGTCGACGACGCGGGCTTCACGCGTCTGGGACCATTTTCCGTCTTGTACACGTTGGAGACACAACAATTCAAATGAACCCGAGCCTGCTCGAACTGGCACGTACCAACGGCATCATCCTCGAATATCACGATATCTGGGGTCAGCTGCACCAAGCGTCCGAAAGCGCATTGCGAGGCATTTTGGAAGCGATGGGGGTCCCGGCCGGCGACGACGCCGCCGTGGAGGCATCGCTGCGCGCCTGCGCGCTCGCCGAATGGTCTCGCGTGCTGCCGGCCGCGCTGGTCGTTCGGGAGCACGCCGCGCCGTGGACGGTGGCGCTCAAGCTGCCGGCCGAGCTGTCCGATGGCGAACTGCGCTGGCAGCTGCGCGAAGAGAGCGGCGCCCAGCACGACGGGCAAGTCCGGCTGCATGCGCTGGCGCAGGGCGAACGCGGCACGATCGATGATTCCGCCTTCATCACCCGCGCGTTGCGACTCGAACTGTCCCTGCCCCTGGGCTACCATCGCCTGAGCGTGTCCCTCGACGACAAGCCACTCGCCGAGACACTGTTCTGCGTCGTTCCCGCGCGCTGCTATTGGCCCCACGCGATGCAAGGCGAGGGCCGCGTGTGGGGCGTCGCCGCACAGTTGTACAGCGTGCGCTCCGAACGCAACTGGGGCATCGGCGACTTCTCCGATCTGACGACGCTCGTGCAGCAATGGGGCAGCCGCGGCGGGGGCATCGTAGGCGTCAATCCCCTGCATGCGTTGTATCCCCACAACCCGGCGCACGCCAGTCCGTACAGTCCGTCGAGCCGGCTGTTCAAGAACTGGATCTACATCGACGTCGAGGCCTGCGCCGATTTCCACGAATGCGAAGAGGCCCGCGGCCTGGTGCGCAGCGCCGCCTTCCAGACCCGACTGCGTGCGCTGCGCGAGACGGAGCTCGTAGATTACCCCGGTGTCGCCGCGGCCAAGCGAACCGTGCTCGAGATGCTCTATGCGCACTTTCGCGCACACCACCTCGACGCGGGCACGGCAACCGACCGCACGCGTGAATTTCGGGCCTTCCAGGCGGCCGGCGGCATGGCGTTGCGACGCCATGCGCTGTTCGACGCGCTGCAGGAGCACCTCTCTCGCCTCGACGCCAGTATCTGGGGCTGGCCCGCTTGGGAGGAAGCGCTGCGCAACCCCGAATCGGCATCGGTCCAGGCGTTCGCCGAGGAACGCCTGGACCGCGTGGAATTCTTCGAGTATCTGCAATGGCAAGCCGATGCACAGTACGGCGGCGCGGCACGCCGCTCGTTCGAACTGGGCCTCGGCGTGGGCATTTACGAAGATCTCGCGGTCTCCATAGACGGCGGCGGCGCAGAGGCCTGGGGCAACCAGGCCATCTACGCGCTGAAGGCGAGCGTCGGCGCGCCGCCCGACGAGTTCAATCTCCATGGCCAGGACTGGGGGCTGCCCCCGATCATCCCGAGACGCTTGCGCGACACCGCATACGCCACGTTCATCGACACTCTGCGCGCCAACATGCGCCATTCGGGCGCGCTGCGCATCGATCACGTGATGGGGATCATGCGCCTGTTCTGGGTGCCGCCGGGCAGCAAGGCGACCGAAGGGCTCTATGTCAGCTATCCCTTCGAGGACATGCTCGGCTTGCTCGCTCTCGAGAGCCAGCGCAACCGCTGTCTGGTGATCGGCGAGGATCTCGGCACGGTGCCCGACGAAGTGCGCCACGCCTTGTCCGATGCCGGCGTGCTTTCTTACCGGCTGCTGTATTTCGAGCGCCAGAATGGCGGCGAATTCAAGCCGCCGGCCGATTACCCCGTGCAGGCTATCGTGGCCGCCTCGACGCATGACCTGCCCACACTAGTGGGTTGGTGGGAAGGGCGCGATCTGGCGCTGCGCACGCAACTCGGCCTCTTTCCCAGCGAGGCGATGCGCGACGCCCAGATCGTCAACCGCGCTCAGGATCGTGCCCGCCTGCTGATCGCCCTCGAGCATCAGGGGATGCTGCCCGCCGGAACGCCACCCGACCCGGTCAGCGTCCCTGCCCTGACTGCCAACCTGAGTTGCGGCATCCATACCTATCTCGCCGCCACGCCCTCCAAAGTTATGGTCGCGCAGCTCGAAGACGTCACCGGGGCGGGCGATCAAGCCAATCTCCCCGGCACGACGGACCAGCACCCGAACTGGCGCCGCAAGCTGCCGCTCGATCTGGAACGCTTCCCCGACGACGAGCGCTTCATCCGAATGACGCAAGCGCTGGCTCACACGCGCCCTCGAGCCACGAGCGAGACCCGGGCACAACCGCCGGCGGCGCAGGCCATCATTCCTCGCTGTACCTATCGGCTGCAGTTGCACAGCGGCTTCACCTTCCAGCACGCGACGGCGCTGATACCCTATCTGGCCGCCATGGGCGTCAGCCACGTGTATTGCTCGCCCTATCTGCGCGCCCGACCGGGCAGCTTGCACGGTTACGACATCATCGACCACGGCGCCCTGAATCCGGAGATCGGCAACCGCGACGACTTCGATCAGTTCGTCGCCGAGCTGCGACGCCACGGCATGGGTCAGATCCTCGACATGGTGCCCAACCACATGGGTGTCATGGGTCGTGACAATGCCTGGTGGATGGACCTGCTCGAGAACGGTCCGGCATCCGCTTACGCCGATTACTTCGACGTCGACTGGCGCCCCATCGATCCGGAGTTCGCCAACCGCATCGTGCTGCCCGTGCTGGGCGATCATTACGGCGCGGTGCTGGAACGAGGCGAATTCAAGCTCGAGTTCGAACCGGCCGCCGGATCATTCGCGGTCTTCTACTACGAGCATCGCTTCCCGATCGACCCGCGCGAGTATCCGAGCATTCTCGACCGCGCGGTACGCAGCCTCGCGCCCGGCGACCTGCCCGCCGATGCGCAAGCCGGGCTCGAAAGCCTGATCGCCTCGCTGCATCATCTACCCCCCAGGGATGCGACCAGTGCCGAAGCGGTCGCCGAACGCAGCCGCGACAAGGAGGTGCACAAACGCCGCTTGATGCGCATGGCCGCCAACTATCCGATCCTCGGCGAAGCCATCGAGCGCGCGGTGCGCCAGTTCAATTCGCCGAGCAACGATGCCGACGCGTTTCAGGCACTGCACGAACTGCTCGATGCGCAAGCCTACCGCCTGGCCTACTGGCGCGTCGCCGGCGACGACATCAACTACCGGCGCTTCTTCGACATCAACGATCTGGCGGCGCTGCGCATGGAGAACGACGCTGCTTTCGAAGCCACGCACCGGTTCGTGCTGGAACTGGCGGCGCAAGGCAGCGTTGATGGCATCCGCATCGACCATCCCGACGGCTTGTTCGAGCCCGCCCGCTATTTCCGGCGTCTGCAGGAGCGCTACATTCAGCTCGCCTTCAGCAATGCGACGGGGCCGCCGCCCGATGCCGCTGCGCGTCCGTTGTACGTCGTGGTGGAAAAGATCGTCGCCCCTCACGAACGCGTGCCTGAATCCTGGCCGGTTCACGGCACCACCGGTTACCGTTTCGCCAACGTCGTGAACGGACTGTTCGTCGACACCGCAGCCCGCACCCGCGTCGAGCGCGCCTGGAAGGCCTTCGTCGGTGCCGAAGCGATGTCCTTCGCCGAGGCCAGCTATCGGGGCAAGCGCATCGTGCTCACCAGCGCACTTGCCGGCGAGCTGGCCGTTCTGACGCGGCGCCTGCTGCGCCTCGCGCGCACCGATCGCCGCACGCGCGACTACACGTTCAATACCCTACAGCGAGCGCTGGCCGAAATCATCGGCTCGTTTCCGGTGTACCGCACCTACATCGCGCAGACCATGTCCAAGCAGGACCGCCGCTACCTGCAATGGGCGATCGGTCGCGCCCGCTCGCAGGCGCGCGGCGCCGACGCGAGCGTATTCGACTACCTGCGCAGTGTGCTGTTGCTGCAGCCGCCGCCGCACGCCACGGCATCGTTCAAGTCCGAAAGCCGCTCGATCGCCATGCGCTTTCAGCAGCTGACCGCGCCGGTGGCCGCCAAAGGCATCGAGGACACCGCCTTCTACGTTTTCAACCGGCTGGTTTCGCTCAATGACGTCGGCGGCGACCCGGATCAATTCGGCATGAGCCTGTCTGCCTTCCACGGCGCGAGCCACGACCGCGCGACCAAATGGCCGCACACGATGCTGGCGACCTCCACGCACGACAACAAGCGCTCCGAAGACGTCCGCGCACGCATCGACGTCATCTCGGAAGTGCCCGCCGCATGGCGCCTGCTGGTGCGCCGCTGGAGCCGGCTCAATCGCCAGCACAAGCGCACCGTCGACGGCGAGACCGCACCCACGCGCAACGACGAATATCTGCTCTACCAGACGCTGATCGGCAGCTTCCCTTGCCTGGCGCCCAACGAGGCGTGGTTGGCGAATTATCGCGACCGCATCGAAGCGTACATGATCAAGGCCGCGCGGGAAGCGAAGTGCAAGACCAGCTGGCACAACATCAACGAGAAATACGAAGCGGCGGTGACCGAATTCGTGCGCGGATTGTTGCGCAGAAGCGGCGGCAATCTGTTTTTGGACGACCTCGCCGCTCAAGTCCCCATGTTCGTCTGGTACGGCGCGTTGAACAGTCTGTCGATGACGCTCATCAAGCTCACCTCGCCCGGCGTGCCCGACATCTTCCAGGGCAACGAGACGCTCGATTACAGTCTCGTCGACCCTGACAACCGCCGGCCGGTCGACTACGAGCATCGACGTCAGATGCTGGCGTCGTTGCGGGGATTGCTCGATCGCTCTCCGCAGTATGTTTGCGATGCCGTAAGCCAGCTCCTGACCTCGATCCGCGATGGTCGGGCAAAGATGTGGATCGTATTGCGCGCGCTCGATTTGCGGCGCCGTGATCCCGATCTCTTCGCGCACGGCGATTACACGCCGGTGAAATCCTCAGGCAGCAAGGACAAGCACGTCGTCGCGTATGCCAGGCAATACCAGGGACGAGGCCTGCTGGTTGCGGCGCCGCGCCTCTATGCATCCATCGGGCTCGACCCGGGCACCGCGCCCCTCGGCAATGACGCATGGCAGGATACGAGCCTCGATACGAGTCTGCTGGCGCCCGGAACCGTGCTCACCGACGCCATCACCGGCAAGCAATTCCAGGCCGCCGATTCCAAGCTCGACCTCGCGCGCGTGTTCCAGTATTTTCCCGGGGCAATATTGCATTACGGTATTTGAAAAGGCGAGGCCCCTCGCGTCGATTCGGAGTCCATCTTGAACGAGCTACTTGCGACATTCCACATGTTCGACGGCCCAGCTTTGGTTGCGCTTCGCATCGTGGTGATTCTGTGCGCCGTATGGGTAGGCGCCGCGGTCATGCATCGCCTCATTCGGTTGTTTCGCGAACGCATCGGCGCACGCATCTCCGATCCCGAATCGGCGAAGCGTGCGACGACCTTGGGCCGGGTCATCCGCTACCTTGCCAACGTGTTTCTCACGCTGATCGCCGGCTTGCTGATCCTGGCCGAACTGGGCATCTCGGTCGCGCCCATTCTCGGTGCGGCCGGCGTCGTCGGCATCGCAGTGGGCTTCGGCGCACAAAGCCTCGTGAAGGACTACTTCACGGGCTTCTTCATCCTCCTCGAAAACCAGATCCGGCAAGGCGACGTGGTCGAAATCGCCGACCGCGGCGGGCTGGTGGAGGAGGTCACCTTGCGCTTCGTGCGGTTGCGAGACTACGAGGGCAACGTGCATTACATCCCCAACAGCCTCATCACCACCGTGACCAACAAGAGTCGCGGCTTCGCCCAGGCGGTAGTGGACATCGGCATCGGCTATGGCGAGGACATCGATGCGGCATTCGATGTCATGCGCCAGGTGGGCGCCGATCTGCGGGCAGACCCTGCGTTCGCGCCCAAGCTGCTGGGCGATTTCGAGATCGCCGGGGTGGAGCGATGGGCCGATTCCGCCGTGGTCCTGCGCGGCCGCTTCAAAACCGCGCCGCTGGAACAATGGGGCGTACGACGCGAGTACCTGCGGCGTCTGAAGAAGGCCTTTGACGAGGCGGGCATCGAGATACCGTTCCCGCATCTGACCGTGTATACCGGCAAGGAGAAGCGCGCAACGCAATTGCCGGCGCAAGACGAGGCGCGTGCGCTCTCGTGAATGCGCTATGCTGCGCCCGATGCCCCATCCGGGCTGCACCGACCAGGAGATCGCATGAACGAACTCACGAGCCTCGGCCAAGCCGTTGGTGAACTGTTGAAGGCGCGCAAGCAGACGCTCGCCGTTGCGGAATCCTCCGCCGGCGGCTTGATCAGCGCCTGCCTGCTGGCGGTGCCGGGCGCCTCTTCCTATTTCCGGGGCGGCGTCGTGACGTATACACGAGAGTCGCGCGAAGCCCTCCTGTCCGGGGGCCTTGCACAGTTCGCCGACGTACCTCCCAGCAGCGAAGCCTTTGCAAGGGTACTTGCCCGCTCCGCGCGGCAAACCCTGAACACGACCTGGGGCATCGGCGAAACAGGCGCGGCCGGACCGACGGGCAATCGTTACGGCTACGACGCCGGACATGCCTGCATTGCGATCGCGGGGCCAGTGGAACTCTCCGTGACGATCGAGACGCGCAGCGGCAATCGGGAACTGAACATGTGGGCCTTCGCTGCGGCCGCGCTCGAACTGCTCGAGAAAGCCGTGAAACAGACCCCCGCGGCTTGACGCCCGGCCACCTCGGAGCGTCGTCACAGCGGATGGCCAAGAGCCCCGGAACGAGCGCGGGCCTGATCGACGAGTGCCGTCGTCGATCGATCGACTTGCTGCTGCGCAATCTCACACCCCAGGGCATGCAGGCGGCCTCCCCCAGCAAGAAGGCGGCCGCCCGCGGCTATACCGCCATCTTCGGGCGGGACGCCGCGGTCTGCGCGATCGGCATGGCACTCTCCGGCAACGCGCGACTCGAACACGAAGCCGAAACAGGCCTGCTCACCCTGGGCGACCATCAAGCGACGAACGGCCAGATTCCGAAATTCGTCGATGTGCACAAGTCGGAAGCCGATTTCTGGTATCTCGGCTGCATCGATGCGACGCTCTGGTGGCTCATCGCCATCGCCCTGCTCGACCGGATCGATGGCTCCCGGAAACTGCGGCGCCGGCTTGCCTCGCGCATCCGCCGCGCAATCTTCTGGCTACAATGCCAGGAGCATCAGACTTTCCGTTTGCTGCAGCAAAACGAGGCCAGCGACTGGGCCGACATCATGCCGCGCTCGGGTTTCGTGCTCTACAGCAACGCGCTCTGGCACTTCGTCAAGATGCTCTACCGGCTGCCGCAAGCGGCGGAAACCTGGAGCAACGCCAATCACCTGTTCAATCCCTTCGGCGATTCCCTGGTGACGTATCGCCGAGCCCAGCTGCTCGCCGACTATGCGCGCAGCCGCGCGCGCAACCGCGGACTGTATCTGAGCTTCGTCAATTTCGCCTTCTTCGGCGATGAGGGCGATGCCTTCGGCAATGTGCTCGCAATCCTCTGCGGGTTGGCCGATGCACCTCAGGCGCGACGCGTCGTGCGTGCCCTCGAACGCGCGCAGGTCAACACGCCCTATCCCGTGCGAGTGACCTGCGATCCAGTGCCCGAGGACAGCTTTCTCTGGCGACCCTACATGATGCGGCACAAGCAGAATCTTCCCTGGCAGTACCACAACGGGGGGGTCTGGCCCTTCGTTGGGGGATTCTGGGTGGCGGCGCTGGCGGCATGCGGGATGCACGAGCTCGCGCGCGACGAACTCGTGAAGGTGGCCGCAGCCAATCAACTCGGGAACTGGGCATTCAACGAATGGCTTCACGGCCAGACGTACGCTCGCGCCGGCATGACAGGCCAGTCGTGGAACGCTGCGGCCTTCCTCATCGGGATGCGAGCCCTGACTGACGATGCCGCATTGTTCGCTGCGAAAGGCTCAGTCGGATCCCCGTCGAGAACGCCCAGGCGACTCGCGAGGTAACGGCGACGCGCTGCCCATCGTTCGGCAACGTGTCGTCGTTGCGTGCCACCCCTCAATCGATGCCTTCGTGATGTCCGGCATATCCGCCGATGCCGGCACCGATCGCCGCGCCCAGCGGGCCGCCCAGCACGCCGACGACGACAGCACCGCCGGTCGCCCCCACCGCCAAGCCTCGTTCGGAACGCTCCATCCCGTCCCAGGTAGCACAGCCGCCCAGCAACAGCGCGGCGCCCACGATGACCGTCATGAATGATGTCCGCATCTCGATGCCCTCCGTTTCATGGTATCGACATACCGCAACACCCATACCTGCGCTCGCGAGCGGCCGCAATCCGCTTTACGGCACCGCGGGCGGACCGTTCTCCACCCGCAGCAGTTCCACCTCCGGCGGACAGATGAGAATCTCGCTGAACGCATGCATCCAGTCGCTGGTCTGCTCGTCCGAGCCCATGCCGCGCTCGCGAAACTGCTCGAAGGTATCGAGATCGGGCAATTCGACTTCGAACTGAAGCGCTGGGCCGCCCGGCCCCCGGGTCAATGGCACGAGCAGGCGGGCCCTCAACTTATTGCTGCTCGCCGCGTCGACCTCGCGTTGGATGAGATCCATGGCGCGCTGACGGTCGACCGGCGCGACGGCATAGGAAAAGCGGGCGATGTACACGATCGTTCTCCTCGAATTGCGCAATGTTGGGCTCTCTGCCGCAAATCGCAGTCCCGGATCCCTGCGAAGCCCACGCCGAGCAGGCCCGAGATTCCCCTCGCGCCCGCCAGCGCCGATAATCGGCACTTTTCGAAGGAGTCGGAATGAAGGTCTATCTCGCCACCGTGTCGGGCAACTCGTACAAGGTCAAGATCCTGCTTTCGCTGCTCAAGACGCCTTGTGAGATCGTCAACCTCGATATCTCCAAGCAAAAGCTGGAGCACAAGCAGCCGTCCTACCTTAAGCTCAATCCGCGCGGGGAAGTGCCGGTGCTCGAGGACGATGGCGTCGTGCTGTGGGACTCGGCCGCGTGCCTGACCTACATCGCGCGCAAGCACGGCGGCGAACAGTGGCTGCCGAACGATCCGGCGACGCTGGCTCGCGTCGCGCAGTGGCTGGCGCTGTCGGCCTCCGAGATTCAGTTCGGCCTGCAATACGGGCGCCGCGGCGTGGTGCAAGGTCGCTGGACGGCCGGCACGCCCGAACAGTGTCAAACGCTCGCCAATATCGCGCTGACCACCCTGGAGACGCGGTTACAGAGCCACGATTGGCTGGCCGCCGCGCATCCCACCATTGCCGATGTCGCATGCTACCCGTATACGGAAAGCGCGCCCGAAGGCAACACCTCGCTGGAGCCTTATCCGGCCGTGCGCGCCTGGCTCGACCGCTGCAAGGCGCTGCCGGGCTGGCCCGCACGCTGAACGCTTCGGAGCAGCTTCCAGGGCGGCGCCGCGCTTGGCGCGCAAAGCTTCAGGCGCACCGCGTGCTGATCGGAGCCGACGCGGGTAGCGCCGGCGCCGATTGCCGCTATGCTTGCCCGTTCCCGATTGCACACAATCCCAGGAGTAATCCGCCGATGTTCGCAGCCAGATCTCTGCTCGTTGCCGCAGCCTTGTTGTTCCTCTCCGCTTGCGAAGGCCTGTTCACGGGAACACAGGAGCAGACCCACCCGCTCACGCAAGCCGAAGACGGCAGTTTCGAGGCAATCACGCTCCAGCTCACGCCGGAGATGAACCCGATTGCATTGAACTTCCACGGCGAGACGATCGCCGACGCGAACGAAGGCGGACGCTGGAATGCCTATCAGGCGACGCTCAGCTTCGATGCCGCGACCGTGGCGAGCGCCAGCTTCAACATAAACAATGCCGGCACGAACGACCATCCCCAGGGCGGCGCATTCGCGCAGACGCTGTTCTTCGTGAACGTGCCGCAAGCGGGCGAATATCGGCTCGCCATCGGCTTGACCCGATCCAAGGAAATCACGATAGAACAGCCCCGGATCGAGATCCGGCGCAACACCCAGCCGCCGCCGCGCTGAGAACGCCCAGCCTGATCAAGCAGCCTGTGGGGCCAGGATCTGACGCACGACCTTGACGTCCTGCAGCTTGTCGAAGCCTTCGTTGAGCGCATCGAAGCCGATGTAGCCGTCGATCAACCGGTCGATCGGCAAGCGCCCCTCCTGATACAGGCGAATGAAGCGCGGAATGTCGCGTACCGGCGCGCACGAGCCCATGTAGCTGCCGCGTATCGTTTTCTCCTGACCGACGAGATCGCACTGGTTCAGGTCGAACGTCGCCGCCAGCGGCGGCAACCCCGCGACCACGACCGTGCCCCCGTACTGCACGACGCCGTAGGCGATCTTCATCGCCTCGATGGCGCCGCCGAGTTCGAACGCGTAATCCACGCCGCCTGAGGTCAGGTCGCGCACCTGTTCGATGCAACGACTGTCGCGTGCGTCGATCGCATGCGTGGCACCGACCTCCATGGCGATTTTCAGCTTGGCGGGTTCGCGGTCGATGGCCACGATCGTCTGCGCACCGGCGAGCCTCGCACCCAGCACGCCATTCAATCCGACCCCTCCCAGGCCGACCACGGCCACCGTATCCCCCGCGCGTATCCTGGCCGTGTTCACGACGGCCCCCACGCCGGTCATGACCGCACAGCCGAATAGCGCGGCCTTCTCCAAAGGCATGCTCTTGTCGATCACGACCACACTGCCCCGATCGACGACCACGTACTCGGACATGCAGGAAATGCCCGAATGGTGGCCTATGCGCTCGCCATTGATCGAGGTGATGCGGCTGCCACCGGCCATCAAACCGCTATCGGCTTTGGCGATGCGCGCCCGTTCGCAGACCTGCGGCCTGCCCTCCACGCAACGCCGGCACCGCCCGCACGCCGCCGAGAACTGGAACACGACGTGATCGCCAGGACGGATATCGTCGATCGCCGAACCGACCTCGACCACCTCCCCGGCCCCCTCGTGCCCCAGCGCGATGGGCACCGGACGCGCCCTGTCGCCGTTGATGACCGACAGATCGGAATGACAAAGGCCTGCGCCGCCGATGCGCACCAGCACCTCGACCGAGCGCGGCGGGGCAAGCTCGATCTCCTCGATCGACAAAGGCTTGGACTGCGCCCAAGGACGGGGCGCCCCGATGGCACGCAGGACGGCAGCTTTGCAGCGGACAGTCATGGATTCGTTCCTCTGGTGGACAAGGGCGTACAAGCACGACACGGGCGGCGCGTCCGATGCACGCGGATGCGAACATAGGGTTCCGGATGCAGAAAGCGCATGGGCCGCATCGCCACGGTACAATCGGCGCAAAGATCGTAGCATGACGGATCCGGAGGCGCGACCGCGATGCGGCGGCGCCCGGCCACTCGAAGAGCCGTGCAAGGCGCGGCAGCGAGTTGCCTGCATGGGGTGTGGCACACCCCGACGGCGCCCGCCCGCGCAATCATCGAAGCTCACGTTGGCACGAGGAGAACCCGCATCATGACGCTCAAGCTCTGTGTAACGCCGGAGGCCCCGGTAGCGGCAGCAGAATCCATCGCACTGCAGCAGCGTGGCTCGTCCTCGGGCATACGCTTCGGCATCCTGGACAACAGCAAGTCGAACGCCGATCACCTGCTGCAGTTTCTGCTCGATACCGCTCGGGATGCACTTCCCGTCGAGCATGTGATCGCGCGGCGCAAGCCCGCGGCCTCTCGTCCGGCCGAAGCTGGCGTCATCGACGATCTCGCGCGCGAGGCGGATTTCGTCTTGAGCGCGATGGCCGATTGAGGGTCCTGCACGTCGTGGAGTGTCCACGACATGGCGACCTTGAGAAAACGCGGCGTCCGCACGGCCGTGCTTTGCTCCGAACCCTTCCTGAAGCTTGCTCAGGCACAGGCGAAAACCTTCGGCGTGCCCGATCTGCCGATCATCATGATCCCTCATCCGCTGGGCGGCATCAGTGTCGAGCAAGTCGAAGGCCGCGCTCACGTGGCCTGGCCACAACTGGAGAAACTGCTCTCGGAGCTGATGAAATGAACGGCATCGACAAACTGCTGGCGAATCCCGGCGTCGGATTCGAGGCGAACGACGACTCGGAAGCCGCCTTCGACTACTGCATGGAGCGCGGATGGAGCGACGGCTTGCCGGTCGTGCTGCCGACTGCCGAACGCGTCGAGCGCATGCTGCAGTACTGCGATCGTCCCTACGACGAGCCGATCGTCATGATTCCGCCCCGCTATGGCGCAGCCACACCCCTGCGGCTGGCCGCCAACGCGGTCATGGCCGGTTGCAAGCCCGAGTACTTTCCCTTGGTGATGCTCGCCGTCGAAGCCATGGCCGAAGAGCCGTTCAACCTCTATGGCATCCAGGCGACCACGCACCCCTGCGCGCCGCTGATCATCGTCAACGGCCCCGTCGCACAGGAGCTGGGCATGAACAGCGGTCACAGCGCGCTGGGCGCCGGAAATCGCGCCAATGCGACGATCGGTCGCGCCGTGCGCCTCGCGCTGGTGAACATCGGCGGCGCCATCCCCGGCATCGGGGACATGTCGACCTACGGCGACCCGACCAAGTTCTCCTACTGTGCCCCCGAGAACGAAGCGGGCAACCCCTGGAACCCGCTGCACGTCGAGAAGGGCTTTCCGGCGCATGCCAGCACGGTCACGGTGGTCGCCGCCGAACCGCCGCACAACGTCAACGATCACGAAAGCCACACGGCAGTGGGGATCCTCACGACCATCGCCGGCACCATCGCCATCACCGGCGCGAACAACACCTACTACGCCTCCGAGCCGGTCGTGCTGTTGTGCCCGGAGCACGCCGCCACGATCGCCGGCGACGGCTTCTCCAAACAAGCGGTCAAGGAGTTCCTGTTCGAGCACGGTCGCGTGCCGCTCGGCAAGTTTTCGAAGGAGAACATCGCCCGGCGTTTCCGCAGCAAGCTCGCCGACAAGTACGCGAATGCCTCCCTCGATACGATGGTCTCCATGGTGCAGCGAGCCGAGGACTTCCTGGTCGTCGTCATGGGCGGGGCGGGCAAGCATTCCGCCTACATCCCGACGTTCGGCAACACGCACGCGGTCACGCGGCCATTGCGCCATGCGGACGGGCAATTGGTGAAGTCGATTGCCGAGATGCGGCGCAGTTAGCAGGCAGGCCGACATGGACCGGCACGGTGGGGGCTATGCGCAATCCGCACGGAACAGACAATCATACGGATCGCCCCGTTCCTTCATCGAGCCTGCCTTCGCGGCTTCCGCCGTTGCCCTCGACTGCTCACGTGAACGCGCGGGACATCATGTCGTCTCGGGTCGCCGATGCCGCAGCCCGAATCTCACGACACCATAGCCCCTGCGCTGTCGCAGCGCCAAACGGGATTTTGCCCGGCACGGCCGATCGACCGTGTCGTACGCTTTCAGTTCTCCGACTGCTGGATCGATCGACGGCGAGCCACAGCCACGATCGCCCCGCCGACGAGGAACAGCAGCGAGGTGGCGGGTTCAGGGATCGGCGTCACGCTGATGTTCGACAGCGACGCATGGGTCTGCGCCGTACCATCTGCAGCCGAGGCACCCGTTAACGCGAAGAACGCGATCCAGCCCGGCAATTGCATCGTGGACGAGAAATGCCCCGACCCCGACGCCGAGATCGTGTAATCGGTCGTCTCGTATTCGAACCCTAGCTCAGCCCAGGATTTGGCCAAGGGATCGGTGGGTGATTGGGGGCCGACCACGTAGTCGAAACTCACCGTGTATCGGCCGGGGTCCATGACATAGGTGTTGTTGGCCCTTGCATCGCCACCGGCTCCATGTTGACCTGCCGTTGCGACGGCGAAGACCTCGGCCGACAGGCCTGTCGGCAGCGACTTTGCATGCGCGTCCGAGAAACCGGCGACGGCATCCGCGCCCACGGGGGCGGTGTATCCAAAATAGGGCTGACTTTCGTTGGTGATCGTTCCATCGCTCCAAAAAGTCCACACGGACGTCGTGCCGTCATAGACCCAGAAGGGCTCGGCGGAATAGACTTCCGCGGTGGACGCAAACATCGTCATCGCCGCTGCAAACGCGACCACAGGTTTCGAGAGTTTCACGATTCATCCTTCCGATGACACCCATTCTGCGCTTACCTGTCGTTCGCTTTGTCCTGCCGTTGCGATCGCTCGAAGCGCCTTGTAAAAAGGATAAATCCGCGCAGAGTGAATTTCTACGCTGCCGCATTGGCAGTTTGATCTCGATCAAGCGCAGTGTCCGAGAATGTTGGGACTTCGACTAGAAAGTCATGACTTCGGACCAGGAAGAGTCACAGCCGCCGGGATCCCGGCGGTTCCGCAAGCGCCTGCCCGGCCTTTTCCAGCAGTTCCCGACTGACGAAGATCGGCGCGGAGAAATGCAGTGCCATGGCAATGGCATCCGATGAACGGCTGTCGAAGACCTTGATGTCGCCCCCCAGATCGATGCTCAATGCGCCGTGATAGGTCGTCCCCTGCAAGGTCACCATCACCTCGGTCACCCTGCCGCCATAGGATTGCAGGATCGAGCGCATGAGATCGTGCGACAAGGGCCGGGGCAAACTGCGCTTGCTCAGAACCGCATGGATCGATTCGGCAACCGTGGGATCGACGAAGACGGGGATCGCTCTGTCCTGCGCCTTGAGCAGCACCACCGGCCCGGCCGCGCTGACCGCAACCTCGACGCTGGCGATGCGAACGCGAGCAGGCGTCTGCTCCGCGCTCTCTGCGGACCATGACGCCGCGGGCCCGATCAGACAACTGGCGGCGACAACGAGAGCAGACAGTACAAGCCGTAAACAATGCCGCATGATGGACTCCTTTCGACCCCTGAGACGGTAAACTGCCATTTTCCGCCGCTTCAGTTTACGCGCCCCCGAGGGATACAATCGGCTTCGTTGCGCCCGTTGATCACACTTACTCCCCGCGGAGGCCGTATGGCATACATTGCTGCATTCGATGACGTGAAAGTGAACCGGCAGGAGCGCGAGCTTCCGAATGGTGGACGCCTCTGGCGCACCAGTTTCCTCACGCCGCCAGAAGGCGTCAAGGATTCCCCGGTCGCCTTCCTCGTCGAGGGCACCAAGGAGCGGGTCATCCGCCCTCATTACCATCAAGTCGACCAGTTCCAGGTCATCGTCAAGGGCGGCGGCACGCTGGGACGCCACCCGCTGTCCATGTATGCCGTGCATTTCACGCGCGCGCACACGCCTTACGGACCCATCCTTTTCGCCGAAGAGGGGCTGGGCTTCCTCACCCTGCGATCCCGCTGGGATCCGGGCGCGCAATACATCCCCGACAAGCGCGAACAGCTCGCGGCGGTTCCCAACCGCAAGCCTTGGCAGATGACCGAAGCGCCGCAATTCCAACACGCGGGGGCAGTGACGCTGCGTGCGTTCGAGAACATCAAGGACGACCGCGGACTGGGCGCCTATGCAATGACGCTGCAGCCGAACGTCGCCGCCCGAGCGCCCGAGGTCGCGAATACCAACGGCCAGTACATCATCGTCACCCGGGGCAGCCTCATCCACGAAGGCAAGCCGCATGCCGGGCTGACGATCATCTTCGTCAAGCCGGACGAAGAGGCATTCTCGATGCAAGCCGGCCCTGAAGGTGCCGAGGCGCTCATCCTCAACTTTCCCCGAACCAGCGAAGCGCCGAAAGCCATGATCGCGAAAGCCGATTCGCCCCAGTATCGGGTCTGGCAATGCGAGCTGTGCGCTTTCGCTTACGACGAAGCCAAGGGTATGCCCGAGGAAGGCATCGCGCCGGGTACGCGCTGGGAAGACATCCCGAACGATTGGATCTGCCCCGATTGCGCGACCACGAAAGCCGATTTCCAGATGCGCGAAGTGGGCTGAGCCCACAATGGGTGCCACGGACGGCCATCACAGCCGTCCATCGCACCCACGGCGGTTCGAAGTGCCGCTCGCCTCGCGCCCCCTCCACTTCCCTACGGCGCGCCGTCCACCTTCACTTGGGCGATCGCCACGATCTTCGCCCACTTGCTCGACTCGGCTTGAATGTGCGCTGCGAGCTGCGACGGTGTACTGGTGACGATCTCCCCGCCCAAGGCAGCGAGCCGCCCGCGCACCTCCTTGTCGGTCAACCCCTTGGCCAACGCAGCGTTCAATCGATCGACGATCGACTTGTCCATTCCGGCCGGCCCCAGGACACCGAACCATCCTGTTGCCTCGTAGTTCGGCACGCCGCTTTCGGCGACCGTCGGCAGATCGGGCACCAGCGCGGAACGCTTGAGCCCCGTCGTCGCCAATGCCCGTAACCGCCCGGCTTTGACCTGGGGCAGCATGCTGCTCAAGTCGCCTGTCATCAGCTGCACCTGGCCCGCGATCAGATCGGCCAAGGCCGGGGCCACCCCCTTGTAAGGCACGTGGACCACGTCGATCCCCGCTAATGTCTTGAGCAGTTCCATCGACAGATGATTCGTGGTGCCGTTGCCGGGCGAACCGTAGTTGAGTTGCCCGGGGCGCGCCTTGGCCAGCGCCACCAGCTCCTTGACGTTCTTCACCGGCAATACCGGATGCACCACCTGGATGTACGGCATGACGCAGACGAGTCCCACCGGCGTGAAATCCCGTGCGACGTTGTAGGGCAGCTTGCTGCGCAGATTCGGTAGGATGGCCAAGGGCCCGTTGCTCCCCATCAGGAGCGTGTAGCCGTCGGCAGGCGCCTTGGCAGCGAGTTCGGTCCCGATGATGCCCCCGGCGCCGGCGCGATTGTCTACCAAGGCGTTCTGGCCCAGCTGCTCGGTGAGCGCATGCGCCACCGTACGGGCAACGATGTCCGTTCCGCCTCCCGCCGGGAAGGGCGTCAAGATTCTCACAGGCTTGCTCGGCCAAGTCTGCGCCTCGACTCCCGTGGCCAGCATCAATGCAGCCACCACCACGACACGTTTCATCGCATCTCCTCCTCACGTTATTGAGCCTCTTGCCAGCGCGCGATTGTAGCGACTCCGCCCGGATTTTCGCTCCGGCGTGCGCGTAACCGTGGAGCGAAGCACTCGGGGCGCTTAGAATCCCGGCCGGGTTCTTCCGGGTGATTGGCGAGCGAATCGGCATCTCGGTTGTCTCAACCAACCCCGGCGCAGGCGCGAGAGCTGCCGCCGCGGGCCTATCCTTACGTTTAATTCAGGAGTCATCATGAGCTTCATTCGATCGCACCGAGCGCCTTCGGCGGCGGTACTCGGTTTGGCAGTGTGTTCAATGTTCGGCGGCGCAGCCCAGGCGCAGTCCTATCCCACCCGCAACGTCAGCGTCATCGTGCCCTACACCGCGGGCGGTTCTATCGACATCATCACGCGCGCGGTCGCGAAGGGCCTGTCGGACGTTTGGGGCAAGAACGTGATCATCGACAATCGCCCGGGGGCGAGCGGCATGATCGGCACCGAGATCGTCACCAAAGCGCCCACGGACGGTTATACGCTGCTCGGCCATACGTCTTCCTATCCGGCCACTGCGGCCGTGCGCGCGAAGCTCGCGTTCGATCCGGCCCGCGCCATCGTTCCCGTCGCCATGATTGCGCGCGCGCCCATGCTGCTGGCAATTCATCCCTCCGTGCCGGCCAAGAACGTGCGCGAGCTGATCGCGCTGGCAAAGAAGACCGAGTTCAACTACGGCTCGTCGGGCAGCGGCGGCAACAACCATTTCTCGGGGGCATTGTTCGCAGCGGCAGCCGGGGTCAAGATGACACACGTGCCCTACAAGGGCATTGCGCCGGCCGTCACCGCGCTGGCATCCGGTGAAGTCGAAATCGTGATCAGCAGCGCAGCGGCGCTCGGACCGCAGATGCGTGCCAATCGCGTTCGCATTCTCGGCGTCACGAGCCTGGAGCCATCGCCCCTGTTTCCCGATCTTCCTGCCATCGCGAAGTCGGGTGCACCCGGCTATGAGTACGAACTTTGGTGGGGCTTGTTCGCACCTGCAGGACTGCCTGCAGACCTCTTGGCGTTCATCAACAGTTCCGTGGCCAAGGTAGTCGCGAGCCCGGAACTGCAGAAATTCCTCGCCAACGAGCGCGCCCAGGCTTGGCCGCTCGATCCCAAGCAATTGGATGGCCTGCTGGTGCGCGAAATCGAACGTTACCGGAAGGCCGCGCAGATCGCCGGCATCCCGCCGCAGTAACCTTCGACGCGCACATGGGGCAGGCGCGCACTGCAAGGTGCGCGTCTGCCCCATTGCTTTGAGGCTTCATTGGGTGCCGCGCGTCACTGCGCCTTGATGCCCGCAGCCTTGATCACCTTGCTCCACTTGGCCATCTCGCGTTCGACATGCGCCGTCGCCTGCTCGGGCGTATTGGCTACCGGATCAGCGCCCTGCTTGACAAGGCTCTCCCGCATCGCGGGTGCATTGATGGTACGCACCATTTCACCATGCCAGTAATCGAGGATCGCCTTGGGCGTCTTCGCCGGCAGCGCGAAGCCGTACCAGGTGGTCACCTCGAAACCAGGCACACCGCTTTCCGCCACTGTCGGCATCTCCGGTGCCGCGGCCGAGCGCTTGGCGCCGGTCACGGCGATTCCCCGCAGCTTGCCCGAACGCGCATGCTGGATCACGCTGGGAAGGTTGCCGAAGTACAGAACGAAGGTGCCGGAGAAGAACTCGAACATGGCCGGGCCAGCCCCCTTGTAGGGGATATGCAGCCACTTGACACCGGTCATGTATTGGAACAGTTCCGCCGAAAGATGCACGGTCGTCCCGATGCCCGATGAACCGTAGTTGATATCGCCCGGACGCTTCTTGGAGATCTCGATCAGTTCCTTCACGCTCCTGGGTGGAAACGAGGGGTGCAGCACGAGCAGGTTCTGGGACTCCGCCGCCACGGTGATGAATTGGAAATCCTTGATGGGGTCGAAGCTCAGCTTCATCATCGACGGATTGGTGGCATGTCCGGGGGCGACCTGCATGATGGTGTAGCCGTCGGGCGCCGAACGCACGAAGACTTCGGATGCAATCGCGGTATTGGCCCCGCCGCGATTCTCGACGACGATCGCTTGCCCCACCTGCTCGGAGAGCTTCTGCCCGACTAGACGCGCAATGATGTCGTTGGTCCCTCCCGGGGGAAAGCCCACGATCATGCGCACCGGTCGGTTCGGAAAGCCTGCGGGGGCCTGCGCCAGCACCTCTGCCACGGGGCCAGCCAGCATCGCTGCGGCCAGTGCTACGCCATGCCAATTCCTCATGATGATCCTCCTCGTTGTTATGGGTGCTGCAGCGGCTACTCGAACCTCCCTGCCGCATCGCAATCGACGCTGCGGCAGGCTCGACATGCAGACGAACATCGCCCCTCGCGCCGCCCGCACCCTTGCCAGAGGGCTGCCCGGGCGGGCTCCCTACCGTTGAATCTAGGCCGCCGGCGGCGCCACGTAGCCGTAACGCCGGTTCGTCCTGCCCTCGCCGCTGCGCTCGTAGTCGACCTTGGCCAACGCGATGCGGTCGGTCGCCAGATCTGCCCGTCGATCGTATTTGTACAAGCGCGCCGAGTTGTCCCCGAAGATCGCGCGCTTGACCGGGCCGTCGGCCGGCCCCATGGGCGCAAAGCCGTATCGCTTCTGCATCTCGTCCGGAATCTCGAGCCGACGCAAAGCCTCGATCTGCCATTGCGGCGCGCCGGTCCAGACGGCGTCGGTGCCCCAGCAAACGTGATCCGCGCCTAGCCCCTTGATGAGTTGCCCCATCATGGCCGCGCATAGTCGCGGCTCGGCGATCGTGCTCTGCGCGAAAATCTGACCGAGATCCCCGTAGACGTTCCTGACGCCGAACTTGGCCGGAATCTCCGCGAGATCGGTCACCCAATCGATGCGTCCGGTCTGCTCGAACTGTTCCCATCCGATCGGGAAAGCGCCCCCGGTGAAACGGAACCCCGAGTGGTAGATGATAAAATTCAGCTGCGGCCAATCCTTGGCCGCCTTGCCCACATCGCTCACGTCCGCGTACTGCACCAGATCCGGGAAGCGCTTGGTGACCGACGGCGGGTAAAGCCCCTTGTGGATGCAGATGTTCACCAAGCCCGCCTTCACCATGCGCTCGTAGAACGGATAGAGCAGCTTCTCGTCGTCGAGACGCCAAGGGTGCTTGGACAAATGCTTGTTGGTGTTGTCGCCTACCGTGTAGCCCTTGAACGAATCCGGCTTGAGCACTTCGATGTCGCGCTCCACCTTCTCCATCCAGCCCGGCGTGCCCGGCATGAAAATGGCATGGGAGAACATGCGCTTCGATCCGGCAAGCCGATTCACCTTCGAGCGGGCATCGTCCTTCATCTCGTTGGTCAGGAACCAGTCGCGCGGGTCCTCGGAGCCGGAGCCGGAAATGAGCGCCACCTTGGTGTCGCTGTCGAAGAAGACTTCCTTGAAGTAGTTGGCGAACTTCAGGTCATCGAGCGTCTGCGGCTTGCCCGCGAGCGCAGGGTTCCACCCGCGCTTGCCCACCGCCTCGCGCTGGCGCACGAAGCCCTCCAGGCGCGTATCGTCGCGCAGGAAATGCGTGTGCATGTCCATGATGAATTGATCGGCGAGCGAGCGGGCGCGCTCATTCGCCATGTCCGGCGTGGCGGCCTCCGCCTGACTGACGCCGAACATCGGGCCGTAGACGTCGTTCATCGCCAGGAAGGCCGCCGCCATCCCGGAAGCGGTCTTGAAGAAGCGTCGCCGCGTCATCCCCTGGTGCTTGGCCAGTTGGGATCCCAGCGCCTTGATGCGCGCTTCCACCTGCTTCTGGCGCTCGGTTTGGGGCGTCGGCATGAATTCGTCGCTCGACACGAACTGGGTGGGGATCGGCGAGGGAAAGGCATTCGTTTCGGCAGGCAGCAGCTTGCTCAGCTCTTCGTCGTCGAGCATAGGCATGAGACTCTCCAGTCACGGGTCATCGAGAATGCCGCTGCGCACCGAGCGCATCGCACGGGCCAGCATGTACGGAAGATTCGCAGTCGTGTGCAGGCATGTCAACTCGAACCTCGATGCTGCAACGCGATATGAAATCGTCACGTCACCCCACCCGCGGCAGCGCCCACCCGGAACGGCCTCCGCGCAAAATTTTCGCTTCACGGACAGCGACGCCGCGTGGCTCTGCGATAATGATTTTCGATGTGTCCGACCCGGGCGCGTCGGTTTGGCTGCGATCACACTGGATCGGCGTCACGGGCAGCGATCGATCGACGATCCGCAGGCTGCTGGCCGCCCGCTCAGGCGTCGCTCATTTCCACATCCCGTCGACAGAGGAACGAAACATGATCTACGAATTCAGGACGTACGACATCAAGCCGGGTTCGCAGGCCGAGGTCGAGAAGCGCTTCGGCGAAGCCTACGAAACGCGCAAGAAGTATTCCGAATTGTTCGCGTTCTGGCACACCGAGATCGGCCCCTTGAATCAGATCATCCATGTCTGGGGCTACAAGGATCTCGAAGAGCGCCACCGCATCCGCAGCGAGGCCGTGAAGTCGGGCAACTGGCCGCCCAAGATCGCCGAGTACCTGGTCGCGCAAAGGTCAGAGATCTTCATGCCCGCCCCCTTCTTCACGCCGCCGGCCCCCGGCAAGATGGGTCCGTACTTCGAGATGCGCACCTATACCTATGCGTCGGGCGCATTGCCCAACGTGCTGGAGAACTGGAGCAAGGCGCTGCCGGGCCGCACGCAGTTCAGCAAGCCGTGTTTCATCGGCTATTCCGAACTCGGTGGCTTGAACAAATGGCTGCACATCTGGCCCTATGCCTCGGTCGACGAGCGCAACGCCGTGCGCGACAAGGCTCGCGACGCCGGCGCCTGGCCGCCGTCCGCCCTCGCTGCCAAGGAAGGCCGCACCAGCATTCCTTATGTGGCGCAGGAGAACAAGATCGTCATGCCGGCGAAGTTCTCGCCGATCCAGTAGTCGCAGGACAACGAGCACCGACCGGGGTCCGATCCACGGTCGCGGCACGCAAGCATGCGGCGAACATCCGCCGGGCGACCCGCTTCCGCGCTTCACCCCGGGAAGTGTCGGCGCGTGCTTGCACTCCAGGAGGAAGCACCGAATCGCTCCCGAGCAGCCTTGCGATTCCTCGGCGAAGTCCAGGCCTTGCACCCTCTTTGGGTCGGGTCGGTCGGTTCGACAGGCTGCCCTGAGTACGACGGATGCGCTTGCCGTCATTCGCCGTCTGCGGTCCAATTCAATCTTGCGACCGCCACTGACGGGATCGTCACGCACGAACCCAAGAGGCAGCCACCGACTTCCCCTGCACGAAAGCCCGAAATGAACAGTTCGCCATCCCTTCGCTGGCTCCCGCTTGCCTGCCTCGCCGCCTTTTGCGCACCCGCAGCATCGGCCTACCCGGACAAGCCCATACGCATGATCATGCCGAACGCACCGGGCGCCGCCACGGACACGGTGGCGCGCATCTTCGCCGGCAAGTTGGGCGAGATCATGGGCCAGCAGATCGTGATCGACAACCGGCCCGGTGCCGGCGGCATCATCGCCGTCGAGACCGTGGTGCGAGCCACGCCGGACGGTTACACCCTGCTCCAGTGCGGCACTTCGCAGGCCATCTCGCCTGCGCTCAGACGCAAACTGCCCTACGATCCCTGGCGCGACCTTTCGCGAATCGCGCAATACGGCGCGGTGCCCAATGTGCTCGTCGTGAACAACTCGGTGCCGGTGAAGACGCTCGCCGAGTTCGTGAGTTACGCGAAACAGAATCCCGGCAAGATGCGCTATGCCACCCCAGGCATCGGCTTCACGCCCCACCTGACGATGGAATACTTCAAGTCGGTGGCGCGCATCGACCTCCAGCACATCCCGTACAAGTCATCGTCCCAGGGCATCTCGGATGTCATCGGCGGCCAGGTGCACACGCAGTTCAACAACGTGCCCACGCAACTGACCAATATCCGCTCAGGCAAGGTGCGTCCGATCGCGGTCACCTCGCAGCAACGCTCGTCGCAACTTCCGGATGTGCCCACGTTCAGCGAATCGGGCTATCCCGGCTTCGAAGTCACCGTGTGGTATGGACTGTGCGCCCCGGCGAAGACGCCGAAAACAGTGCTTACGGCCCTGGAAGGCGGCGTGGGCAAAGCGCTGACCGCCCCGGACCTGCGTCAGCGCTTCGCCGACCAGGGCGTGGAACCGCGTGCCGTTCTAGGCGCCGCGTTCGACGCCTACTACAAGGCGGAACTGGCCCGGTGGTCCAAGGTGGTGAAGGACGCCGGGATTTCCCCAGACTAACCAGGCCCGCAGCCGGGCCAGCATGCGCCGCAGGGAAAAGGGGCGGTCGGCATCATCGCCCCTGCCGGCTTCACTGAATACGGCTTGCAGCGCCGCCGACCCGAGCGGCGCACTCGGACCGCTGGCAAGCGCCGCCCTCCCCGATCAATGCCGCCCGATCGCGTGATTGGAGACGACTTCCAGCACGCGCTTCGACCCCGTCCCGAAGAGTTCCGTGCGTACGACGGCGACATTGCGGCCTTTCTGCAGGATGGTCGAGCGGGCGGTCAGCGCCTTGCCCTGACCCGGCGCGATGTACCAGGCGGACACGGCCGTCACGATCGGATGATGCGGCACGGCGGCGATCGCCGTTGCCAGCGCCGCATACATCGAGATGCCCCCCTGCACGTGGCCGACGCGATTGCCCACATAAAGACCGATCGGCAAGCGTCCGATCGCGCCTTTCGGGGTGTGTTTGGTCACAGGGGTCCACAGGCGCTGCATGAAGCCCCCGTCGGAAGCCTCGCGCAGCGCAGCTTCCACCCGCCTCAGCACGGCCTTCTCCATCGGATCGAGATCCCCCTTGCTCAACAGCGGGAGCATGGGGGGATGGTAAGACTTCTCCCAGGGCAAGGGATGCAAGGGACGGCCATCGGGCGTGGGCGGCGCCACCCAAGTGCCGCCCATCTGCATCACTTCGCGACCATTGGCGAGCAGGCGCCCCGTGCAGTGGGCCTCGGCGAGTGCCGTGTGCTGCAGAAAGCCGGGCGACTGCGCCTCCGCGCGGATGCGGCCACGCAGTTCGCCGTCGAGGAAGTTCATGTGCATCTTCAGCGTCGCCGTGCGCTGACTCGGATCCACGAAAGCCCGGCACGCCGCGGCGAGTGCCATGTCGACCATGAAGAACACCGCCCCCAGATTGGTGGTGCCGTCGGGGTTGGCGTTGTGCGGCTGGGTGTCCATCTCCATCACGATACCGTCGCGATCGTACCGGGGGCACTGCATATCGAGAAAATGCCCCGCGAAGTGATATCCCGGTGCGCGGTTGTTGGAAAGCGCGAGCAAGGCGCGATGGCGAATGAAATCGGCGTCGTTTTGCGAAATCGTCATGGCTGCGAATCTGTGAATGTATGGAAGTGGGTTCGATGAAGCCCGCTATTCTCTCACGGCTCGCAGGCGGCACCACCCATTCGCGCTCGGCGCGAAGCACGGACGAGCGCGCCTTGGACAGTTGCCATCAACCGCATTAGACTCGCCCCACCCAAGCGCCCGGCGATCGACCGTGCCGGGATACGTCAATTCCAGCCGGACACAGCCGGCAACAGGAGGTTTCTATGGCACTCGGCCCCAAGGCCAAGGTCACGGACGGTGTGACCGGCGCGCGCGCCCTCGTCGACAGCTTGCTCAGAGAAGGCATCGACCATGTGTTCGGCATTCCCGGCACGCAGAATCTGGCCATCCTCGACGCGCTGCGCGATACCCCGAAGATCCGCTTCATCCTCACCCGCCACGAGCAGGGCGCGGCGTTCATGGCCTACGGCTTCGCCAAGGCCTCGGGCAAGCCCGCCGTCGTGACTGCCACCGAAGGCCCCGGCGTCACCAATCTCGCCACCGGCATCGGCGGTGCGATGCGCGGCTACCTGCCGGTGATCAGCATCTGCGGCGTGCAGGAGAGCGAAATCCGTGAGCGCGATGCCACCCAGGACATCGATCAGGTGACCTTCATGCGCCCGCTGACGAAGTGGGCGTACAGCATTCCGAACGTCGCCAAGGTGCAGGAATCCGTGCGCAAGGCCTTCCGGGTCGCCATGACCGAGCCGCGCGGCCCGACGCATATCGAAGCCTCGAGCGAGATTCTGCTCGAGCAGACCAACGTCGAGGCTCTCGAGCCCGCCACCTATCGCAACACCGTCTTGCCCGTGTGCGATCCGGCGCAACTCGACAAGGCCATGGCGCTGATCGCCCAGGCGAAGAAGCCCGTGTTCATCGTCGGCCGCGGCCTGCTGACCGAATCGGCGACGGCGGCTATGGCCCAATTGGCCGAGGCGACCGGCATCCCGGTCGCATGCCTGCAATACTCGCCCGACGCCTTCCCGTCCTCGCACCCGCTGGCCCTCGGCCCGCTCGGCCGCAACGGCTGGGAGTCCGCCAACACCACGCTGCCGCAGTCCGATTGCATCATCGCGGTCGGCGCGCACATGGATCTCTATTCGACGATGTTCAAGTACGGCATCTTCAGCAAGGATGCCAAGCTCATCCATCAGACGTCAGCTCCGAGCCAGATCGGCATCGTGTTCCCCGTGGATGTCTCGATCGCGGGCTCCACCGTGAGCATGATCGAGGGCCTTGCCCAGCGCGCGGCGAAGGCCAACCTGAAGAAGGCCTGGATCGATATCACCAAGGTGCGCGAAAAGTACGACGCCGAACGCAATGGCATCGTGCGCCCGGACGCCATGCCCATCCAGCCGCAATTCGTCGCGCACGCCATCCGCGAAGTGCTGCCGAAGAACGGCATGGTGATCACCGATGCCGGCAACGCCGGCAAGCATGTCCGCAACTATTACGGCACCTACGAGCCGGGCACGTTCATCACGATCGAGGATTGGGGTTCGGTCGGTGGCGCCTTCCCGATCGGCCTGGGCGCGAAGCTCGCCCGCCCCGATCGTCCGGTGATCTGCGCGGCCGGCGACATGGGCGCGCTGTGCAACTTCGCCGAGTTCGAGACGGCGATGCGCGAAAACATCGCCGTGGTGCTGGTGGTCTTCAACGACCAGGGCCTGGGCAACGAGCGCGCGTTCCAGCAAGCGCACTATGGCGGCCGCATCTTCGCGACCGATTACAACAACCCGGACTTCGCGTCGCTGGCACGCAGCTTCGGCGCATTCGGCGAGCAGGTGCACAAGCCCGAGGATTTGAAGGGCGCGTTGCAGCGGGCGCTGGCAAGCAACAAGCCGGCCCTGGTTGAAGTGGTCATCGACCAGAACACGCTCGCACCGGTCGTCTTCAAGGCCTGATCGTCGCTCCCCCGGGGCATCGGGCGTTATTCCCGCTGCCCCGTCGTTTCCGCTAGGCATTTCCTTGCGCTCGATGACGAATTTCGGCGCGGTGGTCCGTTCCAGTCTCTTCGCACTCGTGCAGGCGCTGGTCACCCCACCCTACGCGCTGGTCGCCCTGCTCACCTTTCCGCTCCCAGCGCTGGCGCGCTACCACATCATTGCCGGCTGGGCGCGCTTTTTCGTCTGGCTGGCCGCGGTCCTCTGTGGCGTGCGCTATCGCGTCGAGGGCAGGCGCCATCTGCCCCAGGCGCCCTGCGTCTTTCTCTCCAAGCACCAATCGGCATGGGAGACCCTGGCCTTTCAGGCCATTCTTCCGCCGCATGTCATGGTGATCAAGCGCGAACTGTTGTGGATTCCGTTCTTCGGCTGGGGTCTCGCGAGGATGTCGCCGATCGCCATCGATCGCAGCGCCGGCATGCGTGCGCTCAAGCAGGTGCAGGAGCAAGGCAAGGCCCGACTGGCAAGAGGCTTCGGCGTGGTCATCTATCCCGAAGGCACGCGCACCGCACCGGGCAAGCACGTGAAGTACCAGACCGGTGGCGCCTGGCTCGCCGTTCGTGCGGGCGTGCCGGTCGTGCCGATCGCCCATAACGCCGGCTACCTGTGGCCGCGCAATTCGTTCATCAAGCGCCCCGGCTTGGTGACGGTCAGCATCGGTCCGGCGATACCGACGCAGGGTCGTCGCCCCGACGCAGTGATCGCGGATGTTTCTGCATGGATCGAACAAGAGGTCGCCCGTCTGGGGGACGGCTCGGCGCGCTGAGGCAGCTCCGTCGCGGCCTATTTCGACCGGCTTCTTGATGTGAGTCAAGCTTGCGATAGGCAGCTGCGCCTAGCATGGTGCGCGTGAACGCCCTTTCTCCGCCACGACGGCCTGCTCACCCATGCTTGCACGCTTGAACCTCCAAGGAAAATCCCTCCTTCCCATCGTTCAGGGCGGCATGGGCGTCGGCGTCTCGGCTCACCGGCTCGCAGGCACGGTCGCCCGCCACGGCGCCGTCGGCACGATTGCGAGCGTCGATCTGCGGCGCCATCACGAAGACCTGATGCAGCAGACCCAGCGCTCGCGTGTGCGGGCCGAGATCGAGCAAGCCAACCTGGTGGCATTGGATCGCGAAATCACCGCCGCGCTGCGACTCGCCGATGGCCATGGCCTCGTTTCGGTGAACGTGATGCGCGCCGTGAGTCAATACGCCGACTACGTGCGACAGGCGTGCGAGAGCGGTGCCGGCGCCATCACCATGGGTGCGGGCCTGCCGCTCGACCTACCTGAACTGACCGCCGATTACCCGCGGGTCGCGCTGATTCCCATCCTTTCGGATGCACGCGGCATCCTCCTCGTCATCAAGAAGTGGATGCGCAAGCATCGCCTGCCCGATGCGATCGTGATCGAGCATCCCGGCTATGCAGGCGGCCATCTGGGCGCCGCGACTGTGCAGGACGTGCACGAACCGAAGTTCGAATTCGCACGGGTGCTGGAGGAAACCTTCGAGGGCTTCAAGGCGCTGGGTATCGAACGCGAGCGCATCCCACTCATCCCCGCCGGCGGAATCAACACCCATGCCAAGGTGAAGTCCTTGTTCGCCTTGGGTGCGTCCGCCGTGCAAGTCGGCACGCCCTTCGCCGTCACCGAAGAGGGCGACGCGCACCCGCAGTACAAGCGCGTGCTGGCCGACGCGAGACCCGAGGACATCGTGACGTTCATGAGCGTGGCGGGATTGCCGGCGCGCGCTGTCCGAACGCCGTTCGTCAGCAACTATCTGCGCCGGGAAGCCACTTTGCAGGCCCATGCAAAGGTGCAGCGACATTGCACCTTGTGGTGGGACTGCCTGGTTCAATGCGGCTTGCGCGATGGCATCGCGCTGGCCGGACAGTTCTGCATCGACAACCATCTGGCGGCGGCGCTCAAAGGCGATATCAAGCACGGCCTCTTCTTTCGGGGCGCCGAGTCCCTGCCGTTCGGCAACGAAATTCGACCGGTGAGCGATCTGCTGCACTACTTGCTCGAAGGTGTCCTGCCCGCCCAGGCCGAAGCAGCCTGACAGCGCCGTGCCGACCGAACGGCCCGGTTCACACCGAGCCCTCACGTCGCCCTTTATAAAGGGCGGCCACGCACGTTAGTATTCCAGCCCTGCATCCAATCACCGGGGACGGGCATGAATTCGAATACTTCACCGACACTGTTTCACTTTTCCTTCGCGGTCAACGATCTCGACCGTGCCCGCCAGTTCTACGGTCAGTTGCTCGGTTGCTCCGAAGGTCGCAAGCTGCCGGGTCGCGCGGATTTCAATTTCTTCGGCCATCATCTGGTTGCGCACCTGGCGCCGAACGAAATCGTCGGATTCGAGGGGCGCAAGCTCGGCACTGCGGGCAAGACACCACTGCGTCACTTCGGCGTCGTCATGACGCTCGACGACTTCAAGACGACCGCCGACAAGCTGCGTGCGCAGGGCGCCGACTTTCTGAACGAGCCCGAAGTCATGCAGAAGGGCACGGTGCGCGAACAGATGCTGATGACGGTTTGCGACGGATGCGGCAACGCCATCGAGTTCAAGGGGCTGCCCCAGATCACGGACGTCTACTCGGTCGCAGAACGCAAGACCCCCGCCTGAAGCGAGAGCACGCGAGGCCACGCCAGGGCGGCCTCACCTATGCCCCTGGAATGCCCGGTCGCGTCAGCGCGACCGGGTCGAGCAGCCGCTCCAGTTCGGCGCGACTCAGTCGAGTATGTTCCAACGCTACGTCGATGACGGGCCTGCCCTGAGAATAGGCTTGCCGCGCGATCTTCGATCCCTGTTCATAGCCGATCAGCCGGTTCAATCCGGTCACGAGCATCGGATTTCGGTCGAGCTGCGCACGCAAGTGGGCTTGCCGGAACGTCATGCCCGCAATCGCTCGCTCACCGAGCAGGCGCGCCGCCTTCCCGAGCAGATCGATCGACTGCAGCAGGTCGTGCGCGACCAGAGGCAGCATGACGTTGAGCTGAAAGTTCCCGGACTGTCCGGCCACGGTAAGCGTCGAATCGATGCCGATTACGCGTGCGCACACCATCGCCACCGCCTCCGGAATCACCGGATTGATCTTGCCTGGCATGATGCTGCTGCCGGGCTGCAGCGCGGGCAGTTCGATTTCGCCCAGACCGCCCAGCGGGCCGCTGTTCATCCAGCGTAGATCGTTGGCGATCTTCATCAGGCTGACCGCCACGGTTTTCAGCTGCCCGCTCAACTCGACGGCCGTATCCTGGCTGCTCAGTGCCTCGAAGTAGTTGCCGCTCGCCGCGAAGGCGATGCCGATGCGCCGAGAAAGCGCCTGTGCGACAAGCGGTCCAAACTCCACGGCAGCATTGACCCCCGTCCCCACCGCCGTGCCCCCGATAGCCAGGGTGTGCAGGCGTGGCAATACGCCTTGCACACGCTCCTGCCCTCGCCGCACCTGCACCGACCAGCCGCTCAACTCCTGCGCCACGGTCAGCGGCATGGCATCCATCAGATGCGTGCGGCCCGTCTTGACCACAGCCTCGTTCGCCGCTGCTCGATCGTCGATGCGCCGAGCGAGCACATCGAGCCCGGGCAGCAGCACTTCCTGCACGAGCAGCGACGCCCCGACATGGATCGCAGTGGGTATGACGTCGTTGCTGCTCTGGCTCATATTGACGTGGTCATTCGGATGCACCGGCCGACCGAGGGCGATGCTGGCGCAATGCGCGATCACCTCGTTGGCATTCATGTTGCTGCTCGTTCCCGAGCCGGTCTGGAACACGTCGATCGGGAAATGTTCGTCCAGCTCGCCGCCCGCCACGCGGTTGGCGGCGACCACGATGGCGTCTGCAATGTCGCGATCGAGCAGTCCCAGTGCGGCGTTGGCCTCAGCCGCGCAAGCCTTGATGTGGCCAAGAGCGCTGACGAATGCCTGGGGCAGCCGCGTTCCACTGAGCCTGAAGTTCTCGACTGCGCGCTGCGTCTGTGCGCCATAGTAGGCATCGCCCGGGACATCGACTTCGCCGAGGCTATCGTGCTCCATGCGGTTTCGCATCGGTGGCTCCTTTGAACGCAAGGTCTCGGGCATCTCCAGTCAGCAAGTCAGCAGCGACACTTTTCACTCAGGTCGCGACTCCGCTTCCCAAATGCAAAACGCCCCCGACCGCAAGAGCGGCCAGGGGCGTCGATCGATCTTGCGAAGGATGTTCCGAGTCGCCTCAGCCGTCGTCGGAATCCATGGCTTTGGGAATGTCTTCCTGCACGCCACCCTTCGCATGCCGCTTGCCGGCAGCCTCGGCCTGCGCCATCTCGCGTGCCTCCTCCTCGCTGCGAGGTGCCGCCTTCTTGGCATCGTCTATCACATCCGCAGACTGCAGGTACTCCTTCGTGCGCTTGTTGTAGTCGCGTGTCGCTTCGTAGTTGCCTTCGCCGTGTACGCCCTTTTTCATGAGTCGCCTCCTTGAACAGTGTCTTGGAGAAGGCGCACGCCATGTGCCCGCGGAGGACTATTGATCCCGCTCGTACTCCCGCAAGCGGTTGTAGAGGGTCTTGGGACTCACGCCCAACATCTCCGCCGCCTGCTCGCGACGTCCGCCGCAAAAGTCCAGGGTGGCGAAAATCAACTTGCGCTCCATGTCCGCGATGGACGTACCTACCCGCACCGTCACCGACACGCCGTCGTTCCGCGACTCCGCGGCAGGCGAAATGGCATCAAAAGACAAGTGGCTTTCGCCGATCTCGTCGCCCTCGGCCATGATGAAGGCGCGCTGCACCGCGTTGCGCAGCTGGCGCACATTGCCGGGCCAGTTGTGAGTGCTCAGCGCCTGTAGGGCAGCGGGCGAGAACCTCTTGTTGGCCTTTTCCAGCCCGTTGAGTTCGGTCAGGAAATTGCCGGCCAACAATTCCACGTCGTCGCGGCGTTCGTTCAACGCGGGCACGTCGATGCGAAATACGTTGAGGCGATACAAAAGATCTTCTCGCAGCTTGCCCGTCGCGACAGCCTCCAAGGGATCGCGATTGGTGGCAGCCACGATGCGTACGTCGGTTTCGATCGACTCGGTACCTCCGATGCGCTGAAACATGCGGGTCTCCAGCACACGCAGCAGTTTGACCTGCAGGTCGAGTGGCATCTCGGTGATCTCGTCGAGCAGCAGGGTGCCGCCTTTGGCGCGCTCGAAATAGCCTTGATGCTGCCGGGCAGCCCCGGTGAAGCTGCCCTTTTCATGGCCGAACATCTCGCTCTCGATCAGCTGGGGCGAGATGGCGCCGCAGTTCACGGCCAGGAAGGCCTTGTCGCGCCTGCGGCTCAGCTCGTGGATGGCCTGAGCAACGACTTCCTTGCCTGTCCCGCTTTGACCCGTCACGAGCACGCTCACCGAGGTGCGGGCGACCCGCGTGATCTGATGATAGATCTCGCGCATGACCTTGGATCGCCCCCACAGGGGACCGAAACGTCCAACGTCGCTCACATCCTTCTCGAAGTTCGCGATTCGCTTGGTGAGCTCCGAAGGCGGAGTCACTCGCGACAGGATGTTTTTCAGGTGCCGGAAGTTGATCGGCTTCACGAGGTAGTCACTGGCACCCAGGCGCAAGGCCTGGATGGAAGTGTCGAGGCTCGCGTGCCCGGTAATCATCACGACTTCGCTGCCCGAGAACGCCTCGGGCGACTCGGCGAACAAGTCTATCCCGCTGCCATCGGGCAATACCAGATCGAGCAGCACGAGATCGGGCTCGCGCAACGCCAGCTGCTGGCGTGCCTCGGCCAGCGAGTGTGCGGTCGCCGTGGTGAATCCCTCGCCTTTGATCAGCTCGGCGAGCATGGCGGCAGAATCAGGATCGTCTTCAACGATAAGTGTATGTGGCATAGCGACGGGTGTGTCTTCGATTATTGGAAGGATCGGCTTCGGGTGAAGACAGTCGGGAGCGTACTTCAACCATTGTACTCATCAACTCGCAACGTGACTGTGTCGTAACGCGCACAACGCCTCTTGTCGCCTAGCGCCGGCACGCCGGACGTCGGGCTACCCCGACAGATAGCGGTGCCGGAGTTCGCCTTACGTGTGTTTTACCTTGGTAGCCCAGGGAGAGGTTCTTCCATCACTTCACGGACGGCGCTTTTGCGTGGCTCATGTCGACCCGCAACGGAGCTTCACCGCCGGCGCAACCTCGCGCCAAGACCCCGCGGGGTGCGAGCGACAGGGGTGAACGGTCCTAGCGCTTGCCTGACACGCGGAGACAGGGCGCCGGGCCCGGAGCACGATGGCTCTTGACTCGGACACTCGGCCTTGCGCATGCGAGGGCCATGCTCCTGTCCTACTCTCAGCGGAAAACCGGGGGCTCCGGGGCAGGGAGCTCGAAACCGCCCGCCACCACTTCGGCAGGTGGCCCGGGTTCACGCACGGCAGGATTGTCCCCGGGGTTCTCGGGATTACCCCCGGGATTCACGTCCGGCAGGTCGCCGCCTCGATCCGGATCATCCGGCAAATCCGGATCGTCCGGGGAGTCCGGATCCGGGCCGGGGGGAACATGTGCCACGGCCCACTCGGTGGGCCATTGATATCGACGGGCGCTGTGAGATCGCATGAATACATTCTCCGGTGTGGAGAAGGGCAGTATTCACCAACGATGCCCGGCCCGAAGGTCCCTTTTTGCCTCGATTTCCACACCGCGATGGAATTATTACCGCACTCACCCGACGAACCGATCGAGGACAAGGGCACGCCACGTGCGAGCGCACATCACGCACTTCGACGGGAGGCGCCCTCTTGCAACCGCTCTTCGATTCGTTGTCATCGATGCTGGAGACCTCCACCGAGGCGGCACTGTCGGTCATCGATCGCCATGGTTGCCCCTGCACTCGCTCGATGCGTGTCATGCCCTCGCCCTTTCACGGGCGGCTTTGGCTCACCGCCGGCATCGATGCGACGCCCATCGACGAAATCGGGGCTGGCGCTGAAGTGAGCGTCGATTGCGGGAGCGAAGCGGGCCCTCATGTGATCATCTGCGGCTGGGCCGTCGTGTTGCGCAATGCGCGGCACACGAAGATTCCTGCGCTAGCGGAGTTCCAGCGCATACGCGCCTCGAAGCGGGATCTTGGCCCTCTGGTCTGTGTGACGGCACGAGCGGCTCAGATGTGGGAGACGGCGTCCGCGTTACGGCCGCGCGTCTTCGCTTTCCCTCACGCCGAACCGATTTTCATCGAGGATTCCTTCGGCATGCACACAGGCCGAGCGCGGCCAGGTCACGCCCGCGCGGACGAACTCGAACACGCCTGGTAGTCCCCCCAGCGCAGTTCTGCGCGCGCGCTCACCGGCAAGTGGTCGGAGGCGGCTCTGGCCAGCGGGCTCGCATGGGCGCGCACGTGCGTGATCACGCTCGGCCGCGAGACCCACACCCGATCGAGTCGAAACGTCGGCGCGAGCGAAGGAAAACTTCGCGGCGCAGGCGGGCGGCCGAAGTAGGCATGCAGCCAGCGCAAGGGCCGCCCCCAGGTGAACCACTCATTGATGTCGCCAAGCAGCACCACCGGACACGGCTTCTGCATGACGAGCGGGAGAATGCGCTTGATCTGCTGTCGCCGTTCGGAGGGCGACAGCCCCAAATGCGTTGCAATCACATTGAGCGTGACCGGGCCGCATTCGAGCTCGACGTCGATGGCCCCCCGCGGCTCGCGTCTGGCCACGCCCAGGTGATGGGTGGACTTCCGCACAGGCTTGAAGCGCGTGAAAAGCGTGTTTCCATAGTGGCAGAAGTGGCCGAGCAGCTCCTCGCCCACGATGGCCGTCAGGCCGGTGCGCGCGGTCACACGCTGTATCAATGCCTCGCCTCCGCGCTCCAGTGCAGGCACTTCCTGTAGCGCGACGATGTCGCCACCCACCTCCTCCAGGACGCGAGCCACTCGGTCAGGATCGGCTTTGCCATCCCAACCCACACAGCCGTGAACGTTGTAGGACACCAGATTGATTTGCACGAGAACTCGTCCCTCCGCCATGTATGCCGAAGCCGGCAATCGCACATCACATTCCTGCATTGCGGTACGACGGTGCTCGCCCGCTCGCAACAACGACCGCTCGCACCATCTCGATGAGACCAACTGATCCCGAACAGAGGGTGGTCGCCACCCCTGGCACGTTAGCTGCGAAGAGCGACTGTCATTAGACCTCTTCTGGAGATGCAAGATGAAACTGAAAACAGTATTGATCACTGTATTGCTCACGCTCGGATTGGCTGCGTGCAACACCACGCCCCAATCCGGCAACGGAAGCGCCGACAACATGGACAGTACCCATGTGCGCTCTGGATTCGGCACCGTCGAGTCGGTCGAGCGCGTCGATCGTGCCAACGTGGGCATCATCGGCACGATAGGCGGCGCAGTCGTCGGCGGGTTGCTCGGCAGCCAGATCGGCGGTGGGAGCGGCCAAACAGCCGCAACGATCGTGGGCGCCGCAGGAGGTGCCTACGCCGGGCGCGAAGTCGAAAAGCGGACGCGCGGCGGCACCGACGTATACAAGGTCTACATACGCATGGACGACGGCAGCTATCAGGCCGTGGCCCAGGAGACCGCGCCCGTCTTCCGTCAAGGCGACCGAGTTCGCATCCAGAACGGCGTCGTCAGCCCCATTTGATGGACACGCCCATGAGCGCAACGAATAAACCTCGGGACACAAGCGAGGTCGAGAACGATCCGAGCGCTGAACCCGGATTGCACAGGCCCGTTCGGGACAAGGCCAAGCTCGGCGACACGCAATACAACGTCACGCCGCCGCGATCGGCAGTGCGCGCGCCGCAGGAAGCCGAAGCGCGCGTCTCCTGCGCCGCTTGCCGATCCGAACTCGACCCGGCGACGAGCTACCGCTCGGACGGTCAGGAGTACGCCTAGCACTTTTGCGACGCACAGTGTTACGGCCGATGGCAGTCAAGCCGAGATTCGCAAGGTGCGGGCGCAGTCATCGCTTGCTGAAGGCAGCCGCGCAGAAACTCGCTCGAGGAACCGATCCCCTGCGGCTCGAGCGACGCCGAATCGTGAGCGATGACCAGACCTCGTGAGCGTCTGCACTCGTAGACCACCGGCCCTGGCCCGATCCGAACGCCTTGGCGCGTGTCGTTCGCGAATGCCTCACGGAGGCGGCGCCCTTGCGCATGATCGCCTACAAGCTTCCCCTGGCGAGAGCCCGCGCCCATCGTGCACTGCGCACGCTTACTCGACTCTGAACCCGGCCGCCATGCGGCCGGGTTGCGTGACTAGAACACCAACATCCCCAACAGAACACCGAAGACCAAAACGATCAGGAAGATGGCCAGTGCAATGAAGAACAGTATCTTCGCGATGCCGCGCGCGCCCGCCGCGATGTTGGTGAAGCCGAACACCCCGGCGATGAGCGAGATGATGAAGAATATGATGGCCCATTCGATCATGCGTGTTCTCCGCTGGTTTTGAATCGTTCTTGTCGACACACACGTTTCGCCGTGCGTCTCGCCCGTTCGCACGGTCCGTACCCGCGTGCCAAGGACGTTCCATGCGTAGGCACGCACCGCCCCGTTCCAAACCCGCAGCACACGTGGCCGCACGCGCTGCAGCGCACAGCCGACAGGGCGTGCCCATTCGAGAGTGGAAGTGGCGACGACGGAGTGATGGCGTTGCAGGCTGGGCTGGGCGCCCGTTCGAGATAGAGGAGTGCGCCGCCGATGTTCAGCGGCCTGCGACAGCCCAGCCCGGGCTCGGACAGGGATCCTGCACGTTCAGCAGTCCCGCGCGCGTGCCGACCGCGGTAGACGTGGGCGGTTCCTCCTCGGGCGTGGCACCGACCTGAACGCGAATTTGCAGGCGTTCGCGACCACGCCAGACGTCCATGCGACGGTGTCGGCCCGGGGCGCTGTCGCTCACCGCACGGGAGAGTGCGCGTGGTCCGTCGACCGACTTGCCCGCATACGACAGCACGATGTCCCCTACCCGGATCCCTGCGCCGCCGGCCGGACTTCCGGCTTGGACACCGGTCACCAACGCCCCCGAGACCTGCTCCAGCCCGAAGGCCGAGGCGAGCTTAGGGGTCAGCGGCTGCGTCTCGATGCCGAGGAAACCACGGGTCACGGTCCCGCGCTGACGCAGTTCGTCGCCCACCTCGATGGCGGTCTCGATCGGCATCGCGAACGATACTCCCATGTAGCCGCCGGTCCGCGTGTAGATCTTGGAATTGATGCCGACGACTTCACCCGCGAGATTCACGAGCGGCCCCCCGGAACTGCCGGGATTGATCGCCACGTCGCTTTGCAGAAACGGCATCTGCGAGCCGTTCGGCAGGCGCCGCTCCTTCGCGCTCACGATACCGGCGGTGATTGTGTTGTCGAAGCCGAAGGGCGAGCCGATCGCAGCCACCCAATCGCCTACCCTGAGCGCTACCGAACTGCCGGTGCGCACCACGGGAAGCCCGCTTGCCTCGATCTTCAGCAGCGCGATATCGGTGACCGTGTCGATCCCGACCACACGGGCACGCAGCTCGTTGCTGTTGCCGTGCAACCGAACGTGGACCTCTTCAGCGCCCTGGACGACGTGAGCGTTGGTCAGAATGTAACCGTCATTGCGAAAGATGAAGCCGGAGCCGATGCCGACCTCGCCTTCCACGGCCGGCCCGTCTTCACCGACCAAACCGCGATACAGGTGATAGTGGCGCGCCGCCACATCCGCGGGCGTCTTCGGCAACGAGCGCGTGGTCACGTTCACGACTGCGGGCCCGACACGCTCGACCAAAGCCGTGAAGTCGGGTAACGCGGCCTGCAGGCGCTGAGTGCCCCGCGGGTTCTCGGACGATGCTGAAGGAGGCGCGTATGCGAGCGCTCTGCCCTTCCAGATGAACTCCACGGGCGACAGAGCGACGAGTACGCCGGTGGCGGACGCAAGGACGATCATCCATTTCCAAGAAACCATCTGAACGCCATACCGATGCCGGCGCAGGATGCGCCCGTCGACGCCCGTACGCAATCGGCGTACCCGAACCGACGATGACCGTCGAACGCTCTAGCGCTAGGCGGGCAATGGACGGTCTCCGTCTCGAGCCTCGGCAACCAGCAACCGCAGCAACGTCTTGCGCAGGGCGATCTGGTCGAGCAACTTGCCGCACATGTGGTCGAACCCTCGCGTCTTGCGCCGCTCGTTGAAGCGTCGACATGCTGCACGGTACTCGACCAATGACATCACGATCGCTTCGACGAGTTGCCGATCGTCGACCTTCGGTGCTTGGACGGGCTGCGTCCTCGAGACCTTGCGTTTCATTCTGACCTCCTGAATTGGTTTTCTTCTGCTGCCCTCGTGTCTACGCATGATCCATGCCAAAGCGATCTTCCCTCGGAAGCGACCCCGTTCAACGCAATCCGAGAGGAAAGAGAGGGTCCCCCGCATCCAAGAATTACGAGGAGCCAGACCCACCGCATGGGCACATGGCAGCGCCGCCTGGATCGAGCGGGCCGATCCGAGATCCTCCCAGACAGGGCGCGCGCCGCTGTGGCCATCGAGCGAACGCAATGACAGCCAGCGATTCGCTTCCTCTGCCCTGTCCAGAGGGACCTCAACCGCACGCTGTTCATGCGAACTTCCCGAGACAATGAACGCGTGCCTTCGCTCACGAAGCTCGTAGCATTTTCCGATCCCCACCCGCCTTTTTACCTCCTGCCGGCGGCTATGCGCCGGTCGTCGACGAATCTTGTGCTTAAACATCCGTCACTTGCGCTTCGCCCTCCACACGAAGACGCGCTCGGCACGGTCCTTGCAGATGACGCTGCGTCGATACCGGGAGCCTCTCATGCAACAAACGCTTGAACTTCGTGCCACCCAGCAACTGACGTTGTCGCCCCAGATCGTCCAGGCGATCCGCATTCTGCAACTGTCCGCGGCCGACCTCGAGCACGAGGTGGAAGAGGCCCTGTCCAACAACCCGTTCCTGGAACGCACCGAGACCACGACGACGGGCTCGACCGCCTCGGGAGACGCCGCGGCCACCGCCGAAGACGAGGCCGCCGAAGCCACACCGATGCCGACATCGGTCTCCGATGCCGGGGACGATCGCGATGAACACGACCCGTGGAGCAGCACCACGCCCAAGCGCAACGAGGACGAGCGGCCCATCGGCGAAGGCTACGCCCCCAGTACGACGCTGCGCGATCACCTCGTCGAGCAACTCGCCGGCAACCGGCTGAACGATGCCGATCGACTCGTCGTGGAAGTGGTGATCGATGGCTTGGACGACGATGGCTACCTGCGCCAGACGCCGGAGGAGATCTTGTCCGCCGTGCCGCCCGAGTGTCCGATCGGTGAGGAAGACATCGACGTCGCCGTACGCTTCGTGCAGAGCATGGATCCACCCGGCATCGGCGCGCGCTCGCTCGCCGAATGCCTGGCGCTGCAGTTGGAGCGACTGCCAGAACAAACCGACGATGTCTGCATCGCGAAGAGGATCGTGCGCGAACACATCGATCTGCTCGCCCTGCACGATTCCACCCGTCTGTCCCACAAGCTCGGCTGCGGCGAAGAGACCATCCGTCGCGCGAACATACTGATCCGCAGCCTCAATCCTCGGCCCGGCGCGCAGTTCAGCGACGCCCAGGCTCGCTATGTGGTTGCCGATGTCATCACGCGCAAGGTCAACGGCAAATGGGTCGCCTCCATCCACCCGCAAGCACTGCCGAACATCCAGATCAACCAGATCTACGCCGATGCGCTGCAACGCGATCGATCGGGCAACGGCGCCATGACCCGGCATCTGCAAGAGGCTCGCTGGCTGATCCGCAACGTGCAGCAGCGCTTCGAAACCATTCAACGCGTCGCGCAGGTGATCGTCGACCGACAGCGGCGCTTCCTGGAACTGGGCGAATTGGCCATGCGCCCGATGATGCTGCGCGACGTCGCCCGCGAACTCGGACTCCATCCCTCCACGATTTCGCGCGTCACCAGCAACAAGTACATGGAAACGCCGACGGGGCTGATCGAACTCAAGCGCTTCTTCTCCAGCCGGCTGACCAACGACGAGGATGGCACCACATGCTCGTCGACCGCCATCCGCGCACTCATTCGAGAACTGATCGCGGCGGAGAATCCGGCCGATCCACTCTCGGACGTGCAGATCGCGCGCATCCTAGCGAGCCGTTCGATCAAGGTGGCGCGCCGAACAGTCGCGAAGTATCGTACCGCCTTGCGCATCCCTTCCGTGGAGGCGCGGCGCATGTCGGTCACGGGCGCTGAACCAAGGCGCAGTACACCGCCTCGCCCGATCGCCGCCCTCGCCTCGGAGCGTCGCACAGCACAGCGCCAAGCCGCGCGGTCGCAGGGCGCCGCGTCGAATCAAAGCGAAGCCGCGTCCCAGTCTCTGTAGGGGCCCGTGGGAGGAGTCCGCCGAGCTGTACGCCCGGCGAGCCTCTGCGCACGGCACGGCGCATTGAGAATCGACCCGCTGTGCCGCGCTGGGTGATGCGACATGCCAGCGATCGACTGGAGCGAAGCCCTCGGCTTTACCGTCTCATCTCGGGAATCGATCTTTCGCGGCACGGCGACCTATTCGCTTCTCTTTCTTGCCTTTCGCGTCGTCGTGCGGCACGACATGGGCGCCATCGCCCTCTCGGACATGCTGCTCGTGACGAAGGTTGCGGCCGCCGTGCCGAACGGCATGTCCGCCGATTACCGCTCGGTCACTGACGGCATCGTGCTCGTCTCCACCATTCTTCGGCGGGAATGTGCTGGTCGACTGTGCCGCTTACCGCTCGGCGACCCTGCGGCGCCGCGTCGTTCCTCGTCCTCTCGCGCTCGTTCGCAACGGCACCATACTGCGCAGCAACCTGCGCAAGGAATTCCTTACCGAAGAAGAACGGCTGCAGAAGCTTCGCGGGAACGGCGTGTCGGACATCGGCGAGGTCATCACCGCGTACATCGAGCCCGACGGCGAGGTGAGCGTGCTGAAGAAGCGCAAGCGATGACCCCGGGCATGGCCGATGCACTTCCCAGAGCATCGCACTGAGCGGCACCCGATGCCTCGCTGGTCGACGGCATCATGAACAAATCATCAGAACACAGGAGACCCCCATGAGCGCAACCAACACCTCAGGACGCAACCCCGGCGGCGCACAAATCATCGGAACCCCCGGCCAGACCGACGGTCCCGGGCCACGATTGATGCTAGCGAGCACGCTGGAGGGAAACGACGTGATGAACCGAGGCGGTGAGAAGCTCGGCGTCATCGACGAAATCATGCTGGATGTGCCGATGGGACGCATCGCGTATGCGGTCATGTCGAGCGGCGGCTTCCTCGGGGTCGGCGATAAGCTTTTCGCCATCCCGTGGGGCGCGCTCACCCTCGATACCGACAACAAGTGCTTCCTGCTCGATATCTCCAAGGAGCGCCTCGAGGCCGCACCGGGTTTCGACAAAGACCACTGGCCATCGCTCGCCGACCAGAGCTGGGGCGTGAACGTCCACAAGTATTACGTGACGCGTCCGTACTGGGAATAGACGCCTCTTCAGGGCCCCGCTGACCGCTGTGCGATCACACGCTGCCGTGTGGTCGCCTCGGTCGGGACCTCAACCCTTCCTCCGCATCATCCACCCATAGAGAGACTGCCAATGTCTGCGAATCAGGAACTAAGCGACGTAGCTTCGCTGCGCGAACGCGCACGCCGCAACATCCACGAAGGGGCCATCACGCCCAGCTATGGTTGCGACAAGGACAAGGTCATCCAATTGCTGAACGACGCTTTAGCGACCGAACTGGTCTGCACCCTGCGCTACCGGCGCCACTACTACACCGCGCGCGGCCTCGCTTCCAACGGCGTCGCCGATGAGTTTCTGGAGCATTCGACAGAGGAACTGGAGCATGCCGACCAGCTCGCTGCTCGCATATCCGAACTCGGCGGCAACCCCAATTTTTCGCCCGACGGACTCGCCGCCCGCAGCCATGCGGAGTACGTCGAGGCCGACACCCTGGAAGACATGATCCGAGAGAACCTGGTGGCCGAACGGATCGCGATCGAAAGCTACCGGGAAATCATCCAGTACATCGGCGAAGGCGATCCCACTACGCGACGTCTGTTCGAGGATATTCTCGCCACCGAGGAGGAGCACGCCGAGGACTTGATGAGTCTGACGAAGGGCCTGGGTGCCAGCTGATCCGACCAATACGCCGCGCGCCCGCTCCCACCTCGCCGGGAGACCGGGGGGCAACCCCGCCCGGTGTGTCTTCACACTTCGGGAGCGAGCGCCCCCTGAGCCTCCCGTTCGGCCTTAACCTGCTTGCGCGATCTTCGACTACGCGCTCGACTTACCGAGGATCGCTCAGCGGCCTGCTGAGGGTCACCACCCCTTCATGGGTCTCTACGAGCACCCGAGGGTCCATCCACGGTCTGCTCGGCGAGCAGCGCCGCCTCTACGCGAGCCGTGATGGCGGCGTCGCTCAGTGTCCCCCCAGTTCGCGCGCGCCTTCGCGTGCAGCATTCCCGGCCTTTTCCGTGCCTTCGCGTGTCTTGTCTACTCTTGTCTACCAAGGTGCGCAGGGCTTGGTTGCCCTTGTGCATGGCTTCGGCCGCCTGCTCGGCGGGACGGGTCTCCTGCGCCTGATCACAAGCTGCGAGCCCCAACACCAATGACCACGATCCAGACGTGTCGCACGATGTGCCCCCCCGCATGGAAAGAGAAACGCCGCAGGTCGAATGGCTGACGTGCGGCGTGGCAGAAAGGAAACACCCTTGAAACTTCGCCGCTCAGATCGGCGGACGGCGCCCCATGACGGCAAAGACGATCGCCAGAATGATGCCGATCACTGCCAGCGCCCAAGCGATGTTGACGGCGGTTCCCGCGATACCGCTGAAGCCGAGCACGGCTGCGATGAGTGCGATGACAAAGAAAGTTACGGCCCAACTAATCATGTCGATTCTCCCGAGATTAGAACGTTCACGTCGCCCATTCCCGGAGCGAAGCTCGGAGGGGGGCTTGGGCTAACCTACGCAATCGGTGTGCCCAGACCAAGTGGCATCCCGATTGCGTTGCCCTATTCACCATGAACGCCTTCAATCACGATGTCGTCGGCTGGTTCGCTGCCGCAGTGTTGCTCGTCACGATCGGCTCCCAGGTCTATAAGCAATGGCGCAGTGGATCCGTCGCGGGTGTATCGCCGTGGCTTTTTACGGGCCAGCTCATCGCTTCGATTGGTTTTCTGACCTATAGTCTGCTGCTGGACAATTGGGTTTTCGTGGTGACCAATTCCGTGATCGCGGTGGCTGCCCTGGTCGGGAAGTGTGTGGACAGCATCAACCGACGGCGCACGGAGGCCCTCAGCGCTGGCGCGGGTTGAGCACTTCCGCACGGCGAGACGGGTGGTGCGCTCGATCGACAGGTACGATGATTCGCCGACAAGACAAGCCGCACAGCCCGAGCTAACCGCGGCGCTTCTCCACCCAACCGTCAATGCGGGTGAACGCCGCCAGCACCAGCCAAGCCAGCCCGACTGAGAGGCATGCCATGAGGATATGCCCCAGTCCGATCGCCACGCCCACGCCAGTGGCTGCCCACACGGTCGCCGCTGTAGTCAACCCGATCACCTCGCCTTCCTCCTGGCGCTTGAGGATCACGCCCGCGCCGATGAAGCCGATGCCGGTCGCCACGCCTTGAATCACGCGCGATACGGCATCGAACGACATCCCCGCTTCGAGGGGCACCACCGTAAAGATTGCGGCGGCCAAGGTAACGAGCGCGTGAGTTCGAAGGCCCGCAGGCTTGCCCACCAACTCGCGCTGTATCCCGATGAGAGCACCGAGGATGACAGCGGTTAGCAAACGAGTGCCGACGCGAAGAAAGCTCTCTGTGTCAGGCAGATGGCCCAGAACAATGCGAGCCGTAGTGTCGTCCATGGCCTTGGCGCCTCGATCGATGTGCTGGCGCTACATCGCACATTGCATGCCGCGACGCCCAAGGACTTCGGGCATGACACGTGCTCGGGACTTCGTCGTGCGCGTCCGAGGTCGGGCGCGACCCTGAACCGCAGCCCCGCAGCACCCGGGTATCCATGGATCTCTGACGGACAACGAGGAGGACACCGTTATGAGCGATATCTCGGATCTCGCACACCGCGACGCCACCGAGTTCGAACGCACTGACTTCACGCCTTACCGCTCAGCACAGGGCACCGATCCGCTGAAAGCGGACACCGCCGTCGTCGGTATCGTCCTCGCCGGGGGCGAAGGCACTCGGCTCGCGCCCTTGACGGCGCGGCAAGCCAAGCCGGCGGTGCCGTTCGGGGCTCGCCATCGCATCATCGATTTCGCACTGTCCAATCTGGTTAATTCCGGCGTCCGCTCGCTCTACGTATTGGTACAGCACCATGGGCGCTCGGTGAGCGACCACGTGAGGTCCGCCTGGCATACCGTGCCGGACGATGGCTTCGTCAACATCGTTCACCCGAACGGACAGTCTTTCCGCGGCACCGCCGATGCAGTCCGGCAAAGTCTGGAACGGCTGCAGGTGCACTCGGCCGACCTGGTGCTGATCTTCGGCGCAGACCATGTGTACCGGATGGATGTCTCCCAGATGATCGCCCATCACAAGGCCTGCCGGGCGGATGTCACTGTTGCCGCACTGCCCGTACCCCGCGACGATGCACGCAGCTTCGGCGTGATCGATTGCGACGCCGACGGGCGCATTCTCCAGTTTCTCGAGAAGCCGACGGATCCGCCGACGATGCCCGGCCGACCAAATCATTGCTTCGCCTCGATGGGCAATTACTGCTTCACGGCGAGCGCCTTGTTGCGGGCGATGCAGACGCCCACGAACATCCGGGAACTCGATTTCGGCAGGCATGTGCTGCCTCGAATGCTGCAGGAACGCCGCCGGGTCTTTGCCTACGATTTCAACACCAATGTCGTGCCCGGTCTGATCGATCATGAAAACGCCGGCTACTGGCGCGATGTCGGGACACTCGATGCGTACTTCCAGTCGACCCTCGATACCCTGGGCGATCAGCCCGCGTTCGAACTCGACAATCCGCTCTGGCCCATCCGATTGTCTCGGCGCGCATGGCCGCCCGCTCGCCTCGTTCGCGCCCAGCTGCACAACGCGCAGATCGGCGCCGGCGCTTTGGTACGCGATGCGGCGGTGACCGATTCGGTCATACGCCGCGCTGCGTTGATCGACGAGGACGCGGATATTCAGCGGTGCGTGGTACTCGATGGCGCGTCGATCGGCAAGGGTGCGCGATTGCGCAACGTGATCGTCGCCCAGGGAGTCGCGATCCCGCCGCACGCACGCATCGGATTCGACCCCGAACTCGACCGCCGACTCTGGACCGTCACACCGGCGGGCCTGACCGTCGTGTCGCAGCCATGACCCATCTTCAGACAGCGACAACGAAATGAAGCCCTTCAAACCTCTCAGCTCGCTTGCGATCGCAGCGAGCGTACCGATTGCCCTGTTGGCCGCCGACATGGTGTCGGCGATCACTCGACGGCGGACTCGGCGCTCCAGCCCAACCGGAACAGCCGATCCGGGTCCGAGCGTAGCGCCCATCTCGCCGCCGTCGTCGGCGCAGTCCACGCTCAGTGCCGTCTCTCGCAACGTTCGCGATGCGATTCTGATTACCGATGCAGACGGTCGCGTGACGCAGCTCAATCAATCGGCGCAAAACATGCTCGGATGGACGCTGTCTGCCGCTCAGGGGCGACGGCTCGACGATTTGTGCACCCTCGTCGATGAGCACACTCGACGGCCGCTTGTCTGCGTCGCAGAGCGCATCAAGAGCGGCCAACCGATCGTCGACGCCCAGAATCGCATCGTCCTGCAGCATCGCGCCGGTCACGCCGTGCCCATCGAGGCACACGGCGACCTCATCGTGGCTGCCGATGGCAGCCTGATCGGCATCGTGCTCGTGCTGCAAGATATGAGTGTGTTCCGCGAACAGGAAGCCCAACGTCAACTCCTTGCCGCACGCGCCGAAGCCGCATGCAGGACCGCAGAGGGCGTGAACCGCAGCCGCGATGAATTCATGGCATTCGTCGCCCATCAGCTGCGAGGCCCTCTCAACTCGATCTACGGCTGGGTCCAGCTCATGCAGGGAGGGCGTCTGGAAGCCGAACAGCAGACGCGCGCCCTGGAGGCGATCGCCCGCGGAGCCCAGGCGCAAACCCGCTTGATCGACGAACTGCTGGACGCTTCGCGAGTGCTGCGGGGCGAGCTTCGATTAGAGCGTTCTACAGCGGATGTTGCCGCCATCGCCCGTGCGGCTCTCGATTCAGTGCGTGCCTCTGCGACGGCGAAGGGAGTCTCTCTGGACTCTAGTTTGACTCATGGCGTTTGCGCTCTCGTAGATCCTCAGCGGCTGCAGCAAATCCTCGGCCATCTGCTGGACCACGCGATCCGTTCCACGCCACCGGGGGGAAGCATCGCTTTGCAGCTCCTTCGCCACGATGGAGACGTCATCGTTCGTGTCAGCGATTCCGGGATAGGCATCCGCGCCGAAGACTTGCCGAGAATCTTCGAGCCGTTCCACCGCGCTCAAGGGGCTCGATCGCAGCATCACGGACGAGGATTCGGCTTGGAACTGGCGGTCGCCAAACACCTGACTGAACAGCATGACGGCCACATGGATGCCTACAGCGACGGACCCGGTCAGGGCGCCACTTACACGGTGCGGCTACCCTTGATCGAACAAGCGCATGCGCCCTCGAAGCGGGACGCGGTCCTGGCCCCGCGATAGGCGGCTGGGGCACCGAGGCACGAGCGGTCAAAGCGAAGCCTCCACGACGCGCCGACGTGCGCCCGATCTAAACTTCGAGACAAGACTTTAGAAGCTGCGTTCGGGTGGCCGATCCGCGCCGCGTCCGACCTGGGCTCCGATGCCCTCTCCCGGCTTCTCCTCGCCACTCGAGGGCTCGAAAACAAAGGGCGGATCGTCGCAACCGGCAAACCATGCCAGCGCATGAGTCACCTCGGTTCGCCCGGAATTCGGCAACGCCAGGTCGGCTCCGAATGCGCGCCCCAGTTCACCCAGCCCCGATTGCGCCTGGCTTCCGATCACGATCCCAAGATGAACCGTATTGAGCACACTGGGCGCGATCTCGGTCGGATGAGGGCTCACGTAGATGACGCTGCCCCCCCCCGCCTCGCGCTGGAACAATGGCTCGCTGTCCTTGGCGCACAGCTGATGCGCTTCCGCGAGCACCCACCAGTGCGGTCGGCCGATGCTCGCACGCATCTCCCGCAGGCGGCCGATCATCTCCTTGCAAAGGGCCCGCCGCGCGCTGGCACGCACAGCGGAGAGATTTACGATCGCGGACGTGCCGGGATTGTCACCCATTACCTTGACGAGCTCTTCCACCGAAGGTGCACGCTGAGTCGTGCCGAGCATGACGGCATGAGGCGTTTCATCGTAGTCGCCTTCCGGATCGATGACGCAGTACTGATATCCCACAGCGCCCAGGCGCTCCAGTAGCGTGTGCACGAACACCGACTTGCCGCTCCCCGAGGCGCCGGTCACGAGGATGTCGTGATCCGCGACCGGCACAGTCAGCGCTTCTCCGTCAGAACGAGAGCCCAGCGCAAGCGTGCGCCTCGCAGTCGAAGACAGCGACAGCGACCTCAAATCATCAGCGAGGATCGCCTCGAGGGTCTCGACCACGGCCTCGCCATGAGGACGCTCACTGGCGCGATCCGCTTCCCTCTTGAGCATGGGCAGCGCATTGCCCACCGCTACGCCGAACTCGGCAGCACGCAGCAAAGCGTGATCGTTTTCGGCATCGCCGATCGCCACCACGTTTCGGGCCGAGAGCTGAAGATCGTCGAGCGCCGCGGTGAGCCCGGTGGCTTTGTTGACGCCGGCCGGCAACACCATGACGGCACCCTTGTTGAAGATCACCTGAAGCTCCAGACCCAGGTCCCGAATCGTCGCCAGCACGACCGCTTCATTCGGCTCGACGGTGGCCACGATACAGCGCCCCAAGGACAGCGGTCGCACCCCGCGGCGCGCTAGTTCGCGCGCGAACTCCGGCGGTGGCGGGACGCCGAGCACCTTGTGAGCGCGGGTCGCAGGGCAGTAGAGCAGGCCTCCATTTTCAGCGACGACCCGGTCGAAGACTTCGATCTGAGGAAACACGCCGAGCAGTTCGTCGAGCTCACGCCCGGTCACGAGGATCAACCGGCGACCAGCCGCGCGGAAGCGGCGTAGCGCCGCAAGCGCCGCCGGGCTCACGCTGCCGTGATGGGCCAGCGTGCCGTCATAGTCAGTCGCGAGGGCGATATAGCGCATGGTGGCTCCGGTCCCACTCCATCGGTTACCTTCATGCGCTGACGAGCTTGGTTCAGTTCGTACCCAAGTTCCTCCAACGCGCGGCCACGCGCGCTCGCGGCGCGTGGAAACGTCGAGCGCGCCTGACAAGCACGGTACGCACCGAAGGCGCACCGCAGCTCATGGATGCGCCGCGGGTGCGATTGTCGACCATCCGAATCGTCGAGGGCCGCCATGGCGACCTTGAGTCCGGCGTGGTAACGGGTGCAGTCGGGGGTGCAGTCGGGGGTGCAGTCGGCGCAAAGCGCCAGCCCTGCGCTTTCGAGCGCGGGAAAGAACACGTCCGCCTCCAGCTGCAAGTAACGATCGAGTGCGCCCAGAAGCTCCTTCAACCGTGCCTGCCTCGCCCCCGCTTCCAGAGAGCGATCCAGCATCCCGAACTCGGGCTCCAGGCAACCGAGCGCTTCAAGAAGTACCGCGAGCCCCAGCGGCATCGGATCCGGATGCTCGGAGAGGCTCATGCCGGCGCTTGATCACGGCGCCGATCGGATTGGCGCATCGTCTTTCGTGCCGATCGCCAGGCCGGTCGTTTCCGCCGGACGCGAATCGCTGCCGGCTCCCCTCATCGGATCGTCCGCTGCAGCAGCCCCGCGAGCACGCGTCGCACCGCCTGTCTCCGCGCCCCACGCCGCGCGATCGGATGCCGCCTGCGCTGCTCGTCTGCGATCCGCGGCATACTGCAGGGCCGCGCGCCCGAAGCCCAAGGGGGAGCCGTATTGGGCTCGCATGAGCGCGAGCGCCACACCACCGACAAGGCTACCGAGGCCGATCTTCGTTTGCGTCGCGCTGGGAGCGCTGTGGTGGTGGTGATGTCGGGGACGGGACAGTTCGCCGATCAGAAACCCGATCGCCCCCGCCACGAGCAGACCTTTCGGCGAGGCCGCGGTATTGCGCGCATTTTGCACGATACGCTCGGCCTGATGAGCCAGCGCCTCGCGTTCGCGCACGAGTCTCTCTTCGACGACGCGTATATCTTCGTCATACTTGCTCATGGTCATGCCAGCCCCTTCCCGCTCGGGCTGTCCTCTCCTCGCAATTGGCGCAAGGTCGCGGAAAACGGCGGCTCCCGAAACAAGCCCTTCATCCAGAGCGCAAGCACGACGGCCCCGATGACATTGACGCCCGCGGCGATGCCGAGCGCCATGACCCACGACGCCCCGGTCCCGAGCATCCATACGATGCCGGCCGCCACCAGAGCGAGCCAGGCGGTCACCACCAGAATGGCGGCGACGACCCCGGAGCAGAGCAACCAAGCGAACCTCACGGCGGCGCCACGCGCATCCAACACCGCCAGCAGGAGGTAGTCGGCCGACAGGGCGCGGGACTGACGAACGAGGCCGGAGACGAGACCGCCCAGGTTGGGCCGCCCCGCCAGTTCTTCTCCTCTTGTCGGGCGCTGCATGACGCCGGTCAGCGATATGAAATTAGCCGGCTCAGCAGATAACCTGCTGCCACGGCGATACCAATGGCAGCCAGCGGATGCTCCCGAACGTAGGACGTCGTCGTGGCGCGCCACTCATGCGCCTGGTGAGCCAGCCGTCCGTCAGTGAAGCGCTCAGCCGCGTGCGTTGCCGCCGAGGCGACCCGGTCAATGGTGTCGTGTGCGCCTCGCGTGAGTCTGTCGACGCCGGCATGCGCCTTGTCGCCCATCTCATGGGCCGTCTCACGGGCTTTGTCGGTGGTCGTGCTGCCCATCGTCGAGTTAACGGTACCTTGCATGATCTTCTCCTGTGCTCAAGTTATACGGTGACTGCTGCCATCGAGCGCACGCATCCGACGTGCCCGCGGCGAGGTTCAAGACTCGAATCGCGGTTCGGCGACGCCATACCGCCTTGCGATCCGGGCGCATCACCTCTCCTGCCTTCAACATTCATGACTCGGATGCCTCCCCTGATCGGCCGCCGGGAGAGGTGCTCATTCCGGAGACTGCCGAGGCGTTGCCTGGCCCCGCTCCCACGCTTGAACTCGCCGCGACCTGCTGGGATGCGCGCTCTGCATGGACGTGACTATGCTCGGCGTACGTCACACGAATTCGGTTCTCGATCTCCTTTACGCCCATGCATTCGTCGACCACGTCTTCGAGCGCGCGCTTCATCCGCCGCTCGGGGACCGCGCCTTCGAGCACGACATGGCCGTCCTTGACTTCTATCGACACCTCGCTGACATCGAGGTGTTCGCCTCGCCACATCAAGCGCTCGCAAATGTCCTCCTTCAGGCGCTCGTCCGAGCGCTGATACCCCGTGGGCCCGCGTCCGTACCGCGGTCCCGGCGGCATCGGGCCCCGGCCCGCCCTGCCCCAATACGAGCCGAGGCGCTCGTCATCTCGGAACTGGGATTCGCCGCTCGCCGGATCGAGCCGCTCAGGCTCCGGGTGGGGCCCGCGTGGGTCGTGGCCCTGCTGGAAACTGCCCTCGCCGGCGCGCCAACGCGCGCGCTCGTTACCCCGCGCCCCGTATCCGGGACCCCAGCCCGGCTCGGCGCTGTAATGGCGCCCGCTGCCCAATCCGCCGGCGCCCTCACCCGGCGTTTCTCCATAGCCGCCATAGCCGCCGCCTTGCGGGTATTCGCGAGGGCCGTAGGGATCGTATCCGCCGTTGCGATGCTGACCACGTGAATGATCTCGAACGTCTCTTTCGCCTTCCCGCAGCGTCTGTCGCCCTTCGGGCGAGTAGGCGGACTGAGATTCCCCGCCACGCTCGAAGCGCTCCAATCCGTTCCCGCGGGAGCGTCCAATGTTCGGATCGCGGTCGTTGCGGGCTCGCTCTTCCCGGGGTGCAGCATCTCCCCCACGCGCGTCCGCCTCCGGACGCCTGCCGCGATAGCGGTCGTCTTCGTACCGAGTCATGATCGCTCTCCTGATGAGAAGGCGCTCCAACGCGCCGTGCGAGACTGGGATTGCACGCCCTGTTCCCGCGCCACCACGCTCAGTCCATGCGCAAGACCATCGCTGGGGGCGGAGCAACGCCGTGAAAAGACCTTTCGATGGGCATTGTCTTCGGAGTCGGAGGCACGCTTCTCGGTTCGCAGGCAGAAAGTGCAACGCATGCCAGAAGCGCGCAGGCTGTCGGCTTGTGCATGGATTCTTCCTCAATCGTTTGGCACACGATCTTCAATGCAGAGCGCATGCCCCAACCGAGGGGTACCTCGCGCGCAGGGGGCACGCGGCTTGCGCAGCCATTGCATCGACAATATTGCTCGGGAGTCATCATGGCAAAGCTCATCACCGGTCGATTCGACAACATCGATGGTGTCAAGAAGGCGTTTGCTGCAATCGCCCACGCCGGCTTCACGCGAGAACAGTACGGAGCCTTCTACACGCCACCACCCGGCCAGCACGATCATCACCCTGTAGGAGGTGATTCGCTGCGCGATGGCGCGACCGCCGATAGCGCGCCGGGCGCCTTGACGGGCGCTGCCATGGGCGGCGGGGCGGGGCTCGCACTGGGCGCAGTGGGCGCGCTGGCATTTCCCATTGCCGGCTTGGCGGCCGTGCTGGCCGGCGCGGGTGTTGGCGCCTATATCGGCTCGCTTATGGGGGCCATGTCCCAAGTCGACGATGATGCTTCCCCCGACGAGTCCACCAAGACACACCCCGTAGAGCAGCCCGGCGGCATGCGCATCGCCGTGAATGTCGACGCTGGAGCGGACGAAGAAGAAAGCGCGATCAGCGCTCTCGAGTCGGCGGGGGCAATGGACGTCGCGCAAGCCGAAGGCGTTTGGCAGCATGGTCAGTGGAAGGACTTCGATGCGCGCATACCCCCGACCACAAGCCCGAACGCGACACCGTAAACGGCCGAACATTGTCGGTTCGCACCGTTCGTTCTCGTGCGGTCGACCTCGCAGAGGGACCGCTCGCGCACTGCATTCGAACAGAACGATGGTAGCCCCGAGCAGGGCGTGAGGAAGTAGCGCTCGCTCGCCTCCTCCTCCCCCGAACGCGGCTAGCGTTCAGGTTAGGTCGGATGCCGGGCTCTGCGTCGAACGTGCGCGCCCGCATCCTTCTCGCGCACCTTCTGGGGCCGCACTATGACAGTTTCCGTACGTGCGGTGCGGAAAGACACAATCCCGGCGCGCTAGGTCTCCCCACGAGGCCCATCCGGGCCTCGCCCCGAGTTAGCCGGGCGTGACGGACAGCCGATTGTCGACCTCCTTCACGCCTTCGACGCCTCGGGCGAGCTGTCCGGCCTTGTCCACCTGCCCCTGGTTCGGCACGTCTCCTTTGAGCGTCACACGCCCGTTGAAGGTATCCACATTGATCTTCAAGCCATCGACGCCGGACTCCGACATCAGTGCGGCCTTCACCTTCGCTGTAATGCCCACGTCATCCACGGTCTGCCCGGCAGTCCGATCGGTCGCGTCACCCGCTGGCGGAGTGGTCAACGGGGCGCCGACGGGCGGCGCTTCGGCGCCCGGGGCGGGGGCAGGAGCCGAGGGCGGCGCAGTGGTCTCAGGGCTAGGCGTCACCCGCTCTTCTTCCCGATTGCAGCCGCTTAGTGCGGCAAGCGCCAGAAATGCGGCAGCGGTAACCGACAACGATCGTCCGTTCATTTTAGAAGTCTCCATTTTTGTGAGTGTGAAATAGGCTCAGTGCAACCACACTCGCAACTAGGATGCCCGACCCCGCTGCGTGACTTTTTTCGCGGCATGCCGGTTTCGCTTGAGCACACGACCCACCCACGTGCGACTCCATTCGTCTGCAGCGAGGACTGACGTGATGGCCTCGAGCGGTATGGAACGGGCGCCACGCGCAGCAGACACGTCGAGTGCTACGCCGGACGGGTCCGTAGAACGCGCTGCCACCTTCGAGCCGTGGGCGCAGTCCATTCGCCGGGGCGTCTATGCCCTGGTGCTGATCGCGCGCGGCTTCACCCTGTATTTGATGTCTTCGTTTCTGCTGCCTGTGATGGCAGCCGGCACGCTGGCGCGTTTGCTTTCGCCCGCGGTCAGAGCCCCGGCTCGACTGCGCATTCCCCAACCGCTCGCAGCCGGCCTCGTCATGGTCGTCGTACTGAGCGGCATCGGCGCGCTCGCTGTCAACATAGCAGCGCCGATTCAGCGCTGGATCGTTGCCGCGCCGGCACAATTGCGCCAACTCGAAGACAAGGTCACGGCATTGATGCGTCCAGTGACCGCGGTACGGGAGGCCACCGAGAAGGTCGGCGAGATGGGACAGGCCGACAACGGCAAGCCCAAACCTCGCGAAGTCGTGGTGGAGCGCCCGGCTACCGCCATGCTGGACATGACGCTGGCGACTCTGGTCACTGCCCTCGGAACCGTCATGCCCCTGTACTTTCTGCTCGCCTCGATCGAACTGCTGCTGCGCAAGCTCGTGACCCTCACTCCCGAGCGCGAATGAAAGCTGCGCATGATCGGAATCGTCCGCGCCACGCAACATGAAGCCGGACGCTACTTCGCCACCATCCCGCTGGTCACCATCGGCGCGGGTGCCGCCAGTGAGCTCGCACTCTGGGCCTTGGATATGCCCACGCCGATCGTTTTGGACGTCGAGATCGCACTGCTCAATTTTCTGCGGTATCTAGGTCCGCTGGTGGCGACCACCCTGATCACCGCGGTCGCATCGATCACCTTCGACGCACCGTTCGACATCCTCGCTCCACCCGGGGCCTTTCTGCTGCTCAGCTTCGTCGAGGATCAGCCCATCTTGCCTTTTCTGCTCGGCTGGCATCTCGTCATCCACCCCGTTGTCATTTTCGTTCGGGTGCTTTTCTGGGCGTGGATGCGGGGTATCGGTGGCCTGTTGCTGGCCGTACCGCTGCTGGTCGCTCTGCGCATATGTGCGGAACGCCTTCCGGGGCTGAAGCCATTGGCCGTCCTTCTGGCCCGAACATGAGCGCGACCGTCAAACTTTACCGATCACGAACAAAACTTACCCGCGGGCCGCCAGCACGCGTCACACCGTGCCGGTCCAGCGCGGCACACTTATTGCGCATGGTGCCGCATCGACGCACGCTTGCCCAAAAGGACGAACACCGGGACGACACACGGCCCCCGGGATCCCCCATGAGTTTCCCCCAGCCGCCAGAGCCCGACTCGCACCCCTCCGAACCGAGCACCAATCTTTTCCGTCCTGGCGTGAATTGTTGCGCGGTCGGCTATGCGCAACGCGTGTCCCTGCTGGTCGATGGCGCGGCCTACTACGAGGCCTTCGTACGCGCGGCACGCAAGGCGCGCCGTTCCATCATGATCGTCGGCTGGGACTTCGACAGCCGCACCGTATTGAGTCACGATACCGAATCTCGACCCGCGCTGCGGCTCGGACAGTTTCTGAACGATCTCGCTCGCGCCCGTCGCGGCCTTCATATCCGGCTGCTGGAATGGGACTATCCGGTGATATTCGGCGCCGATCGCGAGGTGTCGCCCATTTACGGTCTGAGCTGGAAGCCGCATCGGCGCGTTCATTTTCGCTTCGACGACACGCACCCGCTTGCAGGCTCGCATCACCAGAAAATCGTGGTGATCGACGATCAGATCGCCTTCGTCGGCGGCCTCGATCTCACCAACAGGCGCTGGGATACCCCTGCGCATCGCCCTGACGAGCCGGGCCGTACGTTCGAGGGGGAGCCCTATCCGCCCATGCACGACATGATGGCGGCGGTCGATGGTCAAGCGGCACGAGCGCTGGGAGATATCGTCCGGGGACGCTGGCTGGCCGCCACCGGCGAACGTCTCAATCCGATCGAAACCCGGCACGATCCCTGGCCCAGCGCGCTGCAGCCGGACATGACCAACGTGCACTTCGGCATCGCTTGCACCTCACCGGCAATCGAAGACGCTCCCCCGGTGCACCACGTGGAGAGGCTCTATCTCGACATGATCGCGCGGGCGCGCGACTACATCTACATCGAGAATCAGTACTTCACCTCGCACAAGATCGCGCAGGCGCTGGCGGAGCGATTGCGCGAGCCGGACGGCCCGGAGATCGTGCTCGTGACCCGGCTGCTCAGTCACGGCTGGCTCGAAGAAGTCACCATGCAGGTGTTGCGCGCGCGGCATGTGGAAGACTTGCGCAAGGCCGATGAGCATGGGCGCTTCTACGCTTGCTACCCGCATGTTCACGGCCTGGCGCAGAACACGTGCGTCGACACGCACTCGAAGTTGATGATCGTCGACGACGAGTGGCTGCGCATTGGATCGGCCAATCTGAGCAATCGTTCGATGGGCGTCGACACCGAATGCGATCTGGTGCTGCAGGCCGACGGTCAGGCGCGCGTGGCAAGCGGCATCCGGGCGTTTCGTGACCATCTGCTCGCCGAGCATCTGGAGGCTCAGCCCGATGAGGTCGCGCGCGTCATCGGCGAGAAGGGATCGATGCGAAGCGCGATCGATGTCCTCGGCAAGGAAGGCCGCAAGCTTGCACCGCTGGAGATCGAAATGCCCTCGGAAACCGTCCTGAGCGCGGCCGCCCTGGGCGACATGGAAAAGCCGGTCACGATCGATCAACTGGTGAACCATCTGACCGCCGAAACCATCGAGACACAGCCCGCTTTCCCCTGGGGCAAGCTGATCGGCGCGATTGCCGTCGTCGCTGCGCTCACCCTGCTGTGGCGCTTCACTCCCGTGGCCGATCTCTTTACCGCTCAGAACGTGATCGCATGGACCGATTCGTTCTCCCGGTACTGGTGGGCGCCGCTCGTCGTCGTGGCGGCCTACACGCCCGCGTCCGTGGTGATGTTTCCCAGGCCGCTGATCACGCTCGCCGCCGTCGTTTCCTTCGGCCCGTGGGAGGGCTTTGTCTACGCGATGACCGGTGTCCTCATCGCATCGACAGCCGGCTTCTACGCAGGCCGCGCCGTCGGCCGGCAAACCGTGCGGCGACTGGCCGGACCGCGCCTGAACCGTCTGTCACAGGCGCTGCGCAAACGTGGCGTGATCGCCGTAACCGCGGTGCGACTGGTGCCCATTGCACCTTTCATCGTCGAAAGCATGGTGGCCGGCGCGATACGAATAAAACTGTGGCAACTCAATGCGGGCACCTTTCTCGGCATGCTGCCGGGAACGCTGACCGCCACCATCATCGGCGACGCCGCGCAGGCGGCCCTGCACGACCCGTCGCGAATCAATTGGTGGTTCGTGGGCGGCGCAGTGGGATTGCTGCTTCTGGGCAGTGTGCTCGTCACACGTTGGCTCCATCGCGCTTCGGGCGAGCCGATACACGACGAGGCGCATCCTCGATGACCGGCCTCCCTGGTGAACGCGCAGGAGCAGTCGCGGTGGACCAAGGCACGGCAGTTGCGCAATGGTCCAGGCAGACATCATAGAGGAGAACGTCATGTTGAATTGGGCCTTGGTTTTTCTGGTAGTTGCAATCATTGCCGGCTTGTTGGGCTTCAGCGGTGTCGCGGGGACGGCTTCGAGCATCGCGTGGATACTGTTCGTGGTCGGCCTGGTACTTGCGCTCATCTTCTTCCTGCGCGGCCGCACGCCCCCGATGTAGTACGCATTCGCCGCACGCAACAGCATCCCCGAGCTTGCCGGCTGGCCGCTCCATGTCACCGGCAGGCACCCGTCCATGCGCCTTCCATCCCCGATAACCCGACTCTACGACTTCACGAGCCGCGTCGCGGCCGCATGGAGCAGCGATCGATGCAGCCGCAAGGCGGCTGCGCTCGCCTTCTATACGGCATTCTCGCTCACCCCGATCCTCGTCATCGTCTTGTGGCTGGTGAGCTTCGTGGTCGATGCGACGCTCGCAAGCGAAGAGATGCACGCGCAGCTCGGCGCCTTGGTCGGTCCGGCGGGCGCCGAGGTGATCGAATCCGTCTTGACCCATACCCGGCAAGAAGCGCAGGGCTTCACCGCCTTGGCCATCGCCTTTCCCGTGCTGCTGATCGGCGCCACCACGGCATTCGCCGAACTCAAGGAGAGCCTGGACGAGATCTGGGGTGTGCAAGCCCGCGCCCAGCCGGGCCTCTGGGGACTGCTGCGTACGCGCCTTGCCGCGCTCGGCTTGATTTTGGTGATCGCCTTCTTGCTGGTGGTGTCCCTGGCCGTCAATGCGTTCGTTGCGCTGGCATCGAAACGCCTTGCCGAAGTCATCGGCCTCAGCGGCGCCATCACAGTCCAGGTGCTTTCGACCGCGCTGGCTGTCGCCCTCGTGGCGTCGATATTCGCTGCCATCTACAAGCTGCTGCCGGCCATCCGTCTGCGATGGCGTGACGTCGGGCGTGCCGCCTTGATCACGACCGTGCTGTTCCTCGCCGGCCAGTTGGCGATCGGCTTTTACTTGGGAAATTCCGCCACCACCTCGGCCTACGGTGCTGCCGGCTCTCTGGCGGTCCTGCTGCTGTGGATCTACTACTCGGCGGCGGTCTTTCTGCTCGGCGCAGAACTCAACAAGTTCTGGCTCGCGTCGATTCGAAGCGATGATCCTGCCGCTTCCTCAGCGCCGGAGCGCGACACGTCGGCGGCCACCCGGCCCAGATGACGACTCAGCTGCTGCGCGCTCCAACTGCGCTTCGAGCGGCCCGGCGCATGTCTTCACCCTTGCCGAACGCAGCCAGTATCCTCGCCGCGAAGGCCGTGTTATCGAACGCCTCCTCGTCGGCAGCGGCCCCCAGCCGCACGATGACGAGCTGGCGAGACGGCACGATGGTGATGCGCTGTCCGCCGAAGCCCTCGGCATAGAACGCGTCTTGCGGAATGATGCCCCCCGCCGACCGGCGCGCACGCAGCCTGTCGTCCTCGGTGTAGAGCCAGAAGTGCGCACCGTAGCGACCGCTGCGATCGGCGAGCGTCGGCGTCGCACTGTAGGCGACCCAGTGCGCAGGCAGCACACGGACCTCGCCGAAGACCCCTGCATTGGCATACAGCCAGCCGAACCGCCCCCAGTCGCGCGCGGAAGCGTAGACCGACGACGTCGCCTCGAGATGTCCGCTCGGATCGGTCTCCATCACGGCCGAACTCATGCCCAGAGGTTCGAACAGCAAGCGTCTGGGCATGTCTTGATACGAAGCACGAGAGTGCGCGTAAGCAGTGAGGGCGTGCGCAAGCACCGTCGTCGAACCGCTGGAATACGACCATGCCGTCCCGGGGGCTGCCACGAGAGGGCGCGCCTGCGCATAAGCGCCGGCATCCGCCACACCGAAGAGCATGCGGGTCACATCGCTGAAGGGACTGTCGTAGTTTTCATCGAAGCGCAGGCCGCTCGACATCCGCAAGAGCTGGTCGAACGTAAGCCGGGCGCGCCGGTCGCCGGGGTTCTGCCAAGCCGCGACCGGCACCGGGTCGGTCACCCGCAGATGCCCCTGCTGCACCAGGGCGCCCACGAGCGCGTTCATGACGCTCTTGCTCAAGGACCAGCCGGGAAATCGAGTCTCCTGGTCGAAACCCGCTGCGTACCTTTCGGCGACGATGGCCCCGCGGTGAATGACCACGACGGCCCGCGTGCCCGGTACAGCCGCGTTGGGGCTCGACGGCTCGAAAGCCGCATCCACCACGAGACCGAGCGCACGACTGTCGCCGGAGGCGCTCGTCGACGAGGTTGCACCACCGCGCACTCCGCTCGAGTCCCGTGCGATCGGCAGGGCGGCGCGGATGCCGTCAGGCGTGAGAGCGGCCCGCTCGGCGAGACCACGCGCCCACGCCGGGGGCGCACCGGCCTCGTCACTGGCGTAGACCAACCGGCATCCCTGACCTTCCTGGTAGCGGGCAGCCCGATGAACGCCGACCAACCAGTCGGCATGCACCCAGCCGGACGCAGCGTCGATGCTCCAATCGATGTGACGATGAACCATCGCCGGCAAATAGAAGCGAAGATCGGATTCGACTACCTGCGCGGCCGATCTGCCGGAGACGAAAACCGCAGAACAGAGCTGTTTGGCGAAGAATCCCGTCCCGATCCATGCGCCCGCGACGAGCCATGTCCCTGCACCAGCAAGGCAAACGGCGCCCAAAGCGCCCAACGCCCACCAGCCGGCACGATCCACCCACCAGCGGTATGGCGATGCACGGGTTCGATCGTGATGCTGCATGGTCCTGCCTCGAGAGTTGACATCGCGATCTCCTGTGCAAGTTCGGTGCCGGGCCCGGGCGCGGCTCACTGACTTCGATCGAGCGGTGCTGTGTCTGGGTCGAGCGTCCCGAGGAAACTGCAAAGCAGTGCGGCTGCCAGCAGCAGTGCAGACATCAATAACAAGAAGACGACTGCGCCGAGCGTCAACTGGCCCAGACCCGCAATACCCAGTGCCGCAGCCAGCGCACTCGCAATCAGATAGGAGCCTGCGCAACGCAGCATCAGCCGCTGCCCTCGTTCGAGCGTGGGCGACTCGCGATGCGCTGACAGTGGATGCGTCTTCATGACTTCCCACGTGCACGCAGCGTGCCTCGGCAAGCCCATCGGCACCCCGGGCGTGGCGCGTGAGACGCAGCAGACAGGTTGGCTTGCCGCCTGCCCCTGGCTCTTACCGGGACATCGACCCGATGGGGTCGAAGCAGCGCCGCATCGAACGCGCTCTCGGCGCCGGGGCCGATCCGCCGGGGCCACTTGCGAGTCGGGGATTCACCCCACGGCCCGGACTCGGTTCGATGGCCGCAGCAATGCGCGCATGCCGATCAGCCCGAGCAAGGGGCCCGGCGCCAACAGCCAGGCCACGCGCGGCCCCAGAAACTCGATCCAGGCGGTCGTGAGCGCAATGGCAATCACGGTAATCGCGAACCCGATGCTGTTCTGGATCGCAAGCGCGCTCCCAACCCATTGCGGCGGACAGGCCCGGGCCGACAGCGACGAGAACTGGGGCGAGTCCGCCACGACGGCCATGCCCCACACGACAAGCAGCGCAAGAGCGCTCGTCGCACCCACCGCTGCGATGGGATAGAGCAGGCATGATACAGCCGAGAGCGCGAGCGCCGCGGCCGCTATGGGCGCGCTGCCCCAGCGCTTGCTCATCACGCCGCCCAGGACGCAGCCGACGACGCCTGCGCCAATGACGCAAAATGACGCTGCCGATACATGGAAAGGCGATCCCCACCGGCTGCCCGCCAACGCAGTCGACAGCAGGTAAGGCACCACCGTCCAGAAGGCATACAGTTCCCACATGTGGCCGAAGTAGCCCATGGCCGAGGCACGAAACGCAGGGATTCTGAAAGCAGCGAGCACCCCCCCGAGACGCAGGGGACCGACGCTGCTAGCGGGAACGTGAGGGCCGTCCCCGAGCCGCGCAATGAGCACCGCTGCCACTAGGGCGAGCGAGGAAGAGCCCAGCACGACCGTGCGCCACTCGAGCGCCCAGCCCAAGGTTCGCATCAAGTGGGGCAGCGCGGTGCCCAGCGTGAGCATGCCCACCAGCCAGCCGAGCGCATGCCCTGTGTGGCGCGGGGTCCAGCTCACCACCAGTTTCATGCCGATCGGATAGATGCCGGCAAGCGCGAAGCCGGTGGCGAAACGCCAGACCACCCCGGCATACAAGTCGGAAGCCGACAAGGCGAATCCCGCGTTGAAAGCGCTGCCGAGGATCGCGCATCCGGCGAAGATGCGACTGGGCCCGTACCGGTCTGCGAATCCGGTCAGCGCGAAGGCGAGCGTGCCGACGATGAAACCCGCCTGTACTGCGCTGGTCAGCCAACCCAGACCGGAGGCGTCCATCAGCCACGCACGGGCGAGCACATCGGCGACGCTATTGGCGCTGAACCAGAGGGATGTGCCCAAAAGCTGCGCCAGGACGATGATCGCAAGCGGCCTGTTCACGCGCAGGCACCCAAGGCGTGAAACCGGTCACCCGCCACGCATGTCGAGAGGTCCCGGCATCGTCTGCTCGCATCGCCGATGGAGTCCACGAGCCACCCTGGTGCCGTACAGTGACGGCCAGCATACCCGGCCTGCGAACTTTGCGACAGATCCGAGCCGAGCCATCCGTGAACGTCGCTCTAACTCACGCCGCCAGCGCGAGCAGTTCGCTGTCGAGCGCCTGCATGACCTCGTGGAGCAGCGCACCGCTTTGCTCGATCAGTCGAATCATCGGTTCGGACACCCCGCTCGCCGTCGCCGACAAGGTCTCCAGCGCCAGGCAGGTCGCAGCAAGTTCGGTCGCGCCGATGTTCGCGCTGGCCGATTTGAGCGAGTGCGCTGCCCGACGCACCCCGGGCGCGTCGTCGGCTTGCGCGGCACGCCGCATCGCGCCCAGATCTTCCACGGCCGCACTGCGATAGCTCTGCGCGATCTTGTCGAGCAATCCATGACCGCGCAGTCGCGCCAGTTCGTGCAGTCCCTCGACTGCGGCACGGTCGAGCACGGCCGGCGGCCTGGCGTCAGCGACATGCGGCGCGGGAAGATCGAGTACTTGCACGGGCGCTGCGACCTGCACGCCGCCCGCAGCGGCGTGAACCGCTCGCCCCCCCAGATAGCGGGCCAGGACGGCTCCGAGCGCGTCTTGTTTGAACGGCTTGGAAAGATAGTCGTCCATTCCCGCGGCGAGGCATTGCTCTCGGTCACCGAGCAGGGCATTTGCCGTCAGGGCAACGACGGGGACTCGGCTACGGGAGGGAGCCTGAGCTTCCCAGATTCGGATCCGCCGGGTTGCCTCGAGCCCGTCGAGGCCGGGCATCTGGCAGTCCATCAGGATCAGGTCGAAGTGTTCGCTGGTGGCTTTGGCCAAGGCCTGCTCGCCATCGGCCGCATGCACGACTTCCATGACGAAGGGTTCGAGCATGGCATGCGCCAACTCGGTATTGACGGGGTTGTCTTCGGCGAGCAGCACACGGGCATCCCAACGCTGGTAATGTCTGGGCACCTCTGCGGACACCTTCGCTACCGCATCCGAGTCGCCCAGGCGCAGCGGGACCGTGAACCAGAACAGCGCGCCTCCGCCGTCGGCCTGTTCGTATCCGATTTCACCGCCCATCAGCGTCACCAGCCGCTGACAGATCGCGAGTCCCAGACCCGTTCCGCCATAACGACGCGCCATGGAACCGTCGGCCTGATTGAAGGGCTGGAACAATCTCTGGCGCAGATCCGGCGTAATGCCGATGCCCGAATCCTGCACCTCGCAGCGAAGACGCGCGAAGCCTGGCTGCGCGGCCGTCGGGTCATCCACCCAGCGTGCACGCACCCGGATCGTTCCCCGCTCGGTGAACTTCAGGGCGTTGCCGACGAGATTGCACAGAATCTGCCGCAGACGCAGGGGATCGCCGCGTAGCGCATCCGGCAGCGCCTCGCTGCCTTCGACGGCAAGAATCAGCCCCTTCTGCGAGGCCGATTCCCCGAACAGCGCCTGAACGTCGGCGACGAGCTTGCGCGGCGAGAAATCGATGTTCTCGATCTCGAGCTTGCCGGCCTCGATCTTCGACAGGTCGAGGATCTGGTTGATGATCGCCAGCAGCGCCTCGGCCGACGCATGCGCAGTTCTGGCGAAATGTCTTTCGCGCTGCGACAGACCCGCCCGGTTGAGCAACTCCAGCATGCCCAGCACGCCGTTCATCGGTGTGCGAATCTCATGGCTCATGGTCGCGAGAAATTCCGACTTCGCCACGCTCGCCGCCTCTGCGTCCTCCTTCGCCCGCAGCAGCTCCGCGGTTCGTTTCGAAACCTCGCTCTCGAGCGTATCGCGATGATCCCGCAAGGCATCGTCCCGGCTCTGGATCTCGCCCAGCATGTTGTTGAAGCCGTAGACGAGCGTCCCCAATTCGTCGACGGTCGAGGCCTTGAGCCGCACGTCGTATCGATGGTCCACCGAGACTTGCCTCATCGTGGCGGTCATCTCCTCGATGGGCGCGACGATCAGGCGGCTCAATCGGCGTCCGAACATGACGACCGCCAGTACCAGGAGCGCCAGGCCGCTCGCGACCATCACGATGTTGCGCACGATGTCGGCCCAGAACTCGGACAGGCACACTTCGAGTTCCACACGCCCTACCGAGGCATCCTCGGGACTCAAGGGGGCCGTAATGGTGATGATGCTATCGCTCACCAGTGCGGAGAACAGCGAATCGACATGCTCGGCCGCATGACGCGGAAACTGACGCTCGACGAATACCTTGTCGCCGCCCTCGATGACCCTGACCGCCTGGATCGAGTCGACTTCGTCCATCGAGGCGATCCACTCCGAGGCCGCCCTCCTGTCCGAGAAAAGCACCGCGGCATGCAGACTTTTTCCCGCGATCCTCGCCACACTGGTCAGCTCGGCAAGGTGGCTGTTGCGCATCACGACCGCCTGATTTACCGCGAAGACAGCCAGCGTCAGACTCACCGCGATCAGCAGCGGCAGAGAGGACAAGGCACACAACTTGTCGCGCAACGACAAGGATCCAAACCATCGCTTCATGGCATCTTTCTCGGCACCTCGCTGCCGCCATCCGATCGAAGGAGGCGCGATACTGGGCAATCGATCTCATTTTCGCACTGCAGCCTACGCGGGCTATCCACGCGCCGCGCACAGGCGCTGGTGCGACGGATCGTTGCATCACGGTCGGTCGCCGGCAGCATCCTCAGCGCACCGTCCGGGCCAGCGTGAGCAGTTGAGCACGCAGGCGCAAACCGGCCGCCTGCGCCGACTCGCGGTTCGCGTCGAACCGTATTCTTCCATCGACCATGACCAAGCCCAACATGCCACCGGCGTCCACGAAGCCCACTGCATCGCTGACGGTGAGTATCGGCCGGCTAGACGCCACCTTGAACGCTCCGGGCACGCTCGCGCGCTCGGAGGCATCGATGTACAGCACATGGCACGAAGAAAGCTCGGCGAGTGGGGGATTGCTCCTGACGCGCACCTCCCGAGTCTGCACCGCCTTGCCCTCGATACTGGCGAAGCCCGCGACCGTTTCCTGATTGCCGATGACGCAGACAGCCAACGATGCATCGGCGGCGACCGGAGCTTTTGCAGGCCAGTCGGTGAACTTGGCGAAGTTCAGCACATAGGCCGCCTTGATCTGAGACTCGGTATGGGGCTGCGCCTGCCCCATAACAGGGTACAAAACCGAGGCGCACGCAATCAGCCAGCGTATCAAGAACATGACCGGTCGCCATGCATGAATAGTCTCGTGTCGCTTGCCCATGAACCGGCTAGAACTTCCAGTCCACCTTCACATAGGCCCCGCGCGGCACCTGATAAGTGGCCGTGCCGACGAAGTCGGCGACGAACTCCGGACGGCGTTTGTCCAAAAGATTCTGACCGATGAGGGCGACATCCAGGTTGCGGTTGATCTTCCAGCCCAGGCGCGCATCGACACTGGTGTACGAAGGAATGCTGAAAGCAGGCAAGGAATCCACGTGGCGCAGCCATAGGTCGAATTCTACGCTGCGGCTCAGGCTGGTCGTCGAGCGCAAAGACACGGTGTGCCGGGGCGAACTGCCTTCGAGCTGGGTGTCCGGGCCGGTGGCGCCGCTGAAGTCCAGCCACTGACGCGCCAGGAAACCCGACAACCGCCATCCATCGGTGGGACGCACTTCCGCCGACACCTCCACGCCGCGCACGCGACCCGAGCCTGCGTTGCCTATGGGCACGGGAATGATCGCATGCGGGGGAACCGCGAGCAGCTGTAGCTGCGTGGCCCCCATGGTGAACGAACGGATCCCCTCGTAGCGGTTGTGGAACAGCGTCATGTCGACCGACATGCGTGCACTAATCTGGTTGCGGTAGCCCACCTCGAAGGCATGCAGGCGTTCAGAATCGAACTCGCGCCCGCCTGTGAGCGCCAGTTCGACCGGCAGCGGCGTCGGATTGGTTGCCGTGAGTGGCGGCAGTACCTCGCGGCGAATGCGCCCGTCGGCTTCGGCACGCGAAGGCGTGCGCACTGCTCGAGCAACCGAGCCCCAAACCGACTGTGTCTGCGAAGGCGTCCACAGCAGTCGGGCGCTGGGCTGGATCTCCCGGCCGGTATAGCTGTTGTGTTCAAGGCGTGCGCCCAGCGTCAGCCGCACGCGCTCCGGGATGAGGGTCCACTCATCCTGTACGAACGCGGACCAAAGATGGGTGTTGCGCTTGTCGGGCGCGATGGCGATGGTCTCGATCGAGGCGATATCGTCCCTGCTGAATCGATAGCCCAACCCGAACACGAGGTCGTGAGCAACGCCCCAGGGCGTGCGTTGCTGCAATTCCAGATCCAGCGTCTGGCGCTTCTCGACCAGGGCGCCCAGGTGGTACTCGGCATGATCGACGAAGCCCTGCAGGGTGGTTGCGCTGCGGGTCCTGCCGCCGCCCTCCCAGCGCACGAGCAGATGCGCGCCCTTGTTTTGCTGATCGATATCCTCGATGACCTGAAAGGGCGGCAGCAACCGACCCGAGACGAGGCGTTCTCCAACGCGGCCGCTGAACGCTTGGCCCTGGACGAGCAGATCATCGCCCGCGCTCAAAGCGCGGTCGATGCGAAATCCGACCGAGCCCGCGTTCCAGTCGTCGCGGCCTTCCTGTCCGATCGCATCGGGAAAGCGATCCCGCGCAAAACCCTTGGCATACACGCGATAAGCACCGTCTTCGCCGATCGAACCTCCGAATCGGGCCGCGCCAAAGGCGCGCTCGGCACTGCCGGCCCCCGCAGAAAGCAGCGCGCCCTGCGTGTTCTTCGCATGCCGAGTGATGATGTTGATGACGCCATTGACCGCGTTCGCCCCCCACAATGCAGCACCCGGACCACGTATGACCTCGATGCGCTCGATGTCCTCGAGCACGGTGTCGTGCAGTTCCCACTGCACGCCGGCGAACAGCGGCGTGTACAGGGTGCGACCGTCCATGAGCACCAGCAGCTTGTTGGCAAAGCGGCCGTTGAAGCCGCGGATGCTGACCGCCCACTTGTTCGAGCCGAACCGCGCCACCTCGACGCCCGGTGCCATGCGCAAAGCCTCAGGGATGGAGGTCACGCCGGACCGTCGAATGTCCTCGGCGGTGATCACGAATACGGCGGACGCAGAGTCGGCGATGCGCTGCAGTTTCTTCGAACCGGAGACCACCTGGATATTCATCAATTCTTCCAGGCTCAAATCCGCGACCGAGCGCGACGCGGGTTCGGCCCCTGACACGGGCGTGTGCCACACCACGAAAGTTGCCGCCACCACCAGCGTACAGCTACGCAAGCGCCATTGATTACGCATATTCTTCGAATCCCTTTGGAGGCAGCCGACGACACCACACGATGCGGCTGCCCGACTATTCGTAGGTTCTTGGGGACGATACTGTTCTGTACACGGGATTAGCCCGGGGAACAAAGCCTGATTTGCCTGCCAATTTGCTCGGCGGCTGCGCAACGATGAAGCGGCGCGGACACGATTGCGCCCCGCCGCGGCTGCGCATCGTCCGTCCCCGCGGGCCCGGCGCGTCCAGCGCAGGCGTTCGTAGCCATCGCGAGCAAGCACGGTGGAGAGCTCAATGCCGGATCCATCGGCACCGTCTCCCCGCACAGCCGCGCGCCGGGAAGCTCAGCCGTGCGCGCGGGCGTTCCATCGGCGCAAATGATCCTATCCGGCGGTGCGGGGAGACGTTACCATTGCCGCAGGCCCCCCCTGGGCCTGAATAACGAAAGGAGATGTCATGCCGGCTCTTCAACCAGGAGCGCAAGCGCCCGACTTCACGCTTGCCTCCCACGTCGATAGCAAGCTCTCGTTGGGCGGTTTCAAAGGCCGCAAGACCGTAGTCGCATTCCTGCCCTTCGCATTCACCGGCGGGTGAAAGAACCAAGTCATCGGGTTCCGTGAGAACTACGAAGAATTCAAGAAGTTGAACGTTGAAATCCTGCAACTGAGCGCCGACACCGTCCCCAGTCTCAAGGCTTGGGCGGAGCAACTCGGCGGACTGCCCTTCCCGCTGCTGTCGGACTACTGGCCGCATGGGTCGATCGGCAAAGCCTATGGCGTGTTCAACGACGAACGCGGCATGGATGCGCGTGCCGTGTTCCTGGTCGATGAGAGCGGCGTCATTCGCCATTCGCATACCTATGCGCCGGGCACCATCCCGGAGAGCAAGGATCTGCTGGACCGTCTGAAGGCACTCTAGCCCCAGACTCGAAGGGCGAGCCGCCAAACAGGCCAGGATCCTGGTCGGTCGGCTGCCTCGCCCTTCTTCCCTCAAAGACGGTCGTCGGCTCACCACGACCGTCTTTTTTCGCCCGTTCGGTGCGGACGGTCACCCGGCCCCATGGATACCGTGCGCGAGAAGATGCGACGACGGTGTTGGGATCGTCCCTGGCTCGTGTTAGCTTTACCCATCACAATGCGAGAGGAGTACGAGGCCATGAAGGGAGTCGTCGTTTGTCCGCAGCCCCGCGCCGCCGATGTGGGAGCCGCAATTCTGGAAAGGGGCGGCAACGCCTTCGATGCCGCCGTCGCCACGGCGTTCTCGCAAATGGTCAACGATCCCTTCATGTGCGGCATCGGCGGCATGGGCACGCTGCACTATTACCACGCCGCATCGGGTCAGAGCGGCATGGTCGATTTCTACAATCGGGCGGGCAGCAAGGTGCGCCCCGACATGTGGGAGAAGGACTGCAAAGGCCGCACCGAAATTTCCGGCTACAGTCTCTTCGACGACTACCGCAGCGAGATCGGCTATACCTCGATCATGACCCCCGGCACCCCGGCCGGGCTGGGCCTGGTTCACGACAAGCATTGCTCGATGCCCTGGTCGGATTTGATCGCCCCAGCCATCGCGCAGGCCGACGAAGGCATCGTCGTCACGCCGCATCTGGCCGGCGTCTGGGCGCGCTACCGTCAGCCCGGCATTCCCGATGGCATGACGCGCATCACGAAGACTGCCGAGTGCGCCCGCGTTTACCTGCACCCCGAAGGTCGGTTCTATCAGGTCGGTGAAGTCATGCGCCTGCCCGACTATGCGCGCACGCTGGAGCGCTTGGCCCGCGGCGGTTGGCAGGAGTTCCACCACGGCAAGCTGGGCGACGAGATCGCCGCCGATCTGGAGGCGAACGGCTCCTACGTGACGAGAGCGGACATCGCCGATTTCCAGCCCGAGACGTATGCGCCGCTCGAAGGCAGCTATCGCGGCTACGTGGTGCGGTCCAACCCGCCACCGGGCAGCGGCGCCACGCTGATCGCGATGCTGCAGATCCTCGAGCACTTCGATCTCGGCAGCCTGCACCACTGCTCGGCGAGGCATATCGATTTGGTCGCGCGAGCCATGGCGGCGGCGCATGTGGATCGCAACCAGTATCTGGGCGATCCGCGCTTCGCCGATGTCCCGACCGCGATGCTGATCTCCAAGGAACGCGCCGCCTACTGGGCTCAGCGCATCGAACGCGGCGAATTCCTCGGCGACGAAGGTCAGTCTCCCCCGGGATGCACGACCCATCTGTGCACCTTCGACGCCCAAGGCAATGCCGTGTCGCTCACGCACACCCTGGGCACGGCCGCAGGCGTCGTTTCGCCCGGTCTGGGCTTCAACTACAACAATTCGATGAAGCTCTTCGATCCGGTGCCCGGCCGCAAGAACTCGATGGCTCCGGGCAAGGCGCGCACGACCGGCATGGTGCCCACGATGCTGCTCAAGGACGGCAAGCCGGTGCTCGTCGCCGGCGCGCCGGGCGGCAGCGTCATCATCAGCGCCACGCTGCAGGCGATTCTCAACGTGGTCGACTTCGGCATGTCACCGGTCGAGGCCGTAACCGTGCCTCGCATCCATTGCGAGGGCAAGGGCATCCATGCCGAGGCGACGATACAGCAATCGGTGATCGACGAGCTGCGCGCCATGGGCCACAAGGTCGTTCACAGCCCGCACAGCTTCGAGCCCATCATGTCGCGCGCCCACGTCATCTCGACCATCGACGGCCGCATGCGCGGCGGCGCGGATCCGCGCGGTGGGGCGGGCGTCGGCTACGCCTGGTAGGACGGCAGGTCAACGGCGCTGCGGCAGGCAGGGCAGGTCACTAAGATCGGCCCCGCCGCGTACTCAAGCCTGTGCTGCCCGCGCCTCGCGCAACGTGCCGCCACTGCGCGCGAGGTCCCGCAGCAGATCTGCCGGCCGCCAGCGCTCACCGTAACGCTGATGCCACTGCTCGATCTGCTCGTACACCGCCTGCACGCCGATCTGATCGGCCCAGAACATGAGTCCGCCGCGGTAGCGCGGGAAGCCGAAACCGTGCAGCCACATCACATCGACGTCGCTCGCGCGCAGGGCCTTGCCTTCCTGCAGAATCTTGCAGGCTTCGTTCACCGACGAGAACAATAATCGGCGCAGTATCTCCTCCGGTGAGAACGAACGCTGCTCGATGCCCATCGCATGCGACACCTCCCGAATGATCCGCTTGGTCTCGGGATCGGGGTGCGGCGTGCGGTCCCCGCGATCGTACCGATACCAGCCGGCGCCGGTCTTCTGCCCCAGGCGGCCCATCTCGACCAGCCGGTCCGGGATCGGCAGCTTGCGATAGTTGGGGTCGGCCGCGGCGCGTCGGCGGCGTGACGCCGCGCCGATGTCCAGGCCCGCCAGATCCCCCACAGCGAACGGCCCCATCGGGTAGCCGAAATCCACCATCACCTTGTCGATCTCCTCCGGCTGTGCGCCCTCCTCGACCATCAGCACCATCTCGGTGTTGAACGGCGCCCGGCTGCGATTGGCGACGAAGCCATCGCAGTTGCCTGCATAGACGGCGATCTTGCCGATGCTGCGCCCCAGCTTCATCGCCGCGGCGAGCGTCTGCGGGGCGCTGTCCTTGCCCGCAACGACTTCGAGCAACTTCATCACGTTCGCGGGGCTGAAGAAGTGCGCACCCGCGACCTGGCTGGGCCGTCGCGTGGTTGTCGCGAGTTCGTCGATATCGAGCGCGGAAGAGTTGGTGAGCAGCAGGGCTTGCGGCTTCATCACGGCATCGAGCCGGGCGAAGACCGCCTTCTTGACTTCCATCTCCTCGTACACCGCTTCGATCACGACATCGCAATCGGCGATCGCCTCGTAGCTGTCGACGGCGAGGATGCGCGGCAGGCGGCGCTCGACTTCCTCCTGCGTCACGCTGCCGCGCTGCACGCTGATTGCGTAGTTGTCCTGGATGCGCTGCATGCCTTTGGCAAGCGCTGCGGGCGTCGCTTCCAGCACCTTCACCGCGATGCCGAAGTCGGCAAAGGACATCGCAATGCCGCCTCCCATCGTGCCCGCACCGACGATCGCGACCTGCTTGAGTTGCGGCAGCGGCATGTCTTTGTCGAGACCGGGGATGCGGGTGGCTTCACGCTCGGCGAAGAACACATAGCGCAAGGCTTTCGCCTCGTCGGCATTCTCCAGTTCAGCGAACAGGCGCAACTCCGTCTGCATGCCTTGCTCGAACGGCTCGCGGGTCGCCGCTTCCACGGCTGCGATACAGTGATAAGGCGCTTTCTGGTTGCGCGCCTTGCGGGCGATCGCCTTGCGCATCGCTTCGAACATGCCTGGATCGGCAGCCGCCTGTGCCAGCTTGTCGGTCATGTCGCGCACGCGCGGCAGCGGGCGCCGGTCGGCGACCGACCGGGCAAATGCAATCGCCTCTGCGCGCAAGTCCTTGCCCTCGACGAGGGCGTCGACGATTCCCAGCATCTTTGCCTGCTCGGCCGAGATATGGCGACCGCTGACGATGAGGTCCAACGCCGCCTTCGGTCCGATCAGTCGCGGCAGGCGCTGCGTGCCGCCCCCGCCCGGAATGATGCCGATGCTGACTTCCGGCAGCCCCAGCTTGGCGCTCGGGACGGCGATGCGGTAGTGACAGGCGAGCGCGTTCTCCAGCCCGCCGCCCAGCGCATAGCCGTGGATCGCGGCGACGATCGGCTTGCTGGTACGATCCAGCCAATCGTAGGTGCGCCGCGCCGGAATCGCACGCGGCTTGCCGAACTGGCGGATGTCGGCCCCGGCGATGAAGCTGCGACCGGCGCCGATGAGCACCATGGCCTTCACGTTGGTAGCGGCGTCGGCCTGGTCGACCGCAGCGAGAATGCCCTCGGGGACACCCGGCGCCAATGCGTTGACCGGCGGATTGTCGACCGTGATGATGCCGATGTCGTCGACGATATCGAAGTGGACCCGCGCCTGCTCGCTCATTGCTCGTTCCTCCCCCTCGGATTGCTCGTGGCCCGCGCGCCCGGAAGGGCGCCGGGTGAGTGTGCCTGCCCTGGCAGGGAAGCTTACCTCATAACCCGCCTGGGCCGCCGCGCTGACGTCCCGGCATAACACCGCCGGGCGCCGCTGCGCTGCAAGCCGATTGCGCGCCGCCTGCCTCAGGCGGTATCGTAGCGCCGCCTGCTTCGGGCATTGCACACGACACGAGGGATGGAAATGAAGATTGCGGTCATACACGACTACGCCGATGTGTTTCGCAACACGCGCGCCTACCCCAAGCTCCAAGGTCACGAAGTCGTGATCCATACCGACGCCTACGCCGACCCGCAGCGTGTCATCAAGCAGGTGGCGAGCTGCGATGCCGTGGTGCTCACTCAGCAGCGGGTTCCCATCACCCGGCAGATCGTCGAGGGTTTGCCGCAACTGCGGTTCATCAGCCAGACCGGACGCAATGTCAATCACATCGACGTGGCCGCCTGCACCGAGCACGGTATCGTCATCTCCGCCGGCGGCGGCAGCGGGGGTGGCAGCCCGTATTCGACCACAGCGGAACTCGCATGGGGACTGATTCTCGCCTCGCTGCGGCGCATTCCTTACGAGGTGGAGCGCTTCAAGCAGGGACACTGGCATTCGACGGTCGGAACGCGTTTGAACGGCAACACGCTGGGCATCTATGCGTTCGGCCATATCGGCGGTGCGGTGGCCCGCGTGGGCAAGGCATTCGGCATGAAAGTGATCTGCTGGGGACGTGAAGGCTCGACTGCGCGCGCGAAGGCGGAAGGCTTCGAGGTGGCCGCGAGCCGCGAGGAATTCTTCGCCAACTCGGACATCATCAGCCTGCATCTGCCGGGCAACAAGGACACCCGCGGCCTCGTCACGGCGGCCGACCTCGCGCTCATGAAGCCCACGGCCCTGCTCGTCAACACCAGCCGCGCCCCCATCATCGCCGAAGGCGCGCTGGTCGAGGCGTTGCGCAAGGGGCGTCCGGGCTTCGCCGCGGTGGATGTCTACGAGCACGAGCCGGTGCTCGGCGCGGATCATCCGCTGCTGAAAATGGAGAATGCTTTGTGCACGCCTCACCTCGGTTATGCCGAGCAGCGCAGCTACGAGGCCCTCTACAAGCTGGCGGTCGACCAGGTGCTTGCTTACGTCGACGGCAAGCCGATTCACGTCATCAATCCAGAAGCCATCGGCAAGCGCTGAGATGGATTACGACTACGTCATCGTCGGTGCCGGCTCGGCGGGCTGCGTGCTTGCCAACCGGCTGTCCGCATCAGGGCAACATCGGGTCTTGCTGCTGGAAGCCGGCGATGACGACCGCTGGATCTGGATCCGCATCCCGGTCGGGCTCGCCCACATCCTGACCGGTGATCGGGCCATCTGGCGTTTTCAGACCGAGCCGGACGAGAAAGTCGGCGGGCGCGGCATCTTCTGGCCCCGCGGACGCGCGCTCGGCGGATCGAGCGCGGTGAACGGCATGATCTGGGTGCGCGGCGATCCGCTGGAACTCGATCACTGGGCGAGCCTCGGCAACACGGGCTGGTCCTATGCCGACATGCTGCCGTACATGAAGCGCATGGAATCCTATGCGCTCGGCGATCCGGACTACCGCGGCAAGGACGGGCCGATGCACATCACCCGCTACGCCGATCGGGATCTGCTCTCGGAGGGGTATCGGCTCGCGAATGCAGAAGCCGGCGTGCCGCCCACCGAGGACTATAACGGCCCGTGCTTCGAAGGCGTCGGCTATCTGCAATACAACACGCGCGGCGGCAAGCGCCGCCACACGGGCGACAACTACTTGCGTCCGGCGATGCAGCGGCCCAACCTGACCGTCCACACTCAATCTCTGGCGCAACGCGTGCTGCTCGAAGGCAAGCGCGCGGTCGGCGTCGAATATCGCAAGGGCGATACCCTCGTCACCGCCCGGGCGCGACGTGATGTGATCCTCGCCGCCGGTGCGATCCAGTCGCCCCAGTTGCTGGAGCTTTCAGGCATAGGCCATGGAGAAGTGCTGCAGCGCGCCGGCATCCCGGTCCTGCATCACCTGCCCGGCGTGGGCGAGAACCTGCGCGATCACCTGCACGTTCGCCTCGCGTTCGAGACGCAGCTTCGCACCACGCTGAACGCGATCCTGCGCAGCCCTTATCTGAAAGCCAAGATGGGCGCGCGCTGGCTGTTCTTGCAGCGCGGTCTCATGTCGACATCGGGCGCCACGGTCATGGCCATCGCGCGCAGTCGCCCCGACCTGCCCCGGCCCGACATCAAAATGCAGCTGCATCATGTCTCGATGGCGAGCAGCCATTACGCGGACGATCGCAGCGCACGCAATTTCGCCCAAAAGCTGGGGCTCGACGAGTACCCGGGCTTTTCCATCGGCACCTATGTGCTGCGCCCCGAGTCACGGGGCTCCATCCACGTGCGCACACCGAACGCAGCCGATCCGCCCGCGATCCATGCCAATTACCTGTCCGCACAGGAAGACGTCGACACGATGCTGGCGGCGCTGCGCATGATCCGCAAGGTCGCCTCTCAACCCAGCCTCGCCAAGCATATCGTCCGCGAAACGAGACCGGGCCCCGCAGCGACCAGCGACGATCAGTTGCTCGACCACATCCGCCAGACGGGTCAGACTTCGTACCACCCGATCGGCAGCTGCCGCATGGGCGCCGACCCGCTGGCCGTCGTCGATGCGCAACTCAACGTTCACGGCATCGACGGACTGCGGGTATGCGACGCTTCGATCATGCCTACGATGGCCGCTTCGAACACCAACGGACCGTCGATCCTGATCGGCGAGAAGGCATCCGACCTCGTACTGGACGGAGCGGGAAACCGTTAATCGAATAAAGCCGACATGAGACAGCCGATGCGCGCAAACGCCAGTGATGAATCCGAAACATGGCTGCTTGGCACGGACGGCTCTGCCAGCGCCGAGTACGCAGCCCGCTATGCCACAGCGTACGCGCCGCGTTCAGGCGTAGGCGCGATCCGTTTGGTCAACGTGCGCTTTCCTCCGACCGGTGCCGAGGCCCCGCGGACAGCGGCCGGCTTTCGCGACCAAGCTCGCGCAGACGCCGAGAAAACGAGCGCGAACGTTCGGCGCATTCTCCAGACGACACGCATCCGTGTCGATCTGGATGCGCCGATCGGCGACGACCCCGCGAGCTTGATCGCGCGCTTGGCGAAGAAGCACAAGGCAACGGAAATCATACTGGGCACGCGAGGTCTGAGCGCGCTCGCCAACATCGCGCTCGGATCGACCGCCTACAAAGTCCTGCATCTCGCCCGCGTTCCGGTGACTTTGGTCCCCGGCCCGGGGGAAGGCCGGCGCCCGCCATCGGCACGTAACGCACACCGCATCCTGTTGGCAACCGATGGCTCCCCGCGCTCGATCCACACCCTGCGTTACGTGAGCCGATTGGCCCGCATCGACCCGGCGTTGGAAGTCCACCTGATCAACGTGCAGCCGCGCATCGTTTCCGGCAACGTGCGCAGCTATTTCTCGGCTGCACAGATTCAGGCCTATCAGAAGGCGGAAGGCATGGCGGCCATGAGGCGTCCGCTCCGACTGCTCGAGAAGCTCGGCGTACCGCATCGGCTGCATATCCGCACGGGCGCCGCTGCCGAGTCGATCGTCGACGCGGCACGCGAGTTGAAGTGTGATCGCATCGTCATGGGGACGCGTGGACTCGCCGCGACCGGCTCGCTGCTGCTCGGTTCGGTCGCCTACGGCGTGGTGCACAGATCCGCTCTGCCGGTAACGCTGGTCAAGTAGCTCCCGCCCGCCTGCCACCTCGCTATGCAGGCCTCGGCAGACCCCGCTCGCGCATGAGCGCGCAGACAGCGCTGCGCACATCGTTCAGATCGGACATCAGATCGAGTTCGTCCGCGCTTACCCGATGCACGCCGCGCTCGGTGACGATGAAATCCATAGGGACGTCGTGCGGCTGCGGCTGTATGGTCTGCATGCGCGAGACTTCGAACGCGATGGCGACCTTGAGCGGCTGCGGCGTCATGGCCGCGAGCGTGCGATCGAAGTACCCGCCGCCGTAGCCGAGTCGATACCCGCGCGGACCGAAACCGACCGGCGGGATCAGCAGAGCATCGGGCGTCACCACGCGCGTGCCCTGGGGGACGGGCAGGTCGAACACACCCGGCACCATGGCCACACCGGGCCACCATTCGTGAAACTGCAGCGGCGCCTTCTTCGCGACCACGGCAGGCAGCGCCGCCACCGCCCCACGCTGACGCAGGTGGTGGATGAAAAAACGGCCGTCGCACTCGCCCTTGAAGGGCCAGCAAAAGCCGACCACGCAGCCTTCGAGCGCATTGAAGCCTTCGATCAGGAATCGCGTGACGCTCGCGTTCCAACTGCGCCGCGTTTCGATCGGCACCGCCTCGCGCCGGGCGAGCATTTCCGCGCGCTGCGCCTTGCGCCAGTCGGATACTTCGCTCGGCATCGTCATTGGCCATGGCCTCCACACCGGGTTCATGTCGCCGCCTGCGTGTCTGGTGCCCGCGGCTTTGTCTTCCCACGAGCAAGCTTAGCATTGCAGCCAGCGCCGGACGTGAGGACGAACCCGCATCGCCAGCATTGCTTCCTCATGCATGGGGACGAGCGGGGCCACCGGGAGCGCACGACTGCCAGGGCAGGCGCTTCAACTACAATCCTTAACATCGATCGCGTACGATTGCCCACTGGGGGAACCGTCTCGTCCGTTGTACGAAGCAACGAATATGGTCGGCGCGGCGAGGCCATGCACCCGATTGAAATCCAACGCCAGCCCGCATTGCGTACGTGCTGTCGCGCGCCTTGCAGGTCGACAGAAAGTTTCCGCCGCCATGAGTGTCCGCAATCTAGACGCACTGCTCCACCCCAGTTCGGTCGCAGTCATCGGCGCCTCCGTACGCCCTCATAGCGTAGGCGCGACGGTGATGCGCAATCTGGTGCACGCCGGGTTCAAGGGTGCCCTCTACCCGGTCAATCCCAAGTATCACGAAGTGCAAGGAGTTCGAGCCTACCCCAACGTAGCGAGCCTGCCTTCGGCGCCGGATCTCGCCGTGATCTGCACACCGCCTTGGAGCGTGCCTGGACTCATCGACGCGTTGGGCCGGCGAGGCACCCGCGCGGCCATCGTGCTCACTGCCGGATTGAACGGCCTGCGTGACGAACAAGGCCGGACACTCACCCAAGCGATGCTCGATGCGGCGCGCCCGCATCTGCTGCGCATCCTCGGCCCGAATTGCGTGGGCCTGCTGGTGCCTGGCATCGGTCTGAACGCGAGCTTCGCGCATACCGATGCAGTGCCGGGCAAGATCGCCTTCATCTCGCAGTCCGGTGCCTTGGTAACGGCGGTCCTCGACTGGGCGAAGTCGCGCCAGATCGGGTTTTCGCAATTCGTCTCGCTGGGCGAGAGCGCGGACGTGGATTTCGCCGATCTGATCGATTACCTCGGCAGCGACGGGAATACGCGCGCCGTGCTGCTGTACATCGAGTCCATCAGAAACGCCCGCAAGTTCCTCTCCGCTGCGCGCGCCGCCGCGCGCAACAAGCCCCTCATCGTCGTCAAGGCGGGACGCGCGCCCGAAGGCGCCAAAGCGGCCGCGTCGCACACGGGCGCCCTCGCCGGCTCCGATGCCGTTTTCGATGCGGCGATCCGTCGCGCCGGCATGCTGCGTGTCGATACGATGCTCGACCTGTTCGCCGCGGTGGAAACGCTCTCGCACATCACCAAACTCAATGGCGAGCGCATCGCCATCATGACCAATGGCGGCGGCGCGGGCGTGATGGCCGCCGATGCCGTCTCGCTGGGTGGCGCCAAGCTCGCCGAGTTGTCGTCGCAAACCCTCGCTCGTCTGGACGACACGCTGCCGAAAACGTGGTCGCATGGCAATCCCATCGACATCATCGGCGACGCTCCCATCGAGCGCTACGTCGAAACGCTGCGGGCACTCGGCGAGGATCCCGAGTCGGATGCCGTCCTGTTCATCCACGCCCCCACGGCTATCGTGCCGAGCGCCCAGATCGCCGCAGCGTGCGCACCCGTGGTTCATGCCCTGGGCAAACCGGTCCTGGCCTGCTGGCTCGGCGAAGATGCTGTCGCCGAGGCCCGCAAGGTCTTCCACCAAGCGGGCATCGCCGATTACGCAACCCCGGAAGAAGCGGTTCGAGCGTTCCTGCAACTCGTCACGTATCGCAAAAATCAGGAGCAGCTGCTGCAAACGCCTGCGGCATCGCTCGAAGAGGACCACCCCGACACGAACGCAGCCGCACAGATCATCGCACGCGTTCTCGAAACGAACCGCGATTTGCTTACTGAGCCGGAGGCCAAGGCTGTGCTCACAGCCTATGGCATTCCAGTGGTGCAGACGCGCATCGCGTCCTCCCCCGACACTGCCGTGGCCACAGCCGAGCAGATGGGCTTTCCCGTGGCCATCAAGATTCTCTCGCCCGACATCACGCACAAGTCGGACGTGGGCGGTGTGGCATTGAGCCTCGAATCGGCCGATCAGGTCCGCACCGCAGCCGAAGCCATGCTCAGACGCCTCGCCACGCTGAAGCCTGCCGCAAGGCTCGACGGCTTCACGGTACAGCAGATGGTGCGCCGGCCGGGCGCCCATGAATTGATCGCGGGCATCACCGTGGATCCGATGTTCGGGCCCGTGATCCTGTTCGGTCACGGCGGCACGGGCGTCGAGGTCATCGCCGACCGTGCGGTCGCCCTGCCGCCCCTCAATGTCCCTCTGGCCCGCGAGCTGGTCGGTCGCACCCGCGTGGCCAAGCTGCTCGCCGGGTATCGCGACCGACCCGCTGCCGACATGAGCGCCATCTACGCCACGCTCAGCCGCTTGTCCCAGCTATTGATCGATCTTCCGCAGGTGGTGGAGCTCGATATCAATCCGCTGCTCGCCGACGAGCACGGCGTCATTGCGCTCGATGCGCGCATAAGGGTGGCTGCAAGCGACGTCGATGGCCAAGAACGGCTGGCGATCCGCCCTTATCCGCACGAACTCGAGGAACTCGTCGACTGGAACAGCCGGGCGCTGGTACTGCGTCCGATCCGCCCGGAAGACACGCAGCAGCACCTGCGCTTCCTGCAACAGCTCAGCCCGCACGACATACGCATGCGCGTGTTCCACACCCGTCGCTACATCGCGCCTTCGGAGCTTGCCCGACTCACCCAGATCGACTACGAGCGCGAGATGGCATTCATCGCGACGGCGCAGACCGGCTCGGGCGGCTGGGAGACCCTGGGCGTCGTGCGCGCCGTCACCGACCCCGAGAACGCACGCGCCGAGTACGGCATCATCGTGCGCTCGGACATCAAGGGCAAGGGACTCGGGCGCCTGCTGTTCGACAAGATCATCCGCTACTGCTGCAGCCGGGGCACCGAGCGTCTGATCGGCGATGTGCTCAAGGAGAACACTCGGATGCTGGACCTCGCGCGACAACTGGGGTTCGAGGTCAGCCGCTCGGAGGAACCCGGCATCATGCGGGTCGAGTTGAACCTGCAGCGGACAAGCACATCGACTTGAGCGGGGCGAGCAAATCGCCCTGCGGATCGTCACACCAGCCCGGCCACCCAGCGCGCGCCCTGCACCAACCCGACTACGATCAGGTCAGCCATCAGGACAGCAAAGCCGACGGCCGCTACGCCAACGACCGTCGCAAGCAGCATCGCGAGCCCGTCGCGAAACATCCAGCCCAGGCCGAGCAGCACCAGACTGAGGCTCGGCAGCACATTGCCGAGCGGCAGGAGAATCAGCAGCGCCATGAGGGCGATCCAGGCACTCCACCAAAGCGACGTGGTGCTGTGGCACATCAACGTCCAGCGCGCGCGCAGGCAACGATCAGCGGTCGCATACAACCACGCAAGCGCCTGTAGGCAACGTTTCGACCAGGCCTCGGTGAGCGTGATGCATGCCAAGCGTGGCCATAGCGCCCCCGCGCCATGCCCCTTGCGCCAGCGATAGGCGACCACGAAGAGACCGAACCCCAACACGGTGCCCAGACCGGCGACGGGAACCGCGCACAGAAGCGCGAGCAGAAGCAGCGTTGCCGCCGCCGAATCGTCCTCATGCAGGCTGAGCAGGTCCCGAAGGCTCAGTCGGCCCGATACGCCGCCACCGCCAGGCAATGACCGAGCGGCCCCGTCGCCTGCCGCGCGACGAAATACCTCGGCCAGTTTGCTAGCCACGGACAGCGCCGTTCCCGGTGCGCAAGGCAGGCATCGCGCGACCCAGAAGCCAATGCACGCCTCCCGCGAGGATGAGCAACGCAAGCAGCCCGATCGCCCATATCAACCAGACCACAGGCACGAACCAGCTCATCAGCGAACCCAGGAAAGGTGCGCTCTCCTTCAGCGCCTGCAAGCCCCAGAGCGCCATCTCCTGCGCCGAGCGCACCCACGCCGGATCCACCCACAGCGCCATCCAGGCAGGGGCGGACCATTGCGTCGCCGTGCGCCCCAGATCCTGGGCCGCTCCCGATGCAACGAGTGCAGCGGCCCATTGGGTTACCTCGGCCGCCAGGAAAGCGCTGGCCGTCCAAGTCAGCGCCAGCAAACCGAACACGATCCAGATGGCGATCTTCAAGAGAAACTCCCGCAGTCCTGATTCATGGATTCATTGCGCGGTGGGCCCGTCGCATCGACCGGCCCATGCGCCGAGCGCACGGCCAGATCAGCGTCGCAGTCGGTGCCCGCCTCGCCGGGGATCAAATCCCGGCGAGGCATCACGTCCAGCCATGCGCCGATCCTCGGCGTACTTCATGGCGCACATCGCCGCTGCTCGGAACACCGCGCTCGCGCGCCCTCGGCAACCGCATCATTCACTCGAACCACCGAAGCCGAACAACGTCAGCAGGCTCGCGAACAGGTTGTACAGCGAGACATAGAGACCGACCGTTGCGAGAACGTAATTGGTCTCGCCTCCGTTGACGATGCGACTGGTCTCGAACAGCATCAGCCCCGCCGCGAGCAGAGCGACCATCGCCGCCACGGCCAATCCCAATGCTGGCAACTCGAAAAAGACGGCCGCCAGCCCGGCGAGCAATGCGATCACCATGCCTGCGAACAGAAACCCGCCCATGAAGCTGAAGTCGCGGCGTGTAGCAAGCACCCAAGCCGAGAGCGCGAGGAAGGTGACGCCGGTCGCCCCCAGTGCCAGAACCACGCTATTGCCTCCACCGGGCAAACTCATCACCTTGCCGAGCAGCGGTCCCAGCGTGTAGCCCATGAAGCCCGTGAGCGCGAACACTGAGGGCAGAGCCCAAACGCTGTGCTGCAATCGATACACGAGGAAGAGCAGGCCGAAGTAGCCCGCCAGAGTGAGAAGGATGCCGGGCGCAGGCAGATGCCATGCCGTGCTCAGCGACGCGATGCCCGCGCTGAACAGCAGGGTCAACGAGAGCAACGCATAGGTGTTGCGCAGCACGCGATGGCCGCGGATCAGTGCTAGCGCCGAGGCCGAGGCAGACGTCGTGGTCGAAGAGGCGGCGGAGAACTCGGCCCTGACTGGCTGAATGCGGGGGTCCATGGCGATCCTTTCATGAGTGGCCGCGAAATGCGGCTGACGCAAAGATAGCTACCACCGAAGCCCGTAAAAACCAGCTATTCGATGAGGTTTACTTCGTAAAAAACGAATTCACCTTCCCCGCCACACCGCGCACCACCAAGCCACAGCAGGGATACGCGGGAACGTCCACACTTCGCCCGCTCAAGGTTTGGCCCCCGCCAACACTTGCTGCACCAGAGCATGGTGCAGCCCCCGGCGCGAATGAATCGCGTGGATCTCCTCCTTCACGTCCTGTGAGCTGCCGAGCAAGCGCAGCCCCCGCGTCTGTGCCACCTCGGCGGCACCGCGTCGACTCACCGGAAACACGCCCATGCCGCCCGCGGCGAAGACAGAAAGCAAGGCGCTGTCCTCGAACTCCCCGGCGATTCGCGGCAAGATCCCCTGCGCCTCGAACCAGCGCTCCAGCCGCGATCGCAGCGAAGAGTGCGCGGTAGGCAAAAGCAGCGGCACCTGTGCCAGGGATTGCGGAAACGCATCCACCTCGGCCTTGCGCACGATCGCGGCCGGACCGTACCAGTCGACCGGGGCCTCCATCACCCGAACGCTCGTCAGGCGCAGATTCGAGTTGTGGGGCGCAGGCTGCCCCGCGAGCACGAGATCCAGGTGATGCAGGGCGAGTTCGCCCAACAGTTGTTCGACCTCGCCCTCGTGACAGATCAGGTGCAGCGACGGCGTGGCGAGCACCGGCTCGAGCAGCGCATGCGCGGCGAACTTGGAGATGCCATCGGACAGGCCGACCGCGAACCGGACGATGGGGCCGCTGGCCGCGGCGCGCACCTCCTCGGGAATCCGCTGCCCGATCTGGAAGATCTCCTCCGCCCGCGCAAAGGCCGCCTGACCTGCCTCGGTCATCGCGACGCTGCGCCCGGAGGGCTTGATGAGCTGATACCCGAGTGATTTCTCGAGCTCGCGCACCTGGGCGCTGATCGTCTGGACGGCCATGTCGAGCCGCTCGGCCGCCCGCGCGAACCCGCCCTCCTTCATGACGACCCAGAAGTAGTACAGATGACGGTAATTCAGCATGGCTTGCTCGCTCACTTCGAAAAAACCGAACCGTCCGTCACTTTATCGCTGATTCCACTCGAAGACAAAACTCAACAATATCGCCCTCGCCGCGCACTGCCGATGTCCTTGGCATAGTCGCGCAACTCGTACGACCTTCGCGGAAAGCTCGTCCCGGCCGTGAATTGGCGCACATCGCGCTCCATTCATCAAGGAGTCACCATGGAATATCTGCTCTCTGCCCTGCAATCCGACTTTCTGGGCACGCCCACCTGGACCTGGCTCGCCTTCATCGGCATCGTCGTCGCCCTGCTCGCATTCGACCTCGGGGTACTGCACAAGGAGCAACGCGAAATCGAGGTCGGCGAAAGCCTGCTGCTCTCCGCGGGCTACATCGCGGTTGCGCTCGTATTCGGTGCCTGGGTCTGGTGGTACATGGGCTCGCAGAGCGGAATGGAGTACTACACCGGCTTCCTGATCGAGAAATCGCTGTCCATGGACAACGTCTTCGTGATCGCGCTGATCTTCAGTTACTTCGCCATTCCCAGGCTATACCAGCACCGAGTTTTGTTCTGGGGCATCCTCGGCGTCATCGTCCTGCGCGGCATCATGATCGGCTTGGGCGCGACGCTGGTCAGCCAGTTCAGCTGGGTCCTCTACCTCTTCGGCGCATTTCTCGTCTTTACCGGCGTGAAGATGTGGATCATCGCCGACCATCAGCCCGATCTCGCGAACAATCCGCTGCTGAAGTTCCTGCGTCGGCGCATGCGCGTCACCGACGGATTGCGCGGCAATGCCTTCTGGGTGAACGAACCCGATCCGGCCACCGGCAAGATCGTTCGGCATGCCACCCCCCTGTTTCTGGCCCTGATGATCATCGAATTCGTCGATCTGGTGTTTGCCGTCGATTCAGTCCCGGCGATCTTCGCCATCACCACCGACCCGTTCATCGTCTACACCAGCAACATCTTCGCGATTCTGGGGCTGAGGGCGCTGTACTTCGCGCTCGCGGCGATGATCCATCGCTTCCGCTACCTGAAGTACGCACTGGCGTTGGTGCTCGTCTTCATCGGATCGAAGATCTTTCTGGTGGGCATCATCGGAAAGATTCCAGCGGTCATCTCCCTGACGGTGACGCTGAGCCTGATCGCCGGGGGCGTGCTCTTCTCGCTCTGGAAAACTCGGACCGAGGCGGTGGCCACGAACTGAGCCGCGCCACCTGATGTCAACGCATGTCCGGCGCCCCCCGTGTTCAGCGGTTTCGGGCGCCGGACTTTCTTTGCAGCCAACCCGCAACGGCAAGCATGCCCGCATTGGACAGGAACACCGCCTTGAACCCCAGAGCCACGCCCAAACCACCGAAGAACACCGGCACGACGATGTTCGTCACGCCCCGCAGTGTCTTGTAGACCCCGGTCGCTTCCGCGATGCGCCCCGAGGGGGCGAGGACGTAGAACAACGACATCACCATGGGCTGGGCGCAGCCCATGCCCAGCCCCAGCAGGAAGGAGATCGCCGAGAGGGCGATCGCATCGGAGACGAACGGAAACAACGAGTACGCAAAGGCGGCCACGAAAATGGCCGACTTGAGGATCGTCATCTCGCTCCAGCGGCGCAGCAGCAAAGGCATCAAGGCGCGGATCACGAATGCGGACAGCGACACCATGCCAAGCACCGTGCCGATCGCCGAGGCGCTCAAGCCGAGCGAGTGCCCGTAGACGGGCATGTAGAACTGGAACAAATTCTGTGCCGAGCCGATGATGCCGCCGGCGATATAGGTCGCTCGCAGCTCGGGGATACGCAGCAGATCCATCACGCCGCCCTGCTTCGCCTGAGCACTCACGCGCGGCGTATGCGGCAGCAGATCGGGCCAGCGCCAGAGCAATGCGATGGGGATCAGCACGAAGGCCGCCAGCACGCAGAACGCCCATCGGTGCTCGAACGCGTCGATCGACACGCCGGTGACGAGGGGACCGATGAAGTTGGCGATCGACCAGCCCATGGTGATGAGCGCGTAGTTGCGCCCGCGATGCTGCGCACCGCCGACGCCGCCGACCGAGGCCTCCAGCGGAATGTCGAACACCAGGTGCCCCAGACCGAGCAGCAAGGCAGCGACGCACAACATCGGGATGGAAGGCCACAGCGCCGGCAGCAGTAGCGCGCAAGCCAGCATCAGCGAACCGACGATCATCGGTCGGCGCGGCGCGATTCGGTCGGACATTCGTCCGAACGGAATCGACAGCAGCAGCGGGCACAGCGCATACAGCGCGATGATGATGCCGACCGTCGCCTGATTGGCGCCGAGTTCGAGCGCGTAGAGCGACATGACGACGCGGCTGCCACCGAACCCGATCTGACTCAGGATCGCGATCAATACGACAAGGTAGATAGACATGCGTTGCGTAGCGGGCGTGCCGCGGGGCCGAGCCGCCGCGGACGCTCGCACGTAAGAACTCGGGGAATGGCGCAGTTTACGCGATCCCGGCGCCGACGGCCTAGGGTGCGGCAGCACCCGCGGCGGATGAAACCGTGGACGGCCCGATATGCAGCAGAGCGGCGGGGTTGTGGCAAAGAATCATCTCGCGCTCGCGATGCGACAGCCCGGGGATCGATTCGACGAAGTCGACCGGGCGCTTCACTGCCATGCGCTGCGGGAAATCGGTACCCGCGACGATGCGGTCGGCGCCGACGAGATCGATCAGATTGCGCATCACTAGCGGGTGGTGCGTGATGAGATCGTAGTGGAAGCGCCGCAGGTACTCGCTCGGGCGCTGCTTCATGTGTTTGAGTTCGGGACTGGTCTCGTAGGCCCGATCCAGGCGACCGATCAGCCAGGGAAAGGTCCCGCCCGCATGCGGCAGATAGACCTCGAGCCGAGGAAACGCATCGAGCACGCCGCCACAGACCAGACTGGTTGCGGCGTAGCCTGCCTCCTGGGGATTGCCCAGCGTGTTGATCATGAAGAAGTCCCGCATGCGCTCGGCGCCCGTCGGATACAGATTGGTGAGAAACAAGGGCAGGCCCAGTGCTTGCACACGCTCGTAGATCGGCCAGAACGGCTTCTCGTGCAGATTCTGCCCCAAGACATGTTCGGCGATGAAGACCGCGCGCATGCACGAATGCTTCGCCATGCGCTCGAGTTCCTCGGCCGCGAGCCGCAAGTCCTGCATCGGCAGCACGATGCAGCCGTAGAAGCGGTCGGGATGCTTACGGTGCGCCTCGACGCAGGCGTCGTTGTGCGCCGCCGCCAGTTCGAGCCCGAATCCCGGCGGCGCCCAATACACCAAGGGATTTGTCATCGACAGCGCATAGGTATCGACGCTGCGGCTATGCATCTCGGCGATGATGTCGTCGAGCGAGGTCATGGACTTGCGCATGACCGATTTCTGCGTGCAATCGGGCACCGCGACCACGACCGGATTGCCGTCGGCATCCTCGCTCATCACCGCGCCATGGGCCGGCCCTTGCCTGATCATCAGATCGACGAACGTCTGGGGATACCAGTGCACATGAGCATCGATGACTCGTGGGTAGCGACGGCCACCGGGTGCTGTCGATTGGTCGACGTCGCTAGGGACGGGCGGGCTCGGGCGTTCGGACACGGCATGCTCCTTTCAGTTCAGACCGATGAGGACGACACGGACAGCGCAGAGACGATCGAGCATGTTCACACGGCGGAATCCGCTTGCCCTAATCCGTTGCATGCCGAATATGCACTTTTCCGAATTGAATGTCGCGGCATGCAAAGGCATACTGACCGCGTTCCGACCAATGGAGGAAAACTGGCATGCATCGCTTCGTCACACCGTTGCTGATCTCACTCACCTGCTCCGCCGGACTCGCGCATGCGCAGTCGCCCGCCGCCGAATGGCCTGCGAAGCCAGTACGCATGATGCTGGGGCCCGCGCCCGGCAGCGTGGCAGATAGCCTGACCCGCGTCATGGCGCAGGCATTGAGCGATATGTGGAAACAGCAAGTCATCGTGGAGAATCGATCGGGGGCGGGCAACACCATCGCGCCTGCGATCGTCGCCAAATCGGCGCCTGACGGATACACCCTGCACCGCTGCGGCGTCGGTGATGCAATCTCGCCCGGACTCTACAAGAGTCTTTCTTACACCCACCTGCGGGACTTCGCCATCCTTGCTCGGATCGGCCACACGCCGAACATCCTGGTCATCCATCCCAGTTTGCCAGCCAAGAACCTGCAGGAATTCATTGCCCTCGCGAGAGCCCAGCCGGGCAAACTCGATTATGGCGCCACCGGTGTCGGCTCATCGCCCCAGTTGTCGATGGAACTGCTCAAGTCCATGACGAAGATCAATGTGGTCCATGTGCCGTACAAGGCAGCCTCCATGGCCCAGACCGACTTGCTCGCCGGTCGGATAAGTTCCCAAATGTCCAATCTGCCCAACCATATCGATACGGTCAGGAAGCAGAAAGTGCGTGCACTCGGCGTAACCTCGGGCAAGCGCAATTCGCGCCTGCCCGAGGTACCGACGATCGCCGAGCAGGGCGTCCCGGGATACGATGTCTCGTCTTGGTACGGGATCTGCGCCCCCGTGGGTGTGGATAAAGCCATCCAGGCCAAGATCGAAGCCGACTCGCTCAAGGTGCTCGCCATGCCCGAGATCAAGAACCGCTTGACCGAACTCGGCGTGGAAGTCGAACCCATGAACGCGTCCGAATTCCTGGCATTCTTCCGATCCGAGACCACCAAGTGGATCGCAGCTGCCAAAGCAGCCGGCATCCAACCGCAATAGCGCAGTAGCAGCGAGGCGACGGCGGCACCAGCCGCTGTGCCTTGCTTCATTGTCCGACGCAAGCGTCCGTCTCGCGTACCGCGCAGTTGCTAGCATGGCTTTCGCCCGCGGCATTCAGAGGCCATACTCGCGCGATGCAACGCAGATTCTTTCTTGCCGCAGCGGCTGCCGCGGCACTTGTTCCGCGCACGGCGCTCGGTGCCGCTGACACCGGCGTTTTCGAGCGCCCCGAGCCGGCCGGCTCATCGAATGCGCCGCAGCGGGTGTACTTTCACCGTCCTGCGACATGGCGCGCCAGCGGCCGTGTCGTCATGGTGATGCACGGCGTGCAGCGCGACGCGGATCGATATCGCGACGAATGGGCGCCGCTCGCCGAGCAACACGGCTTTCTGCTCGTTTGCCCGGAATTCTCCAACGACAAGTTTCCCCGCAGCGCCTGGTACAACTTCGGCGGCCTGAACCAGACGCACGATCCGGACATGCGGGCTTTCGCCGTGCCCGACCGCGTCTTCGAGGAGGTACGCCGTCGCTTCGGCGCCACCGCCGCCCGCTACAGTCTCTACGGCCATTCGGCAGGCGCCCAATTCGTGCATCGCTTTGCGCTGCTCGCGCCGTCCGCGGCCGTGGACCAGGCCATTGCGGCGAATGCCGGCTGGTATACGCTGCCCGTCTTCGACCAACCGTTTCCTTATGGCCTGCAAGGCACGTCAGTCACGCAAGATCAGGTCGCCGCGTTTCTGCGCCGGCCGCTGGTGCTGCAATTGGGCGATGCCGACGTCGACCCGGCGCATCCATCCCTGCGGCGCAATGCCGCAGCCGACCGTCAAGGTCTGCATCGTTTCGCCCGAGGCATGCACTATATGCAGACCGGACAGCGGGAAGCCGCCCGGCGCGGGATCGCGCTGGCTTGGCGCGTCGTCACCGTCCCAGGCGTCGCTCACGACAACGCCGGCATGGCCAAAAGCGCGGCTGCCCTGCTCTTTTCCTGACCGAGCCCCTGTGCTCGACCAAGACGAAAAGCGCGCCGGACAAGGTCGATGGCGCATAATGGCGGTGTCCACCCATGCCTATTGCGGGTAGCATTCGCCCTCCGTTTTCGGCGCTGCCTCCCATATCGATGCCCTCATGACTCAAACGATCCTCCCTCCGGCCCCCACTTTCGGCGATCTCGGGCTCCCCGCGCCCCTGCTCAAGGCACTGAACGAGGTGGGCTACGAAAGCCCCTCGCCCATTCAGGCCGAGACCATCCCGCCGCTGCTGCAAGGCAAAGACGTGCTCGGGCAGGCGCAGACGGGCACTGGCAAGACCGCCGCCTTCGCGCTGCCATTGCTCACCCGCATCGACCTCAAGGCCAAGTTCCCCCAGGCGCTGATCCTCACACCGACTCGGGAACTTGCGATCCAGGTCGCTGAAGCCTTCCAGAAGTACGCCTCGCATCTGCGTGACTTCCACGTCCTGCCCATCTACGGCGGCCAGGAGTACGCCACACAGTTGAACGCCTTGCGACGCGGCCCTCATGTCGTGGTCGGCACACCCGGACGCGTCATCGACCACATCGAGCGCGGAACGCTCAAGCTCGACGCCCTGAAATTCCTCGTTCTCGACGAAGCCGACGAGATGCTGCGCATGGGTTTCATCGAGAGCGTGGAGACGATCCTGAAGAGCACGCCGCCCACGCGTCAGGTGGCCCTGTTCTCGGCGACGATGCCTGCACCGATCCGCCGCATTGCCCAGACCTATCTCAAGGCGCCGGTCGAAATCACGATCCGCAGCAAGACCTCCACCGTCGCCAACACGCGGCAGCGCTACTGGATGGCGAGCGGCGGCGTGAGCAAACTCGATGCGCTGACACGCATCCTGGAGGCGGAACCCTTCGATGCCATGATCATCTTCGTGCGCACCAAACAGGAGACCGCAGATCTGGCCGGCCGGCTGGAGGCGCGCGGATTCAATTCGGCGCCTCTGAGCGGCGACGTCGACCAGAAGACGCGCGAACGCACCGTGAACCGCCTCAAGGCCGGCAAGCTCGACATCATCGTCGCGACGGACGTCGCCGCTCGCGGGCTGGACGTGGACCGCATCAGCCACGTGATCAACTTCGACGTGCCGACCGACACCGAATCCTACGTCCATCGCATCGGACGCACCGGACGCGCGGGACGCAAGGGTGAAGCGATCCTCTTCGTCATCCCACGCGAGCGGCACATGCTGAAAGTCATCGAGCGGGCGACTCGCCAGACCATCCTTCCGATGGAGCTGCCCAGCGCGGCAGCCGTCAACGAGCAGCGACTCGCCAAGCTGGCCGAGCGCATTGGCGAAATCCTCGGCAACGCCGAACTCGCTCCGACGCTCACGCAGCTCAAATCCATGGTCGAGCAATATCAGCGCGAGCAGCACGCCTCACCGGCCGACATCGCAGCGGCGCTCGGCTATCTCGCCCAAGGTGAAGTGCCCTTCATGATCGAGGCGCCGCCACCGCCGCCTGCACCGCGGCGCCACGAGGCGCCGGAGGAACGCAATGCCAGGCCCGTCCCCGCCCGGGAGAACGGGAAGCCGCCCCGCCCGGACACACCTCGCGCCGAGCGCCCCAACCGGCCTCGTCGCCCGCCGGAGGCAGGCATGGAAACCTACCGGATCGAGGTCGGCAGCACTCACGGCGTGAAGCCCGCCAATATCGTGGGCGCGATCGCCAACGAGGCACAGATCGACAGCCAGCACATCGGCCGCATCGACATCTTCGACGACCACAGCTTGGTGGATCTCCCCGAAGGCATGCCGAGCCAGCTCTATCGAAAACTGCAGAAAACCTGGGTGTCCGGTCAGCAGTTGCGCATATCCAAACACGAATCGGTGAGCGAACCACCCGCGCCGCGCAGGGCGCCGATGGGATTGCCGGCAAGGAAGAAGCCGCCCTCCAAACCGGGGAAGCCGCGAAGCGTCCGCTGAGTCGCATCTGCGTCTGCGCCTCGCGGTATGCCGCGAGGCGCCATCGAGCTCCGCAGCGCACCCGGCCACTCGCGTGCGGCGCGATGGCATCCAAACGTGGGCCCCGGGCGACTCGTGCTACCCTGCCCGGCGATGCCGATGACTTCGAGGGCGCAATCTTCAGCGCCCCGCCCATCCTTGTCGAAGGAGTGAACAATGTCCCGCAGCAACGTAGCGCTCTATGCCAACGTAGGCCCCGTGCTGACGCAGTACGACGTCGACGTGGAGGCCGCCACGCTCACCCCGAGAACATCGGTGACTCTGCCCGCCGGCGTGCAGTACTGCTGGCCCCATGCCAACCGCAAGTATCTGTACGTGGCGACGAGCAGCAGTGCCTCGGGCTACGGGCCCAAGGGCACCGACCACCACATCAGCGCCTACCTGATCGATCCGCAGACAGGCGCCCTGAGCCTGCACGGCGAGCCGATCCGCATTCCGCATCGCCCCATCCACATGACGACGGACATCCCGTCCAGACACATCCTCGTCTGCTACAACGATCCCAGCCTGCTGGAAGTCTATCGCATCAACGACGACGCCACGCCCGGCGCCTTGGTGCCGCAGCCCGAACCCATGGACAACGGCATCTTCGCGCACCAGGTGCGGGTAACGCCGGACGACAAGCTCGTCATTCTGGTGACGCGCGGCAACGAAGGCACCGCGACGCGCGCCGAGGATCCCGGCGCGCTCAAGGTGTGGGACTACAACAACGGCATTTTGACCAACGAAGTATCGATCGCGCCCAAAGGCGGCCGTGAGTTCGGTCCGCGCCACCTGGACTTCCACCCGACGCAGCCGTGGATCTACGTTTCGATCGAGACGCAAAACCAGATGATGATGTTCCGCAGGGAGGGCGGCCGCGTGAATCCGCAGGTGGCGTACTGCAAGGATACGCTGGCCGAACGGCACAACATCCGCGCGCGTCAGGCAGCCAGCACGGTCCACGTGCATCCGAACGGCCGCTTCGTCTACGGTGCCAATCGAGCCCAGGCCACGGTGGAGTTCCAGGGCCAGCAGGTCTTCAAGGGCGGCGAGAACAGCATCGTGGTGTATGCGCTCGATCAGAAGACGGGCGAGCCGAGCGTCATCCAGCACATCGAGACGCGCGCCATCCATCCACGCACTTTCCACATCGACCCGACGGGCCGTCTCATGGTCGTGCAGCACAACAAGCCGGTGAAGGTGCGCGAGGGGGACAGCATCCGCTCCGTGCCGGCGGGGCTTTCCGTGTTTCGCATCGGCGACGACGGCAAGCTCACGTTCGCTCGCAAGTACGACGTGGACGTCGGCGACAAGCTCATGTTCTGGATGGGGATGGTCGAGCTCTGATCCGAGGGCTACGACGACAACCGCCCCTCTTGCAGGGGCGGTTGTGGGTCAGTGCCTGTCGAACGCCACTGACTACTTCATCGGCGAAAATGCCGTAGGACGCAGGATGGTCGTGGTCACCTGCTCCACGATCGGCCCGTTCTTCTCGCTCTGCGCGAATGCCTTGGCCCGCTCCGGATCCTTGGCGAAGGTATCGAACTTCTTCACCCGCTCGTCCAGGCTCTCCCATGCCAGCATGTACGTGAGCACGTGGTCGTTGCCCCCGATGCGATTGAGCCAGTAGCCGACCTGCCGAAAGCCGTGACGCTTGAAGGCCTCGCAGGTGAAGTTGCCGAAGCGGTTGGTGATGTCGACGATCTTCTGCGGCATCGCCTGGTACTCGCGCAACTCGAAGAAGTACGGATTGCGCGTGGCGGCATCCGGCCCGAAGGATTCACCCCGGTCGAGCTGCGAATAAGCCGTCGGCTCCATCAACTGATTGTAGACCCGGTTCACCAGCGGACCGTCGCGCTCGGACTCTGCCCACCGCTGGGCACGCGACGGATCGGCACGCCACGCAGCATTCTTCTTCGTGCGCTCCTCGTAGCTCTCCCAGGCCCACATGTAGACGAGCTGATTGCTCTTCTCGCCCAGCATCGGCGTCCAGAATCCCACCAAACGGAATCCGTGTTCCTTCCACTTGTCGACGGTGAAGCTGCCGAAGCGGTCCAGCAACGCGGGCAGCTTTCCCGCGGCGACATCGTAGCGACGCAATTCATACAGCATGAGGCCTCCTCCCCTGGAACGTGTATTCGGCGTTCGGGCCGGTTATACCGCGCCCTTGGAACGCAACTCGGCGATCGCTGCCGCGTCGTAGCCGAGACTCGCGAGCACTTCTTCGGTGTGCTCGCCCTGATCCGGCGTGTGACCGAGCTTTTCGGGCTGCGCATAGCGACTCATGTGGATCGGCTGACCCACCACCGTCTGCGCGCCGTAGCGGGGGTGATCGATGGGCTTGGCAATCCCCAGATGCTGCACCTGCGGATCGGCGAAGACCTTGTCGATGGTGTTGATCGGTCCGCACGGCACGCCGGCCTTGTTCATGATCTCGACCCAGTGATCGTTGGTGTGCTTGAGCATCACTTCGCGCAGACGCTCGTTCAGGGCCGGCCGGTTCTTCGAGCGCACCACGACATTGCAGAAACGAGGATCGGTCAGCAGATCGGGCGCTTCGGCGGCCACGCAGAACCGCTCCCACAGGCTGTCGCCTGAAGCAGCCACGTTGATGTAGCCGTCGACCGTCTGGAACATGCCGGTGCCCGGCGCGGTCGGATGGCTGTTGCCCTCTTGGCCGGCGACTTCACCCTTCATGAGATAGCGCGCGGCCTGGAAGTCGAGCATGTAGATCTGCGTTTCGATCAGCGAGGTGTAGACCCACTGACCCTCGCCCGTGCGTTCGCGATCCAGCAGCGCCAGCACGATGGCATTGGCGAGCAGCAGTCCCGCGGACGTATCGTTGATCGCGATGCCGACGCGCACGGGACCGCCTCCAGGGTGGCCGGTGATCGACATCAATCCCCCCATGCCCTGCGCGATCTGGTCCACGCCGGGACGTCCTGCGTACGGACCGTCCTGACCGAAGCCGGAAATGCTGCCGTAGACGATGCGAGGGTTCACCTTCTTCACGGCTTCGTAATCCACGCCGAGCTTGTACTTGACCGTGGATTTGTAATTCTCGACCACCACGTCGGCCTTCTTCGCCAGTTCGAAGAAGATCTTCAAGCCTTCCTTGGTCTTGAGATTCAGCGTCAAGCTGCGCTTGTTGCGGTGCAGGTTCTGGAAGTCGGGGCCGTCGCGCTTGCTGCCCGTGGCGTCGCCGCCCGCGTCGGGCGCCTCGATCTTGATCACGTTCGCGCCCCAGTCGGCGAGTTGCCTGACGGCGGTGGGGCCGGCGCGGTGCGCGGTGAGATCAATGACGGTGAAGTCGGTAAGGGGCATGCGGCGGGCGGTCATCGGTCGTATCCTTCCTGAAGGCTTGACGGAGGTTGGCAGGTCGCCGGTGCGACCCGGTTCGAACTTGCTGCGAGCGAACCGAAGTATCGCACCGACTTGCGCGAACACGAAAGCATGCCGCTCCCTCGTTTTCTGCGCAGGCAGGCAGCGCCCGGACGCCCGAAACCGGCGCGCCGGCCCGAACGACTCGGTTATCATCGAAACAAACCGATGGAGGAATCTCGATGCAGCGCAAACTGCTCATCAGCGTGGCGGCCTGCGGGCTGTTTTCGACCCTGCACGCCCATGCCGCCGAATCGCTCAAGGCCCAGTTTCAGCGCCCTTTGCGCATCATCGTCCCATTCGCGCCGGGCGGCGGCCAGGACACCACGGCACGCCTGCTGGGCACCAAGCTGACCGAGCTCATCGGCCAGCCTGTCATCGTCGACAATCGTCCCGGCGCCTCGGGCTTGATCGCCTCCGAACTCACGCTGAAAGCCCCGCCGGACGGCCACACGATCTATCTCGCCAGCACCAGCTTCGTCGTCAACCCGAGCCTGCGCAAGACCATGCCCTTCGATACGGTGAAAGACTTCGCGCCCATCATGCGCGTGTCGAGTTCGCCCGGAACGCTGGTCGTGCATGCCGCCCTGCCGGTACGCAACGTGAGGGAACTCGTAAAACTCGCGCAGAGCAAGCCGGGCGAGATCACATTCGGTTCCGCCGGCGTCGCATCGAACTCGCATCTGTCCGGCGAGTTGTTCAAGGTGCTGGCCGGCGTGAACATCATTCACGTGCCCTACAAGGGCAGCGCACCGGCCTCCGTGGCGCTGGTCGGCGGCGAAATCGTGATGGGCTTCTCCAACGTCATCGCGACGCTGCCGCATCTGAAGTCCGGACGGCTCAAGGTGCTCGGCGTCACCTCGCCGAAGCGATCGACGCTGCTCCCCGAGGTGCCGACCATCGCTGAGGCCGGCGTCCCCGGCTTCGCGAACACGATCTGGAGCGGCATCGTCGTCAGCGCCGCCACGCCCAAGCCGATGCAGACGGCGCTGCACGAGGCGATTTCCCGGGCGATCGAAGCCCCAGAGATCAAGGACAAGCTCGCCCGCGACGGCGCGGAAGCCTTCATCGGCGACACCCCGGCGGAGTACGGCGCGTTCATCGCAGCCGAAGTGACGAAGTGGGGCAAGGTCGTCCGCCAGGCGGGCATCGAAGCACAATGACGCATGCGTCCCGCCGCATTCGCGGCGCGGCTTCCACACTGAACAGGAGTCATTCATGGATCTGGGGTTGACCCATCGCAAGGCCATCATCTCGGGCGCGAATCGCGGCATCGGCCGTTCGATCGCGCTGGCCTACGCCGCCGAAGGCGTGCATCTCGCCGTGCTCGGACGAAACCGCGAAGCCTGCAACGGCCTCGCCCAGGAGATCGGCCAAGCCTACCCGAACGTCAAATGTGTCGCCGTCTACGTCGATCTGGAGCAGCCGGCCACCATCAAGCCGGCGGTCGAGGAAAGCGTGAAGGCGCTCGGCGGGCTCGACATCCTCGTCAACTGCGCCGGCGGCGCCTATCGCGGCCGCATCACCGAGATTCCGGACGAGATGTGGGAGCGCTACTTCGCGGTCAAGCCGCTCGGTCTCATCCGCATGACGCGTGAATCCGTGCCGCATCTGGAGAAATCCGATCAGGCGCGCATCATCAACATCTCGGGTACGCGCGGGCGCGAGCCCGGCCCGAATTCCGCCATGGCGGGGCCGATCAACTTCGGCACGCTGAGCGTGACCAAGGCGATGGCGAACGAGTTCGGCGCCAAAGGCATCACGGTCAACGCGATCGCCCCCGGATCGACGCGGACCCGGCGCTGGGACGAACTGGTTTCGATCACCGCGAAAGACCACGGCATCTCGCTCGAGGCCGCCGAGAAGCGCCTGCTCGAAGAAGTGCCGCTCGGCATCGTCATCGAGCCCGAGGACATCTCCGACCTCGCGGTGTTCGTCGCCTCCGCCCGGGCCCGCGCGATCAGCGGCACCTGCATCAACGTGGATGGCGGACGCACGCGCAGCATCTGAACCACCGGCGCGGGACGATCATCGGCCACTGTCACCGCGCCCGGAGCACCGTATTCGGATCGGCAACCTTCCCATGAAGGCTGCAACGCTTAAAAAGACGCCCCCGGCTTGGCAAGCCACGCCGTCTCGAAGCTCGCCCGGCACACGGATCTGTCGCGTGCTCAGCCTTGCAACGCGCCGGATCGCTCGGGTGGGCCAAAGCCTCGTCCCCAGCCCGCTGACGTTCCCGGCCGTGAAGGCCCCGCTGCGAATTCAAGCCGATTCCAAGGCCCCCGTTCGCCCGCGGCCAGCCACTCCTGCGGATCCCGCTCGCTGCCACGGGATACAAGGAAATACCGTATCCTTGCGCCCCGAAGCATCCGCCACCCCGGGCGCCCCGGGCAACACCTATCCTCTCTGCGACTCCGTGCCCCCATGAACGCCGACACCGCAACGCCCGACCTTCGCAGCCGCCTGCGCACCTTCCTCTGCCGCCCCAGGGTGCAGCACTCGATTCTGGCGCTCATCATCGTCAACGCGATCATCCTGGGGCTGGAGACGTCCGATGCGTTGCGCGCCTCGCACGGCGCATTGCTGATGGCACTGGATCGCGCGATCCTGGCGGTGTTCGTCGCCGAGATCGCAGTACGCATTTTCGTTCATCGAAGCGCCTTCTTCCGCGATCCGTGGAGCCTGTTCGATTTCGTCGTGGTCGCCATCGCCCTGTTGCCCGCCACCGGGCAGCTCTCGGTGCTGCGCGCGCTGCGTGTCCTGCGCGTGCTGCGGGTGCTGACCATCGTGCCCTCGATGCGGCGTGTCGTGGGCGGACTGCTGGCTGCCATCCCCGGCCTGGCCTCGATTGCGATGGTGCTGGGGCTCATCTTCTACGTCTTCGCCGTCATCACGACCAATCTCTTCGGCGATCGCTTCCCCGACTGGTTCGGAACATTGGGCCGCAGCCTCTACACGCTGTTTCAGGTCATGACGCTCGAGAGCTGGAGCATGGGCATCGTGCGCCCGGTGATGGAGGTCTATCCTTACGCCTGGGTCTTCTTCATCCCGTTCATCCTGATCGCGACGTTCACGATGCTGAATCTGTTCATCGGCATCATCGTCAGCGCGATGCAAAGCTTCACCGACGCGGACAAAGCCGAGACGATTGCGGCGGTGGAGGACGCACGCGAGCATATCGAAGCGGACCTGCATACCGAGGTGCGGGCGCTGCGCGGCGAGATCGCTGAACTGCGTGTGCTGCTGCGCCGACGGGCAGACGAGGACGCTTCATGATCCTGCACCTCGGGCTATTCGCGGTCGGCCTGGTGGCGCTGGTCGCCGGTGCCGAATTGCTGGTGCGCGGCGCGTCGAAGCTCGCGCTCGCCTGGGGCATCTCGCCGCTGGTCGTCGGTCTCACCGTGGTCGCCTTCGGCACCAGCGCGCCCGAGATGGCCGTCTCCGTGGGTGCGGTGCTCAGCGGCAAGACGGACCTCGCCTTGGGCAACGCCGTCGGCAGCAATACCTTCAACGTCCTGTTCATCCTCGGCCTGGCTGCCGTGATCACGCCGCTGTCGGTGCACATCCAGATCATTCGCAGCGAGGCGCCCATCCTGGTGGGCGGCGCGGTCCTGGTGCTCGTGCTGGCGCTGGACGGGCATATCTCGATGCTCGACAGCGCGATGCTGTTCGGGTTGTTGCTGGCGTACACGACACTATTGATCATTCAATCGCGAGCGCAGAAGACCAGCAGCGAATACGACAGCGAACTGCAGCCTGCCGAACCCGGTCGCTGGGACAGCCGGCCCTGGGTCCAAGGGACGCTTGTGTTGGCGGGCTTGGTGCTGCTCGTCGGCGGATCGAACGCGCTGGTCAACGCATCCGTTGCCTTTGCGAAGGCCCTGGGCCTGAGCGACGTCGTGATCGGATTGACCATCGTCGCCGCCGGCACCTCGCTGCCCGAGGTGGCCGCCTCGGTCATGGCGGCCATCAAGGGCGAGCGCGACATTGCGGTCGGCAATGTGGTCGGAAGTTGCGTCTTCAATATCTTTGGCGTCATCGGACTGGCGGGCCTGGTCGCTGCCGCCACCGGATTGGACGGCCTCGTCGTGCCCGAGGCGGTTCGCCACTTCGATCTCTGGGTGATGCTCGCGGCCATGGTGGCGTGTCTGCCGGTGTTTTTGTCCGGCAGGGAGATTGCACGCTGGGAGGGCATGCTGTTCCTGGCCTACTATGCCGCCTACACGGGCTACCTGGTCTTGAGCGCCCAGCACCACGGCGCCCTGCCGGCCTTCTCCGGCGTCATGATGGGCTTCGTGATTCCGCTCACCATCGTGACGCTCGTGGTGTCGGCGCTGCCCAAGCGCCACTGAAGGCGCTCGCAGGCACCCGGCGGCCACGCGCTTGTCGCAGACGCCCCCCTGGGCCTACTGCGGCTGTATGCCCGCCTGCTGCGTCACCTTGATCCACCTGGCCACTTCGGACCGGGTGATCGCTTCGTGTTCCTCCGGCGTGCTGCCCACCCGCTCGGCACCCAGATCGGAGAAGCGCTTGCCGACCGACGCATCGGCCAATGCATCGAGCAGTGCCGTGCGCACGCGATCGATGACCGGGCGCGGCGTGCCTGCAGGCGCGAGCAGCCCGAACTGGCTCGCCACCACGAAGTTCGCCAGTCCCGACTCGATCGCGGTCGGAATGTCGGGCATGGAGGACGAGCGCTGCTTGCCCGTCTGGGCGATCATCCTCACCCGGCCCTCGCGCGTCTGCTGGACCACGCCCGGCAAGGCAGCGAACAACACCTGAACATGGCCTGCCATGAGATCGACCAAGGCGGGCCCCGCGCCCTTGTAAGGCACGTGCGTCATTTTCACGCCGGCCATCGAACCGAAAAGCTCCGCTGCGAGATGACCGAGCGTCCCTCGCCCCGGACTCGAGTAGTTCAGCTCTCCGGGCCGCGACTTCGCCAGCGCGATCAGCCCCTTCACGTTCTTCACCGGCAGCACAGGATGGACCACGATTGCCGACGGCACTTCGGCCATCACAGAGATATGCGAAAAATCGCGCAAGGCGTCGTAAGGCAGCTTGCGCACCATCGCCGGATTCATCACATGGCTGCCCGATACCATGAGCAGCGTGTAGCCGTCGGGAGGCGACTTGGCCACCAGCTCCGAGCCGATTGTGCTGCCGGCGCCGGCGCGATTGTCGACCACGACCTGTTGACCGAGCGACTCGCTCATCTTGGGTGCGACGCTGCGCGCGATGATGTCCACCGGACCGCCCGGCGCAAACGGCACGACGAGCCGCACCGGCTTGCGCGGATAATCGGCGGTCGGTTGTGCATGCGCAAGCCAGGCGCTCCCCTGCAGCGCGCAAACGGACAGCACTGTGATTGACTTCCGGATCTGCATGGCCGACCTCCGCAGCTAAGTCATCATTCTTTCGACGATGGCGATGTTCGAAGCTTCGGGCTTGAGCGCCCTGGCCCGAATCTGCTGGTTCACGTACAGCACGGCGTCGTTGGCAGGCGTGGGCACGTTGACCATTCTGCCCTTCTCGACCACGACGCCCGTCAGGCATTCCACCTCGGTCTGACGCCCCTTGAGATAGTCTTGGAGCACGACACCGCGTGCCTTGCGAGCATTCGGCCCCAGATGCCCGAGCACCGCGCGCAGGAGCTTCTCGACGGTTTCGTCGTCCGAGCCCATCATCTGCTCGGCGGTAAAGCCGAAAATGGGCTCGAGCTGATAGCCGAGCGCGGCACCGACGGCCATGGTTTCACGCCCCACCCGGATGCAGACCTTGAACACTTCGGGGATGTCGGTGGCCTGCCATGACTGCAGTCCCAGCATGCCGAAGACCGAGAGGATCATCGAGCTGTTGACGAGCTTGGTCCATTTCGCACCGGTGATGTTGGGCGTCAGCGAGATCTTGGCCGTGCAGCTCATCAAGGCTTCGATTTCACGCAGGCGCGCGGTGTAGCTGCCGTCCAGCTCACCGAACCCGAACCACGTGCTCTTGCGCGTCGTGTTCCGCTGCACCAGGCCCGGCGTGAAGACCTCCGCCGACAACTCCACCACGCAGCCGAGCGTGCGCTCCTTGCCGACGATGGCTGCGATCGCCTCGTCGTTCATGCCGTTCTGCAGGCCGACCATGACCCCGTCGGCTTGCAGATAGGGCCTGATCAGTTCGGTCAGCCAACGTGTATCGTAGGATTTGGCGGCGAGCATCACGATGTCGAACCGGTCGTTGCGACTCGCCAGATCGCATACATGACAAGCGCTCACCGGGACGGTGAAATCGTCGTCCGACATCACGACCCGCAGGCCATGTGCCCTCATGGCTTCCACGTGAGCCGGCCATTGGTCGATCAGGGTCACGTCGTAACCTGCCTTGACGAGATCCGCGGCCACGCTGCTGCCGATCGCGCCCGTGCCGAGCACGGCGATTTTTCGCGTCATGGTTCTCTCCTCCGGCGCCGCCAGGCCTTCAGTCGCGCTGCCCCGTGCCTGACCCTGCGCTTGGCTAGCATACCAGACGCGTTATTTCGGTTCGCCGATCGCGGGAAGTGCAAAGACGACGTATGCGCCGGGACCCAAGCGCGTTACTCCGATCAACCCGCGCCGACGGTTGCTAGTGTCCTGAGTCGGAGATCCGTTGACATTTTGCCGAACGGTATCGCTACTGCCTCAGCGACAAAAGTGTCGAAATCGGCGTCAGACGCGAAGGAAACCGCAGCCAGATTGGACACCTGGCGAGGATTTCCGACAAAGTATGGCGCCGATTCTCGGCGCTTTTGTTCAGCGGATTTCTGACTCAGGACACTAGCTGTCGAATGAGCTTGCGGCGCAGATGTGCCGCAGCGCATCAGGGCCGGGGCTGATCCTCCGGCACGGGTGCCTTGCTCGGCACGCGCAGATGCAAGGCGGCCTTCGCCATCAAATTCGCCGACACCGGCGCAGTGATGAACAGGAACAGCGTGATCAGAAGTTCGTGCAGCCCGTAATTGCCCTGCCCCCAATTGGCGGCCATGCTTGCCAGCAAAACGCCGCCCACGCCGAGCGTGGTCGCCTTGGTCGGCGCATGCAGGCGCATGTAGAAGTCGGGAAAGCGCAACATGCCGACCGCACCGACGAGCGCGAACACGCCGCCCACGACCAGCATCAACGCGATCACCACTTGCCACACGCCGTGAATTTCATCCAGTGCCATCGCCCTTCCTCACTCGATCACGTCGCCCCGACTCAGATAGCGCGAGAGCGCCACCGTCGCTATGAAGCCCAGCAGGGCGATCAGCAGCCCGGCATCGAAGAACAACGCCGTGCCGAAGCGGATGCCCAGCAGGATCACGAGTGCGACGACGTTGATGTACATCGTGTCGAGCGCCAGCACGCGGTCGATCGCATCCGGTCCGCGCACCAGTCTCCACGCAGCCAACACCAGGGCCGCCCCGACTGCGACGAAGGCGAAATTCAGAGCCCACTCGATCAAAGGCAAGCCGTTCATTCGAAGATCTCCATCAGCGGCCGTTCATAACGCTGCTTGATCTGCGCCGCCATCGCCTGCGGATCGTCGCAGTCCAGCGCATGCACCAGGATTTCCCAGCGGACGTCATCGACCACGCACGACACCGTGCCCGGCGTCGTGGTGATGATCGTTGCCAGCAGCGTGATCGCGCCCGGGTGATGGGTAGCCAAAGGCACGGTGATCCAACACGGGCGCGGCGACGAACGGGGATCGAGCACGATGCGAGCCACCGTCATGTTCGAGATGACGATGTCCCACAGCACGATGAAGGTGAAGCGCACGGCAGTGAACAGCGCGCGCGGCTTGAACGCCTTGTCGAGGAAGCCGTGTGCCAAGCGCGGCACGACCAGCCCCATCACCACGGCGAAAATCAGGTCGGCGGGCGCGAGGCTTTCGCGCACCAGCAGCCAAACCGCCGCGAGCAGCACGCTCAGCGCTGGGTGGTCGAACCAGCCGCCCCGTCGACGCGCGGCTTCGCGCTGCCCCGGCTCGGTCATGGTTGGGTCTCCTGACGCGCACCGCCCTCGAAGCGATACGGGCGCGTCGTGGCACGCTCGTCGCTGCCGAGGATCGCCCGCGCGTAAGCCTTTCGGTCGAGCAACTGCAGGGCAGCCGCCTCGGTATAGCGCTGCAGTGGCGCCGCAAAGACGCTCATCGCCACCGTCGTGACCAGCAGCGCCATCATCGCACCGACCAGCTTGGGGCTGGCGCCGGCTGCGCCTTGAGGCGCCAACTCGGGCCGCATATGCCAGAAGAGCACACTGCCGGCCCGTGCCAGGCCGACCAGCGTCAGAAAACCGACGCCGAGCACGATCACCCATACCGTCACCTGCCAGGCATGATCGCTGGCCGCCTCGAGGATCATCAGTTTGCCGATGAACCCAGGCAGCGGCGGCAGCGCCGCCGCCGATGCTGCGCCGAGCAGCATCAACAATCCCAGCAGCGTCGGTTGCGCCAGCGGTGACGCCGGCTCCAGCCTATCGGCCGCATCGCCGCGCTGTGCTGCGACCAGTTCGGCAAGCAAGAACAGTCCTGCGATCACCAGCGTGCTGTTGGCCATGTAGTACAGCGCCGCAGACCAGGCAGCCGTGCTGAACAGCCCGAACGTCGCCAGCACCGTGCCGACGGAAGCCACGGTCAGCCAGGCAATCAGGCGCGACAGCGTATGCGCCGCCAAGGCGCCGCATACGCCCACGACGCTGGTCGCGAGCGCGAGCGGGAGGAGCAGCGGCTCCACGGTCATGGCCGAGTCGCCCGCGCCCTCGCCGAAGATGACGCCATGCACGCGCACGATGGCATAAACGCCCACCTTCGTCATGATGGCGAACAGCGCTGCCACCGGCGCGCAGGCCGCCGAGTAAGTCGCCGGCAGCCACATCGCCAGCGGCATCAGCGCCGCCTTGAAGCCGAACACGACCAGCAGCAACCAGCCCGCCGACTGCACGACAATCGATTCCGGCGCAGCAACCATCGGGACGCGCATGGCGAGATCGGCCAGGTTGAGCGTGCCCGTCTTTGCGTACAACAACGCGACGCCGATCAGGAACAGCGCCGAGGCGGCCAGGTTGAGCACCACGTAGTGCAGCCCGGCACGGAAACGCTCGCGCCCCTGCCCGTGCACCATCAGCACGTAGCTGGCGATCAGCAACACCTCGAAGAACACGAACAGATTGAACAAGTCGCCGGTAATGAACGCACCGGCCAGCCCCATCAACTGAAACTGGAATAGTGCATGGAAATAGCGGCCGTGCGCGTCCCAGCCACCGCTCGCATACCACAGCACCGGCAGTGCAACCAGGGCAGTCAGCAGCAGCATCATTGCCCCCAGGCGGTCGATGACGAGGGCAATGCCGAACGGCGCTGGCCAATCGCCGACACGATAGACGCGGATGTCTCCGCCTGCGGCCTCCAGCGTGAGCAGCGCTGCGACGACCAGGAACAACACCATGGACACGAGCGCGATGCGTCGTGCCCATATCAGCTTCGGATGGCTGTGGCCGGCGTGGGCATCCCCGCCGTGATCGCCCAGGATGAGCAAGACGATCGCCGTCAAGGCCGGCAGCAGCACCGGCAGGATGGGCAAGTGTTCGCCGATCCAGTTCATGAGCTGGGGCCCTTGTCGGCCTTGCCGTCGACATGATCGCTATGGCTTTCGTAACGGCTGCGCAGCGCCATCTCGATGACGAAGCCGGTGGTCGCAAACCCGATCACGATGGCCGTGAGCACGAGCGCCTGCGGCAGCGGATCGGCGTACTGCGCGGCCCCCTGCCCCAGAATGGGCGGCGAAGCCGACCACAAGCGTCCCATCGAGAAGATGAACACGTTGACCGCATAGCCGATCAGCGTCAGCCCCAGCACGACGGGGAAAGTGCGGCCACGCAACAACAGATAGATGCCGATGGCAACGACCCAGCCGATGCCGGTGGCGACGAGAAACTCCATCGTGATCACGGCGTCGCCCTCCTGTGGTGCTCGGGTTTGATCGGCTCCTTGCTGGCGGCGCCCAGCACCGAGAGCATCAGCATCGTCGCGCCCACGACCGTGATGAAGATGCCCAGGTCGAACAGCGCGGCGCTCGCCAGAGGCAGTTCGCCGAGCAGGGGCACCGACGGATGACCATACGCGCTGGTGAGGAAGGGGCGCCCGAAAACGAAGGCAGCGACGCCGGTGAGCCAGGCGATACCCAGCCCGATTCCGATCCAGCGTGTGAACCGCCGCCCGCCGCCGCTATGCAGCACGGCGTCCGCCCGCGCCTGACCTTGGGCCATGTATTGGAGCACCAGGGCCACCGCGGTCACGAGACCGGCGATGAACCCGCCGCCGGGCAGATTGTGCCCGCGCCAGAAAATATAAACGGCCACCACGAGGGCCATCGGCAGAACCAGCCGCGCTGCCATGCGCAGCATCAGCGGCTGTTGGGTGAAACTCCAGGCGCGACCGTCCGGATCGAACTCGGGCCGCCTCACGCGCAGGCCCTCGAGCAGCGCCAATACGCCAACGGCGGCGATGCCCAGCACCGCGATCTCGCCGAAGGTATCGTAGCCGCGGAAGTCGACCAGGATCACGTTCACCATATTGGTGCCGCCGCCGCCTGGCACCGACTGATCGAGGAAGTACCAACTGATCGAGTCGTGATCGCGCGTCAGCATCAACCAGCTGAGCCAAGCGATGCCGCCGCCCCCGGCCACAGCCAATCCGGCGTCGCGCCAGCGCCGCGGCATGCTCGACTCCTTGGGAGAGAACTGCGGCAGCAGCGCCAGCCCCATCAGCAGCAGGACCGTGGACACCACGTCGACCGACAACTGCGTCATGGCAAGATCCGGCGCCGACAGCGCGATGAAGGCCACCGAGGCGACCAGCCCCACCCCGCCGGTGAGCACCACCGCCACGAAGCGGTTGCGATGCTGAACCACGAGCAAACCACCCACGACGAGCAGCACCACCCAGACGCCGATCGCCACCGGCGGCGCGGGCAGCAGCGTGCGCTCGTGGGCACTCAAACTCTCGCCGGGATGCGTCAGGAAAGGCAGGGCCGCCAACGCCACCGCCATGGCGATCATCCATGCGGCATAGCGCTGCAGGGACCCGTTCTCCAGCAAGCGCGTGAATCGGCCGCAGAAGGCGAACAGGGAGTCGATGGCCGCGACGAAAATCGCCTTGCCGCCGCGCCCGCTGGGCAGATAGCGGTGCAGCCATCCCCCGCGCTGCAACCCGAAGTACATCAAGGCGCCGCCCGCCACCGCGATCGCGCTCATCAGCAGCGGCACGTTGAAGCCGTGCCATAGCGCGAGATGGAACTCTGGCGCGGGGACGCCGAGCATGGCGCTCGCTGCGACTCGCACCAAGGGCTCGACGACGCCGGGCAGCAGGCCGACGACGATGCAGATCGTCACCAGCAGCACCGCGGGCGCCTTCATGCCCCAGGGCGGCTCGTGCGGATGCGCGTTCGGCAAGTCCTTCGGCGGACCGTTGAAGAAGGTATCGTGCACCAGCCGCAGGGAATAGGCCATGGAAAAGAGCCCGCCCGCGGTCGCAAGCACCGGCATCAGCCAGCCGAAGTCGCCCCACATGCCGGCTCCCTGCAGCGCGGCGTCGAGCATCATCTCCTTGCTGATGAAGCCATTGAACGGCGGAATGCCGGCCATAGCGGCGGACGCGATCAGGACCAGCGTACCCATGATCGGCATCATCGCCATCAACCCGCCGAGCTTGCGCATGTCGCGCGTGTGCGTCTCGTGATCGACGATGCCGGCGCTCATGAAAAGCGCCGCCTTGAATGCCGCGTGATTGAGGACATGGAACACCGCGACCACGGCCGACAAGGGGGATCCGAGCCCGATCAGGAAAGTGATCAAACCGAGGTGGCTGATCGTGCTGTAGGCGAGCAGCCCCTTCAGATCGTGCTTGAACACGGCGACGAAGGCAGCGAACACCATGGTTGCCAAGCCGATGCTGGCGACCACGCTCTCGAACAGCAGCGTGCCGCCCAGCACCGGGTACAGCCGCATCATCATGAACAAGCCGGCCTTCACCATGGTGGCCGAATGCAGGTAGGCCGACACCGGGGTGGGCGCGGCCATCGCCTCGGGCAGCCAGAAGTGGAACGGCAGTTGCGCGCTCTTGGTGAAGCATCCCACCAGGATCAGGCCCAGGGCGACCGGATACAGCGGATGCGCCTGAATCTCGGCACCGCGGCCCATCATCGCGGACAAATCGAACGTACCGGCGATCTGCCCCAATACGACGATACCGGCGAGCATGACCAGCCCGCCGCCGCCGGTGATGGCCAACGCCATGCGAGCGCCTGTCCGGCTCTCTTCGCGCGAGCCCCAGTAGCCGATCAGCAGAAAGGAACTGATGCTGGTCAGTTCCCAGAACACCAGCAACAGCAGCAGGTTGTCCGACAGCACGATGCCCAGCATCGCCGCCATGAACAGCATCAATTGCGCAAAGAATTTTCCGGCCGGATCGTCGTGATGCAGATAGTAGGCCGCATACAGGATGATCAACAGACCGATGCCCGAGATGAGCACAGCGAACATCCAGGCGAGCCCATCGAGCCGGAAGTTGGCGTTGAGCCCGATCGCGGGCACCCAATCGGCGTGCCGCAGCATCGTCTCGCCGTCGAACACCCCGGGCGCGAGCATCATCAGCAATGCAAACGAGGTGCCGGCGACCAGGCCGGCAATCGCCGCGGTGGCGCGCCGGCGCACCGGCGTATCGATGCGGCCCGCCGCGTAGCACAGCGTGGTACCTGCGACGAGCGGCAACAGTACGATCAGGGCAAGCAGATTCATCGTAACGGAAAAAGTCGGGCGGGTTCGTCTGGCGACGGCCCGGCAAATTCAACGCATGCGATTACAGGGATCGCAAGAATAGGTGATGAAACACCTGTTCGGCAACGAATATACGCTCGAATAAGGGCTCTCTCGTATGCAGCTTCCGACCGCATGGCGAAGAGGGATACTCGCAGCGACAGCTGCCTCCCATGCCTGTGGCGATGGATTCGATCGTAGCGGCCTTGGACACTTCAATCGCCGGATGCGCCACGCCCGCGCCGGCATGCCGGCGACGGGCGCGCAACTTCAGAGCTCGTCGTGTCCGCGCCTGCGCGGACGACGCAACAGTCGCGCATATCGATGCGTGGATGCCCGACCGGCAGCCGATGCGGCTACTGTTGAATCTTGATATTGGCCGTCTTGATGATGTTCACGATCTCGGCGTAGTCCTCTTTCATCTGCGCAGCCATGCCGGCCGGCCCCGTATGGTAGGGCTCCATGCCCACGTTGGTCAGGCGCTCGACGACGACGGGCATGGACAGGATCTTCGCCATTTCGCTGGACAACCTGTCGATGATGCGTTTGGGCGTACCGATCGGCGCGATCACGCCCTGCCATGTCTTGGGCGCGTATTCGGGCAGGCCGGATTCCGCATACGTGGGCAGGTCGGGCAGTGCGGCCGTGCGTTTCTCGCCGGTGATCGCGAGACCCTTGAGCTTGCCCGACTTGACATGGGGAATGACGTTGATGGCGTTCGAGAACGCCAGATGCACCGTGCCCGCCATGAGATCCACGAGCGCCTGCTGGCCGCCCTTGTACGGAATATGCCGCATCTGCACGCCCGCGATGATGTTGAACTGCTCCCCCATGAGGTGCTGTCCGCTACCGGTGGACACGGATCCGACAGCGAGCTTTCCGGGACGCTCCTTGGCGTAGGCGATGAACTCCTTCAGGTTATTGGCCGGCAGACTCGGATGAACAGTCAGGATGTAGTTCGTCTTGACCAGCGACGTGATCGGCGCGAACGCCGTGAACACGTTGTAGGGCGGCTTGCTGGTGATGTTGAGGATGACCTGCGTCTTGCCGGCGTGCAGGAGCGTGTACCCATCGGGCGTGGCGCGGGAAGCGGCCTCCGAGCCGATCATGGTGTTGGCGCCCGGACGATTGTCGATGACGACCGGCTTGCCGAGACTCTCGCCGAGGCGGTCGCCGACGAGCCGGGCCAGGGTGCTGGTGCTGCCACCGGGCGCGTAAGGCGAAATCCAGCGGATGGGCTTGCGCGGATAGTCTTCCTGAGCGGCCGCTTCCACAGACCAACCGCTCAGTGCAGCGACGGGAACAGCGTACGCCAAAAGAGTCCAGGATCTCATGTTGCCACCTCCTCCGATATGCCCATGGGGTACAGCGCCAGATTGGGCGAACTCGAACGACTGTTGTTCGCCCTTTTTTGTCGAACCATCCTACAGGGCCGGGCCCGGCCTTGCAAAGCGGCACGAGCCGCGCAGACCTTCGAGCCGGTGCAGGCACACGATTGACGCATTCAGGGCGAGGGAGCGACACTCGCCCACCGGCAACACAGACCGCCCGGGCGCCAGTGCGCCCCACTCACGGAGCCCCCATGTCAGCCACCATGACCCTCGCGAACTTCGTAGCCGACACGCGCTACGCCGATCTTCCCGCCAGCCTCGTCGCCGAGTGCAAGATCGCCACTCTGGATGTCTTCGCAGCCGCGTTCGTCGGCTCCTCGATGCCGTGGGCCCGCCGGGTGGTGGAGATGGTGCATGATCTCGGCGGCAAGCCCGAAGTCTCGGTGGTGAATCAGCCCTGGATGACCGACGTCTCCCGCGCCGCGCTCGCCAACGGCGCCATGATCGGCGCCTTCGAGTGCGAACCGCTGACAGGATCCCACGCCAGCGGCACGGTGCTCCCGGCTGCGCTGGCCATCTGCCAGCGCGATCACAGGGACGGCAAGGCCTTTCTGCTCGCAATCGCCCTCGGCTTCGAGGTCTCGGGTCGGCTGCAAAAAGCGGCCGTGGGTCTGGAGAACACACGCGGCTTCCACAACCCCGGCATACAGGGCCCGTTCGGAGCGGCTGCCGCGGTGAGCAAGCTCTTCGGCTTCGATGCCGCGACGGTCGCCAGTGCCCTGGGTCTGGCGGGTTCCTGTGCGGCCGGCCTGCTCGAATTCGCCTGGGCGGGCGACGACACCAAGCGCGTGCACTTGGGGCGCGCCAGTTCGATGGGACTGGAGAGCGCCCTGCTGGCGAAGAAGGGACTGCACGGCCCCGTGACCGTGATCGAAGGTCGCTACGGCTACTTCAACGCGTTCTCGGAACCGACGGATATCGGCAAGCTCACCGAGGGTCTGGGCAAGAAGTGGCTCATCCAGCCTGCATCGCACAAGGCCTACGCCACCCATGTCACGCACCAGGCCGTGGTGCAGGCGATTCAGGCCATGAAGGCCGAGCACGGCATCGATCCGAGCGCGATCACGCACGTGACCATCCGCGGCGCCCATCGCATCCTCGAAGACCGTCATTCGGTACGCGATCCCATGACGGTGATGGGCGGCCAGTACAGCCTGCCCTTCACGGCCGCGGTCGCCCTCACACGCGACATGTCCGATCCCCTCGTCTACAACGACGAGGCGGTGCGGGATCCGCTCGTGCGCAAGCTGGCCAGGGAGATGGAACTCGTGATCGACAAATCCATCCCCGAGACGCACGGCATCATTCCGAACGCCGAGGTCACCATCGCATGCGGTGATCGCATCCACAAGAAGACGACGACACCGCACAAGGGCTCCCCCGCCAATCCGCTCGACTGGGACGGCGCCTGCGAGAAGTTCAGCCGCTACACCCGCTCCTTGATCGGGGCATCGCAAGCCCGCGCGATCATGGACGCTGTCGGCGATCTCGACAACCAGAGCGACATGGCGCGCATCGCCGAGTTGGTGGCGCAGACCTCATGACGAGGTGACCGGCCGGCGTGCCTTGCAGGCGCGCCGGTCCGCGTTTAGGCTGTCGGCAGGTTCGATGCTCCAGTGTTTCGATGGAGGATGCGATGGCTCACTATGCGATACCCCATGTCGCCAGGCACACCCGCAAAGCGAACCGAGTTGCGCCCTCGCCCGGCGGACAAGCCTGCCACTCGCTGCGTCGTCACTCCACGCGACCCGCCGCTCACGCAGCAACACCCTGCTCGTGCGGCGGCGGCTGTCCTCGATGTGAGCGGAGTGCGCCGTTACCCGCACTGCTCGGCGAGGACGCGGGACGAGAGCGCGAGGCCGACCGCATCGCCGACGAAGCCATGGGCGCCATCCGGCGCGCGCCGCGCATGTCTGGACACGACGGTGCGGCCGCGGCGCGGTACGCCGACCCACACTCGCCCCCTAGGCCAGAGCAACGATCACCGTCGGGCGGCGTACTCGATCGATCACCCGGAACCCTATCGCCTGACTCCCGGACCGCACCGCTCGCGAGGCTGGTCGACCACCTGGGACACACCCTGGGCACCGAGTTCTCCAACGTGCGCATTCATGCCGATGCGAACAGCGCGGCCCTCAGTCACGCCTTGCAAGCGCATGCGTTCACCCATGGCAGCGACATCTACTTCGGCCGCAACCGGTTTCGCCCGGAGGCCGCGAGCGGCCAGCGGCTGCTTGCCCACGAACTCGTTCACGTCGTCCAGCAGCGCCGCGAGGGCGCTCGCCTGCAGCGATCGCCCTACGGCGACGTCGATCGGGGCAGCGCCGACCTTCACGACGCCCTCGGCGCGGCCTATGCCGATCAGTTCGACATGCCCAGCCTGGGCGCTGTGCAGTACACCGAAGGCTATGGCCAATGGCTGCGCTCGGCGAGTGCGAGCGACGCCCCGTTCCTGCCGCCGACCTTGCGCGCGCACAACCCGCTCGATCGCCTGGCGAACAGTCTTTCGGCGGGATATACGGATCTGATCGTCAACGGCGCCTCCATCAATCCGCCCGGAACGAATGCGAGCGACTACCTCGCCGCGCTGCAGCCGCAACTGACCCCATCGACGGTCACCTTCGCGCCGGGGCTGGTGACCGGGCAGATCGCCTGCCGCTTCGACCCGGCCTTCAAGCTCGAAGCCTCGGCCCGAGTCGATGAACTCACCCCACCGCCGAAAGGCGGGTGGAAGGCTCGCATGAATCCCACGCTCGCCGGCGGCGGGGGCGATGCGGCTTGCGCCGCGAAATCCACCGTCCCGGTGACGCTCAACGGCGATCCGAACGATGAAGCCTATCGGCAACTGGTTCACGACAGCGAGATGGAACACGTCGCCGATCTGCGCGTGCTGCACCAGCGGCACTTCGTGCCCTACCATCGGTTCGTGCTGAGCTTGAGCGCAACGGCGGGCAACGACGCAGCCTGCGAGCGCAATCTGCGCGCGCGGCTGGGCCAGCGCGACCAGCAAACCGCCTTCGCCTTCATGCTCGCGGATCTCGCAGAATCGCGTAAGCACGACGAGCCGGGCAGCCCGCATCAAGGCACGCTGACGCCGACGATCGCCTCCGGGTGCGGCGCCATCACCCTCCTCGCCTCGCAACGCAATCCGCCTCAGCCGGGCGCCGGGCCCGGCAACGTGCGACCCGTGGCGCCGACGCGAACGACGATCGACCCCGATCGATTGAGCACCACCGGCTCGACGCTGATGAGCGGCGCCGACGTGATCCGCGTCTTTGCTTCCGCGGCAGACGCGGCCAGCGCCCTGGGCATGCTGGCCGTCCTCGGCGTCACCGGGATCGAACGCATCGGCCAGGTCGAAATCCTGATCAGCCAGGGTAGCGCAGCCAGCGGGGACGTCCAGGGCATCCCCGGACGCGACATCGACCCGGCTCGCTACCAAGTAACCATCGGTGTCCCGAACGCTCAGGACTGGGTCATCAGCCAGGTCGATGGCGATCGGTTCATACCGATCGTCGAGTTCGGCGCCGCGCGCGACGAGGCGTTCGCGGCGGTGGCGCTCATGCGCAGGCATCGGGTGCGGCGTCAATCGTGGCTCGGGCCCGCTGCCAGTCCGCAAATGGTAGTGTTCACCGCCTAGCGCATCGGCATGCGCCTCGATTCGATCGTCGTGCCGAGTCGATTGCGTCGCCGATGCATCGCTACTCGCGCATCGCACCCAGCGGGGACGCCGCGCTCACCCCGACGATTCGGCTATCCCCCCTGCATGGCGCGCGAGACCCTGCCGACCCGAGGCATCGGCTATGATAGCGGCAACCGCGAGAGCCACGCTTCGGTGCGCACCGGCCTTACCTGCCCCGACGATACACGCTGTCAACTTGGGTGAGGCTGCGCTCCGTGCAAATCAGGGCAGAGAACCCGTAGCGCGCCAAGGACTGAACGCTATTCCTAACATGCAAAGACCGTACTCCAACAGCGCATGGCCCATCTGGCTGGCCTGGCTCGTCTTTGTGCTGCTGGGCTGGCTCTCGATGTCCGCTGCAACTGTGGCGGCCGAAACGGCGACGTCCGCTGAAGCACCGCTCGTCGTCGGCAACCGCACCCTCCACGTCTTTCGCGCATCTCTGGGCGAATTCTCCGCCGAAGAGCGGGCAGCCGCGGCTCGGCGACGCGTCACCCAAGCGATCGCCGGCGGCGGCGAGGGCTGGACTTCCGTCAAGACGACCGATCAAGGCATCCTGGTGCAGCTCGACGGCAAGGCGATGTTCACCGTCGTGCGGGGCGATGCCAGAGAGGCGCTGGGCGAGACGCCCGACGATCTGGCCAATGCTGCCTCGCGCATGCTGCAAAAAACCTGGGCCGAAGCGCAGGAGAAGCGCGACCCGCGCGCGACATTGCGCGCCGTCACGAAAGTCGTGCTGGCCTTGGCGGCATTGTTCGCCGCTTTGTACGGGATCGTGCGCGCGTCTCGGGCTCTGCGGAGCTGGATGACCTCCCACCTGACGAAGCGACTGGGCGGGGAACGCGCGGCCCACTTCGGTGAAAAACTTGCAGCCTACCTTCCCGTGGTGGCCTCGCGCAGCTGCGTGATTCTCGCCTGGCTGCTCAGTCTTTTCGTCATCTTCCTGTTTCTGACGTTCAGCCTCGCGCAGTTCGTGGCGACCCGCCCCGTGAGCGAGGATCTGACCCACTCGCTGGGCGACCTCATGGCGGGCATGCTCGGCGCTGCGGGTGCGGCCCTGCCCGGCATGTTCATCTCCGTCATCATCTTCCTCATGGCCTGGATCGTGACGCAGGTGTCGACCCAGCTCTTCCAGCATGTCGAATCCAGCCCGGTGCGGCTGGGGCTGCTGGATGCCCACACTGCACCGGCCACGCGCCGCATCACCAACGCGTCCATCTGGCTGTTCGCCGTCGCCATGGCCTATCCCTATCTGCCAGGCTCCCACACCGAAGCGTTCAAAGGATTGACCGTCATCCTCGGCCTGATGGCATCGATCGGCGCCTCGGGTCTGGTCGGCCAGATCGCCAGCGGCGTGATGCTCGTCTACACGCGCGCGGTCTGTGTCGGCGAGTACGTCCGGGTGCACGGTTGCGAGGGAACGGTGACCGAGCTCGGCCTGTTCGTGACCCGGCTTCGCACCGGGCTGGGCGAAGAGATCGCCCTGCCGAACGCGCTGGTGCTTGCCAATGTCATTCACAACTTCTCGCGCATCGATCAAGGCCGCGGCTTCGTGCTCGACGCCTCGGTGAGCATAGGCTACGACGTCCCGTGGCGGCAGATCCACGCCATGTTGCTCGACGCGGCCAGGCAGATCCCCGAGATCAAGACCGACCCGGCGCCCTACGTCGTGCAAACGTCGCTGGCCGATTTCTACGTGGTGTACCGCTTGGTGGTTCAAGTCGATTCCGCCCAGCCAGCCACTCGCGCCCGCGTCGCGAGCGACCTCCATGCCGCCATCCAGGACGTGTTCAACCAGCACGGCGTGCAGATCATGTCGCCGCATTACTACTCTGATCCGAATCAGCCCAAGACCGTGCCGCAGGCGCAATGGTATGCGCCACCCGCGGTGAAGCCCGCGGCCGAGGCCAGCCGCCCCATCTGAAGCATCGAAGACGAAGCGTCCGATTCGTGTCGCGCGCGACGCCCGGGCGATCGCCGGTCCCGAGCCTGCGACCCGCGGCAGGACTGATACCATTGCGCCTCCAATCCACCAGACGAGGTCATCAGTGAACGCCACCGAGAAAATCGCGCGGTTCATCGTGAACACACGCTACGAGGACATTCCCCAACCCGTTCTCGCCGCCACCCGGACCATCATCCTCGACGGCGTGGCCAACGTGCTTGCAGGCTCCACTCAACACGAGGTCGACTACATCCGGCGCTACGTCGATCGTCTGGGCGGTCGCCCCGAATGCACGGTGGTGGGCGCGAAATTCCGCACCAACCCCCTGCTGGCCGCTTTCGCCAACGGCGCGGCCATGCATGTGCTCGATTACGAGCCGCAGGGCATACCCTCCACGCACGGCACCTCCACGCTGCTGCCCGGCATCCTCGCGCTGGCCGAAGTCAACAGCTCGGCGGGCCGCGATGTCGTCACCGCGTTCGCGATCGGCTGGGAAATCCAGCAGCGCATCGCCATGGCGGCGCGCAAGGCCGATTCGCGCCCCTTTCACCCGCCCGGCATCTACGGCCCGCCCGCCTGTGCGGCCGGCTGCGCCAAGCTGCTGGGTCTCGACGAGCAGAAGACCCGCGTCGCGCTGGGGATCGGTGCCTCGCGCACCGGCGCGCTGTTCGCAAACAACGGCACCATGACCAAGTGCACGCATCCGGGCAACTCCGGGCGCATGGGCGTGGAGGCCGCCTTGCTCGCCGCCGACGGATTCACTGCCAACGATTCGATCTTCGAAACGGTCCGGGGCTATGTCGAAACGCTGTATGGAGACGCCTTCATCTGGGAAGACATGCTCGGGGGGCTGGGCGAGCAGTGGAACCTCGCGCAGCACGGCTTCAACATCAAGCGCTACCCCGCGCAGATCAACATGCAATGGGCCACGGAATCGGTGGTGCTGCTGCGCGAGAAAAACAAGATCAGCGCGGACGACGTCGAGTGGCTGGAGCTTGAGTGCTCGTCGCGGCGCCCCGGGCTCTCGCGGCCCGCGCCGGCCACCGGCCTGGACGGCAAGTTCAGCTACGAGTATGTCGCTGCCGTCGCACTCACGCAGGACCAAGTGGGCATCGATTCGTTCTCGGATGCGGTGCGCTTCTCGCCTGCCGTGGAGGCGACGCTGAAGAAGATCCGCCTCAAACCCAATCCCGACATTCCGACCACCACCACGGAGACCTGGGTTCAGGCCACGGCCAAGCTCAAGGATGGTCGCGTGATCGTAGAGCGCTGCGATGCGTTCCGCGGTTCGTCGCGCAATCCGATCAACCGCGATGCGCACCTGGTGAAGGTTCGCGACTGCATGCGCCGCGTGTTGCCGGAACCGAAGATGGAGCGCTTGATCGGCATGGTCGAGAATCTCGACGACCTCAAGGATGCCCGCGAGTTGGCGCGAGCGCTGGTCGCAGAGTAGACCCACGGCGCACCGCACGGTTGCGGTAGCGTCATCGTCGGCGCATCGGCCGTCGCAAGCTTGCGGCGACCGATGCGCGCTCGGAACAGTTCCCTGCGGACTAGAACTTCGCCTGCATACCCAGGGTAATCGCGCGCGGCGAGCCCGGCGCCACCCATGTGCGCTGGAACGAGTTGGTGTAGTAGGTCTTGTCGAACAGGTTGTCGATGTCGAGCGAAAAGCGCAAGCGGCTGCTCGCTCGCCAGTAGGCGACGATCTTCGCCAGCGTGTAGGCCGGCAAATCGAACGCCTGCGCGCCGGCTGCAGCCTGGGTCTGGGTGCGCGCCTCCCCCAGGCGCTTGCCGGTATGCGTGAGACCGCCGCCCAGCCCGAAGCGAGCGTCTCCAACGACTCCTTCGTAGAGCAGCAGGATGCTCGCGTTCACGCGCGGCACATTGAGCAAACGCCCGCCGACTTCCAAGGTATTGTCGCGCTCCACATAAGCCTCGTTGTAGGTGAAGCTCGCATTGAGCCGCCAGGCTCGGCTCAGTTGTCCGCTGAAGTCGGCATCGATGCCCTTGCTGACGACCTCGCCAGCCGCGATCGAAAAGCCGGCATTCGCGGGGTCCGCGGTGAGGACGTTCTCCTTGCGGATATGAAAGACTGCGACCGTGCCGCCCATGGACTTGTCCGCACGCTCCCATTTCAACCCCGACTCGATCGCATCGCCTTCCTCCGGATCGAACGCGCGCCCGCCGGCGTTGGTCCCCGAATTGGGCCGGAACGACTTTCCTGCATTCGCGAACAGCGTCCATTGCGCCGTCGGCAGATAGCTCAACCCGAGCCGGGGCGAAGTCGCGCTGGGCTCCTGCGCAGTGCTCAGTCCGGTGCGACGGTTGAGCAGATCCTGCTGGTAGCGGTCGTGCCGGATCCCGGCCAGCAAGCGCCATTGAGGGCCGAGCTTGACGACGTCCTGCACGTAGAAGGCGATGTTTCTTTGCTCCTCGTGCGTATTCGTGTTCGGCAGCGGCAGCGGCTGTGCTTGCCCATAGACAGGCTGCAGGACATCGATCGCATACGGCGAAGCGAGCGACGGATTGACTCTCAGCATCAACTGATCCATGTCGAACCGATAGGCCTCGCTGCCGAGCGTGAGCTCGTGCTCCAGTCGGCCTGCCTTGAATCTACCGACCAGTTCGCCCTGGACGGCCAGATCGTCGGAGTCGTAGTCGCGGAAGCGACGCTGGCGTCGCAGCGTGCGCTGATCGGCTTCCAGCGCCGCTTGCGCCTCGGTCGAGAACCCCTGCACCTTGCCTGTCTTGTAGGACAGCGCGAAGCGTCCGGTCCAGCGTTCGCTCAGGTCGTGCTCGAGCACCACCTGGTGCGACTGATTCTCGACCGTCACCTTGCCGTCGGCAGGCTCGCCCAGAAAGCGCTCACGTGAGACTGCACCCAGTGTCGTGCCTATGGCGACCACACCCCGGTCGAGCGGCGTGCGATGACGCAGCCACTCGCCCGAGTAGTCGAGACGGGTCGACGCGGACAGCCGCCACGTCAGGGCCGGTGCGAACAGGAAACGATCGCTATCGACGAAATCGCGGAAGCCGTCGCGCGACTCGGCAGCAATGTTCAGCCGATACGCCACATCCTTGCCGATCGGCCCGGTCGAGTCGAGCGCGCCGCGCATCAGCCCGAAGCTGCCCACATAGCCCTCGATCGAATGCGCGGCCTGCCACAGCGGCCGCTTGGTCACGATGTTCAGCGTCCCGCCCGGTTCGGTGCTGCCGTAGAGCGCCGCCGCCGGACCCTTGAGGAATTCGATCCGCTCCACGTTGGCCGTATCGCGCGGCGCATTGAACCCGCGATTGCCCGAGAACCCGTTGCGCAGGAGCGACATCCCGTTGTTGATATCCCCGGCCAGACCGCGAATCGCGATGTTGTCCCACAGCCCGCCGAAATGATTCTGCCGCGACACGCCCCCGACATAGTCGAGCGCATCGTCGACGCGCGCCGCCCCGAGATCGTCGAGCGTCTGGCGCGACATCACGCGCACGGCCTGCGGCAGTTCGCGCAACGGCAATTCGGTCTTCGTGCCGCTCGCTTCCTCGGCATGATAGGTTCCGGACTGCTGGCGACCCACGACCTCGACGGAAGGCAACACAGTTGCCGATTCGGCAGACGGGGCCTGTGCGGCGAGAGGCTGCGAAACGGGGCTGAGCGCGAGAGCGACGGCCGCGCAGAACTGTCCGCGTTGGAGGCGGTTCATGGCTTGGATTCCTTCCCTGGAGAGGGGCCCGCGCGGGCCGCGAAGATCAGTCCGGCGCGTGCTTGATGACGAACGAGAGCGACGCGAACAGACCGGTTTTCTGTGCCTTGGCCGGATCGGCCGCAGGACCGTCGTAGGCCGCGGTAATGACGTTCAAGCCCTGGTTGCGCACCTTCAGCGTGACCATGCCGTCCTTGCCGACGACCAGCGGCTTGCCATCCGGCTCGTTCACGTAGTCGCGCGTCACTTTCGCGCCGACCGCCGGCGCCCCGTTGAAGAGCACGCGCAGCGTCATGGCATCGTTCATATGCTCGGGCAATTTGGCCCGAACAGGAAGAATCTGCAGCACATGATCCTTCAGAGGCTGCAGCGGCTTCACCGGGGAGCTGCGAAGATGAATCGCATATTTGATGAAACGACCGCTTTCCGTCGCCCCAGGCACTTCGTCGCGCCCCTTGTTGACCCACTTGCCGTCCGCCCCCTTGCTCCAGTAGCCGTTGTCGAGGACCCCAGCGACGAACGCGGGCGCATGCTGCGTGTCGACGATGAGCAGGCGATCGGTCTTGATCTTCTGAACGGGCACGGGCGCCTGAGCCGCATCGAAACCCGACAAGACCGTGACTTTGTCGTAGCGCTTGATCATGTCCAGATCCTCTGCGCCATGCCCGTAGATCATGGCCAGCGCGCCGGAACGCTCGGCGAACCAGATTCCGTGGGCGCGGACGTCCGCAGCGTACGGCCAAACGAACGCAAGTGCCAGCATGCCCAAGACTCGAATCATTTCATGCCTCGTTTCTGAAATCGCCGTGCAATATATCGATTCGATGCGTTTATTGCAACTTGATCGCTTTTGAAAAAGGATACGGAGAGCGCCTATCACCGCCTCGATACGAAACCGCGCGAACGCGATTAACCCCTTTGCACTGCATGTGCGTTTCTATCGCTCCCATCACTCACGGAGCACCCGATGAAGATCGCCCTGCGCACCTTGCTCGTTTCCTTGGCGCTATTCGCCTTGCCCACCACAGCCGCCACGCTCGCCGATGTCGAAGTCATCAGCCGTTCTACCGGTCAGCCCGTGCCGCTCCATGCACACGGCGGCAAACTGTACGTCGCCGGACAGCCCGGCGAGCGCTACTCGATCAGGATCACCAATCGCGCAAGGGGACGCGTACTCGCGGTGGCCTCCGTCGACGGGGTCAATGTGGTCAGCGGCGAGACGGCCGCGCACGATCAATCGGGGTATGTGCTCTCGCCCTTGCAGTCCTACGATATCGCCGGCTGGCGCAAGAACGCCAACGAGATCGCTGCCTTCTATTTCACGTCGCTGCCCGACAGCTATGCGGCCCGGACCGATCGGCCGAGTCATGTCGGCGTCATTGGCGTCGCGGTGTTCAGGGAATGGACGCCTCCTCGTCCCCGCCCTCAGCCCCGTCCGCGCCTCTACGAAGGCCCGGCATCCGCGCCCGCGGAGGACGCGGCGCAGCGCTCCGAGCAATCGCGAGCGAACGAAACCGAAGCGCCGGCCAGTCCGAGCGCGGAACTCGGCTCGGCTCGCAAAGGCGACCTGTCCGCGCTGCGGCAGCGGGAAAGAATCGGCACCGGTCACGGAGAGCGCGAGCATTCAGCGATCGAGTTCACCGCATTCCGGCGCGCGAGCAGCACGCCGAGCGAGGTCCTCACGATCCATTACGATCGATACGAGAACCTGCTGGCCCGAGGCATCATCCCGAGCGCGCCTCGCTTCGCCGAGCCCCTTCCCTTTCCCGGAACGCCCCGATTCGTGCCCGATCCGCGCAGTTGACTCGATTCCCGCACCCGCGGGGCAGCCACCCGCTCGATAGGGTCGCCAAGCCCCGCCGCCATGCAGCTCGGGCTGGCATTCGATCTGCGCGCCGTTCACAATGCAGTGGCGGCCGATTTGCGGCGCATGCAGCACGAGATGCGCGCCCAGCATTGACGCGGCCACAACCACGAGCATTGCGCGAGCTGGCGCCTTCGCCAGGAATTCGCAGGAGGAGAATCATCATGCATTGCCGACCAGGCTGGCTATGGCTCGCGCTGCTGGGTGCAGCCCCGAGCGTGTTTGCGCAATCCGCGCCTTACCCCGCCAAACCGGTGCGCATCATCGTCGGCCTTGCTCCGGGCGGAGGCGCGGATACCTTCGCCCGCTTCATCGCACGCAACCTCACCGACACCCTGGGTCAGCAGGTCGTGGTCGAGAATCGGCCCGGCGCCGGGGGCCTGATCGGCGGCGAGTACGTCGCCCGCTCCGTTGCGGACGGCTATACCCTGCTGGTCGGAGGTTCGGGCCAACTGGCGGCCAGTCTATCCCACCGGCGCATGGACCCTGAGCGCGACTTCACCCCCATCGTATTGGCGATGGAGCAGTACTTCCTGCTCACCGTGCATGCGTCGTTCCCCGCGACCAATGTGGCGACCCTGATCAAGCTGGCCAAGGCGCGGCCGGGCGACATGCTCTACGCCTCGGCAGGCGCCGGCTCCGCGGGACATCTCGCCATGGAGATGTTCAACATGACCGCGGGCATCAAGATGATTCATGTGCCCTACAAGGGCGCGGGCGCCGCGCTGGCCGATGTGATGGCCGGTCAGGTGCCGATCATCTTCAGCAGTCCGCTCGGCACGGTGCCGGTCGTCAAGACCGGACGCCTGCGCGCGCTGGCCACCAGCGGTCCGAAGCGCATGACCGCCTTGCCCGACGTGCCGACGATTGCCGAAGCGGCGCTGCCCGGATTCGGCACGGCGTCATTCCTCGGCATCTACGGCCCCCCGGGGCTGCCGCGCGAGATCGTGACGCGCATCAACGGCGACGTCGTTCGGATCATCGATCGCCCCGAGAACCGCGAATGGTTGATGCGCCAGGGTGCGGAGCCCGGCGCGGGCACGCCCGAACAATTCGCCGCCCGGATCCGCGCCGACGTCGATCGTCTGGGCAAGGTCATTCGCGCCATCGAACTGAAACTTTGACGGCACGCGCACTCGGCCCATCGCCTTGCCGGATCGGCACGGCCCGCTTCAAAAGCGCCAGACCTGCTCCATCAACGCAAAGCCTTGCGGGTCGTGACGCGCCAGTTCGTCGCGCCTGAAGGGGAAGAAGTCGTTCACGCCCAAATAGGCTTCGGTGAGTTCGGCGAAATATTCCATTCGATTGGTCAGCGCGTAGGCAGGCCGCGTGCTGCCGTCGATATACTTCACCTGCGTGTAGAGTCCGGACCGCTTCGCGTTCTCGTAGGCGGCGAGGATCGCTTCGTTGTGTTCGCCCAGCGCGCGATCGTGGTAGGCGTGCGCGAGTTCATGCATGACGAGCCAGGGTTGCGTCTGCGACCAGGCGATGAAGTCGCGCAGATCGACGATCTCCACGCTGCGTGCCTTCTCGGGGTTGTAACCCCGTTCTCGCAGCCAATCGGCCGACCAGTGGTACATGACGCCTCTCAGACCCGGGACGCCGCCCTCGATCCATATCGGCACCTTCTGCAGACGACGCAGCGGCAGGCGGTACACGGTCCGCTCGATCTCGGCGAGCCTCGCATCGAGCAGACCCAAAGCCCGGCGCGTCAGCTCCGGTTGCGCACCGAGCAAGCCGCGATTGACGATGACCGTCCAGCCGCGCAGTTCGGCGCTGACGTAGGCAGCATCGTAATCGGCGAACTCGCCGACCCAATCGCTGACTGCGGCCGCTGCCTCGTCCCCCGCTGTCACCGCGCCATCGGCGACATCCCGGGTCTTGGAATAAACGCCGACTGCGACGAACACCCCCAGCAGCAACACGGTAAGCACTGCATTCCTCATCGCGCTTCCTGAAGACGATCCGAACAACGATGATCGCCGAGGCGCCCGATGCGTCGTGCTCGGAACTGATCCACAATCAGCAGGCAATTCGGCAACCTGCGACCGCGCTCGAATGGACGGTTGCCGACGGGGCGGCAAGCGCGCCATCGCAGCGGCAGCCCAGCCCGGCCCGGCCCGGCTAGAAGCGACGTTGCGCGTCTTTGGCCGTGTCGCGGATCACTTGCCCGCCACGCTCGAGATCCTTGCCGGCGCCGGCAATGGTATTGCACCCTGCGAGGGCGGTCATGAGGACGATCATGATGACTGCGACGACACGTCGGTTGGACATAGGCTGGGTCTCCTGGGCGCAGCGGCCGACACGTCGCAACGGTGCACGCGTGGCCGAATGGGCGGGGATTATATCGTTGCCCGACACTCGGCCAGCAGCCGCGGCGCCTTCGTCCGGAGCGACCGATCATCCTCCGAGTTTGATGTTCGCGGCCTTGACGACCTTGCGCCACTTCGCCACGTCGCTGCGCAGGATCTCGAGAAAACGCTCGGGCGGCCCACCGGCAACTTCCATCGAATCGCCGGCCATGCGCTCCCTCATCTCGGGCAGCTCGAGCAAACGATTCACTGCCTGGTTCCAGCGGGTCGTGATGCCTTTGGGCAATCCCTTGGGCCCGACCACCGCCTGCCAGCTGTAGGTCTCGAAACCGGCCACCGTCTCGGCAATGGCGGGAATTTCCGGCATGGCCTTGGAACGTGTAGCGCCGGTGATTCCGATACCGCGCAGGCGATTCGACTTCACGTGCGGGTAGATCACCATCGGGCTGCCGCTGAAGAGCTGTATCTGACCGCCGAGAAGATCGTTCAGCGCCGGACCCTGGCCCTTGTAAGGGACGTGCGTCATCTTGATGCCTGCCGACTGGCTGAAGAACTCGGTGGCCAGGTGCACGCTGCCCCCGGTGCCGGAAGAACCGTAATTGAGCTTGCCCGGATGCGCTCTGGCGTAGCCAATGAGTTCTTTCACGGTGGCGATTCCCGCTGCGGGATGGAGCGCCATCAACTGCGGCGCTCTGCCGAGCAAGATGACAGGCGTGACGTCGTTGACTGGATCGTAGGACAAGACGTGGGTAGCGGCACTCGCACCGTAGCTGCTCGACACCATCAGCATGGTGTAGCCGTCCGGATTGGCGCGCGCGCCGGTCTCGATCGCGATCATGCCACTCGCCCCGGAGCGATTGTCCAGCACCACCGTCTGTCCGAAGTCGGCACTCAACTTCGGGGCCATCAAGCGGGCCATGCCGTCCACCGGACCGCCAGGCGGGAACGGCAGAATGAGGCGGATCGGTTTGTGGGGATAGGTCTGAGCCGCGGCGGGCGCGGAAAACTGCAAGCCGCCGGCGAACGATGTGACGACGAGCAGCGCTTTCGAACAGGTATGCATGGCGATCGGCCTCTGGTAGTTCCTCCGGGCGCGCGAGCGCGCGCCTCACCCTACACGTCCTATTCTAGCGACGAAGCTGCAGCGCGGCCGCCGAGACAGGCCAACTGATGGACGCCGAACGCCCTGCTCGGCATCCGCTCCCTCGACGTTCGATTACACTAGGTGCCAACACGCCCCTCCTCGGAGATTCGATCAAGATGAACGACACACCTCGCGCCGCCCCCTTGCTGTTCACCCCCATCAAGCTGCGCTCCGTAGTCGCCCGCAATCGCATCGTGTGTTCGCCGATGTGCCAATACGTGTCCGACGACGGCGCACCCGGCGAATGGCAGCTGGTGAACTTCGGTCGTTTCGCCATGAGCGGCACCGGCATCGTCTTCGGCGAAGAGACCGCCGTCGAGGCGCGCGGCCGCAAGACCCATCACTGTGCCGGCCTCTACAAAGACAGCCACATTGCCGACTATGCGCGGATCAACGATTTCATCCGCTCGCTCGGCTCCGTGCCGGCGATCCAACTCGGTCACTGCGGCCGCCGTGCCTCGGCCCACGGCCCGTTGAAAGAGCGTGCCGCACTGACCGAAGAGGATGCCCAGTCCGGACTGAAACCCTGGCAAGGATTGGCGCCCAGCGCCCTGCCCGCGTCACCTGGCGGCAACGTGCCTCGCGCCATGGACATGAACGACATCAAGGAGCATCTCGCGGCCTGGCGCGAGGCGACGCAGCGCTCCATCGATGCCGGCTACGACATCATCGAGATTCACGGCGCGCACGGCTACCTGATCCACCAGTTCCTCTCGCCGGTGTCGAACAAGCGAACCGATCAATACGGCGGCAGCCTTGAGAACCGCATGCGCCTCGCCCTCGAAATCGCCGAAGCGGTGCGCGAGGTGCTGCCGAACGACAAGCCGCTCTTCTTCCGCACCTCGGCCGTCGAAGGTCCCGGAGGCGAATGGGGGATCGAGGACACGATCGCACTCGCGCGAGCGCTCAAGGAGCGCGGTGTCGATGTCATCGACTGCTCCTCGGGCGGCATCAGCGGCGACGGCCCGATGCCTGCGATCCCACGGGTGCCCGGTTATCAGGTCGGGTACGCCCGCGAAGTCAAGCAGAAGGCCGGCATGACGACGATGGCGGTCGGACTGATCTCCGAACCGCGTCATGCCGAAGCCATATTGCAGGAAGGCCAGGCGGACCTGATCGCTCTGGCGCGCGAACTGATGGACAACCCCAACTGGCCGCTGCAGGCGGCTCGCGCGCTCGGTTGTGAAGATCCCTTCGATCTCGTGCATGCGCGGGAAGCCCAACGCTTGCGGCTGCGCGAGCAGCATCGCCGCGAGTACGCGCCCGGCACCGAGATCAAGATCCCATTCGGCCCGACGGAGGAAGTGCCCTATTCATGGTCGACCTTGAATACGGCCACCCGAGGACGGCCCTGAACCGGTCAGTCGCGAGTTCAGCGAATGCCTGACTTACGACACTAGCACGCACCCGACGAGCTCGATGGCCCGATCGGGTGTTCTCTGGCCCGGGCAGATCGGCGCCCCCTTCTGCACCGTCGATCAGCGCGCGGTCAGTCGCGCCCGCGCCGCCTGTCGATGGCCTCTTGCGGGGTCTCTTCCCCGACCCCCGCTTGACCCGCCCCCAAAGTGCACGGCCCATAGGCAGCCCTGCCGAGTGATTCGAAAGTCGCTCCGTCACCGAATAGCGTGAGTGTCTGCAGCCGGTTCGTGTAGCGCTCCGCGGACGTAGACGCTGTCTCCCGGGGCAGTTGCATCGTCTGCCCGTCGACCGTGACGAGAGCCGAGGCCTTTCCTTGTATTCGCGTGACGTCCAGCGTCTTGCCGTTCGGGCAAGTGTAGACGCGGCGAGCCGCCTGATCCTGCGGCGTCACGACGACGGGGGCCGTTTGCAGGCAAGCACTCAACAATCCAACCGCGACGACCGCCGCCCCCATCCCGCTCGCCTGACTTCTTCGTCTGTTCATTTCAGTCTCCCAAAGTGTTGTTATTCGCCGCTCGCCGGCGACCTTCCCCGGTTAAACGCAGTGTGATCCGGATAGGCATACAACGCCAGCATCGCTTGGCCTGGGTAGTGCACGCAAGACCGCGCTCCCGCCTTGCCGCCCTTGCGCCGCCGAGGCACGGAAGGCGGAATTGGCCCGCATTCCCCAGTCTTCTCGCATGGTTCCATGGCAACGCCGCCCCTTAGGATCATCTGATCATTATTTGGTAGGTTCGCGGCACAGATCCGCGCAGCCCGCATCCGGAGTCGTGCCATGTCATCCCTTTCCGCCGACGCTTCAGCGCGCGAGAACGACGCCCTTCCATCCATGCGGCCGGCTGCGGCCGAAATTCACGCCGAGGAAGTCGGACTGCTCTATCGCAACGCGGTCGTCTCCCAACTGGCCGCCCTCATCGTTGCACCCGCGCTGGCCGCGACCTTGGGGTCAGTCGCTCAGCCCGTGTGGGTAGTGGCCTGGCTCACGATCATCATCGTGATCACCGCTGCACGGCTGCAGTTGATCGCAGCCTACCGGCGCGCCAACCCTTCTGCCGAGAGAATCGTCTGGTGGCGCAACGCCTTTATCGCGGGGGTCGCGGCCTCGGGAATGACATGGGGGGCCGCGGCGCTGTTCATGACACCCGAGACCGGACTGGGCACACAGTTCGTGGTCATCTTCACGCTGGCCGGCATGGTCGCCGCGGCAGCACCGACTCAGGCCGCCGTGCCGGCAGCGTTCTACGTCTTCTGCGCTCTCGCCCTCACCCCCCTCGCCGCACATTTTCTTGCCGGGACGGACGGCACCCAGACGACGCTCGGGCTGCTGACGATCGTCTACATGCTCGGCATGTCCGGAATTGCGCGGCGCGTCCACACCAGCTTGCGCACGACGCTCGAACTGCGTCATCAGAACCGCACCTTGATCGACGTGCTCACTCGGGCGAACGCCGACGCCGAGGAAGTGAACGCCAAACTACGACTGGAGATCGCCGAGCATCGCCTGACCGAGCGCACGCTGGAGAATTCCCTGTCTTTGCTGCAGGCGACCCTCGAGTCCACCAACGACGGCATCTGCGTCGTCAACCGTGCCGGGCAGATCGTCAGCCACAACCAGCGCTTGCTCGACCTTTGGCGCCTGCCTGCAACGGCGATGTCGCAGGGGACGGTCGAGAGCATCCTCGACGCGATGCGCCCCAAGCTGTCCGATCCGGACCGCTTCGTCGCTCGCACCCACGAATTGCTGAACGGCGAAGTCGCGGAAAGCCATGAAATCGTGGAGCTCGTCGACGGGCGGGTCTTCGAGCGATTCAGCATGCCGCAGCGGATCGCTGGTGTCGCGGTCGGCCGCGTCTGCAGCTACCGCGACGTCACCGAGCGGCGACGGGCCGAGGACGATTTGCAGTTCATCGCCAATCACGACGCGCTGACGCAGTTACCCAATCGATCGCTCTTCGCCCGATGCCTGGATGGGGCGCTCGCACGTGCCCGCCGGCGCGATTCGAAGCTGTCCATCCTGTTCATCGACCTCGACCGCTTCAAGAACATCAACGACACGCTCGGCCACGACTCGGGTGATCGCCTGCTCGGCGCCGTCGCGGCGCGACTGCGCCATTGCCTGCGCGAAACCGATACCGTCGCGCGGCTCGGCGGCGACGAGTTCGTCGTGCTGGCGGAAGACGTTCACGGATCGGTTCCGGCGGTCCCGCTCGCACAGCGTATCCTCGATGCCCTGGCCCAACCGCATGTGCTCGATGGGCGCGAATGCCATGTCACAGCCAGCATCGGCATCGCGAACTATCCCGAGGACGGTTCGGACACCGCTTCCTTGCTCAAGCACGCGGACATCGCGATGTACCGGGCCAAGGAAAAGGGCAAGAACGCATTCGAGTTCTACACCCCGCAGCTGAACATCCATACGCTCGAGCGTCTCGCCCTCGAAGCGAGCTTGCGCCACGCCATCGAGCGCGACGAGCTGGTGCTGCATTACCAGCCCAAGCTCGATCTGGCCACCCGGCGCATCGTCGGGGTCGAAGCGCTGATACGCTGGCAGCATCCCGAGCTGGGCTTCGTGCCTCCCGGTGCGTTCATCCCACTCGCCGAAGAAACCGGCTTGGTCGTTCCCATCGGCGAATGGGTTCTGCGCACCGCCTGCAATCAGGCACAGCGCTGGATTGCGGAGGGACTCGCGCCCTTGCGGGTCGCGGTGAACATCTCCGCCCGGCAGTTCGTGCGCGACGATCTGCCCCTGTGCATCGATCAGGTGCTGCAGGCGACCGGCATGGATGCCGATCTGCTCGAGATCGAGCTCACGGAGTCCATGACGATGACCCACGTCGATCGCGCCATCGAGGTGATGGCGGCCTTGAAGCAACGGCGCATACACCTGGCCATCGACGATTTCGGCACGGGCTATTCCTCGCTGGGCTATCTGAAGCGCTTTCCGATCGACAGCGTCAAGATCGACCGCTCCTTCGTGCGCGATCTGCCGCACGCGCCGCGCGATTGCGGCCTCGCTCAAGCCGCGATCGCCATGGCGCATGCACTGGGCCTGCGCGCCGTCGCCGAAGGTGTGGAAACCGAGGAACAGCTCGCATTCCTGCAGCATCACGGCTGCGACGAAGTGCAGGGCTTCTACTTCGCGCGTCCCATGCCGACCACCGACATCGTCGGCTTCGTGACCGCCCACGAAGCCGCGATGGCCAAGCAGGCGCGCCACTCGGCATAAGCGAGGCTCGGCCCCGCCGTGGAGTACGCTCGCATCGGCGGATACGAAGGCAACGCTCCCGGGGTCGGCAACCCTTACGGGTGCAATGCGGCTGCAATGGCCGCACGCGCTCATGCAGATGCGTTTTGCCGCCGAGATTCATGGCAGCAGCCCGCAGCGAGGATTACCATACTCGAACATCCGCGACTCGCTGACCGAGCGGCGCCATGACGGATGCGAAATTCCTTAGGAGGAGGAAGACAGCATGAAACGCTCCATTGCAATGCGCATCCTGGGTGCCACGCTGCTGACGAGTCTGGCGGGGCCGCTCTGGGCCCAGTCGAGCTACCCCAGCAAGCCGATTCGTTTCATCAGCCCTTACGCGGCGGGCGGCGCGACCAGCGTCCTCGGTCGGCTGGTCGGTCAACGCCTCACCGAGGCCTGGGGACAGCAGGTGCTGATCGACAACCGTCCCGGCGGCAGCGGGATCATCGCCGCCGAGACACTGCTCAAGTCGGCACCCGATGGCCATACCATCATGCTGATCTCGGGCTCGGCCTACCTCGTCGCTCCGCTGCTGATTCCCAACTTCCCGTTCGATGCGGTCAACGCGTTCGCTCCCGTATCGACCATGTCCAGCTCCGAAGTCGCCATGTTGCTGCACCGCTCGGTGCCGGCGAACAACGTGCGCGAGTTCGTCAATCTGGCAAAAGCGCGGCCCGGGCAGCTCAACTACAGTACGGCGGGCGCCGGCGGCATGGCACATCTTGCGGCCGAACTGTTCGCTCATCTTTCGGGGATCAAGATGCAGGCGGTGGCCTACAAAGGAGCCAATCCGGCGGTGACCGAGCTGCTGGGCGGCCAGGTCCACCTGTCGTTTCAGAACCTGCTGCTCGTCCTGCCCCACCTCAAGACCGGACGCTTGAAGGCGATCGCGATCACCGGGGAGAGCCGCGCGCCGACCTTGCCGACCGTGCCGACCTTCAAGGAAGCCGGCTTGCCGGGCATGGATGTGAAGCTGTGGTACGGTGTGCTTGCGCCTGCGGCCACGCCGAAAGAGATCGTCAACAAGCTCGCCGCCGAGATCGCGCGAGCGGTCGCGTTGCCGGAAGTCAAAGAGAAACTCGACGGCCTCGGCATGGACCCGTTCATCACCACGCCGGAACAGTTCGGCGCGATCATGCGGGCGGATACCGCCAAGTACGCGAAGATCATCAAGGATGCGAACATCAGCATCGAGCGCTGACATTCGCGCCGGTCGCCACGTCACTCGCGCTCGCGCGGCGCCCCGAGCAAACGCAAGGTCGCCTCGTCCCGCTGACCGCCGAAGCAAGCGTCCAGCAGTCGGGCGAATACGGACGCCGGGGGGGCGACCCGTTCGAAGAGCGTGGCGCACGACTTGAGTTTCATATCGTCGGGCGAGCCGAAGATGTCATGGACCGAGCGTCCTCGAACGGCCAGGACCGCTTCGCAACTCGCCTGCAGCCTCGGGCCCAGCACGGGATGCGCGAGGTAGGCGTGCGCCTCGGCGAGACTCTTGATGGCGTAGCGGCGAGAAGTCGAGCTGCTGCCCAGCCCCTGGAACTGCGGAAACACGAACCACATCCAGTGCGAGCGCTTGCGCCCGGACTTCACCTCCGCCAGCGCCTGCGGATACACCCCTTCTTGCGCCTGCACGAACCGGGCGAGTTCGTAGGCATCGTCCCCGGAGTTCGATCCTGCGCTATCGCTCATGTAACTCCTCATCGAATCCGGGCTGGCCAACCCGCGCTACGGTGGTGCTTGCCGATAGTCTTCGCCGCAGCGAGCCTAAGGTCAACTCCCGTTTCGGCACACCGATCCGGCCCTAGGCATGCTCTCGCGGGCAGAAGGTGATGGAGCCCGTGACGCGGCTGTGGGCTGATCTGGTTCGTTTCGAGCCCAACCCGCGCCGGTCATTCCCTGTCGACGCGCCCCGGGGCAGTCAGGGTAATATCGCTTGACCCACAGATCGATGCATCGCGGCCGGTCGAGCCGCTGCACGATGACCCTGTCCGAAGGAGGTCCCCATGGAGTTCGGTGTCAGCGTCGGCCACATCTCGGCCATCGATTATGCGCAGCACGGCGAGAAGTTGGGCTTCACGCGCTGCTGGGTCACCGATAGCCCATTGTTGCGCTCGAACCTGTTCGCGACCATGGCTGCGATCGCCATGTCCACACGCACCATTCAGGTCGGCAGCGGTGTCGCCGTTTGCGGCATGCGCCTCGCCCCCGAGGCCGCCAACGGCATCGCCACCATCAACGCGCTTGCGCCGGGACGCACGTTCGCGATCTTCGGCACCGGCAACACGGCCATGCGCATGCTGGGGCAGCGGCCCATGGGCGCCAAGGCCTTGCGCGAATACGTTCGCGTCGTACGCGGACTGCTGCACGGTGAAGAGGTCGCCTACGCGCTCAACGGTGAAACGCACCCTGTGCGCTTCGCTTCACTCGAGCAAAAACATCTGCGTCTGGAGCCGCCACCGCCCCTTTACGTGGCAGCCAACGGCCCCATGGGACAGGCGATCGCCGGCGAACTGGCCGATGGCCTGTGCACCGCCCTGCCTCGCGGCGGCACGATCGAGGAAGCCTTGGCCAACGTCGCCAAGGGGGCGGCGCGTGTCGGGCGCACACTCCCCGACGACTTTCATACGGCGGCACTGGTCAGCGTGCTCATGCTCGAACCGGGCGAACCGCTCACCTCTCCCCGGGTCATCGCGGAGATCGGCCCTTCCGTCATGGCCAACTTCCACTATCTGATCGACTGGGTGCGCGAAACCGGCAAGGAGCCGCCGCCCTACGTGCGCTCGGTCTGGAACGACTACGTCGCCTTTCAGCAGGCCCGTGCGGCCGACGACCAGCACATCACCTTGCATGCGAGCCATTACGCCACGATCGAACCGGACGAAGCGCGCTTCATCACGCCCGAGATCATCCGCGCCCTGTGCATCATCGGCGAGCCGCCCGAACTGGTCGAACGGCTGCGCGACCTCGACCGCCGCGGGCTCAAGCAGATCACGTTCCACCCCCCGTTCGCGCAGCGCTACGAAGTCATGGAGCGCTTCGCGCGCGAAGTGATGGAGAAGATGTAGGCGGCAGGCGAACGACTCCGCCTCACACGGACGCGTTCTCCACCGCATAGCCTAGCGGCGTTCCTAGCACGGCCATGCGGACCATATGCCGCGGGCTCGTGTGCTCGAAATCCTTGAGCGCGAAGTGCAGCGTGCACCGATTGTCCCAGATGGCCACATCGTTCACCCGCCAACGGTGACGGTAGGTGAACTCGGGCTGCACGCTGTGCTGGAACAGGTAGTGCAGCAGGCCTGCGCTTTCCGCCCGCGTCATGCCGACGAAATGACTCGTCACCGCCTCGCTCACGAAGAGCGCCTTGCGGCCGGTCTGCGGGTGAACACGCACCACGGGGTGCGCGACCGGGGGTGCCTTGGCGCGACGGGCGGCGATCTTCGCCGGATCGAGGTAAGTCGACAACTTGTCCAGCCGCAAGCTGAAATCATGCACGGCCTCCAGGCCTTCGAGCACCTCGCGCAAGCGCGGTGACAGCCGCTCGTAGGCGAGATACATGTTGGTGAGTATCGTATCGCCTCCGTGCTCAGGGATTTCGCGACAGTAGAGCATGGTCGCCTTGAGCGGACGCAGGGTATACGACTGGTCGGTATGCCACTCGCGCCCGACGTCCTGCGTCTCCGACGGCTTGCCGTTGACTTCGTGGTTGGTGAGGAAGTAGAGCTCGGGGTAGTCCGGGTGGGTGTAATCCTGATTGCCATGCAGATATCGCTCGAGTTCGCCGAAGCGGCGGCCGAAGGCGATGTACTGCGGATGATCGAGCTGCTGGTCGCGGAAGACCAGCATGAGATGCTCGTGCCATGCCTGCTCGATGCGTTCGAAATCGGCGCCCCCCAGCCGCGCCAAATCGACGCCCGTCACTTCCGCGCCCAGCGCATTGCTGAGTTTGCGTATTGTCATCGTCATCGTTCGTTCCTCGATCGACCGTGCTGCCCCGCGCTACTCCGGCTTGATGCCGGCACGCTTGATCACCTGCGCCCACTGCTTGATTTCAGTACGCACCGATGCCGCGAAGACGTCGGCGGCGTTTCCGACCGGCTCCATCCCGATCCCGTGCAACTGCTTGACGACATCCTCCGACCTCAGCGCCTGCGCGAAACCTGCGTTGAGTTTGTCGACGATGCTCCTCGGTGTCCCGCCCGTGGTGAACACCCCGTACCAGATCGTGACGTCATACCCGGGCACCCCCGCCTCTGCGATCGACGGCACATCCGGCAACGCTGGCGAGCGCTTCTTGGTCGTGACACCCAGCGCGCGCAGTCTCCCCGCCTGGACATGCGGCAAGCCTTGGGGCAATCCGCTCATCAACATGTGCACGCGACCGGCGATGACTTCCGGAATATTGACTGCGCCCTTGAACGGCACATGAGTCAAGCTGACACCCCCCATGGCAGCGAACAGCTCCGCGGCGAGATGCTGCGCGCTGCCCACGCCCCCGGAAGCGTAGTTGTATTTGCCGGGCTGCCCGCGAGCCAGGGTCACCAGTTCCTTGACCGATTTCGCCTCGATGCCTGGATGAACCACCAGCAGGTAAGGTGCCGCGGTCGCCTCGGTGACGGGGGCGAAATCGCGGATGGCATCGTAAGGCAACTTGGCAGAGAGGCCGGGCTGGATGGCGAAGCTCGGGCTGGCCGCCAGCAGCGTGTATCCGTCGGGATTCGCGTTGGCGACCATGTCGAACGCCAGCAGTCCACCGGCACCGGGTCGGTTGTCGACGACGATCTGCTGACCCCAGATTTCGGCGAGCCGCCTGACGACGATACGCATCGCGATGTCCGTCCCGCCCCCCGGACTGAAGCCGATCAGCAAGCGCACCGGACGCACGGGATAGTCGGCTGTCGCGGCCTTGCCCTTGGCTTCAGCCGCCGCGGCCCCGTGCGCAAAGACGCACGCGATGGCGGCAAGCGCGATCCTCGTCGTTCGTGACATCCTGAACCCTCCTCGTTGCGGTCGCATCCCCGCCGGGTTTTGCGAGCCAGTTCGCTCAAGCGATCCGTGCGATGGTTTCATCCATGATCCACCGTCTTGCATGCCTATAGTCTCACGGCGACCGATCGAGACAAACCATTCGCAGGCAGCCGCACGCTTGCGTTCACCATGTAGACATGGGCTTGACCGCCACCTACGCACTCTGAATACTGCGGGACAGTCGGTGGCTTTGGATCACTGGCGCACGAACGAAAATAGGAGGAGATGATGGTACGCGCACGCGTTCTGGCTTTCCTGTTTCTCGCACTCACGACCGCCTCGATCTCAGCGCAGACGTTTCCCGAAAAACGCATCACTCTCTATGTAGGCTTCGGGCCGGGAGGCCCGACCGACCTCACCTTCCGCGCGCTGGCAGAAGCCGCCTCGCGACATCTGGGTCAGCGCATCATGGTCGAAAACAAGCCGGGCGCGGCTGCCACGCTGGGCGCAGCCGCGGTCGCACGCGCGAAGCCCGACGGCTACACGCTGGCACATCTGCCTTCGAACATGCTGCGAGTGCCGCACATCTCCAAGCTCGACTACGACCCCCTCACCGACCTCACCTGGATCATCGCGGTCGCCGATTATTTGAGCGGCGTGGTCGTCAAAGCGGATGCGCCATGGAAAACCTGGCGAGAATATGTCGATTACGCCAAGGCCCATCCTCGAAAGATCAGCTACGCCACGACGGGTGTCGGCGGCAGCCAGCACTTGACGCTCTCCGAGGTGGCGCGACAACTGGGCATCGACTGGGTGATGGTGCCCTACCGAAGCAGCCCCGAAGCCAGCAATGCCCTGCTCGCCGGCGAAGTGCACGCATCTGCAGGATCAGGCGGATGGGCGCAGTTCGTGCGCGACGGCCGCATGCGTCTGCTCGTCGCCACCGGCGACAAATTCCCCAGCTGGCCGGAAGTGCCTACTCTGATGGAACTCGGATACGGCGTATCGACGCGCGCGCCTTTCGGCATAGGCGGCCCCAAGGGCATGGATCCCAAGGTCGTTGCGACGATCCACGACGCCTTCCGGCAGGCGCTGAACGACCCCGAGTTCAGAAAATCACTCGAGCGCTACGAAATGAGCACGGCCTATCTCTCCGGGGCGGACTATCTGCGCTGGGCCCGGGAGCGCTATGTGATCGAGAAGGTCAATGTGGAGAAACTGGGCCTCAAGCCCTGAGCGAGGCAAAGCCGCTCGCCCCGCGAGCGAAAGGAACCGACAGCATGGCGAAAACCGCTGAAATCGTAGGCGCCGGCAGGCATCGCTACGAGGTGCGCGAGGACTGGGCGCAGGTGCCCGAGCACATCACGCTGCTCGCGGCCTCGGTGACCGTGGATTCGCAGGATCGCGTGTACTGCTTCAACCGATCCAAGGAGCATCCGGTGGTCGTGTTCGATCGCGACGGGCGCTTCCTCCATTCCTGGGGCGCCGGGCTCTTCGCCTTTCCGCATACGATCCGCGCCGACCGGGACGACCACTTGTGGATCGTCGACCGGGATCTCGCCCAGATGATGCTGTTCACCACCGAGGGCAAGCTGCTGCGCACGATCGGCAAACGGGGCTATCGATCCGACACCGGCGTATCGCCGACCGACTTTCGCTCGGATGCCTGGCGCGACGTGAAGCGCGGCGCCGAGCCGTTCAATCTGCCGACCGACATCGATGTGGCGCCCAGCGGCGAAATGTTCGTCACCGACGGTTACGGCAACGCGCGGGTGCACAAGTTCGCGCCCGACGGCACACTCCTATTCTCCTGGGGAGAACCGGGCGCCGAACCGGGACAATTCAATCTGCCGCATTCGATCTGGATCGATCGACGCGGCCGCCTCCTCGTCGCCGACCGCGAGAACGATCGCGTGCAGATCTTCGATCAGCAGGGCACGCTGCTGGAGATCTGGCCGACGAAGCTCATCGGCCCGGCCATCCTCTATGTCGATGCGCAGGATGTCGTCTATATCCCCGAGCACAACAGCGGCATGGTCAGCGTCCTCGACATGCAGGGCAATCGTCTCGCCCACTGGGGGGATGCGGCCTTCAAGTCGTGCCACGGCATCTGGGGCGATGCGCGCGGTGATCTCTACGTCGTGCGCGCCGGCGCGTGGGGGCGCAACCGGCGCATCGTCAAGCATGTGCGACTCTGAACCGCCGCCATCCCTCCCATCCACCCGAGGCCTCTCATGAAACTCGACCGCCGCATACAGAACATCGACGACTTGCGGCGTGCCGCGCAGAAGCGTGTGCCTCGCGTCGCATTCGACTTCATGGCCGGCGGCGCGGAAGACTTCGTCACGCTCGACAACAACCGCACCGTGTTCGAGCGCATCCGCTTTCGCCCGCACACCCTCGTCGATGTCTCGAACCGCAGCACGAAAACGACGATCTTCGGCAAGAGCTTCGACATGCCCTTCGGCGTGGCGCCCACCGGGGCTGCCGGGCTGTACTGCCATCGGGGGGAAACCGCCATTGCGCGCGCCGCCAAGGCCGCCGGCATTCCGTTCGTGCTGTCGACGTCGTCGTTCGAGCCGATGGAGGACGTCGCCCGCGATGCAGGGGGCACCTTGTGGTTTCAGCTGTACATGTCCAAGGACCGCGCGGCCGCCGAGCGCCTGGTATTGCGGGCGCGTGATGCCGGGTACGAAGCCTTGGTCATGACCACCGACATCCCGGTCCCGGCCAATCGCGAATACAACGAGCGCAACGCATTCTCGGTGCCGTTCAAGCTCAATCTGTCGAACATGATCGACGGCATCCGCCATCCGGACTGGCTCGTCAACGTCCTGTTCCGAACGCTTTGGCACTCCGGCGTGCCACGCTATCGCAACCTCGACACCGAAGTCGGCGGCAAGATCATCGCCAAATCCCGCAGCGAATCGCGCGCCCATCGCGACTGCCTCACCTGGGACGATGTGCGCTGGCTGCGCAAGCTGTGGCCGCACAAGCTGCTGGTGAAAGGCATTCTGCGTCCCGACGATGCGCTTGCGGCGCGCGAAGCAGGCGCCGACGGCATCTTCGTGTCGAACCATGGCGGGCGCCAACTCGATGGCGCAGTCTCGCCGATCGAGGTGCTGCCGCAGATCCGCGCCGCCGTCGGCCCTGCGTTCACGGTGATGGCCGACAGCGGTTTCCGCCGTGGCTCGGACATCGTCAAGGCGCTGGCGCTCGGCGCGGACATGGTATTCGTCGGCCGCGCGCCGCTGTTCGGCGTGGCCGCCGCCGGTGCGCCCGGTGCGGCACGGGCGATCGAGATCCTGGGATCCGAGGTGCGTCGCGTGCTTGCACTGCTCGGCTGCACCTGCATCGAGGACTTGAGCCCGGATTACCTGTACTGCGAGGCGCTGCCCGAGTTGCAGCGGCTCGCCATTGCGGCCCATTCCGGACGCATCGAGCTCTTGAAAACGAAGCAGGCCTGACAGCCGCCCCCGACGCTCGATACGCAGCGCGCGCCCAAACCGCTATCCTGGTCGCTCCGATACACGTCCCCAGTCCACCACGAGGAACTCGCCCATGACAGATGTCACCCTACTCGCCACCGGACTCGGCTTTCCCGAGGGCCCGGTCGCATGCCCCGACGGATCCATCGTCCTCACCGAGATCCGCAATCAGCGCTGCACGCGAGTCACCCCCGATGGCAAGACGAGCCTCTTCTCGCCGTGCGGGGGCGGACCGAACGGACTCGCCCTGGGGCCCGACGGCTTCTTCTACCTGTGCAACAACGGCGGCAGTCTCTACGCCGAAGGCCACTCTATGGGCCTCGCACCGCATCCGAACTACCACCACGGCTCGGTGCAGCGCATCGATCCCAAGACCGGCCACGCGACGCTGCTCTACACGCAAGTCAACGGTCGCAAGCTCTCGGCGCCGAACGATCTCGTCTTCGACAAGGCGGGCGGCTTCTACTTCACCGACATGGGCAAGCGCTACGCCCACCATCGCGACCATGGCGGCGTCTACTACGCACTGCCCGATGGCTCGAGCATCGTGGAACTGGCCTATCCGATGCTCACCCCCAACGGCTGCGGCCTGTCGCCCGATGGCAAGACGCTCTACGTCGCCGATACCGAGGGGGCGCGTCTATGGACATTCGAAGTGCAGGGGCCCGGGAAACTCAAGCCGAAAGCGGAGTTCGCACCGCACAGCGGCCAGCTCATCGCCGGATTGCCCGGCCGCGCCCGCTTCGACAGTCTCGCCGTCATGGCCAGCGGCAACGTGGTGTGCGCGACACTGGGAACGGGATATCTGACGGAGATTTCACCTAGCGGTGAAGTCGTGCGCGCCGCGAAGATGCCGGACATCTATCCGACCAACGTGTGCTTCGGCGGCGCCGATATGCGCACCGCCTACATCACTTTGTCCGACAGCGGCTGCCTGGGTGTGATGCAATGGCCCGAGCCGGGATTGAAGCTCAACTTCGCCTAGGGGGCGTGGCAGAGACGCGACGCAATGCTGTGAAGAAGCCGGGCAGGCGGCTGCCCGGCGAGATTCTGCGCCTGGCTCCAACGGGTATGCCTGGGATCCGCTATGCAGCGGATCCCGGCGTCACTGCGCCTCGATCGGCGGATGCCGCGACGTCCAATCGGTCGCCGCTTCATAGGCGGCGGCGATCTGGTAGATCCTGTCCTCGCGAAACCGATCGGCCGCGATCTGCAAACCGAGCGGCATGCCGTGCGCGCCGAAACCCATCGGCATCACCAGCGCCGGCAGTCCCGAGACGTTGTACATGCGAGTGCAACCGCCGCGCTTGGCCGTCGGATTGCCGCTCAGGGCCGCCATGGTGTCGGAGATCGCTTCGCGGCCGACGCTGACGATGGCATCCACGCCACCGGCGAAAAGCTCGGCATACTTGCGCTTCAAGGCCACCCGCACCGCCTCGGCTTCCTGCAACTGGGCATCGGTCTGCGTCGCTGCCGCCAGCAAGCGTTCGCGCAGCGACCGATCGAATTTCTCGGGATGCCGATCGAGATTCTCGCGGTGATACGCATAGGCCTCGGCGATCAGGATGCGTGTGCCGAGGTCGGCCGAAAGACCGATTTCAGGGAAATCGAAATCGACGAGCGTGGCGCCCAGCTCGCGCAATACACGCAACGCCTCGTCGAACGCTGCAATGCATTCGGCATCATGGGGATTCGACGCGATGAACTGGCGCGGCACGCCCAGCCGCAAGCCGCGCACGCCTGCCCCCAGCAGCTGGCCGAAGTCCGGCACCGGGGCTTCGGCCGAGGTCGGATCGGCGGGATCGTGCCCTGCCATCGCCTGCAGCATGAGCACGTTGTCGCGCACCGTGCGAGTCATCGGGCCAACATGGTCCAGACTCGCCGCGAGCGGCAGCACACCGTTCACGCTGACCCGCCCGAAGGTCGGCTTCATGCCGACGATCCCGCAGACCGCGGCAGGATGGCGTATCGAGCCGCCGGTGTCGGTGCCGGTCGCCCCCAAGCACAGTCCGGCCGAGACTGCCGCCCCCGAACCGCTGCTCGAGCCGCCCGGGCTGTAAGCGATGTTCCAGGGATTGCGCGCAGGGGCAAATGCCACCGTCTCGCCCGGATTGCCGTAGGCGAACTCCCACAACGAGAGCTTGCCGAGCGAAATCGCGCCGGCCGCCTGCAGGCGCGTGTAGACGGTGGCATCCGCGTCGGGCACCCAGTCGCGCAGTTGATTGGAATGCGCCGTGGTGCGTATGCCCCGGGTGCAGACAATGTCCTTGTGCGCGATCGGTATGCCGTGCAGCGGACCTCGATAACGTCCCGCGCGGATTTCCTCGTGTGCCGTGCGCGCTTGCGCCAGCGCCTGCTCGGCGGTCAACGTGATGAAGGCGTGCAGCTTGCCGTCGAGCGCAGCGACGCGATCCAGGCAGGCTTGTACCAGTTCCACAGGCGACAGCGAACCGGCGCGGATGCGCTCGGCGGCCTCGGTGATCGTCAAGTAATGCAACGGCGCATGCATGGAGTTCTCCCGGATTTCGAACACGGCCAACGCTGGCTTCAGCTCGATCGATTATAGTGACGTGTGTCCGGAATTCGCGCCCGATCGCGTCGTGTCCGGCTCGGCTCGACCGAGCACGCATCGATCGGAAGTCGTTGCGTGCTCCCGAACCGATGGGAAGCGAACCGCCGAGCCCGACGGCGTGCGCCACCCTGCGCACACCTTCGTCATTGACTGTCGCCGCGTCGCTGAGCGACACTGCTCCGGATGCGTTAACGCGCGTTCTCCCGATGAGCCCTTCCCCGAGGTATCCGCTCGGTGCGGCGCCATCGCTCGTCTCGACTTCGACCCGTATCGCAAGGAGGAAGCAAGCAAATGAAAGCCGTGGTATGCAAGGCCTGGGGACCGCCCGAGTCGCTCGTGCTCGAGGATCGCCCCGCACTCGAAGTCGAGCCGGGCAAGGTGCTCGTCGGCATGAGGGCGGCGAGCGTGAAGTTCTCCGACACGCTGCTGATCCAGAACAAGTACCAGACCAAGCCGGAACTGCCCTTCATCCCCGGCGGTGAAGTCACGGGCGTGATCAAGGCGGTCGGCACGGGTGTGCAGGGCTGGAAGGTCGGTGATCGCGTCAGCGCCCAGACGAGCTACGGCGGCTTCGCCGAGGAAGTGCTGGCCGATCCCGAGAAGCTCTCCGCCATTCCGGATTCGATCGATTTCGCCAGTGCCGCAGGCCTGTCCAACGCGTACGGCACCTCGTATCACGCACTGGTCGACCGCGGCCAACTCAAGGCGGGCGAAACCCTGCTGGTGCTCGGCGCATCCGGGGGCGTCGGCCTCGCGGCGGTCGAGATCGGCAAGATCCTGGGCGCGAAGGTGATCGCCTGCGCTTCCACCGAAGAGAAACTCGCGGTGTGCCGCGAGCACGGTGCGGATGCGACCATCAACTACGATCAGGAAGACATGCGCGCGCGGGTGAAGGAAATCACCCAGGGCAAGGGCGTCGATGTCGTCTACGATCCGGTGGGCGGTTCGTACTCCGAACTGGCCCTGCGCGACATGAAGTGGGGCGGGCGCTTTCTCGTCATCGGCTTCGCCGCCGGCGACATTCCCAAGATCCCCCTCAATCTGCCGCTGATCAAAGGCTGCAGCGTGGTCGGCGTCTGGGTCGGCGCCTTCTCCAAGCGCGATCCGGCCCATCATCGCGCCAACGTCGATCAGATCTGGAAGTGGGTCGCCGAGGGCAAGATCAAGCCGCACATCTCGGGCAAGTATCCGATCGAGCAAGCGGCCGATGCCCTGACTGCGCTGATGACCCGGAAAGTCGCCGGCAAGGTGGTGTTGGTGAACGAAGGCTGATCGCACTCTCCTGCTTGCGGGCTACGCTGAGCACCCACAGGCACGGTACGGGCGGGTTGCAGCGCTTGCTGTCGCCCGCCCGCATCGAGCGCGTCAGCCCAGCAGTGTCGTCAAGGCCTGCACGCGCTCGACCTTTTCGAACCCATGCAGCAACTCGAGGCTCGTCTCGATGTTCTGCTGCGCCAGGCCGCTCAGCGGCATGAGCGTTCGGTACTTCGCATCCACGTCGGCCCACTCGATCCCCCTCGGGCCGGAGCCGCGCGGAAAATCGACGTGATCTGAGAACCGTCGACCATCCTCGAGCACGATCGTGACGGTCGCGCCATGGTGATGAGGAAACCTGTCGGGATACGGCAGCGGTGTCGGGTCCGATACGATCTTGTCGATCAACGAAGCAATCACCCGATCGCTCACCTTCTCCGGAGCAGCGTGGATCCAGCCGAAGCCCCGATCGGCCACCGCAGCGGCAATGAAGTAGCGCGGACTGTGCGCGACTTCGATCAGATCGGTCGGATGCGCAGGCCCCGGCAGCGTCCGATACTTCGGCGCCGAAACGATGATGCTCGCCACATCCGCGGGGGCGACATCGCCCGCGATAGCCGCGTTGGCCGCAGCTTCGGCGGCAGCGTGATGCGGATGTCCGCCGGGCACCAGCTTGATCGCCATGTTGGTGACGATGTCCCACGATTTGCCCCAGTCGCGGGTCACATCCTCCAGATGCGCGCCGCCATAAGCGGCGAAGAAGCCCTTGGGCATTTCCAGCACCTTGGCCTCGGCCCGAAAGCCTTTGCTCGCCGCAAGTGCGGCATGGATACCGAGCAGGGCCGAGAGACCCGCGTGGTATTCGCGCGCCACACTCGTGTTCGCGGATACGTGCAGCCCGCCGATCGACGTGGCGGCAAGCGCGATCGCATGCGTCATCTGCTCGGGGGTCAGTCGCAGCAGCGTGCCGGTTGCCACCGCACCGCTGAAGATCGTGGCGATGGCGCTGTGAAAGCCCCGGTCGCTGCGTCCGGGGGTGAGCGCTTCGTCGATGCGCCCGGCGACTTCGTACCCCAGCACCATGGCATGCAGCACATCGCGCCCCGATGCGCCGCTGCGCTCGGCCATGGCAAGCGAGGTCGAGGTGACGATGGTGCCGATGTGCGCGATGTTGCGCAGATCGCTGTCGTCCGAGGCCGCCGCATCGCTCATGACGGCATTGACCCGCGCGGCCTCGGCGACGGGCAGGCGCCGCCCCGCGTCGAACCACACCGTGGCCTCGGGCGTGCCTGCGTGCTCGTGCGCCAGCGCTCTAATGATGCGTGAGGATTCGATGCCCGCACCCATGGCCGCACTGGCGAGCGTGCTGGCCATCGACATGCAGGCACGTTCGTACGCCAGCGGCGGCAAATCTTCCGCCCGAGTGCTCGTTACGAGCGCCGCCAGATCCTCGGCAAGCGTCCTGGTGCTCGCCATCTCAGTAGAAGACCGAGCGACCCGCGCCGCCGCTGGCCACCACGAGTTCGCCGCTGATCGCCCACGATTTCTCCGAAGCGAGAAACGCTGCGACATAGGCCACTTCGGCCGCATCGACCATGCGGCAGATCGCATTGCCGCGCGGCGAATCGGGGGCGAAGTTGCGTTGCTCGACCTCCTGCACGGTGATACCCGCCTTGGCCGCCTGCTCCGCCAGGAGGCTCGCCGTGCGCTCGGTGCGCGTCGTGCCGGGATGGATGCAGTTCACCGTGATGCCGAAGCGCCCGAGCTGCACGGCGAGCGTCTTGGTGAAATGCACCAGCGAGGTATTGCGCGCGCCGCCGCTCAGATTGCCCGCGTTGCGCGCATTGATGCCGCTCACGTTGATGATGCGTCCCCAGCCCTGCTGCTTGAGGAAGGGAATGGCGGCCCGCGCGCACCGCAGCGCCCCCATGTACTTGACGTCGAAGTCGTGCAGCAATTCTTCGTCGATCAGGCTTTCGATCGGCCCGATGGCCGTTTTCGAACCGCCCGGAGGCGAGCCGCTGTTGACGAGTATGTGCAAGCCGCCGAGCTGCTCGGCCGCCCGCGCGACCATCGCATCGACTTGCTCCCGGCTCGTCACATCGGCACTGAGGCCGATGACCCGCTGACCTGTTTGCGCGCTGAGCTCGCGCGCCGCGGCTTCCAGCCGCTCCGGGTTGCGAGCGACGATGGCGACATCCACGCCCTCCCGCGCCAGTTCGAGCGCAATGGCCTTGCCTATGCCCAGGCTGCCGCCGGTCACGATTGCGCGCTTGCCGCGAAGTCCCAGATCCATCGCATCTCCTCCAGCCGGTTGTGGTGGCACCAGCATAATCCCTTTGAGCGCTGGTGTGTCGGTGCGGAGGATCGGCAGCGCGCATCGGTTCATCGGGGGACTGTTCGCGCGCCGCCAAATGTGGCTATGATCGTCGCCATATCCCGACCAGGCGCTGGAGGTGCGGGGACGGTGTCGTTTGCTCCGTCTCTCGACGTTGCGAGGAGCCCTGGCGGATTTGCTTCCTACAGACACCCCCGTGGAGACGCCCATGCAGATCGCTGCCGAGAAACCGTCTACCAATACTCTGCGTGCCCATTTCAACTACGTGATCGACACCGGTGTCCCCCTCGTGCGCTACATCGACTGGCCCGAGATGGAACATCAGGCGGTGCTGCCGCAGTTCCGACGCCACGAGATGACCGTGCGCGACGGTCGCCCCTCGCGTCACAAATTCGATCTCGACACCCATGGCTTCATCTTCGTCGACCACCCGACCCGAGTCGTGGACTTCACCGACGAACTCGAACGCACTCGCGTCTACGATGCGGAAGTACGCGCCCTCATCCAACAGCACTGCGGTGCGGCCGAGGTGATCGTCTTCGACCACACCGTGCGCGTCGGGGACGAAGCGGCGCAACAAGCGACGGGTGCCCGCCCGCCGGTCAAGAGCGTGCACAACGATTACACGGAAGACTCCGCGCCCAAGCGCCTGCGCGACATCGTGGGTCATGAAGAAGCGCAGCGGCGCATGCGCAAGCGCTGGGCCATCATCCAGGTCTGGCGCCCGATCCGCGGTGTCGTGATGACCGACCCGCTCGGCATCTGCGATGGCCGCAGCATCCCGCGACAGGGCTTCGTGCTGCTGCAGCGGCGCTACAAGGATCGCACCGGAGAGATCTATCAGATCTCCCACAACCCGGCCCACGAGTGGTTCTACTTTCCGCGCATGAACCGCAACGAGGCACTGGTGTTCAAGGTGTTCGATTCCGATACGAGCAAGACCTCGCGCTTCACCGCGCACAGCGCCTTCGACGATCCGACGAGCCCGGCCGACGCGCCTGCCCGGGAGAGCATCGAAACCCGCACTTTCGCTTTCTTCGATTAGGAGCCGACCATGGCCAGCCCGCGCCGGGCCGTACTCGTGATGTGCGACGGTCTGCGTCGCGACCTCATCACACCCGAGCATTGCCCGCACCTGACGGCGCTCGCCGCTCGCAGCCGTTGCTACGACAACCACCGCAGCATCTTCCCTTCGGTCACGCGCTCGTCCGCCGCTTCGGTCGCCACCGGCTGCCACCCAGCCCGACACGGCCTGCACGGCAATACCATGGGGCTGCCCGTGGCCGATGGCCATGCCGTACACAACGTCGGCGCGCCGGAGTTCGTGGCGAGCCTGCGTGCCGCCACCGGACGAACGCTCCGGGTGCCAACCCTCGCCGAGCGCCTGCGCGGCCACGGCGGCGCCATCGTCTTCTCGAATGTGTCGCCCGGTGGCGCCTACTTCCACGACCCGGATGGGCACGGCTATGTCTACCACCGCGCCGGGTCCTTCGGCCCGGGTCGCGTCCCCCTGCTCGCAGGCGATCATCTCGAGGTCACGCACGATGCCGCCGGCGACAGCGCGATGACGGAGCGCTTCTGCATCGAGGTGCTGCAAGAGCGTCGTCCCAGCCTCGCCGTGCTGTGGCTATGCGAGCCGGACCATACGCAGCACGATGCGGCCCTGGGCTCGGCGGAACACTTGGCGGCGGTGCGTGCGGCCGATCGCTGCGCCGGGCGCGTCGTCGAGACGGTCGATCGTCTGCGCGCAGCAGGCGAAGACATCTTGTTGCTGGTCGGCTCCGATCATGGGCACGAGACGATCGCGCAGATCGTCGCCGTCGAGCGAGAAATCCATGAGGCGGGTCTGAAGCGTGAACTGGATTCGCCCGATGTGGTCGTCGCGCCGCAAGGCACCAGCGCCCTGATCTACTTCAGCGCCGATGCGCTCCACAGGGTGGAGGCTGTGGCGAGTTTCCTGCGCAGCCGCCCGTGGTCCGGGGAAGTCCTCGTCGACGCGGAACTGTCTCGTATCGGCATGGCGCCCGAGGGCGGGCTGTGCATCGCCGTCAGCATGGCCAAGATGCCGGGGCAAAACGAATACGGCGTGCCGGGATTGAGCGCCACGGCGGTACGCTTCGATGCGAATCCGAAGAAGATCGGCTGCGGCCAGCACGGAGGGCTCGGCGAACAAGAGCAGCAGCCTTTTCTGTTCGCATCCGGTGGCGACTTCGCACCGGGGACTCGGTGCGATGCGCCGACCGCCATCGTGGATATCGCACCGACGGTGCTGCAGTACCTCGGCATGGCGTCGGGTGCGGACCGCTTCGACGGTGCGCCGCTGCCGGCGAACTAGCGCTTTGCGCTCGGGCAGCGGCCCAGGGCAGGCGCCGTCCGCAGCGCCGGCACGCTAGGTTGCAGCCAGGGCGCGAACGTCACGTGCCCTTGCCGAACGCGCCGGCCGCGTGCAAGTCGTCGACCGCGCCCTCGCCGGCCTGCAACCAGTCGGCGAGCACTGCGCTCGTGTGCTCGCCCAGCTTGGGCGCCGCCGATCGATATGCGACCGGGGTTGCGCTCAGGCGGATCGGGCTGGCCACGCAAGGCACTTCCACGCCGTCCGAACGGGGCAGGCTCACCCGTATGCCGCGTTCGCGCGCCTGCGCCATATCGAATACCTGCGCCATGTCGTTGATCGGACCATTGGCCACGCCGGCCGCATCGAGTCTTCGCTGCAGGTCGGCGACGTTCAAGCTCGCGAAGGTCCGCCCGAGTTCTGCGACGACCAGCGGCTTGTTGACCGAGCGACCGGACGGCGAGCCGAAGCGCTCGTCGGCGGCCAGATCGTCGCGCTCGATCGCAGCGCACAGCGCGCGCCACTGGCTGTCGTTGCCCACGGCGATGACCAGATGACCATCCGCGCAGCGGAAGGTCTCGTAGGGCGTCATGACGCCGGAAGACGAGTTGCCCAGCCGCTGCGGGACCACACCGCTTTGGAAATAGGTCGCAGCCTGATGACAGGAGAGTGTCGCGACCGAATCGAACAGTGCCATGTCGATGTACTGGCCCAGCCCGCTGTGATCGCGCTCGCGCAAGGCGGCGAGTATGGCGATGCCCGCGTAAAGACCCGTCGCCAGGTCGACCACGGAGGCGCCGATGCGCATCGGCCCGCCGCCGGGAACATCATCCGGGTGACCGGTCATGCTCATGAGACCGCCGACCGCCTGAAAGATGTAGTCGTAGCCGGGCCGGTCCTTCAGCGGCCCCGTCTGGCCGAAGCCCGTGATCGAGCAATAGACCAGACGCGGATTGAGCTGGGAGAGCGTGGCGTAGTCGAGACCGCGCCGCGCCAGATCGCCGACCTTGTAGTTCTCGACGAACACATCGGCCTGCTGCGCCAACTGGCGGACCAGCGCCGCGCCGGCTTCCGACGCCAGATCGATCGCGATCGAGCGCTTGTTGCGATTCGCGCTGCTGAAGTAAGCCGAATCGCGCGACTTGTCGCCCTGAGCGTCCGGCAGCCACGGCGGCCCCCACAAGCGCGTATCGTCGCCCGTGCCTGGCCGCTCCACCTTGACCACATCGGCCCCCAGATCGGCCAGCACTTGCGTGCACGTGGGGCCCGCGAGCACGCGTGCCAGATCGAGCACTCGTATGCCCGCGAGCGACGGGCCGCGCCCGCCTTCGTTGTTCGTATCCATTGCCCTGACCTCGACTTGCGTTGATTGCGCGGGCCGCGCGCCGATTTCGGCCAGGCGCTCCGCGACGAGTCCCGCAAGGGTAGCCGAAACCTGGCGCGCTTGGGTCATGGACGATGACAGACGGGCATCCCAAGCCATGCGCGGCTTGCGCCCGGCGTGCCGCAACCGGACATCAGCCGCTCCACGCGCATACAGCGCCCGGCATCGCGTTCACCGATGCCGGGACGCCCGCCCCTAAGACTTCTTCTTGATCCCCACCTTGTCGAGCATCTTGCGCATCCAGGCGTCGTCGGCCTTGAGCTTTGCCGCCAGCTGCTCCGGCGTGCTCGACACGGCTTCCGAGCCGCCTGCGGCCAATTTCTCCTTCACCTCCGGCTGCGCCATGATCTTGACGATGACCTGGTTCAGGCGTCGGACGATCTGCGGCGGCGTCTTGCGCGGCGCAAGGATGAAACCGATGGTGTCGATGTCGTACTCCTTGAGCCCCTGTGAAGCGAGCGTCGGCACCCCGGGCAGCAGCGCCGAGGGCTGCGCGCTGGTGACGCCGAGCGCCGTGAGGCGTCCCTCCTTGACGTGCGGAATCGCACCGCCGGTCGTCGAGAAGACCATCTGCACCTCGTTCGACAGCAACGCGACCAACGCCGGTCCCGTGCTCTTGTAGGGCACGCGATTGATCTTGACGCCCGTTGCCATGGTGAACATCACGCCCGAGATATGGATGGTGTTGCCCGCCGAGCCGGTGCCGTAGCGCAGCGTGCGGGTGCGCGCGAGAGCGATCAGTTCCTGCACCGTGCCGACCTTGAGCGAAGGATGAACCACCAGCACCAGCGGCGAGCGCTCGAGTTGCGAAATCGGCGCGAAGTCGGTGAGGATGTCGTAGTCCGCGTCGTCCAGAATCGGGTTGTACTGCATCGTTCCGCCGCCGATCGCAAGCGTGTAGCCATCCGCGGTCGCACGAGCAGCAAGCCCGCCGACCAGACGGCTGGTTCGATTATCCACGATGACCTGCTGCCCGAGTGCCGTCCCGAGCGAGGGCGCTACGATACGAGCGAGAAAGTCATTACCGCCCCCTGGCGTGGAGGTCATGATGCGAACCGGTCGGGTCGGGTAATCCTGAGCTGGCGCCAAGGCGGGTGCGGCAATGGCAATGAGCGCGCAGCAAGCGCGGATGCGGAACGATCGCATGTCAGACCTCCTCCGGATGATGAAGCAGTATTGCATCGGCCTTGGCGCAGGGTCAATTGAAAGCCGGGCGTCGGGGCCGATGCCTGGCGAACAGACTGCATCCCTGAAGAAGCCCTGGAACAGCAGCCCTTGCACGCAGGCTGAGGCCCGAGCGGTGCTTGCGTGCTTTGCGGCAACGCGTCCGGATCGGCTAGTGTTTCGCATCCGAAGTTCGTTGCCGACGCGCCGCTTGCGAGCATCGGTCGATCGAATAGCCCGGTAGACCGAAGCGACGCGACGCCGCTTCGCAAGCGGAGTAAGCCGATCGGGCCGACGACGACACGCCCCCTTGCGCTCGGCCCGCGGGTCGAGCGCCGTCCGGCGGGGCGCTTCGTCCGCGCTTGCCGGCATGCAACAAGGACGAGCGAGCGACCCGGCTGGCAAGCAACCATCGCGCGGCAATCACAAGCTCTGGATGCCCGCCGCCTTGATGACCTTGCCCCACTTGTCGATCTCGCCGCGTATGAATTGCGCATACTCCTTGGAGGAAGTCCCGAGCACCTCCGTGCCGAGGCTCTCCAGCAGCTTGCGCGCCGCGGGATCCTGCAGCGTGCGCATCGTCTCCGTGTGCAGACGATCCAGGATGGGGCGCGGCGTACCGGCGGGCGCAGCAAGCCCCCAGAATGTCAGTGCCTCGTAGCCCGGCACGCCGCTTTCCGCGACTGTCGGCAGATCCGGCGCGGCCGGACTGCGCTGCAAGCCGGTGGTCGCCAGACCATTGAGCTTGCCGGTACGCACGTGACGAATCACGGTCGGTGCGTTGCCGAAGAATAGCGAGACCTCGCCCGCGAGCAGCGCCACCAGCCCGGGCCCTCCGCCCTTGTAGGCGACGTGCACCCAATCGAGCCCGGTCATGTAGCGAAACAATTCCGCCGACAAATGCACGGACGTACCGGTTCCTGACGAGCCGAAATTCACCTTGCCCGGATTGGCCTTTGAGTAGGTAATGAGCTCCTTCACGCTGCGTGGCGGAAAGGACGGATGTGTCGCCAGCAGATTGGCCGCCCTGCCGAGCTGGGTGATGAACTCGAAATCCTTGATCGAATCGTAGCCGAGCTTCTTGATCATCCAGGGATTGGTGGTGTGCCCGGGCGCATTCATAAGGATGGTGTAGCCGTCGGGCGCCGACTGCGCGGCAAGCGCAGTGGCGATCGCGGTATTGGCGCCGCCGCGATTGTCGACAACGACCTGTTGACCGAGAAATTCCGACAATTTGGGCGCGATGGCGCGCGCGACGATGTCGTTGCTGCCGCCGGGGGGAAAGCCGACAAGGAATCGAATCGGCCTGTTGGGGTAATTTTGCTGAGCACTCGCCGTGACGGAAAACACCGCCGCCGCGAGTAATCCGAACATCAATGCGCTGCTTCGCTTGCGAAAAGCCATCCCTACCTCCTCGTTGATGGTTGCCGTCCGCTCCTTCAAAGGTGGCGCGTAACGGCGACGCGAATTCTACCCGCTGTGGCGCCGCTTTCTTGGAGATCCGTCCGCTTCGTGCTCGCATGACCTCGGACTTCGTCTCGCGCTTGCCCGAGCGCGCCGTGCGCGCCGCAGAAGAAGTGCGATGCGTAATCGATCGATGCCCGCGATCAGCCGCTATTCATCCCCTGTCAGATTGTCTATCCTCCTCGAACTGAATACGCGCCTGAGCGCAGGGCTCTTACCGTCGAACACGACGGACGGCCCAGGCAGGAGGAGTCGGAGGTTTCCACCCGGTCGGCGGCATGCCGCATGTCCGATGGATTCCGCGCCCGGCCTTCCTCGCCGTGCGGCGCCTTAAGACACCTGGAGGATTTCGCTTCATGCCCAAAGCGCTCGTCATCGGCGGCTCGCTCGGCGGTCTGCTCGCCGCCAATCTGCTCCGCTCCATCGGCTGGGATGCGGAAGTGTTCGAGCGCGTCGGCGACGATCTCGCCGTACGTGGCGCCGGCATCGGCACGCATGAGGAACTACTCGATGTCATGCGGCGAATCGGCATCGAGGTGGATGCCTCGATCGGCATCCATCCGGAATCGCGCACCTGCTACGGTCTGGACGGCAAGGTCCAGCATCGGGCGCCGCGGCCCCGCATCCTCAGTTCCTGGGGGCGCTTGTATCGCTCGCTCAAGGATGCCTTTCCTGCAGCCGCCTACCACTTCGACCAATCCCTGGTCGACTTCGAGGATCACGGCGCCTCGGTGACCGCCCGGTTTGCCGACGGCACTACGGCCGAGGGCGATCTGCTGATCGGCGCGGACGGCATCCGATCGACGGTGCGCACACAGATCCTGCCCGAGGCGCAACCGCAGTATGCCGGATACATCGCTTGGCGCGGGATGGTGCCCGAGGCCGACCTGCCCCCCGACCTGCACCGCGAAGTGTTCGCCCACAACATGGTCTGCTATCCGGATGGGGAGGCGATGACCGCTTATGCGGTACCCGGGCCGAACAACGACGTACGCCCGGGGCACCGCGCCTACAACTTCGTCTGGTATCACCCCACTACGGCGCAGGACCTCGCGGCACTATGCACCGATGCCAGCGGCCGCTGTCATGGCATGGCGATTGCGCCCGGACTGATTCGGCACGAAGCGATCGCGCACATGCTGGCCACCGCGCGCCAGGCGCTCGCACCCCAGTGCGTGAAGGTGCTCGAGTTGACCGCCCAGCCCTTCTTTCAGGCGATCTTCGACCTCGAAACGCCGCGCATGTATCGGGGCCGTGCAGTGTTGCTGGGCGACGCCGCGTTCGTCGCCCGCCCCCACGTCGGCATGGGGGTCACGAAGGCGGCGCTGGATGCCGATTGCCTGACCGACGCGCTGCAATCGCTAGGCAGCATCGAGGCGGCGCTGGAGCGCTACCATCTGCGCCAGCATCTGTTCGGCACCCGGGTCATCGCGCGGGCGCGCTACGTCGGCGCGCATCTGGGCGCCCGCGCCACCAAGCCGCCCGAGTCCTGGACGCCGCAGGAACGTCACCAGGATCCGCTCTTCATGATCCGCGAGAGCGGAGCGCGCCTGCGCGACATTCCCGAACTCATCGAGCTCGTGCGCCAGCACAGCCGGCCGTCATCAACCCAACCCGCACAAGGCTGACCCTCATGGCTGATTTCCTGCAACGATCGGATTTTCGTGCCTGCACCGGCGCGGCATTGAGTGCGCTGCTCGGCGCCGTTTGCGCAACACCCGCGCAGGCACAGAAGGAGCCCCCTGCTTTCCCGAGCCGCACGGTGACGATCGTCGTGCCGTTCTCCGCCGGCGGCGGCACCGATGTCGTCGCCCGCGCGATCGCCCCGAAACTCAACGAGATCTGGGGCCAGCCCGTGGTGGTCGACAACCGGACCGGCGCCAGCGGCACGATCGGCATGAGCATCGTGGCCAAGGCCCCGCCGGATGGCCATACGGTCGGCATGATGATCATCACGCATGCCACCAATGCCGCCGTACAAGGATCGAAGTCGCCGATCGATCTGGTGCGCGATTTCTCCCACGTGTCGCAGATCGTGTCGCAGCCCTATGTGCTCATCGTCAACGCGAGCCTGCCGGTGAAGTCCATCAAGGAACTGGTCGCCCTGGCGAAAGCGCAACCCGGGGCGATCACCTATGGATCGTCAGGGGTCGGCGGCGTGCTGCACCTGGCGGGCGAACTGCTGGCCATCCGCACCAAGACCAAGCTCACGCACGTCCCCTACAAAGGCGCCGCCCCGGCCGTCGCCGACGTCGCCGGCGGACACATCGCCATGACCTTCGCCACGCTGATGTCGGCACAGCCACTCATCACCCGTGGCCGTGCACGCGCCCTCGCCTTGACCTCCACAGAGCGCATCGCAAGCGCGCCGGATATTCCGACCGTGCAGGAATCCGGCCTGACCGGACCGTTCGAGGTCAGCGGCTGGTATGGCATCAGCGCAGCCGCCGGCACTCCGCCTGCCGTCGTCGAACGCTTCAGTCGCGACATTGGGCGCGTGGTGAACCTGCCCGATGTGCGCGAGCGCATGCTGGCCGAAGGCACCTTTCCGACTGCCAGCACACCGTCCCAGTTCGCCGAACTGGTGCGATCCGAAGTCGAAAAGTGGCGCGGCATCATCAAACAGGCCGGAATCACGCCCGACGCTCGTTGAGCGGACCGCGCCGCCCAGACACGTTGCCGACACGAATCGTCGGATCGAAGCCCTCCCCCCGGACATAGGTGAACCCCCTCATGCGTCACTCGCTTGCCCTATTGCTGCTCGCTGCCATGCCCGCAGCGATCCACGCTGCGCAGCCCTACCCCACGCGTCCGGTGCGCATGATCGCCCCCTTCCCGCCGGGCGGTCCGACCGACGTGCTCGCCCGCACCATCGCCCTCGGGCTGTCCCAGAGTTGGGGACATCAGGTGGTGGTCGACAACCGACCGGGCGCCGCCGGCAACATCGGCACCGAACTCGCGTCGAGGGCGCCAGCCGATGGCTACACGCTGCTGATGGGCACCATCGCAACGCACGGGATCAACGAGAGCCTCTACGCGAAACTGCCGTTCGATCCGCATCGCGACTTCACCGCCGTCGCGCTGGCGGCACAGACACCCAGCGCGGTACTCGTGCACCCGACGCTGCCCGCCAAGCGCTTTGCCGACCTGATGGCGCTGGCGAAGGCCAGAGGCCCTGGGCTCATCTACGCCAGCGCCGGTATAGGCACCATCGGTCATCTCTCCCTCGAACTGCTGCGCATGCAAGCTGGCATCCAGGTGACGCACGTGCCGTACAAGGGGACGGCGCCAGCGCTCAACGACACCATTGCCGGACAGACCCATTTCCTGATCAGCAGCACCCTGACCAGCATGCCGCACATCAAGACCGGGCGTCTGCGCGCACTCGCCGTGACCAGCGCCAAACGTTCGATGGCCTTGCCCGATCTGCCCACGGTGGCCGAATCGGGCTTGCCCGACTATGTGGTGGTAGGATGGGCGGGCGTGTTTGCCCCCGCGAAGACCTCGCCCATCCTTGTGCGAAAGATCAATGCGGACATCAACGCCGCGCTGGCCGATCCCGCGGCGCGGGAGCGGCTGCTGGCCTCCGGCTCGGAACCGGCCGCCATGACGGCCAAGGAGTTCAGCGACTTTGCGCTAGGCGAAACCGCCCGCTGGGCGAAAGTTGCCAAGCAGGCGGGTATCCAACCCCAATGAAGACCGCCACCCCGCTGCTTCGCCACGTGACGACTCAGGGATGAAACGCCGGGTCGTTGCCCGGCCACGCGCCCCTTATTCGGCGACGAGAGATGCGCGCAGAGGCACGCCGGGCACGACGATGCCGTTCGGCCGGCCGTTGCTCGTCTCGCCCGCATAGATCTTCGTCAGCCATCCCGGCAGCGCAGGGCCGTCCTCGCATGCAAGCCACAGACGCAGCAAATGACGGCGGCGTTCCTGCTCGGGATAGTCTTCATAGGCGGTTCGGCTGTGCAGTATCGAATGATTGCACACGAGCTGGACATCGCCCGGCGCGAACGTCATGTCGAGATGGAGCGCGGGATCCTCCGCCAGGCTGTCGAGGAAATCGAGGGCTTCCAGCTGACGCGCCGTGAGCTTCGGCACGCCCGCGAGCAACTGGCCTTTGCGGATGGCGCTGCGCACGTAATGCCCGATCACGCGCCCTGCGTGCGGCATGAATACCGGCACCGGCGCCGAAGGCATCTTGCCCTCGGGGATCTCGCCCCAGCGCGTGCGATGGAAAGGTTGCGCCAGGATCTCGAGCAGCTCGGGCCGTCGCGCGAGCACCTCGTTGTAGAGCGTGGTCGACGAGACGACCGACGACAAACCGCCGGATTTCGCGGTTCGCAGGCACAACAGACCGACGATGTCGCTGGAATCGGTGTGATAAGCCAGGCGCGCATTGGTCTGGTAGCCGCGCGCCTCCGGGTCCTCGTAGTTGAGCCCCAGGTTGGTCACATGACCGAGCACATGGCCTTTGCCGTTCTGCGAGCACGGGCTGCCCAGATGCATGCCCAGCCCCCAGAAGGCCGCCGCCGCCCGACGCACACCCCAGCGCTCGACCGGCAATCCGCGCAACAGATAGAAACCCGGGCCGTCGAGCAGGTAGCGGCGGATGCCTTCGAGGCGCTTCGACACGCTCGGCAAGGGGAAGTCGGCTTTCGAGACCGTGAGCAGGTCTTTGCCCTCGACGGCGATCGGCGCAGCCGCGGCTTCGATCTCGTCGATCTCGGCCGCGGACCAGGCGTGACTCCACTCTGCTTCGCGCGACTTCATGTCGGGGCCGTGCCACGCCTGGGGTCCTTCGACCCTGCGCATCGTTTCGATCCGGGGATCGGGCGAAAGCGAAGTGCTCATGATGTCTGCATCCTCTCGAAGGGCGGTGCGCCGGGCCGTCGTCGGCATCGACGCTCAGGAACGATAAAAGGGACGGTCACCTCGTACCGTCACCCGCAAGCCGCGCCGCCGCTCGGGGTAGTAGTCCCAGAGGGCATGATGCTGCACGCAGCGGTTGTCCCAGAACGCCACCGATCCGGGCAGCCAGCGGAAACGACAATGGAATTCCGGCGTCTCGACATGGCGGAACAGCATCTCCAGAACCGCGTCGCTCTCGTGCTTTTCCAGTTGCATGATACGCCGGGTGAAGATGCGATTGACGAACAGCGCCTTGCGACCGCTCACCGGATGGGTGCGGATCACCGGGTGTTCTGCCGACGGATAGCTCTCGCGCTCGCGCATCCCTTCGTAGCGCCCGCGGTAGGTGCTCTCCCCGTCGTGCAACGCGGTCATGCCTTCCAGCAGCTGCTTCATCGGCGCGGAGAGCGCCTCGTAGGCCGCATACATGCTGGCGAACAGGGTATCGCCGCCCACCGGCGGCACTTCCAGCATGTAGAGCACCGTGCCCAGGGGAGGCTCCGAGTCGCAGGAGACGTCCGAATGCCAGTCCTCGCCGGCGATGCGCTTGCTGTTCGCGTCGGTGTAGATTTCCATGATTTCCGGATGTCCGGGCACCAGACGCGGCCAAGCCGGATGCAGATGCAGTTCGCCGAAGCGACGGCCGAAGGCTTTCTGCTGCTCGGGCGTGAGTCGCTGATCACGGAAGAAGAGCACGCCGTGCTCGGCGAGGGCTTCATGCAACGCGCGAATCTGCGTATCGTCGAATCGCTGTGCGAGATCGATGCCTGCGACCTCGGCACCGCACTTGGGCGTCAACTTGCGCACGTCGAAAGACACGGTGCTCATGGACCTCCTCCTGGGGCTCGGCGGCTGTGCCGTCAGCGCTGACAAGTATAAGCTCAGAACCGAAGCGAAAGACAGATAGCGCGTCTGCGCATGAGCCAACGAGCCCGTGCGCATCGCCGCCGTGCCGCCCGCAACGCCCTGCGTAGCGGCGCGGACGATGCGATTGACGAACGAACGGTGAATTCGGAATACTGCGCGCTCCCTCCCAATCCGGCCTTCTCGCCAAGGAACCTCGCCTCATGCTGCTGATCAACAACGACGTCGTCGCCAAAGTGCTCTCCATGGACGAGGCCATCGCAGTGCAGGAAGCGGCCTTCGCCGCACTCGCCGAGGGCCAGGCGATCTATCGCCCAAGGATCGACACCTACGTGCCCTGCGATCGCGAAGACGGCTACTACCGCTTCGGCTCGGTGGAAGGCGCGAGCGGCGGGTACTACGCTGTTCGGCTCAAGTCCGACATCGTGCACTGGCCCACCAGCCCCGACGGCAGTCAGCAGGAGAACAAGTATTGCGTGCAGCCGGGCACCTTCTGCGGCCTGGTGATCCTGTACCGCTCGGGCAACGGGGAACCGCTGGCCATCATGAACGACGGCTATCTGCAGCATGTGCGGGTAGGCGCGGCCGCGGGCATCGGCACCCGACTGCTCGCGCGCGAGGATGCCAGCACCGTGGGCATGATCGGCTCCGGCGGCATGGCCCGCACGTTTCTCGAAGCCTATTGCGTGGTGCGCAAGATCAAGAAGGTCAAGGTCTTCAGCCGCAACCCGGACAACCGCCGCCTCTATGCCAACGAGATGTCGCGGCTGCTCGGCATCGAGGTCATCGCAGTGGATTCGCCGCGCGAAGCGGTCCGCGGCGTCGACATCGTTTCGACCTGCACCGACAGCATCAAGCCCACCCTGGAACCGGAATGGATCGAGCCGGGCATGCATGTCGTCAACCTTGCGCCGCACGAGATCTCGCCTGCCGTGGCCGCGCGCTTCGACGTGAAGGTGCAGCAGGGCCGCGAAGAGATCAACCTGCCCGAAAGCCCGAGTTTCCGTCATGACGTAGGCGGCGGTCGGGGCGTTTTCGTCATGGGCACGGAAGAGCAACTCAAGCGCCTGCCGCGCGCGAACAAGAAGCTCAAGCCGGGCGAGTGGCCCGTCTATACCGATGTGCTCACCGGCAAGGCGCCCGGACGCACGAGCGCCGAGCAGATCACCCACTACCGCACGGTGGGCAATTGGGGGGTGCAGTTCTCATCCACGGGCGGTCTCGTGTACGAGAAGGCGAAGGCGGCAGGCCTGGGCCACGAACTGCCCACGGAATGGTTCCTGCAGGACATCCGCAACTGAGCGCAGGGAACGACGCCTTCACGCAGAGCGTCGACTCCGGGGCAAGCGCTCCGAGGAGGCCCCCTTGGCGACCGAGGTCATCCCCGGCCGCCGGGCCGATCACTGCAGCGGCTTGATCTTGCCTTCGCGCACCAGGCGGGCGAAGCGCTCGACATCGTCGTTGAAGTATTTCTGGAACTCTGCCGCGGCAACCGGCAGCGATTCGGCCGCCATCTGCGTCAGCCGCTCTTTCACCAACGGCACTTGCAGCGCCTTGGCGGCCGCGTCTTCCAACCGCGCGATCGCCTCCTTCGGCGTAGCGGCGGGCGCGAACAAGGCCAGATAGGCGCCGAACTGGAAGCCGGGGAAACCGCTCTCCGCGATGGTGGGCACGTCGGGCAAGGCCGCCGAACGCCGACTCGATGTCGTTGCGAGCGCACGCACCTTGCCGCCCTGTACCTGCCCCACCGCGGATCCGGCCAGATCGAACAGGAAATTCACCCGACCGCTCATCAGATCCGGATAGACGGCGCCGCTGCCCTTGTAAGGCACGTGGATCATGTCGATGTCGGCCGCGATCTTGAGCAGTTCGCCCGCCAGATGGCTGCTGGTGCCGGGACCGGAGGAACCGAACGAGAGTTTGCCCGGCTGTTGGCGTGCGGCCGCGATCACTTCCTTGATCGACTTGTAGGGTGAATCGACCGCGGTCACCATCAGGTTGGGCAAATTGGCGAGGCCGGCGACCGCAACCAGATCCTTGCGCGGATCGAAACTGAGCTTCATCAAGCTCGGATTGGTCGACAACGACAACGATCCGAGCAGCATGGTGTAGCCGTCCGCGCGTGCGCTGCGGGCGACCAGATCGGCGCCGATATTGCCGCCTGCGCCCGGCCTCATGTCGATGATCACGTTCTGGCCCAGCACCTTGGCCATCTCGGCCGCCACCAAGCGGCCGACGACATCCGCGGAACCGCCCGCCGCATAGGGCACGACCATACTCACGGGGCGCGTGGGAAAGCTCTGCGCATCCGCCCGCGTACTCACCCCGGCCACCACCGCGACCATCACCGCAAACAGCGAAATCGAACGCTTCTTCATGACGCCTCCATTCCAATCATGCCGCATGCTACCACCGATGCCGAGCGCCTTGCGGCCCGTGCATTGCCAGCACGCGCCCCGTTCTGCTACATACGGGGCGATGCACATTCCTCTAGCGGGCAATACCGCCTTCACCCGTTTGTGGACGGCCGAGACCGCGACCGTTCTCGCCTCCCAGATGGTGGCCGTCGCCCTCGGCTGGCAGGTGTACGAGGCGACCGGCCGTGCACTCGACCTCGGCTTGATCGGCCTGGCGCATTTCGGCGCGCAACTGCTCTTCTCCGTGCCCGCCGGACATATCGCCGACCGCTACGACCGCCGTCGCATCGTTCTGTGCTGCCAGCTGCTGCAGACGACCATCGCCATTTTGCTCGCGGTCGGCAGCCAGTCCGATGGATTCAGCGGGTCGATCGTCTATCTTGCCGCCTTCAGCCTCGGGACCGCGACGACGCTGCAGAGCCCGTCGATGCGCTCCATGATGCCCGGACTGGTGGGCCACGAGCAGTTGCCCCGCGCGATCGCCTGGAGCGCCACCACCAAGAAGGCCGCGACCATACTCGGCCCTGCATTGGGCGGGGTGCTCTACTACGCCGGCGCCGACTTCGTCTACGGCTCGAGCGCGGTCTGCTTCATCGCGGCGGGGCTGTCGATCATCGCGATTCGGCGTCCGCCCGGGCGCATGCAGCGCGATCCGGTCACCCTGCGCTTCATGCTCGGCGGATTCGCCTACATCCGCCGCCACAAGGTGGTGCTCGGCGCGATATCGCTGGACCTGTTCGCCACTTTGCTGGGTGGCGTGACGGCGCTGCTGCCCATCTATGCCAAAGACATTCTTCAGACCGGCCCCGAAGGGCTGGGCCTGCTGCGCGCCGCGCCCGCAGTGGGGGCCGTGATCGCCTCCGTCTACCTCGCTCGATCGCCCCTGACGCGCAGCATCGGACCGATCTTGTTCGGTGCGATCGCCATCTTCGGCGTCGCCACGATCGTGTTCGGTGTTTCGGTCTCGCTGCCGTTGTCGCTGGCGGCGCTGATCGTGCTCGGCGCCGCGGACATGGTCAGCCAGGTGATCCGCACGTCGCTGATCCAGCTGGAGACTCCGGACGACATGCGCGGCCGCGTCAACGCCGTGAACCAGCTCTTCACCGGCACGTCGAACCAGCTCGGCCAGTTCCAAGCCGGCGTCATGGCCACACTGCTGGGCACCGTACCGGCGGTGATCTTCGGCGGTTGCGGCACCTTGCTGGTGGTCGCGATCTGGATGCGCTACTTCCCCTCGATACGGCGCCGACAGACGCTCGGAACCGAGCCTCGATAGCGAACGTGCAGGGCTCGCTCAGCCGGCCACGTAAACCGAAGTCGTACGGCGCCACTTCGTCTGGCGATACAGCCCCGCGCCCCTCGGAAGCGCCTACCAGACGAACGCTGGCAGCAGGTAGTCCGGCCGCGCCAACGCACGCGCGGCGAAGCGATCCCACGCTTCGCACGTCGGCATCCGACCCCAGCGCTCGACCAGTTCGCTGGCATGGATGCCGCCCACCACAAAGGCGCTGGCGATGCCCGCTCGCTCGGCGCCGAGCACATCATGCTCGATCGAATCGCCGATCGCGATGATGCGCTCGGGTCGGACCGGCAGGGCCGCAAAACACGCTCGATAGATCTCGGGGTAAGGCTTGCCGTGGTAAACCACACGCCCGCCCAGTTGCTCATAGCGGCGCGCAAGGACGCCGGGCGCATCCAGCGTGCCTTGCGGCGAGACGCGCACCAAATCAGGATTGGCGCAGATGAGCGGCAGTCCGCGGTCGATGCCCACCCGCAGTTCGGCTTCGTAGTCGACCGCCGTGCGCCGCGGCGAGTCGATGCCGAGGACGGCGAGGAACTGCGCCTCCTCCGGGCGCACGACGAAGCGCAGCCCGAGGTCGTCGAGCAGACTGTGGTCGCCATCGCGGGTGAACGCATAGCAAAGGGTGCCGAGCTGGCGATGGAACTCCGAGCGGCGCTCGGCGATGGCAGTACGTGCGTCCTCGCCCGCGCCGATGAAACGATCGTAGAACGAGGCCGGAAACCCGATCCGGTCCATCAGCCGCAGGTTCTCCGACTCGCGCTTGCCGGAGTTGGACAGCACGACGACGCGCTTGCCTGCGGCTCGCAAGCGCCGCAGGCAGTCGACCGCCCACGGATAAGGGCGGACGCCATCGTGCAGCACGCCCCACTGATCGAGAACGAAACCGTCGTAATCGTCCAGGAGCGCTGCGATACCCTCGACCGATCGAGTCTGACCCATTCGCATGACTGTCATGCTCCGTTCCCGCCCCCTGCTCGTGCGACCATTCACCGACGGTGACTCCCCGAACCCGCTCAACCCGGGAGTCCACGGCTCGGTGACGCTCCCCATTGCTCGGCGAGCCCAGTGTCCGGCATCCACGTTCGCTCTACTGCGAACTCGTGCCGCCACGGGCATCCCGTTCGCTGCGTGCCACGACCACCTGCAGACACGGCTCAATCCCACCGTTCACAGCAATGAACATTCGCAGGCGCGCTGCTGTTTGCCGTGACGGGCGCAAGTCCGCATGCAACCTACGGTCGCCGGCGCTTTCGCGATCGACACCAGGCTAAGCCCGCCCGCTCCCCATTCGAATCACCTGCGCGGCGATATGCTCGACCGCCATGTCGATGTCGGCTTCGGTCGTGGTGCGCCCAAGGCTGAAGCGAACCGCGCCGCATGCGACGTCGGGATGCACGCCCATGGCGGCAAGCACCGGCGAGATGCTCACCCGACCGTCATGGCACGCGGAGCCGGTGGAGGCGGCTATCTGCGGCACAGCCGCGAGCAGCTCAGCGCCGATGCATCCCACGAAGCTCACGTTGAGCGTATTGGGCAGACGCCGCTGCGGATGCCCGTTCATGACCACGCGCTCACCCAGAGCGTCGCGCAGTCGGCTCCATAGCCTGTCGCGCAGCGCCGCCATGCGCGGCGCGGTGGAAGGCAACAGTTCGCGGGCGAGCCGGCAAGCGACGCCGAGCCCGGCGATATAGGGCACGTTCTCGGTGCCCGCTCGGCGAGCGCCTTCCTGGCTGGCGCCGTGGATCAGGGGATGGAGCACGATGCCCGCACGCACGTAGAGGGCACCGATCCCCTTCGGCGCATAGAGTTTGTGACCCGCGATCGTGAGAAGGTCCGCACCGAGCTCGTCCACATCGACCGAGACCTTCCCGAGCGACTGCGAAGCATCGACGTGCATCAGCGCACCGTGTCGATGCGAAATCTCGCCGGCCTCGGCGATCGGCTGCAGCGTGCCGGTCTCGTTGTTGGCGTGCATGAGGCTGACCACCAGCGTGGGCGTCCGGAGCGCTCGCTCCAAGGCCTCCAGATCGAGGGTGCCGCCGGCGTCCACCCCTATCGTCGCAACCTCGAAGCCGAAACGCTCCAGGGCGCGCGCGGCCTCGAGGGTGGCCGGGTGCTCGATCGCGCTGACGACGATGCGCCTGCGCGCGGGGCCGCCTGCATCTGTCGCGGCCAAGGCGAGCCCCTTCAAGGCGTAGTTGGTCGACTCGGTTCCGCCGCTGGTGAACACGACCTCGGCTGCGGTTGCACCGATCAGACGCGCGACCTCGTCGCGCGCCTCGACGACCACCGCTCGCGCGCGTGCGCCGTAGGCATGCTGGCTCGAGGGATTGCCGAACCCGACGCTCAGGAGCGGCACGATCGCCTGTACCACCTCGTCGGCGACCGGCGTCGTTGCGTTGTAATCGAGATAGATCACCATGACAGACTCCCGAACCTCATAGATTCGACAACGCCCGGCCCCATTTGGGGTCGGGTCGCTGCGGCAAGGGGCGGCTGCACGCATGCAAGGCAGCCCACGTCGTCGACAAGATGTTGAGCAGCACCGGCCGATCGAACTGCTCTTCGAGCATGCGCACGGCATGAATGGCGAACCAGAGTCCGCCAGGCATCAACAAAGCCTGCGCAGCGGGGGCTGCACGCAAGGCCTCTCGCCCGAGTTCCAGTGCGAGAAGATGGTCGGCGTCGGCCGCAGCGTGCTTGTTCTGTTCCAGGGAACGCGGACGGGCGCGGCAGGTCAGCACTTCGATGCCGGCTTCGGCCAGATAACGCGTCAGCGCCCCGTTCACGGCGTCCGGCCAGCGGGAGGCGAGCGCAATGCGCGTGGCGCCTAGATGTTTCAACGCGGCGATATGCGCTTCCAGATCGGTATCGCAAGGCACGCCCGTGCGCGCTTGCGCTTGTGACAGGATCTCGCGCATGCGCCCGCGCCCGAGAGCGGACGCGACCGGCACGCCGCTCAAGGCGATGCGGTCCACGTTCTTCGCGGCGAGCAGGTCGAACCGATGCCACAAGACAGGCAGTTGCGCCTCCACGGCAGCGAGGCTGTACTCCTGGAGATCCAGTCCGGTGGTGAGCAGCATCATGCCTTCGGGCGCCACGCGATAGAACTGGTAGGCGTCCATGTCGGTGTACAGATGCGGGATGATGTACCCGAGCTGGAACCAGGGCGCGATGGGATTCATGCATGCACTCCGCTAGAACCGAGCACCTAGGCCGGGATGGATTCGATGAGACGCGCCGTCGGGCGACCTGTCGTGGGCGTGTCCGCCTAGGGTACCGTTCGCGAAACACATCGGGTGCCCGGACGCAGCGCCTCTTTGCCCACTCGCCCCTCGCGCCGAGCCGCTCGAAGAGCGCGCCCCAATGCCGAATCGGAACACTATACCTTCTCGAAATCGATCCGCTCGTCCACGGGCAAGTCTTGCAGATAGCGCCGCAGGCAATCCAGCCCGAGTTCGACGGCGCCGAGCCGCACCCAATCCCGGCCGCCGACGATGCGACTGCGACGCGACACGGCGTCGTGCCCCGAAACGATGGCCAGACACACCGAGGCGCCGAAATCGATGCGGTCGGTGCCCTCGTCCAGGTCGATCAGCACCGCCAGTGCATGGGTCGCACCGGTCGCTGCCCGTGCAGCCAAGGCGACCGCTTCGGCCGCCTCCCGATCGATCCGGGTGATGGGCTCGGCCTGATTCCAACCCACGGCCGCACACACTTCGGCGATGTCCAACGCGACGACCCCGCGCCGGATCACTTTCTCCGCCCCCGAAAGATGCACCAGGCGTGCCGCGATCTGGCCGCTGGTGAACATCTCCACCAGGGCGAGGCTCGCTCGTCGCTGCTGCAGTTCGTCGAGTACGACGCGCTCGAGCGTCTGATCGTCCTCGGCCAGGATGAAATTGCCGAAGCGCTTGCGCACCTCGCGCTCGACCGGCTCCAGGCGCCGACGGACATCCTCCATGTCCTTGCCTCGAACGGTCAATTTGGTCTCCAGCTGCGGATAATGGGCGCGGAACCCCAGCTTCACCGCGCCGTCCGGATCGATCTCTTCGATCCCCGTCAGCAAGGCATCGGCATGCGATTCGCCGATGCCGTAGGAGTGAAAGCGCTTCAGATAGATGGTCGCCTGCAGACCGCTCTTGGCCAGCAGCCGCGGCACGATCTGCTCCTCGAGCATGCGCCGCAATTCGCGCGGCACGCCGGGGGTGAAGTAGAAGCGGGCGCGCCCGATGTCGACCGCGAAACCGCAGGCCGTGCCGACCGGGTTGTCGAGGACTTCCGCGCCCTCGGGCAGCATTGCCTGCTTGCGGTTGTTCGGCGGCATGATGCGGTTGCGCCGACGAAAGAACGCCTCCATCTGTTCGAGCCAGCCTTCGTCCAGCACCAACTCGACGCCTGCCGCCTTGGCTGCGATTTCTTGCGACAGATCATCGACCGTGGGCCCGAGCCCGCCGTTGACGATGACCGCATCCGCGCGCTGGCCGGCGAGCTGAAAAGCAAGCAGCAGGCTCTCCCTGTCGTCACCCACCGTGGTTTCCCAGGCGACCGAAAGACCGACGTCCTCGAGCTTCTGCGTGATGTAGCTGAAATTGGTGTTGACGATCTTGCCGGTGAGCACTTCGTCGCCGGTGCATATCACTTCGATCCGCATTACGCCGTCCTGAATGAGTAGGCTGTCTGAGCCGTCGCTGCGTCATGACGACGACGAGTCCGCACCCCATGACGCGGACGCAATGAAGCATACCAGGGCCGGCGCGGGACGTGCGCTGCCGCCCGAGGGACACCCGTGGTGCGCTCGGTCGAGGCGCCCCACCGCCGCTGCCGCCGCAACATCCGTCAGAACATCATTTGTCCGCCGTTGACGTGGATGGTCTGGCCGGTGATGTAGCTCGCGCCCTCGCCGCACAGGAAGCGCACGACGGTGGCGATCTCCTGCGATTCGCCCGCCCGCCCGAGGGGAATCAGCGTCGTGGGCGGCCGTGGTGAGCGCGGATTGGCGCGCGTGGTGTTGAACTGGCCGGGCGACACGCAATTGACCCGGATGCCGCGATCGGCGAACTCCCGCGCCAGCCCGCGCGTGAACCCGACCAAGCCATGCTTGCCGACCGAACTGTGCACGCGATGCTTCGCTCCCGACAAGGCCTGCATGCCGCCGAGCGTGACGATGCTGCCGCCGCCGTTCGCGATCATGGAGGGCAGCGCGGCCTGACACAGATGGAACGCCCCGTCGAGCGTGATGGCATGCGGCATGTGCCACTCGTCGTAGGTCAGCTCCAGGAACGGACGCTCGGTGCGCACCGACGCATTAAGCACCAGGATATCCAGACGACCGAAGCGCTCGATCACGCTGGCGACCATGGCCCGATCCGCCGCACCGTCGGCGATGTCGGCCGTGTACAGTTCCGCCTGACCGCCTTGACTGCGGATCTGCTCGACCACGCCCTCACCGTCGCCGGTCGACTTGCGCGTATTCACCGCCACGCATGCGCCCGCCGCCGCAAGCGCGAGCGAGATCTCGCGGCCGATGTTGCGTGCACCTCCGGTCACCAGTGCCACCTTTGCGTTCAGTTCCATCGTCGATTGCATTTCCTGCCTCCTGGCTGATGTTCTGGGTCCGTCGTTCGGAAACAGTATCCCATGCCGGCTGTCCCGGGAGCGCGCAGACGTATCGGTGGCCGCACGAGCAAATGAGTTCACCTCGCGCGCATCCCGTGCTAGGTTTGCCGCTCGGGTGCGCCTCAGGAGGAGAACCGCGGTGCAACAATTGACTCGAAATCTATTCGTAGAAACCCGCATGCGCGGCGCGAACCACGGCTTCGTGGTCACCACCGAAGGGGTGGTGCTGATCGATACGCCGCACAAGCCGAGCGATGCGCTCAAGCTCAAGGCCGAAATCGCCAAGCACGGCCCGGTGCGCTACATCCTCAATACCGAGCCCCACGGCGACCACTGGACGGGCAACGCGTACTTCGATGCGCCTGTCATCGCCCATGCGGGCGTGCGCAAGCGCATGCTCGAAACCAACATGGAAGAGCACGTGGCCCGCGTGGCCGCCTTCGGCCCGAACGAGCCCGCGCTTCTCGAGGGGTACCACGCGAACGCGCCCGTCCTCACCTTCGAGAGCGGCATGACGCTGCACGTCGGCAACCACACCTTCGAAATGATCCACATGCCCGGACATACCGCCTATCAGGCTGCGATCTGCATCAAGGAAGAAGGCGTGATCTTTACCAGCGACAATGTCTTCCACAAATGCCATACCTGGCTGCAGGAAGCCGATCCGGATGCCTGGCTGGGGTCGCTGCAAGCGCTGGGTCGATTGGACGAAGAAGTGTTCGTGCCCGGCCATGGCGAGGTCTGCGGCAAGAGCTACCTCGACGAGCAAGCCGCGTTCATCGAGGAATGGAAGCATTACGTGCAGTGCGCCATCGACCGCGGCATGACCAAGGAGGAGGCCATCGTCCGGCTCACCGCGATGACGGATCGCTATCCGATGGATATCGAGCAGGAGGGTATGGCACCCCTGGTCATGAAGCGCAACATCGCCAATCTCTACGATTACCTGACGGGCAACTGGAAGCCGCTCTGAGGCGATAGCGGCTCTTGACCCGGAATCAGCCTCGCCGGGCTTTGCACCGGCGTTGACGCGCGCTGACGGGGTTGCTACCTTCCGTTGCACACTGCGCAACGGGATGCGGCGTCCTTTTCGGACGCATGCGTCTTGGCTTGCGCGCCGACAATTCCCGAGGAGAGCAGCATGGACAAGGTGGTAGCGTCGCCCAAGCAGGCGGTCGCGGACATTCCCGATGGGGCGACCGTGGCGGTCGCCGGCTTCAGCGTCGGTCATCGGTTCGCTTCGAGCCTGCTCATCGCACTGCGTGACAAGGGCACCAAAAACCTGACACTGGTCTGCAATTCCCTGGGCGGTCCAGGCGAAATCCGCGGTCAGATCCTGGCCGAGAACAAGCAGGTCAAGAAGCTGATCGCCGCGTTTTCCGTGCGACCGGGCCTGAACACGGCCAGCGAAGCGCAGATCAACGCCGGCGAGATGGAAGTCGAACTCGTGCCCCAGGGCACCCTGGTCGAGCGTTGCCGCGCGGGCGGCTCCGGCATACCGGCCTTCTATACCCCGACGAGCGTCGGCACGCTCCTCACCGAAGGCAAGGAGATCCGCGAGTTCAACGGAGAGAAGTACGTGCTCGAAACGGGCATACAGGTCGACTACGCGCTGCTGCGCGGCTATCGCGCCGATCGCGCGGGCAATGTCCAGTTCCGCGGGGGCAGCCTGAACTTCAATCCCGCCTTCGCCAAGGCCGCCAAGGTGGCGATCGTCGAGGTCGACGAGATCGTCGAAGTCGGCGGCATCCCGCCTGAACTCATCAATCTGCCGGGCATCTTCGTGTCGCGCGTGGTGACCTCGACGGTACCGATGGACACCGAAGCCCTTCGCCGCACGCCGCGCCGCGCCCCGGACACCGCCCGGACGTACAACGGCAAGCCGGCGCTGACGCGCGCAGGTATCGGCAAGCGCGCCGCCGGACTGGTGAAGGAAGGCACGTATGTGAACCTGGGCACCGGCATTCCGACCCAGGTCTCCAACTACCTCGAGGGCCGCGACGTCACCCTGCATGCCGAGAACGGCGTACTCGGCTATGGCAAGATGGTATCGGGAGACAATATCGATCTGGATGTCTACAACGCCAGTGGTCAATTCGTCGAATTGAAGCCGGGCGCATCGTTCTTCGACAGCGTGACGTCGTTCGAGATGGCGCGTGGCGGCAAGATCGACACCGTGATTCTCGGCGCCTACGAAGTGGACCAGTACGCGAACGTTGCGAACTGGAGCACGAGCGACAAGATCCGCGGCGGCATCGGCGGTGCGATGGATCTCATCTCCGGCGCCAAGCAGTTGGTCATCGTGATGGAACACTGCGACAGCAAGGGCCGCTCCAAGCTGAAGAAGAAATGCACGTATCCCCTGACGGGCGAAGGCTGCGTCGACTACGTCGTGACCGATCTCGCGCTGCTGCATTTCGTCGACGGCCGCTTCGTGCTGGAGGAAGTCGCCCCCGGCTTCACCCCCGAGGAGGTCATCGCCTTGGCCGACATGGAGATTGTGCCGGCGAAGAACGTCGGCGTGATGGCATAGACTCTCCCCGGCAAGCGCCGCCATGCGCGGTGCTGTCCCTGCATGGGCAACGCGGTCCCGGCGCAAGCTGCGACCGCGTTGTCGCCTGTGCCGCCCATCCGGGACGTCGAAAACGCGAAGGCCCCGTTTCGATCCGCGCGCAGGCGCGTACCCGAACAACTCCGAATGCGATCGAGGGACTGTAGCAGGCACCGTTCGACGGAAAAACACAAAGGGGACAGTCCCTGGGGAACTGCCCCCTTCGCCAGCGCCGTGTACGGCTTACTCGTCCGGGAGCGTCAACCGCCCTCGGTCGGCAGATCTGTGAACATGCGATCCGTCGATGCCACCACGTTCTCGGCCTTGAACGCAGCAATCTCTGCGGCGGAATAGCCCGCTTCGGCGAGGATCTGATCGGTGTTGTTGCCGATCGTGCCGGGTTGCATGCGCACGCCGAAGTCCTCCGTCTCGCTCATCGAAATCGGCAGCTTGGACACCTTGAGCTTGTGGCCGGCGACATCGAGATCGAGCCAGCGCTTGCCTTCGTTGAGATGACGTTCGCTCACCAGGCCCATCGGGGTATTCACCGGTGCATAGGGGATGCGCTTGTCGCCGAGCTTGGCGGTGATCTCTTCGAAGGTGTACTGCAGCACGGCCGCCTTGATGCGCTCGGCCAACACGCCCTTGTTCGCCGAGCGCTTGCGATTGGTGTTGAATTCCTTCGCATCCTTCCAGTCGTCGAATCCGAGCAGCTCGCACAACGCTGTCCAGTGGCGATTGGCGGTGACCGCGATGAATACCTGCGAGCCGTCTTTGGTGGGGAAGAGCCGATAAACGCCCCAGCCCATCTTGTCGTCCATGCCGCTGCTGGTCTTCTCGCCGCGCGGCGTGGCGTCCTTGCCTGTCATCTGCGCCGTGGTGATGGCCTGACCGACCCAGAAGACCACGGTCTCGTAGAGGCCGGCTTCGATCGATTCGCCCATGCCCGTAGTATTGCGACGGAACAACGCCGCCAACACGGCCATAGCGCCATAGGTCGCTGCGCCGATATCCGTCACCGAAGCGCCGGCACGCAGCGGCAGATCTTTCAGACCGGTGAGGTAGGCAAGCCCGCCGGCCATCTGGGCCAGTTCGTCGAGATAAGGCCGATCGCCGAACGGCCCCGGCAGAAAGCCCTTCACCGCGCAGTAGATGATGCGAGGATTGACCTGCTTGCCCCACTCGTAGCCGAGCCCGAGCCGATCGAGCGCACCGGGCGCGAAGTTGTTGAACACGACATCGGCATTCTTCACCAGCCGCTCGAAGATCGCCTTGCCCTTGGCCTGGCGAAGGTCGAGCGCGAGGTACTTCTTGTTGCGGTTGTAGGTGAAGAAAGTCGCGCCGTTGTTGCCGCTGCCGCGACTGGTGTCGCCGCTGTCCGGATGCTCGATCTTGATCACATCGGCGCCGAGGTCGGCGAGGATCATGCCCCCGCTCGGCCCGGCGACGATATGGCTCAGTTCGAGAACGCGAACCCCATCCAGGGGAAGTTTCTGCTTTCCCGACTGCGCTGCATTCATCATCCCCCCGTCGCCTTCTTCGGCAACTCCACGACGCCGGCGGGCGGCGGCGGCACGGGCGCCTCGGAACGCTGCCAGCTGGTGATGGGCTTGGCCCAAGGCGTCATCGCGCCCTCGTGAGCCTTCTTGCCGTAGATGAAGTGCTTGGCCTGCTCCATGGTCTCGATATGCGGCATGTCCATCGCATAGAGCTTGTCGAAGTGCGGACGCGGACCGGCCTTGGAGACGAAACCGTAGAGCCCGTGCCCAACGACCTTCTCGGCCAGCCAGACGCACTCCACCAGCTTGTAGAGATCCACGCCGGTGTCGATGCCCATCTCTTCGAGCATGTGCATCAAGTCTTCGGTGGCGATCATGCTGGCCGCGCGGCCGTTGCCGCAATACGGGCAGCCGGCCATGCCGCCGATCGCCGTCTGGATGCGCAAGGTGTCGGTGCTGTCGAGCAGCTTCATCGCCGCGTAGATGCAGGCGAGCCCGGTACCGCGGGTGTTGTGCAGGTGCAGATTGAAATCCTTGATCGAGGGCCAGCGGCGCTTGATCTCGACGATCGCTGCCTCGACCTCGTGCGGCATGCACCAGCCGTTCGCATCCGACATGCCGATCTTGGTGACGGGAATGCCCGCGGCTTCCCACTGGTTGTACATCTTGCTGTACATGCTCATCAGCTGCTCGGTCGTGACCCGACCGACCCAGTTCGAGCCGAAGGCATTGCTGATCGACATGCCGCCCGACTTGGCGTTGCTCGCCTTGGCCTTCTCGATCTGCTTGGGCCAGGTGGCCATCTGCTGGGCTTGCGTGCGATTGGTGTTGCGCTGGGCGAAGGTGTCGCACATGTCGACGCGCGTCGAATGCTCGTGCGCCTTGGGGCTCAAGGGCGGCGTATAGGCCTTGGCGCGCTCGATCCCCTTCTCGTTGAGCGCCGTGTAGCTGTACTTCACGCCGGCTTTGGGCGTGAAGCCGGCCATGATTTCGTCCATCTTGGCCATCTGCGGCGTGTACTTCGGGCTCACGAACGAGCCCACGGCGATGTCTTTCAGGCCGGTTTCGGACAGTGCATTGAGCAGCGCGATCTTGTCGGCGACCGGGATATCGGCGCTTTCGATCTGCATCCCTTCGCGCATGGATTCTTCGGTATGGATGATCTTGGGACTATTAAACATGGTGCGGCTCCTGGGGCTGATGAAGAAATCGGGGACAGGCCCGAAAGCCTGTCCCCGATCGCCTGCGTCAAAAGCGCTGCTTCAGCTCGCTGCTTTCTTCGGCAGCTCGAACACGCCGGCGGGCGGCGCGGCGACGGGCGCCTCGGAACGCTGCCAGCTGGTGATGGGCTTGGCCCAAGGCGTCATCGCGCCTTCGTACGCTTTCTTGCCATAGATGAAGTGCTTCGCCTGCTCCATGGTCTCGATGTGAGGCATGTCCATCGCGTAGAGCTTGTCGAAGTGCGGACGCGGACCGGCCTTGGAGACGAAGCCGTAGAGCTGGTGGCCCACGACCTTTTCGGCGAGCCACACGCACTCGACCAGCTTGTACAGATCGACGCCGGTATCGATGCCCATCTCTTCGAACATGTGCATCAGGTCTTCGGTGGCGATCATGCTGGCCGCGCGACCGTTGCCGCAATACGGGCAGCCGGCCATGCCGCCGATCGCCGATTGCAGGCTCAGCGTGTCGGTGCTATCCATGACCTTCATCGCGGCGTAGATCGAGGCAAGCCCCGTGCCGCGGGTGTTGTGCAGATGCAGATTGAAGGTCTTGATCGACGGCCAGCGGCGCTTGATCTCGACGACGCTCGCCTCGACTTCGTGCGGCATGCACCAGCCATTGGCATCGGCCAGGCCGACGCGAGTGACCTCGATGCCGGCCTCTTCCCACATGTTGTACATGCGGCTGAGCATCTTCATCAGCTGCTCGGTCGTGACCCGACCCACCCAGTTGGAACCCCAGGCGTTGCTGATGGACAAGCCGCCCTCGGCGCCGGCGGCCTTGGCCTTGGCGATCTTCGCCGGCCAAGTGGCGATCTGCTGCTCCTGGGTACGATTGGTGTTGCGCTGAGCGAAGGTGTCGCACATGTCGCAGCTGGTGGCGAACTCGCTCGCCTTCGGGCTCAACGGCGGGGTGTAGGCCTTGGCGCGCTCGATGCCTTTGTCATTGAGGGCGGTATAGCTGTACTTCACGCCGGGCTTGGGCGTGAACTTGGCCATGATCTCGTCCATCTTCGCCATCTGCGGCGTGTACTTCGGGCTCACGAACGAGCCCACGGCGATGTCCTTCAAGCCTGTCTCGGACAGTGCATTGAGCAGTGCGACCTTGTCGTCGACGGGAATATCGGCGCTTTCGATCTGCATGCCTTCACGCATACCTTCTTCGGTATGAACAATCTTGGGATAGCCGGCCATAGTGGGCTCCTTGGGTGAATTCACATACTGGACTATGCGGCACGCGCTTCGAGACGTCAGCGCTGGCCCGATTCGAATGGACCGGATCGCTGCGGGAACATTCCCGTCGCCTGCCGCATCTTGGCCCCGCATTCCTGCGGGACGGCAGTGCAAAGATAGCATATGCCGCGCGCCCTACGGGCGGCAGATTCACAAATGCCGGTGCCGGATTCCGGGCCGCTCGCGTTGTCGACCGTACGCCTTCGGTGTAGTCTCACCGCGCGACAAAGCCACAATGTGGTATCAACAAAAGCCGGAGGAGAAGCAATCATGACGTCGACACCCACGACTCGCGCGCTGGTCCTGGCCGCTCTGCCGCTCGCGTTCGCCGCACCGCAACATACCAACGCCGCCGATGCGTCGACCTATCCCACCAAACCCATTCGCGTGCTCGTCCCACAAGCCCCCGGCGGCAGCAACGACATCATGGCGCGGTATTTCGCCGGACAGATCGGCGAGCGCATCGGGCGTCAGATCGTGGTGGACAACCGCCCCGGGGCGGACGGCGTGATCGCCACCGACATGGTCGCCAAGTCGACCCCCGACGGATACAACCTGCTGATGGCGTCGGCCGCTTTCACGATGAACCCCGCGATCCGCAAACTGCCCTACGATCCGGCGAAGGATTTCGACTGGATCGGCATGCTCGGATCAGCACCGGTCGTGGTATGCGTATCGGCCTCCCTGCCGGTGAAGTCGATCCAGGAACTGGTCGCCTTGGGCAAATCGAAGCCGAACTATCTCACCATCGCCTCGGCAGGCGGATTCATGCACTTCGTCTCGGCCATGTTCCGCAGTCGCGCCGGGATCGACGCGGAGATCGTGCTCTACAAGGGCGGCGCGCCCGCGATCGTGGATGTCATCAGCGGGCAAGCGCATCTGGCCGTGGGCACCATCGTCACCGTCGGGCCGCAGCTGCGCGCAGGTCGACTGCGCGCCCTCGCCACCGGAAGCACCAAACGCGCGGCCGCCCTGCCCGACCTGCCCACCTTGGCCGAGGCCGGGGTGTCCGGATACGACGCCTCCATCTGGTGGGGATGGGCCGTGCCTGCCGGCACGCCTGCAGCGATCCTCAACCGCATGAGCAACGAGATCATTGCGGTTCAACGGCTGCCGGAAACCGCCAAGCGCTTTGCCGCCGAGGGCGCCGAGATCATCGTTCGCACGCCCGCGGAAATGAAGACGATGATCCCGCAAGACATCGACAAGTGGGCCAAGGTGGCCCGCGAGGCGGGGATGCAGAAGCAGTAGCGTCCGGCATCGGCCAGCCCTCCTCGCTGCTGCGTCAGGCCGCCCCCCTCGAGCCTCGAGGGGGGCGGCCAACCTCTTTCCGCAAGCTTCTTCGCTTAAGGCTTTACCGCCTGCGCCATCATCCCCGTGACTTCGCGCACGTCGCCGAAACTCTCCAGCCTGCCGATCGCCGCATAGAGCGGCTCGACCGCACCGGCACGCAGCGCTCGAGCAGCGCAATCCCTGAACTTCGATTCGAGCCGATCCGGGGGTGCGAGGTTGCACGGGCCGCGCAGGGGCTGCTCCACCTTGGCCGTGAGCTTGCGGCCGTCGGTGGTGGTGACGTACAAGTGGCACTCGTAGTGTTCGTCCATGCCCTTGGGCTGGAAGGTGTGCGGGCGCGCCTCGATCCGATCGAGCAGCGAGCGAACCCGGGCATCCCGGATTGCTTCGCCCTCGAAGTGGGCGAAGGTGACCTCGCCGTGCAGCAGCGCCCGGGCCACGCAGTACTGGACGCTGAACTTCGCATCCAGGGTACTCTGCGGATCGGGACGATTGGTGTGCGCCAGCGCACGCGCATGCGTCACCGACTCGATCCTGGCCACGTTCTCGGGCGTCAACCCGTGCTGCTCTCGCAGCACCAGCATCGCGTCGATGGCCGAGTGGGTGCTGGCGCAGCACGGATACTGCTTCAAGCCCACGCCGGGCGCGAGGATGTCGAGCGGATCGGCCCAGTGCGGCATGACCTTCTGCGCATCGTAGTTGCCGGCCCCGTTGAACACCTCGAAAAACCCCTGCTTGTGCTCGAAGGCATCGAGCCCGGCAGTGAAGCCTTCCTTGGCGAGCAAAGCCGCATACGCCCCATGACGAGTCGACTGACCGGCATGCAGTGGCTTGGTCATCGTGCCGAAGTTCGCCTTGACGCCTGCCGATAGCGATACCGCGATGGCCAGCGCCTTGGCCGTCTGTGCCGCATTCAATCCCAACAATCGCGCCGCACCCGCCGTGCCGCCGAATACGCCGAGGGTCGCGGTCGGGTGCCAGCCCTTTTCGTAGTGATGGACATTGACGGCATGCGCGATCCGCGCCTGCGCTTCCCAACCCGTCACGAAAGCGAGCACGACATCGCGTCCCGACGAACCGAGAGATTCTCCCAGAGCGACGATGCCCGGCAGCATCGCGATCGAGGGGTGCCCGGCGAGCGAGTTGTTGCAGTCGTCGTAATCGAGCGCATGCGCAGCCGTGCCGTTGATCACCGCGGCATCGAGCACCGGCACCCGACGCGTGCTGCCCCATACCAGGCTGGGGCCGACGCTGACGCCGCCGGTCAACACGCGCTCGGCGATGCGCGGGGCGTCTTCATCGACCGCGGCGAGCGCGCAGCCGATCGTGTCGACGATCGATACCTTGGCCCAATGCACGGCCTGCGGGGGAAGATCCTCGTAGCGCATCGCCACGATGCGCTCTGCAAGTTGGTTCGCGAGTGTCACGGGTGCTCCTCCTGAGCGTTGATCCTGATCGCCGATTCTGGCCGCTCGCAGCGGCGCTGTCCAACGCGTCGTCGCGTTGCAGCGCACGCAAGGGCCCATGGGCACCCATCAAATGCGCAGCGCCGTGCGCCACCATCGGTAAGTGACGAGCATCGCCAGCAAGCCCTGCGCACCGAGCGCGACCGTCGCATTGCGGGGCCCGAAGGCCTCGGCCAGATAGCCGAGATAGAAGAAGCCGATCGGACTCGTGCCTATGCACACCGCCAGCACACCGAGCAGGCGGGCGCGCATCTCGATCGGCGTGTAGCGATACACCAAGGTCGCCTGCATGACCCCGAAGCAGGTGCCGAGCGCCCCCGTGCAAAGCAGGGACAGGCCGGCGAGCAGGCCGTTGGGCGCAAGCGCAAAGACGATCAGCATGACCAGATAGGCGCCGACCGCAGCGGCATAGACACGCCCGTACCAGCGCGCGGGCACCAGGGACCCGACCAGCAGCGCTCCGACCAGCCCACCGATGCCCTCCGCGCTTGCCAGTAGGCCCACGCCCTGCGGATCGAGCCGCAGGTAGTCCGTGCCGATGACCGGAATCATGCTGACGAAGGGCCAACCGAAGACATTGAAATAGATCGTGATCAGAAAGACGCCGATCATGCGCCGGTCGCCGCGCAGCCACATCAGCCCCTGCGCGATGCTGCCCAGCATGGGCATCGCGTGCTTCGCAGCAGGCCGGCTGCGCACCTTGACCGTGAGCGCCGCCCACAAGCTCGGCACATAGAACACCACGCCCAACCAGAACACACTCGCGATACCGAACTGCCCCAGCAGCAATCCGCTCAGCGTGGGGCCCAGCACCCGGCTCGCATTATTGGTGCCGGCGTCGATGGCCATCGCCTTGCTCATGCCTTCAGGCCCGACCACGTCGCCGATCATCATGCGACGCACGGGATTGTCCGCCGCCCAGCAGACGCCGTTGACGAAGCTCGCCACGGCCAGATGCCAAACTTGGAGCACATCGAGGCTGGCCAGGACTGCCAGCGACCCGGTCCCGGCCATCGAGAGACCCACCATCCCGATCAACGCGGTGCGCCGCTCGACGCGGTCGGCCACTGCGCCGAGGAACGCGCCGAAGAGACTCATCGGCAACACGCGCAGCATGCTGAGCATCGCCACCACGAAGGCCGACGAAGTGATCTGGTAGGCGTACAGACCGACCGCCAGCATCTCGAGCCAGCGGACGACGAAGGCCGAACAGCCGACGGTCCACAGTCGAAGGAAATCGCCTCGCTTCACCGGCGAGTCGAATTTCGGCAAAGGCCTCAAGTCAGACGCTTCGAGCCACGCACGTCACGGCATCGCCCAAGTTGATCGAGCCGCCCTTGAGGACGCGCGCCGTGACGCCGCCGTGACCTCGCAGCGCGTTGTAACCGCCCACCCCGAGTGCCAGTTCCATCCGGGAACACGGCTCGCAAGGCCCGGTGACCTCGAGTTCGACATCCGCTCCGATCTGCAATACGAGCGGCCGATCGCGAAACAGACTTTTCGCCGCGAGCAGATTGATCCCTGACACGACGAGATTGCGCCTGAGCAGCGCAGGATCGACCTGCCCGTGCCCGAGCAGGCTCGCGATGACGGGCAGATGCTCGCGCTGGATAAGCGTGACCTGACGCTTGCCGCCAGCGCGAGCACTCGGGCGCTGCGCGGTGCGATCACCCGCCAAGCCGAACCCCTCGATGGCGGCCACCGATGCCACTGCGAGCATCGGCACGCCGCGCTTCGGCCGCAGCAGAATGCTGTCTAGCCTGCCCGCCAGGGGGAATCCGAGTGACAGCGCCTGCAATCCGTGCGCAGCGGGATCCGGCGGCGTCACGACCCGACTGCGCCCGTCGCCCGCATCAGGCCAGGTGCTTCTTGAAGAACGCGATGGTGCGATCCCAAGCGAGCTTGGCCGCCGCCTCGTTGTAGCGGGGCGTGGAGTTGTTGTGGAAGCCGTGCTGGGTATCTGGATACATGTGCATCTCGTGCGGCACCTTGGCCGCCTTCAGCGCGGTTTCGAACGCCGGCCACATGTCGTTGATGCGCTTGTCGTTGTCGGCGTAGTGGATTTGCAGCGGCGACTTGATCCTGGGCACGCTTTCGGTCGCGGCCGAGGCCCCGTAGAAGGGCACGCCCGCATGCATGTCCGCACCCATCTCCGCGGCGAGGTAGTTGGTCGTCCCTCCGCCCCAGCAAAAACCGGTCACGCCGAGTTTGCCGGTCGAGAGCGCATGCGCCTTGACGTAGCGGGCGCTGTTGAGCATGTCGGTGCGCAGCTTCGCCTGATCCAGACCCGCCTGCAGTTTGCGCCCGTCGTCGTCGTTGCCGGGATAACCGCCCACGGGGAAGAGCCCATCGGGCGCGAGCGCAAGAAACCCGTCGACGGCCGCACGACGCGCCACGTCCTCGATATAGGGGTTCAAGCCACGGTTCTCGTGAATCACGAGCACTGCGGGGAAAGGCCCCTGCCCGGCGGGTTGCACCAGATACCCGCGCATCTGGCCGGAGGTTCCGCCCGGGGACGGATAAGTGACGTACTGCGCCTTGATGCGCTGGTCGGTGAACGAAACCATGGCTGCCTGCGCATACCGGGGAAACAAGGCCTGAGCCATCGCCAGCCCGCCGGCGGTCACCGCCGCTGCCCGCAGAAGAAACTCGCGCCGGTCGATACGGCCATGGCAATACTCGTCGTAGAGATCGTAGACCCGCTGATCGATCTCGATCTGCGTCACGCCACGCACTTCGTCTGCAACCGCATGCTCGGTCATAGGGGCCTCCTGGCTGAGTGAGCCGCAAGTGTATCCGGAGTAGGTATACAGCCGAAGACCCATGCTACGATCCATCCACTCAAAACTTTTTTGCGACACCGCTCGAGCAGCCGCACCGATGCGCCCTATGCCCTGGTTCCGAGCCGAATCGTCGCACGATCCCCTTGCATTCGCGGTCTGCGCGCTCGGCATCGCCCAGATCACGGCCTGGGGTACGAGCTTCTACTGCCTGGGTGTGCTCGCGACCCCCATCCAGCGAGACACGGGCTGGAGCGGAGGCTTCGTCTACTTCGGCTTTACGCTCGCCGTACTCACCATGGGCGCGGTCTCCGCCTGGACTGGGCGCGCGATCGACGCCTGGGGTGCGCGGCGGATCATGGCCGGCGGCACCTTGCTCGTGTCCGCAGGCTTGGCCGCCTTGGCCGGCGCACAAGCGCAAGCGACTTACCTCGGTGCCTGGATCGTGCTCGGTGTCGGCATGCGCATGACGCTCTACGACGCCGCCTTCGCAGCCCTCGTGCAGGTGGTGCCTTCGCGCGGCCGTGCGGCCATTTCGTATCTCACGCTGTTCGGTGCGTTCGCATCGAGCGTCTTCTGGGTCGTCGGCCACTTCCTCGATCAGGCTGTGGGCTGGCGCACTACGCTGCTGCTGTTCGCGGCGATCAACCTCGTCGTTTGCTTGCCGCTCATCTGGCTGGGCCTCGCCCGCCGCGAATCCGCGGACGCGAGCCCATCGATGAAAGCCGAGGGTCGCGCATCCGAGGGCAAACCGCTTACCGGGCGGGCACGCACGATCGCGATGATTCTGTTCGCCGGCGTCATGTCGCTCAACGGCTTCGTGTTCGGCATCGTCACCGTTCAACTCGTCCCTCTGCTCGAGGCCGCCGGGCTCGCCACCGCAGCAGCGGTGTGGGTGGCCTCGCTCAAGGGGTTCGCTCAATTCGCCGGTCGCGTCGTCGAGATCGTTTTCGGACGCCATCTGCGGGCCATCACCATCGCGCGCATCGCCATCGGCGTGCTGCCCTTGTCGTTCGCCTTGCTGCTCGTGGCGCAAGGCAATCTCATGGCGCTGCTCGCGTTCACCCTGCTCATGGGCGCATCGCAAGGGGTGATCACGATCGTTCGCGGCGCCCTGCCCCTGGCTTTGTTCGGGTCGAACGGATACGGCGCCGTGCTCGGCCTCCTGGCCACGCCCGTACTGATCGTGAATGCCGCGGCACCCACGGTGTTCGCGCTGCTGATCGAGCACTGGAACTGGTTCACCGCCCAGGTAGTTCTGACGATCGCAGCCTGTGCATCCTGGCTCGCGATGGAAGCGATGTCCCGGTGGTACGAGCGACGACCTGCCTGAGCCTCGATCCGGAGCACTGCCCGTAACTTTCGCACCCCACCGGCCTCAGTGCGGAACGCTGCCTTTGAGCGTCGCCCGTTCCATGTGGCGACGCAGCGGCAGCTCGTAGTCCGCCACGGCCTTGTGCTGGGTGCTGCAGTTATGCCTGCGACGTCACATGGCGCCTGCGGCGCAATGTG
>JALHQN010000004.1 GCA_022841915.1 Burkholderiales bacterium | reverse complement strand
CAGCTTCCTTCAGATTCGCAGTCGCCCGCGACACCCTTGCCGTTCGGCTAACTCTTCTCCTTGCCGAGTGAGTAGAGGACTTCCACCTCCAAGTGAATGCGCCCTGCCGGGCGCACCAAGAAAAAGGGACAGCCGCCGAGGCTGTCCCTGTCAGGCACGAACGGCCTGAGACGCTAGTACCCGCCGGAGCCCTGGGGCGCCACAGGCTTCATCGGCGTCCAGCCGGTGAGCTTGGCCACATCGGCCTTCACGTGGCTCGCCATCGCGCCGCGATCGGTCGTCAGCATCACCATCTGGAAGCCCTGGTCGAGGTAGCGCTGGGAGTACTTCGCGCTCGCGGTGTGCATCCCCGCGATGATCCCGTGCCGTTTACACGTTTCCAGGATCTTGTTCACGGTGGCGATATGCTTGGGCTCGTCGTTGTCCATCACCGGCGGCAGCCCCAGGGCCAGCGCGAGATCCGTCGGGCCGATGTAGATCGCATCCAGACCCGGGGTGGACGCGATCTCTTCCAGTTTCTCGATGCCTTCGGCGGTTTCGACCATGGCCGCGCAGATGACTTCGTCGTTGGCGTGCTTCTGGTAGTCTGCTCCGGCATAGAGCAACACGCGGTTCGGCCCGTTGCTGCGCATGCCCTTGGGGGGATAGCGGCAGGCGGCCACCGCCCGCTCGGCTTCGGCACGATTGCTCACCATCGGCACGATCACGCCATAGGCCCCGGCATCGAGCACCTTCATGATCATCGAAGGCTCGTTCCACGGCACGCGCACCAGCGGGGTGACGTCGGTCGTGGAGATTGCCGTCAGCATGGGCACGGCATCCGAATAATCGATGCAGCCGTGCTGCATGTCGACGCACAGCCAGTCGAGCCCGGTGTGCGCCATCACTTCAGCGGGCAGGCAATGCGGTATGGAGAGCCACCCGCCGACCGCCGGCTTGCCTTCGCGCCAAAGCTTCTTCACTCGATTCATTCGCATTGCATCTCTCCCGTGGGTTGAGCCAAACGATGGCGGGCGAGCAGCGATGGAAGGCGCCTCGACGGCCTCCTCCAGCCACGCTCGAAACACGCATTTCGTTGGATTGTACGCGCAAACCCCCGGCGGCAGATTGCGCGGCCGGGCTCAGTGCTGCAGGATCTTGGAGAGGAAATAGCGCGCCCGCTCGTTGCGGGCCTCGGGGTTGCCGAAGAACTCGCCGGTCGCGCAATCTTCCACGATGCGGCCTTCGTCCATGAAGACGACGCGATTCGAAACGCTCTTCGCGAAGCCCATCTCGTGCGTCACGACCATCATCGTCATGCCCTCCTTGGCGAGCCCGACCATGACATCGAGCACCTCGCCCACCATCTCGGGATCGAGCGCGGAGGTCGGCTCGTCGAAGAGCATCGCGATCGGGTCCATCGACAGCGCGCGAGCGATGGCCACGCGCTGCTGCTGTCCGCCGGACAACTGCCCCGGGAACTTGTCCTTGTGGGCGATGAGGCCGACGCGATCGAGATACTTCATGCCGCGTTCGCGCGCCTCGTCGGGCGTGCGGCCGAGCACCTTGACCTGGCCGAGCGTGAGGTTCTCCGTCACGGACAGATGCGGGAAAAGCTCGAAGTGCTGGAACACCATGCCGACGCGCGAACGCAGCTTGGGCAGATCGGTGCTGACTGCACCGACGGCGATGCCGTCGACCACGATCTCGCCTTGCTGAAAAGGCTCGAGCGCATTCACGCACTTGATGAGCGTCGACTTGCCCGAGCCGGACGGCCCGCACACGACCACGACCTCGCCTTTGGCGATGGAGGTGGTGCAGTCGGTCAGCACCTGAAAGCTGCCGTACCACTTGCTGATGTTGCGAATGTCGATCATGGCGGCCATGGACGGATCTTTCAGCGAATGATGGCAATCCTGCTTTGCAGTCGTTTCACCATGTACGAGAGCGAATAGCAGATGACGAAATAGGACACGGCCGCGAGCAGGTAGGCCTCGATGGGCCGGTTGAAATTCTTGCCCGAAATCTCGAAACCTTTGAGCAGATCGTAGGCGCCGATCGCATAGACGAGCGACGTATCCTGAAACAGGATGATCGTCTGCGTGAGCAGCACCGGCAGCATATTGCGAAAGGCCTGCGGCAGGATGATGAAGCGCATGTTCTGCGCATAGGTGAGCCCCATCGCCTGCCCGGCGTGGACTTGTCCGCGCGACACTGACTGAATGCCCGCCCGCATGATCTCCGAGAAATAAGCGGCCTCGAACGCGGTGAAGGTGATGAAGGCCGAAAGCTCCGCCCCGATCGGCCGACCGATCATGAAGGGGATCAGCAGGAAGAACCAGAGGATCACCATCACCAGCGGGATGGAACGCATCCCGTTCACGTAGGCCGTCGCCGGGATCGCGAGCCAAGGCTTGCCGGAGAGGCGCATCATGGCGAGCACGGTGCCGAACACGATACCGCCTACCATGGCGACGAGCGTCAACTGCACGCTGAAGATCAGCCCCTGGAGAATGAACTTCTCGAACAGATCGGCGCTGAAGAAGGTGAGGTCGAGATCGAGCATCAGCGCGCCGCCCCCGCGAAGCCCGGCACCCGCACCCGCCGCTCGATCCAGGCCATCAAGCGATTCACCCCGAACGCCGACACCATGTACAGCGTGGTGACGGCGAGATACACCTCGATCCCGCGCGAGGTTTCTTCCTGCGCCTGCAGCGCGAAGAGCGTCAGTTCGGAGATGCTCACGGCGAAGGCCACGGAGGAATTCTTGATGACGTTCATCGCCTCCGAGGTGAGCGGCGGGATCACGATGCGAAACGCCATCGGCAGCATGACGTAGCGGTAGGTCTGCGCGAGCGTGAGTCCCATCGCGAGGCCCGCCATGCGCTGCCCGCTGGGCAAGGATTGGATGCCCGCCCTCACCTGCTCGGCGACGCGCGCCGAGGTGAAGAACCCGAGCGCGAACACGACCAGCAGGAACGACGGCGCCGACTTCAAGGCCGGCACCATCGCGGGCACGACGTGATACCAGAGGAAGATCTGGACCAGCAGAGGAATGTTGCGAAAGAGTTCGACCCAGGCGTTGCCGGCGAGGACCCAGCCGCGCGAGGGCAGCGTGCGCAGCGTGCCGACCACCACACCGACCAGCAGCGCCACCACCCATGCGCAGACGGCGACCGAGAGCGTCCAGCCCCAGGCCGACATCATCCACTCCAGGTAGGTCTGCCCCCCGCCGGTATCGCGGAGAAAGACCTCCCACTCCCAGCGGTAGTTCAAGATACCTCCTGCAGGCGGATGACGCTTCCCGGCTCGCCGCGAGGCTGGCTTACTTGTTGTACTCTTCCATCGGCTTGTCGTTCAGATTGGCGATCGCGGCCTTGAGCGTCGCACCCATCGGCAGATTGACGCTGGTGTTGCGCGGCGGGATCGGCGACATGAACCACTTGTTGTAGAGCTTTTCGAATTCGCCGCTCTTCACCATGGCGCGGATCGTGTCGTCGATCGCTTTCTTGAACGGCGCATCGTCCTTGCGCATCATGATCGCGATCGGCTCGATCGAGAGCACCTCGCCGACGATCTTGAAGTCGGCAGGCGTCTTCGCTGTCGCGATCAGCCCCGCCAGGATGTTGTCGTCCATGACGAAGGCTTCCGCACGCCCCGACTCCAGCAGCAGAAAGGAATCGGCATGGTCCTTGCCGAAGATCTCCTTGAAGTCGATGCCCTTGGCCCGCTCATGCTTGCGCAAGTGCTGCACCGATGTAGTGCCCGTGGTGGTCGCAATGCTGCGCCCCTTCAACTGCGAGATCGAGGTGATGCCGGAGTTGGCCTTCACGGCCGTGCGCACTTCGGTGATGTAGGTGGTGACGGCAAACGCAACTTGTTTCTGCCGTGCAGTGTTGTTGGTGGTCGAGCCGCATTCGATATCCACGGTGCCGTTCTCGGTCAGGGGAATGCGGTTCTGCGATGTTACGGCCATGTATTGCACATCGAGCTTGGGCAGCTTCAGCTGGCTCTTGATGTTCTCGATCGCCTTCTCGCACACCTCGACGTGAAACCCGGTGTACTTGCCCCCGCCCAGCGTATACGAGAGCGGCGAGGACGAATCGCGCACCCCCATCACGATCTTGCCGCTGTCCTTGATCTTCTTCAGGGTACCGGTCAGCTCCTGCGCCATGGCGGTTCCAGCAAACAAAGCAGTCGCAACGGAGACTGCGAGGATGAGTCTGTTCATGACATGCTCCTGAATCGTGAGGAATGAGGACGACACGACATTACAGCGTTTGGGGCGGCCGTGCCAGTCCGATTGCGGTTGCAGCGGCCTGTCCACGCAAGCTTCGCGCCAGCACGGCACGGGCGCGGTCGACCGGTGCCGGCTGCATCCTGACGGCATGGCATGACTTCATCACGGGACACGGGCCCCGGCGGCAGAACAGCCGCCGCCCGCGCCGCGGTGGATCACGGCGCGGCTCGATGCCCGGAACGACGGCAACTGGAGGCTACTGCACCTCGAGCTTGGCTTTCTTGACTACGCCCACCCAGCGATCGATGTCGTTGACGATCATCTGGTGAAACTCGGCCGGGGTCGATCCCCGGGCCTGCAGGCCGACCATCATCAGTCTCTGCTTGGCGTCATCGGTGGCAACCACCGCATTGATCTCCGCGTTCACGCGCTGGATGATCGCCGCCGGCGTCTTGGCCGGCGCCAGCACACCGTACCAGCCGTCGACCTCGTAACCCGGGACGCCCGCCTCTGCGATCGTCGGCACATCGGGCAGCGCGCCCGAGCGTCGTGCCGTCGTGACACCCAGAGCCCGCACCTTGCCTGACTTGATGTGGCCCGCCGAGGAAGCCACGCCGGCGAAGAATCCCGCCACCTGACCGCTGATGACATCGGTGAGCGCCGGACCGCCGCCCTTGTAGAGGATGTACACCATGTCGACCCCGGTCAGCACCTTGAACAGTTCGCCCGCCAGATGCGTCGCATTGCCATAACCCGTGGCGGCATAGTTGAGCTTGCCCGGGCGCGTTTTGGCGTAGGCGATGAACTCGCCGATGGTCTTGACCGGCAATCCGGGATTGACGACCAGAACGTACGCGCCATTGCCGACCAGGCCGACAGCGGCCAGATCCTTCAGCGTGTCGTACGGCAGCTTGCGCGTTACGGTCGGCGTGATCGCATGCCCGGCAGGCACCATCAGGAACGTGTAGCCGTCGGGCGCCGCCTTGGCGACGATGTCGGTCCCGATGATGGCATTCGCGCCACCGCGATTGTCGATCACCAGGGGCTGACCGAGTCGCTCCGACAGCGCAGGCGCCACGACGCGAGTGATCGTGTCGACGGCGCCGCCGGGCGGAAACGGCACCACCATGCGCACCGGCCGGTTCGGATAATTCTGCGCAACCGCACCCACAGCCACCCCAGCGAGCATCGCAGCGACAACGCCGCGCGCCAGTGCACGCATCGAATTCATGACCGCCTCCATGGTTTCCTCCTCACGGTCGAGTGTGCCATAGAAAACGCGGAGAGCTCCAGGAGGCGGCGCAAGGACGACCGCGTAGGAAAGCGTGTTCGCCCGCAGCGGCGGGGCGCCGCATGTCGAACCACAAGCGGTGGCCCGCGAACAGGATTGCGCTCGGGGCCTGCGCGTCGTGGAGCAAGGGGCTGGCTGCCGAGCGCGAGTGCTCGAGCTCGATCGAGCAACCCGCTGCTATAGCCGGAAGTGGTTCACCGTCTGTTGCAGCGATCTCGCGCGCTGCGACAGCTCGTGCGCCGCGGCGTTCGCCTCCTCCGAGGCATGGGAATTGGCCTCGACCATGCGTGCGATGCGCTCGACGTTTTGCGCGATGCGCTCGGTGGCCAGCTTCTGCTCACGGCTCAGGTGCGCGATCGAGTCCACCCCATCCCGTGCGGCCCGCGCCTGCCGATCGATATCTTCCAGCACGCATGCCGCCTGTGCGGCGCTTTGCACGCTCTCGTCGACCTTTTGCGCGCTGTCGCTCATGGTGGCGACGACGTCGCCCGTGCCGACACGAATCGATTCGATCATGTCGACGATTTCGGCAGTCGCCTTGGCGGTGCGCTCGGCGAGCTTGCGGACCTCGTCGGCGACCACGGCAAAGCCGCGGCCCTGTTCGCCCGCCCGGGCCGCTTCGATCGCAGCATTGAGTGCGAGCAGGTTGGTCTGGTCGGCGACATCGCGGATCACGCCGACGATCGAGCCGATCTGATCGGTTCGCTCGGTCAATCGTCCGACGAGCTGCGCCGAACTGCGGCTGGTCGAAGCGGCCGCATTGATATCCTCGGACACGCGCTCGACGCGCGACTTGCCGTCCTGCGCTGCCGCCGACGCCGACTGCGCGAGACGCGTGGCGCTCTCGGCACTGTCGGCAACCTGACCGATGGTGACTGTGATCTCTTCGACGGCTGCCGCCGCGGCGCTGGACTCCTCGGTCTGCGCTTGCGAACCGCGACTGATCTGCTCGGAGCTTCGGGCGAGCCCCGAGGCGGCCTCCGCAACGGCAGCGGCCATCTGGCTCGCCTCGCAAATCATCGAGCGCAAGCTTGCCTGCATGCTCGCCAACGCAGCCAACAGCTGCTGCGACTCACCCCCGCCGACGACTTCGATGCGCTTGGAAAGATTGCCTTGGGCGATTTCCTCGGCGCTGTCCACCGCGAGCCGGATCGGTTGCATGATCGTTTTCTCGACCAGCCACCAGAGAATCGCCAGAGCGGCCGAGATGACGAGGGCCGCACCCGCCAGGGCGGCCCATAGCGTGTTCACGGCTTTAGCCTTGCTGTCTGCGAACGCCGCGTTGGCGTCGGCCGACAACATGTCGGCCGCCTTGACCAACAATTGCAAGGGCGCTCGATCGACGACAGCGACCCGCTGTTCGCCGGCGTTGTTCTCGGTGTCGCCGCTCTTGAGCGCGGCGAGGGCCGCACGATACGCGCGTCCGACGTCTGCGTGCATGACCAGGAACTCGGCCAGCAGCTTGCGCGCCTCGGGGTTGGAGGCTGTCCCGGCCAGGCGCTGCGTATGTTCCCTCACCGTTCTTTCGGCCTGTTCGAAGTCGCTCCAATATCGTTCCACCTGCTGCGCATCCCGGCCACGCAACAGCACGTTGTTCCATGCCTGCACTTGCTCCTTGAAGGAGACTTCCAGTCGGTGCAGGCCGCGCTCGTCGTGCACCGAGCGCTGCGCTTCCTGCTCGAAGGACACGATGGCACTCCACAGGCCCAGCAGGGAGGCCACGGCAACGAGCAGCAATGTTGCCGTACCCGACCCTGCGATCAGGAAGATGCGTCCACGAATACCTAACTTTGCCATCGAGTTTCCAATCCTTCTCTGCTTCGACGCCGACCGATTCGTTGGCTGCGCCCATCGCAGCGCGACACCAATGCCGGGCTCACTGGAGTTACGTCTCCCCGAACAGGCCCTTGAGGCAGAAATGAGGCACGCCTACCTAGTTTTCGTTTCGCCGCTGTGCGCGTCGGACATCTCGCGCAGCGCCAACGCGCAACACCCATCGGAGCGTTCAAGAACCCAGGCGCGTAGCCGTAGCCAATCCCGCATCTCGGGCTGCATGCCGCGACAGAAGGAAAGGTCGCAGTGCGGGACGAGAGCGCCGGGACATTGCGGGGAGGAGCGCCCGAGGGCGCAGCATCGAACGTTGGCCAAGGGAGCACGGATGCGCAGGACCAGCACCAGAATCACACAAACGTCGGAGACGAGCGCGTCCAAGCGCGCCGTCAACTCAGCCAGTGACACGTCGCCGATCCCGACGCTACTTGCGCAACTTCTGGACGCCCCAGCGCCACTCGCCGCGGCCGCGGTCGACGGCACGATCAGGGCGGTCAATCAAGCTTGGTGCGAAGTCTTCGGCAAGCCGAGCGAAGCATTCATCGATGTGCCGCTGACGTCCCTGCTGGACGGCGGCCAGACGGATTCGCTGACCCGATGTTTCGAACCTAGCGATGAGCCCGGCACACAGCCTGCGCAAACCGTCGAAGTTCGCGTGTCGGGCATCGGCACAGCACGCGTTTGCATCAGCATCGCGCGGACTCGCGGACCCGGAACCGATCTGCTGCTGCTCAGCGCCCGACGCGTCGGCGGGTCGACCGGTGCCGGTGCAGACACGCATCTGCTCGCCGCAGCGCTGGATCATGCCGGCGCCGCGATTCTGATCAAGAACCTCGATGCCGTCGTCACCTGCTGGAATCGCGAAGCCGAAGCGCTCTACGGCTACACGGCTGACGAAGCACTCGGCAAGTCGATCCGCCAACTGCACGGTTCCGATCTCTCCGACGACCAATGGCGGGAGGTCGTGCAGCGCGTGCAATCGGGTTCGGCCAGCAGACGCCGCGCGCAGCGCCGGCGCAAGAACGGCGATATCGTGACGGTCGACATCGCCAACACACCGCTCTTCGACAGCGACGGCCGGCTCTGCGCAGAGCTGACGATCGCCCGCGATGTCACCGAACTGGACCGCATCGAGCGCTCGCTGACAGCAGCGGAGTCCGACCTCACCGACCGGCTTGTGCAGCTCGAAGCGACCAACGCCGCCCTGGAGCGCGAAGTCCGGGAGCGACGCGAGATGGAAAGCGTGCTGCATGCGACCAATGCCGAGCTCAAGGAAACGGTCAACGATCTGAAGTGGTTCAACCACGAAAGCGACGTCTTCAGCGAAATGGCCGAGATCCTGCAGGCGTGCCGCAACTTCGACGAGTCGTTCGCCGCGATCAGCGAGTACGGGCAGAAGCTGCTGCCCGATGCCGCCGGCCACTTCTTCGTCTTTCGCGATTCGCGCGATGCGCTCGAACATGCCGCATGCTGGGGTGAAGACGCGCCTCGCGAACCCATGATGGCGCCCGACGCATGCTGGGCACTGCGGCGCGGACAGGTCCATCACGTCACCCACCGCAGCCGCCTGCGCTGCTCGCATATCGATCAGGCGGCAGCGGGCAGCATCTGCGTGCCCATCGTCGGCCAGGGCCAGACGCTGGGCCTGCTGCAAATCGCCGCTTACCACGAGGAGTGGGACAATCCCAAGCAAGGCGAGATCACGCTGCGTCGGCTGCGCACGATGGCCGACCGCGTCGGTCCGGCGCTCGCCAATCTCAAACTGCGCGAGACGCTGCGCACCCTTTCGATCCGCGATCCCCTGACGGGACTGTTCAACCGTCGCTATCTCGAAGAATCGCTCGCACGGGAACTGCACCGGGCAGCGCGCTCGAACCGCCCGTTGGCGGCAATCATGATCGACATCGATCACTTCAAGCGCTTCAACGACGAGTTCGGTCACGATGCCGGCGATCTGGTACTGCGCACCTTCGCCGAGCTCATTCTGGAGCATATCCGCAAGAGCGACATGGCATGCCGCCTGGGCGGCGAAGAGCTCGTCGTCGTGCTGCCCGATGCGGGACTGGAGGTGGGCGTGGCGCGCGCCGAAGCGCTGCGGGCGGCAATCCACGGACTCTCGCTGCGCTACCAGGACAAGCCGCTGGGCACGGTGACCGCGTCGTTCGGCGTCGCGGTCTACCCCGAGCACGGCGTCAATGCCGAAGCACTGCTGCATGCCGGCGACTGCGCGTTGTACCGCGCCAAGCGCGAAGGGCGCAACCGCGTCTGCATCGCCAACGCCGTATAGCCCTCGCCTCCCCGCGCAGTCCGCACCGACCCCACATCCACAGCGGTGCGCGCGGCCTCCCGGCTCCGGCATCTCGACGCGAAGAGCGCCGTCGTGCCGGCCGCTCGCGCGCGCTTGCCTTTCTCGGCGCGCGCATTGACTGCCCCGACCCCAGCGCAGGATACTTCCGCCGCATCTTGGCGCTTTTCGGCGCTGAGCCGACGGGCTGACCGCCTCGGTCGAGCGCGTGCAACGGCTCGCGGGGCGGCATGCTTACCCGCATATCATTGCAACATCTCAACCAGGCAATCGCGATTGCCCATCACAAGGACGGCATCCATGGCGAAGAATCATCTGCTCAGCATCGAAGACGGCGTCGCGCTCGTCACGCTCAACCGCCCCGAGGCGCTCAACTCGATCAACCGCGCGATGCGCCTCGAACTGCTGGAGTTGTGGCCGGCGCTCGACATGGACAAGAACGTGAAGGTGATCGTTCTCACCGGCGCGGGCGACAAGGCGTTTTGCACCGGCGCCGACCTGAAAGAGCGCTCGGCACGGTCCACCGAAGAGATGGTCTACGACCGTCACTACCTCACCGGCAAATCGAACGGCGCGCTGTCGAGCATTTCCAAACCGGTCATCGCCGCGATCAAGGGCTACTGCATGGCAGGCGGTTTCGAGATGGTGCTCCAGTGCGACATCGCGATCTGCGCCGAGAACTCGATCTTCTCCCTGCCGGAAGTGAGCCACGGCTTCTTCCCCGGCGGAGGCGCCTGCCAGCGCTTGCCGCGGCTGGTCGGCTATCAGGTGGCCCGGGAACTGATCTTCACCGGGCGGCGCTGGACTGCGCAGGAAGGCAAGGAGCTCGGACTGGTCAACAAGGTGGTCCCCGCTGACAAAGTGATGGAAGAAGCCATGGCGATGGCGAAGAAGATTGCCTCCTATCCCTCGGTCGGCGTCATCCAGGCCAAGCGCGCGCTGAACCAGGCCATGGAGGTCGGTCTGAGCGCGGGCCTGCGCTACGACGTCGAAGCCTGGGTCGGCTGCATGCATTCCGACGAGTGGAAGGAGAAGCTCGGCGGCTTCGTGCGCAAAGAGCGCAAGTCGTAGGCGTGCGGTCGCGGGGTCGCATGCGCAGTGCTGCGCCGCGCCGCAACCCGGACACGGCACACCACGCCGGCGCAACTTCCACCCGCATGAGCATGGGTGCCCCCGCGCGGGGTATCCATGCGTAGTCCATCCGCGACGGGCCGGACGCCGCGCATCATCGTCGCGGCGGCGCTCTACTTCGGCATCGTCTTCGCGCTCGGCTTTGCGTTGGCCTTCCCGCGCGAACTGCTGCTGAAACCCCAGCTCGGGCAGACGGGAGCGGTTCTCCTCGAACTACCCGTCATGCTAATCGCATCGTGGCTCGTCTGCGGCCACTTGATCCGCCGCTTCGCCGTTCCCCCCAGACCTGTCGCCCGCCTCGCCATGGGAGGCGGCGCCCTCGGCTTGCTGCTTGGCGCGGAACTCATGCTTTCGGTGTTCGTCTTCGACCGCACGCTCGCAGAGCATCTGCACACGTATCGAGAACTCGCCTCGCAGCTGGGGCTGGCCGCCCAATGCGTCTTCGGTCTCATGCCCCTCATCCGCATGCGCGCGCAAGCGAACCATTCGCCTTCAGAGCGCGCATAATCGCCGGTAGCGGCGGTGGACGCCACCCCGCGTGGGTCGCCTGGGTGCGATCGAGGCCGCGAGCAACGCCGCAGAGCGATGCCCGCCAAAACAGACGAGGAGGATTCCGGATGCGCCGTTCCAGCTGCTTTTTCGCCACCATGCTCAGCGCCCTTGCCCTCACCGGCGCGCCCGCCGCCCTGGCGGCCGAACAGAGCTATCCCGCCCGATCGATCCGATTCATCGTGCCCTACCCGCCCGGCGGCTCCACCGACTACACGGCACGGGAGATCGGGCAGCGGCTCTCCGAGATGTGGGGCCAACAACTGGTCATCGACAACCGGGGCGGGGCAGGCAGTCTGATCGGTCACGCACTGGCTGCCGCCGCCAATCCCGACGGCTATACGATCATCCTCGGCACGTCGACGGGATTGTCGGTCGCGCCGGCGCTAGGCACGAAGATGGCGTACGACCCGCAGAAAGACTTCGCGCCGATCGGGCTGGCCGTCTACGCGCCTTATCTGTTCGTCCTGCACCCGACGATTCCGGCCACCAGCGTCAAGGAGTTCATCGAGTATGCGAAGAAGCATCCTGGCAAGCTCAACTACGCCTCGTCGGGCGCCGGCACGCCGAATCACCTCGGCGGCGCCCTGCTCGACATGCTCGCCGGCATACGCACCGTGCACGTGGCCTACAAGGGTGGCGGACCAGCGATGACCGACCTCCTGAGCGGCCGGATGCAGTTCATGCTCTCCGCATTCCCGCAGGCGCTTCCTCACGTGAAGTCCGGCCGCCTGCGTGCCATTGCGGTCGGCCACAGCACCCGGACCCCGGTCGCCCCCGACCTGCCCACGATCGCAGACACACTGCCAGGCTTCAACAACACGACCTGGTACGCGCTGTTGGCGCCGGCTCGCACGCCGCCGACGCTCGTCGCCCGTATCAACGCGGATCTGAACAAGGTGATCTCTCAGCCCGAACTGGCGCAGCGCATGCTCTCGCAGGGCATACAGGCGGCCAGCAGTACGCCCGAGGGCTTGGGAGAGATGATCCGCAGCGAGACCGAACGCTGGCGCAAGGTGATCACCAGCGCCGGTTTCTCCGCAGACACCGTCCGATGACCTTGCCGTAACCGCAGCGGATCGTGTCGTGACCGCTGCGGCGGGATGCACGGGGCGCCCCCGCTTGCGCGAACGCCCCGGCGATGTCAAGCTGAGGGCACAATACGAGTCAGCCTGGAGGAGGCGCAATGGCATCGGCACGATCCGATCGATGGGCATTCATCTTTGCGGTGCTGCTCGGGACCCCCGCGGGGTCGGTTTTCGCGCAGGCGGCGCCGGACTTTCCCAGCAAGCCGATTCGCTTTCTCGTGCCGTCCGTGGCCGGGGCGGGCGCCGACATCACGGCGCGGGCCATCGCCCACAAGATGACCCAGGCATGGGGCCAGCAAGTCATCGTGGACAACCGCTCTGGCGCTTCGGGCGCAATCACATTCGACATTCTCACCAAGGCCACGCCGGACGGGCACACCCTGGCGCTGATGTCGGTAAACCATCCGATCAACAAGCTCACGATCCGGACCTGGCCTTTCGATCTGCTCAAGGAAGCGGCCCCGGTGTCCCAAGCCACTTCCCTCTCCTACGTCGTGTACGTTCATCCCTCGACCCCTTTGCACAGCCTCAAGGATCTGATCGCGTACGGGCAGAAACATCCCGGCAAGTTGAACTTCGGCACGCCGGGCACTTCCAGCACCCAGCATCTGGGCTGGGAACTGCTGATGCACTCGACGGGCGCCAAGTTCACCCACGTTCCCTACAAGGGCGGCGCGCCTGCCATCCAGGCCACGATCGCGGGCGAATTGCAGTTCGGGTTCATCACCGTGATCAGCCTGCGACCGCACTTGGCGGCCGGGCGACTGCGACCGCTTGCGGTCACGGCGCGCCAGCGCATTGCGGCCATGCCCGACCTGCCCACGATCGCGGAGTCGGGCGTGCCCGGCTACGAACTCGATCAGTGGTATGGCGTGGTGACCACTGCCAAGGTGCCGGCGGCGATCATCAACAAGCTGAGCGCGGGTGTGGCCGCCGCGGTGAGATCGCCCGACGTGGCACAGCGCCTGATCGCCGACGGATCGACCCCCGTGGGGTCGTCGCCCGAGGAGTATGGCGCCACGATTCGCGCAGACACGGCGAAGTGGAGCAAGGTCATCAAGGACATCGGTTTGGCGCTCAATTGAGGAGCGCGCCGACGACGCGATACCGAGCCACATAGTTCGGCGCGGTAGGCCGCAAACGCCTTTGCTCCGGCGCAAGGGCTCATCGGAACGAGGAGGGGGCTATGCAACCGAGGCAACTGACTTCATCGGGGATCGTGGCGGCGATCGCGTTGAGCGCCGCGCCGCTCGGGGCAGAAGCACAGACCACGCCCAACTTTCCCACGCAATCGATACGCATCATCGTCGCCACCTCGCCGGGAGGGGCGCTGGACGCCACCGCGCGCGCGATCGGCAACAAACTGTCTCAGGTCTGGGGCCAGCAGGTGATCGTCGAGAACCGTGCCGGCGCATCGGGCGCGCTCGCCTACGAGCAGTTCACCAAGGCGCCTGCGGACGGACACACGCTCCTCACCGTCTCGGCGACCCACGTCGTCAATTCGCTGGTGATCCCCGACTGGCCCTACGAAGTCACCAAGGTGGCGGCGCCGCTCTCGCAGGTGGCCTCGCTTTTCTACGTCATCTATCATCACCCCTCGGTACCCTTCAAGTCGCTGAAGGATCTCATCTCCTACAGTCGGGCACACCCCGGCAAGGTGATGTACGGCACCGGCGGGCTCGCCAGCATTTCCCATCTGGGCTGGGAGTGGCTCGCGCATCTGTCGGGCATCAAGCTCAAGCATGTCCACTACAAGGGCGCCTCGAATGCGGTCAAGGCGACGATCGCGGGCGAGATGCACGTGGGCTTCTCCACGGTGCACAGTCTGCGGCCTCATTTCGCATCCGGGCGGGCGCGTCCGCTGGCGGTCACGTCGAAGCAGCGCCAGGCCGCCATTCCCGACGTGCCGACCGTCGCCGAGTTCGGCTATCCCAGCTACGAGATCGACCAATGGTACGGGATCGTCGCCAGCGCGAAAGTCCCGCCGGCGATCGTCGCCAAGCTGAGCGCCGGGATCGTCGAGGCGGTCAAGTCGCCCGAGGTCGTTCAGCGGCTCGCCGCCGACGGCTCGACCGCGGTCGGATCGTCGCAGGAGCAGTTCAGCGCCCATCTGAATGCCGAGCTCGTCAAGTGGCGCAAGGTATTGCACGACACCGGGCTGACCTTGAGCGGTGCGAAACTGAAGTGACGCGACGGCGTGGCCGCCTACTGGCCAATCCCCCTGATCGTCCTCAATAATTCCGTCTTTGCGCCGATGTCCACGTACGACCCGCCGATCCGGCGGTATGTACCCCCACAGTAAAGTTCAAGGTCATGACTTCCTCTTTTTCCCTCAAGAAGGGCACTTCGGTATCCCGCGATCCGGTGCAGGCAGCGACGGATCTGCACCGGGCGCTCGACCAGCCCGACATCAAGCTCGCGGTCTTCTACTGCCCCGCCGACATCGACCTGCCGGCGCTTGCCCAGGCGCTGCACGCGCGCTTCGGGGACGTCAATCTGATCGGTTGCACGACCGCCGGTGAAATCACCCCGCTCGGCTACCTCGCTGGCGCCGTGACGGGCTTCAGTCTGGCCGGCGAGGACATCGATGCCGCCACGCAGCTGATCAAGCTCGATCCCTTCGACAGCACAACCTGCAGCGGCGAGGTCCAGTCGCTGCTGCATGGTCTGGCGGCCGGCGGCGATCAGCAAATCAGCGCCGCGAATACCTTCGCATTCCTGCTCATCGACGGCCTCGCCATGCAAGAGGAGATGGCGGTGAGTTGCGTGCACCAGCAGCTCCAGGGCATCGATCTGATCGGTGGCTCGGCCGCCGACGATACGCGCTTCAAGGCCACCCACTTGTACTACCGGGGCGAGTTCCACCAGGGCGTCGCCCTGCTTTCCCTGGTGCGCACTTCCTTGCCCTTTCTCGCGTTTCGCACCCAGCACTTCGTCGAGTCGGACAAGCGGATGGTGGTCACCCGCGCCGATCCGGCTAACCGCGTGGTGTTCGAGGTGAACGGCAAACCGGCCGCCAGCGAGTTCGCGCGTCTGGTCGGACTGCCGATCACCGAACTCACGCCGATGATTTTCGCCACGCATCCGGTCGTCGTCCGCATTGGAGGACAATATTTCGTGCGCTCGATCGCGACGGTGAACGAGGACGAGAGCCTCACTTTCTTCTGCGCGATCGACGAAGGCATCGTGCTGAAGATCGCGCGGGGCGTGGATCTCGTGCAGAATCTGACGGAAGCTTTCGAAAAGGTGCGAGCGACCATAGGCCCCCCTTTGCTGGTGCTCGGATGCGATTGCATCCTGCGTCGCATGGAATGCGAGCGCGAAGGCGTGAAGGAACAGGTCGGCCAAATCTTCTCGGATAACAACGTGATCGGGTTCGCGACCTATGGCGAGCAGTTCAATTCGATGCACGTCAATCAGACGTTCACGGGCATCGCCATCGGTCAGTCCGCCTGAGCATGCCGGGCCTCATGACGACACGTCTGCCTCGATGACGCCTTTCCCATGGACGACATGGACGATCTAGCGCGCCTGCGCGCCCGCTGCGCCGAACTCGAGGAGACCAACGCCCAGCTGGTGCGCATCAACGAGGCGCTGATGAACCGTGTCGAGCGCGACATGGACATGCAGGGCAATTCGTTCACCCTGTTCCAGGCCGCCATCGCGCTCGAAAGCAAAGTGAAGGAACGCACCGCCGCCTTGACGCAGGCACTCCATGCCCTGGAGCGCACCAATCGCGAGCTGCAGGCATCGAACGCCGCTGCGGAGGCAGCCAGCCGCGCGAAATCGGCCTTCCTCGCCGCAATGAGCCACGAACTGCGCACACCCATGAACGGCGTCATCGGCATGACCGACGTGCTGCTGGGAACGACGCTCTCGCCACGCCAGCGCCAGTGGAGTGAAACGATCCGCAACTCGGCGCTTTCCCTGCTGCGGATCCTCAACGACATCCTCGATTTTTCGAAGATCGAGGCCGGACGCCTGGAGACCGAATCGACCCTCTTCGATCTGCGCCACGAAACCGACAAGGTCTTGTCGCTGCTCCAGCCGCAAATCGAACGCAAGGGTCTGGCACTGCACGTGGATTGGCCGGACGACCTGCCGACCCACGTCGTGGGCGATCCTACCCGCTATGCGCAAATCGTCACCAATCTGCTCGGCAATTCGTTGAAGTTCACGACGCAGGGCCATATACGAATGCGCGCTGCGCTGTCCAGCCAGGACGAAAGTTCATCCATCGTCCGCATCGAGATCGAGGACACCGGCATAGGCATCGAGCCGGACGTGCTGTCGCAACTTTTCGAAACGTTCGTTCAAGCCGACAGTTCGACCACACGCAGGTTCGGCGGCACCGGTCTGGGCCTTGCCATCGTGCGCCGGCTGTGCCGCTTGATGGGCGGGGATTGCGGTGCGAGCAGCCAGTTCGGGCACGGCTCGCTTTTCTGGTTTACGCTGACCTTCGGGCATCCGGAAGCGATGGGTGCCATACCGGCGCCCGGCGAGCCGTCAGGGACGTTCGTCCTGCGCCCGCAATGCACCGACAAGCCGCTCAAAGTGCTCGTCGTCGAAGACAATCCCGTGAACCAGTTGGTCGTCCAGGAGTTCCTCAAACTGATGGATTGCGTCTGCGCAGTCGCCGACAACGGCCAAGTCGCAGTGGAGATCCTGACCGCTCCCCACGACTTCGACCTCGTGCTGATGGACTGCCAGATGCCGGAGATGGATGGGTTCGAGGCCACCCGGCGCGTGCGAGCCCACGAAGCCGCGCGCGGCTACCGCATCCCGATCATCGCGCTGACGGCGAATGCCATGGTCGGCGATCGAGAAGCCTGCCTGCTGGCCGGCATGGACGATTTCCTGAGCAAACCGTTCCAGCGCTCCGACCTCAAGCGCACCTTGATGACCTGGGGCTTGCAGCGGCGCGCCGCTACGGACGCTCGAACCGTCGTCCCCGATGAGCCGGCATCGCCGGTCGCTGACCCACGCTCGCCTGAAATACAATAGCCCCGCAGGTTCTTCGCTCGTCATCCGACGAGCGGCCGATGAAGTCAACGTGCGGAGCAGACGACATGCGCGAATCCCACCTGGACGCGGTGGCCCGGATCGACGAATCCCGCTTGTGGCAGCGGCATGTGGAAATGGCCGCGATCGGGGCCATCCCCGGCAACGGCGTCGACCGGCCGGCACTTTCCGCCACGGACATCGAAGCCCGCAAGGTGCTTATCGGCTGGGCGCGAGAGCGCGGCTTCGGCATCGCCATGGATCCCATCGGCAACCTCTTCATCCGGCGCGCGGGCACCGACGCGCAGGCACCGCCCGTGATGACAGGCAGCCACATGGACAGCCAGCCCCGCGGAGGGCGTTTCGACGGCATGTACGGCGTGCTCGCCGGACTCGAGGCGCTGGAGGCGATCGACGAGGCCAAGCTGTCGACTCGCCGCCCCATCGAACTGGTGGTCTGGACCAACGAAGAAGGCGGACGCTTCCAGCCCTGCACCATGGGCTCGGCGGTGTTCACCGGGGCTCGCAAGCTGGAGGAATTCCTCGACGTGCGCGACAACGAGGGCATTCGACTGGGGGATGCCTTGGCGACCACCCTTGCCGCCACGCCCGATGTCGACGCGCACCCTTTCAATACGCCTGCGGCGGCCTATATCGAAGCCCATATCGAACAAGGGCCGCTGCTCGAGAACAGCGCCAAAGTGATCGGCGTGGTTACCGGCATCCAGGGCTTGCGCTGGTTCAATATCGAAGTCTTCGGCAAGACCGATCATGCGGGCACCACCCCGCTTGCGATGCGCAAGGATGCCGTGCGCGATGCCATCAACATCATCAACGCGCTCCGCGAACTCACACGCGATCCCGCTGATGTCACCCGCTTCACGGTGGGGCGCATGCTCGTCACGCCGAACTCTCCCAATTCGGTGGCGAGCCACGTGTTGTTCTCGGTCGATATCCGGCACACGGATCGGGAAGTCATCGATCGGCTGGGCAAGTTGGTGGAGCCGACGGCACGGGCGGCTCTCGAGCAATGCACGATGTCCATCACCTCCACGCTGCACGACGATCCGTGCCAGTTCGACCGCGACGTGGTCGCAGCCGTCGAGCAGGCGGCCGAGGCGCTCAGCATCCCCAGCATGCGCATTACCTCCGGTGCGAGCCACGATGCCAACTACATGGCGCGCGTATGCCCGGGCGGCATGATTTTCGTGCCTTGCACCGGCGGCGTCTCTCACAACGAAGCGGAAGACGCGAAGCCCGGGGATCTCGCCGCTGGCGCGCGTGTGCTGACTGCTGCGCTTCTGAACTTGGCCGACCGCCCTTGAGCGTATCGAAGCGGCACGCCCGCCGCTGACGACCAACCGCGTGAATCCCTGAACTCCATGCCGACTGGGTGAGGGGTTTCGTTGGGTGCCCGACGACTTCCTGCCGGCGCGCAAGATCCCCGTCGCTCTTGAGTTGCGTACGTGATTGCGGTCACGCCCCTGCCCCACGAACCGCGTGACTTCGCTATCGAGCCTAACGTATGCTCTTCTCAGTCACCGCCATGCGGCGGGCACATGATGTACATACCTGATTAGGAGGAGATATGTTTCGATTGTTCGTATGCTTGGGCGCGCTGTTTGCCGCCACCGTCGCTGCCGCTCAAACCACCTACCCCAATCGACCGATACGCATGATCGTGCCCTGGCCGCCTGGGCAGGCAACAGACCTCGTAGGCCGCGTCGTCGCGCAAAAACTCTCTGAACAACTCGGCCAGCAGGTGGTTGCGGACAATCGCGCCGGTGCCGGTGGCACCATCGGAACCGACCAGGCAGTGAAAGCCAACCCCGACGGCTATACCTTGCTGGCCGCATCCAGCGGACCGGTCACCATTTCTCCCTTGCTGCAGAAGGTGCCCTACGACCCTCAAAAGCAGCTTGCACCTGTCGCCTTGGCCGGCCGCTCGCCGTACCTGCTAGTGACCGCACCCTCCTTCCCCGCGAAGAATGCCCGCGAGTTCGTGGCGCTGCTCAAAGCCAATCCCGGCAAGTACAGCTTCTCGTCGTCCGGCACCGGCGCCACCGCCCACCTCATCGCCGAGTGGTTCAACAACATCGCGGGCATACAGGCGGTGCACGTGCCGTTCAAGGGCAGCGCGCCGGCAATGACCGAGGTGATGAACGGACAGATTGCCTACACCCTGGAGACTGCGGCCGCCACGCTTCCTCACATCAAGTCGGGGCGCTTGAAGGCTTACGGGGTGTCGCTGGTCAAAGGCACGACCCTCGCGCCCGACGTGCCCCCTCTGGCGAGCGCGGCCGATCTGGCCGGGTTCGATGGCGCGGCCTGGATCGGCGTCATGGTGACTGCGGGCACGCCGAAAGCGGTGGTGGACCGGCTCGCAGGCGCGATGGACAAAGTAATGCAGGCGCCTGAAACTCGCGAGCGACTCAGCGTGGTGGGCATCGAGGTCGATTACCGTCCTGCCGAAGAATTCGGGCGCTATCTCGCGGACCAAAGGGCGCGCTTCATCGAGATCATCAAGCGCGGCAACATCAAGATCGACTGATCGTGACGGGCGGCCCCTAGCGCCGCCCGTCGATTCTCGTGCAAGCACTCGCCGGCGCCTTGGGACGCGGGCGAGTTTTCCCGCGTCAGCGCACGATCAGGACGGGCGTCTGACAAGCGCTGAGCGCCTTTTGCGCGACCGACCCCAGCAGCAGGCTCGTCATGGCACCGCGTCCGTGGGAACCCATCACGATGAGACCGCTGCCCTCCTTGCGTGCGTGTTCCGCGATCTGATTGCCGGGCTCGCCTCGACCCCGCTCTTCCCGCCAGGACATCCCTGCCTTGGTGAGCAACCGACGAGCCGGCGCCATGGCACGCTCGAATTCGGCATCCTCCATCTCCCGTACGTCACGGGCCTTGAGGCTGATTGAAAACTTCTTGTCCGGGGCCGTGACGTGCAGCAGGGTGATCTCCGAGTCGCCCGCGAGCAAGTCGCCATGGCTGACCAGATACGCCAAGGCTTTGCGTGTGAACTCGCTGCCATCGACGGCCACCAGCACGCCGCCGCCCCAAACCTTGGAACCGCCCTCGCGCACGATGAGGACCGGCACGCTGCTGCCGGCGATCACCGCCTGGGCCACCGAGCCGAGCAACAATCCCTTCGCCCCACCCAGGCCGTGCGAACCCATGACGACGAGATCCGTCTCCGCCTCTTCGGCATGACGCGCGATCTGCTCCGCCGGCGTTCCGATCTTGCCGAAGCTGCGATAGGTCACCGACTTGGCATCGAGCAGTTCCTGCACCGGCTTCATCGCCTGGTGCATCTCGTCGCGATAGTAGGACTGCACGATCTCGCGTCCAAGCGCGGCCGCTGCTCGCGAAGGGACGCGGAAATGCACGTGCAGCACATCCACTTGGCACGCGTCGTTCGGTAGGGAAAATCGTTGAATGGCATAACGGGCGGCGTTGCGCGCCATCGAACTTCCGTCCGCCGCGAGCAAAATGCGAAATGACATGCGTAGCTCCTAGTGTCGTGAGTCAGATATCCGTTGCTGAACAGTCGATCGCCCCGCGTGCCCCCTGAGTGCAAAAAGGCTTGAAACCGCACCAGCCCCGCGGGAACATCGAGTCCAGGTCAAGAGCCTGGCAAGGATTTCCGACGAAGTGTGGCGACGATCTCAGCATCTTTCGTGCGGCGTATCTCCGACTCAGGACACCAAGGCTCTGTCGAGTGCTGCGAACAAGCGCGAGTTTTGTTGCGACGGGCGCGAGCGCTCTTGATAAATATCAAGCCTAGCGGGTACCGTCGATTGAATCTTCGCTCGGAAGGCATTGCGTTCCGCAATGGAACAGCTCTGCTCGAGCGCTGAATCGGGGGTGCCAGCGTCGATACGAGCGTGCCGGGCAGCGGCGTCAACCTGCATCCATGACAGCGCGCAAGAAGCGCTGCGTGCGCTCGCCGCGAGGCGCGTCGAAGAATTCTCGCGCGGGGCCTTGCTCGGCGATCCGCCCCGAATCGAAGAAGCAGACCCGATCGGCGAATTCGCGCGCGAAGCCCATTTGGTGGGTGACCATCAGCATCGTGAGCTGATGCGCGCGCCCCAATTCGCGAATGACACCCAGCACCTCGGCGCACAATTCCGGATCGAGCGCGGAGGTCACTTCGTCGAAGAGCATGATCTTCGGTCGCAGCGCCAAAGCCCGGGCGATCGCCACCCGCTGCTGCTGGCCGCCCGAAAGACGCGCCGGATACTCGTCCTGCTTGTCGGCGAGCCCCACCATGGCGAGAAGTTCGCCGGCGCGTTGCCGGGCCTCCTCCACGGGCAGGCCGAGCACGCGCACCAGCGCCTCCATGCAGTTCTTCAGCGCGGTCATGTGGGGAAAGAGATTGAAATGCTGGAAGACCATGCCGATCTTGCTGCGCATGCGTCGCAGATGCTTGCCGTCCGCCCGCACCAGCCCATCGCCGCGCCGCATGTGGGTGAGCGGTTCGCCATCGACCCAGATGACGCCGTCGTCGATGCGATCCAGCGTCATCAGCGCGCGCAGAACAGTCGTCTTGCCTGAACCCGACGGCCCGATGATCGCCACCTTCTCGTTGGGCGCAATCCGCAGATCGAGTCCATCCAGAACCGTGAGCGAACCGTAGCGCTTGGTGACATGGTCGAAGTGCACCATGGGAGGCTCATGCCGTTCGCTCATCGCGCCACTCTGCCTGACCCTCGCCCCAGGCGCCGTTCGAGCGCCCGCACCAGCGCGGCGGCCACGAGGCTGAAGAACAAAAAAAAGAGCCCCACCAAGGTGATAGGCTCGATGTAGCGAAAACTCTCCGAGCCCAGCAGCTTGGCCGTCTGCATGAGTTCGAGCACGGCGATCACCGACAGCAGGGGCGTCTCCTTGAAGAGGGCGACCAAGTAGTTGCCAAGCGCAGGCACCGCGGGAGGAATGGCTTGGGGCAGGATGATGCGCTTCATCGTCACCCAAGGCGGCAGATTGAGCGCGACAGCGGCCTCCCATTGCCCCTTGGGCACGCCTTCCAGACCGGCCCGATAGACCTCGGAGCAGTAGGCGCCATAGTGCAGACCGAGCGCCAGAACGCCGGCGGTCATGGCGTCCAGCGTGAGCCCGAACTCGGGCATGACGTAGTACAGCAGGAAGAGCTGGATCAGCAAGGGCGTCGACCGGATGACCTCGACGATACCGATCGTCGTCTGGCGCAGCCAGCCCGGACCGATCATGCGCGCGATCGCGAATGCGAGACCGATGATCAAGGCCAGAGCGAAGCCCGACACCGTGGCCTTGACCGTGACGACGGAAGCATCGACGAGTTCGGGCAGCACCTGCCAGACGTAGGCCCAATCCCAGAAGCTTTCGCTCACGTGCCAGGCCCTCGCGCCAGACCGAATGAAGCGCGGCGCTCCAGTTGGCGCATCCCGAGCGTGATCAGCAGCGACAATCCCAGATAGACCAGCAGCACGATCGAGAAAACTTCCACCGTCTGCAGCGTGTTCTGATTGATCTGCTGAGCCTTGAAGGTCAGATCGGCGAGCGTGATGAGGGAGACGAGAGACGTCGCCTTGAGCAGCTCGATCAACAGATTCCCCCATGCCGGAATCATGAGCACCCAAGCCTGCGGCAGCACGACCCGGCGCAATGTCTGGGACTGCGTCATGTTCAGCGCGCTGGCGGCTTCCCATTGTCCGCGCGGCACGGCCAACACTGCCCCCCGCACGACCTCTGCACCATAAGCGCCGATGTTCAAGCCGAGCGCCGCGATGGCGACCGTCAGGGGCTCGAGAGTGATCCCGAAGTGCGGCAGCACGAAGAACAGCCAGAACAACTGCACCAGCGCCGAAGTGCCGCGAAACGTCTCGATATAGCCGATCGCCAGCCATCGGATCGCAGACCCGCCGTACAGCTTGCAGAGCGCTGCGACGGGCGCCACGACGATCGCGACCGCCGAGCCGCCGAACATCACCGTCGCGGTGACACCGATCCCGCGCAGCAACTCGGGCACGGACCGGGCAAGCCCGGTGGCGCTTGCCAGCGCGAATGCTGCCGCGAAACACGCCAGCGCTGCGACAAGCAGGCGCCAATGCGGATGCGACAAGGCATTCAAGGTCGGATCCGCTTCACTGACCTGCGCAATGCTGGGCGGCGGTCTTCTCGGGCAGATTGGTCGCGTCGAAGCCGAACGGCGCGATCATCGCAAGATGCGCCTCGGTGCCGATGAACTTCGCGAGCACCGCATCGACCGCATCGCGCAATTCGGCATCTTCCATGCGAAACCCGAACGAACCTTCCCCACGGTAGGACTTGCCTTCATGCGTGAAGGTGAACGGTTCGGCGCGCTCGATCGCGTCATCCTTGGCGGCAAGCGTCGCTGCCGTCAGCGAGGTGAATGCAGCCGCCGCGACCCGCCCGGACTTGACCGCCGCCACGGCGGCCGCGAAATCCGGAAGCACGACCTGCTGCGCGCGCTTCAACCCTGCCAACCGGGCATGGCCGAGTTCGGCGGTCCCGGCAACGAACGCGATCTTCTTGTCTGCGCGCGCGGCATCGGCATAGGTCTGCACGGCATCGGGATTGCCCGCCTTCACGATCAGCGCCTCGCCCACGCCGAACGTCGGGTTGGCGAAGCGTATCTGCTTGCAGCGCAAGGGCGTGATGTACATCGACGCGACGATCGCGTCGAACCGTCGCGCGCGCAATCCCGGGATCAGCGCGCCCCATTCGGTGAGTACCCCTTCGACCTTGGGCACGCCGAGTTCGGCCATCACGTGCTTGAAGACCAGCGCGGATTCGCCGGTCAGCTGCCCGGAAGCATCGGCATAGGAATAGGGCGCCTCGTTGGCGAATCCGACGCGGATGTAGCCCTGCTGCCGGATCTTCTCCAGCGTGGACTGCGCGGCGGCACCACCGCTGCCGAGGAGCACGGCGCACGCCGACACCCAGGCGAGCACGGCGCCCACGAATGCTCCGAGCCGCAGGACACGTCGGCACGGCCGGTTTCGTTGTATCCGCTCGTCTGGATGCGACGCGTCCATGCGGGCTACCGTCGCTTCGCTGCACCGGGCATCATCGGATCATCCCCGACGCGGTCCTGCTGGGGTGAAGTCGAGACGCTCGGCGATGTAGTTCGGCCGCGGCGCCAGACCGCAAAACGGCGCGACCGGTTTGTTCAGAACGCTGTTGTAGACGACGAACACATTGCTGCGCGGCATGGGCGTGATGTTCGAATTCGAGCCGTGCATCACATTGCACTCGAAGAACGTCACCGACCCTGCCGGACCAATGGGCGCCGCGATACCGAACTCGCTCACCATCCGGGTGAGACTCGCCTCGTCCGGAACGCCGACTTCCTGCTTCCTGAGCGACGCCTTGTAGTGATCCTCCGGGGTCGCACCCACGCACGTCACATAGCGCTGATGCGAGCCTGGAATGAGCATCAGAGGACCGTTGTGGGGGGTGTTCGGCGTCAGACTGATCGAACAGCTCACCATGCGCATCGCCGGCACACCGTCTTCGACGTGCCAGGTCTCGAAGTCGGAGTGCCAGTAGAACTCCTTGCCGCGAAAGCCGCCCTTGTAGTTGATGCGCGACTGATGGATGTAGACCTCGCTGCCCAAGAGTTGCTTGGCGATTTCGACCAGTTTCGGGTGGTGGCACAGCGATGCGAGCACCACGCTGCTCGAGTGAACCGCAAAGAGCGAGCGCAGCTCTCCGCTTTCCGGTTCGATCACAGCCGTGTCGTGCTGCCGCAGGGAAGCATCGGCACGCAGCCGGTCCAACTCCTCGAGGTAGCTGCTCACTTCCGAGGCGCTCAGCAGCTCGTCGAAGCCAAGATAGCCGTTGTCCTCGTAGAAATGCAGCTGACTCGCTGTCAGCGGTCCGGCGCCCGGCTGGCCATGGACGACCGGATCCAGTCGGTTCGAAACACGGACGTGCGGCTCGAATCGGGACGGGTAGCGATCGTCGCTGCGCGGACGCTGCAGTATGGGAACTGTCGCAGTGCTCATCATGCGGGGGCCTCCTCAACCATCGGTGAGCGCGTATGCGCCAGTCTCGTCGTGCACTTCACGTCCGGTAAGCGGTGGATTGAATACGCAGATCATGCGCATGTGCGTGTCTTTGCTGGCGCGCAAGACATGGCGATCGTGCTTGTCGAGCGCGTAAAGCGTGCCCGGACCGATCTCGTACGTGCGGCCCGACGCGAGATCGGTGATGTCTCCCTGGCCCTCGATGCAGTAGACGGTCTCCAGATGGTGCTTGTATTCCATCTCGAGCACCGCACCAGCCTTGATGATGGTGTCGTGCACCGAGTACCCCATGCCGGCGTCCTTGTAGATAAGACGCCGACTGGTCCAGCCCTCGGTATCGACTTCCGCCGCCGTGCCGAGGATGTCTTCGAGCTTCTTGACGATCATGTTTGCGCTCCCTTCGCCGCAGAACGAATCGCGGGCCCTAGGCTGCCGCGATCAGATCCTCCCGGGTCTCACCCAAGAGCACTTCACGCACGCTTGCCTCGATGATGTCCAGACCTTGCTTCAACTCCGCGTCCTTGATCGTCAGGCTGGGCAGCAGCTTCAGCACCTGGTCGTCGATGCCGGAGGTCTCGATGATGAGGCCTCGCTTGAAGCATGCCTGCGAGACGGCATTGGCCACTTTGGGATCGGAGAACTCGATGCCGTGTATCAGTCCTCGGCCCCGCACCTGCGCTTCGATGCCGAGCTTGTCGATCATGCCGCGCAGCCGCTTCTCGACCAACTTCCCCTTCTGCACCACGCTTTGATGCAGATTGTCGTCTTGCCAGTAGTTCAGCGCCGCGGTCGCGGTGACGAACGCAGGACAATGGCCCCGGAACGTGCCGTTGTGTTCGCCGGGCGCCCAGACATCGTATTCCGGCTTGATGAGCACCAGCGCGAGCGGCAGCCCGTAGCCCGATAGGGACTTCGACAGCGTCACGATATCCGGCACGATGCCCGCTTCCTCGAAGCTGAAGAACCGCCCGGTTCGCCCGCATCCGACTTGAATGTCGTCGACGATGAGCAGAATCTCGTGCTGTTGCGTGATCTCGCGCAAGCGCTTGAGCCACGCGGCGCTTGCTACGTTGACCCCACCTTCTGCCTGCACCGTCTCGACGATCACCGCCGCGGGCATGTCCATGCCGCTGCCCTGGTCCTTCAACATGGCTTCGAAGTAATCGAGCGTGTCGGTGTCCTGCCCGAGGTAACCGTCGAAAGGTACCGAAGCGCTATGGCCGAGCGGCACACCGGCGCCGGCGCGCTTGAAGCCGTTGCCCGTCACGGCCAAAGCACCGAGCGTCATGCCGTGGAACGCGTTGGTAAAACCGATCACCTGCTCACGACCAGTCACTTTGCGCGCGAGTTTGAGCGCGGCCTCGACGGCATTGGTGCCGGTTGGACCGGGAAACTGGAACTTGTACGAGAGCCCGCGCGGCTCGAGGATCACTTCGTTGAACCGCTCGATGAAGCGCTGCTTGGCTTCGCTATACATGTCCAGCGTATGCGTGATCCCGTCGCTCATGAGGTATCCGAGCAAAGCCGCCCGGATACGATCAGGATTGTGGCCGTAGTTCAATACGCCCGCACCGCAGAAGAAATCTAGGTATTGGCGCCCGTTCTCATCGGTCATCCAGGCCCCTTTGGCGGTACTGAACACCGCGGGAAAGCTGCGGCAATAGCCTCGGACCTCGGATTCGTGTCGTTCGAACGTGTTGAATGCGGTCATGGTTGATCCTTTCTCCAAACGCATGGGTGCAAAGGCCGAAGCCGATGCGAAGAGACAGCGCTTGTTCAGCAGCGCATCTGGTCAGACGTCTGCCAGTGCGCGTCGCGCCAAGGGACCGATGCGAAGCATCGGCTCTGCTACATGCTCATACGGAAACATGGATGCCGTGAAATGCGGCGTCATCTCGCAACGCACGCCTCGTGCGCGAGCCACGCTGCGGAACAATGCTTGCGATGCTGCGTTGTCTTCCGCCACCGTCGCTGTCAACCAGCGACACTTCCGGTTAGATGGGAGTTCCAGCCAGGCGTTCAAGAGCCCGAGCCCCAATCCTTCGCCGCGCCGCTCCGGCACCACGCCGACCTGCCATACGAATGCGGTATCGGGCGCTCGCGGCGGATGATAGCCGATCACCGCACCAATGATGCCTTTGTCATTCTCCGCCACGAGACAGGTATCGCCGAAGTCCGTGGCAAACAGTACGTAGAAGTACGCGGAATTGAGTTCGAGCGTGCCCGTCGACCTGACCAGTCGCCAGAGCGCAGCCCCATCATCGGGGCGCGCAGGGCGAAAGCAAAGGGGATGCGTTGCGTACGGCAACGTACTCGAATCTGTCATCGCGTCTTCGCTCTGTTTAGAGGGATCCGGAGCGCGCACCGATGCGCTCCAGCATACTGGACCGAGACCAGCCTAGATTGTTCCGGTCATCTACCGCTGTTCATGGGAATCGTGACGAAAACCCATGTGCCTGTTGAAGGGCCCGGCGCATACCGGCGGTGCTGGACACCGCACTACGCGCCCGCGAAAGGAACATCGCTTGATCGCCAGCCTGTCGTGCGCCGGCAAAATGGATAATTGCGAAATTCATTGAAGACCAGTGTAGCCACCTCGTTGCTCGAGCACAATGCGGGCTGGCTCGTAGAGGACAGCCCCTAGCCTCGATTGCGCATCGCGGCCCGCGAGACCATGATATGCAAGCGCATGCTTGCCATCGAGTCTCATGCCGGAGAACTCAAAATGCATCACATGACAAATGGGATGAAAAGGCGCGCAGCGATAGCCGGTCGATGCAGCGTCAATATGATCCGCTTCAGCAATGACTTCGGCATTGCCCGATCGAACACCGGGGAACGCACAGCACCGCCCCACCCAGTCGTTTGACAAACCTGGATCAGGACAAAGACATTGCGTCGAGACGATGCACCGTCGAAGCAGCAACGATCCCGGCGTGCTGCGCCAAGTCGAGAAGATGAGCGTGGTGTGTGAAGAAGAGCACCTGCGTTTTCGAAGACAGCTCCCTGAACACCTCGAGCGTCGCAAGCGCCCGGGCATCGTCGAACTGAACGAGCAGATCGTCCACGATCACGGGAAAACGGCCTCGACTGGCCAGATGCGCTTCGATGGTCGCCAAGCGCAATGCGAGATACATCTGGTCGCGGGTGCCTTTGCTCATGCCCGCGACCGGCACCTGCTCCCCGCCCGCCCGCACCCCGAGCAGCACTTGCTCGTCATCGACGTAGTCGGTCGCCAGGCTTGCGAAACCGCCGCAGGTGATGTGCGCGAAGATTGCAGACGCGCGCTCCAGCAACGGCCCTTGATGGCGCTCCCGGTACGTCTGAACGACTCGGCGCAGCAACTCGCTCGCGAGCCGCGCACGCGCCCACCGACGGGCATGACCCTGTATTTGCGCGGCGAGCGCTGCTTGCGAGCCTTGCAGCTCGGCGGCCCGCGCGCTGCCGTCCATCGCATCGAACTCCCGACGCGCCTCGTGCTCCGCGCTCTGCGCGGAACGCAGTGCCGACTCGAGATTCACCAGTCGCGCGTCGAGATCCGCCAGCTCCGTCGCAACGCCCTCGGTGTCGAACGAGGCGGCTTCCACGACGATCTCGGCGATGGCACGCTCGTTTTGCGCGCGCAGCGTTTCCTCGGTTCGCTCCAAGTCGGCCTCTAGCCTCGCGCGCCGCGCAGCATCCGCCTCGACACGCGCAAGCCCGTTGGCATCGTCGCAGCCAGCCGCCTGAACCAACGCCGTCAATTCGATCCGAGCCGCCTGCGCCTCGCGCACCGCATCGGCATGCCGCTGCTGCTCGCGCTGCAATCGCTGCGCTATCTCCTGCCGGCGCTGCTCGTCCGCTCGCGCCTTTCCCAGGGCGTCGAACCATCCGCTCGCGATCATCTCGGCAGGACGATCGAGCGCGCCTTCGCCGAGTGCGGCGCTCATTTCGGCCACGCCGCGCTCGAACCCGCCGACCGTGGCCTCGCAATCCCGTAACCCGCGCTTGCATGCATCCCTGGCCTCGAGCGCGCCGCGCAGTTGCTCGAACTGCTCCAGCCTCGTTTCGGCTTCTTCGGGAAGAGCGTCGCCCGCCAGGCGCAAGCTCGCGGTGGCCGCGATCCAGTCGTCGCGCCAGCGATCGAGCTGCGCCTGAGCCTGCTCGAGGGCGTGTTCCAAACGCAGGATGTGCTCGCGGCCGGACGCCATGCGTTTTTCGAGCATGGCGCGATCGGCATCGGCGCGGGTGGCTGCGGTCTTGTGCCTGTGCAGTCGCTGCAGCGCGGCTGCGATGCCGTCTCGCGCGCCGAGGCCCGGTAGACCGCAGGCGGCCAGCGCAGCCTCCAGCCAGGCGACACGGCGAGCGTGGATCTGCTCGATGGCTGCAAGTTCCACGCGCTGCTGTTTCAGTCGTTCGTAGGCATGCACGAACAGCTCGCGCTTTTGCATCCACTCGATCAAGGCCGCCGGCGACAAATCGCTCAAATCGAGCCCGGCGCAGCACGCGACCCATTCCATGTGCATTTGTCGCTTCGCATGCGCGAGCTCCAGCGCCTGCTGTTCGAACGCCGCCCGGGCCGCCGTCATCTGCTCGATGCGCTTCGCGATGCCTTCATAGCGGGTCGCCCGTTCGACATCCGCGTGCAGATAGTCGGCCAGCCGATCCGCCTCCTGGATCGAGCGCTCCACCGCATCCGACAGGGCAGCGTCGGCATCCTTCTTGCGAACGGACGCGTCCTCCGCCGGGATTTCATCGAGCCACGCGCGGCGCGCCTGCAGCCAGGTATCGTCGCGGTGCGCACGCGCCCGCCGCACGTCGGCCTGAGTGACCACCTCACCCCCGGCGCTCAGCCGGTGCAGCTCGATGCTGCATTCGTCCAAGTCGCGTGTGAGCTTGCTTACATCGCCCGCATTCTGGCTGATGCGTTGATCGAGAACATCGATGCGCTGCTGGAACTCTGCGACAGTCGAGCGGGTCGGCAGCGCAAGATGCGCCAGGCGTTCGGCATCCGCGTGTCCAAGCTCGGCCACCAGACGTCGAACCTGAGCCTCGTCGGCCTGCGCCTGGCCCTGGCGCTCGCGCAGGCTGCGCTCGTCCTGAGGCAGGGTCACCAGTTCCTCGAGGGCGGGATCGAGCGCTTCCCCATCCATGGCCGGTGGCAAGGCGGCCAAGGCCGACTGGTCGCGGGAGCGTTGAGCGCTTGCCTCGGCGAGCTGCGTCGCAACGCCGTTCCGGGTGCCCGTCAGTTCGGCGTGTTGTCGCACGAGCGCGCGAATCCGCGCGGCCAAGGTTCGCGGCGGGAGCAAAGCAGCGGCATCGTTCGCTTCGGCCTCCGCGGCAAGCTCGCGCAACAATTCGTTCACCCGGGCTCGCGCGGTTTCCAGCGCCCCGACGCCGCGCGCAAGTTCGTCTCGCGCCAAGGCGCAGGCATCTATTCTTCGGTAGAGCCCCTCGAGATTGAGCGCCTGCGCGAGCAGATCCTCACGCACGGACAGCTGTTCGCGCGCCTGCGCCAGGCGGGTGAGCTCGTCGGCCACCGTCTCGATCACTGCCTGACTCGCGCGCAGCCGCTCCTCGGCCTTAGTGCGCCGCTCGGCCGCATCCGGAGGCAATCGCGGCACCTCGGCGAGCGCATGCAGTTCGGTCAGGAATTCGTTGCGCTGAGCGAGCAGCGGCAGGTTCGAGCGGATGCGCAGCAGATGGTCGCGCCGCACACGGGCATCCCGATGCGCTTGGTGCGCGCGTTGGTCCGCCTGCGATGCGGCTCGCAGGCGAGCCTCAGCAGCTTCCCATTGCTGGGAGCGCACCATGGTATCGCGCAGCTCTCGGGCCTGATCGGCATACCCCTTCAGCGCCGCATTCAGCACGGGCTTCGATGCGCGCGCCGTAAACAACGCGTCCGCCGTCCCGCGCAGGTCGTCCGCCAGCCCCTTCAACGCGGAGAGCCCGGCGGCGGCTTGAAACAGGCTCTGGCCGACTTCGCCCTTGCCGGCGAGCAGGGCCTCGCCGCCCGCCACCAGGGCATCGAGATCGAGACCGAACAACATGCGGTACGTGCTGCGATCGAGGCCCGAAAGCGCAGATGCGAGCAGGTCTTCCGGCAGCGGCTCGCCTTCGAGCTGCGCGCCCGGATCGCATGCGAACAAGGTCTGCTTGCGCCCCCGGCGGCGCATGGCATGCACCACGCCTGCGGGCGTTTCGAGGCAAGCACCGACGCGCAGCTCCTGAGCCGCATGATGGAAGTCGAAGCTGGCCCGGTGCTCGAACCCGAACAGAAAATCGGTGACGCCGGCCAAGGTCGTGGACTTGCCCGCCTCGTTCGGACCGAAGACAAGGTGCAGATCGCCGCCCTGCGATCGCGGCAGTTCGAGCACGCGATCGGTGAAGCGGCCGTAGGCGCGCAGGTAGAGTCGCGCGAACCTCACACAGAATCTCCTTCGACCAATCGCGCCAACAGCTCACCCTCGGCCTCCGTGAGCAATTCGCGCAGCGTCTCGGCAGCATCCCAATGGAGCCCGTCCGCACCGGCGACGAGTTCGGACGGCAGCTTGGCCGTCAGCTCGCCGAGGACATCCTGGCCCACGCCGGCCAGCGCGGACGGATCCGCACGCAGACGAGCGAAGTCCTGCAGCAGATACGCGATCGGATCGTCGCCGCGAGCAAGGCGCTCCAGATCGATCACCGGACGCGCAGCGACGATGATCTTCTCCAGCCAGATGCGTCCGCCCGACAATTCGATTGCGCAGCGACGCAGTTCGGCCTGGATGTCATCGGCCCGCGTGACGAGGGCCTTGTGCAGAGCGCCCGAGCCGCCGATGCGCACGCGCACGGCCAAGGCGCGGCCGTCGGCCTCCTGCAACGCCGCGCGCATGCGCGCCGCCGCGAGATCGAACAACGCGTCTTCATCCGGCACACTCGCGATGTCGAGGTCGAGGCTAGTCCAGCGCAGCACATCCAAGGCCAGCGGCTGCGTGCTGACCCGATCGCCCTCCACCGTCACGAGTTCGGCCCCCTTGCCCCCTTGCTCTCGGATGTGCCGGCCCTGCAGATTGCCGGGGAAGACGATCCAGGGCTCGGTCGCGACGATCTCGCGCGCATGCACATGCCCCAGAGCCCAGTAGCGATAGCCCTTGCTCCTGAGCACATCGAGACTGGTCGGCGCATAGGGCTCGTGGCCCGCGCGGCCGGTCAGTGCCGTGTGCAGCGCGCCAATGTTGAACAGGCCGGGAATGACGCTCGGGTAGGATGCCGCGAGATCCTCCGTGACTGCGGCAGTGGCAAAGCTCTGTCCGTGCACTGCGATGCCCAGTTGCTCATCGAGAATGGTGTGTGCGTGGCCGGCATCGAACAGATGCACGTTGTCCGGCAAGCGCAGGCTTTTCGAGATCCGGCTCACCGCGTCGTGGTTGCCGCGCAGGACGAACACCGGAATGCCCGACTCGCCCAGCCGCGCCATCTGCCGCGCGAAGTAAAGGCCGGTATTGAAATCGGGCCAGTCGCCGTCGTAGAGATCGCCTGCGATCACGACGAAGTCGACACGCTCGCCGATCGCTGTATCCACCAGGTTCTCGAACGCGCGCCTGGGCGCCGCGCGGACTTCCTCCACGGGCGCGCCTTCGTAACGCTCCAGCCCCCGCAAGGGGCTGTCCAGATGAATGTCGGCGCAATGCAGGAAACGCATGGTGACGCTGTGCTCCGTGAAGATCGAAGGCGGCCGGACGTTGTCCACCCACGAGTTCGTAACGAGACTCTGGGTGCACCTTCGATGAGGACGCCGCGCAAACCGCTGCCGGCGATTCTACGGGGGTACCGGCTCATCCGGTGAGCTTGCGCACCGAGCCATGCTTAGGGACGTACCCACCGAGCCGAGCCGGCGCAACCCGCCGCCTCGGCCGGTGCCGCTACGGCGCCTTGAACACTTCCAGGTCGAACGCCATCCCCATCGCGAGATAACCGAGCCGGTTCGGATGCAGCTTGTCGCCGGCCCCGCCGACCGTGGTGTTGTGAACGAACTCGGTGCGCATCTCGCCCGTCGACGGGTCGGTGATGACGGCATCGAAGTCGACCACCGCATCGAAGACCCCGGCGCCGCGGATGAATTCGTTCAAGGCGCGGCGCTTGGCGTCCTCCTCGGGGAACCCGTGATGGGTTTGTGCGGCGTTCAGTGCCGTCGTGAGCGTCGCCCCGAGGATGCGCACGCCAGGAAGACTCGCGCGCATGCGCTGCACGCCCTCGGTCAATCCGGCGCGCACCGCCTCCATGCTGGCGTTGCCGTTGGTGCTGAAGTCGTTGATTCCTTCGAGCCAGACCACGGCACCCACCCCCGACAAGCTCAGAACATCGCGCTCCAGGCGCGTCAGCGCCGACGGCCCGCCCGGGAACGGCTGGGCCGTGGAGTACGCGGCTGGACCGACCACCTGGTTGCCCCCGATGCCCGCATTGACGACGGCGATGCGGTTGCCATGCCGCACCCTCAGCCGGCGCGCGAGTACATCGGGCCAGCGATCGTCGCCGTTGAGCGTCGACAGCGAGCCGTCGGTGATCGAGTCGCCGAAAGCCACGATCGCATAGGTATCGTGCGGCATCGCCATGTCGATGGCATCGAGAAAGAACCACGAATTGGCGGTCAGCGGAAAACCCGCCTCGCCCTCGTCGTCGGTCCTGGCGGGTGTGCCGGGAAAGCCCAGATAGGAAGTCTGCAGCGCTTTGGCATGCCAGCTCATCGGACCGCTCTCACCGTCCACGTGGAAGCTGACAGCCAGCTTGCGTCCCGCCAGCTCGACGGCATCGGGATCGACGATGAAGTCGAGGTCGACTGGATCGCTCCATACCGAAGCACCCGGCGGCACGACGACGCCGGCGGCACCTGCGAACCTGACCGCGCGATTGGTCCCCGGGACCAGGGCGGCGCTCGCCTGGTGCAGCCCCACGTGCACGTGGTTGAACGACACAGGCTGCATGCCTAGCGCGTTGCTCAAGCGCAAGCGGGCTTTTCGCCCCCATAGCGTCGGCCTTACGATGGCACGGAACGACTGGTCCCGCGCCCCCGCCTGCGGCACCGGAAACGCCAGCGTCATGTCGGGCTGCGCCGCCGCGTTGCCGGCGGGGTACGGACCCTGCAGGGAAGCCGCCCAACTCACCACCCAGCGATCCTGGGCCTGCCGTAGATCGATCTTTGCGCTGTTCGTGCTCGATGTCATCGTGAAGGTCGCTCAGAAGGAATATTCGGGGCCGTCGACGTATTTGAATCGCTCCAGCGCCTCGGGCCGCAGCGTGAAGCCCAGCCCCGGCCGATCCGGCGCGTGGACATAGCCTTCGCGTATATCGTAGGGCTCGACGAACAGCTCGTTCATCATCGGCATGTAGCCCTGACTCACTTCCAGGATATGACAGTTCGCCGCCGCCATGGCCACGTGGATGCTGGCAGCGAACAACACTCCGGATCCCCATGCGTGCGGCGCCAGCCGAATGTCATACGCACTCGTCAGGGCCGCAATCCGACGAATCTCGGTCAGACCGCCCGCCCGGGCGACATCGGGCTGAGCGATGTCGATCGCCCGGTGTTCGAGCATGCTCTTGAACCCGTAGCGCGAGAACTCGCGCTCGCCGGAGGCGATCGGTATGCGCGTGGACGCTCGCACCTGCGCCATGCCGGCATGATTGTCGGGCGACACCGGCTCTTCGAACCATGCGATGTCGTAAGGCTCCAGGGCCTTCGCCAGCCTGATCGCAACCGGCGTCTCCAGCGAAGCGTGGGCATCGACCATCAGCTCGACGTGCTTGCCTATCCCTCGCCGCGCCGCCTCGACGCGGCGCACGCAGTTTTCGATGGAGAAGCCGTCCCGGCCGACCACGCGCATCTTCACCGCGGTGTACCCCTTGGCCGCGTAGCCGCCCAACTCCGCCTCGGCCTCGTCGCCGGGCGCCCAGCCGCCGCTGCCGTAGGCACGCACCTTGGAGCGCACCGCGCCGAGCGCCTGATACACGGGCACGCCCAGGGCCTTGGCCTTCACGTCCCAGATCGCGATATCGATGCCGGAGAGCGCTTCCATCACCATGCCGCTGCGCCGGCTGGTTTCGGCCTGCGGCACACCCCGCTCCAAGGCAGGCTCGGCGCGCGACCCGTTGTACATCTTCTCGAAGATGCGCTCGGAGAACATGGGGTCTTCGCCGACCACCTCGGGGGCGAGTTCGTGTTCGACGATGGCGGCGACCACGGGCGGTGTGCCGAGCGCAGCGCCGATGCCTGTCAACCCGCTGTCGGTCTCGACGATGATGAGCGTCGCATCGCTTTTCATCTTCGTGCCGAGATCGGTGCGATGGCGGCGCTCGGGCGGCACCGGGTCCGACATCGGAATGGCGCGTACCTGCGTGATCTTCATGCCTGTTCCCCTCCGAAGGTCGATGACCGTTTTTATCACGGAAGCGTCCGCGGCCCCTGCGCCGCCGCGGCATACGAGGCGCGGCGATTGCCCTGCGCCGACCGAGCGAGCGATACTCGACCGAACCAACAAAGATAGCCAAGGGAGACCCGCCATGAACATCGACTTGACCGGGCGACGCGCCCTCATCGCCGGGGGCAGTCGCGGCATCGGCCTTTCCATCGCACGCGCATTCGCGGCTTCAGGCGCGGACGTGGCGATCTGCGCCCGACAGCAGGCGTCGCTCGACGCGGCTGCGGCGCTGCTGAAAGCGGCTGGCCGCAAGGTCAGCGCCCGCACCTGCGATCTCGCGCAAGAGACGCAGATCCGGGCCTGGGTGGAGGCCACGGCCCAGGATCTCGGCGGCATCGACATCCTGGTGAACAACGCCTCGGGCTTCGGGCGCACCGACGACGAAGCCGGCTGGGCAGCCAGCCTGCAGATCGATCTGATGGCCGCCGTGCGCGCCTGTCATACCGCCCTGCCGCACCTGGAACGACAAGGCGGCAGCATCATCCACATCTCCTCGATCTCGGGCCTGCGGGCGACGGTGAGAACGCCTCCGTATGCGGCCGCCAAGGCGGCGATCATCAACTACACGCAGACCCAGGCCGCCGCGCTCGCGAGCAAACGCATCCGCGTCAACGCAATCGCACCCGGTTCGATCTATTTCGAAGGCGGTGTGTGGGACAACGCCAAGAAGAACAACCCCGCGCTCTACGAGCGCATCCAGGCCGGCATCCCGAGCGGCCGCTACGGCACACCCGAGGAGGTCGCTCAGGTCGCAGCGTTCCTTGCCAGCGATCTCGCCTCGTGGGTGACGGGCCAGACGATTGCGGTCGATGGGGGTCAGTCCCTCTGACGACGCCGGCCCGAGTGACCGACAATCCGCTATCGCGCCGACACGACTCGTGACTACAATGTGACGCGCAACTGCTGATCGCAGGAGGTCGCATGGCCAAGCTGCCGGTTGTCAGGGACCAGATGGACAAGCATGTCGCGACGCTGCCTCCGGAGACCCGAATCCTCGATGCGGTCGGGTTTCTGCTCGAAAAACGCGTGACAGGCGCGCCCGTGGTGGACAAGGCGGGGCGCCTGATCGGCATCCTGACCGAGAAGGATTGTCTGCGCTTGATCGCGGAAGGCGTCGGAGGCGATCTGCCCCGCGGGACGGTCGCCGATTACATGACACCCGATCCGGAAACCATCCCGCCCGACATGGATGTCTACTTTGCGGCGGGTCTGTTCCTCACGCGCGACTTCCGACGGTTTCTGGTCGTCGAGGACGGCAGGCTGGTCGGCGCCATCACCCGCTTCGACATCCTGCGGGCGATTCGGGCGAACCTGACGTTCGGCGCATCGATGCCGTCGAATCGTTGACCGCCTCAGGGGACGCTCAGCCGGATTTCGGCTTGCGCCCGTCGTCTCCTCGGCCCACGCACTGCAGCAGTTCGTGCGCGGCCCGAACCCCGCTTTGCAGTGCGCCTGCCACCGTGCCCGTCTCGCCTTCGTAGTCCGCCGCTTCGCCCGCGAAGTACAGCGTGTCCTCCAACGTCGCCGCCAAGGCCTTCCGCGCGCCTGCGCCACCCACCTTCACATACGAGTAGGCGCCGCCTGCGAAAGGATCGCGCTGCCAGTTGTGCACATAAGCCGCTTCGAACTGCGCGTCGATGTCGGCTGCGCCGCTGAACAAGCGTTTCAGGCTCGACAGAGCGCACTGGACGATCGCATCGTCGTCCAATCGCGAAAGGCGCTGCGCTCGCGGCCCGCCCGCCCAGGCGACGAGTACCGGCGCGTGCAGCGGATGGCAGGTCCAGAAGGTCGGGAACGGCGCTCCGGGCGCTTGGAAGAAGCCTGCGCTCCGGTACCGCCCTTGCTGCATGCGCTCCCAGAAAGCATGGCGAAAACGAAGGATCACCTTGAGCGCGGCACCGCTTGCCAGGGACGCCAGGGGCGCACGTTTCTGTCGCAAAGGCGGCTCGAACCGAACCGCGCCGGACGCGGTCGAGGGGCGTTGCAGGACGCCGAGCGGCAGCGTCACGATGGCACGCCGGGCGCGCACGCGGAACAGGTGTCCAAGCCGGTCGCCCTCGATCTGCACGGTGCGGTCGGACCATCGGACCGATCGCACGACGCTATGCAGCCGCAACTGCACCGTGCTTTCGCGCAGTCCAGCCGCGAGCCAGGCGAGCAGGGCACCGTAACCGTCTTGCGGCCGGTAGGAGGCGTCGTTGCCCGTGCTCTCGCCGGTCCACTCGTCGACGATCGCACGAGCACTCGCGCGCCGGGGGTCCGCGGCGTCGTACCCTTCCACCATGCGCTGAGCCAGCGTGACCGCATCCGCGGACAAGCGCTTGGCGAGACGGTCGTTCAGATACGCGTGAAAGGAGAGGTCATGACTCGGCCGCCGGCTCGTCAGCATCGCGTTGCGGACCTCTCCCAGCAGTGCTGTCCGGTCGCTGGGCTGCAGCTCGCCATCGTTCACGAACCAGCGCGAGCCCGTGCGTCCGAGGGCGCGCACGCCCGCCTCGCGCAGCAAGGAAAACGTCGCGGGGGGACGACCGTGGATGAACTCCGCGCCGTATTCGATCGGTACGGCGAGGCCGGGCTCGTGGCGCGACCAGCAGCGTCCGCCGATCCGATCGCGGGCCTCCAGCACGAGCACGGACAAGCGCGAACGCGACAATTCGCGCGCAGCCGCCAAGCCGGCGGCGCCCGCGCCGATGATGATCACATCGACCGGGTCTGCTACGAGATGGGGCGGGTTGACGCGGGTCACTGGATTGACTGTGTCGGCAAACAAGGCAGTGCAAACGCCGGAAACGAGCCTTCGGCGATCCTGTCGCGCACTCACGATGCGACAGCGCCCACGACCCGACTGCGCCAAAGTGTACGCGCGTCCGACCCAGGGCATTGCAAATGCTACCAGTCGGCCATGTCGACCAGAGCGCGGACGCACAGACGAGGCCCACAGACATGAACGACTACCCGAAGCCCCCCTTTCCCAAGCAGCAGCAATCGATGCCCGGCGTCACCGGGCTCATGAACCCCGTGCCCGATCACGGCGAAACGACCTATCGCGGTTCCGACAAACTCGCGGGCAAGCGCGCAGTCATCACCGGCGCGGACAGCGGGATCGGTCGAGCCGTCGCCCTGGCCTTTGCTCGGGAGGGCGCCGATGTTCTGCTGTCCTATCTGGACGAGCATCACGATGCGACCGAAACCCAGCGTCTGGTGGTGGATGCGGGTCGCAAGGCGATCCTGTGCCCGGGCGACATCCAGCACGCCGACCACTGCCGCCGCCTCATCGATCAGGCCGTCGACCAGCTCGGCGGGATCGACATCCTCGTCAACAACGCCGCCCGCCAGGCGAGCTTCCAGGAGATCGGCGAAATCTCCGACGAGGAATGGGAGCTCACGTTTCGCGTGAACGTTCATGCGATGTTCTATCTGACCAAGGCAGCGGTACCGCACATGCGCCCGGGCAGTTCGATCATCAACACGACTTCGATCAATGCGGACAAACCGAATCCCTCGCTGCTCGCCTATGCCACCACCAAGGGCGCGATACAGAACTTCACCGCGGGCCTCGCGCAACTGCTGGCGAGCAAGGGCATCCGGGTCAATGCCGTGGCGCCGGGGCCGATCTGGACCCCGCTCATTCCGTCGACGCTTCCGGACGACTCGGTCATGCACTTCGGGGAGCAGGTGCCGATGCAGCGGCCCGGGCAACCGGCCGAACTCGCGACGACCTACGTGATGCTGGCCGATCCGCTATCGAGCTACGTCTCCGGGGCCACCATCGCGGTCACGGGCGGCAAGCCCATGCTATGAGCCGTGCCGCAGGGGTCCGGCCGAAATCCAGGCCAGGCAAGCTCTCGACGTATCGCGCCAAGCGCGACTTCACCCAGACAGCCGAGCCGAGCGGGGAGCGGCAGGTCGCGCCGTCGGCGCACTTGCGCTTCGTCGTACAGAAGCACGCAGCCACCCGCCTGCACTACGACCTGCGCCTCGAACTGGATGGCGTGTTCAAGTCCTGGGCCGTGACACGCGGCCCGTCGCTGAACCCCAAGGACAAGCGCCTCGCGGTCGAGGTCGAAGATCATCCGCTCGATTACGGTGATTTCGAGGGCACGATTCCGAAAGGTCAGTATGGCGGCGGGACGGTGCAACTGTGGGACCGGGGCTTCTGGGCGCCGGAGCAGGGGCAGTCGCCGCAGCAAGCGTTGGCCGCAGGCGAGCTGAAGTTCGTCCTCGCCGGGGAGCGGCTGCGCGGGGGCTGGGTGCTCGTGCGCCTGAAACACGATCGCAACGCCGGCAAGCGCGACAACTGGCTGCTGATCAAACACAAGGACGAATTCGCCGCCGACGACAAGACGGTCGCCGCACTGCTGGCCGAAGATCGCTCCATTGCCTCCGGCCGTGCAATGGCGGCGATCGCCGCCGGCAGGGGGAACAGGCCGAATGGCTTCATGCTGGAGGGCGATCTCGCCGAGGCGAACGCAGTGTGGGACAGCAATCAGGGCCTCGCCGCCGCCGAACGAGGCCGCGTCTCCCCAGAGTCCAAACGCGCCAAGGGCAAGACCGGCTCTGCCAAGCCACAGCGATCCGATTCCGAACGGTCGCGGGCCGTGCCGCTCCCGGACTTCATCGCACCGCAGCTATGTGAAAGCGTGGACCGTCCGCCCAACGCCGAAGGTTGGGGGCACGAACTGAAGCTCGACGGCTATCGCTTGCAGCTTCGCATCGAAGCCGGCAAGGCCACGCTCAAGACGCGCAAGGGACTCGACTGGACCGACCGGTTCTCGGCCATCGCTGCAGCGGCAAGCACGCTGCCCGAGGGCATCCTCGACGGCGAGGTCGTCGCTCTCGACGAAACGGGCGTCCCGGATTTTGCCGCGCTCCAAAGCGCGCTTTCGGAAGGCAAGACCCAGGATCTCGTCTACTTCGCCTTCGATCTTCTGTACGAAGGCGGCGAGGATCTGCGGGCGCGGGCGTTGTCCGCACGCAAGCAAAGACTGCAGAAGCTGCTCGATGAGGCCAAACCCGACTCCCGGCTGCGATATGTCGAACACTTCGAGACCGCGGGTGACGCCGTTCTACGCTCGGCCTGCAAGCTCTCCCTGGAAGGCGTGGTGTCGAAGAAGCTCGATGCCCCCTATCGATCCGGCCGCTTCGATGCATGGAAAAAATCGAAGTGCCGCGGCGGTCATGAAGTGGTCATCGGCGGGTGGACGACCACCGAGGGGCGCTTTCGCTCCCTTCTGGTGGGCGTCCCTCGAGGCGAGCATTTCTCCTATGTTGGTCGGGTAGGCACGGGGTTCGGCGCGAAGACCGTCGAGCGCATTCTGCCCCGCCTCGAAGCGCATGCCACGACCCAGTCGCCTTTCACGGGGATCGGCGCTCCGCGCAAAGAGGCAGGCATCACGTGGGTCGAACCGGTGTTGGTCGCCGAGATCGAATTCGCCGGCTGGACGAGCGATGGCAGGGTGCGTCAAGGCGCCTTCAAGGGACTGCGCGAAGACAAGCCCGCTGCGGAAGTTCAAGCCGACAAGCCGGCAAAGCCGAGCAAGGTCGAAATCGTCGAGCCCGTCGCCCGTGCGCCCCGGAGCCAAGTTGCGCGCAAGGCCCGGTCCACCGTCATGGGCGTGACGCTGTCGAGCGCCGACAAAGCGCTGTGGCCGGCGACAGCAGGGAACGAAGCCATCACGAAGCTCGATCTGGCGATCTACTTCGAGCACGTCGGCGCCTGGCTCATGGGGCACATCGAAGGCCGCCCCTGCTCCATCGTCCGCGCGCCCGACGGCATCGACGGCGAACGCTTCTTCCAGCGCCATGCCATGCGAGGTGCATCGAATCTGTTCGAGCAAGTTGCGGTGCTCGACGTCACCAAGCCTTATCTGCAGATCGACCGCATCGAAGCGCTGGCTGCACTCGCTCAGATCGGCGGCGTCGAACTGCATCCGTGGAACTGCCGCCCCGGCCACCCGGAGGAGCCCGGTCGTTTGGTGTTCGACCTCGATCCGGGGCCCGATGTCGACTTCACAGCCGTGGTCCAAGCAGCCAAGGAGATTCGCGAACGGCTGCAGGCACTCGGCCTGGTGGGCTTTTGCAAGACCACTGGCGGCAAGGGCTTGCACGTCGTCACACCGCTGAGCGCATCGACAACGCACGAAATCGACTGGAAGATCGCCAAGGCGTTCGCGCGTGAAGTCTGCCAGCGCATGGCCGCCGCCAGTCCGAAGCGCTATACCATCAACATGTCGAAGAAAGTGCGCCCCGGCCGCATCTACCTCGATTACCTGCGCAACGACCTGACCTCGACTGCAGTCGCCCCTTTGTCGCCTCGCGCGCGTCCCGGCGCACCGGTCTCCATGCCGATCACATGGTCGCAGGTCAACGCGAAGCTCGATCCCGCGCGCTACACGCTGCGCACCGTGCCTTCGTTACTGCGCAAGAGCAAAGCCTGGGCGGAGTACTGCGACTCCGAACGCCCGCTGGCCGAGGCGATCGAGCGACTCGGCGCGGCACGCGCATGAAGTCCGCTTCCCGGATGTCTCGCGCCCCGAACAGCAAGTCCGATGGCTAGCGCCGGCATGGCGCAACCCTGCTGCGCTGGCACCCCGACAAGTCGCCGCGTCAGTGCACGCCCGAACAAATCCAGACGCCGAAATAACGTTTTGACATGTACGCGAGGTCACTCGAGTGGATCGGCCAAGCAGCAGCGAATCTTCTCAACGCGAGACACCCGCTTCTCGTAGAATCAAGACGGACTTAGCGCATACCTGGAGGAGGATCGCAATGTTCTTGTGCAACGCGGGTGCAGTGCGCGGGACGTGGATCGCGGCAGCGGCGGCTGTCGCTTCCCTGACGATGCTGCCGGCAGCAGTGTCGGCGCAGTCGAACTATCCGAATCGGCCGATCCGGTTCATCGTTCCTTACCCACCTGGCGGCGGGACGGATTTCACTGCGCGCGAGGTCGGCCAACAGCTGAGCGATGCGCTCGGACAATCGGTGGTGATCGACAATCGCCCGGGCGCGGGCGCCACGCTCGGCCACGGCATCGCGGCCAAAGCTGCGCCGGACGGTTACACCATCCTGCTCGGCACCACGGGGGGAATCGTCTCGGGCCCCGCGCTGGGCACCAAGGTCGCCTACGATCCGGTCAAGGATTTCGCGCCGATCAGCTACCTCGTCGACGTACCCTACACGCTCGTGACACACGCGGGTTTGCGCGCTGTGAACATGCGCGAGCTGATCGATCTCGCGCGCGCGTCACCCGGCAAGCTCAATTTCGGCTCCCCGGGCACCGGCACACCGAACCACCTCGGCGGCGTGATGCTGATGATGCTCACGGGCATCAAGTTGAATCATGTGCCTTACAAAGGCGGCGGGCCGCTCATGATCGATCTGATCGCGGGGCGAGTGCAGTTGGCGTTTTCGTCTCCGCCTCAGGCCTTGCCGCACGTCAAGGCCGGGCGCCTCAAGATGCTAGGCGTCGGTCACCCGACCAAGATCGAGGCGTTACCGGACATCCCGACGATTGCCGAAACTGTTCCGGGGTTCATGAACACCGGCTGGTGGGGCGTGCTCGCGCCCGCCGGCACGCCCAGAGCCATCGTGCAAACGCTCAATGTCGCCATCAACAAGGCCCTGTCGAATCCAGAACTGGTGAAGAAGTTCTTCCTCTACGGCGTCGTTCCGGCACCGAACTCGCCGGAAGCCTTCGACGCCTTCATCCGCGAAGACCTCCAGCGCTGGACCAAGGTCATCAAGGAAGTCCGCGCGAACCCTGATTGAGCGATCGAGGATGCGCGCGGCGCACCGGCGAGCCCCCTCGAGGGGGAATCGCCGGTGCCGTGCCGCATGCTATGCGACCTCGGGAGACTAAGCCCGAAGATCGATCTTGCGCGTGACCGGGCTCACGTAGCCGCCCCAGAGCACCATCACCCGGTTGCGATCCGGATCGCCGCAGACGACGATGTTGATCACATCCGGGCTCGGCAGCACGCGCACCATGTCGTCGGGTTTGACCAGGTACTCCTTGGTCAGCAGGCCGCGCTCCACCATGTCCGGAATCTTGAACGCTTCCGAATGACCGTACTCGATCAGGAATTCGAGCTCACGGTAAGGCACCCGTGCATGCTCGTAGACATAATCGCGGATGTGCTGCTTGGTATAGCCTGCAGCCGCAAGCGCCTTGGCCACCGGCGGCGCGATCAGGAAGGTGATCATATTGCGAAAGCCGTTTTCGCCGCGTTCGACCAGCCGTGCGAGACACGGCTTCTTGGTGACTTCGATCGCCAGGTGTTCCAAGGCTGAATCGGCCGCGGACTTCTCTTCGGTGCCGTAGATGGCGGGCGGCCAGCCCCAAGTCACCGTGCCGCAGGCGGTGACGGTGTTGTCGTTCCGGTCGAAGCCGTGCTCGACGTGGTAGGGCTCCCAGGGACACTCGGCTTCGTTCTCGGCGACCACGAAGTTCATCGGATAGCCGAAGGTGCCCATGTAGTTGCGGCTGAACTGGTAGCCCGCGATATTCTTGATGATGAGCCCCAGTGCACGACCGAGCGCGGGGTTCGCGCCCTTGTTGACCAACTGCGCGCCGTTCTCGATCCCGAGCCGCTTTGCGTCCGGCCCATTGACGAGCAGGAAGGGGAGCACGCCCCAGGTGCTGCCGATGTTGGCGAGGTTGTAGGCATTGTCCGCGATCGCCTCGACCGCCGCGATCAGCACCGGCATGTGCTCGGGACGGCACCCCGCCATGACCGCATTGGCAGCGATGTTCAACGGCACGGCCGAGAGATTGGCCTGCGGCAAGACCGCGATCTGCTCGTCGGGCCTGCGCGTCGTGTGCTTCAGGAACGCTTCGACGCGCGCCAAGGTCGGCGGAACGATGGGCAATTCGTCCGACCAGGACTGCGCCTTGAAGTACTCGTTGACCTCGTCGAAGTCGCCTTCGAAGACGATGTCGCTCGCACGCCGCACCGAGCCCAAGCCCTCCCGGCTCTCGCCGGCGCGAGGCTGGGTGAGTTCGCTGACGATCCGGTCGAAGAGCACGTTCTCGACGTTCTTTTCCACCAGAGCCTCCGGGTGCACGCCGACCGCACCGGGATACTCCGCCACGCGCAGTCCGGTCATGCCCTCGGCCTTGCCCACCGCCTTGGCGATGGCTGTAAACCCCGTGGTGGTCACCACCACGCTGGGGATCCCTGCTCGTTCTGCTTCAGCTGCCGGCCTCACCGAGGACGGAGTGCAGGTTCCTCAACCGCCGTTGCCGGAGATGAGCGCGTCGACACCCCGCTCCTTGGCGAGCCGGGCGATCTCCATGGCCGTTTTCTTCTGCGAGGCGGGATCGCCGCCCACGTAGACGATCGGGAATTGATCGTAGGGAATGATCTTGATCCCCGGAAACCTCTCCTTGAACAAGCGGCGATAGGTCTGGAACATGAACTCGCCCTTGAAGTGGTTGTTGTAGACCTCGCCGATGGTCTTGCCTTCGAGCGTGTCGAGATGCGGGCTGACCGCTCCGATCGTACGCAATTGCAGACCCGCGGGACTGACCACGCTCATCTTGCCGTTCATGTGCGACCTCCTCTTGATGTACTCGAAAGGATAGCTCGGCACTACCGCAGACGCACCCCCCATTTTCAAGCGAGCGTGGACACGCCGTGGCTCGCGCATGGCGGACTGCAGCCGGCCACGCGATGCCGCTCGCCGAGTCGAACGCCGGATCGGTTGACGCTGCCGCGGTCGCGCGGATACATTGCAGTGCAGAATAAGCATGGCCAGATCATGGCCTCGTCCTTTCCGTTCCGCGGCGCTGGCTCGCCTCGGCGTGTTCTTCCGCGCCCTGTCGATCCATTGCCGACTTCGACCTGCGCTCAGTGAATCAACTGTTGCTTGCCCTCGGGGCGATGTTCTTTCAGCAGACTTTCGTCGCGCTGGGCCGCTCCCTGCCCGCCGTGATCGCGCCTGCGATCATCTCGGATCTGCGTTTCGAGCCCGCCTGGATCGGGATGTACTTCGGCATCACCGCACTCGCGGCCCTGGTGGTGCAGTTGGGCTGCGGCAGCTTCATCGTCCGCTACGGCGCGCTGCGCATGAGCCAGATGGCGCTCGTGCTGCTGACCATCGGCACCGTGCTTTCGGCCCTGGGCACCCCCTTGGCGTTCGTGTTGTCGGCGATCATCGGCGGAGGCGGCGCGGCGCTCTCCACGCCGGCGAGTTCCCATCTGCTGAGCCGCTGCTCGTCGCCGCGCTACCTGCCGCTGGTGTTCTCGATCAAGCAGACGGCCGTGCCCGCCGGGCTGCTCCTCGCGGGCCTGCTCGGGCCGCGCCTCACCGAATGGATGGGCTGGCGCTCGACGATGGTCTGGAGCGGCGTGGCATGCGCCGTGTTCGCGCTCGTCCTGCAGCCGTTGCGCAAGTCGTTCGACGACGACCGCGTGCCTACGCGCAGCTTCCGGCTGTCCGACTTCAGGTCCACGCTCACCGCGGTGCTCGCCACGCCGAGCTTGCGTGCGCTGTCGTTCGCCTGTCTCGCCTTCAACGGGCTGCAGGCGGTGGTCACCGCGTATTTCGTCGTCTATCTGACGACGCTGGGCTACTCGCTCGTGGCGGCGGGCTTTCTCTTCTCGGTGGCGATGGCCGTCGCAGTGCCGGGTCGTATCGTCTGGGGCTGGCTGGGCAGCACCTATGTGTCGCCGCGAGTGATGATGGCATGGCTGGCCTTCGGCATGGCAGGCAGCGTGATGGTGCTGGCCTTCTCGACGCCCGGCTGGCCGACGATCGCCGTCGGCGTGGTGGCCTGCGTGCTCAGCGCCACGGCGCTGTCCTGGCATGGGGTGCTGCTGGCGGAGACGGCACAGGCCGCACCTCAGGACATGCGCGGCGGCGTGACCGGTGGCGTGCTCTCGTTCGGACAACTGGGCGCGTTGGCGCTGCCGCTGATGTATGCGCTGCTGCTCGACACCACCGGCAGCTATGGCATCGGCTTCGTCGTGTGCGGCATTCCGGCCTTGCTGACGGGAATCCAGCTGCTGCGCCGCAGCCCGGGCAAGGGCTAGGTCCCCAGTCGGCCATTCATCGGGGCGAGCACGGCGCAGTTGGGCAACGGGAGAGTTCGCGGCAGGTCTGCGGCTCGGGATGTGCTCGCAGCCGGAGAGCTTCCCCGGTTGCCCTCAACCGGTCTTGCGGCGTATCCCCATCACACGCCCCACGTTCGCCGGCCGAGGCACTTGCCGATGTGCCTCGAATACCTGGTCGATACGCTGCTGAACCAGCGGATGATAGGGCGAGGACTTGCGGGTGCGCTGATCGATGTGGATGCCGATGCGCTCGCTGGTCGAAATCAGATAGCCCTTCTCCGCATGGAACATCTCCATGTACATGTGCATGCGCTTGGCATCGCGATCGACGAGCCATGTGGTGACGCGCAGCGGATCGCCTTCATGCGCCTCTCGATCGTAGGTGATGTGCGTTTCCAGCACGAAGGTCTGCCCCCAGCCGGCCTCCCGATAGGGCGCGCCCAGCCCGAGCCTGCGCGTGAACGTTCCCGACGCTTGATCGAACACGGTGACGTAATAGGCGAGATTCATGTGACCGTTCCAGTCGATCCATTCCGGGCGCACCACGCCCCGATGATGGTCGAAAGGCACGTTCAGGTCGAGTTCGGGCACTTCGTAGGGAAACGCGTCCATCGTTGCGGTCTTTCTCGATGCGAGGTGCGCCATTCTAGCCGGCTGAGCAAACGCAAAAAAAGAGGCCAGCATCTGGCCCCTTTTCACCGCCGTCTCGGCCCCGACGACGTCAGGGCACGAAGGGGTAAGGAACCGCTGCGCCGTCGCGATAGGGCAATGCGATGCTCGCCTTGCCGGGCGCCACGACCACGCCGTCCTGGTTGACGAGATTGACTTCCGCTTCCACCAGGCCGTACTTCTCCCGGCGCTCCAGGGCGGTGATCGTCCCGCCGTAGGTGAGCGCATCGCCGATGTTCATGCGCGCTCGCACCGAGTGCGACATCTTCCAGACCCACCCGTCGCAACCCGCGAACTGATTGAGGAAAGACCAGCGGCACCCCAGCGTCCACATGGCCGATGCGATGATGTGCGGCACACCGGCGACTTGCGTCGCGAACTCATAATCGTAGTGGTCGCGACGGAAAGCTTCCGTGGCCATGGCCCAGCGCACGACAGTGGGCACGGTGACTCGAATCATCTTGGTGGGCAGCGGCTGGCCGACCGCCAGATCCTCGAAGTTGGTGCGGGAGAGCACCAGCGGTGTCGGCGCCGGCATCTTGGGCGGATCGCGCGGCTCGAGCGGCTTGGCTTCCTTGCGGCGGCGCTCGCCCGATTGTTCCATCCAGACGAGGTTCATGTCATGGCTGGCGACGATCTCGCCGCGCTGGTTCTTCCAGTCGGTACGCACGACATAGAAGGCGAGCGCGCCGTTGCGCCCGCTCTTCTCGTAGATGTCCTTGAGGTGGATGTGCCCGGTGATGCGATCGCCGACGTGCGGCAGGCGCAGGAACTCCATGTCGTCGCCCGCATGGAAGTGATACAAGCCGTCCCATTGCTTGGGCAGCGGCAAGCCTTCGGTGACGGCGACCCGATGCATCTCGTCGGCACGGTTCGCCCAGCGCAGCGCATCGTCGGCAAAGGGCCCGTTGGGGCGCAGCGAGTGCATAGCGAACGTGCCCGGCGCGACCCGGCCGCCGAAGCGCGAGTTGCGCGCCGCTTCCTCGTCGTAAAAGATCCGGGTGTCGTCGAAGGTCGACTGCGCAAAGCGCCGAATCTCGCTCGTGCACACGTCGTCCGAGGCCGATCGAACCGCGCCCTTGGCCCCTATGAGCGCCCGCACCTCGTCGTTTACCAGTTTCTGCTCCGCGGCCATCGACGACCTCCTCCTTGATGAGATGTTTACAGACTATGCAACCGGCATCGAGCGCCGGGAGTCATGGATTGCGACGCGACAGCCTACATCCTGCCCGGGCGCTTGCCTAGCGCCCGGCGCCAGCCAGGTGAAGACTCGCGTCGAAAAGTAATGCTTGACCTTCTACGTCATCCGGGATATGGTGCAGGACCCAGTTTGGTTTCGGGTTCTAACGGTCCGGCAGCAGTGTGTTCGTTCTTGAGCTTGGAGATTCGACTTGGTTCTTTTGTACAGACTTAATTCAACTCAGGAATGACGACAATGGCTACAGGTACTGTGAAATGGTTCAACGACGCCAAGGGTTTCGGTTTCATTAAGCCCGACGATGGCGGTGAAGATCTCTTCGCCCATTTCTCCGGCATCAACATGCCCGGCTTCAAGACCCTGGCCGAAGGCCAGAAAGTTTCCTTCGATGTCACCGAAGGCAACCGTGGCAAGAAGCAGGCGAGCAACATCCAAGCGGCGTAACAGCGTCTCTTGCGGCAAAAAAAGCCGGGCATCGTCCCGGCTTTTTTGTCTTTCGGATTTCCGCAGTTTCCATAGGCGCATAGTCGCGCTGACGCCTATGCTCTCTCATCCCCGGCTGCCTAGCGTGCGGCAGCATCAGAAAGGCACGCCTAATGGCAAAAGAAGAGACTGTGCAACTCGACGGCATCGTCGACGAGGTACTCCCCAACACCATGTTCCGGGTCATGTTGACCAACGGACACCAGGTCACCGCATACGCTTCCGGCAAGATGCGCAAGTTCCGCATCCGCATTCTGGCCGGTGACCGCGTCACGCTCGAAATGTCGCCCTACGACCTGACCAAGGGCCGCATCGCATTCCGCCACAAAGACGAGCGGGCGCCGACGACCGCGCCGGCCACCCAGTACCGCCGGCGCTGATCGGCAACTGCCGTACTTCGTACGCGTCAGCAGCCAAGACCCCTGTTCTTTTGTCCGCGAAACCGGGCGCTGCGGACCGTATCACCCTCGGATCACTCCTCTGGCACCCACCTTCAGCGTGAAGGAGGCGCCCAAGTTTCCCCAGGCTTCTTCGGATGCCGGTACATGTGGCCGAGCTGCATGTCGGGAAACGCCACGGCCTCGGCGGCGGCATGGCCACGCCGGCAAGCGGCGATCAGTTCATCCTCCGCCGGATAAGCGAACGGGTCGCCCAACTGCCGTTCGATCTCGCCATCGCGCTCGGGACGATTCGCGACCAGCCAGTCCACCGATGCTGCGAGCGCCTGCGCCGGCGAGACAACATCGCGATAGCCGAGCTGCGTCTTGATCTTGCCGATGTCGAATTCGATCGTGCCGTCGCGCAAGGTTGCCGCCCCGCCCTTGTACACCCGCTGCGCCAAAGCCGGCGCGACCTCGACGACATCCCATTGGTGCTGCAGGTGCCGGGCGATGAAATCGATGTACTGGCGGTGCGTGTACTGCGCTTCGTCGCGGATGTTGTAGAACTGCCCGCTCGATGCCTCAGGCTTGTCGACGGCCAGAAGCAGTGCATGCGCGACGTTCTGCGCGTAGCCCCGGCGCTTGAGCAAGCCGTTGGCGGGGACGATGACCTGTTTGCGGCCATCGAGAATTCGCCGCACGACGCTCCACTCCGGGTTCGCGGGCGAATGCGGCCCGTAGAGCAGCGGATAGCGGAAATAGGTCGCGTTGTAGTGCCCTTCGCGGTGCGCCCGCATGACCGTCTCTTCGGTCACCCACATGAGGTGATTGAACTTCGGTTCGTTGGGATCGTCGCGGCGCGGACCGCCCTCGGGCACCTGCATCGGCTGCCCCAGCGGCCCCCACCGGGGATCGCTGTGAGCGGCATAGACGCTCGATCCGCCCACACCGATGAACCGTCCGGTCTTGCCTTTGAGCAGTTCGGCGATGATCCGCATCCGACCGTAGGTCGCGAGCACCAGATCGAAGCTGCGCCCGGCCAGGGCAGGTGCCAAGGTCTCCTCGAAGTGGGGATCGGTGTGGATGTGCTCCACGGGCTGCATGAATTCGACTTCGTGCTGCCCGCCATGCAGGATCGTCACTTCGTAGCCGCGCTGCAGCAGGCCGTTGACGGTAAAAGGCCCCGAAGGCCCGGTGCCGCCGATCACCAATGCTTTCATCTTCGCTTGCCTCCCTGAGGTTGAGGTCTGTCCGTGCGCTCGAGCCCCGTCAATTGGGCTTGATGCCGGCCGCCTTGATCACCTTCGCCCATTTTTCCAGCTCGCTGCGCATCAGCCTGCCGAGTTCCTCGGGTGAACCGGGCGTGATCTCCATCTCCTGCTTCTCCATCGCAGCTTTCGCCTCGGGCTGCGCCAAGCCCTCGCGGACCAGCGCGTTCAGCCGCTTGATAATCGGCTCGGGTGTGCCTGCCGGTGCGAACAGGGCGTTCCATGAAGTCACTTCGTATCCGGGCAAGCCCGATTCGGCAACCGTCGGCGTATCCGGCAGCGTCCGGGAGCGTGCGACCCCAGTGACCGCGAGCGGCACCAATCGGCCGGATTTGGCATGCGGCACGACCGACGTGCTGCCGAACATGATCGCGACGTGACCGCCGAGCAGGTCCGGCATCGCCTGTCCGGTCCCTTTGTAAGGAATATGGGTCAGCTTGGTGCGGGCCATGTAGTTGAACAATTCGCCGGCCAGGTGGGTGCCGCTGCCGACACCGACCGAAGCGTAAGTGACCAGCCCCGGCCTTGCCTTGTCCAACGCGATCATCTGCTTGACCGAGCGTACCGGCACCGAGGGATGGGCCACCAGGAAGAACATGTACTCGGTGGCCTTGGAGATCGGCGCGAAATCCTTGATCGGATCGTACGGCACCTTGGCCTGCAAACTGGGGTTGATGGTAATGCTGCTCTGGATGATCAACAGCGTATAGCCGTCCGGCGGCGACTTGGCAACCGCCTCGATGCCGATGGCACCCCCGGCGCCAGGACGATTGTCGACCAGCACCGACTGCCCCAATTCAGCGCTCATGTGTTTGGCGAGCGCCCGAGCGACCAGATCGAGCGATCCACCCGGCGAGAAGGGATTGATGATGCGAACCGGCTTCACCGGATAGCTCTGCGCAGCCGCGGGCGGCGCGAACATCAACAGCCCCGACATCGCCAGCGCGCAGCCGGTCCGAACGATCTTCAGTCTCATTGAGCGCCTCCTCGTACTCGATTGAATGACCGCCCGGCTTGCCAGCGCCATGGCGGGTGCTGCGGAATCGGGGTGCGCCGCGGTCGCGATCACTCAACCCGAATGTCGTTCTCCTGCACGAGCCTGGACCATTTCTTCATCAGCTGCGAACACTGTGCCGCCGCTCGTCGTCGCGTTCCACGCCAGCACCGGACGCGCGCTCCGAAACAGTCGTCGAATGTCATTCTGCCCACTCCTTGCGTGACTCACAGCGAGCGCTGCCGCTTGCCATCGTCCCGCCGGTACTCAGCATGAATGCGAACGTGGAGAGACGAAGTCCGGGCTCCGCACACTAATTGACCTGCGCGCCGGAAGCGCGGATGACCGGGCCCCAGTGCGCGACCTCGGCCTTGATGTGCGCCGCGAACTCCGCGGCAGAATTGCCGACCGGCTCCGCCCCATCGGCGGCCAGACGCTTCTTCACCTCGGGCTGGTGCATCGCCTTGACGATGTCCGCATTGAGCTTGGCGACGATGTCTCGCGGCGTACCGGCGGGCGCGAGTATGCCTTGCCACTGGGTCACGTCGTAGCCTTTCACCGTTTCTGCGATGGTCGGCACGTCCGGCAGGACCGCCAGACGCTTGGCCGACGCCACGGCGATCAGTCGCAAGCGGCGCGAATCGACATGAGGCCGCAGTTGCGGCATGCCGGTGATGGTCATCGACGTCTCGCCGCCGATCAGACCGACCACCGAGGGCCCGCCGCCCTTGTACGGCACATGGTTGAGCTTGATCTTGCCGAGCAGTTCGAGGTTGACGACCGCCAGATGCGCCAGGCTGCCGTTGCCGGCGGACGCGTAATAGACCTCTCCCGGCTTGCTGCGCGCCAGGGCGACCAACTCCTTCACGGAACGCACAGGCAACGACGGGTGAACGACGAATCCGTTCGGCACCGAGGCGATCTGGGTGATCGCGGCGAAATCCTTGACCGGATCGTATGCGAGCTTCGGATAGAGCGCCGGCGCCATGGCGAGCGGTCCGATGTGCGCGATGAGGATCGTGTGACCATCGGGTTCCGCACGAGCGGCCAGCCCGACACCGACGGTGCCGCCCGCGCCGCCGCGATTGTCGACGAACACCTGCTGCCCCCAGGCCTCGCTTAGCTTGGTCGCAACGATGCGCGCGAGAATGTCTGTGGTCCCGCCGGGCGGGAAAGGTGTAATCAGGCGCACCGGCTTGGTCGGATAGTTTTGCGCCTGCGCTGCAAGGGCAGGCAAGATCAAAAGGGCCGTCGCGACCACGAGCATCCCCGATCGAACATGGTTGGGCATAAGCGTCCTCCTCTGCCCGGACGCTATCCGGTTTCACTGCCTGGAGCAAGCGCGCACGCTCGGCCACCGCTTGCGGGATGCGTACCAGCGCCCGCTGTGCACCTGCGATCGCTGCCCGCAATTGCCGGGCATCGAGCTCCATGTAATGCTTGTTGCGCTCCCGCGTCATCGCAGGAGCGACGTTTGGGTCGTTCTGGCCCCGCACGGTGTAAAGTCCTACAAACCGAGCACAAGGCACGCCCCTTGGGCGAGCTTGCCACCCATCGAAGAGGAGTATTCATGGTCAGAAAGGTCGCAATCATTACCGGCTCGGGTTCGGGCATCGGCGCAGCGAGCGCGGTTCTGCTTGCGAGTCGCGGCTGGAACATCCTAATCAACTACGCCAGCCGGTCGTCGAGTGCGCAGGAAGTCGCGCGGCAATGCCAAGCGCATGGTGCGGAGACGATCCTGTGCAAGGCGGATGTCGCCAAGGACGACGATTGCCGACGCATGGCGAGCGACGCCATGGACAAGTGGGGACGCATCGACGCCCTGATCAATTCGGCCGGCACCACCCGCTTCGCCGACCATGCCGATCTGGCCGCTCTGAGCGGCGAGGACTTCCTCGAGGTCTATCGCATCAACGTGGTGGGTCCGTGGCAGATGGTGCGCGCCGTCGCGGGGCACATGAAAGCCGGCGGCCAAGGCGCCATCGTCAACATATCGTCCGTTGCCGCCTTGCGCGGCACCGGCAGCTCGGTGGCTTACGCGGCATCGAAGGCGGCGCTCAATGCGATGACGCTGTCACTGGCGCGCAACCTCGGCCCCGAGATCCGCGTCAATGCGGTTTGCCCCGCCATGGTGACAGGCCGCTGGCATCTGGAGCATCTCGGCAAGGAGAAGTACGAAGCGCAGTTCGACAACTGGGCCAACTCGACGCCCCTGCGTCGGCGAGTCAGTCCGGAGGATGTCGCCGAGGCGGTCACCTGGCTCATCGAAGGCGCGCAAGTCATGACAGGGCAGGCACTGGTGGTGGATGCGGGCTTCATGCTGGGTGCCGCCCCGAAGCGCAAGTAAACGTCGGAGCTTGCGGCGCAGTCGCCCTAGTGTCCTGAGTCGGAGATCCGTTGACATTTTGCCGAACGGCATCGCGACTGCCTCAGCGACAAAAGTGTCGAAATCGGCGTCAGACGCGAAGGAAACCGCAGCCAGGTTGGACACCTGGCGAGGATTTCCGACAAAGTATGGCGCCGATTCTCGGCGCTTTTGTTCAGCGGATTTCTGACTCAGGACACTAACGCAGGGCAAGCCCGACGACGTTACGGCCGAAGGCCCTCGGTCGAACTCGACGCATCCGAGCCGGAGGCCCGAGGCCTTCACGACACTCTCGCAACGCGTCAGTTCGCATTCGAGCAGCGCGCCGAGTCCCTGCGGGCTCGCGGCTCGTCGGCTCGACACCGGCTGCAGTGGCGCTCCCGCACTTGCTTGTCGCCGATCGCCCCGACGGTCTCGCCGAGGGTATCGACGCCGGCAGCCTGTGCCCGCCGACACGTGCGGTTTTCGGCTTGACTCACCCCCGCGAGGCGCGGAGCATCGACGAGAGCGCGCATGCGACCCCCGAGCCGCGCCAGGAGGAAGCTTCGATGTTGCACGCACTCATCACCTCAGCGATGTCTCCTCGGCGGGCGTCGGCGCGGCGCGGCGCCGTGCCACATCCCGCCGATCGTGCCTTGTCTCATCTGATCTCCCGCCTGCCCGTTGGTGCACGCCCCCGGGCGCACGCCAGCGTCCGGGCGGCAGCGCGAGAAGCCGTGTCCGCCTTCGAAGCCGAGTCCCCGCGCTGCGCATGCGGCGGCACCTGCCCGAAGTGCCAGGCGAAGCCGAACGAAGACGAGCGCGTACGGGAACGAGAGAGCAGCGGCGCCGAGCCTGCGGGCGCCCAAGGTGGCCATGGCGCCGGCGTGCCCGCTGCCACCGGGATCGAGGACGATCCGGTGCTCGAATACGCCAACGGCACCACGTCGTGCGACCGCGACACCGGCACCATGACGACCACCATTTCCAACACCAAATGCACCCGTCCCTGCACGGAGGCGCATGAGGCCGATCACCGCGCTTATCGAGCCGCTTGCTGCCGCACCTACGCCGCGGCTCGGCGGGCCGCCATCGCCGCGGGCGACACCGCCCTGCGCAACACGCTCACGCGTCGCTACAGCGCCTGGATCTCCGCCACGTCGGACTTCTCGGAATGTCGCGCCTATCGCGTCAGTGTCTCGTGCGGCGAGCGCATGGAGCGTGACCTCGGCTGCGGCACGCCGACCGACGAGAACCGCAGTTGCTGCACCGATGTCCGATCCTATCTGACCAGCGTGCGGGCGAGCCGCGATTCGCGCTGCCCGGGCACGGATCAGGCTTGTCCGGACTTCAGCTGATCGTACGGCGCGCAGGTCGCGACTGCCAGGTCGGCCGCACTCCACTCGACGACGCGGGGCCAACCCTGACGCGATGAATTGCGTGCCGGCCGCGACCCGGGCAAGGTCAGACCGCTCATCCGCCAAGACGGAGGTTGCATGGAACCGGTGACGCTGTTCGAGACGCGCGAGATCCTGGTCCCGTTCGATATCGGCGATTGCCGCCTGATCCCCGGGTGCGCGGGGGATCTGGGAGAGCCTGTCGAGGCATTTATGACGCTCTATGCCGTCGCGGCCGCCTCGACTACCCACATTGCAGGGCCTAGCGATCTCTCCCGGATCACCCGCGCGGTGCGCTCGAAAGAGGAGGCCCTGGCGTTCGTGCGCCTGTTCACGTCGCCACGATCGCACTTCCTCTTCGACAAGCAGCAGGCCATCCTCGACCTCGTGGTGGCGGGCATCGATGCCCGCCAGCCGGGCGAAGTGAGCGGCGAAGTCGCCCGACGCCTGTCCCTGCCGGCGGTTCGATGTGTCGAGGCGGCCGGCGCATTCGAGATCGAACGCTGTCTGGTGCGAGCGCATGACGCCGTGACCGCTCGAACCGTCCTGCTGCGAAGCGAGCGCGTGTTCGCCGACGGTGGGTACGCGTTGGCCAGCGAGCGCGTGCTGGGCTCGCTTACTCCGGACGAGGTCGCGATGCCTCTCTACGAATGATCGGGCGCGGACGGACTACGAACGCGCGGGCTCGTATCCGTACCGACGAGCCGCGGCCACAGCCAATCCCGAGCCTATGCTGCCGAAGGTGTCGCCTACCGCGATGCCTGCCTCGGGCAGGCGCGCGGCAATGCACTCTCTGAGCGCCGGCATCGAACTGCCGCCGCCGGTGAGATAGATGCTCTCGACCCGAGCACTCGGCACACCCGCGGAGCGCAGCAATTCGTCGACGGCATCCCCGATGCGGGCGACCAGTTGCGCACCGGCCGCAGCGAAATCTCCTCGCGAAAGCGTGCAGACCAGATCGGGCTCGAACCGCCCCAGGGAAAGACCGTACTCGTTCGACTGCGAAAGCGCGATCTTGGCCGCTTCGACATCGAGAGCGAGTCGATGTCCGTCGCGACGCTCGATGAGACGCAACAGGCGCGCGTGCTTGCGGGCATCCGCGATGTCCGGGCCGAGGTCTTTCAAGGCCATCAGGGTTTGTCGCGTATAGGCGCGATTGATCGTGTGCCAGGTGGCCAGATCGAAGTACACGCCGCTCGGCATTTCGCGGCCGCTGCGCAACCGGGCGCCGAGACCGAACAGCGGCATGACGCCCGCGAGGCTCAACTGGCGATCGAAGTCCGTACCACCGATGTGCACCCCGGCACATCCGAGCACATCGCTGATGCGCTCGTCCTTCGTCGCCCGCTCGGGACCGAGCCGCAGCAGCGAGAAGTCCGAGGTGCCGCCGCCGATGTCTGCGACGAGAACGAGCGTCTCGCGGGTCAGGGTGCGTTCATGATGATAGGCCGCTGCGATCGGCTCGAGTTCGAAGCTCAGCTCGCGAAACCCGGCGGCGCGGGCGATCTGCTCCAGCGTATCCTGCGCCTCCCGATCGGCCGCCTCGTCGTCGTCGACGAATCGCACCGGACGTCCGAACACCGCCGTGTCGAAAGCGCGTCCGGCCCCGGTCTCGGCGCGAAGGCGCAACTGCGCGATGAACCTGGACAACAAGTCCCTGAAGGCGACGATGCGCCCGTGCACCTCGGTCTGACCGTCGAGCAGGCGGCTGCCGAGCAGGCTTTTGAGCGAGCGCATGAGCCGTCCCTCGTAGCCTGCCAGGTAGTCGGCGAGTGCAGCCTGGCCGACCCGCGTGCATTCTTCGTCGAAATTGAAGAAGACCACGCTGGGCAGGAGGCTGCGCCCCTCTTCGAGGGGCAGCAACTGGACGCCGTCCGCCCCCCACCAGCCGACGGTGGAGTTGGATGTGCCGAAGTCGACGCCACAGGCTCGGGCAGGGCGCGGCGTCGCAGAAGACAGAACGGAGGAAGCGACAGATGGGCTCATTGCATGAAGCTCGGGTTGAAGCGCAGCCAGCCCTCGGTCCGGACAGGCAGCTCACATGGCGGGTGGGATTCGAGGCGCTGCGCTGCGCCGCGTCCGGACGCGCGCGGTACGCCTCCTGGAAGGCATGCGCCGTGGCGGGATTCTAACGCCGAGCCCGTCCTGGCCGCAGCATTCTTGCGGTCGACGTTTCAGCGCGTCCCGTGCGCGGACCCGCGGCGGCATATGCGATCGGAAGGGATAGACGTAAACTGCCGCGTCGCTCACGCCCCTACGAACCCAGCGCCCCGGAGGAATGCCATGCCCGTCACCCGTATCGAGATCAAGAACCGTGGCCCTCTGGCCGGTGGAAAGGCCTTCGGCGATGCCGGCGCCTACGAGCACCTCGAGGGCATCCTGCATTTCGCCTCCGATCCCAAGCACCCGGACCACGCGGTGATCTGCGACCTCGACCTCGCGCCCACGAATGCCCAAGGGCAGGTCGAGTACCGAGCCGAATTCCATTTGCTCAAGCCCGTGGGCCCCAAACCCCGCGGGAGGGTCCTGGTCGACTCGGTGAACCGCGGCAACATGACGGTGATGCCGATGTTCAACAGCATCGCGCGCCGCGCCGACGGCAATCCGGACATCGATCCCGGCAACGGTTTCCTGTTTCGTCACGGCTACAGCGTGCTTTGTGTCGGCATCCAGTGGGACACGCCGGAACTCCCCGAGCGCATGCGCGCCTGGTTCCCCGAGGCCATGAAGGACGGTCGACGACTGACCGGCCAGAATTTCGTGCAGTGGTGGCCGAACAAGAACGGCCCGCACCAGCTGCTCTCGGATGCAGGTCACCAGCCTTATCCGACGGCGGACATCGACGATCAAAACGCCGTGCTTACCGTGCGCGAGCACCAGGACGGCGAGCCGACCCCGATTCCGCGCAGCCGGTGGCGCTTCGCCAAATCCGTCGACGGCAAACCCGTGGCCAACGCCGACTACGTCTACATCGAAAGCGGATTCGAAGCGGGCAAGGTTTACGAAATCACCTACACCGCGATCGGGGCGCCGATCGTGGGTCTGGGCTATCTCGCTTTCCGCGATGCAACCAGTTTCCTCAAGCACGGCAGTGCCGCCGACGGTAATCCGCTCGCCGGCATGATCGACTACGCCTACGCCTGGGGTCAGAGTATGAACGGGCGCTGGCTGCGTGAATTCCTTTATTTCGGGCTCAATCGCGACGAGTCGGGGCGCATCGCATTCGACGGCATGATGCCGCACGTGGGCAGTTCCCGCCGGGGCGAGTTCAACATCCGCTTCGGCCAACCCAGCACCAACATCCTGCGTGCGCCGGGAAACACGTATCCCTTCGCATTCGAAGCCACGCCCGAACCGACGCTGAACCAGAATCGAGGCCTGCTCGATCGCTCGCGGGCGAACGGATCGGTGCCCAAGATCATCCACAGCAACTCGGGCATGGAATACTGGTGGAGCGGCGCCGCGCTGAGCCACATGACGGTCGATGCGGGCCGGGATTTCGACCCGCCGGCCGACGTCCGAGTCTATTACCTGACGGGCGCGCAGCATGGCGTCGGCGCGCTGCCGCTGTCCGATCGCAATCCGGATGGCTTCCAGGCCAGGCAGCCGCTCAATACTCTCGACTACAGACCGGCCATGCGGGCCCTGCTGACCGCGCTGGATCTGTGGGTGCGCGAAGGCGTCGAGCCGCCTGCGAGCCGCGTGCCGCGCATCGACGATGCCACCGCCGTCAGCCGCGAATCCTTGCGGGAGCAATACACGCGCCTGCCCGGATCGGCCTGGCTGAGCCACCTGCCGCAGCGTCTGCGCCTGGACTTCGGTCCGGATGCCGAGCGGGGCATCGTGAAGTACCCGCCGCTCGAAAGCGGCACCTATCCCATCGTCGTCTCGACCATGGATGCAGACTGCAACGATGTCGCCGGCATTCGCCTGCCCGACATCAGCGTGCCGCTCGCCACCTACACCGGCTGGAACGTGCGGCACGACTCCATGGGCCAAGGCGGTCTCATGACCTCGGGTGCGCCGCTCTTCGGCACCACCCTCGTATTCCCGCGTACCCGGGCCGAACGCGCATCGACCGGCGATCCGCGGCCATCGATCGACGAGCGCTATGCCTCGAAGGCGGACTACCTCACGCGAGTGCGCGCCGCCGCCGAGGCGCTGGTCGAGCAGCGGTATCTGCTCGCGGAGGACATCGAGCGCGTGGTGAGCGTTGCCGGCCAGAAGTGGGATGCCTTCCGCGCAAGCTAGACCCAGACTCGAACAGTGACGGGGAAGCGCTGACCGGCGACAATGCGCACCGCCCATGGAAGGAATGCGCCATCGGCCTTACCCCGACCAATCAAGGAGAAACCATGCCGTTCGCGAAGATCAATGGAACCAGACTCTGCTACGAGAGCACCGGCAGCGGCACACCGATCGTCTTCGTGCACGAGTTTGCCGGCGACAGCCGCAGCTGGGAGCCGCAGGTGCGCGCGCTCTCGCGCCGCTATCGCTGCGTCACCTACAACGCGCGCGGCTATCCTCCCTCGGACGTGCCTAAATCCGCATCGAAGTATTCGCAGGACATTCACGTCGACGACATCGCCGGCATCATGGACGCGCTGAAAATCGACAAGGCGCACATCGTCGGCTGCTCCATGGGCGGCTACGCCGCGCTGCACTTCGCTTTGCGCTACCCCAAGCGGGCACTGTCGTCGACTATCGTCGGCGTGGGCTTCGGCTCCGATCCCGACAAGCGCGAGCAGTTCCTGCGCGACACCGAGGCTCAAGCCAAGCGTCTGGACGATCTGGGCATGGCCAAAGGCGTCAAGGATTATGCCGTCGGACCGGCCCGCGTGCAGTACCTCAATCACGACCCGCGCGGATTCGCCGAGTTCGCCGAGATGTTCGCCAGCCATTCCGCCCTCGGCTCGGCCAATACGCTGCGCGGCGTGCAGGCCAAACGCCCCACCGTATACGATCTGAAGTCGGGGCTCGCCAAGTGCAAGGTGCCGATGCTGGTCGTCAGCGGCGACGAGGACGACAACTGTCTGGAGCCGGGCATCTTCATCAAGCGCCACTGCATGACTTCGAACCTGCTGATCGTCCCGGCCACCGGGCACGCGGTGAACATCGAAGAGCCGGATCTGTTCAATCGCGCGCTCGTGGATTTCCTGACCTTGGTCGACACCAAGGCCTGGCGGCCGCGCGATCCGAGGTCGCTCGGCAAATCGACGCTGGCCAACAAGGGCTGAAACCGCGCTCGCGCCGTCGGCTCTCCGCGGATCGGAGAGCCGACACCTCCATGCTCTACTCGACTCGGATATTGTTCTCCCGAATCACCCGCCCCCAGCGGGCAATCTCGTTCTTCACATAGGCGCCGAACTGCTCGGGCGTGCCGCCGACCGGCGTCGAGCCCATGGTCGCCAAGCGCTCTTTCACGTCGGGCATGTTGAGCACCCGGACGATGTCTGCGTTCAGCTTCTCCACGATGGCGCGCGGCGTCTTGATCGGCGCGAACACGCCGTTCCATCCCATCGCCTCGTAGCCCGGCACGCCCGCCTCGGCAACGGTGGGCAAATTGGGCAGCGCGCTGCTGCGCTCCCGGCTCGTCACCGCGATGGCTTTCATCTTGCCCGAATTGATGTGCGGCAGGACCGTCAGCACGTTGCTGATCATGAGTTGAACCTCCCCCGCGATCACTGCCAGCGCCGCCGGACCGCTGCCCTTGTAGGGCACGTGGGTCATGTTCACCTTGGCAAGTTGCTTGAACAGTTCCCCCGAGAGATGCCCGGTGCTGCCATGGGCGGCCGACGAGAAATTGAGCTTGCCCGGCTGGGCGTTGGCGAGGGCGATCAATTCCTTCACCGTGTTCGCGGGCACTGCGGGATTGAGCACCACCGCGCTCAACTGCTCGCTCGTCTGGGTGATGGCGACCAGGTCCCGCACCGGATCGTAGGGAAGCTTGGGATAAATGCTGGGGTTGATGGCGATCGAGCCGCTCGTTCCCATGACGAGCGTATGCCCGTCGGGCGCTGCCCTCACCGCCATTTCCGTGCCGATGGCGCCCGCCGCGCCTGGCCGGTTGTCGACCACGATCTGCTTGCCCCAGATCGGGGACAGCCGGTCGCTCAGCAGCCGGGCGATGAGCCCCGAACCGCCGCCGGGCGCATAAGGATCGATCAGCCGCACAGGCCGCTCCGGAAAATTGGCGGCTGCGTTCTGCGCCGAAGCAGGCGCGACCCAACACGCCACCGCCGACACCATCGCCGCGCACAGCCCCCAACGCTTGCATCCTGCTTTCATCGCTTCTCCTTCATTCGTAGAAACATGTCTTACTGCACACGAACTCCATTGTGCCTCAGCCGCGCGCAGGCTTTGCTAAACTGAACGCGCAGGCGTGGCGTTCGCAAGTTCCACGCCACCCTGCTCGCCCCCCATTACTTTTCGAGTGACCGCATGACCGACCTCCATCGTCTTTCCGCCAGCGAAATCGTCCGCCAGATCCAAGCCGGCAAGATCACGGCCGAAGCCGTCGTCGCAGCGCACATCGAACGCATCGCGCAGCGCGAGCCGCAAGTGCAGGCCTGGGCGCATTTCGACGCCGAGGCAGCCCTCGCGCAAGCACGGGCGGTCGACAAACGAGGCGCGAGCGGGCTGCTGCTCGCGGGCGCCCCCGTGGGCGTCAAGGACGTCATCGATACAGGGGACATGCCGACGCAGTACAACTCGGCAATCTATCGCGGCTTCCGTCCCAAGGCCGACGCCTCGTGCGTGGCGCTGGTCAAGCGCGCTGGCGGCATCATCCTCGGCAAGACGGTCACCACGGAATTCGCCTCACGCATGCCGGGGCCGACGCGCAATCCGCACAATCTCGCGCACACACCGGGCGGCTCCTCCAGCGGCTCGGGCGCGGCGGTCGCCGACTTCATGACCCCGCTGGGCTTCGGCACCCAGACCGGAGGCTCGACCATACGACCCGCGGCCTATTGCGGCGTGGTCGGCTACAAGCCCAGTTTCGGGACGATCAATGGCGCCGGCATGAAGCATCTGGCCGAGTCGCTCGACACGATCGGCGTCATGGCACGCTCCGTGGAAGACTGCGCGCTGCTCGTTCACGCGTTGACGTCGCGACCGCTGCCCGACTTCTCCGCCAAGCAGGCGCGTGCGCCGCGCATCGGCTTTTGCCGGACGTCGCGCTGGGATCAAGCCTCTGCCGCCACGCAGGGATTGCTGGAACAGACCGCCGCCACACTCGCCAAGAAAGGCGCCGAGGTACGCGACTTCACCCTGCCCGAGGGCTTCGATCGCCTGTACGACACCCAGCGGCTCATCGCGGACTTCGAAGCCGCGCGCGCGCTCGCCTGGGAGTACGACAACCATCCGCAGTTGCTGAGCGAGCACATGCGCACGACGCTGCCCAAGAGCATCCTGATCCCGCGCGAAGATTACGCCGAGGCGATGCAACATGCTCGCTCGAGCCGCGCGCGATTCGCCGATGCCTTCGCCGGCTTCGACGTCCTGCTCACCCCGAGCGCGCCCGACGAAGCGCCGCCTGGCATCGAGCGCACGGGCGACTCCCTCTTCAACCGCAACTGGACGCTGCTCGGTCTGCCCTGTGTCACGATCCCCGCCGGGTGCGGCGCCAAGGGCTTGCCGCTGGGCGTGCAGTTCGTCGGCGCTTACGACGACGATGCGCGGGTGCTGCAGTGTGCGGATTGGGCGGCGAGCGCACTGCGGTAAGGCGCAAGTTACCCGCTGATCGGCATCCCGCCGATCAGCCCGCAGGACGCGGGCCTTACTCAGGACGCTCGGACGCAGCGCGTACGATGAGCGCATCCACGGCGATCACCCGGCTGCCGGCGCAGATCAGAGGATTCACATCCAGCTCGCTCACCCGCGCGCACTGATCGGAAGCGAACTCGGACAAGCGCACGATGACATCCGCAAGTGCATCGAGAGCCACGGGCTCGCTTCCTCGGAAGCCTTCCAACAACGCCTTGCCCTCCAAACGCTGCAGCATCGCGCTCGCTTCGGCGTGCGTGATCGGCGCGAGCTCCAGCGCCGTGTCCTGCAACAGTTCGACATAAATCCCGCCCAAGCCCACCACGAGCAGCGGACCGAACATCGGATCGATGCGCGCGCCGACCATGATCTCGACACCGGCCGGCACCATGGGCTGCACCAGCACGCCGTTGATCGAAGGCGCCGGCGAGATCTTCCCGGCATTGGTCATGATTTCCGCATAGGCCGCTTCGACCTGAGCCCGCGTGCTCAGATTCAATCGAATCACCCCGGCCTCGGTCTTGTGCGGCACATCGGGCGATTCGAGCTTGAGCGCAACCGGGAATCCCACGTTGAGCGCAGCCGCACCGGCTGTTGCGGCGGACTGCACCAGGCGCTCTTGCACCACCGGCACGCCGTAGCACGCAAGCACCTGCTTGGCCTCGCGCTCGGTGAGCGTCGCATTGGGCGAGGCGGCAATGAGCCGGGCAGCTTCCGCCGCCGCTTGGGCGGGTGCTGTGCGCACGAGCTTGCGCGGCCCGTCACGCGCTTCGGCGATCAGGCGGTCTTCACGACGATGCCACGCCGCCAAGGTCGCAAAGCAGCGGTCGATCGACTGAAAACACTGCAAATTCGGATTCGACTCCGACTCGATCGTGCTCGGCCCGCCGATCCATCCGCTCGCATAGGAAAAACACACAGGCTTGCCCTGCCGCTGCCCGACTTCCGCCATGCCCTTGGCACGGTGCACGCTCCCCTGGCTCAGCGTCGTATGCGGCACGACAATGGCGCCGAAGGTGTCGCCGTCGAGCATGGCTTCGACCGCCTTGCCGGCGATGGTGTGATCCTTGGTGAACATCGCCGTCAGATCGCAGGGATTGCGCAGCGCGCCGAACTCGGGCACATAGGGACGCAACCGCTGCGTCATGGCCTCGGGCAGCTGCGGCATGGCGACGCCATGCACCTCCGCCGCATCCGTGGCCGCGATGAGCGCGCCCCCCGATGCGCCGACGACGGCAACACCGCGCGACTTCGGCCGCCCCACTTTGCCGAAGAACGCGGCGGTCTGCATCACGTCCTCGATCGCGGGCACGACGACGAATCTGGCACGCCTGAACAAGGCCATGTAGGCCTCGGTCGAACCGGCAAGCGACCCGGTATGGGACAGCGCTGCCGTGGCGGCTTCCTTGCCCTGACCCAATTTGCATATGATCACCGGCTTGCCAGCTTTCCACGCAAGCTCGCCGGCTTCAAGCAGCTGCAGCGGGTGAGGCATGCCCTCGAACAGGCAGGCGATGACGGCACAGGCAGGGTCCCCCGCCAGAAAGGCGATCTCGTCGGCGATGTTCACGTCCGCGCCGTTGCCGAAAGTCAGCACGTGACTAAGATTCATGCCGCGACGCTCGGCCTGCCCGAGCGCGAACCCGAGCGCGCCCGACTGGCTGACGATGCCTATCCCGGGCCCGCGCGGCGCATCGACCTCCATCTCGGCCGCGGCGAACGACATCATCGCGGTGAGCGGAAAGTTGACGAAGCCCAGGCAGTTCGGGCCGATGATCTTGATGCCGGTTTCGCGCGCGATGGCCGTCAGGCGCGCTTGCGCCACCGCGTGCTCCGGGTGCCCGGTCTCGGCGTAGCCGGAGGCGAACACCACCGCCCCGCCGACGCCCTTGTTCGCACAGTCCATCAGCGCGGCTTCGATGCTCTCGCGCGGCACGGACAGCAAGGCGCAATCGGGCACTTCCGGCAGCGCCGAGACCGAGGGATAGCAGGGCTCGTCACCGAGCTGCTCGTAGCGCGGGTTGATGCGCAGGATCCGCCCCCGGTACTTCGCCATGTTGGCGATGGTGCGTGCCCCGAAGGCCTGCGGGTTGGCCGAAGCGCCGTAGACCGCGACCGAGCGCGGATTGAAGAGACGCTCGAGTTCGTGATGCTGGTAGACGCCCCTCGGAGCGGGCTCGCCGGCGCCGCTCATGCTCAGCGCCCTTTGAACACGGGCGGGCGTTTCTCGGCGAAGGCGCGCTGCGCCTCCTTCGCATCCTCGGTGTGCGAGAGCTGCACCGTGATGTCCTGCTCGAAACGGTAGCCGTCGCGCTGGGGCATGTTCTCGCACACGGTATACGCCTTCTTTGCCAGGCGCATCGCCATCGGACTCTTGGACGCGATCGTGCGCGCCATCTTCATGGCCTCGTCCATCAACTGTTCACGCGGCACGCAGGCGACCAGCACGCCGATGCGGTAGAGATCCTGCGCCGGAATGCGATCACCGGTGAAGATGATGCGGCGACCGAACGACTTGCCGACCAGATGCGACAACATGGCCGCGCCGCCCGCCAGGCCGACGTCGATTTCCGGCATGCCGAAGACGGCGTTGTCGGACGCCATCATGATGTCGCACGCAGCCATCAGGCCGAAGCCTGCGCCCAGCGCCGCGCCGTTGACCGCCGCGATCACGGGAATCGCACATTCGCGTATGGAATTCGTGTACTCGCGCGCAGTGCGGTTGTGGCGCGCGTAGTCGCCGGGCTGCTTGACCATGCCCCGGCGCTCCTTGATGTCGGCGCCGGCGCAAAACACCTTGCCCGCCCCGGTGAGTATGGCGACACGCACGTCGTCGCGATCGTTGAAGGCATCGAAGACGGACATCAACTCGTCGCGGAACTGCGCGTTCTGCGCATTGACCGGCGGACGGTCCATGGTGACGGTGGCGACGAAATCCTGCACCTCGACCTTGATGAACTCGAGAGACATGGGTGGCTTCCTAATCAACGTGATGGGCGGCTAGGGAATGCATGCCGCACGGTACGGGCGGCAGCCTTGTCCTTCGGCAGGCTGCCGCAGTGGCTGCTGGAATACAGCCGACTTGCGATCGGCCAGCTTACTTCGGCACCCCGAACTCCCGCCGGCAAACGTCCGCCAACGCAGCCACGCCCTGCTGGATCTCCTCGTGGCTGGAACTGGCGAAGCACAACCGCAGCCGGCTCTTGGCGCGCGTCTTGTTCACCGACCACTCAGGCCCGGGATTGATGCAGACCCCGGCCGAGAGCGCCGCCTGGTAGAGCTTCATGGTATCGACCGCATCGGGCAGTTTCACCCACAGGAAGATGCCGCCCTTCGGATCGTCGAACTGCGCGGCGTCGCCGAACGACTGGCGCAGCGAACTCATCAGGGTGTCGGCCTTGGAGCGCAGGGTCTGGCACAGCACCGGCACATGCTTGAAGAAGTGCGCGCTCGCGTATTCCGCTAGCACCATCTGCTCCAGCGCGCCGGAACCGGCATCGGTCTTGAGCGCGAGAATGCGCGACAGCACGCCCCACGGCGCCACCAGATACCCGAGTCGCAGCGCCGGCGCGATGCACTTCGAGAATGATCCGATGTGGATCACGTTATCCGTTTTGCTCAGGGCATGGATCGCCGGCGGGCGCTTGTCGCCCCACACCAGATCGCAGTAGCAGTCGTCCTCGAATATCGGCACACCGTACTGCTCGGCGAGGCGCAGCATCTCCAACCGGCGCGCCACCGGCATGATCGTCGCGGTCGGGTTCTGCACGGTCGGCACGGTGTAGATGTACTTCGGGCGGATACCCTTGGCTGCGAGTTCGGCCAGCACAGTGGCCAGCGCGTCCATGCGCATGCCATCGCCGTCGAGCGGGATGCCGATCGGCGTGACGCCCAGCTTGGTCAGCCGGTTGATCGAACCCTGGTAGCAGTCTTCCTCGATGATGACGGTATCGCCGGCAGCCAGCAGTGCGCGATTGACCAGATCCAGGCCTTGCAGCGACCCCGACGTGATGAGAATGTCATCGGCGCTGCATTCGATCGCCGCGTCGGTCTTGAGCTTCGTCACCAGAAATTCACGCAAAGGCAGGTAGCCCTGCGGACCGCTGTTCAGGCCGTAGGTGGCGAGGGTGCGGCCTTCGCGCTTGAGCACCGAGTTCGCCGCCGCGATCAAGCCCTCGAGCGGGACTCTGTCCGGGTCGTTGTTTCCGCCGGTGAAGTCGAACTTGACCCGTCCTGTCCAGCGCGCAGCCGCCGGCGGCAGGCCGGGCGGGAACAGCGGTGCGAAATCGAATGGTGTTGAACTCATGGCTTTCCCTTCCTCCTGAAATTCGAAATGACGCGAGCACCGATCGGCAGGCGCCGCTCGAACGCGCTGGTTGGAGCGGCTCAAGCCTTCGCGTACTGATGCCCGCTCATGATCGCCCTGACTTCGTCGATCCCTCGCGCGCGCAGCATCTGCCCCACGCGCTCGTCTTCCTCGGCGAGCAAGGCTTTGGCGTGATGGACGACTTCCTCCAGCCGGTCGGCGGGAAATTTCACCGCGCCGTTCTCGTCCATGTGAATGATTTCCCCCGGTGCCACATCCATGCCGGCGATGCTCACCGGCACCTGCACCGCCTGGATCGCTTGCGCGCCATGACCGGCACAAATGCCGCGGGTCAGATACTGAAACCCCATGGGCCGGATCTCGTGAATGTCGCGCGACGGACCGTTCGTCACCGCGCCGATGGCGCCGCATGCGCGCATTGCGGATGTCATGTTGCCGCCCGACAAGCCCACCTTGTCCGCGATCTCGCCGGGAAACTTCTGCTGGAAGCAGAAGATGGACGGCTTGCCGAGCTTGTCCATCGCTTCGAGCACGTCCATCAGCGTCAAACCTTTGAAGTTCGGATCGGGCAGGCTGTAGGTGCACGTCACCGCGTAGCCGGCAATCGGACCGAGTTCGGGATACCAGCACGACAGCGTGTTGTTGGTGTACCAGTTCTCGGTCCACGGGTTGTACATCTCGAGGCAATGCGCTCGCCCGGGATAGGTGGCCACCACGTTGGTGATCGTGGGGGTGTCGATCTTCTTCAGTTCTTCGAGCAGTTCGAGATCGGTCATCACGCCTCCTGCGGATCGGGTCGAATTCGGTTGGGGTCGGTCCGCCGATGCCGGGCTCAGGCGCCGGGCTGCGGCCCGACGTATTTCGACAGCGGGCGGATCATCCGGCCTGTCTTTTGCTGCTCCAGCGCGTGCGCGATCCAGCCTGCGCTGCGGCCGATGGCAAACACCGGCATGAAGGCCTCGCGGTCGAGACCGACCGCGTCGAGCAGCAGCGCCGCATTGATCTCGAGATTGGTCTGCAGCGACCGGCCGGGCTTGTGACGGGCGAGTGCTGCCAGGGCTCGGCGCTCGAAGTCGGCTGCGAAGGCCAGCCTGCCGACGCTCGGCCCGAGGCGCTGCAGCGATTCGCGCAGGGCGTCGGCGCGCGGATCGCGCACCCGGAACACGCGATGACCGAAACCCATGAGCCGGCCGCCCGTCGAGAGCTTGCGTTCCAGCCAGGCGTCGATGTCCCCGCTCGCAGCCGCGTCGTCGAGCATCTCCAGCGTCGGTCCGGGCGCCCCGCCGTGCAGGGGACCGGTGAACGTGCAATAGCCGCCGACGACGGCGGAGGCGATCGACGCCTTGGTCGAAGCCACGACGCGCGCCGTGAACGTGGAAGCGTTGAAGCCGTTGTCCATCACGGCCGTGAAGTAGGTTTCGAGCGCGCGTGCGATGGGCGCATCGACGGGACGACCATGTGTCATGCGCAGGAAATCCGCGGCGGTGCCCAGTGCAGGATCGGGGGCGAGTGCCGGCAGCGACTTGCCGGCCCGAATCAGGGCGGCGATGCCCACCGGCAAGGCGGCGGCGATCTGCGCCGGCGTGCTCTGATCGGGCACGGCGGCCAGACACATGCGCACGGCTTCGATCAGCGGCTGCCGGGCGGCCGCTTCGAGCCACTGCGGCAGACGCGAGTACGCGAGCTGCCGGGCTTCGGCGAACTCGCGGTGGATACTGTCGCGCGTGAGCCCCGTGCCGGCGAATCCCTCCCACAAGATGGCCACCGCACCCTCGAAGCCGTGCTGCGCGATGAGATCCTGCACCTTGTAGCCGCGCACGAGCACCACGCCACGCTCGCCGTCGGTATCACTGAGCACCGTTTCCGCGGCAATGACGCCTTCGAGCCCACTGTCCATTTCACCTGCTCCTACTATCGATCGATGCTCATGCGGATGTCCAAGACGCGCAACGCATCGCGCGCAAACCGCAAAGGACGGACATGGCCGCCATCGACCGAGTGACTCGCGCATCGCGAGAACATCGCCCTCGGCGGCGGCCCATCCGTCTTGCGACTGGGCTATAGCCCGTTATGGGTGCCGTCGCACAACGGAGACTTCTTGGTCTGCTTGCAGCCGCAGAAGTACACGGTGCCACTGGTCTGGGCCTGGTGTTCCATCGGACTGAACTCGGTCCCTTTGTGGGAGCCGTCACAAAACGGCTGCTTTTTGCTTTGGCCGCAAGCGCACCACCAATACTTCTTGCCTGCTTCCACTTCGACGGCATACGGCGACTTCTGAGCGATCTTGGCTTGCGACATGGATGACCTATCCGAGCTGACGATGAAACTGCGATTCTACGATCAAACGCGCTCGCCCCGAGCGCTCGGACACGACGGCGCACCAGCCTCATGACAGTCTGATCCACGGCCCGCCCACCCGGCGCGGCGCGGCGCGGCTTTCAATTAAGGCGCACGCCGGCTTTCTCCGCCACCGCCTTCCAGCGGGCAATCTCGGTGGCGACATGCTTGGCGGCCGCTGCGGGCGTGACCGCACGCGGCTCCACACCATCGCTGGACAGACGCTGAGCCACCTCGACCGACGTCACCACCGCGTTGATCTCGGTATTGAGCCTCGACACCAGCGCTGCCGGGAGGGCTGCGGGGGCGAGGATGCCGTACCAGGAAGTGGCTTCGAAGCCGGGCAAGCTCTCGGCTAGCGCCGGCGCATCGGGCAGCGCCTTGATCCGCTGCGGCGTGGTCACGCCCAGCAGCCGCAATCGACCCGCGTTGATGTGCGAGCGCACGACGAGCATGCTGATGAACGTCATGTCGACCTGGCCGCTCAACGTATCGATGAGCGCCGGTCCCGAGCCTTTGTAAGGCACGTGCAGCAGATCGATACCCGCGCTCGCCTTGAACAGTTCGCCGGCCAGGTGCGGACTCGCACCCGTCCCCGACGATCCGTATTTCAGCGAACCGGGCTTGCTCTTGGCCAGCGAAACCAGTTCAGGAATCGAGCGTGCGGCCACCGATGGATTCACGACCAGCACCAGCGGAGCGACACCCACCAAGCTGATCGCCTTCAGATCCTTGATCGGATCGAACGTCAGTTTGGGGTTGAGTGCCGCATTGGTGGCAAAGGAGTTCGAAACCGTCATCAAGGTATAGCCATCGGGCGCGGCGCGCACCGTGATCTCGATGCCGATGTTGCCGCTGGCTCCGGCACGATTGTCGACCACCACCTGCTGCCCGAGACGCTCACCCAGCTTGTTCGCGATGAGTCGGGCGACGAAATCAGTCGCGCCGCCGGGTGCGAACGGCGCCACCATGCGCAGGGAGCGGGATGGATAGCCAGACTGGTCGGCTGCGAACGCCGGTGTGAAGACGACTGCGCCAATCGTGGCCACCAGCGCGCCCCGCACCCAGGCGCAACCGGCCCGATGCTCGCCAGGCGCCCGGCATCTCGATGCCCGTTGCGATTCCATGTTCCCCCTCCCCCGATGGATGCGCCGCCGCGTCGTCGCGACAGTCAGCATCGTTCGCCAGCATACTCCGCTGCCACGCAGGGCCGCAAACGCGGTGCCGCTTCGGCACCGCTAAACTGACTTCGCACCCTGCGCTTCAGACACGGCCGAAGGGGGCAAGGCCTGCGCCGCGCGCCCGCCGAACATGTCATAGGCGATCGCCTCGCGCACTTCGTCCAGGTCCATGCCGTGCACGGCGATCAGGTCGGTCGTGTCGGCGATGATGGCGTCGATGTCGCCGATGGCTTGCAGGCGCTTGTACAAATCCGGCACATGGATACCCATCGCCTCGCCGATCAACTCCATGAAGTTGACCAGCTCGAAGGGCACGTCGGGCTGGAACTTCACCAACTCGCGATGACAACCATGAAAGATCGAGGCGAAGGTCGTCACCCCGGCGTCGGCGGCCGCCTTGAACTCGCGCTCGCGCAACTCCGCCTTGAACTTGGGCAATACCGACAAATGGCTCGCCTGGGTGCTCACCACGGGCACGTCCAGTTCGACGACTTCGAGGCCCGGGATCGCACGCAGTACCGTCTTCACGGCGACCATGATGCCTGGGACGGCCGCACGCTCCTGGAGCGCCACGCGCTTGCGCACCGGGTGCACGAACAAGCGCCGCAAGTCATCGAGCCGCTCGACGAAGAACTCGGCGATCGGGCTCAGATCGAAGGGCACCCGGCCGTGGGCGTCTTCGTAGGCCGGCAGCGCGATCTCGCCGATCTGGACCTGGCAGCTCGGACACCAGGAGATCACGCGCGAGGCGCCGGGGCGGGCCAGACGCTCGATCGTGTTGAAGCCCACACGGCCCGCCGTCCTGGCATCGCCTTGCTTGAATTGCTGGATGCCGCAGCAGGTGGCGACACCGCCCATCACTTCGTACTCGACCTCGAGCGCATCGAGCACATCGAGCACGAGCAGGGCGATGTGCGGCGTCTTGCCGATGTTGCAGCCGGTATAGAAAACGATGTCGGGCTCGCCGTCGTAGGCCGCCTTGTCGCGCAAGGGCGGGCCCAGGCGCTCGAGCACCTCCGGTGCCAGCAGCAGGCGCGAGATCACCCGGGTGCTGCGATTCATGCTGCTGAAGAACCGAGCCGCCGAACGGCGCACCGCATCTGCGCCCAGCTTCTCACGGGAAGCAACGCGCGCCATGTTGACCATGAAACGCGGATTCACGCCGTGCTTGCAGGCGGGGATGCACTTGCCGCTATTGGTGCAGACATCGGCCCAGCGTTCCGCATCGCGTGTCCCACCGCCGCCTGCCAGCAAATCGAGGGTGCCCTGCGCAATCGCGACCGCTTTGGCCGGATCGAGCCCGGCTGGCTCGACCATCGGACACGCCACCACGCAATCGCCGCAGCGCGTGCACGCGTCCAGCGTTGCATCGACGCGCTTGCGCAGCGCCTCCAGAAACAAGTCCGCGCCTGACGTGCTCATCGCGATGCTCTCCGCAGCCTCGGGTGTCGTACATGCTAGCAGTGTGACAGGCGCGCCACCAAGGGTTGTAGGCGCGAGGCAGCCACGACTTGCAGCACGAGGCTCGCAAGCCCGGCGCCCTACTGTCCGACGCACGCCCCTAGAATCACGGTAAGCGGCACCCGCCGAAACCCGAACGCTTCAGACGAGGAGCATCCCATGGCGCAATACATTCCGAGTCCTCGAGACTGGGTCCGCGAACAGGTCGAGCTCTACGAGAGCAGCGGCGGCACGCAGGGCACGACGCTGCGCGACACCGGGCTGCCCGTCATCATCGTGACGCATCGCGGCAACAAGACCGGCGCCATCCGCAAGACGCCGCTCATGCGCGTGAAGGACGGGGACGGCTACGTGCTGGTCGGATCGCAAGGCGGCGCGCCCACCGATCCGGTCTGGGTGTACAACCTTCGCGCGGACGCGAACGTGGAGATCCGCGATCTGACCGAAGTCACGAGGATGCGCACGCGGGAGGTCACCGATACGGCCGAGCGCGCGAGGCTGTGGCAGCTCGCCGTCGCCGCCTTTCCGCCCTACGAGGAGTATCGAGCGAAGACCTCGCGCCAGATTCCGATCTTCGTCGCGGAGCCCGCGGGCAAGCTTTAGGCCATGGGCCCCGGCCGACCCACGCCTGCTCAGGCATGGCGCCGGTCGCCGAATCAGCCGACCACTCCGCAGCAGAGGGTTCAGGCAGTCCGAGACTTCAGCACCCGGTACGCGCAATCCTCAGCATGATTTTCCAGGCGCCCGTTGATGTCGGTCGTCAGCTTCTTGCAGGATTGGCAGCGATACTTGTACATCTCGCCTTCCAGGTTCTCTTGCGGATAGCCGATGTCGAAGCCTTCGGCATAGGGTGCGCGATCATAGAACGCGTCGGTTCTCGAGGGGGCGGCGGTCGTCATCGTTCGTTCGTCCATATATGCGTGTGCGCGCTGAGCCGGGCCGAGCGGCCTTGGCCGTGATGATGCGATCAAGCCATCAAGTGGCCGACCACAGGTGATCGATGGAGTCGTCGGGGAAGTAATACACGAACCCGGCTTTCTCGGCGTAGTACTCGTCGGCGTGAGTATCGCCGATGTGCACGTAGACTTCCGCATCGATTTCGATCCGTACCCGCTCCAGGTGGTGCTTGAGCACCGTGAAGGAGACGGGAATGTCGTGATCGCGCCACATGCGCTGCTGGTGCGCAATGGTGCGATCCGAGCAGCTGCCGATGATGTAACCCAACGCCAGGGCATGACGCACTCGCGCCATGGTGATCAGGCCCGGCGGGTCGCCCGTTTCGAGCGTCCCGTCGATGTCGAAGCTGATGAGCTTGGGCACGATCCGGACCTGCCTTCTGCCTGAGTCGCTTACTGGATACCGGCGGACGTCGAGCGCAGCAGCTTGCCGGCAAGCGTACCGGTGTGTTCGCCCCCGCGAAAGGCCACCTTGCCGCCGATGATCGTCGCCAGAATGCCGGTCGATTTCTGCTTCAGTCGGCGCGCTCCCGTGGGCAGATCGTTCTCGATCGTCGGCAGTTGCGGCGCTATCGTCGCCGGATCGAAGATGTTCAGATCCGCGATGCAGCCTTGGCGCACCAGACCCCGATCGGTGAAACCCCAGGCCACCGCGGGTGCGAGCGTGATCATCTTGATGCCTTCCTCGAGCGAGAACGCCTGCCGCTCGCGCACCCAGTAGGCGAGCAGATGCGTATGGATGGAGGAATCCATGATGAGGCTGACGTGCGCTCCGGAATCGGAGAAGGTCATGACCGTGCGCGGATGGCGCAAGGTGGCCAGCGCCTCGACGTCGTTCTTCGGCACGGTCGAGATGTCGAACTGCATGAAGAGCTGGTTGAAATCGCTTTCCAGGGCGAGATCCATCATCACTTCGACAGGATCCGCGTTGCGCTTGGCAGCCAGCTCGGCGACCGTGGGGTTCTTCGACACCGCGCTGTAGACCACATACATGTTGTCGTAGTCGGGTGCGCGCGGCTCGCCGCCGCCGGTGCGATAGCCGCCGCGCCTGGTCGCCTCGGCCAGCGCCTTGCGCGTCTGCGGATCGCTGAACGCCTTGCGTTGCGCCTCGAGCGGCAGGGCGCGCACCTGCGCCCACTCGGGAAAGTCGTCGAACTGCAGGCGGCCCTTGAACGAGAGCACATGCGAGATGCCGCGCGTATGCGTCTGGCCGAACATGCGCCCGCCCTCTGCAGCCGTGGCATCGAGCAGATTCAGCGCGTCTTGGGTGCCCTCGCTCCCCGAAGGGATGCCGAAGGTGATGGGCACACCGCTCTTCACGGCGAGATCCTTCAACCGATCGTTGACCGCCTTGCGCACCTGCGGATCCTTGGCGCGCGACTCACGCTCCCGCGCATACTCGAATATGCCGCGCCCGGTCTTGCCCATCAGGCAGACGAGATGACTCAGCTCGTCCCACGACGCGTGATAGGAAGCGACCGGTCGATTATCCGGTTCCGGCAGTTTGTGTCCGTTCGAGAGCGAACTGGTGAAGCCGATGGCGCCGGCATCCATCGCATCGAGCAGTTCCTTTTCCATCGCTCCCAGGTCGTCGGCGTTGGCATGCTGCTCGAAGGCGCGTGTGCCCATGATGTGCGTGCGCAGCGCGGAATGACCGATGTTGGCGGCATAGTTGATGGTCTTGGGCAGCTTGTCGACGACGCCCATGTAGTCGCGAAACGAGGTCCAGTCCCAGTCGATGGCAGCCGCCATCGCCTCGGTGGAGATGTCTTCGGCGCGCGAGATGTTGCTGATGATGAGATCGCGCTGCTCGGCGGAGCCGGGCGCGAGCGTGAAGCCGCAGTTGCCCATGACGGCGGTGGTCACGCCGTGCCAGCACGAGCAGCTGCCCAGCGGATCCCAAAACACCTGCGCATCCATGTGCGTATGCCCGTCGATGAAGCCGGGCGTGACCACTTGCCCGGTCGCATCGATCTCCTCCTTGCCTCGCTCGGCGATCCGACCGATGGCTGCGATTCGATTGCCGCTCACGCCGATGTCGGCGCGATACCTCGGCAGCCCGGTTCCGTCGACTACCGTGCCGTTGCGAATGACGAGATCGTACATGGGGGGCTCCTCCTGCCTGGTTTAGGGGCTTGCTTCGCGGACGAGGATGCTGCACGGCATCCCCTGCGAATCGCAGACTATCACATGAAAGCAGGATGTTGGCACAGCACCGACGGGCTCGACTGCCGCGCCGATTCGCTGCTGCCCATCGAGGCCGTGTCACGCACCCGACATGGCGGTTTGACGCAGCGCAAAGCGGGGCGAACGGGTCGGAGCTAATGTGACAGCGGATGGCCTTCATCCAAGCCCCTTCCAGAACGAGCGAGAGTGCACGATGCGACTCCTGAGAACCTCCCTGTCAGCGCTGCTGCTTGCGGCAAGTCATCCGGTCCTGGCCGTTTTGCATGTCTCGGACGGATCGGACGGCGCATTCCGCCCGGCGACGAGCCAGACGCTCGATCTGCCGGCGGACGGCATCTTCAACTTCACGACCATCGATATTCCGAGCGGGGTCACGATCCGGTTCCGCAGCAACACCGCGAACACGGGCGTGTTCCTGCGCGCCACGGGGGCGGTATCCATCGGCGGGGTCATCGATGTTTCGGCGGGCAATGTCAGCCTCGCGGATCTTGTCAATCCGAATCTCGGCTACATCCGGCCCGCGACCACCGCCACAGCGGGCCCCGGCGGCGGTCGCGGCGGTCTCGGCGGCATCGGGGATACGACTTGCGTCGGCGCCGATTGCCGCGACGCGACGGCCGGAACGGGTCTGTCGCCGGGTCTTCCGGGGCCCACCCCGACCCATTCCGGACTCAAGGTGTTCGGCGTCGCCGGCGGCGGTGGCGGCATGGCCACCGCCGGGATGGCGGCCACGAAGTACACGGCGGGTGTCGCGGGCAGCCCGGCCGTGCCATTGCCCGCGTCGCTCGTCGGCGGTTCGGGCGGTGGCGGCGGCAGCGGCTGGTATTTCTTCGGCGTACAACTCGGCGGCGGTCCAGGTGGCGGCGGGGGCGGTGCCCTGGAGATCTCCACGCCCGACTCGATCACCGTCGGCGGCAGCCTGCTGGCCCTGGGCGCGAACGGCGGCTGGGCCTTCGCCAACTCGGGCGGCCAAGGCGGGCCGGGTGCCGGCGGTAGCGGGGGCAACATCGTGCTCATGGGCGAGGATGTGACCGTGCTGCCGAACGCACGGATCGACACCACCGGTGGATACGGCGGCGGGTTGAGCACGCAGACTTACACCAACGATCCGCGGGCGTTCGAGAACGGCGCACGCGGCGGCACGGGCTTCCTCTACGTCGAGGGCCGACAACTCGCGCTGGACGGCACGCTCAACGCGGTCGTCGTGGCGGTTCCCGAGCCGCAGACCTACGCCTTGCTGGCCCTCGGGCTGATCGTCGCGCTGACCGGGGCCGCGCGCGGACGGCACGGGAGCCTGCGCTGAGGCGCGAAGCCTCGGAGCCTGATCATTCGACCCGGATGCCGCGCTTCTTGATGACTTCCGCATACTTCGCCGTGTCGGCTCTCATGCGTGCGGCGAACTCGTCGGGCGACCGGATGTAGGGCTCGGTCCCCATGCTCGTCATCTTCTCCTTGATGTCGGGCAGCGCCAGGATGCGCGCGACTTCCGCGGCGAGCCTGTCGATGATCGGGCGCGGGGTGCCTGCGGGTGCGAGCAGCCCCTGCCAGAAGCCGACATCGAAATTCGGCACACCGCCCTCGCCGAACGTCTGCACCTGAGCCAGGCTCGGCAGCCGCCGCTCCCCGGAAACCGCGATGCCCTTGAGGCGCCCGCCCGTGATGTGATTCACCACGTTGATAGGATTGCCGAACATGAGTTCGACCTGTCCACCCAGCAGATCGGTCACGGCGGGCCCGCCGCCCTTGTAGGCGATATTCTGCATCTTGATGTCGACCCGCATGCTCAGCAGTTCGGCGGCAAGGTGGGCCGGACTGCCGGCCGAGGCAGTCGCGTAGTTCAGCTGCCCGGGCCGCGCCTTGGCGAGCGCCACCAGTTCCTTCACGTTGCGAGCCGGCACCGAAGGGTGCGCCACCAGAACGACCTCGACGTTGGACACCGGCGTCACGGCTGCGAAGTCCTTGATCGGGTCGTAGCCGACCGACATCAACAGCGGACTGATCACGTGCGTGGCGGTCACGAACACCAGGGTGTAACCGTCGGGGGGCGCTTTCGCAGCCGCCGCCGCGCCGATCGTCGCGCTGCCGCCCGGGCGATGCAGGATGAGCGGCGGGTGGCCCCAGCTTTCCGCCATCTTCTGCCGCATCAGATAAACGAGCGCGCTGGTGGACCCCCCGGGCGCATACGGCAGGATGATCGTGATCGGCTTGTTGGGATAGTTCTGCTGCGCCCCTGCGCTCCCGGGGCCGGCCAGCAGCAAGGCCAGCGGGACGACGACGATGCCCGATTTCATAGCTCCTCCTGGCGTGTGGACCACGCGTTTTGGTGGAACCATCATAGCCTGGACCGCGGCGCCGATGGGACCCCGCGACGGGTCCCATCGGCGGTCATGCGCAACCGCGCTCGAGGAGTAAGATGGCCACTCGAATGCTAGGCCATGGAGGAGGCACATGATGGAGATTCGCTGCCTGGGCGAGGGAATAGGCGCGCAGATCACGGGCGTCGACGTCACCACCCTGGATGACGCGGGCTTCGGCAAGATCTACCGAGCGTGGCTGGACCACAACGTGGTCTGCGTGCGCGGGCAGAAACTTACGCCGGCGCAGTTCCTCGCCTACAGTCGGCGCTTCGGCCGGCTGGTTCCGCACGCCTCGAAGACCACCCAGCACCCCGAGCATCCCGAAATCACGATGCTGGGCGTGAACAAATTCAATCCCGACGGCACCCTCAACAACAAGATCTATCGGCGCGGCGCCACCAACTTCCATACCGACGGCAACTTCGAGGAGGAGCCGTACAAGGCGACGCAGCTGCATTGTCTCGCCGTGCCCAGCCGCGGCGGCGACACCTACTTCGCCAGCATGTACACCGCCTACGATCTGTTGCCCGCGCGGCTCAAGCAGACGCTCGAAGGCAAGTTCGGAGTCTACATCTACGGCGGTCGCCGCAAGGAATACAACCCGCTGCTCACGCAAGCGGATTTCGATGCCCGCAAGCCCGTGCGCCATCCCATCCTCGGCACGCATCGCGAAACCGGACGCCGGGTGCTCTACTTCGACTCGGTGAAGATTTCGCACATCGAGGGCATGAGCGCGGAAGACAGCGATGCCCTCATCGAGGAACTCACCGGCTGCATGACCCCGCATGGCGCCCAGTACACCCACAAGTGGCAGGTCGGCGACATCGTGATCTGGGACAATCGCTGCTCGTATCATCAGGCGGCCGGCGACTATCCCCCGGAGGAAGAACGCATCCACTGGCGCGTATCCATCAAGGAAGCACCGGCGTCCCACTGAGGACGCTCACATCGACCACAAGGAGTTCGCCTGATGCAAAAGAAGATCCGCCTGGGGTTCGTCGGCGCCAACGTGAAATCGCATTGGGCCTCGCAGTCCCACTTCCCCGCGCTGATGGCGCACCCGGAGGTCGAGTTCACCGCCGTATGCACCACCCGACCGGAGAGCGCCGAAGAGGCCCGCAAGGCCTTCGGCGCCAAGCTCGCCTTTCACGACTTCCGCGAGATGGTCGCCTCGCCCGAAATCGACGCCGTGGCCGTGGTCGTCAAAGTGCCTTTGCACTACGAGCCGACCAAGGCCGCGATCGAAGCCGGCAAGCACGTCTACACCGAGTGGCCGCTGGGGCGCACGACCGCCGAGGCGCAGGAACTGACTTCGCTCGCTCGTGCCAAGGGCGTGCTAACGGTGGTCGGATTGCAGTCTCGCGTCAGCCCCGCGATGCTCTACGTGAAAGAGTTGGTGGAGACCGGCTACGTGGGTGAGGTGCTCGCCTGCCACATGAGCTGTTTTCGCGACGGCACGCTGGCGCGCCCGTCGAGCCGCGCCTGGCAGCGCGATGTCACTCAAGGCGCCAACACGCTTACCATCGCCACCGGGCACGCCATCGACGCCATGCGGTTCGCCGTCGGCGACTTCGCCCGTGTATCGAGCATGGTGACCACCCAGTCGAAGCAATGGTACGAGACCGATACCGAGCGCATGGTCGAGGTCACCTCGCCGGACAACATCCAGGTCTGCGGCAAGCTCGCAAGCGGTGCGGTCGCCTCGGCCCATGTGGGCGCGGCTCCCTGGGCCGGCAGCGGCTTCCGGCTGGAGATCTACGGCCGCGAAGGCTCGCTGCTGGTGACCGGCAGCATCTCGTCGCAGCGCGGAGAGATGCTGCGCATCCAGGGCGCGCAGCGCGGCCACGAATTGCGCGACCTGACGATTCCGGACCGTTTCGTCTGGGTGCCGCCCGAGTTTCCGCGCGGCGACCCCTTCAATGTCGGACAGATGTACACCTTGTTCGCCGAAGCAGTGCGCACCGGCAAGAATCGACTGCCGACCTTCGAGACGGCGGTCGACCTGCATCGTTTCATCGATACAATCCAACGCGCATCCGATACGGGCACGGCACTGGACGTCTAGCGCTCCGAGCTCGCCCGTATCGAAACCGGATCACCGCCGGTCGACGTCGTCATCGGCCGGCCTATCAACCCCTCAGGAAGGAACATCTTCATGGCATTCGAAACCATCGCAAACGACTATGGCTTGACCGGCAAGGTCGCGATCGTCTCCGGGGCGGGCGGCCCCATCGGGCAAGGGCTCGACGAAGGCGTCACCAACGGGCGCGCCGCCGCGATCCTGCTCGCGCGCGCCGGAGCCAAGGTCTGCGTGGTGGGCCGCACGCTCGAACTCGCGCAACACACCGTCGACATCATCGCGAAGGAAGGCGGCGAAGCCTTCGCGCACGTGGCCGACGTGACCACCGAAGCCGCCTGCAAAGGCGTGGTCGAAGCCACGATGGACAAATACGGCCGTCTGGATTGCCTCGACAACAACGTCGGCCGCAACCTCCCCGGCGACGTCACCCAGATCAGCCTCGACGATTGGCGCAGCATGTTCGCGCTCAACGTCGACAGCATGATGCTGATGTGCAAGTACGCCATACCCGCGATGATCAAGGGCGGCCAGGGCGGGGCGATCGTCAACATCGGTTCGCTGCGCAGCATCCGCCCGCAGGCTTCAACCGTCTACACGGTCACCAAGGGCGCTGTCATATCGCTCACGGCCACCCTCGCCGTCGACCATGGCGCCCATGGCATCCGGGCCAACTGCATCATCCTGGGCCCCGTCTTCACGCCGAACATCAACCGCAATCTGACCCCGGAGAAGCGCCGGCTGCGGGCCGAAGCCTCCCTAATGAAGCGCGAAGGCACCGGCTGGGATACGGGCCAGCTCGTGCGCTTCCTGCTGTCGGATCAGTCGAAGTTCATGACCGGGCAGAGCATCTGCCTCGACGGCGGCGCATCGCTCGTCGGGCCGTCGCGCTAGCCGGCCTTCCCGGCTCGACGGCAGCGCGCCCCGAGCCGGCACAGCAATCCATCGAGGAGGATCATCATGGCGGGCACGCTCGAAGGCATACGCGTCATCGACTTCGGTCAGTACATGGCCGGCCCCATGGCGGCGATGCTGCTGGGCGACCACGGCGCGGATGTCGTCCGCGTGGATCCCCCCGGCGGACCGCGCTGGGATACGCCCGCCAACGCCACCTGGAATCGCAACAAGCGCAGCATCGTGCTCGACCTGAAGACCGATGCCGATCGCGAAACCGCACGGCAACTCGTCGCCAGCGCGGATGTCGTGATCGAGAACTTCCGCCCGGGCGTGATGGATCGCCTCGGCCTCGGCGCTGAGGCGATGACAGCAATCAATCCGCGACTCGTCTACTGCTCGCTGCCAGGCTTCGGCTCGGACGACCCGCGTTCGCAGGTGCGCGCATGGGAAGGCGTGGTGGGTGCGGCGACCGGCGCCTATCGCGCCTCTCACACCACCCAGGGCCGGCCGGTCTATACCGTGATTCCCTACGGCTCGGCCTACGCCGCCTTCCTCTGCGCGGTGTCGGTCGCCATGGCGCTCAACGCCCGGGCGCGATCCGGACTCGGCCAGCGCGTGGAGATGCCACTGTTCGATGCGACCTTCAGCGTGGTGGGCGCGCGCGGCCTGCTGGTCGACGGCAAGCCCGAGCAGGAACCCGCCTTCAACTGGAGCCGGCAGCTGCCCTGCAAGGATGCACCCTGGTTCATGTACGTCGCCAACAACAAGAAGTTCGAAGCCTTCATCCGCTCGATCGGCATGGACCAATGGCGCGAGGCGAAACTGCCGCCGCAACAACTGGCGCAGAAGTTCGACGAGATCATGCGCACGCGCACGGCCAAGGAATGGGAAGACATCGTCGCGCAGATCGGCTCGGAGGGCGTCATCTGCCACACCAGCGCCGAATGGCTGCAGCATCCGCAAGCGCTGCAATCGCAGATCATCGCCGAGTACGACGATCCGCAGTTGGGCCGCTTTCGCGGGCCGGGCATCAACACCCGCTTGTCGGTCACACCGGGGTCGGTGCGCAATCCGCGGCCCAAGCTCGACGCGCACCGCGCGCAGATCCTGCAGGATCTGCGCCGGTCCACGCCTGCGGCTGCGCCCGCCGCCGGGGAAGAACTACGGGCCGCCATGCAGGGCGTGAAGGTCGTGGACTTGTGCATCGTCCTGGCCGGACCGACCTGCGGGCGCACGCTGGCCGAGTTCGGAGCCGATGTCATCAAGATCGACAGCCCGCACACGCGCACGGTGCTGCGGCACAACGACATCAACCGCGCCAAGCGCAGCATCCTGATCGATCTGAAGACGAAGGAAGGTCTGGAGATCTTCTGGAAGCTCGTGGAGCAGGCCGATGTCGTGCTGCAGAACTTTCGCGGCGGGGTCGCCGAGAAGCTCGGCATCGGCTACGAACAGGTCCGCGCCCGCCGACCGGACATCGTGTATGGCTCGATGAACACCTTCGGTCACATCGGCCCCTATGCCATGCGGCCGGGCCACGAGCAGATCGGACAAGCGGTCTCCGGCATGCAGGTGCGTTACGGTTCGGCGAAGCCCGCCACCGCCCCCTTCGCAGCGAACGACTACGGCACGGGATTGATGGCCTGCTATGGCGTGGCGCTGGCGCTATTGCATCGGCGCCGCACCGGGCAAGGCCAGTTCGTCGACAGCGCTCTGGCCTACACGGCGACCATGCTGCAATCGGCGCTGCTGCAAGGCCACGAGGGCAAGCAATGGAACGAGCCGCACGGCCAGGAAGCTCTGGGCAGCGGGCCGCTCGATCGCCTCTATCAGGCCAACGACGGCTGGCTGTTCCTCGCGGCAAGAGGCGACGAACTGACGCAGTGCCCCGCGCTGGCGGATCTTGCCGGTCGCAGGGGCGCGGACCTCGAACGCGCGCTGGAAGAACGCCTGCGCACACGCACGGTCGCGGCCTGGGTCGAGGCGCTCACGCAAGCAGGCATCGGCGCGCACCGCGTCGCACCCGATCTGGTCGACCTCATGACCGATCCTCTGGTGCAGGCCCGCGGCCTGGCCATCACGCGCGATCACGAAGGCTTCGGCCCGATCACCACCACCGCGCCCGGGGTGAGGATGTCTCGCACGCCGGTCACGGTCGGACGCCCCGCGCCCAGACCCGGATCGGACGCAGCCAGCGTGCTGGCCGAAATCGGCATGGCGGGCGAATTGGGCCGGCTGGTTCGCGAGGGCGTGATCGCCGTGGACGGCGTGAAGGCGGGCTGCTGACCCGGCCGTAGCGACCGACAGACCGAATCCGATGGCTTCAGGCACCGTGCGGCGAAGCCGCGCTGCGACGGGATCGCCGCAAGACGATCATGCGGCTCGCATTGCCCGGCCATGCATGTTCGAATCGAGACCGCATGAACACCCCGACTTTTCAACCCGTCCCCGGGACGGACCATCCGAGCGAGGTAACCCATGAGTGACACCCAGCCGTACCGAGCCCATCTCGTCGCAGGCGGCTTTCCGCCCGGTTCGAGTGCCGGACACGACCACGACCACGTGCGCCTGCGCCTGCTGACCCTGCTCGCCGAGGGGGACGTCGCCGCCTCGGTCGCGAACGACTTCGCCGATATCGACAAGTGGCTGCCGGTGTCCCGCCTGCTGATCACCTACATGGCCGGCCCCTACCCCAACGCGGCCCAATGCAGCGCGATCAAGGACTGGCTGGAGGCGGGCGGCCATTGGCTGGCGCTGCACGGGACGAGCGGCGGCAAGGCCGAGCGCGTGGAAGGCGTACGTCAGCGCCGCACCGTCAAGCTCGACCATCACGCCTTGCTCGGCAACCGCTTCCTCATCCATCCGCCGATACGCACGATGCGCGTCGATGTGCGCGATGCCGATCATCCGCTGACTCGCGGTCTCGGCCCATCGTTCGAGATCGAGGACGAGCCCTATTTCATCGAACTGCAGGACCCGGCCTCCACCCGCATCCTGCTCACCGCCGACTACGGACCCGATGCCGCGCCTGCCGCCCTCGCGTCGCTGTATACGACCGACACCTCGCTGCAGCCCGACGGGAAGTCGCGCGTCCTCGGTTACACCCGCGACCTCGGCAAGGGCAGTGTCACCTACTTCGCGTTCGGCCATTGCCACAACCCGGCCGCACGCGCGGGACGCAACGACGATCCCGCCGGCACGCCGCCTGGCGACTTTCGCCATCCGTGGGAGAACGAGTCGTTCATGACTTTGCTGCGCAACGCCATTGCCTGGCGCAGAACCGCGGTGGCTTGAGCCGCGTTCGATCGTCGCCAAGCGAGCACTCGCAAGACACGTGAACACCCCCAAGCCGGCGTGCCGGGAGGCACGCCGCCCATCCCTCTTTGCAACGGAGACACCCCATGGCCGATACCCCGACATTCGGACGCTACGCCGAGATTCCCTACGACCAGATGACGCCCGAGCAGCAGGAAGGCTACCGCTCGCTCATCGAAACACGCGGACGCCTGCCCGGCCCGGCCAAGATCTACGTGCACAACCCGAAGCTCGCGAAGGTGCTCGGGCCGCTGGGCGCGCATTTCCGCACCGGCTACTCGCTCAGCGAGCGGGAACGCGAGATCGCGGTGTGCATCGTCAACAGCAAGTTCCGCTCGGCCTATCCGACCGGCGCGCACGAGAAGCACGCCAAGGCGGCCGGGCTGCCTAGCGACAAAGTCGAAGCGATCCTCTCGGGCTTGCCGACCTCCTTCGACGACAAGCGCGAGCAAGTGGTCTACGAAATGGCTACCTGTCTGGCCAACGAGCGCTGGGTGGCCAAGGGCCTCTTCGACCGTGCCGTCGACGCGCTGGGTCATGTCGGCATCACCGATGTGATCGCGCTGATGGGCCACTACACCACCGTCGCCATGACGCTGTCGTTCTACGACGTGCCCTCCGGAGCGACGGGCATCGAACGCTGAGCGGTACCGACCGCCCTCCCTACTGGAGGGGACGGGCGCGAAGTTCTCTGCAAGGCAAGGTCGCCGGTCGTCGTAGAGGCGCCGTCACGGCCGCCTGACGTGCCGACGCAACCCTTTCAGGGAGCAGGCGCGGAAGTCGCCGCGCCCGGCAGTCCCAGTTCGCCTTGAGACTCGAACCTTAGGGACCGGAACGCGGGGCCGTTGAGCTTGCCGTTCAGTACATAGACGATTTTCTGCCCGGGCTTGCCGTCGATGAGGCCGAACGCCTGGCGCGCCATGCTCAGTACGGAAACCGTGACTGGCACGTCGATGATCGCCTCGCCGAAGCGCGGAACGCTGCCCCGCGCCGCGCTGACCCCCGTGGCGAAAGGCCGCTCCATCACGTCGAGCTGCAATGAGATCCCGTCGTAGTCGATAGGTGCGTCGTTGGGATTCTGGATCCGCAGCTTGACCAGCATGCGCAGTTCGAGACCCTGCCCGGGCAGCGCCTCCAGCCCGGCCACGGTGACTCGAACAGGATCACCCACCTGCAGACTGGCGCATGCGCCGAGCATCCACACGATCAGGGCAACCAGGAACGGTCGCCAAAGGACCTTCGATATCACGCGCGCTCCACGGTGAACCTAACGGCGCCATGATCGCACACGGGGCATGCCCGTGCTAACGCACCCTCGAAGCAGTCAGCCCTGCGCTCTGCGCCCCCATGCGCCAGCGCTCTGTTTCGGCCAGCACCGAATCCCAGAACGCCTTCGCTGTTCCGAGCCTGAGCTCGACCCCTTGCGCCAGGAGGCGCTCGATGACCCTCGGGTCGGCCAGCGCACGATTGAGTTCGGCATCCACTTTCGCCACGATCTGCTGCGAGGTGCCGGCAGGCACCCACAAGCCGAACCAGGTATTGCAGTCGAACCCGGGCAGCGTGGCATTCGCTACCAGCACATAGGGGACGTACACCATCATCCCGATCGGCACGAAATCGCTATGCGGCTCGAAGGGCATCTTCACGCCCAGCGCAGGATTGACCGCCAGCGTGCTCGAAGTGCCGAACGTGAGGGTGTAGCCGCCCGGATTCGCTTGCGCGCCGTGTCGGGCGAGGCCGTGTTGCGGGTGCGATTCACCAAGCGATGCCCGAAGTCGTTGCTCGGCCACGAACGACAGGGCGGGTGGCCAGGCAAGTCGTGCCGCGCGAGTGTCATCGTCGTTGCCCAACTCGGCCTGAAAGGCCTATGCTTGTCTTAATCGGCCGGGCATGTTGCAGAGCGCAACCCCAGCCCCCGCGAGTCGTGCAGCTCACTGCCAGGAGGAGACGAACCATGGCGATCACGATCCGTCGCATCCATCCGACCTTCGTCGGTGAAGTGTCGGGCATCGACATCACGCAGCCGCTGCAAAACCATCAGGTGCAAGCGATCGAAGCCGCGATGCACGAGCATGCGGTGCTGGTCTTCCGCGACCAGCCGTTGACCGATCAGCAGCAGGTCGCATTCACCCGTCACTTCGGCGAACTGGAAGTCACGCTGGCAGGCCAGTTGGCGAAGCCCGAGGAGCGCCGCTTTCAGCAGCTCGAACTCGGCGACATCTCCAACCTGGACGTGAGCGAGAAACTGCGAGCCCGAGACGATGCCCGGCGCATGTACGCACTGGCGAATCGCCTCTGGCATTCGGATGCTTCATTCCGCGCGGTCGGCGCCGGCTATACCTTGCTGCATGCGCGGGTGATCCCGTCCAAGGGCGGCAACACCGAGTTCGCCGATATGCGAGCAGCCTACGACGCATTGTCCGACGAGGAAAAGAACGAGGTCGAAGCCCTGATCTGCGAGCACTCCATCGTCTATTCACGGGAACTCGTCGGCCTTGCGGTCAAGAGCGACGAGCATGCCGACAAGCTCAAGCCGGTGCCGCACAGGCTCGTGCTCACGGATCCGACGAACGGGCGCAAGTCGCTGTACCTGTCGTCGCATATCGGCGCCATCCAGGGCTGGCCGGTGCCCGAAGCGCGCGCCTTCATCCGCGACTTGACCGAGCATGCCACGCAGCGCCAGTTCGTCTACGCGCACGAATGGCGCGTCAACGACCTGGTGATGTGGGACAACCGCACGGTCATGCACCGGGCACGGGCATTCAAGGATCTGCAGGAGAAACGCGATCTGCGCCGCACCTCGCTCAAGGGCGTGGGGCTCGCGCTCTCCCGCAGGTTGCAAGCTGCGGGCTGACGACGGGCCTCCCGCCGCCCTCTCGCAGTTGCGACCGCCTACTCCAGCCGGATCCCTGCCTCCTGAACGATCTTCTTGATGCGCGGGATCTCGGCCCGGATGAGCGCGTCGAACTCCGCCGGGCCGAGCGGTGCGGCTTCGATGCCCTGCTTGAAGAGGCCCTCCTTGACCTCGGGCAGACTGAGCGCGCGCACGATCTCGGCACCTAGCCGGTTGATGATCTCGGGCGCAATCGCCGAACGCGCGAACACGCCGAGCTTGCCGGTCAGCTCGAACTCCGGATAGCCCGACTCCGCCATGGTCGGCGTGTCTTTGACGAGCGCTGAACGCGCCTGCGAGGTCACGGCGAGATCGCGCAGCTTCTTGTTGTTCAGGTGCGGAATGGCCGTTGCAATGGTGGCGATCAATATCGGGTTGTGGCCACCGAGCACCGACATCGCCGACGGACTGCCTCCCTGGTAGGGCACATGCACGATGTCGATCTTGGCGGTCTGCTTGAGCAGCTCACCGGTCACGTGCTGCGAACTGCCCGGGCCGTTGGTGGCGTAGGTGAGCTGACCGGGCCGGGCGCGGGCCAAGGCCACCAGCTCCTTGATGGATTTCACCGGCAATGACGGATGCACCGCAATGACATAGGGATCGGCACCTATCCTTGCGACACCGACGAAATCCTTCTGCGCGTCGAAAGGCAGCTTGGTGCGCATCGCGGCATTGGCGATGAAGGTGAATCCGGCGATGAGGATCGTGTGGCCGTCGGCGGGAGCGCGAGCCACCAGTTCGGTACCGATCATCGTGCTGGCCCCGGGTCGATTTTCGACCAGTACGCTTTGCCCGAGCGCTTTGGAAAGCGGATTCTGCAATGCGCGCGCCGCTACATCGACCGACCCGGACGGCGTGAACGGCACGATGATCCGCACCGGTTTCGACGGAAATGATTGGGCGCCGGCGAAACTGAAAACGCACAGCGCGCTTAGCGTGAATGGGGTGACAAACGTGAGTCGTCGCATCGACTGCTCCTCGGTCCGTGAAGTTTCTTGGTCCAGCCTCCTCCGGCAGCCCTGCAGCGTGTCCCCAGCGCGCCGTCGCCTTTAATATGCCACAGGACACGGGCCTGCCGGCCAAAAGACGCTCACGATCCAGGCGCTGTTGCCGAGGCCACCCAAGCATGCGCCCGTCCGATGCCAATCGAGGCTTGCGGCTGTGTCGTTCATGCACGAGCGGCACATTGTGCGACGCGCGGGATGAGCCTAGGATGCGAAGCGAGGCTCTGGCAACGACCCGTCTTCCCGGCCGGTCGCCTCGTTCACCGTGGCAGCGCCATCCGAAGGCCAAGGATGCCGACCGGAGCTGCCGTTCAATGCAATCGGAGAAAGTTATGGCTCAAGCATACGTTCGCGCCGGCAACGTCAACTGGATCGCCAAGGGATCGGATGTCGGCGTCCAGGAGCGCACCCTCGCACCCGGCGAGGAAGTGCCGTGGCACTTTCACACGATCATCACCGATACGACTTACTGCCTTGCGGGAACCGTCCAGATCGAACTGCTCGGCCCCAGCGAAAAAATCCTGCTCGGGCCGGGCGAAAGCCACGCCATTGCGACCCATCGCCCGCACAGGATTTCCCCCCATGGCGATCAGCACTGCCGTTTCTTGCTGGTGCAAGGGGTCGGGAAGTACGACCGACATCCCGTGGATCCGAACAACTGGTCGGGCTGAGCGCGCGCGCTGCCGCAGGATGCTGCGATCGAGCGCGCGCCGAACCGACAGATAGGGCTAGATCTCGATCATCTCGAAATCGGCCTTTTGCGCCGAACAATCCGGGCAACCGAAGGTGTCCGGAACATCGGCCCAGCGCGTTCCGGGAGGAATGTCCTCGGACGGCAGACCTGCCGATTCGTCGTAGATGAAGGCGCACAGCACGCACTGCCAGGTCTTGAATTGGCCTTGGCCATCGGCCGCAGTGACCTTGATGTCGTCAGGCATGCCGCCGCCGGGCACGGGGAAATTGAGAATGATGCCTTCCATCCCTTCCGGGCCGGCGACCAGTTCGAAGGGGCCGTCGCTCTTGCCCACCCAGATGACAGTCAGCTCTTTCTTCAGCTGGCCTTCGTGAACGATGCCGCCCTTCATCACCAGAACGTACTGACCATCGCCCTTCGACGGGTCGGGGGTGTAGGCCTTGACGCCTGCGTTGAGCTTGACCGAGTAGCCAGCGAGGCCGGCGTTGTCCTTCAGTTCCTCCATGGCTTTCATCGCGACGCCGCGCTCACCCGGATCGATATCGAAATCGGGCACGGCGGTGATCTGCCAGGGCGTGCGGTTGGCTACCTTGTCCAAGACTTCCCGGCTCTCGGGCAGGTATTGCGCGCCCGGGTCACGATGCGCGCGCAGCGTAACGAAACCCAAGCCCTTGTCGCTGTAGGAGATCGGTCCGTAGGGGGTATACGCGCGCGAAAAATGCACCGCGCCCGGCCCGACGGGATGCTTGCCCATCGAGCCCGCGCCGTTGTAGATCACCTGAAACTGATCCACCTCGTGAAAGTGCGTGCGCAAGACCCGATTCGCCGAGCCCTCGGCAAGAAAGGCCATGGGGGTATCGACGCTCTTGTCTTCCGGGCGCTTGATGAAATCGGTGCGCCAGGCAAAATGGCCATTCGCCAAGTTGCGCTGAATGCGGGGATTCTCGACCTCGTCGTAGGCTTTGACCAATGGCATTGCGAATTCTCCTGAAGTTGTGTGAAGTTCATGACGCAGCAAAAACCGACCCAGCGAGCGCGGCGCCAAGAATGAACCGAGGCAATCTGCCTCCCCGGGATCCTTGGGCGCAAGCCATAGGCGGCTGCTCGAACGGCGTTCTGGGCCGCTCATCATACAGGCCCGCGAGCACTCGGGCTGAGCCCTGAAGGTGACCCGCTTGCCCCGACGCCAAGCATAAACCGAGTTCGATACGCGAGAAAGCCTACGACGCCTGACTTACGTCGTTCGCCACGGGCGGCTGTCCGTCGTCGAGTTCGGGCATGACCCGCAGCCCTGATCCGGGGGGCACCTGCGCAAGGCGGACTCGATTGCGCTACATTGCAGTGCGCACCCCAGGCTCTCGCGGTATATTCCGGTGCGCCAGCGGCAGCGACCGCCACTTTGACGATCGATTATTCAGGAGCCTCATTCATGAGCAAACAGCGCGTCTTCGGAGCCGCCTGTCTCGTTGTCACCGCATGCAGCGCGACACTGCCTGCATGGGCTGCCGAATCGTATCCGAATCGCCCGGTACGCTTCATCAACCCGTACCCGCCCGGAGGCACCACAGACTTGGTGGCGCGCGGCATCGCCGAAAAACTCGGCAATGCCTGGGGCCAGCAGTTCGTCGTCGACAATCGCGGCGGCGCGAGCACCATGATAGGCGCCGAGTTGATGGCCCGGGCCGCGCCCGACGGCTACACCATCGGCCTGATCACGCAGACGACCATGTCGGTCAACCCGTATGTGGCCAAGAAGCTGCCGTACGATCCGGTGAAGGACTTCGCGCCGATTACCCAGGTCGTCTATTTTCCCTACGTCATTGCCGCACACGCGTCCGCGCCCTTCAGCGACATCAAGAGCCTGATCGCGCATGCCAAGGCCAAGCCGGGCAGCATCACCTACTCGACACCGGGCAACGGCTCCACCAATCACCTCGGCGGCGCCCTGCTCGAGAACCTCGCCGGCATCAAGCTGCTGCACGTGCCGTTCAAGGGTTCGGGGCCTGCAACCACCGCAGCCGTCGGCGGCGAAGTGAACATGGTCATCACCGGTGCGGTCACCGTCGCACCGCACGTCAAGACCGGACGTCTGAAGTTCATCGCCTTCGCCGACGAGCGGCGGCATCCGAACTACCCCGACATCCCGTCCACCGGAGAAGCGGGCCTCAAGGGCTTCCGCGCAGGCACCTGGTTCGGCATCGTCACCAGCGCCGGCACGCCGCGCGAAATCGTGAACGCCTTGAACAAGCGCATCGTGGAAGCACTCAACGATTCGGACTTGCGCGGTAGACTGGTCGCGGCCGGCTTCGATATCCAGACGCAATCGCCGGAGGCGTTCGCCAAGTTCATGGTCGAAGACCGCGCCGCCATCGGCAAGATCATCCAGGAGGCAGGCATCAAGTTCAACTGAGGCAGCAGCCACGGGATGGGGGAGCACGGCACGCGATGAACCTGGATTACTGCAACATCGAAGACCTGCGCCAACTGGCGAAGAAGCGCCTGCCACGCGGCATATTCGAGTACATCGACGGCGCCGCGGAAGACGGCATCGCCAAGCAACACAACGCCGACGTCTATCGGTCGCTGAAGATCAAGAATCGCGTATTGCTCAACGTCTCCAAGCGCTCGACCGCGATCGAAATCTTCGGCAAGAAGCTCGCCATGCCCTACGGCATTTCGCCCACGGCATCGGCGGGCCTGATGAGCGACGGCGGCGAAGTGGCGCTGGCCAAGGCGGCCGCCCGGATGGGCGTCCCCTGCACCGTGGCGACCAATTCGCTGACCCCGATGGAGGAGATTTACGCGGCAGCGGGGGGCAATCTCTGGTTCCAGCTCTACATGTGGGTCGACAAGGATCTGCGCATGGCCTTCGTCGATCGGATCAAGTCGGTCGGGTTCGATACCCTGCTGGTCACCGTCGACGGCTCGGTCGGAGCCAACCGCGAACACGACCGCAAGAACGGCTTCTCCATGCCGTTGCAATACACGCCCAGACTGATTGCGCAGGTGCTCGCCAACCCCGGCTGGTGCCTGCGTGTGCTGGCGCCGCAATACCTCAGGCGAGGCGCGTTCCGGAAAGCGAATTATCCGCCGGAACTTTCGAGCAGGCTCACCGACAAGATCGTCGACCACGAGTTGACCAAGACCGACACCCAGTGCTGGGACGACATCAAGCGTATCCGCGACGTCTGGCCGGGCAAGCTTCTGGTCAAGGGACTGCAAAGTCTCGAAGATGCCGTCATTGCCGCTGATCACGGTCTGGACGGCGTCGTCCTGTCGAACCATGGCGGTCGCTACCTCGACTGCGCCCCGGCGCCGCTTCAATTGGTGCCCGAGGTGCGCCGAGCCGTCGGCAACCGGCTGAAGATCATCATCGACAGCGGCGCCCGACGCGGTTCGGATCTCGTGAAGGCAATGGCGGTCGGAGCGGACATGGTGATGTCCGGCAGGCCCACGCTCTACGGTTCGGCCGCCGCCGGCGAAGCGGGTGCCTATCGCGCGCTGGTCGTTTTCCAGACCGAGATGGATCGCATCATGGCGCAGTTGGGCCTCAACAGCGTCGAGGAAATCACGCCCCACATATTCTGGAATCCGCCCGACTGGGTGCCCAAGCCCCGGGCCTGAGTACAGCCAGGCACCCGGATATCGAAGCGGGCGTGCTCAGACTGGGGGCGCGCCGTCGTGACGGTTCTTGGCGCCGACGCGCGGGCAGGGGTCAAACCAGTACCGCGGACACCGGGCGCCGCAGCGAGCGCGGCAGCATTGGGCCACGCCCGAATCGCACCACCAGATCGGGCCTGAGCCCGCCCAATCCGACGGCGCTCGCGAACTGCGGCCGCAAGGACGCCACCTCGACCGGCTGATTGACAAACGCATTGCGAATGCCGAGCGTGGTCGCCGTCAGGGCAAAACGCTCGTAGGCACGGCCCACCTCGACCCAATGCGCCTTGTCCTGCGCTTGCCCGACGAACACGGCCACACCGGCCGAACTACGCAGTTGCTTCGCGTACTTGTCGTTTTCGGATTTCGCAGTGACGAACCAGTCGAAGACGACGCTGCCCAGCCAAGCCGGCACCACAGGATTGCCGGACGCCGCCGCGAAAAGCCCGTCGCCCCGGCGCACCGCATCGCTGCGGCTGAAACGAATCCACGCCTTGAGTTCCGCCACGAAAGCCGGATCGTTCAACTGCGACGTGTTGCCCTGAACCACGTATTCGAGCACCTGCTCGATCGCAGGCCGCTCGGTCAGGAGCAACATGCGCACGCGATCCGTGCTGCCCGCCCGCTCGAGCAGGGCGAGGTCTTCCGTGGACAAAGCGCGGCTGTCGTACTCGCTGCGCGTGCACTGCCGCTCGACGATCGCCTCGAACAAGGGCGAGGCGCCCCCGGCTGCCGGCGCCAGCGCCACGCGCACCGAGTCGCCACCCGCATCGAAGCTCGCGTCACCCCTGAGGCCGAATGCGAGCCCGGCTTGAATCAGATTCTCGGCTGCACAACCAAGCGAGACGAACAGGTGATGATCATCGGGATCGACCACCGGGCAGCGACGATCGTAATCAGGCAGAAGGGTGATCGCGCGTGGCTCGACCCGAAACTTCCAGCACTGCGTGTTGTGGCTCGATGGCGCGAGGGTCGCGTAGCGCACGAGTTCGGTCATGAGCGCGGCATCATTCAAACCATGGCGCGCACCCAAGCGCCATAGGCGGTTCGACACCGCCTCGTAGCTCGTCTCATCCTCACCCGAAGAACACGCTGAGAGCAGCGACGAACCCGCAACGACGGCCGGCGCTGCGACCATGAACTGCCTGCGATCGATCATGGCGAGCACTCCCGTTGGCTCCGGACGGCACGAGCCAGTGGCTCACACCCAGTTCAGAGGACACCCATCGTTATGAACCTACTCGAGTGCAGGTGCTTGCAGCCCGGACAACGCCCCGGCGGCAGCCTCCAACCCCCTCAAGTGCTCAGGAACTTCTGCACCACGTCGACGAATTCGGGCGGATTGTCGAGCGTGATATGGTGGTTGGACTGCGACACCTCAGCCCACTGCACCTGAGGCGCCCTGGCCCGGATCTCGGCCAACTCCTGCGGCCCGAATCGCGTACTGCGGTCGCCCTTGATTACCAGCGCGGGAATCTTGATCTTTTCCCACAGGGGCATGCCTGGCATTTGTTGAGAATTGGCATACACGCGCCGGTCGGCTTTGTGCTGCCAGCGGCCGTCGGCACCCTGCCTGCCGCTCTGCAAAGCCATGTGATGAATCACTTCGGACGGGGCGATGTGCGTCTCCGGCGGGCTGAGGCGGTAGCGTGCAACGAGTTCTTCCTGGGTCGCATAACTGCTGGGAGATGTCGTTCCGAACTGGCGCATCGCATTGACGCGATCCATCGGCATGAGCATGGTGCTGTCGACGATCACCAACCGGCCCGCTCGACCCGGATAGGTCGCGGCATACACGAGAGATACCATGCCCCCCATCGAATGGCCGACCAGCACGTAGTCGCGCAGGTCGAGCTGCTCCACGAAGGCATGGAGGTCCGCGGCGAACGTATCGAACGCATAGGTTTCCTGGGCCGCCCAGGAACTGTCGCCATGTCCGCGCAGATCCAGCGAATGCACGTGATGATTGGTTTTGAGTCCGGGGGCGACGAAATCGAACCAGTGGGCATGAGCCGCCGCGCCATGCACGCACACCATCGGGCGCTGGCCGGACACGCCATAGTCTAGATAGTGGAGCCGCACGCCGTTGGCTTCGACAAAATGGCTGGTGCCGGTTGCAGCTTGAAGATCGGTCATTGTTTCGCGTCGTCGGTCGTGGGAGTAGACCGATTCTACGAGAAACTCGGCGGATTCCGCACCGCGGCAAAGTGGGCGAGCCCAAGCAGACGCCCACGCAATGTCGAAGCGCTAGCGCGCAATGCTGCACACCGCAGCGCGGTCCAAACCATGATCGGACGACGCCATCTGCCCGATCGGCGTTCGGCAAAGCACAGAGCCAGGAGCGGCACCCCCGCCCCCGGATCTCTGCTCGCAGCGCCTTAGCAATCGTCCAGCTTCTTTTTGGCCTTTTCCTTCAGATCGCCGTAGCCCTTCTGCACCTTGCCTTCACCTTGCTTGACGAGCCCTTTGGCTCGCTGGGTATCGTTGCCGGTCACCTGCCCGGCCCTCTCCTGTACCTTGCCTGCTGCGTCCTTCACTGCACCTTTGACTTGATCCTTATTCATGCGATGTCTCCTTGGCTGTGAATCGCCCAGGTACAGGAGCAATCGCTATGCCCCACCGCGACAAGGGATCGTCGCGCAGTGCCGAGACGGCATGAGAATCGCCCCGCGTGTGTCTGACGCGACGCCCGTGGAACACAGGCGGGCCTGCCGGCCCCAGCCGCGCAAAAGCCGAGGAATCGCCGCGACGCGGCTACAACGCTCCGGCCTGCCTGAGCAAGGCCGCAACCGCCTCCGCAACCACGCGATATCCCTGCGCGTTCGGATGAATCGGGTCGGCCTTCATGGCCGGCTTCCTGAGGACATCGTTGATCGCATCGCCCTCGTAGGCAAGCCCGAACTCCTCGGCGAGTTCGCCGTAGATCGTCGCCGCCCCGCCGAACAAAGCCGGCTTGGGCACACCCAGGAGCACCACCGCGACACCTTGCGCCCGAGCCATCCGGATCATCTCTCGCAGATTGGATGCGATGGTCGCATCGCCGACCTTGCGCAGCATGTCGTTGCCGCCCAGGCACAACAGCAGGATCTTGGGCTTGTGGGTGTCAAGGGCGCCGGGCAAGCGTTGCAGCCCCTGGGAAGTTGTCTCGCCCGGCACGCCCTCGCGGATCACCTTGCGGTTCGTCAATTGCGCAAGCACCGCCGGATAGCTCTCGGCCTCGGTCGCGCCGGTACCGTAGGTCAGGCTGTCGCCGAATGCCAGGATGACATCGTCCGGGCCCAACCGCGGCAGGGGCGGCACCTTGCTTCCGCAGCCTACGAAGACGAGCAGACAGACCAGCAGCAGAGCACCGAGCCGCATCGGAAAAGTCTGAATCCGAGCACAGGCGCGTGGCCCGGCACTCGAGCGCTTGAAACAGTTCCGCAGGGCCGGCTCTTCCGCCGGCCCTGCGGCCTGCAAGCGAACAAGGCTGTAGGGACTCAATGCGCCCCTTCCACAAGCAAGATCAGCGACGCCGGCGACGCACCGCGCCCGCCGCGAACAGCGCCAAGCCCGTCAGCAGCAGCGTCGAGGGCGCGGCCACCGTAGCCCTGGGGACATCGCGCAAGACGTAGTCGTCGAGAATGGCGCCGATATTGTCACCGCCCAAGCCCTCCGCGAACAGGCGCCACGAGCCGGGAGCGCTGCTTCCGGAAAAATCGACGCTGAAGGTGCCGAAGGGTGCAGTCGGCGCCAAGGGACCGATGGTCGCCTTGATTTCCGTGCCGGTCGTCTCCTGCACGATGCCGACGATCACCGAATCGCTCGCGCCGCCACGGCGGTTGCCGGACAGTGCCACGTCGATGAAGTACTGCACACCAGAATCGAAGCTGAACACCTGCTTGCTCGTAATACGCCCGGCGTTGCCGGTGGAGCCGTCCATGTCCAGGCAACCGCCGCTGCCGCCGACGCAACCGATGCCCCATCCACCATGGCGGATGTAGTCGATGGTGCCGCCGCTGACGGTCCACTTGGTCAGACCAGTGGAGTTCAGCACCGACATACTGTTGTCGGCCTCGAAATTGTCGGAAAAGATCACGCCGGCCTGTGCTGGGGCGGCGATGAGTGCGGCCGTCAGAGCGACAGCGGTCGTCATGGACTTCAGGGTCACTTCGTTCTCCTTGCGCAAGAGGCGCTCGCTGCTGACGATGCAACGAACGGGCCGCATTGCAGCCCTCTATGAATCAACCGCTTAGCATGTCTCATGCGCGCACTCGACGCCGACTCGGCGACAAACCGACGTGCACTCGGCAAGCAGCACCTTGCGTGGGCGTGACAAACGGCACAGGACTCGGTCCGCGGAAACATCGAGCCGGCTCGCGTGAGCAACGGCTCCCGCCCCCTCGTGGCGAATGACAGTCCTCGGCGATTCGCCGGAATCGCATGGGCTCTGGTCGCCCCACTTATTGCAGATGCTTCACCACATGATCCACCTCGTCCCCGCTGCCCAGGATGACGACGGTGCGTTGGTGGATATCCGTAGGCACGACTTCCATGATTCGTTGTGTCGGCGACGCCAGCGCCTTGCCACCGGCCTGCTCGATCAGCATGGCCATCGGGTTGGCTTCGTACATCAGGCGCAGCTTGCCGTTCGGCGCTTTGGCGGTGGGCGGATACATGAAGACACCGCCCTTCAGCAGCGTGCGATGCACATCCGCCACCATCGCGCCGGCATAACGACTCGAATAGTTGTTGGCTTGCGCCCAGTCCAGGTACTTCTGGTAGCCGACCGGGAAGGTGAGTCGATTGCCTTCGTTCAGGGAATAGCTCTTGTTGGCCTTGGGTATGCGCACCTTTTCTGCCACACGGACGAACGCACCGATCGCCGGATCGAGCAGGAACAGATCGACGCCTTGCCCCAAGGTAAGCGCCATCACGGTCGAAGGCCCGTAGAGGACGTACCCCGCTGCCACCTGGCGCACGCCCGGCTGCAAGAGCGAATCCTCGGGCTTGCCGCTGCGACGATCCTGCAACAGGATGCTGAAGATCGTACCCACCCCGCCGCACACATCCAGATTGGAGGAACCGTCGAGGGGATCGAACAGCACGCAATACTTGCGTTCGCCCTGCGCTTGATTGCGGATGATGACGGGCTCTTCGTTTTCTTCCGATGCGACGATCGCGACCCCTTCACGCTCACCCAGCGTACGCAGCAGCACGTCGTTCGCAATCACATCGAGCTTCTGCTGCTGCTCCCCCTGCACGTTCTCCGCGCCGGCCGCGCCGAGCACATCGTCGAGCTGCGCGCGACGCACCTTGTTGGCGATGATCTTGCTCGAGATGGACAGCGCCGACAGTATCCAGGCCAAGGTGCCGTTGTCGGAGAAGCAGGCGTGCTGTTGCAGCGCGTGCGATTGCAGCGTGACGATTTCCAGGTGAGCGGGGTCTCGGGTCATCTGTGATCCTATCGGTGGTCCTGCGAATGAGCTTTGAGCTTGGGAACTCGAATACTACGGCGCCTGGCGCCGAATCTTAATCCAGCTGCAGTCGCTGCGGCCACCGCCAGAGCGGGGCGCACTGGCGCATCGGACGGTACTTTACACGTGGTCGGGTGCAGTCCGGGCAGCATCTAGCCGGTCTGGCGTCAGTCCGAGCCGCGGCATCGCCCCGTCCAACGCGGCCCCATGCTGCGCCGCGAAAGCACACGGCGACGAGGCCCGTATCCGTCGCCGCAAGATCCAGCAAGCCGCCCGCCGCACCGGCCAGCCTCGACCGAGCGTAGTCCCAATGCTCTTCGGAAGCTCGACCACTCATCCTTTTAGTGGGCGACGGAGTTATGGCGATCGAATAACTTCCATGCAGCCACCTCGTCAGCTGGCCCTTCGGTTTACCCCTTCACGCCGACCCGTCGAAACAATAGGAGATGCAATGACTTCACCCAGCAGCATCGTGTGCGCTTGGAATGCCGTGATCTCGAACGCCCTGCAGATCGCCACCGGGGACCAAAGCCTCAATCTCGGCCCGCCTATGGTCGCTCGTGCCTTGGCCATGATCTATACGGCCGCCTTCCAGGCGTGGGCGCCTTTCAGCGAAACCGGACGCCCGCCGTTGCCAGGCGGTGCGCCCAGGATAGCACCCAAGCATCGCACTGAGCACAACAAAGAGACGGCCATCAGCTATGCGATCTATCGCACGGCAACGCACTTGCTTCCGAATCGCCCTATACGTCAGCTTTTGGATGCGCAGATGACCGCCTTGGGCCACTGGCCACCCACCAGCGCGACGACCGGCAGTACGCCCGATGCCATCGGCAACGCTGCGGCGGCCGCAGTAATCGCGGATCGCATCGACGATGGCGCCAACGAGCGAGGCAATGCCCCCGGAACCCCGCGACCCACGCCGCCTTCCATGCGACCAAAGCCCTATGACGATTACACCGGGTATCAGCCGAGGAACCCACCCGCACTGGTGTTCGACAGCACTCCGCGTCGCGGTGTGGCGAATCCCGCGCTTTGGCAACCGCTCACTTATATCGATCCGGTCACAGGGGCGACCAAGACGCCCGGCTTCATCGCGCCTCACTGGCGCAACGTGCGTCCTTTCGCTCTGCTGAATCCATACCAGTTTCGCCCCAGCGCGCCGGAACCGCTGACCTCGCATGCATTCGTGGAGCAGGCGCAGCACGTCGTCGACGTGCAAGCCAAGCTCACGATGGAGCAGAAGGTGATCGCCGAGTACTGGGCCGACGGTCCGCGCTCGACGACGCCGCCCGGTCACTGGTGCGAGATCGCCGGCGCAGTGTCCGAACTTCGCGCTCACAGCACCGACGACGATGCGAAGCTCTTCTTCGCCCTTGCCAACGCCCTCCTCGACGCGAGCATCGCCACCTGGGAAGCGAAGGTCCACTACGATTACGTGCGTCCGATCACCGCCATCCGCTGGCTGTTCGGCACGTCGACGATTCTGGGTTGGGGTGGCCCAGGCCGCGGCACGATCGAGATGCGCGGCGACCGCTGGCGCCCCTTCCAACGCGACACCTTTCCGACGCCTCCTTTCGCCGAGTACACATCTGGACATAGCGCCTTCAGCATGGCGGCTGCCGAAGTGCTCAAGTCGTTCACGGGCACCGACCAGTTCCGGCTGGAGCACACGCAGCGCGATCCCCTGGCAGCAGAGTCGGACACCACCGAGTTGCCTCTGAAGCTCACCTGGGACTCGTTCACCGAGGCGGCCTTCAGTGCCGGCGAGTCACGCCTGTTCGGCGGGATTCATTTCCATCAGGGCAATGCGGCCGGCCTCGAACTCGGACGCCAGGTTGGCGCAGCCGCCTGGCAACAAGCCTGTCTCCATTTCTAATCGCTAGGAGTTGAACATGTCGGCACTTGCATTCAAGATCGCAATGGGAAACACAATTCATACAGGTGATTACGACCCACCGGAACTCGACCCGGCACGACGTGGCCAGGAGTGGCTGATCGTGCGTCGCTGGGGCAATCGCGGGCAGTATCTCGAGATTTCCGACACGACCACGCCAAACGCGAACAACCCTCGTGCTCCCGGGGCGTTCAATCCGCCCATGCCGCACGAGGCGCCAGCCCAACTCGACCCGAATCAATCCATGCTGGGCCTCATGCTAAGGAGCCACGGTGATGAAGGTGCTGTGTTCCTGCTGGTTCGGCGGAACATCGACAACCAGGTCGTAAGCGGAACATTTTATCCGGTGGACGGCTACGCCGAACTCAGACGAGACGGTTCGGGCTGGCGGCTGCGCGCCTCGGGCCGACACGCTCACAACGACAAAGGCGAAGATGTCCCCAATCCCACGACGGGCGGCATGTCCTGGCATTTCGACGCAATCAGCGTGACCTGGAAAGGCCAGGATTTGTGAGCCTGCTCTTCGAGCGCGCAGCGTTTGGAAGCGATATGCCTGGCATATCGACGCAGCGCGGATCACGTTGAACGGCGGTGATCCGCGCAGATCGGGCACGAGCGGCCGCTACTCGTAGCGCCCCGCAGGGGGCGCGAAGCCACGGTACTCCCGCTCGATGAGCTGCGCGAAGCGGATCGTCGACAGATCGCCGTACTGCGGCCCGACGATCTGCACGCCGATCGGCAATCCTTGCGCAGACGATGCGATCGGGGCCACGGTGCCCGGCAAGTAGCACATGCCCGAGATGCCCGCCCACCACATCTGTGTCGTCGCCGGCTGTTGCTTGCCGTTGACGACGATCATGCGCTCCCAGCGCTCGCCCGGCATCGAATGCGGGAAGGCGGCCGTCGCTGCGTTCGGACACAGCAGCACATCCCAATCCTTGAAGAAGTCCGCCCATGCGAGCCGCATCTGATGCCGACGATTGGATGCGATCAGCCAGTCTTTGTGCAGTTGCGTGTTGCCGCGCACCATCCGCGCGTAGTAGGCATCGTCTTTCGGCGAGAGCCGCGCCTTGACGGCCATGAGCTTGGCGATGGTCTCGGGCGTTTGCCGCGCCGAGGTGGCGCCCCGCAGCAGCTGGATGAACACGCGGTGGGCTTCGTCCAGATCGAACGCCGGCACTGCCCTTGCCGACACCTTGGCGCCTCGGCGGGCGAGGAACCGCGCGAGGTCCTCGATGGCCGCCTGGACGCTGGCATCGGTCTCGGCCGTGGGATGCGTGGTCAGTACGGCCACTCGCCAGCCTCGCAGCGTCGTGCGCGCCGGCTTGGGCAGCGCGAGCTGCCATCCCGCGCCATCGATACTGTCAGGCCCTGCCATGATGCGCAGCGCCAGGGCGAGATCGTCCGCACTGCGCGCCAACGGCCCGACCACCGAAATGTCGGCCTGCTGCTTGATACCGGCGAGCGCCTGCCCCGCCGGTGAACAGATGCCCCACGTCGGCTTGTGACCGTACACGCCGCAGTAATGCGCCGGATTGCGAATCGAGCCGCCGATATCGCTGCCGATCTCCAAACCCGTCAAGCCTGCAGCCAAGGCCGCCGCAGCCCCGCCGGAGGAGCCGCCCGGCGTACGCGTGTGATCCCACGGATTCACCGTCTTGCCGTAGATCGGGTTGGCGGTCTCCCAATCGGCCAGCAGCACCGGCACGTTCGATTTGCCGAAGATGTTGGCGCCCGCGCGCAGCAATCGCTCCACCGCCACGGCGTTGGTCGCCACAGGCTGGCCTCGGTACTCGTCGAGCCCCCAGGTCGTGGGATGACCGGCGAGGTCGAACGATTCCTTCACCGACATCGGCAGCCCGGCCAGCAGCGTGGGCCGGGCGCTCTTGCGATCGAAGGCTTTCGCCCGCTTGCGTGCGCCGTCGATGTCGAGCACCGGCAGGGCGTTGATTTCGCCGTCGTAGCGCTTGATGCGCTCGGCATAGAGATCGAGCAGTTCCACCGCGCCGATCTTCTTCGCGCGCAGCGCGCGGACCAGCTTGGTCGCAGACCAGAATGCAGGGTTCATGGCATGTCCCGAGGATGACCGAACCTCGGTATACCACGACCGGCAACCGCTCTGCTACGCGGCGCGCCGTTCCCGGTTCGACTCGCTCGCCGCCTCGCGCGAGCGCTTGGCCTCGTCGAGGAGATAGCGCTGGTAATCGTCCAGATCGCCGTCGAAAGGCGCAATGCCCCCGCCGGCGACGAGCCAGAACTCGTCGCACACCGAGCGCAGCAGCGATCGGTCGTGGCTCACCAGCATCACCGTGCCCTCGAATTCGTTCAACGCCACGCCGAGCGCTTCGCGCGTGGTGAGATCGAGGTGGTTGGTGGGCTCGTCGAGGAGCAGCAGGTTGGGCCGCTGCCAGACGATCATGCACAGCACCAGGCGCGCCTTCTCGCCGCCGCTCATGGTCCCGACCGGCTGGTGCGCCATGTCGCCGCTGAAGTTGAAGGTGCCTAGGAAGGTGCGCAGATCCTGCTCGCGGGCGTTGATCCAGCCACGCCGGCCGCTCGCCAGAGCCTCCTTGGCGAGCCGCGTCATGTGCTGCATCGGCGTATCTTCCACGCGCAGCACGTCGAGTTCCTGCTGGGCGAAGTAGCCGATCACGAGCCCCTTGCCTTCGACGATCTCGCCGCTGATCGGCTGCAGCGCCTGCGCGATGGTCTTCACCAGGGTGGATTTGCCGCGACCGTTGGCACCCAGAATGCCGATGCGCTGACCCGCGTAGACCGAGCGATTGATGTCGCGCACGATCACGCTCGGCCCGGTGCCGGGCGGGGCGTCTTGTGCCGGCGGATAGCCGAAGCTCGCGCTGAGCATGGACAGCATCGGATTGGGCAGATTGGCCGGTTCCTGGAACTCGAAGTTGAAATCCGCATCGGCCAGCACGGGCGCGATGCGCTCCATGCGCTCCAGCGCCTTCACCCGGCTTTGCGCCTGCTTGGCCTTGCTCGCCTTGGCCTTGAAGCGGTCGATGAACTTCTGCAGGTGCGCGATCTTGTCCTGCTGCTTGCTCAATGCCGCCTGCTGCAAGGAGAGGCGTTCGGCCCGCATGTCCTCGAAGGCGCTGTAATTGCCGCTGTAGCGGATGAGCTTGGTGTTGTCGATATGCAGCGTGACCTGGGTGATCGCATCGAGAAATTCGCGATCGTGGCTGATGACGATCAGGGTGCCCGAGTAGCGCTTGAGCCACGCCTCCAGCCATACCAGCGCGTCGAGGTCGAGGTGGTTGGTCGGCTCGTCGAGCAGCAGCAGATCCGACGGGCACATCAGCGCGCGCGCAAGCTGCAGGCGCATGCGCCAGCCGCCGGAGAAACTGTTGACCGGATTCGCAAGCTCCGCCACCTTGAAACCGAGGCCCAGGATCAGCGCCTGCGCGCGGGCTTCGGCATCGTGCTCGCCCGCATCCTGCAATGCCATGTAGGCATGGGCCATGCGCATGCCGTCGTCGCTCGCTTCGGCCGCGCTCACCTCGGCCCGCGCCGCCATCAGCGCGGTATCGCCCTCGACGACGAACTCGGTGGCGCTCGCCTCGGTCTCCGCCATGTCCTGGGCGACCTGCGCCATGCGCCACTGCGCCGGGATGGCATAGCTGCCGGAATCTTCACGCAGCTTGCCGCCGAGCAGCGCGAACAAGGTGGATTTGCCCGCCCCGTTGCGTCCGATGAGGCCCACCTTCTCGCCCGGATTCAGCGTCACGGAGGCATTGTCGAGCAACGCCCGCGGGCCGCGTCGCAGAGTGACATTCTTCAGGATGATCATGGAGCGCACTTTCTTGGAGGACGCGCATGATAGCGCCCCGACCGTTGCAAGCCTAATTCAGACCCGCATTTTCCGCCGAACCGGCAAGTTTCGCGCCCTCGGCCCGATCGAACTACAATGGGTCGATTCGCCACGCCCGGAGGGGGAGACAGATGCAGGCCACACGTATCGGCGACTTCGAGGTCCACCGCATCACCGAGTTCGAAGGGCCGTTCATCGCGCCCGAGGTGTTCTTTCCCGCTTACGATCCCGAGGTGCTGCGGGCCAATCCGGACATGGCGGGCCCCGAATTGATCGACCCTGCGACCGGCAAGCTCGTTTTCAGCTTCCACAGCTTCGTCGTCAAGACCGGGCGGCACACCATTCTGGTCGACAGTTGCCTGGGCAACGACAAGGAGCGCCCGACGCGGCCCCAGTTCCATCGACTGCGCTCGCCGTTTCTGTCCGATCTCGCCCATGCCGGGGTGAAGCCCGAAGAGGTCGACTTCGTGATGTGCACGCACCTGCATTGGGATCATGTCGGCTGGAACACCCGGCTCGACAACGGGCGTTGGGTGCCCACCTTCCCCAATGCCCGCTACATCATGGCGCGCCGCGAGTTCGAGCACTGGCAGGAAGCGCACAAGGCGAGCGAGGATACGCCTCACCGCCGCGCCTTCGAGGACAGCGTCCTGCCAGTCGTGCGCACCGGCCAATCGGTCCTGGTCGACGACGACTACGCGCTCGAAGACGACTTCTGGTTCGAAAGCGCGCCTGGCCACACACCCGGCAACGTGGTGATCCATGCGCGTTCGAAAGACGATCGCGGCGTGTTCCTGGGCGACGTTCTGCACCACCAGTTTCAGCTGATGCACCCGGCATGGTCCACACTCGCCTGCAGCGACCCCGTGCAGTCGCATAAAACACGCATGCGGCTGATCGAAGAACACGCCGAGCGCGGCACCCGTCTGCTGCCCGGACATTTTCCGTCGCCGACCGTGGGGCGGATCGTGCGTCGCGGGGATGCCTATCGCTACGCGTTCGAAAAAAGTTAGGATCTGACAGCGCGACTCGCCGGCCGAGTCACACAAAACTCTAGGAGGAGGGCAAGCATGAACGACACCGCGACGCAGGCCACTGCAACCATCCCGCACTCGCCGGCTGCAGCGAGGCCCGCTGCGACACCGCGCGCGCTGAGCAACATCCTGTGCCTGGAGGATTTCGAGGAGCCCGCGCGCAAGCTGCTGCCGCGCCCGATCTTCGGCTTCATCTCCGGCGGCGTCGAATCCAACGCGGCGCGCGACGGCAACCGCGCCGCATTCGACGAGTTCCAGTTCCTGCCCCGCGTGCTGGTCAATACACGGGCTCGCCATCAGAAGACCACGCTCTTCGGGCGCACTTACGATCTGCCGTTCGGCTTCCCGCCCATGGGCGGGACATCGCTGGCCGCCTATATGGGCGACACCGTTCTGGCCAAGGTCGCGGGCGAGCTGAACACGGTGATGATCCAGAGCGGCGCCTCCCTGATGACGATGGAAAAGGTGAAGGAGGTCGGCCCGACGGCATGGTTCCAGGCCTATCTGCCCGGCGAGCCCGAGATCATCACGCCGCTGATCGAGCGCGTGAAGCGCACGGGCTTCGAGGTGCTCGTGCTCACCGTGGACGTGCAGGTGTCGGGCAATCGCGAGAACAACGTGCGCAGCGGCTACAGCTCGCCGCTCAAGCCGACGGCACGCCTCGCCTGGGACTGCATGCTGCGACCGCGCTGGACCCTCGGCACCTTCGGCCGCACGCTGATGACCTACGGCATGCCGCACCTGGAGAATCTCGGCTACCCGAGACTGCCGATCCTCGCCAATCTGGAGCGCCCGGGACGCTCGCGCGACGGCCTCTCCTGGGAGCATGTCGAACTCATCCGCAAGCTCTGGAAGGGCAAGCTGGTGTTGAAAGGCGTGCTGTCGAAACAGGACGTTCGGATTGCGCGGGAGAGCGGCGTCGACGGCATCATGGTCTCGAACCACGGCGGCCGCCAGCTCGATCACACGGTCTCGCCGCTGAAGGTGCTGCCCTCGGTGGTCTCCGAGGCAGGCAACATGGCCATCATGCTCGACAGCGGCGTGCGCCGCGGCTCGGACGTGCTCAAGGCGCTCGCCCTGGGCGCACACTTCGTGTTCGTGGGGCGCCCGTTCCTCTACGCCGCCTCGGTCGGCGGCGAAGCCGGCGTGCACCATGGCGCGAAGCTGCTGCGCGAGGAGATCAGTCGCAACATGGCGATGCTCGGCATTTCGACCCTCGCCGAGATGAAGCCGGAATTGCTCGTTTCCAACCGCGGGCTGGTCGAGGTCTGAAGCCGATTCGCCCGGCGGCGCCCATCGCGCCCCGGGCCACTCTCGTCCGCCTTATGCCGTTAGAGTACACGGCGCCTCGCAGGCATAGTCGCCGTTCGTCTTGAGTCGCGGGCTTGCCTGCATCCTGGGAGGGCTGCGATCACGCGGCCGGCGGCACGCGACGATGCCTCTTGCCGCAGCGTCGCTGCAACCGTCGCAACCGCGTCAGGCCGCTCCCCGCAGTTCCCGATCGAACACGACATGCTGCGGGCCGATCTCGGCCACGGTGTTGCACGAGATCTGCGCCATGCCGCGACTGATCTCGCCGCGGTAGATGTCGAGCGCCCGGGTCGCCCCGGCCTCGCCCGCCGCCGCTGTGCCGTAGAGCGTGCTGCGCCCGATCAGGACCATCTTCGCCCCGAGCGCCAGCGCCTTGACGACATCCGAGCCGCGACGCACACCGCTGTCGAACAGGATGGTGGTGCGATCGCCCACCGCCTTGACGATCTCGGGCAGCACTTCGATCGGCGAAGGGGCGGCGTCGCAGTTGCGTCCACCATGGTTGGACACGATCACGCCGTCGGCGCCGTACTCGACCGATTTGGACGCATCGTCGGGATGCAGCAACCCCTTCACGAGCAGCTTGCCGGGCCAGATGTCGCGCAATGCCTTGAGGTCGTCCCAGTTGAGCGAATCGGCGCGCGTCTCTTTCGTGCCGCCGTAGCCGGTGGTGATCTTGCCCTGCAGCTCCGCGGGAAAGTTCACGCGCGTGGGCATGCCGCCGTTGGCGATATAGCGCCCCAGCACGCCGAGCATCCAGCGCGGATGCATCAGCACATCGGTGGTGTTCTTGCTGTTGTACTTGAACGGAACCGAATAGCCGTTGTGCTTGTTGTACTCGCGGTTGCCGGCGACGGCGCCATCGACCGTGACCAGCAGGGCCTCGAATCCGGCGGCCGATGCACGACGCACCAACTGATGCGAGAGGCTGCGGTCGGCCCACATATAGAGCTGCATCCACAGCGTGCCGCCTACTTCACCCGCGATCTTCTCCATGCTGGTGATCGAGCCGGTGGCCAGCGAGAAAGGTATGCCCGCAGCCTTGGCCGCGCGCGCCAGCTCGAGTTCGCCCTGATACCACATCATGCCTGCCGCACCCGTGGGCGCGATGCCGATCGGCATCTTGTGCTCCTTGCCGAAGAGCGTGGTATCGAGCTTGCGCCCCGAAACATCCACCAGCATCCGCGGCTTGAACTTGATGCGCTCGAACGCTTCGCGGTTGTTCCGCAACGCGACTTCGTCTTCGGTGCCGCGATCGACGAACTCGAACAGCCACTTGGGCAGGCGGCGCTTGGCCATGTCCCGCAAATCGAAGATGTTGTGCGCGTCCTCCACGCTCGGAAATATCATTGCCTCACCTCTTGTCGTTGTTCGAATATGCCATCGCGTTCGCAGCTGTCTCGCCCTGCCGCTCCCAGGCGAAGGCCGAGCACGGCCGAGCCTCGCCGCCTGCTTGCGTTGGCAAGCCTCCCTGACGCAGGGCGGACAACCCCAACCTTGCCCGCCCCTTGCTGCAGGATATCCGCCGCACGCCTTCCTGAACGATCAGACCTTCACGCGCTCAACCCAGCCATTGCGCGGGATTGGCGCCCAGCACCGGCGAGGGCTTGTCCCAGAACGGCTTGGTCTCGGACATGCGCAGCACCGGCCCGAGATGCTTGAGCGTGCCGTGACCGCCCTTGGATTCCACTGAGATGGCATCGAGTTCGTCTTGGCTCAGGCCCATCTCGGGATCCGTATAGCTCACGTGACCCTGCTTGTAGATATACATCCCGGAGCGGCACAGCGAGACCCGCACGTGATACGAGCCGCCTTCGCGCGCGCGCCGCGCCAGCGCGAGCAGCACGCCGTAAGCGCCGTTATAGCCCGTCGTGTAATCGCAGGCCGAGGCCGGCAGCAGCTTGGGGCGATGCTCGTCGCCGTTATCCAGGCAGATGCCGGTGGCCGACTGGCCGATCTGCTCCCATCCGCCCCGGTTGGAGAAGGGGCCGCCATGGCCGTAGCAACTGATCGAAACATAGATGATGCCGGGCCGCTCCTTGGCAAGCTGCTCGGGACTGAGGCCGTGCTTGTCCATGATGCCGGGCCGGTAGCCCTGACTGAACACGTCGGCATTGCGCACGAGCCGCTTGATCGTGGCCACATCCTCGGGCTGGGTGAGATTCAGGAAGCAGCTGCGCTTGCCGTGGCTCGTATCCATGACGTGCTCGGGCACCTGGGGCAGATGCTTGGCGGTGATCATGAGCACATCGGCCCCGTTTTCGGCCAAGGTGCGCGCCGCGATCGGCCCGGCGAGTATGCGCGTCAGATCGAGCGCCTTGATGCCCGACAGCGGCCGCCCCCCCTGCGGAAAGGGCATCGGATCGCTGTCGCCGATCTTCGTCACTTCGACCAGCGGCTTGCCCGCCAGCATCTTGCCGTGGGGATGCTGTAGCCATTCCGCATTGGAGCGGACGATCGAGCCGCACGCACGGGCCTCGGCGATCGCCTCCTCCAGATCGTGGGAATCCCATTTGGCGACCGCCTTGGCGACCGCATCGGCATTCGATTCGCAACCGAGCACGCCGATCACCCGATCGTGCAGATGCGGCAGGTTGAAATGCGGCAGATACCAGCGGCCGTCCTTGCACTGCCACGGCTGGGTGAGCGAGCGCATATGCAGCATCGAAGGGGATTGGGGCACCGGCTCCCAACCTCCGCCCGGCGCGGGCTGGCTCAGGTACTTGGAGCTTTGGCAGGTCGCCGCGGCATGACGGACATCGATGGCGACCTGCTGGCGCCTGCCCGTCTTCATCTCGTGGATGTCGGTGACCGCGACGCCGATGCCGGCGAGGATGTTCGCGGTGGTCTCGCCGATCTTGAAGCGCGCAGAAAAGACAGGATCCTGCCCCGTCATCGTTACTTCGCCGTCCGCGGGCATGCCGCGCCCGCGAATGTTCATGATTTCCTCGAACCCTGGCTTCATGCGCCCCTCCTCGTTAATGGCGCCCCTATTGTGTGCGAGCCTGTGAGAAGTTGTCCAGGACAGGCGCGCCCCGCGCCGACCGGCGCATCGATGCGATCGAGCCGCCCCTGCGCTCGCAGCGTAGTGAGGCCCACATGCCCAAGCGAAGCCCCTTTGGGCCGAGGGCCGGCGCGATTGCGCGGCGCCAGTTCCCACCCTCGCCCGGACTGAATGGGGTTGGGGGTGTCAGGCCAAGCCGGGAATGGGGCGGACGTTGGTGTTCGGCTTGCGGTTGCGCGTCGTGCCGTCGGGCAGGAATTCGATGCGCTCGGTCTGGCGCGGCATCGACAATCCGTACACATGCATCGACAGCATCGTGCTGCCTCCCTTGGCATGCACGCTGTGGATCTCCTCGGGCATCAGATAAATGCCCTGCCCGAGGCTGAGCTCGACCTCGCCCACGGCCTCGACCTTGCCATGGCCCGGAACGCTGCCATCGTCGGCACGCCGATAGAGGCGGTTCAGCTCCTTGCCTTCCACGCCGACGATCACGGCCCACGTCAGGTGATTGTGCGGCAAGGTGCTGCGATCCTCGGCATGCTGTTCGGACGACAGATACAAGGCATTGGTGCCGTCCGGATCTTCGGCCAGGCAGTAGAGCACGTTCGAATTCTGACCGTGCTCCATGGGCCGAAACACCGTGGAGGGAAAGAGCTCCGTGCGCTGCGTCAATCGCACCAGAACGTCTTTCATCATGGCGAGCGACGCATGATTCAAGCCGTGCTGGGCGAGGATGGCCTTCACCTCGGTCATGGCGGCCTTCGCCGCCTGGCTGGTCTGCTGGGGATCGAAACCCGTCATTGCATTCTCCGTGTTCTCGTGACGACCTGAAGCTCAGGCGCTGTGCTTGGAATCGACATTGCTCGCGTAGGTGGCACTCGGCAGATTGTCCTTCGGCCACAAGGAGCCATCCTCGAAGGGAGCGACCGCGCGTGCGCGGCGGATGAAACCCGCCTCGAGGATCGTGATCGAAATCATCTCCACGATCGCGCGATCACTGTAGCCCGCGGCCCGCAGCGCAGCGAAATCTTCCTCGGTGGTCGGCTTGTCGAAAGCCATCTTTCGGCAGAAGCGGTAGACGGCTTTTTCGCTGTCGGGGATGACTTTGGAATTCTCGAAATCGCTCAGTTCGAGAATCTCGGCGTCGCTCACGTCGAACTGCTCCTGCAGATGAACCTGGGCGTTGTTGATGCAGCGCGGGCATCCCACCTCGGCCGCGCATACGAACGTGATCCCGAACATGATCTTCTTGGGCACTTCGCCAGCGAGCTTTTGCAGGCGCTTCTGCAAGCCCCACCAGTGCGTGAGCAGCTCCGGATCGTGCGCGAAGAATCCCCAAGTGGGCGTCAGGAACTTGGCGCCCTTCGTTTTCTTGATGTCCTCGAAGATGGCTGCCACCTCCGGGCTGGCTTGCGCCGGCTTAACCAGACAGATTCTTTCGGCGAGCTGATCCGCTTCCTTGACAACGGCATTGCTGGTCGGGTTCATGATGCTTCACTCCTTGTTGAGGTCGGTAAAGCCGCGAGGATCGCAAAGATCGCGGCTGGACCGACGGTTGGCTGTATCCGCACGCATCCGTGCGCATCGGCACGGTTCGTGCTGATCATCGCAGCTGTGCTCGCATTTCCGCAATGATTGGGGCATTACGCTGAGCCCGCGCGCCAGCATGGTGCGGCAGATCCCCAAATCGGTGCGCCTGCTCTCGTATCGGGCTGACGACCCGCGCGAAGTCGCCATCGATCCCGGACAAGCGAGCCGAGCGTCGAAATTCATCCGTACTTACGTCCTTTCGTGAACGCTTCGTCTGACAGGTCGTACCGAACAAGGAAATCGCAATCGTGAAACGAAACCATGTCTTGGCACTGAGTGTGGCAACTGGCTTGGCAATCGCAGGCGGCGCCGGCGCGCAGTCGAACTATCCGACGAAACCCGTTGTGCTGCAGGTGTTTACATCGCCCGGTTCACCTGTCGATTTCTACGCTCGCATATTGGCCCGGCTGATCGGCCCGGATCTGGGCCAGAACGTCATCGTCGACAACCGTCCGGGCGGCTCGGGCATGCCGATGATCAATGCGATGGTGCGCGCTCCCGCAGACGGCTACCTGCTCGCCGCGACGACGGTCACCCTGGCGACGCTCTTCGGCGAGAAGAATGCAAATTTCAAGCCACAGGATCTGCAGATGATCGCGCGTTCGCAGATCGACCCGTTCGCCATCGTCGTGCATACGTCGACGCCGTTCAAGCACATCAAGCAGTTCGTCGCCATGGCGAAGCAGAAACCAGGATACATCAACCTGGGCGGGCCGCTGACGATGAGCAGCCACAGAGTCGCGTTCGAACTGTTCGCCGAGGCGACGGGCATCAAGGCCCAATGGGTCGCGTACAAAGGCGGCGGGCAGGTGCTCACCGCGATCGCCGGCGGCGAGATCGATGCGGCGCATACCAACCCAGGCAACGCCAAGCCGTTCGTCGCCTCGGGCCGCGTGCGCGTGCTCGCCATCTCCGCCGAGCAGCGGCTCGCCGACTTTCCCGACGTACCCACCTACAAGGAGAGCGGCATCGATCTCGTGCGCTACAACTGGCGCGGCATCGTCGCCAGGAGCGGCATGCCCAAACCGGTGATGGACAAGCTCGTGGCGGCCATCGAGAAAGCTCACAAGTCCGAAGAGTGGAAGAAGTACCTCAATGATACTGCGCAGATCGATGGCTATCTCGGGCCGGTGCCTGCGAACGCGTTGCTCATGAAGGAGATCGATGCTGCGCAGCGGGTGAAGGCTCGACTGGGTCTGTAGTCTGCGCGGCACCGAGCCGTTTCGGGTTTCGGTCGAGCGGGTTCGCGGCGCGAAGTGCCAGGAACGGGGCGAGGCAGCCTCTTTCCTGGCTACCTCGAGCGGCCTGGCGCAAAAACCTGGTGCGACGACGGGTGGCTGGCATTGCCTTAGGGCGGCCTTGCCACTCGACAGCGCCGTGATGCGACACGCATCGATAACGGGTGCGAGCCGCCACCGGACGCACATACCGCATCGAGCACGCTCAGTCGCGCATCTCGGGCAGCACCGAGACGCCGATCATGCTGTCACGCGTCACCAGTGATGCGAGTTTCGACTCGTCGAGGTCGTCTGTGCCGGTGGGCCGACGAGGGATGACGAGATAGCGAAGGTCCGCCGTGCTGTCGACGACACGGATCTCGATGTCGTCGGGAATGTCCGTGCCGAATTGCGCCAGCACGGAACGCGGTTCGGCCACCATGCGCGAACGATAGGCGAAGCTCTTGTACCAGTCCGGGGGGATGCCCAGCAGCGCCTTCGGATAGCAAGAGCACAGCGTGCATACCACCACATGGTGCATCCGCTCGGTATTCTCCAGCGCCACCAGCGCCGGACCGTGCAGGATCTCGATGCCGAGAAACTCGGTGGCGGCTTTGCGTGCATCCGCGAGCAGTTGCAGCCGGAAGTCCGGCGCCGTCCAAGCCTTGGCGACCAGGCGAGCGCCCAGCATCGAGGTACTGCTTTCGATCTGATCGAGGTATTTGCGTCGCTGCGCCTGTGTAATCAGGCCGCGCTCGATGAGCAGTTCCCGGATCGCGAGTTCGACCTGAGCGAACTCGTCGAGCGCTTCTTTCGGCGCTGCATGGCCGGGCGACTCGGACTCGGCATGATCATGTTCGTGATCGTGATCTTGATCCTTCATCATTCGCACCCTTTCACGCCACTTCCTGGACGACAGCATCCAGCCAGTTGTCCTGTAGATCGGCGAGGATGAGCGTTCGTCCTCGAGCATCCGCTCCGGCAGGAAAGAGGTCTTCCCATGCGAAGGCGACCTGATAGACGACTGTCGCGGGCACCCCGGGCAGTCCGTTGGCCAGTCTCTCGGCGTCGAGGAAGGCGCCATGGCTGCGAACCACGGTTCCCGTCTTGCCTCGAAGGTAGAACGGCGTTCGTATGTGCCCGTCCGGAAAGCGCCACTGCACGCGGACACGATCGCCTTCACCGAAGCGCGGCACCGTCTGAACGGCATCGACACAGCGAGGCACGATCAGCGCGCCTCGTCGCGCTGTCGAATCTCGCCTAGGCGCTGCTCGATGTCGGCATCGCTCAGCACACCTTTCTGAACGAGGATCAGCTTCACCCCCATCAGCCATCGTTGGTAGTAGGTCAACGACCGGTAAAGCTCCGGCGGCAGCGATTCGATGCCGCGCCGGCGCTCGTCCGGACAGACGATGTTGATGTCCGCCTTGGCCAGCAAGTTCACCAGGGCGTCGACGTTGCGCTCGAAATCGCTCAGCAGATGCGGTGTGAAGTCCAGCGTGCCGGCATGCGATGAACCTCCCAGATCATGCATCGCGCGACTCGGCCCCTTGGCTATGTCCGCCGGCACGTCGTTATGCGCTTTTTTGCTCACGCTGCATCTCCTGCATTCGTTCCGACAACGACAGATACCTCTCGACCTCCGCCACGCTGCCGGAGGCAAGCAGCCGCCCTTCCCTCATCACGATGACGCTGCTGGCGAGCCGATGAATCTCGGCGACGGAATGAGTCACGTAGACGATGGGCGTCACGATCTCGTCGCGCACTCGCTCGATGAAGGGCAGGATCTCGTGCTTGCGCATGTCGTCGAGTGCAGCCAGCGGCTCGTCCATGATGAGCAGATCCGGATTCATCAGCAACGCGCGGCCGATCGCGACACGCTGCTTCTCGCCGCCCGACAGGTGATGGGGACGACGGTCGAGAAGTTTCCCGATCCCCAGCAGTTCGACGACCTCGTCGAGGACGATCTTCTGTTCGCTTCGCAAGCCACCCTTCACGCCATAAAGAAGATTCGTCTTGACCTTCATGTGCGGAAACAGCCGACCTTCCTGAAACACGTAGCCGATGTTCCTTCGATCTGGCGGCAGATCGATCCCCGCATCCGAATCGAAGACGACCTTGCCGTAGAGCGAAATGCGCCCGGCGTCGGGCTTCAGCAGACCTGCCAACATGTTGATCAAGGTGGTCTTGCCGGAGCCGGATCGCCCGAATACGGCCGTCAGCCCGCCGGTCGATGCCGAGAAATCGAGCTCGAGGTCGAGGCTTCCGATCTTGCGCCGCACCGATATATCGAGCGACGGCTTAGCCATGCAGCACCTTGGACAGGCGCCGCGTCAGCATCTCGGAACCGACGAGGGCGACCATTGCCAGGACGACGGCGACGATGACCAGGCGCGCCGCCGGCAGATCTCCGTTGGGCATTTGGGTGTAGGTATAGATGGCGATGGGCAGCGTTCGGGTTTCACCGGGGATGTTGGACACGAACGTGATCGTCGCACCGAACTCACCCAGGCTGCGCGCATACGCGAGAATCAAGCCGGCAATGATGCCGGGACTGATCAAGGGTAGCGTGATCGTCACGAAGGCCCGCAAGGGACTCGCGCCCAACGTACTGGCCGCGGCCGCAAGCTTGCGGTCGACCGACTCGAAGCTCAAACGGATCGCGCGCACCATGAGAGGAAACGCCATCACGGCAGCCGCCAGTGCGGCGCCCCGCCAGGAGAAGACGAAATTGAGACCGAACGTCTCGTTGAGAAACTTGCCGATGATGCCGTTGTTGCCCATGGTGATGAGCAGCAGGTAGCCGCAAACCACGGGAGGCAGCACCAGCGGCAGATGAACGATGCCGTTGACCAGACTCTTGCCCCAGAACTCCTTGTAGGCGAGCAGCCAGGCGAAGAAGACCGCCACAGGCAGCCCTGCAACGATCGCCCACAACGACACCTTCAAGCTCAGTGAGATCGCACTCCATTCCTGCTCGGAGAGCGGCGTCGTCCAGAACTCGGCACCCATCGCTCGGGCTCCGATGCTATTTGAGAGAAACGAAGCCGTACGACTGGAAGATCCGCACGGCCTCGGGTGAACTCAGGAACTCGATGAACCGCTTGGCCTCTGCGCTCTTGGCTTTGGCGAGCACGGCTACCGGATAGTTGATCGGCTTGTGCGACGACGCCGGGAAGGTGTCGACCAACCGCACCTTCTTGCTGACGGCAGCCTCCGTCCCGAACAGGATCCCGGCACCGACCTCGCCGCGCTCGACCATGGCGAGGCTCGCGCGCACCGAATCGGCACGCGCGAGGACGGGCTCTAGTTGACTCCATATGCCGAGGTTCTGGAGCGATTCCTTGGCGTAAATGCCCACCGCGGTATGGTCCGGATCGCCGACCGCCAACCGCTTCCCCTTCAGCAACTCAGCGAGCTTGAAGCCGGGCTCGATCTTGATCGTCAGGTTGCTGGTGGCCGGGACGATCAGGGCGAGCGTGTTAGCCAGGATGTCCTTGCGGGTCGACGTGTCGATGAGCTTGCGCTCCAGCAGGTAATCCATCCATACCTGATCGGCCGACAGGAAGATATCGACCGGGGCGCCACGCTCGATTTGTCGGGCCAGCGTGGAGGTGGCGCCGAACGAGAACTGTACCTTCTTGTTGGTTTTCTTCTCATACAACACACCGATATCCGTCATGGCACCGGTCGTACTAACCGCGGAGAAGACGGTCAAGTCAGCTGCAATCACAAGGGTCGGAAGCGCTGCCGTGGACAGAACCAGCGCAAGCGGCGCGAGCACGAACTGCGCGAAACGGCGAAACGATCGTGCAACGAGCTTTAGGAGGAACTTCATGATGGCTTCCTTGAATGAGTTAAACCGCGAGGGGCGTTCGATACAACTTCGATCGCTACCTAACCATGCTCTCGTCGACGCTCGCCCAAAAGGTCCGAATCCCAAGGAAAGCAAGGCGCCCTTCCCGCACTCGCCAGATACGCACAAGCGATCAGTCAGACGACCCCGGGAACGATCTTCCGTCGCCCGCCCCTTGCACTATGCTTTATGCATTTTACGAAACGGCGTTCGACCGGACGCATCTCCGGCATCCGACTCGATGATCGAAGCATCGGACAAGCGGTCAGCCTCTCGACCCGGTTACCCGCAAACCAGCCAGGGAAGTCCCTGGATCGCTCGCCTGCGCCATCGCATCACGCCTCGGTAGAGCATCATGTTGAGCAGGCATCATGCCAACGAAGCTTCGGACGCAAGACCGACCGCCGAATCGGGAAACTCGGAGGACTTGTATGCGACGTGCCGCTTGATTCCTTGGTGAATGCGGCCAACTTGTTTGCTTCCAGTATCGGCAGAGCGATCAGGACGGTCGAGTGATACGCTCGCGGGATGCACCTTTTTGCGCCACCATGCTGCGCCGCAATCGGGAATTTCGAACATCCCCACCTGCGCTGCGCCTCGGCGAACTGCGTCGACCCCGCGCTATTGACGTAAGGATCGATAGCAGTCACATTCGGGCGTCAGCTCGAAGACTGGCGCTCAAACGGAGGAGACCGTGATCAAGTATCCCTTAGTGGCAGTCGCCGCAATGGTGCTGCTGGCCCCCACCCTTGCCTGTTCGCAGGCCTATCCATCCCGACCGCTGCGCCTGATCGTCGCGTCGGCCCCCGGCGGCAGCCCCGACATCAACGCGCGCGAACTCGCGCACGAACTCTTCAAGCAGCTCGGCCAGCAAGTGGTGGTCGAGAATCGGCCGGGCGCCAGCGGCATCATCGGCCTGGAGGCGCTCGCCCGGGCGACACCCGACGGCTATACGCTGGGCATCACCACCAATCTGGTGTCCACCAATCCGAGCCTCTACGCAAAGCTGCCCTATGACTTCTTTCGCGATTTCCAACCGGTCGTGTTTTACTTTCGCGGCATCAACGTACTGACCGTCTCCACTTCCTCGCCGATTCGGTCGGTCAAGGAACTGATCGACCACGCGCGTGCCCATCCCGGCAAGCTGACGTTCGGCAGTTCCGGGGTCGGAGCCACGCCTCACATGACGATGGAGTTGTTCAAGAGCATGACGGGCACCTCGATGGTCCATGTGCCCTACAAGGGCACTCAGCAAGCGGTCACCGACGTGATCGCAGGCCAGATCGACATCCTGTGCGACAACCTGGCCTCGTTGATGCCGCTGGTCAAGGCCGGACGAGTCCGGGCCATCGCGGTGACTTCGCTCAAGCGCTCGGCCGTCCTCCCTGACGTGCCTACTCTCGATGAATCCGGCCTTCCCGGTTACGAGTTGACCGGCTGGCTGGGCGTGGCGGTTCCGAAAGGCGTGCCGCGCGAGATCGTGGCGAAACTGAATACCGAGATCAACAAGGCCTTGCAGTCGCCCGCCATCTCCAAAGGCATCGCGTCCCGTGGCGGCACGCCGGCGGGCGGCACACCGGAGGAATTCGGCACCCATGTGCGCCAGCAGATGGACAAGATGAGCAAACTCCTCAACACGCTCGGCATCAAGCCTCAGTAAGCGACAAGGGCGCACCCCGCTCGGGTGCGCCCTTGTCGTCGTGCCAGCCCGGCTTCGTCGCTGTCCGCGACGAGCTCCGGCTCTTTTTTACTTCCCGCTGACCGCAGTCATCAGACTGCCGATGCTCGCTTGCTTCTCCAGGTTATGGAGAATCTCCAGCGCTTCGTTCACCTTTGCGTCGGGCAGCGCACGCGACGCGCAATCGCGGAACTTCATGTCCATGCCTTCGGGCGTGACGCCGATCACCGGGCCTTCGTAGTTGCGCGGCTGTCCCTGCGAAAGAACGGTGCCGTCCTTCAACGTGATGCGCAACTCGTTGTATGCCTCGACCCAGGAAGGCTTGCCTTCGTTGCCGGGATTGCGCTTCATCTTGATCTTGGGAATCAAGGCGCGGATCTCCGGGCGCATCACCTGCCCATCGTCTTCGAACTGCGCCAGGCCCACCTTGTCATCGACCAGCGCGGCGGCGATGGTGTACTGGATCGAGAACTTGCCTTCCAGCGCACTGTGCGGATCGGAGTGGATCAGCGAGCGCGGCGGATCGAAGTCGACCAGCACATCGACCGATTCGACCTGGCGATGGTCGATCTTCTTGCTCTTGCGCAGTTCGAAGAAAGCGTCGAGCGGAGTGTGGGTGGAGCCGCAACACGGATACTTCTTGATCGTGACACCCGGCTGCTCCAGATAGAACTGCTTGCCCAGATGTTCGAGCGGCTTGTCGACATCCTCGCCGCGACCGCCCGAGAACGCGTGCATGAACCCGAAACGCCCCTCCAGACCCGTGGTGGCCGCTTTGTAGCCGCGCTTGACGAGCATGGCCGCCGTGACGCCGCCACGCGACGAGTTGCCGGCATGGAAGGGCTTGGTCATGGTGCCGAAGTTCTCCCGCAGTCCGCATGCGTTGGAGGCCGCCAGCGAGAGCGCCATCGTCGTCTGTTCATGGCTCAAGCCCAGCAACCGGGCTGCGGCAGCCGCGGCCGACAAGGTGCCCAAGGGAGCGGTCGGGTGCCAGCCCAGATCGTCCGCGTAGTCGATACCCATCCCTTCGCCGATGGCGCATCCGACCTCGAAGGCGATCATGTAGGCCAGCATGACCTCGCGCCCCGAGGCACCGACAGCCTCGCCCACCGCCAGCGCGGGCGGCAGGCAGACGACGCTCGGATGCCCCTTGAACGGACGGGTGATGTCGTCGTAGTCCAGCGCGTGACCCATGGCCCCGTTGACCAGCGCCGCCATGGGCGCCGAGGCCTTCATTCCCTGGCCGATCAAAGTGGCGGCGTTGCCGCTGCCGTTGTCCTGAGCGAATCCCACCAGGATCTTGGTGAGTTCTTCGCTGGCCCCGGCGAGCGCACAGGCGACGCAATCGATGATGCCGTGCCGAGCGGCGAATACGGCCTTCGAGGGAAAATCCTCGTAAGTGGCCGTCGTGACGAACTTGGCGATGTTCTCGGTGAGACCCATGCTGCCCTCCTTTGGCGTATATTCGTGACGTTGCAAGACCGTTATAGCGGAGGGGCCTGCCGGGGAGCAAGGCAAGGGCGGCAACGAGCCCTTCCTTCTTCACACGTGGCGCGCATCATCGCTTGCAAACCGGTCCGAGGCGTCTGCGCCCGCAGGCCGGCAAGGTGTGCACACCCCGCGCTCGAGGGCTGCCGCTGGCCTCGCATGGCGCTTGACGGTTATCCTCGCAGGATCGTTCCGCGCGTCTCGACTCGCGGACACATGCCCATTGAAGTCGACGATTCCATGCCTTCGTACGTAACGCGGCCTGCAGGCCGCAATCGCCCGCTCGCCGGGTTTCGCAAGCGCCTTCGCACACCGATGCGCTGCTCCGCGTCCGACCCCAGAGCTTGGCCGCCCGGAGCGATTCGTGCACCGATCAATAGCGCAGGACGGAGGTTGGGTTGATGTCGCTTTGGGTCGTGCTGCTCATGGTGGTCTCCAACATGATTGCCCTCAAGGGCAGCAAGATCATCATCACCCTGTTCTCCATCGAACTGGGCGCCCCGCAGATCGTGATCGGCGTTCTGGTGGGGTTGTATTCGCTGTTTCCCATGATCCTCGCGATCTACGCCGGTAAACTCGCAGATCGCCTGGGTGCCCGCTGGCCCATGGTGTTCGGGTCGTGCGGCATCACCTTCGGGCTCGCCCTGCCCTACTTGTTCCCCTACACGACGACGCTCTACGTGCAGGCGGCGATGGTCGGCGCGGGCCACGTGTTCTACAACGTCGCCGTGCAGAACATGATCGGCGGCATCGGCACCAAGGCCGACCGCACCAAGAACTTCAGCAACTTCGGCCTGGCCATGGCGGCGGGCAGTTTCTTCGGGCCCTTGCTGTCGGGCTTTGCGATCGATCACGCCGGGCACGCGAACGCGTATCTGGCCATCGCCGCATTTCCATTGATCACCGCGATCATCATGGGCACGGCGAAGCATCTGGGCCAGCAGCGCAGCGGCGACGGCTCGGATTCGGAGGGGAAGAAAGGCAAGTCGACCGGGCGCTCCAACCCCTTCGAGCTGGTGGTCGAGAATCGACCGCTGCGCCGGGTGATGATTACGGGTGCGGTACTTCTGACCGGCATCGATCTGTTCCAGTTCTACATGCCGATCTACGGCCATTACATCGGCCTCTCGGCCTCCGAGATCGGCATCGTGCTCGGCGTGTTCTCCGCGGCGGCGTTCGTGGTCCGCATCTGGATGCCGCGCATCGTCGCGCGCTTCGGTGCGGAGAAGGTCCTGGTCGGCTCGATGTTCGTCGCGGCCGTCACCTACACGGCAGTGCCCTTCGTCACGGACATGGTCTTGCTGTGCGTGATCTGCTTCATCCTGGGCTTGGGCACCGGCTGCGGCCAGCCGCTGTCGCTGTCGCTGATCTACGATCGCGCACCGAGCGGCCGTTCGGGCGAGGCCATCGGCTTGCGCGCCACGCTCAACAACTTCACCCACATCGTCACGCCGCTGGTGTTCGGCGCGATCGGCACCGCATTCGGCGTCGTGCCCGTGTTCCTTTTCAACTCGGTGATGCTCGCCGGCGGCGGCTGGATCATCAAGCGAAAGTAACCCCGGTCGCGGGCGCTTCGGCGTTGCCGCGGCGCTGAGCCTGCGGCAAGCAGCGCGGCCGTTTCGGGCGGCCGATTCGCACGCTCACCGGCGGCCTCCGGTTTCTTGCCGCGCTCCATCGTCGCGCGCATGAAGCCCACCGCCGCACACACACGAATCGGCGCCCTCTCATCCCGACCGGCTGCGCATCCGGTTCAAGACAACGCCACCTCGAAGCCCTTCTTGGTCGCCGGACGCGCCATGCAGCGCTCGTACCAGGCCTTCACGTTCGGAAACTCGGCCAGATCGACCTTGTGGCGCTCGTGACGCCAGGCCCAACCGAGAATGGCAAAGTCGGCGATGGAACATTCATCGGCGACATAGTCTCGCCCCGCCAGACGCCTGTCGAGCACGCCATAGAGCCGACGCGTCTCCTTCGAATAGCGCTCCAGCCCGTAGCGCTGATCGACAGGATCGCTCACTCCCAGGAAGTGGTGCACCTGCCCGGGCATCGGGCCGAACCCGCCCATCTGCCACATGAGCCATTCCAGCACAGGCACCTTCCTGCGCAGATCCGCAGGCATGAACCGGCCTGTCTTCTCCGCGAGATAGATCAGGATCGCTCCGGACTCGAAGACGCTGATCGGCTGCCCGCCGGGCCCCTCGGTGTCGACGATCGCGGGGATGCGATTGTTGGGACTGATCGCGAGGAACTCGGGCTTGAACTGTTCGTCCTTGCCGATGTTCACGGTGTGCACGTTGTACGGCAGGCCCATCTCTTCCAGGGCAACGCTGATCTTGCGTCCGTTGGGCGTGTTCCAGGTGTAGAACTCGATCGTCATGCGATGCGACCTCCTTGGGTTTGAGAGCGCCAGGCACCCCATGCAGTACCCGGTACCCCTCGATATTGACCAGCGCTCGCGTGCGCATGTCGAAAGAATCGTGTACGCGGCGCCCGGACCGAACCGCGACTGTGCACGCGTCGCGCGGCCAAGTCCAGAGCATCCCCGAAGCGGGCGCACCGGTGCCCGCACTTGAACTGCGAGGAGTTCAGTGCGACCCTGTCGAAAACGATCGCTCGCCGCGACTCGGTGCCGATGCTGTTTCGATGCTCGAGCGCAGCGGACGACCCAGGCGCAGCGATGCATGCACGGGACTGCCGGGCAATGGAAGAGGCGTCGCCGCAATCGAGCGAGCGCCAGACGCGGGGCGGCAAGCAAACCGCGGGGAGCAGCCGAGAGCGTCCGTGCCGCACGGACAGCCGAAAACAACGAGGAGGAGCCGCAATGAATCGACCGAGACTGTTTGCCCGACTGGCACTGGCCTGTGCGATGGCCGCACTGGTTGTTCCGGCGCAGGCGCAACAACCCTATCCCAGCAAGCCGATACGCATCGTCACGCCCTATCCGCCAGGCGGCAGCACCAGCGTGTACGCGCAGTTGGTCGCGCAGCGCCTGCACGAGGCTTGGGGCCGGCAGGTGCTGGTCGACAACCGCGGAGGCGGCAACACCTTGATCGGCTCGGAGCATGTGGCACGGTCGGCGCCCGACGGCTATACGCTCATGGTGATCACCACCACGCATGTCATCGTCACGCAGATGATCAAGGCGCCCTACGATCCGATCAAGGATTTCACGCCCATCGCAACGCTGGGGCGCAGCGAGAACATCCTGTCCGTTCACAAATCGCTCCCGGTGAACAACCTCAAACAGTTCATCGCGTTCGCGAAAGCGCGGCCCGGGCAACTCAACTTCGGCACCTCGGGCAGCGGCAGCGTGACGCATCTCGCCATCGAACTGTTCCAGATCGAGGCCGGGATCAAGATGCAGCAGATTCCCTACAAGGGCTCGGGGCCGCAACTCACCGCCTTTCTCGGCGGCGAGATCGAGGTGTACCTCAACGCAGCCGTGAACCTGATGCCCTTGATCAAGGGCGACCGCGTCAAGGCGCTAGCCATCACCGGCGACCAGCGCTATCCCACCGTGCCGAACGTACCGACGTTCAAGGAGGCCGGCTTGCCGAGCTTCAACGCCAAGGGCTGGTTCGCCCTGATCGGGCCGGGCGGCATGCCCAAGCCCATCGTGGACAAGCTCTCGCAAGAGATCAACAAGGCGCTGGCCGCGCCGGAGTTCGTCGCGCGCATGCGCGATCTGGGCTCTGATCCCTTCATCAATACGCCCGAGCAGTTCGGCGAATTGATGAAAAGCGACCAGGCCCGATACGCCGAAGTCATCAAGAAGGCCAATCTCAAGATGAATTGATCGCCGCACCCTCTGGGCATGGCTCGGGCGTCACCCGTGTCGGCACCCAAGTCCGTGGCGTTTGGGCCAGCACGATCATCCGTCGCCGGATGATCGCTCGCCCTTTTCAGGCGAGCTGCGTGCGAACGATCGTGGCGTAACGGCCATAAGGCCGCAGGGCTGCGACGGCTGCACCCTCGCTCACCGCCCGCGCGAGTTTGTCGACATCCCGCGCGATGAAGCCGGAGAGCGCATCGACCCCGTGATCGAACAGACGCGGCGAGAGCGGCGTGCTGGGGCCCAGAACGAGAACGAACGCGCTTTTGCAAAGCGCGAGTATCCCCGCCATGGAACCGTTCACGATGGCCGAGGCCGTGATGGCGACGTACTTCGCTTCGGCCAGCAGCATCGGTAGCGCCGACTCCGGATACTCGCCCGGACGCGGCTCGCGCTCGACCACCGCAATCCCGGGCAGCCGATCGGCGAGACCCGGAAAGCGGCCGATGACGATGGTGCGCACGCCGTGGTTCTCGATCAAGTCCAGACCGTTGGCACCATCGCCTTCGATGTCGAAACGGTTCCAATGCGCATTGACTGCAGCGACGGCTACCGCGCGCTCGAATACGTTATCGGAGTTCCACAGCGCTGCGAGCGCCGCCAATGTCTGCCCCGAGTACGTGCCCGCACGCGGCAAGCTGCGGCAACCCGCCGTGCCCCGCGCCGGGGTCTGCGCCATGCCCGCCCCGTTCGGCCCCAGCACCAGCGTCCAGTTGAGGCCGACGATCACCTGCTCCGCTACGCCTGTCAGATCGGCGATCAGGCATTCTTCGAAACCGTGTCCTGCAACGACATTCGTCATGGTGCACCCTCGAAGAAAAGAATCCCGGTCGTCGGCTCGACAGCGCCACGCCCGAATCGATCTACTCGTCGCTGCATCTGGACCGTCGAGCGAGCCCCGCCTCGGACCACTGCATGCATCTTAGTGCATACAATGCGAGAAGGCTTGCTTCGGCAAACACCGTAGCATAATGGCCCCGGGCTGCTCCACAATGCGTCGACAATCGCATCGCATGCGCAAGGCGCCCCGCTCTCGAGGAGAGCGTACTCAGGACATCCCGTGAAGCCGCTTCATTTTCTCTATACGCTGACGCTGCTCGGCCAGTCCGGGTTCCGGGGCAGTCGACTGCTCTTCTCGCTGTATGCGCTCGAACTCGGGGCAAGCGCCTTAACGGTAGGCGTTCTCCTTGCCGTGTTCTCCTTGATGACCGCGGCGCTGGGATGGCCCGCGGGAAAGTGGACCGACCGCGTCGGCTGTCATCGCCCCATGCTCGTGGGCTCGTTCCTGAGCATGGTCGGGTTCTGCATCCCGTACTTCTTTCCCACCCTGACAGGCCTCTTCGCCGCCGCCATCGTCATCGGCGCAGCCTACTCCATCTATCACGTCGCCCAGATGAACGTGGTCGGCGTGATGAGCACGCCCACCAACCGCGCCAGGAACCTCGCCAACTTGTCGCTGATGTTCTCGGTCACCAACTTCGCCGGCCCGCTGCTCGCGGGCTTCTCGATCGAACATGCCGGCCACGCACAGGCATGCCTGTACTTCGCCGCACTGGCCCTGGCGAGCATGCTGGTGCATCGATTCGGAGCGCGGTTGCTGCCCTTGGGCAAGGGCGCAGTCGACAAGGCGGCGGGCAGCCTCTCCGAACTCCTGCACGATCGCAGGATGCTCAAGATCCTGCTCGTCGGCAGTGTGGTGTTCGCCGCCATCGACGTATTCCAATACTATGTCCCGGTCTACGCCCATGGTCTGGGCTTGTCGGCCGCCACGGTGGGCATGATCATGGCATGCTTCCCGGCCGCCGCCTTCATCTCGCGCATTTGCCTGAACTGGTTCCTGAAGCGCGCCACGGTCGAGACGGTGCTCAGACGCTCGTTCCTACTCGCCACCTGCGCCTTCGTGCTCATCCCCTTCGTCGAGGGCGCCTATGCGCTGGCTGCACTGTCGTTCGTCTACGGCTTCGGACTATGCGTGGGGCAGCCGCTCACCTTGATCCTCGCCTACAACAACGCGTCGAGCGAGCGCACCGGAGAAGTGGTCGGCATCCGAGAGTCGGTCAACCAGATCACACGCGTGCTGGCACCGGTGGTGTTCGGCGCGATCGGCACGCTGGCCGGCGTGCTTTCGGTGTTCGTCGTGGGCGGCGGACTGCTTGCCTGGGGTGCGCTCATGCTGCGCTCGGGCAATCTGTCTTCACCGGCGGATTCCCCTCAAGCCGGCGAAGCCGCCGCGGCGAAAGGCCCGACCGGATGAGTCTCGCCCCTGCGCAAAGCACCTGACCGGCCGTGTCGACCAGGACGCCTTTCCCTGGCCGCTTCATCGGCATTGCATATGGTGGGGTCGGGAATCGCCCGCCTGTGCGCGCCCTACATCACTCGGTTCAAACCGTTGAGCGCCGCCACCCGATAAGCCTCGGCCATGGTCGGATAGTTGAAGGTGGTGTTGACGAAATACATGAGCGTATTCGCTTCGCCGGGCTGAGTCATGATCGCCTGGCCGATATGGATGATCTCGGAGGCCTGGCTGCCGAAGCAGTGTATGCCCAGGATGCGCAGCGTCTCGCGGTGGAACAGGATCTTCAGCATCCCGGTGGTGCGCCCGATGATCTGCGCGCGGGCGAGATGGCGGAAGAATGCATGGCCCACTTCGTAAGGCACCTTGCGGGCGGTGAGTTCGCGCTCCGTCGCGCCTAGAGAACTGATCTCCGGAATGGTGTAGATGCCCGTGGGAATGTCCTCGACCAGACGCTGATCGCAGACGCCCGTGAGTGCATGGGTGGCCGCGAACCGCCCCTGGTCGTAGGAGGCACTGGCAAGACTGGGAGCGCCCACGATGTCGCCAACCGCATAGATATGTGGTTGGGCGGTCTGGTAGGCCGCATTGACGACGATGGAACCGCGCTCGTTGGTCTCGATGCCGATCGCTTCGAGGCCGATGCCGTCGGAATTGCCGGTTCGCCCCTGCGCCCATAGCAGCACATCGCTCTGGATGACCTTGTTCGATTTCAGGTGCACGCGCACCCCCGAATCGTCGGCCTCGACCCGCTCGTATTCTTCGCTATGGCGGATCAGGACACCCCGCTCGCGCAAGTGGTAGGCGAGGGCGTCGACGATTTCGTCGTCGAGGAAGGAAAGCAGCTTGTCGCGGGTGTTTATCAGGTTGACCTTGATGCGCAATCCGCGAAAGATCGATGCGTATTCGCAGCCGATCACGCCCGCGCCATAGACGGTGATGCTGCGCGGCGTCTCCTTGAGCCGCAGCACCGTATCGCTGTCGACGATGCGCGGATGCGTGAAATCGACGTCGGCCGGCCGATAGGGACGCGACCCGGTCGCCAGGATGATCCGCTCGGCGCCGACACGGTGGTGCGCGCCGTTCATCGCCGCGACTTCGATGCAGTGCGCATCGACGAACGAGGCCCGGCCGGCGATCACATCGACGTGATTGCGCTCGTAGAACCCTCGCCGCAGCTGGACCTGGCTTTGAACCACCTGTTCGGACCGGCGCGTGAGATCGGTGTAATCCGCCTCGGCGCGCCCGTCGTCATCGGCCAGCTGCTGAATGGCATGGCGCAAGGCCTTGCTGGGTATCGTGCCGCGATGCGTGCACGAGCCGCCGACTTCGGCATCCTGATCGATCACGGCGACGCGCCGGCCGCCCTTGGCCGCCGTCATCGCCGCCCCTTCGCCGCCGGGGCCGCTGCCGACGACGATCACATCATAATGATTGCGCATAGCCATCTACCATCGCTCCGCTGCCTGCACCAGGCTGTCTGGCGCGGGTGTAAACCCCACATCCATTCGTATTCGACGACATCGACCGCATGCGCATTCGAGTTCGTCGCTCAGCAACCCGCGACACACTTGCCCTTGCCGTCGAATTCCATCGTCCGTCCGCTGATGGCGAGGTGAGGCGTCGCCTTGAGCTGATCGATGACCTTGGCCGTGCGCGAAAGCGGCCTGAGCTTGCCGCCTTCGGTCACCGGTTCATTGGCGTGCGTGATGATCACCGAGGCCGGGCGGACGAGTTCGTTCATGGCGTGAGCCCCCGAGAAGTAGGCGCCCGCGTTGACACCCAGATTGAGCACCGCAAGATTGGCCTTGTGGTACTCGTTCACCACGGTCTTCATTTCGGTATGGATACCGGTATCGCCGGAAAGATAAGCGGTGAGCCCGTTGGTGAACTTGACCACGAATCCCGTGGCCGGCCCGAACTCCAGGATGGCGCCGTCCGCCTGCAGCAATTCGCGCTGCGCCTGCGAGAGCAACGCGGGCGGCGCGTCGTTCACGTGCGAGGCATAGACGATCGTGATCTCGACGCCCCGCGCGGCCTCGGGCGTCTTGGCGATGAACACGCCGCCGAGATCCGTCTGCGAGGTACATACCGTTTCGACCGGAACGGTCGTGACGCTTTCCTTCTGCGGACAGAACCCGATCGGCTTGCCGCCGCGGATGGCCTGCACCTTGGTGCCGACGAACCGGCCGATGGCCCGCGTCATCACCAGCGCCGCGTTCTTCGCCGCGGCGACCTCCGCTGTCGTGGAGTTCGGCGCCGGCTCCCTGCCCGAGTTCGCACAAGTGCCCGCCCCGGGGGCCTTCAGTTTCAGGTTGCCGATGTGGTCACCGTGCACGTGGCTCAGCAGCACGGCATGGATGGTGCCCAATCGGGGATCATCGCCCCCGGTCACGTTGTGCGCCGGATCGTAAAGAAGCCGCACGCCGGTCGGATCTTCGAAGATGATGGCGCGATCGTTCGCGCACAATTCGCCGGGATGCGAGCCGACCGGCGTGATCTTCACGGTCTGACCGAATGCCGGGAAGGCAGCGAGAGCAAGGGCAAGGGCTGCGCAGCAGGTCTTCATGTCGATCCTCCGGGACGGGTAGGTGGGCGCTCGGTGCGCCTCGGGCACCGAGTATAGCGCTCGTCCGCCGGCGTGCCCGCGACAACCCAGGACGCCCTCGTCCTCGGCACTGCGTAGGGTGGTAAATCGCTCGCCCCTCATCCCTTCACGCACACGACCTGCTTCAAGGTATGCACGATCTCCACCAGATCCTTCTGCGCCAGCATCACCGCATCGATGTCCTTGTATGCGGCCGGCGTCTCGTCGATCACCTCGGCGTCCTTGCGACATTCCACGCCCGCCGTCGCTGCGCGGTGATCCTGCAGCGAGAACCGCTTGCGCGCCTGCGTGCGCGACATCGCTCTTCCCGCCCCATGGCTGCAGCTGTGGAAGCTGTCTTCGTTGCCCAAGCCGCGCACGATGAACGAACGCGCTCCCATGCTTCCCGGGATGATCCCCAGCTCGTCTCGTCGGGCACGCACCGCGCCCTTGCGGGTCACCAGAACATCTTCGCCGAAGTGCCGCTCGCGGCTCACGTAGTTGTGATGGCAATTCACCGCCTCGACATGCGCCTCGAAGGGCTTCGCGATCACGGCGCGCACGGCTTGGACGAGCGTCTTCATCATCACTTCGCGGTTGATGCGGGCGTACTTCTGCGCCCAGCCCACGGCTTCGATGTAGTCGTCGAAGTGCTGCGTCCCTTCCTTGAAGTAGGCAAGATCCTCGTCGGGCAGGTTGACCAGCCACTGCCGCATGTCTTTTTTCGCGAGCTCGATGAAATGGGTGCCGATGGCATTGCCCACCCCGCGCGATCCGCTATGGAGCATGAACCATACCGCCTGGCGCTCGTCGAGGCAGACCTCGATGAAATGGTTGCCCGTCCCGAGCGTTCCCAGATGGACGTGATTGTTGGTCTTCGCCAGCCGCGGATGCTTGCGTATCAAGATATCGAACCCGCTCTTGAGTTCGGACCAACCAGCCTGCGCCAGCGGCGGCGGCCTCTCGCCCCACGCACCGTGGTCGCGGCCTTTCGCCGCTCGACCATGCGGGATCGCCCGTTCGATGGCCGAGCGCATCGACCCGAGATTGTCGGGGAGATCCGCCGCAGATAGCGACGTCTTCGCCGCCATCATGCCGCAGCCGATATCGACCCCGACGGCGGCAGGGATCACGGCCCTCAATGTCGGAATGACGCTGCCGATCGTCGACCCCTTCCCCACATGCACATCCGGCATCACCGCGATGTGTCGATGGATGAAGGGCAGCGACGCCGTCTTGATCAGCTGCGCGCGCGCTTCGGCTTCCACGGGCACGCCGCGCGTCCATAGCTTGATGTCGCGCCCGCCCGGCACGTTCAGTGTTTCGTGGTTCGACGCGGCACTCAATTCAATCGCCCTCTCATGCACGCCGCCATCGCGGCCGCATGCTCACTTCGTTACGGTGGGGTTGCAAGTCTCGCATCACAAGGTCTGAGAAGGCGTACTGAACACGGTCCGCAGCTCTACACAGTGCGCAATGGCTCGTAAGCATGCGACGCGCTCGCTGTTCACTAGCTCTTCACGCGAACGAGCATGCTCTCAACGGTTTTCCCGCGACTTTGCCGGTAGCCATTCGGGCAGTTTCCACGAGCGCTTGCTCGACTGGGCACGGCCGGCCGTCGGCGCCGGCGTGCTCGTCGCGCTCGGCTGCCCGGGCTTCGATGCGATCGGCTGCGTCGTGGGCGACTCGGCGCCCGTGCGCGAGGTGGTCTTGACGTCGGTCAGCAAGCCCTGCGTGTCGAAATGAAAGGTCACCGAATCGCGCATCACACCGGCTACCAGCGGCACCACCGCCTTGGGATCGGCGTCGGGATCGGCGTGCACATAAGTAGCGAACTGGGTGCCGTCCGGATTGCGAGACACGATGCTGGGGGTGCCGAACCGCTTGACCACCTCCTGCACGCTCGTCTTTGCGCGCTGCACCTCGCCCAGACGTTCGGCGTCGATTCGCGGAGTCGTCGCGACGCACGCGCTCAACGCGGCGGCCATCGAGACCAGCAGCAGGCTCTTCATCGGGTGATGCTTTCCGTCAACGAGGTGCGCATTATCAGGCAAGAAGCATGCCGCGGGCGCTCGAAGCCGGCGCCGGCCGAGAACCCAGGATGCGTCTCGGCAAGCGCGCAGCCTCACGACCCCACCACATTCGCGGCCCGTCTCGGACAGAAGAGGCCCGAAACCGCCACGGACCGCTACACTGTGCACCTCGGAGCGCGCATCGGAATCAAGCCCAGGCAGCACGGCGTGTGCAGTTCATCGAAAGGATCCCCCATGAACCCGGAAAAGATCAAGGTGCGCGTCACCGCGAGCGGGCAGACGCTCGATGTGGTCGTGCTGAACAAGCATCTGGAAAGCATCGAAGTCGTGCTGGGCGAAGGCGTGCACAGCGTGCGCTGCGAATTGACAGCCAGCCGCACCGGCGCGGTCTATGTCGGCAAGGCAATGGGCCGGGAGATCGTCTACGAACGCAGCCGCGAAGAGGTCAAGGCCGACCTCGCGCGCGCCGCCGGGTTTCGCGAGTATCGTCGCTAGGCATGCGGGCGGCCGCACGCCTTGCACCTTCGGCACGCGTATCGAGGCATGGCCGATCACGTCGACAACCGCTCATGACGAAGCAGCCGTGATGGGCCCCTTGTTGACGCGCAAGGTACACGACGCTCTATGGACGGCGGCGCGGGCAGGGGCATTTACGATCGAATGTTCGCTGGACCTCGATCGCTCGACCACGACCGTCGCGCTGGAGGCCACCCGATGGCACTGGCAGGCTGCGGCCTTCCCCTATCTGCAGGACTGTGCCGAGAGAACGGTCTACTACTGGAACGATGGCGTCTTCGAGCCCGTGGCGCGCTTCACGACATCGCTCATCAAACTGGTGCCCACCGAGTGGGGGCCGCCGACCTTCGAGATCGACGGCATCAAGATGCTACCCACGGCCCAGGTATCGCCCTATGCGGATGCCGAACGCAAGGTGGGCTTGATTCAACCCCGCGGCAAGGTGATCCTGGACACCTGCGGCGGGCTCGGCTACTTCGCCGCGTGGTGCATGAAGGGGCAGGCCAGACAGGTGCTGTCGTACGAGAAGAACGCCGATGTGATCTGGCTGCGCAGCCTCAATCCGTGGTCCCCCGAGATCGGCTCCGGCTTGACCCTGACCCAGGGCGACATCACCGAACACATCGGCTCGTTGAACACCGGTTCGGTCGATGCCATCTTGCACGATCCGCCGCGCTTCGGCATCGCCGGAGAGTTGTACTCCCTGGCCTTCTACGACGAACTGGCGCGCGTGCTCAAGCGCAGGGGCCGGCTGTTTCATTACACCGGCACACCGAACAAGCTCACCAGCGGTCGCGATGTGCCCAAGGAAGTGCTCGGGCGCCTGCGGCGCGTCGGTTTCGACGCGGCATTGAATGGCGACGGCATTCTGGCCCGCAGGCAGTGACGACGGTTTTTTCGCACACGGTCAGGCTTGCGTTGCCGAGGTCTGCGCTCGATTTCCCGCGAAACGCGCGCCACCTCGCCACCCAATGTCTCGCTCCAGGATGCACCAAGACGCTTCTCTACCCCGGCGATTGAGCGTAAGTTCACTGACGTAGCTCAGCAGGCGCGGGGCCGGCACCTCGGAGGAGCCTGGTTCGATGGCGGCAACGCAGCCGCCCCGATGCACACACGACGACAGCGCCCACGACAACCCGAACACAAGGAACCGGACATGACCAGCAAGATTCTGTTCGCACCGAATCACCCCAAGCCCATTCTCGACATCGCATTGGCGCTCAAGCCGCCGGGCTTCGATCTCATGATTCATGACAACGGCACACCCGACTACTATCGCGCAGCCGCGGAGGCCGACTACTACCTCGGCATGACGCGCAGCATCGACGCGAAGTTCTTCGAGGCGGGCAAGAAGATGCGGCTGGTGCAGCTGTTGAGCGCGGGATACGACCGCGCCGACGTCGCCGCCGCCAAGCGAGCCGGGATTCCGATCGCCAACAACGGCGGCGCCAATGCCATCGCGGTGGCGGAACACACCCTGATGCTGATGCTGGCAACGCTGAAGAAGCTCACTGGCCTGCATGCCGACGTCAGCGCGGGGCAGTGGCGCACGGGGCCCTCCGGCAAGGCTCCCGTGCACGAACTGCGGGGCAAGACGGTGGGGATCGTCGGACTGGGCAACATCGGCAAGAAGGTTGCCCGGCGCGCTGCGGCGTTCGATGTCGATATCCAGTACTACGACATCGACCGCCTGACCGAGGACGAGGAAGACGCGCTGGGTGTGCGTTTCGTGCTCTTCACCGAGCTTCTGCGCACTTCCGATATCGTGAGCTTGCACGTTCCGCTGGACGACACCACGCGCGATCTGATCGGAACGGCCGAGTTGGCGCTCATGAAGCCGACCGCGATACTGATCAACACCTGCCGCGGACCGGTCGTCAACGAGGTCGCCCTGCACGAAGCGCTGAAGGCCGGCCGAATCGCCATGGCGGGGCTCGATGTCATGACCGAAGAGCCGCCCAAGCCGGAGAATCCGCTCTTTGTCCTTCCCAACATCATTCTCACGCCGCACTCGGCCGGCCCGACGGTGGAGAACTGGACCGATCGCTTCCGCAACGGCTTCGACAATATCGTGCGCGTGTCGAATGGTCGCAGGCCCAAATGGGTGATTCCGGAGCTGCAAAGCATCGTCAGGTAAGCGCCGCCCCGAGGCGGCTCATCGATCCCGAGGAGGGCTCATGTCCATAGGCGTGTTGTGTCTTTCAGGCGTCAGTCCCGAGCGGGTGGCGCGCCTCGCCGCCGGCGGCTATACCGCCATCGAAGCCAAACGGTATCCGAGCCGGATGGATGCCTGCCGTGAGGCGGGCGATCGCATCAAGGTCGTGCTGACCAACGGCCGGGGCGGCATCAGCGATGCCGAGATGGCCCTGCTCCCGCAGCTCGAGATCGTCTGCGCGACGGGCGCCGGCTACGAGGCCGTCGATCTGGACGCGGCCAGGGCTCGCGGCATCGCAGTCGCCAATTGCCCGGACACCAACGCCGCTGCCGTCGCCGATTCGGCCATGATGCTGCTGCTGGCTGCGACCCGACACCTGCTGCAGGCCGATCGCTTCGTGCGCGAAGGCGGATGGCAGGAGCAATGGCGGCTCGACATCCCGACCGTGTTCGGCAAACGCCTGGGCATCCTCGGGCTCGGCAAGATCGGCAGCCGAATCGCCTATCGGGCCTCGCGCGGTTTCGATATGCAGGTGGGGTATCACAACCGGTCCGCTGTCGACGGCTCGCCTTATCGATACTTCGACGATCTCGTTGCGCTGGCCACGTGGGCCGATTTCCTGATCGTCTGCGCGCCTGGGGGGCCCGCCACCCGGCACCTCGTCGATGCGAAGGTGTTGACGGCGCTCGGCCCCAAAGGCTACCTCGTCAACGTGGGGCGCGGCACGGTGGTCGACACCGCGGCCCTGATCGAGGCGCTGCAAGCCAAGCGGATCGCGGGTGCGGGCCTGGATGTCATCGAGGGCGAGCCCACGCTGCCGCCACCTCCGGAGCTGCTGCGGATCGAGAGCGTGGTGGTGACCCCGCACATCGCCGGCCGATCGCCCGAATCGCGCAGCGCGGCGACCGAGATGATCATCGCGACCTTGAACGCGCACTTTGCCGGCGAAGCCCTGCCGTCGACGGTACTCGCCAGACGCTGAGTTCGCCCCCAAGTGCGGGCACGAGCAGTGATGCACATTGGCAGCGGATCCCGCCGCGGGGCGGCGCCGATACGCCTTTCGTGACGAATGGAACACAGGGTGAGCGCATGACGCTCCAGTGGCCCGAGGCTATGGCGGTTGCACTGGTGGTGCCGCTGTTCCTTTACTTCTACCTGGCGTGCATTCGGCAGCGGCGCGCCGCGGCGCATCGGCACGCATCCATGTATGCGCACTCGACCGGGCTGACAGCCGCATTCGGCGTCTCCCGGCACCTCCCGCTGCTGCTCTTTCTCGCGAGCCTGACGGTGCTCAGCGTCGCGCTGGCTCGCCCGCACGTGTCGACGACGCTGTTCGCGGTGCGAGGCACGGCCGTGCTCGTGGTGGACGTATCCATCAGCATGAAGGCCGACGATGCGCCGCCCACCCGGCTCGCGCAATCGCAAGCCCAGGCCCGGGACTTCGTCGCCCGATACGCCGATCGACTGCGGATCGGTCTGGTATCGTTCGCAGGCAATGTGATCGCGGAGGCAGAGCCCACGACCCACCGCGAAGCCCTCTTCACCGCGATCGATCGGCTGGCCGCTCGGCCCGGCACGGCCATAGGCAGCGGCATCACGACAGCATTGGGCATGATCTTTCCCGAGGCGGACATCGCCACACTGGTTCGCGAGACAGGCGACACTGCCGCGCGCGCCGGCGGCGGTAGTGGAGCGTCGTCGCAGCCGATCGGATCGTTGGCCGGATCGCGTTCGGACGCCGTGATCGTTCTCGTCTCCGACGGCGCATCCGCCCTCGGCCCCGCCCCCCGGGACGCTGCACGCCTCGCCGCCGCCTTGGGCGTGCGCATCCATACGGTGGGCGTAGGCAGCACCGAGGGACGTACGATGCAGGTCAACGGCTGGAACATGCGCGTGCAACTCGACGAGGGCGTGCTCGAGGAAATCGCCGCAGCCACAGGCGGGCAGTACTTTCACGCCTCGACAGTCGACTGGCCACGGATCGTCGATTCGATCCGGCCGCAGTGGCCGCAGCCGCCGACGAACACCGAGATCACCGCCCTCTTCGCGGCTGCAAGTGCGCTGCTCGCAGTCGCGGGGGCAAGCGCTTCTCTGCTCGCGGCCAAACGCATCCTGTAAGCGCCGACGAGGATTTTCACCACCGTATCGCGTCGATACTCGGCGCTTTCGTTCAGCGAAACTTCGACTCGGCACCTAGGCAAGATAGCCGTGCCAGGCCAGCGACAGCCCGCCCCCCAGCACGAGCAGCAGCCCGGCCAGCGCAACGAGAACCACCGTGACTTCGATCTCCGCGCGCTCTCGCAGCGTACTGCGGGCCAGCGCGTCGTAGATCGCCGCCGCAGCCGCGCGATCGTCGGCCTGAAAGTACTTCGCACGCGTGATGTCTGCGATCGATGCCAGCGTTTCGCCCTCGAATTCCGCATGCGTCGGCGGGTAGCCGTCGATCCTCGCGATGCCGCCATAGGGCGTCCCCACACCGATGGTGTAGACCCGTATCCCGTGATCGTCGATGAGCCTGGCAGCCTGGATCGCGGACACGCCGAGCGTACCCTTGCCGTCGCTGACGAGGATGATGAGCGTCGACGGATCGACCGGCGGGCGATGCGGATTGCGCTCGACTCTGGGGCGGCGCGGCGGCGGGTCGCGCATGAACCGCGACTGGAACTCGGGCACATCGTCCGCGCGGCTGAAGAGATCGTAGCCCGGATCCACGGCGGCCGTCGGATGGATCACCAGCAGCGCGGCAAGCAGTCCGGTGCCCAATGCCGTGAACGGCTGCATCTTGAGCCGCCCGAGGGCGCTGACGATACGAGCCTTATCCGTGGTGGGCGCCAGCACCACATCCGCATAGGCGCCGAATGCAACCACGCCGACCCGAACACCCGCAGGGACGTTCTCCACGAACTGGCTCGCGGCCGCCTGCGCGGCCCCCAAGCGAGTCGGCTCGACGTCCGTCGCCGCCATGCTGAGCGATACATCCATGACCAGCACGACGGTGCCGTGATGCGCCGGCACGAGGAAAACCGCCGCCGGTCGGGAAACGGCCAGCAGCAACGCGACGATTCCCAGCAGGAACAGCAGCGGTGGAACGTGACGTCGGGTGCGTGAAGTACTGCCCGCCGCTTGGGTGATCAGCCGAAGATCGGTGTAGCGTGTGGTCTGGCGGGTGGCTGCGCGCCGCCCGAGACGGATGTATGCGCCGACGAGCATCGGCACAGCGAGCAACAATCCAAGGGCTTCCTGCCACAGGAATCGCATAAAGCCGCCCGAAGCTCGTCGCAACGAAATCGCAATGACGCACGCGATCTCGGCACATCGGACTGGACAGGTTGAGCGTCTCGCACGCAGTCGACCCGCCCTCCTCGCTACGAATCCAAGGATACGCTCATGCCGACGAAGTCGCGCCGTGCAGACACCGTATGGGCGCGGCCGTTGCCGGGACGTCTTGCCCGACGAACTTGCCTTTCTTTCGTCCGGACGCTTGTCGAAATCGAGCGCCAGCGCACGACTAGCCATCACGCTCACGGCGCTCGGCGCCCGAGCCCATGTCGGCACGGCTCGATCCGTGCCTTCCAACACCAAGGAGAACGACGATGCAGGCACTGAAGAAAACGCAGGAACACGCCTGGCTGCAGCAGCTGGTCGGCGAATGGCGCGGCGAGGGCAGCTGCTCGATGGGTCCCGGCCAGCCGGAACAATCTTGGACGGTCGAGGAAAGCGTGCGCGCGATCGGCGAGGTTTGGGTGCAATGCGAAAGTCACGGCCACATGCCCGACGGCAGCCCCAGCGTCATGCTGATCACGCTCGGCTACGATCCCGACAAGCAACGCTTCACCGGCACTTTCGTCGGCTCGATGATGACTTATCTGTGGGTTTACGAGGGCAGCCTCGACCCGGGTGGTCGTGTCCTGACACTGGATGCGCAAGGTCCCAGCATGGCCTGCGACGGGACGCTCGCCAAGTATCAAGATATCGTCGAGTTCCGCGACGCGGACGAACGCAGCCTGAGCTCGCAAATACAACTGCCGGACGGCACTTGGCACCAGTTCATGACCACGCGGTATCGGCGCGAGCGCTAGTCCGGTACTCTACGCAGGATCGTCGGCACGCCCGCTCGTTCTACTCAGTCCACCGTGCGCATCGAGCAGGCCTTGCGCTGAATGGCGCCGCAAGAACAAGGGGAGGAGGCATTCCATGAAAGCGTTACTCTGCGGCCTGTTGGTCTTGATCGCCGGCTTCGCGCATGCGCAGGATTTTCCGCTGCGACCGGTCCGCTTCGTGGTGCCTTATGCGCCCGGCGCGATCAACGATGCCGTCGCGCGCATGCTCGCGCAGCGCCTGACGGAAACCTGGCCCCATCCGGTCATCGTCGACAATCGCGGCGGCGGCGGCACCATCATCGGCACTGAAATCGTCGCGCGCAGCCCGCCCGATGGCCATACGATGCTGCTCACGTCCGTGGCTCATGCCATCACGCCCGCTCTGCACAAAAAGTTGCCCTACGATGTCATGCGCGACTTCGCTTATGTGACGCGCGTGGGCTTCGGCCCCTTCCTGCTCGCCGTCCATCCTGGGCTCGCGGTCGATTCGGTGAAGGGGCTGATCGCTGCCGCCAAGGCCAAGCCGGGACAGATCAGCTACGGATCCTCCGGCATCGGCGGCGGCGCGCACCTTGCCACGGAGGTCTTCAAGTCGATGGCAGGCATCGATCTCGTGCACGTGCCGTACAAAGGTGGTGGGCCGGCAATCGCCGACCTGCTCGCAGGCCAGATCCAACTCACGTTCGCAACGCCGATCGCGCTGGGTGGACACATCAAGGCGGGCCGTCTGCGGGCGCTTGCGGTATCGAGCCCCACACGCGCGCGCGCCCTGCCCGATCTGCCGACGATGGCCGAAGCCTGCTGCCCCGGCTACGATGCCTCGCCCGGCTGGGGGATCGCCGTGCCTGCCGCCACCCCGAAACCCGTGATCGAGCGCATTCATGCCTCGGTCGCCGGGATCCTGCGTCAACCCGAAGTCATCGAGCGCTTTGCGGCCCAAAGCGTCGAGATCACCGGCGGGACACCGGCCCAAGCCACCGCGCACATGCGATCCGAGCTCGTGCGCTGGGCCAAGGCCGTCAAGGATTCGGGCGCCAAGATCGACTGAAGCGCTGGGCCGGAAGACCTTGCGTCAGGATCGCAGCGCCCGTCCGTGCCGATCCTGCGCCCGGGGTCGCGCTGCCTCGGCCGGTTGCGGCGTCGAACCGCGAGGCGAAGACGGCGCCACCCCGCCGGCGCGCATCCCTCTGGTGCGCCGCTCGGTCTCGATTCCCTCGCATGGTGCATGCGTGCGTCCCGAAAGCCGACTGTGGCACCATACCGGCCTCGTTCCCGAACCCTTGGAGCTCGCCCATGCTGCGCGGAAAAACAGCCCTCGTGACCGGTTCGACCAGCGGCATCGGCCTGGGCATCGCCGAAGCGCTGGCGAAGCAAGGCGCGCATCTGATGCTCAACGGCTTCGGCGACCCGGACGAAATCGAGGCGCTGCGCTCCCGGCTCGCGCGCGACCACGGCGTGACCGTGCACTATCACCCGGCGGACATGAGCGATCCGGAGGCGATCGCCGCCCTGATGCGAACCGCGCTCGAAGCCTTCGGCTCGATCGACATCCTGGTCAACAACGCCGGCATCCAGCACGTGGCGCCGATCGAGGAATTCCCGGTGGAGAAGTGGCACGCCATCATCGCGATCAATCTGGTGTCGTCGTTTCACACGATCCGGGCCGCACTGCCGGGGATGAAGACCAAGCGCTGGGGCCGCATCGTCAACATCGCTTCGGCACATGCCTTGGTGGCCTCGCCCTACAAATCGGCCTATGTCGCAGCCAAGCACGGCATCGCCGGCCTCACCAAGGCCGTGGCGCTGGAAACCGCCGAGCACGGCATCACGGTCAACGCCATCTGTCCGGGTTACGTCTTCACACCTCTGGTGGAACGGCAGATCCCGGACACCGCCAAGGCCCGCGGCATCACCGAGGAGGAGGTCGTGAAGAACGTGTTGCTGGCCGCGCAACCGACCCGACGCTTCGTGACGATCGCCGAAGTGGCCGCCCTGGCCTGCTACCTCACGAGCGATATGGCCGCCTCGATCACCGGCGCGCTCTTGCCCATCGACGGCGGTTGGACGGCCCAGTAGGGAACGAACGCCGCGTCGACGCTACTGCGCGGCATGAATGACGTCTCGCACGATCGGATAGATGTTGTTCTCCCAGCGCCGGCCGCTGAAAACGCCGTAGTGGCCCACGCCGGCCTGAACGTAGTGCGTGCGCAGGTAGGGGCGAAGATTGCTGCACAGATCCTGCGCGGCGAGCGTCTGCCCGAGCGAACAGATGTCGTCCTTTTCGCCCTCGACCGTGATCAAGGCCGTGCGCTTGATGGCGCGCGGATCGACGGTGCGCCCGCGATACTTGAGCTTGCCCAGGGGCAGTTCGTAGTCCTGAAAGACCTTTTGCACCGTCTCCAGGTAGAACTCCGCCGGCAGATCGGCAACCGCGAAGTATTCCCGATAGAAGCTGCGCGTGGCTCGCGCTTTTTCGTCGTCCCCTTCAGCCACCTGCAGGTAATACTGGCTCAGGGCACGGATGTGCCGCTCCATGTTCATGTTCATGAAGGCGGCCAACTGAACGAATCCGGGATAGACGCGGCGCCATGCGCCCGGATAGCGCATGGGCACGGTGTCGATCAGGTGATGCTCGAACCACTCGATCGAGCGCTCGTTGGCCAGATCGTTCACCTTGGTGGGGCTGATGCGGCAGTCGATCGGCCCGGCCATCAGCGTCAGGCTGCGAGGCGTCGCCGGATGCTTGTCCTCTGCCATCAAGGCGACGGCGGCGAGCGCCGCCACGCAGGGCTGGCAGATCGCCATGAGATGGGCCCCGGGGCCGAGGGTCTCGAGGAACACCATGAGGTGTTCGACATACTCGTCGAATCCGAAGCGCCCGGCTGCAAGAGGCACCTCGCGGGCATTGTGCCAGTCGGTGATGTAGACGTCGTGCTCGGGCAGCATCGTGCGCACAGTCTCGCGCAGAAGCGTCGCGAAATGGCCCGACATGGGCGCGACCATCAGCACCCGCGGCTGGCCCGCCGGCGCGCGGAGCTTGCGAAATCGCAGCAGGGTGCCGAACGGGGTGCGTTGCACGACCTCCTCGCGCACCCGCAACTGCCTGCCGCCGGATACCACCTGCTCGATGCCGAATTCCGGTCGTTGATGCGAAAGCCGCGCAAGGTCGATCACCGCGCAGCTTGCCGCCATCCTGCGCAACGGTGTCCACTGGTGGCCCAACTGAGGCGCGCGATTGAGAATAGTCGCGGCCGCACCTGCCACCGTATGAAGTGGGTGCATCCAATCTGCGTGCGTTTGATATGCGGCGTATTTCATCGGCATCGTGCAATGCAATATTCAAGCCATCGCCCGGATATTGGCACATCTCTTGCAACAGTGCAGCCATCATGACCAGTAAAACCACGCTCACGATCAGCAGCAAGAACTATTCGTCCTGGTCTTTGCGCGGCTGGCTGCTCGCCAGGTTCGCCGGACTCGAGTTCGAGGAAATCATGGTGGCGCCCGACAGCGCCGACATGCGCAAGGAACTGCTGCTGCTCTCGCCGTCCATCCTGGTGCCCTGCCTCAATCACGACGGGGTCAAGGTGTGGGATACGCTCGCGATCGCGGAATACCTCAACGAGATCAAGCCCAAAGCCGGCTTGCTGCCGGCACAGCGCGCCGCGCGAGCCCACTGCCGCGCGATCTGCGGCGAAATGCACTCCGGATTCACGAGTTTGCGCGGCGCCTTGCCGATGAACCTCAAGCGCACCTTCCCGGGCCACAAGGTGTGGGCCCGCGCCCTCGACGACATCGAGCGGATCACCACGATCTGGCACGAGTGTTTCGCACAGTACGGCGGCCCATTTCTGTTCGGCAAGAAGCGTACGATGGCCGATGCCATGTACGCGCCCGTGGTCACTCGCTTCAAGACCTACGACGTCAAGCTTGATGCCGCCTGTGCCGCGTACTGCAAGCGCATCCTGGCCCTGCCCGAAATGATCGAGTGGATCGACGAAGCACACAAGGAAGTCGAGGACATCGACGAACTCGACATGGAGTTCTGAGCGCGGCCGCGATTGCACTCGCGGGGTTCTCGCCCCGGGGTCATCAGGCATCGGACCCGATCGACGGCTTCGTTTGCCGTGCGAGACATGCCGTGCACGACCCCATTGGCGATCCGCGCCTTCTTCCGAACCAGGCATCGCCGTCAACGCCGCTCCTGGCTGGCCTCCGATCGGGCTGCGGGCACGACCGCCCGACACACGTCGGGAAAATTCGTCGTCATCCGCACCACGTCCAAGGCGAGCAGTCGCCGCATGTCGGCCTCGGTCGCCGTACCGCCCGCGGCACCCACCGGCAGCTTGGCTGCCTGCGCGGCCTCGATCATCGATGCGTCGATGCACTCATGCCAGAGCAGCATGACATCGGCACAGGCGGCCTGGGTTGCGGTGATGCACGCCTGCGCCGACATCGGTCGTTTTTCCGGCGTGCGGCTACGTCCCCAGACCAGCGCGCCTATGCACACCGCCGGCGCGAGCGAGCGCACGAGCGGCAATCGGTCGAGATGAAATGAAGTCATCATCACGCTGTCGAGAAGACCATGGGCGCGCAGGGCTGCGAGCGTCGCCTCGGTGACGCCCTCGGTCGCCCCCTTGATCTCGACCTGGAGGGGCACCCGCGGCCCGATCCTCACCAGCACTTCCTCGAAGCTCGGAATGCGTTCGCCGGCGAACTGCGGGCCGTACCAGCTGCCGGCATCGAGCGCCTTCAGCTCGGCGAGACTGTGTTCGTGAACGAGACCCCGACCATTGGTCGTACGCGCCAGATTCTGGTCATGAATCACGACCAGATGACCGTCCCGGCTCAAGTGCACGTCGAGTTCGATCGCATCGACGCCCATGGCGAGCGCGGCTTCGAAACTCGCCAGGGTGTTCTCCGGCGCACGACTGGGCGCGCCACGATGGCCGACGACGAGCATGAGCATTCCCTTTCAAGCCGAACGAGAGGAGCGGCGCAGGCAATTTGCCCCCCTTGTCCGCACCTGTCAACAAAACGTCGTCATCGTCCAAAGCCGGATTCGGCTGCAAGCCCTTGCTCTGCAGGCCGGCGACAGCTCACGTGACGGCCGGGGCCGAGCCGGCCCTCGCATAGGCGCTTGCTGGAGCGGGCTGGCGATCACGCTATACTGGCCGAGCTGATCAATGCCTCAGGGAGTGCGCCGTTCGCACCATGGAACCCAATACGATACCGACGCCGCGGCCGGCGGCCACTGTGATGTTGCTGCGAGACGGCGACGAGGGCATGGAAGTCTTCATGGTCGTGCGCCACCAGCAGAGCGATGTTCATGCGGGCGCGCTGGTGTTTCCGGGCGGTCGCGTCGATCCCGAGGATTACGACCTCGCCGTCGATCCGGCGGTGTTTCCCGCTCGCGGTGAACTCGATGCGCGCATGGCCGCATTGCGCGTGGCCGCCGTGCGCGAGACCTTCGAAGAATGCGGTGTCCTGTTGGCCCGTGCACGCGGCGAGCAGGCGCTGGTGAGCGCCGCCCGACTGCGCGACATCGAAGCTGCGCATCGCGCACCGATGATGCGCGGCGAGCGCAGCTTCGGCGCCATTCTCGCAGCGGAAGACCTCGTGCTCGCTGCGGAGAGCATGGTGTACTTCGCCAACTGGATCACCCCGGAGCGCTCCACCAAGCGCTTCGACACGCATTTTTTTCTGGCGTCCGCGCCACCCGATCAAGTGGCGCTGCACGACGGCTACGAGGCGGTGGATTCGGTCTGGATCACGCCCGGCACGGCACTCGACCGCGCCGCCGCGGGCACCTACGAGCTGAGGTTCCCAACGCGGATGAACCTGCAGAAGGTCGGGCGCCAGCGCGTGTCTGCGGCAGCGATGGGGGCCGCGCGTGCGAGCGGCGTCGTGAGCGTCATGTCGAAACCGGAGCGCGACGCGGAGGGCAAGCGTTACATTCGCATCCCGCTGGAAGCCGGCTACGGCGGTGAATTGTTCGAGGCCCCCGGCCCGTAACGCGGGCGCGCGTGCGGCCAGGCGTCGCACGTCGCGATCGCCGACAATAGGATGCAAGGATGACAACGGATACGACTGACACGGCCGCGGCGCGGCCGACAGCGCTGGATGGCGTGCGCGTGCTCGACCTGAGCCACGGCGTGGCAGGCCCGTTCGCGGCCCGGCTGCTCGGCGACCTGGGCGCCGAGGTGATCAAGATCGAAGAACCGGGCCGGGGAGATTTTGCGCGGCGCGAAGAGCCGCTGAAGCTGGATGCCCCGGCACCCGAGCAAAGCCTGCTCTTCCAGTATCTCAACTGGAACAAGCGCAGCGTGACGCTGGACCTCAGAAACGACGGCTCGCATGCGGCCCTGCGCAAGCTGGTCGAACAAAGCGACATCGTCATCGAGGCGTTTCGCCCGGGCACGCTGGATCGATGGGGCATCGGCGTCGATCGCCTGCACGCCTGGAACCCGAACCTGGTGGTCAGCTCGGTCACGAACTTCGGTCAGACGGGTCCGTACGCCGCGTATGGCGCCACCGACCTGATCGTGCACGCAATGAGCGGGATCATGCACATCAGCGGTCGAGTCGATCGCGAACCGCTCAAGCATGGGCTGCAGCAAGCACTTTTCTGCGCGGGCCTCAACGCCGCTTATGCCACGCTCGCAGCGCGCCTGGCAGTCCTCGCGTCCGGCGGGCCAGGCGAGCACGTCGATCTCTCCATTCATGCCGTGCTGGCGTCCGAACACCATACCAACGCGCCGCTTTACGGCATGCTGGGCGCGGTGCAGGGACGACGTGCGGTCGCGCAAGACCCATTCAGCGGCGAACCGATTCCGACCCGCAACGGTTACCTCTCGCTGCAGGCGGGCGGCGGCGCGCCGTTTGCCGACTACGCAGATTTCCTCGGCATTCCCTCGCTGCGCGACCGCTTCGCGTCGCCAGGCGCACGCATCCGGGCCGTCGACGAAGTGCGCAAGCTGATCGAGGACGCGGTCGCGGACAAGGACGCCAAGGATGTCTTCCTGGCTGGAGCGAACCGCCGGCTGCTCACGGGCTTCGTGCAGGCAGCCGACGAGTTGCTGGCCTGTCCTCATCTCGCAGCACGCGAATTCTGGGCAAAGCTCGACCACCCGATGACGGGCACACACAGATTCCCGGGCGAGTTGGTCAAGCTCTCCAAGACACCGCTCACCATCCGTCGCCGCGCCCCCCTGCTGGGCGAGCACAACGACGAGGTGCTGGGCCTACGGTTGGGCTTCGACACGGCGCAGATCGCGGCAATGCAAGTCCGTCCGACGGTGCGGCCCCGAACACCGGCTGCGCCGGCCGTCGCGCCGCCTGCGGCCGCTCGCGCACCGCGCAAAACGCTGCCGCTGTCCGGGCTGCGCGTTCTCGATCTCTCGACCGTGCTTGCCGTCCCGTACTGCGGCGGCTTGCTTGCCGACCTGGGCGCGGAAGTCATCAAGATCGAAGCGCCCAACCGCCTTGACTCGTCCCGCACCCAGGATTGGCTCACACGCGAGGCAGGCCCCGGCGACGATCCGTGGAATCGGGCCGGCGGCTTTCAGCTGATCAATCGGGGCAAGCGCTCCTTCGTCCTCAATCTCGCCGAGCCGAGCGGACGCGAAGTCTTCAAGCAACTGGTCGCACTGAGCGACATCGTCATCAACAACTACACGCCGCGCGTGTTGCGTGGCTGGGGCCTAGGCTACGAAGAGCTCGTGAAGATTCGGCCCGATCTGATCTTGATGTCGAACACCGGCTACGGCTCCTCGGGCCCCTGGTCGCCGTACCCCGTGCAGGGCACGGTGCTCGAGAACACCATGGGCATCACCGCCTATACCGGCTATCGTGAAGACAAGCCTTGGAAGGTCGGTCAATCGTATCCGGATTTCATCACCTGCTGGACGGGACTGACCGCGCTGATGGCTGCGGTACTGCATCGGAAAGCCACGGGTCAGGGCCAGTGGATCGACATGGGGATGTATCAGATCGGCGTCGCGCTGATACCCGAACCGATTCTGGGCTGGCAGGCGAACGGCGAGGTCTGGCAGCGCATCGGCAACGAAGACCGCCTCCATGTACCCAGCAATGTCTACCCGGCCGCCGGCGATGACCAATGGGTGGCGATCTCGGTGACTGACGACGAGCAGTGGGCCGCATTTGCCCGCGTCATCGGCCAGCCCGAACTGGCGCAAGACGCGCGCTACCGCGAGGAAGCGCAGCGCCGCGCCAGACGCGAGGAGATCGACGCCCTCGTGCGCGCGTGGACAGCACAGCGGGACGCCTGGACGACGACACGCGCGCTGCAGGATGCCGGCATCCCGGCGGGGCCTGTGCTCAACAACCGGGACCTCATGCTGGACCCCCACATGCGGGCGAACGGCTTCTACGAATACGTCGAACACTGGCAGCCCATGGGCATACGACCCTTGATCGGCCGTCCGTATGTATTCAGGAACACGCCGCTGCGCATCCGCAAGGCCGCACCGCGCTACGGCGAAGACAACAGCTACGTGCTGCGCGATCTGCTGCATCTCGACGAAACCCGCATCGCCGAGCTGTACGCAAGCAAGATCACGTCGGATGCGCCGACCTTCGAAGCGAACATTCGCCAGGACGATCTCGAGCCGGGCCTGAAGAACGGCTCCATCAGGCAGATCGATGCCGACTATCGCGAGAAGCTCGGCCTCGGCCCGGCGGTCAACTCGGCCGCAGGTTCGCGTCCTTGATGACCTTGCCCCACTTCTCGTACTCGGCCTTCACGAACTCGGTGAACTGATCGGGTGAATTGGCCACCACGAACATGCCCTGGGTGGCGATCTTCGCCCGGACGTCGGGCTGCGTGAGCGCAGCGACGGCATCCGCGTTGAGCTTGAGCACGACTTCGCGCGGTGTCGCTGCAGGCGCGAACAAGCCGAACCATGTCCCTGCCTGGTAGCCGGGCAAACCGGTCTCAGCCACCGTCGGATACTGGGTCAGACCGGGCACGCGCTCCGCGCTCGTCATGCCCACGCCGCGCAGACGGCCCGCGACGACATGCGGCAGCACGACCGGCAGATTGGCGAAGATGAGAGAGATCTGACCGCCGAGCAGATCCGCGATCGCCGGCGCTTCGCCTTTGTAGGGGACCATGACCATGCGCATACCGGACATCAGCTTGAACAATTCGCCTGCCATATGCGGCGTCGTACCAACGCCGCCAGAGCCGTAATTGAGCTGGTCCGGGCGTGCCTTGGCGATCTTGATCAGGTCGGCAGCCGTTCGGATCTGCGTCGAAGGGTGCACGACGAGAAACAGCGGCGAGTTGGCGATCTGCATGACCGACGCAAAATCCCGCACCGGGTGATACGGCGTATTCGGGACAAGCTGCGGCACGACCGAATGCGTGGTCGTCGTGCCCACCGACAGCGTGTAGCCGTCCGGCGCCGACTTCATGACCAGTTCGGCTCCGATGGCGCCGCTCGCACCCGGGCGATTCTCCACGACGAACGATTGCTTCACCGTATCGGCGAGTCGCTGCGCGAGAATTCTCGCCGCCACGTCCGTGCCGCCGCCCGGCGTGAAACCGACGACGATGCGCACCGGCTTCGTTGGATAAGCCGTCGCGGCGGCGGCCTGAACCTGCGCCCCCATGCCCAAGCCGGCGATGCATCCGATCCCACCCCAAAGGCGTCTCCAGCGCATGGCCTCCTCCTGTGTCTTTGTGCAGTCGCGTCTGCATCATCGGACCGGGCTACGCAAAAAGCAATGCTCGGTGCGCCGCAGCACGGCAGCGCGGCTCATCCCGCGGTTGTCCGTACGCGTGCCGGCACTTGCTTTCGTATGCCGTTCGGGTGCAGGATGCCACGGAGCCGCTCATGGGAAGGCCGTACTGTGAAGACCACATCGACGCCCGGCAGCATGCATCATTCACGCGCTGCCTGCATCGCCTCGGAACACCCCGCTCGTTGCTCGAGCAGGGCGAGCCGCAAGCATCGCCGCCTCAGGATCCACGAGCCCTAGCGCCCGCTCGTCGCGGGGCGGTCGGGCTCGCCTGATCGCCGCATCGGCGCACCTGTTTCGTTTCGTTTCGTTTCGGCCCGCAGAGGCCCCGGACTTTACTCAACGACGCCCGGAGGAGGCATGACAATGTCACATCGAGTGTGGACGGTGCTTTGCGCCGGCCTCGCCGTCTCGACGGCGACTGCATCGAGTCAGGCAGCAGAGATGACCTACCCCAACAAGCCGATCCGCTTCATCGTGCCCTTTCCGCCCGGCGGCTCGGCCGACCCTCTGGCCCGCGCGTTCGGCACCTGGCTCTCGGAGAAGTGGGGCGTGCCCGTGGTCTCGGACAATCGCCCCGGCGCCGGCACTGCGATCGCGCATACGCTGGCCGCCAAGGCCGCACCGGACGGATACACGCTCCTGCTGGGCGCCTCCTCGGGCATGACGACCAATCCTGCCTTCGGTGCCAAGCTCGATTACGACTCCGTCAAGGATTTCGCCCATGTCGGCCTTGCAGCCTACGTGCCGCAGTTGCTCGTCACGCATGCGGCAGTGCCGGCGAAAACACTCACCGAATTGATCGCCCTCGCCAAGGCTCAGCCCGGCAAGCTCACTTGCGCCTCGCCCGGCGTCGGCTCGGTCGGTCATCTGAGCTGCGAATTGCTCAGCGCCATGAGCGGGGCGAAGTTCGTTCATGTGCCCTACAAGGGCGCCGGCCCCGCGATGACCGATCTGCTCGGCCATCGGATCCAGAGCTTCATCGGCAGCGTGACGGGCACGTACCCGCAAGTGAGCGCCGGCAAGCTGACTGCGATCGCGACCGGCCATCCGAAGCGGCTCTCGAACATACCCGAGGTGCCCACGATGGCGGAGACGTTGCCAGGATTCACCAACGACGGCTGGTACGGGATCGTCGCTCCGGCCGGCACCCCCGCAGCCATCGTCGACAAGATCAACCAGGAGATGCGGCGAGCGCTCGCCAATGCCGAATTCATCAAGCATATCGAGAGGATAGGCATGGTGCCGGCCGGCGGCACGCCGCAGGAACTGCGCGAATGGGTCCGCAGCGAGGTGGCGCGCTGGACGAAAGTGGTCCGCGACGCAGGCATCGGAATGGGCGGCAAGTGACAGCCCTGTTATGCCGTTCGCACGCGCGGCGCTTCATCTTGCCGGCGGCGACCGATCCGTGCCGGCCGGCGTAGAAGCGAGCACCGCCCGGACACCATGCGCTGCGCTGCTCGCGCGCGAGCCCCATGAAGTGCTCTAGGGCGCCGTCGCCACGGACACGGCGGCGCCTGTCGGGTGCTTGCTTCAGGCCTTCGTCGGCGACCAGCCGTAGGCCTTCGCGCAAGCGCCCCCCATCAGCATGGCGCGTTCACTGTCGCTGAGACGATCGGTCAGCCGGAAAGGCTCGACAGCCTGCTCGTAATTGACGACCGCGAAGGCGCGCGTCCAGTCGGTGCCCCATAGGCAGCGCTCGAAACCCCAGGCGTCGAACACGCGCGCGAGCGGATCCCAGATGTCCGCGAACGGATACGGCCGCTTGGACAGCGTGCAGGCGCCGCTGACCTTGATCACGGCGTTCGGACGCTTCGCCAACGCCAACACCTTGGGCAAGTCGGCCCAGGGCTCGGCCGGGGCGGGCGGCGTGCGGGGCTGCAGGAGCGCGAGATGGTCGAGGATGAAGCGCGTGTCGGGGTGACGGTCGATCAGGGCCGTGCCCGCTTCCAGGTTGCCCCAGCACAACATGTTCACCGGGAAGTCGTACTTCACGGCGGCGCGCAGAATGCGGTCCAGCCCGGGATCGGCGGGATCGCGTCCCGCCTCCTTCGTCATCATGATGCGAATGCCCACCGTCCCCGGCGTCTTCTTCCACTCGGCGACGACGTCGGCCACGTTCGGATCATCCGGGTCGACCGGCTTCACCAGCGCGAAACGGCTGGGATGAGCGCGCTGCACTTCCACGGCATAGCTGGCATCGTAGCGATACATCGAAAAGGCGGAGATGAAGATCGCGCCGTCCACGCCGACCTTATCCATCGCCGCCACCATCTCGTCGCCGTTCACGTGATCGGGCCAATTCGGCACGCTGTGCCAGGGACGCTGGGGCGTGTTCGCTTCATAGACGTGCACCTGGGAATCGATGATCGGCATGGTGGCCTTCCTCCTCGTGGAATGATGGATCCTATTGCAGCAGGTCGCGGAGCGCGCGTCCAGGTTGGGGGCAGGCACATTGGATCAGACGGGCATGGCAAACTCACACGATGGGCGCCGGCACGAACCGATCGCCGAAGACGGCACACCACTGATCAACGCCGGTGACGCCTACTTCGCTTGCACCCCCGCATCGCTCAGCACCTTGGCCATCCGCTTGGTCTCGCTGGCCAGAAATTCTCGGAATTCTTGCGGTGTCGACATCGCGGGCTCGACGCCCACCTTGAGCAGGCGCTCGCGCATATCCGGCGTATCGATCGTGCGGGCGAATTCCTTGTGCAGCCTCGCGACGATGTGTTTGGGCGTATTCAGCGGCGCGAATGCGCCGTACCAACCCGGGAACGCATAGCCCGGCAGCGCCTGCGAAACGGGGGGATGCCCCGGCGCGAGCGAGGTCGCCTCCTTGGTCGTCACTGCAAGCACACGCAGCTTGGGATTGTTCATGAAGGGGGTCATGGCGGCGACGGGCGGACACAACAGCTGGATCGCTCCGCTCATCAACTCGGTAATGGCACCCGCCGATCCTTTGTAGGGCACGTGCACCATCTTCAGCCCGGCCATGCTCTGCAGCACCTCGATGCAGATGTGCAGGGAGCCCCCCGTGCCGCTGGAACCGAACAGCAGCTTGCCGGGACGAGCCTTGGCGTAGGCGATCAGCTCCTCGGTCGTCTTGACCGGAATGCTCGCGGTGGTCACGAGCATGAACGGCGTGTTGGCGAGAAATCCGATCGGCTCGAATTCCTTCTCGAGCCGATGCTTGTTCTGCAAAGTGGTGCTCAGATGCTGGGTCAGCGTTGCGATGAAAACGGTGTATCCGTCGGGCGTGGCCCGAGCGACGATCTCCGCCCCGATCAGACCGGCCGCGCCGGGGCGGTTGTCGACCACGACCGGCTGGCCGATGTTCTCGGACAGTCGGTGAGTCAATACGCGCGCAACGACGTCGGATCCGGAACCGGCCGCCGAACCGAGCACGATCCGGATCGGCCGCGACGGATAAGCATCCGCCGCATGCACCGCCGATCCCGCCGCACTCACGATCCACCCCGCCAGCAATGCACCCAGCGCACGCCTCGCTCGAGCGTCGTCGAACATGTCCACCTCCTCCGATATCAGGATCGGATACCGCTGCTTTGGCGATATCCTCGGAACCGTGCTGCTATTCAGGAATACTCAGCCGCCCGCGGACCTCGCGAAAGCTGCCAGGGCGTGCGCAAAGGCCGCGGGCTCATCCAACATGGGGAAGTGGCCCGAATTCTCCAGGACGCTGACAGGCATGCTCGGCGCGAGCGTCTGCAGCCGGTCGCGCAGACCGATGGTCGGCCCCTTGGCGCCGTAGAGCATCATCGCCGGGCGCCGAACCGAAGCCACGGCCGCCTGGACGTCGTAGTTGCGCATCGCCCACATCACGCTCATCATCGTCTTGGCGCCGGCCTTGTTGCGGTCGGCATTCCAGCGTGTAACGAAGGCATCGTCGACATGCGCAACACGCTGAGCGATCTCGGCGGCGCTCTGTGTCGGGATGCCGAAGTTGCCCTCGGTGTGGTCCCAGCGCGCACCCCAGTCGTCGTAGTTGCGCAGCGGCGTCTCGACGATCACCGCCGAGAGCGTGCGACTGGCGAACCGGTTGGCGAAACAAGCGGTGATCGTCCCCCCGCAGGACGTGCCCGAGATGTGCGCAGCCGCGATGCCGAGCGCATCCATGAAGCAGGCGAGCGCATCGCAATAATCCTCGATCGAGTAGTGCCGCGTCAGCGGATCGCAATCGCCGTGTCCGGGCATCTCCCAGGCGATGACGCGGTGCGACTTGCCCAGTGCATCGAAGACTTTCGTGTACTGGTGAACGGAGCCGCCATTGGTGTGGATCAGGATCATCGGCGAGCCGCTGCCCGCCTCGAGGTAATGCATGCGCCCGTGTGCCGCCGTGAGCACGAACGCTTGCTTGTAGTTCGCTGCGATTTTCTGCCCTGCCATCACCCCTCCGGGAATCGATTCGACCAAACGCCGCTTAGCCGATCGCTCAGGCCACGGCCTTGCGCGGCGTCGGAGCGCGCAGTTTCACCTGCGGCACGATCTTGTTCATGAACGTTTCCAGCGTTGCCCGGTTGGCAGTGGCGCTGGTCAGCAGCACGTACTCGACGCCGCCATCGGCGAGCTTCTGCAGACGCTCGGCGATTTCCTCCGGGGTGCCGATCAGGGCGGCGTCGTCATTGGCGATGTCGACGTCGGCGAAGGTTGCGGGCGTATTCGCACCCGGCCGCCGCGCCAGCGCACCGATCTTCTTCAAGGTCTCGCGCCGACGCTCGTAGGCTTTCTCGCGCTCGGACTCGTTGTTGAGGATGTGCAGCGCGCGCGTGACGCCGCATCGCATCGCATCCCGGGCGTAACCACTTTTTTCCTGCGCATCGAGGTAGATGTTCACGCGCTCGACGATCTCGGCGATGGACGCAATCTGATCGAACAGCACGCCATGGCCCTGGCTGGCGACATACTCGATGCCCTGCGGCGTCCCGGCGGCCATCCACACCGGCGGATGCGGCTGCTGCATCGGCGCCGGTTCGACGATGATGTTCTCGAAGTTCCAGTACTTGCTGTGGTGAGAAAAACGCTCCTTGCTACTGAGCGACTTGATCAACAGCTCGAAGCATTCGACATAACGCTCCTGCGCCTCGCTCAAGGGGATGCAGAACGAATCGAACTCTTCCTTGCGATAACCGCGGCCGACGCCCATCTCGTAGCGCCCGCCGGAGAGCAGATCGAGGGTTGCGACCTGCTCGGCCAGCAGCACCGGGTTGTGCCAGGGCAGCACGATGACCGCAGAGCCGAGCCGGATGCGACTGGTGCGCGCAGCGAGAAAGGTGAGAAGACTCAACGAAGCGGAAAGCTGCCCCACGCCCGTGAAGTGGTGTTCGACCAGAAACGCACTTTGAAAACCGAGGTCCTCGGCGTCGATCACGTACTGGATGAAATCCTGGTAGGCGTAGCTGTCGCCCAGCGGGTTCGCTTTGCCGCCGATCTTGCCGCCACCGAAAATGCCGAACTTCATGTGAGTTCCTTTCGCACAGTGTGCCGCAGTTCACCACGGCGGCATGGCCGGCGCCAGGGCGCGGCCATGCGAGAACATCTCCGCCTCGATCGTGCAGCAGTCACCCCCAGGAGCATCCTGCGCTCGCGCCGGAGAGTCACGCAACCGTTGCATTGCTCGCTGAATTTTTTGCCGGGCACCTGCGCGCTGGCGCAACCCATGCACCTTTCGCCATCGCCGCACCACCGAGTCCCCTCCTCCGGCAAGAGCCTCGGCATCTGGCCGAGTGTTCGCCTTCGTGCCGGGACATTAGGGGCTTTTTTGCGAAATGACAAGACGAGTTTGAGCTCGGGAAGCAGCAGGCGTGAATCATCGACCCCGCCTTTCTCGACGCGGGGGCGATTCCGTATTGACGGGCGCACGGTGCCGGTCCACTCTCCCGCTCAAGCCGCGTTTGGATGTGTTGCGGCGCGGCGAACTCAATGCAACCCGATGACGACGACTCGCGATGGCGACGCACACGATGCGCGCCGAGTCGGGCACGCAACACACAGCGAAGGAGCAGCCATGCCGTTCTACGACAAGGGCAGCGTCCGCATCCATTACCAGGAAGCAGGCACCGGATTTCCGCTGCTGATCATCCCGGGCGGCGGACTGAACGCGACGATGGCCAATCTGACCAAGGGATCGCCCTTCAACCCCATGGAGGAATTCAAGCAAGCGTACCGCTGCATCGCCTCGGATCTGCGCAACGCCAAGGACGGTCAGTCGACGGGACCGCTCGAAGTCGAGCGGCCCTGGGATGCCTATACCGACGACCATCTGGGCCTGATGGATCATCTGGGCATCGATCGGTTCGCCGTGCTCGGCTTCTGCATCGGCGGGCCATTCGTATGGAATCTGCTGCGGCGAGCGCCGGATCGCGTCGTCGCGGCCGTGCTGGCGCAGCCGAGCGGATCCCGCAAGGAGATGCCAGATCTGTTCTATCAGAACAACATGCAGCACTGGGGGCCCGAGCTGCACGCGCGCAGGCCGGAGATCCCGCTCGACACGATCGACAGGTTTCTAACTCGAATGTATCGCACCGATCCGGATTTCGTCTTCACCGTGACGCGCGATTTCGTGCGCGCCTGCCAGACGCCCGTTCTGGTGCTGCCCGACGACATTCCGGCGCATCCCTATGCCGTAGCCATGGAGACAGTCATGCTGGCCCCAAGATCCGAGGTCAGCATGTTTCCCTGGAAAGATCCAAAAGAGCGCATACCCATCGCAGTGCGGCAGATTCGCTCGTTTCTGCGTGCGCATTGTCTGGTGGCGGCCACCTGACACTCGGGGTCGGCCCGTCGGCAGGCAGCTTGGCCGACCGATGCGATGCCGCCTGCCGCATCGTTGCAATGATGCTCGGTGATTGCGTTAGACTTCCGCCTCGCGTGCGATCGGCATACCGGTATGCCGATCGCACGAACGCAGCCGTCATCTAGATGGCTGACCACACCTGCAAGGAGGAGCAAGCATGGCAGTCGCAAAGAAGAGCACCCCGCGCTCAGTCAAGAGTACCCGTCGCGGCAAGGATTACGACGACCGCTTCGAGCGGGGCATGGCAATGCTCAAGCGCATGGGTCGGGAAACAACCATGCTCGACCAGAAAGCGCTGGACGAAAGCCTCTACGACCTCTCGGTCGGCCATCTGTTCGGCGACATCTGGACGCGTCCCGGCCTGAGCCTGCGTGAACGACAACTCATCACCCTAGCGGCCAACATCGCCTGCTGCCGCCCTTGGCACACCAACCACTCTCACTTCCGCAGCGCGATGCATCTGGGCATCACCAAGCGCGAGATCGTGGAGTTGCTGATCCATGTCGGTCATTACGCGGGATGGCCGACGCTTTCGGTGGGCACTGATCAATTCATGAAGGTGCTGCAGGACGAAGCCGAGAAGAAAAAGGCCGCCAAGAAGGCCGCGCGCAAGAAAACCAAGTAGGCCCTCACGGCCCTGGAGGAGAAATATGGCTGCATGGTTTGGCAAAACCGCGCTGGGCGCTTGCCTGGTGCTCTCAAGTGGCAGTGCGCTCGCTCAGACCTACCCGAGCAAACCCGTGCGCTTGGTCGTGCCCTTCGCGCCGGGGGGCGGCATCGACACCATCGCACGCATCATCGGACAGCGCCTCGGGGAGGCGCTCGGTCAATCCATCGTGATCGAGAATCGGCCCGGGGCGGGCGGCCTAATCGGCTTCGAATCGATACTCAAGGCGCCCGCGGACGGCCACACCCTGGTCATGGGCACGATCAGCACGCTTGCCGTTATTCCTGCCACGCAATCCAAGCCCAGCTACGACCCCCTGCGAGATTACGCGGCAGTGACCCAAATCGCCTCGGTGCCCTACGTCATCGCATCCCATCCCTCGCTGCCGGTACGCACTTTGGGCGAGATGGTCGCGCTTGCCAAGGCAAGGCCAGGACAGATCAGTTACGGCTCGACGGGCTATGCGACCGGCACGCATCTCACCGCGGAATACTTCAGTCGACTCGCTTCGGTTCAACTGACGCATGTTCCGTACAAAGGCGATGGCCCCGGCCTCACCGACCTGATGGGTGGCCAGATTCAGCTCGGATTCTTCACGACGATCATCACGCCCCAGCACGTTCGATCGGGTCGTTTGCGTGCGCTCGCGGTGACATCGGCGACGCGGGCGCGTGAGCTTCCGGCCGTGCCGACGGTCGCCGAATCCGGCTACCCGGGCTTCCAGTCGAGTTCGTGGCAGGGCATCGCGGTGCGGGCCGGCACGCCGGCGCCGATCGTACGGCGTCTGAACGAGGAGATCGTGCGCATCCTGAACCAGCCGGAAGTGCGGACGAGCCTCGAGAATCAGGGGAACACCGTCGTCGCCAGCACGCCCGAACAATTCGAGAAGTTCATCGGGACCGAGATCGCCAAGTGGAAACGGGTGATCGAAGACGCGAAGATCCGGATCGACTGAAGCCGCCCATCCCCCAGCGGGCTCGCTACGGACGACCGGTTCGCATGCGCGACGAGGTTCGGCGCCGAGATGCCTCGATGGTATGCTGATCGTCGCGCATGCGACAGCGTGGCGCTCATCCTGGAGATCCCCTCATGCCCGGTCCTCTCGACGGCAAAGTAGCCCTCATCACCGGCGCGGTTCGGCGCAACGGCCGCGCCATGGCGCACCTGTTGGCCGACGACGGCGCGGCCATCGTCATCAACGCCCGCCGCTCCGCCGAAGAAGCCGAACAGGTTCGGGCCGAAATCGAGGCCAAGGGCGGCCGAGCACTGATCTGTCTCGCCGACATCACCGACGAAGCCGCGGTCCTGCGCATGTACGCAGACATCGACGCGCATTTCGGCCGGGTCGACATCCTCGTCAACAACGCGGCCGACCGGGCACAGGTTCCCTTTACCGAAATCACGCTGGCGCAATGGCGCCAGGCGCACGCGATCATCCTGGAAGGCGCATTCTTGTGTGCTCGCTCGGCGATACCGCACATGCTCAAGAACGGCTGGGGGCGCATCGTCAACATCAGCGGCATCACCAACCATCTGCCCAACTATTCCGGACGCGCGCACATTTCGACCGCGAAAGCGGGGCTCGAGGGATTCACGCGCACGCTTGCCAACGAGTATGCGAAGCGGAACATCACCGTGAACTGCGTTGCCCCGGGCCTCATCGGCGGCGAGCGCTCGAAGACCTCGGGCGAGGGCGCGAACATCGAGGTCCCCGTCGGTCGCAAAGGCGACTTCAACGACGTCGCGCGCGTCGTGCGTTTCCTGGCTCAACCCGATGCAGGGTTCATCACCGGCCAGGTGATCCACGTCAACGGCGGGCAGTATTTGAATTGAGGGGTGCGAGCGGGCCGGAAGTGCCTGCCTTGCAGAAACCGGGCGCTTGCGCATGATGGTGGCCGGCCTCGTCGGCACCGCTTCGTCCCCGCCTTCAGGGAAGTCGGCGAGGGTCGCTCGATTCGCCCGACACCTTGATGCGATTGACTCCTGGCCGGAGTTTCGCCTAGCCTCGAAGCGCGGCGGATGCCCCAAGAAGGCTGCGCATCGGTCCCTCGGACGACGCCAAGCCGCTCCGGGGTTACCCCGGGGTCGATTGTTTAGCACGCAAGAACGCCCCATGAGCGCAGGTGCATTCCATGCACTCCAGCTCACGGTTGACTAGACGGGTTGGGGCATTCCGCCGCACCGAAGGATACGGGACGGATGAAGCGCGAGCACCGCGTTGCCCAAGCTCTCGCCGACGCGATCATCGCGGGTCCGTGCGAGGTAGATGAGTACATTGCGCGCGCTGCGCAGTTGCTCGGCCGCAAGCATCGATGGATCGCGCCGTTTTGCCGGCGCATGTTTGGCGTCTTTGGTACCTCGCTCGAGCAGCGCGACAGAGCCCGGCTCACCGAATGGATAACTAGCGATGCCGGTTATCGGAATGCCTGGCTGGCGCGTCGGCCTCCGCGCATCGTTCGCTACGTCCTGGATGCACCGCGCATGTCCCCGCGACACGGCGCACTCGCGGCCTGCAGCCTTCCGGATCTTCCGACGCCGGGTGATCTCGCCGCGTGGCTTGGCATCTCGACCCAGGAACTGGACTGGTTCGCCGACGTACGACGGATGAATCCGGCCGAGGGCGCGCTGTGTCATTACCGCTACGTTTGGGTGCCCAAGAGCTACGGAATGCGGCTCATGGAAATTCCAAAGGCACGCCTGCGGGCGATCCAGCGCAGAGTGCTTCGCGGTTTGCTCGACGCTGTCGTTGTCCATCGGGCCGCGCATGGATTCTGCCGAGGAAAGTCTTGTCGCACCTACGTCGAGCCGCATGTAGGCCGCGCCGTCGTCCTGCGAATGGACTTGCGCGACTTCTTTCCCAGCATCCCCGCACCGCGCATCCACGCGCTCTTCAACACGCTGGGGTATCCGCACGCGGTCGCTCGTACACTGACTGCCCTTTGCACGAACGCCGCTCCGATGACGGTGGCCAAGCGCGGCACGACCTCATGGCTCGACGCGAAACGCCTCGGCATCCCGCACCTGCCACAAGGCGCCCCGACGTCTCCGGTGCTCGCCAATCTTTGCGCGCTTCACCTCGACCTGCGCTTGGACGAGCTTGCGGCATCCATGAGCTGCGACTACACACGCTACGCCGACGATATCGCCATCTCGGGGGACGAAGCGCTGCGGCGAAACGTGCATCGAGTCGCTCTCCTCGTGACGAGGATCGCGAGCGAGGAAGGCTTCGCGGTCAATCATCGGAAAACTCGCGTGATGCACCGCAGTGATCGGCAGGTCCTCACAGGTGTCGTCGTGAACGACAAGCCGAACGTTCGGCGCCAGGATGCGGACCTGTTGAAGGCCATCCTCACGAACTGTGTCCGCCTCGGGCCCGAGTCGCAGAACCGCAACGACGTGCGCGACTTCAAGGCACACCTCGCGGGACGGGTCGCTCACGTGACGTCACTCAACCGGACGCGCGGGGACAAGCTCCAGGAGATCTTCAGCCGGATCGAGTGGCCACGGTGATCAGGCGACGAGAAACAAGGCCTCTTCGCGCCGTCTCGGCTTGCGTCAGGCAGGGGGCGCGCCCCCAACGACAAAGAGCGGCAGAGATCGATCCACCTAGACAAGCATCAGCCCCGCCGAAGCGGGGCTGTCCGTGCTGCCGCTGCACGCAGCACACGACCGGGCAACGGCCGACTCCAGCGCCAACGCTAGTTCTGAACGGTCGGACTGACCGGCACGCTGGGGGCTTGGGCGGCCTGGAGCAGCACTTCGATGTTCGCTGCGCACGGAGCGGATACCCCCCAGGCAGCCTTGTCTTGTCCAGGCATCCTGTCCCAGCCCGCTTTCTCGATCAGTCCGGTTCGCATGTAGCTGTCCGTCCCCTGGAATTCCTTCACCTTGGCTTCGTGACTCGGGGCGTTCATGAACTGAGCCGCGCAGATCGAAGCCTGGCTCGCCAGGACAGCGTCTTCGCTGATCTTCTGGGTCGACTTGGCGGTTGCCCAGCCCCCCCAGTTGAAACCCACGATCATTGCGATCGCTGCACCGCCGACGACTCCCCAGAGCCCATGTGTCAGTTTCAAATGCGTTTCCGGCTTCATCGATCGTACCTCTCGAATGTGGACGTGCGGATCAGCCCCTGCGTTGCTTGCGCTGCTCGATTCATGTCATTCGAGCCACGCCATCCGGCACAGGACCTGTACCGGGCAGTATCCGTGCTCGCCGGGGTGCATGCTGTACGCCACCGAACATTGGGGCAGTTGCTTTGCGGTCCCCCTGCGAAGCAAACTGACTGCTTGCGCAAGGACAACGGCGACCACGATTGATTGCGCCGCCGCATGTCGGCACCTTAATATCTCGCGCAGTTCAGGCGAGCATCTGCAAAAGGAGCACGGGATGGCACACGACGGTCTGCCCTTCGAGGGCGTGAGGGTTCTCGATCTCTCGCAAGGCGTAGCGGGGCCCTACTGCGCCATGCATCTGGCGCGCAACGGCGCCGATGTCATCAAGGTCGAGCCGACCGGCACGGGCTGCTGGAGCCGGCAACTGGGCAAGTCGACGGGCGATCACACCGCGCATTCGGTCGTCGTCAACCGCGCCAAACGCTCGCTCGCCGTGAATCTCAAGACCGCCGAGGGTGCTGCGATCGTCCAGCGGCTCGCCAAAGACTGCGACATCTTCATTCAGAACTATCGGGTCGGCAAAATCGATCAGTTCGCGCTCGACTACGAGAGCGTGAAGAAGAACAATCCGAATGTCATCTACGTCACCATTTCCGGCTTCGGTCAGACGGGCCCGCTGTTCGACCAGCCGGCAACCGACTCCGTGATGCAGGCCTACACGGGGATGATGTCGATCAATCGCGGGCCGACGGGCGTCCCGCAGCGGATCAACCTGCTGGCGATCGACTTTTCCACGGGTCTCTACGCCTTTCAGGCCGCTTCAGCCGCGCTCTACAAGAAGGCGATGAAAGGCGTCGGCAGCTACATCGCGACCAGTCTGCTCGAGTCGGCGCTCGCCTTTCAGGAAGGGGCGATGATGGAATCCTTTCTTCAAGGTGGCGCGGCCGAGCCGATCGGCATGCCGGTCGGCACGTTCAAGACCAAAGACGGCTACATGAGCGTCAATGCACGGCGCGACGAGCATTTCCGCCGGTTGGCCAAGCTGCTCGGCAAGGACGAGTGGATCGACGATCCGCGCTATGCCGACGCGCGCTCTCGGGTGAAGCACGGCAACGACCTGATGACCTTCCTCAGGCCCATCTTCGAGACCAAGACATCGGATGAGTGGATGCAACTGCTCTCCGGCATCGACATTCTGAAGGCCAAGGTGAACACGTTCGACGACCTGTTCGACGATGCGCAGGTCAAGGCGATCGATGCGGTGCGCTGGGTGGAAAACGACACGCTCGGCCGCGTACCCATGAGCACCATCTGTGGCCAGCGCCCGCCCGCGACCGGCGATCCGCTCACCCACAGCCCGCACCTGGGCGAGCACACCCGCGAGATCCTCACCGAAATGGGCTTCGGCGCCGCAGACATCGACAGGCTCACCACCTCGGGCGTCGTCGACTGCTACCGGGCCTGAGGCACTGGCGCCCTTGAGCCTTCCCCGAATCCTCCCGGGCGACCTCGCCTCAGTCCGCCTGCGGCCGCTGTCACGCTGCGCCGCGATCGTGGGCGGTCCGACCGTCGCATCCGGGCGATGCGCCCTGGCACAGGTTCGACACATCATCGCCGGGCGCTGCCGAGGACCGAGCACCCGAGCCGTGGCAGCGCGTCAGAATTGACCCAGCATCGCGGCTGCGAGAACGCCGGAGACGATCGGAAGAATCAATGATGCCCCCAGGCGCTGCAATGTGAACTGCATGCCCATGGTCGGAATCTCCCAAACCATCACGCGATAGAAGGCGTAGACCGACCATCCGGTCAGGAATGCGACGATCTGGGCGGGACCGGCCCCCGCTTTGATCAGCGACAACGCGATGGGAAAGGAAACGAAAGGCCCGCTCGGCACGAGCCCCCCCGCCAAAGACGCGATGAGGATGCCGGTCATGCCCGAATCCCGACCGATCAGACTCACGATCCATTGCTCGGGTATCAATTGGGCGAGCAGTGCGGCGCCGAGCAATGCGAACGGGATGATCTGCAGGACCATCTTCGCAAGATGCCAGGAACCCGCGAACCCCGCGCGCACTCCTGCCACTCCCTTCGTGCGCCAGGTGATCAGGATCAGCAGCGCTACGCCACACCACAGCACCACCAGGCTTGTATCGAGCATCATTCGACGCGATCTCCGCGCCGCTTGGCTGCTGCCGCGATTGCCAGGACGATCGCGCCAGCCACGAACGGGAGCGGTATCGAGGCAATATAGCGAACCGCCGCGAAGTTCGGACCGATGAGCGGCAGTTCCCACATCAGAATTCGGTGGAATCCCAACGTCGCCCAAGCCGTCAGGAAAGTCACGAGGCAAGCCGCCGAGGCGCCGGCATTGCGCAGCACGATGACGAGCGGAAAGGCCAGCATCGGACCGCCAGGCGTCAAGGCGCCGACCCCGGTCGCAACGAACAGCCCCTTGATCCCCGAGCTTTGCCCGAGCCAACGCTCGACCAGATCATGCGGAACCAGCACCTGGATGAAGCCGCTGATCAGGAGCGCCGCCGCCATGCGCGGCAGCACGACGAGCAATTGATGCCCGTAGCTTTGGACGGACGCCTCGATCGCAGCCGCCCCCTGCAGATACGCGAGAAGTATCCCGGTCAGAACGATGACGATCACCCAGACCATGGCAGTACGCCAGCCGCCTGGACGGCGCATAGACGGTACAGCGTGTCCGCTCAAGGGCTCCTCCCCAGGATCGCAAGCAACAGGATGGTGCGCTGGCACATGTCGATCACGACAGCACGACCAGGCTCAAACCGCAATGATAGCGGTCCAAGCGCGATATCCATTAATAACCGTTCTTTACCGACGACCTTGCGGCGCCGAGTGCCTTCAGCGTCTCCACTGGGGAACGTTCGCAGTGGGCTGTGCGGCCAGATACGCCAAAAACCGTCGCAAGACGACCGTCCACGATACCGTCGAGGACGGCGGCGACGAATTGGTGGCAACACGTTGGGCGTCGGCGCTGAATCCGGCAATGACGTTCGGCATGCGATGCAATGCGTTCTAGCGGCGCGAGACGTCCGAGGGAGTGAGCACGGGACCGATGCCGTCTAGAAGCGCGGCCTTCTTCCATTGATCGACGTCGATCACTACGCAATGGGCATCATGGAGCGCGCCTCACTTGCACCCCAAGCGCACGCATCGTGCTCTACCACACCGGGCTTCGAAGCGCACCGTCCATCGTGATAGCGGTGCGAGTTTCAACCGCCAGATAGTATCGGTCGTAGCCAAAAAATGAGGAGTGAACGTGACTGAACCGCAAAGCCTGCCGAAGGCAGCCACGCCCAAGGACGCACTTGCCGCATACATCGCGGAAATAGAACGAGTCGAAGCGCCAGCGGCGGCAGGCGGAACAAAATTCAATTTCTTTACCTGGCGTGCTCTGCAGATCATGTCCTTGGTGGTTGCCCTTGCTGGCTCCGTTGCTTCAGCGATGTTGGGCAACGAAAGCCTCAAGACCGCTCTCGCTACATCTCAGAACCTCCTCTGGGTCCTAGCGATCGTTTTGCCGCTTATCAGCGGTGCTCTGACTGCAGCAATCAGCCAAACCAAGGTGCCTGAACTCCACCTCAATCGGCGGAGGAACTACGCGAGAATTCGCTACCTCGTCGATGATGGCTGGGCGCAGTTCTACGCGGCATCCAACGATGCGGAATTCACCTCTATTCATCGCGCACTGGCTCTGGAAGTGGAGAAGGTGCGTGGAAGCTGGGTAGAGTGACGGCCAACAACCGCCCCGCCAAGCTCCAGCGACTTCACCCGGATCCTCCGGCAGGCGACGCTGCGCGATGTACGCAGGGACCGAAGAGGGACGCGCCCGCCGGCGTTCCGGGCGGGCGAGCAGCATAGGCAGCGATAGCGCTTTCTAGGCGGCCCGCCGCCGCATTGCCGCCAGCAGCACCAATGCGCCACCGAAGCCGAACATTGCCACGCTCGAAGGCTCGGGCACCATCGTGATGTACGTTCGCCCGCTGTCTGTGCTGTATCCGGCCCCGACGGTCAGCACCTCGATCTGGAAGCCCGCCGTATTGGAAGCGTTCGCGGTGGCCTCGGCTTCCGCGATGTAATTGCCGACGATCCAGCCGCCCGAGCCACTGAGGTAGCGCCCGCCCGCGCGTACCTCGGTGGTCGCCGTGAGGTCGCCGTAGAGCTTGATTTCGGTCCCGGGGAAGTAGCCTGCGGTGAACGAATACGTGCCGGGCGCGTCCAGGCTGATCGTCCGGTCGCTGATGTTGCGATCGTCGTCGACGATGAAGCGCGCATGGATATCGGCCTTGCCTGCGGCTTCCAACGTGATGCCTTCGCTGCCGCTTAGCTGAAGCGTATAGCGCAGGACGATGGGACCGTAGGGCGCTGTGCCCTGGTCCACCACCAGCCGGTCGTACCAACTGGCTGTGGCCGAGGACGTCCCGTAGGCCAAGTACTCGTTGACGATCACCCGCGACTCGCCGGTGTTGTCGGTGTACCACCATTCCTTGGGCGAAGATTGGGCCGCCGAGTGCGAAGAGGCGCGTAGCGTGCCGAACCCGGCGGTCGCGCCCGCATCGGTCAGCGCGCGCTGAGCGAAGCTGTAATCGAAGTAGTCGTCGCCGGTCCAACGGGCACCATAGACCGTGCCGCGAGACTCGGCGGTTCCGCCGCTGCAAGTAGTCCCGGTGAACGACCTGTCGTTGCCGAGGATGGCGCCGACGGGTCCACCCTGGGCTAGGGTGTTACCGGAGAACGTACAGCCTGTGCCGAATGACACAGGCTGCGCCAACGCACCAGCGCTCAGACCGAACACCGCCACAGCAAGGATCCAACGCAGTTTCGAGGCATGCGAGACATGGCGCGACTTTTGAATTTCAGTGGACATTCTTGCTCCCAGCCCAAACGGTGACATGGCGTGACATGGATAGTGTTTCGATATCAATTCATTTCTAGCACCCATGGCCGGGTCGCATGCTGATTCAGATCAATCGATCTGAGGCTCCTCGAACGCCTATTGCTCGGCAGCCGACCGATCGCTACGAATTGCCGGTTGCCGGAAATGCTCCGGGCAGGAGAGCCGACAGCGGGCTATCGCAGGCGCGATGAATGTCTCGCCCGAGCGCCCACATGCAAGGCGACAGCCTTCGAGTGGCAGCGAAACTCCTTCTCGCGTCAGGCAGCCTTGTCAGGCTGCGACATCGGCAGAGACGGTGCACAATGAACCCACCGCAATGGGTCGAACTCGCCTACCCCGCCGCCAAGACGATGCGATGCGACCGTCAGTCGAGTGCGAGCCAGATCTCGTTGCGGCGCATGAACCAAGGCTTCCAGGGCGGATCGAATCGCGCCCACACCGGCTCGCCCTGCCAACGCAAGCCGGCTTGGACGAGTGCGTCCTGCAACTTCTTCAGATGTTCCTCGTAGCGGCTCTGCGACCACGTTCCCGAGTAGCGGATGACGGCCAACGTTCGGGCTGGCACAGCCCGGAGGCGAACTCTCGCATCCAGCGGTTCCGGAAGGGTTTCCAGCGTCCATTGCGAAGGCATGGCGAACTCAATGACGAAAGCATCCCCGCTCGCGCTCTGCGCCACCGGAGCCGTCATGGCGATCTTGGTGGAAGCCTGTGCGACGGGAGCAGTCATCTCGATCTTGCGAGCCCCTTTGTTGCCGCCGAATATGTAGTCGGCCAAGATGCGAAAGCCCTGATTGGCAGCCCCGTCGGCGCTGGCGCGCACGGTCGTTTCGGCCACCAGATAGCCTTCGTAGCGGCGCACCTCGAACACATCGTAGCTGCGGACCACCGAGTAGCGGGGTTCTTCGATGGCCATTGCTGAACTCCAAGCTACCAGCAGGATGAACGCAGCCAGAAAACGAATCAGTGACATCGGGATAGTCGTCATGTCTCTTTAGGTGCTCTCCTCGGTCACTGGTTCCGCGCGCATGCGCGGGCGATCGGGAGCATTCTCGCGCTTTCGACGAAATCCGCGACGCCCAGCGTCCGTCGACTGCGAAACGACGTTCGAATCCGAACGCAATCGGCGTCGCGGGCGGCCATCCGATCGCGCGTATATCGAAGTTCGAGCTTAGCGGCAAGATCATTGGTGACCTCGCTTGGCCCGCCGCTTGCTCGAGCCCGGCACGCGCGCCGCAGCCTCCTCAACCGCCGGCCAGCAGCGCCGCATCGGGCACCTCGAGCACCCCATCGGCGATCAGCGGATCGATCTCGGCTTCGCTCATGCCGAGGATCTCGCGGCACACATGGCGCGTGTGCTCGCCGATGAAGGGCGTGGGCCAGTTCTTCGCAGCCTCCGCCTTCGACAGCCGGAACTCCGAACGCTGCACCGGGTGGCGGCCGATCTGGGGCTTGTCGTAGTAGACGAAATGACCGCGGTGCCCGAGCTGCGGATCCTCGATCACGCCCTTGTTCGACAGCACCAGACCCGCTGGCACGCCTGCCGCCTGCAGGGCGTGCATGAGCGCCTCGGGCTCCCAGCTTTGGGTGATCTCGGCAAGCCTGGCTTCGAGCTCGTCTTCGTCGTGCTTGCGTCCGAGCAAGGTCTGGAAGCGCGCCTCCTGCATCCACGCAGGGTCGCCGAGCGCGCCGCGAAGCGCGAGCCACTGAGCGTCGTTCATGCAGGTAATCGTCACCCAGCGATCCTCGCCCTTGCAAGGAAAGGCTCCATGAGGGGCAGCGGCTTCGTGGCGGTTGCCGGTGCGCCGGCCTTCGCGCCCGTTGTTGGCGTAGTCGAGCACGAGCGGCGCGATGAACTGCAGCGCCGATTCGAGCTGCGACATGTCGATGTGCTGGCCTTCGCCGGTGCGGCGCCGATGGTCGAGCGCGGCGAGCATCGCGGCACAGCCGAAGCGAGGCGCGATGAAATCGGTATACGCGCCGTAAGGATTGGTCGGATCGCCATCGGCCCAGCCGGTGATGGCCGTCATGCCGCTCAAGGACGAGAGCACCGCGCCGAAACCGGGCAGCTTGGAGAGCGCCCCGCCGCGACCGAGCATGGAACTGCTGAACATCACCAGGTCGGGCTTGATCTTGCGCAGCTCGTCGTACCCCAGCCCCAGCCGCTCCATCGTGCCGGGCGTGAAATTCTCGCTGACGAGATCCGCCCATTCGACCATGCGCTTGACGATCGCGATGGCCCTGGGATCGCCGAGGTTGAGCCCCAGCGCATACTTGTTCGCGCTGTAGTTGGCGTAATAGCCGCTGCGCACGCCGTCCTTGCCGCGTGACGGCGGCGATGTCGTCAGCGGATCCGGCCGCCGGCGCGACTCGACCCGAACGACCGTCGCACCATACTCGGCGAGATATCCAGTCGTCATCGGACCTGCGACGACCCAGCAGAAGTCCAGTACCTTGAGATTCTCCAGAGGGCGCTTCATGAGTGGTCTCTTCAGATCACGCCCGCGCCGGCCAGGCCGACGAGGTCGCTAGGGGTCAATCCGAGTTCCCGCACGTAGATCTCGGCGTTGTGCTGGCCCACGCGAGGCGGCATGCTGCCACCCTTGAGCGGCGTGGCGCTCGCGCGCGCGAACGGCCCGAGCAGCGTGAGATCGGCATCGAACTCGGGGGAGCGCTCTGTGCGGAAGAACTGCCGCGCTTCGAGCTGCGTGTTTTCGCGGATGTCCGCCAGCGTGGCCACCGGAAAGAGCAGGATGCGCCGCTCGATCGCGCCGTCGAAGAGCTGCTGCTTGGTGCGCTCCCTGATGAACCGGGAGACCGGCGGCACGATGCGGTCCATCGTTTCCTTGTTGACCGCGCCGTAGCCCATGGCCTTGAAATCGAGGCTCAGCATGTATTCGTCGGGCATGCCTTCGTCGGCCATCCAGCGCACGAAGTTGTTGACGCTCTGCCCCGACGAGGAGCCGCCCGAGAATTGAAAATTGACGAAGCCGTCCTTGCATGGCCAGGTGATGCGCATGTAGGCATCGGCGCCGGTCTGGCGGTACGAGCCTTGGCGCATGATCACCGCGCCCTCGACGACGTAGCCTGCGAGCGAATTCGCCAGGGCCCGGGCCACCGACTCCTGGCACGACACGTCGATGTGCTGACCTTCGCCAGTCAGCACACGCTGCGAGTGCGCGAGCATCGCGCCCGCCGCTCCGGCCGCCGAGCCGTGCAGGTAGAAATGCGGAAAGCCGACGCGCATCGGCGCGCGATCCGGCTCGCCGGTGACGTACATGAAGCCTCCCATGCCCATCCCGACCAGATCCGAGGCGAGATAGTCGGCATAGGGACCGGTCTGGCCGAAGGGCGTGATCGACACCACGATGAGCTGGGGATTGATCTTCGCCAGCGTCTCGTAGCTCAAGCCCATGGCCGCCATTTCGCCAGGACGCCCCGACTCGATCAGGAAGTGCGCCGAGGCGACCAGACGCTTCAGTAGCGCTTGCCCGTCGGCACAGGCGACATCGAGCGTGATGCCGCGCTTGTTGGCCGCGTATGCCCACCAGTAGAGACTGTTCTCGGCCGTCGGCTCGTCGCGATAGAAGGGCGCGAGGCGGCGCGCCGTGCTGCCGCCGGGCGGCTCGATTTGAATCACGTCGGCGCCCAGATCCCCGAGGATCCGGCCGCACAGCAGCCCTCGCTCGTCGGTCAGGTCGAGGACACGATAAGGGCTCAGCATGCCCGCGGTAGTGGCTGTGGTGGCAGTCATTGATGTTCTGCAATCCGTGGAGACGATGTTCGGCTGCGATGTTCACCCGCGCGCTGCGGAATGTGCAATAGTAACGTGCAAGCGCTGTCATGATGCGGTTGCGACGGGCTGCGTCGCGCATACTGATCCACGGAGGTCTGAACGCCTTGCGGGCTTCACCCCTCCCCACGCATGGACATCGCATCCATCCGGTTCGCAGAGGAGATCGTCGTGGCCACCGTCATCGCCTATGAAGCATTGACTCAGACGCGCATCCCCCATGAAGTCAAGGGGGGCACGCGCTGGGACACGAGCTTCATGCAGCCGCCCAAGGGCACGCGCCTGCCGCAAGCGTTCCTGGTAGAGAACACACCACATCGGCATCTGCGCACGCACTTCCATGATGTGGATCAATTCCAAGTGATCACAAGTGGCGGCGGCACGCTGGGCAAGCATGCCGTGCAGCCCTGCACCGTCCACTTCTCGCGCGCCCTGACGCCCTACGGCCCGATCACGGCCAACGAACAAGGGATCGCCTGGATGACGCTCCGTGCCCGGCGGGATGGCGAAGGCGCGCAGTTCATTCCCGAGCAGCGCGAAAAACTCGAGCAGGCCGTCGGCCGCAATCCCTGGCAGATCTCCGAGCTCGCCGAGTTCATGGAACCGGCCGGCGACGCCTGCCTCAACCCGCTGCCCGGCATCAGGGACGAGCGCGGACTTGCCGCCTACGCGCTACGGATGAAGCCGAACACGACAACGGCACTGCCGGACCCGAGCGGCACGGGGGGCCAGTATCTGGTGGCCCTACGAGGCAGCCTTGAACACGAGGGCAAGACACGGCGCGCGCTCGCGATCGGCTACATCGCGCCCGACGAGCCTTGCCTGTCGATCAAGGCCGGTGCCGAAGGGCTCGATGCCCTCGTTCTTCATTTTCCGCGGTACGATGCGCCGATCGCCGTCGCGTCCGCGCGCAGCGATAAGTGCTACAAGACGTGGCGCTGCGTGCTGTGCGCGTTCGTCTACGACGAGACCAAGGGCATGCCGGAAGAAGGTATCGCACCGGGAACGCACTGGTCGGACGTGCCCGATACCTGGAACTGCCCGGACTGTGCCGCCAGCAAGACTGACTTCCAGATGGAAGAGATATGACATCGTCGCCCCCCTGCGAGCGCGCAAAGCGCCCACCCCATCAACAGCAGGCGTAATGCGATTCGTCGGATCGTCAGTCCATACAATGGATCAACAGGCGACGATGGATTTTTTTCGCCGAAGTACCCGCCTGGTGTTGACGCTCCGGCCAATTCGGAGGACATTTGCATAAGTCTGCATGCTGCGCTGAGGGGAACCCCCGATGGCCAAGCTGTGGTGGCTCGTTGCCATCGAAATTCTGTTGTGCGTTCACGGCAGCGCGTACTCGCAGGCGTATCCCGTCAAATCGCTGCGTTTGATCGTGCCGTCTGCAGCCGGCGGCGGTCCGGATGCCAATGCCCGCGCGCTCGCGCGCGAACTCGGCAAGCAGTTGCGCCAGCACATCGTGGTCGAGAATCTCCCCGGTGCAAGCGGCATTCTGGGCTACGAAGCACTGGCCCGCGCCACGCCTGACGGCTACACCTTCGCCTACGTCTCCAATCTGGTAGCTTCGAATCCCAGTCTCTACACGAGGCTCCCGTACGATTTCTCCAAAGATTTTCAGCCGGTGATGCTGTACCTCACCAGCGTGAATCTGCTCGCAGTGTCGAATTCACTGCCGGTGGGCTCCGTCACTGAACTGATCCAGCACGCGCGCGCCCATCCCGGCCGATTGACGTTCGGCAGTTCCGGCGCGGGCGCGACTCCGCACCTGTCGATGGAACTGTTCAAGATCATCACGGGCGTCGCCATAAATCACGTTCCCTACAGGGGCACGCCGCAAGCCTTGGGCGAACTCGTCGCCGGACAGATCGACATCTTGTGCGACAACATGGCGCCCATGCTGCCTATGGTCCATGCGGGGCGATTCCGCGGCCTCGCCGTCACCTCGCTGCGACGCTCGCCAGCCATCCCCGAACTGCCAACCCTCGACGAATCCGGGCTGCCCGGCTACCAATTCGGCGGATGGGCCGGCATCGCGGTGCCAGCCGGTGTACCGCACGATATCGTGACCCGGTTGAATGTCGAAGCGAACAAGGCGTTGGCGTCAGCGGAACTGCTGAAGACCATCGCCTCCCAAGGCCGGACGCCTATCGGAGGCACCCCGCAACAGTTCGGCGAACACGTGCGCACGGAGACCGTGCGACTGGCCAAGCTGATCGAGGCGATCGGCCTCAAGCCGCTGTAGTAGGCCAAGTCGCATCAGCGCAAACGCGCCAGCCGGATACGCCCCGGGTCTCCAATCGGGCTAACATGGAGCATCACGCGGGAGGAGGCCCCGATGAAATCATCCTTGCACGCCAGGCACGTGCTCACTGCATTGGCACTGCTGTTCGCCGCGGAAACCGCGGTCGCCCAAGCGACCTATCCGAATCGCCCGATACGCTTCATCGTCGGCAATGCGCCCGGCGGCAGCACCAGCTATGTCGCCCGACTGATCGGCGATGGCCTCACCGCGTCTTGGGGGCAGCAGGTGGTCGTCGACAATCGCGCCGGCGGCGACGGCGTGATCGCTGCGGAAGCTTTGCAGCGCGCCTCTCCCGACGGCCATACGATTGCGCTCGCGACCGCCTCGCACGTGATCCGGCCGATCCTCCACCCAAACCAGGTCTATGACGCATTCATCAACGAATTCGTCCCCGTCGCCACGCTGGTGAGTACGGACTACATTCTGGTACTCAACGCTGCGGTCGCCGCGCCCGATCTGAAGGCGTTTATCGCGATGGCAAAAGCCAAGCCGAGCTACTTCAAGGCGGCGGTGTCCAACATCGGCGGCACCAATCATCTGGCACTGGAACTATTCAACGTGTTGGCCGGCACCCGGATCAAGGCGATTCCCTACCGGGGCGGCGGTCCGGGCATGACGGCGCTGATCGGCGGCGAGGTCTCGCTGGCGTTCAACAACGCCATTACCGTGCTGCCTCACATCAAGAGCGGCAAGCTCAAGGCCTTGGGCGTGGGCGGGTCGGAACGATTGACGAGCTTGCCGAACGTACCGACGTTCGCGGAAGCCGGACTCCCCGGTTACAACGCGAGGAACTGGTTCGGTGTGGTCGCGCCCGGCCGAACGCCCCAGGTCGTCGTGCACAGGCTCGCCGGTGAAATCCTCAAGATCCAGGGAACACCCGCCTTCAAGGATCGGCTCGCTGCGCAAGGTGTGCAGCCCTTCGTTTCCGGTCCCGACCAATTCGCGGCGTTCATCAAGTCCGAGTTCGCCAACTACACCAAGGTCATCGAGGCGGCGAACGTCAAGGTGCGATGATCTCGTGCTGCATGGCCTATACTTGAATGCCATTTTCCTCCGTTTCGAATGGAATTACGCGCATGACCGCCTCCAGACCTCTGCGCACCCTCTGGGTGCTGCCCATCGTTGCAGCCAGCGCCCTCGTGCAGGCACAAACCTCGGCGCAATTCCCTAGCCGCAACGTGCGGCTCGTCGTTCCTGTTCCACCGGGAGGCAGCAGCGATGGCATGGCCCGTATCCTGGGCCAGCGGCTCTCGGAGGCGTGGGGCCAGCAGGTATTGGTGGACAATCGTCCGGGCGGCGGTGAAATCATCGGCACGGAGCTGGTCGCTCGCGCCAATCCCGACGGCCATACGCTGGTGCTGGTGTCGCTGCGCTTCTCGGTCAATCCGAGCTTGATCAAGCTTCCCTTCGACGTCCTGCGCGACTTCGAACCCGTCAGCATGACGGCTGCCGTGGGCAACGTCCTCGTGGTCAACGTGAAGTCTCCGATCACCTCGGTGAAGGACGTCATCGCCGCGGCAAAGGCCAAGCCGCGCGAACTGACTTTCGCCTCTTCCGGCATCGGCGGCGCGCCGCATCTGGTCGGCGAGTTCTTCGGCCTGACCACGGGCATCAAGATGACGCACGTGCCTTATAAGGGCGGAGGCCCGGCCATCGCCGACTTGCTGGGCGGCAACGTCTCGCTGAGTTTCGCCTCGATGACTTCCTCCATCGGATTCATCAAGAACAACCGGTTGCGGGCGCTGGCCGTCTCTTCGAAGGAACGTTCGACCCAGTTGCCCGACGTGCCGACGATGGCCGAAGCCGGCGTCCCGAACCTCATCGTGCGCGACTGGCAAGGCATCCTCGCCACGCGCGGCACGCCCAAGCCCGTCGTCGAGCGCTTGTCCACCGATGTTCGACGCGTCTTGCGCGATCCCGCGAACCAGGATCGATTCGCCGCGCTCGGCCTGGAGATCATCGCGAGCAGTCCCGACGAGTTCCGCGAGGCGATCGCCTCCGAAGTGAAACGTTGGGCGCGGGTCGTGAAGGAAGCCGACATCAAGGCGGAGTAGCCGCCTCCCGGTCCCACCTGAGCAGGCGCCGCGCCGTCCTTGCTGGGCGCGCTCGGGGCAGGCCCGGCCCCGAGCGCCAGAACGCTGGCCCACCCCTTCGGCGCAGCGAAGCGACGGGCTACGACGAAGGCTTGCCCGCCGCCCCCTCCTCGGCCACCACCTGCTGCGCATAGCGCATGTCGACGCACTCCTCGAACGGGATGCGCCGACCGATGTCGCCGCTCGCCTGCATGGCGTCGCGCAGCCAGTCGAAGCCCTCGCGCTTCATGACCGGCGAGCTGTTCCATACGCCTCGGGCCTTGTAGTCGGTGCAGCACGCCGCCAGGGTCGCCTCGGGCAAATCCGGAAACCATCCGGCCACGGTCTTGGCCACGGTTGCGCCGTCATTGGCGTCCATCCATTGCAGCGTGCGAAACATCGCCCGGGTCATGCGAAGGACGGTATCGGGATGGCGCTCGATGAACCCGCGAGTAGTATTGAGCGTCGTGTAGGTCGAGGGCCCTCGAGTCGCGGCCGCATACCAGATGTGGCCCGCGCCATCGTCGAGCAGCTGTCTTGCGTAGGGCTCGAACACCTGAATCACGTCCAGTTCGCCGCTGCGCAAGCGCGCGGCATTTTCGGCCATGGTCCCGGATGCCGCCAATTCGATCCGCGCCGGATCCTCGCCGGCGAGCCGCACATCCTGCTGCAGACAGATCCAGGGTGTCGGCACCTCGCTGACCACCGCCACGCGTCGGCCAATGAGGTCTCGAGGGTGGTAGCCCGCATTCGGCACACGGCCCATGACATAGAACGGATCGCGCCCGATCGCCTCGCAGAATGCGACCGCCTGGCTGTTCGGGTCGCGATCGTGGTTGAACAAGAGGCGCATCGGGCCGCCCCACGACACGGCGTCGGCACCGAGCTGCTGCAGGGTCTTCGAGGGATCGGGCGACATGCGAATCTCGACATCGAGACCCTCGGCCTCGTAAGCATGGCGCGACAGCGCGGCATAGAAAGGCGTATAGAACACCGCACGAAAATTCTCGATCAGCGTGATGCGCACGATGGCTGGTCCATGGGCAAAGAGGGGAGTCCGCATGTTAGCACTCGAGTCTGCGACGAGACTGCGCCGCCGTGAAGCTGGCGCGAAGCGGCACGAAGGACGCGCACGTTGCGAACGGCCGGGGGGATAGCCTATCCTGACGCCGGAATCACGATGGCGCAATGCGCCAGCCTCGACTGATCAGGAGAACCGAACGATGACCAGAAGCATCTATGCGCCCCTGGGCGTGATCGCAATGATGGGCGGCATGTTGGCGGACGCGGTCGCGCAGAGCACGGCGGCGAATTTCCCCAGTCGCCCGCTGCGCATGGTCATCGCGCTCGCACCCGGGGGCGGCGTCGACACCAGCGGCCGCCTGGTGGGCCAGAAATTGACCGAGGCCTGGGGGCAGCAAGTCGTCGCCGAGAACCGGCCCGGCGCAGGCGGCACGATCGGCGCCGATCTGGTCGCCAAGGCCCCGCCCGACGGGTACACGCTGTTGGTGACTTCGCTCGGCCACGCGATCAGCCCATCGTTCTACAAGCAGCTTCCCTTTGATGTCCACAAGAGCTTCGTCCCGATCGCGCGCTATGTGGTGGCCCACAACGTCATCGTGGTTCACCCCTCGGTGCCGGTGAAGTCGATCAAGGAATTGATCGCCTTCGCCAAGGCTCGCCCCGGCGAACTGCTGTTCAGCACCTCGGGCGTCGGCGGCCCCCAGCACCTGACGCTCGAACTGTTCAACTCGATGGCCGGCACCAAGATCGTGCACGTTCCGTACAAGGGCACGGCACCGAGCATGCTCGACCTGATCGGCGGGCGCGTGTCCGTGAGCGCGGCCAGCCTGACCTCCGCGATGCCGCACGCGCGCAGCGGAAAGTTGCGCACGCTCGCAGTCGTCGGCGCACAACGCTCGATCGCCGAGCCCGACATTCCGACCGTTGCCGAGGCGGGCGTGCCGGGTTTCGCGAACGATGTCTGGTTCGGTTCGTTCGGACCGGCCGGCATGCCGCGCGACATCCTGGCGAAACTCAGCTCGGAGAGCGTGCGCATTCTTCAAACCAAGGAGGTGCGCGACAGGTTGCTGGCGGCCGGAATGGAACCCGCGCCTCTGGGCAGCGAAGAGTTCGGTGTCTTCTTCCGTGCCGAAGTGGCGAAGATCGCGAAGATCGTGAGCACCGCAGGGATCAAGCCTGAGTAAGGCGCCGTGGCCCTTGCGGATCGACGACAGACCAAAGGAGGATGGAACATGACTACGAAATGGTGTCGCTTCCAGGCGGGCGACCAAGTTGCCTATGGCAAGATCGAAGGAGACGATGTCGTCGCCGTCGACGGCACGCCCTGGGGTGCCCATCGGTTGTCCTCGACGAAGCATCCGCTCGCTTCGGTGAAGCTGCTCGTTCCGGTGGTGCCGCCGACGTTCTATTGCGTGGGCATCAATTATCGCGAGCACATCATCGCCTCGGCCAAGCGCCGGGGTGTCGAGCCGGTGTTCCCGGAAAGGCCCGACATCGGCTACCGCACGAACAACGCGCTTTGCGCGCACGAGGATCCCATCGTCAAGCCCAGGGACGCGGGCGAGATGTTCCAATACGAGGGCGAACTGGTTGCGATCATCGGCAAGCAGGGCAAGCACATTGCACAGGACAAGGCGCTCGATCATGTCTTCGGCTGGACCATCGGCAACGACGTGAGCGAGCGCACCTGGCAGCGCGGCGATCGCACGATGTGGCGAGCGAAGAACTCGGACACGTTCAAGCCCATGGGACCATGGATCGTCACCGACCTCGACTACCGCAAGATGACCACCGTCATCCGCCTGAACGGGAAGGAGGTCGATCGCTTCGCCACGGCCGACATGATCCACGACGTCGAGACGTACATCGCCGAGGTCAGCAAGTACTGCACACTTTATCCGGGTGATGTCATGTGGATGGGCACCGACGGCTCGCCGCAGAACATGAAGCCGGGCGATGTGTGCGAAATCGACATCACCGGCATCGGCACGCTGCGCAACAAGGTCGTCGCCGAGGACTGATCCCTATCGACAAGCCCCGCCCCCCCGGGTCGCGACGAGCAAGATTCATCGAGCGAGAAGCGCTTCAAACGCCCCCTCGCCCGAAGGTGCCGTGCCTCAACAGCCTCACAACACTTACTTCGGAGGTCACATGACAAACAACACTCAGAATACCGGCGGCGACGCCCATCTTCCCCTTTCCGGCGTGACGGTACTCGATCTGACGCTGGCGCGGGCGGGCCCGACGTGCGTTCGCCATCTCGCCGACTGGGGGGCGAACGTCATCCGCATCGAGCCGCCCTCCCAAGGCGAGGACGAAATCGGACGCCGCGACGGCTTCGATTTCCAGAACCTGCACCGGAACAAGCGTGCGATGCACATCAACCTGAAATCCGATGCCGGCCGCGCCGTCTTCATGAAGATGGTCGAGAAAGCCGATGTCATCGTGGAGAACATGCGGGCCGAAGTAAAGCACCGGCTCGGCGTCTCTTACGACGACGTGCGCAAAGTCAATCCGCGCATCGTGTACGGCAGCATCAGCGGGTTCGGCCAGACCGGCCCGTACGGCAAGCGCGCCGGCGTCGATCAGATCGTGCAAGGCATGGGCGGATTGATGTCGGTCACCGGTTTGCCCGGCCAGGGTCCGGTCCGGGTCGGCATCGCGATCGCCGATCTCACCTCGGGCAATCTGCTCGCGCTCGCGATCATGATGGCGCTGTTCGACCGCACTCGCACCGGCGTGGGCCGGTGGGTGCATACCAGCCTGCTCGAATCGACCATCTTCATGCTCGACTTCCAGGCCTCGCGCTGGCTCATGAAGGGCGAAGTGGCCAAGCAGGCGGGCAACGATCATCCGACCGGCACACCGACTGGCGTCTTTCCCACCAGCGACGGCCACATCAACATCGCGGCGGCGGGCGAGCGCCCCTGGCAGCGCTTCTGCGATGCCATCGGCCACCCGGAGTGGAAGGAGAAGCCGGAGTGGAGCACGCGCCAGAAGCGCACCCAGGACCGCAAGGCGGTCAACGATGCGATCAGCGAAATCACGCAGCACAAGTCGTCGACGCACTGGGTGGAACTGTTCGAAGAAGCCGGCGTGCCTTGCGGGCCGATCTACACCATCGACCAGACCTTCGCCGACCCGCAGGTCCAGCATCTCGGGATGGCCGCACCGGCCTCGCATCCGGTGCGGGGCGACTTCAAGATCGTCGCATCGCCGATCAACATGCACGATACGGCGAGGAAGATCCGCCGACCCACCCCGGATGCCGGCGAGCATACCGACGAGATTCTGCGCAGCTTCGGTTACACCGATGCGCAGATGCAGGAGCTGCGCGCCAGTGGTGCGATCGCCTGACGCGTCCGTAGTGCCGGCGCCTGGCCCCAAGCCAGGCGCCACTTCCGCACCGGTCCTGCGCAACCGCCAGGGCCGGTGATCATTTGCGCCGCTCGCGCCTGGCGAGTTTTTGCGCGCTTCGTCGCTACAGAAAATCGGCTGCACGGTCGGCCCGTTTACGCCACTGCGCCCAAGGCGAAAGCCGCTAACATCGGCGGCACGAAAGCTCGTTTCGAAGGCCATCTGCCATGACACTGCCCGTCTTGTCCCTGCTAGAAACCCGTGTCCTCGGCGTGCTGATCGAGAAGCAGCACACGGTGCCCGACACCTATCCGCTTACCCTGCTCGCGCTGACCGCCGGCTGCAATCAGAAATCGAGCCGCGATCCGGTGCTCGATGCGACCGACGCCGAGGTGCAGGCCACGGTGGACAACCTCAAGCGCCTGTCGCTCGTGATCGAAACCAGCGGGGGGCGTGCCATGCGTTATGCGCACAACTTCGGACGCGTGCTGAACGTGCCGCCGCAGTCGGCGGCACTGCTTGCCGTGCTGATGTTGCGCGGCCCGCAAACGGTGGGCGAACTGCGGATCAACTCGGAGCGTCTGCATCGCTTCGCCGACATCTCCTCCGTCGATGCGTTTCTCCGAGAGCTTGCCGAGCGACCCGAGAGCGCGCTCGTGGTGGAACTGGCGCGCCAAGCCGGCTCGCGAGAGCCACGGTGGGCACATCTGCTTTCGGGGCCGCCCGCGATCGTGGAGAAAGCGCATGTCGCGTCGACCGCATCCTCGGCGCCGCAAAGTGCGAGTCTCGGCGAGATCGAAGCCTTGCGCGCCAACGTCGCTGCGCTCACGAGCGAACTGGCGATGGTGAAGGCGACCGTCGCCCGGCTGTGCAAGGAACTGGGTATCGCCGAATCTTAGAGGTGAGAAGGAAACGCCCCAGCGCAGACGTCATGGCGTCGGACCACTCGACAGCCGTCGTCTCGCCCCGCACGAGTCCGCCTGCGCCGACGCGCTAAATCTGCGCAGCGACGGCTCTCCGCGCTAAAATCGTTCGCTGCACTGCACCTTCGTTCGCCCGACAGCGCGCGGACGCCATCCTCGGCCTGCTCCTAGCCGTCATTCAAACGTTTTTAGCTCATTGCCAACCGCCGCCGCCTCTCCTGTCAACAAATGGCTCGTCACGATCGCCGGCATGGCCGGGGCCATCGCGATGGTCCTCTCGGCGACGATCGCCAACGTGGCCGTGCCGACCGTCATGGGCGCTTTCGGCGTCGGCCAGGATCAGGCGCAGTGGCTGGCGACCGGTTTCATCGCGACCATGGTCGCCAGCCAGTTGCTCAGCGCCTGGTTCGCGCGTGCCCTCGGGATCCGCGGCGCATTCGTCGTCGTCAACGTGGTGTTCTTCGCCGGCACGGCGGTCGTGTACTTCGCCACCAACATCGAGATGGTGATCGCCGGCCGCGTGATGCAGGGGTTCTCTGCCGGCGTCGTACAGCCCATGATCATGACGCTCATCTTCACGCAATTCCCACCCGAGCGACGCGGCCAAGCCATGGCGATTCACGGCATGGGCATCCAGATCGCGCCCATGCTCGGACCGATGATCGGCGGCATGGTCATCGATACCTTGGGCTGGCGCGAAATCTTTCTAGTGCCGATTCCCGTCTGCGTCGTCGCGCTCTTTCTCGGCATGCTCTACCTGCCGGGCAAGGAAGACGCCTCCCCGCCGCCGAAGTTCGACTGGCTCGGCTACTCTCTGCTGGTCGGCGCACTCATGAGCCTCCTCGCCGCAGGCGCGAACGGGCAGCGCTTCGGCTGGGACTCGAATGCGATCGTGCTGATGACGGTGATGGGCCTTGCCTGCGCCATCGCCTTCGTCTGGCTGCAATTGCGCTCGGCCACGCCGCTGCTCGACTTTTCCCTCTTCAAGATCCCGCAGTTCTCCTCGGCCGTCATCGTCGCATTCGTGTTCGGCCTGGGCAATTTCGCATCCAACTACCTGATCCCGGTCAACGTGCAGCAGGTCCAGGGGTTCACGCCTTTCCTGTCCGGCCTGCTGTTGGTCCCCGCGGGCATGCTGGTGATCTCGGGCACGTCGATCTTCGGCCGGGTGGCCGACACCTTGCCGCCGCACTTGATGGTGATCTGCGGCCTGGTCATGTTCGCGCTGGGCAACTACCTCATGAGCGGGACCGATGCGAACACCACCTTCCTCGCCTTCGCGCTCATGATCATCGTCGCCCGCTGCGGCATGGCGCTCATCCTGCCCTCGCTCAGCGCCTCGGCACTGCGCTCGCTCACGCCGGAGCAGTTGCACAGAGGCTCGGGCACCATCAACTTCATGCGCCAGCTGGGAGGCGCCTGCGGCGTGACCGCTCTGGTGGTCGTGGTCGAGCAGCGTACGCAGTTCCACGCCGAAGCCATGGCGGCCACGCAGAGTTTCAGCAACGCGACGAGTCGCGAACTGCTCTCCGACGTCGAAGGCCTGCTGGCCGAAGCCGGCGTCTCGGAGAACGTCCGCGGGCCGGGCGCACTACACTTCCTCGGCGAGGTGATCGAGGCTCAGGCGGTTGCACGCGGCTTCAGCGACGGCTTTCTGATGATCGCGATCGTCTTTCTGCTGGCTGCGATACCGGCGTGGAATCTGGGCAAGGCGCGCAAGCAGGCCGCCCTGAAGCGCAGAGCCGCCGCAGCTCGGCAAGGATGAGGAACGAGGGCGGCACGACGATCAAGCACTCTTTCTGTGCTCGCCCGCCCGATTGTGGTGCAAGGTGAGCAGTTCGCGCCGTTGCAGTAAACTTCGGTGCGACTATCTGCCGAGGTGATCAGTATGAATACGATGCGCGTATTGCTGGCGGGAACGACGTTGGTGTTGATGACAACGGTTTCGTTCGCTCAAACCTGGCCGTCCAAGCCGATCCGCTGGATCAGCCCGGCCGCCCCCGGGGGCGGCGCAGACTACACCTCCCGCGCGATCGCCGGAAAACTCGGCCCGGCCCTTGGGCAGCAGGTGGTCGTCGAGAACCGCGGCGGGGCGGGCGGCGTGGTCGGCAATGAACTGGCCGCGCGCTCGGCGCCCGACGGCCACACGATCGTGCTCGGAACCATCGGCCCCATCGCCATCAGCCCGAGTCTGATGAAGAAGATGCCCTACGATCCTGTCCGCGACCTCGCCGCGATCAGTCGTGCCGTGGTCGCCATCAATGTACTGGTGGTGCATCCCTCCTTGCCGGTGAAATCGGTAAAAGAATTGATCTCGCTGGCAAAATCTCGGCCCGGGGAACTCAACTTCGGTTCTTCAGGGCCAGGTGCCGCCGACCATGTCGGCGGCGAGTTGTTCAACCTGCTCGCCGGCGTGAAAATGATTCACGTGCCCTACAAGGGCGGTGCTCCAGCCATGCTCGATCTGATGAGCGGCAACGTCCAGCTGATCTTCTCCACCGTTTCCACGGCCACGGCCGCGATCGACAGCAAGCGTGTCCGGCCTGTCGCCATCGCCGGCAGCCAGCGCTTCGAGCTGATGCCTGATCTGCCCACCGTTGCCGAGGCGGGCCTGCCCGGGTTCGCGACCGACAACTGGTACGGCGTCTTCGTCCCGGCCGGCGTGCCGCCCGAGATCGTGAAGCGCCTGCACGCCGAAGTGGTGAAGGCGCTCGGCGCGCCGGATGTGAAACAAGGCTTGCTCAAGCTGGGCATCGTGACCGCGCCGAGCGCGTCGCCAGCGGAATTCGCCGCCTACGTCGCTGCGGAAATCCAGAAGTGGGCCAAAGTGGTCAAAGCCGCGGGCATCAAGGTCGACTGATCACCAACCGCCTCCGCAAGGGGGCGTTGTTCCCGGCGCCCGGCCTGCGCGAAGACCGATAGTCCGCTCCGCATTCGCAGTCGCGACCCTGTCGGCTCGCTGTCAAAGTACGCGATTGAACCAGAGCACCGAGAAGAACCCGGAGATCGCAAGCAGCAGCGCCCCGATGCCTACCAGGTAGGCGGTGAGTTCCACGGTGCGCGTACGCTCGACGAGCATGCGCATGCTCAGGTGCTCGTAGATACGCTTCAGCTCTTGCCCCGACGTGGCCGCGTAGTACTCGCCATGGGTGGTGGCCGCGATCTTGCGCAGCACGTCTTCGTCCAGGCGCACGCGCATGGACCAGCCGAAGTAGTCCAGCGGCGCGCCTTCGCGGCTGCCGATGCCGACGGTATAGACCCGGACACCGTGGTCTGCCGCGAACTTCGCTGCCTCCAGGGGATCCGGACCGAAATTGCCCTCGCCATCGGTCAGCACCACGATCGCCGCCGAGCGGTTCGACCCCGGCAGCACAGGCTCCGTCGCGCCCGCCGGTGGCGGTATGGGCCAGCCCCAGGAGCGACCGTGTATGAGCTGCTCCAGATTGATGCCTGCATCGGGGAGCAGCGTGGCGAGCGCGATGTAGATGCCGCTGCCCAGGGCGCTGCCGCGCTGCAGTTGCAGCCGATCGATCGCCTGATACAAGTCTTCCCGATTGTCGGTGGGCGACTGCACGACCGCGGCGGTGCCGGCGATGGAAACGATGCCGATGCGCGTGTGCGAGGGCTGATTTTCTATGAACGTGCGTGCCGCTTGCTTGGCTGCGCTCATGCGATCGGGCTTCACATCGGCGGCACGCATGCTGCCCGAACTGTCGATCGCGATCATCAGATCCTTGTGCAGCGAAGGCAGCAGCACGTTCGCATGCGGTCGCGACACCGCCCCGACCAATGCGATCAAGGCGACGAAGAACAGCAGAATGGGCAGCCCGCGACGCAGACGAGCGCCGAAGGTCTTGCCGCCGGCATGAGGCGCCAGCCGCGCCAGCAGGTGCTGCGCCCGTCGGCGCCTGATGCCGTAGAAGAAAAACATCGAACCGAGGATGGCGAGCGGCACGAACAGCCACAGCATGCGCGGCCACAGGACGCTCACCTGGGCGAACTGATCGAACATGTTCACTGCATCAGCTCCGCGCGCACGCCGCCGCTCGCCAACTGGGCTCGGCGTTTGCGCAGCCGCGCGAATCGCAGCAAGGTCTCCGCCAGATCGCCGTCGGTCGACAATTCGATGCAGTCGGCGCCGGCGACCGCGAGCGCTTCGCGCAGAACCGACTCGCGCTCGGCAGCGAGCGCTGCAAAGCGCCTGCGAAAAGCCGGGTCATGCGTGTCGACGAACAGCTGTTGACCCGTCTCGGCGTCTTCCATGATCACCAGCCCGAGATCGGGCAAGGCCATTTCCAGCGCATCGTAGAGACGCACGGCGAGCACATCGTGGCGCTGCCCGAGCAAGGCCAGCGCCCCCGCCCAGCCCGGATCGCTGATGAAATCGGACACGACGATCACCAGCGACCTGCGCTTGATGCTCTTCAGGGCGTGCTCGAGCAAATCGCCGAGGCGCGTCGGCGCACCCTGCTTGCGTACCGTGGCGGTCTTCTGCAGCTGATCGATGAGATGCAAGACGTGCAGACGGCCGGCCCGCGCGGGCAATACGCGTTCGACGCGATCGCTGTAGAGCAGCGCACCGGCACGGTTGCCGTGGCGGGTCAGCATGCGCGTCACCAATGCGACGAAATCGACTGCCAGGGCACGCTTGGTCACTGCGCCGCCACCGAAGTCGACCGAGCCGCTCAAGTCGACCAAGAACCAGGCGGTGACCTCCCGGTCTTCGTTGAACTGGCGCACGTGCGGCGACTGCAGGCGCGCGGTCGCGTTCCAGTCGATGGTGCGCGCGTCGTCGCCGAAACGGTACTCGCGCAAGTCCGACAGATCGATGCCGAAGCCGCGAAACAAGGTAAGGTAGTTGCCCTGCAGCACGCCGTCGAGCCGGCGCAGCACCGTCCATTCAAGGCGACGCAGCACGCTCTGCGCATCCGGCGCAGGCGTCTGCGCGGGTGCGACCGGCGCGGTCTCAGGCTTTCGCCGTAACCTGAACATGGCTCTCGAGCGGCGCCTCGGGCCGGGGCACCGCTTGCATCAGGCGCTGGATCAGCGCATCCGCTGTCTGGCCGTCCGACAGCGCTTCGTAGGAGAGCACCAGACGGTGGCGCAACACATCGGGCACCAGATCGGCCACATCCACGGACAGCACGTATTCGCGCCCGCGCAGAAAGGCGAGCGCCCGCGCGCCCTCGATCAAGCAGATGGTTGCTCGCGGACTGGCACCGAAGGTAATGTAGCGCGCCATGTCGCCGAGCCCGTAGCGTTCGCAGCGCCGCGTGGCCGAGACGAGCTTGACCGCGTACTGCATGAGCGCGGGATCGACGTAGACCTTGCGGCATTCCTCCTGCAGAGCGGCGAGCTGCTCGGTACTGGCCACGGCGGCCACCGCAGCCGCGGCGCCCGTCACCCGTTCGACGATGATGAACTCTTCCTCTTCGGTGGGATAGTCGACCAGCACCTTCATCATGAAGCGGTCGACCTGCGCCTCGGGCAACGGATAGGTGCCTTCGGTCTCGATCGGGTTCTGCGTGGCCATGACGAGGAAGGGCGAAGGCACCCGATGCGTTTCGCCGGCGATCGTCACCTGGCGCTCCTGCATGACTTCGAGCAGCGCGCTTTGCACCTTGGCCGGCGCGCGATTGATCTCGTCGGCCAGCAGCAGATTGGTGAACACCGGCCCCAGGGAGGTAGTGAAATCGCCCGTCTTCTGGTTGTAGATGCGCGTACCCACGAGATCGGCCGGCAGCAGATCGGGCGTGAACTGGATGCGCTTGAAAGATCCGCGGATGGTGCGCGCCAGCGTCTTCACGGTGAGCGTCTTGGCCAATCCCGGCACGCCTTCGACCAGGAGATGCCCCTGAGCGAGCATCGCGATCAGCACACGCTCCAGAAAATGATCCTGCCCGACCACGACGCGCTTGATCTCGTACAAGACGCGCTCCATCAGGTCGCGGACGTTGCCGATCGAATCGTCGCTCATGGCCCGTGTGCTCCGGTGTCTCAGAAAGGATGCATCCCGGCGGCGCGCCCGGCCGCCCCGATGGTTACAGCAAAACCGATGCCGATGAAGGTGCCGCTCTCGGTCGGATTCAGGATCGCGGTCACGATCCCGACGACGTCGCCCTGCAGCGTCACCAGCGGACCGCCCGAGTTGCCGGGGTTGGCCGCGGCATCGAACTGAATGAGGCGAGTAAGTATGCGCTCGCCTTTGGGCGAACGAAACTCGCGGTTCAGTCCGGATACGACACCCACGGATACCGAGGGACCGATGCCGAAGGGAAAGCCGACCACGACCACGTCGTCTCCCGGCTTCAGACGTCCCGCGGAGCCGAGCGTCGCCGCCGGCAAGTCGTCGGGGATCGTCTGCGCCTTGATCACCGCCAGGTCGTTTTCAGGATGAATGCTCACGACGTGGGCGATGGATTCCGAGCCGTCGTGAAACGTGACCTTGATGAGCTTGGTACCGTTGATCACGTGCAGGTTGGTGAGGATGGTGCCGTCGTCGATCACCACGACACCCGACCCCACGCCCATTTCTTCCATGCCCTCGGGGACACCGTCGTCCTCCGGCTGCTTGCCGTTGTCGCCTTGCGCGGGAGCGCTCGGCGGCCGCTTGGCCTTGGGCTTCTGTGCACGCTTAGAGGGCGCAACCTCCACGAATCCGCGCACGCGCACCACCGAGGGGCGTATGGCCTCGACCGCCTTGCCCGCCCGGGCAGGCAGCGCCTTGGTCTCCAAGGTGCGCAGCACTGCGGCGTCGACATGTTCCTGGCTCAGCCCCGGAGGCGGCTGTTGCCACAGATAGACCGCGACGACGACCAGCGCGACGGCGACACCCGCGAGAAAACGCAGCACACCGGCATGTTTGGCCAAGCGCACGCGAAGCGAAGCGAACCTCGGTGCAGGATCGGCGGTCGGCTTCGCCTGCCCGGGATCGTCCGGGCGAGCGGCATCCGAGCCGGCGCTGGCGGCCGGGCGCCTGGAGGAACTGTAGATCACTTGCCGCCTCATGGATGACGTCTCCGTGATCACGCGTTGGGCGAGGACACGTTAGCACGCCAGCCGCTGCACGGATACCATGGAATTGCCCGCCGCTCGTCGTCGAGGCGCAAGGTACGTGTATATTGTCCGTCGGGCCGGACATCGGCGATCGAGTCCCCCCTTTGGCGCGACCGAGGAAATGCGATGCGCTTCTTGTGGTCCGATCTTCTGTGGCTGTTGCTGGCGGTTCCGCTGTTGATCGCCGCCTATGTCTACGCGCTGCGGCGACGCAAGAGAACCGCGCTGCGCTATGCCAGCCTGCTGCTCGTGCGCGACGCCCTCGGGCCGGAGCAATGGCTGCGGCGCCATCTGCCGGCGTCGCTGCTCGCGCTGGCACTGCTCTGCGCGCTGCTCGGCGTGGCGCGCCCGGTTGGCGTCTTCAGCCTGCCGAACGAGTACCAGACCATCGTGCTGGCGATGGACGTCTCGCGCAGCATGCGCGCAACGGATATCGAACCGTCGCGGATCGTGGCGGCGCAGACGGCGGTCAAGGACTTCATCAAGGACATGCCGGCCAACGTGCGCATCGGCATCGTGACGTTCGCCGGCACAGCCGCGCTGGTGCAGACGCCGACGGAGAATCGCGAGGATCTGATCGCCGCGGTCGACCGTTTTCAGTTGCAGTCCCAGACGGCGCTAGGCAGCGGGCTGCTGCTCGCTTTGAACACGCTGCTGCCGGATGCGGGTATCAAGGTCGAGGAGGATGGCTTCGGCACGCTGAACGAGGGTGCAAGTCGCAAGCCCACCGCGGGCGCGAGCCCGCCTGACGACAAGGGCTTCAAGGCGGTGCCGCCGGGCTCCTATACCGCAGGCGCGATCGTGCTCTTGAGCGACGGTCGGCGCACCACCGGCCCCGACCCTTTGAAGGCCGCGAAGATGGCGGCAGAGCGCGGCGTGCGCGTGCACACCATCGGCTTCGGTGCTGCGGCCGGCGGGATGGCCAATCTCGATGGCATGTCGGTGTTCATGCGTTTCGACGAGACCGCCCTGCGCGCGATTGCGAGCATCAGCGAGGGCGAATACACGCATGCGGGCAGCGCCGCCGATCTGCACAACGTCTACAAGAAGCTGACGGCGAAACTGGTGCTCGAGCGCAGGGAGACGGAACTCACTGCCATCTTCGGGGGTGCGGCGGCGCTGTTCGCGCTGATGGCGGGCACCTTGTCGCTGCTGTGGTTTCACCGGACAGCATGAGCGATCGCGGCTCGGCGGATCGCCGCAGCGGCGAGCATCGGCAAGCAGGCGTGATCGGGACACTCGCACACTGGCGAGCAGCACGAGGGTCTCGAACTTTTTTCAATCAGAGGAGGACGCATGGATATTCCAGAGAGGATCGTCGAAGACAAGGTGGTGGTCGTTACCGGCGCGGGCGGAGGCATAGGCTCGGAGATCGCGAAGATGCTGGCGCAGCAGGGTGCGCGGGTCGTCGTCAACGATCTCGGCAGTTCCGTCAACGGCGAGGGCCGCAGCACGGGACCGGGGCAGAAGACCGTGGACGCCATTCGCGCCGCAGGTGGCGAGGCGGCGCTGAACACCGACAGCGTGGCCGACTGGAACGGCGCTCAGCACATCGTTCAATGCGCGCTCGACAACTTCGGGCGCATCGACGCGGTGGTCAACAATGCCGGCATTCTGCGCGACGTGATGTTCCACAAGATGTCGCGCGACGATTGGGACTTGTCCATCGGCGTCGTGTTGACAGGCTCGGCCTACGTAAGCCTGGCGGCCGCGCCTCATTTTCGCAAGCAGAACGGCGGCGCGTTCGTCCACCTGAGTTCGACGTCGGGTCTCATCGGCAACATGGGGCAGGCGAACTATGCCGCCGGCAAGCTCGGGTTGGTGGGCTTGTCCAAGGGCATCGCGATCGACATGGCCGCCTTCCGCGTGCGCTCCAACGTGGTCGCACCGACCGCTTTCACCCGCATGACCGAATCGATTCCCAGCAAGACGCCGGAGCAGCAGCAACGCGCGAGCCAGCGCGAAACGATCCCGCCGGAAAAGAACGCGCCCCTGGTCGTGTTCTTGTGCAGCGACCTCGCGCAAGACATCTCGGGCCAGGTGTTCTACTCGCGCAAGAACGAACTCATTCTGTTCAACCAGCTGCGGCCGATACAGCGGGCGCACATGAGCACGGGCTGGACGCCCCAGCTCATCGCCAAGCACATGCTTCCGGCATTCCAAAAGTCGTTCGTGCCGGTGGATCAGACGCGGGATGTTTTTTCGGGCTATCTGCCCTGATGCCGAAACGGCATCGCCATCAACGGTGCCAACGGGGGCCTGGATCAGCAGGCCTCTTCACACGCGAGGCACGATGTTGCGATCACGCCGAGGAGCCGAGTGCGCGCGTCGGTGCCGAGGCCATGACTTGCTCGAGCGTTCGAACGCTCTGGGCGACCAAGATCCGCCGGCTCGCGTCCATGCACGAATACCGACCACAGAGGCCACGATGAAAGACCCCATCCTTCCTCGGCTGCTCAACCTGATCGCAGGCGTCTGCCTCGCCTCGTTCATGGCCCCGAGCCTTGCGGCGGGCGGTTACTCCGTCACCGAACAGGAAGCGCAACAGATCACTGCGGGCATGAGCCCCGAGGAAGTGCGGCGTCTGCTCGGGCGCCCTGCCCACAATGTCCAGTATCGCAACGAGCCGGGGCCCCTCTGGTCGTATACCGTCTCGGGGATGATCGATCCTACCTTGTTCGAGATCGGCTTCAGCGCCGATGGAAAAGTCCTCGCCACGCGGATATATCAGGATCCCACGGCATACCAGGATCGCTAGGGCTGCGCGCAGAACGATTGATCGACCCGAAGGCAATCCGAGAGAGGACGGGCCGCTGCCTGGTACCAGCATGGGAACATGCTGACGCCGTCTGCGCCTTGTAAGCGTCAGAGCACGCCTTTGCCCAGATCGAGATCTCCTCGCGCCAGACTGAGCCGCAGCACATCGCTCGCACCCTCGGCTGTGCGCAGCGCGCGCGCCTGCCGGTACAGGCGCTCGAGCGGATGGCCGACGGTGAGCGCCTTGCCCCCGACCAACTGAATCGCGCTGTCGACGACCTCGCCGAGGGTCTCGGTCGCGTACACCTTGCAGGCACTGCCCTCGTTGATGGCGTTCGCTCCGGCCTCCCCGAGTCGCGCAGTTCGATACACCATGCTGCGGGCAGCGAACGTCCGTATCCGCATGTCCGCATAGCGCAACCGCACGCCCTCGCGCGCAGAAAGACTCGTGCCCGAATGATGCGGGCTTTGCAGATGCGCTCGCGTGAAGTCGATCGTCCAGCGCGACAACCCCACGGCGCGCGCTGCGATGGCAAGCCGCGTATCGCCGATCTGGCCCAGGGCTCGAGGCAATCCTTCGCCGGGGCGTCCGATCATTCGATCTCCAGGCACGCGCACCGCATCGAACCGGAATGCGACATGATGACTGCCGTCCAGCGTTTCGAACCGCCGCTCGATGCTGAGCCCGGGCGAGCACGCGTCGATGACCAATAGCGCACGTCCCTGCCCCGGGACATCCACCAGCGTGTTGATGAAGTCCGCATCGCCCCCTCGCGTGACATAGGACTTGCGCCCCGAGACGAGAAAGGCGCCGTCGGCCGTGGGCACGGCGCGCGTGAAGTGCTCGGCATCGTCCGGTTCGGTGAAGGCGAAGCCAGAACGCTTTTCCCCAGCCAGCAGCGGATGCAGGTAGAGCGATCGCAGCGGCTCATCGCAGCCTGCCAGCACCCCGGGACCCGGCCCGAACACGTAAGCATCCAGGCCGGTGTTGTAACCCGCCAGCGTATCTCTCGCCACTGTCAGGGCAAGGGGGCCCGCCTCGCGACCGCCGAAGGATTTCGGCTGTGTCATGGCGAAGACTCCCGTCTCGCGTGCAGCCTGCGTGACAGCGACCCGAACCGTCGCCTCGTCGACTTGGCCCGCCGCCAAAGCGGCCTGCCGTGGCATCAACACGTCGCGAGCGAAGCGCTCGCAGCATTCACGCAGCGCGACAAGATCAGGGGGCAAGGACTCTGGCATCGACGACCTCGAAAGAAAACGATTGGCTACGCGGATAGCGCGCACGACAACGAACGCGGGACGAACTCGAAGCTAGTTGCAAGGCGGCTCGTCGTCATCGGCGATCTCGATCATGGCCCCCGCCCAGCGCAGCGACGACCTCCGGCGGCGCCTGCACCAGTTCGATCAGCACGCCTTCGCCGCCCAGCGGGAAGTGTTCGTTGCCCTTGGGATGGATGAAGCAGATGTCATGGCCCGCGGCGCCCTTGCGTATGCCGCCCGGCGCGAAGCGCACACCCCGAGCCGTCATCCAGGCAACGGCTTGGTGAAGATCGTCGACCCACAGCCCCACGTGATTGAGCGGCGTGGCGTGCACGGCAGGCTTCCTGGCGGGGTCGAGGGGCTGCATCAAGTCCACCTCCACTGCCGTGGGACCGTTGCCGAGCGCGCAGATGTCCTCGTCGACGTTTTCGCTCTCGCTCACGAACGTGCGCTGCACGGTGAGGCCCAGCATGTCGACCCACAGCGATTTCAAGCGCTGCTTGTCCGCGCCGCCGATCGCGATCTGCTGCACGCCGAGAATCCGAAAAGGTTTGGTCTCCATCACGCAAAGCTCAGTATGGGTTGGTCGACGGCGAGACTGTCTCCTTTCTTGGCCAGCACTTCGTGCACGGTACCGTCCTGCGTGGCGGTGAGCGTGTTTTCCATCTTCATGGCCTCGATCACCGCCAGCCGCTCTCCTGCCAGCACCTTCTGTCCGGGCTGCACACTGATGTCCACCAACAGGCCGGGCATGGGCGAAAGCAGGAACTTGCTCAAGTCGGGCGGCGCCTTGTGCGGCATCAACTTGAACAACTCGGCCGCGCGCGGCAGCAGCACCAGGGTATCGATCTGGGTCCCGTTGTGAGACACGCGTATGCCCAGGGGATTTTTCTGGCCGCTGCGCTCGATCTGCGCGATGAAGTCCTTGCCGTTGCACGTGCCGACCATGAGCACTTCGCCCAGCTTGCTCATGCTCTGGATGGCGAAGTGCCGTCCGCCCACCACCACGTCGGCCTTGCCCGATACCGGCTCGAAGCATTCGATGCGCACGCCGTGGTGCGCATGCTGCCCGTCGGCACCGAGCACGGCCACCACGAGGTCGGGACGCGCCTTGACGCCATGACCAGGCAACTGACCGCTGATACCTGCCGATCGCTCCCGCGCCTTGCGACGGACGAACGCAGCCAGCGCCACCAGGAACAACGGATCTCCGCTGGGAACATCGGCGGCGCTGAAGCCCTGGGCGTAGTGCTCGGCGATAAAGCCGGTATTGAAATCCCCCGCGGCGAATTGCGGGTGCGCCAGCAGCGCAGCCTGGAAGGGGATGTTGCTGGTGATGCCGCGAATGACGAAGCCGTTGAGCGCCTCTCGCATGCGAGTGATCGCCTCGGCGCGGTCCCGGCCATGGACGATGAGCTTGGCGATCATCGAGTCGTAGTACATCGGGATCTCGCCGCCTTCCTGAACCCCGGTATCCACGCGCACGCCGCCGGTTTCTGGAACTGGCCGCGCTGCCTCCATCGTGGTGGGCGGTGGCAAATAACGCACGAGGCGACCGGTGGATGGGAGGAAGTTGCGAAACGGATCCTCCGCGTTGATTCGGCACTCGATGGCCCAGCCGTTGCGCTTCACCTCGTCTTGCGTCAGCGGCAAGGCTTCTCCGGCGGCCACGCGGATCATCAGCTCCACCAGATCGAGCCCGGTGATGCATTCGGTCACCGGATGCTCGACCTGCAGGCGCGTGTTCATCTCCAGGAAGTAGAAGCTCTGGTCCCTGCCCACCACGAACTCGACCGTGCCCGCGCTTTGGTACTTCACGGCCTGGGCGAGCCTTACGGCCTGAGCGCCCATGGCTGCACGGGTTGCCTCGCTGATGAAGGGCGACGGCGCCTCTTCGATGACCTTCTGGTGGCGGCGCTGGATGCTGCATTCGCGCTCATGCAGGAAGATCACGTTGCCGTGCGCATCGCCCAGAACCTGGATTTCGATATGCCGTGGGCTTTCGACGAATTTTTCGATGAAGACGCGATCGTCGCCGAAGCTCCCGCGCGCTTCGTTGCGGCAACTGGTGAAGCCTTCGAAGGCTTCCTTGTCGTCGTAAGCGACGCGCAGTCCCTTGCCCCCGCCGCCTGCGCTCGCCTTGATCATCACCGGGTAGCCGATGTCCCGGGCGATCCGCACCGCCTGCTCGGGGGTGTCGATGGCTTCGTTCCAGCCGGGAATGGTGTTTACACCAGCTTCCTTCGCGAGCTTCTTGGAGGCGATCTTGTCGCCCATGGCCGCGATGCTGTAGTGCTTGGGGCCGATGAAGACGATGCCCGCCTCCTCTACCCGCCGCGCGAACGCCTCGTTCTCGCTCAAAAAGCCGTAGCCTGGATGCACCGCCTCGGCGCCCGTGCTCAGGCAGGCGGCGATGATCTTGTCGGCGACCAGATAGCTTTCGCGCGACGGCGCGGGCCCCAGCAGCACGGCCTCGTCGGCGAGTTCCACGTGCCGAGCCTCCTTGTCGGCCTCGGAGTACACGGCGACGGTGGCTATCCCCATCTTGCGGGCGGTCTTGATCACGCGACAGGCGATCTCGCCGCGGTTGGCAATGAGTATCTTCTTGAACATGCGATTGGTCTCCCCCGCTGTCAGAGCGGGATGTTCCCGTGCTTGCGCCACGGATTCTCGAGCTTCTTGTCCTTGAGCATCGCGAGCGACCGGCAGATGCGCTTGCGCGTCTCGTGGGGCTGGATCACGTCGTCGATGAAGCCGCGCGCGCCGGCCACGAACGGGTTGGCGAAACGAGCCTTGTACTCGGCCTCCCGGGCTGCGAGCTTGGCGGGATCGGACTTGTCCTCGCGGAAAATGATCTCCACCGCGCCCTTGGCGCCCATGACCGCGATCTCGGCGTTCGGCCAGGCGAAGTTGACGTCGCCCCGCAGATGCTTGGAGGCCATGACGTCGTACGCGCCGCCATACGCCTTGCGGGTAATGACCGTCACCTTGGGCACCGTGCATTCGGCGTAGGCATAGAGCAGCTTGGCGCCATGCTTGATGATGCCGCCGAACTCCTGCGACGTCCCCGGCAGGAAACCCGGCACATCCACGAAGGTGATCACCGGGATGTTGAACGCGTCGCAGAAACGCACGAACCGCGCGGCCTTGATGCTGCTGCGTATGTCGAGACAACCGGCGAGCACCTGCGGGTTGTTGGCCACCACGCCCACCGTGCGGCCGGCCATGCGCGCCATGCCGATGACGATGTTCTTGGCGTGGTCGGGCTGCAGCTCGAAGAAGTCGCCGTCGTCGACCGTCTTGAGGATCAGCTCCTTGATGTCGTAGGGCTTGTTGGGATTCTCGGGCACCAGCGTATCGAGCGACATATCCATGCGCTCGGGCGGGTCGCCGTTGGGCCGCAGGGGCACGCCGTCGCGATTGTTCAGCGGCAGATAGTTGAAGAACCGTCGCAGCATCAGCAAGGCCTCCACGTCGTTCTCGAAGGCGAGATCGGCCACGCCGCTCTTGCTGGTATGGGTGAGCGCGCCGCCGAGTTCTTCAGCCGTCACCTCTTCATGAGTGACGGTCTTCACCACCTCGGGGCCGGTGACGAACATGTAGCTGCTGTCCCGCACCATGAAGATGAAGTCGGTCATCGCCGGCGAGTACACCGCACCGCCTGCACACGGCCCCATGATGAGGCTGATCTGCGGAATGACGCCGCTGGCCATCACGTTGCGCTGGAAGACATCCGCATAACCGCCGAGCGAGGCCACGCCCTCCTGGATGCGGGCGCCGCCGCTGTCGTTCAGGCCGATGACCGGTGCCCCGACCTTCATGGCCTGATCCATCACCTTGCAGATCTTTTCCGCGTGCGGCTCGCTCAATGCACCGCCGAACACGGTGAAGTCCTGGCTGAACACGAACACCAGGCGGCCGTTGATCATGCCGTAGCCCGTGACGACACCGTCGCCCGGAATCTTCTGCTCCTGCATGCCGAAGTCCGTGCAGCGATGCTCCACGAACATGTCCCATTCCTCGAAGGTGCCTTCGTCGAGCAGCAGGTCGAGGCGCTCGCGCGCCGTGAGCTTGCCCTTGGCATGCTGCGCGGCGATGCGCCTCTCGCCACCGCCCAGACGCGCGGCCGCTCGCTTCTTCTCGAGCAGTTCGTTGATGTCGTGCATGGTTGGTCGTTCTCCCTTAACCCATCAAGTCGAGCAGCCGGCGCGCAGCCACCGAGGCAGCGAGGCGACCGCCCTTCACATCCGATACGATCGCCGGCAAGGCAGCCGCCACCGCCGGATGCTCGCGAAATCTCTGTCGCAAACCCGCCTCGATGCGCTCCCACATCCAGGCTTGATTCTGCGCCAGGCGGCGCTGCTCGAAGCGGCCTGCACGGCGCTGCAGCTCGCAGAATCCCATCACCGCCTGCCAGAATTCCTGCACGCCCGCCCCCTTGAGCGCGCTCATCTGCAGCACTTGCGTGCCGGCAGTCGTGTGCGGACCGAGAAAGCGCAGTGCGCTGGTGATCTGCGCTCGCGCACGGGTGGCGGCAGCTTCGTCGAGATCGGCCTTGTTGATGACGACGAGGTCGGCGAGATCCATCACGCCCTTCTTGATGGCTTGCAGATCGTCGCCCGCGTTGGGCAGTTGCAGCAGCACGAAGAGATCGGTCATGCCGGCCACGGCAGTCTCGCTCTGCCCCACGCCCACGGTTTCGACGATCACGATGTCGTACCCGGCGGCCTCGCAAACGAGCATGGCCTCGCGCGTCTTCTCGGCGACGCCGCCCAAAGTACCGCTGCTGGGGCTAGGGCGGATGAAGGCGCTCGGATGCACCGACAAGCGTTCCATGCGCGTCTTGTCGCCCAAAATGCTGCCGCCGCTGATGCTGCTGCTCGGATCGACGGTGAGCACCGCGACGCGCTTGTCCTGCGAAATCAGGTGCAAGCCCAGCGTCTCGATGAAAGTGCTTTTCCCCACGCCAGGCACGCCGCTCAGACCGATACGCAACGACCGCCCCGTGTGCGGCAACAGCGCATTGAGCAGCGCGTCCGCGCGCAGCCGATGGTCGGCGCGCGTACTCTCCAGCAAGGTGATGGACTTCGCCATCGCCCGGCGCTGCGCGGCCCCGGGGCTGCCGAGCACGTCGCGCAGCAAGCGCTGCTCCGACATCGACAAGGCCTCGGCGTGCATCATGCGCCGATCCGGCCCGAGCCAGCACAGGAGCGAGGATGCAGGCGCATCGAAGCAGCGCCAGGGCAAGCACTCATCGGGAGCCGGCCTGCGCAGCCTTGATCTGTTCGAGCACGTCCTTCGCGCTCGCCGGGATGGGCGTGCCGGGACCGTAGATGCCCTTCACGCCAGCCGAATACAGGAACGCGTAGTCCTGCGCCGGGACGACGCCGCCGACGAATACGATGATGTCGTCCGCGCCTTGTTCCCGCAGCGCGGCGATGATCGCCGGCACCAGCGTCTTGTGGCCGGCGGCCAGGGTACTCACCCCTACCGCATGCACATCGTTCTCGATCGCCTGGCGGGCGCATTCCTCGGGAGTCTGGAACAGCGGCCCGATGTCGACGTCGTAGCCCAGATCGGCAAACGCCGTGGCGACCACCTTGGCGCCGCGGTCGTGTCCGTCCTGACCGAGCTTGGCGATCATCACGCGCGGACGACGCCCATGCTCGATGCCGAAGGCGGCGATCTCGTCCTTCAATTTGTTCCAGCCCTCGGCGGAATCGTAGGCAGCGGCATACACGCCTGTCACCTTCTGGATGTCGGCGCGGTGGCGTCCGAAGACTTTCTCCAGCGCCTCGCTCACTTCGCCCACGGTGGCGCGAGCGCGAATGGCATCGATGCTGAGCGCCAGCAGGTTGCCGCCGCCGCGCGCGGCTTCGGTCAATGCCTCCAGGGCAGCCTGAACCTTCGCGCCGTCGCGCGTGGCGCGGATCTTCGCCAGGCGCGCAATCTGGCCTTCGCGCACTCTGACGTTGTCCACGTCTCGAATGTCGAGCACGCTCTCTTGCGCGAGCTTGTACTTGTTGACGCCGACGATCACGTCCTTGCCGCTGTCGATGCGCGCCTGCTTCTCGGCCGCGCTGGCCTCGATCTTAAGCTTGGCCCAACCGCTGTCCACGGCCCGCGTCATGCCGCCTTGCGCCTCGACCTCTTCGATGATGGCCCAGGCCTTGTCGGCCATCTCCTGCGTGAGGCGTTCCATCATGTAGCTGCCCGCCCACGGATCGATCACATGGGTGATGTGCGCCTCTTCCTGGATGATGAGCTGCGTGTTGCGCGCGATGCGGGCGCTGAACTCGGTGGGCAGCGCGATGGCCTCGTCGAAACTGTTGGTGTGCAGGCTCTGCGTGCCGCCGAACACCGCCGCCATGGCCTCGATGGTGGTGCGCACCACGTTGTTGTACGGATCCTGCTCGGTCAGGCTCCAGCCGCTGGTCTGGCAGTGCGTGCGCAACATGAGACTCTTGGCCTTCTTGGCCTCGAAGCCCTTCATGATGCGCGTCCATAGCAGGCGCGCGGCGCGCATCTTCGCCACTTCGAGGTAGAAGTTCATGCCGATCGCCCAGAAAAAGCTCAGGCGGCCGGCGAAGTCGTCGACGTCCAGGCCCCGGGCGATCGCGGTCTTCACGTATTCCTTGCCGTCGGCCAGGGTGAAGGCAAGCTCCAGCGCCTGGTTCGCCCCCGCCTCCTGCATGTGGTAGCCGCTGATGCTGATCGAGTTGAATCGCGGCATGTGCTTGGCCGTGTACTCGATGATGTCGGCGACGATGCGCATGCTCGGTTCGGGCGGGTAGATGTAGGTGTTGCGGACCATGAACTCCTTGAGGATGTCGTTCTGAATGGTGCCGCTCAGCTTGTCTTGGCTCACGCCCTGCTCTTCGGCCGCGACCACGTAGCCGGCCAGCACCGGCAGGACGGCGCCGTTCATGGTCATGCTCACGCTCACCTTGTCGAGCGGGATGCCGTCGAAGAGAATCTTCATGTCCTCGACGCTGTCGATGGCGACGCCGGCCTTGCCCACGTCGCCGGTCACGCGCGGATGGTCGCTGTCGTAGCCTCGGTGGGTCGCCAAGTCGAACGCCACGCTCACACCCTGCCCGCCGGCGGCCAGGGCCTCGCGGTAGAAGGCGTTGCTGTCCTCGGCGGTCGAGAAGCCCGCGTACTGGCGGATGGTCCAGGGGCGCCCGGCGTACATCGTCGCCTGCGGACCGCGCACGAAGGGCTCGAATCCGGGCAAGGTGTCGGCATGCTGCAGGGCGGCCGCGTCGGCTGCCGTATACAGCGGCTTGACGACGATGCCCTCGGGCGTGGTCCAGTTCAATGCGGCCAGATCCCCGCCCGGCGCCGACTTGGCAGCGGCCTGGGTCCACTGCTCCAGCGTCGCTGGGGTGAATTCGGGTTGGCCTTTCGATCCGCTCATCTCGATCCCCTTGTTCGATTCCGCGCCGTGGCGCACCCGCTTGCCGCGGCGAAGACATCAGGCATAATTATCCATAATTATGAATTCAAAACCCAGCCCGACCTGCGAGCCACCCTCGGCAGCGGGCGTGCACGCATCCTGAACGCGCCATCCACCGTGGCTACCGTCGAGACCCAGGCTTCCGCAGTCATGAACCGTCGCCCGCTGTACCTGGACGTGGCCGAACGCCTGCGCCAGCAGATCTTCGCGCGTGCGCTCGAACCCGGCTGCTGGATCGACGAGATGAAGCTCTGCGCGGATTTCGGCATCAGTCGCACGCCGCTGCGCGAAGCGCTCAAGGTGCTGGCCGTGGAAGGCTTGGTGACGATGAAGCCGCGCCGGGGCGCCTACGTCACCGAGATGTCGCGCGACGACGTCGAGCAGATCTACCGGCTGCTGGCGCTGCTGGAAGCCGATGCGGCCGCGCACGTCGCCGCCGCGGCCTCCACCGAAGAGATCGCCGAGCTGCGCGGCCTGCACGATCGGCTGGAGAAACAGACGCGACACCGGGATGCCTTCTTCGCCGCCAACGAGGCCTTCCACATGCGTCTGCTGGCCTTGGGACGCAATCGCTGGCGCGAACAGATCGTGGCCGATCTGCGCAAGGTGATGAAACTCAACCGACACCATTCGCTGTTCAAGCGAGGACGGCTGGCTGAATCGCTCGCAGAACATCGCGCCCTCATGGATGCCATCGAAGCGCGCGATGCCGCCGGCGCCTCGCGCCTGATGCATGCGCATTTTCGCAGCGGGCTCGAAGCCGCTTCCTGATGCGACTAACCCGACCGGGCAGCAATGGCGCGCGCAAGCCCGCGCGTCGCCTCAGCGAACGCGATGACTTCTGCGCACCGCGGTTGCGGCGGTTTGCGATGACCGCGATACTGCCGTCCCCATGCTGAGCTATCGCCATGCCTTCCACGCCGGTAACCATGCCGACGTGCTCAAGCACACCGTGCTGGTGCGCCTGCTCGGGGAACTCTCGCGCAAGGACAAGCCTTGGTGGTTCGTGGACACGCACGCCGGCGCGGCGCAGTACGCGCTCGACAGCGAGTGGGCGCGCAAGAACGCCGAGCACGAAGCGGGCATCGGACGGTTATGGGCACGCGAAGATCTGCCCGCAGCACTTGCCGACTATGTCGCGCAGGTGCGCGCCTTCAATGGGCCGGGACCGCTGCGACGCTACCCGGGCTCGCCTCAGCTCGCGCTGCAATGCGCACGAGACGGCGACCGCCTGCGACTGTTCGAACTGCACAGCACCGAAAGCCAACTCCTGCAGGCGCACTTTGCGTCGGACCGCTCGCGCGTCCTGATCAAGGCAGGTGACGGGTTCGCGGGATTGTCCGCCGTGCTGCCCCCGCCCACGCGGCGAGGACTCGTGCTGATCGACCCCTCCTACGAGCAGAAATCCGACTATACACGCGTCGTTTCGGCGCTGGAGGCGGGGCTCAAGCGATTCGCGACCGGCGTGTACATGGTCTGGTATCCGCAGTTGCAGCGCGCTGAATCGCGCACCCTGCCCGCTGCAATGCAACGGCTGGCCGAGGCAGCACGCGTCGATTGGCTGCACGCGACGCTCACGGTGAATTCGCCCTCCCCCGACGGCTTCGGGTTGCACGGCAGCGGGGTGTTCGTGCTGAACCCACCATGGCTGCTGCCTCAGACACTCGCTACGGTCCTGCCCGTGCTGCAGACGGCGCTGGCCCAGGACGCGGGAGCAGCGACCCTGCTGGAACACCGGATCGCCTGAAATCCGCAACCGGTCAGGTGACGGGGCGGTGGACGTCGGCCGTGAGATCTGCCCATCCACGCCCAAAGCGGCGTTCGACGACCCGGGAGGATCGCCCTGGCCCGCCGGTCACCACCTGGCGACTCGATCAATCCTTGTCGGTGAGCTGTACGAGCACCCCGTGAGTCGACTTCGGGTGCACGAAGGTGTCGCCGATCATGCTTACGCCGCGGCCCTTGAAGTCCGCTGCCGCTTTCGCAATTTCCGCCACCTTGAAAACGATCGAGTGTATGCCCTCGCCACGACTCTCCAGTGCCTTGCCGACGGCTGAATTCGGGTCGATGGGGGAGCAAACCTCGATGTAGGCGCCTTCGTCGAGTTGGAAGAAGGCCTGCTTCAAGGAGAGTGCCGCGTTCTCGGCGCGACGTTCCAGCTTCAGACCCATGGCCTCGTAGGCGGCGATGCCTTGTTCGAGATCCTTGACGCGTATGACGATGTGATGAACACGCTGAAGACCCATTTCCCCCTCCGTGGGACGCATCATGTGAGGAGAGCATAGCATGGCCGGGCTTGCGTTTCCGACGGCGCAACGCGCGGGGCGCGACGGTCGAAATCGTTGACCCGCCGATTCCAACGTGCAAGTCGTTCGGCATCAGGGGCTGCTCGAAGGCGTAGCGAGTTTGCCCCTGGACGAAGAGGCTAACGATCGCCGCTCGAGCAGCCGCCAAGGCCGCCCCCGCTACGATGCGCGGCGTCGTTGTGACGGGCAGGGCGCGTTCGGTGATTGATGCGCGCGATGCCACCCTGGTACAGTCCGGTACTGCGCATGCTTGGCGCCCGCCTTGCTCAACCAGGGATCCCACCTCATGACCGCCGCGTACCAATCCTTCCTGACCGATGAAGTCAAAGCCCTCATCGGCGTGGAAACCGAATGGAGCCCCTATTCGGAACCCATCTCGCCTTCGGAAGTCCGCCGCTTCGTCCATGCCATCATGGACGACAACGCCTTGTACTACGACGAGGCATATGCCGGCGGCACCAAGTACGGCGAGGTGGTCTGCCCGCCGCTCTACGCTTCGTTCGCGTTTCGACGCGCCCATGGCACGCCTGACCCGCTCGACCGTCTCAAGACCGACCGCGACTGGGATGCCTACGGCGGCGGCGGCATTCACCGGCAGGCGCTCCCGAGCGTGCCGCACGGCTTCCAGCGCATGGTCAACGGTGGCTCCGAGATCGACCTCTACAAGCGTCTTCGTCCCGGCACGCGCGTCCGCACGAAGGTTAGGTACCACGACATCCGGGAGCGCGTCGGCAGCAAGGGTCCCATGGCGATCGTCATCACCGAGACGATCTTCCAGGACGACGACGGCGATCAGGTCGCGCGAGCACGACAGACCGCCATCTTCCGCTAACCCGACAATCCACGGAGTCACCTGAAAATGGGATATGCAACGCAGCGCTACTTCGACGACGTCAAGGTCGGGGACGAGCTAACCCCCGTGGTGAAGGGACCGATGAGTCCGGCGCATATCATGCGCTGGTCAGCGTCGTCCGAGAACTGGCATCGGATTCACTACGACTACCCCTTCAGCACCGGTCACGACAAGAATCCCGGCCTGCTCATCAACGGCTCCTGGAAACAGCACCTGCTCGCCCAGATGCTCGACGAATGGGCCGGACTCGAAGGCTGGGTCGCGAAGATCTGCTTCCAGTACCGTGCCATGAACATCGAGTGGGAAACCCTCACCGCATGGGGCAGGGTGACGAAGACCTCGCTGAAGGATGGGCTCGGCGTCGTCGAGTGCGAAACCGGCATTCGCAACGACAGCGGCCTCGAAAGCACGCCCGGCTCCGCGGTCATCATTCTGCCGATGCGGACGGGCAAAGCCGTACCTTACCCCTTCGTGGCACTCGAGAGCTGAGCAGTACGGTGGCGCGCCTAAGGTCGAGATCGTAACCCGCGCTGGTGGCCTGTACCCGCTGCGCGCCGCGCTCCGGAAGACCCCCTCTTCCATGGGCCAAGGCGTTGCGGAACGCGCCAGCGTGCGGGCAACTTCTCTGCGCAGCGGACGAGGTCCGCCGTTTCCCACTCACGCGCTTCACCGAGCTAGCGCGGGGCCGACTCGGTGGCCCGCAACGAGTGAGTTTCTTCGCTCGATGCTCCCGGACCGCCGAATTGCGAGACGGCTCCGGTGGCTGTCACCGAGCACTCGGCTCGACCGCTCAGAGCGCCCTGCCGTGCTCCTCGATCAAGCGCACCAGATCCGGTACTGCGATCGCGAACCGCTTCTCGCAGATGTTGGCGCCACCCTCGGCGGCGGGGTCTTTCTCGCCCTGCGACTTGAGCAGGATGACATGCGTGCCATCGTGGGAGGGCGCGAGATCGAGGTCATCGAACGCCTCGCAAGCCCCGCTGCTGTTCTCTTGCCAGTTGCGTCGCAACCGCATTTCGCCTTCGACGCCATGGACTTCGAACTTGGTCATTCGGTTCTCCTCGGAAAATGGTGGCGGGCCCACGCCTGGCGGACATAACAACTGCGGGACCGCGGATTCGGCGGCTCGAGGCGAGCCGGCCAGGAACTGTCGCTCGATGCGGCAGCGTATCGAAGCCTGAGTCCCGCAGGAGACCGGTGGCGGGAATCAGGAACACATGTGCAAGACGGCATTGTCGCAGGAATAGCCTCGGAAAGCTTCCTTCCGGTGGCCATCGGGGTGACGCAGATCGGATTCATCAACCGTCTGGACGAAAAATCCGATTCGAATCAGCCGCTGCTTCGAATCGCCTCCAGCACAGGCAAGAGGTGGCCCAGAAACGCTTGCGGGTGCTCGCTCATCGGAAAATGGCCCAGCCCGGCCATGATGTGCGCTTGCGTGCCGGGGATGCGGCGGGCGAGATCCCGTGTGTCTTCCGGAGCGCAGGAATAGTCGTATTCCCCGGAAAGCAGATACAGCGGGCAGCGCGAAGTGTCGATTTCGGCCACGCGCGGGCGCAGATCGCCGTCCTTGGTATAGAAATGCAGATCGCCCTTGAACACGCCCGGCCCGCCTTGCATGTAGTGCCACAGGGTCTCCCAGCGATCGGACTCGGGACTCTCCGGCCCGATCAGCCCCGAAACGATGCCGGCACATACCTCGCCGCCATGGACGTCGGGTCGATGCAGCCAGTCCAGATCGTAGTAGGGATCGACGTGTGCCCCGGCCTGCAACCCGATCAGCGCACGAAAGCGCTCCGGCGCTTCCAAACCCAGATGCAGAACGATCCGCCCCCCGATGGAACATCCCATGACCACGGGGCGGTCGAGTGCCAGCGCGTCGACGAGTGAAAATATGATGTCCAGGTAGTCGCGCGAAGTGAGGCGGTAGTCGGCCTCGTGCCAGCCCGCGGGCGGCGATGATTTGCCATGCCACGGCAGATCGAAAGCGATCACCCGGAAGTTTGCCAGTATGCGTTCGTCGTTGATCACGGCCCGATACTGGCGCGTATCCGCTCCGGCCGTATGCAGGCACAGCAGAGGAATGCCCGTGCCTGCCTCTTCCACGTAGACGCGATGCGGCTTGCCCAACAGTTCGAGATGCAGGTAACGACCGACGACCGGCTCGAAGCGCGGCGTCATGATGGCATCCGTCGCGGACGCAGTGCTGCCATGACGCCCTTGAAGTACAGCAGGTTGGCCATGAACGGATGCAGATCGCCCTCGATGCGCAAGACGCGGCGCTTGATGAGCGCGAACAGATCGTGCGAGCCGGGCGGTGGATGCGCCAGCCAGAACTGCGCCCAAGTCTCGTCGGAGGCGCGCAAGGCGAATGTCCAGGCAGGCATCACGAACGGACCGCGCGCAATGTCGGCCACCCGGCCCGCCTGTATTCTGATCAGCCACGGCACATCGCCGACTTCGACCAGAAACGTCGTGTTCACGTAGCGACCGCGCCAGACGAGGCGATCGTCGGCATTGACCCATGCTGCGAGCTGTTCCATGGTCGGCTCCCCGGGAATCTTTCGTCATGGTGCTGCGGATCGCCATAAGATAGCCGATTGCACATCCGCGAGAAGGAGGACGGCGAATGACGACCCGCGAACGCCTGCGAGAGCAAGGCGAGGCGATGCGAGCACGACTGTTCGGAAGCCCGTCGGGCTCAGCGCCCGCCGAACACACCCCCTCGGGCTTCCACGACTTCCTGTCCGAGACCGAATTCGGCATCGTCTGGTGTCGCCCCGGGCTCGCCCTTCCGGAACGCATGATCTGCACCCTCGCGGCGTTGGCGTCGGTCCAGCGCCCTTCGGCTTTGCACCGCTATGTCGGGGCGGCACTCAACATCGGGCTCGATGCGCTCGCCATCCAGGAAGTGCTGATCCAGATCGGCATTTACGCGGGCTTCACGGCATCCGAGGAAGCCTTGATCACTGCAGCGCAGGTATTCGCGGAACGTAATGTCAGCGTTCCGGCCCAGGCGCCCCGCGACGACTCGCTGGAGACCCTCACGATCCGCGGCAACGAGATGCTCAGGGCCCTGCATCGGGAGGCTGGCGACAAAGGCTACGCATCCCCCGACAACCCGGTGACCGGCGCGCTCTATCCTGTCGCGATCCAGTACGGCTACGGCGAAATCTGGTTCCGCCCCGGTCTCACCCATCGCCAGCGCGTGCTGTGCTCGGTCGCGAGCTTCACCGCCCTGCGCCTGGAGAACCAGACGAAGAAGTTCGGGCAGGCGGCGCTCAACCTCGGCGCGACCCGTGCGGAGGTCATCGAAGCGGTGATCCAGACCGCCCCCTTCAGCGGCTTCGCCCCGGCGCTCAATGCGCTCGCGGTCTTGAGCGATGTCCTGCGTCCCGCTTGAACGGCATGCCCAGCCCATGCATCGTGGCGAAGGCTTCAGATTCCGGAACCGCGCCCCCATCTTTCTGCGATGACTAGGCACTGGGACATCTTCTGCAAGGTCGTCGACAACTTCGGCGACATCGGGGTCGCCTGGCGGCTTGCTCGCATGCTGGCCTCGGAGCACGGCATCGAGGTCCGGCTATGGGTCGACGATCTGGCTGCCCTGAGCCGGATTTGGCCTGCCACCTCGACTGGCATGAAGCAGCAGCGGGTCGCCGGCGTGGATGTGCGCCTGTGGTCCAAGCCGTTCCCCGCGACCGTGCCCGGAGACGTCGTGATCGAAACCTTTCAATGCGCGCTCCCCGACAGTTTCGTGATCGCGATGGCCGCGAAGCCGGTGGCGCCCTGCTGGATCAATCTGGACTATCTTTCCGCCGAGGATTGGGTGGCCGGATGCCATCGACTGCCCTCGCCGCATCCGCGCTTGCCTCTGACCAAGCACTTCTACTTTCCGGGCTTCGACCCGAACACCGGCGGCTTGCTGCACGAGCGCGGCCTCGAGGACCAGCGGCTCGCCTTCGTCGACGATGCATCGGCCCAGGCAGCTTTCTGGGCGCAGCACGGCCTCGGCCTGCCGCAAGACGACGAGCTGCGTGTGAGTCTCTTCTGCTACGGCGATGCGCCGGTGCCGGAACTGTTCGAGATCTGGGCCGCGGGGAAAACGCCGCTCACCGCTTTGGTCCCGGAAGGCGCGGCTGCCGAGCGCATGCGAGCCCGGCTTGCATCCGGCACGAGCGCTGCGGGTTGGATCGAACGCGGCGCGGCCCGATTCAAAGTCATACCGTTCACCGATCAGGTCGGCTTCGATCGTCTGCTCTGGGCTTGCGACGTCAACTTCGTTCGTGGTGAAGACTCGTTCGTACGCGCCCATTGGGCACGACGGCCGTTCGTCTGGAACATCTATCCTCAGGGCGAAAACACCCACTGGATCAAGATGCACGCCTTTCTCGACCGCTACACCGCCGACCTCGACGACGCGCACGCGGACGCGGTTCGTCACCTGTGGCGCGTATGGAACGGCATCGTGCGCCCGGCCGAATTGCAGCAGGCCTGGGAGGACTTTATCGCGGGTCGCGGAGCGATAGCGCGGCACGCCGAGCGCTGGGCAGCCCGCCTGGCAGAACAAGACGATCTCGCCACAGGTCTTGTCAACTTTTGTGCCGGTGTAGGAAAATGCCGAGTTACCCAGGAGCCAGGCATTTCCCCCTGACCGGCTCTCACGCTCATCCCCACGAGGTTCGCAATGAAGGAAGCACAAGAGTTTCGCTCCGGCAACGTGTTCATGGTCGGCAAGGACGCCATGGTCGTCTTGAAGGCCGAGTACAACAAGGGCGGCCGCAACGCCGCCGTGATGAAGATGAAGTTGAAGAACCTCCTCACGGGCGCGGTCATGGAGACGGTCTACAAGGCCGACGAGAAGCTCGAACAAGTCGTTCTCGAGCGCAAGCAGGCCACCTACTCGTACTTCGCCGACCCGGCCTATGTCTTCATGGACGCCGAGTACAACCAGTACGAAGTGGACAAGGAGAGCCTGGGCGACGCCGTGGAGTACCTGGAAGACGGCATGGAGTGCGAAATCGTCTTCTACGAAGAGCGTGCGATCTCCGTGGAATTGCCGACGACCGTGGTGCGCGAAATCTCCTACACCGAGCCCGCCGTGCGCGGCGATTCCTCGGGCAAGGTGCTCAAGTCGGCCAAGGTGGGCGAAACATTGAATGTGCAGGTCCCGCTGTTCTGCAGCACCGGCGACAAGATCGAGATCGACACCCGCACCGGCGAATACAAGCGGCGCGTCACCGGCTGATCGGCCGAGCAACGAGTCGTCGCGATGCGGCGGCTCGTTCCATCGACGGCTTCCTTCGCCCGCCCGTTTCGGTCAGGCCAGCCCGTAGATCGTACTCGGCGATCCCGGCGATCGATCAGCGAAAGTGCGGCAGGATCTCCTTGGCGGCCAATTCCATCTGCCGGTAGGTGTCCTGCTCGTCCTTGCCCAGGAAGCCCATCATGATGTGCTGCACGCCCGCGTCGATGCGGTCCTGTATGCCCTTGACGACGTCCTGAATGGTGCCGGTGAGGCACAGCCCCTTGGCCACATCTTCGGCGCTGCGCTGCGCGGTCGCATACTTGCCGAGGTTCTGCACTGCGACCGCCAGCGCCTCCTTCGGATCGTCCGCGATCGACGTCGGCTGCGCCACGCCGAAGTGGAACTTGCCCAAATCGCGACCGGCGGCCTCGACGTGCTTGCGCACGATGTCGTTGCTCTCCCGCAGGCGCCGCACGGTGAAGAGATAGGGATACCAGCCGTCACCCAGCGTACCGGCGCGCAGCATGGCAGCATCGCTGCGCCCGGCGATCCAGATGGGCGGCCCGCCCGCTTGAATGGGATGGGGCAGCAGCGTGGCATCCTCGATCTGGAAGATTTCGCCCTTGTGGGTGACATGCTCTTCGGTCCAGAGCCGGCGCATCAGCGGCAGCATCTCGTTGGCGCGCTTGCCGCGAGTCTCGACCGGGACATTCAGTATGTCGTATTCGATGCGCGTACCCCGCTGACCGCTGATGCCTATGCCGAAATCGAAGCGGCCGTTGGAGATGTGATCCACCGTGGCCACCAGCTTGGCGAGCATGACGGGATGATACAGCGGCGCGATGACGATGCCGGTCATGACCCGGATGCGCTTCGTCGCCGCCGCAGCAGCCGCCAACACCGGCAATGACAAATGCCGAGGGATGGGCGGATTCCCGTCCTGGACGTGCTCGCCCATGGCGAGACGGTCATAGCCCAGGGCCTCGGCGCGCTGCGCGAACTCGGCGATGTTCTTGGGCGCGATCTGGTTGATGGAACAACCGAACGTCACCGTAGGCGTAGCCATGCATGCTCTCCTCTCGAAGTCGACCTGAACGTGCAGTCTAACGCATCGGGGGGCGCAGGTCCCGCAGGCCGGGCGCGGGTGCCCGCATCGACTTGCCTCGCGCTGCGTTCGGTGCCAGCATCGCCCCACTCGAAGGACAACCCATCACCCACCTGCTGAATCTCCGCGCGCGCCCCGCAATGGCGCGCCGGCGCCAGCGCCCTTACACACTCAAAGGAGAAGCGATGTCTCGCAAATACGCCGGCCTCACACCGTACGAAGGCTACGAAGACATGATCGTCGAAAAACAGGACGGCGTCGTGACGGTGACGCTGAACCGCCCCGAGAAGCTCAACGCCCTGTCGCCGGCGATGCGCTTCGGCTTGCGACGCATCCTCGAAGACGTGAACGACGACGACGATGCCAAGGTGCTGGTGCTCACCGGCGCAGGCCGCGGCTTCTGCTCCGGCGCCGACATGGGCAGCGGCCCCGCCGCGGGCGCTGCGCCGCCCAGCCGGCAGGACATCGAGGAATCCCGCTTCGGCTGGATCAACCGCTTCCGCACCATGCGCAAGCCCATCATCGCCGCGGTGAACGGCGTGGCCGCCGGCGGCGGGTTCTCGCTCGCGCTCGCCTGCGACGTGCGCATCGCCTCCGATCAGGCGCGATTCGTCTCGGCTTTCATCCGACGCGCGATCCTGCCCGACCAGTGCGCGACCTGGCTGCTGCCGCATCGGGTGGGCACTTCGCGGGCGCTGCTGCAGCTATGGCTGAGCGACGAAGTCAAGGCCGAGGAAGCCCTGCGCATCGGCATGGCCGACCGGGTCGTGCCGCAAGATGAACTCATGACGCAGACGATGGCACTGGCCCGCCGCTTGGCCGAAGGGCCTTCGATAACGATCGAACTCACCAAGCAGGCGGTCTACCATGCCATGGGCGTATCGCTCGAAACGCATGCCGAGTACGAAGAGAACCTGCTCAACAAAGTGCATCACACCGAAGACGTGAAGGAAGGCCGCCAGGCATTCCGCGAGAAGCGCAAACCTGTCTTCAAGGGGCGGTGACGCGCCGCACCGACAACCTCGGTGACGGCGACAGGCTCAATGCAATCGAGCAGGAACGGTCAGCGGCGCACCACGCACCGCTGGCCGGCGCTCGAACCGAGGCCGGTCGCCGCTTGGACTCGCCTGCTATTGATCCGGCTTGGCGCCCGAGGACTTCACCGCCGCCGCATATTTGGCGATGTCGCGCGCGATCGCTTGCTCGAACTCCTTCGGCGTGTTGCCGATGGCATAGCCGCCCTCGCGCTCGATGAAGTTCTTCATGCTCGGATGCTGCAACGCCTTGACGAGATCGGCATGCAACTGGTCGACGATAGGCTGCGGGGTGCCGCGCGGCACGAACAACCCGAACCAGTTGTCCGTCTCGAATCCGGGGTACATGGAATCGAGCGTCGGCAGTTCGGGCAGCGAAGGCGCAGGACGCTTGGTGGATGCCGCCAGCCCGCGCAACCGTCCCTGCTTGATGTGAGGCGTGGCGCTGAACACCGACAGGAAAGCCATGTCCGCCTGTCCGGTCAGCAGGCCCGTGATCGCCGCTCCGGCGCCTTTGTAGGGGATGTGCGTGATCTGCAGCCCGGACATCTGCGCCAGGATGAGTCCCGACAGATGGCTGGTGGTCCCGTTGCCGTTGGAGCCGAAGTTGAGTCCGCCCTTGGTTCGTTTCGACAGCGCGATCAATTCCTTCACGTTCCGCGCGGGCACCGAGGGATGGACCGTCAGAGCCAAAGGCGACGCCGCAAGCTGGGAGACGGGGATGAAATCGCGCTGCAGGGAATAGTTGAGCTTTGGATACAGCGATACGTTCACCGTGATCGACGCCGACGTGATCATCAACGTGTGGCCATCGGGAGCCGCCTTGGCCACGATTTCCGCACCGATATTGCCGCCCGCACCGGCGCGGTTGTCGACGGTGAAGGCCTGGCCGTAGGTCTCTTGCATGCGCTGCGCAAATAGCCGCGCGAGCAGATCGGTGCCACCGCCCGGCGCGAAGGGTAGGACGATCCGAACCGCTTTCGAAGGATAGCTCTGCGCGATCGCGCTGCCAGCACAAAGCATCGTCACTACCAGAAGCAGGCATTTCCTCATGATGAACGCTCATCGAAGTTGGGGAGCCCAATTATGCCCGTATCCAAACGCAAGCAATGCCCGCGGGCTGACGCGGAAGAAGGACGCAATTCTCGGCCATGACTTCCGCCGCACGCTCGAGGCAGCGCAAGGGGACGAACGCCCTTCCTGGGGCAGTCCCTCGGGGACTCACCTGCCGACTCGCAAACAATAGCAGTAGAATTCCTCCACGGTCGGTCCGTTGCCGGAGGATAGTCGTGCCGTGTGTCCATCGGCTGGCGGCAACGCGCCAGGCATTTCTTCGATCTGCGCCCGAAGCAGGAACATCCCCCCATGAATCAGCCTCAGCCAAGCAGCGACAGCCCACCCGCACGCATCGACGGTCCCAGCGCGTGGCGCGGTCCGCAGATGACCCAACGCACGGATTGGATCGAGCATCTGTGCGATAGCGAGGTTGCCGAGATCGATGCTGCCGTGCGGCAATTCCGCAACTCCGGCGTCGACTTCAACGCGATCAGCAGCACGAGTTTTCGCCTGCCCACCCTGGGCGCACGCCTGAAGCGCATGCTCGACGATTTGTTGCACGGACGAGGTTTCGTGCAGATCCGGGGGTTTCCCGTCGAGCGCTATTCGATCGAAGAGATCGCCGCCGCTTACCTCGGACTGGGTTCGCATCTGGGCAGCTTCCGCTCCCAGAATGCAGCCGGCCACCTGCTGGGTCACGTGCGCGATCTCGGCGCCGACATCACCCAACCGAACGTGCGCTACTACCAGACCAACAAGGCCCTGGAGTACCACACCGACTCATGCGACATCGTCGGCCTGATGTGTTTGAAGACTTCCCGCAGCGGCGGGGAGAGCCGCATCGTGAGTTCGGTCTCCCTCTACAACGAGATGATGGCGCGCCGCCCCGATCTGGCAGCGGCCCTGTTTCATGCCTACCCGACCGATCGCCGTGGCGAGGTGCCCGAAGGCGCCGGCCCCTGGTTCGATATGCCCGTCTTCAACTGGTTCGGCGGTCGACTCACCACGATCTACGTCGGGCAGTACATCCGCAGCGCACAGGCGAACTTTCCGCAGGCGCGTCGCCTGACCCCGATCGAGATCGAAGCCATCGACATGCTCGATGCGCTGACCAACGACCCGGCGTTGCATCTGCAGATCGAGTTTCGCCCGGGCGACATGCAGTTCGTCCATAACCATCAGATCCTGCACTCGCGCACCGATTTCGAGGACTGGCCCGAGCCGGAGCGCAGACGACATCTCTTGCGCCTGTGGCTCTCCCCCCGCGAGGGTCGCGCGCTGCCCGAGTGCTTCGCCACGCGTTACGGTTCGCTCACCCCGGGCGAACGGGGCGGCATCATCGTCAAGGGTACGGAACTGACGTTCGCATTGGCGGCCGCATAAGCAATCCGCCCGGGCCGTCGGCACCTGACCGGACGGCCCATGGCGCGGCAAGCGCCTGCGCTCTGCACGAATCGCAGGCAGCCGCCGGAATCGCGATCCGCTATCCCGGCCGGGCCCGGCGCCTGACCGCCTAAGCCAGCGGCAAGTGCACCCGACGTCCTTCCGCGCTGGAGACGTGCACGGCCTCGGTGAAATCCATGTAGTGCACGGCATCGAGGAAAGAGGTGCGACGCACAGGCTCGTTGCCGCGAATCGCGCTGATGAACTCATCCTCGACGCGCCAGCGATAGGTCTTGTCTGCCGGGATCTCGATCGGCTTCATCTCCTTGTCGCCCTTGCGAGCGCCCGTGAGCACGTTGCCCTGCGCCTGGAACCGCAACGTGCCCTCGGAACCGTAGAGCCACACTTCCGGCCCGGGCATGAACCCCGCCACCGAACTCCAGTGCATGCGCGCGATCGCCCCATTGGCCAGATCGGCCAGCACTTCGACATGATCGGGCACCTCGACCGCACGCCGCTCGCCGCGCTCCTCGTCGAACCGATACGGCACGGCGACGCGGGTGCGGGCCATGATCGCCTTGGCCGGCCCCACCCAGCGCGACAGGCATTCGTACCAGATGCCCATCGCCATGATGTTCATGCCCGAGTAATCCCGGTTCATGCGCCAGTGCAGCGGCGCATCGGCGTTGAGCCAACCGGTCGACACGCGCAAATCGACGGACTGCAACTCGCCCGCATAGCCCTCGGCCAGCAGATGCATGATCATCGGATCGGCGGCGAAGGTCGTCGGGCCAGGCACGACCTGGGTCACGAGATCGGGCCGCGCACGCGATGCCGCGAGCATCTGCCGCGCTTCGCCGGCATTCATGGCCAGGCGCGCTTCGGTAAGGACATGCTTGCCCGCCGCCAGGGATGCGAGCGTCACCGGACAATGCAGGTACGGCCAGGTGCCGATGACGACCGCGTCGATGCCCGGATCGTTCACCAGCTGCTGCCAGTGATCGTGCACGCGCGGGATGCCGAACTCCTTGGCGGCCCGCTCCGAAGATTCACGCGAACGATTCACCACCGAGACGATCTCGACGCCATCGATCTTCTGCAGATTGGGGATGTGGAACTTGCGGGTATTGCCGCCGGCGCCGACGACGCCGACGCGAATGGTGCTGGTCATGGATGTCTCCTCCTGAGCAGATCGATGTTCGATGGCATCGAGCGCATGGTTCTCGTCATGAAACGAGCGGGCGCGCGCGATTCTCTTGCGGGACGCGAGCACGGGGTGCGGTGCGGCGGCCACCCGGCCTGGTATTGATCAGCGGTCCGTGCGACGAAGATAGCGCATGCGCGCCGCCGTTGTACATCGCTGCTCAGGGCACGAGCCGAACATCCAACAGCTCACGGTAGTCTCGATAGCCGGCAGGCGTGATGCGCACGGCGCGCGTCCCGTCGATGCGACGGATCCATCCTTTGTCGAAACTGAGCGCGCACAACGCTGCGCCCAGGTTGCCCGCGAGATGCGGGCGCCTTTCGCTCCAGTCCAGGCACGGGCGGCAAAGCACGCGGCCGCGCTTGCTCATGCTGGGCGACAGCGACGCCACGTCGATGCCGATCCGAACCATGAGGGCCATGCCGCTGTTGCTCAGCAATCCCGCATCGGGCGTAAGGTCGATGTGACCGCCGACCACCAGTGCATCGGCCAACGCGACGCCGAGCCGTCCGGCCAGATGGTCATAGCAGGTTCGCGCCCTGCGCAGCGCATCGTCCTTGGGCCCTGTCGCCAGCGTACGGCGCATGGGCATGGCTACCGACGCAACCTGGACGATGCTCTCGATCATGTGCGCCACCGCCGCGGATGCGATCCTGTGGTAGCGATGGCGCCCCTGCTGCTGCACGCTGAGCAACCCGCCGGCAACCAGTTTGCCCAGGTGATCGCTCGCCGTTTGCGGGGTCACGCCGGCCACTCGTGCAAGCTCGGATGCGGTCAGCGCCCGTCCGTCCATCAATGCATGAAGCATGACGACACGCGTCGGCTCTCCGGCGAGGGAAGCGACCTCGGCAAATCTTGCGTCGCTGGTCATGAGCAGGGCTGGGCGAGCTTCGATGCGCTTCAGTTTACGGCATCGCTCGCAGTCGAAGTTTCGGGCGGCATCGAATGATGCCTGCTGGCGGACGGCCGATGCGCACGCTCGTACCCAACCGTGACGGTTGTCGGCGCGTCAGCACATCTTGGCGGCCTGACAACTCGCCAGGGCAGGCGCGGCCGAGACCAAGGGCATGCCGGCCTTGGCCCAAGCGCGTATGCCGTCCTTCACGTTGTATACCCTCACGTAGCCGACGCTGCGCGACAAATAGTCGCTGACCGCCTTGGTCCGGTTGCCGGTGCGACAGATCAGGATCACTGGCTGGCGAGCAAGGGTGATCGACTGCACTTTCTCAAGCCACCCTGTCGGGTCGGCCCGGCCTCGGTCGTCGAAAAACGTGAGCAGATGACTGCCGGGCACGATGCCGGTCTGCTGCCATTCGGCGGCGGTCCTGATGTCGATGACCGGAACGCCGGCAGCGATCAGCCGCGCCAGTTCTACGTTGTCGATGTCCTGAACCTCGGCCTGGGCGGCGAATGCGCACAAAGACAGGCACCAGGCTGCAATCCGCTTGCTCATGGCTCGCTTAGCGTCAGCACGAAAGCGCCGATTGTACCGGGCAACGGCTCGCGCCGACGTCGAACACCGCCGGCGGCCGTCGTCATCCCTCGCCACGACCGGCGCGTTGCGCGCCGGTTCGGATCCCGGCTCGCCGCAGGCAGCGCGCCGCCGCCATGCCTTACTGGGGCAGCATCCCGTGCCTTCTCATCAAGGCCCCCCAGCGCTGCACCTCGCGCCGATTCTCTTCCGCGAACTCCTCGGGGGTGGTGGTTTTCGGGAGGGATCCCCCCGCGATCAACCGCTCCTGAATGTCGGGCATGTCGATCACCTTGATCAGCACCTGGCGCATCTTGTCGATGATGGACCGAGGCGTCCCGGCCGGGGCCGCGAGCCCCTTGAAGTTCTGCGACTCGAAGTCGACGAAACCTTGTTCGTCGAAGGTCGGCACCTCGGGCATGGTGCTCAGGCGCTTGGTCCCCGCGAAACCGAGCACCTTGAGTTTGCCCGCCTTGTAGTGCGGCATCGCCACCGCCGGATTGATGAACATCATGTCGTTGCGACCGGCCAGCACCTCGACGACGGCAGGCCCTGCGCCCTTGTAGGGGACATGCAGCAGCTTCAGATTCATCGCGTCCTGCAAGAGCAGCACCGACAGGTGGCCACCGGAGCCGGCGCCCGAGGAGGCGAAATTGATCTTGCCCGGGTTCGCTTTGGCGTACGCCACTACTTCCTTGGCGTTCTTCGCCGGAAAGCTCGGATGCGCGATCAGCACGTTGGGCGTGGTGTCGAACTTCGTGATCATCGCGAAGTCCTTGACCGGATCGTACGGAACCCGCTTGTTCAGCAAAGTCGCGAAGATATGCGTGTTCGGCGCCACGACGAGGAACGTATAGCCATCCGGCTCGGCCCTGGCGACGAGTTCGCCGGCGATCAAACCGCCGGCGCCGCCCCGGTTCTCGTAGACGATCGATACACCCAATAGCTCCGATGCCTTGAGCGCGATCGGCCGCACGATCACATCCGTGCCGCCGCCGGCCGCGTAAGGCACGACCCAGCGCATGGGTTTGCTGGGGTAGTTGCCTTGTGCGTGCAATCCCATGGACACCCCGGCCGCCATGGCAGCCAAGAGCAATCTCGATCTGAATTTCATGCCAATCCTCCTCCGGTCGGCGCTCGGACTTCGTCCGCGTGAACCTGGCTCCCTCGCGAGCAGCGTGACGGGTTGCGGACACCCGCGCAATCCGCTGCCAACCCTAGGCATAGTAACGTAACGAGCGGCCGCTACGAGCGACAAAACATCCGCTGCGTCGGTGCCCAGCCCCTTCGCGACACTCGACACGGTGGCGGGCGTCGCCAGCGCATGGCATGCCCCCGCCTTGCAGCACAGCCGAGCAGAGCGTCGAGCAGCCTCCCCGAGTGCATGCTCATCGCATGCCCGCCGAGCCTGCGTCGGGCGCGAAGTCACACTTGCTTACACCTTCGCACTGGTACAGCCGCCCCGTGTCTTCGTACCATCGCTCCTGCAGCGATGCCTGCCGCTCGCCCAACCCGAACAACACCACGAGCACCGCCCATCATGCACATACAGCCTGCGTGTCTCCTTGCCCAAGACGATCTGTGCTCGAACGCTCGTCCGGCACGATCAAGCGCGCGCCACAGCGGCGCCATCGCAGCGGCCGTCCTCGCCGCTGCCGCGCTCCTCCCCGGCGCCGCACTGGCCGATGAACGCGTCTGTCGCGGCGCGCTCGGCGCGATCACCGTCGACAACCTGCGCGTTCCCGACCAGGCCACATGCACGCTCGACGGCACGCACGTCGAAGGCAATGTGAAAATCGAATCGTCGGCGACGCTGACGGCCAACCGAATTCGCGTCGCCGGCAACATTCAGGCCGAGAATCACCGCGCCGTCTCGGTCGCGTCGTCGCGCATCGGCGGCTCCATCCAGCTCGTTCAGGGCGGACGCTCGGATCTGCAGGGCAATCGCGTCGACTCGGACATCCAGTTGTTCGAGAATCGCGGCGGCCAGACGGTCTCGAACAACAAGATCGGCGGCAATCTGCAATGCAAGGAGAATCGATCCTCGCCGCAAGGCGCGCGCAATATCGTTGGCGGCAACAAGGAGGATCAATGCCGAGGACTGTGAGCTTGCGGCGCTTGCGCACGTAACGCGACCCGACGCCTCCGGGGCAGCGGCCGCGCTCCGATCATCGGCCCGAAGACCGACGCGCGCTTGGAGGCCGCACGCCTTCGTTCTGAGCGCGCATCGATTGACCGGCCTTCGGATGCGGAGCGATACTGACCGCTCGCCGCCACGATGCGGCGCCATCGGAGGAGAGCACCATGGCCACACGTCGCGTGAAGACGCCCTTGAGCGTATGCCTGGGCTGCATCGCAGCCGTGCTCCTCCCGAGCGGCGCCGTCCAGGCGCAGAAGGATTTCCCCAACCGCCCCGTCCGCCTGGTCAACCCGTTTGCGCCAGGCGGCTCGGTGGATCTCGTCGCCCGCTCGGTCGCAGCGGGAATCACCGAAATCTGGGGGCAGCAGCTGATCGTCGACAACCGCGCCGGTGCCGGGACGACGATCGGCACCGAGATCGTGGCGAAGGCCGAGCCGGACGGCTATACGATGCTGTGCACCAGCTCCGCGATCGCCATCATGCCGAGCATGTATCGCAACATGCGCTTCGACACCCTGCGCGACCTCACCCCCATTGCCCTTGCCGTGACCAGTTCCTCCATACTCGCCGTCCATCCGCCCTTCCCGCCCAAGACCGTCAAGGAATTGATCACCCTCGCCAAAGCCCAGCCCGGACAAATCGCTGCGGCATCTTCGGGTACGGGCAGCACCAATCACCTCATCCTCGAGATGTTCAAGTCCATGGCGCAGGTCGACATCATGCATGTGCCCTACAAGGGTGGCGGGCCCGCGGTCATCGATCTCATGAGCGGTCAGGTGAAGATGTACTTCAACGCGGCCAGCACGATCTTGCCGCTGATGAAATCCGGACGCGTGCGCGGTATCGCGACCAGCGGCTCGACGCGCCTGGAACAGGCGCCGGAACTGCCGACGGTCGCAGAATCCGGCCTTCCGGGCTTCGAAGCCGCCACCTGGTACGCGCTCTACGGCCCGAAGAACCTGCCCGCACCCCTGGCGCAGCGTTGGAACGAAGCGGCCAACCGCTACCTGCGAAACCCGCAGACCCAGGACCACTTTCGTCGTCACACCATGGTCGCCCTGGGCGGTACCTCGGCGGAATTCGCCGAGTATCATCGAGCGGAGACGGCACGCTGGGCCAAGGTGATGGCCGGGGCAGGCATCAAACCGCAATAGTCGCCGCGCGTTGCGAGCGCATCCGACACTGCACGGCACATGACCAGGAGCAGATCCCATGGCACGAATCAGGCATATCGCCATACAGACGCAGGACGAGGAAGCCACGGCGAACTTCTACGTCGACAACTTCGGCCTCGAGAAGGTGCGCAAGTTCGACAGCGAGCGGGCGAGCGGCTACTACCTCACCGATGGACACATCAATCTCGCGATCCTGCGCTTCAAGAACGACCAGGTTGCCGGCAGTGAACGCGGCACCGGCTGGAGCGGCATTCATCACATCGGATTCCAGGTCGAGAGCCTGGAGCAGTCCCGACAGCAACTGGCCGCATCGGGCGCGCATCCGCGCGATGACATCAACGAAGCGCTCGGATTGAACCAGACGCACCCGGACACCCAAGGCGGCAACGTCGAGGTGCGCTACGCCGGTCCGGACAACGTCAACTTCGACATTTCTCAGACGGGATGGGTCGGCACACCGACGCACCGAGGCTGAGCCGGCAGAGCCCAGCATCCGCCACGCCCTGCACGGCGGATTCGATATGATCGCCCCTTGGCCGGTTGTTCCGAGTCGTCAATTCGCTGTGCCGAAGTGCCGAGCGTCGATGTCCACTCGTGAGTCCGCGGCGGATGGCGAGGCCGCTTCGCGTCGGGCACCGATTTCGACACGCTTGGCTCTAGTGAGACCAGTCGAGGCGATGGACGACGCAGCAAGTGGTTTCTGACTAACGACCCCGGGCGGGGAGGCTCCTATGACGCTTTGTCTGATTCGCGGCACCGGCGATGTCGGCTCGGCCGTGGCCCATGCGCTGTTCCGTGCCGGCTACCCGGTGCTGCTGCACGACCAAGCCGCACCCGCGCATTCGCGCCGCGGCATGGCTTTCGTCGACGCCTTGTTCGACGGGCTCTGCCGGCTCGAAGGCCTGCTCAGCAAGCGCGCCCGGGACATCGATGATCTGCCTTCGATGATCAATTGCGGAATCGCCGTCCCCGTGTCGCAGGACGATTTCGCGTGCGTGCTCGACGCGGTGAAGCCCGCAGTGCTGGTGGATGCTCGCATGCGCAAGCGGTCCCTGCCCGAAACCCAACGCGGGCTGGCGCCCCTGACGCTGGGGCTGGGGCCGAACTTCATTGCCGGCGCAACCACCGACATCGCAATCGAGACTGGTTGGGGCGAGGACCTGGGGCGGGTGATCCGCGCCGGCAGCACGCGCAAGCTCGAAGGCGACCCGCAGCCGATCGAGGGCATCGGCCGGGATCGCTACGTCTACGCCCCGGTGGCGGGCACGTTGCGAACGCAGCACAGAATCGGCGATCGCGTCGAGGCCGGCGCGTTGATCGCCGCCATCGGCGACACGGAGCTGGCGGCACCGATCGCCGGATGCATCCGCGGTCTCACCCACGACGGCGTCACAGTCGCCGTTCATACCAAGGTCATCGAGATCGATCCGCGCAACGACCCAGCGCTCGTCTTCGGCCTGGGCAAGCGCCCGGCGGCTATTGCCAGCGGCGTCCTGGCGGCGCTGCGCGAACACCTGCCGCCTTCGGTACGCTGATCGCCGAATAGCGCAGGGGCTGGGTCACGACCGACCGTCGAGGCACGCCCGCTCGAGCGTACCTCGTCGCACGACTCGGTCAGCGCAGCACCGGCGACGCGCGGTTTTCCCGCTTGTTGCGCCTGCGCACCAAGGCGCCCAGGACTGCCAGGCCCGTCAAGAAAGTAGCATACGTGTGCGGCTCGGGAATCGCAGCCACCTGCCCGGCGGCGTCGAAGTATAGCGTCACGACATCGCCATAGACCCGACGCTCCGTATCCACCAGGTTGTACTCTGCGTCGAGCACCGGGAAGATGTGTACCGGCGTCAGCGTGAGGCGGGCATAGAAGTCGCCACCTTCCAGGCGCTCGAGATTGGCTTCGAGGTGTCCGTAGTGCTTGCCGCCGGCCACGAGTTGCAGGACGCCGTCGACCATGGCCCATTGCTCGGGCTCCGACTGGTCGGCAGACCACTGGCTGAAGGGGTTGTAGTTGAGCAGTGCATCGTTCAACGAACCACCGTTTCGCTTGCCGCCGCGCAAGCCGTCGCCGGCCACGCCGACATCGTAGTAGTGCACACCAAGACCATCGCCATTGCTGTCGACGAAGCTGCGCTCGAACATTTCGCTGTGCCCGGAGAACACCGCCGCGACACCGAACTGCTCGAACATCGGATGGTATTGCCGCATCGGCGTACCACCCTGCCCGGTCGTGAGGAGATGGTCCATGGGCACCCCGTGTTCGCCGTTGCTGAACGGAACGTGATGGAACTGCACGACGACGATCTGGCCCTTGGCACGCGCATCCGCAAGCTGCGCCTGGGTCCAGTTCCATTGCGGGCTGCCGGGGTTGATGTCGGCCAGATCAGTACCGCCGGCTGCTTCGTACTGCGCGCGAGTGTAGTTGTTCTGCGTGTCCGTGCCGGGACCGTTGAACTGCGTACCCGTCGCCTTGTTCACGTAGTTCTGCGGCCTGTCGTCCGGTTCGCCGTTGGAGCTGTCCAACGTGATGATCGTGATCGGGCCGTAGTCGATGCGGTAGTAGTTGTCACGATGCGCGGGCGTGCCGTTTCCTGGTGCGTCGAAGTAGACGTGGTACTTGTCCCGGCCGAATTTGGGTCCGAAGCGGCCATCGGCGTCGGTACCATAGCCGCCGTTCAACGCGCCGAAGTTCTCCCAGTTGCCGAGGGCCGGCAGGATGGGCCTGCGCGAGAGTCCGCTGCCGACGTTGCCGGCATTGTGACGGAAGAACTCATCCCAACCGGGCTGGTATCCGCCGCCCTGGACGAGATCGCCGGGCGCAATGACGAAGTTCGGATTGCGACTGTCCACCACGGCGAGGTTGCGGCGATAACCTTCGTCCTCGGTGAGCGAATAGTTGAGAACCCGCACGCCTGACAGATTGCGCGTGCCGAACTTCTGATCCCATGTGCCGCCTGCCGCTGCCGACGGCCGGGTCGCGCTGGCGGCGGCGAGCGCACCAGGCGCCCATTCGCGGCGAATAGAGCGCCCTGCCGGCTCCGTCTCGGCATCGCTCATGGCCACGAAGCGGATACTGTTCCAGTCACTGCGGGTCGGTGCCGTCGAGAAGCTCGACGAGAAGCTTTGATTGCCTTGTGTCACGGTGTACTGATAGGTAGTCCCGGCGGCGAGGCCGCGCACGTCCAGCGCGTGCTTGTAGTTGTCGCTGCCCTTGAGCCATGATCCCGGCGCGAGGCCCGCGATGGTCTGGTTCAGCTCGGCATTCGTATATGAGAGCAGTTGCTCGAAGGTCGGGCTGCTCGTCAGCACCATCGGCGAGGCGAGCCCAGGGCCGGTGATCGAAAGCGCACCGGCTACGTTCGCCTCGGAGAACCACGTGAAGTACATCCCATCGCTCGTCGGGTTCTGAAGATAGGGATTGACGCGAAATTGCGCCTGCGCGGGCAAGGCAAGGGCGCTGGCGACGATAAATGCGATGGTGCGTAGGCGCATGACTCTGATCTCCCTGTGCATCGTTGGGCGCCTTCGGGTTGCGGCGCGCTGAGGACGATGCTAAGGAAACAAGATGACAATGCGGGCCCCTCGCAGCAACGCGTTCTTGGTCCGGAAGGATCAAGACTGCACGGGTTCAGCCGTCATGCCGCTCTGCTCGCAGAGCCGGGACGCCAAGCGCCACCAAGCCCAACCGCTGCTCGGCTACCGCTGGCGTCCTGGCGCCGGCCCTAGAACTTGTAGACGAGCCCGACCGAGTACATGTGCGTGGAGTCACGGCGATCCACGTATTTCAGGCGGTAGCGATCCCAGTCGGCGCGCACGGCCCATTGCCGATTCATGTCGAACTGAAGGCCCAAGCCGTAGCTCAAGCCGAAACCGTCATCGTGCCCGCTCGGCTGTCCTGCTGGGGCGCGGGTGCGCGTAAAGCTGTAAATCGTACCGAGCTTGCCGAACACCTTGAACTGGTCGCCCACCGGCAGATGCGCCAACAGGCTGAAGTTGAGGCCTTGGCCGCGAATGTCGCCGCCGTTGCGATCGACCTCGCCCAGATAGACGTAGCTCACCTCGGCGCCGAACCATTCCGACACCTGACCGCCGGTGAAGAGCTTGAATCCGGTCGCCCGGTCGTCGCAGAAAAACAGGCAATTGTCCTGGTCGTAGTCCGAGCGGCCGATCGAGCCACCGACGTAACCGTATGAAGTATAAGGCAGCCAGGATTGCGATCCCGTCGCCCCACGCTCGCCGGTTCGCCCGGCATCGGCCGGACTCGTCGTTTGTGCATAAGTCCCGGCCGCAGCCATAGTCGCGAGTGCCACGAATGTGGACAGAATCGTCTTTCGGAATTGCATCGAAGGGTTCTCCATGGTTGGTCCGCCACACGTGCACCCAAGCGGCACGTTGCAGACATGGCACATGAGACCGCAACGCACGTGCCCCAACGGGCAGCAGGCGCCCAAGGGCTTGTGCCGCGACCGGACTTCGACTGAAATGGCCCGCTCCCGAATATCCACGCTCATTGGAGAGTCATGACCAAGGTGATCTGCCTCACCGGCGGCATTGCGTCCGGAAAATCCACCGCTGCCCGCTTTCTGAAAGAGCAAGGCGCGCACGTGATCGACGCCGACGTGCTCGGGCATCGGACTTACGAGCCCGGGTCGAGCGCCCATGCGCAGGTCGTCGCCGCCTTCGGCAGCGACGTGCTGGCGCCCGACGGCACGATTGATCGCAAGGCGCTGGGGGCCAAGGTGTTCGGCAAGCCGGAAGCGCTCAAGCAGCTCACCGCCATCGTGTGGCCGGCGATCCGAGCACTGGCCGAAGAGGAGATCGCCGGGGTACGCGCTGCCGGCACGGCACGCGTGATCGTGCTGGAGGCAGCTGTACTCTTCGAGGCCGGCTGGCAGGACGTGGGCGACGAAGTCTGGGTGAACATCGTCGACCGCGACGTCGCCATCGCTCGCGCAACCCAGCGAGACAAGGTGCCGCAAGCGACGATCGAGAAGCGGCTCGACGCTCAACTCTCCAACGCCGAGCGCATCGCTCGTGCCGACGTGGTCATCGACAACAACGGCACGCCCGAAGCCATGTTGGCGCAGTTGCGCCTTCAGTGGGAACGCATCAACGCCTGACGCCGGCGACTTGGCAAACGCTCGATCGGGATGGGTGCCTGCGATCTGGCACGTCCCGCCCCGCTAGCTAGCGACCTACGCCGTCGGCTCCACAACGGAGTCCGCCTGAACGAACGAGCCACGCCCGACTCGGAAACAATCCTCCCGCGAGGGGTAGCCCCTTCGCACCGTCACGGCGGGTGCACACGCAAGCACCCACTGGATGCCGCACAGCGACATCGCCGCTCCACGCTAACGCGGATCAGGTAGCTGCAGCAGCTTTAACAATCGTTTGCGTTTCCAGAGCAAAGATCGCTCGGGCGGCGTGTTTCAATTCGGCGCTCCAAACCCGTGCCGATCAGAACGGCCGCGATCGCTCGAGCGAAAACGCCCGTTCTCTGAAACTCATTGCCGGCGCGCTCGGCGACCGCCGCCCGAACGAGCTTCGTTCGGCATGGGCGCGAGATCTTCACATGTTTTTGTCATTTCATTCCATCAGGAGGGTCACCATGAAGTCACGACTATTGCCGCTGACGATCGCGGCAGCGGCAGCGGCCGCACTTGCCACAGGCGCAGCAAGCGCGCAAACCACACAGAAGGCCGACGGTCAGTGGCGAGGATCGCTCGGCGCGGGAGCAAGCGTCACTTCCGGCAACACGCGCTCGACCTCGGCCAACCTCAACGCCGAAGCCATTCGCCTCACGTCGGGTGACAAGACGCGCTTGTACGCGACGGCCGTATACGGCAAGAACAACGGGGTCGAATCCGCCAATCTCTTGCGCGGCGGCGGCCGCTACGACTACGACCTCTCCACGCGCGTCTTCGCCTTCGGCGGCATCGACATGGAGCGCGACAAGATCGGCAACCTCAAGTCGCGCTTCGCACCGTCGGTCGGTCTCGGCTATCACGTCATCCGGAACGCGAACACGACGTTCGATGTCTTCGGCGGTATCGGCTACGTCCAGGATGACTTCTTCCGCCCCGTGGTGATCGACGGCTCGCTGCGCAGCGACTATGGCCGTGCCGAACTGCTGCTGGGAGAAGAATCCACGCACAAGATCTCGAACACGACCTCGTTTCGCCAGCGCTTCGTGATGTATCCGAATCTGGACAACACGGGCGAGTACCGCGCCGTCTTCGACGCCGGACTCGCGGTAGCGATGTCGAGCCGCATGAGCTTGACCGTCGGCCTGGTCAATCGCTACAACAGCGATCCGGGTCCGGGCGTCAAGAAGTCCGATACGCTGTTCGTCACCGGCATCGCCGTCAAGTTCGACTAACGAAGCGCTCCAACCCGACGAGCACGGGTTGGGGCTTCGCTGCGCGCGGCGTGCACCCCAGACGCCGCGCTCGTCGTCGCATTCGCAACGTCATCGCGCGGCGCACAGAGGGCCGCTGCAATGGAGCTCGTCGATCGTCGACTGCTGCCGCGCCCGATGCAACAGCCTCAGTTGACCGAACGCACCGGATGCATCCGCGTCCAGTCGTCCCGGCAGCCTGAATCGCACCAACGGCGCGAAGGCGGCAGGGGGTTGCCGCAGTTCAGGCACTCCCCGGTCGGTTCGGCGGCGCAAACGACCCGATAACGCGCGGCATCGACAAGGCTCACCAATGCATGCTCGATTTCGATCTGAGCGCGATCTGCTTCATCCATAGAGCGACTCCTGACAATTCGAAAGGCGCCTGCGCACCCCGAGTATCGAGGAGCAGCGGCGCTTCCCCGACCTGTGCCCGGCGAGCGACAGCAGTTCTCGGCTCACGCACACCGAACCCCCGACCTGCACGGCCTGCCTGCATACGCGCGCTCGAGACGGACGAAGCTTCGAGCAACGCAGCAAGCAGCTCCGCCGCTATACCCCGACGCGGTTGCGGTTGCGGTAACGCGCCGCCCAGCCAACCAGCCCCAGCCCCGTCAGCAGCAGGGCGTAGCTCGCCGGTTCGGGCACAGGCGTGACTTGCAGCGTCAGCGTGGGCATGACACCGGATTCACGGCTGCTGAAAAGCTTGGCATTCTGATTCTGTGTCTCGACACCCCGCAGCAACCAGCCGTGGTTGGTTCCCGGCGCATCGATCCAGGATTGAACGTCGGCGACCATGCCCGGTGAAGACCATGCGTAGCTGCGCGAGGGAATACCGACAAGCGTGGACGCGCTGGCTTCGGAGACGAAATCCCCGCCGGGCGTATCCCAGGCGGTACCGGGATGCACCGCCCGCACCCAGGTTGCATCGCCCGCGCCCGCGACACCACTGGCGCCTGTGCTGCCGCCGTTCGACGGACCCTCGCCCCAACCTCGCAAGAGCCGATGCAGCGTCACATCGTAGTCGCCTCTATGGCGCGGCGAGAAGTTGAACAAGACCAGTTCGGCCGAGTGAACGATCGCCCCCGGGGCGATCGACGACAGATCGAAGCGGATCAGTGCGCGTCTGAGGATGCCGCCCGCATCCTGGCCCACCGAAAGATTCTCTCCGCGCGCGTTCGAAGCCTCCGACGAGGCACCGGTCGCGTCGCCACTGAAAAAAATCGTCGTGTCCGCAATCGGCGTCACCACGAGTTCCGCTGCCGCCGCAGGCCAAGATGCGAGCCCGACCAACAGCAACGAAATCTTTGCAGCAAGCGGCTTCACGATGCACTCTCCTTGGGGCCTGATGAATGTCTTGACCGAATCGAAACCGCTCGGAGCGCACCAGGCTTCGAGCGGCTTCACCACACCGCTCGGGCGTTATGCCCCGACGCGGTTACGGCGCCGCGCTGCCCAGCCGATGAGGCCAAGGCCGGCCAGCATCAGCGCATAGGCCTCGGGCTCGGGTACCGGGGTCGTGAAGACGAGGTCGTCCATCACGAGGCCCGTGCCGCCGAAGGCGATGGCACGTATGTCGCTCGCATCTCTCACGATGCCGTAGAAGCTGCCCTCGTTGAAGCCTTCGGGCGTCGAAACTTGCACCACATGCGCTTCCAAAATCGTGGTGTCGGCACCGTAGGCGATCATCAGGATCGGCCCGGCGTTGACCGCGTTGAGCATCGCCCCGGCGCCCTTCGTCACCTTGTCGGTGAAGGTATAGTGCAGCAGGCCGAAGCCGGGCACGAGGTCGTCCGAAGTGCCGGTCGCGGCGAAGGTCTTGCCGGCACCCCAGATGCCGTTGCTGCCCAAATCGGCGATGAAGGCGCCGAGGGTCGAGGGCAGCGAAGCAGTGAAGACCACATCCTGCCCGATCGACGCGCCGACCTGAGTCGGGCCGACGCCGGTCAAGCCGTCGAAGTCGTCGAACGTGATGGTGTTGGGCGAGCCGATGTCGCCCATCGTGTTGGTGAGAGCCGCGTGCGCGGGGGCTGCGGCCAGCAGGACCGACGCGCCGGCGGCGGCGAGAACTTGCTTGAGCTTCATGATTTTTCCTTTTCGGGATCTTGTTTCAGGTGGACTTGACCGGACGGCGGTCGCCGCCCGGTCGTGCTGACTGCTTAGCGAATCGTCAGTCCGTTGGCACCGATCACGCCGCCGTCGTCGCGGGTGACGACGAAGGTGCAGGACCGCGGCTTGATCACCGGTCCGCCCGACAGCGTGGTCGGACCGTTGGCACCGTTGTCGGGCCAGGAACTCTTGTTGGTGAAGCTGCCCGACCAGTCCTCGCCGGGATGCTGGACGTTGACGAACATGGTCTTGCCGTCGGGCGTGGTGACGACGCCGGTCACCTCGCAGTTCGGCGGGCTGGTGAGGAAGCGGCGGATCTCCTTCGTCGACGGGTCGGCACACAGCATGGTGTTGCTGCCGATGTTGACCCAGTCGCCCGCCGCATCACCCTGTTGGTCGGTCTGAATCCACAACCGGCCGTCCTTGTCGAACCACAGGCCGTCCGGCGCGCCGAAGTCGTCGCCGTTGATATTGCCCTGGAAGTTCGGGTTGGCGTCTGCCTTGTCGCCGCACTCGACGAAGATGTCCCACTCGAAGGTCGTGGCGCCGACATTGCCGCCGGTTTCGCGCCAGCGCAGGATGTGGCCGTACTTGTTGTTCGCGCGCGGGTTCGCCGCATCCACCGGAGGCCGCCTGGAGCCGCCGCTGAAGTTGCCGTCGGGCGTGTTCGACGACGGCGGATTCGTGCCACGTCGTGTGTTGTTGGTCAGCGTGATGTAGACCTCGTTCGTGGTCGGATGCACGGCGATCCACTCTGGACGGTCCATCATCGTCGCGCCGACGCGGTCAGCCGCCTGCCTGGTCTTGACCAGCACTTCGGCCTGGTCGGCGAAGCCGTTCGCTGCCGTGAGTCCGTTCTGACCCCATACGAGCGGCAGCCACTGGCCCGTGCCGTCGCTGTTGTACTTCGCCACGTAGAGCGTGCCCGTGTCGAGCAGATCGCGGTTGGCCGCGCGGTTGCGCGGGTTGTACTTCTTCTCGCAGACGAACTTGTAGACGTACTCGTTGCGCTCGTCGTCACCTTGATAGAACGCGACCGTGTTGTCGGCACCGACCGCCGGCCATGCACCCTCGTGCTTGAAGCGGCCCAACGACGTGCGCTTGACGGGCACACTGTTCGGATTCCACGGGTCGATCTCGACCGTCCAGCCGAAGAGATGCGGCTCTCTCGGGTTGGTGTCGGCGTTCCAGCGCGGGTCGGCGACGTGCCAGCGATAGCCGAAGCCGGTCGTCGTGATGCCATAGCGGCTCTGGCCGGAGAGAATCTCGATCTTGCGATCGACACCCTCTACGCCCGTGACATCTCCCGTCGGATTGGCGAAGTAGCCGTTCCAGTTTTCTTCGCAGGTCAGATACGTGCCCCAAGGCGTGTAGCCATGGGCACAGTTGTTCACTGTGCCGAACGCCGTGAAGCCGTCGTTCAGCATGCCCGTGTCGACCGAGCCGGCCGGCCTGATGTCGAACTTCTTCGACTTCAACAGATCGCTACCGGCGGCCGGGCCGCTCATCCGCATCGGCGTATTCGCGGTGATCCGGCGCCCAAAGGCGGAGGGCTTCTGCACGGTCCACTTGCCGCCGACCTTGCGCAGTTCCTTGACGGAAACGCCATGCGAGGCCTGAGAGGCACGAACGCGCTGGATCGTCTGCGGCGTCGCACCGGGTGTGAGGTCACTATGCAGGATGCCTTCGTCGGTGTACTCGTGATTGCAGCACAGCAGGCCGCGGGTATTGCCGATCCCGCTCGCGCCTGCGGCCGGGAAGGGGAAGAAGTGCATGCCATCGTGGTGCATGCCGTCTTGCTTGAGCTGGTCGGCCTCATTCTGCGGCAGGCTCGGATTCATCTGCGGCGACCCGGCGGTCGAGCCTACGGGATCGCCCCAGGCGCTGAGGATGCTTACCGAATACCCTGGTGGCACTGTCACCAGATCCGCAACCGGCGCGAGGCTGGGCGGAATGGAGGCGAAACCGATGCCGCCCATGGGCGCGGGCGCAGCGAGCGCGTCCTTGACTGCTCCGACCAGCGCACTGCCGCCGAAGGCGGTGAGCATGGCGGTGCCCAGCGTTCCCTGCATGAAACGTCGCCGCGCGGGATCGACCCGATCGATCACGTCGCGGATGGATTCGTTGCCTGACTGATTCAGGCTGATGTCATTTTCCGGATGATGCATTGAGGTCTCCTAGAATGGCTCGGTCGTCGACACGGTGGCGCAGCTGCTCGGCACTTGAGATCTGCAGAACCCGGGGCTCGGGCGCTGCGGGCTGCAGCGATGCCTCAAGCCGGATTGCCTACCGAGGGCGATCTTAGAAAGACCTGATGACAGGCATCCGACCGCGAACCCTGAGGCTGATAGTCCGATCGGCACGGAGGGCTCGAATGCGCCTCGACCGTGCGACCTCGTGGGCTCCGGTCAAGTCCAGTCAGGACGCTCGCATCGGTTGTTTTGATTCCATACTTGTGGAATCATGAAAACTTCTAAAAGCTATGGGTGCCGACGTGCGATCGAGCACTCGTTCTGAGGCCGCTCTAGTCTCGCGGCATGCCTACCACAGCAGGAGCCCTACCCATGAAGAACGTCCTGTTTCTCTGCACCGGCAACTCGGCCCGCAGCATCCTGGCCGAAGCCATACTCAACCGGGATGGCCTGGGCCGTTTCCGCGCCTATAGCGCCGGCAGCCAGCCGTCAGGCGCGCTGAACCCCCACGTGCTGGAGTTTCTCCAGGCCAACCGCTTTCCGTGCGAGTCCGCGCGTAGCAAGTCCTGGGAGGAGTTCGCCGTGCCGGACGCACCGCCCATGGACTTCGTGTTCACCGTGTGCGATCAGGCGGCGGGCGAAACCTGTCCCGTGTGGCCGGGCCAACCGATGACCGCGCATTGGGGCGTGGACGACCCCGCCGCCTACCGGAACGATCCCGAGAAGGCGCGCCGGGTGGTGCGCGAGGTCTACCACATTCTTCAGCGCCGGATATCCATCTTCACCAGCCTGCCCTTGGACAAGCTCGAGCATCTGGCCTTGCAGCGTCAGCTGAACGACATCGGAAAGCAGTGAGCACGATGCGCGGCCCTCAACCGCCAAAGGCGAGGCCGCCGTCATCGACTTGACATGAAGCGCGGCTAGCATCGGACGCTAGTCGCCCTAGGGCGCCACACTCTCGATCGATCTCCTGGAGATGCCCCTCATGCGCAAGCTGCTTCGCTGCGTGTCCTTGGCCGTTGCGCTCACCGCCGTGCCCAACCTCGCCGCTTCCGCCGAACTTCCTCCCGATACCACGGAGTTGCGAAATGCCTTGAGCAAGCGCATGCCCGGCGTGCGCATCGGTGAAATCCGCGCCCTGCCCTATACCGACCTGTACGAAGTGGTCGCCAACGGCTTCAACGTCTTCTATACGAATGCCAAGGGCGATATCGGGCTGATGGGCGAACTGATCGACTTTACGACCGGTCGCAATCTGAGCAGAGAACGCGTCGCCCAGCTGCGGACCATCGACTTCACCACCCTGCCGCTGGACAAGGCCATCGTCAAAGTGAAGGGCAACGGATCGAGACGCCTCGCCTTGTTCTCGGATCCCGATTGCCCCCACTGTCAGCAGCTCGAACGCGAGCTCTCGGCCGTGACCGACGTGACGATCTATACGTTCTTGCTGCCTATCCCGTCGATCCATCCGGATGCGACGCGCAAATCCGAACTGGTCTGGTGCGCTGAAGACCGCGCGCGCGCTTGGGACGAACTCATGCTCGCCGGCCGGGAACCCAGTGGCGTCGCACGCTGCGAAACGCCGATCCGCGACATTGCACAGCTGGCCGACAAACTGCATATCGCCGGAACCCCGGGCATCGTGTTCGGCAACGGCCGGCTCGTTCCGGGGGGCATCTCCCGCAACGAGATCGAGAAACTTCTCAACGATCCGGCACCCAGCGCGGCAAAAGTTCCTTAAGCGGAGCAATCGAACCGCTGTCGACACCCTCGGCAACGCGAGCTTACCGGCTCGGTTCCCTCTCGCACTTTCTCAGGGGAACACCGCAGGAGAGGTGATGCCCGCGGCCGCCCCGCTCACGCCGCGGGCGGCGAGCCGGAAGAAGCAACAGGCTCGCCAGGCAGCATGTCGGCCACGGCTGCGACGACGGCCGTCCAATCGCCGGGAACAGACTGGCGCTCGACACGAACACTCGGATACCAGATCATCTCTGGGCCCGCGCGCCCATAGCGCCACTCGGGTACCGCGGGCGCCATGACGTGAACGGGCACGCCGAGCGCCCCCGCGAGATGCACGATCGCAGTACATACGCTGACGATCCCGTCCAGGCCGCACGACAACGCCGCCGTCTCGCGATAGTCATCGATCGCCGCCGGCCAATGATGAACGACGATCCCGTGGCGTCTGCGCAACGCCTCGATCTCGTCCATGCATTCGGTATACTGCAGGCTCACGAAGTGCACCCCGCTTCGGCGCAATATCGGCAACAGCGTTTCCAGCGTCATCGAGCGCCTGTTTCGACCTGTGGCATCCGTTCCCCCGCGCCAGCTCAAACCGATCCGGGCGCCCGGGCCGAGCGCCGCCAAGCGCGCGCGCCAGTAGGCAGCGCGGTCCGGCTCCGCGCAAAGGTAACCCGCGTGCCGCGGAAAGGCAGACGCGCTGCCTCGACGGTATCGAGCAAGGTCGCCGAACGTCCCGAAAGCCTCGACACCGCGGATGCTGCGAACGCGCTGCGCCAGGACCTCGGGCCAATCGGACCCGATCCGATCGATACCGACGACGGTTGCCTGGGGAAAACTGCGCGCGAAGACACGCTCGAGCTTGACCGAGCAAGCCACGATCACGTGGGCCGCCTCGGCGAGCATCTCGGGCAGGATAGAAGCGAACATGATCTCATCGCCGAGGCCTTGTTCGCCCGCCACGAGCAGCGTCTTGCCGGCAAGCGCGGCGCCAGTCCAAGACTCGCAACCCAGGGCGGCTTCCAGGCGCGCCACGAGCGTCGGATCGCGCCACCGTGCCCCATAGTCGGCCCAGCCCTCGGCCCAGCGGCCCTCGGCCAGCAATGCCAGGGATCGATTCAGGCGCGCGCTGCCCTCGGGCTCACGCAACAAGGCGGCATCGAAGGCGGCGAGTGCGGCATCGATTCTCCCCAAGCGCTGATAAGCCATGCCCAGATTGCCGAGCACCGCGGCATCGTCCGGCGCAAGACGATCGGCGCGCGCCAGCAATTCGAGCGAACGCTCGGCGAGATCGTGCTCGGCCAGCACCGCGGCGCATCGCAGCAGCAGGGCCGGATCTTGGCCTTCCAGTTGCAGCGCCTGATCGATGTACCCCAGCGCTGCCTCGATACGCCCGAGCGAGCACAGCACGTTGGCCAGATTGAACAGCGCCGGCGCGTAGCGGGGCTCGATTCGGACAGCAGCCTCGAATGCGCGCGAGGCCGACAGGTCGTCGCCGTCGTCCCGCAACCAGATACCGAGGTGATAGTGTGCGGGGGCCGACTGCGCGTCCGCAGCGCATGCGCTTCGATAGCACGCGCCCGCCCGCTGATGGTCTCCCAGTTCCCTTGCGACGTTGCCGAGATTGATCAACGCCGCAACGTCCCCAGGGACAAGCGCAATGGCGCGCTCGAGCGCCTCGGCGGCGCTCTCCAGCTGATCGCAGCGGCGCAAAGTCAGTCCGAGCAGTACCCAGGCGTCCGGTCGACCCGCATCGAGCGCAAGCGCCGTCTCCAGCGCGTTTCGGGCAAGCGTCCACTGCCCTAGTCGAAACAGCGCGCGACCGCGCCCGATCTCCCAGTCGACATGCCCCGGCGCCAGTTCGCATGCGCGCTGCAAAGAGTATTGGGCATCGGCGTTCTGTCCGTGCGCGAGCGCCAACATACCTGCCAGGGCAAGCGTATCGGCCGCTTGCGGGGCCCTCGAACGCGCGGCCTGCAGTTGTTTCTGTGCGCCAGCGAGATCCCCGGCCGCCAGCAGCGCATGACCGAGCGCCGAGCTTTGCGCCGCTTGGGCTTGTCGGTGTCTTGCTTCGCGCCCCATGCATCTATGACCTAGTCATGATACCGAGATCAGGGCTGCTGGCGTGCATCGTCGCGAACACGACGATGCGGTTCGAGGCGGTCACGGTAGCGCTCCATCAGATTCTCGAGCTCGACCCGGCTGAAGCCCAGCACCGGCTCGCGTCGCATGACGCCGTCCCAGTAACTGAGCCCGGTCCGCTTCTCGGCGAGTTCGACGCCCACCTGGTACAAGCCGGCGTTGTCCCGTTCGCAAGAAGCGAGCTGTTTGTTGACACGCTCGAGCTCGCCACCCAGTTTGGTCTTCTCGGCAAGGCGAATGCCCAGATCCGCTTGCATGGCCTTGAGCTGCGATCCGAGCTTCGAAGCGTCGCCGCGCGCTTCGTCCAGCGCGGCCGAACGCGTCTGCAGGACCTGCTCGCGCTCCTGCATGGCCTTCTGGGCATTGGCCAGATCTCGCGCCGCCGCCGCGGCCTTTGCGCGCTCCGCCCCCATCGCTCTGCGCAGCGCTTCGAGTTCCGCCGCCATCGAGACATTGCGCTCGGCGAGCTCCGCATGGGTCGCCTGCAAGTCTTCCTTCTCCTTGGCAAGCGTCGCGCGCTCCTGCTCGGCGGCGCGAGTAGCGTCCTGCGCGCGCCGAAGCGCCTGGCGCATGCGGTCGGCCTGCGCATCGGCGGCATAGGCCCCGATGTCGACGACTGCGAGCAGCAACGCAGCGAGAAATAGACCGACGTAACGCATCAGAACCTCACGCCCAAGTCGACCTGCAGCACGTCCACCGACAAGGGCAAGCCCGAGATCTGCTTGGAGCTCATCCAGCGCACGTTCAGCGCAGCGTTGCGGCCGAGTCCGTACGAACCGCCGAGGACGTAGCCCTTGTGATTGGTGCCGCCGAGATGGAAGTCGGCATCGTTGAAGGCATCGGGCACCGCGTCCGCCTGCAGATAGCGGTAGCCGCCGAATACCTGCCACTCATGCCGATCGCGTATGCTCGGATAGCCGACCGTCAGGCGCATCTGGTGACCGCGTGTCTGCGGTTCGACATCCCGCCCCGTGCGCTGAAGAATCTCCGCACGGTCGAAGCCGATGTTCTTCACCACGGCGCCGCTCAAGATGACATGCACCGGATCCCAGTGCGCCACGTCGAGCACGGCGGTCAGGCTGGCAAGACGGTAGTTGGGAGCGAGAGCGTACAGATTCGTGTTCGGATTGGCATCGGCATCGATGTTGAACACGGTATTGCCCTTTTGCCGAAACTGCGCCGCGGTATAGTCGCGAAGATTCGGGGCCGCAGGCGTGTTGGGTATCCCGGCCATGTTCTCGTAGCGATAGTAGCCTGCCCCGATCTTCAAGCGACTGCGCGGACCGAACGCGTATTCGGTACCCGCCTGCATCCCGTACAGCCACTTGTCGCGAGAGGACAGCTCGACTTCCTGCACCGGGAAGGCGCCCACCGTTAGGAACGGCTTCACATCGAGATCCTGACGGCCGAAGGGCGCGAGTGCGACCGCCAACCCGTCGAAACCCAGGTCGTTGTGCCAGAGGAGATCGGTGCTGAAGAAGGGGTTGGGCATCCGTCCGCCTTGCAGCGCCATCCACTCCAGCGGCCGGTAGCGCAGCCAGGCCCGGTCCAGCGCGATGGAATGCTTGCCGAAGGTATTGCCCAGCGTCGCGCTCGTGGACACCGGGCTCGTGCTCGAACCTGTGGTCAGGCGGATGCCGCCGGTGATCGCATCCGGGGTTTGCAGCAAGAATCCGAGGCGCGCACGAACGTTCAGGCGCTGACGATCCTCCAGCGTGTTGTTGACGCTGCTTTGTCCTTGCACCTGGAAGAAGGCCGGCGGCGCATTGTCCGACTGAAACTGCTCGAGTTGCATGCGCACGCGCAGATCGGCATCGAGCGAGAAGCGATCTACCCAGCTGGGCACGGCATTGGGCTCGGCCCAGCGTTCGGCTCGCGCCTGCGCGATGATCTCCTGCTTGAGCTGTTCGCGGATCTCCTGCTTGACCGTCTCGGGGACGTAAGGCACCCGCACGGTGGCAGGCTTGGCCGCCGTGTGCGGCTTGACTTGGGCCGCGGCGGCCGACTTCTCCTTGGCCTGCTGCACGAGCGTTTGTGCCTTCTCCCGGCTGAGCACGCCCTGTTCGACCAGGGCCTCGATGAGCGCCAGCGTGGTGTCGCGCAAGCTTTCGAGGCTTTCGCGCTCGTTGGCGATCGCGCTTCCCGAGCCGGCGAGCAAGGGCATGAGCAGTACGGCTAGGGCAACTTTGCGCATGATGCAGAATCTCGAAGTGAAGTCGTTTCGGTGAATCAGCCAGCCGTGCGCGAGGTGATGCGCAGGCGGATCGGTTGCGGCATGTTCTCCGGCGGGCGCTCGCTCAGCCGGGGCAGTTCGCCCAGCGCAAGACGCAGCTGCTCGTCGGTTTTCGGGTTTCCGGTGGGGTTGGCCAGCTCGATCCGCTCGATCGCACCCTCGGCGCTGATCCAGACCTTGATCTCCGCGCGGTACTCGCCCTGGCGCAGCGCGGCGTTGCGGGCCAGTTCGTTCTGCAGGAACCGTTGCACGCGTGAAGCGAACCCGGTGAAGCGACCGCTGCCGCCTTCGGCACCCGAACCCAGCGTCAACAGATCTCGCCCGCCCCGGTTGGCCTGCAGGCCGAACGAATCTCCACCCGCGGTGCCCTCCGCGTCGAGCCCGAGTGCGGCCCCCGGAGGCGGCGCTTCAGCCGCCTGCGGCGTGTCGGGAGGTGGAGCCGGCGTGTCGATCTTGACCTCTTCCTTCTTCATTTCAGGCAAAGGTTCCTGTTTCGGCGGCGGCGGAGGCGGGGGCGGCGGCTTCAAGACCGTCAGCTGATGCACGGTGTGCTTGCGTGTCGGCCCGCTGGGCGTCATCAAGCTCTGAATCGCGAACCAGATCAGGGCCGCGACCCCGGCCAAGCCGAGCAGCCACATCGCCACACTGAGGCGACCCCGATTGCGACTGGACAGGCTCACGCGGACCGCTCCCGGTTCACTTGACCAGACGCTGCGTCACGAGCCCCAGCTGCGTGACCTCCACGCGTCCGAGCACATCCAAGACCTCGATCACCCGCTCGTACTGGATGCGTGCGTCGCCCTTCACCACCACGGGGAAGTCGGGTGTGACGGCCTTGAACTGGCGCAGGCGCTGCTCGAGCTCCTCGATGCTGATCGGATAGGTATCGAGAAAGAGCTTGCCGTCTTCGGTGATCGTGATCGCCTTCGTCGTCGGCTTCGCCAGGCTGGGCGTATTGCTGGCCTTGGGCAGGTTGACCTTGATGCCCTGCACCGAGGCGGTCGTCATCACGATGAAGATCACCAGCAGCACATACGCGAGGTCGAGCATCGGGGTGATGTTGATTTCGTCGTACGGTTCGTTGTCGTCCTGGACTTGCATCGTCTTCTCCGCTCGTTCAGTCGGCGTGGCGCTCGGCGAGCTTGGTGAGGAGCTCGTCGGCGAATACGCGCATGTCGGCCGTCACCTCTTTGATGCGACTGGCAAGATAGTTGTAGCCGAACAGTGCCGGGATCGCGACGCCGAGACCGGCGACGGTGGCCAGCAGTGCTGCTGCAATGCCGGGCGCGATCGCGTTGACGTTGACATCCCCGGCCGCGGCAACCGCGGCGAACACGATCATGACCCCGACGACCGTGCCGAGCAGCCCGAGGAACGGACCGCCCGAGATGGCGATCGTCAGCAGCACCATGCGGTCGTTCAACCGCCGCGACTCGCGCGACATGCCGGCGTCGAGACTGGCGCGGATCGAGTCCATCGCTTGCGGCGTCAGGCGCAGCGCCTTGCCCTGTGCGTTGCTGGCGGCCAGGCGCTTGTCGAGTTCTCCCACACCGAGTTCGTAGAGGCGATGGAGCGGACCGGCGGCGGGCTGGCTAGGCGCGGCGCGCAGCGCCGATAGATCGTCCTGCAAGCCCGCGAAGGCTTCCCGGAAGCCCGCATTTCCCCGAGCGGCGCGCGCCACGAACAGTGCCTTCTCGATCATGACGAAGACACTGAGCACGAACATCACGCCGAGAATGCCGATGACGATCCAGGCATCGAGGGTGAGCGCACTGACCAGGATGCCGAAGTAGCTCGTACCCCCGCTGCTGACCTCCTGCTCGCCCCACGTCACGAGCTTGCCGTCGGGAGACTGCGCCGCCCAGGCAGCCCGCACCCATCCGGGCGAGCGTGCGACGCCGGCGATCTGGACCGCATCGAACTCGCCGGCGAAACCCGTCGCGCCGGTCGAACTGTTGCCGAGCAAGATCTCGCCGGTGAGTTCCGGCGCGCGCGCGGCGACGTTCGCGACCTCCCGTCCATCGACGTAGATCACGAGGCGCTCGGCTACGGTCACGGCGAGGTGCGTCCAGCGCCCATTCGCCAGTTCGCCGCCGCGGGCCTCCACCGCCGGCGCGTCGTTCGAGAGCCGGACGTCAACGGTCGTGCCGTCCAGGCTCACGCTCATGCCCTTCTTCGCGTCACCCACGCTGAACAGCGTCGCCTTCTGCGCGGCTGCGGGCTTGATCCAGCCCGAGAAGGTGAACCCCGTGCTGCCGAAGCGCAGACCGGGCGCCGGACCCAGGACCACCGCGCCCGAGCCATCCAGCGCGATCGCCGCACCGAGCGGCCCGTTGGCCGCACTCTTCGCTCCCGTCACTGCGCTGGCGTGGTGCCCGTACGCTGTCGTGTCGCGCGGCTTGCCGTCGGCCTCGCTGAAGTGAAGGACGGCGAGGTGACTCGCGTCATACGTACCGGCCGCCGGCTCAGGCGGCTGCGACTTCTCATTGCCCCAGTACAACCAGAGCGGCTGCGCCTTCGCGCCGCCGGGAATACTGGGCACCTGCACCCAAAGAATCGCAAGCTCGTTGATGCTGTCGAACTTCTCGATGTGGAACTTGAGCGGGGTCTGGTCGTCGGCCGCGATGACGCGCAGATCCGAGCCGTCCTCCTTCGCCTCCAGAAACGGAAAATTTCCCGTGTGCAGGCGAACCGGCACGACGAAGCCACTCAAGCCTTCCTTGAGATCCGCGCCGGCCGGGCTCGCGTCGATCATGATCGAGCGCCGGTTCGTCCAATCTGCATTCCACCAGGCGAGCGCCGTGCTCGGCACGAACGCGAGGAGCGCAAGAACGACTGCAAGAACACTGGTCATGATTGATCCGCTGAAATGATGACGATTCTGAAGACGCTGTGTTTCATCGGCGTGAAATGCGTTACGCATGCTCATCTCGGCACCGGCCGGTCGCGTGCGCGACCCTCGGCTTCCTCGCCGAAGCCGAGCACTTCGACGATCAGAAAGGTCGGCTTGAAGGCTCCCTGATCCGCAAGCGCTTGCGCGGCTGCGGCAGCACCGGCGGCGCGTGTAGCCTGCTCCACCGAGCGCGTCGCTTCCGCCGCCGGGTTGCTCGCTGTCGAGAAGCTCGTTGCCAATGTCGGCGCCGCTTGCAGCGACACGCCTGTCGACGCCCCGGCAACCTGAATGTTGTCGGCACCGACCACGCGCTCGGCGGCGATGTTGATGTTGCCCGCCGCCCGGATCGGCGCCTCTCCGGCGTTGATCTCCCCGCGCGGCGCGATCAGGTCGACATCTCCCGGAATCACGTCTTCCTTGGCGATCAGCACGCCGATGCCGCTGCCGGCGATGGAATTGCTGATGTCCAGAAAGACTTGGTCGCCGCGCGTCACGAGCTGCGGTGGCGGCGTGGCCGTGGCCGACTTGGCACCGCGACCGGCGTCGATGTTTCCGTCCGACGACCAGATCAGGATGTCTCCGCCCTGCAGCGTGAACACGCGCGATTGGTTGACCAGGAAATCGTCCTGCACCATGGCCCGGATCGAGCCACCGCGCACGGTGACGATCCCGAGCTGCGCATCGGACTTGGCGCTGCCGCCGATGCTCGCGAGGCCGGCATTCACCACCCCGCCCGGCACGAGAATCTCGATGTCGCCGCCCTGCTCGGTCTTCACCTGACTGAAGAACAGATCGAGGTTGCCCGCGTAGCTGCTGCCCGTTCGCGGCGGGAACAGATCCGCGATCGCGTTGTAGCCCAGCGCGTAGCGCTCGATCCCGCCGAACGCCAACGGTGCGGCACGCCCGGTCTCCTTGAGCGCATCGAAGAACAGCTGGCGAACGATGGGTGCCTGCAGGTGAGCGGGCATGGTCTTGAAGGCGGCCAGCGCCGCCGTCTCATCGAGCGCGCCATCTCCGGTCACGGTGCGCACGTAGGCGGCGAGCGGACCCAGAACATCGAGGCGGCCCGCGCCTTCGGCGCGTGCGCTCGCCCGCTCGATGAAGCCGACATAGTCGGCCGCCGTCCCACCCGTGAGCAGGGCGATGCTCGCCCCCTGCTCCGCCAGCGCCGGATTGTTGAGATTGCCGCGCGTGACGATGCCCTGCGAATCGCCCAGATCGATGCTGCCGCCGACGGCGACCTCGAGGCGGCCGGGGCCACCCCATTCCAGCCGCGCGCGGCTGCCGCTACCACCCACCGTGCTGTAGCGCAAATCACCGCCAGCGAAAAATTGCGAAACGTCGTCGGCGCGCAGGTTCTGCCCGAATATCCAGACATCGCGCAGATCGCCGCCAGCGGACACCAGCACGGGCTTGGGGAGTATCGCCATCGTCCCGACGCTGGGCACGCCCTGTCCGTCGAAGGTGACCGGACCGCTGATGTCCCCGAGGAGGGCGATGATGCGCACCGGTTCCAAGTTGTCGAGGTGCAGCGGCGGATTCGAGTGCGCATCGATTCCGCTCGACGACAAGCCCGAGGCCTGCAAGCGCAGCCGCTGGGTGGTTCGATCGGGAGCGACGACCGTGGGCAGTCGCTCGGGCGGCGCATCGATCATTCCGATGCGACCCTCGACGGCGATCGCATCCCTGGCCAGCAGCTCCAACCCACCGCGACGCGATGGATAGAGTTGGAAATCGCCGCCGATGCGGATACTGCCGGTCGGTGCATGCACGAGCACGGTCGAGGGATAGGCATAGAGCCCATCGGTCACCGATGCGAAGCGGCTGGCGAACTCCCCGATCCCGATCGACTCGTTCAGCAGCGTCACGTTGCCCGACATGCTGCGAAGCACGGCCCGGCTGTCATCGCCGTAGGTGAAGAAGTACGATTGCCGATTGGCGCCACCGGAACCGGCGAAGTTGCCGGGCACCTGCTCGATCGTCGTGGGGCTGGCGATGGTCTCGATGCCCAGATCCCCGCGACTGGCCACCGACACCGCGCCCTCGCCCAGCGCGATATGCGAGTAAAGGGGACGGCGTTCCTTGGCAGTCAGCCTGGACGCGCCGATGTCGCCGCCCGCCTCGATGCGTGCTGTCCCGGCACCGACCAGAAAGCTGCTACTGGCGATGTCCTTGCGAGCGACGACCGTCATGTCGCCCCCGCCCTGGTAAAGCAGATTGCCTTCATCGGGCAGCGAATTGTTGGGCGCGAGCAAGCGGGCGTTCGTGGGCACGGACACGCCGACCGCATCGATGCTGCCCTGCGCGCGCACGTCGACATTGCCGCCGCCGAGCGCGCCGAACCCCTGGCGGAAATCGCTGAAGCGTGGCCACCATGCCGTGCGCGGCGCGGAGAAACTGCCGATCGTGCCGTTGGCCGCGAGGCTGCCTTGCCGATACAGCCAGTCGCTGAAGAACTGTGTGATCGGCGCCGAAACGATGTCGATGTCCGAACCACTGCGTGCGGCGATGTCTCGTCCGGCCGCGATGCGCAGATCGCCCCCATCCGAGGGGAAACTCGCCGCGATGTTGCCGATCGTGATGCCGGGGAAATTCGACACATTCGGGCCCGCGGCACCTGCCGTATAGATCACCCCGGGTTCCTGATTGAGCACGGGCCCGTCGCCGAGATCGCTCGCGGTGTAACGAAGCAGCACGTCTCGTCCCGCAGCGACACTGATGTCGCCCGTGCCGGTGCGCACGATACGCCGGGGCGCGACTTCCACGTTGCCGCTGCCCGGGCTCACCGCCAACGGATGGGCCCCGAGCAAATCGGCGCCGCCGACGAGCCGATAGGACCACGATGCCCCTTGCTGCAGCAAGCCGGTGGCGATCGCGGTGGAAAAGCCATCGGACAAGTTGGCGTTCAGCAACAGATCGCCGCCTGCGCGAAGGGTGAGCACGCCGGGTTGCGCACCGGGACGAGCCGTGCGCAGATTCCAGTCGTTGAGCAGCGTCAGATTACCGGCCGCGCGAACTTCGACGCCCGCCAGAAAGGCATAGGGCGACGGCGCGTCATCACTCAATCCAAGGCGCATGCGCATGGCATTGATGTTCGCCGTCGAGAGATAGGCATTGCTGTCGTTGTTGATCTGGTTGAAGCTCAGGCGTCCGGCGCCGGCACTCGTTCCCAGGGAGGCGATACTGGCGCCACCGGCGGCGGTATAGACGCGGTAAGCTTCGATACCGACCTGGCTCGCACCTTCTATCGCCGCAGCGAGCGCCTCGATGGCGACATCGCCGCCGATGCGCGGCGCGCGCAACGCGACTTCGCCGGCCTCGGCCGAGTCCGCCGCCGAAACGTCGATCCGTGCACCGGCCGACAGCGACATCCTCCCCTGCGCACCGACGCCCAGAAGCACGCGTCCGCCGCGACCTTGGGTGCCCACCAGCGGCAGCGGCAGCGCCTGCGTCGTTGCCCGAGCATCCAGCATCGCGCCATCGCGCAGATCGATGCGCCCCTCACCGCCGGCGAAAATCTCGATGCGACCGCCGCTCGCACCGGCCGCGTCGATGCGGCCCAGGATATCGACGCTGCCCGTGTCGGCCACAAGTTGGACGTTCGCCGCGCGCAGCGTGACGTCGGCGCCGAGCACGAGATCCTGCTCGCGTACGCGGAACACCCGTTCCCGGTTGAAGCCCGTCGATCGCGTCGTCCCGTCGCTGCCGAACCGAGGATCGAGCGCCTGCTGAAGCGGGCCGAATCCGGCGATGCGGGCAGCATCGACGTCGATGCTGCTTTGCCAGGGGTCGGGGAACTGGCGGCTGCCGACCGAGCCTCCGATCAGGTCACCAGCCGACTCGAAGGTGCCCTGGGTAGCCACGACGACCAAGCTTCCGCCATCGCCGCCCGCCGGCGCCGACACATCGATGGACGAGCCGGCGTCCAGGGCGACGTCACCGCGGGCCGCGCGAAGTTCGATGCGGCCGCCGCCGGTCGCGACCTCGGTATCCTCGAAGACCACGCGCTTGCCTGCCACCGACAGGCGAGCGCCGGCTTCGACATGAATGCCGTCGGTCGGGTCGGATCCGGTCGACATCACGTTCAATTCGCCCGAAGGCGCTTCGATGTTCGCGCCGAGCCGCACCGATCTGCCGGTCAAGCTCAAGATGCCGCCGACACCAGCCGCCGGTGACAGCGGAGGCTGGGTCGGCATCGCGGTCATGACCAATGCATGTTGCGAGCGAATATCGAACGCGATCCGGTCGTCCGTGGTGACGCGCGCTGCCGCGACAGTCAAAGGCGCGTCGACGAAGACCTCTCCCGATCCGATGGCCCGTACCTCGCCCTCGGCGGCAAGTCGCACATCACCGAAGCCGCGCACATCGAAGCGTCCTCCGGAGAACAAGACGGTGCCGGCCCGCACGTCGAGCAGCCCACTGCTACTGGCCGGGATCTCCCCGCTGGCCAGCGCCGGCGCGGGCGAGTATGCGAGACCTTCGCCGCCACCGAGCACGACACGCTCGGCCTCGATGCGTACCGCGGGCTGAGCGCTGCCGTAACCGGCGATACCGCCCGCACTGATCTCGAGGCTGCGCAGTTGGGGCCCGCCCAAGTCCACGTCTCCGAAGAAGTCCACGCTGCTATAGCTGCGCAGCGACAGCTGCGCCGGCACGCCGAAGGCTGCGAGGCTCGCCTCCGACAGTGCCAGCCCCTCTTGAACCCCGTCGACTGCGCCCAAGCTGATGCGCCCAGCGCCCAGTGCGAGCGCAGCCTGCCCGCCAAGAACCAGCGCGCCCTCCACTTGCGTATCGACCGTGGCATCCAGACGCATCGCACCGTCCGAAGCGACGCTCGATCCGGCTTCCACCCGCAGCACGCCGCGCGCGCGACTCACATTGGCGCGCTCCAGATCGACCTGGGCACCGGCCGACAGCCGGGCCAGAGCCCCGTCCCCGCTCGCACCCCCGACGCTGCCCACGACGATCGCTCTCGTGTCGAGCGCCGCGCTGCCGCGGGCCTGCAAGGCACTGCCGGCCTGCACCAGAAGCGTGTCGCTCGCTGCCAGCAGGAGTTCGGGAGCCCGCAACACGCTGCCGGCGTCGTTGGCGACGATCAGATCGCTGGTGCCCACATCGATGCGCACGCGTTCGCCGTCGCTCGTGCGCCGCCCGCCGATGAGCAGGCTCGCGGCTTCGAGCGCATTCAGACGCCCGACATCGAGCACAACGAAACCAGGATCGACTGCTACGTCTTGCCGGGCCGCGAGCACGATTTTCGGCGCGGAGATATCGACACTCGCGCCCCGAGCGCTCGCTGCCGCCGCACTCGCGACCGCTGCTTCGAGGGTGAGACGCTCGCCGGCGCCGATCGCCAGGATTCCTGCGTCCCCGGGCAGTCGCGCGCCCGCTGCCGCCTCGAAGAACTGTGTCGCCGTCGTCTCCAGGTATTCGGACTGCAGGCGCGCACTCGCACCGGGCCGAACGTTGAATCCCGTGCTGCGCGCGGCGCGACTCGCGCTGCCGCCGATCCCTCCAGCGACCCGATAACCCGCCACCACGAGGCTGCCGTCGGGCTTCGTGTAAGCCTGCCCGGCGACCATGTCCAGCGTGCCGGGCTCCGCCGTGACCAGAAACGCGCCGGGCAGCAGTGCATAGCGCGCCGGCAAGAGCGCATAGACGCCGTCGGGCAGACCTGTCACGCCCGAGAGCGCGACCGCATCCCCGGCCTCGATGCCTTGCACGTTGAGACCGAAATGCGGGTCGCCCGGCGCATAGAGCCCTGCGAGCGTCGGTAGAACAGCATACGTGCCGACGGCGTTCGCGGGATCGAGCACGTCGCGCGAGCCACCCGTGCCGGGCAGAAACTCCGCGGCAACGAGTTCACCGCCGCCGCTGATGTCGATCCGCGCACCTTGTCCGAGCAGGACTTCGCGCCCGTCGAGCGTGACACGTTTCTCGCCGGGCCGCTCCAGGATGACCCGGTTGTCGGCCGCCAAGGGATAGACGAAGCGCCGCCCCGACAACTCCGTCGCGCCGTAGGGGACGACAAGCGATTCGCCGGATACCGATACGAGCGCACGGTCCTGCAGGATCAGGCGATTGGCGGCCTCCATGGCGATTTCGCCGAAGGGTGCCTTGACCGCCCCGCCGATGACGATGTCGTGACCGCGCAGCACGAGTCTGCCGTCGGCGGAATAGACCGGCGTATCGGGTGCGCCGCCGCGCACGCTCAATGTGGCATCCGCGCCCTGAGCGTCGAGAATGAACGACGTGCGTGTCGCCGGATAGATCTGTCGCGCCTGCAGCGTCAAGTCGCCGCCCACGCGCAGCAGGCCTCCAGGACGCGCCGCTCCCGGCGTAGCGAGCACGCCCCGCAGCTGGACGTCGCCGCGACTGTGCAGCAGCGTCTCGTCGAAACCGGTCACGCCGAGGTTGCCGCGCAGTTCGATATGCTCCGCCTCCACGACGAGACGCGCATCCCCCCGAGCGGTCGCAAGAGGCGCCGCACGCGAGGGCACCAAATTGCTCAGGCCCAGGTAACCGGTGATCAAGGCAGCGTCGGCACCAGCGAGGCCGGCCAGCAGCGGCGCGTTCAGCTCGATGCTGCGCGGGAGCCGCAAGGACACCGCGCCTTCGAACTCGATGCGATGCTCCGCCTCGGCCGAAAACCGGTGAAAGCCGCCTCGCTCGATCGAGGCTGCATCGATGCGCACTCGGCCGCTGCGATCGAACGGGATGTCGGCACCCACCGCGAGGCCGCTCGGCAAGGTTTCGCCGAACTGCGAGAGCACCACGCTCAGATCGCCTTGAACGGGATAGGCCAAGGGAACTGTCGGGCGCACGAGCGCCACGGCGAAGTGGCCGCCGGCCACCCCGGCGGCGCCTGCATGTCCGCTCAGGGTACCCTGCAGAAGCATGCCCTCGCGCGCGGCCAAGTTGATGACGCCCGCATCGGCACCGACGACCGAACGCTGCAAGGCGATCGACCCTCCCGAGGCCGCTGACAGATCGATCAGCGCCGCGCTGCCCGACACGTCGATGAGCGAACCCGCCGCCATGACGACGTAGCCACTGGCCGCATTGACCGACACCGTGCCCGCCGACAACACCTCGCCGCGCAGCGAGCCATCTGCCCTGAACTCGGGGGCGAACACACCGCGCGCCAATAACCGACTGCCGCTGCCCAACCAGATCGACTGGCCGGCCAGGAAGCCATCGTTGGTGCTCGGCTGCAGCACCGACAGGGCGATCTCCCCGGCGGGGGCGTTCAGCGTGCCGTCGATCGTCAACTGACGCGCCGACGTGAGCCCTATCCTGCCGCGCGTATCGACGATGAGCTGGGCGCCTTCGCCCACGACCAGATCGCCGTGAAGGCGGCTGCCGGTGCCCAGCACCAGCTCGGTCGCGGTGCCGCGCGGGTCTTCGATGTACTCCCGCCGAGCGAGCGCCGCCATGGGTGTGCCCGACCGATTCACGGCAAAACTGCCGTCGAGCACCCAGTTCTGCGCGAGCAACCGTATCGTGGTGCCCGGCTCGATGGTCACACCATCCCGCCCTTCGATGGCGATCTTGGCAAAGCCGCCGACGTTGAACGCTGCGGGCACGAGGTGCAATTCCTCCGGCAGCGAAGGCCGCGCCTCGCCGCCGATTCGCACGCTCGAAGACGCCAGCGTCAGGGTCCCGCCCCCGGCGCCGGCGAGGCCGCGCAGTTCGCCCTCGAGACCCAGCACCGAGCGCTGCAGCTCAGTGTCGTTCAGTCCGAAGCGCCCCGTGCTCAGCGCTATGCTTCCGGCATTGCCGAAAGCGATGCGCTCCGACGGCGAAACGTAGGCGCCTCCAGAAACATCCACGAGACTGCCTGCCTCGAGCCGCAGGTCGGACAGCGACGAAAGCGTCACGCTGCCCCCTCGGGTCGGCACCGGACCGAGCGCGGACGCTGCTTGCGCCCGCGGAGAGTCGTTCACCCATTGCCCCGCTGTGGAAAGAACACCCGTCGATCCCAGCCGCAGGACATAGTCGGAGGCTTGCAGGCCGCCGCCGTCGCGCCCGCTCGTCAAGCGGGTGCGGGCAGTGATCGTGCCCCCGGGCGTGGCGATCGTGCCGTCGATGTCGATGCTGCGCGCATTGAACTGAACCGACCCCCACGGGTCCAGCAGCAACGCCTCGCCTTGCGGCAGCTCGATGCTGCCGTTGGCATAGACCGCAAGACGGCTGAATCCCGCCGCGCCGACGACTTCGGTCGGCAACGAGAGCAGCTCGCTCCACGGTTCGGGGATGCGATCCGTGAGCGCCAGATCGCCCGGCAGAAACTCCCGTCGGCCGACGAACCGGACGCTGGCGAGGCGATAATCGGCCGGGCTCGGCTGCTCGCCCGGATCGCCGAAGATCAGCAATCCGCCGAGCGGCCGCGTCGACCGGTCGCGTTGCAGCGGACCGGCCACGCTACTCGCCTTGAACTCGGCATCGGCCACCACCCGATGCGCGTTGAGCGTGATCGAGCCCGCGTCGCGCCCCTCGATGTAGCCGGGCACGAGTTCGCCACGGCCGAGGACCGCCTGCCGCTCGGCGACCCCGAACTTGTCGTTGCGCACCACGAACTCGTCGGCGATGCCCAGATAGCTCCACTCGGGCAGCGCGCTGCCGATATCGACCACGCGGTTATCGGTGGTGTAGAGCTTGGAGGTCGCCAGATAGCCGTCGGCATAGCGGATCCCACCGCCCGACACGTCGATCGCGCTGCCCTGGCGCAAGACGATGTCGCCCTCCGAGCGCAGCGACACCGTGCCACCTGGGGTCATGCGCTCCTCGGTCGTGCGCGCGAGCTGCTGCGCGAGCCCCGAAACGTCGGTCAGGGGGGTGCCGGTGCGCAGGTCGATCCGCACCGTCTGGTTGCGCAGCGGACCGTCACGCTGCAACGGCGCATCCTTCAGTTCGTTGCCGCGCAGGTCGATCTCGATGATGTTGCGCTCGATCGGTACCGCGACATCGCGCAAGCCGGCGACATCGATGCGCGCGCCCGGCTCGAGTTGGATCCGCACGCCGTCGCGCAGCGCTTCGCCCGGCGCCTGGAACTCCAGCGAGCGTTGAGCCGTCAGGGTGACCTCGCCGCCCGGCGCGATGATCCGTGCATCGCGTTGCATGTGGATGGTTTCGCCGCTGACGGTCACCCGCGAAGGGGCGAAAGCCTGCGTATCCTGGATCGTGCGCTTGTCGGTGCCGTCCGGCGCGACTTCGGTGACGCTGCCCGGACCGAGCACCGCAGCGCCGCCCCGTGAGGCACTCAGTCCGGTCTGGGTCAGCGCCACCGAGTCGCGGGCGGCAAGGACGATGGAACCGTTCAGACTCGCCGAAGTCGTCGCGGTCACACGGCCCGACTGATTGACTGCGAGCCCCGCGAGCGTGACGTTCCCGCGTTCGGCAACGATTCGGCCGAGACTCTCGTTGCTGGCTTTTCCGCCGCTGCCGTCGCCGGCCGGATCGACCTCGACCAGGAAGCCGCGCAAGCGCGTATCCGCGGATGCCGCCAGATACACCTTGGCGCCGGCCGCGAGCACCGTCTGGCCCTCGGGCGTCGCGATGCTGCCGTTGTTCTCGACTCGCGGCGCGAACAGCAGCACGCGTCCGTTCGTCTCGGTGCGTATGTCGGCACCGTTCTCGACCCGCACGAAGCTCTTGCCGAAATCGGCGTCGCTGCCGTCCCAGGCGAACACCGCCTGATCGAGACGCTCGCGCGAGAGCAGTCCGCGGTTGAACAGCTCGTCCGAGATGTTCAGGGTGGTCGCCACCAGGGTGTTGACGTTCACCTGCGCGCCCCGGTCGAACAGGATGCCGTTGCGGTTGTAGAGGTAGACCTGGCCGTTCGCGCTCAGCCTGCCTTGGATGACGCTGGGATTGGCGTCGTGGATGCGATTGAGCGCGGCAGCCGACGCATTCGGCTGATTGAAGCGAACGCTCGCCCCGGGCCCAACGCTGAAGCTCTGCCAGTTCAGCACGGTGCGCGCGCTGTTCTGGTTGATCGTCATGTTGGCTCCGCTGACGCTTTGCGTCGCCGCGCCGCTGCCGACGAAATTGCCGGCCGGCACCGGCAATGTGCCCGCCGGCAAGGGGGAGGCGCAGTGCGCTGCCCCGGTCATCACTGCCATGCCAGCCGCCAGCGCTCCACGCAGAAGCAACGCCGGGTTTCTCGACGCCCATAGCGCAGAGACCGCCAACGCGATCGGCCGCGGCCGGATAGTCCGAGTCATCGACATCGCGCCTCCCTCAGAAATCGTAGCCAATGCGCAGCAGCACCTTCGCCGTGCGCGACTTCGTTTGCGGCCCCTCGCGTAGCGGCCAAGCGACGTCCATCGCGCCGGTCCAGCCGCGTACCCCACGCAGCCGCAGACCCAGGCCGATCGAGGCCAGATCGAAGCTCGCACGCTGAGCCGGCAGTGGCTCCTGGACACGCAGGCTCGCCGCTTCGACGAATCCGAGGGCAGCCAGGCCCGCACCCGATTTCTCGTCCAGGGTCCACAGCAAGGGCGTGTGCAACTCCGCACCCAGGCGCAGACCATCGTCGCCCTGGGCCTCGTTCTCCAGATAGCCGCGCACGGAGTCCGCCCCGCCGCCGCTGTACTGTTCGTTGCTGATCAACGGCTGATTGGCGAACTGGACGTCGATGCGGCCTTTGACGCCCCAACCCGACGCACTCCAGCGCTCGTGCCCCAGATCCGCCTTGAGCACGAAGAAATTCGACAGTGCGCCGAAGCGCTTGTTGGCGAAATCGCGGTCGTCGTTGCCGAACAACCCCCGAGGACCGAAGCTCGCCCCGGCGGAGAACTGGGTACGGCGACGCTCGCCGGCCAATGCAGCGTTGTACTGCGCGACAAGGGGCAGATAGGTGATCGGCGTATTGACCGTGTCGGCGCCCAGCAAGCTGACGCTTTCGCGAAACTCCTTGCGGTCCGCGCCCAGGCTCAGCGTATGCGTGACTCGCGGCCCGCTCGCGAGCGGCAGGATGTAGCGCAAGCCCAGAATCGTTCCATCGCCGATGACATTCACATTGCCCACGGTGGCAACGTCGCTGCGCGACTCGACCGCGTAGAACATCAGCTGCGCATCGCTGCGCCCGACGGGCATGAGGTAGGTGCCGGAAAGCACCTTCACGTCGTCGGTGTTCTGGGGCGCGGTCTGTGCCTGCAGACCGAAGCTGTGACCGCGCTGCCACAGGTTGTCGTAGCGCAGCCCCATGCCGAGCCGCAATGCCGATGTGTTGGGCGAGCGCCGGTTGGTGAGTTCGACGTTGCCATGCACGGGCAGCTGATCCTCGACCTTGAGCTCGACTTCGACCGTTCCAGGCGCGGTCCCCGGGCGCAGCACCGGCGTGACGCGCCGATCCGGCGAGCGGCTGACCTGCGCCAGTTCCTCTTGGGCCTGCGGAAAATCCGGCACGGCCCCGGGTGCGAGCGAAGGCACCTGACGGCGGATGTAGCCTTGATCGAAGTAGCGCGACCCGACGATGCGCAAGCGCTCGACTCGGCCTTCGAGCACGGACAGACGCACGATGCCGTTCTCTACCCGCTGCTCGGGAATGCTCACCAGCACCGTGAGATACCCGGCCTGGTGGTACGCCTTCTCCAGGGCCGCGCGCGCGGACTCGGCATCGGCGATCCGGCGCTTCTCGCCCAGGAAGGGATAGACGGCCCGTTCGATAGACAAGGCATCGAGCACGCGATTGCCGTCGATGACGAACTCGAGGATGTCGAACGCCGGGTCCTGGGTTGCCGGCGCCGAGGGCGTTTGCTCGACGGCGGCGGCCTGCGCGAGGCTAGACGAACCGAGCATCCAAACGGCGACGAGCAACAATATGGCGACAGCCAAGGCGCAACTCGAGCAGGCAGCCAGTCGCTCGAGCTGGGGTGATGTATGAAATCTTGGGGGTGCGGGAAAGTCCCGCGGTGGTGACGAGGGCACGCTAGCGACCGATTGCAAATGAGGAAGACCCCGCGAAGCCATCCGCGGGGTCGGTGCGGCGTCCGCCCGACCGCGAGGGTCGGACGGCGTCGATGCATGGCTTTGCCATGCATCGCATCAGTAGAGGTACTGCAAGGGCGCGCAGGTATTGGCAGTCGGGAAACCGCGCATCGCCCGGGCAACGCTGTTGGTGATGTTGCCGTTGCCATCGAACGTGGGCGCGAACAGATTGGGCAACGAGGCGTTCGAGTTATCGGTCAGTCCAGGCGCACTAACGCGGCGAACGAGTTCGTTGATCAGCGTCAGTCGTTCGCCCTGGACCGGCGGCGTGTTGTCGCCCTGAGCGTTGTTGACCGTCGTGTTGCGGCGCTGGAATGTGACTTCGACCGCGAAGTCGTAGCTGCCCTGCAGCAGGTTCTGCTTGCTCGGCACGATGCCTGTGCAAGTACCCGAGGCGCATTCCTGCGCGTTCACGTTGTACATGCCCGCGCCGTCGAGTGGACGGAAGTACCAACCGTTCTGGTTCGGGGTTGCAGAATTTCGGCTGTCCAGGGATAGCACGCCGATCGCACGATAACCGCCACTGCCGAACTGAACCTTATAAAATTTCTTGTCGTCGCCGACGAAGGTGTGATCGCCGCCATTGTTGGCCAACCGCAAGCAGTTGCGGACGTCGCCTGAGCCGGAGTTCTCGATCACCGTATAGCCCTGGGACGCGTCGAAAGTAATGGGATCTTGCTGAGTGCCGGTGCCCGTCGGCTGCGGATCGCTGTCGGCGATCATTCGGGCCGGAGCGACGGTACCGGCGACGGCCTGCTGACAAGGGAAGTTGTTGAAGTACCAGTTGTAGCTCGTCTGCGTGCCCGAGCCCTGGACACGCCGGCAGACGATCACGTTGCGTTTGCCGTCATCCGGGATCGAGGCGTCGACCACGCTCCAGTCCCGCAAGTTGCCCATCAGCATGTTCGCATACTGCGCACGCGTGATCGTCGTCGTAGTCGGCACGGCGTTGGTGGTGACGATACCCATCATGAGCGACGTGCTCGCGGTGGAAATCATGCGGCTCAGTTCGGTGGCGCTCAGTGCATCCTGTCCGAGTTCGACGTTGAACGGTGCCTTGAACATCGCGGGCTCGACATCCGACACGCCGAAGTCCGACACGCGACCATTGTTGGCCGGCGTATCGGCGCCCGGGAACCCCGGGTCGATACCGGCGATGCTGCAGCGCCAGACACCGTTGACCGTGGCATTGCAGTTGGTGCTGTCGACGGCGAGGGTACGCATGCGGGGTGCACGCGCGACGGGATTGACACCCCAGACGGAGCCGCCTTCCTCTCGCTTGATGAACAGAACTTTGCGTCCGTGCAGCGAGGCAGGAATGTCGGCATCTGAGCGCATCCGGCCGAGATGCGCGTAGTAGAGACGGCCAAGCTGGGCGGGCGTTGTCTGGTTCGGGTTGCCAGCGTCATCGTGATAGGTATGGCACTGCGCGTTGTCGCCCGCTTTAGTGAACATGGCTTTGAGCTGGTTGGACAGGTTCCCACTGGGTGCCGTCGCACCAGAAAGATAGACCGTTATCGTGTCCGAGAAGTCGAAGGCGCCGAAGGCGGGTGCGGCGGTGCAAGGCTGCCCTGCGGACGAGGTTTGAGCGAGGGCGCCTGTGGCGTTGAACAGCATCGGGGCCGCGGCGAGCGCCAGCGCGCAGGCGAGGGTGCTTTTCTTCAGTTGCATGGGAATCTCCTGAGGGGTGTGGCCGAATTTAGGGTGAACTCTCCCCGGAGCGGCGCTTGCGCGCCACTCCAAGGTATTGCAGGAACGTCAGTCGATGCTTAGGCTGCGCTGTTCAGCTTGCGGCGGCGTGCGGCCCAGCCCACGAGGGCGAGCCCCGACAACATCAGCGCCCACTCGCCTGGCTCCGGAACAGGGGCCGTGAAGGTCAGCGCGCCGTCCTGAGCGAGGGTCCAGGTTGCATTGCCGATGTCGTTCTTATACGGAACCAAGTTCGCAAAGACGGTCGGCTGGCCACTGTTGGTCGTGTTGGCGAGCAGGTAGAAGTTCATCGATTCGCCGATCATCGCAGTGTTGTCGAATAACGCCGCGCCAGCCCAGTTACCGCCCCAGTTGGCCGATCCGCCGTAAGCGGGACCATCGGCTTGGCTGGCGACCGAGGAACCATTGACCGCATCACCGCCCGGATGCGTGCCGCGTGGATTCACATTCGACAGGAAGCTAGACGTGTTGTCGTCGAAGCGGCGCAGCGCCTGGTTTTGGGGAACGTCGGCAACGGCGATGTTCTTCGCAGTCGTCAGGTAACGGTTCTGCTGGATGTTGTCCATGGCGCCGATGTTCCAAACCAGGTTGGCGCGCCGCTCGTCACTTGCCACCTCGCTCAGGAAGGTCACGAGCAAGGGATCGGGTGCGAATGACAGGGTGTAGCCCAGGGCCGTCACGCCCGTGCCTGCCGGGGAAGGCAGAAAGTCGTTCATGCGAATGCCGAGATCGCGGGTATACGAACGTCCATCGGTGCCGACCATGTCCCGGTCGATGATGGTGAAGAAGAGTTCTCCGTTTCCGGTGTCAGGACCGGCGATGGTGGCGGCTGCCGGGCCCGCCATCAAGGCGACCAGCGCGGTGCACAAGGCTTTCGTCGTACGTTTCATGTGTTCTCCTGTCTGCTTTCGGTGCGGTTCGAGTACGGGTATTCGGGGGATGAGCACGCTCGATCGGTCGCAATCCTCGCCCCGTCGCTGCCAGTGGCGAATGTAGGCTCGCAGCGTGACAGCCATAGCCGATGCCTATTCATTAGTCATAGTCCAATCGGCATGGGCTTGTGCTTGTGCAAGCTTGGCGGCGCATGAAGATTAGCCAGCCACCCGGATTCGGAGAATGCGCCGGTCGGACTACGTCGCTGCGGCGAGACCTTTCGCAATGCACCCGAAACGCTCGCAACCCATGCGCATTTGTGTGTAGGCAGGCTGTCAGCCCGCGCAGCAAAAGGGCTGACAGCCATGATCCGTTCGGACTACGTGTGTTACAGCGGCCGCGCATTTTTTTGTCGCTGAGGCCGCAATTCATCGTCGCTGAAGGGCAGCTCGAAGATGTCGTACGCGATCGTTCCAGGGATCGCTCCCGCGGAAAGCAGCACGCGCACGGCATCGCGTTGCCGGCGAAACACGGCCCAGTAGAGGGGCGGCTGGCCACCCCGGTCCAGGCGGTTGGGATCGGCGCCCCGATCCAGCATGACCTCCAGCACGTCTGCCTGACCCTCCGCCGCCGGAACCCCGATGCCGTTGAGCCCATCGCGATTGAACAATCGCCAGTCCGCGCCGGCGTCCAGCAGGCGCGCAACGATGCGCGGGTGTCCCGCACCGGCCGCGGTCAGCAGTGCCGTGGCGCCGTTGTCGCTGCGTGCATCGATGGTGGCACCGGCAGCAATCAAGGCATCCACGACGCGCAGATGACCGCGCAGCGAGGCCACGGCAAGCGGACGAAATCCGCTCGCGCCCTTCAGGTCGGGTTGCGCGCCGCCTCGCAGCAAGACGCGCAGCACGCGCTCATCTCCCGCGCGTGCAGCGACGACCAGAGGCGGATCGGTGCGGATGTCGCGCGCGTTCGGATTGGCGCCCGCAGCAAGCGCCTTGGCCACGGTATCGGCGTCGCGCGCGGCGACCGCGGCGAGCAGCGTCTTGTCCAGCGCATCGGGCTCGATGAGACGCAGATCCGAGGGACCGGATCGGATCTCCAGCCATTGTTCGGGCGTAAGCCGATGCGGCTCCGTTTTCTCCAGGGGCTTGCGCTCGATCCACCCATGCTCGTGCGGCGAATCGCTCGCCGCCGCGCCGGGCGCCTGTGCGACAGCGCTCAGGAACATCCCGCAAACCGCCCATGTTCGGACGCGCATGCTCGCGCCCGCGCTGGTGCATTTCCAAAGCCACACGTTCCACTCATTTGACATGATGCGCTCCGATGCGGCCTGGCCGCGCTAGGGGAATCCACGCCGGGATGCGCCGCGAGACGGCGCTCGAAACAGGCGCGACACTTGTGTCCTGGCGTCCGATTCATTGGGTCGCCAGCGCCGGCGGGCTGGCGCCTCTCGTGCACATCGAATACCGCCGGTTGGAACTGCGGCGGCATGCTTCGAAGGCACCGGGGTTCGAAGCAATGGCGGCGCATGTGGCCAGGTCGGCGGCTCGCATGCACACGCACTCGTTGGGCTTCTCCCGCTTGTCCGGACTCTCCGGAACGGCCTTCGGGAAGGCGCTCGGAACCGGCGATGCCTCGGGCTGCGGCTCGCTGACAACCAGCGGCGGCGCCTGCGACGGCGCGGCGCTCCCGACCTGCACCGCCGGAGCGGCTTGTGGGCTGCCGGGGCCTCCGAGCACATAGACGAACTGCCAGCGTCCGTAGCCCTTGCCGTCGACCGTGACGGTGCGCGGAACGTTGCTGCGATAAGGTCTGCCGCTCGCCTTGCTGTAGACACCCATGATCGTCTTGTCGGCGGCGAGTACGAGGCCCCAGTCTCGCTCCCTGGTCATGGGATCGACATAGATGCGCCGCAAGTGCCTTCGCGGCACGGGGAAGCGTCTGTCCTCCACGAGTTCATCGAGGGTGCGGGGGAATCGCTTCAGCGGACCAGGCGTGCTCTCGTAATAGCGTGCGATCGCGCGCCTGAACTGCTCGCCGACGAAAAGCAGCTCGACCTCGCGCTCGCGCTGGGCGTGGGTCGTCCAGACCTTCGCGGCAGCCGCCGTTCCCATGCCGAGCACAGCCGCCATCAGCAGCACCCAGATGAACGTGAATCCGCGGCAGCGACGGCGCGCGACCATGGCCTCGGCTCAATTCCTGTCGAGCCAACGCTTGCCGATGTCGAGGGCCACCGCTTGCGTCCGGTTGTGAACGCCGAGCTTGCGAAACATCTTCTGCACGTGGTTCTTCACCGTGAGCGGGCTGATGGACAGAGCGGCGCCGATCTCCGCATTGCTGCTGCCGTGCTCGAGCAGTTGCAGGATCTGGCGTTCGCGCACGGTCAGGGCGCGTCCCCGTGGGCGATTGTCGATGGACTTCTTTCGAACCTGGATGCGCAGCAACGCCGCGCGCAGATGCGGCAGGATGAGATCGACCAGACTGGCGAAGGCATCTTCCATGTCCTCGCGCACACCGACGAAGCCGAAAAAGGCGTCGACCGCGCCGTTCACGGTCGCGCTGCCATGCACGACGACGTTGCTGAAGGCGAGGGTTTCCAGCATGACGGCCACAGGATGCTCCGGGCCGACGACGACGTTGCGCGCACGCACCGCCAGCGGTTGACGTCCGCCGTGCTCCCACATCGCCCGCAGCCCTGCCAGCAGCCCCCCGTCGGGCCGCACGATCATGCTGCGCACATCCTCCTTGATCGGCACCGCACCGAGCACGTCGGAATGCACCGGGTTTCCCTGCGCATCGTATGCGGTGCACAACAGGATGTCGTGCGGCAACAGTGCCTGGAGCGCCCCTTGCGTCCAGTTGAAGAAATGAGCATGGGCGCGCACCCGCATGGAGCGCTCGATCGCGAGCAGCAGGCAGTCGCGATCGACGAATTCTTGCGGCGTCATCTGTTGCATCATTGCTTCTCCCTGGGGCTGTCGAGGCCCGTTCCACTGTGCGGATCAGGCCGTGCTCACCATTCCGAGTACGCACTGCCGTCGTAGGACTTCCCGGGCGCGCCGCTGCGAACGTCGTAGACGCCCCCTGCTGCGCTCGCATCGGCCGGCGGTTCGACGATGACCCATGTGGTCCGTGCGTCGGTGATCGGATCGAGCGGGACTTCACGCAGATAGCGCCGACTCACCAGATCGTCGAGGCTGGACGGCGACATTCCGGTATCGGCGCGGTACTGGTCGATCGCGGAGCGTATCGCCCCGAGGTTCTGCCGCAGCACAGCCTCCCGGGAGCGATCCACGCCGCCGACGAAACGCGGCACGGCGATGCTGATGAGCAGGCCGACGATCGCGAGAACCACGATCAGTTCGATCAGCGTGAAGCCGCAGCGGCTGCGTGGGTTCATCGGTCACCATTCCCGATACGGAACGCCGTTGAGGCCGACACGCGCGGACAGCGAGTACACGTCGAAGATGTCATCGCCTGCCGTCGGCGCCATCGGCGGACTGGCATAGCTGCGCTGACCCCAGGTGGCCGCCGCCGGCAAAGCGGCGTCGGTGGCGAATGGATCGCGCGGAATTCGTCGCAGGAAGTAGATCTTTCGCTTCTGTGGATCCCGAGCGTCTTCCACGCCGCTCGCCAGCACTTCCAGCGAACGCGGATAGCCCGATTCGTCCGCGCGGCGCTCGATGCGGCCTTCGTCGACCGCCTGCTTGTATGCGTCGATGCCCTCGCGCAGGGTGCGCAAGGCCGAGCGCAGTTCCGCTTCCTTGACGCGCCGCGCCGACACCTCGAACAGCGGCGCGGCCGCCCCGGCCAGCAAGGCCACGATCGCGACCGCCGCCAGCATCTCGATCAGGGTGAAGCCCCGGTGGGCATTCGTGCTCATTTGGCGACGATGCTCAGTGTATGTGCGGCCGGCACATTGAGGACCGCAGGCGTTTCGTCCTGCCCGACGCCGGCCAGGTTCTGCACGGCGATGCTCGTCGCGCCGGGCTGGGTCGCCACGACTTGAAACTTGAAATCGCGCATGGCCGCGGATCCCGTGGCTTCGATCTCGACCTTGATGCGTCCCTCCTTGGCCTGGGCAGGATCGACGCCGACCGGTCGCAACATGTTCGGATCGAACACGACATCGAAGCTCGCGCGCCGCAATGCACCTCGAGCGTTGGCCGAGCCCACGCGAATGCCGACCTCCGCCCCGATGGCCGCTTGCGGCGGCCCCTCGACGACGAACTCGATCGGGCCGGCGTCCGGGGCGGCCGGTGCAACACGCCCCTTCTGCCCCGCGACGGCCGCAGCCCCGCCCTTGGACGACAGCTTGAGCGAGCCCGGGCCGCCGTTGCGCAGAACGAGAGCGGGCGCACCCACCGCGGCCTCGGTGCCCGATGCGATCTCGGCGTAGCGGGCCTCGGGGCGAGCGATGTTGCGTACCACACGTGGCGTGATCAGCAGCACGATCTCGTTCTTGCTGGTGGTATCGTTGCTGCTGCTGAACAGGCGTCCGATCAGCGGCAATTCCCCGATGCCGGGCACCTTGGCGGTCGAGCGCCTGTCCTCGTCCTGGATCAGGCCGGCCAGGATCTGCGTTTCGCCGTCGCGCAACCGCAGCGTCGTGGCCGCATTGCGTGTTCCCAGGCGGTAGGCGCGCGTGTTGAACAGGTCGAGCGTCTCGATGATGTTGCTGACCTCCAGCCCGACCTTGATCGCGATCTCGTCCTCCAGATAGACGTTGGGCTCGACATCGAGCTTGAGGCCGGTCTCGAGGTAGCTCACCGAAGCCGACACGCCGACGTTGGCCGTGCTGGTGGTGGTGATCACCGGCACCTTCTCGCCGATATGAATGCGAGCCTTCTCCCGATTGCGCACGCGGATGCGCGGATTGGCCAGCACGTTGGTCTGGCCGTCCTGCAGCTTGAGGTTCAGGATCAGCGCGGGATTGGTTACGGTGGCACGCAGCGCGGAGCTGGCGAGTTCGAACTGCGACGGCCCCGGTGCGCCGTCGGCGCCCAGCGGACCGAAGTTGACGCGATCCGGGAAGCGCAGCCCCAGCTCCTGCAGTCGCGAGCGGCTGACCTCGAGAACCTCCACCTCGAGCATCACCTCGGGCTCGGCCAAATCCTGGCTCGCAATCAACTTCTCGGCATAGCGAATGGCAGCGGGCGTATCGCGCATGACGATCATGTTGAGCTTCTCATCCACGTACACGTCCCGCGTCTTGACCAGCGTGCGGATCATGTTGAGCGTCTGCTTCGCCTCTGCATTGCCGAGGTAGAACGTGCGCGTGACCAGCTCCTGGTACTCGCGCGCCTTGGCGGGCGTATTGGGATAGATCAAGATGGTGCTGGCATTGAGCACCTTGCGATGCAGCTGATTGGTCGCGAGTATCAGATTGACGACATCCTCGACAGCCGTCTGGCGCACGAAGATCGTGACTCGCAAGTCAGGCCGCACGTCCTTGTCGAACACGAAGTTGATGCCGTGCGAACGCGAGATAATCTCGAACACCTGACGCAGGCTCGCGTCGCGAAACTCGAGGGTGATCGGCTTGGCGAATTCGTTGCCCAGCTGCGGTTCCACTGCTATCGCCTGCGACCTGCGCCGCTCCTCGAACCTGCGTGCGAAGTCCCGCACGGGTCGATAACCCGGCAGCTCGGCGAGCGCTGTTCGCAAGTGGCGTTCGGCGGCGGGCAGGTCGCCGCCCTTCAGAGCAGCCTCGGCTTGCACGAGCACGCCATCGGCACGACGCTCCGCGTCCATCTGCGCCAGGCCGGTCGTCGCCTTCGGATGGCCTGGATGCAGACGCAGCACGCGCTGGTAGATCGCGTGGGCCTGTGCCCGGTCGCCCGACGCCCTCGCGATCTCCGCCTCGCCCACGAGACGGCTGAGGGCAAGCTCGCGATGCACGACCAGCGCCGATCGAAACTGCGCGTTGCTCGCATGGCGCTCGGACAACTGCTCGATACGTCCGAGCCCCTCCTCGATCTTGCCCGCGTCGATCAACTGCTTGGCGTCGTCGATGCCGGACGTGGTCGCGCACGCAGCAAGCGTCGCACAGAGAAACATCATAGCGATAGGGCGGATCAACCCGGGCCTCCCACGGACAAGCGACGCTGCTGACCAAGCGGCATATAGGTGAAGATCGCGGCCTGGTCGCTGACCGAATCCAGCCGCCAGGCATTGCCCACGGTGTCGCCGACCGTGACGATATGCGTCTGCTGCTGTTGTTCCAGGAACACTTGCCGCTTGCCGTTGGTTTCCTGGCTGCCCAGGTAGCGGAACGGGAGCGTCGGTGCCTCGGGAGGCGCCGGCGGCGGCGATGAGGCGACAGGCGACGCTTGCTTCTCTGCCATGCTCGGCGCGGCTGCCGGCAGCGCAAACGGATCGGATGGTTCCTGCGCGGACACGGTTCGCTGCGCCAAGCTGGCAAGGCGCGCGATCTGCAGCTGCGGCATGGACGCCTTGTCGGACGACGGCGCGCGATTGGGCGCCGCTGCCTGCGACACGCGCTCCGTATTCAGGATGGCATCGTCCTTGTCGGGATCGTCCGACTGCAGCGCCAGCACGCCCACCGCGGCGGCGGTGGCGAACAGCATCCAGCGACGCGTGGAAGCAGACACTTTCATGGGCCGACCGTATACAAGGTGAATCGAAGCTGCCCCTCGATACTCGAGGCGGCACCCGCGCCGCGAGCAAACGAGGCGGAACTCAGAGCGAGCCAAGGCAGCTGGTCGAAGGCTTCAGCGACGAACGCACGAAGATTCGGATACGAGCCTCGCACCGGCAGCACGACCTGATGCCTGAGCAGCCCGCTGGCGGGATCGGGAACCACGCGGTAATCGCCGCTGCGCAGTTCGACCCCATGCGTGGCGGCGAACGACTGCAGTTGCAGGATGTCCTGGCGCGCCTGATCCGGCACCGGAAAATGCTTGGCAAAGCGCCCGAGCTGATCGTCGATACCCACCAGCGCCTTTCCTGGTGTAGCAGGCGGCCGCTGCGACAAGCGCTCGTGGCGTTCGTGCTCCGAGCGAAGCTCGCGATACTGCGGCCACAGCCCCTGCACGGCGAAGACGACACTGAAAGCGATGAGGCCCACACCGATCACGCCCGATCGCCCCAGGCTTGCGAGCCCGTGCGCCAACCTTCGCGTCAGGGCCGTCATGTCGAGGGCACCCAACGGGCAGAGACCACGAAGCGCAAGGCCGTCTTGCCCTGATGTTCGCGCCACTCGTGCTGGCTCAACCGAACGTCGCTCAACGAGGCCAATGCGCCGAGTCGCTCCAGATAGCGTGCGAGCGCCTCGCGATCCGCCGCCTCGCCGGCAAGATGGACGCCGAGCTTCTCCGCATCCGGATCCAGTGCCGTGAGCACGATGCCACGGACATGGGCGGACTCGATTTCGTCGAAGAACCGGATCCACGGATGGTCGAGGGCAGCGATCACGCGATTGCTCGCTTCGATGCGCTGGCGCAGCGCGCGCAGGCGCCCCTCGTCGAGCGCACCGCTATCCATCCGGGGCGCTGCCCTGCGCGCAAGAACATCGGCGCGCGCCTCGGCGATCTGGATCTCGCGTTGCAAATGTACATGCGTCAGTCCGCACCCGAGAGCCAATGCGATGCCCAGACTGAGGACGATCAACCCGCGGCGCCCGCCCGCCGGCCCCTCGGTCGCGAAATTCATGCGCAGCGAGGCGCGCATCAGATCATCCCTCGCAACGCGCAGGCTTCCGGCAGGCCCTTGGGCACATCCAGGACCTTGAGCGGCAGGGCTTGCATTCCATCTGCTTGCGGATGCAGATCGAGCGCGCCCCAGAGCCAGAGTTGTTGCTGCGCCTTCGCCGGGATAGCCGTGAAGCTTGCCTGCGCCAGCATCTGGGACAATGCCTGCACATGGGCGCCGCCGCCGACCCGAACACTTTCGACGTCCAGCACATCGCGCCGACCGAAACCCAGGCGCGTAAGCCGTTCCGGCTCGGCGACCAACAGGTGCCCTGCGCCTCGCACGGCATTGCGGAACCGGTGCGCTACGCGACATAGGTTCGGCTCGACACTGTGGACGTTCAGCTTCGCCTTCGCGGCCAGTTGCCTTAGAGACGCCAACAGGCTGCGATCGATACCCGCCGCGAGGCGCTTGAACCCCGCGCCCGCCACGGCCACCCGAACGGCACAATCGGCGCCTGCGCGGCCATAGCGGCGCTCCAGTTCGTGACGCGCATACGCTTCCCACTCTTCAGGGCTGCGCAAACCGTCGCGCCAATCCAGACACGTATAGCGCACGAAGTTGTCGGAGAGACAGAACACGATGCCGGTCGACCGGGTGGGGCTCGCAGCAAGCGCGGCCTCCAGGGTTTCCAGACAAGCGCGCGGATCGCGCGAGAGGGAAGCGTTCGCGATCGCCCGCTCCTTCAAGGACAGCACGCTTTCTCGGCCCAGGCCCGAACGCGTGCGTGCGAGCACGACGCGACTGGGCGACAACCACGCGGTGATGCGCTCACGCTGCCAAAGTGACACGATTCATCTCCTCGATGGTGCTCTCACCGGCGACGACGAGCGCGAGCGCCGCGGCGCGCAATGAACGAAACCCCTTGGCTTGCGCAGCCGCCTTGACACGGCGCGGCGGCTCGCGCGCAGCGATCAACTCCCGAAGTTCGTCGTCGATGATCAGGACCTCCGCGATCGCCCGGCGCCCGCGATAACCGCTGCCGCGACACTGGCCACAACCGCGGCCGGCGCGCAGTTCGAATCCGGCGATCGCGCCCGGGTCGATGCCGGCCAAGGCAAGCTCCTCGGCGCTTGCCTCGACGGCCACGGCGCAATGGGGGCAGTTCACCCGCATCAGGCGCTGCGCGATGATGCCGTTGAGCGCGGACATGAAGCTGTGCGGATCGACCGCCATGTGGGTGAAGCGCCCGATGACGTCGAAAGCGTTGTTGGCGTGCACCGTCGTGAACACCAGATGCCCGGTCAGCGCCGCCTGCACCGCGATCTGCGCCGTTTCCGGATCGCGGATCTCGCCGACCATGATCTTGTCCGGATCGTGGCGCAGGATCGAGCGCAGGCCGCGCGCGAACGTGAGCCCCTTCTTCTCGTTGACCGGGATCTGCAATACGCCGGGAAGCTGATACTCGACCGGATCCTCGATGGTCACGATCTTGTCCACGCCGCGATTGATCTCCGACAGTGCGGCATAGAGCGTCGTGGTCTTGCCGCTACCGGTCGGGCCAGTGACGAGCAGCATCCCGTAGGGCTGCGCGGCCAGGCGGCGCGCAGCTTCCATCGTCGAACGGTCGAATCCGAGGCTTTCGAGGCGCAGTCCGCGCACCTCGTCGGCCAGCGCTTGCTTGTCGAGAATCCGCAGCACCGCATCCTCGCCATGAATGCTCGGCATGATAGACACGCGCACATCGATCTCTCGGCCTTGGGCAGCGACTTTGAAGCGACCGTCCTGGGGCACCCGCCGCTCCGAGATGTCGAGTTCGGCCATCACCTTGATGCGCGATATGACCTGCTCGGCGAACGCGCCTCCGGCCGCGCGGCCGGCCTGCGTGAGCACGCCGTCCATGCGGTACTTGATCGTCAGGGAGTCGCCCGCGGTTTCGACATGGATGTCGCTCGCGCCGAGTCGGAGCGCATCGTAGAGGGTAGAGTTCACGAGCTTGACGACCGGACTGGCATCGTCGTTGATGCTGCGTATCGACAGATCCTCGATGGCACTTGTCGGGCTGGCCGATACCTCCACAGACCCGACGGCGTCCATGGCGCGCATGCCGTCTTCATGCCGCCTCAGATAGGCGACGATGTCGGCGCGATGCGCCAACACGCATGCGAACGGCTCATCGACCAAGTCTTCCGCCCAGGCTCTCAGGGCGGTATCGAAAGGATCGGCGACTGCGAGCACGAGCGCGGCGTCGTGGGCTGAAAGCAGCACGCAGTCGCGCTTGGCGGCCTCCGCGAACGGCAGCAGATCGAACCGAGGCGTCATGGCGTGCAGGGCGTCCATCGCGATGGACGGCAGTCGGACGGCTTGCGCCAACCCGGTCACGAACGCGTCCGGCGCGAGACCGGCGGTCTCCTCGAGCGCGTCGATCAAGCGAACCCCGCGACCGGCCACCAGCGCGTGCGCATTGCGCAGCATCTCGTCGTCGATAGCGATTGCTGCGGCAACCGCGGCACTCGGCTCGGCGATCATTGCAGGCTCCCGGCGAGATCGAAGATCGGCATGTACATGAGCACGACGATGCCGCCGATGAGTAGCCCGATGACCATCATCAGCAGCGGCTCGAACAGGCGCGTGAAGCGCGCGACCCAGCGAGCGAGTTCGTCTTCGTGGAATTCGGCCGCACGCTCCATCAAACCGCCGAGGTCGCCGCTGCGCTCCCCGACTTGCAGCATGCGCAGGGCGATGCCCGTCGTCAGTCCGTTGCGCTCCAGTGCGACCGACAAGGCCTCCCCCTGACGCACCTGCTGGATCGCGGATTCGAGTTGTGCGCGCGACGCCGGATCGAGCAGCCCCGCCACCATCCTGAGCGCGCTGACCAGCGGGACACCGCCATGCAGCAGCATGCTCACGGTCCGATAGAAGCGCGCGAGTCGGTAGACGCGAAGACGCTCGCCGATGTAGGGGGCACGCATCGACCAGCCGCCGAGCCGACGCCGAAAGGTCTCCGAGCGAGCGGCCAGTACGATCGTCGCCACCAGTGTGAACAGCAGGCCGACACTCATGGCTGGATTGCGGTCGATCACGGCACCGATCGCGAACAGCAGCCCGGACGCCCACGGCAAATCCCGACCGAGATCTTCGTAGACGCCGCTGAACCGGGGAACGACATAGCCCACCAGAAACAAGGACACCAGGAGGCCCACGCCAAGTAGCAAGGCGGGATAGATCAAGGCCGAGACGAGTGTTTGCCGCACGTCCTCGACCTGGCGCTGGTAGGCGACGAATCGGGCAAGGGCTTCGGTCAACGCACCGGTCTGCTCGGACGCACGAACAGTCTCGACATAGAGCGCCGGAAAGAGCTGCGGGTGCTGCGCGAGCGACGCAGACAGCGGCTTGCCGTCGCGCAGGTGCTGCAAGACGCCCTCGAGCACGGTGCGTGCGGCGGCGTTCGCCTGCCGGTCTGCGAGTGCGGTGATGGACTCGATCAGTCCCAGCCCTGCCGACAACAGCGCCAGCAGTTCCTGGGTGAACAGGATGAGCGAGAAGCGCTCCGTGCCGCGCACGCTCTCCCGGCGCTGAACCACCGAGAGAATGGCCAGACCGCGCGCCTTGGCCTGCTCGGCGGCAGCGCGCGCGTCTTCGGCATCGAGCAGCATCGACACGATGCCCTCGGGCGCAAGCACTCTCACTTCGAAGCGCATCGCGATGCTCACCAGTTTCCGATGTCCTGGTCTTCGCCGTTGCCGCCGGGTTTGCCGTCGCGGCCGTAGGACATCACGTCGAAGTCCCGCTGCTCGCCGGGAAATCGGTACACATAGGGCCGACCCCAGGGATCGAGCGGCACATCCTTTCTCAGGTAAGGCCCCGCCCACTTGGCCGCGCCGCTGGGCTGCGCAACGAGCGAGACAAGCCCTTCCTCCGAGCTGGGATAACGCCCGGTGTCCAGCCGATACTGATCGAGCGCCTTTTCCAAGGCGTCGATCTGGGCACGAGCCACCTTGACCTCCGACTTGCCGATCTGGCCGAAGTAGCGGGGGGCGACGAAGCCGGCCAGCAGGCCGATGATGACCATCACCACGAGCAGTTCGAGCAGCGTGAATGCCTTTTGACGCGCGGGGAGTGCGGGGAAAGAGAGCATGATGTTGCGGATCCGATGGGGACAGCGTGCGGCTTGGGAGACCGCAATCTATCCGCGCAACATGACAAGGCGATTAACCTCGGATTCCGACCGATGGCAGCAGAAGCAAAGCGCTGCCGCCCCATGCTCGCCGAGCTCCAAGTAAGGCGACGGAAAGACGCATCCCCGCGATGGGCGATCCTCTCGGCATGCCTCGGCGGCGCAGATCCGCAGCACCGAGAAGCCGATGTGCGACTTCATGCCGGACGGAATCGCTAGTCCACCGGGACTAGCTCACGGCGCGAAAGATTCACACGCCGGAAATACGAATGAGGTAGGTTGATTCGGCAACGACTTGAAACGTTTCGCGCAAACGCTGGCTGCTTTTTTCTTTGGCGCCATGTCGATGGAGAAAAGCGACTTGGGAATTGCGGATTATCGAACGATCTACGTGAGCGGCTTGCCCTGCCCGATGAACGCTCGGGAACTCTCGGAGCTCTGTCGGGAGTACGGCGATGTCGTGGTTGCATCGATCGAGCGAGATCCGCAGACAGGCGCGCCGTGGGGCTTCGGCTACGTCGAGTTCGCCGTACCGGAAACCGCCTTGCGCGCGGCGCGCAGCCTGCACGGCAAGCGCTATCGGGGCGGCGTGCTTGCGGCGCGATCCATCGATCGTGCGCCGGATCGTGTTGGGCAAGGTGTCGATCCCGGGCGGTGACATGCCCTCCGGACACAAGCGGTTCGATCGTCAAAGCGTCACACAACCTCGATAGCCTGGGATCCGTCTCGGCATACGGTCTCGTCGTGACCGAGCGTGCAGCTCACCCAATTTGACGGAGCGATCCCATGTCCAAACTACCCTACGCGATGGTCGCGACCGCGGCGATCATGCTCGCCTCTCAGGCCGCAGCCAAGATCGAAGTCACGGAGTGGATGTACAACGGCAATGCCGACGAGTTCATCGAACTCACCAACATGGGCAATGCCCCCATCGACATGACCGGCTGGCGCTACGACGACGATTCGCGCAACTTCGCCGCGGGCCTCGACCTTACGGCCTTCGGCACGGTCGCGATCGGACAGTCTGTCATCATCTCCGAGCGCAGCGCCGATCTCTTCCGCAGCGGATGGATGCTTGCGCCGAGCGTGAAAATCATCGGCGACAACTCGATCAACCTCGGACGCCCCGACGAGATCAATGTGTTCGACTCGCAGGGTACGCTCGTGGAGCGCTTCACCTACGGCGACGTGGCGTTTCCCGGCACCCCGCGCACATTGCGCGTGAGTGGCAATCCCGGCTCGGCCGCCGCTGTCGTTCCCTCGACGGTGACTTCCGACTGGGTGTTGTCCAGCGTCGGCGACGGCTTCGGCTCCTATGCTTCGCTCGACGGAGACATCGGCAATCCGGGTGCCTACGTGTTCGCTCCGGTACCGGAGCCCGAAACCTACGCGCTCATGATCGCGGGCCTCGCGCTCGTCGGCACGATGGTGCGCCGTCGCGCCAGCAACCAGCGCTGAAGGAGCAACCGATGGCACGGATGCTGATCGCAACCGCCACCGCCCTGGCGTTCACCACTACGCAGGCGGCCGACTCGATCGATCTCGCCCGGTATACGCTCACCGGCGACTATGCCATCGAGACACGCGGGGGGCTCGGTCTCGAGGCCTCCGCGGTGACGTATGCAAGGGATCGGAACTCGCTCTTCATCGTCGGCGACGAGGGTCTGGGCGTCATGGAGTTGTCGCTCACGGGGCAAACGCTTTCTCACATGCGTTTCAGCGACTGGCCCAGTTCCACCCGCCACAACGATGCGGAAGGTCTCGCTTACCTGGGCAACGGCGTACTCGTCGTCGCGGAAGAACGGTTGCAGGACGCGTTTCGATTCACCTATGTGCCCGGCGGCAGCACATCGCTGGCGAACGCACCCTGGGCATCGATCTCGGATTTCGCCTACAACAACGCCGGTGTCGAGGGGTTGAGCTACGATCCGCGAACCGATACGTTCGTCTCGGTGAAACAGACCAACCCGCGCGAGGTTCGGGCAGGCCGGCTCTCGTTCGCACTGGGCGGCGGCACCTCGACCATGGCCCCCCTCTTCGATGCTTCGCTGCTCGGCTTGGTGAGCCTCTCCGACATTGCAGTACTGTCGCCGGTGGATGCGCTCGCGGGCACGCCAGCTGCGGATAACCTGCTCGTGCTCAGCGAGGCCTCCAGCAAACTCGTCGAGACCGACCGAACCGGACAGGTATTGAGCCAGTTCGACCTGTCCTCGATGTCATCACAGGCCGTCGAAGGCGTCACGATCGATCACCGCGGCAACATCTACCTGGTCGCAGAAGATTCGGGCACGCCGAACTCGCGACTATTCGTCCTGACGCCAGTCTCCGAACCTGGCCACTACGCGCTTTTCATGGCTGGTCTCGGGTGTATCGCCTGGCGCCTGAGGCGGCGGTCGCGTGCCTACTCGGCCATGAGAATTTATTAAATTCAATCGACTAGACTCGGTCGCGAGATTCGGTAAACCTATAGATGCAGATTTCTCAACCAAAGCCGGATCGGCGCAACGTTAGAATCACGCGCTCGATAGGCTCTCAGACAGGTGATGCAATGGACGCGAAAAATCTGCTCGAAGGCAAGACGGTCGACATGAACTGGGCAGATATGGTCGACGAAATTCTGCGGCAAAATTTTTATGCAACCCGCCATCCGGCGCACTCGAATCGCGGTCTCGATTCCACCCGCAACTCCGCTCTCTCCGCCACGCTCGGCCACCCCGGCAACGCGACCGCAGACCCTGAACTCGCTTAACCTCAGCACCACAACGTAACGTCCCCTCCGCGCGAACGCGCAAGCACGATCGCCGCCCAAGGCGCATCGTGCGAACCAGCCCGACGCATTCGCGACGGGCCGAGACAGCACGCAAAACATTTCGACGTAGCTCGAACGCCTCGTCACTTCCGGAACGGACAGCCCCGCCTGCTCGATGAGGCCGAACGCAGTGCCGTGGCGACCTATCGGTTCGTCGGGCAAGCAGCGCCCCCCCAGCCGCGTACCTCGACTCCCCTCCCCCAAGAACCGGACTATTCCTGGGTCATTGTGATCGTCATCTTTCTGTAACATTGACAAGCGGAGTCGATCGATCGGAGGCTGGTGGAACAGGTACGCGCCACGGGCGGACAGCCGCTCGAGCAGATCCGCCAGGGCGGGATCACCCCGGTCGTGCGGGATCCCGATCGGCTTTATCGGTTCGAATCGAACGTCCGCTCCGCCCGGTACTCGGGATCATCGGCGCGACCGGTATCGGGGCGATCCTTCGTGAAGTGATGCGCGGTTTCGACTATGTCGAGACTGCGGCCACTCTGTTGATTATCATCGTCGGCGTGATCTTGATCGACCGGATTTCCGCTCGCATTCGTCAATAGACGATCTGACCCGATACTGGACCATGACAAACATACACCTCAACGGCGTCACCTACGCGTTTCCGAAGCAACCTGTGGTCGTGATCTGCGTCGATGGCGGCGATCCCGCCTACTTCGACCACGGCATCGCGGCGGGCATCGTTCCGAACATCGCCCGCTTCGTCCGAGACGGATACAGCGCCATCGCCGAGGGCACGGTGCCCAGCTTCACATGTCCCAACAACATGTCGCTGATCACGGGCGCGCCGCCTGCCGTGCACGGCATCTCCGGCAACTTCTATCTCAACGAGCAGGGGCAAGCCGTGGTCATGACCGGCCCCGAACTGCTGCGCAGCCGCACGCTGCTCGCTGAATTCGCCGACGCGGGCGCTCGGGTCGTCTCCATCACCGCCAAGGACAAGCTGCGTTCGCAGCTCGGCAAGGGTCTGGATCTTTCCAAGGGCAACGTCAGCTTCTCGGCCGAATTGGCCAGCACCTGCACCTTGGCCGAGAACGGGATCGAGAACGTCCTCGCGCTGACCGGCATGCCACAGCCCGACATGTACTCCATGGAGCTGTCGCTCTTCGTGCTCGAAGCGGGGATCCGGCTCTTGGCACGCGACCGCCCCGACCTCATGTTCCTCTCGCTCACCGACTACATCCAGCACAAGCATGCGCCGGGCGACCCGGTGGCCGACGAGTTTTACCGCCGCGTGGACGACGCGATCGGGCGTCTCGATGCGCTCGGTGCCGTGGTGGCGGTCACGGCCGATCACGGCATGAACGACAAGTCGACTGCCGATGGCAAGCCCAATGTCGTGTTCCTGCAGGACATACTCGATCGTCATTTCGGCACTGGCGAGACGAAGGTGATCTGCCCGATCACCGACGCGTTCGTGCGCCATCACGGCGCGCTCGGCGGCTTCGTGCGGGTCTACTGCCGCGGGAGCCGCGCCACGCCCGAGGCGATCATCGAGCACGTGAAGGATTTGCCCGGCGTCATGATGGCTCTGGACAAGGCCACGGCATGTTCACGCTTCGAACTGCCGGCGGACCGCGAGGGCGATGTCGTCGTGATCGGCGATGCCGGCACGGTCATCGGCGCGGCGCAAGCCGAGCATGACCTCTCCAATCTTGCGGACGCTCGACTGCGCAGCCACGGCTCCGTCACAGAGGCACGCGTGCCCTTCATCATCAACCGTCGATTGGCCGCCGCCTACGCGGCGCGCGACGCTGCCGGGCTCAAGAGCCACCAGATCTTCGACTTCGCCATCAACGGCGCAGCCGCCTGAGCCGTGAGCATGCCGACGAGCGGCAGGGTCGCAGTCTACGAGACGCCCAACGACCCCTTTCTCCTGCAGTCGCATCCGCTGTGGCCGCCGGCAGCGGGCGAAGCGCTCGTTCGCATGATGGCGCGCCCAACGACGTGGCAAACATGATCGCCGCGACCGACGCCGCTTCAGACAAGCGCATGCTCCGCGCCGTCACCGTGCCTTTTATGCCTTTGCCATGACTGCCCCCGATCCCGTCCTGTTGACGCCGGGGCCGCTGACGACCTCGCCCCAGACCAAGGCGGCGATGCTGCGCGATTGGGGCTCGTGGGACAGCGCCTTCAACGCGCTCACAGCCTCGGTATGCGCCGACATCGTGGACGTCGTGCATGCGGCCGACACCCACGTGTGCATTCCGCTGCAAGGCAGCGGCACCTTCGCTGTCGAAGCGGCCCTGGGCAGCTTCGTTCCCCGGCGCAGCAAGACGCTCGTGCCCAGCAATGGCGCCTATTGCCTGCGCATCGCGCGCATTCTGAGCTACCTCGGCCGCGAATTCGTGGTGCTCGATCATCCCGAGAGCCAAGCCATCGATCCGCAACGCATCGACGCCGCCTTGCGCGAGGATGCCGACATCACGCACGTGGCGCAGGTGCATTGCGAAACCGGCACCGGCGTCCTGAACCCTTTGCCGCAGATCGCCGGTATCGTCGCAGCCCATGGACGGCGTCTCGTCGTCGATGCCATGAGTTCCTTCGGCGCCCTGCCCATCGATCTGCGAACGATGCCGGTCGATGCCCTGATCGCCGCCTCGGGCAAGTGTCTGGAGGGCGTGCCGGGCATGGGGTTCGTCGTCGCGCGGCGCACCGTCGTCGAATCGGCGGCAGGCTGCGCGCATTCGCTCGCCCTCGATCTGCACGATCAATGGACCTACCTGCAGAAGACCGGTCAATGGCGCTTCACGCCGCCGACGCATGTCGTGGCGGCATTGCGCGCGGCCATCGATCAGTTCACGGCCGAAGGCGGGCAGCCCGCCCGCCTGGCCCGATACACGGAGCACTGCTCGGTGCTCGTCGACGGCATGCGCAGTCTCGGCTTTGAAACATTCATCGGCGATGATGTGCAGGCGCCGATCATCGTGACCTTCCATGCGCCGCCGGATCCGGCGTACGACTTTGCCGAATTCTATCGCCGCATGCGAGCCCGGGGCTTCGTCATCTATCCCGGCAAGCTCACCACGGTCGAGACCTTTCGGGTCGGATGCATAGGCGCGCTGCGCAGTGCCGACATCCGTCGTGCCGTCGACGCCATCGCAGCGACCGTCCGCGAAATGGGCATCGAGGTCATGGCGCCCACGTCACTCTCGAACTTGGCTGGATGAAGGAACACTCGATGCACCCTCCGAGACATCTGCTCGAATCCGTACAACTGCTCGCAGAACTGTCGGACATCTACGGCGTGCGGGCGCATGGACGCTATGGCCTTTCGCAGGTCACGCAGCGCATGCACGCGATCCAGTGCGCGTCACTTGCCCAAGCTCAAGGCTTCGCGCCGACGCTCGTCGTTGCCGCACTGCTGCACGACATCGGCCACATGGTGCACGATCTGGGCGAGCATCCGGCCGCCGAGGGCATCGACGATCACCACGAAGCGATCGGATCGCGCTGGCTGGCCCGATACTTTCCGCCCTCGGTGTCCGAGCCGGTACGACTGCACGTGGCCGCCAAGCGCTATTTGTGCGCGACGGACAAGTCATACATCGACAAGCTGTCCCGCGATTCGATCGAGAGCCTCGCGCTGCAAGGCGGCCCGATGTCGGCATCGGAAGTCGCCGCGTTTCAGACCGAGCAGTTCTGGCGTCACGCGATCGCGCTGCGCCGGCTCGACGACGCCGCAAAGGATCCCGACGCTCCCTTGCTGGCCTTCGAAGCATTCCTGCCGCTCATCGAAACGGCCCTCGGCGCCGATGATGAATCGATCGCGCTGATGGACGAATCCCGACGTTAACCCGAAAGCATCTTCGATCTGCCCGAATCTCAATACCGACGATCCGTTCGGGCCCGACGCACCACCGGTGGCGCTTCGGCCAAGGCGTCCCAGCGCTTGAGCGTCTGTTCGATCATGTAGGCGTGCGAGCCGAGGCGAGCAACCCCCGCCGCGTCGTCGCCCGGTTTGCATTGCGTATACCCGCCTTGCGCATCCATGACCCAGGCCTGGCGCTGATCGGACATCCCGACTTGCAGAATCTCCCAGAGGCGCTCGCGCAAGCCGGGATCTTCGATCGGCGTCGCCGCCTCGACCCGGCGAGACAGATTGCGGTACATCCAGTCTGCAGAGCCGATGAAGAAGTGTCCCTGCAGGGGATCGTCGCTGCCGTTGGCGAAGTAGAAGATGCGCGAGTGCTCGAGGAATCTGCCGATCACCGATCGCACGCGCAGGTTCTCCGTCCATCCCTGCACGCCCGGCTTGAGACAGCAATAGCCTCGCACGAGCAGATCGATCTGCACACCGGCCTGCGATGCCGCCGAGAGCGCCCGGCACATCTCCAGGTCTTCGACCTGGTTCATCTTCACCACGATGCGCGCGGGCCGCCCGGCGCGCCCATGCTCGATCTCCCGCTCGATCAACTCGGCAAAGCGGCTGCGCATGTTGGCCGGCGCCACGAGCAGTTTGCTGAAGCTCGGCGCGGTGGAGCGTCCCGTCAGATAGTGAAAAAGCTTCACCACGTCCGAGGTCAGCACCGGATCGCACGTGAGCACACCGACATCCGTATACAGGCGCGCAGTCTTGACGTGGTAGTTTCCGGTAGCGATATGCGCATAGCAGCGCAGGCTCTTGCCTTCACGACGCACGACGAGCGCGACCTTGGTGTGAGTCTTGAGCCCGACCACGCCATAGGTGACATGCGCACCCACCTTTTCCAGTTCCTGCGCCCAGACGAGATTGCGTGCCTCGTCGAACCGGGCCTTCAGCTCGACGACGCAGGCAACCTGCTTGCCGGCTTCCGCGGCGCGTATCAGGGAGCGCACGAAAGGCGTGTCGTCGCCCACCCGATACACGGTCATCTTGATGGCGAGCGTTTGCGGATCCTCGGCAGCGGCGCCGATGAAGCCCTCGACACTGTGCTCGAAGCTGTCGTACGGATGGTGGAGCAGAATGTCGCCTGCCTGGATGGCGGCGAAAATGTTGATGCCATCCGACAGCCGGATATGCGGCAAGGGATTCCAAACGGGATCGCGAAGCGCCGCGATGTCCAGTGATGCGATCTGGAACAACCCCGTATAGTCGAGCGGCCCGGACAAGCGCAGGTACACGTCTTCCTCGGACAGCCTGAAGCGGTCGAGCAGCATCTGCTTGAGCACGGTATTCGGCTCGCCGGCGAAGTCGACGCGCACCACGGGCTCGAATCTTCGCATCCGCAGGCTTTGCGCAACGGATTCGCGCAGGCTTTCGTTCTCTTCCTCGTCGAGTTCGATGTCGGCATTGCGCACGATTCTGAACAAGGTGGCGTCGAGCACGCCCATTCCAGGAAAGAGTCGATCCGCGCTGTGCCTGATCAAATCCTCGAGCCGCAGGAAGCAGCGTTCGCCCGGCGCAACGTCGGCCTGCAGAGGAATCCACTGCGGGAGCGTATTCGGAATCTTGACGCGAACCGGCACGAATTCTTCGGTATCGCTCGCCTGCAGCTGAAATCCCCAGTTGGTCGAAAGGTTCGACATGAAAGGAAACGGATGGGCGGGATCGAAACCCAGAGGGGTGAGCGCCGGCGACACATTGCGCTCGAAATAATCGGCAGCTTCCTCGCGCTGCCGCGCGGTCAAATCGCCCCACCCCACCAGCCGCACGCCATGCGAGCGCAGCGCCGGCAACAGGGCGTCGTAGCATCGCGCTTGCAAATCCAGCATGCCCAGCACGACGGCGCGAATGCTGCCCAGGAGATCCCTCGCATCACCGGCGCAGACGGTCGAGCCGCCCTCGGCCTCGGCGCGCGCCCTGCTCCGAAGCAGTCCGATCCGCTTCATGTAGAACTCGTCAAGATTCGACGCGAATATGGCGAGAAACTTGACCCGCTCGAGCAGTGGTGTGCGCGCATCGAGCGCTTCGTGGAGCACGCGGCGGTTGAACTCCAGCCAACCCAGGTCACGATCGAGCCACGCGTGTTCGAGCAACTGCTTGGCATCGGGCCAACCGATGGCCGCCGGCACCGTTACCTCGGTGGTCGCGCCGCCGCCCGTTCGATTGACGCCCGCTCCCTGACCGCGCGGGGCAGCGGACACGCCCGCTCGTGCTCGCTTCATCGGTGCTTCTCCCTAGTGTCAGAGTCGGAAATTCGCTGAACCAAAGCGCGGGGAATCGACGCCCTGCCTTGTCGGAACTCCCCGCGAGGCAATCCCAGCTGGCTGCGGCTTCCTTCGCGTCTGATGCCGAGTCCGACTCATTCAGCTCTTCGACACCCTCGACACCGTTCGGCAAGTCGTCAACGCATCTTCTGCTCAGGACAACGGGCCCGGGTGCCGAGCCAGCACCCGGCGAACCGCCGAAGTTATATGAGCCACATGGCGATTCCGTGACAGCTCGCGGCAGCCGCCGCCGCAACTCCGACGAAGCCCGCATACACGCGCCCGCAGGGGTCACCCGCTCGCGCCCGACATCCGCTGCCACGCTCGCCGCAAATCGCTCTTCCAGTGCGTGGTCCGACCCTCGGCACCTGCCGCCTGCCGAGCGATAATCGGCCCTTGCGAAGATCCGGCCCCGTCGTCTTCGGAACAACCGCTTCGAGACGCCCGTGTCATTTGCCTTTAACGCGCATCGCTTAGCTTCGCGCGGATTCGCAGAAAGGAAACGCATGTCCTCATCGACCAGAATTTGCATGGCGCTTTTTGCCGCGGTTCTCACCGGCCCGGCGCAAGCAGCCGAAAGCTACCCCAACCGTCCGATCCGCTTCGTCGTGCCCTTTCCGCCGGGCGGCGGCAACGACATCGTCGGTCGCATCGTCGCCACCCAGCTCGCCGAGCGTCTAGGGCAGCAAGTCGTCGTCGACAATCGGGGCGGCGCAGGCGGCACCATCGGCACCCAGATCACCGCGAACGCGCCCGCCGACGGTCATACCATGCTGGTGAACAACATCAGCCTCGCCGTCAATCACACGCTGATCAAGAAACTACCCTACGACGTCCTGAAGGATCTGGCGCCGGTCTCGCTCCTGGGCCGACAGCCGAACATGGTCGTGGTGCACCCGGGCAACCCTGCCAAGACCGTGCGGGAACTGCTCGAGATGGCGCGAGCCAAGCCCGGGCAGATGCAATACGGGTCGGGCGGCGTCGGTACGGCCTCGCATCTGGCTACCGAAATGCTGAAACTGATGACCTCGACCGAGATGACCCACGTGCCCTACAAGGGCCTCGGTCCTGCGCTGACCGACCTGATGGGCGGTCGCCTGCATCTCATCATCTCGACGATGGCCTCGGCGCTGCCGCAGATGAATGCGGGCAAGCTGCGCCCGCTGGCGGTGACGACGGCGCAACGCTCGTCGTTCTTTCCGAGCGTGCCGACGATGCAGGAAGCCGGCGTGAAGGATTACGAATTCAGCACCTGGTACGGACTGCTGGTGCCCGCTGCGACGCCGACTGCAATCATCGCGCGCCTGAACACCGCGACACGCGCTGCCGTCGATTCGGCCCCGGTGAAGGAGCAGTTCTCCCGGCAAGGTCTCGAAGCGGCCCCATCGACCCCGGACGAGTTCGGGGTCTATCTGCGCAGCGAAGTCGCGAAGTGGGCGCGGGTCATCAAGGCCTCCGGCGCCACGGCGGATTGAGCGCGATCCGCTCGTCCTGCGGCGGCGGCATCCGCCACGACACCAAGCGACCGGATCCGATACGACCATGACCGATCAATGCAAGCCCGTTTTGTTCGAGCAGCCGTTCTACTTCCTGCGCCACGGCGAAACCCGCATGAACGCGGACCGGCGGATCGCCGGCTCGGTCGACACCGAGCTGACCGAACTGGGTATCGATCAGGCCCGGCAGGCGGCGCGTGCGCTGGCCGACCAGCCGATCACCGCCATCTATGCCAGCCCGCTGCAGCGGGCTCGAGACACGGCGGCCATCGTCGCCGAGCGCTTGCGATTGCCGATCGTATCGATCGCCGAGATCGCCGAGCGCAACTGGGGCGTGCTCGAAGGGCAGCCGCGTGCCAGCCGTGTACCCGGCATCACGCCTCAAGGCGCGGAAACGTTCGAGGCATTTGCCGATCGTGTGCTCGCCGGTCTGGCCAAGATCGATGCCGCAGTGCCCCTCGTAGTTGCGCATTCCGGGGTATTCCGCGTGCTCTGCCGCAGCTTGGCGATCGTCGAAACCCAGGCGCCCGTCGCCAACGCGCTGCCGCTCAGATTCGAGCCGCATCCGCAGGGCTGGCAACTCGTCGGGATTTGAAGGGCGAGCGGGCCGAGGCCGGCGCAGCGGCTGCAGCATTGGGCCCGAGAGCACATGAAAATGGCGAGCCGGATCGTCACCGGCTCGCCGTGTCGCGTCGATGCGGGCGCTACTTCGCAGCCGCGGGCTTGGGCTTTCTGCCCGAGGGCAGACCGAGACCGCGGCGAGCCACCTGATCGCGCATCACCTGCACGCTGCCGTGATTGATGCCCGACTGGAAGGAGCCCAGCACGTTGTGCGCGAAGATGCCCTTCTCGAGCGCATGCGGCGAAGTGCGCAGCAGCGTGCCGTACTGGCCGAGCATCTGCGTGATGGCTTCGGTGGTGCGCACGCCGTGCTCCGGCGCCCACACCTTCTCGGCCGATCCTTCGTACGTGAAATTGCCTCCATTGCGCACGATCGACATGCTGCGCATCGTCATCAGGCGGCAAACCTGCGCTTCGATCCACATCTCGGCGATCTTGTCGCGTATGGCCGGATCCTTGCCCGGCGCGTAATCACCGATGCTTTGCTTCTTGACGAAGTTGACTATGTCCTCGTCGCGCTGCACGGAGATCAGGTACCGCCATGCACCCACGCGGTCCAGATTCAGGCCCATGGCGCCGACCCGCCAGCCCTTGTTCTCTTCGCCGAGCAGGCAGGACTTGTGGACGCGCACGTTGTCGTAGAAGGTTTCGTTGGTGCGCGCGGTGCCGTAGGTCGTGCCCAAGGGCGCCGTCGGGTTGTTCTGGATGGTCCAGAGCGGCCGCACGGTGATTCCCGGCGTATCCATCGGGAACAGGAAGATCGAAATGCCCTCGTGCTTGGGCGCAGTGCGATCGGTGCGGGCCATCAGATAGATGTGCGTCGCCATGTGCGCCGAACTGGTGTACATCTTCTGGCCGTTGATCACGTAGTAGTCGCCGTCGCGAACGGCGCTGCAGCGCAGGTTCGCGAGATCGGCGCCGGCGTGCGGCTCGGTGAAGCCCAGCGCGAAGACGATCTCATGCTTGATGAGGCCGGGAATGAAGTGCTTCTTCTGCTCTTCGGTGCCGGCCGCCATGATCGCGGGCGCACCGCTACCGCCCAGGCTGATGTCGACCCCGACCCGCCGGAACTCCTCTTCGACGATATATTGGCTGAGCGGATCGCCGCCCTGCCCGCCGTACTCCTTGGGATAGGTGATCCCGAGCCAGCCGCGCTGGTAGATCTTCTCGTAGAGCTCTTTCGCCTTGGGCCCCAGCCCCCGCTGATCGCCCGTTGCAGCTTCGGGATCCAACTCGGCGGCGAGTTCCGCGCTGATGTTTTCCTTGATGAACTTCCGCACGTCGCGCCGGAGCGCTTCCTGCTCGGATGTGTAAGCGAATTCCATGATGCTCCCCTCGGTGATCCGGCGCCCGAATATGCGGGCTGCACGTCCTGCCGTGGCTGGCCGCGAGTCGCGGCTGCCGACCGGCGGCACGCCTTGGCCAAGGATAGGAGATCCAAGCCCCCTCGGCAATCATCCCGACGACGAGCCTGCCGGCGCGTTTGACCGCCCCAACCAGAGTGGCTACAGTGACCCGCACAGGAGCGAGGGCGAATTTCCACATCAAGGAGGATGCCATGAAGGTCGGCGAGGCGATTGCGCGCATCATGAAGGCGGAGGGCATGCAGATACTGTGCGCCTATCCTGTGAATCATCTGATCGAGTTCGCGGCCGCGGCCGACATCCGTCCGGTCATCGTGCGCCAGGAGCGCATCGGCATCCACATGGCGGACGCCATCTCCCGCGTCACCTCGGGAGACACCCTCGGCGCCTTCTGCATGCAGCACGGGCCGGGCGCCGAGAACGCCTATGGCGGCGTGGCGCAATGCTACGGCGAGAGCATTCCGGTCCTGGTCGTGCCCCAGGGCTATGCCCGGCGCATCGCAGGTATCGATCCGAACTTCAGTTCCAGCCTGCAGATGCGCGGCGTGACCAAGTCTGCCGAGCACGTCATGCTGCCCAAGGAAACCCCGAATGCGCTGCGGCGCGCCTTCTCGCGTCTGCGCAACGGCCGCGGCGGGCCGTGCCTGGTCGAGATTCCCACCGACATCTGGAACGAGGAGATCGGCGACTTCGCTTATACGCCAGTGACGAAGGCGCGCACGGCGCCGGATCCGGCAGATGTCCGCAAGGCCGCAGCCGCGATTCTGGCTGCGAAGCGCCCCCTCATCTATGCCGGCACCGGCGTGCACTGGGCCAAAGCCTGGCCGCAGCTCAAGCAGTTTGCGGAGCTGCTGGGCGCCCCGGTGACGACGAGTCTCGGCGGCAAGTCGAGCTTCCCGGAAAGCCATCCCCTGTCGCTCGGTTCAGGCGGCAATGCGGTACCGCTGCAGGTGCACCACTTCGTGCAGAACGCCGATCTCGTCATCGGCATCGGCTGCTCCTTCACCGAAACCAACTTCGGCATCAAGTTTCCCGACGGCAAGAAGATCGTCCATGCCACGCTGGAACCCGATCACCTGAACAAGGACGTGCGCGCCGATGTCGCCCTGCTCGGCGATGCGCAGTTGGTGCTGGAAGCGCTGATCGGCGAACTCGGCCAAAGCATCCGGTCGCCGCGCGATTCTTCAGCCGTGGTCGCCGAGATCGCACAGCTGCGCGAGCAGTTCATGGCGCAGTGGATGCCGCTGCTGACGTGCGAAGACGCGCCGCTCAGCCCGTATCGCGTCATCTGGGATCTGCTGCACACGGTCGACCCCGATCAATGCATCATCACCCATGATGCAGGCAGTCCTCGCGATCAGATCTCGCCCTTCTGGCGCTCCGATGCCCCGCTGTCTTATCTAGGCTGGGGCAAGACGACGCAGCTCGGCTACGGCCTCGGTCTCGCGATGGGCGCGAAGCTCGCCAAGCCGGACAAGCTGTGCATCAACGTCTGGGGCGATGCGGCGATCGGTTTCACGGGCATGGATTTCGAAACAGCCGTGCGTGAGCGCATCCCGATCCTCTCCATCCTGCTCAACAACTTCTCGATGGCGATCGAACTGAAGGTGATGCCGATATCCACCGAGAAATACCGCTCCACCGACATCTCCGGCAATTACGCCGACATGGCGAAAGCCTTCGGCGGCTACGGCGAGCGTGTGACGCAACCCGCGCAGATCAAGGCGGCGATCGAGCGGGGCATCAAGGCGACGCAAGAAGGCAAACCGGCCTTGCTGGAATTCATCACCTGCAAGGAGACCCGCGTCTCCAAACTTTGAGCGCCTCGGCGCGCATCGTCGAAACTCGGTCGAGCATGCGCGCAGGGCCATCGGCAGGCGAGCGATGCTCGCCTGCACGGGCAGCAGTTGCCTACTCGTGCAGTTCCGCGATGGCGATGCCGGATTCTCCAGCCACTGAATAAAGCAGCCAGGTGCGCGCACCCTCACGATAGATCGCCGGATCGCGCAGCTGGAACGCCGGCCCGTCGGCCAGCCCGCGCGCGGAAGGCACGCGCGCCTCGAATGCGCCTTCGTAGGCCAGCTCCGGGGCCAGCACCTCTTCGACGCTGTCGAGGGTCCACGCGTGCCAATCGCGCGCAAGATCGATGCGACCTCGCAAGATGCGCTCGGGGCAGTCGCCGACGTTGGTGAAGTAGACCGTCAAACAGCGATCGTCCAGCGCAAGCGCGCAATGCCGCATGTTGGGCGTGGCGAGCGTCGGGCCGCGCTCGAAGCCCGTCAGCCCATCGGGCGAGCGATAGACGATGCCCGGCATCGCCAGCGCGTAGTGCATGCCGGCCCAGGCGAATGCACGAAAGTACGGCCCGCCCAGGTTCTCGCCGCCGCACTCGAAATTCAATCCGTCGCCGGACACCGCCACACGCGTGTACTGCTGCCCGCGCCCGGGCGCACTCGGCGCATCGGCGCCATGAAAATACATGCGGATGCGCCGCTGCGCATGATCGACATGCACATCGGGCGAGGCGACATGACCGATGAAGCGCGCCTGCGTCAGGGACAACACGCCAGGGCCGTGGATCTTCCAGGGCCCCGCGATCTCGTCGCTGTAGGCGAGGCGTATGTAGTGCCCGTCGTGATGAGCGAAATAGAGGTAGTAGCGCCCGAGCCGCGTGCTGATCCAGTCGGGCACACGGATGAGCGAGGGCCCGTTGATGTTCGCACCCATGCGCTCGTCCATGTGCGGGCGGATGACGGGATTGTCGGAAAAGCGCTCGATGCGCATGTCGAAGGCGTCCTGCAGCGGGGGGAAAGGCGTCCTCGGCAAGGATAGGTGATGGGCGCCAGCGCGACAATCGCGGCTCGAATCGGACCCGTCGACTATCCAACCATCGCATCGATGTCGCTTCGCCGGCTCCCTCGCCGTACGGCGACGACGAGAGGCATGCGGCAATCGCTGGCTCGCGCCCGGACAATCGAGCAAGACCCGAGCAGCCCCGCGCAAAGGCGTAGAATGGCCCTCCGCCGCCGTCCGCGTCAACGCGAGGCCGCGAACCTAAGGCGCCGATGAAAATCCCGAATCGTATTCAGCCCCTCGTCGAGGAAGGTCTGGTCGACGAAGTGCTGCGACAGCTCATGAGCGGCAAAGAGGCGCAGGTCTATCTCGTGCGCTGCGCGGACGAGATACGCTGCGCGAAGGTGTACAAGGAAGCAAGCAAGCGCAGCTTTCGCCAGGCGGTCCAGTATACGGAAGGCCGCAAGGTAAAGAGCAGTCGCCGCGCACGCGCCATGCAAAGCGGCTCGCGTTACGGTCGCGCCCAACAGGAAGCCGAGTGGCAGAACACCGAGGTCGACATGCTGCGCCGCCTGGCATCTGCCGGCGTTCGCGTGCCTCACCCCTACAATTTCCTGGACGGCGTGCTGATCATGGAACTCGTCGCCGATGCGTTCGGCGAGCCGGCGCCGCGACTGAACGACTTGAGTCTCACGCTGGAACAAGCGCGCGACTACCATGCGATCTTGATCGGCGAGATCGTCCACATGCTTTGTGCGGGCGTCGTGCACGGCGACTTGTCCGAGTACAACATCCTGGTCGGCAAGCGCGGGCCGGTCATCATCGATCTGCCGCAGGCCGTCGATCCCGCCGGCAACAGCAGCGCCGAAGCCATGCTCGAGCGCGACGTCGAGAACATCACCCGGTATTTCGGCCAGTTCGATCCCGCCCTGCGTTCGACCGATTATGGCAAAGAGATATGGTCCATCTACAAGACCGGCAAGCTGCAGCCGGACATGGCTTTGACCGGCAGCTTCGCCCGCAACGAAAAGCCCGCCGATGTCCGCTCCGTGCTGCGGGAGATCAGCGACGTCACCGCTGAGGAAGCCGCACGACAGCGCTACGCCAACGGTTTGGGCGGCGGTCGCGCTCCGTAGTTCAGGAACTCGCGACGCCGGACGCGCTCCGGTCTTCGGCTAAGCACACAGGTTGAACCCTATTCGGCCGGAACGACCGGCCGTGCCTTGGAGGAGGAGCTCGATGAAAATCGCACTGTCGTTTACGACCCTTGTGTTGTGCGTCACGGTGGCTGCCCCGGTGACGGCGCAGGACTATCCGAACCGCCCGATCCGCCTGGTGGTCGGTTTCTCGCCGGGGGGCAATGCCGACGTTTCCGCGCGCCTGGTGGCTGCTCGAATGAGCGAACTCCTGGGGACCTCGATCGTCGTCGACAACCGCGCTGGCGCAGCCGGCGTCGTCGCGGCGCAGATCGTCGCGCGCGCTCCGGCGGATGGGTACACGCTGGCATGGTCGAGCCAGGGCGCGCTCACCATCAGCCAGATCACGGAGAAGAACCCCCCTTATAAAACCGAGACGGCATTCGCGCCGATCGGACAGACGTTCACCTTCGCCAATGCGCTGATCGTTCGACCCGATTTCCCCGCAAAGACGGTCTCCGAAGTGGTGGCCATCGCCAAGCAGAAGCCGGGGGAGATGAACTACGCGACCCAGGGAATAGGCTCGGCCGGACACCTCTCCGGTCAGATGCTGCAAAGCGTCGCCCGGATCAAGCTCACCCATGTCCCCTACAAGGGCGGCTCGGATGTCATCACGGCCCTGCTCGGCGGCGAGGTCCGGGTCGGCTTCGCGGCCACGACCACGGCCGCGAACATCCGCAGCAAGGTACGCGTCTTGGCCGTGACCAGCCGCGAGCGGGATCCGAGCCTGCCCGATGTGCCTTCCATGCGCGAGGCCGGACTCACCGGGTACGACGCCACGTTCTGGTTCGGCGTGGTGGCGCCTGCGGGCACACCCGCGCCGGTCATCAAGCGGCTGAACGCGGCGCTGAACGACGTGCTCAAGGAACCGAATCTCGTGCAGACCACGCGACGCCAGGGGCTCAATCCGGCACCGTCGACGCCGGAGCAACTCGCCGCCCTGATCAAGGACGAGATGCAGCGCTGGCGCGATGTCGTCACAGAGCGCTGATCGAGCAAGCGCCGCGACGCGGGACGCCTGACTCGCCGTCGATCGGCGCGCTACGCCTCGCTCAGCGCAGGCAGCAGTCCGGTCGGCAAGGCCAGCAGCGCATCGCGGATCGCGCGGTCGATGACGATGCCTTCGCGCAGATGCCGTGCACGCTCGCGAAACGAGCGCTCCGAGGGCAGCCGGATCTCGTCCACGCCCGGCTGGCGCGGCGTCGCCTTCACGCGCGCGATCATCTCGGCCTGATCGCGCTTGAATTCTTCCAGCGGCACCATGAGGTCCGGCCGCAGCGCGATGATGAGGTAACCGTAATTGCGCTCGACGTCGGTGGCCGACCCGGCGAGCACGCCGAGCGACTGCATCGCCATGGCCAGCGCGAACCCTTTGTAGCCGGCGAGCGTAAGGAGGGCGCCCTTCTTCGCCTCGAATGGATCACGCGTAGGCCGCCCCTGCGCATCGATCGCCACCCCCTCGGGCAACAGTTCGCCGCGCCGCAAGCGAAACTCCATGTCGGTCGACATGAAGGCGGAGGTACCCAGATCGATCACGAACGGTTCCTCGATGCCCGGGAATCCGAACGCAATGGGATTGGTGCCGATGGCGGCTTCGGCGCCTCCCGGCGGCGCGACGTGGCGCGTCGAACTGATCGTCAGCATGCCCACGAGACCGGCGCGGGCGATCCGCTCGACGAAGTAGGCGCTGCGCCCGCTCACCCAACTGTTGTTCACGCCCGCGACGGCGAAGCCGTGCGCCGATGCTTTCTCAATCGCGGCCTCGGTCGCGCGGTACAAGGCCACCATGCCGACGTTGTTGCCGCCGTCGAAGCGCACCGAGACCGGCGTCTCGTGCACCACGCGCATCGCGCGCCGCGGCTGGCGCAGCCGGCGATGCTCGGCCACGTTCAGGATCTTGGGCAACCCTGAGTATTCATAGCCGCACAGCGCAGCATCGAGCACGTGATCGGCGACGATGCTCGCCTCCTGCGCGTCGTAGCCGATGCGCTGCAACGCGCTCTCGGCGAGACGGCGCGCTTCGTCGACGCTCAGTCGTAGGCGGTCGGAAGATGTCTCGTTCATGGCTTGGGTCATCGCGTCTCCTTCATTGGACGTCGCAGGGCGAGGCGCGGCGTAATCCTCAATCGACCTTCGCGCCCGACGCCCGGATGATGGGGGCCCAGCGATCGATCTCGGACTGGATGAACGCTCGGAACGCCTCGGGCGAACTCGCGGTCGGCTCCGCGCCGTCGTTGATCAGACGCTGCCGCAGATCCGGACTCTGCAGCGCGGTCGTCATCGCGGCATGCAAACGCGACACGATCGCGCCCGGCGTGCCGGACGGCGCGAGCACGCCATACCAGAGGGTGACGTCGTAGCCCTTCACACCTCCCTCGGCGATCGTCGGGATCTCGGGGAAAGCCGATACACGCTGCGCGCCCGTCACCCCGAGCGGGCGTACCCGCTTGCTGCGAATGTGCGGCGCCACGCCCGTCACACCGCCGAAGACCACCGGCACCTGACCGGCGATGAGATCGATGTAGGCCGGCCCCAGCCCCTTGTAAGGAATATGCACGAGGTCGGTCTTGGTCAGCAGCTTGAAGTACTCGGCGGTCAAGTGCGCGCCGCTGCCGTTGCCTCCCGAGCCATAGACCAGCATGCCGGGGCGCGACCGGGCCAGCGCGATCAGCGCCTTCACCGAGGTGGCGGGCAAGGACGGGTGCACGACCAGGATCTGGGGCGACTTGGCGATGAGCGAGATCGGCTGCAGATCCTTGACCGGGTCGTAAGCCAGCTTCGGATAGAGCGTCGGATTCACGGCCAGCGTGGCGATGTTGCCCAGAAGCAGGGTATACCCGTCGGGCACGGCTTTCGCCGTCATCTCGACGCCGATAGATCCGCCGGCGCCACCCCGGTTGTCCATGATCATCTGCTGGCCCAGCACTTCGCCGAGCTTGCCGCCCACCATGCGCCCGATGATGTCGTTCGCTCCCGCGGGCGCGAACGGAATCACGAACCGGATGGGCCGGCTCGGATAAGCCTGAACCTGCGCGGCGACCCCGGTGGCGGCCAGCAGGGTCGCGGCCACCAGTCCAGCCATCACGCTTCGCATGCCCGCGTCCCGGTTCATCGTCGTTCGCCTCGTTCGTTCCTGGCCCAGCATGCCGATTCCGGCGCAAGCGCGCGAAGCGGTGCGCGCCTTCTTGCTCGCGCTCGCGTTTACAGCCCTTGTCGCACCCGGGGGAAGACCTCTTCGGCGAGCAAATTGAGGGTGTCGAGCACCATGTTCTGCGGCATGCCCGGCCACTGGCAGCTCAGTACGTGGTGGTTGATACCGGTGGTCCGCGTGTAGTCGATGATCTGCTGCGCCACTTCGTCCGGCCCGCCGAGGAAGAAGCGGTCCTTGATCAGCTCGTCGAATTCCAGACCGAGATCGTTGTCGCCTGCCGGCATTGCCTTGTCCTGCCCCCAGGCGTGATAGACCTCGTATTTCTTTGCGAGATAAGGCTTGCACAGGCGGATGGCCTCCTCGCGTGTGCGGGCAACGAAGCACTCGCGCCGGCCCGGGAATTCGGTCGGGAAAGGCTTGCCGGCGGCATCCAGCGCACGCTTGTAAACGTCGACCTGCTGCTGAATGGTGTCGATCCGGTTATGCGGATTGACATACCAGCAATCGCCGAGCCGGGCCGCCCGCTCGATGGCCGGATCCGCGTTGGCGCCGATCCAGATCGGTGGATGCGGCTTCTGCGCCGGCTTGACAGAGGCGTTGGCCTCCAGCAGCTCGAAGTAGGTCCCCTTCATGGAGACCTTCTCCTCGGTCCACAGCCGCTTGATCGCCTCCAGGTTCTCGGTGAACCGGCGCACGATCTGTTTGCGCTCGACGCCGAAGGCGGCCAGCTCGACCTCCCGATACCCGAGGGCAGCACCGAAGATCACCCGCCCCTTCGACATGACATCGAGGGATGCGAGCTGCTCGGCGATATCCAGCGGCTTGTGCAAGGCGAGCAGAATGATGCCGAAGTTCAGCCGCAGGTTCTTCGATTCCGCGGCCATGCGCGAGTGCCAGACGATCTGGTTGAACGCCTGCAGCGGATGCGACGCGTAGTGCATGCCCTTGGTCAGGGATGCGAAGCCGAGCCGGTCGACCAGACGCACCTGCTCGACCATCTCCTCGAACCGCGCACCCATGTCTTCGTTCTGCGGAAACTGCCCGCGGATCATCAATCCAAACTGTATGTCGCTCATCGACAGCCTCCTGGCGAAAATCGTGTACCCCTGCGGAATGGCGACGGCGGCATCCCCGTGCAGCACGGGGGGTCTGCCGAAAATCGATCTGCTCTTGCCGATGCGGGGAAGTAATCGATGTTCGCGAGACTGTGTCACGCCTTCGAGCGCCAAGGCGATCATACCCATTTTCCGGATGAGCGGCCGCTGTCGGAGCTGCAAGCACGCGGGTCGCTTCGTAACCCGACTCGGCTTGACTTCCGTCGGCCCGATCGCCTAGGCTGTGCTCGTCAACCGGGGATCGGCAGGCTCCCCGGGGCTACTCTCCAGACGTTCGCGTCCAAGCGCTGCCTTCGTGTACTCGCATCTGCGCGAAGGATGATCCATGGACGCCGCCATTGCCCCGCATACCCTCATCGCTGATCGTTCGTCGAGCGCCTGCCATTCAACGAGTACACGCCAGGGGAGCGATTGAACATGGCCGCTTCCGATACGACGCCCGACCGTACCCGCATCGATACAGCGCCTGCGCCGCCCACCCTCGCTGAAGCATTCTGGTTCTGGCTCAAACTCGGCTTCATCAGCTTCGGCGGTCCGGCAGGCCAGATCGCCGTCATGCACCAGGAATTGGTCGAGCGGCGGCGATGGATCTCCGAAAATCGCTTCTTGCATGCATTGAACTATTGCATGCTCCTGCCCGGGCCGGAAGCGCAGCAGTTGGCGACCTACATCGGCTGGCTGCTGCACCGGACTTGGGGCGGGATCATCGCCGGCGGCCTGTTCGTGCTTCCCTCGTTGATCATCCTCATCGTCCTGTCATGGATCTACGTCGCCTTCGGCAACCTGCCCGTGGTGGCCGGCATACTCTACGGGATCAAGCCCGCCGTCACGGCGATCGTGGTCTTCGCTGCCTATCGAATCGGGTCGCGCGCACTCAAGAACGGTTATCTGATCGGCATAGCCGCCGCGGCATTCGTGGCGATCTTCCTGCTGAACCTGCCCTTTCCGTTGATCGTGATCGCCGCCGGCGTGCTCGGCTACATCGGCGGAAGACTGCGCCCGCGCCAATTCGCCACCGGAGGCGGTCACGGATCGTCAAAGCAGAGCTACGGTGCGGCTGTGATCGACGATCACACACCGACGCCGCCCCATGCCCGATTCTCGTGGCGCCGGCTGACATGCGTCGCCCTCGTCGGACTCGGGCTATGGACCGGCGCCATGGCCGCCTTGATCGCAACCCACGGCATGAGCGCCACCCTCACCCACATGGGATGGTTCTTCACCAAGGCGGCATTGCTTACCTTCGGCGGCGCGTACGCCGTGCTTCCCTACGTCTACCAGGGCGCGGTGGATCACTACGGATGGATCACCGCAGCGCAGATGATCGACGGCCTCGCGCTCGGCGAAACCACACCCGGCCCGCTCATCATGGTCGTCGCCTTCGTGGGCTTCGTCGGCGGCTGGACGCAGGCGATTCTGGGACCCGATGCAGCATTCCTCAGCGGCGCGCTGGCAGCCACTGTCGTCACCTACTTCACGTTCCTGCCGAGCTTCATCTTCATTCTGACAGGCGGTCCGCTGGTGGAAACGACGCACGGCGATCTGAAATTCACTGCCCCTCTCACCGGCATCACGGCCGCGGTGGTCGGCGTCATACTGAATCTTGCGCTCTTCTTTGCTTGGCATGTGCTCTGGCCAGAAGCCACCGAAGCAGCCCCGTTCAGCGGCCGTTTCGAGTGGCCATCGCTCCTGATCGGCATCGCTGCCTTCATCGCCCTGTTCCGCTACAAGATCGATGTCATGATCGTCCTCGCCGCATGCGGCGCCCTCGGCACCGCTTGGCACTTTCTCTCCCGCGCGCTCGGCATCTGAACACCAGGGTCGGCGAGATCTCTCCTCGCGGCCGACCCGACCGGCACGCTTCGGCGTACCGGCCTTACTTGATGGAGAAGACGAGAAAAAACTGATAAGGAAGAAAGTCGTGCTCGGCGACGAGCGCATAGCCTTGGTCGGCCATGTCTTGCTTCACCTTCTCGGGTGCGACCCGCATCTGTGCCCGCGCGCCTATCGGTGAATCGATACGCGTCGAAACGATGGCCACCCGCCCACCGGGCTTCAACATCGAGCGCAACCGTGCAAAGTAGTCTCCGGGCCGCACCATCAAGCCCTGGACATTGACCATGAGCACGAGATCGACCGGCTCCGGCAAGCGTGGATCATCGCGCGCAGCTTGCACCGCGTGCATGTTGCCGATGCGTTCTGCGGCAGCCCGATCGCGCAAGTGCCGCACCATCTCCGGCTCGACATCGACGGCGTAGACCTTCCCGTCGGGGAGGGCGCGCGCGAGCCGAGCCGAGAAATAGCCTGTGCCGGCGCCGATATCGGCGACGACGGCCGAGCGCGGCAGTGCAAGTGCGGAAAGCACTTCGACCGGCTTCTGCCAAGCATCGCGCTCTTCGCTGTCGAACCAGCGCGACCACTCGGCGGCATCACTGAACTGGCGCGCGCCTCCCGACGAGGACTGTGCCCAAGCAGGCAACACAGCGAGTGCGAGCGCCAGAAGGACACATACCCGCTGAGCGACGCAGACAAGGTTACGCATGGCTGGAGAGGGAGAGAATGACACCGATTTCAGTTTCTCCTGGCAGCGCCCCGTTCGCCTTGACCCACGTCAATATCCGCGTCACGCCTGATTCCGCGTTGTAAGCGGTCGATGTAAGCAGCGCCGTCCGATTCGCATTGCGCTGGCCACCGAGCGCGTCGCTCGAAACGTAGGCGCCCGATCAATACTCGTTTCGGTGATGAACGTCTGGCACGTGCGGATGCGCATGACGCGAAGACCGAGCCGGTACGGGCCGCACCGAAGGCGCGCTGTGCTAGGGAGATCGGCGCGGCCGACGGCGAGCCTCTTGCGCCCGGGGACGCCGCGACAGCGCCCCGACGAGCGCCGCGCCGCGCTGGCAGACGATGGAAGCCCGGGGTCACGGCACCCTACTTGATGGCGAACCGGACCGTGACAGCCTTCTTGTTCGGCAAGGTGAGGGCCGCCACGAGCTTTGCACCCTTGGCAAGCTTGAGGCCCTTGACTTCGAGCTTGTCGCCGGCAGCGACCAGATCCACATCCGATCTCTGCGTGCCGACCATGACGGTGAGCTTTCCGGTCATGCCCGCCGTCGACATGGGCTTGCCGTGATCGCTCACGTGAATGTCGACGCCTGAATCCTTGATGACGAGCTCATACGAGACATCGTTGACGACCTGCATGATCCCGCCATGGCGAGGCTTCGGATCTTCATGCGAAAACCCCGCGGGACTTGCGATCAACAAGCCCCCCAGAACGATGGCAGTCACTACCTTATTGAACACGATCCGTTTCTCCTGCGTGACGCGGCGCACTTGAACAGGCGGCACCGCTCGAGCCCCTAGGGTCAGTACGCGTTGCTGATGCCGTTCTCGGCAGGCTCGTCCGTCTGCGACAGCAGTCGCTCGGTCGCACGCCGGCCGAACAGCCAATAGAGCATCGGCGTAAGCAACGTATCGAGCAGCGTCGAACTCACGAGACCGCCGAAGATCACGACGGCCACGGGATGAAGTATCTCCTTGCCCGGCGCATCGGCGGCCAGCAGCAGCGGCACGAGCGCGAAAGCCGCGACCAGCGCCGTCATCAGCACGGGCGTCAAGCGTTCCAGCGAGCCGCGCACGATCATCGCCTGCGAAAACGTCTCCTGCTCGAACTTGCACAGATTGATGTAGTGGCTGATCTTGAGTATGCCATTGCGCGTCGCGATGCCGGCCAAGGTGATGAAACCGACCATCGAGGCCACCGACAGCTGCACGTCGGCGATCCACATCGCCGCCACCGAACCGATCAGCGCAAGCGGGATGTTGGCCATCACGATGCCCGCCAACACCGCCGAGCGATAACGCGAGTAGAGCACCAGGAACATCATGGCGAGCGAGATCAGAGACAGACCCGCGATCAGCTTGGTGGCCTGTTCCTGCGCCTGGAACTGGCCCTCCAGGCTGACGAATGTTCCGGCAGGCAGCGCCTGTTCGGAGACGACACGCCGGATGTCGCCGACCACACGGCCGAGGTCGGTACCGTCGGTGTTCGCATAGACGACGATACGACGCCGACCGTTCTCACGCCCGATCTGGTTCGGCCCGTCGTTCTCCTCCACCGTGGCGATTGCCGATACCGGCAGGCGCCCCGCGGGCGTATCGATGAGGGTCCGACCCAAGTCCTGAGGCGTGCGCTTGTCGTCCGGCAACCGCAGCACCAGATCGTATCGGCGCGCGCCGTCGATGATCTGCGCGCCGTGTGCGCCATCCGTGAGCGCCTGCAGGACGCGAATCGCCTCCCCGGGCGACAGCCCCGCTTGGGCGGCCCGCCGCTGATCGAGGCGAACGACGATTTGCGGAATCAGCACTTGCTTCTCGACCGTGAGATCGACCAGACCGGGCACCTCGGCGAGCGAGCCGCGCAACTGCTCGGCGATCGAGCGTAGCGCATCGATGTCGTCGCCGAAGATCTTGAGCGCGATTTGCGCCCGCACGCCCGAGAGCAGGTGATCGAGGCGATGGGAGATCGGCTGACCGATCGCCACTTGCGCCGGCAGGACGGCGAGGCGTTGACGTATGTCCGACATCACCTCTTCGCGATTGCGGTCCGAGCGCTTCAAATCGACATCGATCTCGGCGGAATGCACGCCCTCGGCATGCTCGTCGAGTTCGGCGCGTCCGGTGCGGCGCCCGACCTGCAGAACTTCCGGCACTTCGCGGATGAGCCCCTCGGCCACGGCGCCGATGCGATTGGCCTCGGCCAGCGACGTTCCCGGATTGAGCATCAGCGACAGCACCAGCGAGCCCTCGTTGAAGGCGGGCAGAAACGCGCGGGCGAAGAACGGCACGGTGGCCGCCATCGTCGCAACCGCGAGCACCGTGACGACCACGAGGCTCTTGGCATGCCCGAACGACCAGCCGAGCAGCTTGGCATCGACGCGTTTGAGCCAGCCCACGAGCGGACTGTCGCCATGATCGAGGCGCTTCATCGTCGGCAACAGGTAATAGCAGAGCACCGGCGTGACGGTCATCGACACGACCATCGACGCCGCGATCGAGACGATGTATGCGATACCGAGCGGGGTAAAGAGCCGGCCCTCGATGCCGGGCAGCGCAAAGAGCGGCACGAACACCAGCACTACGATCACCGTGGCATACACGATGCCCGAGCGCACTTCGACGCTCGCACGGCGCACGATTTCGAAGACAGGCGCCGGCGCAGCCAGCAGCCGGTTCTGCTTGAGCCGCCGCAGGATGTTCTCGACGTCGACCACCGCATCGTCGACCAGTTCGCCGATGGCGATCGCCAGACCGCCCAGCGTCATCACGTTGATCGACTGGCCCAGCCAGTGAAAGACGAGCGCGGTGACCGCCAGAGACAGCGGAATCGCAACGAGCGATATGAGCGTCGTCCTCACCGACATCAAGAAGGCGAAGAGCACGATGGCCACCATGATGGCGCCATCGCGCAGCGCACCCGATACATTGGCAATCGAGGCCTGGATGAAGTCGGCCTGGCGAAAGAGCACCCTCGGCTCTGCCATGCCCTCGGGCAAGCTCGGTTTGAGATCGGACAAGGCCGCTTCGATCACTGCCGTGAGCTCGACCGTGTCCGCCCCAGGCTGCTTTTGCACGCTGAGGATGACCGCAGGCAGACCGTTGTAGCCTGCGTCGCCACGCTTGAGTCCGGGAGCGAAGGCAACCGTCGCCACCTGTTCCAGCAGGATCGGGCGACCGTCCTTCCAGGCCACCGCGACCCCGGCGAGATCTTCGAGACGGTTGGAGCGGCCGAGGTGCCGGATCAGATACTCGCGGCTGTTGAGATCGACGAAGCCGCCGCCGGCGTTGCTTGCATAGCCCGAGAGCGCGCGTTCCACCTGCGTGAGCGACACGCCGAACTGAGCCATGCGCGCCGTATCCGGTGCGACGCGCAGTGTTCGAACATCTCCGCCGATCGGGATCGCCTGCGATACGCCCGGGATCGACAATAGCCGCGGCCGCAACACGAAATCCGCGTACTCCCGCGCCTGCATCGGCGAGATCCCCTCGCCAGCACCGTTGCCCCGCTGCAGGGGCAACGCGATCAGCATGATCTCGCCCATGATGGAGGACACCGGGCCCATCATCGGCGTGATGTCTGCGGGCAGGCGTTCGCGGATGAGCGCCAGACGCTCGGCCACCAGCTGCCGATTGCGATAGACGTCGGTGCCCCAATCGAACTCGGCATAGACGATCGACAGCCCCACGCCCGAAGTCGAGCGCACCCGACTCACCCCCGGCATGCCGTTGAGCGCGGTCTCGATCGGAAAAGTCACGAGCTGCTCGACCTCCTCGGGCGCCATCCCGCCCGCCTCGGTGAGCACCGTCACGAGCGGCTTGTCCAGATTCGGGAATACATCGATCGGCGTTCGCAGGGCGGTCAAGGCCCCGTAGACCATGAGCATGCTCGCCACCGCGAGCACGAAGAGGCGGTTCTGCAGGCTGTAGCGGACGATCCAGTTGAACATGCTGTCGCTCGCTCAGCGGATCTGCGCGATGAGGGACGCGCCCTGCACGACGACACGATTGTCGGCCCCCAGGCCTTGCGTGACGACGACAGTGTTCGCATCGACCGTCTTGAATTGCACGGGCTGAGGAATGAAGCGCTCGGCCCCCGACTTGATCCAGACGACCGGCTCGTTGGCGGGATTGCGCACGATGGCTCGCGCCGGAAGCACATAACCCTGAGTGCGCTCGCGCATCGACACGATCAGCGTCACGGATTGTCCGATGGCCAGCGGCAAGGCAGCGCCCGGCTTGGCGTCGATCGCGAAAGTCAGTGGCAGCATGCCCTCACGCAGGACTCGCGCCGCACCGATGAACCTGAGCGATGCCTCGGGTGCACTCGGCAGCGATGCCGATGCGATTCGTGGCGCCAAGCCGGGATCTGCCGTCGCGGCTTCGACGAGCATCCGGCCCGGGGCGATGATTTCGAAGAGAACATCCCTGGCATCGATCACCTGACCCAGGGCGACCTCGGCTCGCGCGATGACACCTGACACGGGCGCAACCAAAGCTTCGCGCATGGAGAGGCTCGCGCCGATGCTGCGCTCGCGCTCCGCCAAGGCTTGGGCTTCGGCGCGGGCCGTTTCGATCTCCTTTCTGGGCACCGTGCCTTCCAGTTCGGCCAGCCGCTTCGATCGCTGCTCGGCCAACTGGCGCTGGGCGCGCAACTCGGCAAGCTGCGCCTGCTGATTGCCGAGGGCGTACGGCTCCGGGTGATGCCGCACGTAGGCGAGAACATCGCCCCGGCGAACGTTTTGTCCCGCCAAAGGCAGGCCCCGAGGGCCCGCTTCGACGCGGCCGCCGTGCGTCGCCTGTACGCGCCCGCTGGCATTGGGATCGACGACCACCCGTGCCGGGAGTTCGACCGTCGCAGCCGACTCGGATGCCTTCGCCAGCACCGTCCTGACCTCCATGCGACGCTGAGAAAGCTTGGGGACACTGACGCTGCCGTCGGGCAGTCGTCTCAGCCCGCCGGGTGCCGCCGCCCCCGACGGGCTATCGAGGTGTTCCCCATCCGGACCGTGAGCGCCCGGGCCGGCATGCGCAGTCGCGACGAGCATCGACAGGAACACCAGTGCAAGACGCATTGCGCGGCGGATTGCCTCGTGTCCGATCCAGCGATGATTCCTCATTGTGCTGCCCCCCTTTGCACGCTCGCTACCCGCCTGCGGCGCCGCCAGAGGAAAACCAGCCCCGCTGCCAACGCGGCGGCGCCGAGAGCAATCCACACCGTCCGCTCGAACACGCGGTCGTGATCGTGACCGTGCCCGGCAGACGACGCCGAAACGCGCGACTCGGCCACCACCAAGGTGCCGTTCAGCAGATCGCTGTCGTCGCCGGACACGATGGAAATCACCACGGCATGTTCCCCGGGTTGGCTGAGCGCGGCAATGAAAGCGGGATCATCGACGGTGTAGTCGCCGTGATCCGCGTGAAACTTGGCCTCGGCCTTGCGGCCCGCCGCTTCAACCTCGACACGAGCCTCAAGTATCGGCGCGTTGCTCTCGAAACGGTCGATGAGCATCGACAGTTCGCTACCGGCCAGCACGGCGACCAGTTCGAAAAGCTCGGTTGCCGCCTCGAACCGGGGCTGGGCGCTCTTCGCTGCCGTCACCGCACCTGCGGGATCCAGATGCTCACCGTCCGGACCGTGCGCACCCGGACCGGCGAACGAAGATGCCGCCGCAGACATCAAGCTTATGAACGCGAGGGCGACGCAAGCTCGCAACCCCACTGACACCGCATTTCTCATGGCAAGACTCCGATGGCTTGTTGCAGACGAGCGCGAGAGTGTTCCAGAACGATGGCCTGACGCAGGGCAGCCGCCTCGGCCTGAGAGGCCGTATCCATCGCCCTGAGCAATTCAGGCAGCGCGCTTTCTCCGGCGCGAAACGATCGATCGATCAGTTGTGCGCGCTCGCGAAGCAGCTTCGCTCGCTCCTGCTCGACCAGAAGCTGCTGCTCCGCCGACGAGAGCGCGACGTGCGCGGCGCTCGCATCGGCTTGCAGTTGCTGACGCAACCTTTGCTCGACCGCCTGGGCCACCGCGAGATCGCCGATCGCAGCCGCTTCGAGCGGTCGGTTGCGGTCCAGCGTCGCGAAAGGGATGCGCACCCCCACCTGCAGACTGTTGTGCGAACCGCCCGCGCCGCCGGAAACATCTTGCCTCACACCCAGCTTGAGTTCCGGCGGTTCACGCGTCGATGCACGCACGACGTCCCAGCGCCGCCGCGCATGCTCGACGCCTTTACCGGCATCATCGAGTCGGGGGTGATCGGCGCGAGCCGTCGTCGAATCGATCGACTCGGTCATGGCTTGACGGCTGGGCGCTGCCTGCAACCCGGTGAGCTCGTGCCATCGTATCCGCGATTCGTCCAGGCGCTGCTCCGCACTGCTGATGCGAGCCCTGGATTCGAGCCACTGCGCACGTGCCGCCAGCGCGTCGGCACGGGCCAGATCGCCGGCCTTGACCCGTCGCTCCACATCGAGATAGAGCTTGTGGAGCACGTCGCTCTGCCTCTCGAGCAAGGCGCGGTTGGCCGCATCGCCGATCAGCCGCCATGCGCCCTCGCGCACGAGTCCGGCCACCTGCAATCGTGCCGCGCGGACACTGCTGTCGGCGCGGTCGAGACCTGCCTGGCTCATGGCCTCGTTGGCCGAACGCTGCCCCGGCAACCACATCGGCCAGGCGATCGCCAGCTCGGTCTCACGCCGCCCTGCATTGCTCTGCAATCGGTCGTCGCGATGCATCGCTTCGATGGAGGGCGGCGCCGCCCAGGGCCTGCGGACAGCCTCCTTGTCGGCCGTTGCCCGCATCTGCATCGCCTCCGCTTCGCGCGCAATCGTGGCGCGCTGCCACGCTGCCTCGACAGCCGCAGGCAACGTCGGGGCGTATTCGTATCGTTCCGGACTCGCAAGCGGCGATGCACCGGGCATTGCGCCCGATTCTGCGCCGCAAAGACTGCTCCATACCATGCCGCCTGCCAGCATGCAGGCGGCCGCTCTCGAAAAGAGGTTCACATTGGCCCCGCTGATTGCGATCTTCGAGGGCGCAAGGTGCCGGTCCGACGGATGAGGCTCGAAAAGTCGGCCGTGCCACCGAGCGCGCTTGGAACCAGCGCCATCCTGCGGACGGACTGGTCCCTAGGCGATCAGACGGGGGATCGGGGAGGACGCAAGGGCCCCTCGACGAAGGGCGAAGCGCGCGTATCGTCCGGCGAGGCGCGTGGCGCCGCATCGGCCGTGCGCAAAAGCTGAAGCGGCTGCAGGGACACCATGGTGGCCGTGGTCCCGGAATCGAAGGTCATGTGCAGGTACGAGGCCAGGGAGTCGTCGAACGCAACCGCCCCATCGGCATCATGGTGATGCGACTGCATGTGCAGGTGCATGTGTGCATGGCTGGCATCGCCCGAGACCATGACGCCCGGGCCGCCGAAATACGCGAGCGCCACCGCCTGCCACACCAGGCAGACCACGAGCGTCACGATCGCGAAGACACGTTTCATGGGCGAGGAGTATAGCGCAGGCTCGATTCGATCCGATGACGACACCGCGCCGTGTTTCTTGCCGGGATCGGCGGGCAGTTCGCCATCGAGATCCGCACGCCATCAAGCATCGTTACTTCATGCGCCCGAGCCGTCATTGCAGACGCCTGCGGGAGGATTCGAACGAAGAGCATCGGCGTGTCGAATCCCGCACCACCTCGCGTTCCGATGCTGCTTCGCTAAGTGTCGCCACAAGTTCTTCCATTTCGTCCGACTCTTGCGCTCCGGCATCGAACCCAGCGTTCAGCACCGGTGAAGCGTTCGCAGAGCGCCTGGCAGACCGTATCGCCATCTCGCGCCGACCCAGCATGGCCAAACACCCATGCATCATGTCTCGCCGGATCGCAGGCTTTCGACCGCTGCCTGAGTCACTTCTGGTGCGATGCCCTGACTGCCGATGATCAGCCGTCTTCGCCCCTCGGCATCGACAGCTCCGAGCAATAGCCAGTTGAAATGCGACTGCTTGGCTGCGTCCCAGAACGAGGAGCCATCGGCGATCGTGAGCACGACGGTTCTGCCCTCGGATGAGACACGTTCGATCGTCGTCGGACCGATGTCGGACCAGGGCACGAACACCGGCGAACCGCGCGGATCGGAGCCGAGGAAATGCAACCCTCGTGTGTCGACCGCCAGCGAGATCGGCAACCGCCACACTGAAGGCCGAAGGAGCAGACCGAGGAATGGAAGCAGCATGGCGGTCAGCAGCAACTCGTCGGTTCCAGCATCGCCGCGCAACGCGCACCACGCGACGAAGGCCATCCCACCTATCACGAGGAGCAGCGCCACAGCGAGCAGCGTCCGGAATTTCCAGGCTGGAGGATGGTGCAGATAGCACGGCGCCTGGAGACTAGCCAAAGCTGGCGGCAGGCCCGCGGGCAGGACTTCGTGTCTCATCTCGCGGTGCCGTCAGGCTGGACCACCAACCACCGCGAAGTCCACCGATCCGCGGCAAGCCTTTGTGGCGGCCAAGTCACCCTTGCGCATGCGTTCGCAAGAACACCCAAGACTGGGTGCGAACAGGAATCCATGACGAACAGATCGGCAGCCCTTTGGCTCCGCCCGGGTTGCGACAACGGCGAAGACGATCATCGCTGCGACATGCACGTGTCTACACGTGCATGTTCATGATGTCCTGATACGCCGATACCAACTTGTTGCGCACCTGCACCATCTGCTGGAACTGCACGCTCGCCTTCGACATGTTGATCATGACGTCATGCAGCTGCACCCCGGGCTTGCCCAGTTCGAAGTCCTGCGTCAGACCCTGGGCCTTGCTCTGGGCCGTCGCGACCTGATCGATCGACGCCTTGAGCGCAGCCGCGAAGTCGGGCTTGGTGGCGCCGTCCACCGCGGCGTCCCTGCCGACTCGCGCTGTCAGCTTCGACGCCAAGCTTTGCGCGGTGCGCATCTGCCCCAGCAGTTGATCGACTTTGGTGTTGATTTCCATCGTTGTCGTCTCCGCGTCTGCCGCTATCCTGATTCAGAGATTCCTTGCCCGAGGCGCCCGACCCGCGGCCATGCCTCAGATCGCGCCTTCCAGCCGGTATTGCTGCAGCTTGTAGCGCAGCGTGCGTTCACTGATGCCCAGGCGCTGCACAGCCAGTTTGCGTGAGCCGCCCACTTCCTTGAGCGTTGCGAGAATGTGATCGCGCTCGAGCGTCTTGATGTCCGTCACCGGGGCTTCGATCCCCATCAGAGGCATGCGAGGAACAGCGGCGGACAGCACGATGTCGACCGCGGCAATGACGTCTCCGGTCGCAAGGATCAGGGCGCGCTGCACGGTATTCTCCAGCTCGCGCACGTTCCCCGGCCACGGGTGGGCACGCAGCAGCGACTCCGCTTCGACCGAGAAGCGCAGCTTGCGCCCTTGCGCGATGCGGGCAGCGAAATGGCGAGCGAGTGGCACGATGTCCCGTGGGCGATCGCGCAAGGGCGGGATGTGCAACGGAAAGACGTTCAGGCGATAGAACAAGTCCTCGCGAAACCGCCCCTCGCCGACCATCTCCTGCAGATCGCGGTTGGTCGTCGCGAGGACGCGCAAGTCCAGCGGGATGGGCTTGCGACCACCGACCCGCTCCACCTCGCGTTCCTGCAGCACGCGCAGCAGCTTCGCCTGCAGGCCGAGCGGCATCTCGGAGATCTCGTCGAGCAGCAGCGTGCCGCCATTGGACTGCTCGAACTTGCCCGGCTGCGACTGCGCCGCCCCGGTGAAGGCGCCGCGCTCGTGACCGAACAAGGTCGCCTCCAGCAGGCTCTCGGGGATGGCTGCGCAATTGATGGCGATGAAGGGGCCGGTGGCCCGGGTGGAACTCGCATGCAGATAGCGGGCGAACATCTCCTTGCCGCTGCCCGATTCGCCGGTGAGCAGCACCGTCGCCGCAGATTTTGCGACGCGGGCAGCAAGGTTCAAGACTTCGATCGTGCGCGGATCCTCGGCGATGAACCCGTCCGGCGCGGCGGCCGAGGGTGCGGTCAGCAAGCGACGCGCGAGCGCCACCAGTGCCTGCGCCTCCACCGGCTTGCTGAGGTAATCCGCAGCGCCGGCGCGCATGGCCTCCACCGCCTGCTCGACGACACCATAGGCTGTCATGAGTGCGATCGGCAGGTCCGGCCGGCGGCGGCGCACCTCGGCGAGCAAGGCGAATCCGTCCATCGGCGCCATGCCGACGTCGGAGATGACCAGGCCGATGTCACGTGCCGTGAGCAGTTCGAGCGCACTGCCGCCGTCGGTCGCGCCGAGCGCCGAGATCCCGGCCAGTTCGAGGGTCGCGCAGACCGCCTCCAGCAGATGGCGATCGTCGTCGACCACGAGCACTGTTGCCATGCTTATGCTGCCTCCCGACTCAGCGCCCGGTCGACAGCGCCAGCGCACCCGTCCAGGGAACATGCCGACACCGAGGCCGCCGCGGGCCTGGCCTCGTTGGAGCACGGCAGCGTGATGGTGAAACTGGTGCCCGTGTGCTCGGAGGAATCGACGTCGATGCTTCCGCCGTGGGCCTCCACCACGCTCTTGACGATGGCCAGACCGAGCCCGGTGCCGTCCACACGGGTGCTGTAGAAGGGCTCGAACAGGTGCGGCAAGACATCGTGCGCAATTCCGCTGCCGCTGTCGCTCACCTGAATGCGCACGTGCAGGCTGTTGGCCATGCCGCATATGCGCACCTTGCCGCCTTGGCTGGTGGCCTGCGCCGCGTTCTCCAGCAAGCTGAGCAGAGCGGCCGCGAGCCCGCGCCGATCGCCGAGGAGGATCGCACCGGCCGTGTGGTCTTCGCACATGAAGGCGATGCCGCGGGCAGCCATGAGCGGCTCCATGACTTGAGCGGCTTCGCTCAGCAGCGCACTGACTTCGATGGACTGCTCGTTGGCTCGTTCGCCGCGCACGAAGCGCAGCATCTCGCGCGAGACCCGCTCCAGGGAGCGCAAGCGGGAGAGGATCCGGTCGCCCAGTCCGGCACGTTCGGCCTGCGTCAGATCGCTGCGCTCGAGTTGGCTCGCGTAGAGCATCGCCGTGGCGAGCGGGGTGCGCAGTTGATGGGCCACACGCGCGGTCATTTCTCCCATCGTGGCGAGTCGTTCGTTGCGCTCCTGCAAGACGCGAGCCTCGTGCGCTTCGGTGATGTCGTTGAGCAGAACGATGCGCCCGCCGCGCTCATCCGTGACTTCCTGGACGTTCAACCGCCGCGGACAGCCCTCGCTGGTCTCCCATTCGAATGGAGTCCCGGCACTAACAAGAGAGGCTTTCACTAAATGCCAGTGCTTACCAACCAAATCGAGGCCGAAGAGCTCGAGCGCCACCGCATTGGCCTCGCGCACGATGCCGTTCGTATCGACGACGAGGACACCCGCAGGCAGGGCTGCCAACAACGCGGCCTGCCGCTCGGCCAGCGACTGCTTGTCCTGGAGCTGCCGGGTGAGTTCACCGTTGGCCTGCGCCAGCTGGTTCGAAAGCTCCTCGACGCGCGAGCGCAGGTTCGAATACGTGTCTTCGAGCCGATCGGCGGCATCGACGAAAACGTGAAATGCTTCACGCAGCTTCGCGCTATCGGCAGACTCGACCGCTGTCGGCCCAGCATGCCCTCGGGCCTTGTTCCAGCGCCGGCGCGTGGCACTCAGCACGTTGTCCAGCGCCTCGGTCAGACTGCGCGACTCTCGATACGCGCCCACGCCGGGCAGCTTGCCCGCCTCTGCCCGTGCATAACCGTTTTCCATTGCTCGGCTCCCTGCGGATTCACGACGCCGGCAGGTTATCAAGTGGGTGCATTCGGACACCGTCCGATAAACCCGGCAAAGGCGGCTCTTTTTGCCGCTTGGGGTTGCCGCGGCGACTTTCATAATCGCCGACGTCGAATAAGCCCAATCCCCAAGCTTCGATCGGACCTGATACACCATGGCATCCCCCGTACAAGCCCTTTCGGAACATCTGGCCGGCCTGACGCAGACACCGCTGCATCAGAAGCTCGGCTATCTCATCACCTTGGCCGCCCTGATCGCAGTGCTCGGCGGCATGTGGATGTGGAGCAAGACGCCGGACTACCGGGTTCTGTTCACCGAGTTGAACGACAAGGACGGCGGCGCCGTCATCGCCGCGTTGAGCCAGATGAACGTGCCCTACCGGTTCTCGGAAGCAGGCGGCGCCATCATGGTGCCCAGCGGCCAGTGGCACGACGTGCGCATGAAACTCGCGGCGCAGGATCTGCCGCGCAATTACGCCAACGGAGGCTTCGAGGGCTACACCAAGCTGGACAACCAGAAATTCGGCACCAGCAACTTCGTCGAACAGATCAATTACCAGCGGGCGCTCGAATCGGAGCTGGCGCGGTCGATCCAGACCATCGCGAGCGTGCAGTCCGCTCGGGTCCATCTGGCCATGAACCGGCCTTCGATCTTCGTGCGCGACTCGCAGAAACCCAGCGCATCGATCGTGCTGCAGCTTGCGCCCAATCGGCCGCTCGAGCCGGGCCAGGTCACCGCGATCGTCAATCTAGTTTCGAACAGCGTGCCGGATCTGCCGCCGCGCAACGTCAGCGTCGTGGACCAGACGGGCACCCTCCTTTCCAATCAGATCGCGCAAGCCAACGGCCTGGACCCGACCCAGATCAAGCAGAAGCGCGAGTTCGAGCAGGAAATGATCGCCCGCATCGAGCGCCTGGTGCTGCCGATCGTGGGTGAAGGGAACGTGCGGGCCCAAGTCACCGCCGAAATGGACTTCTCGAAGATCGAGCGGGTCGAGGAGAACTTCTCGCCGAACGGCCAAGCCGATACGGCCGCCGTCCGAAGCTCCAATGTTTCCGAATCGGTCCAAAGCGGACCGGGGCCCAATGGCGGCGGGGTGCCGGGGGCGGCGACCAACCAGCCGCCTCAACCAGCCGAAGCGCCGATCGCCGCCGCGCCGGGCGCGCAACCCGGCCAGACAGCCGCAGGCGCCCAGACGAGCGTGAACCAGCAGAAGACCGCGACCACCAACTACGAAGTCAACCGGACCATCACCCATAACCAGCAACAGGTCGGCTCGCTGCGCAGAATCTCGCTCGCCGTCGTGGTGAATCATCGTTCCGTCGCCGCCGAGGACGGCACGATGACGAGCAAGCCCCTGAGCGACGCGGAGAAGCAGGAAATCACCCAACTCATCAAGAGCGCGATAGGGTTCGACGAAAAGCGAGGCGACACGCTCAACCTGCTGAACGCCGCGTTCACCCAGCAGGTGTTGCCGCCCGTCGAGGAAATCCCGCTGTGGAAGAACCCTGAAATACTGACGTGGGCCAAGGAGATCGGCCGCAACCTGCTGATCGCCGGCATCGCGCTCTACCTGGTGCTCGGCGTGCTGCGCCCGATGCTGCGCACCTTCGCCACACCCCCTGCTCCGGAACCGGAGCTCCTTCCCCCGCCCGAGCCCGAAGACACCCCGGTGGCGGAGAAATCGGCGACCTATGACCTCAACCTGCAGGCCGCCAAGCAGATCGCGCGTCAGGATCCGAAGCTGGTGGCCAACGTCGTGCGCGATTGGGTGACGAACGATGGATAACGAGGGCATCAATCGCAGCGCCGTACTGCTCATGTCCCTGGGCGAGGACGAGGCCGCCGAAGTCTTCAAGTATCTGGCGCCGCGCGAAGTGCAGAAGATCGGCAAGGCGATGGCGAGCCTGAAGAAGGTGTCGCGCGAAGAGGTGGACGGCGTGCTCGGGCGCTTCTGCGCCGAGGCCGGCGATCAATCCACGGTGGGCGTGGAAGCGCGCGAGTATCTGAAAAGCGTGCTGGTGAAGGCGCTGGGCGACAAGTCCGCCGTCATCATCGAACGCATCCTGCAAGGCGGCGATACGTCGGGCATCGACAAGCTGAAGTGGCTCGACTCGAACACCATCGCGCAGCTCATCTGCAACGAGCACCCGCAGGTCGTCGCCACGATCCTGGTTCATCTGGACCAGGACCAGGCCTCGGAGATTTTGTCGAACCTGACCGAGCGGCTGCGCGGCGACGTGATGATGCGCATCGCCACGCTCGACGGCATCCAGCCCTCGGCCCTCAAGGAACTCAACGACACGCTGGCCGAAGTGCTCGCCGGCGCCGACAGCCTGCAGAAGAGCTCTCTAGGCGGGGTGCGCGCAGCCGCGGAAATCCTCAACTACCTGCCCAGCGCCCAAAGCAATCAGATCATGGAGGGCATGCGCGACAACAACGCCGAACTCGCGCAACAGATACTCGACGAGATGTTCGTGTTCGAAGACTTGCTGCAGCTCGACGATCGCGGCGTGCAGACGCTGCTGCGCGAAGTCCAGTCCGAGTCGCTGATCGTTTCCCTGAAAGGCTGCAGCCAGGAGCTGCGCGACAAGATCTTCAAGAACATGTCGAGCCGCGCGGCCGAGATGCTGCGCGAAGACCTCGAAGCCAGGGGGCCCGTCAAGCTGTCGGAAGTGGAGAAAGAGCAGAAGGAAATTCTGGGCGTCGTGCGCCGTCTGGCCGACGAAGGCCAGGTCGCGATGGGCGGCAAGGGCGACGACGCTTACGTGTAGTCGACAAGGACCGCGCCCGGGTGTCGACCGGGCCGGGGGACACCCCCCGTAGCAATTGCAGAAAGAAGCGATGAACAACTTCATTCCCAAGGATCGCACCGGCGCCTACCAGCCGTGGAAGCTCACCAGCCTCGAAGGCGGCGCCGGCGCCAAGGACCCTGCTCAGACCGAAGCCCAGGCGCAGCAGCGCGCACGCGAGAGCGCCGAGCGCATCAAGATGATCAACCAGCAGGCCTATCGCCAAGGCTACGACGCAGGCTACGCCCAGGGCGCCGCCCAGGCGGCGCTCGAAGCCGAACGGCTGGCTGCCTTGCTCGGCAGCGCCCATCAGGAAATGACCGCCTTGGAGCAGCGCGTCGCCGAAGACCTCGTGCGGCTCGCACTGACGCTGGCCCGATCGCTCGTGCGCGAATCGCTCAAGGTCCACCCGGAGATCATCGAAGCCATCGTGCGCGAGACCGTGCGCGACGTGCCGCCGTTCGGTCAGGGCACGCGCCTGCGCCTGCATCCCGACGATGCGGCCCTACTCGGCGCGCATCTGGCCAAGGAAGTAGGCGCCGAGTGGACAGTTGTCGAAGACGCGAGCATCACCCGGGGCGGCTGCCGCATCGAGAGCGCCACCTGCGAAATCGATGCGACCCTCGAAACCCGCTGGCAGAAAGTGTGCGCAGCGCTCGCGCAAGATCACGAGTGGATCGCATGACGGCCGCGACTCAGCTCACCGCCCACTGGCAGAACTACCTGCGTGACTGCGGCGAGGTCGCTGCAACGGTGAAACCCGTCACCGTCGCCGGCCGGCTGACGAAAGTCACGGGTCTGGTGATGGAAGCGGCCGGCTTGCGCCTCGCGGTCGGCAGCTGCTGCATGGTCAATCTGCCGAACGGCAACAACGTCGAGGCCGAGGTGGTCGGATTCTCCGACGATCGGCTTTTTCTGATGCCGACCAACGACGTGCACGGCCTGACTCCGGGTGCTCGCGTCACCCAAGCCGAGCCCAAGGCGATCCCGTCGAGGCCGGGCGGCGCGCCGCGGCCGCGTCGGCGCGCCTCCGACTATGCCAAACACGTTCCGGTCGGACCGGGGCTGCTCGGGCGCGTGCTCGACAGCGCCGGTCGGCCGCTGGACCAACTGGGGCCGCTCAACTGCGAGCAGCATGTATCGCTGCACAACCGTCCCTTCAACCCGCTCGAGCGAGCGCCCATCAAGCATGCCCTCGATGTCGGCGTGCGTGCGATCAACGCCATGCTGACGGTCGGACGAGGGCAGCGCATGGGATTGTTCGCCGGCTCCGGCGTCGGCAAGAGCGTGCTGCTCGGCATGATGGCGCGCTTCACCGAAGCCGAAGTCATCGTCGTGGGGCTCATCGGCGAGCGGGGTCGCGAGGTCAAGGAGTTCATCGAAACGATTCTCGGGCAGGAAGGCCTCTCCCGCTCGGTGGTGGTGGCCGCGCCGGCCGATGTCAGCCCGCTCATGCGCATGCAGGGGGCCGCTTACGCCACTGCGATTGCCGAATACTTCCGCGATCAAGGCCAGCATGTGCTGCTGATCATGGACTCGCTCACGCGGTACGCGATGGCTCAGCGAGAAATCGCGCTCGCGATCGGCGAGCCCCCCGCGACCAAGGGCTATCCGCCATCGGTGTTCGCCAAGTTGCCACAACTGGTCGAGCGCACAGGCAACGGTCCCGAAGGCGGCGGTTCGATCACCGCCTTCTATACCGTGCTGACCGAGGGTGACGATCAGCAAGACCCGATCGCCGATTCGGCGCGCGCCATTCTGGACGGTCATATCGTGCTGTCGCGCACGCTGGCCGAGCAGGGTCACTATCCTGCCATCGACATCGAAGCCTCGATCAGTCGCGCGATGACCTCGCTGGTCGATCCGCAGCACTTCGATCTCACGCGCCGCTTCAAGCGCCTGTATGCACGCTACGAGCGCTCGCGCGACCTGATCAGCGTCGGGGCCTATGCGCCGGGAAGCGACCCGCTGCTCGATCAGGCCGTGAATCTTTATCCCCGTCTGGAAGCCTTCCTCATGCAGGGCATCGACGAACGCGAGCCCTACCCCAGCAGCCTGGCCTCGCTCAAGGGGCTCTTCAATGCTTAGTCATGCCACGAGTGACCGGAGCCGCCGATGACCTCCCGCTTCAGCCTACAGCCCGTGATGGACCTCGCGCGCGAAGGGGCCGATGCGGCCACCGTACGCCTGGGTCAGGCGATGCAGCGCGCCATGGACGCGGACAAGCAACTCAAGACCCTGCTCGACTACCGAGAAGAGTATCAGGCACGGTTCATGAGCACGGTGACGACCGGCATCCACAGCGGCGCGTGGCACAACTTCCATCTGTTCATGGCCAAGCTCGATGCCGGCATCGATAGTGCGCGGGCACAGGCAGATGCGGCACGGGAAGCGGCCAAGCGCGCGCAAGTTCATTGGCAGGAGCAGCAGCGCAAGCTCAAGGCCTACGGTGTGTTGTCCGAGCGGCACGATCGGGAACAGCACGCGCTGGTCGCCAAGCGCGAGCAGCGCGAAACGGACGAACATGCAGCGAACAGCTTCACCAGGAACTCCACCGCGAACCGGCTGCGCTGAGCCGTTCAGGATACTGGCATGGCCCTTGCTCATACTGAGCCACGCTCGGGTCTCTTTCCGGGCATGAATCGAGATCGATGGAGATCGGCATGGACGCGATGAATCTGGCGTTACCCACGAACACTTTGGCGAATGCCGTCATGGGCGCAGGCACCGACCCCGCGCTGACTGCCGACGCGGACGATGCGCCCATCGAGTTCGCCACCTTGCTGGCGGCGGCCGGCATGGATCTGCAGCAGCTGTTGCCGCAGACGCCCGACGCCGCTGCCGAACTCGCAAGAGCAGCCGCGCAGACGCCTGTCGAGGACACCCAGACATCGGCGCTCCTCGCCGATTCGGCTGCGACGCTGGCCACTACGACACCACAGCTGCTCATACCGACGGCATTGGCGACCCAGCTCGCCGAATCAGGCCAGCGCCTTGCGCAGCTGACCGGGCCTCAGCGCGAATCGGCCTCGACGACAGGCGTCTTCGCGGCAACGACCCGCACCGCTCTTGCCGCCGATGCGGCAAGCATTGCCGCTCAGACAACCGAGGGCGACACACTGCATCAGCAAGCTGCAGCTGCCGGCCTGGATGGCGAACTTGCCGTTCAGGCGGACATGATGGCGAACCTCGCGGCCATGGCGAACGAAAATGCGCCCGTGGGCGAAGCCTCGGCGCGCATTGCCCCGATGATGCAGCAAATCGAACAACGCCCCGCGACGCAGTCGACCGCCGTGCTGCAGGTCTCTGCGCCCGTGAGCAGCCCGGGATTCGCCGATGCGCTCGCGCACCAAGTGGTATGGATGGTGGACAAGGATGCGCAGGTCGCCGAACTGCGCATCAATCCGCCCGAACTCGGCCCGGTGGAAGTCCGTCTCACGGTCGCCGACGGCGAGGCCACCGCGCAGTTCGTATCCACCCACGCGGAGGTCCGGACAGCGATCGAAACCTCGATCGCGCGCTTGCGCGAATCGCTCGCCGAAGCAGGCATACAGCTTGGCCAGGCATCGGTCAGCGCCGAATCGTTTCGCGATCAGACGCCCGAGCAGACGGCGTCCCGGCAGGCGCACTCTCGCTACGGCACGGCGGGCGAGAACGCCGACGAGACCGCGTCCGCCCATCCTGCACGCGCGCTTCGCGGTCTGGTCGACACGTTCGCCTGACGCCTCACCCCGGCAGGCTGCGGCGCCGCAGCGCGCCCGCGCGCGGCATTCAGCGCTGATACGCGCTTCCCAGCCGCGATCCGCCCGGTCCGGACATCGCCTCCCGCAGGCGATGCGTGTTCGGTCCGTGCGCTGCTGCGAGCGTGATCCCGTGCACAGAAAATCTCGAGATGAGCCCCATTGGCCGGTCTGTTTGCGGCATGACCCGGCTTGCCGGACTCGCATAATCGCTTCGTCTAAAACGAAGGAGATCGCATGGCCACCTCTGCCGCCAAGGCGCCTGCGGACGCCGCAGCCGCCCCCAAGAAGAGCAAGCTTCCGCTGATCATCATCCTGGTGGTGGTGCTGCTCGCCGGCGCGGGTGCCGGATGGTTCTTCCTGGGCCGGGATGCCGGCGGGGAGGAGGAAGAAGACCACAGCGCCGCGGACAAGGCGACGGTCTTCTTTCCGCTCGACCAGTTCACGGTGAACCTGCAGCCCGAGGAAGGACAGCAGTTCCTGCAGGTCGCGATAACGCTCAAGGTCGTGAACCAGCAAACGGCCGATGCCATCAAGGCGGCGCTGCCCGAAGTGCGCAGCCGCGTGCTGCTGCTGCTCTCGAGCAAGAAGCCCTCCCAGATCGCTTCGCTAGAAGGCAAGGCGAAGCTCGCCGAGGACATCATTCGCGAAGTCGAAGCGCCGCTCCCGTACGAGCGGAAAAAGAAGAAGCGCAGGAAGCCCAAAGTCGCCGAAGAGGGCGACGGCAAAGCCAAGAAAGGCAAGGGCAAGGCGGAAGAGGAAGTCGAAGAGGAAGACGATGCCCCCGAGCGGGTTCTGGACGTGTTCTTCACGCACTTCATCGTCCAGTAAACGACGCAGCCGCCCGTCATGAGCAAGGAATTTCTATCCCAGGACGAGGTCGACGCGCTGCTCAAGGGCGTGAGCGGCGAAGCCGACGAACCCGTTCAGGAAGAAAAACCCTCGGCTGGCGTGAGGCCCTATAACCTCGCCACCGAGGAGCGCATCGTCCGGGCGCGGATGCCGACCTTCGAGATGGTGAACGAGCGCTTCGCGCGGCAGCTGCGCATCGCCATGTTCAACTTCCTGCGGCGCAGCGCCGACGTGACGATCGCCCCCCCCAAGGTGCAGAAGTTCAGCGACTTCGTGCGCAACCTGGTCGTGCCGACCAATCTGAATCTGGTGCAGATCAAGCCGCTGCGCGGCAGCTCGCTGTTCATCTTCGATCCGAACCTGGTCTTTCTCGTGGTCGACAGCCTGTTCGGCGGCAGCGGCCAGTTCCATACCCGAGTGGAGGGCCGCGACTTCACCCAAACCGAGATGCGCATCATCCAGCGCATGCTCGAACTCGTCTTCGAAGAATACGAAAAGAGCTGGAAATCGGTGTTCGAGATCAAGCTCGAGTACGTGCGCTCGGAGATGAACACCCAGTTCGCAAGCATCGCCACCCCGAACGACGTGGTGATCGTCACGACGCTACACATCGAATTCGGTCCCGCCGGCGGCGAGATGCACATTTGCATTCCCTACACCTCGCTCGAACCGCTGCGCGACATCCTCTACAGCAGCATCCAGTCGGATGCGCACGACACCGACAAGCGCTGGTTCACGCAGATGCAGCGAGAAGTGCAAAACGCCGAGGTGGAGCTGGTCGTCAACCTCGGCCGCACCGCCCTGACGCTCGAGCAGATCCTCAACATGCAGACCGGCGATGTGATCGGCATCGAGGTGCCCGAGACGATGCTGGCGGCCATCGACGGCGTGCCGGTCATGGAATGCAAGTGCGGTGTGTCGAACGGGAAGTATGCTGTGCGCATCGAGCGCACCGTCTCCCATACCAACGAGAATTAGGAGAACATCCGTGTCCGACGCCACTACCGATCAGGATGCCGTCAGCGACGACTGGGCCGCAGCCCTGAACGAACAGAACGCCACGGCCGGTGAGGAGACCTCCGTGGACGACGCCTTCGCCGCTGCGCAGGAGCCGCGTGCCGCAGCCAACCCCGCGGTCTTCCAGCAGTTCGACAGCCCCAGCACGCGATCGGCGACGCGCAACGATATCGACCTGGTGCTCGACATTCCCGTGCAGCTCACGGTCGAACTCGGCCGGACCAAGCTGCCCATTCGCAATCTGCTGCAGCTCGCGCAAGGCTCGGTCGTCGAACTCGACGGGCTCGCCGGCGAACCCATGAACGTGCTCGTCAACGGCTGCCTGATCGCTCAAGGCGAAGTCGTGGTGGTGAACGAGAAGTTCGGCATCCGGCTCACCGACGTGATCACGCCCAGCGAGCGCATGAAGAGGCTGAACAAGTGAGTCGAAGCGCTGCCTGGTGGAGCGGCGCTGTCGCCGCGCTCTACCCGATCGGCACGCTTGCCGCGGAGGCAGTGCCATCCCCATTGGGCCCCGGTAACCTGTTGCAAGTGGTGCTCGGGCTCGGCGTCGTCCTCGCGCTGCTCCTCGGCGGCGCCCTCGTGATGAAGCGCATCGGTCGCCTGCCCGGGCTCACCGATCAGGCCATCAAGACCATCGCCGCCGCCTCGGTCGGAACACGCGAGCGCGTCGTCCTGCTGGAAGTGGCCGACAGCTGGATCCTGATCGGGGTCGCACCCGGTCAAGTGCGTGCGCTGGCAACACTGCCCAAGGGCGAGCTGCCGGCCGCAGCCGGCGCCACGACGCCGCCGGCCCCGTTCGCCCAACTCCTGCAGCGCTTCGCGGATCGTCGCCATGCGCCGTAGCATTTCACTTCTTCTCGGTCTGCTGCTCGCTTTGCCGCTGAGCAGCGCCTTGGCGCAGAGCGCCGGCTTGCCCGCCTTCACGTCCACGCCCGCCCCAGGCGGCGGCCAATCCTACTCGCTCAGCCTGCAGACGCTGCTCATGCTGACGGGCCTGACATTCCTGCCGGCCGTGCTGCTGATGATGACGGGCTTCACCCGCATCATCATCGTGCTCTCGCTCTTGCGGCAAGCGCTCGGCACCCCGACTTCCCCGCCGAATCAGGTGTTGATCGGACTGGCGCTCTTCCTGACCCTGTTCGTGATGGCGCCGGTGCTCGAACGCATCTACAACGAAGCGTGGGTGCCGTACTCGGAGAACAAGATCGAGTTCACCGAAGCGCTGGAGAAGGGTGCCCTGCCGTTGCGCGGCTTCATGATGAAGCAGACGCGCGAGACCGATCTCGCCCTGTTCCTCAAGCTTTCCGGCAAGGGGGAAGTGGCAAGCCCGGACGAAGTGCCTTTCACCGTATTGGTACCGGCTTATGTGACGAGCGAACTCAAGACCGCGTTTCAGATCGGCTTCATGGTGTTCATCCCGTTTCTGATCATCGACATGGTGGTGGCCTCGGTGCTCATGTCGATGGGCATGATGATGGTGTCGCCCGCGCTCATTGCACTGCCGTTCAAGCTCATGCTGTTCGTGCTCGTGGACGGATGGAACCTGCTGCTCGGCTCGCTCGCGCAGAGCTTTGCGCCATGATGAAGAATCCCCGCTTGGAAGGATCGCAATGACCCCCCAAACCGTCATCGCCATGGGACAGCACGCCCTGGAACTGACGCTGCTCATCTCCGCGCCGATGCTGCTCGCAGCACTCGCGGTGGGCCTGATCGTCAGCGTGTTCCAGGCAGCCACACAGATCAACGAAATGACCTTGTCGTTCATCCCCAAGCTGATCGCGATCTTCGCCGCGCTGCTGATCTCCGGCCCCTGGCTCATCACCATGATGACCGACTATATGCGCCGCCTGATCACGAGCATCCCGACGATGGTCGGCTGACCGCGCACAGCCGCGATGCTGACGGTCACCTCAGCTCAGCTGGACGCCTGGCTAGCGGGGCTTCTCTGGCCGCTCACGCGCGTCCTGGCGATGCTCGCATCCGCCCCGGTGTTGGGTCAGACGCGCATTCCCATGCGGGTTCGCGTCGGGCTGGCGATCGTTCTGGTGGTCGCGATCTCCCCGAGCCTGCCCGCGCTGCCGCAGGTTGCGCCCGGCTCGGCCCCGGGGATGCTGATCCTCGCCTATCAGATCATCGTCGGCGTGGCGATGGGCTTCGCGCTGCGGCTCGTCTTCACGGCGGTGGAGATGGCAGGCGACCTGATCGGCCTGCAGATGGGCCTGGGCTTCGCCATGTTCTTCGACCCTGGCAATGCTCAGCACACGCCCGTCGTGGGACGCTTCCTGGGCCTGCTCGCCACGCTGATCTTTCTTGCCATCAACGGTCACCTGCTGATCATCTCGACGCTGGCCCAAAGCTTCCATCTGCTGCCGATCACGACCGAGCCGATGCACAGCAACTTTTTCGTTACGATCGCCCGGCACGGGGCAATCATCTTCATGGCGGGACTGCAACTGGCCCTGCCGCTCGTGATCACCATGCTGGTCGTCAACCTGTCGCTCGGCGTGCTGACTCGAGCCGCCCCGCAGCTGAACATCTTCGCCGTCGGGTTCCCGGTGACGATAACGATCGGCTTCGCGGCGCTCATACTGACGCTGCCCTACTTCGCGCCGGTCTTCGAGCGCATGCTCGACGAAGTCTTCCGATTCGTGATGCAACTGCCGCCGTCGTAGCGGGACCGAGAGGGCTGGGCCGATTTGCAGCCCCCTTCGAGCCCTGCTACGAGCCGCCGCCGCTACTGCGCCTGGATGCCGGCCTGCTTCGCGACCTTGGTCCACTTGTCCGTCTCCGCGGCGAGGAATCGAAACAGCTCGCCTTGGCTGAGGTAATCGACCTCGGCCCCCATGTTCACGAACTTGGTCTTGATATCGTCGTTGGCCAGCACCGCGGCGAACGTCTTGTCGAGCCGGTCGACGATAGCCTTGGGCGTCTTGGCCGGCGCCAGCACACCCCACCAGTTCGAGCCTTCGTAGCCCTTGACGCCGGCTTCGTCCAGCGTCGGAAGATCGGGCAGAGCGGCGTTGCGCTTGGAGCCGCCCGTGGCCAACCCCCTGAGCTTGCCGGTTTTGATGAGCGGCAGCATCTGCACGATGGTGCCGATGGCGATCTGCGTGTTGCCCGCCATCACGTCGACCATCGCGGGCGACCCGCCCTTGAACGGTACGTGCACGATGTTGACGCCACTGCGCATCTTGAAATACTCGAACCAGAGGTGCTGGGCACTGCCGACACCTGCGCTGGCGAAGTTGAGCTTGCCCGGATTGGCCCTGGCGTAGGCGACAAGATCCTGCATCGACTTCACCGGCACCGAGGGATGGACGGTGAAGACGCTGGGGCCGGTGCCCAGCTTGGAGATGGGCTCGAAGGACTTGACCGGATGATAGGGCAGTTTCTTGTAGAGCGACGGCCCGAACGCGTGCGCGGCGGAGATGATCAGGATCGTATAGCCGTCCGGCTCCGCCTGAGCGGCGAGGCCGATGCCCAGCGTGCTGCCCGCGCCAGGCCGGTTGTCGATGACGACGGTCTGGCCGAGGCGCTCGCCGACATGTTGGCCGACCAGGCGCCCGAGGATGTCATTACTGCCGCCGGGCGGAAAGGGGATGATCATGCGGATCGGGCGAAGCGGGTAGGCCTCCGCCGCTTGCACGGCATGTCCTGCGATCACTCCACACAAAAGCACTACACCTGCGATCGTGTACTTCGTGCTCATCTGCGTTCTCCTCCGGTCCGGGCACGTTACCGCCCGAGAGGATAGGCAATTATGCGAGACCACGGCAATCGGGCCGTGACCCGACGGATCTCTCGTACGTGTCTTTCCGCGACCTGAGCGGAACACACCCACCAAACCCTGCATGGGTCATGAAGCAACCCTGCCGACCGGGCAAGGCGGAGAGGCTACGGAAGGAGCGGCGAAGGTCGGGATACTGTACCGCGATGTCGGCACGATGGCCGTGGGAAAAACAGCGATGCAACGGTGCGGGCGCGACCCGCGAATCGTCCTGGCGCGCGCGAGCGAGTCCTTAAATGCGTCATTGCATTCGCGCAAACTGGACCACACCCCGGGAGACGCGTTGCGCGATCGGCACGTGCGATTCGATGGACTCGGTGTACTCGATGAGCTGGAAACTCGCGTAGCCTTTTTCAGACGCGAGCTGGTCGACACGGCGCTTGAACACCTGCATGGCCTCGCCATCGCCACCGGTCGCGAAGCGCTTCTTCGTCAACGCGAAGGCATAGCGGTCGGCGCCCAGCTCCTGCTGCTCGATGCGCCAGTTCGGCGCCAGCGGATCGACGACGGCGATCGCACCCGCCGCGAGTGCGAGCGTATCCATGGGCAGGCTCAACGAGCGGCTGATCACGAGCGCCTTGTTCGGGATCAGTGAGGGCGAATTGCCTTCGATGCTCTTGCAGCCGGCCAGCATCGTTGCCGCTGCAAGACCGGCGACCGCAACCCGCTTTGCATCGATGCGGCGCATGCCCCTCCTCACAGGACCCTGAAGAGCGAGAGTTCCGAAATTCGGACGAACGACTTCTGCGCCGCCTCCAAGTGCATCTGCTGAAACGTGAGATCGCTGATGGCGCGGGCATAGTCCAGATCGCCCAGTTCGGACAAGCGAGACTCGTAGCTCAGATCCAGATCCTCGTTGATCGAGATGACAGCATCGGTCTCGCGCAGCCGGGTCCCCAGGGATGCGGTCACGGCGAGTACGCGGTCCAGAGCGTTCTGCAGATTCGTGTTGACAGTGTTGAGCGCGTTGGTCAGATCGGCGTTGGCCACGTTGCCCTCGCCTGCATTGCGCAGCGCCGTGCGCAGTTTATCGAGCGTCGAGAAGACGCTCACATTGCTGCTGGGCTCCACGGTGAAGCTGTCGCCATCGGCGGGCTCGCCTTCGATGGAGAACTGCATCCCGGCGATGGTGATGGGTCCCTCCGAGATGAAAGGGGCGTTGGCAACCACGGTCGTCGAGGTCGTGTTGTCGACGACGTCGTAGGTCGTCACGCCGCCGACAACGGAGAAGTTGAGAGAATAGTTGTGGTCGGTCAGCGCGGTCGAATCCACCACGGATCCCGGGCTCACCACACCCGTGCCTGCGTTGCCTGAAGCCGCTGCCGTCGCGAACGTGCCGTTGCCATTCTTGATGCGCTGCAGGATGTCCGCGCCGGAATCATTGATCGAAATGACTCGCGAGGTGCTCACCGCGACCTCGCGCTTGCCCTCGTCGCCGAAGTAGGCCACCACGCCGGGCGCAGTCTCGGCGAAGGGCTTGGTACCGGTGCGAAAGCCTGCGAAGATGAATTCCCCGCTGCCGTCCGTCGCATTGGCCAATCCGATGAGTTCCGCGTAGCGACCATTGACGTCCTCGGCAATGCTCTTCAGATCGCCGGGTGTCAATGCGCCGCTGCCCGACTGGACGACCAATGTGCGCACATCCTGAATCAGCCGCGTGATGGCGGACAAGGATGCCTCCTGCTGGCCGAGCCGCGCCTTGACCGCAGCAGCGTTCTCGGCATACTGCTTGTTGACGCCCTTTGCCTCCGAAACGTCGAGCATTTGCGAGGCCGCCACGGGATCATCGGACGGGGTGAGCACGCGCCGGCCGGTGCTGATGTGCCCCTGCGTTTTGACGACTTCCTGCTGGCGCGCGAGCATCGTGGCGACGCCGTGATCGAAGATGGTGGTCGAGCTTAAGCGCATGGCGAATGCCTCGTCATAGTGTGAGCAGCGAGTCGAACAGCTTGGAAGCGATCTCGATCATCTTGGCGTTGGCCTGATACATCTGCTGGTAGCGAATGAGGTTGGCCGCCTCTTCGTCGAGATTGACCCCGGACATGCTCTGCTGCGCACTCTCGCTCTGTCGCACCAGCGTTTCCTGCGCGGCCGTGGCTACCTTGACTTCACGCGTCTTGGAACCCACGCCGGCGACGATCTGGCTATAGGCCCCCTGATACGATGACGTACCGCCGACGCTGCTCCCGGTCTGCAGTTTCGCCAGCAAGCTCACATTGCGATTGTCCGAGATCCCGCCCGTGTTCGCCGTCACGGTGAACGTGTCGCCCACCTTGGGGGCGCCGGAAATGGCAACGGTCCAGCCGTTGTAGGCGATGGGACTGCCCGACACGAACGTCAATCCGGTCGGGTTGCCGGTGCCGGTGCCGGTGACGCTGTAGGTGCTCGTCCCGGTAAACGTGATCGTGACCGGTTGCAAAAGATTGGCGTCGGTCGGGGGCGGACCGTTCACTACGCCGCCGTCGATCACTCCCTGACCGGTGTTGTTCAACCCCGGTGCGGTGCGCACAGGCGCTGCCGCAGCGATCTGTGCGCCGTCGACCAGGGCGACGGCGATGCCGCGCGCCGCAGCGCGCGTCGGCTGCACCAGGAAGCTGTCGCCGTTGGCCGGCACACCGGCGTCCAGCGCGATGCGCACGCCGTCGATCGTCTGGGGCAAGGAGGCGAAGGTCGACGAGGTCGCATCGGCGACGCGCGTGACTGTGTAATTGCCACCGGCATAACTGACGCGATAGTCGCTGGTGGTCAAGGCGGCCACATCGACAATGCTGGCTGATAGCGCCGCATTGCCCGTATTGCCCGCACGCCCGAGCACCTCAGGGGGCGTGATTCGAAAGAAGTCGCCGCCAGGCACACCGCTCAGATCCTGGCCCAGTCGGTGCTGGGCATTGAACTCGTGCGCAAGCACGGTGGCGATGCGCCCAAGCGACGACAGCGCCGAATCGAGCTCGGTGCGCTGAAAGGCCAGCACCGCGCCCAGCTCGCCGCCGGTAAGACTCGGCGTGATGATCGACGTGCCGCCGACGCCGGCATACCCGATGTCCAGCCTGCGTGCGTCGTCCCTGGAGAGACCCGCCTCGAGCGCCAGCGGCACATCACCGATCACGAGGTTCTGACCATTGCCGACCATCACGTTGATGGCGCCGTCGGCCTGCACTGCGGTCGTCGTGCCCGTCAGCTTGTTGAGCTGGGAGATGATGTGATCGCGCTGGTCGCGCAAGTCGTTCGCCGCGTGGGTGCCGCCGGCGGCTTCCGCGACCACGACGCTGTGGTTCATGCTCGCAATCTCTTTCGCCAGGCCGTTGATCGAGGTCACCATGTCCTTGATCTGGCTGTTGGCCGCGGCGAACATGCCCGACAGGCGCGCTTCGATCGTCTGAAACCGGCTGACGAGGGTCGATGCTCCCGATAACACGCCCTGCCGGGTTGCCGTCGAATCGGGGTCGGCCCCAAGCTCGTGGACGGTGTTGAAGAACTCGGTCAGTGAAGGCGTCAGGCCGGAATTCGGATCGGCCAGCAGATTGTCCATCTGGGTGATCTGCGCCTGATACGCTGCGAGGTAGGCCAACCTCCCCTGAGACATCGTGACTTGACTGTCCAGGAACTCGCTGTAGGCGCGCTTGACTGTCCTGACGTCGACCCCGGAACCGAAAACGCCCTCGCCGGTCACGTTCGGAAAGCTCGCCTGCACCACGACGCTCTGGCGGTGATAGCCTGGCGTGGCCGCATTGGCGATATTGTGTCCGGTCGTCGCCAGGTTCATCTGCGCGGCGTTGAGGCCGGTCAATCCGATATTGAATACGCTGCCGCCCATACGCTATCCGTCTTTGCCTGTTCCGTTAACGACACCGAAGAAGTCGGGCTAAACGCAGTTGCCCGGCATCAGCCCGAGAGTCCCGCCCGCATGATCGAACCGGTGATGACGCGCGTGAGCTTTTCCGCATAATTGGGATCGGTCGCATACCCCGCCTGTTGCAATCCGCGTGCGAAGGCGGCTGGATCCGTGCGCTCGTTGAGTACTTGCGCGTAGCGCGGATTGGCTGCCAGCAGATTCGCATAGTCCTTGAACGCGTCGGCGTAGGACCCGTAGGCACGAAAGCGCTCAACGGTCTTCACGGCAACACCATTCACGTACTCGGTCGTCATCACGTCGGCTGTCGCCCCTTGCCATCCGCGTCCGGCCTTGATTCCGAACAGATTGTGGCTGCCGCTGCCGTCGGCCATCCGGATCTCGCTGCGCCCCCAACCGCTCTCCAGGGCCGCCTGACCGAGGATGAACTGCGGAGCGACGCCGGTGGTGCGCGCCGCCTCCTGCGCGTGCGGCCACAGCTTGCTGATGAAGTTGCGCGCCGTGTCGGGCAGGCTCGACGAACCCGAGGCAGCCGGCGCCGAGAGCGCCGGCGACACGCTAGGCAGGTTGGTCGCCGGTGCGGGCGTGACGGACTTCGCAGGTGACACGGACGCCGCCGGCTGAGCACCCTTGATTTCCGTCGCCGGCGATGTGGCTTCGACAGCGGGTGTCTCGGCGCGACTCAACTGACGCACCATCACCTCGGCCAACCCGATCCCGCGCTTGGCCAGCGCGACGCTCAGTTGCTGGTCGAGCATGGACTTGTACATCTTCGTGTCTTGGGAATCGGTCGTGCCTGCGCTGTCGGCAGCCTCGCGCATGCTCTTGAGCATCATCTGCATCATCAGCGACTCGAACTGCGAGGCGACCTGACGCAGGGCTTTTTCCGGGTCGGTCCGCGCCTCGCGCTTCAACGCCTCGACGCTGCCGACGTCCAGCACGAATTTGTTCGAGAGATCTGAAGCGGAGATCATGACCGGCGCGCCTAGATGATTTCGAGTTCGGCCCGCAGCGCACCCGAGGCCTTCATCGCCTGCAGGATGGCGAGCAGATCCTGGGGCGTGGCGCCGATCGCATTGAGCGCCTTGACGACCTCTGCCAGCGAAGCGCCCCGCGCCATCGTCAAACCGCCCTTGTCGGCCTTGATCTCGATCTGCGAACGCTCGGCTTGCACAGTTCGGCCCTGGGAGAACGGGTTGGGCTGGCTGATGACCGGCTCACTCAGAATGACGACCGACAGATTGCCGTGCGCCACCGCGCACGACTCGATCTGGACGCTGCGATTGAGCACCACCGAACCGGTGCGCGCGTTCACGATCACCTTGGCCATCGCCGCCGCAGGCGTGATGGGGATACTCTCGAGGCTCGCAAGAAACCCCACGCGACCGCTCGCATCGGCCGGGGCTCGCACTTTCACCACGCGCCCATCCATCGCCGCGGCACTGTCCGGAAACTGCTTGTTGATTGCTTCCACCACGCGCTGGGTGGTCGAGAAGTCGGTCACGTTGAGTTCGATGTAGACGTGTTCCGCATCACCGATCGCGCTCGGCACGGCGCGCTCGACCAACGCGCCCGCGGGAATCCGCCCCACGCTCAAGTGATTGACGGTGACCTTCGCACCGCCGGCTTCCGCCCCGACGCCCCCCACCAGCACGTTGCCCTGGCTCAGCGCATAGACCTGGCCGTCCGCGCCCTTCAGCGGCGTCATCAAGAGCGTGCCGCCACGCAAGCTCTTCGCATTGCCGATCGAGGAGACGGTGACATCGATCGCCTGCCCCGGCTTGGCGAACGCCGGCAACGAGGCCGTCACCACCACAGCCGCCACGTTCTTGAGCTGGAGATTGGTGCCGGGCGGAAGGTTCACGCCGAGTTGCGTGAGCATGCTCACGATGCTCTGCACTGTGAAGGGCGTCTGCGTCGTCTGGTCGCCGCTGCCGTCCAGGCCGACGACGATGCCGTAACCGATCAGGGGATTGCCGCGCACACCCTGAATGGAGGCGAGATCCTTGATCCGCTCGGCGCCGGCGCCCATGGCGAGCGCAAGTGCGAGCAGGGCGAATAACAGACGTGACCACTTCATGACGTCGTCCTTCCTCTAGAAGGGCAGGAAAGTGAGAAAGAAGCGCGCGAGCCAACCCATCACCTGCGCCTCGTCGATGTAGCCGTTGGCGCGATACTCCATGCGCGCATCGGCAACTTGCGAGGACGAGACGGAATTGCCGTTCGCGATGGTGGCCGGATTCACGATGCCGGAGAAACGGATGAATTCGGAGCCCTGATTGATGCCGATCTGCTTCTCGCCCGAGACCTGCAGGTTGCCGTTGGGCAGCACATCGATGACGGTGACGGTGATCATCCCTCTGAAGTCGTTGTTGTTGGTCGCCGCACCCTTGCCGTCGAACTGGCTCTCCGAGGAGGCCTCCAAGGCAGAGTTCAGCAAGCTCTTCCCCGGCAAGCCGGCCAATCCCGAGACGCCGTAGGTATTGCTCTGGCTGCGCGCGGCGCTCGAATCCGACTTCTTGCTCGCGGCCGTCCGCTCGTTGATCTGTATCACGAGGATGTCGCCGACATTGCGCGGACGACGATCCTCGAACAGCGGCCGATAGCCGTGGAACGGCTGGCCCGGATACGCTGCCTGGTAGATGGAGCCCTGCGCCGCCTGCGCTTGCGGCTGGGGCACCGGCGCCGGTCGCGCAGTCATCGGCTGGTGAATCTGCGTCGGCGGCACGGTATTGCACCCCACCAACGACAGGCCGACGAACAACGCGGCGAGCCCACGGAGAATCCGAGCGATCATGGCGGCGCCTACAGTTGGCTCAGACGCTGCAGCATCTGATCTGAAGTCTGGATCGCCTTGGAGTTGATCTCGTAGGCGCGCTGGGTTTGAATCATGTTGACCAGTTCCTCGACGACGTTCACGTTCGAGGTTTCGACATAACCTTGGTTGAGCAGTCCCACGCCGTTGGTGCCCGGCTGATTCGCGCCGGCGGTGCCCGACGCTGTCGTCTCCGCATACAGGTTCTCGCCCAGACTGAGGAGTCCGCCCGGATTGACGAAGTTGGCAAGCTGGATGGTGCCGACTTGTGTCGTCGCCGTGGTGCCCGCGGCCACGACCGAAACCGTGCCGTCGCGACCGATGGTGACGCTTTGCGCGTTGGCGGGAATGGTGATCGCCGGCTGCACCGGAAAGCCGTTGGAGGTCACAAGCTGGCCATTGGCGTCCGCGCGCAACGAACCGTCGCGCGTGTAGGCGGTGGTGCCGTCGGGCATCAAGATCTGCAGAAAGCCCTGCCCCTGGATCGCGACGTCGAGCGGATTGCCCGTCTGCTGCAGGTTGCCTTGGGTGAAGATGCGCTCGTTGGCGACCGGCCGCACACCGGTGCCGATCTGCAGCCCGGTGGGAATCTGCGTCTGCTGCGAGGACTGGGCACCGGGCTGACGCAAGGTCTGGTAGAGCAGATCCTCGAATACGGCCCGCGAGCGTTTGAAACCGTTGGTGCTGACGTTGGCGAGGTTGTTCGAAATCACGTCGATGTGCATCTGTTGCGCATCGAGGCCGGTTTTTGCGATCCACAGAGAGCGGAGCATGATGAGTCCTAAACGTTGCTTCAGCGGTTGAGCGACAAGAGCTGGTTCGCCTGGCGATCGTTCTGATCGGCGTTCTGCAGCAGCTTCATATGCGTTTCGAAGGCGCGGGCATGGCTGATCATGGCGACCAACTGCTCCACGGCGTTCACGTTCGAGCCCTCGATTGCGGCAGACGCGACCACCACGCTGTTGTCGGCGGGTGCGACATCGCCGTTCTTCAAGCGAAACAGGCCGTCCGCACTGCGAACCAGATCGGCTTCCGGCGGATTGACGAGCTTCAAGCGTCCGAGCACGTTCACCGCGCCCAGACCGTTCGAAGGCACGGCCGAGACCGTGCCGTCCTTGGCAATCGTCACGTTGACATCCGGAGGAATGGCGATCGTGCCGCCGTCCCCCAGCACCGGCAGCCCCTGCGGGTTGACCAGAATCCCGCCGGCGCCGACGTTCATCCCGCCCGCGCGGGTGTAGCCTTCGGAGCCGTCGGCCGCCTGCACGGCGAGGAAGCCTTGGCCGAGGATGGCCACATCCAGTGGGCGCCCTGTCTGCTGGACGGTGCCTGGACGGAAATCGGTGCCCACGGTCGAATCGACCACATAGGAGCGCGTCGGCATGCCCTCGCCGAACAGATGGACCGCCCGCAGCGCGTTCATCTGCGCTCTGAACCCCGAACTGGTGACATTGGCAAGGTTGTGCGCGACCGTCGCCTGCGCCTCGAGGGCATGGCGGGCGCCGGTCATGCTGACGTAGATGAGACGATCCATGGCGTGTTGCTATCCGGTGCTGGCGTTGGGTTCGATGGCTTAACGCAGGTTCACGAGCGTCTGCATGACATCGTCTTGGGTCTTGATGCTTTGCGCGTTGGCCTGGTAGAAGCGCTGCGCCGTGATCATCGCCACGAGTTCCGCCGTCAGATCGACGTTAGAATCTTCGACGGCGGACGACTGCAGCACGCCCAACGAGCCGCTGTTCGGTGTACCGATGACAGGCAAGCCGGAGTCCGGCGAATCGGCCCATTGGTTCTGACCGAGCGACTTCAATCCGTTGGGATTCGCGAACTGCGCCAGCACGATCTGCGCGAGGTTCTGCGACTGGCCGTTGGTGTAGCGGCCCTTGATCGTTCCGTCGGAGCCGATGTTCACGCCGGCCAGACGACCCGAGGAATACCCATCCTGGAACAGCGAATTCACGCTGAAGGGCGATCCGAACTGGGTCATGGCCGACATATCGAGCGAAAAATTGATCGGCGACGTCGCCCCGCCCGTGATCGTGAGGCTGGCCGTCGTCGGCATCGGGGTGGTCAGGGACCCGGTCGAATCGAAGTTGAGCACCAGCGGGTTGCCGGCACCCGCACCCAGGTCCACATTGCTGATGGGCGTACCGTTGACCGAACCATACACGTTCCATTGCCCCGAGGCCGGCGCCTTCACGAAGTAATAGCTAAGGACATGCGCGTTGCCGAGCGTGTCGTAAACCGACCCCGAGGTCGTGTTGTTGTAGCTTGTCGGGTCGGCCGAGTTGAACGTCGCCGCGGTCGGTTGGGATGCATCCGCGTCGAGATTGGCCCCGAAGCGGAATACCGATGTCGCCAAGGGAGGAATGTCTGCTGCCTGCAGCTTGATGTCGATCGGCGCCGTGGCGATGATGTTTGCGGATCGATCCGTACCGTACCCGGTGACGCGCTGGTTTTCCGTGTTCACGAGATAGCCGTCGGGATCGAGGTGGAACTGACCGTTGCGGGTGAAGCTGATGGTGCCGTCCTTGCTGACCCGAAAGAAGCCATTGCCGTTGACCGCCACGTCGAGCGGATTATTGGTCGAGGTGACATTGCCCTGACCGAACTCCTGGGACACCGCTGCGACCTTCGAGCCGATACCCACCTGGCTGGCACCCGCGCCGTTGAGCGAGTTGGCAAACACGTCGGCGAACATCGCACGCGAGCCCTTGAAGCCCACGGTGGAAGCGTTGGCCACGTTGTTGCTGATGACGTCCAGATTCTTCGAAGCGCTGTTCAGACCGCTGAGTCCTTGCTGAAATGCCATGAGACGATGCTCCTATGCTTGATCCGGAAAGCCGCGACGGCCCCCAGTGAGTCGTATGTTCTTTATTGGATACGCTTGACGTCGGCGAAGCGCACTTCCCCGCTGCCGTCGACGATGAGCGTGGAATCCGCACCCGTGACGCCAACGCCGGTGACCTTGCCTGTCATGTAGGTGGTTGCTTCGATCGCCTTGCCTTGACGGGTCGCCTCGACCTGGAAGGCGTAGGATCCGTTGGCGGCGATGCGTCCGTCCGGCCCCTTGCCGTCCCAGGTGAACTTGTTCAAGCCAGCGCCGGGCCGATCGATCTCGAACCTGCCCACGACGTTGCCCGCAGCGCCGACCACCTGAACGGTGACTTTGTCGGCAGCCTCGGCGAGTTGAACCGCCCCTGTCGCCCTGCCGTCTGCAAGATTGAGCTTCGCACTGGGCGCCATGATTTCGCGGCCGATCATGGTGACGTTGCTCATCGACTGACTCGCCGCCAGCGAAGCCGACAAGGCGCTGGCCAATCCGGACATCGTGTCGTTCAGCTTGTCGATCCCGCTCACGGTGCTGATCTGCGACAGCTGGGTCGTGATCTGAGAGTTGTCCATGGGGCTCAGCGGATCCTGGTTCTTCAATTGAGTCACCAGCAGCGTGAGGAACCGGTCCTGGATGTTGGCCGCGCTGGTGGCGGCGAGCGGACTCGCCGAACTGCGCGTTGCGGAGATCACGTCCTGAATTGCATTCGCCATGATGGGGAGTTCGCCTTATTGCTGACCGATGGACAATGTCTTCAGTGCGAGCTGCTTCGCGGTATTCATCAGCTCCACACTAGTCTGAAAGGAACGCGAGGCCGAGATCATGTTCACCATCTCGTCGACGACGTTGACGTTCGGCAGATTGAGGTAACCCTGCTCGTCCGCGGCCGGATGCTTCGGGTCGAACACCCGCTTGAGCGGCGATGCATCCTCGATGACCTGCGACACCTTGACGCCTTGAACTGCCGGCGCGCCGAGAGCGAGCGTCTCGAACACGACCTGCTTGGCGCGATACGGAGAACCCGTCGAACTGACCGTGCTCTCGGCATTGGCGAGATTGCTCGCCACGGCATTGAGCCGCTGCGATTGTGCCGTCATGGCGAGTCCGGCGATCTTGAAGATGGGATCCACGATGTCTCCTAGCCTTGAATGGCGGACAGCAAGCCCTTGATGCGGGAATTGATGAACGTGAGCGAGGCCTCGTAACGCATGGCGTTGTCGGCAAACTGCGCGCGTTCGACGTTTACGTCGACCGTGTTGTTGTCGATGCTCGCCTGCGTGACATTGCGATAGACGAGCGGCGCCTGGGCGGCCGCAGCCCCGCCTTGGAGACCGCCGACCGACATATGCTGAGGAGATGTCTTGACCAGCGTCACCTGCTGCTCGGCACGGGCTCCGGCCGCTTCGGTGAGCGCCGCCTTGAAATCGACATCACGCGCCTGGTAACCCGGCGTATCGGCATTGACGATGTTGGAGGCGAGCACCTGGCTGCGGTAGCCGCGCATGCTCAGGGCGGTTTGGTGCAGATTGAACATCCTGTCGATCGCATTCGTCATTGCACAGTCCTGTGGTCGGGCCGCGATTGAAGCTTCGGCTGTGTGAGGATGGTATGCGCGCATCGGTATGCGGCGACCCTCGATAAAACTGGCAAAGCAGCGCCATTTCGAACTTGGCTGGCGCAAGACGGCAAGCGGGCGGCAATCCTTGCCGCAATCCCCTGAACTGGCCGTGAAATCGTGCTCAATTTCTCGGATGGATGCCGGCACGGTCTGCATAGAATGGCCCGCATGAGATCTTTAGCGTTGGTTCGATCAGCTCTATTCGTCGCGACACTCGCCACCCCGCTCCCGACCGCGGCCAGCGAAGTGCGCCAGGATCTCGGCCAATTGCAGCGGGTGGTCGAGGCTTACGTGCGCAAGGAAACCAGCGGACTGCCGGGTCAGGCAAGCTTCAACGTGACGCCGCTCGATCCACGCCTGAGCCTGGCGCGATGCCCCGCACCCGAAGCCTTCATGCCGCCGGGTGGCCGTCTATGGGGCAAATCGGCCGTAGGTGTGCGCTGCATGGCGCCGGTCGCCTGGACCGTCTATGCCAGCGTGCAGGTCGAGATCAATGCGGAGTATGTCGTCACGGCGCGCCCGGTCGCGCATGGCGAAACAGTCAACTTGCAGGATTTGGTGCTGATGCGGGGGGACCTCGCCCGCTTGCCGGCCGGCATCGTGATCGATCCGATGCATGCGATCGGCAAGCAGTTCGCGATGAGTCTCGGCGCCGGCCAGCCGGTACGTCAGGATATGCTCAGATCGCCCAACGTCGTCTCCCAGGGCCAGGGCGTGCGAATCGTCAGCCAGGGACCGGGTTTCCGGGTCAGCACCGAAGGTCGGGCACTGGCCAATGCGACGGAGGGACAGTCGGTGCAAGTGCGGTCCCCGTCCGGGCAGACGGTCTCGGGCATCGCCCGAGCAGGCGGGGTGGTGGAAGTGCGTTACTGAGTCCGAGTCGGAGAGCGCAGTAAACCCGGCTGCCGCGTGACAAAGGTCCTGAAAACCTAAAGGGGCCGGGGCGGCTGCCGTAACTGCAGTTGTGACGGGGTTGTGGGAAGGGGCTCAAGTCTCTTTTCCTATTGCCGTAACTGATGCACTACGTGCTTAGAAAGCGAGGAAGTCATCGTGAAGATCGATGGAAATCTGCGCTCCATACAGAGCGGGCAGGTGTCCGAAGGACAGGGACGCAACAACAAGACCGGTGCCACCACGCCCCAGGGCGGTGCGAGCAGCGGGCCGCGCGTTCAACTGAGCCCGCTCGGCTCCCAACTTGCCGGGATCGAAGCGAGCTTGGCCAATGTGCCGGTGGTGGACAGTCAGCGCGTCGACGAGATCAAGCAGGCGATCAGCGACGGGCGCTTCAAGGTCAACCCGGACGTGATCGCGGACAAGCTCCTGGAAACCGTGCGCGAGCTGATTCAATCCCAGCGCGGCTGATGCAATACGCGCCGCGCATCGCTGTCGAAATCGACCTCTCGACTGGCCAATCGCCGAGTCGGGCGGCGGTCGCAAACCTGCAGTAGAGCGAGACATGGCCTCGGAAGACGTGCAGCACTTGAACGCACTGCAACAGGAACGCGCACGCGTGCAGGAATTCCTGCGCTTGCTCGAGCGCGAACAATCGGCCTTGGTGGCGGGCGATCACGACCACCTGATGGCCTTTACCGAACAGAAAGCCGCTCAGATCCTCGAACTGAGGCGATTCTCCGATAGCCGCAGCCGGCTGCTGGCGTCCCATGGCCTGCGCGCCGATCGAGACGGCATGACCGCCTGGATCGAACAGCATGCCGATCCGGCCGTACGCAAAATCTGGGACGAAATCAAGGCTCTGGCCGCGCAGGTCCGCGCTGCCAACGAAATCAATGGCGCTTTGGTGGCCGCGCGTCTGAAGCACAACCAGGCCTCGATCACCGCGCTGCAAATGGCCGCGAAGAGTTCGGGCGTCTACGGCCCCGACGGCGGCACCCGGCTCACCTCAGGCCACACTCGGGCCCTGGCCAGCGCCTGACCTCAAGGCTCGTCTCCCAGAACCCTAGCCAGCCGCCACCAGGCGCACCAGACGCGACGCAGGAACGGCTGCGGACGAAAGCGGTGGGCAATGAAGTACATCGGCAAACGCCTCACCGCGAACTCCGCCACCGACGCGCGAACGCCGCTGAGCCACAGCGCGGGGTCGACATCGATCCCCGCGGCGCGCCCGAACTGCAACCTCGCGAGACTGACGTAGCGCTCTATCTCCTCGCGAGGAGCCGCCGGATCCAACGCATAGCACAGGAACTCGACCAGATCGCGTTGCGGCGCCGCGTACGCGGCCAGTTCCCAATCGAAGACGCACAACTGTGGGCCGAGCGCAGTGGATCGGAGCACGAGATTGCGGGGATTGAAGTCGCCATGAACCAGCGTGCGTGGCTGCTCGGCCAAGGCAGCGAGCGTGCTCCTCAGCCGCAGAACTGCTCGCCGGTGGCGACGCGCAGCCTCCGATCCCAGCCAGGCTTCCATCCAAGGCCGTCCGTAAGCGGACAGGGCCGACCACCAATCCAGCGCGGCAGCGCTGGGCGTCGCCTTCGACCCGACGACGCTGTAGCGAGCAAGTTGCGCCTCCTGTCCCACCCACTGCCCGTGGATGCTGCCCAGTCCGCGCAGTGTCGCCTCGATCGCGTGCTCGGTCCAACCACTCGTGTCGTTCACTGCGTCGCGAACTTCGGCAGGATGGACACGCTCCAGAACGAGCGTGTGCGCACCGATTCCCAGCGTGCCGAAGCAACGCGGCATGTGATCCTTGAGCGCTCCGTCAGCAGCCTGGTACAAAGCGATCTCGCGTGAGCGCGCGCCAACGAACTCGCTCTCGTTGCGATACGCGGAGAATGCGCGGCCGAGATCGGCCTCGCAGAACCCGGCCACCTGCTCCATGACGTCGAGCACCACTGCGTCGTCGAGCTTGGTCTTGAGCACCACGTCGAGGACCGAACGCCGCCCATCGGCATGCCGCAAATCGACTCGACGAGCCTGCATTGCGTACCGGCTGCCTGCACGCCACGAACCCAATTCTCCGATGATGCTGTAATCGGCACCGAAAGCGCGGCCGGCCGATGTCTCGACCCGTAAACTCGAATCGACGAGGTGGCTTCGGAGCAGCCTTTCCAGGTTCCAATCCACGGTTGCCTGCGGCCATGGGTCGGTCGATGGCCGAGGGCGCGCGCCCTCCGGGACCAGCCCGCGCTCCGCCCAGCGATCGAAATAGCGCTCCAGGAGGGCAGCACCGAGGCGCGAACACGTCGTTCCCTGGCCTGCGAGAAAGGCATCCGAACGCTCTGTCTTCATCTCCCGGACATGAGGCCGGGCATACAACTCAGCCAGATAACGACCACCCTCGCCCGCAGGCCGGTGCGTCAGGAAGGCGCGCAACGCATGCAGCGGGTGTTCGGGTGCCAAGACGTCGTTGCGGACGCGCTCTATCCACCGGGCATACGACTCCAGCCGGATCGGATAGCCACGCAGATTCATCCAGAGCACGGCTTCGCTCCAGCACGCGGGATGGGGATTGCGCAGATGCAGGACGGGCAGCGTCGGCGGCGATGCGAGCGCATTGAGCGCCACAGCGCGCGCGACGAATTCGACCGGACACGCGTCCATGGGCCAGTCGATATCGGGCGCATAGCCGAGCGCCACGCAGCCGCGCAGCATGCGCGCGAAGAGATCGTCATCGTTGCCGAGGCCCGTCACGCTGTGGCCCGCGATCAGGCTCGGCCGATAGATCGTCGCGGTCAGTCCACGGTCACGAGCGGACTCCACCAAACGCTCGGCCACCCACTTGCTCTGACCATACCCGAGATGGATGCCGTGAGGATCGACCACCGGGGATACTTCGGTGAAATCGGCGTCGGTCCGAGTGGAGTAGCCCGCAGCCGCGCTCGAAAGGAAATGGAAGGGCTTGGCGACCGTCGTGCAGGCGAACCGCAGCAAGCCGCGGGTAGCCTCCACGTTCGCGGCTGCCAGCCGCTCGTAGGGCGCAGCCCAGTTCACTTCGGCGGCACAATGCACGATGGTCAGCGTTCGTCGCGCAAGCTCGTCGTACACGACGGGCGCAAGCCCGAACCCTGGCTGCCCGATGTCCGCAGCCAGGGGACGGACCCGGCCATCCGCAGGGCCCAAGGCATGACGCCGCCGCGCCTCGTCGATGCGTTCGCGCGCGCCCGCATCGTCTGTCGCTCGTACGAAGCAGATCACCTCGCCCGCCTGGGCGTCCAGCAGCGCCTGCAGGACATACGTGCCGAGAAAACCGTTGGCTCCGGTCAACAGGACAGCCTGCGGTTCCTCGACGGGCAATCCGGTCGGATCGATGTCGGCACCGAGGACCGCATCTGCGTGCATGCGCCGGACTCGCTCTGCGACAGTATCGGGCGCGGGCGCGCGGTGGAGCAGTTGCAGCGCGAGTTGCCGTATGCTGGGCCATTCGAACAGGAGATCTTCGGGCAAGTCCAGGCCGGTGGCCTCGGTCACCGCCACCGCGAATTCCAAGGCCGTGAGCGAATCGAGTCCGTAGCGGGTCAGCGGTGCCGACGGATCGATGCTTTCGGGCGGCATGCGCAGGCAGCGGGCGGCAACCGCGATCAGCGTCGGCTCGAATCCTTGTGCCGCACCCATCAGGACGCTTCCGCCAATGCTTGCGTTCGAGACGGCGCATCGAAGCACGCCAGGATGGGCAGCCGAGCCCGAATGAAGTCGTCCCTGCAGCGAAAGCGCATCAGCTTGCCGCTGCTGGTCCTGGCAAGCGCGCCCGGCCCGACGAAGGCCAGCGCCGCCAGCGCGATCTCGTGCTGACGAAAGACCTCGGTTCTGATCGCGTCTGCCCATGGCGACCACAAGGCAACAGAGGGCGACGACGAAGGCCGTGCTCCCATCAGTTCGATGAGCACCACCACACCTTCGCTGCCGGCCTCCTCCAACCCGAACGCGGCCGCAGCGGCGACCGGCACGCCCTCCATGCGCTGCACGGTATGCTCGATGTCCTGCGGGTGCAGCTTGCGTCCGCGCAGAATGATGACCTCCTTGCTGCGACCAGTGATGTGCAGCTGCCCGCGGGCAAGGAAGCCCAGATCACCGGTGCATAGCCAGCGAGCCCGAATCCTGTCGAGCTCGGCCTCCCGAAACACTTCCGAGGTCTGAGCCGGCGCGCCGTAGTAGCCTTGGGACACGCTCGGACCACTCACCCACACCTCGCCCACCCTGCCTTCGGGCAAAGCGACCTGTGTCGCGGCATCGACGATCCGGATCTCGACGCCCGGACTCGGCCTACCGCACGACACCACGGCGACGCGTTCGTCATGTGCGGCAGCGCTGACGAAACGCCCTTGCTCCAGCGCAGCCCGCTGCGCCTGCACGATCGCGGGCGCATTGACGTCCGGGCTCGACGCGCTCACCAGCAAGGTCGCCTCGGCCAAACCGTACACCGGGCGCAACGACGATCGCTTGAACCCGCAGCGCTCGAAGCGAGCTGCGAACGCCGCCAACGTCTCGGCGCGAACCGGCTCTGCGCCGCAGTAAGCCACCCGCCAGCTGCTCAGATCGAGGGTTTCGAGTTCGGCCTCGCCGACGCGACGCACACAGGCGTCGTAGGCGAAATTGGGGCCGCCGCTGACCGTTGCCCGCAGGCGGGATAACGCCTGCAGCCAGCGCAACGGACGCTGCAGGAATGCGCTGTGCGGCATCAAGGTGGTGGCGTAGCCGACGTACAACGGCTGCAGGATGCCCTCGATCAGCCCCATGTCGTGATAAGCCGGAAGCCACGACACGCCGCGACTCGACGCATCGTTGCCCTCTGCCGCGTGAATCATGGCGAGATTGGACATCACGTTCGCATGAGTCACGCAAACTCCTCGCGGCGAGGATGTCGAACCCGAGGTGTACTGGAGGAAGGCGATCGAGGCCGGCGACGGCACGACGATGCTGTGCGCAGAAGCATCGTGCGCCTCGGCCAGACCGGTCACCGTGACGCGCAGCCCTTCGAGCGCAGGGCACTGCTGAACAGCGGCAGCGAGCAGACGGCCGCCGGCCGCGTTGCTGAGAGCATCGTGCGCTTGGCAATCCGCGGCAATGGCGATGAGACGATCGTTGGTCTTGCGCGGATGTGGCAGGCATACCGGCACCGGCACCAAGCCCGCGTACAGGCACCCGAAGAAAGCTGCGATGAACTCCAGCCCCGGCGGATAGGCGAGCAGCACGTTCGATCCGGTGCAGATGCGTGCCTTCAGCTTGGCTGCCAGACTCAACGCAGCACGATCGAGATCGGCAAAAGTCATCGTCGCGGTGAGACGCTCGCCGTCGCCCAGGAAGTCGTACCCGCGCGTATCGCCGCAGCTTCGAGCACGTGAGCGAAGTAGTTCGACGAGATTGTCGGCTTGCAGGGCGATCACGGAGCCTCCCTCGCATTCAGCTCGGCTTGCCACTGCTCGTAGCAGGCTCGCATCCGGTCTCGATTGCTTTCCACGTCGTCCACGCGCCATGCGGACGTGTCGATTGCCGACCCTACATGGACATGGACCGTGCCGGGCCTCGCGCCCAGGCCTTTGCCCGGATCGATCTCGCGCGGAATGCGGATGAACATGGGCACGATCGGTGCCCGCAACGCAGTCGCCAGATGAAAGGCACCCTTGTTAAAGTGCCCGATGCGGCCTGTGGTGACACGTTCGCCTTCCGGACTCAGGTAGACCGACTCGCCGCTGCGGGCGAGAACCCTCGATGCGCGTTGGAAGATGCGTCGCCTATCGTGCGGGCGCTCCTGCGGCACGGTCCAAAAGATGCCGATGAGGTAGCCGATCATGCCCAGCGGAATCAGCTTGCGCAGAAAGCCGGACAGAAAGAATCTCGCATTCGGCAACCCCAGCGCAATGAGCACGAACATGTCGATGGTGGAGGTGTGATTCGAGATGTAGACGACTTGTCCGCTCGGCCAAGGGCCGGGCCGATGCACCACGAAGCTCACGCCGAAGATCGCCAGCAGGATGCGTCCGAGCGCCGCCGCCATGCGCTCGCTGTAGAAGCGTCGCAGGCGAAATCCCGTCAGCGTGGCCACGACCAGCATTGCGCAAGCACCTGCCGTCATCACGACCAGGCTGGCGAGTACCTGCGCTGCAAGCCGCAACCGATGGCGCAGTTCCCGCCACGGCATCTCGATGGTCGCCGTGTTCATGACTGCTCCACGCGCTCGACGACCACAGTCTGCATGGCGAGATTGAGCCGTTTCTCGAACACGAGCAACGGCGACAGCAGCAACTCGCCGATGAAGTACGGATAGACCGCTCGGGAGAGATTCAACCCGCGCCCACGGAGCAGCTTGAACGCCGTCCCTGCGAACAGGTAGAAGTAAGCGGGGAAGGCGCCCCAGGGCAGCCATTCGACGATGCGCAAACCGGCGCGAGACACGAGCGCGCAAAGGGTTTCACGGCTGTAGACGGCGGTATGTTGAGGTGCCTGCAAGCCCGGCCAGCGATCGCCGAAGAGCTTGAAGCTGACGCTGTCGAGCCGCGGCACTTCGATCACCATGCGCCCCTGCGGTGCGAGCCACTCGCGCGCCTGCGCCAGAGTGCGCTGCGGCTCGTAGTCGTGCTCCAGGAAATGCCACAGCGTGATCAAGTCGAAGCCGCCGGCAGGAAAGGCCTGGTCTTGGGGCCGTCCGCAGCGAAACTCGATCTCGCGCATCCAGGGCAGATGCGAAAGATCCTTGAAGTCGACGCCCGTGGCACTCGCCCCCGTTTCCTGCGCCACCTTGGCCAGGAAGGTGCCCGCCCCGCAGCCGAGATCGAGCACTCGGCTCTCCGGATGCAGATCGACGTAGCGGCGCGCGAGCGCGAGCTTGCGTCGGTCATGTCGATCCATCGCCCAGTGGTAGAGCCCGGTGAACGGACCGAAGTCGGTCTTCTTGCGGTGCGCGATGTACTCGTCGTCGTACCAGGCGGCGATATCGGCCGCTGGAATGCGCGGGCTCTGATAGACGAGCGCGCAGCGATCACACTGCACGAAGCGGAAGCGCCCTGGCTTGCCGGTCAGATCGTCCTCGGCATCGATGAAATGCGAGGCTTGCGTCGACCCGCAAAGCACGCAGTCCGCAGGCTCCATCGTTGCTTGGCAGACAGGCTCACTGTGATCGAACTGCTGCCCGCGGGCCTGCGATCCGATGGCTTTCGGCATCGTCGCCGCATCGAAACGCAACGGCGCACCGGCTCGCGCACTTGACGCTTGTTCGTCATGCAAAGGCTTCACGCTAAGCTCCCCAGGACAACTGAAACAGAATGATCGCGACGACTGCGAAGGGCAGATATGTGCCGCCGCGCAACGGCCGACCGCGGCCGTGACGCCACCAGACGATCGCCAGCCCAAGGGTCAGGAGGGCGGCGATTGCCCCACCCACCCACTCGGCTCCCACCTTGAATGCGGCCACCGTCAGCACGACGCAATGAAGCGCCAGCACGCAGCGCCGCCCCCAGCTGCCCGCACCGCGATCGAGAAGTTCGAAGGCGCACAGAGCGGCATACACGAGCACACTCGTCGAAACGAGCAAGCCCGAATTCGACGCAGGGCTCCCCAGCAGCATGACGAAGACTGGATACTTGAGCAGCAGCACGTGGTCGTGGATCAGGTCGCGTAATGCTCGATGCCGATACCACAGCTCGAGCGCACCATGCAGGACGAGTAGACCGCTCAGCGCCGCCCAGCCGCTGAGCGCGTAGAGCGCAATCCCGTTGACCGCGCCCAGCCCCCATACGGCGGCGACGAAAGGGGTCGTGTCGCTTGCACCCGAAAGCACTCGCTCGGGGTGCGCTCCACGATCCCGTTCGCGATCGACCAGATCGTCCCAGAGCCTGAACTGAGCAATGAGGCTGAAGGCGACGACCAGCATGACCACCGGGAGGCCGTACGCACGATCGCCCCCCAGCCACGCTGCCCATGCGATCAACATGGCAAGCGGCAGGAAGCGAGCCCCTTGCAAGCGGGACGAGCGCCAGGCCAGGATGCCTTCCCAGCCCGCCTGGAACCGCGCCGACCTTGACTCACCGATCAGCATCGGAAAGCCTGCGCGCGAAGCTGGCGGCATTGAGCTATTCGCCTGCGCCAAGGGGCGTCAGGCACTTGGCATACAGTGCACTTCACCACGATCTCCATCCACCCGGACGACACTGCCGTGCACGATGCGCTCGGTGGCGTTCGCCACACCGACGATCGTCGGGATTCCGTATTCGCGCGCCAGAATGGCGCCGTGCGACAACATCCCGCCGCGCTCGAGCACCAATGCGCCGATCGCCACGAAGGCCGGTGCCCAGCCGGGATCGGTTTGGCGTGTCACCAGGACATCGCCTTGAGCCAGGTCCCGCGTCTGCGCCACGTTGGTCAAGACTTTCGCCCGCCCCGTGGCCACCCCGCCACATACACTGGACCCACGCAGACCGGCGCCGTGTTCATGCGGCACAGGAGCGACGTTCGTCGTTCGCGGGTAGTCGCCTTCCTCGGCAATCAGAACATCGGCGGGCGTCAGCGCCGTGAAGCGCGCATGGGCTTCTCGACGCTGACGAATCGACGCATCCACCTCTGCGGGAAACATGGCGCACCCGGATAGCAACTCGTCGAGCTCCGAGAGGGTCAGGAAGAACACATCATCCTGCGCACTGAAGGCCCCGCGCTTGGCTAGCCGCGCACCGATCTCCAAAGCCAAGCGGCGCAGGCGGTTGTACAGCAGCGCCTGCTTCAAGCGCGCGCGCTCTCGCAGAGCGATCGATCCCTGCGTTGCCGTCAGCATGGGCTCGAGGACGCTCGCCAGCGTCGGCCACGGCAAGCGCGCAAACAGCGGGCGCTTGGAAGCAGCCGCAAGTACGGCCTTTGTCGTTGCTTCCCGCTCCCCACGCTGCTTGGCCAACCTCGCTTCGAGCGCACTGTCGGGCTGCTCGGCGTAGCTGCGCACGATCTCCAGCAGATCCTCCGGGCGCTCCTGGAAGCTCGGCACGGTCAGCATGAGTTCGCCCGAGCAGCGAAACCCCCAAGCAGCGACGTAGCGCTCGAACCGGCCATTGAACGCGGCATAGGCAGGCTCCGAGCGCAGACGCGTCAGAATCCGCAGCGCATCGCTGTCACGAAACAGCGCCGCGAGCCCCGGGTCATTGCGAACTTGCTGGGCCAGACGCCAGAGTTCGTCGATCGGCTCGGCGCTCTTCAATCCGGACAAGCCCTTGAGCAAGTCGTTATGGGTCGCCGTCGTGTCCGAACCGCTGCGTGCACGGGCGACGATCGCCTTGAGCAGGCCATAGCACACCATGGCAGCAGTATCGGCGAGCGAGGCGTTCGTCCAGCCACGCAGCCGGATATCGAGAAAATCGCGTAGCAGATCGCGCAGGGCCAGCAAGTCCAGACCCGCGAGCCTCTCAGGCTCCGACCGCGCGGCGTACGCGTCGATACGCGCCTCGAACGACCGAATCCGCCGCTCGATGAACACGTACTGGCCTGTGGTGCGAACCCCGACCCAAGCAAGCTCCAGGGCATCGCGAAGCCCGCCAATGAAGCTTTGTCCGGATACGGTCTCGGAGGACGGATCACTGGCCCCAGTGAAATCATCGAACCAGGCCACCAGGCGCTCGCCGAACGGCGCCTGTCGCAGTACGGCGTGGATCGCGGTCAGGTTGTAGTACAAGCGCCCTGCGTGTACGCCAACGACGCACGCAAGATCCGGACGCATGCGAGCAAGCCGCGATGTCGACAGGCCGAAGGCTCGCCCGAGGTTGGTGAAGTAGCTCGTGTATCCGGGCGCGACCACCGAGTAGAGCAACGGCGATATCGGATCGGGGAAGTTTTCGTTGACGTTGGCATTCGACCACACGATACGACGGCGGCCGCTCGTCGCGGCGGCTTGCGTCGTGATCGGGCGCGCCTGCACCAGCCAGACGCTTCCGTCTCGATCGAGCGCCCACTCGATATCCTGAGGAAGACCGAAGAGTTTCTCCGCGGTCAACGCCGCCGTCCCGAGCCGCTCGATGTCATCCGCGCCGATTTCCGGCACGTCGTCCGCCCCGCCATCTCGGCAGTAGGCCAGGTCGCCCCGCTCGATTCGCACTCGCGCCGGATCCATCTCGCCGGCAACGAGCTTGTCAGCCAGGCCCGCGCAGTACTCGCAAAGCATTTCCTCCGGGCGCCCCGCCTGGGGACTTCGGGTGAAGAGTACGCCAGCCAGGCGAGGCTCGATCTGGATCTGGACGATCGCTGCGATACCACCCAGCCCGAGCGCGCCGCCTCGCTTGTAGGCAAGGGCCCGAGCCGACCAGCGCGAGGCCCACACCTGCTTGAGCGAAGATTCGATGGCTTCCGCGCCGCGCACGCCGAGCACGGAATCCATCAAGCCGGCGCACGAGGCGTCGCGCGCATCTTCGCCGACGGCCGAACTTCGCACGACGAGTGATCCATCGTGGGGCAACTCGCGCAAGCCGCGTGCGATTAGCGTCTTGGTGGCTTCCGGCATGGGGGCGGCCTCGAACCAGCCACGAACGTCGGCCTCGATCCCTGCCAGATCGGGTGGAGCCGCCTGCGCCAGAATCGGACTCAATGCGGCGATGCGTGCCTGCAGCCCCGTCTCACGGAGAAACTCCTCCAGCGCATGAACCGTCAGCACGCCGCCGGCCGGAACGGGCAGGCCCGCGCGCAGCATGCGCCCCAGGTTGACCGCCTTGCCGCCGCAGACGGCCACGTCGGTCGCGCATTCAAGCGACAGCCAACGTTCGTCCTGGGCACTCGCCCCGCCTTCCCAAGTCAACACTGGTTGATTCATGCGAGTCGCGCTTTCACCCCAAGGACATAGAGCAGGGCGCTGAAGCCGAAGTGCACGATCGGCCCGAGCAACAGCACCCAGACCCAAGTCATCCAGTGCAGAGGGACGACGAGGCTCATTCCGATCAGCAAGGCCAGCGTGGAATCGAAACGGTCCACCAGCAGACAGAAGCGTCGCTCCCAGCCACTCGTCGGTACGCTGCCGGGTGCGATATCGCGCCGCCGTTTGTAGAAGGAATTCGGCAGTTCGCCTGCCATGAAGCAGAATCCCGCCCAGGCGCCGAGGACGACGAGCCCCGAGGGCCCCAGCCCCCAAAGCGGTACGGCCTCCGATCCGACGATCTCGATCAGCGCGCCGAGCAGGGCGAACGCAAGGCCCGACGCGGGGACGATGACCATGAATCCGCGCCAGGTCTTGTGATCTCCCAACAGGCGTCGACCGCGCCAGGTGCAACCGGCATCCAGCGGAATGCGGAAACGCCGGGAGGCGGCACTGCGCATCCACAAGCCATGGGCGAGACCGGCGAGGCTCATGGCCACGACGATGAAGAAGGCGGACGCGGAAGCAGACGATCCGATGCTCATAGATCGAATCCGCTCTGCCCACGATTGCCGAACAGGAACACCGAGCCCCGCAAACGCTTCGCGGCACGCAGCCATGTCCACCAGTGCACCTCGTTCGGCTGCTCCTGCGACAGCAGGCACAAACGATACCCGGGCACGCTGACGAACCGATGGTGCAGCTCGTGAGCGTTGAAGTTGAGGAGCACCCAATGGGCGAACCAGCGCGGAAAGCGCAGCGAACGCGTATAGCGCTGCTGCGCCTCACCACAGAGAGGCTCGACGCGCCGACCGCCGCTCACCGGCTGCGGGATGTGCGTATGCTGACTGAGAATGAGCGGATCCTGCAACGCCAGGCTCGCTGCGATCGCCAAACCCGAAAATTGGAGCAGCGCTTCCCAGCCGAGCAGCCATGCTGCGCCGACATACGACCCAAGCAAGGCGAGCGCGTTGAGCGCGATCGCGCGTCGCTGCGTGGGCGACGGAAAAAGCCGGAACAACCGGGGAATGTTCCAGTAGTTGCTCAGCCTGTAGACGATCGAGAAAAGCGGAAGGCCCAGCCGCCATGCGACGTCGACGGCCGCGAGCTGCAGCCGCCCTCGTTTCCTGGGAGTGAGCGCGGCAGTCGTGGGATCCTTGTCCTGCCAGCCGGTCCAGACATGATGCAAGCCGTGCACTCGCCGCCAGCTTGCGAAAGGAATCAAGGCCAGGCAACCGGCGAGATGCCCCACGGCCAAGTTGAATCCGCGTGTCCGAAACAGACTCAGGTGCCCCGCCTCGTGCAGCAGGATGAACCACTGCAGCAGGGCAACGGCCAGCAGCGCCTGACCTGCGATCCACGGCAACACGGCATCCCTGCCAGAGAGCCACAGGCCCAACGCAGTCACCCCGAGAGCGATGGCGAGAAACAATGCACCCAACATGTCGCTGGGGTGAATATCGTCGCCGGCACGATTCGCATGACGCTGCGGAGCATCGAGGATCGCTGGGGGTTGCGCTGCTGAATCGCCTGGGATCGACTTCATCGCTGCAGTCCTCGCCTCACTGACCTCGTACCAGGTTCTGGGTGTCTGAACTTTAATTCTGCCTGTCAGACCAATGCAATACTTTTTTTCGTGGTAGCGTATTACGCTACTATGGGTCGACGCCCCCGCGCACCGAGTTGATTGAATCCGACCGAACACAACCGCATGGAGACCCGCAGTTGACAGGCGTCAACGAGATCATCAATGCGCTCAAGCGCTGCCTGAAGTCGCGCGGGATTACCTATGGCAAGTTGTCCGGTCAGCTCGGTTTGAGTGAAGCGAGCGTGAAGCGGCTCTTTTCGACAGGGAGCTTCACGCTCGACCGTATCGAACAGATCTGCCGCCTCCTCGACATGGATATGTTCGAGCTGGCGCGGCTGGCTCACAACGACGCATCGGCCATCGCCGAGCTGTCCTCGACCCAAGAGCAGGCGCTGGCCGACAACCCGCGGCTGCTGCTCGTATTCCATCTGCTGCTCAGCGGCTGGGACACGGCGCAGATCATCGCCGAGTACGATGTTTCGCGTGCGCAATGCATCAAGCTCACGGCCGAGCTCGATCGGTTGCGCCTGATCGATCTGCGCCCGGGCGATCAGATTCGGCTGCGCACCGCCAGACACGTTAGCTGGCGGCGGGAAGGCCCGATCCGAAAGGCGTACCAGCAACAGGTGCTCGACGAGTTCTTCGGCGCCCCCTTCACCTCGCAGGGCGAGACCCTGCGCTTCGAGGCCAAGGAGCTTTCGCATGCATCCCGAGAGGTCATGCGGCGCAAGCTCGAGAAACTGGTACAGGAGTTCAACGAGCTGGCGCGGATCGATGCTGCATTGAACCCGAGCGAGCGCGATGCCATCGGTCTGGTCGTCGGACTGCGGCCCTATGTTCTTTCGTTGTTCACTCGCATCAAGCGCGGCAAGAGCGCCGCGCGACGCTGAGGATCGCCCGACCGACCGGGACGCCTAGGCCGTACTTCGAACCAAGGACTTATCCCGATCTCGCGCAGCGCCCACGCCCTGTGCGCAGCGGCGCGACCATCCTCGAACCGAAAGGCAAGCATCCGTTCCGGCTAGGCGCTCCGACGTATTCAAAGCCACCCGCCCCATGCTTATCGTTCTCCCATCCGGCCCGATCGATGCCAGCAGCACGGGCCGGCAACTCATCAGGAGAACCCGAATGAAGATTCAAGCTTGTATCACCGCATGCCTTCTGTTTGCAGGCACCGCTCAAGCAGCACTGCAGCCCGGCGATCTCGCCTTCACGGCCTTCAACGCCGACGAGGATGGCTTCGCGCTGACCGCACTGCGAGAAGTCGCACCCTATACCACCCTTTACTTCAGCGACAACGAGTGGAGCGGCGGCGCCCCCGGCGTCGGCAGCTTCAACACCGGCGAGAACACGTTCGTATGGGTCACGGGCGCACAAGCGATCACCCCGGGAACAGTGGTGCGCTTCAGCCAGATCGATCAGGCCAGTCGGGCAGCTTCGATCGGAGCTTTCGGCATCTTCCGCAGCGGTACGCCAGGGTTCAGCGCCTCGGGAGACACGCTCTTCGCCTACTCCGGCGACGCCTCTGGCGCCCCCACCCAATTTCTCACCGCCATATCGAGCGAAGGATTCGCCGGCAGCACACTTGCCGACACAGGGCTGGCCGCGGGCATCAATGCCGTTGCGGTGGGCAACGGCGCCGATTTCGCCGAGTACATCGGTCCACGCTTGGGGCTCGCCTCGTTCGGCGCCTACGCCGGGCTGATCGCCGACGCTACCGAGTGGAGGTCGCATGCGACCGGCGATTTCGCGGCCCTTGCGCCCGACCTGACCCACTTTGGCATCGCGCCGGTTCCGGAACCTGCAAGCTATGCCTTGTTCGCCACCGGACTGGGCCTGATCGGATGGCGATCGCGCAAACGGGCTGCGATGCGCGCGCCTCGGCCGCTCTGTGCGCTCGAATCCCACTCGCTCGCTTGCCGCTGATCGGGGCGCGCGCTCACCCCCGACCGACGAACGGCATCTTGGTCGCCATGATGGTCATGAACTGAATGTTGGTGTCGAGCGGCAAGGCGGCCATGTAGACCACCGCCTCCGCCACCCGGTTCACGTCCATCATGGCTTCGACCGCGATCTCGCCATTGGCCTGCTTGACCCCGCGGGACATGCGCGCAGCCAGTTCGGTCATCGCGTTGCCGACATCGATCTGGCTGCACGCGATGTCGTATTTGCGTCCGTCGAGCGAGATGGTCTTGGTAAGGCCCGTGATCGCATGCTTGGTGGCGGTATAGGGCGCAGAATCGGGCCGCGGCGCATGCGCGGAGATCGAACCGTTGTTGATGATGCGCCCGCCACGCGGCGACTGGTCCTTCATGATGCGGAAGGCCGCCTGGGCGCAGAGAAACGAGCCGGTCAAGTTGGCGTCCACCACGGACTGCCATTTCTCGTAGGAGAGATCCTCGAAGAGGATCCCGGGCGCGTTGGCGCCGGCGTTATTGAAGAGCACATCGACGCGACCGAAGCGCTTCACGGTGGCCTGGAACAGCGCTTTGACGTCATCCGGCTTGCCGACGTCGGTAGGCATCGCAAGGATCCGGTCGGCGCATTTTCCGAGCGCCGCGGTTTCGTCGAGCGCCTCTTTGCGCCGTCCGGCCAGCGCCACGCAATATCCCGCCTCGAGCAACGCCAACGCGCTGGCTCGGCCAATGCCCGACCCTGCGCCGGTGACGACGGCGACCTTGTTGTTCGATCCCATGGCTCCCTCCTTCGTTGCTGGTCGCGGCATGGTAATCGCGATCGGGCTGCCCGCAAAGGGGCGCTTGAGCGTCGCGTCGAAAGACCCGCCTCGATCAAACCTTCTCGCGCAATCGCGAACGCAAGCGGGAGACTGCCTGCCCGTGCAACTGACAGACGCGCGATTCCGAGACACCCAGAATCTCGCCGATCTCGCGCAGATTCAGCTCTTCCTGGTAATAGAGCGCCATCACCTTCTGCTCGCGCTCGGGCAGATCCTCGATCGCCTTGATCAGCGCCGTGCGCATGCGCTCGTCGAGCAAACGCTCCAAGGGCTCCTCGGTCCAGTCGGCGAAGTGCCGGTCGAGCACGTCTTCGTCCTCGCCCGCCCGAAAATCCTCGTAATAGACGAGTTGATGACCTCGTGCGTCCTGGAGCATCTGCTGATACTCGGGCAGAGGCACCCCGAGCGAGTCGGCCAGCTCAGCCTCGCTGGGCGGGCGCCCATTCTGCTGCTCGAGCTTCGCGATCGCGCCTTCGATCTTGCGCAGGTTCTTGCGCAGCCCGCGCGGCAGCCAGTCCGACTGGCGCAGGCTGTCGAGCATCGCCCCGCGAATGCGCTGCACAGCGTAGGTCTCGAACTGCGCCCCCTGCGACTCCTGATACCGCTTGGCGGCGTCGATCAGGCCGAGCATGCCGGATTGAATCATGTCGTCGACATGGACCGAGGGCGGCAGCGTCGCCATCATGTGATGCGCGATGCGCTTCACCAGAGGGGCATACTTGACGACGCACTCATCGGGGTCCATGAATCCATTTTTTGCGTAGTTCGCTACAGTTCGGGCGGCTTGCGCTTTCATCTGTGTCCTCGAATCGAATGCGTAGTCAGATTTCTGGAAAGGTCGTCTGGCGTCATAACGCGCCTACGGCGACGGGAGTGCTCAACTGCGGGTCCGCGTGCATCGGCCCTGGCTTCGCCCAGCTGCCGACGACGTCGGCGAGCCGGGTGTATGCCTTTGCAGCCGCGGATAAGGGGTCGAATTCGAGCACGCTGCAGCCGTGCGCGGCCGCGCGCTCGATCGACGAGTCGACGGGGATGAAGCCGATCAGCGCAAGCTTCACCTCGAGATAGCCATGCGCGACCTGCGCCATGTTCTGGAACGTTCGCGACGCCGCCTCGTGCGACTGGACACGATTGACGACAACATGGAAGCGGCAACGACGATCACGCGCGCAGATACGCTTGATGAGCGCGTAGGCCTGGGTGATCGACGAGGGCGCCTTGGACAAGACCACCACCACCTCGCGCCAGCCGTCGTCCGACACGACGACAGCGTCGTCGTTCGCGCCGCTGACGAGAATCCAGTCATGCGAGGCCGCCTCGCGCGATGGCGATGCCATCGCGGCAATACCGCTTGCGGCCAGGGGCCCGACTTGCAGCCATTGTCCCCGAGACATCTCCAGTGCGGCGCATCCCTCGAAGCCGGAAACGCGACTGGCTGTCGGCACCGCATGGATGGCGGTCGAATTCTTCGGCATGCCGAGGTAGCGCAAGATGCGAGATGTGGCGGGCCGCTCGACGTAATCGACCAGCAAGGTGTCACGCCCCACCTTGGCGAGCGCAGCGCCGAGATTGACTACCAGCGAGGCGCGGCCCACGCCGGCTTCCCCAGCCACGATATCGAGAACCCGCGGCCGCATGCCGCCGAACATGCGGCGCAAGCCGTCTGCCTGGTCCGCGCCGCGATCAACCAAGATAGGCTCCTGCGCGTGGCGCGGGCGCACCAGAGAACTCGGGACGGGCCGTTTCGCGGCTGGCGCTCAGCACCAGGGGAAACTCCTCCGAGGCCAAGCCGAAAACTGAACCTGCCGATACTGCACGCAGCGCTCGGTGGATCAGGTATTGCCGGTTCGGTACGTGCAAGTCTTCGGGCACGCGCTGGCCATTGGCTACGAAATGAAGAGCCAGGCGATTGCGCACGATGACATCCATCGCCGCACCGATCGATTGCGCCTCGTCCAGCTTGGTCAGAATGCAGCCGTCGATGCTCCCAGGCTCATAGCAGCGCACGACGTCTTCCAGCGTGTCGCCATTGCAAGTCGCATTGAGCAGAAGAAGCCGCTTGACGTTGCCGCCGCAGCGGGCGAGCGCGCTGACCTGCTCGGCCACCATCTTGTCGCGCTGGCTCATCCCGATCGTATCGATGAGGACCATGTGCTTGCCGCGCAATTCCGCGAGCGTGCTCTTCAGTTCTGCAGCGTCGCGCACCACGCTGGTCGTCACACCGAGAATGCGCCCGTAGATGCGCAGTTGCTCGTGCGCACCGATCCGGTAGGTGTCGGTCGTGAGCAATGCGACCCGATCGGCGCCGTGGCGCACCACGCCCCGTGCGGCGAGTTTCGCCGTAGTGGTCGTTTTGCCGACCCCCGTGGGGCCCACGATCGCGTAGACGCCTCCGCGTTCGACGATGTCGTTGTCCGCCCCGGCCGTCAGCAGATTGCGATTGATCTCGGAGACGAGCCAGCGCTGCCCCTCCTGCTCGTCCACGGCATCGGGCATCGGTTCGGTCAGGCGCCGAGCGAGATCGCCGCTGAAACCCGCCGTCAGCAAGGTCTGCAGCGCGGACACCTTGGCCGGGTCGCGCCGCGACAGATCCGTCCAGGCCAGCCCGAAGAGCCGCTGCTCCAACACCGCGCGCATGCTGCGCAATTCAGAGAGCATGCCATGGACCATCGCATCGCTGACCTGTTCGCGCTGTTGCCGCTCAGTGGGCTGGTCAGCCACGTAGGCGTGAGCCACGGGGCTCACCTCGGGCGGCGCCTGGCGCTGGGAGGGCTCGCGTGACGCGACGGGCGGCGGATCGGCACGACGCGCCTGTGGCGCTGGCGCACCATGTCCCAATGCGGCGTCCCGCGCGGGTCGCTCACGCAGCAACTCGTCGCGAGCGATCATCTCGCGCAGGGGCACCTCGGCTGCACGCGCCTCCTGCACCGACGGCTGCCGCTCGACAGCCTCGCCTCTGCGCGCCTCCCTATTCGCCTGCGGGCGCGGTGTCGGCGCGCTGTAGACCGGCGGCGGTCCGGTGTCCTCGCTCTCGGCGCCGGCGACCAGATCGTGCAAGGAGCCGCCAGGCAAGGCGATCACCTCGATACCGGCCGGCACCTTGGCATTCGACACGATCAATGCGTCGGGCCCGAGCACTTCACGCACCTGCTTGAGCACTTCACGGGAATTGGCGCCAACGAACTTGCGTGGTTTCATCATCGAGCTCCGAGCACTGCACTGACACGGATGCCCTTGCTATCGGGCACTTCGGAATGGGAAAGAACGCGCAACGCAGGCACGCTGCGACGAAGGAAGCGCGACAGCAGCAGACGCAACGGCGCGGGCACGAGCAACACCGGAGGCAATCCGACCGCTTCCTGCTCGTCCGCGCTTGCCTTGGCTTGGCCCGAGAGCGACTCTGCCAGCGCCGGCTCGATCGCCGCCGCGTCGCCGCTGCCGACCGCCTGCATCAACAGCCGTTCGAGGGCGGGATCCAGGGCGATGACGGTCATCTCCTGAGTGCCCGGGAACAGCGTCTGAACGATCGATCGCCCGAGCGCGACGCGCACCACTTGCGTGAGTTCCGACGGATCCTGGGTACGCCCCGCATGTTCGGCCAGCGCCTCGACGATCGAGCGCGTGTCCCGGACCGGCACGCTCTCGTCGAGCAGGTTCTGGAGCACCTTCTGCAGAACGCCGACGGGCACGGCCTTGGGAATCGTGTCTTCGACGAGCTTCGGCGAATCCTTGCTCAACCGCTCCATCAGTTCCTGCACTTCCTGGCGGCCGAGCAGCTCCGCACAGTGCTTTTGCATGAGGTGATGCAGGTGGGTCGCAATGACGGTGGCCGTATCCACCACGGTGTAGCCGAGATTTTGTGCGTTGTCGCGCTGATCCAGGTCGATCCAGACCGCCGGCAGCGAGAAGGCAGGATCTTGAGTGCGCAGACCCTGAATCTCGGCAGTCACCCGGCCTGGATTGATCGCCAGCATCATGGCCGGATGAGCGTCGCCGCGCCCGACTTCCACACCCTTGAGCAGTATGCGATAGGCATTGGGCCGCAATTCAAGATTGTCGCGGATGTGGACTGCGGGCGAGAGGAACCCTGCTTCCTGCGCGAACTTTTTCCGAATCGCCTTGATGCGCTTGAGCAGTTCACCGTCCTGCGCCCGGTCGACCATCGGAATCAGGCGATACCCCACTTCCAGCGCGAGCACGTCCACCGGCACGACGTCGTCCCAGCTGACATCGGTGCTCTCGGCGGGCGCCGCGGGCGCTTCAGCCGGGGCTGCCGGAGCCTGCGCTTCACGGACAATGCGCTGCTTGAGCATCCACGCCATGCCGAGAATGATCGCGGCGAGACTCAGGAACGCCAGATTCGGCATTCCCGGAATCAGGCCCATGATCACGATGATGCCAGCCGTCAACACAAGCGGCTGCGGGCTGCCGAGCATCTGTCCGACGAACTGCTCGGAGATGTCTTGATCGGTCCCGACCCTGCTCACCACCAGACCGGCCGCCGTGGAAATCACCAGCGCGGGAATCTGCGCCACCAGACCGTCGCCGATGGCCAGCAGCGTATAAAGGCGCCCGGCCGCAGAGAAGTCGAGGTCGTGCTGGGCCACACCGACGATCAGTCCGCCCAGGATGTTGATGATCAGGATGAGAATGCCGGCGATCGCATCGCCACGAACGAACTTGGATGCACCATCCATGGAGCCGTAGAAATCGGCCTCCTGGGCGATGTTCGCCCGGCGCTTGCGTGCCTCGTCTTCACCGATCAAGCCGGCATTGAGGTCGGCGTCGATGGCCATCTGCTTGCCGGGCATCGCGTCCAGGGTGAAGCGCGCGGTGACCTCGGCGATGCGCCCGGCACCCTTGGTAATCACGACGAAGTTGATCACCACCATGATGATGAACACGGTCACACCCACGGTGTAATTGCCGCCCACCAGAAAGTGACCGAATGCTTCGATGACTTTTCCGGCGGCATCCGGGCCCGTGTGCCCTTCGAGCAGCACCACGCGCGTAGAAGCAATGTTCAGGGAGAGCCGCAACAGCGTGGTGACGAGCAGCACCGTGGGAAACACGGCGAACTCCAGCGGTTGCCGTGTGTTCACGGCGACGAGCAGCACCAGAATCGATACTGCGATATTGAAAGTGAACAGCACGTCGAGCAGAAACGGGGGTAGCGGCAGCACCATCATGGCGAGCACCATGACGATGAGCACCGGCCCGCCCAGGCTCATGAAGTTGCGCCGATCGAACAGCGCACCGAGGACCACGGCTTGACTCATGAGGCCGCCACCTCTTCAGGATCGAGTCCCGCCGGCACTTCAATCGACGCCGGAACGATTGGTGCGTTGCCCCCGTAGGTGGCATGGCGGCGAAGCTGGAACACCCAGGCAAGCACCTCGGCTACGGCCGCGTAGAGAGCCGCCGGCACCTCGTCGCCTACATCCGCATGACGGTATAGGGCACGCGCCAGCGGGGGCGCAGTCAGGATGGGCACCCGATGGGTTTCGGCCAGTTCGCGGATATTGCCTGCGATCAGATGCATGCCCTTGGCCACCACGCGTGGCGCACGCATCTTCGATTCGTCGTAGCGCAGTGCGACGGCATAGCGAGTCGGGTTGACGATTACCACGTCGGCTTTCGGCACCGCGTCCATCATGCGCTTGCGGGCCATTTCGCGTTGTTGACTGCGAATCTGCGCCTTGACTTGAGGGTCGCCCTCCTGCTCTTTCGCCTCCTGGCGCAAGTCCTCGCGAGTCATCTTCAGTTGCGAGTGGTGATGCCAGATCTGGAACGGCACATCGATGGCAGCGATCAGTGCCAGCGAGCCCACCACCGCCAGGAAGCAAACGCCCATGATTCGGGCTCCGTGGACGATGGCCGCGGGCAGCGGCTCGATGACAAGCCCCATGGTGGCCTCGACTTGACCCCAGGTGACCCAAGCGGCCACGCCCATGATCAGGATGACCTTGCCGATCGCTTTTCCGAGTTCCGCGAGACCCGTCTTGGAAAAGATGTTGGAGAGGCCCTTGATCGGGTTCAATCGGGAGAACTTGGGGCTGAACGCCTTGCCCGAAACCAGCCAACCCGACAGGAGCATCGGAGAGACGAGAGCAACGACGAAAATGACCCCGAGCAGGGGCGCGATCGCGATCGCGGCTTCCATGGCAAGGGATTCGAAAGTCCGCATCATCGCTCCCGTATCGGCAATGAGCGAGGCGGGCAGGCTCAACGCGGTACGCAGCAGTCGTGCGAACGAATCTCTCAGTCCGTCGGCAGCCAGCCAGAGCCCAATCCCGGCCGCCCCCAACAAAGTAAACGTGTTGAGTTCGCGCGAGCGAGCCACCTGTCCCTCTTCGCGCGCCTGCTCTAGGCGTCGCTGTGAGGGCGCTTCCGTGCGTTCTAGATCTGAGTCCTCGGCCATTCCCGGCTCCAATTTCGAAACCGATTATGGAACTCGAGACAACGAGTCAAAGGGACGATAAGGCGCAGGTTAAGCGGGTATATTTTGACCCCGGCATACGCCGGCGGCGTGCATGGGCCCGAGCGACGGACGGCGCACTCACCTCGGCACTCGAGGTCAGCCCGCGTCTTGGGCGCGCCAAGGTCCGTGACCCACCGATCTATGTGAGTGCTTGCTCTGTCTACAGAGGTCTAGCAATCGACGTTCGGGTTGCCAATGGCGGGCAACGGATCAGCCGGCAGCATGGGCAGGTAACTCGCGGCCGGCCTCACGCCGTAGAACGTCCATTCTCGTGCAGCCTGCAACACGACGCGCCTGACGCGGAGCCACAATTCGGGCGGCGATATGTGCAGCAGGCGCTGCACATGGGCCAGGTCGGTGGCGATGGCCGGATCGTGCCAGCCGGTCGTGCAATGGGCAGCCAGATCGCAGGCATAACGGACGTTGAGAACCCGGGGCTCTTCGCGTTGACCGTCCTGAGCAAGGTCTCTGATCAACCCGGGCAGGCCGAGACCATCGAACAGGCGCGCACGCAGTTCCGCCGAGGCCATCGGCGCTTGCATTGCTCTCCCATCGGGCCACCGCAGAAGAATCAGAAGATCGGCGACATCGTGGACCAGAGTCGCCACCATGACTTCCTCGGGATCCAGATCATGCCGCTGCACTGCCCAGTCGCGAGCGAAAAGCGCAGCCAGCCGAGTCCGACTCATGGCCGCACGAATATTCTCCAACGCCGCGGGATAAGGCCGCAGCGTGGCTTCCAGGACGGGCAACTCGGCGAACTCCCGAAAGAACCGGGCTTGTCCGAGCATCATGATCGCGTGCGCCATCGTGGTGATGTCCACCCTCTGGCTACGGGTGCGATGACTCTGCAAGAAGCGCAATACCCGCAAAGTCATCAAGGGGTCGATCAAGATTGCGGCCGACAGCGCATTGCCGGTGATCCGATCCTGGTCCCGCTCCAGGCGCTGGAGTTCGAGCGCCGTGGCTTGCAGGACGGGGACTCCCGCCTCCACCGACGCCAACAGTTCCGCCAGCCCCTGCGGATCGATCTGTGCGGATTCCATGGTTCGGCTCGCTACATTCTCCATACGAACAGAGTATGGCGGTCGCTTCCCGATACGCGAATGACCTGATCAGGCTCGACGCCCGGAACCGCGAACGCCAAACTGATGAATAGACTGCCCGACCGCATTTCGTTCCTCGCTTTCGCCCAAAGATCCGGCATCGGCGCCGGCGACAGGAACGCGTAGACGACGTCATAGCGGGAAAGATCCACCGACATCAGGTCGCGTCGACTCACCTCACACCCCACTGCGCCTGCATGCAGGCGGCTAACCACGAAGGGCAAGGGCGCCAGCTCCACGCCGTGAAATTCGCATTCCGGCCTCGTTTTCTTGAGGCCGGCAATTACGGTGCCCAGGCCGCAGCCGAGGTCGACGAAGCGAATGCTCTTGTCTTGCGGCAGAAGCACGCCCAAGTGCTCACGGACCTGACGGGCGGTCAGGAAAAGCGGCACCTGAGTGCGGAACGTGCTGCCGAAAACGATCATGAGTGCGACGAAGGCGCCCGCCCACCACTGCGGCGCCAACGCAAATCCATGCGCCCAGACCACCGCCGGGGCGAACAGCAGATGCAGCGGCAGCCACCACCTCTCCGCCCCGGCGAGCGTGGCGATGCGAAGCGCAATCGCCCCCTGCACCACCGACCACTGGGCGACGGTAATGTCCAGGCCCACGGACACGGGTATCAGCGCCAACGCCGTGGCAGCGAGTTGAACGATGCCCGCCTGCGCCGAGGGCGTCAGCCGCTCACTGCACAGCGCCCTTGTCATTCGACTTATCCTCGCTGTTGACCATATCCGTCGATAGGTCTGATGCTTTCTCGATGGTCACGCTCACTGAAGAGCGTGTCGCCGCTTCCTCGGCCCGCTTGTTCATGACGACGATACTGATGCGCCGATTGATCGCGCCGCGCGGATTCTCCGGATCGAACAGCACCGAGGACGACAGCCCGATGACCCTCGCAATCTTCTTCTCGTCCAAGCCGCCGGCCATAAGTTCCCGCCGAGAGGCGTTGGCACGGTCAGCCGACAGCTCCCAATTCGAGTAACCCCGCTCCCCGCCAGAGTATTGATTCGCATCGGTATGACCGGAGATGCTCAGCCGGTACGGCACATCGTTGAGCACCTTGGCGATCTCGCGCAGTATGTCCCGTGTATAGGGCTGCAGTGTCGCACTGCCGATCGCGAACATCGGTCGGTTCTGCTCGTCGACGATCTGGATCCGCAAGCCGTCCATCGTGATGTCGATGAGCAACTGCCTCTTGAACTGCTTGAGCGCGGGTGTCGCCTCGATCAGATCCACCAGTCGTCCCTGGAGTTCCGACAACTTCTGCTTCTCGACGCGAGCGAGCTCTTGCTGCGCCGCCTTGAGGTTCACCGTGCGTCGGGCCGCCTCTATGTCCCCGTTCTTCACCTGCCCTTCCAGACGAGTGAGATCCCGGCCGCCCCCCTTGATGATGTGCGAGGAGTCACCGCTGCCCGATCCGCCCGAGAGAGCCACCTTCAACGGTGTCGAAAAGTAGTCGGCGATACCCTTCAGATCGCCCTGCGAGGTCGAGCCCAGCAGCCACATGAGAAGAAAGAAGGCCATCATGGCGGTCACGAAGTCCGCGTAGGCGATCTTCCATGCGCCGCCGTGGTGCCCGCCGGCCACTTTCTTGACGCGGCGGACGATTATCGGGCGTTGTGACTCATCCGATGGCATGACCGGCTACTTGCCCTTCTGCTTCACATGGGCCTCCAGTTCGCTGAAGCTCGGCCGCTCGGTCGAGTAGAGCACCTTGCGACCGAACTCGACGGCCAGCGCAGGTGCGTAGCCGTTCAAGCTCGCGAGCAACGTCACCTTCACCGTCTGAAACATTTTGCTCGATTCATGCAGCTTCTGCTCCAGGACGCTGGACAGCGGACTGACGAAACCGTAAGCAAGCAAAATCCCCAGGAAGGTTCCGACCAGTGCAACGGCGATCAGCTTGCCCAGTTCGGCAGGCGGAATGCCGACCGACTCCATCGTGTGCACCACGCCCATGACGGCAGCCACGATACCGAAGGCAGGCAAACCATCGCCGAGCTTGGCGACACAATGGACCGGAATCTCGCCCTCTTGGTGGTGGGTCTCGATCTCGTTGTCCATCAGATTCTCGATCTCGAAGGCGTTCAGATTGCCGGCGACCATGAGACGCAGGTAGTCGGTCATGAACTCGACGATATGGTGATCCGCCAACACCTTCGGGTACTTCGTGAAAATCGGGCTTTCATCGGGCTTTTCGATGTCGCCCTCGATCGCCATCAGGCCTTCCTTGCGTATTTTCGCAAGGATGTCGTACAGCAGCGCCATCAGCTCCATGTACATGTCTTTGGTGTAGGCCGAGCTCTTCAAGACCGAGGGCAGCGCCTTCATCGTCGCCTTCAATGCCTTGCTGGTGTTACCGACGAAGAACGCGCCGACCGCGCCGCCGCCGATCATCAGCAGTTCGACGGGCTGAAACAGCGTGGCGAGATGGCCCCCGGCCAAGGCGAAGCCGCCAAAGACCGAGAAAATGACGATCAAGTAACCTACGATTACCAGCATACGGAGGATCCAGGCCGATGCGCCGACTGCGGAACAAGTCCGCGAGGGGTGCGGTTCGAACGATGCGCGACTATGCTGGAGGATTTACGACCGCGGAGGCGTGAAACTTTACTCGGTTGCTGGAGACGCAACGCCAGCGGGGGGGCATGCAAATACGCGCGGCGATGCGCGCAGCTCCCCGCGGCCCAATGCGCGAGGAGCCAGGCAGATCCGTCGGACTCAGGCCGCTTTAGAAAGCTCGGCGGCACGCGCCTCTTCGGCCGCCTTCTTGGTCTTGCCGGCGCGGGAAGGGACTCGGCACAGCCCGCACACGAAATTGTTGTAGAGTTCCAGTGAGTGGACGATGAAGTGGCCGCCGCAGCGCGTGCAGGGCGTGGTCTGCAGCAACTTGGCATCGACGAAGCGCACCAGACTCCAGGCGCGGGTCAACGACAACGCCGGCTCCGTCTGATTGGCCTGGCAGTGCTCCAGGTAGAGCTTGAACGCCTTGAGCGTCGCCTCGATGCCGTTGATCTGAGCGTACGTCACGAGATAACGATGGATGTCGATGAACAACGAAGCGTGGATATTGGGTTGCCAGCTGATGAACCAGTCGGTCGAAAAGGGCAACATCCCCTTGGGCGGTGAGACGCCTCGCACTTCCTTGTACAGCTTGAGCAAGCGTTCGCGCGAGAGCGTCGTCTCGGCCTCAAGCAACTGCAGGCGCGCTCCATGCTGAATCAGATCGATCGCCAGTTGGGTCTGTCGTGCTTCCGATACGAGGCTCTTGCCGGCCATGATGCTTCTCCTGCTCAGGCGGCCAATGGCTCGGCGTCTTGGCCGGCCATAAGCACTGCGGCGTGCGAGGACGCCATGATCTTGTCTTTGACATAGCCGCTGAGCATGTCGCCCAGAACGCGGTTGTCGAAGCGGAATCGGCACAGAAGCATGTTGCCCGCGGCGATCTTGATCAGCTGGGCCGGCGTGAGGCACTCGATCAACTCGGCCGCTTCTTTGCCGATCCCGAGCCGGAACAGAGCGGCCGCCTTGTCTTCCTTGATCATGCGCTGCGCGAGCAGAAGATAGGTGAGATTCGTCTCGCGGATGTCGTTGAGCAGTTGTGCGTTGTCCATTTGAGTCTCCGTTTCCGATCCGTTTCGTTGATTCGTGATTGATGGCACGGACTGGAGTGTGCGCCAAGGAACGGGAGACCTTAATCGGTGATCTTCCGAAAATACGCGGCAACTGCAGCCGACGGCATGTCGGCTTTTTTCCTACATCACGTAAGCCGCGATTGCTCCGAAAACCGCCCGTCGGGGCGGGGAGACGACAGCGAGTCAAGCCGGATCGAGCCGCCCGAATATGACCTAGCAGTATGATTTAACAAGGAAACCGTCATTCCAGACGAGGTGAGCGACGCACGAACTCCGACAAGGCAGGCGCAGGCAGCGGTTTGCTGAAATAGTAGCCTTGCAGACGATCGCAGCCTTCGGCGCGCAGGAAAGTCACCTGCTCGCCCGTCTCTACTCCCTCGGCAATCGACTCCAGGCCGAGGCTCTTGGCCAAAGCGATGACGGTTCGCACGATCGCTGCATTGTGGCTGTCAACCGTGACATCGCGCATAAAGGATTTGTCGATCTTGAGCGTATCGATCGGAAAGCGCTTGAGATAAGCCAGCGACGAATAGCCCGTCCCGAAGTCGTCCACCGACACGCATACGCCCATGGCCTTCAAACCGTTGAGGGTCGCGATCGTTGCCTCGGCCTCCTGCATCAGCACGGTCTCGGTGATCTCCAAATCGAGGCACGACGGAGGCAATCCGGTTTGGGCGAGCGCGTCGGCGACCACCAGCCTGAGATCGCCCTGACGAAATTGCACCGCCGAGACATTCACCGAAACACTCATCCCGCTCATGCCTTCGTCATGCCATGCCTTGGTTTGGCGACAGGCCTCGAACAACACCCACTGACCTATTTCTCCGATCAGCCCGGTCTCGTCGGCGAGTGGTATGAATTTGTCCGGCGGAATCATGCCGCGCGTCGGATGCTGCCAGCGCACTAGCGCCTCGACCGCGGTAATGCGCCCGCTTGCCAGATCAACACTCGGTTGGTAGTGAAGAACCAGTTCGCCGCGCTCCACCGCATGACGCAGGCTGGTCTCCATGTCGAGCCGCTCGGCGGACATCGAGTTCATTTCCTGCACGTAGAACTGGAAGTTGTTGCGCCCGGCCCGCTTCGCGCGAAACATCGCATTCTCGGCATTGACCAGCAGACGGCCTACGTCTTCGCCATCCTGAGGGAAACGACAGACGCCGATCGACAGCGTGAGGAAGAACTCGCGGCCATCGAGCTTGAACGGGCGCGCAAAGGCCTGCATCACGCGCTGGGACACAATGTGCGCCTGTTCCAGTGTGGACGCGGCTGCATCGAGCAGCACGAAGTCGTCACGCCCCATGCGAGTCACGATGCCCTGCTGGCTTACCGAGTCGCGCAGGCGCGCACCCACCTGACGCACGAGCAAATCGCCGACGGCGTATCCAAAGGTATTGTTGATGCGCATGAAACGGTCGACGTCGATGAAGAGCAGCGTCGCACCACCCGATTCCCCCTGGTCAGCGAGCAGCCGCGTCGCCTGCTCATAGAACAGTCGACGCGTCGGCAACCCGGTGAGCTGGTCGTAGTTGGCCATCTGATACAGGCGCGTCTCGGCGCGTAGTCGGGCGCGCGCGGATGCCACGCCCTTCATCTCGCGCTGAACTACCGGCAGCAGGCGCCGCACGTTTCCCTTCTCGACGTAGTCGTGCACGCCCCGGGCCATGGCGGAGAGCGCGACATCTTCGTCCATGTGCCCAGAGTAGATGATGAACGGTATGTCCTTGCCGCACTTGCACAACAGCTCGTAGGCCCGTTCCGAACTGAAGTGCGGCATGGCATGATCCGAAATCACCAAGTCCCATTCGCCCTCGTCGAGCGCCTGCTGCATCGCTTGGGGCGAATCCACGCGTTTCCACGACAGGTCGTTTGCCGCACGCTTCAACTCGTGCGTCAGCAACAGCGCCTCGTCCTCGGAATCCTCGACGATCAGGACTCGCATCCGATCCAGGGCAGCGTAGGTGGCTCTTGCATGCATGTGGGGCAGCGCTCTCAGACTTTATGCACTTGCAACGGAGTCCTTGACGACACCGGGTGTCCGAGGGCGATAGACGCAGGTGCGATTGCGCCCCGCCTCCTTCGCCGCGTAAACAGCTTGGTCGGCTGCCTTGATCATGGATTCCGGCCCGTTCATGCCGGCATCCATCGCGGCCACGCCGACAGAGATCGTGATCTGAAGCGCGACATTGCCCACGGGGATGCGCATGCTGTTGGCGGCGATTCGCAGACGCTCGGCGCACTGCACGGCTGCCACAGCATCGGTGTCGGGGCAGACCACCAGGAATTCTTCCCCGCCAATGCGGCAGATCACGTCTTGGGTTCGGGCAGTCTGCTTGAGCACGTCGCTCACGCGCTTTAACACCAGGTCGCCGACATCGTGGCCATAGGTGTCGTTGATGCGCTTGAAGTTATCGACGTCGATGAGCATGCAGGCAAGCCGGCGAGAATTCCTTTCCGCCGCGGACCATTCCTGCTGAATGCGGTCCATGGCATAACGCCGGTTAGGAATGCCTGTTAAAGAATCGAGCAATGCGGCTTCCTGCAGGCGGCGGTTGGTCATCGCCAGTTCCGCCGCGAAGCGCCGGATCTCTTCGCGATCGGACTCGACCTCGGTCTGCAGGCTCACGACCCGTTCGCCCGCTTTGAGCCGCGCGAGCAGGATTCTCGGGTTCACAGGCTTGACCACGTAATCGTCAATGCCCGCATCGAAAGCCTCGAGCAGACGTGCTTCTTCCTCGACCCCGGTGAGCAGCAGCATGTAAACGCCGCGTCCGATCGTCGTGTTACGCAGCGCGCGACAAAACTGCACCCCGTCCATCTCGGGCATCAACCAGTCAGTCACGATCAAATGCGGTCGGCATTCCATCGCCGTATGCAAGCCACTCTTGCCGTCCGGCGCCGTGAAGACGTGATAACCGGCGGTGCCCAGCAATCTGTCGAGCAGTAGCAGCACTGAGCGATCGTCGTCGATCAGCAGCACTCTAAGCTTCTGCGGCTCGATCTCTTGCCCGACGCTGTCTGCTTGGGGTGCCGCGCCGGCCGCCTCGACCAATTCGGAGAAGGGGCGCATCGAAGGCACGGGAACTTCCAGCAGCTTGCCCCATTCCGCCCAATCCTTGACGGCTTGATCGGCCACGAGCGCGACTCGTTCCGAATCGAGAGCAACGTGCGTCCCGAGCATGAGCAATTCAGGCAAGCTCTCAGCGCGTGAAGGCTCGGGCGACAGACAGGTATCCGCGAGACAACGCGAAAGACCGAGGGCGTAGGCAAGAACGTACTCACGCGATCCTTGCGCATAGTTGCCTGCGGCGGGTGCCTCCTGATGCAGGACCGGGCCGACGAACACGTCGGGAAGCCCCCAGTCGCTCATCAGGGCGGCGGTGAGCTGGTTGTGATCGGTTGCGAAGCGCAGCTGTTCGAGCCGCACCATCTCCTTGTCGCAACACTCGCGCTGCGCGAGCAACTCGCCATATTCTTGCGGATAAACCGTCGCCAAGGCCAGTCGCCCGATATTGCTCAAGAGCCCGACCAAGAACGCCTCCTCCGGGACGGCCACCCGCACATGCGTGGCGATCGCCTGCATCGCGAGCGCTTTTACGAGAGAATGAGCCCAAAACCGTTCGTAGTCGAAATGGTTGCACCGACCGCTGCGATAGTCGGATACCAGAGAAAAGCCGAGTGCGAGCTGGCGCACGGTGTTGAGTCCGAGCACGACGACGGCATCGGGGATCGATGCGACCGGTCGCCGGCGTCCGAACTGCACCGTATTGGCCGCTTTCACCATACGCCCCGAGAGTGCCGGATCCGCCTTGATCGCGCGGGCGATGGCGGCATTGGTCGTGCGTTCGTCCTGAGCAAGCTGCATCACGGCGAGCGCCACGCCCTTGGGAGAGGGCAACAGGCCGCTCGCCTTGATTTCCTCGAACCTCGATTTGTCGCTGATGCTCATGGCTTCGTACGGTTCATGCGCGAAACGTCGGAGAAGAATCCGGTGGGTGCAGCATCGGCCGCGACTCCTCAAACTTGAGTATCGAGTGAACCCTCAACCAGCTCGGGGCGCCTTGAGCCAACCGTGCGTTGCCGATCCGATTGCATCGGCAGTTCCTTTACGGTCAAGGTCGTCCCCCGCTTGAGCATACCCATGAGCCCGATTGCGCCATCCCAAAAGGAAATGGCGAAAGCCACGGATCGAGAGCGCAGGCTGCGCGCGGCGCCCCGCGGAGGCTACTTCGGCATGAGTGCCCGCCGGCTGAGATAGCCGCCAAGCACGAGAAAACCACCGTTGGTGAAGAACACCGCAGCGAAGCCTGCGACCGATCCCACCGCGCCGAACATCAGCGGCACCACCACGTGCCCGATCTGGTTCACGGTGATGCGCATGCCGGTCGCCTCGCCCGCGCGCCCCTTGGGAGAGGCGTTGAAAAGCATGGTCATCGACAGCGGTTGCCCGCAGCCGCAGCCGATGCCGAGCAGGAAGGATACTGCCGCGAGCGCCCAGGGGTTCTGAAAGAAGGGAAACAGGCAGAACGCGAAGGCAGCAAGGAACATCGCCCAGGTGAGCAGCCGAGCCTCGCCATAGCGACGAACCGCGAACGGCAGCACCGTTCGGATGAGGATGATGGCCACCCCGAACGCACTCATGATCACTCCGATCGCGGTCGCCGACAAACCTTGCGCACGGCCGTACACGGGCATGAAGAACTGATAGACGTCCCAGGCGGAAGACACGATCCCGCTCGCGATCAGCGTATCGCGCAGCGGCTTGATCTTGAGCAGGTCGAAGAACCCGCTTCGGACGGCCTCTGCCTTGACGGCCACATGCGGAATCCAGCGCGACCCGAAAGCGGCGATCACGACAGCCGGCAGCACCGGGATCGCCAAGGCGCCGAACGTGTATGCATAGCCGATACGATCGATGAGAAAGCCGGAAATCAAGGGGCCGGACAGATTGGCGAGCGCAAAACCGACGCTGAGCCAGCTGAAGTTCCTGGCCCGATCGGCGGGCCCCGCGATCGCCCCGGCCAGAGTCTGCGTGGACAACTGCAAGGCCATGAAGCCCAGTCCGCTCAGCATCGCGGTGAGGTACAGCGTGAACATGGATGGCCAGAGGAAGGACAGCAGCAAGGCTGCCGCCACGCCCGAAGTCCCGAAGATCAACGGAATCTTGAAACCGAGACGATCGCTCACTCGCCCGGCCGGCACAGCCAGCACCGACGGCAGGGCCGCGTAGAGCGCCACGACCGTACCCACGACGAACGGGCTCGCACCCTCTTGAACCGCATAGAGCGGAACCGCAAGCCGGCTGCCGGCAAAGCCCAGATGGACGAGAAATGCGAGCAAAACGATGATGTGTATCGTCATGCCTCGGGCACCGACCTGCGTGTTCGTCCTGTCACTGGGTTCGATCCATCAGTCGCATGTCGCACTTTCACCGGCCGGCAATCCCGCCCTTCGAGGTGGATCGAACCCGAAGACGCTCGAGCAGCGCAAGCGCGGCCGCAGAGGTTCGCTCCTTGGCGCCGCTGATGAAGTACCCGAACACATTGCGCTGTCTCGGCTCGCTGGGTTGCCCGAGACGGGTCATCCCGTCCGGCTCGGCGCCTTTTTTCCAGGCGAGCGCGCGCTCGGCCCATGCATCGAGCGCACTCGTGGAATACCCCGTCACCTCGACCGAGGTCGACCGCATCAGGCGCGCATAGACGACATCGCCGCACACTTCGGCGATCTCTGGGCACTGCTCACTGTCGTTGCATACGATCCCCATGCCGTACCGGCGCACCAGCGCCACGAACTCGGCGCAGGCGAAACTTTCATGGCGCACATCGAAGACATGCTGCAAGCGGCGGCCTTCCCATTGAATCGGGAGCAACCGCAAGAAGTGCTCGAAGTCTTGGGCATCGAAGCGCTTACTGGGGCCGAACTGCCACACGATAGGCCCGAGCTGGGCGCCAAGCTGCGTCAGGCCGCTCGTCATGAACCGCTCGATGGCCTCGCCGGCCTCGCCCAGCACGATGCGATGCGTGGCGGCGCGCTGCGCCTTCACCGAGAAGACGAAGTCGTCGGGGGTCTCATCGCGCCGCTTGGCGAAGCTGACTGCAGTCAGAGTACGGCAGAACGTGCCGTTGATCTCGACAGAGCCCAACTGGCGGCTTGCATACGCAAGCTCTCGCTTATGCGGCAATCCTTCGGGGTAGAAAAGCCCGCGCCAAGGCTCGAACGTCCAGCCACCGATGCCGACCCGGATCATTGCCTTTCGACCCCGGTGAGGTACGGTGGGCCCGAACCCGATCCACTCAACGCGGATTCTCGCAGCGCCTGCGGAAAATCTCTCCGGAACCGGTGCTCTCGGCGCATTTGAGCAAGGAGACCATTTGCGGCCCTTGGTACTTGGCCGCCAGTTCGGCCGCTGTATGCCCGTTTACGACGCGTACGCGCGGATCGGCGCCGGCGCGCAGCAGCAACAGCGCAGAACTGACATGGCCCTGCATCGCAGCCATCATCAAGGGCGTGTTCACGTAAGTGTACGTGCTCGGACCGTCGGGGTTGACTCGCGCGCCTCGCTTGAGCAGGTATTGAATCATCTGATCGCGGCCCTGATAGGCCGCGTAAGCTAGCGGCGTATAGTTGTGCGGCTCGTTTTCCAGGGTGGAACCAGCCTCGATGAGCAATTGCATCGCCTTCTCGTGTGCCGCGCTGGTAGCGCCCGAGTCGTCGAGCGAAAAATAAGTCGCCAGCATCAGAGCCGTCTCGCCGGCCGGGGTGCGCGCGTTCACGTCGGCACCTGCGGCGATCAGGTAGGCGATGACCCGCGTCGACGCCGCTCGCGCCGCAATCGTGATCAGCGGCGTGCCTTCCATGTATACAGGCGCGGGCACCCGTTCGTTCACGCTTGCCACCCGCGCTTCCACGGCCGCCTTCACATACTCGACATGATCCGAAACGACCGCATTGTGCAGCGACTGGGCGTCCAACCTCGTGCCCGCCGTAGGCAAGCCGGCGCATCCCCCGAGCACCAAGAGCACGACGCCCAAAACACCATACCGATTGATGGAGGCTAGCGCTGCTTTCATTCGATTCCCTCGTAGATGAGTAAATGCCCGGCTTGGGACGAATCCCGACTGCTGCACGCGAGACTACAACGCATGCGCTTGCGCCGGCGGCTCGAGATGAGGCTTCGAATAGTACCAATTCCCCTTCATTCGCGAAGCGAACAGTCCATTAAATGAACTGCGACATCGGGAGTTCGGCTAGTAGCCCGCCGGCCCGATGGGAGCCGCCGGCATCGCGCCCTGGGATCTGATGTCGTTCACACACCATCGGCGGGAGGCTCGACGTTCATCTCCGAGGCGGCCAGCCGCATTGCCAGCACCTTGTCGATGCGCTTCCCGTCCATGTCGACGATCTCGAATCGCCAGCCCTCCCACTCGACACTGTCAGCCGTATGCGGCACACGCCCGAGCAAGAGCATCACCATTCCGCTGAGCGTGTTGTACCGCCCGCGCTCTTCTTCCGGGACAGTGCGCAGTTCAAGTCGGTCCTTCAGTTCGGGCACCGGAATCAAGCCGTCGAGGAGCCAAGAGCCGTCGTCTCTTCGCATGGCCCACGCTTCCTCGACATCGTGCGGGTTGAATTCGCCCGTGATCGCCTCGATGACGTCGCGCAGCGTAACCATGCCCTGCACTTCGCCATACTCGTCGATCACCAGCACGAGTTGCGCATTGGTGGAACGAAAGTTCTGCAGCAGTTCCATGCCGGTCAGCGATTCGGGCACGAACACGGCGGGCGACAGATTGTTCGCGAGATCGGGGGTCTGGCCGCGCAGGGTCTGCGTCAGCATCTGCTTGGCGCTGACCACCCCGATCACATCGCGCATGCCGCCGCGGCAAACCGGGAAGCGCGTATGCTCGGAGTCCTCGATGCATTTGAGGTTCTCCTCCAAGGGCCGATCGAGGTCGAGAAAGACGATCTCGCCGCGGGGAACCATCAGCGAGGCGATCTGGCGATCGTCGAGCCGGAACACATTGCGGACCATCTGGCGCTCTTCGTCCTCGATCACCCCCGTATCGGAGCCTTCCTCGAGCATGGCATGGATCTCTTCCTCGGTGACCGTCGGCGCGTTCGTCCCATGCAGGCCGAACAGTTTCAGCATCACGTCGGTGGATGCGGACAGCATGCGCACGAACGGCTTTGACAATGCAGCCAGGCCCAGCATGGGTCGAGCCACGAGGCGTGCGATGCTTTCGGCACGGAGCTGACCAAGGCGCTTGGGCACCAACTCGCCGAGCACGATGGAAAGATAGGTCACCACGATGACGACCATCGCGGTCGCGAAAACGCTTGTCAGCGACGGATCGAAGCCGAACGTCTGCAGCCATTCGGCGAAGGGCCGCGCGAACACGGATTCGCCGACGATCCCGTTCAGGATGCCAATGGAAGTGATCCCGATCTGGATCGTCGACAAGAACCGATTGGGGTCGGATCCGAGACGGATCGCAGCGGCGGCGCCCAGATCGCCTTGATGCTCGAGCGCCTGCAAGCGGCCCCGCCGCGCAGTGACCAGCGCGATCTCGGACATCGCAAAAACACCGTTCAATAGAATCAAGCCCAGCAGCAACGCTACTTCCATTCGTCTGTCTCCGACATGCGCGCGGGTTTGGATGAATCTGCGCACCGCGCGTGCGCAGCGGGCCGGCCGTGGGCCAGCGAAAACAAGCCTGGCCGGGCGCTGTCTAGCTCATGCGACTGATCCGATCTATCTCGGACAGCTCCTCTACGGACAACCGCCCGTCCACAGCCAAGACGTTCGCTTCGAGCTGCTCCACGGAAGTGACTCCGGCCATGACGCTGGCAACCAGGGGCTGCGATGCGAGCCAGCTCATCGCCAGGGTCAGCAAGGAGCATCCCCGCTCGGCACAGTAAACACGCAGCCGCTCGACCACCTCGAGCCGCCGGTCAGTGGCATAGCGCGCGCCGAGGTCCGGGCGCCCCGCCAGCCGAGAACCTTCCGGCATCGGTGCCCCGCGGCGATACTTGCCGGTGAGCAAGCCGCTCGACAGCGGCGCGTACGGCAACAAGCCGGCTCCACAGGCACGCATCGCGGGAACGAGATCGCGCTCGATCTCGCGCGCCACGAGGCTGTATTGATCCTGGCAGGAAACGAATCGGGAAAGCCCGTGATGACGGGCGGTCCAATGCGCCTCGACGACCTGCCAGGCAGCGAAGTTGGAGCATCCGATGTAGCGAACCTTGCCTTGCCGTACAAGATCCTCGAGCGCGCGCAACGTCTCTTCGATCGGCGTTTGCGGATCAGGCCGATGCATCTGATAGAGGTCGATCCACTCTGTACCCAGCCGCTCGAGGCTCGCCTCCACCGCGCTCATGACGTAGTGTCGGGATCCGCCCCTCAGCCTGCCCGCCTTGTCCATCGGACTGGCGAACTTGGTCGCGAGCACGATGTCCTTGCGCCGCTCGCCCAGTGCCGCGCCGAGACAGATTTCCGATCCGCCGTGGCCGCCGTAACTGTCGGCCGTATCGAAGAACGTGATGCCCAGATCGAGCGCTCGATGAACGACGGCGCGAGACGCCTGCATGTCGAGCTTGGCGCCGAGCGTGTTACAGCCCAATCCGACCAAGGAAACCTGCAGGCCCGAATGTCCGAGATGGCGTTGCTGCACGACGAAAAGCCCCTCCGATGCGCTTGTCCGGTTCGCTTCGCCGAGGCGTTGCGAAACTGCCTCGATGTTCTCGAGCATAACCCCGAACCCTCCCTTCATTATCCCGCATCGCGAGACGAGATCATCCGAAAGGGTTGGTGCGTGTGATCTCGGCCGCTATACTCGATCGAGATCCCCCAGCCAGCGTGTGCCTGCGCGTGGTCGAAGCGATGTGCTCGAAGCGACATCCGGGCAATGCGCGGGACCGGTGGGCCGGATGGTCGGTCACGAGCGTGTGATGACACCGCACGCGGCCACGGACGCACCTCGACCGGCATTCAGCCGGCATCCTTCATTTCGGGAGAATGTTCTTGAAGCTGCTCACTTTCCATACCGCCGCCGACCCGACCAGCCGCTTCGGCGCCCTGCTTTCCGACGCGCGCGTACTGGATCTCTCGTCGACAGGCGGCGCGCTGCCCAAGAGTCTGCTCGAATGCATACAGCAAGGCGACCCGGGGCTCGCCGCTGTGCGCGCCGCCGTCGCCGCTGCGGAGGCAGCGCTTGCGAGCCAAGGCAAAGCGGCGCATGTGCTGGCCTTGAGCGAGATCACGTTCGAGGCGCCCTATCGCCCGGGCAAGATCATGGCGATCGGCAAGAATTATGCGGACCATGTCGCGGAAGGCGCAGGTGCCGCCTACACGCGCGTCGCGGGCTTCATCAAGCTCAGCCATTGCGTGGTCGCGCACGACACCACGGTGGTCAAACCCAGTTGGACGCAATCCTGGGATTACGAGAACGAACTGGCTGTCGTGATCGGCCGCCACTGCTGCGACGTACCGCCCGAATCGGCCTACGACATGGTCTTCGGCTACACCATCATGAACGATCTGTCGGCCCGCGACGTGCAAATGGCCGAGCGCGCGGAAGGCAACATCTGCATCGGCAAGAATTTTCCCACGGCCGCGCCGCTGGGGCCGTGGGTGGTGACGAAGGACGAAATTCCGAACCCTCATGCCTTGCGCATCGTGACGCGCGTCAACGGCCAAGTGCGGCAGGATTCGACCACCGACAAGATGATCTACCACATCCCTGCGCAGATCGCCTGGTACTCGCACGCGGCATTCGAGCCTGGCGACATCATCTCCACAGGTACGCCTGCCGGCGTCGGCCTGGGCTACAAGGGTCCCGGAACATGGTATCTGCAGCATGGCGACCGCATCGAATGCGAGGTCGAGCGCATCGGTGTGCTGATCAATACCTGCAGCGACCCGAGCCGCGCCTGAAAGAAGTATCCCCTCGCGATCGCGCTGGTCGCTCCCTGTGCGGGTGGGCGTCCAAGCGCGGCATGCCTGGACGCTTCTGCATTCCGCGCTCGGCTCGCGGCGATCAGTTGGCGGTCGCCCCCGACGCCTTGACCGCCGCACCGAACCGCACCACCTCGGCCCGGATCAGTTTGCCGAACTCTTCGGGTGTGCCGCCCATCGGGCCGAAGCCCTGCTCTTCCAGTCGTTTGCGTGTTTCGGGCGACTGCAGAATTCGGGTCACCTCCTGCGCGAGCCGGCTCCGAAGCGCTGCGGGCGTGCCTGCGGGGGCTACGATCCCCGCCCAGTTGCCCATCACGAAACCCTTGATACCCTGCTCGTTGAACGTGGGGACATCGGGCATGAAAGAATGGCGTTTGTCGTCCATGATGCCGATCACACGCAACCGACCGCCCTTGGCGAAGGGAAAAAGTTCGGGGATCGCATTGGTCATGACATGGACCTGGCCCGAGATCAGATCGGCGATTCCCGGCCCCGCTCCCTTGTAAGGCACGTGGGTCATCTTCACGCCGGTCGCTGTCTGCAGCATCTCCATCGAGAGATGACTGATCACGCCGACCCCCCCCGAGGCGTAGGTCGCCTTGCCGTTTTTCGCCCAGGCGATGAATTCAGGCACCGACTTGACCGGCAAGCCGGGGTGAATCGCAGTGATCAGCGGTGAACTGCCAAGGACAACCACAGGCGCGAGATCTCGTTCGAGGCTATAGCCCAGTTTGGGATACAGCGTCTGCGAAATGGTGTGTGCCGTGCTGATGTTCATGATGGTGTAGCCATCGGGCGCGGCTCTGGAGACAAGTTCTGCGCCGACATTGCCGCCCGCGCCGGGCCGGTTGTCGACGATCACAGGCTGCCCCCAGGATTCAGCGAGTTTCTGTCCGACGATGCGCGCTAGGATGTCGTTGATGCCGCCTGGCGCAAAAGCCACCACGTACCGCACGGGCTTGGTCGGATAATCGGCCCCGTGCGCGCCAACAGCGGCGACAGCGACGGGCACGGCGGACAATACGAGCAGAGCGGACGAGCGTATGGACACTGACATGGCATACCCTGAGAAGATGTTGCGCTTCGCTGGAACTTAGGCTTCGGTCGCCCGAGGCATGAAGAGCGATCATGCCTTCGTCACGAGGGTCGACGCAAGCAGAAAACGGGCCGGTGTTATCGCTGCCGGCCAGACCTGCGGGTTCGACGCCTCCCGCTTCGGATCGAGTAGACCACGAAGGGCATTCGCCGGCCGCCATTCACTGAACGAGTGCAGCAGGCTCGCCTCATGCCCAAAAAACGCGCGAACTATTCCAGTTTGAAGTTGGTGTCCTTGACCAGCTTCGCCACCCGGTTGTGCTCCGCAGTCAGCCACTTGCTCGTCTCTTGGGGAGATGAGGCCACCGGGTCAGTTCCCTGGGCGTTCAACTTCTCCGTGATGTCGGGCATCTTCAACACCCGCACGAGATCGCCGTTCACCTTGGCCACGATCTCCGGCGGCACCCGGGACTGCGTCATCACCCCTTGCCAGGATCCGGTCACGAAACCGGCCAGACCCGGGCCTTCGCCGACCGTCGGCGTATCGGGCAGTGCGGGAATCCGCTTCTCGCTCGATACCGCGATGAGCTTCAGGCGCCCGCTCTTCACATGGGGTATCGTCTGCAGCATGCCCAGGAACATGAGGTCCGCTTCGCCCGAGAACACCATGCGCGCGGTATCCGAACCGCCCCGCGTGCCGATGTAGTGCCATTTGGCACCGGTGCGCTGCTCGAACATCATGCCCGCGAAATGGCCCGCGCTGCCCAGGCCGGTCGGAAAGTTGAGCTTGCCTGGATTGGCTTTGGCCAAGTTGATGAGATCGCGCGTCGTCTTCACCGGCACGCTCGGATGCACCGTAAGCAGGTGGGGCGAGTACGACACGATGGTGACGGGCGAAAAATCCTTCAGCAGATCGAAGGGCAGCTTGTAGACGCTCGGCGCAATCGACAGGTTGCCGATGTCGGTCAGGAGAAAAGTGTAGCCATCCGGCGTCGCACGGGCCACCACCTCGGCGCCGAGATTGCCGCTCGCACCCGAGCGGTTTTCGACCAGCACCTGCTGCCCCCAGATTTCGGTGAGCTTCACGCCGAGCATGCGGGCAAGGATGTCGGATGTGCCGCCGGGCGGATAGGGAATCACGATTCGAACCGGCTTGGTGGGATAGGCTGCACCGGGTTTGCCTGCGGGGGCTTGCGCACTGACGCTTGAAGCGAACATCAGCGCCGAGCCGACGCCGACGACGAACATGGACGCGGTCGCGTTCATGAATCCTCCTCCTTGGATGATGTGCCGGCGCAGTATAGCGGTTCCGGGCGCACGCTGAGTATGCGCGCGCCGAGGAAATCCCGAGCGACTAAGACAAGAACAAGAACTCCCGCATCGGTCGGATGCGACAGCCGGCTTGCTCGAGGGCTTCGCGCACGGCTCGCACGATCCGGGGCGCTCCCGGGGTGTCCCCATGACAGCAGATAGTGTGGACGGCGAGATCGATATCCGTCCCGTCGATCGTTCGGACCTTGCCCTGCGTCGCCATGCGCACGGCCTGGGACGCGGCTCGCTGCGGATCGTCGATGAGCGACCCGGGCTGCTTGCGCGATACCAGCGTGCCGTCGACGTTGTAAGCCCGATCCGCGAAACCCTCGGCTGCCACGCGCAGGCCCCGGGCGCGGCCGCGAGCCTCGCATCTGCCAGCCGCAAGCGCGACCATGATGAGTTCTTTCGAACCGGACTCCGCAACGGCGTCCCCCGCGGCATCCGCCAACGCAGCGTCCTTCTCCATCATGTCGTAAAGAATGCCGTGCGCCTTGACGTGCTGCAGTTCGGCGCCTTGAACGCGCAAGAACTCCCTCAGTGCGCCGGTCTGGTAGCAGATGTAATCCTTCAGCTCCTGCGCCGAGACAGCCATCGCGCGGCGCCCGAAGCCCATCAGATCGGGCAGCGACGGATGCGAGCCGACTGCGACGCCGTGCGCCAGAGCCAAGGCGACGGTCTTTCTCATGACATGTGGATCGCCGCCATGGAAGCCGCACGCGACGCTCGCGGAGGTGATGAGCGGCATGATCTCCTCGTCGGCGCCGAGCTGCCAGCGCCCATAGCTCTCGCCCATGTCGCAGTTGAGATCGATATCGACGACGATGTTGGTCATGCGCATTCCTCTCTAGGCAAGTGCTCGAGCATAGCCACGGCCTCACGCAGCATGCGATGCGCGGCTTCGATACCGATCGCCTCGAAGCGCAGCGTCTGGCCCGGGCGCAGCTGCCCCACCCGGCCGATTTCGAACGAGCATACCGTGGCGATCTTGGTATATCCCCCGGTCGACTGGCGATCGGCCAGCAGGACGATGGGCTGCCCGTCGCCCGGCACTTGCACCGAGCCGAGGGCGATGCCGTCCGAAACGATGTCGTGTCCCGCAACATGCGCGATCGAGGCGCCGTGCAGTCTGGCACCCATGCGATCGGATTGCGGCAGCATCGCGTAAGGCGTGTGCAGAAACGTGGCCAGTCCCTCGGCGGTGAATCGGTCGCTCTGGGGACCGAGGACGACCTTGACGACGATTTCGCTCGGATAGCGCGGCATGGCGCAATCGGCAAGACGCCACGGCCGCGGCATGGCGGAGGCAAGAACCGGGAGACAGTCGCCTTTTTTCAGCGCGCGCCCATGCAAGCCGCCCAGCCGGCCGCGCAGGTAAGTCGAGCGCGATCCCAGCACCTGCGGCACGTCGATGCCGCCGCCGACCGCGACGTAGGCACGCAAGCCCGCACGCGCCGCACCCAGCCTGACCACGTCGCCCGGCTGCAGCAAAAGCGTGCTCCAGGCCGGCGCCGCCGCCCCGTTGATCGTGATCGGCATCTGCGCGCCTGTCACGGCGATCGCGCACGCATGCTGCGCGGCGAACCGAGGCCCGACCAGCGTGCACTCCATGCCCGCGGCGGCATCGGCGTTGCCGACCAGCCGGTTCGCCACGATGAATGCGAAACGGTCGAGGGCGCCGGATGCGGGGATGCCGAAACGCAGCTGTCCCGCTCGGCCCAGATCCTGAATCGTGGTTTGCGGACCTGGATCGAGGATGGTGATCATGCCACCCGAACCTCGAATCGGCCTGCGGCCACGGCTGCTTCGATGCGGTCGAATTCGCCACGGTCGATTTCGACGAAGCGAAGACGGTCACCGGCTTGCAACAGCACCGGCTCACGCGCTTCGGGGTCGTACAGGCGCACCGGTGTGCGCCCGAGTATCCAGAAGCCGCCGGGACTCTCCACGGAATACACGCAGCATTGCGTTCCACCGATGCCGACGCTGCCGGCGGGCGTCCGGGTGCGAGGCGTCTCCAGCCTCGGGATCGTCAGCTGTGTCGGCATGCCGGCGAGATACGGCTGCCCTGGCGCGAACCCGATGAAGTAGACGAGATAATCGACGCTGGTTTGGAGACGGATCAGTTCGTCGACACCGAGGTCGAGGCGCTCGGCCACACCGACCAGATCGAAGCCGAGGATCGGATCGCGATAGCAGCACGGCAGTTCGATCAAGCGCGACGCCGACAGCTGCGTCGGATCGACCGCCTCCCATGCGCGAGCAATCGCATCGCACAAGCCTGCATACCCGATGCGGAGCGGATCGTAATGGACGAGCAGCGCGCGAAAGCTCGGCACGGTCTCGATGACGCCCGCGAGGCCCGACACGGCCGCATCCAGTGCACGCAGACGCTGATGGAGTTCGAGGCCGATCGGCTGATCCGCCTCCACCAACACCGCAAGATCACCTGCGGGCAAGCATTTCAGGCTCACCATGCTGCGAGACTCGCATTCGGCAGGTCGGTGATGAACATATGACCCGGGCTGTGCGTGATCATCAAGGGCGGCTTGGCAGCGAGCGCCACTGCCTGGGGCGTGACGCCGCAGGCCCAGAACACCGGGATGTCCCCGGGAGCGAAGAATTGCGCTTCGCCATAGTGCGGCTGCGTGATGTCGTCGATGCCAAGTGCGGCCGGGTCGCCGACGTGGATCGGAGCGCCGTGGGCGCCCGGGTAGCGCGCGCTGACGGTCACCGCCTTGGCCACGTCCACAGCGCGTATGGGCCGCATCGAGACGACCATCGGCCCATTGAAGATGCCCGCGGGCCGGCAGGCAATCGATGTGCGCCACATGGCCACACCCTTCCCCTCTTCGACATGCCAGAGCCGGACGCCCGCATCCAGCAGCGCCCATTCGAAGGTAAAGGAGCAGCCGAGCAGAAAGGCGACCAGGTCGTCGCGCCAATACGAGCGGATGTCGGTCACTTCGGCGGTCACGACACCATGCTCATGGATGCGATAGCGGGGAAGGTCTGTCCGCAAATCCGCCCCCGGAGCGACGCCCACGGGTTCGGGTGAACCGGCATCGCACACTTCGATCAGCGGACAAGCTCTGGGGTTGCGCTGGCAGAAGAGAAGAAAATCGTATGCCTGCGCTCGCGGCAGGATGGCAAGATTCGCCTGGACGTAGTTCTGACCGAGGCCGGCGGTGATGCCCGTCAGCCTGCCGCCGCGAATGTCGGCGCGGATCTGTCTGGGGTGGCGCGTATCGAGGCGCATGGCGGCATTCTATCAATTCACGTCCACGGGCGGTGCCAGCCTACGACCACCGAGAGGACACCGTCAGGTCGGCGGGCTCCCCCCATGCCGACCCGAAGCCGGCAGCAGCAACGGCCGCCAGTCGTACCCCGAGCGCGTCACCACCGCCGCAAGCAACGGCAGGCAAGCGATCGGACGGCACAACGATCGCCTCGTCGCCACTGAACGCCACTTTCGTTGCCGCGAGTCGTTCGGGCTCGATCATCGTGGCCTGTCAGGTCCGCGTCCACAGGGCCTGGGCATGGGGCCGGGCTGGCTCGAAAGCGGCTTCTCCCAGCGCCCGCATACTGCGCTCTTGTGCCGACCGAGGCGCGGTGCCCGCGAGCGCGCGGAACCGGGTAGCGTGGCTCGCCAGCCACAGGATCAGCGCAAGGAATGCGAGGACGTGGATCGAAGCGACGAGAATGAGCCGAAGTCCCCCGACGGCATGGGAGCTCGCCCACATCATCAGCCCGATGAAAAGTAGAAAGCAATGCCGCAACGAGTCTCGCGACTTAATGACGAAAGTCTGTCAGCGAGGCAGCGACCAAGGCCGGCAACAAGCACAAGACCAGATCGGCCGCATCGCCGACGAGCAGTCGCCAAAGGGCTGTGCCGAAAGCCAGGAGATGAAGCGCCGATACGATCGATACCGGGTATCACAACGTCATGAATTCGATCTATCTATCGACGTTCCGGATTCGTGTCAGCCGTTTCCCGCATGCGCCAGCTGATCGTCGCCGACGCTCGGGACGAGCGAGGGACGTCCGACGATCAGTGGATCCACCGCGCCGATCACCGCGAGATCCTTCTCGGTGTAAGGCAAACGGTGCAGGACGTAGCGCATCGCGTTCGTTCGAGCCCGCTTTTTGCAGTCGGACTTGATGACGGTCCATGGCGAGTCGGACGTATCCGTATGCACGAACATGGCTTCCTTCGCGCGGGTGTAGTCCTCCCATTTGTCGAGAGACGCCATGTCGATCGGACTGAGCTTCCAGTGCTTGAGCGGATGCACCTGACGCTCCTTGAAGCGCCGCAACTGTTCCGCGCGACTGACCGAGAACCAGAACTTGAACAGGTGCACGCCGCTGCGGACCAACTGGCGCTCGAATTCGGGTGTCTGCCGCAGAAACTCCTCGTACTCGGCCGGGCTGCAGAACCCCATCACCTTTTCCACCCCGCCGCGGTTGTACCAGCTGCGATCGAACAGCACGATCTCGCCCCGGGTGGGCAGATGCTGGATGTAGCGCTGGAAATACCATTGCCCGCGCTCGATGTCGCTCGGCTTCTCCAATGCGACGACCCGTGCGCCCCGAGGATTCAGGTGCTCCATGAAGCGCTTGATCGCTCCGCCCTTGCCGGCCGCATCCCGCCCCTCGAAGAGGATGATCACGCGCTGACCGGTGTCCTTGACCCAGGCCTGCAGTTTGAGCAGTTCCACCTGTAGCCGGTACTTCTGCTTCTCGTAATTCTTGCGGGAGAGCAGGTTCTTGTAGGGATATTCGCCCTCGCGCCAGCCGGCACTGAGGACGGTATCCGGATCGACGGCGGGGGCATCGGGTTCCACGCGCTTGAAGAGCGTGCGGCGCAGGGCCTTCATTTCATCGGGCGAAGCCCCGTCGATGAGGGTTTGCAGCTGTCGCACGGTCTCGTTTTCGGACGCACCGCGCTCGGACTGCGCAATGAGATCCGACAACACCAGTTGCTGCACCGCCTGCGCGGTGCTCGTTCGGCGCGCAACCCGATCGCTCTCGGCGCTGCGGGCGCTCGGATGCGCCAAAGTGTCGCCCCCGGCGACAGGGCGCGTGCGTTCGCCAAGCCGACGGGCCGATCTGCCCGCGCCTGCCCGTCCGCTCTTGGTCTTCGCCGCGACTGCGGCCTCGGTCGGTGCGTCGCTTTCCCTAGCCATGAAGCCTCCCTGCGTGGAATTCGTAAACGAACCATCTTGCCGTATTCGACCGCCGCCCGCTTGACGTGCATCAAAAGACCGCGGCACGGCAAACAGACGCTGGCCGACGGGCTGACACGAACCGACGTGTACTCCCCTCGTGCGTGCGACGCTCGCGATCAGAAAAAACGCGGCAGATATCGAGCACCGACTCGGGCCGGGCAGCGCCCTCGCACCGTGCGGATTCACCTAAGGCGCAGGATGATGGCAGGCGTGCATGGCCGCTTCCTTGAGAGCGCCGAAACTGGCGACCACCGGCGATTTCGGATTGCGCCTTATCTCGAAGCGTCCCGAGCGCTGATCCTCGTAGAGGGTACGCCCGATGCGCGACGGCAGGCAGGTGACCGAAATCCGAAACACGCCCGTCTCGACCGCCTGACGTCGCTTTTCTTCGAAGGCATCATCGACCGGCCGCCCACGGGACAGTGCGCACGCTTTCGGTTCGAGCAATACGTCGCACGCATACAGTTGGCAGGCGAGTTGCTCGCCGCCATCGCAGCGCCGCTTCATGTCGATGCGCATATCAAGCGAGGTCTGCAGACCTCGGGCCATGCTGCAAACCTTGGCTTCTCCCGCTTTGCATCGGCGGTTCAGCTCCGCGATGCGTTGTTCCAGGTCGTCGTCGACGTTGCCCCTCGCGGGGGCGTTGCCGCTCGCCTGAGCCGGTCTGGTCGCCGACACGGGCGATACGGGCGCGCCCGGACAAGGTCTGTCGGTGTAGGCGACGGATCCATCGGGAGCGACGCAGCGATTCAGGGAAGCCGCGTCGCCGACGCCGGCGAACATCGCCAAGAGCGTCAAACCCAGACTGACCCACGAATGGCGCATTCGAGCGCGCTCGTCTCCCCGCTGCATTCTCCGTTTGCCCTCCTCACGCATTCCCGCCCTCGTCGTCACTCGTCGCTCTCGATCGGCATGCCCACCACGTGTCCCTTGCGCGCAGCCCTGCTGCAAGCAATCTGTCTCGGGACTGGACCCGGTGCGCGTACCCCTTTCGCATCGCTTGCTTCAGTTTCCAGCGCAACGCGATTGTTGCGCAAGCGACGCGCATTCGGGCAGTCGAAATGCGGCAGCCTTGGCCGCCTAATTCCGCCAATTGGACGCACATCGAGGGAATTCTCCAGCCGCATGCCACGCCAGCTCGAATCCGCTAAACTTGTCCCGAGCGTGCCGCGATGCGTCCACGGCGCCGACACGAAATCCACTGCGAGGAGCACGGCCCCGGCGCTCGAATGACCGGGCCGCGATCCGCCGCTCCAGCACTCTTAGGCGCGCACCCAAGCAACCCTTCGAGTGTGAAACCGAATTGACAGCTCGCATTGACCTGGGAGGCAAACGATCGTGCAACAACCTTGGCTACCGAAGAAGT
>JALHQN010000003.1 GCA_022841915.1 Burkholderiales bacterium | reverse complement strand
GCGGCAGGAACGGGAACGACAGCGCGAACCCCATGGAGGTGAGCATGTTCGCCACGGGCAGTACCGTGACATTGCGCCGCCAGTACGGATAGCGGATCGCCTCGTCGTCGGCGCTCTTGCTCTTGCCCGTGCCCGGGGCCGTCGGTGGATGCTGGTTCATGTGTGATGCTCGCCGGCAAACGCCTGGCCCGCCGTTATCGCTACTTCGGCGGCTGCACTCCTGCCTGACGAGCGATCTTCGCCCACTTCACCACTTCCTCGGCCACCAGTCTGCCGAACGGATCGGCGGGCGAGAATGCGGGTTCAGCGCCGGCGGCCACCACTTGCTCGCGCACATCCTTCTGCTCGAGGATATGCGCCATCTGCGCATCCAACCGATCGATGATCGATCTGGGCGTCCGCGCCGGCGCGAGGATGCCCCACCAGACTCGCGCATCGAAGCCGGGCACACCGGACTCGGCGATCGTCGGCACGTCCGGCAGCAGCGTCGAGCGCTTCACCGAACCGACACCGAGAGGTCGCAGCCGCCCCGGTCTGAGCTGCGGCAGCGCCGAGGCCACCGTGCTGATGAGCAGGGGCAACTGACCGCCCACCACATCGATGGCGCCCAAGCCGCTGCCTTTGTACGGGACATGCAACAGCTTCACACCTGCCATCAGACTGAATAGCTCGCCGGTGAGATGAATGATTCCACCGGTGCCGGACGAGGCGTACGCGAGTTCGCCTGGACGCGCCTTGGCCATCGCGATCAGTGCCTTCACGTCGCGAGCGGGAAAGCTCGGATGGGCGCTGATCACCGTCGGTCCGTCGCCGAGCATGCCGATCGCAGCGAAATCCTTCACGGCATCGTAAGGCACTCGATTGCTCGCGGGATTGATCGCAAACGAGGTCGAAATCACCAGCAGCGTATAGCCGTCGGGAGAGGCCTTCGCCACCAAATCCGCGCCGATGATGCCATCGGCGCCGGGTCGATTCTCGACGATCATCTGCTGGCCCAGACGCTCGCTGAAGCGTTGCGCCAGGATGCGACCGAGAATGTCGTTGCTGCCGCCGGGCGCAAAGGGAACGATCAGCCGCACGGCACGATTCGGATAGTTGCCCGCGGGTGCTTGCGCATGCGCGCCGAAGCCGATCAGGCAAGCAGCCAGGGCGCCTGCGATCGACTTGAATCGGCGAGCGAGCGCCGGCCATGCATCTGCGCTGAACGCCCTGTCCAATGTATGTCTCCTCCCGGTTTATCGGCGCGTGCGCTCTTGCGCACGCGCGCATCTTTACGCCGACTGCACCGAAGACTATAGCACTACCGCACAGGACGACTGGAGCCGGCTGTCCTCCCGACTCGAAGCCTCACGACATCTGAGCAAAATCGCGCTCGTAGAGCGTCTCCAGGCGAGCCAGCACGCTCGCCGGCAGCGGCCCCATCGCCTGCGCCTGCAGCGCCTCGTCGACATGGCGCAATTCTGCGCAGCCGATGATCGCGCAGGAGACGTGCGGATCGGAGAGCACGAAGCGCAATGCGACTTGCGCCCGCGTGCCGTGTTCCGCGCCTATGGCCTCGAACACGGCCCTGGCCTTGCGCTCCTCCTCGACGAGACTCGTATCGGCGGTCAAGATGCTTTCCCGTCCATGGCGCTCGTCGGTCGCGATCACGCCCGCGGCGTAGATCCGGATCGCCATGATCGCCACGTCGTTGCGCCGACACGCATCGACGACGCCGCTGAAGTTCTGCCCAGTCCATGCCGAAGGCATCGCCCGGGCAGCACTGGGATTGAGCAGGTTGTAGTAGACCTGCGCCGAGTCGAAGCGGCCGCTGCCCAGCACCTCGCAAATCGACGGGGCTTCACCGATGGCGGTGATGCCCATGTGCCGGATGAGCCCTCGATCGCGCAGACGCTCGAAGCCTTCGGCGACCCCGTCCTTGCCCAGCACCTGCTCGACGGTGATGACACGACCGCCTGGCGCGGCGCCGATACGGTTATGGAGTTGCAGCAGATCGACCGAAGCGCGCTTGAGCCGGGCGAGCCCCTCGTCCAGCCGCTGCCCGATCTGATCCGCGATGCTGACCGGGCTCTGCGCATCCACGCTTACCTTCGTCGACAGATAGGGCGTAGCGCCCGACTGCGGCAGCAGCCAACCCAGGGCTTGCTCCGACTTGCCGTCACCGTACTGCGCGGCGGTATCGATCCAGTTGATGCCCCCTGCCAGCGCGCGCCGAACCGCCTCGCGCTTGGTCGCGTCGTCCGAGTGGATCAGGATGCCGCCGACGTTGCCGCCGCCGAGGACGACTTCCGAAACCTGCAGACCGGTGCGACCGAACGATCGGTACTTCATGCGTCCTCCTCGGTGAAACGGAACGGCTCGCGCGTTGCCCGGAAACCCCGGACTAGGACTGCAGCCCGATATCGAACGTTGCGGCGAACCGCCCGCCCTCTTCCCCGACGGCAAGCAGCAATTGCGGGCCGCCGCGGCGGTAGATGAAATCGCCCGCATTCCTCACCGTGCGCGCTCCACGCTCGGCATACGGCGCCCGGGCGAGCACCCGGTCGGACAACCCATCGTCGAAATACAACTGCGAGGCGAACTCTTCGCGCCGCATCCCGCGGCCGGTGCGAATCAGGAAATGCAGATGCACCGCCCGGCCGGGATACCAGCCGGGATAAATGGTGAGGAACCGGGCCATGCCGGAAGCATCGGTCGTCTGATACCCGCGCAGGAAGTCGCTGCCGCGCGTGTCCGCCCGAGGATCGCGCACGCCCGAGTAGACACCCCGGGCATTGCACTGCCACAGGTCGACGTGCGCATCGGGCAGCGGCCGACAACCGCTCGAATCCAGGCGCGATACCCGAAAGGCGAGTTGCAGCGGCGCGCCCGTCTCGACAACCGCAGTGCGCGTATCGACCCGGACATCCGATCGCGCCAGACCCGTGTCGACGAAAAAAGGCCCTTCGGTCTGCTCGGGCCGGGCGATACAGGCGGGAGGCTCCTGGGCACGCGCTGCCCCAGGCACAGCGAAGCTCATACCCAAGGCGGCCAATGCCGCCAGTGCATCGCGACGGTTCACCAGCCTGCCAGTCGATCGGTCGTCGTCGTTCATTCCGGGCTCCTCGGCGCTTGGCTCATTCAGCGTACCCGGACCCATCCCCGCAATCGGTGTGCGACTGCCTGCCCCGCGGTCGCTTTGCCGCAAGGCGTCCGCTTCCAGTGTTCGATTACTTCGCCGTGCGCGCCTTCTGCATCGCGTGCCACAAGCGGGACGGCGTGAGCGGCATGTCGATCGCCCCGACCCCCACGCGCGCGATCGCATCGTGCACGGCGTTGGTCAGTGCGCCGAGCGACGCAGTGCAGCCCGCCTCGCCCACGCCCTTGACTCCGAGCGGGCTCAGCGTCGATTTCGTCGCGTGCTCCGCCATGCGAATTTCGCGCACGAGACCGGCACGCGGCATCACGTAGTCCATGAAGCTGCCGGTGACGAGTTGGCCGGTTTCGGGATCGTAGACGATGTGCTCGCCGAAGACCTGGCCTGCGCCCTGCGTGACCGCGCCCATCACCTGGCCTTCGACGACGGTGTGGTTGATCGCCACCCCGCAGTCGTCGACGGCGACATAGCTCACGATCTCGGACTTGCCGGTCTCGGGATCGACCTCGACCTCCGCGACATGACAACCGTTGGGCCAGGTCGAGCCGAACTTGCCTTCGCCGCGCGCGGTGAATTCACGCCGCTGCGCAAGCCCGCCCAAGGTGAGCGTATTGTCGCCTTCGCGCGTGCGGTACGTGCCCCGCGCATACTCGACCTGCGACGGCTCGACGTTGAATTCCTCGGCCGCCAGCGACCGCCCGCGTTCGATCAGCAGATCGGCGGCGATCTTGCAGACACTGCCCGCACCGACCATGGTGCGCGAACCGCCCGACGCGTTGCCGACGATGCCCTTCTCGGGCACCGTCTGGCGCAGCTTCACCCGTTCGGCGTCTATCCCCAGCGCATCGCCGATGATCATGGCCATCGTCGTCTCGTGGCTTTGGCCTTGGGACTGCGAGGCCGAATACGCAGTGACCGTGCCTTCGGCATCGACTTCGATCAGGATTTCGTCTTTGGGCGCACCGCCCAGACCGCTGGCTTCGATCACGGTCGAGATGCCCAGACCCCGCAATTTTCCGGCCGCAGCCGACGCCGCGCGGCGTTGCTCGAAACCGGCATAGTCGGCCGTCGTCAGCGCCTTCTGCAGCAGCCCCGGCAGGTCGGCCACCTCGTAGACCGTGCCGGTGGCCGTCGTATAAGGAAAGGCGTCGGTCGGAATGAAGTTGCGACGGCGCAGTTCCGCCGGATCGATCTTCATTTCGCTGGCCGCCTGATTCACCATCCGCTCGACGGCGTACGCGATATCCGGTCGCCCCGCGCCTCGGTAGGAGGCAACCAGGCAGGTGTTGGTCAGCGCGACGCGAAAGCGCGCATGCGCCACCGGGATCGCATAGACCCCCGTGAGGCAGTTGATGATGTTGCGGATGTAGCCCGGACCACCGGACGAAATATAGGCGCCCTGGTCGGTGATCCAGTCGAAGCGGATGGCGAGAAAGCGGCCGTTCTCGTCCATCGCAAGCTCGCCATCGCCGATGTTGGCGCGTCCGTGGGTGTCGGTCATGAAGCCTTCGGAGCGGCTCGACACCCATTTCACCGGGCGCCCGAGCTGCCGGGCGCCGTACAACGTCATCACGTACTCCGGATAGACCGTGCTGCGCTGCCCGAATCCGCCGCCGACATCCTTGCCCATGACTTTGACCTTGTCGCTGGGCACATTCATATAAGCGGCGATCTGCTGCGTCATCGTCAGGATGCCCTGCAGGCAGACGCGGATCGTGTAGCTCTCGTCGGCCGGATCGAAGGTCGACAGACAGGCGCGCGGCTCCATCGGCGAGGGCGTGACTCGTGTGCAATCGACCTTCAGCCGAGTGACGTGATGCGCCCGGGCGAAGATGTCGTCCACGGCTACGCGATCCCCGACCTGCACCTCGATCGAGCAGTTGCCGGGCACGTCGCCGTGGATTTGCGGCGCGCCTGGGGCTAGCGCCTGCTCGGGGCCGATCACCGCCGGCAGGTCGTCGTATTCGATCGCAATCGCTTCGACGGCGTCCTGGGCCAGCAGCGCGGAATCCGCGACCACCATGGCCACGGGCTCGCCGACGTAGCGCACGCGCTCATGGGCGAGCGCGGGACGGTTCGGAATCTTGGCTTTGCCGCCGTCGACGCCGGTGAACGTGAGCGCGTGGGGCGCCTTGATATAGCCCGCGCGCACGGCGTCCTCGCCGGTGACGATCAGACGCACGCCGGGCAAGGCGCGGGCTCGCTCGACATCGACCGAGAGGATGCGGGCATGCGCACGATCCGAGCGCAAGAACGCGGCGTAGAGCTGGCCTTCGAGGTTCCAGTCCGATGCGTAGTTGCCGCGGCCCGTGATGAGCCGGGGATCTTCCAGCCGCACTGCACGAATGCCGCCGACGTTGAAGTAACGATGATGATGTGTATCCACGCGGACCTCTCCCCTCGTATTCCGATTGCCTGATGCACCCCCGGGCGCTGGACGGTGCAATGAGTTCGGCGCATTGTCGCATTCGGGCGGCGGCGCGACCAGACCGGGCGCACCCGGCAACCCCTGCGCGTGCGCTCGGTTTGCCGTCACCGGGGACGCTCGCTAGAATCAGAGCGCACGCCGCTGCACCACCGGGCCAAGGAGCCAAAATGCGCAACTACCACGACATGGGCGGGCAACCCGCCGGACCGATCGATCGGCACGAACACGAATTGCAGCATTGGGAGAAGCGCGTCGAGGCGCTCATCGCCGTGCTCGGCAGCAAGAAGCTCACTCGCAGCGACGAGGGCCGTCGAGCACTCGAGACGATCGGCGCCGAAACCTATCTGGGCTCCGGGTATGCGGAGCGCCGCATCCAGGCCCTGGCGAACAACATGATCCTGCGCGGCGTGATCACCATCGAGGAGCTCTCCAACAAGCTCGCCGAAGTCGAACAACGTCAGAACCAGCTGCCATGAATCCACAATTCCAGCCAGGCGACAAGGTGCGCGTGCGCAAGATCGACGCGCCGGGACACATCCGCACCCCCTATTACATCCGTGGCCACGAAGGCGTCGTGGAGCGGTTCTGCGGATACTTCAAGAACCCGGAAGAGCTGGCCTACTTCAGGCCGGGCACTCCACTGAAGGCGTTGTACCGGATCCGCTTCGTCCAGGCCCAGGTCTGGCCCCAGTACATCGGCCCGAAGTCGGACACGCTCGACATCGACATCTACGAACACTGGCTGGAAGCGGCCTCGGAGGCACGTCCATGAGCGACCATCACGACCACCACCACGGCCACGATCACCACGATCATTCGCATCCGCCGGGGCAGAAACACCCCTTTCAGGCGGACGTCGACGACACCCTGACCTATCCGCGCCGCATGGAGATCGCGCTGCGCGAGCTGCTGATCGAAAAAGGCATCCTCACCGCCGACGAGATCCGCGCAGCCATCGAGGACATGGATTCGCGCTCGCCCGCGGGCGGCGCCAAGGTCGTGGCCCGCGCCTGGGTCGATCCCGAATTCAAGGCCGCACTGCTCGAAGACGCGAACGCCGCCTGCACCCGCCTGGGGTTCGACATGAGCATCCGCGAATTGAAGCTGGTCGCCGTGGAGAACACCCCGGAGGTGCACAACATCGTCGTCTGCACTCTGTGCTCGTGCTATCCGCGCGCGCTGCTCGGTTTGCCGCCAGCCTGGTACAAGAGCTTCGCCTATCGATCCCGAGTCGTGAACGAGCCGCGCGCCGTGCTCGCCGAGTTCGGCACCACACTGCCCGACAACACGGTCGTGAGGGTGCATGATTCGACAGCCGACCTGCGCTACCTCGTGCTGCCCATGCGCCCGGCCAACACCGAGGGCATGAGCGAAGAGCAGCTCGCGGCGCTGGTGACGCGAGACTGCATGATCGGCGTGTCCGCGGCCCGCAGCGCAGGGGCCTGAGACGAGCGGCGCCCGCATGCGCCGCTCATGTCGCGATCGAACACGCTCGCCGGCCTGCGGCATGTCGACCCGTAACCCGAGCGCCCGAGTCGGAGCGTCGTGGCTGTCTCGTCCATCGCGAGAGCCCTCGCGCGTGGCCAACCCGTCGAGACCAGCGCCGGCTGCGCGTTCCACCGCAGTCCGGCTGAGCCGGCGCGCGCATCCTGCGCCATGCCGGGATACCATCGTCATGCCGAACCATGAACAACCTCGGTGACGCGCTAAAGCGCGCCAGTTCCGAGATCGTCGAGCGCACGCTCGACTTTCTTCCGAGCCTGCTCGGCGCGATGCTGCTGCTCCTCCTCGGCTGGCTGCTTGCCCGCATCCTGCGCGCGCTCACGATGCGCGCCGTGCTGCTGGTGGAGACACTGGCCGCACGCATCGGCTCGACCGCCGGTGCCGAACCGATCCGCATGCGCCGCGCCTCGGTCGTGATCGCGCAGATCGTCTTCTGGGCGACCATGCTGGTCTTCGTGACGGCAGCCACGCACGTCCTCGAACTGACTTCGTTTACCGACTGGCTCGCGCGACTGGTCGGGTACCTGCCCACCCTGGCGGCGGGCGTGCTGATCGTGATCGCCGGCTACGTCTTGTCGCGCTTCCTCGCCAACCTGGTGCAGGCGACCTCGCCGCGCATCGATCCCGCGCAGCGCGCCCTCCTCGCTCGCGTCGTTCAAGTCACGGTCCTGACCGGCGCAGTGCTGGTCGGCGCCGACCAGATCGGCATCCGGATCACCTTTCTTGCCATCTTCGCCGCCGCACTCGGTGGCGTCGTCGCAGGCGGCGTCGCACTGGCGGTCGGACTGGGGGCGCGCGACTTCATCGCCAATCTGATCGGTGCGCATTACCTGCGCCAGGCGTTCGCGATCGGCCAGACGATACGCACCGCCGGCCACGAGGGTCGCATTCTGGATCTGACTTCGACCGGCATCGTGCTCGAAACCCCCGAGGGGCGCGTCACGCTTCCCGGGCGTGTCTACAACGACCAACCGATCCTGGTGCTCCCGCAAACCCACCATGGCTGACAGCCGGAACCTCGTGCTCGCCTTCGTGCGCACGCACGCCACGGAAGCGGCGCGTGTGCTCGAAAGCCTGCCGACGCAAGACGCCAGTGCCATGTTCGCCGCCATTCCGCCCGACTCGGGTGCGGCTGCGATGGCCGCCATGCTGCCCCCCGCGGCTGCCCGCGTCCTGACGGGCATGCCGGAGCACAATGCCAGCGCACTGCTCAACGCGACGAGTCACCAGAGTGCGGTCGCCATCCTGCGGCACGTGCCGGCGACGATGCGTGCGCGATTGCTCGCCGGCATGCCGCCCGCCGCGGCCCTTGCGGCGCAGATGCTGCTGGGATTTCCCGACGACACCGTGGGGGCGTGGATGGACTCTTCGGTTGTTGCCGTGCCTGCGAGCTTCGATGTTCAGGCTGCGCTTGCCCATCTGCGCACCGCCCCCGATTCCGAACTCGACCATCTCTTCGTGGTCGATGCCGAACAGCATCTGCACGGGCGCATCGGCTTGCACGCGCTCCTGCGCGCCGACGAGCGCGCCATGCTGTCCGGCCTGATTCGACCGGTGGCGACGACCTTGTCGGTCATGATGCCGATCGCATCGGCGCGCACCTCGAGCTTGTGGGACAGATCGCAAGCCCTGCCCGTGATCGATCGCGACAAGCGGCTGATCGGCGTTCTGCGCCGAGTGACACTGGCACAGGCGCTGCGCAGCCGCAACCGTGGCGCGACCGAAGCGCCGGGCACGGGATCAGTCGCCGGCGCCCTGGCGGGCAGCTATTGGGAGATCGTCTCGGGTCTGAGCACGGCAAGCCTCGGATTGCTGCCGGCGGTCAAGCGGGTGCAGCCGGAGGAGCCATGAGCACCGCCGCCCAACCCGCCTACGCCGCCCTAACCCAGCGGTTCCTCGCCGAGTTTCCGCACGAAGCAGCGCGCGAACTCGAAATCCTGCCGGTCGAGGACATCGCCGCGCTCCTCGGCGCCTACCCTGGCCGCGCCGCAGTGCGAGCCTGGCAAAGGCTCGCGCCGGATATCGCGCGTGCCGTGCTGAGCCGCCTGGAAGCTCCTCTGGCGTGCGAGTTGCTGACCGCGGCTCGGCCCGCCGTCAGCGCCGCCGTGCTCGCGCAATGCACGGCCGAGGAGCGCGAGCGTCTGCTCGGCCGGCTCGAGACGGCGGTCGCACGCGAACTGCGCGATCTACTCGCCTATCCGGATGCCACAGCAGGCCGCTTGATGGATCCGGTCATCAGCCCGGTGCGTGCCGATCTGAGCGTGGGCGAAACACTGACCCGGCTCAAGAGCATCGAGCGTCGCGGGCTGCGCGAATTGTTCGTCGTCGATCACGAGGGCCGCCTCGCGGGCCGGGTGGAAATCCAGGAACTCGCCGTCGCCGAGCACGACCGGCCGCTGGCGACGCTGCTCAAACCGCCGCTCGCCGTGGCCAAGGATCTGGATCCGCGCGAAGACGTCGTCGACATCCTGCAGCAGCAACCGATCACCGAACTGCCCGTGATCGGGTCGGACGGGCGCTTCCTCGGGGTCATCCGGCAGGCTGCCCTGGTGTCCGCCCTCGAGCAGGAGACGAGCGTCGACATCCAGACCATGGTCGGCGCGAGCCGGGACGAGCGTGCCTCGTCGGGCGCCTTGTTCGCCGTGCGCAAGCGCCTGCCGTGGCTGCAACTGAACCTGGTCACAGCGTTTCTCGCCGCCTCGATCGTCGGCATGTTCGAGAGCACGATCGCGCAATTCACCGCCCTCGCGGTGCTGATGCCGATCGTGGCCGGGCAGTCGGGCAATGCCGGCCATCAGGCGCTCGCCGTCACCATGCGCAGCCTGCTGCTGCGGGAAGTCTCGCTGCGGCAGTGGCCGCGTCTGGTCTGGAAGGAGGCCGCCACCGGTTTCGTCAACGGCCTCGCCGTCGCGCTGACCACGTCGCTGGGGGTCTGGCTGTGGAGCGGTTCGCTCGGCCTCGTAGTCATCATCTCGAGTGCCATGGTGATCTCCATGAGCGTGGCCTGCATCGCGGGCGCCCTGGTGCCCATCCTGCTGCGCCGCTTCGGCCAGGATCCCGCCACGGCGTCGTCGATCTTTCTGACGACGGTCACCGACGTCACCGGATTTCTTTCCTTTCTCGGAATCGCAACGCTGCTCGCCAGCATGCTGAAGTAGGCATCGCGCCCTTTCATCCTGTCGATCACAAGGAGGAGTTACCATGACGGCTACCCATGAAGAACTCGGCGTCTTGCGCCGCGTGGGCGCAAGCCTCGAAGGGCGCCTGGAGCGGCACATCGAGCACGACCAGCAAACCGTTTGGCACATGCTCACCCGGCCGGAGCGGCTGGCCGAGTGGCTGGCACCCGGCACCATCGAACTGCGCCTGGGCGGAACCGCCAAGCTCAACTTCACCGACAGCGGTACCGTGATCGACAGCCAGGTCACGGCTTTCGAGGCGCCGCGCTTGATCGAGTATTCATGGAGCAGCCCCGGCGAACCCGCTCGGCCGGTGCGCTGGGAGACGCAGGCGCTCGAGGGCGCAACGCGCCTCACGCTGACCGTGAGCGTGCCGCAAAACGAAGACATCGCGCGTGCCTGCGCCGGCTGGGAAGCGCATCTGATGATGCTGCTCGCAGCGATCGAGGGCGTGCCGATGAAGTTTCCGTTCGAGTGCTTCAAGACGACGCGCGAAGCCTACAAGGCGAAAGTCGCCGCACTGGGCTGAACTGGCCGCCCAACCGGCCGCTTGCGGGACGGCCGTCGGTCGTGCCAATAGGTGTACCATGATCGCGATCCGCCCCCGAGTGCACCCACCCAGGGTGCCCATGGCGGACCATCCGACGATGGAGGAGCGACATGACGATCCGGTTACGGGCTCTGAGCACCCACATAGGCGCGCAAGTCGAAGGCATCGATCTGCGCCGACCGCTGTCCGCCGAGCAAGCGCAGATCATTCACGACGAGATGGACCGCTACGCCGTGCTCGTGTTTCGAGAGCAGCACCTCGACGATGCGCAGCATCTGGCGTTCACGCAGGCGCTGGGCGAGTTGGAGGACGCGCGCGGCAGCAGCCTGCGGGCCAACGCCGACTTCCGCCTGCCCACCACCTTCGCCGACGTCTCCAACCTCGACGGCAACAACCAGGTGTTCGCCGCCGGCGACCGCAGACGCCTCTTTGCCATCGGCAACCGCCTGTGGCACTCCGACTCCTCGTTCAAGCCGACGCCGGCCAAGTATTCGCTGCTGCGGGCCGTGCGCACGCCATCGCGAGGCGGGAACACCGAATTCGCGCACATGGGAGCGGCTTACGATGCGCTCGACGACGAAGCGAAAACGCTGATCGAGGATCTCGTCTGCGAGCACTCGCAACTGTATTCGCGCGAATCGGTCGGGTTCTCCGAATTCACCGACGAGGAGCGGGTGCGTTTCAAGCCGGTGCGCCAGCGCCTGGTGCGCACCCTGCCCCGGACCGGGCGCAAGTCGCTCTATCTGTCGTCGCACGCGGGCACGATCGTCGGCTGGACGATCCCGGAGGCGCGCCTGCTGCTGCGCGACCTGAACGAGCACGCCACGCAGCGCCAGTTCGTCTACTCGCACGCCTGGCGCGAAGGCGATCTGGTGATGTGGGACAACCGCCAGACCATGCACCGGGCACGCCCTTACCCCGCCGACGAACCGCGCGACATGCGCCGCACGACGCTTCAGGGCGAAGGGCCGACGTTGGCCGTCGAACCGGGCGAGCACCGCGCCGTGCAAACGGCATGAGCCTTCGTCGGCCCGTCAGTCAGGCGCCGGCGAAGTATTGCGGCTCGTCGAACAGCGACGTGATCATCACCTTGCGTATGCGCTTGTCGTCGGCGATCACGTAGAGCACATCGGTCATCAGCCCTTCGAAAATGCCGCGCAGGCTGCGCGCACCGGCCTTGTACTCGAGGGCAAGGTCGGCGATCTGGTCGAACACGATCGGCGCGATACACAACTCCACGCCGTCGCCCGACAAGATCGCGCGGAACTGCCGGTAGATGGCATTCTTCGGCTCGGTCATGATCCGCACCAGCATGGGCTTGGACAACTCGTCGAGCCGGGCGATGATCGGCAGGCGTCCGGCGAACTCCGGGATCAGGCCGAATGCCCGCAAGTCGCCAGGCTTGACGCGGGCATTGAGTGTCTTGAGTACCTTGGGATTGTCCTTGTCGGAGAGAGCGATGAAACCGAAGGCCTGGGAATCGCGCAGGATGTCCTCGATGCCGACGAAGGCGCCGCCGCAGATGAACAGGATGTGCGTAGTGTCGATGTACGGCCCGCTGCGCAGCCTGACCTGCGAACCCTCCATGATCTTCAGCAAGGCGTGCTGCACGCTCTCCCCGGACACGCTGCGGGCCTGGGCACCGACGGCCTTGAGCTTGTCGATCTCGTCGATGAAGACGACCCCGCGCTGCGCGCGAGCCACGTCGCCGCCGGCCTTGTCGACCAGTCGCTGCAGAATGGCTTCGATCTCGTGACTGACGAACTCGGTCTGTGCCAGCGAGGCCGCGTCAGCCGTGACGAAGGGCACCCCGAGTATCCTGGACAGCGTCTCGCACATCAGGGTCTTGCCCGTGCCGGTCGAACCGATCAGCAGCACGTTGCTCTTCGAGATCTCGATCGACTCCGCCAGCGCCCGATCGGCCTTGCGGAAATGCCAGTAGACGGCCACGGCGAGCGTCTTCTTCGCCTCGTCCTGCCCGATCACGTACTGGTCGAGCGCGCGGACGATCCGGCTCGGCGTCAGATCCGACACGGGTAGCCTCCCCGACGTTGATGACGCTCGGGCGCGGGGCAAGGAATGGGTGTGCTCCAGAAAGCTCGAGTTTCCAGAAAGGCGCGGGCGAACGCGTTCACGTTCAGCTCCGCGCGCCGATTTGCTTTGCGATCGTCGCTCATGGCGCTACTTTACCGCAGTAACCGCGGCGTGCGCTCCGACGCGTCAGCCGCGCTGGGATCGCTGGCGACTGCGCGGTCGGCGGTGCTCGACGGCTCGCTTCTCCTTGCGCCAGGCGCGTCAGGCTAACCGCTGTTGCGCAGGCCCGCCGCCACACCGTTGATGGTCGGATGGATCGCCCGCTCGACCCACTCGTCGCGATCCCCGTTGCGGTGGCATCGGAGCAGTTCGATCTGCAGATGCTGACATCGCACCGGGTGTTGCCGACACGACAGGCCATCGGCATCGTTCGGTGCAACCACTTTCCGCGCACCGTGTCGGCGCGCCTGACTCGTGCCATGCGCGATACGAGTGCGCACAGGCACGAACACCCATGAGCGGGGTATCCCGCGCACGCCCCGCCGGGGCGCAGCGGCGCCGAACACCGGCCGACCCTCTCGTGCGCATGGATCTTGCGAACACCGGGCCGCATCGCCTTCGAAAGCCCTTCTCATGGATATCTACAGCACGCCCGCGCCCGCCACGGATATCGACGACCCCCGCACCGGGCTCGACAAGGAAACGCTCAAGAAGGCGTTCCTCGACAATCTGCTCTATGTGCAAGGCAAGTTCCCGGCGCTGGCCACCGACGTGGACTACTACCTGGCCCTCGCGTATCTGGTACGCGACCGCTTGCTGCAACGCTGGATCAGCACCGCAGAGGCCTATACCCGCAAGGGCTCGCGCACGGTTGCGTACTTCTCCGCCGAGTTCCTGCTGGGCCCGCACCTGGGCAACAACCTCGTCAATCTGGGCATCGGCCAGGCGGTGGGCGAGGCGGTCTCCGATCTGGGCCTTAAACTGGACGACCTGCTCGCCCTGGAACAAGAACCGGGCCTGGGCAACGGCGGCCTGGGACGGCTGGCCGCCTGCTTCCTCGACTCGCTGGCCACAATCGAAGTGCCTGCGCTGGGCTACGGAATACGCTACGAGTTCGGCATCTTCGATCAGCATATCGTCGACGGCTGGCAGGTCGAGAAGACGGACAAGTGGCTGCGCTTCGGCAACCCCTGGGAACTGGCGCGACCGGAGTGGGCCAAGCCGGTGAATTTCGGCGGACGCGTCGAACGCTACACCGACATCGACGGCCGCTTTCGCGCGCGCTGGGTCCCGGAGCGCACCGTCATCGGCGTCCCCTACGACACGCCCATCCTCGGCTATGCCACCAATACCGCCAACACCCTGCGGCTATGGCGGGCCGAGGCGCCGGAATCGTTCGACTTCGCGGTGTTCAATCGCGGGGACTACCACGGCGCCGTCCACGACAAGGTGCTGTCGGAGAACATCACCAAGGTCATCTATCCGAACGACGACTCCTTCCAGGGCAAGGAGTTGAGACTGGCGCAGCAGTTCTTCTTCGTCTCCTGCTCGCTGCAGGACATGCTGCGCATCATGCAGGGCCAGGGCATTGCACTGGAGCGCTTCCACGAGAAGTTCGCGGCGCAGCTCAACGACACGCATCCGGCGATCGCCACGGCCGAGCTCATGCGCCTGCTCGTGGACGAGCACGAAATGGACTGGGACCGCGCCTGGGACATCACGCGGCGCACCTTCGCCTACACCAACCATACGCTGCTGCCAGAAGCGCTCGAAGCCTGGCCGGTGGAGATGCTCGGACGCCTGCTGCCACGCCACCTGGAAATCATCTACGAGATCAATGCACGCTTCCTCGACGAGGTGAGAATCCGCTTCTACGGGGACGACGCGCGCCTGACGAACCTCTCCCTGATCGACGAGAGCAACGGGCGGCGCGTGCGCATGGCCCACCTGGCCTGCGTGGGCAGTCACGCGATCAATGGCGTGGCGGCATTGCACTCGCACCTGCTGACTCGCGACGTGCTGGGCGACTTCCACGCCTTGTGGCCGCACAAGTTCAGCAACAAGACCAACGGCGTCACGCCGCGGCGCTGGATGGTTCTGAGCAACCCGCGCCTGACCGCCCTGCTGACCGAGGCGATAGGCGACGGCTGGATCCGAGAACTCGAGCAATTGCGCGTCATCGAGCCGCTCGCCGACGACCCCGCCTTTCGCGCCTGCTGGCAAGCGGTGAAGAACGCGAACAAGCACGACCTGGCGGCATTCATTCGTCATCGCACCGGGATCTCGGTGGATCCCGCCTCGATGTTCGATGTTCAGGTCAAGCGCATCCACGAATACAAGCGCCAGCACCTGAACATCCTGCAGGTGATCGGCCTCTATCACCGCCTGCGTTCGTGTCCGTGGCTGGACGTGCCCGCGCGCACGTTCATCTTCGGCGGCAAAGCCGCACCCGGGTATCGAATGGCGAAGCTCATCATCAAGCTCATCAACGCCGTCAGCGACGTCGTCAATCGCGATCCGGCGGTGCACGATCGCATCAAGGTCGTGTTCCTGCCGAACTTCAACGTCAGCACGGGACAGCGCGTGTACCCGGCCGCGGAGTTGTCCGAGCAGGTGTCGATGGCGGGCACCGAAGCCTCGGGCACGGGAAACATGAAGTTCGCCATGAACGGAACGCTCACCCTGGGCACGCTCGACGGGGCCAACATCGAGATCTGCGAAGAGGTCGGCAAGGAGAACTTCTTCTGGTTCGGATTGACCGCCCCTGAAATCGTCGAACTGCGCAACAGCGGCTATCGGCCGCGCGATTACGTCGCCGCCAACGACGAGTTGAGGGAAGTGTTCGAACTGCTGCGCAGCGGCTTCTTCTCGCGCGGCGACCCCGAAACCTTCGAGCCCCTGGTGCGCAATCTGCTCGATCACGATCCCTACTGCGTGCTGGCCGATTACGCTTCGTACGCCGCGAGCCAGACGCAGGTCGGTGAAGTCTATGCGCAACAGGAGCGATGGTCGCGCATGTCCATCCTCAACACCGCGCGCTCGGGAAAATTCTCCTCCGACCGGACGATCCGCCAGTACTGCGAAGAGATCTGGCGGGTGCCCCCGGTCCCGATCAAGCTGCTCACTCGGGATGAGGTCCGCGCGGGCTTTCTGCAGTAGCCGACCCCAACGCCGCCCCGAAACGCCAGCGATCGGAGGCGAGTGACGGTCCGCCGCGCTCGCGCTCGACCGGCTGAGCGCCTCACTCCGCCGGACGCGGCACAGCACCGCCCGAAGCCATGGACGCTTCCTCCTCGGGCTTGGGTATGGCGGGCACGGCGAAGCGGCCGCAGACGAAGAAGGCTGCCGCCACCGTGAGGTAGCCGATGACGACCATGGGCGAACTGCCCACGCCGATCGCCTCACCGTGCATGAAGCCGAAAAACGTCAGCACCGCGCCGGCCAGCGAGAAGGCAGCGGCCTTGTCGTAGTCGTGCTCGATGACGAAGGTCGCGATGGCCGCGAGCACCAGCCCGACGAGAATGGCTCCGCCGGACATCACCGCCAAGCCCTCGTAGAGCACGCCGGTCTGCGCAAGCTTGTCCAACCCCACCGTCGCCGCGCTGGTGCCGGCGGCTGCCAGCGCGTTGTCGATCTGCAGTTTGCCCCACGCAGCCAGATGCGGCGTCAGCGCCAACACGACAGCGGGCGCGTGGCTGCGCGGCGTCTCCTGAAAGGCCTGGGCCCCGATCAGCATGCCGATGTAAAGGAGGATGGGCGAGATGGCCACGACCGGCACCAAGGCCATCAGCACAGCGACGATGCCGAAACAGGACAGCAAGAGCACGCCCACGCCGGTCGCCGCCGAATAACCGATACGCCCGCCCATGGCCTTCCAGCCCGGATGTCCGATGTAGACGGCGTTGATGAACGGATTGCCCATCAGGCAGCCCACCAGACTGACGGCGCCATCGGCGGTCAGCACCCGCGTGGTCGGGAAGTTGTCGCCCGCGGCCGCCGCGCTCTCGACGTTGTCCATCGCCTCCACCAGATCGTAGATGCCGAAGGGAATCGCCGTCACCAGGATGATGCCGAGAAACTCCATGCCCGAGAACACATGATTCACCGCCGGCAGCGGCACCGAGAAACCGAAGCTCGCCACGGCGTCGCCCAATCCCTGCAGGCTCATGCCGCCGAAGCCGGCGCCGCTTCCCGACGCCGCCCATGCGATGGTCGTACCGACCGCGATCGCCACCAAGCCTGCGGGCATGCCACGGAAGTAACGAAAGCCGCCGAACCAACCTGCGATGATGATCGCAAAGCACACCAGACCGATGGCGGGCGTCATGAACATCTCCATCGCGGGCCGCATCGAGATGAAGGCGACCGAAACACCGGCCAGTGTCCCGAGGAGCGCGGCACGGGGCGTGATGCGGCGAATGACGGGCGCGATGAAGGCGCCGATCATGAGCACGAAGCTCTGCACGAACACCCACACGAGACCGGCTTCCCAACCCTTGACCGGATCGCCGGTCTTCAGGCTGATGGGCAGCATGACGACGAAGACGACGACGAACATGTGCGGGACACTCACGCCGGAGGGCAGCGCGCAGACATCGGTGCGCCCGGTCTGCTTCGCCAAGCGATACGCAAGCCAGGCGTAGTACATCGTGCTCAGAAACAGCATCAGACCGACGGCTGGCAGAATGCGGCCGAACACCAACTCGTCCGGCATCTTGAGCACATACCGCAGCAGGCCTGTCAGGACGAGAAGATTCACCAGAATGTTGGTGCCGAACCCGAACAACGCGTTCCAGTCACCCGGGGTCCACAGCGCTGGCTTGGTCGTATTCATGATTGGCTCTCCTGGCAGACCTGGTGGGGGGCGCCACTCGCAGCCCGTGCGAGAGCGCTCTTCAACTGTGAAGAATCAGCGACCCAGCCGAAGATTCCGCCCTGCGCACAGATCATGCGCACGGCGACTTCATGGAACTGCGGAAAGTACGAGCCGCAACAGTCGCTCAGCACGATGCAGCGCAATCCGCGGTCGTTCGCTTCGCGCACGGTCGTATGGACGCAGACCTCGGTCGTGACGCCCGCCACCAGCAGGACGTCGATGCCGCGGCTGCGCAGAATCGCTTCCAGGTCGGTAGCGTAGAAGGCGCCCTTGCCGGATTTGTCGATCACCGGTTCGCCGTCGATGGGCGCCAGTTCGGGGACGATCTCGTGCCCCGCCTCGCCGCGCACGAGGATGCGCCCCATCGGACCGGCGTCGCCGATGCGCCGGCCGATCGGACCGCGCTCCCATTTGGCATGGGGGCAATCGGCGAGATCGGGGCGATGACCTTCGCGCGTGTGAATGATCAGGGCACCGCGCTCGCGCATGGCATCGAGCGCGGATCTGCAGGGTGCAATGGCGCTTCGCAGCAAGGATACGTCGTTGCCGAGCGCCTCGCCGAAGCCGCCCGGCTCGAGGAAATCGCGCTGCATGTCGATGATGACCAATGCAGCTTTGGCGAGATCGAACTCGATCGGCGCCGGAAGCGCTTGCAGAACGACCTTCATGACATTCGCAACAGCGATGCCTCGCCCCGGTTCGAGCGGCCGGATTCTGCCCGGTGCCGCGCGCACGACGCGATGCGATCGCCTGCTTGCCCCCTGATGATGTTGTCGTTGACTACCGCATCACCGGTAGAGCAGCTTTCATGCCATGGGAAAACGACCTCGGAAAGCTAGTGAGCCGACCGGCACCCTGGCCAGGCTGCGCCGACGGGGAGCGCGCAGCGTTCGCTCGGAGCCCGCATCACCGGAACCATCTGGCTCACCCGAGCGCCGCGCGTCGCGACGGTGCGCGTCGGCGCGGATGGGCGTCAAGGCGGTGCGCGACCGACACGCAAGCTCAGGACTGCGCGGGCAGGAAGCTCACGTGCGCCGAGACCACGCGCCAGCCATCGGCGGTACGCATCCAGCATTGACTCTGACGGCCGCGCCGCCCGGAATTGACCCGACGATACTCGCAATTCGCGGTCGCGAAATCCTCGCTCCACGCCGTGATCTCCACGCGCGTCAGTTCACGCAACAGATCCGTGGTCTCTCTTGCGCTGCGATACGCGGCGATCTGCGCATGCCCGTACAACATCTCCGCCGGCCCGTAGCGGATGGTCCGCGGACTGTCGAAGAAAAGTTCGTTCAAGACCGATACATCGTTGGCGTTCAGCGCCGCCTCGTAGCGATTGAACGCCGCCGTGACTTCCGCGACGACTTCCGGGTAATCCATCGATGCCTCCTGATCGGTTGTGCCTGCTCGGACCTGCGCGGCGCGAGCGCCTCGGCGAGATGCCGGGATTAAACCGCGACTCTCGAACTCCCCCCCTCCCTGCGCCCAGCGTGGCGGCCGGACTCACGCCATCTGTACAGGCAGGCAGCGTGCGAGCCCTCGAGACTCCAGAGCGCGAGCGACACGCAAGCATATATCTTCCCGCCACGGGGCTGCGATGACTTGCATGCCCACCGGCAGGCCCTCGATGCGCCCGATCGGCACGGCGACCACCGGCAGGCCGATGAATGAAATCGGCTGCGTGAGAAGCCCGGTCGCCGGGCGGGTCGCCAATTCAGCGCCTGCGAGCCGGACCGACGCCTGCCCCAGGAAGGTAGCTGTCCAGGGGGTCGCTGGCGCGAGGATGACGTCGACTTCGCGGAACACCGACAGCAGCGCGCCATGGAACCGGCGGCGAAAGCGCTGCGCCTTCACGTACCATTGTGCGGGAAGCAAGCTGTTGGCGAGCAGACGATCGCGCGTCAGCGGCTCGAAGTCTCCGGCTCTCGCGCGCAGATTCGCAGCGTGCAATTCGGCGCCCTCGACAGCCGTGATCACGTAAGCTGCCGCGCGCGCGCACTCCACCTCGGGCAAGTCGATCGTCGCGCTTGTTCCCAAGGCTTGGGCTGCGGCCCGCACGCAGTCGACGATCCGAGGCTCGGCATTGCGCTCGAAGTAACCCACGGCCCGGGCAATGCGCAATCCTTCGATGCCGCGCTCGATGTGCGGCCGCACGGGTTCCGGCGGCTCGTTGCGGCAGGCGGGATCACCTTCATCGAAGCCCTGCATGACATCGTAGATCGTCGCCAGATCCTCGACACTGCGCGCCAACGGCCCCAGATGATCGAGACTGGCCACGAACGGGAACGTCCCGCTGCGCGGTAACCGGCCGTAGGTGGGCTTGAATCCGAGCACGCCGCAGTGCGCCGCCGGCACCCGGATGGAGCCGTTCGTGTCCGAAGCCAGGGCGAAGGGCACCATGGCCGCAGCGACCGCAGCGCCGGATCCGCCGGAGGAGCCGCCCGCAGTGCGCTGCGGATCGTGCGGGTTGCGTGTCGGACCGTAGTGCGTATTCTCGGTGGTGAAGCCGTATGCGTACTCGTCCATGTTGAGCGTGCCGACGAGCACGGCGCCAGCCGCGTGCAATCGACGCACGAGACACGCGTCGGCCTGCGCCGGGGGCCGCTCGCGGTTGATGCGCGAACCGGCCAAAGTCGTCAGGCCGCGCACGTCGAACAGGTTCTTGACGGCGTAAGGCACCCCCGCCAGCGGCCCGGGATCGCGGCCGGCGGCGACCAGCGCATCGACGCGGCGAGCCTCTTCCAGCGCGCGCGCACCGGTGCGGTCGATGAAAGCATTGATCGCGGGATTGCGCTGGGCGATGCGAGCCAGAACGCGGCTCAAGTGATCCTCGGCAGTCACGGCCCCGGTGCGCACCGCCGCCGCGATCTGCGCGGCCGTCGCATCCAGCAGCCCTTCGTTCACGGCCGCCATACCGGCCCCAACTCGACATGCTCGTCCAGGTCCACGCTGAGCAAAGGCGCGGCGATGAGGTGCGCTCGGTTCAGTTGCTCCGCAATGCCCGCCAGCGCTTCGGGAGCGAACGAAAAACCCGCAGCACGGCCCAGCATGGCCACCGCGGCTTCGTCCATCCATTCCGGTTGTGCTGCGGAATTCTCAATTGCCCCCATCCGATGCTACCTCCCCGACGCACCCATGCGTTCCGATCGTAGTGTCATGCACGGTACATGCCAAGACCGACGACACACCCGCCCGCCTGACCGCGCTCTCGGACGGCCGCGTCCCGCCCTGCCTTCGCCCTCGGACAGGGCGCCCCGGGGCGCGACCGCACTATGCCGGCGCAGCGAGACTGCACCCGCAAGCGCAAGAGCGCGCCCTCTCAATATCAATAGCCACGCAGCGGACCAGCCTCGGGGCGCCTGCGAGAAGCCGACCTCCGGCTTCGTCGGCAAGCGGGCACGCAGTAGCGCCACCCTTTATCATCGGGCTCCGTCCCGCCACTCTCGGAGAGGTCGATGCCCGCCTATCCCACCTGGATCGAACAATTCCCCGGTAACCTGCTGTGGTCGAACGCCTGTCTGATGACCAAGGCGATGGCGCCCTATGGCGGCTCCGTCGCGCTCGCCGAGATCGACGAGGTGTGCCAGCGCCTGATGACCCAGCAAAGCGACATGGACGCGTGGCGACGCGAGTGGTGCGCTCTGGGTGCCCGTCTGGAGAAAGTCGCCGACGCCGCCGCTGCGCAGGGGCACCAGCACACGGCCGGCAACTACTATCTGCGTGCCGGCATGTATTGGTTCACCGGCGAACGCTTCATCCCACCGGGGCCGCTGAAGCAAGAGGTCGGCAAGAAGGCGCTCGAGTTGCACCAGGCCGGACTGCTGCGCCGGTATCCGAACATGGAGCAGGTCGAAGTCCCGTTCGAAGGCGGCTCGCTGCCCGCCCTCTTCCTCAAGGCGCCGCACGCAAAAGGGCCAGCGCCGACGATCGTCGTCTTCGACGGCATGGACAACTGCAAGGAAATGAGCGTGCTCTTCAACGGGCTGGAGTTTGCCGCCCGGGGCTGGAACACGCTGGCGATCGACGGGCCGGGACAAGGCGAATGCCTGCGGCTGCGCGACCTGTATGCGCGCCACGATTACGAGGTCGCCGGCACGGCGGCGTACGACTATGTCGCCCAGCGCCCGGAAGTCGATCCCTCACGCGTGGTCGTCATGGGCTACAGCTTCGGCGGCTACTATGCCGCGCGAGTGGCCGCATTCGAACATCGCTATCGAGCCGGCGTGGCGTTCGCGGCGCTGCACTGGGATCTTGCAGCCTGGCAGCGGGAGATCAAGCGCCGCCACGAGCAGGAGCCCGCCAATACCGCGCAGTCGAATTTCCATTTCCGCTGGGTCATGGGCTGCGCCACAGCCGACGAAGCGATCGCCAAGGCGGAGAAGTTCTCGCTGGTCGAGGTCGCACCCAAGATCTGCATGCCGTTCCTGATCGTGCACTCGGACGTCGACCGCACCGTTCCGGTCGCATCCGCGCACAAGCTGTACGACGCGATCGGATCGAACAAGAAGCATCTGAAGATATTCACCGCAGACGATGGCACCTGCTATCACGTGCAGGCCGACAACCGACAAGTCGCGGTGGACTACATCGCCGACTGGATCGGCGACCAGTGGTGACGAGCGCGATCTCGGTGCCGAGAACGCGTGTTCGATGCCGTGCGCCCGGCACATCGATACGGGCCGCGCGCCTCGCGTGCCGCCCGCACCGTAGCGAACAGGCGTCGGATCAGTTCACCTTGGCGCCACTCTCCTTGACCACGCGCGCCCACTTGATCGCCTCTTCGCGAGCGAAGCCTTCGAACGCCTTGGGTGAAGCGCTCATGAACACCTCGCCGCCGATGTTGCGCAAGCTCTTCGTCACGTCCGGATTCTCCAGCGCAGTGCGAGTCGCCGTGAAGAGACGCGTGACAACGGCATTGTGCAACCCCTTGGGGCCCGCGAATCCCAGCCACTGCGTGGCATCGTAACCGGGCACGCCCGCCTCGCTGATGGTCGGCAAGTCCGGCAACTCTGGCGACCGTTTGGCGCTCGACACCCCCAGGGCGCGCAATTTGCCGCTTTTGAGGTGAGGCATGGCCAGGGCGATCCCCGGGAAACCGACCTTGACTTGTCCACCCAGCAGATCCGACATCGCAGGGCCGCTGCCTTTGTAGGGGATGTGCGTCATCTGAAAGCCGCCCATGCGCATCATCAAGGCACCCAGCAGGTGTTGATTACTGCCATTGCCCGAGGAGGCGAAATCGATCTTGCCCGGCGCGGCCTTGGCCAGCGCGATCAGTTCCTTGACGCTCTTGGCTTCGAGTCCGGGATGCACCGCGAGCACGCTCGGGGAACTGAGGAAGGAGGCGATGTGCGCGAAATCGTCGATCGGATGGAAGGCAAGCTTGGTGCGCAGCGCCGCCGAGACGAAGACGGTGTTGGCATTGAGCAGCAAGGTATAGCCGTCGGGAGCCGCGCGCGCGGCCAATTCGGCGCCGATCAAACTGCCCGCACCCGGCCGGTTGTCGACCACGATCTGCTGGCCGAGTATCTCGGTCAGCTTCTGAGCCACGATGCGCCCGGGCACGTCGGCCGCGCCGCCCGGCGAAAACGGGATGATCAGTCGTATCGGGCGGTTGGGATAAGGATCGGCGGCATGGGCAAAGACGCCACAGCAGATGAGGGCCGATGCAGCGCCGGCACGCGCGATGAGCATGCTCATGGGTCGAATCTCGAGTGGATTAGGGGCTGGAAGTCTGCCGGAAGGCCGTCGCATCGGCAAGGCGCAAATGCGCCCGCCCTAGGCACTCGTCCGACGAGACTCAGCCACACCCACCGGACACGCGCCGATCGCGACCGTGCCGCAGGCGCAGGCGCAGGCAGCCATTGGCGGCCCGCCCGGGCTACCCGGTTCAGGGCATTTGAATCTTGCCGCCACCCGGCAACCCGCCGCCGCCCAGCCCCCCCATGCCGCCCATGCCCCCTTGCGGCACGACGATGGACGAGGCCGCCTGGCGCCGCATCTCCTGCAGATCGCGCACGGTGCGCTCGATGGCTTCCTTCGCATCCGGTCCGAACTTGGTCGCGGCCTCGGCCAGATCCTTGGCGTCGATCTCGAAGGAAATCGGCAAGGCCCCCATCGAGGTCATCACTTGGGTTTCGCCCACGTAGGACACCGGACGCGTCGAATCGGTATTGCCCTGGCCGTCGACCGGCGTCATGCGGCGGATGGTGCCGACCTTGCGGTCGGTGAATACCTCTTCCAGATACAGCGCAGTCGGATCCATCTTCGGTTCGGTCATGCGCTCGTCGGGTCTGTTCGCCATGGCGGCCACCTCGAATCAGTTGCGATAGCCGCCAAGCGTATCAGAAAGCCCTGCAGTTCTCACTCGGACGGCGAGGTTTCGCCATCCGAACGGACCGCCCTTGCCGCATCCTCCAGGGGCTCGATATGTATGGTCACGGACGCCCGCGGCAATTCAGCCGCCAGCGCGGCCTCCAACCGATCGCACAGCGCATGCGCCTCGCTGACTGGCGTCGCTCCCGGCACCCGCAGATGAAAATCGATGAACCGCCGCGCGCCGGCCTTGCGGGTGCGCAGCGCATGGTATGCGGTGTCGGGCCACAGATGCGCCCGGACCACTTGGTCGATGCGATGGCGTTCCGCCGCGGGCAGCGACGCGTCCATCAGCCCGTGCGCAGATCGGCGCAGCAGATCGACCCCGGTAAACACGATATGAACCGCCACGGCCATCGCGATGATCGGATCGAGCATGCGCCATTGCGGCACGACCATCACCACGAGCAGCCCGGCGACGACCGCCAGGGAGGTCCACACGTCGGTCATCAGGTGCTTGGCATCGGCCTCGATGGTGATGCTGTCGTGGGCTCGGGCCGCCTTGCTCATGACCCGCGCGGTCGCGTAGTTGGCCGCCGCCGCGAGCAGCGCCACGACCACCCCGGCGCCGAGATTCTCGAGCGGGACGGGCGCGAACAATCGAGGAACCGCGGCATAGACGATGGCTGCGGCGGCCGCCACGATCAACACGCCCTCCACGCCGCTGGCGAAGTACTCGGCCTTGTCGTGCCCGTAACTGTGCCCGGCATCGGCCGGCCGCGCCGCGACGATCACCGCCCCGAGCGCCATCAGCCCGGCGGCGAGATTGATGAAGGCCTCGAGCGCATCGGAGAGCAGGCTCACCGAGTCCGTCAAGGCGTAGGCGCCGAACTTCAGCCCCAAGGTCGCAATGGAGGTGACGACGGACAGGACCGCCATCTGGCGGAGTGTATGCATGAGCCTCAGTCGGGCCGTTTTACGTTCGCACCGGCAGCGGCGAACCGCTCGAGCGAAAGGAGGATGAATGTACACGCCGTCACCCTGGCCGGGCAAATCGACGCATGCATGCCGCTGCGAAACAACCAAGCGCTTGTCCGTCGACCCACGGCTCGGATTCGGAAGCCCGCATCGGTCAAGGCACGCCGGTTGCGGATACCTGGACGACCGCTCCTCCGGTGCGGTACTTCAACCAAAAGGAGATGGATAATGCCCACAGGCAATCAACAGCAACCTGGACAAAGTTCGGACGAGAAGCAGAAACAGCAGCAACAGCAAAACCAGCCGGGTCAGCGCGATCAGGGCCAAGGCAATCAACAGCAGCAGAATCAGCCTGGACAGCACGATCAGGGGCACGGCAACCAGCAGCAGAATCAGCCTGGACAGCGCGATCAGGGCCAAGGTCAACAGCAGCAAAGCACCCACCAGCCCGGTGGCCAGCAAAGCGGCAACCAAAGCCCGAACCAGTCGGACAGCAGCCAGCAGAGCCGGGACCAGAACCGCTGATCGCCGGACGCCTTCGCGCTAGCCTAGTGTGAGGCACGGCCACCGAAGACACCCCTCGGGGTGACTCCGGTGGCCTCACGCGTGGCATTTGCGTGGCGGATGGCCAGGTTCGCGAGGGTCGCCTAGCAGGCAGCGCCGCGGTCGCGACTTGCTTCATGGGCCGCCGCCTCGCTCCAGCCGCCGATAAGCATTGTAGGCCTGCAACGCCTCTCGGGAGCGCCCCAGGGCCGCATGCAAACGAGCGATGTTGAAATATGCGTCCGCCATCTCCTGATCCAGGGCGATCGCCGAACGGTAAGCGTGCATTGCCTCAGCGATACGAGCCCGGTCTTCCTCCAGAACGCCCAGGTTGTACCAGAGGACAGCCTTGTCCTCGCACGCGTCGACTCCACGCTGGTAGACGTCCTGCGCTTCGTCCAGGCGCTTGAGCGCATGCAACAGGCAACCGAGGTTGACATAGGCGCTCACCATCTGCGGACTGGCGTCGATCGCGCGCCGGTAGTGCTCGCACGCCGCATCGGGCGATTCGTCCTCGAGGCTGCAGGCGAGTTCGAACGCCCGGCCCGCCTCGGTGCTCGCGGTGTCCGCACGCTCGATGAGCACCGCTTGGCCGCAGTCGGGCTTGGCATCGAAATCGAGCAACAGCTGCCCGGACTCGGCGTGCCAGCGACTGCCGCTTTCGTGCACGACGACTTCACAGCCCAGCGCGCTGATGCGCAAGCCGCTGATCGGAATCGACGCCGGCAACCGGGCCCGCAGGCGGCGCAGCGAAGCCAGCACGCGGCGCGGGGAGATGTTCGCCGCATAGAGCGCGCGCGCCGCACGCAGTACGATGAGATCCTGGAAGCTGAACCGGTATTCGCGGCCGGTCGAGCCCGTCGGAACAACGATCGCGTCTTTCACCATGCGCATGACGATGTTGCGGCTCAACCCGGCCAGAGCAATGACTTCGCGCAAGGAGTACGCCACCATGAGGCCAGGCACCTACTTGCGAGCGTGCTTGCGCGGTGCGGGCTCCGCGCGCGGCGGTGCGCGTTTCGGTGGTTTGCGCCCGGGGGACTCGGTCGCTTCGCCCTTGGTGACCGGGGCTATTTTCTTGCCCAGGCTCGCCCGCAGGGCCGCCATGAGATCGATCACCTGCGCCCCGCCCCCCGTCTCGGCAGGGGCCTCGGACACCGAGATCTCCTTGCCCTCGACCTTGCGCTCGATCGCCGCTTCGATACGCTGCTTCACCGCGTCCTGGTAGGCCTCGGGGTGAAACGCCGTGCTGGAAATCTGCTCGATCAGCTGAATCGCGAGCTTCAGCTCCGCTTCTCGCACATCGGTCGCTGCAATGCCCAGTTCGTCGGTCGCTCTGACCTCGTCGGCATAGAGCAATTGCTGCATGACGAGCGCGTCGGCCACCGGGCGCAGCAGCACGATGTACTGCTTGCCGCGCGCCGCATAACGGCCGAGCGCGCTGCGCTCGGTGCGCCGCATCGCTTCGACGAAGAGCGAATACGGCTTGGCCCCGCCTTTGTCGGGGGCGAGATAGTAAGCCTTGTCGTAGAAGACGGGGTCGATCGCGCTGATGGGCAGAAACTCGCTCACCTCCACGGTGTGCGAACTGGCCTCCTCGAGCTCCTTCAACTCCTCGGGAGAAAAGGTGACGTACCGATCCTTGGCGAACTCGTAGCCCTTGATCATCTCTGCGCGCTCGACGACCACGTCCTCCTTCACGCAGACATACTGCTGACGCAACCGGGAGCCGCACGTCTTGTGCAGCAGGTTGAAAGAGACGCCGCCGGTCGGCTGGGTGGCCGAGTAGAGCTTGACCGGAATCGAGACGAGACCGAAGGCGATGGTGAGTGTTGCGATCGAGCGCGCGGCCACGGCGGCTCCTCTGGCGGAGGCGGGAAGCCGAAGCCTGCACCCTGCATGCCCGAGCCCGCCCGCCGCAGCTAGAGAATGATCACCGGCCGGTCGGGCAATTCGTCGGGATTGTGCTCACCGGGCGGGAAGTGTCGGCTCAACAATGCGGTGATCTCTTCGATCGCCGTCAGTACACCGGCCTCGAACCGGCCGGCACGAAATGCCGATTCCATGCGCAGGCAGATCTCGTCCCACTGGCTTTGCGCGACGTGCCGGCTGATGCCGCGATCGGCCACGATCTCGATCCGATGCTCGACCAGTTGCAGATAGATGAGAACTCCGCTGTTTTCCTCGGTGTCCCAGATCCGCAAGGCGGAGAACAATTCCATCGCACGATCGTGAGGGGTCGCGCCCCGTAGCACTTCGTAGGGCTCCATGCCCGCTTCCAGGGCGAAGCGGATCTCGCCCGAATGGCTCTGCTCGGATCGATTGATCGCCTGCTCGATCCGATCCAGCGCCGCCGCGGGAAACGGCTTCAAGGCGACGAAGTCAGGCGTGACCAGATGCTTGAGCGCTCGCGTGAATTCCATGTCGATCACCAGCGCCCCGAAGCCCCGCCGCCGCCACCGAAGCCCCCGCCGCCGGACCATCCGCCGCCACCGCCGAAGCCACCGCCGCCGCCCCAGGAACCACCGCCGAAGCCACCGCCGCGCCGATGCATCTTGTTCATGCCGGGCATGCCGAAAATGCCGGTCAGGAAGAACACCAGCGCCCCGACGACCCCGGCCGCAAGCAGCGAACCGACGATGAAAAAGGCAATGACGCCACCGACGCCGCCCGTGATCGCGGCCCCGCCGAAGCGGCCGAAAATCGAACGCAAGACCGACCCGACCACGAACACCAGAGCGAAGCCCACCATCAACAAGCTCTCGTACTTGGATGCCTCCGAGCGCGACTGGCCCGGCTGCGTAGCCGGCGGAGGCGGCAGGGGTTCGCCGTCGACGACGGCGATCATGCGCTCGACGCCGGCGGAGATGCCGCCGTAGAAATCCTGCTGCTTGAAGCGCGGGGTGATGATCTCGTCGATGATGCGCTTGGCAATGGCATCGGGCAGCACGCCCTCCAGGCCGTACTGAGTTTCTATGCGCAGCTGCCGGTCCTTGAGCGCAATCAGCAGCAATGCGCCGTCGTCGATGCCCTTGCGGCCGAGCTTCCATTCGTCGAGCACGCGCCGGGCGTATTGTTCGATGGACTCGGGCTGCGTCGTCGGCACGATCAGAACGGCGATCTGCGTACCCTTTTTCGCCTCGAACTCCGCCAGCCGCGTCTCCAGCGCCTGCCGCTGGTCCGGTTGCAGCGTAGCCGTCAGATCGGTCACACGGGCGGCCAGACGCGGCACCGGAATCTGGGCAAACGCGACAGCCGTCCACCCGGACAACAGGAGGGCGGCCAGAAGAACGCCGATCAACGCGCGCCAGCCGCCGATGCCAAATACGGCGACGGACCTGCGTCGGGAGGAAAGCGTTGCGTTCACGCGTAGGCTGCGCCGGACAGAACCGCGCTCATCGCGCTAGGGCGCCGGGACCGGAGCGGGCACGGCAGGCGGCGCGCCGAAATCGACCTTGGGCGGCTCGGCAATGGCTTTCTCGTCCTCGACCGTGAACGACGGCTTGGTCTTGAACCCGAACACCATCGCCGTGAGGTTGCTGGGAAAGGAGCGCACGGTCACGTTGTACTCCTGCACGGCCTTGATGTAGCGCTGGCGAGCCACCGTCACCCGGTTCTCGGTGCCCTCGAGCTGAGCCTGCAGGTCGCGGAAATTTTGATCCGCCTTCAGCTGCGGGTAGTTCTCGGCCACCACGAGCAGCCGTGCAAGCGCGGACGACATCTCGCGCTGCACCGCCATGAACTTCTCGAAGGCTTCCGGATTGTTCACGAGCTCGGGCGTGGCCTGGATGGAGCCGACCTTGGCGCGTGCATTGGTCACGCCGAGCAGCACTTGCTGCTCGTGCGCGGCATACGCCTTCACCGTGTTGACGAGATTGGGGATCAGATCCGCGCGCCGCTTGTACTGGTTCAGCACTTCGGCCCAGGAAGCATTGATCTGCTCGTCGGTCGACTGCAAGGTGTTGTAGCCGCAACCCGACAAGGTCAGCATGGCAATCAGGGCCAGGAGGTACAGGCGGATCCGCATCTTCGTTCCTTCTATCGTTTGGCTATGCACACGGTACGTGGGGCCGATAGTAGCCCAATCAAGCGGACTGCGGTTCGGACGCAACGCGCGCAAGCTTCCCTCGCCAGCTGCCGCGCTGGACTATTTGGGCTGTCGTCCTGACGTGCGGCAGAATGCACGACCTTCCACCGACAGCGACCAACGCACGCCATGCTTCTCTACGCAGCGACCATTTTCCTCGGCGCCTTCCTGCTCTTCCTGGTGCAGCCGATCATGGCCAAGCAAATCCTGCCCTGGTTCGGCGGCTCGGCTGCCGTCTGGGCGACCTGCATGGTCTTCTTCCAGGTGACGCTGCTCGCCGGTTACGCCTACGCCGACTGGACCACACGCCGCTTGACGGCACGCACCCAGGCGCGGCTGCATATCGGATTGCTGGTACTGAGCCTGCTGTTGATGCCGATCATCCCGGATGTCAGTTGGAAGCCCGCGGGCGACGAGAATCCCAGTCTGCGCATACTCGCCATGCTGGCCGTCGCCCTCGGACTGCCGTATCTCATGCTTGCAAGCACCAGCCCGCTGATTCAGGCATGGTTCGCGCGGCGCTACACCGGCACCTTGCCCTACCGCCTGTTCGCCTTGTCCAACCTCGCCTCGCTGCTGGCCCTGCTGGCCTATCCGGTGCTGGTCGAGCCCTGGATCACGACCCGCGTGCAGTCCGTCACCTGGTCGGTCGCCTACGGCTTGTTCGTGGTCTTGTGCGCAGCGGCCGGATGGTCGGCGTTGCGCGCATCGAACGCGGCCGGCCCGGCACCTGTTCGCGAGGAGGCCGCACCGGCCGACGCCGACGAGTCCGCGCCCCCTCGGAGCCGCCAAGTCTTGTGGTTGACTCTGGCAGCGCTCGGCTCCTTCATGCTGGTGGCCGTCACGAACCACATCTGCCAGAACGTCGCATCCATTCCCTTCCTCTGGATCGTGCCGCTGACGCTCTATCTCGCGACCTTCATCCTCGCCTTCGATCATCCGCGCTGGTATCGGCGCGGCTTCTTCATCGCACTGGCAACCCTCTGCGTGCCGGCCATGGCCTTCATGTTCGACTCGCTCGAACTGGCCTATGCCATCCCGCTCTATCTGATCGGCCTGTTCGCCGTATGCATGTTCTGTCACGGCGAGTTCGCGCAGTTGAAACCCGCACCGCGCTTCCTCACGACCTACTACCTGATGTTGTCACTGGGCGGCGCGATCGGCGGGCTGCTGGTCGGTTTGGTCGCCCCCTACGTCCTGCCGGGGCATTTCGAGATTCTTCTCGGCCTGGTCGCCTGCGGCGTACTGATCCTGATACGCACCCGCGCCTGGGGCTTGTGGGCGACCGGAGTGGCCACCGCCATCATCGCCACGACCGCGTGGACCGCCAGCCGCATGGTCGAGGATCAGGTGGACGGCGCGAGAGTGATGATGCGCAACTTCTACAGCGCCATCCGTACCCGCGACATCGAGGTCCCGGTGCCTTTTCGCTCTCTCGTCCATGGGGGCATCATGCACGGCGGCCAATTGCTCGAACCCGACCAGCAACTGCTCGCAAGCAGCTACTTCGGCCCGACCAGCGGCTTCGGGCGCCTGTTCGCCGCGCTGCCGGAGGAACCGCTGCGCGTCGGCGTGATCGGCCTGGGCGCAGGCTCCATCACGGCGCATGCGAACGCCGGCGATCTCTTCCGCTTCTACGAGATCAATCCCCAGGTGGTCGATCTCGCCTACCGGGAGTTCACCTTCCTCACGGCCACGCCCGCCAAGACGGAAGTCATACTCGGCGACGGCCGCTTGAGCATGGAGCGCGAGGCCCCGCAGAACTACGACGTGATCGCGGTCGACGCCTTCTCGGGCGACGCCATTCCGATGCATCTGCTCACGCGCGAATCGTTCCAGACCTATCTGCGCCACCTCAAGCCCGACGGCGTGATCGCATTCCAGGCCACCAACCGGTTCGTCGACATCGCGCCGGTCGTGGAGCGGCTTGCCGCCGAGCACGGCATGACGGCGGTGATGATCTCCGACTATCCGCAGGGCGGCGAATCCGAAGATTACTGGCTGTCGGCCACCGACCAGATCCTCGTCACCCGCAACCAGGACGTGCTCCGGCACGAGCGCATCCGCTCGGCCGCGCAGACCATCGAACCTCGTCCCGGCTTCCGGACATGGACCGACGATTTCAACAACTTGCTGCGGGTATTGAAGTAAGGCCACCGGACACGCCGCCTGCAACTTCGCTCGCATGCTGTTCGGCTTCGAAACGGCCACTCGCGACATCGAGCACCAGCACGCGTCCGTCCTCGATCAGGTAATGCCAGCCATGCAGGAACAGCCGGCCGGCCTCGACACGACTGCGCACCATGGGGTAGGCCAGCAGCCGTTCCAGCTGCAACACCACGGAGCGCTGTTCGGTGCGCCGCAATGCTTCCTCGGAGAGCATCACCGGCAATACCGCATCGGCGCCCAGTTGCAGCCAGCGACGCATGTGCGATGCCTCCTCGGGCACGTCCTGATAGAGCGCTCGAACAGCGCCGCAATGGCTGTGTCCGCACACGACGATGTGCCGAATCTCCAGGTTGAGCAATCCGAACTCGATGGCCGCTGCCGTGCCATGAAAGCCGTGCGAAGCATCGTGCGGCGGCACGAAATTGCCGACATTGCGCACCATGAAGAGCTCGCCCGGGCCTGCCCCGACCAGCAGGTGCGGGACCACGCGCGAATCCGAACAGCCGATGAACAAGACCGTCGGATGCTGACCGCGCTCCACCAACTCGTGGAACTCGGCCTGGAAACGCGGGAAGAAACTGGTCTCGAAGCGTCGCAGACGCGCCACCAGTTCGTCGCCCGAATCATCGCTCGCGTCGGTGGGCGTGCCGTCCCGCCCCCCGCATGCTGCCTGCATCGCATCGTTCGAGAACATCGCTTGCTTCTTCAAACGTTGGACAAGGGCGAAGCATCGCCCTCGAGGTCCACACCCTCGACGTCGGCCTCGGCGGCTAGACACCGAAGATACTGTCTGAGGGCCGTCACGTAAGCCTGCTGACGCAAAGCCGTGGCAACCGCGGAGCGTACCTCTTCGAATGCCAAAGCCTGTCCGGGATCGCGCTCGAGGACCTCCACCACGTGCAAGCCGAACCGGCTGTGCACCAGCCTGGGCAGCACCCCGACCTCGGAGCGGGCAAAAAGCTCGCGCGCGAACTCGGGGGCACACGCATCCCGTTCGAGCCATCCGAGTGCGCCGCCGTCGGCGCCGCTCGGGCAGTTGGACATATCCCTGGCCGCGCGCGCGAAGCGATCGCCCCCGCTCTCGTCGTGGCAGCGGACTTCGAGCAGCGTCGCTTCGGCCTGTCGACGCAGTGCTGCGACATCGACGCCAGGAGTCACGGCGAAGAGAATGTGGCGAACCCGCAGCCGCTCGCCGCGGCGATAGCGTGCAGCCTGGCTCGCATGATGACGGCGGCAATCCGATTCACCGGGCTCGGCCACGTCGAGCGACTGCTCGAGCAAGGCTTCGATGGCCCGCGATGCGGCCTCGCTGACGATGCCATCCGCTGTGGCCGCATCCTGCTCGCCGAGCAGCCCCGCACGCTGCGCGGCCTGACGCAGCAGTTCCGTGCAGGCCCTCTGACGCAAGTCCTCCGCACTCGGCGCTTCACCTTGCGCGCAGAGCGGCACACCGTTGATGCAAGGGCGCTGCACAGGCGCGATCGATTGTTCCGACATGAGTGCTCCCCTTAGACGCCGGCGTCCGGCTGACGCGGCAAGTTGTGTCCGTTCGACAAGTTCAAGCGGCGGCTACGAACAACCTGGTAGGGACGGAACAGATAAGCGATCGTCCCGAATCCGCTCCAGACGTGCACCAGCCGCGTGAAAGGGAACACCAGGAAGAGCGTCATGCCGAGAAACATATGCGCCTTGAATACCCAGCTCGCGCCTTGGAGCAACTCGACCGCGCCGCCGCGAAAGGTGACGATGCGCTGCGCCCATTCGGCCAGGCGGACCATCATGGCGCCGTCGAGATGCTGTGCGGAGAGCGGCAATGTGGCCAGCCCCAGCACCAGTTGCAGCCACAGCAGCAGCAATATGCCGATGTCGCTGGTGCGGGAGGTGGCCCGGATGCGGGGATCGAACAGGCGCCGGTGCAGCAGCATCGTCAAACCGACGAAGGCCAACACCCCGGCGATGCCTCCCGAAACGATGGCGAGCAGTTGCTTGGCGCCGGCGCCGATGAAGGGCTCGTAGACGAAGTGCGGCGTGAGCATCCCGAAGAGGTGACCGAAGAACAGGAACAGCACCCCGACGTGAAACAGATTGCTACCCAGGCGCAATTGCCCGGTCCGCAGAAGCTGCGATGAGTCGCTCTTCCAGGTGTACTGGTCGCGATCGAAACGGATCAGGCTGCCGAGCAGGAACACCGTCAGGCAGATATACGGGTAATAGCCGAACAGGAAGGTCTCGAGGTAGTTCATCTTGCGGCTCCATGGGTGATCTTGCGCACGATATGCACCGGTTGCGGCTGACCCGGTTTGGCTTGACCTTGCATCGAACAGTGATCGAACGCCGCAGGCTCGGCCCAGCTCGCATCCAGCGCCTCGTCCGGCGCGAGGGCGACGGTGTGCGGCCGCTCGCCCGCGATCTCCAGCAATGCGGCGAGCAGCGCGGCATAGGGGCTGCGCCGCGTCTGCAGTGCCGTGTGCAAGGCATTCAAGATGTGCGCGATCTCGCCGAGGAACGCACGCGCTTCGAGCTCAGGCTGCGTCGATGCGTACTCGAGCACGACGGGCAGGTAATCGGGCAGCTCGTCCTCGACCAGATTCAATCCTGCCTGCCCATAGGTTTTCGCCAAGTCCACCATCGCGGGCCCGCGGTCGCGAGAGTCGCCATGAACGTGCTCGAACAGATGCAGCGAAGTGGAGCGGCCGCGATCGAAGCACTCGACGTAGGCCGCCTCCACTTCCAACCCATCGCCCGCGTTCAGCACATCGAGCAGCCGATCCACCGCAGCCATCCCCTTCGACGAAATCACGCCATCGGGATGCAGCACGGCACGCAGCGCCGGCAGCATGCCGCGCAGGGAGGCATCGGGATAGGAGAGCAGACGGGCGATGGCTCGCAACGTATTTCTCAGACTGGTTTCCTTCATTGTCTTGCTCGCTTTCATACCGCCGCCTTGATGGGAATGGTGCGACGCTTGGAGCCGCCGAACAGGCTGGTCTGGCCGACACCGTCGGAACAGCCGTTGCCGAAGGAGAAGCCGCAACCGCCCTTTACATCGAAGGCGTCCTCGGCGTACTCGCGATGGGAACTCGGAATGACGAAGCGATCCTCGTAGTTGGCGATCGCCATGATTCGATACATCGCCTCGACTTCGCTCTGGTTCAAACCCACCTGATCCAGCGGCGCCAGATCGACGCGCCCATCGACATGCTTGGCACGTTGATAGGCGCGCATGGCAAGCATGCGTTCCAAAGCGCGAACCACGGGTGCCGTGTCGCCCGCCGTGAGCATGTTGGCAAGATACTTGACCGGTATGCGCAACTGCTTCACGTCCGGAATCTGGCCGTTTATCCCCACGTGGCCAGCATTGGCGGCGGCGGAGATCGGCGACAAGGGCGGCACATACCACACCATCGGCAGCGTGCGGTACTCCGGGTGCAGCGGCAAGGCGACCTTCCATTCCACTGCCATCTTGTAGACCGGACTATTGCGGGCCGCTTCCAGCCAAGCTTCCGGGATGCCGTCGGCGCGCGCCTGCTCGATGACCGCCGGATCGTTCGGATCGAGGAAGATATCGAGCTGCCTTTGGTAGAGATCACGATCGTGCTCGGTGCTGGCCGCCTGCTCGATTCTGTCCGCATCGTAGAGCAGCACGCCGAGATAGCGGATGCGCCCCACGCAGGTTTCCGAACACACGGTGGGCTGTCCTGCCTCGATGCGCGGGTAGCAGAAGATGCATTTCTCGGCCTTGCCGGACTGCCAGTTGTAGTAGATCTTCTTGTACGGACAGCCCGAGACGCACATGCGCCAGCCCCGACACTTGTCCTGGTCGATCAGCACGATGCCGTCTTCCTCGCGCTTGTAGATCGAGCCCGAAGGGCAACTCGCCACGCAGGTTGGGTTGAGGCAGTGCTCGCACAAGCGAGGCAGATACATCATGAAGGTGTTCTCGAACTGTCCGTAGATCTCCTTCTGGATCTCGTCGAAGTTGCGATCCTTGGAGCGCTTTTCGAACTCACCGCCGAGAATCTCTTCCCAGTTCGGCCCCCAGACGATCTTCTCCATGCGCTTGCCGGTAATCAGGCTACGCGGCCGCGCGGTCGGCGTCGCCTTCATCTCCGGCGCCGACTGAAGGTGCTCATAGTCGAAGGTGAACGGCTCGTAGTAATCGTCGATCTGCGGCAAGTTCGGGTTGGCGAAGATGCGCATCAGCAGCTTCCATTTCCCGCCTTGGCGCGGCTCGATCGTGCCGCTCGCCGTGCGTACCCACCCTCCGTTCCACTTGTCCTGGTTCTCCCATTCCTTGGGATAGCCGATGCCGGGCTTGGTCTCGACGTTGTTGAACCAGGCGTACTCCATGCCCGGACGACTGGTCCACACGTTCTTGCAGGTTACCGAACAGGTGTGGCAGCCGATGCATTTGTCGAGATTGAGCACCATGCCGATCTGTGCGCGAACTTTCATTTCCCTGTACTCCTCAGGCCTGGACCGATGTCGTCGCTTCGGCCGGGGTATCCAGCCAGTCGACCTTGGCCATCTTGCGCACCACCACGAACTCGTCGCGATTGGTTCCGATGGTGCCGTAGTAGTTGAAGCCGTAGCTCAGCTGCGCGTAGCCGCCGATCATGTGGGTGGGCTTCAACACGATGCGCGTGACCGAGTTGTGGATGCCGCCGCGCGCTCCGGTGATTTCGGAACCGGGTGTGTTGATGATCTTCTCCTGTGCGTGATACATCATCACCATGCCGGGATTCACGCGCTGGCTGACAACGGCGCGCGCAGTGATCGCGCCATTGATGTTGAAGAGCTCGACCCAGTCGTTGTCCACGATCCCGCCGCGCTTCGCATCGTCCTCGGAGAGCCAGATCACTGGGCCGCCGCGATTGAGCGTGAGCATCAGCAGGTTGTCGCTGTAGGTGGAATGGATGCCCCACTTCTGGTGCGGCGTGATGAAGTTGAGCAGCACTTCGGGGTTGCCGTTGGAGCGGATGCCCTGGATCGCGCCCGTGGTCTTCAGATCCACCGGCGGCCGATAGCTGCACAAAGATTCGCCGAAGGCACGCATCCAGGGATGATCCTGATAGAACTGCTGGCGGCCGGTCAGCGTGCGCCAGGGAATGAGCTCGTGCACATTGGTGTAGCCGGCGTTGTAGGAGACCTTCTCGGACTCCAGTCCGCTCCACGTCGGCGAGCTGATGATCTTGCGCGGCTGCGCCTGGATGTCGTGGAAGCGGATCTTCTCGTCCTCGCGGTGCAATGCGAGGTGTCGATGATCGATGCCGGTCTGCTTGCCGAGGGCCGCCCACGCCTTCACCGCCACGTGCCCGTTGGTTTCGGGCGCCAGCATCAGCACCACTTCAGCGGCATCGATATCGGTCTCGATCCGGGGCATGCCGCAAGTGGGGCCTTGCGCCTCGACCGTACCGTTGAGCTGCCCGAGCTGCGCCACTTCCTCCTGCGTGTTCCACGCAATGCCCTTGCCGCCGTTGCCGATCTTGCCCATCAACGGACCGAGCGCGGTGAAGCGCTTGTAGACGTTGGGATAGTCGCGCTCGATGACCGCCATCTGCGGCGCCGTCTTGCCGGGGATCAAGTCCACCTCCCCGCGCTTCCACTCCTTCACGTCGAACGGCTGCGCCAGTTCTGCCGGCGTATCGTGCATGAGCGGCGTCAGCACCAGTTCGCGCTCGACGCCGAGATGACCGACGCACACGTCGCTGAACTTCTTGGCGAAGCCCTTGTAGATGTCCCAATCGCTCTTGGCCTGCCACGCCGGATTCACCGCCGTCGACAGCGGATGAATGAACGGATGCATGTCGCTGGTGTTGAGATCGTTCTTCTCGTACCAGGTCGCCGTCGGCAGCACGATGTCCGAATACAGGCAGGTCGTGCTCATGCGAAAGTCGAGCGTCACCAGCAAATCGAGTTTGCCTTCGGGGGCATGCTCGTGCCATGCGACTTCCTTGGGCTTGGCATCATCCGGCCCCAGATCCTTGCCCTGCACGCCGTGGCTGGTGCCGAGCAGATGCTTGAGGAAGTACTCGTGGCCCTTGCCGCTGGAGCCCAGCAGATTGGAGCGCCAGACGAACAGATTGCGCGGCCAGTTCTGCGGCGCATCCGGGTCCTCGCAGCTCATCTGCAGCGAGCCGTCCTTGAGCGCGCGGACCGCATACTCCTTGGGATCGAGGCCAGCGGCCTCGGCATCGCGCACCACTTGCAGCGGATTGGTCTTGAGTTGCGGCGCCGAGGGCAGCCAGCCCATGCGCTCGGCGCGCACGTTGTAGTCGATCATGCTGCCGCCGAAGAGTTTCTTGTCTGCCAGCGGCGAGAGCACCTCCTCGACGCCGAGCTTCTCGTAGCGCCATTGATCGGTATGCGCATAGAAGAAGCTCGTGCTGTTCTGCTGGCGCGGCGGACGTATCCAGTCCAGCGCGAAGGCGAGTGCCGTCCAGCCCGTTTGCGGACGCAGCTTCTCCTGGCCCACGTAGTGAGCCCAGCCGCCGCCGGACTGACCGATGCAGCCGCACATCATCAGCATGTTGATGATGCCGCGATAGTTCATGTCGCTGTGATACCAGTGATTCATCGCCGCGCCGATGATGATCATGGACTTGCCGCGCGTCTTCTCGGCATTGGCCGCGAACTCGCGCGCCACGCTGATCACCTGATCGCGAGGCACGCCGGTGATGCGCTCCTGCCAGGCCGGCGTGTAGGGCGCATCCTCGTCGTAGCCATGGGCGCCGCCATCCTCCTTCGCCGTGGGGCTCACGCCGTAATTGGCTGCCAGCAGATCGAATACCGTGGCGACGATCGCCTCGCGCTTTTCCCCCGCCTTGCCCAGCGCGATGCGCTGCACCGGCACCTTGCGCACCAACACGTCGGCGCCCGGGCTGTGGGTGAAGTTGGGAGTCGGGATTCCGCCGAAATACGGAAACCCAATGGCCGCGGTGTCGACCGCAGCCGCATCCTCCGTCGCCGAGAGCCTGAGCCGCACCTCGTTGCCGTGGCGAGCTTCCTTCGCCTCCAGATTCCACTGTCCCTCATCGGCACGACCGTCCGGACCCCAGCGAAAGCCGATCGCACCGTTGGGCAGCACCAGCTTGCCGCTTTCGTCGAAGGCGACGGTCTTCCATTCAGGATTATTGGCCTGCCCCAGATTGCCGTTGAAATCCGAGGCTCGCACATAGCGATCCGGCACCATGACTTGCTCGCCCGCTGGTGTCGTATGCGCCTTGAGCAGCACCAGCATGGGCAAGTCGGTGTACCGGCGCGCATAGTCGTCGAAGTACTCGCTGCGTCGCTCGAAGTAGAACTCTCGCAGGATGACGTGACCCATGGCCATGGCGAGCGCGGCATCCGTGCCCTGCTTCGGATGCAGCCACAGATCCGCGAGCTTGGAGACTTCCGCGTAGTCCGGCGTCACCGCGACGGTCTTCGTGCCCTTGTAGCGCACCTCGGTGAAGAAATGCGCATCGGGCGTGCGCGTCTGCGGCACGTTCGAGCCCCAGGCGATGATGTAGGTGGAGTTGTACCAGTCGGCCGATTCCGGCACGTCGGTCTGTTCGCCCCAGGTCTGCGGACTGGAGGGCGGCAGATCGCAGTACCAGTCGTAGAAGCTCATGCACACGCCGCCGATCAGGCTCAAATAGCGGCTGCCTGCGGCATAGCTCACCATCGACATGGCGGGAATCGGGGAGAATCCGACGACTCGATCCGGACCGTGGCGCTTGATCGTGTGAACATTCGCCGCGGCGATGATCTCGTCGACTTCGTCCCAGCTCGCGCGCACGAAACCGCCCATTCCGCGCACACTCTGATACTCGCGCCGGCTTGCCTCGGAATCCACGATCGATGCCCATGCGGCAACCGGTTCGTGTGCAAGGCGGGCCTGGCGCCAGAGCTTGAGCAGACGGCCCCGCACCAGGGGATACTTCACCCGGTTGGCGCTGTACAGATACCAGCTGTAACTCGCTCCGCGTGCGCAACCGCGGGGCTCGTGATTCGGCATGTCCCAGCGCGTGCGCGGATAGTCGGTCTGCTGCGTCTCCCACGTGACGATGCCGCCCTTCACGTAGATCTTCCACGAGCAGGAGCCGGTGCAGTTGACCCCGTGCGTGGAACGGACCACCTTGTCGTGCGCCCAACGGCTGCGATAGGCGTCCTCCCAGGTACGGTCTTCGCCCGTGACGATGCCGTGGCCCTGGGCGAAGGATTCCCGGGGCAGCGAAAAGTAGTTCAGTCGGTCGAGGAAGTGGCTCATGGAAAGCTCCGGTCGAATCGTTGCAAGCGTTGCTCAGGGATTTTTCACGTAGGCGTTCGCGCGCAGGTAGAACCACCAGTTCAGCACCAGGCACAACGCGTAGAAGACGGCGAATCCGTACATCGCCACCTCGGGTGTCCCGGCCTTGATCTGGTCACCGATGACGATGGGCGCGACGAAGGCGCCATAGGCGGCCACGGCCGAAGTCCAGCCGAGCACCGGGCCGGCCTGTTGGCGATCGAAGATGACGCCGATGGTGCGGAAGGTGGAGCCGTTGCCGATGCCGCTGGCCGCGAACAGCACGATGAACAGGCCGATGAAGGCCGGGAAGTACTGTTCCGGGGTCGCCGAGCCGTACGCCATCATCATGACGTAACCGACGGCAACCGAAGCGATGACCATCACCACCGAAATCGCCTGAGTCACGATGGAGCCGCCCACCTTGTCAGAGATCCAGCCGCCGAGCGGACGGATGGCTGCGCCGACGAACGGGCCGATCCAGGCGTAAGTGAAGGCCGATGGTGCGTTCGGGTTCTTCAGCGTGTGTTGCATCACACCGGCCGCATCCGGCACATGGCTCACACCGAAGATCACCGTGATCGACAACGGCAGTGCCATCGAGAAGCCGATGAACGAACCGAAAGTGACGATGTAGAGCATCGTCATCGACCAGGTATGCTTGTCGCGGAAGATCGCGAACTGGCGCGCGACGTTCTCCTTCATCGGACCGAACGCCGCGAGTTTCATGATGAGCAGCGCGCTCACGATGTCGAGCGGTATCGCCACCCACATGCTGATGACGCCGAGCCCGGTGGGCGCAGGCAGATAGAGGTAGAGCCCCAGCATCGCCGGGATGAAGGCCAAGGTATAGAGCCAGGTGATCTTGAGGAAGGCGACGATCGGGTGCCCTGTGTCGGGCGACACCGTCTTGAGGTTGTTCATGCCGAACCAGCACGCCATGGCGAGCGGCACCAGCGACAGCACCCAGGCGAACCCGGCGTTCTGGATCCAGGTCGGCGTCCCGGCCTCGATCTTGCCGAGGATCCAGCCGCTGTCCTTGAGCAGCGTCATGGGCTCGCCGCCGAGCGCCCCGAACATGCCCAGGGTCATCACCAGCGGGATGACGACCTGCATGGTCGTCACGCCGAAATTGCCGATACCGGCGTTGATACCGAGTGCGGTGCCCTGCAACCGCTTAGGGAAGAAGGTGCTGATGTTGGACATGGAACTGGCGAAGTTGCCCCCGCCCACGCCGGACCAGAGCGCCATCAACTGAAACGCCCAGAGCGGCCAGTCCTTGTGCTGCAGGGCGATCCCGGTACCGATCGCGGGCGCCAGGAGCATGGCCGTGGTAAGGAAGATGGTGTTGCGCCCGCCCGCGATCCGGATCAGGAACGACGCCGGGATGCGCATGGTCGCGCCCGCGATGCCGGCGATGGCGGTGAGCGTGAACAGTTCGGCCTGAGTGAAAGGGAAGCCGAGGTTGAGCATCTGCACGGTGATGATGCCCCACATGCCCCAGACCGCGAAGCCGCAAAGCAGCGCAGGCACCGACAAGGCGAGGTTGCGGTAGGCGATCCGCTTACCCGTGCTCTCCCAGAACACAGGGTCTTCCGGCCGCCAGTCCTCGACGTCGGCACGGTTGGCCGCGCGCTCGGTGCTGACGGCGGCCGTCGAATGTATGGAGTTCATGTTCGTTCCTGTCATCTATCGCGATCAGTTCCTGACGCCGACGCCGTGGGCGTGTGCCCCCATCAGTTCGGTGCGACGCACTTCGGTCCAGTACATCCAGATGAGCGACACCCAGACCACCCCGTACATCAGCATGAAGGCGCTCGACCGAATGCCGGTCAGATCGACCAGGACGCCGAACATGATCGGCAGGACGAATCCGCCCAGCCCGCCCGCCAGGCCCACGATGCCGCTCACGGTGCCGATGTGGGTCGGATAGTCGTCGCTGATGTACTTGAAGACGCTCGCCTTGCCGAAGGCCCAGGCAATGCCCAGGATGAACATGAGTGCGGTGAAGACCCACACGTTCAGTCCGATGTGGAAGGTCTGCGGGCCATCGACCGTGACGACGGTGAATTCCGTCTGCGGGTAGCTCAGCAGGAACAGACAGATCCAGCTCACCCACATCACCCACCAGGTGACCGAGTGCGCGCCGTACTTGTCCGAGAGCCAGCCGCCGACGGCGCGCAGCACCCCGCCCGGCAGCGAGAAGCATGCCGCCAGCAGCGCGGCGGCGCGAATGTCCATCCCGTACTCGCCCACGTAGTACTGCACCATCCACAACGACAGCGCCACGTAGCCGCCGAACACGATGCTGTAGTACTGGCAGTACTTGAGCACCTGCGGATCCTTGAGCATCTTCAGCTGGTCGACGAACCGTGTGTTCGCGGGCACCAGATGAGCCGGGTCACTGTGGCTGAACATCCAGAACACGAGCACCGTGCCCAGCATGATTGCGGCATAGACCTGCGGCACCATGGTCCAGCCGAACGCGATCAGGATTGCCGGGGCGATGAACTTGTTGACCGCCGCGCCGGAGTTGCCGGCGCCATAGACGCCCATGGCGAAGCCTTGCCGGTGCTTGGGAAACCAGCGCGCGACATACGGCGTGCCGACCGAGAAGGAGCCGCCCGCCAGCCCGACGAACAGGCCGATCACCAGAAAATGCCAGTAGGCAGTGGCGTAGGCCATCATCCAGATCGCCGGCACGGTGAGCGCCATCAGCACGGTCATGACGATGCGCCCGCCGTACTTGTCGGTCCAGATGCCGAGCGGCACCCGAACCAGCGAGCCGGTCAGCACCGGCATGGCCGTGAGCAGGCCGAATTGCGTTGCGTTGAGGTCCAGCGCCTTCCTGATCGGAATGCCGATCACGCCGAACATCATCCACACCATGAAGCAAACGGTGAATGCGAGGGTGCTGACGATCAGAACCGAAAGGGCCTGCCCACTGCGCGTCATGACCGGTCTCCGGCTTTTGCTCATGACGCTACTGTAGGAGTTCGGTATCGCTCGCGGCATCCTGCCGTGGCAGTACGCGAGCATTCCGCAAGGAGGAGGCGGGGGCGGGGAGCCATCCTCCTGAAGAACTAGCGCAGCGGAAAACCGCGCTTGGCTTGCGCTAGATCAAGCCAGACCGAGCTCGGTTGCGACTACGGCCGCCTGCACCCGCGAGGACACGTCGAGCTTGCGCAGGACATTCTGCACGTGCACCTTGACCGTGGTTTCCGCAATGCCCAGCGTTCGGGCGATCTCCTTGTTGCTCTCGCCCCGGGCGATGCCGCGCAAGATATCGAGCTCGCGCGGCGAGAGCGACTGCAGCGGTGATGCCGGCACGGCAGGTGCTGCGGCGAGCGGTGGCGCGATCGCTTCCCGGTACGCGGCCACCAATTTGCCGGTCATCGCCGGCGCGACCACGTGCTCGCCGCGCATTGCGCGACGAATCGATTGTGCCAATTCGTCGCCTTCCATGTCCTTGAGCAGGAACCCGCAGGCACCTCCCCGCAGTGCGGCCGCCAGATCCCGCTCGTCCTCGCTCATGGTAAGTATCAGCACGCGCGCGCCCGGCGCCGCTTCGCGCAGGGCGGGCAAGGCATCCACCCCGCTCACGCCGGGGAGATGGTTGTCGAGCAGGATGAGGTCGGGCTGCAGTTCTCGCGCGCGTCTCTGGGCCTCGCCGGCGTCGGCGGCATCGGCGACCACCTGGAACTGCGGGTCGCGCGAGAGCAGCGCGGTCAATCCGCGGCGAAACAGCTTGTGATCGTCGACCACCAGGATGCGAAACGGCGCCGCTTCTTCGGGCATGGCAGGATCCGGAGCCGTCGTCATTGCACGGACATGGCGGGCGCACGCGGGCGATCCTCGCCTACGGCAGACCGCGCCGATGCCGGCAGGGTGAGCACGACCGACGTGCCGCGCCCGGGCCTCGATATCACTGCGAGCTGCGCCCCGATGCGCTCGGCACGCTCGGCCATGATGCGCATGCCGACGTGGGTCTCGTCGGCCGCCCCGGCTTGCTGATCGAAGCCGCAGCCGTCGTCGCGCACTTCGAAGCGCCATTCGGGCTGCTGGGCGACATCGAGCCAGACGTGGCTCGCGCCCGCGTGCTTGCGCACGTTGGACAAGGCCTCCTGCACGATGTGGAGCACCTGCAACTGCATGTCGGGCGACAAGGGCAAGCCGTTGCCCTGCATGTCCAGTGTCGCACCCAGACCGCTCTGCAGTTCGAACTTGCGCAGCGTCGTGGCGAGCGCGGCCTCGATGTCCTCGGCGTTGGTTCGGGTACGGAAGTGCAGCAGCAGTTCGCGCACATCGCCGTAGCTCTCGCGCACGCCCGCATCGATTTCCGCCAGCACCTGCTCCATCCGGGTGCGATCGTCGGCGCGCAAGGCATCCTGCATGAGCTGCACCTGGATCTTCAGAAAGACCAGCGACTGCGCGATGGAGTCGTGCAGTTCGCGCGCGATGAGATTGCGCTCGTGGGAAACGGCGGCCTCCCTTTGCAGCGCGCTCAGCCGCAGGTTCTCCATGGCGCTGGCGAGGTGACTGGTGAGCGCCTCGATCAGCGAGCGCTCCGCCGCCGAGGGGACGGCTTGCGAGAAATAGAACAGATCGACCTCCCCCATCGGCCGCTCGTGCAGGCGGATGGGCACGGATATCGCAGTCTTGAACCCTGCCTGCACGCAGTGCAGCGCCTTCGCGGCGGGCGCCTCCTGCAGGGCGATGACCTGCAGCTCGGTTCGGGCCGGCAGGGCCCCGCAATGACACTTGCCGGCGAACACGCAGCGCTCTTCTTCGACCATGGCGCTGGGCAATCCCTCCGCGGCAAGCATCAGGTAGCGCTGATTGGCCTCGTCCGACCAGCGTAGCGCGACACCGTCCGCGCGAGCGATCCGCGTGAGGCTGTGAACGAACCCGCGCGCCAGTTCATCGAGGGTCGTCGCTCGCGCCACCAGACTCGTGACCTCGTACAGGTTTTGCAGCCGCTCGCGTTTTTCCTCCAGTTCTAGGGTCTTCTCCGCCACCTTCACTTCGAGGCCGCGATACATCGACTGCAGGCGTGCCGCCATGCCGTTGAAGCCCTCGGCCAAGGTGCCGAATTCGTCTCGCGTCACCGGCTCGACCCGGGCGCCGAGATCGCCTTCCTGAATGCGCTTGATCGCCTGCTTCAGTTGGGCCACGGGCTCGAGCACGAAAAGATAGCCGGTATAGAGCAGCACCGCGCCGCTCAACACGGCCAAAGCCATCATCGCCATCTGCAGCAGATGCAACAGCGCCGTCCAGCGCGACAGGTGCTCTTCGATGTGAAAGACCAGCTTGTCGATGCTGGCGACAAAGGCGGCCGCGGCAGCGGGAAGATCCTCGATCGAACCCGGCGTCTGCGCTATCCAGCTGCGACGAAACCGCTGCCAGTCGCTCTCGACCAGCGCAAACTGGCGCTCGACGGCATCGTCCCAAGGCATGAACAAAGGGCGCGAGGGATCGCCCGAGCGCAGCGTCTCCAGGCTGCGCTCGAAGGCCGCAATCTGCCCCGGCAGGACATCGACCGCCTCTGTGGCGACCGACAGGGAAAGGCGATAGGTCTGCATGCGCATGCGACCTGCCTCGTTGACCGCGGCCGCGCCGCCGTCGAGCTGCCAGGACACCCAAAGCGTGGCTGCAATGGAGACGAGGGCGAGCAGCAGAAACGGCGCGCCCACGAGCATCAGCTTGACTCCGAGACTCCAGTGCCTTTGCTCCTTCATGAACCGCAATCTACGCCTCCCCCGCGAAGTGCGCTTGATAATAATCAAACCCGCACCCGGCCTGCGACCCGACCGAGAATGCAGTACCCTTGCGATCGGCGCGCCGCGAATCTCGCGGCGACTCCCGGCGACCCAACCCGTGTCGCCAAAACATACGGATGCGTGATCGGAAAAGTGTCATGACGAGCGAACACAAGCAACCCTCCCGCAGCGCTCCCGAGGCGCTCGCCGCACTGGCTGCACGCTTCGGCGACCGATACACCACGAGCCCCGCCGTGCGCGAGCGCCATGGACAAGACGAGTCCTGGCATCTGCCGGCCCCACCCGATGCCGTGGTGTATCCCGAATCCACCGACGACGTGGCCGTGATCGCGCGCGTGTGCGCCGAGCACAAGACACCCATGATTCCCTTCGGCGTCGGCACCTCCCTCGAAGGCCATGTAGCTGCGCTCCAGGGGGGGGTGTGCATCGACCTCGGTCGCATGAACAATGTGCTGGAGATCAACGCCGAGGACATGGACGCGCGCGTCCAGGCCGGCGTCACGCGCAAGCAGCTCAACGCCTACATCAAGGACACGGGTTTGTTCTTCCCGGTCGACCCCGGCGCGGATGCCACGCTAGGCGGCATGACCGCGACCCGCGCCTCCGGAACCACAGCCGTACGCTACGGCACCATGTGCGACAACGTGCTTGGGCTCACGGCGGTGCTGGCCGACGGTCGCATCATCCGCACCGGCACGCGCGCTCGCAAGTCTTCGACCGGCTACGATCTCACACGCCTGTTCGTCGGCTCCGAGGGCACGCTGGGCGTGATCACCGAAGTCGCCGTCCGCTTGCACGGTGTGCCGCAGGCGGTGAGCGCGGCGGTCTGTAACTTCCCCAGCCTGCAAGACGCTGTCGACACCGTGATCTCGACCATCCAGTCGGGCGTTCCGGTGGCGCGCATCGAACTGCTCGACGAAGTCCAGGTGCGCGGCGTCAACAACTACTCCAAGACCGACTACGCGCTCGCCCCCACCCTGTTCTTCGAGTTTCACGGCACGGAAGCGGGCGTCGCCGAGCAGGCGCAACTGGTGGGACAACTGGCCCGCGACAACGGCGCCGCCGGCTTTCGCTGGGCGACCTTGCCGGAAGAGCGCAGCAAGCTTTGGGAAGCGCGCCACAACGCCTACTACGGCGGCCTCTCGCTGCGTCCGGGCGCGCGCGGCTATGTCACCGATGTCTGCGTGCCCATCTCGCGGCTCGCCGAATGCGTCGTCGCGACCAAGCGCGACATCGAGGCCTCCGGCCTGATCGCCCCCATCGTGGGCCATGTCGGCGACGGCAACTTCCATCTCGTCATCCTGGTCGATCCCGAGAACCAGGACGAGGTACGACAGGCAGCCGCGCTGAACGAGCGCGTCGTGCATCGTGCGCTGGAGGCAGGCGGCACCTGCAGCGGCGAACACGGCGTCGGCTACGGCAAGCTGCAGTTCCTCGAGACCGAGCACGGCGAAGCGCTCTCGCTCATGCGCACCATCAAGCAGGCCCTCGACCCGCACAACCTGATGAACCCGGGGAAGATCGTGTCGCCGCTGGCGAGCGCGTAACACGAAGCAGAGGCGCAGGCCCTGCAAGCGCGCTGCCTGATCGTCCCAGCGCCTGTGTCGCTGTCGCGCCCATCCAGGAAGGGCACTGATGACGGAGCGGGCCGCGGTTAGCCACACTCTTCGGCTCGCCGCCCTTCCGACGATGCCGCCTCATCCCGCCATGAACGCCTCGATGATTTCGGCCAACTGTTCGGGCTGGTCGTGGTGGATGTTGTGGCCGGCATCGTCCACCCGGATCACCTGCAGATCCTCGATCGCGGACTGGCGCGCCTCGTAGCCTTCGGGATCGCGCGCGATCCGGCCAGCGAGACTGGACTTCGCCCCCTCCACCCACAGCACCGGCGCGCTGATCTGCCGCCAGCACGCCAGCATATCCTCGGCGGGAATGGGCAGCGGATTGACGAGGGTGTGTTTCGGGTCCGCACGCCGCACCACCGTGCCGTCGTCTTCCTGCTTGCCCCAGTGCTCGGCGAGGAAGCGCGCCCGCTCCTCCGTGAGGCGAGGGTTTTCCGCCCGCATGCGATCGGCGAAATCGTCGAAGCTCTCGTAGGGGCGCTGCGATCCCCCTTCGCGCAGCTCGGCGATCCACTTGGCGAAGCGGCGCGGCGCGGGATCCTGACGACGTCCGCCCATGCCGATGCCCTCGATGTTGACGAACTTGCTCACGCGGTCGGAAGCGATGCCGGCGTACATGCTGCAGATGTTGCCGCCCATGCTGTGCGCCACGACGCGCACCGGAAACTCCGGCGTATAGTGATCGAGCAGGCAGTCGAGATCCGCGAAGTAGTCCGGGAACCAGTAGCTCTGCTCGCTGCTCCACGCGGTCAGCCCGTAACCGCGCCAGTCGGGCGCCACCACGAACCAGTCCTTCTGCAGCGCGTCGACGGTGAACTGCCACGATGCCGAAACATCCTGAAAACCGTGCAGCATGAACATCAGCGGCGCCCCGGGCTCGCCCCAGGTACGGCAGTGGTATCGGAGACCGCGCACAGCGATGAATTCGGATCGGCTGGGTTTCATGAGACCTCGTCTCCCGGTGTGAATACGAATGTGCCGAAGATGCTAGCACGCCCTCGCCGCCGACAGGACGTACGGCAGGAGCCCGGAGCCCCTGACGCGCATCCGTCGGATTTGTCGCTATACTGGGTGCACCCGATGCGAGGGACAACGCACCCGCGTCGCCCAGAGCGACGCGCACGGAGGAGGAGGAACATCATGCGGTTCACGCCCATAGCTTCCCTGCTGTCCATAGTGTGTCTCGTTGCCATGCCTGCGCACGCGCAGTCGTATCCTTCCAAGGCCGTCCGACTCATCATTCCCTTCTCGCCGGGCGGCGCCACCGATCTGCTCGGCCGCCTGGTCGGTCAGAGTCTGAGCGATCGGCTCGGCCAACCCGTCGTTGCCGAGAACCGCACGGGCGGGGGCGGCAACATCGGTGCGGAGTTCACGACGAAGGCCCCGGCGGATGGCTACACGATCATGGTCGCCGGCATACCTCATGCGATCAACATGAGCCTGTACAAGAAGGTCAACTACAACCTAGCCACCGACCTCACGGCCATCACCAATCTGGCCACCTTCCCCAGCATGATTGCCGTCCATCCCTCGCTGCCAGCCAAAACCATGAAAGACCTGATCGCTCTCGGCCGCTCGCAGCCGGGGGCGCTCAATTACGGCGCCAGCCCCGGCTCGCCCAATCACCTTGTCATGGAACTCATCAGCGTCATGACGGGCGTCAAGATGGTGCACATCGGCTACAAGGGCTCCGGCCCGGGCATCATCGATCTGATCGGTGGTCACCTGCATGTCTCGTCGATCGGCTTTCCGGGCGCCATGCCGCACGTGAAGAGCGGGCGCCTGCGCCCCATCGCCGTAACCAGCGCCAAGCGCTCGACCCTGCTGCCGGATCTGCCCACGATCGCCGAATCCGCGATCCCCGGCTTCGACGTCAATTCCTGGTACGGCATCTTCGCGCCGCCGCGGCTGCCCGACGAGTTGGTGACCCGGCTGAATTCCGAGATCCGCGCCTTGATGAACAACGACGACATGAAGACCAAGCTCGCCGCTGCAGGGGCCGAGGTCGACACCAATTCCCCGCAGGACTTCACCAAGCTCGTGCGCTCCGAGATCGATCGCTGGGCGAAGGTGGTAAAAGCCTCCGGCGCAACGGTCAACTGAACGCTCTCGGGACACTGACTGCCCCATGTTCTCCCTCGCGCACAAGGTCGCACTGGTTTCCGGCTCATCACGCGGCTTGGGCTGGGCCATCGCCCGATCGCTCGCAAAGGCCGGCGCGCATGTTTTTCTGAATGGACGCGACGCCGCGACCCTGCAGCCGCGCTGCGATGAACTGCGCGCCGCCGGCCTTAAGGCCGATTTTGCGGCTTTCGACGTCAACGACCACGACGCCAGCGCGCGAGCGATTGCCGACATCGCGAACAGCCACGGCCGCTTCGACATCCTGATCGCCAACGCGGGCATCGCGCGGCGGGGCACGCTCACCGAGATGCCCGTGGAGGATTTCCGGAACGTGCTCGAAACGAATCTCGTCGGCGTGTGGGCCCTCGCCAAAGCGGCGGCGAACAGCATGATCGCGCGCGGTACCGGACGCATCGTCTTCACCGGGTCGATCGCCGGGATGCTCGGGCGCCCGACGCTGTCCGCCTATACCGCCAGCAAGGCGGCAGTGCATGCACTGGCGCACCAACTCGCGACCGAACTGGGCCCTCACGGCATCACCGTGAACGCCATCGCCCCGGGCTATTTCAAGACGGAGATCAACGCTGCGCTCGCCCAGAACAAGTCGTTCGACGAATGGATCTGCGCGCGCACGCCAACCCGACGCTGGGGCCGCCCCGAGGAACTCGGCCCGGCCGCCGTCTTCCTCGCCTCGGACGAGGCCTCGTACGTCAACGGGCATGTGTTGGTCGTCGACGGCGGCATGTCGGCTTCGATGTGACGCCTGCGCCGTGCGATCCTGAACGACCCCGTGAACCGCAACACGCCGCATCGATCAGCCATCGCAAGCACATCGCACGCCGTTCGCACGCCGAACGGCATCAGTCCTCGTCGAGCAGACAGCACTTCTTGTACTTCTTCCCGCTGCCGCACGGACAAGGATCGTTACGACCCACCTTGGCGGCGACGCGCACGAAAGGCAGCGCCATGTCGTCAGGCAGGTCATCGTCTTCCGACTCGGCATCCTCCTGCGCCCAGCGCGCCTGACGCTCGGCGATGGCTTGCGGCTGGTAGAACTTCCACGGATCGCCCAGGCTGTCCCATTGAGGCATGTCCTTGCCGATGGCATACGCTCGCTCGATGTCCCCGTCGTCGTAGTACTTCTCTGCCTGGCTCTGCCGCTGGGCGAGCTTTTCGATGAACGACCGATGACGCTCGCGCGGGAAATCGAGCAGACTGCAGGCTGAGGCGAGCCGCAGCGTCCAGTCCTCGGCTTCATCGGCCGCAAGGCGCGCCACCCAGTCCAATTCGGTGTCGAGCGCTGCCGCACCCTGCCGTTGCGCGGCCGCCATCAGGCATTCGACCGCCTGCGTACGCGTGTACCAATCGATGCTGCGATCTTGCGCCAACGCGCGCAACAATGGCACCGAGCCCTCGGGCTTGTTCCAGAACAGCACCGGCCAATGGCCGCTCAACCAGTCCTGCAGATCGGTGTCGTGCGCCTCGTGCATGCGCCGCATGAAGGACACAAGCAGCGCGGCGGCCCGATCCCCGGGAATCAGCCCGAGAATCATGACCGCATGGAGCCGCAACCACCATTCACCCGCGGTGCCGCTTTCGTCCCAGTAGCGCTCGTCCTGCTCGTCCTGCACCAGGACGGCGAGCCGCTCGACCATGGCCTCGCCCCGGCGTGCGCATTCGTCGATGAGTTCCCGCGGGGCGCGATCCTCGTCGGCCAGGAGACGCTCGATCAACGCTTCGACGTCGAGCAGCGCCAGGTGCTCGGGCCGGTACTGGGGCAACGCGCTTGCGATCGGCTCGGCTTCCATGCAATTCCTCTTGTCGCGTCGGACCGCCTCGATGGCTCGGCGAGTGTCGACGATACCTTGGTGGTGCTCGATGCACCGGGATCTTCGATGATATCTGCGCTCGGGCGAGAACTGCGATGCGGACTGCGCCCGGGCGCTTCCATGATCAGCACGGCATGCAGACGCAGCGTTTGCACCGAACATTCGGCAGTATCATCGAAGCCCGACCCTCCCAGTCCGAGGCAGGCCCGCCATGACCACGCAGAACACCCCTCTCTATGCCCTCCCGCCTTATCAGGTGCGCACCCACAATGCCTCCGAACATTCGGAGAACCGGATGCACAGCGACGACGTCGCCAGGCAGTTCGGCTTCAAGGGCGCGCTCGTCCCGGGCGTAACCATTTTCGCTCACATGACCCGCCCGCTGGTGGAGCGCTTCGGCGAGGCTTGGCTGGCGCGCGGCGTCGCGGACATCGCACTCCTCAAGCCTGCCTACGAAAACGATCTGCTGACCATACGCACCCAAGCCGCGGCAAGCGGCACGGGCTACGAGCTGACGTGCGCCAACGAAGCGGGCATCGAACTCGCCCGCATGACCGCCGCCCTGCCGCAGGCGCCCGGTGTGGCGGATCCTCGGAGCGACATTCCGCCGGCCCAGCCCACGGGCGAGCGCCCCATCGTCACCTGGGATCTGATGGAAATCGGCCAGCCTTTCCCGGCGCTGCAATGGGCGCCGACGGTGGAAGACAATCGCATCTGGTGCGAAGACAACCGCGACGATCTGGCGCTTTATCGCTCCGGCACGTCGGCGCCCATCCATCCCGGCTTCGTCCTGCGCCAGGCGAACTTCGTCCTGCGCAACCGCTTTACCTTGCCCGCGTGGATACACACCGGCAGCCGGATCACCTTCCATGACCTCTTGCGCCTGGGCCAGGCCTACGAGGTAAGCGCCATCCCCGAGGAGAAATGGGAGCGCAAAGGGCATCAGATGGTGCGCCTCTATGTCGCGGTTCGGAGCGCAGGCCGAACGTTCGCCGAAATCATGCATACGGCAATCTTCAACCCGCGCTCGGCAACCTGACGGTCCGCGAACACGGCACGGCGGCCTGCGTGCCCGCACAGTGACTGGCGTCCGAGTACCGCCCACCGATCAGGATCTGGTCATGGCGGCATCCGCCCACTACACTAGTGCCGCAGATGCCAGCTGCGACCCATAGCACGAAGGTCTCGATCAGCGGCCGCCAGATTCGACCAGGGGGAGGTGACCATGTCCGTTCGCACCGCGACACTCGTGATATCCGCTGTCGGTTTGATCAGTTCGGTCGCACAAGCTCAGAGCCCGCCCCGAAGCGACGCTCCCAACTATCCGAACCGGCCGATTCGGCTCATCATCCCCTACTCGCCCGGCGGGGCATCGGACAACATCGCCCGCATCGTCATCCCGCGTGTTGCCGAAGCGCTCAAGCAGACCATCGTCATCGACAATCGTCCGGGTGGCGGGGGCACGCTGGGGCGCGATCTCGGCGCCAAGGCCGTGCCGGACGGCTATACCCTGCTGACGACCGACGCCCCGCACGTCATCAATCCGCATCTGCTGCGCAAGCTGCCGTACGACGCCTTGCGGGATTTCACCCCGATCACGACGACGGCGATTTCCACCATGGTCATGGTCGTCAATCCGAACGTGCCGGCCAAGACGGTGGGTGAACTCGTCAGCCTGGCGCGGGCACAGCCGGGAAAGCTCAATTTCGGATCCGGCGGCGCAGGCACCATCACGCACCTGACCGGCGAGCTGTTCAACATCGCGGCGAAGGTCGCCATCGTCCACGTGCCCTACAAGAGCATTGCGCCGGCGGTCACCGACGTCATCGGCAACCAGATTCCGATCGCCTTTCCCGGCACAGCCACCGTGACCGGGCACGTCCGATCCGGGCGATTGCGCCTGCTCGCCGTCGCAGGCGAAAAGCGAGTGCCACCCTTTCCGGACACCCCGACGTTCATCGAAGCCGGCGTGCCCGGGATGGTGGCGCAGAACTGGTTCGGCATCATGGGTCCGCCCAAGCTGCCGCGTGCGATCGTCGAGCGCATCCAGCACGAAACCCACAGGGTGATCCGTTCGCCAGAGATCCATGAGCGTCTGGTGGGCGCAGGCATCGACCCCTTTCTGAACTCGGCCGAAGAGTTCGCCACGTTGCTGCGGACCGAATACGGCCGCTGGGGCAGCGTAGTCAAGGCGGCGGGGCTCAAGCCCGAGTAGACGCCGTCTCACTGCGGATGCAGGCGCGGGCGGCCGGCATCCGACGCTAGCCGAATTGCCTGCTTCACGGGGGAGGCCCGGGCCGCGATAATCGCCTTACCACCCTCCCCGCCCCCGCCCATGCAACCGAAACGTCCTCGCCGCATCCTCCATCCCTCGCCCTGGGGGGCCGCCGCGCCACCGGCGAAGACCATCCGACGCCCGCCCGAGCATACGCCGGCGACGCCCCCGATCCCCGAGCCCGAACCTGGCCTGGTGCGCCTGTCCAAGCGCATGGCGGCCATGGGCCTCTGCTCACGACGCGAGGCCGACGAATGGATCGAGAAGGGCTGGGTCAGAGTCGATGGCGAACGCATCACGCAGCTGGGCACGCGCACGACGCCCGAGCAGAAGATCACCATCGACCGGGCAGCGAAGAGCGAGCAGCAACAGCGCGTCACGATCCTCCTGCACAAGCCGGTCGGTTACGTATCCGGCCAAGCCGAGGCGGACTACAAGCCCGCCTCGACGCTGATCGGCCCGACGACACACTGGCAGGACGACCCCTCCGGCATCGCCTTTCGTCCGCCGCAACTGCGCGGACTCGCGCCCGCCGGGCGGCTGGACATCGATTCCACCGGCCTGCTCGTCCTGACCCAGGACGGGCGCATCGCGCGCCAGCTCATCGGCGCCGATTCGCGCCTGGAGAAGGAATATCTCGTGCGCGTCGAAGGCAAGCTCGACGCCGCGCAGCTCGCGCAACTCCAGCACGGGATGATGCTCGACGGGGTGCCGCTGCGGCGAGCCGAAGTCGGCTGGATCAACGAGGATCAACTGCGCTTCGTGCTCACCGAAGGGCGTAATCGGCAGATCCGGCGCATGTGCGAAATGGTGGGCCTGAGAGTATTGGGCCTCAAGCGCGTGCGCATCGGCCGCGTGATGCTCGGCCATCTCCCGCGCGGGCAGTGGCGCTTCCTGGGGCCGGACGAGCACTTCTAGTCGACAGGCACGTGGGTTGCATGGCGGTGACTGAACGATCCACCGCCCAAAGACCGGTGGATCCCCTCCCAATCCCACCGATGGCCTCGCTCGAAACGCGATGAACGAGCGCTGGCGTGCCCGATCGCGAGTTGAAGGCGATGCAATCCCTCCGCAAGCAAGGACGGTCCGTCATCGAGCCAGTGGAAGCGGCTTCGATGCGATGGCATGTCTTCGGCATGGCACTGCTGCTCACTGCCTGCCTGGGCGGCTGTAGCGCGATCCGTACGCTCTACGATCAGGCCGATCACGTGATCGGCTGGCGCCTGGACGATTACTTCGATCTCGACGCTGCGCAGAAGCGCTTCTTCCACTCGCGCTTCGCGTCGTTCCACGCCTGGCACAGGAGGCATCAGCTGCGCGACTACGCGGCCCTCCTGCAGACAGCCGAGCAACGCTTGAACCGAGGCCCGCTTCCCAAAGATGCGGCTTGGATCCGAGACCAGATCTGCGTGCAGTCGCACACGCTGCTCGCGCAGGCCCACGAGGACATCGCAGCACTGCTCGCGTCCCTTTCCGAACGCCAGATCGCGCACGCGAGACAACGGTTCGAGCGCGACAATCGAAAGTTCGCGCAGGAGCGCGGCCTGGCCGCACCGCCCGAGGAGCAGCGTCGCCTGCGCGCAAAGCGCGACATCGAGCAGATCGAGCACTGGACCGGTCCGCTCGATCGTGAGCAGCGCAATCGCGTGTCCGCGCTCAGTGGGCAGCTACCGCTCGACGCAGACATACGGCACCAAGACCGCCTGCGGCGCCAGCAGACATTCCTCGCCTTGCTCGATGAACGCCGCGCTGGCGAGCGCTTCGACGCCCGCCTGCGGCAGTGGCTAGTCGATTGGGACGCGGGGCGGCCCGTCGAACACCAGGTTGCGCTCGAACGCTACACGCAAGCCCGGGCGACGATGTGGGTCGGCGTGCATTCGGAGCTGCGGCCCGAGCAGCGTCTGAAGGTTCTGGAACGGTTGCGGTGGTATACCGACGCCATGCGGGATCTTGCCACCGACCGCAAACGCTGAGGCTGAGCGCAGCCCGCTCCGGTGCAAGTTCACGGGCACAGCGCGTGCAAAAGTCCCTGAGCCAACCAACAGAGGAATTCTGCTCATGGGCAAGTATCTCATTGCATGGATTTTGGGCGTACCCGCGATCGTACTGGTGATCATCTACCTGATATTCAGCTGATCGTCGACGGTGAAATGGGCTTAACGGCAGGCCAGGCGAGCCTCACGGTCATGAGGCAGAAATCGAAGTCATGGCTTCGGCATAGAGCCCGCTTGCTGCTCTGGTCGCTGGCCGCCTGGACGCTGGCCGGCTGCACCACGCCCCCTCCCGTGGAAGTCGAAGGGGCGTCGCGCACCGCTCGAGCCGCACCGCCTGAAACCAAGGACGGCAAGCGCACCCTCCAGCCGCGCGAGGCGGCTGCTCTGGTGCAAGGCCTGCAAGCCGGTTCGACCGATAACCTGCTCGCGCGCCACCTTGCCCTCGTCGAATCGCACGTCAAAGAGCCGTTGCTGGTCGGCAACCGATCGCGGCTGCTGGTGGACGGCCCGCATACGCACGAGGCCATGTTCGCGGCCATCGAGGCGGCCACCGTCTCCATCGAACTCGAGACCTATATTCTGGAGGGAGACGCAGTCGGCGAACGTCTCGCCGCTTTGCTCGAGCAAAGACGACGCCGCGGAGTCGCGGTTCGGGTGCTCTACGACGCCGTCGGCTCGGTAGGCACACCCGGTGCCTACTTCGAGCGCCTGCGGGCGGCCGGCATCGGCGTGTGTGCGTTCAACCCGATCCGGCCGAACGAACAAAATCGCGACCTCACCATCAACAACCGCAACCATCGCAAGATTCTGGTGGTGGATCGACGCGTCGCCTTCACCGGCGGCATCAACATCAGCGGCGTCTATTCGTCCGGCTCGTTCCGCACTTCCCGGCGCCAGCCGCCTACCGACCCGAAGAAGGAGGGCTGGCGCGATACGCATGTCCAACTCGAAGGACCGGTGGTAGACAGCATGCTCAGGCTGTTCGAGGATTCGTGGTCCTCGCAACGCTGCCAAGGCGACGGTCCGGCGACGCGCGCGGCTGCCCCCAGCAAGGTGGGCAACGAGGTCATGCGGGTCATCGCTCAGGACCCTCAGAGCGAACGCAACGAAGTGTACGTCGAGATGCTCTCGGCCATCGGTCATGCGCAGCGGCATGCGTGGCTCACGTTCGGCTACTTCGTGCCGGATCCTCAAACGATCGCCGCCCTCAAGGAAGCCGCCGGACGCGGTGTGGATGTGCGTCTGCTCGTGCCGGGTCAGAGCGACGTGTGGCTCACCCTCTATGCGGGGCGTTCGCATTACAGCGATCTGCTCGACGCCGGCGTGCGCATCTTCGAACGGCAGGAAGCCGTATTGCACGCCAAGACCGCCGTGGTGGACGCGGTCTGGTCCACCGTCGGCTCGACCAATCTCGACTGGCGCAGCTTCGTGCACAACTTCGAGGTGAATGTCGTCGTTCTCGGCGCCGACATGGCGGAACAACTGCAGGTGCTGTTCAAGCGCGACCTCGCTGCCTCGAATGAAATCACGACCGAGGCCTGGTCGGACCGAGGTATCGGCTCCCGGATGAAGGAAGCGTTCTCGCGCTTATGGGCCTACTATTTGTAAGGCGGGTCGCGGAAGCCACCGCCGCGCTGCTGGAATGCTGGCGTGCTCGTCCGTGCGGGCCCACGATTTGCGGTCTTCAAGGCGCCCAACTCACGCATAGGAGCGCATCATGAAGACCTGGATCCTCATTGCAGCATTGAGCCTGGCGAGCGCCGGGTGCGCGACCTTCGACGGCATGTCGAACGCGGAGAAGGGCGCAGTCGTCGGCGCCGGAGTCGGCGCGGTCGGTGGGGCCGCCGTGTCGGATGGCAGCGTACTGGGCACTGTGGGCGGCGCAGCGGTGGGTGGCGTGATCGGCAACGAGGTGGGCAAGCGCCGTTGAGGCGTGTCGCCCCTGCAGGAGCCAACGCATGTCGAACATGACGATCTATCTCATCGGCATCGTGATCATGATCGGTGGGCTGGCCTGGGGGGCGAGTGTGGCGGGCCTCTCGCTCACATGGACAGCCGTGGGCGCACTGGTACTGCTCGGATTGGGCATCGCCGCCTCGGTGACCCGCACCCGCAAGCCTGAGCAGTCGCCTACCGACGACTGAACTTCCGCAGCAGCACACCGCCGCCAACGGTTGCCATTGCGGCACGGATGCGCGTCGAGCCGCATCGGCATCCTCGCCATGGCACCCACGTCCCTGGCGACGCCGCTACAATGACCACGTCGCGGCCATTGGAATGCGCCGCCCACTCGATTCGAGACGAATTCCATGAGTGACGATGGCGGCATGAACTTTCAACGCGGGCTGATCCGCACGCATACGGGCTACATCCACTACCGGTCGATCGGCGAAGGCCCGGCAATCATGCTGGCGCACATCAACCAGCAGTCGTCCGCGCTCTATCTCGAACTGATGCAGGCGCTGGCCCCGCGCATGCGCGCAATCGCCATCGACTATCCGAGTCACGGTCACTCCGACCACATCGACTGGCAGCCCACGATCGGGACCTACGCGCGCTGCATCGTCGAAGTGATGGACGCGCTGCACATCGATCGGGCCGCCGCGCTAGGCGAAGCTGTCGGTGCGGCGGTGGCCACGGAACTCGGCTGCAGTCATGCCGAGCGAATCGATCGCGTCGTCCTGGTCAATTGTCCGTTCTATCCCGATCGCGCCGTCGCAGACACCAACCACGCGCCGCTCAAGTCCGGCCTGCGCCCCGCCGACGCCTCCGGCTTCCCGACGACCCGAACGCTCGAATTCATGCGCGACCAGGATCCGGGCCACTCGCCCCTCAATCCCAGTCAGTCGTGGATGGACCGGGTAAACGTCGCCCAGATGGAGGTCGGACGTGACCGCTGGCAGGCGCTCGACGCCCTGCACGACTACGACCTCAACGCGAATCTCGCCCGCCTGCCCCAACCCGTGCTGCTTCTGATCGGGGAACTGTTCCACTACTGCAAGTTCCGCAACGAGTTCGACCGACTCATCCCCGACGTGCGTTCGCACGTGCTGGCCAAGGGTCGCTTCTGCATGACATGGGAACGCGCCGAGGAGATCGCCCGGCACGTATTCGACTTCATCCCGGATCCGACCCGACCGACGACCCGCTGACCGCTACGCATCGATCCCGGGTGATCGCCCTCTCGCCACGCCGGCAAGCGGGTTCGAAGGCTGGCGAGGGAGTACGCGAACAGGCAATTTCCGCGCAACCCTGCCAGGCCGATTACAATCCGGGGCACTGGGTCGTGAATCCGCTCCGGGTGGCTCATCGGGCTGCGGTTCACTTCGCGTCGGCGAACATTGTGCGAGGATGGCGAGATGCCCGAACGCTTCGAGCTTGATGTCAACGGAAAGGTCTGCGCCGTGGAGGCCGAGCCGGATACGCCGCTGCTCTACATCCTGCGCAACGATCTCGATCTCAAGGGTGCGCGTTACGGCTGCGGCACGGGCCAATGCGGCGCATGCACCGTCCTCATGGACGGCAAGGACATCCAATCCTGCGATACACCGCTCTGGGCGGTGGCCGGCAAGTCGATCACCACAGTCGAGGGCATCGGCACCCGGGCGCAGCCGCATCCGCTGCAGCAGGCCTTTCTCGACGAGCAGGCCGCCCAATGCGGCTACTGCATCACCGGCATCCTCATGGCATCGAAAGCCTTGCTCGACCGCAACCCCGAGCCGAGCGACCGGGACATCGATCAGGCGCTCGAACGCCACCTGTGCCGGTGCGGTTCGCACAACCGGATTCGCCGCGCCATCCATCGGGCCGCCCAGGCGATGGGAGGCAAGCGATGAGCACAGCGGCCGACAAGCCCGTACTGCCGGGCAGCCTCAACGCCAATCGGTCGCTCGCTCGCTGGATTCGGATCAACGACGACGGCACCGTCGCCGTTCGAGTCGGCAAGGTCGAGATCGGCCAAGGCATACTCACCGCACTGGCCCAGATCGCCGCCGACGAACTCGATGTCGAACTGCACCAGGTGAGGATCGTCACGGCGAACACCGAATCGAATCCGAACGAAGGCATGACCAGCGGCAGCCGCTCGGTGGAAGAGTCGGGCGAAGCATTGCGCTACGTATGCGCCGAAGTCCGTGCCCTCTTCATGCAAGCTGCGGCGCGAGCGCTGGCAGCCTCGATCGAGAAGCTGCAGGTGAGCGAGGGCGTGTTCCACGTCGACGGCAAACGCACGAGCTACTGGGATCTCGCCGCCGAGGTCGACCTCGTGCGCGAGGCGAGCGCCCAGGTGCCGCCGAAGCAGGCAGCGGATCTCACCATCGTCGGGCGCTATGCGCAACGCATCGACCTGCCCGCCAAGATCTTCGGCGAGCCGGCCTATATCCAGGACATGGCTTTGCCCGGACTCGCGCATGGTCGCATCGTGCGCCCGCCGAACTACGCCGCGAAGCTCCTATCCCTGGACGATGCCGGCGTGCGGGCTCTGCCGGGTGTGATCGCCGTCGTTCGCGATGGCGACTTCCTCGGCGTGGTCGCCGAGCGCGAGGAGCAGGCGATCAAGGCCGCCGCCGTGCTCGCGCAGGCCTGCCGTTGGGATGCGCCACGCCAACTGCCGCACGAAGCGCAGATCTACGACTACCTGACCAGTCGCCCGGTCGAAACGGCGGTCATCAGCGACAAGAAGGACGAGAAAGCCAAGGCGCGCACGCACACCACGCTCGAAGCCACTTATCGCAAACCGTACATCGCGCATGCCTCGATCGGTCCCTCGTGCGCGATTGCACGTTACGACGGCGAGCGCTACGAGCTATGGAGCCACAGCCAGGGCATCTATCCGCTGCGCGGCGACATGGTGAAGTGCCTGCGGGTGCCCGCCGATCGCATCGTCGTGCATCATGCCGACGGCTCGGGATGCTACGGCCACAACGGTGCCGACGATGTTGCCCTGGACGCCGCATTGCTCGCCCGTGCGGTGAGCCCGCGTCCGGTGAGAGTGCAATGGATGCGCGCGGACGAATCCGGTTGGGAGCCCTTCGGTCCGGCCATGGTGATGAAACTCAAGGCCTCCACCGACGCGCAAGGCAACATCGTCGACTGGACGCATGAAACCTGGAGCAATCCGCATAGCAATCGGTCGGGGCGCGGTCCCGGATCCACACTGATCGCTGCACCGCACATGGCCGATCCGGTGCCGGTGTCGCCGCCCATAGACAGCCCCTTGCCCGCCGGGGCCAGTCATCGCAACGCCATCCCACTCTACGAGTTCCCGAACCAGAAGGTGGCGCGCCATCTCATCATGGACACCCCGTTGCGCATCTCGGCCTTGCGCGCGCTCGGCGGGTTCGCCAACGTGTTCGCCATCGAGTCGATGCTCGACGAACTCGCCATCGCCTGCGGCGCCGATCCGGTCGAGTTTCGGTTGCGTCATCTCAAGGATGCGCGCGCGCGCGCCGTGATCGAGCGCGTCGCGCAGATGGCCGACTGGAAATCCGGCGAAAAGGGCGACGGCACGCGAGGCCGCGGCATCGGCTTTTGCAAGTACAAGAATCTCGGATCGTACTGCGCGGTGATCGCCGAAGTCGTCCTCGAACAGGAGTTGCGCGTGGTGAAGGCCTGGGCGGCCGTCGATATCGGCCGCGTGGTGAACCCGAACGGCGCCATCAACCAGATCGAAGGCGGTGTGCTGCAGGCGACCAGTTGGACATTGAAGGAGGCCGTGCGCTTCGACGACAACTTCGTCACCTCGCTGGGCTGGGATACCTATCCGATCCTCACTTTCGCCGAGGCGCCGCGCGTGGAAGTGCAGCTGATCGATCGTCCGAGCGAAACATCCAAGGGCGCGGGTGAAGGCGCTCAGGGACCCACCGGCGCGGCGATCGTCAATGCCCTGCACAATGCCGTCGGCGTACGCGTGCGCGAGTTGCCGTTGACGCGAGAGCGCATCATGGCTGCCATGGCGTAGGCGCGCAGACGTCGTGCGCAGCGGCTGCGGGATCATGCCGGCGTTCTGGCCAGCTTCTGCCGACACCCGCAAGGCAGCGCCCGCACCGGCCCACCTGTCACTTATGAATATCGGAGACCCAGCTCTATGCGGTACCTCGTCTATGGCGCCGGCGCGATCGGCGGATTGATCGGCGGCCTGCTGAGCGCAGCGGGACACCCGGTGACGGTCGTCACGCGTGGCGCGCATCGTGAGGCCATGGCCTCACGAGGCCTCATCATCCACGAGCGCGCAACCGGGCGCACGGACACCATCCGGGTGAACGCGGTGCTCCCCGGCGAAGAAAGCGGCCCGTACGACGTCGTTTACGTGACGCTGAAGGCGCATCAGATCGCTGCCAGCGCGGAACACATCGCCTCGTTGCGCGCCAAGGACGGCTGCTTCGTCTTCGTCCAGAACGGCCTGCCCTGGTGGTATTTCGACGGGCTCGACTCGCCCCATGCGGGCAAGCGCCTGCTGACCCTGGATCCGCAAGGCACGCTCGCGCGTGCATTCCCGAACGAAACCCTCGTCGGCTCGGTCATCTTCAAGCCCTGCGATCTGGTCGCTCCCGGGTCGATCAGCCACGTGGTGGCGGCCACCGACCGGCTCGTGATCGGCGAGGTGGACAATCGTCGCTCGTCGCGCCTGGAGAGCATCGCGGCCGATCTCGGTCCCGCGGGATTGAAGACCGAGGTCAGCGCTGACATCCGCAAGGCCAAGTGGACCAAGCTGCTCTCGAACGCCGTATGGAATCCGCTGTGCGCACTGACCCAAGCCGGCGCGCATCAGATCGCGGCCTATCCGCCGGCGCGCGATCTTGCCATCGCCATGATCTCGGAAGCGAAGGCAGTCGCCGCCGCGGTCGGCGTGCCGCTCGATGCCGATCCGCAAAAGATCGTGCATGACATGGTCAAGCGCGTGCCGGCCACCTCGTCGACGCTGGCCGACGTTCGCGCCGGCCGCCAACTGGAACTCGATGCCTTGTGCCACGCGGTCATCGAGATCGCCGAACTCACCGGGGTGCCGGTGCCCAGCCTCAAGAACGTCACGGCGTGCGCCGGCGTGCTCGATCAGCGCATCGTCGAAGACGGCGTCGCCTACCGGCCGGTGCCGGTGCGCTAGACGCCGCTAGCCGACAGTGGCCCCTTACGGAGATTGCCGATGAAGAGCACCGCTGCCATTGCCGGCATCGGAGAAAGCAGACTAGGCTTGGTGCCGGATCGCAGCGCGCTGCAACTGCAGTCCGATGCCGCCCGTGCCGCGCTGCTCGATGCCGGGCTGAAACTGAGCGACATCGACGGACTCATCACCACACCCGTGCGCGTCGCGAACTGGGGCATGCCCTGCGGCGTGGTGGCCTCGCACTTGGGCGTGCGCCCCTCGTATCTCTCGACCTTGGACCTCGCCGGCGCCAGTGGCGCCGCGATGATCCATCACGCCGCGATGGCGGTCGCAAGCGGCCAATGCACCACGGTGCTTTGCGTCGCCGGACAGAACCTGCTGTCCAACAAGTCGCGCTCGACCGCCATCCAGGCGATGGCCGAAAGCGGCGGCACCCACGCGCAGTTCGAGGTGCCGTACGGCCCGCTCATCCCCTCGCTGTATGCCCTGATCGCACAGCGGCACATGCACGAGTACGGCACCACCGCGCAGCAGATGGCGCAGGTGGCAGTGACGATGCGCAAGCACGCGAGTCTCAATCCCAATGCGCACATGCGCGATCCCCTCACGGTGGAAACGGTGATGTCGTCGCGCATGATCACTTCGCCGCTCAAACTGCTCGACTGTGCGCTGGTCTCCGATGGTGCCGCCGCAGCCATCGTCACCACGCCGGAGCGTGCGAGGGCCTTGCGCAAGCCTCCGGTGCATCTGCTCGGACAGGGCTACGGCTTGAGCCATAGCCATGTCGGCGAGTATCGAAACCTCACTCGCTCGGGCGCGGTCGATTCCGGTCGAGCCGCGTTCGCCTCGGCCAGGTTGACCCCGGCCGACATCGATGTGGCCGAGTTGTACGACTGCTTCACCATCACGGTGATCGTGGAACTCGAAGACCTGGGCTTCTGCCCCAAGGGCGAAGGCGGCCGCTTCGTCGCCGACGGGCACATCGGGCTGTCGGGCAGCCTGCCGACGACGACCCATGGCGGATTGCTGTCTGCCGGACATCCGGGACTGGGCGGCGGTTTCTTCCATGTGCTCGAAGCCGTGCGGCAACTGCGCGCAGAGGCCGGCGAGCGACAGGTCTCCGGCGCCAAGGTCGCCCTCGCGCATGGCAACGGCGGGGCGATCGCAATCCATTGCACCCTGATTCTGGGTGCAGCCGATACCGTGACGAACGGAGCACAGGCATGAGCGATGAACGTCCCCTGCCCACGCCCGATCCGGGCACCGCGCCCTATTGGGAAGGCACTCGCCGCCACGAACTGCGTCTGCCTCGCTGCGAGGATTGCGGGCAGGTGCACTTCTATCCGCGCACGGTCTGTCCGCACTGCGGGTCGGCCCGGCTCGCCTGGATCGAAGCCTGCGGTCGCGGCAGCGTCTACTCGTTCACCGTCGTGCACCGTCCGCCCAGCCCGGCGTTCAAGGCCCGCGTTCCTTACGTGGTCGCGATCGTCGCGCTGGAGGAGGGCCCGCACCTCATGACCAACATCGCCGGCTGCACCCCGGAAGAGGTCCGCATCGGCATGCCGGTCGAAGTTGCCTGGGAGGATGTCGACCCCGTGGCGACCTTGCCCTACTTCGTGCCGCGCTCGTTGGCCTGACGCGGGATCGGGTGTCAGAAGCGCGGGGGGCCTGTCGATTCGGCGCGGTGTGGTTCGACTAGCTCGCAACCAACCGCCCCTGCAACGCATCGCTTAGCGGCGCAGGCCTTCTCGAGCCCGCTCAAGGAGCATGACCATGCCCCATCCGATCGCCTACCTCGGCTTCGACGGCAACTGCGCCGAAGCCATGCGCTTCTACGAACATGCGCTCGACGGCAAACTCGAAGTGCTGATGACCAACGGCGCATCGCCGATCGCGGCGCACTGCCCACCCGAGACGCACGATCGCATCCTGCATGCGCGCCTCGCTCTACCCGGCGGCGGCGTGCTCATGGCCGGCGACTGCCCGGGGAGCATGCCCTACGAGGGCATCAAAGGCGTGTCGCTCGCGCTCAACTACGATTCCATCGCGCAGGCCGAGCAGGCATTCAACGCTCTGGTCGAAGGCGGACAGATCACCATGCCGATGCAGCCGGCGTTCTGGGCCAAGTCCTGGGGCATGCTGGTCGACCGGTTCGGGACGTCATGGATCGTGAACGGCGAATTGCTCCCGATCTAGAAGAGCGTCCGGAGAGGATACGCGAGCCGCATTGACCTGCGCTGACAAAGGCGAAATACTGAGGCAAGCCATCGCACGCTCGAAGTGATGCGGGTGCTCGCTGCCCGGTTGCTTCTTCACTCCATCCACCCATCCACTTCGATAGCGCCATGCCCCTGAACAATGACATTGCAGCCAGCCTCGCCCGGGTATCGACGGCCACCATCACCACGATCCTGCTGAAGAAGGGCTTGCGCAACGTCTGGATGCGCGGGACGCGCCCCATCGCGTCCGGGCAGGGTCGGCTCGTCGGTCCCGCATTCACCCTGCGCTTCGTGCCTGCCCGAGAAGATCTGGCCACCCCGGCATCGTGGTCAGCCCCGATCTCGACACGCACCGCGATCGAAGCGATGCCCGCCGGATGCATTGCAGTCGCCGATGCGATGGGCATCACGGATGCCGGCATCTTCGGCGATATCCTGGTCGCTCGCATGAAGAAACGCGATGTCGCGGGCCTGGTCACCGACGGCGTCGTGCGCGATATCGCCGGCGTGCGCGACACCGGCCTGCCTGTGTGGTGTCAGGGTGCGGCCGCGCCGCCGGCCGTGGGCGCGCTCACCTTCGTTGCCTGGCAGCAACCGATCGGTTGCGGGGGCGTGGCGGTGTTCCCTGATGACATCATCGTGGTCGATGACGATGGCGCGGTCGTCATTCCTCAAGCCCTGGTCGAAGAGGTCGCCGCTGCCGCTCCTGAACAGGAAAACATGGAAACCTGGATCATGGACGAGGTGCTTGGCGGCGCGGCGCTGCCGGGCCTCTACCCCATGGACGAGGCCACCAGGGCACGCTACGAGGCCAGCAAGAAGCCTTGAGTCAGCGGGCCGACCCGCGCGACCTCACGCCGCCGCCTCCAGGATGCGCAGCACCTGCTCGGGCGAGTCGATCTTGCGTGGATTCGTGTGCAGCCAGGCATCGTGCATGACGTGATTGGCGATCGCCTCGAAGCTCTCCTTCCCCACACCGACCTCGCTCAATCGCCCGGGCAGCCCGAGACGCGCGAGCAGCCCGGCGATCACGTCGGCCGCATCCTCGCCCGGATGCCCCATCGCCGCAGCCACCCGCTGCTGTCGCTCCGCGTTGTCCGACCGGTTGTAGCGCAACACCGCGGGCAGCATGACGCACGAGGTGTAGCCATGCGGCACGTTGCAGGTGCCGCCCAGGACGTGGCCGATGGCATGGCTGGCCCCCATCTGCGCGCCGCCCTGGCGCCCGGCGATCGACAACCAGATGCCCAACTGACAGTCCAGCCGGGCTTCCAGATCGGTCGGGTCCTGTTTCACACGCGGCAAGGCTTGACTCAACAGCGACAGCGCCTGCACATAACTCGCATCGCCGATCGGGGAAGAGAACTGCGAACACAAACCTTCGGTCGCGTGATCCAGGGCACGCACGCCGCTCGACAGCCAGACCCACAAGGGCGTGTGCACCGTGGGCGCGGGATCGAAGATCGTGATCCGCGGCACGATCATGGGATGACGATAAGTGTGCTTGACGTGGGCGCGCTGATCGGTGCAACCGGCGGTGGCATTGAATTCGCCGGCGGACAAGGTCGTCGGAATGGCGATCTGGCGCACGGCCGGCGCCTCGAAGCTCGGCACCGTCTGGCTGCCGTCGGCCCTCACCACGACGCGGTATCGATCGAAATCCTCGTGACGGACGATATCGTGGCGCAAGGCGATCTGAACCATCTTGCCCGCATCGGTGCATGAGCCGCCGCCGAAGGTGACGATCAAATCCGCCTTGGCCTCGCGAGCGCGGTTCGCCGCATCGAGGACGGCGTCCCGCGGCGTATGCGGCGGCATGGCGTCGAACGATGCCGCATAGCGATCGGCGAGCGCCTCGCGCACGCGGCTCACCTCGTCGGTGGTCCGATTCATCGTGCCGCTCACGAGCAGAAAAACGCGGCGCGCTCCGAGCCGGTCGACCTCCTCGCGCAGGGCCTGGGCCGCAGGCCGGCCGTAGACGATTCGCTCGATGGCCTGAAATACCAGCGTGCCAGTGCGCAACTTGGTCTCCTTCTCGTGCCGCGCCTCCCGCTACTTCTTGAAGCGATACTGTTCCAGCTTGGCTTCGTCGAGCTTGAGACCCAGCCCCACCACATCGGGCAGCGTGAAGCTGCCGTTGGAGATGTCCAGCCGGGTCGTCGTCACGGTGTCGGTCATCTTCAGCGGCCCCACACATTCCAGCCCCGCCAAAACGTTGCTCGAGGTGGCCGACAGCATGATCTCGGCCAGCGTGCTGGGATCGAGACCGAAGCCATGCCCGATCACACACGGAATGCCGGCTGCCTCGGCTGTGGCCAGCATGCGCGATGCGTGCATGATGCCGCCGGCCTGCTTGATGCCGAACTTGACGTAATCGGCGGCGTCCGCCTTGATGACCGCGACCAGGCTCTCGTGATCGCAGATGGTCTCGTCGGCCATGATCGGTATACCCGCCTGCCTGCGCACGCGCGCGAGCCCCTCGATATCGCCCTTCGCAGTCGGCTGCTCGAAAAGCTGCAGATCGTAGGGCTTCACCAGCTTGGCGAGTTGGAGCGACGTGTCGGCATCGTAGAGCGCGTTGGCGTCGATACGGATCTGCATGGCACTGCCGACTGCGGCGCGGACAGCTGCAACGCGATCGGCATCGGCCTGCACGCCGCCACCCACCTTGACCTTGGTCGACTTGAAGCCTGCCTTGAGCCAGCGGACCGCTTCGGCCGCAGCCTCCTCCGGCGGCAACATGCCGACCCAGCCGTTGAACTGCACCGTGGTGTCTTTGGCCCCACCCAGGTAGGTCGCCATCGAAACGCCGTAGAGCTGCGAGGCCAGTTCGATGCAGGCCATTTCCATGCCGGCGCCGGCACCAGGCTGCGTCGGTACCAGCGCATCGAGCTTAGCGATGATCTGATGAATGTTCCGAGGATCCTGGCCGATCATCGCCGGGGCGATGCGATCGCGCAAAGCGACCAGCAATTCGGGGGCGGTGCCCGGCGATTTCGCCGTCGCAGAGGGCTCGATGCTGCTTATGCCGATGGTGCCGTCCGAAGCGGTCAAGCGAATGACGCAGCATTTCATCGCCTGTTTCGAGACGCCTGCACTCGTAAAGGTGCCGTTGAGCGGCACCTCGACACCGAATACTTCCACTCGCTCGATCGTTGCTTTCATGAAAGGCCTCCAGAATCGCGTGGGTTGTGTGAAACGCACCGCGTCAATCGGCGCGGCAAACCAGCAGTATGCCCGTCCTGGCGCGATATTTCACGGCTTGCGCCGCGCTCCAGTATAAGCCCGCTCAGTGCGCTACTCGGGCGCGCTGACAGCGCTCGATGAACGCAAGCGTCTCTCGAGCGCACATGTCCGCATCGCTCGCTGCAACGTGATACGAGTCGCCCGCCAGCACGAGCAGTTCCGAGCGGGGAATCTTCTGTTGCCATTTGCGCGTCACGTCCACCGAACCCAGCGCGCTCCCCTCGGTGGTGATGACCAGCGTCGGACACTGGATCCGCGGCAGATCCTCGACGATGTTGCTGGTGGGAATGGTCGCCATGAAGCCAAGCTGGGTCGAAGTGGCGGTGCGTCCCATGAGCCGGATCCACCAGTCCGCACCCGCTTGCGGAAATCGGCTGCCGAGGCGACCGCTCATCGTGCGTCTTGCCCAGGGCTCGACCCCATTGGCCTCGAAATCGACCAGCCAATCACGTACGACGGCTTCGTGTCCCTCGCGTGCCGGCGGTGGCGTGCCTGCAACGGTCAGCGTCGCGATCAGCTCCGGGCAACGCGCGGCGAAGCGTCGAGCCACCGTGCCGCCGAGCTTGGCGGCGACCAGATGAACGCGCTCGATCGCCAACCCGCGCATCAACTCGACATAGTCGTCGATGATGCGATCGAGACTCCAGGGATACGTGCGGGGCATCGGCGTCGACGCACCGAATCCGCGCATGTCCGGTCGGATGACCCGAAAGCGACGAGCAAGGTGCGGCACCCAGCCGTACCAGACGGCGCCGCTCTCCGCATTCCCGTGCAGCATGAGGATCGTCTCGGATTGCAGCCACGGATCGGTGTAGTCGTCGATCACGTAGTGCATGTCGAGGTCTTGGTCTATTCGCACGCTGGGCATCGCTTGCTCCGAGGTGGGTCGGCATGGCGCCGCTCGATTATACGGAGCAACGGGCGCGTCGCTCGCCTCGCGCGCCTGCGACCGAGGTTTCATACCAATCGTGAACGATCGTCAACTTTCGGCGTATCTCATTAGCGGTGCACTTACGATTCGTACAACTTCTGCATAACTAGAAAGAGCCTAGGTAGATACCCCATGGATAGGAGCGAAGACAGCCGCGCGAGTGGCGAACAGCTTGCAGTGACGGCACTCACGACGTGGATGCTCAAGGCCACGCCGTTCCCGATGCTGGTCGTCGAGCCGAACGGTCGCATCCTGTATTCCAATCGCCTGGCAGACACCATCCTCGAAATGCGCGACGGCCTGGAATCCCGACTCGGCATGCTGCGCCTCCAGCAGCCGGAGGACGAGGTCCGCTTGATCGGCCTGCTCAGCCATATCGAAGGCGCTGTCGATTCTCAGCTGCCCACCATCATGCGCGTCGATAGACCCTCAGGTAAACGAGGGTTTGCATTGACGGCATTCGCGGCACCGACCGCCGAACCCGCCATGCCGCTGTGGATCATCTTGATCAGCGACACCAACGAGCGCATGAGCATGCAGCCGTTCTGGATCGAATCGATGTTCGACGTGACCAAAGGCGAAGCGCGCGTGCTGGCCTTGGTCGCCGAGGGCATGTCGGCAGAAGACATCGGCTCGACGCTGCAGATTGCGACAGCCACCGTACGGGTCCATCTGCGCAATGTCTACCGCAAGCTCAGAATCAATCGGCAGTCCGACCTCGTCGCGACCATTCTGAAGTCGACGCTCGCCATGTGCGCATGCGAGTGTGCAAACGCCGCGCTCGCCCAGCAGGCAGTTCCGGACGCCATCGCCCCCCCGGCAACTGCGGCCGGGTGCAGCATCTAGCGGCTTACTGGGAGTGCTGCGGTCAGACGTTGCAGCCTGCCAGACCGCACATTGCCCCCTGCCGCAATGACGCGCTTCACTTCGCGTGCTTGCCGAGCTTCCAGCCATGCTGGGAGATATGTTCCTCGGCAACAGTGATTGCTTCGTCTTCGAGCGGGGTCGCCATCGTGTCGTTGTACCGGTTGTAGAAGCCGAAGAACGATACCAGCGACACGATCTCGACCAGTTGCCCCTCGCTCCAATATCGCTTTGCCTGCTCGAACATCTCATCGGTGACTTCGTTCGGCTGAGCCCCGGCGGCGATCGCCAGTTCGATCGCGGCGCGTTCGGCATCGCTGAACGCCGGACTGCTGCGAAAATTCCATACCTCGGCCAGTTTGTCGGGCTCGATGTCGTGCTGGAGCGACGCTCCAGCGTTATGCGCCATTCAATAGTGACAGCCGTGAACGCGCGAGACGACGTAGGCCAGCAGGCGCTTGAAGCCTAGCGGCACTTCGCCTGCCGGATCCAGGACGGCAGCACCCAGCGCGCGCAACGCCCGCAGGATGGCCGGCTTGCGCTGCAAGATGAGCTGGCTGTTCGGAATGAAACGCCCGCTCGCCTGAGCGGCTTCGAAGATATCCGCAACCTCCGGCACACTGCCCGCCGGCAAAGGGCTCAATCGGGCCATGACATCTCCTCCTGCAGATTTAACTTCGGGTACGTGTGGAGAGCTAACTTTCTGATCGATCCACCGCACGCGGCACCAAACCGCTCTCGGCCAGCGCCTTCACGGCCGCATCGGGGCTGCGTCCCGTCTGCGCTCGAATCTGCCTGACAGCGCGTCCGGCAGCCGTCTCCTGCCAGTACCAGCGCTGCACATCCGCCCCGGAACGAGCGCCCGGCTGCACCGATTTGGCCTCGAAATAGTACGCACGCAATTCTTCGCAGGCCAATCTGAGGGCATCGGCAGGCCGAACATCGGCCCGAAAACTCGTTTCCCCCGTCTGCTCGAGCCACGATGCGACGTAAGCCACCAGCTCGGGAACCGTCAGGCCGGTGACACCCAACGTGGTGCGGCCCCGGAGCTTGACGGCCACGTCGTGCCAGGCGCCGAGTTGCTCGACCTCGTCCCTCAGCTGTTCGACGAGCGTGCCCTGCCCTGCAAGACGCGGGAAGCTGACGGGGCAAACAAGATCACCGGGATCCTCGGCCGCGTCGATCAGCGGCGCTTCCTCGGGGAAATCTTCCAGCACCGGCCCTTCGGGGCGTTCGAACAGACGCAAGGCTGCCTGCAACACCCGCGTCTGAAAACCGGCATCGCCCGGCACGCCGAAGGGACGCCCGAGCATGAAGGGCACCCACAGCGCGCGCGGAGGTTGCAGAGCCTCGGTATGCTCGCGCACGAGACTCACCTGCGTGGTCGGAATCCCCTCCGCCTCCAGGTAGTGTCCGAGTGCGCCCACGGCGCACGTGCAGTTCGGTCAAACGGGGGACAAGACAACGGCATCGACGCGGTCGGCGCGCAAGTGCGCCGCCAACTCCCGAGCTTTCGCCTCGTAGCGCGTCACGGGCGAAACAGCACCCATGAACGAATAATGAAATGCGGCCACCGCGCCGATCCACTTTTGCAGTGCAAGCGCCTTCAATGGCTGCAACGGAAATACGACGTTCCAGTCGCGCTGAAAGCCGACGCGGTCGAAGTTCACCGAAACATGGCTCATGACGAGATCATCGGGGTTCGCCTCGGCTGGAATCACCCGATACTCCGTCCCCTGGCTGCCCGGTGCGAACGGCCGATCGCCGCGAAGGTGAATGCCGGCCGTGGTGACGATGGCGACGCGTCGCTGCGCGAGGGCTGGGCCCGTCGCCCAAGGATGCCCGGCAAGACGCGGCAGCGTGGGCACCTTCTTCAGCATGTTGTCGCGATCCGGTGGCGACAAATCGGTCAAACGGACCATGAAGAACTCCTCTTGCTGCGTTGATGTCGAAGCGCGTCGCAGGCGCGGCGCTCTTGCCGACATTGTGACCGCGACACCGCGCGACAGCAACCGGGCAATGAGCCTCCCGTAAGCCCCTCATCGGGAGCGGCCGATCTCGAGCGAGGCAATCACCTCACGACACGAGACTGTCGATGCGGCATCGGCGTCCCAGGACGGGAGTTCACCGCGGGACTGCGCCTGGCCTCCCCATGGCGTCATGGGTTGGGCCAACTTTCGACGCGGGACACTAAGCCAGCGTGTCCGGCGCTTGAACGTCCGCGACGGCAGGAACGATCAGCACGAAAGTCGATCCTTCGCCCACTACGGACCGGACCTCGACCCGACCAGCATGCTTGCGGGCCACTGTATCGACGATGACCAGCCCCAAGCCGTTGCCATGTCCCGAGTGCCGAGTTTGCCTTGCGAGCGGGCGAAACCGCATGAACAGATTCGGCAGCTCGTCGGCCGCGATGCCAGGACCGTGGTCTTGCACGCTCACTGCCCAGTTGCTCTCTTGCCGGTCGATGCCCAGCAGAACCGCGGCGCCAGCGGGCGAATGCTTGACGGCGTTGTCGAGCAGATTGAGCACCGCGGCGGCCAGCAGGGCCCGCTCCCCGGCCACCAACGCCTCTTCGTGTTCTAGGCGCAGGACGATGCGGACGTCCTTCGAGTGAGCCAGCGGCCACGCCTCATCGCTCATTTCGCGACACACGTCCAGCAAGTCCACCAGCGTGAAGCGCGTAGGGTCCAGGTGGTCCGCCCGAGTCAGCGTGACGAATGCCTCCGCGAGCGCCAGCGTGCGGCGCACGCTGCGCTCGATCTGCTCCAGCAACTGATCCTCGCTCACCGTCGGCGGCTCGGCACGCCGCAGTTCCAGCACCGACAGAATGGCGGCCTGAGGCGCCCTCAAATCGTGCGAGAGGAAGGCCATGGCCTCCTCTCTCGCACGACTTGCAGCCTTGAGCGCGGATACATCGGTGATGTTGACGATATAGCCGATCATGCCGGCGCTACCGCCTTCACATGCCGTGGTCGTGACCAGCAGCTCCTTGCCCTCGGCATTCCTTGCCTCGGCCTGCTGCAGCGGCATCGTTCTGGCCTGGGCTTCCAGCAACTGCCAGAGTGGGGCGTCGACATGAGCCAGGTGTTCGAAGGCTCGTCGTGCAGGCGCACCTCGCAACTCGCCCTCGGCACCGAGCAGCGCCACCGCGCGCGCATTGCATAACGCCACGCGCCCCTGCGCATCGATCACCAGCACCCCATCCGCCTGCAAGGCGACCGAATCGACGACGAAGCGCCGCATGACGCGAGTCTTCTCGTGGGCGGCACGGACCGCATCGATCGATCGTTCGACGACATCCACCAAACCCGGCGACCGCGATTGCCGCGCAACCGTGTGCATCGGCAGCAGATCCGGCTCGGCCTTCAACGCCTGCAGCTCGGCGCGCATGAACGCCAAGCTCGCATCCAGCCGGCGCCAACTCCAGAGCGGGTAGCACAGCATCACGGCCAACAAGGCGCTCGCCGGCGGAAACCACAGATGCCAGAGGCGTGGCGCAAGCAGGCTGAACGCCAGCAGCCCGAACGCCACGAGGAACGTGACCACGAGTGCGCCGCGTGGCTGCAAAAACAGATAGCTGCACAACGTGAGCATCACGACAAGCACCCCGATCGCCAGGGCGGGTATTCCGGACACGCCGCGGATGTCGATGCCCGTGGCTAGCGCAGCGAGCGTCTGAGCGCTGATCTCCACCCCCGGCATCAATCTTCCTGCGCCTGAGGTCGGTACGGCATACGCATCGCCCAGGCCTGCGGCGGTCGCACCGACCAAAACCTGCTTACCACTCAACCGGCCGAGGTCGATACCGGCGATCACCTCGGCAGCGGAGATACGCGCGATGTGCCCGGGCGGTCCCGAGAACGGGATCCGGAACCAATGATCGCGCTGCCAGTACCCGAGCGTGCTTGCCCCTGGCGGACGTTGCTCGCCCGGCAGACCCTGCGGAGCTGCCGCAGCCGCCCTTGCCACAGCCAACGCGAAATGCGGCGTGTCGGGAGCCTCGGCACCTTCGAGCAGGTAGACGCTGCGCACGACGGCATCCAGGTCGACTTCGACGTGAACGTGCCCAAGTCGGCGGGCGGCGGCCGCAAACTCGGGCTGTGGTGCTACGAATCGGTACGTCCCGCCGGCGGCTTCGCGAAAGACACCGAGCACGCTGCCCGGCAGACGCGCGATGGCGGCAGCAAAGCGCTTGTCCTCCTCCGGTTCACGGCTCGGTTCGGTCAGCAGCAGATCCATGCCCACCGCGCGCGGTTGCCCTGCAGCGACTTGCTCCAGCAGCCTGGCTTGGAGGCTGCGCGGCCAGGGCCAGCGACCATGCTCGGCGAGGCTCGCCTCATCGATGGCGACGATCACCACATCGGCAGGCGCGTCCCGCTGCCATAGCGACAAAGCCACGTCGTACAAGGCCAGATCGATGCGCCACGCGACCTGTTCGCGCTGCGCGACAGCCACCGCCGCCACGATCGCGACGCACAACAACAGCCATTCGCGCCAGAACCGACCGCCGTGCAACAGTCTCATCGGGAAGCTTCCGCGCGAGCGTGCCGCGGCCGCTGCGAGGCGACATTCGCCGAACCAGGATGCCGGCCCGGCAAACTACAGCAGCAACAAGAACGGGATGAGGAAAAGCAGCGGCAGCGCACTCGGCGGAGGCTCGGGGACATCGATGCGCTGGGTCGAGGTGAAGGGGCCGACGAAGCCGTCCGGATCGGTCGCCTGAACACGCACGAAGTAGCTTCCGGCGCCCGGACGCGGCAGAGTGATCGTCGACACATCGAGGCGTTCCTCCACGTGCAGCTGACTGAAGGCAGGATCACGCGCCATCTGGAAGAGGAAGCGCTGTCCAGGCTCGGCGGGCCAACGCAGCGTCAACGCCTTGTCGTCGAGCGCAGGCGGTTCCGGTACCGCGGGCGGCGGAAACACTTCGAAGCTCGCCGTATCGCTCCAGGGCCCTCGATCGCCGTCCTTGCGCACCGAAGCGATACGCCAAGTGTACTTGCCCGGATCGAAGCGATGCGTCGGCGCGTAGATCAGGCCGGTCAGATCGCCCGCCTCCACCACGGTGCGCTTGAAATCCGCACCCGCAGCGACTTGCAGGACGTACGAGGCGGCATCTGCCGAGGCCGTCCAGCGAAACTGCACCTCTTGGCCTCGAATTTTCGCTTTGTCGGCGGGCGCGGAAGGGAATGGCGGCTCGGGCCGTGCCTTGAGGCGAAACGCATGGGTCGCATCCTGGCCCTCGATGCCTGATGCATCGACCGCCCGAACGCGCAAGACATACTCCCCGTCGGGAAGACCGCTGAATCGCACATCCGGCCCGGGACCGAGCGTCTCCTGCAGGACGGACTGAAACGTGGCATCGCTAGACACCTGCGCACGGTAGCGTGCCGCCCCGGCCACCTGCGGCAGACGGAACCGAACGAGGGGCCGCTCTTGCAGCGCAGGCAAAGCGCCCAATGCAGGCGCGGGCAGAAGCGCAACCGGCGTTTCGACCGCGCCTTGCGCCGTCACGCGAACACCGAACCCGGACTTCAAATCTACAGGCTGCGCGACCGCCGATGCGCCTGCGACCTTGACCGATCCCTCGAGAACCTCCGTGACCGCCGCGCCATCGACATCCGCCACCCGGTAGCGGGTGCCACGCACTCCGGCGACCGCCGCGGGCGTCTGCACTTCGAACAAGGCACCCGGCTTGCGCTTGGGAGAGACCGCATTCTCGATGCGCCCTTGATCGAGCCTCAGGCGCGCTCGCTCGGCGCCCGTGACCTCGAGCGTCCGCAGCGCTTCCAGACGAACCGTGGTAGCGGGCTGCACGATCACTTGTGCACCGTCGGCAAGGCGCATCGTGAGCGATCCGCGAGCGCCGGTCTTGATGAGACTGCCTTGAGCGACCGCATCGCCGGCGCTGGGCGCGCGGCCATCGACCGTCACCTCGCCATCGGCACGCACGATCAAGGCTCGCCCTGGCACCTGGCGCATCCAATCGACGGGTATGCGCAACGTCGAGCCTGGCTTCAATCGGCGATCGTTGGGCACTCTGTTGATCGACTTCAACTCGGCCCAGCGACCCGGATCGCTCAGCTGAACCTTGGCGATGCCGATCAGGGTGTCACCTGGCTTGACCGTGTACAGGATTTCTTCGGCCGACGCCGCACCGACCAAGTACCCGAACAGCATAATCACAAATCGACCGGCGAGGCCCGGCCAAGACCGACGCGCGACCGCGTCAACCATCGATTTTCTCCAGACGGTAACCGTAGCTGTACACCGAACTCAGCCGCAGTCCATTCTGCGCGCTCAAGTCGAGCTTGGTGCGCAGCCGACTGATGTGAGTGTCGATGGTCCGCGTGACAACAGCAGCGTTACGCCCCCAAATCCGCTCGAGAATATGACCTCGGGACAGCACACGCCCTCGCTCGCGAAACAGGAACACGGCAAGGTCGTATTCCTTTTCCGTCAGATCGACGGCTCGACCATGCACTTCCACGCGACGCGCCTTGAGTTCGAAGCGATAAGGAGGAAACTCGAACACCGCCTCGCTGGCGGCTTCGGCATGCGCCCGTCGGTAGACCGCCAGAGCGCGCGCCACGAGTTCACGGCGGCGCACCGGCTTGACCAGATAGTCGTCCGCCCCGGAAGACAAGGCTTCAACGATGGCATTCTCGCTGTGCTGGGCAGTCACGAATATCACCGGAACCGTGCTGCGCAGGCTGTTGCGCACCCAAGCCAGCACTTCCGTGCCGTTCATGTCGGGCACGTTCCAGTCCAGCAACAGCAAGTCGTAGGTTTCGCGCCCGAGATTGCGAATGAGCGCCTTGCCTGAATCGAACGCATGGCAATCATGGCCTGCCTCGCCCAGCCAACGCGCCAAGACCTGAGATTGGTTCGAATCGTCTTCCAATATCGCCGTTCGCATAACTGCCTGACAGCCTTTAAGAGATGGCATGCGTGCGTCGCAAAACGCACTTTTCGGCCCACTCCTACGTACCCCCGGGAATAGCCCGGGAGTGTCACGGCACGCCCCGGGTGTGTCAATCACCTTAGTCACATAGCCGGAAATTCCTTACCTCAATCACGTTAGCCCGCCACTCGTGACGGGCGTTCCGGGCCGCCCGGTCGATTGTCAAACCTTGTTACGTACCCCTAGAGCAGTAGAAAGCGGCTTCTAGAATCTTCTTCGCTGCGCCCCCCCGCCCAGGAGCATCGTATGGTCCACGCAGAACCGAACCGACTCGACGTCGCGCTAGCCCCGCCGGACGCCCCTGGGAGCTTGCATGCCCTAGCCGTGCGCCGGCTCACGGAACGTTTGCTCCATATGCAGCGCCGCAACGAAGAACTCGAGTCGTTCGTGCGTGCTTTGGCTCACGACTCAGGGTCGCTCACGCGAGGGATCGCCCTGCGCACGGAACTGCTGTCCGAGCGTCTCTCCGACGCAGAGCCTGAGGTCGGCGCCTTGGTCGCCAGCATCGCCGACCGCGCAGCACGGCTGGCCCGCATGTCCGAAGGACTGATGCGGATGGCGAGAATCGGTGAATGCGAACTGGAATGCCGCGAAATCGACCTGAGCGCGATGGCCCAGGAAGTGAGCGACGACTTGCAGCGCAACACGCCGTCCCGACAGGCCAGGATCCAAGTACGAGCCGGCCTGAAGTCCTGGGGCGATCCCGTGCTGGTCAGACTTGTGATCGACAATCTGCTGAGCAACGCCTGGAAGTACACCGCGAACACGGCAACGGCCGTCATCGAGTTCGGATGCCGATCCAGGGAGGGGGAAGCCGTGTTCTACATTTCCGACAACGGCATCGGTTTCTCGGCGGATGAGACAAACGCCTTGTTCGCCCCCTTCGTTCGACTGGGCTCCGCCCAGGGCTTCGCGGGCACGGGACTCGGGTTGGCCATCGTCAAGCAGATCCTCGAGCGCCATGGCGGCTGGATCAGGGCCGAAGGGGTATACGGTCAGGGCGCAGCCTTCGTGTTTTCTCTAGGACCGCCTCCTCGCCATGCCGGAAGCGGGTTGAGCGGCGCGTCGTGAGCACCGCACCTTCAGACTGTCACGCCACCGAACCGAAACATCCCTACACCATGACAACGACGCTCACCCGCCGCTCATCCGAGCGCACGCAAGTTTCCGTCAGCGGATCGCCTTGGATCGCAGGCGATCCGTTCGCCACACGGTTCTTAGCGCAAGCAGCAGCCGGTATCGACTGGGCCGCGCTGACACCGTGGATCGACGCGCTGGACACGCGATGGGACAGTCCGGCCCCGCTGGCCCTTTACAAGGTTCACCTGCTCGCACACTGGCTGAAGCTCGACGCCGCATCTCTCGAAGACGCCTGTCTTGCCAACAGCGCATTGCGGGCGTTCATCGGGGCGCCTATGCACGGGCCCATCGTCGAGCTGCACTTGTATCGCCAGTACGCCAGCAGGTTCGCCGATGCAGGGCAGGCGCTCGGCAAACTCGTCGCCGCCATCGAACTGCAACTGATCGACCGTGGGCTCCTGCCGCCGACCGAGGCGCTCCGGGGCAGCCGCCTCGAATCAAGGAAGCACAATTCGCCACAGCCGACGATCGTCGTGCCTCAGAGGTTGCGTCCGGTGGCGCAGGCACAAGAGCCGATTGCTTGCCGGGTGGCTGCGCAAGCCCATGAGACCTTGCCATCCTGCCGCGCGTTAGCCGTGCTTGTATGGCCTTGGGGTGATGTGACCATGGTCGATCATCGCATCGCGATCGGCCGCGACAGCGAATACTCCAGCTTCGCGAACCACCTGCGTGCCGACGGCAAGATCTCGCGCCGGCATGCGTCCATAGAACCGACCGAGAGCGGCATCATCGTCCGCGACATGGGCTCCTCGAACGGCACTTACGTCGATGATCAGCCCTTGGGCTATACCGGGTCGCGTACCGTGCCCCACGATGCCGTCTTGAAGTTCGGTACCGACTTGGCTGTCGAACTGGTGTTCATACCGGCGTAGGGCGGCCGAACGTCGATTCACCGCACGACGTGAGAGCGCATCATTTGGCTTCGAGCTGAGCCAATAGCGCGTTGGCTTGCTCTCGTTCGCTGAACGGCTGCTTAAGATCGAGGGCCGCCCTTAATTCGGCCCGAGCCTTGTCTTTCTCTCCGAGCTTGGCCAGCGCAGCCGCGTAGTGATACCGGACGTCCGGACTGTTACGAAGCAAGCCCGCTGCCTTGGCGAGCAGCTCGTGAGCCTCTTTGGTCTTGCCCTGCTGCAGCAGCATCCAGCCTAGGGTGTCGCTCATTGCTGGATTTTTTGGATCGAGCTTGTAGGCACCCTCGGCGAAGCGAAACGCTTGTGCCGCATCCCCGCTCTTGTGATAAGCCCACGCCAGACTGCTCGCGGCCAGCGCGTTGGTCGGCGCCACTGCGAGCGCTGCCTGGAATTGCTTCATCGCCCCTGCATAATCGCCTGCGCTCATGAGCACGTCACCAAGCAGCATGCGCGGTTGAACGTGGTTGGGCCGGCTGGCAACCCACCGATTCAAGTCGGCGAGTGCCTCCTTGGACTCACCCGCCAGTGCCCGAACCATGTACAGCCGAATCGCCAGATCGGGCTGCTCGGCTAGATCCAAGGCCTTGCGGTAGCCGGGCACCGCTTCCTTGTATTTTTTCTGAAAAACCAAGGCTTCTGCGTCGAGCATATAGCCGACATGCGACTTCGGAAAATCCGCCTTCAACTGCGCAGCGAACTCGGTCGCATGCTTGAGCCGATTTTGCTGCATCAGGATCTCGAACAGCATCGTCTGCGCAGGCACATTCGTCTTCTGCAACTCCAACGCCCTACGCAAGCTCGATTCGGCATCGCGGAGAGAGCCAGCTGCGCGCTCGGCCTTGGCTCGCTGCACATACGCCGCTGGCATCTTGGGATGAAGCTCGACGATACGCCCGAAGGTACTCACCGCGCTATGCTTGTCGCCCTGGAGCAACTTCACATTCCCCAATAGCTCGAGTGCGGCCAGACTGTTCGGATTTCGTGTCACCGCCTCGTCTGCTCGCGCACGAGCGTCCTGAAGGCGCCCCTGTTCAAGAAGTAACTCCACGAGTTTCAACCGCGGCTCGAATGCGGCTGGATGTGCGGTCGCCGCCCGTTCCAGCAAAGCCATCGCTTCGTTGGCACGTCCTTGAACCTTCTCGAATCCGGAAAGCATCAACAAAGCCTGCAGGTGATTCTTATCGGCGGCCAACACGGCCTCGAAGCGTTTCGTTGCCTGATCGGGCTTGCCTTCGCGTAAGTCGAGTCGAGCCAGATTGGCGGCCGCAGGCAAGAACCCAGGTTCCTTCTTCAACGCCTCTTCGAACGCCGCTCTCGCCTCCTGAGCCTTCCCCTGGTCGAGCAGAACGACGCCTCGCAGATTGACGGCGAAGCTTTGGCCGGGGGCCTTCTTGTTCAGCGCCTCGACTGCCGCGAGCGCCGCACCGTAGTCGCGTTTGCGCATATTGAGCAGCACCAGCATGGTATCCGCGGTAGAGGGCTGCTTGGCGAGGCGGGCAGCTTCGGCGTAATCGGCGAGCGCATTGTCCACCTGGCCTCTGTGCATGCTGAGCGCGGCCTGCTTCTCCTGCACCGACGCGTCGTCAGGCTTCGCCTGTTCCAGCTTGCTCAACCAAAAAGCAGCCTTGTCCAGCTCGCCCACGCGCGCGTGCGCCTCTGCGGCAATCTCCCAGAACTCCCGAGGCGAATCCGCGACCTTGAGCTGCGGGGAGATCAATTCAAGCGCCCGCGCACTCTCATTCAATTGTAATAGCGCAACCGCAAGCATGCGCCTGCCCAGCAAGTCATGGGGACGCGCGGTGACATACTGGTTGAGGGTGTGCTGCGCCGACACAGCATTGCCCAGAAGGAGCTGAGTCATGCCCTCGTACAACTGTGCAGGTTCGTAGGTGCTGTTGATTTTCAGGGTCCGCTGGAAGGCCTCCAGCGCGGTACGGAACTGCCCCTTCCGGAAGCGCAGCATGCCGTCCTGGAAATGGGTGATGAAGTGGCCCTTGTACGCAGCCTGCAAGGTCTGGACATCCTTCTCGGCGGCGTCGAACTTGCCCAGTTGCGAGAGCAGCGTAGAACGTCCGATCAGTGCGAACAGATGGTGAGGATGGACCTCGAGCAAATCGCCATAGGCTGCGACCGCGCTCTCCGCCGAGCCCGTGAGGCGTACGATATCGGTCTTCAACGCGAGCGCATCGTAGAACTTAGGCTGCTTCTTCAGCACACCGTCGATGATGGCGAGCGCGCCCTTGACGTCCCTGGACGACGCCAGAACGGAAGCCTCGAGCAGATCCACGATCGGCATCGAGCGGGTCCCCGCGATCTTGCGCGCGTTCTCCAGATGCTGCTTCGCCTCGGCCACCTTACCCAGCGCGGCGAAACCCTGCCCGCGGTAAGCGAAGATCTCAGCCTGCGACACAGGCTCGAATTTGGGCGAGGGTTCGATACGCTCGACCAGCCCTTGATGGTCGCCCTTCAGCCACAGGGCCCGGGCGAGTGCGGCGGAGACGCGCCCCTCCCCGGTCATGCCGAGCTCGGCCGCCTTGACGAGTTCCTTCTCGGCCGCCACTGCATCGAACTGATCGAGGTGGACGCGCCCCAGGGAGTACCGCAGCGCTGGATCTGCGGGACTCATCTGGATTGCGCTCCTCAGATGGACGACGGCTACCGCGAGGTCGCCCTTCTCATGGCTACGTTTGGCCTGCGCGGACAACTCCTCTGCGCTCTTGCTGCAGGCACCAAGGGACAAGGCCACCAGCAACAGCAACGCCATGCCAGGGATGCGAGTCATGGAAGGAGCCTCAGTGCGTTGTCATGCGAGTGCGCGCCACCCGATCTCGACGCGACGAGTGGATGAGCCATGGTGGAACTGAACGACGAGACACGATCGTGTGCGACGCCATCGCAAGTATAAAAAAAAGCCGGTCTGTGCGACCGGCTTTGGCTAGCGCTTTTTCCGACCGGGGCTGGATCAGGATGCCTTTTTGAAGCGACGCACCACGCCAAGACCACCCAGTGCGAGACCCAGCAGCGCAAGCGTGCCCGGCTCCGGAACACGGGTTGGCTGGTCGAACCCGGCAATGAACACCTGTTCGTAGCCATTGTTGATGCTGCGGATGTCGAGTTGATCCTTTTTATCAGCGTCGGGATTTAGCAAACAATGGGCGGTTCCACCATTGTTAGCGCGCGCGCCCGTGTCCTGCTCAACCCCTTGCCGGGTATCCGCCGCCTGACAACCAAGCCTTAAATCCACATGCAAGGTGTACCCGGCAAAGTTTCCATTCAGTCCGGCCAGCCAGTCGTTCAACTCGGGGAACAGGACAGCGTAGGCTACCTCGTTCGCGCCGAGGTTGTTCTTGATCTGCGGAGAACGGTTCGGGTCAGAACAACCCTGTGCAGCGGGAAGGAAGTTGTCCTTGTCGACACAATAGTCCGATCCAGATAGCACATAGTCGGTGCCCGCCTGACTACCCACGACTGGAGCAGTGGCAGTGTAACTGCCGCCGGCGTTAAAGGCGTTCCACGGACTCGTACCATCATACCCGCTGCCACCCACCGTCTCGTTGAAATCGATTCCACCGGCGCTGTGCTGGAGACCAGGATCAAGGTACGCCAAGGGCGTGCCAGCCGTGCGCTGGTTCGTTAGATAGAAATTCAGTGCCTTACCACTAACCTGTACCGGGGTATCAGCATTCGCCCCCGCCGCGGACACCCAAACGCGGGCCCAGGCGGCGAGATTGACTTCCTTGTCGAGCTGGTTGTTGTTGAAAAAGAAAACGGGTGCTTGGTTCGGTCCTAATTGCCCCATCAGAGCAGCGACGGAAGCATCCCAACTTCCAGCTCGCTCATTGAAACCACCCGCCACTTGCCCTGGATCGCTAACCGAAGTCGTACTGAAGTAGTTGATCTGCTGTGCCTGATTCGGGGTCTGATACGCGTTATCCATTCCCGCATAGTTGACTTGAACGTTGGAGCCGGTGCCCCCGGCCCCCGTCGCGACCACCACAAAATCTTGAATCTTGCCAGGCGAACTGTCGATGTTATATGGAGTATTCGTCGCCCCCCCGCAGGTCTGTCCCGTCTGCTGCCGACAGTAAATATATGCGAGCGTGCCCATGGAGTACACCTGAGCATCGCCGTAGGTGGTGTAGTACGCGTTGGGGAGAGACCCATCCAGCGTCGGCGTCATGGAAATGGCGGCTGAGGCGGACGGAACCAGCGCGCCAGCGCATAGTGCGCCAGCCACGTATCTAGCAATGCGTCTAATTTTCATGGAGAACTCCTCAAAATCTAGCGACTTTTGGACTCAGGAAGCGCCGCTGTAATTTTTGCTCGGAAACCGTGCCTACCCAAAAGCAACTAGCATGCCACATCCTTATTTCATTGATTTAATGCACTGATTCATATCCCCTGCAGGAATGAATGGCCGCCTTTGTAAACATTTCCGACAGGCTTCGCGCACAAACCCGTAAAAGCTCGTCGTAGGTCACCGTGCTTTACGCGCCCACACGCCCTTCGATCTCAGCAAGACGCTTGGCGCGAGCAGCATTGAAGGCAATTACGGCGCGCCAAAGGACGGCGCAACATGAGGTATAGCCGACCACAAGCCCAAGGCTCACCGCGGTTCGCAATGAAGCGAACGATACATCCGGAGCGATCGCTATGCGCACCAACCCCGAGCCGATGTTGCCGCACGCCCAGAGCGTAAATGCCAGGGACACGCCAGCCACTGTCCAGCTAGCCCACCGTCGCATCGCAATCACGTGCCAGGCACATGCAGCCAGGAACACATTGCCGGCGAAGTACCCAAGCAACATCGCAAGCACCTCGAAGCGGGCAAAAACGTCCTCGGCGATTGCGCCGAGACTCCCCCAGCGCATGAACCTGAGCACGAACGGCATGACCGCCACGTAGTACAAGGCGAGCAGCCCGTACCCGATTGCGGCCCGTCGCGCCCGTTTCTGCAGGACAGAATCGATCGGGAAACCGTCGGCCGCGACATGTTCTGTCGGGAGCTGCGAATCGAGTTTCGCCGCGATCAATTCAACTTGCGGACCGGTTTGCACGCGAACCTCCCTCAATCAAGCGCAACGCGATGTAGTCATTCAACGATCCAGACCAACGTGACGCGCCAAACCGACCACCCTGCAAGCGGCCACATCCGCTGTAAGAAAACTCGACTGCCGGCGTGACCGCGTGGGCGCATTCCCATCACTTGCGCCGGCCAAGCTCGAGCAAGCCTTGCATGGCCAAGCTGTACCCGAAGATGCCGAACCCGGTGATCACCGCCTTGGTGTGCCGCCCGACATCCGAGATGCGCCCGCGCACCGCCGGATTCGAAATATGGACTTCCACGGTCGGAAAATCCACCTGGGTAATCGCGGAATTAAGTGCGCTATAGCCCACGCTGAACCCCGCCGGATTGATGATGCATCCGCCAAGGCCGGTGCCGTGCGCGCCGTAGATCCTGTCGACCACGGCGCCTTCCGAATTGGAGTGGAATATATCGAGTTCGACGCCCAGCTGCTCGGCGTACGTGCGCATCTGAGCGTCGTACTCGGGCAGTGTCATGGGGCCGAAGACCTCGATCTGCGCCTTGCCCCGCATGTTCATGCCTGCACCGTGTATCACCAGAAACTTCGCCATGCGGATTCTCCCAAGAAGACGATCGGTGCGCGGGCGATGCCGCGCTCGCTATTGCGGCTTGATGCCGGCTTCCTTGACGACGCGAGTCCACTTCGCCGTCTCGACGGCGATGAACTTCGCGAAATCCGCACCGGTCATGTGATCGGGCTCCGCCCCGTCGGCCGCGAACCGCTTCGTAACCTCGGGGAGGGTCAGGATCGAGGCCAGTTCTTTATCGATGCGGTCGACGATCCTGCGCGGCGTGCCCACCGGATACATCATGCCCCACCAATTCGATGCTTCGTAGCCCGGCAGACCGGATTCGTCGATCGTCGGCACGTCGGGCAGAGCGGCGAGCCGCCGCTTCGACGCCACGCCGAGCGCCCTCAGCTTGCCGGCTTTGATCTGGGGCAAAGCCTGAACCACCGTGCCGATCACGATCTGCGAATTGCCTGCGATGACATCCACCATGGCCGGGAAACCGCCCTTGAAAGGGATATGGACGATGTCGATGGCCGCCATCGATTTGAACAGTTCACTCGCGAGGTGGACCGAACTGCCCACCCCGGCGCTCGCGAAGTTGATCTGGCCCGGCTTGGCCTTCGCCAGCGCGATGAGCTCCTTGGCTGTCTTGACCGGCAACCCCGGGAACACCGAAACCACGTTCGGTCCGTTGCCGATCTTCGCAACGTGAACGAAAGACTTGACCGGATCATACGGCAGCTTCTGATACATCGACGGCGCGAACGCGTAAGCCGCAGAGATGATGAGCAAGGTATAGCCGTCGGTATTCGACCGTGCAGCAATCTCGATACCGAGATTGCCTCCGGCGCCCGCGCGATTGTCGATGACAACGGGCCGGCCCAAGCGCTCGCTCAGTTGCATCCCCATCATGCGGCCGATGATGTCGTTGCTGCCGCCCGGGGGAAAGGGAATGATCATTCGAACGGATCGCGCCGGCCACTCCTCAGCGGCGTGCGCAACCGGTTGCAGGACGGCCAGGGCCGCAACGGTACCGATCAATCCGTGTTTCAAGTTCAAGCGTTCTCTCCTCGTTGTGTCGCGCACCGGATGCAGTTCAACCTTCGCCCTGGCATCTGGCATCGCGATTTGGTAAATGCATTCATCAGCGTCGACGACCCTGCCGATGTCGAGTTCCGGCCTCGCGCATCGACTGATTTCGCCCGGGGTGCGCGCACGTTGCCTTGCACCCCTGTCTTGCTGCCTCATTGCGCTTGAATCTTCGCCTCCGCGATCAGTTTGGCCCACTTGTCCGATTCCGTTCGCATGTACGTGCCGAACTGTTCCGGCGAACTGCCGACGACGGTCGATCCCATGGCGGTGAGCTTGTCGCGCACTTCGGGCACCGCGAGCGCCTTCTGCACGTCGGCATGGAGCCGGCGAATCAGCTCCGACGAGGCGCCGGCGGGGAGCACGAGCCCGAACCAGTTGGTCAAGTCGTAACCCGGCACGCCGGATTCGTCGAGCGTCGGCACATCGGGCAGCGTCGGCGAGCGCGCCCTGCCGAGCATGCCGATCGCCTTCACCTTGCCCGTCTTGATCTGCGGCAAATACTGCAGCAGGCTGTCGAACGAAAACATGATCTGGCCGCCGAGCATATCCTGCATGACGATCGCGCTGCCCTTGTACGGAATATGCGCGATGTCGACAGCGGCCATCTTGTTGAGCAACTCCCCCGCGAGATGCGGCGCACCGCCCGCCCCGGAAGAACCGTAGGTCAGCTGCCCGGGACGCCCCTTCGCCAGCAGGATGACGTCCTTCGCGTTCTTCGCCGGCACCGAGGGATGCGCCACCATGACGAAATGGACGGCCACCACCTGGCTCAAGGGCGCGAAGTCCTTCATGGGATCTGCAGCCATCTTCGGGAACAGATGCTTGTTGACGGTGAGATTGCCCATGGTTCCCATGAACATCGTATGCCCGTCCGCGATTGCGCGCGCCGCCAGTTCCGTGCCGATCGTGCCGCTCGCCCCGGCGCGGTTTTCCACCAGAACCTGCTGCCCCCAGAACTCGGTCAGCTTTTGCGCCAGCACGCGAGCAACGATGTCGGTGCCCCCGCCCGCGGGGAAAGCGACGATGATCCGAACCGGCTTGACGGGGAAGCTCTGCGCCACCGCCGCATGACCCAGCACGCAGGCACTCAATCCGAGCAGGGCCCGCCCGGCGAGTTGCCGCAGCCGACTGCGCCGGCTCATCCGTGCGCTCATCACTCATCCTCCTCGCGTTTCGGTCCCAGCCACAGTCCGCGCGTCGCCGTCGTCGGGACAGTGCACTGCGCCAGCGCGGCCATTCTAACCAACAAACCCGACCGCGCGCGCAGCCGCCATCCTCCGGGACCGCAGTACACTTGCGATGTCGGGGCACACCGGCGCATGCGATGCCGGCACCCAAAACCGCCCACTCTGGAGGAGACGCCATGAAGGATCTGTCCGCCGAATGCCACAACATTCACGACTTGCGCGAGATCGCCCGCAAGCGCCTGCCCAAGGGTCTGTTCGAGTTCGTCGATCGCGGCACCGAGGACGAAGTCGCTCTGCGGAACAACCGGGAAGCATTCGAGCGCATCAAGTTGAGCATGCGCAATCTCGTGGACGTGGCCGGGCGCAACCAGGAAGTGACCTTGTTCGGCGTGCGGCACAAGATGCCGATTGCCATCGCACCGACCGGCTGCGCGGGATTGATGTGGCATGAAGGCGAACTCGAACTGGCCAAAGCAGCGGCGGCAGCCGGCATTCCATTCTCCCTCGCCACGGGGGCCCTCACCTCGATGGAGAAGATCACCGAGGTCGCCGGCGGCACGCTCTGGTTCCAGCTCTACATGTGGCCCGATCGGTCTCTATCCCACAAGCTCGTGCAGCGAGCCGAAGCCGCAGGCTACAAGGCGCTGCTGGTGACGGTGGACGGCGTCGTCTCGCCGAATCGCGAATACAACCTGCGCAACGGCTTCACCATCCCCTTCAGCTTCACCCGCCGCAACGTCGTCGACGTGATGTCGCATCCGGGTTGGCTGCTGGGGGTGCTCGCGAAGTACATGATGACGACCGGCATGCCGCGCTACGAGAACTACCCCACTGAGCTGAAGGCCAAGATGACGGCCCAGCCGATGGGCAAATCGATGATGAAGAACGATTCGCTCAACTGGGACGATCTGCGCGCCCTGCGCAAGCTGTGGCCGCATACCCTGATTCTGAAGGGCGTGATGCACCCGCAAGACGCGGTGATGGCCGCAGAATGCGGCGCCGACGGCGTCATCGTCTCCAACCATGGCGGGCGCAACTTCGACAGTGCGCTGGCGCCGATCGAAGTACTGCCGCATGTGGCCGAAGCGGTGGGCAAGCGCGTTACTGTGCTGGTCGATAGCGGCTTTCGCCGCGGCAGCGACGTGGTGAAGGCCCTGGCGCTCGGCGCGAAGGCCGTGCTCGTCGGACGCCCGACCTTGTACGGCACGACGGTCGGCGGAGAAGCCGGTGCGGCACGAGCGATCAAGATCTTCCGCGACGAGATCGACCGCACCATCGCCTATCTGGGCTATCGCAGCCTCGACGAAATCAGCCGCGACTGCCTGATCCTGCCCGAACACATGCGCGCTGCCGGCGGCAGCAGAGGCACGCTCTCTGTGGTCGAGGGCGCGAAAGCGGCCGCAGGCGCGTGATCTTCGCACGCGCCTGCGATCCCTCGGGAACCAGGGTCACGGGCGACAACCCGAACCTGCGGCACCCGAACCGACTGCGGCGGCGCACCGGCGGCGACGCAATGTCGATGCCATTCGCATGATCGTTCCGCGACGCAGGCTTGCCGGCCTCGTTCTGGCCGGGTTGATCGCAGCCCTCGCCTTACCGCCCCCGGCAGCGCACGCACGCGCGCGCGCAACGCTGATCCAGGGCATCATCGTCAAGGTGCGCGATGGCGATACGCTGCAGATGCTCACGGATGCGGGCCAGCGCATCGAAGTGCGCCTGAATGCGATCGACGCCCCCGAAAAGGCCAGCAACAAAGGCGGTAGAGGCCAACCTCAGGCCGAGCGCGCCCGCGTCAATCTCGCGCAGCTGTCCCTGCGACGTCGCGCCACACTGCATCGAACGACGATGGACCGGTACGGACGGCATGTCGGCATGCTGGCCGTCGACACATCGGAAGGCGAGGTCGATGCCGGCTGGTGGCAGCTTCGGACGGGATTCGCCTGGATCTACCCGCGTTATCTCGACGAAATTCCGCTCCGGCTGCGCTCGACATATCGCGATGCCCAAGCGCAGGCCCGAGAAGAGCTTCTTGGCGTATGGGTCGATGCGAACCCCACGCCGCCGTGGGAATGGCGCAGGCGCCAAGCCGCGCGACCGCTCTGAACCCGTTTCGCCGCAGTTCGACGTCTCGCGCCACGGTCGTCATCGGCAAACGCGGACAGTGCGAACCGGGGACGAGATCGATCAGCTCTTGCCGGTGGCCTCGATCAGCGCCTGCATCTTGTCGCGTGCGAAGCACAAGTCGGCCCAGGCCTTGGCCTTGTCGGGCAACGTGCGCAGCAGATACGCCGGATGGTAGGTGACGATCAAGGGCGTGCCACGGTACTCGTGCACCCGGCCGCGCAAACTTGCGACGGCCGCATCGGTGCCCAGCAGGTGGCTCGCAGCGATCTTGCCCATGGCCACGATCAGCTTAGGCTTGATCAGTTCGATCTGCCGCGCAAGATACGGCTCGCAGCACTTCATCTCGCCCGATTCGGGATTGCGGTTGTTCGGCGGCCGACACTTGACCACATTGGCGATGTAGACGCCCTCGCCTCGCTTGAGATCGAGCGCGGCGAGCATGTTGTCGAGCAAACGCCCGGCCTGCCCGACGAAAGGCTCGCCCGTGGCATCCTCCTCCGCGCCGGGGCCTTCGCCCATGAACAGCCAGGGCGCGTGCTCGTCGCCGACCCCGAAGACGGTGGTGTTGCGCTTGGCTTGAAGCGGACAAGCGACACAATTCGCCACTGCCGCCTTCAGCGCATCCCAGTCCATGCGCGAGATCGCCTGACGCCGCGCCTGCTCGTCCGCATTCGCGTCGGACGACGGTGGCGGAACCGCTTCGCTTCCGACATCGCGCGGCGCGGTTGCAGCCGCTGTGCCGGGGGGCCTGCGGGCTGCGTGCTGCGGCACATCGACCACCGCGGCCGGTGCGCTCGGCGGCGGCTCGGCCTCGGGCGCCGCTTCGGATGGCTGGTCGACACTCTCGTGCCGCAACCGCCAAACGGGCGAGAGGCCCATTTCTTCCAACATGAGATCGCGGCGGCTCATAGCTTCAACATCAGCAACAGCGCATCTTCACGTCCGTCGGGCGCCGGGTAATAGCCCCGCCGCACAGCGATGCGCTCGAAGGCCAGACTCTCGTAGAGCCCCTTCGCCACGACGTTGGACGGACGCACCTCGAGCAGCAGCATGCGGGCGCCGCGGACGCGGGCGAGATCGATGTGGTGCAGCAGCAGCGCGCGCCCGAAGCCCTTGCCTTGCCAGGGCGCGTCGATGCTGATGTTGAGCAGATGGGATTCGCCGGCCGCAACCGTCAGTATGCCGTAGCCGACGACGGCGTCGTCGTGCTCGAGCACCGTGCACACATAACCCGCGCCCAGGGAATCGGCGAAATTGCCGTGCGTCCAAGGAAAGGCATAGACCCGCCGCTCGATCTCGCTCACCCGATCGAGATCGCCCATGCGCATCGATCGATACGTCAGCGCCCGACTCGCCAGGGCGCTCATCGCTGCTCCTCGGTCGTGAGCGCGACCTTGTCGCGGATGTAGAGCGGCAGCGCCTCGTGCGCAGGTCGACCGCCATGGCGCGCGAATTCGTCAGCCGCGAGCGCGGCGATATCGCGCGCGTGTGGGACGACCACGTCAACCGCGACATCGGCTACCTGCGCGAGCAGACCATCCTTCATTGCCTGCGCGTAAACCGAGCAGCCATTGCCGCAGCCCACCCATCGACCGGCCGGGAGCTGGGGCACTTGCCCGGGAGCGTAAAGACCCGGCGGATGCACGGTGACCCAGGCGCCCGCCTCCCGGCGGTATGCGGCGAAGTACACCTCCTTCATGCGGGCATCGAGGCAACACGCCGCTGCGTCGGCGCCGGTTGCCTGCGCCATGGCGAGCAGGGTACCGATGCCCAGAACGGGCAGATCGACACCGAACGCCAACCCCTGCGCCACGCCGCAGGCGATCCTCAGCCCGGTAAATGAACCCGGGCCCTCGCCATAGGCGATCGCGTCCATTGCAGACAGATCGGTCTGGGCGCCCGCCAGCAGCCGGTGGATCATCGGCAGAAGCAGTTCCGAATGGCGCTGGCCCGCGTGGATGTCTTCAGCCACGATCGCGCCGTCGAGCCATAAGGCGGCGGAGCAGTGCTCGGTGGAGGTATCCAGGGCGAGAAGCTTCACGGAAAAAGACGGACGCAGTGGGCGAGCGCCCGATTATACGGCGGCAGTGAAGACGCAAGGCGCGCGAGATGCGCCTCCCGCCGCCCGTGGGCGAGGCGATTGGCCATCCCCGGTGCGCTTGTTAGACTGCGCGATCCGGACCAGGGAAGCCCTGGCGCCGATCCTCACAACGTCGTCACCGTCGAGAACCGCCGATGAAAATCACCGAAATCCAGGCCACCGCGCTGTCGTTTCCTCTGCACAACGCACCGCGACGCGGCACCGGGCAGCCCGTGAAGAAGGACATGGTGATCGTCAAGGTGCGCACCGAAGACGGCATCGTGGGCTGGGGCGAGGCGCATCATGCCCTGGCGCCGACCGTCGTCGCGGATCTCGTCAATCAGAACCTCGCGCCGGTCGTGCGAGGCGCGGATGCGTTCGCATTCGAAGACCTGTGGCAACTGCTCTACATGAAGCAGGGCCAGACGCACGGACCGGGCTGGGCTTTCTACAAGGCGTTGAGCGGCATCGACATGGCGATCTGGGACGCCCGAGGCAAAGCGCTCGGACAACCCGTGTACCGCCTGCTCGGGGGCAGCCGCAAGCGCATTCGCGCCTATGCCGGCGGCGTATGCCTGGGCTACCAGGCGCCGGAGGCCCTGCTGCAGGAAGCGCAACGCTTCGTCGATCAAGGCTACACTGCGCTGAAACTGCGGCTGGGCGACAGCGTCGAGCGTGACCTGGAACGCGTGCGTCACGTGCGCAAGGCGCTCGGCGAGCGCATCGACATCATGGTCGACATCAATACGCGCTACTCTCAACTCGACATGCAGCGCGCGCTGACCGGCCTGGAAGAGTGCGCCGTCTTCTGGATCGAGGAACCGTTCACGCCCGACAACCTCGCCGATTATGCCCACTTCAATGCCCGCACCCGGCTGCCCTTGGCCGCCGGTGAAAACCACTTCACCCGCTACGAGGCCCGCCAACTGCTCGAAGGCGGTTGCGTCGACATCCTGCAGCCGGATCCATGCAAGTGCGGCGGCATCACCGAAGCGAAAAAGATCGCCGATCTCGCCATGGCGTATCGACGCGCGTTCGCTCCTCACACCGGCATGAGCAGCATCGACGGTGCAGCCTGCGTGCATCTGCTTTGCGCGGCGCAAAACGCGCTCGTTTACGAAAGCGACTGCGCTGCGTTCAATCCGTTCCGCGACGATCTGGTCGGTGGTGCACCGTGCGTGGTCGACGGATACATCGAGCCGAACGAAGCGCCCGGATTGGGCATCGAAATCGACGAATCGCTGTTCGCGAAACTGCCGGGCGTCGCCGGCCCTTGCTACGCCTGACAGGACAATCATGACTACACTCGTCGACCAGTTGGCCGCTTATGCGGAAGCAATGCGCTACGAAGACCTGCCCGCGCAGGTGGTGCATCAGACCAAACGCCTGATCATCGATACGATCGGGTGCGCGCTCGGCGGCTATCACTCCGAGCCGGCTCGAATCGCCCGCGACATTGCAGCGAGCGTGACAGCAGAGCGCGGCGCCACGATCATGGGCAGCGGACAGCGCTCGAGCGCCGATCTGGCCACGTTCGCCAATGGCGTGATGATCCGCTTCATGGACTTCAACGACGGCTATACGAGCAACGGCGAATCGGGGCATCCGAGCGACAGCCTGGCCGCCGCGCTCACCGTCGCTGACCTCATGCAACGCAACGGCCGAGACCTCATCGCGGCGACCGTCCTCGCCTACGAAGTGTTCTGCCGCATCTGCGATCAAGCCGACCTGAAGCCGCTAGGCTTCGATCATGTCACGGTCGGCGGCATGGCCAGCACCGCGGCTGCCGCCAAGCTGCTCGGCCTCACCGGTGCGAAGCTGCGCCACGCGTTCAACCTCGGCATCGCACCGAACATCGCGCTCTATCAGACTCGAATCGGCAATGTCTCGATGTGGAAGGGCTGCGCGTACGCCAACGCGAGCCGCAACGCGGTCTTCGCCGCCATGCTGGCCGAGCGCGGCATGAGCGGGCCTTCACCGGTGTTCGAGGGTGTCGGCGGCTACTTCAAGGCCGTGACGCGCAAGCCATTCGCCCTGACCGAACTGGGCGGCGCAGAGCATCCTTACCGCATCATGCAGTGCCTGATGAAGCGCTTTCCTTTAGGGCAATATTCCCAGACCGTCGCCGAAGCGGCGATCGAGGTTCGCTCGCGCGTGACTTCGATCGACGACATCGAGGAAATCCACGTCGAGACGCTCGGTACCGCCATTCGACTGATGGCTGGCGATGCGCAGAAGTGGGAGCCGGAGACGCGTGAAACCGCCGACCACAGCATGCCCTACACCGTTGCGGTGGCACTCGTGCACGGCGATGTCGGCGAAGAGCATTTCGAAGACGCTTGCATACGCGACCCGGCCTTGCGGGCGCTGACGCGGCGCGTGAAAGTCACCGAATGGGACGAAGCCAATCGCAGAATGCCCGAGGCGATGCTGTGCCGGCTCACGGTGGTCATGAAATCCGGCGAGCGTCACGAAGCGAGCGTGGAATACCATCGGGGCCATTGGCGCAATCCGATGACCGACGACGAAGTGGAGGCGAAGTTCCGCAAGCTCGCCCTGCATGTGCTCGAACCGGCTCAAGTCGACGAGCTCGCAGCCCGTCTGTGGAAGCTCGAAGAGACGACTCACGTCGGGGATCTGCTGCGTCTTGCGGTCGCTCGCTGAGCCGGCCGCGAATGAAGGAGCATGCGAAATGAGCACGGCAGCGAACTTGATCGTCGAGGACTTCATGGTGCCCGCCTCGGATCCCGGCATCGAGCTGCATGTCCGCAACAAGCGGCCGCAAGCGCTGGAGGTCTTCGGCCCCGAGAACGTCGTGCTCTTCGTGCACGGCGCCACCACGCCCTGCGAAACCGGTTTCGATCTGGAACTCGACGGCTTGTCGTGGATGGATTACATCGCCCGCCGCGGCTACGACGTGTGGTTCGTCAACGTGCGCGGCTACGGAAAATCCACGCGTCCGCCCGAGATGAGCTCACCTGCAGCGGACAACGAACCCATAGTCCGCACGCCGTGCGCAGCCCAAGACGTGGGTGCCGCGGTCGACTTCATTCTGCGCCGACGCGCCATCCCCCAGATCAATCTGATCGGCCATTCATGGGGCACCCGCATCATGTCGACGTACACCATCGGCCACAACGCCAAGGTGCGCAAGCTCGTGCTGTTCGCGCCGGGATGGATACGCTCGACGCCCTCGCTCACGGACCCTGGCGGCAAGCTGGGGGCGTACCGCAGCGTGACGCTCGAAGACGTCGTCAAGCGCCGCAGCACAGGCTTGCCGGCGGGCGTCGTGCACACCGACCTGATGCCGCAAGCGTGGTTCGAAAGGTGGGCGGAGGTGGCCTTTGCGAGCGACCCATGGGGCGCTCAACAGACACCGCGCGTGGTGCGAGCGCCGACGGGATCGCAAGCCGACACCCGCGAATTTTGGGCAGCCGGCAAGCCTCAATACGACGCGTCCCGGATTCGCGTGCCGACCCTGCTGCTGGTCGGCGAATGGGATGCCGACACGCCGCCGTACATGGCTCAGGCGCTGTTCGCGCAGTTGACCGGCGCACCCTCCAAGCGACTCGTGCTGATCGGCGAAGCGACCCACATCCTTTTCACCGAGAAGAACCGCATGCAGTTGTTCGGCGAAGTGCAGTTGTTTCTCGACGAGTCGATCTAGCGCCGCACTGCTTCAGCAGGGAAGCTCGATCCTGGAACCGCCTGCTCAGCTGGCCGAAGCGCCTCGGCGCGAGCGCGCGCCATCGAGCGGGAGCGGCCCCGATACCAGCATGGCGGTAATGTCGTCGGCGATCACGGGCCGACTGAAAAGATAGCCCTGCATGAAATCGCATCCCCGCTTTTGCAGAAACTCGGCTTGCGCCTCGGTTTCCACGCCCTCGGCCACCACGGAGAGCCCCAGACTGCCGCCGAGCGCGATGATGGCGCTGGTGATGGACGCATCCTCCGGGTTCTGGATGACATCACGAACGAAGGCGCGATCGATTTTCAAGGTATCGATCGGGAAGCGCTTCAGGTAGGCAAGCGACGAGTACCCCGTTCCGAAGTCGTCGATGGAAAGCTGCAGCCCGTGCGACTTCAGTGCCTCCAAAGTGACTCGGGCGGCCTGCGCATCCTGCATCAGGATGCTCTCCGTCAGTTCGATCTCGATCGATCCCGGGTCCAGGCGCTCTCGGGCCAACGTCGCCGCCACCTTCGGCACGAAGTCCTTCTGGGCGAAATTCGGGCTCGCCATGTTGACGGCGATGCTGCCGGGCTTGAGCCCGGCAGCACGCCAAGCCGCCGCCTGCCGACAAGCTTGCTCGAGCACCCAGTCGCCGATCGGGACGATGAGTCCGGTCTCCTCGGCGAGGGGAATGAATTCAGCCGGCGAGATCATCCCCAGATCCGGGTGCCGCCAGCGAATCAGGGCTTCGACACCCGCAATCCGGCGCGAGCACGATTCGACCTTGGGCTGGTAATGAAGCATCAGTTCGCCGCGCTCGATCGCCTTGCGCAACTGATTCTCCATCGTCAGCTTCTGCAGCGATGAGGCGTTCATCGAGGGCGAAAAGAACTGGTAGTTGTCCTTGCCCTGCTGTTTGGCGTGATACATGGCGCTGTCGGCATGCTGCAGCAGCGTATCGACATCCTGCCCATCGAGCGGATAGACCGCGATACCGGCGCTCGCCGTGATCACGATCTCCTGGCCGCTCAACACGAACGGTTGGGACAATCCGGTCAGCAGGCGCCGGGCCAATTTCGCCGCATCCGCCGCCTCGGGCAGATTGGCCACCCGGATGGTGAACTCGTCGCCGCCCAGCCGCGCAAGCGTCCCGGTCACACCGCCCTCATCGCCGCGCGCGACGTGGTCCACGGCGCGCAGCGATTTCGTCAAGCGCTCGCCCACGGCCACCAGAAGCTGATCCCCGACGTTGTGACCCAAGGTATCGTTCACGCGCTTGAATCGGTCCAGGTCGAGCACCAGCACGGCGACCTTTTCCTGCAGCTTCGCCGCCTGCACCAGCGTGTGCTCCAGTTGCTCCTTGAAGTATTGCCGATTGGGCAGGTCGGTCAGGGTGTCGTACAGGACCAGCCGCTGGATGCGCTGCTCCGCGGATTTTCGCTCGGTAATGTCTTGGGTCGTGCCATGGATGCGAACCGCGGCGCCGGTCTCGTCGCGGGCAACGACGGCCTGTTCATGCACGATCCGGTCGGCACCATCGGGACAGGCGATGCGGCATTCCATGCGGTACGATTCGCCCGTCTCCAGCGCCTTGCTCAAGGCGCGCTCCAATTCGCCGCGCTCGCTCGGATGGACCAGAGCGACGAAGGATGCGTAGCCGGGCGGCAGATTGCCGCTCGCCGCCCCCAAGATTCGCAGCAACTCGGGCGAACGATAGAAGGCGTCGGTCTGCAGATCCCAATCCCAGTGCCCGAGTCGCGCCATGCGTTGGGCATCGGCCAATCGCGCCTCGCTGCGGGCCAGGTTCTCCAGAGCCTGACTCGCACGCAGCATGTACCGGACGCGGTGGGCGAGCGTAGGCCAGGTAATCGGTTTGGTAACGAAATCGGTTGCCCCTGCCTCGTAGGCACTGTTGACCGAATCCGAGTCGTCCAGCCCCGTCATCATCAACACCGGCGTGCGCTGTCCGCTCGGCATCGCGCGAATCCGCGCACATACCTCGAATCCGTTCATTCCAGGCATGAGGACATCGAGAAGCACGATATCGGGCGACAGGCGCTCGAACTGCGTCAGCCCCTCCTCGCCGTCTGGGGCGTCCGCAACAACGATCCCGGCAATCTCCAAGGTCTGCCGGACGAGCATGCGCACCATCTCATCATCGTCGATGATGAGCGCGAGGGGAGCGTTGCTGGCTTGATTGCTGGGCATATTCGAAGGTATTTACGGCGGTCGATTCAATTGCTGCACGAGAAATCGAGAGAGCTATGGTGCGTCCATGCTAGCCTTCGGCTCTTGATCGAAGACAATCATATTTTGTTGGTAGAGAACATGACCCGAGAGTACAGGCTGGCGGCAATACCCGGCGACGGCATCGGCAAGGAAGTCATACCGGCCGGGCTGGATGTATTGGACGCAATTTCCAAGCTGGAAGGCTTCAAGCTCTGTGTCGAGCATTTCGGTTGGGACAGCGAGCGCTACCTCAAGACAGGTGAGTATATTCCAGCCGGCGGCCTGGAGACGCTCAAGACTTTCGATGCCATCTTCTTCGGTGCGGTCGGATCGCCCGATGTCCCGGATCATGTTTCCTTGTGGGGGCTGCGCCTGCCGATCTGCCAAGGCTTCGATCAGTATGCCAACGTGCGCCCCGCGCGCGTGCTGCCCGGCGTGCAGAGCCCATTGCGGCTGCGTGATGCGAGCGACATCGACTGGGTGATCATCCGAGAGAACTCGGAGGGCGAGTATTCGGGCAGCGGCGGCCGAGTGCACCGCGGACTGCCCGAGGAAATCGCGACGGAAGTATCCGTGTTCACCCGTTCCGGCGTCACCCGCATTCACCGTTTTGCCTTCGAACTCGCCCGCAAGCGCCCGCGCAAGCACCTGACGCTGGTCACGAAATCGAACGCGCAGCGCCATGGCATGGTCATGTGGGATGAGATCTTCATGCAGGTCGCACGCGACTATCCCGACGTCACCTGGGACCGCGAGCTGGTCGACGCCATGACCATGCGCATGGTCGCGAAACCGCGCAGCATCGACGTGATGGTCGCCACCAATCTGCACGCCGACATTCTGTCCGACCTTGCTGCCGCGCTCTCCGGCAGCTTGGGCATTGCCCCAACGGCCAACCTGAACCCGGAACGCACTTTTCCATCGATGTTCGAACCCATTCACGGATCCGCATTCGACATCGCGGGCCGAGGAATCGCCAATCCGGTCGCCACTTTCTGGACCGCATGCATGATGCTCGAGCACCTCGGCGAGACGGCGGCAGCCAATCGGCTCATGCGCGCCATCGAGCAGGTCACCGCCCGCCGGATCGTTACCCCCGATCTCGGCGGCGAGGCGAGTACGGCGCTGGTGACCGAGTCGGTCGTACAGGCGCTGCACGACTGAGGCACGCCTGCCCCAGGAAATTCGAGTCTCACCTGCGGTACATGGCAGGCGAAAACACCCAGCCGCACGGCACCCAGGAGGGTGAAGTCCTCTTTGCGCCCGCGGCGCTCAAGCCTCGCCCCTGCCTGCCGTAACAGCCTCAACTATCCGGCGCAACGCGCCCCGGATAAGCACCTTGCCACTCAAAGACCGACAGAGTCTGCCGTGGCGCAGCGTAAGCTGGGAGCCAATTGCAACGACGAGTCCGATGCCACTCAAGAAGACGCAATCGACGACAGGAGGCCCTGCGGTCCTGGTCATCGAAAGCACCAAGTTCCAGCGCCGCTCCCTGTGCCGCCTGATACGGGCAGCAGGCGCTGATCAGGTCGCCGAGGCGCTCGACACGCGAGACGCCGAGCGTGTGCTGGCCAAGGGCCGGGCGCTGGAATGGATCATGGTGGCCGACCCCGACTTGCTCGGGCCGGACGCCATGCAAGCGCTCAAGATGCTGAGCGACCAATTCAGCGTGCTAGGCACCTTGCTGCTCACCCATCGCCGGGGAGTATTCGAGGAACTGCGCGAACAGGCGCAGCACTCGGGACTGACCATCCTGACCGTCTTGCGCAAACCGGTGAGCGCGGAGGAAATGGGAACGTGGTTGCGACAGTTCGCCCAGTCCGCGAACGCCGCCAACGCCGGTGCCGTCCGCACTCCGAACCTGACCAAGGACGAACTGAGCGAGTGCCTGCGAGCCGGCAACATGCGCGCACGCTTTCAGCCCAAAATCGATCTCGAATCGGGTCGCCCCGTATGCTGTGAGGCACTGCCTTACGTGACGCACCCTCGCCATGGGATTGCGTCGGCCGCGCGCTTCAACCAGGCCATGATGCAACTGGGCGCCCAGCGAGTGATGACCGCCAGCGTGCTCAGGGATGCCGCCGAACTCGTGCGATCACTGCGCGACCGGGACCTCGACACCCAGGTTTCCGTCGGCCTCGGGCCGGACGTCCTGTGCGAGCATAGCGATGCGACCAGCCTGGACGCCTATGTGCGCACGCTCGGCATCTCGGCCGTCGACCTCGTTCTGGAGATCAACGCCACCCGGGAGGCCATCGCCGATATCGACATGGCCGACAACCTCGCCCGACTCAAGCTGCGCGGCTACCGACTCGTGATCAAGGAGGATCTTCCGGTCGCCTCCCTGAGCGAATCGGCCTATGCGCATTTCTCGGAGATCAAGGTCAGGCTTGCGGGTTCCGCGAACGGCATCGCGGCGCCCGATGCCGCAGAGCCGCTGGCCGCCCTTTTGGTCGCAGCCCGCAAACACGGCCTGGCGGCCTGCGCCGTCGACCTCAGAACCGGCATGGATCTCGATCACTTGCGGCGTGCCGGATTCGCCTTCGCGCAAGGCGATCTCATCTCGCCGGCGCTCACAGCCGACGAAGCACTGACCTGGGTGGAGCGGGAAGCGCAGACGCGCAGCTTTGCGAATCCAGGCTTCAAGCACCACATCGCAAGCTGACGCAGCGGTCGGCGCCCAACATAGCCGGCTCGGACGCAAGCCCATCACGGGCGTCGACGCGGGCTGCGCCCGGGTTGCCATGACGCAGTACGGCCCCCGCGGGCTGAACCGCATAAACGCATCGATCGGCGCCGACGGCCGTGCTCGTTGCAGCACCTCTAGCCATCACGGGCTCTTCGCTGCCCGGCCAGGGCAAGAGGAAGGTCCCGAGCAGGCCCACCACGGTGATCAGGATCTCTCTGCGTTCCATGCGGCATCTCCACCGGTTCGTACTGGGTTGAGACGAGTATGGGCGCTTGCAAGCTCACCAGATGAGCCTGCCACGGGTTCGATCAGGATTTGGGCTGTGCGAAAGATGCCGGGAAGCCACGTCCGTGTGGTGCGATACCGACATTCGAGACAGAAAAACGGGTAGCCAGGTCAGAATCTCTGCCTGCCCGGGCAGTCTGCCGCTCAGCCCCGAAGCAGCTCGAGCGGCTTATGGCGTCCCTGCAACACGCCGCTGGCCTCCATGCCCCACCAGCGCTCGAGCACGGTCGCGTACAGTTCACGAAAGTCCACCGCAAAGGGAGGATTCCCCGCACCGTCCAGCCGGTCCAGGTTCGGGGCCGCTCCGTAAAGACCGCCCTTGACCCGGCCGCCGGCGACGAAGTGCGCATTGGCCGTGCCATGATCGGTGCCGCCGCTCATGTTCTGACGCGGGCGCCGGCCGAACTCCGCGTAGGTCATCACCAGGGTCGAATCCCAACGGCCCAATTCTTCCATCGCATGACGCAGCGAGGCCAAACCCTCGGCGAGATCCTTGAGCAGACGCGCGTGCGATCCGGCCTGATTGCTGTGCGTGTCGAAACCGTTGAGCGAGACCTTGACGACCGCCACGCCTGCGCGCGCCGCGATCACCTGACTGGCCGTGCGCACGGCATTACCGAAAGGCGTGCGCGGAAACTCGGTCCGAAAGACATGACTGGCGCCAAAACCCGAGGCCGCCTGAGCGATGTCCCGCTCGACACTCATGATGTGACGCAGCGCAGCGCTTCCCGCGTGCCGAACAGGCTTCGCCAAGCGCGACTCGCGCAGGAAACGCTCCGTGTCGGCAAGCGCGATGACTCGTCCCCCGGTGCCTGCCACGGGCCCCAGATCGTGGCTGCCCACCACGACCGCGTCAGCCGCGAAGCTGCGGGGCGTGGGTACCGCGGCGAAAGCACGGCTGAGCCATCCCTGCGTCAGATACTCGTCGGCCCTCGACGCGGTATCCCAGATTTCAATGGAGCGGAAATGCGACAAATTCGCGCTCGGATAACCCAGACCTTGGACGATGGCAAGCTCACCCTCCCGCCATAGATCGAGCAGCGGCTTGAGCGCGGGATGCAACCCCGTGCGCTCGTCGAGTTGCAGCACCTCGTCGCGCGCAATCGCGAGGCGAGGCCGCAAGGCGTAGTAGGCCTCGTCCGCATAAGGAACGACGGTGTTCAAGCCGTCATTGCCGCCCTTGAGTTCGATCAATACGAGCAGGTTGCCGTAGGCCGTCGGCTGCACCCGGCTCACCGCCCACGCGGCCGGCGAGACAAGCACCGGCAAAGCCGCCATGGCGCTTACGAAGCTTCGTCTATCCATTGCGTTCGCCTATGACAAAAACAAAGAGCATGTCGAGCCGGCGTCTCACTTGAGCTGATAGACCGGATCGAGCGTGAGTTGCCGAACGAGCGCGATGCGATCCGGCGACCCGGCCACAGCGTGAACCGGTGTCGCCGGGAGCAGCACGCGCGCAAGACTGGAAGCATCGGCGCCCCGCAACTCCGCCGCCCAGGCCGCCTCGTTGAACCAGACCTCCTGCATCGCCTGCTGAAAGCGCCCGGGTGGCGGCGCCGCGTTGGCGGCTTCCGCGACCATCCTCGGCGCCCCCCCATCGCTCATCATCGACGCTCCCCGAGGCTCCACCGACCGGAACAGCCGCTCGAGGATTCGTTTGCGCGTGAGCAGCGTGCCTGCGTTGATCCAGGCTTCGCCGCCGACCCAGCCCTTGACGTTCGGCGGCGCCATGAGATCCTGCCCCAACTGCCGGCTCATGACGACGAAGGGAAACGGGTCGCCGACTTCGAACTTGAACTGGCGCAGCGTTCCGACCAGCAGTTCCACCGGTGACTTGACCAGGCTTGCCCGATTGGCCTCGGCGTAGAACGCGTTCGAGGTCAAGAGCGCGCGCACGGCTATGCGAATGTCGTAGTCCGCGCCGCGCAAGTCAGCGGCAATGCGCGCGACTTCCCGCGCGTCGGGCGTGGGCGAAACAAACTCGCGCCAGAGCTTGCGCACGATGGTCTCGGCGGTCTGCGGCTGATCTAGCAACAGATCGATGACCTCTCGGCCGTCGAGTATCCCGCCACGCCCCAGCACGGTCTTCGGCCCTTCGTCGTGCACGCCCGCGCGAAAGAGAAACTCGCCCGTCTCGCCGTCGATGCCCCAGCCGGTGAAGGCCCGCGCAGCCTCCTTCACGTCCTGTTCGCTGAAGCGACCCTCGCCTAGCGTGAACAGCTCCATGAGTTCGCGGGCGAAATTCTCGTTCGGCTGCCCTTTGCGATTGGACGCATTGTCGAGATACACGATCATCGCCGGATCACGGGCGATCGCGTGCAGCAGTTCGCGGAAATTGCCCAGCGCGTGTTTGCGCAGCAAGAGGTTCTGACGATACATCAGCCGCGTGGGTCGGACTTTCTGCAAACTGGACACGAAGTGGCTGTGCCAGAAGAGGGTCATGCGCTCGGTGAAGGGAGACGGCGTGACGAGCATCTCCCCGAACCACCAGCCCCGCAGATCTTGCCCCTGCTGGATGGTCCGACGCAGCCAAGCCCGACGCTCCTCTTCCGGCCAAGCGCGAAACTGCGACCGCGGCGTCCAGCGGTCCAGGACCTCCGCCGGTCGAGTGACCGGCTCAGCGCGTACCTGCGCGAGCAAACGCTCCACGGCCGCCGTCCGATCGAGTGCCGCGTAGGCCTCCACCTCGGCAGGTGGCGCGAAGAAGCCGGTGCGAACGAGCAGGTGACGGGCCTCCGCGGCGCCCATCGGAGCGGCGTTGGCAGCGCCTCCCCAGATCACCCACAGGCACGCGATCAGCAGATTCAGCAGAAGAGGCCCGCCCGACTTTCGATCAACCACGAGAAGGGCTTGCATCGGCAGCTCAACGACCCTCGCGCCCCTTGCGGTAAATCTCCCGATTGGCACGCTGCAAGTCACGATTGAGTTCCCTGTGCTCGTCTGGGGTCATTCGTTGGCTGCGTTCGCGATCCGACCGCCGCGTCTGCCCGTCGTCACGGCTGCGGCTGCGATCGGGCCGATCGGCTGAATCACCCCGCTGCCCGCTCTGCGCGAAGATCGCCCCTTGACCGTAATCGTATTGCGCAGCCGCAGTCGACGGCAGCGCCAGCAACAGAGCCGCCGAAAGCAGGAGCCATCGCCACATGCTGCATTCATTCATAGCTACTCCGCTCGTCCATGCCTGCCGTCTCAAGCCTGAAAATCGACATGATGAAGTAGAAGCCGAACCGGCTCGCCAAGGTATTCTCGGCGGCCACCTTCGTGCGTCCTCGTCACGTGCAAGGATACTGCACTCGCCCGGCCGCAGGCACCACCAAGCAGGCTCGTCTGTAACAGTTTGTTAGCCGCCGGAGCGATGCAATACACTGTTACAGTGCGGCGTTGACGCCCGTTGCATGAGGCTTATTCTTCCCGCTTCCGACAGGCTGGTGCATCGCGGCCCATCGACACGCGTGAGATTCGATCCTATGACAGAGAAGCGAACCAAGATTCTGGTCGTCGACGACGACTTGCGCCTGCGCGATCTGCTGCATCGCTATCTGAGCGAACAGGGATTCGCAGTCCAGACCGCCCCGGATGCAGGCGCCATGGACCGCGTGCTCAACCGCGAGTTGTTCGACCTCCTCGTGCTCGATCTCATGCTTCCCGGTGAGGACGGACTGGCCATCTGCAGGCGACTGCGCGGCGCGGGCAACCCGGTTCCGATCATCATGCTGACCGCCAAGGGCGACGAGGTCGATCGCATCGTCGGCCTGGAAATGGGCGCCGACGATTACCTGCCCAAGCCGTTCAACCCGCGCGAGCTGGTCGCGCGGATCCACGCAGTCTTGCGCCGGCGCCAACCCGCGCCGCCCCCGGGCGCCCCGGCGCAAGAGAACGAGATCGTCCCGTTCGGCACGTTCAGCCTGGACCTCGGCACCAGGACGCTGACCCGTGGAAAGGAAGAAGTTCCCCTGACTACGGGCGAATTCGCTTTGCTCAAAGTGCTGACCACCCACGCCCGCACGCCCCTGTCCCGCGACAAGTTGATGGAGCTTGCACGAGGCCGGGAATTCGAAGCCTTCGATCGCTCCATCGACGTACAGATTTCCCGCCTGCGCCGACTGATCGAACCCGATCCGGCCCGTCCCGCCTTCATCCAGACGGTATGGGGTTTCGGCTACGTGTTCGTGCCCGACGGCAAGAAGCGCGACGACAAACCGGCCAAGAATTAGTCGCCCATGAGCGCTGCCGCAGCCAGCCGATGACACGGCCGTTCGATTTGCTCCCGCGCTCCTTGCTGTGGCGCACGTTTCTTCTCATTGCGCTGCTCCTCATCGCCAGCCTGACTGCCTGGATCAGCATTCTCGATGCGTCGGAGCGGGAACCGCGCGCGCGCGCCATAGCGCAACAGGTGGCGAGCATCGTCAATCTGACGCGCGCGGCCATCGTTACCGCGGCTCCGGAGAAACGCATCGAGCTGTTGCGCTATCTCTCGCAGCACGAAGGGATCCGCATCTATCCGGCCGGCGAGGAGGAGCCTGTGGTCGATCTGCCGGATTCCGCGCGCTCGAGAGCCATCATGCGCGCAGTCCAGGAAGCGCTCGGCGAGGGAACACAGCTCAAGCTCGAGCAGGAAGGCCTTTCCGGACTGCTCGTCAGTTTCCGCATCGACGGCGAGCAGTACTGGCTCGCGCTGCCGCGCGAGCGCATCGAGCGGCAACTGCCGTGGCAATGGATCGGCTGGAGCGCGCTCGCAAGCCTGCTCGCCCTGATCGGGGCATGGTTCCTCGTGTCGCGCATCAACGAACCGCTGCGGGCGCTGACACGCGCGGCCGCCCAGTTGGCCGGCGGCACGCGTCCGCAGCCATTGAACGAAGCCGGAGCCACCGAACTGCGCACGCTTGCCGGCGCATTCAACGCCATGACCGAAGCCCTGCAACGAGCGGAATCCGAGCGCGCCTTGCTGCTCGCGGGCGTCTCCCATGACCTTCGGACGCCGTTGTCACGCTTGCGGCTGGCGCTCGAAATGCTGGAACACCCCGATCGCCTCATGGCCGAGGGCATGGTGCAGGATATCGAGGACATCGATGCCATCATCGATCAGTTTCTCGACTTCGCCCGCGACGAATCCGGCGAAGCCCTGGAGCGTGCGGGGGATTTGAACGCCATCGTGCATGCGGCGGTCGATCGGTACGCGCGACGCAACCGCCCGGTCAGCGCACGCACCGAACCGATCCCGCCGCTGCCGCTGCGCCCCATGGCGATGCAGCGACTGGTCGTCAATCTGATCGACAACGCACTTCGCTACTCGAGCAGCGACGTCGAAGTGATCACCCGCTGCGATGGTGACGACATCGTCATCGCAGTCCTCGATCGCGGGCCCGGCATTCCACCCGATCAGGCGCAGCGCATGCTACAGCCCTTCACGCGCCTGGAAGCGTCCCGCAGCGGCGCGAGCGGTTCCGGTCTGGGCTTGGCCATCGTGCAACGCGTGGCCAAAGCGCATTCGGGCCGCATCGAACTGTTGCCGCGGCCGGGCGGCGGACTAGAGGCGCGCGTCACGCTGCGCGTACCCCCGGCCCATGATCTCGATCAATACCACGAGCCGAGCAGCGCGCTAGATTGAAGTGGCCCGGAACCCAATGCGTCGTTCCGTACGGGAGAATCGCATGACTCGAACATGGATTTTGGTGGCGAATGCCTCGACGGCCACTGTCTATAGCAACGAGGGGCCCAACAAGGGGCTCACCCGCGTCAAGACTCTGGCGCATGCCGAGAGCCGCGAGAAAGGCTCGGATCTGGCGAGCGACCGGCCCGGACACTCCCAGAGCCACGGCAACGGTCACGGCGCCTTCGTTGCCGCAAAATCACCCAAGGAAGTGGAGGCGCAGCGATTCGCGTTGGAACTCGCGCGCGAACTGAATCAGGGGCGCACGAACCACGCCTACGAGCGGCTCCTGCTGGTGGCTTCCCCGCACTTCATGGGATTGCTCAACCAGCAACTCGATGCACACGTACGGAAGCTCGTTGCGGTCTCGATCGAGAAAGACTACACCAAGCTGCCGGAGAAGGAACTCGCCGGTCACCTGGAAAACCACGTCTTTCTCTGAACCAGCGAAAGCAACCGATGAGTCGTCTCAGTGCACGCGCACGGTCGTGTTGCGCAGACGCAGCGACAGTATGCGCGCCAGCGCGAAGATGAAATCGCGAGCCAGGTCGGGCGTATCCTCGGCGAAACGCTGATAGCTCTCGAAGGGGAGCACGAGCAATTCGCCTTGCGCATGAGCCCAGACGTTCGCCGAACGCGGCAAGCCGTCGAAAAACGACTGCTCGCCGAACACACTGCCGGCAGGAATGCGCGCCAGCCATGTCAGACTGGCCCCGCCCATATAGGCACCGCCGACCTCGTAATCACCGATGGCGGTGAAGTAGAGCGCGCGCTCCTGGGAGCCGCGCGCGATCACGATCTCACTGGCGTTCACCTGTCTGAGCTGGGCGCGCCCGAGCAGTTCGACCCAATTCGCCTCGGTCCACTGGGGAAGCACCAAGACATCCGACGATGCGGCGCTCGCTTCGCGAGCCGCTCGCATGAACATGTGCGCGTGATCCAAAACGAGGCTCCTACCGCCAGCGCTTATGCCTGCGGCTCAGCTTCTAAGCATAAAGCGGTGCACAGGACGATACACCTGACCACCGCCTGCCCGCACAGATTCAACGAGGACCATGTGGCTTACTCGCCACAGCAAGGGCTCGACGACCTTGACGACAGGCGCGGTATGCGCATCTCGCAGCAAGGTTACGTGCAGTGCATAGGGTCGCTGATCCACGCGGTGCCCGACCTCGCTCAACTGAGTGTTGAGCGAACGCGCGAGCGCGCCCAGCGCCTGCGACGGCTGCGATGCGCCGGCATAGACGATGCGGTTGCGAGGCCAGTATGCAACGTGGTCCAGGCAGAGTTCGAAGGCTGCCGACCGTGATCGGCCACCGATGCGAAGCAGTGCCGGCAAACGCGCCGGATCGACCTCGCCCAGGAACGCGAGCGTCGCATGCAGGTTGGGGGCGCGAGTGGCACGCCCGCCCGAGGAAAGGCGACAGCGCTCGGACCATCGTGCCAACTCGGCGCGAACCGGGGCGTCGGGCCACAAGGCGAAGAACAGGCGCATCGGCTCCCTCGGCGCTCCTCCCGCAATACGCGAAGACTCAGTCGGTATCCGGAGGCTGCACTTCGAGCAGAACCACCGCCTCGGCGGCGATCCCTTCCCCGCGCCCGATCGCCCCGAGCTTCTCCATCGTTTTCGCCTTGATGTTGATGGCACAAGCGCCTCCGAGTGCCAGACGCAGATTCTCTTCCATGCGAGGGATATGAGGCGCCATGCGCGGGGCCTGCGCGATGATGGTCGCATCGAGGTTGACCACTTGCCAGCCATTCGCACGCACTTTGTCCATCACCTCCGCTAGCAGTACGCGGCTGTCGGCACCCCGGTATCGCGGATCGGTGTCAGGAAAGTGGCGCCCGATATCGCCCAAGCCGGCCGCGCCCAGCAAGGCATCGCAGATCGCATGGATGAGCACATCGGCGTCCGAATGTCCCGCCAAACCCTTTTCATAGGAGATCTCTACGCCGCCGATGATCAGCTTGCGCCCGACCACCAGGGCGTGGATGTCGAACCCTTGTCCTACCCGCATCTACCCTCACCCCGCTGCGCCAGGATCGCGGCGGCGAGCGCGATATCCTCGGCATAAGTCACTTTGATGTTGGTGGCCGCGCCCGGGACGAGCTTCGGCTGCAAACCCAAACGCTCGATTGCAGACGCTTCGTCCGTGACGAGCACGGCCTTGGCTCGATGCATCGCCTCGACCAATAGCCGATACCGGAACATTTGCGGCGTAAGCGCGCGCCATAGTCCCTCACGAGACTCGGTCGACGCGACACGCTGCGTTGAGTCGGCGCGCTTGAGCGTATCCGCGACCGGCAATGCGAGAAGCCCGCCGACCTCGTCGGTTTCCAGGCTGCCCATGAGGCGATCGAGTTCCGCATGGCTTACGCACGGACGAGCAGCATCGTGCACGAGTATCCAGTCGTCATCGTCCACCCGGTCGCGAATCGCCATGAGCGCATTGAAGACACTGCTGGCCCGCGTCGGGCCACCGCAGAACAGCGGCACGACCTGCGCGGGATAGCCGGTCCAGCCGCCTCGGCGAAATTGCGTATCGCCAGGCGCCAAGACGACGAACACGCACGTGATGCCCCGCTGACAGGCGAGCGAACGCACGGTGTGCTCCAGCATGGGCAGCCCGTCGATCAACTCGTATTGCTTGGGTTGCGTCGATCCGAAGCGCGAACCGCTGCCCGCTGCTGGAATGAGGGCGAAGTGATCGCTCGTCATGCTGCCTGGCCGCTCGAGCAATCGGGTTGAAATCAGCTGTCCACGCTGTCTGCGCTATCCATGGTATCCGCGCCCGAACGGCGCTTCGCGCGGTCGCTGCCACGATTGCGCTCAGCGACCGCCTTCAGCCTGCGCTCGGCTGCATCGAAGGCGTCGCGCAAGGCCACATAGGCATCCTCGTCGCGCTGATGATCGACAACGATATCGTTGCCGGGAATCTTCAGCACCAGCTTGACCACGTAGTGATTGCCGTGCTGCTTGCTGTGCTCCTCCAGTTCGATGGTCGTTTCGCAGCCGATCAGCTGCGGGAAAAACTGATCCAGTTTTCCACTGCGCTGCACGACGGCTGCCTCGAGCGCATCCGAACGCTCGAAACCTCTCACGGTGATCCTCACTGGGTGTTGCATTGACGAATGCTCCTGCCGAAAATTCGAAAATCTGACGTTGCACAAAACCCGCCCTGCCGGCGCCGTGCGCAGCACAGCAGGCCGGAGCGACGCGGCGCGTGAAGTTTATGTGTTGCCGATGCCCGCGTCGACCCTCAGCGCTCGTCCCATTTCGACGCTTCGCTCTGGAGCAGCCAATTGTCTTCGCCTTCGATGCCATGCGTCGCCGCATGTCCGGTGAGCAGCATCTCCATCTCACCTTCGTCTAGACGCTCGCGATCGTCCTCGGCCTCCACCCAGTCGTCCGTCTCGGGCTCGCGCGCCGCAGACGCCGCCCGGTCGGCGGCCCGGACGGGATCGACGGATTTACGCTTGACCGACCGACGCGCCGCGCCGCTCCGCACCAATCTCGCTGGCATCGTCATCTCCTTTTACCGATTGGCATGCGGACGCTCCCGCGAAATCTTAGGGACGCCCAGTCCATGCTGGTTGACCAAGATCAATCGCAATCGAGCGTTCGCCCGGAAGACGTGCCGGAGAACGCACGAGCCATCCAGCTTAGGCCTGTCACGCACACCATGCAACCGTGGTCCTTGCCGCGCCGCGGCATCGAACCGCTAACGCACGAGGATCACGCCCGAGCCGAGATGGCTCAACATGCGTTCGAGCATCTCGACTGTCGCCAGGCGGGCCCCAGCGGCAAGCACGAGCTGTGTCGCTTTCGCAGAGCGCGCGGCGCTGATGAGCGCATCGACATCCCGACCTTCGATCGCCCGCAGCCGCACCTGCCCGGGCGCAAGCGTGAGCCGGGACGCCAACTGGCCTCGAACGTCGGATTCCGTCACGAACGGGCGGGCAGGAAATCCGACCAACAGATCCGAACGCAACTGCCGCGCGAGGCTGACCGCGATATCGAAGGAAGCGGCAGCGGCCGGCCCATCCTCGTACCACAGCATGACGGGCCCTGCCGCCGTCGCGATGGAGCTTCGCCGGGGCACAGGGCGAAGCGAGCCGTGCGCGTGCAGAAGCACCGCATCACGGGTCTCGCACTGCGCGAGCGCTTGTCGCACCACCTTGCCACGGGCGGTGCGATGCGACACAGGGACGTTGCGCGCCTTGCCCGCACGCTCCAGTTCGCCGACCACCCGCTGCACTCGACTTCGAAGCAGCGATTCGATCGATTCGCGGACGATGGGACGATCCTGACCGCTGCGCCCGCCCACCTCGCGCACGAACGGAAGCTGCGCGAGACTGAGCAGGTCGCTGTCCTCGACGAACAGCCCCTCCAGTTCCGCACCGATCAGCGCCGCCAGTTCGACGGCGAGCATCAGATCGGCGCCTGCGCACTGCGCCGCATCGAGCGCCAGCATCAAGCGTCGCACATTGGGGGTGGGTGAGGCGTTCACTTCGGCTCTCCCGCATTTTTCTGCGATACCGCAAACTCGCGCCGCACGCGGGTCATCGCACCGAGCCGATCGGCCACCCGCCGGTTGAAACTGCCCTCGGGATAGACGCCCCCCGCATCCGGCGCGCCGGCGGGAAGCCCGGTCAACAGCGTGACGGCCTCGTCCACCGTGGCAACGGCATGAATATGGAATGTTCCGCTCGCAGCCGCGTCCACCACGTCTTGGCGCAGCATCAGGTGCCTCACGTTCGCCGCGGGAATGATGACTCCCTGTGTTCCCGTGAGCCCCCTGGATCGGCAAATCTCGAAGAAGCCTTCGATCTTTTCGTTGACGCCGCCGATCGCCTGCACTTCTCCGTGCTGGCTGATGGCGCCCGTCACGGCGAAATCCTGCCGGATGGGGGCGCCTGCCAGGGAAGACAGCAGCGCGCACAACTCCGCCAGGGACGCGCTGTCGCCATCCACCGTTCCGTACGTCTGCTCGAAACTGAGGCTCGCCGAAAGCGACAACGGCTGCAGGCCAGCGTAGCGCGCCCCCAGCAATGACGAAAGAATGAGCACGCCTTTGGAGTGAATCGCACCGCTCAGCTTCACTTCGCGATGAATGTCGATCACTTCACCGCTGCCGAGACGGGTCGTGGCCGTGATGCGAGTGGGCAAGCCGAACGCATGAGCGCCGATCTGGAAGACCGACAAGCCGTTGATCTGACCGACCTTGCCGCCGGCCGTCTCGATCAGCAACACGCCTTCGGTGATCGAATCATGCATGCGCGTCTTGACGCGGTCGGCGCGCCGCTGCTGCGCATCGATCGCCGCCGATACGCTGTCGGCATCCACGGCCGCCTTGCCGGCGGCGCGAGCGAGGTGGTCGGCTTCGCGCATCAGGTCGGCCAGGCTCTGCATGTGCGTGGAGAGCTTGGCCTGATCGCCCGCCAGCCGAACGATGTGTTCCAGCAAAATCGAGCATGCCGGGGCGTCGAAGGCGAGCATCCGCTCGCCCTTGGCCACTGTGGCGATGAGTCGCGCATAGAGCTTCAACATGTCGTCGTCGAGCTCGACCGTCTCCTCGAAATCGGCTGCGACCTTGAACAGTTCGCGAAACTCCGGATCCCATTCGTACAGCAGGTAGTAGAGCGTGCGCTCGCCGAAAAGGACGACCTTGACATCGAGCGGGATCGACTGCGGATCGAGCGACACGGTGCTGACCAGCCCCATCATCTCACCGATCGACGAGATCTGGATCTTGCGCGCGACGAGGGCTCGCTTGAGCGCGTCCCAGGCCAGCGGCTGCATGAGCAGCTTGTGCGCGTCGATCATGAGGTAGCCGCCGTTGGCCTCGTGCAGCGAGCCCGCCTTGATGAGATTGAAGTCCGTCACCAGCGCGCCGAAGTGCGACAGGTACTCCACGCGACCGACGAGGTTCTGGTAGGTGGGATTGTCTTCGATGACCACCGGCGCCCCGGCACGCGAGTCGTGCGCGACCAGCAGATTGGCCTGATAGCGGCGCAACCAAGCCGGCGGCTGATCCGCACTGGGTTCGCCGCCTTCGGGCGCGCCCTCGGTACCACGGCGCGGCTGAGCCGCGCTGTCGATGAGATCGCGCCGCACCTCGGCGAGGTGACGAACCACTTCGGGCAGATCCGCATACTCGGCTTCGAGTTCGGCCACCAGATGATCGACGGCGAGCGTGGTGAACTCCCGATGCAATTCTTTGAGCTTGTTGCGCCGCTCGCGCCCCCACTGGGGCACCTGGCGGATGATGCGCTGCAAGCGCTCCTGCAACTGCTCGATCGTCTCGCTGATGCGCTTGCGCTGATCCTCGGGCAGCTTCTCGTACTCGTCCGGATTGATCACGGCCCCGTCGCGCAAGGGCGCGAAAGCGAATCCAGCCGGCGTGTGAACGAGCGCAATGCCTTGCTGCTGCGCCTCTTCGCCGAGTTCCTGGAAGGCCTTGCGCTCGCGCTCGCCGAATTGCTCGCTCAGTTCTTCGAGCCGGGCACGAAACTCCTCGCTCTCGAAGGTTGCGGTAAGCGCGGCGAGGGCTTCCTCCGCAAGCTTGCGCATGGCATCGCGCAACTTCGAGCCCCGGCCGGGTGGAAGCTCGAGGGCCTTGGGCCGGTCCGGCTGCTCGAAGTTATGGACGTAGCACCACTCCGAGGCGCGCGGCGCCGATGCCGCCTCCGTTTCCAGGAAACCTCGCACCAGCGTGTGCTTTCCCAGCCCCGGTGGTCCGAGCACGAAAAGGTTGTAGCCCTGGCGCCGGATGGCCATCCCGAAACGCACTGCTTCGACGGCCCGCTCCTGGCCGATCAGTTGCGAGACAGGTTCGAGGTCCGCAGTGCTGTCGGCGCCGAGCCGGGCAGGGTCGATGCGACGTCTGAGCTGTCGCGGCTGTAATGGCGGGATGGGCGGCAGGACATCTTCGATCATGGTGCACAGGCCTCCTGTATTCGCGTTCCGAGCCGAAAATCCGCAGCAGCACTGTTCGGTTGCGCGCGATGCACCCGGCTCTCGGATTGTCGTTGCAGCAGCATGCAGGCAGCGTGTCGATCCTCGATTGACCTACGTCAAGGCCCAACCGGCGTGTACGACTATGATGATCGACACCCTACTTCGACCAACCACGGAGGTAAAGCCATGGCTAACCTTACGCGCTACGATCCATTCGCGGACGTCGACGATATGTTCAAGGGATTTTTCCTGCGTCCCGTGCGAATGGGCTTGGACGATACGGCAACGCTCGGCCAGATCAAGGTCGACGTGGGCGAGGACGACAAGGCAGTCACGGTGCACGCCGAAGTCCCCGGCGCCAAGAAGGAAGACATCAAGGTTTCGGTGGACGGCAACGTCGTTTCGATCAGCGCGGAAGTGAAGAAGACGCGCGAGAAGAAGGACGGCGAAAAAGTCATCCGCAGCGAGCGCTACTACGGCACCGTGTCGCGCAGCTTCTCGCTCGCCTCCGACGTGGACGAAACGCAGTGCGCCGCAACTTACAAAGACGGCGTGCTCGAACTGGTCCTGCCGAAGAAGACGGGTGGACGCGTGCGTCAGATCAACATCACCTGAGCAGGGCTCTCGGGGCGGGGTCGTGCCTAGCATTGCGCCAGACCCGCCCTCGTCGCAGCCCGCCGCCACAGCAAGAGGATACGAAATGCAAGTCGGAGAGATCTGCACTCGAGAGGTCGTTTGCGCGGACACGGAGACAACGATCGCGGCGGCCGCGAAACTGATGCGCCAATATCACATCGGCGACGTCATCGTCACGCGCGAGGACCACGGGCGACGCATCCCGCTGGGCATCGTGACCGATCGCGACGTGGTACTCGGCGTGGTGGCGCCCGAACTGAATCCGGCCACGTTGACCGTGGGCGACATCATGGGACTGGATCTGATCACGGCCGACGAGTCCGAGGACGTCTTCGACGCAATACAGCGCATGCGGAACAAGGGTGTGCGTCGCATGCCCATCGTCCAGGCGGACGGCAGCCTCGCCGGCATACTCTCGCTCGACGACATCATCGAAGTCCTCGCTGAAGAGATGAATCAGCTCGCGCGGCTCGTCTCTCGAGAGCAACTGCACGAGCGGGACACGCGCCGCTGAGCTTGGGCAGCAGGGCGGTACCGAACCGCTGCCCGCGAGTGTCCTGAGGCAGAGTTTCGCGGAACACGAGCGTCGGAAATCGACGCCATGCCTTGGCGAAAATCCCCGCCATGTGTCCAACCTGGCCGCGGTTTCCTCCGCGTCTGACGCCGATTTCGACCCTTTCGCCCCGTCGGCATCATCGAAACCGTTCGGCCACTCGGCAAAGAATCTCCGACTCAGGACACCAGCTTTCTGTACGCTCGCCGAACTGCGCCGGGTTCGCACCGCGCGCGCTCATTCAATGCGTGCGAACGGCCGATGAGCTCGTTCATGGCGGCATCGCCGACTGACCCATCCTGCCCACGCGCAAACCCGGGGTAAACCAAGCAAGCTTGCGACGCCCTGACGAGTTAGAATGGCTATGCTCTGTCCGGCTTACTGGGGATTGGACGCTCAGCATGACCTCAACGCCTCACGTTCTCGTCGTCGACGACGAACCGGCTATCAGCGATCTGATTCGGAACTATCTCAGCCGCCACGGCTTTCGCGTGAGCGTCGCCGTCGACGGCAGCGAAATGCGCAAACAGATGGCGAGCGATCCGGTCGATCTGGTGCTGCTCGACCTCGGACTGCCCGGAGAAGACGGGCTGGCACTCACGCGCCACATCCGCGCCCATTCCAACGTGGGCGTCATCATCGTGACAGGCAGCGGTGAATCGGTCGACCGCATCGTCAGCCTGGAATTGGGCGCCGACGACTTCGTCAGCAAGCCTTTCGATTTGCGGGAATTGCTCGCGCGCGTGCGCAGCGTTCTTCGGCGCACTGCGCATGCCGTCGATCCGGATGCACCGACGCAGGCGAGCAGCCTCAAGTTCTCGGGCTGGCGCCTGGACACGCAAAGCCGGCGGCTGTTCAACGCAGAAGGCGCCGAGGTCGACCTGACCACCGGAGAATACGATCTGCTGCAGGTCTTCGCCGAGAATCCGAACAAGGTATTGAGCCGCGATCAGCTGCTTCAGGCCACGCGCAACCGCGACGCAGCCCCCTTCGATCGCGCGATCGACATGCAGATCACGCGTTTGCGCCGAAAGATCGAACTGGATGCGGACAAGCCCGTGCTCATCAAGGCGGTGCGCGGCGCCGGCTATATCTTCACCTGCGCCGTGCGAAAGACCTAGCTCGTAACGGAAACGATCTCATGACCCAAGCACCCGGATCCGCGGGCGAGGAACGAACGCACCGTCTCGATACCGCGCTCTATGTGAAGCTGCTCGAAACAGCTCCCGACGCCATGATCGTCATCGATGCGTGCGGACTGATCGTATTCACGAATACTCAAGGTGAGCGCGTATTCGGCTACCCGCGCGATGAACTGATCGGCAGCCCCGTCGAGACGCTGGTGCCCGAACGCCTGCGCGCCAGCCACCGCTCCCATCGCAGTCACTACGCTAAGCAGCCCACGGCTCGACCGATGGGTGACGACATGACGCTCATCGCGGTCACCAAGCAAGGCAGGGAATTTCCGGTCGAGATCAGCCTCAGCCCGATGCAAACCGGCGACACGGTCTATGTGTGCGCAGCGATCCGCGATGTGAGCCGCCTGCAAAGCGCTCGTTCCGCCATGACGCGCGCGCATTACCAAGCCCATGTCGCGGAACTGGGTCAGCAAGTCATCGCCGCGCGCGAATTGGACGAAGTGGCCACTGCCGTGCCGGGTCTGACGGCCAGGGCGCTGGGCGCCGACGTCGTGCTGCTTCTCATCCTGACCTCGCACGACACGGAGTTCGTCTGCCGTGCCGCGTACGGTGCGCCCGAAGACATGGTCACCGGCAAGCGCATCAAGAACGATGTCACCACCTGCCCGGGGTTCGTGCTCGCGGAGGGCAACTCGGTGGTCGTGACAGACTACACCGCCGAGACGCGGTTCCACGCCGATCCGATGGTCGAAGCGCTGGGCCTGCATTGCGCGTTGTCGGTGCCGATCGGGAGCGACGAAGGCCCGGTCGGCGTGCTTAGCGCGTGCTTTCGGCAGCAACGCACGTTCTCGGAGGACGACAAGAATTTCATGCGCTCGGTGTCCAACATCGTCGCCTCGGCGATCAAGTACACCCACGCCGAGGAGCGGCTGCGCCACGCGCAACAGCTCGAAGCCGTCGGCCAACTCACCGGCGGCATCGCGCACGATTTCAATAACTTGCTCACCGTGATCATCGGCAACCTGCAACTGGTGCAGGAAGACATCGCAGGAAGCGATGCGATCGCCCAACCGATCGACTCGGCACTGCACGCCGCGTCCAGCGCGGCCGACCTCACCCGCAAGCTGCTCGCGTTCTCGCGCCGTCAGGCGCTGCGACCGCGACCCATCGATGCCAACGAACTGGTGGGCAACATGCTGGAGATGATCCGCCGCACGCTCGGCGAGCGCATCACCATCCTCGCCTATCCCGATCCGAACGTACCCAAGGTCCACGCAGACCCGGGACAACTCGAAACGGCACTGCTCAATCTGGTGGTGAACGCTCGCGATGCGATGCCCGACGGCGGGCGGCTGAGCATCGAAACGTCGGTTCGCAGCCTCGATCCGGACTACGCGGAGCAATTCGGCGACGTGCTGCCTGGCCGCTATGTGATGATCGCGGTGAGCGACAACGGCTCGGGCATGCCGGAGCACATCGTCAGGCAAGCCTTCGATCCCTACTTCACCACCAAAGAACGCGGCAAGGGCAGCGGACTGGGTTTGTCGATGGTCCACGGGTTCGTCAAGCAATCTCGCGGACACGTGGCGATCTACAGCGAGCCGGGCCAAGGCACGACCGTGCGCCTGTTCCTTCCGATCGCCGATACAGCCCGGGGCGTGCCTCCCTTGCGCGTCGGGCAGGCCATGCCACGCGGAGACGAGACGGTTCTGATGGTCGAGGACGACGATGCCGTGCGCGCGATCGGCGCGCGCTTCCTGGCGCAACTGGGCTACCGGGTGCATCAGGCTGCGGATGGGGAGACGGCGCTGCAACTGCTGGGGGCGAATCCGGAAATCGCGCTGCTCTTCACCGACATCGTATTGCCGGGCCGCTACGGCGGCGTCGAACTCGCCAAGGAAGTGCGCGAGCGCCGTCCCGGGCTGGCGGTGTTGTTCACGTCAGGCTATGCCAGCGGCGCGATTCATCGCGTGGAGTCGCTGCCCGGCGCAATGATCGACAAGCCCTACAATCGCGAAGACCTCGCCAGCGCAGTCCGCAACGCCCTGGACGCAACCGCGTGATCGCTTGACTGGATCGCGCCGGCGTGAGCAGGTCGAGAGCTTGCCTGCCGACATGCCGGCGTCGGTCGGCGAACCTCGGCCTCAAGCAGCCTGCAGGGCCGATCCGCCCACCATCGCATGCAGACGCTCGATATCGACCAGTTCCACGGCTTTCAATTCGGCCCGAATGAGGCCTTCGCGCTGCAGCCGCGAGAAGACGCGACTCACGGTCTCGAGGGTCAAGCCAAGGAAGCTGCCGATTTCCCGCCGCGACATGCGCAGGATGAACCGGGTCGCGGAGTAGCCGCGAACGGTCAATCGCTGGGAAAGGTTCACCAGGAAGGCGGCCAAGCGCTCCTCCGCACTCATCGAACCCAATAGCAGCATCATGAGGTAGTCACGTTGAATCTCGCGGCTCATCAACCGATGGAACATGCGCTGCATGCCGGGATCCTGACGGCAGAGCGCTTCCAGCCGGCTGAACGGAATCTCCCAGACCTCGCTGTCCTCCAGCGCCACCGCGTTCGACTGACAGATCTCTTTCTCGATCCCATCCAGCCCCAGGACTTCACCGACCATCTGGAAGCCGGTCACTTGCTCACGGCCCTCGGCATCGAGAACGATGCTCTTGAACATGCCCGAGCGCACGACGTACAGGCTATGGAAGGGCGTGCCGGAGCGATACAGGAATTCACCGAGGCGCACACGCCGCTTGCCGCCAGCCGCCTTGGCGACGACCGACGCGACTTCTCCCGGCAAACCGACCAAGGCTTCGTTTTCCGCGGCTTTCCGCAGCCCCGGCTGCAGATCGAGTGCGGGAGAAGTTAGCGGGGAAACGGCGCGAATGGGCATGGCAGGCTCCTCTTGTGGCTGGGGAAACGGCCCCGATTGATCGATGGAGGAGAGGTTACGGGCACTTTGTCACGCCCCGTTCGCCCGAGACTAACGCTCTGTAACGATCGGTAACGCAGCGCGGCAGCGCCCGCTTGCCGCCTGTCCCGAATCGGGCGTAAGGTTGTCTCGCAATTGGGACGGAGCGTCCCGCCCCCATATTCATGGGATCGAAAAGAGGGAACGTCTATGCCCAAGGTCCGCCCCCCGGCCGTCGCCGGCAGCTTCTATCCCGCCGACCCCGGCGTGCTTGCCCGCAAGGTCGACGAACTGCTTGCCGCCGCGGATCGCCCCCACCACGGTCTTGTCGCCCCCAAGGCACTCATCGCCCCGCATGCGGGCTATGTCTATTCCGGTCCGACGGCTGCCGCGGCTTATTCGCAGCTGCTCGACGCCCGCAACCGGATACGCCGTGTGGTGCTGCTCGGGCCGGTGCACCGGACACCCGTCCGGGGCCTGGCCTTGCCGGGAGCGGAAGCCTTCGCGACACCTCTGGGCAACGTGCCTGTCGACCAGGCCGCAACCGCCCTGGTGAGGCATCTGCCGCAAGTCGTCACGAGCGCGGCCGCGCACCAGTTCGAACACTCCCTGGAAGTCCATCTGCCCTTCCTGCAGCGCGTGCTGGACGACTTCACTGTGGTTCCATTCGCAGTCGGTGAGGCATCCCGCGAAGACGTCGCCGAGGTGCTCGAGGTGCTTTGGGGTGGAGACGAGACACTGATCGTCGTGAGCACCGACCTTTCGCACTATCTGCCTTACGACGGCGCCCGCACGATGGACGCGCAGACAGCCTCGATGATGCTCGACTTGCGCAGCGACATCGCCCCGGACCATGCCTGCGGCGGCACGCCGGTGAACGGACTGTTGCTCGCGGCGCATCGACGCAAGATGAAGGTCCAGCTGCTCGATCTGCGCAATTCCGGCGATACCGCAGGCGAGCGGGGCCGAGTCGTCGGCTACGGCGCATTTGCGGTGAACTCGCCCGCAGCTTTGGAAAAGAACACCGGAGCGTCGCTGCTCGGGATTGCGCGTTCGGCCATCGGCGAGAAATTCGGGGGCGCAGCGCGGGCAGTCGGAGAAGGCGCGTCCTGGCTGCAGCAGCCCGGCGCGACCTTCGTCACGCTGACCCGCGCGAACGATCTGCGCGGATGCATCGGATCCTTGGCGCCCAAGCGGGCGCTGCATCTGGATGTATGCGACAACGCGGTGGCCGCAGCCTTCCGCGATCCGCGGTTCAAGCCTCTGACGCTTGCCGAGTGGTCCGATACTCTGGTCGAGGTCTCGTTGCTGTCGCCGCTCCAACCCTTGGCGCTGGAGAGCGAAGCTGCGCTGCTGGGGGCGCTGCGGCCCGGGGTGGACGGGCTCTTGATCGAGTACGGCCATCATCGCAGCACCTTCCTGCCCCAGGTGTGGGAGCAACTGCCCGAGCCGCGCGATTTCCTCATGAGTCTGCGGCGCAAAGCCGGGCTGCCGCCCGATTTCTGGGAGCCCGAAATGCGCGTCTCCCGCTATACCGTGAGCCAATGGCGCGAACAGGACTTGTCGACCTGAGCCGATGACAAAAACGAACACAGGTCTCGATTACGAGGGACGCTATTGGCACTTCGCCGATGATGGTCGCATGCAATGCGATCTGTGCCCGCGCGACTGCCGTCTCAACGACGGCCAGCGCGGCGCGTGCTTCGTGCGCATGCGTGCAGGCGATCGCATGCTGCTCACGACCTACGGCCGCTCCTCGGGATTTTGCGTCGACCCGATCGAAAAGAAACCGTTGAACCAGTTCTACCCGGGCAGTTCGGTGCTCAGCTTCGGCACGGCCGGCTGCAATCTCGCCTGCAAGTTCTGTCAGAACTGGGACATCAGCAAGTCGCGCGACATGGAGCGCCTTGCGGACCAGGCATCGCCGGAGATGATCGCGACGGCCGCCCGAGAAGCAGGCTGCAAGAGCGTGGCCTTCACCTACAACGACCCTGTCATTTTTGCCGAGTACGCGATGGATGTCGCCGACGCCTGTCACGACCAGGAAGTGCGGACCGTCGCCGTGACAGCCGGTTATGTCAGCGCGCAAGCACGCCGCGAATTCTTCGCCAAGATGGACGCAACCAACGTCGACCTGAAGGCTTTCACGGACGACTTTTATTTCAAGCTTTGCGGCGCGCGATTGCAGCCCGTGCTCGACACGCTGATCTATCTCAAGCAGGAGACCGACGTCTGGCTGGAGATCACGACGCTGCTCATCCCCGGCAAGAACGACTCAGACGAAGAACTGAGGGCTGCCGCCGAGTGGATAGCGCGCGAGCTCGGCCCCGACGTGCCGCTGCACTTCACCGCCTTCCATCCGGACTTCAAGATGACCGGCATCGAAGCCACGCCTGCCCACACGCTCGCCCGAGCGCGGCGAATCGCGATCGAGGCCGGGCTCGATCACGTCTACACGGGCAATGTTCACGACCGCGACGGCGGCACCACCTTCTGCCCGAACTGCAACGCGGCGCTCGTCGTGCGCGATTGGCATCAGATCCTGTCGTATCGACTGAGCGACGACGGCCACTGCCCCGATTGCGGCGCGAGCGTGCAGGGACGCTATGAACGCTTCAACGGTCAATTCGGCCGCCGCCGCATCCCTGTACGCCTGAGGGCGAGCGCAGCGTAGCGCAAGGATCGGTCAGGGAGCGTGCGCCCCACTGTTCGCCGCACGCTGCGGGGCAGCGTTCGCCATCGCGACGCCGAGTTCTTCCTCGGCAATGAAGACCGCATCGGCATGCTCGCGGCGCAGCAGGCTTGCTTCCTCTTCGTTATCCGCGCGCACGATCGTCCTGATCGCAGGATTGAGCGCGCGCGCGGTCTCGATCATCTGTCTGGCCTTGAAGGTATCGCGCACGGTGACGATGAGCACGGCTGCTCGCGCCACGTGCGCTTGCACCAGGACCACGGGATCGGAGGCGTCGCCGAGCACAGCGGGCTCGTTCGCCTCGCGCAGCGTCTCGACGCGGTCCCGATCCTGTTCCGCCACCACCACCGATTGCCCCTGGGCACGAAGCCGGGCGTGAGCCTGGCGCCCGACCCGACCCAATCCCACCAGCACCACATGGGCTGTCAGACGGCCCTGATCGAGATCGTACGGCAGTTCGGCGAGAGGATCATCGGTATGCGCCATCCTGCGCGCCAGGCGCGAGCGCTTCAGAATGCTCTGCTGCAGCGGCTCGATGCATCGAAAGACGAAGGGATTGAGCGCAATCGAGATCAAGGCTCCGGCCAGAATCAGGCTCTGAGCCTCCGGGGGCAGCACTTTGAGCGACACCCCCAGAGCGGCCAGAATGAACGAGAACTCGCCGATCTGGGCGAGGCTCGCCGACACGACGAGCGCCGTATTGAGGGGATAACGCGATGCCACCACGATGATGAACGCAGCCAGGGACTTGCCCAATACGATGATGGCGACGACGATGATCACACGCAGCGGCTCCTCGATCAGCATCCTGGGATCGAACAACATCCCGACGGAGACGAAGAAAAGCACCGCGAACGCATCGCGCAGCGGCAGGGATTCGTCGGCCGCTCGATGGCTCAACTCGGACTCCCGCAGCACCATGCCGGCGAAGAAGGCCCCCAGCGCGAACGAGACGCCGAAGAGCTGCGCGGATCCGTAGGCGATACCGACGGCAGCCGCGATCACGCACAAGGTGAAGAGCTCGCGCGAACCGGTGCGGGCCACCTGCCACAGCAGCCACGGAAACAATCGGCGTCCGACCACCAGCATCAAGGCGACGAAGAGCGCGATGCGCCCGAGCGTCACGCCGAGCGTCTGGAGCAGATTCGGATCATCGGTGGCCACGCTCGCATCCGTGTCGAGCCAGCGCGCGAGCGGAGGCAGCAGCACCAGGACGAGCACCATCACGAGATCCTCGACCACCAGCCAACCGACCGCGATGCGACCATTCGGCGTGTCGAGGGCGCCGCGCGCCTCCAATGCCTTCAGCAACACGACGGTGCTGGCCACCGACAACGCGAGGCCGAACACGAGACCCGCGCCCAGACTCCACCCCCAGAACCACGACACCGCTGCGCCCATCAGCGTCGCCGTGGCGATCTGTGCAACCGCCCCAGGCAGCGCGATACGACGCACCGCGAGCAGATCGTCCAGAGAGAAATGCAGTCCGACGCCGAACATGAGCAGCATGACGCCGATCTCGGCGAGCTGCCCAGACAACTCCACGTCGGCGACAAAGCCCGGGGTGAACGGCCCGATGGCGATGCCGGCGAGCAGATATCCCACCAGCGCGGGCAACTTCAGCCGCACGGCGATGACACCGAACAGCAGCGCCAGGCCGAAAGCAGCGGCGATGGTGGTGATGAGGGTGATGCTGTGGGGCAAGCGCGTCTCCTGGCGTTCTGCGGGGCTCGGCGAAGACCATGCACGTCGCCGCCGCATCATCGGATGCAGCGCGACACAGCGCCTGAACCTCGCCGCGGCAAGGCTCAGACGATGTCCCGAAACCGACGGATCAGACTGCGTTCAAGGCTTGATCGAGGTCGGCTAGGATGTCGTCGATATGCTCGATGCCGATGGAGAGGCGAACCGTTTCTTCCTTCACACCGGCCTTGGCCAGCTCTTCGGGCGACAGCTGTCGGTGGGTGGTCGATGCCGGATGGCAAGCGAGCGACTTGCAGTCGCCGATGTTGACGAGCCGCACCACGAGCTTGAGCGCGTCCTGGAAGCGCGCGCCGCCTTCCCTGCCGCCCTGAACGCCGAACGTGAGAATGCCCGAGGCGCGCCCGCCCATGTACTGCTGGACCAGGCCGTGATCGGCATGACTGGGCAGACCGGCATAGCTCACCCAGCCGACCTTGGCGTGCTTTTGCAGGAATTGCGCCACCGCAAGCGTGTTCTCGCAGATGCGATCCATGCGCAGTGCAAGCGTCTCGATGCCCTGCAGCACGAGGAAAGCGTTGAAGGGACTGATCGCGGCGCCCGTATTGCGCAGGGGCACCACCCGGGCGCGTCCGATATATGCAGCCGGGCCGAGCGCTTCGGTGTAGACGACGCCGTGGTACGACACATCGGGCTCGTTCAGCCGGCGGAAGCGGTCTTTGTGCTCGGCCCAGGGAAACTTGCCCGAATCGACGATCATGCCGCCGATGGAGTTGCCGTGGCCGCCGAGGTACTTCGTCAACGAGTGAACGACGATATCGGCGCCGTGCTCGAACGGCCTGCACAGGTACGGCGTGGGCACGGTGTTGTCCACGATGAGCGGTATGCCATGACGGTGCGCGATATCGGCAAGACGCCGGAAATCGGTAACGTTGCCCAAGGGATTGCCGATCGATTCGCAGAAGATCGCCTTGGTTTTCCCGTCGATCAGCTTCTCGAACGCATCGGGCTCGCGATAGTCGGCGAAGCGCACGGTTATACCGAACTGCGGCAGGGTATGCGCGAAGAGATTGTACGTGCCGCCATACAAGGTGGACGCGGAAACGATATTGTCGCCCGCTTCCGCGATCGTCATGATCGAGTACGTGATCGCCGACTGGCCGGAAGCGAGCGCCAGGCCTGCCACGCCGCCCTCCATCTCGGCGACGCGCTTCTCGAGCACGTCCTGGGTCGGGTTCATGATGCGGGTGTAGATGTTCCCCTGCACCTTGAGGTCGAACAGATCGGCGCCGTGCTGCGTGTTGTCGAAGGCATACGACGTCGTCTGGTAGATGGGAACGGCAACGGCCTTGGTGGTGGGCTCGGGACTGTAGCCGCCATGAACGGCGATGGTTTCGATCTTCATCGGGCACCTCCTTCTGTGCAGGGATGAGTCAGTATACCGGAGCCGGGCGCACGATCCGGCCTGCGCTGCGCGTGAATCGCCGGGCAGCCCGTCGGGTCATCGGCGAGCCGCTGCTCGTATAATCGCGGTCCATGGAATTCGAGGCCGGTGCACCGAAGCGGGAGTCACGATTCGATCAATCCGGCCTTCGATCCATGGACCGGCTCCGCGCACACGTCTCTCACGCCGATACGACCGGCACTTACCTGGCTCAACGATGATACTGGACGCTGCACTGCCCGCCGCGGGACTTCGCCTTCGCTACGCCGGACTCGCCGGCTCGAGCGACGCGCTCGCGCTCTCCGAACTGATCAGGCATGGTCGACCGGTGGTCGTCCTGACTGCGACCGCAGGCGATGCCCAGCGGCTGACGCAAGAGTTGCCCTATTTCGCACCCGGCCTGCGCGTATTTCAGCTCCCCGACTGGGAAACCCTGCCCTACGACCGCATTTCGCCGCACCAGGATCTGGTGTCCGATCGGCTCGCGACGCTCTACCAGATGACGCAGCGCGCCTTCGACATCGTGCTGGTGCCGGTGACGACCGCGCTCTATCGCTTCGCGCCGGCCGAGTACCTCGCGGGCCGCACGTTCTTCCTAAAGCGCGGTGACACGCTCGATATCGATCGCTTCCGTGCGCAACTGACGCTGGCGGGCTACAGCAACGTCACTCAGGTGGTCGCGCCCGGCGAGTATTGCGTGCGCGGCGGGCTGATCGATCTTTTTCCGATGGGCAGCGCGCTGCCCTATCGCATCGACCTGATGGATCGCGAGATCGATACCTTGCGCACCTTCGATGTCGACACGCAGCGCACGGTCTACAAGGTCAACGAGATCCGCCTGCTGCCGGGGCGCGAGTTTCCGCTCGACGACGACGCCCGCACCTCGTTCCGGCGGCGCTTTCGCGAGCGCTTCGAAGGCGACCCGTCCAAGCGCGAAGTCTACAAGACGATCGGCCGCGGCGGCGTGCCGGCCGGGATCGAATACTACCTGCCCCTGTTCTTCGAGACCACGGCGACACTGCCCGACTACATCCCGCCCGAATCGCTGGTATGCCTGCACGGTGATGTCGCCGGTGCGATAGCGCGATTCTGGGAAGACACCCATTCGCGCTTCATGCTCATGCGAGGCGATTCCGACCGGCCGCTGCTCGAGCCCCGCGAGCTGTTCCTGGCGCAGGACGAGCTGTTCGGCTCGGTGAAGCCGTTCGTTCGCATCGAACTGCGAGCAGCAGCGACGGCGGGCGCTGCGGACGAGCCGACGCAAGGATCGAGTTCGGTGCTCGCGTGCGCGACATCGAACCTGCCCGAGATCGCCGTCGAGCGGCGCGCGGACGATCCGTTGCGGCGCCTGAAGGCCTTCGCCGAGCGGTTCGACGGCCGCGTGCTGGTGGCCGCCGACAGCCTGGGACGCCGCGAGACGATGGCCGGCTACTTCGCCGAGTACGGCTTGCGCCTGCCGACCTGCACCGACTATGCGAGCTTCCGCGCAGGCGATGCCAAGGTCATGCTCGGCGTCGCGCCACTCGCCGGGGGCTTCGTGCTCGAATCCGAGCGCGTCGCGGTCATCACGGAGAACGAACTCTACTCGACGCAGGCGCGCAACCATGCGACCCGCGACACGAGCGCGAAGCGGCTATCCAACGAGGCGATGGTGCGCGATCTGTCCGAGATCCGCATCGGCGACCCCGTGGTGCACGAAGGGCACGGCATCGGCCGCTATCAGGGCCTGCAGACACTCGATCTGGGCGACGGCACGAGCGAGTTCCTCACGCTCGAGTTCGCCAACAACGACAAGCTGTACGTACCGGTCACGCAGCTGCATCTGATATCGCGCTACGCGGGTGCGGCGAGCGACCAGGTGACCCTGTCGACGCTGGGCAGCGGACAATGGGAAAAAGCCAAGCGCAAAGCGGCGCAGCAGGTGCGTGACGCGGCGGCCGAACTGCTCAACCTGTACGCCCAGCGCGCAGCCCGCAAGGGGCACAGCTTCAAGCTCAAACCGCACGATTACGAGGCGTTCTGCGACGCTTTCCCGTTCGAGGAAACGACCGATCAGGCGGCGGCCATCACGGCGACCCTGCACGATCTGCAGGATGGACGTCCGATGGACCGGCTGGTATGCGGGGATGTCGGCTTCGGCAAGACCGAGGTCGCGCTGCGGGCCGCCTTCGTGGCCGTCATGGACGGCAGGCAGGTTGCGGTGCTGGTGCCCACGACGCTGCTCGCAGAGCAGCACTTCCAGACCTTCTCCGATCGGTTCGCCGACTGGCCGGTGCGCATCGCCGAATTGTCGCGCTTCCGGTCCAGCAAGGAGGTCGCGCGCGCGCTGGAAGGCATCGCCAGCGGCGAAGTCGACATCGTCGTGGGGACGCACAAGATCGTTCAGCCGGACGTGAAATTCAAAAACCTGGGCCTCGTCATCATCGACGAGGAACATCGGTTCGGCGTGCGCCAAAAGGAGCGACTCAAGGCCATGCGCGCCGAGGTCGACGTGCTGACGCTGACCGCAACGCCGATACCTCGCACGCTGGCGATGGCGCTGGAAGGATTGCGCGATTTCTCGGTCATCGCCACGGCCCCGCAGCGGCGACTCGCCATCAAGACCTTCGTCTCGCCCTCCAGCCCGGGCCTCATCCGGGAAGCCCTGCTGCGTGAACTCAAGCGCGGCGGGCAGGTGTACTACCTGCACAACGACATCGACACCATCTACCGACAGGAAGAAGCGCTGGCGAAGCTCGTGCCGGAAGCGCGCATCCGTGTCGCCCACGGCAAGATGCGCGAGCGCGAACTCGAGCAGGCAATGCGAGACTTCTATCAGCAGCGCTTCAACGTCCTGCTCTGCACGACCATCATCGAGACCGGGATCGACGTGCCGAGCGCGAATACCATGGTCATCGACCGCGCCGACAAGTTCGGCCTCGCGCAGCTGCACCAGCTGCGCGGCCGTGTCGGCCGCTCCCATCATCAGGCGTATGCGTATCTGCTCACGCCGAACGACGAATCGGTCGGTGCGATGGCCCGCAAGCGGCTCGATGCCATTCAGATGATGGAGGAGCTCGGTTCTGGCTTCTACCTGGCGATGCACGATCTGGAGATACGCGGCGCGGGCGAGGTTCTCGGCGAAGGCCAGAGCGGCGAGATGGCCGAGGTGGGCTTCAACCTCTATGCGTCCATGCTCGAAGCGGCCGTCAAGGCACTCAAGGAAGGACGCGAGCCCGACCTCACCGAGCCGCTGGGGGTGACGACCGAAATCAACCTGCACTGTCCGGCGCTGCTCCCCAACGACTACTGCAGCGATGTGCACGAACGGCTCGTGCTCTACAAACGCATGGCAAGCGCCTCCGAGCTGGCCGATCTCGATGGGATCGTCGAAGAACTGATCGACCGCTTCGGCCTCCCGCCCCTGCCCACCCAGGTGCTGATCGAGATGCACCGGCTGCGCATACTGGGCACGCCGCTGGGCGTGGTGCGCATCGATGCCGGCTCCGAGACCATCCAGCTACAGTTCGGCAAGCACGCTTCCCTCGACCCCGCCCGGGTGATCCAGCTCATCCAGACCCGCAAGAACTATCGCCTTGCCGGCCAGGACAAGCTGCGCATCACCATCGCCCCCGGAGATGTCGCCGTTCGCATCCAGGCGATCAAGGAAGCCTACAAGGAGCTCGCCGCGCCGTTCGTCGCCCCGTCGCGCGCTAAGCGCGCGAGTTGATCCGCTTGGCTGCACGGAACAGACGCGCGTAACGTCGGCGGTCGGCGTCCGCGCCGGCCACCCGCAGTTCCGGGGCGCGCGTCGCCATATCCAGTTCCAGCAACGGATAGCGCTCGAGCAAGGCGCTGGTGACGCGCCAACCCAGACCCATGCGCTGCAGATGATCCGCCACGCGCAGGTAGCGCAGCGTCGGTGCGCCTTCGGGCACCTGCGCCCCGCGCATGACCGCGAAGGCGACCGGAAAGCCGAACGCGCTCTCGCCCGGTGGCGCGGAAAGCGAACTGCCCATGATCAGCTGGAAGCGCACTACCCGATCGTCCGAAGCGATTTCGCCGCTCGCATGCAGCGCACGAATCACGTTGAATTCGAGCGAATGAGCACCGGTGCCGGCGCGGCGCTCGAGCACCTCTCCGACGCTCACCGGTGCCTCCTGCTGCAGCCGCGAGTCGCCGAGCCCCAGGTGGTGCTCGCAAAAACTCTGAAAACGCGCGCCGTAGGTCGCCCCGGAAACCGTCCACGTCACCCGCAGCATCCCGGCTGCGGCGAAACGCCGGAAAAGATTCATCCAGCCGCGATTGTCGGGATGATCGAAGGTGCGCTCGAGCTGGACGTCGATGTACACGTTCTCCATCAGCTGGATGATCGATTCGCACAGATAGAAGGCGGCGCGCAGCGCATGGACATCGTTGGGCAGCCACGGCTGGTCGGGAGCACTCGCGCCCACGGCATGCTCCAGATGCCCCCACTCCGGATGCAGCTGACGGTCGAGGAAACGCAGGCGGTCGTCGCTGCGAATACGGTCGAAGATGCGATCCAGCGCCTCGGAATGACGGGTGAATGCACCTTCGGCGACCGGCAGCGGCGGATACCAGCGCCGGCGCAGCTCCTTGAACAGCCGTTCGAGGTCGATGTCCGCCCCGTTCTCGTCGCGCGCGCCGCCCGCCGCGCGCGGATCGTCGGCACGGGCCCGAGCCGATGCAGTGCCGAACAGCTGATCGCCTATGTGCAAGCCCAGGCGCCGGTAGCTCTCGAACTGCGGCTCGTCGAAGAACTGATCGGCCGTCGTCTGATGCGGGAACTGCGGATGCTCGTTGCGATACTGAGCGACGTCCTGCGGCTCGTTGCCGCAGATCGTGGCCTTGATATAGAGCAGGTAGCCCACGCCTGCGGTCGGGTTGATCCGGTCGTAGCGCAGCACGCCGAGCGCGCAGGAATGCAGGCTGTGGCCTTGCTCGCCGAGCGGCAGCATGGCGCTGGTATCGATCTCGATGTCGACACCCAGATCGATGCGGCACTTGCGGATCGCGTTGCCCAGATCCTCGAACGTGCTCTTGGGATCGCAACCCGCGTCGCAGGCGACGATGAAACGACAGCGCCTGCGCACCAGCTCGTAGATGCCAAGGTTCTCGAAGTGGCCGCCGTCGCTGAGATAGACGAAATCGCTGCGGTCGTTCGACATCCCGAAGAGTTCGGAGAGCAGCGGCTTCAAGCTGTGCGAGGGACCGGGCTTGCGCCAGATGTCGGGCCGCCGCGGGTTCTGAAACCAGCTGCCCAGGCGCACACTGAAGACCGTGAGCAGGAACGCCACCGTCGGCGAGCTGTGGTAGCCGGCATTGGGGCTCGCTGCTGCCCCTGATATGGTCACGGCATTGGATAGCGCAATGGATCCGCGCTTAGCCGGACTGGCCGGCCCGCTCACGTAATCGTGGGTGGCGCAATACCGCCCGCTCCAGCGCGAGCCGCCTTCTTCGGGCATCTGATAGCCGCAATACAGCGGCGTGAACACGAACGAGCCGGCTTTGCGATGTTGCCAGGCGAGCTTCTGTCCGGTGGTGAGATTGATCGCGGTGTTGATGATCGGATAGGGCCGCTGAGGCAGACTCGGGCCGGCGGTCGTCGCCACCCCGCTCAAATTGGCGAGGCCGATGTCGTCGTCCCGATCGAAGCCCGTGAACAGATGGGGCCGGCGCTCGGTCTGACGACTGGCGCCCAGATAACAGCGCAACAGCCGGTTGCGATACAAGGGCCCGAGCGAGAAGACGTTTACGTCCACCCGCCACTGCAGGATAAAGGCCAGGGCGGCAAGCGCGAGCAACCAGATGACGAGCTGGTCGATGCGCGTGAGTGCCAGTTCGCAATACACGACACCGGCTTGGTCGACGAGCCGCACGAGTACTTGCCGGGGATCGTTCTCGGGAGCCACGCAAAGCGGCGCGTCTGGCGCCAAGGCGGCATGCATGGCCACTGCGACGGCAATCACCAGCCCGACGACGAACACGAACGGCAGCACCGCAGTGATCCAATCGAGGAAGCGCCCGGGCTTGATCTCGCTCGTCGATGCGGCGCGCCCGAGAAGCACACCGGAAATCGTGGTGAGTATCCACCCCAGGCCCAGGGCTGCCGCCCACTCGCGCCCCCAGGCCACCAAGGCGGGCCCGAAGATCACGATCGCGAAGCCGAATGTCCAGGCTATGAGCGCCATGGTGGCCCAGCCGCCCAGACGTCCCCACCATTCGCGCACGTCCTCCGAGAAGCCTCGGCTCACCAGACCGATATGCAGCACCAGCGCGAAGCAGATGACGATCAGCAGCGCAGGCGTCCCGAACGCGGTGATGAGCCAGGAGGATGCCTCCCAGTACTCAGTGGCGACAGCGAGTGCGACGCGCGAATAGCCGTAGCACATCCATCCGATCAAGGCGCCGGCGAAAGGCGCGAAGGCCACCACCGAATCCCAACGAAACCGTGCCGAACTGGGCGCAGGCCGCAGGGCGAGGCTGACGAGTGCCGCACCGAGCCAGGGAAGCGTGTAGACGATGGCACCGGCCGCGATCCAGGACAATTGATGCATCGGCTCGAGCTGCGGCCAATAGGCCAGTGCGACCGCGCGTACTCTGGCCGCTCCGGGGAAATCCACCAATAGCGCATGCGCGAGCAGCATGGACGCAAGCACGCCCGGCAACACGATGGTCGCCAGCACCCCGGGCTGAGATCGAAACCAGCCCCATCGGCTGGCGGCATTGTCGAGATTGAGGATGATGGCCACGATGGAGACCATGATCAGGAAGAGTCCGATCGGTCCGAACCACAAGCCAGGCACCCAGTTCAGCCCCTGGATCAGCAAGCGCGGCAGCAGCAGCGCAAATCCCAGGCAGGCCACGATGAGCCCGAGATTGAGCCATAGGTTGCGAAGATAGATGGCGATCGTCGCCCAGCTGTCGCCACTGAAATAGCCCGGCCTGAGCATCAGGTAGTTGCTGTAGTCGCGCAGCCAGCCGACCTCGCGCGGCTCGGGGACGAGGCCGCGCAACGCGTCGCGCATCTCTTGCTGCACGCCATGCACCCCTCGGACATGACGATGAATCCAGGCGGTGAGCCAAGCCCCGATGTAACCGCCGCCCGAGACGGTGGACAGATAGTCGAAGCGACCGAGCAGTCGATGGCGGGCGAGCGATTGAATGATGCCCAGATTGAACGTGGCACTGCGGATTCCGCCGCCGGAGAAGGCGAGGCCGCAGAGGTTGGCGGCGCGCGCGCGCGTGGTCGCACCGACGTCCTCGTCGACGGCCGGCTCGATCGGCTCGGCTGCCACGCCATGCGCCAGGCGTGCCTTCGCGATCAAATCGACCTCTTCGTTGAGCACCCGCTCGAAGCGGACCGGCCGGTTGGGCTCTTGCATTACCCGCCTCCTCTGAATTGCCGCGCCTGAGCAGGCCTACGCCACGCGCCGCCCCGACGATCAGCGACTATGGCACAGATCGACCATGCGACGCCATGCCTGGCCTTGTCATGGCGCACGCGAGACTCGCCCGCAAGCCCATGAACCGATGACGCGATGTCGATCATCGCTGCGGACATATCCGGAATAGAATAGTCGCCTCATTTTCAGTGTGTCCCCGATGTCCAACCTCGTCGTGCAAGGCGTGGAGGTCGCGACCAGCGATCTCAAGGCGCTCGCCAAACTCACAAGCGCCACCTCTATCGAACGCATCAGCGCGACCGCCTTCCGCTTGCGGGACGCTGAACTCGTCGACGAAGTCGTCCCGTTTTGCGAGCAAGCGAGCCTCGATCATGCTTATGTGATGCCGGGGCGGCAGTTGGCGGATTTCGGGTTGGTGGTGATGGACATGGATTCGACGCTCATCACGATCGAGTGCATCGACGAAATCGCCGACATGCAGGGCATCAAGGGTGAGGTCGCCAGCATCACCGCCTCGGCCATGCGGGGAGAGATCGACTACGCGGAGAGCCTCAGACGCCGGGTCCAGTTGCTTGCGGGACTGCACGAAAGCGCCCTGGACCGGGTGTACCGCGAGCGATTGACGCTCACTGCCGGGGCGGAAGCCATGCTGAAGTCCATGCGTGCCGTGGGCATGCGCACCCTGTTGGTCTCGGGCGGATTCAACTTCTTCACCGCTCGCCTGAAGGAGCGGCTCGGACTGGATGCCGCTTATTCGAACGAACCGGAAATCGTCGACGGCCGCTTCACAGGCAGGGTGCTCGGCGGGATCGTGGATGGCGCAGCCAAGGCCCGTGAGCTATGCCGCATGCGCGATGCACTGGGTCTGACGCCGGACCAAGTGATCGGCATTGGCGACGGCGCGAACGATGTGCCCTTCCTGAGGGAAGCGGGTGTCTCCATCGCCTTCCGCGCCAAACCGGCCGTGCGCGCCGCGACCACGCACTGCATCGATCATGTCGGATTGGACGGCGTCCTCGCGCTGTTCGAGTAGCGGCGGGTCGCGCAGTCGCTAGGGCTGCAGTTTGACGTGCAGGCCCTCGTCCCCGGCTTGATAGGCCATCCACGGCTCATCGGCACTGCGACACATGCCGTAGCGGAAGGGCCAGGTGCCGCGCCCCGGCGTGAGGAACCGCAGGTCCTGGAACCATACGCACACCGACGGGTTGCCGCGCTCCACCTGAGCGAGCACGGGGAAGGCGGAGAACCAGCGGAAGAAACCGAAGTCCGGGTGGGTCCACACCTCCTCCGCCAGCGCGCGTTCTTCGCCCACGCCCAGGCGCAACGTCTTCTCCCAGCGTGCTGAAGCGACAGGCAGGTAGGCGCTGTCCAGGCGTTCGATGAGCCCCGCTTGCGGACCAGGCGTCAAAGCTCGATCGCGCCGCAAATTGACGAAAGCATAATGATAGAAGTCGCGCTGAGCGACAATAACCATCCAGTTGAACGGCGATACCGGGCGCGGCAGCGCTTTCACCGTGACGTCATCGAAACCCTGCTCGCGGGCGTAGTACTCCCCGACCTCGACCGCCTGCTGCTGCTGCATCCACTGGAAGGAAACATAGCCGCACAGAAACAGGAGTGCCGCGATGGCCGGCACCCGGGATCGGCGCAGTGCCCAGGACGCGAGCAATCCCGCGACGATGATGCCGCTGAGCCATGGATCGATGATGAAGGTCGTGCCCCACTCATGCCGCACCTGCGACAAGGGTGCGAAGACGATGGTGCCGAAGGAGGTGATCAGATCTCCGAGGATGTGAATTCCGATGGCAAACGCACTCACGACGAAGTACGTCTTGAACCCCGTCGGATTTCGCCTCAGGCGCGACCAGATCCAGGCCAGAAGCAGCGCGAAGATCGGCAGGGCGATGAACGAATGCGTGATGCCCCGGTGGTGATACAGATACGCCAGCGGGGAAGCGAGCGAAAAAACGACGTCCGAATCGGGGAACGCCGCAGCCACAAAGCCGAGCACTACGCAATCACCGCGGGAAACCACTGCGGGCGCACCGGGGGCGATGGCGCGACCGAGGAGCGCACCACTCAGAGCGTGCGTGAATGTATCCAAAGTATGGTTAGGCGGGTGCCGGGATTGTGACGCCGCGATCAACGCGCCCTGTGCACGAATGGTGCGCACGCTGCGTGATCGGATTCACGAATGATACCGCAGCCCGGGGGTTCGAAAGAGGACCTATGCAGCAGATTACGCCCTTCGGCGTCCGCTCAGTCCCAGCGATCGTCGCGCACCTGGACGATACCCGCCTCGATGCGTACGGGGAATGACGAGGTCGCCTCATAGGCGGGTGCGCTCAAGGCTTCCCCGGTACGCAAACTGAATCGGGCCCCATGTCGGGGACAAACGATCACATCGCCGTCGAGGCACCCGCTTGCCAGATCGCCACCGTCATGCGTGCATACGTCTTCGATCGCGCAGTACTCGCCATCGACGTTGAATACGGCGATGCGCGTTCCGTCGGCATCCACGATTCGGCACGCACCGGACGGCAATTCGTCGGCACCGGCAACATCGATCCACTCGGACATACTCATCCTGACAATGCAGTCATGGGGCGCGGAGGAGTCTGCGGCTCAGACAGCGACGACCTCGATCTCGGGCTCGATGGATCGCACCAGGCTCTCGATGCCGGCCAGCGTGCCCGACAGGGAACTCGGACAACTCCCGCAAGCACCCTGGTAGTGCACCTCGAGCACATTGCCCTTGAGACCGACGACGAAAAGATCGCCGCCATCGCCCTGCAGGTAGGGGCGCACCTGTTCGTCGAGCAACTCGCTGATGCGGGAGAACCGCTCCTGCTCCTCCGGCGTCATTTTCTCGGTGCTCGGCGCGCTCGGGGCGGCGGCATACTGCTGCGACTGGACCTCGGCGGAGGGTGCGTTGCGTATGGGCTCGGCGAGCTTGCGCAGCAGTTCCGGCCAGTCGGCTCCGCCGTCCTGGGTGACGGTGATCCAGTGGTCGACGTAGAACACATTCGTGACATGCTCGATGTCGAACAGCTGCGCCGCCAGAGGATCCTCCTGCGCCTGCGCCGAATTGTCATAAGAACGCGAGACGCCCCAAGTGAGCGGCTCCTTGAGGATGAACTTCTTCGCGTTCGGGTTCGGTGTTCCGTCGATTTCGGCGATCTTAGGCATGGTCGGTGCGCTCCAGGCCGGCGCCGGGGACGGGATCGGCTTCGCCCTCGGTCGAGACCTGTTCGATTGAATGGATCGCCGAGTGCAGCGTATGCCACGGCAGGATGGCGCACTTGACGCGGGTCGGCAGGTCACGCACCCCCGCGAACACCGTGAGCCGCCCGAGGTGATGATCGCCAGACTGCGGATCGAGCTTGCCCGTCGACATGTCGCGGAATTCTTGCCCGAGTGTCAGCGCCTCATCGATGCTCTTGCCCTTGACTGCGTGCGTCATCATCGACGCGGACGCTTTGCAGATCGCGCAGCTTTGCCCTTCGAAGCTGATCCCCTCGATCCGTTTGTCATTGAGCTTGAGGTAGACCCAGATGTGATCGCCACACAAGGGATTGAGGCCCTCGGCGTGACGGCTCGCGTCGTCGAGCTTGCCCCAGTTGCGCGGCTTGCGGTTGTGATCCAGGATGACTTCCTGGTAGAGCTGGTTGGCAGCACTCATCCGGCGAATACCTTCTGGACCTTCCTGATCGCATCGACCAGGACATCGACTTCCTGCAGCGTGTTGTAGAACGCGAACGAAGCCCGCGCAGTCGCAGGTACGCCGAAACGCTGCATCACCGGCTGCGCACAGTGATGTCCGGTGCGCACAGCCACTGCATCTTCATTGAGCAGCGTGCCGACATCGTGCGGATGCACGCCTTCGACCTCGAACGACAGCACCGCGGCTTTGTGGCCGGCAGTACCGATGAGACGCACCCCTTCGATGGCCCCGACGCGATCGGTCGCATAGCGCAGCAATTCGTCTTCGTGCGCCTTGATCGCTCCCAAACCGATGGCTTGCAGGTAGTCGATCGCCGCACCCAAACCGATCACTTCGGCGATCGGCGGCGTGCCCGCTTCGAACTTGTGCGGGATGTCGGCATAGACCGTCTTCTCGAAGGTGACCGAGAGAATCATGTCACCGCCACCCTTGAAGGGCTGCATGGCCTGCAGATGCTCGGCCTTGCCGTAGAGAATGCCCACACCCGTGGGGCCGCACATCTTGTGACCGGAGAAGGCGTAGAAGTCGCAATCGAGATCCTGCACGTCGACCCCGAGATGGGGCGCCGCCTGGGCGCCATCGAGCAGCACCGGCACACCGTGGGCATGCGCGATGGCCACCATTTCCTTCACCGGATTCACCGTGCCGAGCGCATTCGAAACATGCGTCAAGCCCACGAAGCGCGTGCGCGGCGAGAACAGTTTGCGGTACTCCTCGACGAGCAGCTCACCGGCGTCGTCGCACGGGACGACGCGAATGCGAGCGCCCTTCTCTTCGGCAAGCATTTGCCAGGGCACGATGTTGGAATGATGCTCCAGCACCGAGAGAATGATCTCGTCGCCTGCGCCGATGAACTTGCGCCCGTACCCGTGGGCCACCAAGTTGATCGATTCGGTGGTGCCGCTGGTGTAGACGATTTCGCGCTCTTCGCGCGCATTGAGCAAGCCGCGCACTTTGCCGCGCACGGCTTCGTATTCACGAGTGGCGACTTCGCTCAGATAGTGCACGCCGCGGTGGATGTTGGCGTGCTCCGAGGTGCGGTACTTGACGTAACGGTCGATCACCTGCTGCGGCATCTGGCTCGATGCGGCGTTGTCCAGGAATACCAGCGGCTTGTCGTTCACCTTCAAGCGCAAGATGGGGAAATCCTCGCGCACACGCTCGACGTCGAAGCCGAGATCGTCCGCGCGCGAGGCGCCCTGGGTTGCTGCAACGGCTTTGCTCATGCTGCCTCCTGAGTGCGCTCCAGCACGATCTTTGCCAGGGCGGAGCGCAAGGTGGCCACCGGGATGCGCTCGATGACTTCGGCTGCAAAGGCATACGTGAGCAGATTTCGGGCGCGCTCGTTCGACAGGCCGCGAGTCTGCAGATAGAAGGTTTCGTCCGGATCGAGCTGACCGATGGCAGCCCCATGAGCGCACTTCACGTCATCAGCGAAGATCTCGAGCTGCGGCTTGGCATCGATACGCGCACGATCGGAGAGCAGCAGACCGCGGCAAGACTGCCCGGCATCGGTTTGCTGCGCGCCCTCGCGCACGAGAATCTTGCCGTTGAACACAGCGTGCGCCGCCCCGCCGACGACACATTTGTAGAGCTGGCGCAGCTTGCCTTGCGCATGCGCATGGTCGACGCTGCTGTGCGTGTCGGCAAGCTGGCGCCGATCGATCAGAGCAAGGCCCGCCATCGTCGTGTCGCAGCCTTGACCGTCATGGCGCACCGCGATGTCCAACCGCGACAAGCGCGCGCCCAATGCGACGTTGACGAGCTCGTATCGGCTGCCCGCCGCCTGCTTGACCGAGCAGCTGCCGAGCTGGAACGCATCGGCCGCCTCGCGCTGCAGACGCGCGTGCGAAACGCATGCATCGGCATCGAGGACGATCTCGCTGACAGGTGCGCTGAAGTAGTTTGCCTCGCCCAGCGCCACGAAATCCTCGATCAACGAACAACGGCTCGCCTTGCCGGCAATCAGAAGTGTGCGCGGGTAAACCGCATGCGCCTGTTCGCGTCGAGTGGCCACGTGCAACACGTGCACCGGTGCCGACACCTCGCACCCGGGATCGACGACGACAACGGCGGCGTGACGCAGGAAAGCCGTGTTCAGTGCGGCAAAGACGTTGGACTCGTTCGTGACCGACTGGCCCAAATGACGTTCGAGCAGGCTTCCATGCTCTGACAAGGCCTGACGCAGATCGAGCACATGCAGGCCAGCGCTCGCAGGCAGCTTCGACAGAGCGCTGGACAACACGCCGTCGACGAATACCAGCCTCGCGTGCGCTTCGGGAAACAGCAGCGCATGCGCCGCCTCTGCGCCGATGTCGACCGCATCCGTAGCCGGATGAAAGGACAGGCGCGTCAGCGGGGACAAGTCGGTAAAGCGCCATTCTTCTTCGCGGGTCGTCGGCAACGGCACGGAATTCGCGCGCTCCAGCGCCTGCGCCCGGAGCCGATCGAACCAGGCCGTGCCGGAAGCACTTGCCGGCGGCCCGTCGAGCAAAGCACTCATGAAGGGGGACTGGACCATGGGACGCGTCAGGCCGCCGCTCGGGCGCGGTCGAATTCGGCTCGAACCCAATCGTAGCCACGCGATTCGAGTTCCAGCGCCAACTCCCTGCCGCCGGTCTTGATGATCTGGCCGCCTTCCATCACATGCACGTAATCCGGCGTGATGTAGTTGAGCAGGCGCTGATAGTGGGTCACGAGGATGACGGCTCGGTCGGGAGCGGCCAGGCTGTTCACGCCATTGGCGACCACGCGCAGCGCATCGATGTCGAGACCCGAATCGGTTTCGTCGAGCAATGCGATCACCGGCTCGAGCAGCGCCATCTGCAGGATCTCGTTGCGCTTCTTCTCTCCGCCCGAGAAACCTTCATTGACGTTGCGATCGAGGAAGCTCGGATCCATCTCGACGATCTTGATCTTCTCGCGCACCAGGTCGTCGAATTCGAGCGGATCGAGTTCGTCACCGCCGCGGGCGGCCTGCACCGAGTTGTAGGCAAGGCGCAGGAACTGCGCGTTCGACACGCCCGGTATCTCGATCGGGTATTGAAAGCCGAGGAAGAGCCCGGCTTGCGCGCGTGCCTCGGGCGTCATCTCGAGCAGATCCTTGCCGCGAAAAGACACCGATCCGCCCGTGACCGCGTAGGCCGGATGACCGGACAGCAGCTTCGCCAGCGTGCTCTTGCCGGACCCGTTGGGGCCCATGATGGCGTGCACTTCGCCGGCACGCACGGTGAGGCTTACACCCTTCAAAATCTTCTTGTCGCCGATGCTGGCGGCGAGGCCTTGAACATCGAGCAAAACAGGACTATCTGCGCGAATCATCCGACACTTCCTTCGAGTTTGACGCCCAGCAGCTTGGTGGCTTCGACTGCGAACTCCATCGGAAGCTGCTGGAACACATCCTTGCAGAAGCCGTTGATGATCATGGAGACGGCCTCCTCGGCGCCGATGCCGCGACTGGCGAAATAGAACAGCTGGTCTTCGCCGATCTTCGAGGTCGAGGCCTCGTGCTCGACCTGCGCCGTCTTGTTCTGAACCTGGATGTAAGGGAAGGTATTCGCCCCGCAGGTCGATCCGATCAGCATCGAATCGCACTGCGAGAAGTTGCGGGCATTGTCGGCCTTCGCCCCCACCTTCACCAAGCCGCGATAACTGTTGTTCGAGTGTCCCGCCGAGATTCCCTTGCTGATGATGCGGCTGCGGGTATTGCGGCCGATGTGCACCATCTTGGTCCCGGTGTCGGCCTGCTGATAGTGGTTCGTCAGTGCGACTGAGTAGAACTCGCCGATCGAGTTGTCGCCGAGCAGCACGCAGCTCGGATACTTCCAGGTGATCGCCGAGCCGGTCTCGACCTGGGTCCAGGAGATCTTCGAATTCGCGCCCTTGCACAGCCCGCGCTTGGTGACGAAATTGAAAATGCCGCCCTTGCCGTTCTCGTCGCCGGCGTACCAGTTTTGCACCGTCGAATACTTGATGTCGGCGTTGTCCATCGCCACGAGTTCCACCACCGCGGCATGCAGCTGATTGGTGTCGAACTTCGGTGCCGTGCAGCCTTCGAGATACGACACCGATGCACCTTCCTCGGCGACGATCAGGGTGCGCTCGAACTGGCCGGAATCCTGGGTGTTGATGCGAAAGTAGGTGGACAAGTCCATCGGACACTTCACGCCCTTGGGAATGAAGCAGAACGAGCCGTCGGTGAACACGGCCGAGTTCAGCGCCGCGTAATAGTTGTCGCCCGTGGGCACCACGCTGCCCAGATACTTGCGCACCAAATCCGGATGATCGGCCACCGCCTCCGAGATCGAGCAGAAGATGATGCCCACTTCGGCGAGCTTTTGCTTGTACGTGGTCGCCACCGAAACCGAGTCGAAGATCACGTCGACGGCCACTCCGGCAAGGGCGGCACGCTCGTTCATCGGCACGCCGAGCTTCTCGAAGGTGCGCATCAGTTCCGGATCGACTTCGTCGATGCTCTTGAGCTTCTTGGGCTTGGGCGCGGCGTAGTAGATGATGTCCTGGAAGTCGATAGCCGGGTAATGCACGTTCGGCCACTTGGGCTCGGTCATCGTCAGCCAGTGACGATAAGCGTCGAGCCGGAACTCGAGCAGCCAGGCCGGCTCCTTCTTTTTCGCCGAGATGAGGCGGATCGTGTCCTCCGAGAGCCCCCGTGGCGCCGTCTCGGACTCGATCGCCGTAACGAACCCGGCCTCGTAAGGCCGATTCACCAGATCCTGGATGACTGCACTCATGCCGCTACGCCCGCGTTCTTGTCGATGCTGAAACTTTCCCCGCAACCGCAGGTGGCCGAAACGTTCGGATTGTCGAACTTGAACGACTCTGACAAGCCCTCGCGCCGGAAATCGACGAAGGTTCCGTCGAGGTAGGAGAGCGCTTCCCGATCGATGATCACTTTCGCGTCATGCGAATCGAACGTCACATCGTTGCCTTCCACCTGATCTGCGTAATCCATGGTGTAGGCGAATCCGGAACAACCCACCCGCTTGACCCCCAGACGCAAGCCGATCCCTCGGCCGCGCTTGGCCAGTTGCTTCTGGATGTGCTTTGCAGCGCTTTCCGAAAGTGTGATCGCCATGGTCGTCATCCTTCTTTGTGTTCGACTATCCGAGATTCACGCAGGTACCGTGCTCGACGTGCCAGGCCGGCGCTCGGCCACCTGAATCACCGATACGCTGCCCGCGTTCTGATGGTTGCGAACCAGCTCGGCCAGCGTGACCGAACGCAGGTAGTTGAAGATGTGGGTATTGAGATTCGCCCACAAGTCGTGAGTGAGGCACTTGTGGTCGTCCTTGCAGTTTTCTTTGCCGGCGCACTGGGTTGCGTCGATCGGCTCGTCCACGGCCAAAATGATGTCGGCCACCGCGATGTCTTGGATGGGTTTGGCGAGCCGGTAGCCGCCCCCGGGCCCGCGCACGCTACTGACCAGGGCATGGCGACGCAACTTGCCGAAGAGCTGCTCCAGATAGGAAAGCGATATCCCTTGTCGCCCGCTGATCTCGGCCAGCGTGACCGGCCCGCTGCCTCCGCGCAGCGCCAGGTCCATCATGGCCGTCACGGCAAACCGTCCCTTGGTCGTCAGTCGCATCGCAGCACCTCGCTTGGGTCTGTGGTGAGAGCGGCGGGAGGCGTCGTCCTCTCGCCGAGCTATAGTTGATCAACGCAGTCAACTATAGATTTCCCAAGCGTATTAGTCAACAATTCTGTTCAGGTAGTTCACGTCGAATGGTTTAGCTTCGGCAGGGCCTTCCTCGATCGCGATTCCAGCCTCTTTTATCGCTGCGACGAGGGCGTCGATGCGCTTGTCGGCATGACTGGAATGATCGATCAGCCGGTGCAGCGCCTGCACCACAGGGTCGTTCATGTCGCGGCTCACCGCGTAAGCGGCAAACCCGTCGGCCGGCGCCTCGGCGCCTCCGACCACGCGCGCAGGAATGCCGACCACCGTTGCGCCGTCGGGCACGTCCTTGACCACTACCGCGTTCGAACCGACCTTGGCGCCGCTGCCGACGGTGATCGGGCCGAGAATCTTCGCTCCCGCCCCGACCACGACATTGTTCACGAGGGTCGGATGTCGCTTGCCCTTGTTCCATGTCGTGCCGCCGAGCGTGACCGCGTGATACAGGGTGCAGTCGTCCCCGATTTCGGACGTCTCGCCGATCACCACGCCCATGCCGTGGTCGATGAAAAACCGCCGACCTATGGTCGCTCCGGGATGAATCTCGATGCCGGTCAACCAGCGCCCGATATGCGATACGAAGCGCGCCAACCACTTCAGACCCGCCACCCAGAGGGCGTGCGCGAGCCTGTGCATGAGAATCGCATGCAACCCCGGATAGCAGGTCAGCACTTCCCACGTCGAGCGCGCAGCGGGGTCGCGCTCGAAAACAACTGCGATATCTTCTCGAAGACGACTGAACATGGCTGGAGGATCAGAACGCAACGACCGACCGGGGGAATGAGCGCTTAGTGTAACCGGCACGCGCAGCGCGGGCGTCAATTGTTCTCCTCATCGCTCGCGCTGCTCCAGCACGGAATGGAAGAAGCCCCTCAGTATGGCGATCTCTTCGGTCTCCGGACGAGCCCGCCCGAACATGCGCCGCATGCGCTGCACCAGCCGCCCCGGGCGCTCGGGATGGATGAAACCGGTGGACCGCATGGTCTGCTCCAGGTGAGCAATCATGCCTTCCACTTCTTCATGACTCGCAGGCCGCTCTTCACTGCCCTGCGGACCGTCGACTTGCCCGTCGAGGCAGGCGCAGCGCAACTCGTAAGCCATGATCTGCACCGAGGCTGCAAGATTGAGCGAGGGATATTCAGGATTGGCGGGAATGCGCACCAGGCGATGACAGCGGCTTAAGGATTCGATGCTCAGTCCGCTGCGCTCGGTGCCGAACACGATGGCCACCTCGCCCTGACCGGCCGCCGCCACGAACTCCTGGGCGGCCGCTCGAACCTCGGTCACCACGGGGGTCAGGTCGCGGCGCCGTGCACTCAGCCCGCCGACGAAGAGCGTCCCTGCCAGCGCCGCATCGAGATCGGGAAAACATTGTGCATTGCCGAGCACATCCAGCGCTCCGGAGGCCCTTGCTTCAGCCTCGGGATGAGGATAAGCCTTGGGATTGACCAAAACGAGGCGCCCGAGGCCCATCGTCTTCAACGCCCGGGCCGCCGCACCGATATTGCCGGGGTGACTGGGCTCGCACAACACCACGCGGATGTTGCGCAGCGCTTGGAACTCATTCACGCCGAACTCCTGGTTTGAGTCGATGCCCTGCTAGAATGTAAGGCTGCACCAGCGCGAGTAAGAGAACACGTGAACACCATCCATCCCATGCTCAATACCGCGGTGAAAGCCGCGCGCAGAGCCGGAAGCATCATCAATCGCGCGACGAGAAACCTCGATTTGCTGACGGTTCGCACCAAGAGTGCGAACGACTTCGTCTCCGAGGTCGACCACGAGGCGGAGCGGTGCATCGTAGAGATGCTGCGTACCGCCTACCCCGACCACGCGATTCTAGCAGAGGAAAGCGGCGCGACCGGCCGCTCCGAATACGTCTGGATCATCGATCCGCTCGACGGCACCACGAACTTCCTCCACGGCTTTCCCCAGTACGCGGTCTCCATTGCGCTCATGCACCGCGGCGTGCTGAACCAGGCCGTGATCTACGATCCGACCCGCAACGACCTATTCACCGCCAGCCGCGGACGCGGCGCGTTCCTCAACGAGACGCGCCTGCGGGTGTCACGGCGAGTCCGCTTGGGCGAAGCTCTGATCGGCACCGGACTGCCGTTCAAGCAGTTCACTCACCTCGACGCCTATCTGGGGATCTTGCGCGACGTGCTGCAAAAGACGCCCGGCGTGCGACGTCCCGGTGCGGCCTCGCTCGATCTGGCCTATGTCGCAGCCGGCAGGCTGGACGGCTTTTGGGAATTCGGCCTCTCCCCGTGGGACATCGCGGCGGGGGCCCTGCTCATTCTCGAGGCCGGCGGGCTGGTCGGCGATCTCGAAGGCAACGACAGCTACATGGAGACGGGCAACGTTTGTGCGGGCAATCCCAAGGTGTTCGGGCAACTCGTGCAGATCATGGCGCCGCATCTGACCCCCGCCTTGCGCACGAAGCAGGACGCTCGGCCGGCCACCAAACCGGTGGATTGACCCGCGCCTTCCCCGGCCTTGCGATGCCGGGGAAGGCGCACACGCATACCGAGGGAGCCCCCCGCATGAAGCTCGCAATGCTGGGGCTGGGACGCATGGGGGCGAACATGACTCGCCGCCTCTTGCGCGCCGGCCATGACTGCGCCGTGTACGACCCCAGGCCGGAAGCCGCGACGGAACTCGCGGCGGAAGGCGCGCTCCCGGTTGCCTCGCTTGCATCTCTTGCAGAATCCCTGCCCCAGCCTCGCGTGGTATGGCTGATGGTCCCGGCGGGTGCTGTCGAAAGCGTGCTCGACGAACTGCGCCCCCTGCTCTCGCCCGGCGACATCGTCATCGACGGCGGTAACTCTCGCTACCTCGATTCCATTCGGCGAGGCGAATCGCTTGCCGCGGCCGAAATCGAATTCGTGGACGTCGGCACGAGCGGCGGGATCTGGGGGCTGGAGCAGGGTTTCTGCCTGATGATCGGCGGAAAGCCGCAGACGGTGCGCTTCCTCGACCCGATATTTCGCGCACTGGCGCCCGGCCGTGACGCAACCCCGCCCACGTCCGCCAGCACGGCAGGCAGCACCGTCGACGAAGGTTATCTGCACTGCGGCCCGATCGGCGCCGGCCACTACGTCAAGATGGTCCATAACGGCATCGAATACGGCCTCATGGCCGCCTATGCCGAAGGCATGAATTTGCTGCATCATGCCCGCGGCCCCTCTCAGGCAATCGTCGACAGCGAGATCGGTGAAATCGCCGAACTGTGGCGGCGCGGCAGCGTGGTTCGCTCCTGGCTGCTCGATCTGGCGGCGCGAGCCCTGCAGAGCGATCCGTCGCTCGCTGGCTTCGAGGGACACGTGGCGGATTCCGGCGAAGGCCGCTGGACCATACACGCCGGCGTCGAGGCCGGCGTCCCGCTGCCGGTTCTGAGCGCAGCCTTGTTCGCGCGCTTCAGTTCCCGCGGCGAAAGCGCCTTCGCCGACAAGTTGCTCTCGGCGCTGCGCAATGAGTTCGGGGGCCATGTCGAGCCACCGAAGAGGGCATCATGAGCCCACCGCGCTCCGACGCTATCGTCATCTTCGGCATCACCGGCGATCTCGCGTACAAGAAGCTTCTGCCCGCACTGGCAGGTTTGGCAATCCACGACATGCTCGACATGCCGGTCGTCGGCGTGGCGCGCAGTCCCTGGGATGGCGAAAGGCTGCGCAGTCAGGTCGCCGCGAGCCTCAAGGATGCGGGCGTGGACGATCAGAGCGTTCTGGCACGGGTCATTGCCCAGTTGCACTACGTGCGCGGAGAGTACAGCGATGAATCCACCTACGATCAGATCTGCAAGACTCTGGGCCGAGCACGCCACCCGCTCTTCTACCTGGCCGTGCCTCCCGGCTCGTTCGAGCACGTGATCGAGGGGCTTGCATCGATTCCATGCGCGGCGAACGGCCGCCTCATCGTCGAGAAGCCGTTCGGCCGCGACCTCGCCTCGGCGCACACACTCAACCAGTTGCTGCGGCGGCATTTCGACGAATCGGCGATATTTCGCATCGACCACTACCTCGGCAAGGAGCCGGTACAGAACCTGCTCTACTTCCGTTTCGCCAACGCGTTCATGGAGCCGATCTGGAACCGACACTACATCGAGTCGGTGCAGATCGACATGGCCGAAACCTTCGGCGTCGAAGGCCGCGGCCATTTCTACGAGCAGGTCGGCGCGATGCGCGACGTGGTGCAGAACCATCTGCTCCAGGTGCTCGCCCTGCTCGCCATGGAACCCCCGACGAGCGCGGACAGCGAGGCGATCCGCGACGAGAAAACCAAGGTCATGCGCGCCATTCGGCCGCTCGAAGAGCGCGACTTGCTTCGCGGCCAGTATCGCGGTTACCTGACCGAAGAAGGCGTCGCGAAAGACTCCCAGGTAGAAACCTTCGCGGCCATGCGTCTGTTCGTCGATTCCTGGCGCTGGGCGGGCGTGCCGTTCCTGATCCGCACCGGCAAGCGTCTGCCGATCACCACCACCGTCGTGCGCGTGACCTTGCGCCAGCCGCCACAGCATCTTTTCGGCGCCGCCGAGACCCTACCGGCAAAGAACCAGTTTCGCTTCGAACTGGGCCCCGGCCAAGTTCGCATCGACCTCCACGCCCGGGTCAAGGCGCACGGCACCGCGATGCGCGGCGATGACGTGAGCCTGCAGTTCTGCAGCGATCGCGACAACGAGGCGAGCGCCTATGAACGCCTGCTGGGCGATGCCATGAAAGGCGACGCGACCCTGTTCGCGCGGCAGGATGCGGTGGAGGCCGCCTGGCGCGTCATCGAGCCGGTGCTCGGCGCACCCGGCCCAGTGCACGTCTACGACCCCGGCACCTGGGGACCGGATGCCGCAGATGCAGTCGCGGCACCCCAAGGCGGCTGGCATCACCCCGCGGCGAACCACGCCCAGGACGCCTGCAAGTAAGCATCGCTTCGATTTGCCGCATCAGGCTGCGTCAATCCCCGCCCTGGGCTCCCGCCGCGCCACTGACGCCCTGCCAACGCCAGTCCCTCACTTCGGGCATGTCTTCGCCGCGCTTGACGATGTAATCCCCGTGTTCCGCCAGCTTGCCACGGGCATGGCTCGTCAGCACATCGGCATAGCGCGCAGCGGCAGGTACGCGACGAACCACGTCGAGCAGGATATGAAAGCGGTCGATGTCGTTGCGCACCGCCATGTCGAACGGCGTGGTGGTCGTTCCCTCCTCCTTGTAGCCGCGTACGTGGAGATTGTCGTGGTTGGTGCGCCGGTAGGTCAGTCGATGGATCAGCCACGGATAACCGTGGTTGATGAAAAGAATCGGCTTGTCCTTAGTGAAGAGAGCATCGAATTGGGCATCGGAGAGCCCGTGCGGATGCTCGTCCTGCGGCTGCAAGGTCATGAGATCGACGACATTGACTACGCGCACACGCAGTGTCGGCGCGAGCTCACGCAGCATGCCCACGGCAGCGAGCGCCTCCAAGGTGGGCACGTCGCCCGCGCAGGCCAGCACCAGATCAGGCTCTGCGTCGGCATCGTTGCTGGCCCAAGCCCATATGCCGATCCCCTGCTTGCAGTGCTCGACCGCCGAGCTCATGTCGAGCCACTGAGCCTGCGGCTGTTTGCCCGCGATGATGACGTTCACGAAGTTGCGTGAACGCATGCACCAATCGGTCACGGCGAGCAGCGTGTTGGCATCCGGGGGCAGGAAGACCCGGATGGTGTCGGCCTTCTTGTTGACCACATGATCGATGAAGCCGGGATCCTGATGCGAGAAGCCATTGTGGTCCTGGCGCCAGACATGCGAGGTCAGCAGGATGTTCATCGAAGCGACCGGCTTGCGCCAATGCACCTCGCTCGCCACCTTCAGCCACTTTGCATGCTGATTGAACATCGAGTCGATGATGTGGATGAATGCCTCGTAGCAGGTGAAGAGCCCGTGTCGACCGCTGAGCAGGTAGCCCTCGAGCCACCCTTGACACAGATGCTCCGACAGCACCTCCATCACGCGGCCATGAGGCCCGAGGTTGTCATCCTCGGGTGTGGTTTCGGCCAGCCACACGCGCGGAGTTTCCTCGAAGACTGCATCCAGCCGATTCGACGCAACCTCGTCCGGGCCGAACAGGCGAAAATTGGCGTGCTCGCGATTGAGCCGCATCACGTCGCGCAGATAGCCCCCGAGCACCCGTGTCGCCTCGCCCTTGCCCCCACCGGGCGACTTCACCTCCACGGCATAGTCACGAAAGTCGGGGAGCGCGAGATCGTGCAGCTTGAGCCCGCCATTGGCATGCGGGTTGGCGCTCATGCGCCGCTCGCCGCGGGGCGACAGAGCGAGCAGCGCCGGCATCGGTTTGCCATGCGCGTCGAAAAGTTCCTCGGGCCGATAGCTCTTGAGCCAGTCCTCGAGCTGAGCCCTGTGCGCGGCGTTGGTGTTCACCTGCGCCAGCGGCACCTGATGCGAGCGCCAGCTGCCCTCGGTCTTCTTGCCGTCGACCGACTTCGGGCCTGTCCAGCCCTTGGGCGAGCGCAGCACGATCATCGGCCATGCCGGGCGCTGTGTATTCTTGCCCGACCGCGCGGCTTCCTGAATCGCACGGATCTCGCCCATGACGCGATCCATCGTGGCGGCCATCGCCTGGTGCATCTGCATCGGATCCTCGCCCTCCACGAAATGTGGGCGATAGCCGTAGCCGATCATGAGGCTTTCGAGTTCGGCTCGCGGGATGCGTGCGAGCAACGTGGGGTTCGCGATCTTGTAGCCGTTCAGATGCAGGATAGGCAGCACGACACCGTCGCGGACCGGATCGAGAAACTTGTTCGAATGCCACGACGCCGCGAGCGGGCCCGTTTCGGCCTCGCCGTCGCCCACCACGCACGCTACCACCAGCGACGGATTGTCGAAGGCTGCGCCATAGGCATGCGCGAGCGCATAGCCGAGTTCACCTCCCTCGTGTATCGACCCGGGAATCTCCGGCGTCGCATGACTGCCGATCCCCCCGGGGAAGGAGAATTGCTTGAACAGCCGCCGCATGCCTGCTTCGTCTTGCGAGACCTGCGGATACAACTCGCTGTAGCGACCCTCGAGCCAAGCGCACGCAGTCAACGCGGGCCCACCGTGCCCGGGACCGGCGATGTAGATCATGTCGAACTGGGTCTCGCGGACGAGCACCCGGTTCAAGTGCGCATAGATGAAGTTGAGCCCGGGCGTGGTGCCCCAGTGTCCGACCAAACGCGGCTTGACGTGTTCGACGTCGAGCGGTTCACGCAACAAGGGGTTGTCGAGGAGATAGATCTGGCCCACCGCGAGGTAGTTCGCTGCCCGCCACCAGGCGTGCAGCGCGTTCAGTTCGTCAGCGGCGAGCGGGGCATGGGTATCGTCGTGCAGCGCGGATGGCATCGCGTCTCCTTTGAATTGGCAGCTTCTTATCGAAATGGAACGAGCGCCACAGTGGGCCCCGATGGAGTGTGACTGCCGACCTGCTGCAGTGGTTCAGCCGGACCGGATCCGCCGGCGACCCCGATCCCGACGGGCACTGCGGGTGCGCACCGGACGGACTGCGGCATCGGCGCTCCTGCGCCGAGCGCGGGCAACTCGTCTGCGGCGCGGCGGGCAGATCAGAAGAAAAAGCGAACATAGGCTTCCACCCTACGCTCGTTTTGTTTCGCTCCGAAGTCGGTGTCCGGCTTGCCTCCCAAAAAGACTGCGCGAGCGCGCAGTTCGACGTTGTTCTTCCCCGTATAGGCAAGCTCCGGCGCGATGGAGTAGCTGCGGTCATCGAGGTTCACGATGGTCGTGATCGAAGGCGTCAGGTAAAGGACCTCGAACGGTTCCTTTTGACTGACACGCAGGTAGAGGTAGTTGCGCATGGGGCTTTGCCTGGCGTAGCTTTGCGCAACGGCCTGTGTCCGCTGGAAAAGCGCCGATGCCGGACCGGCCCGTACGGCACGTGACGCGAGCGCGACGAAGTTCTGGTACTCGCCCTGCGAGAACCCCGTGCCGTTTCGGTACACCTCGAGGATGTAGGTCGTTTCCCTCTGCGTCAGGTAGCGCAAACCGAGCAGCCAGCTGATCGCATGCTCGGTGCGGCGTCCGACGTTGCCGACAGCATCGACCACTGCCGACTCCTGCGCCGCCACGCGTGCCCATTCGCCGTGCACTTCGAGATTGGTTCCGATATTGCGGGAGAAATCCATGCCCAAGCGTCGTGACCGGCTGCCGCCACCGAGCACGTAGAAGTCGATGTCCGTATCGCGATAGAGCACGTACAGCTTGGCGGCGACATTGACATGGCCGTGCCTGCCGTAGTCGCGGTTGATGTCATCTTCAACGGGCAGAATCACCGGCGTAAAGGCCACCGTCTGCAGCGGGCCGTCGAAGGTGCGCACGAGGTCGGCCGAGAGCACGGTGAAGCCCTCGCGCGCGAGTTCCGGATCGTTCGGATCCTTCGCCCGCTCGACGAAGCCGACCGGGTTCCACGCATAGCCCTTGCCCCACTTCAGAACAGCCTTGCCGGCGTCGAGCGTGAAGCCGGGGTTCGGTTTCCAGGACAGCAGCAATTCGTCGAACCGATGCTCGCTGCCGTGCGAAATCTGGTCGCGATCCAGTGCCGAATGCGTGCGGGCTGTCACCAGCCAGTCGCCCGCGCGCGCCTTGCCGGTCAGCTTGAGCGTCGCCGTGGCACGATCGAGCGTCTCTCGCCTGGGCTGACCGGCGAAGTTCAATCCGTAGAACACGCCGTCGGGGTTGAGCTCGAAATGATCCGCCTTCAGCTCGAGGTAGCCGCCGAGTTCGAACGGCTTCTTTTCGAACTGAGCCGCATCGAACGTGTAGGTCTCTGCAGCGAGCGCCGCCCCTGAGCACGTCAACGCCGCGACGACGATCGCCGCGGCCACTCTCACCGGCGCAACTCCTCGACACGGTGCATGTTCGTCAGCGTGAAGACCTCGTCCGGCACATCCCGCTTCTTGATGCCCGAATAGAGCATCACCGATACGTAACCTTTGTACAGGGGACTGTCCGTCTCGACCACCGCGGGCCTGCGAATGCCGCCCCCGAAATCCTTCAGTTCCTTGAAGTGCAGGGTCTTGATCAGCATCCCGCTGGCGGCATACGCCTCGATCTTGGTCGGCAGCAGCAGCTTGCGATCGACCCACATCTTCAGCCGATCGTAAGCAACCTCGCCGGTCCTGGCCTTCAGCATCAGCACGAGGACGTCCTTCTGTTCCTCTTCGACCTTGGCCTCGTATTCGACAGCGTAGTCGACCCGCAGAATGTCGGCGTTGTTGAACACCCCGCCGATCACCGACTGCAAGCTGGTGATGCGCACCGGCTTGCCCACGTTGGGAATGTAAAGCCACATGTTGTCGCCCAGACGCAGCGTCGAGCGTCCCTTGTCGGATGCCGGCTCCAGGAACAGGGCGATGACCTTGTCGCTGCCCTTCTTCACCGAGTAGAGCACGAACTCCTTCTTCGTGCCGTTGGGCTCGATGTTGATGAGCTTGCGATACATCTCGTACGAGGCCGGCTCGAGATTGCGATCGATCTTGCGCAACATCTCGTTGGCGTCGATGCCGGCCGCGACCGAGGCGGCAGCCAGCAGAAAAGCGGCGAGCGCGAACACCGAGCGGATCATGGGCAAACTCCTGAGGACGGACTTATGAGGGTCAGACATGGCGCAAGGCCTGAACGGGATCCATGCGGGAAGCCTTCCACGCAGGCTGCAAGCTGGCCAGCACGGCGACCAGAACCACGATGAACGAAATGCCTATGACATCGGCCGCACCGATCGATGGCGCCAGCACGAGCCCTTGTTGCTGGCCGAAGTTGAACGTGAGCTTCGCCGCATTGAGGCCGTAGATCACCACCAAGCTCAGCGCCGTGCCGACCACCGTGCCCAGCACACCGAGCATCAAGCCCTCGGCGAGGAACAAGGAAAGCACCCGGCGCGGCGGCGTGCCGATCGCGGAAATCGTGCCGATCTCCCGAATGCGCTCGTAGACGGCCATCACCATCACGTTCATCACGCTGATGAGCACGATGGACACCAGCATGATCTTGATGAACAGCGTCATCATGTCGATCATGCTCGCGATGTTCGCAAAGGGCGTCAGCCGCTGCCAGGCGTGAACTTCGACACCCATGCCCGCGGCGCCGCCGTCCTTCTTCGCCGACGGGTCCCTGCTCTTCGCCGCCCCCAGCACCGGGATCAGCTGCTCGGCGACACGCTCGGTCGCCTGCGGATCCTTCAGCCGGATGGCGATTTCGCTCGCCTCGGCTGAACTCATGCGCAGCAGCTCGCGTGCATCCTCGATGTGAATGTACCCGTCACGCCCGCCGGGCCCCGTCACGCTGTCGAGTTCGCCGCGCACCAGGAACGTTTTGCCGTTGACCGAGCCGTCCTTGTTGGTCGCAATGAGCACCACGGAGTCGCCGACCTTGACCGACAGCCCGCGTGCGAGGAGCGTCGGCACGAGAATCTCGCCCTTGTTCAGGAACCCTGAGCCCCCGGGCGCACCGCGCACTCTGGCCGTGGACAGCGGCGTGACAGCCACCTCACGATCGGGCTCGATGCCGACGATGCGAATATTGGTCGTCTCGGAGAAATTGCTGAAGCCCGCGCCGAACTTGATGCGAGACGTCCAGGCTTCCACGTCCGGCTGCGCCGACAGCGCGGCACCCACCTTCTCCACCATGGCCGCCGGCATGTTCAGGTTGACCGGCAGGTTCTCGATCGACGCCACATAGCCGCGCCTGTGCACCTGCACATGCCCGAGCATGGAGTCCGTGATCTGCCCGACCATCATGGCCTTGAACGATCCGGCCACGGCGACGAACACCATCACCGCGACGATGCCCAGCACCACCAGCGCCGAGGTCAGCATCGTCCTGCGCCGGTAACGCAGCAAGTTGCGGCCCGCGATCTTGAGTACATTGCTCATCTCGTCTCCCTCAGCGCCCGGTGCGCAGCACGCGCCCGTCTTCGAGCGTGAATGTCGTTTCGGCCTCGGCCATGATCTTCGGGTCGTGGGTGGAGAACACGAACGTCGTCCCGAGTTCGTTGCGCATCGTCTTCATGAGGTCGATGATCCGCATCGCCGTGGCGTGATCCAGGTTCGCCGTAGGCTCGTCGGCGAGCACGACTTTCGAGCTTGCAACCAGCGCGCGCGCCACCGCGATCCGCTGTTTTTGCCCACCGGAGAGTTGCGCCGGATACTTGTTCGCCTGATCGGCCACCCCCACAGCCTCGAGCATTTCCATCACCCGCTTGCGACGAGCCTCCATGGGCCATCGCTGCACCATCACGAGCGGGTATTCGACATTCTCGTAGGCAGTGAGCACCGGCAGCAGATTGAAGTCCTGGAATACGAAACCGATGTGCTGCCCCCGAAACTCGGCCGCCGCAGTCCGGTCGAGCGCACCGACATCGGTATCGAGCACCGTCAGGCGCCCTTGGGTGGGGCGGTCCAGGCAGCCGATCATGTTGAGCAAGGTGCTCTTGCCGCTGCCGGAAGGTCCGACGAAGCATACGAAGGACGACGGCTCGATGGTGAAGTCGACACCCTGGATCGCATTGACCACGACATCCCCGGCGACATAGTTCTTGGTCAGCTGCTCGGCCCGAATAAGGCTCATGATGGTTCAGCTCTGTCGTATGGTCGGCTTCGATGCTAGGCGCACCGGGTCTCGACACGGTTGATGAATATCAAGGCGTCCGCAGCCGCTTCCTGGCCGCTTCGGATGCCCATTGGAACAAGCCCATGTAAGCCCGGGATGTCGATGCGCGTCACTTTTGTATCGCCGCGTCACGAGCGCGCCCCTGACACATTGCGATACGCATCCCAGGTCTGCCGATGCACCGCAGCCGACCCACCCACCAGGCTCCTTGATCTGCGTGCCGCAGCTTGGACTATGCTCGAGCTCAGGCAGACTTGCCCCCGATGCCGACCCATGGGCCCAGCCACGCCTCGGCACGACGGAAGATCGACAAAAAGCCCGCCAGCCCCTTGAAAGCGCAGCCGCTCGTCTGTTTGAATACCCAGAATGAAATCGACCGCAGCGCGTCGAACTCTGTGAAGATCGGGCGCGCGCACCTCACCCATGGAAAATCGAGAATGACGTGGCAAGTCATCGTGCACAGCGAGCCGTGTATCGTGGAAACCCGCTATCTGGGCTCGCTCACGCCGAACGAACTGGAAGAAGCAGCACGCGAGACGATACGGATGGGCATCGAATGCGGCTCGAGCCTCTTCCTGGGCGATTGCAGCCGCTTGAGCGGCGGACATTCCCCGATGGATCTCTATCTGCTCGCCAATATCGTGCAGGACAGCCCCATGGGCCGAACCGCGAAGGAAGCGATCTTGCTGCCTGCCCTGGCGTCCGCACAGACGGAAGTCCGATTCTGGGAAACGACGGCCCGCAACCGCGGCCTGGACATCCGAATCTTCGGCGACCGTGGCGCCGCGCTGGCTTGGCTGGCTGAAGCGACGGAGTGAACTTCGGGCAACCGGCGAGCCTGGCACGCCCACCGGCTCGGGTTCGTCTGCTCGATCGACGTCTCTCGGCCCAGCGGCTGAACCATCCGCCGCAAGCGCTTGGTTCGATCGTCACTCACACCGCCGCGCAGCGCCACGCAAACCCAGGCTACGTCGACCTCCGGAACGGCCAGCCAAGCTCAGGCCGCATACCACAGCACGGCAAAGAAATGACAAGTGGTTCCGGCCAGGACGAACAGATGCCAGATCAGATGCCCGTACTGCAACCGCGAATCGGTCGCAAAGAAAGCCACCCCCACCGTGTAGGACAAGCCCCCTGCAATCAGCCAGGCCAAGCCTGCTGCAGGCACCCGCTCGATCAACGGATCGACTGCGATCACGATGACCCACCCCATGAAGAGGTAGAGGCAGGTGGAAACGATGGGATGGGGCGACCTCTCTAAGGTCTTAAGCGCCACGCCGGCCGCGGCGAGAGTCCAAACGAGCCCGAGCAGGGTCCAGCCCCAAACGCCACGCAGCACCCCCAGTGTGAAAGGCGTATACGTACCCGCGATCAATAGGAAAATGGCGGAATGCTCGATGGCTCGAAACACGCGCTTGGCCTTGCCCATCGGTAGCGCGTGGTAGAGGGTCGAACCCAGGTACAGGAGTATCGCGGTCGCGCAAAAGATGCTCGTGCCGACGATGAATCCCGCGTCGCCACTCCGCGTCGCTTGCATGATGAGAAACGGAGTGCCGACGAGCACGGCCACCAAGCCCGTGCCATGGCTGATCGCGTTCGCGATTTCTTCCGGTGGCGACTGCTCACGCTTGGCGCTTGTTCGCGATTCGTGCACGACCATTCCTTTCGATGACGAACCGTGCGCTTGCTGTGCGCACCAGACGCGCAAGCACGAACATCCGGTTCAGGGTCGAGATGTCTGCGACTGTTCCAGCGCCCTCGTCGCGATTGCGAAGCGGTCTTCCACCACCCGTCGGTCTTCCTCTTCCGGCAAGCCTTCTCGCGCTCCCCGAACGATCATCTGCGCGTGTCGCCGCAGCGCGGCCCGGTCTGCCGTTCGATGCACGGCCTCCGCCACCAGGGCGATCGTTTCCAGCAGGCGAATGGTCACCGCCGCGCTCGGGCGTGCGCATTGCCGTATCTGGTTGAACGCCGCATCGACGATCTCCGGGAACGTGACAGGTGCCCCCAGCACGCGCAGTCGCTGCTGCTCGTCGCTGCGATAGGTCGAAGGCATCCTGCGCTGCGCCAAGCGGGACAACGCGGACCCCAATCGGTCCACACACGCGACCGCCGTGAACGGATCGTTGATGCCGGGCGAGAGGGCGCGGACGGCGATCTCGACCAGTTGATGGATGGCATACTCGACATCCTGTGCCGAGGTTCGCTGATCTCCCAGTGCGAAGGCATCGTTCACCTGAGCTGCAAACTCGTCGTTGACACGCTCGCCTGGCCACACCATCACCAGTGGACGGCCGCTGACCACATATTGTCCTGGCCGCCGTTCCAGCCGGAGCAGCACGTCCGCTTGCGTGGCCAGCGCCATGAGCGCATTCGCATCGATGTGCTGCAGATAGCCGTCGCCGCCCGCGAGAACCGGCCGCGCCTCGCGATCGAACGACTCGGGAATGCCGGTTTCGGCAGACTGGATCCCGGCCAGGTCGCGCCCCTCGCCGATCGGCTCAGGAAACAAGCGATCGATCTCTGCGGCCAGTTCCTGGCCGACGCGCGCGACGACCTGGTCGGCCTGCATGGACATGGAGACGTGATGGATGAAATAGATCAACACCACCACGCTGGCGAGCGCGAGCAGCACCCCGATGTTCACCGATAGATGGGGGACGAACGCGATCTCGTCGGCCCGCCGGATCGTGCGCAGTACCAGCAGGCAGTAAACGAACGTCGAGACGAACGTGCCGAGCACCATTTGGGTCGTGGTGTCGCGCATGTAATTGCGCAGCAGGCGAGGGCCCAGCTGCGACGAAGCGAGCGACAAGGCGACCAGCGTCATGGAAAAGACGACGCCTGCGATCGTGATCATCGAGCCGGCGATGGCTCCCAGCACGGAACTCGCCCCTTCCGCGCCCCCGGTGTAAGCCCAACCCAGGGCTTGCAGCCATCCATCGGTCGCCGCCTCGTCCACGGCGATCGTTGCCACGGCCAGCGCGATCGCCCCGACCACCATGAGTGAAGGCAGGAACCAGAAGCTGGAATGGAGTATGTCCCAATACTTGTGCAGCAGTGATCTCACGGTGTCGGTCTGCTTCCTGTTTAGGTCTGCGCTGGCCCCGTCAGTGCGTCGAAGCCGGAGACGATGTCGAACAGTTCCGCGTCGATACCGCTCTGACGCAGCCGGTGGAAGGTTCCGTTGAGATCCTGCAGCAGATCTTCGATGTTCTTGTCCGCGCGCTGCATCGCCGCCAGACGGCTGGCGTTCTCGCTCGCCAGAGACTCGGCGCAAGCCCTGAACAGCGAAACGAACAGATACTCGCGGATCAGCGCCCGCAGGGTCACGATCTCGTCACCGAGCATTTCGGGCAGATTTCCCGTCGGCCAAGGCAGTTCGACGAGATTGCGTCGCCAGGCTTCATCCAAGGGCAGCAGCCGCTGCTGGACCGGCGCATAGATCGCGCCTGTGGTGGGACGATTGTAGAAGAGATGGAGCTCGCCGAACTCGTCCTGTTGCTGGCCTGCCTCGCTCTGCACGAGAATCCGTCCGACCAGTGGCGTGATGGTCTGGACGGAGGTCGGCACGCCATGGAGTCCTGCCAGCGCGAGACCAGCGTCCGCAAGGCGCCCATGCACCCGTTCGCCGACCGCCCACACCCGCGCAGTGCCCGGCCACTGTGCAATGACCTTCAACGCGAAATCGGCCACCGTGTCGTTGAAGCCACCGACCAGCCCCTGATCCGAGCCGAACACGACAGCGCTGACGGCCTTGGCATCGGGGCGTTCAGGGCTTGCCTTCATCGACGCCGCCGCGTTCTTCCGGAAGCAGATGCTCAAGCCCAGCTCCACGCTCCGATAGTAGTCACCCAAGGCTCTTACGGATTGCTCGTACTGACCAATGTTCGAGGCAGCCAGGGTCTTCATCGTGCGCACGACCGATTGCAGGTCGCCGGCGCTGCCGATCTTGCGCCGCAGGCTCGCTGTGGTGTCGCTCATGTCGGGAGCATGTGCTGTGGCAAGTTCGTCAAGAATCCCTGATGTCGGCGGGCGCGGGCTCGACCCCGGCACCCGACGCCTGTGCGCGCACCGAATTGACCGCTTCGTCTGTCGAGAAATCTTCGAGCGCGACGCGGCCGATCTCCACGATGATGGCCCGATCGTCGTTGCTCAGTTTTTCGCCGCGCTCGAATCGTGCACTCACCTCCTCCGGTATGTGAGCGGCGGCTTGTTGCACCGCCTTCTCGGCGGCCACCAGTCGGTCGAGCGGCACCGCGTCGAACAGCCTCGCAGTCAACGCGAGCAGCACGGCGATCTGCTCGGGCACCGAGACCGGAGCGAACTCCGGCTGCTTGAGGCAGGCCCGGATGCGCCGTCCATGGTCGATGCTCTTGCGGGTGTCGTCATCCAGACGAGCGCCGAAGCGAGCGAACGTCTCGAGCTCCTCGAACTGCGCGTAGGCCAGCTTGAGATCGCCTGCCACCCGACGGTAGGCAGCACGCTGCGCCTTGCCACCGACGCGCGACACGGACTGGCCCACATCGACAGCGGGCAGCACGCCCAATCCGAACAGCGACGGTGACAGATAGATCTGACCATCGGTGATCGAAATCAAGTTGGTCGGAATGTAGGCCGAGATGTTCTGTCCCTCGGTTTCAATGACGGGCAGGGCGGTCAGCGACCCGCCGCCGCGTTCCTCGCTCAGATGCGTCGACCGTTCCAGCAGCCGCGAATGGATGTAGAAGATGTCGCCTGGAAACGCCTCGCGTCCCGGTGGTCGGCGCAAAAGCAGGGACAACTCGCGATAGGCGCGGGCGTGATGGGTGAGATCGTCGTAAACGATGAGCACGTCGCGACCCGCTTCCATGAAGTGCTCGGCGATGCTGGTCGCAGCATAGGGCGCAACATAGGTGAGGCCTGGGGGATCGCTGCCCTCGGTAACCACCACCACCGTGTAATCGAGCGCCCCCTTCTCACTCAAGGTGGCTACGACCTTGGCCACGCCGGCTGAGCGCTGACCGATGGCGCAGTAGACGCAAACGACATCCTTGCCACGCTGATTTAGGATGGTATCGATGGCAATGGCTGTCTTGCCGGTCTGCCGATCACCCAGAATCAGTTCCCGCTGGCCCCGCCCGATGGGGATCAGCGCATCGATGACCTTGATGCCGGTCTGCAGCGGCGCAGTGATCGGCGCGCGGTCCATGATCGGCGTGGCGGGACGTTCAATGGGCCATCGCTCGTTCAACAAAATGCGGCCATTGCCGTCGAGTGGCCGGCCGAGCGGATCGATCACGCGGCCCAGCAAGCCCGCCCCCACCGCCACGTCCATGACGCGCCCGGTGCGCTCGACCTCATCACCGGCATGCAGATGCCAATATTGGCCGAGCAGCACGACGCCGACTTCGTCCGCATCCACGTTGAACGCGATGCCGAACACGTCGCCGGGAAACTTCACCAGTTCGTCGCAGCCCACACCAGGAAGACCGACGACACGGGCAATACCGGTGGACACACTGCTGATCGTGCCGACTTCGCGCAGGCACAGTTGCGGCATGAAGGCTTCGGTCGTCCTGCCGATGTCGGAGAACGCGCGTGCGAAAACCTGCTGCAGGGTCGCGGTTGTCGCGCTCATGGGCTTTCCGGCTCTGGACCGGAGGGCGGCTTTAGCGATTCCCCAATGCGCCGCTCCAGCGTGGAGAGGTAATCGGCGATGCTCCAGGCCACCTTCTGCCCATTCGCGCTGAGTTCGATCCCGCTCACCAACGCCGGCGCCGCTTCGAACCGGATGCGGACATCGGCAGTGGCAATTTCGTTGATCGCCGCCTGTATCGCGATGCGTTGCGACTCGGGCAGCTCGAAGGTGCTGCGCACCCGAGCCGGTTCGGCTCCGGTTCGCAGTGCTGCGGCGAGGCCTTCCTTCACCGGCCCGCGCAGATCCCGCAAGCGGCACGTGAACACCTTGCCCATGCGCTCTTCGAGACTGGAATCCGCAAGATCTCCAAGGGTCTTGCGCGCGATGGCGAACACCTCCTTGCGTGCCAGCCGCGTGATTTCGTCGTTCAGATCCCGTTGTTCGCGCTCCAGGGCCTCCCGACGTTGTCTGTGCATGTCGTCGGCGGCCTGTCGAGCTTCGTTCATGAGCCGCCTGTGTTCGGCTCTGACTTGCTCCTTTGCCTGCCCCAAGCGCTCCGCGTGCTGTTGGTCGAACACCTCGTTCTTGCGCGCGAACAGATCGCGCTCCGATTGCGCCTGCGCCTGCTTCGCCTGCGCATCCGCGAGTTCGGCGGCGATTCGCGCCTCTCGCGCATCGATCGCATCGAGGATCGGTCCGTAGAGAAAGCGTCGCAGCAGCCAAACCAGGATGAGGAAGTTGACCACCTGCGCACCGACCGTGAACCAATCGATCAGCATCGCTCACTTTCCCGCGGACTGGGCGACGACGGCGTTCCAGAACGGATTGGCGAATATCAGAATCATCGACACCACGAAGCAGTAGATGGCCGTGGACTCGATCATCGCCAGGCCGACGAACAGTGTCCGCGTGATGGTGGCCGAGGCGTCCGGCTGCTGCGCCAGCGAAGTCAGTGCCGTGGCGACCGCGCGGCCCTCGCCTAGCGCTGGCGCCATGGTGCCGAAAGCCGTGGTGATGCCGGCAGTGATAATCGAGGCTACGGCAATGAGAGTTGCGCTATCCATGAGTTCGTCCTTCCGTGGGTTGCCTCAATTTTCGGGAATCGTCCCGGATGCCACTTCGGGCGTCGGCTTGGGGCGATGCGTCCGCGTGGCGGCCGAGATGTAAACCGCAGCCAGAATGCTGAAGATGTAGGCCTGCACCATGCCGGTGAGCAACCCCAGCAGCGTCATGACGATGGGAAAGATGAAGGGCGTGATGGCCAGCAGGATGCCGATGATCATCGCCCCGCTCATCATGTTGCCGAACAACCGCACCGCCAGCGCCAGCGTGCGGGACACCTCGCTGATGATGTTGAACGGCAACATGATGAAGGTCGGACTCACGTACGACTTGAGGTAGCCGCCCAGGCCCTGTTCGGCGATACCGAACACAGGCACAGCCACCATGACGCACAACGCAAGTGCTACCGTCGTCGAAAGCGACCCTGTGGGTGCTTGATAGCCGGGAATGACGGTGCACAGGGCGGCTGCGGCGATGAACAGAAAGATGGTGCCGATGAAGGCAAGAAATTTGCGCGGCTGGCTCAGCCCGACTTCCTCGATCTGCTTCTCGATCCCGGTGACCACGATCTCCAGCAGATTCTGCCAACGAGACCGCTGGAGGTCCCTGGAGAGCTTGCGCGTGATCAGTTTCGCGCCCACGGCAAGCACGAACATCAAGCCCCAGGTGAACAAGATGGTGGCGTTGAGCTTCGCGAAGCCGTCTTGCCAAAAGATCATTTCATCTGGACTAAGGCGCATGTCGCACCTCCGCGCGAGTGAACGGAACGCTCGGTGGCGGACTGAGGCGGGTCACAAGCATTCGCGCGACCAGGAATCCCAGCAGAGACAGCAGGAGCCGCTGCCACGACTCGCCGGCGACGAAATACACGCCGGCCAACACGACGATGGTGCGCACCACGAAGCTGCCGACAAACCAAACCGCGGGACGCGACGATGCCGTGCCCCTGCGCACTGTCCACCATAGACCGCCGAAGAAAATCACGCCGAGCATCAAGCCCGTCACTCCTGCCAGGACCAGCCCCAGAGCTTCATTCATCGCCGTCACCGTGCTGCTCGTCACGCATGGCCTGATCCTCCTTGGTGATCCAACGCCAGGCGTTGAAACAGCCGATCGTCAGCCCAGCCACCAGTAGCGTCAGCGTCCAGGAGCGGCCACCCGGATAGCGCCCATCCAGCCACAGCCCGAGCGCAGCACCGAGCAGTGTCGGGATGGCCACCGACCAGCCGATCAGCCCCATCATGCCGAGTCCGAACCAGATGCCGGCGGTGCGATGCCGGCGCGCCCTCAGTTTGCGCGCCGCCTTGGCACCGACCTGGTCGGCGAGGTCGAGGTCGTCGTGCACGGGCGGCTTCGGCGCGTCACTCATGGCGAAAGGCCTCGAAGCGGCGCACGAAGCCCGATTCCAGCTTGGCCATGACCGAACGCACGGTCTGCTCATGCTCGGTCATGCTCAGAAACTCTTGCGTTACCGCACCCCGAAGTTGGCCGAGGTCGGCACCACGCAAAGCGCGCCGCACGGATACCAGCACATCGGGGCCGGTCTTGACCAGCACGCCGTCAGCCACGGCCAAAACAACCTCTCCCCCGGCTTCGGTTTCGTAGAGCAGGATGCCCGGCACCAGCGCAGCGACGCAATCGAGACGGCGCGGCAACAGGCCGAACGCGCCTGCGCTCGTCTCGGCGACGATGCGCGACACGCCGGTTTCCTCGGCGAAGACCTGAAAGGGCAGCAGCACCTTAAGATTCATGCGTGTCTGCGGCATGCTCGTCCTCGGCTCCGGCCGGTGATTTCTGCCTCGATTCGCTGATCGCACCGATCATGTAGAGCGCGCTCTCCGGCGTGTCCTCGAACTCATCGCGCAAGATGCGCTCGCAGCCGTCCAGCGCGTCCTCCAAGCTGACCAGCTTGCCCTCGATACCCGTGAACTGCCCGGTGGTGAAGAAGGGCTGGGTGAGAAAGCGCTCCAGCCGGCGGGCGCGTGCAACCACCTTGCGATCCTCCCGAGCTAGCTGCTCCAGACCGAGCATGGCAATGACATCCTTGAGCTCTGCATATTGCGCCAAGGTGCGGCGGATCTCCTGGGCCAGAGCATAGTGACGCGGGCCGACGACGCCCGGCGTAGCCATCTTGGAGCTCGATTGCAGCGGGTCGATCGCCGGATACAGGCCCTCACTCGCGCGCTTGCGGGACAACACGATGGACGCGGAGAGATGCGAGAACGTGTGCACCGCCGCGGGATCGGTGAAATCGTCCGCGGGCACGTACACCGCCTGGATCGAGGTGATGGCGCCTTTGTCGGTGTTGGCAATGCGCTCCTCCAAGGCCGAAAGCTCGGTGCCCAGGGTCGGCTGGTAACCCAGGCGCGACGGCATCTGGCCCATCAGGCCGGAGACTTCCATCCCGGCCTGGATGAAGCGAAAGACGTTGTCGATGAGAAGCAGAACGTCGCGACGCTCATCGTCGCGGAAATACTCGGCCATGGTCAACGCCGCATGGCCGACACGGAAGCGCGCACCCGGCGGCTCGTTCATCTGACCGAAGACCATCACCATGTTAGGCAACACGCCGGCTGCCTTCATCTCCCGATAGAGTTCCTCGCCTTCGCGGCTGCGTTCGCCGATGCCGCAGAACATGCTGACCCCTTCGTGCTGGCCGATCATGTTGTGGATCATTTCGGTGAGCAACACCGTCTTGCCCACACCGGCTCCACCGAACAACCCTGCTTTGCCGCCGCGCTCCAGGGGCACCAACACATCGATGACCTTGATGCCGGTCTCGAAAACCTCGGCCTTTGTCGACCGCCGCGCCAGCGGTGGCGGCGACCTATGCACCGACCGCCACTCGACATCGACCAAATCCGCCTCGCGATCGATGACATTGCCGAATACGTCGAACATGCGCGAGAGCGTATTCGTGCCCACCGGAACCTGTAGCGGCCTGCCGGTGTTCTCGACCACCATGCCGCGCGCCAGACCCTGGGTCGGCGTCAATGCGATCCCGCGCACCTGACGAGCATCGAGCTGCGCCAGCACCTCGACGACAATCTGCCTTTCCGCGCCCATGCGCAACACAGTGTAGATCGCAGGCAAGTCCGACTCGAACCGCACGTCCACGACGCTGCCGCGCACCGAAACCACCACACCGAGCTTCGGAGCATCGGATTCGAGCCGCCGGTCAATCATTCGCGGACACTGCCGCCGCTGCGGTGTTCTCTGCGCTTGTATTCCAGACCTCGGCAGGACTCTTGCCACGACCTGGCTCCGAAACCGGATTCGACCTGACTCGGATCGTGATCATGCTCGCTCCTTTCCATTGATGGCGATCGCATGATGCGCGCGCCATCGATCGACCTGGCCCTTGCCACTGATCCGGACTCGCAAGCATGCAGTCCGCCACTGGTGCAAGCGCTTCATTGGAGAGACATTCGATTCTTTTGAAAGTAACGCCTCGCCGCTGATCACGTCTGTGCGCTGCAGAACCGACTGACTGGCACTCCTTCAGCCGGCCGTCGATGCTCGCGTTACGCAAACGTCGTACCCGTTCTCTATCGTCGGTAACGCTCTGCTGCATCAGGATGCGGACCACCTTGTGGCGGCTCCGCAGCAATGCCGGCTTCGCGGGATGCGCACTGGCGCTTGCGCGCAACCCCGACCTTCGGAGGCCGCCCCAATCTAGGGATCAGCGCGAACGCAGCGGCGGAAGCCGTCGTACATGCCGGCCGTGGCCAGGCTGGCATGTACGGGCGGCTCGCCGCTACGATCAGACGGGCTTCTTCCGTTGGCGGACCACGCCCAACATCGTCAGCCCGAGCCCGGTCAGCAGCAGGGACGAAGTGATCGGGATCACCGTGGGTTGTAACAACGGACCCTGCGTGCTGCCTACGTTGTCGGCGATCGTGTCCACTCGGGGGGCCTCCATTGGCGATACCGCGTGCCGTATAAGCGACCAGCCCCGGTTCACTGAACGTCGACAGCAGAAAGAAGTCCCCCAGATTCTTCCCGTCCGGTTGCCCGCCGATCACATCGCCCGTGGTGTAAGACCAAGTGATATTCAACAGCGTGGCCTCGTCCGACGCCGGCAAGACGGTCGCCGGCGTGAAGCCGATGAGCTGGGACGTACAGGTCCAGCCGACTGGGCTCGAGCAACTGCCGCTGATGTACCCGCCGAAACCATAGATCGTCAGGAAACCACCTCTGTTCTCGTTGACGGCCGGCACCGGATTCACACTCGGTGCGGCACCGGAGTTGACGTTCTGATCGCTGGACAACTGCAGGTTGTAGGTCCAGGCATAAACTCCTGGGGAAGTTTCCACGATCGACGTGGTGACCGGGATGATATTGGCTAGCACGGGAGCAACAGCCGCGAAGGCGAGCAAGCAGACTACTGATAAGCGTTTCATGGCCCAGTTCCTTAGGTTGATGATGATCTGGTGTGCGCATCACTGTGGCTGGACCTGGAAGCACAGTCCGCACAGTTTGCGCAGCCACGATAGGCCTGCCGACAACGTCGGTCGGTGAGCAAGCAGACACAAACGGCCATACCATCTGGATTGCGGCACAAAGGTCCGCTCAGCTTGGCAGCCTGACCAGAGAGCCCTACGGCCAAACGAAGGTGCTTGGATTCATGACATTGCGATAGTTCTCTCCGCCTTCTCTGGAGATCAATCGCGCAAGAATCCCGAGGGCTTCCCTGTCCTTTGTGAATAGGACCATGGCCTCGCGATCACCTGACACAGCGACGCCTGGCCGAAGCGGATCGACCGCACGAATCATTTCTTGATCGAGCGCACGAAGCCATTCGCGAACGAACTCATGTTCGAAGAGGGCGGCGCCAATCGCAGCAGCTGGGTCGACTTTCATCCGCATCCCGGGGGTTTCCGTCGGACACTTGCCTCCGCCCCAAGGGCTATTCGAACTCGGGCAGCGGGGGATTCGGGATTCGACGCGCGACGACAACATCGATGGCCCCCGCAGAGTTCAGCGATCCGACCACTTTCGTGCGCTTACGCACGGACTCGACAGGTCTTCACGGCGCATCCTTGCCATGGTTCGTCGCTCGGCGGAAGATCATTCGTCACGATTCGCTTGAGCGCTTCACGAGAAATGACATTCAAGTGGACGGATACTGACCGATCCGCCCTGTTCTGACGTACGGCCGTTCGCGGATGGCAGATTGGAGAATGCAGTTCCTCGATAACGCAGGCCGTGCGATCCTCGTGACGGCCTTGAAGAACTTTCATCGAGCCCTCCTCCTTTGGGCATCGGAAGGTGAAGCGATTCGCACTGCAGCCACACATCGGCATTACCCGGTTGCTCATCGGAAGGCACCCGCGAACCATGGATCGGCAGCATCTGATTCCGACGGCACGGAGTTTTCACGAGACCACGACAACGCCACGGTGAGCGACGGCTTGCGCAGTCACTGCATCGAGGGAGCCAAGGATGGATCCAACAATGAATGTTCCGCGTGTTTCTTCGGCAAGCTTCCGCGAGATGCCTTCCCTGTCGCGATTGAAGCTGATCCGGGCTGATATGCCTACCAAGCGCAACGCCAGCGATCCCGGCACCGCTGATCGCGATCTACGCGAAGTCAACCAGGAGCTGCTGCTTGCTGTGCTGGCGGCACAGGATAAGCGCTTGGCTGCCGAATCGACGCTGCAGCGCCAACTCAAGGCATTGACGATACTGGCCCACGAAATGCGCAATGGTCTCGCGCCGATTCAGTCGGCTTCGGATGTGCTTGGAGGCGCTCGCTCCATCGATCCGCCGCTCCTGACCCGGCTGCAGGCGGTGATCCACCGCAACAGCACACAATTGGCTCGATTGATCGAAGACCTTCTCGATGCTTCGCGCGCCAGTACCGGGAAGTTCCGTCTCGAACGCCGCCTCGTGGACCTGTCGGAGATTGTCGGCCAAGCAGTTGCGTCCTGCCTCCCAGCCATGGAACTGCGCAGCCAGAAGCTCACTGTGAGCGCCCCTTTGGGCGTGTTGTTCATCGATGCCGACCCTGATAGGGTCAGACAGATACTCGTCAATCTGCTCGACAACGCTTGCAAGTACACCCCCGTCGGCGGGTCGATCGTCGTCACCGCGTTATCGCGGGCAGACCACGTCGAGGCCAGCGTCTGCGACAACGGCATCGGCATAAGCAGCGATGCCCTCCCGCACATATTTGAATTGTTCGCACAGGGCGCACAAGAGGGCCCCGTCGCCTCGCGCGGGCTCGGCGTAGGCCTGGCTGTGGTGCGGGAGTTGGTTCAGTCGCATGGCGGCACAATCACGGCGGAAAGCGCGGGGCCGACGCGAGGCAGCAAATTCACGGCGACGTTTCCCCGCCATGGCTCGGCCGCAGACACCGCGTCATGACGACAGGTCTTTCGCGCACTGCGTCGCTCGGCGTTTCAACGAAGAGCCGCATCGGGAAGCGCAGCGGCCGTCTCACAGCGGCCGCCTCGGGCATCATGGACGTTCGGCGATCCAGGCTCGCGTCCGAATTCGTTCACGCACCTTAAGCGCCGTCCTCAGGAGCGTCCTGCAAGGGGCAGGAGACGCTCGTATTCCGTCCGGACCGCGGCATAGCATTCGCAACTTCTCGCCTGGAGCTGGGCTCGATCCAGCACGATGATGCGGCCCCGCCGATAGCTGATCAGCCCGGCACGTTGCAGGGTGAGCGCGGCTTGCGTCACACCCTCCCGGCGCACGCCGAGCGTCTGCGCAACGAGTTCCTGCGTGACGACGATTTCGTTGCTGCGCAGGCGATCCAGGCTTAGCAAGAGCCAGCGACACAACTGCTGCGGGATCGTATGGTGGCGGTTGCACACCGCTGTCTGCGCCACTTGTGCGATCAGTGCCTGGGTGTATAGCAGCAGAGTGCGTCTGATCGGCTCGGACTTCGCGAAGCCCTCGCGGAACGCGGCAGCAGACATGCGAAAGCCCTCGCCTGCGTTTTGCACCACGGCCCGACTGGGCGTCGAACTTCCCCCCATGATGAGGGGGATGCCCACCACACCTTCATTCCCGATCACCGCGATGCTGCCGCAATCACCGTTGTCGGTAAGATAGAGCAGGGACACGATGGCCGAGGTGGGGAAGTACGCGTGCGTCAGGGCAATGCCGGATTCCTGCAAGACCTGACCGAGCGGCATGACGACAGGTTCGAGACGGGAGCGCCATCCCACGTCATCCAACGCCCCGATGAATGCAAGTAGACGATTGTGCATCGGGTCCGGCGCGGTCGCGGGGGTCGAGTGCCGGGAGCGCTTGCGTTTCGCGTGTTCGATCGGCAACGGATCGGCTCGAGGGGGCACCAATAGCTTGCACATGCGGATTTACTCCCCCATCCCTGAGCCGAGGGGCGGGGTGCCCGCATCGGCCGCACCGGGCTCGCGGGCAGTCATGGGCAGGGTGACCACGAACCGGCTGCCCTGCCTGGCTCCCGAGCTGTGCGCCGAAAGCGTGCCGCCATGCGCCCTGACCAGGGTTCTCACGACCGTGAGTCCGATCCCCAGGCCGATACCATTGAAGCCTAGCGCCTGGGTATCCTGCACGAACGGCGCATAGATGTACGGGAGAATCGAGGGAGTGATCCCGATCCCGTTGTCGCTGACCGTCAGCGTGAGGGCGTCGTCGCTCTTGGCAATCGAAAGGACAATGCGCCCACCGTCGTTGGTATGCTTGGATGCATTGTGAAGCAGATTGCGGACGACGAGTTCAAGCATTGCCGCATCGCCAACGACATCCAGCCGACCCGCGGGCAGCTCGACGGAAAATTGCTGTTCACGGGCATCCATCATCGCCCTTTCGCTTGCGACAGCGGCGTCGATGACCGCATTGAAATCCACCCAGTGTCGGTGGGGATCGAGCCCGCGAGGTTCGAGTTCCGAAGTCCCGACCACGTTGCCGATGAGCTGCGACATGTGCGACAGCTGCTCTTCGAGTATGCCTTGCACCCGCGGCAGCACCGGTTCCTCTGGAGATACCCACCCCAGCATGGCGGTCGCAATGCGGATGGGTGCCTGCGGATTGCTCAGCTCCTCCGCAACTGCTGCCAGGACCGCACTCTGTCGACGATGGGCCAGTTCAGCGGCCTCCCGCAGTTCCTGCGCCGAGAGCGCAGCCAGGATCAGTTTCTCGTTCGCCTCGCGCAGATCGTCGTTGCGCCGCTGGATCACGACCGGATGGGTGTCCCCCGGCGATGCGGGCGCTTCCATGTCGGCCACCGCATGCTTCTCGGCCGCCGCCATGCGACTCGAACGTCGGTGCCTCGCTTCGGACAGCGCAGCGTCGGCCTTTCCGAGCAGGGCTGTCGCATCCTCGCCGTCGTCGGGATAGAGGGCCATCCCCAGGCTCGCTGTCAGATTTACGACTTGGCCGTCGATCTGCGCCGGCACCGCTATCGACGCGAGCAGTGCGTCGGCCACCCTGGGGGCATCCGCCACCTGACTCAGTTCCGCCAGCAGGATGAGAAATTCGTCGCCTCCTTGGCGACTGACCGTGTCCGTCTCGCGTACCGCCGCAAGCATGCGCTCTGCCGCGAGTTGTAGGACCTTGTCGCCGAAGGGATGACCGTGTGTGTCGTTGAGTGCCTTGAAATCGTCGAGATCTACGCAAAGCAGCCCCGATCGCGACCCGCGGCGCTTGGAGCTGGCGATGGCCTGATCGAGTCGATCCAGCAAGGTCATGCGGTTGGGTAGCTTCGTAAGTGCGTCCAACCCGGCAGATTTCTCGACCGCCTCCAGCGCGAGCGTTGCGGTCTCGGCCTTGGCCTGACTGCTCAGTGCCGCCAGAACCAGCTTCTCGTTCACTTCGAGAAGGGGTGCGGAGTCTGCCGCATCGATGCGAGCTTCGGCCTTGACTACATCCTGCAACAGGCGCACGAGCAGGACCTGCATGGCCTCGACCTGCACGCCCAGGCGCACCAGCTCGTCCTGGGCGCCGGCAATCGATCCATCGCCGAGGTCAGGGGGATCCGGATTCACGCGGTGTCGCCCGGAGACGTCCCGTTCATTGGGGGACGCCATCGCCCGGAGGCACCGGCGAACCGCCGATGCGCTTGCGTGTCGGCCTTCCGCCTAGCAGGCCTTCCTGCTCGGGAAGCATATCGCCGACGCTGATGCCGTCCTCGCCGATGCTGTAGAGCCGCAGCTCGTTCGAATGCGCGCTCGCCCGGACTTTCACCACCGCCATGACCCGCAGCAAGCGGCTGTCGACTTCGATGTATCGCTGCACGACGATCGCATCGGTGAGGAACGCGGCCCCATAAGGACTGAAACGCAGATCCGTGTAGCGGTCTTCGAGTTCGGAGGTCATCAGCACCGTCACTCCCGCCCGCGCGAGTGCGGTCACCAGCCCCAGCAACGACTCCCGAAAATCGGGGCGAAAGGTGGGCGCCAGGGCAAGCTCGAATCCGCTGAGGGAGTCGAGCACCACGCGGCTCGCCTTGATCCGCCGCACTTCGTTCAGGATCAGCAGCACGATTTCGTCGATGCACAGATCCGGCTGCCGGCTATCGATCAAGGCCACCTGCCCACGCGCGATCAGGTCGCGCAGCACGGGATTGCGCGACCGCTTCGGGTTCTGCTCGAACACCGCCACCACACCGGTCTCGCCGACACGTACGCCCTCCGCAAGAAAGGAGGCAGCGAGAATGCTCTTCCCGGAGCCCGAGGGGCCGGCGACGAGCAGGGAGTAGCCGCGCGGCAATCCTCCGCCCAACATGGTGTCGAGCGCGGGCACGCCCACGCGAGCGCGGTCACCCTCGACCGGGACATCGGCGGTGCGATCGACGCTTGCCACCGAGGCAGCCGGAGCGAACACCCGTATACCCGCCTTGTCGATCCGGAACGTATGCAGACCGGGCTGCGTCGCCTGGCCCCGCATCTTCAAGATCTCGATCTGGCGCACCATGGAGTTGCGCTGAACGCTCTGACGCAGCCAAATGAGCCCATCGGCCACCGTAAACACCGGATTCGCATCGGTCTCGCTGAAGTACTCGCCGACGAGAAACGTCGTGGCCTGCCAACTCGTCATCAGCATGCCCAGTTGCTGCACGAACAATTGCAGGCCGAGTGGATTGCCGCCGTTCTCGCCCGCCATCACCACGGAACGGAACGAGTCGACGAACACGAGGCCGGGATTATGCGCAGCGACCTCGTCGGTGATGCGCTTGAGCACCCGGTCGAAGTCCCCGGTCATCGCGTCGTCCGACAGACTGATGAACCGCACGCTCCGATTGAGGGCATCGCTGTCGAAGTAGTCGAACTGCTGCTGGTAGCGAAGCATCTTCAGCGGCGGCTCGCCCAGCACGGTGAAATAGATCGCGGGGCGCTCGGGCGTGGCAAGCGCGAACATGATCTGATTCGCGAGGGTAGTCTTTCCGCAGCCCGGCTGGCCGGCGATGAGGTTGAACGAGAACTCGGGCAGTCCGCCGCCGAGCACTTCGTCGAGCCCCGGAACACGGGTTGCAAGGCGCTTGATGGTTGCTTTGGTGTTCATGAATTCGTGTCCTGCGCGGACGAGGCGCCCGCTGAATGTTTCCAGACGGAATGAAGCAGCCGGTCCGTGAGCGAGGCGCCGACCAAGCTCGTGAGCAAGCCGTGGAACGACTGAAACAACGCACTGCCGCCTGCCCTAGCCTCGGCAGCAGTTTGACTTGCAAGCGCTGATTTCAGGGCCGCCGTGTCTACTGCGGACAGCGTGCCCTCGTATCCTGCGGCCAGCCAGGGGTGGGCTGCAGCCGTGAGACTCAAGCTGCGGTTGTACAAGGCGGCCATGCCCCGGCGCCCGATGATGGGATGCAGGGCATCGTCGATCTCCAGCCAGATCGCCCCGACCGTATCGGCGACCTGCCCAGCGCTCGCGCCCTCGACCAGGCGACCGCCTAGCGGGGACGACGTTACGCTTTCTTTGCCGTGCTGAGCATTCATGGTGCGAGGATCGCCAAGTTGCGCTGGAAGCGATGCGAGGGCTTGCGACAAGCCGACGAACGCCAAACGCGAGGCAAGGTCGCCGTTCTCGCCAGGGCGCCCGCCACCAGCGGAATCAGGATTGCCTCAGAATGACTGAGCTGGTCCGCCATTTAACGCCTCACAGTAGCATCGAAGGGGGAACGCGCTGCATTGATCAGGACCGCGAAAAGATCCCCTGTCCCGATCGTACTCTGCGAGCCTATCCCGTGCACAGCGAGTGATCGGTGGGATAGCGAACATAAGCCGAATCCCTCATCGGTACGCGCAGATCTCACGTATGTAGCGGTACGCAATTGCCTGAGGCGGGGCCTCCTCGCCCCGTCCGAGCCTTGCTTATCTGTTTCGGCGAAGCTGGTTCAGCGAGACGATGATGCGCCGGATGTGACGCCGCCCTGACCTCTGATGCGGGACGGTTTGCAAGAATCACCCTTCGCGATATCAGGTTATATACTGTGGGTGCCTATCGCCATGCACCGCCCTCGTCGCGCGGAGAGCCTGCCGCCATGACTGCATCTCAGCACCCGAAGCAGAACCACCTTCTCGCCGCCTTGCCAACGGCCGAATACGAGCGCCTTCTGCCCCATCTGGACCTCGTCGCGATGCCGCTTGGCTGGGTAATCTACGAATCGGGCGGACCGCTAAGTCACTTGTATTTTCCGACCACGTGCATCGTCTCGCTGCTCTACATCACGGAAAGTGGCCAGTCGGCAGAACTAGCGGTCGCCGGCAACGACGGCCTGGTGGGCATCTCGTTGTTGCTGGGTGGCGAAACAACGCCGAACCGAGGGGTCGTGCAAAGCGCCGGCACGGGCTATCGGCTTCATTGGAAGATCGCCAGGAATGAATTCGCAACGAATGCCTCCTTCCGCGATCTGACGTTGCGCTATACGCAGGCGCTGATCACCCAGATGGGCCAGACCGCGGTATGCAACCGGCACCATTCCGTGGTCCAGCAGTTGAGTCGATGGCTGCTGCTCAGCCTGGATCGTCTGCCCGGCAGAGAACTGGTGATGACGCAGGAGCTGATCTCGAACATGCTCGGCGTGCGCAGGGAGGGAGTCACGCTTGCGGCGGGCCATCTGCAGGAACAAGGGCTCATCCATTATTCACGGGGCCATATCACCGTCCTGGACCGTGCAGGATTGGAGCGGCTGACGTGCGAGTGCTACGCGGTGGTGAAGCACGAGTACGAGCGCTTGCTCCCGTATGAGATCTGCCCCGCAGTGAAACCGAACGTCGGTCGATAATAGGGCGCCGGTCAGCGAATCGGGCGCAGGGCGAAGGTGCGTTCTCGAGGGTTAGTGCGTTGCGCGGCAACGGGTCACTCCCCCGAGGGATAAAAGATGTTCTGCACCGCGTCGCGGAGCTCTTCCCGGTCTTGCGGCTTGGCTATCATTTCCCGCACCCCGACCGCAGCGGCTTGCGTGCGCAATTCGTCGGTTATGTAGCCTGAGACCATGATCACCGGCAAATCCGGCAGCGCCTCGCGAATCGCGCTCGCGATCTCCAACCCCGATGTCCCGGGCATATTGAAATCGGTCACCACCAGATCGACGCGCAGCTTGCCGGAGAGCAATGCGTCGAGCGCTTCGCGCTGTTCGAAGTAGGCGCTGACGCGATAGCCCCAGCGTTCCATCATCCGCTTGCTTGCGAAGAGTTGCGGTTGGTCGTCGTCGATGTAAAGGATGTGCCGCCCGCGACCTTCGGCGGCCTGCCCCGCGCGCTCGATCGTGTCGGGTGCAGCCGCCGCTTCATTCGCACACGGAAAATAAAGCTCGAATTTGCTGCCCTTGCCCGTCTCGCTATGCACGACGATCACCCCGGCATGTGCCTGGACGATGCCGTGCACCACCGACAGGCCGAGCCCGGTGCCTTTGCCTGGCGGCCTCGTGGTGAAGAACGGCTCGAAAATGCGCCGTTGCGTCGCCGCGTCCATGCCGTGCCCCGTGTCGCCGACCACGATGCGGGCATATCGGCCCGGAGGCAGGACGAGATCGGGCCGCGCCGAGGGCTCGTCCAGCGTAATGCCTTCCACACGAATATCGATCGTCCCCGGTCGCTCTTCCATCGCCTGCGCGGCGTTGGCGCCCAAGTTCAGCAGTACCTGCGTCAATTGCGCCGAATCGGCAAGAATGGACGGCGTATCGAGGGCGCAGTGGCACTCGATGCGCATCCCTCCGAGCAGCCCGGCACGCAGCAGACGCACGCATTCCTCGGCAATCGACGCAATCGACACGACTTGGCGCGAAGACGGCTGGCGTCGGCTGAAAGAGAGAATCTGTTGCACCAGGTCCCGGGCGCGGTGACTGGCCTTTTCTATTTCTGCCAGGCTCCTCAGAGCCGTATGGTTACGAGCGGCATCCTGACGGGCCAGTTCGGCATTGATCAGTATCGTGCCGAGGATGTTGTTGAAGTCGTGGGCGACCCCGCCAGCCAGGGTTCCGATCGCCTCTACCCGCTGCGCTTCGATCATCTGCGCCTCGAGCAAGGCGCGCCCCTGCTCAGCCTGTCGGCGTTCGCTGATATCGCGGATAACGGCGAGCAAGCCGGGACGAATGCGCTCGCCCGCCCGCAGACGGCTCACCGAGGACTCGACGTGGATCTCCTCGCCGTTGCGCTTTACGTGGACGTTTTCACCGCGCCAACAGCCGGTATCGCGCAACAGACTCGTCGCGGCGGCTTCGTCTTCCGGGTGGAGCCAGCGGTAGCGGTAGATCTCCGAGAGATGGCGCCCAAGCGCCTCGGAGGCGGTCACTCCGTATTGGTGCTCGGCCGCGGCGTTGAGGTAAGTCACGCGCTGGTCGTCGTCGATGCTGATCACCGCATCGCTCACTTGCGCAAGTATTTCGCCACGGAAGCGGTTTGATTCCGCCTCGAGCCCTTGCAGCATGAAGATGCTGGGGCCGGCGGCGGTTTCGACGACGAGCGCATCCACCGCTCCGGTACGGATGGACTGCAGCGTCTCTTCCACCTCCTCCAGCCGGGCGCGCAAGTCGGCGTTTTGCGCGAGGAGCACGGCGTCTGCAGGTGAAACTGCGCGCATGGCGGGTCAATGATCTTGGTCGGAGGCCACCTGCAGTGGCGTCTTGCTCACATCGAGCCCCAGCAGGATGCGTTCGGTCTGCGACATGTCGCCGATGAAGCGGCGCAGCGGCAGCGGCAGATGCTTGATCAAGGTCGGCGCAGCGATGATCTGCTCGCCTTCGGCCAGCGTCGGATGCTGGAAGATGTCCACGATCTCCAGATCGTACCGTCCTTCGAGGTGTTCCTCGCAAATCTTGCGAATATTCACGATCGCGCGTTCGGAGTTGCGCGTCGTGCCGGTGATGTACAGTCGCAGCAAATAACGCGCGTCGTCGAGTGTCGCGGCTGCGGCTTCGAAGCCGGCGAACAGGCGTGAGGCGGAGGGGCGCTTTCTCATGGGCAGTCCATCCTATATCGGCCGCACATCGAGACCGACGAGCACGCGCTCCTCGTTCGACAAGTCGCCGATGATCTTCTTCACCGGCTTGGGCAGGCGGCGCACGAGCGTGGGCAATGCGAGGATTTGGTCACCGGCCGCAAGCTTCGGGTTCTTGGTGAGATCGATGATCTCGATCCGGTATTGCCCGGCGAGGTGCTTCTCGCAGATCCGCTTCAGATTGGCACAGGCCGCAAGCGATTTCACCGTCTGCCCAGCAACGTAAAGCCGCAACTCGAAGGCGAGGGCAGCGCTCATCGCTTTCCTTGCTTCCCGCTGGGGCCGGCATCATCGGCGCCGCGCAACTGCGCCATGACATGTGTGCTCTGTTGCCTCGTACATTGCTGCCCATTCTCCCGCGCGATGGTGAAAGCCAACTCCGCCGCTTCGAATTCCGCCTCCGCCCGCAACGCGGCGATCTGGTCCCCGATCTCCTTTTGCCGGTTCGCGAGTCGCCCCAGCTTGCGCTGGTGATCCTCTTCGCGCAGCACGGCGGCGGCGTGCTCCAGCGCTTCCTGCGCCACGCGCGCCGTCCCTGTGAGCACACGCTCGGCACCGAGATAGACGTCGACCAGATCAATACCTTTGTCGCCGAGGACAAACTCGCGGACCTGATTCGAATGCGCCATGCCGCGCGATTTGAGCACGTAGATGGTGCGATTGCGCTCACCGTTGAACTCCACGTTGCGCAGTAGCAGCCATGTGTCCATCAGAGAGGACACGCCGAGTTGCGAATCCTCGAGTGTCTCGCCGCTGCCCGGCGTGAGGCTCGTGAAGAGCGTGGTGATCTGCTGCTGTTTGAGGAAGTCGATGAGCCGCATCAGCGTCGGCCTCACTTCCGACGCGTTGCGATGGAGCGAGAGATTGCTGATCGGATCGACCACGACCACGCTCGGGCGAAAGTCGCTGACGGCATCGTGCATCATCACCAGGTGCTGCTCCAATCCATACAACGTGGGGCGCGAAGCGTGGATCCTGAGCAAGCCCTTTTTAACCCACGGTTCGAGGTCGATGCCGATGGAGCCCATGTTGCGCACGATCTGCGCGCTCGATTCCTCGTAAGAGAACAGCAACACGCGCTCGCCGCGACGACACGCCGTGTCGGCGAACTTCGCGCCCACGCTGCTCTTGCCCGTCCCCGGCGCCCCTGAGACGAGCACGCTGCTGCCGCGGAAAACGCCCTTGCCGCCGAGCATCTCGTCCAACCGCGCTATGCCTGTGGGGATGCGCTTCGCCGAGGCTGGATGATCGAGCCGCAACGACGTGATCGGCAGCACCGAAATGCCACGCTCGCCGATGAGAAAGGGATACTCATTGGTGCCGTGCGCCGAGCCGCGATACTTCAGCACGCGCAGCCGCCGCGTCGAGATCTGCTCCTGAATGCGCTGATCGAGAACGATCACGCAATCTGCGACGTATTCCTCCAGCCCGTAGCGTGTCAGCGAATGCTCCCCCCGCTCGCCGGTGATGACGGCTGTCAAGCCGCGATCTTTGAGCCAGCGGAAGAGCCGGCGCAATTCGGCGCGAAGGATGGCGTGATTGGGCAGCCCGGAGAACAAAGCCTCGACCGTATCGAGAACCACGCGTTTCGCCCCGATGGCATCGACGGCGTGACCGAGGCGGATGAACAGCCCTTCGAGGTCGTACGCGCCCGTCTCCTCGATCTCGCTGCGCTCGATGTAGACATGATCGAGGATGAGCTTTTTCCGTGCCGCAAGCCGATCCAGATCGAAACCGAGCGAGCGGGCATTGGCCGTCAGCTCGGCCGCGTTCTCCTCGAACATCATGAACACGCCAGGCTCGCCATACTGTGTCACCCCACGCACCAGGAACTCCAGGGCAAGCATGGTTTTGCCAGATCCCGCACTGCCGCATACGAGCGTCGGCCGACCTGCGGGTAGTCCACCGCCTGTGATTTCATCGAGCCCCACGATGCCTGTGGGGCATTTGGGCAGCGCTGGACTTCGGGACAGCGGAATCGACTTCAATGGGGTAGCTCCGTAGTCAAACCATTGCTCCCGAGTTCCCCGCAAGCGCCGCCTTCCATACCGTAGAAGCGAGACACGACAGATGTTGGGAAAACCCTCGCGGATGCAGCCACCGGATAAGCGCAGCGCCCGCCTCAACGGCCTCGCGATGAATTTCGGCTCGAGCCGCCGGCGTGCGCAATCCCCTTGAAGTCAGCCGCAAAAGCGCAGGAGTGACCGAGGCCATCCCATGAAGGCCACCCAAGTCTCCTTGCGGCGCGGCCGGGCCACCGTCGAAGCACAGGCGTTGGATCGCTATGCAGCTGGGCTTGATGACCAGGCGGCCGATGCTCAAATTCTTCCCATGAGCAGCAGGACGAGCACGATCAGAAGTATCAGCCCGACTCCGCCACTGGGCCCATAGCCCCAACTCCTGCTATGGGACCAGACCGGGATGACGCCCATCAGCATCAGAATCAACAACACCAGAAGTATCGTGCCTATGCCCATTGTTGCTCTCCTTGCGGCGCCCTCGCTTAGACAAGGGCAGGTTGCGGTTGTGCCAGGCGTCATAGCCAGCGCGATGGGTGGCGCCGCCACCGAGCGCTGAGCACTCAGTCGCCGGCCTTGTCCTTGCCGATTTGATTGCCGATGATGCCGCCGACAGCCGCACCCCCGACGGTGCCGGCAGCGCTGCCGCCGGTGAGCACGGCGCCGCCGACGGCGCCAACGCCTGCACCTATCGCGGTATCACGATCACGGTCGGACAAACCGGCACAGGCACTCAACGTCAGTAGCATGGCTGCCGCCAGCACCATTGCACTCGAGGACTGATTCCATTTCATGCGAACTCCTTCTCTTCAGTGATCCGTACTGCCTTGGCTCCGGTAGAACAAGAAGAAGCCAGTCAGCTGCTAGGGCGGGTGCTGGAATTCAAAAGACCTGACATCAAGAGGACACCGTAGGAGGACACCATAACCTCGCGACCATGAGGCGATCGCGCTCTTTCGAATCCGTCGCCTTCGCAAGAATGCTAATCAAACCGAATCGAATGATCCGTGCGATAGCAAACACAGCGGAGCGGTCGTCGGCTCGATAGCTCGTGGAGACGCGGAGCAAGAAGAGTTCGACGATGCCGTTGGTCTTTGGTCGCGCACGATCAACTGGGCCTCTGCCGGGGTTCGCCGCCAGGCCCGACGAATCGGTACGCACGCTAGCGCGCGCTCGTCGCGAGTGGACCCGGCTTGCTCGCCCGGACTTATCTCGACCGGTACTTGCGCATGACTGAGCGCCCAAGAGACGAACTCAACGTCTCGTGTGTGGTATCGCACAGAGCGCAAGCCATGCGCTGCTTAGCATAAGACTGTGATGCAGCAATGCGATTGTTCTGAACCGCTTCGTTCGCGCTTGAGCTGGGGAGATCAGCCCGCAGCCAGGCAAGTATGCGAAGGCGGCGGTTCGCGGCGATTGCGGCTGTGTCTCGGATGCTCAATGCTGGACTATTACAAGGGAATACTGACATGAGACTAGCCAATCGATTCATTGCGATCCTATGCACGCTCTTCCTCGCTTCCATGCTCGGATGCGCCGGCACTGCGACCACGGAGGGAACAGGAGAGTACATAGACGACACGGTCATCACGACCAAGGTGAAAGCGGCGATCTTCGACGAACCCACACTGAAGTCGGCCGAGATCAACGTGGAGACCTTCAAGGGCACGGTTCAGCTCAGTGGATTCGTCAATTCCCGTGCTGACATCGCGAAGGCCGTGCAAGTTGCGCGCGGAGTGGCGGGAGTCACCGCTGTCAAGAACGATATGCGCTTGAAGTGATTCGTCCGCGGTGACGCACCCAGGCGACTTTGCCTTCGCAGCGAAGGCGAAATCGATCCTGGACCCGCGTCCCCTGTGAGCGCCCGCGTGCCGGCAGTGTCTCGGAGAATGGCGAGGCCTGCCGTGTACGGCCAAGAAGATGAATCAGGGGCGCCGCTCGAGGCACGCGGCACGACGAGGGCAGCTGTATGCCATCCGCGAGTGCGATACCCGCGGATCACCCCTGAATTCAACGAGCAAGCGCCCATGCGCAGCCTCGAAGGGGCGCGCCGGATGAATCGACCCGTGTCGCCCCCCGCGTTCGGCATTGACTCATCGAGCCGCCAACGACTCAGCAGATCGACATGACGTGGGGTTGCTGAAACTTCGATTCGTCATCTGCCGGAGCGTCTTTGCAGCGATGCCGAGTTCGTGCAGTACCCCGGCGGCCGCACGCGCTGCCGGTAACGCGGTATCGAACCGCGATCGGCGGCGCGACAGACCTGTACCGACCATCTTCCATTCTGGAGCAGTCGGTCGACGTCGACACGCGCAAAATGATCCGGGGTATGCATCGCGTAGCCGCCTCCCCTGAGAGATCAACGATACCGGGAGCCTATCCCAGACGCCACGCTGGAAGTTCGCGCCAGGCGAAACGCGCCATCAAACCTGCGCGTGCAGCATGCAATCGATAAACCTTCAACGACTCAACAGATCGATATAGCCCTGGTAGCTGAAGCTGCGGTTCGTCTTCTGCCCGGTCGTCTCGGCAACGATGCCGAGGTCTTGCAGTACCTTGACGGCCGCGTTCGCTGTCGGAAACGTGGTTTCCAATCGCCGCCGCACCCGCTCGACAGTAAAGCGCGGCATCATCGGCAGCATCTCGAAAAGACGGTAGCTCGCGGCCCCTGCCTTGGCCGAAGCAAGCATCCGGCGTCGATCGGCGGCGACGAGCGTGGCGATGTCGATGATGCTGCGCTCGGCATCCTGAGCTGCCACCGCAACGGCTTCGAGGAAGAACGCAATCCACGCTTCCCAATCTCCGCCGGTTCGGATGATCGACAAGCGCCGGTAATACTCGGCTTGGTGCTGCTTCAGAAAGCCGCTCACATACATCACCGGTTCCGGCAAAAGCCTCCAGTGTTCGAGCAGGGCCGCGATCAGCAGGCGTCCGATGCGGCCGTTGCCGTCCAGGAAGGGGTGGATCGTCTCGAACTGGGCATGCACCAGCGCAATTCGGACGAGAGGGGGAAGCAGGCCTCCATCGTCGTGAATGAAGCGTTCGAGTTCGCTCAGCAGATGGGCGACTTGGTCCGCGGGAGGCGGCACGAAGGCGGCATTGCCGGGGCGTGTTCCACCGATCCAGTTCTGCGAGCGGCGCAGTTCGCCGGGCTGCTTTCCTGCACCGCGCGCACCATCGAGCAACAAGCGATGCGCATCGCAGAGCAGGCGAGCGCTCATTGGCAGCCCCCCGGAATCGCGCAAGTTGTCCTGGACGAGTCGAAAAGCACGCAAGTAGTTGACGACCTCCTCGACATCGTCCGTGTTGCTCACTGCGAACCCGGCCTCTTGGTCGAAGAGGTCCGTGAGGCTCGCTTGCGTACCTTCGATTTGCGAGGTGAGCAAAGCCTCTTTGCGGATAGCGCTGTACAGCAGCCAATCGACGGACGGCACCAGTCCGGCAACGCCGGAAAGTCGAGCCAGCGCCAGTTCTGCGTGGCGGTTGAGTTCGGCGTAACTCTCCGCTGCCAAAGGGGGGGCATCGGGTGGCAGCGGAAATGGCACGAATGCCCGGACGGACTCGGCCAAGGTCGTCACTGTCGCGTAGGTACCGGTCGACCTGGTCATACTCAAGATATCTTTAATTATTTAGCCCGTCATTAAATCATTCTTTAATCTAAGGGGATAGAATAAAGAACCTTTTTACCGCGCTCCATAGGCGCTCAAGCCTGCATTGGTCGAGGCCGGGCCGAACGCGCCCCGCGGTCGAGACAAAGACGTCGTCGATTCGCTCAAGCGGCAAGAATCGGGACAACGGTGCACTCTTCGATGTAATGATCGACGAGCTTCTCGACGGCATACCGCGCAAGCTTCTCCGCCTCGCGCTGGCGACGCGCCTCAGCACGCGACTGCTGCTTCTGGCGTTGTGGTTCGATATCCGCGCTCGCGCTCGAGCTTGAATCGCCCGAGCGCCTTCCTGGCCTCGGCCAAGGTCATGGCGCCGAACTCGCCCAGCTCGATCTCTCGCAAGGCCCCATCCGGGGATCGGTAACGGCAGAAGAACACCCGCGCCGAGATCGTACGTCTTACGCGTAGCCCTGAGGGGTCAGGATCACCGAATTCCTCACCGGGCCGCATGTCGGCGATAATTCTCGGCGTCAGGATCGGGGGTGGTTTCTTCATCGCAACGCCAGCGTAGACCTATGCCGCCACCTACACCCAACTCACGGACAAGACTGGACAAGACCGGACGAGTCTAGCCTTGAATTCGAAGCGATTAAGTCGATGTTTTGCCATGCGTACAAATTTTTGCGCTAGGAATTTTGATTAAAGAGAAACGCTTGAACGACGCCGCATTGAGCAACCATACGCCGATGATGCAGCAGCGTAAACCCCGCGCCGTTATTGGCTTTGCGGGCAGTTGAAGCCCCGACCTATACTGAAACCTATACTGGATCGCGAGGCTCTTCCGCATCAAGCATGCAGCAATCTGCGTTGGAACAGAGACTACATCTAGCGTTTGCTGAATACTGGTCACCCATTGCGCGATAGATCCGCCGATATGGATGGAAGATTCTCTGCCAATACTCCCGGGTACAGAGCACCTGCAGTTCTTTCGAATGTGTAAGCCCCCCTCGGGGAATTCCATTGCGACAGTCGCATCCCTGCCTCGTGCCTCACACGGGCTTTTCGCGTTTCCGCCTCCGGCGCTCCACTGCATCGACCCCGTTCAGCTCGACGAGTGGCCGAGTGTGCAGCCATTGCATGACCTCGGTGCGGAGCCAACCGATGGAGAACTCGCTTCCAAGCTGTCTCGGCCTCGGAAACGAGGGATCGCGCCGCATGAGGTCGTAGATCGATTGCCGAGAACGCCTGCCCAGTATGCTCAGTAGTACGCTGAAGGTAATCACCTCGGAACCGCCTTCGTCGGCATGACCAGGCGGCCTTGCGGATCGGTGTATCGTAGGCTTCATGAGATTGCGCCCCCTGAGACTCGCCACGCTACGCGACGATCTGGCCTCGGTCCGAACTTACATGCGGTCATCCCCAAATCACCTACCCAGATAAATTGCCGTGACCTGTTCACGTTCATGCCCCAGTTCGCGACTGATGACGAGACGAGCCTCCCGATCAATGACCTTCTGTTCCGACGTGAGTGCCCGAGACGATGGGCCACCGGCCGCGGGCGCATTCCACCCCGTCAACTCGCGGTAACGCGATTGTGCGTAAGCGTGTCGATGGCCATGAACGTGGTGAATGCCTGCCTGCGAGCATTGATATGTGAATCTGTTCAACTGCTCGACGAAGCGGCTATCTGCGGGAATGAGACTGCCACGACCGGCAAGGGCCTTTGCGTCGCGAAGCAGCCAACCTTGTGCGGCGGTTCGAATCGGAATCTCCCGTGCGCGCCCACCCTTGCACCAGCTTGGCCGGAGCACCAGCCGATCCCCTCGGTCAGCCCATGCCGGCTGGATCTTGATCGACTCGGCGCGTCGCAGCCCGAATGCTGCCTGTAGTCGAAGCGACATCGCCGAATACGGATCAGTCATCTTCGACAGGTCCACCGCGCTGAGCATACGCGCCTTGCTCGTGTTGCTCACGAGTTGCCGATTCGCAATGCCGTAGGACTTGTTGTCCTGTGCGACGATATCGCGCTTGCCGACCTTCTCTGCCCACCACCGAAGCTGCACCATCCGATTCTTGATCGTTCCGGGATTGAGCCCCTCCCCCTGCCAACGCCGCGATAGCGCTTCAACATGCTTCGGCTTCAATCCGGTTGCCCGCAAATCTCGAAAACCGGCTTCGTGCAGTTGGTGACCGATGAGCTGCAACATCCGCATCCGATCCGTCTGAGTTGCAAAACCTCCATCACGGTTGCGATAGCAGAGCTGCTTCAATTCGTAGTTCAACGTCCTCATCTCGTCCTGTCCTGATGTTCGTTCCGTGGGGTGTGCGCACTGTCTGGTCAGTGTTGTTGTCCGCCTCGCCGGCTTTGAGCCAGGTCGAGAACCACTAGGGACAGCGGGCCACACCTGTTGCCCGTTCGTGCATTGGGATACGACTTGCCAGCGCTGCACGGCGCTTTTGGATGGGCATCGGCGTGCGCACTTGGTAGTGCGCAAGACCACCGAAGGCCTGTCGTCCCAGGCCCGGAGGAGCGTCAAAAGGACGCGGATCCCTTACGGGGATCAGTCGCGGCACAGCATTGCGCTGCACCCAGCAGAAGCACCCCGACCGGGGGCCACGCTCATTAAGCTCGCGGAGAGCGAGCGAAGACGGCGACGCTGAGTCGCCTATAGAGATCACGGAAATCGGGCAAGTACCTCGGACGGCACAGCCCAGCATCAGGAAGACGCTCGCGCACGAACAACGACGGCCCCCAAAGGCCGTCGCGACCGCGCATACGACACGCTATCAAGACCGTGGAACTATTGGGAACATCGTGGACCTGTTACCGCCAGGCCATGACGCCACAGACAGCTCCACTCTAGGGTGATCCCCGAACGAATCCGGAGGCCCTCATTCACAAGCACCACCGATTGATGGTGTTATGCACTCACTCAAATCCCCAGACCTTGCGGTCCCCGGCTTTCAGGCGATGTGGCCGGCTTTGGCGCTCTTTCGAGCAGGGTGGTGCGTTACGTGCACCCTTCGAGCTGACTCAGCCAGCGTGAATTAACTTGGCTTCGCGCCGCTACTCATTCGAGCGGCACCTGCAATTCTGATGTGACATTAGCATAGCAATTCAGTTCCGCACAAGCAAATATGCGGCGGCCGCCAGGTGCACTTTCCTACCGTCTTGATCACTGAATGCTTCGGTTGCGCCACCTCATCACGTGGCCTGGTTCGCCCCATCACTTGCGCCAGTACTCGATGAATCCTTTCACGACGCAGGTTTGTGTGCATCGTCACTGGCGGCGAACGCGCGCCAGTGACGATGCGCGGTTGGCGTAGTGTGTTAACAGGGTGATCTCTGGCTGTGCCAGCTTCTCCGGCTCCTGTTGAGCTTGGCGCAGCGCGTCAAGACTGTTAGCACTGCGAACACTCATCCGCCCCGTCTGACCTTTCCCTTGGCGGAGGCCGCCTGCCGTCGGCAAGTGGGCGCCGCAAGACATCTCCGGGCAGCAAGGCCGACCAGTGCTATAAATGCCCAAGCCACCGATGGCACAACTCCTAAGCCGATAAGCTCGTTTTAAACGATAACCAACAGGACACAAACGTGGTGACGGCGAATGACGACCACGCACTACGGATGGCTGCTTTTTCCACCGTCCGACAGCTTATTGCCGTCCGCGGCGACTTGACCTCGGATGACCTCGGCAAAGGGTTCGAGTTCGAAGGGAATCGATTCCCACTGATCAATCCCCAGAGGGGCATCTTCAAACCCCGCCAGATGCAGTATCTCCTTTCCATTCGGACCGTCTTTCCCCGTCGTGGCGCACGGATCTGGTACGACGACCAGCGGGATGTTCATCGACAGCTCTACGATGCAGATTCCGAGGTCGAGTATGCCTTCATGGGAAACGATCCCAACGCCGCGGACAACCGATGGTTACGCGAAGCGATGGAGCACCGAATCCCGATCATCTATTTTCTGGGTATCGCTCCGGGCATCTACCAAGCAATCGTGCCGACGTTCGTCGTAGGATGGGATGCCCAAGGATTGAAAGCAAGAGTCACCTTCGGAGTGAACACGGAGGATGCGCTCGAAGTGCCAGACACCGCGACGGAGAGGCGATACGCTGTCCGCGACGTGAAGCATCGCCTCCACCAGGCTTCTTTCCGGGAAGCCGTCATCGCCGCCTACAATAGCCGCTGCGCCTTGTCGGGCCTACCGGAGCCCCTTCTTCTCGATGCAGCGCACATCATCGCCGACAAGGATGAGTTCTACGGCCAACCCGTCGTGCCGAACGGCATACCGCTCTCGAAGATCCACCATGCCGCATTTGATGCGCACCTCATCGGGATCGATCCCGATTTTCGGGTCCATGTATCCGCCCGTTTGCTGAGCATCAACGATGGTCCGATGCTCGAATCCCTGAAGCGGTTGGACGGCGGCACGCTGAATCTTCCCCGTCGGGTACAGGACGCCCCCGATCGCGAACGGCTTGCTTTGCGTTTCGAGGCTTTCCGGTCAGCATCGTAGTCGCTGTCCACAGAGGGCAAGGACTCGGTTGCAGATCCAAAGGCCGCCAGGAAAATCGCACCGCCGCAGAATTCGGCATGCCCGATCCGACGTCTTCGCCGCCTCGGGGCTACGGATGAATCATGCGTCGAATGCGCAGGCTGCATTCAGGTAGAGCGCTCAACTGCGATCAGCTACCCGCAGTCGGCCGGTCATACGTCAAACCGAAGACCGTGTCCGTCATCCACCGCCGAAACGACTCGTTGTCCATGAACTGCTTGAACAGCTCGGTATCGTCCTTCAGCACAGCCGTCATCACCCGTGCGAGCGCCTTGTCGTGCTCGATGCGGGCGTTCTGTTGATCCGAGTTCCGGCGTGCATTCTGATAGGCCTGGTCGGCGGCCACCCGGCTCGGGATGTCCTCTGTGATGAGCTTGTGGACGCGGTCGGCATCGGACCACGGGATGCTGCCGAACTGGTCGTTGAACGCCTTGACGATGTTGGATAGCCGATCGAGCTCGGGCTCGGACCTGTGCCCGCCCCCCGAGGTGGGCACAGGCTCGATCTCGGCGTCCGCGTCTGGAAGCTGAACACGGACTGCCGCGCGCTTCTCCACGCGGTAGCTGTCCATGTCGATCGTTTCGAGTATGCCCTTCGATAGATCCGCCTCCAATGGCGCCGGCAGCTTTGGCACGAGGAACGCGAGAAAGATCGAAAGCTTCTCCCAATCCGCGTTCGTGTACGGCAGTACGGACGAGAGAAAGCCGTAGGTCCGCAAGAACGCTTTGGCCTTTCCTTTGAAGTCCACCTGAGCGTCCTCGTCCAGACGCTCCCGGTAGTCGGCGACTCGGGCATCCAGAATGGGATCGAGCCGATCGCGATCCGCGCCGTCGAGGTACAGCGTCACGAACTTGTCGACGTGCATGGCCGCATAGACCTGATGACCGTCGAGCGCTGCCTTTAGGTCGTGCAGCTTGTTCGGATCGGTCTCCTCGGCGAGGATCGTCGTGCGGTAGTAGTCGGCGAACGACTCCTGGATGGTGTCGGCATCGTTCATGAAGTCGAGCACGAACACGTCGTGCTTTTTTGGGTGCGCCCGGTTTAGGCGCGATAACGTCTGCACGGCCTTGATTCCCGTCAGCTGCTTGTCGACGTACATCGTGTGCAGCAGCGGTTCGTCGTACCCGGTCTGGAACTTGTCGGCGCAGATCAGGAATCGGTACGGATCCTCCTGGATCTTCTCGGCGATCTGGTTCGACGCAAAGCCGTTGAGCGATGCCTCGGTCACCTTGGCACCACCGTACTCGTGCTCGCCGGAAAACGCGACGATCGCCCGATGGCGGCTCTTGCGCTCAACGAGGTAGTCGCGGATGGCGTGGTAGTACTGGATGGCGCGCTCGATGCCGCTGGTCACCACCATTGCGCGCGCCTCGCCGCCGATCTTGTTGAGCGCGAGCACCTGCTCGTGAAAATGGTCCACGATGATCTCAGCCTTGAGGCGGATCGCATGGTCGTGACTCTCGACGTAGCGCCGCAACTTCTTCTTCGCCCGCTTCGTATCGAACTCGGGATCACTCTCGACCGTCTTGACGAGCTTGTAGTAGCTCTCCACCGGCGTGTAGTGCTCCAGCACGTCGAGAATGAAGCCTTCCTGGATGGCCTGTTTCATGGTGTAGGCGTGGAATGGCCGATGCTTCACCTTGCCGTCGGATTGAGGATCCGCCCGACCGAAGATCTCGAGTGTCTTGTTCTTGGGCGTGGCCGTAAAAGCAAAGTAGCTGGCGTTCGGCAGCAGCTTCTTCGCTTCCATGAGCCGGTTGATCCTGTCCTCCAGGGTGTCGTCATCATTCTCGGTTCCAGTCGCCGAGAGCGCCATCGATACTGCCGCGGACGTTCGCCCGCCCTGGCTCGAATGCGCCTCGTCGATGACGATCGCGAACTTGCGCCCCCGGTGCTCTGCGCCGATCTCGTCGAGGATGAACGGAAACTTCTGCACCGTCGTGACGATGATCTTCTTGCCCTCGGCGATGAACTTGCGTAAGTCGCCAGATCGTTCGGCGTGACCCACCGTAGCACCCACCTGGGCGAACTGCCGGAGGGTGTCGCGGATCTGCTGATCGAGGATACGCCGGTCGGTGACGACGACGATCGAGTCGAAGACGGGCGCGTCGTCCCGCGCGAGCCCGATGAGCTGATGCGCAAGCCAGGCGATCGAGTTCGATTTGCCGCTGCCGGCGGAATGCTGGATTAGATAGCGCTCGCCCGCGCCGTGCTCCCCAACATCGGCGAGTAGCCGCCGAACCACATCGAGCTGATGATGGCGGGGCCAGATCTGGGTACGCTTCTTCTTTCCGGTTTTCGGATCCTTGATTTCGACGATCTGCGCGTAGTTCTCCAGGATATCGGTCAGACCTGCGCGTGTCAGGATGCGCTTCCACAGATAGTCGGTCTTCAGACCGTTCGGGTTGGGCGGATTGCCAGCGCCGTCGCTCCAGCCCAGGTTGAACGGCAGAAACCACGAGCCCTTGCCTTTGAGGTGGGTGCAGAATCGTACCTCGTGGTCGTCCACGCCGAAGTGCACCACGCAGCGCCCGAACTCGAACAGCTTCTCGCGCGGGTCGCGGTCGCGCTTGTACTGCTCGACCGCGTCTTCCACCGTTTGTTTGGTCAGGCTGTTCTTCAGTTCGAAGGTCGCCACCGGCAGCCCGTTGATGAACAGCGCGAGGTCGAGCGAGCGCTGCCGCTCGTCCCGGCTGTAGCGCAACTGACGGGTGACGCTGAAGCGATTAGCCGAGTAGCGCTCCGCGGCTTTCGCGTTGCCCGGCGAGGGTGTGCCGTAGAAGAGGTCGAGGTGGTGCGGCCCGTGCTTGAGCCCGTGGCGCAGCACGTCAATGACACCGCGTTTGCTGATCTCTCCCTGCAACCGCGCCAGGAACGTGCGGCGCATCGGCCCGTCGTGTTCGAGGTCGAGCGCCTCACAGACCTTAGTCTGGGTTTCGTGCAGAAAGGCCGCAAGCTGTGCGCGATCCACGCAGTACTCGCGGTCGTAGTGCTCCGGCGATCCGCACACCCAGCCCGCCGCGTAAGCGGCAGGTCGCTGCTGCACCACCCCGGCCGGGGTCCCGGGATCGCAAGGCGCCCCCGTCAGCGCCGAGCAGATCAGGCGTTCGAGGCCGCGCTCGGAGGTGTCGGTAGTCATCGCCTCCATCCCCGGATCGGGTCTTTGCTCGATCCTTTGCTAAAACCTTTGCTAGACGAAGGAATCGACCCAATGCCTAGCAAAGCGATAAAGGTATGTTTGCAGGTTGCTTTCTCGCCGATAAGGCCGCCGTGGTCACCGCTTCGCCCCGATTTGCTTTGCCAAGTCATCGCGCTTCCTCGGCCGGGGTCGGCTCGATGGCCACCCACTGGGGCCTCGACCGGCTGCCACGATTGTCGATCACGCCGGATCGGCGCAGCTCCTGCAGCAGGTTGTGGACTTTACGAAGCTTCTGCTCCTGCGAGAGGCGATCTGGCAGCTTGGTGAGCAGGAGCTGATCCACATCCTTCCGCTCCACCGGCTGGTGCTGGCGCACCAGCGCCAGAATGAGATCGAGGTAGTACTGCTTGTTGAAGCCGCGCTCGCGGATGTGCCGGCCCGCCTCGCCGGCTGCCCGAGCCACCGCGCCCGCCACGATCAGGTTCGGATAACGCCCCTCCACCAGCCCCATGGACTTCAGGCGTCGGTGCTCGTCACGACCGATCCGCTGCCCCTTCTGCACGCGATCGAGCAGCATGACTTGCGCAAGGTCGAGATCGGTCCGCTCCATCAACACGCGCGTGTAGCGCTCGTCGAGGATCCGGCCGCTCAGACTCACGGCCACGTGGCCGGGCGCGCTCAAGTCGTAGTCGGGCAGCGGAAACGAGCGCCGCCGCTGCGTCTCGAACATGCGCTTGATGCCGCCACCCTGAGTGTCGATCAGATTCAGCTCGACCATTGCGTCGGCGAGGAACGGATTGCGGTAGAGGGCCTGCGGTGCGTCCTGCCGAATCACCGTCTCCACGTCGCCAGGCAGAAAGTCGCCGACATTCGTGAGCAGCGCCCGGTCGGGGAACTCGACCACGACGATACGGCCGTGGCGGCGATAGTCCTGATGCGCGATGGCGTTATGCAACGCCTCGCGAATCACCCACGGATCGTACTGAGTGATTTCCTGGGGGAAGAGCGTGCCGCTGGGCAATGCGCGCACGATCAGATTGCGAATGCGCTTGAGCAGCCGATCGCCGACGAGTAGAAACGGCGGCCCGAAATGCTCGTAGTCGAGCTCGCGATTGTCCGCATCCTTGAGTATCCATGAGATCTTGGCCACCGCCGGCGAAAGCAGGGTCGCAGACTCGGTGCGCCCGAGGAGCAGCAGTGCCGCGTTCGTCACGGCACCCTGCTTTAGGACGCGGGCTTTGTTGAGAAAGGTCGTGTCATCCCACATCTCGACATCTGCGGCCTGGCCCGGATGCTTGATGACGAACTGCACGCGCGCCTGTGCGACGGCGTCTGGATCCAGGTCCGCCAGCGAAGCCGTCGGGCACACTTCAGCGGACCAATCGCTGCCTCGCGTCCAGAGCGCACGGGCTTTCTCCGGATGCTTACCGAGTTCGGTCTTGCTAGTGCCGATGCGAATATATGGCGTGCCATAGAAGCTGACCGGCTCACCGTTCGCGGGGCCGATCTCGAACAGCACGACGCGGCCGTCGGGATGGGCGACGACGCGCGGCTCGAAGCCGGAGTTCGGTCGCAGGCCCGCGGCTAGCCACGGCAGCAGGTCCTGGTTGCCCTTGGCCTTCGTTGCATAAGGATCGAAGTCTGTGCCGCCCACGTCGTGCGTGCCATTGTCGATGCCGAACACGAGATAGCCGCGAGTCTCACCGGACAGGCAGGCCGCGTTCGCCAGCGCGGACAGGTACTCTCCGAGTTGCTGGGGCTCGTACCGATTGCGTTTGAATTCCAACCATTCCGTCTCGGTCGGCAGCGCGCGCAGCCGATCGATCAGCGCGATGCACTCGCGCTCTGTCACGCCTCAGCCTCCTCGGCTATGCCATCGGTGTCGCTGGCGTCGGAATCTGCAGCCTCGCTCTCGATCGCGGCTTCATCAAGCGGTTCGAGGTCGTCGCTCTCATCGGGCAGCCGCGCCGCCGCCTCGCGCACGTCGAGCTTACCGGTGACGACTTCGGCGATGAGGCGGGTGCGGTATTCACGGAGGAGCGAGACTTCGCCGCTGGCCTTTTCGACGGCGCCAGTCAATGAAGCGCAGCTGGCCTCGATCCACCGAACGATTGCCTGCTGCTCAACCTCGGGAGGCAGAGCGATTGCCCTCGCTCCGATTCGATCGACATTCAAGTTTCCCTGAGTGTTGACTGGAGCCTCTCGCAAAAGCTCGAGCTTCATTGCGACGAACAGATAGTAGAGGAAGTCGCGCTCGACTCGTTCCCTTGGAACGAATCCGACCACACTGTCAGGAAAGCAAGCTTCGAAGTCGAGTATCGCGACGTCACCGATGTTCGCGGCAATTGTCATGACAAGCGTGCCCGCTGGAAACAGCTTACTCACGGCGAGGCCGCGCTGATTGAGAGTTTGCCGATAGCTGGTAATCGACTTGCCCGCGCGGGCGACCTCCCCAGTCTGAATGAAGGGGTACTGCCCGTCGAAGAACGATGGGTCGTTTCGCGGACGGTGCGTGAACTTGCCCCGCAGGACCTGGGTCACCTGTTTTACGCGCATCAACTCCCAATGCCCCGGCACATCCCCCAGCCATTCCACGCCGGAGGGCTTGAGGCGGACGTTGGGGTCGAGACCGCGGGTGACGGCGCGGTGAATGATGGCCTGCTTCTCCTCCTCGAGCAGCTTGATCAGCTTCTGCTTCGCGCGGATGTACCGCCGAATCCGGCGGTCCGCATGGTCGAGGAAGCGGACGATGGCGGCTTGCTCGGCAGGCGGCGGAACTGGAACCTCGGCCCTCGCCAGCTTTTCGTAATCGATGTTTTGTCCCTGTCGAATACCCGTCACGAAGAGCGAAAGGTTCTCGACGTACGGGGCGGACTTAAACAGTCGCGCCAAGTAGCCGTGCATCGCTGGACCTGTGGCGTAGAGGATCGTGTAGGCAGGGCTGATGATTCCCTGCTCACGGGCATATTCGATTCCTCCTTGGAAGGACCGCAGTGAAATCACGAAATCGTTAACAAGCACCAGTTTGAGTAGGTGCAAGTCCTTCAAGGCGAGCACTGTCCGATTTTCATATCGCTCCTTGCGCACGACCCCCTTCGTCTGCGTAGCAGCCAGTAACGGCTCATCCGGGAACCCCTTCTGAACACGCTCCCTCACGAGGGTCTTCATTCGGTGCAACTGCCAATGCTTCGGAACCTTCCCAAGCCACGGCACGCCGGAGTCCTTCATTGCGGAATGCAATCTGCAGCTTTCGATCATGGCAAGGGGTTCACGAGCAAAGATCTCAGCGGCAGCTCACGCGGCTCAAGTTCTAGGCCACCTTTGGGCGTTAATCCCCACTTCGGCGGGTACCACTGCGGAATTGGTGTCGGACGCGGTATGTACTTCTGCTTAATGCGCGTTCGTCCCGACTTGCCCTCGATCTCGGGGTGCGCGACGCGCGCGTACTTGCTGACCTCGCAGAACACGTTCTGGCAGTCGATGAGTTGAAGGCTACGGCCCCAGAGGCTCTGGAACTTCATGCCCAGCCGCGCAAACTCGTCGGTCGCGCGCTCGGCCATGACCTTGATGATCTCGGCCTCGCTCAGGCCTGCCATGTCGTTGAAGCACTTGCTGATGCCGTCCCGCGCCCCGGGACCTGCTACGACGAACTCCATCTCTGAGAAGTCGGTGAGCTCGCTGTAGTTGACGTCGATGGCGAACTGGAATGCGAGGAATTCGCCGAGCGACGGATAGCCGCGCAGCAGCTCGAACGCTTCTCGAAGCGACCCGGTCTTCGCGAGCTTCTTCGGTGCCCTGTCGCCCATCATGTGCTCGATGAGCCGCAGGTGGTTTCGGTGCTTGCGCGGACTGCCAAACGCGGGTGACGGCATGATGTATGCGGCCGAGTACACGCGCTCGCCGTGTTCGAGCAACCCGTCCAGCACCTTCGCGTAGGTGTCGAACGAGAAATCCCGCCAGCTCAGCGTGCCGAGCTTCCTACGTAGGCTCTCCCACGTCTCGATCCTGTTGAACAGCTTGAACAGGATCGCGCGGAAGAAGACCTCCTCGGACTTCTGCGAGCCCTCGTAGATCACGTGGCGAATCAGGTACTGGCTTACGCGGTCCGATGCGCGGTACGCATTCGTGAAGCGATGGATGCTGAGAATCGGATCCTCGGTCCATGGCGGCGTAGTGCCGAGCACGCGGCGCATAAACATCTCCTGTCGCTCCGCGGCGAAGCGCCAGTACGTGTCGAACACGGGCGTGGTTCTGAGCACGCGCCCGCCTGGTAGCCGAATCTCGTAGGCAGCTCGCATGCTCAGTCGGTCCACTGGGTGTCCGCACGGTTCTTGCCAAACGACGCTCGGGAGTTATCGGGCTGCTTCGTGCTCCTCCGCAGGTAAGCGTCATGAATCCAGCCTTGAACCGTCGTGGGGTTGTCGGACCAGTTGAATATGGTCGCGAACTCACAGTTGATGTTGTCGTAGAGTCGCGGCGGAGTTGTGTGGGGGTTGTACTTCATCGTGTCGGTTCGTGGGTACGTCGGCAGCAAGATGCCGAGGAGGCCGGAGCGCGGGTTGTACTGCGACTGTCGAATCGACGAGCCGATCTCACAGCCAATGTGCTTCCGCTGCCATGTCTCAGCGCCGATGAGGACGACCGTGACCGAGGTGTCGCGGAGATACTCGTCGCGGATCTTCTGGCGGATCGTTTCGGGAGGCAGGTTCGAGTCGATGTCCCCGGCGTTCACCGAGCCCGGGACGAGGACGTCGAAGATGCCGCCGAATCGCTCGAACTTCGTCTTGTACGCCTCGTCGCGCGCGTGGTGATAGCTGACGAAGACCTTATGTCTGATGCTCATGGTGTTCCTCGCGAAGTCGACGACAGTCCCTGCTTATCGTAGCTCGCAGCGCGTCGCGCGTAGGTTAGTCGGCGGGCACCGAGATCAAGCGTCACGCGTCCACCTGGTCCTGCACACAGCTCGCGGAAGACACAGTAGCCGTCGAGGATCGCCGTTTCCCATTGCCATAGCGGCACGGTCTCGACCTCGAAGCCCTCCACGAACTCCTTGACCGTCTTCAGAAGATCGAAGTCAACATGATCCAACCCGGCAAAGAACTTGAGCTGCTTAGCGCGGCTAAAAACTATCGCGGAAACAGCTTCTTCGAGAATGACAGCGCGCGCGCCGTCCTGCTCCTCATCGATTCTCGAGTTGCTCTTGCGCTTGGTTCGCATGAGCGCGCGCACGACGGGCGACCAGCCCAGATGCACCGCGTAAGCAAAGTGGAAGATGTCGTGAAAACGGTAGCCGTCCGGGTCTTCAATGTTGTCAGTGAGCCGGTCGCCGAAGTTGATGTCGTTGCATCGCAGGACGACGGCACAGTGCGTGCCGCGCGCTCGCTCAAGGAAGTCCACCTGAAGCCGTCGAGGGAGCTGTTCCTCCACAGGGAAGTCGTCGTCGAATAGGGCCGTATACCGCTTCTCGTCGGGCCAGCGACTCTTAGTCTTCGCCGTGTTGCGCTCAGCAGCGACGCGGAGACTCACGTTCGCGTCGTTGCTGATCACGTTCAGGAAGGCCCACGCGCGGCCCAGAAGCGTCCGCATATCCTCGTTCCGAGATGTACTGATGGCCGCGAGAACTTCGCCGACCGCCGCTCCGAATTCGAGGTGCCCAGTGAGCTGAGGTCTGCCCGCAGCCGGAAGGACCACATTGCCCGGCATCTCGAGTTCTTCGAGCAGGCCCGGTGCGACAACCGCAACGAGTCGCACGAAGTACCAAAGAAAGTCGCCGATCTCTTCGACCATCCTCTCGCGGTAGACCGGGTAGGCCTCCCGCTCGCGACGCTTCTTCTTAAACTCAGAGACGACGCTTCCAGCTTCGCCGATTAAGCCTGCAGCTAGGAGCGCAACGTGATCGGACTTGTCCTTGAGTTTGTCGGTTTTCTCCGTGAGCGCAGCGAACTCTAGGAGCCAACGACTACCACTCATCGCGCGCTCCTTCGTGCGGTCCGCCTGGAAGTGGTGGCAACAGCCTTCGATGCTGGCACCGTTGCTCGTTCGTGCCTCGCGAACTCCAGGGGATCTCCCTGCACGCCCCATTTGCCTTCGTTCTCAAGCCAAGCCACGAACGCAGCGGGCAGGTCGCCCGTGAATACGCGGTAACCTCTGCCTGAGCAAATGTCGACCTTATCTTTGCCGAACGATCGAAACTGCTTCGGGATCGTGGGCGCCGAGCGCCCCCAGTAGACAAACTTCGCGCCGACGAGCAGGCTATCGACGTTGGTGTCCCAGACGAGGTTAGCCTTGTTCACACGACCGTTGGCCAAGCTGTGATGGGAATCGGCCTGCGCCCAGTTCTTGCCCTCTCGGCTGTAGATGTTGTCCCCATACATGACCTTCAGGCTGCCCCTCAGGTTGGGGCGCTTCAGTACAAACCGAAGGTCATTCCAGTACTTGTCGAAGTCGAGGATCTCGCTCACCTGCATCGCGTATATGAGCCGCCCCTGGTACTCGTAGGTGCCCTTGGCTCCAGTCCCGATGACCCAGTCTCCTACCGATGCATGCTTACGGATATCCGGCTTGCAGGTCGCCAAGGTGCAGAACCCGAAGAACGGATTCGGGGCAAACCCGAAGTCACGCGCCACAACGTAAGAGTAGAGTTTCATCCGCAGCTATACCTCTTGAGCGTGTAGTCGGGTGCCGCGCGTGGCCCCGCTGCCGCAGGGTCGTCGAAGTCGGTGATCTTGCCGTTGATCGCATCGACGACGCGCTCGCTTTGCCAGCCCACGACAGCAGCGTCGCCGAGCGTTCGCAACGCCTCGGGGATATCTGCGTCTGTCGCTCCCTGTGCGAACACGCCGACGACGTTCTTGCCCTGCTCGACGGCGTATTTGATCTCCCAATTGACCCAGTCGCTCTGCGCGGTGTCGTGCGTGATGAGCACGACGAGGGTGCTGGCCCAGTCGATGTGCGGCTTGAGGTACTTCTCCTTAATGTAGTCAGGGTTGTTTGCATTGTTCGGCTTGTCACTGTTAATCGAGCCGTCTCGCACCTCCATCCCGGCTTTCGAGATGAGGTCCTTCAGCTTCGGCAGAAGGTCATCGTCCTCGTGGACGTGAGAAATGAAAATGTTTTTCTTGTCCGCCATAGTTTCACTCCGCGCCGCCAGCAGCGGCTAACTGACTGCATTGCTGCAGGCCGTGAAGGACCAACTCGACAATCCGTTCGGCAGAGCGCGACGTTGCGAGCTCACGGTTCCCCTCGACGGACAGCCCGTTCTTAAGCCCCGAGACGCCGCACGCCTTCAGCTCGGCGGCGATGTTCTCGAACTCTTCCCACTTTGCATTCCGGTCCGTGTAAAGCTTCTTCAGTTCAATCGCGTGCGGCAGAGCCTGGTGGTATGCCGAAGTCAGCTCCGCGCGTTCGATGCCATCGAGAGCGTCTAGCACGAGTCGAGCGCAACCTCCGAATGCCCCAACGAGGTAGACCGGGAGCTGGGCACGAATGCTAAGAAGTGCTTCCTCGAGGACGCCTGGCATCCGACCCAGGTATGGATTGTCGGGTCGACCGAGCCTTCCCCCGATCACGACGCGCGCTCTCAGATCGTTCGTCTGGCGCTCACGCATCGCGGTCAGCCCCCTCGACCACGCGAATCGACGGAGAGCCGTATCCGATGGAACCTCGACGTGTGGAACCGCGACGAACAACGGATCGAGCGCCTCGTCGAGGTCGGAGGGCCGGTCGCATCGAAGCATGTCAACGAGTGGGCCCAGGCGAGCCTCGTCACGAACGGAAGCGAGCATAGGCCACGGTAGGTACGTGACAAGCTCCGGTGCCGCTTGCTCCGTGCTTGGCGTGCCTCGGAGTTGCTCCACTATCGGATCACGGAGAAGATCAGCGAGGCGCAGCGTGTAGCCGTCGGGACCGAGATGGCCACCATAGGCTAGCCGGATCCCAGCCACAAGCAGGTAGCGAGAAAGATCGAGGAGGATTGAATCCAGGTGAGCGGCTCGCAAGCCGTAACGCCCCAGGTCTTCAGCGCCCGACACCGATAGAGCCACCGTGAGCTTGCGACTACGGAGGTCGTAGGCGAGCGCGTGGCGCTGCAGAGGCGTCTCGACACGCACCCCGGTACGTTCGAGAACCTCTAGCTCCTCTGGCCCGAGCAGCGGATCTGGGTACAGGACTACGGGCTGATCTTTGTCTTTCATCAGATGCACGATCGTCACTAGCTCTGGCCCCCCTGGCAGAACCCGGTCTGTTTCACGCTTGCGTTGCTTCAGACTCTCTTCGGCGTAGGTATGTCGGAGCACCTCTCGAAGGAGGAGGTCTACGACGCCCTGCGCGTCATTGGCCTTCCAGCGGATGACCGGCGTGTTGCCGGAGTAAGGGAAGCGGCGTGTTTCCCTTTCCTGGACAGCGTCGACGATCACGACCGGCCTTTGGTGGTGCTTCGCGAATAGCACCTCTTTCCGGCACCACGAACGCGACGAGTACGAGTCCGTCACAATCGCCAGGAGCGCTGTATCTTTGACCCCCTTCTCAATCTCGTGAGCGAACCGCGATCCTGTCGAGATGTCGCCGCTGTCAAACCAAGTCTTCTCATGCTGGGTAGCCGTCAGGTGAGCGAGCATAGTCTTTACGACGCGCGGCTCGTGCTCAAGGTCCATCTTGGTGTGACTGAGAAAGATGGTGACTGGCGGCGCATCCTCGTTCTCAGGCCTGGGCCGTAGCCGACGAATCAGCAGGTGAACGAGGCGTCGCGCGATGAATCTATGCCGTTCCTCGACTCCGTCGATCGCCCAAGCTCGGAGGAAGTTCGTATCATCGAGCCGCTTGTCGATGGGCCACGCGCTCTCCGTGAGTTGCACCGGCATGAAGCGGTGTCCGGCGGCCTCGGTGATAGAGCGAAGCTTGGTCGCGTATTCACCCCAGGTCGTCCCGCTCTTCGTTGGCTTGCGCGCGGCAACGGCCAGATGGTCATCGGCCAGCAGGACGACAAGCACACGATCAGCTTCGGTCGCGACAGCAGGTTCGGGCGGCTCTCCAGAGCCATCGTCGGGCGTGAAGGTCGTCGGGATTTGGAGACCCGGCACAGCCGGGTCCGCGTTCAAGACTTCGTGTAGGTACTCTGCGGCGGCAGCCGCCTCCGTCGATGCCGGATGGAACTCGAATTGGACGAGGAGCGGAAATCGGGTCATGACGGGGGGCCTCCAATGATCTCGTTTAGAAGCCCCTTAGTCTCCGTCTCTAGCTCGAGAATATCCGCCCGAATCGCCTCCAGCGTCCGCAGCGGCTGCGGTTTGTAGAAGTAGCGCGTGAAGCTGATCTCGTAGCCCACCTTGACGCTCTCCGGCACGTACCAGGCATCGGGGACGTGCGGCAGCACCTCGCGGCGCAGGAACGCCTCGATGCCGCCGTCCTCCAGCAGCGGCACCTGTTCGGTGTCGCGGAGGTCAGGGTCGGGCTCGTACTCCACAACGACAGACTTGCCCTCGACGGGCGTCTCGAAGAGTCCGCGGATCCGATCAGCCGCAGCTTTGCCTGGCTTGTGAATTCGGGAAATCACTTCCCGGGCGGACTCGTCGCGGGATCCGAGTGCGAACTGGAGCAGCTTTCGGCGCTTCGACGTCAGCTTGACCCCGTGTCGGTCAGCATCGGCTTCAACGGCGCACATGAAGACGTTGAAGTCGCGATGCGGGCCAGCCTCGAACGATACTTCGAGTCGATCCACCACGTTCGCGATCGGCTCCTCGTCGGCTTCTTCACAGGCCGCACGGAAAGCACGGCGTCGCTCAATGCCGAGATCCACCGCGAGACGAAGCGGTCGCTCGACCGTCACCTTCCAATAGCCGAAGGCGGCATTCGGGAAGATCTTCGACTGCTCGGACTCCTCGAACTTGAGGAAGGTGTCGCAGATGCGTGCGATGTCATCGTCAGAAAACTCGCAGTTCTTCTTGCCCAGGTTCTTGCGCAGCGGCTTGAACCATTGGGTTGCGTCGATCAGCTGCACCTTGCCCTGGCGGTGCGTCGGTTTGCGGTTGGTGAGCACCCAGATGTAGGTCGCGATGCCGGTGTTGTAGAACATGTTGAGCGGCAGCGCGACGATGGCTTCGAGCCAGTCGTTCTCGATGAGCCAGCGCCGGATGTTGCTCTCGCCCTGGCCGGCATCTCCGGTGAAGAGCGACGAGCCGTTGTGCACCTCGGCGATGCGGCTGCCGAGCTTCGTGCCGCGCTTCATCTTGCTCAGCATGTTGGCGAGGAACAGCATCTGGCCGTCGCTCGTGCGTGTGACGAGCGAATACTCCGGGTCGCCGGCGTGCTCGATGACGAAGCGCGGGTCCTTGATGCCCTCCTTGCCGCCCATGCGCTCGAGGTCGCTCTTCCAGCTCTTGCCATAAGGCGGATTGGAAAGCATGAAGTCGAACTCGTGAGCGGGAAAGGCGTCCTTGGCGAGGGTGGAGTGCTCCGGGCCGCCGACGATGTTGTCCGCCTCGTCGCCCTCACCCTTCAGCAGGAGGTCGGCTTTGCAGATCGCGTAAGTCTCGGCGTTGATTTCCTGGCCGTAGAGATGCGTGGCCACCTGCTTGCCGTGCCGGTCCGCAAGCGCCTTGAGCGTCTCTTCAGCTACGGTGAGCATGCCCCCCGTGCCGAGCGCACCGTCGTAGAGCAGGTAGGTGCCGGATTCGATCTCGTCCGCGATCGGCAGGAAGATCAGCTTTGCCATCAGCTTGACGGCATCTCGCGGCGTCCAGTGCTCGCCGGCCTCCTCGTTGTTCTCCTCGTTGAAGCGGCGCACCAGTTCCTCGAACACCGTGCCCATGCCGTGGTTGTCGAGGCCGGGCTGCTTCACTGCGCCGTCGGCGTCGAGCACTGGATTGGGGCTGAGGTTGACGTCCGGCGACAGGAGCTTCTCGATCAGCGTGCCGAGCGCGTCGGCCTTTGACAGCCGCGGGATCTGATTGCGAAACTCGAAGTTCTCGAGGATGTCCTGCACGTTGGGGGAGAAACCGTCTAGGTAGGCTTCGAAATCCGCCCGGAGCTGCTGCTGACTAGCGCGGGCCTTGAGGTCGCGCAACGTGAACCTGGAAGTGTTGTAGAAGGCTTGCCCAGCCGCCTGACGCAGCGCCTGGTCCTGGTTCGTGATGCCAGCCACGTCGAGCGAAGCCTTCATATCGAGAACGGCCATTTTCGTCGGCACGAGCACGGCATCGAGGCGACGAAGCACGGTCATGGGGAGGATCACGTCGCGGTACTTGCCGCGGACGTACAGGTCGCGCAGGACATCGTCCGCGATGCCCCAGATGAAGTTGGCGATCCAGCTGAGCTGTTGCGGTTCCATCAATTTCCCAATGTCGAGCGCTCACTGCCGCTCGCGAGCACGGCATCATCTGCCGAAGAACGATGAAGCGTCATGACCGTTGATTGCTTGACGAGCGGGTTGATAAAGCGGATTTCGGTTCTCAACAGCGTCGCGCCGCCCCTATTCGCCTCAGTTTCGCCGAATGCCATCCCATCGATGTCGCGCAGGCAACTCGCCGTGCGCAATCCGGCGGCCACCTCGACCTCCCGTAGAACCATGTCTCGGGAAACGCGGCGATCGTCGGCGCGACAGACGTGGACCGACCATCTTCCATTCTGGAGCAGTCGGTCGATGTCGACACGCGCTAAATGATCCGGACTTTGCATCGCGTAGCCGCCTCCACTGAGAGATCAACAATACCGAGAGCGTATCCCAGACGCAACGCCGGGAGGTCGCGCCAGGTGAAACGCGGCATCAAACCTGCGCACACAGCGTGCAATCGCTACACCTTCAACGACTCAGCAGATCGATATAGCCCTGGTAGCTGAAGCTGCGGTTCGTCTTCTGCCCTGTGGTCTCGGCAACGATGCCGAGGTCTTGCAGTACCTTGACGGCCGCGTTCGCTGTCGGAAACGTGGTTTCCAATCGCTGCCGCACCCGCTCGATAGTAAAGCGCGGCATCATCGGCAGCATCTCGAAAAGACGGTAGCTCGCGGCCCCTGCCTTGGCCGAAGCAAGCATCCGGCGTCGATCGGCGGCCACGAGCGTGGCGATGTCGATGATGCTGCGCTCGGCATCCTGCGCTGCCACCGCAACGGCTTCGAGGAAGAACGCAATCCACGCTTCCCAATCTCCGTCGGTTCGGATGATCGACAAGCGCCGGTAATACTCGGCCTGGTGCTGCTTCAGAAAGCCGCTCACATACATCAACGGTTCCGGCAAAAGCCTCCAGTGTTCAAGCAGGGCCGCAATTAGCAGGCGTCCGATGCGGCCGTTGCCGTCCAGGAAGGGGTGGATCGTCTCGAACTGGGCATGCACCAGCGCAATTCGGACGAGAGGGGGAAGCATGCTTTTATCATCGTGAATGAAGCGTTCGAGTTCGCTCAGCAGATGGGCGACTTGGTCCGCGGGAGGCGGCACGAAGGCGGCATTGCCGGGGCGTGTTCCACCGATCCAGTTCTGCGAGCGGCGCAGTTCGCCGGGCTGCTTTCCTGCACCGCGCGCACCATCGAGCAGCAAGCGGTGCGCATCGCAGAGCAGGCGAACACTGATTGGCAGCCCCCCGGAATCGCGCAAGTTGTCCTGGACGAGTCGAAAAGCGCGCAAGTAGTTAGCGACCTCCTCGACATCGTCCGTGTTGCTCACTGAGAACCCAGCCTCTTGGTCGAAGAGGTCCGTGAGGCTCGCTTGCGTACCTTCGATTTGCGAGGTGAGCAAAGCCTCTTTGCGGCTAGCGCTGTACAGCAGCCAATCGACCGACGGCACCAGTCCGGCGACGCCGGAAAGTCTAGCCAGCGCCAGTTCTGCATGGTGGTTTAGTTCGATGTAACTCTCCGCTGCCAAAGGGGGGGCATCGGGTGGGAGCGGAAATGGCACGAATGCCCGAACGGACTCGGCCAAGGTCGTAACTTTCGCGTAGGTGCCGGTCGCCCTGCTCATACTCAAGACGTCTTTAATATTTTAGCCCTTCATTAAATCATTCTTTAATCTCAGGGGCTAGTATGAAGAACTTTTTTGCCGCGCTCCAAAGCACTCAAGCCTGCATTGGTCGAGGCAGGGTCGGACGGACCCCGTTCGGGGCCTGGAGCGAACGCTGGGTTACGCTCTTCCCGAACCGTTGGTTCATTGGCGCTTTCTGCGGAGCGCAAGGCTCACCCAATGCGAAGCTCCAGCGCCCCGAATTTCTCCATCACACCCACTTGCCTGCCATGCCTTACATCACGACCAAGTACGAACGCACGACGCTCTACGAAGAAGTCTGGACCGAGGCCGTGACCAAGGTCGCGAAGCGATATGGCGTCTCCGACGTCGCTCTGCGCAAAACCTGCAAGAAGCTCGGCGTTCCGTTGCCGCCATTGGGCTATTGGGCGAAGGTGGCTGCCGGGAAGAAAGTTTCGCGGCCCCCTCTCCCAAAGCATACCGGTCCGACCGAGCTGGCTATCGCGCGGCGTGTGGACGAGAAGCCCACCGAGCCGGAAGCGCCCGAGGTCAGCGCCCGCAGGCGCTTCGAAGATCTCGCCGAGAACAGAATTCTGGTTGCCGATGTGCTGGAACGTCCTGAGCCGCTCGTAGCGGAGACCAAACGCGCCTTCAACCAATCAAAGTTTCGGGACGCCCGGGGATTCCGCCAACTTCTCAGAGAGGGACTAGATATCTCCGTGAGTGAAGCCAGCCTCGATCGCGCGCTAAGAATCATGGATGCGATGGCAAAGGCACTCAAAGCACGAGGGCTCGCACTCAAGAAGGAAGTCGACGGCGACCGACGAACCTACGTAGAGCTTCACGGACAGAAACTGGCGGTTCGGCTTGCCGAGAGTGCCAAGCGAAGCGAACGACAACCCCCGCCAGAAGAACAAGCGGAGATGAAACGATCCGGCCGAACCGATTTTTTCGATCGATACAGCTACACCGTAACGAATCGCCTCAGGCTTGGGATAACGAACAGCCGCGGGGCATCCATTCAACCATGTATCGCCGATAAAGCAGACCGCCGAATTGAAGACGCACTCAATGAGCTCATGATCATCATCGAAGCGGAGGCGATCAGGCGCAAGTTGGCCGCGGAACGGCAAGAAGCGGAGCGACGTCGATGGGAAGAAGAGTCCCGACGGCGATATGAATACGAAGAACGCCAACGCAAAGAACTCGAACGCTTGAAGCGCCTCGAAGAAGAGGCAAACGATTGGCGTCGTGCAGAAAACATTCGCGCGTATGCAAACACGGTTGAAAGACAAGCAAAGCTGGCAGGCGCTGATCTCGGCAACAACAGTGAGCTCACGCGATGGATGGCTTGGGCACGACGGAAAGCGGATTGGCTCGACCCACTGGTCGAGACAAAGACGACGATACTGGATGACGAGCAGTAGATTCGCTCAAGCAGCACGAAGCGGGACAACGTTGCTCACGCGCAACGCCTCGATGTGATCCGACCACTTCTGCAGCCACGCCCGTGCCTCGGCGTCGTAGCGATGCCGATCGTAGATGGCACTTACCGAACTGTCGACATGATTAAGGATGCGATCCTGCACGACACGCGGACATCCGAGGCGCGCCAGGCCCGTCGCAACCGTCCGACGCAGATCGTGAACGGTCCAGGCGACTTCGATCGGGTCCGCAGCGACGCCTTGGTCATTCTTTCGGCGCGCTTCGTACTGCGCGAGCCCGACGGCCTTCTGTCCGATGTGCTGCCCATTCATCGGCGAAGGAAACGCAAATACGTGGCTCATTTCTCGCCGCGATCTCAACAATTCGATCGCCTGACGACAAAGCATGACGTCATGCGGCTCGCCGTTCTTCGTCTCTCGAATGGTCCATACCGCACATTCTAGGTCGATGTCGCGCCACCGCGCGGCGACAACCTCGCCCGACCTGCAGCCGGTGTAAAGCACGAGGTTGAGCGCGTCGCGAACCGCGCGACTGTACGGACTGGCGGGCAGCCAGCGAACGAACGTCGCGAGTTCGGAATCAGTGAAGGCGCGCTTCCGGCGCACCTGGGGAGCCCCCTTGATGCCGAGCGTGGGAATTACGCAGTCGTCGGGCAGTCGGCCTTGATCGGCCGCGTGCGTATACGCACAACGGATGCGGCCGAGTAGATACGTGCCGCAGCGGGGAGCACGCGTCAGTACCGGCCGAATGACCTGTTCGAGGAGCTCGCGACGGGTCACAGCCGCAGCGGGGCGATCACCGAGTTTCGTGAGCAGCTCACGGCGCAGGAGTCTCGCACCCTCGTCGCCGCGCTTCTGCTTGCAGAGGCACTCTTCGATGTAATGATCGACGAGCCTCTCGACGGTATACCGCGCAAGCTTCTCCGCCTCGCGCTGGCGACGCGCCTCAGCCCGCGACTGCTGCTTCTGGAGTTGCGGATCGATACCGCGCTCGCGCTCGAGCTTCAATCGCCCGAGCGCCTTCCTGGCCTCGGCCAATGTCATGGCACCGAACTCGCCCAGCTTGATCTCTCGCAAGGCCCCATCCTGGGACCGGTAACGGTAGAAGAACACCCGCGCCGAGATCGTACGTCTTACGCGTAGCCCTGAGTGGTCAGGATCACCGAATTCCTCACCGGGCCGCATGTCGGCGATAATTCTCGGTGTCAGGATCGGGGGTGGTTTCTTCATGGCAACGCCAGCGTAGACCTATACCGCCACCTACACCAAACTCACGGACAAGGCTGGGCAAGACTGGGCGAATCTAGCTTTGTCTTCGAAGCGATTGAGTCGATCTTTTGCCATGCGTACAAATAGTTACGCTAGAAATGTTGATTAAAGAGAAACGCTTGAACGACGCCGCATTGAGCAACCATACCCCGATGATGCAGCAGTATCTGCGCATCAAGGCGCAGCACCCGGACATGCTGCTCTTCTACCGGATGGGCGACTTCTACGAACTGTTCTTCGACGACGCGGAGAAGGCGGCGCGCCTGCTCGACATCACCCTCACCACACGCGGCAACTCGGCCGGCGAACCGATCCGCATGGCGGGCGTGCCCTATCACGCGGCGGAGCAGTATCTCGCCAAGCTGGTGAAGTGCGGCGAGCCGGTCGTAATTTGCGAGCAGGTGGGCGATCCGGCCACCTCGAAGGGGCCGGTCGAGCGCAAGGTCGCACGCATCGTCACCCCTGGCACGCTCACCGATGCCGCATTGCTGGACGACAAGCGCGACAGCATCCTGCTGTGCCTGGTGCCCGCCGACAAGCGCCTGGCGCTCGCCTGGATGAATCTCGCGGCCGGTCGATTGTGCATCCTGGAAACCGACCGCGCGCAGCTCCCCGCGGAATTGGAGCGATTGCGTCCGGCGGAAGTGCTCGTCGCGGAGGGCACGTCGGAACCGAGCCTCGATGGAGCGAAATGCGCGGTGCGCCGGCTGGCGCGGTCTCAATTCGATCTCACGACGGCGACGGCCTCCCTGTGCCGCCAGTTCAACACCAACTCGCTGCATGGCTTCGGCTGCGAGGGCATGGATGCCGCCATCATTGCCGCCGGTGCATTGCTCGGCTATGCCCGCACGACCCAGCTCAACGCCCTTGCCCACGTACAGACGCTCGAAGTCGAGCACGACGACGCCTTCGTGCGCATGGATGCCGCCACCCGACGCAACCTGGAGATCACCGAGACCATTCGCGGCGAACCAGCGCCGACGCTGTTCGCGTTGTTCGATACCTGCGTCACCGCCATGGGCAGCCGCTGGTTGCGCCTCGCGCTGCAGCAGCCGCTCAGACACAACGCCGCCGTCCTGGAGCGGCTCGATGCCGTAAGCGATCTGCTCGGCGATGCCGGCATCGGCCGCTACGGCAAGGTGCGCACGGCGCTCGATCGCCTCGCTGACATCGAGCGCATCACCGCCCGCATCGCGCTGCGCAGCGCGCGGCCACGCGACCTCTCGGGACTGCGCGACGCCTTGCTGCGCGTGCCCGCAGTGGCGGACTCCTTGGATGGCCTCGCCTCCCCGGCGCTGCAGAGCGTCGCGGAGCGATTGCGCATCGATCCGGCGGTGAGCGGGTTGCTGAGCGCCGCGCTACGGCCCGAGCCCTCCGTGGTTCTGCGCGACGGTGGCGTGATCGCCGACGGCTACGATCCCGAACTCGACGAGTTGCGCGGCATCCAGAACAATTGCGGCGAGTTCCTGCTCCAGCTCGAAGCACGCGAGCGCGAGCGCACCGGCATTGCCACGCTGAAGGTCGAATTCAATCGGGTGCACGGGTTCTACATCGAGGTCACGCGGGCCAACGCCGAGCGGGTTCCGGACGACTATCGTCGCCGCCAAACGCTCAAGAACGCCGAGCGCTACATCACGCCGGAACTGAAGGCGTTCGAAGACAAGGCGTTGTCCGCCCAGGACCGAGCCCTCGCCCGCGAGAAGCTGTTGTACGACACATTGCTAGACACGCTCAATCTGCACATCGGCGAGTTCAAGCAAGTCGCGGCCGCGCTCTCCCTGCTCGACGGGCTGGCATGCTTCGCCGAGCGCGCCGCCACCTTCGACTACGTTCGCCCGGAACTGTGCGATCAGCCGGTCATCGAGATCGAGGGCGGCCGGCACCCCGTGGTCGAACGCCAGGTGCGCGACTACATCGCCAACGATACGCGGCTGGGCGCGGAACGACGCCTGCTGCTCATCACAGGGCCGAACATGGGCGGCAAGAGCACGTACATGCGCCAAGTCGCGCTCGTGACCCTGCTCTCGCGCGTGGGTTCGTTCGTGCCGGCCACGCGCGCGCGCATCGGTACCGTAGACCAGATCTTTACGCGCATCGGTGCCTCGGACGATCTGGCGGGCGGCCGCTCGACCTTCATGGTCGAGATGACCGAAAGCGCCAACATACTGCGCAACGCGACCGACGCGAGCCTGGTGCTCATGGACGAAGTGGGTCGTGGCACATCGACATTCGACGGCTTGGCGCTCGCCTGGGCGATTGCTCGGCATCTGATCGAAACCAATCGCAGCCACTGCCTGTTCGCCACGCACTATTTCGAGCTGACGCGTCTGGCGGCCGACTACGAGACCGTTGCCAACGTCCATCTCGACGCGGTGGAGCATCGCGACCGCATCGTCTTCCTCTATGCGCTGCGCGAAGGGCCGGCGAGCCAGAGCTACGGCATCCAGGTCGCGCAACTCGCGGGCGTTCCTTCCGGCGTGATCCGATCGGCCAAACGCTACCTGGTGAAGCTCGAGAACGAAGGCGGTTCGGCCACGCCGCAACTGGATCTGTTCCAGAGCGCGGCCGAACCCGAGCCGGAACCCGGCGCCGAACCCGAACCGCCACATCCGGTGCTCGAGGCCCTACGGCAGACCAATGCCGACGAACTGACCCCGCGCGCCGCGCTCGATCTCATCTACGAGTGGAAACGACTGACGCCTTGATTCCGGCGGCCCGGACCAGCCTGACGAGACACCGTGCCGCGATCGTGCTGCCTGCCGAGCACCCCCTCGATGCATAAGCTGCCGCGAGCGTTCTACGATCGCGATACGGTCGAAGTCGCCCACGATCTGCTGGGGGCGGTGCTCGTCCATGTCTGCGACGGGATCGAGCGCAGGGGACGGATCGTCGAAGTCGAGGCCTACCTCGGCCCGCACGATCTGGCCGCGCACTCGGCGCGCGGACTGACGCCCCGCACGCGAGTCATGTTCGGCCCGCCGGGCTACGCCTATGTGTATCTCATCTACGGCATGTATCACTGCATGAACGTGGTGACGCAAGCCGAGGGCAAAGCCTCGGCCGTCCTGCTGCGTGCGCTGGAGCCGATCGCGAACATCGAGGGTCGCACGCAAGGCCCGGGACTGCTCTGTCGCGCCATGCACATCGACAGACGCATGAACGGCCACGATCTCACGAGCGATGATTTCTATCTGGCTGCCGAAGAGACGCAGGCGCGCGTGTCGATCGTCAAGCGCCCGCGCATCGGTGTCGACTACGCCGGCCACTGGGCGCGCCGGCTGCTGCGCTTCTACATCAAGGGCAATCGCTACGTATCGCGCGCTTGACGACCGACCGCCGGCGTCAACGCCAGTTGCGGCGCGAGGCGCGTACCGAAGCGATCTCGATACCTCCGCCGCTAAGCACTTCCAGCGTATGGGAGTGAAATTCACGGGCATACAGCACTCGGACGATCCATACCGTGATGGCCATCATCAGCCAAGGGTGCAGAAACCACGACATCGCCGCCATGGCGAAGTAGTAGGAGCGCAAGCCCTGGTTGAAACTGCCGCTGGCGTAAGAGACGAGCAGGCTCAGACTGGCGACTTCCTTCTCGCATTCCTGGGCATCCTTCGGCGTCTTCGGCACGGCGCCGACGACGATGGAGCAAAACCCGAACTGCCGGATCGACCAGGAGAACTTGAAGAAGGCATACACGAAGATGCCCACCAGCAGCAGGATCTTGATGTCCCACAGCCGGTGGCTCGCCTCGACCGCGAAGGGCAACTCGGACACGACATCGGCCGCGCGCTGCACATAGCCGAGCAGGGCGATCAATGCCCCCAGGATCAACAAGGTGGTCGAAGCGAAGAACTGCGAGCTGCGGGTGAGGTTGCGCACGATGTTGACGTCGACCATGCGGTTGTCTCGCTCCACCATGCGCAAGGCCCAGGTGCTGCGCAAGCCGTCGAGTACGCCTTGCAAGCTGGGCACGCGCCTGCCGTACCAAGCCGAGAAGTACGCGTAAAAAATCCACGCCGCCAGGAAGAAGCCCACGGCGTAAACGTCGTGAGGCGTCAGCGTCTGACCGAGGGTGAGGTACTCCTGAATTTCGGTGGGCATGGGCTAATGTCCTGAGTCAGAGATTCGTTGACGAACGGCGAACGGTAGCGATGATGCAGAAGGGGAAAAGCGTCGAAATCGGCATCAGACGCGAAGGAAACCAAAGCCAGATTGGACGACTGGCGAGGATCTCCGACCAAATTTGGAATCGGTCCTCGGCGCTCTTGTTCGGTGAATCTCTGAATCGGGACACTGGGTCCGGGGGTCGATGGTCGGGGCGTCTCGACCGAACAAGCTAAACGAACAACGTAAGCACACCGGTATACCCGTACAGGCGATTGTGAGAAATCTCGCCGTTGCCGAAGAAACCGACCAGCGGAAAATCCCCGAGCGCATCACGGATGAGCCCCAGTTCCTCCGATTGCCTGCCGAACAGATTCGGACCGCGAGCGATGCAGGAGTAGTAGACGCCGCCGCGCGGCTTTCCGAACAATCCCTTCTTGATGCTCTCGAGCATGCGGTTCATGTCTTCCGCGGCGGAATCGAGATCGCGCCGACAAAACATCATCTGTTGCCCGGGCTGGACCACTTCGCCGATGGCGATCAGCTTGCTCTGCGGGTCGATGCCCAGCAGATTGCGCACCAGGTAATCCCCGGTATCGTTGCGCTTGGTCGGCAGACCGACGAAAACTTGGCCGCCGAGCCGGTTCAGATCGTTGCCGAAGCGCTCGCCCATGTCTTCGCGCATGACATCAAGCGCAGGCCTGCCGTCGAGCTTCAGGATGATGTTGCGCTGACACTCTGTCACGGCATGCTTGGGCCCGATGGGCGAACATCCTTGTGTGAGGCGCGTGGCGACCGTGACCTCTTCGGCCAGCACCACGCCGGAGAGCCCTCCCTCGGCAATGCCGTCGGCCACTTGCGGGTTGAGGCGACGCGAACTGGTGAGCCCGCCGACCACGAAGCCGCTTTCCACTTTGGCGGCCAAACCCTTCACCAGCGCAGCGATCTCCGCGTTGGTCGGGTCGCCGTGGACCATGGCGAAGTTGGCCGCGCCGCTCTGGCAGGCCAGCGGGACGGCACCGACGTCGGCCGCAGTGCGCACACCGCTGAACACGCGAAACGAGCCGGAATCGAGATCGGTCACCATGACGCACAGCGCGGGCTGATCGACATACTCCCGACCGGTTGCCAGGATCCCCATGCCGACCGTGCCCACCCAGTGCTCGACCCCGGTGGACTGCTTGAAATGGTCGAGCACCAGCGCCATATCGGCCGCGAAATAATCGCTGGCATACAGGAAGCCGAGCGTCCCGCCGCGGCCGCCGAGCTGATCGATGCAGGCCTGCGCCGCCTGCCGCCAGTCTGGATTGCTGCCGTGTCCGTAACGAAAACTAGCCATGATCGGTGATCCTGCGAGGGCCGCCCGGCTCGGGTAAAGCCTGCACGAGACGCGCGCGCTGTCGTAGCGATGAAGGATAGCACGCGCCCTGCGAAGCTTCGGCTCGAACAACTATTCGAGCGCGGCATTGACACCCGTCCGGCGTTGTGAGAAGTAACGTGCTTGATCCGTCGCGACCATCGAGCACCCGCCACCCGATCCGTCGGTCCGGCAGGTTGGAGCAACTGCCGCTTCGTCGCCGTGACGGCACGACAAAGCGGCAGACGCGCCGGCTCGGTGCGCGTGCGGCCGCCACTCAAGGGGGCATCGCCGTGGAACAGGAAAAACCGCCGGTTCGCGTGCTGATCATCGACGACTCGACCACCGTGCGCCACAGCGCGGAACGCTATCTCACCGAAGCCGGTTTCGAAGTGTTCCTCGCCGAGGACGGCTTCGACGCGCTCGCCAAGGTGTCCGATCACGAGCCCCAGGTCGTGTTCGTCGACGTCATGATGCCGCGCCTGGACGGTTACCAGACCTGCGCCTTGATCAAGCGCCATCCCAAATACGCAACCACGCCGGTCATCATGCTCTCCAGCAAGGACAGCTTGTTCGATCGCGCTCGCGGCAGACTGGCCGGCTCCGATCTGTACATCACCAAGCCCTTCAGTCGTGAGGTGCTGGTCCAGGCAGTCTTGGATCATGTGCGTTTCTGAAGCCTGGCGGGCCGCATGACGACGGACGCGATCGCCATGTCTCACGACGAGTTCGAAGCGCCTGCGGACGAAGACAGCGCCTGGGATGACAGCGGCGTTTCACGCGTCGGCATGCAACTCGGAGAGGACTATTGGCTGCTCGACCTAGGCGACGTCAGCGAAGTCATCCCGGTTCCGCATCTGCTCAGGATTCCCTTCACGAAGCCTTGGTTCGCCGGAGTGTTCGCATTGCGCGGCAGTCTCGTCACGGTAGTCGACTTCGCTGCATTTGCCGGCAAGGCACCGGTCCGAACAGGCCCGAACAGTCGCCTTGTCCTGGTTGCCGAAAAGCACGGGATCAACAGCGCGCTGCTGTTCGATCAGGTGGTCGGATTGCGCCACCTCGATCAATTCCGCCGACTGCAAAACGCTCCCGATGCGCCGCCCTGGGTCGAGGCCGTCTATCAGGACGACGAGCAGCGCACCTGGCTGGGGCTCGACATGCCCGGCCTGGTGACCCACCGGGAATTCCTGGCGATCGAGGCGACGCCATGAGCCCTGGCAAGCGCCGTGCCCATTCGGCCGCCCGACGCACCGACGCACGCCGCATCCGACTCGATGCGGCCATGATGTCATGAGCATCGACGCTCTCGACCCCGCCGCGCCGCTGGTATGGCTTCGGTCCGAGATCGAGCAATCGATCGACCGGGCGCGACAGGAACTCACCGAGGCGCTCATTCCCAGCAAGGAGCGTGAGCAGGCTTTGCACTTGTCGGCTCACTGCGTGCGTCAGGTGCGCGGTGCCCTCGACATGCTCTCGCTCGACGGCGCAGCGCGATTCTGTCGCGCGCTCGAGGGTGCAATCCGGCATTCGGCCGGCCCCTCGGGCTCGCTCTCCCATCTCACGGTCGCCGTCATGGACCGAGCCTTGTTCGCGCTGCGGCAGTTCCTGAACGACCTGGCTCAGGGCGAGCCCGATGTGCCCCTCAAGCTCTTTCCCGTCTACAAGGAACTGAACGAACTGTCGGGGCGCAACAACGCTGTCGAGAACGAGCTTTTCTTTCCCGACCTGACCGGCGCCCCGCCGCCTGCGTCAGCCGACATCGCCCCGAACGAATTGTCCGCGCATCTGGCCGCCGCCCACGGCCTTTTCCAGCGCGGGCTGCTGGCGTGGTTGAAGCAGCCGCAGCAGGCTGCCGGGCCCACCACGATGCGCAGTGCGCTCGACAGCCTGCACGATGTGGCCAACTTGCTGGACGCTCATCCCGGTCTTTGGTGGGCGTCGGGCGCACTCATGGATGTGGTTCGGCAGCCGTGCGACCGCATCGATTTCCCGCAGGTCAAGTCGACGCTCGGACGCCTGGAGCGAGCGATGCGCTCCCTGGCGGACGGCAAATCCGCCGAGTCGTCTTCACTCATGCGCGAGGTGCTCTACCCCATTGCGCTCTCTGCGCCGAGCTCCGAGCGCGTGCGAGAGGTCAAGGCACTGTACCGGCTGGACGCTCAGTTGCCTGAATTCTGCGTGTCGGGCACCCTCGAGTATGACGAGCGCCTGCTGGCGCCGGTACTGGAAGACATGCGCCGTCGCTTGAGCGACATCGAGGCGTCCTGGAGTCATTACACGGCAGGTGACGGTGCCCGGCTGCGTCGTTTGCGCGCCGAGATGACGGCACTCAAGGCCACGGCACGCGACCTCGGCCACTATCGCCTCGTGCGACTGCTCGACATCGTTCTGATGATCTGCTCGAAGCTGCCTGAGCAGTACCCTGTCCAGAACGAGATGCTCGCGCTCGAGATCGCGGCGGCCCTGCTGTTCATGGAAACCATGCTGGAGAACTTCACCAGCCAGCCGCCCGACATCGATCAACAAGTGAATGTCATGGCCGGCTGGCTGCTCGACGCCGTCAAGCCGCGGCACCCGCTCCTGCAGACGCTCGGCGCAGTGCGCGACGACGTGACGCAGCGCGAGCAGTTCGCGCAGGCGCGCACCCAGGTCGTCAACGAGATCCAGAAGAACCTCCGGGTCGTCGAAGAAACCATCGAGCAGATCGCGCTCGATCCGTCAGCCTACCAGCGCGTCTCGACCGTGGAGAACGAGATGCGCCAGATCGGCGGCGCGCTGAAGATGCTGGGCCTGAACCGCGCGAACGGCGTGCTGTCGGCGTGCATGCATCTGATGAAGCTCAGCGCCTGCGACGACGTCACCCTGAACCGGGCGTCGCTCGAGTGGGTTGCCGACGGATTGTCGTGTCTGGACTTCTATCTGCACGCGATCGGTCAGGGGATTGCCCCGGGCGACGACCTGCTGATCGGATTCGTGCAGCGTCTGGGCCGCGAGGGCGAACATCCCGCGGGCACGACGGCCTGGGTACGGGCAGCAAGCGACAGCGACACGCCCTCAGTGTCCACGGAGGAGCCCCAGGCGGCCTGCCCGGAGTCCCGCACGGGGACATCGAGCGCCCCGTCCAGCACGCATGCCGATACGCCCGAAGAACTCCGGCGGGCTCGGCCGGATTCGTCCACGGGTGCCGAGGCGGGCGTCGGGCCCGAGCTCGATGACATGCGATTGGTCTTTGCCGATGAGGCCGATCAAATCCTGCGCTCGATTGCACAGCTGCTGGCTGTGCCGGAACCGCAAGCGCACGAGAACGGCACGCTTGCGGAACTGAGCCGGGCCTTCCATACGCTCAAGGGCAGCAGTCGCCTCGTCGGCTTGGTCGATCTGGGGCAAGTCGCGTGGGAGGTCGAGCGCACGCTGGATGCCTGGGCGGAGAACGAGCTGCCGGCCAGCGGCGAGCTGCGGCAGCTGATCGACGACGTCGCGCTTGCCTTGCGCGGCTCGGTGGCGGAGTTGCGTTCGGGCAACGAGCCGGTGCTGCACCCCTATGACGCCCTCATCGAACGCGCCGTGCTGCTGCGCACTGCGCTTCCCGCACCTGCATCGTCACCGGTCGCCGAACGTGCAAGTGTCGGCGAAACGAACGATCCGGCCGCGGTCCTTACGATCGAAGGCCCTGCCGAGGAGCTGGATTCGTCCCTGCTTCCCGTCTTTCTCGATGAGACAAGCGCTCTGCTGCCGCGCCTGTATGCGGAGCTGACGTCATGGCGCGCCGATCAAGGCAACATCCGGGCGGGCCGCGCCTTCGTTCGCACGCTGCACACCCTCAAGGGAAGCGCCCGCTTGGTCGGCGCAATGCGCCTCGGTGACTTGGCGCACTCGGTGGAGAGCTGCGTGGGCATGGCGATCGAGCAAGGCCATCGTCGGCATGCCCCTCTGGAGTTCGAGCCGATCGCGCAGATGCTAGGCTCGATCACCGAGCAGGTCGATGCGCTGCAGCGGCTGCGGACCGACGGCATGGCGCTTTCGGCTGCGACGCGCCCAGCCGTCTTCCATGGCGCCGGCGCGAATGGCGAGCCCCTCGGCGAATCGACCAGCGTGCACATCCCCGTGGACCTGCTGGACGCTCTCGTCGGACAGGCGGGCGAACTGGGCGAGGTTCGAGCGCGTACCGAGAATGAAATGGGCACGCTGCGGCGCTCGCTGCACGATCTGGCGGACAGCGTCGCCCGGCTGCAGGCGCAGTTGCGCGAGACGGAAAAGCAAGTCGACGGCGCCGCTGCCGCGACCCACGAGGCCGGCGCTGTCGACCGCTACACGCGCCTACAGGAACTCACTCGTGCGATGAGGGAGAGCCTGCACGACGTACAGACGCTGCAGCACAGCCTGCTGGGCCAATGCGCAGACGCAGACACCGCGCTTGCGCTGCATGGACGCCTGGATCGGGATCTGCGGCACAAGCTGATCGGGCTGCGCAGCGTACCGTTCGGAACCTTGGCGGATAGGCTGCAGCGGACGGTTCGTCAGACGGCCGCACAACTGTCTCGCGAGGCGAACCTGCAGATCGAGGGCGCGACGATCACCATCGACCGCCACGTTCTGCAGCGCCTGGCCGCGCCCCTCGAGCACATGCTGCGAAACGCCGTCGCGCACGGAATCGAGCCCCGCGAACTGCGCAGTGCGGCAGGCAAGCCGGTCGGCGGCTGGATTCGCCTGCGCCTCGAGCAGGGAGACGATGAGAACGTGCTCACGCTCGAAGACGACGGCGCGGGGCTCGATCCGGATCTGATCCGTGCCCAGGCAGTGAACCTCGGTCTGCTCGGCGCCGAGGATCGCGTCTCGGATCGCGATTTGTACCGGCTCATTTTCGCCCCGGGGCTGTCGACGGCACGTACCCTCACGGCGGCATCGGGACGCGGCATCGGACTCGATGTCGTGCGCGCGGAAGTCAGGGCGATCGGTGGCAACATCGAGGTCAGTTCCCAGCGCGGCGCCGGCGCGTGCTTTCGCATACGGTTCCCCAGAAGCCTCAGCCATACCCAGGCCTTGCTGGTGCGTCACGCCGGGACGCTCTATGCGATACCGGCCACCTTGGTCGAGCACGTTTGCGAGTTGTCGGGCGATCGGCTCGCCGCTGCGCATGCCGAACGAGAACTCGAATGGGACGATCATCGCTACCGCTTCAGCAGCTTGGCGCGTCTGCTGGGAGACGCCCGGCTGGAACCGCATCGCGGACGCTCCAACAGCGTGCTGCTGCTGCACGGCGAAGGCAGACGCAACGCGCTTCATGTCGAGCAGGTGCTGCGCAAGCAGGAGATCGAACTCAAGAACATCGGCCCGCAACTCGCACGCGTTCAAGGGATCGCAGGTGCAACGGTGCTCGGACACGGACAAGTGGTGCTCGTGCTCGATCCGGCGGAGTTGTTCGCTAGCGCGGCACAGAGGGCGGCGCCAGGAACGCAGACGCAAGTGCGCCACGACACCCCATCGCCGCGTCTGGTGCTGGTGGTCGACGACTCACTCACCGTGCGGCGGGTGACCGCCCGGCTGCTCGCGCGAGAGGGCTATCGCATCGCCACCGCGCGGGACGGCCTCGAGGCCTTGCGTGAAATCGAGGACGAGATGCCCGACTTGGTGCTCGTCGACATCGAGATGCCGCGCATGGACGGCTTCGAACTGACGGGCCGGCTGCGTTCGGATCCGCGTACCTCGCGCGTTCCGATCGTCATGGTCAGCTCCAGAACGGCTGACAAGCATCAACGCCGTGCCGCCGAACTCGGGGTGAACGCTTTCGTTGGCAAGCCCTATGCCGAAGAGGCGCTGCTGGCGGCGATTGCAACGCTGCTCGCCGGGAGCGCGGCCGCGCAAGCCGCATAGACGGGCACGCGACGTGCGGCGGCTGCCTTGGCGGAGAGAAGCAACGAACAGGACGAGTCGCCTGCGAGGCTGCCGTCATCGATGGCGCCTGCCGCCGGTCTCGGGTGGCGCAAAGCATGCTCCGCGTCGAGGACGCTCGGACGGGCATCCCAGCGAACAGGCCGTCATGTCCGCTCAACACCTGAAGTACAGCCTCCCTGCCACGTAGGGGCCCCAGGCGAGGGGCAACCGGGCAAAGAGTCGTAGGCTCAGGGTATCTAACCAGGCAAACCGCCGCCGAAGGACGATATTGGACGAATCCTCCGCTCCCGATTCGTTTCTGGATAAAGCGCTCGCGTTGCTCGACTGGTGCGCGCTTGCGCCCTGGATCGCCGACGTCGAAACCAAGGTGGGCATTCCGGTCTCGATCGCGCTCTATAAAATGATGCTGCTCGAGCGCTGGTTCCAACTCTCCGGCGTGGAAATCGACGATGCATGCCACGCACGGCCGGCCTTCCGACGCTTTCTCGGCGCGCCCTTGCACGGCCCCGTCGTCGAGGTATGGATGCACCGTCAGCTCGCACCGAAGCTCGCGGCGGCGAACCTGGAAGTGGGCAAGCTCATCAGCGCCGTGGAACTCCTGCTGGCGGATCGGGGCCTCGCGCCCCCGACTTGTGCATGGACAGGCTCGGACACGGCTGAGATGGTCGCGCCGAACGAGGGGATTCGAACCACGGTATTCGAGCCCGGCCGCTTGAGCAGCCTCGCGAGGCAAGCCGAATCTTCGGCGCAGATCGCGTACGCGCACGCCGGCTTCGATCCCGAGAAACCATGCGACGGCGAGCGGCCCGGACGGCAGCTCCATGCGACCGCGCTGCTGATTTGGCCCTGGGGTGGTGCATCCCCGATCGACGGCCCACTGCGCATCGGACGCGATCCCGAGTTTTCTGTCTTCGCCCGACAGCTTTGGGCAGATCCCAAGATCTCCAGGCGCCACGCCGAACTCGAACCCGCACAAGACGGCATCCTGCTGCGCGACCTGGGCTCGTCCAACGGCTCCTTCGTCGGGAGCGAGCGCGTCCCCGCGGGCGGCAGCGTCATCCTCGACGAGGATGCCCTCCTGCGCTTCGGTCCGTCCCTCGCGGTGAAGCTCGTGTTCTATCCGGGCGAACTCGAGTCGCCGCCCTAGCCGACATGCATCTGTTCGGCATCTTGTCTTGCAGGCTCATGACACAGTTCAGCCCCAACCAAGGCCTCAGCGCAACCAACAGACGCGCCCCCCCGAGGACACGGGCGGCACGTTGATCGCGTCCAGCATCGACAGAGCCCCGGCCTGGCCGAACTCGTCCCTGGGGCTTGCCCGCACCACCGCCCTCGTATAAAGTGCCCTCGCTTTTCCTGTGAAAGGCCCCTCAAAGGGGAGTAGCTCATTCGGTCGGTATCGTCATCACGGGCGCGAGCCCCGGTACCGTCGGCAATGACGTGCATTGCGAGCGAGACCTTTGCCATGCGCCCGATCTCGAACCGATCGGCGCCAGGGTAAACGTCCGCCGCTCCGCCAGGCTCATGCCCAAGCTTGGTGGTTCAAGTTGCAATGCCATGGAGATCGAGCTATGCCCGGAACTCGCATTCGACGATATCTGCGTCACGGTCTGCTCCCGCAGCTTGCCGTGTTTCAAACCGTCGCCAAGCTAGGCAGCTTCACACGCGCCGCCGAGGCATTGTTCGTTGCCCAGCCGACGGTTTCCATACAGATGAAGAAGCTCTCGGAGACGCTCGGCGTACCGCTGTTCGAACAAACAGGCAAGAAGCCCATACTCACCGACGCCGGTCGCGAGCTTGCAGCGGCCTGCAAGGATATTTTCGAGCGACTCGAACAGGTCGAAGAGCGCCTGGTCGGCCTGCGGGATCTCGAACATGGACGCTTGCGCATTGCCACCAGCAGCTTCGGCAAGTATTTCATCCCACGGTTTCTGGGCGAGTTCTGCAAAGAACACCCGAACATCGAAGTCTCGCTGCATATCGACAATTGGCGAGGTATCCGCCAACGCCTTCAGGAGAATGCCGACGATTTGTATGTCCTGTCGACTCTGCCTGCAGAGCCGGAGTTGACGGCCCATCTCATCCATTCGAGTCCGATCGACGTGTACGCGCCCATCGGCCATCCGTTGGCCGGCGCACGCGCCATCGCGTTTCGCGACCTGGCCGACCAGCTTTTTCTGTTGCGCGAGCCCGGTTCGGCCACTCGGCACATCGCCCAGGAACTGTGCGAGCAGAATGGCATCACGCCCCGAGTGAGGATGGAACTCGCAAGCGACGAAGCCGTGAAGCAGTCTGTCATCGCGAATCTGGGGATTGCGCTGCTGCCCCGACAAATCGTCGACCTCGACGCGCATCGTTCCCAATTGTGCGCGCTCGACGTCGAGGGCTTTCCCGTCGTGCGTCAGTGGTACATCGCTTACCAGCGCGACAAGCGACTGCCGGCGGTGGCGAGCGCGTTCGTCGAGTACACGTGCTCGCTCCTCGCGGGCCTGCAGACACCTCCGATCCCGTTACGCGCGAGCAAGGTCGCCAGCCGCTGAGCAAGTTCAGGGGCATGAGTTCGGAATGGCTGTGGGGGTTTGCGCTCGTTACGAGGCCAGGGCGGCTTCCAGGTCTGACTCGGCTCGGCGAAACTCCAGCAGCATCGCCAGCGCGGCATCGGCGCCGAATTCTCCGGCGTCGGCTTCTTCGACATGCTGCAGGAAACGGGCGACGCAGGGCAGATGGGCGAAGCATTCGAGACGCGCGAAACCCATGGACCAGCCGGGGAATCGGCGCGGCTCGCCCGAACCGTCGTACAAGAGCATCGCGTCGACATGCCTGGGATCGCTCAGGATGCGCCGATAAGTCCGCTCCACCGCAGGACCGGCCCCTTCGATCAGTTGGACGAAGCATCCCCGCCCGAACAACAACATTCCCCCGATGCCGACAGCCTGATTGTTGCGGCGTGATGCTCGCAGTAGCGCATCGATATCCGCATCCGTCAGGCCGGACCGGGCCTTGCTGCGGTAAACCTTGATCATGTTTCCCATGCGTGCCGCCAACCACCCAGGCGCGCCGAGCGCCTCCAGCAGGCCATAACGGCGCCGCCGCGGCCACCCTTGAATGAAGTAGATCGCGAGAGGGTCGTCGACAAGCGACTACAATGCACTACCCTCGCTCGACTTCGGAACCACGATGCCCGACACGACCGTCCACGACCCTGCCGACGCCTTGGTTCTGCGCGAGGACCGTTCCGGCGTCGCGCACGTCATGCTTAACCGAGCCGATCAGTTCAATGCGCTATCCATGGCGATGATCGAGCAGCTCGCCGACGTGCTGACCAGCATCGCCGGCACACCGAGCATCCGCGTGGTCGTGATCGGCGCGCGAGGCAAGGCCTTCTGTCCCGGGCACGACCTGAAGGAGATGCAGGCCCAACGCACGCAGGCATTCGTCGAAGCATTGTTTCGGCAATGCAGCGACATGATGCTCTCACTTGTCCGAATGCCGCAGCCGGTCATTGCCCGCGTACACGGCCTTGCCACGGCGGCCGGCTGCCAGCTGGTCGCGGCCTGCGATCTGGCCGTCGCATCGAGTCAAGCGCGCTTTGCTACCTCCGGCATCGATTACGGCTTGTTCTGCGCGACCCCGGCCGTGCCGCTTTCGCGCACGCTCGGTCGCAAGCACGCGCTCGAGATGCTGCTGACGGGTGAATTCATCGATGCGCAGACGGCGCTGCGCTGGGGGCTGGTGAACAAGGTCGTGGCGCCAGCCGATCTGGATTCGGCAGTCGATGCGCTGTGTGCCACGCTGCTGGCGAAACCGCCGCTCGCCCTCGCGAGCGGCAAACGCTTCTTCTATCGTCAAAGCAGCATGGACATGGCAGAAGCCTACAAGGAAGCGGCCGAACTGCTCACCCGTCAGGTCTTGAGCGCCGAGGCCGAAGAAGGCCTCCAGGCGTTCTGCGACAAACGTCCCCCGCGCTGGGCTTGAGCCGAGGTCGGATGCAACGTCAAGGCAACCAGAGCGTGAAGCGCGTGCCGGCGCCCACCGGTCGGTTCGAGAGCTCCACCTTGCCTCGCCTTTCCTGAGTGACATGCAGCGACGCAATCGCGCGGGCGAAATGAACGCTCAGTGCATTGCCGTTGCACTCCCCGCGCTCGAAGCGAGCCTGATCCGTCAGCAGCTCGGCGGGGAAGGCTCCCGAGTCGTCGACGATGCTGAATCCGAGATATCCCTCTTGCATGCCGAATTCGAGGCTGATCGCGTCGACCGCATGCAGCAATGCGTTATGCAGCGCGCCGGCGAGTGCCATGGTGACGAGTTCACGATCGAAGAACCAGCATTGCGGCACCAGATCGGGCGCGACGACACGCACATCGATGCGTTCTCCGGCCAGCGAGACCGCCTCGTGTTCCAGTTCCTCGACGATCTCGATCGGCGACCAGCCATCCGGATGGTATCCGCCGTGGGTGGTGATGCGCTCGAGCGTGTTGGCCTGGGCGAGCCTATCGGAAAGGCGGCGCGTCAGCATGCGCGCGCTGGCGAGCCCGGCAGGGGCACCTTCCATCCGATCGAGCAGGAGCATCAGTTCTCCGACCAGATCGGCGGCTTCGCGCGCGTTCGAATCGATCAGTGCGCGCGCAGAGCCGCTCTCCGCGGCCATCACCATCATGCCGCCACCTTGTACTTCTGCAGCAGCTTTTGGTAAAGCGCCGATACCTGCAGGTACTTCGGATGGGTCGGGCTGCGATCGCCCACCCGATCCAGATAGGCGCTCACCCTCGCCTGCTTGTCCGCCTGCAGGCCGTGCAGGTGCATGTGGGCGATCAGCGAGTGCGCCGCATTCATGACGATATGCGCGTTATCCGGCATGGCCTTGGCCGCCTCTTCCAGCAACTCGATCGCTCCTTCCAGATCGCCGCTCTTGGCACGAGAGACGCCTTCGTTGTTGATGCTGACTGCATTGTTGACACAGCGATCGATGAGGGTCTGCCCCTGCTCGGCGCGATCGAGCAGAACGTACATCTTCCCCACGTCGGCAAGCAGTCTGGCATCGTCGTGATTGTTCGAGACCACCTGCTGCACCAGTTCCGCGGCTTCGTGTTCCCGGTTCTGGCGATAGCAGGCCTGCGCAAGCTCCAGAGCGCTCTCGGCATTCAGGGCCGTGGCGCCGCCGCTGATCTTGGCGGCTTCGAGCGCCTCGTCGAGCGACCTGCGCGCGTCGCGCGGGTTCTGCGCCTTGCTGTGTATCAGGCTCTCCACGGCGCACGCGGACGTCTTCACCACCGGCCAGTCGGGAAACGTCTTCTTCACCTCAGCCACCGTGTCGAGCGCTTCCGCAAACTTCTCGCGCTGCAGATAGATGCGCGAGAGCTTCAAGTGATCTTCGGGAGAGCGCACGAAGGCGTGCCGGCTCTTGCGCACCAAGGTGCTGAAGGCCGACTCTGCCGTCTCGAGGTCGTTGCTCCTCAGAGCGATCTCCCCGACGGCCTTGTGACGACGCAAGGAGTTGGGCGAGACCTCGATAGCCATCTTGAGCACCGCTTTGGCGTCTTCGTCGTTATGGCCGCGGTTGTGCAGTTCCGAGAGGAAATCGTAGGCGGCGAGAAACTCGGGCGCATCGGCCAGCAGTTCGGTCAAGGCGACCCGTGCCTGCTCGACTTCACCCAGGCCGGCTTGAGCCCGTGCGACGCCCAATCGTGCCCAAGGCAAAGCGCGCGCCTGAACGACTTGTGCGAACACCGCACGGGCTTGGGTATAGCGCTCGAGAGCCAGCAGGGCGTCGCCCTTAATCCGCGACAGTTCCAGCGCGAGCTTGGGCTCGCTCGCGCTCAGGCTGTCGCAGGCTTGCACCAGCTCTTCATGCCGACCTTTGGCCCGCAGTTCGCGCACGGACGACAACGCGCGGCTGCGCTCCAAAGCGCGCACCAGGCGCAAACGCAAGGTCTCTTCGGTGAACGGCTTGACGAGATAATCGTCCGGCGCGTTCTCTGCGGCCGACATCACGCGGTCGTAGCTGCGTTCGGACGTCACCATGACGAAGATCGCCGAAGGCACCAGAAGATTCTCCGTCCTGCAATGCTCCAGCAGTTGCTGACCGTCGGGACCGGGTCCGAGGTCGAAGTCGGCCAACACGATGTCGTAGCGCATGTTGCGCAATCGAGCGACCGCTTCATGCGCATTGCGCACCGCATGGCAGCCGCTGATCCCGCAAACTTCAAGCGCGCGACGGAGCGAGTTGAGCATGCCGGGGTGGTCGTCCACCACCAAGACGCGCTTTCGATTCAGATCCATACGAACTTCCCGACCGTCGTGCATCGGGCGCCTGCCCGCGAAGTGCCTTGACCGGGCGCCCAGCGCGGCGGACCGGAGAACCGGCAGGCGACCCAGCGCTCACGTACCTGCCTGCAGAATCGTCGTTGAGATAGGGGAGCATTCGATGCCTGCCCACCCGGTGAGCGCGCTGCAACGGCTGCGCGACGAGCAGCCATGCAGTCCTGCACTTGCTGTATTCCAAACTTGCGCCGCACGCTCGGCCACCTATACTGACTGGGACGGCTCTCTACAACGACCAAGGAAGACAGTTTCTTGAACCTTACTCGAACGCGCTCGGCACCGAGGCTATGGCAGGCGTCGATGGGTCTCGCCGCGTGGGCGCTGCTGATGACAGCACCGACCTTCGCGTCCGAACGCGACATCTGCGAGCACAAGTCGGGCACCGAGCTTCTTCGCTGCATCGAGGCGTCCGCGCGGGGATCGGCCGACGCCGGCACCCGACCGGCGCGCGAACCTCAGGCTGCGAAGAGCGCGAACACACCTGCCCCAACGGTTCCCGAGCGCGCGGCGCGCACCACCTCGCCCACCCCGACCGAAGATTGCACCGGTCGAACCGGTGATGCGCTGCGCCGCTGCCTGGCTGCCGGCGGACGCCTGTCGCCTTCGGCGGCGGTGGCGGATCGCCACGCAGCCCCTGCACCTGTAGCGCCGGTGTCGGACACGTGTGAAGGCAAGACGGGAGAAGCGCTCAGAACCTGCGTCGAGGCAGCGGCCAAGAGAGCAACGCCGCCGAGCCGAGTCGTTGCACACCCGCAAACTTTGGTATGCACCGGATACACCCCCGCCGACCAGCCTCTGTGCGTCCACCGCAACACGGCCATCGTCGAGTGCAGGAACCGGGAGAAGTACCCCGACCCCGAGGTCTGCCTGCGCAGCCTCATGAGCCGCGCCCCTGATCCGCTCGTGGCGGATTGCGGAAAACTGCAGGGACGCGCGCGCGCTCACTGCGAAGCCCGCAACCGAACTTTCCAGCCCTGCACGGGCGACAAACTCGGCTACTTCGCTTGCTTGGAGCACCGGCTGGGCGCCGATGCGGTGCTGACCCGGCGCTGAATGGGTCCACGATCGAGCCCGCCGTTACAACGGGTGCCGCCGTGAACCGCAAGCATCACGGCGGGGCAAGGACTCGCCTCACTCCCGCCGACCGCGTCATCATGCGGCCTCGCGTTACTTGCCTGGCACCCAGAGGCGGCTGGCGTCGCCAGCCAGCACCAACATCAACTGGTTGAGTCGCTTCACGAAGGCGCCCGGATCCTCCAGGCTGCCCCCTTCGGCCAGCAGCGCCTGCTCGAACAGGATGCTGCTCCAGTCGGCGAAGTGTTCCTTGCCGACTTCGTCCTTCAACCGCTGCACCAGCGGATGCTGGGGATTGATCTCCAGGATAGGCCTGGAGCCGGGAACCTGGTGACCCGCCGCCTTGAGCAAGCGCTCGAGATTGGCGTTCATGTCGTTCTGGTCCGCCACCAGGCAGGCGGGCGACTCCGTCAGACGGTTGGTGACGCGCGCGTCCTTGACGCGCTCGCCCAAGGCCAGCTTGATCGCCTCCAGCAGATCCTTGAGTTCTCCCGCGTCCTGCTTGTCCTTGCCATCCTGCTCGTCGGCGAGCGCGCCGAGATCGAGGTCACCGCGCGCAACCGACTGGAGCTTCTTGCCCTCGTATTCGGTCAGGCTCGATACCACCCACTCGTCGACCCGGTCGCTGAGCAGCAGCACCTCGATGCCCTTCTTGCGGAACACTTCCAGGTGCGGACTGTTCCGGGCAGCATTGAAGGTATCGGCTGTCACGTAGTAGATCGCCGTCTGGCCATGCTTCATGCGGGCGATGTAGTCGTCGAGGGAAACGTCCTGGGTCTCGGTATCGGACTGCGTCGATGCGAAGCGAAGCAGCTTCGCGATGCGCTCCCGGTTGGCGGTGTCCTCGCCTATGCCTTCCTTGAGCACCCGACCGAACGCCTGCCAAAACGTCTGATACTTGGCGCGATCGTTCTGCGCGAGATCCTCGAGCATGCCCAGCACCCGCTTCACCACGCCGGCGCGAATGGCCTCGACGTCCTTGGACTCTTGCAGGATCTCGCGCGAGACGTTGAGCGGCAAGTCGCTGGAGTCGATCACGCCGCGCACGAAACGCAAATAGGGAGGCGACAAATGCTCGGCGTCGTCCATGATGAAGACGCGCCGCACGTAGAGCTTGAGACCGCGTCTGTGATCGCGTTCAAATAGATCAAACGGCGCCTTGGCGGGAACGTAGAGCAGCACGGTGTATTCGTGGCGGCCTTCGACCCGCGCATGGGTGTGTGCGAGCGGCGATTCGAAGTCGTGGGCGACGTGCTTGTAGAACTCGTCGTACTGCTCCTGCGTCACCTCGGACTTGGAGCGCGCCCAGAGCGCGGAGGCCTGATTGACGGTCTCGTCCTCGCTGTCGGCGCTCACCGCGCCCTTTTCGGCATCCCAGGCTTCCTTTTGCATGCGGATCGGGATGAGGATGTGATCGGAGTAGCGACGGATGATCTCGCGCAGCTTCCACCCGGAAAGAAAATCGCTCTCCTCGGAGCGCAGGTGCAGGATCACGTCGGTACCGCGGCCGGTTTTCTCGACCGCTTCGATGGTGTAATCGCCCTCGCCGTCGGATTCCCAGCGCACCGCCTCCGCCGCCGATGCGCCTGCGCGGCGCGTGACCAGCGTGACCTTGTCGGCGACGACGAATGCCGAGTAGAAGCCCACACCGAACTGGCCGATCAGATTGGCATCCTTGGATTGGTCGCCGGTCAGACGATCGATGAACTCGCGCGTACCAGACCGCGCGATGGTTCCGATGTGCTCGATCACCTCGTCGCGCGACATGCCGATCCCGTTGTCCGAGATGGTGATCGTGCCGGCGGTCTTGTCGAAACTCACCCGGATCTGCAGATCGGGCTCGGACTCGTACAAATCCTTGTTGGAGAGGCTTTCGAAACGCAGCTTGTCGCAGGCGTCCGAAGCATTGGAGATCAGTTCCCGCAGGAAGATCTCCTTGTTGCTGTACAAGGAGTGCGTCACCAGACGCAACAGTTGCTTGACCTCGGCCTGGAAGCCGCGCTTTTCTTTGGTTTCGGTGCTCATGGCTTGTGGATCCTCCGCGAACGACCGAGCTTACATGAGGCCCGGGCAGCGAATTTCAAGGCAGTTGGCGGGCCTCCCACAGAAAAAGGGAGAGGCCCCGGGATCGCCCTGGATGCGTCAGCGGCGGCTACGCATGGACGATCCCTAGCTGCAGCACCCTACACGGCTGCCGAGCGCCGGTTGAACCACAGCAGAGGAATGCCGAGCAGCAGCACCCCGATGCCCAGCTGTGCGCCGATGCTGCCCGAATCGAGCGACAGCGCGTAGCCCACGCTCGAATACAGCATGTACGCGCACATCGCGCAGAAGAGGATGGGCGTCAGCGGGAACAAAGGCACGCGGAACGGATTGGGAGCCGTGGGGGGTTGCCGCCGCAGCAAAAACAGCGAAATCCCGGTCAACAGGAAAAACAGCCAGAACGCGGGCGCCGTATACGCGACCAGGGTCTCGAACCCATCCTTGGTGAACGAAGCGAGATACACCAGCCCGAGCGAAATCGCACCCTGCCATAGCAGTCCGCGCACCGGCGTATTGGACTTCTCGTTCCAGCGCCCCAGGAAGGAGAACAGGCTGTAATCGCGTCCGACCGCGTAGTTGGTGCGCGCCCCGGTGAACACGGTGGCGTTCAGGGTAGAGATCGACGCTGCCACGACGATGATGCTGAGCGCAACCGCGCCGGCGCCGCCGAATGCCGCCTGCATCAGATCGGCCGCCACTGCCTTGGAAGCCTTCATGCCGTCGAGACCGAGAACCCGGACATAGGCATAGTTCATGAGCAGGTAGAGTACGGTCACGACGACGATGCCGATGACCAGCGCGCGCACGATGTTGCGCCGGCCGTCCTGAACTTCAGCGGTGATGTAGGCCGCTTCGTTCCAACCGCCGTAGGTGAGCATGATGAAGATGATCGCGAGCCCGGAGAACCCGAGGCCGCTGGCGCTCACCGGGGCCACGGGGGCCGCCGCTGGCGCTGCATTCGTCAACCCGGCGATACACACCGCCAGGATTGCGATGGCAAGCCCCCCGGTCAGCAGATTCTGGACCCACTTGCTCTGCGTCGTCCCGATGACGTTCAGCATCGTGACCACGATGACCGACAGCGCGGCGTAAATGGCCGAACTGTTCTCGCCGAGCGAATACAGTCGAGAGGCGTAGTCGCCGAACACGAACGCGATCGCCGCGATCGCTCCGGTCTGGACCACGCTCATCCGTGCCCAGGCGAACAGGAACGCGAGCCAGCGGCCGTAGGCCCGGCGCAGAAAGAAGTATTCACCCCCCGCGTTCGGATGCGAGCTGCCCAGTTCCGCATAGCAAAGCGCGCCTATGAGCGAAATGAGCCCGCCCGCCAGCCAAAGCATGAGAAAGATCGTCTCGGACGACACCTGCGAGGCGACGATGGAAGGCGCGCGAAAGATGCCTGCGCCGATGACGACACCGACAATGATGGCGCAGGCGTCGAACAGCGACAGGCTTGCGCGCGGAGCGGCAGTTGAGCTTTGGCTAGTCACGATGAGAGGTCCGTCCGGTTAGGCCAGGGGTGCGAATCGGGCCGGCGCCGCACTCAAATCGAGTTTGCCCGGGGCGAGGCGTCTGGCCGTGAACGGGGCCTGCTCGACCTTCTTGCCGGCATGCACACGCAAGATGCCGGTGATAGTGTCGCCTTCGACCTTGCCGTTGAATTCGTGGCGCACGGCCGACGGCCCCGTACCCGTGTTGATCCAAAATGTGACGCTCTCGCCGCGAAGGCGCGCACCCTGGATCTGACCCGTGCGCTCGTTGATCTTCGCGCTGCCGCTCAACATCTGAAAGCGCTGGCTGAACTCGACATCGAGTGCGACCTTCTGGCCACCGACCGGCACCGAGGCCTGCCACTTGCCGGCCGCGTTGGCGGGCACGTAGTACAGGAAAATATAGCTCACGCCAGGATTGCCGACGGTCTTCTCCGGCACCGACAGCGTGTCGTTGTCGTCGGCCCGCCATTCGCCCATGTGATAGTCATGCGCCACCACCCGCGTACCCGGCTTGAGCGCGAGCAGCTTGGGACGCAGGCGCTCGTTCATCTCGGGCAGCAGATAACTGGTCACGACGGTGGCCTTGGACAAATCGGTTTCGAACAGATTCTGCTCGACGAAGTGCACCTTGTCGGTCACGCCTTCGCGCTGAGCGCTCTCGTTGGCACGCTTCAACAAGACTTTGTCGAGATCCACACCGAAACCGCGGGCACCGAACTGCTTGGCCGCCGTGATGACGATGCGGCCATCGCCCGAGCCCAGGTCGATGATGTAGTCGCTGGCGCTCACTTTGGCCATCTTCAGCATCGTATCCACGACGATCTGCGGCGTGGGCACATAAACCACATCCCCCACGCCCTCTTGGGCGCGTGCCATGGAGCAGAAGGCGCCCCATGCCATCAAGCCTGCGATCCATTTCAAGCCCGCGTTGCTCATCGACTGCTCTCCCGCTTCTGCGCTGATCCCCGCATCGTACAGCGTCGACCGACGCTGCCTCCTGGTGCTGCGCGCTTCGCTGGCCGGGGTGCCGGGCAAAACGCTTGAATTGTCATAAGCTGCCGACCCACACCGCCCGGAAGGGCGTCTGCGTCTCCGCGGTGCCCGCGCCGGTGCGCACCACACCCTGCATGATTTTGCCTTCGACAGTGCCCTCGTAACGATGCGCAAGATCGTTGTCGACGATGATGAAGCTGATCGACTTGCCGTTCAGGCGCGGCTCCCACACGGCGAAGTTGCGCTTCTCCGTGCGCGCGAACGGTTCGATCTGCTGAAACTTCTGCCGCACTTCGAGCTCGTAGCTGCGCGCCCCCACCCCCGGCAGATCGGCGTCGAGCTTCCAGCGCCCGCCCACCTGCGCGGGGATGACCCAGTAATACATGCGCTTTTGAACGCTGTGCACGCGGTCGGGCTGCCATTCGCCCATGGAGAAATCGTGCGAGACGACGCGCGTGCCCGGTCGCAGCATCTGGAACAACCGAGGCCGCAATTTCTCGTTGATGTCGGGAAGCAGGTACATCGTCACGACGCTCGCCTTGCTGATGTCCAGATCGAACAGGTTGCCCTGGCGAAACTCCACCCGTCCGGTCACGCCAGCCGCCTTGGCATTGGCGTGGCTCTCCGCGATCCGGCCCGGATCGATGTCGATACCCAGAGCGCGAGCGCCGAAGTAGGCGGCGGCCGTCACCGGAATACGCCCGTCGCCACAGCCCAGATCGATGACGAAGTCATCCGGCCCCACGTTGGCCAGACGCAGCATTTCGTCGACGACCACCTGCGGCGTCGGGACATAAGGCACATCGAACGGCTGCGCGGAACCCTGCGCCGGACTGAGCAAGACGAGGGCGAAGAAAAGATGCGCGCAGACAAGGGCGCGTCTTCGCAGCCAAGCGCTCATTGCACCCCGCTGCCCGCCTTGAGCTGCGCCAGGCCGGGATCGACCTCCGGGCCGATGGCGACTTTGCCCCCGACGCGGCGCGCACGCCACGAGGTCGACCGCGACGCGCCTTCGGCCTTGAGCGTGCCTTCCATGGTGTCGCCAGCCACGCGCGCCGAAAATTCATGCGCGATCATCTGGCCAGCGGCATCGGGTAAACGCGCCTTGAAGGTCAGCCGCGGCCCCTCGAGCTTCACATCCTGCAGCTCGCCACGATGCTGCGCACGCTCCACCGTGCCTTCGGCGAACTGGAACTTCTGCGCCAGCTTGAGCGAGAACTCCTGCGCCTGCCCACCCGACCGGACGACGAACTTCCATTCGCCCGTAACGTTCGCCGGCACGACCCAGTAGAACACCTTGCTGATGGGATCACGCCCCACGGGCTTGCCGGGCGCATCGAGCGTGAACTGCGCGTCGGGCTTCCATTCGCCGAAGTCGTAATCGTGCGATACCAGCCGGGTGCCCGGACGCAGTTCGCGCAGCAGCTTGGGCCGCACCATGAGATTCACCTCCGGCAAGAGGTAGAGGCTCATCACGGTCGCGCGCTGCACGTCGGTCTTGTAGAGATCGCGTGCGTAGAACACGGCGCGGTCAGCGACACCCGCCTTCGCGGCATTCTCGTTGGCCAGGCGCACCAGACGCGCATCGTGGTCGACACCGAAGCCGCGTGCCCCATACTCCTTTGCCGCGGTGATCACCATGCGCCCGTCGCCCGAGCCCAGGTCGATCACGAAATCCTTCGGCCCCACCTTGGCCGTATCCAGCATGGCCTTCACCACATTGGCCGGCGTCTGCACATAAGGCGTGTCGCCGAAGTCCTGCGCGTGCAGCCCGAGTGCCGCGATCCCCGCGCACCCGGCGAGCAACCACCCCATCCACCGTCTTGCGGCGCCGCCGCCATTGTGCGATCTCAACGTGCTTACCTCGTGCTCGCGGCTGCCACGGCCGCATGATTCATCGATGGGTCAGTGGGCGCTGCGCCTCGGGGATGGGCATCGACCGCCGACCGAAAACCCCGCTCGGTGCGCACCGCCGACCATTCCGCAGCCCCCTGCATACGCGGGCCCTTCGATGCCACGGTACCTTCGATGGCATCGCCGCCGATGCGCCCCTTGAACTGCTGGCGGACCGGACTGCCCTTGATGTCGGCGAGGACGGTGAAACTGAGCGCATCGCCGCGCAATTCGACGTGTTCGACCTTGCGATCCTGTCCCGCCACCCGCACCACGACATCGAGCTTCTGGAAGCGCTGCGCCACGCGCAGTTCGTAGTCGATCGACTGGCCGCCCACTTCGAGGCGCCAACTCCAGCGCCCCGAAACATCGGCCGGGACGATCCAGAGAAAGACCTTGCTGTTGCCGCCCGACTCGCCGTACTTCAGCTTGGAATAGAACTCGGCGGTCTCGTCGGCCTGCCAGTCGCCGAGGTCGAAATCGTGCGACACGATGCGCGTTCCGGGCTTGAGCGTGGCGAGCAGGCGCGGCCGCAACTTCATGTTCACCGCGGGCAGCAGATACATGGTGAGCACGGTCGCATCGCCGATGTCGGCCTCGAACAAATCCTGTTTGACGAAAGCGACCTTGTCGGTCACCCCTTGCCGGCGCGCAAGTTCGGTGCTGCGCTCGATCAGTTCGGGATCGCGCTCGATGCCCATGCCACGGGCACCGAAGCGCAACGCCGCCTCGCGCACGAGTCGGCCGTCGCCCGAACCCAGGTCGATCAAGAAGTCGGTCGGCCCCACTTTGGCCATGCTCAGCATGTGCTCGACGACGTCCATCGGCGTGGGTACATAAGGGACTTGGGCGCGAGCCACACCGAGAAAACCGCTCAGCAACAGGCTGGCCAGAATCATTAGTCGCGCCACCGCGCGGCGGCGCCAACTCGCAAGGCCCCTGCTTCTCTGGTAGATTCCCACGCCGATTCGACCTCGTTGCAACGCGGGCCATGCGGCACCGCAAAAAAGCTCGGCCCAGGATGGGCCGCACGATTAGCACGCTCAGACGCGAGCAAGAGCGCGTCGATTATACATAGATCGGTCCATGCTCCTTTCCTACGCCATCATCTTCGTCACCGGGGGCGCGACCCTTGCGATGGAGCTGCTCGCCTCGCGCATCATGACGCCCTACTTCGGCGTCAGCCTCTACATCTGGACGGGCATACTCTCGATCACTTTGATCGCGCTCGCCATCGGCTACTGGTGGGGCGGCAAGCTTGCCACCTCGTTCACGCGGTCCGGCCGCAGCGAGCGCCTCTACACGGGCTTTCTGCTGATGCCGGCGCTGAGCGCCTTGTCGATGGTGATTTCGTGCCTCGCCTACCCGCACGTGTTCCCCTTGCTCGCGGCTCAAGACCTGGTCTGGGGCTCGTTCATCGCCTGTCTGCTGCTCCTCGGTGTGCCGCTGGTGACCACTTCCGCGATGAATCCGCTGCTGATCGCAATGAGGATGCAGCACAACGCAGGCACGGGACATTCGGCCGACGCGGGCTCCGGCGGCGTGTTCTTCACCAGTACCGTCGGGTCGGTCGCGGGCGTGGTGGTCACCGCCTTCCTGCTCATCCCGGCCTTCTCGAACTTCGTCTCGCTGCTGATCGTGACCTTGTCACTGGCCGTCTTGCCCGTGATCGCCCTGCATCCGGGCTCGCAGCCGATCGCGGGTCGTCGCGGGCTGGTCGTGACCACAGCCCTCGCAGTCGTTGCCTCGGCCGGGCTGCTCTGGCAGGCGGACTCCTATCTCGGCCGCATGTGGCCGGTCAAGTACTCGGGCGTCGACTGGAGCATCGAAGCCTCGGTTGCATCGATGTTCGGCACGGTGAAAGTGCTCAAGAGCACACCGATCGATGACCAGGGGCGGTTCGTGCGCGTTTACTTCCAGGACGGACTGATCCAGAACCGCATGCTCTCCGACGGCCAGTCGTTCTCCTTCTACACCTTCGCGCTCGAGGGACTGTCCTGGCTGCATCAGCCGGAGATGCGTTCGGCGCTGACGCTCGGCGTGGGCGCGGGCGTGGTGCCGACCCGCCTGTCGGCGCGGGGCGTCGACGTCACCGCGGTCGACATCGATCCGGCTTCGTTCGCCGTGGCCAAGCGCTTCTTCGGCCTGGACGAGCGCAAGGTGAAATTGGTGCAGGCAGACGCGCGCACCTACCTGCGCCAGTGCGTCGGCAAGCATGACGTGGTGGTCGTGGATCTGTTCCACGGCGACGGCACGCCGGACTACCTGATCACCCGCGACTTCTTCGCCGATCTGCGCGCCTGCCTCACGCCGGACGGCATCGCGGTGTTCAACACGTTCGCGGATCTGGACGCACCGATCGCCTACGCACACTTCCTCACGACTCTACGCGTCGAATTTCCGCATGTGCTGCTGTATCGGGAAGACGAGCGCGACGCCCGTCACGTCAACAGCTACGTGGTGGCATCGGCCGCAGCCCTGAAGCACAGACCGCCGAGCCTGGATCGAGTCCCTCCCCGTTATGCCGCCGATCTGGACAAGATGATGGCGAACCCGCGGCAGCTCGACCGCGGGCTCATGGCCGGGGGGCAGATCATCACCGATGCGCGCAGCACGGTGTCCGACGACCTCGCGCGGATGCAGATGAACTATCGGGCCGAGGTGGTGAAGAACCTGCCGGCCGCCTTTCTGGTGAACTGACGCCGAGCACGGCCGACGGCTGCGCCCGGCCCCACTTGGCCGGTCGTCGCCGGCATCAGCGCAGCGGCACCGGGGCATCCAGTCGAGTCGCTTTCCAGGTGTGCCGCTTGGCGTTCGCCTTCATTCCCCAGACGACCTCGCCTTGCATGGTGTTGCCGTTCACCGTGCCACGGAACGTGTAGCGATCGCCATCGGCCTTGGGGCCGATGTCGGCCGCGAACTCGAACTTGTCGCCCCGCAGCTTGGTGTTGCCGATGTCGGTGCGGCGCGCACCTGCTTCGGCATTGCCGTTGACGTACTGATAAACCTGATTGAAGGTGAGCGTCACCGGATAGGGCAGTTTCTGACCCGCGACTTCGAGTTGCCAGCGACCGCCGACCAGAGCGGGCACGACCCACAGGTACAGCGAGGTGCTGCTGAAACCGACCGCCTCCTGCTTCTCGGGCACGTCGAAGCTCATGCGGTTGTCCGGCAACCACTCCTGAAAGTGGTAGTCATGCGAGACCACTCGCGTGCCGGGTTTCAGCTCCGAGAGCAGCTTGGGGCGCAGGCTGGTCATCATGGCCGGCAGGACATAGAGGGTCACCACCGTCGCCTTGCTCAGATCGGCCTTGAAGACGTCCTGCACATAGAACTTCGCCCGGTCGGCGACGCCTTCTCGCTTCGCCGCAGCGTTGCTGCGCTCGACCAGTTCGCTGTCGATGTCGACGCCGAAACCGTTGGCCCCATGCGCCTTGGCTGCAGTTCGCACGATGCGGCCGTCACCCGAACCCAGGTCGATCACGAAATCGGTCGCCGTCACCTGACCCATCTGCAGCATCCGGTCGACGATCACCTGCGGCGTGGGCACGTACGGACCAGCCGTCCGGGGCGCGTCCTCCGCAGCGCCCGTGCTCGTTGCCAGCGCCATCGCGCCGATCACAAACAGGCGTTGAAAGCTTACGGTTGCAGTACTCATCAATATTTCCTCTGGTTGTGATGGAGCGCGCAGCAAGTGCGCGTCAGGATCTTTTCAGCCTGCGGGACTGCACGCATTCCAGCGCGATCTCCTCCGGAGACGCTTGCCCGAGGTAGGCGATCGATACGGCCTTGTGCAGCAACTCGAGTTCGATGGCGCTCAGCTTGTTCTGCACCTCGACGTCCTTCAGCGCAGCCAGCACTTGGTGGAGTGCATGGCCCTGATCCCGATACCGGACCGAGGCTTGCGAAACCGCGTACACCTGTTCGCAGGTCAATGCTGCCCATGCATCGGCATGAGGCACGAACAGCAGAGCCAGCGCCGCGCGCAAGCACGGACCTCGCATCGATGATCTGAATCGATTGAGCAGCATCGGGATTGCGCACGCCCAGCGGGGCAAACGACAAGGTTTCGTCGACAGTCCGAACAACCTGTCCGGCACGAGCGTGGATTGTCGATGCTAGTGCAAATGGCGGTCAAGCACGCTCGCATAGCGTAGATGGCAGCAGGCAGGCGCGGAGGCCGGGCATGTGCCTGCGGCCGTCCGCGACACGATCGAGTAAACTGCCTGCGCCCCGAGTTCTCGTTGCCCGGTGTCCACTTCGACGCCGAGGCAATGCGATTCTCCCCACTTTGCGAGTGCGAGTCGCTTGAAGCTTTCGCGTATTTTCTGGCTCACCATCCTCATCCATGCGGCTTTCGCCTCGATGCGGGTGTCCGCGACGCTGTACGGGCTGCATCTGGGCGCGAGCGAACTCACCGTCGGCGTCATCATGTCGCTGATCGCCTTCCTGCCCATGCTTATTTCGGTCCACGCCGGGCGCATGATCGACCAGGTCGGACCGCGCCGGCCGATGATCCTGGGCGCGATCCTGCTGGTGGCCGGCTTGAGCGTCGTGGTGGCATTCCCGCGCCTGGAGAGCCTCTTTTTCGTCACCTCGATCTGCGGCCTGGGCTTTCTCTTCTTCCATGTCGCCGTACACCAGGCCGTCGGGCTGATCGGCACCGACCGCGAGCGCATGCGCAACTTCAGCCTGCTCGCGCTGGCCTTCTCCACCTCGAGCTTCCTGGGCCCGATGATGGCGGGCTTTTGCATCGACTGGATCGGCTACCGGGCGACGTTCGCGGCGTCCACCGTCATCGCCGTTTTGGGGCTGATCGCGGCCATCAGCGACAAATCAGACATCGCGCGTCCCACGCAGGCCGCCACGGCAACCAAACGACGTGCGCTGGATCTGCTCAAAACGCCGGAACTGCGCGTCGTGCTCGCGGTGAGCGGCGTGTTGTCGATGTGCTGGGATCTGTTCACGTTCGCGGTGCCGATCTACGGGGTGCGCATCGGCTTGTCCGCGTCGCAGATCGGCTTGGTGCTCGGCGCCTTCGGCGTGGCAATTTTCGTCGTGCGCCTCGTCATGCCCATGATCGCGCATCGCATGCGCGAATGGCCGCTGCTGATCGCGGCGATGATCATGACCGCGGCGGCCTTCGGGGTGTTTCCGCTGATCCAGAGCGGTCTGGTGCTGGCCGCACTCGCCTTCGTGTGCGGTTTCGCGCTGGGCAGCGCACAGCCGACGATCATGACCCTGATCTACCGCCTCTCCCCGGCAGGGCGCGCGGGTGAAGCGGTCGGCATACGCAGCTTGCTGCTCAACATCAGCCAGACCAGCGTGCCCTTGTTGAGCGGCGCTTTCGGCGCCGCTGTCGGCATCGCACCGGCCTTCTGGCTCATGACCGTGCTGCTAGGCTTCGGCAGCTGGCACGCACACCGACGCGCCCGCCTCAGCCGTCCCGCTTGAGCACGGCATCGATGTCGGCTGCCGGCACCTTGATCTTCACGCCGGAACGCTCTTCCTGCAGCAGCATCGGGATGCGCGAATCGAGATCCGCCCAGCCGCGGTTCAAGCCCTCGGTCATTTCGGCCAGCGCAAGATTGGCGATGCGCATCGGCACGCCGACCTCGCGCGCCAGTTCGGTGGCAAGCATGCAGTCTTTGTGCGCGAGCTTGAGGGCGAAGTCCGGCGGATCGAACTTGTTCTGCATGAACTGCTTGCCCAACCGGTCGAAGGTGCGCTGACGCCCCAGGGAGCACTGCCGGATCGCGGCGAAGAGTTCCAGGGGATCGACGCCTGCCTTCACTCCGAGCGTGAACACCTCGGCGAGCGCGGCCTGCGTCGCGTAGCCGGCCATGTTGTGCACCAGCTTGGCCACCGAGCCTGCGCCGATGTCGCCGATGTAAATCACCTGATCGCCGATCGCATCGAGCACGTGCTTGTGCTTGTCGAACACCGCGCGATCACCACCGACCAGCAGCGCGAGCTTGCCGCTCTTCGCGCCCGCGGGACCGCCGCTCACCGGTGCATCCAGCATCGGAATGCCCTTCTGCTTGAATTCGGCATAGAGCGCCCGCACCACCGTCGGCGAATTGGTCGACAGATCGAACCACGGACACCCTTTGCGCATGTTCTGCAACAGCACGGCACCGACGGCTTGCGCCTCCTTGGGCCCGGGCAGCGAAGTCAGCACCACGTCGCACTCGCGCGCCAGCGAGGCGATATCGTCGGCCCATACCGCACCCGCCTCGACATGTCGCAAGCTGGTTTCGCGCCGCAAATCGTGCACCAGCATCTCGAAACCGCCCTTGGTGCGCGCGTTGTACGCCATGTGCCCGCCCATGGTGCCGAGCCCGATGAAACCGACTTTCATTGTTCTTCCTCCTTGGCCAAGTGGGTGAATCTCATGGATTCACGAGACTGCGCAGCACCGCCTCGACGGCATCGTCGGCGATGGTCTGCAATTCTTCGGTGGTCCGGTTCTGGATCGGGTGCGGCACGAAGACCACCGCCGGATCGAACCCGAGTGCTGCGGACTGCGCTTCGACCGCCTGCGTAAAACCGGTGGTGACGATGTTGACACCCGGGATGCCGCGGCTGTCGAAGGTCATCAAGTCGTGCAGACTGCACGACGTGCACGAGCCTCAATCGGACAACCCGATCACGACGGCATCGACTTCGTCGACGACCTGTTGCACGATCTGCGGCGTCGCCACCTTTGCGTTGGTCGGCTTGCCGTAACGGCGCGTCTTCAGGCCACGCGCCTGCAGTTGCGTCTCCAGCCGGTCGAGGAACTCCGGCGTACGCGTCTTGCCGATGTCGAAGAGCCCGATGGTGAGGCCCTCGAGCCGTGTCGGCGGCTGCACCCGTGGCCGCTTGAGCGGTTGCCTCTCGGCAGTGGGATCCCGCAACCAGTTGTCCGCATGCATCATCTGCTCCTTTCGCCAGCGGCATCGCGCCGCGTGCAGCCCTCAGTCGCCGACCGGCTTGGTCACGAGCTGAAGTTCATCTCGATTGCGCCCGGCGAGCCAGCCCGGCAGGATGGCGGAGAACAATCCGGCGGGGCCACCCGCTCGCACCAGTTCCAATCCGCCTTCGAAAAACTTCGGTATCGCCTCGTGCGCACGGTTCGACGCAATGCCCTCGCCGATGCCATCGGCCCCGACGACGAGATCTGTGCCCGGACGCATGGTCGCCACCATCATGGCCTCGGTGATGCGAGCCCGATCCCAGCCCGCCTGCTTGAAGATCGCATGGTGTTCGGGAGACAACACCACCACCGCGCGCGCCGACTGCACCAGCTTGGGATGACCGAGATTGCACAGCGACCTGCCGAAAGAGCGCGCCAACTCGTCCGCCGTGCGCGATTTCTGGTCGACGAAGGCTTCCGGTCCGTGTCCTTGAAACAAGGTGACGGTCGACTCGCCTGGCGCGAAGCCGCGCGCGACCGACAACGGCTGCCACTGCGGATCCGATTCGTCCTCCGCGAAGCACAAGCCGATCTTGCTGGGCGCGCCTAGCGTGGACCGATCGACTTCGCCCGGACGTCCGCCACCGACATTGCGCACGATCAGGTTGAGCGCGCGGCAGATCGTGCTGTTGGCGCGATTGCCCTGACCGAGCGCATTGACCCCGCAGTTCATGCCGAGCCGGCGAGCGATCGGTCCATTGACGATGATCACGGGCGCGGAGAAATAGGTCGTGGCAAGCACACCGTGCAGCGTAAACACAGGCTCGAGTGCCGCTTCGAGCGCAGCCAGCACGACGGGAAGGTACTCGGGCTTGCAGCCGGCCATGACGGCATTGATGGCCACCTTCTCGACGGTGCAGGGCGCAAGATTGGGCGGGATGTCGCCGACGATCTCGTCGGGCTTGCGGCGCGTGCCCTCGAGCATGCGCATGACGCGCACATCGGTCGGCGGCACCACCGGCAGACCATCGCTCCAACCGCGTTCGAAACACAGCTCGATGTCGTCGTCGTAACCGCCGAATGCCACCTTGCGCGAGGCCAGCGGCGTGCTGCCGTAGCGCGCCTGGAGATGCTCCTGCACACCGGGCTCATGACTCTTCGAGCCGCAGCCCGGCTGGAACGCGGGCAGGTCGGCGCCGAGCGTTGGAATCCCTGTCATCCGGCGCCATTCGTCGCGCGCCCAACCTACCGCGCGATCGACCTCCTTGCCGCCCGCGTAGCGAATCAGCGTGGGCACGATCTCGATTTGCGCCATGAACGAGACCGCCAGCGCCCGATCGTCCACGACCTGCGACATGCCGGATGGGAACCCAGGGTCGTCTTGCGAATAGACGTGCAACGGCGCAGCGGTGCCCGCGATCGTCGCCGCCAGCGGCTCGATCAGCAGACAGGTCGGGCAGTCGCGCTTGAGGAACAAGGCCAGCCCGTCGGCCGGCAAGCTCGATGCAGTTGTGGGTTCCTCGTTGCTGGATGCCATCGCCTATCCTCGATGTGCGCTGCTCGCGGCGGCCTGCCCGCCCCAGCGCTCGCTGTCGCCATGATACGCGTGAATCTTCTCATGCAAGGCGTTGTCCGTTACGCTCGGCGTCGGTCGCAATGATGCGTCCACCCGGAAACCTTGCTTCCCATGCTGCCCTCCTTCACCTTCGAACTCGTCGGCCTGCTGATCGTGGGACTGCTCGTCTGGCTCATCTGGGACAGCTTGCGAGCGCGCGAAGCGGCAGTCGCCGCCAGTCGCGCCGCGTGCGAGGCCGAGGGCTACCAGTTTCTGGACGATACCGTCGCCATCGAATCGATGCGACCCGCCCGCAACGACGAAGGCCATCTGACGCTGCGCCGCATCTATGCGTTCGAATACAGCGACACCGGCGAGACCCGCCACACGGGCAGCATCGTCATGATGGGGGCGAGCGTGCTGATGCTCAGGCTGGGGCGACATCAGCCGCCGGCCCCGCTCAGGCTGTACTGAGCGAGGCGGCAGCGCGGGTCAAGCCGAGGGCGCACCGCTCGCGGCCGAGCGCTGCAACTGCGTCAGCGCAGCCAAGAACTTCTCGATGTCGAACGGCTTGATCAGGAACAGATCGAAGCCGGCTTCGCGCGCCAGCGCCTTGTCCTCGTCACGGCCATAGCCGGTGAGCGCGACCAGTCGCAATTGCGCACCCGCAGGTTGGGCGCGCACGCGCCGGGCCACTTCGTAGCCGTCCCAGCCAGGCAGTCCGATATCGACGATGGCGAGATCCACGCCGTCGGCGAGGATCGCCTCCACGCCGCTCATGCCATCCTCGGCCTCGACCACGCTATGCCCATGCATGCGCAATATCTCGCCCACCAACTGCCGGTTGTCGGGATTGTCCTCCACGACCACGATGCTGAGCGGAGCCGCCTCGAACTGGACCGCCTGCGCACACGCTTCGATCGGTGCACGGGTCAACGGCAACCGCACGCAGAACGTGGCGCCCCGATCGAGGCCGTCGCTGTTGGCGGCAATCGTTCCACCATGCAGGTCGACCAGCCGACGAACCACGGTCAGCCCCAGGCCCAACCCGCCCTGCGATCGGTCGAGCGTGCGCGCGCCCTGGGAGAAGAGATCGAAGATCTTCGGCAGCACATCGGGCGCGATGCCCGAGCCCGAGTCCCGAACGGTGAGCACGGCGGCATCGCCTTCGGCGCGCACGACGATCTCCACCGCCCCACCGGCCGGCGTGTACTTGCATGCGTTGTCGAGCAGATTGGAGACGACTTGTTCCAGACGCGTCTCGTCGCCCACGATCCAGGCTGCATTCAGATCGGCCTGCATTTTCAGGCTGCGGCAGCGGCCCGTTGCTGTGAACGCTTCCACGACATGGCGCGTTACCACTGCCAGATCCAGGGTCTGGTTCTTCAGCTGCGCCTTGCCCGAGTCGAGGCGGGCGACATCGAGCAAGTCGTCGATGATCGAGGTCAGATGCCCGATCTGCCTTTGCACGACGGCACGTGCCCGATCGGCGACCTCCGGCTTCACCTCGGGCATCTCGAGCACCGACACGGCCGCCTTGATGGCGTTGAGCGGATTGCGCAATTCGTGACCCAGCATCGCGAGCAGATCGTCCTTGGCGCGACTCGCGAGTTCGGCCGCCGCGCGGGATTTCGCCTCGCGGGCCAGCGCGCCGTTCAGTGAAGTCTCGCGCGCCGCAAGCAGCCGGGACCCGGCGATCAACGCACGCCGAACGGTCTCCGCCTCCTCGATCAGCAGCGGCTCCTTGGGCAGTCGGCGCTCGCCCGACGCCACCGATTCCACGGAATTGGCCAAAGCCGTCAGTGCCCCGGTGATGCGCCCGCCCAGGATGTACGCGAACAGGGTCGCCATGCCGGCGGCGGCGAACACACTGAACAGGATCAGCAAGGTCGGACGGCTGAGGGCCGCCTCGACGTGATCGCGTGGCACACCCGTACCCACCAGCCATCCTGCCGTTCGCGAACGACTGAACGCGCTGTAGTAGCGCTCGCCGTCGACGCCGAGGACCCTCATCGTGCCCTCGTCGCGACCGATGGTGGCCGCGAGGTACAGATCGGTCGAACGATGGCCCGCCCACTTTTCGTTATGCAAGGTACGAGCAATGATGCGTCCATCACGATCGTTCAGCGTGAGCGTGGCACGCTCGTGGATGGGATAGCGCTTGAAGAACTCGAGCCAGGCCGAAGCCTCGATGCCGATGTAGACGATACCTCGGAACACGCCGTCCCGAGTGATCGGCAGCGCGAGATAAGTCAGGTAAGCACCAGGCTCGCCGGCGATGTCGACCAGATTCGAAATGACGGCATGAGGCATCGCGGCGATCTCGGCGAACAGCGCCGGGTCGAATCGGACGGTGGCCAAAGCGGGCCGGCGGTCGATGCGCGTGATCACGGCGCCGTCGGGGCCGAGCAGGCCGACCATGCTCCAGGCAGGATTGTTGGCCAAAAGGCGCTCGGCCTGGGCGCGGAACGCGACCTCAGCCGATTCCTTGCGCTTGTCGGAGGCATCGCTCGCGCCTCTCAATTGGCGCAGCGTGCTGTCGATCTCAGTGTCGAGCGCGATCCGCAACGCACTGACGCGCTCCAGGAAGCGCTGCTGGTAGGCATCGCGCTGCAATTCCCACAAACCCACGGTCGCCATGGCGGCAAGAACGGCCACCGGCGCGATCACTGCGAGCACCAGGATGACGAGCTGACTGCGTATGGGCATCGTCGTTGTCTTTCGGGGCCGCCCTGAGGACCGTCGAGGCTTGCGCAACCGAAGCCGCGGCGAATGCCCTCATTCTAGCCGCGTGCGGGCACCAGAGGATATCGGCGTCCCTTTCCGCCATCGCTCTGCCAACATGTAACATGCGGCGCCGAAGCGCCCAAAAGGAGAAGCTCCATGAAGTTGCCGCTCGCCACGACGATGCTGGTCGCTTGCATCGTTGCCATGGTGTCCTTGATCGCCCAGGCACAACAGACTGCACAGCGCCCGTTGCGCATTCTGGTGGGCGCTGCGCCATCGAGCCTCGCGGACGAACAGCTTCGTGTCCTGTCGCCCGCTTTGGAACGCGCATTGCAGCGACGCATCATCATCGACAACCGCGCCGGCACCCACGGGGTCGTCGCAAGCGAGATCGGTGCGAAGTCCAATCCGGATGGCGGCACGCTGCTGCTCGGCAACAGCATCACGCATGCGATCAACGCCACGCTCTACACGCACCTGCCCTACGATCCGATCCGGGATTTCGCCCCGATCACCCAGATCTCCGCGAACGGGATGATCGTGGTCGGGCAGCCCAAGCTGCCCGGAATCACCCTCTCCGAGCTCGCGACTTATGCCCAGCACCCGGCCGGCAAGCTGAGGGTGAGCGCCATCGATACGGTCGAGCGATTCGCAGGCGATGCGCTCTGGGCGCATCTGGGTTGGAAGGCGACCAACGTTGAGCACAAGAGCAGCATCACGGCCATGGAGGCACTGCGCGCGGGCCGGATCGATCTGACGCTGCTCGCACCCGCTGCCGCACGACCGCACGTGCACGCCGGACGGCTGAAAGCCTACGCAACCACAGGCGCGGATCGCTCGCCCATCCTGCCCGAGGTGCCGACGCTGCAAGAACAGGACGTCACGGGGTACGAGTTTCCGCTCTGGGACGGACTGTTCGCCCCCGCTCACACGTCGAAGGAAATCGTCGATGCCGTCCACAGAGGCGTGGCGCAAGTACTCGACGACAACGGCATACGCCAACGACTCGACGATCTGGGTGTCAACGTGGTCGGCAGCACGCCGCAAGCATTCGCCGCCAAGGTCAAGCGCGACCTCGAGACCTTCCGCAAGCACGGCGCGCGCATCGGCATTCAGCGGATGTGATCACACATAGGTCGAAGCAGGCCTTCATACGAAGCGTCGGGATGAACACTCTGATCGAGCAGAAAATTGAGACGTTGAACGCCTTGCGTGCCGAGCGCATTGCCCAGGTCGAGGCTTTCATCGATTCTCTTAAGGCTCGGAACGAGGCGCACCCTGTCACGCACGCAGCAGGCGGGGCCACGGGGGGATCATTCCGCAAAATCTGGCACAACACGGACGATGCCGGCTAAGGCCGGGCCGTGAGTTCGGCGAGATCATCCTCGTGCATTCCCCATTCACCGACCAGAAAATCCCCGGGGGTCAGGTCTTGCAAACGCGCATTTAGCCGTTGATTGTGGAATCCTCCGAAGAGCAGTCAAATCTCGTACTCTGGTGAAATGCTTGAATGAAAGACCTGACCCCGTTTTTTCCAGGACTGGCAAGCCGCAGGCGCTGGTGTGGACATTGCACGAGGTACTGATCGCGTAGTTCATCGCCTCGCACGCGAAGGCGCCTGATCGGTTAGTGCTCGACATCGATGCTTCGGACATCGAACTGCACGGCGATCAGCAACTGCGTGAGTTCCGCGGCTACGACGACCATCACTGTTATCTGCCTCTTGTATGTGTTCTGCGGCGACGCGATGCTCGCCTGCTACCTGCGTCGAAGCCGCATCGATGGTGCGAAGAACACCACGGCGCTGATCAAGCTGCTGGTGCAGCGGTTACGCACGAGCCGGCCCGACCCCGAGATCATCGTACGCGCCGATTCTGGCTTCTGTCGACTTCGGCGCATTCGCTGGTGCGAGCGCAACGGCGTGGGCTATGTGATCGGGGTGGCGCGCAATCCGAGGCTGCAGGCCATCGTCGCCTTGACCGAGCTGGCCATGGCCGAGGGGGGCCTGAAGAAGTCTCGCAATACAAGTGCAGAGCGACAACGTTAAACTCCATTCCATGCAGTCTAGGGGTAGGGACGATATGCCAAGGCGAAAAGACCTGAACAAACCGGCTGGAACACCCTCAGGGACGACAGAATCCGCCAGGCCGCCGGCAAGTTCCGGAGATGCCCTTGCCGCGCCGCCTGAGACGGAACCGGCCGCTGGCGGCTTTCCCATCGTCGGCATCGGCGCTTCCGCCGGTGGACTGGCGGCATTCGAGGCCTTCTTCGCCGGCATGCCCGCAGAGACTGACGCAGGCATGGCCTTTGTGCTGGTGCAGCACCTGGCCCCGGACCACAAGAGCATCCTCTCCAGCCTGGTCCGGCGCTACACCCGCATGCAGGTCTACGAGGTCGAAGACGGCATGGCGGTGCGCATCAACTGCGTCTACATCATCCCGCCCGACCGCGACATGGCCTTTTTGAACGGCACGCTGCAACTGCTCACCCCCATGGCCCCGCGAGGCCAGCGCCTGCCCATCGACTTCTTCTTCCGCTCCCTGGCCCAGGACCAGCACGAACGAGCCATCGGCATAGTGCTCTCGGGCACCGGCAGCGACGGCGCACTGGGGGTGCGGGCCATTAAGGGCGAGGGCGGGTTGGTCATGGCGCAGAGCCTGGAATCCACCGAATACGACGGCATGCCGCGCAGCGCCATCGCCACGGGCCTCGTGGACTACGAGCTGCCGCCGGCCGAGATGCCCGCCCAGCTCATCGCCTATGTCGCCCATGCCTTCGGCAAGCCGCTTTGGCCCGCGGCCCCGTCGTCCAAGCCCGAGAGCGCGCCGAAAAAGATCTTTGTCCTGCTGCGCGCCCAGACTGGCCACGACTTTTCCCAGTACAAGCCTTCGACCATCCAGCGACGCATCGAGCGGCGCATGGCCGTGCACCAGATCGACAGCTTGGATGGCTATGTCAAATTCATCCAGCAGACGCCCCAGGAAGTGGAGACCCTGTTTCGCGACCTGCTGATCGGCGTGACCAGTTTCTTCCGCGACCCCGATGCCTTCAAGGCCCTCGAAGAGCAGATCATCCCGAAGCTTTTCGCCGGCAAGGGCGCGGATGCCACGATCCGCATCTGGGTGCCGGGCTGTTCCACCGGCGAGGAGGCCTATTCCCTGGCCATCCTGCTGGCCGAGCGGCAGGAGGCGCTGAAACAGAGCTTCAAGGTGCAGGTCTTCGCCACCGACATCGACAGCCGTGCCATTACCACGGCCCGCGCCGGCATCTATCCGGCCTCCATCGCCGCCGACCTCACGCCGGAGCGACTGGCGCGCTTTTTCGCGGCCGAACCGGGCGGAGGCTCCTTCCGTGTCCACAAGGGCCTGCGCGACATGCTGGTCTTCTCCGAGCAGGACCTGATCAGGGATCCACCCTTCTCCAAGCTGGATCTGATCAGTTGCCGCAACCTGCTCATTTACCTGAATGTCGGTCTGCAGAGAAAGCTCATCCCGCTGTTTCACTACGCCCTGAACCCCGGCGGCTATCTCTTTCTGGGAACCTCGGAAAGCGTGAGCGAGTTCGGCGATCTGTTTGCCACCGTTGAGCGCAAACAGAAGATCTACCAGCGCAAGGAAGACCTCCTTGGCGCCCGGCGCGCGGGTCGCTTCCTGCCGCCCCTGACGGCCGTCGAGACGGCACTGCCGAATGCCCGCGAGAAGCCGGCTGCCGGCAAGAAGCTGCCGCTGCGCGAGCTGACCGAACAGGCCCTGCTGCAGCAGGTGGTCCAGGCCGGGGCGCTGGTCAACGCCGGGGGTGACATCTTCTACCTCCACGGCCGCACCGGCATGTACCTGGAGCCCGCCCCCGGCGAGAGCGGAACCAGCAACATTCTGAAAATGGCCCGGGAAGGATTGCGGCGCGACCTGACCACGGCCCTGCACAAAGTCACAGCAACCGGAGAAACCGTGTGCTGCCCGGCCTTGCGCGTCAAGACCAACGGCGACTTTTCCACCGTCAAGCTGATCGTGCGTCCGGTGACCGTTGCCCCGCCGAATTCACCCGAGCCGCCGCTGTATCTGGTGATCCTGGAGCAGGTGCCGGAGCCCGTGCCCCAGGCGCAACCCGATAAACCGTCATCGGCAGAGCCGATCAGCGTGGATGCCGATGCCCGCATCGCCGAGCTCAAGCGGGAGCTGCAAGCGAAGGAGGAGTATCTCCAGAGCACCAACGAGGAACTGGAAACCTCGAACGAAGAACTGAAATCCTCCAACGAGGAAATGCAGTCGGTGAACGAGGAACTGCAGTCCACCAACGAGGAGCTGGAAACCTCCAAGGAGGAGCTGCAATCCGTGAACGAAGAGCTGGCCACAGTCAACGCGGAGCTGCAGACCAAGGTGGCCGACCTGTCGCGCGCCAACAACGACATGAACAACCTGCTGGCCGGCACCGGCATCGCCACCATCTTCGTGGACCATCAATTGCGCCTCCTGCGCTTTACCCCCGCCGCCACCCAGATCATCAATCTGATCCAGAGCGACATCGGCCGGCCGGTGGGCCACATCGTCTCCAACCTGCCCGGCTACGATACGCTGACGGTGGATATCCACGCGGTGCTCGATACCCTGATCGCCAAGGCCCTCGACGTGCAAAGTGTCGATGGCCGGTGGTACCGCATGCGCATTCAGCCTTACCGCACGATGGACAACGTCATCGAGGGCGCGGTGCTCACTTTCGTGGACATCACCGAGAACAAGCAGACGAACGAAGCGTTGCGGGCGAACGACGAACGGCTGCGGGTCGCCCTCAACACTACTTCCATGGTCTTGTTCAATCAGGACAGAGGCCTGCGCTACACGTGGATTCACAACCCCGACCCCGGCTTCAAGGCGGAACAGGTCATCGGCAAGACCGACGCCGATCTTTTTCCGGAGCAGGAAAGCGCCGCACTGACGGCACTCAAACGACAGGTGCTGGGAAGCGGAAAAGGTGTGCGCCAAAACATCCAGATGACGATCGAAGGCCGACTCTGTGTGCATGACCTGACCATCGAACCTTTGTTCGACGCAGCTGGAGCCGTTGTCGGGCTGACCTGTGCCTCGCTTGACGTCACCGGGCAACCGGGCGCGCCTTCCTCTCGACAGGCGAAAAAGAAGAGAGGTCAGCCATGAGCGACAAGCCGCAGGATTCCGCCCAGCCGCCCGTCGACGCGGCGGCGTTGCGCAAACGGGCCGAAGAGCAAGCGCGGTCCATGGATCTGACCACCCATCCCGCGCAAACCCCCGAAGAAATCCAGCAGATGCTGCACGAATTACGCGTGCACCAAATCGAACTGGAGATGCAGAACGAGGAACTACGCGAGGCCCAGGAGGTGATTGCGGCTGTTCGGGCGCGCTATTTCGATCTCTATGACCTGGCCCCGATGGGCTACTGCACCCTGTCCGAGCGGGGGCTGATCCTGGAGGCCAACCTTACCGCCGCCAAGCTGTTGGACACGCCGCGCAGCGCGCTGGTCAAGCAGCCGATCTCCCACATCATCTTCAAAGAGGACCAGGAGATCTATTATCGGCTCCACAAAGAACTCTCTGTGCTGGGCGAAACCCAGGCATGCGACCTGCGGCTGGTCAAGCCGGGTGGCGCGTTCTTCTGGGCACACTTGACGGCAACCGCCGCCGAAGCGGAAGACGGCGCACCGATCTGCCGCATGGCGTTCAGCGATATCAGCGAGCGCATGCGCATCGAGGTCGAACTGGCGCAGCGCGACGCGATTTTGCGCAATATCCTGGAAACATCGCTGGATGGCTTCTGGCGCGTTGACGGTCAGGGTCGCCTGATCGAAGTCAATCCCACCTACTGCCAGCAATCGGGCTACAGCCGCGAAGAACTGCTTGGTTTGACGATCTCCGACATCGATGTTCATGAGAGCGGCACCGAGACTGCAATGCGTGTTCGGCGCGTCATCGAGGCGGGCCGCGACCAGTTCGAAACCCGACACCGGCGCAAGGACGGATCGATCTGGGATGTCGAGGTGAGCACCACTTATCGGGGTGATGCCGGTGGTCTGCTTTGCGTTTTTTTGCGTGACATCACCGAACGCAAGCAGGCGGCGGCCGAACTCGAGCAGCACCGCCATCACCTTGAAGAACTGGTGCTATCTCGCACCGCCGAACTATCCGAAGCCCGTGACGCTGCCGACGCCGCCAACCGCGCCAAGAGTGTTTTTCTGGCCAACATGAGCCACGAACTGCGCACCCCGATGAACGGCATCCTGGGCATGACCGAAATGGTGCTGCGCCGTGCCACCGACCGCAAGCAGATCGATTGGCTGAACAAGAGCAAGGCCGCCGCGAAACACCTGCTTTCCGTCATCAACGACATCCTCGATCTGGCCCAGATCGAAGCCGACCGGCTGACACTGGAAGAAAAAGACTTCTCGCTTGCACAGACCATCGTCGACATCCACGGCATGCAGGACGCACCGGCCCAGGCCAAGGGACTGAGCTTGACCTGGCACATCGATCCAGCCGTGCCCGAGAGGCTGCGTGGCGACGCCATGCGTTTGCGCCAGATTCTGCTCAATTTCAGCGGTAACGCCATCAAGTTCTCCGCACGCGGTCAGATCACCATTCGTGCCAGCGTCATCGAGGAGGACAGCCTCAGCGTGTTGCTGAAGATCGAGGTCACCGATCAGGGAATCGGCATCAGCCCGGCACAACAGGCCCGGCTGTTCCAAGCCTTTACCCAGGCCGACGGCTCGATGAACCGCAAATACGGCGGCACCGGGCTTGGGCTGACCATCTCCCGTCGCCTTGCGCGCCTGATGGGCGGCGATGCGGGGGTGATCAGTCAGGAAGGCAGCGGCAGCACCTTCTGGACAACCCTCCGGCTCAGAAGAGCAGCGAACGAGCACCCCGAGGCGGCAATGGAAACCGCAGAACCAGCGCGCGAGGTTTTGGCCCGGCTGTTCGCCGGCACCCGCATACTGGTCGCCGAAGACGAGCCCCTGAACCGCGAGGTGATGACGATCCTACTGGAGGACGCGGGCCTCGCGCCGGAGCTTGCCGAAGACGGCCGGCAAGCACTCGAGATGGCGCATGGTGGCGGCTATGCCCTGATCCTGATGGACATGCAGATGCCGGTGATGAACGGACTGGAGGCTACCCGTGCCATCCGTTTGCTACCGGGCATGGCGAAGATTCCGATTCTGGCCTTGACCGCCAACGCCTTCGACGAAGACCGCGAGGTGTGTCTCGCCGCCGGGATGGATGCCCATATCGGCAAGCCGGTGGAACCGGACGCTCTCTGCGATATTCTTTTGCACTGGCTGCGGAATTCGGCCGCGGTGCGTCCGGTTTGATGAACCCCACTTCCCTACGGTCGCGCTGAAGGCACATCCGGGTCGGACCACGCCATCCCTTTTGCGGAGAAGCACATGCTCGATCGATTTCTCGTGGATGCAGGCCGCCTCCCCGGTCCCGTGCTGGTCACAGGCGCGGGGGGCTGCATCGGCAGTTGGGTGATCGCGACCCTGGTGCGGTCCGGCGTTCCCGTGGCTGCGTTCGATCTCACCGAGGACACCCGACGGCCGCGGCTCCTCCTGAGCGACGCCGAATTGGCGCACGTCCGTTGGATGACTGGCGATATCGCGGATACCGCCGCGGTCCGTCAGGCGGCGGAGCGCTGCGGCGCGCGAGCAATCATCCATCTCGCCGCGCTGCAGGTGCCGTTCTGCAAGGCCGATCCGGTCGCGGGCGCGCGCGCGAACGTCGTCGGTACCGTCAACGTCTTCGAAGCGGCGCGCGCCCTCGGCATTACGCGCATCGCCTACGCGAGCTCAGTGGCCGCGTACGGCGCGCTCGAAGATGGCGGCGCGATGCCCACCCTCTACGGCGCCTACAAGTATTGCGACGAGCAGATCGCGAAGGTGTATTCGGTGGACTGGGGCATCCATAGCCTGGGCATCCGCCCCGGCGTGGTCTACGGCGTAGGGCGAGACCAAGGACTCACCTCGAAGACGACCACGGCAATCCTCGCGGCGGCTGCAGGCAGGCCCTACGATGTTCCCTTCAGCGGTCCCGTGTCCTGGCTCTACACGGGCGAGGTTGCCGCAGCGTTCATCGCTGCAGTGGCACAGGAGCGCAGTGGATCGCCGGTGTTCGACATGAACGGCGTCTACGCTCCGGTGGAAGACGGGATCGCGATCTTGCGCAGCATCGCGCCCGATACCGCGCTGTCCGTCAGCGGGGAGGCGCTTGCGTTCCCGATGGATCGGTCCGACCTGCCACTGCACGATTACGTCGGCGGGTATCCAAGAGTTTCACTCGAAGAAGGGATCACGTGGGCATACACATCCTTCCGTTCGCTCTTGGACCGCGGGCTCGTCAAGGCGGACAGCGTCTGAAACGGGGGCAGGCTCAAAATACAGCGCCAGTCCCCTGACCGACTCGCCTAGGTCGACAGGCCGAGTGCGCTCGACTGCGTTGCACGGTAACGTCATGCCACGGGTCAACCCCGGGGGTCAGGTCTTGCAAGGGTCAACCCCGGGGGTCAGGTCTTGCAAGCGCGCATTTAGCCGTTGATTGTGGAATCCTCCGAAGAGCAGTCAAATCTCGTACTCTGGCGAAATGCTTGAATGAAAGACCTGACCCCGTCGAGATTGACCCCGTCGAGATGCGGGTCGATCGCCGAGGGTCAGTCGATCCGCACACCGGAATCCTTCACGACCTTCGCCCACTTGTCGAACTCGATGCGCAACAAGGCGCCGAAGTCCTCGGGCCCGCGAACGGCCAAGTCCGCACCGTCGTTCAGATAGCGATCGCGGATCTCGGGGCTTGCCATCGCCTTGACCACGCCGCCGTGGAGACGATCGATCACGTTCCGCGGCGTGCCTCGCGGCGCGAGATAGCCGTACCAGACGACGACCTCGTAACCGGGGAGGCCCGCTTCGGCGATCGTCGGGATCTGCGGTGCGGCCGGAATGCGCTTGCTGCCTGTGAGACCTAGCGGTACGACCCGGCCGCTCTTGACGTGAGGCATCGCGACCGCGGGATCGGGTGTGACCATCTGCACCTGACCCCCGACGACGTCCGCGAGCCCCGGCGCCATGCCCTTGTACGGCACGTGGGTCATTTGAATGCCGGCCATGGTCTGGAAGAGGTGCACGGCCAGGTGGCTGATGCCGCCATTGCCGGACGACGCATAGTTGATCTGATTCGGCTTCGCACGGGCGAGCCCGATGAGATCCTTGACCGTCTTCACCGGCACCGACGGGTGCACGATCATCATGAGCTGGCTGGTATACGCGAGCGCAACGGGCGCGAAGTCCTTCGCCGCATCGTAGGGCAGCTTGCGATACAACGCCGGCGTGATGACGTGCCCCACGGTGTGGAGCAGCAACGTGTAGCCGTCCGGCGCGGCCTTCGCCACGATCTCTACGCCTATCGTCCCCCCGCCGCCGCCGCGCGCATCGACGATGAACTGCTGCCCAAGCTGCTCGGCGAGCTTTTGTCCCGTGAGCCGTGCGACGAGTTCGGCCGGACCGCCGGCGGAGAAGGGCACGACGACGCGCACGGGACGGGTCGGGTATTCCTGAGCGGCGGCTGTCGAGGCGATGACGATTGCCCCGATCGTCACAAGGGCGGCATGGCGGGCGGTGCGGATATTCATCGTGGTGTATCTCCCCTGGGATATGGTCGTCGAGCAACGGCCCGAATCATACGGCACCGTGCGCGTGGATCGCATCGGCCTCTGGCATGTCTCTGCGAGGGCTGGCGTTTCAGTCGTCGACATCCTGCGTCGGCGCACGTCGAGAGCGCATGACGCATGGTTTGCATGCGACATCGCGTCTCGACCTTCGTGAACTACCGCACGGTGCACAAAGCATCGTGCTTGACCCGCCGGAATGCGCGAGCCTAACCTGGAACGCACAAATCATCGAGGCCGGGAGGCATTGCATCGTGAGCACGATCCATCAAGGAATCCGCTTGAGCACTATTGCCGTCGTCGTGGCGGCGGCATTGGCATCGGCCTCGGCTTCCGCCGTGGTGGGTATCGAGGTATCGAGCACTTTCGATGCCGATGCCGACGGCTGGACGTTCGTCGACGTGCCGGGGGTAGGCAACTATGTGCTGATCGTTTCTGGTCCGTCGAACGTCGCCTATTCCGCCACCGGCGGCAGCCCCGGGGGCTTCATCTCCGCGAAGGATCCCTCGAACAATACGTTTTTCTTCACGGCACCCGGGAAGTTTCTTGGCGACCAGTCGGCAATGTACGGCGGATTGCTGAAGTACGACCTCAAGCTCGATCCCGCCACGCCGCAGTGGACGGGCGACCCCGACGTCGTGCTCATTTCTGATTCGGGCGTTCTGGTCTACGACATCGGCAACGAACCTGGATCGAGCTTTGCGACCCGGGTCGTGCCGTGGAGCGAAGCCGGGTGGCGCGTCGGCAGTCTCAGTGGTACCCAAGTTTCGGCGGTGCAATTCCAGAACGTCATCGGCAATCTTGGCGCACTGATGATTGCCGGAGAGTTCGTCGCGTCCACGCCTGGCATCGATGCCACCTTCGAGACCGCCAGTCTCGATAACGTCGTGCTCACCCCGGTACCGGAACCGAGCATGGCCGTGCTGATGTCGCTCGGCGTGCTCGGCATTATGGGCGCTGCCTGCCGGCGCAAGCGCCCTGCGCCGAAGTAAACCGTTGCCAACCTGGGTTGCAACAGGGAAAGTCGAAGGGATGAAACTAATCCGACCCTGACCCCTTTGATTCTTTTCCCACCCGTTACTACGGCAGGGGATACTAATCCGACCGCTCCCCTTTTTCCTCCCTGCGAGATTCCTTTACTAGTGTCAGAATGCCGCCCCCGACACCGTAAAAACAAATGCCAATAGCAATGCAACCCAGGACAAATCCCAAGGTCCGGTACCCAGACCATATCAGTGCCGATGCCATTGTCGCCATGATCAGCCCAGTTATCGCCCTTAGATGGTGCTTATTCATCTGAGTCTCACCGGCACTTGTTGGAGGTTTCGCAAAACTGAAGGCCACCGGAGAATCGGAGCTCTCCCCCGCTTCGGCGGCCTTCGACATGATCTCTAGCTGCGCATGCGACATGGAAACAAAAAGATACTAACGACCCCCGACGTGCCTTCGTCATAGCATCGCCGAGTCGCCCCAGACACACCCCGCAGCCAGTGGCATCATCCCCCGCTACAGCCCCGGCCGCAACATCACATCCCAGGGGTCAAGTCTTGCAAGCGCACATTTAGCCGTTGATGGTGAAATCCTCCGAAGGGCAGTTCAATCTCCTACTCTGGCGAAATGCTTGAATGAAAGACCTGACCCCGTGTTTTTTTGCCCGGTATCCCGGAAAAATGTCTGCCATTACACGAATGGCCTGCGACTCCAAGGCGCTTTCTCCAGTGCCGTGTCGCGTTGCATGAATAGCCGAGAGACCAATTGCTAGGTCGAACTCGCGCCATTCATCTGGACTAAGCATCTTTAACTGCCGCGGCGCCTCCCAGGAAACTTTCACATCCTCGGGGGTCAAGTCTTGCAAGCGCACATTTAGCCGTTGATGGTGAAATCCTCCGAAGGGCAGTTCAATCTCGTACTCTGGCGAAATGCTTGAATGAAAGACCTGACCCCGTGTTTTCTTTGCGAAGGGCAGTTCGATCTCGTACTCTGGCGAAATGCTTGAATGAAAGACCTGACCCCGTGTTTTTGCGTGTTTTTGATACATCGCGCGTTAGCGGGAGCCAGACAGTTGCAGAATACTTCGATGCCGTCGAACAGCGCGAAAAAATCGATTCGTTCGCTCTTTCCGGTAACTTGTTTCATTCTCCATATCCCGTTTCGACAGATCTCCGCATCGCCCGGTCTGCCTTCTGTCGCGAAATTAAACGGGTCAGGCACGAATTAAACCAAGCGAGCCTGGAACCTTTGATTATCACCGCACCTTCCCCACCCCCAACTTCTGCACCTCCGCGTTGTCCCGCTTGCCGTCGTACATGAAGGAGCGGATGCCTCGGCGCGGATAGTCGACCACGTCGTAGGCATGGCGGGTGCCGCCGACGAGATACACGACCTCCTCGTTCGAGTCGTTGACCATCGTATGCGGCACGGAGCCTGCGGCGAAACCCATGAAGTCGCCTGCCTTGACCTTCGCCTTGTGCTCCCCGATCTCGACGCTCGCCTGCCCGGACAGGATGTAGATCCATTCCTCGTCGTGGTGATGCGCGTGATACTCGGTGGATTCGCGGCCGGGCAGCAAGCGCACCAGATGCACGCCGAGCTGGCTCATGCCGCATGCATCGCCCAACGAGCGTGTTCCGCGCGAACCGTTCGGATTGAAGGCGTGCTCGTGCGTGCGTGCGGGCATGGCCGCGATGGCCTCGGCGCTCAGCAGCGGAAACGGGTTGTTCGGCTCGCTCATGACTTCTCCTCGAAGGTGCGCGCGATCCGCGCCCGGCAAGCGGCCGGGGCGATCACAAGACGGTGCGAGTAAGTTACCATGCCTCGATGGATACCTTGCTCATCGTCGGCTTCGGCGACATCGCGCGCCGCGCCGTGCCTGCGCTGCAGCCGCATTTCGAGATCGTCGCCATGGTGCGCCCAGAGCGCATCGGCGAAGTCCAGATGCCCGGCGTGCGCATCGAGCCCGGCGACCTGGACGAGCCCGAATCCTTGAGCCGCTTCGCCGGCCGCGCGAGCCACATCCTGCATACTGCCCCGCCGCCCTTGCGCGGCTCGACGGACCCGCGCACGTCGCACCTGCTGGCCGCGCTGGGAGCCGGCACATCCTTGCCGCAACGCCTCGTGTACATCAGCACCAGCGGGGTCTACGGCAACTGCGACGGCGCCCTGGTCGACGAGCGTCGACCGGTGAATCCGCAGAGCGATCGGGCACGCAGGCGCGTGGACGCGGAACACCAACTGAGCGCGTTCGGCCAGCGGTACAGCGTGCGCACGGTCATCCTGCGGGCGCCGGGGATTTACGCTTCAGATCGCCTGCCGCTGCAGCGCCTGCGCAACCGCACGCCCGTGCTGCGCGCGGAAGACGACGTCTACACCAACCACATCCACGCGGACGACCTTGCGGCCATGACGACAGCCGCCCTGACCCATCCCGACGCCGAAGGCGTCTACAACGCCAGCGACGACAGCGCGCTGACCATGAGCGCCTGGTTCGACCTGCTTGCCGATCGGTCGGGCTTGGAGCGCCCTTCGCGCATCCCTCGAACGCAGGCGAGCGGCCTCATTCCCGCGCCGCTGCTCTCCTTCATGAGCGAGTCGCGGCGACTCCTCAACACCAAGATCAAGCACGAGCTCGGGCTACAACTGCGCTATCCCACGGTCTACGAGGGCGTTCCGGCGCGTATCGGCGCGCCCGATGCCTAGGATCCCTTCGAAAACCAGGCCGTGATCACGCGGTTGACGAATCGGGGCGTGGTCGCCACTTTGCTCATTGCCGCCCTGTCGATGGCGGGATGCAGCAGCCTGCGCTACCCCGATGCCGGCAAGGCGCTCTCGGAGTTCGCCGCATTGCCCGACAACGCCCAGGTACGCTACGCGCCCGGCGCAGAGGCGTATGCGAGACGCGTGGCGACTCTATTGCCAGCCGCGACGCGCCAAGTCGAGGCGCTGCATCAGCGCCCGTTCCTGCGACCGCCGGTCGTCCATGTCTGCAACGACGATGCGTGCTTTCATCGTTTCGTCGCGGCCCGCTGGAATTTCACCGCGGCGGTCGTCTACGACAATCACCTGCTGCTCGCTTCGCGCCTGTTCGACCGGGAAGCTGCCCGGCTCACGCCCATCCTTCTGCACGAACTCTCGCATCTGCACATGGGCCAGTATCGCGGGCACTACTCGATGGCGATTCCGGTGTGGTTCCACGAGGGCCTCGCCTCCCTAGTCGCTCACGGCGGGGGCGCGGACCTCGTCACCGACGAGGATGCCTGGCGTTCCGCGGCCGACCGCAAGCACTTCAGGGCCGATCAACAGCATCTGACCTGGAAGCGCACCCGGGCCGACGCCTGGGGAATTTCGATCAGCATCTTCTACCGTCAGGCGATGCTGTACCTGGAGCACTTGCGCGATCGGGATCCGGCCGCGTTCCGCCGCCTGCTGCACGCCCTGCAGGACGGTCGGGATTTCGACGCGGCTTTCGCGGAGGCCTTCCAGGTGAATCCCGGACATGCTGTCGGCGCCTTCTTCGGCTGTGTGGACGAGGCGCTGGATCAGGCGCATCCGATGTGCGCGCGGCGCGCAGACGAACGCCCGCATGGCCGCTGACGCTCGACCAGCCAACGCGGTGAGATCCGTGGCAAGTCGACTGCATGCGCGCCATGCCGGCACGATTCGAGCGCCGGAAACCGTCGCAGGAAAGCTCGCATTTCGCGAGTGAAGCGTCGCGGCACCGATCGCGGGCCGGGCGTGCGCTCGTGATTGCGGCGCAACGCCCTCAGGCAGGCAGCCCAGGGGCGTCGGGCAGGCTAGTCTGCGCGCCGCTGATTTCCTGGGCCTCTGCCTCCTTCTGCTGCAGCGCCCACATGCTGGCGTACACCTGCCCTTGCTGCAGCAACTCGGCGTGCTTGCCGCGCTCGACGATATGCCCGCGATCGAGGACCAGGATCTGATCGGCGTCGACGATGGTCGACAGCCGGTGAGCGATGACGAGCGCCGTCCGCCCTTGGGCAATCCGCTGCAGTTCGGTTTGAATCGCCTTCTCCGACTTCGAATCCAAGGCCGAGGTCGCTTCGTCGAAAATCAGTATCCGCGGCTCTTTCAAGAGCGCCCGTGCGATGGCGACCCGCTGTTTCTCGCCGCCGGACAGCTTGAGCCCGCGCTCGCCTACGGGGCTCTCGTATTGGTCGGGCAGGCCCATGATGAAATCGTGGATGTGAGCCGAGCGCGCCGCCTCGATCACCTCGTCCCGATTGGACTCGGGGCGTCCGTAGGCGATGTTGTAGTAGACGGTATCGTTGAAAAGCACCGTGTCCTGGGGAACGATCCCGATCGCGGCGCGCACGCTGGACTGGGTGACCGCGCGAATATCCTGGCCATCGATGGTGATGCGGCCGGCGTCGACGTCGTAGAACCGGAACAACAGACGTCCCAGCGTCGACTTGCCCGAACCGCTCGCCCCGACGACGGCGACCGTCTGCCCGGGGGCGACTTCGAAGCTGATCCGGTGCAGAATGCTGCGACGCTCGTCATAGGCGAACTCCACGTCCTCGAAGCGCACTCGCCCGTCGGTGACACGCAGGGGCGGCGCGCCGGGTCGATCTTCCACCTCCCGATGCTGGCGCAGCATCACGAACATGCGCTCCATGTCGGCCAGCGACTGCTTGATCTCCCGGTACACGACGCCGAGGAAGTTCAAGGGTATGTACAGCTGGATCAGGAACGCGTTCACCAGCACGAGATCGCCCATCGTCATCGTGCCGTCGAGCACCTGCGTCGAGGCCCGCCACATCACGAGAGTCACTCCGACGGCAATCACCGCACTCTGGGTGGCGTTGAGCGCAGACAGCGAGGTTTGCGACAGGACGGCGGCCCGCTCCCAGCGCTGCATGGCTTCGTCGTAGCGCTTTTGCTCGAACGCCTCGTTGCCGAAGTACTTGACCGTTTCGTAGTTGAGCAGGCTGTCGATGGCTCGCGTGTTGGCCCGCGAGTCGAGATCGTTCATGTTGCGCCGCAAGTGGGTTCGCCACTCGGTAATGGCGACCGTCACCCCGATGTAGATGGTCAGCGTGGTGAGCATGATGCCGGCGAACCACGGGTCGTACTTGGCAAGCAGGATGCCGGTGACCAGGCTGATTTCGACCAGCGTGGGCAGAATGCTGAAGAGCGCATAACCCATCAGCGAGGAAACCCCGCGGGTGCCCCGCTCCACGTCACGGGTCAGTCCGCCCGTCTGCCGCTCAAGATGGAACCGAAGCGACAGGCTGTGCAGATGACCAAACACTTCGAGCGCGATGCGACGCACGGCTCGCTGGGTCACCTTGGCGAACACGAATTCGCGCAGCTCGGTAAACACGGTCGTGGACAGGCGCAGCAAGCCGTAGCCGATCAGCAGCGCCGCCGGAAAGACGATGGCCGCACCGCCCGCGCCGCCCAGACTGTCCACGATTTCCTTGAGCACCAGCGGCACGCTGACATTGGCGCCCTTCGCCGCGATCAGGCAAGCCAGCGCGAGCGCCACGCGCCAGCGGAACTCCCACAAGTAAGGGATCAGCGTCCGCAGCGTTTGCCAATCGTTGCGCTCTTGGGTTGCCGGGACGCGTTCAGCCCCCCGGTCGCCGTGGTGATGCCTCAATGGTTTTCCTTCGGTTAGGGCGCGCGTGGACATGGACTCGCGCCGCACGACGCCTGAGCGGCGAGCACCGACGAAAGCCAAGCGGGTGATCGGAAATAGGTCGGAGCGCTCAAACTGACGCGGGCGGGTCGGGATACCGGGATGTCCTCGGCCCTCTCGGTGTTCGCGAGCGGCAGAGACTGCGATTCGCGGGCCTGCATCGAGCCGGGTGAGGTGGTCAATATCCTATCATGATGACCGAACGGCATCGCCGCACCCGCTTCGAGCACTGCCCGCCTGCACAAAAAAAAACGGGCACAGGTTCGCTGTGCCCGAAAGTCGCTACCAAAGGAGGAGGGTACTCAGCCGAGGAAACGTCCCCCGGCTCTCACGATTGAGTAGTAGCAAGTCGGGTGCCAACCGCTTCGGGCTGGAAAAACGAGCATTCCATGGGGTTTGGCGGGCTGCGCGATGTCGAAGTTTGATCACCGCCTGCCGTATTTAAGTCAGCCGGGCGACATGCACGCCGCATCGAACCAAGCGCAGCCCTTGCGGCGGAGCGACTCAGCGCGACTCGTGCTCTTTCGCGTAGCCCAGGACCCCGGTGGTGAAGCGGAACAGGCCGTACGACATCCAGGCGAGCGTTCGGGGAATGAACGGCTGCTTGGACCAGCCTTCGCGCACGACCGGCCGGGCACCGTGCTCGATCAGGCCGAGCAGGCTGGCGCGCAACTGAGCGGCGAAGGCCGCGTCCTCCACCACGATGTTGGCTTCACGTGCCATCAACAGACTGAAAGGATCGATGTTGGAGGATCCGACCGTTGCCCAGTGACCATCCACCACAGCCACCTTGGCATGGAGAAAGCTCTTGTGGTACTCCTGAATCTCGACCCCCGCCTCGAGCAGGCTGCCGTAGAGCGCCCGCGACGCGTGGTGCAAAAAGAAATACTCGACCCGGCCCTGCAGGATCAGAACCACGCGCACCCCGCGCCGCGCCGCTTCCATCAGCGCATGCCGAAACCGCAGGCCGGGCAGGAAGTACGCCATCGCGATCATCACTTCGCTTTGCGCACGCTCGATCGCATCGAGATAAGCCTCTTCGATGTCGCGTCGGTGTCCCAGATTGTCACGGATCACCAGCGCCGCGCGCTGGTTGCCCGCCGTGGGATTCGGTGCGCAGCGCAAGCCCCAGGTGCGCCATCGGCGTCGAAACTGCGTCCATGACACCATGACCCACAGGCGGGTCACTGCGGCATGGGCGTCGTCCACGACCGGCCCGCGCACCGAGACGGCGAAGTCGATGCGCGGCGGCACGTGGCCGGGCGTATACATGTCGTCGATGATGTTGATGCCGCCCACGAACGCCATGCACGCATCGACCAGCACGAGTTTGCGATGCAAGCGCCGCAGGCGCGAACGGCGAAAATTGAAATGGGCGATGTCGGGCCGATACACCAGCATCTGCACGCCCGCCTCGCGCATCGGCTCGATCAATGATGAAGGCATGCGCTTGGAGCCGAACCCGTCCACCATCAGGTGTGTCTTGACCCCACGGCGTGCTGCCCGCGCCAAGGCTGCCGCAATCCGCTGTCCGGTGCTGTCGTTCTCGAAGATGTAGGTCTCGAGGTAGATCTCCTCGCGGGCCTCGTCCATGGCGGCCTCGATGGCGGGGAAATACTGGCCCCCGCCCACGAGCAGACGAATCTCGTTGCCTTCGCTCAGGCGGCTCATACGCGCACGATCGTTGCCGACAGTGCTGCATGGTCGGAAATCCGCGACCAGGGATAACCGTGATGGACGCTTGCACGGCGTACGCGAAAGCCGCGGACATAGATGCGGTCCAGGTGCAGGAGCGGCAGCACCGCAGGGAAACTGCGGGCCGGCCCGCCCTGCATGATCTCGAACACCTCGGACAACTGCAGCGGGCGCGCGAGCAAAGCACGCGCGTGCAGCCGCCAGTCGTTGAAGTCGCCTGCGACGATCAAGGGGGCATCGGGAGGCACCATCTCTTCGATGCGCGCCCGCAGCTTGAGCAATTGATGCCGCCGACCGCGCGCGGTGAGCCCCAAATGCACGCACACGCAATGCAGGGGGCTGCGCCAGCCGGGCACCTCGATTTCGCAGTGCAACAGCCCTCGCGATTCCAGTGCATGCGCAGAAACATCTTCGTTGTCCCAGCGGACGATGGGGTAACGCGACAGCACGGCGTTGCCATGATGGCCCAGATCGTAAACCGAGTTTCGACCGTAGGCGAAATCCTGCCATACCGAGTCGGCCAGGAACTCGTACTGCGGCTCCTCCGGCCAATTGGGAATACGCTGCGCATGGCGCTGATGATCCCCGACGACCTCCTGGAGAAACACGAGATCGGCACCGAGCAGCCGGAGGCGGTCGCGCAATTCATGCACGACCATCCGTCTGTTGAAATTGGAAAAGCCCTTGTGGATGTTGTAGGTCGCGACGTGCAGCGTATCCATCATGGCGAGAGGCTCCGTCCCGACCCCTCGCGCACTTCGCGTGCCAAGAGCGGCAGCAACCGCAGCGCGTCGGCGTTCGTCCATGAGAAGACCAGCGCAGCCGCCTCCTGCCAAGGCATCCAGCGGTATTGCAGATGTTCGCGGGGCGCCAGGACCACGGGCACCCGCTCCGGCACGGTCAGACCGAAGACACGCTCGGTGTTGTGGGTGGTGCCGGGCGCGAATCGACTGCCCCAATGACGAAAGATCTCGAAGCGGTTCTGAATGCGCCAGTCGACCAGCGGATACTGCGTGGCGTCGATGCCTGTTTCCTCTCGCACTTCGCGGATTGCGGTCTGTCGACAGGTTTCTCCCTCATCGAGGCTGCCGGTGACCGATTGCCAGAAACCCGGCCTGTCCGCGCGCTCGATCAGAAGAACCTCGAGCGCGGGCGTGTGGATCACGACCAGGACCGACAAAGGGATCTTGTACTTCAACGCGCGCCCATCCGCCGATGCGGTGAATGCGCTATTCGATGCCGGCTGTCCGAACGCGAGTGCACGTGGCGGCATCCACGCCAGACGCCGAGGGTGCCGCAGCCTGGTGGAACGGCTGTCGAGGGCTCACGACCGGGCATGGCGTCGATTCTCGGCATCTTTCGCGCAGCGAATATCGAACTCGGGACGCTAGAGCAGAAGCACGGGCAGTTCCAGTTGAGCCGCGGGCTTGCCCGTGAAAATGATCCAGAAGCCCCTGCCTTCGCCGCGCCAATACTCGGCCGAGGTCTTGAAGATGTCGAGCAGGATGATGAAGCCGTCGGGATCGGATTCGGCGTAGCTCGTGTAGCCCTCGACGTGCATCACGATCCCTGCTTCGTCGATCCAGGACAGGTCGGTCAGGCAGTCCTCGAGCGCGTCCCAGTTGCGCCCGAACCACGAGGGGAACGCAAGCGTGCGGCCGAGCAGACCGAGCACTTGCGACTTCGTCCGCGCCGACGAGGCGTCCAGAGCGAAGTAGCGCAAGCCCGCGGCCCGCGCGGCCGCCTCCAGTTCGGGCGGCGGCTCGGTGGCACGATAAACACCGGACTTGCGATGCTCGCGCAACCGCTGCTCGAGCGTTTCCATGTTACTCGCGGATCCTGCGGAAGCTGCGGTAGTGGTCCGGGGTGTAGTAGTACTCCGCCTGGCTTCCGGCGACGATCCGGCGTGCCCCGCGGTTTTTCGCGCCCGGCGTGGGGACGGTGTACTCACGGTAATAACCCGACTCCCTCAACGGTAAAAGGCGTTCCCGATTGTGAAACACCGTGCCGTCCTTGCGGTACGGAAACGGTCCGCCTTGCTTGATCAACGCCAGTGTGCGCACCGCCTCGGGCGGTAGCTGCGAAACCGGCACCTCCTGCATCGGAGCCCGCGCCCAGCCGGAAAACGTAACCACGACACAGACGAGCAGCGCGAGCCATACGTCTCGAAACGGCAAGCTTCTCATGGATCGGCCAAGCACAGTCGATCATTGCGCCGCGGCCGCCGGAGTACGAACCCGGACGTGCAGTTCGCGCAGTTGCCGCTCGTCGACCTGATTGGGCGCCTGCGTCAGCAGACAAGTGGCGCGTTGCGTCTTCGGGAAAGCGATGATGTCCCGGATCGACTCGGCTCCGGCGAGCATCGCCACGATACGATCGAGCCCGAACGCAATCCCCCCGTGCGGGGGCGCACCGTACTGCAGCGCATCGAGCAGGAAACCGAACTTGTTGCGCGCCTGCTCTTCGCCGATGCCCAGCGCGCGAAACACCTTCTGCTGCACGTCCTGGCGGTGGATACGCACCGAACCGCCGCCGATCTCCCAACCGTTCATGACCATGTCGTGCGCCTTCGCCATGGCTTCGCCGGGGCTGGACTCGAGCAAATCGTCGTGCCCCTCCGCCGGCGCGGTGAACGGATGATGCATGGCATCCCAACGCTTTTCGTCCTCGTTCCATTCGAACATCGGGAACTCCACGACCCACAGCGGCCGCCATCCCTTCTGGGCAAGGCCTCGCTCATGCCCGACCTTGGCCCGCAAGGCGCCCAGAGCTTCGTTCACCACCTTGGCCCGATCGGCACCGAAGAAGATGAGATCGCCGTCGCAAGCGCCGGTGCGCTCGAGAATGGCGCTGATCACCGTGGGTGAGAGGAACTTCAATATGGGCGACTGCAGCCCGTCGGCGCCTTTCTCAAGCGCGTTGACCTTGATGTATGCGAGCCCGCGCGCACCGTAGATCTTCACGAACTCGGTGAGATCGTCGATCTCCTTGCGCGACATGCTGCCGCCTTGAGGCACACAGAGCGCGGCCACCCGGCCGTCGGCAAGATGGGCAGCGTCGTGGAAGACCTTGAAGTCGACGGAGCGCATCACGTCGGTCAGTTCGGTCAGCTTGAGCGGCACGCGCAAGTCCGGCTTGTCGGAGCCGTACAGGCTCATGGCCTCCTTGTAAGACAAGCGTGGGAACGGGTTCGGCAACTGGTCGCCCGTGACGACGTGCCACACCTCCCGGATCAGATCTTCCATCATGGCCATGATGTCGTCCTGGCTCAGGAAGGACGTCTCGATATCGATCTGGGTGAACTCGGGCTGGCGGTCGGCGCGCAGATCCTCGTCGCGAAAACACTTCACGATCTGGTAGTAGCGGTCGAAACCCGCCACCATGAGCATCTGCTTGAACAATTGCGGCGACTGCGGCAGCGCATAGAACATCCCCGCATGCACTCGCGAGGGCACGAGATAGTCGCGCGCGCCTTCCGGGGTCGAACGGGTGAGCATCGGCGTTTCGATGTCGATGAAACCGTGCCTGTCCAGGAACTGGCGGGTCGTCATGGCGACGCGATGGCGCATGCGCAGGTTGCGCTGCATGATCGGGCGACGCAGATCCACCACGCGGTGCTCGAGACGCACCGTTTCCGACAAATGCTCGTCGTCGAGCTGAAACGGCGGCGTGAGCGCGGCATTGAGGATTTCCACCCGCTCTGCCAGAACTTCGATTTCGCCGCTGACGAGGTTGGCATTGACCGTACCCTCGGGCCTTGGGCGCACGCGCCCGTGCACCCGGACGACGAACTCGTTGCGCAGCCGCTCGGCAATCGCGAAACAATCCGGGCGATCCGGATCGCAAACGATTTGCACGATGCCTTCACGGTCGCGCAAATCGATGAAAATGACTCCGCCGTGATCCCGCCGGCGATGCACCCAGCCACACAATTCGACGTCCGTATCCAGATGCTGGCGGCTGATCAACCCACAATACTCGGTACGCATGATTCTTTCCGTAACGTTCCGGCCGCAGGCTCGAGCTCGCCGACCGGGATTCTTATTCGTAGTCGCCGTCAACCGCTGCAGCGATCAGCGATTCGCCGCTTCCACCTGCCGCGGCGGGGTGACCTTCGCTTCTCGCCCGCCTGCCGGCGAAACCACGCCCATCGAGATGACGTACTTGAGCGCCTCGTCCACGGTCATGTCGAGTTCGACCACGTCCGAACGCGGCATCATGAGGAAGAACCCCGAGGTCGGATTCGGCGTCGTCGGTACATAGACGCTCACGTATTCACCGCGCAGGTGATTGACGACATCGCCCCCCGGCCGCCCGGTCTGGAACGCGATCGTCCAAGAACCGTTGCGCGGATACTGCACCAGCAACACTTTGCGGAAGGCCTGGCCGGTATCGGCGAGCACCGTATCCGAGACTTGCTTGACGCCATAATAAATCGACTTCACCACCGGGATCCTGGCAAGCACCCCTTCCCAGAACCGGACCAACCGCTGACCGATGAAATTCGCCGCGAGCAGGCCCGTGAGGAATACCACCAGCACCATGACCACCATGCCGATTCCGGGGACATGGAACCCCCACAGCGCCTCCGGACGCAGTCGCGTCGGCAGCAGGTCGAGCGAATGGTCCATGGTGTTGATCAGCCAACTCAACACCAGCACCGTAATGCCGAGCGGAATCCAAATAAGTAGCCCGGTGATGAAATACCGCTTCATCAATTACAGGCCGGGCATGCTCCGGCGCCGCAGGCCGGAGCATCGGCCTTGGCGCTGCTCTCCGAAGAGCCTGCGTCGCTCGTGCCACCCTTGTCGCCGCTGCCGCCGCCCTTGTCGCCGCTGCTGCTGCCTTTGTTCTTGAAGTCGGTGGCGTACCACCCTGTGCCCTTCAATTGGAATCCTGCGGCCGTCACCTGCTTGGAGAACGTGCTCTTTCCGCACTCCGGGCAGTCCGTGAGGGGCGGTTCGGAGAGCTTTTGCAGAAAATCGTTCTGATGGCCACAACTGCTGCAACGATATTCGTAGATAGGCATGGAGGAGCCTCCCAAAGGCGACTGTCGATTATAGCGGAGCACTTTATCCGCAGTGTCGGGAATGTTGGGCCGGACCCCTTGCTTTTCAACGCCATCCGCGGCGATCCGCCTGCAACGGCTTGCGCAAACGCCGGCACATCCCCATCTTTACGGTAGTCTGTGGCGTACAGCAGGCGCTTTCGAACGACTCATCGCTGAAGGACACCCCTCATGACGGCCGTGGAAACGATGCGCATCGCCTGCCCCTCATGCACTGCGACCAATCGGGTGCCGGCCGGACGCCTGGGCGATGGACCGACCTGCGGACGCTGCAAGCGCGCCCTGTTCACGGGCGTCCCGGTTTCGCTGAACCCCGCGACTTTCCCCGCGGTCATCGACCACACGGACATCCCCGTGCTGGTCGATTTCTGGGCTCCTTGGTGCGGTCCTTGTCGCATGATGGCCCCCGTCTACGAACAAGCGGCCCGCGCCCTGGAGCCGCGGATCCGCGTGGCCAAACTCGATACCGAGCAGGCGTCCGACATCGCCGCGCGCTACGGCATACGCAGCATCCCGACCTTGATTCTTTTCCGTGCAGGCCGGGAACTGGCTCGCCACAGCGGTGCGCTGGACCTCGCCACGATCAGGCGTTGGGTGGAATCGCAGCTCGCTGCGGTATCCTGATCGGTGCGCAACCGCAGGTTTCTGATGGATCGATGAAATACAAAGACTACTACCAGGCCCTGGGAGTGGACCGCAGCGCTTCGGACGACGAGATCAAGAAGGCCTACCGCATCCTGGCGCGCAAGTATCACCCCGATGTGTCGAAAGAGAAGAACGCAGAAGAACGCTTCAAGGAAGTGGCCGAAGCTTACGAGACGCTGAAGGATCCGGAAAAGCGCCGCGCCTACGATCAGCTGGGTCGTTTTCGCGGCGGCCAGGAATTTCGGCCGCCCCCTGACTGGGAGCGCCAGTTCGGCGGCGGTTTCGGCGCGGGCGCCTCCCATGGCGGCTTCGACTTCGGCGACCTGTTCGCCGGTTTGGGCGGACGCCGCGCCGGGCACCGCTCGGCAGCGCGAAGGGGCCGCGATATCGAGGCGACCGCCCGCTTGACCCTGGAAGAAGTCGCCCAAGGCACGGAGGTGCGCCTGCAAGTCGGTAGCGGCCAGTCGGCACGGATGGTCACCGCGCGCATCCCCAAAGGGGCAACCCATGGCCAGAAGCTGAAAGTTCCCGGCAAGGGCGAACCGGGGCTGAACGCGGCGTCCGGCGATCTGTACATCACCGTTGCGCTGCAGCCGCACCCGCGCTTTCGGGTCGACGGCCACGATCTGCTGCTCGATCTGCCGGTCACGCCGGCAGAGGCCGCGCTCGGCACGGCGGCGGAAATCCCGACGCTGGATGGCCAAGTCAAGCTGCGGGTACCGGCGAACTCGCAGTCAGGGCAGAAACTCAGGCTGGCCGGACGCGGACTGCCCAAGCCGCATTCAGGCCACGGCGATCTTTATGCCCAGATCCAGATCGTCATGCCCCCGAGCTTGAGCGCTCGCGAAAAGGAACTCTACGAACAGCTTGCCGGCTGCGCGACCTTCGACCCGAGATCCCGCTTGACTTAGCGCAGGCGGGGCGTCGACATTTCGAAGGACTCAACTCCGGCCACGGTGGCATGCGCGGTCGCAGAGACGCATGCCGCGCATGCCGTTTCGATGCGTTCGTCATGGAAACCGAACAAACGGCAGATGCGATCGGTTTCCTGCGCCCTTCGTGAGCATCGTTGCGCAGATCAGCCAAGCGTCACGGGGACGTATACCGTCGTCCTGTCCGACCCCGTGCTTCTCTGCACCAGGAGCGCTGCGTTCTTGCCAGCCTTCCGGATAAGTTCGCGCAGTTCCGACGACGTCTTGACCGGCGTTCCGTTGACGGCAAGGATGACATCCCCCGGAGCGATGCCCGCGGCAGCGGCCGGTCCGCCCGATTGCTCCACGACCAGACCAGCCGTCAGCCCGGCCTGCCGGCTCTCCTCGGGTGTCAGCGGGCGAACGGCGACGCCCAGACGCGGCTGCTCGGTGGGAACGGGCTGATTCTGCGCCACTTGGCGATCGGGCACCGCCCCCACCACGACGCTCAGATTTTGCTCGTTGCCCTTGCGCCACACCTTCAACTGCGCGGAGTCGCCCGGACGCACATCGGCCACGGCCAGGGGCAATTCGGCCGAACTGCCGATCGGCTTGCCGTTGAAGGCGATGATCACATCGCCTGCCTGCACGCCCGCTTTCTGCGCGGGGCTGTTGGGTGAAACCGCAGTCACCAGCGCGCCATGGGCCCCCTTCAATCCGAAGGATTCGGCCAGCGTCTGATTGAGCTCCTGGATCGTCACACCCAGATGACCGCGGGTGACTTTGCCGTAGCGCTGCAGCTGATCCTTCACCTTGACCGCGATCTCTATCGGGATGGCGAACGAGAGCCCCTGATAGCCCCCGGTACGGCTGTAGATCTGTGAATTGATCCCGACGACCTCGCCCCTCATGTTGAAAAGCGGGCCACCGGAGTTACCCGGGTTGACCGCCACATCGGTCTGGATGAAGGGCACATAAGCGCCATCGGGCAGGGACCGCCACTTGGCGCTGACGATTCCGGACGTCACGGTGTTCTCGAATCCATACGGCGAACCGATCGCCGTCACCCATTCCCCCACCTTCAGATCGCCACTGCGCCCGAGCTTCACGGTCGGCAAATTGGCGGCGTCGATCTTGAGCAAGGCCACATCGGTCGCCCGATCGATGCCGACCACCTCGGCGCGGTACTCCCGCTTGTCGGTCAATTTCACGGTCACCTCTTTGGCGCCGGCCACGACATGGGCGTTGGTGAGCAGCATGCCATCGGAACTGACGATGAAGCCCGAGCCCATGCCGCGAGCCGGGGAGCGCTCCTGCGGCATAGGCACGCCGAAGCGACGGAAGAACTCGAAGAACGGATCGCCCGGCTGCAGCTGCGGCGCATCCGCTGTCTGCGTGGCTTGCTGGACGACGCTGATGTTCACCACGGCGGGTCCGTTGCGCTCGACGATCGAAGTGAAATCGGGAAGATTCACGGGCGACGGGCCAGGCTGCGTGGTCGTCGCCTGAGCAGCATGAGCCGGACGCAGCACGGTTCCCACGAGGGTCGGCGACCAAACGGCGGTGGCCGCCCCGACAACAATGCCCGCGGACAGCAGGCCTGCCGCAATGAGTCTTGTGGTCATGAAACACTCCTTGAGTAAGACATCGCCTGGGCGAGACCAGCCGGCCCGCTGCACCGACTGAGCACGCACGATCGATCCGATTGTGTCTATGGCAAGCCCGCGCCGACCGAAGTTCCGTCGGGCGCGTCATTGCCGCAGCTTCACGTGCCGACATCCCGCAGGGGCGACATTGACACCATTTGCGAGGCGTCATAGTCTCGACTCGGCCTCAACGGCCGGACCCGCGAGCCGTGCGTGAATTCCAAACTCGAAGGCGGTACGCGTCGTGTCGGCGCCAAAAACCGCGGCAGGGCATTGCACAATCGGCTGACCCGGTTCGGACCGCGCAAGTGCCGCAAAGGTTCTGCCGGACAGCCTCGGGGCATCGTCGTTCACGGCCGGCCCGTTGCAGCAACCATTCATCCTAGGAGAGGGCAGCATGTCGAACGAACGTGTGTTGGAAGACAAGGTCATCGTAGTCACCGGTGCGGGCCGAGGCATCGGCCGCGAGTTTGCGCTGTTGGCGGCGCAGCACGGGGCGAAGGTCGTGGTGAACGATTTGGGCTCCGCCGTGACCGGCGAAGGCCAGGACGAGAAAGTGGCAGACCAGGTCGTGCGCGAAATTCGCGCCGCGGGCGGAGAAGCCGTCGCCAATTCGGACAGCGTCGCCGAGTACAAGAGTGCAGCTGGCATCGTGGAGCAGGCCGTGGCGACTTACGGACGCATCGACGGCGTCATCAACAATGCCGGCATCCTGCGAGATCGCATCTTCCACAAGATGGAGCCGGAAGAGTTCGATGCGGTGATGAAGGTGCACTTGTACGGCGCGTTCAACGTGAGCCGGGCAGCGGCCACCTACTTCCGCAAGCAGGAGAGCGGCGCGTACGTTCACATGACGTCCGGGTCCGGCCTCTACGGCAACTTCGGCCAGGCCAACTACAGCGCGGCGAAGCTCGGCATCTGCGGTCTGTCGCGCAGCATCGCGCTCGAGATGTCGCGCTTTCGCGTGCGCTCGAACTGTATCGGGCCTTCGGCCTTCAGCCGCATGATCGAAGCCATCCCGACCAACACGCCCGAGCAGGCCGCTCACGTGGAGAAGCGTCGCAAGACGATGTCACCCGCGCGGATTGCCCCGATGGCCGTGTTCCTGCTGAGCGATCTCGCCAAGGAAGTGAATGGTCAGATCTTCTCGGTGCGCGCGAACGAGATCTACCTCGTCAGCCAGCCGCGTCCGATTCGCTCGGCGCACAACTCGGAAGGATGGACGCCGGGAACGATCGCAGAAATCGTGCTGCCGTCCTTCCGCTCCGCCCTGGTGCCGCTGGATCGCGCCCGTGACGTACTGCCCTCGGACGTTTTGCCCTGATCCATTCCAGCCGCATGACCTGTCCGGCCGTGTGGCCGGACATCCACCCATGAGCGACCCCGATACCGTGACCGAAGAACTCACTCTCACACGTCTGTTGCAAGCTGCGACGAACGCTGGCCCCTCCCGAACCGCACTGATCTACCGCAACCGGTCGATCAGCTTCGAGCAGCTGCAGGCGGAAAGCGCCCGGGTTGCTTCCGGGCTGGTCGCACTCGGCGTAGGCGCGGGAGATCGGGTCGCGATCTGGCTGCCGAATACGCCTGCGTGGCTCGCCTGCTTCTTCGCCTGCTGCCGAATCGGTGCCATCGCGCTCGCCACCAACACCCGGTTTCGCAGCGCCGAGATGGAAGACATCCTGGGGCGCTCGGAAGCAAAGGTCCTCGTCTATTGGCCGGCGTTTCGTGGCATCGACTTCAGTCAAATCCTGGAAGAGATGGGCACATCGTCCGGCACGGCCCTGCGTTCGATCGTCGCCTATTCGGAAGACGGCGACCCCGAACCGGCGCAGCGGGTGCATGGCATTCCGGTGCATCGGTACGAGACCCTGAACGCCCATGCACCGATCGGCTCCGACGCGGCGACGGCCGATCTCGGCTGCCTCATGTTCACCACCTCGGGCACGACCAAGGCGCCGAAATTCGTTCTGCATCCCCAGCGCTCCATCGTTCAGCACGCGCACGACGTTGCCCGCGGCTTCAAATACCTGGGGGCCGCAACGGTCGGCATGGGCGTGCTCCCCTTTTGCGGCACGTATGGATTCTCGACCGGACTGGCGCCATTGACCGCCGGCGCCCCGCTCATCGTCGAGCCCTCCTTCGAACCGGGGCGCGTCATCGAGCTGATCGAACGCCATGGCGTGACCAACATCAACCTGACCGGTCACATGATCGTGCAGCTGATCGCCGCCAAGCCACCGCAGGGCGCGTTCGCAACCGTGCGCTCATGCGGCTGCGGCTCGGGCTCCAGTGAAGTGATCGAGCCCGCCGCAGCGCACGGGCTGCGCGTTTCGGGCCTTTACGGCTCGAGCGAAGTGCAGGCACTGTTCTCGACACAGGACGATCTGCAAGGTGCCCTTGCCGAGCGCGGCCTGGGCGGCGGATGGCCGGTATCGCCCCTGGCACAAGTGCGCGCGCGCGATGTGACCAGCGGCGCGATCTTGCCGCACGGCGAGGCTGGAGCGCTCGAGATCAGAGCGCCCTCGCAGATGCTGGGTTACTTCGGCAACGCCGAGGCCACCCGTGAGGCAATCACCGACGATGGCTTCTATCGGACCGGCGATTTGGGTTACACCCTGGCCGACGGCCGATTCATCTATCAGGCACGACTCGGCGATGCCTTGCGGCTCTCCGGTTTTCTCGTCAGCCCCGCTCAGATCGAGAGCGTCATCGTGGAACATCCCTCGGTTTCGGCCTGCCAGGTCGTCGGCGTCGAGGACGGCGGCGAGACGAAGCCGTATGCGTTCGTCACGTGCACGCCGGGCGAGACCTTTCAGGAAGCCGAGGTGCTCGCGTTCGCGCGCTCGAGGATGGCACGCTACAAGCTGCCGACACGCATCGTCTGTCTGGAGCAGTTCCCGACGGTCCAAAGCGCGAATGCGATCAAGGTGCAGAAGGCCAAACTGCGAGACATGGCGCAGGCGCTGCTTCCAAGCAAGCCGGGCTGAACGGCGCCCCGAGTCTGCCATTCCCGGCACGACGAGGCGTCGAAGCCTCCTGGCGATCAGCCGGCCTGCTCCGGCGGAATGGTCGCCGAGGGTGCACCCTTCGGCTCCTCACCCTTGCCCGGCGGCTCCGGAACCGCTGGCAGACCGCCTTGGAGCCACTCCTGCCATACCGCGAGCAACACGGCCAATACCACCGGACCGAGGAATAATCCCACCGGACCAAAGGCGATCAACCCACCGATGACGCCGAACATGACGAGCAGGAAGGGAATCCGCGTTGCGCTGCTGATGACCAGCGGGCGGATCAGGTTATCGACCGAGCTCACCACCAGCGCGCCCCAGACGAGCAGCCCGATGCCTTCGACGGTATGCCCGGTCGCCAGCAGCCAGAGGCCCGCGCCCCCCCATACGAACGGCGTCCCGAAGGGCACCAATGCGATCAATGCGGTGATACCGCCCAGCAAGGCGGGGGCGCGCATGCCCGCAACCCAATAGCCCAATCCCGCCAGGGTTCCCTGCGCCAACGCCGTCAAGACGATGCCGTACACCACGGCCTTGGTCGTATCGCCGATTGCATCGACGTAGCTTTGCGCCCGTCTGCCGACGAAGCGCCGCAATACCCGACCCGCTTGGTGTGCGAGCACCGCGCCGTCGCGATAGAAGAAGAACACGGTCAACAGGCCGATGCCCATGTTGGCCACCACGTGGGTGATGTTGCCGGCCAACACACCGATCTCGCCCAGGCGCGGTTCGAGCCAGAGCAGGATTTGCCTGCGCAACGACTCCCGATCTGTCGCCAGCCGCTCGAGCAAGGACTGCAATTGCTCGCCCAGCCACGGAAGATCGAGCACGAACTGCGGCAGCTTGAGATGACCGAGCAGCGATTCGTCGCGCAGCATGATGTAGGCGGCCCAGACTTCGGTTCTGAGCACGGCGATCAGCCAGATGACCGGCGCGACGAATGCCGCAGCGAGCGCGACGGTCATCGCCAGTGCGGTCAGATTCGGCATGCTCGGGGCCGCCCGCACCAGGCGCGAGTAAATGGGCCAGGTAACGAAAGCGAGAATCCCCGCCCATGCGACTGGGACCAGGAAGAAATGGAGCACTTGGTAGGAAAGCAGAAGCAATCCGCCCAGGAACAGCGCAAGAACGGCACGACGCGTCAGAGCGCGTAGGGCTTGCTCATCCATAGTCTATTGGCCGTCCGCGTGGCATTACAGGAGGGTGGGTCACGGCGCATCATACCTGAGCCCAGACCCAGGTTTCCCAGGTTCACGCCCGATGCCGCCTGGCGAGGCGCGAGCAGCACTCGACGCGTCCCGAACGGGACTCGGCTCAGACTGACGGCAAATGCTCAGTGGACATGTCGACTGAAGCCGCAGCACACGCTGAAGGCGTGACCGCTGCCGCATGCGCATGCGTCGCAGGGATCGACGGGGGAATCATCGTCGGTTTCGTCTCCGATCTCTTCCTCCATCCCGCCGGCGGCAAGACAGCGGCCGATGTCCGCATAAGCGTTCAGCGCTTCGGGCAGAAGATCCAGCATGGTCTGGGCACGCTCCTTCAAGCTGCGCGCGTCGGTGCGGAACTCCGCGTGCAAGGCGCGCGCCATTTCGGGACTGGCGAAGAAGCACAACACAGCCATGCATCCGCCGAGTTGCCAGTCCAGATCTTTGTCGACCTCGTTGCGCACAGAAGCCTCCCACGCGTCCTCGAGCCAATCGTGCCCGACCGAAAACCCCTGGCACCACCGACTCAAGCCGCACTCGGGATCCAGATTGTCGAGGGCCTCGGAGCGCGGGGCGCACTCTTGCGGCAACTCCACCTTGCATTGGTACACCTGGCAGTTGATCGCGTGATAAAGATCCATCGCCTCGATGACGATACGCTCGGCATCCTGCTCGCTCTGCGGCCTGGGCTGCCTGTCGACGAACACGAACCGCAGCCATTCGGAGACATCGACCACGTCGGGTGCGCTGCTCACTGCGTACAGGAAACCAAGCATCTGTTCGAAGTTGAGCGCATCGGCGCCGCGCGCGCCGGAGGATAGATGGGCCTTCAGATGCGGGAACCGTGCTGCCAACGTCGTCATATGCGCACGACCTCACGTATCGAAATGCTCTACCGCAACAGACCGATGAGGCAGTGCGGTGTTCCTCGATTTACGCCATGCGACTGGATCAATCGGCCTCGATATCGCATCGAGATCAGAGTGTGGAAGTTCGATCGGCACGCCGCAAACTTCGGGCCCGAGCGACATCGTTGCGTTTCGAAAAAGCCGCGCGCATACTCGGTTCGTCGTATATCGCGCGCACGTTCCTTTCGCTCTACAGAGTGAAGCCAGCCCGGCACCGGACAAGCGCGAATCGACACCATCCCCGCGTAACGCCGTTGCAGATTCAAATTCGGAGACATGCAATGCCCACCGGCACCGTGAAATTTTTCAACAGCACCAAAGGATTCGGCTTCATCCAACCGTCGGACGGTTCCAAGGACGTGTTCGTTCATATCTCGGCCGTCGAGCGTTCCGGCTTGTCGAGCCTGTCCGAGAGACAGCAGGTTTCGTTCGAACTCGAGCGCGGGCGTGACGGTCGAGTCTCCGCGGTGAACCTGAAAGCGATCTAGGCGACTGCGCCCTGCTGCATGCGCCGGTCGGCTCCGGCCGGCGATTTTTTCTCTACCCGATGCTTTCTCAGTGCCGCAGCCCATCCGGGCGCGACGCTCAAGACAACAAAAAGAGCGCGAACGCCCAAACGCCGAAGTTCAAAGCCAGGGTGAAAACGCCGAGCGCGGTCTCGAACCCCAGGCGCGCGATGAAGCCGCTCCAGATCGAATAAGCGAACAGCGTCGCAGAGATGCCGCTGAACCCCTGCGCGAAGCGCCTGACCAGCGACTCGCCCTCGAGCGCGATCCACAGCAGCGAACAAAGCATTCCGAGGGCCAGGAACACGGTCGCTCTGCCGCCGCGCACTTTTCCCCGAACAGCCGGCTTCGTCTTGTTCGCTGGAGCAGCGGCTTCGCGGCGAGAGCGGCCCGTGCGGGTGGCGGGGGCACGATCCCGCGTCGTCACGGCCTGATGAATCATGTTCAGAAGAAACATCATTGCGAACGATGTCGGGAACGTACCGAACAACATCATCGCGATGGCCGCGCCGCGCAATTCACCGATCTGCCCGACCCGCGATCGTTCGGGTTGATCCCGGTCGAAGATCACGTTGACATGCGCTCCGACTTTCGCGCTGGATGCCGTCGGGCCTTCGATGGTATAGACCCGCTCGTCCGGGCCGGTAAAGCGAACGATCGGCGCCGGGCTGGTGATCGAGCCGCTTTCGTTGCTCGGCTTGTCGATGATCTCGATCACCTCACCCCACAGGCCGTCGCTGCCGGCATGAGCGAAGTCCTGGTAGTCCATGTAGCACTTGAGCGAAAACGCGAGCGTGACGCCGCCGAAGATGAAGAGCCCCACCATCAACCCGGCCTCGAACCGCGTCAGTTTGCCGACCACGAAGCCGATGATCCCGCCCGCGAGCGCCGCGCCGAACATGGAGAGCACGGCCACACTGGTGATATCCAATTTTCATCCGTTCCCTAAGATTGCGGTGCTCGCAATGCGCATCATCGACTCATCCTTCCCTCGTATCGGAGATCATGGCGTCGCATGATTCGAGTTGGACTCGCCCGCACGAGGCGCAGACAAAAAGCGCCGACATCCCCGCTTCATCGAACCGCGACACGAACACCGTCCCGCACCATGTCTCCGGGAAACACGATCACTTTCTCTCCTGGCTGCAGGCCCCCGAGCACCAGCGCCGTACGGTCGTTGCGGCGCGGCACCTCGAGCACCCGCTTCTTTGCGATGCCGCCTTCCACCACGAATACCGCGTAGTCCTGCCCGTCGCGAAAGAGCGCCCCGCTGGGCACAAGCACGGCGTCTTGCGCCCGATAAACGACGATGCGCGCATCCACGCGATAGCCGTCGCCCAGTGCATCGATGTCGTCGTTTGCGGCAGGAAGATCGATCACGACGTTCACGCGCTGCTCTTCCACCCCCAGGGCCGATACCTTGGTGAAGGCCGAGGGTTCGATGCGGCGCACCCGACCGCGCACGACCGCCCGGCCCGACCCGACATCGATATAGACGTCCGCGTCGGCAGGTATGCCGACCGCCTCGGTGGACAGTACATCGACCACCACTTCCAGCTTGCCGATGTCCCCGAGTTCGAGCAGCCCGGCGCCGAGCGCCACCGGCCCCTCGCTCTCCTGCAACACCCGCAGCACTCGCCCGGAGATCGGGGCGAGCACGTCGAAGGTTCGCACTGGAGCGCCCCCGAGCTTGGCATCGCCACGGAATCGCGCGAGCGCAGCGCGCGCCTGCGCAAGCTCGCGCTCCGCCGCAATGCGCTCGAATCGGGCGGCCTCCAGTTCCTTGTCGCGCATGCGCGCCGTCGACTCGCTCTGCTCGCGACTCGATGGCGACAGGAAGCCTTCCGTCGCCAGCCGCGCGCTGCGCGCCGCGTCGGCCTGCGCCTGCTCGCGACCCGCCTTGGCTCGCTCCTCCAGCGCTGCGGCTCGCATGACAGCGGCCTGGGCTGCGGCAGCGCGCTCTTGCAACTGCTGCACGGTGCGATCGTCCTGCAGAACCGGCACACTGGGCAGAAGCACCGCCACCACGGCATCCCGCTCGACGGTATCGCCCGCCCGGTGCGGGATACGCAGCACCCGACCGCTCAAGGGTGCGGCCACGGTATAGCGGTCGCGCACGCGGGTCCTGCCGTCGTCGTCGACGGTTTGCTCGAACAGTCCGCGAGCAACCTCGGCCACTTCGACGGAAACCGGCTGCGGCCGCAGCGCCCAGGCGACGAGCCCCGTCAGCAATGCCAAGGCAAGCAACCAAAAGAGGATCTTGCGCGTCTTCAAACTACTCCCTCGTCTTGAGAACCGCCACCAGATCGAGATGATCGATGCGGTGGCGCACGATGAGCGCACTTGCCAGCCCCGCGGCGATCACCGTGAGCCCGGCGTAGGCGTAAGTATGCGGCAGGATGACCAGGGGAATCGCATAGGCGTCGCCGTGGGTCAGTGCGACGATGAGAGCGGCGAGCCCGTAGCCGAAGAGACATCCCAGAGGAATCCCGACGGCAACCATCACCGCGAGTTCACCGAGGAACAAGGTAGACACTTCGCCTCGCGTCATGCCGAGCACACGCAAGGAGGCGAGTTCCCACGCGCGCTCCGCGAGAGAGATGCGTGCGCTGTTGTAGACGATGCCGACAGCGACGGTTGCCGCGAACACCGTCAGCACGCCGGTGAAGAACAGCATGTTGCGCGCGGCGGTGTCGCGAAAGGTCTGCAGCAGACTGTCCTTGACGATCGCCGCACCCACCCGGGGAAGCTCCTTGATGCGAGCCATCAATCGGTCCCGGTACGCGCCATCGACGGCGAGTGCCGCCAGGTTGTAGCGAGGCCCCTCGCCTGTCAGCCTCTCCAGACTGCGGGCGTCGATATACGCATTGAGCCCCACGCGTTCTTCGAACAGCGCCACCACCTGGACGCGCCGGACGGCACGCTCTCCCTCCAACACCTCCACCCAGACCGAGTCGCCCTGCGCCAGACCCAGTTTGTCGGCAAGGCGCTTGTTCATGAGCAGACCCTCCACGGGCACCGGCCGCTGTCCGGTCCGGGCATCGATGGCCCGCTGCAGACTGTCGCCCGGCGCGATGCCGATCAGCGGCGCCCGCTGGGCCAGATGACCATGCCGGAACCGCACGGCGATCGTGCGACTGACCTCGGCATGCATGACACCGGGCAAGCGGGTCACCTCTTGCATGACCTCGGGACCGAGCGGTTCGACAAAACTCAAATAGATCATGCCAGGCTGCACGCGGTTGAACTGGACATCCATGAAGTGATCGATGGCATCGCGCCAGAAGGTGCCGGCAATCAAGATGGCGACCGAGCCGGCGATCCCGAGTATGGTAAACACGGCGCGCAGGGGACGGCGCTCGAGATTGCGCACGATCATTCGAACTGCGGGCGTCGTCCAGCGAGCGAAGCCCAGCCGCTCGATCAACGTCGGCCGAAAACTCGGGGGCGACGGCGGACGCATCGCCTCCGCAGGCGGGAGAGCCACGACCCGCCGAATCGCCTGCAGGGTACCCAGCACCGCGCCGGCGAAACTCGCACCGGCCGCGGCCAGGAGCACCCAAGGCAAGGTCTGGTGCTCGAAATCCGGGAAATGGAAAAAGCCCGCGTACATGCGGGTCATGTAGCCGCCCAGCCACTGACCCAACCCCACGCCCAGGGCAATGCCGCCGCTTACGATGACGGCCACAAGCTTGAGATAGTGCGCCACGATCGCTCGGTCGTCGTATCCCAAGGCCTTCAGCGCGGCAATCTGCTCGCGTTGCGAGGCCACCTGCCGGTGCAGCACCACATTGAGAATGAATATGGCAACGGCAAGAAAAACCGCCGGCAGCAACGTGCCCATGACGCGCTGCTGCTCGATCTCCTGGGACACGATCTTGTGCGAGATCTGTTCGGCGCGACCGCTTGCCCCGCGTGCGCCGTAGGGTTCGAGCATGCGATCGAGCGTGCGAACGACCGCCGGTTCGGAGGCGCCGGGTTCGAGGCGCAGCACGACGGAATTGAATCCGCCCTCCATGTTGAACGCGGCGGACAGCCGCTTCGCATCCATCCACAGCACGCCGAACCATTCGTCGTCCGGGAGCCCACCCCCGCGGGTGGCGTAGATGAACTCCGCCGAGAGCACGATGCCCGCGACCGTGAGTTTCTGCAGTTTACCGTTGAGCAGCGCATACAGCGTATCGCCGGGCTGCAGGCCGCGCGCCTGGGCGAAGCGCTCGTTGACCAGAACCTGATCGGAACCCTCGCGCGTGATCCACTGGCCCTGGCGCAGCGTGAGCCGTCCCATGCCGGATTCGGCATCGATCGGCAAGCCGATGATGCGCGCGCTCAGAGGCTGCTGGATGCCCGGCATGTCGAGTTGCACATCCTGGACCACACGTGTGCGCAGCTGCGCCACGCCCGGAATACGAGCGATATCACGCGCGACGGCGTTGGGTGCGCGCTTCAAATCGGCGAAAAGATGGGGAAACTGCGAAGTTTCGTAGAACGTGTCGCGCGCGCGGGTGAGCGAATCATGGGTCGAATGCGTCGCGATGAACCCGCCGATACCGCAAGCAACCACCAGCGCGATCGTCACGGCCTGACCCCGCATGCGCCACAAGTCGCGCAGCAACTTGCGATCGAGCATGCTCACCATCGCAGCGTGTCGACCTGGGCGCGCTCGGCGTTCACGGTCACCGAAGCGATGACGCCGTCAGCAAGGCGGATCACCCGATTGGCCATCGAAGCGATGACTGCATTATGGGTGATCACGACGGCCGTGGTGCCGAGATCGCGATTGACGTCGGCGATGACCGTCAAGACGACCTTGCCGGTCTCGTAATCGAGCGCACCGGTCGGCTCGTCGCACAGGAGCACTTCGGGACGCTTGGCGATGGCACGAGCGATGGCGACCCGCTGCTGCTCCCCGCCGGAGAGCTGGGACGGAAAATGATCCATGCGCTCGGCAAGACCCACGCGCCCAAGCGCCTCCTCCGGGGGCATGGGGTGAGCAGCCAGCTCGGTGACGAGCGCCACGTTCTCGCGCGCAGTCAGACTCGGAATGAGGTTGTAGAACTGGAACACGAAGCCGACGTGCTCGCGTCGAAACCGCGTGCGCGCCGATTCATCGACGGCGGCGATGTCATGATCGCCCCAGCACGCCTGCCCGGCGCTCGGGGTGTCCAGCCCGCCCAGAATGTTGAGCAGCGTGGATTTGCCCGAACCCGACGGGCCGAGCAAGACGACGAATTCGCCGCGGTAGATGTCCAGATCGACACCGCGCAGCGCATGCACGACCTGTTCGCCTGCCCGATAGCCTTTGGTCAGGCCGCGCCCGACGAAGATCCGGGCCAGCCCTTGGGCATCGCTCACTTGACGACAGTGACAGGCACTTCAGCAATGTGCGCAACCTTCGCTGCCACCGAACCCAGCACCAGTCGGCGCACCCGCCCGTGGCTGCTCGCCCCCAACACGATGACATCGCAGGCGTGACGCTCGGCGGAGTCGACGATGCTATCGGCCGGCCGCCCGATGGCGATCTCGGCGTCGTAGGCGACGCCCGAGGCGTCGAGCAGCGACCTGGCCGCTGCCAGCACGAGTTCCCCCGCGGCCGTATGCTGCTCCATCACTTCCTCGGCCGTAAGGAGATTGCTGACCTCCCCGCTCATGGCCGGCGGCTGGACGTTGAGCAGCAATATGCGGGCATCTTCGATCCGGCGCGCCATATCGATGGCGTGGCGCACGGCGTTCTCGGAATGCTCGGAACCATCGATAGCCACCAGCATCGTATACACGGCGTCCCTTTTCTGTGCACCCGCGGATTGTGCTTATGTTGTGCCACCCAGTGCGGATGCTACCCTGCAAGCCGCCCATCGTGAAAGCATCGTGCCATGCCTGATACCGTGCTCGTGATCAACGCAGGCTCCTCCAGCATCAAGTTCGCGTTGTACGAGGCGAGTGCGGATCGTCCTGGCGCGCGCCTGCTGCGCGGACAAATCGCGAACATCGGTGGACGCGCCTCGCTCGAAGCGAGCGATGCTCACGGCGAACCCCTCGCCGGCACCCCTCGGTTCCTGCCGGCGGTCGCCGACCACGATCGTGCCCTCGATCACCTGTTGAACTGGCTGGCTCGGGAGACGCAGGGCACGCGCATCCTGGCGGCCGGCCACCGGGTCGTGCATGGCGGAGCGAAATACGCCGGATCGGTACGCATCGACCCCCAGGTGCTCGACGAGTTGCAGTCGCTCGTGCCCATCGCTCGCCTGCATCAGCCCTATGAAATCGACGCCATCCGAGCGATACAGGCGCAGCACCCCGATCTGTGCCAGGTCGCTTGTTTCGATACCGCATTTCATCGCACGCTGCCCGATGTCGCTCAGCGCTTCGCCTTGCCGCGCTCGATCAGCGAGACCGGCGTGCGTCGGTACGGATTTCACGGCCTCTCCTACACCTACATCGCCGAGGAACTACGGCGCTCGCATGCCACCTGCGCCGAAGCACGCGTCATCGTCGCCCATCTGGGCAGCGGCTCGAGCCTGTGCGCGATGCGAGGGGGGCGCAGCGTGGCCACGACCATGGGCTTTACCGTACTCGATGGCCTGATGATGGGGACGCGCAGCGGCAGCCTGGACCCGGGCGTGGTTCTCTACCTCATGCAGGAACGCGGCATGAGCGCGGAGGCGGTCAGCGAGATGCTCTACCGCCGTTCGGGGCTGTTGGGTGTGTCGGGGCTCAGCGCAAACATGGCGGAGCTTCTGGCAAGCCCGCATCCCCACGCCCGTGAAGCGGTGGACTCCTACGTGTATTCGGTCGTCCGGGAAACCGGGGCGTTGGCCGCCTGCCTCGGCGGCATCGATGGCCTGGTCTTTACCGCCGGCATCGGCGAGCGTGCGGCCGTGGTGCGCGGTCGGATTTGCCGTGAACTCGGCTGGCTAGGCATCGAGTTCGATGAGCACGCCAACGAAACGAACGAGCGCTGCATCAGCCTGCCCGCAAGCCGCGTGCAAGTCTGGGTCATTCCGACCGATGAGGAATCGATCATTGCGCGAGACGCGCTCGCGCTCTCCCGGCACTGAAAAGCCGGCAACGTTTTCTGGCACAATCGCCCGGCACAGCGCGGATCGAATCGCATCGAACGATCCGCGGCCCCCGGCCCACCTCATCGAACCCGCAGCATGCCCATTTCCATCGAATCACTGCAGTCCGCTTTCATTGGCGTCGATACCGAATACCTGCTTGCCGACGGTCGCCGCGCCCGCCGCCGCTACCTCGACTCGGCGGCCTCCAGCCTCATGCTGCAACCGGCCTGGAAGACCGCCGAAGCCTTTCTTCGGCACTACGCCAACACGCATAGCGAACTGCATTTCGGCGCGCGCATCGCGACCCATGCCTATGCATGGGCACACGAGCGCACACTCGCTTTCGTGAACGCAGACCCCGCGCAATACGCCTGCGCTTTCATCGGCAGCGGATCGACGGGCAGCATCAACCGCCTCGCCCGCACCCTGAGGGCGGTGCGTCCGGAACGCAAGACAGTGCTCGTGTCGGAGATGGAGCACCACTCGAACGACCTGCCTCATCGCAAGCATGCCGACGCCTTCGAGCACATCCCCCTGATCGGGGACGCGCCCTCGTTCGGCTGCATCGACACGCAAGCGCTTTCGAGGATGCTCGACCGGCACCGCGGCGATGTGCGTTACGTGGCCGTGGCGGGAGCCAGCAACGTCACCGGCATCATCAATCCCTTGCGGGAAATCGCGGACCTCGTTCACGCCCATGGCGCGTGGCTCGTCGTCGACGGCTCGCAGATGGTGATGCATGCACCGATCGACATGTCGGCAGGCATCGACTTTTTGGTTTTTTCAGGCCACAAGGTCTACGCGCCTGGCTCCCCCGGCGTGCTCGTGGGCCGCAAAGATCTTCTCGCCCAGGCGGAACCCGATGAGGTGGGCGGAGGTATCGTCGACGACGTGTCGCTCGCCGATTACCTCGTTGCCCAGCGCTTTCCCGACCGCGAGGAAGCCGGTACGCCGAACATCGTCGGCGCGGTCTTGCTGGGGGCGGCGCTCGAGACGCTCATGCGTGTGGGCATGGATGCCCTCTGCCGTCACGAGGACGAATTGCTGCGACCGCTGTTGCAGTGGATGACGAAACGACCGGGTGTGCGCGTCTACGGCAACACCGACCTCGAGCGCTCGCCGCGCACCGGAACCATCGCCTTCAATCTGCAGGGTTGGGACCACGCACTCGTTGCCGCCGCGCTGAACGACTACTGGGGCATCGCAGTGCGCAACGCCTGCTTCTGCGCGCACCCCTATGTGCGCGAGATGCTCAAGCCCGAACTGTGGGAGCTGGATGGCGAGATCGATCTGGAAACCCCCGCGGGACTCGCCGCCCTGGAACGGCGCCAAGGGATGGTTCGCGCGAGCCTCGGCCTGTACACCACGACAGAAGACCTGGATCTGCTCAAGCAAGCGATCGATGCATTGCTGGCCGAGCCCGGGCGCTACCAGGGCGCCTACAAGCTCAATGCGGATGGCACTTACACCCACCGCCAGCACAACCCGAGCGGACAGTCTCTGTTCGATCCCGTGCGTGAATTGGATGCTCAGCTCGCGGCTGCGGGCGCGCGATGAACCGCGTCCTGGGGACCTTCACAGGTCCGCTAGAGTTCGATGAGGGGGGCTTGCACTTGCCTCCCCGGCCAGCCCGTGCCTGCGGTGGCATACTCACCCGACGCACCTCGCAAGGTTAGCCACTGGACGCCGACACCCTTCTGCTCGCCGCTGCCACTTTCCTTTTCGCGGGTTTCGTGAAGGGCGTCATCGGCCTGGGCATGCCCACCATCTCCATCGCGCTGCTGTCGCTGGGGATGGGGTTGCCCGCCGCAGTTCAGATCATCGTCGTGCCGACCTTGGTCACCAACATCTGGCAGGCGCTTGCCGGCGACGGCCTGCGCAGACTCGTCGCCCGATTTCATACCTTGCTGCTCACGACAGTCCTCGGCGTCTGGGTCGGCTACGCGCTGTTGTTCCGGACCAACCCCAAAGCCATGACGGCCGTACTCGGGACAGCCATCGTCGCTTACAGCTTGAGCGGCTTGTTCGAGCGACCACTGATGCCTCGTGTGCGCCGCGAACGCGTGGCCTCTCCGGTTGTGGGCCTCACGACCGGCGTGCTGGCGGGCGCCACGGGGAATCTCTCGATGCCCGCCATCGCCTATCTGCAGCAGCTCAATCTACCCCGCAACGACCTGGTCCAGATGCTCGGCATATTGTTCACTGTCGGCACGGCGGCACTGGGCACGGCCATTGCCGGCCACGACAGCTACGATCAGGGGCTGTTGCTGGTTTCGGTCCTGTCGGTCGTACCCGCCAGCATCGGGATGCTGCTCGGCCAGCGCGCCCGGGGGCGCTTGTCCGATCGACTGTTCCGCCGCGCGCTTTTCCTGGGCTTGCTCTTGCTGGGAGCGCACCTCGTGGCTTCGGGCCTCGGCTAATGCGAAGCTAACCGGGGGCCGCGGATGCAGACGCGCCCATCGCGCTCGGTATCGCAACAGGCACGCGAGACGAATGGAGTGCGATCAGCCCCAGTCGTGTTTGATCGATCGAGGTGTATAGAGCGGAGGCTCCGGCAACCCTGAGGGCTTCGCGCTCGCGCAGATCCCGGTCGCTCGCGCCCCAGCGAGTCACGAACAGGCTCATGCCCGGAAACCGTCGGCGCAAACGCCTGCAAAGCAGTTTTGCCGCGAGCATCGATCCAGGCTGGAGGCTACCTATGCAGACCACCTGCGAACCGTAGCGACCAATCAGCTCGACGGTCTCGGACACCAGGAGATCGCTCGATACGATCTCGACATCGAACTTCCCCGGCTCGATGGCTCCTTGCAACATTGCGTGGCCGAGCCCCTCGGCGGCATCGCGCGCAATGCACAGCACACGCAGTCGAGGCGCATGATCGTCCGACGCCGAGCCCGACTGCGCGAGACACTGGGAATGCGCCGTCGACGCTTCCAGGACGCCACGAGCATGCACCAGCACTGCGTCGTACTCCTGAGAAGTGATGCGCCCCCCGGACGCATCCCTGGCGGCGTCGGCGACAGTGGGCATCAACAGGTCGTCGCACGCGCTCACATAGCCGTGCGCGCGAGCATGCTCCTCGAACAGGTGCGCCGATTCTTCAAGATCGCCGGTCAGCAGGCGCTGATACAACCGCTCCCGATCGTTGAGCACCGGCCGGTCGCCCAGCGCCACCTCGATGAATTTGAGCTGCGGCAGAAAGCGAGCGATCACCATGACGCAGGCGGTAAGCGGCGTGGCGAGCAGCAAAGCAATCGGTCCCCAGAGCCACGTCCAGAAAGCCAGCATGACCAGTGTCGCCGTCGGCGAAACTCCGATGCCGGGGCTGAGGAAAAGGGCCTCCACGCCGATCAGGGCAATCACGAGCAGGGCGAACCAGGCAACGACGAGCAGCGGCTCGGTCCATCCTTGCATCATGAGCAGGCTCACCGCGAACGGCAACGCGAGCGCCAGCGTCGAACCGACGAAAGGCACGTAACGCAGCGCGATCGCGAGCAAGCCCCACAACGGCGCGAACGGAATGCCGATCAGGTAGAGCCCCAAACCGTAGACAGCACCGAAGGAGGCATTGATGCTGAACTGGATGAGCAGGGTTCGGGTGATCCGCTCCCACGCATCGTCCAGGGCTCGCGTGGTGCTCGGCAGGCGGGTTCGCCCGACCAGCCTGAACACTCGTTCACGCAGATCCTCGCGACGCATGAGCATGAACGCGAGCAGCGCGAACGACAGCACGGTTCCTCCGACGACCGGCGCGGCGGAACCGGCGAGCGCCGGCAGATCGTCGACATTGAGTTCTCTTTCGGGCTCGACCACGGTGACCTTCATCGCCTCACCGCCCGCGGGCTTCTCCTTCGACTCGCCGCTGATCTCTTCGTCGACCTTGCGCGCAACTCCACGCAACTTGCTGAACATGGTTCCGTCGTCCGAGCGAAGGAGTGCCAGCTTCGTGCGCAGGTTGACTTCGTAACGAGGAAAGGCGTCCAGCAACTGGTTGGTCTGATGGACGACCATCCAGCCCAGGCCGCCCAACGCGAGGATCACGGCAAACACCGCAGACCCCACCGCGAGCACGCGGGGCGCCCCCAGAGACTCCATTCGTCGCACGAGCGGCGTGAGCAGAAACGCCAGCAGCACGGCGACCCCGATGGGGATCAAGAGCGCCGCGGCATAGCGCAACGCGGCGATTGCCAGCACGAGCGCGGCGAGCGGAAAGAATACCGCTGCCCAGCGCGCGCCGCGCGGACCTCGAAGCCTCATCGCGGCGAATCCAACGACGGCCACGGCGTCGGAGCGAGCGGAGGCTCGGACAACGTCGAGGGGCGGTCTGCCCCGAGAGGAGTTCCGCCGCCTTCGGTGTGCGCCCGACGCCCCTGCCTCATCGTCATCGCCCCCAGTCGCTGATCAGGGATCCTGCGCGTGCGTGCGGCAAATGCTCGCAACGATTCGGCCGGCAACCCCGATCCGATCGTTCGTCTCGTCCCCAGCGAGGGGCGCCGCTCGTGGTTTAGCGTCGTCTTGCGTCTACGAATCCTTCTGACGGCTTTCCCACTCGCTCAGTTGGCGTTCGGCTTCGTCCTTCTCTATGCCGTAGACCTCCTGGATCTTTCCCGCCAGTTGGTCGCGTCGTCCGGCGATCACATCGAGATGGTCGTCGGTCAACTTTCCCCATTGCGTTTTGACTTTGCCCTTCAACTGCTTCCAATTGCCTTCCACGCGATCCCAGTTCATGTCCATGCTCCCGTTCGATTCGATTCGTTTCGCTCACCCCTCGTCCGGGGCTCACGACGGCCGACGCAAGCGGCGGACCCGGACAGCGAGCCCGCCAATCGGCGCCCACCGCGGACCGCTGCAGCATCCCGGGAACGAGGTAGCACATGGCAATCGGGTAGAATCGCCGCATGACCCAACGCAACTGGCGAACGCCCATCTTGATTCTGCTCGCGGGCGGCATGGCCATGACGCTGGCGCTCGGCGCAAGACACACGTTCGGGTTGTACCTGACGCCGATGACGACCGATCTGGGCTGGGCGCGTCAGACGTTCGCATTCGCTCTCGCCGCACAGAACCTGATCTACGGCCTGGCACAGCCCTTCTCGGGCATGCTCGCCGACCGGTTCGGCGCCGGTCGGGTGATGCTCGGCGGGACGCTGCTCTATGTGCTGGGGCTCGTCTTGATGGCAGATACATCGACCGGACTCGAACTCACTTTCTCCGCCGGCCTGTTGATCGGGACGGGTGTGTCGTGCGTGAGTTTTTCTATCGTCTTCGGCGCGGTGGCTCGAGCCTTCCCCCCGGAGAAGCGCAGCGTGGCGCTCGGCGTGGCGGGCGCGGCGGGCTCGTTCGGTCAGTTCGTCATGCTTCCCTATGGGCAGATGCTGATCAGCGCCCTGGGATGGCAACAATCGCTGCTGGTGCTGGCCGCCACCGTGGCATTGATCGTGCCGCTGTCCTTGATCCTCTACGAGCCTAGACCGTCGGCCGGTACCGGAATGCAGCAATCGATCCCCGAGGCGCTGCGCGAGGCGCTTGGCCATCGCGGCTTCCTGCTGTTATGCGCGGGATACTGGGTATGCGGCTTCCAACTCATGTTCATCTCCGTCCACTTCCCGGCGTTCCTCATCGATCGCGGGATGACGCCGGAAGTGGGAATGACAGCGCTTGCGCTGATCGGCTTGTTCAACATCTTAGGCAGCTACGCTTGGGGCTGGCTGGGTGGGCGGTACAGCAAGAAAAGACTGTTGAGCCTGCTGTACTTCATGCGGGCATTGAACATTGCCGCATTCATCGCCGTGCCGATCACCGCGGGCAGCGTCTATCTGTTCGCCGCGATCATCGGCTTCCTCTGGCTGGGCACGGTGCCGCTCACGAGCGGACTGATCGCCCACATCTTCGGCGTGCGCTACCTGTCCACGCTGGGCGGGATCTCGTTCCTCTCGCACCAGGTGGGAAGCTTCTTCGGCGTGGCTCTTGGCGGTTTTCTGTTCGATCAGACCGGGTCGTACAACATCATGTGGATCGTGGCGATCATGGCAGGCCTTTTCGCTGCGGCGGTCAACTGGCCGATCGACGACCGTCAACTGACACGCGCAGCGACACGACCTGCCACCGTTTGAAGCTCGGGTGTCCCGAGTCGACGAATCTCCGACTCAGGACACTAGCTGCCGGCAACGAGACTCGACATGCGCAACTCCCGGTAGGATCTCGAGCGCGACCATGCCAAGGCCATCACCAGCGTGGCCAGCACTGCGAACACGACGACCACCGTTCGCACACCAACCATCTCCGCGCCTATGCCCGCCCCGAATGATCCGACCGAAATGAACGCCGGGAACATGGGCAGCAGACTGGTCACCTGCCCGCGGATGGCTTCCGGCGCGGACATTTGCAGGCTGGTGTGATTGCTCGACGCCAGCACCATCTCGGCCATCCCGGCGCCGAACAGAAACACCACCGCCACAGCCATGTGGGTGCTCAATCCGAATCCGATGATGCAGGCGGCGAACAGCAGAAGGGATAACGCTTGCAGCCGTCCCACGCATTCGTAGCGGCTGAGGGTGGCGGCAAGCACGCCACCGACGATACCGCCCGCGCCCACCGCGGAGAGGAGCAAGCCCAGCCCGGTCGGTCCGGTAGCGAACACGTCCGCGGCGAAGACGGGCATCAAGGCGCTGAACGAGGGTATCAGCAATAGGGGCGGAACCAGACCAACGATCATGATGACTCTCGTGATCGGATTGGTCGCGGCAAACCGGAAGCCTGCGAACATCGACTGCCACGCCGTGCCGGGCTTGCGAGGATGAGCGCGCACCCTGACCTGAATCATCAGGACACTGGCCGCCACGCCCGCATATGCCACGCCCTGGATGGCAAAGTTCCAGGCTGGCCCGAGCAATGCGATCAGCACGCCAGCGAGCGCAGGCCCAAGAGTTCGGGTCACGCTGAACGCGATCGTGTTCAGCGCGATGGCATTGGCTGCCTCGGCCCGAGGCACCACATCGAAGACCAAGGTGCTGCGCAGGGTGCGCTCGAACACCATGCCCGAACTGCCGATGAGAGAGAACGCGAACAAGTGCCAGATTTGGACGGCATCCAGGGCAAGCAGGGCAGCAAGCAGAAACGAGGCCGCTGCCGGGGCGATCTGACTGAGCGCCAGCGCACGTCGCCGGTCGAACCGCTCTGCGACCAAGCCGGACACCGGCGCGAGCAGCAGCATTGGTATCGCGCGCACACCCAGGACAGCACCGAGCAGCGCCGCCGACCCGGTGAGATCGTAGACGACCCACCCGAGCGTTGCCTGCTGGATCCATTGGGAAGCGGTGGAGAAGAAGGTGCCCGACCATAGCCATCGGTAATCGCGATGGCGTAACGCCGTCAGGGCGAGAGGCAAGGCAGGCAAGGCGGTCTCGACGATTTAGACGGAGTCATGGTAACGCGTTTCCCTGACCGCATATACCGGACCGCCGGGCACACCAGGTGCTTGAGTGCCGTGCGCCCGCACTTGGCGGGACCCGTCCCCGACAACCCGGGATAACTTTCCTGCATTGCAGCCTGAAAGGAACGACAATGAAAAGCTTGATCGCAATACTTGCCGCCGCAGTTTTTGCCACACTTGCAGGCTGCAATACGATTGAGGGCGCTGGCCGTGATCTGGAACGCGGCGGAGAAAAAGTCCAGGACACCGCCAAAGATGTCAAACGGAGTATGTAGCTCCGAGTGCACGTCGACTGCAGTCGAGGCCGCGAGCGGCTGGAACGCCGCTCGCAGTTCAATCAAGCACGCGCGGGCTCCCATCGATCCGCATGAACCGCCGCCTCGGGTATACGCGACGGGGTGGCGAGCGAGCAGTCCGGGATCACGACGCTGATGCGCGTACCTTCACCGGGGGCCGTGCACACCGCAAAGTAGCCTCTGCGCGCCTCGATGCGGTGTCGCATGCCGAACAATCCTTGAGCCTCGACCCTCACCTCCTTGAGAACGAAACCGACGCCGTCGTCCATCACTTCCAGCGTGCAACGATTCGCTTCGCGCTTCAGCGCCACCCGCACCTTGGTCGCCCGCGCGTATTTCGCCGCGTTCGTCAGTGACTCTTGCACAACCCGGAACAGAGCGATCTCCGTCTCTGAAGACAGGTTTGGACACGAATCCGGAATATCGAGCTCGAGATCCCAGCCGGCACGCTCGGCAACCTGCTCGGCCAATTCGCGCACCGCAGTGCCTAATCCGAAATATTCGAGCGCGCTGGGCCGCAGCCCTTCCACGATGCGCCGCTTGGTCAGCAAGCCCTGATCGAGGTTCTGCATGACCTTTCCCAGCCGGGATGAAAGATCCGGGCGCACCGCGCCCAGTTGCTGGCAGATAAGTGCGACGTCCATCTTGCTCGCCGTCAGCAGAGCTCCAAGCTCGTCGTGCAGCTCGCGCGCCATGGCGGCCTTGTCAGCCTCGCTCACCTCCTGAAGGCGCGAGGCGAGCATGTCCAGTTGGCAGGTACGATCCCGCACCATTCGGTTGAGCAGCACCTGACGCTCCTGCGCCCGACGCCAATCCCGCTTCATCGCGGTGAACAGCACCACGAGCAGCAACACATTGAGCGCCGTCGCACCAACGAGACTGAGGCGAGAAACGTCGAGGTTCCGCCGCCAGCTCGAAGAGACTTCGTTCACCAGAGATTCCTCTCGCTGCGACAGTTCTCCGAGCAAGAATCTGATCTCGTCCATCGTTTGCCGCCCAACCCCGCTGTCGACCACTTCGAGGGCGCGGTCGGCGCGAGCGCGTTCGATCAATCGCAGTGTCAGTTCGATCTCGCCCAGCTTCTCGCCGACGGCAGTCACCAGCGCGCTGAACACTCGCGCCGCCTCCGGGTCGGGGCCCTCGGCGTAGTAGGGTCGCAGCTCATCGAGGAGCTTCCGGATGATGGGCAAGGCGCGACGATAGGGCTCGAGGTACTCCTCTTTCCACGTCAGCAGATAGCTGCGCTGCCCGGTCTCGGCATCCGCCACTCGCGCAGAAAGTTCATTGAGCCGCGCTCCAACTCCGATCGCTTGTATTCCATTATCATATCCTCGCGTGAGCTTGCGATTTCCAAGATCGGACACCACGAAGATCCCGATGGCCGCCGTAACGCAGACCGTCAAGGCAATGCTCCACCGGAACCGCTTGGCCCATGCCGTCAGCCCCCCCGCGCGGGTCATCGCTCGCTCCTTCACGGCCTGAGCCCGGCGAGAAAGATGTCAAGATTCATGCAACCGTCCTCATTTCGATGTGCGATTACAACGAGAACATTCGATAATTGCGCGAGGGAACCAACTCAATCGCATGCTCTCTGTCCAGATAGCGCCCCTGAATCGCATCGCTTCCTCGGCCCTCGCACGCTGAACGCACCACTCAAACGCACCAAGGACTCGCCTTCGTGATTCGCATCCTTATCGCCGACGACCATCAGATCGTGAGAGCCGGGCTGTCTCAGTTCATCTCTGATCAACCGGACATGAGGATCGAGGCGGAAGCGGCCTCCGGCGACGAGGTCCTGCGCCTCGTCCAAAGCCGGGAATTCGACGTGATCCTGCTCGACATCGCCATGCCCAACAAGAACGGCATCGACTGTCTTCACATCATTCGACGCACAAGACCGCAACTGCCCATCCTCATCTTAAGCGGCTATCCTGAAGCCAGTTATGCCGTGAATACGCTGCGGGCCGGTGCAAGTGGCTACGTTTCAAAAAATGCCCCCCCCGAAGAAGTTCTGCGTGCCATCCGCACCGTCGCGCGCGGCAAGAAATACATCAGCGACACCACCGCAGATCTCGTTTCGATGCAATTGGCCAGCCCATCCGAACAAGCGCTGCACGAGACGTTGTCCGAAAGAGAGTTTCAAGTGTTCCGCAAAATCGCCGAAGGCATGAGCCCAACGCGCATCGCGAACGAACTCAACGTCAGCGTCAAGACTATAACGACTTACCGCACACGTGTCCTGCAGAAGATGGCATTAAAGACCAATGCCGACCTCACATATTATGCAATTACCCACGGATTGATGGATTAGGGGATGGTTGTGGCATGATGTTGTCGTTGATCGGCGACACTCGATCGCCCGCATGTCGTCGGGTGACGACAGTTCCAAAGGAGGAAGCCCATGCCGCTCGTTCTCTATGACCTCGCAGGCGCAGACGAAGAAGCTCGGTTCAGCCCTTACTGCTGGCGCATCAAGATGGCACTACGACACAAAGGTCTCGCCTGGCGCGAAGTCCCTTGGCGATTTACCGACAAGGATGCCATTGTCTTTTCTGGCAGCAAGACCGTGCCGGTGTTGGTCGACGGCACCCGCTCACTGAGCGACAGTTGGACCATCGCACGCTATCTCGACGAGCATTACCCGGAGCCCAGCCTGCTCGGCGGGCCGCTAGGCGAAGCGCACGCGCTGTTCATCAGGCTTTGGTCCGAGAGCACACTTCACCCGCTTATACTGCGCCTGATCCTGCCCGATCTCTACGCGCGCCTGCATCCTAAGGACCTGGATTATTTTCGCAGCAGCCGCGAAGCACGGTTCGGAAAACCTCTCGAACAGATCGCCTCGGAACCCAGCACCTCGCTGCCCGCATTTCGAGCGGCCCTGGCGCCCGTTCGCTCAGTGGTCAGGTCTCAGCCTTACCTGGGAGGCGCGCGCCCGAGTTTCGCCGACTACATCGTGTTCGGGGCACTGCAGTGGGCGAGGGTCATGTCGCCCTTGGAACTGCTCGAGCCCGGCGACGCAGTCCACGCATGGAGAGATCGGCTCCTGGGCGAGCACGACGGCTATGCCGCTAGGGCGCCGATTTGCCAGCCGCGGCTTGACCCCAGCGCGCGGTGACCCGGCTGCGCACCTGCTCCAGGCGATCCCGATTGACGCCAAAGTCGCTGTAGCCGAGCCGGGAGGCCGAGCGCATTTGAATGACATGAGCATCGACGTCGAGAAAGAATTCGACGTCGTCGACGAAACCGAGCATCCGACTGCGCGCCTCGGCCCGCAAGTAGTTGTCAGTGCGCTCGACGAGCTGCAGCCGCCCCATCTCGGCAAGGACGTCCTGAAGCGCCCGCCAAGCTGTCGCTGCATCGCCTCGAAACGCGATCGGCAAGATCGCGCTGCGCCCGGACGACTGGCTGTTGACGCAATTGGGGCTGTCCGGGCAGGGTTTGAGCCTGCCCGCTTTGACGCCCAAGTCGACGGGCACTGTCCCCGATAGCCAACCCGCGTTTGCCGAACCCATCATTGCATACGCTCCCAGGACAAACACGACCAAAGGCACCCTGCGCCCAAAACGAACCAGCCCCTCGCGGGGCTGACGTGACATACCCATCCGGGACACTCGGCCGTCAGAAAGGGATGTCGTCGTCCATCTCGGCGATGCCGCCCGCCGCCTTGCCAGCCGGCTTGGCTCCGCCGCCACCTGCAGGGCGTCCGGCGGCACGGGAGGGCGCCGAACTGCCACCATCGTCGGACGAATCGTAGCTTGGCGCACCCGCTCCCGAACGGCTGCCCAGCATCTTCATCTCGGAGGCAATGATCTCGGTCGTGTACCGTTCCTTGCCTTCCTTGTCGGTCCATTTGCGAGTTTCGAGCCGACCTTCCACGTACACCTGGGAGCCTTTTTTCAGATACTCGCCGGCGATTTCAGCCAACCGGCGATAGAACGTCACGCGGTGCCATTCGGTCTTTTCCTGGCGCTCTCCGCTGGTTCTGTCCTTCCAATTCTCTGTCGTCGCCAACGTGACGTTCGTCACTGCCTCACCATTCGGCATGTAACGGGTTTCGGGGTCGCGCCCCAAATTGCCGATCAGGATGACCTTGTTCACGGATGCCATCAGCTCTCTCCCGCTATCAGATTCAATGCACGACGCTCGTCGAAGGAATTCGCTTCCACCTTCAGGTGGGCTACCCCGGTACGCGCGTTCACCTTTGCTTCCCGCACCCCGCCCAATGCCGCCAGACGCGCGCGCAACTGCTGCGCGCTATCGTCGTCCATGGGCGGTAACGCGTAACTGCGCGAGCTGAGCCGATCCGCAGACCGCATGCCCCACGCAACCGCCAACCATCCTGCAACCAGGACTCCGTTCACCAGCAAAAGACCGGCGCGTCCCGAATTCTGCATAACATATCCCCCGAGCACGCTGCCGAATGCCGCACCGAGAAATTGCACCGTGCTGTACACAGCCACCGCCGCACCGCGGGCACCGGCCGGAGCCACGCGCGACACCAGGGACGGCAGCGCTGCTTCCAGCACCATGAAGCCCATGAAGAATACCAGCAGTGCGAAGCCGATGGCCCAGACCCGTTGGTCTAGACCGAGCAACATAGCCTGGCTGACAAGGACCAAACCGACGGAGAGGAGGAATACCGCTTTCGAGCGTCCTCGCCGCTCGCCGTGGCGCAGGCACGGCATCATGTAGAGCAATGACCCCACCATCACGGCCGCGTAAATTTTCCATTGCTCGGCAAGCGGCATGCCCGCAGCGACTAGATCGAAAGGCACAGTGATGAAGAGCGACATGAGCACGGCGTGCAGGACGAAGATGCCCACGTTGAGTCGATGGAGTTGCGTGTCGCGCAGGACCTCGGAGAAGGCGACGGGGCCTTGGCCCACGGCCTGGTTGGCCGCCGGCTGCGGCAGACGTAGCACGATGAGCATCGCCAGCAAGGCAAGGACCCCGATCAGGTAGAAGATGCCGGCGACACCTATCAAGCGATCGAGCCAGGGCCCGAGCACCAAGGAAGCTGCAAAGCTCAGTCCGATGGTCGAACCGATGATGGCCATCACCTTGGTGCGGTGCTCTTCGCGCGTCAAGTCGGCAGCCATCGCGATCGCGACCGCGGACACCGCCCCAGCGCCCTGCAATATCCGACCGATGATGACGCCGTGAATGCTGCTCGCGTAGCCGGCCACCACACTACCGACCGCGAAGATGAAGAGTCCGACGTAGAGGACCGGCTTGCGACCTATCCGGTCGGACCAGCGCCCGAACGGGATTTGCAGCAGTGCCTGGGCCAACCCGTAGGCGCCGAGCGCGACGCCGACCAGCGTCAGATTGTTGCCGCCCTCGAGCTTCTGTGCGTAGAGCGCAAAGACCGGCAAGATGACGAACAGGCCGAACATGCGCAGACCGAAAATACCGGCGAGCCCTATTGCGGCGCGGATCTCGCGCGCGCTCATGCGCTCGGATGCAGACATCGGTCAAATGGGAATTGCGAAAGGAGTTGGGTATATTAGCAGGTTTACTTTCCACCCGGCGCCCAGCGATGCAGCAGGATAGATCCGACACGTCTGTGCCCGACGGCCAGGTGCCCCGCACCGATTACATCCGCATCCGTGGCGCACGCACGCACAATCTCAAGAATATCGATATCGATCTGCCTCGCAACCGACTCGTCGTCATCACCGGCTTGTCGGGTTCGGGAAAGTCTTCCCTGGCCTTTGACACGTTGTACGCCGAAGGACAACGGCGATACGTCGAATCGCTGTCCGCATACGCCCGTCAGTTCCTGCAGCTCATGGACAAGCCCGATGTCGACCTGATCGAAGGCCTGTCGCCCGCGATCGCCATCGAACAAAAGGCGACCAGTCACAATCCTCGATCGACGGTCGGCACCGTGACCGAGATCCACGACTACTTGCGCCTGCTCTATGCGCGCGTCGGCGAACCGCGCTGCCCGGTGCATGGGACCTCGCTGGCGGCACAGAGCATCTCCCAGATGGTGGACCACGTGCTCGCCGTCCCCGAGGATACAGCGATCATGATCCTCGCCCCGTTGATCGTGGGCAGAAAAGGTGAGCAGGCGGATCTTTTCGAGGAACTAAAGGCGCAGGGGTTCGTGCGGGTAAGGATCGACGGCGCGGTGCATGAGATCGACACCTTACCCAAGCTCGGTCGCAACCAGAAACACACGGTCGAGGCGGTGATCGATCGGCTGCGAGTGCGACCCGACGCCAAGCAGCGGCTGGCCGAGTCTTTCGAGACCGCGCTGAGACACTCCGACGGTCGAGCCCTCGCGGTCGAGTTGGCAAGCGGCCGCACGCACGTGTTTTCATCCCGGTTCGCCTGTCCGAGTTGCGGACACAGCCTGCCGGAGCTCGAACCGCGCTTGTTCTCCTTCAACAATCCGCTCGGCGCATGCCCAAAATGCGATGGCCTCGGAAACATCACGCTGTTCGATCCGAAGCGAATCGTGGCTTTCCCTCATCTTTCGCTGGCAGCCGGCGCGATCAAGGGCTGGGACCGGCGCAACCAGTTCTACTTCCAGATGCTCACCGGGCTGGCGCTGCACTACGGTTTCGATCTGGAGACGACTTTCGAGAATCTTCCACGCGAAGTACAGGACAGGGTTCTGTACGGCTCAGGCAGCGAACGCATTCGATTCACGTATCTGGGCGAACGAGGCAATCGCTATCAGCGCGAGCATGCGTTCGAAGGCATCGTGCCGAACATGGAGCGCCGCTATCGCGAAACCGACTCGTCGATGGTGCGCGAAGAACTCGCGAAGTTTCAGAACACCCAAGTCTGTCCGGATTGTTCCGGAACACGTCTGCGGCTGGAAGCGAGACATGTATTCGTGGCGGACAAACCGATCTACGAAGTCTCGTCCCTCACCTTGCGACAGGCCGCCGACGTCTTCGCCGGGCTGCAACTTGGAGACAACCGGCAAGCAGTTGCGGACAAGATCGTGCGCGAGATCGTCAATCGACTGCGATTTCTGAACGACGTCGGCCTCGACTATCTCTCTCTCGATCGTTCGGCCGACACCCTATCCGGCGGAGAGGCTCAGCGCATACGATTGGCCTCACAGATCGGCTCGGGATTGACCGGGGTCATGTATGTCCTCGACGAGCCGTCGATCGGACTCCATCAACGCGACAACGACCGGCTGCTGACGACCCTGCGCAACCTGCGCGACATGGGCAATTCCGTCATCGTCGTCGAACATGACCGAGACGCCATCGCCAGCGCTGATCATGTGGTCGACTTGGGTCCGGGAGCGGGTGTGCACGGTGGACGAATCATGGCCCAAGGCACTCCCAAGGATATCGAGCAGACAGCAGGGTCGCTCACGGGCGAATACATGAGCGGCAAGCGCTCGATTGCCTTGCCGTCCTTGCGTCATTCGGTGGATGCGCAGCGCGCGCTCACGATCACGGGCGCGCACGGAAACAACCTCAAGCATGTCGACTTCCGCTTGCCCGTCGGACTGTTCGTTTGTGTCAGCGGCGTCTCGGGATCGGGCAAGTCGACGCTCATCAACGACACGCTCGCACGCATCTGCGCCAAACATCTTTACGGCAGCGCCGAGGAACCCGCTCCCTATGTCGCCGTGTCCGGGCTGGAATTTTTCGACAAGGTCGTCAATGTCGACCAAAGTCCGATCGGACGCACGCCGCGCTCCAATCCGGCCACCTATACCGGCCTCTTCACGCCCATACGCGAACTCTTTGCCGGCGTGCCGACCGCCCGCGAGCGCGGTTATGGGCCCGGCCGCTTCTCATTCAACGTCAAGGGCGGTCGGTGCGAAGCATGCCAAGGGGATGGCGTCACGAAGGTCGAAATGCACTTCCTGCCGGACATCTACGTGCCCTGCGACGTGTGCCATGGCAAACGATATAACCGCGAGACTCTCGACGTGCAGTTCAAGGGACGCACCATACACGACGTCCTGCAGATGACCACGGAGCAGGCCCGCGACTTCTTCGCCAGTATCCCGGCCGTTGTCCGCAAACTGAGCACCCTGCTCGAAGTCGGTCTCGGCTACCTTGGCTTAGGCCAGAGCGCGACGACCCTTTCGGGAGGCGAAGCGCAGAGAGTCAAGCTTGCCTTGGAACTGTCCAAAAGGGACACTGGCCGGACCCTCTACATCCTCGACGAACCGACGACCGGCCTGCATTTTCACGATATCTCGCTGCTCCTCAACGTGCTGCATCGCCTGCGCGATCAAGGCAACACGGTCGTCGTCATCGAGCACAATCTGGATGTCATCAAGACGGCCGATTGGGTGATCGACCTCGGTCCGGAAGGAGGCGATGGCGGAGGACGCATCGTTGCTCAAGGACGTCCGGAAGACATCGCAAACGCACGGGAGAGCCATACAGGGACGTATTTGCGCGGTACTCTGTAGACGCGCGACGCCCAGCCCCTGCAGCATGCTCTCGCTGCCCTCGGCGTTTCCCCCACTGGTAATGACTTACCCCCGCTAGCGAGCAGGAGGAGACCGAGATGTATCTGCCGAAGTCGTTCGAGGAATCTGATGCCGCCGCCAAGCAGGCATTCATCCGCCAGCATCCGTTGGCAACGTTGATCACGATGGGTGACGAGGGCCCGTGTGCGGACCACATACCAATGCTGACTGCCGCCAATGACGCGTCCGGCTTGCGGCTACAGGGCCATGTCGCGCGCGCGAATCCGATATGGCAGCGCATCGACGAGCGCAGCGAGATTCTCGCGATATTCCAGGATCCGGGTCGGTACATTACACCCTCCTGGTACGCCACCAAATCCGAGTCGCAGCGTGTGGTACCGACGTGGAACTACATCGCCGTGCATGCCTACGGAGCGGCAACGACCATCAAGGATCCGGTTTGGCTGCGGAATTTCCTCGAGCGCCTGACTGATCAGCATGAGTCGATGCGTCCATTGCCATGGGCCCTCTCCGATGCGCCGGACGATTACGTGACCACGCAACTTGCCGCGATCGTCGGCATAGAGATCCGCGTATCCCGTCTTGTGGGGAAATGGAAGATGAGCCAGAACCGTATGCAGAAGGATATCGACAGCGTGATCGCCGGCTTGGAAGAAACGGGCCAGCCTTGCGCCCAGCGCATGGCTGATGAAATGCGTAGACGCCGCTACCGCAAGCCAACCGCGTGAGCCACCTCTCCCAGGCACCCATATAGTGGCCAGTAGCGCGAGCCAGCCACTCGCTGGCCCTCGTCGACCAGCATGCCCGGCGTCCGGCGGATACGAAACAGAAAACGGCACCCGCAGGTGCCGTTTTCTTGTCCAACGACCGAGCGCCGCATCAGCTCGACGAAGTATCCGTCGACTTTCCTTCTTCGGCGTCAGTGGACTCCGGCTGATCCAGCAGTTCAACCAGCGCCATCGGCGCGTTGTCACCTTTGCGAAATCCGAACTTCAGAATCCTCAAGTAACCGCCCGGCCGATTCGCAAACCGAGGACCCAACTCGTCGAAGACCTTGACGACCATGTCGCGGTCGCGCAACCGGTTGAAAGCCAGACGGCGGTTCGCAAGGCTAGGTGCTTTGCCCAGTGTGATGATCGGTTCGACCACGCGCCGCAATTCCTTCGCCTTCGGCAACGTCGTCTTGATGGTTTCGTGGCGCAGCAGCGAGTTCGCCATGTTACGGAACATGGCCAACCTATGGCTGGATGTCCGATTTAGCTTGCGCAGGCCGTGTCCGTGACGCATGACAACCTTCTCCTTATCGCCGCTCGATGCCTGACGGCGGCCAGTTTTCGAGCTTCATTCCCAAGGTCAGCCCACGCGAGGCGAGCACTTCCTTGATCTCGTTGAGCGACTTCCGCCCCAAATTGGGCGTCTTCAGCAATTCCGTTTCGGTACGCTGAATCAAGTCACCGATGTAGTAGATGTTTTCGGCCTTGAGGCAATTCGCAGACCGAACCGTGAGTTCAAGGTCGTCGACCGGACGAAGCAGAATCGGATCGATCTGCTGCGGCTTCTGCGGCTCCTCCGACGTTTGCGTGCCCTTGAGATCCGCGAACACGGAGAGCTGCTCGACCAGAATGCGCGCCGCGTACCGCACCGCCTCTTCAGGCTCGACCACGCCGTTGGTCTCGATATCCATGATCAATTTGTCGAGGTCCGTACGCTGCTCGACTCGCGCAGAATCTACGGCGTAGCTCACGCGACGAACTGGGCTGAACGAAGCATCGAGCATGATCGACCCGATCGCGCGCCCTTCTTCTTCGTTCAAGCTGCTGCGCACCGCCGCTGGCTGGTACCCACGCCCCTGTTCGACTTTGATCTGCATGTCGAGCTTGCCGCCCGGCGTCAGATGGGCAATGACATGCTCGGGATTCACTACATCGACGTCGTGCGAGACTTCGATATCCCCGGCCGTCACCACACCTTCACCTTGCTTCTTGATGTTGAGCCACACTTCTTTCTGCGTATGCAACTTGAGGACGATACCCTTCAAGTTGAGCAGCAGATCGACAACGTCTTCCTGCACGCCGTCGAGCGTCGAATACTCGTGAAGTACGCCACTGATCTTCACTTCGGTTGGTGCGGTGCCCGGCATAGACGAAAGTAGAACGCGCCGGAGCGCATTGCCGAGCGTGTGGCCGTAGCCGCGCTCGAACGGTTCCATGACCACCTTGGCGTGGGTGGGGGAAAAGTTCTCGACATCGATGATACGGGGCTTCAATAGAGCGCTGCTTTGCATCGCTGGCTACCCTCGGTCACTTGGAGTAAAGCTCGACCACGAGCGATTCATTGATAGTGGACGGCAATTCCGAGCGTTGCGGCTTCGACTTGAACGTGCCTTTGAGCCCCTTTGCGTCCACGTCAACCCATTCGGGAAACCCACGTCCTTCAGCCGCTTCCACGGCCGCCTTGACGCGCAGTTGTCCTTTTGCAGCCTCCGCCACTTCCACCACGTCACCGGGACGCACCTGGAACGACGGAATATTGACTCGCTTCCCGTTCACTAGAATCCCGTTATGGCGCACGATCTGCCGCGCTTCAGTACGAGACGCGCCAAACCCCATACGGTAGGCAACCGTATCAAGCCGACTTTCGAGCATCTGCAGAAGATTCTCGCCTGTGATCCCTTTGGCGCGATCCGCCGCAGCGTAGACAAGGCGGAACTGACGCTCGAGCACGCCATAGGTGCGCCGGATTTTCTGCTTCTCGCGCAATTGCACGCCATAGCCAGACAGCCGCGACTGTTTCTGGCCATGCTGGCCCGGCGCGTAGTTGCGCCGCTCGATTGCGCATTTGTCGGTAAAACACTTCTCCCCCTTCAGGAAGAGTTTTTCACCTTCACGCCGACATTGGCGGCACTTTGGGTCAAGATTCCTGGCCAAGTGTGTGCTCCTTACACCCGCCGCCGCTTGGGCGGACGGCAACCGTTGTGCGGTATGGGCGTTACGTCTGAAATCAAAGTGATCTTCATCCCGAGTGCATGCAACGCACGCACAGCCGACTCACGACCCGGCCCCGGCCCCTTGATGCGCACCTCGAGATTCTTCACGCCACATTCTTGCGCTGCCTTGCCCGCGGATTCCGCGGCAACCTGGGCGGCGAACGGCGTGCTCTTGCGAGACCCTTTGAATCCGCTCGCACCGGAAGTTGCCCAGGCCAGCGTGTTGCCCTGCCGGTCGGTGATCGTCACGATGGTGTTGTTGAACGAAGCATGAATGTGCGCCACACCTTCGGCGACATTCTTTTTTGCCTTCTTGCGCACACGGGTCGGTGCCTTGGCCATTTTCCGATATTCCTCTTACGCAGTTCCGGCGGGCTTGTGCAACTTGATCGCGGCTTTCCGCGGCCCCTTCCGGGTTCGTGCATTGGTACGCGTGCGTTGCCCGCGAAGCGGCAACCCTCGCTTGTGCCGAAGACCCCTGTACGAACCGAGGTCCATCAACCGCTTGATATTCATCGACACTTCGCGGCGCAGATCGCCCTCGATGGTGAACTTCCCGACCTGTTCGCGCAGGCGGTCCATGTCCGCGTCGGAAAGGTCTTTCACCTTCGCCGAAGCGTTGATCGAGGCTGCATCGCAAATCAGACGTGCGCGCGCGCGGCCGATACCGTAGATCGCCGTGATGGCGATCGCCGTATGCTGGTGGTTGGAGATGTTAACTCCGCCAATCCGGGCCATCCGACCCTCCTAGAAACGAAAACCAAAAAACACTGTTGACCCGCTGCGGAAGAACTGCAGTCCGCCAGGCGCCGCTTAGCCTTGCCGCTGTTTGTGCCGCGGATCCTTGCAGATGATCCGAACAACACGTTTACGCCGGATGACCTTGCAGTGCCGGCAAATCCGTTTTACCGATGCTTGTACTCTCATCGCCCGCTCCATGTGGCCGCACCACCGACAGGATGCGCCTTCTTGATTGTCTGCCCGAGGTCAGAGCATATCCGCCCGACCCTACCCCATCGTCGATCAGTCACTTCGCCCGGAAGACGATACGCCCACGCGTAAGATCGTAGGGCGTGAGTTCAACCGTTACCTTGTCCCCGGGCAAGATACGGATATAGTGCATTCGCATCTTGCCTGAGATATGACCCAGGATGATGTGCCCGTTCTCGAGCTTCACCCGGAATGTTGCATTTGGCAGGGTCTCTACGATCTCACCCTGCATCTGGATCGTTTCTTCCTTGGACATCATCGTGTGGGGAACATTGTGTTCCCCTTGAAGCTCGCCTTCTTCAACAAACTCTCATACTGGTGCGACATGACATACGCCTGCACCTGGGACATGAAGTCCATCGTAACCACCACCACGATCAACAAGCTCGTACCGCCGAAATAGAACGGGACATTCCATTTCACAATCAGGAATTCGGGCAACAGACAAACCAGCGTGATATAGACCGCCCCCGCCAGTGTAAGCCTCATCATGATTCGTTCGATATAGCGCGCCGTCTGCTCACCTGGCCGAATTCCCGGCACGAACGCGCCACTCTTCTTCAGGTTGTCCGCCGTCTCCTTCGGATTGAACACCAAAGCCGTATAGAAGAAGCAGAAGAAAACAATCGCCGCCGCGTAAAGCAGTACATAGATCGGCTGCCCGGGATGCAGCGTGTCGGAGATCGTTCTGAGCCACGCAACGTTCTCACCCGAACTACCGAACCAACCCAAAATAGTCGCCGGGAAGAGAATGATCGACGACGCGAAAATCGGCGGGATCACCCCGGCCATGTTCAACTTGAGCGGCAAGTGCGACGTCTGTCCTCCGTACACCTTGCGGCCGACCTGACGCTTCGCGTAGTTGACCAAGATCTTACGTTGTCCACGCTCGACGAAGACGACGACCCAGGTCACCACCACAACGCCGGCGAACAACAGCAGCACGAAGGGTATCGAATATGCACCCGTCCGGGACAGCTCAAGCGTTCCACCGATCGCCTGCGGCAAACCTGCCGCAATCCCGGCGAAAATGATGAGCGAGATGCCGTTACCCACACCCCGCTCGGTGATCTGCTCGCCAAGCCACATCAGGAACATCGTACCGGTCACCAGTGTGACGACCGCAGTTAACCGGAAGAGCAACCCAGGCTCGATGACGAGCCCTTGCTGAGATTCGAGTGCAACCGCAATGCCAAGCCCCTGAAACAACGCCAACACCAACGTTCCATATCGCGTGTACTGGGTGATCTTGCGCCGTCCCGCTTCGCCCTCTTTCTTCAACTGCTCGAGCGTGGGGACCGCGACCGTCATCAACTGCATGATGATCGATGCAGATATATACGGCATGATCCCGAGCGCGAAGATCGTAAACCGCCCGAGCGCACCGCCCGAGAACAGGTTGAACATGTCGAGGATGCCGCCGCGCTGCGTGTCGAACAACTCTGCCAAGGCAACCGGATCGATTCCGGGCACGGGTATATGGGCGCCAATCCGATAGACGATCAGCGCCCCAACCAGAAACAAGAGGCGACGCTTGAGATCGCCCATTTTTCCGGAAAGCCCGAACAGAGATGAACTTTCAGCTGCCAAGACTAGCCCTTCGCCGCCGCTTTACCCTTGCCCTTGGCCTGGAGTTTGGTGGACTCCACTGCCACAGGCATGTTGACCTTACCACCTGCCGCTTCGATCGCTGCTTTGGCACCTTTCGTCACGCCGAGACCATTCACGGTCACCGGACGCGCGATGTTACCCGACAATATGACTTTTCCAGCGAGCGCGAACCGGGAGATCACCCCTGCCGCGTGCAACGCCTCGAGGTCGACGACATCTGCCTCTAGTCTTTGCAGGTCAGACAACCTCACCTCCGCAACGAGCCCTTTCGACGGAGACACGAAGCCCCGCTTGGGCAACCGCCGTTGCAAGGGCATTTGTCCACCCTCGAAACCCACCTTGTGAAACCCGCCCGACCGCGACTTCTGCCCTTTGTGGCCTCGCCCGCTCGTCTTTCCAGAACCGCTTCCGATGCCTCGCCCGACGCGCTTGCGGGCTTTTTTGGATCCTGCGGCCGGCTTAATTGAATTGAGCTGCATTTCTAGTCACTCGCTTTTGTGCATTCGTCTGCCGAATCAATCAGCAGCTACAGCCGCTAGGCCGATTCAGTCACGTCCAAAAGATACGACACCCGATTGATCATACCGCGGACGGCCGGCGTATCAGGCAGCTCGACCGAACTGTTCCGGCGGCGCAACCCCAGTCCGCGCACGGTCGCCCGATGCTGCTGCTTGGTGCCCATCAAGCCCTTGACCAGCTTCACTCGCAAAATCTTTCCGTCGCTGCCAGCCATGCTTTAGCCCCCGGTAATCTCTTCAACTGTCTTGCCGCGCTTGGCTGCGATTTCCGCAGGCGTGTTGAGCGCGGCAAGCCCGGCCAGGGTAGCTCGTACGACGTTGTAGGGATTCGTGGAACCCATGCATTTCGCCAGTACGTTGGTGACGCCCATGACCTCGAAGATCGCTCGCATCGGTCCGCCGGCAATGATTCCGGTACCCTCGGACGCCGGTTGCATGAACACGCGAGACGCTCCATGCCGCCCAATCACCGAGTGATGCAGCGTTCCACTCTTGAGCGGGACCTTGAATAGCTTGCGGCGCGCCTCATCCATGGCTTTCTGCACGGCTACCGGCACCTCGCGGGCCTTACCCTTGCCCATGCCTATTCCGCCATCGCCGTCGCCGACCACTGTAAGGGCTGCGAATCCGAGAACCCGACCTCCCTTGACAACTTTGGTCACGCGATTTATCGCGACCATCTTTTCGCGCAAGCCGTCGGTACGTTCCTCGCCGCCCTGCGACCGCATCTTCGATTGAACCTTGGCCATCGTGTGTGTCCCGCTAGAACTTCAGTCCGTGTTCGCGCGCTGCCTCGGCTAGCGCCTTGACGCGGCCATGATATCTATAGCCCGCCCGGTCGAAGGCAATCGCCTCGATACCGAGCTGCTTAGCTTTCTGCGCGATTCGCTTTCCTACTTCCGCCGCGGCGGCGACATTGCCGCCATTACTCATCGCTTCCCTCACTTCTTTCTCCGCACTCGATGCAGAAGCGAGGATATTAGTCCCTGACGCGTCGACGACCTGTGCGTAGATGTGACAGTTGGAACGATGAACGGTGAGACGAACCGCCCGGAGTCCGGCAATCCTGCGACGCGTCTGCTGCGCGCGGCGCACTCTGGATACATTCTTGTCTTGCATGGCGTTCTCTTAAGAAGAATAGCGAAGCAGTCAGTGTCGACCGCGCGCGGCAGGCGCACGATCAGCCCCGCTCTATTTCTTCTTGGTCTCCTTCAGCACGATGACCTCATCTGAATATCGAACACCCTTGCCCTTGTAAGGCTCCGGGCGACGGTAGGCGCGAACCTGTGCTGCCACTTCCCCGACTTGCTGCTTGTCGATGCCCTTGATCACGATTTCGGTCTGGGTCGGCGTTTCAACCTTAACGCCGGTGGGCATAGGATGAACGACGGGATGCGAGAAACCGAGTGTCAAATTCAGCTTATCGCCCTGAGCTTGTGCCCGATAGCCAACGCCAACGAGGTTCAACCGTCTCTCGAAGCCCTTCGACACCCCGTGGACCATATTCGCCACGAGAGCCCGCATCGTGCCCGACATTGCCTTCGCGGGAATGCTTTTGTCGTTGGCCGCGAACTCCAGCCGACCATCCACTTTCTCGACCTTGACGTTCTTGGACATGCTTTGCGTCAGCGTGCCCAACGGGCCCTTGACCAGAATTTGGCCGTCAACGATCGTCGCCTCAACGCCCGAAGGGATGACCACGGGATTACGCGCTACTCTAGACATGACCTCTCCGACTTACGCGACCGTACAGAGGACTTCGCCTCCGATACCCAGTCCTCGAGCCTTGCGATCCGTCATCACCCCTTTCGAAGTGGAAACGATCGCAACGCCCAACCCGTTCATTACCCGCGGCACAGTTCGACTAGGCCGATAAACTCGCAGCCCCGGCCGACTGACCCTTTCGATGCGCTCGATCACAGGGCGACCCGCGTAATACTTGAGCCCGATTTCCAGCTGCGGCTTACCGTCAACATCGCTGACCGTGAAGTCATCGATATATCCTTCGTCTTTCAACACTTTCGCGATCGCGACTTTCACTTTCGACGAGGCCATCGCTGTGGACGGCTTCTCCGAGAGTTGCGCATTGCGTATCCGCGTCAGCATGTCCGCGATCGGATCACTCATGCTCATCCAGATTCTCCTACCAGCTAGCCTTGATGACGCCGGGAATCTCGCCCCGCATCGCGATTTCGCGCAGCTTATTGCGCGCCAGACCGAATTTGCGAAACGTTCCGCGCGGCCTTCCCGTGAGGGCACAACGGTTGCGTACACGCACAGGACTCGCGTCGCGCGGCAACTGCTGCAGTTTATCCCGCGCACTTTGCCGTGCCTCGTCGGTCGCGCGCGTGTCATTCAGGATCGCGAACAAGGCGTCCCGTTTTGCGGCATACTTTTTCACCGTGGCGCGACGCTTTAGGTCGCGATTGATGAGTGACAATTTCGCCATGACTAACCTCAGTTCCTGAAGGGGAAGCGAAACGCCGCCAACAAGGCACGTGCTTCCTCATCGTTCTTTGCCGTGGTGGTGATCGTTATGTTCATTCCACGGATCGCATCGATCTTGTCGTACTCGATCTCAGGAAAAATTATCTGCTCCCTGACACCCATGTTGAAGTTTCCGCGGCCGTCGAACGACCGGGCAGGGATGCCGCGAAAGTCGCGAATCCGGGGAATCGCCACCGATACGAGGCGATCCAGAAACTCATACATCCGCTTACCACGCAGTGTGACCTTGCATCCGATGGGGTACCCCTGCCTGATCTTGAAGCCGGCGATCGACTTTCTTGCCTTGGTAATAACCGGCTTCTGGCCCGCGATCTTGGTCATATCCGAGACTGCGTGGTCCATCACCTTCTTATCAGCTACCGCTTCGCCGACCCCCATGTTCAGGGTTATCTTTTGAATTCGGGGGACTTCCATGACCGATTTGTAGCCGAATTGCTCTGTGAGCTGCGTGACTACGGTGTCGCGGTAATGGTCGTGCAAACGCGCCATGACTGTCTCTGCCTCGCTATTCGCCGCACTAGGCGTCGATCACTTCACCGTTGGACTTAAAGAACCGCACCTTCCGCCCATCCTCAAGCAACCGGAAGCCGACGCGATCGGCCTTGCTGGTCTGAGGATTGTAGATTGCGACCTTCGACACATGGAGCGGCATTTCCTTCTCGACAATGCCACCCGTTAGCCCACGCATGGGATTCGGACGCTGATGCTTCTTTACCTTGTTGGCACCTTCGACCACCAGGCGCTCGGCATCGAGCACGACCAACACGGTTCCCCGCTTGCCCTTGTCTTTGCCGGTCATCACGACGACATCGTCGCCCTTCTTTATCTTGTGCATTCACCCTCTCCCATCACAGGACTTCGGGCGCCAGCGACACGATCTTCATGAAGCGCTCGGTCCGCAGTTCACGCGTGACCGGCCCGAAGATTCGAGTCCCGATAGGCTCGAGTTTTTGATTGAGGAGCACCGCGGCATTACCGTCGAATCGGACCAACGAACCGTCCGGACGTCGAACACCCTTCGCGGTGCGAACCACGACTGCGTCGTAGACCTCGCCCTTTTTCACCCTGCCACGCGGTGCCGCATCTTTGACGCTCACCTTAATGACGTCGCCGATGCCTGCGTAACGGCGCTTGGAGCCCCCGAGAACCTTGATGCACATGACAGTGCGCGCACCAGTGTTGTCAGCGACATCCAGCATGGTCTGCATCTGGATCATTTTCGTTCTCTCGCACTACTTCCAACTTGGTCCGCATCGCGGCCAGTATTGGAACCCGTCGGGTCTGGCGCCCAAGCATGACGCTCGGGCGAATGAATGGAAGCCAGCGATTATAGCGCGGCCCCGAAACAATTGTAAACGTTGTTCAGACGTTATTTGCTTTCTCAACCAACTGCGTTACCCGCCAACTCTTGGTGCGAGAGAGCGGCCGGCATTCTTGTATCAACACAATGTCACCGGTGTGGCATTCGTTCGTTTCGTCGTGCGCATGAAACTTTTGACTGCGCCGAATGATCTTGCCATAGATGGGGTGCGTTACTTTCCGCTCGACCAAAACGGTAACGGTCTTGTCCATCTTGTCGCTCACGACGCGTCCGCTCAGGGTCCGCGCTCTTTTCGCCTCACTCATCGGCGCTATCCTTTCTCGCCGAGCACGGTGCGCACTCGGGCTATGTCTTTGCGCACCTTGCGCAGCTGACTGCTGTTCGACAACTGCTGCGTCGCCTTCTGCATGCGCAGACCGAACTGCGCTCGAAGAAGCTCCGTTAGCTCTTGCTCAAGATCCGCGGGATTCTTGGCTCTGAGTTCTTTCGCCTTCATTGCTTACCCTCCAAGCTGCCTGACGACGAACGTGCAACGCAACGGCAGTTTCGCCGCAGCCAACGTGAATGCCTGTCGGGCCAACGCTTCGTCGACACCGTCCATCTCGTACAGGACTTTGCCGGGCTGAATTTCGGCGACCCAGTACTCGGGATTTCCCTTGCCGTTACCCATCCGTACTTCGGCTGGTTTCTGGGAGATCGGCTTGTCCGGGAAAATACGAATCCAGATCCGACCGCCGCGTTTGATGTGGCGGGTCATCGCACGACGAGCCGCTTCGATCTGGCGCGCCGTCAATCGTCCCCGACCCAGAGCCTTGAGACCGAACTCACCGAAGCTCACCCGGTTACCCCGGGTAGCCACGCCTTTATTGCGGCCCTTCTGCTCTTTGCGGTACTTGCGCCTAGCTGGCTGCAGCATTCTGTTTGGCTCCCGTCTTGCGTGGGCGGCGTTGAGGTGCCGGAGCATCTGCCGGCGTTTCCGCCGCAGCAGGTCCGACCGGGCGCTCGCCCTTCCCGATCGTCTCGCCCTTGAACACCCATACTTTTATGCCGATGACTCCGTACGTGGTTTTTGCTTCGGCAAATCCATAATCTATGTCGGCACGCAGCGTATGCAACGGTACGCGACCTTCCCGATACCACTCCGAACGCGCGATCTCGATGCCGTTCAAACGACCCGCGCTGGCAATCTTGATACCTTGCGCGCCAAGTCGCATCGCGTTGGTAATTGCACGCTTCATTGCACGCCGAAACATGATTCGCTTCTGGAGTTGGGTCGCGATCGAATCCGCCACCAGTTGAGCGTCCAATTCGGGCTTGCGAATTTCCTCGATATTGACGTGCACCGGAACACGCAGCATGCGTTGGAGTTCGGTACGCAGGACCTCGATGTCCTCACCCTTCTTCCCGATGACTACACCGGGGCGCGCACTGTGGACAGTAATGCGAGCGTTCTTGGCAGGGCGCTCGATCACTACTCTTCCAACCGCTGCATGCGCGAGTTTCTTTTTGAGATAGTCGCGAACAGTGATGTCTTCGTTCAGCATCGCGGCAAAGTTGCGATTGTTAGCATACCAACGCGATGCCCAACCGCGATTGACCGCGAGACGGAATCCTGTCGGATGAATTTTCTGACCCATGGCTTACTTCCTTCCGTCGCCGACTGTCACGAAGATATGACAGGTGGGCTTCAAGATCCGATTGGCTCGTCCTTTGGCACGCGCGCGGAATCGTCGTAAAAACGTTCCTCGCTCCACCAAAATCTGAGTGATCTTCAACTCGTCGATGTCCGCGCCATCATTGTGTTCCGCGTTCGCGATGGCCGACTCGACGACTTTGCGAATGATCACTGCCGCACGCTTCGGACTGAACTGCAACACGTTCAACGCGCGATCGACGGGCAAACCGCGCACTTGATCGGCGACGAGCCGGCCCTTCTGTGCCGAAAGGCGTACGCCCCGCAGCTTCGCTGTGGTTTCCATTTCAGTTCTCCACTACTTCCGCGGACCGCCAGGCCCGGACCGTTTATCGGCGCCGCCAGCCCGCGTGTGCCCTTTGAAGGTGCGCGTATGCGAAAACTCGCCCAGTTTGTGACCGACCATGTTCTCGCTCACATAAACCGGAATGTGTTGCTTTCCGTTATGAACAGCGATGGTCAACCCGACGAAGTCCGGCAGTATGGTCGACCGACGCGACCAAGTCTTGATCGGCCGCTTATCGCCCGAAGTCCGGGCAGTATCCACCTTCTTCAAAAGATGGAGATCGACGAAAGGACCCTTCTTGATGGAACGTGCCATGGATTAGCCCTTGTTGCTGTTCCGGCGCCGCACGATCATGGAATCGGTGCGCTTGTTTTTACGTGTCTTGTAGCCCTTCGAGAGCACGCCCCATGGACTAACCTGCGGCTGCGCCGACGCGGTCCGTCCTTCACCACCACCGTGCGGGTGATCGATCGGATTCATCGCCACGCCACGCACCGTTGGCCTGATGCCGCGCCACCGCTTTGCGCCGGCTTTGCCAATCGACCGCAGCGAGTGCTCCGAGTTGCCCACTTCACCGATCGTTGCGCGACAATCCACGTGTGCGCGACGAATCTCACCAGAGCGTAGCCGAAGCTGCGCGTAGCTGCCTTCACGAGCGAGAAGCTGAACTGAGGTCCCCGCCGAACGAGCCAACTGTGCACCCTTGCCCGGCAGCATCTCGACGCAGTGAATTGTGCTTCCGACCGGCACGTTCCGCAGCGGCATGCAGTTGCCGTCCTTGATGGGGGCCTCGGGCCCGCTCATCAATTGAGCGCCCACTCCTACGCCCTTGGGCGCAATGATGTAGCGCCGTTCACCATCCGCGTAACACACCAGCGCAATGTTGGCGCTTCGGTTCGGATCATACTCAATCCGCTCCACCTTCGCGGGAATTGCATCTTTGTTCCTGCGAAAATCGATGATCCGATACGCTTGTTTATGACCGCCACCTTGGTGGCGCATCGTGATGCGACCGCCGTTGTTGCGGCCGGCACGCTTACTTTGACTCTCGATCAGGGGGGCGTAGGGTTTGCCCTTGTGAAGATCGCGATTGACGACCTTCACCAGCGAGCGCCTCCCCGGGGATGTCGGCTTGACCTTGATCAGCGCCATTACTTGGCCTCCCCGCCTTCAGCGAAATTGATCTCTTGTCCGGCTTTAAGACGGACGTACGCCTTCTTCCAACTGTTGCGTCGCCCGATGAAACGGCCGGTGCGCTTTTCCTTGCCTTTGACGTTCAAGACTTGGACGCCATCGACTTCCACCTTGAACATCAATTCGACGGCCGCCTTTACGTCTCCCTTCGTCGCAGTCCGGTCGACCCGGAACACGACTTGGTTATGCTTGTCGCCGACCATCGTGCTTTTCTCGGATATCGCCGGTCCCAGCAAAACTTGCATCAGCCGCTGCTGGCGTCCGACGCCTAGTGTCTTGGCAGATTCGCTCATGCGTATGCCTCCTCGATCTTGGCAAGGGCCGCCCGGGTAACAAGCACCTGAGGGAAACCGACCAGACTGACAGGATCTGCCTGATGAACATTCACCACTTCGACATTCACCAGGTTGCGGGAAGAAAGAAGCAGGTTTTCGTCGACGTTATCGGTCACGATGAGCACCCGCTCTAGTCCCATGCCTTTGAGCTTTGTTGCGAGCAGCTTGGTCTTGGGCGCGTCGATCGCGAAGTCCTCGACGACCTTCAGCCGCCCTTCGCGGACGAGCTGCGACAATATGGTCGCGATACCGGCCCGATACACCTTGCGATTGACCTTGTGGGTAAAGTTCTCTTCCGGGCTGGACGGAAAGATCTTCCCCCCGCCACGCCAAAGCGGGCTCGACGCCCGACCGGCACGCGCACGTCCGGTGCCTTTCTGCCGCCACGGTTTCGCCGTGCTTTTGTTGACGTCACTGCGTCCCAACTGCGCCCGCGTGCCACTGCGACCGTTGGCCAGGTACGCCGTAACCAACTGGTGCACGAGCGCCTCGTTGTAGGTGCGCCCGAAGACTGCATCAGAGCCGGCCACGGATGCAGTAGCCTCGCCCTTGTCGTTGATCAGTTGTAGATCCATCAGCCCCTCGCCTTCTTCGACGGCGCGACGGTAATCGCACCACCGGCATGTCCGGGAACAGCGCCGCGCACAAGCAGCAACTTGCGCTCGGCATCGATGCGCACAACCTTCAGATTTTGGGCCGTGCGGCGCGCCGCGCCCAGATGACCCGGCATCTTCTTTCCAGGAAACACGCGCCCCGGATCCTGCGCTTGCCCGATCGAGCCGGGCGCACGCGTTGTGACCGAGTTACCGTGGGTAGCACGATTGGATCTGAAGTGGTGACGCTTGATCGCACCAGCGAAGCCCTTGCCGATGGTGGTTCCGACCACGTCGACATGCTGCCCCTCTTTGAACAGCTCTGGTCCGACCACTGCCCCAGGAGCGAATCCGGCGGCCTCTTCTGCGGTGACCCGAAATTCTCGCGTCAGACTACCGGCCTCGACACCGGCCTTAGCATAGTGTCCCGCCAACGCTTTGGTGACTCGCGACGCCCGGCGTGAACCGAAAATCACCTGGACTGCAACATATCCATCTCGGTCAGCGTCGCGAACCTGCGCGACGCGGTTGTTGGATACGTCGAGAACGGTGACCGGAACGCTGTCGCCCTCATCTGTAAATATACGTGTCATGCCGACCTTCCGGCCGACCAATCCCATAGTCATTTATCGTTTCCCTTTCGCCAAGGGGCCGGTTGCAATTGACCGGCAGCCAAGAATGGGGAAGTGGGAACTTCCCCCCATCGATGTTAGAGCTTGATCTCTACGTCCACACCTGCAGGCAAATCGAGCTTCATGAGCGCATCGACCGTCTTGTCAGTCGGATCGATGATATCCATGAGGCGTAGATGAGTTCTGATCTCGAGCTGGTCGCGCGACGTCTTGTTGACGTGAGGCGAACGCAGCACGTCGAAGCGCTGCAGACGGGTAGGCAAGGGCACGGGACCACGAACTACCGCCCCTGTGCGCTTGGCCGTATCAACAATCTCCAGCGCGGATTGATCGATCAGACGATAATCAAAAGCCTTGAGTCTGATTCGAATTTTCTGATTCTTAACGGCCATGGTGTTTACTCAATAACCTTCGCTACGACACCGGCGCCGACGGTCTTGCCGCCCTCGCGAATCGCGAAGCGCAGACCCTGCTCCATCGCGATCGGCTGGATCAGCGCCACCGTGATCGACACGTTGTCCCCAGGCATCACCATCTCCGTGCCCTGCGGCAGATCCACCGACCCCGTCACATCCGTCGTGCGGAAATAAAACTGCGGCCGGTAACCATTGAAGAATGGCGTATGACGCCCACCCTCGTCCTTCGACAGCACGTACACCTCGGCGGCAAACTTCGTGTGCGGATTGATCGAACCAGGCTTCGCCAGCACCTGACCCCGCTCAACCTCTTCACGCTTCGTCCCGCGCAACAACACCCCAACGTTGTCCCCCGCCTGACCCTGGTCAAGCAACTTGCGGAACATCTCAACCCCAGTGCACACCGTCTTCATCGTCGGCTTCAGACCCACGATCTCCAACTCATCACCCACCTTCACGATCCCGCGTTCCACTCGGCCCGTCACCACCGTACCGCGACCAGAAATCGTGAACACATCCTCGATCGGCATCAGGAACGTCCCGTCCACCGCACGCTTGGGCTCCGGAATGTACGTATCCAGCGCCTCGGCCAAACGGTAGATCGACTTCACACCAATCTCGCTGTCCTCACCCTCCAGCGCCTTCAGCGCCGAGCCCGTGATGATCGGCGTGTCGTCTCCCGGAAAATCGTACTTCGACAGCAGCTCCCGAACCTCCATCTCCACCAGCTCGAGCAACTCCTTGTCGTCAACCATGTCCGCCTTGTTCAAGTACACCACGATGTACGGAACACCCACCTGACGGGCCAGCAAAATGTGCTCGCGCGTCTGCGGCATCGGACCATCCGCCGCCGAACACACCAAAATCGCACCGTCCATCTGCGCCGCGCCCGTGATCATGTTCTTGATGTAGTCGGCGTGACCAGGGCAATCCACGTGCGCATAATGCCGCGACGTCGTCTCGTACTCCACGTGCGCCGTGTTGATCGTGATCCCGCGAGCCTTCTCCTCCGGCGCCGAGTCAATCTGCGCGTAGCTCTTCGCCTCGCCGCCAAATTGCTTGCTCAGCACCGTCGTGATCGCCGCCGTCAGCGTCGTCTTCCCATGGTCCACGTGACCAATCGTCCCTACGTTCACGTGCGGCTTCGTCCGCTCAAACTTCGCTCTAGCCATGGCAACGCTCCGTCAATCCGACTCTTTGCGGAAAAAATTTCATTTCTTGTTGATGATTGCTTCGGCCACATTCTTCGGGGCCTCCGCATAGTGCTTGAATTCCATCGAGTACGTCGCGCGTCCTTGAGTTGCAGACCGTAACGCCGTCGAATAACCGAACATCTCCGCAAGCGGAACTTCGGCCTTGATGACCATCAGACCAACGATTTCTTCCTGGCCCTGAATCATGCCTCGGCGAGATGAGAGATCACCGATCACGTTGCCCACGAAGTCCGGAGGCGTCTCGACCTCGACCGCCATCATCGGCTCGAGCAACACCGGATTCGCCCTGCGCATACCTTCCTTGAAGGCCATGGATCCGGCCATTTTGAAGGCATTCTCGTTCGAGTCGACTTCGTGATACGAACCATCGAACAGCGTGACCTTGACGTCGACCACCGGATACCCGGCCAGCACACCATTCGTCAACGAATCGGTGACGCCCTTCTCGACCGCGGGGATGTATTCCCGAGGCACCGAACCGCCCTTGATCGCGTCGACAAAGGCGAAGCCTAGACCAGCCTCCTGCGGCTCCATCTTGAGCCAAACGTGCCCGTACTGCCCGCGGCCGCCGGACTGCTTGACGAACTTGCCTTCGACTTTCTCCACGTCGCGACGAATGGTCTCGCGGTACGCGACCTGAGGGGCACCGACATTCGCCTCGACGCCGAATTCGCGCTTCATTCGATCGACGATGATCTCGAGATGCAACTCACCCATGCCCGAGATGATCGTCTGCCCGGACTCTTCATCGGTCCGCACGCGGAACGAAGGATCCTCTTGCGCCAAGCGATTGAGCGCAACCCCCATCTTTTCCTGGTCAGCCTTGGTCTTCGGCTCGACTGCCACGTGAATCACGGGATCGGGAAAATCCATCCGCTCGAGCGTAACGATGTTCGTGGCGTCGCATAGCGTATCGCCCGTGGTGAGATCTTTCAGTCCGACCGCTGCCGCGATATCACCCGCACGAACTTCCTTGACCTCTTCGCGCTGATTGGCATGCATCTGAAGAATACGGCCGACGCGCTCCTTGCGCCGCTTCACCGGGTTGTAGACCATATCCCCGGAAGCGACCACGCCGGAATAGACGCGGAAGAACGTCAGCTGACCGACAAACGGATCGGTCATGATCTTGAACGCGAGGCCGGCGAACGGCTCGTCATCCGACGCCTTGCGCTCGGTCGGCTGATCGTCGTCCGTCGTACCCTTGATGGGCGGAATGTCGATCGGCGCCGGCAGATAGTCGATCACAGCATCGAGCATCGCCTGCACGCCCTTGTTCTTGAACGCGGAGCCGCACAGCATCGGCACGATTTCGTTCGCCAAGGTCCGAGCGCGTATACCCGCCTTGACATCCTCGATAGGCAGATCGCCTTCCTCGAGATACTTGTTCATCAGCGCTTCGGACGACTCAGCCGCCGACTCCACGAGTTTCTCGTGCCACGATTGACACTCGTCGGCGAGATCGGCGGGGATATCACGCAAGTCGAAGCGCATGCCCTGGCTGGCGTCATCCCAGTAGATCGCCTTCATGCGAACCAGATCGACCACACCTTCAAATTTCTCTTCGGAGCCGATCGGCAGTTGCAGAGGCACCGGATTCGCCTTGAGACGAACACGCATCTGATCGAACACGCGCATGAAGTCCGCGCCCTGCCTGTCCATCTTGTTCACGAACGCAAGACGCGGCACGCCGTACTTGTTTGCCTGCCGCCAAACGGTTTCGGTTTGTGGCTGCACGCCACCGACGGCACAAAAAACCGTGCAACAGCCATCGAGCACACGAAGGCTGCGCTCGACCTCAATCGTGAAGTCGACGTGCCCGGGCGTGTCGATGATGTTGATCCGATGCTCGGGCAACGAGCCGTCCATGCCTTGCCAGAAACAGGTGGTTGCGGCCGATGTAATCGTAATGCCCCGCTCCTGCTCCTGCTCCATCCAGTCCATCGTTGCAGTGCCGTCGTGGACTTCACCGAGTTTGTGGGAGACGCCCGTGTAGAACAAGATGCGCTCGGTGGTCGTCGTTTTGCCCGCGTCGATGTGGGCGACGATGCCAATGTTCCGGTAGCGCTGGATGGGGGTTTTGCGGGCCACTTCAGGAAACTCTCAAATATTGGGGGAGCTGTATGGATCCGGAGCAGGGCACGCTCATGCGCGATGCCCGACAACGAGACGCTTAGAAACGGTAGTGAGCAAATGCCTTGTTGGCATCGGCCATGCGATGAACCTCGTCGCGCTTCTTCATGGCGCCACCGCGCCCCTCGGCCGCTTCAAGCAACTCACCGGCAAGGCGAGCACCCATCGACTTCTCGCCACGCTTCCGGGCCGCCTCTCTGATCCAGCGCATCGCGAGCGCAGCGCGCCGAATCGGCCTCACCTCTACGGGCACTTGGTAGTTGGCGCCACCGACGCGACGGCTCTTCACCTCGACCACCGGTTTGACGTTGCCGACAGCCTGCCCGAAGACCCCTAACGGGTCCTTTCCGGTCTTTTTCGAAATCTGAGAGAAGGCACCGTACACGATGCGCTCTGCCACCGACTTCTTGCCGTCGGAGGTAATCACGTTGATGAATTTGGCTACATCCTGACTGCCGAACTTGGGGTCGGGCAGGATGTCGCGTTTCGGAACTTCGCGTCTGCGTGGCATGGCTATCTACCGTATCTGATCAACGTGCGTTCGTTACGCGGCTTTGGGCCGTTTGGCACCGTATTTTGAGCGGCTCTGTTTGCGATCTTTCACGCCGGCGGTATCCAGGCTTCCACGCACGATGTGATAACGCACACCCGGGAGATCCTTTACCCGGCCGCCGCGAATGAGCACCACTGAGTGCTCCTGCAGGTTATGGCCTTCACCGCCGATATAACCGATGACCTCGAAGCCGTTGGTCAGGCGCACCTTCGCGACCTTACGCAGCGCGGAGTTCGGCTTCTTCGGCGTTGTCGTGTACACACGGGTACACACACCGCGTCGTTGCGGGGATTCCTGCAGGGCAGGCACCTTGCTCTTCGCACGCCGCGCTACGCGCGCTCCGCGCACCAATTGATTTACCGTGGGCATAAGCGTCCTGATTGCCGTACTTAGTCGAAGCTGCTTCGAGGGTTGCACTCACACGGGAAGCGGAGCGCGAAACCGGCGATTCAAAAAACGCGACGGCACTTTGTGAGTGCCGTCGCACTGCTATTTGCTCAGCCGTCGTCGCCGTGTGCGGGCGATAGGTGGCCTAATAAAGACTGTCGATTGTAGGAGTCAGCCGAAGCCCTGTCAAGCAACTTGCTCGCTCCCTGACGACTCCTCGATGAACGGCGACTCGGGCGCGGCCTCTGGAGCGCCCAAAACGTCGGCATTCTCGATCTGACGCCGACGCATCCTGTGATAAGCGAGGCCGGTACCTGCCGGTATGAGTCGGCCAACGATCACGTTCTCCTTCAGGCCTCGGAGTTCGTCGCGCTTGCCCATGATTGCAGCTTCCGTCAGCACCCGGGTGGTCTCTTGGAAAGAGGCTGCCGAGATGAACGAATCGGTCGAAAGCGACGCCTTCGTGATGCCGAGCAGCATATGGTCGTAGCTCGACGTGAGCTTGCCCTCTTTCTCCAGGCGCTCGTTTTCCTCCAGCACCTCGGCTCGCTCCAGCTGCTCGCCGACGATAAAACGGCTTTCGCCCGCATCGGCAATCTGCACACGCCTCAACATCTGGCGCACGATGACCTCGATGTGCTTGTCGTTGATCTTCACGCCCTGCAAGCGGTAGACGTCTTGCACCTCGTTGCAGATGTAACGCGCAAGCGCTTCGACCCCGAGCAGACGCAGGATGTCGTGCGGATCGGCTGGACCGTCGACGATCATCTCGCCCTTGTTGACGACTTGGCCATCGTGCGCCATGACGTGCTTGTCCTTCGGGATGAGGTATTCGTGCGCCACGCCGTCCAGATCCGTGATGACCAAACGCTGTTTGCCCTTGGTGTCCTTGCCGAACGAAACCGTACCGGTGACCTCGGCCAGCACACCTGCATCCTTGGGCGACCGAGCCTCGAACAGCTCGGCCACACGCGGCAGACCGCCGGTGATATCGCGCGTCTTGCTGGTCTCTTGAGGGATACGGGCAAGCACCTCGCCGACCGAAACCTGCTGGCCGTCGCGAACGGTGATAATGCACCCGATCTGGAAAGTGATGTTGACCGAAAGTTCCGAGCCGGCCATCTTCACTTCCTGCCCCTCCTCGTCGAGCAACTTCACCAACGGCCGCAGGCCCTTGGCCTGAGCGCTGCCGCGGCGTTTCGGATCGACGACGACGAGCGTCGAAAGACCGGTGACTTCGTCGATCTGACGAGCGACGGTGACACCTTCCTCGACGTTCTCGAACTTGATGCGACCCGCATACTCGGTGATGATCGGACGCGTATGCGGATCCCAGTTCGCAAGCACTTGTCCGGCCTTGACGGCAGTGCCGTCCATGACCGTCAACGTTGCACCATAGGGCACCTTATGCCGCTCGCGCTCCCGACCGTTGTCGTCGGCAACCACCACTTCTCCGCTACGCGAGATGGCGACAGCCTCACTACGCGCATTGGTGACGTAGCGCATGCCCGAGGTGAATCTCGCCGTACCGCTCGACTTGCTTTCGACCTGACTTGCGACGGCTGTCCGTGACGCTGCACCGCCGATGTGGAAGGTACGCATCGTAAGCTGCGTTCCCGGCTCGCCGATCGACTGCGCGGCAATGACCCCGACCGCCTCGCCCACGTTGACGAGGTTTCCGCGGCCAAGATCACGGCCGTAGCACATGCAGCACAAGCCATAGCGTGTATCGCAGGTGAGCGGCGTGCGGACCTTGACCTCATCGATGCCGAGGGCTTCGATGGTGTCCACCTCTTCTTCGTTGAGCAAAGTGCCCGATTCGAACAGCGTCTCTTGCGTTTCGGGATGGACCACATCGTTGGCCGTGACCCGACCCAAAATGCGGTCGCGCAACGGTTCCACCACCTCGCCGCCTTCAATCAGTGCCTTCATCGACACGCCGTTGTTCGTCTCGCAATCGACTTCGGTAACAACGAGATCCTGCGTGACATCGACCAGCCGCCGGGTCAGGTAGCCCGAGTTCGCGGTCTTCAGCGCCGTGTCCGCCAAGCCCTTTCGAGCGCCGTGAGTGGAGATGAAGTACTGCAGAACGTTCAGTCCCTCGCGGAAGTTCGCCGTGATGGGCGTCTCGATGATGGAGCCGTCGGGCTTCGCCATCAGTCCGCGCATGCCCGCGAGTTGCCGGATCTGGGCGGCGGAACCACGAGCCCCGGAATCCGCCATCATGTAGATGGAATTGAAGGATTCCTGAGTGACTGCCTGACCCTTGTCGTCCTTCAACGGGACCCAGCCTTCGGCACGGTAGTCCCACTTGCTTACCGGCTCCGAACCGAGTTGCTCCATCATGGCCTTGGCGACGACGTCACCCGCACGACCCCAGATGTCCACGACCTTGTTGTAGCGCTCGCCCTGCGTGACCAGACCCGAGGTGTACTGCGCCTCGATCTCCTGCACCTCTTTCTCTGCCGCGTCGATGATTTCGCCCTTCTGCCGCGGTACGAGCATATCGTCTACGCAGATCGAAAGACCGGCGCGGGTGGCCATCGAGAAACCGGTGTACATCAGCTGGTCGGCGAAAATGACCGTCTCACGCAGACCGCAACGACGGAAGCCTGCGTTGATCAGGCGCGAGATCTCTTTCTTCTTGAGGGCCTTGTTGATCAGTTCGAACGACAGGCCCGCGGGCAGAATTTCGGACAGAAGTGCGCGTCCCACCGTAGTCTCGAAGCGCGTGAGCTTCTCACGGACCTCGCCAGCGGAGTCGATCTGCCGCTGCTTGATGCGAACCTTGATGCGTGCGTTGATGTCCACCTGACGAGAACCGTAGGCGCGCTGGATCTCGCACACATCGGAGAACACAGCGTTCTCTCCTCGGGCTCCGACGCGCTCGCGCGTCATGTAGTACAGCCCGAGCACGATATCTTGCGACGGCACGATGATCGGGTCGCCGTTGGCGGGCGAGAGTACGTTGTTCGACGACAGCATCAACGTGCGCGCCTCGAGCTGAGCCTCCAGCGACAAGGGCACGTGCACGGCCATCTGGTCGCCGTCGAAGTCGGCGTTGAACGCCGCGCAAACGAGCGGGTGCAGCTGGATCGCCTTGCCTTCGATCAACACCGGCTCGAAAGCCTGGATGCCCAGACGGTGCAGCGTGGGCGCCCGGTTCAACATGACCGGATGCTCGCGAATGACCTCCTCGAGGATGTCCCACACCTCGGGCACTTCCTGCTCGACCAAACGCTTCGCCGCCTTGATGGTCGTGGCGAGGCCCATGACTTCGAGTTTGTGGAAGATGAAGGGTTTGAACAGCTCCAGCGCCATCTTCTTCGGCAAGCCGCACTGATGCAGTTTCAGCTGGGGGCCGACCACGATCACCGAGCGGCCGGAATAATCGACCCGTTTGCCGAGCAAGTTCTGCCGGAATCGACCGCCCTTGCCCTTGATCATGTCGGCGAGAGATTTGAGCGGGCGCTTGTTGGCTCCGGTCATCGCCTTGCCGCGGCGACCGTTGTCGAGCAGCGAATCGACGGCCTCCTGCAGCATCCGCTTTTCGTTGCGGACGATAATCTCCGGCGCCTTGAGTTCGAGCAGTCGCTTCAGACGGTTGTTGCGGTTGATCACCCGACGATACAGATCGTTCAGGTCCGACGTGGCGAATCGCCCACCGTCGAGCGGCACCAGCGGGCGCAGCTCCGGCGGAAGTACGGGCAGCACTTCCATGATCATCCACTCGGGCTTGATGCCCGACTTGTGGAAGGCCTCGAGCACCTTGAGGCGCTTGGCAAGCTTCTTGATCTTGGTGTCCGAAGACGTGGCTTCGAGCTCGCCGCGCAGCTTGTCGATTTCCTTGCGCAAGTCCATGTGCTTGAGCAACGCACGAACGCCTTCCGCCCCCATGGACGCGCTGAAATCATCGCCGAACTCCTCGACCTTGCCGAGGTAGTCTTCTTCGGTGAGCAACTGGCAACGCGACAGAGGCGTCATGCCCGGATCGGTCACGACGTAGGCCTCGAAGTAGAGCACGCGCTCGATGTCGCGCAAGGTCATGTCGAGAACCATGCCCAAACGCGAAGGCAACGATTTCAGGAACCAGATGTGCGCGGTCGGGCTGGCCAGTTCGATGTGGCCCATGCGCTCGCGACGAACCTTGGACAACGTCACTTCGACGCCGCACTTCTCGCAAATCACGCCACGATGCTTGAGGCGTTTGTACTTCCCGCACAGGCACTCGTAGTCCTTCACCGGTCCGAAAATCTTCGCGCAGAAGAGACCGTCCCGCTCTGGCTTGAACGTGCGGTAGTTGATCGTCTCCGGCTTCTTCACCTCGCCGTACGACCATGAGCGGATCTTCTCGGGCGACGCGATGCCGATACGAATCGCGTCGAATTCCTCTTCCTGCGTCACTTGCTTGAACAGATCTAGCAGAGCTTTCATGTTTCCTCCGTTACGGGGAACCTGGTATTGCGTATGCGGACAACTCGGGACTAGAACCGGCTACCGACTTCGAGGTCGATATCGATACCGAGCGAGCGTATTTCCTTCACCAGCACGTTGAACGACTCCGGCATGCCGGCCTCGATTTTGTGCTCGCCCTTCACGATTGACTCGTAGACCTTGCGGCGGCCTTCCGTGTCGTCTGACTTCACGGTCAGCATTTCCTGCAGGGTATAAGCAGCGCCGTAAGCTTCCAAAGCCCAGACCTCCATCTCGCCGAAGCGCTGTCCACCGAACTGCGCCTTGCCGCCCAGCGGCTGCTGGGTCACCAAGCTGTACGGGCCCGTGGAGCGAGCATGCATCTTGTCGTCGACCAGATGGTGGAGCTTCAGCATGTGCATATAGCCAACGGTCACGGAGCGGTCGAATGCTTCGCCGGTGCGCCCATCGTGCAGCGTGATTTGTCCGCTGCGCGGCATTCCGGCGAGATCGAGCATTTCCTTGATCTCCTGCTCCGTGGCACCATCGAATACGGGAGTCGCAAACGGCACGCCTTGGCTCAGGTTCTGGGCGAGGTGCAGTATCTCGTGATCCGTCAACTCGTCCAGTTTCTCTTGATGCCCGCTGGAGTTGTAGATCTTCTCGAGCAAGCCCCGCACCTCGGCAATTTGCGCTTGAGCCTTGAGCATCTTACCGATGCGCAGGCCCAACCCCTTCGCCGCCCAACCAAGGTGCGTCTCCAGGATCTGACCGACGTTCATCCGAGAGGGCACGCCCAAGGGGTTAAGCACGATGTCGAGCGGCGTGCCGTCTTCCATGTACGGCATGTCTTCCACCGGCACGATTTTCGAGATGACCCCTTTGTTGCCGTGACGTCCGGCCATCTTGTCGCCCGGCTGCAGCCGGCGCTTGACCGCAAGATAGACCTTGACCATCTTCTGCACGCCCGGCGGGAGTTCGTCACCGCTGGTGAGCTTCTTCTTCTTCTCCTCGAACATGCGCTCGAACTTGTCGCGAGTCTGCGCGATGCTCTCGCGCAACTGCTCCAATTGCTCGGCACCTTGATCCGAGGCCAACCGGATGTCGAACCACTGATTGCGCTCCAGATCCTCAAGGTAGCTCTGCACGATACTCGCGCCCTTGGGAAGCTTCTTCGGACCGCCGTTGACCACTTTACCGAGCAAGAGCCGCTCGGCGCGCCCGAATGCGTCATCCTCGACGATGCGCAGCTGATCGGTAAGGTCTTTCTTGTAGCGCTTGAGTTCGTCGTCGATGATCTGCTGCGCGCGCTTGTCGCGCTCGATGCCTTCGCGCGTGAAGACTTGAACATCAATCACCGTGCCCGACATGCCGGAGGGCACGCGAAGTGAGGTGTCTTTCACGTCCGAGGCCTTCTCGCCGAAGATCGCGCGCAGAAGCTTCTCTTCCGGGGTCAGCTGCGTTTCGCCCTTGGGAGTGACCTTGCCGACGAGCACGTCGCCCGCCTCGACTTCCGCGCCGATGTAGATGATCCCCGACTCATCGAGGCTCGCCAGCATGTTCTCCGACAAATTGGAGATGTCGCGGGTGATTTCCTCCGGCCCGAGTTTCGTGTCGCGCGCAACCACCGACAGCTCTTCGATGTGAATCGAGGTGAACCGTTCGTCGGCGACCACACGCTCCGAGATCAAGATCGAGTCTTCGAAGTTGAACCCGTTCCAGGGCATGAACGCGACCAGCATGTTCTGGCCCAGGGCCAGTTCGCCCGTGTCGGTCGACGCCCCATCGGCCACCACGTCGCCGCGGGAGATCACATCGCCCCGACGCACCAGAGGACGCTGGTTGATGTTGGTGTTCTGGTTCGAGCGGGTGTATTTGACGAGATTGTAGATGTCGACGCCCACTTCTCCGGCGGAGGTTTCGTCGTCGTTGACACGCACGACGATGCGGCTGGCGTCGACGTAGTCGACCACACCTCCCCGATAGGCTTGTACCGCCGTTCCGGAATCCACGGCAACTGTACGCTCGAGGCCTGTGCCCACCAACGGCTTCTCCGCACGCAGGCAGGGCACTGCCTGGCGCTGCATGTTCGAGCCCATCAAGGCCCGGTTCGCGTCATCGTGCTCCAGGAACGGAATCAGCGATGCGGCCACCGACACGATCTGGGATGGCGCCACGTCCATGTACTGAATCTTGTCTGCGCCCGACAGCTCGAACTCGTTCTTGTGGCGACAGGAAACCAACTCGTCGACGAACTTGTTGTTGCCGTCCAGAGCCGCGTTCGCCTGGGCGATCACGTACTGACCTTCCTCGATGGCCGACAGGAAGTGGATTTCGTCCGTTACCTGGGCGTCGACGACTTTGCGATAAGGCGTCTCCAGAAAGCCGAATTCGTTCGTACGAGCGTAAAGCGCCAAAGAGTTGATCAGGCCGATGTTCGGGCCTTCGGGCGTCTCGATCGGGCACACGCGTCCGTAGTGCGTCGGATGCACGTCGCGCACCTCGAAACCGGCACGCTCGCGCGTCAGGCCGCCCGGCCCGAGGGCCGACACCCGCCGCTTATGGGTGATCTCGGACAGCGGATTGGTCTGATCCATGAACTGCGACAATTGGCTGGAGCCGAAGAACTCCCGGATCGCAGCGGATACAGGCTTGGCGTTGATGAGGTCGTGCGGCATGAGGTTTTCACTCTCCGCCTGGGAGAGTCGCTCCTTGACTGCCCGCTCGACTCGCACCAAACCGGCACGGAACTGGTTCTCGGCGAGTTCACCGACCGAGCGTACCCGACGGTTGCCCAGATGGTCGATGTCGTCGATCTCGCCCTTGCCGTTGCGCAAGTCGACGAGAATCTTGATCACGGAAATGATGTCATCATTCGACAGCGTGCCGGTGCCCGTCAGCTCTTCACGGCCCACGCGCCGGTTGAACTTCATGCGCCCGACAGGCGACAGATCATAGCGTTCCTCGGCGAAGAACAAGCCTCTGAAAAGAGTCTTCACGGCATCTTCGGTCGGCGGCTCGCCCGGGCGCATCATGCGATAGATGGCCACCTGCGCGGCCATCTGATCGGCCGTCTCGTCGATACGCAGCGTATTGGCGATATAGGGACCCTGATCGAGATCATTGGTATAGATGGTCTCGACTTGCTTGATCCCGGCCTCGCGCAGTTTCAGCAGCAGTTGGTCGGTAATCTCTTCGTTCGCCTTGCCGACGATCTCGCCCGTTTCGGTGTCGACGACGTTCTTGGCGAGCACGTGTCCGAGGATGAACTCGTCGGACACGGTGACGCGGTTGATCCCGGCAGACTCCATCTCGCGCACATGCTTGACGGTGATCCGCTTGTCCTTCTGGACGATGGGCTTGCCGTCCTTGTTGAGGATGTCGAACCGGGCGATATCGCCGCGCATGCGCTCCGGGCGCAGCTCGAACTCGACGTTCTGCTTGCCGATCGTGAAGGTATCGAAGACAAAAAACTCCGCGAGAATCTGCTCGAGCGACATGCCGATCGCCTTGAGCAGGATCGTCACGGGCATCTTGCGCCGGCGGTCGACACGGAAGTAGAGGTAGTCCTTGGGATCGAATTCGAAATCGAGCCAGGACCCGCGGTAGGGAATCACACGCGCGGAGAACAGCAACTTGCCCGATGAATGCGTCTTGCCGCGATCATGCTCGAAGAACACCCCGGGCGAACGATGCAGCTGAGACACGATGACGCGCTCGGTCCCGTTGATGACGAACGAGCCGGTGCTGGTCATGAGCGGAATCTCGCCCATGTAGACTTCCTGCTCTTTGGACTCTTTGACCGGATGGCGATCGCGGCCGTCCGGCTGGCGAACTTTGGGCGCTTCGCGATCTCGAATGGTGAGACGCACCTTTGCTCGCAACGGTGCGGCGAACGTGAGCCCGCGCTGCTGGCACTCCTTGACGTCGAAGGGCGGCGTCCCTAGCATGTAACTGACGAAGTTCAACTCCGCAGTGCCGGAATGACTTTCGATCGGGAAGATTGATTCGAAGGCTGCCTGCAAGCCGATCGTCTTTCTGCTGTCCGGCGGATTCTCCGCCTGCAGAAAGGTAGCGTACGACTCAAGCTGGGTCGCCAGCAAGAATGGCACCGGCAGCACGTTCGCACGCTTTGCGAAGCTCTTACGAATACGTTTCTTCTCGGTGAATGAATAGCTCATAGTCACTCCGTGACGACGACGGTTGGAGCCGCAGCGGGCGCCGCGTTCTCGCTTTTCCCCCGGCTGCCCCACACTAGGCTGGGCGCCGCGGACCCTTCAAAAACTTGTACCTTGCCACCTACTGCCTTACAGCATCAAACCGTGCGACCGGCCGACGGCCGGTCGCACGCACTGCATTACTTCATCTCGGCGGTGGCGCCAGCCTCGATCAATTGCTTCAAGATGCCTTCTGCGTCGGCCTTGGAGATGCCTTCCTTGACCGGCTTCGGCGCGCCGTCGACCAGATCCTTGGCTTCCTTCAGCCCGAGACCGGTGATGGTTCTCACCACCTTGATGGTGTTGACCTTGTTCTCGCCTGCCTTGGTCAGCACGACGGTGAACTCGGTTTGCTCTTCAGCAGCCGCTGCGCCCCCGCCAGCCGCCGGAGCTGCCACAGCGACGGCGGCTGCCGCCGCCGAAACGCCGAACTTCTCTTCCATGCGCTTGATGCATTCGGAGAGTTCCAATACGGTCATGCTGGAGACTTTTTCGATGACTTCGTCGATCACTGCACTCATTTTGACTCCCGGATTCGAATTTGATTGCTAATTGATATTTGCTTAGGCGGACTGTTTTTCGCGCTGCTCGTGCAGTGCGGCCAGCGTACGCACGAACTTGCCCGGCACTTCGTTCAGCGTCTGAACGAACTTCGCCACCGGCGCGTTCATGGTGCCCATGAGTTGGGCGAGCAACTGCTCTCTGCTGGGCATTGAAGCGAGGCGGCCGACATCCTGCGCGGACATGACCAGATTCGCCATCGCTCCGCCACGAATGACCAGCTTGTCGTTCGTCTTCGCATAGTCGCTGAGCACCTTGGCGGCCGACACGGGATCGGTCGAGATGCTGTAAGCCAAAGGACCGGTCATCTGGTCTGCCAGGCCGCTGAAGGGGGTGCCTTCGACAGCCCTGCGTGCCAGCGTGTTCTTGACCACCCGCAAATACACACCGGCGCTGCGCGCTTTTCTGCGCAGATCCGTCATGTTCGCGACCGTCAGATTCCGATACTCCGCGATGACGACCGTCTGGGCCTTTGCCACCTGTTCGCCCACCTCGGCTACGAGGTCCTGCTTTTGTTTAAGACTGAGCCCCAAGGTCAACCTCCATCTACGTTGATAACACGAAGTGCAAGTGGTTCGATCACGGCGGACATCCTAGGTGCGGATGACGCAGCATCTACCACCAGCCCTTCACCGTACGGCGACCTTGGCGTGAAAACTGTGCCTTCGGGTTCGCCATCTGCGTAGGAATCGCGGCAACGCCCGGACAGCAGAGGGCGTCGCGTCGACATTAAGCCCCAAGGGCTCCTACGGTCTTTGATGGCCACCGGAAATGGTCCGGCGGCCCAAAGTCTGTACCGATCGAATTGACAAAAGGGCACCACCCAACCGCGACGGCTGGGCGCTGCCACGAAGCGTTCTAGGCTTTCGCCAAGGGGCACTATGCGCTCAGACTCGCCTGGTCGACGCGCACACCGATTCCCATGGTGCTCGATACGCTGATCTTTCTCAGATAGACACCTTTGGCTCCGGCAGGCCGCGCTTTGTTCAGCGCGTCGACGAGCACCACGAGGTTCTCGCGCAAAGACTCAGCCGGAAATGAAGCACGACCGATCGTGCACTGAATGATGCCGCCTTTGTCGGTCCGATACTGCACCTGGCCCGCTTTTGCGTTCTTGACCGCAGTGACCACGTCCGGCGTCACGGTACCGACCTTGGGATTAGGCATCAGGCCACGAGGCCCAAGAATCTGCCCCAGCGGACCGACGATGCGCATTGCCTCAGGGGCGGCGATGACGATATCGAAGTCGAGATTGCCCGCCTTGATGCGCTCGGCGAGATCCTCGAAACCGACGACATCGGCGCCTGCATCAGCAGCTGCCTTGGCCTTGTCGCCCTGCGCGAACACAGCGACACGCTTGGTCTTGCCAGTCCCCTTGGGGAGCACTACCGAACCGCGGACGGCTTGGTCGCTTTTCTTGGCATCGACGCCGAGATTGATGGCCACGTCGACCGACTCGTCGAACTTCGCCGTCGCCGTTTCCTTGATCAACTGCAGTGCATCCAGGATCGGATACAGCTTGGTGCGGTCCGCTTTGCCGTGAATGGCCTGCGAGCGTTTGGATTCTTTTGCCATGTCAGATCCCCTCGACTTCCACGCCCATGCTGCGGGCGCTACCTGCAACCGTGCGAATCGCTGCCTCGAGATCGGCAGCTGTGAGATCCGGCGTCTTCGTCTTGGCGATTTCCTCCGCCTGCGCCCGGGTCAATTTGCCGACCTTTTCCTTGTTCGGACGCGGACTCCCCTTATCGATCTTGAGCGCTTTCATGATCAATACGGCCGCGGGCGGCGTCTTCAGAATGAACGTGAAGCTCTTGTCGGCAAATGCCGTGATTTCGACCGGGATCGGGAGACCGGGCTCTAGTTTCTGCGTTGCAGCATTGAACTGCTTGCAGAATTCCATGATGTTCAGACCACGCTGACCCAAGGCCGGGCCGATGGGCGGGCTGGGGTTAGCCTTGCCCGCCGGGACCTGCAACTTGATCATGCCGACGATTTTTTTTGCCATGAACCGCTCCTAGAAATGGGTGCAAGCGAGGCGATTGATTGCCTCTCCCCGAAAAATGACGCTGCCTTGCTAGGCCTTTTCTACCTGGCCGAAATCCAGTTCGACCGGCGTCGAACGCCCGAAAATCGTCACGGACACACGCAATTTGCTCTTGTCGTAATTGACGTCTTCGACATTGCCGTGGAAGTCAGTGAACGGGCCTTCCTTGACCCGCACCGCCTCGCCCACCTCGAACAACACTTTGGGACGGGGCTTCTCAACACCTTCCTTGATCTGGTTGAGAATGTTCTGGACTTCATGTTCCGAGATCGGCGTCGGCTTGGTCGCCGTGCCGCCGACGAAGCCGGTCACCTTGGCCGTGTTCTTCACCAGATGCCAACTGTCGTCGGTCATCTCCATTTCGACCAGGACATAGCCGGGAAAGAACTTGCGCTCGCTGATCGCCTTCTGGCCGCTCTTCATTTCGACGACTTCTTCGACCGGCACCATGATCTGGCCGAATTGATCCTGCATCTGCGCGCGCTGAATTCGCTCTTGCAGATTGCGCGCCACCGACTTCTCGAAACCGGAGTACGCATGGACGACATACCATTTCTTGCTCATCAGTCGCTCCGGCCCATAAGAAGTTTGACGACCCACAAAAGCGCTCCGTCGACTGCCCACAGAAACAGCGCCATGATGACCACGAACACGAAGACAATGCCGGTGGTTTGAAACGATTCCTTGCGAGAAGGCCACACGACCTTGCGGGTCTCGACCGTGGCGTCCTGAGCAAATGCATAGAACTGCTTGCCGGGCGCACTGGTCAGCGCAACAACCACACCCAAGACAACCCCAACCAAGACGACCAAAACCCGAACGAAGGCCGCGCTCTCACTCAAGTAGTAGTAGGCGGCAACCCCGGCGCATACGAGCAGGAGCGCAACGCCAAGCTTGACTTTCTCGATCATCGAATCCTTACTGCGTCTGGTGGGCGCGGGTGGCAGGCCAGGAGGGTCTCGAACCCCCAACCTTCGGTTTTGGAGACCGACGCTCTGCCAATTGAGCTACTGGCCTGTTCTTACGAGCAAACGACTGAATGCAAAAGGCGGATCGCAGCAAAAATCCGCAATCCACCTTGCCGCATCCAACCCCACGAATTACTCAATAACCTTCGCTACGACACCGGCGCCGACGGTCTTGCCGCCCTCGCGAATCGCGAAGCGCAGACCCTGCTCCATCGCGATCGGCTGGATCAGCGCCACCGTGATCGACACGTTGTCCCCAGGCATCACCATCTCCGTGCCCTGCGGCAGATCCACCGACCCCGTCACATCCGTCGTGCGGAAATAAAACTGCGGCCGGTAACCATTGAAGAATGGCGTATGACGCCCACCCTCGTCCTTCGACAGCACGTACACCTCGGCGGCAAACTTCGTGTGCGGATTGATCGAACCAGGCTTCGCCAGCACCTGACCCCGCTCAACCTCTTCACGCTTCGTCCCGCGCAACAACACCCCAACGTTGTCCCCCGCCTGACCCTGGTCAAGCAACTTGCGGAACATCTCAACCCCAGTGCACACCGTCTTCATCGTCGGCTTCAGACCCACGATCTCCAACTCATCACCCACCTTCACGATCCCGCGTTCCACTCGGCCCGTCACCACCGTACCGCGACCAGAAATCGTGAACACATCCTCGATCGGCATCAGGAACGTCCCGTCCACCGCACGCTTGGGCTCCGGAATGTACGTATCCAGCGCCTCGGCCAAACGGTAGATCGACTTCACACCAATCTCGCTGTCCTCACCCTCCAGCGCCTTCAGCGCCGAGCCCGTGATGATCGGCGTGTCGTCTCCCGGAAAATCGTACTTCGACAGCAGCTCCCGAACCTCCATCTCCACCAGCTCGAGCAACTCCTTGTCGTCAACCATGTCCGCCTTGTTCAAGTACACCACGATGTACGGAACACCCACCTGACGGGCCAGCAAAATGTGCTCGCGCGTCTGCGGCATCGGACCATCCGCCGCCGAACACACCAAAATCGCACCGTCCATCTGCGCCGCGCCCGTGATCATGTTCTTGATGTAGTCGGCGTGACCAGGGCAATCCACGTGCGCATAATGCCGCGACGTCGTCTCGTACTCCACGTGCGCCGTGTTGATCGTGATCCCGCGAGCCTTCTCCTCCGGCGCCGAGTCAATCTGCGCGTAGCTCTTCGCCTCGCCGCCAAATTGCTTGCTCAGCACCGTCGTGATCGCCGCCGTCAGCGTCGTCTTCCCATGGTCCACGTGACCAATCGTCCCTACGTTCACGTGCGGCTTCGTCCGCTCAAACTTCGCCCTGGCCATCGTTTTGCACTCCGTCGTCTATGTTTCAAGCATCGCGACCCCATGCGCCGCGACCGCAAGCCCTAAACTGGCACCGTGGCGGACTGAGCTTCGAAGCCGCCAACTGTCTTTCACGCCACCCATCGACTTGACCAAGCCGGGCGCAAGACATGACCGACTTGGTCGATACTGCAACTTGAACTTGTGGTGCCCATGGCGCGGATTGAACGCGCGACCTCTCCCTTACCAAGGGAGTGCTCTACCACTGAGCTACATGGGCCGAAAAACTGTTTTCCTCTATTCCGTTCGCCAGGACCTACAAACTACAGACAAGCGCATGCGTGGAGCGGGTGAAGGGAATCGAACCCTCGTCGTAAGCTTGGAAGGCTTCTGCTCTACCATTGAGCTACACCCGCGCGCCCTCAGTTCCGACCGCTTTCGCGACACCATCGATCATCGCCGGATGCACTTGGTGGAGGGGGAAGGATTCGAACCTTCGAAGGCAGAGCCGGCAGATTTACAGTCTGCTCCCTTTGACCGCTCGGGAACCCCTCCGGAATCCCTGACGAAACCGCCGATTATCTGTGGAGGATGAGCGGGTGTCAAACGCGCTGCAGCGAAAACTTGCACGATCAGCCTCGAGAGCAATCGAACGCCACACACTAGCCCCCCTCGAAACCACTACCCGAGACGGGAGGCACGACCGAGTCTGCGGATGCGCGCCAAACGCACGAGCGCCATTCGCCACAGGGGCAGAATTGTACAACTGCGCGCTCGAACATGCTCGGAATAAAAGCGCAGTCCGGGGACGCCGCAATGAAGCACCTGCGATCCGACGACCCCTGATCAGCCGCGACGACGCCATTGCACCGCAGCATGTCAATCCTGTGCAGAGCCGCGCGTCCGCGAGGCGCGTTGCCACCCGAGGCCGAATTATGCGCCAACCGAAAGGTCAACGCCGATCTCTGGCCGAGGCGTCCTCGCCTGCCAGACGGCCGAATACCGCCCCCTTCAGCACCGAGGTCGCCCCAGTGTAGACCTTGTAGTAAAGACCTACGACCTCACCGGCCGCGTAGAGACCCGGAATCACATCACCGTCGGCGTCGAGCACACGTGCACGCGGATCGACCTTTAGGCCGCCGTACGTAAACACGCAGGACGCGATGACGGGCCAAGCCCGAAAAGGCGCCTGGTCGAGCGGCCGCGCCCAGTTCGATTTGGGCGGGTCGAGACCTTCAGTGGCGACGCCGTCGAGTTCGAGCGGCCTGAAATCACCCTCGCGACATGACGCGTTGTAGCGATCGATCGTGCGCAGCAGTTGACCGGCAGACACCCCGAGCTTGATGGCCAGCTCCTCGATCGTGGCGGCCTCAATCGGTGGTTGGTCCGTGCGCAGGCCCAGCCGGTAGTTGGGAATCTCCTCCAGCTTGCGATCGAAAACGGCATAGGCGATGCCGTCCGGCTGGCGCCAAATCGACTTCGTGATCGTGTCGTAGACGGCATCTACGGTGCCTGGGGCCTCATCGATAAATCGCGCTCCGAGCCGATTGACCAGCACGCCATACGGAAACACGAACACCGAGGCTTCGGCGACACCCGAACGCGGATCGACAGGCTCGGCGTGAAAGCTGCTGAAATCGCCGCTCGGCGCCGCGCCGATGGCGAGCGCCATTCGAATCCCTTCGCCCTTGTTGTAGTAGCCACCGCGAGCGACAGGACGCAAATGGATCGCATGCGTGCCCATGTACTGAGCCAACATCTCCCAGTTGCCTTCGAAGCCACCCGTGGCCAAGACCACGCTGCGGGCACGAAACTGCAATGAGCGGTGATTTGCGCCGAGCGCGGTCAGACCCACCACCGCACCCTCGTCGTCCTGCAGCAGCGATCGGGCCGTTGTCCGATAGAAAAAGCGCGCGCCAAGAGCCTCAGCCCGGGCCGCAAGCGACTCCAGCAACGCGAGACCGCCTCCGATCGGCAGCAATCGCGGCTGCGACTTGGTCAGGAACTGCGTCGGCAGAAAATCGAAACGCACACCCAGACGCTTCAACCACTGCACGGTCGGCCCGCATCCTGCCGCGAATGCCGCCACCACTTCGGGATCCGCAATCGACAACGCGCGCACGATGGTCGGCCAATCATCGCGAGAGACCTTGGTCGCGTCGACGAGGGCCGGATCCAGATATCCACCCGCGTTCTGCGCGAAGTGCGCCTCGAAGTCGTCGGTCACCTCCGTATCGCTCTTCATACGCAGATACGCTTCGGTGTAGCGAGTATTGCCGCCCCGCTCTTCCTGGGGCGCTCGCTCCAAAACAGCTACGCTCGCACCCCGTTCGAGCGCGGTGACCGCTGCAGACAGCCCGCCTACGCCACATCCGGCGACAACCACATCGAAAACATGCGACTCGATCGCCATCTGAACCTCCTTTGCGCTTCCCGGTGGTAGCCTAGCGCCTTGCCACCTCGGACAGCGCCTTGCAAAGCGATGCAGTTTACGCCCGCGCGCATCGCGACCGTCGACACCAGTGTCGAATTTACTTCGGCATGGGGTGCGATTTAAACTCGAACTGCTGCTCCCAGAACCCCGGCCTCGCCCGATACGGCGCCATCCCCCTCTTCGCACCCAACCGCAGCTCAGGCACGCCACGTCCGCCTGCAAGGATCGTCACGCAATGAGCATCCGCATCTGGCACCAAAGCTTCACCGTCCTGTCCGATTTGCCTGCTTACGAAGCCGCCCTGGCCGCGCATTTTCGCAGGCTCGCTCGTCCCGACACCGAACTGGTGATGCATGGCATGAAGGCCGGCACCTACGAGACGGAGTATCCCGGCACCGACATTCGGCATCACGTCATCCAGCATCTGCATGCGAGCCAGTTCATCCTGGGCGCGCTGGCGGCCGAGCGCGACGGCTTCGATGCCTACGCCATCATGAGCATCCCGGACGTGGGTCTGAAAGAGGCCCGCGCAGTCGTCGACATTCCGGTCGTCGGATACGGCGAGAGCGCCATGCTGACCGCTTGCACGCTCGGGGCGAAGTTCGGTGTCATGACGTTCATCGAAGATCTGCCCGAACTCATCGCCGACAACGCGGCGCGCTACGGCTTGACCGAGCGCTGCGCCGCGTCTCGATCCGCCGGATTCAGCTTTCACGACGTCCTTGCCGGGTTCGCTGAACCCGGCCCGTTGATCGAGCGCTTCGAGGAGTCCGCACGCGCGCTCATTCGCGACGGAGCGGATGTGATCATTCCCGGCGAAGCGCCGTTGAACGTCCTGCTCGCGATGAACGGCGTCAATCGCGTCGACGACTGCCCGGTGATCGATTCGATCGGCGCAACCATCAAGATGGCCGAGACGCTGGTCGATCTGCGTCGCTCGACGGGCGTGATGCCAAGCCGCAAGGGTTACTTCCGCCGCCGTCCGCCCGCCAAACGCATCGAAGAGCTGCTGCGCTTCTACGGGCTGGACCGCCTCACTCAATGATTTTCACCCCGCGGCCCGCGCAATCATGAACCAGCACTTGCATGCCATCCTCAATCCCGCCTCGATCGCGGTCGTCGGCGCTTCCTCGGACCCGCTGAAGTTCGGCGGCAGGGTCATCGACTACATCGTCAAGCACGGCTTCCCGGGGCGGATCGTGCCGATCAATGCGACGGCGAAGGAAGTCCTCGGCTTGCCTGCCTTCGCTTCCATCGCCACGGCCCCCGGCCCCATAGACGTAGCCGTGCTCGCCGTGCCCACGCCGGCAATCGCGACGGCACTGGACGAATGCGGCCGTGCCGGCGTCAAGGGCGTGGTCGTCATCGCATCCGATTTCGCCGAGGCTGGCGACGAAGGCAAGGCTCGGCAGGCGGAACTGGTCGAAATCGCGCGCCGTTATGGTATGCGCATCATCGGGCCCAATTGCCTGGGCTTCATCAATCCGCATGCGAAGCTGGCGGCGACCTCGTCCGTGGCCTTGGCGGTGGCGCCGATGCTCAAGGGGGATCTCGGCATCGTGAGCCAGAGCGGCTCGCTGATGGCATCGATGGTCTCGAACGCGCGCGACCTCGGGGCCGGCGCCTCCATCGCCGTCTCACTCGGCAACCAGGCCGATCTCGAGGTCTGTGACTTCATCGAATACCTCGCCGACGATCCGCGAACGCGAAGCATCGCGGTGTATGTCGAGGGCTTTCGCGACGGCGCGCGATTCATTGCTGCCGCGAGACATTGTCGCGCGGCGGGCAAGCCTCTGGTCATCGCCAAGGCCGGCGTATCGGATGCCGGCGGCATCGTGACCCAATCCCACACGGCCAGCCTCGCCGGCTCGCATGCCGTCCTCGAAGCGGTGTGCCGTGACGAAGGCGTCGTTTTGGTCGACGATCCAGAACGTGCCATCATGGCCGCGCATATGCTCGGCCGATGGGGCGCCCCGAACGGAGACGGTGTTGCCATCATGTGTCCCTCGGGCGGCACGCTGGCCATCGCCACCGACCGCGTCGCTGGCGCCGGCTTTCGATTGCCCACCCTTTCGCCGCAGACCTGCGCCCGATTCGCACAGCACCTGCCCCCGACCCGACCGTTCAATACGCTCGACTTCGGCGGCCTGCCGACGCAGACCAGCTTTGCCATCAGCATGGACGCACTGGAATGGATGCGAGCCGATCCCGATGTCGGCATCATCCTGCTAGTGGTGGCCACATCGCCTCAGGTCAACGACAAGATCCGGCGCTGGGGCGAAATCGCCATCGCGGGCGACAAGCCCGTCGTCATCGTGCTGACGCCGGGCACCTTGGTCGACAAAGGCCGCGAGGCGCTGCGCGAACTGGGCTGTCCCTTCGTCAATCGCATGGATGACGCCATCGGCGTCATCCGGGCTGCGCTTGCGTACCGTGCCTGCTCGACCGCCATCGAGCAGGCGCAACGGCCGAGCGATTTTGGCGACGTCGCGCAAGCCGCGCGGCGCTTGCCCGACAAGACCTTGACCGAGCACGAAGCAAAGACGCTGCTCGAACTGTCGGGAGTGGCGATCACGCGTGAGATAGAAGTGGCTCGGGCGAACGAAGCGGCGGCGGCTGCGGCAACGATCGGTTTTCCAGTCGCGCTCAAAGCCGTCTCCAGGCGCCTTACGCACAAGAGCGATGCCGGCGCCGTCAAACTGGGCTTGCGGGATGAACGGGCCGTGCATGAGGCGATCGAGCAAATCGGCGCGTCCATCGCTCGCTTCGATCCCTCGCTGGCGGTGGATGCCTTCCTGGTGCAGGAAATGATCGCCGGAGAGCTCGAAATGATCGTCGGTGCCCGTTGGGACCCCGACTTCGGCGCGGTGATCGCCGTGGGTCTGGGCGGCATCTACGTCGAACTTCTGGGCGATGTGCAGATGGCGCGCGCGCCCGTCTCGCAGGCGCACGCGATGCAACTGTTGCGTGCGTTGAAGGGCTGGCGGCTGCTCGATGGTGCGCGCGGGCGCTCCCGCCTGGACTGCGATGCACTGGCCGACACGATCGTTCGCGTGAGCTGGCTTGCGGCCGAACTCGGCGCTCAGCTCACCGAGCTCGAGGCGAACCCCGTCATCGTGCGGCGAGCCGGGGAAGGCGTGGTCGCCGTAGACGCGCGCGCGACGCTTTCTTGAGCACCCGAATCGCCCCCCCATTCAATCCTCAACGGAGACCTTGATGAGCAGCAGCGTGGTCAAATACGAATCGCGCGACGGTATCGCGATCATCAGCCTGAACCGTCCCGAAAAAAAGAACGCCATCGACAACGCCATGGCGATCGAATTGCGTGAAGCGCTGCTCAGACTGAACGCATCGAGCGATGCGGTGGGCATTCTGACGGCGGTCGGCGCCGATTTCACCGGTGGTGCCGACATCAAGGGACCGCCGGACGACCTCGCCATCTGCGTACCGATGGTCGGCGTCGATGTCACCAAGCCGCTGATCGCGGCTGTCTCCGGTTGGGCGGTCGGCGGCGGCCTCGTGCTGGTCCAGATGTGCGACCTGTGCGTGGCGGACGAAACGGCGCGCTTTTGGTATCCGGAAGCCAAAGTGGGCATCAGCGGCGCCCAGATCGCGAGCCTCGCCGCCCGCATCCCGCACAAGGTGGCCATGGAGATGATGCTCGCGTGCGAGCCCCTCGACGCCCAACGCGCATACCAGGTCGGACTCGTGAACAAGGTGACCGCGCCGGGTAAGGCACTGGATGGCGCCATGTATTACGCCGAGAAGATTCGCGACTGCGCGCCGCTTGTCCTGCAGATGCTACGACGGTTCGTTGCCGACGTGTTGCCCAAGGGGCCGAGCGAGCAAGCCGCCATCACGCGCATGCAGATCGCAGCCGTGCGCGCGTCGGCCGATGCCAAGGAAGGCGTGACCGCATTCAAGGAGAAGCGCCGCCCGCGCTTCACGGGCCGATAAGCGACCTCCGGATCATGGCTCGCGCCTCACCCGCAGGACCGGCCCTCGCACTGCTGATCGGCATGCTGCCTGCCGCAGCGCACTTCGCCACGCTCGGCACCCAGGGCATCGAACTCTCCGCCGCATTGGCGTGGCTGGGAAGCGGATTGATCTGCGCGAGTCTGCTGCTCATGGTTCGCGAGCCAGGCTTCGCGAGCTGGTTCGGCGGTCTGGAACGCATGTATCGCTGGCATCATGCGCTCGGCACGATCGGTTACGCCCTGGCGCTCGCGCATCCGCTCGCACTCGCCGTGCCGTTCCTCGCATCGGATTCAGTCGCGGCATGGCAGAGGTTCGCGTCCGCCTCGCAGGGCACCACGGGCATTTTGGGCTGGGCGGGCACGATCGGCCTCATGATCGGTCTCGGCGCGACCTTCGCGATGCGGTTGCCCTATGCCCTTTGGCGTCGACTGCACGCTACGCTCGGAGTCTCGGTGCTGCTGGTGCTCGGCCACGTCTATGCTGCTGCGGGTACCACTGCCGCACTGTGGTTGCTGGTACCACCCGCGGCCCTTGGCCTGGGCTGGCGACTACTGCGTGCCGACTTGGGCAAGAGCGCCCGCCCTTACGAGGTCGAAGCGGTGTCGCAACCGGCTGACCGAATCACGGAGGTGACGCTGCGGCCGCTCGCCGCGCCGCTGCAGGTTTTGCCGGGACAGTTCGTACTGCTGGCCTTCTTCGAAGGCCCTCGTTTCCAAGGTTGCGGGGAGTACCACCCGTTCAGCGTCAGTGGTATCGGACAGCAAGGTCAACTCACGCTCACCATCAAGGCACTCGGTGATTGTACGCAAAACATCCAGTCCCTCCGGGCCGGGGTCGCTGCCCGCGTGCAAGGCCCGTTCGGCACATTCATGCAAGATCGGCCTGCCGGGCCCGAGCTGTGGATCGCGGGCGGCATCGGGATCGCTGCTTTCATGGGGGTCGTTCGCGCGGACGCCTTGCAAGGGCCGACTCAGTTCATCTATCTCTACCGCAGCGAGCAGGAAGCCGCCTATCTGGACGAATTGCAAGCGTATCGTGCAACGCATCCTCGACTGACCTTGTTGGCTCAAGCCGGAAGCGACGACACAGCGATACTCGAGCACGTGCTGGCGCGGATCGAGCTCGCGCCGGTACCCGAAGTTTATCTCTGTGGTCCCCCTGGTATGATTGCGACGGCGCGGTCAGCGCTGCGGCGTCGTGGCCTAAGCGCAAACCGTATTCATAGCGAAAAGTTCGATTTCCGATGATGACCCGGCTGCTCTTTTTGGCATCGACCGCCTCGTTCTGGATCGCAGTGGCCTGGCTTTGGGTCGGTGGCGGCAGCGATCGTCCGGCACCCGCGTTGTCGGCAGCGCCCGGTCACACGCTCGCGGAAGTGGCGAAACACAATCGTCCGGAAGATTGTTGGATGGCCATCCGCGGACAAGTCTACGACTTCACCACCTACCTGCCGCAGCATCCGACACCGCCGCAAGTCATACTGCCGTCCTGCGGAACCGACGCGACCCGAGCCTACGAGACGAAAAACGTCGGGCGCGCCCACTCCCCCTATGCCGACACTTTGTTGGCCAAGTACCGGCTTGGTCCTTTGAAGCCCTGACGCGCACCGCTGCCGTCCTTGGCAGACTCGATGCCGCTCAGGCTGCTTTCGGCACCGTCGCGATCGATGTCATCACTCGCCCACACCCGTGAATCGTCGACCTGAACGGTTCACCACCCACACCAGCGACAGCATGACGGGCACCTCGACCAGTACGCCCACCACGGTCGCCAACGCAGCGCCAGATTGCAATCCGAACAGCGAAATCGCAACCGCGACGGCGAGTTCGAAGAAGTTCGAAGTGCCGATCAAGCAGGCTGGCCCCGCAATGGCGTGCGGCAGTTTGAGCAGTCGCGCACCCCACCAGCCGACCGCGAAAATGCCGTAGCTTTGCAGCACCAGCGGAATCGCGATCATGCCGATCACGAGCGGCTGAGCCACGATGGTGCGCGCCTGGAAGCCAAAGAGCAGAACCACCGTAGCGATCAGCCCGATCACCGACCATGGCTTGAGCTTGGCGACGAACGCACCAATGGCGCCGCCAGACCGCCTCGCCAGCATGTATCGCGTGGCCATTCCTGCGAGCAAGGGCAGCACGACGTACAGCACGGTCGAGAGCACCAGCGTCTGCCAGGGCACGGAGATATCGGTGACGCCGAGCAGGAAAGCGGCAATGGGCGCGAAGGCGAACACCATGATGATGTCGTTGACCGACACTTGTACCAGCGTGTAGTTCGCATCGCCCTTCACCAGTTGGCTCCAGACGAACACCATCGCCGTACACGGCGCCACCCCGAGCAGGATCATCCCGGCGATGTATTCGCTCGCCGAACGAGGATCCACCCACGGGGCAAACAAATAATTGAAGAACAAGACACCGAGCAGCGCCATCGTGAAAGGCTTGATCAGCCAGTTCACGACTAGCGTCAGCATCAGGCCGCGCGGCTTTCGTCCTACATCCTTGATGGCGCTCCAGTCGATTTGAATCATCATGGGATAGATCATTACCCAGATGAAAACGGCGACCACCAGATTGACGTGAGCAATCTCCAGCGCGGCCACTGCCTGAAACGCCGCAGGGACGATCAAGCCGAGGCCCACGCCGACCGCGATTCCCAAGGCGACCCACAACGTCAGATATCGTTCGAAAAGTCCCATGTCTTCTTCTTGTTCCTGCGCATCCCCGCAAGGGTTCGCGCGCGTTTTTCGATCGTCCGCGCCGATCGCTCCCTAGCTGCGCCCGATTCTGGTCAAGGCGGCCTGTAGCGCGACATCGTCCATCGTGTCGAGCGGCAAGGCCAGCAACTGCAGCATGCGATAACCGAGCGCCTGACGTGTCAGTTCGAAGGCGCGACGCTTGCCCTCCTCGCCCCCTTCGGCATGCGACGGATCCGGATAGCCCCAGTGGACTTTCACCGGCGCCGCGCCTGAATAGCCTACGAACGCAGGGCAGACTTCTGCCGCGGCCGCGTCGCAAACCGTGATCACGATCGAGAGCGGCGGCCCGTTCGAATCGACGAATTCCTCCCAGCTCTTGCTGCGAAAGCCGGCGACATCCACACCGGCGTTGCGCAGCACCTCGAGCGCCAGCGGGTTGATGCGCCCACTGGGTGCGCTGCCGGCGCTGCAAGCCCGGATATTTCGGCCCGCCATCTGAGCGAGGTGATTGAGCATCCCTTCGGCCAGGACGCTGCGCGCGGAGTTGTGCGTGCAAAGAATCAGTGCATGGACAGTCATGATCGCCTGGGTGTACCGCGGGACACGAAGATCAGGCGTGCCGTCGGTCTTGGCCACTGCACGAGCAGTCGTTCAGCAGCACGAGGTTTTCGGAGGCCCTGCGGTGACCTTGATGCCCAGCGGCTTGCCGCGAGGTTTGGGGCTGCAGCCAGGCTCGGTGGAGGAGGCAGTTGCCGCGGCCTGCGAGACGGCGGGGATCGACTCGGGTGCACAACACGCCGGCTTTGCTCCCTCGCTCGCCTGCGCCTCACGGAACACCGGGATGGCCTCGAGGGTATGAAAGTGTTCCCACGCGACCCCCTGGGGATCGGTCACCCAGTGCTTCTCGCTGCGTGCGTAGCAGCAGGTGGTTTCCCCTTCGTCGAGCAGGTGCATGTCGGCGGCCGCGGCACGGGCCTTAATGCTCGCGAGTTCCGCTTCGTCGTCGACCTGAAAGCCCAGATGATCGATCCCGGGCTGCGAGCCACGGGTCGAGATCGCGAAGTTGACTGCCGGATCATCGAGCATCCACTTCGCGTAGTCGGATTCCACCCTGGAAGGTTCGGCGCCAAACAGCTGCGAGTAGAACCCGATGCTGCGTTGAAGATCCTGGACATGCATATGGACATGAAAGCGTTTCATCTCTTGCTCCCGTTCAACATGTGTTGCGGCGCTTGGTAACGCCCCGCTCGCACGGCTCGCCGTGACAGCAGTGCGCGGTGAGGTAATCCACCAAGCCATTCATCTGATCGATCGACGGACGATAAAGGAGATTGCGTCCGTCTCGTTCCTGTGACACGAGGCCGGCGTGCAGCAGCTCTTTGAGATGGAAGGAAAGCGTCGAGGCCGGCACGTCGAGCATTGCGGACAACGTACCCGGCGTAAGTCCACGCGGGCCCGCTCCCACCAAGGCGCGGAAGATGCGAAGTCGCTGCGCCTGGGCGAGCGCGGCAAGTGCGGTGATGGCAGCGTTTTCTTTCATGTTTCCATATTATTGGAATTATCGTTTTACTACAAGACCGGCAAGCAGCAAGCATCGCGAATCACGCGCGACGCCACGCACGCCCTGCCACGTTCGCCGACAGCATCCACCTTGGCCGTCGGGCAGGCTGCCTGAATCACTTTCGCAGTCGAGGCCGCACGCCGGGTGCATTCCTTCATCGACGACCGGGCGGCGCTTGCACCCCTGCCGTCATTCGCGCCACCATTCGACGAGCAAGCGACCCATCCATGATCGCGCGGCTGACTTACAAAGTGTTACGACTTGCTCGAGCGCGCTTGCCGCACGCACGCGCATAATAATTGCGGAAAGCTAGGGGTGCGGCTAGGCTCGGCTTTTACGACCCCTCCGGCGTGGCCGCTCTATGAGCCGATGCGATATCTGCTTGGCCGACAGATCGGCGTCACTCAGGCCAGCGCAGCGAGCAGTGAGGCAGCGATGAACAAGCGAAAGTACCTTGCATTGACGACGTTGGCGCTGGGCTTGGCGACGGCGAGCGCAGCCGTCACGGCGGACAGAGGCCATCGTCACTATCACGGCCATGGCGGGTCGCGCGTCCAATTCGGCGTCATGCTCGGCGCCCCATTGTTCTATCCTGCGCCGACGTACCCGTATCCTTACCCCGTCCATGTGCCGACGGTCATCGTCCCGCGAGAGCCGCCGGTATATATCGAGCGCGGCGACCAGACGCCGTCACCCGCGTCCGCCGCCGGATCGACGGCTACCCAGACTTCGCCTTATTGGTATTACTGTCGTGACTCCGACACCTACCACCCCTACGTCAAGGAATGCGCGCAACCTTGGGAGCGCGTGCCAGCACGCGCTGTGAGCCGCTAAAGAGGGCACCGACTTGAACATTCGACGACGTTATGTTTCGCTCATCGCCGCCGCGCTGTTAACCACCGGCTGCGCGACGTTTCCCACCGGTCCGAGCGTCATGGCCTTGCCGGGCACCCGGATGAGCTTCGATCAGTTCCGCGCGGACGACTACGAGTGCCGCAATTACGCGGCGCAGAGTGTCGGCGGTCCCGGTGCGCAGCAGGCGGCCATCGACAGCAACGTGAAGAGTGCAGCGATCGGCACCGCAGTAGGCGCGGTGGCCGGAGCGGCCATGGGCGGCAGTCGCGGCGCAGGGGTGGGTGCGGGAACCGGCCTGCTGTTCGGCACCGTGGCTGGCGCGGGTGCGGCCGACTCCTCGGGACGCACGATACAGCAGCGCTACGACATCGGTTACACCCAATGCATGTACGCCAAGGGGCACAAGGTTCCGGTTTCCGGACGGTTCACGTCCTCACCTCAGGCACCCTCCTATGCCCCCCCGCCGGCGCCAGGCGCCTATGCGCCGCCGCCAGCGCCCGGCACATATTCGCCGCCTCCGCCACCGGCACGCTGATTCGTCGCTGCGACTGCTCGACTGACGAGCCATCCTCGCGCGGCGCCCGAGGCGTCAGCGCCGAAACGGCACCCCGATCGTCGGACTGCCTGACCGGGTAGTGCTTGACATCCGCCGCGCCTCGGCTTATCAAGGCTCGTCATTTCGCAGCAAGTTCATCTATGGCGCGCACCTATTTCTTGACGCTGTCATGCCTCGCCCTGGCGGCCTTCCCGGCCGCTGCCCAAAGCTATCCCGAGCGTCCGGTTCGATTGGTCATCCCGTATCCTGCGGGAGGACCGGTAGACATCGTTGGTCGAGTCACCGCGCAAAAGCTATCCGAGCAACTGTCGACCCAGTTCGTCGTCGACAACCGCGCAGGCGCCAACGGCAACATCGCGGGCGACATCGTTGCGCGAGCCAGTCCGGATGGATATACCCTGCTCATGGGAGCGAACGGCAATATCGCCGTGAATCCCGCGCTTTACCGCAAGATGCCGCTGGATCCTGCGCGCGACCTCGCGCCAATCAGTTTGGTTGCGACCGCCGCGCTTCTCTTGGTGGTGCATCCCGCCCTCCCCGCCAAGTCTGTTCCAGACCTTGTCGCAATTGCCAAGAGCCGCCCCGGCGAGATCAACTTCGCCTCCTCCGGCACAGGCTCCACAGCGCATCTCTGCGCCGAACTGTTCAAGTCGATGACGGCAATCGATATCGTGCACGTTCCCTACAAGGGCGCGGCGCCGGCCCTGAGTGACGTCATCGGCGGACAGGTACAGATGCTGATCACAGGAGTTAGCGGCGCCTTGCCCCATGCGCGAAGTGGCAAATTGCGCGCGCTCGGCGTCACCAGCCCCAAGCGGTTGATCGCAGCGCCCGAGATACCCGCCATTGGGGAGTCGGTACCCGGCTACGTAGTCCAGACCTGGTATGGCCTGTTCGCTCCGGCCGCTACGCCGGGAGCAATCGTCAAGCGACTGCACACCGCGACCGTAACCAGCATGAGCAGCAAGGACGTGCAGGACCGCATGACGGCACTGGGCGCCGAGGCTGCCACCAACTCGCCGGCAGCGTTCGCTGCTCTGGTGAAAGAGGAGATCGCGAAGTGGAACAAGGTCGTGCGCAGCGCAGGCATCAAACCCGAATGACGAACGAGGAGCCGGCATGGCATCCCGAACGGTAAGTGCGCTCCTGCTGGTCATCGGCATCGTGCTCGGGGCGTGCGGACTGGCCTTGGGCGCGTTGCTTGCCTCCGGCAACAACGGTTGGGCGTCATCCCTGCTTTTTTCAGTCGTCGGCCTCGTCGGCGCCCCGCTGGCCACCCTTTCGTGGAGTTCGCGTCGCAGGCGGCAGTATCAGGCTCTTGCTGGGATCGCCCTGGTTCTGGGCATCCTCGGCAGCCTGGGTTTGATGCTGGAATTCACGCAGGAAGCATCCGGGATCAGGCACGCGTGGAGCCAGGTGCCGGCCGCCGTGGCCACTTGGTTCGCCCTCTGGGCCGCGTGGGGAATCATCGCTCTGGGCCGCGTGGTGTTCAACGAACAGCCCAAGACCCGCACCCGGCTGTCCAGCCGCCGGGGAGATGCGGGCCACTGAGAGAACTCAAGCGCTCGTCAGATCCTTCGCCGGCGGCCACGCCTTGGGATGACAGCGTGCGTACTGGGGCGCGAAGCGGATGGCATCCCCGAGTTCGATGGCCGCGTGCCACGCCCATCGCGGGTTGAACAAGAACGCCCGCGCGATGGCCACATAATCGGCCCGCCCCTGCGCCAGTATCTCCTCGGCCTGCCGCGCTTCGGTAATCAGGCCGACAGCCCCGGTGATCATGCCGGTTGCCTGCTTTACCGCGTGCGCGAAAGGCACCTGATACCCTGGTCCGATCGGCACTTTCGCGTCCAGAACCACCCCGCCTCCGGATACAGTCACGAAATCGCAGCCCCGAGCGCCCAAAGCGGCTGCATACGTGACCGCGTCGTCCACGTCCCAGGCGCCTGCGACGTAGTCCGAGCCCGGAATGCGAGCGCCGAGGGCACGTTCCTTCGGCCAGACCGCACGAACCGCTGCGAAAACCTCCAGCGGAAATCGCATCCGGTTCTCCAAGTTGCCCCCGTACCGATCGGCGCGCTTGTTCGCCAGGGGCGAGAGAAACTCGTTGAGCAGGTAACCATGCGCCGAATGTACTTCGATCATGTCGAAGCCCATACGCAGCGCTCGCTCGGCGGCTTGCACGAAGGCGTCCCGGATGCGGCCCATCGAAGGCTCGTCGAGAGCGACGGGCGTATGCCATCCGGGTGCAAGTGCCATCGCGGAGGGCGCCACCGTCTGCCATGCCCCCTCTGCGACGGACAACGCGCTGCCGCCCTCCCAAGGCCTTTGCGCCGAACCTTTGCGCCCCGCGTGGGCAAGTTGCAACGACAGCTTCGCCGACGATACTGATCGACAGGCATCGACCACGCGCTTCATCGCTGCCTCGTTCTCGTCCGACCACAAGCCCACGCAGCCGGGCGTGATCCGCCCCTCGGGGGAAACATGCGTCGCTTCGACCGTGACCTGACCGGCACCGGAGAGCGCCAGACCCATCAGGTGTTGCAAATGCCAGTCCGTCATGCTGCCTTCGCGGGCGCTGTACTGGCACATGGGCGAAACGGTCACCCTGTTGGGCATCTCGATGCCCCCCACGGTGATCGGCGTGAAGAGTTGGCTCATTGGCGTATCCCGGGAAAGTGGATGGGCGGCGACACAGTGGCCACGGCAGCGATTGGGGTCAACCGAAATATCCGATCGCGCGCCACCACAAGTAGTTGAGCGGCATGAGAACCGACAGGCTGAGAACAGCCAGCATCAGAGTATAGCGAGCGCCATCGCGCAGACCTATACCGGCAATCTGCATTCCGACCACGAGCGGCGGCACCGCATACGGCAACAGGACATTGGAGAAACCGAGCGCGGCGGTCATCAAAGCCGAATTCAGCGGCCAGCCGGTCGCCTCGGCGATCTGCTGCGCGAGCGGTGCCAGCAGTCCGGGCTGAGCAGGATTGGTCGTAATCATGCACGCGGCCGTGGCAGCGAACGCAAGCAGCAGAAAGTTGCGGAAGTCATCGCCCGGCGCCAAAGCAAGCGCCGGCAGCAACAGATCGCCCAAGGCCGCGCTGGTGCCGGTATGGGTCATCACGGCACCCAGCCCCAAGACCGCTCCGATATAGAAAAAAGGACCGAACTTGATCGTGTCGTTGAACGTCGACACCGGCATCACGCCGATCCCCGGCATGATCACGATCAGACCGGCGGCGAGCGCGATCCAGCCAGGTCGTATGCCATGGACGACATCTGTCGCCCAGAAGGCCAAAGCCACCAGCAGGATGACCGCCAGGCGCCATTCTTTCGCACTCATCGGCGCGCTGTTCTGCTCGATCGCATCGCCGCCGATGCGCGCCGGAAACATCCAGCAGGTAACCGCCACGATGATCGGCATCTTGATCAGGCCCAGTACGGGAAATTGTGCAAGAAGGTACTCGCCGTAATCCAGATGGATGCCATAGAGCGCCTCGGCCGCACCGGCCAGGACGAGATTCGGCGCATTGGCCGGAAGAATGCCGGTGCCGAGCTGGAAGGTGCTCACGATCGCCGCCAGCATGAGCCCGGTGTACGCGGGGCTGCCGGGTGCGATACCGAGGCGGCGCGACAAGCCCATGACGATGGGGATCAGCAGCAGCACTCTTCCCAGCGTCGCCGGCATGACGAAACAAAGCAAGGTGGCCACGATCACCACCGCGCTCACCAACAGCGGATAAGAACCCGTGAAACGGCCGAGCAATGCCAACGCGAAGCGCTCACCCAGAGCCGTCGAACGCACCGCTTCGGCGATGAACAGTCCGCCCAGCACGAGCCACAACGTACCCGAGGTGAAACCTGAGAAGGCAACGTTCGCCGGCGCCACCTGCGTGAGCACGACCAGCAACAGAAACACGAGTCCGGTGATGTGCTCGGGGAGCGCCTGCGTCGCCCACATGCCGATGGCGAACACGACCAGTCCGGCCCCCTGCATGACGCTCGGAGCGACGCCTTCAGGCGGCGGCGCAAGAAAAGTCAGTAGTCCAATGATCGTGACGATCACACCGGCGATGGCTCTAGCCCGCAACGAGATGCTCCAGAATATCAATCACAGGCCTTCGGTCACTCCGCCTGCAGATAGCCCGCCCGACGCAGGCTCTTGGCTGCTTCGACGCCGCGCAGATGCTCGATGAAGCTGCGTCCGAGTTCGGGCTGACTTGCGGTCTTCGGCACCATTGCTGCATACACGGTCGCCCGGGTCGCCGCCGCGGTGATCGGCCCGATGACGCTCACCCCGACAATGCCGACCAGATCACTCATGGGCGCCAGCGCCAACGCCATGTCGCCGGCCGCGAGGCGCTTGCCCGCATCCCGCCCGTCGGACAGCCCGCGCAGGCGCGACTGCAGTTCGGCTGCCAATTGCAGCCCCTCCAGCAGTTCGGCCACGTGAGCGGCGCCGGGAGCCCCCAAGCGCGCGTCGGGCACACCGATCGTACGGGCCGCTCTGAGCGCGCGCACGACCTCGTCGCGATCACTCGCGTCGATCGCCGGTGCGCCCGAGGGGATCGCGATTGCGAGTGTCGATCGCGCGATGACGGCCTGAGTGCCTGCCGTGCCGGGACCGAGCTTCACCAGCGCCTCGATGCCTTGGGCGCTGCCGATCGCGACGTCTGCCCGCTCCCCATGCGCGATGCGCTTGTGGATCGCACCTGCGCTCGCAAAGACGAACTCGACCCGATGGCCGGTACTGCGGGCGAACGAACGCGCCAATTCCAGGACGGGCTCACGCAAAGCGTTGGGGCACAGCACTCGGATGTCCGCCGCAAGGCCCGGGCGCACGAAACCGAACAGCAGCAAGCACAGCACCCAGCGAGAAAGCCAGCGGCTCCCATCGAACTTGCGCTTCACGATCGCCGCTGCGTCATCAGTGTATATCCGGCTCTGGCGTCTCCGCCGTGCCTTCCAGGAAATCGAAATCGCAGCCCTTGTCGGCCTGGGTGACGTGCTGCGCATAGAGCGCGCCGAAGCCGCGCTTGTACTTCTGCGGCGGCTCGCGCCATTCGCTGCGCCTGCGCGCGAGCTCCGCATCGTCGACATGCAGATGCAGGCGACGGGCCTCGACATCGATCTCGATCAGATCGCCGTCCCGCACCAGCGCCAGAGGGGCGCCCACGAACGCCTCGGGAGCGACGTGCAGCACACAAGCGCCATACGAGGTGCCGCTCATGCGCGCATCGGAGATCCTGAGCATGTCGCGCACGCCTCGCTTGAGCAGCTTCTTCGGGATGGGCAGCTGGCCCCACTCCGGCATGCCGGCAGCCAGCGGCCCGGCATGCTGCAACACGATCACCGAATGCTCGTCGATCGGCAGCGACTCGTCATCGATGCGCTCGTTCATGTCGTCGTAGCTCTTGAAGACCACGGCCGGGCCTGTGTGCTTGTGCAGATGCGGCTCGGCGGCAGTCGGCTTGATGACGGCGCCATCGGGCGCGAGATTACCGCGCAGCACGGCCAGGCCGCCGCTCGGGCTCAAAGGATTCTCGCGCGTGCGGATGACCTCGGGATTGTAGATGCGCGCACTCTCGATATTCTCGCCCAACGTCTTGCCGTTGGCCGTCATGCAGCCGAGCACCAGCAGGTCGCGCAGTTGCGCCAGCAAAGCGCGCAGTCCGCCGGCATAGTAGAAATCCTCCATGAGGAATTTGCCGGCGGGCCGGATATTGGCAAGCACCGGCGTCGTGCGCGAGAGTGCGTCGAAGCGTTCCAGATCGAGCGCAACGCCCGCGCGCCCGGCCATCGCGATCAAGTGAATAAGCGCGTTGGTAGAGCCCGACAAGGCGTGGATCGCAGTAATCGCGTTGTCGAAGGCATCGGCCGTCAATATGTCGCGCGGCTTGAGATCCTCCCACACCATGTCGACGATGCGTCGTCCGCACGCCGTGGCCATGCGACCATGATTGGCGTCGGCTGCCGGAATGGAGGCCGCGCCGGGCAAGGCCAGACCCAAGGTCTCGGCGACCGAGGTCATCGTGGATGCCGTACCCATCACCATGCAATGCCCGGGCGAGCGCGCGATGCCTTCCTCGACTTCCTGCCAGTCGCGCTCGTCGATGTTGCCTGCGCGCAGTTCGGCCCAGTACTTCCACGAATCGGTGCCGGAACCGAGAAACTCCCCGTGCCAGTTGCCGCGCAGCATCGGCCCCGCGGGCATATAGATCGCGGGCAGGTTCATGCTGGTCGCACCCATGATGAGGGCCGGCGTAGTCTTGTCGCACCCCCCCATCAGCACCGCACCGTCCACCGGATAGGAGCGCAGAAGTTCTTCGGTATCCATGGCGAGCAGGTTGCGGTACATCATCGTCGTCGGCTTCTGGAACGGCTCGGCGAGCGTGATGGCGGGCAGTTCGAGCGGAAATCCGCCCGCTTGCCAGATGCCTCGCTTGACCTCTTCCACGCGCTGCTTGAAGTGGTAGTGGCACGGATTGATGTCGCTCCAGGTGTTCACGATGCCGATGACCGGCTTGCCGGCGAAGTCCTCCCGGGCGAAGCCCATCTGCAGAGTGCGCGACCGATGACCGAACGAGCGCAGATCCTTGACCCCGTACCAGCGATGACTGCGCAAGTCCTCGGGGCGTTTACGCGTGGCTGCCATGATGATGACCTTTCTCCAGGAAGGGTGCGCAGCGCTGCGTCGCACGCAGGCCTGCGCTTATGACCCGATTGTGCCAAAAAAAGGCGGCTCTCACGGACACAATTCGAACCTCGCCACCCGTGTCGATCCCTGGGGTAGACTGCGCGGACGATCACACCGGAGGAAACCATGGCTGCAGTCAAGCAAAGCATGCCGCTTTCGCACAACGTGACACGACTGTCCCACCTCGACCTGCCTGGCGCCGGGCAGGTATACGTCGCCGGAAACTACTGCTACATCGGCCATATCACCAACAAGCAGCGCCTGGGCACCTCGATCCTCGACATCTCGGATCCGCGCAATCCGCGCCTGCTGTCGCAAGTCTTTCTGGACGATCCCGATTCGCACAGCCACAAGGCCCGGGTCATCGGCGACATCATGATCGTGAATCACGAGCGCAACATGACGGGCATCGGCCGCAAGGCCGACGAACTGCCGGGGCTGCGTGTGCGCCTGCGCGCGGAACTCGGCCGCGATCCGACACACGCGGAGATCGCAGCCAAGCTCGGCGTTGCCGAGTCGGACATACCTGCGGTCGAAGCCGCCGAGAAGCAGCCTTACAAGCTCGGCGGCTTCCGCGTCTACGACGTCTCCGATCGCACCAAGCCCAGGCAGATCGTGCATCACAAGACCCATGGCATCGGCGTGCACCGCTTCGACATGGATGCCAACTACGCCTACATCTCCACCGAGATGCCCGGATACGTCGGCAACATTCTCGTCACTTACGATATCGCTAATCCGGCCAAGCCCGAGGAAGTGTCGCGCTGGTGGCTGCCGGGGCAGCACATCGAAGGCGGGGAGAAACCCAGTTGGCCCGGACGTCAGCATCGGCTGCATCACGCCCTGCGCTTCGGCGACGAGATGTGGGCGGGGGTCTGGCATGGCGGGGTGCGCATCATCGATGTCAAAGACATACGCAATCCGCGCACGGTAGGCGCCTACAACTACCACCCGCCGTTCCCCGAGCCTTCCCACACTTTCATGCCCGTACCGAAACTGCTCAAGGGCCGCAAGATCGCCCTGGCCATCGACGAGGAGGATCACGCCCACAGCGCCGAGGAAATGGCACGCCGCCGAGGCCGGCCCCACGGCTGCCTGTGGGTGCTCGACGTGACCGACTACAGCAACATCCAGGCGCTGGCGATCTACGAGGTGAGCGAACTGGATTCGCCCTGGAGCCGGGCCGCGCCCGGGCGCTTCGGGGCCCATCAGTTTCAGGAATTCATGCAGGACACCCTGGTCTATTGCGCCTGGTTCGCAGGCGGACTGCGGGTGGTCGATGTGGCCGATCCGACGGCGCCCGAAGAAGTGGGTTACTACATCCCGCAGCCGGCTCCGGGCAAGGCGGCACCGCAAACCAACGATGTCACGCTCGACGACCGTGGGCTGATCTACATCGTCGACCGGTATGCCGGCTTCGAGATCCTCGAACTCAAGCGCTGAGTAACGGCTCGAACACCCCGTCCGACCTCAGGGCCGGACAGGGGGTTCGATGCCGCATTGTTCGAGCAGGCGTCTGCCTTGCGGGCTGCCCAGGAACGCCACGAACGCTTGCGCCCCTTCCAGGCAGTTGGCCTTGCGCATGACGGCCGCCTCGTAGCACGTGTAGTTTTGTATCTCGGCCGGCAAGGGACCGACGTAGCGCACGCCCTTGTCGGCGAACACCAGGATCTCCGTGATGGCGCCGAAGCCGATCGCCCGACCGGGGTGCTGCAACAAGTGCGTCATGACCGCGGCACCGTTGTCCTGGCGCGCGACCTTCTCCGCCAACGCTTCCGCGATACCGAGCCGGGCAAACAAAGCCTCGATGTAGAGCCCGGTGGATGCCTTGTTGTAGGCGATCGAATCGGCCTCGACGAGCGCCTGCTTGATGCTGTCGACCGAATCGATGGCCGGCACCGGTGCTCCGTCGCGAACGGCGACGCCGGCACCGACGCACCCGAGCATCACCCGCGACGCATTGTCGATTTTTCCCGACTCGGAGATTGTGCTCATGCCCGGAGGCGGCACGATGATCACATCGGCACTTGCGCCTTCGATCACCTGCGCGCGCAGGGTAGGCGCGGTCGCGAACCGCAGCGCGACATTGCCGAGCCCTTGATCGCGAAACGCGTCCGCAGCCGCGCGCACGCCGGTCTTGACTGCGCCCGCGCTCAGGACCTGGATTTCCGTGCTGTTCATCGCATCCTCGCTCGGGTAAACCATGGCCGCCGACGGAACGTCGGCGACTTTCGCCGTGGCTCGAGACTATCACAGGGGGCGCTGCCGCGATCGGGCTCGAGCCCGGGGGCGCGTCTGCTAGACTGCTTGTTCCATCGTCAAGCAGGCCGCTGCCATGTCCTCTGTCGATAACGGCATCAGCGGCGCAGAGCCACCGCAGTGTGCCGCGCCCGATGCCCATCCGCGCAAACCCCGGCTCGCGCTGCCGCCTCTCTCTTGCGACTGTCACGCCCACATATGCGGCCCGCAAGAGCGCTATCCCTATTGGTCGGGCCGCGTCTACACCCCGCCCGACTGCCTGTTGCCCGCCTATCGTCACATGCTCGACACGCTCGGCGCGCAGCGGGCGGTCCTGGTGCAGCCGAGTGTCTACGGCTGCGACAACACGGCCTTGTTGGACGCCCTCGACGCCGCCGGCCCGAGCTTTCGCGGTGTCGCGGTAGTGGATGAAAGCGTGGATGCAGCGCAGCTCGAGCGCATGCACGCGGCCGGCGTGCGCGGCCTTCGCTGCAACATCGTCGACATCGCGACTGACAAAGGCAAACTGCCGCTCGCTATGCTGCAGCGCCTGGCGCGAAAGATCGCTCCTTTCGGCTGGCACATCGAACTACTCATGCACGCCGACGAATTCCCCGATATGGACCGGGCATTCGCCGATCTTCCGGTCGAAGTCGTGCTCGGTCATCTGGGTTATCTGCGGACCGAAAAGGGTGTGGAGGATCCGGGCTTCCAAGCACTGCTCAGGCTGATGCGCGCGGGTCGCGCCTGGGTCAAGTTGACCGGACCTTATCGCATCTCGAGCCAGGCCCTGCCCTACCCGGATACCGTGCCGTTCGCTCGTGAACTCTTGCGGGCGGCGCCCGAGCGCCTGGTATGGGGCAGCGACTGGCCCCACGTCATGATGAAGGGTTCGATGCCCAACGACGGCGACCTGTGCGACGTCCTGTCGGACTGGATACCCGACACCGCGCTGCGCAAACAGGTGCTGGTGGACAATCCCGCGGTCCTGTACGGCTTCTGACTGGCGTCGTGCGCATCACCCGCGGCATTCGAGACCGATTGACCTGAGTCAACCCGCCTCTCGCGTCCCTCCGTACACTGAATGGATCAGGTGGACGAGGAAAGACGAATGCGGACGTCGATCATACGCAAGTCGGCTGGCGACCTGCGCCTGCCGCCCAACCTCGATGCAGCGGCGGCAGCGAACTTTACATGGTCTCAAGCTCGCGCCGAACTGCAGGGACTCCCGGGCGGCGGGATCAACATCGCGCACGAGGCTCTGGACCGCCATGCGAACGGTCTGCGCGCAACCCATGTCGCGCTCAGGCATCTCGACCGCCGCGGCCACCGTCGCGACATCACCTATGCCGAACTGACGCGGTCGGCGAACAAGTTCGCCAACACGCTGCGAGCCCTCGGCGTGCGCAAGGGCGAAAGGGTCTTCCTGCTTTGCGCACGCATTCCCGAACTCTACATCGCGGCGCTGGGCGCCCTGAAGGCCGGCGCGGTCGTCTCGCCCTTGTTCTCCGCCTTCGGTCCGGAACCGATCAAGACCCGGCTCGCCCTGGGCGATGCGCGCGTCCTGGTGACGACCACTTCGCTCTACCAGCGCAAGGTGGCGGCCATCCGCGACGCAGTCCCGGCGTTGCGTCACGTGCTGGTGGTACCGGATGCGCCCACGGCAACCGTCCCGTCCGGCACCGTCGACTTCGGCGAGGCACTGGCCTGCGCTGCCGACGTCTTCGCCACCGAGCCCACCACCGAAGACGACATGGCGCTGCTGCACTTCACCAGCGGCACGACGGGCACCCCGAAGGGCGCAGTACATGTGCATGGCGCGGTCGTCACTCACTTCGCCACCGGCCGCTATGCACTGGACCTGCATCCGGAGGACATCTACTGGTGCACGGCCGATCCGGGCTGGGTGACCGGCACATCCTACGGAATCATCGCACCGCTCCTGCACGGAGTGACGAGCATCATCGACGAGGCCGATTTCGATGCCGAGCGCTGGTACCGCATCCTGCAAGACGAAGCCGTGAGCGTCTGGTACACAGCACCGACCGCGATCCGCATGCTGATGAAAGCCGGTGTCGAGATGGCCCGTGGCTACCGCTTCCCGCAGCTGCGCTTCATCGCCAGCGTGGGCGAGCCGCTGAACCCCGAGGCGGTTTGGTGGGGCAAGGACGCGCTGGGTTTACCCATCCACGACAACTGGTGGCAGACCGAAACCGGCGGCATCATGATCGGCAACACCCCGGCCATGGACATCAAGCCCGGCTCCATGGGCCGACCGCTTCCCGGCGTGGAAGCCGGCATCGTGCGCAAGACCGCCGATGGCCGACTGGAGGTCATCGAAACACCGGACACCGAGGGCGAGCTTGCCCTGCGCAAGGGCTGGCCCTCGATGTTCCGCGGCTACCTGGGCCAGGACGAGCGGTACCGGACATGCTTCGACGGCGATTGGTATCTGACGGGCGATCTGGCCAAGCGCGATGCCGACGGCTACTTCTGGTTCGTCGGTCGCAGTGACGATGTCATCAAGTCGGCAGGCCATCTCATCGGACCGTTCGAAGTCGAGAGCGCGCTGATGGAGCATCCCGCAGTCGCCGAAGCCGGCGTGATCGGCAAGCCCGATCCGATGTCGGGCGAAGTCGTCAAAGCCTTCGTCTCGTTGCGAGCTGGATTCGAAGCCAGCGACGCCCTGCGACTCGAACTGCTCGGGCATGCACGCAAACGGCTTGGCGCCGCCGTGGCGCCCAAGGAGATCGCCTTCCTGCCGAGTCTGCCACGCACACGCAGCGGAAAGATCATGCGGCGCCTGCTGAAGGCGCGCGAACTCGGTCTGCCCGAGGGCGACACCTCCATGCTGGAGGGATCATGAGCGACACGGGCTTCCTGCCAGTGAAGTTGCCGCGCGAGCTCAGTCTGAGCCTGCTGCGGGACATGGTGCGCATCCGCCGCTTCGAGGAAGCCTGCGCCGAACTCTACGGCCAAGGCAAGATACGCGGCTTCCTGCACCTCTATGTCGGCGAGGAGGCAGTCGCCGTCGGTACGCTGCATGCTCTGAACGAGCAGGACTCGATCGTCGCCACCTATCGCGAGCATGGTCACGCGCTCGTACGCGGCATGTCCGCGGAGAGCATCATGGCCGAAATGTTCGGCAAGCTCGAAGGATGCTGCCGCGGCCGGGGCGGATCGATGCATCTGTTCGATGCCGCCACACGCTTCTACGGCGGCAATGCGATCGTCGGCGGCGGGCTGCCGCTCGCGGTCGGCTTGGCGTTGGCAGACAAGATGCAGAGCATCGATCGGGTGACGGCCTGCTTTTTCGGCGACGGCGCCGTGGCCGAGGGCGCTTTTCACGAATCACTGAACCTCGCCGCGTTGTGGCAGCTTCCCGTACTGTTTCTTTGCGAGAACAATCGCTACGGCATGGGCACGGCGATCGAGCGCGCGGAATCCGAAACGGATCTCTCGCGCAAGGCCGCCTCCTACCGCATCCCGAGCGAGCGCGTGGACGGCATGGATGTGGTCGCCGTCTACGAGGCGGCTACCGCAGCCGCCGCATCGGTACGTTCGGGCGAAGGACCGCGCTTTCTCGAACTGCTGACTTATCGCTATCGGGCCCATTCGATGTTCGACCCCGACCTCTATCGCGACAAGGCGGAGATCGAAGCCTGGAAAAAGCGCGGGCCTATCCACAACCTGACCAATCGTCTGAAAGCACAAGGCGACCTCACCGAGGATGACTTCCCGCAGCTCGACGCCGACGCGCGAGCCGAAGTGCAACGCGCAGTCGAGTTCGCGGAACAAGGCACGCTGGAATCGACCGACGACCTGCTGCGCTACACGCTCACGGAGCCTGCGGCATGAACACCCCGACACGCATCAGCTATCGCGAAGCCTTGCGGGAGGCCCATCGTGAAGCGCTCGCCAAGGATCCGCGCGTATTCCTGATCGGCGAAGACGTCGGGCGCTACGGCGGCAGCTATGCGGTCTCCAAGGGACTCTTGGAAGAGTTCGGCCCCGAACGCATCCGGGACGCGCCTTTGTCCGAACTGGGCTTCGTCGGCGCCGGCATCGGCGCCGCCTTGGGCGGCATGCGTCCCATCGTCGAAGTGATGACGGTGAACTTCAGCCTCCTCGCGCTCGATCAGATCGTCAATACGGCCGCCACCTTGCGTCACATGTCCGGGGGCCAGTTCTCGGTTCCCGTGGTGATACGCATGGCCACCGGTGCCGGCAGGCAGCTAGCCGCTCAGCACTCGCACAGCCTGGAGGTCTGGTACGCCCATGTGCCGGGCATCAAGGTGCTGGCGCCGGCAACGATAGAGGATGCGCATGGCATGCTCTCACTTGCGCTGGACGATCCGGACCCGACCGTCATCTTCGAACATGCGCTGCTCTACAACCTCGAGGGCGAGCGCCCGTCGTCCTGGCCGCAGATCGACATCGAGCGGGCCGCCGTTCGCCGCAGTGGCGCCGACGTTTCGTTGATCTGCTATGGCGGCACGCTCTGGAAGACGCTGGCGGCCGCGAACACGCTTGCGTCCATCGGAATCGAGGCCGAGGTGATCGACCTGCGGGTGCTGCGTCCGCTCGACGAGGAGACCATCCTCGCCAGTGTCCGCCGCACGCATCGGGCGGTTGTCGTGGACGAGGGGTGGAAGACTTGCAGCCTGGCCGCGGAGATCATGGCACTCATGGCCGAGCAGGCTTTCTACGATCTCGACGCACCGCTCTCCAGGGTTTGCAGCGCCGAGGTGCCGATCCCTTACGCGAAGCACATGGAAGAGGCCGCGCTGCCGCAGCCGCAGCGGATCGTGGACTCAGTCAAAACCATGCTGGGGCGAGGATGAGCGAGTTCAAACTGCCCTCCCTAGGCGCCGACATGGATCGCGGGCGCCTGCTCGAATGGCGCGTCAAGCCCGGCGATGTGGTGAAGAAAGGCGATGTCGTGGCCGTCGTCGACACGACCAAGGCCGCCATCGACGTGGAGATCTGGAGCAGCGGCACGGTGCAGGACTTGCTGCTGCAGCCGGGAGACGACGTACCCGTCGGCACACCGATGCTCAGGCTCGCGGACGACGGCGAGCCTGCCACGGTGGCGACGCAGCCTCCTCGCATGTCGGCGCCGCCGCAAACGCTCATGTCTGCTCCAGCTCCTCGCGTCGCCCCACCAGCGCACGCAGCTCCGCCGCCGGCCGCCGCCCGCCGGCGCATCTCCCCGGCTGCGCGCAAGCGCGCCGAAGAACTCGGGGTCGATCTGAACAAGCTCACCGGCACCGGGCCGGACGCGGCAGTCACGATCGAGGATGTGCTGCGCGCCGGCGCGGCCAGCACGGCGGTGGCTCCTCCCATTGCGGCGGTCGGTGCGGCACCGATCAGCGAGCGCGCAAGCGCCATGCGCCAGACCATCGCCGCGGCAATGGCCCGCTCCAAACGCGAGATCCCGCACTACTACCTCGCGACCGAGGTCCCGCTGGAGCGGGCGACCGATTGGCTCGCCCGAGCGAATGCCGAGCGACCGGTCACCGCCCGCATCCTGATGGCCGCCTTGTTCATCAAGGCGACGGCGCTGGCCGCGCACAAGTATCCCGAGATGAACGGCTTCTGCCGGGACGGTACGTTCGAGGCAAGATCGGACGTGAACGTCGGCGTGGCCATTTCCCTGCGCCAGGGCGGACTGGTTGCACCCGCCTTGATGAATACCGACAGCAAACCCCTCGACGACATCATGCGTGGTCTCACGGACCTGGTGAAGCGCACGCGCGCTTTTTCCCTGCGCGCCTCGGAACTCTCCGAACCGACCTTGACGCTCACCAACCTCGGCGAGCAGGGCGTGGAACTGGTGCAGGGCGTGATCTACCCGCCGCAGGTCGCGCTGGTGGGCTTCGGCAAGCCGACCCGACGCGCCTGGGTGGAGGGCAACACGCTACGCCTCATCCCGGTGGTCAGCTTGAGCCTTGCGGCCGATCATCGCGTGAGCGACGGCCATCGCGGCGCACTGTTCCTCGCCCATATCCGCGAACTGCTGCAACAACCCGACACCCTGTGAACGAGCCCCTCATGGACCCTGCCGAAGTACGAACGACGATCGCGCAAGTGCTCGCGACCATCGCGCCTGAAGTGGATCTGGAAACACTGGATGCACGAGCGCCGCTGCGCGACCAGGTCGATCTCGATTCCATGGACTTCCTCAACTTGATCGTCGGGCTGCACGAGCGCTTGCAGATCGACATTCCCGAATCGGACTATGCACGGCTGGTGAGCCTCGACGATCTGGTCGCCTATCTCGCGGCGAAGGCGGCCCGGTGAGCGAAACGGTTTGACACCTCGGGACGAGCGCGCTTAGTGTAGCCGCTCGCCCATTCGCCGTTCCTCGGGCCGACACAACACACCGCGGCGTCGCCGCAGGAGGAGATCATGACATTCACACGACATGTCGGCCTGATGGTTGCGCTCGCCGCGTTCAACGCCGCAGCGTGGTCGCAGGAGTATCCGTCCAAGCCCGTGCGCATCCTCGTCGGGTTCGCCCCGGGCGGCGGCACGGACATCATGGCGCGTGCGGTCGGCGCAAAAATCTCCGAGAGCCTCAAGCAGCAGTTCGTGATCGAGAACCGCCCCGGCGCCAATGCGAACATCGCGGCCAAGCTCGCCGCCGACGCGCCCGCCGATGGCTATACCATCCTGTTCATGTCCGTTGCCCACATCATGAGCAAGCCCGTCTATTCGAAGCTCGGCTACGACATCGAGCGCGATCTCACACCCATCACGGTGGTATCCAACGTGCCCAATGTTCTGGCCACGCATCCCTCTCTGCCGGCCCGCACGGTCAAGGAAGTGATCGCCCTCGCGAAGGCGAAGCCGGGTGAATTGACCTACGGCACGTCAGGGGTCGCGAGTCCGGAGCACTTCGCCGGCGAGATGTTCAAGATGATGACGGGCGCCAATCTGGCGATGATTCCGTACAAGGGCGGCGGTCCGCTCGCGGTCGATCTGGTCGGTGGCCACCTGATGTCGTCGTTCAGTACGATGCCCCCCATCATCCCTCACGTGCGAGCCGGTCGCGTGCGTGCGGTCGCCGTCACCATGGACAAGCGCGCGACCGTGTTGCCCGATGTGCCGACCATCGCGGAGACGGTGCCCGGATATGCGATGAGCACGTGGTACGGCGCGATGGTGCCCGCCAAGACATCGCGCGACATCGTCATCCGGCTCAATCAGGCCATGGTGCAGGCGCTCGCCTTGCCGGACGTGAAGGAGCGCATGGCCTCGCTCGGCGCCGACATCGTCGCAACGAGCCCGGAACAGACCTCGGTGTTCTTCAGAAGCGAACTGGAGAAGTACACCCAGGTCGCACGGGCCGCCAAGATTCGCGGCGATTGAGGGCTCCGGGCATTCTAGTCGGCTAGCCCCAGGAACCGCGCCGCGTTGCCGTACATCAGCCCGGGCAGCAATGCGGGTTCGATGGGCAAGGCGCGGAACCAGTCCGCGTACATCTTTACGCCGATGAAGGGATAGGAACTGGCAAACAGGAATCGCTCGGCCAGGAAGCCGTTCGCAGCTCGAACGTAATCGTCCGACCCGGGCATGCCGCACAGATACTGATCCGGCGACAGATAGATATTGGGCCGGCGATACGCGACGTGCAGGATTTGATGCACCCACGGCCATGCGCCGTGCGTGATCGCAAGCTTCAGATCGGGAAAATCACCCGCCACGCGATCGATGTGCACGGGATTGGTATAGGAGAGATCGGGGCCGGCGCTGCCGCCGGCCATCACGCTCACCGGAATGCCCTTGTCTTCGCAATAGGCATAGATCGAATAGAGGCGCCGGTCGTCGGCATACATCGCCTCCGCATAACTGCCAGGCTCGAGGTTGATGCCCTTGAGACCGAGCGCCAGCGCTTCGTCGATCTGGGCGATGGCCTTGCGGCGATTGCTTGGATCGATCGATCCGATGCCAATGAACTTGCCGGGCCACGTGCTCACGATCGCGGCCACGTCTTGATTGCTGACCGAACCATACAACCCTGAATGGCGGCCCATCACGACGCCGCAGGTCACGCCAGCCTCATCCATCTCGACCAGCAGCTGATCCATCGACTGGGCCTGCGCCGAGGCGGCGGGCACCATGCCATGCTGGCGGGTAATGCCGTCGCGCCGCTCGGCCTTGGCGTACATCACCATGTCGAGGAAGCCCTTGACCGGCGGGCGCAGCCGGAAGTCGATCACTTTCATGATCAGCCCTTCGCAGCCGCCGGCGAAGCGCCGCGCCACAACTCCGCGACCTTCGACATGTCGGCCTGACCTTCGCCTCGCAACTGCAGCATGCGATAGATCTCCTGGGCCACCGAGAGCATGAAGGTCGGCGCGGAGCCGTTCGCTGCGAGCGACTGCAGCATCACCATGTCGTCGCAAACATGCTCGACGGTGACGCGCGGCGGCTCGTACTCGCCCGACACCATGCGCGGACCGAACGCTTCCAAGGCCTTGCTCGGCGCGCCTTGCATCAGCGCATCGAACAGCAGCTTGGGATCGACGCCGGAGCGGGCACCCAACATGAACGCTTCATTCACCAGGGCGACGGTGCCATAGCTCAAAACATTGCTGATGACTTTGGCGGTGTGCCCATGACCGAGCGGGCCGACATGTACGAAGGTATCGCCCATCGCCTTCAGTACCGGCATGGCCTGATCGATGTGCCGCAGCTCCCCGCCGAGGAAAAATGCGAGCGTGCCCTGCTTCGCACCCGCCACACCCCGGGTCATGCCGGCATCCACCAGGCCGACGCCGCGTGCCGCCAACTGCGCACCGAGCGCGCGGGTACTGGCCGGGTCGCTGGTCGAACAATCGACAATCACACTACCGGACGGCGCATGAGCGACGATGCCGCCTGGGCCACTCATGACAGCCTCGACTTGGCGTGACGCGGGCAAGCTCAGCACGATGACATCCGAGGTTCGTGCCAGTGCGCCTGCGTCCGTCTGCACCTTGGCGCCCAGCGCACTCAAGCGGCTGGCCGGTTCGGCTCGCCGATGCTTCAGGATGCCGACTTCGAAACCCTTTTTCAGCAGATTGGCAGCCATGGGCTCGCCCATCGCGCCGACCCCTACGAATCCTACGCGCGTCATCGTGCTCCTCCCGTCCTCGCTAGGGCTCGCCTCGACAGTGAGCCGCAGCCCGTCACAGTGTACCGTGACTGAGCACCCGCTCCACGCGCTTGCGGCTGCTACGCGACCAACGGCGTCTCGCCCCGTACTTGCACACGATACATGACCCGATCCTGCTTGCGGTCCCACGTCGTGAGGCGATGCAGCGTGCATCGGTTGTCCCAGAGCAGCAGATCGCCCTGACGCAACTGATGCGAGTACACGAAGCGCGGCTGAGTCGCGAAGGCTTCCAATTCATCGAGCAGGCGGCGGCTTTCGATCGCAGACAACCCAAGGACATGCGAGGCGATGTCCTTGCCGACGAACAAGGCTTTTCGACCGGTCTGCGGATGGATTCGAGCGACGGGATGCTCGGCTCCCGCGCTGCTGCCAGCGTCTGCGGCCGGCGCTTCGAGGCCCGGGTGCAATTCGGCGAAGCGAAAGGTTCGATCGTGGACGACCCTGAGTTTTTCGAGAAACAACTGCCTTTCGCGCGGCAGTGCATTGAACGCGGCGTACTGGTTGGCGAACTCGATGCCGGCGCCTTGCCGGGGACATTCGACGACGTAGAGCAGACTGGCTGCCGCTGGCTGCGCCCGATACGAACCGTCCGTTTGCCAGTGCAGCCCGTAGCGGGCGAGTCCGTTCGCACGCGCTTCCCGGTGCAAGTCGCTGATCACCTCGATCTGGGGCAATCCCGGAATTCCGGGCTGAGCGGTGCAGAGCGCTTCGGGCTCGCCGAAGCGCGCTGCGAACCTCAGCAGCAGCCGGGGATCGAGCCGCTGGTTGCGCAGGAAGACCATGCAGTAACGTTGATAGACCTCGCCGATGCGACGAAAGCACGCATCGGAAAGCGGGGACGACAAATCCACGCCGCGGATCTCGGCACCGAGATCCGCAGTCATTGCCAGCATCGAGACATCGGCAGCCATGCCGACTTTGCCCTGAGCCATGGCGCCTCCGAAGAAAGTAGAGGAACGCGGCCGCCGCATCCGCCGGGCTGCATTGCAAAAGCTCGGCCCGACGCAACGGGTCGGATATGCGACTTGGCTTCAGTCGGAGGTTCGGAGTTCGCAAGCCCTCAACAAGGCGCCCGATCGTCGCCTGCGGTGGGACCGCGAACGGCACCGGGTAATGCAGATGGCTGCTGCTATCGAATCCCCGGACGTTCGCTCGATGACGACGCGGGCGCGGAACGGCGCGAGGACTGAGTGTTCCTGGACGGTTAGCGACATGTTCCCTCCATGCTTTATCGAAGGGTTATATAGTTGTAAGTACTGCAATTCGATGACCTGGACGATCGACCGTGCAGGCACTCGATGACTATAGGGTCCGCCTGGTCCTAGTGTCAATTCGGACCCTGGACTTGCGAACTGCGCGTGCTTGCTGAACGCGCCACGGTGCCACGATAATCAATCGTGAACCTTCCCGAGTCGCAACGAGAGCCCAGCATGAGCCCACCCAAACAGAATCCGGACGCTGCCACCCCATTCGCCTACCAGGAGATGTTCCCCCTCGGGCCGGACACCACGCGCTATCGCAAGCTGGATGTGGGCGGAGTATCGGTGATCGAGGCCGCGGGCCGGCGTTTTCTGCACGTCGAAGCCGAGGCCATCCGGGAGCTCACACGCGAAGCCATCGGCGACATCTCGCATCTCTTCCGCGCCAGTCATCTGCAGCAACTGCGCAACATCCTGGACGATCCGGAGGCCTCGGCGAACGATCGCTTCGTGGCCCTCGATCTGTTGAAGAACGCGGCGATCGCGTCGGGCTTCATCCTGCCCTCGTGCCAGGACACGGGCACGGCCATCGTCAAGGCGAAAAAGGGTCAGGATGTCCTGATTCAGGGCGATGATCGGGCCGCGATCTCGCACGGAGTCCATGACGCCTACTCGCGACTGAATCTGCGCTACTCGCAGATGGCGCCGGTCAGCACCTGGGACGAAGTGAACACGGGCAACAACCTGCCCGCGGAGATGAAGATCGAAGCCGTCGGCGGCGATGCCTACAAGTTTCTCTTCATCACCAAGGGCGGCGGCTCGGCGAACAAGAGCGTGCTCTACCAGGAGACGCGCGCGCTGCTCTCGCCCAAGAGCCTGATGAGCTGGCTCGACGAGAAGCTGCGCAGCCTGGGAACGGCCGCCTGCCCGCCGTACCATCTCGCCATCGTGCTCGGCGGCACATCGGCGGAACTCGCGCTCGATACGGCCAAGCTCGCCTCCACACGCTACCTGGACTCCTTGCCGACCACCGGCAACCCCCTGGGCCACGCCATTCGCGACCCCGAACTCGAACAGCAAGTGCTGAAGCTCACGCAGAGCTTCGGCATCGGCGCACAGTTCGGCGGCAAGTACTTCTGCCACGATGTGCGCGTCATTCGCCTGCCCCGGCATGGGGCCTCTCTGCCCGTCGCCATCGCGGTTTCCTGCTCGGCCGATCGCCAGGCGCTCGGCAAGATCACGGCCGACGGCGTGTTCCTGGAAGAACTCGAGCGCGATCCGGCGCGCTTCCTGCCTGAGGTCAAGACCGAGGCCCTGAGCAACGAGGTCGTGCGCATCGATCTCAATCGGCCGATGTCCGAGATCCGGCAACAGCTCTCAGGCTGCGCCGTCAAGACGCGCGTGATGCTGACCGGCCCGATGGTCGTTGCCCGCGACATCGCGCATGCGAAGATCAAGGAGCGTCTGGACGCCGGTCAAGGCCTCCCCGGCTACCTGAAGGACCATTGCGTGTACTACGCAGGCCCGGCCAAGACGCCCGAGGGCTATGCCTCCGGATCCTTCGGCCCGACGACAGCGGGACGCATGGACAGCTACGTCGACCAGTTCCAGGCCAACGGCGGCAGCTTCGTCATGCTGGCCAAGGGCAACCGCTCCAAGGCCGTGACCGAAGCCTGCAAGAAGTACGGCGGCTTCTATCTGGGCTCGATCGGCGGGCCAGCCGCCCGTCTGGCGAAGGATTGCATCAAGAAAGTCGAGCAGCTCGAATTCCCCGAACTCGGCATGGAAGCCGTGTGGCGTATCGAGGTCGAAGACTTCCCGGCTTTCGTCGTGGTCGACGACAAGGGCAACGACTTCTTCGACGCTGTCACCAAGCCGGTGCAGATCGTCAAGAAGTGAATTGATTCAAAGCTAGCCTCGCGGCACGAACCGCAACGCCAGCCCGTTGTTGCAATAACGCAGCCCGGTCGGCCGCGGCCCGTCGTCGAAGACGTGGCCGTGGTGGCCGCCGCAGCGAACACAATGGTATTCGGTGCGCGGCAAAATCAGCTTGAAATCGCGCTTGGTGCCGAACACACCCGGAATCGTCGTGAAGTAGCTCGGCCAACCAGTGCCGCTGTCGTACTTCATCGCCGAAGTGAACAACGGCAGGGAGCAGCCTGCGCACACGTAAACACCCGGCCGCTTTTCGTCGTTCAGGGGACTCGTGCCTGCGCGTTCCGTACCTTCTTCGCGCAGGATGTGGAACTGCTCCGGTGTGAGCAGCTTGCGCCATTCGGCATCGGAGCGCTTCAGCGGCTCGCGCGACAGTTCGACTTTCGCCCCCGGTGCGAGCAAAGCCTTCCAATCGTTCTGCAGCTTCGCGATCGCCTTCATGTCCGCTGGCGACTCCGCGCCACGGGCGACGGCAGACGCGAACATGCCCAGAGCGCCGACGCCGAACACGCTCAGAAAATTGCGACGCTTCATGAAGTGGCTCCGTAGACGAAAGCGCTGCACGATTGCGCGCCTGAACACTATGACACCCTTGGACTGCGCTGATTTCAAGGCCGACCGGCAATGCGCCAGGACTCGATACACGTGTATTCGCGCAACCCCGCGGCAAGGTTACATGAGCGCGTCGTCGGATGTCATTCCGTCGCTCGCCGCCGGTCGGGGCGTTCAGGCGCCTCGCAAAGGCTTGACACCCCTCGCGCCCTCGCGAACACTTCATCGCCCTTCCCCCTATCCCGGAGCCCCACATGACGGCTGATGTCTGCGGTTTGTCCATTGCCGAACTCTCGCGCCTGCTGCGCGCACGCAAACTCTCCCCGGTCGAGTTGACCAAGGCGCACCTGGCGCGCATCGAAACGTACGAGCCCCAGCTCGACGCCTTCATCACCGTCACCTCGGATCTGGCCTTGCGACAAGCCAAACGGGCGCAGCGGGAAATCGCGGCCGGCAACTACCGCGGACCGATGCATGGCATCCCCTTCGGCCTGAAGGACATCTACAACACGCAAGGCATCATGACCTCCGCGGGTTCGAAGCTGTGCAAGGAGAACATCCCTGCGCAAGACTCCACCTGTACCCGCAAACTCTACGAGGCGGGAGGCATTCTGCTCGGCAAGCTGCAGACGCACGAGTTTGCCCACGGCGGCCCCTCCTTCGACCTGCCCTGGCCACCCGCCCGCAACCCCTGGAATCTCGCGCACTTCACCGGCGGCTCCTCGAGTGGCTCGGGGGCTGCGGTGGCCGCCGGCCTGGTCGCCGGCGCTTTAGGCTCGGATACGGGCGGCTCCATCCGGGGTCCGGCCTCCTTCTGCGGCATCGTCGGCATGATGTCGAGCGCCGGGCTGGTGAGCCGTGCCGGCGTCGTCCCCAATTCGTTCACGCTGGATCATTGCGGCCCGATGACCCGCTCGGTCGAAGACTGCGCCATCATGCTGCAGGCGATCGCAGGCTACGATCCGGACGACGGCGGCAGCATTCCGGTGCAGATCCCCAACTACCGGGCGAACCTGAAGAAGGGCATCAAGGGCATGCGCATCGGTGTGTTGCGCCACGTCTGGGAAGAAGACGTTCCGCAGTCGCCCGAAGTGGTGAAGGCCATGGACGACGCCATTGCGACCCTGCGCAAGCTCGGCGCAAAGGTGGAGGATGCACGCGTCCGACCCGCCCTGGAGTACAGCGACGTCAAGGTCGTGCTGGCCGAGACGGAAATCTACACCATCAACTATCCCGACCTCGCCACACGCGCTGGCGACTTTGGCGAGGACTTCCTGTCGCGCGCGTTGCCGGCTTGCCTGTTCCAGTCGAGCGACTACGTCGCCGCCAGCCGCGAGCAGCGTCGCATGATCGACGAGATGGCGCCCCTGTGGAAAAAGTACGACGCGCTGGTGAGCGTGGTTTTCGGCCCGGCTCCAGGCCTCGACAAGCACCATCCCCTGAACTTCTGGGCACGTCCGAACGCCAATCCCATGGCTAATGTGCTCGGCTGCCCGTCGCTTGCTTTGTGCAACGGCTACAGCGCCGACGGACTGCCGCTCGGCATGCAGATCATGGGGCGCCCGTTCGATGAAAAGACGGCGCTGCGCATCGGCTATGCCTACGAACAGGCCACCGACTGGCACCAGCGTCGACCGCAGCTCGATCCCGACGCCCGACAGCCGAAGCTCACGCCGCCGACGCATACGCCAGCCAAGCCTAAAGGACTGGATGCGAAAACGGTCGCACTGGTGAGATCCCTTGCCGCCAAGGCCCAGTTGCAATTGAACGAGCGGCAGATGGGGCTGCTGCTCGAAGCGGCGCCGTACGCCCTTGCCATGGCAGACCGCGTGCGACGCAAGCACGAGCGCTCCGCCGAGCCGTGCAACGTGTTCAGGTTTCCGCGATCGGTAGGCCTGTAGCCAGGACGGTGCATCTCGTCAGGGCTCGCCCGCTCCCGTCTGGCGCACCGGGAGCAGGCCGACCCTGACCTCGGCGACCATCGCCCGGCCGCGACCGCCGCAGCCTAAAGCAGCCCCGCTGCGCCGCAATTCGCTTCGCCCTCGGCGACGAACCAAAGGCCGCTGTCCGAAACGCACTGTCCGATCGAGTACGTGGCCGATGGCGCCGGGGGCGTCGCCGGTGCGTTCCCGCCGCTGGCCGTATCGCCATAGGTCGAGTAGCGGAAACTGCCGCTGATGCCATTGCCATCGTCCGCCTTTCGATCCACCTCGGCCGCGATCTCGACCGGCAGGAGCGCGCCGCTCTTCAGGTTATGGCGATTGGGTGTCGGCGTCATCTTGTCGGCATAGCGATTGTCGTATGCAATCTGCAGATAGATGTTGAAGGGATTCTTCGGGGTATTGACGTCGGTCGCCACCGTCTCGCCGGCCGTCATCGAGTAGCTGCCATTGAGCATCCCGGCAGCCGTGAGATGCGTCCAGACCAGTGTCGATTCATTGGGCTCGGAGCCGGCCAAAGGCGCAGCGTTGCGCTCGATGACGCCATCCCCATTGCCTCGCAGACACACACCACCCGGACACCGCAATAGCTTGTCGGCCTGCACATAATCGCCGGGCAAAGCCCGAAAGCGATCCTGGAATCCGTAGTATGCCGCTTTCACGCCCTCCATCAGCGCATTGACACTGCGAACGCGTGCGCTCGTGATCAGTTCCTGGCCCTTCATCACGCCCCCCATGAGGAGCCCCAGGATCACCAGGACGATCACGATCTCGATCAGCGTAAAACCTCTTTGACCGTGGTCGTGCATCTCCTACCCCCGTGCGACTTCGTAGCTGTCCGCGCCGTGTGCGCTGCGGACTCGAAGCCCATCCTAAGACGGGGTCTGTTATCAAATTTAGGTAACACGTCACACTCGGAACCCCTGAAACCGGCGCATGACGGGCATGCCCGTTGCGACGGCGTCGTGGGTAAACGACGATGCGCTTCGACGCGGCTCGCGCGGGCGGCAGGCAGAAAATCCCTAGGACTTACCCAACCGCGCCGGTTGCCGCAAGCATGCGCACGGGCGTGTGATAAGCCGCAATGGGAGGGATCCGTGGTGATTCACCCACGGCGCGGGATGTCGTCATGACACTCGCACATGTTTCGCGCGGCAGGGCCTCTGGCCAGCGCATGCTCGGCAGAATTCAAGACCGGCCAGGGAGGCGGACGTAAACGGCCCATCGTGCAGCGACTTGCTGCGTCAAGGCATCGGGGGCGGCTCAGGCAGGCCCCATCCCATGAGCATACGTCGTACCGTAGTCCTTCACCGCAGGAGGTGCCGCAACGGCGGCCTTGCGAGACTGCGCGAAATCGAGCATGCGCTGGATGCCCTTCAAGGCCTTGGCTCCCGCATCCAGATCGATATGCACTTCGTTGCGGCCGTTCTCCAGCACCTGCGCAAGATTCTTCAGTCCGTTCATGGCCATCCAGGGGCAATGGGCGCAACTCTTGCACGTGGCGCCGTTGCCCGCCGTCGGCGCTTCGATGAAGCGCTTGTGCGGCGAGAGCTTGCGCATCTGGTGGATGATGCCACCGTCGGTCGCGACGATGAACTCATCGCTGTCCAGCTCGCGACTGGCGCGAATGAGCTGGCTGGTGGAGCCGACCACGTCCGCGATGCCGATCACGGCTGCCGGCGACTCCGGATGCACCAGCACCTTCGCCTGCGGGTGACTGCGCATCAGCGCTTCGAGTTCCGCGCCCTTGAATTCGTCATGGACCACGCAGGCGCCTTGCCAGATCAGCATGTCCGCGCCGGTCTCGCGCTGGATGTAGTTGCCCAGATGCCGATCGGGCGCCCACAACAACTTTTCTCCGCGTGCATGGAGCTCGCGCACGATCTCCAGCCCGACGGCCGAAGTGACGACCCAGTCGGCTCGCGCTTTGACTTCGACACTCGTATTCGCGTACACGACGACCGTTCGATCGGGATGCGCATCGCAGAAGGGGACGAATTCCTGCGCCGAACAGCCCAGGTCCAGGGAGCAGGTCGCTTCCAGGTCGGGCATCAGCACGCGCTTTTCCGGATTGAGGATCTTGGCCGTCTCGCCCATGAAACGCACGCCGCAGATGACCAGTGTACGGGAAGTCTGGGCATGGCCGAAGCGGGCCATCTCGAGCGAATCGGCCACGCAGCCGCCAGTCTCCTCGGCCAGATCCTGGAGATCTGGATGGACGTAATAGTGCGCGAGCAAAGTGGCATCCTGCTCGCGCAACAAGCGCCGGATACGCTCCTTGAGTTCGTGCCGCTCGTCAGGCGTCGGCTCGATCGGTGCGCGCGCCCAAGCGCGTGCCACCGTGGAGTCGTGACGGCAGAAGTCAACGCTGAAACGCTCGGATGCACTCATGTTCATGCTTCGATATGTGGGTGAATGAACGTAAAAGCAAGGCTGACCCCGCGAAGCGGGCGAAGTTTCTGCATGCGATCCTCCGCCACGCTCACGCGCTCGCGCGCGAAGCGATGTAACCCTGCTGCTCCAGCAACGGGAACAGCCCGCCCGCTGCAACCACCGCGCGCAATTCCGCCGGCATGGATTTACCCAGGAGCCGCACGCCGGTGCGCCGGTTCACGATCGTGGCATCCTCGAACGAAACCTCCGCAACATCGCCTTCTACGAAGGCGGCGGCAACGCCCGGGCATTCCATGGCCGGAAACGCGAAATTCACGCAATTTCGGAAGAAGAGCCCGTTGATCGATTCCGCGACCAGACAGGCGAGCCCGAGATTGCGCAGCGACCTCGCCGCCGGCCGGCTCGATCCCATGCCGAAATTATGCCCCCCGATGAGAATATCCCCCTTCACGACCAGATCGCTCCATCCGGGACGATTGGCGGAGAACACGAACTGGGTCTGTTCCTGGGGCGTGAGGTAGAAGGCACGATTGGGCAGGATCAAATCGGTGTTGATGTTGTCGCCAGCTTTCCAGGTACGGGCGCTGAAACGCATGAGCGTTTCTCCTATGGCAGGTATCGACGCGGATCGGCAATCACACCCGCCAATGCGGATGCCGCCACCGTGGCCGGCGAACCCATGAATACACGCGAGCTTGGATCACCCATGCGCCCCTTGAAGTTGCGCGTACTGGCGGTGATGCAAGTCTCTTCAGGACCGAGCACGCCCATATGGCCGCCTCCGCATGCACCGCAGGTCGGATTCGTGACGAGCGCACCCGATTCGACCAGTTGCGCCAGGGTACCGTCGCGGGCCGCCTCTAGATACACCCGCTGCGATCCCGGGGTGACGATCAGGCGCACTTTCGGCGATACCTGCCGCCCCGTCAACACCCGCGCGGCCAGGTGCAGATCTTCCAGCGTGCCGTTCGCACACGAACCGATGAAGGCCTGGTCGATCGTGGTGCCCGCCACCTCGGACAAGGGGCGAGAATTGTTAACGACGCTGTCCGGCAAGGCCACCAGCGGTTCGAGCGTGTCGAGGTCGATCACGCGGACCTCGGCGTAGTCCGCATCCGCGTCCGGGTGCTGAGGCTCGAATGCCGCGCTCGTGCGGGAGCGCAGGTAGTCGAGCAGCAGATCGTCGCATTCGAAGGTTGCGAATTCGCACGACAGTTCGGCGCCCATGGTCGCAAGCGTCTTGCGGGCGGATATCGACAAACCGGCCAGCGCGGGCCCGCCGAACTCGATGTTCTGGGTGGCGTGCGCGCCGTAAAGCCCCGCAATATGCAGGAAGATGTCTTTGGCCGTCACACCCGGGCGCAGGTGGCCGCGCAGTTCATAGCGCACGGTCGAGCCGACGCGGAACCACGTCTCGCCCTTGCACGCCGCGAAAAAGACGTCAGGACCGCCGACGCCGCGCGCCACGCAGTTGAGCGCACCGGCGCTGCAGGTATGCGAATCGCTGCAGACCAAAATCGTTCCCGGCAAAGCATAGGCCTCGTCGGCGACCACCTGATGGCAGATGCCCTGCCGCTGACCGACATCGTGGAAGCGCTCGATGCCGAACCGCTCCACGAACTTGCGCGCGGTCACATGCGCGCCCGCAGCCTGGATCGTCGGCGCCGGCACACGGTGATCGAGAATGACGACGACCCGGTCGGGATGATCGATGCGGCGCACATCGGGCCAGTTGTTCGGCATGAAGTTGTTGTCGAACAACACCGTGGTATGGACTTGCACGGTGACGAGATCGCCAGCCGCCACGCGCTCGCGTCCGCTCGCACGCGCCAGGATCTTTTCTGCGATGGTCATGCCCATGTTGCCGCCCTTGCTTCGCCGTTGCGATCAGCCGCCGGTGTAGCGCTGTTCGATTTCGTCGAGGAAATCCATCCCCATGAGATCGTTCAACTCATCGAAGCTCACCTGCAAGTCGGGCCGATCGACGACCTTGTTCTGGCCGACGTACTCCTCCTTGAATACCTGCATGGCCTTCGTCATGCCCATCAACGCGGCGGTGGACAGCAGGCGCGGGTAGGAGATCTGCGCCACGCCGATCTCCTGCAGCTGCTTCGGCGTCATCAACGGCGTCGTGGGCCGGGCCCGAATGCCGAGCCCCATGTTCACCGACAAGGGCTTGGGCACGCTCTTGGCCACCTTGGCGATGGATTCGGCGTCGAGCAGCGCATCGGCGAACAGACAATCGGCGCCGGCCTCGGCGTACAGGTTCAGGCGATGAATCGCCTCCTCCAACCCCAGCGGACCCGCTGCATCGGTGCGCGCCTTGATCACGAAGTGCTTGTCCTGACGCGCATCGACCGCGGCACGGACCTTCTGCACCATTTCCTCGGCCGCAATGACCTGCTTGCCCTTCATGTGCCCACAGCGCTTGGGCCAGACCTGATCCTCGATCATGATCGCGGCCATGCCTGCCTTCTCGAAGGCGCGCGTCACGAAATACACGTTCATCGCGTTGCCGTAGCCGGTGTCGGCATCGGCTTGAAGCAACAGATCGCAGCAGTCGGCGATGCGCCGGGCGTTGTCGAGGTTCTGCTCGAAGCCGAGGATGCCCCGATCGGCCCAGCCCATGCGGCTCTCGGATGCGCCGGCACCGGAAATCGTGGCCGTCCGGAATCCGGCCTTCTCCACCAGACGCGCCGAATAACCGTCGTACACGCCCGGCGTGATCACGATCTCGGGCGCCTGGATCAACGCCTCGAGTTCAGCACCTTTGCTCGCCATGATCTTTCTCCTCGATGGATCCCGAATCATACCCGCGCCCGTTGACTCGGCGAAGCGCGTGTTGCCGGCAAATCGCACCGGCAAGATGGAACGCACGTGCGCATGCCGACGATGCCGATCGTGCCCTCGACGAACGCGTGATTGAAGCCATCCAGTCCAGGCCATGCACCAACCCGTCACGAGATCAGGCCGACTACAATGCCGCATCGAATCTTCGCCGGAGAACGCGGCCGTGACGACACGAATCAAGGGCTCCACCCGATTGCGCCAACTGCTCGCCGAGAAACGCACGCTCGTCAAACCCGGCGCTCATAACGCACTGGCGGCGCGCATCATCGAGCAGGCCGGTTTTCACTGCTGCGGGGTGACGGGCTACGGCGTCTCGGTATCGCTACTCGGCAAACCCGATGTGGGATTGATCACTGCCTCGGAAATGGTCATGGTCTCCCGCTACATCGCCCAGGCGGTGCGAATTCCCGTCATCGCCGACGCGGACACCGGCTATGGCAACGCGATCAATGTTCTGCGCACGGTGGAAGACTTCATCGGCGCCGGCGTCGCTGCCATCCACATCGAAGACCAGGTCGCGCCCAAGCGCTGCGGCCACGTCGCCGGCAAGCAGGTGATCCCGTGCGACGAAATGGTCGGCAAGCTGCGTGCGGCCGACCGGGTGCGACGCGAACTCGATCCCGATTTCGTCCTGATCGCCCGGTGCGATGCGCGCGGCGTCGCCGGCGGCAGCATCGACGATCTCATCGATCGGGCGAACGCCTACATCGATGCCGGCGCCGACATGATTTTTCCCGAGGCGCTGACCTCGGAAGCCGAACTCGAGCGCTGTGCGCGCGAGATTCGCGGCCCGCTGCATTTCAATCGCACCGGCGTATCGCCGCGAGTACCGCTCGCGCGGCTGGACCAGATCGGCATCGCCATGGTGAGCAATGCCACCGGCGCCCTGCGATCGTCGGCCATCGGCATGTGGGACTACATGCACGAATTCGCTCGCGAAGACGCCGCGTTCCTGCTCGATTTCGCCGCGCGCACCAAGCACCATCCTGCCGGCGACTTGCACACCTTCGTCGGCTTCCCCGAGGTGCTCGCCCTGGAGAAAGCGTTTCTGCCCGCGGAAGAAGTCAGCGCCAAATACGAAGGCGCGATCGGCTACCGCGCCGAGGACGCCCAGCGCTAGGTCGCATCCGATCTACTTCAACCGCGGCTTGATGAGCGCATCGCCCGCCTTGACGCCGCGACCGGCGGGCAACACGAAGAGCGGGTTGATATCCAACTCGCCGAGATGGTCCTTCAGATCGACGGCAAGCGCCGAGAGCTTGCACAAGGCATCGACCAATGCGGCCTCGTCGCAAGGAGGCCTGCCGCGCGCGCCCGACAGCAAGGGGTAGGCCTTCACTTCCCGGATCATCTCGCTCGCCACCGAGGCTTGTATGGGCGCCAGGCGGAAAGCAACGTCCTTCATCACCTCCGTGAAGATGCCGCCCAAGCCGAACATGAGCGCCGGCCCGAACAGCGGGTCGTTGTTGATGCCGAGAATCACCTCGACCGCATCGACCACCATCTCCTGCACCAGAATCCCGTCGATGAGCGCATCGGGCTTGTACCGATGCACGGCCGCCATGATGGCCTCGTAGGCGGCCTCGACTTCGGCTGCGGACTTCAATCCCACCCGGACGCCGCCAGCCTCGGTCTTATGCGGAATGTCCGCCGACTGAATCTTCAGGACCACGGGATAGCCGATGCTCCCGGCGATCCGCGCTGCATCCTTCGCGCTGGTCGCTAGCCCTTCGGCCGTGCCCGCGATCCCGTAGCGAGCAAGCAGCTGCTTCGCCCGATATTCCGCCAAATCGGTCGTTGCACCGGCGAGATCCGCACGCGCCTGCTCGCTGGTGATCCGGAGCAGCGGCTCGGCTTTACGCGCCTCGTGGCGACGGCAGGCTTCCGCATGGTGGGTGAGGGCGGCCAGAGCGCGCATGCAGCGCATGGGCGAGCGGTAATGCGGCACCTTCACTTCGTCGAGCAGCGCATACGCCTCGCCGGCGACTTCCTTGCGTGCGCTCCACCCGAGCATGATCGGTTTATCCGATCGCCGCGCGACATTGGCCACTTCGCGCGCCACCTTGGTGGCGATCTCTCCTTGCAGGCCCGCGTTCGCCATCGTGACGGAGTCGACCAGAGGATCGTCGATGATGAGTTCCAAGGCCTTGCGACAAAGATCGGTGTCGTCGAAGATGGCCGCGGTGAGATCGATCGGATTGCCCAGAGCGGCAAACGCCGGCACGAGCGGGCGCAATTTCTCCACCGTCTGCGGCGACAGCGGCTGCACCGCCAACCCGCGGGCGATGGCTTCATCCGTCATCATGATGCCCGCGCCGCCCGATATCGTGATGATGGCCACACGATTGCCGCACGGCACCTTGCCGCACTGGAAAGCGCTGCTGTAATCGACGATATCCTGGATGTCTTCGATTTGCAGAATCCCGGTCTGCTTGAACGCCGCCTGATACAAAGCCATGGCACCGCTCAGGTTCGCCGTGTGCGAGGCGACGGCGCGCTGCCCCTCTTCAGAGTTGCCCACCTTCCAGACGAGAATGGGCTTGCGTGCATCCAGGGCCGCCTCGCCGATCTCGCGCAGCCGGTTCGCGTCCTTCATGCCCTCGGTATAGCTGGCTATCATGCGCGTCTGCGGATCGTCGATGAGGAAGCGCATGAAGTCCAAAGTGCTTATGCCGACTTCGTTGCCGGTGGTGACGACGTAGCGAAAACCCACGCCGCCTTCCATCGCCGCCAGCGACATGACCGAAAACCCGAAGCCCCCGCTCTGGCTCACCATGCTGACCGGGCCGGGCTTGTAGTCGTAGATGAACGCCGAGCCGAACCCCGCGTAGGCCTTGCTCGGCACGCCGATCATGCCCTGGCAGTTGGGCCCGACGAAGCCGATGTTGTAGCGCTTGGCGATCGCAAGCAGCTCCTCCTGCATCGAGGCGCCTTCCTCGCCGATCTCAGAGAATCCGGAGCTGAACATGATGACGAACTCGATGCCCTTGCGCCCGCACGCCTCGAGCATCTTCACCGCGAGGCGCGCGTTGACGAGAATGAGCGCGAGATCGGGTGTCTCGGGCAAGGCCTCGACCGAGCCGTAGCATTTGTGCCCGAGCAGCTCCTGGTACTTCGGGTTGATCGGATACAAGGCGCCGCCATAGCCGCGCTTGACGAGAAAATTCATCGGTTGGCCGCTGATCGTGCCGAGTTCGGCGGAGGCGCCGATGACGGCGATGGAGCGCGGATTGAACAGCCGGTCTAGATCGGTTCGCATGGCAAGACGTCGTTGGATTAAGGGAGGCCGGGCCTGCGCCCGGTCGGTAGACTAGGTGCGCGGCTCGGTCCACTGCCGAATATCGAAATCCTCCGGCACCTGGATAATGAGACTGCGGCGCGGGCCGTGGAGCTCGCGATTGGAGTGCCCCTCGCCGGTGGTGTCCTCGGCGAACAGCACGTCCCCCGGACCGAACACGCGGCGCCCGCCGGCGCAGGTGATCTCCACCGCACCGCTGATCGTGATCACGAACTGGCGGTTCTTCGGACAGTGATACTCCTCGGAGCGTCCGAGCGGATTCTCGCGAAACAACATGTTGGCGGTCGGGATCAGCGACGAGCGCTTCGAGACGCGGTCGCCCTGAACGATGTCGTTCATCCTGACCCTGAGCTCTTCGAAATACGAGCGGTTATCCGGCCCCGTATAGATGCGAGCTACATTGACATTCCACATCGGCGACTCCTCCTCTTTGATGTAATGGATGCTGTGCGATCGTCGGGCGACCGACGCCGGCCGCCCGCGTTCAAACGCCGATCGTCTTCTCCGCCCACGCGCCGTAGGTGCCCGTCGATATCATCTTCGGTCGCACCACTTCGCGCAGCACGCGCAACTCCTCCTGAGTGGGCACAGGCGTGGTATCCACGGCACCGTCCACACCGAGATCGAAGCCCGTGTTTTCGCGGATATCGTCCAGCGTGTAAGGGCTATGGACGGACTGCAGCCGCAAAATGCCCGCGGCCCGGTCGAAACCGAATACGGCTTTGGGCGTGATGACCTGGTGCGGATGCCCGCCGCGGATCGTGTCGGGCGGCGAACTTCCCGCCGAGGAGATGTAGTCCACGCGCTCGACGAAGGTCCGGCGCGTGTGCTCGGTGCGAAACAATATGGTGCGCTTGGCCATGTAGTAGATCATGCCGCCGCCATAGCCGCCGGGAAACCGCGCCGTCGGATGTTGCTTGTCCGGGCCGAGCTGGTGCAGATTGTAGTTGGCATGGCGGTCGATCTGCACCCCGCTCAAGAAGAACAAGCCCAGCTCTCCGCGCTGGCATAGAAAATGGAACTGCCGCGAGGTACCGAAGGGCCTGAACACGGTGTTGAGCAGAATGATTTCGGCATTCGGGGCATGGGTTGCCTGCGCCAGCAGCAACGCAGCCGCGGGAATCTGCGACAACGCACCACAGGCGGATACTTCGCCGTCGCGCACCTCGCGCGACATCAGGATGGCGATGTATTCCGAATCGTTGTAGGCGAGAGCCGTCATCGTGTCGTTTCCTTTCGACGGCCGCGCTCAGGCGACCCGGCTGCGCGCGGCCTCGCGCCATTCACGCGGCACGAAGCGCTCGACGTATTGCTCGTGACCGGCCACATCGAAGACGCACGACTTGACATACTCGGCGAACGACGCTTCGTCCTTCGCCGCCGCCGCGTAGCGCGTCATGTGCGCCTTGTCGATACCGTAGCAACTGGTCATGGCGCCCGGATGCGCGCCGAAGGGCGCATGTACCACGCTGTCGACCAGGATGGCGGGCACGAAGCATCCGACCGCCTCCTTCTCCGTCAATCGATCGACAATGGTCTCGGCAGTGACGATGACATGCGTCGCCGCTTCCGAGAGCACCACGGCCTCCACTGGATAGCCGCAAGACACGTTGCCGTAGCGATCGGCCTTCTCGACATGAAAGACTGCGATGTCCGGTCGCATCGCCTTGGCCACGACCGTGGATTTCCCGCTGCCGAACGGATCCGGCGACATGACCATGTCGTCGCGGCGGGCAAGCAGATCGGTTCCGACCAAACCCATCACCGGCACGTAGGGCACTCCCATAGACCCAGCCTGGGCCTGTGAATAGATCACCCCTCACGTGTTGTCGAGGGCGCGTATTCGTCCGGCCATCGCAAGACGCGCGAAATTCGGTCCGGTCCGGGCGAATTCACCCAAGGTCACCGCACAGGTATCGATGACGCTCGCCGCGCCTGCGCCGACGAGAAAATCGAAATTGATGTCGCCGGTGGTGACGCCGATGAGCCGCAAATCGTTCACGCCCCGCCGGACGAGTTCGCGCAACAATGCCATCGGCGGGCGCTGCATGGTCGCGCTCATCACGATCTGGTTGCCGCTCGCCACACGGGCAGCGGCTTCGGGCAACGAAACGAGCTTGTCTCTCATGGGGATCTCCTCGACTGGACAGCCGAACGATAGCGCATTTCCATCTTTCGGTGCTCGACCTCGAACGCCGTCGATGATCGTCCTGGAGCGACTCGCCGAACGCGGCGAGGACTTGCTTCGGCAGATTCCACGCTGCCGCTCACCCGTGCAAGAGGAATTCCGCCACGCGAACGCTTCAGTCCACCTTGGCGCCCGACGCCTTCACCGCCGCCCCGAAGCGGGCCACCTCATTCTTGATGAGTTCGGCGGACGGGCCGGAAGCGAGCCCCGTGGTATCGAATCCCTGATTGGCAAAAAGCTTCACCACGTCAGGCTCCTTGGCGATGCGCCCGAACTCGGCCGAGAGCTTGCCGATCGCGGCACGCGGCGTGCCAACCGGGGCGACGACACCGATCCAGTTGCCCATGACAAAATCCTTGTGGCCCTGTTCGATGTAGGTCGGCACCTCGAGCTGCAGCGGGTGACGCTGCTCGGTCATCATCCCGACCGCCCGCAGCTTGCCCGCGCGCACGTTGGGCAGCACCAGCCCGATGTCGTTGGTATGCAATTGCACCTGGCCCGAAAGCAGGTCGACGAGCGCCGGCCCGCCGCCTTTATAAGGCACGTGGGTGGCGTCGAAACGGGCAGCCTGCTTGAACATCTCCATCGAAAGATGACTGATCACGCCGACGCCGCCCGAGCCGTAGGCAAGGCGATTGGCTCGAGCGTGACTCACCATCTCGGCGAGGCTCTTCACCGGCAGACTCGGATGGACCACCGTAATCAGCGGCGCCGAGCCGAGCGTCGCCACGGGGATCAGATCCCGCTCCAGGTTGTAGTTGAGCTTGCGGTACAAGGTTTGCGCGATGGCGTGCGCCGTGCTGATGCTGAGCATCGTGTAACCGTCCGGGTTCGAACGCGCGACGAGCTCGGCACCGACATTGCCACCCGCTCCCGGACGGTTGTCCACGATGACGGGCTGGCCCCAAGCCTCGCTCAGCTTCTGGCAGAAAACGCGCCCCACCACATCGTTGAGACCTCCGGGACCGAATGCCACGACGTAGCGTAACGAACGCGTCGGGTATTCAGCCGAAGCCGCACTGACCGTTCCGCATGCAAGTGCGATCGCCATGCCGACTGCGCACAAGGGCGCCTGTCGAAGAATATGCATCTTTGCCTCCTCCTGCGATGCTCATTCGATCCAGTCTACTCCACCCTCATCGTGGCTGGGCAGGCTGAGTTTGCGGCAACGCAGCAAACCACCCCTGGCACCGGGATGCAGGGGGCGCCCGCACCCGCTCGGCTACCGCGATCTTCTGGCATGCCCTAGAGCCTGGCGCAGCGGCCGCTCGCGACCGTTTCTTGATCGCCTCCATGACTCACTGTCCGCCTGGGGGCCGCAGGATCCAGGGCGCATGGCGGATTGCTCGCAAGCGCCTGAACCCAGTATGCTTACCCGCTTTTTTGGTCACTGGAGCTCGACATGAAATCTCGCTGGACAACCTGGCCTTGGGCTGCAATCGCATGTATTGGCAGCTTGGCCGCCGTGATCGGAACCGCCCAGGCACAAACCCGAGACGATGCTGCCAGCTATCCCACCCGGCCCGTGCGCTTCCTCACACCGGCAGCACCCGGCGGCACTACCGACATTCTGGCCCGCCTGTTCAGCGAACGACTGACGCAGGAGTGGAAGCAGCCATTCATCGTCGACAACCGCGCAAGCGCGTCCGGGGTTCTCGCTGCCGAGGCCACTGCAAACGCGGCACCCGACGGCCACACGCTCTTTCTTGCCTACCATCAACACACGATCAACGCAGCCTTGTTGCCCAAGCTGCCTTATCACCCCGTCAACAGCTTCACGCCCATCACGCAACTGATCGAAGCGGGGCTGCTGCTGGTCGTACACCCCAATCTGCCTGCCAGTAACTTCAAGGAACTGCTCGCCTACGGCAAAACACTCAAAGGCGGCCTCAACTTCGGCTCCGCCGGTATAGGCAGCGGCGGCCACCTCGCCGGAGAACTGATGAAGCTCATGACGGGCGTCCAAGCCACCCATGTTCCCTACAAGGGCACCGGACCCGCGATGGCAGCCTTGCTCGGCCAGGAATATCACTTCAATTTCGCCGGCATCGCGGCCGCCTCGCGCCTGGCGTCGGCAGGCAAACTCAAACCTCTCGCGGTTTCCTCGTTGAAGCGCTCACCTGCCTTGCCCGACGTTCCGACCGTGGCCGAATCGGGGCTGCCGGGCTTCGAAGTGGTGGGTTGGTACGGTGTGGTCGCGCCTGCCAAGTTGCCCAAGCCGATCCTGACCAAGCTGCACACCGAGTTCGTGAAGTTCTTGCACGAGCCGAAGATGGAAAAGACGATCCTCGACCTCGGCGGGGTGCCCACCAGCAACTCGCCGGACGAGTTCCGCAAGTTCATGTTGGCCGACATGGAGAAGTGGCGCAAGGTGGTCCAGGCGAGCGGCGCAAAAGCCTACTGAGCCGCCACGCCGTTTCGGCGCGGCCATCGCCCAGCAGCAGCGGCGGATTCCTTTGGGATCCGCCGTTTTTTTTTGCGCTCGGCGCATCCGGCCGTGGCGTCATGAACGCCTGATTCGCGCCCGCCCATCACGATCGCGTTGACAATCATTCCCGGCGACGATAGCGTGCCAGGCGATAGCCACCGAGGAGCGCTCCGATGACCGACGCCGAAATGATCAACCACCTGTGGACGCACAAGACCCAGGACCACCCTCACCTTCCCGACGAAGCCATGCTGTTCGAGCGCGGGGAGGGTATCTACGTCTGGAACAAGGAAGGACGCCGCTTCATCGATGCCTTCGCTGGACTGGCCGTGGTCAATGTCGGGCACGGACGCCCCGAAATCGCCGAAGCGGTGCGCGCTCAAACCTCCACCCTGGCCTACTATCCGACGACGCGACAATTCTCCAACCGGCCCGCGGCCGAGCTTGCCGCCAAGCTCGCGCAGATCACACCCGGCGACCTGAAGTACAGCTTGTTCGCCGTCAGCGGCTCGGAGGCGAACGAGCGCTCGATCCAGATCGCCCGCCATTACTGGCTCAAGAAGGGCCGCCCGAAGAAGTACAAGGTCATCGCCCTGCAGCGCGGCTATCACGGCGCCACCATCGGCACGCTCGAAGTCTGCGGTATCCCCGAACTCTTCCAGCCCTACGAGCCGCTCGCCTGGCCGGGCTTCGTGAAGTCCCCCGCGCCTTATCCGCTGCGCGACCGTGCGCAAGGCTCCGACGAGCAGATCGTGCGCCGGTGCGCCGACATGCTGGCGGACGCGGTGCGCAAGGAAGACCCGGAAACCGTGGCGGCCATCATCCTGGAGCCTTGCTTGAGCTCGGGCGGCATCATCATTCCGCCCTTGGGCTGGCTCGAGCGCGTACGCGACATCTGCGATGAACTCGAAGTGCTCATGATCGCCGACGAAGTCATCACCGGCTTCGGCCGCACGGGCAAGTGGTTCGCCGTCGAGCACGAATCGGTGGTCCCCGACCTTCTGTCGGTGGCCAAGGGCATTACCTCAGGCTACATTCCGCTGTCGGCATCGATCGCCCACTCGCGCATCGCCGATGTATTCGCCGGCGACAGCACCGAGGAGAACGTGCATCCGAACACCTACTGCGGCCACCCCGTCGCCTGCGCTGCCGCGCTGGCCAACATCGGCATCATGGAGCGAGAGGGCTTGATCGAAAACTCCGCTCGCATGGGTGAGCGGCTGCAGCGCGCCATCGAGGCTCGGGTCGGCGGCCTGCCGATCGTCGGCGAGGTGCGCGGCCGCGGGTTGCTCATGGCGGTCGATTTCGTCGATCCTCAGAACAAGGATCAGCCGCTGGCTCGCGATCTGGTCGGGAGCCTCAACATGCGCGGATGGAAGCGAGGCGTGATCCCGTTCGCGCGCGGAAGCGTGCTGCGTCTGGCGCCCCCGCTGTGCATCGACAGCGCGCAGGTCGATGAACTCGCAAGCGTCATCTGCGAAACGATCGAAGAGCTGCAGGACGAGGTGTCCCGCACGCGCAAGGATCGCGTCGCCGTCTGAGCGGCGAGATCTGTTGCGCGGCTGTCGTACCGGGCATGGCCGGGATCGGACCGTGCCCGGTTCGCCGACAGGGGCCTCCTTCAGCTGACCTGCTGCAATAGCGCACACAGCGCATCGGCGCGCGGCGCATCCGGCATCTGCCAACATTGGTCGACGATGCGCTCGCACATCGAATCGGCATAGGCTGTCTGCAGCTGGCCGTAGGTCTTGCGCGTGATGTCTTCGTCCGAGATCGGCATCCCCGCACTGCCGATGCAGTGCTCTACGCGAGCGGCCAGCATCCGCCCCCCCTGCAAGAGGACACGCACCTCCGCCGCTTCCCGGCCCATGTCGTCGCGCCCGACGGCCAGCACCTTGCGGCGCAGTGCAGCGATCGTCGGATCGTCCACCATGGCTTGCGTGACCTGCGCCACGCCGGCGGCCTTGAACAGCAGCGAAACCGCCGCCCAGTGCTGAAAGCTCACCATGGCCTGGGCCCGATCCTTGGGCTCGGGCCGGTTGCACAAATGCAGGGTAAGCGGATTGACCACGAGTTCCACCCGCTCGATCGAGGCCGGGTCGTAGCGCTCGCGTCGCGCCACATCGAGGCAAGCATCGATGACCGGATGCGTCACGAAGCCCGAGGGGTAAGGCTTGTATGCCAGCGACAAGATCTCGAACGACTCGCCCAGCTTCTCGACGGCAGCGTGCGGCTGTGCGTGTTGGGCGTAAGTCACTGCGAACCCCTTGACCCCCTCGATCATCGCGTCGGAGATGGTCACACCGCGCTGCGCGAGCAAAGCAGCGAACAGTCCGCATCGCGCCGCATGCCCGGGCGTGTAGGGACTGCCCATGCTGCCATGCGCCTCGCGCAAGCCGCCGATCTGGTTGATCGCATGGCCGATGGCGCGACAGACGCCATCTTCGTCGAGTTCCAGCAGCTTCGCAGCCGCCACCGCTGCGCCCACCCCGCCCACCAGACCCTGCATGGACAGCCCGACCGAGGCTTCCGCGGGCGGCACGCTCAAGATCATGCCGACCCGACATTGCAGTTCCACCCCCAGAACGACCGCATGTATGAGCGCCTTGCCGCTGACCGGCTGGCGCTCTGCCAGCGCCAGCGCTGCAGCGGCCACCGGGCTGGTCGGGTGAGCGACGGTCACGTAATGGGTATCGTTGAAGGCCAGGGCGCTCGAGCCCAGCGAGTTGACGAGCGCCGCATTGAGCGCATCCAGGCGTTCGGGCCGTCCGATCACTGTGGCGTGCGGGCCGCCGTTGTACTCGGCGAGCAGCGAGATCATGCGCTCCACGACGTCCTCGCGTGAAGCGCCTGCGGCACACCCGATGAAGTTGGTGAAGGCTCGCAGGCCCTCGTGCTGGACTGCACCCGGCAGTGCATCGAAACGGGATTCGACGACATAACGGGCCAGCGTACGCGTGATCGCGGTCATGGGGCACTCCTCCTTGGCAGACCCGGGATCGACCGGGTGTCCGAGTATGCCCGGGCGCAAGGGCGTTCGACCAGCACAGCCCGACTCACGAACATGCGGCGACCGGCTCGGGATGTCGCATAATGGCCGCAGCGACACGGGATGCACGATGATTCACGACAGCCCGGCGCAAGAGCCCGTCAAGCGATCGATCATGAGGAGGAGCACGGCAATGACATATGATCACGACACATTCCGCGAGCCTGCCCGCGAAGCGCCCGATACCCTGCCCGACAAGCGTCGTCGAACCTTCCTCGCGCAATCGATGGGCATCGCGCTGGCCGGGACGTTGGCACGCGGCCAGTCTGCCTTTGCGCAGGTCCCCGAGGGTTATCCGGAGCGCCCGATCACGCTGATCTGCCCGTGGGCGCCAGGCGGGCCGACGGACTCGGCCGTGCGCGCGCTCGCCGAGGCGCTCAGTCGCACCTTGGGCAACAAGCGCATCCTCATCGAAAGCAAGCCCGGCGCCGGCGGCGCGCTCGGCGGGCAATTCCTGGGTCAAAGTGCAAAGCCGGATGGCTACATGCTCTCGCAGATCCCTCTCGGGGTATTCCGTCTGCCGTACATGACCAAGACGACATTCAACCCGATCACGGATCTGACCTACATCATCGGCGTGGCCGGCTACAACTTCGGCTTGACGGTCAGGGCGGACGCGCCCTGGAAGACCTGGCAGGAGTTCATCGCCGCCGCGAAAGCCAAGCCAGGCGCGATCCGCTACGGCAGCCCGGGCGTGGGCACCTCCTTGCATATCACCATGGAAGACCTCGCCCTGCGCGAAGGGATCAAATGGATACACGTGCCCTACAAGGGCACGGCGCTGTCGACTGCTGCGCTGCTCGGCGGCGAGGTCGAATGCATCGTCGGCCCACCCCCTTGGGGCCTTGTCGAAGGCGGCAAGGCGCGTGTGCTCTCCACCTGGAGCGTGAATCGCGCAGCGCAGACCCCCAACGTGCCGACCCTCAAGGAGATCTACGGCATCGTCGCCAACTCGCCCTGGGGGATCGCCGGCCCGAAGGGCATGTCGCCTCAGATCGTGACGTTCCTGCACGATGCGATCCGCAAAGCGATGGACGACCCCGCCTATCTGCAGCAACTGCATCGGGTCGGCATGGAGCCCTACTACATGAGCCCGGATGCCTTCCTTGAGTTCGCGCGGAAATCCTTCGCAGCCGAGAAGGAAGTCGTCGAGCGCCTGGGGCTCGCAACGCCCAAGTAAGCATCGATACGGCAGTGACGGCGGCCTCGCGGGATGCGCGAGCGCCGCCTGCGGCAGCGACCGATCGCTCAGTGCAACGTGACGTTGGCTCGTTGAATGACTGCGCGCCACTTGGCGATCTCGTCGCGCAAGTATCGCGCGAACTCGTCGGGCGAGTTCCCGACCGGTTGCGCGCCCAGCCCAAGCAGGCGCTCGCGCACATCAGCCAAACCGAGAATGCGCTGCGACTCGGCGCCAAGCTTCGCAACGACCTCCGAGGGTGTGCCGGCGGGTGCGAACAAGCCGAACCATGCCGAGGCCTCGTAGCCCTTGAGTCCGGCCTCCTCCACAGTCGGCAAATCAGGCACGGCAGGCGATCGCTTGGAGGAAGTCACCGCGAGCGCTCTGATCTTGCCCGCCTTGACTGGCGGCAGGTACGGCGGCAGGTTGTCGATGACCACCTGGATCTGTCCGCCGACGAGATCCTGCAGGGTCGGCGCACTGCCCTTGTATGCCACATGGGTCATGCTGATGCCCGCCATCGACTTGAACAGCTCGGCCGACAAGTGTCCCGTGCTGCCCTGGCCCGGAGAACCGTGCGACAGCTTGCCCGGATTCGCCTTGGCATGCGCGATCAAGGATTGCAGGTTCTTCACCGGCAGGGCGTTCGCGACCACCACGATGTTGGGCACGACCGCCGCCAACGTGATCGGCGCGAAATCGGCCACCGGATCGAAGGGCAGTTTCGGATACAGCCCGGGATTGATGGCGTGCGTCGCCGCCGTCCCCATGAGCAGGGTATAGCCGTCCGCAGAGGCCTTCGCCGCCACCTCGGTACCGATGTTTCCGTTGGAACCCGGCCGATTGTCGACGATCACCGGCCGAGACCAGGCCTGAGTGAATTTCTGCCCCATCGTCCGTGCAAGGATGTCGGTGGTGCCCGCCGGCGTGTACGCAACGACGATGCGGATCGTCTTGCTCGGATAGGCGCTTTGCGCCTGTGCCCCGGCCAAACCCGCAGCGCTCAGGGCGCATGCCGAAACCATCAGCTTCACGACTGCATCTCGTAGGACCATCGATGAAACCTCCCGGCGCCGAGCGTAGCGGATCAACCGCCCGCGGCCTTGATCATGTTGCGCGCGATCACCAGTTGCTGGATCTGACTGGTCCCTTCGTAGATGCGGAACAGACGCACATCGCGATAGAACCGCTCGATGCCGTACTCGGCCATGTAGCCGGCGCCCCCGTGAATCTGGACGGCACGATCGGCAACCCGGCCACACATCTCGGATGCGAAGTATTTGCAACAGGAGGCTTCGGTGGCGATCCGCTCGCCCGCGTCATGCTTGCGCGCGGCCTCCAGGGTCATGGAGCGCGCGGCGAAGATCTCGGTGCGGCAATCGGCGAGCATCGCCTGAACCAGCTGGAACTCGGCCACGGGGCGGCCGAACTGCTGGCGCTGCATCGCATAGCGCAGCGCGTCCTGCAGCATACGCTCGGCGACCCCGACGCAGACAGCAGCGATGTTGAGCCGCGCCTTGTCCAGCACCTTCATCGCCGTCTTGAATCCCATGCCTTCCTTGCCACCGATGATGCTGGTTGCGGGCACCTTCACGTTCTCGAAGATCACATCGCTCGTATGGCCGCCTCGCTGGCCCATTTTCTTGTCGATCGGCCCCAGAGACAGTCCGGGCGTGTCGCGCTCGACGATGAATGCCGTCACCCCGGAGGCGTCCTTGGTGTTCGGATCGGTACGCGCCATCACGGTGAAGATGTCGGCTTCGGGCGCATTGGTGATATAGCGCTTGGTGCCGTTGAGGATGTAGTGATCGCCCTCGCGCCTGGCACTGGTGCGCAGCGCCCCGGCGTCCGACCCCGATCCCGGCTCGGTCAGAGCGAACGAACCGATGATCTCGCCCGAGGCGAGTCGGGGCAGATACTTGAGCTTCTGCTCGTCCGAGCCATCGATGACGATGCCCATCGAGCCGATGCCATTGTTGGTTCCGGCGATCGAGCGAAAGACCGGGGAACACTGGGACATCTCGAAATTGACCAGCACCTCCTCCTCGAGCGTGAGGCCCATGCCGCCATACGCCTGCGGAATCGCGAAACCGAACAATCCCATTCGGCGCATGTCCGCGACGATGTCCTCGGGAATGCGATCGGTCTCGGCGGTGACGGCTTCGGCCGGCACGCAGCGTTCGCGCACGAAGCGCCGTACCGTGTCGAGAAGAATATTGAGCGTTTCCTGATCGCGAATCATGCGGGCGCCTCGTGGTTGGACGTTCGGTCATGCGCTCACGCGCAGGCCGGCGAATGAACCCACGGATTATATAGCGCGGGTCTTTGCTATGATCGTCGTCAGACCTTGCCGCCGGAACGCCATCGTGAATGCACCCGCTGCCGCCACCGCAGACGCCGCTGGGCGCGCGCCCGCGCCCTTCAAGGAGGTCTGGCTGATTTCTCTCGGCCACGGCCTGACGCATTGGTATCCCGCCACCTTCTATCTGCTGCTGCCCATCATCGGCAAGGAGCTCGGTCTGTCCTACACGCAGATCGGACTGATCATGACCATGCAGCATGCCGTGGGGGCGATCTTCAACATCCCCGGCGGCATTCTGGTCGATGCGATCGGCTACAAGGGCCGGCTGATGGCGATCTCGCTCTTCTGGATCGGCTTCCCGTATCTGCTGATGGCCTTCACGCACAGCTACTGGATGCTGCTCGCATGCATGGTGCTGATCGGCATCGGCAACAATCTTTGGCATCCCGCCGCGATCTCGACCCTCGGCCAGCGTTTTCCCGAGCGCAAAGGCCTCGCGCTTTCGTTCCACGGCATGGGCGGGAATTTCGGCGAAGCGCTCGCACCTCTCATCATCGGGGCGCTGCTCGCCGTCTACAGTTGGCGCAGCGTCGTCATCGTCAACCTGATTCCCGGCCTCGTGATGGCCGTAGCACTGCTGGTCTACCTGGGCCGCATGAACCTCGATCACGATTCGGGGCGCAAGAAGCGCACGCAGACATGGACGGCAGCAGCCTACATGGCACAGGTGAAGTCCCTGTTCGCCGACCGTGCGCTGCTGCTGATCTCGTTATGCGCGCTGTTTCGCACCGGCGCACAGTCGGCGCTGCTGACTTTCCTGCCGCTTTATCTGACGAACAACATGGGCTACACGCTCGCGGGTGTGGGCGTCGCCCTATTCACCATGCAGGCCTGCGCATTCGCTGCTGCGCCCATCGCCGGTTATGCCTCCGATCGACTCGGGCGCAAGAGCGTCCTGACCGGCGCGATGTTCATGACGGTGCTGGTCGTGCTCGCAATGGCACTCGCCAGCGATTCGAGCTGGGTGATCTTCCTGGTCGCCCTGCTGGGATTTTTCATGTACGCCACGCGGCCGGTGATCCAGGCCTGGTCGCTGGAAGCCGCCCCGGCGTCGATGGCCGGCACGGTGGTCGGCATCATCTTCGGATTGCAGGCAGTGGGCGCGGCCATCTCGCCCTGGGCCGGCGGCATCATCGCCGATGCGCACGGCCTCAGAGCAACCTTCTACTTCCTCACCGGCTTGATGGTCGTGGCCAACGTACTGGTCTTGTTCGTCCCGACCAAGCGTTGAACCGCACCCGGCTCGGCGCCGGCCTGGTCCCGGCGAGCCCCTTACTTCAGGATGCGCAGCAGATTATTGAAGTTGTCGGTCCATAGCGAGATCTTGGCGGGCACTTCGACCGGCGTAGCCACCCGCTGCACGGGATCGCTCTTCAGGAACGAGGCGTCGCGAGTGACCAGCATCCAGTCGGTGCGCGAATAGCGGTCGTCATGTTCGTCCGGATCGTGGCTGACGAGCACCGCACCGATGCCGGCAGCATCGGCGATCTTCTGCACCACAGGGGGCAGATCGAGATAGCGGTTGGTCACATGAAAGGCGATGATGCCATCGGGCTGCATGTGCTTCATGTAGACCGCAAGCGCCTCCCGAGTGATCAGGTGAACCGGTATCGAGTCGCTGGAAAAGGCATCGATGACCAGAACATCGAAGCGCTGCGCGGGTTCGCGCTCGAGGTTCAGGCGTGCATCGCCGATCGCTGTCTCTATCCTGGCGCGACTGTCTCCGAGATAGCTGAACTCCTTGCGCGCGACTGCGAGGACGTCCGGATCGAGCTCGTAGAACCGAAACATGTCGCCCGGCTTGCCCCAGGCCGCCAACGTTCCCGTGCCGAGGCCGATCACGCCCAGGCGCAGCGGTCGCTTCTCGTAGTGCTTGATGGCCAGGCCGACGCCCGACTGCGGGCCGTAGTAGCTGGTCGGCTGCCGGCGAAGGTTGGGTTCCAGATATTGTTCGCCGTGCATGATGACGCCGTGCATTAAACGGCGCACCGTGGTCGGCTCGTCGATCGGGCCGGTGTCCTTCACCCGCAAGGTGCCGTAGAAGCTGCGGCTCATGTGGATGGTGCCTCGCTTCAAGTCGCCGATGTATTCGCTCAGGAAATAGGCGCTGGCCAGTGCCACCCCGAGCGCCGAGGCCGGGATCCATTTCGGCAACGGCCATAGCAGATACAAGGCCAGCAGCGCGGTGATGATCAGACCGATACCGAACTCGTAATAGGTCACGAACACCAGCGGCGCAACGACCCCGACGAAGAGTCCACCGAGCGCGCCCCCCAGAGAAATCATCAAATAGAAGCGGGTGAGGTAGCGCGGCGCCGGCTTCAGATTGGCGAGTTCGCCGTGGTAGAACATGCAGCAGACGAAAAGCCCGGCGCAGTACAGCGGGACGGCATGCGTGACTTCCATGATATCGCCCCCGGCATGCAGCCCCCAGCCCATGGCCAGCACGATGAGTGCCAAGGGCGCGAGAAAGAATCGCCGCTGATACCAGCCCCGGCCCTCGAAACACAGAATGAACGTCACCAGATAGAGGATCAGCGGCAAGATCCAGAGAAACGGCACCGACGCCACGTTCTGCGTGATGTGATTCGTTACTCCGAGGAGCATGTAGGATCCCATGCCCGCGAGCAGCAGCCACACGATGTAGTGACGCGCACCGGGTGCCGCGCCAGCGTGTTCGTCCTCGGACTTCACGGTTGCTGCCGCTCGCAGCGTGCCGGCCCGCAAACTGAAGAAGCCGGCGAGCGCGCACAAGACCGCGAACAAGACGTAGCCCGCGCTCCAGGTGAGCGATTGGGTGCGGGTGGGAATCCAAGGCTCGATCAGCGGGGGGTAAGCCATCAAAGCGAGCAGCGAGGCGAAGTTCGAAAGCGCGAACAATCGATAAACGGTACCCGTGGGAAAGCTGCGCGCGAACCAGGCTTGCACCAGAGGCCCAGTCGTCGCGAGCAGGAAGTACGGCAACCCGATGGTGGCGGCAAGCAACCCGAGGATGCGGCCCACGGGCTCTTCGTCTCCCGCAGGTTTCCACACGGCATCCGGAATGATCGGCAGGACCGCGAGGCTTGTCAGCAGCAGCGCGCAGTGCAGCCATACCTGATTGCGCGGCTTCAAGCGCCGGGTGGTGAAGTCCGAATAGGCGTAGCCGAACAGCAGCAGAAACTGAAAGAAGACGAGACAGGTTGTCCAGACCGCTGCCGATCCGCCGAACCAAGGCAAGATCTGCTTGGCGATGACCGGTTGAACCAGAAAGAGCAAAAATGCGCTGACGAAAATCGTTGCGGCGTAGATGACCATCTATGGGAACCGTCTTCTTGTTTGCGAGCGTTTAGGGGTAAGCGCCAGCGCCCGGATCGAACAAGGACCGTCAGAGCGAGTCGCGACGGACACGTTCGGTCGCGCTAGCTCGGGCAGCGCCTGGTGGGTGGCATCGCGCCGGTTGTCGTCCGATGTCAGCTGCATCATTGCGACAGGCAATAGAATCATTCAGGGCGACGCCATGCGACGAGCCGCAATGCAACGTAAAACTTCAAATCCATCCCCCCTAGGCCGACATGCAAACCAGCTCGCTTTCGAGCGCTTGCATTCAGCCCGTTGACTTGGTTGTGTCGAGTGCTTCAGGGTTCACCACATTGATCGGCTTGCCCGCGGCGAAGGCAGTGACTTGATCGAACGCCGTGCCGATGTAGCGCTCGTAGGTGTCGCGCTCAACGTAGCCCAAATGGGGCGTGCACAGGCAGTTGTCCAACTGCAGCAGCGGATTGTCGGCCCCGAGCACGGGCTCATCGTCGTACACGTCCACCGCCGCCCGCCCCGGGCGCCCTTGTTCGAGGGCCGCAGCCAGCACTCGGTCGCCGATCAATCCGGCGCGGCTGGTGTTGACCAGCAGCGCATGCGGCTGCATTCGGGCAAGATCCGCGCTGGTCACGATGCCGCGAGTCTCCTTGTTGAGCGGAAGGTGCAGCGTGACGATGTCGCAGGATTCGAAGAATGCCTCCCGGCTGGCAGGCACCTCGAATCCGGCCTGGCGGGCACGCTCGGTGGATCCCTCACGCCCCCAGCACAGCACCTTCATGCCGAAAGCCCGCCCATAGCCCGCGACGAGACTGCCGATCTTGCCGAATGCATAGACGCCGAGTGTGCGCCCGTGCAACTGCGTGCCCAAGGTGGACTGCCAGTGGCCGGCTTTCAGCGCCTGCGCTTCGCGGGGAACGTGCCGCAACGCAGCGAGCAGCAGTGCCCAGGTGAACTCTGCCGTCGTGTGGGAATTGCTCGTACCGCCCGCGCACACGGTGATGCCGCGCTCGGTGCAGGCGGCGACATCGATATGAGATACGTTGCGCCCGGTTTGACTGATCAGCTTGACCGTCGACAGCCGCTCGATCACCTCGCGGGGCATGCGACAGCGCTGCTGAATGAGCACCACGGCATCCATGCCCTCGAGCCGGGCCGCGAGCAGCGCGGGATCGCGGACGTGTTCGGTGATGCTGGTGAACGCGTGCCCGCGCAGCTTGCTGAAGCAGGCGAGCGTTCGAGCGGCATCCTGGTAGTCGTCTAGAATCGCAATGCGCATCGTCCTGCTCCGGTGCGGGGTACGTAAGGGCCGCGGAAGTTTGCACGCTTCACGAGTGCGCCGCAAGACACGTGCGGACTTTCTCGAACCGGGAACCCCAGCTATACGGTCCTTGCGGTGCCGGCCCCTCAAGATGCGACCACGAACCGAGAGCACTTCGGCGAGCTGACATAGAATCCCCCCTCCCCAGGGCACATCTTTCCAGGAAGCGGATTGAACCACCCGTTCCGCGCGCTGCGTCACCGCGACTTTGCCTTGTTCGTCTTCGGCCAAGGCGCCGGCATTCTCGGCTACTGGATACAGCAGATCGCCGTCCATTGGCTCATGTATCGGCTGACGGGCTCGGCGTTGCTGCTGGGCATCACCGTGTTCGCCTCACAGATTCCCGTCCTCGTGCTGGGCCCGATCGCGGGCGCCATGGCCGACCGGGTCGACCGGCATCGCGCCTTCGTCATCGTGCAGACGCTGCAGCTGCTGCAGGCCTTCGTCATGGCGGGACTGGCCTTCTTTCAGATCATCGAACCTTGGCACATGATCGCACTCGCCATGTTCCTCGGCGCCACCGTCGCCATCGAACTGCCGATACGGCACGCGTATCTGCCCGATCTGCTGGGATCTCGGGAGGATCTTCCCAACGCCGTTGCGGTCACCTCGCTCATCGGCAGCGCCGGACGGCTGGTCGGGCCCTCGGTGGCCGGCATCGTGATCGCGGTTTTCAGCGAAGCGGCATGCTTCCTGATCAATGGATTGAGCTACTTCATCGTGCTGGCCACGCTGGCGGCGATCCGCCGCAAACCGAGCACGCGGCACGCAGCGCCTCGCCCCATGTGGGCCGATTTGCGCGAAGGTGCGCTATATGCATGGCATTCCCGCCCCATGCGCGCCCTCCTTTTGGTACTGGCCGTGGTGAGCTTCATGGCGACGCCCTATCAGCCCTTGATGCCGGCCTTCGTCCGCGAGGCTTATGCGGGTGGTCCGCAAACCCTGGGATTCCTCGTCGCTGCCGCGGGCCTGGGCGCACTGTGCGGCACCGGTTATTTGTCGGTGCGCGCCACCACCCGGGGATTCATTCCCTTGATCGCGATATCGACCCTCTGCGCCGGCCTGGCGCTGGTCGCATTCTCGGTGACGCGCTGGTATCCGCTTTCGCTGCTGCTGATGGCCATCACAGGGTTCGGCCTGCTGGCGACGACGGTATCGATCAGCATGATCCTGCAAACGATGGTCGAAGACCGCATGCGCGGACGGGTCATGAGCCTCTATACCGCGGCCTTCCTCGGTGTTGCGCCCCTGGGCGGCTTCGTCGCCGGTGCAGCCGCCGACCACATCGGCACACCGAGCACACTGGCACTCGGAGGGACATGCTGCGCTCTCGCGGGCCTCGCACTCGGGCGTGTGAGAAAGCGCCTCGCCGCAGCGGTGACCTACGTTCAGGCGAACAACTCGAAGGCCTGAGGCCTGCCGCCCCCCCCCCGGCGATTCGCGGTCCGTCGCCGAATTTGCGGTGCAATTGCGGCCTTATTCCGCGACTGGCCGCACGCCGAGCAGGATTAAGATCTCCCTAGATGTTGTGTTACCTCCTATCCTCCTCCACGCAAGTGGCTTCACGCAACCTTCTCGGGTTGCGTTTTTTTTGCCTGCTGCTCCAAGCACGGCAGGCCGGGGAAAGCAGGTTCAGTCCGTAAAGGGCGGCGGTCCCGGAGGGTTGATCTCGTGCCCGTTGAGGGTCATTGCGATCATCGAGTAATAGCCGCAAATACCCGCCAGCTCGATCGCACCTCGGGCACCGAAAGCCGCCGTCACCGCATCGTAGGTTGCGTCCGAAACGCGACGATCGTTGACCAGTTCGCGGGAGAAATCGTAGACCAGCTTCTCTTTCGGGTCGCCGAAGGGGGGGGTCGTGTCGGTCCGGATGGCCTCGATCACCTCAGCCGACACGCCGCTCTCCGCAGCTTGGCGGGCGTGGGCAAACCACTCGTACTGACAGCGCAGGCCGCGCGCAGTCACGATGATCGCCAGTTCGGAGAGCTTGCGGTCGAAGCTGGTGTTGTAGCGCAGCAGTTCTCCGACATGCTGGATGCGGTCGGCGAGTTCGGGCACGTGCAACAGTGCCAGGAAGGGCCCCCGCACGCCGCCCCGCGGTCCAGAGGCGATCGCGTCGTACACCTTGCGCTGATCCGGAGTCATTGCGGCCGGGTCCACCGGCTTTAATCGGGACATCGCTTCTCTCCTCGCATGTTTGGCCGGTCTTCGCCGGCGTGGACGACTCGTGGTCTCGCGCGGGTCGTGAGCCGCGCGGAAAAACTCAATCCTGGCGTATCGCGTTGTCGCCCGAACGCCAGCGCCGCCACGCCCATTCCTGGTCTTCGCGGATCTGCGGATCCTGGAGCATCGAGCGCACCATGGCAGTCAACTCCGATTCGTACAGGCGCTCATCGGGCTTCGCATCCCAGCGCTCTTCGGCTGCGTAGACGGGCGATTTCTTGACGGGCTTGTTGTTCATCATGACTGTGATTCCCAAGGATGACGCGCACGATTATAGGCCGCCTTCGAAGCCAGGGGGAAAGGGTGCACGGACCGCGTCACGCGCTGCCTCGGCTAATACTTCTTGCCGCCCAGATAGGCCCCGCCGAGCAGGATCAAGCTGTTCATCCAGAACACGGGGCCCATGCCGAAAACCGAGCCCAGCGCCCCGAACACCAGCGGAACGACCATGTGAGTAAGATTGTTGGCCATCTGCCTGATGCCGTTCGCCTCGCCGGCTCGACCTGCCGGCGAGCGGTTGTAGGTGATCATCATCGTCAGCGGCTGGCCGCAGCCGAGGCCCAACCCCATCAGGAAAGCGGCGGTGATCAGGTAAGCGACGTTCTCGAAGAACGGCAAGGAACCGAACGCGATCGCCCCCAACCCCATCGCCCACGCGAGCACGGCGGACTCGCCGAAGCGGCGCGTAAGCCGCGGAATAAATATCCGCACGACCAGCGTCGCCACGCCGAAGGCGCTGATCACCACGCCGATCATGGTTGCGGACAAGCCGATGCGAGTCCCGTAGATCGGCATGAAGAACGTGAACAAGTCCCACCCGGTGACGCAGGCCCCGCTCGCTGCGAAGATGGCCAGCAGGCTGCGGTTGCGCAGCAGATCGAGCACGCTGCGCTTGGCACCTTCCGATCCGGCCACTTGGGCGGTTGCGGGGATGCGGCGCTTCGAGAGCAGCGCGAGGATAGGCGCGACCAGAATCAGGCTCAAAATGGCATAGGCGGACACCGGACCGACATGATCCACGGCATAGCCGACCACCAGCGGCCCCACCAAGCTGGCCACCGAATAGCCCATGGACAAGGTGCTGAAGTTGAACGCCCGCCGCTCGAGCGAACTCATCGCACCGACCAATGCCTGCGCAGCCACGTTGAAGACGGAGAAACTGCCGCCGGCGAGTGCGGCGGACACGAACAACGCCGGCAAGCCCTGCCAGATGAAGGGGATCATCAAGGCCACGGCCAATCCCAAGGCGCCGTAGAACATGGGCAGCCGATGTCCGATGCGATCGGACACCCGACCAGCCTTGACCGAGACGAACATGGGCGTCAGGGCATAGACCGAGATCAGCAATCCGATCACGAACGGCGTGGCATCGAGCGACAGCGCGTACAGCGCCAGCAGGATCCGGCTGCCGCCGAAGCTGATATGCGTCAGCACGACGATGCCCGACACGAAGTAGATCGGGTCGAAGGGCCTACGTGGTGGCTTCGGAGATTTCACGACTCGGCGATGTCGCGCTCGGCGGGCATCGCAAACGCGCAGGGCCCACGGCGCTCGTCGCTGCACACCGCCCGAGCTTTGGCGGAGCGGGCGCGCCGACGCAGCGACGCGCAGTGGGCATCAGGGCCGAAACAGCGGCCCTCGGTACTCAAGCTTTGGCCGGAGCGGTCACGACGAAGGACGGGCGCTCGGCCAGTCGCTGCGCATAAGGCACGAGTCCGGGATACTGGCCGCGCCAATCGACATCCGCGAGCACCTGATCGAGATAGAACAAGGCATAGCCGGCGCAGATGTCCGCGAGGCTGAACTGGTCTCCGTGCAGCCATGTGCGCCCTTGGATACTCTGCTCGTATGTCGCCAAGGTGCGCTGCAGTTTGCCGTGTTGACGAGGCATCCACTCGGCCCGGCGCTCCGGGTCGTTCATCGGCCCGAGATCGTGCGAGATGGTCACCGCGATCTCCGCCAGTCCGTCGCCGAGCGCCTCGAAGCGTTTGACGGCGATGCGCCCGGGGAAATCGGCCGGAACCAAGCTCGGTCCGGGCTTGAGCCCATCCAGGTACTCGCCGATGACGACGGAGTCGTAGACCACCTCGCCGTTCTCCAGCACCAGAAGCGGAATCTTGCCCAGGGGATTGAGCTGAGGCACAGGCGAACCCGGCACATTAGGCCGCTGCACCACATAGTCGATCGGAACGTTCTTTTCGGCCGCGATCACACGCACCTTGCGCACGAACGGGCTACCCGCTGATCCCAATAGCTTCATCGGCTTCCACACTCCTCGAACATCCGCTTCGGCAGCAGCCTCGGCGCAGACGCCTGCCCCGCTCGCTGATGCGCTTGCGTATCTCTATGCATCGATCGACTCAGACCGCGCGCAGGTTGGGCGGGGCATCCACGCGAACTTCCTCGCCTGCGCGTTCCTTCAGCCCCTGCAGAAACTCGCCCAGCGCGGTCTTCGGATCGGCGTGATCCGAACTGATCATGCTGATGCCCCACTGGTCGAGCACGGCCTCCTGAACCGGATTGGGCTTGGGCACGAAAATGTACGACCGCGGCCGCACCGAGTATTTGCCGTGGAGCTTCCATAGCTTGTCGAGCTTGTAGAAGAGATAGCGCAGGCTGACGTCGGAAAGCGAATAGCCGATGAACAAGACGGAACGGGCGAGGACGTCGGATCGAAGCTTGATGTCCAGGGGCGACTCGAATTCGAGACGCTCGAAGTAGCTGGACTCGTCCAGCACCAGGGAACGGTCGTCGTCGAAGTCGCCGTGAAACTTCACGATCTGCGTCGAACCCTCGCGTATCCGAACGAGATCGGTCACGTTGGTGATCTTGCTGTAGGGGCGCTGGTAGTAATCGAATGCGATTTCCAGCCAGCGGTCGTAGTTGGTGGTGTAGATGATGGGAAATTCGGTCTCGACGATCAACCTGTGGATCTCGGACTGCCCGATGTCCACCGCATCGGAGTGCCAGGTTCGATCCATCCAACTGCGCAGTCCGCCGAGGCTGCCGGTCTTGATCTTGTAGTACTCGGCGAGCGCCAGGTAGTCGCCGAAGGTGTTGAACTGCTCGGGCTCGAAACCGAGGTCCTCGGCCATCTTGCTGATGAGGCCTTTCCAGGACAACAAGCCCAGGTTCATCGACACGCCGGCACCGACGAACAGCACCACGTTCCTGCGCTTGATCGAACCGATCAGACTTTCCATGGATCCGCGTTCCGTCGCAGTAAGTTGGCCGTTCATGCCTTGAACCAAGCAAGGGTCGGGCCCATCGCGCACCAGGGTGCGCCTTCAGTGGTCGGGGCGGCGAGATTCGAACTCGCGACCTCGTGCGCCCAAGGCACGCGCGCTACCAGGCTGCGCTACGCCCCGACTGAATTACGGATGACTCCGGCGGGAATGCCCCTGGGCGCGTCGCCCGAATCAATCAGGCTCGAACGACTCTCCGGCGCAGACCTCACTCAACCCTGCCCTGGGTTGCCGCGGCGGACAAGGGCTGTCCGTTCGAAGCAGGGTTTTCCGCCGCTCGATTCTAATGGGGTTCGCCCCCCGCGTCACGAACAGTCGACGCGCCCCGTCAAGCACGCCGACCTGGCCGAGGGACCGCGAAGGCACGCGCCTCGTTGGCGCAAAGTGCGAGCGCATCGCGCCATGACGGCATCACGATCCCGAACTTCGCCCGGATCTTGTCGTTCGCCAGGACGCTGTTGCGCGGCCGCTGCGCCGTGGCGGCGTACTGCTCGGTCGTCAAGGGCATGAGGGTCGGCCGCCTCGACGGCTCGTATGCGTCGAAGATCGCCTGCGCGAAATCGAACCAGCTCGCGTGCCCGCTGCAGGTCAGGTGATAGATTCCGGATACCGATCGGGGGTGAGCCGCAGAGCGCAGTTGTCCGATCACGATCGCCGTCGCCTCGGCGACGAGACGATGCCAGGTTGGGGCCCCCTGCTGGTCGGCCACCACGCCGAATGCGTCTCTCGCAGCTCCCAGCTCCAACATGGAACGCAGGAAATTGTTGCCATGATTGCCGTACAGCCAGCTGACCCGAAAGATCAGATGGCGACTGGCGGCCGCCACGATCGCCTGCTCACCCGCCAGCTTGCTGCGTCCATAGGCGCTCAACGGATTCGGTTCGTCGTCCTCGCGATAGGCAGCTCGCTTCGCGCCGTCGAAGACATAGTCCGTCGAATAGTGCAAAAGCCAGGCGCCGAGCTTTTCCGCCTCCTCGGCCAATAGCCGCGGCGCCCGAGCATTGACGAGCATGGCCGAGACCTCCTCCGACTCCGCCCGATCGACCGCGGTATAGGCTGCCGCATTGACGATGACGTCAGGCTTCAGTCGAGCCACGACCTCACGAACGGCATCGGCGTTCGTCACGTCGAGATGAGTTCTCGCGCAGGCATGAACTTCACCCAGTGGCCCCAGCGTCCGCGCCAGCTCCCAACCCAGTTGCCCGTCGGCTCCCGTCAGCAGGATCGAGTTCATGGATAGACCTCGGCCGTCTCGAACGAGACCCCGTTCATGTCTCGGGACGACACGATGGGCGAACCGGACAGCGGCCAAGCGATCGCCAGCATGGGATCGTCCCAGCGAATGCAGCGCTCATGCCTCGGCGCCCAGTAGGCAGTCGTCTTGTACAGATACTCGCAGCGCTCGGAGAGCACGAGGAAACCATGGGCGAAGCCCGGTGGCACCCAAAGCATCTTCTTGTTCGCTGCCGAGAGGTGAGTGCCGAGCCACTGGCCGAAGGTCGGCGAACCGGCGCGGATGTCGACCACCACGTCGAACACTTCGCCCTCGACCACGCGCACCAGCTTTCCTTGCGGCTGCTCGATCTGGTAATGCAAGCCGCGCAGCACGTTGCGGCACGACGACGAATGATTGTCCTGCACGAATTCGCCCGCGTAACCGGTCAGCTCCTGGAACCGCAGGCGATGGTAACTTTCGTAGAACGCACCGCGTTCGTCGCGGAAGACGGTGGGCTCGAGGACAAGAACCCCGGGCAATGGAGTCGGGGTCGCCTGCATGGTGCTTGCTCCGTAGTTCACGGTTTCGTGCCGGGCGCTCTACTGCCTGGGCCTGCTGCAGATCCGACCAGATCTGCGTTCATGGTTCATCACGCCGGCCCGGACCAGTCGCCCGCGAGAGATTACTCGACAAAGCGGGCAGGGACCAGCCAGGGGCCGAACAAACGCGCTGCGCATTGTCGGGGGGTCGTCTTTCGTCGGGCGGTCAGGCACTATTGGCGCACGTGATCGCCCTTTGGGCTCGCAGGCGCGACAGCCCGCATCGAGCGCCGCCGAACAGATCCGAACATCAATGAGGAGGGGACATCATGAGCAAACTTCTGCTTGCGGCTGGGTCGCTCGCGGTCGGCATCGGATGCTTGTCCGAGGCACATGCGCAGAAGTATCCGGATCGACCGATTCGCTTGATCGTGCCGTTTTCGCCCGGCGGGACAAGCGATTTGCTCGGAAGAGTCGTCGGCGCGAGAATTGCCGAGGGGCTCGGGACGACCGTGGTCATCGACAATCGTGACGGCGCAGGCGGTACCATCGGCGCCGCATTGGGCGCGAAGGGGAATCCGGACGGATATACCTTGCTGGTCTCGCACGTGGGGCTCGCAGTGAACGAAACGCTCTACGCCCGTCGGTCATATGACGCGCTCAAGGACTTGGCACCCATTTCGCTGATCGGCGAAACCCCGAACGCAGTGGTGGTGACCAACGCGCTGGCGGCGAAGAGCATGCAGGAACTGCTCGCATTGGCGCGAAAGCAACCCGGCAAGCTCGCTGGCAGCTCGGCGGGTATCGGCAGTGCCGCGCATCTGGCGCTGGCGCTGCTGGAATACTCGGCCCAGTTGAAATTCAACCACATCCCGTACAAGGGTGGCGGCCCCTCGATGGTGGCCGTCGTCGCCGGTCAGGTCGATCTTTCTATTCCGGCTTATCCTACCGCCGTGCCGCACCTGAAGGCGGGGCGGCTGCGCATCCTCGCCGTCACCGGGGCGACCCGCGAGCCCACCGTGCCCGATGTGCCGACCGTGGCTGAAGCGGGTGTGCCGGGTTACGAATTCGGCATCTGGTTCGGCCTGTTTGCTCCGAGTGCAACGCCCAAGGCCATCATCACACGACTCAACCAAGAGATCGTCACGGCGCTGGCCGAACCCGACATGCGCGAAAAGCTTGCGCGCACGGGGGTCAACGCGGGCAGCTCATCGCCGGAAAAGCTGCGCTCGCATCTGCGGTCCGAAGTGGCGAAGTGGGCCAAGATCGTCAAGGCGGCAGAGATACCGATCAACTGATGCGCTTCCCGTATCCGAGCACGAACCGAGCCGACCGACACACCGCTTAGGTAAGCGGCTGCCCGAGGGTGGCGGCCGAGGCCGCCTAGCCAGCGGCGCCGCGCGCGGATGAGAGCCTTATGCGGGCGATGCAAGGCCACCGAACGTGCCGGGAAGGCGACTATCCTCTTCCCTGGCCGATCTCGCTTGGTGCCGGATGTCCGGATTGAACGGACGACCTACCGCTTACAAGGCGGTTGCTCTACCACTGAGCTAATCCGGCGTGTTCGGGCGTGTACTGCTCGGCATGCTCGTGGCCTGCTCGAACCCTTGGAACCGCAGCCGTCGAGCGTTGATCCTGAGATCGGCGGCTGGTTCGAGCGTGGATGTTGTCAGACCACAAACGAGATTGGAATTATAGCGCGGCAACCGTGGGCGCCAAGCAGCACCGCGCAAGCTTCATCGATACGTGCAGCAAAATCCTTGGTGGTTCGCCTCGTTCTGCGCGCGGAAAAGACAGTCGACCCGCGCCGATCGAACCTGTGTCGGCAACCGACTCGACACGACAGCCCGGTGGAAGCCGGCTACTTGACGACCTGGAGATGCGACTTGCGGCCGTTGGGGCTCGCCGGCGCAGGTGCGGGTGGCGACGGCTGCGGAGGTGTGCTGCCGGCCGCGGGCTCGACGGCCTCCGGCGCAGCAACGGGCGCTTCACGCAGATCCGCCTGGAAGAACATCCCCTCCCCGTTCTCGCGCGCAAACACACCGCGCACGGCGGACATCGGAACCGAGCATTCGCGCGAGAGCCCGCCAAATCGGGCTGCGAACTGGATGACATCGTTGCCCAAGGTGAGCTTGTGCGTCGCGTCCCCGCTGATGTTCAAGATGATCTCGCCGTTCTTCACGAACTCAGTGGGCACGCGGGTATGTTCGTCCACCTGGACTGCGAGATACGCCGTGTAGCCGTTGTCGGCGCACCATTCCCAAATGGCGCGCACGAGATACGGCTTCGTGGCCTTGCTGATCACTTGCGCATCACCTTCTCGGAGGGCGTCAGCGACTCGATGAAGGCGGGCCGACTGAACAGACGCTCGGCATACTTCATCAGCGGGGCGCACTGCTTGGGCATCTGAATGTCGTAGTAATCCAGGCGCCAAAGCAACGGAGCGATCGCCACGTCGAGCATGGAGAACTCTTCGCCCAGCATGTGCTTCTGTTTGCTGAAAACCGGCGCGATCTGCGAAAGATTGTCACGAATCACGGTCCGCGCTTTCTCCGCCGCCTTCTGACTGCCCTTCTCGATCGCTTCGATGTTGGAGAACAACTCCTTCTCGAATCTGAAAAGGAACAGTCGCGCTCTCGCCCGCATTACCGGATCGGCTGGCATGAGCTGAGGATGCGGAAAGCGGTCGTCGATGTACTCGTTGATGATGTTCGATTCGTACAGTACCAGATCCCGCTCGACGAGCACCGGGACCTGATTGTACGGATTCATCACCGCCAGATCCTCGGGCTTGTTGTACATATCGACGTCGATGATCTGAAAATCCATGCCCTTCTCGTAGAGCACGTTTCGGCAACGTTGCGAGAAGGGGTCCGTCGTACCGGAGTAGAGCGTCATCATGATAAGGTTTCCCTGTGCTGCATATCAGTGCAGGTCCTTCCAATAGGCGCGCTTCAGCAACCAGGTCACGAGAATCAGGATCAGCAAGAAGATCATGACATACAGACCGATCTGAACCCGCGATTTTGCCGACGGCTCGCCCATGTAGACCAGGTAATTGACGAGATCGCCCACGAGTTGGTCGTATTGAATCTTGTCCATCTTTCCAGGCGCCGCCAGCGCCAGCGTGCGCGATTCGACCTGATGGCCAAGCGCATCCGTGGCGGTTACGACGTTCAAGACCTGAGTGCCCTGCAATTCATAGAGAACATGGGGCATACCTACGCTCGGGAACGCGAGGTTGTTCCAGCCCGTCGCCCGCGCCGGGTCTTGGTAGAAGGTGCGCATGAACGTGTACAGCCAATCGGCACCGCGGGAGCGCGCGATGACCGTCAGGTCGGGCGGCGCAGCACCGAACCACTCTGCGCCATCCTTGGCTCTCATGGCGATGGTCATGGTGTCGCCCACCTTCTCCCCCGCCAACATCAAGTTGTCCTTGATTTGCTGTTCGGTGAGACCGAGATCCTGCAAACGGTTGTAGCGCATGTAGTTCGCGCTATGGCAACTCAAGCAGTAATTGACGAAAACCTGGGCTCCCCGCTGCAGGGAGGGGTTATCGTTCAAGTCGACCGGCGCCCGGTCGAGCTTGATGCCAGCCGATGCCGCCAGTGCGAGCGCCGGAGCCAGAAGAAGTACGGCAAGCAAGGTTCTCATTTTAGTGCGTCACCCTTTCCGGCTCTTGTTTGCATTTGTCCCGGCGGGAATACCATGGCATCAGCAGGAAGAACAGAAAGTAGATCAGGGTGCCGAGTCGGGCAACCCAGGTCGCTACGTCCCGTGTGTCCATGAAGAACGTCTGGAAACCGAATTGCCCCCAAACCGTCGTCGGCTTGGTGCCGAGATAACCCAGGATGATGAAGGTGATGACGAAGGCAGCGAGCCAGCTTTTGAACAATGTCCCTTTGTAGCGAATGGACTTGACGGGGCTGCGATCCAGCCAGGGCATCAAGAACAGGATCATCACTGCACCGCCCATCGCAGCCACGCCCCAGAACTGCGATCCGAACAAGGGCGGAACCGCCCGCAGAATCGAGTAGTAGGGGGTGAAATACCAGACGGGTGCGATGTGTTCCGGCGTCTGCATCGGATTGGCCGGCACGAAATTGTTGTACTCGAGGAAATAGCCGCCCATGGTCGGCGCGAAGAACATGATGGCGCAGAAGACGAGGAGGAAGACCGAAACGCCGAAGATGTCTTTGACCGTGTAGTAAGGATGGAACGGAATGCCATCCACCGGCTTGTTCGTCTTGGGATCGAGACGTTTCTTGACCTCGACGCCATCGGGATTGTTCGAGCCGACCTCATGCAGCGAAATCAGATGCAGCATCACGAGCAACAGCAGTGCAAGCGGCACAGCGATCACATGGAGGGCGAAGAAGCGATTCAGCGTCGCATCCGAGACGACGTAGTCGCCGCGAATCCAGATGGACAAGTCTTCCCCGATGATCGGCACCGCAGCGAACAGGTTGACGATGACTTGCGCGCCCCAGTACGACATCTGACCCCAGGGCAGCAGGTATCCGAGGAACGCCTCGGCCATCATGACGAGGTAGATGAGGCAGCCGAAAATCCACAGCAGTTCGCGCGGCTTGCGATACGAGCCATACATGATCCCGCGGAACATATGCAGATACACCACCACGAAGAACATGGAGGCGCCTGTCGAGTGCATGTAGCGGATGATCCAGCCACCAGGCACGTCCCGCATGATGTACTCGACCGACGCGAACGCCTGGGCGGCGTCCGGCTTGTAGTTCATCGTCAAGAAAATGCCGGTCAGGATCTGAATGACCAAGACCAGCAGTGCGAGTGAACCGAAGTAGTACCAGAAGTTGAAATTCTTGGGCGCGTAGTAGTCGGCAAGATGATCCCGCCACAGCGAGATGAGCGGGAAACGCGCATCTACCCAAGTGAGTACGCCGTTGAAAGGCCCTGCGCCCGTCACCGGCTGTTTATCGACTGCAGCCATCGCTCACGCTCCCTTGTTGTCTTCGCCGATGAGGATGGTCGACTCGGCCAAATATGTGTGGGGCGGCACGACGAGATTCGTTGGCGCCGGCGCGCCCTTGTAAACCCTGCCGGCGAAATCGAATTTGGAGCCGTGGCACGGGCAGTAGAAGCCGCCCACCCAGTCCTCTCCCATCTCGGGAGAGACTTCTTTGGGCTTGAATTGCGGTGAGCATCCGAGATGTGTGCAAACACCCACGAGCACCAGAATTTCCGGCTTGATCGAGCGGCTTTCGTTCTTGGCGTACTCGGGCTGCTGATCGATCTCCAGCTTCGGATCGGTGACCTTGTCTTCGGACTTCTGGATCGATTCGAGCATTTCCTTGGTTCGGCGGACAACCCAGACCGGCTTCCCGCGCCACTCGACCCGGATCATCTCCCCGGGAGCCAGTTGCCCTACATCGACCGCTACCGGCGCCCCCATCGCCTTCGCCCGCTCGGAGGGGAACATGCTTGCTACGAACGGCGCCGCAACGCCGACAGTGGCTACGCCACCCACGACAGATGTCGCCACGAGAAACCCGCGCTTGCTTCGATCCAGCTCTTTATCGCTCATGCTCGTCCGCGTTCCCAGAGTCCAGCTCAAAAGCTGGAGATTTTACCCGATGCCCGCGAAAAACTTAACCCTCTTTCTCTTTACGCAAGCATTTTCATAGGCTTATGGCATAGATTCGGCCACCCAGAGCACCCCCGGAGCGCCCGTCGGCGGCAGAAGCCTATGCAAAACCGTGCCGACCTTACAGGATTCGACGTCGGCATTCAGACGTCGCACGCATAGAACACAGCCCCGACACCGTCGGTATAATGGCCAAAAGAGCCTTCCATGCGCCGCCTCTGGTTAATCTTCGCCCAAACCGCCACCGTATCCCTCGCGGTGCTCTTCGTCATTATGACGTTGCGACCCGATCTGCTTCCGCCGGTTCGCACGCATTCGGCGGCGCCACCCTCTGAAGCAACGCAGTCAGTCCCATCCCTGCCGACGATCGCCGTCGAGCCGAGCGGCCGAGCTCTTCCGGTGAGTTCCCTGCGCGAGGCCGCTGCGCGCGCCATGCCGTCGGTGGTGAACATCTACACCACGAAAGAGACGAAGGTCGCTCGCATCGCCCCCACCAACGATCCGCTTTTCCGCAAGTTCTTCGGCCATCTGTTTGGCGAAGAAGTGCAGCGCGCGTCCAGTCTGGGGTCCGGTGTCATCGTCTCGCCCGACGGGTACATCCTCACGAACAATCACGTGGTCGAAGGCGCGGATGGGATCGAACTGCTGCTGATCGACGGGCGCAAGCTCACCGCCCGGATCGTCGGCATCGACCCGGAAACGGATCTTGCCGTCCTCAAAACGGATGTAGCAGACCTGCCCGCGATCGTTTTTTCACAATCCGATCGGGCTCAGGTCGGCGATATCGTGCTGGCCATCGGCAATCCATTCGGCGTCGGACAGACGGTCACCTCAGGCATTGTCAGCGCACTTGGCCGCTCGCAGATCGGAATCAACACGTACGAGAACTTCATCCAAACCGATGCCGCGATCAATCCCGGAAACTCCGGCGGCGCTCTGGTGGACAGCAGAGGGCATCTGATCGGTGTCAATACGGCCATCTTCTCCAAGACGGGGGGCAGCCTGGGCATCGGCTTCGCCATCCCGGTCTCGGTGGCGCGAGATGTCCTGGACAGCATCATCAAGACAGGCACCGTGACACGTGGATGGATCGGCATCGAACCGCAGGATCTGCCTCTCAATCCGGCCAAAGAAGGCGATCAGGTCTTGCAGGGCGTTTTGGTGACCAACATCATGCCGAGCGGCCCTGCGGCACTGGCAGGTATTCGACGCGGCGACATCTTGGTCACCTTGGCGGACAAGCCTGTCGCGAACACCAACGGACTACTGAACATGGTCGCCATGCTCAAGCCCGGCTCGGAAGTTCGACTCACTGTGATGCGTCAACGCCAACGATTGGATCTCGATCTTGTCGTCGGCCGGCGCCCCACCCCGAACCCCCCGCAGTAATCGCGCGGCCTTGCACCACACCCGGCTATTTGGAATCGGAACCGGCGAGCGGCTGAGTTTCGTCCACCCGCGCGGACGAAGAGACGAAGCGGGCAACCCAGATCCCCGCCTCGTAAAGCAAGCACACCGGAATTGCCAGCAACAGTTGGGAAATCACATCGGGCGGCGTGAAGATCGCGCCGACCACGAAAGCCCCCACGATGACATAGGGACGCGCTTGCTTGAGTTGATCGATCGTGACCACCCCCATGCGCACGAGCACGACTACGGCCACCGGCGTCTCGAACGTCAGCCCGAAGGCCATGAACATGGTCAGCACGAAACTGAAATATTTTTCGATATCCGTCATCCACGCCACCCCTTCGGGCGCGATGGCGGCCATGAACTGGAACACCGACGGAAAGACGACGAAATAGGCGAAGGCCATGCCGAAGAAGAACAGGATCGAACTGCTGACAACCAGGGGCAACACGAGCTTCTTTTCGTGCAAGTACAACCCGGGCGCGACGAATGCCCAGACCTGGTACAGGACGTAGGGCAGCACCAGCAGGAAGGACACCAGCATGGTCACCTTGACCGGCACGAGGAACACGCCGACAACGTCGGTGGCGATCATGCGTCCGTCCGCAGGCAGAGCGGCGAGCAGCGGCCTCGCGAACAGGGTGTAGATATCGGACGCCCAATAGAAGAGGAGCAGGAATACCACCAACACGGAGATCACGATTCTGAGCAGGCGATCCCGCAGTTCGATCAAGTGCGAGACGAAGGTCTCCTCGCCGGCCGCACTCATCGGATGATCTCACGCGTCACGTCAGACGGCCTTATGGTCGATCGACCGACCTGAGGCTTGATCGGTCGAAGTAGAGGAAGCTGCAGCCGCCGGATCCGCCGAGGGCGTCGCGAGAGGCGCCGCGATCGATTCGGGTGCGGGCGGAGCCGCGGAAGAACCGCCGGGATCCTGCGCGTTTACCGCACTTTGCGTGAGGCTTTCGATCTCGCGCACTTCATCGCGAGCGGTGTTGATTTCCTGGTTGACGGACTGCTCGATGGAACGCGCGGATTCCTCCACGCTCTCCTTGAGCTTTCTCAACTCGTCGAGTTCGACCTCGCGCTGGATATCCGACTTCACATCGTTCACGTAACGCTGCATGCGCCCGATCAAATGCCCCAGGGTGCGTGCCACGCGCGGCAGCTTCTCCGGTCCGATCACGATGAGAGCGATGGCCGCGATGACCATCATCTCCGAGAAAGCGATATCAAACATGCTTCGAGCAATCCCGGTGGATGCGGCCGTGCCGCGTGTCGGAAAAATTCAGCTCGCCTACCTCGGCCAACCGCACGTGGGCGGTCAAGCCCGGGTCTTTTCCTTGACCTCCCCCTCGATCGTCTGACCGGCAGGGGACGCGGGAATCTCCCCTCTGGCTTGAGCCGATTTGTCTTCCTCGGATTTCATGCCTTCCTTGAAGCCGCGCACCGCGCCCCCGAGATCCGTGCCCATGTTCCGCAGTTTCTTGGTACCGAACACCAGCACCACGACCAGCAGCACGATGAGCCAATGCCAAATACTGAAGGTTCCCATGATCGACTCCTTAGCCTCTAGACTCGCACCAGCATGGGCGGCAAGACGTCCTTCCCGCCGATCACATGCACGTGCAGATGCATCACATCCTGGCGCGCAACGCGCCCCGTATTGACGATGGTCCTGAAACCATCCGTCGCGCCTTCCTGTTCGGCAAGCTGGTGCGCACGCACCATGATACGACCCATCGCAGCCTCGTGCTTATCCTGCAGATGCGCCATGGAGGTCACGTGCTCCTTCGGGATCAGCATGAAGTGGACCGGCGCTACAGGATGAATGTCATGAAACGCAAACACGAACTCGTCTTCGTAGATCTTGCGACTCGGAACCTCACCTCGAACGATCTTGCAGAAAATGCAGTCTTCCATGGCTTTCGGGCAATCTGGTTGCAACAACTGTTCGATTAGCTGCGACTCGCCTTCTCGTCGATGCCGGAGATGCCTTCGCGCCGGCGCAACTCGGCCAGAACGTCATCGGGCTTGAGTTGATGCCAGGACAACAAAACCATCGAGTGAAACCACAAATCCGCCACTTCCCGCACCACGTTCAGCTTATCGCCCTGCTTGGAGGCCAGCAGACACTCGGTGGCCTCTTCGAGCACTTTGCGCAGGATCACGTCTTCTCCGCGCGCGAACAGACCGGCGACGTAGGAGGAATCCGGATCGGCATCCCGCCGGCTGTCGAGCGTTTCCCCGAGGCGCCGCAATATTCCCGTGTCGATCACGCAGCTACGCCTCCGTTGCCCGCGGCATCCGCCGTACCCGCACCGTAAATCTGTCCCGGATCCTTCAACACCGGATCGGTGACCACCCATTGATCGCCGTCGAGACGACGAAAAAAACAATTCGCGCGCCCAGTATGGCAGGCAATGCCCCCCAACTGTTCCACCTCGAGCAAGATGACGTCTTCGTCGCAATCGAGCCGGATCGATCGCACCTTCTGTACATGACCCGACTCCTCGCCCTTGCGCCACAGCCGCTTGCGCGAACGGGACCAATACACCGCGGTCCCCGACTCTGCCGTCTCCTTCAACGCTTCCCGGTTCATCCAGGCGACCATCAGTACCCGCCCGGTGACCTCTTCCTGGGCGATGACAGGCACCAGGCCATCTTGCGACCAGTTTATTTCACGCAACCAACGATCGTTCATCGCCATCTTGTTCCGTTCGGACTATCTGCGCTTCGTTCAGCGTCGAACTTCGATGCCGCGACTCGCCATGTGAGCCTTGACCTCGGCGACGCTGAGTTCGCCGTAGTGAAAGACACTGGCTGCCAGAACCGCATCGGCATGCCCTGACAGGACGCCGTCGGCGAAATGCCCGATCTCTCCGACGCCCCCACTCGCGACGATGGGGACCTCCAGCGTATCGGAAAACGCCCGCGTCAACTCGATATCGAAGCCTTGCCGAGTACCATCGCGATCCATGCTCGTGAGCAGAATCTCGCCCGCTCCTGCCGACTGCATTCGGCGCCCCCATTCTAGCGCGTCGAGCCCGGTCGCACGGCGTCCGCCGTGGGTATAGACCTCCCAGCGCAGATCTGCAGCGCCGACCACCCGCTTGGCGTCGATGGCCACCACGATGCACTGGGAACCGAAACGACTGCAGGCATCCTTCACGAACTGAGGATCGTGCACCGCCGCGGTGTTGATGCTGACTTTGTCTGCGCCCGCATTGAGCAGACGCCTGACGTCGTCCACCGAGCGCACGCCACCGCCGACGGTGAGCGGGATGAATACCTGCGCAGCCACCTCTTCGATGATCTTCAGGATGAGGCCGCGACCGTCCGAACTGGCGGTGATGTCGAGAAAGGTGAGTTCGTCGGCGCCCTCGCGATCGTAGCGGCGGGCGATTTCCACCGGATCTCCGGCATCCCGCAGACCCACGAAATTGACGCCCTTGACCACTCGGCCACCGGTGACGTCGAGACAAGGAATGATCCGCTTGGCGAGTCCCATGGTGATCAGGTCCCTCTCTGCACAGGCGCCGGTCTCACGGCGACTCGCGGCATCAGCCGCGGTCGGCTCGTGCCGCGGCGAGGGCTTGCGCGAAATCCAGCGTCCCTTGATAAAGCGCGCTTCCGGTGATTGCGCCGACGATCCCCTCGGACTCGACTTCACGCAAGGCCTCGATATCCTTGAGGTCCGTGATCCCGCCGCTGGCGATGACCGGCACGCTCAGCTCGCGCGCAAGCCGCACCGTGGCCTCGATGTTCACGCCCGTCAGCATGCCGTCGCGGCCGATATCCGTGTAGATGATCGCCTCCACGCCGTAATCCTCGAATTTCTTGGCCAGATCGATGACTTCATGGCGGGTCATCTTCGACCAGCCCTCGACAGCCACCTTGCCATCGCGCGCATCCAGCGCCACCATGACGTGACCGGGGAAGGCACCGCATGCGTCGTGGAGGAAGCCAGGGGTTTTCACCGCAGCGGTGCCGATGATCACGTAGCTGACGCCGTCGTCGAGATAACGCTCGATGGTGTCGAGGTCACGAATGCCCCCGCCGAGCTGCACGGGCATGTCTTCCCCGGCAGCAGCCACGATCTTCTTGATGATGGCTTCGTTCTTGGGAACACCCGCCTGCGCGCCGTTGAGATCGACGACATGCAAACGCCTGGCACCTTGTGCCAGCCAGTGTTGGGCCATCGCCGGCGGATCCTCGGAGAAGATCGTGGCTTGGTCCATGTCGCCTTGCTTGAGGCGAACACATTTACCGTCCTTAAGGTCGATCGCAGGAATGATTAGCATGGCGGCTCGGAACAAACGGGACGGTACTCGCGGGGGCGACGTTGAAGTTGCACACCCAGCGAGGACTCGTCGTTGACATCGCGTCGATGAAAAGCGGCAGAGTAAATTCAGGCAATCGCAGCTGTAGCGCTCGGTCGAGCCGGCGCACAGCCGTCCCAATCGACGAAGTTCCTTAACAGCGCCAATCCTGCGGCCTGGCTTTTCTCCGGGTGGAATTGCACGGCAAAGATATTATCGCGCGCGACCGCACACGTAAACCGGAATGGATAGCAGGTGGTCCCCACGACGATGCTCGCATCCTCGGGCTGGGGATAAAAACTGTGCACGAAATAGAACCGGCTGTCGGATGCAATACCTGCCCACAAGGGATGATCGAACTCCTGGCGAACGTGGTTCCATCCCATGTGCGGCACCTTGAGCCGCGCACCGTCGGTGCCGGTCATCGCGTCGGTCGGAAACCGCTTCACCTGGCCGCGAAACACGCCCAATCCCGCCACGCCGCCCTCTTCGCTGAAGTCGAACAGCATCTGCAGTCCGATGCAGATGCCGAGGAAGGGCCGGGCCTTGGACGCCGCCAGCACCGGGGCGCGCAATCCGCGCAGCTCCAGTTCTCGCATGCAATCGGGCATCGCGCCCTGCCCCGGGAACACGACCCTGTCGGCCCCTGCGATCACTGAAGCTTCGCTGGTGACGACCACGCTCGCCTGCGGCGCCACATGCTCCAGCGCCTTCGCCACCGAGCGCAGGTTGCCCATCCCGTAGTCGACCACAGCGATCGTATTCATCTGCCGCCTTGCCCACCCGCCATTTGCTGCAACGATAAAAGAGAACTAAAGACTGCCCTTGGTGGAGGGCACGGCCCCGCCCAAGCGAGGATCGTGTTCGATCGCCATCCGCAGCGCTCGACCAAACGCCTTGAACACCGTCTCCGCCTGATGGTGAGCATTGACGCCGCGCAGATTGTCGATGTGCAGGGTCACCTTGGCGTGATTCACGAATCCTTGAAAGAATTCCCTGACCAAGTCCACGTCGAACTCGCCCACGCGCGCTCGCGTGAACGGCACGTGAAACTCCAGCCCGGGACGGCCCGAGAGATCCACGACAACGCGCGAAAGCGCCTCGTCGAGCGGCACGTACGCATGGCCGTAGCGACGGATACCGGCTTTGTCCCCCACGGCTTGCGCAAACGCGGTGCCCAGAGCGATGCCCACGTCTTCTACCGTGTGGTGCGCATCGATGTGCAAATCACCCTTGGCGGTGATCTCCAGATCCACCAGCCCATGCCGGGCGATCTGGTCGAGCATGTGGTCGAGAAAGGGAACACCGGTGTTGAGGGCAGAGTGTCCGGAGCCATCCAGACGCACCCGGACGGCAATCTGGGTTTCCAACGTATTGCGATTGATTTCGGCTTCACGCATGGCCCGCACCGACCTCTTGCAAACTTGCACTCAAAGCGCCCAAAAACGCTTCGTTCTGTTCAGGCGTCCCCACGGTCACACGCAGACAATCGCGCAACGCCGGGTGCGAGCCGGTGAGCTTCTTGATCAGGATGCGGCGCCGCTTGAGCGCTTCGAATACTCGCTCGGCGCCTGGCGCGCGAAACAAGATGAAATTGGCATCGCTGGGATAAATCTGGATGCCCGCAATTCTGGACATGCCCGCACTCAAAAGAGTGCGGCCGTCACGAATCGCCTGCGCCTGGGCATCAAGAATGTCGGCCCGGCTCAACATGTGGAGCGCAACCCGTTGTGTGAGGACATTGAGATTGTAGGGCAGCCGCACCTTGTCCAGCTCGGCCAACCACTCGGGCCTGCCGGCAATCAAGCCCAAGCGCAGGCCCGCCAACCCGAGCTTGGAAAGAGTACGCATCACCAGCAGGTTGGGAAATTCAGGCAACCTCGCCATGAAGCTCGCGCGGGCAAATGGATGATAGGCCTCGTCGATGATCACCAATCCGCTGGCATTGCGCACGATGCGTTCGAGCGCATCGGCATCGAAGAGGTTGCCGGTCGGATTGTTCGGATAGGCGAAGAACGAAACCGCCGGTCGATGCTGCGCCATGGCGGCGAGCACCGCGTCGGCGTCGAGGCCGAAGTCGGGCGCGAGCGGGACACCGACGAAGCGCAGCCCGCAGACCTTCGCAATCATGGGAAACATGACGAACGAGGGCTCGACACCGAGCATCACCGCCCCCGGGCGGGCGCAGACTTGCGCCAATAACTGGATGATCTCGTCCGAGCCGTTGCCCAGCAGCAGATCCATCCCAGGAGGGACCGCCATCGCTTGGCGCAGCAGCCCCTTCAGTTCGCGCGCATCTGCGTCCGGATAACGGTTCAGCTCGGCGCCCGCGGCGATATCGCCGATCTCCCGGCGCACCGCTTCGGGTAGCGGATAGGGATTTTCCATCGCATCCAGCTTGATCATCCCCGACGAATCAGGAACGTGATAGCTGGCCAGCGCCCGAATGTCCTCGCGTACCACGCTCGTGACCCAGTCCTGCACGTCGGGTGCCGCGCTGCTTTCGACCATATTCATCATGCGCGAATGTTACCTCAATCGACCCGCGCGACGCTCGCGCCTCACGCGCCGACCGACGGCGATCTTCAGCGCCCAGGCACAGTGACGATCCAACCTTCGACCGGATCGAGGTCGTGCGGCAGTCCGTAGAACGTGTCCTTGCGTTGCCAGCCCCACGCCGCCTGCAAGGCGCACAAAACCGCGTCCAGGTAGTCGCCTCGCACGTCCTCGCGCAGTCTCTGCAGCATCGAAGGTGCGGCGCGCAAGCGAATCCCGCCCAAGCCCTCCTGCAGGAGCCGCTCGACGATGCGCTCGCGAGTCCGACGCTGCTCGTGGGTCTGCTTGTTGAGCGCGTCGTTCTTGTACGAGACACGGGCGCGGGCATCGAGCAGCCGACGCACGGCGTATCCGGGGTAAGCCTCGAGCGCGATACGTTCCGGATCACCCGCGAACATGCCCGGGACGCTCACTCCGGTAGAGAGCAATCGCGCCGCACCTTCGAGGAACATCAGAGCCACCGGCGGGTTCACCAGCTTGAGCGGACTGTGTGAACCTGCCGCCGCATCCCCGCGGCGAAAGCAGAACTTGCTGCCGACGGGCCGACCGGCGCGATAGGTGTCGAGCGCCGACCGCATCCCGGTTCGGCCGAGCGCCGTGCAATGCTGCGTCAGTTCCGGCCAGGAAAGAGGCCACCCCAGATCCGGCAGCGCCGCGCGCGGCAAGCCGAAGGGAAAATCGAAGCCGCCGACCCAGGGCCCCGGTTGCCGCAGCCAGGTCTCGTAGGCGTCGAAGGTCGTGAGATCCTCGAAGCGCTCCAGCTCCCATGTGCCCGCAGAAAAATGACCCTGGGCGACCGTGATCGGCTTGGCGGCGCGAGGCGCGCTCGTGAAGTCGACGCCATGGATCAGCGGGGATCCTGCTGGCGCACCCACGCGGGGATCGGTCGGATCAGACGCCGAGCCAAGCACACAAGGCATGCAGATCGCGGAACTCCATCATGTCGACCGGCTCACCGCTCCATGGACGCGCATGACGATTGATCCAGGCTGCACGCACACCCGCGCCAACGGCGCCGCGCACGTCGAGGTCTGGATCGTCGCCCACGTGCAGGACTTCATCCGGCCGGGCTTCGAGCGCCTCGCAGGCAGCATGGAAAATGCGCCGGTCCGGCTTCGCGCAACCGGCACTGCGGGCATTCACCACCGCAACGAAATGCCCGTGGATGCCGATTCGGCCGACGTCCGCGTTGCCATTCGAGACGACCGCAAGCTTGTAGCGCGCCGACAACCGGCACAGCGCATCGGCCGCATCCGGATACAGCTCGACTTGGTTGCGCGCAGCGATAAACACCTCGAACGCTGCCTCGGCCAGCATGGGATCCTCGCCATGCTCTCGCAGCGCTCGGCGCAAAGCCTCCAGCCGCAAGGCCGTGAAGTCGTGCGCAAGCGCCGGCAACTCCCGTGCAAGCGCGCGGCGATACAGCGCGAACTGCGCCGGCGGCAGATTCTGCGCAAACCGGGGGGCGCTGCGTTCGCACCAGGCGTGCAGCGCCTGCTCGGCGCGCTCGATCACGGTATCGACCGCCCACAGGGTATCGTCGAGATCCAGAGTCAGGGCTTTGACGCGATTAGGCATGGCAAATAGCAGGCATGGATTTGGGCCGATGGCAGCACGCCGCTGGGCGGCCGACGATCAACGAGACGGCGCCGCCCTGTCACTCGATATCTTCGTGCGGGTGCTGCAGCCGATACCGCGCAGAGAGCGCATGTGCCGAGAGCCCCTCGCCGCGGGCGAGCGTGAGCGCGATACGGCCCAGCTTGTCGGCACCCTCCCGGGAGACGGCGATCAGGCTGGAGCGCTTCTGAAAATCGTAGACCCCGAGCGGCGATGAAAACCGCGCGCTGCGCGACGTGGGCAAGACGTGATTGGGCCCTGCGCAGTAGTCGCCCAAGGCCTCGGAGGTGTAGCTGCCGACGAAAATGGCGCCGGCGTTGCGAATGCACTCGACGAGATCTTGCGCATTGCTCGCTGCCAGTTCCAAATGCTCCGGAGCGATCCGGTTCACCAAAGCACATGCTTCGCTGGCGTCCCGCGCAAGAATGAGCGCCCCTCGCGCACGCAGCGACGCCTCGATCACGGCGCGGCGCGGCATGCTCGGCAACAGGCGCTCGATGCTCGCCTGCACTTTGTCGAGGAAAGCCGCGTCCCAGCTGATAGCGACGGCCTGCGCGATCTCGTCGTGCTCGGCCTGAGAAAACATGTCCATCGCGATCCAATCCGGATCGTTCGCGCCGTCGCAGACGATCAGGATCTCGGACGGGCCGGCGACCATGTCGATGCCCACCACGCCGAACACCCGCCGTTTGGCGGCAGCCACGTAGGCGTTTCCCGGCCCGACGATCTTGTCGACCGCGGGCACGGTCGCGGTGCCATAGGCGAGCGCAGCGACCGCCTGCGCCCCCCCGATCGCGAACACGCGATCGACGCCCGTGAGATCAGCGGCAGCCAGCACGAGATCGTTGCGCTCACCGCCCGGAGTGGGCACGGTCATGATCACTTCACTCACGCCGGCGACTTTCGCCGGAATGACATTCATCAACACGGTGGAGGGATAGGCCGCCTTGCCGCCGGGCACGTAGACCCCGACCCGCTCCAGCGGGGTGACGCGCTGACCGAGCACGGTGCCATCGGCCTCGGTGAAACTCCACGACTGCAGCCGTTGATGCTCGTGATAGGCGCGTATGCGCTGCGCCGCCTGCTCCAGCGCGCCGAGCTTGGCCGCGTCGATCCGGGCGCGCGCTGCGGACAACTCGCTTTTCGGAATTTCGAGTTGAGCCATCTCGACCGCCTGCACGCGATCGAAGCGACGAGTGAATTCGAGCACGGCCTCGTCACCGCGTGCGCGAACCGCCTCGATGATCTGCGCAACCGCCTGCTCGACCGAGGGATCCTGCGCCGATTCGAAGGCGAGCAGAGCCCCGAGGCGCTGTTCGAAATCGCCATCCCGAGTGCTCAGACGCGCGATCATGCTCATGATCGGGCTCGTCTCTTGCCTGCTTGCGACGCCTGGGTGGCCGCGTCGGCTCGCGATGCGCGCCCGAACGCCTCGATCAGGGGCTGGACCCTCTCGTGCTTGAGCTTGAGCGCCGCCTGGTTCACGACCAGTCGGGCGGATATGTCGGCGATGTGTTCGACGGCCACCAAATCGTTCGCCTTCAGCGTGGAGCCGGTGCTCACCAGATCGACGATCGCATCCGCGAGCCCGACCAAGGGCGCCAGTTCCATCGAACCGTAGAGCTTGATCAAGTCGACGTGCATGCCCTTGGACGCGAAGTGTTCGCGCGCGGTTCCGACGTACTTGGTGGCCACTTTGATCCGCGCACCGCGCCTGACCGCAGCGTCGTAGTCGAAACCGGCGCGCACAGCGACCATCATGCGGCAGCGCGCGATGCCCAGATCGAGCGGCTGATAAAGACCTTCGCCACCATGCTCGGCCAGGACGTCCTTGCCTGCGATGCCCAGATCGGCCGCACCGTACTGGACGTAAGTCGGCACGTCCGTCGCACGCACCAGCACGATACGGGTGTCGGCGCGATTCGTGCCCAAGATGAGCTTGCGCGAACGCTCGGGATCCTCCGCAGGCACCACACCGGCCGCGGCCAGCAAAGGCAGCGTCTCGTCGAAAATTCGCCCCTTCGACAAGGCGATCGTGAGCGTCGTCATCATGCGCGTCGAATGTTCGCCCCCAGGGCGGACAATTTCGCTTCGAGTCGCTCGTAGCCCCGGTCCAGATGATAGATGCGATCCACCGTGGTCTCGCCGCGGGCCACGAGCCCCGCCAGCACCAGACCCGCCGAAGCCCGCAAATCGGTCGCCATGACCGTTGCACCATCCAGATGCGCCGCACCCTTGATGATCGCTGCGTTGCCCTCGACCTCGATGTCAGCGCCCATGCGCTTGAGTTCCTGAGCGTGCATGAACCGGTTCTCGAAGATGGTTTCAGTGACGATGGCCGTACCTTCGGCCACGGTATTCAGGGCCATGAACTGGGCCTGCATATCAGTGGGAAACGCGGGATACGGTGCCGTGCGCACGTTCACCGCCTTGGGCCGCCCGCGGGACTCCAGCGTGATCGAGCCCTTGCCGCTGGTGATGCTGGCACCGGTTTCGCGCAATTTCTCCAGCACTGCATCGAGGATGTCCTCGCGCGTTCCCTCCAGCTTGATCTTGCCACCGCTCATGGCCGCGGCGACGAGAAAGGTGCCGGTTTCGATGCGATCCGGCATGACGCTGTAGCGCGTCCCATGCAGGCGCTCGACGCCCTCGATCGTGATCACGTCCGTGCCCGCGCCCCGGATCTTCGCGCCCATCGCGTTCAGGCACAGCGCCAGATCCACCACCTCCGGCTCGCGCGCGGCGTTCTCCAGCACGGTCGTGCCTTCGGCGAGCGTCGCCGCCATCATGAGATTCTCCGTCCCCGTGACGGTGACCAGGTCGAGCACGATACGCGCCCCCCTGAGCCGCTTCGCGCGAGCGAGCAGATAGCCATGTTCGATCTCGATCTCGGCGCCCATGGCCTGCAGCCCCTTGATGTGCAGATCCACCGGGCGCAGCCCGATCGCGCAGCCGCCAGGCAGGCTCACGCGTGCTTCGCCGCACCGGGCGACCAGCGGACCGAGGACCAGGATCGATGCGCGCATCGTCTTGACCAGATCGTAGGGCGCCAACGGATTGGGCAGCGCGTGAGCGCTCAGTTCGATGGTGTTGGGGCCGGCTTGGCGCACCCACAACCCCATCTGCGTCAGCAGTGCGCAAGTGGTCGCGACGTCGCGCAACTTGGGCACGTTGTCGACGCACAAGGTTTCGCTCGAGAGGATCGATGCTGCCAGAATCGGCAAGGCCGCGTTCTTCGCCCCGGAGATCTGCACTGTGCCTTCGAGGGGATGTCCGCCCTCGATTACGAGTTTTTCCACGCTGGGTCAGTCCGATTCGGGTTTCAGGCGTTCTTCCACTGCTCGGGCGTGAGCGTCTGCATCGACAGCGCGTGGATTTCGGACTTCATCCGATCGCCCAAGGCTTGATAGACGCGTTGATGCTGCTGCACTCGGCTGCGCCCTTGAAACTCCGTACTGACGATGACGGCCTCGAAATGATGGCCATCGCCGCTCACTTCGACGTGCTCGCAAGGCATGCCCTGCTCGATGTAGTGCTTGATTTGTTCCGGCGTAATCATGCGTACCCCCGGTAGCAGGGAATGAAAATAGACATTGTTGTCGACAAACAAGGGGTTGATGACTGCAGCCCTCGGGTTGCAGGCTCAGTGCCGCAGCTTGTATCCGCTCGCGAGCATCCAGAGCGCCCCCAATGATAAGGCCGCCACGCTGACCGCGACAAACCCGGCGCTGATCCATGGCCCGACATCCGACACGCCGAAGAAGCCATAGCGAAAGCCGTCGATCATGTAGAACATCGGATTGAAGTGCGTCGCGAACTGCCATGTCGCGGGCAGGCTGTGCACCGAGTAGAACACGCCCGAGAGAAAGGTGAGCGGGAGAATCACGAAGTTTTGTATCGCCGAGATCTGATCGATCTTCTCCGACAGGATGCCGGCGATCACACCCAAGGTCGCCATGACTGCGCTGCCCAGCAGGCCGAAGGCGAGCACCCAGAGCGGATGCCGCACCTCCAGATGCACGAACCATACGGCGGCAATCACGACCGCCAGCCCCACGACAAACCCTCGCGCCATCGCCGCCAGCACATAGGCGGCCAGAAACTCGCGATGGGAGATCGGCGGCAGCAGAACGAAGACGATGCTTCCCTGCATCTTGGACTGCATGAGGCTGGAAGAACTGTTGGCGAAGGAATTCTGCAGCACCGACATCATCGCCAGTCCCGGCACCAGGAACGACGTATAGCCTATCCCGGGCAAGGGCTCCAAGCGGCCTTGCAGCGTGTAGCCGAACACCAGCAGATACATCAGCGCGGTGAGCACGGGCGCGAGCACCGTCTGCACGCTCACCTTCCAGAAGCGCAGCCATTCCTTGTACAACAGCATGGGAAAGCCGCTCGGCGCCGAGACAGCACGCGTCGGATCGAAAGGCGCTTCTTGGCCTGGTGTTGCGAGGGGCCGGCCGCTCACGCGCTCAGCGTTCATCGTGAACTCCTGCCGCAGCGTGCTGCGCCGATTGCGAGCCTGTGAGCTTCATGAAGACTTCTTCCAGATCCGGCTGCAGCAACTCCATTTCCTGCACCTTCAAGCCGCTGTTGCGCAATTCCTGCATGACCCGCTCGAGGTCGGCATAGTCGTGCAACTGAAGCGTATGACGCCCCTCGCTGTCGGCAGCCGTCTCCCGAGTGCGAAGACCGGGCGGCAGATCGCCCGCGACCAGCTTGAGGCGCACATAGCTGCCTGAAAATCGAGCGAGGAGATTCTGTGTCGTGTCGAGCGCCACCACCCGCCCCTGCTTGAGCATCGCGATACGCCCGCACAACCCTTCCGCCTCCTCCAAATAGTGCGTCGTCAGGACGATCGTGTGCCCGTCCGTGTTCAATCGCCGCACGAAGCGCCACAGCGCATGGCGCAGTTCCACGTCGACGCCGGCGGTGGGTTCGTCGAGAACGATCACGGGCGGTTTGTGGACGAGAGCCTGCGCCACCAGAACGCGTCGCTTCATCCCGCCGGACAGGCGCCGCATGTTGGTGTCGGCCTTGGCGGTCAGATCCAGATGATGCAGCAGCTCGTCGATCCAATCGCCGTTGTCGCGGATGCCGAAGTACCCGGACTGGAACACCAGCATCTCGCGCACATTGAAGAATGGGTCGAAAACCAGTTCCTGAGGCACCACGCCGACGGCGCGACGGGCCTGCCGGTAGTCGCGCACGACGTCGTAACCCATGATCTGCGCGGAGCCGGAATCCGCCCGCGCGAGGCCGGCAAGCACGCTGATCAGCGTCGTCTTGCCCGCACCATTGGGGCCCAGCAGCCCGAAAAATTCGCCTTGCTGGATTTCGAGATCGACGCCATCGAGCGCCTGGACTGCGCCGTAACGCTTGTGCAATTGCGCAATGCGGATCGCTGCGGTCACTAGTGAGGGTCCGACCGTGTCGACAAGGCGCGAGCGATCCTAAGCCCGCGAGGCGGGCGAAGCGTCCGTCACGGGGATCAACTCCACCACGCCATAGACTTCGGCGAGACTGCGCATGTTGGCCGGCAGATTGGCGACGCCGATACGCCAACCCTGCGCCTTCGCCGCTCGCTGCCATTCCAGCAACAGACTCAAGGCGGTCGAGTCTGACTCCTCCACGGCGGCGAGATCGATCACGAGCCCGTCTTTGTCGAGCGACTGCAAGACGGCCTCGCGCAAAGCCACCGCCTGCGCGAACGTCATCGCACTGCGAACGATCAGCCTATCGCCCGAACGCTCGATCATTTCTTGGCGGCCGCCCGCTGTTCCAGCTTGCTGTTCTGGTCGGAGATCGTCTTGATCAGCCCTTCGATGCCGCCCCTGCTTACCTCGGTGGCGAACGTCGAGCGGTAATTGGTCACGATGCTGACCCCTTCGACCGTCACATCGAACACTTTCCACCCGTTCGCCGTTTTTTCCATCCGATAATCCATCGGAATGGGCGGCCCGCCGCGCTGATTGATTTGCGTGCGGACCGTCGTCTCGGCATCCCCGGGCTTCATGTTGAGGGGCCGCACTTCGATGGTCTGATCGCTATACTGTTCCAGCGCCGTGGAGTAGGTCCGGACCAACAAAGTGCGGAATTGACGCACCAGTTGCTCGCGCTGCGCGGGTGTCGCATCGCGCCAGGGACGCCCCACCGCCAGCGTCGTCATGCGGGTGAAATTGAAATGCGGCAGAACCTTGGCGTCGACCAAATCGAGCAGTTTGCGGGAGTTCGATACCAGTTCCTTGTCGCTGCGGATCTGGGAGATGATCTCGTCGGTCGTCTTCTTCACCAAGGCATCGGGCGCCAGTTCCTGCGCATGGGCACCGCCCAGTACGGCAAAACACAGCGCGAGCAGCGCAAGCAGATGCTTAATCAATATGCTTTTCATGGTTCCCTCGAGCCTGTGCCGACGGCTTCGGATCATTGAGCAGTAAAGTGCGACGGCCAACCGCAGCACGTAATAACGTTATCCAGCGAATGAAGTTTACTTCGGGGTGGCTTCGGCACTGCCGCCGCTCTCTCCCGCCTTGCCGTAGATGAATTGACCGATGAGCTTTTCGAGCACGACCGCCGATTGCGTCAGCATGATCTTGTCCTGATTTTTCAACATTTCGGTTTCCGCCCCGGTCTCGAGACCGACGTACTGCTCGCCGAGCAGACCCGCGGTGAGGATCGAAGCCGAGGTGTCCTTGGAGAACGGATAGCGCATCTCCAGGTCGAGGCGCACGCGGGCCTTATAGGTCTGGGTATCAAACTCGATCCCGTTGACGCGACCGACCACCACCCCGGCGCTCCTCACCGGCGACCGCGCCTTCAGGCCGCCGACGTTTTCGAACTCCGCGTACACCGTATAGGTCTCGGGGGCGCTGAACGAACCCAGATTGCCCACCTTGAGCGCCAGAATCACCAGGGCACCCAGCCCCGCCATCACGAATATCCCCACCCACAGATCGAGCGTTCCTCGTTGCATTACACCCCCTGGAACATGAATGCGGTCATGATGAAATCGAGCCCCAGCACGGCCAGCGAAGACGTGACCACCGTGCGCGTCGTCGCGCCCGAAACGCCTTCTGCCGTGGGCGGCGCATCGTACCCCTCGAACACCGCGATCCAACTGATTGCAACCCCGAATACGCAGCTCTTGATGACGCCATTGAGCACGTCCTCGCGGAAATCGACGGCCGCCTGCATCTGCGACCAGAAAGTGCCCTGATCGACGCCGATCAGCACGACACCGACCAGATAGCCGCCGAATACGCCCATTGCGCTGAACATCGCCGCCAGCAGTGGCATCGAGATGACGCCCGCCCAGAAGCGCGGCGCCATCACGCGAGCTATCGGGTCTACCGCCATCATCTCCATGGCGGCAAGTTGTTCGGTCGCTTTCATCAACCCGACTTCGGCGGTCACCGCCGACCCGGCACGGCTCGCGAACAGCAAAGCAGACACGACCGGACCGAGTTCGCGCACCAGCGACAAGGCCACCAAGACGCCGAGTGCCGACTCGGAACCGTAGGTCTGCAGGGTATGGTAGCCCTGGAAACCCAGCACCATGCCCACGAACAGCCCCGAAACAAGGATGATCACGAGCGACAGCACGCCCGTGTAGTAGATCTCGCGGATGATCAAACGCGGGCGTCGCAGGCTCGTACCCGAGTGGGTGATCGTCAGGCCGAGAAAGCGCGTGGCGTATCCCAGACGCCATAGCGCGTCTATCGTATGCGCGCCAATGCCGCGAAGCGACAGGGCATTGCGTCCGAACATCATACGCCCAACTCCTCGGCAATCGGCCGGCTCGGATACTGATATGAGACCGGACCCTCGGCCTGGCCATAGACGAACTGGCGCACCAGCGGATCGGGATTGGCGCGCATCTCCTCGGGCGTGCCTTTGGCGACGATGCGTCCTTGGGACAAGTAATAGACGTAGTCGACGATCTTCAGGGCTTCCGCCACATCGTGCGTCACGACGATGGAGGTGATTCCCAGCGCGCTGTTCAGCCGACGCACCAGATTGGCGGTGACGCCGAGCGCAATCGGATCCAACCCCGTGAAGGGTTCGTCGTACATCATCAAGGCCGGGTCCAGCGCAATCGCGCGCGCCAGCGCGACCCTGCGCGCCATGCCGCCGGAGAGCTCGCCGGGCATCGACGCGTGCGCGGCGCGCAAGCCGACCGCGTGCAGTTTCATCAACACCAAGTCTCGCACCATGGATTCGGGCAGGTCGGTGTGCTCGCGAACCTGAAAAGCCACATTGTCGAAAACCGAAAGATCGGTGAACAGCGCGCCGAACTGGAACAGCATCCCCATGCGTCGGCGCTGCCGGTACAACTGCGCGCGAGCGCGTGGATCGACCTTTTGTCCATCGAACAAGACTTCGCCACGCTGGGCGGCGATCACGCCGCCGATCAGGCGCAGGATGGTCGTCTTGCCGGACCCGGAAATACCCATGATCGCGACCACCTTGCCGCGCGGAATCGCCATGTCGATGTTGACCAACACCGGGCGCGGGCCGTAGGCATAAGTGAGATTGCGGATCTCGACGAGATATTCAGACGCCACCGGAGCCTTCGCGGGGAGCAAAGCGGATCATTCTAAACCAGGCGAGTGGGGGCGCAAACCGAAGCGCTTCCCAATACACGGATTGCGGGGCGACACGCCGCCAATTAAGAGACAAGACACTTGCTAGCGCAGCCGGACCTCGACGCCATGCTGCTGCAGCAGACGCATCGTCGGCGCGATCAATCGCAAGACGAACTCACGCCGGTGAGGATTGCGCAACGCCACCAGACGCCACGGGCGGCCATCGCCCAGCCCCGCGCGTTCGTACAGTTCGGCGTCCGGCCAGAACAGCCGTCGAACGAAGCGATTGAACAAGATTTCACACAACGGCGGAATGAAACGGGTCACCGTCAGCCCGCGGCCCTGAGCCACCACTTCCAGCCGGCGGCGCGCGTAAGTCAGATGCCGCGCTTCGTCGAGCATGTGCACGGTGATCATCTGACGCACGAAGCCGCTCAGCTCCGGGCCAGCATGGCGACGCACGAACCGGTAGAGCTTGTCGGGAATATCCTGAACGACGACCTGCATGAACCAGTAGAGGAGATCGCTGTGAATCAGACGCGTCACAGGCCGCGCGAAACGGGGCAGCGCTGCCTGCCATTCCGGCACCTCCAGTCCGCTCGCGGCGACGAGCCGCAGGAACATGAGTCCATGCCCGGCCTCCTCGCGCATTTCGTGCAGCAGAAACGCATACTCGGCGCTCGACTTGGCGCGATGCAGCCGCCAGGCGGCCGACTCCAGGGCAACCCGCTCCAGCGCGACTGCCGCCTGGGCGATGCCCAGCAACTCGTACTGCGACAGGCGCATGCGGGCCGGCTCGGACAACGCGGAAAACTCGGGCGTTCCGTGCAGAGAGATCGCCTCGGGGGGCAACCAATAGCGATCAAGCGCGAGCGCACGCCAATCCAGCGCAGCGAGCGGATCCCTGTACGGGACGCTGTTTGCGGCGAGCTGCTCGAGTAAAGGCGCCTCAGGGGGTGACATACTCGCAATTTAGCACAACGCGGTCCCAACCAGCCCCGCGAGACAGGGGGGGGCTCGTCGGGCCGTGCATATAATCGACCGATACTTCAACCGGGCCTCCGAATGAACGCCACCGCACTGTCGTTCAACCGCGTGCGCAAAACCTTCGGCACGCACGTCGCCTTGGCCGACTTCACCCTCGAGGTGCACGAGGGCGAGCTCTTTGGGCTGGTCGGCGTCAATGGGGCCGGCAAAACGACGCTCATCAAGTGCTTGCTGGATTTCGCCAGCGCCGACAGCGGGAGCATCTCGGTGTTCGGTCGCCCGCATCTTCAGACGGCTGCACGGCGAGAGCTGGCGTTTTTGCCCGAGCGCTTCCTGCCCCCGTATTACCTTACCGGCCGCGATTTCCTCGGCTACATGCTCAAACTGCACCGGGGCACTTATTCCACCGAGCGCACCCGCACGATGTTCGAATCGCTCGACCTGGACTTACGGGCGCTGGAGTTGCCCGTCCGATCCTTCTCCAAGGGCATGACCCAGAAGCTCGGTCTGGCCGCATGCCTGCTTTCGGACAAGCGCCTCTACGTCTTCGATGAGCCCACCAGCGGTCTGGACCCGAAAGCCCGCGCCCTGCTCAAGCGTCAGCTGCTTGCGCTACGCACGGCCGGACGCACCTTGTTCCTCACCTCCCACCTGCTCGCAGACGTGGAACAGCTTTGTGACCGGATGGCCGTGCTTCACGGCGGCGTCGTTCGCTACGTAGGCACGCCGACCGAACTGCTGTCCCGTCATGACACCGATGACATGGAGCAGGCCTTTCTGCGCTGCATAGACGAGGAGCCGCAAGCCGCGCCGACGGCCTAGTCCGGATGCCGGGGCTGTCCGACGACAGTCGATCTGGCACAATTGCGCATTAAGCACGCTACAGAGAAAGATGGGATGGAACCCACGACCCGTTCGAAGCCCGACCTCCTCATCGTCGACGACGACCCCTTGATCAGCGATACGCTCAACTTCGTGCTGAGCCGTGATTTCAACGTGTACGTCGCCGACTCCCGCGAGCAGATGAAGAGCCTGCTGCGTCAGCTCGACGTCGCGCCCAAGCTCGCCCTCGTCGATCTCGGCCTGCCACCCACGCCTCACCGCCCCGACGAGGGCTTCAAGCTGATCAGCGAACTCATCGCTTACTCGCCCACGATCAAGATTCTGGTTTTGTCGGGCCAGAGCGACGAAACAAATGCCAAGCATGCCCGCACTCTCGGCGCGATCGATTTCATCGCCAAGCCCTGCGAGCCTGCGGTCATCAAGGCGCAGTTGCTCAAGGCGCTCGAGTTCACCGATGCCGAAACCAGCGTAGCGCCCGAAGCGGCGAGCAAGCTGATCGGTGCCAGCATGCCGATGGAGAAACTGCGCCAGCAGATCGGGCAGTATGCCAATGCGCCTTTTCCGGTGTTGATCGAAGGTGAATCGGGCAGCGGCAAGGAGTTGGTCGCCTCCTCTCTGCACTCGAAATCCGGACGCGCGGCCAAGCCCTACCTAGCCCTCAACTGTGCTGCGATCTCGCCCACGCTGGTGGAACCCACGTTGTTCGGCTATGCGAAGGGCGCCTTCACGGGGGCGACCACCTCGCGCTCGGGCTATTTCGAGGACGCCTCCGACGGCACGCTGTTCCTCGACGAAATCGGCGAATTGCCGCTGGAACTGCAAGCGAAACTGCTGCGCGTACTCGAGAACGGCGAATTCCAGCGGGTCGGCGAAACGCAAAGCCGCAAGAGCAACGCGCGCGTCGTCGCCGCCACCAATCGCGACCTGCGCCAAGAGGTGCGGGGCGGACGTTTTCGCGCCGATCTCTATCATCGCCTGTCGGTGTTCACCATCGGCGTGCCGCCCTTGCGTGATCTGGGCGAAGACAAATGCATGCTGCTCGATCACTTTCGCGAGTTTTATGCCAAGCAGGCCGGATGCGCGCCCTTCGACTTCGACAAGCGCGCCGTCCAGGACTGGCTCGAATACGGCTTCCCGGGCAACGTTCGCGAATTGCGCAACATCGTCATCCGGCTCACCACCAAACACGCCGGGCAACGCGTCAGCGCCGAGCAACTGCAATCGGAACTCGACCTCGAGAGCGTGGATGTCGCGCTGCCCGGCCTCGCGCCGACGCAGGATTTCAAGACACTCCAGGAAGCAGCGCGCAAGCATCTGCAGCTGCAAAAGAACTTCAATCTCGACATGACCCTCCAGCAGTGGGAACGCGGCTACGTGGAAGCGGCGCTGTCGATCACGCACGGCAACCTCTCCCAGGCGGCGCGCCTGCTCGGCATCCACCGCACCACGCTCTACAGCCGCATCCAGAACTACGGCGCGCAAGAGGGGGCGGAAGACCAATAAGCCATGTATTACGCGCATTTCGGACTCTCCGAGGCCCCGTTTCGCATCACACC
>JALHQN010000002.1 GCA_022841915.1 Burkholderiales bacterium | reverse complement strand
GCGTCGATGCGACACAACTTTGCACGGTTGCTTATTGGACCCAGGAAAGCACTTCGACGCTAGGGGGCTGACGCACAACGTTGTGGCTGAGCGGCAGCCGGAGCGCGAAGCGCGGAGGGAACCGGCCAGCGCCGCTGGCCGGCTGTCCGCTCGAGCCGCGGGTTAGGCCGTAAAGCGTGACGGGAACACACGATTCGCCACCCAAAGCCCGATGAGACCGCCGATACTCAACAAGGAAATGTGCAATGGCTCAGTTACCTGCGGTGCGGAGCGAACAAGGGCGAACACAACTCCCCAAATGCCAACGAACAAAAAGGTAAGTAAACCAAACACCACCCCTCCCGTTGGCATTTGCCATGGCTTCAATCTTAGAGTGGGGCGCGGGATCCTAGCCACCGGGCCTGAGCGCCACAGTTGGAATGAAAGCAGACCAAAGACGCACAACACCCCAATTGGCAGCGAGGCGAATGCCATTGCCACTGATCTTGGCGAGTTCGCCGGCGGGAACGGCTCGGCCATCAATGCTCCCCACGCTGCACAGACCAGGAACCAGAACACGTAGAAGATCTTCATCTTACGGCCTAACGTTGTGCTTGAGCCGCCGCCGAAGCGCGCAGCGCGGAGGGTACCCACCAGCACCGCTGGTGGGCGGTCGGCTCGAAGCACTGGTTGGGCCTCATGGAAAGAAGAACGACTTTACGAACGATGCAGTGGAAACCACCAGTGCCAATAATGCGAGAACAAAACTACGCTGAGCGAAAGAAATTGCCTTCCGAGCATTCAGTCTCTTTTCCAATTCGGCTTCGGACGCAACTGCGCGAAGATTCGCATAGAAACCAGAAGCAGACTCCGTGGCATCGTCAACGTAGATCGACACGTTCAACTTCTGGCACTGCTGGATGAGCCTGTCCTTCGCAGATGCGGGTGGATGACTCAGATACTTCGAGAAGTCCTGTTTTCCATTCTCTTGCGACGAATTCCGTCTCATGGCCGTTGATAGATGATCGGACGGTCTAGCGACGGTAATGCACATCTGGCTCGCCGTGCCGATCTTTAGGGAGGATGGCAAGCCCCGCCGCAATCAACAACGAACCAAGCAAGATCGGTCCAATTTTCTTGGAACCTGGCTTGAACGCTAACCAAAAGACACTACCACCGAAGAAGATCAAGAAGACCGCGATCAGATCAAGCATCTCTGGCTCCTTCAATGAGGCCCAACGTTGTGGCTGAGCGGCAGCCGAAGCGCGTAGCGCGGAGGGCACCGGCCAGCACCGCTGGCCGGCTGTCCGCTCGAGCCACCGGTTAGACGGCTCAGCCCAAACCACACCTCCGAATACGAACAGCATTTCGACGCTCGACCTCGACGAAAGCACACTACCAACATTACGCCCCACCACACCACCGATGCAACCGATTGTTCAACGTGACCTCGAAGAGCAATACGCCTTCCCCGACACGACAGTGTCCTCGGCCAGACCACCCATCACGCATGACCTCAGCACCATGATCGGGCCATGCGAGCGCCAGCGCTCCCCTCGAGCGAACGCGTGACTTCGTGCGGCAGGTAAACCCACTCGCCCCTTCGTTCAGACGAACCCGTGACGCAAATTCGACCACGCACCGAACCCAACGCACCCGAGTGCTACTTTGACGCACGGAACGTAAGCCACGGACACCCTCAAAACCGCGAGAACTATCCGATCCGCTCAGCTACGACCGTTCACGTGCACTCGGTTTCCGCGGTGCACGGGATAGCCGTCTAACGTTCGCCATGAGCGGCCGGGCACCAGCAAGCGCAGCGCCGCTGGTGAACGGTCCGCTCGATGGCGTTGTTGTGCGAGGGGCCGTCCAACGGACAGCAAACAGACCTGCAACGTTCCGAACTCACACTGCCCTCCCCGACGTGCCTGCGGCCCCGCTCAGCCGGACGATCACGTAACCGCCCATGGCTGCACTATGCCAAGCGGCTCACGCGAGTGCAACTACCACGACATCATGCGAGCACGATGCGACCAGACTGCACGGGCGAGGCGCTCATACGGAGCACCCAGATCTCGGATTGGCGCCGCGAGGCCACACGAGGAGAGCCGTTCCAGCGAGCGACGAACCGATCAGACTACGCAGGCGTGACGGCAACCTACAACAGGACGAATGATGGCTACGACTTCGCTGGCGCCTGCAAGCAAACCCAAGTGAGCAACGGGGCTGACGCACAACTAGAAGTCGACCTCCCAATGACGACTAAAAATGCGTCATTGGGACGAATAAAACAATATTCGCTTCTCGCCTGCTCGATCGAGCTCACGGCCCCGACCTCCCCGTCCGTTCCGCTAGGCCTGACGCATGCGGTCGATCCGCTACACGATATTGAGGTGTTCGATGCCGGACATGATGTCGCGGCCTTTGGATTCCTGGCCCTGCAGCTTGATCATCAAGCGCAGTTCGTTGACGCTGTCGGCGTTGCGCAGCGCGTCTTCGTAGCTGATCTGTCCGGCCTCGTAGAGTTCGAACAGGTGCTGGTCGAACGTCTGCATGCCGAGTTCGCGCGACTTGGCCATGATGGATTTGATCTCGTGCACCTCGCCTTTGAAGATGAGGTCGGAGATGAGGGGTGAATTGAGCAGGATCTCCACGGCGGCTGCGCGGCCCTTGCTCTCTTTCTTGGGGATCAGGCGCTGAGAGACGATGGCCCGAACGTTCAGCGAAAGATCCATGAGCAGCTGCGCCCGCCGCTCTTCGGGGAAGAAGTTGATGATCCGGTCGAGCGCCTGGTTCGAGCTGTTGGCGTGCAGCGTGCCCATGCACAGGTGACCGGTCTCGGCGAAGGCGATCGCGTGATCCATCGTTTCGCGGTCGCGGATCTCGCCGATCAGGATGACGTCGGGTGCCTGGCGCAGGGTGTTCTTCAGCGCCGCATGCCACGAATCGGTGTCCACACCCACTTCGCGCTGCGTGATCACGCAGCCCCTGTGCTCGTGCACGTATTCGATCGGATCTTCGATCGTGATGATGTGGCCGTGGCTGTTCTCGTTGCGATACCCGATCAGCGCCGCCATCGAGGTCGATTTGCCCGAGCCGGTGCCGCCGACGAACAGCACGATGCCGCGCTTGCTCATGACCACATCCTTGAGCACCACGGGCAGCTGCAGGTCGTCGAACTTCGGAATCTCGGTGGTGATCGTCCGGAACACCATGCCCACGCGCGCCTGCTGCACGAAGGCATTGACCCGGAAGCGGCCGATGCCGGCGGGGCTCACGGCAAAGTTGCACTCCTTGCTCGCTTCGAATTCCTCGGACTGCTTGTCGTTCATCACCGAGCGCGCCAGCTCCATCGTGTGCTGGGGCGTCAGGGTCTGATTCGACACCGGGGTCACCCGGCCGTCGATCTTGAGCGCAGGCGGAAAGCCTGCGGTGATGAACAAGTCGGAGGCCTTCTTCGCGACCATGGCTCGCAAAAGGTCGTAGATGAATTTGACTGCCTGGTCGCGTTCCATGCGTCACTCCTGTGAGAACGTCCGCGGTCGAGCCGAAAGGTCGGCCCGGTCGGCGCGCCGGCTAGTTGCCGGGGAAAAGATCCTTGTTGACGGCGCGGGCACGCGCTTCCGCAGGCGCGACGAGATTGCGGCGCACGATGTCCTGCAAGTTCTGATCGAGTGTCTGCATGCCGAAGCCCTGGCCGGTCTGGATCGCGGAATACATCTGCGCGATCTTGTTCTCGCGAATCAGGTTACGGATCGCCGGGGTGCCGATCATGATCTCGTGGGCCGCGATCCGGCCGCTGCCGTCCTTGGTCTTGAGCAGGGTCTGTGAGATCACCGCGCGCAGCGATTCGGACAACATCGCGCGCACCATCTCTTTTTCTTCCGCCGGGAACACGTCGATGATCCGGTCGACCGTCTTGGCCGCCGAACTCGTGTGCAGGGTGCCAAACACCAGGTGGCCGGTTTCGGCCGCCGTCATGGCGAGGCGAATCGTTTCCAGATCGCGCATTTCGCCGACGAGGATGACGTCAGGGTCTTCCCGCAGCGCCGATCGCAGCGCGTTTGAGAACGACAACGTATGCGGGCCGACTTCCCGCTGGTTGATCAGGCACTTCTTGCTTTCGTGCACGAACTCGATCGGATCCTCGACGGTGAGGATGTGGCCGTACTCGTTTTCGTTGATGTAGTTGACCATCGCGGCCAGGGTGGTCGACTTGCCCGAACCGGTCGGGCCGGTGACGAGCACCAGGCCGCGCGGCTGGTCGGAAATGTCCTGGAAGATCTTCGGCGCCTTCAAGTCCTCGAGCGAGAGCACTTTAGAGGGAATGGTCCGAAACACGGCCCCGGCCCCGCGTTGCTGCACGAACGCGTTGACCCGAAAGCGCGCCAGATTGGGGATCGAGAACGAGAAATCGCACTCGAGATTCTCTTCGTAGAACTTGCGCTGGCCGTCGTTCATGATGTCGTACACCATGGCATGCACGTCCTTGTGCTCCATGGCCGGCAGGTTGATGCGCCGGATGTCGCCGTGCACCCGAATCATTGGGGGCAAGCCGGAGGACAGGTGCAGGTCGGAGGCCTTGTTTTTGACGACGAAGGCGAGCAGCTCGGATATGTCCATCTATATAATTCCTCGACCAGGGGCCAACGGCGCAAGAATCGCCGAAGAACCCTTGGGTTATCGGCTGCATCGAAAAAATTATGAGCCTAATCCGTGACAACTTGCAAGCCGTGCTGCAGCGCATCGACGCGGCTGTCGCTGCGGCCGGACGCGAGCCCGGCAGCGTGCGCCTGCTGGCCGTGAGCAAGACCTGGCCGGCCGAGTCGGTCGCCGAAGCCTATGCCGCCGGTCAATCCGCCTTCGGCGAAAACCAGGAACAGGAAGCCGCCCGCAAGATCGCCGCACTCGGTCACCTGCCAATCGAATGGCATTTCATCGGGCCGATTCAAAGCAACAAAACACGTCCCATCGCCGAGCGCTTCGCCTGGGCTCATGCCATCGACCGAGAAAAAGTCGCGCGCCGCTTGTCCGATCAGCGCCCGGAATCCCTCGGGCCGCTCATGGTATGCGTGCAGGTTAACATCAGTGGCGAAGCAAGCAAGAGCGGCGTGGCACCCGACGAGGCCCTGGATCTGGCTCGGCGGGTGGCCGAACTGCCTCGGCTTCGATTGCGCGGCCTCATGGCGGTGCCGGCGCCGAGCGACGATTTCACCGAGCAGCGCATGCAGTTTCGCAAGCTGAAGACGCTATACGATTCGATCCGGTCGGCCGGCGTGCCGCTCGATACCCTTTCCATGGGCATGTCGGACGATCTCGAAGCAGCCGTCATGGAGGGCTCCACCCTCGTCCGTGTCGGCACGGCCATCTTCGGGCGCCGGCCGGCACAGCCGACGCCGGGCTGACCCTGTAGCTCCCGGGCGCGGCCTCGGCATCGCCAATCCTTGGGTTATCATTTCCGCGGGGCCGACGCGACGTCGGCAGGGGAGCCATGATGACCACTCGCTGCAACGAGCCGCACCGGCTCGCACTCGCATACGTCGTTGCATGCGTTGTCGCTGTCATCCCGGCGAGCGCCTTCGGCCAGTCCAGACACCTCGCGCCGGCGTTCGAAGCGCTCCCCCGCAATGCCAAGGTCGTGCTGATGCCGGTCGACATCGAGCTGTTTTCCATCAGCGGCGGCGGGGTGCTGGAACCTCGCGCCGACTGGACCGACGCCGCAGCCAAGCACTTCAAGACCGCCCTGGTGCAAAAGAAGCAAACGCTCGGGGCGACGAGCGTCGATTTGTCGGACAAGGACGCCGACGAGATGGCGGAAATCAACGCGCTGCATGCCGCGATCGCGCGCGCGATCGAGATGCATCACCTGGGTGCCGGCAGCTTCAATCTGCCCACCAAGGACGGCAAGCTCGACTGGTCGCTGGGCGAGGCGGTGGCACCCATCAAGGCACGAACGGGTGCGAACTACGCGCTGTTCACCTGGCTGCGCGATAGCTATGCGAGCGGCGAGCGGGTGGCCGCCATGGTCGCCCTTGCGCTGTTCGGCGTCGTCGTCCCCGGCGGCATCCAAGTCGGCTACGCCTCGCTGGTCGATCTCGACGACGGGCGCATCCTCTGGTTCAACCGGCTGATTCGCAGCAGCGGCGACTTGCGCCAGCCCGACAAAGCCGCCGAGACGCTGGGGGCCTTGCTCTCGAACTTCCCGGCGCCGAAATGAAGCGACGACAGTTGCTGGCCGCGGGCGGCGCGTGCGGCGCCTGCCTGATGAGTCCGTGGCTGGGCGCCCAAAGCGAATGGCAAACGCCGGGACGCTTCCCCCGCCCGCCGCTCGACACCGACGAAGGCGGTCTCTGGGCCCTGATGGACAGGGAGGAGACCCGCCTGCGGCGCAGCCCGTTCGTCATCCGCGATCCGGCGCTGCAGGCCTACGTGCAAGCGGTCGCCTGCAAGGTGGCCGGCCCCCACTGCCCCGACATCCGGGTGCATCTGGTGAACACGCCGCTCTTCAACGCGAGCATGGCGCCCAACGGCATGATGCAGGTATGGAGCGGCTTGCTGCTGCGGATCGAAAACGAAGCCCAGCTGGCCGCGATCCTCGGGCACGAGATCGGCCACTACCTGCAACGCCATACGGTCGAACGGTTGCGGGACACCAAGTCGCGCACCGCCTTCGGCCAGTTCCTCGGCCTGTTCGGTCTGGTGGGCGCGGTCGGCCAGCTCGCCATGCTGGCGGGCATGTTCTCCTACTCCCGCGAGCAGGAATCCGAGGCCGATCGCATCGGGCTCACGCTCATGCGCCAAGCCGGATACGACGCTCGCGAGGCCGCCCGCGTGTGGGACAACCTGCTGCTCGAGATCAAGGCGCGCAAGTCCGGCGAGGCGCAGAACAGCAGTCCGATGTTCGCGACGCACCCTTCGGCTGAAGACAGGCAGAAGATCCTGCTGCAACTGGCCGAAGCGAATCCAGGGGGCGAGGCGCGCGAGGCTCATTGGCAGAAGACGATCAAGCCGTTCCGACACGAATGGATGCTCGACGAAATCAAGCGACGGCAGTTCGACGAAACCCTGGCCTTGCTCAACCGGATGATCGCCCGCTTCGCCGGGGAAGCAGAGTTCCTGTTCGCGCGCGGTGAAGTCCTTCGCTTGCGGGACGGCGAGGCCGACGCGGATGCCGCGCTCAAGGATTACCTCGCTGCGGCCGCCGTGGGGGGCGAGCCGGCCGAAACGCATCGTTCCCTGGGCATGATTTACCGCGCCCGCAACCAGCGCACCGAGGCGCGAACGAGCTTCGAGCGCTATTTGTCAATCGCGCCTCGCGCGCCCGACGCGGCCTTCATCAAGAACTACATCGCGGAGCTCGGATCTTGAACAAACTGCTTGTGCTGCTCCTCGTCGCCCTGCTCGGAGGCTGCGTGTCGATGGCCAAAGTCGAAACGGGTGAACGCGCCGTCGGCGACCGCATGACCGTGACCATCGAGGGTCCGTGGAATCATCTGGACTCGTCCAGCCTCGGGCCGGCCGAAACCTGGACCATGGAGGGTCTGCCCGTCGACCAGTTGCTGCTCTACCCGGGCCTGAAAGACGGACAGGCCATCCACGCCCGGGGCCAGGGCGGGCCGAACGCCAAGAGCTTCGAATTCCGTGCCGCCATGCAGCCCGACGAGATAGTGGGGCTGTTCGAAGGCATGTTGACGCGGGACGGATCGCGGTTTCGACTGATGCGGCTCGAACCCGTCGACTTCGCCGGTCAGAAGGGCTTTCGGTTCGAATACGCCCTCACGCGCAAGGTCGACAACGTGCAATTGCTCGGGCTGGGCTATGGCACGGTCAGCAAGGGCGAGCTGTTCGCGATCGTCTATACGGCGCCGCGCCTGACCTTCTTCGCCCGCCATCGCGACCGGGTCGAGCAGATTGCGAAAAGCGCGCGCCTGAAAAACTGAGCGGCTTGCGTCACGATTCCCAGGAGGCCGGCCGCGAGGCGTCGATGCCGTATTTCTCGATCGCCTCGCTCACACGCGCCCGGTCGATGTCGCCGTCATCGGCCAGCGCGGACAGTGCAGCGACCACGATGCTGTGGCGGTCGACCTCGAAGAAGCGACGCAGCGCGGAGCGCGTATCGCTGCGCCCGTAACCGTCGGTCCCGAGGGCGACATACCGGCGTGGCACCCAGGGCCGGATGAGATCGGCCACCGCGCTCACGTAGTCGCTCGCGGCGATCACCGGCCCTTGCGTGGCCGACAAGCAGCGGGCAACATGGCTCTCGGCGTGCGGCTCGACGCCGAGCCGGTGGCCGCGTGCCGTGCGCATGCCGTCGCGCCTCAGTTCGGTGAAGCTCGTGACGCTCCACACGTCGGCGGCGACTTGCCAGTCGGCTTCGAGCAGTTCCGCCGCCGCCAGCACCTCGCGCAGAATCGGGCCGCTGCCGAGCAGCTGGGCGCGGACGGAACTTCGCTGCGGCTTCGCGCGCGCCGTCCGCTTCTTCGTATCGGCCTCGTCCCCGGCTGCGTCGAGCCCTGCGGCACGCACGCGATACATGCCCTTGACGATGTCGTCGGCGACATCCGCCGGCAAGGCCGGTTGCGTGTAGTTCTCGTTGGTGACGGTGATGTAGTAGAAGATGTCTTCCTGGTCCTCCAGCATGCGGCGCATGCCGTCTTGCATGATGATGGCAAGTTCGTAGCCGAAGCACGGATCGTAGGCGACGCAATTGGGCAGCGTCGAGGCGATCAGCTGGCTGGAGCCGTCCTGATGCTGCAAGCCCTCGCCCGAGAGCGTCGTCCTGCCCGCCGTCGCCCCGAGCAGGAAGCCGCGGGCGCGCGAATCGCCTGCCTGCCAGACCAGATCGCCGATGCGCTGGAAGCCGAACACCGAATAGAAGATGTAGAAGGGCAGCATGGGCACGCCGTGGGTGCTGTAGCTGGTCGCCGCCGCGATCCACGACGACATCGCGCCTGCCTCCGTGATGCCCTCTTCGAGAATCTGCCCGTCGCGCGCCTCGCGGTAGTAGAGCAGCTCGTCGCTGTCCTCGGGCTCGTAGAGCTGGCCGAGGGATGCATAGATGCCGACCTGCCGGAACAACGACTGCATGCCGAAGGTGCGCGCTTCGTCCGCCACGATGGGCACGATGCGCTTGCCGAGCGCCTTGTCGCGCAGCAGTTGCGACAGCAGGTTGACGAACACCGTGGTCGTCGATTGATCGCGCCCTTGCGAGCGTTCCATCATCGCGACCATGGCCGGGCGTTCCGGCACCGGGATCTGCGCGGCCTGCGAAATCCGCTGCGGCATGTAGCCGCCCAGTGCCTGCCTGCGTGCGTGCAGGTAGCGGCCTTCGGGCGAGTCGGCGGGCGGACGGTAGAACGCCGCCGTGGTCACCTGCTCGTCGCTCAGCTGCAGCGAGAAGCGATCGCGGAAGGCTTTGAGCGCCTCGGCGTCGAGCTTCTTCTGCTGGTGGGTCGTCATCCGTCCCTGGCCCGAGGTGCCCATGCCGTAGCCCTTCTTCGTCTGGGCGAGGATGACCGTGGGCTGACCCCGATGCGCCATGGCGGCGTGGTAGGCCGCGTAGATCTTGACCGGGTCGTGCCCGCCGCGCCGCAGCCGATCGATGTCCTCGTCGGAGAAGTCCGCGACGATCGCCTTCAACTCGGGATACTTGTTGAAGAAGTGCTCGCGGTTGAAGCGGCCGTCGGTCGCGGCGTATTTCTGGAACTCCCCGTCGACGGTTTCATGCAAGCGTTTGAGAATCACCTGCTCGTGGTCGCGGGCGAACAATGGATCCCAATCCGAGCCCCACAATACCTTGATCACGTTCCAACCCGCACCGGCGAACAACCCCTCCAGTTCCTGGATGATCGAGCCGTTGCCGCGCACCGGGCCGTCTAGGCGCTGCAGATTGCAGTTGACCACGAAGATGAGATTGTCGAGCCCCTCGCGCGCTGCCAGCGAGAGCCCTGCCAAGGCTTCCGGCTCGTCCATCTCGCCGTCGCCGACGAACGCCCAGACCTTGCGGTCGGCGGTATCGAGCAAAGCGCGATTGGCCAGGTAGCGCATGAAGCGCGCCTGATACACGGCGGTGATCGGCCCCAAGCCCATGGAGCCGGTCGGGAACTGCCAGAAGTCGGGCATCAAATAAGGATGGCAATACGACGACAGCCCCTTGCCCGCCGTCTCGCGCCGATAGCTGTCGAGCTGCGATTCGCTCAGGCGTCCCTCCAGGTAGGCGCGCGCGTAGACGCCCGGCGCCGAGTGCGGCTGGAAATAGACCAGATCGCCCGACTGGCCGGCGCGAAAGAAATGGTTGAAGCCGACTTCGAACAAGTCCGCCGCCGAGGCATAGCTGGCGATGTGCCCGCCGAGTTCCGCGTGCTCGGCATTGGCGCGCACCACCATGGCGAGCGCATTCCAGCGCACCAGGGCGAGCAGCCTTTGTTCGAGGTCGAGGTTGCCGGGGTACTGCGGCTGCTCGGCGAGGGAAATGGTGTTGCAGTAGGGCGTGTTGAACACCGGCGGCAGCTTCACGCGCTGCGCCCGCGCCCGATCGAGCAGCTTGCGCAGCAGGAAGGTCGCGCGCTCGGGCCCCTCGTTTCTCACCATCGAATCGAAGGCGTCCAACCATTCGCGCGTCTCCACCGGATCGGGATCGGCGGGAATCACACGCCAGAAGGCGGAGGTCACATCGGACAAATCGGTCATGGCTCGGGCTTTCACATGCGGGACCCGGGATGGTACCGCCGAGTCGGCGCTATAAGGTTTCGTTCTAGGGCCCTCACAAGGCACGTGCCGGCATAGAATGCCGTTTTTATTCTCTCCGGAGGACGAATATGCCGCCGCTGGCAGTCGATCCCATAGATGTGCGCATCCTTTCCCGCTTGCAGAACGACGCGCGCATGAGCAACGTCGATCTGGCGAAAGCGGTGCATCTGTCGCCCTCGCCCTGCCTCGCGCGCGTTAAGAGGCTCGAACAAAGCGGCCTGATCAAGCGCTACGTGAGCCTGCTCGATCCGGTCGCGCTCGGGCTCACGGTCTCGGTGTTCATACAGGTGCGTCTGGAACGCCAGGTCGAGTCCGCCCTGGAAATCTTCGAGCGCGAGATGGCGGCACGCCCCGAGGTGATGGAGTGTTATCTCATGACGGGCGACTCCGATTATCTGCTGCGTGTGCTGGTGCCGGACGTGCAGGCGCTGGAGCGCTTCATCGTCGACTTCCTCTCGCGCATCCCGGGCGTGGGCAACATCAAGTCGAGCTTCGCCCTCAAGCAAGTGAAGTACAAGACGGCCTTGCCCCTGCCCGATGCACGGCCGAAGCGCAGAGCGACGCGCGCGGCGAAGCGTCCGACGACTTGAGTCCGCTCCCCGGTCTGTTCGCCGCGTAGGCGCCACACGCGCGCCGCCTGCCGACAGCACCGTCAGCCCTCGACCGGGACCGTGCGCAACCACCGCTGCGGTCTGCGCCGAGTACAAGCTGCGCTGGCCAATCGCGCGCCGCCGGAGTAGATTTCGCCGGCTCATCGCAACGCGCGTCCTCAGTAGCCTGACGAGACGCGCTCGGGACAGCGTTCAATCTGGTATAGGAGGAGGTATGCGATTTTTCGTGGCGGCTTCGGCTGCGCTGATCGGCGTCGGCACCTTTGCATCGGCGGTTGCACAAACCTATCCCCAGCGCCCTGTGCGCATTCTGGTGGGATTCGCGCCGGGCGGCGGGGTGGACGTTGCGGCCCGCATCGTGGCGCAAGGGCTGACCGACGTCTGGGGCAATCAAACCGCGCTCGTCGAAAACCGGCCGGGTGCCGCAGGCGGCATCGCCACTGAACTCACTGCCGCAGCCGCGCCCGACGGCTATACCCTGCTCCTGTGCACGATCGCCTCTCACGGCATCACGCCCGCTCGCGCCAAGAAGCTGCCTTACGATCCGATCAAGGACTTCAGCTTCCCTTCCATGGTGGGCATCACGCCGAACGTGATCGTCACCCATCCGGCGATGGCCATGCGGTCGCTGCGCGACGTGATCGCGTATGCGCGCAAGCATCCCGGCAAGCTCAACTACGGCTCGTCGGGCGTGGGCGCCTCGCCGAACCTGTCGATGGAACTGCTCAAGCTCGACGCCAAGCTCGACATCCAGCACGTGCCGTACAAGGGCGCGGCGCTCGCGATGGGCGAGGTCGCGAGTGGCCACATGGAGCTGATGGTCGGCAACCTGCCCGGTCCGTATCCGCTGATCGTGGCCGGCAAGCTGCGCGGGCTCGCGGTGACGTCCGCCACCCGCAGCCCGCAACTGCCCAACGTGCCGACGGTCGCCGAGCAGGGGGTCCCCGGGTTCGATGTCTCGTCCTGGTACGGCATCTGCGGCCAGTCGGGCATTCAGAAGCCCGTGTTCGACAAGCTGCGCACCGATCTGCTGGCCGCCCTGGCTCGTCCGGACGTCAAGAAGCGCCTCGCCGATCAAGGCATCGAGGCGAAGACCTCGACGCCCGAGGAATTCGTCGCGTTCTCGCGCAAGGAAATCGCCCGCTGGTCGCGGGTGGTCAGGGAAGCGAAGATCCCGGAGCAGTAGCGCTCAGCGAAACCACGAGAGGCGCCCATCGTTCACGCGAGCGAGGGGCGTCGCCTCGTCGTGCGCCGCGCCGCGCCCATTCAGCAGCCTGAGATGTGCTTCGCCGCAAGATAGCCGAACGTCAACGCCGGGCCGAGCGTGATCCCCGGCCCCGGATAGGCACCCTTCATGATCGAACTCATGTCGTTGCCGCAGGCATAGAGGCCCGGGATCGCCCGGCCGCTCGCATCGAGCACTTGCGCATGCTCATTGGTGATCAATCCGGCCGACGTACCCAGATCACCGGGGTACACGGCCACGGCATGGAACGGCGCCTGCTCGATCGGCGCCAGGCACGGGTTGGGTTGCCGGGCCGCATCGCCGACATACTTGTGATAGGCGTTGCTGCCTTTTCCGAACTCGCGATCCACGCCGGCGACCGCGTCGACGTTGTAGCGGGCGATGGTTGCCTGCAAAGCCGCCGCGTCGATGCTCAGCATGTCGCCCAACTCGGCCAGCGACGCGGCCTGCTTGAGATAACCGCTGCGTAGATACGCGTGCAGGGAGCGCGTGAACGGACGCACGGCGCCCAGCCCGTAACGCCATAGCGCGGCCCGATCGCAGATCAGCCATGCCGGCACGGCATCGGCCCTGAACATGGCCTGCACGAACTCGTGATAGGACTGCGCTTCGTTGACGAAGCGACGCCCTCGAGCGTCGACCGCGATCACGCCCGGCTTGCCGCGATCGGTGACCGTATGCGGGTATACGGTAGCCGTCCCGTCTTCGCGCACGAACCGCGAACTGGGCACCCAGAACGCGTTGTTGATGTGATCCGCAGGCATGCGCCCCCCAGCCCGCATGCCCAGACGCAGGCCGTCGCCGGTGTTCGCCGGGCATGCGGCCGAGGATGATCCGGCCTGCTCGGGCAGATACTGCGCTCGCAGTTGCGCATCGTTCGAGAACCCGCCCGTGGCCAGCACCACGGCCTTGCGCGCGCGGATGCGCTTGGAGCCTGTCACGCACACGGCGTCGATGCGCCCGTTGGTACATGCAAGTTCAATGCTTGCCACCGAAGTAAGCAACTGCACACCTTGATCGCCCACCGACTTGAGCAGGCGCGCCGCGAGCGCATTGCCCAGCACCAGATGCGCACCTCGATCGAAGGAAAGCCGGTCCCGGGCGTAGCGCGCCAGGATGCGAGCCACCCGCAGCGCCGAGCGCACCGACTTCGTCGCCTTGCGCAAGTGCGGGATGTCGGCCCGATCGACCATCATGCCGCCGAAGAGCGTGAACTCGGGCAGCGGCGGGCGCAGCAGGGCGAAGCGCGCACCCAGGGCCCGGGCATCGATCGCCTGCGGTTCCAGCACACGACCGCCGAGGGCCGCGCCGGGCAGATCGGGATAGTAGTCCGGGTAGAAGGCCACCGGCTTGAACGCGACGGCGGTATGCCGCTCCAGATAGGCGATCGCCTCGCCCGCCTGCGTGAGATAGGTATCGGTCAGGACGCGATCCTGCGATTCGGGCAAGGTCTGGTCGAGATACTCGCGTGCGGCCGCGCGGTCGGCTTCGCGCTCGGCCTCGCCGAACTTCGGATTGCCCGGCACCCACACCATGCCGCCCGAGATCGCGGTCGTCCCGCCCACCTGGGCCGTCTTCTCCAGCAGCAGCGTGCTCATCCCATGGCTCGCCGCCACGCAGGCCGCGGTCATCCCACCGGCCCCCGCGCCGACCACGATCACGTCGTACGCGTCCGAAGTCTCCATCCCGCGCCCTCCCGCCCGATCATGCGTTCGCTGCCCGCCGCCGCGCTTTCGATTCAAGCTCGCGATGCATTGTACGGCCCGCCTGGCCACGCCCGTCGCCGCGCGCACCTGCTACATTAGAGTCCGAGGAGGAGCCTCTGGGATGCAAGCACGAGCCGCAGTCATGCCGCAGCGCCACGGTCGCTGGTCGATGGAAACGATCGAGGTGGCCGAGCCCGGCCCGCACGAAGTCCTGGTGCGTGTCGTCGCGAGCGGCATTTGCCAGACCGACGTGCATGCCCGCGACGGCTTCTTCCCTATCCCCTTTCCGGCCGTGTTCGGCCACGAGGGCGCCGGTGTGGTGGTGCGTGTCGGCAGCGCCGTGACCTCGCTCGCGCCCGGCGACCACGTCGTCATGGCCAATCCGTCCTGCGGGCACTGCGACGATTGCCGCGCGGGTTACGAGACCTACTGCGCCCATGCCCCGCAGCTCAAGCAGTCGGGGTATCGCTCGGACGGCCGGTCGCTCAGCTTCAAGCACGGCGACACCCCGGTCTATGGCTCGTTCTTCCAGCAATCCTCGTTCGCCGCCCTCACGCTGGCGATGGAGCGCAACACGATTCGCGTGCCGAAAGATGCACCGCTCGATGTCCTGGCGGCGTTTCCCTGCGGGGTGAACACCGGCGCGGGCGCGGTGCTCAACGTGCTCAAACCGCAGCCGGGCGACGCCTATGTCGCTTTCGGCACGGGCACCGTGGGATTCGCCGGCCTGCTCGCGGCCAAGCTGTGCGGCTGCGATCCCATCATCGCGGTCGATCTGTTCGACGATCGGCTGGCGCTCGCTCGCGAACTCGGGGCGACTCACACGGTAAACGCCGGGCATCCGGACCTCGTCGCGGAAGTGAAGCGGCTCGCGGGCGGCCGCGGCGCACGCTTCTGCCTCGAAGCGGCCGGTGCTCCGGAGGCGTTGCGGGCGGCCGTGGAGGTGCTCGCGCCGCGCGGCACGGTCTGCCTGGTCGGCAGCGCCCGGCCCGGGGTCGAAGTCAGCCTGGAGATGAAAACGGTGCAGCAGGGCCGCATCGTGCGCGGCTGCACCCAGGGAGAGAGCCACGTGCAGACGTTCATCCCCCGACTGATCGAGTTGTATCGCGAGGGCAAGCTTCCGATCGGCCGGCTGGTGAGGCACTATCCGCACGAGGCGATCGACGATGCGGTCGCCGACATGCTCGCGGGCAAGACGGTCAAAGCCGTGCTGCGCATCGCCGCGACATAGAACGACGTACGAGGAGACGTTTCATGGCATGGAAGTTCGAACTGCTGGCGCGCTACCCGGTGCGGCTCACCGAAGGGCCGGTATGGGACGGCGAGTCCCTGTACTTCACGCACATCCAGGCGCATCGGATCATGCGCTACGACCCGAAGGGCGGCGCCATCACCGAATGGCGCACGGGCACGAACTTCACCAACGGCCTCGCCTTCGATGCCCAGGGCCGGCTGTTCGGCTGTAGCTCGGGCGCACGCGCGATCGTGCGCTTCGATCCCGACGGCAAGATGGTGACCATCGCCGACAGCGTGGAGGGCAAGAAGCTCAACACGCCGAATGATCTGGCCATCGATCGCAAAGGCCGCATCTGGTTCACGAATCCCTGGAACGACGGCAACGTCGCCAAGGATGCCCGGCAAGAACTCGACAACCGCTCCGTGCTGCGCGCCGATCCGCAAGCCGACGGCAGCTACACGGTGACCCGCGTCACCTTCGATACGACCCAGCCCAACGGCATCCTGGTGTCGCAGGATCAACGCACGCTCTACGTCGCCGAAAGCGGCTACGATCCCAAGCTCGCCCGCGAACTGCGCGCCTACCCGATCAACGCGGACGGCAGCCTCGGTGAGTACGACGTACTGCATACCTTCGGCGGCACCGCCGCCGGCATGCATCGCGGCATCGACGGCATGTGTCTCGATGCGGAGGGCAACATCGTCGCCACGGCCGGCTGGGATCGAGGCGGCCCCGGGGCGATGATCTATGTCTGGTCGCCCAAGGGCCGCGTGCTCGAAACCCATCCCGTGCCCTCGAACATGCCGACCAACTGCGCTTTCGGCGGCCCGGACATGAGCACGCTGTTCGTCACCACCGGCGAGGGCCATTTCTTCAAGGCGCAGACCGATCGCGTCGGCTGGGCCATCTACCCTTGATCTGCCAGACGATCGCGCCGATTGCATTGCGCGAACATCGCTGGCCCATGCGACTCGACGAGTCACGCCTACAACCTCGAATCACCACCCAGGCACGGAGGATTTCATGAAGCAAGCCACACCGATCAGCGATGCTGCCGTCAGCTTCGTCGCAGCCACCCCCTCGCGCAAGCACAGTCCCGAAGTTCTCGACGCGGCCAAGATGTGCCTGGTCGACTGGTTCGGCGTCGCCCTTGGCGCCAATCAGGAGCCGGCAGCGCAGGCCGTGCGTCGCGTGGCGCAAAGCTGGGGGCCCGTGGGCAAGGCGCACATCCTGTGCGGCCCGGCGGTCGCGCCCTCGGCTGCGGCGTTGGCCAACGGCACCATGGCCCACTGCATGGACTACGACGACACCCACATGGACGGCGGCGGCCACATCAGCGCGCCCACCTGGGCCGTCACGCTCGCATTGACCGAGGAACTGGGCAAGAATGAAGAACAAGCCCTGGCGGCATTCATCGCCGGCTTCGAGATGTCGGCGCGCCTCGGTGCGGGCGGGTTCGGGCGCAAGCTGCAGTTCAAGGGCTTTCATCCGAGTTCGATCTTCGGCCGATACGCAGCGGCGACCTCGGCGAGCGTGCTGCTCGGCCTCGATCGTGCTCAGATCGCCAATGCACTCGGCGTCGCCGGCACGACGGCAGGCGGGCTCAATGCGTCGTTCGGCACCATGAGCAAGCCCTTTCATCTGGGCAAGGCGGCGCTCGACGGCCTGCTCGCCGCGCAACTCGCCGGCGAAGGCTTCGTGGCATCCACCCACATTCTCGATGCGCCCGGCGGCCTGTCGGGCACCCTGATCCAGGACGGCTCGGCGAAGATCCAGATGCCCGAGTTCAGCGACGGGCTCTCGCTGCTGAGAAACGCCTACAAGCCTTATGCCTGCTGCAAGGCCACGCATGCTTGCGTCGATGCTGCCCGCAAGCTCAGCGCCGAGGTGAAACCCGAGCAGATCGAGCGCGTCGTGCTGGGCGCCTCACCGATGACGCTCGCCGTCGCCGCCAAACCGGATCCGCAGACGCCGCTCGAAGGCAAGTTCAGCGTGGCGTATTGCGCCGCGCTCGGGCTCGCCGGGTATCCCGCCGTGGAGGGCGACTTCTCCGACCTGCGCCTGCGCGACCCCGCCTTGCGCGCACTGATCGCGAAATCCCAAGTGGCCGAGCAGCCCGGCACCGAACTCACCGAAGGCTTCGTCCAGGTGCACACGACCGACGGTCGCACCTTGCGCGCCGACATCCCCCTCGCCCTAGGCAATCCGGGCAATCCGATGAGCTGGACAGGCATGGAGCGCAAGTTCGCCGGTCTGGTGGAGCCGGTGCTCGGCAAGCAGGCCCAATGGCTGTTCGAGACTTTGCGCCGCTTCGAGCAGCCCGGCACGCTCGCCAAGGTCATCGGCATGGTGACGCAAGACAAGGGTTGAATCCGAGAAGCAGGTAATCCTTAGGCATGCACCGCCGGCTCGACCGGAAGTGCATGCCCTGAGCGTCCGTGGGCCGCATCCATCGAGATGCATCGGGCATTTCCATGGACCCACCGAGCTGTCGGCTTATCCATCGGCGACTGCCTCCGGTCAGCACTGTTGCGAGAGTCGACCGCCGGTGTGACCAACTGTCACGCCTAACGTGACACCCGCCCAGTCCGACAGCCGCCCAGATTCTGATTGCGTCGTTCAGATCGAGCGCCTGCGTGCCTTCTTATGGGTAGATCGATGGAACAACCTCGTCGCAAAGCGTCCTTGCGGTGTGCATAATCGATTCAAGATGCTACATTCCGAAGCGAACAACAAGGACATACGGTAAAGTGCGAATTCCGGGCGTCCCTCTCCTTCTGCACGCCCAAACAACGCGCCTTTTCCGGAGGAAATTGCGTCGATGAGCCCGTCCCGCAAGACTGGCCTCGGCGTCCGACCCCCACCCCGTCGGTCGCGCGCGGCGATCAAGCAGTCGCAATCTGCGGCGCTCGCTCGGGCAGACGGCGCGGCCGATTGGGTCATCGGCGTGGGCGCCTCGGCCGGCGGCCTGGAAGCCTTGACCGCGTTCCTGCGCCCGCTGCCCCACGATCTGCCTGCGGCGGTCGTCATCGCCCAGCACATGTCTCACACCCACCCGAGCCTGCTGGTGCAACTGCTGGCTCGCGAGACCTGTCTGCCGGTGATCGAGGTGGCCGACGGTGTGCAGCCGAGCGCCGGGGTCGTCTATATCGCGCCGCCCAAGCACGATGTCGCGCTGCGAAAAAACGGCTTCGCCTTGCTGCAGCCCAAGCGCAGCCGTGTCCCGACACCCTCGGTCGACGACTTCTTCCACTCGCTCGCCGAAAGCCGCGGCGGGCGCGCCATCGGTGTCGTGCTCTCCGGGACAGGCAGCGATGGCGCAGCAGGTCTGCGCGCCATCCGCTTTCGCGGGGGTCATACCTACGCGCAAGATCCCGAGTCGGCCCGCTACAGCGGCATGCCGTCCGCAGCGATCGAGACCGGCACCGTCGAAGGCGTGCTGGCGGCTGATCGCATCGGCGAGCAAATCCTCGCGTTCATCCGCACGGGAACGTCGATGGCAACGCCTGTCGAGGAAATCGAGGCGCTGTCCCCGCTTGCCAAGCTCTTCCGGATGGTCAAGCGACGCACCGGCGTGGATCTGGCAGGTTACAAGTCGACGACGCTCAAGCGCCGCCTCGCGCGCAGGCTGTCGGCGACGGGTGCGGCGAACCTGGCGGACTACCTCGCCACCGTCGAACACAGCCCGGAAGAACTGGACAAACTGCAGCAGGAACTGCTGATCTCGGTGACGGGATTCTTTCGGGACAAGTACGCCTTCGACGCGCTCGCGCAGGCGATCACGACCCTGGTTCAGGCCACGCCGCAAGACCACCAGATCCGCGTCTGGGTCGCCGGCTGCGCGACGGGCGAGGAAGCCTACTCGATCGCGATACTGCTGCTAGAAGCGCTGCGCCTGAAGCCCGGCGCGCTGCGGCCGCGACTGTTCGCCACCGACATCGACATGCCCGCCTTGCAGCACGCTCGGCGCGGCATCTATTCGGCAAGAGCGGTCAGCAAGGTGAAGCCCGAGTGGGTGGAGCGCTACTTCGACCGCATCGAAGGCAGCTACGAGATCAAGGCCGCGGTGCGCGATTGCGTGACCTTCGCCCGCCACGACATCACGGCCCATCCGCCCTTCCTGCGCTCTGATCTCGTGAGCTGCCGCAACCTTCTGATCTACTTCGAACCGGAGTTGCAGGCCAAGGTGCTGCCGGTGCTGCACTACGCCCTGGTCCAGGGCGGACTGTTCTTCGTCGGCAAGTCCGAATCCGTGAGCCATTGCGAGGACCTGTTCGAGATCGTCGACAAAACAGCCCGCTTGTTCCGCAGCCGCGGCCCGCGCCTGGTCCCTACGCCGACCACGCAAGAGATCTCCCAGGCCGACCGCGTGGTTCGAGCGCCCTCGCTCTCCGAGCAGATTTCCACCGACCACACGCGCCTTGCCCTCGAACGTTACGCGCCGCCTTCAGTGCTCGTGAACCGCGAAGGGATGATCATCCATACGCTCGGGCAGATCGGCCGCTACCTCGTGTTCCCCACCGGCAAACCGGTGCTCAACATTGCCAGGCTGGTGCGCGAGGATGCCCGCACGGAAGTCCAGGCGCTGCTCCATCGTGCAGTGCGCGATCGCAAATCGGTCAGCGGACGAACCTACGCCGATGCCAAGGACGGTGCGTTCCGCATGACCGTCGAGCCGGTGACGGCAGCCAAGACCGAGTGCTTCTTGATCGCGTTCGAGGACATGGCGGAGCTGGCTCGGCTCTCAGGCGAGCAGGTCGCAGACGCGCCCGGTCGCGCCGAGCGCATGCTCCAGGACGAGTTGGGCGCACTGCGCGAGAGTCTCCAGACGGTCATCGAAGAGCTGGAAACCCAGAACGAGGAGATGCAGGCGCTCAACGAAGAGCTGCAATCGGCCAACGAGGAGCTGCAGTCCACCAACGAGGAACTCGAAACCTCGAACGAGGAGCTGCAATCCACCAACGAGGAGCTGAGCACGGTCAACGACGAGCTGGAGCAGAAATCGCGCGAAGTCGCCGAGGCCAACTCCGACCTGCTGGCGCTGCTCGAAAGCCTGCCTTTCCCGGCCACCGTGTTCGACGACGCACTGCATGTCTCTCGCAGCAACGCGGCGGCCGTGCGCATGTTCAACATGCCCCGCCCCGCAGGCATCAGCCTGGCCGAAATCGAGTTTCCCCCCGAGCTTGCGGGGGTCAGGGACGATCTGCACGAGGTGATCCGGTCGCATGTTTCGCGCGAATCTCAGATCAGCGTCGGCGGGCGCCATTACAAGCTCGTCATCAGCCCCTGTGCACTGCCATCGCGCAATGCGACGGGCGCGGTATTGCAGCTCGTCGACGTCAGCGGGCTGGTCCGCACGCAAATGGATCTGCGCATCAGCCAGACACGCCTGGCAGCCGTCCTCGACAATTCGTCGATGGGCGTCATGATCGCGGACGTCCGGGGAAAGATCGAACACGCCAATCAACGCTTCCTGCAGGACCTCGGCATCTCCGCGCCCGAGGCGGCCCGGCATGCGTTCTGGGATCTCTACACGTCCGACGACGCCAAGATGCTGCGCCAGCGTCATGTCGCGGCGTTGGCGACGGAAAGCGCTTTCCAGGCCGACGACGCAGTCAGCCGTCTGGGGAAACAGCGATTTCTGCATTCGGTATGGATATCGCTGCGCGACGAGCGCGGCACCGCCACCGGCGTATGCTGGATGTCGCTCGACATCACCGATCAGCATGACGCCACGCAAGCGCTGGCGCGCAGCGAAGCCCTGAATCGCGCCGTGCTCACCGGCATGCCCGCAGTGCTCGCCGTGCTCGACGGCTCGGGACGGATCGTATCGGTCAACGAAGCGTGGCACCAGTTCGCGCGCGCCAACGGCGGACGCAGCGACACGATGTGGGTCGGCCAGAACTATCTCGACTTCTGCCGCAGCACGGAGGAGCCTACCGGCGAAGGCCGGCGAGCGCACGACGGCGTGCTCGAGGTGCTCCAGGGCAAGGTGGCGTGCCTCGAGCTTGAGTATCCGTGCCATTCGCCGGAGAAGGAGCGATGGTTTCGGATGCTGGTCGTGCCGCTGGATCTGCCCTCGGGCGGGGCTGTCGTGATGCATATCGATGTCACGGCCGTACGCAAGGCGCGCAGCGCCCTGGAACTGGCCAACGCGCATCTGGATGAGACGGTCGAAGCCCGCACCCGCGAGCTCAGGCAGGCTGTCGACGAACTCGAAATGTTCATGCACACGGTGTCGCACGATCTGCGCACGCCGCTGCGCACGCTGGTCGGCTTCACGGAGCTGGTGAGATCCAACGTCGGGGAGAGCGTCGACGCGCAGACCGCGGATTATCTGGATCGAATCTCCCGCGCAGCAACGCGCATGAACGGCTATCTCGACGAGTTGCTCAAGCTCTCCCATCTGACTCGGGGCGACATTCTGGTCAAGGAAGTCGATGTCTCCCGCATGGCGCGAGAGATCGGCGGCGATCTCGCCATGCGCGCGCCGCAGCGCCGCGTGGATTTTCAGGTGGCCGACGGGCTGAAGGTCGAGGGAGACCCGAACCTGCTGCGCGGCGTGTTCGAGAATCTGCTGAGCAACGCTTGGAAATACACGCGTCTGCGCGATCCGGCACGCATCGAAGTCGGCTGCACGGTTCGGGGCGGTCGGCAGGCGCTCTATGTTCGCGACAATGGGATCGGCTTCGACATGTCATATCGCGACAAGCTCTTCATGCCCTTCCAGCGCCTGCATCCCCAGGGAGAGTACGAAGGCAGCGGGCTCGGGCTTGCGGCCGCGCGCCGCATCGTGGTCAAGCACGGCGGCAGCATCGAGGCCGAGGGACGGCCGGACTTCGGCGCCACCTTCTACATCATGCTCCCATGAATGCCGCCAACGAACTTCCGCGCATACTGTTCGTCGAGGACAACCCCGATGACGCGCTGCTCGCACGGACCGCGATCGCACGCAGCGGACGCAATGTCTCCCTCGAGTTCGTGGGGAACGGCCGCGATGCATTGGCTCTGCTGCTGCCGCCCTCACCGCTGCCGGACATCACCTTTCTGGACATCAATCTGCCGCTGGTGAGCGGCCTCGACGTCCTGCGGGCGGTGCGCGAACACGCGACCGAACCCGCGCCCGTCATCATCGTCATGACCACCTCGCCAGCCCCGGACGAACGAGATCGCGCCATCGCCTACGGATGCACCGAGTTTCACGTCAAGCCGATTTCGTTCTCGGAGTTCATGCGCACGATCGTCTCCGTGCTCGACCGCTGGCTGCATCCGCGCCAAGGCGGGCACTAGCGGGCCGAGACCCGCTCAGCGCGCGCCTGCAATGCTCGAACCCTTTGCCAGGAGAACGGCTTGCTCGCCCACGAGTCTGCGACTCAGGGCACTAGGTGTCGCGCAGGCGTATACCCTCCACCTCCTCGGCAGCCTCGATCGCGCGGATCAGGGCCCCCGACAGCGCCTTGGCCGACTCGAGCGTAATCTCCACGGCGACCCGTGCGCTCGGCCCCATGGTGGAATTGACGAAGTCGATGACGATGGCCTCTTCGAGCAAGGCATGGTGCGGATGGTCGTACGACACCACGGCATCGGTGAGGGCGAACCAGCCGCCCTCACCCTTGCCCTGACCATCGGCCGCGACGATTTCAACGATCGAGGTGCACACGAGCGAGCTATTTCGCCAGGTGCTTCTCGAAGAAGCCGAACACCTTCTTCCAACCGTCGAGCGCCTGTTCGATGCGGTACATCGGCCGGTCGTAGTAGAAGAAGCCGTGGCCCGCTCCGTCGTACATGTGGAATTCGTAATCCTTGCCGTGTGCCTTCAGTTCGGCCTCGTGCTGATCGACCTGCGCCGGAGTCGGTGCGCGATCTTCGCGCCCGAACAGGCCGAGCATCGGGCAAGACAGATTCTTCGTGAATTCGATCGGCGCAGTCGGCTGGTTCGCTGTCAGCTCTTCCTTGCTCATCACCACCCGGCCGCCCCACAACTCCACCAGACAATCGATGCTCTTCGTATGGCAGGCGTAGAGGAATGCCTGACGCCCGCCCGAACAGGAGCCGATCACTCCGACCTTGCCGTTGTGGTAAGGCTGGGCGCGCATCCACTGAACGGCGCCCTCGGTATCGCCCAGGACCTGCGCGTCCGGCACTCCGCCCGAAGCGCGCACCTTGGCGGCGACGTCGTCCGGCTTGCCGTCGCCGGCACGGTGATAGAGGTTATGACAGATGGCGGCATAGCCGTGATGAGCGAACCGGCGAGTCGCCTCCATGTACCACTCGTCCCAACCCGGCGCGTGGTGGATGAGAACGATACCGGGGAACGGTCCGTTTCCCGAGGGGCGCGCGGCATAGGCCGAAATAGGCTCCCCGTTGTTGCCCTTGATGGTGATGACTTCCGCGATCATGCCTCGATAAGACATAGCTGGCTCCGTGCGTGAAAGGTTGAAGGTGGGCTGGGCTCTGCAATGCCTGGCCGGCCTGTATAACCGTGCCCGGCGCCGACTGTCAATGCATATGCCTGCGGGGTGTCGATGCGCTCGAACAATCGAGAACAGGGAAATACGTCTCCTCCCAGGTCGACCTTGGATTCGTCTTGTGTCGACCCGGCCGCGCGGCGTCTCGCCAGGGCGGTCGATGATAGCACTGCGGCGCTGTGCGCCGCATTCTCGGCGAGCAACGCTAGCGAGCGCAGGGCGGCACTTGCCTCGGGCGTCCTTGCAGGTATCCGAACTGCTTGCGCAAGCATTCGCGGTTGCGAGTAGCGTCAGCGGCGGAAAAGCGCACGGACTCGTTCCTCGCCATGCACCGAGAGATCGTGTCGCTGCCGCACGACACCAACACCGCTCCCGCAGACGCATCTGTCGCCTTCGCCCGACATGTTTATGGCATATGAAAAATAATCACGTCATGCGTGGTCAACGCGTCAACCCTGCTTCCAAACGCAGCGTTACATCCCTCGCCAACAGGCACCCGATCCACTCACCAGAGGAACCTCATCATGTCGAAAATTCTCTCCGTTCTGATCGCTGGTATCTTCGCCGCCACCGCTAGCATTGCCGCTGCGCAAACCGCACCGAAGACCGAGCCGAGCAAAGCGACGCCGGCAACACCGGCAACGCCGGCGACTCCCGCGAAGGCCGATGCAGCGAAGGCTACGCCTGCCACCCCCGCCACCCCGGCCGCTCCCGCCGCCGCCAACGGCAAGGGCAAGGACGCCAAGGCGGACAAGTCGGCCGAGAAGTCGAAGAAGTAATCGCATCGTACTGTCGGCCGCGCGGCCACGAGCTGCGCCCGTAGCTTCGAAGGGCAGCGCCTGCGATGCAGGCCTGCCCTTATCGTCGTGACGGCCTAGGAACGACGTCTGTCGATCTGGCCGACGCCCACCTGCGTGCGCCCATTGGCGTACCGACGCACTCATGTGCGCAGGACGGGTCGCGAAGTCTTTCTTGCGCAGCGTGACGAGCCACGCCGAGGCGGTGCGTCGCTCCCGATTCACGCGTCTTGCTCGCGCTACGTCAACTCGTCCGTCTGCACGCATCATTGCGCTACAATTCTTCGCTGCGCCCTTCAGGGCTCGAGCTTGGTCTCGAGTCTCGGGCCCCGACGATCAGCCAGCGAGAAAACCAGCGATGAACATCTTCCGCCTCCCAGACCTCGGTGCCAGCACTGGCGAGGCCGAGGTTGTCGTTTGGCTCAAGGCCACGGGCGATCCCATCTCCGAAGGCGAACCGGTGTTGGAAGTGCAATCCGACAAGGCCAACGTGGAAGTCGTCGCCTCCACCTCGGGCGTGCTTGCGCGGGTGCTGGCCAACGAGGGGCAGATCCTGAAGTCCGGCGATGCGTTGGCAGTGATCGCGGCGATCGACGAGCCGCGTGACGCCGCAGCCATCGACCGGGCACTCGACGAGCTTGGTCGCTGACCATGGTCGAGCTTCCGATCCTCGAAGCCGCCGACGCCAGAAGCCTGAGCGAAGGCCTGCGCCTATACGGCTGGATGGCACTCTCGCGTGAACTGGACGATGTGCTGTGCGCCGCCAATCCACGCTGGTTCCCGAGCGCGGGCGAGGAGGCGGCGATGATCGGGGCGTTCTGCGATCTACGCCTGGACGACGCGGTCGCCCCGCACTATCGCGATCCTCTGGTGATCTACATGATGCGCGGCGCCGAGATGGCACGGCTTGCGGCACAAGTTCTGGGCAAGACCGGCGGCTACAACAAGGGCCGCTCGGTGCCCTTTACCGGCCCGGTGGATCTGAACATCGTGCCCTGGGTTGCCGGCGATCTGGGCACCAGTCTGGGTGTCGCGACCGGCGCCGCGCTCGCCTTCCAGCAAGAAGGCTCCGACCGCGTCTGCGTCTGCAGCTTCGGCGACGGCACATCGAACCGCGGCGACTTCCACGAGAACCTGAATCTGGCCGCGAGCTGGCGGCTGCCCATCGTCTATGTGTGTCAGCACAACGGCTGGGCGATCTCTCAGGCCGCCAAGGATTATCTGCCTGCCCCAGTGGCCAGTCGCGCGGCTGGCTACGGCATCCCCGGCTTCGCGGTGGACGGCAACGACCTGGATGCCGTTCGGCAAGCCGTGACGCAAGCCGTCGCAAGGGCGCGCCAAGGCCAGGGGCCGACCCTGATCGAGGCGCGAACATGGCGTGCCCAGGGACATTGGGCCGGTGACACCCAGGACTATCGGAGCCTCGACGCAGAGACCGCGTTGACCGACCCACTCCTCCGCTACGGCGATCGACTCGTCCAGCGAGGCGAAGCCACCGCGGCGGATCTTGAAAAGTTGCGCGAAGCCGCCCGTGCCATGATTGCCTCGACGCTCGAGGCAGTCCGCGCGCGGCCCGATGCCGGCGAGGCCGAACTGGGCCTGGACGAGGTGTGCCCATGAGTGCGACCCCGAGCAGACGACTCACCCACATGGAAGCGGTGATCGAGTCGATCGCCCAAGCCATGCGGGAGGATCCGCGTGTCTTCTACATCGGCCAGGACGTGGGCGCGATGGGCGGCTCCATGCAGGGCACCAAGGGGCTGGTGGAAGAATTCGGCTCGACGCGCATCCGCGAAGCGCCGATCTCCGAATCGGCGATGGTAGGCGCCGCCGTAGGCGCTGCGCTTTTCGGACAACGCCCCATCGTGGAAATCAGCTTCGGCGAGTTCCTGCCCGCGGCGATGAACCAGCTCATCAACCAGGCGCCCAATCTCCACTACATGACCGGCGGCACTGCGCGCCTGCCCATGGTGGTCCGCACGCGCGTGGGCGACGGCCCCTACGGCGGTCATCCGCAGGACTACTCCGCCTGGTTCGCACACGTGCCGGGCTGGAAGGTCGTCATGCCGGCCACGCCGCTCGATGCCAAAGGCATGATGACGGCGGCCATTCGCGACGAGGGCCCGGTGCTGTTCTTCGAAGGCATGAGCCTTTCGCACGCCGCCCGGGCACCTGTCGCCAGCGAGCCCTTCGAAACACCCATCGGCCAGGCACGGGTCGCGCGTGAAGGCCGCGATGTGACCGTGGTTGCCGTGGGCAGCTCGGTGCCGCTGGCGGTGCGCGCGGCCGGCGAGCTGGCCGCCGAGGGCATCGAGCTGGAGATCGTCGATCTGCGCACGCTGCGTCCTCTCGATCGCGGCGCCATCCTCGCATCGGTCCGGCGAACGCGTCGCCTCATCACCGTACACGAGGCTTGGGTGGCCGGAGGCATCGGTGCGGAGATCGTGGCGACGGTGATGGAAGAAGCCCCCGATCTTCTGGTTGCTCCCGTCATACGCATAGGCGCCGCACCGGTCCCAGTGCCCAGCGGCAAGGTACGCCCGCACGCGCTGCCCCATGCTCGGCACATCGTCGAGGCCGCGCGCCGCGTGATGGCCAGCAGCCGCGCATGAGCGCGCCACAGCCGGGAGCGACGGATTCGATCAACGGCGTCCCGGTCGCACGGCGCATTCCGCTGCGCGGCATTCAGCGCATCGTCGCCAATCGCACGCTGGCGGGCATTCAGTCCACCGCGCACGTCACCGCGATGGCGCAAGTCGATGCCGAAGCTCTGCTTGCGCATGCGCGCGACCGGCGCTCGACCATTCCCGGGCTGACGCTCACCCACCTTCTGATCAAAGCGGCTGCCGCCTGCCTGCGCAAGCACCCACGACTGAACGCGACGATCGAGGATGAAACGGTGCTGGAGTACGCCGAGGTGAACGTGGCCGTCGCGCTGGCGCTTCCCTCCGACGATCTGCTGGCCGTGGTGATCAAGCATGCGGACGAGCGCCCTCTCGCCGACATCGTGACCGAACTGAGCGCGCGTCAGCAACGGGCGCAGACCGGTACCCTGGCCAAGGACGACGTTCACGGCGCAACCGTGACCCTCAGCAACTACGGCATGTTGCGCACCGTGACCTGGGCCACGCCTGCACTCACGCCGGGGCAGGCCGCCGTCCTCGGCTTCGGCCGGGCAGCGCCGCAAATGGTAGCGGACGAAGCGGACCCGAAGGGCTGGAGCGTGCGTCGCGTCCTACCGATTTCACTCACCTACGACCACCGCATCGTCAATGGCGTCCCCGCCGGCCGCTTCCTCGACGATCTGGCGCAACTGCTCGAAGAGCCGGGCCAGCACCTCGCTTCGTAAGATCGTCCGAAGTGCTCGTGCGGATCCTCGACAGCGTCGGGATCCGGCTGCTCATGCGCTGGCGGCTTACCCAGCGGTCGCGCCGCCGCCCGGCGGCTCGAGAGATCCTGCCGACCGACGCGGCGCCTTCGATCGTCGGAAGAGCCCTCGCATGGGGCGGGCGGCAAGACGCAAGCGCCGCCCTGACCGTGCCTAGGCAGAAAACGTCCTATCCGGTTCACTTTCGCGACGCCCATCGCCTCGCCTGCTCCGCCACTCGTTAATACAAGTTGGTGCCGCCTCGACACGCTCCGCCCCAATGCGGGGGGCCGGTCCCGTTTCACGCACGCTTGGTGTGCAGACGCTCGCCCAGCGCGATGTTCATCGCCCCCCAGGCGACAACAACGTAGCGTTTACTTTCAACCGCTTAGCCAGAAGCGGCCGTAGCAGTCGAGATTGGCACACGCCTTGCGGACGTACTGAGCCAACTTGTCAATACAAGTGTGGCGATGGAAAACGACATGGCGTCCGCATATACGGGCCGTTCGGAGCTGGACCGAGACCGCTTGCGAGCCGAGAGCACCCTGCCCATCGGCGGCGGCTTCGGAACGGCGCAGCGCTCGTCGATGCCGCTTTACACGCAGATCCGAGAAACGCTGCGCAATCGCATCCTGGCCGGCACTTACAAGAGTCACGAGTGCATGCCTTCGGAGAACGAGCTGGTGGCCGCCTTCGGCGTGAGCCGCGTCACCGTGCGCCAGGCGCTGAACGACCTCAAGAGCGAGGGGCTCATCTTCAAGATCCACGGCAAAGGCACCTTCGTCGCCAAGCCCAAGGCGGTGCAGAACCTGATGCGCCTGGAGGGATTCGGCGAGGCGATGTCCCGGCGCGGACACGAGACCTTCTCGCGCGTCCTCGGCCACCAGTTGATGCGGGCGGGCAAGACAGTGGGCAAGCGCCTGCAGTTGCGCGAGCGCGACGAAGTCATGGAAATCCGCCGAGTGCGCTATCTGGACCGCGAGCCGGTCTCGCTCGATGTGACCTACGTGCCCGCAGCGATCGGGGAGCGCCTGGTCCGCGAGGACCTGCCCCGACGCGACATCTTCGTCATCCTGGAGAACGACTACGGCATCGCCCTGGGCAATGCCGATCTTCAGATCGAGTCGATGGCGGCAGACGCCGAAATCGGAGGGTTGCTCCATATCCCGGAAGGCACGCCGATCCTGAAGATCGAGCGCCTCACCTACACGGCGGACGGCCGCCCGCTGGACTTCGAATACCTGCACTACCGCGGCGACGCTTTTCAGTACCGGATGCAACTCGAACGAGGCGCCGCGCGCGCCGCCCTTCCCGGCAACACGGAGACGAATCAATGAAGACGATCGAAATGGAAACCGACGTGCTGGTGGTCGGAGGTGGAACCGCCGGACCGATGGCTGCGGTGAAGGCGAAAGAAAAAAACCCCAAGTTGAAGGTGATGCTGCTGGAGAAGGCGAACGTCAAGCGCAGCGGCGCCATCTCGATGGGCATGGACGGGCTCAACAACGCGGTGATCGACGGCCACGCCACCCCCGAGCAGTACACCAAGGAAATCACGGTCGCGAACGACGGCATCGTCAATCAGAAGACGGTCTATGCCTATGCCTCGAACAGCTTCAAGACGATCGAGCAGCTCGATCGCTGGGGCGTGAAGTTCGAGAAGGACGAGACCGGCGACTATGCCGTGCGCAAGGTGCATCACATCGGCACCTATGTGCTGCCCATGCCCGAGGGGCATCACATGAAGAAGATCCTGTACCGGCAGCTCAAGCGTGCGCGCGTCGAGGTGGTGAACCGCGTCGTCGGCACGCGCATCCTCATGGACAGCGAGGGCAAGGCGGCGGGCCTGATGGGCTTCGACTGTCGCACCGGCGATTTCGTCGTCATTCGCGCCCGCGCGGTCATCCTGTGTTGCGGGGCTGCCGGCCGATTGGGCCTGCCGACGTCCGGCTACCTCTTCGGCACCTACGAGAACCCCACCAACGCGGGCGACGGTTACGCGATGGCTTATCACGCCGGCGCGGAACTGGCCAATCTCGAGTGCTTCCAGATCAACCCGCTGATCAAGGACTACAACGGGCCCGCATGCGCCTACGTCACCGGGCCGTTCGGCGGCTATACGGCGAACAATCGGGGCGAGCGCTTCATCGAGTGCGACTACTGGAGCGGCCAGATGATGTGGGAGTTCTACCAGGAACTCCAGGGCGGCAAGGGTCCGGTGTTCCTGAAGCTCGATCATCTGGCCGAAGAGACGATCGCCGACATCGAGACCATCCTGCACACCAACGAGCGGCCGAGCCGCGGCCGCTTCCACGAGGGCCGGGGCACGAACTACCGGCAGAAGATGATCGAGATGCACATCTCCGAGATCGGCTTCTGCAGCGGCCATAGCGCCTCGGGCGTCTGGGTGAACGAACGCGCCGAAACCACCGTGCCCGGCCTGTACGCTGCCGGCGACATGGCGAGCGTTCCGCACAACTACATGCTGGGTGCATTCACCTACGGCTGGTTCGCGGGCGAGAACGCGGCAACCTACGTGGGCGAGTCGGCGATTGCCGCCATCGACCCGGCGCAAATCGAAGCCGAGCGCGCCCGCATCGCCGCACCCCTGGGCCGCACCGACGGCATCCCGCCTTCGCAGCTCGAATACAAGCTGCGCCGCATGGCGAACGATTACCTGCAGCCGCCGAAGGTCACGCGCAAGATGGAGCTCGGCCTGGAGCGCTTTGGCGAGATCGGCGAGGACATCGATCATCTGACCGCGGCCGACCCGCACGAGCTGATGCGCGCCATGGAAGTACAGCACATTTACGACTGTGCGCTGATGGCCACGCACGCATCGCTGTTCCGCCAGGAAAGCCGCTGGGGCCTCTACCACTACCGCGTCGACTACCCCGAGCGCAACGACGACGAATGGTTCGTCCATTGTCACCTGCGCAAGACCGCGGACGGGCGCATGGAGAGCATCCGCCGCCCGGTAGAACCTTACATCCTCCCCCTGGACGAAGACGAGAAGACGGCCTACCAGCGTCTGCGCATCGTCAAACAAGCCGCCACCGCCTGAAGGATCTCCTGCCATGACTTACGCTACCCAACGCACCAGCGTCCCCGTCAAGGTCGATGAAGACAAGTGCATCGCGCAGAAAGGCTGCACCGTCTGCGTCGACGTCTGCCCGCTCGACGTGCTCGCCATCGACATGGTGAAGGGCAAGGCATTCATGAAGTACGACGAATGCTGGTACTGCCTGCCCTGCGAGACGGACTGCCCGACAGGCGCGGTCCACGTCGACATCCCCTATCTGCTGCGCTGAGCGCCCCGGAGAACAACGTGCCGAGCCCTTCCGTACAACCTCTCGCCGGCGACATGACCAGCCGGCTCGCCGACAGCGATCCGGAAGTCCGCCGCATCGCGGTGATGGAGCTGCCCTACTCCGACGAAGACGACATCCTGCCGCCGCTGCTCGCTGCGGCCGCCGATCCCGACGCGATGGTTCGCGCCGAGGCTGCCAAGGCGCTGGAGGGCTTCGAGGAGCCCGAGGCGGTACAGGCGCTGTTGCCGCTGCTGCGCGACGCGCAGGAAGAGACTCGGCGCGCCGCCTCCGACACGCTGTCGGAACTCAAGGAGAGCAGCAACGGCGAACTGCTCCTCGCCTGGGTTTCCGATCCCGATCCCTTCGTGCAGGCCGCAGTGTTCCGCGCCCTGCGCGCGCTCAAAGTCCCAGGCGCCCTGGGTCCGGCGCTGAGCGCCCTCGAACATCCTCAGTCGAGCGTGCGTCGAGAAGCGACCGGCGTGCTGGGCTATCTGCGCAATCCGGGTTCGCTCGGCCCGCTTACCCGGGTGGCGATGAACGATCCGGATGCCGAAGTGCGCCGGATCGCAGTCGGCGCCCTGGGCTTCGCTACCGATGTCGATGTGCTGCCCGCGCTGACCCATGCTCTCTCCGACACCTCATGGCAAGTCCGTGAAGAAGCTGCCAGCACGATGGGGAAATTGAAACTCTCCGGTGCGGTCGATCAGCTCGTCAAGGCGATGGCCGATGGCTACTGGCAGGTACGCGTGCGCTCCACGCGCAGTCTCGGCCGGCTCAAGGCGACCTCCGCGCTGCCGGTGCTGTGTGATGCGCTGACCCACGAGATCAGCAACCTGCGCAAGGAAGCTGCGATCGCCCTGGGCGAGATCGGCGACCCGAAGGCGATTCCGGCGCTCGAAGAGGCGCTGAAGGATCCCGATCCGGACGTGCGCAAGCTCACCCAGCTCGCGCTCAAGCAGATCGGCGCGGGGCGCAGCTGAGGCAAGGGACATCGTCATGGCATATGTCGTCACCGAATCGTGCGTGAACTGCCGTTACACCGACTGCGTGGAGGTCTGTCCGGTCGACTGTTTCCATGCGGGGCCGAACTTTCTGGTCATCGATCCGGACGTCTGCATCGACTGCACGCTGTGCGTTGCCGAGTGCCCGGTGGAAGCAATCTACGAAGCCTCGGAAGTTCCGCAGTCTCAGGCACATTTCATCGAGCTCAATGCTCGCTACGCCAAGGCCTGGCCGGTCATCTCCGAGCGCGGCGAGCCACTGCCGACAGCGGAAGCCTGGGCCGACATCAAGGACAAATTCGCCGAATTGAGGGAGGCATGAAGCCCCGGGCGAAACGACGGGCGCAGGCCGTGATCGCACGCGGTCGCACCCGGGCAGCACCTCAGGAGGTCATCGGATCCAACTCGGGAGAGCACGAATGAAGATGCTGCAGAAAGCGGGTCGGCGGCACCTGGCGCTGTTGGCGCACGGGATCGCGGGCGTAATGGCGGCGGTATTGTTGCAAAGCGCCGGCGCAAGCGCTCAGGAAGTCATCAAGATCGGCATAGGCACGCAGAACACGACGACCAATACCGTGACCGGCGGCATCGTGCTGCGGCAGATGCAATTGCTCGAGAAGCACCTGCCCAAGACGGGCAAGTACGCGGGCGTGAAGTACGAGCTCGATTGGCAGAACGCCACGTCGGGCCCGCCCCTCATCAACGGCATGATGGCCAACCGCATCCACATCGGCATGATGGGCGACTATCCGCTGCTGGTCGCCGGCGCCACCGGACAGCAGACCAAGAACGAGACCCAGCTCATCGCGGTCATCGCCTACAACCAGTTCGGGGCCGGCAACGGCATCGTGGTGCACAAGGATTCGCCGTACTACGAGCTGGCCGATCTGAAGGGCAAGACGGTCTCGGTGCCGTTCGGCTCCGCCGCCCACGGCATGATGCTGCAGGCGATTCAAAGTCGCGGCTGGCCGGACAACTTCTGGACACTCGTGAGCCAGAGCCCGGAAGTGGGTACGACCAACCTGCAGGAGAAGCGCATCGACGGTCATGGCAACTTCGTCCCGTTCGCCGAGTTGCTTCCCTTCCGCGGCTTTGCCCGCAAGATCTTCGACGGCGCGGAAACCAAGGTGCCGACCTTCCACGGGGTCGTGATCCGCAAGGATTTCGGCGAGAAGTACCCCGAGATCGTGGTCGCCTACATCAAGGCCCTGATGGAGGCGAACGACTGGGTACGCAAGAATCCTAAGCAGGCGATGGAGAAGATCGAGGAATGGACCAAGATCGAGAAGGAAGTCGCTTACATCTTCTTAGGGCCGAGCGGTATCCACACGCTCGATCCGACCATCAAGCCGCGCTGGGTCGAAACGATCGGCATCGCCCATGGCGTGCTGCAGAAAATGGGCCGTGTGAAGGAGTTCGATAGCGCTGCCTGGGTGAACGAAACCTATGTCCGGCGCGCCTTCAAGGAGCTCGGGCTCGACTACGAGAAGCAGAAAGCCTCGTTTTCCGGGTACGAGATCAGCGGCACCGACACGCTGTGCAAAACACCGATCAAGCAGCCGCGCGAAGCCGGCGCGGTCTGGGTCTCCGGCGGCGACATCATCCCCTTCAGCTCGGCGCTGTGCACGCTCGCCGGCGTGAAGAAGCTGCAGGCCGAGGGCAAGAAGATCGGCGTGGCCTACGTGTTCGACAAGTCCCTCGGCATCAAGCTCTTCGCCGACAAGGCCTTCTATGCCGTCAATGCCACCGACCCGAAGAAGATCTCGATCGTTCCGTTCTTGTTGAAGAAGGACGCAGAGGCTCATGTCGCGAAGTTCGGCGGCAAGCTCTCTGAGTACAACGAAGCCCTGGCCGCCGCGAACATCGGCCGGTGATGACCATGCGTGCGCTGCTCAGACAGGATCACGAGACCCCGCCCCACGACCCTGCCTCGTCAGGCCACGGCGCGACGACGGCAGCGCACGCCGAGCAGGCAGACGGCGTAGTCATGACCGGCTCACCGACGACACGGTCTTCGGCCGCTCCGAGCGCCGTCCTGGCGGTCCGTTCCTCCGGGGCGATGCTATGGCTGCGCTCCAATGCCTTCAGCATGCTGCTGTGGGCGATCTCCATCGGCTCGCTGCTGCTCTTCTGGTATCTGGGCACGAAATACCGATGGGAGTTCTACATGCGCTTCACCAACGTGCCGACGCCGGGCGAAGTGCTCGGCAAGGTGGCCGAGGTAAGTCAGAGCACTCGATTCCTGACGCATATCGGCATCAGCGTGCAGCGCATCCTGATCGGCTTCATCATTGCCGCGAGCATCGGCATTCCCCTGGGACTGCTGGTGGGACGCTATCGGGCCGCGAGGGATCTCGTCATGCCCATCATCGAGGTGCTGCGGCCGATTCCGGCCATCGCCTGGGTGCCCATGGCCATCATGCTGTGGCCGACCAACGAAGTGAGCATCGTCTTCATCACCTTCCTCGGCTCGTTCTTTCCGATACTTCTGAACACGGTGCATGGGGTGCGCTCGCTCGACGGGGTGCTCATTCGCGCTGCGCGATGTCTGGGCGCCGGCGAACTGCGTCTTTTCGTCAATGTGATGCTCCCCGGCGTGCTGCCGCATATCTTCACCGGGCTGTCCGTCGGCATGGGCGTGGCCTGGGTGTCGCTGATCGCCGCGGAGATGATCTCGGGCCAGTTCGGCGTGGGCTACTTCACCTGGGAAGCGTACTCGCTGGTGAGCTACCCGGAAATCGGCCTGGGCATGATCACCATCGGGCTGCTCGGCTTGGGCTGCAGCGGAGCGATACAACTGATCGGCTCGGCGATCATGCCGTGGCTGGTTCACTCGAACGCGGGGAAGCGATGAGCGACGAACGCAAAGGCTGGATTCAGATCGACGACCTGGCCGTGACCTTCCACGCCAACGGCACCGAGGTGCGCGCGGTCGATGGTGTGAGCATGAACGTGCAGCCGGGCGAATTCGTCTCCCTCATCGGTCCCTCGGGATGCGGCAAGTCGACGCTGCTCAACATCGTGGCCGGATTCGTCCAGGCGAGCGCGGGGTCGGCCGAGCTCGACGGCAAGCCGATAAAGGGCCCCGGCTCCGACCGCGGCGTGGTGTTCCAGCAGTATTCGCTCTTTCCCTGGCTCAGCGTGAGGAAGAACGTCGAGTTCGGCCTGCGCATGCAAGGCGTGCCCAGGTCCCGCAGAGAATCGGCTGCGCGCACGCTGCTCGGGCTGGCGGGGCTGCTCGCCTTCGAGAACCACTATCCCGATCAGCTTTCGGGCGGCATGAAGCAGCGCGTGGGCATCGTCCGCGCGTTGGCCACCAGCCCGCAAGTGCTGCTGATGGACGAACCCTTCGGCGCCCTGGATTCGCAGACGCGGGTGGTGATGCAGGAAATCCTCACCAACATGTGGCAGCAGTTCCGCATCTCGGTGCTCTTCATCACCCACGACATCGAGGAAGCCATCTTCCTCTCCGATCGCATCTACGTGATGACCGCGCGCCCCGGGCGCATCAAGGCCGAGATCGCGGTCCCGCTGCCGCGGCCACGCACCCCGGAGATGACGGCCTCGCCCGCGTTCGTCGAACTGGTGCAGCAGCTCAAAGCCTTGATCCGCGAAGAGTCGCTCGCGGCGATGGGTTCAGAGCTCAAGGACGGCGGCCTGACCGGTTTCGGCGTGAAGGTCGGCCCGCACGGTGTCGAGGAGATGGTGTGAGATGCCGGCCACCGAGCACATCCCGGCCCAGCCGACCGAGCTTCGGCTAAGCGAGGCCGGTCGCAAGCTGCATGTCATCTGGGCGGACGAGCGCAGCTGCGCCTTCGATGCCGCCTGGCTGCGCAGCCATTGCCGCTGCTCCGAGTGCACGAGCGCGGCTCGCGCGGGCCGGGTGACCGAGGTGGCGCCCGACATCTCGCTCGCCGATGTCGTACCCTACGGCCCCGCCGCGGTGAACCTGCATTTCAGCGACGGTCACCGCCGCGGGATCTTTCCTTTCGCTTATCTGGCCACGCTCTCCCAGGACGTCCAGGCAAGCGGTTCTCTCCACTCCCAACTGTAAAACGCCAGGCTCCCATGCTGCTCACCGAACATCATCCCAACTTGGCGGCCAAGTTGGCGCCCGCACACTCGCTGGGCTTCGACTTCACGTTCTCAGATCTCTACGACCGCGAGGGACTATCACGACTGGACGAAGCATTCGTCGACTTCGTCGCCAGGGCGGATCCCGAACTGCACGATCGCCTGCTCGCCGGCCGTGCCGACCCGGACGCCCTCGCGGCTAAAGACGAATCCACGCTGCTGATCGCGCTGGCCCCGCATGTCGACGATTTCATCGCGGTGCTCTTCGGCATTACGGCCGAGGTCGAAGAACTGGCCGCGCGTCATCACGAGCTTGCGCCGCTCTACACCGTGAAGCGGCTGTTCGTGCAGCGCAAGGCCTTGCACAAGGTGAAGCCCGCCGATGCCGAAACGCTCGATGGCGCCGCCTTGGCGACCGAGCTCGAAGACGGGTTCGGCGAAACGTTGACCGAACTCGCGTTCGCGCGCCACGTCACCGCCTGGCTGCGCGACGAGCCGGCTCACGAGGCCGCGCTCGCCACGGCGGTGAAGTACGCCGCCTGGGCCACCCACACCGCAGCCGGCCGCACCAAGCACCACGACGGCGTGCTGTTCAAGACACCGCACAAGCTCGATCCGCACAAGCTCGTGCCGGCCGCTGTGTGCGACGACGCCGAATACACGAGCTTCCGCTTCCCGCCCGAGCACTTGCGTCGACGCGAAGGCTTCGCGCTCACGGACGCAGGCACGGATCTCACAGGGGCGCTCGACCAGACCAACTACTGCATCTGGTGCCACGAGCAAGGCAAGGATTCATGCTCGAAGGGCCTGAAGGAAAAGGGCGCGACCGAACGAGGCAGTGCCGCCTACAAGAAAAGTCCCTTCGGCGTGACGCTCGCAGGCTGCCCGCTGGACGAAAAGATCTCCGAGTTCCAGCAGACCAAGAGCCTCGGTCACGCCATCGGTGCGCTTGCCATCATCGCCATCGACAATCCCATGGCGGCGGCGACGGGGCACCGCATCTGCAACGACTGCATGAAGGCATGCATCTATCAGAAGCAGGAACCGGTCGATATCCCGCAGGCGGAAACGCGCACCCTGAAAGACGTGCTCGAATTGCCTTGGGGCTTCGAAATCTACAGTCTGCTGACGCGCTGGAATCCGCTCAATCTGCGCCGGCCGGTGCCCCGACCCGCGAGCGGCAAGCGCGTGCTCGTCGCCGGCATGGGCCCCGCCGGCTTCTCGCTCGCGCACTTCCTCATGAACGACGGTCATCAGGTGGTGGGCGTCGACGGCTTGAAGATCGAGCCCCTGCCGCCGGAGCTCTCGGGTGTCGACGCGCGTGGCGAGCATGTGCCCTTTCGCCCGATCCGCGACATAAGCGAACTCTACGAATCGCTGGACGAGCGGATCATGGCGGGCTTCGGCGGCGTGGCCGAATACGGCATCACGGTGCGCTGGGACAAGAACTTTCTAAAGATCATTCGCCTGCTGCTCGAGCGGCGCAGCAGCTTCACCCTGCTCGGCGGAGTGCGCTTCGGCGGCACGCTGACGGCCGACGAAGCATTCGCGCTCGGCTTCGATCACATCGCGCTCGCCATCGGCGCCGGGCGTCCCACCGTGCTCGATCTGCCGAACGGGCTCGCACGCGGGGTGCGCACCGCGTCGGACTTCCTCATGGCGCTGCAGCTCACCGGTGCCGCGAAAGCCTCCTCGATCGCGAACATGCAGCTGCGCCTGCCCGTCGTCGTGATCGGCGGCGGCCTCACGGCGATCGATACGGCCACGGAGTCACTCGCCTACTACCCCGTGCAGGTCGAGAAGTTCTTGCGCCGGTTCGAGACCGTGGCGCGAAACGAGGGCGAAGCCGCCGCATTGGCCGGCTGGGGTGAGGAAGAGCGTGAAATCGCCGCCGAGTTCTTGAGCCATGCCCGAGCGATCCGTGCCGAGCGCGCGGCGGCAGCACTCGAAGGGCGTGTGCCGCGCATCCTCGAACTGCTGCACGGCTGGGGGGGGGTGACGATCGCATATCGGCGGCGTTTGATCGACAGTCCGGCCTACACCCTCAATCACGAGGAAGTCCACAAGGCCCTGGAGGAAGGGATCCGTTTCGCGGAGGGCCTGACGCCGCTCGCGGTCGACGTCGACGAGCGCGGCCATGCGCGCGCGTTGCAAGTTTCCGTGCAGGCGCTGGGCGAAGACGGCAAGTGGTCCGAGCACAAGCGTACCGCGTTGCCCGCCCGCAGCATACTGATCGCCGCCGGGACGCAACCCAACACGGTGCTCGCGCGTGAAGAGCCGATGCACTTTCCTCTCGACGGCAGGTACTTCCAGGCGTTCGACGACGCCGGCCAGCCGGTCGCGGTGGAACGCGCGATCTCCAAACCGCAAACTGTGCGCGTGCTGCTGGCCCGTCGTGCCGACGACCGCGGTATGAGCTATTTCGGCGACGTGCATCCGTCATTCTTCGGCAATGTCGTGAAGGCCATCGGCGGCGCGAAGCAAGGCTATCCGGTCATCACCGAGATGCTGGCGCGCCGTGCATCCGCATCGGCGCTGTCCGCGAGAGAATTCGATCGGCATATCAACGACTCGATGCGCGCCACCGTGCACGCGGTCAATCGACTCACGCCGACCATCGTCGAGGTGGTGGTCCGGGCGCCGCTCGCGGCGCGCCGGTTCAGTCCCGGACAGTTCTACCGGCTGCAGAACTACGAGACGCACGCGCCGATCGTGGCGGGCACACGCCTCGCCATGGAAGGCATCGCCGTCACCGGCGCCTGGGTCGATCCGGCGCAAGGCCTGGTCTCGACCATCGTGCTGGAGATGGGCGGCTCCAGCCAGTTGTGTGCGCAGTTGCGTCCGGGGGAGCCGGTCGTCCTCATGGGGCCGACCGGCGCCCCGACCGAGATTCCATGCGGGGAAACCATCTGTCTGGTCGGTGGCGGCCTGGGCAATGCCGTCCTCTTTTCCATCGGTGCTGCGATGCGCGCTGCCGGCAATCGAGTGCTGTACTTCGCGGGTTACAAAGCACCGGGTGATCGCTACAAAGTGAGCGAGATCGAGGCGGCTGCCGACATCATCGTCTGGTGTTGCGATCACGCGCCTGGCTTCGAGCCCAGCCGTCCCCAGGACCGAAGCTTCGTCGGCAACATCGTGGAAGCCATGGCAGCCTATGCGCGCGGCGAGCTGGGCGAAGCCGAGATCGCATTGAGCCACGCCGACCGCGTGGTTGCGATCGGCTCGGATCGCATGATGGCAGCGGTGGCGCGGGCGCGCCATGCCGTGCTCGCACCGCATCTGAAGCCCGGGCATCATGCGATCGGCTCCATCAATTCACCGATGCAATGCATGATGAAGGAGATCTGCGCGCAATGCCTGCAGACTCACATCGATCCGGTCACCGGCGCGCGATCGGTCGTGTTCTCCTGCTTCAATCAGGATCAGGCGCTCGATCGGGTCGACTGGCAGGGCCTGGATGCACGGTTGAGCCAAAATGCCGCGCTCGAACGGCTGACAGCGCGCTGGATCCGGCACTGTCTCGCCTTAGCCCAGACCTCTCCCGGTTGAGATGCGCGGGGATCGCTGCTCGTTGCGCTCCCCGCCTCTCATTGATTGCCGCCCTGCAGCTGCCTGCGTTGCTCGACGTTCTTGACCAGCTCGACACATAGCGGATCCTCGCGCGATTGCGTCAGGCAGGTTTCTATTTTCTGCTGCCCGACTACGACCCAGAGCCCGAAAACCATCAACATCGTCACGATCCAAAGATAGCGATCGGGGACGACGCGCGGCATGACCGCTCGCGCCACACGCGTGACCGGCCGGGTGATGCCCGCAAGCATGCGGTAGGCGAGGCTGGACTGGCGCTTGTCGCGCGCGACCAGATAGAGCACGCCTTGCACGATCAGGCTGAACGCCATGATCTCGCTCACGGCCTTGACGACGGAGAGAACCAGGAGCACGGTGGGGTGGGCTCTTCTTGTAAGATCGGGCGATTATATGCGCGCGCAGATGCCGCACAAACCAGGGGCCTCAGCAAGGTGAGCGACAACGCCGTATTCACGGGCACGATGCCCGTGCAGGAGCACCATCGTATCGACGAAACGAGACTCGCGCAGTATCTGCGCGCTCGCCTGCCCGATTTCCAGGAGCCCATGCTCGTGGAACAGTTTCGCGGCGGACAATCGAATCCGACCTACCTGGTCACCGCGGGCGAGCGGCGTTACGTGCTGCGCAAGAAGCCCCCGGGCAAGCTGCTCCCTTCCGCGCATGCCGTCGACCGCGAACATCGCATCATGACGGCATTGCGAGACACCGATGTGCCCGTCCCGCGTACGCGGCTGCTCTGCGAGGACGCAACCATCATCGGCACGCCGTTCTTTCTGATGGATTACGTCGAGGGTCGGGTGTTCTGGAATCAGTCGCTGCCCGAGTTGCCTCGCGAGGAGCGCACCGCCATCTTCGACGAGATGAACCGGGTGATCGCCGCGCTGCATCGGGTGAGCCACGAAACCGTCGGGCTCGGCGACTATGGCCGACCGGGCAACTACCTGCAGCGGCAGATCGCACGCTGGACCCAGCAGTATCGCGGCTCGGCCACCCAGCCCATCCCTGCAATGGATCGGCTGATCGAATGGCTGCCGCAGAACATCCCGCCGGGCGACGAAACCAGCATCGTCCATGGCGACTATCATCTGAACAACATGATCTTCCACCCGAGCGAGCCGCGTGTCGTCGCCGTGCTCGACTGGGAGTTGTCGACCCTAGGCCATCCCTTGGTCGACTTCGCCTACCACTGCCTCGACTGGGTGCTCCCGCCGGAGATGCTCGGCCGGCTGGGCGGCGTCGATGTCACAGCGCTCGGCATTCCGACCGTGGAGGCCTACACGCAGGCCTATTGCAGGCGTACCGCACGCGCCGGCATCGATCACTTCGAGTTCTATCAGGCGTTCGGGCTGTTCCGCATCGCGGGCGTGCATCAAGGCATCGTCAAGCGCCTCGAGGACGGCATCGTATCGAGCGCGCACGCGCGCAATGTCGCACGGCCGGTGTTTCTCGCGGAACTCGGCTGGCAAAAAGTCGAGGCGTTGCTCGCTCGTCGTTGAGCGTTCGAACTCAGTGTCGAGCGAGCGATACGCATGTGCGCGCCGCCCGCGAGCGGCCGCGCTGCGTCAATCCGTTCGAGGCTTGATGTCGGCGAGTTGAACCAGCCGCTTCCAGCGCTCGACCTCGCCGCTGATGTGCTTGCGGAAAGACTCTGGGGTGCCTCCGATGATGACACCACCGTCTTCGGACACGGCCTTCATGACGTCCGGGTCCTTGAGCACCAGGTTGAGCTGCGCATTGAGCTTGGCGACGACACTGCGCGGCATCCCCTTCGGACCCAGCCAGCCATGCCAGGTCGTTACCTCGTAGTTCGCCAACCCGGATTCTGCGAAGGTGGGCAGATCGGGCAGTGCCGGGGAACGTTCCGCGGTGGTGACCGCGAGCGGGCGTATCCGCCCCGCCTTGATATGCGGCCCCGCGCTGATGACATTGGCAAACGAGGCATGCACCCGCCCTGCGATCACGTCCTGGGTGGCAGGTCCGGTCCCCTTGTAGGGAATCACGGCCATCTTGATGTTGGCCGCATCGGCCAGCCAGACCTGCGCCAGATGGATCGTCGTACCGAGCCCGGAGATCGCGAAATTGAGCTTGCCCGGATTACCCTTGCCCCAAGCGAGGAACTCCTTCATGGTCGTGGCCGGGAACTTGGGATTGATCACCAGCGCATAAGGCGCCTTGCTCATCAGAATGATCGGCTCGAAATCTTTCGCCGGATCGAAGGGCGGCTTCTCGTAGAGGGCAGGCGCATTGGTGAAGCCCGGCGAAGTCGCCAGCAGCGTGTAGCCGTCGGTATTGGCTTGCTGCACGATGTACCTGAAGGCAATCATGCCGCCCGCGCCAGAACGATTGTCGACCAGGAAGGTTTGGTTGAGCGTCTGCGACAGTTTCTGCGAGAACAATCTCGCCTGAATGTCCGTCGCCCCGCCGGGCGCGAGCGGCACGATGACTCGAACGGGCTTGTTCGGGTAATCCTGAGCGCTTGCCTGGCACGACAAGCCGAGGGCGAGCATCCCCGCGACTTTCGACAGTACCGAAAGGGTCTTCATTTTGCCTCCTCCATGTTCGGGCGGTCTGCGGTGCCGAATCCGCCGCGGCACCGCATTACGCGCTCTGCGTCTTTGCCTCGCTTACTTCAATCCGCAGCGGGCGTAGCACTTCAAGGCGTTGTCCCAGAAGAGCTTGCGCTTGCGCCCCTCCGCCATGCCCTTCCAGTCGAGCACCATGTCCACGGTGTGAGGGAAATGGCTCTCGCCGTGGGGATAGTCCGAGGCGTACATCAGGATGTCGTCGCCGACGATGTCGCAGACCGAACTGGTCAGCTTCTCGCCTTCATAGGCCTCGATGCTTTGAAAGTAGCGCCCGCTGCGAGCGTATTCGCTCGGCAACTGCTTGAGTTCCGGCAGCGCGCTCTTGATCGTCTTGGCATGCTCGTCGATGCGTTCGAGCCAGAAGGGCAGCCAGCCGTGTCCGGCTTCGAGCGTGGCGATCCGCAGGTTCGGATACCGATCCATCAAGCCGGCGCCGATCAGCGAGGCCATGTTGCGCATGCCGCACCAGGGATGGGCCGCCGAACGCTGCAGGAACAGGTTCTCCCAGTTATCCAGGCCGCCGGGCGCGTAGGGCGGCATGACCGTGAAAGTGTGCAGCGCGATGACGAGATCGTGCGCCTGCGCAGCAGCCCAGATGGGCTCGAGATCGGGATGATCCAGCGGCGTCCCGTAGGGCGCGTAAGGCAGCACACCCCAAGCCCAGCGCGACTTGCCCCAACGTTCGATCTCTTTCAGACTGCCCTCGACGTCGCGCGAACTCACGAGCAACACGCCGCCGAGTCGGTCGGGGTAGGCGGCACAATAGTCGTTCATCCAGCGATGATAGGCACGGTACATGGCCGCTTCGAGGCTCACATCCTCACCGGCCGTCCAGGTGCCGAACCACCCCGATGGCAGCAGCAGGTTGACGTCGACCCCTTCGAAATCCATGTCGGCGATGCGGGTCTTCACGTCGATGTCGACGTCCGGGTGCGGTTTGCGGGCGGTCTGCGGTCCTGTGAAGCCCGCCATGTACCCGGCCGGCGTCGCCTCCGCCGCAGCGGTGCCGAGACGGCGCCGATAGACGCGCTGGCCCTTGTTGTAGTTCGACAGCCCGTGCTTGCTGGTGCTCTTGAAGGCCTCCCAGCCCTTGAGCTTCTCCTTCTCGGCGGCACCGATGTATTTGTCGAGCACCTCCATCACCGGACCGACGTGCGTGTCCGAATCGAAAACCTTGTAGCCGTTCTTTGCCATGTGCCGCCTCTCGCTATCGATGAATTGCCCATCCAGACGCCATGCTTGCGTCATTCACCCTTCGAATACTTCGCCAGCAGATCCGCCGAGAAGTACTTTTCTTCGAGCTGTCGCTGCTTCGCCAGGCCCTCGCCGTCCGGACCGACATCCAGCGGGTTCGGGCAAGGATTCGCCGCGCTGGCGGCGATGAAGTCGTCCCAGGCGCCCATCTCCTTCTTCTTGAACTCCTGCATGAAGTTCCACAAGGCCTGCCAGGTCACCTGATGCGCGAGCGGGGGGTACCAGGCAATCGTCACGCCGAGTTCGAGATGCTCCTTGAGACTGAGGTAGCGGCCCAACCCGCCCTTCATGAATGAAAACGGCCCTGCAATCGCGGCGCGCACACGCTTGATCTCATCGGTCGAACGTGGATATTCGAACTGCACCCAGTCGACACCGGCCTCCTCGCGATAGGCCTTCAGGCGGGCAATGGATTTCTCCAGACTGTTGCCGTGTGCGTTGCCGGCGTAGCATTGAGCCATGATGACGAAGTTCGGATCGAGTTCGTTCTTGGCATCGACCGCCGCCCGGTAGCGCGCCAGGGCCTGCGCCATCGGAACGACCTCGATGCCGGCGCTGCCGGTCATGCGCTTGCCTTCGATCGGCTGATCGTCGATGCGCACGCCGGCGATACCCGCCTTGATGCACTCGTGCACGAGTCGCCGCACGGCCATGATGCCGCCATGGCCGGTGTCGCCATCCAGAATGATGGGATAGCTCACGCTCTGCGCGATCCATTGCCCGATTCGCAGGCACTCGCTCATCGTCGCGGTGCCGACGTCGGACAAGCCGGTGTAGGTGCCGACCACCCCACTGGTGCCGACGAAACCTGCTTCGATGCCGCACCAATCCATGATGCGGCCATGCGCCGCGGTCGGGGGGTGCGTGACCGCGAGCACTTTGTCCTGCCGGTGTATGAGTGACTGCAAGCGTACCCGCTTCGCCTGCGCGATGTCTTCCATGACGCCTCCTCCGTACGCAGTCACCCGAGAGTGATGCTTGCGTTTGTTTGTTCTCGAGGGCGACGACGAGCGCAGTCGTCCACCCTGCCAGGGTGGACACTGTAGTCGGTTGAATGTGGCTTGACAACATCGGCCCCGCGAGCGGCGCCGTGCGCGAGGGATGGCGCGCTGCCGCAGCTCAAGTCGCAGCAGCGCCGGATCGCCCCGGTGCGGTGGGTCGAGCAGCGCGTGCCGTGCCGAGCGCCGGTTCGGACGGGTAAGTACGTGCTCAACGCCCCGTGGTCAGAACCACTTTGCCGGTGACCTCACGTCGAGCCAGCACGTTGAGCGCATCCACGGCGCGCTCGAGCGGAAATGCCGCCGAGATGTGCGGCTTGATCTTGCCCTCGCGGAACCATTGTCCCAGCTGCTCGATGTTGCGGCCGTGCTGGGCCCAGTTGCCCTTGGCGAACTGACCCCACCACACGCCGACGATGCTGCAACCCTTGATGAGCGGCAGGTTGAGGGGGATCTTGGGAATGTCTCCGGCAGCGAAACCGACGACCAGCAGTCGACCGCCCCAGGCCATGTCACGCAGGGCAGGCTCGGAGTACGGTCCGCCGACCGGATCGTAGATCACATCGACGCCCTTGCCGGCGGTGATCGCCTTCACCCGCGCGCGCATGTCCTCGCTGGCGTAGTTGATGGTTTCATCGGCGCCGTGATCGCGACAAACCTGCAGCTTGGCTTCGGTCGAGGCGCAGGCGATGACCCGCGCGCCGAGCACCTTGCCGATCTCGATCGCGGCCAGGCCCACGCCGCCGGAGGCTCCGAGCACCAGCAAGGTTTCGCCCGCGCGCAATTGGCCGCGGTCGATGAGAGCGTAATGGGAAGTGCCATAGGCAAGTCCCACGCTCGCTGCGGTTTGGAAGTCCATGCCCTCGGGCATGGGCAGCAAGCGCTCCGGTTCGGTGACGATCTCCTCGGCGAAGCCGCCGAAGGTAGTCTGCGCGATGACGCGATCCCCGACTTGCCAGCCCTGAACGCCGGCGCCGATCGACTTCAACACGCCAGCCACTTCCGAGCCGGGCGAGAAGGGCAGTTCGGGCTTGTACTGATATTTGTTCTGGATGATCAGCGTGTCGGGAAAATTGACCCCTGCCGCCTTCACGCTGATCACGACCTTGCCCGGCTCGGCGACGAGCGGCGGACCGTCCTCGATCACGAGCGATTCGGGCGGCCCCCAGGCCTTGCAGACGACTGCCTTCATGGACGAGGCGCCCCTTACCGGTACTGGTTCAATTCGAGCCGCGCGATCTGGTCGCGATGGACTTCATCGGGGCCGTCGGCAAAGCGCAGAATCCGCGCCCGCGCCCATTGATGTGCGAGCGGGAAGTCCTGGGACACGCCGCCGCCGCCGTGGGCCTGAATGGCCCAATCGAGCACTTGCAGCGCCATGTTCGGTGCCGCGACCTTGATCATCGCGATCTCGCGCCGCGCGACCTTGTTCCCGACCGTATCCATCATGTAGGCCGCCTTGAGCACCAGCAGCCGCATCTGCTCGATCATGATGCGCGACTCGGCGATCCGCTCCCGGGTGACGCCCTGCTCGGCCAGCGTCTTGCCGAACGGCGAGCGCACGCGCGAGCGCTTGCACATCATCTCGAGCGCGCGCTCGGCCGCGCCGATGAGCCGCATGCAGTGGTGGATGCGGCCAGGCCCCAGGCGACCTTGCGCAATCTCGAAGCCGCGGCCTTCGCCCAGCAGCACGTTCGATTTCGGCACGCGCACGTTCTCGTACAGGACGTCGCCATGCGCATTCGGGATGTCGGAGTAGCCGAACACCGACAGGTGGCGCAGGATCTTCACTCCGGGCGTGTCGCGCGGAATGAGGATCATCGACTGCTGACGATATTTGTCGGCGCCGTTCGGATCGGTCTTGCCCATGAAGATGATGAGCTTGCAGCGATCGTTCATCACGCCCGAGGACCACCACTTGCGGCCGTTGATGACGTAGTCGTCGCCGTCGCTCAGGATCGTCGCCTGGATGTTGGTGGCATCCGACGAGGCCACGTCCGGCTCCGTCATGGCGAAGTTGGAGCCGATCTCGCCTTCGAGCATGGGTTCGAGCCACTGCTTCTTCTGCTCGTCGGTGCCGTAGCGCTCGAGCGTTTCCATGTTGCCGGTGTCGGGCGCGTTGCAGTTGAAGACGAAGGGCGCCCAGTAAACGCGCCCCATGATCTCGCACAGCGGCGCGTACTCGAGGTTGGTGAAGCCGGCGCCGTACTTCGAGTGCGGCAGGAACAGATTCCACAGCCCCATCGCCTTGGCCTTGGCGCGCAATTCGAGCAGCAGCGGCGGATAATCGGACGGCTTACAGCCTGCGGCCTCTTCATCGAAGCGCGCCTCGTTGGGGTAGATGTGCTGCTCCATGAAGTCGGTGAGGACCTTCTGCCAGCTCTTCACCTTGTCGCTGTATTCGAAATGCATATCGATCGTCCTGTGGCTGTTGGGCCGCGCCTTGCACCGGCAGGCGGGCTCGAGAGAAATCGGGGATCTTGCGGGGCTGCCTCCAGGCGGGGAATTTAGCACGCCATGCTATGATCAACCAGCACGCTCCCAGGGTGTTCCGCGTTCCAGACCCCACCGTACGAGACTCATCATGAAGCTCTTCAGCCTCGCAGGCAAAGTCGCCATCGTCACCGGATCGACGCGCGGCATCGGCCGTGCCATTGTCGAACAGCTTGCACTCGCCGGCGCCAAGGTCGTGGTTTCGAGTCGCAAGACGGAGGCCTGCGAGACGACGCGAAGCGAGCTCGTGGCTGCCGGACACGAGGCGATCGCCGTGCCCTGCAACGTGGGCTACAAGGATCAGTGCGAGACGCTCGTGCGCACCACGCTGCAGACCTGGGGTCGGGTCGACGTGCTGGTGCTCAATGCCGCGATCAATCCCTACTTCGGGCCAATGCAGGACATGGGCGACGAAGTGTTCGACAAGATGATCGGCACCAACGTGAAGGCGCAGCTGTGGCTGTGCAAGCTCGTCTGCCCGCAGATGGCCGAGCGCGGCGAGGGGTCCATCATCATCATCTCCTCGATTGCCGGTTTGCGAGGCAACTCCAAGCAAGGCATGTACGGCCTGTGCAAGGCCGCGGATATCCAGCTTGCGCGCAACCTCGCGCTGGAATGGGGCGACAAGGGCATACGCGCCAACGCGATCTCGCCCGGATTGGTGCGCACGGATTTCGCCAAGGTGCTCTACGAAGATCCCGAGCGCTTGAAGCGCCGGCTGAGCGCCATCGCCCTCGGACGTCTCGGAGAGCCGAACGACATCGCCGGCCTGGCGGTATGCCTCGCTTCGGATGCCGGACGCTACATCACCGGCCAGAACCTCGTCGCCGACGGTGGCGAGACGATCCGCGAGAACCTGTAGCGCACCCCCGGCCCGTCGGGCTCAGCGCACCAGGATCAAGCCCACGCCCGACAATGTGATGAGAACGCCCGCCACCAGGCGCAGCGTCAGTTTCTCCTCGCGCAGGAAGATCGCGCTCGCCACCAGGGTCACGAGCGGACCGGTCGCGACGATGGGCGCCACGATGGTCACCTCGCCGTGGCGGAATGCGGCGTACATGGCGAGCGTGCCGACGCCGTTCATGAGCCCCGAGGCCACGAACCAGCCCAGGGCGGCGCACCGAGGCACGCGCTCGCCTCGCAAGCGCAGCAGCGTCCAGACCATCGCAGCCGACGCGGTATAGGCAATCACGATCGCCGAATAAGGACTCGGCCACAGCGTCAGGCCGTACTTGATCATGATCTGCGCGACGGCGCGCACGACCGACGAACCGAGCGGAAACCACAGCGCCGAGGAGGCCACCTGACCCGGCATCCCGCCTCTGCGCCAAGCCAGGGCAGCGATGCCGAACACGATCGCGGCGGTACCGAGCAGCCCCTGCATGACCAGCGCTTCCCCCAGAAAGGCGACGGCAGCCAGATAGGCGAAGAGGGGCGTGGTGCCGGCGATGCTCGCCGTGATCGAGGGGCCCAGGCGACGATTTCCCTCCAGCATGAGCAGCGTCACCCCGCCGGGGAAGAACAGGCCCACCAGAACGAACACGCCGAAGGACCAGGGCGTGGCGTCGGCATCGGACCAGAACAGGGGTGCGAGTGCCCAGAAAAGCAGGGCCGCGCTCGTATTGGCCACGGCCGCGCCGGGCAGCGTGGGCAGGGATCGCAGCCCGCGCTGCGCCACGATCATGGCGAGCCCCAGCAGCAAGGACGTCACCAAAGCCAGGGCGACCGGCGACGAGAGGAAGGAGGCAGCGCTCACCGCTCGAATATAACGCAGCCCCGCAGGGCGTATCGGCATTCGGGAGCAGCGGTTCCACCGCTGGCAGGGCGGCTGCTCCCGTGCACCATCGGGTGGCAGCGCTCCCTCTTGCGGTGCGCTTTTTCTGAGGGTCGACGTCCGCTGATTGCACCCTCTACCGAGATCTATCACTTTCTTTCAATAGGTTACGGGACATCGCCTGTGCTGGCGTGATGTTTGCTTTTTTTGGATTCCATCTTGTATCCAAGAATGAATCCATGTCGTCGCTCACTGCGTTCCCCACCGTTGCCGACATCCACCGACACCTTCGCGCAGGAACCGCCTCGCTGCCGGAGTTGATCGAACTCACCTTGGCCCGAATCGCCGGGGAATGTCCGCCTGAGGTGTTCATCAGCCTGGTCGACCCGGGCGAGGTCCGCCGCAAGGCGAGGCAGTTGCACGATCGCCTGGCAACCGATCCCGGCCTGCCGGAGCGACTACCCCTGCTCGGGATTCCTTTCGTCGTCAAAGACAACATCGACGTCGCCGGCCTGGATACGACCTGCGCCTGCCCGGCATTCGCGTACCGGCCCGAACACTCCGCCGCCGTGGTCGAACGACTGGAAGCCGCGGGCGCCATCCTCATCGGCAAGACCAATCTGGACCAGTTCGCGACCGGATTGGTCGGGATCCGCTCGCCGTATGGGGAGGTGAGGAATCCCTTCCACGCGGATTACGTCTCCGGCGGGTCGAGTTCCGGTTCGGCTGCAGCCGTCGCACTGGGGTTGGTCCCGTTCGCACTGGGCACCGACACCGCCGGCTCGGGCCGGGTACCGGCCGGCTTCTGCAACCTCGTCGGCATCAAGCCGACCCCAGGATTGATCAGCACGCGCGGCGTGTTTCCCGCCTGCAAGAGCCTCGACTGCGTGTCGATTCTCGCGCACACCGTTGCCGATGCCTGGACGGTCGCATCGGTCCTCGCAGGGATCGATCCACAGGACGCCTACACGCGACGCATCGAACCGCTGCCGCCCATCGTTCGGACCGCGCGCGTCGGTCTGCCGACCCCTCTCGACTTCCTCGCAGACCCGGTGGCGCAGAGCGCGTTCGACCGTGCCCTCGACATCCTGCGCCGCGACGCGCAGTTCGAATTCGTCGAGATCCCCTTCGAGCCGTTCGACCAGATCGCCCGACTGCTCTACGACGGACCCTGGGTCGCGGAGCGTCGCTTGGCGATCGGCGACTTCTTCCGCGAACATGGCGAGCAGATAGACCCGACCGTGCGCGAGATCATCGGCAAGGCCGACGGCAAATCCGCGATCGACACATTCAAGGCGCTCTACCGGCTCGAAGCAGGCAAGCGGATGGCGGAGGCCGTCTTCGCCCAGGTCGACTGCCTGCTGGTGCCGACCGCGCCGACCATCCACAAGCGAGCTACGGTCGCGGCCGACCCCATCGCGCGCAACAGCGACTTCGGCCTCTACACCAACTTCGTAAATCTGCTGGGCATGAGCGCGTTGGCCCTGCCGGGTCCGTTCCGCACCGACGGCCTGCCCGCCGGCATCACGTTCATCGCGCCGGGCGGCGGCGATCATCGGCTCGCCGAACTCGGGCGCCGCATCGAACCGCTGCTGCACCAGCGGCTCGGTCTGAGCTCGGCGCCTCCGCCGCGCACGACGCAAGCGCTGCCTCCGCTGCCCGGCACCACGCCGAGCGTGCGGCTCGCCGTCGTGGGCGCGCATCTGAGCGGCATGCCGCTCAACTGGCAACTGCAGGAGCGCTGCGGCCGCTTGCTCGGCCAGACGCGCACGGCTGCGCAGTACCGTCTGTTCGCGCTGCCCGGCGGCGAGCCGCGCAAGCCCGGTCTGGTCCGCGCTGCAGCGGGCGGCGCGGCGATCGACGTCGAAGTATGGGAACTGCCCTCGACGCACTTCGGCAGCTTCGTGGCATCGATTCCGGCTCCCCTGGGCATCGGCACCCTCACCCTCCAGGACGGCAGCGAAGTCCAAGGCTTCCTCTGCGAGGCCACGGCTGCGCTCGACGCGGAGGACATCACCCATTTCGGCGGCTGGCGCGCCTACCGCGCCAACGCGCAACACCACGCACGTTCACAAGGAGATCGTTCATGAAGCTCTACCCGTTGCCGAAGACCCTCCTGCTCTCTGCCTGCATGGCACTGATGGCGGGCCCAACGACCTCGGCGCACGCCCAGGACAGGCGCATGGAAACGCTGGTCGTGGCCAACGAAACCGGCCCCAACATGCTCGACATCCACGGTGTCGGCGCCAACCGCCCGTCATACGGCGTGGCCTGGCTCGTCTACGATCGGCTCATGACCTACGGCAAGAAGAAGATGCCCGACGGCACGTCGAGCTACGACTACACCAAGCTCGAGCCCGAGCTGGCGGTAAGCTGGGAAGTCGCCAAGGACGGGATGTCGGTCGTCTTCAAGCTGCGCACGGATGCGAAGTTCCACGACGGCACCCCGGTGACCGCGAAAGACGTCAAGTGGTCCTACGATCGCGCGCTTGCGATGGGCGGCTTTCCGACCTTCCAGATGAAGGCCGGATCGCTCGAGAAGCCCGAGCAGTTCGAGGCGATCGACGACCAGACCTTCAAGGTCACGTTTCTGCGCAAGGACAAGATGAGCCTGCCGAACATGGCCGTCCCCGTCGCCTCGATCTACAACTCGACGCTGGCGAAGAAGCACGCCACGGCCTCCGATCCGTGGGCCGCCACCTGGCTGAAGAACAACACGGCCGGCGGCGGCGCCTACAAGGTCGCCAGCTACAAGCCGGGCCAGGAGATCGTCTACGAGCGCTATGACGAATGGAAGAGCGGGCCGCTGCCCAAGTTGAGACGCATCATCCAGCGGGAAGTGCCGTCGGCCGGCAATCGTCGGGCCCTGCTCTCCAAGGGCGACATCGACATCACCTTCGAGATGCCGCCCAAGGACTTCGCCGAGATGGCCCAGGAGAAGAGCAACGTCAAGGTCGCGAGCACCCCGATCGAGAACTCGATGTGGTACGTCGGCATGCTCTCCAACAAGCCGCCGTTCGACAACCCTAAGGTACGCCAGGCCGTGGCGCACGTGCTGCCGTACGACAAGATCATGGCCAACGCCTTGTACGGTCGCGCGGTGCCTCTCTTCGGCGCGAAGAAGCCCGTCAGCGGCACCGAATGGCCGACCGCCACCGCCTACGCCACCGATGTCGCCAAGGCGCGCGCCTTGATGGCCGAGGCTGGCCAAAGCGCAGGGTTCGCGACCACGATCTCGTTCGATCTCGGACAGGGCACGGTCTCGGAGCCGATGGCGGTGCTGATCCAGGAAGCGCTGGCGCAGATCAACATCAAGACCACGATCAACAAGGTCCCGGGTTCGAACTGGCGCGCCGCCCTGCTGAAGAAGGACATGCCGCTCATCATCAATCGCTTCGGCGGCTGGCTCAACTACCCCGAGTACTTCTTCTTCTGGACCTACCACGGTCAGAACGCCGTCTTCAACACCATGAGCTACCAGAATCCCGAGATGGACAAGCTCATCGAGTCCGCGCGCTTCGAGCCCGACAGCAAGAAGTACGCGCAGATGGTGAAGGGCTTCATCGACATCGCCTATACGAACGTGCCGCGGATCCCGGTCGCTCAGCCCATGATGGACGTCGCGATGCGCAGGAACGTCCAGGGCTACACCTACTGGTTCCATCTGCAGCCCGACTACCGCCAGATGTACAAGCAGTAAGGATCCCCCCGTGCTGGCGACGATACTGAAGCGACTGCTGGGCGCCGTTCCGAACCTCATCGGGGTCGTGATCGTCACCTTTCTGCTCACTCGCGCCTTGCCCGGCGACCCGGCCGCTTTCTTCGCCGGGCCCGCGGGCACGGCCGAGGCGGTGGAACAGATTCGCGTCAAGCTCGGGCTCGACAAGCCCCTGTTCGAGCAGTTCTTCCTCTATGTGCGCGATCTTGCGCATGGCGACTGGGGGAACTCGCTCGCCACCGGGCAGCCGGTTCTGACGGAACTCACCACGCGCTTGCCGGCATCGCTGGAGCTGACGCTGGTCGGCCTGGTGGTTGCCGTCGTCGTTGCCATTCCGCTGGGCATCCTGGCCGCCACCCGGCCCGGCTCCTGGATCGATCACCTGTGTCGCGCCGTCGCCACCGCCGGCGTCTCGCTGCCCACCTTCTTCACCGGGCTGCTCCTGGCCTATGTCTTCTACTTCCTGCTGGGCTGGGCGCCCTCGCCCCTCGGGAGGCTCGACCCGTATCTGACGAGCCCGCCCCACGTCACGGGCTTCTATCTGATCGACAGTCTCCTGGCACGAGACCTCGAAGTGTTCGTCAGCGCAGCCAAGCAGCTGCTCCTTCCCGCGCTGACGCTCGCGCTCTTCGTCCTGGCGCCGCTCGCCCGCATGACGCGCGCGGCCATGCTGGGCGTTCTCTCGGCGGACTACATCCGCACGGCTCGCGCAGCCGGACTCTCCGGATCGACGGTGCTGTTCACCTACGCCTTTCGCAACGCGTTGCTGCCGGTGATGACGACGCTCGGCATGGTGTTCTCCTTCCTGCTCGGCTCCAACGTGCTGGTCGAGAAGGTGTTCGCCTGGCCCGGCATCGGGTCGTTCGCCATCGAGGCGTTGGTCGCCTCCGACTACGCACCGGTGCAAGGCTTCGTGCTGACCATGGCCCTGCTCTACGTCTTCCTCAATCTCGCCATCGACATCGCCTATGGCATCGTCGACCCCAGGATGAGACTCCATGCCTGAGATCACCCTCGCATCGTCGACCCAAGCTGCGAACGCCTGGGCGCAGCGCTGGCGCATGCTGCGCTACGTCGTGGCGGAGAACCCGCTGTCGCTGGTCGCCTTTCTCTTGTTCGCCGCATTCGTCATGCTCGCGGCGATCGGCCCCTGGCTCGCGCCTTTCGACCCGCTCGCCTCCAACGTCGGCACGCCGTTGACGCCGCCCTCGTCGGCGCACTGGTTCGGCACCGATGCGCTGGGCCGAGACATCCTGTCGCGCGTCATGGTGGCCGCGAGGCTCGATCTGGGGATCGCCGTGGCGGCGGTCGGTCTGTCCTGCATTCTGGGTGGCCTGGCCGGCGCCTGCGCCGGCTACTTCGGCGGCTGGACCGACCGGATCGTCGGCCGCATTTCCGACACCATCATGGCCTTTCCACTGTTCGTGCTGGCGATGGGCATCGTCGCCGCGCTCGGCAATACGGTCGCCAACATCGTGCTTGCGACAGCGATCATCAACCTGCCGTTCTACATCCGCGTCGCGCGCGCCGAATCGACCGTCTTGCGCAACGCGGCCTTCGTCGAGGCGGCCAGACTCGCCGGCAACAGCGAGGCGCGTCTGTTGTTCCATCACATCATCCCCAACATCCTGCCGCCGATCACGGTGCAGATCTCGCTCAACATGGGCTGGGCCATCCTGAACGCAGCCGGGCTGTCCTTCATCGGGCTGGGCGTGCGCCCGCCGCAGGCCGAGTGGGGCATCATGGTGGCCGAAGGCGCGCAATACATCGTCTCGGGAGAATGGTGGATCGCCTTGTTTCCCGGCGCCGTGCTGATGCTCGCCGTGTTCTGCTTCAATCTGCTCGGCGATTCCTTGCGCGATCTCGTCGATCCCCGGAGAAGAACATGAGCGCGCTGCTCAGCGTGGAGAATCTGTCGATCGAGTTTCGCACTCGCGGCGGCACCGTTCGCGCCATCGAGAACGTCAGCCTGCAACTGGAAACGGGCGAATCGCTAGGGCTGGTCGGCGAAAGCGGCTCCGGCAAATCGGTCCTCTCGTTCGCGATCCTCGGCATCCAGGACGCCGCGGCGCGCATCACGCAAGGCACGATGCGCTTCGCCGGCCAGGACATGCTGGCGCGTCGTGGCGAAGCCATGAAGACCCTGCGCGGGCGCGAGCTGGCCATGATCTTCCAGAATCCGCGGGTGGCCTTGAACCCGATCCGACAGGCGGGCCATCAGATCGAGGATGTATTGCGTCGGCATACCGACCTCAAAGGCGCCGCACTACGCGCACGCGCCATCGAGTGCCTCGCCGAAGTGCGCATTCCCGATCCGGAGCGTCGGTTCGCCGCCTACCCGTTCGAGTTGTCGGGCGGCATGTGTCAGCGCGTGATGATCGCGATCGCCCTGGCATGCAGGCCGCGCTTGCTGATCGCGGACGAGCCTACCACAGGTCTGGACGCCACCACTCAGGCCGCGATCATGCGCTTGATCCGGGATCTCGGCCGCGAAAAGGGCATGGCCACGTTGCTGATCACGCACGATCTCGGTCTGGCGAGGGAGTTCTGCGAACGGCTGGCGGTGATGCACGCGGGGCACATCGTGGAGCAGGGTCCGACCGAAACGCTGTTTCGCGCCTCCGCGCACCCCTACACGGAGCAGTTGGTGCGAGCGACCCCGGTCGGCCAGGATCGACTCGAGAACCTCGCCGCCATCCCGGGCAATCTGCCGGATCTGCGCCGCGTCGATCTGCCCCATTGCAGATTTGCCGAACGCTGTCAGCGGGGCGATGCGGCATGCGCATCGCCGCTGCCCCGGCATGCATTGACGACGGCCCACCTGGTCGCGTGTCACCGTCCTCGCCTGGAGGCAGCCGCATGAGCGTGCTCATCGAAGCCATCGATCTCGTCAAGCGCTTCCCCGTGGGCAAGCGGAAACTGCATGCCGTGGACGGGCTCAACTTCCATATCGAAACCGGCGAAACCGTCGGTCTCGTCGGCGAATCCGGGTGCGGCAAGTCCACCTTGGTGCGGCTGCTGACCCGCACGCTGGAAATCACCGACGGCCATATCCGCTTTCACGGCCACGGCATCGCGCTGATTCCGCCGCGCTCGATGGCCCGCCATCCGCTGCGCCGCGAGATCCAGATGGTGTTCCAGGATCCGACCGACAGCCTGAACCCCCGCTACACGGCCCGCGAGACGATCGCCGAATCGGCACGTCTGCTCACCGATACGCGCGATTCGACAAAGCTCAGCGCACTGGTCGAGGAAACCGCCGACCACGTCGGTCTGGCCAGAGAACTCCTCGACAGATACCCCCATCAGCTGTCCGGCGGCCAGAAGGCGCGGGTGGGGATCGCCCGCGCCATCGTCGTCAAGCCGCGCTTGCTCATTCTGGACGAACCCACGGCCGCGCTCGATGTTTCCGTTCAGGCAGTCATCCTGCAGCTGCTCGATCGGCTCAAACGCGAGATGCGGATGAGCTTTCTCTTCGTGTCGCACGACTTGAACGTGGTGCGGCTGCTCTGCGATCGGGTGATGGTGATGTACTTGGGCCAGATCGTCGAGACCGGGCCCGCTCAGGATGTTTTTCTGCGCCCTCTGCACCCCTACACCAAAGCGCTGATCGCCTCGCTCCCGGGCGGCCTGACCGGGGGTGCGGCGACCGAAGCCGACCTGCTCGTCGGCGGCGACCCGCAAAGTCCCATCGATCCGGCACCGAATCGTTGCCGCCTGCAGGGGCGCTGCCCGCGCGGGTTCGAACGCTGCGGACATGAAGCGCCAGCGCTGCGGGCCATCGAAGATCACCGACAAGTCGCGTGTCATCTCGCATAGCGCTACCATTCGTCCATGCGCGAAACGCCCGAGAAATCCCACGCACGCCTGTCCGAAGCGGTCTATGACAAGATCAAGGCCGACATCTTCGAATTTCGCCTGCGGCCCGGCGACCGGCTGACCGAGACCGAACTGGCGCAAACGCTGCTGGTCAGTCGCACACCCGTGCGGCAAGCGCTACACCGCCTCGAGCAGGAGGGCTACCTGCAGCTCGCCTTTCGCAACGGATGGAACGTGCGGCCGTTCGACTTCGACCGATTCGAGCAACTGTACGACTTGCGTGTCGTTCTGGAATTGGCTGCGGTGGAGCAAATCTGCAAGGCCGAACATGCGGCGAGCCTTGCGGACTTGATGACGATCTGGCTCGTGCCTGCGGCACAGCGCCTGACCGATGCTCGCCGCGTCTCCGAGCACGATGAAGCCTTCCATCAAGGTCTCGTCGTCGCCACGGGCAATGCCGAGATGGCTCGGGTGCACCGGGACATCACGGAGAAGATCCGCATCATTCGCCGGTTGGACTTCACCAAGGGCGACCGGATCCAGGCGACGTACGACGAGCACGCCGAGATACTGCGCCTGCTGTCGAAGAGAAAAGCGAATCAGGCGGCGATGGTGCTGCGCTCCCACATCGAAGCGAGCAAGGCCGAAGTCAGAAAGATCACCCTGCACATGCTGCACACGGCCGGAAACGGCTGACGCGAAACCGCGCATTCCCTAGGCATCGGGATCGGATCGGGATGGCGCAGACGCGCGCTGAGCATCCTGGCGCGACGAAAAAAGCCCCGCAATCGCGGGGCTTTTTCTTGTTCGGACCGACCCGGAACGAGCGCCGTAACGCCGACGTTCGCATCCGGGCAGTCATTGCTTCGACGCGAGAGCGTCGAAGCAGCGACCTTACATGTCCATACCGCCCATGCCGCCCATGCCATGGCCGTGGCCCGCATGTCCGCCAGCCGCCTCTTCACGCGGCGCTTCGGCAACCATGCAATCCGTGGTCAGGATCAGGCCGGCCACCGAGGCAGCATTCTGCAGCGCTGCACGGGAGACCTTGGTCGGATCCAGCACGCCCATCGCCACCATGTCGCCGTACTCGCCGGACTGGGCGTTGTAGCCGTAGTTGCCCTTGCCCTCGACGACCTTGTTGACGACGACCGACGGCTCATCGCCTGCGTTCGAGGTGATGGTGCGGATCGGCTCTTCGATCGCGCGCAGCACGATCTTGATACCGGCGTCCTGATCGTGGTTGGCGCCCTTGAGGCCCTTGATGCCTTCGCGGGCACGCAGGTAAGCCACGCCGCCACCGGCCACGATGCCTTCTTCGACCGCTGCACGGGTTGCATGCAGAGCGTCTTCGACGCGGGCCTTCTTTTCCTTCATCTCGACTTCGGTCGCAGCACCGACGCGGATCAGCGCCACGCCACCGGCCAGCTTCGCAACGCGCTCCTGCAACTTCTCGCGGTCGTAGTCGCTGCTGGTTTCTTCGATCTGCGCACGGATGGTCTTGATCCGGCCTTCGATCGACTTCTTCTCGCCGACACCGTCGATGATGATGGTGTTCTCTTTCTCGACCTCGATGCGCTTGGCGCGGCCCAGGTCCTTCAGCGTGGCGTTCTCGATCTTCAGGCCCAGCTCTTCGCTGATGACCGTGCCGCCCGTGAGGATGGCCATGTCTTCGAGCATCGCTTTGCGACGATCGCCGAAGCCCGGAGCCTTGACGGCGCAGGTCTTCAGAATGCCGCGGATGTTGTTGACCACTAGCGTCGCCAGCGCTTCGCCTTCGACTTCTTCGGCGATGATCAGCAGCGGCTTGCCGGCTTTGGCAACTTGCTCGAGCAGCGGCAGAAGATCGCGAATGTTGGAGATCTTCTTGTCGTGCAGCAGGATGAAGGGATCATCCAGCACGGCGATCTGCTTCTCGGGGCTGTTGATGAAGTAGGGCGAGAGGTAGCCGCGGTCGAACTGCATGCCTTCCACGACTTCGAGTTCGTTCTCGAGGCTCTTGCCGTCTTCGACGGTGATCACGCCTTCCTTGCCCACTTTGTCCATCGCGTCGGCGATGATCTTGCCGATCGACTCGTCCGCGTTGGCGGAAATGGAGCCGACCTGAGCGATTTCCTTGCTCGTCGTGCAGGGCTTGGACTGCTTCTTCAGCTGCTCGACGATCGCTTCGACCGCCTTGTCGATGCCGCGCTTCAGATCCATCGGGTTCATGCCGGCGGCAACGTATTTCATGCCTTCCTGCACGATGGCTTGCGCCAGAACCGTCGCCGTCGTGGTGCCGTCACCGGCGATGTCGGAGGTCTTGGAAGCGACCTCGCGCACCATCTGTGCACCCATGTTCTCGAACTTGTCCTTCAGTTCGATTTCCTTAGCGACCGACACGCCGTCCTTGGTCACCGTCGGGGCGCCGAACGAGCGCTCGAGCACGACGTTGCGGCCCTTGGGGCCCAGCGTGACCTTGACCGCATCGGCCAGGACGTTGACGCCCGCGACGATGCGCGAGCGGGCACTTTCGTGAAAACGTACTTCCTTGGCTGCCATTGTTCAATCTCCTAATGCTTGTCACCTGGATCGGACCACCGTCGCCATGCGAACAGCCTCGGACGATCCAGGTGCGGTGAATGGGGACTTACTTGCCTTCGATGACGCCCATGATGTCTTCTTCGCGCATCACGAGCAGTTCGTCGCCGTCGACCTTGACCGACTGGCCGGAATATTTGCCGAACAGGATGCGATCGCCGACCTTCACTTCGAGGGCGCGCACCTTGCCGTCATCGAGAATCTTGCCTTTGCCGACGGCCATGATTTCGCCTTGATCGGGCTTTTCTGCGGCGGTGTCGGGAATCACGATGCCGGAAGCCGTCTTGCGCTCCTCTTCCAGACGCTTGACGATGACGCGGTCGTGCAACGGACGAATCTTAAGTGCCATTAATATCTCCTTCGGATAGGGCTGTTAGCACTCGCTGCTAAGGAGTGCTGATAATAGCGAGCGAATCTGCTGCGGGCAACCCTTGCTCATGTTTTTCGTGCCACCGGGCACGGATCGGATACTGCGGCGGCGCAACGTGGCTCGGCATCGCGTAAGCTCGGCGCCGAATGCCGCTGGCTCCTGAGTTTGGGGCGAGCGCCCCGGAATCAAGGGGGACTGCGGTCGCATCGCGCTTCACCCGAAAGAAGCCGAATTCCAGGCACCCGAGCGCTCCCCGATCGCATAGGATCGGTCTGCCCAGCTCCGCCTCGTGACCATGCCCGCAAACCTCACCCCCCCGAAGACTGCCCGATCCGTTTCGCCCCTGCTGCGACTTGCCCGATTCGTCCTGCCGTACAAAGGGCGGCTCGCCGCGGCGGGGAGTGCGCTGATCGTGGCCGCGGCCAGCGTGCTGGCACTGGGACAAGGGCTCAAGCACGTGATCGATTCGGGTTTCGCGAGCGGCGACCCGAACCTGCTGAATACAGCCCTCGCCGGCGTGCTGGCCGTCGCCGTGGTGCTCTCAGGGGCGACCTACGCCCGCTTCTACCTCATGATGTCGACCGCGGAGCGAGTGATCGCTGACCTGAGAAGCACCGTCTTCGAACACATCATTGGCTTGTCCTCCGACTTCTTCGGGGCCACGCGCACCGGCGAGATCATCTCCAGGCTCACGAACGACACCACGCAACTTCAGATGGTGATCGGGTTCGGCTTCTCCATGTTTCTGCGCAATCTGCTGATGATGGTCGGGGCCGTGGTGCTGCTTTTTGTCACCAGTCCCAAGCTCGCCGCCCTGGTCCTGCTCGGCGTGCCGGCGACCTTGATCCCGATATTCTTGCTGGGCCGCCGCGTTCGCGGATTGTCCCGAGCCAATCAAGACCGCGTGGCCGACGTATCGGCCCATGTCGACGAAGCGATCCACGAAATCCTCACCGTGCAGGCGTATGTGCACGAGGCCGAGGAGCGCGCGCATTTCAACCGCCGGGTCGAGTCCGCCTGCGAGGTGGGCGTCGCGAGGGTGCGTCAGAAGGCCGGATTGATCGCCTTGGTCATGCTGATCGCGTTCAGCGCCATCGCCGTCATTCTCTGGATCGGCGGTCATGATGTCCTGGCCGGCAAGATCACGGCGGGCGAGCTGTCCGCGTTCGTGTTCTACGCCAGCATCGTGGCCAGCGGGGCCGGCACGGTATCCGAGGTCTGGGGCGAAATCCAGCGGGCAGCAGGCGCGTGCGAACGGCTGATGGAGATCCTGGATACGTCTGCGTCGGTGCAGGCACCGGCGACCCCGGTGCGCTTCCCGGATCGGGTGCGCGGGCGCGTGTCGTTCGAAGGCGTACAGTTCAGTTATCCCTCGCGTCCCGAGCAGCCCGCCCTGAGCGACTTCGATCTCGAAATCGAACCCGGCGAACACATCGCCCTGGTCGGCCCCTCGGGCGCGGGCAAGTCCACCGTGATGGGGCTGCTGCTGCGCTTCCACGACCCGCAGTTCGGGCGCGTGTGCATCGACGGCGTCGACATACGCCGTTGCGATCCGGCCGATGTGCGGCGTCGCATTGCACTGGTGCCACAGGATCCGGTCATCTTCGCGACCAGCGTGCTCGAGAACGTGCGCTACGGGCGCCCTCAAGCGACGCAAGCCGAAGTCGTGCGCGCCTTGCGTGCAGCCCATGCCGAGGAGTTCGTCGAGCGTTTGCCCGAGGGCTTGCGCACCGAGCTTGGCGAGCGGGGCGCCAGACTCTCCGGGGGCCAGCGTCAGCGGCTGTCCATCGCCCGTGCCTTGCTGGCCGATCGCGAGATCCTGCTGCTCGACGAAGCCACCAGCGCGCTGGATTCGGTCAGCGAACGGCTGGTGCAGGATGCCTTGGTCAATCTGGTGCGAGGCCGGACCTCGCTGACCATCGCGCACCGGCTGTCGACGGTCCAGGACGCGGATCGAATCGTGGTCCTCGACCATGGGCGCATCCACGCCATCGGTCGCCATGAGGCGCTGATGCAGGCAGGCGGCCTCTACGCGCACTTGGCGGAACTCCAGTTTCCGCCCGCGCCATCCGCTGGATCCACGTACGGATCGACCCCCGGCGGCACGAAAGTTGGGGTTTAATTCTTCCACGATGAACCGCAGACCTTTTTCGTTCCTCGGACCGCGCCTTGGTTGGCTCGTCACAGCGCTGTTGGCGGGCCTTGCCGTTACCGGTTGCGTCCAGCTCAATCAGTTCGTCGCACCCACGCCCCCGGGGGTCATGCAGGAGTGGCGCTCGCTGGTCGACGAACTGCGCGTCTTCGAGCGTCGCATGGGATTTCGAGACACGAAGAACTTCGCTTCCCTGGCTGAAGACCTGGTGTCCTACCCGTACTGCGGACGGGCATCGAATCGGCGCCTGCCTTACTCCTATCAGGATGCCGCGATCGAGTGGCCCGAGGTCAAGACCGAGACCGAATGCCGCGCTGTCGGGCCTGACATGGATGTCTACTTCGGCCATGTCGAGGCTTGGGGCGAGATCGGCACACCGGTCACCCAAGCGATGCTGGCAGGCACGCTGGACCGCTTCATCTACCTGGTGATCCACGAAGACTGTCACGATCAATTCGATCTGCCGTACGGGATCGAGGAGCCCATCTGCGATGTCCTGACCCACCGCGCCATGGCGCAGTTCAGCAGTGAGCGCTTCCGCTGGTACGCCCTGGAGAATCGCGCGATCAAGCGCTACGCGCGCATTCAGTCTCGCCATGTCGGAACCACGATCACGCACTACGAGCGGATCGCCGCCCTCTACCGGCGCTTCGAACGCGGGGAGATCTCGCACGACTCGCTATTGCAGGTGCGCGCTCGTCTGCTCGCCCGCGCGGAGCAAGCTCTGAACTTCCCGCGCGGCCAGTTGAACAACCTGGGCCTCGCGAACTACATGACCTACAGCCGCCACTATCCTCTGCTCGAGCGGGTTATCGATGCCTTGGGGACGGATCTCGCCGGTACGGTGGAATTCTTCCGCCTCGTGGATGCGCGCAAGCCCTCGGCAGAGGCTCTGATGAAGCAACTGGGCGTCAGCAACCGCAAAGACGTCCGGTTCCTGGAGGCGTACGAAGCGGCGATTATCCGAATCACCCTCGAACTTGCGGCCGAGCGGGGCATCGCGACGAACTGAGGCGTCCTGTCGTATCGCTCGCGCCCGGGCTGCCTCGCCCGTGCCAGCCGGGCCCGCCGTGTGCTGCCCGGCAACACCGGCCTCCACCACCGCGCACCGACATGAGGCTGCAAGCGCCCCCCGCCCGTGCAAGCCTCTTCCCTGAAGGGGATGAACGTTGCCGCCTGCTCGTGGAGAGCTTCGGCAATTATGCGATTTTCATGCTGGATGCCGCCGGCCATGTACTCACTTGGAATGCCGGCGCTCAACGTATCAAAGGCTACACCGCCGACCAGATCATCGGCCGACATTTCTCCGCGTTCTATCCGATCGACGCGGCCCAGCGTGGGTATCCCGAGCACCAGCTGAGGGTCGCCGCGAGCATCGGTCGATTCGAAGACGAGAGCTGGCGGGTCAGGCGCGACGGCTCGCTTCGTTGGGCGCTCGTGGTGGTCACCACGCTCAGGGACAAATCCGGCTCACCATGCGGATTCGGCAAGGTGACGCGCGATCTGACGCAAAAGCGAGAGCACCATTAGTCTCTGCGGCGCAGAGAAGAGCACTTCCGGCTGCTGGTCGACGGCGTCGACGATCATGTCGTATTCATCATCGATCGCAATGGCTACGTCATGATCTGGGACAGCAAGGCGGAACGCATCAACGGCGACCTGGCCGCCGCGCCAGTCGATGCGGCGATGTTGCCGACGCTCGAATCGCGTTCGCGCGCTGGTCGTAGATGATGAATCGGACGCCCGGGAGCCGGTCGGTCGCGTGCTGGAGCGCAAGGGCCCAGCGTGATCTCGACCGTATCCGCGGAAGAGGCTTTGCGCATACTTGCGATCAGTACGCCGGATGTGCTCATCAGCGACGTCGGCATGCCGAACACGGACGATGATCAGTTGATCAGGCGGCTGCGCGCCGGCGAGCCCAAGGGTCGCCGCCTGCCCGCATTGGCGCTCACGGCCTTCGCTCGCGCCGAAGATCGAAAGCAAGTCATGCTCGCGGGATATCAAGCGCATCTGGCGAAGCCGTTCGACGTGGCAAAACTCTTGCTGATCGTGGCCGGCCTGGCTGAGCGCGGCTGACTCCGGATCCCGTGGCCGGTCTCGCTCTCATGAACGAGGCCGGGATCGAAGCGCATTGCATGTCGCAGGAAAAGGGGTAGCATGCGCATACCTACCCGGGAGGAGGGTTCGAGCATGAGATCGGCATGGTGGCTGCGCAGCGGTTACGCTTGCGCCTTGAGCACTGCAGCAGTCTTTTCAGCATTCGAAGCGAGCGCCCAGGCCTTTCCAACCAAACCCGTGCGCATCATCGTGGGCAACGGCCCGGGCACTTCGCCGGATGTGCAGATCCGACTCGTGGCCGAGCGCCTGCCTGCGGAATGGAAACAACAAGTCTTGATCGAGAATCTCGCGGGCGCGAGCAGCAATATCGCCGCTGAGCGCGTGGCCAACGCCACTCCCGACGGCTACACGTTGTTCTATGCGTCCATCGGCCCGCTCACGATCAACATGCACCTGTTCTCCAAGCTCAACTACGATATCGTGCGCGACTTCGCATTCGTCACGCAATTCTCGAAGCTTGCCAATGTACTGGCCGTCCATCCTTCCGTGCCCGCAAAGACCGCGCGCGAACTGATCGATCTGGCGAAGCGGCGCCCCGGAGACCTGCGTTACGGTTCGGGCGGCAACGGCACCTCGCAGCACCTGAGCGCAGAGTTGTTCCGCTCGATGACCGGCGTGCAGTACCTGCACGTGCCCTACAAGTCGAGCCCGCAGATGACCATGGATCTGATGGGCGGGCAACTCGACCTCGCCTTCCATCAACCGGTCGTCGTCATGCCGCTGGTCCTGAGCGGACGTTTGCGCGCTCTTGCGGTGACGTCGGACAACCGCCAGGCCTGGGCGCCGACGCTGCCCACCGTGGCCGAATCCGGTCTGCCCGGTTTTGAAATCACCGTCGGTTCGGGCCTGCTCGCACCCCGAAAGACGCCGGCAGACATCGTCGAGAAACTCAATGCCGACCTCCAACGCATCCTGCTCACACCGGCGCTGAAGGAAGCCTACGCTCGCAACTACATGGAGGTCACGGCGCGCGGCACGCGGGATTTCGCCGCCTGGCAGAAAAGCGAAAGCGAGAAGATGGGCGCACTGGTGCGCGCGAGCGGTGCCAAGCTCGACTGAAGCGCCGCCGGGATTGCCAGGCGTGAGCCATGCCGGGTCGGGCGGATCGTCTGTGGCCAGAACGGCAGCTCAGTCGTCGTGCCGAGCACGCTCCCCGAATGTGTAGACGGTACGCTGAGACCCCTCGCCTTGGGTCGGCCGAGGCACGAGCGGACACTGCGGAGCACGCTTACCGTCGGCGTTGAGCGTGACATCGTCGTGAACGTCGACCCAAAGGCCGTTGAACACCGGACGAAATTGCCAGGATACGTACCCCGAGTGCGCAGCGAGCTTGATCAGTTCGTCGACATCGGGCGCATCCGAGACGACGAGTTCGTTGCCCTGATACGGTAGCGGGCATTGGCCGAAAGCCTGCAGGCACTCGAGCGCTTCGCGCGCCTGCGCTCCGGGACGCAGGCATGGCGGACGCTGCGCACGCACGACGTCCCAGGCACCCAGTTCCCAGCCCGCCTCGAGCGTTGCCGACTCCAGCTCGGCCAGCTCGTTCCATCGTGCATTGACCTGCAGCGATGTACTGGGCACCGGCGCAAGAGCAGCAGCCTCGTTCTCGTCGTGTCCCGCCTTGAGATCCTGCACGAAGCCATGCCAGTGCAGGGTGAGTATGATGGGTGTGTCCGGACAACTGACGGCTGCCACCGCGATGCCGATCAAGGGCAGTCGATTGCCGGAAACCTGTTCGTGGATGCATTCGAGTAGTTCCATCGACCTTCGCGCTCCATGAAGACCAAACCGCGCGTTGTGTGGAGCAATTACAATGCCACCGATCCACACGCCGGCGCCGCGCCATTGTGCGTCGACTTTTCGAAGAAGTGTTGGCAGCCACCTTGCATGATTGACAACAACGCCCTCTTGGAACGCAGCCTGCGCGCAGTGTGGCATCCCTGCACGCAGATGAAGGTTCACGAACAGCAGCCCCTCGTGCCCATCGAGCGCGGCCAAGGCGTCTGGCTCTACGACTTCGACGGGCGGCGCTACCTCGATGCGGTGAGTTCCTGGTGGGTCAATATCTTCGGCCACGCCAATACGCGCATCAACGCTGCCCTCGTCGATCAGCTGGGCCGCCTGGAGCACGCCATTCTTGCCGGCTGCACGCACGAGCCCGTGGTACGGCTATCCGAACGCCTGGGACAACTCGCTCCCGGCAGCCTGGGGCACTGCTTCTACGGCTCGGACGGTGCGTCCGCCACCGAAATCGCGCTCAAGATGAGCTTTCACTACTGGCGCAATCGCGGCAAGGCGCAGAAGACCGGCTTCATCAGCTTGCAGCAGAGCTATCACGGCGAGACGCTCGGCGCGTTGTCGGTCACCGATGTGGCACTCTTCAAGGACACCTATGCACCGCTGCTGCGCGCATCGGTTCAGGTCCCCAGCCCGGACTGGCGCCTGCGCCTCCCGGGCAGCACCGCCCAGGCACACGCATTGGCGTGCGCCGACGCACTCGAGCGCCATCTGGCCTCGCACCACGAAAGCACCGCATCGCTCATCGTGGAGCCGCTGGTCCAGGGCGCATGCGGGATGGGCATGTACGACCGAGCCTATCTGCAGCGGGCTCGCGAGCTTTGCACGCGCTACGACGTGCTTCTGATCGCCGACGAGATCATGACGGGCTTCGGCCGCACGGGTGCCTTGTTCGCGTGCGAACACGCGGGCATCGCACCTGACCTGCTTTGCCTGTCGAAAGCCATCACCGGCGGCTATCTGCCGCTCTCGGTGGTCTTGAGCACCGACGCTGTGTACGAGGCGTTCTACCACGACGAGGTCACGCGCGGCTTTCTGCATTCCCACTCGTATACCGGCAACGCGCTCGCCTGCCGCGCCGCGCTGGCAACGCTGGACATCTTCGAGCAAGACCAGGTCATCGCGGCCAATCGGACGAAATCGGAGCGCTTCAGCGCGATGGCCGGCGTGCTCGCGGCCCATCCGCGCGTGCAGGACTTTCGCAATCAAGGCATGATCTGGGCATTCGAAGTCTCGACGCAGAATCCTCTATTCGCCCGTGACTTCTACCGGCACGCACTGCAGCGCGAGTTGCTGCTGCGCCCGATCGGCAACACGATTTACTTCATGCCGCCCTATGTGATCGAGGACGACGAATGGCGCATGCTGTTGGAGCGGACGATCGAATGCATCGAACACAGCGCCTGATCGCAGTCGTGATGCTGTCGCTGCTGGCGACGACCCATCTCTGGGCGGCCGAGCGCCTGCCCCACGGCCTGGAGCAGGCGCTCAAGGCCGGCGGTATCCCGCTCGAGAGTGCTTCCTTCATGGTGCAGGAGGTCGGCGCAGAGCACCCGGTGCTCTCGATCAACGCCGAGCGGCCGATGAATCCGGCTTCGGTGATGAAACTCGTCACCACTTACGCAGGGTTGGAGATGCTCGGCCCCGCGTTCACCTGGAGCACGGATGCATTCGCTCTGGGCACGGTGCGCAACGGCACGCTCGAAGGCGATCTGCTCATCCGCGGCCAGGGCGCTCCGAAGCTCACGCTGGAAGACTTCTGGATGTTTCTGCGCGGGATTCACGCTCGCGGCATACGCGAGATTCGGGGCGATCTGGTGCTCGATCGCAGCCATTACGGTTTCGAGGCGGGCGACCCGGGGCGCTTCGACAACGAACCGAACCAGGTCTACAACACCCTGCCCGATGCCCTGCTGGTGAACTTCAAGGCCGTGCGCGTCACCTTCATCCCCGACCTGGAGAACAGGCGGGTGCAGATCGTGACCGAGCCCAACCTGACCGAAGTCGCCATCGTCAACAACATCGTCCTGGACAACGCCGCCTGTCCGGACTGGCGCGCGCGCATGCGACCCGAGATCCGCGCCGACCAGACATCGGCCCAACTGGTCTTCAGCGGCCAGATGTCGGCGCAGTGCGGCGAACAGACGCGCCACTACAGCATCCTCGCCCCGCAGGCCTATACGGGCGGTGTGTTCCGGCGGCTCTGGACCGAACTCGGCGGGCGCTTCACCGGCAGCGTGCGCGAGGGCACGGCACCGCTCAACGCGCGCCCGATCAGCAGTCAGCAGTCCGCGCCGCTGGCCGAACTGGTGCGCGACATCAACAAGTTCAGCAACAACACCATGGCCCGGCAGCTCTATCTCGCACTGGGGGTATCGGCATTCGGCGCGCCGGCCACGCCGGAGAAATCCGATCGCGCGCTGCGCCAGTGGCTCGCCCAGAAGCGTCTCGATCTGCCCGAGCTGGTGATCGAGAACGGCTCGGGCTTGTCGCGCATCGAGCGCGTCAGCGCGCGCAGCCTCACCGCCATGCTGCGAGCCGCCTGGCGCAGCCCCGTCATGCCGGAGTTCATGTCATCGATGCCGGTGGTCGGTGTCGACGGCACGCTGCGCCGGCGTGGCCGGCACCTGCCCTACGCCGGGCACGCGCACATCAAGGGCGGCACGATCAACGGTGTGCGCGCGATGGCCGGCTACGTGGTCGACGCCCAGGCGCGGCGCTGGATCGTCGTGTGCATGATCAACCATCCCAAAGTGCACAACGCCAACGCGCATGTCGTGTTCGACCGGCTCCTGCACTGGACCCACAGTCGCGGCGGTAGCCTGCCTCCGCTGCTTGAAGAGAAGGATGCGGGGCCCGCCATCGTCGAGTAACCGGGCCGAGCACCCCCGGCCGACCCAAGCGCCCCTACAACCCGATCTCGCGCATCAAGCCGTCGACCCGGGCCTTCACCGCGGCATCCATCGCGATGGTCGTGCCCCACTTGCGGTCGGTTTCACCGGGCCACTTGTTGGTGGCATCGATGCCCATCTTGGAGCCGAGCCCTGCCACCGGGCTGGCAAAATCCAGATAATCGATTGGCGTCGCATCGGCGAAAAAGGTGTCGCGACGCGGATCCACGCGGGTGGTGAGCGCCCAGATGACGTCCTTCCAGTCGCGCACGTTCACGTCGTCGTCGGTCACGATGATGAACTTCGTGTACATGAACTGGCGCAGAAAGCTCCAAATGCCGAACATCACCCGCTTGGCATGACCGGCGTACTGCTTGCGGATGCTCACCACCGACATGCGGTACGAGCAACCTTCGGGCGGCAGGTGGAAATCGACGATCTCGGGAAACTGCTTGCGCAGCAATGGCACGAACACTTCGTTGAGCGCCATGCCGAGCACGGCCGGTTCGTCGGGCGGCTTGCCCGTGTAAGTAGAGTGATAGATCGCATCGCGTCGCATGCCGATGCGATCGATCGTCAAGACCGGAAAGCGATCCTGCTCGTTGTAATAGCCGGTGTGGTCGCCGAAGGGCCCTTCGAGCGCCGTATCGTTCGGGTGGATCATTCCCTCGAAGACGATCTCCGCGCGCGCGGGCACCTGGAGATCCGCGTGCCTGCATTGTGTGAGCTCCGTCCTCGCACCGCGCAGAAGGCCTGCGAACTGATACTCGGACAGCGCATCGGGCACCGGCGTGACGGCCCCCAGGATGGTGGCAGGATCCGCGCCCAGCGCGACAGCGACCGGGAACGGCGCATCCGGATGCGCCAAGGTGTGGTCGCGATAATCGAGCGCGCCGCCGCGATGCGCCAGCCAGCGCACGATCACCCGGTTCGGACCGATCACCTGCATCCGATAGATGCCCAGATTCTGGCGCTTGCGTTGCGGCCCGCGCGTGACGACGAGCCCCCAGGTGATGAGCGGCCCGGCGTCGCCGGGCCAACAGGTTTGCACCGGAAATCGGCCCAGGTCGACCTCGGTGCCCTCGAGCACGTTCTCGTAGCACGGCGCGTTCGACACGACCTTGGGCGCCATCGAGACGATCTGCTTGAGCAGGGGGAGTTTGTCCCAGGCGTCGCGCAGCCCCTTGGGCGGATCGGGCTCCTTGAGATACGAGAGCAATTCACCCAGTTCGCGCAGGGCCGACACGTCGTCCTTGCCCATGCCGAGCGCAACCCGTCGGGGCGTCCCGAAGAGGTTCCCCAGCACCGGCATCGCGTGCCCCTTGACGCGCTCGAACAGGAGCGCCGGGCCGTCCCGCTTCAATACACGGTCGCAAAGCTCGGTCATCTCGAGATAGGGATCCACCTCGGTCTGCACACGCTTGAGTTCCCCGATGGCCTCGAGCTGACCGATGAACTCACGCAAATCCCGATAAGCCATCACGACTCCCCTGGCGGCGCGGCCCGCATCTCAAGAAAGCTCGATCCATGGCATGGGTATGCGCAGCCAGAAATCGAGGAGGATGCCGACGAAGATCGCCGCGCCGATCCAGTTGTTGTGCAGAAAAGCCTTGAAGCAACCCTCGCGCGTTCGCGTCCGGATCATGAGGTACTGGGACCCAGCCAAGACGCTCGCCACGGCGATGCCAAGAAAGTAAGCGGCGCCCAGATTGACGAGATAGCCGATCAGCGCCATGCCGCCGAGAAACAACGCATGGCAAACCATGGTCAGTGCCACATCGAAGCGTCCGAACAGGATGGCCGACGTCTTCATGCCGATGCGCCGATCGTCGTCGCGATCGACCATGGCGTACTGCGTGTCATAGGCGATCGTCCAGAAAACATGCGCGGCGTAGAACCACCATGCCGCCGGCGGGATGCCGTTCTGATGGGCCGCGAAAGCCATCGGGATGCCGAAGCCGAACGACAAGCCCAGCCAAGCCTGCGGCAGCCAGAAAAAGCGCTTCATGAACGGATAGATCACCGCGAGTGCAAGGGCCACGAACGAGAGCTGGATCGTGAGCGCGTTCAACTGCAGCACGAGCAGGAAGGCCAATGCCGCAAGCGCCGCCGCCAGGGCGATGGCCTCGCCCACCGAAACCGCACGCGTGGCCAAGGGGCGGTTTTTGGTGCGCTCCACCTGCGGATCGAAATCGCGGTCGGCAAGATCGTTCACCACGCATCCGGCCGAGCGCATCAGCGCCACGCCGAGCACGAACACGACAACCACCGCGATGTTCGGCGATCCATACGATGAGAGCCAGAGTCCCCATAACGTGGGCCACAGCAAGAGCAGAATGCCGATGGGCTTGTCCAGCCGCACCAGCCGCTCGTAGAGATCGAGTCGCTCCCGAAGTGTCACGATTTGCATAAGCTCGTATGCCAGCGTCCGGACAATGCGGGCAGGAACGCTTCGGTCACCAGCAGCGGCGCACCCTGCAGCTCGAATATCGAGCGCCGCGCCCACAGCGGCGGCAGCGTCTGCCCCAGCACCGCTGCCGCCGCGCAGTATAGCGGATGACCATCGCGCAGCTTGCGATAACGCAAGGGACCGCGCCTGATGCGAGGATCGGCGAAAAGCGCTGCGCCGAGCGGCCGGGTACCCATCGACGCAATGGCGCGCCATGCACCGTGGACGTCGTCGGCACGCAGCACGCTATGCGCGAATATCAGAGGCGCCGAACCGGACACTAGCAGCACATCGCGAGCCATGAGCGAGCGCCCCGCCGGCAATCCGAGCAGGTACGCCTCGTCGCGCGATGCCCGCGTCCGCGCCTGTCGTAGTACCCGTACCTCGAAATCGGCACAGACGGCTTTGAGCCGCGCGGTCAGCGAGCCAGGGTCGAGAAGCCACTCGCGCAAGCTACCCATCGCCCCCAGCGGGGAGCGCAACCAGAAGGTGTCGTCGGCATCTGCATCTGCGGTCATGGCCGTGCGCCGTTCAGGCCTTCAAGTACTCGTGACGAGCGCCCAGCCAGCGCTCCAGATGGGCGCGGGCCAACCGCTGCTCCAATTTCAACATCCGATCGGCCAGAGCGCGGGCCTGTTCCAGCAACGCGATATCGGTCGCGAGATCCGCGAAACGCAGCATCGGCACCCCGCTTTGGCGCGCGCCGAGCAGCTCCCCGGGGCCTCGCAGTTCGAGATCCTTGCGCGCGATCTCGAAACCATCGGTGTTCTCGTAGATCACCTTCAGGCGCGCCCTTGCCGTCTCGGACAAGGCCGGCTCGTACATCAGGATGCAGGCGCTCGCCTCGCTTCCGCGTCCCACGCGTCCGCGCAGCTGATGCAGCTGCGCGAGGCCCATGCGTTCGGCATTCTCGATCACCATCAAGGTCGCATTCGGAACGTCGACACCGACTTCGATCACCGTCGTCGCGACGAGCATCTGCAGCTCGCCGGCCTTGAATGCCGCCATGACCTGCGCCTTCTCGCCCGCGGGCAGTCGGCCGTGGACCAATCCGATCCGAAGCTCGGGAAAGGTCTCCTGGATGGCAGTGTAGGTCGCCAGTGCCGTCTGCAACTGAAGCGTCTCGGATTCCTCGATGAGCGGACAGACCCAATAGGCCTGCCCGCCCGCACAACAGGCGTCGCGCACCCGGGAGACGACTTCATCGCGCCGGTTGGCAGCGATCAGCTTGGTCGTGATGGGCGTGCGTCCCGGCGGCAGCATGTCGATGACGCTCACGTCGAGGTCCGCATAGAAGCTCATCGCCAATGTGCGCGGAATAGGCGTGGCGCTCATCATCAGCCGATGCGGTTCCATGCCTTCGGCGCTCTTGTGCGCCAACGCCAAGCGCTCGCGCACCCCGAACCGATGCTGCTCGTCGACGATCGCCAGACCCAGACGCTGGAACTCCACCGCCTCCTGGATCAGCGCGTGGGTACCCACCGCCACCCGGGCTTCGCCGCTCAGCAGGCGTGCACGCGCGCTCTCGCGCTCGCGCTTCTTCTGCGCGCCGGACATCCAGACCACGTCGATCTCCAGCGGCGCCAGCCATGCCTTGAACTTGGCGTAATGCTGCTCGGCAAGTATCTCGGTGGGCGCCATGACCGCCACCTGCCAATCGTTCTCGATGGCTTGCAGCGCAGCCAACGCGGCAACCACCGTCTTGCCGCTGCCGACATCGCCTTGCAGTAGCCGCTGCATCGGATGCGGTCGCGCGAGATCGGTCCGTACCTCGGCGAGTACGCGATGCTGGGCCGCGGTGAGCTCGAACGGAAGCAACGCCATCATCCGGCGCGCGAGATGCCCTCGAGCAGGCAGCTTCGGCGCCGTGCGCTTGCCGCGCCGGTCGTGGCTCGCGCGCATGGAGATCTGCTGCGCCAGCAATTCGTCGAACTTGATTCGCGTCCAGGCGGGATGGGCTCGCTGCTCCAAAGCGAGGCTATCCGCGCTCGCCGGCGGGGCGTGCAGAAAGCGTACAGACTCGGCGAACCCCGCCAATCGATGTTCGGCGAGCACCGCTTCGGAGAGGGTGTCGCGCAGATCGCAGGCGTTTAGCGCACGCTTGATCAAGGCGCGCAGGGTGTGTTGCGCCAGCCCCGCCGTCGATGGATAGACGGGCGTCAACGTCTCGGGGAGCGGCTCCGCGCCTCGCAGCACGCGGTAGCGCGGATGGACCATCTCGAGGCCGAATACGCTGCCCCTGATTTCGCCGATCAAGCGCAAGCGTGCGCCCGGGGTCAGCTGCTTCAATTGGCTCGGGTAGAAGTTGAGGAAGCGCAAACTCAGTTCAGCGCCCTCGTCGGCGGTGCGAACGACGAGCTGCTTGCGCGGCCGGTACATCACTTCGCTGTCGACGACAATGGCCTCGGTCTGCACCGTGCCGCCGACTCTCGCGTCCCGCAACGGCACGAGCTTCGTCTCGTCCTCGTAGCGCATCGGCAGATGCAGCACCAGATCGAACCAGGTATGGATGCCGAGCTTGGCCAACTTGGCCGCAGTATCGTCGCTGACGGCACCGAGATCCGCGAGCGTGCGAGCAGCCAGCTCGGCATCTTCCCCCGCCGTGCCGGTCGAACCGGACTTGCGACCAGACACCTTCGATGCACTGGCGCGCACCGCGTCAGCCTGCGGGCAGCCGCAGGCGCAAACCGCGGCGACTAGGGCTTGCCAGCGTCCACATCGGCCAGATGCATGATGGCGTCGATCTCCACGAGCGCGCCGCGCGGAAGACTTGCCACGGCGACCGTGGCTCGCGCCGGATAGGGGGCCCGGAAACGCTTCGCCATGGCTTCGTTCACCCGACCGAAATCGCCCAGGTCGATGAGGTAGACGGTGACGCGCACGAAGTCGTCGAAACTGCCTCCGGAGGCAACGGCGACCGCCTCGAGATTGCGAAACACGCGCTCGATCTGCGCATCGATACCTTCCACCAGCTCACCGTTCGCCGGATCCAGCCCGATCTGACCGGACAGGTACACCACGTCGGCCACGCGTACGGCCTGTGAGTAGGTGCCGATAGCCGCTGGGGCGTTCGCTGTTTGAATCGACTGCTTCATCATCCGAGGATCGAAGTGAATCGTGTTTGGGCCTAGAATCATAACGGAAATGAACGCATCGATTCGTGCGCGGCTGGAGCAAATGCTCGCTGGCGGCAAGGACAACGCCTTGCTCCGGTTCTCCCTGGGCGGCGAATGCTTGAAGGGCGACGATGCCGCAGGCGCCTGCGTTCATCTGCAGCGCGCGCTCGAACACGATCCCGGATACTCTGCGGCCTGGAAACTTTACGGTCAGGCCCTCGCGCAGACCGGCGAGTTGGAGCAGGCGCTCGTGGCCTATCGACAAGGCATCGAAGTCGCCGAGCGCAAGGGTGACAAGCAGGCCGCCAAGGAGATGCAGGTCTTCGCGCGCCGTATCCAGCGGAAGCTGGACACCGGGGATTCCTAGACCTGAGCACGGGCGCGCAGCGGTGGTTTCGTCCCGCTGGGCCCGAAATCCGCAGCCCTACCCACTCGACTATCGACTCGTCACAGAAGTGCGAACCGGCAGGTCGCGCTCTATTGCCCGCACGGCTTTCGTTCTTTGCCCCGTTCCCGCGACGATAGGCAGCGCGCTTCAAGACTGACCGTGCCCTAGAATGCGCCCGGAAGCCCGCCGAGGTCAGCCTAAACAGCTACGGGAATGCTTGCGTCGCGCCCAGCCCAGCCCCACGAAACCAAGCGCCAGCAGCGCCATCGTCCCCGGAATCGGCGTCAGGAAGGGATTGGAGCGCGAGGTACCATACTGGAATCCGACACTGAGGGCGCCGGCGACGCTCAGGTCCAGCTGCGCAAGCTGATTGCTGCTGAACTTGAACTGGACCGCATTCTGGGTCACGGGGTTGTAGGCATTGCCAGAGATATTCGTGGCGGGGTTGTCGCCGTAGCTGGTCACGCCGTACTGCCCCCCGTTGACTGCCTCCGGTCCCGCGAGATTGTTGCTGCCGAAACTCGGGTTGCCAAAGACATCCAGTCCCGCGCTGCCAATACCCATCGTAAAGCCGTTATAGCCCGAGATATTGGATGCGAAGGCCCACTCACCCCCCACACTATAGTTGCCCGTCATGCATCCCGGGCCACCCTCGATATCCACGACGCCATCGCAGGTCTTGTTCACGGTCCCGGCGGAACTGGTGGCATCGATAGTCCGGGAGGTGAAATTCACGCTACTGCCCGTCAGCGTCTTCATGGCCGCCGAGTCAGGCGTGAGACTGACCAGGGTGGTGCCCAGCTTGAGATTGAAGAGCAAGGCGGTCAGCACGTCGGCGGGGGTGGTGACGTCGGCACGATGACATTTATCCTCGATGAATCCAACGCTTATCATTGTAGATAGCCGTCGCATCGAGAAGTCGCCCCTTGACCCTAGAATTTTCGGGGTCAATCTGTAAAGGTCTCCGACGAGCGACTAACCCCACTGCGCTCTGCGGCCTTAAACGCGTGAAATTGTTCACGGCATAAAAGGGCACATCGGTGGAAAACTTCGTCCACCTGTCAATACCCAGGTCTAGGCATGCCGCTGGTCTACCGAAGGGCGCCTACGCGGCGCTCGGTAATGTAAAGCCAGCCGACATTCCCGGCCTCCCGCCGCCGCCTCAGTAGGGCAACTGCTCGAGCATCGCCCTTGCCTCAGCCAATCGCGCTGCAGGCAGTTCGGATTGCAGCAGCAACTGAAGCTCAGCCCGCGCCCGGCCGAAATTGCCGATCTTGGTCAAGGCCTGAATCAGGTGAATTCGCGGCTCGGGAATAGAGGGCGCGTGATTGACGGCCCGCTGTAGCAATTCCAGCGCGCGCGAAAGCTCCCCTTCCGCCGTCAAGATCACGCCCAGCGTATCGAGGACCGCAGGGTCGTCCGGTGAAATCTTGAACGCTCGCTCGGCATAGACGCGAGCCTGCTTGTCGCCGGTTTTGAACATCGACCATGCCAGATTGTTGAGCACCATGGCGCGCTCGGGCCCGCGCTCGACCACCGGCAGGTAATGCTGCTTCGCCTCTTCGAAATTGCCGCGCCGCAGAAGCGTGTCTGCCCAGTAACCCCGGACGTCCATGTCGTCTCGGCGTTCAGCCAGCCACCGGATCAAGCGTCGATCGGCGGACGCGTCTTCTCCGGACCGGCTCGCGGCCGCATGCCAACCGATCAGGTAGCTACTCACGGGCGCGAGCTTGAGAGCACGCTCGAAGGCCTCGACCGCCGCGACTGGCTTGTCGGTGGCGAGCATCACATCGCCCTCCAGGGCATGGCCTCGCGCAGCTGTGCGCGGATTGACCTGCAGCCTGCGAGCCACGTTCAGCGCCTCCGTGTGTCGACCCCCACGGTGATAGATGCCGCCCAGCGCCGCGAGAGCCCCTTCGTGATTCGCCTTAAGGGCAAGCACCCTGTTGAGCGTCATCGAGGCAGCGACATCGCTGCCATTGGCAGACTGCGCCTGTGCCAAACGGAACAATACGTCGGCCGAAGTCGGCAGCAAATTGGCAAGCACGGAGTACGTGCCGAGTGCGCCAGCCATATCGCCCGAGGCGACCTGTGCAGCACCCAGCGCATCCAGCAGTTCCGGGTTCTCGGGGTGGTTGCGTTGCGCCGCTCGAACCACGCTAAGCGCCTGGGCAGCCTCCCCCGCGCGCAGATGTTGCTTCGCCAGCAGCGCGGCCGGCCTGACCGCCGCGGGGTCAGCCTTGTGCGCTTCGACGAGCCAGCCTCGAATCTCCGCCTCGGTCGCCTGGATGGCCGGCCCGAGTTCTGCCAGCGCGACCAGTCCATCGACTTTGCGGGGGTTCGCGCGCGTCAGCTTCTCCAAGCGTCTGCGGGCGTTGGAGGGATCGTTCTCGCCGAGGTCGAGCTTCGCCAGCCCGATCGCAGCCGGCGCGAAGCTCGGCTCCAGCATGAGCGCAATCTCCAGCGCCTTGCGCGAACCCGGCATGTCGCCCTGGGCGGCGAGAATGGCGCCCTTCAATTGCAGGGTGGCGGGATCGTTCGGCTGCTTCTTGGCAAGCGAAATCCAGGCTCGTTCGGCGAGATCGATTTTTCCACGCTTGAGTTGCACCATGACCAGAAGCGAGTCGAGTTCTCCACTGGTGGCATCCGCGCGCAGCCCGGATTCCACGGCGCTCAGCGCAGGCTCCATTCTGCCGGACGCCATCTGCGCCAAACCCAACGCCACGCGAGCGCTACTGTCCTTGGGATTGAGCCGTGAAGCCCGCTCCAGATGCTCGGTCGCTGCCTCCAGGTTCCCCGCCAGGAAGTACGCCTGCCCCACCAAGGTCAACAGTTCCGGATCATCGGCTGCGATCTCGAGCGTGGGCAGCAACACCTTGAGCGCAGCCGATACCTGGCCGGATTTCAGCAGTGCAGCGGCATAAAGCTTACGCCCACCCACATGTGCGGGAAGCCGCGCCAATCCGCGCAGGAGGAAGTCTTGCGCCCGCGAATAATCCGTCTGCGCATAAGCGACGGCGCCTGCCAGCATCAAGCTGGCGGGATCGTTCGGGGCAACGCCAAGCGCTTTTTCCACCGACGCTCTGGCAGCATCGAAGTTGCGCTCACGGAATTCCAGAAAGGCATGCAGGTAATTGACCTGCGGCGCCTCCGGGGCCCCTTTACGAGCAACATCCACGTGCGTTCGCGCAGCACCGTACTGCCCGGCTTGCAGCGCAAGCCAAGCGAGACTCGTATGCGCGTGCGGGTTCGCAGGATAGGTGTCCAGCACCTTGCGGAAGGCGGCTCGAGCCGCGTCCAGGCGCCCCGACGCCCATTCCAACTGACCTCGAATGAGCAGCCCATCCAGGCTCTTGGGCTCAAGCGCCAGTGCGCGTTCAATCAGCGCCGAGGCCTGTTCGGGCCGACGCTCCATCGCAGCAATCCGTGCGGTGCCCAACAACGCATCGACCGAGTCGGGCTGTACCTCCAGGACTTCACGGAACAGGATTCGAGCTTCGTCCAGCGTACCCAATCCCACATAAGCCAACCCTCGGAGTGTTCGGATCTCCCGCAGGACGCTCTCATCGACACCCTCGACGATCGGCGGGATTTCGTCCAACACCTTCTGGAATTCACCTTGAAGCAGCAGGGCTCGCGCCAGCGCGGGCAGCGCCTTGCTGCGCTCGTAGCCCAGCGCCAAAGCGAGACGCAGCTCTTGCTCCGCAGCTTGAAACTCGCCATTCGCGTGGCTGACCTTGCCCAGGAGAAAACGCGCGTGCGCATTGCTGCGCTCGCGCTGGAGCACGTTCTTGAGTTGGATCGACGCGACATCGTGCTTGCCGCCCTCGATCGCGGCAACCGCCTGCGCCATGAGTTCGGAAATGGATGGCCGCATCAGGCGGGGGGTTATCGTGGCAGCGATCGCAATCAAGCCTGCGACCGCCAAGCCGAGCACTACCCTGCGCCAAGGAAAACGCGACGCCTCCGCTGCCACCGGCGGCAACAATTCGCTGGGGCTGACGGCGACAACCTCGTCGCCGGCAGGCCGAGCGTAGCGTGCTCCGTCACCATCCAACAAGCTGCTCGGGCTCTGCCGAGGCCGGTCATCCTCGCGCCAACTCTCCACCGGGGCCGGCGTATCCAACAAACTGCTCGGCGACTTTTTCGGCACTGCATCGTCGCTGCTGCCAGGCGCGGAAGTACCCTGGGGCGGCAACAAACTGCTCGGACTATCCTTGCTCACCGTGTTGGTGCGGTCTAACAGAGACAATGCAACACTCCCTCAACCAGAACCCAAGGCTCGGAAAACAGTGACGACTCCGAAGCGCTGTAGCGCGCTCGAACTTTCGGTTGTAGAGTAAACGAACCGGCGCTGAATAGGCTCGCTCGCACAGCCGCGAGCATTCGACGCCTCGATCCGAGGACTTGTTCCGTCGACGGCCAACCGCACCCCGGATGCAATTGGCTCGCCAGCCGCGTGGCGGCAAGCATATCGCCCGTGTAAACAGCCCGCACAGTCGTGCACGGCATCAGCAGGGAAAGTTCGAGGCCCCCGTTTCGCACATGCAAACCCGCGCAAAAACAGGGTGTGGCGTTCGACGTCCCTACTTCATCGGCAGCCGCAGCACATCCTTGGCGACAATGTTGCGCTGGATCTCGTTCGATCCGCCGTAGATGGTACCGGGACGAGACATGTAGAAGGACGACAGAACATCGACGGATTCACCGTCGAAATCGACATTACCCTCGTACATCGATTTCTCGTCAGCCGCCTCCAGCAGCAGTTCGGAAATGCGCTGATACAGCTCCATCGCCCAGATTTTAAGTATGGATACGTCCGGACCGAGCGTCTCTCCGCGCCGCACCTGCTCGACGTAGCGCCCGAACAGGGAGCTCTGATCGGCCAGATCGAGGCGCAACTGGGCGAACTTGTCGGCGAACGCGGGATCGTCGAACAATCCGCGGCTGCGGGCGACCTTTTCCAGGCGCGTGAAAGCGTAGCGCGTGCGCCGCGGATTGCCGATGCCGAGGCGCTCGAACCCGAGCAGCGCCTTGGCGATGGTCCAGCCCTTGTTCAACTCGCCGACCAGCGCATCGGCCGGGACACGCACATTGTCGAAGAAGACCTGCGCGAACTCTTCATGGCCGGCTATGTTGCGTATCGGCCGCAAGGTGAGGCCCGGCGTCTTCATGTCGAGCACCATGAAGCTGATCCCCTCCTGCTTCTTGGCGGCGTTGCGGTCGGTTCGCACGAGCACATACATGTGCGAAGCATCCATCGACATGGAGGTCCAGATCTTGGAGCCGTTGATCACCCACTCGTCGCCCTCGCGCACCGCAGTGGTCTGCAGACTGGCGAGATCCGATCCGGCGTTGGGCTCCGAATAGCCCTGACACCAGATGTTCTCCCCGGTCAGGATCGGCCGCAGATACTTCGCCTTCTGCGCCTCGGTGCCGTAGCGCATGATGGTCGGGCCCACTTGCGTGATGCCCTGATCGGGCATGCGACCGATGCCGCAGCGTTCGGTCTCCTCCAGCATGATGATCTGCTTGGCCGGCGACAATCCCATCCCGCCTTGTTCTCGGGGCCACGCCGGCGCGATCCAGCCCTGCCGGTAGAGTGCTTGATACCAGGGCTTGCATTCGTCCCAGCGCAGCCGCCGCGGCAGGAAGCGCAGTTCAGCGGGATAGTTGGCTTCGAAGAACGTTCGCACTTCCTTGCGGAACGCCTCGTCGGACATCGCATTCCAGTCGGTCATGACGTGCTCCTTATTCGGCATCGGCGGGGGCCAGCCGCAAGAAACGACGGCGGTGATACGCGCTGTTGCCCAGCCAGGCGGACAAGATCAGCGCGCGCTTCACATACAAGCCGACATCGCTGTCCTCGGTAAAACCGATCGCCCCGTGCATCTGGATCGCCTGACGGGTAATGAGCGAGGCCGCATCGGAACAACGCGCCTTCGCCCGACTGACGGCGGCCGACGTGGCCGGTTCGGTCGGGCGCTCGTCGAGCGCGGCGATCGCGTCGTTCAAGACCACCGAAGAGAGCTGCTCCTGGATGTACAGATCGACCGCCCTGTGCTGCAGCGCCTGAAACCCGCCGATGGCGCGATTGAACTGCACGCGGGTGCGCAGGTAGTCCAAGGTCATTTCGAGCGCCTGGCTCATCACGCCGAGCAGCTCCGCGCTTGCCATGGCGGTCGCTTCGTCGACCGCGCGATCCAGAGCCGACTGCGCGACTTCCCCCGGCGCCAATAGGTTTTGCTCGGGCAGCCGCACGCCATCGAACGTGAGTTGCCCGGTAAAGCGGCCGTCGGCCAAGGGTTCGAGCACGAGGCTGAGCCCGGCCGCCTGCGCAGGCACCCAGACGAGCGCCCCACCTGTTCCGCCGGATGCCGAAACGATGTACCCGTCGGCATCGGCCGCGCCCATCACGAAACGCTTCGAGCCGCTCAGCGTAAGCTGACCCCCGGCGATTTCGACCCGGGTGGCCGACCCGTGGCGGCCCAGATCGCCCGCTCGCTCCTGCCAGGCCACTGCCGCGATCGTCTCGCCCTTCGCGATGCCGGCGAGAAGCTCGGCGCCGAGGGCGTCGTTCTGACAATGCACCAGCGTGCGCGCCGCCAGCACGGCGCAGGTCAACAGCGGTTCGGGCGTGAGCGTCTTGGCCAAACCGCGGCTCACCTCCGCCATCTCGGCGAAGCCGAGCGCCATGCCACCGCATCGCTCGGGAACGAGCAGCCCCGTCCATCCCATCCCGGCCATCTCGCGCCACAAGCCGCGATCGAATCCGGGTTCGGTGCCGCGCCACTTGCGCACTCGTGCCACGTCGGTGGCTCGGCGCGCAAAATCAGCCACGCTCTCAGCCAGCATCCGCCGGTCGTCGGCGCGCGCGCTTGCCGTGTCTATCGCTTGCATGAGCTCCTCCGATCGCTGGCACGGGCCAGCGCATGACTACAGTGGGGTGATGATAGCAAGCCCTGGCGATGGCTGGGCGAGACGCGACCTCGCGTACATTTCCCTGCCTTGGCAGGTCGCGCAGAGGCGGCGCCTCCAGCTGTCGATCGAGCATGCTCGACGAACCACCCGGGGGCAAAACCCGAGCGACCGCATCGACTCGCTCCACCCCCAGCCTTGTTCGATGCACCGACTACGCAGCCAGGATCTCACGCACCCGCGGTCTGCAACAATCGCGACCGATGCGCCCGGCGGTGCAGATGCAGGTCCAAGGCGATCTTGCCCGCCACCATGAGCAGCAGCACAGGCACGATGCTGGCCCCGCCGGACAGGATCACGACGAACATGCCGGCGATCATCGCGACATGCAGGACGAGGATGCGCCGGTAGGGATCGAACATGATCTGCTTGACCTCGCGTCCTCGGTCCTCGTCGCCGATGAAGTTATGGACGAGAGTGGACACGCCGTGGCTGGCGAAAAATCCGACCAGCGCCAGCAGCATCTCCGGGCGCTCGTTCGCGATCCACAGCAGGATACCGGTGAGTTCCTGAAAAATGACGAATGGCCCGGGCCATTCCACGTCGCCGACGTAGGCAGCGAGGTCGACCGACAAGCCGGTCATCGCGCCGATGCCCATGAGCACCATGCCGTGGCCGGCGCAGAAGAAGCCATAGTGGAACAGGAAGAACAGGCCGGGCGAGAACAGGGTGGTCCAACCGCCGACGCGCGCCATGCGCGCATAGGTGAAGGCGCCGACCACGAGGTTCTCCAGCCAGTAGGTCAACAACAAGGTCAGGGCATCCCAGTCGAAGAAGAACACGCCGATCACGGGAATCAGGTTGGCAGCCACCAGCGCCTGGACCGGCAGCCGATCTGCGCTCGCCAGCGCGACCTCCGGCGTTCGCGGCGACGCCGTGAGACCGACTGCCGCCGCAGGCGAGCCGTCTGCACTCGCAGCTGCGCCGGTTCTTGCGCGGACATCGGGCACCGGCGGCAGGGGCACGGGACAATCGAGCGCACTGCAGACGGCCGCGAGCAGTTCAGCCTCGGCAGAACCGAGGCGGTCATCGTGCCAGGCGACGGCAGCGAGCGCTTCGACCAGGCGGCGGCGGTAACCGGGGGCGGCGCATGACAGGTTGTCCAATGCCCGGTCGAGCGCCTCGGTGCGCATCTCGGCGCGCGGCAGCAGCGTCAAGCCGTCGGTAGGCGCACGGCTCGCGCCTGGTCCGAAAGCCGCGGCGGCTGCGTCCGAATCACGGTGCCCCGCATGGGCAACGAGCGACAGCACCAGCGCGCCATGCGCGGCCAGTTCGCCGGGGATGAGTCGCATGGGAGACGGTATTCGCGGCACCAGCGCGTCTCGCAGCAGGCGCAGCAGGACGTACTCGCCGAGGCTCACGCGCCCATCCGCGCGCGCCATCGCATCGCCGGCGGCGAGGAAGTCATCGCGCGCGTGGGCCTGCATTTCGCGCAGCGCGCCGAGCGCGAGTTCGATCAGCGGCAGGCGCAAGCTCGGCGCCAGGTCGTCTGCGATGGCTGCGGCGACCTGCCGTGCGAATACCTCGTCGTAGCGACGCGCCACAGCGGCAAGCTGATCGGCCCGCTGTTCGGCATTTCGCGAGAGCAGCAGCGCGAGAACGACCGCACACGCGCCGGACGGCGTGGACACGGCACGACGCAGATTGTCCGGCAAGGTTTCGATCAGGTCGCGCGCGGCCTCGACCTGTTCGGCGGCCAGTGCCCCGATACGCTGCGCATAGGCCTGCGGGGCTGGGATCGCGACCGGTGGCGTGACAGCAAAGGCTGTCGCGAGCGTTTCATTCGCGACCGCCGCAAGACCGGGCAACGGCGCGATGGTCGGCGGCACGGCGACGAACCCCACGCCACCTTCGATGCGACGGATGCGTTCGGGCAACGGCGGATGCGTGGCGAACCAGCCCGCGAAGCTGCGCCCGGCATCGAACAGCATGTGGCTCACCTCATCGGCGCGCGCATGGACGAGCCCGGCGCCTTCTCCCGCGATCTTGCGCAAGGCGCCGGCCACGGCCGCTGGATTGCGGGTGAACTGCACAGCCGATGCATCGGCCAAGAACTCCCGCTGACGCGAGACGGCGGCGCGTAGCAACCGTCCGGCCAGCACGCCGACGTAGCCCGCGACGATCAGCGCAACACCCAGCGCGACCAGGCCGCCTCGGTTCCTGCCCGACGACCGACCGCCGCCGCTTCTGAGCAGGAGCCGCCCGGCGGTAGCGAGCATGAAAAGGCCGTGCAGAACGCCCATGAGCCGCAGATTGAGGCGCATGTCGCCGTTGAGGATGTGGCTGAACTCGTGCGCGACCACGCCTTGCATCTCATCGCGCGTGAGTTTCTCCAGTGCGCCTCGGGTGAAGGCGACGACGGCTTCCTGCGCTCGGGCGCCGGCGGCGAAGGCATTGATGCCGCTTTCGTTCTCGAGCACGTACACCGGCGGAGCCGGAATTCCGGCGGCCAGGGCCATCTCGTCGACGAGATTGAGCAAGCGCCGCTCCGCGGGGTCGGCGCTCGTGCGCGTCGCAAGCCGCCCCCCCAACGAATGGGCGACCGCCGCACCCCCGCCAGCGGCGAGCTCAGCCACCTTCCAGGCTGAACCGCCGAGGATCACGCCGCCGACGCTGAAGGCAACGAGAAAGAACAACCCCGGCCGCCAGAGGCTGGCGCCTTGGCCGGCCAGTGGCGGCGCGATGACCAGATAGACCAGCATGATGGTGGCCGCCACCACCAGGAAAAACCACAGCAACAGCCAGCGGCTCGCGCGTCGCGCGCGGTCCTGCGCTGCGAAGAAGTCCATCGTGCCCGATCTCGATCAGGACTGGCCGAAGCTCACCTTCGGCGCGGTGCGCGCTTGCGCGCTCTCCAATTGCCACTGTTCGGCAGCCGCGAAGTTGAAGGTATTGGCAACGACCGAATCGGGGAATTGCTCCCGCTTGGTGTTGTAGCCCATGACCGCGTCGTTGTACGCCTGGCGCGCGAAGGCGACTCGGTTCTCGGTGCTGGCAAGTTCCTCCTGCAACTGCGCCATGTTCTGATTGGCCTTCAGGTCGGGATAGGCCTCCGCAAGGGCGAAGAAGCGTGTCAGCAAGCCGCCCAGCGCGGCCTCGGCCCCGGCCAACTCCCCGATGGCGCCTGCTGCGCCAGCGCTCGCGCGTCCCGCAGCGGCTTGCGCCTGGTTGCGTGCCGCGATCACGGCTTCGAGCGTTCCGCGCTCGTGCGCCAGGTAACCCTTGGCGGTCTCGACCAGATTCGGAATCAGGTCGTAGCGACGCTGCAACTGCACGTCGATCTGCGAAAAAGCGTTCTTGACCCGATTGCGCAAGGCGACCAGGCCGTTGTAGATGACGATGCCGTAACCGGCCACGGCCACGACAGCCGCCAGGAAGATCCATTCCATCGTTGTTTTCCTCTCCAGAGAATCTCGTTCATCGGGCGAGCCGTTCGGACGTCACTGCGATCGCCATCTCCGCATCGCGAAGCGCTGCCTGCGATCAGGCGAGCATGATGACGCATTGCGAGCCTTAACGACCCAAATCGGCTGATCTCGATAGGAACGATGCGCGACGCCCATCGAAGAACTCGCAGCCAGGGTGCGCAGCCATCGCCCGCGCACCGTGAGGTCCAGCCGATCCCCCTTCGTGGCAAAGCACAACGCAAGCGGTTACACTGGCCGCCGACATTGCGTCCGGCAGATCACATCGAGGGCCGGTGGTCCTGCGCTCCAGCGCGACCGCCGACAGCACGAGGCTCTGCGATCGCCGGCTGACCCAGACAACCCACGTTCGACTATGCTGTTCAATCTCGGCGACTTGGTCGCCCCTACGCAGGACCCCGCCGCCACCGCGCTGATCGATTGCCTCGATTGGGAGCGGCCGGTGCACTACAGCCACGGCGACATGGATCGCCTTGCGCGTTCCGTCGCCAACGGGCTCAGGAGAAAGGGCCTCACACCCGGGCAGCGCATCGGCATCCTGGCGGCCAACCGGGCCGAGTTCCTGGCGGCGTATTTCGGCAGCATGCGGGCCGGGCTGGTCGCCGTGCCCATCAATCACAAGTTTCCGCGTGCGACCATCGAGTTCGTTCTGCAGGATGCAGACGTGCGCCTGGTGTTCTGCGATGCGGCTCGCCGCAGCTTGCTGCCCGCCGGCATGCCCACGGTCGAGTTCGAGTCCGACTGGCAAGGCTTCCTGGGTCCGCCCGAGTTCGACACCGTCCATCCCGATCCCGGCGCGATCGCGATGATTCTCTACACCTCGGGCTCGACCGGCCGGCCCAAAGGCGTGCCGCTCGATCACGAAGGCCATCTGTGGACGGTGCGCTCGCGCATCGCCCCCGGCCCCTTCAAGGATCAGCGGCTGCTCGTTGCCGCGCCCTTGTTCCACATGAACGCCCTCGGCAGTGCGAAGTTCGCGCTGGCAGCCCAGGCGAGCATGGTTCTGATGCCGCAGTTCGACGCGCGCCACTACATCGAAGCGATCGGTCGTTACGGCGTGACATGGGTGACGTCCGTGCCCACGATGATCGCCATGGCGGTGCGCGAGAAGGAAACGCTCGCCCGCACCGATTTGTCCAGCGTGCGCACCGTGCGCATGGGTTCGGCGCCGATTACGCAGAAACTGGTCGACGACGTTCGGCGGGTGTTCCCGGCGGCGACGGTCCTCAACTCCTACGGCACCACCGAAGCCGGGCCGGTGATGTTCGGTCCGTCGCCCGAGGGCAAGAAGAAGCCCGACATCGCGCTGGGCTGGCCCATGCCTGGTGTCGAGGTGCGCCTGGTCGACGCCGACGGCTGCGACGCCGACGAGGGCGTGCTCTGGATACGCACCCCCGCGAACATGAAGGGCTATCTGAACCTTCCCCAGAAGTCGGCAGAGGTGCTGACAACCGACGGCTGGTACATCTCGGGCGATGTCTTCCGGCGCGACGATCAGGGCGCGTACTTCTTCGTCGGTCGCGCCGACGACATGTTCGTCTGCGGCGGCGAGAACATCTATCCCGGCGAGGTCGAGCACATGCTCGAAACGCACCCCGACATCATGCAATCCTGCGTCGTCGCGGTGCCCGACGAGATCAAGGGCGCGAAGCCTTTCGCCTTCGTGATTCCCCGGCCAGGCGCCGCACTCACCGAAGACGACGTCAAGCAATACGCGCTTTCCAACGCGCCCGCCTATCAGCATCCCCGGCAAGTCACGTTCATGGGCGAGTTCCCGCTGGCGGGCACGAACAAGGTGGATCGCAAGATCTTGGCAGCGCTCGCCTTGCAACAATGGCGTGGCAGTGAGGCCGGTGACGCAGGCCGCTGAACTCGCGCTCGACCACGTCGGCGCCATCACGCACGATCTCGCCGCGGCCGCCAGCCGCTGGGAGCGGCTCGGGTTCGCGCTCTCGCCGCTCAGCCGGCAACGCGGCGCAGTGCCAGGCGAGGCCCAGATGCAGCCTTGGGCAACCGCCAATCGCTGCGCGATCCTGCGCCGCGGCTACCTCGAACTCATCGGCACGGTCGATGCCGCGGCCTACAACCCCTGGCGGAGCTTTTTGAACCGCTTCGAAGGTCTGCACCTACTGGCTCTGCGCTGTACCGAGGCCGATGCAGCCTTTGCGAGACTTCGGCACAAAGCACCGTTCCTGGCGCCACCTGTCGAGCGTGAGCGCACGCTAACCTACCGAGGCGAGGCGCGCACGATGCGCTTTCGGAACATCTTCTCGCGGGACAGCGCCTGTCCCGAGGGCCGCTACATCGTCATCGAGCACCAAACCCCGGAACTGCTTTGGCAGCCCGAACTGATGCAGCACGAGAACGGGGCGCAGGCGCTCGAAGAGGCGCTCATCGTCACCGACGATGCAAACGTGGTCGCGCGGGTCGAAGCGCTCGACGCAATCGCCCGAGTGCAAAGCCCGGGCGAGTTCCAGCGTCGCTACGGCTGGCAGCCCCCCGCCCCCTGCATTGCCGCGATCACGATTTCCTTCCTCGACCTCGCCCAAACCCTCACGCTGCTCGAGCAACGCGGCATCGACGTCCGGCGCAGCGGCGACGAACACTGGCTGCCCCCGGGCGCGACCAACGGATTCGTGATGAGGCTCGTCCAACATGCTTGATCTGAAGCTCGACCACGTCGGTATCGGCGTCAAGGATCTGGAGCGCGGCCGAACGGCCTACGAGCGCCTGGGCTTTCGCCTCACCGCGCGCAGCATGCATTCGGGCTCACCGAGCGCAGGCGCCCCGATCGTGCCCTGGGGCTCGGGCAATCATTGCGCGATGCTCGGCACGGGCTACATCGAAGTGCTCGGGCTCACCGACCCCAGCCGCTACAGCTCGGTCAAGGACATGGTCGCGCGGTACGAAGGCCTTCATATCGTTGCGCTAGGCTGCGAAGATGCCGACGCGACCTTCCAGGCACTGAGCAAGGCCGGTGTTCCCGTGGAAGCCCCCCGTGCGCTGGAACGCGATGCGGCCTACGGTCCCGACGACAAAGCCGTGCGCCGCGCGCGCTTTCGCAACATCTATCTGGATCGCGGCCCGTATCCGGAAGCGCGCTTTCTCTACATCGAGCACCTGACGCGCGACGTGCTCTGGCAGCCGCATCTGCTCGACCATCCGAACGGCGCGGTGGCTCTGGAGCATGTCTACTTTTGCAGCGAGGACGTCGACGCGCTCGGTGCCAAGCTCGGCGGCATCCTTGGCACACGGCCCGAGCGCCTCACGCCGGGGCACGGCTTGGTCGGGCTCACGCGCGGCAGCGTGCATGTCTTCGATGCGGCGCAGTGGGCAGCTCGCTGCGGCACGCCCGCTGCGGAAGGTCATCCCGCGGCAGTGGGATTCGGCGTGCGGGTGAAGTCGCTGGCCGCAACACGTCAATTGCTGTTACAACGCGGCGTCTCGATCGACGAGCGCGATGGCATCTGGGTGGACCCGGCCGAGGGCTGCGGTGCGACCCTGCATTTTTTTGAGGAGAACGACAAATGAAAGCGGCGGTTATACGCGAACACGGCGGACCGGGTTCGATCCAGATCGAGAACAACTATCCCGACCCCAAACCGGCAGCCGGCGAGGTGGTCCTGGCCGTGAAGGCGGCGACACTGAACTACCACGACATCTTCACCCGCCGCGGCATGCCCGGAATCAAGGTGCCGATGCCATGCATCATGGGGCTGGATTTCGCCGGCGAGATCGTCGAAGTGGGCGAAGGCGTCGAGGGCTGGCGCGTCGGTCAACGCGTGATGGTCGACCCGGTGGATCGCGTCAACTTCGGCGGCCTGCTGGGTGAGATGCGCCCCGGCGGTTTGGCGCAGTTTTGCGCGGTGCCGGCGCATCATCTGGTCGAACTGCCCGCCGAAGTCTCCTACGAAGCCGCCTCCTGCCTGCCGGTCGCCTACGGCACGGCCGTGCGCATGATGCATACCATCGGCAAGATCGCCAAGGGCGAGCGCGTGCTCATCCTCGGCGCATCGGGCGGCGTGGGCACCTGCTGCGTGCAGCTGGCGAAACTCGCCGGCTGCGAGGTGATCGCCTGCGCCTCGAGCGAATCGAAGCTCAAGCGCCTGGCCGAACTCGGCGCCGATCATCTGATCGATTACACGAAGCAGGACTTCGTGAAATGGGCCTACGAGAAATGGGGCAAGCCGCATCGGCGCAAGTTCGAAGGCGGCGTCGACGTGGTCGTCAACTTCACCGGCGGCGACACGTGGGTGAAATCCTTGCGCGCGCTGCACCGGCAAGGCCGGCTGCTGACCTGCGGTGCGACCGCGGGCTACGATCCGGTCGAGGATCTGCGCTTCATCTGGACCTTCGAATTGCAGGTGCTCGGCTCCAACGGCTGGATGCGCGAAGACCTCCATCTGCTGCTCGACATGATCAAGGACGGGCGACTGACACCGACCATCGATCGCGAATTGCCGCTGGAAGAAGTCAACGAAGCCTTTCGCCTGCTGGAAGAGCGCGAGGTGTTCGGCAAAGTCGTGGTGAAGGCGATCTGACCATGAGCGAATCGACTCCCCAGAAACTCGACGTAGCGGGCGTACAGGCCATCTTCGATGCTTCGCCCTTCATCTCCTTCCTCGGCCTCAAGGTGATCGCGCTCGATCACGACAAGGGCGAACTCGAAGTGCGCATGCCGCTCAGGCCGGAACTCGAGCGCCGCCTGGGAACGAAGCAGTTTCACGGCGGCCCGCTCGCCTCGTTCATCGACACGGTCGGCGATTTCGCCATCGGCATGCAGGTGGGCGGCGGTGTGCCCACCATGAACCTGCGCATCGACTACCTGCGTCCGGCGATCGGCGATTCGGTGGTGGGCATCGCCCGTGTCCGGCGCGCCGGCAAGACGTCGGCCGTCATCGACATCGACGTGATGGACGAGCAGGGCCGCCTGTTGGCGGTCGGCCGCGGGACCTACGCCAGCCAGCGAGGCTGACGCGGTCGGGGACAGCCAAGCCAGGCTGTCCCCGTTCGAAACTACTTCTTCTCGGCCTGCAGGATCTTGAACCCGGCCTGCAGCGCCTGTTCGTAGCGCGACTTTTCGCGCGCGATGGCGTCGTCCGTCCAAGGCCACAGGCCTTGCTTGGTCTTCATGCCGATCGCGCCGCGCTCGACCATGTCCTTGAGCATCTTCGGCGGCGCAGATGCGTTCGACAAACTGGGGTAGATGGTGCTGCCCGCATAGAAGTTGGTATCCCAGCCCGACATTTCCTTCTGCATCAGCGGGCCGCAGGCGATGAAGCGGAAGCCGAAGCCGTACCGAACGGCCGCGTCGATGCCCTCCGGGGTCGCAATGTCGTTCTCCAGCAGCCAGAGCACCTCCCGCAACAGGGCGTGCTGCATCCGGTTGGCCAGAAAGCCCGGGATGTCCTTCTTCACCATGACCGGCACTTTGCCGACCGAAGTCATGATGGCCTCGACTTCTTCGGCCACTTTCGGCGCCGTGAACTCGGCGCAGACGACCTCGACCAGCGGCACCAGGTGCGCGGGCATGAAGTAGTGCGCGCCGCAAAGCCGGGATCGCGTCTTCAGATGTCTGCCCACTTCCGTGACGGGAAAGCTCGAAGTATTGGTCGCCAGGGGAATCTCGGGGCGCGCCAACGCCTCCACCGCCGAGAACACCTTGTGCTTGAGCGCGAGATCCTCGGTCACCGCCTCGATGCACAGATCGACGCCCTGCCAGGGGATGTCCGTCAGCGCGGCATGGGCTTGCACCGCGGCGGCGCACCCAGCCCCGGCGCCCAGGCGCTCCAAACCCTTGCTCACCCGCCCCGGCAAGGCCTCACGGGTCTTCGGCGAGGGACTCATGACGTGTGCATCCCAGCCCCCCGCTGCAAAACTGGTTGCAATGTCGCCGCCCATGATGCCGCCGCCGATGATGGCGACGCCGCGTTTGGCCATGTGGATTCTCCGCTGATTAGTGTGGGATGCAGGCGGCGATTATAGGCATGCAGCCACCAGGGACGCTGCCTCGCCGCGGGCGCGAGCACAGGTGAAGAATTTCGGCCGTTCAGGCCTTGTATTCACACCGGCAGGCCATATCTTGGCGATGCTTCGCTTATTCGTGTAGACTTCGCCGCCTTCTGCAGTTTTTGCGATTATTCAAGCAGCTAGATCGACATCGCGTGAGCGCGGAGGAGCGCGCGCAGGGTCGGAATTGCAAGCCGACGGTCGACGATCGCGACACCGACGAACGGGCTAGCGTCGTCAATACAAAGAGGGGAACACAATGATCAAGGTCGAGAACCTCATCAAGAACTTCGGCCCCAAGATCGCCGTCAATGACGTGTCATTCAGTGTGGAGCGAGGAGAGGTGCTGGGATTTCTTGGGCCGAACGGCGCGGGCAAGTCCACCACCATGCGCATGGTGACGGGCTTCATCCCACCGACGGCGGGACGCATCAGCGTCGGTGGTCATGACATCCTCACCAACCCCATACCGGCCAAGCGTCTGATCGGTTATCTGCCGGAGAATGCGCCGTCCTATGCCGACATGACGGTGCAGGGCTTTCTGCGCTTTACCGCAGAGATGCGTGGCATCACCGGTGATGCCCGCAAACGCGCCGTGAACCGGGCTGTCGAGTTGTGCATGCTGGAGAACGTGCTCTACCAGACCATCGACACCTTGTCGAAAGGCTATCGGCATCGCACCTGCCTCGCGCAGTCGATCATCCACGATCCCGACATCCTGATCATGGACGAGCCGACCGATGGCCTGGATCCGAATCAGAAGCACGAGGTGCGCAATCTCATCAAGCGCATGGGTACCAACAAGGCGGTCATTTTCTCCACGCATATCCTGGAAGAAGTCGACGCCGCCTGCTCGCGCGTGATCATCATCGACCGCGGCAGGATCGTCGCCAACGGCACGCCGGACGAATTGCGCCGACGCTCTCATTTGGCCGGCGCGGTTTCCGTGGTCGTTTCAGGCGTGACCGCCGCCGAACTGAGCGAAGCCCTGTCCTCGATCGATCTCGTTGTCCGTGTCGACACGCTCAGCGAGACGCCGCAACAGTCGGTGGTGCGCGCGCATCCCGACTCCCCCGATCAAAAACCCGCTCTGGTGCGCGCGGTGATGGAACTGGTCAGCCAGCGCCATTGGCAACTGGAAGACCTGCGCACCGAAGAAGGCCATTTCGACGAGGTGTTCCGCTCGATCACCTTGCCCGACACGATTAAGGAGGCTCGTCAATGAGCGGCGGTGTCATAACCATCGTCAAGCGTGAACTCGCGGGTTACTTCGTATCGCCCGTAGCCTACGTGTTTCTCGTGATCTTCCTGCTGTTGACCGGATTCTTCACCTTCACGGTGGGGAATTTCTTCGAGCGCGGCGAAGCCTCGCTGGTGTCCTTCTTCACCTGGCATCCGTGGCTCTATCTGTTCCTGGTTCCCGCCGTGGGCATGCGCTTGTGGTCCGAAGAGCGCCGTCTGGGCACCCTGGAGTTGCTGCTGACTCTGCCCATCGCGACCTGGCAAGCCATCGTCGGCAAATTCGTCGCCTCGTGGCTGTTCCTGGCGTTGGCGCTGGCGCTGACCTTCCCGGTCATCATCACCGTCAATTGGCTGGGCGATCCCGATAACGGCGTCATCGCCTCGGGCTACGTCGGCAGCGTGCTGCTGGCAGGCGCCTACCTCGCCGTGAGCTGCATGACGTCGGCCATGACGCGCAACCAGGTCATCAGCTTCATTCTGTCGGTACTGATCCTGCTGTTCCTGATTTTGTGCGGCTACAACCCCGTGACCGATCTTCTGTCGCAGTGGGCGAGCCCCCAGGTCGTTCAGGTCGTCGCCTCGTTCTCGGTGATGACACATTTCGATGCGTTTCAGCGCGGTATCGTGGATGTTCGTGACGTCGTGTTCTTTGCTTCGGTGATAGGCCTCGCCCTGTTCACCACCGGCGTCATCATCCGCGGCCTGCGCGCTGGTTGAGGAGGAACCGACGATGCAAAAGAAGGGACTGGAAACCTTCCTCTACTCGACTGCCGGGGTGGTCGCGCTCGCGCTCATCCTGATCGCGGTCAACTACATCATGTCGCCCGTGAGCGCGCGCATCGATCTCACCGAAGGCAAGGTGTTCACGCTCTCGGAAGGCACGCGCGCCATCCTCACCAAGCTCGATTCGCCGGTGAAGATCCGCTTCTACTACACGCAGGGCGAAGCGACGCCGGTGGCGCTGAGAACCTTCGCTCAGCGCGTGGAGGATCTGCTGGGCGAATTCCGCTCGGTGTCCGGCGGCAAGGTCATCGTGGAGAAGTACAACCCGCAGCCCGACTCGGACGCTGAAGAGTCGGCCACGCTGGACGGCATCGAAGGGCAGATGCTCAATACGGGCGAGAAGTTCTACCTCGGTCTTGCCATCAGCCAACTCGACGACAAGGTCGCGATTCCCGTGCTGACGCCCGAGCGCGAGCGCCTGCTCGAATACGACCTCACGCGCGCCGTCGCCCGGGTGTCTACAGTCAAGAAGCCAGTGATCGGCGTCATGAGCGCGGTGCCTGTATTCGGCCGCGGCCTCTCTCCCCTGGCCATGCAGGAGCAAAAAGGCCTGACCGAGCCCTGGGTGCTGATCTCGGAACTCAAGCGCGACTTCGAACTGAAGGAAGTCGCCATGACTGCGGAGAAGATCGATGCCGACGTCAAGGTGCTTCTCGTGGTGCATCCGCGTGAAATCACCGACATCACGCAGTACGCCATCGATCAGTTCATGATGCGCGGCGGCAAGGTGATCGCCTTCGTCGATCCCTTCATGTACTTCGACCAGCAGCGTGACATGCAAAACCCGCTCGGCGGCACGCAAGCCGGACAGTCCTCGCTCCACACTTTGATGAAGAGCTGGGGCTTCGAGATGGACATGTCCAAGGTGCTCGCCGACCTGACCTACGGCAGCGGTGAAGGTCCGCGCCTGCTGCCCACCCTGCTCAACCTCACCGGCGGCGCCCTCAATGCCGATGACCCGGTCACGAGCCAGGTCGGCACACTGCTTTACGCCTTCGGCGGCTACTTCAAGGGCAAGCCGGCGGAAGGGCTCAACATGACCGTCCTGGCCAAGAGCTCGCCCAACAACATGCCGGTCGATCTCATCATCGCCACGTTGACCGGGGAGCCCTCGACCAAGGGCTTCGAGCCGACCAACACCGAGCAGCCGCTTGCGATCCGCCTCACCGGCAAGTTCAAGAGCGCCTATCCGGACGGCAAGCCGAAGGATCCCTACGCCGAGCTGAAGAAGGAAGGCGAGGCCAAGGACGGCGAAGCGAAGAAACCCGAAGCGGCCGAGCCGCATTTGAAGGAAAGCAAGGAGGAAGGCACCGTCGTTCTGGTGGCCGACGCCGACATGCTCACGGACAATGCCGCGGTCGATATCCAGGACGTCTTCGGTCAGCGCGTCATCGTGCCGCGCAACGGCAACCTCAACCTGGCGCAAAGCCTGGTGGAGCAGCTCGCATCCGACAAGAACCTGATCAACCTGCGCAGCCGCGCCGCGTTCACGCGCCCGCTAACCGTCGTGCGCGAAATGGAGTCCAAGGCTCAGGAAGCGTACCTCGGCAAGATCAAGGAACTCGAGGACGATCTGATGGAAACCCAGAAGAAGCTCGAAGACATCCAGAAGCGCAGGGGTGAGGCCCGGGACACGGGACCCATCGTGCTCTCGCCCGAGCAGCAGGTGGAGGTCGACAACTTCCGCAAGCGCTCGACGGAAACGAAGCGCGATCTGAAGGAGCTGCGCCGCAACCTTCGTCAGGATGCGGAGTCTCTTCAGTTCTGGACCAAGGTCGTCAACATCGGCGCGATTCCGCTGCTCGTCATTCTCATCGGAGCAGGGCTCGCGCTGGCGCGTAAGAGGCAGGTGAGGCCATGAGCCGCAAGCATCTCCTGATCCTTCTGATACTGGTGCTGGTCATCGGCGGCATCGGCGTGACCATGTTCAAGCGCGATACGGAGGCCTGGCAGCGTCAGGATTCGCGCCTCGGCCAGAAAGTGCTGCCCGAGTTGCAGGTCAGCGATATCGCGCACATCCACATCAAGCACAAGGACGAGGAATTGAACCTCGTCTACGACGGCAAGGTGTGGGGCATCAAGGAGCGGGGCGGCTACCCGGCGGATCCGCCGCTGGTGTCCGAGCTGACCTTCAAGGCACGCGAATGGAAAGTCGTCCAGAGCGAGCCGATCAGCGAAGAGCAGCGCCCGCGCGTCGATGTAGCTGCGCCCGATGCCAAGGAAGGCGCCTCGACCTTGCTCGAGTTCCGCGGCAAGGACGGCAAGCCGCTCGCCACGCTGTTCCTGGGCAAGAAGCACCTGGGCAAACCGCCGCTGCAAGTGAAGGGGTTCGACAAGGGCCAGCCCGACGGGCGCTACCTGCTGGTCGGATCCGACCTCAAGACGGTGCTGGTCGTCTCCGACCCGATGAACAACATCGAGCCCAAGCCCGTGAAGTGGATCTCGAAGGAGTTCATCCGGGTCGACAGCGTCAAGCGCATCGAACTCGACAGCGGCGTGCCCGAGGCAAGCTACGCACTGGCACGCGACTCCGAGATGGGCGATTTCGTGCTCGAGGGTGCCAAACCCGGCCAGAAGACCGATATCTCGGCCGCACTCTCCACGACCAATGCGCTCTACCAACTTGCGTTCGTCGACGTGGCGCCGATGAAGCCGGAAGCGCTGGAGCGCGCGACCCGCATCAACATCGACACGTTCGACGGCTGGAATTACGCAATCAGGATCGCGCCCAAGCCGAACGACGACACCCACATGTACTTCACGGTGGCAGTGACCGGCGAGTTCAAGAAGACCGAGCGGGTGCCCCGCAAGGACGAGACGCCGGAAGACAAGGCCAAGCGCGACAAGGAACACGAGGAGCGAATGAAGCGCCTCGAAGCGCAGCTGGCGCGAGAGAAGACCATGAATCAGTGGGTCTACATCGTCGAAACGAAGACGCTGGGCGGATTGCTGCGAGTGCGCGAGCGCTTCATCGAGCAGCCGGAGCCGAAGAAGTAATCAGGCCTCCCTCGAAAATGCCGGTTCATTCGAACCGGCATTTTTTTTTGGCCACTGTAGTTCCGGACTTGTCAGCGAAGGATGCCCTGCGCGCGCAAGGCTTGCAGCGTCAGTTTCTGCCGCAACGGCAGATCGGCTGCGTTTCGCACCGTGATGTTCAGCGCGAACAACCAGACATCGTCCGCCGCTTCCACGTACCCGATGTACCAGCCGATTTCGGGCCTCGTCCTCGCCGACCAGCCGGTCTTTGCTCGCACGGCGAAGTCGGGCCCGCTCTGCACGAGCATGAGCGCTCGCAACGTCTCGTACGTTCCCGCGCTGAACGGCAACTGGCGCGAGTGCAGCTTCCTCAGAAACTCGATTTGCTCGATGGCACTGACCTGCAAGGCACCATCGAGCCAGAACGTGGTTGCATCGAACGGCTCGCGCAACACCCCGTAGGCCGCGTCCCGCAAATAGGTGCCGTACTTTTGCGCCCCTACCCGACTCGCGAGGGCTTGGAAACACCAAACGCAGGAGACCTTGAACGCGCTTTCCAACGTCTGATCGCGGTTCCAGTCGGGAAAATCGTGCTGGCGCCCATCCCACTTCAATACGCTCTGCCCACCGACCAGCGCACCCTCCTCCAACGCAATCAGCGTATTGAACACCTTGAAGGTGGAGGCGGGAGAGAATCTCTGAGCGGCACGAACCTCGTCATGGATCACGGTCCGACCGGTTCGCACGGACGCCACGACCAACGTGCCTTCGATGCCGTGCTGGGCGAACAAACGGGCCAGCCCCGCATCTTCGCCGCGCGCCAGCGAGGACAGCGTCGCTGCGGCGAGCAAGATCCAAGGCAGCCAGGGCTTGATCTTGCTATCCATGCCAAGGCGAATATTGATCGGGCCTCAAAGTATATGGGATCGTCCGCTTCCTGACCTCTCGCGAGGCGCGTCGGTGGCCTGCCAGCGCCGTTGCCCGAGCACGTCGATACGGTTAGGATGGCTCGACGCCTGTCCACACTCCGAGGAGCCGATCCATGCAGATCAATGTCAATGCCGCCTCGCCGTTCGCCCGCAAGGTCCGGATCGTCGTCCGCGAAGCCGGCCTCGCCGATCAGGTGCGGGAAATCGAGACTGCGGTCTCGCCGGTTGCGCCTAATGCCGACCTGGCGGGTGCGAACCCGCTCGTCAAGATTCCGACGCTGCTGCTCGACGACGGCCGTGCGCTCTACGACTCGCGAGTCATCTGCGAATACCTCGATTCCCTGGCCGGCCATCGTCTGTTTCCGCAGAGCGGCATGGCACGCTGGCAGTCCCTGTGCATGCAGTCCCTTTGCGACGGCATCCTCGATGCCGCCGTGCTGACCCGCTACGAACTGGCCATTCGCCCGCAAGCGCTGCGTTGGCAGGATTGGGTCGACGGCCAGCGCGCCAAGATCAATGGCGGATTGGCCACCCTGGAGAAGGCCGAACCAAATTTCGGTGGCAATTTCGGCATCGGCGAGATCGGCGCTGCGTGCGTCCTCGGCTATCTGGACTTCCGCTTCCCTGACATCGAGTGGCGTGCCACGCACCCGCGTCTTAAGGCGTGGTTCGCGACGGTGTCGACGCGCGACTCGGTTCGAGAAACCGCGCCGCGCGCCTGAGGCCAGCCGTCATGGCGGACATATCCATCTACAACGTGCCGGAACTGGGACAGCCTTCCGGCCACTTCTCCCACGTCGCACGCGTGCGCAACGCCGCCGAACGACTTTATATCGCCGGGATGGTGGCGAGCGACGCGAGCGGCAAAGTCGTGGGCGAGAACGACTTCGACGCGCAAGCGGCTCAGGTTTTCCTCAACATCGAGGCAGCGCTGAAATCCGCCGGAGCAACCTGGAGCGATGTCGTTCAATTCACGACCTATCTCACGCGCGCGGAGGACATTCCGAAGTGGCGAGCTTTCCGGCAACGCGTGTTCGCACAGTGGTTCAGCGATGCAAAGTACCCGCCGAACACCCTGCTGGTGATCGATCGTCTCGCAGCCGAGGCCTATCTGATCGAGGTGCAGACGATTGCGGAGCTCTGAGGCGCGCTACCAGCGCGATACCGGAGCACGAATCGCAGGGCTGCAGCACGCCAGCATCGAACTGAACGAGGGGCCTCTGCACTACGTGGAAGCAGGCGCCGGTGCAGTTCTGCTCCTCATCCACGGCGGCCACGGCTCATGGACGCACTGGATCGCCAATATCGGCGTGTTGGCGCGAACCCGGCGGGTGATCGCGCTCGACCTGCCCGGATTCGGCGCCTCCTTCAATCCCCAGCCGCCCTACTCGATCGAGCAATACGCGGGCATCATCAGCGCCGTACTGGATGCGCTGGGTATCGAACGTGCCGCCATTGCCGGATTCTCCTTCGGTTGCATCGTCGCCAGCGCCGCGGCTCGCGACGAGCCTGACCGGATCAGCCATCTTGCGCTGGTAAATGCCCCCGGCATCGGCCCGACGTCGCCGATCGCAACCAGCTTGACAAAGGCGCTCTCCGAATTGAGCGTACGCAAGGGACTGCGCCTCGGCGCAAGCGAGAGCCTGCGGCAGATACAGCTTTTCAATCGCGGCCTGATCGACGACGAGGTCGTGAACATGATGCTCGCGAACCTGCGCCAGACGCGCTTCGTCTCGCGCGTCGTGTCTCAGAGCATACGCACCGATCTCATCCTCCGAGGCGTCCGGCAGCCGACGCTGGTTTTCATCGGGCGCGAAGATGTCCACCATCAATTCGGGCTCGCAGGCGAGCTGCAGGCGATCGTGCAGCATGCGCCGCACGCGCAGATCTGCATGATCGAACAAGCAGCCCATTGGTTGCAGTACGATCGCGCCGCTGCGTTCAACGACCGGCTCGCCGCGTTCATTGGCTGAACACGCTGGTCGAGATGACTTGCGTGCACATCGCGGACCAGTGAACCTTTGTGCTTGTCCGATTACAGTGGCATCGTCACGGTCGGGTGACGTAGCCTTACTGCTACGTGAATCCATAGACTTCGCCGGCGAGGATTCGATGCGAGTGCCGCTGAGCTGACGCGGGCGTCGACCTCACAGCGCAGAACAACACTTAAGGGAGCGTGAAGCCGTTGTCCTCCTTGTCCACGCAGCGCCAGTTCTTCATCCTGATCGCCACGATGGGTGGGCTCGCCATTCTGAGCTCGACGATGTCGAAGACTCCCGTGCTGCCGCTGTTCGCCAGCGCTTTGGGCGCGACGCCGCGGGAGATCGGCTGGATCGTCATTGCCTCGACCCTGCCCGGCATCTTGATCAGCTTTCCGGCCGGCGCGATCTCGGATTTCATCGGCAAGCGGCGAGTGATTCTCGCCTCGTTGATCGTGTTCGCCACTGCCCCGTTCCTCTATCTGCTGGTGACGAATAGCTGGCAACTGATGGCCGTGCGCTTCTACCACGGCTTTGCCACCGCGATCTTCGGCACCGTGGCAACCGCGGCGATCGCCGAGCGCTACCCGGAACGACGCGCCGCCATGCTTTCGACCTATTCGTCGGTCACGATCGTCGGCCGTTCAGTCGCCCCGTTTCTGGGCGGATTTCTCATCTCGGTGGCGAGCTTCCACTCGGTCTACCTGGCTTGCGCGGCGAGCGGCGTGCTGGCCTGGCTGATCGGCCTGATGCTTCCCGCGGAAGTGTCCTCGATCAATCGCAAGCCCGCATCATTCCCACATTTCTTCGCGGCGTTGCGCACCGTGCTCGCAAGCCGTCCGATCATGCTGATCAGCATCGTCGAGGCTGCGCAGTACCTGGTGTTCGGCGCGGTGGAAGCGTTTCTCGCCCTGTATGCGCTCAGTCTGGGCATATCGGCCTGGGAGATCGGCGTCATTCTGGGCGTGCAGCTCGTGAGCGTCGTGTTGATCAAGCCGCTGATGGGCGCCCTGTCCGACAAGTTCGGACGCACTGCCGTGATCGTGCCGGGCCTAGCGCTCGTCGCAATCAGCGTCGCCTCGCTGCCGTTGGCGCGCGACGTCGTGAGCCTAGCGACATTGAGCCTCTTGTTCGGAATCGGTTTTGCCACTGTGACCTCTTCGACCTCGGCGCTGGTCGCCGACTTCGCCAAGGCGGGTCAGTTCGGTGCTTCGGTGGGGGTGCTGCGAACGATCATGGACATCGGCCAAACCATCGGTCCTGTCCTCACCGGCTTCGTTGTAGCCACTTGGGGCTATGGCGTCGCGTTCCCGGTGCTCGGCGCAATCGTCGCAGCGAGCGCATTGATTTTCTTGGCCACGCCACGGCGCGCGTAATCCATGGTGTGAACGCTAGCGGCACGGTTGGCTATGCTGGCTGCGTATCCGCCATCCAAAGCATCTGCTGGGTCTGCGCAAGCAGGCGCCCGGACTCGCTCCACACCGAACTGAACTGATCCACGTAGCCTGCCCGGGCAAGACTCGCCCGCGTATCCACCAGGCAAAAACCGCTACCGGCCTGCGCGAAATCCTCGGCATCACCGCGAAAGTACACCGAGTAGGTCACCGTCGACACCGGCACTTGGCCGGACAAGCGGATCCACGGCGAGGGAAACGGTGTATCGCAGATCGCCGCAAGCGAGATCGCGTCGAGCGGGCGCGGCGCTGCATCTCGAATCCACAGTGTCGAATCCATGGTCTCGGCGCGCGAGAACAATACGCCGCTCACCGGCTTGAAGACGTATTGGCCGACCCAGGGTACGGGTGTTCTGGGGTTGTCGTAAACCTTCACCTTGTCCGGAGACGGCACCTCGGGAAACCGCGCGTCCTGCAGGACGAGACTGTTCCTCGCCATGGACAACGTCACCTGCGCGTGGGCGCAGATTCGCCCGGCCTGCCAGACCTCGCTGCGCCAAAAGCCGACCGACCGATTCTGTCGCACCGGATACACGCGCACTTCGAGCCAACCGTCCTCCATGCTGCCCATGAACAAGGCATCGAGGGCGAGCGGAGCGCCACGCACTTCCGGCGCCGACATCACGCCCTTGAGCAGCAGCGCCGCGATCCAGCCGCCGAAGGGGCCGATCGCGTTGCGGTAGTGGTCGCTTGCACGGCAGACGAAGGCCGCCGCCGCGCCATGCGGCGCCGGGTTCATGGGATCGAGTTGGAGCGAGGCATCGAGGTTGTGCATGATCAGTGTCCGGATTGTTGGGTTCGTTGCTGCATCGGGAAAATTCGCATTCACGGTTCAGTTCATCACGCGCCCAAGCACTACGGGCAAGAACAGCACGCTCAGCGCCGTGATGATGGCAATGCCGAGAAGATTCAACCACAAGCCTGCCTTGCACATCTGCGGTATCGTGACCAGCCCGGTACCGAACACGATGGCATTCGGCGGCGTCCCCACCGGCAGCATGAAGGCACAGCTTGCAGCGAGGGTACACGAAACGATCAACAGCAGCGGATCGACGCCGAGCCCCGCTGCCATCGCAGCAAGCAGCGGAATCATGGTCGCGACTTGCGCAGTATTCGAGGTGACTTCCGACAGAAACACCGTGGCGGCGACCACGGCGAGCAGCACGGCCCACACAGGCCAGCCGCCCAGGCTGCGGGCCTGACTGCCGATGAATCCGGCAACGCCGGTGGCCTCGATCGCGCCCGCCAGAGCCAATCCGCCGCCGAAGAGAATCAACACCCCCCAGGGGAGGGTCTGGGCGGTGCGCCAGTCCATGGCGAACGAACCGGCCTTGCGATCGACCGGGACGAGAAACAAGACAAGCGCGGCAGCGACCGCAATGCCTGCATCGCTCAGCCCGGCAAGCGGCATGAGGCCGCCGATCGCCCACTGGCTGAGCAACGGACGCGTGATCCAAAACAACACGGTGCCCACGAAGACGACGAGCGTGATCCGCTCGCCACGATTCAGCGGCCCGAGCGCCCGCCATTGCTGCACGACCCAATCGCGGCCGTGCTCGCTTTCGCGCAAGTCGCTGCGAAACAATATTCGGGTCAGCAACAGCCAGGCGAGCGGCAGGAACACGACCACGACCGGCAGCGCAATGACGAGCCATTGCACGAAGGAGACCTCACGGCCATAGGTCTGCTCGATGAAGCGTACCGCGATGCCGTTCGGTGGGGAACCGACGATCGTGCCCAGACCGCCGATGGATGCCGCATAGGCGATCGCGAGCAGCATCGCCAGCGCGAAGTTGCGCTGTGCGCGGTCATCGTCCAGACCGCCATCACCTGCCTGGCGAGGGGCACGATACAAGGCAATGATCGACTGCGCGATCGGGACCATCATCGCCGCCGTCGCGGTGTTCGATACCCACATGCTCAAGAACGCCGTTGCCACCATGAGCCCGCCCACGATACGGTCGGGCCGGGTGCCCACCACCCTGAGGGTAAGGAAAGCGATGCGCCGATCGAGCCCCCAGCGCTGAATGGCGGCGGCGAGGATGAAACCGCCGAGGAACAGAAACACGATGTCTGAGCCGTAGGCCGCAGTCGTCTTGCCCAGCGTCGCCACCCCGAGGAGGGGAAACGCAACCACCGGCAGCAACGCGGTCGCCTCGATGGGGACCGCCTCGGTCATCCACCACAGCGCCATCCAGCACATCATCGCAAGCGCCGCGCGGGCCGCGTGGCCGAGGACGAGTTCTCGGCCCTCGGTGTCGATATAGGTGTCCGGCAACAGCAGATAGCACAACACGGCCGCCACCGGCCCGGCAATCAACCCGACGCGCTTTGCCAGCGCCGCAGTCTTGCTCGAAGCTTCAGGCATGGCTATCGAGGCACCGCCTGCGCGTCATCGGAAGCCGTGTCTCGGTCGTGTGCGATCAGCCGAGGCGGCCATCGATGACGCCTCCCTGATCGATCAGTGCCTGGATGTCGGCCTCGCTCAAACCCGCATCCCGCAACACGTCGATGCTGTGCTGCCCGAGCTTGGGCGCACCCTTGATCTCTTTGCGGGCGCTGAAACTCGTCTTGTTGGGCAGGCGCATGTTGCGCACCTTGCCCTCCGTGGGATGTTCGAGCGTCTGGAAGAACCCCGCGTCGGCGAGGTGCGGGTCTTCCATCAGGGTTTCGAGCGTGTTGTACGGCATGGCAGGCACATCGAGCCGATCGAGGATCTCCATCCACTCGGCGGTCGTCTTCTCCTTCAGCCCGGCGGCGCGAATGGCGAAATATTCCTTCACGTTCTCGAACCGAGCGGCGACCGTACTGAAGCGAGGATCGTCTTTCAGCTCGGGGCGGCCGATGGCCTCGAAGATCGCGAACGCCTGATCGTTGGTGTTGGCCGAGATGCAAATCCATGAATCCTTGGTCTTGAGCGGCGTTGCGTTCGGATCCATGAGACGAGGGTCGCCCATCTTGCCCAGCGGCGGATCGAAGGTCTGCAGATACATGTGCTCTTCGAGCACGAACTTCGCCATGTTCTCGAACATCGGGATCTCGATCGCCGAACCTTCGCCGCTGATGCTGCGGTGATACAAGGCGAGCAGGATCATCTGCGTGGCAATCAAACCCACCGTGCGATCCGCCATCACGATCGGCAGATAGCGCGGCTCGCCATAGGCCCGGTGATTGAGCCCGGCGACGCCCGCCGAGCCCTGGATGATCGCATCGTAGGCCGGCTTGTTTCGATAGCGCCCATCCTGGCCGAAACCGAACATTCCCACGTAGACGATCTTCGGATTGATGGCTTTCACATCCTCGTACGAGAGCCCCAAACGAGCCATCGCCGGGGGCCGTATGTTCCAGACCAGAACGTCCGATGTCTGCAGCAGGCGGCGCAGGGCTTCCTTGCCTCCGGGCTTCTTCAGGTCCAGCGCGAGCGAGCGCTTGTTGCGGTTCAGGTGCAGAAACTTGCCCGACATGAGCGGCGTGACGCCGCGCCCGGCGATCGTGCGCGCGATGTCGCCGCCCGGCGGCGCTTCGATCTTGATCACGTCCGCCCCGTAGTCGGCGAGCATCTGCGTGCAAAGCGGACCGACGACGACCGAGGTCATGTCGACGACGCGGATTCCTTCCAGGGGTGCTTTCATTTCAGGCTCCGTTCATGAGCATGCTTCACTGCGTCTGGCGACGACACCTGGGCTTGTGCCGCGACGTGCGCCACGTCAGACGATGAATGATTCGGCAACGCGCCCGTGGTGAAGGACATGGCGTTCACCCGCGGCGAACAGCGATCCACTTCGTCGTCTTGCCGGTTTCGCTGCTCGTCACCTCGCCCTCGATCCGGTTGCCCTTCACACGGCCGAAGTAATCGGTGCGCACGCCATGATTCACGCGCTGCTGCTCGAGCAGCACGAAGCTGATCGCATCGCCCTGCAGCTTGGGATTACGCAGCCGCAAGCGCTGCTGCCCGAGGGCGACCACGCCGCTGACGCGCTGGAATTGCTGATTCATGTCGAGCTCGAAATGCTGCGACTTGCCGTTCGACTGCAGCGACCACGACCAGCGTCCCGCCACGGGCGCGGGCACCACCCACAATCGCAGCATGCTCGCGGTGCTGGTATCGATCGCGTCGGCTTCCCATTCACCCAGGTCGAAGGCGTTGGCGACGATCCGGGTGCCCGGCCTGAGCTTAAGCAGCGCAGGGCGCAAGCGCATGTTGAGTTCGGGCAGCAGGTACAGCGTGATGACGCTTGCCGAACGCAGATCGGCCTCGAAGATATCGCGGACGCTGAACTTCGCCCGCTCCGACACCCCCGCCTCGCGCGCGCGCTGCTCGGCAAGCTGCACCAGATCCGGATTCAAATCCACGCCATAGCCTCGGGCGCCACGACTCTTGGCCGCCGCGATCACGATGCGGCCGTCCCCGGAGCCCAGATCGATCAGGACATCGTCCGGGCCGACATGCGCCAAGGCGAGCATGCGCTCCACCGCACGCTCCGGCGTGGGCACCCAGATGACGTCCTTGCCGGACTGGCCGACCTTGGGCGCATAACTCTCTGCTGCAAGCGACACCACCGGGATCAATAGCCAGACCGCGGCGAAAACCGCTCCCGATGCGCGCGCGATGTCACGGACGAAGGAAAGCAACTTGGAAGACGCGCCTCGCAACCGCCACGCAGAAGCAGTCAGAGGCCAGAATGGTTGTAAAATCAGTATAGCACGCAGGTCCCCGGCAGCTGGTCAAGCCAGTGCCCTGCCCTGCCGTTACCGGTTGGGGACAATGGCCATCTGCTACTATCGGGCCCTCAGGGAAGGTTCTCCACGTGAAAGTTTTCGATCTGCTGTGCGCCAACGATCACCGCTTCGAGGGATGGTTCTCTTCGGGCGCCGACTTCGATCAGCAGCGCGAACGGGGAATCATCGCGTGCCCTCTGTGCGGGGACAGCCATGTCGTCAAAGTGCCCTCTGCCAGCTACGTGAACACCGGCGCGAGCGACCGCGGCCCCAAGCCCACCGAGGCCGAGCCCCAAGCCCTCACCCCCGAACAAGCCCAATACGCAAACTTGCGCTCCGCCATGCTCGCCAAAGTGGTGGAATACGTCGTCAAGAACACCGAGGATGTCGGCAAGGATTTCCCCGAGGAAGCGCGCAAGATCCACTACGGCGAATCACCCGAGCGCAAGATCCGCGGCATGGCCACAGTCCAGGAAGTCGGCGAACTGCGCGAAGAAGGCATCGAGGTCGTGCCGCTGCCGGTGACGGTGCCCGCAGGCAAGAGTCACTGACCGCGGCTCACGCCCATTGGGCATCTGCCCTGCCGGGGCACTAGCCTCGGCAATGTAACCTGTCAGACGCGGAGACGATACGCATGGCACGTGAAGAATTCGCATCCACGCACCGACTGCGGGTCCGCTGGGCCGAGGTCGACATGCAGGGCATCGTCTTCAACGGCCACTATCTCACCTACTTCGATATTGCCGTGACGGAGTACTGGCGCCAGATCGGACTGCCGTATCCGCAAGCCACCGCCGAGACCGGTGGCGAACTCTACACCGTCAGGTCGGTGGTCGAATATGCAAGTCCTGCACGCTACGATGACGAGATCGACCTATACATCCGCTGCACGCGCATCGGGCGCAGTTCACTGACTTTCGTCCTCGAGATCTGGCGCGGCGACGAAGCGCTGGTCAACGGCGAACTCGTCTACGTTCACGCCGACCCACGAACGCGCAAGTCGGCACCCGTGCCGCCGGGCCTGCTCGCAGCGATCGAACGCTTCGAACGTATCGCGCCCGCTCGCACCTGAGCAGCACGCTCCACGCCGTCTCCCGATTCACTACCTCGGATTCAACACCAGTCGAGAGCCCGAACGCGTCGCTCCGTCCACGTCGCGCAGCTCCGCTTCGAAGCGGCCCGATGCCGGATCGATGCGGACCCACCCATAGACGAATGCCGCACTGCCCGCATCGGTGTACAGCCGGGTTGGATTCAGACTGGTATCGAACGGCAGCTTCCCCGAACCGCGACCGGCGCGCAACGGGCCGACGTTGATCTCGTGAAAGTCGATGACGCCATCGGCATCCGGGTCGTAGCCGAAGACGTTCGAGTAGTGCTTGTCGCCGGTGAGGAAGACGACGTTGCGGATTCCTTTCGTCAGGATGTGCGAGACGATCTGCTTCAGTTCGCGCCCGTAGCCGTAGGGATTGTCCGGGGTCACGTTTGCCCATGCATCGCGGTAGCCGTGCCCCTGCGGATCCTTCTCGTTGCCGCCTTCGACCGACAGCGGCACGCTGCTGACCACGATCTTCCACGTGGCGTCCGATTTCTCCAGGCGCTCGAGCAGCCATCGCTTCTGCGCTTCGCCGAGCATGGTCTTGGGCGACTGATCGCTATCGACTCGATAACGGGGATCACGGTACGAGCGCGTGTCGAGCATGATGACTTCGGCATGTGCGCCCCAGCGCACGCTGCGGTAGAGCCGACGCTCGAAGGCCCCCGAGGGATCCGGTTCGGCTCGAATGGGGTTGTACTCGAACATCGCCTGCCGTCCCGCCCGAAACAATTCGGGATTGAAGAACACGGACTTGCGGCGGCCGCGAGGATCCTTCGTCGTGCTCCAGGGCATGAACTCCCCTCGCGGCCGCGACGGATCGCCCTGGCTCAGTCGGGCATCGCGTGCCAGCTCCTGCGCGTTGGGGCCCTTCACCAGCTCCGGCCCGCCACTGTCGTTGACGATCTCGTGATCGTCCCACGTCGCGATCATGGGCGTAGCGCGCAAGAAGGCATCGAGACGATGGTCGCTGCGATGGTAGTGCCAATCGCGCCTGAAGTCGTCCACCCCTGCAACGAACCCCGGCCCTGGTTTCGGAATCTGGTAGTCGTTGCCCTTGGGATACTCCCGATCGGGCGCATTGGTGCCGATCGGTCGATCCGAGTAGATCATGTCACCCAGCGCGAGAAACAGGTCCGCGTTCTCGGCCAGCATGGGCTTGAAGATCGGCCAGCCGTCCACCGGCAACCCGACATCGGCCCGCAGGCGGCCGTAACCCTGCCCGCCGAGATCCGCGCCGAAGAGGAGCGTGAGCGGTGCCCGCACGCCATCCCTCGGCGCTGTCGTGAAGACACCCCGGGCCGGCAAGGGCCCCTTCTCGTCGCGCAAGCGATAGTGATAGCGCGTGGAGGCCATCAGGCCATTGAGCGTGGTCTGCCCGGTCAAGCCGGTCGAATCGCCGACAGCGATCGGCACGCGCTGCTGCACCTTGGAGAACGCCGCATCCAGGGCGACTTCAAGCTGATAAGTACCGCTGCGCTCGGGCCGCACCCAAACCACCGCCCCGTCGGGGCCGACATCCCCCGAAGCGAGGAGTTGCGCTTCTGCCTGCGGCACAGAAAACATGGCGACCGCGAGGGCCATGCCGCCGAGGACGCTCGTGAGCCGGCGCGCAACCGGGTGCAACGACGGCGCGTTCACGCATGCCCCCTGAGGCCGTCGCTGCTGATCGCGAGCCCGGTCAGTGTTCGGTCGGCATAAGCGAGCCGCCAATCGAGCATTTGACGCGCGTACTTCAGGGCGACCGGTTGATAGCGCGCTTCTTCAGCCACATTGTTGAGCCAGTGCGGATCGGCCTTCAAATCGAATAGCAGCGGCGGCAATTCGGCGAAATGGATGTAGGCGTAGTCGTCGTCGAGCACGCAGGCCAGCGACGTCGCGTCGGGATCGATGCCGAGTGCGGCAGCAGCCTTGCGGCTCGCCATGTCGCGAAAGTCGTACTCGTACCGTGCCGCTTTGCGCCAGCGTCCGGGCACTTCCCCTCTGAGCAAGGGCATGAGCGTATGGCCGTCGAACTGATGCGGCAAGGGCTCTCCCAGCCAGTCGAGGATCGTCGGCAGCACATCGACGTTCTCGGTAAAGTGAGCGAACTTGCGCCCACGCGTGCCGTTCGCCGCCGCGCGCGGATCGCGCACGATCAGCGGAATGTGATACGACTGCGGAAAGTAGCCCCGCTTCGACACCATGAAGTGATCGCCGAGCTGCTCGCCGTGATCGGACGTGAGGATGACGAGCGTGCGTTCGTCCTGGCCGGTCGCGCGCAGCAACTCGAACACGCGCCCGAGATGATCGTCCACCTCGGTGCACAACGCATAGTAGGCAGCCCTGATCTTTGCGATGCCTTCGAGATCGATCGCCGAGGCGAGTCCGGACCAATGCCGCACGGCATTCGATGCTTTGACGTGTTCCAGCAGCAGGTGCGTCAACGGATGCACGCGCTTCTCTGCCGCGAGGTTCGGTGCGCGCAGCGGAGCCGGCATCGCGGCCGGATCGTACATCGCATCGTAGGGCGTCGGCGCCATGAAGGGCGGATGCGGCCGGTACGTGCCCAGATGCAGACACCACGGTTCGTCCGCGCGGATGCGGATGTAATCGAGAGCGGCATCGATCGACCAGGCCGTCTCGCTGTGCTCCTTCTTGATCGGAGACGGGGCGAGCCTCAGCGATTCGTCAGCTCCGTGCGGGGGCTGGAAGATGTCGACATACTTCTTCGGGATGTCGTAGCCAAGTCCGGACAGGTAGGCCATGTAGTGCTCGCGCTCGCCCTCGAAGTCGCGAACGATGTTCCAGCCTTCGGCGATGGTGTTGGTCGTGAAGCGCGGATCGTTCGAATGCGCCACGCGCGGATCGGGTACCGTCGTCGTATAGCCGATGAGCGCGGGTTCGTAACCGGCCTCGCGCATGAACCGCGCCATCGTCTTGCGATGCGCGGCGGTCGGCGTGTCGTTGGTAATGACCCGATGATTCATCAAGTACTGGCCCGTGAGCATCGATGCCCGGCTCGGGCCGCACGGCGAGCTTTGCGCGTAGTGCCGGGTGAAGGTCACGCCTTCGGCGGCGAGCCGATCGATGTTCGGCGTTCGTACGCAGGGGTGCCCCAAAGCACCCAAGGTGTCGCCGCGCCATTGATCGACGACGATGAGCAGGACGTTCATTTCCGGTCTTGCCATGATTCGTTCGTTCCTATGCAAAGCCTTGGAAGGGAAGCGCGGTGATCTCAGGTCGTGAGCATGCCGCCTGATGTCCGGGCCCGAGTGCTCGCAGTTCAGGGCGGGCGCTCGCGCACGCTTCGATCGCGTGCGGACACCGGGTACGGAACACACAGCCGCTCGGCGGGTTGAGCCCGCTCGGCAGTTCTCCGCGGAGCGCGGCAAGCGGTCGCCGCGCCTTGGGATCGGGCAACGGTATGCTCGCAAGCAAGCTGCGCGTGTAGGGATGCGCCGGTCGTTCGAAGAGCGTGGCAGTGGGCGCAATCTCCACCAGCCGACCCAGGTACATCACGGCCACCCGGTCGCTGAGGATACGAACCACACCCAGGTTGTGCGTGATGAAGAGCATCGTCAGCCCGAGGCGCCGGCGCAACTCGACGAGGAGTTGGACAATCTGCGCCTGAATGGAAACATCGAGCGAGGACACGGGCTCGTCGGCGACGATGAAGCGGGGCTCCACCGCGAGGGCCCGGGCGATGCCGACGCGCTGCCGCTGACCGCCCGAGAGGGCGTGCGGATAGCGGCGCGCGTGGTCTGCACCCAGCCCCACCTGCTCGAGCACGTTCGCCACGCGCTGCGCCCGTACCGATGCTGCGCCCATGCCGTGGATGCGCAGACCCTCGCCGACGATTTCGCCGACGCTCATGCGCGGATCCAGGGAGGCGAACGGATCCTGGAACACGATCTGCATCTGCCGACGAAGCGCACGCATCTCGTCGCCCGGCAAGTGGGTAATGTCGCGACCGTCATACCAGATGGCGCCCGCCGTGGGTTCGACCAGACGCAGGAGCGAGCGCCCGAACGTCGTCTTCCCGGACCCGGATTCGCCCACCAACGCGAGCACTTCGTTCGCGCGAATATCCAGGCTGACCTCGTCGACCGCACGCAGAACCGCGCGCTTCATGAACGACCGGCCGACCGTAAAGGCCGTAGTCAGCGACTCGGCACGGATGAGCGGGTCTGAACTCACTTGCCGGTTCCTGTCGTGAACACCGGGTGAGGGCGCCAGCATCGCACGGCACGTCGCTCGCCGAATGGCTCCAGCACCGGGCGCCTTTGCGTGCAATCCTCGCCCGCGGCGCGATCGCACCGAGGCTGGAAAGCACAACCGGGCGGCACCTGATCCAGACTCGGGACCGTGCCCCGAATCGGCTGCAGCGCCTGTGCCGGCCGCCGCGGATCCGGATTGGGCATGGAGCGCAGCAGCCCGGCCGAATAGGGATGCGCCGGGCTCTCGAAGAACGCCTCGACCGGAGCTTCCTCGACGATGCGACCGGCATACATCACCGCGACTCGATCGGCCATCTGGGCAACGACACCCAGATCGTGGGTGATGAAAAGCACCGCCATGCGCAGTTCCGACTGGAGTCTGCGTATCAGGTCCAGCACCTGGCCCTGAATCGTGACATCGAGCGCGGTGGTGGGTTCGTCGGCGATGAGCAGTCGGGGACGACACGCAAGCGCGATGGCGATCATCACTCGTTGGCGCATCCCTCCGGAGAGCTCGTGCGGAAAAGCTCGCTGCCGAGCGCGCGGATCGGGAATACCCACCAGCTCGAGCATCTCCAGGGCCCGCACCGACGCAGCGCGCCAGCCGATCCGATCGTGAGCGACAATGCCTTCGGCGATCTGGTCGCCGACCCGCAACACCGGATTGAGGGAAGTCATCGGCTCCTGGAAGATCATGGCGATGGAGCGGCCGCGCACGGCGCGCATGGCTTCATCGTCCAATGTCAGCAGATCGGCGGTTTCGCCAGCCTCATTCCGAAAGCGGAGGTGTCCGCTGGTACGCACCGCTGCGGTATGGCCGCCCGCCCGCACGAGCCGCATGATCGACAGCGCCGTCACGGACTTGCCGGCGCCCGACTCGCCGACCAGCGCCAGGGTCTCGCCCGCATCGACGTGAAAGCTGACCCCCGCAACCGCCTCCAGCTCGCGCTCCTCGTGCGCAAGATGTACGCGCAGGTCGCAAACTTCCAGCACCCGAGAGGGCGCATGCCCACGATGCTCTTCGGATGTCTCAATCATCGACGCGCACGTCCAGTACGTCGCGCAACCAGTCGCCAAGCATCTGCACGATGAACGTGATGGCGACGATCACGAGGGCCGGCGCAACGGCCACCCACCAAGCGAATATCAGATGATCCCGTCCGTCGCCGACCATGCTGCCGAGCGAGGCCGTCGGCGGCTGCACCCCGATGCCGAGAAAGGACAACGACGACTCCAGCAGCAGGATCGATGGAAAGTTGAGCGTCAGCAACACGATCAACGGGCCTGCGATGTTCGGCAACACATGGCGCATCGCGATCCACGCGTGCGATCCCCCGAGCGCACGGCTCGCTTCGATGAAGGGCATTTCGCGCACCTGCAATACCTGCCCGCGCACGATGCGCGCATAGGATTCCCAGCGCGCCAGGCCGATAAGCACCACGAGCACGACGATGTCGGTTCCGAACGCGGCGATGCCGACCAGCACGATGAGCAGGTTCGGCACACTGATGAATACGTCGACCAGCATCATGATGGCGCGATCGACATGACCACCGAGGAGCCCGCTCACGACACCGAGGGTCGTTCCGATCAGGCAACCCACGATGAGACCGAACAGGGCGAGGCCCACGCTTACGCGCACGCCGTAGATGCAACGCGAGAGCAGATCACGGCCGAGCTGATCCGTGCCGAACAGATGGGCCGCCTCGCCGCCTTCCATCCAGGCCGGCGGCTTGAGCTTGGCCAGGATCTGCGTTGCGTCCGGGTCGTGAGGCGTCAGCCACGGCGCAAAGAGGGCGGTGAATACGAAAGCCAGTGCGAGCAGGGAACAGATCTTGATGCTGATCGGCATGCGCCGAAAGGCCAGCCGACGGCGCAGCGCGAACTCCGGTGCGGCGGGCGCGGGAGCCGGAATCCGGGAAACCGTGGGGTCCGCAGCTGTCGTCATGGATGGTGCCTCATGCCTCGACGCGCACGCGCGGGTCGGCCACGGAATAGAGGACGTCCACCAGAAGATTGATGAACACGACGACCGCCGAGTATGCGATCACGCCGAACTGCAGCACCGGGAAATCCCGCCGGGAGACCGAACCGGTCAACACCTTGCCCAGTCCCGGCCAAGAGAACACCGTTTCGACGATCAGTGACCCATTGATCAGTCCCGCGACTTCCAGCCCGAGGACCGTGATCAGGGGCAACAGTGCATTGCGGATCACATGCAGAGCGACGATTCTTGGTTCACGCACCCCTTTCGCCCTCGCAGTGCGGACATAGTCCTGACTCATGACATCGAGCATGGTGCTGCGCATGTAGCGAGCGATCGCTGCGATGAGAGGCAACGCCAACGTTATCGCGGGCAGGATGTAGTGCGCGGGCGTCGCTGCCCCGGTGCTCGGGAGCCAGTTGAGGTGATAGCCGAATACGAGAATGAGCACGATGGCGATGATGAAATGGGGCACGGCGTAGCCGGTGAATGCCAGTGCCATGGCAAGCCGAGCGGTGGCGCGACCTCGGCGCAGTGCGGCCAATACGCCGAGCGGGATGCCGACCGCGATGCCGATCACGAGGGCGCAACCGGCGAGCTGCAGGGTGGGCGCGAGCTTCTCTGCATAGACGTCGATCACGGGTCGCCGCTCGATGATGCTCACACCGAACTCGCCTCGGGCGAGGTTGGCGACGTAGACCGCGAACTGCTCCGGCAGGCTCCGATCGAGCCCCCATTGCTTTTCGAGTTCGGCACGCTGCTCGGGCGTCCCATCCTCGGGGTACAGGATGTCGACGGGCGAGCCCGTCCCGCGCACGGCGACAAAGCAGATTACCAGAACGAGGGCGATCGTGAGCGCCGCGCGGCCGAGTCGCCAGAGCAGGAAGTGCAGCATGGATGACGGGACCGCCTCCTCGGTTCGCCGCAGCTACTTCGCTTTGAAGCTTATCTGACCGGCGCGGAACGTAAGCTCGTACGGCCGTTGGGCTGTCGGAATGCGCCACTCGATGTTCTCGTTCATGGCGAACGATTCGTACGGCTGGTAGAGCACGATCCAACCGCTCAGCTCCTGGCCCATTTCCAGCAGCTTGCGATAGGCGGCACGACGCTCGTTCGAATCTGTCGAGAAGCGGGCCTTGTCATAGGTGCTCGCCCATTCCGGCAGATCGGGCTTCCACAATCCCTTCTTGGTGACCCAGCTCTCGGCTGACCAGTGCGTGTCGAAGACCCCCATCGGATCCGGATAGTAGAGCGGATTCGACCAAGGCTGGATCATGACTTTGGTATGGTCGGCGTTGCTGAACGCAGGCTCGCTCTGCTGGATCTTCACATTGATGCCGAGCTTCTTCCACATGTCGGCGACGGCGACGGCAGCGTAGTTGCCGTAAAGGTAGTACTCGGGAAAGAAGGTGATGGTGACCTGTTCGTTCTTGTAGCCGACCTTCTTCAACAGCGCCTGCGCTGCCTTCGGATCGTAGCGGTAGTGGTTGAGATCCGGCATGAAGAGCGGCTCGCCGTACTCCTTGAACTGATGCGCCTTGGGCGCGAGGCCTCTGCCGTTCCACAAGCCCTTCACCAGCGCTTCGCGATCGACGGCAAGATTGAGCGCCTTGCGAAACTCCGGGTTCGCCATGACGGGATGACTCATGTTGAGCACCCAGATGTGAAACACCGGCAAGGGCGCACCAACCAGCTTGAAGCCCTTCACCCGTTTGACCGCGCCTTCCTGGTCGGGCGGCACGTTCACGATGAAGTCGACCTCGCGATTGACGAGCGCCGTTACGCGCGCAGCGACTTCGGGAATGCGCGTGTAGGTGATTCGCTCGAACGGCGGGCGCGGACCCCAGAACTTGTCGTGGCGGCTCAGCACGAGCACCTCGTTCGGGCGCAGGCTGTCGACCTTGTACGGCCCCGAGCCGACCGGCAACAGCGCCGCCTTGTCGGCACCGATTTTCTGCACATACTCCTTCGACGTGATGCCGGCATTGCGTGCCGACAGGAGTGTCTCGAGCAGAGGATCCGGCCGGTGCGTATGGATTCGCACGGTAAGCCGATCGACCACATCGACCCCCTTGAGGTTGTAGAAGAACCGGCCGTGGGCACTGCGATAGCGCGGATCCTTGCGATCGATCACGCGTTCGAGCGAGAACTTGACGTCCTCGGCGTCCAGCGTGGTGCCGTCGTGCATCACGACGCCGTCGCGCAGCGTCAGCTCCATCGTGGTCGGCGAAACCATACGCCAACTCGTGGCGAGTCCGGGCCCGAACTTCAGGGGGGCAGCGAAGTTGTCGCGCTCGATCAGCGTATCGAAGATCTGATGGAGCATCTGGGCGGCGTTGTTGCCGGTTTCTTCCTGCACATCGAGGCCGCGCACGTGCGAAGCGACACCGACTCTAAGCTCGCGCACCTGCGCGCTTGCCGCAGCAGACTGAAACAGCCCCCCCAGCAAAGCCAAGGTGGCGATCGTGGTAGGCAGGATGCGGGAACGCCATGCTCGAATGTTCATGCTGCTTGTCTCCTGGTCTTGTAGCGCACTGAAGAACCCTTCAGATTCGCGCGATAGTAGGACAGGGGTATTACAAGCCGATGACGTCCTGCTCGGCGCCGAAGTTACCAGCGCATGTGAACGTTCTTGATTTGGGTGTAGCTCAGAAGCTCATCGAAGGTCTCTTCGACACCGAGACCGCTCGACTTCCAACCACCATAGGGCGCACCGAGGTAACGACCATTGCCGTTGATCCAGACGTAGCCTGCGTCGAGTCGGTGCGCTGCCTCCATCGCCTGCGCCAGATCGTTGGTCACGATGGCCGCGGTCAGACCGTACGAAAGGGCATTGGCGCGCGAGAACACGTCGTCGACGTCCGTCCACGTCATGACGGCCACGACAGGCCCGAAGATTTCCTCGCGCGCGATGCGCATGGCGTCGCGGACGCCGTCGAACACCGTCGGCTGGATGAAGTAGCCGCCTGCAAGCGCCGGCGCCGTAGGCCTTGCGCCTCCGGTAACGAGTTCGGCGCCCTCCTGCTTGCCCGCTTCGATGTAGCCCATCACACGCTGGAACTGCTTTTCGGACACGATCGGTCCGAGCTCGTTGCTTTCGATCCAGGGGAAACCGACCGGCAACGCACGGGCGAGTCGGACGATCTCGTCGAGCACGGCCTTGTGCAGGGAAGCATGCACGAACACCCGGCTGGTCGAGCTGCACGACTGGCCCTGCCGGTTCATGTTCATGCCCTTGAGGGCCGCAGCGGCGGCCTTCTTCGGATCGGCATCCGGAAAGATGACGATCGGATTCTTGCCGCCCAGTTCGAGGCTCACGCGCTTGAGCTGCTCGGCAGCAGCCATGGCGACGCGTCGGCCCGCATCCACCGAACCGACGAGCCCGATGCGCGGCACGTCCGGGTGCCGCACGATCGCTTCGCCCGCCACGGCATCCCCGGTGACGATATTCACCACGCCGGGCGGAAAAACACCATCGCAGAGTTCCCCGAGCTTCAGGCTCGACAAGGGCGCCTGCTCCGAGCCCTTGATCACCAGACAATTGCCTGCCGCGAGCGGCGCAGCCGCTTTCTCCGCGCAAAAGCGGAACGGATGATTGAACGGATTGATCTTGCCGACCACGCCATAGGGCTGGCGCAGCGTGAGGTTGAGATGTCGCGGCCCTTGCGAACTCGTTTCGCCCTTGATCTCGGTGATGAGTCCGGCGAAGTACTCGAGGCTGTCGGCCGTCCAGTCCATGTCGGCGCGCATCCCGACGACGGCATTGCCGGCGTCGAGCGCATCCATCAGGCCGAGTTCATTGCGGTTTTCGCGAATGCGCTTCGCCAGCAGTTCCAGACATCGCGCACGCTCCTTGACGCCAACGCGACTCCAGTCGCGAAACGCCATTTTTGCAGCCTGCACCGCACGATCGACATCCGCGGCGGCCGCATACGGCACGTCACCGAGTTTGCGGCCGGTCGACGGATTGATGCTTGCGAACGTGCGCCCGTCGGCTGCCGCCTCCCAACGCCCGCCGATGTAAAGGCCGCGCGGCGAGTAGCCGATGTCGGGCTCGGACACGATACTTCGTTCTTTCGCGCTCATTGGCTGCTCCGCGATCGTCATCCTCAGGGCACGATTGCCGCTCGCAACACTTTGCGTTCAGCCGCATCGTGCATCGCCTGGCCGACCTCGTTCAGCCCGTACTTGCCGTCGACGAGATCGCGAAACGGAAATCGCTCCCGATTGGCAACGACGAAGTCGAGGGCCTGAATGAGATGACGCGGGTGGTAGTTGTGCACACCCCGCAGGGTGATGAGCTTGCGCAAGAGCACGTTGGCGTCGAAGCGCACGATCGAGTTCGGGTTGACCACCCCACCGAGCGTATAGCACCCGCCGATGCGCAAGAACTGCAGGCCTGCCGGAATGACTTCGGGATACCCGCAGACCTCGATCACGGCGTCTGCGCCATCGGGCCGGCAAGCTTCGCGCACCCGCTTGACCAGTTCGACCTCATCCATCGCAGAGGGGTCGAGCGTGATGTCTGCACCGAAGCGCCTGCCCAATTCCCGGCGTGAAGCCACGGTGTCGAGCCCGATGACGAGGCGCGCCCCGCGCGCGCGCGCTATCGCACAACCGTAGAGACCCAACAGGCCGAGTCCCTGCACGACGACGGTGTCTCCCATGCCGATCGCTGCGGCTTCGGTGACCGCGATCATGGTGGCGACGCCGCAGTTGACCGGCGTCGCTTCCTCGTCGCTCAACACGTCGGGCAGCTTGAGTATCCACGACTGCGGCAGGATGTAGCAGTATTCGGCAAAGCCGCCGTGGAAGTGCGGGTCGGTATCGACGGCCATGTGACCGTATTTGTCCACGCCCGGCGACTTCTGCGGAATGTCGAGCACGTCGCTGTAGTAGTTGGCACCCGGGATGAAATACTCACTCCACGTGATGCGATCACCGACCGCAAGCGTGTCGCCCCGCATGTCGCGCTCTACGCCGTCCCCGAGCTCTTCGATGATGCCGATGATCTCGTGCCCCAGAACACCCGGGCAGGGATTGGGCCGATGGCCCTGATAGGAATGGATGTCGGAGCGACAGATCGTCGACATGCTGATGCGCACGAGCACTTCGCCCTTTCGCGTCGGTCGGAGCGGATATTCCCTGACGACGAAGGGCTGATTGGGCGCATCGTAGACGACCGCCTTGCCGGTTCTGCTCATCGCTCCTCCCTGAAGGCGTGTCGGGTCACGCAGTGCGCTACCGCGTCCCGTTGATCGCGTAGTCGAAGAGCTGATAGCTGTTGAGCGGCCCGTTCGTCGCTTTCAGCCTGTGGGCATCCGACACCGGCTCGCTCACGACGAACGGTACGCGCGCTTCCGTGACGCCGCCATGGGTGCGCAACCGATGGCCCCCGAGACCGGACAGATCATGCTCCTTCTCCGAACCGCCGACGCATACGTCGCGCGCCGAGATCACGGCGACATCGCCTTCGCGATCGAGCGGCAGGTCGAACTTCTTGCAGACCGTGTGGCGGTCGTAGATCTCCGCCAGACCGGGCACGGGTTCGATCAGCCGCATGATCGCTTCGGGCGTCGCGCGTCCGCCGCGGCAGTACACACGCACGAATCCCCCCAGGGCACCGTGATGCGCGATGAAGTGATCCGTAATCGGACATATCACCTTGGTGTCGCCCTGGCCGAACTCGGCGTCCAGGATGTCTTGCAGCCAGACGACATTGGGGGTTCCGTCCGGTTTGGACTTGTCGTTCATCCCGTGATCGGCGGTGAGCGCCACGATGGCATCGAGATCGGCGAGCCGCCCGAAGCAGTCGTCGATCTTGCGATAGAACTCGATCGCCTCCGGCTCACCCGGGGCATACTTGTGCTGCACCCAGTCGGTCAATGACAGATACAGGATGTCGGGCCGATCGCGTTCGAGAATGCGCACACCCGCCTCGAGCACGAACAGCGACAACGCCATGGAATACATGTCGGGCTTGGGCATGCCGACGAATTCGAGCGCATTCTCGATGCCGTGCTCGGCCCGCGTGCACCGCTCGACGTGCTCGGACGAAAAACAGATGTTCCCGCGCGAGACGTCGAGCCCCTTGCCGAGTTGGCGGCGCAGTTTGTCCTTCGCGGTGATCGCAGCAATTCGGGCACCGGCGCGGGCGAACTGGGCGAAGATGGTTTCCCCGCGCAGCAGCTCCGGACCGGTCATCACCACCGCTTCGCCGGTGGCAGGATCGAGGTAGAAGTTGCCCGAAATGCCGTGCACGGAAGCGGGCGCTCCCGTGATGATCGACATGTTGTTGGTGCACGTGACGCTCGGCACGGTGCCGTCGGCGACCGCGCTGAAGCCCTGCTTCATGAAGCGGGCGACGTTCGGGATGTAACCGTGAGCGAGGCCGTGATCGAAATACGCCGGATCCCCGCCGTCGATACACACGACCACCACCGGCTTGCGGGGCCAACCATACTCCGTACCGTTCACCCGGACCTTCGGCTTGTCGCTCGTCGCCACGCGGTGGTCTCCTCGTTTTGTAGCTTGCCCACAATTGCCCAACCACAGTGTCCTGAGTCAGAAATTCGCTGACCAAAAGCGCCGAGAATCGGCGCCATACTTTGTCGGAAATCCTCGCCAGGTGTCCAACCTGGCTGCGGTTTCCTTCGCGTCTGACGACGATTTCGACACTTTTGTCGCTGAGGCAGTAGCGATACCGTTCGGCAAAATGTCAACGAATCACCGACTCAGGACACTAGCACCGCACCTATCATCGATAAAATCGAAAATTCTTCATCTTCCATTGATTTGATCGATGTACGAAAAGTGGCTCAAGGCCTTCCACATGGTTGCCTCGCAAAGCAGCTTCACGCACGCGGCGAAGGCTCTCAACGTCGGTCAGCCGACGATTTCGGCGCACATCAAGACGCTCGAAGACTATTTCAAGGTCGAACTCTTTTATCGGCGCGGGCGAACGGTCGAACTGACCGACGTGGGCCGATCGCTCTTCACGATCACCCAAGGTCTCTACGGCCACGAGGCCGAGGCGATCAGCTATCTGCGCGGCATCGGGCGCAACGACGGCGGCCGGCTGCGCCTCGGCGCCGTCGGTCCGCATGACGTCATGGCGCTGACCCAGGCTTTTCGCAATCGCTATCCGCGCGTCGAACTCTCGGTGAGCGTGGCACCGCGCGATGCCATCATGGCCGGACTGACCGGGTTCGACTTCGATGTCGGCGTGGTTGCCGATGCCGTGACGGACTCACGGTATTTTTGCATGCTCTACGATCGACATCCGGTCCGAATCATGGTGCCGCATACCCATCGCCTGGCCAAGCGCAGATCCCTGCGACTTGCCGATCTGGAAGGCGAAGGCTTCATCCTGCGCGACGCCGGTTCGGCCACTCGGCGCGCATTCGAATCGGCGCTCGTCGAGGCGGGCGTACGCATACGCCCCATCATGGAGATCAACGTCCGCGAAGCCGTGCGCGAGGCCGTGGCCCGCGGCATCGGGCTCGGCGCGATCGGCGAAACGGAGTTCGCCCCCCACGAGAACATCCGCCTGCTCAAGGTCACGGATGCGACGATCGTCATCGAAGCCTACGTCGTCTGCCTCGCTGCTCGCCGCAATCGTTCGCTCGTCGATGCGTTCATCCGGCTGGCGATGGATACGGCGCCGTTCGGGGGTTCGAACGGGCACGCGGAGCGGCCGCGAACATGAGCCGTTGCGACATCGCGATCGTTACCGGCGCAGGCTCCGGCCTAGGTCGAGCCGTCGCCCGGTCGTTGGCTGAACTGCCCTTGCGCGTGATCGCCATCGGTCGGCGGTTGGATCCGCTGCTTGCGACTGCATCGATGTCGGGGGGCACGATCGAGCCGGTTGCCGCAGATGTTTCGACGACCAGCGGGCGCAGTCGGATCTGCAGCGCACTGCGCTCCGCGGACAGGGTGCGCTTCCTCGTTCACGCCGCGGGCATGCATGCCATCGAGCCGCTTGGGAGCATAACCGTCGCCACTTGGCGGCGCATACTCGATACCAATGTCGACGCGCGCCTGTTCCTCACGCTCGATCTGCTGCCCTGGCTGCAGCCAGGATCGCGAGTGCTCTTCGTCGGCTCGAACTCGGCGACGCGCCCCAGGCAGTCCGCCACGGCGTACTGCGTCTCCCAAGCAGCGAGTCACATGCTGCAGCAGTGCCTGAAGATCGAGCTTGCGCCGCGCGGCATCGCCGTCGGCTCGGCGGTGCCGAGCCCTGTCGATACGCCGATGATCGCCGCTCAGATCGCCGCCGATCCGGGGCTGTACCCGGATGCCGAAGACTACCGGCGATTGCGCGATGCGGGCCAGCTCATCGCCCCGGCGACCGTCGCGAGGTTCTACCGTTGGCTGTTGACGCAGACCTCCGATATCGCGTTCTCGGCAGACCCGTGGAACGTGCGCGACGAAAGCCACCACGAGCACTGGCTGAACGGGACGGATCTCTACGCACGAATTGCCGCGCCGGACTGAAGCCGCATCGCATGGCGATCGCCGCACGAATTGCCGACACCGGAATCAGGGCACCGGGGATTTGAGGCGCGTCTCGAAGAATTGCTCGGCGCGGACCATCGAATCGCTGCGGGCCTCCCGGTTGCCCGGCACGGACTGACGCCGCTTTCCAGGATCGTCGAACGAGTGTGTCGCCCCGTCGTACCAAACCATCTCGAAATCCTTCACGCCGCGCGCCTTGACCTGATCGGCCAACTGGCTGCACGGCAAAGGGGCCACTTCCTCGTCGTTCGACGCGATGAACATGATGGCGGGCGCGTAAGGCCGGTAGTCATCCTTGGCGAGTTGAACTCGGCAGCCTGGATAGAAGATGAGTGCCGCGCGAAAGCCGCGCTCGGGATCGGGCGACGAGATGCCCGGCGCGGCGCGATCCAGGGTCGCCAACGCGGCCATGGCGCCGTTGGACCAGCCCTGCAAACCGATCCGGTCCTTCAAGACATCGCCGCGCCCGCGCAAATACGCAAGCGCGCCGTAGGCATCCAAGGGCCGCACCTTTTGCTCGTTCACCTCGGGCGGACGCTGCGAGTAGCTGCGTATGGGAAACCCGCCGGGATAGCCGCGCGACCCGAAACTGTCCACGTGCAACGCGAGATAGCCCCGCTCGGCCCAGAAGCGCCCCCACTGCTTGTGCCGCAGCGACAGGGTCGACGCGTCGTAAACACCCTTGGCCGCCGTTGAGAACGGGCCGGCGCGCCCATGCATCATCACCACGGCGGGCCATGGCCCTGGCGTGCTCGGCGAGAAAAGAAATCCGCGCAGCGTCGTGGTCCCGTCCGCGCTCGAGAACGAAACTTCCTCGGCCACGTCGGCGGAATGCACGAACGACGGCATAGCAAACACGCATGCAAGCAGGCACACCCAGCGCAAGGCCATGTCTTTTCCTACGGTTACCGATCGAGATCGGCAATTATGCGCGGACCGGCCGGTCCGAAGTAAGGTCCGTCATCGACGGCTGCGGGCAGCCTCACCAGCGCGCCGCTCAAACGTCTCTAGACAGCCGGCGGCGTGCTGTCTTAGTCTCGCCGGACGCCGCCGACCACCGGCAGGCCCGCCATCGGGAGACCCCACATGCCATTCACCATTCTGTATCCGGACGCGAAGCCCGAGCAGCTCGATATCGAAACCGCGGCGGTCGGCAGCGATGTCACGCTGATCCACGCCCGTCAGAACGCATTCGACGCGATCGACCTGAATCTGTGGAAGACCTGCGACGCGCTCGTGGTGTCGCGCATGCCGATCAACGCCGACGTGATCCCGCACCTGGAGCGCTGCCGCATCGTCGTGCGCAATGGCGTCGGCTTCGACGTGCTGGATCTTCCCGCGCTGGGCCGGGCGGGCATTCCCGCGTGCAATATCCCCGACTACGGCACCACCGAAGTGGCGGACAGCGCCATCGCCATGATGCTTGCCTTCGCGCGCGGAACGGCGGCGATGGATTCAGCGCTCCGAGAAAATCTGGCAGGCAACTGGACGCACGAGCGCAATGTCACCGCACGCAGGCTGCGGGGCGCCACTTTCGGCGTCATCGGCCTGGGCCGCATCGGCACCGCCGCCGCGCTGCGCGCCCGCGCCTTCGGCATGAACGTCGTCTTCTACGATCCGTTGCTGCCGGGCGGCACGGAGCTGGCACTGGGTTTCACGCGCGCACGCACACTGCAGGAGCTGCTCGCCCAGGCCGATGTCATCGACATGCACACGCCCCTCAACGATCAGACCCGAAAGATGATCAATGCCGACACCGTGGCGATGATCAAGCCGGGCGCCTACCTGATCAACACCTCGCGCGGACCGGTATGCGATACCGCAGCCTTGCTCGAAGGCCTGCGCTCGGGGCGGCTGCTGGCGGTCGGACTCGACGTGCTGCCGAAGGAACCCGGGCAGGCCGAGGACCCTATGATCGCCGCCTGGTTGGCGAACGAGCCGTGGTTGAAGGGGCGGGTACTGATCAACCCGCATTCGGCCTTCTTCAGCCCGGACGCCTATGTCGACCAGCGGACCAAGGCTGCGCAGACCGCCTACTTCTATCTGCGCGACGGCGCTCTGGTCAACTGCGTGAACACGGAGTTTCTCAAGCAGCGGCGCTAGGGCGCGGATCTCGCGCGAACCTCGCATCGCACGCGATCGACTTCACTTCGGGCTGCCGGCGAGACCGGCGAGCCGCATCAACCTTTCGCCGCCGCCATCGTCCGCGCCTCGCGCGCCTTGATCGCCTCGTAGCGGGCCAGCAGCCGCTGCGCGCGCTCGATGATCGGAATGTCGACCATCTTGCCATCGACCGCGAAGGAGCCGCGGCCCTGCTGCTTGGCCTCCTCATCGGCGGCGATCAGCTTGCGCGCATAGGCGACTTCCTCGTCGCTCGGCGTGTATTCCTCGTTCACGATCGTGACTTGTCCGGGATGGATGCAGCTCGCGCCCATGAATCCGAAGTCGCGTGAACGGCGCACCATCGCGCGGAACGCATCCCAATCCCCGAATCCGGCCACGCTGTCGATGAAGCCCAGCGGCATCACCCCCGCCGAGGCGGCTGCGATCACCATGTGCTGCTTGGGATAGAGCAGCGCTTCCCCGGTCGGCTGAAAATTGCAGCTCAGCGCCAGATCCTCGCCGCCGATGTTCGCCGCAACGATGCGATCGCTCGCACGGACAATCTCGTAGATGCGAAAGAACGCATCCGGCGTTTCCACCATCGCATTGAACTTGGTGTGCCCGATCGGCATGCCGCGCTTTTGCTCCAGTTCGCTCACCAGTTCGTCCAGCAGTCGAATGTGGGAGGCGCTGTCGCACTTGGTGATGGCGAACGCATCCACCTCGGGGCAAACCGACTCTTCGATATCCCGCACCGCCATGGCGATGGGGCGATTGATGCGCACCAGCACGTCGGCCCCGCCGCGCCGTACCCGGGCGGCATTCTTCTGCACCAGCGTGCGCGCATGAGCCTTCTCCGCATGCGGCACCGCATCTTCCAGATCGAGCTGGATCACGTCGGCGCCGCGAACATGCGCCTTGTCCACGAACTTCTCGACATTGACCGGCACATAGAGCAGGGTGCGCCAGACGGGCAGATTCGGTTTCATGCGCTTTGGTCTCCGTGAAAAGTCGAGGCAGGCGGGCCCTCGCGGCGCCGCCCCTGGGGATGCCCAGCGAGCGGGCCTAGTCGTCGCCGCCGGAGCGCTTGCGCTGAGGGCCGCGGTAAACGGCATCGGCCGCCATCAAGGCCTCGATCCGGGCGTCATCGATACCCAGGCCGGCGAGCACCTGGGCGTTGTCTTCGCCGATCAGCGTCGGCGCAGGCTTGCGGATCGCGCCGGGCGTGCCTTGCAGCCTCGGCACGACGCAGTGCATGGCGATCTCGCCCATCTGCTCGTCGGGATAGTTGGCCAGTATCTCGCGCTCGGCGATATATTCATCTTGCATGAGCTGCGAGATGTCGTAGATCGGTCCCACCGTAACTTCGGCTTGGTCGAAGAATTCGAGCGCAGCGGCCAGATCCATCTTGCGTATGAACTGCGCGATGATGTCGTCGAGTTCGTCGCCGTTGCGCAGGCGGTCCGCATTGGTCCGGTAGCGCGGGTCGTCGATCAGCTCCGGCCGTCCGATGGCGGCAAGCAGGCGCTCGGTCATCTTCTGCGTGGACGCCGACATCGAAACCCACTTGTCGTCCCGCGTCCGATAGGCATTGCGGGGCGCTGCGGTGGTGGAGCGGCTGCCCGAGCGCGGCCGCACCTTGCCGCTGAGCTGATACGAGGCGGCCTGCGGCCCGAGTGCTGCGAACAGGGGATCGAACAAGGGCAGATCGATCACCTGACCGCTGCCGCCGTTCACCTCGACTTCACGCAAGGCCACCATCACCGCCATGGAGCCGATGTAGCCCGCGTACATGTCGGCCATCTGCGTGGGCGGAAGCACCGGCTCTCGATCGGGGAAACCGTTCATCGCGGCAAAGCCCGACATGCCCTCGATCAGCGTGCCGAAGCCGGGCTTGTGGCGAAAGGGGCCGTCCTGCCCCCAGCCGGACACGCGCATCACCACCAGCTTGGGATTGCGCGCCAGCAGGACATCGGGGCCGAGCCCCATCTTCTCCAGGGTGCCGGGACGGAAATTTTCGATGAAGACCTGGGCCGTCTCGACCAGGCGCAGCAGAATCTCGCGCCCCTCGGGCTTGCGCAGATTGAGTCCGACGCTCTTCTTGTTGCGCGCGTAGACCTTCCAGTTGGCGGCCACGCCCGCCACCATCCAGTCGCGCAAGGCGTCGCCCTCCGGAGGCTCGACCTTGATGACTTCGGCGCCGAAATCCGCCAGCGCCAGGCTCACCATGTTGCCCGCAATGACGCGGGACAAATCGAGGATGCGCACGCCGTCGAGCGGACAACGCGCGCCGGTTGCGAAGTTGCGCGAGGGAATCTTGGCCATGCCGGATCTTTGGATGGAGGTTGATGAGACCCGGGAACGGAACAAGTCGACCGTCCCCGGCAACGCCGTTCACTGCAAGACACTGAGACTCTCCCGCAGGGAAATATCCCCTGCGGGCACGATCTACCAGCGGTAGAAGAGCGCCAGGTTGTCGAGCCGATCGAAGCTCCACACGGCGTCCACCAGGCGCTGGCACTTGTCTTTGCCGATGATGGCTTCGCAGTTCGAGAGGAACTTGGTTTCCAGATCGGCGTCGGACATGAGGTTCTCGCCCTCGCCCTTGGGGTCGAGCACGCGTTCGGTCAGGCGGGCACCATCTTTCATCACCAGGGTCACGACACCGCCACGACGCTGCGGATACACCCGGTCGGTTTCCGCATCGGTGTAAACCGACACCTTCTTGATCATGTCCTGCACCTCCGGACGGTCGATGCGCCCGGGCTTGAACGAGGGCGACGTCACATTGTCTTCGACGAGCGCTAGCGCGGCCGCGCAAGGCATGCTCATCTGGGCATCGAGCAAGGCCTCCCAGCTGGTGTGATTGTGCCGCGCGCCGACCGCATAGCTGCCGGCCTCGATCCGCTCGACCTGCGAAGGATTGATCTGATGCTTGCGCTTGAGCGTGACGATGCCGTCCATGATGGGGTGCAGATGCCGGCAGCATGGGTAGGGCTTGAAGTAGGCGTCCTCGATCTCGTAGCGGCTGCCCAGATCGAGCATCAACCGCTCCCAGTTGACCTTGTTCTCGACGAAAGCCTTGAAGAAGCCGTGCTTGCCTTCGAGCACATGCATCGGCCCGGTGATCCCGCGCTTGCCCAGCTCGGCGCAAAGCACGCCGTCGCGCGCGGCCTTGCCCGGATGTATGCGCTTGATGTCCGCACCTTCGCCGAGAAACTCGAACAGGCCGCCGGCGAAACTGCCCGCCAGCCCGATGGCATAGAGCGTCTGCTCCTCGTCGTTGCCGATGAGTCGCGACACGCCGGCCGCCGCCCCGAGCACCCCGGTGATGGGCGTGTTGTGCCAGCCGCGCAGGGCGGAGGTCGGATGGATGGCCGAGGAGACGCGCAGCATGACGTCGTAACCCATGACCGTCGCGAGGATCACGCTCTTGGCATCCATCGCCTTCTGCTCGGCCACGGCGAACACGGCCGGAAAATTCGGGCCGGCCGGATGGGCCGACGCGTTGGTATGACCGTCGTCGAAATCGAGCGCGTGAGTGCTCGTTCCGTTGAGCAGCGCAGCATTGAGCACGGACAGGCGCTGCGTGCTGCCGATCACGGCGGCAGTGCGCGACTCGTCCACACTGGCGAGGTAATCGAGCATCTGCTTGGACACCGGCTCCTGCGAGCCGGTGATCGATGTGGCCAGGTAGTCCATCAGGGCACGCTTGAATGCGTGCACGGCGCGCTCGCTCAGATCGGCATAGCCGGTCGTGGCCACGTGCCGGGCAAGTCGGCGGGTGGCATCGTTGTGCTCGGTGGCGGCGGCCGGCGGTGCGACGTCGTTCATGGCTCTCTCCAGGGATGGCAGCGTAGGTTGCCGGGAAGGCCGGCGTTGCCCGGATGCTACCGCAGTGCCGCCGAGCTGGAAACCTGAACGCCCGCCCGGCCGCTGCTGTGGTTTTCGACCCTTTGGGCCGGGGTGTATCATCGAGCGCCTCTTCGCGGCTGCATCGGGCCGCCGAATCGCATCCCCAGTCACCCTTCGTCGAGGAGTCCCTCATGACCTGTGCCGAATCCGCCGGCGCACGTTTTCGTGCCGCCCTGAAAGCCGAGACCCCGCTGCAGATCGTAGGCACGGTGAACGCGTTCACCGCCCTGCTCGCGCAAGCCTCGGGTTTCCGCGCGATCTATCTCTCCGGGGGCGGTGTGGCGAATGCCTCTTTCGGCCTGCCGGACCTGGCGATCACGACGCTGAACGACATCCTCACCGATGTCGACCGCATCACCAACGCCACGACGCTGCCCTTGATGGTGGACATCGATACCGGCTTCGGCGGCGTCTTCAACATCGCGCGCACCGTGAAGTCGCTGATCAAGCAAGGCGCCGGCGCGCTGCACATGGAAGATCAGGTGGCGATCAAGCGCTGTGGCCATCGGCCGGGCAAGGCGGTCGTGTCGAAAGCGGAAATGGTGGATCGCATCAAGGCGGCCGTCGACGCCCGCACCGACCCGGAGTTCTTCATCCTTGCCCGCACCGACGCGCTGGCCGTGGAGGGCATCGATTCGGCCATCGAGCGCGCCATCGCCTGCAAGGAGGCCGGCGCCGACGGCGTCTTCCCCGAGGCGGTCACGCAGCTGCCCCAGTATGCCAAGTTCGCCGCAGCGCTCGGCGAGGGCTATCCTCTGCTGGCCAACATCACCGAGTTCTCCAAGACGCCTTGCTTCACCGTGGAGGAATTGCGCAGCGTGAACATCGCGATGGCCTTGTATCCGCTCTCGGCGTTCCGCGCGCAAAGCGCCGCCGCGCTCAAGGTGTTCGAGTCGATCCGCGCCGAAGGTTCGGCCAAGAGCGTGCTGCCGCTCATGCAGACGCGCGACGAGCTCTACCGGCACCTCGACTATCATGCCTACGAGCGCAAGATCGATCAGCTCTATGCGAAGGACAACCTCAAGGTCGGCGATTGACGGTCGTGGTCGACGGAGCACAGGCAATGAAGTTCGGGATGCTGCTCTCGAAGGGGCTCGTGGCCCAGTTCGGCCGCGACATCGGCGCTGCCGTGCAGGCGCAAGGTCTGGAGCCGGATTTCATCCATCTCCCCGACGATCCGAGCGAGCGCCTGAGCGCGACGGACCTCGAGCGGGTGCACGCCGCATTCTTCACGCGCGATCTCAGATTCACGGCGCACGTGCACGCCTTCGATCATGCGATGGCTGCCACGCCGAACCTGCGCTGGGTGCACTTCATCAGCTCGGGCATGAATCCGACACCGTGGCTGGACGGCCTGCTCCAACGTGGCGTGCGCATGAGCACGTCCACCGGGTCGAATGCCGATCCGGTGGCGCAGATCGCGCTCATGGGACTGCTGCTCATGGGGCGGCGTGCTCATGTATGGATACGCGGCCAGCAGGCGAAGCAGTGGTTGCCGCACCGAGACGCCGGTGTGCCGCCCGACTTGGCCGGACAGACGGTCGTCGTGGTCGGGCTCGGCGCCGTGGGCTCGCGCTTCGCCCGTTTCGCACAGATGCTCGGGTTGCGAGTCATCGGCGTGCGCCGCAGCGGGCTCCGGCCCGGCGAACCCGTCGATCGTCTAGTCACGCCGCGCGAACTGACGAGCGTACTCCCCTTGGCCGACTTCCTGGTGATGACGTGCCCGCTCACCGCAGCCACGCGTGGCATGATCGATGCCAAGGCGCTCGCGTTGCTCAAGCCCACCGCGTCGTTCATCAACGTCGCGCGCGGCGAAGTGGTCGACGAAACCGCATTGATCCATGCGCTGCGCAATGGCGCCTTGGCCGGCGCCTACCTGGATGTCTATGCCCGCGAGCCGTTGCCGCTCGACTCGCCGCTGTGGGAAATGCCCAACGTGGTCATGTCGCCGCACAACGCCTCCTCGGCCCAGGGTAACGACGGCCGCGGCACGCGCTACTTCATCGAGAACATCGGGCACCTGCTGCGCAACGAGCCCCTGGCGAACGAGTATCGGGCGGGCGACGACTGATTGGCTTGCGGTCGATCGAAGGCGAATCGCCGATTCGACCGCAGGCTCGACGAAAGGCTCTGCAATGACACATCTGAAGGTGGGCTGCATCCAGCTCAATGCCGGCAGCGATCTCGCCCGTAATCTGGAAGCCGCCACGCAGGCAGTCCGCAACGCTGCGTCCCAAGGCGCGCAATTGATCGCACTGCCGGAGTATTGCGTGTTGCTCGACGGCAGCGGTCGGGTCATGCGCGAAGGCTCGCCCGACGAGGCGCAGCATCCGGCGCTGCCTGCGTTCAGCGCCCTGGCGCGCGAGACCCGGGCCTGGCTGCTGCTCGGATCGCTCACCGTACGCGCCTCGGACGATCGCATGGCGAACCGCTCCTATCTCGTATCCAGCAACGGCGACATCGTCGCGCGCTACGACAAGATCCACATGTTCGATTGCACCTTGCCCAACGGCAAGGTGATTCGCGAATCGAGCGGCTACCAGCCGGGCGACGAGGCCGTCGTCGCCGCCACGCCGTGGGGCCCGCTGGGCATGAGCGTGTGCTACGACCTGCGCTTTCCCCAACTGTATCGCGCGTTGGCCCAAGCGGGCGCCGTGATGCTGGCCGTGCCGTCGTCGTTTCAGCGTGAAACCGGCCCGGCACATTGGCATGCGCTGCTGCGGGCGCGTGCGATCGAGAACGCAGCTTGGGTGATCGCCCCGGCCATGTGCGGCGATCATGCCAACGGCCGATCCACCTACGGTCATTCGCTCATCATCGACCCCTGGGGCAAGATCGTCGCCGAACTGGAGGATCAACCCGGCGTGCTCGTCGCCGATATAGATCTGCAACAGGCGGCCAAGGTGCGCGGCATGCTGCCTGCGCTGCAGCACGATCGGCCGTTCTCGCTGCGGTGCGATCCCACGGTATAGGATCCGTCGAATGCCCGGCATATCGTTCAGCGTGCAGGACCAGATCGCCACGGTCACGATCGACCGGCCGCAGGCCATGAACGCAGTCACGCCGTCGATGCGCGCCGAGCTGCACGGGATCTGGGAGCAGGTTCGCGTGGACCCGCAGATCCGCGTGCTCATCGTCACCGGCGCGGGCGACAAGGCTTTCTGCTCGGGCGGCGATCTGAAAACCACCATAGGCGGGGAAGCCTCCTTCGCCCAGCAGATGTTCGGCACGCCCATGGCGCGCGACTTGCACGCTGGGCTCGAACGTTGCGATACGCCGATCATTGCAGCGGTCAACGGCCACGCGATCGCGGGCGGCATGCAGCTCGCGCTGGCTTGCGATATCCGCATCTGCGCCGAGAACGCGCGCTTCGCGCTCTCCGAGGTCAAGATCGGCACGCTCCCGGGCGCAGGCGCAACTCAGCGCCTGCCGCGGCTCATCGGCCAATCGGATGCGATGCTGATGATGCTCACGGGCGACGCCATCGATGCCCGAGAGGCGCTGCGCATCGGGTTGGTGAGCCGGGTCGTGCCACAAGACAAGCTGCTCGATGAAGCGCGTGCCATCGCCAAACGCATCGCCGCGGGTGCACCGCTGGCCGTGCGTGCGGTCAAACGCCTGGTGAACCGCGGCATGGACATGCCGCTATCGGCCGCTCTGGAGGCCGAACGCTACGCGTTCGGCCTGCTGCACGGCACCGAGGATCGTATCGAAGGCCGCCGGGCATTCGTCGAGAAGCGTAAACCCCAGTTCAAAGGCAAGTGACCGATGACCACCCCGCGCCACACACTCGCCGCCGACGTCGGCGGCACGAAAACACTGCTGGAGTTGGGCGTGGTCGAGGCCGGCCGCTATCGCAGGCTGCGAGCGGGTGGCTTCATGAATGCCGACTTCGACGGTGTCGAGGCGGTCACCCAAGCCTTCCTGAAAACTCTGGGAAACGATCGGCCCCAGTCCATTGCTTCGGCGTGTTTCGCGCTCGCCGGTCCCATCGTGGGCAAGCGCGTGCGCCTCACCAACCTGCCCTGGGAAGTCGACAGTGACGCGCTCGCGGCCAGCGTCGGGATCTCGCACGTGCGCTTCGTCAACGATTTCGCCGCTGTCGGCCACGGCATACCGGGCCTCCCCGAAAACGAGCTGAAGTGCCTGCAGCCGGGACGCCCGGACGAACACGGCGTGCGGGGCGTGCTCGGCGCCGGCACCGGTTTGGGCATGGTCATGATGGTCTGGACGGGCAACGGGTACAAAGTCGTGCCCTCCGAGGGGGGCAACGCGGACTTCGCGCCAGTGAACGAAGTCCAGAGCCGCTTGTGGACCTACCTCTCCCATCGGCTGGAGCGCGTCTGGTGCGGGGCGCTGCTGTCGGGCAGGGGGCTCGAGCGCATCTATCAGTTCCTGAGCGAGGCCGACACGCTACGGGTACGGACCTCGGGCGGACGGGCTCAGGAAACGGGGTTGGCCGCCGCCGAGATCACCTCCCGAGCGGTCGAGGGCAGCGACCCGCGCGCCATGTCGGCGGTCAATCTGTTCCTCGAGATCTACGGCGCTGTCGCGGGCAATCTGGCCCTTACGCTGATGGCGCACGGCGGCATCTACGTCGCAGGCGGCATTGCGCCGCGCATCGCGCACATGTTCAGCGATGGCGCCTTCTTGCGGGGATTTCTCGCCAAGGGCAAGTTCGCCGAATTGATGCGCAGCTTTCCGGTGCACGTCGTCCTGACGCCCGAAGTCGGTCTGCGCGGCGCGGTGGCGATTGCTGCCCGGTCGGTGGCGAAGCACAGTTGAGCGGCGCCTGACGGACGATCTCCCCACGAGAATGCGGCATGCCTGGCGGTACCATGCGCGCCGCTGGGCGGACATCGCCTATAATTCAGGACCCTTCCGCTGTCCGCGCCCGCTTTGAGTCACGCGCTCCCCATGCGTTTGTTCGCCTTTGGCATCAACCACCAGACCGCGCCTCTGACCGTGCGCGAGCAGGTGGTTTTTCAAACCGAGCGCCTGTCGCAGGCCTTGCGTAATCTGGTCGAGCAGCGGCCCGTGAAAGAAGCGGCCATTCTCTCGACCTGCAACCGCACCGAGATCTACTGCAACACCGACGAGCCGGCCGCCGCCGTGCATTGGCTCGCCGACTACCACGATCTCCCGCCCGACGGCCTCGAACCCTACATCTATCGCCTGCCGCAGGAACGTGCCGTCCAGCATGCGTTCCGGGTGGCCAGCGGGTTGGATTCGATGATGATCGGCGAGGCCCAGATCCTCGGGCAGATGAAGCAGGCCGTGCGCTCGGCCGAAGAGGCCGGCACCCTCGGGTTGCTGCTCAATCGGCTGTTCCAGCGCACGTTCTCGGTCGCCAAAGAGGTGCGCACGCATACTGAGATCGGCGCCAATGCGGTCTCCATGGCGTCGATCGCCGTACGGCTCGCCGAGGAAATCTATCCCAGTGTGAGCGAATGTCGCCTGCTGTTCGTGGGCGCCGGCGAAATGATCGATTTGTGCGCCACGCACTTCGCCGCGCGCCACCCCGAGCGGATGACCTTCGCCAACCGCACTCAGGCTCGGGCCGAAGAACTCGCCGCGCGCCACGCGGGGCATGCGATCGCGTTGAACGATGTGGCCACCGCTCTGGCGAGGTACGATGTCGTGGTCTCCAGCACGGCGAGCCCGCTACCCATCATCGGCAAGGGCACGGTCGAAAGCGCATTGAAGGCCCGCAAGCATCGCCCGATGTTGCTGATCGACTTGGCCGTGCCGCGCGACATCGAGCCCGAAGTGGGTGAACTCGACGATGCCTTTCTCTACACCGTCGACGATCTGGGCCGCATCGCGTCCGAAGGCCTCGCGGCCCGGTCCAGCGCGGTGATGCAGGCCGAAGCGATCATCGACACCGAAGTGCGCGACTTCATGCACTGGATGAGCACGCGCGATGCCGTGCCGGCCATTCGAGCGTTGCGCGACCAGGCCGAGCGCAGCCGCCGGCATGAACTCGAACGCGCGCTCAAGGCCCTGGAAAAGGGCGACGATGCGCGCAAGGTGCTCGAACGTATGAGCGAAGCGCTCACCAACAAGCTGATGCACGGCCCGACCAACGCGCTCAACACGGCATCCGCCGACGAGCGGGAGGAACTCATGCGCACCCTGTCGCGCCTCTACCAGATTCATCGCGAATGAAACCCAGTATCGCCCAAAAGCTCGACCAGCTGACCGCGCGACTCGACGAGTTGAACGCCTTGCTCGGCTCCGAGGACGTCACGCAGAACCTCGACAACTATCGCAAGCTCACGCGCGAGCATGCCGACATCCAGCCCGTCGTCGCGCTGTACCGCTCGTATCTGCAAAGCGGCCAGGACGTAGAGACCGCGCAGGACATGGCGCGCGACCCGAGCATGCGGGACTTCGCCGAGGACGAGATCCGCGCAGCCCGCGAGCGCATGCAGAGCCTCGAAGTCGAGCTTCAACGCAGTCTGCTGCCCAAGGATCCCAACGACGAACGCAACGTCTTCCTCGAGGTTCGGGCCGGCACCGGCGGCGACGAGTCGGCCCTGTTCGCGGCCGATCTGTTTCGCATGTACTCGCGCTACGCCGAACGTCAGGGATGGCGAGTGGAAGTCATGTCGTCGAGCAACAGCGACCTCGGCGGCTTTCGGGAGATCATCGCGCGCATCAGCGGTCAAGGCGCGTACTCGCGCCTGAAGTTCGAGTCCGGCGGCCATCGCGTGCAGCGCGTCCCGGTCACGGAGACACAGGGACGCATCCACACCTCGGCCTGTACGGTCGCCGTGATGCCGGAGGTCGACGAGGTGAGCGATGTCGTGCTCAATCCCGCGGATCTGCGCATCGACACCTTCCGAGCCTCGGGCGCGGGCGGCCAGCACATCAACAAGACCGATTCCGCGGTGCGCGTCACGCATCTGCCGACGGGCATCGTGGTCGAGTGTCAGAACGACCGCTCGCAGCACAAGAACAAGGCGCAGGCGCTTGCCATCCTCGCCGCGCGCATCAAGGCCGAGCAGGTCAACGAGCAGCAGGCGAAAGTGGCCGCGGAGCGCAAGCTGCTGGTCGGCAGCGGGGATCGGTCCGAGCGCATCCGGACCTACAACTTCCCTCAGGGCCGGGTCACCGATCATCGGATCAATCTCACGCTGTACAAGATCGCCGCCATCATGGACGGGGATCTGGACGACGTCGTCAAGGCGCTGGCGGCAGAACACCAGGCCGAGTTGCTGGCGCAGCTCGGCGAATCGATTTGACGCCCCGCTCCGGGCGCGACCCCTGCGCCTTCTCGCCTGCGAGCGATGTCCCGACCGCCTGACACCATCGCCGCAGCCTTGCGCTGTGCCGATCTCGATCCGGTCGATGCCCGGGTGCTGCTGCAGGAAGCCCTCGGCCTCACGCATGCGCAACTGATCGCGCATTCCGACCGCCGCCTGAGCGAGGCGGAGCAAGCACGCTTTCTGGCGCTGACCCGCCGCCGGATGGCGGGTGAACCCATCGCCTACATCCTCGGCCGGCGAGAGTTCTACGGTCGCGATTTTCGCGTCACGCCCTCCGTGCTCATCCCTCGCCCGGACACGGAACTGTTGGTGGACCTGGCCCTGGAGCGCATGCGCTCGCTCCCCTCCCCGCGCGTCCTCGATCTGGGTACAGGGAGCGGTTGTATAGCGCTCACTCTCGCGCTAGAGGCCGTGGAGTCGTCGATTTATGCAGTCGACGCGAGTTCCGAGGCACTGGCGGTTGCCACCGAGAACCGAGCCGCATTGGGCGTCGCCAACGTCACCTTCCGCCATGGAGCCTGGTTCCTGCCGCTGGCCGGCATGACCTTCGATTTGATCGTGGGAAACCCGCCGTACGTCGCCGAAGATGATCCTCACCTGGCTGAGGGCGATTTGCGGTTCGAACCGCGACAGGCACTGGCCGCAGGCTTAGACGGGCTCGACGATCTCGAACGCATCATCGCGCACGCGCCGGAACACCTGCGCCCGGGCGGCTGGCTGTTGCTCGAGCATGGCTACGACCAGGCCGGCACGGTCGGTGCGCTGTTGGCTCGCGTCGGGTTCGAGGATCGCTTCGTTGCACCCGATCTGGCCGGCGTGCCCCGGGTAAGCGGCGGGCGCAAGGCGCCGTGAATCGGGGGCGGGCCAGGAAACCCCGCGCCGAGACTTGACCCTTCCGGGCAGGCTGGGTAGACTCAAATCCGACCAAAGTGCTCAAGTATTGGAGACGCCCATGAGTGTGCAAGAGACCATCAAGCAGCAAGTCACCGGCAACAAAGTCGTCCTCTACATGAAGGGCTCGCCCGACTTTCCCCAGTGCGGATTCTCCGCACGCGCGGTGCAAGTTCTGCGTGCGTGCGGCGTGGAGGAGTTCTTCAGTGTCGACGTGCTGCAGGAACCCGAGATCCGCCAAGGCATCAAGGACTACGCCAGCTGGCCGACCATCCCTCAGCTCTACGTCAACGGAGAGTTCGTCGGCGGCTCGGACATCGTGACCGAGATGTATCAGTCGGGCGAACTGCAGAAGATGCTGAAGTAGGCACCTGATCGCCGCGCTCGGCTGGATGCGCCCAGCGCGGCCCACCCCCGCGTGCTATGCCTGCCTGCGATAGGCACGACAGCTGATCCGCAGCCGGTCACGCGTCCGGGGGCGGATGGCGTGCGTCCAGGGCGTCTCGATCGCCTCGCGCCACGCCTCCGAGCTACTCACTTCGGGGCCGGTGAGATGGTAGACGGCGATGTACTTGTGGGTGCTATCGACAGCCACGAAGCGGCGCGCGCTCAGCACGCCCGGCACCTTCGCCAGGCGCGGCAGGTGCTCTTCGTCCATCCATCGCGCGTACTCCTCCTCCATGCCGGGCTCGATATTGAAGCCCATGAAGAGCAGCCCTCCCGCGCCTTTGGGCGCCAGTACGTTGCCCGGCGTAATCTGTTCGCCGACGAACCGCAACACACGCTTCGTCTTGGGCATCAGGCGCCGCGTCCAGGGTGACGGATTGTGAAAGCCGATGGCCAGGTATTCCGGGCTTTGCAGCACGGCGGCGGACTGTAGATCGTAGATCGCCAGCACGACTTTCGGATCGTCCGCGCCGATCCAGCGCTCGAAGTTGAGAAAACCGGGCACCTTCTGGCGGTCGGGGATGTGCTCGGTGTCATACCAATCGTTGAATTCGTCTTCGGGACAAGCGCTGATGTCGAACGAGGCGATCAAAAGGCCGAGCGGCTGGGTCATGAGGGCTCCGTGAACGAGGCGGGCAGGTGCGTCCCATGATACCAACTTCGCGGACCGGCCCGGCGCGCGGGCCGCGCGAAGGTATCCGCCCTGCATGCCCGCGCCGGCCGTCGCGAGTCGACACCTGCCATGGCAGTGGACGAACCAGGCTGCGCTCAGGCACTCTCTCGTTCCCGCACAGTGAACGGCTCGTCATGCAAACGGCCGCTCTCGCGCGCATCCCGAGGAAGACAGCGAATGACCCCGAAAACCGTACGACTGCTGAGCCTGCTCGTCCCCACGCTGCTGGCGACCAGCGTCCAGGCCCAGCAGTACCCGTCCAAGCCGATACGCATCGTCGTGCCGTTCACGCCCGCAGGCTCCGTGGATGTCGCCGCACGAGCGCTGCAGACGCCATTGTCGAAAGCCTTGGGGCAAAGCGTGGTGGTCGAGAATCGACCGGGCGCAAGCACCATGATCGGCACTGAACTCGTCGCGCGCGCGCCCGCCGACGGCCATACGCTGCTGATCGCCGGCTTCACTTTCATCGCCAATGCCGTCATGCGCACCAAGCTGCCGTTCGACGCCCAAAAGGATTTCGTCGGCGTCGCGCGCATCGGGGCCGATCCCTACATCATCAGCGTGCATCCGTCTTTGCCCGTCCACACGGTCGGGGACCTCGTCAGCTTGGCGCGCACGAAACCCGGGCAACTGACGTACGCCCACAATGGCGCGGGCAGCGCGCAGCACGTATCCGGCGAGTTGCTCAAGCAGGCAGCCAAGATCGACGTCACCGCAGTGCCCTACAACGGGGGCGGCCCGGCTGCGCTGGCCGTGCTCGGCGGCCACAATACCATCCTCATTTCCACCATTGCCACGGTCATCCCCTACCTCAACGGCAAGCGACTGCGCGCCATTGCGGTCACGTCCACCGGACGCTCGGATCTGGTCAAGGACGTCCCCACGCTGGCCGAATCCGGCTATCCCGATTTCGAACTCACGGCGAAACTCGGCGTCTACGTCCGTTCCCAGACGCCGAAGGAGATCGTCGACAGGCTAGGCACCGAAATCGTTCGCGCCTTGAACACGACCGAGGTCAAGGAGAGCCTGTTCCGGCAAGGCATCACGGCCAGCCCGATGGGGCCGGCCGAGTACGACGCGCTCATCCGCAAGGAGATCCCGCGTATTCAGAAGATCGTGCGCGAGGCGGGGATCACCCTGGGCTGATGACGGGCAGGTCGCCGGCTCAAGTCCTCGCCAGCATCACGAACTGTGCGATGAGCAGGGCGGCCATGCCGAGCAGCGCCTGCTTGAGCCAGCGCCTATAGGTCGCCGCATCCACGCGGTTGCGGATGCGGGTGCCGGCCAGCGATGTGGCGATTCCGATCATGCACAGCGGAACCGTGGAAACCCACACGGTCAGCGGCACGTCGAGGGTCGCCAGCAGGGTGGCGAACTGCGTGCTCTTGCCCGTGAGAAAGCACAGATTCAACGCCTTCACGAGCGCGGTCGGCGCGAGGCCCACGGAAAGAAAATAGATCAGCAGCGGCGGTGCTGCGATATTCACCGATCCTTCGAAGACGCCGCCGAGAAACCCGAACGCCACGCCGGACTTGTGCCGGTGTCGGCCCAGAAGGCCCCAATGGCCCCGCCCGATCCAATCGAGGCCGAGATAGACGAGGATCACCGCCGCGAGCATCAAGGTAAGCGGCGCCGGATCGATCAGGATGAAGATCTGGGTTCCGACCAAGGCCCCTGCGAACATCCACAGCGGCATACGCCACCAGTCCCGGAGGGTCTGGGCGAACGTGCCGCCGACGACAATGGCCATGATGACGACCGCCAGCGTCGGCGGCACGATGAGCACGATCGCCGTCTTGATTCCGGTCACCAGCGAGATGAGCGGCGTGGCGATCAGAGGAAAACCCAGCCCCAGGGTGCCGTGAACGAGGCCGGCGCAAGCGACTGCGATGCCGACGTAGAGCAACGCCAGCGGCGACAGGGCATCCAATCCCGGCATTACGCGATCGGCAAGCGCAGCGCCTTTGCGACTGCCTCGGCAACGTGGATCGCCTTGCGCGGCGACAGCTGATCGATCTGCTCCCGGCAGCTGTACCCGGACGCGATGACGAGCTGTGCTTCCCCGGCGGCGCGCACTGCGGGAAGCAGCTGCAGCTCCGCTGCCTTCACCGACAATTCATAGGTGTCGGGACGAAATCCGAACGATCCCGCCATGCCGCAACAACCCGAATCGATCGGCTTGGCATCGATGCCTACCCGCTTGAGCAAAGCCATCTCGGCGCCCATGCCCAACAGCGCCTTGTGGTGGCAATGCCCATGCACCAGCGCTTGCAGACCGGATCCTTTGCCCTGCAGCGCTTCCTCGGCCTTGAGGAAATCGCTGAAGTAGGTCATCTGTCCGGCCAATCTCGTCGCGCGCTCGTCGTCCGGAAACAGATTCGGCGCTTCGTCCTTGAACACCGACACGCACGCGGGCTCCAGGCCCACGATGGGTGTACCCGTGTCGATATCGGACCGAAGCGCACCGAAGATCTCGAGCAGCTGTCTCTTGGCGACATCAAGCATGCCGAAGTCATAGAGCGGACGCCCGCAGCACAAGCCCCGCTGCGGCAACGAAACGGTGTAACCCGCCGCCTCCAGCACGTGGGTTGCGGCGATGAGCGACTCGGGATGGAAATAGTTGTTGAAGGTATCCGGCCACAGGAGGACGCGCTTGGCGGTTGCCTTGGCTGCGGGTCGCGCATTGAACCAGCTCGTGAAGGTCTTGTTGGCGAAGCGGGGGATGCTGCGCTCGGGCGCCACGCCGGCCCAACGCTTGCTGAGATGACTCAGGCCGGGCATGCGATTGACGAAGTTGACAATGCCCGGCGCCGTCGATGCAAGCCGCGCCCAGCGATGGATCATCCCCATGCTGCGCGCCTGCGGGGGCCGGGCATGGTTCTCGTAGTAGTGCGAGAGGAATTCCGCCTTGTACGTCGCCATGTCGACCTGCACCGGGCACTCGCTCTTGCAGCTCTTGCACGCCAAGCACAGGTCGAGCGCGTCTTTCACTTCTTCGTTCGACCACAAGTCCTTGAGCGTTTCGCCGCGAAAGAGCTCGCCGAAAAGACGAATGCGGCCCCGGGTGGAGTGCTTTTCGTCGCGCGTGACCCGGTAGCTCGGGCACATCACACCGCTTTGCGTGTTGCGGCATTTCGCTACCCCCATGCAGCGCTCGGCTGCATGCGCGAAACTGCCGAAGTCGGCCGCGAAGGAAAAATGGGTCTTCGGTTCGAGCGGGCGATAGGACGGATCGATGCGCAGATTTTCGTCGACCTTGTACGCATCGACGACCTTGCCCGGATTCATGCGGTTGCGCGGATCCCAGATCGCCTTGAACTCACGGAATGCACGCATGATCTCCGGGCCGTACATGCGGGGCAGGAACTCTGCGCGAGCCTGGCCGTCGCCATGCTCGCCGGATATCGAGCCACCGTACTTGACGACGAGATCGGCGGCCTCCTCCATGAAGCTTCGCATCGCATCGAGACCTTCCCGGGTCCGAAAGTCGAAACTGATGCGCCCGTGGATGCAGCCGTCGCCGAAGTGTCCGTACAACGACGAGCGATAGCCATAGCGATCGAGCAGCCGACGGAACTCGCGCAGATAGTCGCCCACCCGGGCCGGGTCGACCGCGGCGTCTTCCCATCCGGCATACGTCTCTTCACGCACACCGGGAACCGCATTGCTCGCGCCCGCGCCCACTTCGCGTATGGCCCAGACCCGCTTCTGCTCCGCGCCAGGGTAGAAACGCGCGCCTCGCGCGAAGCCCGCAGCCAGTTCCGCATCCATCAGGCGTCGGGCTCGGGCTTCGGCCTGCTGCGCATCGTCGGCGCCCAGCTCGACCATCAGCCAGCCATTGCCTTCGGGCAGCAACGCGATGTCGTCGGTCAGCAGACGCTTTTTTCCCAGATCCTCGATGATCATGCGATCGAGACCTTCGAGCGCGACCGGCGCGTGTTCCAGGACATAAGGGGTGCGGTCGCCCGCGGTATACATGTCGTCATAGCCGAGCACGACCAGCACACGCACCGGCGGACTGGTCACCAGGCGCACCTTGATGTGCAGCAGGATCGCGCAGGTGCCCTCGGTGCCGACAAGCGCCCGCGCGACGTTGAAGCCGTGTTCCGGCAGCAGCTCGTCGAGGTTGTAGCCCGACACCCGACGCCGTATCTGCGGAAACTCGCGGCGCACCCGCTCGCCATGGCGATCGCGCAGCTTGCTCAGCTCCCCGTAGATCTGTGCGCGGCGATCACCCGTTGCCAGGATGGCCTGCAGTTCCTCGTCGGAGGTCGGGCCGACCCACATCCGCTCGCCGTCGTAGGTCAGGATCTCGAGCGCCTCGATGTTCTCCACCGTCTTGCCCGCCATGACCGAATGGGCGCCGCAGGAGTTGTTGCCCACCATCCCGCCCAGCGTGCAACGACTATGCGTCGCAGGATCGGGACCGAAGGTCAGTCCGTGCTTCTCCGCAGCATCGCGCAACGTGTCGCAGATGACGCCGGGCTCGACGATGGCCGTGCGCGCCTGCGGGTCGATGGAAACGATGCGATCGAGGTGGCGCGAGACATCCAGCACCACGGCAACATTGCAGGTCTGGCCGCACAGACTGGTACCGGCGCCCCGCATGAGTATGGGCGCGTCGAACTCGCGGCAGATGGCTACCGCCGTGACGATGTCGTCGATCGTCTCGGGGAGCACGACCCCGATGGGTACTTGGCGATAATTGGAGGAGTCCGCGGCGTAAAGCGCACGCGCACCGATGTCGAACTGAACCTTGCACGTCAGCGCCGCGCGCAGACGTGCCGCCAACGCGTCGGCATCGACCGCGCGTTCGGGAAGCGTCTCGGATTTCATCGACCGATTATAGCGCCCGGCCAGCACCGCCTCCGGTGGATCGCCCCGGGCGGGCCGACTTACGCCTGCTCCATGATGAGCGCGATGTCGTTCACGAGCGGCTCGAGCTTGCCCTCCATGGGTCCGAGCACGGAGGCGATGAACGCCTCTTCGGCGGTCCAAAGCGGCGGGTCGTAGGTTCCACGATGTATGCGATGCAGTTGCTCGGCGAGCAGGCCGACGGCGATCAGGCTGCTGAACCGTCGCGTGCGCTCGTCGGCGAGGAAGCCGGGCTCGTCGTAGGCATTGTGCACACGAATCGCATGCCACATCTCGCTCGGCAGGTGCCAGCTCTGTGCCAACGTGGCGCCGACCAGGGCGTGATCGTAGCCATAGGCGGATCGCTCCGCGTCCGTTCGCCGGCGCTCGTTTTCGAGCCGCGTGGAGACCAGCAAAGCCTCGTACTCCGGATAGCGGGTGAGCAGCACCGGGACACCGCAATCACGAAAGAGCGCGAAGGTATGGGCTTCGTCGAGTTTCGAGATCTCCAGTTCGCGGGCAAGGTAGGCGGCGATCATGGCGATGCGCGATGAGGCATCCCAGTAGTCGTACATCGCCGGCGATGCCGACGAGGCGAACGCTTGCCGCAACAGGAAGCCCGCAATGAGGCGGCTGGTCTCGCGCAGCCCCAGCAGCGCCAAGGCGTCCTGTACCGTGCGTGCCTTGCGCCCAAGCCCATAGAACGGGGAATTGATCGTCTTCAAGACTGCGGCCGCGAGTGCCACGTCCTTGTTCACCAGATGACTCAGCCGGCGAAAATCCGGGTCGTCCTTGCCCGACTCGGCCATGAACTCGACCAAGACCGTCGGACACGGCGGGATGCCGATTTCCTTGATCAGTTGGTCGGCAGTCGGCGACGACAAGCGGGTTTCGGTCGGGGCGACCGGTTGAGTTGCTGCTTCAGCGAGCATGGACAAATCCGAGAAATGGCAAGAGACGCCGCCAGAGTCGTACGCGCACCTGGCACTGCGACGCATAGCTCACTTTCGGCGGCGATGCCGACGACTTTAATCGGCATGGGAGTCCCGTCGACGGGTTCGCGCCCGGTGTCTCAGCTCGCGTGAGGGCAGATACTCGCTCAGGCGGCTGCCACCACGTAACCCGACGGCGTTCCCAAAACCGTCGTGCGCTCCAGTTCGCGCAGCTGCGTCTCGTCGAAGTCGCCCAGGGCTTGATGCATGGTGCAGCGGTTGTCCCAGAGCAGGATGTCGTTGGCACGCCATTGATGGCGGTAGACGAATTCGGGCCGGGTGGCATGCCGCACCAGGTACTGGATCAGAGGCGCGCTCTCCTCTTCGGTCATGCCATCGAAGCGCTTGACCTTGTCGCCGATGTACAAGGCCTTGCGGCCCGTCTCGGGATGCACGCGCACCACGGGCTGTGCGACCGGCGGATTGATGCGCTTTTGCTCCTCCAGCCGCGGGACGCCGCTCTTGGGATCGTTGATCTTTCGTGTGCCCGCAAGCTGGATGCCGTACAGCGGCTCGATCAACTTCTGCATGCCGGGCGACAACGTCTCGTACGCGAGGTACATGTTGGCGAACAGCGTGTCCCCGCCCACCTCGGGCACCGCCCAGGCTCGCAGCAGCGAGCCTAGCGACGGTTGCGTCGTGAACGACATGTCGGAATGCCAACTGCGGCCGGTGTAGCGCGAGTCCGAGGGCGAGCCGTCGGAATTCTGCCGATTGGTGACCCGCAGCAGTTCCGGATAATCGGGGTGCCTGTCGCGCGGCAGAGAATCGTGCCGATCCAGTTCGCCGAATCGGCGACTGAATTCGATGTGCTGCTCGCGACTGATGTTCTGATTGCGGAACAGGAGGATGCCGTGGTCGAGAAACGCGCGGTAGATTTCCCCGAAAGCCGATTCGCTGATCGGGCGAGCCACATCGATCTCGCAGACCTCCGCACCGAGCGGATAAGAAAGCTTGCGCAGCTTGAGTGTCATGTCACGTCTCCTCGATCTCGTTTCTGCGAGCATACCTTCCCGCGGGACCGCTGCCGGCGGTCATATCTCAGAATAGCCGGTGCCCTTGGTTGTCACGCCGCGGCCGGTCGGATGCTCGATCAGGCCGTATTCGCTCAAGATCTGCTGACTGTATGTCACCCGGCCGTTGACCTTTTCGGCCGGTTCGGAGGCGAGCAGGAGCGCCGCACGCGCCATGTAGCTCGTCGGTTCGCCGTGCGGATCGTCGGCGCCCTTGACGAGCTTGTGGTAGACCGTCCCCGGGGTCGGAACAATCTGCGACGGCGACACCGCCGTGACCGCGATGTTGCAGCCGTCGACTTCATGCGCCAGGCCCTGGGTGAAGCGCTCCAAGGCGGCCTTGGTCGCGCCGTACATGGTGCCACCGATACGCACAGCCGGATTGAACGGCGTGCGCCCTGGCCCGATGGCAGCACCCGAGGAGATGTTCACGATCGCGCCACACCGGCGCGCCATCATGCCCGGCAGAACCATTTTCGAAAGCATGAAGGGCCCGTGAACATTCACGGCGAACGCCGTCACCCAGCGCTTGATGTCGAAGTCGACGATCTTGTCGTAGTAGGTCAGCGCGGCATCGTTCACCAGAATGTCGATTTGCCCGTAGGCCTCCTGCGCAGCCTGGACGAGCTTGCGACAGTCGTCTTCGTCGGAAACGTTCGCAGCCACAGCGATCGCCTCGCCCCCGGCCTGCCTCACCTGCTCGACCGTAGCGGCGAGCGAGCCCTTCAGGAACCGATGATCGCCCTCGTTGAGGGTACGGGCCGCGCAGACCAGCCTGGCACCTTCGGCGGCGAACAGTTTGGCGATCTCTTCGCCAATGCCTCTGCTTGCTCCAGTGACGAGCGCAACGCGGCCATCGAGCTTGCCCATGACGATCCCTCCTCCGGGAATGGGAGGATCAGCTTAGCAGAAGCTTCCCGTTCTTAGGCCGGTTCGCGATCGGGGGGCCGACCGCGCCGTAGCGCCCGCCTCCTGACGAGCGCACGAAAGCCAAGGGCAGCCGAAGCCGCCCCCGCTCGTGAGATGTGAGTAGTCGCTTACGCGCTACTTGTTACGCCGCAAGGACGCACCCCATCCGACCAAACCCAGCCCGGCGAGCATGAGCGCGTAAGTCTGCGGTTCGGGAACCGGCGTCACGGCGATCATCTGCCCGCGGATCTCGCCGGCCCGATCGAAGTCGGTGTGAATGTTGAAATAGGCGTTGCCCAGAAGCAGCTGCTCTTCTTCAGCTTCGCTCATGATGGTTCGCGCCGTACTGCCGCCGCCGATGTTGGTGCCGAAAATCGAGAAGCTGCCGCCCGAATTGAACTGGGGTACCGGCATGTCTAGCGCCACCCCACCGGAGACACCGAAGCCGCCGATGTGAATATGCTGATCGACGATGGTGCCGACCAGACCCGTACCGGCGACCGAAACGAATACGAAGGTGTTGAGCACGTCGTCGTAGCGCGCAGAACCCGCGCCGAATGCATTCGAGACGCCGGGTACCGGGCCTCGTTTGCCGGCCACCGCCGGATCCGAGGAGGCCGCCACTTCTTGCGCTTGATCGAGGGTGAAGATGAAATCGTGCAATGCAGCTGTTGCAGCCGTCGGTGCTGCGAGCGCAGCCGACAACAATAGCGTGCGGATCTTGGTCATTGTAGGTTCTCCTAATCGAAGCGCGGTGTGTATGGACGGGATTCGCACTCGGCTCATCCCGTGAGCTACAGCCCGGCGTCGGTGTCGGGGACCTCTCCCTTGCGGGAGTCGCCCTTATCCCTCGCCGAAAGGCGAGGCCGCGCTCGGAGGCTCGATTAGGTATACAGCGGCGGACCCGAAATCCTTCCGATGGCGTAGAACGTCTTCTGCCGGCCGGAACATCAGGCCAGCAGGCGCTCCAGCACGACGCGATACATCTGCGGCAGCCGCTCCAGATCCGTCAACGGTACGTATTCGTTGACCTTGTGGATCGTCGCATTGGTCGGCCCGAGTTCGATGACATGGGGACAGATCTCGGCCAGGAACCGCCCGTCGGAGGTGCCGCCGGTGGTGGACAGCTCGGGCTGAATGCCATCGACCTGCCGGATCGCCTCGACAACGGCATCGACCAAGGTTCCCGCATCCGTGAGATAGGGCTTCGCGCCCAACTCCCATTTCACGTCGCATTCGACGCCTTTTTGCTGCAGGATCTTTTCTACTCGCTGCTGGAGTCCTTCCGGCGTGCTGGCGGTGGAGAACCGGAAGTTGAACAGCACTTCGGCCTCACCCGGGATCACGTTGGTCGCCCCGGTGCCCGCCTTGAAGTTCGAAACCTGCCAGGTGGTGGGCGGGAAGAAATCGTTGCCATGGTCCCAGACCGTGGCAGCCATCTCGGCGATCGCCGGCGATACCACGTGCACGGCATTGACCCCCTGATCGGGATAGGCGACGTGACCTTGAACCCCATGCACCGTGAGTTTCGCCGACAGCGATCCGCGGCGCCCATTCTTCACCATGTCGCCGACGCGGCTGACGGAGGTCGGCTCGCCGACGATGCAGTAATCGGGGATCTCGTTGCGCGCGACCAGTTTCTCGATCACGGCGAGGGTTCCGTCCTTCGCTGGCCCCTCCTCGTCGGACGTGAGCAGCAGCGAGATGGATCCCTTGTGGTTCGGGTGGGCGGCAAGAAACGCCGCGATCCCGGTCACGAATGCAGCCAGCGAGCCCTTCATATCGGCGGCACCCCGCCCGTAGAGCTTGCCGTCGCGTATGGTGGGCACGAAGGGATCGGACGTCCATTTGTCGAGCGGTCCTGTCGGCACGACATCGGTATGCCCGGCGAAACACACGAGCGGGCCGCTGTCGCCGCGCCGCGCCCATAGATTGGTCACGCCGTTGCGAGCGATGGTTTCGAACCGAAAGCCGAGAGGGGCGAGCTGCTCCTTAAGAAGATCCTGACAACCGGCATCGTCGGGTGTGACGGAGGGACGGGCGATGAGGGCTTGCGCGAGTTCGAGCGTGCTGAGGGGCATGATGTCGCCGGATACGATGAATAAGCGGTCATGCCAGTATAGCGCAGAGAATTCGATGCCTCGCCCCGGGCCGTACGGCGATCGGCGAGCCTCGGCGCAGCGCAAGACGCTGCTAGAATCGCCGGCTCATCCATAGCCCGCAGCTGCCGCGCTCGATCCCTGGTGTCGTCGCGGCGGCGACATCGACATGACTGGCATACTCGTCACAGAGCACCTTCCCGCCGAAGCCTACCGCCGCATGGAAGCGCATGCGCGGAGCAGCCATCGCGACATCCGCTGGATCCATCTGCCCGCCGATCCGGAAGCTCGCCTCGACGAGGCGACGATCGCGGGCATCGAGGTGGCCTTCTACAGCGGCGACATCTACGAGACGCGCCCGCGCGCCTTCTTCTCCGCCGTGCGCAAAGCACCGAACTTGCGCTGGCTGCAAACGTTCAACGCCGGCGTGGATCACCCGATATTCACCGAAATGCTGCAGCGAGGCATTCGCCTGACGACCGCAGCGGGCACCACGGCCGTGCCGATCGCGCAGTCGGCGATCACCGGCCTGCTGATGCTCTCCCGGGGCTTTCCGGCGTGGCTGAGAGCGCAACGGGAACATCGATGGGCGCACGTACGCGGCGGCCCGGGACTCCCGCTCGATCTGGCGGGCCAAACCCTTTGCGTGCTCGGCATGGGCGGCATCGGCAGCGAGATCGCCCGCCTCGCCCAAGCGCTCGGCATGAAGGTCGTCGGCATCCGACGCAGCCCGCGCAAGGCAGGGGACCCGGTGGACGAGATGCTGCCACCGGCACAATTGAGCCAGGTGCTGCCACGCTGCCAATGGCTCGCGATCGCCTGCCCCTTGACCGCCGAGACACGCAAGCTCGTCAACGCCGAGCTGCTGGCGAAACTCCCCGCCGGAGCACGCATCCTGAACGTCGGTCGGGGCGAGATCGTGGACGAAGCAGCGTTGATCGCGGCGCTGCAAAGCGGCCATATCGCCGGCGCTTATCTGGATGTCTTCGAGAAAGAGCCTTTGCCGGCGGATTCGCCGCTCTGGGACATGCCCGAAGTCATTTGCACCCCTCACAATTCCGGCGCATCCGCCGGGAACGAAGGGCGCGTGCACGAACTATTCGTGCAGAACGTCTTGCGCTGGCTCGATCAGCAGCCGCTGATCAACGAAGTCGCGCGCACGGACGCTTGAGACGGCAGCGCGAACGCACGCGTCGTCGCGACAACTAACGAGGAGAACACGATGCCCAAGACCTTCCTGGTCGGCTTGACCGCCACTGCGCTCGCCGCTGCAGTGAGCACTGCGTTCGCGCAGAACTACCCCACGCGCACGGTGCGCGTCGTCGTCCCGTACGCAGCCGGGGGCAATACCGACATCGTCGCTCGCCTGATCGCGCAACATCTCACCACGGGATGGGGCCAGCAAGTCATCGTCGACAACCGCCCCGGCGGCGCAACCAACATCGGTGCCGAGTTCGTCGCCCGCGCTCAGCCCGACGGCTACACGCTGCTCATGGGGGGCGCCTCCAACGCCATCAACATGACCTTGTTCCGCAAGCCGCCCTACGACACGCAAAAAGACTTCGCGCCCGTGGTGTTGTGTACCGTCGGCGCCAACCTGCTCACCGTGCATCCCTCGGTGCCGGCGAAAAACTTGCGCGAACTGATGGGGCTGGCGCGCGCCAAACCCGGCCAGCTCAATTTCGCCTCGTCGGGCATCGGCTCGTCGAACCACATGGCGGGCGAACTTTTCAAGCTGATGGCGAAAATCGACATCGCTCACGTGCCTTACAAGGGCAACGCGCCGGCCCTGGCCGACTTGACCGGCGGTCATATCGAAATGGGCTTCGCAGGCATCACCGCACAGATTCCGCTGATCAAAGCCGGGAAGCTGCGTGCGATCGCCCTGAGCAGCCGCGAGCGCTTCCCCGCCGTGCCCGACATCCCGACCTTCCATGAATCGGGCCTGCCGGGCTATCAGTCGAGCACCTGGTTCGGGTTGCTGGCCCCGGCCGCCGTGCCGGCCGACATCGTGCGCAAGGTCAACGCGGATGTGGCCAAGGTGCTCGCGCGCCCGGACGTGAAGCAACGGCTGGAAGTCGACGGCCAGATCGGCGGCGGACAGCCGAGCGAGGAGTTCGCCAAGTTCATTCGCGAGGAGATCGAGAAGTACGCGAAGGTCATCAAGGCCGCCAAGGTACCGCTGCAGTAGCACACTCCATGGATCTGCCGCGCAAAGACCCCGAATATTCGCGCCTGCTGAGCCCTCGCGGGGTCGCGGTCGTCGGCGCGTCGACCGACCTCGCCCGCCTGGGCAGCCAGCCGGTCAAGCTGCTGACTGAATTCGGCTTCGCCGGCAAGGTCTATCCGGTCAATCCTAAGTACTCGCAGATCGGCGGCCTGACCTGCTATCCCGACGTGCTGTCGGTCCCCAAGCCTTGCGACGTGGCGATCATCGGCACGTCGAGCCAGCATGTGGCGAGCACGATCCGTCAGTGCGGACAGGCCGGCATTCCCTTCGCCATCATCTTTACCGCCGGCTTCCGCGAAGTCGGTGGCGACGGTGTGCGGCTTGAACAGGAACTGAAACAAGCCATCGCCGAAAGCGGCGTGCGTGCCGTCGGCCCCAATTGCATCGGCATCATGAACGTGCCCGAACGGGCCTATATGGGCTTCGGCCCGGGCTTCAGCAATCCGAAGCTGCGCGACGGCCCTGTCGCCTTCGTGTCGCAAAGCGGCGGCTTCGCCTTCAGCGTCGTGGGGCTGGTCGACGCCCAGGGCATCGGCTTTCGCTATATCGTCTCGGGCGGCAACGAAGCCGACCTGTCCACGCTTGATTTTCTCGAGCACTTCATCGACCGCGACGATATCGAAGTCGTCGTGAGCTACATGGAAGGCGTCAGCGACGGTCGCCGGCTGCGTTCGATCGGGCGCAGGGCCCTGGAGAAGCGCAAGCCCATCCTGGTCTGGAAGGCCGGCAATTCCGACATCGGCCGGGCAGCCGCCACGTCGCACACCGCCAGCATGACGGCCGACTACACCTTGTACCGGGCCGCGTTTCGCGAGGGCGGTTTCATCCAGGTGCAAGACGCCGACGATCTCGCCGACTACATCCGCGCCTTCACCGGGCGCAAACTGCCGACGGGCAATCGCATCGGATTGCTTACGACCTCGGGCGGCTCCGGGGTGCTGATGGCCGATTGCTGCGACGACGCGGGGCTCACCCTGCCACCGTTCCAGCCGGGCACGCTCGATCGACTGCGTTCCATCATGCCGGCGTTCTCGACCTTCGCCAACCCGGCCGACCTTACTGCGCAACTCTCGGGGCAGTATGCGTTGTTCAATCAAGGGCTCGGCATCGTGGTCGACGATCCGAATGTCGATCAGGTCGCGATCCGCTACGGTGCGGTCGAAGGCGGCAAATCGCTGCTCTGGGCGCAAGGCCTGACCGAAGTCGCCGCCAAGACCGACAAGCCCGTCCTCGTCTCCTGGGGGCGCCCGCCCGATCTGAACGCGCCTTCGCTGCGCCACCTCGAAGAGCATCGCGTCCCTTGGTTCGTCACCCCGTTGCGCACGGCGCGCGCCGCCGGCGTTCTGAGTCAGTTTTCGGCCAAGGTGGCGACGCTGCGCCCGGCCAATTTCACCCGCCCGATCGAGCCCCAGGCCCTGTCGTTGCCCGAGGACGGCGCAGCGCTAGGCGAGCACCGCTCGAAGGCCTGCCTGACCGCCTACGGCATACCCGTAGGAAGAGAAGTGTTCGTGCCGAGCGAGGCGCTCGCCGGCGTCTCCTCGCTCGACCTGCGGTTCCCCGTCGCGGTGAAAGTCGAATCCCCGGACATCCCGCACAAAACCGAAGCGGGTGCCGTCGCGCTGGGCGTACCCGACATGAGCGCTGTAAAAACCACGGCGCACGCGCTTTTAGAAGCCGCGCGACGCTACAAGCCGCAGGCACGCATCGACGGGATCGTCGTGGCCGAGATGCAGACCGGACTGGAAACCATCATCGGCGGCGTCGTCGATCCCTACTTCGGTCCGGTGGTGATGTTCGGCATCGGCGGTGTAACGACCGAGTTGCTGAAAGAAGTTTCCTATCGATTCGCGCCGTTCGACGTGCAAACGGCCCGGGAGATGATCGAGGAACTGCGCCTCGCACCCTTGTTCCGGGGCTATCGAGGCCGCCCGCCGCTCGACATCACCGCCCTGGCCGACGCGCTGGCACGCCTGTCCTGCCTGATCGCAGACCACGCCGACCGAATCGCGGAAATCGACGTCAATCCGCTCTTCGTGCGCGCCGAAGGCGAAGGCGTCGCGGCGGCCGATGCATTGATCGTCACACGCGCCGTCCAGGCCCCCTCGCCTTGAGCGGCGGACGACGAGGACCGCGCGTTCAACGATCGCCGGCCTGAACAGTGATGCACTCTGGCTGCCCGCTGCACCCCGGCGGGCCTGGATCCTATTGATAGTTCCGTAATACACGACAACCCTTTCGCATCGTGCGTCATATCTCCAGGTCTGTTGATATCGGAGATTGGCATGGCGCAACAACGATTGAGCGACACAACAAAGCGGCGCGTTCGGGCGGGGCGGATGCTGCTTGCGGGCAAGCGACCGGCAAAGGTGGCAACCGCCGTCGGTGTGGCGCGCCAAACGGTGTACACCTGGAAGGCGCTGCTCGATGAGAGTGGGATCGATGCGCTACGCGCTGTCCCGGATCCAGGGCAACCGGCGAAGCTCGACGAGGCACAACTGGCCCAAGTGCGCGCAGCAGTGCTGCAAAGTCCGACCGAGCATGGCTTTGGCACCGAGCTATGGACCCTCAAACGCGTGGGGGCGCTCATCGAGCGCATGTACGGCGTACGCTTCGGGAAAACCCAGGTGTGGCGCATCTCGCAGAAACCTGAGAAGCAGGCGATCGCACGCGGCGAAGATGCCGCGTGCGGCATTGGAAGCAGCCTACCTGGCCGCAGCTCAAAAAAGGACTCGCGAGAGGGGCGTGTGATCGTCTTCATCGACGAGTCGGGCATCGGCGAACGACCCACCCGGGTTCGCACCTGGGGCTTGAAGGGCCACACGCCCGTCATTCAGGTTCACTTCAACTGGAACCATGTCTCGATGATCGCCGGGATCACCCGCAGCAATTGCGTGTTCCGGCTGCACGAGGGAAGCATCAAGAAGTAGCCGGTCGTCGAGTTTCTGAATCGTCGAGCGGTTAGGGGGGCTATGCTGCGAAGCGCCGCTGTCCGTCCAGCCACGTGGAGTGCACCCGAATCGACTCTATTCGATCGTGTGCGACTTTCGTCGGATCGGCTTCCAGAACCACGAGGTCTGCCGCCTTGCCGACTTCGAGACTGCCGCAGATGTGATCGAGGTGACACTGCCATGCCGCGTCGATCGTCACAGCACGAAGCGCTTGGAGAGGCGTAATCGTTTCGCTCGGGTTGAGTATGCCGCCGCCCTCTCGCATGTCACGCAGCACGGCGTTCTGCATGCAGCGAAGCGGATCGATCGGCGTCACGTTGTAGTCCGAATGCAGTGAGATCCGCAATCCGCCGGCGAGCGCAGAGCGGCACGGATCGAGGCGATTCGCGCGTGCTGGGCCGAGCAGGCGGTCACGAAAGGCACGGCCCCAGAAATGGACATGGCCGATAAGAAACGAGGGCGACACCCCGAGCCGTCTCATACGAGCGATCTGTCCCTCATCGAGGATACTGCAATGCTCGATCCGGTGCCGCAGGTCGGCGCTGTCTTGCCCGCCGATGGCACGCTCGAAGGCGTCGAGCGTCACATCGATGGCTGCGTCGCCGTTGGCATGCACGCCGAGCTGCCATCCGGCCGAATGCGCTTGCCGGATTACCTCCTCGATCTCTTTGGGGGTGTAGTTGAGCGCCCCTCTATTCTTGGAACCGAGATAGGGCTCGCGTTGGTAGCCCGTGCCTCCTTGATTGGATCCATCGGACCAAGCCTTGATGCCGTTGAGCGTAAAGCGTCTCGACCGCTGTCCGGGACGCAATCCCATCTCTTTCCATTTTTGGAAGTGGGTCGATACCAGCATGCCTGCGTAGCGGACCCCCGGATCCGTTTGCATGACTGCTTCGATCAATGCGAGATCGCCTTCGGCATACAATCCCCCGATGCCGCAGTCATGCAGTGCCGTGCATCCCTTGGCGGATGCTTCGTCGAGATCGGCACGAAGAAAGCCGACGAAGTCGGTCGGCGTCGGCTTGGGCATCACGGCCACGAAGGGGAGAAAAGCGGGGGGTTCCTCGAGACGGCCGTTCAATTCGCCGAGGTGGTCTCGCCCGTAGCGGGCCTGCGGTGGATCCTGACTTTCCTTGCTGATTCCCGCCATTTCTATGGCCTTCGAGTTCACGTACGCGACGTGCCCGTTTGACTCAAGGACGAAAACAGGCACGTCGCGAGCGACGCGGTCCAGCTCCGTGCGGCTCAAGGGCTGTCCCGGTGTCAATGAAGGGTCGAGCATCTTTCCCTGGATCCAGTCGCCAGCCTTCGCGCGTCCTGCGGCGTCCGCGATCTTCCGCCGAACGTCGGTCAGGTCGCTCGTGGTGAACGGACCGACATCAAGCCACGGTCGCAGGCCACAGAAGTTCGAGTGCATGTGCGGATCGACGAATCCGGGCAATACTGGCAGGTCACCGAAGTCAACGACTCGAGTGCGAGCACCTTTCAGTCCGAGCACGTCCTGTCGCCGCCCGATCGCCAAGATTCGTCCGTCTTTCACCGCCAGCGCCTGAGCGTGCGGGACTCTTGGCGACATGGTCCGAATCTGGTGCGACAGGAAGATGGTGTCGGCTGATTCGGTTCGCGGTGCTGCACGTGCCGGTACCATGCCGCCCGTTCCGAGCACGCCAAGACCTGCGGCCATGCCTTTTAGCAACCAGCGTCGGCTCGGATTCTCGACGTATTGATGCAGGAACTGCAAATAGCCAGGGTTGCACGCATTACACATGAAGAGTCTCCGGTTTCATAGATCGTTCCGCAGTTCAGGACGATGCCGAAGCGTAGCCGTGGACGGGCCACGCAGCGATGACGGTCGCGAGGACGATCGGCGAGTGACGCTGTACACCCCTGAACCGGGTCGAAGAGTTCGCCCCGTCTCTGGGCAAACTATCAAGGTGAGCCATGCGTGTGTACCTGTGATTCCACCTGGCTATTCAACTCTGCGCGGGTATTAAATATCGGCGAGTATCGACAGTGCTGCGGAGTCGAGCGAACTTGCGGTCCGGGGAGCGCTCTCTGCCAGCGAAGCTGCAGCCGCCAGCACTTTGGCGCTAATTGAAGTCTGAATGTGCTTTGCTTCCACGGCGGCTTCAAGCCCGCCAAAATGACTAAACGAACCCTCGAGGCGACGGGCAGCGGCACGTACGCCGTCGAGGGCACTTTTGGCATCAGCGCGAGCACTCGCTGGACATCCGCGGCAGTATCTCGCGGGAACTGTACCACGGCGTTCGCGAACGCGTCGCTGCCCATGGTCGGGAGAGGCTTGCTCAGCGTCGTGCCAGGTTGCATGCATCTGGTTGCGCCGCTTGCGCTGCTCTCAACTTCGTTGCGAGCAACTCCTTAAAGTTCTTGGACGCTACTGACTTGGTGAGGTAAGCCTGCATGCGCTTTGGTAGCGTCATGTATTACGGAACTCTCAATAATCGTGACAGGGTCCGACAAGCCCGATCGCGTGGGCAGGCGCTGCTGATGCGCATCAAGCACAGCAGGCCACGTACTTGCTAGCATGCGGAAACAGCTGAATCGTCCACGGATCCGGGAGTCTCACCATGAACAAAACTCGCCGCTCGCTGCTCGCTGCCCTCACACTGACGACGCTCTTGCCTGCTGCCGCGCAAGCCCAAGCCGCAGCGCGGGAACTCGTACTCTACAAGACAGCTTCCTGCGGCTGCTGCGGCAAATGGGCCGAGCACATGCAGCGCAACGGCTTTCGCGTCGTGTCCCACGATGTGGATAATCTCGCTAGCATCAAGGTCAAGCACGGCGTCCCTCCGAAGCTCGGCTCGTGTCACACGGCGATCGTCGACGGCTATGTCATCGAGGGCCATGTACCGGCCGACCTCGTCCAGCGCCTGCTCGAGACCAGGCCGCCCGGTGTGATCGGCCTTGCGGTTCCCGGCATGCCTCTGGGATCGCCCGGCATGGAGTCGCCGACGCCCCAGCGCTACGACGTGCTGACGTTCGACGCCAAAGGCGGCACGCGCGTCTACGCCACGCGCTGAGCCCCGCGCTCCGCTCCTGATGCCGCCGCTCCGCGAGCGGTTGGCCTCATCCCCCTCTTGCCTACTTGAAACCAGGATCATTTGCGCGGGGCGAGACTCGCCCCGGTTAGAATACGCGCCGCTGTCCGAGCCATGCGAGTGGCCGAATCGTCCGCATGGCCTCTCAATGTGCGGCAGCCACGCTCTATGGCCTGAAGGCTTGCACCACCCATGCCGCGCGAAAGAACCGGCCAGCGGTCGGCTCTCACGACCGGGCACAACTCAATAAAATAGTTTGGAGGATCCCCATGCGATCGTGTCATCCCCCCGCCCGCGCACGCAAGAGACTCTGGCGAGCTGCTGCCCTGGCGCTTGCCTTCGTCGGCACCCACGCAGTCGCCCAAGGCTGGGCGCCCACCAAGACGATCGAGATCGTGGTGCCGTCCGCGCCCGGAGGCAGCAACGACAAGACCGCCCGCACGGTAGAACGCATCCTGCAGGAAAAGAAACTCGTCCCGACTGCGGTCGTGATCGTCAACAAGCCCGGCGCGGGCAACATGATGACGATGAACTACATCAATCAGCATAGCGGCGACGGCCACTACCTGATGATCGGCACGCCCACGATCCTGACAGGACACATCGTCGGCACCAACAAGCTCACTTACCAGGACTTCACACCGATCGCCTCGCTGCTCAACGACTACGTGGTGTTCGCGGTGCGCAACGAGTCGACCCTCAAGACCGGCGCGGAACTGGTCGAGCGCATGAAGAAGGATCCGAAGTCGGTCAGCATCGGCTTCGCTACCGCACTCGGCAGCCATAACCACATTGCGGCGGGATTGCTGATGAAGGCGATCGGCGGCGATGTGCGCGGGATGAAGGTGCTCGCCTTCAAAGGCTCGGCGGAGGCCGTGACCGCCGTGCTCGGCGGACACATCGATCTGGTGACCACAGCCGCGGGCAATGCTGCGCAACACGTGGCGGCCGGCCGCATGCGCATCCTCGGCATCGCCGCCGAGCGGCGCATGGGCGGTGCCCTGGAGCACGTGCCGACCTGGAAGGAGCAAGGCGTCCCCATCGTGTTCGGCGGCTGGCGCAGCATCATGGGGCCCAAGGGCATGCCGCCCGCCCAGCTGGCCTATTGGGAGAACGTGCTCAAGCAGGTCGTTTCGAGCCCTGAATGGAAGACCAATCTGGAGCGCAACTACTGGGCGGACGACTTCAGCACGAGCGCGAAATTCAGCGAGGACCTGAAGCGGGAATACGCGGCGATGAAGACCGTGCTGACCGAACTGGGCCTAGCCAAGTAGACGCGCCTGCTGGCAAAGTGCGAAAGGGCTCCCGCGGGAGCCCTTTTTCGTCACGGCTTGTCTGCCGCGTCGCTGCGATCCAGCAGCAGCCTGACGATTTGCGTCACGGCCAGCCGCGCCTTCTCGCGCAGCACGTCGTCGCTGTTGTTCGCCACCGGATGCTCGATCACCGAAAACGGATAATCCGGCAGCCCGTTGATCTGCGCCACCGCCTCGGCGCTGCGCACGAAGCGGTCGGTCATGACAGCCGCCGCAGGGATGCCGAGCCGTTCGGCGGCCAGTGCGTCGTGCAAACTGCACGACGAGCAGCTGCCTCAATCGCCGATGCCCGAGATGATCGCGTCGGCCCCGCTCAGCTGCGCGATCATTGCGGCCGGCGCCGGCCGGGTCGCATCCGGCTTGCGTTTACGAACGAATTCGCGCACCCCATGCTCGCTGCGCATGATGTCGGCGACATGATCGTAGAAACGCGCCGTGCCGATCTTCGCGTTGTCGAGCATGCCGATCACCGCGCCGTCGAGCGAGCGCAGCGCAGGCGCACGGCTCAAGGCATCGCCTTCGGCCGACTGCCGAGGATCCAATACGCGCAAACTCATTGCCTTCTCCTTTATGCCCCAGCGATGGGCTTGGTCACCGCGAGCGATTTCTTGCCATACCAGGGCGGCAGAATCGCGCCGAACGCCCCGGCCGGCCCACCCGCAGCAATCACGAGCAGGTCGTCCGGCGAACGCAAGGCGCGATACGTGCGTCCTTCGTCCTTGAGCCCGGCCACGGCCGCTTTGCCGACCGTGCGCCACTCGGCCCGCTTCACCTGCGCTGTCTCGTAGATGTACTCGCGTATCTCGCGCTTGCCCCAGCCTGCCGCGGTAAAGGTCTGCCGGTGCTGCTTGGGCATCACGAGGGCGTAATTGCCTTCCCAGATCGAGTAGGTGAGCATGTTCGCGCGCATTGCCGCCGCATACGTGTCGAGAAGCTCCTTCGGATCATGCGTCCACTCGTTCATGATCTGATGCGGCGACTCGACCGACATCACGGTGACCGCGGAAGCGCCCTCGGGCACGCCGCGCTCCTGGGCCAGGCCCGGCCACGGGCTATCCTCCTCGTCCTCGGCGATGCAGAACGTGAACTTGCCCGGATGTCCCAGCGTCGAACGATCCAGCTGGCCGGGAATGCCGCCCAACACGTTGATCAGCAGGAGCCGGATGCTGCGCCCAATACTGGCATTGGCTCGGCACGCATTGCCCAGCACGTTGTGGGTGGCGTTCATGCCCAGAGCCGTTCGAATCGGGCCGTTGACCACGATGAACGGGGCGCTGCCTCCGGTACTCGCGGTGCTGCCGTGGAGCCCGAACTCGGGCTCGCACATTGCGCGTACGACGGCGATGACGACAGGCATGTACTCGGGCAAGCAACCAGCCATCAGGGCGGCGATCGCCACTTTCTCCGCGGTGATCCGGCGCCGACGCACGGGCTCGACGCCGACGACGGCATCGTGTTCGAGGCCGGCCGCGCGCAAAAAGCACAACACGCCGGCTTCGGTCGGAGGAACGATCGGCAAGCCGTCGGTCCAGCCGTTGCGCTGGAAAAGTTCGTTCGCTTCGAATGCATCGGCCACATCGTAGACCGCACTGACCAGGTTCAATTGCGTATCCTCCAGCCGAACCGGATTCGTAGTCTAACCGATCGTGTGCGCGGCACGCGCCCCACGCGCCCCCGCAACCGGAACACCGAGGACCGATCCCGAGATCGGTCCTCCAGGCAGCAACCCAATGGAGTCATGATGCACTGGATACGATGCTTTCTCGCCGCCCTGATGCTGTCGAACACGGGGACGGTCGCTGCGGAATGGCTGCTCAAGCCAGGCAGCGAACGGGTCAAGGCGGGCGAGACGCTCGAAGTAACGGTATACATCCTGAACGACACGGACAAGCCCATCGCCGAGGGCCTGCCCACGCGTCTTGCCGCCGACATGCGGGCTGTGAACACGAGCAGCGCGGTGACGCTCGAAGTCGTCGACCCGCCAGCCGAGCTGGGCACGCCCATCCTGCCGGGGAACTTCCGCAGGCAGACCTATCGCACACGGGTCCCGGAAAATTTCAGCGGTCCGGTGCAGATCGCTCTCGACCGTCTTCCCTCGGCGCGCACCCATGTGGCGGTTGAAGCGATCGACGGCAAGCCGCCCGTGGTGCTCGGCGATGCAACGGCACTTCGCGTCGACACCGTCCCCGAGCCGGCGCTCAGCCCTCACGAGCCGATGTATGTCCTGGTCGGCAATCGCGGCCCGAGCACGGCGCGCTTCCAGCTGAGCTTCAAGTATCGGCTCTTCGACGAGCGCGGCATGCCTGCGAGGCTGCTGCCGGCGTTGGGCAAGGTGCACTTCGGCTTCACTCAGAATTCGCTTTGGGACATCGGCGGAGCGTCCGCGCCCTTCCGCGATACCAGCTACAAGCCGAGTCTGTTCTATGACGAGCCGCAGCTGCTCGCCTCCGGCGCGGGACGTCACCTGCTGGGAATGCAGGCCGGCCTGGAGCATGAATCGAACGGCCGCGACGGCACGCGCTCGCGCTCGATCAACATTGCCTACGTGAAGCCGGCCTGGCGCTGGTTCGTGGACGACGAACACTATGTCAGCGTCGCGCCCAAGCTCTACGGTTATCTCGAGCGCTCGGACAACGACGACATCGGCCGGTACCGAGGCCACGTCGATCTGGAGCTGCGCTATGGCAAGCGCGACGGCTGGCTGTTCTCGAGCATGTTGCGCAAGGGCTCCGGGCCCGGACACTCGGTTCAGCTCGATGCCTCCTATCCGATTCGACAGCCCTTTTTCGCCAATGCCGGCGGCTTCATTCATTTCCAGTATTTCAACGGCTACGGCGAAACGCTGCTCGACTACAATGTCAGGCGATCGCCGCAGTTTCGCGTCGGATTCTCGATCGTACGTTAGCCATTCAGGAGACTCATCATGTCGGTGGTATTGCTGGAGCGCCCGGCCGAACACGTCGCGCTCATTCGAATCAATCGTCCCGATGCGCGAAATGCGCTCAACATGGCAGTGCGCAAGCTGCTCGCCCAGCACCTCACCGACTTGGGACAGGACCCTGCGACGCGCGTCATCATCATCACCGGCAACGAGAAGGCATTCGCGGCAGGCGCGGACATCAAGGAGATGGCCGATGCGGGCACCATCGAGATGATGCAACGGGGCACGCACCTGCTCTGGCGGGTGATTGCCGCCTGTCCCAAGCCCGTGATCGCGGCCGTCAACGGCTTCGCCTTGGGCGGCGGCTGCGAGCTGGCGATGACGTGCGACATCATCATCGCCGGCGAGAACGCCAAGCTCGGCCAGCCGGAAGTGAAGATCGGCATCCTGCCCGGCGGCGGCGGCACGCAACGTCTGCCTCGCGCCATCGGCAAGTACAAGGCCATGAAGATCTGCCTCACGGGCGATCTGGTGGCCGCCAAAGATGCTTATGACATGGGACTCGTATCCGAGATCGCACCCGATGCCGAGGTCGAGAAGCGGGCCATCGAGATGGCGACCCAGATCGCCTCCTATGCGCCGCTTGCCGTCCAGCAGATCAAGGAACTGGTGAACGCCGGCCAGGATGCCTCGCTCGATACGGCGCTGCGCCTGGAAACCAAGGCGATGCATATCCTCTTCTCGTCCCAGGACCAGAAGGAAGGCATGCAGGCCTTCATCGAGAAGCGCAAGCCCGAATTCCAGGGGCGCTGAAGTTCCAGAGTCCAGCATCGACCGGGGAGCGTTGCGCGCATCCCGGCGACAACCCGTCGCCCTGGCCGCCTTGCTGCTTGGCGCCGTGGCCATCGGCTCATCCGCCATTTGGGTCAGACTGGCCGAAACAGGCCCGGTGGCCACGGCCTTCTGGCGGGTGACGCTTGCGGTTCCTTTCCTGGCCTTGTGGGCACTGAGCGAGCGCCGTCGGCCCGAGGACAGGCCCCCGGCGGATGCGAAAGGCCTCTTCGCTGCGGGCAGCCTGTTCGCCGGCGATCTTGCCTTCTGGCATCTGTCGATCCTGCTGACTTCGGTCGCCGCGGCCACCCTGCTGGCGAACCTTGCGCCGATCTTCGTCACGCTGGCCGGATGGCTGTGGTTCAAGGAAAGCGTGGGGGGAAAATTCGTCTTCGGGCTCGTCGTCGCGTTGTCAGGCGTGGCTGTCCTCATCAGCGCAGACCTCGGCGGCGGGCCGTCGGCCCTGCTGGGCGATGCGTTCGGGATCGTGACGGCGCTCTTCTACGCCGCCTACCTGCTGCAGATCAAGCGGCTGCGAGCCCAGATGTCGACGGCACGCATCATGGCGGCTTCGAGCCTGGTCACCGCTGCGATCCTGCTGCCGGTCGCGTTGCTGCTGGGCGAGTCGATGATGCCCGGCAGCGTTCGCGGCTGGGGTGTCGTTCTGGGGCTGGCCCTGGTATCGCACGTTGCCGGGCAGAGCCTCATCGCGTATGCGTTCGCGCACCTTCCCGCGTCGCTCGGCTCGGTGTCGCTGCTCGTTCAGCCGATATGCGCGGCTCTGTTCGCCTGGCTGCTGCTGGGCGAAGTGATCGGTCCACTGCAGATTGCAGGCGGTGCTGTCGCCCTGATCGGCATACGCATCGCGCAGCGCGCGGCAATGGCGCCTCCCGCACGCACCGCCTGAACCGGCGTCAGGCGAGATCGGCTGCAGCCGCCGGCTGCAGCCAACGAGCCAGTACCGCCTCGAGCTGATCGCGGGTGAAGGGCTTGGCGAGATAGTCGTCCATCCCCGCCTCGATGCAGCGCTCGCGATCCCCGACCATGGCGTTCGCGGTGAGCGCGATCACCGGCAGGCGGGTGCCGCTTTCCCGACGCCTGATCTGCGCCGTTGCCTCATAGCCGTCCATCTCGGGCATCTGACAATCCATCAGCACGAGGTCGAAGCGCTGCGCGGCCAGGTGCTCGAGCGCTTCGCGGCCATGGCGGGCGGCAACCGCCTCCATGCCCAGAGAGGCCAGCATCGCCAGGCTGATCTCGCAGTTCACGGGATTGTCTTCGGCGAGGAGCACACGGCCGGCCAGAGGCAGACGGGCGCGATCCCCGGGCTCGCTGCGAGGCGCGACAGCCGATTCGAACGGCAGCTCGACCCAGAAAGTGGAGCCCTGACCCACACGACTGACGACACCGATACGCCCGCCCATCAGTTGCACCAGCTCGCGGGAAATCGCCAGGCCCAGCCCGGTGCCGCCGAACCTGCGCGTGGTCGAGCCGTCGGCTTGGGAGAACGGCTGAAACAAGCCGGGCAGCGTTGCCTCGTGAATGCCGATACCGTCGTCCTGCACTTCGAAACGGATCTGATGCGCCGCGCCCGAGCCCTTCGCCAGGCAGCGGACCGACACCTTCACTCGACCGTGCTCCGTGAACTTGATCGCGTTACCCACCAGATTGGTGAGCACTTGTCTGAGACGTGTGCCGTCTCCGAGCACCCGATCGGGCACGTCGGGATCAACCGCCCAGGAGAAGTCGAGGCCTTTTCCTCGCGCCTGCGGCGCGCACAACTCTGCGATCCCGTCCAGGATATGCCGCGGCGCGATGGCGGACCGTTCCAGTTCGAGCTTGCCCGCCTCCACCTTGGAGAAGTCGAGGATGTCGTTGATCACGCCGAGCAGCGCCTGTCCCGAGCCGTGAATGGCTTCGGCACGCCGACGCTGGGTGGCGTCGAGATTCGATCGCAGCAGCAATTCCGTCATGCCGAGCACCCCGTTCATCGGCGTGCGTATTTCGTGGCTCATGTTGGCGAGGAACTGCGACTTCGCCCGACTCGCGGCCTCCGCCGCTTCCTTCGCGGCGATCAGGTCGGTATTGGCGCTTTGCAGCTCCACCGTCCTTTCCCTGACGCGCGTCTCCAACTCACCGTGCGCCTGCCGCAAGGCCTCTTCGTTGCGCTTGCGCTCGGAGATGTCCTGGATCACCGATATGAGGTGCGTCGGACCGCCGTCGCTGCCTCGCACGGCAGCCAGCGACAGCAAGCCCCAGAAGATCTCGCCATCCTTGCGCAAGAAGCGCTTCTCGCGCGACAGGATGTCATCGCCGGAGGCGATGAAGCGCAGATTGCCGCGGGCGGCCTCGTCGCGTTCCTCAGGCACGGTAATGTCGATGACGGTGAGTTCGGCGAACTCGGCCTGCGTGTATCCAAAAATTTCGCAGAATTTCTGATTGACGCGCAGCCAGCGGCCGTCGAGCGAGCGCAGCCCCATCCCGACGCCCGCCTTCTCGAAAGTGACACGGAAACGCGCTTCGCTCTCCTGCAGCGCTTTCTCGACATGCTCGGTCGCCGAGCGTTGCTCGATCACGGCCCGACCGGCATAACCGAGCACGGCCCAGATCGCGGCGACCAGCGTACCGAGTGCGGCGACCGCCCCCGCAGTCACCTTGAACTGGGTGCGCTCGATCTGATCGAGCATGGGCGTGACATCGGTGTAGATTTCGATCACTGCTTCGGGCCCCGAACTGCCGGCGGGGCGAATCGGCGCGTAGGTGGCGAGCACGCCCCGGTTCTCCAACTGACCTTCGAAGGCACTGAACTGGTTGCGCCGGGTCAGTTCGGCTAGTGCACGTCCCTGGACTGCCGCGACAAAACCGGGATTGGCCGATTTGTCCTCACCGATCTGCGCCTTCTCGCTGGAGTAGACGGTGATGCCATCGAGCGCGTAGAGCTTCACCTTGATCACCTTGCTGTCCGCCATGACCTCGCGCACAGTGTGATTCAGACGGAAGTTCTCGGGATGTTCGCGCAAGTCGTCGCGGTCCAGACTGGAGGCACTGACGACGAACCCGGAGAAGTGCGGCCAAAGCGTATTGGAAAAGGTCTGTGCGAGTGTGGCGTTGTAGGACTCGCCCATGGCAACGACATCCTCGACCGCCCAGCTGCGATAGAACCAGCTCAATGCCGAAGCCACCAAGGCAAGGAGGCAGAGTGCGGCGATGAGCGATCGGGTATTCAGCGAAGGCATGCTTCAGACGCAATGAGGGGCGCTTCACGCGCCAGAATCTTGGAAACACACCTTCGGGCGTACTGCTCGCCACCGAGCGCTCATTCCCCAAGCTCTTGATTACGGCCGCATAGGTGGGCGCTTTAAGACGCACCCCGACCAAACCGGAATTGCATTGCCACGGTCATGTCGCTCGGTGCGGCTACCAGCACTTCCCGATGACTTCGAGCAGTTCGTCCTTGTGTTCGAGGAACTCCCGCTTCGGATCGGCATTGAAGTTCTTCATCGAATCCTCGACGATCTGAGCCAAGCCCTCCTCGGGCACCTGCAAATCGCGCAACCGGCTGGCCATCCCCATCCGGGCGAAATACTGCCCGAGATGGTCCGCGGCGCGCGCAGGCGCATCCGCTTCGCTCATACCGGACTGCCAGACACCCAAGGTTTCAGCGATGCGGCAGATCTCGGGCAGATTGCGATAGCCCATGGCGCGCATGACATGCGGTGTCAGCGCAGTGTTCGCCTCGCCCTGGCTGACATGGGGATAGCGGTTGAATAATGCCGTCGCGAACGCGTAGACCACCCGCGAGACCCAAAGTCGCGCGACCATCGTGCCGCCGTCGTCCTGATCCCTGTTGTGCAGGAAGGCGGCAGCGCACATCTCGATGCGGGCCAGCGTGTCTTCGGGATCGCTCACCCGCGGCAATGCGCGCGCAGCAAGCCGATAGGCCTGCAGTCGATCCCCTTCGACCAGCGGGTTCATCGCCAGAACGCCCAGATTCATGACCGAGCGCCAGTACACCGAGGCCGATGAGGAGAGGGCGAGCGACGCTGGCGCGGTGGCCAGCGCCTGCGCGTCCCAGTAGAGCGCCACCGGGCGCACCTTGGGATCGAAGAACTCGAGGCGATGGTCGGCATGCGGATCTTTCACACCCGAGCCGGCGCGATTCATCGCGGAAGTCGCCGTGGTGCAGACGTTGATGATGGGCAGCTTGGGCGCCATCAGACGAACGCTCTGCGCCGGCCGGCCTTCCGGATACTGGGTGCAGAGCTGGTGCACATCACCCTTCTCCGCCAGCAGGATCACGACCACACGCGTCGCCTGGATGACGCTGCCCCCGCCGACTGCGATCACCAGATCGGCACCGGCGGCGCGGGCGGCATCGCGGGCAGCGAGCACCGGCGCGAGCGGCGAATCCTTCTCCATTTCGTCGTACACGCCGGCGAACGCATCACCCAGGCGCTCGCGCATCGAGTCGATCAGCGGCGTCTTGCGCGAGACACTGCGGCCGCAGACGATGAAGGCACGCTTGGCGCCGTGACGCGCCACTTCGGCCCGGAGGCTGTTCAAGGCACCCTGCCCGCTGAAAAGGCGGACCGGATAACTCACTGCACGAAAATCCTGTGTGGTCATGATGCTCTCCCGTCAGTCGGCGCGAGCGCCGGACTCCTTCACGACTTTGCCCCAGCGCTGCGACTCGCTCTGGAGGAACTTGGCGGCGGCCTCGGGCGAGGCGCTCGTCATCGGCTCGATGCCCATCCCGCGCAATCGCTCCTGCATATCGGGCGCCTGCGCCGCCTTGACGAATGCCGCGTGCAGCTTGTCCACCGCCGGACGCGGCGTCTTGGCTGGCGCCATGATGGCGAACCAGTTTACCGCGAGCAGCCCTTTGAGTCCCTGTTCGCCCGCAGTGGGCACATCGGGCATCAGGCCGATGCGCTGCTCGGCCGCAAGGCCCAGCGCGCGCATCCTGCCTGCCTTCACCTGCCCGAAGATCGCCGGAAAATCCATGATGATGCCGGTCACATGCCCACCCACCACGTCGTTCGCCGCCGGCCCCGCGCCTTTGTAGGCCACGTGCAGCACATTGATCTGCGCCAGGGACTTCATCAGCTCGATCGCCAGATGCGGCAAGCCGCCGTTGCCCGACGATGCGAACGTAAGCTTGCCCGGCTGCTGTTTGGCCAGAGCAATCAGTTCCTGCAGGTTCTTGACCGGCAGCGACGGGTGCACGGCGATCAATTCAGGCGTCATGGCAACCGTGGTGACCGGTGCGAAATCGCGCTGCACGTCGTAGCCGAGCTTGCTGAAAGTATGCGGACTCAGCGCGAGCGAACTCACGCTGCCGATCAGGATCGTGTAGCCGTCCGGGTTGCTGCGGGCGACATGCTCGGTCGCAATGGTGGCGTTCGCACCCGGGCGGTTCTCGACCACCACTTGCTGACCGAGCAGGTCGCTCACGCGCGGCGCAAGCTGGCGGGCGACGATATCGTTCGAGCCGCCCGGCGGAAAACCCACGACCATGCGAATCGCCTTGACCGGATACTCCTGGGCCAGCGCAGGGCCGACCCCGAAAACGGCGACCGCCATTGCAGAGCCGATCGCACAGTGCGCACCGAAACGTCGCTTCATCCTGTTCTCCTCCTTGGTTGGGGCTGCGGTACGAGACTGGGCGCTGCCGCAGCGAGCCATCCCGCTCGTCGCAGGCGCCTGCTTTCAGTAGACCGGCTCGGCATCCAGCCGTACCGCAATGCCCTCAAGGCCGGGGGCGGCCGGCGGGTACCGCTTCATGACGAGCGGATCGTGTCCTGGCACGATGTGACGCGGCGAATCGGCGAGCCGATGCAGCTTCGCATAGCCTTCCAGCACGGCTGCGATGTTCACCGTCACGGGAAACACCCGATCGTTCTCGAAATGCTCGTAATAGTGGCTCGCATCCGAAGCGAGGACCATCCAACCCCGGGCCGTATGCACGCGCACCGACTGCAGCCCCGGCGTGTGTCCGCCGATGTGGTGAATGCTGACGCCCGGAGCAATCTCGTCGTCGCCAGCGTGAAAACTGACGCGCCCCTCGAAGATCAGCCGCACCATCGTCTGCACGTCGTGCAGCTCGTACGGTCTTCGAAGCAGCTGCTGCCCCATGTGCCGCCCCGTCACGTACGCCATCTCTGCATCCTGCACGTGGAAACGCGCCTGCGGGAAATCGGCCATGGTCCCGGCATGATCGTTATGCATGTGGGTGATGACGACGTCGCTGATCTGCCCCGCCTGCACGCCGAGCAGTTCGAAACCCGCGCGAGCCGAGCGCAGGAATTCCCGGCCCCGGCGCTTGGCCGTCGCCTCGCTGAACCCGGTGTCGACGACGATCACCCGGCGGCCGCTGCGAACGAGCCACACGAAGTAGTCCATGGACATGGGTAGATCGTGCGGGTCGCCGTGCAGGAAATGCTCGGGGCGACGGCCGCCGCGTTGCGCGTAGCGCACCGCATATACCTCGTAAATCGGCATCGCCATGACCCCTCTCCTCCGATGACGAAGTCATGAACCGGGCGGCGTGCTCATACTTCCGGCAAGCAGACGTTCGTTTCGACAGGTGTGCAAAATTGCACTTCACTCATCACCAGTCTCGATGGATTCTAGCACTCGTCGACGGCCGCTTCGGCCGGCACGGACAACTCGAACGAGCCCGATCGGGCACCAGGGAGCTCGCGCCAGCCCCATGCAGAACGTCACGATCCGCCTTGCAGGCCTGCTTGCCGCTTCGTCCCGGGACCCCGTGAACGAGTCGGTAGGCGACGAAGCGGTGCGCTTGCTGGTCAATTGGCTGGGGTGCGCGCTCGTGGGCAGCCAGGACGCTGCGCTCGCGCCGGTCGTCGGCGCATTCGGCTTTACGGCCGGCCCGCCGCAGGCCACGCTGCTCGGCCGTGGCGATCGCACCGACGTGCTCTGTGCCGCCCTGATCGGCGCAATGGGCTCTGATCTGCCGCGCTATGCCGATACGGATCCCACCACGGGCATCGGCGTCGGCGCGGTGATCGGCGGGGCGCTCCTGCCGCTGGCCGAGCACCACGGCGCCTGCGGGGCAGACTTGATCCATGCCTGCGTGCTCGGCATGGAAGTCGCCTGTCGTATGGCTGTCGCACTGGGGATGCCCTCGAGCGCTCGAGGCATGCATGCAAGCGCGGTTTGCGGCGTGCTCGGTGCTGCCGCAGGAGCGGCCAAACTGCTGGATCTCGACGAAGACCGAACTCTCCATGCCTTGGGCATCGCCGCCACGCAAGCAGGCGGGGGCAGCGAAGTCGGGTCAGGAGCGACCGATGCACTCGCTCTGGGCTTCGCCGCGCGGCATGGCGTGTTCGCCGCGTTGTTGGCCGCTCAGGGTTTCAACGCCTGCGCCGGCGCGATCGATGGAGAACATGGCTTGCTGCGTGTGCTCGGAAGTTCGCCGCAGCCTGAGGCGCTCGTGCTGGCCTGGGGGCGAGACTGGCATTTCGCACGCCTTGCCCATCATCGCTATCCCTGCGATATCGCGTCGCATCCTGTCATCGAAGCGTGCGCCCAGCTCAAGCGCGAGCATCGACTGGTCGATCGACAGATCGCTCACGTCGTCGTGTACGTGCATCCATCGCAAGTGACGGGCGCCGCTTCACGCGACCCGCACACCGCTCGGGACGCCAAGCGCTCGCTGCATCATGCCGCGGCCGCTGCCCTGCTCGACGGCGAAGTGACACTGCGCCACTTCGAGCGCGCCGGGCTCGCAAGTCCTCGGCTCAAAGCCATGCGCGAGCGCATCGAAGTCGAACCGGATGCGACCCTCTCGGCGTCGGCCGCCCGCATCAGGGTCGAATCAAAAGATCACCTCGTCCTGGAGCGCAAGGTCCGCTGCGCACTCGGTCATCCGCTGCGACCGATGAGCGATCGGCAACTCTCGGACAAGTTTCGCGATCTGGCGACCGAAACGCTGGCGAGCGATCAGACCGAACGCCTGCTCGCTCTGGCGTGGAACGTCCGCGCGTTGTCGGACATCGGCGCCTTGATTCGAGCCAGCGTACCGGAAGAAGTTTCGGACCTGACCGACGAGGCCGGCTCGCCCCGCCTGCGGCGCTGACTGTGCGCTTACTTGTCGAAGCGAACGACCTCGCTGGGCAGCACGCGCACCAATGCCAGACACCTGCCTTTGCCGGAAGAGAACTTGTCGAGGTCGCCCATCTCGCAACGATCGCCGCCGCCGACCTGGACGCGGGTGATTTCCTCGCATGCGATACCGTTGAAGCGCACTTCGCGCCGCTGCGAATCGCCGGGCTTGACGAACGCGAAGCCGGAAAACACCGAATCGTAGACGACGTTGGCGCCGCGATAGACGGAGAATTCGGGCACCAGACTGCGAATCTCGTAGGGCAGGTTGTTGACGAGCTTCAATTGGAAGCGACAGATGCGGTTGCCTGCGATCTTGCCTTCGAGGGATAGCAAGGCTTCGCCCGGATCCTTGGGCTTGTCGGCAGGCGCCGCGGGCGCGTCCTTGGCCGCCTGGTCCACGTAGTGCCAGGTCTTGTCGTCCTTGAGCAGGACACGGCGTCCGTCAGGCGTCGTCAGCTCCAGATCGGCCGCATGCGCCGTACAGGCCAAGGTGAGGGCGAGAACGCTCAAAAGGTACTTGCCTGGCTGGCTCATCGGTTCCATTCCTTGTCGCGATTCGGCCGTCGGCTGGCGCGAACGTCATGATCATAGCCGCAAGCGGTCGGCTTTCGCCCGTGCGGCTCGAATTGTTTCGTCTTTGCGGCGCGCAGTCGAGATCCTTGAGCGGGTCGGGCACTGCGATGAATGCCGACGATTCGACCGGGCACGTCGCGCTCAGTCGATTCTGACACCGGTGCGCCGAATGATCGGCCGCCATTTCTCGGCCTCGTCGCGAATGAGCGCCGCAAAGGCCGCAGGCGTTCCCCCGACGGGCTCGAGGCCGGCACCGTTCAAGCGCGACCTCACTGCAGGGTCTCTCAGGGCATCGTCCAGGCTGCGATTGAGACGAGTCACGATCTCGGCCGGCACACCGGCCGGCACGATGACCCCGTTCCAGGCGAACGATTCGAATCCCGGCAGCCCGGAGTCGGCCACCGCAGGCAGATCGGGCAGCAAGGACCAGCGCTGGGCGCTGCTCACCGCCAACATGCGCACCTTGCCCGCCTGAGCCAAGGGCGTGATGGCAGTCGGCACCGCGAACAGCAGTTGCGCATCGCCGCTTGCCAGCGCATGCAACGCGGGCGGCGAGCCGTTGTACGGCACGTGCGCGACATCGACCGCAGCCATGGCATTGAACAACGCCATGGTGAGATGGGAGGAACTGCCGTTGCCGACCGAGGCATAGTTGAGCTTGCCCGGATGCGCGCGCGCATACTCGATCAGCTGCATGACGTTGCGCGCGGGCAGGCTCGCCGCGATTGCGAGGACGTTGGGCTGCGAGGAGGTGATGACGACCGGTTGCAGATCCTTGCGCGGGTCGTAGGGCAGCCGCGTATACAGGTAGGGGGCGAAGGCAAGCGGGCCGTTGAATGCGATGCCCAGTGTCTGCCCGTCGGCCGGGGCACGAGCGATGGCCGCTGTCGCGATCGTGCCGCCGGCAGCCGGCAGATTCTCGACCATCACGGCTTGGCCCAGATCCTCGCGCAGGCGCTCGGCGAGTATGCGTCCCAGGACGTCTATCGAGCTGCCCGCCGGGGCGGCCATGATGAAGCGCAGCGGCTTGGCCGGCCATGACTGGGCCTGTGCCGGTGCCGCGAGGGCGAACAGCGCAACGAGCCCGCCATACGAGCCATACGCCCGCCGCATGGCGCGCGGCCGGCCGCCCGTCGTCGAGCGGCGCATCGGAGGATTCATGTCAGGATGCCTCCCTCAATGCGCTGCGAAGCCACTGGGCGTACCTGCGATCGAAAGCATGCACGCAGCGCTCGCTCGGATGATAGGGCCCCGGTCGATAGCCGAGTGACGACACGCCGGCTTGCACGCGCTCGCAAAGCGCCCAATCCTGACGATTGGTGAGATCCCAGAAGTCGAGGACGTCACCGGCATCGAAGCCCCGTGCGTCGGCCGTCTGCGGCAAAACGAAGAGTTCGCAGTCCACCCGCGAGCGGGCGGACGAATGCGGCCAAACGCGATGCGTCAACAGGTAGTCCGGATGAATGCCCAGCATGAGATTGGGATAGACCAGGTAGTAATGGATCAACCCGGGCGCGGAAGCCGTATCGGGGCCGAGGCGCGCCCAATCGCTGCGGCCGCTCACCGACAAGGTGTCGAAACCGGGGCGCAATCGCATCGGTCCGCCGTTGTAGCCGGGCTCGTCTTCGAAGCCTTCGCCCGACAGATCGCTGAGCCGGTGCAATTGAGGATGCACGCCCGGACAGTGATAGCACTCGCTGTAGTTCTGGCAAACGATCTTCCAGTTGCATTCGACCGTGTAGTCCAACTTGCGCACGGAACGCAACCGCTCGAGGCCGTGACGCGACAGATCGGGCAATGCGGGGGGCGCGCCAGCCTCGCCTTCGAGCTTCACGAACACGAACCCAGCCTGCGTGACGAGCGGCAGGCCGGCGAGCGCGAGCGTCTCTCCCTGCCCGGCAACGTCCATCTGCGGTGCACTCAGCAATCGGCCATCGAGACCATAGCGCCATGCATGATACGGACAAGCGATAGCACTGCGCAGTTGCCCGCGTGCCTCGGTCACCAGCCGCGCGCCCCGATGACGACACACGTTATGGAAGGCTTGCAGCGCGCCGGCGGTATCGCGGACCACCAGAATGCAGGCGTTCGCGATTTCGCAGGTGACGAAACTGCCTTTGGCGGGAAAGTCCTCCACGCACGCGACCGGCAGCCAGCCACGCGCGAACAACGCGCGGTATTCGAGCGCGAGAATCTCGTCGGCGGTGTACACGGCGGCCGGCAGCATGCGCGCCTGCGGGAGCGGCGTGCAGGTATTCGCGAGCGCCGTCACCAGAGCGTCGATATCGAGGCGTGAAGTCGTCGTCATTCGCACTCCGCATGCAAGGACGGTGAGCCGCGCGCGGGTCAGCGCCCGGTCAGCACATCGTTCTCTGACACCAGACGGCAGGAGGCGTGCCCGCAGCCCTCGAGCGCCGCTGCGCGGGCGGATTCGACCCCGTAGTGCCCCGAGCGCCACGCGAACCGCCCCGCCGGTGAAACTGCGAACGCCTTGTTGTCGGCCGCCTCGAGGTAGCGCAGCCAGTGCACCTTGTATTGCGGGGCGAGTTCTTCCGGCGGCGGCAAATCTGCGACCGCCGGCTCGGCGGGGGGTGTATCCCAGGTCGGCAGCCGATGTTGCTTGAGGAACCCGTCGAGCAACGGCCGCCACTGCGGGACGCCACCCCGCCGGGCAAATAGCGCATGACCGTCGTCGGCAAACGCGGGCAGCAGGCGAAACTCCCCGATACCGCCCTGCCGGCGATAGGCAGCGAACATGCGCTTGGCCAGGTCCGGCCCGAAGTAGGTGTCGTTTTCCGTATAGATCCATAGGCTCGGTACGCGGGCCGTCTTGCCCAGGGAAGCATAGGCATCGATCAGGCGATCTTCGCGGCAGACATCGTTCGGCCCGCGCGAACCGCGCCCGCCGGCGAAATTGATGACCGCCCTGAGCCCGGCAGGCGGGTTGGCTGCCAGCGCCACGGCACCGATGCCGCCCGCCGACTCGCCGATGGCGATCACCCGCTCGGGATCGACCATCGGCCAGGAAGCGAGGCTGCGCAGCGCCGCACGCAGGTCGCGTGCGCTCTCGCGCGCGGCCCGCTCGTGATCGGCTGCATCGCACTGCCCGGACGACTCGGCCCAGACACCTTCGGAGGCACCGTAACCGCGCCGCATGACGACGACGGCGAGATAGCCTCGGCGGGCGAGCTCCTCGGCCTGGAACGACATGTGCCCCGCGGACATCTGCCGCCGAGCCTCGCTCTCGCGCGGAGTGCCGTGAGTGATCACTGCCAATGGAAGGCGCCCAGATACGTTGGGTTTCACGACCAAGGCTTCGAGCGCAAGGGCACGACCATCGTCCAGCAGCACCGCCAGGCGAACGGGCACCTGGGTGAGGCGATCCCTGGGCACGGGCGGCGCGGCAGTCGCGACCGACACGCCCACTGCCAGCGTGACAGCCAGGCCAAGACCTCGCAGAGGGCGCCTCATCGGGGGCTGGCAGCGAATCGCAGTCAGCGCATCAGACGGGGCGGGTGCCCTTGATCTGCACCCGATGCATGAGCCTTCGCTGGCCGGGATAGTCGTTCAGCGCGAGATGCTGACAGCAGCGGTTGTCCCAGAACGCGATCGAGCCCTCCTGCCAGCGGAAGCGGCAGGTGAACTCCGGACGCGTCGAGTGCCGGTAGAGAAACTGCAACAGCGGCTGACTTTCCTCGTACGTCATTTCATCGAAGCGCTCGGTGTGGATCTCGTTCACGAAGAGCGCCTTTCGATCCGTCTCGGGGTGAGTGCGTACTACCGGATGCATGGCCCAGGCAGTTGCGTATTTTTGAGTTTCAGCCTCGCCCGACGGCAGAACCGCATCGCGCTCGAGCGTCATCAGGATGCGGCCGTTCGAATGGCGGGCGCGCAGCGTCGAAAGCGCCCGCTTCATGCCCTCGGACAAGGTGTCGTAGGCCAGGTACTGGTTGGCGAACAAGGTGTCGCCGCCCACCGGCGGGATGATCTTGCCCAACAGCACGGAGCCCAGCGAGGGCACCTCCAGATGGGTCGTGTCCGAGTGCCATTCCCAGCCGAAGACGAGCTTGTCGCTGGGCTGCTTGTCGATGATGAGCAGCTCTGGAAACTTGCCCGGCACCTGACGATGCGGCGGCAAGGGTGCCAGTTCGCCGAAACAACGGCCGAAGCGCGCCAGCTCGTCGTCGGAGATATGCTGGTCGCGGAAGAAGATGACCAGGTACTCGAGATGCGCGCGCCGGATCTCCGCGATCACCTCTTGCGGCAGCGCGCGGCGCAGGTCGACACCGAATACTTCGGCCCCGAGCGCCCCTGCAAGCGGCCGCACTTCGATATGGGAGTAGGTCGCCATCGGTTGCTCCTATTGGGGCTGCAGGCCGACTTGCTGCACGATCTTGCGATAGATTTCCAGGTCTCGCTTGACGCGAGCGTGGAACTGCGCCGGCGGCATGCCGATCGTATCCGCCCCCGCGACGGTCGCGTAGCGCTCCTGCACATCGGGCGATTTCAATGCGGCGGCGATCTCGGTATAGAGCTTGTCCACCACCGGCTTCGGCACCCCTTTGGGCGCGAAGATCCCGACCCATATCGAGGCATCCACGCCGCTGATGCCGGCCTCCTGCGGACTCATCCACTGCGGTCCGTGGGGCGAGCGCTTGGCCGTCGTCACGCCGATCACGCGGATGCGTCCGGACTTCAGATGCGGCGCCACACCGGGAATCCCCGCCACGGTAAGCATGACATCGCCGCCCACGGTAGCCGCGACTGCCGGCGCGCCGCCCTTGTAGGGCACATGCAGCAACTTGATGCCCGCTGCGGACGCCAGCCACTCGCCGGCCAGATGGTTCACCGATCCGGTGCCGGGCGAGCCGTAGGTGATCTGCCCTGGCTTGGCCTTGGCCTGCGCGACGAGATCCTTGAAGCTGGTGATGCCGGATGCCGTGCTCACCACCACCGCCATCGCCGCATCGCTGAGCATCGTGATCGGGGTGAAGTCCCGATCGAGGTCGTAGGGCACGTTCTTGAATACGGCTGGATTGACTGCGAACTCACCCGTATGGGCCGAGAGCAGGGTATAGCCGTCGGCCGGGGCCTTGGCCGCGATGCCGACCGCGATGAAGCCGTTGCCGCCCGGGCGGTTGTCGATGACGATGTTCCAGCCCAGGCGCTCGGTCAGCTTGGTGGCCAGGATGCGCGTGGAGGTATCCACCACACCCCCCGGTGCGAAGGGCACCAGGACGCGAATCGGCTTGTTCGGGTAATCCTGGGCGTAGGCGCTCGCACACAGGCAAAGGGCAGCGCCGACGGCGGCACGGATGAGGCTTCTCACGCTATTCAATCTCCCAACAGGTCTTTCCACTTCGCTCGGGTCTTGTCCTGCAAGGCCTTGCTGGCCTCGGCCACGGCGGGAAACTCCGCCAGGTAGTCGTAGGGCCGGCAGGCATCGATGATCGCCTTGGAATTGAACGGGGCCTTGTACGGATAAGCGATCGACATCGGATCGTTCTTCGAACCCATGCCACGCTGGATGATGTCGATGTCGATGACCGGATCGGTCCGCGTGGCCACCGCCCACATCACCTCCTGCAGGTTGGACGGATCGATGTCTTCGTCCACCACCACCGAGTAGCGCGACATGTACGCGCCGACGCCGCACTGGTTGAGGATGTGGCCCGCCTGCCGCGCATGACCGGCGTAACGCTGCTTGATCGAGACGACATTGAACATGCGCGCGCCGCCGATCTCGTGTGCCCACACGCTTTGAACGTCGGGCACGCCTGCGGCGAGCAGCGCGTCGAAGAGCAGCGCCGAGCGCATCACCGCCTTGGAATACGAGTAGTCGTTCGGCGGCTTGGCGGGCGGGCTGCCGACGATGATGGGATCGTCGCGGAAATAGACGCGCTCGATGCGCACGGCCGGGGCCGTCGCCGCCTTGCCCGGATAGTAGCCGTGAAACTCGCCGAACGGCCCTTCGATGCGTTCGTCCCCGGGCTGCGCATAACCTTCGATCACGATCTCGGCGCCGGCGGGTATCGGCAGACCCGTGAGCTGCCCCGGCACCACCGCCACCGATTCGCCCAGAATGGCGCCGATGTAGTTGTACTCGCACATGCCGAAGGGCACTTCGATGCCGGACACCAGATAGCCGAGCGGATCGGCACCGATCACGATGCATACCGGGAACGGCTTCCCCGCCTGCATGTACTTGCGATACTGGATGGCACCGTGCTTGCCCGGAATCATGTCCAGGCCGACATGGTTACGATCATGGATCATCACGCGGTAGGTGCCCACGTTGACCCAGTCGCTGTCGTAGTCCTTCGTGACCACCATGCAGCCGGTGCCGATGTAGCGGCCACCGTCGCCCTCGTGCCACAACGGGGAAGGAAACTTGAACAGATCAACATCCGCTGCATCGACGATGTTATGCAGTATCGGCCCGGTCGACACCGATCGGGGCGTGAACTCAGCCGCCTTGGCCTGCCACTGCGCCGGCTTGCCGCGTAGCTTCTGCACCAGCGCGTGGTGATTGCGCTCCGCGCCGAGGCGCAGCAGGGAAGCGAGACGGGCCGGACTCGCGGTGCTGCAAGTGAGCACACGATACCCCGCCGGGTAGCCGGGTATCGCGTCGAACAGCAGTGCGGGCGGATTCGATTTCTTGACGTTGAGCTCGCTGATGGTGCCCAGCTCGAGGTTCCAGTCAGCGCCGGCGACCTCCTTCAACTCGCCCAGCGACCGTGCTTCCTCGAGCCAGGCGCGCAGATCGAGCGGGTTGCCCGGGCCCTTGCTCATGCGCCCGCCTTGCGGATGCGCGCCGCCAACTGCACCGCCCGGATGATCTCCGGATACGTCGCGCAGCGGCACAGATTGCCCGAGAGGTAGTGCCGGATTTCGTCCTCGCTCGGCGCCGGGTTATGGGCTAGCAGCTGCCGCGTCATGAGCACGAAGCCCGGCGTGCAGAAGCCGCATTGAAAGGCGCCGCATTCGGCGAACGCCTGCTGCACGACATCGAGCTCGCCCTCGCGCTCGGTCCGCTCGATGGTGTCGACACGCGCACCGTCGAGCTGAGCCGCGAAGTACAAACAGCCGGACACGGCCAGGCCATCGACCAGCACGGTGCAGCAGCCGCAGAGCCCCTGGCCGCAGCTCTCGCGCGCGCCGCGCAAGCCCATCGTCTGCAGCAGTTCGACGACGTTGTGGTGCGGTTCGACTTGCGCCGTGACCGGCTCGCCGTTCAACTCGAAACGTATGGTCTTCATGGTTGGCTGCGCCGCGTGGTCATTCATCATCGAGCGGCCGCCCCGCCGCCTTGCGCAAGGCGCGGTAGACCGCTTCGGCGGTGATCGGCAACGACGTCAGTCGCACGCCGACCGCGTCCTCGATCGCATTGGCAATCGCGGGTGACACGCCGAAGGTACCGCTCTCGCCCACCCCCTTGGCCCCGAACGGTCCGGCCTGCTCGTTCGCCTCGACCGCTTCGTTCTCGATCACCGCGGGCAGATCGAGCATCCCGGGGATCTTGTAATCGGCCAGCGAGGGGTTCGTCACCTGGCCTTCGCTGAAGTGCATCTGCTCGGTCAGGGTGAAGCCGAGCTGCATGATGGCGGCGCCCGAGAGTTGCGTGTCGACGACGGCAGGGTTGATCGCCTTGCCGGCGTCGGCCACGTTGATCATGCGCGTCACGGTCACGACGCCCGTTTCGGTGTCGACCTCGATCTCCACACCGGTAGCGCCGATCATCCAATACGGCGTGACGTTGCTCGATTGCCCGGTTGCATGATCGGTCGGGGCATAGGCGGGCACGAAGCTGCCCATGCCGATGACATTGCCGGCCTGCATGCCGTACTTCTTCTTGAACAGGTCGGGAATCGGCGTGGTCTCGGGCGGCACGCCCAGCTCGCCCGCCAGGGCCAGCAGCTTGTCACGGGCATCCTCGGCGGCGCGTTTGACCGCGTGACCCATGTGGTACGTCGAACGTGACCCCAGCGTCGCCATGTCGTAGGGCGTGACGTCGGTGTCGGGATGCACGACCGCGATGCGCTCGGCCGGCATGCCGAGCACTTCGGCGGCGATCTGCGCCATTGCGGTATCCGAAGCCTGCCCCATGTCGACGGTGCTGCACAACAGGTGGCAGCTGCCGTCGGCACTCACGTTCACGATGGCCACGGAGGTTGTGGGCGATATGCTCGCCTTGAAGCCGATCGCCATGCCGCGTCCGCGCCTGACCGTGCCGCTGCCGCGATCGAACGGCGCTTGCCACTGCATGCGCTGGGCCAGGCGCTCGAGCACCTGGCCGATCGCCGCATCGCGCATCGGCGTGCCGGTCGCCTGCGGCCGGCCCTCGCGCAGGATGTTCTTGCGCCGGAACTCGAGCGGATCCATGCCGATCGCCCGCGCGATCATGTCGGCCTGACTCTCGTAGGCCCATACCAGCTGCGGGATGCCGAAACCGCGCAATGCGCCCGCTGGCGGCAGATTGGTGTAGAGCGCGTAGGAGGCGATGCTCACGTTGTCGATGTCATACGGCCCCGGCGCGGTGAACCCGGACTTCTGCGTGACGCGCGGACCGATGTCCGCGTAGGCCCCGCCGTTCCACCACACCTCGCATTCGCGCGCAACGATGCGCCCCGCGCTGTCGACCCCGCTCTTGATGCGCAAGGTCGCCGCGTGCTTGGTGATGGTATAGAACTGCTCCTCCATCGTGAGGGCGATCTTCACCGGCCGGCGCACGATCAAGGCCGCGGCCGCAACGAGCGCCTCGAGCTTGATGTAGAGCTTGGCGCCGAAGCCGCCGCCGAGAAACGGCACCTGCACGCGCACCCGGTTCTCGGGCCAGCCCAGCAGCCGCGCGATCTCGATGCGCACGAAGGAGGGGCTTTGCGAAGCGGTGTGTATCGTCAAGCGCTCGTCGGCGGGATCGGCCAACGAGACGAAAGGCTCCAGCGGCAGATGCAGGACCTGCTGCGTCTTGAACGTGTGCTCGAACACATGCGCGGCTTGCGCAAACGCCTTGGCCGGATCGCCGCGCTCGAGATGGTAATCGAGCGCGATGTTGGTATCGCGCTTGCCGGCCAGATGCTTCAGATCGGGAAAGGTGCCGGCGGGCTTGAGCACCTCGTGCACGACGGCCTTCGAGGTCATCGCCTCGACCTCGTCGTAGACCGCCGGCAGCGGTTCGTAGTCGACTTCGATCAAAGCCGCCGCGGCTTGCGCGACATGCGGATCGTACGCCAGCACAAGAGCCACCGGCTCGCCCGCGAAGCGCACTTTATCGATGGCGAGAATGGGCTGGTCGTGAAAAGCAGGACCATAGTGCGGATCGGGAATCAGCTTGCCGACGTCGGCGGCGGTCAATACGCGATACACGCCTTCGAGCGCGCTCGCCGCACGGGTGTCGATGCCTCGGATGCGCGCGTGTGCGACGCGGCTGCGCGCGACCTTGCCATGCAGCATGCCGGGCAGCACGAGATGATGCACGTAAGCCGCTGTGCCGGTGAGCTTGGCATGCGTTTCCTTGCGCGGCACCGAGCGGCCGACTTGCGGTCCGTGATTGCGCGGTTCCTTGGCGCGGGGATCGTTCATGGCGTGCCGCCTTGCGCATCGAGCGCGTCGCGCAGCGCCCGCCGGACATGGACGCGGATGAGTTCGCGTTTGTACGCGGCCGAACCACGCTCGTCGGCGATCGGGCGAGCCTCGTCGGCGGCCGCATCGCCTGCGTGGATCAGCACCGCCTCGTCGTCGATGCTCGCCCCGCGCAGAACGGCTTCTGCCGCAGCGAGGCGCAGCGGCCGATCGAAGGCGGCGCTAACCGCGATCCGCGCCTCGCGCAACACAGGGCCCTCGCGATCGAGCGCCACCGCCACGCCGAGCGCCGGCCAGTCGTCGGCCGAACGCGTGGTGATCTTGCGGTAAGCGCTGAAGCGCGCGAATTGCTTCGGCACACGCACGCGGACGATCAGTTCACCGCTGGCGAGCGTCGTTTCGTAGTAGCCGCTGATCAGCTCGGCGACCGGCAGTTCGCGCTCGGCGCCGCGACTGGCAATGATGACCGAAGCGCCGAGGGCGATCAGGACCGGCGGCAGATCCATGTGGGGATCGGCGTGAGCAAGGTTGCCGCCGAGCGTCGCGACATTGCGCACACGCACATTCGCCAGTGTGCGTAGCGTGCGCGCAATGACCGGCAGTTCCGAGCGGACGATCCCCGAGTGTTCGATTGCGGACAAGGTAGCCAGGGCGCCGATCTCCACCGCATCCGCGCTCTGCGAGATCTCGGCCCACGCGGGCTCGATCCGGCGCAGGCTGATCAGGCGCGAGGGTTCGAGCACCCCGGCCTTCATCATCAGCATCAGTGCCGTTCCGCCGCCCGCCGGACGCACCGTCTCGTCGGCCGTATCGAGCAGGCCGAGAGCTTCGCGCAGCGAGCTAGGCTCGAGCAGTTCGAATGGCCTCATGTTGCGTCACCGGTGACAGTGGAATCCGCGCGCCACGCGCCGGCATATCGATCTGCGCGTGCGCGACTGCAGAGCTTGCGTGAACTGGATGCCATGAGTGTCTTGCTCGCGCTGGCGCGAGCTCCCTGAACTCGCCGAGGAGGCGTGCGCCTTCGGTCGAGCGCACGATATCAAGAGCGTCACGATCGTACTGGCAAGCCCCGACGAACGCAACCAGCGGCCCGTGCGTACCGTCGTGTCAGTCGGCGCAGGCGACTCTCATGACGCCCCATCGAACATGAACACGACGCTTCCCCGGTCGGAGGTCGAGGCACGGTGCGTTCAGCCGCGATACACGAGTTCCGGCATGGCGAAAAAGCTGTGCAGGATATGGTAGACAGACAGGTAGTTCTTCTGCTGGAAACTCGCGTGCGAGATGCCCGCCATGAATGCGAACTGCTTGTCCGGATGCGGCAGGCGGCGAAAGAACTCGAGCAGATCGTCCACGCCTGCGATGCCGTCGAATTCGCCGCGCATCACGATCGTCGGCACCGTGATCTTTTCCGGGTCGCACACCGGCAGCTTGGTGCACATGTCCACGTAAGTGCCCGTGGGCACCGAGTCCTCCACGGCGAGGATCGCATCGGCGAACGCCTCGATGACGTTGTCCTCGGCGCAACCGGCGTGGTCGCGCGCGAAGATGCTGCGCACGAACTCGCGATCGATCGGCCGGCGGTTGACGCCGATGAACTCCGGCAGACGCTTGCGGCGCTGTTCCAACGTAGGACTGCCCTCGCCCGTCCAGACGAAAGCATCGAGCGCCAGACGCGAGACGCGCTCGGGGTAGCGCTGAGCGAACAAGGCCGCGCGCAATGCGCCTGACGAAATGCCGTAGAGCATGAACTTCTGTATGCCGCGCGTTTTCGTGATGTACTCGGTCGCGGCAGCGAGGTCGTCGGCACCGTTGGATAGGTCGCAATTGATCGGGCGCTTGCGATCGGAACGTCCATAGCCCTCCATGTCGACGCACCAGGTATCGAACCCCAGGCGCGCAAAATGATCCATCACCGATGAGCTCGGACGCCCGGGCACCTGCAGATCGAAGGTCGGCCGCGAACTCATCGAGGAGCCGTGCACGAACAGGATGGCGCCTCGGTTGGGCGCTGCGACCGCCGCCTTCTCGTACAGGTAAAGCCGCACTTCGCCTTTGTTCGTCCAGTGCTCTTGGGCTGCGACAGGGGTCTCGTTGTTCGCCGGCATGCGTGCTTCCTGAGAGGGGCAAAAGGTCGTCGAGCTTAGCCGGTGCCCGAAGGCCGGTCAAACCGCGTGCGCCGCGCTGTGGACCGGGATGCGGGAGCCGGGAACGGCCGACGCGCTCGCCCGGGCTTGCGCGCCGCGACGAAGCCCGTGGCGGCACGCACGCATGACGAAACCATCGGTGCAACGACCTTCAGGAGGCAATCGCTCGATGCCGAACCAACCCAACCTCACCGCCGCCTGGGGCGCCGTCTACTCGCTGCTGTTCGCCAGCGCGCTGCTGCTCGTCGGCGTCGGGCTGTTCTTCTCGGCACTCGGGCTACGTGCAGGATTGTCGGCGTTCTCGACCATCACCACCGGACTGGTCATGTCGGCCTACTTCGCCGGCTTCGTCCTCGGCACTTACGTCTGTCCGCTGCTGGTGCGGCGCGTCGGTCACATTCGCAGCTTCAGTCTGCTCGCCTCGATCGCTTCGACGACCGCGATCGTCCATGCCATGTGGACCGATCCGTGGTTGTGGGCCGCGCTGCGTCTGGTGACGGGCATCTGCCTCGTCGGCCTCTACATGGTGCTCGAAAGCTGGCTCAACGTGATTGCACCCAATGCCGCTCGCGGGCGCATCTTCGCCGCTTACATGGCGGTGACGCTGATCTCCATGGGCCTGGGTCAATTCCTCGTGGCGGTCGGCAACGTCATGGATTTCGTCCAGTTGGGCCTGGTGTCGATCATGCTTTCTCTGGCACTCGTGCCGGTCGCTTTCACGCGCACGCCGGAGCCGCGCCCGGTGACAGCGCCCAAAGTCAGCCTGAGGCGCCTTTACGCCATTTCCCCGCTCGGGGTCGCGGCTGCGCTCGCCTCGGGGCTGCTGAACGGCGCGCTCTACGGCATGGGGGCGGTATTCGGCCAGCGCATCGGGTTGTCCGAGGGAGGCGTCGCCCTCTTCATGGGGGCGGTGATCTTCGGGGGGGCCCTGCTGCAATGGCCCGTGGGTCACTTTTCCGATCTTCACGATCGGCGTCGCGTACTCACGTTCGTGTGCGTGGGCGCCGCGGCGCTCGCGGCCATCGCTTATTCGCTGCTGAGCTTCTCGACCACGGTGTTGTTCATCTGCGCCTTCCTCTATGGCGGTCTGGTCTTCACCGTCTACGGCCTGAGCGTGGCGCTCGTCAACGACAGACTGGCGCAGGAGGAAGTCCTGGAAGCGGCCAGCACCCTGCTGCTGATGCATGGTATCGGCGCGATGCTCGGGCCGACAGCAGCGGGCGTCCTGATGAATGCGTTCGGCCCGGGCAGCCTCTTGATCTATTTCATGATGGTACTGCTCGCAACCGTGCTCATCAGCCTTCGACACCTGCGCGCCGAGGTCATCGAGCCCAGTCAGCAGCAGGGCTACGTCACGATTGCGACGAGCACGCCGGTCGTGCTGGAGATGGATCCGCGCACGAGCGACCCGCCCGAAACGCGCGGCTCGAGCTAGCTCGAGTCCACTGTCGAGGACACATCGGCGGGGACCTCATGCCGCGGCAGGCTAAGCGTCGCGACCAGCCCGCCACCGGCTCGATCCGCGAGCGTGATGTCGCCGCCATGCGCACGCGCGATGGCGCGCGCGATCGCCAGTCCCAGACCTGTCCCGCCCGTATGCTTGGCGCGCGACGGATCGAGACGCACGTAAGGCTCGAAAACGCGCGCGCGCTCGGCGGCGGGTATGCCGGGGCCGCGATCCTCCACCCGGATGGTGAGCGCAGCCGTGGAATCGATCACCGTCACATCGACTTCGTTGCCGCCATACTGACGCGCGTTGTCCATGAGATTCGCGAGACAGCGGCGCAGCGCCTGCGGGCGCACGCTCAACGGGGCATCGGCCTTGCCGTGCAAGCGAACCTGGGCGCCGAGCGCCTCCATGTCCTCGGCCACACCCTCGACCAGCGCGTTCAAATTGGTTCTCACCGCCGCTTCGCTGCTCGCCCCCGCGCGAAGATAATCCAAGGTGCTGGCGATCATGCGCTCCATATCGTCCAGATCCGACTCGATGCTGCGCTTCACCGCCTGGTCCGAGATGCGTTCGAGACGCAGCCGCACACGGGTGAGGGGCAGACGCAGATCGTGCGAGACGCCGGCCAGCGCTTGCGCCCGGGTTTCGACATAGAGCTTTAGCTCTCGCTGCATGGCGTTGAAGGCACGCGCTGCCCGGGAGACTTCCGCCGGCCCGGATTCGGGCAGCGGCGGCTGATCGAGGTTGCGCGCGAGCCCGGTCGCCGCATCGGCCAGGGTGGCCAGCGGCCGGGTGAGTCGCCGTACGGTCCAACCGGCAAGCAGCGCCACGGACAAACCCGTGATCGCGACCAGCGCAATCAGCCGCAGAGGCCTGTCGGAGGGCGGCGGCGGCAATGCATGCCGAAAGGTCGCGACTGCGCCATCGGCGAGCTTGACCTGCGCTACGACCAGCAACAGGGGCAGGCGCCCCGGTCGCTTGCGCGGTTGAGCCTCTTCGCCCCGAACGTCGGCATTGGGCTGCGCGGCGCCGTTCACCATGGGCGGCGGCTTGTCCCGATCCTCGCGCGAGCGGCTCGTCCTAGACAGCACGACCGAGAGCACTTGGACTTCACGCTGCTGGCCGAGTGCCTGGCGCAAGAATCCGGCGAACGCGCGCGCCTCCTCCGCCGAGGCCTGGCCGCCCTCGCGCCACGCCTCGTGTAGCGAGATGCGGGTCGGCGGCACGCTGAGCGCCTGCACCAGACGGGCGCGTTCTGCCGGCACCGCTTCGTCGAGCAAAGAAACGATGCCGGCGATGCGTTGCGCGGCATAGCCGCCTAGGACCCGCCCTGCCAGGCGCAGCCGGTCGTCGATCATGAGCCAGGCACCGAGGGCCTGCGCCGCGAGCAGGCCGACCAGCAGCGCCAGCAGGATCTGGCCGAAGAGCGTGCGCGGCAGGAATCTCACCCCTTGCGCTCCACCTTCGCGGCCAGCACATAACCTTCGTTGCGCACCGTCTTGATGATCTCGGGTTCACGGCCGTCGTCGCCCAAGCGGCGACGCAGGCGACTGATCATGACGTCGACACTGCGATCGAACGGCCCCGCCTCCCGGCCGGACAACACATCCATCAGCCGATCGCGCGACATCACCCGATTCGCGTTCTCCGCCATCGACTGCAGCAACCGGAACTCGCCCGTCGAGAGCGGGACCGCCACACCGTCCGCGCCCACGAGATGGCGCAGGCCGATATCGAGCGTCCAGCCGGCGAAGTGAAACGCCCGCGTGGGCGCCTCGCCGGCAAGATCCTGCACGCGGCGCAGAATGCTGCGAATGCGCGCAAGCAGTTCGCGCGGATGAAACGGCTTCGGCAGGTAATCGTCGGCGCCCATCTCGAGCCCGATGATGCGGTCGAGTTCGTCGCCGCGCGCGGTCAGCATGAGGATAGGCATACGCGACTTCGAGCGCAGCTCGCGGCACAACGCCAAGCCGTCCTCGCCCGGCAACATGACATCGAGGATCACCAGATCGAACGCGCTGTCGGCCAGTTCGCGCCGCATGCCACTGCCGTCCGGCACGGCCGCCACACCGAAGCCCTGCTCGCCGAGATAACTCTGCAGCAAGGCGCGCAGCTCGTCGTCGTCGTCGACCACCAAAATGCGTTGGGTCATCGAGGCCTTTCAGTGGTTAGGGCCCAGGCAAGGTCGGGGAAACGATCCCCATCGAAGCATACCGCCTGAGGCCGGCTCGCGAGCGGCTGTAATGCGTCGATTGCATTCGGTTACACCCGGTTTACAAAAGCCGCCGTCCGGTTCAATTCCCGTTTACACGAGCGCGCGCTAATGCTCCTGCGTTATCCACCATTAGGAGTGAATCATGAATCGCACCAAACTCACCCGCGCCCTTACGCTTGCCTTCCTCGGCACCAGCCTCATCGCCACCGCGGTACCTGCGCTCGCGCAACCCGACGGGCAAGGCGGCCGCGGCCACCGCGCCCATGCGGGCCAGATGAGCGAAGCCGACCGCACCCAGATCCGCGAACGCATGCAAGCGCGCATGAATCAGCGCCTGGAACGCATGGCCGCACGCCTGGAGATCAAGGCGTCGCAGCAGGATGCCTGGAGCGAGTACCGCAAGGCACGCGAATCGATGTTCGGCGGCGCGCGCCCGCAACGGCCGGCGGGCGACGCCGATGCGGCAACCGTGACCCGCTTCCGGGCAGCGATGGCGCAGCGGCGCGCGCAGCACATGGCAACGATGGCCGATGCGACCGCCAAGCTGCAAGAGGTGCTCGAACCGAACCAGCGCAAGGTGCTCGACGAGATGTCTCGCAGAGCCGGCGCGCGCGGCGAGGGGGGCAAGCATCGCCAAGGGCGCGAGGGCGGCCATCGTCACCATCACCAGCAAGGCGGCGGGCGAGCCTAACCGGCGCTGGGGACCGTCCTTCGGGACGTGTCCCCGACGGCGGCGACATTCGTCGACCGTTACTCCGCCACTTTCCCGAGTCACGAGTGCGTCATGGAACCGCCGCTTTGCCCCATGGCATTCGAATTCACGACCTGGGCGCCTGGAACCGGCCTCGTTTGACCGTCGTCAACCCCGATTATCGAGCGGGCTGTTACGGTGCACCTTCCAATGATTCATGCGCCACCATGGGCGCCGCCAGGCGCATCGGCGGGCACCTACGCGCGCACGCCATCGGACATCACGTGAACGCCCTTGCAACCGTTTGCACGCTTTGCTCGAGCAGTCGCGGGCCTCGCCTTTCGGCCGCAAGTTTCGCGGCGCTCTTGCTCGCCGGGTGCGCGACGGTCGGGCCGGATTACGCCCCCGCCTCGATCGCACCCCCCCAGACCTGGCACCGAAGCGATCCCTCCATCACCGTGAGCCCTGCAGCCGCGGCCGCGGAGCTGTCGCGTTGGTGGTCCCAATTCGGCGATCCGGTGCTCTCCGGGCTGATGGAACGCGCGCTGGCAGCGAACACCGATCTGCGCATCGCCCAATCCCGGTTGCGGGAAGCACGTGCACGGCGCGCGCTCGCTCAAGCCAGCGAGACGCCGACCCTGGGCGCATCCGCCAGCGCCGCCCGCAACAGAAACAGTGAGGAAGCCGGCCGAGGCAGCACGACCGAGCTGTACCGCGCCGGCCTCGATGCCAACTGGGAGGCGGACGTCTTCGGCGCTCGTCGCCGCGGTATCGAGGCCGCGCAAGCCGATCTGGACGCCACCGCGGCGAGCCTGCACGCCGTCCAGGTGACCTTGGCCGCCGAGGTGGCGCTCAACTACATCGACGTGCGTGCATTTCAGACTCGGTTGGAAGTCGCGCGGCGAAATCTCGCAGCGCAGACCGAAACCTGGCAACTGACCGACTGGCGAGCGCAGGCGGGCCTGCTGAGCGCGCTCGAATCCGAACAGGCCCGGACGGTGCTCGAACGAACCCGCGCCCAGATCCCGAGTCTCGAAGCCGGGCTTGCCCAGGCCCAGGACCGCGTTGCCGCCTTGCTCGCGGTCGCACCGGGCGCGCTGGATCGCGCGCTCTTCGAAGCGCGCGCCATTCCAGCGGTGCCCGAGCGGGTCGGCGTCGACATCCCGGCCGAGGTCTTGCGCCAGCGGCCCGATGTGCGCGCCGCGGAACGACGCGTGGCGGCGGAAACCGCGCGCATCGGGCAGGCCGAAGCCGCACGGTATCCGCAGTTCAGGCTCTCGGGCAGCATCGGCCTCGAAGCCTTGCGGCTCGGCGCGCTCGGCAGCAGCGGTGCGCTGGCCAGCAGCCTCCTCGCTGGCGTGTCGGGCGTCTTGTTCGACGGCGGTCGGCTGCGTAGCCAAGTGGCCGTACAAGAGGCGGTCCGCGACCAGGCGCTCGCCGCTTACGAAGGCGCCATCGTGACCGCGCTCCAGGAAGTGGAAAGCGCACTGGCGCTGCTTCAGCATGGTCGCACTCGGCTCGCCGTACTCGGGGACGCCGTGCAGGCCGCGCGCAATGCGGCGCTGTACGCAACGCAGCGCTATCGCAGCGGCATCGTCGATTTCCAGGCGGTGCTCGACACCCAACGCGCCGTGCTCGAAGTCGAGGACGCCTTGGCCGCCGCTCGCGCGGATGACGCCTCGGCAGTCATTCGGCTCTTCAAGGCGCTCGGCGGCGGCTGGGCCACCTCCCCATCCGACGCCGCCCAACCGATCGCAGGCGAGACCTCATGAGCGAAGAACACCAGGGGCCGCAGCGCAGCGCGCTCGAACGCGAACTCGGCCTGGACGACAAGGCGCAGCGGCGGCGCACGCTGCTGCGCTGGGCCGTCGGCTTCATCGTCGTCGCGCTCGCCGCCGGAATGTATCTGCACTACGGGGCGGACAAGGGCGAGCAGGGCCCTCGCTACGTCACCGAGACGGTCGTTCGGGGGGAACTCGTCGTCAGCGTCTCGGCCACGGGCAATTTGCAACCCACCAACAAGGTCGACGTCGGCAGCGAACTGTCCGGCACCATCGAAGCGGTGCTGGTCGACGACAACGACCGTGTGAAGAAAGGTCAGATCCTCGCGCGGCTCGACACCGCCAGGCTGCGCGATCAGGTCGCCAGATCGCGCGCTGCGCTCGCGTCCGCCGAAGCAAGGGTGTTGCAGGCACGCGCGAGTCTGGACCAGGCGCATTCGAATCTCGAGCGGCTGCGCGAGGTGGCGCGTCTGAGCGGCGGCAAGGTCCCGGCCAAGGCCGAGCTGGACAACGCGGAGGCCGCCCTGGCGAGGGCCAACGCGGATCAGGCCGTCGCGCACGCCTCTGTCGCCGAGATCCGCGCCGTGTTGAGTTCGGACGAAACCAATCTCGCCAAGGGCGCCATCCGCTCGCCGATCGACGGGGTCGTGCTCAACCGTCGCGTCGAACCCGGGCAAACCGTCGCGGCTTCCTTTCAGGCGCCGATCCTGTTCACGCTCGCCGAGACCTTGTCGCAAATGGAGCTGCAGGTGGATGTCGACGAAGCCGACGTCGGTCAGGTGAACGCAGGACAACGCGCAAGCTTCACCGTGGACGCCTATTCCGGGCGCAGGTATCCGGCTCGCGTGCAGCGGGTCGGCTTCGGCTCGCAGGTGAAGGAGGGCGTTGTTTCGTATCTCACAGTGCTCAGCGTGGACAACGCGGACCTGAGCCTGCGCCCAGGCATGACCGCGACCGCGGAGATCATCACCGCCGAGCGCGAAAACGCACTCCTGATACCGAATGCGGCGTTGCGCTATACGCCGCCCGCGAACAATGTAGACGCGAAAAAGAGCAAGAGCCTCGTCGGCAGCCTCATCCCGCATCCGCCCAGCCCGCCGCCGCGCAAACCCGTCCCGGCTGCCGGCGAAAAGCCGGGCGCCCAATCGATCTGGGTGCTGCGCGCCGGGCTCCCCGTGGCCGTTCAAGTCACGACCGGAGCCACCGATGGCCGTCATACTGAAATCCTGGGCGCAGACATCGAGGCCGGCGTGGCGGTCATCACCGAAGCGCTGGGGCCGCGCCCGTGAGCGGCTCCGGCCGCGAGCCGCTGATCGAGTTGGCCGGCATCAGCAAGGTGTACGGTCAGGGGCAGGCGGCGGTGTATGCGCTGCGCGGCGTCGATCTCGTCATCGAAGCAGGCGACTTCGTTGCCATCATGGGCCCCAGCGGCTCGGGCAAGTCGACCGCGATGAACATCCTGGGTTGCCTGGATACGCCGAGCGCCGGGACGTATCGCTTTCAGGGCGTTCACGTCGAACGGCTCTCGCGCGATCAGCGGGCACTGCTGCGACGCCGCTACCTGGGGTTCGTTTTCCAGGGCTTCAATCTGCTCGCACGCACCAGTGCGCAGGAGAACGTCGAATTGCCGCTGCTCTATCGCGGCGAGTCGGCGGCCGCGCGCCGCCGGGAAGCGCGCGCGGCTTTGGCGTCGGTGGGGCTCTCTGGCTGGGAGAAGCACACGCCCGCCGAACTCTCGGGCGGGCAGCAACAGCGCGTGGCCATCGCCCGTGCGCTCGTGACCCAGCCCGCCGTGCTGCTGGCGGACGAGCCGACCGGCAATCTCGATACCGAGCGCAGCCGCGAAATCATGGAACTGCTGCGTGCCCTGCAGGCAAGCCGCGATCTGACCATTCTCATGGTGACGCACGAAGCGGACATGGCCGCCTATGCCCGTCGCATCGTGCGCTTCGTCGACGGCCGTGTCGATTCGGACACCTTGAACGGCGCGGTGCACTGATGCTCTGGAATGCCCTGCTGCTCGCGCTGCGGGAGATCCGACGCAATCTCACCCGCGCCTTTCTCACCATCCTGGGCATCATGATCGGCGTGAGTGCCGTCATCACCATGGTGACCCTCGGCAACGGGGCGACCCGCGCGGTACAGGCCCAGATCGGCAGTCTCGGCAGCAATCTGCTCATCCTGCGCCCAGGTCAACGGTTGGGCCCGGGGCGAGAATCCTCTGGCGCGCCGAATTTCAGACTGGCGGACGCGCAGGCGATCCAGTCCCAGATCAACGGCATCAAGGCCGTGGCGCCCTCGGTGGGTCGAGCGGTCACCCTGGTTCGCCTGGCGCGCAACTGGTCGACCAGCGTCACCGGCAGCAACAACGCCTTCTTCAGCACCGGGAACTGGGCGCTCGCCGAAGGCCGGGTCTTCAGCGATACGGAGGAGCGCGCCGGCAAGGCCGTCTGCGTGATCGGGGAGACGGTGCGTCGGGAACTGTTCGGCAATCAGAGCCCGGTCGGCGGCGACATCCGCATCAAGCAGTTCGCCTGCGAAGTGATCGGACTGCTCGCTTCCAAGGGTCAGTCGTCGTTCGGCATGGATCAGGACGATGTGGTCGTCATGCCGCTGAGAACCGTGCAGCGGCGCCTGACGGGCAATCAGGACGTCAATACCATTCGCATTTCCGTGAGCGATGGCGTCTCGATCGAGCGCACGATGGCAAACGTGCGCGAACTGATGCGCGAGCGGCGCAAGATCACCGGCAACGAAGAGGAGAACTTCAGCCTGCTCGACACGCGCCAGATCGCCGAGGCGCTTTCCAGCACCACGCGGGTCATGACGATGCTCCTCGGAGCAGTGGCCGCCGTGAGCCTGCTGGTCGGCGGCATCGGCATCATGAACATCATGCTGGTCTCGGTCACCGAACGCACGCGGGAGATCGGCATCCGACTGGCGATCGGCGCCCGGGCACGCGAGGTCCTGCTGCAGTTCCTGATCGAGGCCGTGACGCTCGCCTGCCTCGGCGGCGTGATCGGCATTCTCATCGCCACCCTCGCCTCGTATCAACTGTCCGGCCTGATGCAGGTGCCCTACGTGTTCGACACGCGCATCAACGTGCTCTCATTCCTGTTCTCGGCCGCCATCGGCGTGATCTTCGGCTACTTTCCGGCGCGACGGGCGGCTCGGCTGGATCCGATCGAAGCGCTGCGCCACGAGTAGGACAAAGAAGAGCGCCATGTCGGGCATGCCACACCGGATCGCCGACAGGGCTCCTGCGCGGCGATGCGGTGCTGCGGCCAACGCGGTATCGCGCTGACCGCCGTCAGCCGGCAGCCACTCAAGCCCAGGTCGGCGACAAGCTGCCGTCAAGAGAAGCCGGACGCCTAGCCGCGTGAGGCTCCCTCGGATCGAGACCGCCTGCTAAGCTTGCGGTCACCATGCGCGCGACGAGATCGACACCCATCATCGCTCGGTCATTGCCCGCCCGAAAAGCCGCGCCGTTGCCGCGCGCGCCGGGGCGCGTCGCGACGGTGTCGACCCACCGCACGGCCTGCGCTTGCGAGGGCAACTGCCCAACCTGTTCCAGTCGCAGACCTCGCATCCTGATCGGACGCGCCCACAGCCGGCTCGAGCGCGAGGCCCATGCTGGTACTGACCGCCCCACGCCGGTCGGCGAGGCGCCCGAGGCGTTTCGGGAAGATCGTTCGTCCGACCTGCTCACGGCGGTGCTCGGGCTTTCCAACGCCGCGCCGCCCGAAGGCCCGCAAGCCGCGCGGTTGCTTCGCACGCTCGGGGTCGAGGCGGCGACCGTCGCCGGGCGTGCCTTCTTCGCGCCCGGCGCACGCAATCGTCGCGGTCCGCAGATCGCTGCGCACGAGGCGGTCCACGCCCGACAGCAGGCACGGCCTTCACCGGGTGCCATCTACATCCAGGCCTACGACCCGCCGACCGGTACCCAGCCCTTCCCGGTCATCGAAGTGGCCGGCCAGCCGATGGTCAACATTCCCACCGGCTTGCCGCCCGGGCCCGCCGCGGAAGCGGCCATCGCACGGCTGGAGAGCATGGCAGCAAGCGGCGCCGGCGTGCGGGAGATTTCGCGGGCGGCGCTCGCCGAAACCGCTGCTCTGCCGGGTGGCGCGGCCGTGCGTGCCCAGTTTTATCAGCGCGCGACGGCGGTGATCCGCAGCGTTGCCGGACGGGGATGGATCGCCATCCCCTACGCCGGGCCGGGCGGCTCGGTCGTCTTCCTCGGCAAGCCTGAGGCTGGCGTCGCGGGCTATGGCGCCATCATCGCCTCCGACGGCACGGTGGCGACCGGCGCTTACGCCTATGCCGAGGTCGGCGTGCAGAACGGCCAGATGCAGGTGAACATGAGCAGCTGGCGGATCGTCGCGCCCGCCGCGCCAGCCGCCGCTGCCTCAGCCGCAGCACCCGCCACAGCCTCCGCCACTGCAGACACGGCGGCCAGCCAAGCGGCCAGGCGTCCTCCGCCCACGAGCGGTGCCGGCCAGAACTTGAGCGCGGGTCGCGCAGCCGGCATGGGCCGGGCGATCGCGATGCATGTGCTGATCTTCGTCGCCATGTACCTGCTGGAGCGCTGGCACGGAGCCCGCCAGCGGGAGCGACTCGAGGCGGCGTGGGAGGCCGAGGTGACGCCGGCACTCGAACAGCGGCTCACCGAGCTCGGCGATGCGGCTTGGGCAGCGATGCTGACCGACCCGTTCGCCGACCGCTACGCGCGCATCGAAGCCGACGTAACCTACCAAGGCCATCCCGACTTGCCCGGCCGCCCCTCGGGATGGGAGGTGCATGGGGCGCGCTTCGCACAAGCCACGATGGTGACCCGATACGACGCAACGTCGGTACGCACGACGCACGAGCAAGTGACGACCCCGTGGAGCGACGAGCCTCGGATCTCGTCCGAGCCCGGCAGCCTGATCGCCATGACTCCCCTCGACACATTCGAGCGCACCGACCGCTTCACGACCTACGAGCCCCTGGTGCCGCTCGACCCGCGCGAGCGCATCCGGCTCGCCGTGGAAGCCGCTGTCGCGCAGGGCCGGACCTTCGGCTCGATGCTGGCGGGCCAACGCGCCTGGCCGGTTGCCAGTCTCACAGCGCTCGCCGCGGCTTACCGGCAAGCTGCTACGGGCAACCAGGCACTGCTGGACGAGGCTCAGGCGCGTATGGCCGAGATCGAGGCCCGCGCCGATGCCGAGCGACGCTTCGGCACCTCGGCCTACCTTGCGGCGCGCTCTGCCTTCGAGGCGGGACTGTCCGCACGCGATGCCGCTGCCCGGACGCACTGGTCCAACGACGCCGACCGTTTGAATTTCGTTCGTGCCTTTGTTGCGGTGTCGAGCGGCGTTTCCCGGGAGCAGGCGCTGGTCTATGCCGACGAGCTCGAACGGCGGTTGCCTGCGACCGATCCGTCGATGCTCGAGATCCTGCAATTCCTGCAGCGGGGCGGCTGAACCAAGGACCTGCCATGGACGAGATGCAGCAAGCGCATCAGGAACTCGACCGCCTGCAAGCCATCATCTCGCGGCACGAGAGCCACATGTTCGCGCTGCGCGGCTGGCTGCTCGCGATCGTCGGTGGTCTGCTGGCCGCCTATTACACCGACAGCATCGACATGAGTGCGCTGCTTCTGAGGATTGCCCTGTTGACCATCGCCTTGCTGTTCTTGCTGGTCGAGTCGCGGCACGTCAATTTGACCGAAGCTGTCGTCGAACGGGCCGAGGCCGTCGAGCAACAGATCACTGCAGCAAGAGGCTCGGGAAAGCAGGCGCAGGGCGGCTGGTACGATGGCCCCAAGGTAAGTGAAGCATGCCGTGCGGGCGCGTTTCGGTGGTGGCCGCGCCGCGGGATGACCTTCCTGCTCAACCTGCCTTTCTACCTCGTGGTACTGCTCATCATCGTGATGACGACGTTATCGCTTCCCTCCAAGCGCGTGGCGGAACCGCCTCCAACGTCGTCAACGCTGTCGCTGCGGAAGTGACGGTGGCCGCCGCGGGACGAAGCGAGTCACGCGACCGTCTACATGCTGCTGCAATCAGCAGGGAATTTGGCGATGGTCGGCGGCATGAACGACCCGACTTTCATCGATCGCAAGACCTCGCTATGACGGCCTCTCGAACGAGACGCAAGACCTCACCGAGCGGAAGTTCTACGACAAGTACGCTCCCTCGGATTAGCCCACCCGAAGAACCCGACCGATGACAACGCGGCGTGAACCGGGCTCTGGCTCACTCGATCACACCGAGTCGATTCGCGCACGCCTGGGTAACGCGCGACGCGCACCCTCGCGCCCGCGACTTGTGCGATGATTCCTTCGAGGTAGTTTGCCCCTGCCGCTCTGTTCAATCGAGTCACCGACAAACGGGCCGTCGTTGCGTGCTCGGCGCATAGTCTAACGGGAGGAATGCATGTCGATCGGATTGCTGGGAAGAACACTCGCGGGTCTGGCGTTGACCGCGTCCTTGTCGAGCGTTTCCGCCGTGCCGTTCACTAGCCTGGTCGTGTTCGGAGACAGCCTTTCGGACAACGGCAATGCGTTTCTGGCGACCCAGACAGTGCAGGCGTTGCCGCTCAGCCCGCCCTTGGTGCCCGACTTCCCCTACCCCCGCACCCCATCGCCGCCCCTCCTGCCCGCCTTGTCGAACGGGCCGATCTGGGCCGAACTGTTGGGTGCGAACCTGGGCCTGCCGTTGGTCCCGTCGATTGCTGGCGGAACGAATTTCGCGATCGGCGCGGCCAGGACCGGGGCGCTTCCAGGGGTGACGCCGGCGCTTTCACCCACGCTGACAACCCAATACTTCGCGCCGTCGGCACCGCCGCTATCGCCGTTCTTCGGCGGCGGCCCGGTCGACCCGAGCGCCTTGTTCGCCGTCTGGGGTGGGAGCAACGATGTGCGCGACGCACTCGCCCTCTTCTCCACTACCTTCGCGTCGGTTCTCGCGGCCACTTCGGACCCGCTCGCGGCAGCGAGCGCCGCAGAAACGGCGGCCGCCATGGTCATCGGCGCGGCTGTCTCGAACATCGGCGCGATCCTCGACGACCTCGCCCGGCAAGGCGCGGACCATATCCTGTCGATCAATTCCCCCGACATCGGCCTCGTGCCTGCCATCGACTTTCTGCCGGCAGGCGCGGCCACCTTGGCAACCGGCCTGTCGATGTCCTTCAACACCGGGCTCGCCGCCGCAATCCGCGAGATCGAGACGCTGCGCATGATCGACATCATCGAGGTGGACATCGCAACCGTGCTGAATCGAGTGGTCGCGCATCCCGGTGCGCATGGCCTGAGCAACGTGACCGACGCCTGTGTCGCTGATCTACTGCTATGCGACCCGGACACTTATCTGTTCTGGGACGGCGTTCATCCTACAGCGGCGGGTCATCGAATCATCGCCTCGGCCGTCTACGGCACCCTTATTCCCAATCCCGCGACCGGTGTCTTGCTGCTGATCGGCCTGGCTTCGATGCTCGCGGTCAGTCGGGGCAGAACTCTGGCTTCCTGAACGTAGGTAGCTCGCCCGAGGCAGGCATTCGCCGCGCGAAAGTTGCCGCGAACCGTGGCCCTGACCGCTCTGGCTATTGCCCGGTCTCCCACCCGCCCCCGAGCGCACGAACCAGTTGCACGCTCGCGGCGAACCGGCGCCCGAGCAGTGCAACCGCCGTGCGCTCGTTCGACAGCGCAATCGCCCGCACGGTGATCACTTCGAGAAAATTTGCCGTACCAGCCTTGTAGCGGTTCTCGGAGAGCTGCACCGACTGGCGGGCGGCGGCCACGGCGGCCGCGAGCAGCGCCGCCTCTTCTTCCAGGATGCGCAACGCCGCGAGATTGTCCTCCACCTCCTGGAAGCTCGTCAGCACCGTCTGCCGATACAAGGCGACTTCGGCGTCATGCGCGGCGCGCGCCTGATCGATCACGGCCTGCCGCGTCCCGCCGTCGAACAGAACCTGCGCGGCGCCAGCGCCGAGCGCCCAGAACAGATTCGGCGCTCGCAGCAAGTCAGGCAGCGTGGCGCTGCGCAACCCCGCGCCGGCAGAAAGTGTCACCGAGGGATAGAGTGCGGACTGCGCCACGCCGATGCGCGCATTCGCAGCGGCCACGTTGCGCTCTGCGGACGCAATGTCGGGCCGACGCTGCAGTAGCTCGGAGGGCAGGCCCACAGGGATCTGCGGCAAGCTGGCCACCAACGGTGCGGGTGCGATGGCCACCGTCGCGGGCGTCTCGCCTACCAGGACTGCGATGGCATGTTCGAGTTGCGCGCGCAGCACGCCCAGTTCCACCCGTTGTGCTTGCGTGCTCTTGAGTTGTGCCTCGGCCTGCACCACGTCCAACTTGCCGACTACGCCGGCGTTGTAGCGGTTTTGCGTGAGCTTCAGAAAGCGCGCATACGAGGAAACCGTCTCGTCCAGCAAGCGGGCTTGCGTGTCGAGCACGCGCACCGCGAGGTAGTTCTGCACCAGCGCGGCCGTAACCGCCAGGCGCGCCGACTCCACATCGGCCGCAGCGGCCTGAGCCTGCGCTTCGCCGGCCTCGACCGCCCGACGCACACGGCCCCAAAGATCGGGCTCCCAGGAGGCGGCGACATCCAAATCGTAGCTTCCGCGTGCGCCACCGGGACCGTCGCCCGAGCGCGTGCGAGCGGCCGATGCGCCACCCGTCAGGAAGGGCGACCGATCGGACTGGGCCTGTCGCATGAGTGCTTGCGCCTGGCGATAGCGGGCTTCGGCCTGGCGAATGCTCTGATTGCCGCTCGCGACCCGTTCGGCGAGCGCATCGAGTTGCGGATCCTGATAGATCTGCCACCACTTGCCGCGCGGCAGGCGGTCGCCCGGCTGAGCAGGCTTCCACACACCAGCGACGTTCTTGTAAGCATCGGGGACAGCGACCGAGGGTCGCTCGTGCGTGGGGCCGACGGTGCTGCACGCACCCAAACCCAGGCAGGCAGCGATGGCCAAGGCAAGCCCCGATTTCCCGAGCGGGCGTTGCGTATGCGAGGTATGCCGAGAGGGCAGAACCAATGCGACTTTCGACTTCACTGCAGCTCCGGTTTGGTAAGCGGTGCACCCCGCCGCCGCAGGCGCAGACCCCACAGGCGCAGGCGATCGAGGTAGAGATACACGACCGGGGTCGTGTAGAGGGTCAGCAACTGACTGAGCGCCAGGCCGCCTACGATGGCGATCCCGAGCGGGGTGCGCAATTCCGCGCCGTCGCCCGCGCCCAGCGCCAGCGGCAGCGCCCCCAGCATGGCGGCCATGGTCGTCATCATGATGGGGCGAAACCGCAGCAGGCAAGCCTCGAAGATCGCCTCCTCCGGGCGCTTGCCGTCGCGTCGCTCCGCAGCAAGCGCGAAGTCGACCATCATGATGGCGTTCTTCTTGACGATGCCGATCAGCAGGAACAGGGCGATCAGCGCGATGAAGCCGAACTCGACGTCGAACAGCATCAGACCGAGCAGCGCGCCCACGCCCGCGGAGGGCAGCGTGGAGAGAATCGTCAGCGGGTGAATGTAACTTTCGTACAGAATGCCCAGCACGATGTACACGGCGACGATGGCGGCGAGTATCAGGTAGGGCTGATACTGGATCGAGCGCTGGAAGCCTCGCGCCGTCCCCTCGAAACTGCCGAAGACGGTGTTCGGCATCCCGATCTTCGCCACGGTGTCCTGGATGCGGGCATTCGCATCCGAGAGCGATGCGCCCGGCGCCAGATCATAGGAAATCGTGGCTGCGGCGAACTGACTCTGGTGGTGCACCGACAGGGGCGCATTGGTGTACTCGTAGCGCGCGAAGGCGCTCAGCGGCACCAGGGCGCCGCTGTCGGCGCGCACGTACACGCCCTTGAGCGATTCAGGACTGTTGGAGAAAGCTTCCTCCACTTCCATGACGACGCGATACTGGTTGCGTTCGCGATAGATCGTCGAGACCACCGCCTGACTGAACGCATTGCCCAACGCCGCATCGATCATGTCCGGCGTGACGCCGTAACGCGAAGCGGTGGGCCGATCGATGACGAGCGACAACTGCAGCCCGCGCGTCTCCTGATCGCTGTCGACTTCGGCGAGCTCGGGGGCGCCCTGCAATGCCTGTTCGAGTCGAGGCGTCCAGGTTCGCAACAACTGCAGATCGTCGCTGCGCAACGTGTACTGATACGTACTGCTCGCCTGGCGACCGCCTACTCTGACATCCTGCGCGGGGGTGAGAAACATGCTCGCCCCCGGAACACGAACCGCCTGACGACGCAGGCGCGTGACGACTTCCGCGGCCGATTCCTTGCGTTCGGCGAGCGGCTTCAAGGTCACGAACATGGTGCCCGAGCGGCGCGATCCACCGCCGATCACTGCCGTCACGCTTTGAACCGCGGGGTCTTTGCGCACGATCTCGACGAAGGCCTCCATTTTGCGCCGGGTGAGTTCGAACGGTGCCGACTGATCGGCCCGCAGGCTGCCGAACAAGCGCCCCGTGTCCTGCTGCGGGAAGAAGCCTTTGGGAATGGTGTTGTAGAGGTGCACGTTCAAGCCGATCACGGCGGCGAGCACGAGCAGCGTCAGAAACGAGTGCCTCAGGGCGAAGGCGAGGCTGCGTTCGTAACCGCGCAGCAAACCGGCGAAGAGGCGCTCGACCAGGCGATTGACCCCGCGCGGGGGCTGCGCCGGCCGCAGCAGCTTGGCACACATCATCGGCGTGAGCGTAAGCGAGACGACCAGGGAGATCATGATCGCGACCGAGAGCGTGACCGCGAACTCGCGAAACAGTCTGCCCACGATGTCGCCCATCAAGAGAATCGGGATGAACACCGCCACCAGCGAGAGGCTCATGGAGAGCACGGTGAAACCGACCTCGCGCGCGCCGATGATGGCCGCTTGCTCGGGCGCCATGCCGCGCTCGATGTAGCGGCTGGTGTTCTCCAGCACCACGATGGCGTCGTCGACCACGAAGCCGGCCGCGACGATCAGCGCCATGAGCGACAGGTTGTTGAGGCTGTACCCTGCGAGATACATGAAGGCGAATGTGCCGATGAGCGAAACCGGCACGGCGGCGGCGGGAATCATCGTCGCCCGCAGGTTGCGCAGGAAAGCGAAGACCACCAGGATGACCAGACCCACGGCAATGATCAGCGTGCGCTCGACCTCGTGGATCGAAGCGCGGATGGTCGAGGTTCGCTCCATCGCCGTCGACAAATCCATCGCCGCCGGCATCGAGGCCTGCATCCAGGGCAGCAAGTCCTCCACGCGCTTCACTGTCTCCAGGATGTTCGCGTTCGGCTCGCGATACAGGATGAGCAGCACCGCGGGCTTGCCGTTCGAGACCGCGGCGTTGTTCTTGTCCTGCGTCGAATCGGTGACCGTCGCGACGTCGCCCAGGCGCACCGCCGCACCGTTGCGATACGACACCACGAGCGGGATGTACTCGGCCGCCGTGAACGCCTGATCGTTGGCCCCGATCCACCACTGCCGGTCCCCTTCCTCGAGCAGCCCCTTGGGTCGATTCGAGTTTGCCGCGACCAGCGCCTGGCGCACCTGTTCGAGCCCGATGCCTTGGTGGCTGAGCGCGCGCGGGTTGACCGCTACCCGCACGGCGGGCAACGCGCCGCCGCCGACCGTCACCTGCCCGATGCCCCGTACCTGCGACAGCTTCTGCGCGATGATGGTCGAGGCCACGTCGTAGAGCTGGGCGCGCGTATGCGACTCGGAGGTGAGCGCCAGCACCATGATCGGCGCATCGGCGGGATTCACCTTGCGATAGGTCGGGTTGTTGGGCATGCCCGAGGGAAGCTGCCCGCGCGCTGCATTGATGGCCGCCTGCACCTCGATCGCCGCGTCGTTGATGTTGCGATTCAAGTCGAACTGCAGCACCACGCGCGTCGAACCGAGCGACGAGGACGAGGTGATCTCGTTCACGCCGGCGATCCGCCCCAATTGGCGCTCGAGCGGCGTAGCCACCGTGGCGGCCATCGTCTCGGGGCTCGCCCCCGGAAAATTGGCGCTCACCGAAATGACCGGATACTCCACCTGCGGCATCGGGGCCACCGGCAGCCGCGAGAACGCCAGCATGCCCGCGATCAGCACGCCGAGCATGATGAGCGTCGTGGCGACGGGGCGGGCGATGAACAGGGCCGACGGGTTCCACATGGGCGGGCGCCTACACCGTGCGTTCGATCGCGGCGGGCGGCGGACTGCGCAAACGGCGCGCCAGCCGGTCGAACGCCAGATAGATCACCGGCGTCGTGAACAGCGTCAACACCTGACTGACGATCAGGCCGCCCACGATCGTGAGCCCCATGGGATGGCGCAGCTCGGAGCCGACGCCGGTGCCGAGCATCAGGGGCAGCGCGCCCAGCATCGCGGCCAAGGTAGTCATCAGGATGGGACGAAAGCGCAGCAGGGACGCCTGGAAAATCGCGTCGCGCGGCGAGAGCCCTTCGTTGCGTTCGGCATCGAGCGCGAAGTCGATCATCATGATCGCGTTCTTCTTCACGATGCCGATCAGCAGGATGATGCCGATGACGGCGATGATGTCGAGCTGGCTGTCGGCCAGCAGCAAGGCGAGGAGCGCGCCGACCGTCGCGGTCGGGAGCGTCGAGAGTATCGTCACCGGGTGGATGAAGCTCTCGTACAAGACCCCCAGCACGATGTACATCGCGATCACGGCAGCCAGCACCAGCAGCAGGGTATCGCTCAAAGAATCGCGGAACGAAGCGGCCGCGCCCTGGAAATTGGTCTGGATCGACAGGGGCAGACCGATCTCCTTCTCGATCGCCTCGACCGCCTTGACCGCATCGCCGAGAGACGCGTTCGGCGCGAGATTGAACGAGACGGTGGCCGCCGGAAACTGGCCGACATGATTGATCGCCAGCGCCGCCGTACCGACGGTGATGGTCGCGATCGAAGCCAGCGAGACGAGCTGTCCGGTCGACGAGGCGACGCGGATCTCCTTGAGGGCCTCGGGGCCGCGCCGGAACTCCTCCTGCACCTCGAGCACGACGCGGTACTGGCTCGATTGGGTGAAGATGGTCGAGATGAGGCGCTGACCAAACGCGTTATAGAGCGCCGTGCTGATGGCCGCGGGCGTGATGCCCAACCGACCGGCGCTGTCGCGATCGATGTCCACGAATGCCTGCAGCCCGCGATCCTGCAGATCGGAGGCGACGTCGGTGAGTTCCGGTGCCTGCCGCAGCCGTTGCACCATGCGCGGCACCCACGCAGCCAGGGCTTCGCCGTCGGGCGATTCGAGGGTGAACTGGTATTGATTGCGGCTGATGCGATCTTCGATGGAAAGATCCTGCACCGGCTGCATGTAGAGCGTGATGCCCCCGACCTTGGCAAGCTCGGGCTGCAGGCGGCGGATCACGTCGGCGGCCCGCGCGTCCCGCTGCTTGAGCGGCTTGAGGTTGATCAGCATGCGCCCGCTGTTGAGCGTCGTGTTGACGCCGTCCACGCCGATGAAGGAGGACAGGCTCTCCACCGCCGGATCCTGCAAGACCACTTTGGCGATCGCCTCCTGGCGCTCGGCCATGGCGCGAAACGACACGCTCTGCTCCGCCTCGGTGATGCCGAGGATGGCCCCGGTATCCTGCAGCGGAAAGAAGCCCTTGGGCACCATGAAATAGAGGACCGCGGTGAGCACCAGCGTCCCGAACACGACCACGAGCGTGAGCGCCTGGCGCGCGAGCACCCATTCGAGCATCTTGCCGTAGCGCGCGATGACCCGATCGAACATCCGCCCGCTCGCGCGGTAGAAGCGGCCTTGCTGCTCCTCGGGCGTGTGCTTGAGGAAGCGGGCGCACATCATCGGGGTCAGCGTCAGCGAGACCACCCCGGAGAGCAGGATGGCCACGGCGAGCGTCACCGCGAATTCGCGGAACAGGCGCCCCACGACGTCACCCATGAAGAGCAGCGGGATCAGCACCGCCACCAGCGAAATGGTGAGCGAGATGATGGTGAAGGCGATCTGCTTGGAGCCTTTCAATGCCGCTTCCAGCGGGGAGTCGCCCCGCTCCAGGTAACGGGCGATGTTCTCGATCACCACGATCGCGTCGTCGACCACGAAACCGGTCGCCACCACCAGCGCCATGAGGGTGAGGTTGTTAATCGAGAAGCCGGCGAGATACATGAAGCCGAAGGTGCCCACCAGCGAGAGCGGCACGGCCACGCTCGGTATCAATGTGGCGGACACGTTGCGCAGGAACAGGAAGATGACCATCACCACCAGCCCGATGGCGAAGGCGAGTTCGATCTGCACATCACGCACCGAGGCGCGAATGGTGATCGTGCGATCGGTCAGCACGGCGACATCGATCGAAGCCGGCAGGGAAGCGGTCAACTGCGGGAGTTGGCGCTTGATGCGGTCGACCACCTCGATCACGTTCGTGCCCGGCTGGCGCTGGATGTTGACGATCACCGCCGGCACGTCGTTCATCCAGGCCGCCAGACGCACGTTCTCGGCATCCTCGGCCACCTCGGCGACATCGGCTAGGAACACCGGGGCGCCATTGCGGTAAGCGATCACTACCGCTTTGTACTCGGCTGCTGAACGAAGCTGATCGTTCGCATCGATGACATACGAGCGGCTCGGCGTATCGATATTGCCCTTGGCGCGCTTGACGTTGGAGGCGACCACCGCAGTCCGCAGATCTTCCAGGCTGAGGCCATTGGCGGCCAGCGCCTTGGGATTCGCCTGGATGCGCACCGCAGGGCGCTGACCGCCGGCGAGCGTCACCAAGCCGACGCCAGCCACTTGAGAGATCTTCTGGGCCAGGCGCGTGTCGGCCAGGTTCTGGATCTCGGGCAAGGGCAGCGCGCTCGACGACAAGCCCAGGGTCAGGATGGGGGCGTCTGCCGGATTGACCTTGCTGTATACCGGCGGAGCGGGCAGATCGCTCGGCAGGAGATTCGAGCCCGCATTGATCGCGGCCTGCACACCCTGCTCGGCCACGTCGAGGGGTATCGATAGATCGAACTGCAACGTGATGACCGAGGCTCCGCCCGAGCTCGTCGACGACATCTGCTTGAGGCCAGGAATCTGCCCGAACTGACGTTCCAGCGGCGCAGTTACGGCCGAAGCCAGCACGTCGGGGCTGCCGCCCGGGTAGAAGGTAAAGACCTGAATGGTCGGGTAGTCGACATCGGGCAACGCGGAGGTGGCAAGCTCACGGTAAGCGATCAGGCCGGACAGCAGCAGGGCGACCATCAACAGCGTGGTCGCCACCGGGCGCATGATGAACAGGCGCGAGGGGTTCATGGCTTACTGTGCCGGCGCAGATGCCGGCCCGGGAGGCGTACTGTCCTGACCTTCGGGGGGCGGCTTGCGCTTGCGCGCCTTCTGCGGCGCTTCCTCTGCGCTCGGGACCGCCTCCGAAACAGGCGCCGAACTCACCCCCTCGCCGCCCTCGCCTTCGGGCGGTGGTTTGCGGCGAGGCGCTTTCTTGGGCGCATCTTCGCCGGGGACGCCCGCCGCGGGCGCAGACCCGCGCCTCCCGCCCTCGCCCATACTCTCGTCGTCGGCCGGCGGCTTGCGCCGACGCGCCTTTTTCTCCGGATCGCCGGTGGAACCTTCCCCAACCGCGCCGGACTCGGGCGAGCGCCGCGATGCGCCCTGGCCCTGATCGGCGGCACCAGGAGAGGCGCCGGACTCGTTCGCCGCGGCTGCAGCCTCCGGCGCACCGGCGGGCGGCTTGCCCTTACCTTTTCCTTTGCCCTTGCCTTTGCGCGCGCCACTCGTGCCGTCCACCGACGGCTTGAACTCCGGCCGCTTGCTCAACTGCACGCGTGTGCCCTCGCGCAAGCGGTCGATGCCATCGACCACGACGCGGTCGCCGGGCTGCAGGCCCTTGAGCACCGCCACCCGAGGGCCGTCCGACGGACCGAGCGTCACCGGCCGCGCCGTCACCGTCATGTCGTCCTTCACGACGTAGACGAACAATCCCCGGCCGCCGCGCTGCACCGCGCCCTGCTGGATGACCGTTTGATCTTCGAGCGTATCGAGCCGCAGACGCACGTTGACGAACTGATTGGGAAAGAGCGGGCCTTCCTCGTTGCGGAAGGTCGCCTTGAGCTTGATGGTGCCCGTCGCCACGTCGACCATGTTGTCCACGGCCAGCAGGCGGCCCTGGGCCAGCCGGTTCTTCTGCTCGCGATCCCAGGCTTCGACCGGCAAGCGCTCCTCCTCCTGCATGCGCTTCAACAAAGCGGGCAGATTGTCCTGCGGCACGGTGAACACCACCCCGATCGGGGCGACCTGCGTAATCACGACCAGTCCGGTGGCGTCGCCGCCGCGCACGATGTTGCCCGGATCGATCAAGCGCAAACCGACACGGCCGGTGATCGGCGCGGTGATGCGGGCGAACGTCAACTGCAGGCGCGCGTTCTCGACCTGGCTCTGGTCGGATTTCACGATGCCTTCGTACTGCCGCACCAGGGCTTCCTGGGCGTCGACCTCCTGCTTGGCGATCGAATCTTGCTGAAACAATGTGCGGTATCGCTCGACGTCGAGCCGCGCGTTCGCAAGCAAAGCCTGATCACGGGCAAGTTGACCCTCGGCCTGCTTGAGCATCACCTGGAAGGGCCGGGGGTCGATCTCGGCCAGCAGCTGCCCCTGCTCGACCGTCTGGCCCTCGCGGAAATGCACCCGCATCAACTGACCCTCGACGCGGCTGCGGACGGTGACGGTGCGCAGCGGGGTGACCGTGCCCAGACCCTCCAGATAGACATTGATGCGCCCCTGGCGCGCGGGGATCGCGACCACCGGCGTCGGGCCGCCCATGCCCTTGCCGAAGCCCTTCTTGGCGTCAGCGGCCTTCTTCTGGGCTTCCTCCTGCGCCTGGCGCTCCTTGTACCGCTCGTAGTGGTAGTAGCTGCCACCCGCGATGGCGAGCACCAGCAAGAACCACAGCCACCCGGCCACGGGCTTGCGCGTTGCAGGACGGGGGGCGCTGGGCGGGACCTCAGCGGCGCTGGGCGTCGGCGTTTCGCTCATCGTGGGGCGGTGCCTCAATCAGATCGCAGTGGGCGGGCATCAAGAGGAATGGGAGGTCGCACCCCCTTGCGCACGTAAGGATAACCCGCGCGTGCAAGGCTTACCGCAATGTAGCCGCCGATTTTCAAACCGTTACATGCGATTTACATCGTCGCAACAACACCTTCGTCGCCTGGTCGACCGAACACGGTCGGCGAAACCCGCGGTTCGATGTCAGTTGAAGCGTCCGCGCGCGCCGCCGATACTGAACCGGCCCGCGCCGAGCAGCGCCAGTGCGATCGCGGAAAAAAAGTACATGCCCTGCAACTCGAGCTGCCAGCCGCCGTTCTTGGTCAACATCCACAATTCGTCCAGGTGCACCAAGCCGACGGCGAACACCATAGTTACGGCGATGATCAGGGCGCCGAGACGCGTCCACAGGCCGAAAATGATGAGCAGCGGCGCAACGACCTCGCCGAGATAGACCAGATAGCCCACGGGTGCCGGGAGGCCCGCCTTCTCCACCAGCCCGATGATTCCGGCGGGGCCGCTGATGATCTTGGCGATCCCGTGGAGCAGGAAGAGTATGCCCAGCGAAAGCCGCAGGACGAGCTTGCCCAGATCGGCGTTGACGGTGGAACCGGTGTGCATTGCCATGCGACTTCCTTTGCGAGCGTGGAACAGTGAACGGGGGGCCTGAGGCGGTCATTGGTCGCTGAATGGTCCATCGCATCGAGTGGTCTGATGAACGGACAATACTGTCGATCTCGAGGCCGGACACCCGGTGAACCGCCGCCGATTCGGCGTAAGTACTTCATTTCACCTGCCCTGCCGCGCGTCCGCAAGTCACTTCGGGGCTTGCCCCTCGAGGTGTGCCGGCGTCTCTCCCGAGGCGACCGCAAGCAGCGTATCGAGCATGATCTCGCGCTGCAGCAGCGAGCCGGGATCGGCCGAGCGATCCACGTCCACGCCAGCAAAGACATTCTCGCCGCGCAACCAGGCCGCCTCGGCGTCGGGATGCGCCAGCACGCTTGCAAGCGCCCCATCGAGTTCATAGCTTTCAAGCGGCAAGCCATGATGCTTCATCGCGGCACGCAAGGCGTTCTCCAGCGCGCTGCGGACGTTGCCGTAAATCGGCGGCACGTCGATATCATTGGTGTTGAGTTCGAATGCCCGTCTGCAGGCATTCACCGAGAACGACACGAATGCCCGACAAGGCAGCGGCCTCGATGCGTAGATGCTGCATGCTCCCTCGACCAGCAGCGGACACGGCTCATGCAAGGCGCATCGGGTTTTCCAGTCCAGGCCCCGCACTGTGTCCGCCGCTGCGCCGATGCGGGCCACGGCGGCCTCATAAGAGAGGCTCTGCGCGCGAATCGCTTTCGCGGCGGCGAAGATCTGCGGCGCGGTCGCGGACACATAGCCGCGACAACAATAATCGCAGCCGCGCTTGCATTCGAGCTTGGGCTCGATGCCGGTCGCACGAAACGAGGGCGTCGCAACGCGATAGAGATACTCAGCCGCAGCACTCGCCCGTTTCGAGTCGCCCGTATTGCCGAGCACTTCGACGAGCGCCGAAGTCAGCGCAGCCACGTGATACACGTTCGGCTGCGCAGGCAGACCGTCGCGGTGCACCTGCACCCGGAGCTTGCGCAACTTTGTCAGCGCGCGTTCACGCCGCAACGACATGCTCTTCTTTCGAAATCACCGGTCAGACGCGCGCGTGGGCCTACTTCATCTGCACCAGTTTGCCGCCCTGCCAGCGCATGTGGATCTGAGTCTTGACCGTGGGGCAGCAGCGCGGATCCTTCGGGCCGAGCATCAAGGTGCCGACCGTGATGTTCGAGCCCTTCACATCGAGCTTCTCGACGATCCCCGACAAGTTCGCCGTCAACGCCCGGTAGGTGCGCCCCGTATCGAGGAACAGCGTGAGCTTGGGCCACGCCGAGGTCGGCCCCATCACGTTCCAGAGCAGCACGATATCGGGCTTGCCGTCGCCGTCGACGTCGGCGATCTGGTGGGTAAGCGGCTCGTTCGACCCTTGGTCGGTAGGCTGGGAGGCGAGAAACTTGGCCACCACCTGCTTGACCGCGGCGTCATCGAGCGCATGGGCGCTGGCGCTCGAAAAGAGCAGGACCGAGAAGGCGAATGCGACTTTGGAGATCATGACAGGCTCTTTGGGCGAGTACGGCTCGGGACGAAATCGCGATAGTAGGTCGGTTTATCGAACGCCTGCGTCGAGCAGCCCTCAGGCGTTGGGATCCTTGCCGCCCGGGTGCGGCCCGCTCGGCAACTCGATCCCCAGCGCCTTGGCTTTGGCGGCGAGACGATCGCCCGACTTGTCGACGTCGATGATGAAACGATCGTGCTCGCATTCGCCGATCTTGTCGAGTTCATCGAACAGCTCGATCTTGAACTTCAACCGCCGCCGATCGACCTCGACCAGCTCGATCTCGGCGCGGGCAGTCTGCCCCTCGAGCGTGGGCGCCAGGTGCTTGATGTGCACCACGGCGCCAACCGTGTGCTGGCCTGGCGCCAGCAGCGGGGCCACCAGTTCATGCGAGGACCGCTCGGAGAAGCGCACCATCTCCGGCGTGGCGAACACCCAAGGCCCACCGCGCGACGTGCAATGTTGGCGCTCGACCTTCATCGTGAACGTGCCTTTGACACCTGGCTGCAATGCTTGCATGGGGAACTCCATAGTTCAGCGGCATGGAAACGGCGACCGCCGCAGGAGAAGCTGCGGTCGATCGCGAGTAAGCACGATGATAGTGCCCGCGCGGGGGTGCGTCCATGCAGGCGATATCGCTGCTCCCGCCGACGTGGCGTAGCGGGGCCGCGCACTGCCGCGAACCTTGACCAAGGCACGAGGATGGCCGGCAGCCAACGCCAACGCGCAGGAGGCGCGGTACGCTTCCTGGAGCCCCGGCGAATTCTCTGGCAAGATGACTTCCTCGACGCGACGCCGAAGCAGGGCGAACACCGACGAATACCCAGGGGGCATCCCAGTTGACGCCATCGCGCTCACACCGTATCGCAGCCGGGCTGGTGCGCTCCCGCTCAGCGAGTACAGGGCAATCGCGGCTAGCCTAACCGAACCGCCATGGCATTTCTCGCAGCCCTGAAGCAGCGTGCCCGTCATCTCAAAGCCGAGACGCTCGCTCTTTATCTTGCGGCGCGCGACCCTCGAACGCCGTGGTATGCCAAGATACTCGTCGCGGGCATCGTCGCGTATGCCTTGAGCCCCATCGATCTGATCCCGGATTTCGTGCCGGTTCTGGGCTACCTCGACGATCTCATCCTGATCCCCATGGGCATCGCTCTCGCCATCCGACTGATTCCCGGTCCCGTTCTGGACGCTTGCCGGATACAAGCGAACGAAACCATGCAAAGCGGCAAACCTGTGAGCCGCATCGCTGGCGCGATCATCGTGGTCATCTGGCTTGTGCTCGCTGCGCTCTGCGCTTCCTGGGCCTATGGCGCGTTTAGGGTCCAATCCTGAGCGAGCGTTCGACACCGACGCAGCCGCCGGATGGCTCCATTGCGGCAGCTGTTCCCAAGGGCAATGCGCACGAAGCGCTTCCGCGCCCTCGTTCACTCAACCTTTCTCCCAGAGGAAACGTCATGTCGAACTTCGCGTCCGTCGTGGACAAGATCGCCATTCGGGAAACCATCGAGAACTACCTCAACTTCCTCGATGCGCAAAATTGGAGCGGCGTCGCCTCGTGCTTCACGGCGCGCTCACAATCCCAATACAACTTCGAGCCCGACCTGCTGCAGGGCGGGGATGGCGTGGTGACCTGGTTGCACAGCCGTCTCGCGGCGTATTTGGGCACCGATCATGCCTTGAGCAATCTGCGCCTCGAGGTCGACGGGGATGTCGCGCTCTGCGACAGTCGGGTGACCGCCTCGCTGCTTTACGCCGTCGGCGAGGAGCGGCGGGTCGCGGTGCGGGCCATCCGGTATCGGGACAAGCTGCGCCGGGAGGGCGATCGCTGGCTGATCCACGAGCGACGACACGAGCCGCAATGGCAGTACGACGTCCCCGCGGCGGCGCTGCAGGTGTAGACCGCCAAGGCGTCTGCCCCCCTTTGCACAAGTCATCGCGCCAGACGTTTCCTCGGTAACATAAGCACCGGTTGGAACGACGGGTAGTGCCCCGAATCCGAAGGAGCCGAAAATGCCGCGTGTCGACGCTTCCCGCATTGCCGACGGAAGCGGACCATGTCCCAGGTAACCCCCGAGCGCTGGTGCGCACTGATGCGAGCGTTCGGCGTCGCGGACCATCTCGCGATGTTCGAGCGAGTGCATGCTGCCTATCGGGAGCCGCATCGTTTCTATCACGACGTTTCGCACATCGACGCGTGCCTGGGCCAGTTCGCTCGCTCGCACAGTCTTGCGCGATCATCCGCCGAAGTGGAAATGGCATTGTGGTTGCACGATGTCGTCTACGCACCGCGCGCTTCGGATAACGAAGTTCGAAGCGCACATTGGGCGGTCGACTTTCTTCGATCGGCCGGCGTACCGGAGGCGCGCGCGAGTCTCGTCGAGGCGCATATCATGGCGACGGTCCATGCAGCCGAACCCCGCGACCCGGATTCACGCCTTGTCGTCGATATCGATCTTTCGATTCTCGGTCGCGACGAGACGATCTACGATGCCTTCGAACGCAATGTGCGGCAAGAGTACCAATGGGTGCCCTGGTTCGTGTATCGCCGCAAGCGCATCGAGGTGCTCGGGGCATTCCTGAAGCGCCCTTGTATCTACTTCACCGAATCGTTCCGGGAAAGCTACGAAGCGTCCGCACGTATCAATCTTGCGCGAGCTATTGCAATGCTCTCGCAATGACGCCGAGGTAGCGCACCCGTCTGCGCCATCGGCTCGGAGCAGGCCGCGCGCCTTAGGTCTAAGCGCCGCAGGAAATCGCCTTGGCTGCGAGCAGCTCGTCGAGCTCCGCGTCGCTCAGTGCCAGATATTCCTGCAATACCTCGCGTGTGTTCTCGCCGATCTCGCCACCCGAGCGGTCGATGCGTCCCGGTGTCGCGGAAAGACGTGGCACGGGCGCTGCGACAGCTACCGTGCCCAGTTTGTCGTCCTTGATCCGGGCAAGCATGCCGCGCGCGGCGAAGTGCGGATCTCCGAAACAGTCGGCCATGCTGTAGACGCGGGTGAAGGTCACCCCCTGCGCGTTGAACGCCTGCTCCATCTCAGTGTAGTCGCGCGCGCCGATCCATTCACCGACGATGCGATCGATTTCGGCACCGTGCTCGTTGCGTGCGCGACGCTCGGCGAACCGCGGGTCGTTCGCCAACTCCGGTTGCCCCATCGCGGCACACAGGCGGCGGAAGCTGTTCGCCTGTGATCCCTGCACATGCACGTAGACACCGTCGCGGGTGGCAAACATGTTGTTCACGTACGAATCGGTCATGCCTGCCCCGGTGCGCTCGGCCACGAACCCGAGCTTGTCGAACGCCGGCACGTGCTGCTCCATGAAGCTGAACGCGCACTCGTACAAGGCCGTGTCGACGAACTGGCCCTGACCGGTGTGCTCGCGATGGCGCAGGGCCATCATCGCGCCAAAAGCCGCATAAAGGCCGGTGATGTAGTCCGTCAGCGCGATGTTGGCGCGGGCGGGCGGGCGATCCGGGTCACCGATGATGTAGCGCAGGCCGCCCACGGCCTCGCACACCACGCCGTAGCCCGGACGCTCGCTGTAGGGCCCGGTCTGGCCGTAGCCGGAGATGCGAACCATGACGAGTCCCGGATGCAGCTTGGCCAAGTCGGCGTAGCCGAGCCCCCACTTCTCCATGCCGCCGGGGCGAAAGTTCTCGATGACGATGTCGAACTTCGGCACCAGCCTGCGGATCAGCGCTTGCGCCTCGGGCTTGCGCAGATCCGCAGCGATCAGCCGCTTGCCGCGCAAAATGCTCGCCGCATAGAGGGACTTGCCTTGATGCACCTTGCCGGCCCCACGGACAGGATCGCCATCGGGTGGCTCGACCTTCACCACTTCGGCGCCGAAGTCGCACAGCAGACGACCGCAGAACGGACCGGCGATCGTCGTGCCCAATTCGAGCACCCGCACGCCGTCGAGCGGTCGCGCGCCGGTCTGTGCGTTCGCCGCGTTCATCACTGGCCCCGGGCGAGGAAGCGCTCGTGAGCGCACAACGCCGACAGCGCCCAGCCGGCGTTCATCATCTCGTCGTACACCGGGATGCCGAGCGCGAGCGCCTGCGCGCGAAACTCGCGCTTGCGGTTCTCGATTTCTGGCTCGCCATCGGAGCGCAGCACGAGGATGAAATGCGCGCTGCCCGGATAGCGCGACTGGACACGCGTCGCCGCCTGCATGAGGTTGCCGAGCACATCGGTCTTGGTGCGGCCGAGAAACGCCGCCAGGTTGAGGTGCATGACGAGCGCCTGCGGCTTGCCGTTGGAAAAGATCGCGTCCAGGATCTTCTCTGCGATCCGGCCCTCGTCCTGCTGCAGCGTGCCCACGGGCGCATCGACCGGGTTCGTGATGGATGTCCCGGGCGGCAGCTTGAGCGCCTGCAGCGCTTCGAGCGTCGGTTTGCCGAACGGCGTCACGTCCAGCCCCATGCGGGCGAAAAGATCGGTGCCCAGCACGCTCGTGCCGCCGCCGTTGCCGAACATCACGACCTCTCGCGTCGGATCGTTGCTCCGCGGCGTCAGCGACTGGAAGATCAGCAGCGTATCGAGGAATTGATCGAGCGTCTCGACCAGGATGCAACCCGTCTGGCGAGAAAGCGCGACCCAGACGCGATCATCGCCGGCAAGCGAGCCGGTGTGCGAGGCGGCCGCCATCAAGCCTTGCTGGGTGCGGCCGCCCTTGAGCAGCACGACCGGCTTCTTGGCGCGATGCGCCTTCAGCAGATCGAAGAGGCGCCGCCCGTCCTTCACCGCTTCCAGGTAGATCCCGATCACCTTGGTCTGCGGGTCGGCCAGGTAGTATTCGAGCAGATCGTTCGGGCCGAGGTCCGCGCTGTTGCCCACGGTCACCGCGGCGCTGTAGCGCAAGCCCCGCACCGAGCCTCGCCGCACGATGTCGGTGCCGAGCCCGCCGCTTTGCGAAATGATCCCCACGGTGCCGACTTCGGTGGAGGAATTCTCGACGAAGGTGACTCGGCCGCGTGGCGAATACAGGCCAAGACAGTTCGGCCCGAGCAGACGCAAGCCGCCCTTCCTGGCGGATGCGACCAGTTCTTCCTGCAGCGCCTTGCCTTCGTCGACCTCACCGAAGCCGCTCGAGATGACCTGCGCATAGCGCACCCGGCCATTGGCCTCGGCCAGCATCTTCGGCACATGCGCAGCGGCCACGGAGATGTAGAGGTAGTCGATGGGCTGCGGGGTGTCCGCGACCGACTTGTACGCCGTCAGGCCGTCGACACTCGCGGCACTCGGATGAATGGGATAGATCGTCCCGCTGTAGCCCATCTCCCGGATGCGCCGGATGAATACATTGGCAGCGCTCATCGAGGTGGCCGAGGCGCCGACGACGGCGAGCGTCTTCGGCTCGAGCAGCGGCTTGAAGCGCTCGATGACATCGTTCTCGTGGCTCATGCTTGTGCTCCCTGCGCGGTCAGGATGAATCGTGCGTCCACGGCGACCGCGCCGTGCTGCGATACGATCAACGGGTTGATGTCGGCCTCGGCGATGTCTTCGCTCAGGGACATCAACAGCCCCTGCTCGCTGCCGATCTTGAGCAGCGTCTCGATGATCGCTTCGCGCGACACGCCCGCCTGGCCGCGCGCGCCATCGAGGAGCGCCTTGCCCTTGAGTTCGTCGAGCATTTCCACCGCATCGATGCGCTCGATGGGGCAGATGCGAAACGCCACGTCCTTGAGCACTTCGACGAAGATGCCGCCCAGGCCGACCATGACGAGCGGCCCGAACTGAGGATCGCGCAAGGCGCCGATCACCAGCTCCTGGCCCGCCGGCGCCATCTCCTCGACCAGAAAACCGTCCAGGCGCGCTTTGGCTATCTCCGGACGAGCCAGCATGTCACTGATCGCGGCTTCGACCTCGGCCGCATCCTTCATGCGCACCCGCACACCGCCCACGTCGCTTTTGTGCAAGATGTCTTGCGACATCACCTTCACGACATAAGGCCCCTCAAGGCCGGCAAGCTTGGGCGTAAGCGACTCGCCTGCCTGCACCACCACCGACTTCGGCACCGCGACGCCGAACTGAGTCAGCAAGCGCTTGCCGTTGAGTTCGTCTAGACTGCCTCGCCCCGCGCTGCGTGCTTCACCGATCAGTGCGTTGTTCGTCATGGATCAACCTTTCTTCGGCCGTGCCAGCACTTCGGACACGATGCCTGTGTGCACGTCCCCATTACGGAACGCGTCGGACTTGAGAATCGCGACCACGGCGGGAATATTGTGCTTGAGCCCCTGGATATCGAAAGCCAGCAGGGCGTCGACCAGCTGCTCGATCGCGCGCTCACGGGTGGCCGCCTTGACGATCACCTTGGCGATCATGGGATCGTAGAAAGGCGTCACGTCGCGGCCTTCGGCATAGCCGGTTTCGATCCGGATCGACTTGTCTTCGGGTGGCCGAAAGACCGTCAGCTTGCCCGGCGAAGGGAAGAAATTCTTCGGGTCCTCGGCATACACGCGTGCCTGGATGGAGTGGCCGTCGATGCGGATGTCCTTGGGCAGGATATCGGCCAGTCGCTCACCGGCGGCGCTGCGCACCATCGCCTTCACCAGGTCGACACCGGTCACTTCCTCGGTCACCCCGTGCTCGACCTGCAGGCGCGTATTCATTTCCAGGAAATTGAATTCCCCGTCGCGGCTCATCAGCATCTCGACCGTGCCGATGTTGTCGTAGCCCATGTTGCGCATGATGTCGGCGATGCGCTTGGCCATGCCTTCGACATGATCGCGCGGCACATTGGGCGCGGGCGACTCCTCGATGATCTTCTGATGTCGCCGTTGGACCGAGCAATCGCGCTCGAACAGATGGCAGGCGTCGCCGTGCATGTCGCCGAGGACCTGGAACTCCACGTGTCGCGGCCGCTCCATCAGACGCTCCAGATACACCTCCGCATTGCCGAAGCCGCGGGCCGCAAGCGAACTGGAGCGCTCCACGGCGGCGATCAGTTCGGATTCGTCCTTCGCGGGCAGCATGCCGATGCCGCCGCCACCGCCGGCCGGCTTCACCAGCACCGGATAGCCGATGGCGCGCGCGGCTTCCTTCACGGCCTCCGGATTATCGGTGGCGAGCACGCCGCTTCCCGCAGCCATGGGCATGCCGTAGTCCTTGGCCAATTCGCGCGCCTTGGTCTTGTGTCCCATCGCGTCGATCCAGCGAGCGCTCGGCCCGATGAAGCGCGCGCTCGCGGCATTGACCTTGGCGGCGAACTCGGCGTTCTCGGCCAGAAACCCATAGCCTGGATGCAAACCGTCGCAACCGGTGCGCTTGAGCAGATCGACCAGGGTATCCTGATTGAGATAGCTGTCGCGCGCGGCGGCGGGGCCGATGGGGTAAGCCTCGCTCGACATTTCAAGGTAAGGCGCGTGTGCGTCGGCTTCGGAGTAGACGGCCACCGTGTGCACACCGAGTTCGTAGAGTGCGCGCAGCACGCGGGCGGCGACCGCACCGCGGTTGGCGACGAGAACTTTGTTGAACATCCTGCGATTCCTTTGTTGCCGACGCTGTGCAGCGCGGGCGGGTCAAGCGTTCAGTGGATTGGCGTCGCCGGACCCGAGGCTGCCCCGGGATCCGGCCAACGCGCGAGTGCCAGCGATCAATACGAAGTCGGCCAGGCGCGCATCAACTGCTGCCCGACGCCTTTGGTCATGCGCAGCTTGTAGACGTCGAACATGCGAATGAGATAGTCCCGCGTCTCCTGCGGCCGGATGATGGCCTGCGCGGCGAACACCGAACCCATGCCCCAGATCGCGCTGTCCTGGTTGATCTCGGCGAGCCTCGCCTCGTACTGCGCATCGCCCGGCTTCACGCCATGCACGATGCGGGTGGCGAACTCCGGGCTCATGAAGCTGATCTCGGCCGTGGGCCAGGCGGAGATGTCGTCGGAATGCCGCCCGCCGCCCATGCACACATAGGCCCGTCCGTAGCTCTTGCGGATGATCACCGACAAGCGCGGCACGGAGACCAGGGTCATGGCGTTCATGAAGTTCATGATCTTGCCCGGCGCGCCGTCGCGCTCGGCCTCGGTGCCGATCACGAACCCGGGCGTATCGACAAGAATCAGCAGCGGGATGTTGAACGAATCGCACAACACGATGAAGTCGACGATCTTGCGGCAGGCATTGCCGTCGAGGGCGCCGCCGCGATGCAGCGGATTGTTGGCGATGACACCGATGCTCTTGCCGCCGAGGCGGGCGAGCGCGCAAACGGCGCTGTTGCCGAAGCGCGGCTTGAGTTCGAACAGCGAATCCTTGTCGACGAGCGTGCGGATGATCTTGCGCATGTCGTAGACTTGAGTGCGGCTTTCGGGGAGGAACGACAGGATGTCCTGCATGCCCTCGCCGGAACCGGCCGGGATCGGTGCCTCGGGCGGCGCCTCTTTATGATGACTGGGCAGATAGGAGAGAAAGCGGCGAATCTTGTCGAACACTTCTTCTTCGGTGTCCGCCACGGCGTCGATGAGCCCGGTCGTCTCGGCGTGCAGGCGCCAGCCGCCGAGCTTTTCGAAGTCGACCTTCTCGCCCAGTGCCATCTCGATCAGCGTCGGGCTCGACACGGCCATCGTGGAGCCCTTGAGCATGATGGCGAAGTCCGAGCAACAGGCCAGCCAGGCCGACGATCCGAATGAGGGCCCAAGCGCGGCGGCGACCAGCGGGGTTTCGCGCATGCGACGAAACTGCGTGATGTCGTTGCCCAGCAACAAGCCCATGCCGCGCGAGCCCATGGCGTCGGGCAGACGTGCGCCGGTCGACTCGCCGATGACGACCATCGGCATACCGCGCTCGACGGCGGTACGCTTCATGTGCCCGACCTTCTTGCTGTTGGTCGCGCTAGTCGAGGATCCCTTGACGGTGAAATCGTTCACCACGAGCGCAACGTCACGGCCGTCGATGCGAGCGAAACCGGCGATCTTGCCGTCGCAGGCCGTCTCGTCGGCCTGCTCGGGGTAGATCCCCGAAGTGCCGAAGAGTCCCGACTCGATGAAACTGCCGTCGTCGACCAGGGACGTGATGCGCTCACGCGCATTCAATTGGCCACGGGCTTTGCGCTTCGCCAGTTTGTCTTCACCGCCCATCGCCAGTGCCTTGGCGCGGCGGCGCTCGTATTCTTCCATCAGCGCTTCGAATGCCATGCGCGTACTCCGATGCTTTCTTTGGTTAAGGCGTCAAGCCTGCTTGAGCTTCCGCACCTGCGCGGCGAGCGCAGGCACGACTTCCCGGTAGTCCCCGACCACACCGAAACGTGCATCCTGGAAGATGGCTGCCTCGGGATCGGAGTTGATTGCGACGATGGTTTTGGCGTTGCCGCAACCGGCCATGTGATGACCGGCCCCGGAAATGCCGACGGCGATGTAGAGATCGGGCGTGACCGTCTTGCCCGTCAAGCCGATCTGCCAGGAATGCGGGCACCAGCCGAGGTCACAAGGCACCCGGCTCGATCCGACGGCCGCGCCCAGCTCAGCGGCGAGATCCTGCAAGACCTTGAATCCCTCAGGACCCTCCAGTCCGCGTCCACCGGCCACGATGACTTTGGCATCTTCCAGACGCGGGCCGTCGCCGGCGTCGGACTCGCGCTTCACCAACGCCACGCGGAGCTCCGACGGATCCAGTGCGGGGAGTTCCACGATGGATGACTGCGAACCTGGCTGGGGCTGCGCCAGCTCGAACAAGCCGGCGCGAACGGTGGCGACCACCGGGCCGTGCTCGAATCGTTGCTCCTCGCGGGCGAGGCCGCCATAGCAAGGCCGCGTGCAGTGGATCGAACCCGCTTGCGCCACGACGTCGACACAACCGGTCGCCGCGCCGCCATCGAGGCGAAATGCGAGGCGGGGCCCGAGCTCGGCGCCGAGCACGCCGTGCGGGAGCAGCACGACGGCTGGCTGCGCCTGCTCGCAGGCGGCCTGGACGATCGGCAGCCGGGCTTCGCTGGTCAGGCGGGCGAAATCCGCACACTTGGCGCGATAGACGACGTCGACGCCGTACGCAGCCAGCGCTGACGCGCCATCGACATCGCCTTCTTCAAGGAGGACGACGCCGAGCGCGCCGCCGGTCGTCGCTTTCAAGCGGCGCGCCAACGTCAGCAGTTCGTAGGTCGCAGGGGGCAGTTTGCCGAGCGTAGCTTCAGCGACGACGAGGATATTCTTTTCGGCAGCCATGGCAGTCATCCAAGAACGCGCGCATCGTGCAGGCGTTGTGCAAGCCGTTCGCCGGCTTCAAACGCGGTCGCCCCAGTGATGAACTCGCATTGCGTGTTCTTCTGCGGGATGAAGAGGCGGGTTCTGCGGCTACGCGGCTGAAGCTGCGACGCTTCCAGGCCAAGCTCGGCCGCACCCCATGCCGCCACGGGCTTGCGTGCCGCCCGCATCGTCTCGCGCAGATTGGGTTTGCGCACCTCGCCCAGTTCGTTGGATATGGTGACGAGCGCCGGCAGCGGCACCTGCACGGTCTCGAAGCCGTCCTGCAGCACGCGCTCGACCTGCACCCCGCCGTCGACGGCTTCGATGCCGCAGGCAAAGCTCACCGAGGGAACGCCGAGAATCTCGGCCACGCCCAAGCCGACGACGCCGGCGTCGAAATCGGCCGCCTGGCGCCCGGCCAGCACGAGATCGATCGTGCCCAGCTTGCGAATGGCCGCCGCCAGCGCGTGCGCGCTGACATGGCTGTCGGCGTCGAGCAAGGCCGCATCGTGAATGTGCACGGCGTCGTCCGCACCGAGCGACAGCGCCTGCTTGAGCGCCGTACGCGCCGAGTCGGGCCCGAGCGTGACCGCGGTGATCTTCACCGCCGCACCGACTTGATCGCGCAATCGCAGTGCGGCTTCGAGCGCCTGCTCGTCGAACGGACTCACCACTTGAGGATGCCCGGGTGGCAGAACGACCTTTAAAGAAGCCTCGTCCACGCTCATGACCGCGGCGAGCGCGTCCGGATTGGGAACCTGCTTGATCAGGACTGCGATATGCACGCTTACTCCACCACCACGTCGCTCGGCACGATGCCGTCGAAGTGCTTGCGCTGATAGTTCCAGGGCGTCTGCGGCTGCAGACGGCCTTTGACGTCGGTCGCCCGCGCCAGGATGCGGTACGCACCGGGCGCATCGACCTGCCACAGATACGACCAGCGCACCCAGAGCCAGCGCTCGCGGGGTTCCTCGATGTGCGCTTCGTTCCAGGTGGCGCCGCCATCGACGCTCACCTCGACCTTTGCAATGCCGCCCATGCCGCTCCAGGCCAGCCCCCGAATCGCGTGCGAGCCGCGCTCCAGAGGAGAGTCTTCGTCCAGCGGATAGGTGATGATGTTGCGCACGCCCATCGCGGTGAGCATGGGCTTGTTCGGGTCGTCCGGCGATTTGCCGTAGACGAAGTACTTCGTCTGGTGATAGCAAGGCGGCATCTCGCGCGTGACTTCGATGTGCGAGAGCCATTTCACCCACCAGTTGCCCGACCAGCCGGGCACGATGCAGCGCAGCGGCGCCCCATGGACATGCATCAGCCACTCGCCGTTCTGCGCCCAGGCGAGCAGCGTGTCCGGGTCGAGCGCCTTGTCCAAGGGCAGGCCCTTGTCGTAATTGATGACACCGGGATCCTCTACCTTGACGTCGGAGCGGCCCATGGAGCGATATTGCATCGTCGGATCCGGACGGCCGTTGTCGAACCCCTTCATCCAGATCCATTGCGCGCCGGGCTTGAGGCCGGCTCGACGCAAGACTTCCGCCAGCGGCACCCCGGTGAACTCTCCGCCGCTCATCGCGCAGGTGTTGCCCATCTCGCCGGCCAACTCGTCGTTGGTAGGCATGACGCCTTGAGCCTTGAGCGCCGCGCGGCGCTTGAAGTCCGGCACGTAGCGGCGGGAAGGTTTGGAGACGCCGCGCTTCTCGTAGTCGAAGAAACCTTCGTCGTTGCCCGCGCACTCGGTGACCGCGCGCACCGAGCGCCCGGGGAGCTTGCGCAAGTCCTCGATGGTGAGGGTCAACGGACGCTCGACTTCGCCGGTGATCGTGAGCGACCAGTCGTCCGGATGCACCGGCTCGGGAATGTCGAGCTGGGTGACGATGTAGTAGTTGTTGGTCGGTGTGATGAGACCTTCCTGCTCGAGGATCTGGGTCCGCCCAGAGATCACTCGGCCGTCGGCATCCTTGCCCGCGGCGATTTCCGGACGCTTGCGGTCCGGCCACCCCATCACCCAGTCACCCTCGATTTCGCGCTTCGGCATCTATCGCTCCGTGCATCCGTGCTGCTTCATTTCACGGTCACATCCGTGGGCCCGATCCAGTCGCAGAGCTTGCGCTGGAAGTTCCACGGGATCTGCGGCTGCACACGGCCCTTTTCATCGGTGGCGCGCGCCATGATGCGATGCGTGCCGGGCTTCGCCTCCCACAGATACGACCAGCGCACCCACAACCAGCGCTCGCGCGGCTCTTCGATGTGGGCATCGTTCCATGTGTTGCCACCGTCCACGCTGACTTCCACGCGCGCGATCATGCCTTCGCCGCTCCACGCCAGACCGCGCACGGCATGGTCGCCGGCATCGAGCGGGGAATCCTCGTCTACCGGGTCGGTGATGATGCAGCGCACGCCCATCGCGGTGATGGGCATCTTGTCGGGATCGTCGGCCGACTTGCCGAGCACGAAGTAATGCGTCTGGTGGTAGCACGGTGGCATCTGCTCGGTCACTTCGAGCTTCTGCAGCCACTTCACCCACCAGTTGCCCGACCAGCCTGGGGTGACCAGACGCACCGGACCGCCATGGATATGCGAGAGATACTCGCCGTTCATGCCCCAGGCGAGGATCGTATCCGGATGCAGCGCCTTGGCGAGCGGCAGCCCCTTGTCGTAGTTGATGACGCCCGGGTCGACATAGGTGTAGTCGGTCGTTCCCACCGAACGGAACTGCACGGCCGGGTCGGGCCGTCCGGTATCGAAACCTTCGGCGCGCACGGCCAGCGCGGACGGCTTGAGCCCGGCGAGCTTGAGTACTTCGGCGAGCGGCACGCCGGTAAATTCACCGGCCGAGACAGCGCAGGTCGTGGTCGATTCGGAGCTCACTTCGGCTTCGCTGGGCACCGCCCCCTTCACGCGCATTTCGGCGCGCTTTTGCATGTCTTGCTGATTGCGACGGGAGGGCTTCTTGCCGCCCTTGGTAAGGTAGTCGAAGAAGCCGGCATCGTTGCCCGCGCACTCGGTCACCGCACGCACCGTGCGTCCGGGGAGCTTGCGCAAATCCTCCAGTCCGATCTCGATCGGCCGCTCGACCGCGCCGGAGATGACCAATCGCCAGTCGTCGGGATAGACCGGCTCGGGCACCTCGAGCTGATTGACGATGTAGTAGGCATCGGTCGGCGTGATCAGGCCTTCCAGGTCGAGCACAGGCGAACGGCCGTTGATGACGCGACCGTCGGCATCCTTGCCTGCCATCAGGCTCAGGCGCTTGCGGTCGGGCCAGCCCATCACCCAGTCGCCCTCGATCTCTCGCTTCGGCATGATCTCGTTCCTTTACGTTCGGTTCCGTGACATCAGGGCCGGACGCCGATTTTCGGCTTGGGCCCGGTTTGCGTGCGCATGCGCGGCTGACAGGCTTCGAGAAAGCGGCACAGATAGGCGCGGGTCTCGCGCGGATCGATCAAGTCCTCGATGCCGAAACCCTCGGCAGTGAGGAAGGGCGAATTCAAACGCCGCAGTTCGGCTTCGAGTTCCTTTTCCTTCTGGACCGGATCGGGCGCAGCGTCGATTTCGCGCTTGTACGCCGCGCGCACACCGCCTTCCAGGGGCAGGGATCCCCACTCGGCCGACGGCCAGGCGATCTTGAAGTTGAGGCCGCGTCTGTCGATCACGCCGCCCCCCGCCATGCCGTAGCAGCGGCGCACGAGCACCGTGAACACCGGCACGGTCACCTGCAATCCGATATACCGCGCGCGGACGCCTTCGCGCAGCACGGCCTCTTCCTCGGATTCCTTGCCGATGAGGAAGCCCGGAATATCGGCGAAGAAAACGATGGGGACGTTGAACATGTCGCAGAGCTCGACGAAATGACCCTGCTTGCGCGCCGCCTTCGTGTCCATGATGCCGCCGAACATCGGGTTGTTGGCGACGATGCCGACGACATGACCGTTCAAACGCGCGAAGGTCGTGATCACGGCGCGGCCGAAGCTCGGCTGAATCTCGAACAGCGAGTCGCGGTCGACGACCAGTCCCAGCAGCCGGCGCATGTTGTACGCCTGGCGCGCATTGCGGGGGATGATGTCGAGCAGCGCTTCCTCGGCACGATCCGGCGGATCGCTGCACGGCACGCGCGGCGGCAGTTCCCAGACGTTGGTCGGCAGATAGGAGAGGAAGCGGCGAATCATCTCGAACGCTTCCTGCTCGGTCTCGGCCACGTTGTCGATGGTGCCTGCCGTGTCGGCTGCCACCTTGGCGCCGCCCAGCTCTTCCTTGGTGAGCTTGACGCCGAAATTGCGCTCCACGACGGGCGGACCGGCCGCGAAAATGTGGCTCTGGCCGCGGACCATGACGGAGAAGTGGCAAAGAATGGCGCGAGCCGAAGGCCCCCCGGCCGACGTGCCGAGCACGGCGCTGACGACCGGCACGACGCCCATCAAATCGACCGAGCGCTCGAAACCGTCTTGACCATAACCCGGCACCACGCTGAATCCCTTGCGCTTGGCCGTGTTCACCGTGCCGCCCGTGCCGTCGACCAGATTGATCAGCGGCACGCGAAACTCGTAAGCGAGATCTTCGATGAAGCCGCCCTGCCCGCCCTTGCGCCGATCGCTGCCGAAGCCGGTGCCAGCGCGAATGGTGTAGTCCTCTCCGCCGATGGCGACTGGCCGGCCGTCGATCGCCCCGATCCCCATCACGTACGATGCGGGCTCGAACCCGATCAGCTTGCCGTCCTTGTCGTACTTGCCTCGACCGGCGAGCTTGCCGACTTCCTGGAAGGACCCCGAATCGAGGATTCCCGAGATGCGCTCGCGTACCGTGAGCTTGCCCAGCGCATGATGCTTGGCGACGGCTTCCTCGCCGCCGCAGGCCTCGGCGAGCTTGCGGCGATAGTGGATCTCCTCGACTTCTTCCTTCCAGCTCATGAGTGTCCGTTCTATGGGTTCGCTCGGTCTGGCTCCACCTGCGCCAGACCGGCCAGCAGGCACCTTGTGGTTCCCCTCCGGGGGCGCACCGGATCGGTACGTCAGGCGGATGCTAGGTTGCAGCCAGATTGCTGTCAAGATGATTGTTGACAATCCGACAATAGCCCGAGTATGGTCGCGCCATGTCTTCTACCGAACTGACCCTGAGCGCCAAGCAAGGGGCTGCGCACGATGCGCCGCTGGCGACAGCCGACTTCTCGCATCCCGTGGAGCCGCTCACGCGCTCACTGCCCGAACAGATCGCCGCTCGCCTTGCCGAGCGCATCCTGAGCGGCGTGTATTCCCCGGGACAGCGCGTTCGGGAAGAAACGCTCGCCAGCGAATTCGCGGTGAGCCGAGGACCGGCCCGCGAAGCGCTGCGTTTGCTGGAGAAGGATGGACTCATCACGATCCTCCCCCGCCGCGGCGCCATGGTGACCAAGCTCACGATCGACGAGGTGCGGGAGATTTTCGAGATACGCGCCGTGCTCAACGGCCTGCGAGACCGTACGGTGGCCGAGTCCGAGGCCCGTGCGCTGGTGCTGCCGCTGCTCGAAGCGGAGGTTGCCAAGCTCGCTCGTTGCGCACGTACCGCCGAAAGCGGCGAGGCTTACGTCGAGACCGTGCTGCAGATCAACCGTGTGCTCAACCGCGCCACGCCCAACCGGCGGCTGAGCGCTTATCTGACGTCGCTGGAACAGCAGACCGCACGCTATTCCCGACTCGGCCTCTCGACCCCCGAGCGCCGCCGACAATCGGTGCAGCGCTGGCAGCGGCTGGTAAATGCGATCCGCGATGGGAACGGTGCCGAGGCCGAACAGATCGCACGCGAACGCGTCCTCGAGTCGAAGGACGCAGCGATCAGGTTGCTCGCGGCGCGAGCGATCTAAAACAAATCGGGGACAGGCTGCAAAGCCTGCCCCCGATCGCATCTGCTCGGGAACGCCCCTAGGGGCAGTCCCGTGCCGTTTGCTCTAGCCTTCGATGATCGCGACTACCTGACCCTCGGCGACCGGGTCCTTCTCTTTCACGAGAATCTCTTTGACCGTCCCGCCATCCTCGGTGATGACCGGAATTTCCATCTTCATGGATTCGATGACGATCAGCGTATCGCCCTCTTCGACCTGGGCACCGACCTCCGTCTTGAGTTGCCATACGGTACCGGTGATTTCCGACTTGATCTCGATTCTAGCCATGCTGCTCCCCGCTTGAGATGAGTGCCGACGAAACATTCAGGAACGGATTCTAGCACGCAGCATCATGACCTCCCATGCTGCGCCTTCGCTTCGCGCTGCGTCCGGACGGCAAGGCACCGTCCCTCGATGCAGCGATGACAAAGACATGGGCTGCCGCGACGAGATCAGCCGCCTCCGCGCAGCTTGGCGAATGCCGCCGCCATGGGGCCGTCGAGCTGCTTGGGTTGAGGGCTGGGACGAGCCGTCGCGGGCCGGCTGCCGCCCGCGTCGCGCCCGCCGGTGCGGGACGCCGGGCGCTGGTCGGCACGCGCGCCGCGATCGGGCTTGGCGCCTCTGGGCGCATCGGCCCTGTCGACCGCGCCACGCTCGCCGACCGGATCGTCGAGGCGCATGGTGAGTGCGATGCGCTGACGAGGCAGATCGACCTCCACCACCTTCACCTTGACCAGCTCGCCCGCCTTCACCACCTCGCGCGGATCTTTCACGAAGCGGCTCGAGAGCGCGGAGACGTGCACCAGGCCGTCCTGATGCACGCCGATGTCCACGAACGCGCCGAAGTTCGCCACATTGGTGACCACCCCCTCCAACACCATGCCGACTTCCAGATCCTTGAGGCTCTCGACGCCGTCACGGAACTGTGCCGAGCGAAACTCGGGCCGCGGATCCCGACCTGGCTTCTCCAATTCCACCAGCACGTCCTGCACCGTCGGCAGCCCGAACCGCTCGTCGGTGAACTCCTTGGGCGCCACCTGCCGCAGAACATCGCTGCGGCCCATGACGTCACGCACCTCCTTCTTGAGCTTCCCCAGGATCCGTTCGACCAGCGGATAGGCCTCGGGGTGAACCGCCGAACGGTCGAGCGGATTCTCGCCGTCCATGATGCGCAGGAAACCCGCGGCCTGCTCGAAGGTCTTGGCGCCCAGGTAGGGCACGGCCTTGAGCGCATCACGACTGCGAAAGGCGCCGTTGGATTCGCGATAGTTGACGATGCTGCGGGCGAGCGTGCTGTTGAGCCCGGACACCCTCGCCAGCAGCGGCGCGGACGCCGTGTTGACGTCCACGCCAACGGCATTGACGCAATCCTCGACCACGCCGTCGAGCGAGCGCGCCAGGTCGCGTTGATTCACATCGTGCTGATATTGTCCGACACCGATCGCCTTGGGCTCGATCTTCACCAGTTCGGCCAACGGATCCTGCAATCGTCGGGCGATCGAAACCGCGCCGCGCAGGCTGACGTCCAGATCGGGAAACTCCTTCGCCGCCAACTCCGAGGCCGAGTAGATCGAGGCGCCGGCTTCGCTCACGACCACGCGCGTGAGCTTGATCTGCGGGTGAAGCTTGATCAGATCGGCCGCCAAGCGGTCGGTCTCGCGCGATGCGGTGCCGTTGCCGATCGACACCAGGCGCACGTCGTGCCGTGCCGCCAGCGCCGCCAGAACCGCGATGGATCCGTCCCAGTCGCGGCGCGGTTCGTGCGGATAGATCGTCGCGGTGTCGAGCAGCTTGCCGGTCGCATCGACCACGGCGACCTTCACTCCGGTGCGAAGTCCCGGATCCAGTCCCATCACGGCCTTGGGTCCGGCCGGTGCGGCCAGCAACAAGTCGCGCAAGTTCTGGCCGAACACCCGGATGGCCTCGGTTTCGGCCGCTTCGCGCAAACGACGGAACAGATCGGTTTCCAGCTGCGGATGAACCTTGACCCGCCAAGTCCAGCGGCACACATCGCCCAGCCATTTGTCCGCCGGGCGGCCCTGCTGCGAGATGCCGGCGAACGTCGCGATGCGCCCTTCGGCCGGGTGAGGGACGAGGGCCTCGCGTTCGGCGTCGAGCCCCAACCGGATCGAGAGCACACCAGCGTGCCACCCCCGGAAGAGCGCCAGCGCGCGATGGGACGGGATCCGTGCGATTGGCTCGGAGTAGTCGAAGTAATCGCGGAACTTCGCGCCCTCGTCCGCCTTGCCCTCGACCATCGTCGAGCGGATCACCCCGTCTTCCCACAGCCAGTCGCGCAGACCGCCGATCAGCGCGGCTTCCTCGGCAAAGCGCTCCGACAAGATGTCGCGTGCGCCTTCGAGCGCCGCCTTGGCATCCTTGACCTGAGCTTCTGCGTTCACGTACTTCGCCGCCTCCACCGCGGGATCCAGCATGGGATCGCCCAGCAAAGCGTCTGCGAGCGGCTCGAGGCCCGCCTCCCGCGCAATCTGCGCCCGCGTGCGCCGCTTGGGCTTGAACGGCAGATAGAGGTCTTCGATGCTCTGCTTGGTGCCGGCGGCTTCGATCGATACCGCCAACTCGGGGCTAAGCTTGCCTTGTTCGGCAATCGAGGCAAGCACAGCCGCGCGCCGCTCTTCGAGTTCACGCAGGTAGGTGAGCCGCTCTTCCAGATTGCGTAGTTGCGTGTCGTCGAGGCTGCCCGTCACTTCCTTGCGGTAACGCGCAATGAAGGGAACCGTGGCGCCCTCGTCGAGCAAACCGACCGCCGCAGCCACCTGCGCCGGACGGCAAGCGAGTTCCTCGGCGATTTGTCGGACAATCTTTTCCTGCGTGTTTGAGGGTAGAACAGTAGCAGCCATGAAGACCCAGTCGGCTCGGGAAAAGCGCGGATTCTGCCACACGATGCGGCGCACGGACGTTTCTACTTCCCGTGAGAGAATCGAGCGACGATGTGCACTGCGCCCGCTGCGTTGCTGAGCAGCCTGCCGGATTCGCCAACCTAGAGTCCAAGGCTTACCATTGCGCCGTGATTCGAACTTCAAGGATTGATGCGCTTTGATCTCGTCCTGCCCGCGTGCGCGCCGCGCACTTCGAACTGTCCGGCGTGAACCTCTTGCCCTGCGAGCCGTCTCCCTGGCCGCCGCCCTGAGCGAACGGCGAGGCCGCATGCGCGCCGCACTTCGCCGTTGGACTGCAGCGGGCGCCTGCCTGATCGCGATGGCCGCGATCTGGGCGCCCGCCTGCGCCCAGGATATGGTTTTCCGGCCGATCGACGAGGGTGCGGATAACCGGGGCTGGCAGACGTACAAGAAGAATCTGCTCGATGCCCTGGAGGCAAAGAACCGCAGTGCGCTGCTGACCGCCATCGATCCGAACGTGGACAACGGTCCCGGCGAGAAGACGGGCCTGGATGAGTTCCGCCGGCGCTGGAGCCTCGAGGACGACAAGAGCCCCATGTGGCGCGAACTCTACAAGGCCGTCACGCTCGGCGGGGCCTTCGTCAAGGACGAACGCGGGCAAGCGCGCTTTTGCGCGCCCTATGTTGCGGCCAAGTGGCCCACCGACTTCGACCCTTTTCGCTTCGGCGCCATCGTGGCCGACGACGTGCTGGTGAAGAGCGAGCCTTCCTCGGGCGCACGCACGATTGCCCGACTCGGTTTCGAGCTGGTGCCGGTGGAAGACTGGGAGGTCGCCGACATCACCCCCGGGTTCCCCCAAAAATGGACGCGCATCCGGGCACCAGGCGGACACGGCTTCGTACCCGAAGAGCATATTCGCAGCCCGATCGAACACATGGCTTGCTTCTCGCCCCAGGGCGGGGCATGGCGGCTCGTGTCCTTCACCGCGGGCTATCTCCCGGAATAGGACCGCGCGCCGCCTGTGTTCAGTTCTTGGTCGACGCCGGCCTGAACTCGTAGTGCACCCCGCCGGCGCTTTCGGCTCGAGGCTGCTCTCCCAGGCCGATGATGCCTGCGCCCTGCAAGACGAACGCCTCGCGCCGCAGGTGAATCGAGCGGCCGCCCTCGGGCATGATGAAGGTTCCGTTGGTGCTGCGGTCGGAGAGGACGAACTTGCCGCGGCGCCATTCGATGCTCGCATGCTGCCGCGAAGCCATCGAGTTGGCGATCACCAGCTGGCAACTGGCATCGCGCCCGATCAGGAAGGGATTGCTCTGCTGGGCGACGGTATAAATGCGACCGGCATGGCCCAGGATCACGCACCCCTCGTCGTCATGAGAACGCGGCACAGGGGGCACGACCGTGGTCGCGGTGCGCCCGCGCTGCCACATGACCTCCATGATCGTCGTTTCGACACTGCGCCCTCGCACGGTGATGCAATCGATGGTCCGGATGCGGCTGCGCCCGAGCAGCGGCACGTTTTCGAAGCACGAGTCGGTGATCAACACCTGCCCGGGCCGGGCGATCTCCACGACGCGCGCAGCCACATTGACGGCATCGCCGAATACATCGCCCCGCTCCTGCAAGGCGGGACCGAAGTGCATGCCGACACGCAAGGCAAGCGAGCGCCCATCGGGCCCCACCATGGCCGCGGCCTGCTGCTGCATGGCCGTGGCGGCGGCCAGCCCGGACACCACGTCCGGAAACGTGCACAGCAATTCGTCCCCGATGAACTTGATCACCGCCCCGCGGTGGAAATAGGCTTCCTCCTCCATGCGCCCGAGCAGACCCTGAATCAGGGTCACCGCCGCGGCGTCGCCCAGCTGCTCGTAGATCGCCGTGCTGCCGCTGATGTCGGCAAACAGCACCAGCAGTTCGCGCGCACTGTTCTCGCTCATCAGCGGCACTCGAACTCGATCAGACCCTCGTCTTGAGGCGAGGCTGCCTGGCCGATACTCAGCACACCGCTGCCGTGCAGCAGCATGCTCTCGTGTTTGATCATCATCTCGGGTTCGCTGTCCAGCGTGACGTAGGTTCCATTCGTGCTGTGATCGAAGAGGACGAATTTATCCCGCCGCCATTCGATGCGCGCATGCTGACGGGAGGCCTTGCTGCTCGAAATCGGCAAGTCGTTGGATTCATCCCGGCCGATGGTGAAGCTTGCCCGTGCGCCGTCGACCACGATCTCCTCGCCCCCGAACCTCAGCACCATCCTCGCTGTGAGCGACCGGTCGAGCAGCATCCCCTGTTCGGTCGTGAACGGATCTCCCGAATCGCGCCGCCAGCCGATCTCCACGATCTCGGTCTCGCTGCGCTTGCCCTTGACGCGCAGCCGGTCGATTTGCCGCGCGCGGCGCCGCAACGCCGAACGCATGCCCGAGACGGTTTGCCCGTCGGTGATGATCTGACCGGGATTCGCCAGTTTCACCAGCCGGGCGGCCATGTTCACTGCGTCACCGAAGACATCGCCGTGATCTTCGATGAGCGGGCCGCTGAGCAAGCCGATACGCATCGTGAGCGCCCGGCCTGCTTCGACGGCGAAATGCTCCATCCGCTGCTGCATGGCGATGGCCGCCGTCACCGCCGAGTTGCACTCTTGAAAAAGACAGAGCATCTCCTGCCCGACGGTCTTGACGACTTGACCGCGATGCTCGAACACCTGCTGCTCCATTGCGACCAGAGCGCGCGTGATAAGCGCCAGCGCCTGGATGTCGCCGAGCGCCTGATAAAGGGCGTTCGTGCCCGCGATGTCGGCGAACATGACGGCGCGCAGAGTTGCGCCTGTCGTGCTCGGCACGACAGGGTGCGCGGAATCGTCTGTCGTCAGTGAGTCGTCGGCCATGTGCGCATGAGGTGCTCGCCCACGCCGCCGCTCAGGCGCAGCTCGTGCACTTCCAGCATGCGAATCAGGTAATCGCGGGTTTCACGCGGATCGATCACCGCATGCGCCGTATATACGCCCGCCATGTCGTACGCCGTGGTGCCGCGGCTCATCTTCGCCACCGCCTCGGCAAAACGCTCCGCGCCATCCTCGGGTCGCACGCCGAAGACGACGGTAGCACCGAACTCCGGCTTCATGAAGGAGACATCCGCGGTCGCCCATGCCGCGAGTTCATCGGCGTTGCCGCCGGCGCCCATATTCGAGACGGCGAGCCCGTAACTCTTGCGCAGGACCAGGGCGAATTTCGGCACGGTGACCAGGCACATTGCGTTGAGCCAGTTCATGACCCGCCCCGTGACGGCCAGGCGTTCGCCCTCTTTGCCGATCAGGAACCCCGGTTGGTCGGCCATGAACACGATCGGGACGTTGAACGAGTCGCACAAGACGAGAAAGCTGACGACCTTGCGGCACGCATCGACGTCGATCGCCCCGCCCTTGAAAAGGGGATTGTTGGCGATGATGCCTACGGACTGGCCGCCGAGGCGGGCGAGGCCCGTCACGATCGCTCGTCCGAAGCGCGCCTTCAATTCGAACAGACTTCCTTCATCCACGATGCACTCGATCAGCTTTCGCACATCGTAGACCTTGTTGCCCGATTCCGGAAGCAGCTCGAGAATGCGCTCGGCATGGGCGCCCGAGCCCTCGGGCACCGGAACCCGGGGCGGCGGCAGCGTGTGATTGCTCGGCAGGTAGGAGAGGAACCGCTTGATCGCGGCAATCCCCTCTTCGTCGGTATCCACGGCAAGATCGACGATCCCGGAAACCCCGGTATGTACGCGCCAGCCGCCGAGTTCCTCCGGGTCCACTTTCTCGTTGATCGCCATGGAAGTCAGGCGCGGACTCGACACGGCCATCACCGCGCCCTTGCGCATCACGGTGAAGTCGGACATGGACGCATACCAGGCGGAGGATCCGTAGCAGTGGCCGAGCACGGCAGCGGCCCAGGGCGTTTCGCGCATGCGCAGGTATTCGGTCGGGTCGTCCTTCGAACCGATGCTGCCCGCGCCCATGACGTCGGGCATGCGGGCCCCGGTCGATTCGCCGAGGAACACGATCGGGATACCGCGTTTGCGCGCGGTCTGCTTCATGTGCTTGAGCTTCTTGATGTTGATATTGGCGCTCGATGCACCCTTGACCGTGAAGTCGTTGGAGATGACGGCCGCCTCGCGCCCCTCGATGCGACCGTAGCCGGCGACCTTGCCATCGGCCGGCGTCGTCAGTCTGTCTTCGGGACGATTGGATGCCGCGAACATGCCCGACTCGAGGAAGGTTCCGGCATCGAACAGCTGATCGACGCGTTCCCGCGCATTCAGCAAACCCTCGGCTCGGCGTGCAGCGAGCTTTTCGGGCCCGCCCATGGCCAGCGCCTTGTCGCGGCGCTGCGCCAGTTCTTTCAGTTGCTCATCGAATGCCAATTCGCTTCTCCTCCACTGGACGGCCCGTTCGTATCGGGCCGTCGAGGCTGTCCTAGTAGCTCGTCGGCCAATTGTGCAGCAGATGGCGGCCGACCCCCCCCGTCATGCGCAAGCGATGGACTTCGAGTGCACGAATGAGGTACGCGCGAGTATCCCTGGGATCGATGACGGTCTGCGCCTCGTAGAGCTCTGCCAGACCCCACGCACTGGTGTCTTGGGAAATCGCCTCTTTGACTTCCTGGCGCTTCGCCGAGTCGTCCGCCTTGTCGCCCACCAGAACGTTGGCGCCCACGGCCGGGTCCATGAAGCCGAGATCCGCAGTCGGCCAGCACACGAACTCGTCGGAATTCTTTCCGCCCCCCATGTTGATGTACGCCTGACCGTAGCTCTTGCGCATGATGATGGTGATCTTCGGCACTGTGACGAGACTCATGGCGTTCATCCAGTTGATGACCCGCCCGGACGCCCCGCGCAGTTCGCCTTCCAGCCCGATGAGGAAACCGGGCACGTCCACCAGAAAGACGATCGGGATGTTGAATGAATCGCACAGCACCATGAAGCTGACGACCTTGTTGCACGCGTCCACGTCGAGGGCCCCGCCCTTGTACATCGGGTTGCTGGCGATGAAGCCGACGCTGCGGCCGTCGAGTCGCCCGAGCGAAGTGGTGATGGAGCGTCCGAAACGGGCCTTGATTTCGAACTGGCTGCCCACGTCGACGACAGCGTCGATGATCTTGCGCACGTCGTAGACCTTGGTGCGCGACTCGGGCAGGATCTCCAGGATCTTCTTCGAGCCTTCGTCCGATCCGGGCGGCACGGGGTGCTCGGGCGGCGGCGCCATGTTGTGGCTCGGCAGATAGGACAGGAAGCGGCGCACGGCGTCGAGGACTTGTTCATCCGTGTCGACGACCATGTCGACCAGGCCGCTCTTCTCGGCATGAACTCGCCAGCCGCCCAGCTCTTCGGGTTCGATCGGCTTGTTGATCGCCAGCGATGTGACGCGGGCGCTCGCGATCGCCATCGTCGAGCCTTTGCGCATGATGACGAAATCGGACATCGCCGCGTACCAGGTGGACGAGCCGTAGCAAGGCCCCATCAGGGTCGAGACCCAGGGCGTCTCGCGCAGGCGCTGGTATTCGGTCGGATCCTGGGCGACGATCGCGCGCCCGGCGGAGCCCATGCGATCGGGCATGCGCGCACCGCTCGACTCGCCGAGCAGCACGAGCGGCAGTCCGCGCTTGGTGGCGACCTGCTTCACATGCTTGATCTTCTTCATGTTGATGACGCTCGACGACGCACCGAGCACGGTGAAGTCGTTCGAGACGAGGCCCACTTCGCGGCCGTCGATGCGAGCGAACCCGGCGACTTTGCCGTCGGCAGGCGTGCGAGCCCGCATCTCCGGACGGTGCGAGGTGGCGAACATGCCCGACTCGCTGAACGAGCCCTCGTCGATCAGGTAATCGATGCGCTCACGCGCGTTGAGCAGGCCTTCGGCCTTGCGCTTGGCGAGCTTCTCCGGCCCGCCCATGCCCAGCACCTTGTCGCGGCGCTGCTTCAATTCCTTCAAGGTTTCTTCGAATGCCATGTGATCCGCCTAATGCTGCATGAATCGTCATCGGGCGAGGACGCTAGCCCTCCCCGTCCTGGAACCGCCTTTCGTCCGCTGGCCCGCTGATGCGCCGGCGCGCGGTCGGGTGCCATCAGATGCGCCGCCCGCAGTCGCGGGCAACATGCGCTGATCTACCCCTCGAAGGCACCATGGGTCGATTCTACCGCCGACCCGGGATGGCGTACGGCGCCATCGCCCACCGCTTACGGCCGGCAAGACGGCCGAATGGTGCCACACCACGCCGATCACGCTGCAGACCGCCGACCGTGGCGGACGCCCGCAAGCCTCCGAGCGCGAAGAGCCCGCGCTCAGGCATCCGGCGTCACAACGGAAAGAATCGAGGCAGCAGCCAGGAGTAGGCGACGAGCATCAGCACCAGCAGGGGTGCGCCCCCGCGCACGAAATCGAGGAACCGATACCCCCCGGCTGCCATCACGAGCAGATTGGTCTGATAGGCCATCGGTGTCAGGTAGCTGAAGTTCGCGCCGAACAAAACGGCGAGCACGAGCGGCTCGGGCGCAACGCCGAGTTGCTGCCCGATGCTCACCGCGATCGGCGTGCCGATGGCCACTGCGGCGTTGTTCGAAACGAAGTTGGTCAACATCGCCATCAACAGCATGAGCAGCGGAAGCACCCAGTCCCGATCGAGCGATTGCGTGAGTACAATGAACTCGGCGGCGAGGAGGTCGGTACCGCCGGTGCGCGTAAGCGCCGTCCCGAGGGCGAGACTGGCGGCGACGAGCAAGATGACCTTCGTCGACAAGGCGCCCGCCGCCTCGTCCCAGTCGACGCAGCGGGTCAGGACGAGCAGGACCACGCCCGCCAGCGCGGACGCATAGATGGGCACGATACCCAATGCCGCACTAGCGATCACGCCCGCCAGGATCGCTAGCGCCAGTGGCGCCTTCGCAGTGCGGAGGATCTCGTAATGGGTCGCCAACACCAAAAGCCCGGCACTGGCTCGCAACCGTCCGATCTGCTCGTCGCCGCCCTGGACGAGCAGGACGTCCCCTGCGCGCAGCGTCACATCGGCGACATCGTCGATCGGTGCGAGCGGCGCACCGCTCATCCGGTGCACCCCGATGACAAGCACATCGTAGCGGTCGGCGAAATTGATCGCCCGCAGCGTCCGGCCGTCGAGCAGGGAGCGCTCGGTCACCACCACCTCCGCCAGACGCTGGTCGGGCTGAGCCAGCGGATTGTCGTCACCGATCTCGTTGGCGAGGTCGCCCACGTTGTGCATCGACGCGCCGATCGCATGCGCGAACTCGCGCAGATCCTGCGCATTGGCACGCACGAAAAGGCGGTCGTCGGCCACGAGATTGAGTGTGGGCAGACGTGTGAGCTCAAGCTCGTTGCGAACGACGCGCTCGATGCGGACTGTCTTGCCGCGCTTCTTCGCGACCTCGGCGAGCGGCTTGTCGACGCCGTCGCCTGCCTCCAGAAGCCGCAGCACGGCAAAGAAAATCGGCGGCTCGCCCCCTTGGAGCGGCGAGGTTCTCTCGGGCAGCAGGCGAGGCAATACCAGCCAGAGATAGGGAATCGCAAACACCGCGGCAATCGCGGTGACGGGCAAGAACTCGAACATGCCGAAGCGGCGCACGCCGAGATCCGCCGCGATCGATACGACGAGCAGATTGGTCGAGGTGCCTATCGTCGTGCCCATGCCTCCGACCAGAACGGCGTAGTTCATCGGCATCAGCGTGGTCGCGGGCGAGGTGCCGCTGCGCAAGGCCGCACTGACGAGCACAGGCAGCATGATCACGACGATGGGCGTATCGTTGAGGACTCCGCTGCTGGCCGCGCAGAAGATCAGGACGCCCAACATGGCCAGACGAGGCTTGGCGACCAGCGCTCTGCCAAGCAGACGGGCCACAGGTTCGAGTGCACCGGTCAATGCGAGCGAGCGTCCGAGCACCATCAGGGCGCAGATGGTAACCAGTGCCTCGTGGCCGAAGCCGTAGAAGAATTCCTGCGGCTGCAGGCGCACATCGTCACGATAGTAGGGAAAGGCGCTGAACCCGATGACGAGCGCGGCAATCACCCCCAGGCTCGTCGTCTCCAACGGAACACGGCTCACGCTGAACAACCCGAACGCGATCACGATCAGGACGAGCACGCCTAGCGTGTGTGGCTCCAAGAGGCTGTCCTTATGGTCCGATCGGCCCTCGAGTGCCCGCGGCGCGGGACACGACTGCCGACTGCCTCGGCGAGGAGGCGAGCCTCGCGGCGCGGTTCACTTCCGCCCGGGCAAAACCCATGTCACCGCCCGCCCGATCGACACACTTACGTGACCGACCCGGGCGGCAGTCTCGACCGCCCGAAAAAACCGCCCGGGGTCGCGGCCGGGCTCGTGCTCAGCGCTTGCGGTGTTCACCCACCTTCACGATCTTCATCGTGTTCGTGCCCCCGGCCTTGCCGAAAGGCTCGCCGATGGTCAGTACGATGAGGTCGCCGTTTTGCACCGCGCCGCGCTTGAGCAACTCGTCCTCTGCCATGTGCAGCGCCTTTTCCGGGTCAGGCGCGCCTTTGAACTTGATCGGATAGACGCCCCGAAACAAGGTGACCCGGCGGCGCGTCTCGGTCACCGAACTCAACGCGTAAATCGGCACGGTGCCCGCCAACCTGGACATGTACTGCACGGTCTTGCCGCTCTGGGTCATCGCAGCGACGGCTTTCACGTTCAGGGAGTTCGCCGTGAACATCGTGGCCCGACCGATCGCCTCCTCCACGTTCTGGGGCGGATTCACCCGAAGCCGGTCGGCCGTGAAGAAGTCGTCGCTCTCGGCAGCCTCGCAGACCCGCGCCATCGCGCGTATCGTCTGCACCGGATACTTGCCGCGCGCCGTCTCGGCGGAGAGCATCACGGCATCGGTGCCGTCCAGCACGGCGTTGGCCACATCGGAGACCTCGGCCCGGGTCGGGCTCGGATTGTTCACCATCGATTCCATCATCTGCGTGGCCGTGATGACGAGCTTGTTGTGCTCCCGGCTCATGCGGATCATGCGCTTCTGCAAGGCCGGCACAGCCGCATCGCCGACCTCGACCGCGAGGTCACCCCGAGCCACCATGATCGCGTCCGAGGCGATGATGATGTCCTCGAGCGCCGTGATGGCTTCGGCACGCTCGATCTTGGCGACGAGCAAGGCGCGCCCGCCCGCCTTGACCAGCAAATCGCGCGCCCACTCGATATCTGCGCCCGAGCGGGGAAACGAGATCCCGAGGAAGTCGGCTTTCAGCCGGGCTGCCGTCTGGATGTCTTCCATGTCCTTCTCGGTGAGCGCGGGCGCGGTCAGTCCGCCGCCCTTGCGATTGATGCCCTTGTTGTTCGAGAGCTCGCCGCCTTCCTCGACCATGGTGAAGATCTTCGAGCCCTTGACATCGTGGACGTGCAGCACGATGGCGCCGTCATCGAGCAGCAGCGTGTCGCCGGGGCGCACATCCTGCGGCAAGTTGGGATAGTCGAGGCCGACACACGTTTGATTGCCGAGCTTGCACTCGGCGTCGAGCGTGAACTTCGCGCCGGGAACCAGCACGATGCGGTCGTTCTCGAAGCGCCCGATGCGAATCTTCGGGCCCTGCAGATCGACCAGGACGCCGATCGCGCGTCCGGCCTTGCGCGCCAGCGCGCGAACCATTTCCACGCGTGCCTCGTGCTCGCGGGCGGTGCCGTGGGAGAAATTGAGGCGAACAACGTCGAGGCCGGCCTCGATCATGCGAGCCAAGGTCGCCTGATCGGTAGACGCCGGGCCGAGAGTTGCAACGATTTTTGTACGACGAGGCATGTTGGGGCGCTCCGTGAGCTGGATGGCGAACCTAGGATGGATGAGCAGCAGGGCTGCGGAGTGCCCGCAGTGTCAGGTACGGGCGCGCTCTTCCAGGATAGCGACGGCGGGCAACTTCTTCCCCTCGAGAAACTCGAGGAAGGCGCCGCCTCCGGTAGAGATGTACGAGACCTGATCGGTGATGCCGAACTTCGCAATGGCCGCAACCGTGTCGCCGCCCCCTGCGATCGAAAAACCCTTGGACGCGGCGATCGCGTGCGCGACCGCCTGCGTTCCCGCCGCGAAACGATCGAACTCGAACACGCCCACCGGCCCGTTCCATACGATGGTGCCGGCGGCCGCGATCAGGCGCGCGTACTGCGCCGACGTTTGCGGTCCGATATCGAGAATCAAGTCGTCCGCGGCAACGGCCTCGGCCGCCTTGTGTTCCGCCGGCGCGTCCGCCGCGAACGCTTTCGCGACCACGACGTCCGAGGGCAGCGGGACCTCCGCGCCGCGGGCCTTCATCTTGGCCATCACCTTGCGCGCCTCCTGCACCAGATCGGGCTCCGCGAGCGATTTGCCGATCGCAAGCCCGGCCGCAGCCATGAAAGTGTTGGCGATGCCGCCGCCGACGATCAGCTGATCGACCTTGTCGGCGAGCGCATCGAGAATGGTGAGTTTGGTCGACACTTTCGAGCCTGCGACGATGGCCATCAGGGGCCGCGCGGGATCACCCAGGGCTCGGCCCAAGGCGTCCAGTTCGGCGGCGAGCAGCGGACCTGCGCAGGCAACCTTCGCAAACTTGGCGATTCCGTGTGTGGTGGCCTCGGCCCGATGCGCCGTGCCGAACGCGTCGTTCACGTAGACGTCGCACAGGGCAGCCATCTTCTTCGCCAGTTCGTCGCTGTTCTTCTTCTCGCCCTTGTTGATCCGGCAGTTCTCGAGCAGCACCACCTCGCCGGGCGCGACCTGCACGCCGTCGACCCAGTTCGGCTTCACCGGCACCGTGCGTCCGAGCAGTTCGGACAAGCGGTCGGCCACGGGCTGAAGGGAGTCTTCGGGCTTGAATTCGCCCTCCGTCGGCCGCCCCAGATGGGAGGTCAGCATGACAGCGGCGCCGGCATCCAGCGCATGACGTATTCCGGGCAAGGCCGCCCGAATGCGCGAGTCGTCGGTCACACTTCCGGCGTCATCCTGAGGCACATTGAAATCGACCCGAATGAAGACGCGCTTGCCCTTGAGATCGAGCTCGGTCATGCGTTGAAACTTCACGGCACTGTGCTCCTGAAATGGTTCGGCGACCGGGATGCGGTCGCCGAAAAGTCAGCCGAAACAAGCACGGGGAACGAGGCGCACCCCCGGGTCTATTTCGCGTTCATGTACGCAACGGTGGTGTCCAGCATGCGGTTGCTGAAGCCCCATTCGTTGTCATACCAAGCCAGGCACTTCACGAGATTGCCCGAGACCTTGGTCAGCGACGCGTCGAAGATGCTCGATTCGGTCGTGTGATTGAAGTCGACGGAGACCAGCGGCGCCTGGTTGTAACCCAGCACGCCCTTCAGTTCGCCCTCGGCCGCCGCCTTGATCAGCGAGTTCACTTCCTCGACCGTGGTGCTGCGCGCCGCGACGAAGGAGAGATCCACGATGGACACATTGATGGTCGGCACACGCATGGCAAAGCCGTCGAGCCTGCCCTTCAGTTCGGGCAACACCAGACCGACCGCACCGGCCGCGCCGGTCTTGGTGGGGATCATCGACTGGGTGGCCGAGCGCGCACGCCGCAAGTCTTCGTGATAGACGTCGGTGAGCACCTGATCGTTGGTGTACGCATGGATGGTGGTCATCAAACCGTTGACCAGACCGATCTTCTCGTGCAGCACCTTGGCGACCGGCGCCAGACAGTTCGTCGTGCACGAAGCGTTGGAGATCACGGTGTCGCTCGCCTTGAGCGTGGTGTGGTTCACACCATAGACGATGGTTGCATCGACGTCGTTACCGCCGGGCGCCGAAATGATGACCTTCTTCGCGCCGCCCTTGAGATGGGCACCTGCCTTGTCCTTGCTGGTGAACAGCCCGGTGCACTCCATGACCACGTCGACCCCGAGGCTGCCCCAGGGCAGTTCGGCGGGATTGCGCACCGCAAGCACCTTGATCCGGTCGCCGTTGACCACCATGCAATCCCCGTCCACCTCGACCTTGCCGGCGAACTTGCCGTGGGCTGTGTCGTAACGCGTCAGGTGAGCATTGGTTTCGGCACTGCCCAGATCGTTGATGGCGACGATTTCGATCGGATGCGACTTGTTGGACTCGTAGTGCGCGCGAAGAATATTGCGGCCGATGCGGCCATAACCGTTGATGGCGACGCGGATCGTCATGGGAAGCTCCGTGCAAAGAGAAGGCAAAACATAATCATTCTACCGCTAACCGCGGTTCCAGGGACTCGCATGCAGCGCACCCGGGCAAAGTCACTCGCGCGCGCCCGCGACTTCGACCAGTGCGTGCGCGCGCCGAGCCACCTCATCGACCGTGAACCCCAACAGCTTGAATACCTCGCTCGCCGGGGCAGACTCCCCGAACCGGTCGATTCCGAGCACGTCGCCTTCCAGCCCGACATACTTGCGCCACAAATCGCTCACGCCGGCCTCGACGGCGAGCCGCGGAATGCCGTGGGGCAACACGGACGCTCGATAGGCCGGCTCCTGGCGATCGAAAACGTTGGTCGAAGGCATCGAGACGACGCGTGCTGCGACGCCCTGACCAGCCAGTTTCTCCCGCGCTCCCATGGCGAGCGCCACCTCCGACCCGGTCGCGATGATGACCACCGCAGGCGCTGCGCCCGCAGCGTCCGCAAGCACATAACCGCCTCGGGCGATGTTCTCGACGGTCGCGGCATCCCGCTTCTGGAACGGCAGGTTCTGACGGCTCAACAGCAGGCTGCTCGGCCCATCCCGGCGCTCGACGGCAAACGTCCACGCGACAGCCGTCTCGGCGGTGTCGCACGGGCGCCAGACGTCCATGTTGGGCATCAGCCGCAAGCTCGAGGCATGTTCGATGGGCTGATGGGTCGGGCCGTCCTCGCCCAGCCCCACCGAATCGTGAGTGAACACGTGCACGACGCGTTGATGCATCAGAGCCGACATCCGCAAGGCGTTGCGCGCATAGTCGGAGAACACCAGGAAGGTCGCCGTGTAGGGCAGCAACCCGCCGTGCAGCGCCAAGCCGTTCGCGATGGCGCACATGCCGAACTCCCGCACACCATAGAAGAGGTAGTTGCCGCCGCTCGAGCGCGTTACCGGCTTCGACCCCGACCACATGGTGAGGTTGGAGCCCGCCAGATCGGCCGATCCGCCCAGCAGTTCGGGCAACACCGGCCCGAGCGCCTCAATGGCGTTTTGGGAAGCCTTGCGCGTCGCGATGGTCTCGCCCTTGGCGACAGCCCCCTCGATGATCGCGCGCTTGCGAGCATTCCAGTCAGCGGGCAACTCCCCGCTCATGCGGCGCTTGAATTCAGTCGCCGCCTCAGGATGCGCCGCGGCATAGGCCTGGAACCGCTCGGTCCACGCTTGCTCCAGTTGAGCCCCGCGCGGACGTCCGTCCCACGCTTCGTAGATCTCGGCCGGAATCTCGAACGGCGCATGCGGCCAGCCTATATTGACGCGGGTCGCCGCGATCTCGTCGGCGCCCAGCGGCGCGCCATGGGCCGCGCCCGTGTTCGCCTTGTTGGGGGAGCCCTTCGCGATAATCGTCTTGCAGCAGATCAGTGTGGGCTTGTCCGCACTTTGCTTGGCCCGCTGTATCGCCGCATCGATGGCGGCACTGTCGTGCCCGTCCACAGCGGCGATCACATTCCAGCCGTAGGCCTCGAAGCGCTTCACCGTGTCGTCGGTGAACCAGCCGGTGATGTTGCCCTTCTCCGAATCGATCGATATCGCGTTGTCATCGTAGAGGGCGATGAGCTTGTTCAACCCGAGGGTGCCGGCCAATGCGCAGGCCTCGTGCGAGAGGCCTTCCATCATGCAGCCGTCACCGAGGAACACGTAGGTATGGTGATCGACGATGTCGTGACCCGGACGATTGAACTCCGCCGCCAGCACACGCTCGGCGATCGCCATGCCGACGGCGTTGCTGATGCCTTGGCCGAGCGGGCCGGTCGTGGTTTCCACCCCGGGGGTCATTCCGTACTCGGGATGCCCGGGGGTCTTGGAATGAAGCTGGCGGAAGTTCTTCAACTCCGTGAGCGGCAGATCGTATCCGGTCAGATGCAGCAAGGCGTAGAGCAGCATCGAACCGTGGCCGTTCGAGATCACGAAACGATCCCGGTCGGACCAGTGAGGGTTGACCGGGTTGTAGCGAAGGTGATGGCGCCAGACCACCTCCGCGATCTCCGCCATTCCCATCGGCATGCCGGGATGGCCGGAATTGGCCTGTTGAACGGCGTCCATCGCCAGAGCGCGAATAGCGTTGCACAGATCTTGACGGGTTGCCATGCCGGAGAGTCCTTATGGAGAGAGGCGACGGGACGGACAGAGGCGCGCCGTCACAAAGACGGGGACGCCGGTTTGCCGTCCGATCGAAAGGCGCGATTATCCCGCAGCGCCACGAGGGTGCGCAAACCGGGTCGCTGGCGCCGACCATGCAGTCTGGCCGGAACGTCGATCCCCCGCCCGTCGGCGCCCCGGCAGCGCGAAGATTCGGGGCCCCGGGATTGCATTATCATCGCCGGATTACGGATCGCTGCTCGGACGATGCTTGTGGCGAACGCGACCCCGTCTCACCTCTAATCGCAAGGAGCGAACCATGCCTCTCGTATCGATGCGCCAACTTCTCGATCACGCGGCGGAAAACGGCTATGGCCTGCCGGCCTTCAACGTGAACAACCTCGAGCAGGTACAAGCCATCATGGAGGCTGCGCACGAAACCGACAGCCCGGTGATCATGCAGGCGTCGGCCGGCGCGCGCAAATACGCCAACGAGACTTTCCTCAAGCACCTCATACAGGCAGCTATCGAGGCCTATCCCCGCATCCCTGTCGTCATGCACCAGGATCACGGCCAATCGCCCGCGGTCTGCGAGTCGGCCATCAAGCTCGGCTTTTCCAGCGTGATGATGGACGGCTCGCTGCGCGAGGACGGCAAGACGGTCGCTGACTACGACTACAACGTCGAGGTCACCCGCAAGGTCGTGGACATGGCTCATCAACTCGGTGTCACCGTCGAGGGCGAGCTCGGGTGCCTGGGATCGCTGGAGACGATGATGGGCGACAAGGAGGATGGCCACGGCGCCGAAGGCACCATGACTCGCGAAATGCTCCTCACCGATCCCGACCAAGCCGCGGACTTCGTGAACCGAACCCAGCTCGACGCCTTGGCCATCGCCATCGGCACCTCCCACGGGGCCTACAAGTTCTCGCGCAAACCCACCGGTGACATCCTCGCGATCGACCGCATCAAGGCGATCCACCAGCGGATCCCCAACACGCACTTGGTGATGCACGGTTCGTCCAGCGTGCCCCAGGAGCTGTTACAGATGATCCGCGACAACGGGGGGGACATGAAAGAGACCTACGGCGTGCCGGTGGAAGAGATCCAGGAAGGCATCAAGCACGGGGTGCGCAAGGTCAACATCGACACCGACATACGGCTGGCCATGACCGGCGCGATCCGCTTGTTCATGAACCAGAACAAGAGCAAGTTCGATCCGCGCGAGTATCTGAAACCCGCGCGGGATGCCGCCAAGGCCATCTGCAAAGCCCGCTACGAGCAGTTCGGCTGCGCCGGGCAGGCTTCGCGCGTCAAGGCCATCGAGCTGGCCCGCATCGCTGCCCGATACGCGAGCGGGGACCTCAAACAAGTGGTCAACTGACCTTCGCACCGCTCGGTTTGATGGCGGCGTCCGTAAGCAGGCGTTTTGCCGCCTCGCGTGCCCGCTCAGGTTTCGCTGGTCTCGTCTTGCCGCTTGGATACCCGGATTCCGAGTTGCTTCAGCTTCCGGTAGAGATGGGTGCGCTCGAGCCCGACCCGCTCGGCCACCCGGCTCATGTTGCTGCTCTCCAAGCCGAGATGATGCTCGAAGTACACGCGCTCGAAGGCATCCCGCGCATCGCGCAAAGGCAGATCCAGCGGGAGACTCGACGCCGGCGTGACCGGTTCGAGATCGAAACTCGCAGCGACCCGCTGCACGTCGTCGAGCGTGATTTCTTCGCCTAGGGCGCTCAGGGCCGCGCTGCGCACCACGTTCTCCAGCTGGAGCAGGTTGCCCGGCCAGTCATGATTGCGCAACGCGTTGAGGGCTGCCGTGCTGAAATGGCAAGCCGGCAGCGCCTTCGCCTCGATACCGCGCGCAAGCATGAGATTAGCCAGCTCGGGCACATCCTCCCTGTGCTGGCGCAGGCTGGGCACCGAAACGGTCACGGCTGACAGCGCACCGAACAACCTTACATCGAATCGGCCGCTGGCTACCAGCTCGGGCAAGGAGCGGGATACGGCGCAAATCAGACGCACGTTGTATTTGTCGAGCTTCCCGACAAGCAGCAGCAATCCCTTCTGTTCCAGGCGGGTCAGCTCGCTGACTTCATGCAGATAAAGCGTGCCGTCGCGAGCTTTCTCGGCCAGGTCGAAGGGCGCATCTGCGAGGACGGACGTATTCTCGGGCGCGACCCAGGCCGCGTTCGGCTGATGCAGAAAGCGGGCGCAGACCTCCGCGCCGCTGCCCGGCTCAGCAGCAAGGAGAATGGGACTTCGCAAGCTGCGCACGCGCTCGAGTCGATGCTTCAGTTCGTTGATCACCGAGGCCTTGCCCAGACTCCCCAGCGACAGGGGCGCATGGGGCTCGACCGAGCCGCGCTTGAGCGCCCGGCCGACCGCACCGAGCAGCTTCTGCAAGCCGATGGGCTTCTCCAGGAAGTCGAATGCGCCGATGCGGGTCGCCTCGACCGCAGTCTCTATTGTGCCGTGGCCCGACATCATCACCACCGGCATGGTGAGTAGCCCGGCCGCAGCCCATTCCTTGAGCAAGGTAATGCCGTCGGTATCCGGCATCCAGATATCCAGCAGCACCAGATCGGGCCGCGCGAGAGCCCGCATCTCACGCGCCTGACTGCCGTTCTCGGCTAGCCGCACCTGATAGCCTTCGTCGCGCAGGATCTCCGAGAGCAGCTCGCGGATCCCGATTTCGTCATCGACCACTAGTATTTGCTGCATGGGTTCGCTCTCCAATCGTCCTATGCGTTTACCGCCCGAGTCCGGCGAGCGAACTGCGAAGGTACGCACGTCGATTGATACATTGGGATTCTGATGGTTGGTCTCATGCTCTGGATTCAAGCCTGCGCAGCGGCGTGGCCGGATGCCTCGGCCCGCCGCGGGAACTCGAGGCTGACGCGGGCGCCATGGGGCTTCAGGTTCGCGATTGTCACGCTTCCGCCGTGGTCCTCGATGATCTTTTTCACGATCGAGAGTCCGAGGCCTGTGCCCTTCTGCTTCGTAGTGACATACGGCTCGAACGCGCGCTGCAGGAGGTGGTCGGGAAAACCGCTGCCATTGTCCTCTATCGAAAGCCGTATGCGATCGCCGGTGTCTTCGCTTCGTATCACGATACGCGGATTGGACATCTCGCCCAGCGCATCTTGTGCATTCTGCAGCAGATTGTGAAAGACCTGGCGCAGCAACCGCGAATCGCCCATGACAGGCGGCAGACCGGCGGCGAGCTCGAGGTGGATGATCTTGCCTATGCTCTCGTACAGGCCGAGGATCTCGCGCGCCAGTTGGTTCAGATCGAGGGCTTGCACCCGCGGTTCGGGGGAACGCGCATACTGGCTGAACGCGTCGACCATGCTCTTGAGCGCGGCGACCTGCTCGACGATCAGCCGTGTCGAACGTCCAAGCATCTCCGCTTCGGCGGGAGGCAGTTTGCTCGCGAGCTTGAATTGCAGACGTTCGGCGGACAGCTGGATCGGCGTGAGCGGATTCTTGATCTCGTGCGCGAGACGACGAGCGACCTCACTCCAGGCGGCATGGCGCTGCGCCTGCACCACATGGGTAATGTCGTCGAAGACCACCACGAACCCGCCCTCGGTGGCCGAGCCGAGCGTGGTCCCCCGTAGCAACAGCGCCTTGTCGACCCCGCCTTGGCTCAAGGTGATCTGCTGTTCCCACTCGGGCGTCTTTTCGTTGTGGAATGCTGCTTCGATGGCCGAGGCCACCGGCGCCAGCGCCGGTTCGTGCGCGGTCCAGTCGCGCAGCCCGACGTCGAACATCGCGGCAAGATCGGTCTCCAGAATGACGCCGGCACTGGGGTTGGCCGAGCGCAGCCGCATCTCGCGATCGAACGACATCACGCCCGCAGACAGATGCGCGAGCAGGCTTTCGAGATAGACGTTCGCGCGGGCAAGCTCCGCCTCGTGCCGTTCGGCGGACTGTCGAGCCTCGCTCAACTGCTGCGTCATCGTGTTGAAGGATTGCGTGAGAACGCCGAGCTCGTCCCGGCTTTCGACCGGAATGCGCTCGCTGAAATCTCCCTGCGCCACGGCCCGTGTGCCGCGGGCAAGCGTGGCAAGCGGCGCCGCGAGACGCTCGCTCAGAATGAATGCAAGCAGGAAAGCCGACAACAACGCAACCAGGAGCGCGAGCGTAAGCGTTACACCGTATAGGCGCTTCAATCCGACTCGAGCCAACAAGAGCTCCTGATAATCGCGGTAGCCCGCCTGCACGGTTTCCGCGTCCGAAGCGAGCTGAACGGGAACGGGCTGAATCAGCTGCAAAGCCCGGGCTTCTTCGGTGAACGTAAATCCATCCAGAGGTACGGCAGTGCGCAGATAGAGACCGCCCTCGGCACCGGACTCGACCGCGCTGTAGCGCTGCATTTGTCGGACCTGGCGCAAAACGTTTTGAGGAAGCGTCTCCGGCATGAGACCGGAACGCTCGTCCCCCGCGAAACCCAGAATGCGCCCCCGACTGTTGAAGAGCGTCACTTCCTGCACGCCGGCCTGCTCCCTAAGCGCGTTGAGCGCGCGGACCTGCTCGGAACCAGGGAGCAGGGACAGTGCGGCAGTCATCGTGTCTGCCTTTGCCGCCAGCTCCTTGAGCATCGTGTCGAGCGCCCCCCGGCCGATGTTCAAGCCGCCTTCGAGCGCCTTGTCCACCCGAACCTCGAACCATGAATCGATGGAACGCGCGAGGAAGCGAACCGACACCGCATAGACCAGCGCCCCCGGCAGCAGCGACATGAGCGCCAGCAGCAGCACGAAACGCAGCGCAAGCTGCGATCCGAACTCCTGACGACGCAGGCGCATGCCCAGACGTATCAGCTGATACGTGACCAGCGAAACGAGGATGAGCACCAGCGCGCCGTTGATCAGGAGCAGGGTCGGATAATGCTCGGCGAACAGTGTGGTATTGGCTGTCGCGGTGGACAGCAGATAGAGGGAAATCGCGCCCAGCCCAACGCACATGATCACCGCATAGCGCATCGGTCGCGAGAAAAGATTGAGGCGAACAGTTCCCGCGGGGCTGCTCATGGCGCGACCGGGAAGCGATGCCAATCAGAGTTCAGATTCCACTCGCGCGAGCCCAGCGCAGTGATCTGGAAAGGCTTGGGCAGCTGCGACACGTCGAGGCGCATGCGTACGGCCGCCTGATAAGGCGTTCCGGGCTGCAGGGCAGACTTCTCCGCGACGGGAAAATTGCGCACGCGGCTGATGAAGCGGACGGCTTCGCCCGCTGTTGCAAAGTTCTGGAACAGCGTACCCAATGAGATTCGGTACTGTCGGGTGAGCGAGTTGTACGAGAGCTTGTATTGCTGGGTGGCGCTGACCACTTTGTCGTTGAGCCAGTACCAGCGCGGACGAATGACGTCGATCTCAAGCAGAAAATTGAGCGCGACCCCTTTGGCCAGGATGTCCTCCAGCGTGGGCGTCAGCGTGATATCGAAGTCGACATCGAGGGCGTACGCTTCTTCGCGTAGCGCAATCGAAGCTGAACGAACCTCGATGTTCTCCGCGTGCGCGAACAGCGCGATGAAGGTCAGGCAAAAAACAGCGAAGAGCCGACTAGCCCGCATCTCGCGCACTTATTGTCGATAGCGCCATTGCGTCATGGGCGGAGCACGGTCTCAGAACCAAAGAACCACGCAAGGCAGCGCGCTCCGGGACTCCGATCAAGCTGCCATCACCGCTGCCGCTCGACCAACGCAAAATAGAAACCATCATGGCTTTCGTCGGGCAATAGCTGCAAATCGCGACCGTCTATCCCGGGCAGCGGCTCCATTCGCGCGTCCGCGTGGCGTCCGACGAAGTCATCGATCTGTGCTCTGTTTTCCTCCTGAAATACAGAACACGTGACGAACAGCAATTTACCACCAGGCACCAGCACACGCCACAGCGAGTCCAGGATCGTCGCGGCTTCGCTGCGCAGTTTAGACACATCGCCTTCACGTCGGAGCCACTTGATGTCCGGATGCCGGCGGACTACCCCCGACGCCGTACAGGGAACATCGGCGAGGACCCGATCGAAACCACGCCCGTCCCACCACGCTTCGGCTTGCCTTGCGTCGGCACAACGCACTTGAGCGACGAGGCCCAGGCGGTGGAGACTTTGTTCGATCCGGACCAGGCGAGCGGCATCGTCGTCGATTGCGGTCAGTTCGACATCCGCCCGCTCGAGAATATGCGCGCTCTTGCCTCCGGGTGCCGCGCATGCGTCCAGTACGCGTTGTCCTGCGTGCAGGTCGAGGAACCGCGCAGCCATCTGAGCGCCCGCGTCCTGCACCGATACCAGCCCCTCGGCGAATCCCGGTAGCCGCGCCACCGGAAGCACCCTGTCCACGATCACGGCTGCATCGCCGCACGCGCGGGCCGAGAGGCCCTCTGCCGTCAACTGCGCCATATAGCTTTCGACGGACGTGCGTCGCAGATTCACCCGCAAGCCCATCGATGGCCGCGTATTGCCTCCTGCGAGAACCGCCTCCCATTGATGCGGATGGTCGACCTGGATGCGCCTGATCCACCACTCCGGATAGGAATACTGGCCCCGCAACGTGGATCGGGCACCGGCAAGCAGCGCAACCTCTTCCCGCTGGAATCGCCGCAATACGGCGTTCACCATGCCCTTCGCCCAAGGCCACCCGCTGGCCACGCACGCATCGACGGCCTGGCTGACGATCGCGTAGGCCGGCGCCCGAGTGAAGTGCATCTGGTAGAGGGCGACCGCGAGTAAGGATCGCAGACCGGCTTCCGTGACCGGCTTGAGAATCATCTGCTGGAGCAGCCCCTCCAGCAACCCGAGGTGGCGCAAGGTGCCGTAACTCAAATCCCAGAGGGCTCCACGCTCGCCGGCAGGCAAATCCGGATGCCGTGCCAAAAGGTCCTCCAGAACGGGTGTGAGGCTACGCCCTGCGAGAACCCGGCACACCGCCTCCGCCGCCATTGTTTGCGCTGTCACGATCGTTGGCGTCACGTCAGTCGCCCAATCGATCGCCCACCGCGAGCTTGGAGCCCCGCAGAAACTCGGCCGCCTGCAAACGGCGGCCGCCAGGGCGTTGCAGTTCCGAGACGCTCAAAACTCCTGCACCGCAACGGACATGAACGGCTTCCGAGGTCAAGCCGACAACAGTGCCTGGAGGGACATCGGCGACCGAAGCACTCGCCGTGCCGCGCCACAGCTTCAACGGCTGTCCGCGCCAAGTGGTGTATGCGCCGGGAACTGGATCGAGCCCGCGCAGGAGACGCTCGATCTCCGCGCCTGGCCTCGTCCAGTCGATCAGTCCGTCCGCCTTGGAGATTTTCGCGGCATACGTGACGCCCTCCGCCGGCTGGGGCTCCGGTTTCGTGTCCGGGCAGGCCAATGTCGCCAAGACCGTTCTCAGGGCCTCGGCGCCCAAGTTGGCGAGTCGATCATGGAGGCTGCCTGCAGTATCGTCGCTGGCGATCGGCGTGCGTCTGCACAGGTAGACAGGGCCGGTATCGAGTCCGGCCTCCATGCGCATGATGCAAACGCCTGTCTCGTCGTCGCCCGCCATGATGGCCCTTTGGATCGGCGCGGCACCCCGCCACCGGGGAAGCAGGGAAGCGTGGATATTCAAGCAGCCCAGCCTCGGTATGGCCAAAACCGGCGGGGGAAGAATGAGGCCGTATGCGACGACGACGAAGACGTCCGGCCGCAACGCGGCCAAATCTGCGATCGTACCGTCGTTGTTCTTTAGCGTCGCTGGCTGCTGCAGCGCGATGCCATGATCCAGGGCGACCTGCTTGACTGGACTATGCTTCGACTGCAAGCCGCGCCCTGCCGTCGCATCGGGCTGAGTAAGCACTGACACAACGTCGTATGCGTGAGCAAGTAGGTCCTGCAACACCACCGCTGCGAAGGTCGGCGTACCAGCAAAGATCAGACGCATGAATGCGAACTCATTGTTGAATTGGAGGCGGATACGGGTCGTACCGCCCGAGGCAATGGGCGTTTAATCCGCTGCAGCCGTTGAGTTTGCGCGCATAAGGGCCGATATCGGAACCAGTCCGCCGTTCGGCAGCGCTGGAAAACCGCTCAGCCTGCGCGTTTTTCGTGTTTTCGCAGGCGGGTAAGGATGCGATTACGCTTCAGTGGCGACAGGTACTCGACGAAGACCTTGCCTTTCAAATGATCCATTTCGTGTTGAATACATACGGCCAGCAATCCCTCGGCTTCAAGCTCGAAAGGCGCACCCTTGGCATCCAGGGCACGCACCCGGATCCAGGCCGCGCGCTGCACCTTGTCGTAGACGCCCGGTACCGACAGGCATCCCTCCTCGACGCCCGAAGCGCCCCGGGACTCCAGGATCTCGGGATTGATGAAGACCTTCAGCTGATCGTGCGTTGGCGAAACGTCGATCACGATCAATTGCCGATGCACGTCGACTTGCGTCGCCGCCAATCCGACGCCAGGTGCCGCGTACATGGTTTCAGCCATGTCGGCGATGAGCGATCGAACCGAATCGTCGACCTGGACGATAGGCGCTGCCGTGTTGTGCAGCCGGGGATCAGGGTATTGCAGAATGGTGAGCAGTGCCATAAATGCTTGCTAATTTAGGTGGCTAAATGCACAATTTAAACCGAGTTCTGAAAAACTGGGGCCATCGTTGCCCGTCAATGCCTCATCAAGGGGGGCTGCTATGCGCAAGTCGTTCATTATAGGCCTCGTGCTGCTGCTCGGACATGCAGGGAGCAGCGCCCTGGCAGCCCAGCCGACCATCGATCCCGGTGCACCCGATCGCTATGTGGTCGTCCCCGGAGACACACTGTGGGGAATATCGGGGCGATTCCTGAAAGATCCATGGCGGTGGCCGCAGCTGTTCGAGCTGAATAAAGACCAGATCAGGAATCCGCATCGCATTTACCCTGGCGATGTTGTGGTCTTGGATCGGGCCGCGGGCCGCGCTCGCATCGTCAAGAGCGAAACCGTGGCTCTCACGCCGCGCGTCCGGGTCGAGCCCCGCGAGTCCGAAGCCATCCCGGCGATTCCGCCTGCCTCCATCGAACCGTTCCTCACCCAGCCGCTGGTGATCGATCAGGCCACGCTCGAGAGTGCGCCCAGGATCGTCGCAACCGAAGAGAACCGAATGGTGGTGGGTGCCGGCAGCCGGGCTTACGCGCGCGGAATCAACGGCAAAGTCGGCCAGTTCTGGCAAGTCTTCCGACCGGGAGAAGCTCTCGTCGATCCCGACAGCAAAGAGGCCCTGGGGCTGCAAGCGGTCTACCTGGGCGATGCCCGAGTGGTTCGAGAGGGCGAGGTCACGCTGCTCGAGATCGTCAAGTCGAACCAGGAGATGTATGTTGGCGACCGCATGTTCGCCGCACCACCCCCTTCGTTCGTCACTTATGTGCCGCGCGCGCCGGAGAAAAGCGTCCAGGGTCGCGTGATCTCGGCTTACGGCGGATTGTCCGAGGTCGGCACGAACAGCGTAATTACGTTGAACCGCGGAACCCGCGATGGCCTGGAAGTCGGAAACGTGCTCGCGGTATTCCGCAGCGCGGAGAGCGCCACGAACATTCGCTATGCACAACCGCTGACGGGTTTTCGCGATACCCCGCTCTGGGGCCGTACCGGCCCCACGGGTCGCGGGGACCAGGCAGCACCGCCTGCCCCGGAAACAAATCTGCCCCCGGAACGACATGGTCTCGTGTTCGTATTCCGGACCTTCGAGAAGGTTTCTTACGCACTCGTCATGCAGGCGACAGCACCCATCCATGTGCTCGATCGGGTGCAAAATCCCTGATTTCGCGTCCCGGATGATTCCCTGAGCGCAGGATTTCCGCCAGCAGTGGCAGACCCGCATCCCTCCCTGGCGCACTGGCTGCGTTTGAGCCTGTCACCGGGGCTGACCAGCGCCGGCTGGCGTCGGTTGCTGGACGCGTTTGGCAGCCCGTCCGAAGTCGTCAAGCAATCGGCCGAAGTCCTGATGGGCTTCGTCGACAGCGAGGTCGCCAAGTCGATCGCGCACGGGGAGAACGACTCTCGCTTGCGGGCAGCCCTAGACTTTGCCCGTGCCGAGGATCATTTCATCCTCACGCCGGACGACCCGCGGTATCCGGCCCTTCTGCGGGAAACGGCTGGTGCCCCTCCCGTGCTCTATGCGAAGGGGCGACTGGAATTGCTCCAGAGGCCAACCATTGCGATCGTAGGCAGCCGCAATGCCACCATGCAGGGAATGCGCAACGCGAAGGCGTTCGCACGGGAACTGTCGACAGCCGGAATCTGCGTGGTGAGTGGCCTGGCTCTGGGCATCGATGCCGCTGCTCATGAAGCAGCGATCGATGGAAGCGGCTCGACGGTCGCCGTGCTCGGCGCCGGTATCGACGTCGTGTATCCGCGCCGGAATGCAAGGCTCTTCGAGCTGCTTGCGAGTCGTGGCCTGATCTTGTCAGAGTTTCCCTTGGGCACGCCGCCGGTCGCGGCCAACTTTCCGCGCAGAAACCGGATCATCAGTGGACTCGTTCGCGGGTGCCTTGTCGTTGAGGCTGCAATGGCAAGCGGATCGCTGATCACCGCTCGCCTCGCCGCCGACATGGGACGAGATGTTTTCGCCATCCCTGGATCGATACATTCGCCCCTGAGTCGAGGCTGCCATCATCTCATCAAGCAGGGCGCGAAACTGGTGGAGACCGCCAGAGACATTCTGGAGGAGCTTGGGCTGCAAGTCGCCGCTCCGGTACCCACTGCCCCTGTCGAGCCGCCTGTGGGTGCTGCGTCGGAGCTCTTAGCCGCATTGGGCTACGAGCCCTGCGACGTGGACACACTCGCCGTTATCGTTCGCATGGGGGCCGACGAGTTGCTGCCGCTGCTCATGCAACTGGAACTCGATGAGTGGATTTGCCGCCTGCCCGACGGAAGATATGAACGCCTGAGGTAACACAGGCACCCTTCCCTGAACCTCCTCGTACGTATTGAACAGGACTGTTCCTTGCCTTCGCTTGTGATTGTTCTTATCATCTGCCGCTCTTTGCCGCCAGCCGGAACCGGAGGGCTCGTTCGCACATGGGCAAAACGCTGATCATTGCCGAAAAGCCTTCTGTCGCGGGGGATATAGCCCGAGCCCTCGGCGGATTCGCTCGTCATGACGATTACTTCGAGAGCGATGACCGGATCATCACTTCCGCAGTAGGCCATCTGCTCGAACTGACCGTGCCCGAGGGCTTCGAGGTCAAACGAGGGAAGTGGTCTTTCAATAATCTTCCTGTCATACCGCCACACTTCGACCTGCAGCCGATCGCTCGGTCCGAAGCGAGGCTGAAGTTGCTCGCCAAGCTGCTCAAGCGCAAAGACGTGACCACCTTGGTCAACGCCTGCGACGCAGGCCGCGAGGGCGAACTCATCTTCCGTTACATCGTTCAGTACTGCAAAGCCAAGCAGCCGATTCAGCGCCTCTGGCTGCAGTCGATGACGCCCGCCGCGATTCGGGAAGGTTTCGCGTCGTTGCGTTCGGACAGCGACATGCTTCCTTTGTCGGATGCGGCAAAGTGCCGCTCCGAGGCGGATTGGCTGATCGGAATCAACGGCACGCGCGCCATGACCGCCTTCAACTCGAAGGAAGGCGGCTTCTACAAGACCACTGTCGGACGAGTCCAGACGCCAACCCTGGTGGTGTTGATCGAGCGCGAAGAGAAGATCCGGGCGTTCAGGTCGCGCGACTACTGGGAAGTGCACGGGCGCTTCGCGGCTAAGGCTGGCCACTACGAAGGCCGATGGTTCGACCCGCAATTCCGCAAAGACGACGATGCCGAGCGCCGTCCCGAGCGGATATGGCGCAGAGAAGACGCTGACCGGATCGTCGCCCTATGCGCTGGCAAGATCGGCACGGTCACAGAAGAGAGCAAGCCTTCGACTCAGCTCTCGCCCTTGCTGTTCGACTTGACGAGTCTGCAGCGTGAGGCAAACGCCCGTTTCGGTTTCTCGGCAAAGAGCACTTTGGCCATCGCCCAGGCGCTGTACGAGCGGCACAAGGTATTGACCTATCCCCGAACGGACGCGCGGGCGCTGCCTGAGGATTACCTCGGTACCGTACGCAGCACGCTCGCGATGTTCGGGGGCGAATCGCAAGAAGCGGCCAAGGGAAAGAAGGCGCCGGTCGACGAGAATGCTACGCCTTACGCCTCGTTCGCGGCCGAAATTCTTTCCAAGGAATGGGTCAAGCCCAACAAGCGAATTTTCGACAACAGCAAGATTTCGGATCACTTCGCCATCATTCCGACGCTGCAGTTGCCGAAGTCTCTCTCCGAACCCGAGCAGAAACTCTACGATCTGGTCGTGCGGCGATTCTTGGCTGTTTTCTATCCCGCTGCCGAATACTTTCAGACGACTCGAATCACCGTCGTCGAAGAGCATCATTTCAAGAGCGAGGGCAAGGTCCTTCAGAAACCCGGCTGGCTTACCGTCTATGGCCGGGAAGCACAGGTGGAAGATGCGCGACTCATCGCCGTCGAGCGCGGAGAAAAACCTCTCGCAGAGGAAGTGAACGCAGTCGCTCAGCAGACTCGGCCACCTGCACGGTATTCGGAAGCCACCCTCTTGTCCGCCATGGAAGGTGCGGGCAAGCTCGTGGAAGACGGCGAGTTGCGAGCAGCGATGGACGCCAAGGGATTGGGTACGCCGGCCACCCGAGCAGCCATCATCGAAGGATTGATCAGCGAAGAGTACGTCATACGCCAAGGGCGAGAGCTAGTGCCCACGCCCAAGGCTTTCTCCTTGCTCTTCGCTCTGCGTCACTTTGGCGTGACCGAACTGACCTCTCCGGAACTGACTGGAGATTGGGAGTTCAAGCTCAAGCAGATGGAGCTCGGCAAGCTGGCACGACCGCTCTTCATGGAGCACATCACTGCCGTCACGCAGGATCTGGTGTCTCGCATCAAGAACGGGGATATTCCCGATACTGCGTTTGCCACGCTTGACGTTCCCTGTCCGAAGTGCGGCGGCATCGTTCAGGAAAACTATCGCAAGTTTCAGTGCCAGGCGTGCGATTTCTCGATCTGGAAGGTCACCGCCGGGCGCGAGTGGGCATTGGAAGAAGTGGAGCAACTGATTCGCGACAAGCGCATCGGTCCGCTGACGGGATTCCGAAGCCGTCAGGGACGCCCCTTTGCAGCGTCCATGCGGCTAAACGACGAGCACAAGGCGGAATTCGATTTCGGCCAAAATCTGGATGGCGAAGGCGGCGAGACCAAGCCGGATTTCAGCACGCAAGAAGCGATAGGCAGCTGTCCAAAATGCAATGCGAGCGTCTACGAGCACGGCAGCGGCTATATTTGCGAGCGCGCGGTCGGCCCGGACAAGGCGTGCGATTTCCGGGTAAGCCGCATCATCCTGCAGCAGCCCATCGAGCGCGCGCAATTGCAGAAGCTGCTGCAAGAGGGTCGAACCGACCTGCTGCCCCGCTTCATCTCTAAGAAAGGCCGGCCGTTCCGCGCCTACTTGGTAAAGAATGCGGGCGGCGGAATCGGCTTCGAGTTTCAGCCTCGCGCCAGCAAGTCCGCAGCCTCTTCCGGTGACGGCGAGCCTACTACGACAGCAACCCGCACCCGACGTCGGGCAAGCTAGCGTTCAACGCTTCTTGCCCAGCATATGTCCCCGACAGTTCGGGGCGCCACACTTGCAGATCCACTTTTTCTTGGCAGCCGCATTGTGGGGCTCGTCGAGCGTGATGCAGTAGTCGTAGAACAATTCCTCGCCCGGCCGGATCGCTCGGATCGTTTCGACGAAGATCCGCTTTCCATCCTGCACAGCCTCGCAGTTCGGCTTGCAGGAATGGTTGACGAACCGCGATGAATTTCCTCCGACGCCGCCATCGATGTACATGTCATCTTCGGCGTCGAAAAGAAACGTATGGGGCGGGATATCGACCTCGGGGTAGCGACCTTCGGCTTGGTCGGCATTGATCAGTTCGCCGACATACTCCATCAGGCGGGTGCCTTTCGGAATCGGGCGTCTGGCGAACAGACCATAACCATGGATCGGTGAACGGCGACGAACAAAACGGGGGCCCGAAGTGGGAACGTTACGGCTTTTCATTGTTCAGCAGTGCTCGCTACGTAGTCAAACGGATCACACATCGAGGTTGCGTACGCCCAATGCGTTGGTTTCTATAAATGCTCGCCGAGGCTCGACCATATCGCCCATGAGCGTCGTGAAGATTTCATCGGCGGCGATGCTGTCCTCGATCTGAGCGCGCAACAAGCGCCGGGTCGATGGATCCATCGTCGTCTCCCAAAGTTGCTCCGGGTTCATCTCTCCGAGCCCCTTGTAGCGCTGGATGCCGACAGTGTTCTTCACTTCGTCGAGCAACCAGTCGAGCGCCTCCTTGAACTCCTCGACAGGCCGGCTGTGGTCGCCGCGACGCACACTCGCTCCCGGACCGAGCAACCCGTGAATCAGTTGACCTGTCCTGGTGATCTGCTCGTAGTCGCCGCTGATTAGAAAGTCGGCGTCCAATCGAGTAACACGGCGATTGCCGTGCTGCATGCGTCCGATCTCCAAGGCCCATCGCTCGCTCGCCTCGTCGTAACGCGGCGAGATCTTGATACCGGAATGCTGGAGGGCTTGCTGCAAGCGCGCTGCACTGTCATCGGCGGCCATCTTGTCGCTCAAGTCGATGGCCGTTCCCTTGAGGATGGCGTAGAGCACTTTCTCATCGATCAGACGGCGCACCCGTTCAATGACTGCCTCTGCCAGAAAGAACTCTCTTGCAACTTTCGCAAGCGCCTCCCCGTTGAGAGGCGGCTGGCCCGGACTGGGAACGAGTTCCGCGTCGGTGAGCGCAAGCCCGAGCAAGTACTCTTTGAGTTCGTGATCGTCCTTGAGATAGCGCTCCTGGCGACCATGCTTGATCTTGTAGAGCGGAGGCTGCGCAATATATATGTGGCCGCGTTCAACCAATTCGGGCATCTGGCGATAGAAGAACGTCAACAACAATGTCCTGATGTGCGACCCGTCGACATCTGCGTCGGTCATGATGATGACGCGGTGATAGCGAAGCTTGTCCGGGTTGTATTCTTCTTTTCCGATCCCCGCGCCCAGTACTGTGATCAGGGTCGAGATCTCCTGCGAGGAAAGCAGCTTGTCGAATCGGGCGCGCTCGACATTCAGAATCTTGCCCTTGAGCGGCAATATCGCCTGGAACTTTCGGTCACGACCCTGTTTGGCGGATCCTCCTGCCGAGTCGCCCTCGACGATGTAGAGCTCGCACTTCGTAGGATCTTTTTCCTGGCAATCGGCGAGCTTACCTGGCAGTCCGAATGAATCGAGCACGCCCTTTCGGCGCGTCATCTCCCGAGCTTTCCTGGCGGCTTCGCGTGCTCTCGCTGCCTCTATGATCTTCGACACGATGATCTTGGCATCGTTGGGCCGCTCGAGAAGAAACTCCGCGAGCTTCTCCGCGACAACTTCCTCGACGACGGGACGCACCTCGGACGAGACGAGTTTGTCCTTGGTCTGCGACGAGAACTTCGGTTCCGGAACCTTCACGGACAACACCGCGCATAGACCTTCGCGCATGTCGTCTCCGCTGGTTTCCACTTTGGCCTTGCGCGCGTACTCGTTGGCTTCGATGAACTGATTCAAAGTGCGCGTCATCGCAGCGCGCAATCCCGTTAAATGCGTGCCGCCGTCGCGCTGCGGAATATTGTTGGTGAAACATTGAACCGACTCTTGATAAGAGTCGTTCCATTGCATCGCTGTCTCGACGACGATGCCGTCTTTCTCGGCACGTGCGTAAAAGACATTGGGATGCAGCACACTCTTGCTTCGATTCATGAACTCGACGAATCCGCGCACACCTCCCGCGAAGGCGAACACCTCTTCCTTGGCATGCCGCTGGTCGACGAGCTTTATGTTGACACCATCGTTCAGGAACGAGAGTTCACGCAGGCGACGAGCTAATATGTCGTAGTGATATTCGACGTGCTCGAAAATGGCTACGCTAGCCAAGAAATGAACCTCTGTGCCGCGCTTTTCTGTCTTGCCGATCGCTTTAAGGGGTTCCGTCGGGATACCGTTTCGAAACTCGACGAAGTGAGTTTGTCCGTCACGGCGTATGGTCAGCCGCAACCAGTCAGACAAACCGTTCACAACGGATATTCCGACTCCGTGCAAGCCTCCCGAGACCTTGTAGGAGTTGCTGTCGAACTTCCCTCCCGCGTGCAGTTCCGTCATCACGATCTCGGCCGCTGAGCGCTTGAGTTCGTCGTCTTCTTTGATTGCAGTGGGAATCCCGCGCCCGTTATCGGTGACGCTGATCGAGTTGTCCGGGTGGATGGTCACGACAATCTCGTTGCAGTAACCGGCCAAGGCCTCGTCGACGGCGTTGTCGACTACCTCGAACACCATGTGATGGAGCCCGGTACCGTCGTGGGTGTCTCCGATGTACATGCCCGGACGCTTACGCACGGCCTCCAGGCCTTTGAGTATCTTGATGCTGTCGGCACCGTAGTCTGCGTCCTCTCGGGAGCGCGGTACTTCGCTTTCACTCTGCATAGACCCAGCCAATCTCGGTTAGATGCGCATCGGCATAATGACGTACTTGAAGTTCTCGAGCGTCGGATCCGTCATCAAGACACTGCTGCTTGCATCGCCGAAAGCACAGCGGACATGTGTCCCGGCCAATGCATTGAGGACGTCAAGTAGGTAATTGACATTGAAACCGATGTCGATGGCAGGTCCGGAGTACTGAAGTTCCAGTTCTTCCTGCGCCTCTTCTTGCTCGGTATTGGTGCACGAAACTCGAAGGCTGTTTTCGGTGAGAACCCAACGTACCCCGCGAAACTTGTCGTTGGAAAGAATCGCTGTTCGTTGCAAAGCCTGGAGCAACGCAGTGCGCTCGACCGTAATCAGGTTCTGGTGTCCCGTTGGAATCACTCGGCCGTAGTCGGGGAACTTGCCGTCGACGATCTTCGTGACCAGCTCGACTGAACCGAAATTGAACCTCACCTGATTGCCGAGAAGCCCGATGCGGATCGGGTCGTCGGTGTCTTGGAGCAATTTGCAAAGCTCTAGCACGGCCTTGCGCGGCAGAACGACTTCCTGGCGAGAATGATCTTCATCCAGGGATGTTTTGGCAAACGCCAGGCGATGGCCGTCTGTTGCAACCACACGTAGTTCCCGTTCTTCCAGGCAGAGCAACAAGCCGTTGAGGTAGTAACGGATGTCCTGCTGGGCCATCGAGTACTGCACGAGCAGCAGCAATGAACGAAGCGCCTTTTGGGTCAAGGTCACTTCATCGACCACTTCGGCGCCGGCGGCCAGTCGGGGAAAATCTTCGGGCGGCAATGCCTGGAGGGTAAACCGGCTGCGCCCTGACTTGAGTTGAAGTCGATTGGCGTTGCTCTCGATACTGACTTTCGCATCTGCGGGCAACGCGCGCAGGATGTCTTGGAGCTTGCGTGCGGAGGTCGTTATCGTGGTGGTGTCCGATCCGGAACTGATCTGGGATCTGCTACAGATCTGAATCTCTAGGTCGGTAGCCAGCAGCGTCAATCCGTCATTCCCTTTTTCGAGCAGAACGTTGGACAGGATTGGCAGCGTATGGCGACGTTCGACGATACCGCTTACGGTTTGAAGAGGGGCCAACAGTTCGTCGCGCGAGCATTCCAATAACTTCATTTCTTATCCGAAATAGTAGTAGTGGTAGGCATCGCTGAAAATTTGGGATAACTGGCCAAGCGATTCAAACGTAGGGAAAAAATCCCCTCTGCCAGTGCGGGAGAATACGTGTATGGCCTGTGCATGAATTCTGTATGAAATGTTGCGATGAAGGAAACGCCCGGCTTATCCACACTTTGTACCCAAGCTGTCATCAGTTTCTCAACACTTGCAGAAGCGAGTTGAAATCGCGCGTAATGTCTGAATTGGTCGTCCGCAACTCAGCCACTTTGCGGCAAGCGTGAAGTACAGTCGTATGGTCTCTGCCGCCGAACGCCTCGCCAATGTCGGGCAAGCTCAAAGGTGTGAGTTCCTTGGCGAGCGCCATTGCAATCTGGCGCGGACGTGCGATCAGGCGACTGCGTTTCTTCGAGTACATTTCTGAGACCTTGATCTTGTAGTACTCGGCAACGGTGCGTTGGATATTGTCGATGGTTACTTGGCGACTCTGGACAGCAATGAGATCGCGCAGTGCTTCTTTGCAGGTATCGATGCGCAACGGTTGACCGGAGAACCGGCAGAACGCCAGTACGCGCTTCAATGCCCCTTCGAGTTCACGAACGTTGGAGGGCACTTGCTGAGCAATGAAGAAGGCCACGGGCTGGTCGAGAATGACGTTCTCGAGTTCGGCCTTCTTCAGCAGAATGGCCACCCGCATTTCGAGGTCGGGTGGCTCCACAGAGACCGTGAGGCCCCAGCCGAAGCGAGTCTTCAGGCGGTCTTCCATCCCGGCGATCTCTTTTGGAAAGGAGTCGCATGTGATCACGATTTGACGCCGGGATTCGAGGAGGGCGTTGAAAGTGTAAAAGAATTCTTCCTGAGTTCGGTTCTTATCGGCGAAGAACTGTATGTCGTCGATGAGCAGCAAATCGAGTGATTGGTAATAGCGCTTGAACTGGTCGAACGATCGGTGTTGCACAGCACGGACGAGGTCGGAAACATACTGCTCGGCATGCAGATAGCGGATCTTGGCGTTCGGTGTGCGTTCCCTCACGAGGTTGCCGACAGCATGGAGCAAGTGCGTCTTGCCCAGGCCGACGCCGCCGTATATGAAAAGCGGGTTGTACGAGGTGGCGGGACTGTCCGCGACCTGAATCGCTGCCGCGCGCGCGAGCTGATTTGCGCGACCCGTCACGAAAGTTTCGAATGTGTAGGCGGGGTTGAGCCGGGACGCATCACTCGCTGCTGACTGCGCCTGCATCGACGGCGACACAACTCGAGGGGTCGCAGGTTCGGCAGGAGCCGGCGTAGGGACGCTCTCTACAGGCCGGGGGAGTAAGTTCACCGATATTGTCGTGGGCGTGGAGAAATGCTCGTCGGCGAGCAGCTGGATCCGGCTCAGGTAGGTGTCCTTGATCCAGCGCAATGCCAGTCTATTGGGTACTTCCAGAAGAACCGATTCTTCGGTTCGGGTAAAGCGAATAGGCTTGATCCAGGCGGAAAATTCCTGCGGCGTCAGTTCGCGCTGAAAATATTCGAGGCAGGAACGCCAGAAGCTGCTCATGGGATGACAAGGGTCTCGGTGTGACGCGCGGCTCTGATGGCCGATTCGTGGCGCGGGACTGTCGATTCTATCGCTTTTCACCTGTGGTTATCCACAAGCACCAGGCAGTAGCGGTGCGGTGAATCCGTGGTGCTACCAAGCTAGGGACAGAGTTTGTCGATTGACAGGACTTTGCGTCGGAATGTCTAATACGAGGCTTTTTAATTAACGGAGTGACGCGATGAAGCGCACATACCAGCCCTCCAAAACGCGTCGCACGAGGACGCACGGGTTTCGAGCCCGCCTGAAAACACCCGGTGGACGTGCCGTACTGCGTGCTCGTCGCGCCAAAGGTCGAACACGCTTGGCAGTGTGAAGCCTCGGAACCGGCTCCCACGCACGGCGCGGGTGACCAGTGACGAGCAGGCGGTCAAGCTCCGAAATGCCGCCAGAACGCGCGGACGATGGTTCGTGGTCCGCCGCATTCACAATGAGGTCGGATACGCCCGCATTCTGGTTCGCGTGGCGAAACAGGTTCTAAGAAGTTCGGTAGACCGTAACCGCATGAAACGATGCGTACGCGAAGTTTTTCGGCACCAGCGAGGCGAGTTGGCGTCCGTCGATTTCTTCGTCTCGCTGATCCAGCCTTATAAGCATCCCAGCCTGCTAGACGCGCGGCAGGAGTTGGAGATTTTGTTTCACCGTTAGGACCATGACCAAGATCGCTTTGTGGTTGCTTCGCGCATATCGCTACGCGATCAGTCCCCTGATTGGCCCCGTTTGTCGTTTCTATCCCTCGTGCTCCGAGTACGCACACGAAGCGATAGGCCGCTATGGCGTGCTTCGTGGTACATGGCTAGCGATTAGACGTCTGTTGCGTTGCCATCCTTGGCATTGCGGCGGTCACGACCCGGTCCCGTAAGCGAACTGAACAATGGATACGCAACGTCTCATACTCGCGATGATCTTTTTTTTCTCGATGTTCATGCTGTTCGAAGCATGGCAGCGAGAAAGCCGGCCTCCGCAGCCGGCTACGGCTACGCCCGCCCAGCCGGGCACAAAGACGCCGGCGGCTGATGTTCCTTCCGGTCCGACCAAGGCCCTCGACGCGCCTATCCTCAATACGGGCCCAGCTGCGACGACTCAAAAGGGACAGGACGGGGAGACCATTCAAGTCTTCACGGATGTGTTGAACGTTCAGATCGACACCATCGGCGGGACGATCAAGCACATCGAGTTGCCCAAACATCGGGGCACGGTGGACACCTCCAAGAATTTCGTGCTGCTCGAACGCGGGCCGCAGCGGACATACGTGGCGCAAAGCGGGCTGATCGGGGAAGGATTGCCCAACCACAACTCCAAGTTCACGGCGGCTGCCCGGGAGTACAAGCTCCAAGATGGGCAGCAGGTACTCGAGGTGCGTCTCGAAAGCACCGCCTCCGATGGCAGCGTGACCAGTAAGGTCTTCGTCTTCGAACGCGGCAGTTACTCCGTTCGGATCAGGCAGGAACTTCGAACTGCCGGGGGCGCGTCGCCGCGACAAATATACGCGTACTATCAAGTGCTTCGCGATAGTACACCGCCCGAAGGCGACTCTGCCATGCTGCCGACCTACACGGGCGTGGCGGTCTACACAGAGCTGAACAAGTTCCAGAAGGTTGCCTTTGGTGATATCGAAAAGGGCAAGGTGACGTACCCGAAGACCGCGAACGAGGGGTGGATAGGCCTCGTGCAGCATTATTTCGTGAGTGCTTGGATAGTCCAGCCGCCTATTGCACGTGAGTTTTATACCAAGAAGGTCGACGGCGATCTGTACACAGCGGGCGTCATCGTTCCCTTGGCGGCGCAGGGTACGGACGGCACATTGGTTCAAGAAGTAACGCTGTACGCGGGCCCCCAGGACCAAGACAAACTCGCGACCATCGCACCCGGACTAGAACTCACGGTCGATTACGGCTGGCTCACCATCATTGCAGCGCCCTTGTTCTGGGTGCTCAAGAACTTGTATGCCTGGGTAGGCAACTGGGGTGTGGCAATCATCCTGCTGACTTGCCTGATCAAGCTCATCTTTTACCCGTTGTCCGCAGCGAGTTATCGGTCCATGGCGAAGATGCGAGTCTTGGCGCCCAAGATGCAGCGACTGAAGGAACAGTACGGGGACGACCGTCAGCGCATGCAACAGGCGATGATGGAAATGTACAAGACAGAGAAGATCAACCCGCTGGGCGGATGTCTTCCGATTCTCGTACAAATCCCTGTTTTTATTGCGCTTTACTGGGTTTTGTTGGCGAGTTTCGAGTTGCGGCAAGCGCCGTTCTTCGGTTGGATCAAGGATCTGGCGGCGACCGATCCGTATTTCATTCTTCCCATCCTGATGGGAGCGACCATGATCATTCAGACGCGCCTCAATCCGGAACCCCCCGATCCCATTCAGGCGAAGATCATGAAGATCATGCCGATCGCCTTCAGTGTCTTTTTCTTCTTCTTTCCCGCAGGCCTGGTCCTTTACTGGCTAGTGAACAACATTTTGTCGATTGCGCAGCAGTGGCACATCACGCGGAGGATGGAACAGGCTGCGCCTGCCCATGGACGTCGCTGATACCATCGCGGCGATAGCAACGCCGCCGGGGGTGGGAGGTATTGGCGTAGTCCGGGTTTCCGGACCGCGCGCGACCCAGATCGCACGGGTGCTCTGTGGCAGGTCGTTGCCGCTCCGGAGAGCTTGTCTGGTCCGCTTTCTCGATGCGGATGACGGCACGATCGACGAGGGCATAGGGCTGCTGTTTTCCGCACCGCGCTCCTATACGGGCGAGGACGTGTTGGAACTCCAGGGCCATGGGGGCCCTGTCGTCATCAACCAGGTGCTCAGGCGTTGCCTCGATCTGGGGGCCCGTCTGGCCGAGGCCGGCGAGTTCACCAAGAGGGCCTTCTTGAATGGCCGGCTCGATTTGGCACAAGCTGAGGCGGTCGCGGATCTTATCGTCGCCCGTACCGATCAGGCAGCCAAGAGCGCTGCCAGAACGCTTACGGGGGAGTTCTCTCGAAGGGTCGCTCGCTTTCAAGAGGAACTGATGGCGCTGAGGGTGTTGCTCGAGGGCGCGCTAGACTTTCCGGAAGAGGGGATAGACTTCCTCGGCGAAGCCGGTGTGGGTGATCGTCTGAAGACGCTCGTAGGGGCGCTCGCCAGCGCGGAGCGGGCTGGAACGGTCGGCAAGATCTTGCGCGAGGGAATCAGTATTGCCCTCGTTGGCCCTCCAAACTCAGGAAAATCTAGCATAATCAATGGGTTATGTAATGATGACGTCGCGATTGTGACGCCCATCCCGGGTACGACGCGCGATCTCGTCAAGGAGGTCGTCCAGATCGATGGCATTCCCGTTCAAGTGGTGGATACCGCCGGGCTCAGGTGTACGGAAGATCCGGTGGAGGAACTGGGTATTGAGCGCACGTGGGGGGCTGTCGCCACAGCGGACGTGCTTGTGGTGGTGGTGGATGAGTCGTCTTCTCTGCGACTCGACGACGAGATGCTCGGTCGTCTACCCGCAGAGACTCGTCGTGTTTGGGTCCATAACAAGATCGACTTGGTCGGACGACAGCCCGGTACGGAAACGCGCAGCGACGGGGTTCACGTGTGGCTGTCGGCAAGGACGGGCGCGGGACTAGAAGAGTTGCGGCGTGCCCTCGTGTCTTTCGGATGCGACGGCGGCGAGGTAGAGAGCGCATTCGCGGCGCGCGAACGGCAGCTTCGGGCGCTGCGCGGAGCGCGAGAGGCTCTCTCGCGGGCGGTGGAGGCTTTGTCGGAGCCTGAAATTGCGGCGGAGGAGTTAAGGTTGTGCCAAGGAGCTCTGTCCGAGATCACGGGTGAAGTGGTCGCGGACGATATACTTGGAGAGATTTTCGCGAAGTTCTGCATTGGCAAGTAGTTCCTGGCGTCGTCTCGCAATCCATACTTCCTGAAGCTATACTGCGCGCCCGTTGGTTGTTTCACGTGAAACAGCGCGAGGTTCAAGAGGTCGAGGACTCCCATGTTCGACGAGCGTTTCGATGTGATTGTGGTCGGTGGCGGGCATGCCGGTACCGAGGCCGCCCTGGCCAGCGCACGAATGGGTTGCTCTACCCTCCTCCTCACACACAATCTCGACACGTTGGGTCAGATGTCTTGCAACCCTTCCATCGGCGGCATTGGCAAGGGGCATCTGGTCAAGGAAGTCGATGCCCTCGGGGGTGCGATGGCCATCGCTACGGACGAAGCGGGTATCCAGTTCCGGATCCTAAACGCAAGTAAAGGCCCTGCCGTCCGGGCCACGCGCGCTCAAGCGGATCGAGTCCTTTATCGCGCGGCCATTCGTCGTCGGTTAGAGAATCAAACCCACTTGAAGCTGTTTCAGCAGGCCGTGGAAGACCTCATCCTCGAGGGCGAGCATGTGACGGGTGTGACCACCCAACTGGGGCTGCGCTTCGGCGCGCGTGCCGTCGTCCTTACTGCAGGCACATTCTTGGCGGGGCGTGTGCATGTCGGTCTCGAAAACTACCAGGCTGGTCGGGCAGGCGATCCCGCGTCGATGACGCTGTCCGAAAAATTGCGTGAGCTCGCACTTCCCGTCGGTCGCCTGAAGACGGGGACCCCTCCCCGCCTCGACGGCAGAACCATCGATTTTTCAGGCATGCAAGTCCAGCCCGGGGATGAGCCTTCGCCGGTGTTCTCGTTCCTCGGTTCCGCCGAGATGCATCCGAGGCAACTGCCTTGCTGGATCACCCACACGAACGAGCGCACCCACGACATCATCCGGGGAGGGTTGGACCGCTCGCCCATGTTCACCGGAGTCATCGAGGGCATTGGGCCGAGATACTGCCCGTCCATCGAAGACAAGGTGGTTCGATTCGCCCAGAAAGACGCTCATCAGATCTTCCTCGAGCCCGAGGGGCTAGGTACCCACGAGATCTACCCCAACGGAATCTCCACGAGCTTGCCCTACGACGTGCAAGTCGCCGCTGTACGCTCGATCGCAGGCCTGGAGAACGCACATGTGCTGCGTCCCGGCTATGCCATCGAATACGATTATTTCGATCCGCGTGCTCTCTCCGCGACTTTGGAGTCGAAAGCAATCCGTGGTCTCTTCCTTGCCGGCCAGGTCAATGGCACGACCGGTTACGAGGAGGCGGCCGCGCAGGGCCTGCTGGCCGGAATGAACGCCGGGCGCTCTGCCCGGGGTCTCGACGGGTGGTCTCCCAGGCGTGACGAAGCGTATTTGGGTGTATTGGTCGACGATCTCGTCACCCGAGGGGTCAACGAGCCGTACAGGATGTTCACGAGTAGAGCCGAGTACCGACTCAGTCTTCGCGAAGACAATGCGGATCTCAGGCTGACAGAAATCGGGCGCCGCCTCGGAGTGGTGGACGAGGCGCGCTGGGTCAGTTATCAGCGCCGCCGAGACGCGATCGAGCGTACCCTCGGACACCTGAAGGGTACCCGACTCGGTGCCAAAGCCCTTCCCTCGGAACTGGCTACGCGCTTATTCCCTGACGGGGGCGCACGCGACATAACGCTCGCGGAGATCGTCAAACGCCCCGGCATGTCGTTCGCCGATATCGCGCACTGGATCCCCGAGGCGGAAACGATGACCGCTGACGTTGCCCAGCAGGTCGAAATATCCACCAAATATCAAGGATATGTCGATCGGCAGCAAGAGCAGGTAGAGCGCCAGAAACGGTACGAGACTTGGCGCTTGCCCGAAGACATCGACTACGGTGCGGTGCCGGGGCTTTCGACCGAAGTTCGTCAGAAGTTGGCGAAGCAGCGGCCTGAAACCCTAGGGCAGGCAGCGAGGATCTCCGGCATCACGCCTGCCGCGATGAATCTGTTGGTGGTCCATCTCAAGCGCCGTTCCGGCGTCCTTGGACAGACGGCTTGATGAATCGTGAGATCATCGCGCGCGGCTTGCCCCAACTTGGGGTGGCCGCATCCGCAGAGGCGGTCGCCGCACTCGTTCAGTACATCGACCTGATTGTTAAATGGAACAAGGTCTACAATCTCACCGCAATTCAGGATCCGGAGCGCATGGCGACGGACCATATCCTCGACAGTCTGGCGATCGTGCCGCATATTCGCCCTGACCGTATCCTGGATATCGGTAGCGGAGCAGGCTTGCCGGGTATCCCGGTCGCCATTGCGCGCCCGCATTGGCGCGTCACGATGCTGGACGCAAGCCAAAAGCGCTGCGCGTTTTTGCGCCAAGTCGTGATCGAATTGGGCCTGCACAATGCTGAAGTCGCCTGCGCGCGCATAGAGAACCATCGGCCAGCGCGACCTTTCGACACGGTCGTCTCGCGCGCATTCGCGGAAACGCCGCTCTTTGCTCGCGTCGCGGTCTCATGCCTCGCACCTGACGGACTCATGCTCGCGATGAAAGGCACCTACCCGCACGACGAACTCTCCCATCTGCCGCCCGAGGTGAGCGTGCAGGAGGTCGTCAAAACCGATGTGCCCGGTCTGGGCGCGCAACGCCACCTCGTCATAATGACAAAGGCATCAAAATGAGTGCGCGCGTTCTGGCCGTCGTGAATCAGAAAGGCGGCGTCGGCAAGACGACCACAACGGTCAATCTCGCAGCGAGCCTGGCCGCCGCGAAGCGTCGCGTCTTGCTGGTCGATCTTGATCCGCAGGGTAATGCAACCATGGCCAGCGGCATCGACAAGCGCAACACGAAACCAACGGTTTATGACGTTTTACTCGGCCAGTGCGATGTTCTGCAGGCTACTGTCTCATCCTCTGTCGGGGGTTACGACCTGATTCCCTCCAACCGAGAACTGGCAGGTGCCGAGGTGGAACTCGTCGATATGGATCACCGCGAAGACCGGCTGAAGACTGCTCTGAACCCGGTCCTCGAAAAGTACGACTACGTCTTCTTCGACTGTCCTCCTGCGCTGAATCTGCTGACCGTGAACGCACTGGTCGCGGCCAACGCGGTTCTTATACCTATGCAATGTGAATATTATGCGCTCGAGGGTCTGAGCGACTTGGTGGAAACGCTGAAGCGGGTGCGCGAACATTTGAATCCAGAACTGGAGATCGAAGGGCTCTTGCGCACGATGTACGATCCACGCAATACATTGGCGCAACAGGTGTCGCGCGATTTGATGAGTCATTTCGGAGACAAGGTCTACCGAACCATCGTGCCGAGAAACATCCGCCTCGCAGAGGCACCGAGCTATGGCGTTCCCGTGCTTGGTTTGGACCGCCGGTCCAAAGGGGCCCTCGCCTACCTGGCGTTGGCCGGCGAGATGATCTCCCGCAGCGAGACGACCTTGGAGACCACACCCTAATGGCAAAGCTGCGTGGACTCGGACGCGGTCTGGATGCGTTGCTGGGGGCCGAAAAGCCCGTTAAGCAAAGCGGCGCCGGCGACACACTGGCGACTGTCGATATCGATGCACTGTCGCCAGGGCGCTATCAACCGCGGACACGGATGGATCAATCTGCTCTGGAGGACCTGGCCAGCTCCATCAAGGCCCAAGGATTGATGCAGCCCATTCTTGTGCGTTCGGTGTCGCCGGGCAACTACGAGATCATCGCGGGCGAAAGGCGTTGGCGCGCGGCCCGTATCGCGGGTATGACCGCCGTTCCCGTCGTGGTCCGAGAAGTGGGCGACAATGCGGCACTCGCGATGGCGCTGATCGAGAATATCCAGCGAGAGGATCTCAATCCGCTCGAAGAGGCTGCGGGTATCCAGCGACTGATCGACGAATTCCGCATGACTCACGAGGCGGCCGCGGAGGCCGTCGGTCGCTCTCGCAGTGCCGTCAGCAATCTGTTGCGCCTGTTGAGCCTCACGCCGTCGGTCCGCGATCTGCTCGACCGCGGAGACATCGACATGGGGCATGCTCGTGCACTGCTCGCGCTCTCCCCATCGCGTCAGACGGAAGCCGCCAGAACAGTCGTGACCAAAGGGCTCTCGGTGCGTGAGACCGAACAGCTCGTCGCTAATCTTTTGAGAGATGCGACGACACCACCGAAACGCAAAGTAGACCGCGATGTCGCACGCCTGGAAGAAGAACTTTCCGAGCGCATCGGCACTCGCGTCGAGATCAAGCCCGGGACAAGGGGTACCGGCAAGATTGTGGTTCGTTATGCGAGCCATGATCATTTCGACGACTTGGTTGCCCGTCTGTCAACGAGGCCATGACTAGGTCTTGGCGCATCCGATTATCCGTCGTAGAATCCAGCGTTTTCCCCGGTAGGCGTTCTCGATGAGCCGGCAGCTCGCGCGCTTGCTCGCGCTGCAAGCTGCGAGCACGACGATCATCGCCGGGGCGGTTTTCGTCTGGGGCAGCTATCCAGTTGGCATCGCCGCCTTGCTGGGCGGCGCCTCTGCCGGGCTCGCCGCGATCGCATACGGCGCGGCGTACTGGCTGCAAGGCCGAGGCAAAACCGAGAGCCCGCTCAGAAGCTTTTTGCTGGCGGAGATGTGCAGAATCGTCGTTGCCGTGATCCTGTTGGGAATCGGCATGGCGACGCTGCCAGCTGAGAGTGCGATTGCGTTCCTCGGGGCATTTGTCGCGGCCTTGATGGCATATTTGCTGATTTTTCTGTTTTGACGGTTTCAACAGCATACAAAACATGGCCGCAGGCACAGATCTGACTCCGAGCAGCTACATTGCTCATCACCTCACCAATCTCCGTGTGACCTTCGGCGAAGGTGGGTTCTGGACGCTCAACGTCGACACCATCGTCATGGGCTGGCTGATGGGGATCATCGGCATCGGCACTTTTTGGTTGGTGGCACGCACCGCCACCCGAGGCGTGCCAGGACGTTTCCAAGGGTTCATCGAACTCATTGTCGAATTCGTCGACAACACCATCAAGGACGTCTTTCCCGGCAGCCGAAAATTCCTCGCGCCCCTCGCCCTGACAATTTTCGTCTGGGTGTTCATGATGAATGCCATGGACCTTGTCCCCATCGATTGGGTCGCGATGATCATGCATGGCTTGGGTTTCTCGGCGTGGAAGGCCGTCCCGACGACTGACATCAATACGACATTCGGAATGTCCTGGTCGGTGTTCTTCCTGGTGATCTTCTTCAGCTTCAAGGCAAAAGGTGTCGGCGGTTACTTGCATGAACTGTTCACCGCCCCCTTCGGCTCCAACCCCATCCTCTGGATCCCTAACCTAGTCTTGAACATCGTCGAACTGCTCGCGAAGCCCATCTCGCTGGGCATGCGTCTTTTCGGCAACATGTACGCCGGCGAACTGGTTTTCATGCTTCTGGGCCTGCTAGCATCGGTTGCCGCGCTGACGATCGGCGGGCTAGCGGCTGGCGCCGCTTCCCTAGTGTTGACTTGGGCGTGGGCCGTGTTCCACATCCTGATCATCCTGCTGCAGGCGTTTATCTTCATGGTGCTAGCCGCGGTCTACATCGCGATGGCCCACGAGCACCACTGATTCAATTCAATCCACGTTTCGATTCATCTCGGCAAAGCAAGAAAGGAAAATCCAATGCAAGAGTCTCTCGCGCTCATCCAGAGCTACACTGCGCTCGGTATCGCCATCATCGTTGGCTTGGGCGCCATCGGTGCCTGTCTGGGCATCGGCATCATGGGCTCGAAGTTCCTCGAGTCAGCAGCCCGTCAGCCTGAACTGATCCCGCAACTCCAGAAGTTCATGTTCTTGCTTGCCGGCCTGATCGACGCAGCCTTCCTGATCGGTGTCGGTATCGCCATGTTCTTCGGCTTCGCGAACCCCCTCCTCTCGGTCATTCGCTAGTCGCCACAATTAGCTAGAGGTCGTTGCCATGAATATCAACGCGACCCTGCTGGTGCAGGCGCTCTCGTTCGCCGCGCTGATCTGGTTCACGGTCAGCTTCGTCTGGCCAATGCTGACCGACGCAATCGACGACCGCAACAAGCGTATCGCTGACGGGCTCGCCGCAGCGGAGAAAGGCCGTCAGGCGCTCGAGCTCTCCTCACGCCAGGCTGAAGAGGCTCTCAAGGAAGCGCGCGCACGGGCCGCCGAGATTCTGGCCCAGGCGGACAAGCGGGCCACCGAGATGATCGAGCAGGCGAAGAATCAGGCCAGGGACGAGGGCGCCCGGGAGAAGATCGCTGCCAAGGCCGAAATCGACCAGGAGTACGCGCGAGCGCGCGAGCAGTTGCGCGAGCATGTTGCCGCGCTGGCAGTCGCCGGCGCGGAAAAAATCCTGCGCCGCGAGGTGGATGCCAAGGCCCACGGCGATCTGCTCTCAGCAATCAGGCAGCAGATCTAGACCAAAATGGCTGAGATAAGCACCCTTGCCCGACCCTACGCCGAAGCGGTTTTCCGTATCGCCGATGCGAGCGGAAAACTCGGTGAATGGTCCGAAACCTTGTCCAATCTTGCGACGGTTGCGGCGGATCCCTCGATCGCAACGGCGATCGACGATCCGAACGTTTCATCCGCTAAGGTGGCTGGTTTGTTCATCCACGTGCTTTCCGGACAGTTGACGGGCGAAGGGGAGAATCTGGTCCGCGTCCTCGCCGAGAATCATCGCCTCGAGCTTCTTCCCGAGATCGCAAAGCAGTACCGCTCCCTGAAAAACGACCGCGAGGGAGTCGTCGAGGCGCAGATTGCTTCCGCTTTCGCCCTGAGCGACGCCCAGCTGGCGGAATTGGTCGGTCAGATCGAGGCTCGAACCGGAAAGCGCGTCAACGCCCAGGTGAGCATCGACCCGGAATTGATCGCCGGGGTGCGCATAGTGATCGGCGATAAAGTCATTGATGGTTCGGCGCGGGCTCAGTTGACCGCGCTCGAAGCCGCGCTCAAACATTAGGAGTAGCCATGCAGCTCAACCCTTCCGAGATATCGGAACTTCTCAAGAGCCGAATCCAGAACATGGACGCCGGCGCCCAGATGCGCACGCAAGGGACCGTGGTTTCCGTGACCGACGGAATTTGCCGCATTCATGGGCTCTCGGACGTCATGCAAGGGGAGATGCTGGAGTTTCCCGGCAATACCTTCGGGCTCGCGTTGAACCTGGAGCGTGATTCTGTCGGCGCGGTCATTTTGGGTGAATACGAGCACATCACCGAAGGCGACCAAGTGAAATGCACGGGTCGCATTCTCGAAGTGCCGGTTGGCCCCGAGCTGCTCGGGCGTGTCGTCAACTCGCTCGGGCAACCGATCGATGGCAAGGGTCCGCTGAACGCAAAGCTCACCGACGTCATCGAGAAAGTGGCGCCGGGCGTCATCGCGCGTCAATCGGTCTCTCAGCCCGTGCAGACGGGATTGAAGGCCATCGACGCGATGGTTCCCGTCGGCCGCGGACAACGCGAGCTGATCATCGGTGACCGTCAGACAGGCAAGACCGCTGTGGCGATCGATACCATCATCAACCAAAAGGGCAAAAACCTCTTTTGCGTCTACGTCGCCATCGGCCAGAAGGCCTCCACGATTGCAACCGTCCTGCGCAAGCTCGAAGAACATGGTGCGATGGCCTACACCATCATCGTCGCCGCTTCGGCTTCCGAGTCGGCTGCGCTGCAATACATTGCGCCGTACTCGGGCTGCACCATGGGCGAGTATTTTCGCGACCGCGGCCAAGACGCCCTGATCATTTATGACGATCTGACCAAGCAGGCGTGGGCCTATCGTCAGATCTCGTTGTTGCTGCGCCGGCCCCCGGGCCGGGAAGCATATCCCGGCGATGTGTTCTACCTCCATTCGCGTCTGCTCGAGCGCGCCGCCCGCGTCAATCCCGAGTACGTCGAGAAATTCACCAACGGCGAAGTCAAGGGAAAGACAGGCTCGCTCACGGCTTTGCCCATCATCGAGACGCAGGCAGGCGACGTCACGGCGTTCGTTCCGACCAACGTGATTTCGATCACCGACGGCCAGATCTTCCTGGAAACGGATCTTTTCAACGCAGGCATCCGTCCTGCCATCAACGCGGGCATTTCGGTCTCGCGCGTCGGTGGTGCGGCCCAGACGAAAATCATGAAGCGGCGCGATACCGGCGGCGGTGTGCGTCTCGCCCTCGCCCAGTATCGAGAACTCGCCGCCTTCGCTCAGTTCGCCTCCGATCTCGACGAGTCCACCCGCAAGCAACTCGAGCGCGGGCGCATGGTCACCGAGCTCATGAAGCAGCCGCAGTACCAGCCGCTCCAGGTCTGGGAAATGGCGCTGACGCTGTTCGCCGTGAACAACGGCTACTTCGACGATATCGACGTGAAAAAGGCGCTGGCCGCGGAGAAGGCGCTGCGCGACTACTTGAAGTCGAAGTACGCCGAGCTCGTGGCCCGCATCGAAGACAAGAAGGACCTGTCTGCCGATGACGAAAAGGCGTTGAGCGAAGCCATCAAAGATTGGAAGAAGACCGAGGTCGTATGAGCGCCGTAAGCTCGATGGCCGCTTGCTCGCCCACTCGCGTGGGCGGAAGGTGACGCGATGCCGGGAACCAAAGAAATCCGGGTGAAGATCCGCAGTGTGCAGAACACGCGGAAGATCACCAAGGCGATGGAGATGGTGGCTGCATCCAAGATGCGACGGGCGCAGGAGCGCATGCGCACCGCCCGTCCTTACGCCGAAAAGATCCGTAACGTCGCGGCACACATCAGCCACGCCAATCCGGAATATCAGCATCCTTTTCTCGTCCACCGCGATAGCGTGAAGCGCGTGGGGATCATCGTCGTCACCACCGACAAGGGTTTGTGTGGCGCCTTGAACACCAACGTGTTGCGTTTGGCCCTCACCAAGTACAAGGAGTGCCAGGCGGCTGGCGAGGAAATCGACGTCTGTTGCATCGGCAACAAGGGTCTGGGCTTCATGCAGCGACTCGGCGCCAACGTTGTCTCTCAGGCGACCGGCCTTGGAGATCGCCCTCAGATCGAGGCGCTGATCGGCGCGGTCAAGACGATGCTCGACGGCTACTGCAAGGATCGATTCGATCAGGTGCTGCTGTTCTACACGCGCTTCATCAACACCATGAAGCAAGAGCCTGTGATGGAGCAGCTCCTGCCCCTGTCCGGTGATCGGTTAGGTGCGCCGGAGAGTACCTGGGACTACCTCTACGAGCCCGACGCCAAATCGGTCCTCGACGAGGTCATGACCCGTTACGTCGAAGCCATCATTTACCAGACGGTCGCAGAAAACATGGCCTCCGAGCAGTCCGCGCGAATGGTCGCCATGAAGTCGGCTTCCGACAACGCTGCGACCCTCATCGACGAACTGACGCTGATCTACAACAAGAACAGGCAGGCGGCGATCACCAAGGAGATCGCCGAGATCGTGGGCGGAGCAGCGGCCGTATAACGACCGCCAGAGAATCCTTTTCGATAGCAGGCATACATCATGAATCAAGGAACCATCGTTCAGTGCATCGGCGCGGTCGTCGACATCTCTTTTCCGCGCGATTCGATGCCAAAAGTCTACGACGCGCTGGTGCTGGAAGACACGGGCGACACGGGTCTCGCCGAGAAGGGCCTGACGTTCGAAGTAGAACAGCAACTCGGCGACGGCGTCGTCCGCTGCATCGCGCTCGGTTCGTCCGACGGCTTGCGGCGGGGAATGCCGGTTCGCAATACGGGCGCCCCCATTTCGGTACCTGTCGGGATCGGTGTCCTGGGTCGCGTTATGGATGTGCTCGGTCGCCCGATCGATGAGCGTGGTCCGATTCTCTCGGACGAGCGTCGGGCCATCCACCAGCCCGCGCCCAAGTTCGATGAACTCTCCCCTTCCGTCGATCTGCTCGAAACCGGCATCAAGGTTATCGACCTGATCTGTCCCTTCGCCAAGGGCGGCAAGGTCGGGCTGTTCGGCGGCGCGGGCGTCGGCAAGACCGTCAACATGCTCGAGCTCATCAACAACATCGCCAAGGAGCACTCGGGCTTGTCCGTGTTCGCCGGTGTTGGCGAGAGAACCCGCGAGGGCAACGACTTCTATCACGAGATGTCCGACGCCAAAGTCATCGTGCAGGAGGATCTGAGCCAATCCAAGGTCGCCATGGTGTTCGGTCAGATGAATGAGCCGCCCGGGAACCGGTTGCGTGTCGGCTTGACGGGCTTGACCATGGCCGAACGTTTCCGTGACGAAGGCCGCGACATTCTCTTCTTCGTCGACAACATCTATCGCTACACGCTCGCCGGCACCGAAGTGTCCGCCTTGCTCGGTCGTATGCCTTCGGCCGTGGGCTATCAGCCGACGCTCGCCGAAGAAATGGGTCGGCTCCAGGAACGGATCACGTCCACCAAGGTGGGTTCGATCACTTCCATCCAGGCCGTGTACGTGCCTGCCGACGACTTGACGGATCCGTCGCCCGCGACCACTTTCGGTCACTTGGACGCGACTGTCGTGCTTTCTCGTGACATCGCCGCGCTCGGCATCTACCCTGCGGTTGACCCGCTCGATTCGACCTCCCGTCAGATCGACCCCCATACCGTCGGCGAAGAGCACTATTCCACCACCCGGGCCGTGCAAGCGACGCTGCAGCGCTATAAAGAACTGCGAGACATCATTGCCATTCTTGGCATGGACGAACTCTCCCCCGAGGACAAGCTTGCCGTCTCCCGGGCCCGCAAGATTCAGCGTTTCCTCTCCCAGCCGTTCCACGTGGCCGAAGTGTTCACGGGCTCTCCGGGGAAATATGTCTCGCTGAAAGACACGATCCGGGGTTTCAAGATGATCGTGAACGGTGAATGCGATCATCTGCCCGAGCAAGCGTTCTACATGGTCGGAACCATCGACGAGGCCTTCGAGAAAGCAAAGACGCTGCAGTGAGGCGAACTGCGGGCGCATGAGGTAGACAATGGCAAATACCATCCAGGTCGACGTGGTCAGCGCGGAGCAGCAGATTTTCTCGGGCACGGCGGAATTCGTCGTGCTTCCCGGGGAGGCTGGCGAGTTGGGCGTGCACCCCCGTCATGCCCCGCTGATTACGCGCATCAAGCCGGGGGCGGTCCGCATTCGTGTTCCGGGCCAGGCTGACGAAGAGCTGATCTTCGTCGCCGGCGGCATCCTCGAGGTCCAGCCGAACATGGTCACCGTGCTCGCGGATACGGCTATACGTGGTCATGACCTCGACGAAGCCAAGGCACTCGAGGCCCAGAAGAAGGCAGAGGAGGCGCGCACGCAAGCACGAAGCGCCCAGGAAATCGCCACCGTCGAGAGCGAGCTTGCCATGGTGGCCGCACAGCTGGCGGCGATCCGAAAATTGCGCCAGAAGCGCTGATTGTTCGCGTCAAACAACAAGGGCAGCCTCGGCTGCCTTTTTTGTTGGCACGGATAGTGCGAAACTGCTCGTCGGCGTTTCATCCGGGAGAAAGCACGCACCGTGACCGAAGCAGTCCCTTATGACCTGGCCATCATTGGTGGTGGCATCAATGGCGCCGGCATCGCCCGTGATGCTGCGGGTCGAGGGCTCAAGGTCGTCCTCTTCGAGCAAGCAGACCTCGCAAGTGCGACCAGCTCGGCGAGCAGCAAACTGATCCATGGCGGACTGCGCTATCTCGAGCAATACGAGTTTCGGCTCGTCGCCGAGGCGCTGGCGGAGCGTGAAGCCTTGCTGCGTATCGCGCCGCATCTGGTTGCCCCGCTGACCTTCGTGCTGCCGCGGGTCGTAGGCATGCGGCCCCGCTGGATGTTGCGTCTCGGTCTCTGGCTCTATGACCGCCTCGCGCGGCGCAGCGTCTTGTCCGGCGCGCGCTTTGTGCGCTTCGCGACGTCGCCGTATGGGGTGGGTCTCGACCCGGCCATCGTGGATGGGTTTTCCTACTCCGATTGCTGGGTGGACGACGCGCGCTTGGTCATATCCAATTGCATGTCGGCTGCGCAGCATGGCGCCGACATTCTGGTCGGGACGCGGGTGACGAGTGCTCGCGTCGAGGCAAAGCACTGGCGAGTGACGACACTGGATAGCGAGGGCAGGCGCAAAACCTACCAGGCTCGGGCGCTGGTGAATGCCGCTGGTCCGTGGGTCCGCAGCTTCCTCACCGAGGGCCTCGGACAGCAACCGGCCCACAGCATCCGCATGGTGAAGGGCAGTCACATCGTGACTCGCGCGCTCTACACGGGCGACCACGCCTTCATTTTGCAGAACGACGACGGGCGGGTGGTCCTGGTAATTCCCTATCGCGACGCATACTCGTTGATCGGAACGACCGACATCCCTCATCACGGCCGTCCGGAAGATGCGGTGATCTCTGCCGACGAGCTGAGCTACCTTTGCCGCGCGGTTAACCGCTACTTCACTCGAAGGATCTCTTCAGCGGATGTGCTTTGGAGCTTCAGTGGGGTGCGGCCGCTCTATGACGATGGATCCGCCAATCCCTCCGAAGTCACTCGGGATTACAAGTTGCTGGTGGACGTGGAAAGCGGCGCCCCGCTGCTGTCCATCTATGGCGGCAAGATTACGACCTATCGACGTCTTGCCGAGCACGCGCTGGAGAAGATGCAAGCTTGGTTCCCCGGTCTCGCACCGGCCTGGACCAGCACGGCGCCCTTGCCCGGGGGCGATTTCAGCGGCGGAACTTCTGCCTACGCCGCGCTGCTTGCCGCGCGTTATCCTGGTCTTCCGCTCGACTATCTTCAGGCGCTCGTCGCTCGCCATGGGTCGAATACGGAAGCAATTCTCGGCGAGCGGCGTACGCCCGCCGAGCTCGGTCGCTGCTTCGGCGACGCGTTGTATGCGTGCGAGGTCGACTACCTCATCGATCACGAATGGGCTCGAACCGCGGATGACATCCTTTGGCGGCGGACTAAAGCAGGTTTGGTCTTGGACGATAATGATCATGATGCACTAGCCCGCTACATCGCGGAGCGAGCAACATCCTCTCTACGCAAGGTCTGAAGCAGGCATGTACCCTAGCCATCTCCACCCTACACGAGTGCACGGCCATGACTAAAGCGCTCAACGTTGTCGTGCTTGCCGCAGGCATGGGCAAGCGCATGCGCTCCCGCCAGCCAAAAGTTCTGCACCTGCTCGCAGGAAAGCCCCTGCTAGGTCATGTGATCGACGCGGCGCGCGCGCTGCAGCCAGCACGCATATGCGTGATCTATGGCCACGGCGGCGAGGCTGTCCCCGAGGCCTTCCGAGCTCCGGACTTGTCCTTCGCCCGGCAAGAGCCTCAACTGGGGACGGGGCATGCGGTTCAGCAGGCGGTTCCGCATCTGGATGACCAGGCCGCCACCTTGATTCTCTACGGAGACGTCCCCTTGGTCAGAAGCGAGACGCTTTCCGAGCTCCTGAAGGCCACCGGCGACGGCGTCGGGGTACTGAGCGTCGTTCTCGACGATCCCACCGGGTATGGGCGCATCCTGCGCGATAGCGAGCATCGCATCACCGGCATCGTCGAGGAAAAAGATGCCTCGCCCGAACAGCGTGCGATCCGCGAGGTGAACACCGGCATCATGCTGCTCCCAGGCAACAGGGTCGCCACGTGGCTCGCGGCGTTGAAAAACGACAATGCGCAGGGCGAATACTATTTGACCGATGTCGTACGGCTCGCGATTGCCGATCGCGTCCCGGTGACGGGCGTGTGTGCGCCGGTCGAATGGGAAACCCTCGGTGTGAACAGCAAGAGCCAACTCGCGCATCTCGAGCGCATCTATCAGCGGCGTCAGGCGGATACCTTGATGGAACAGGGCGTCACCCTCGCCGACCCGAATCGCATCGATATCCGGGGCAGCCTGGTGGCGGGAACGGACGTGCGCATCGATGTCAATTGCGTATTCGAAGGGGATGTCCGGCTGGGCAACGACGTGACCATCGGGCCCAATTGTGTGTTGAGCAACGTCTCGATTGGCGACGGGTGCGAGATTCTGCCTTTCTGTCATCTCGCCGAAGGCGAGTTGGGAGAGCGGTGCCGGATCGGCCCATTTTCGCGCATCCGTCCCGGCGCACGGCTGGGCGAAGACGTCCACATCGGCAACTTCGTCGAAGTCAAAGCCAGCGAACTTGGCGATGGGTCGAAAGTGAATCACCTCGCCTACATTGGCGATAGTGTCGTCGGCAGAAACGTGAACGTGGGCGCAGGAACCATTACCTGCAATTACGACGGGGCCTACAAGCATCGAACCATCATCGAGGACGACGTCCACATCGGTTCCGACGTCCAGTTGGTGGCGCCTGTCACGGTGGGACGAGGGGCCACCGTGGGAGCGGGCACGACAGTCTGGAAGGATGTCCCCCCGGGAGGCCTGGTGCTCAACAGCAAGGATCAATTGCACCGGCCCAATTGGAAGCGACCATCCAAGAAGGGTTCGTAATGCGCTCGCCTGCCTAGGCGAGCAGGTACGGAGCTTGCCTGGGTTTGCCGCATGTTCTGATATCGCGCGGCAGGTCGGCGCGGTCAGTGATTCTCATCAGCCAATCGCCGAATACGAATAGGCGAGGAGCCAACAAATGTGTGGAATAGTCGGCGCGGCCTCCAGCCGCAACATCGTGCCCGTTCTAATCGAGGGCCTGCGCAAGCTCGAGTATCGCGGTTACGACTCTGCCGGCCTCGCTGTGGTCAACGACGGGCTCAAGCGCCTTCGTTCGACCGGGCGCGTGGCGGATCTTGCCGATCGTGCGCAGTCCGCCGCTGTTGAAGGCACCCTCGGAATCGCACACACCCGCTGGGCGACGCATGGTGCGCCCAGCGAGCGCAATGCGCATCCGCACATCAGCGGGGATCTGGCTGTCGTGCACAACGGCATCATCGAGAACCATGACGCCATGCGCAAAGAGCTGTCTGCTCAGGGGTACGTGTTTGTGTCGGATACCGACACCGAAGTCATCGCGCATCTCGTCGAGTCGCTGCTCAAGACCGGAAAAAATTTGTTCGAAGCCACGCAAATGGCCGTAGCCAAACTCGAGGGCGCTTATGCCATCGCGGTCGTCAGCGCAACGATGCCCGATACCTTGATCGTGGCTCGCAAGGGCGCGCCGCTGCTGCTAGGGCTGGGGGAGAGCGAGAATTTTGCGGCTTCCGATGTGTCGGCCCTATTGCAAGTGACTCAGCGGGTGATCTATCTGGAAGAGGGAGATTGCGCCTCTTTGTCGACTCAGGGCATTTTGATCAAGGATGCAAGCGGCCACCCGGTCGAGCGAGTCGTCCACGTAAGCCAACTGTCCGCACAGGCAATCGAGCTCGGTCCCTACAACCATTACATGCAGAAGGAGATCTTCGAGCAGCCCGGCGCGGTCGCGAATACGCTCGAGAACGTCTTCGGTGCGCGCTCCCTGCAGCCCGAACTGTTCGGCGTCGACGCAGCCGAGATGTTCAAAGGGCTAACCTCGGTCAATATCGTTGCCTGCGGCACGAGTTATCACGCCGGGATGGTGGCGAGATACTGGATCGAGAGCGTGACCGGCTTGCCCTGCAATGTCGAGATCGCCAGCGAGTATCGATACCGGACAAGTGTTGCCGACCCCACGGGCCTGTTCGTGACGATTTCTCAATCGGGCGAAACAGCCGATACGCTCGCTGCCCTCGCGCATGCCGCGGCCCTCGGTTACGAGCGCACGCTGACGATCTGCAATGTGCCCGAGTCTGCGTTGATGCGTCAGTCAAGACTGCGCTATCTGACGCGCGCCGGGCCTGAGATCGGGGTGGCCTCGACCAAGGCCTTCACCACGCAACTCGCCTCGTTGTTTCTGCTGACGCTCGTGCTGGCGCGGTGCCGGAACCGACTATCCGCCGAGGAAGAGGCGCGGCATCTGGCTGCATTGCGCCATCTACCGGCTGCACTGCAAGTTGTCCTGCAGGTCGAGGAGCGAGTGATTCAGTGGGCCGAGCGCTTCGCTTCCAAGCATCATGCGTTGTTTCTAGGACGAGGGATTCATTACCCGATCGCAATGGAAGGCGCGTTGAAGCTCAAGGAAATCTCGTACATTCACGCCGAGGCCTATGCCGCTGGGGAACTCAAGCATGGCCCGTTGGCGCTTGTCGACGCCGACATGCCGGTGGTGACCGTGGCGCCGAACGATGCCTTGCTGGAGAAGCTGAAGTCGAACATGCAGGAGGTGCGCGCGCGCGGTGGGGAGCTCTACGTCTTCGCTGATGAAGACACGAACATCGAAGCGTCAGACGGCGTGCATGTGATCAAGCTGACGGACCATGCGGGCTTGTTGTCGCCCATTTTGCATGTCCTTCCCCTGCAGCTGCTGGCTTACCACGTGGCACTTCAGAAAGGCACGGATGTCGACAAACCCCGCAACCTGGCCAAGTCGGTGACTGTCGAGTGATTCCCGACCGCGCGGCTACTTGCGCGCGTTCACAAGCTCGATCAATGCCTGTGCGACGGGAACCACGCGCCCGACATCGTCCGTCAGGCCGCTGGAAGTAAGATACCGGCCGTTGATGACGATGGACGGTGTGCCCTGAATGTCGTAATCGGTGGTCATCTTGCGCGCTTGTTCGACTTTGCGCGTCACATCGTCAGATTGGTAGATCTCCAGCCACTTCTGCCGATCGATACCGTGCCGGCTCGCCCAGTCTGCCATCACGTCCGGCTTGCTCATGTGCAGCTTCTCGTCGTGATAGCTCTTGTAGACTTCGTCGTGTAGGCGCTCCACTTCGTTCAGCGCTTCGAGGGTGAAATAGGTACGCGCCAGCGGAGCCCAGGAATCCCGGCGTACTGTCGGAACGCGTCGAAACACCACGCTGTTGCCCAAGGACTTGCGCCATTGCTCCAATGCTGGTCGCATCTCGTTGCAATAAGGGCACGCGTAGAAGAAGAAGTCGATGACCTCGACCCGATCGCGCTCCAGGACAGGCTGCTGCGGAATCTCGCGGTAGTTGTTTCCCCGCTGCAGTTTGACCGGCTGGCCCGATTGCGCCAGTACCGTCGCTGCCCACATGCAGCATAATGCGAAGAGTCCCGCGCGAACGATGGTTGGCATGCCGAGACTCCCTTCCTCGCTACCGCATCACTTCTTCACGGGCGGCGCGCTGCGCGCCATTGCGACCAACTCGTTCAGAACCTGCGTGAACCGCTGATAATTGATCGAGTTGTCGGCGTTCAGGGTCATCGAGGGGCCGGTCAAGTAGCGACCGCCGACAACCATCGAGGGTGTGCCGGTGATGCCGTAGGCTCGTGTGAGCTGCAGCGAGCGCTGCGTCTTGGTTTGTACCGCGAACGAATCGTACGCCTCACCGAGCTTCTTTACGTCGATGCCTCGTCTGCCAGCCCACTCGAGCAGAACCCGGCGGTCTCCAAGATTCACGCTTTGGCGATGGACGGCGCTGAAAACTTCGTCGTGGAATTTGTCGATGACGCCGATTGCCTCGAGCGCATAGTAGGTGCGCGTCAGCGGTACCCACGATTCTCTAAAAACGGTCGGCATCCGCCGAAACTCGACATCTTTCGGCGCATTCTTGAGCCAGGACTTCAGCGCCGGTTGCAGGCTGTAGCAGTGAGGGCAACCGTAATAGAAGAACTCTAGGACTTCGACCTTCTTGCCATCGGTGGCTTCGACCGGCGGTTGAGCCGGATCGACCAGCGTGTACTCCTTGTCCTTGACGGGGGCTGACGCTGCCAAGGCGCCCGACGCACTGGCCAGAAAAGCGAGGCCGCTCAAGGTTGCCGCAATCCACTTGCCGATCATCGTGTCTCCTAATCGTATGGCCGGGCGACGCCATGTCGCCCTGCAGTAGGGGCCTGAGTTCAAGCGCCAGATGAGAAGCGGTGCATAGCCGGCCTGTCGTGAATGCCCACCACGCGCGTTACCCACGCTGGCCTTGATTCGCTTCGATTCCCAGCCTCATGCCGACTAACGAGCGCCACCATCATGATCGGAAATTCCGCAACGACTTTGGACCTCAGGACGCTAGTTCGCTTTATCGCGACCTTTGATCAGAGTGCTCTCGATGCCGTTTTGTTTCAAGGTCTCGCGGGTGCGGTTGACTTCCTCCACTTGCCTGAACGGGCCGATGCGCACCCGGTGGAGGGTTCCGCGCTCGCTCGAGGTACTCGTTTGAACGGCTGCTTCAACGCCAAGCATGGCGAGCCGAGCCTTCATGTTGTCAGCGTCCGCCGCGCCCTGAAACGCGCCCGCCTGGAGATAGAAGGTTTCCTTGGTCTCGGACGAAACCGCGGGTGGCGTCTTGGAGGCTGGCTTCGACTTGGTGGCGTCGTCTCCGCCCGGAAGAATGTTGTAGAAGTCGAAACGAGGCTTCTCTTCCGGAATCGACTCCGACTTGGCGACGGGCTCGGGCGCCTTGACGCCGGCGGGGGCCTTAGGGGCCGCGGGTTTCGCGGTGGTGCTCTGCCCACCCGGTTTGTCTTGCGAGAGGAACGGCCCGGGCACCTTGTTGAGATAGATCGCGACGGCCAAGGCAATGCCCAGGCCGAGCAGGAGCCCGATCAGAATCCCCACCAATAGCGAGCTGCCGGAGCCCGAGGCGGGAGTCTTCTTGCTGCGAGAAGGAGGTTTGTAGTCGCGGGTCATGGCCCGAGGAGGAATGGCATCGAACGACGCGCGTTGAGAGGGGAATATTACATTTTTTCGGGTGCGGATACACCCAGCAATGTCAGTCCATTGCGCAGGACTTGGCGTACAGCTGCGATCAGCGCAAGCCGGGCGCACTTGAGCGGCTCATCGTCGACCAGAAACGGGACGGCGTTGTAGTAGCTGTGAAAGCCCGCACACAGTTCGCGCAGGTAAAAGGCGACCATATGCGGTGAAAGATCGCGTGCTGCCGCCTCGACGATTTCTGGATACTCTGTCAGCAAGCTGGTGAGACCGATCTCCTGCTCGTGCTGCAAGAGGTTGAGGTCTGCGTCTTTCAATGCCGACCCATCGCCGCCCCAGTTGGCGAGCACGCTGGATATGCGAGCGTGCGCATACTGCAGATAGTAAACAGGGTTGTCGAGGCTCTGGCTTTTGGCGAGATCGAGGTCGAAGTCTAGATGCTGCTCGCTCTTGCGCAGCACATAGAAGAACCGAGCCGCGTCGTTGCCGACTTCTCGCCGCAAGTCACGCAAGGTGACGAACTGACCGGCTCGCGTCGACATCGAGATTTTCTCGCCGCCTCGATAGAGCACGGCGAACTGGACCAGCGCCACGGTCAAGCGCTCTGCGTCGGCACCGCAGGCGCGCAACGCGCCCTTGACGCGGGCAACGTACCCATGGTGGTCCGCACCCCAAACATCGATGACGCGGGTCAAGCCACGGGAGAATTTCTCGAGGTGATAGGCGATATCCGAGGCGAAGTAGGTAAATACCCCGTTCTCGCGCCGTATCACGCGGTCTTTCTCGTCGCCAAAGGCCGTCGAGCGGAACCACAAGGCCCCGTCGTGCACGTAGGTGTGTCCTGCGGCTTCCAGCTTTGCCACGGCCTGTTCCACTTGGCCGCTCGAGTACAGGGATTGTTCAGAAAACCAACGATCGAAAGTGACGCCGAATTCTTCGAGATCCTGCCGACAGTCGGCCAGTTGTTCTTCGAGGGCGAAAGCGTGAACGATCCCGTAGTCGCCGCCGAGTAGCTCCTTCGCGGCAGCGATGAGGGCATCGAGTGTCTGCTCGGCGTCGCTCACGGCCTCACCGTCCGCGTTCACATGGCGCGCGCCGTGCACCAGCAGCCGGACGCTGGCTGCTTCGACGTCGTGCGCGGGCCGCATGAAGCGCCGCTGATGGCGCACGTGCAAACCCTCGGCCATGGCCCTTACATAGTCGCCTTGATAGGCGTTCGCAGGAAAGGCGACCTTCTCGTCGCCTAACTCAAGGTAACGAAGCCAGGTCGACAGGGCCAGGATATCCATTTGGCGGCCCGCGTCGTTGACGTAATATTCGCGCGTCACCTGGTAGCCGGCGGCCGCGAGAATGTTGGCGATGCAGGCGCCGTAGGCCGCGCCACGACCATGACCGACGTGCAATGGGCCGGTCGGGTTCGCCGATACGAACTCGACCTGAACGCTTTCTCCAAGCCCGGGTTTCGTCGCACCGAACAAATCGCCTGCCTCGAGGGCGTCGTGCACGATGCGAACCTTGGTTTCGTTGCGGAGCCGGAAGTTGATGAATCCGGCGCCTGCGATCTCGATCGCCGCAACGTCGTCCGAGGCGGGCATCGCATCGACCAGCGCCTGAGCAATGGCGCGTGGCGGCTGCTTCAGGACACGCGCGAGCTGCATGGCAATGTTGCTGGCATAATCCCCGTGGCTCGCTTGTTTGGGACGCTCAAGCGTGATCGGCGTATCGGCCGCTTGGGGAGCCACTTTCGCTAGTGCTGCACGCAGCAGCGCGATGACCTGTTCTTGCAGCGAGTTTGTCACGGATGGAGTGCCGGCGATGGCGCCGAGGCGCGACGCGGTGGGATTTGCTGAACGGCAAGGATTCTAGCACGCAGGCACGAATCTTCTCTCAGATACTGAGAGGATCCACGTCGATCGCCCAGCGCGCGCCGTACGCTCGCGCGCTGGCGAGTTGCTGCGCCCAGCGGTCGAGGAATGCGTGCAGCTGCGAACGAGCGCGTGCCTGAACCAGTAACTGCGCGCGTTCTTTTCCCTTCAGCCGTTCCATCACGGCGGGCGCGGGATCGAAGACCTCCACCTCGTGCGCGCACGCCTGCGCCAGCTGCGCCGCATCGCGCAGGAAATTCAACGCCTGCTCCATGCTTGTACCCTCGGCTCGCAGGACAGCCTGATGCACGAACGGAGGAAAGCCGGCCTGCGCACGTTCGTCAAGAAGCACACGAGCGAAGCCGTCGTAATCGTGCTCCTGGACCGCGCGGTAAAGCGGATGCGAAGGGAACTGCGTTTGGATGAGCACCTCGCCCGGAATGCGCCCGCGCCCGGCTCGGCCTGCGACCTGCGTCAGCTGCGCGAACAGCTGTTCCGAGGCGCGAAAGTCGGTGCTGTACAAAGACTGGTCGGCATTGAGGACGCACACCAGCCCGAGTCCCGGAAAGTCGTGTCCCTTCGACAGGAGCTGCGTGCCGACAAGCACGTCGACCTCCCCCTTTTCGATCAGGTTGCGCATCTGCGGCCAGGCGTCTCGGCTCTGGGTCGTATCCCTGTCGACGCGCAAGATGCGGGCATCGGGCAGCGCTTGGCGCAGAGTCGTTTCGACCCGTTGCGTCCCATAGCCGAGCGGATGCAAATCGACGTTGCCGCAGCTGGCGCATGCGACAGGCACCGGCATGGCATGCCCGCAATGGTGACAGACCATCCGAGAGCGTGCCTTGTGCAGCACCAAGCGTGCCGAGCAGCGATGACAGCTCGGCGCCCAGGCGCAAGCAGAACACACGAGCACCGGCGCGTAACCTCGTCGATTGATGAAGACGAGGACCTGCTCGCGATTCTGGACTCGAGCGCGAATAGCGTCGAGCAGCTGGCTCGCCAAACCGTTCGAGGCGGCCGGTCCATTCACGGCGACCATGTGTATCCTCGGCATGGGCGCATCGTTCGCTCGCTGCGTGAGGCGCAGGATGCGATATCGCCCGCTGAGCGCGGCCTGATACGATTCCAGTGAGGGCGTCGCCGATCCCAGAATGACGGGAATGCCGCGCTGATGCCCGCGCCACACCGCCAGATCGCGTGCAGAATACTTCATGCCTTCGATCTGCTTGAAGGATGCGTCGTGTTCCTCGTCGACGACGATCAGTGCGAGCCGTGGCAAAGGGGCGAAGATCGCCGATCGTGTTCCGAGAACGATCCTCGCACGCCCCGAATGGGCGGCCTGCCAGTTCGCGGCGCGCTGGCCGGCCGCCAGATTGCTATGCAAAGTGACTAACTCGTGGCCGGCGAAACGGATCCGTATCCGAGATTCGAGTTGTGGCGTCAGCCCGATCTCCGGCACCAGAAAGAGCACTTGGCCGTTGGTCTCGAGTGCGGTTTCCATCGCCCGCAGGTAAACCTCGGTTTTGCCGCTTCCCGTGATCCCGTGCAGCAGCCAGGTCTTGAACCCTGGCGGCGCTGCCAACATCGCCTCGACTGAGGCTCGCTGCTCCTGCGTGAGCTCCGGCTTCGTGCTGTCGACCGAATCGCTCGCCTCATCGATCAAGTGCTCGGCCGCTCTGAGCGTCTCGCTGACCCACCCTCGTTCCAGGAGCCGTTTCAAGGCCCGCCGCTCCGAGGGCGGGAGTGCCGCAACGCGCTCAGCACTGAGAACCCCCGCCGTCGATATCCTGGCCAGAACTTGTTCGAGCGACGGCGAGCGCCTGAGACCGGCAAGGAGCGCAGCCCGTCCCGCTGCCGTTACCTCGACCGAAAGGCGTACGCGATCGGTCAGCTCGGGCGTTTTGCGGAACCGCGATGGCAATGCGGACAACACCACTTCGCCGATCGGGTGGTGGTAATAGTCGCTGCAGAACTGCATCACTTGCAGCACATCGGGCGGAACGGCGGGCATGTCGCGAAGAATCTCGCCGGCTACGCGCACCTTTGCCGCATCGATCGGCGTCTGATCGAGCAACGCCAGGATGACGCCCACCACGCGCTTGCGTCCGAACGGCACGCGCACTCGCCGGCCGATATCTTCGCCTGTCGCTTCCGGGCAGCGGTAGTCGAACAAAGTCGGCAGGGGAACGTCTATCGCGACTTGAATAAACATGGTGCGCGGAATGGCCGAAAGTCCCCGAGCGAAGCCGGGGGCGTCACGGCGGGAAAGACCTCGGACCTGTGGATAAAACTGTTGATGGTTTCCCTAGCGCCGAAGGCATGGGGGTGTGCTATGGCACATCGTCAAGCCAATGTCGAAATTCAAGAGGCAAACATATATTTATTTCAATGCTTTGCAGAGTATTGGCGAGAAACGCTTATAGGTATCGTATACAAAATGAGGCGAGCGCGTCCTGTGCATAACTTCCCGCCATGCAGTGCTCGGACATGCCTTGGCCGGGATTCTAGGACGGCAGGTCGTCGTCCAAGCGACTACGAGACGTGGTATCGAGCGCTCAGTTCGTGTACTGCATCAACCAAGACTCGGACGTGCTCGGGCGGGGTGAATTGAGAGACGCCATGGCCCAGATTGAAGACATGTCCGTTTCCGGCGCCGAAGGAGGCGAGCACGTCGGCTGCACTCGATCGGATGACCTCGGCCGAACTGAGCATCACGGCTGGATCGAGATTGCCCTGCAAACCGACTCGGGACCCGACGCGTTGCCGCGCGCTGCCGATGTCGATCGTCCAATCCAGACCCACTGCGTCGCACCCGGACGTTGCGATACGCTCGAGCCAGAGGCCGCCGCCCTTGGTAAACACGATGGTGGGAACGCGCACGCCTTCATGGACCTTGGTCAGACCCGAGATGATCTGGGTCATGTAGTTCAGCGAAAACTGCTCGTACGCGGCGTGCGACAAGATCCCACCCCACGTATCGAAGATCATCAGCGCTTGGGCCCCGTTCTCGATCTGGGCGTTCAAGTACGACGTCACTGCCTGCGCATTGATGTCTAGAATGTGGTGCAACAGATCCGGTCGACGATAGAGCATCTTCTTCACGGTCGCGAAGTCGGAGCCGGATTTGCCCTCGATCATGTAACAGGCCAGGGTGAAGGGGCTGCCCGAGAAGCCGATGAGCGGGATATCGCCAGCCAAGGCTTTGCGCACCTGTGCTACCGCGTCGAGCACGTAGCCCAAGTGCTCCGCCGGGTCGGGGGGGGCGAGATTTCGAATCTCCCATTCTTCGCGCAACGGCCGTTCGAAACGAGGCCCTTCACCTTCGACGAACTGCAAACCCAAGCCCATCGCGTCGGGAATGGTGAGGATGTCGGAAAACACGATGGCCGCGTCGAGGGCGAACCTCGCAAGAGGCTGCAGGGTGACTTCCGTCGCCAGATCCGGGCTGCGGCACAGGGCCATGAAGCTGCCGGCACGCGCGCGCGTCTGATTGTATTCGGGCAGATAGCGACCCGCTTGACGCATGATCCACACCGGCGTGTACGGCGTGGGTTCACGTAGCAGTGCTCGCAGGAAGGTGTCGTTGCGTGGTCGGGTCATGGGCGCTCGAACTCTCGGCGGCTCGGACGCCGGAATAGGCGCCCGATGATCTTAGCGCGGCAGATCGGAATGTCCCATGAGGAATTCGTCGACCGAGCGGGCGCACTGCCGACCCTCGCGAATCGCCCATACCACCAGCGACTGCCCCCGCCGCGCGTCGCCGGCCGCGAAAACCTTGTCCACCGAGGTTCGGTAGCTCGAGTTGCCATCGGTGTCGGCGCGTGCGTTGCCCCGAGGGTCGCGCTCGATACCGAAGGCATCCAGCACCTTGGCGACCGGAGCGACGAACCCCATCGCGAGCAGTACGAGATCCGCCTGCAGCACGAACTCGCTGCCGGGCACCTCGACCATGCGCATGTGGCCCGTATCCGGATTCTTGTCCCAGTTCACACGCACCGCGACGAGCTTGGTCACGCGGCCGTTGGTGCCCTCGAAACGCTTGGTGCTGACCGCCCAATCCCGGTTGCAGCCTTCCTCGTGCGAGGACGAGGAGCGTAGCCGAATCGGCCAATACGGCCATGCGGGATTGTTCGAAGGGGAAGGCGGCATCGGCAAAAGCTCGAACTGAGTCACCGAGGCGGCCCCGTGTCGATTGGATGTTCCGACGCAATCCGAGCCTGTATCGCCCCCACCGATGACGATGACGTGCTTGCCCGCGGCATTGATGTCCGGGACATCGGTGTCGCCCGCGACGCGGCGATTTTGCAGCGGAAGGAAATCCATCGCGAAATGGATTCCGTCCAACTCACGGCCGGGGATGGGCAAATCGCGCGGCTGCTCCGCTCCCGTCGCCACGACCACCGCATCGTACTCGGCAAGCAGTTGTTTGGGATCGACAGACTCGGCAGCGCCATTGCCCGCGCCGGCGGAAATTCCGGCGATGCTGCAGTTGGTTCGGAATTGCACACCCTCGGCCTGCATCTGCTCCAGACGTTTGTCGATCAGCGACTTTTCCATCTTGAAGTCCGGGATGCCGTATCGCAGAAGGCCACCCACCCGGTTGTTCTTCTCGAACACGACGACATCATGACCGGCGCGGGCAAGCTGCTGCGCGCAAGCGAGCCCTGCAGGGCCGGATCCCACGATAGCAACACGTTTGCCGGTGCGGCGCGGAGCGGGCCGGGGCGTCACCCAACCGTTTTCCCAGCCCTTGTCGATGATGGCGTGTTCGATCGACTTGATTCCGACGGCATCGTCGTTGATGCGCAGCGTACAAGCTTCCTCGCAGGGCGCGGGGCAGACTCGGCCCGTAAACTCGGGAAAATTGTTGGTCGAATGCAGCACGTCCAGCGCAGACTGCCAAGCGTTGCGGTAAACGAGGTCGTTCCAGTCCGGGATGATGTTGTTTATCGGGCAGCCGCTCATGCAAAACGGCGTGCCGCAGTCCATGCAGCGGGCCCCTTGCACGGCAGCCTGCTCGTCGCTCAGGTGGCCAACGAACTCACGCCAGTGCTTGAGTCGCTCGACAGGCGCCTCGGCTGCTTCGTTCAGCCGCTGAAATTCGAGGAATCCGGTGACCTTACCCATCGTGCTTCATCCCAGTTAACGTTTGCTTCGTCGTCAGGTGTGTGCCCGGCGCCATGCCTAGGCGGCCAGCTTGCTGTTCTTGCCAGCCATTTCGAGTAGAGCCCGACGATACTCGTTCGGGAACACCTTTACGAATTGCTCGCGCGCCTCTGTCCAATTAGTCAACAGCAGCTCAGCGCGCTTGCTGCCCGTGAGTTTGGCATGGTTCTCGAGCAGTTCGCGCAGAAGCGCTTCGTCGGCGCGCCCCATGTGCCAGAGATTCCGGTCGAGCTTGGCCTCCTGCTCGGCCTCGGTCAGCACCTTCTCCAGGGCGACCATCGAGGCATTGCAGCGCTGCTCGAATTCACCGTCCGGATCGAAGACATAGGCGACCCCCCCGCTCATGCCTGCCGCGAAATTGCGCCCCGTCGGCCCAAGCACGACCACGGTACCACCGGTCATGTATTCGCAACCGTGGTCGCCCACGCCTTCGACGACAGCGAGTGCGCCGGAATTGCGCACCGCGAACCGTTCGCCAGCCACTCCGCGGAAGTAGGCTTCACCGCAGATCGCTCCATACAGGACCACGTTGCCCGTGATGATGTTCTGCGCCGAATCGCCGCGGAATTTCGGCGAGGGCTGAACGATGATGCGTCCGCCCGACAGCCCCTTGCCACAGTAATCGTTGGTGTCTCCGGTCAGTTCGAGCGTCACGCCTTTCGCGAGAAAAGCCCCCACGCTTTGTCCTGCCGAACCCGCAAACCGAATGTGCAAAGCGCTGTGCGCCGGCAGGCCCTCATGGCCCCAGCGGCGCGCAATCTCGCCCGAGAGCATGGTTCCGACGGTCCGATTGATGTTGCGAATCGGCATGTCGATCGAGACCGGGCCGCGTCCTTCGATCGCGTCCTTCGCGAGCTCGATGAGGCGCACGTCCAGCGCTTTGTCCAGGCCGTGATCCTGGCTCTCGCAACGACGGCGAGAGACCTCGGGCCCCACGTTCGGCTGATGGAAGATGCGGCTGAAGTCGAGCCCCTTGGCCTTCCAGTGCTCGATGCCTTTGGCCGTATCGAGCAGATCGGAGCGGCCGATGAGCTCGTCGAGATTGCGGACGCCGAGGCGGGCCATCAACTCGCGTGCTTCCTCGGCCACGAAGAACAGGAAGTTCACCACGTGCTCCGGCTTGCCGCTGAACTTCTTGCGCAACACCGGATCCTGGGTTGCGATCCCGACGGGGCACGTATTGAGATGGCACTTGCGCATCATGATGCAGCCTTCGGCGACCAGCGGTGCCGTGGCAAAGCCGAACTCGTCGGCGCCCAGCATCGCGCCGATCACGACATCGCGCCCCGTTTTCATCTGGCCGTCCACCTGCACGGCGATGCGGCTGCGCAGGCGATTGAGGACCAGCGTCTGTTGCGTTTCGGCCAAGCCCAGTTCCCAAGGCGTGCCGGCGTGCTTGATCGACGACCAGGGGCTTGCGCCCGTGCCGCCGTCATGCCCGGAGATCGTGACGTGGTCGGCCTTGGCCTTGGCCACGCCAGCGGCGACCGTGCCTACCCCCATCTCGGATACCAGTTTCACGGAGATGGAAGCGCGGGAATTGGCGTTCTTCAGATCATGAATCAGCTGAGCCAGGTCTTCGATCGAATAGATGTCGTGATGCGGCGGCGGCGAAATCAGCTCGACGCCCGGCGTGGAATACCGCAGTTCCGCGATGTATTCCGATACCTTGCGCCCGGGCAGCTGACCGCCCTCGCCTGGCTTCGCGCCCTGAGCCATCTTGATCTGGATCTGCTCGGCGCTGGACAAATACTCCGCTGTCACGCCGAAGCGACCGGAAGCGACCTGCTTGATCTTGGACTTGAGTGAATCGCCGTCCTTGAGCGCATGATCGACTTCGATGCGTGCCGCGCCCAATCGAGCCTGTAGCGTCTCGCCCGACTGTATGGGCGCGTAGCGACGGCGGTCTTCTCCGCCCTCGCCCGTATTCGACTTGCCGCCGATGCGATTCATCGCGATGGCGAGCGTCGTGTGGGCTTCGGTCGAGATCGAACCGAGCGACATGGCTCCGGTGGAGAAGCGCTTTACGATATCCGCAGCAGGCTCGACCTCCTCGATGGGGACGGGTTTGCAACGGTTGAACTTGAAATCGAACAAGCCCCGGAACGTCATCAAGCGCCGCGATTGGTCGTTGATGAGGCTTGCGTACTCCTTGTAGGTCGAATAGCTGCCCTGGCGTGCCGAGCTTTGCAGTTTGGCGATGGCGTCCGGCGTCCACATGTGTTCTTCGCCGCGCACGCGCCATGCGTACTCACCGCCTGCGTCGAGCGCGTTCGACAACACCGGATCGTCGCTGAAGGCGCCCCGATGAACGCGAATTGCTTCTTCGGCAACCTCGAACACCCCGATGCCTTCCACCGATGACGTGGTGCCCGTGAAGTATTTTTCGATGAGCGCGCGCGATAGCCCCACTGCCTCGAAGATCTGCGCGCCGGTGTACGACATATATGTGGAGATGCCCATCTTCGACATCACCTTGCGCAACCCTTTGCCGATCGCCTTGGTGAAGTTCTTGCAGGCTTTGCTGCCATCGACGCCGGAGGCGAGTTTGCCGCTCTCGGCGAGTTCGATGACGGTTTCCAGGGCAAGGTAGGGATGAATCGCTTCGGCGCCGTAGCCGCCAAGAAGGGCGAAATGGTGAACTTCGCGGGCAGAGCCGGTCTCCACCACCAGGCCGGTGGATGTTCGCAGGCCTCGGTTTACCAAATGCTGGTGAATGGCGGACAGCGCCAGCAAGGCCGGAATGGCAACGTGGTCGGCATCGAGTTTTCGATCGGACAATATGATGATGCTGAAGCCCGAGCGCACGGCGTCTTCGGCCTGTGCCGCAAGCGAAGCCAGACGCGCTTCGATGGCTTCGTTGCCCCAGGCGAGCGGATAGGTGATATCGATCTCGAACGACCTGAATTTTCCGTCCGTGTAGTGCTCGATATGGCGGATGGTTTCCATCTGCTCGAAATCGAGCACAGGCTGGCTGATTTCCAGGCGCAGAGGCGGATTCATTTCGTCGACCCCGAGCAGGTTCGGCTTCGGTCCGACGAACGACACCAGCGACATCACCAGCTCTTCGCGAATCGGATCGATCGGCGGGTTGGTGACCTGCGCGAACAGCTGCTTGAAGTAGTTGTAGAGCGTCTTGTTCTTAGACGAAAGGACGGCCAGAGGCGAGTCATTGCCCATCGATCCGATGGCCTCTTCGCCGTTGGCGGCGAGGGACGACAGGATGAACTTGATGTCTTCCTGGGTGTAGCCGAATGCCTGCTGACGATCGAGGATCGACTCCCGCGGTTCGGGGCGCCGCTCGTGCGGCGCCGGCAAGTCGTCCAGTTTGACCGAGATCCGCTCCACCCACTCGCTGTAGGGCTTGGATGCGGACAGGGTCTCTTTCAGCTCTTTGTCGTCGATGATGCGGCCGCGCTCCAAGTCGACGAGGAACATCTTGCCCGGCTGCAGACGCCACTTCTTGATGATGCGATCTTCCGGTACGGGCAGCACGCCGGCCTCCGACGCCATGATCACCAAGTCGTCATCGGTGACGATGTAGCGTGCGGGACGCAACCCGTTGCGGTCGAGCGTTGCGCCGATCTGGCGACCATCGGTGAAGGCGATTGCGGCCGGACCATCCCACGGCTCCATCATGGCTGCGTGGTACTCGTAGAACGCACGCCGCGCGGGATCCATCTGCGTATGGCCTTCCCACGCCTCGGGAATCATCATCATCATGGCGTGCGCCACGGAGTAGCCGCTCATCACGAGCAGTTCGAGTGCGTTGTCGAAGGCGGCTGAATCCGACTGCCCGGGATAGATGAGCGGCCAGAGTTTTTCGACGTCGTTGCCGAGAATCGGGCTAGAAATGGCCCCTTGGCGCGCGCGGATCCAGTTCACGTTGCCCCGCAACGTGTTGATCTCGCCGTTATGCGCGATGAGGCGGAAGGGATGCGCGAGATTCCAGGCCGGAAAGGTGTTGGTGGAGAATCGCTGGTGGACCAGGGCGAGCGCTGAAACGAAGCGGGAATCCTGCAAGTCCTGGTAGTAGGTGCCGACTTGGTCGGCCATCAACATGCCCTTGTAGACGATCGTCCGGGCGGACATGGAGGCTACGTAGAACTCTTTGCCGTGCGCGAGCTTCAGGGCTTGAATCGCATGTCCGGCGCTTTTGCGGATCACGTACAGCTTGCGCTCGAGGGCGTCGGTGACCGTAACGCCCGAGCCTCGCCGGATGAACACCTGCCGAATGACCGGCTCCAGCGCCTTGACCGATTCTCCCAGGTCAGAACTGTCCACCGGGACATCCCGCCAACCCAGAAGTACCTGGCCTTCCTCCTTGATGGCGCGCTCGATCTCGTATTCGCAGGCGAGACGGGAAGCGGGTTCGCGCGGCAGGAATACCATGCCGACGCCGTATTGGCCCAGAGGGGGGAGCTTGATGCCCTGCCGGGCCAACTCCTCGCGGAAGAAGCGGTCTGGCATTTGCACCAGGATTCCGGCGCCGTCGCTCGCCTTGGGATCTGCGCCCACCGCGCCGCGGTGCGTCAGATTCTTCAGGATGAGCAAACCTTGCTCTACGATCTCATGCGACTTCTTACCCTTGATGTGGCAGACGAAACCGACGCCACAGGCGTCGTGTTCATTGCTCGGGTCGTAGAGTCCCTGTGGTTCGGGTGGCCTCAGTGCATCCACGGCACATCTCCTGAAGCGGTCGAGGGTTAGGCGACTTTTGCGCGCCGCACCAATTGATAGAAAAAGCGGTAAAGTGTAACTCGCTGCAGCACGAGTCACAATAAACGACATTTAGTTTACGCGAGATTCAGATTTCGGCGACGGCGAAGAGGCGGCGGTGCTCGCGAATCGCGTATCGGTCGGTCATGCCGGCGATGTAGTCGGCGATCGAGCGCGCAAGGGCTGTGGCGCCCGCTTCTGTCCGATACTGCGGCGGCAGCATCCGGGGATCGGCCTGGAACGCGCCGAACAGATCGCTCACGATGCGTCGCGCCTTGTTGGCCATCCGCGCGACGAGGTAGTGCTGATATAGATTGTGTCGCAGAAATTGCTTGAGCTGTCGCTGTTCCGCCGCCATGTCCGCGCTGAAGCACACCAAGGCACGAGAGGCGCGCACCTCCTGGGGCGAAGCGACCCCGGCTCGGCGGATGTTTAATCGGCTGTTGGTCACGAGATCGTTGATGAGCGCATTGATCATCCGGCGCACCGTTTCGTGAATGAGGCGCCGGTCCACCAAGTCGGGATAAAGCCTCGTGACCTCGTCAAGGTGGCGTGCGAAGGCAGGTACATCGCGCAATTGATCGAGCGTCAGCAGTCCGGAACGTAATCCATCGTCTACATCGTGGTTGTTGTATGCGACTTCATCGGCGATGTTGGCGATCTGGGCCTCGAGCGAGGGTTGCTGCTTGCGGACGAACCGCTCGCCGAGTTCTCCGAGCTTGCGGGCATTGGCCACCGAGCAATGCTTGAGTATGCCTTCCCGCGTTTCGAACGTGAGGTTGAGGCCATCGAAAGCGGCATACCGGGTTTCGAGCAGGTCGACGACTCTCAACGACTGCAGATTGTGCTCAAATCCGCCGCTGCCGCGCATGCATGCGTGCAATGCGTCCTGGCCGGCATGTCCGAAAGGCGTGTGTCCGAGGTCGTGAGCTAGCGAAATTGCTTCGGTGAGATCCTCGTTGAGCCGTAATGCCCGGGCAATCGAGCGTCCGATCTGGGCGACCTCGATGCTGTGCGTCAGCCGGGTCCGGTAAAGGTCTCCCTCGTGGTTTACGAAGACCTGGGTTTTGTACTCCAGGCGCCGGAACGCGGTCGAATGTACGATGCGATCCCGATCCCGCTGGAACTCGCTGCGACCTTGCGGGGCGTCTTCCGCGTAGTGCCGGCCGCGCGAATCCTCCGGGCGCGAGGCGTAAGGCGCAAGTTCAGCCATCGAACGTGCAGTCCGAGAGCACCTCGGCCAACGTGTCCTCGGGAAACTGCGCCGTGAGGAATGCACTGCCCAAGGCTCGCAGCAACACCAGGCGCAACCGCCCGGCGTCGACTTTCTTGTCGTGGCCCATCAGCTCGAGATAACGGGCTACGCCGAGCTTGGGTGCGCGGATCGGCAGGCGCGCGGATTCGAAGATACGGCGCACCCGGCCGACGTCCGACTCGGTCAGCATGCCCATCCGCGCCGAAAGCTCGGCCGCGAGAACGGTGCCTGCGGCAACCGCCTCGCCGTGCAGCCACTCGCCGTAGCCCAAGCCGGACTCGATCGCGTGGCCGAAGGTATGCCCAAGGTTCAGCAGCGCGCGCTCACCGCTCTCCCGCTCGTCCGCAGCAACGACTTCGGCCTTGTGCTCGCAGGATCGCAGGATCGCGTAGGCGAGCGCTCCCCGATCTCGCGCCAGCAGGCGCGACATGTTGTCCTCCAGCCATTGCAGGAATGCCAGGTCCCTAATGAGGCCGTACTTGATGACCTCCGCGATGCCCGCTGAGAGCTCTCGGTCGGGCAGCGTGTCCAGGCTCGACGTGTCGGCCAGGACCAACTTGGGCTGATAGAAAGCGCCGATCATGTTCTTGCCCAAGGGGTGATTGATGGCTGTCTTGCCGCCGACCGAGGAGTCGACTTGGGCCAGCAGTGTCGTGGGCACCTGAATGAACGGCATGCCGCGCTGGTAGGTTGCGGCGGCGAATCCGCAGATATCGCCAATGACACCACCGCCCAATGCAATCAGTGTCGTGTTGCGCTCGCATCGTGCTTCGAGCAGTCGATCGAAGACGATGTTGAGCGTTTCCCAGGTTTTGAACGCCTCGCCGTCAGGCAGGGTGATCGCCAGCGTCTGGATAGCTTCGGCTTCGAGACCTCGAGTGAACTGCTCGAGATAAATGGGCGCGATGGTCGTGTTGGTCACGATAGCGACCCGCTTCTGAATCAGATGCGGAACCAGCAGTCGCGGTTGGTCCAGCAGCCCTTCCCCGATCAGTATCGGATAGCTCCGGTCCCCCAGGGACACGCGGACGGTAGACGGCGTTGTATTCATCGATTCATCGCGGAAAGCTGTTGAGGTTCCGAGGGGTCGGGCCGGCCGGTTGGGTGGCGTACGCGCAGCTCGCGCTCGAGCTTGGCGACCAGAGAGCGAATCGCCTGATGGCCGGTATCGACAATGAGATGGGCACACTCCCGATAAAGCGGATCGCGGACGCGATGCAACTCCTCGAGCTTCCCAAGTGGGTCGGAGGTTCTCAGCAGCGGTCGATTGCGATCGTGTCGCGTACGCATGTAAAGCTCGCTGGGCGACGCACGCAGGTAGATCACGGTGCCGGTGGAGTGAAGAGCAGCGCGGTTTTCGGGATCGAGCACCGCGCCTCCTCCCGTTGCAAGCACGATCTCCGGCAGATGCACCAGTTCCTGCACGATCGAGGCCTCGCGGCGCCGAAAGCCAGCTTCGCCCTCGATCTCGAAGATGATCGGGATTCGTACGCCCGTTCTGTGCTCGATCTCATGATCCGAATCGAGAAACGTCTTGCGCAGGCGTTTGGCTAGAATTTTTCCCACGGAAGTCTTGCCCGCACCCATGAGGCCTACCAGGTAGATGTTGCCTGGCAGGTCTGTGTCGGTCCGGGTCTGTGGGGCGGGGGGCGTCATGGGCGAATTCTAGCGGAAAGACGCTCCGCATTTGCCAGGGCCCGAAATGAACACGGGGAGGCAGCGAGCCTCCCCGTCTCAGTTCACCGGCGGTGACGGCTATCGGAGCGTCAGATTGTCCTTGAGAATTCTCGGCGTGATGAAGACCAGCAGTTCGCTCTTGTCGTCGAGTTTCTGATTCTGCTTGAACAAGAATCCGACGTAGGGCAAGTCGCCGAGCACGGGGACCTTCGTCGTCGTGTTTTGCTGGGTCTGCTCGTAGATGCCTCCGATGACCACGGTGCCGCCGTTGTCGACCAGCACTTCGGTGGTCACCTGCTTGGTATCGATCGAGGGCCCCGCGGGCGTATCGGTGCCGCGGCTGTCCTTGTGGACGGCAAGATTCATGAGCACGCGGTCGTCGGGGGTGATCTGGGGCTTCACCTTGAGCGACAAGGTGGCCTTCTTGAACGCGATGCTCGTCGCGCCACTCGATGTCGCCTGCTGGTAGGGAATCTCCGTTCCCTGTTCGATGACTGCTTCGACCTTATCAGCCGTGATGACGCGCGGGCTGGAGATCACCTTGCCGCGGCCATCGGCCTGTAGCGCGGAGATTTCCAGATTCAAGAAGCGCGTGAGGCCTTGATTGAACAGCACCACCGAAAATACGCCGGGGCTGGCGCCGGCGATGCTGCTTGCCGGGAGATTGACACCCAACGACTGGTTGAAATTCGGTCGGGTCAATATTTGGCCCGTCATGAACCCTGTCGTATCGAGCTGCCCGCCGATCGTACCGCGCACGTTCGACCCCGCGATCGTACTGCCAGTGACACCCGTGTTGGCATTAGGCACATTGTTGAACCCCAGCCGCGCGCCCAGATTCCGGCTGAAGCGGTCCGATGCTTCCACCACGCGCGCCTCGATCATGACCTGACGCACGGGCACGTCGATCTGGCGCAGCAGGCGGCGCACCTCCTCGAGCTTGGAGGGTGTGTCTTGCACAAAAACCATATTGGTGCGCGGATCGACGACTGCGCTGCCTCGCCGAGACAAGATGCGCTGCTCCTTGTCGGTCAGCAGCTTGCGGAAATCGTCACCCTTCTGGTAGTTGAGCTGGAAGCTTTCCGTGCGGGTTGGCTCCAGGTCGGCGATTTGTTGGCGCGCTTCCAGAGCGAGCTTTTCTTTCGTGGCGAGCTCGTCGCGGGGTGCGATCCAGACGACGTTACCTGTCTTTCGCATGTCCAGGCCCTTGCTCTGGAGGATGATGTCCAGAGCCTGGTCCCAGGGGACATCCTTGAGTCGCAACGTCAGGTTTCCACCCACGGTGTCGCTGGTGATGATGTTGAGACTGGTGAAATCGGCGATGACCTGAAGAACCGCCCGGACCTCGACGTTTTGGAAATTCAAGGAAAGCTTTTCGCCCGAGTAGCGCCCCCCTTTAACCAGCTTGTCGGGGTCTTCCACCACCGGCTTGACTTCGAGAATGAAGCGCGAATCCGTTTGGTATGCGGCGTGCTCCCATTGACCCTTGGGCTCGATGACGATGCGCGTGTTTTCGCCTTGGCGAAACGCCTCGATCGACTGTACCGGCGTGGCGAAATCCACCACGCTCAGCCGCCGCTCCAGGTTCTTTGGGAGCGAGGTCTGCAGTAGATCGATGACGATGGTGCGGCCCTGGGTCCTCAAATCGATTCCGGTCGAGCTATCCGAGAGATCGATCACCACGCGGCCCTCGCCAGCCCGACCGCGGCGAAAATCGATGTCGCGCACGCTGTGTTTTTGTGGGCCCGCGCCGCCTTCGGCGAAGTGCGACACCGTGGTGGAGGTCGCAGAAGCGGTCGTCGCGCCCTGGAGCGTCACCAACAATTCTTTGCCCGACATCTTGGTTTCAAAACCCAGCGCACGGCCCAGATTCATCACCAACCGCGTACGTTGGCCTACCTGGACGATATTCAGGCTACGCAGATCGCCTTCCTTGACGTCCTGGCTGTTGCGACCGAGTGCGTTGATCGTGTTCGGGAAGTCCAGGGCAATGCGCGGCGGGTTGTTCACCGAAAAACCCGCGGGCGGATTTGCCATGGGCTGCGCCAGCGTGACCTTCACGACCACTTGCCCGCCTTGCTGGCTGGCGACTTGGATGGACTCGATTCGATTGGCATCGGAAGCGGAGGCGACCAAATGAACCCAACCGAGCGCAACCGCACACACGCCGCATGCGAGTGCCTTGATTCGGGTGCTGAATGTGCTCATTTCTTCCCTACCTCCTGTTCGTCCTGCAGTTGCAGGGTGCTTACCCGCTCTATCCAATCGCCGGTGCCGTCCTGCACGATCTCCGTCAGCTTCACGCTGCCTTCGTCGATCTCGTTGATGCGGCCGAAGTTCTGGCCCAGATAGTTGCCCTTCCGGACGCGGAACAGGTTGCTGTCGGGCGTCTTGATCAGGGCGAAAATCTCCTTGCGCTGCGAGAGCGTGCCGACCATTCGCAAGTTCTCGATCGAATAGGCCTCGAGCGGTTCGCGAGGCCGGTTCAAATCAGGCCGAATGCCATTCGTCTGGGACTGCTTGGGCAGTTCGACCTTGCGCGGCTTGAACGGGTCGATCAACCCGTCCTTGTCGGCTTCATAGGCGAAGACTTCGAATGGCTTCACTTCCGGCAGCGGCTCGATGCGAGGCCGCGGCATGTTGTCTTGCTCCTTCACCCATGCGCGGAGGTCCTGGTGCTCCTCGCCGCCGCACGCGGAAAGTATCAAGGCGGCCAACAACGTCATGGTGGTCCTGGCCATCATCTACTTGCCTTTCGCCTTTGCTTTGGCCGCCTTGCGCTGCTTGGCGATCTCTTCTTCGTCGAGGTAGCGGAAGGTTTTGGCGACGGCGTTCATGGTGATTACGCCGTCCTTGCCGGCCGAGAGGCCGATATCGTTGAGGGTCACGATCCGCGACAATCGCGAGATGTCCGTGGCGAACGCGCCGAAGTCGTGATATCCCCCGCTGATACGCAACTGAATCGGCAACTCTGCGTAGAACTCAGACAAGGTTTCGGTGGCGGCTGGCTTGAAGTGCTCGAACTGCAACCCCCGGCCCAATCCCGCTTGGTTGATGTCGGTCAGGAGCGCATCCATCTCCGATTTGCTGGGCAGCTGCTTCAAAAGAGCCCCGAACGACTTTTCGATGTCGTCCAACTGTTTGCGATAGGCCTCGAGATTGATTGCTTGCCGCTTCTTGTCGAGGAAGGTTTGACGTAGCTGGTCTTCCTTGGCGCGCTCACCATCGAGTTGCGTGATCTGGTTCTGCCAGTCGAACCAGTAGCTGATGAAGACGATGAGCAGCAGCAGAATGAGCAATGCGCCCAGCTTCGGACCGAGTGGCCACGTGCCGATATTTTTTGGGTCGAGTCGCCTCAGGTCGTCCAGCGTCATGGCGCGCACCTACAAAGAGGATCAGCCGCCGACCGAAGGAGCGGCGAGAACTGCAGAGGAAAGGGTGCCAGCAGGCAAGTTAGGCGCCGGTAGCCCCGTCTTGACGGGACCTTTCTTGGCGCCTGGCTCTTCGGTTTCCGTCCGTACGATATCGACGTTCAGCTGAAACCCGAATGCACGCTGGTTGTTTTGGAGGGCCGTCTTGACCTCCACGAGCGAGGCCTGCTCGAGCCAAGGCGAAGACTCCAGGTTGCGCATCAGTGTCGCCACCCGTGCGTTCGACGGCGCAAAGCCGGTGATTGCGACCCGCTGGCCAGTTTGCTTCACGGCGCTCAGGTAGACCCCATCGGGCAACTGCCGTACCAATTCATCGAGAAGATGTACCGACTCCGCGCGGTTGGCCTGCAACGATTCGACAACCTTCTTGCGCGCGAGCAACTGGGCGGTCTGCTCGCGCAGCTTCTTGATTTCGTCGATCTGCTTGTCGAGCTCCACGATCTGTTCTTCGAGGAACTTGTTGCGCTGCGCCTGGTTCTCAATCTGGTTCGCCAGCATGCTGTGAACGATGAACCAAATCCCGCCGCCCAACATGGCGACGGCAATCGCAACCGAAAAAAACTGCCGCTGCAGCGCTTTGCGCTTGAGCGCTCGATGCGGAAGCAGGTTGATGCGAATCATGATGGGTCGAACCTTCGCATGGCGAGGCCGCAGGCGACCATCAACGCGGGTGCGTCGGCCTGAAGGCTCCGGGGACGCACTCTGCTGGAAAGCTGCATGCCCGTGAACGGGTTGGCAATGAAGGTGTTTACCTGGGTGCGCTTGGCGACGCTTTCATCCACGCCCGGGATGGAGGCACAACCGCCCGCCAGCACGACGTGATGGACTTGGTTGAATTGCGTGGATGCGAAGAAGAACTGAAGCGAGCGAGCGACTTCGAGTCCCAGCGTGTCAACGAACGGCGCAAGCACTTCCGATTCGTAGTTTTCGGGAAGGCCGCCAGCGCGCTTGGCGGCTTCGGCCTCCTCGGGAGTCAACCCGAAGACGCCCTGGATTTCCTGCGTCAGCTGGTTGCCGCCAAAGGGTTGTTCCCGACTGTAGACCGATTGACCATTGCGCATCACGTTGAGGTTCATCAACGTCGAACCGATGTCGAAGATGGCGATATTCTGGTCGCGGCCTTGTTGCGGCAGGGATCGTTCGATCGATTCGAACGCCGTTTGGGTCGCGTACGATTCGACATCCATCACTACCGTCCGAAGACCCAGGCCGGCGGCTTCAGCCACGGCCTGCCGATCTTCGACCTTTTCTTTGCGCGAGGCTGCTATCAAGATCTCTACGTCGTCGGGGCTATTCGGCGCAGGCCCCAGCACTTGAAAATCGAGATTGACCTCGTCCAAGGAGAACGGGATGTATTGATTGGCTTCGGTCTCGACCGTCAGTTCGAGCTCATCCTCCTGCTGTCCCGCGGGAACGATGATTTTCTTCGTGATCACCGCCGAAGCAGGGAGGGCCATTGCAATGTTCTTGCAGCTGAAGCCGGCGCGCTTGTAGCCGCGCTTCAATGAATCGGCGACTGCGTCGAGGTTTTGGATGTTTCCATCGACCACGGAATCCCGCGGAAGCGGCTCAATGGCATAGCGCTCGATCCGGAGAATGTTCTTTCCGGCGTCGACCACTTCGACGAGCTTCACGGATGACGAGCTGATGTCACAGCCAATCATCGGGGGCGTCTTAACCTTGAACAGCCCCCCTAAGAAGCCCAGGTCGAAATTCAATTTTCCCTTGAGCATTGGTAGGTTACGCGCAATACGTATAATTTACATGAAATGCTAGCAACAAATTATTTTGCAAGTAAAGTAATTAGTTCCGACGCTGCTAGCGGCTTATAATGCTGTGGATTTTTTGCAACAACTGCAATGAGTTCCCTCATGCTGTTAGCGTAGCGTCTCACGCGTCTGCAGGAACCTCAAGTAGTTTCTCGTCTTCATGCGCCGTACTCTGATCATCATTTTCGCGCTACTTGCGCTTCCCCTTGCCGCGGTTCTGGTGGTGGTTTTTGCCGTTATTCTGGCTTATCCCACCTTGCCGTCCCTGGAATCGCTGACCGACTATCAGCCCAAGATCCCCTTGCGGGTGTACACGTCCGACGGCGTCCTCATTGGTGAATTCGGTGAAGAGCGCCGCGCACTGGTGAAGATCGGCGAAGTGCCGGAACTGATGAAGAAGGCGATCCTCGCTGCTGAGGACGAGCGTTTCTATCGCCATGGGGGGGTCGACTATGCAGGGGTCGCCCGCGCGGCCTTGTCGAACTTCGCGTCGGGAGGTGTGAGGCAGGGTGCGAGCACGATCACCATGCAGGTGGCGCGTAATTTCTTCCTCTCCAAAGAGAAGACTTTTACGCGCAAATTCAATGAAGTGCTTCTTGCTTTCAAGATCGAGCACAGTCTGTCCAAGGACGAAATTCTTCAGCTCTACGTCAACCAGATCTTCCTTGGTCAGCGAGCGCACGGATTTGCTGCCGCGTCGCAGATCTATTTCGGGAAGAGCCTTAAGGACTTGAGCTTGGCCGAAACCGCCATGCTCGCAGGTCTGCCCAAAGCCCCCTCTCGGTACAACCCTGTCGCCAACCCGAAACGGGCCAAGTTGCGACAACAGTATGTCCTGCGCCGTATGAGGGAGTTGGGCGACATCTCGGATGTCGAATTCCGGGGGGCCGAACGCGAGCAACTCGCGATCAAAGGAGTGCTGCAGGATTACGAGATCCGCGCGGACCATTTTGCAGAAATGATCCGGCAGGCGATGTACGAACGATACAAAGAGGATGCCTACCACAAGGGCTTTCGGGTCTATACCACTCTGGATAGCCGCCACCAGCGTGCCGCTTATCAGGCCCTGCGTGCAGGCGTGTTGAGTTACGACCGGCGCCACGGCTATCGGGGCCCCGAGGCCTATGTCGATATCCCCGCAGCCCTGGGGGAGGACGCGGTCGAGGACATCTTGCAGGACTTTCCCGATAGCGACGAGCTAAAGGCGGCGCTTGTGACGCAGGCGGGTCCGCGGCAGGTCAGTGTTCTCCTGCGCCGGGGCGGCGAGGCTATCGTCATCCGGCCCGAAGGCCTGAAGTTCGTCCAGGCGGCCCTGGGCGAGAAAGCCACTGCCAACCAAAAGATTCGGCGGGGAGCCGTGGTTCGGATCTACCAGGACGCAAAGTCTGGCTGGACGATCGGTCAGTTGCCGTCCGTAGAGGCCTGCCTGGTTTCGCTCGATCCGGCCGACGGCGCGATTCGGGCACTGGTCGGCGGGTTCGACTTCAACAAAAACAAGTTCAACCACGTAACTCAGGCGTTGCGCCAGCCGGGGTCGAGCTTCAAGCCATTCATCTATTCGGCAGCCCTCGAAAAGGGGTTCACGGCGGCCACCATGGTTAACGATGCGCCGCTTCGCTTCGAGGCCAGGCAGACGGGTTCGGAAGCCTGGGAGCCGAAGAACTTCGATGGTACGTTCGAGGGTCCGATGAGGCTGCGCACGGCCTTGGCGAAATCCAAGAATCTCGTGTCCGTGCGGATCTTGCAAGACATTACCCCGCAGTATGCTCAAGATTACATCGCACGATTTGGATTCGAACCCCGACTGCATCCACCCTACCTAACGATGGCCCTGGGCGCCGGTACGGTGACGCCGATGCAGATGGTCGCCGGGTATTCGGTGTTTGCCAACGGCGGATACCGAGTCGCCCCCTATTTCATACAGAAAATCGAGGACCAGCGGGGGAACCTGGTTGCCAAGGCTAATCCTCGTCGCGCGGGCCAGGACGCCGAGCGCGTCATCGATGCACGTAACGCATTCTTGATGTCTTCCCTGCTGCACGAGGTGGTTCGTTCCGGAACGGCGGCCCGCGCGATGCAACTGGGACGTACCGATCTAGGGGGCAAGACAGGCACGACGAACGACTTCGTGGACGCTTGGTTTGCCGGTTATCACCCGAACCTGGTCGCTGTCGCGTGGATCGGATTCGACAACCCGCGCTCCCTGGGACGCAACGAAACCGGTGGTCATGCGGCTTTGCCCATGTGGATTTCGTACTTCGGCCAGGTGCTCAAGAATGTCCCGGAAGAGCCATTGGTTCCACCTCAGGGGATCGTGTCCCTTCGAATCAACCCGGAAACGGGGTTGCGCGTCCCGGATGGGAAGATCAGCGAATTCTTTTACCAGGAGTTCGTGCCGCCCGAGGATCCCGCAGAGGGAATGCTGAATGCGGATCGGCCTTCCGAAGACGTGCGTAATCAACTTTTCTGAACGCCATGGCCCGTAGTTCGAACGGTAAGCAAGCCGCCTTGCGCGAGCAGATCGCACATCTCGCGGCCCGCATCATGGCCGAGGACGGGGTTGACGATTTCGCCTACGCGAAGCGCAAAGCGGCTCGCCAAGCCGGGGCGGCGGATGCCCGGGCGATGCCGGACAACGTCGAGATCGAACGCGCACTGGCGGCTTATCGGGAGATTTATCAGAAGGACGAGCACGGGGACATACTGAGGCAATTGCGTGAGCAGGCGCTTACCGTCATGCGTGGCCTGGCGCAGTTCAACCCGCATCTCGTGGGTTCGGTGCTCACCGGGGTTGCAGGGAGACACTCCGACATCGAGATCCAACTCTTCGCCGACAGCGCCAAGGAAGTGGAGATTTTCCTGCTCAACGAGGGCGTCCGTTTTCGAACGTCGCAGGTCAGGCGCTTCGTGAATCAGAACGAAGAGCCGATACCAGTCTTCGTATTCGATGATGCGGGGTTCGCGGTGGCGCTCACCGTGTTCGATGAGCGCGACATCAGGCACTCGATCCGTGCGACGCACCTCGGGCGACCGCTCCAGCGGGCAGGGATCGCGGCTCTCGAGGGGATGCTAAGCAACGTAACGCCTGACTAGCGATCGTCCCGCAGCCATTGCGCCACATCGAGCGCAAAGTAAGTGAGTACTCCGTCTGCCCCTGCCCGTTTCATGGACAGCAAGGCCTCGAGAACACATTTCTTCTCGTCGATCCAGCCCGCCTGACCAGCGGCCTTGAGCATCGCGTATTCCCCACTCACCTGATACACGAACGTGGGAACCTTGAATTGGTCCTTCACCTGTCGAACGATGTCCAGATAAGGAAGCCCCGGCTTGACCATCACCATGTCAGCCCCCTCCGCCAAGTCGAGCGCGACTTCCCGTAGGGCCTCGTCCGAGTTGGCTGGGTCGATCTGATAGGTGTATTTGTCGCCGCCGCCGAGATTGGCTGCTGAGCCGACCGCGTCGCGGAACGGCCCGTAAAAGGACGAGGCGTACTTCGCCGAATAAGCCAATATCCGCGTGTGGACGTGACACGCTGCGTCCAGCGCTTCCCGAATGGCACCCACGCGCCCGTCCATCATGTCGGACGGGGCTACGATATCCACACCCGCAGCCGCATGCGCCAACGCTTGTAGCCGGAGCACCTCGGTCGTCTCGTCGTTCAGGACATAGCCCGACGGATCGATCAGGCCATCCTGGCCGTGGATCGTGTAGGGGTCGAGCGCCACGTCGGTGATTATCCCCAGTTCCGGGAACCGCGACTTGAGCGCCCGGACCACTCGCGGCACGAGTCCACGTTCGTTGAATGCTTCGCGAGCGTCCTCGGTTTTTAGGCCGGCTTCCACCACCGGGAAAAGCGCCATCGCGGGCACGGATAATGTCAAACAACGTTCCGCCTCAGCTAGCAGGCGATCCAACGTCAGGCGGTTAACCCCCGGCATCGAGGGAACTGCCTCGCTATGGTTCGAGCCCTCCATCACGAACACGGGGTAGATCAGATCATCGCTCGTTAGGCGCGACTCCCGCATCATGCGACGACTGAAGTCGTCGCGCCGCATTCGGCGCATCCTGGTGCTAGGAAACTCCCCTGATCGGATCTCGGTCACCGTCGATGTCCTCTGCTGTGTGTTGGATAGGTTTTCAGGTTTCGGCCGGAGTTGGGAACTTCTCGCGTTGGGAAAGCGTCTCAACCAACAGACGATGTTTCATCGTCTCCCGCTTCTCCTCCCTGAGCGGGCGCCTTAATCCCAATTAAGGCATTTTTGCCCCCGGCTTTGCTCCCCTTTAGCCGGGGGCTTTTATTTTTGGCAGCCACTTTCTTCGCCGCAGGTGGCGGGAGCGCGAGCCAGTCGGCAACCGTGGACTGAGCCTGTTCGACCCCGGCGACGGCCAGGCTCGAGAAGAGTTGAGCCGAACAGGCCATGCCCTCATCGCGCAAGGTGGCCTCAAACGTCTGCAGCGCCTTGTTGGCCTGCGCGCGTGTCAGCTTGTCTGCTTTCGTAAGGAGGATATGTACCGGCAGTTTCCGCGGCAGAAACCACTCCAGCAAGTGTCGGTCGAGCGGTGTCAGGGGATGTCGTATGTCCATGATCAATACCATGCCTTTCAAGGGCTGACGTTCCTTGAGGTATTGATCGACCAAGCGGGCCCAGCGGCGTCGTGTCGCCTCGTCGACGCGCGCGTAGCCATAGCCGGGGAGGTCCACGATGTACTTTCCCGGGGTAACCTCGAACATTTGAATCAGGCGCGTCTTGCCGGGTTGCCGTGCGACGAACGCCAGCCGGCGCCGGTGGGTGAGCGCATTGATGGCGCTCGATTTGCCCGCATTGGAGCGGCCGGCAAATGCCACTTCTCCCAATGAATCGGAGGGCAACTGCTTCATTTCCGCAACGGTGAATGCGAGTTTGGAATGACTGAATATGCTCATGAATCTCTCAGGTGCCGGTCTCGTTCTGACACCGGTTCGCTCGCTTGCGCTAGAATAGCGCGCTTTATATCCGCCGTAGTGCGCGCAGGAGTCACGCGATGAGGGTCCCGGTAGCGACCGTTCTCTTTTCCACGATCATGGCAGCCACCGGCAGCTTCGCCGCCGAAACCAAGGGACCAGATCTCGCCGCAGGGCAAAAAATCGCGGCTCAAGTTTGCGCGGCCTGCCACGGTGTCACCGGGCATAGTGCCACGTCGGCGAATCCGCACCTTGCGGGGCAGCATGCCCAGTATATTCATAAGCAGCTTGTGGACTACAAAAACAATAAAGATCGCAAAAATGCGATCATGATGTCGATGGCCCAGCCGTTGTCGGCGGACGATATGAGGGCTGTATCCGCATACTACGCCGCTCAGAAACCGAAGCCGGCAGGTGCTACGGACAAAGAACTCGTCGCGCTGGGTCAAAAAATCTATCGCGGCGGCAATCCCGCCACTGGCGTGCCGGCGTGCTCCGGCTGCCACGGCCCCAGTGGCGCTGGAATTCCGGCGCAGTATCCGCGGCTCGCCGGACAGTTCGCAGAATACACCGCAGCACAACTGAAGGCCTTTCGTTCTATGGAACGTGCGAACGATCCAAACCAGATGATGCGTGGTGCAGCCGCACGCATGACGGATCGGGAGATCGCCGCGGTTGCGGAGTATCTGGTCGGCCTTCGATAACGATTTGCGCAAGAGACGGTCGCAGCGCTTAGCCGCGACTCGTTGCTAGCGCGGCAAACGCCCGCTCGGCCGCTCGCAACGTCAGTTCGATGACCTCGTTGTCGTGCGCCGCTGACACGAAGCCCGCCTCGAAAGCGGATGGGGCAAGGTAGATGCCTTCATCGAGCATCGCGTGGAAGAAGGCATTAAAGGCGTGTTGATCGCATTGCATCACTTCAGCGTACGAGGCTGGAATCTGGGCTGAGAAGTACAGTCCGAACATGCCTCCGATGGACTGCGCAGAGAATCCGATGCCCATTGCGTTCGCGCGGGTCGTTAGTCCTGTGACCAGGTCCGCGGTCGTGGTGCCGAGCTTCTCGTAGAATCCGGGCGTCCGGACGAGGCCGAGGGTAGCCAAGCCCGCTGCGACTGCAACAGGATTCCCCGACAACGTACCCGCCTGATAAACCGGACCTACGGGCGAGACGCATTGCATAATTTCGCGCCGGCCGCCGAAGGCTCCCAACGGCATGCCGCCGCCGATGACTTTCCCCAGCGTGATCAGGTCGGGCCGGATGCCATACAAGCCGCACGCACCGTGCAACCCGACGCGAAAGCCGGTCATGACCTCGTCAACGATGAGGACGGCGCCGTGCTGTTCGGTCAGTGCTCTGAGTGTCTGCAGAAACTCGCTGGTCGGCGCGATCAAGTTCATGTTGCCGGCGACTGGCTCGACGATCACCGCGGCGATCTGTGCGCCCATTTTCTGAAATGCAGCTTCGAGCGCGGCCGCATCGTTGTAAGGCAGCACGAGGGTGTGTTGCGTTGTCTCCGAGGGCACACCCGCGGAGCTGGGCTGGCCGAACGTGAGGGCTCCGGAGCCTGCCTTCACGAGTAGGGCGTCGGCATGGCCGTGATAGCAGCCTTCGAACTTCACGATGTGGCTGCGCCCGGTAAAGCCGCGGGCGACGCGAATGGCGCTCATCGTCGCTTCCGTGCCCGAACTCACCAGCCTCACCTGCTCCATGCCGGGAATCAAGCTACACAACAGTTCTGCCATCTGCAGTTCGCCGGCAGTCGGCGCACCGAAGCTTAGACCGAGCGCGGCCGCTGCCTGAACGGCCTCCAAGACGGCTGGATGCGCGTGACCGACAATCATTGGGCCCCAGGAGCCCACATAGTCTATGTAGCGGCGGCCCTCGACATCGGTCAGCCACGCCCCCGATCCGCTCGCAAAGAAGACCGGTGTTCCGCCCACAGAGCGAAACGCGCGCACCGGTGAATTGACGCCGCCCGGGATCAATGTCTGCGATTTTGCGAAGAGGTCTGCGTTGTTCAACTTTCGGCCCTCGTAAACAGCGCTTCGAACTTTCCAGCGGTCTCGCGCACCGAATCGGCATCGAATAGCGCCGAGATCACCGCGACTGCGTCCACTCCGGCAGCGATCAGTTCAGGGGCGTTGTCGAGCGTGATGCCCCCGATGGCGACGACCGGCAGGTCGACTGCGCGCCGCGCCTCCTGGACGACCGAAAGCGGGGCCCGCGTAGCGCCTGGTTTGGTGGAAGAGGCAAAGAAGCTGCCGAACGCGACATAGTCGACGCCCAGGCGCTTGGCTTCCACGGCAAGACTGACATCGGCGTAGCAGGAGGCCCCGATGATTGCGGAAGGCAGTCGCGCTCGGGCAATGGCTATGTCGCCGTCATCGCGTCCCAAGTGCAGGCCATCGGCGCCGATCTTTACGGCCAGCTCGGTGTCGTCGTTGATGATCAATGCAGCGTGTGCTCTGCGGCATATCGCGAGTAGCGCGCGCGCATGCTCTAGCCGCAGCTCAGGCGGGGCGACCTTGTTGCGATACTGAACCAGGCGAGCTCCGCCTGCCACTGCCTCCCCGACCAGGGAGATGAGTGTGGTGGTGTCTGAAGTATCCGGCGTAACGGCATACAAGCCCCGGATCGATCGGCTACTCATCGGATTCATCCGCGCTGCGCGCCCAGAACATACGATCCGGGATGTACTGGCCCATCCCGGGACGAAAGCCTTTTTGAAGCGTCTGCCATGTGTATTCCTGCGCGTCGTGCACGGCCTCTTCGACCGTCAAGCCATTGGCCAGCGTCGCTGCGACGGCAGCGGCCAGCGTGCACCCCGAGCCGTGATACGAGCCGGCAAGCCGCTCCCATGAATCGGTGCGCAAGATGCCTTGCTGGCCGTACAAAATATTGATCACCTTGGGCGTGTTTGCATGCGTTCCGGTCACGAGCACGTATTCGCAACCCAAATGAATAAGCCGCTGCGCCAGCGCAAGTTGGTCGAGATCGTCCGCATCGTCACCCTCGACCTGCAACAGACGACGCGCTTCCACGACATTGGGTGTCAACACCGTGGTCTGAGGGAACAGCATCTCGCGCATCGCGATGATCAGTTCGTCGCCGCCGAACTCGTCGCCGCGTCCCGAGGCAAGGACGGGATCCAGCACGAGAGGCACGTCCGGATAGTCGGACACGACCTCCGCAATCGCGGCGATGTTCTCTACGCTACCCAGCACGCCGAGCTTGAAGGCAGCGACCGGCATGTCTTCCAGAACGCAGCGCGCCTGGTCGGCCACCCACTCGGATTCGACAGCCATGACCGCCTCGACGCCGATGGTGTCTTGGACAGTGATTCCCGTAATGACGGGCAGCGGATGACATCCCATGCTTGCAAGCGTGAGGATATCTGCCTGCATTCCGCCGCCACCGCTCGGATCATTTGCGGCGAACACCAATACGATTGGAGGAGTCTCGCTCATCGCGTCTCGCCGCCGCTAAAATATCGATTAGAATCGGCCGATCATTCTATCCGTAACCTCGACTGCAGGCCATGACGAGCGTAGACGCTGCTGTTTATAAAACCTATATGTGCCTCATCTGCGGCTTTGTCTACGACGAAGCGGCCGGCATTCCGGAAGAAGGCATTGCGCCAGGCACGCGTTGGGAAGACGTGCCGATGAACTGGACCTGCCCCGAATGCGGCGCTCGCAAGGAAGACTTCGAAATGGTTCAGCTCTGACCCGTAATCCCAGCCGAGGGCGGCGATGCGCATCTTGCATACGATGATTCGGGTCGGCGATCTCGATCGCTCGATCGAGTTCTACACCCAGTGCCTGGGAATGAGCGTCCTGCGCCGCAAGGAGTATCCGGAGGGCCGCTTCACCAACGTGTTCGTCGGCTATGGCGACGAGGCAAGTTCCGCGGTGTTGGAGTTGACCCATAACTGGGACACGAGATCCTACGAGATGGGGACGGGCTATGGGCACGTTGCCGTTGAAGTCGATGACGCTTATCGTGCTTGCGATGAGGTTGCCCGCCTTGGCGGAAAAGTGACACGGCCGGCGGGCCCGATGAAGCACGGCACGACCGTCATCGCATTCGTCGAAGACCCGGACGGCTACAAGATCGAATTCGTTCAGCGCAACGACTGATCGTCCGCGCGGTGGACCTGATAGGCGGCGTTGGCCAGCCTGACGAATTGTTCGATAGACAGCGTTTCACCCCGTGCCTGGGGATCGATTCCCACACTTCGCAGCACTTCGTCGCCGGCGATCGGCGCGATCGCGTTGCGCAATGTTTTTCGCCGTTGTCCGAAAGCAAGGCTGACGACGCGTGCGAAAAACCCGTTGTCCAGGAGCTTCAAGGGGGGCGCACTACGCGGTCGCAGACGCGCGAAAGCGGACTCCACTTTCGGCTGCGGCCGAAAGGCGCCAGCCGGCACACGAATCAGACGTTCGATCTCGAAGCGGTAGCCCAACATCACCGTTAGACGACCGTAGGCGCTGTCCCCGGGAGCTGCGACCATGCGATCCACGACCTCTTTTTGCAGCATGACGTGGATGTCCAGGATGTGGCTCGAATAGTCGAGCAGGTGAAACAGCAGCGGCGAGGATATGTTGTAGGGCAGGTTGCCGACCACACGCAGGCGGTCGCCGCCTGTCGAAAAGTCGTACTTCAGCGCGTCGCCCACGTGGACATGCAGGCGCTCGGGTGGGCCGTTTCGCACCAGTTCGGCGGCTAAGTCCCGGTCGATTTCTACGACATCGAGGCGTTCCAGACAATCGAGCAAGGCATAGGTCATCACGCCGTGTCCGGGTCCGATCTCGATCATGCGATCCTTCGGTTGAGGATCGATCGCCCGGACGATGCGCTGAACAATGGAGCGGTCGACCAGGAAGTTTTGGCCGAAGCGTTTGCGCGGTCGATGTGCACCTGACGACGGGCCCACGGCTTCGCCACGAGGATGGCCGGGTGAGCCCATTCCCTAAGCGCCGACCCGTTGTGTCGTCCTCGTGGTGGGGGCTCGACCCGCCGCGGCTGCGTTGCTGGCCATCGTGGCCGCCGCTTGGATCGCTTCGAGCAGACTCGATTCGTCAGCGCTACCTTTGCCGGCCAAGTCCAGGGCGGTGCCGTGGTCGACCGATGTGCGGATGATCGGCAAACCGAGCGTGACGTTGATGCCGCGGCCGAAACTCGCGTACTTGAGCACCGGCAGCCCCTGGTCGTGATACATGCTCAAGACGGCATCGAAGTTCTGCAGGCGCGCAGGCGTGAACAGCGTGTCGGCAGGCAGCGGGCCATCGATATCGAAACCCTCGCTGCGAAGGCGCTGTATCACGGGTGTGATCACTTCGATCTCTTCGCGGCCCAGATAACCAGATTCGCCGGCGTGGGGATTGAGGCCGGCAACACCGATTCGCGGGCGTGCGATGGCCCAGTGCCGCCGCAGATCCGCAACCAGGATGCGCAGCGTTTCTTCCAGGGATTCGGTCGTCAGTCGCGCGGGGACATCGCGCAGGGCCAAATGCGTGGTTGCCAACGCAACCCTCAAGCCGCCCCCGGCGAGCATCATGACTACCCGCGACGTGCCGGAGCGCTCTGCCAGCATCTCCGTATGACCGGTGAACGGAATACCCGCCTCGTTAATGATGCCCTTGTGCACCGGCCCGGTCACCATGCCGTCGAAAGTGCCGTCGAGGCAACCGTCGATGGCGCGCTCCAAAGTTTCTAGTACGTAGGCGCCATTGGCGGCATTCAGCTGCCCGGCGACCGAAGGCACGCGCAACGGCACATGCAGAACACTGAGCGCTTCGTTGTCGCCGTCTGCCCCTCGCTCCCAACGCGGGATCGCGGCTTCCACGCCGATGGCGCGTGCGCGGGAGAGAATGAGGTCATGATCGGCGACGATCACGATCCGTGCGGGCAACTCCTTCCCGCACAGTTTTGCGACGAGTTCGGGGCCGATGCCCGCCGGCTCGCCGGGCGTGAGGGCGAGGGTGATCATTGAATTCCACCGGGACCGGGTGTCTTGCCTGATGACCGCGTCGCCATGCTCAGCGCTCTTCGGTACGGATGTCGACGTAGCTCTTGTCCCGCAGCTGGCGCAGCCATTCCTGATAGGCCTCGTCAGACTTGCGTTCGCGCAGCGACTGCCGAGCGTCCAGGCGCACGCGTTCCTTGGACATATCCTGTTCGCGGCGATTGAGCACCTGCACCAAATGCCAGCCGAATTCGGTCTTGATCGGCTGCGAGAGTTGCCCCACATTGAGCTGGTTCATCGTGCGCTCGAACTCCGGTACGGTGTCGCCGGGCGACAGCCAGCCCAGATCGCCGCCTTTGGATGCACTGGCATCTTGTGACTGCAACCGCGCGAGTTCCGCGAAGTCCGCGCCGTTCTCGATTCTCTCCCGTAGCCCCAGCAAACGATTACGCGCTTCGCTCTCCGAGATGAGTTCGTTCGTGCGTATCAGAATGTGGCGGGCCTGCGTCTGCTTGACCAGTACCGACGCTGCGCCGCGCTGCTCGATGAGCTTGAGGATGTGGAACCCGTTGGCGCTTCGCAGGGGCGCACTCACTTGGCCCACCTGCATGTTCTTCAGGGCGTCGACGAACAGGCCAGGCAAGCGATTCGAATCTCTCCAGCCCAGGACGCCTCCCTTGAGCGCCTCCGGAGCATCGGAGAACGTCGCCGATACCTGTCCGAAGTCAGCGCCCTGCTTCAATTGCGCAAGCGCTTGTTCGGCTCGGGCCTGGCGGGCCTGGATGATCTCGGCAGTTGCCTGTTCGGGCACGCGGACCAGTATGTGGGCCAGGTTGTACTCGCTGCTACGGCTTTCGTTGCTTGCCATGCTTTGCAGCAAGGCGTCGATTTCGCCTTCGGTCACGACGATTCTGCTGTCGACCTCGCGTTCGCGCAGACGCTGGATGGTCAACTCGGCGCGAATCTCCTCGCGAAAGCGCGAAAAGGGCACGCCATCGCGCTCGAGCGCCGCGCGCAGTTGATCGGTCGTCAGCTTGTTCTGCTCGGCAATGCGGGCGATGGTCTTATCGAGCACGCCGTCTTCGATCCGCAGGCCGCTGTCTTTCGCCAGTTGCAGCTGCATCTTCTGGCTGATCATCCGTTCCAGCACCTGCTTCTCGAGCACGTCGGCGGGAGGCAAGGGCGTGCCTCGCCGCTTCAGAGCATCGGCGGCAAGCCGCAGCTGCTGTTGCAGGTCGATGCGTGTGATGACGTCCTCGTTGACGACTGCGACGATGCGGTCCACGCCGATGACGGTTCGCGGGGCGGCGGGACTGGGCTCCGCGGCCAGGGTGCTCAGCGAGGTGGCGGCCAGCGCCAACATTGCGGACAGCGACTTAAGAGTGATCATGCCTAGCGTAGCGGTGGCAGGATGCTTCCCTGCGGTTCATTGATTTTCGTGTACCCGGAAATGTTTTGGCGCAATACTTCGAGCGGATTCGATCCGACCTTGGCGACCCCGTTCAGTTCAAGCTGGAGGAAAATCGATCGCGAAGCCTCGCCCGTGCCGACCGCAACGTTATAGCTCACCAGCCTCACCACCCAGCAGCCACCGTTGTACTCTACGCCGGCCAGTCCCTCGGCGATACGGCTGTCTCGCAGGGAATAGTTCATGCGCCCGACACCGCTCCATCCGCGAGCAATCGGCCACTGGGCCGATACGTCGACATTCTCGAGGATCCCGCGAGTCATGCGATAGCCGACGTTGAGCACTTTGCCCACATCCGGCTGGTAACGCGCACCTAACGCCAGCTTCCGCGTTTGGGAAAATTCGGTGTTGTACTGGACACCGACTTCGGCCACCAAGTCGCGGGTAAGTCGGCCGCTGAGCGCGGCAAGAATATCCGAGGCGGTTCCGGTGCGGGCCGGCACCCCCGGCAGCGTCACTTCCTGATCCTTGAAGTGAAATCTCTGCGCGACTCCGACCCGCACTTGCTCGATGCCTGTCTGCGGGTCGAGCAAGCGGGAGGTCACTCCCATGGTGAGCTGATTGGCGTCGCTGATGCGGTCCTGGCCGCTGAAGAGGTTCTCGCTGAAGATGGATGCGAAGTTGATGTCGGTGAGGCCGCTTTCGAAGTTCGGCAGATTGTTCTGGTTCCGATACGGGACATAGACATACAGAAGCTTCGGTTCCAGCGTCTGCAAGTAATTCCTGCCCCGAATGGTGGTGTTGCGCTCGAACACCATGCCGCCCTCGGTGCTGAATATCGGCACCGAGCGGCTGGCGTTGGTGAGCCGCGTGCTCGGCCGGTTCTCGATGTCGTAGCGCGTGTAGTGCAGGCCGACCTTGGGCGTGAGATACGCGAAGGATGTTTGCAGCGGCGCGCTGATGCTGGGGTAGGCGACGAACCGTCGCGCATTCACCAATGTGGGGTGGTCGAAGTCGACATAACTGCCGGTGAAGTTGATGTCGGTGTTCGCCACATCGTAGCTGTTCGTCACCAGCGAGATCTGAGGCAGACGGTCGTAGGGCGGCGTAATCGGCGCGCGCGGATCCTGCAAGGTTTGCCAACGCTGCACAAAACCGGACAAAGTCCAGTGCCCCTTCTGCCCGAGCGCCCCGCCGCGGACCGCATGAGCCTCGCGCGGGAGCAGGGTCAGCGAGGTCGCTTGAATCTGCGTCGACAGATCGCGGAAGTAATTGTCGTCCGAGACTTTCTGCGCATTGACGAGGAACGTCCATGGCCCCCGGATTTGCCGGTGGCGCACGAAACCCGCGTACCGGTCTTGTCCGTCGAAGTTGCGATCGTTCGGCAACGCCTCGACGCGCAACTCGCCGTCATAGGTGGGCTCCAGGTAGCGGAATTCGGTGCCCAGCATGAGACCGCGCTTGGCCAGAATGTGAGGTGTGAAGGTGGCATCGCGGTTAGGCGCGATGTTCCAGTAGTACGGAATCGAGAACTCCGGGCCGCTTTTGCCGCTCGTGGCGATCGTAGGCGACAGGAAGCCGGATTTGCGATTCTGGCTCAGCGGGAAATCCATCCACGGCGTATACAGGATGGGCCTGCCGAGAAAGACCACGCTGGCGTCTCGCGCCGTGCCGATGTCCGTATTCTTGTCGAGGTCCAGGTCGCGCGCCCGAATGAACCAGTCGTCCTGCCCGGGACCGCAGGTGGTGTACCGCCCCTGATCGACACGGTAGCGGTTTTCGCCGACGAACACGAATTCCTTCGCATCGCCGCGGGCGCCTTGTTCGGAAAGGCTGAAGGTGGGCTGTTGCAGGTAACCCTGCTCCGTCTCCAGATTGAGCTTCAGGCGAGTGCCCTCGAACACATCGCCCTTTTGCTCCAGTCGGACGTTGCCGGTGGCCTCGACCTCGTCTTCGGCACTCTTGTAGAGTAGCCAGTCCGCGAACAAGGCTTTGTCGCGCGTACGGAAGCGCGCGTTGCCCTGAGCTTCGAAGTCGCGGTCCTGATGGCCCTGAAGGCGATCGGCCTCGATGAAGACGGGAAGCTTCTCCTGGCCGGTCAGCGCGGGCGGCTGCAATCGAGGGTCGAGCTTGAGCCCCAATCCCGAGCCCGCAGCGTGCGTCTCCGCGGCGAGCATGAGCAGCACGAGAGCGCCGAGCGGTGGCAGGCCAGTAGGGTGCATTGTTTCGGCTGGAAATCTGTGTGTTCTGACCGGCTATGCCTCCGGACCGCTTGAGCGGCGCTCCGACGGTGCGATCACGGGCATCGAGTGGGTCGAATGATAGAATCCGCGCTCCGGGAAGGCAACGCAATCGCGATGGATCGGCTCGAGCAACTCAGAAACTGGGCAGCAACCGCGCTCGACGTCGAAGTCGCGAGCATGTCGCCGGCCTCCGAAGACGCGAGTTTTCGCCGCTATTTCCGCTTCGCGCGCCTGGGCGGCGGGACAGTCATCGCCATGGACGCGCCTCCGCCGCACGAAGACTGCGCCATATTCATACGCGTGGCTGATCTCTTTCGTGAAGCAGGCGTCAATGTGCCGGCGATCCTCGCCCGCGACGTCGAGCGGGGCTTCCTCCTTCTGACCGATTTCGGCTCGTCGACTTTTCTCGACAAGCTCGATGCGCACAACGCCGGCGCACTCTACCCGGCAGCGATCGATACGCTCGTGCGGCTCCAGGCTGCCAGCAGGCCGGGCGTGTTGCCCGATTACGATTACGCTTTGCTCAAGCGCGAGGTCGATCTCTTTCCCGAGTGGTACGTCCAGCGCCACCTGCAGCAAACGCTGTCCGAGAAGCAAGGCAAGGCCCTTGAAGGCGTCTTGGCTGTTCTACTCGAGAACAACCTTGCGCAGCCGCGCGTGTTCGTCCACCGCGACTACCATGCGCGCAACCTCATGGTCACGGCGTCCGAGCCGGGTGTGCTGGATTTCCAGGACGCCGTCTACGGGTCGATCACCTACGACCTGGTGTCTCTCTTGAAGGATGCGTATGTCGAATGGACCGAGGCGCAGGTGATCGACTGGACAGTTCGATATTGGACAGGGGCGCGCGCTGCCGGCCTCCCTGTCGCGGCTGACTTCGGCGAGTTCTACCGCGATTTCGAGTGGATGGGTGTGCAGCGCCATCTGAAGGTGCTGGGGATATTCGCTCGACTGTGGCACAGGGATGGCAAGGAGCGCTACCTGGCGGACATACCGCTCGTCCTGAGCTATCTGGAGCGGACGACGCGCCGGTATCGTGAGTTCTTCCCGCTGGCCGACATTCTCGATCAACTGCATGGGCGCACTCGCCAAATTGCTCACACCTTCTAGTTCGCCGACTTCCCATGCGCTGCCCCGCTGATGCCGGTCGCCGCAATGATTTGGCGCGAGTTCCCGCCGGACGTTTCTTCCATCCGGCTGAGATTTGCACCGACCTCGGCCCGCATGACTGCGCCATGGCCTCTCGGTGGATCGGCGGCCAGCCTTTGACACGGGTCACGACTCGACCGACGACATGAAAGCCATCGTCTTGGCCGCGGGCCGCGGCGAGCGCATGCGCCCGCTGACCGACCGGATCCCGAAACCCCTGCTTCAAGCCGGCGGGCGCAGCTTGATCGAGTGGCAGATTCTGCGCCTCGTCGCGGCGGGCGTGCGCGACGTGGTCGTGAATGTCGCGCATCTGGGCGATCAGATCATGGCCAAGCTCGGCGACGGGCGCGAGCTGGGCGCGCGTATCGCGTACTCGCCCGAGGCGACGGCGCTGGAGACCGCAGGGGGCATCGCCGCGGCCCTGCCGCTGCTCGGCGAAGGTCCTTTCATTGCGCTGAACGCCGACATCTACTGTGAGTTCGATCTCGCCTCGCTGGCGAGCGTCGCGAAGCGTCTGCAAAACGCCGCTGCACCCGACTGCGTCCACCTGGTGCTGGTCGATAACCCTGGCCATCATGCACAGGGCGACTTTGCCCTCGACGCAGCCGGCCGCGTTCAGGGTGCGGGCGACTCCAGATTGACCTTCAGCGGCATCGGTCTTTACCAGCCTCCTTTTTTCGCGCAGATCAGGCGCGGAGAACGCCGGCCGCTCGGGCCCCTGCTGCATCAGGCTGCCGAGCAAGGGCGGGTGTCGGGCGAGCATTACAGGGGCCTGTGGATGGATATCGGCACCCCGGAGCGCTTGGCCTGTCTGCAAACGCTCCTGTCAGCGCGTTGATCGGTGCGGGCCTTGAGCGGGTTCGGCGGTCGCGGGGCCGCCTGCGTGTTTTCTGCGGCAAGCCTTGTGCGAGGGGCGCCACAGTGATGCAATCGCATGCCGTGCGTCGCGATGCCGCGACCGGCATGACTTCAGCGAATTTCGGAGCAGTGCGATGACTTCCATGGACGCCTACATCGCCCGACGAGCCCGTCTGGCCGCGAAGATCGGCGACGCAGTCGCCATTTTGGCGACTGCCCCCGAACGCGCTCGCAATCGGGACTCGCACTACCCGTATCGGTTCGACAGCTACTTCTACTACCTGACGGGGTTCACGGAGCCTGAGGCCGTCTACGTATTGATCGGCGGGAGCGAACCGCGCAGCCTGCTGTTCTGCCGCAGCAAGAATGAGGAGCGGGAGATCTGGGACGGCTTCAGATACGGTCCTCAGGGCGCACGCGCGGCGTTCGCCATGGACGAGACGTTTCCGATCGAGGCGCTCGACGAGCAGATGCCCAAGCTCCTCGGTGACCGAGACCGGGTGTTCTTCAGCTTGGGCGCCGATCCGGCGTGGGACATGCGGCTCACATCCTGGCTGAACGCCGTACGCGCGATGGTGCGCACCGGGGTGCGTGCGCCCTCCGAGGTCGTGGACTTGCGCAGTCACCTCGACGAGATGCGCCTGGTAAAGGACGGGTACGAGCTCGAAACCATGCGCAAGGCGGCCGCGATCTCGGCCGGCGCCCATCGACGGGCGATGCGCACGGTGCGTCCAGGCATGCACGAATACGAGATCGAAGCCGAGATCCTGCACGAATTCGCTCGCCACGGCGCCCAAGCGCCGGCGTACACATCGATCGTCGCGGGCGGCGCGAACGCATGCGTGCTGCATTACGTGACCAATCGCTGCGTGTTGCAGGACAACGATCTGCTGCTGATCGACGCGGGCTGCGAACTCGACGGCTATGCGTCTGACATCACTCGGACGTTTCCCGTGGGAGGGCGCTTCGAGGGGCAGCGCAAGGCGCTCTACGAGATCGTGCTCGAGGCGCAGCGGCAGGCCATAGACGCGGTGCGTCCGGGCGCATCGTTCAATGATCCGCACGCGGCGGCCGTGCGTGTGCTGACGCAGGGTCTGGTGGATGTGGGTCTGCTCGGCGGAGAGGTCGGCGGTTTGATCGAAAGCGGCGCGTACAGACGCTTCTACATGCATCGCACCGGTCATTGGCTCGGACTCGATGTGCACGATGCAGGCGACTATGGCAGTGAGGGCAAGTGGAAGCCTTTGGTCGAAGGCATGGTGCTTACCGTGGAACCTGGCCTCTACGTTCGTCCCGCCGAAGACATCCCCCAGGCATTCTGGAATATCGGCATCCGCATCGAGGACGACGTCGTGGTGACGGCCAGCGCGAACGAGGTGTTGACCGCGGCTGTGCCGAAATCGGTGTCCGACATCGAAGCGCTCATGCGCTCGGATTGAGGCGCGCCATGCACGACATCGCGATTATCGGCGGCGGACCGGTGGGGTTGTCCGTCGCAGTCGCCGCGAAGCTGGCCGGGCTCGACAGCCTGGTGCTCGAGGCGAGTCCCGAAGCGGTAAGTCGCGATCCGCGGGTATTCGCGCTTTCATACGGTTCGCACTTGATCCTCAAGCGATGGGGTGTCTGGGAACACCTCACGGACGCTCAGCCTATCCGCGTCGTGCACGTGTCCCAGCGCGGCCGATTCGGACACACTTTGCTCACCGCCGAGGAGCTCGGCATCGATGCGCTCGGCTATGTCGTTTCCTACGCCGACATCATGCACGCGCTGCGGGCACGAATCGCGGTCCTGGGTGTGGACGTCATCTCCGGAGCGCGGGTTGCGACCATTCAGACCGAGCCCGAAGCCGCCGTGGTGCATTTCGAGCAGGCACTGGCACAGCGCGTTCTTGGCGCCCGTGTCGTCGCACAGGCCGACGGTGGGGCCAATCTGTTTCGCGAAACCCGCTCGACGGAGCGGGACTACAAGCAACATGCGCTCGTTGCCGAGGTAGCATGCGAGCGGGCAGCGAGCGACCACGCCTACGAGCGATTCACAGGTCAGGGCCCGATCGCGCTGCTTCCCTTAGGCGGCTCCCACGCACTCATTTGGACGGTGCCGGCGGGGGATGCCGAGGGCTTGCTCGCTTTGGAAGTCGGCGAGTTCGAGTTGGCCCTAATGCAGGCGTACGGCGAGCGCATGGGCAAGATGCGTCTGCGAGGCCCTCGTGCATCGTTCAGGCTCGTGCTGCGCTACGCGCATCGAATAGCCAGCGACCGGCACGTGCTCATCGGCAACGCTGCCCAGACTCTGCACCCAGGCGCCGGGCAGGGCTTCAACATCGGCTTGCGCGACGCGTTCGAACTCTCGCAGTCGCTTGCCGACTGCGCTGCATCGGGCGGTGACCTGCTGCAGGCGCTGCGCCGGTATCGCGCGGCTCGGCGCTTCGATCGCGCGGGCGGGACATTGTTCACGGACGTGTTGGTGCGCGGTTTTTCGAACGATGATCCGGTGCTCGCCTGGGGACGCAGTCTCGGATTGTTTTTGCTCGATGCGTCAGGCGCGCCCAAGCGTTTCTTGATGCGTCGCATGATCTTCGGCAACCCTGGCTGACCGTTGTCGCGCTTTTGCGGGGCGCCGAATGTGATTAGAATGACGGCCCTTCTCCAGGCTTTCTCTCCGTCTATTCCCCGGGCGCTTCGGCAGTGCAGATAGGACCGTATTCTCTGCAGGGTTCGCTGGTCGTTGCCCCCATGGCGGGCGTTACCGATCGGCCGTTTCGCACGCTGTGCCGTTCATTCGGTGCGGCGCTCGCCGTGTCGGAGATGATTGGATCCAATCCCAGCCTGGTGACGACCTCGAAGACGCAACGGCGCATGGATCACGACGGCGAGGTCGCCCCGATCAGTGTGCAGATCGCGGGTGCGGATCCGCAGATGCTTGCGGAGGCGGCCCGCTTCAATCGAGATAGAGGGGCGGACATCATCGATCTCAACATGGGCTGTCCCGCGAAGAAGGTTTGCAATGTGGCGGCGGGTTCAGCGCTCTTGCGCGATGAGGGTCTCGTCGGGCGCATCCTCGATGCTGTCGTGAGCGCCGTGGATGTGCCCGTGACGCTGAAGATCAGAACCGGCTGGGACGGCAGTCACCGTAACGCGGTACGGATCGCTCGAATTGCCGAACAGGCAGGTGTGCGCGCCCTCGCGGTCCACGGTCGCACCCGTGCCGACGCGTTTCGTGGGGAGGCTGAATACGACACGATCGCCGAAGTCAAACGCAGCGTTGCCATGCCTGTCATCGCCAACGGCGACATCGATTCACCGCAGAAGGCAAGGTTCGTTCTCGAGCGCACGGGCGCGGATGCCCTGATGATCGGGCGCGCGGCACAGGGCAGGCCCTGGATATTCCGCGAGATCGAGCATTACCTGAAGCATGGGCAGATCGCCGCGCCGCCCACCCTGCTGGAAATCAAGCGCGTGCTCTTGGCGCATCTCGAGGAGCTGCACCGGTTTTATGGCGAGTTTCTCGGCGTGCGGATCGCACGCAAGCATATATCGTGGTACACCACAGGACTCGAAGCAGGCGTGCAGTTTCGGCATCTGTTCAATCGGCTGGATTGTCCTTCGGACCAGCGCGACGCTCTCGAGACGTATTTCAAGCGGCTGGAAGACCGCGGTTGGGTATTCGCTACAAGCGCAAGAGAGGAGCTTGCGGCATGAACTATGAAACCGATCTGGAGCGTTCGGTTCGCAAGGCACTCGACGGCTATTTCCGCGATCTGGACGGCGAGAAGCCGCAGGGCGTGTACGAGATGGTGATCAGTTGCGTCGAGCGCCCACTCATCGAGGCCGTGCTCACGCGGGTGGAAGGCAATCAGACGCATGCCGCCGAGATGTTGGGCATCAATCGCAACACGTTACGCAAGAAAATGAAAACCCACGGGATCAAGGGCTAGTCATGGCTGAACAACAGGCTCGATGTGTCAGCGCCACCCATGGTTATCGCGAAGGGGCGATGCGCCCGGAATGGTTTGGAATTTCGTGGTCCGAGGACAAGCGCCATGGCTAGCGTGAAACGGGCACTCATCAGCGTCTCCGACAAGACGGGGCTCATGGCACTCGCTCGCTGCCTCGTCCGATATGGCTGCGAGATTCTGTCGACCGGCGGCACGGCCAAAGCGCTTCGCGACGATGGCATCGTCGTCACCGAAGTGGCCGACTTCACCGGCTTCCCTGAAATGCTCGACGGACGCGTAAAGACGCTCCATCCGCGTATCCACGGGGCCATTCTGGCCCGCCGCGACGTTCCCGCCCACGTGCAGGCGATGAGCCAGCACGACATTCCCGGGATCGACTTGGTGGTTGTGAACCTGTACCCCTTCGCGCGCACCGTGGCGCAGGGCGCCAGTCTGGATGACGCCATCGAGAACATCGATATCGGTGGGCCGGCGATGGTCCGCAGCGCGGCGAAGAACTACAAAGACGTCGCCGTCGTCACGGATCCCGCGGATTATCCGGCCATCATCGAAGAACTCGAGGCCTCCGAGGGGGCGATCGGCGCGAAGCTGCGCTTCGCGCTGGCCAAGAAGGCCTTCTCGCACACGGCCGCCTATGACAGTGCAATCAGCAATTATCTGACGGCGCTGGACGACAAGGACGAGCCGGGCCTGTTCCCGCAGCGTCTGAACCTGAACTTCGAGCGGGTGCAGACTTTGCGCTACGGCGAGAATCCGCATCAGAACGCGGCGTTCTATCGCGACCTCAACGCCTCCCCGGGCGGGTTGGCCGCTTATCGCCAAGTGCAAGGCAAGGAGCTTTCTTACAACAACATCGCCGATGCCGATGCGGCATGGGAGTGTGTCAAGAGCTTCGACCAGCCGGCCTGCGTGATCGTGAAGCACGCGAATCCCTGCGGCGTCGCTGTGGCTGCTTCGGTTTCGGAGGCGTATCGCTTCGCGTTTGCGACCGACCCGACCTCAGCCTTCGGCGGCATCATTGCCGTGAACCGGGAACTCGATGCGGCTACGGCGGAGGCCGTGTCCGAGCAGTTCGTCGAGGTGCTGATCGCCCCCAAGGTCACCACGGAAGCAATCACGGTGCTGGCGCGCAAGCCGAACATACGCGTGTTGGAAATTCCGCTCGCTGCGGGCGCCAATGCCTGGGACATCAAGCGGGTCGGCGGCGGACTGTTGCTGCAAAGCCCTGACGTGGCCGCTACGGGCCTCGGCGATCTGCGCTGCGTGACTCGCCGCCAGCCCAGCCCAGCCGAATTGGCGGATCTGCTGTTCGCCTGGCGGGTGGCGAAGTACGTCAAGTCGAATGCGATCGTGTTCTGCGGCGAGGGTCGTACGCTTGGTGTCGGCGCGGGCCAGATGAGTCGGGTCGACTCGGCGCGCATCGCTTCGATCAAGGCGACCAACGCGGGATTGTCCCTGGTCGGTTCGGTGGTTGCGTCCGACGCATTCTTTCCGTTTCGCGATGGGCTGGACGTGCTGGCGCAATCCGGTGCGCGCGCCGTCGTGCAGCCCGGCGGCAGCATGCGCGACGAGGAAGTCATCGCGGCGGCCGACGAGCACGGACTGGCCATGGTCTTCACAGGCATTCGTCATTTCCGTCACTGACAAGGACGGCATAGCAACCATGAGCCGCGGCTACGCGTTCTCTACGATCGAGCGGATGGCAGCATCATGAAGATTTTGGTCGTTGGTTCGGGTGGTCGCGAGCATGCGCTGGCGTGGAAGCTGGCCCAATCGCCGCGCGCCACGCGGGTGTTCGTTGCGCCAGGAAACGCCGGTACGGCCACGGAACCGGGGTGCTGCAACGTGACTTGCAGCACTGTCGCGGAGATGCTCGATTTCGCTCGAAGCGAGCGCATCGCGTTCACGGTGGTCGGCCCCGAGGCGCCGCTTGCCGAAGGCATCGTCGATGCCTTTCGAGCAGCGGATCAGCGGATATTCGGGCCGACACGCGCCGCTGCCCGGCTCGAAAGCTCCAAGGATTACGCCAAGGCGTTCATGCGCCGCAACGGCATCCCGACGGCCGACTACGCGACGTTCGAATCGGCGGCCGAAGCGCACCATTACATCGACAGTCGTCCCGCGCCCATCGTCGTGAAGGCCGATGGCCTGGCCGCCGGCAAGGGCGTGGTGGTGGCCTCCACCAAGGACGAAGCGCATGCGGCGGTCGACGCCATGCTGCTGGGTGGGGCGATGGGTCAGGCTGGCAGTCGTGTCGTGATCGAAGAATTTCTTGTCGGCGAGGAAGCGAGCTTCATCGCCATGGTTGACGGCCGCAACGTGGTGGCGCTGGCAACCAGCCAGGACCACAAGCGCTTGCGCGACGGCGACGAGGGCCCGAACACCGGGGGCATGGGGGCGTATTCCCCCGCGCCGGTGGTGACGCCCCGCATGCACGCGCGGGTCATGCGTGAGGTGATCGACCCGGTCGTTGCGGGCATGGCCGCCGCCGGCACGCCGTACACAGGCTTTCTTTATGCCGGCCTCATGATCGAGGGCGATCGGTTGAACGTGCTCGAGTTCAACTGTCGTCTGGGCGATCCGGAGACCCAGCCGATCATGGTCCGGTTGAAGTCGGACTTCATTACGCTGGTCGAGTCGGCCCTGAACGGCACGCTCGACAAGGTCGAGCCGCAATGGGATCGGCGGGTCGCCTTGTCTGTCGTCATGGCGGCGCACGGTTACCCTGAGTCGCCCCGCAAGGGCGATGCGATCACGGGTCTGCCGGATTCGGCATCCGAGGATGCACACGTGTTCCATGCCGGAACGGTCAATACCGGCGAGCGCATCGTGACCAGCGGTGGCCGCGTCCTGACCGTCACGGCGCTCGGCGACAATGTCCGGCTCGCGCAGCGGCGCGCCTACGAGGTCGTCGATCAGATTCACTTCGACGGCATGCAGATGCGTCGCGATATCGGTCATCGCGCGGCGAACGCCGCACGGCGCAGCTGAAGGGTTCTTCGTACTCGCTACTTGCTCTCTGCAAATGAGGAGGACTGGCATGGCACAGCGCTTCGAACGGTCGCAGGAAGATTCCGGGAATTCGGTTCAGCTCGAGCATCTCAATTTGCGCCAGCCCGACCAAAGGCTGGCGACCATCTTCTACATGATGGGCATGGGTTTTACGCGCGATCCTTACCTCATGGTTGGCGTGGACAACATGTGGGTGAACATCGGCCGCAGTCAGATCCACTTGCCCACGGGCAGTGCGCAACGCATCAGCGGCACGATCGGTGTCGTCGTCCCCGACCTGGCGGCGCTTTGCTCGCGGCTGCAGGCGGTGGCACCTCGGCTGGATGGCACTCAGTTTCGTTTCACCGACCGTTCCGACTTCGTCGAAGTCACCTGCCCCTGGGGCAATCGATTCCGCGCGCATGCGCCGTCGCCGGAGTTGGGAGGCATCGGGATCGGCATGCCCTATGTGGAGTTTCTGGTGCCGGTGGGCACCGCGGCGGGCATTGCGCGCTTCTATGCTGAAGTCATCGGCGCCAAGGCGCGCTGTGAGGTGACGCGAGGCTCCGAAGTCGCCATCGTGCTGGTGGGCCGCGCACAACAGTTGTTCTTCCGCGAGACCCCCGAGAAGCTGCCCGAGTACGACGGTCATCATCTTCAGCTCTATCTCGTCGACTTCTCCGGGCCGCATCGCTACCTGCAGGAACATGGATTGATCACCGAGGAGAGCGATCAGTACCAGTACCGCTTCAAGAGCATCGTGGATCCGACCGATCGTCGTCCGCTGATGACGCTCGAGCACGAGATCCGCAGCATCACCCATCCGTTGTACGGGCGCCCTCTGGTCAATCGAAATCCGGCGCAGAGCAACAGGCAGTACGCGCGCAGTCAGGACGCTTTCGTCGGCACTTATTGATCCGCTGCCATGGATTCCCGCCCGGTTCACGATTTTTTTGTCTCCCTCCAGGAGACGATCGTCGGGCGTCTGGCGCAGTTGGACGGCCGAGCCTTCAGGCGCGACAGCTGGACGCGCCCGGAGGGTGGAGGCGGCGTGAGCTGCCTGGTCGAAGAGGGCGGCTTGTTCGAGCGCGGGGGCGTGAACTTCTCTCGCGTCCAGGGAGCACGACTGCCGCCTTCGGCCTCGGCCTCCCGTCCGGAATTGGCCGGGCGGGCCTTCGAAGCGATGGGCGTGTCGCTCGTTCTGCACCCGCGCAATCCGTATGTGCCGACGGTGCACATGAACGTGCGTTTCTTCATGGCAACGCGCGAAGGAGAGGCGCCGGTGTGGTGGTTCGGCGGCGGGATGGACCTCACGCCCTACTATGGCTTCGAAGACGATGCCGCCCATTTTCATCGCACGTGTCGGGATGCGCTCGCGCCCTTCGGGCCGGATCTGCATCCGCGCTTCAAGACGTGGTGCGATGACTACTTCTTTCTCAAGCATCGCAATGAGGCGCGCGGCATCGGCGGTATTTTTTTCGACGATCTGAACGTCCCGGACTTCGACACCTGCTTCGGGCTCGTCCAGTCGGTCGGACGCAACTTTCTCGTCGCCTACGAGCCGATCGTCACGGCTCGTCGAGACGTCGACTACGGCGAGCGCGAGCGCGATTTCCAGGCGTATCGGCGCGGCCGCTACGTCGAATTCAATCTGGTCTACGATCGCGGTACCTTGTTCGGCCTGCAATCCGGGGGGCGGACCGAGTCCATCCTCATGTCGCTGCCACCCATCGTGAAGTGGCGCTACGACTGGAAGCCCGAAGCCGGCACGCCCGAGGCGCGGCTGTACACGGATTTCCTGACGGCCAGGGACTGGCTTTGAGCCGGCGATGACATTCGCGTCGCGCGAACAGGGTGCGTCGCCGAGGTGTCCGCGCCCCGCCTAGTTCGCTGCTTCGAGCTGTTGTTGCAGCCACGCCTCGAATCGCTGGTGCCAGGTCGGGGGTAGCCATGCCGCGAACAACGCGTGCTCCCTGCGATAGAAGTCGGCAAACCACTCGCAGGCATCCCGCAATGGCGGCTGCAGGATCGCGCCGTTTGCGCTCGATGGCGCCGAGACGTAGCCATAACTAGCCGCAGCGCCGTCGCCGATGACCGAACTCGATAACGTCTCGCGAATCCTGAGCACGCCTGCCGCATGGTGCTGCAACATCAGGGGCAACCACAGCCCCGCGGCGCGCAACTCAGCACTGAGCGGTTGCGTCGGGTCGAAGAGTCGATCCAGAAGCGCGGTGCGCCGGAGCATACAGGCCGATACGGACGAGAAAATCCAGTCCTTCAATCCGGTGGCCAAGGGCGGCACCTGCTGCAGGGGCTGCTTCCATGCGCCCGAGTTGGCGAAGACATCGGCATGGATGAGCGTATTCGCAGGGCTGACGAGCCGGACGTCGCTGCAACTTACGCCGACCAGCGCGCCATGCAGGCGAAACAGAAGGTGCTGCTCGACGAATCCCCGGTCCAGCCGATCGCCCTGACGCACGAAGACGATATAGTCGCCGCTGGCGGCGCGATAGGCCGCTGTCATCTGTGCGAACTCGTCTTGCGTCGGCCCGGCGTCGTAAGGCACGATTGCAACGGTACTCGTCGCGTTGTCCTGCGGCATCAGGCCGGCGGGGCCGAGCAATTCCAGGCGAGGATGGTATTGGTCCCGGACGGACTGCGCCGATTGGGCGATCGATTCGGGGCTATCGCCCAGGATCGCAATCGACACCAGTGGTGGGCTCGTGCCCCGGGAGGGCGCCGGCACCCGGCTCATGCGCTCGATCTTGTGCAGGCAGCTGAGGCGTTTGGATCGCTCTTCGCCTTCCAGCGCCAGCGTGTCGACCCAGCGTTCCAGAAAACTCAGGAGTCTCGGCGTTCGCGTGCGCCAGCGCAGTCCCACGCTGTAACGCCCGTCCACGACCCGGCCGACCTCGTTCTTGCCGTGCACCCGATAGACGCTCAGGCATTGATGCAGATATTCGATGCGCCAGGTCTTGAGCATGGCGGCCATGCATATGGGGGTGTCCGTCCCCCGCGGGAACGCCCAGGGCGGAAGCGCCTGCAGGATCGCGGCAATCAACGGGCGCCCGAACACTTCGCCCGACGGGTTGGCAAACGGATACAGAGAATCGAGGCGAGACGGATCGAGCGACTCGCCGTACCGGTCTGCTCGCATGGTCTGCAGCCAGGTATGTTGGAGCGTCGCGCCCGCGCCGTCGTCGCGGATCTCGAGATCGTGGCATAGGAAGAGCGTCTGCGGACTGGCGTCGAGGGCCTCGATCCGCGCGGCGACCTGTGCGAGCTTGGTGGGCAGGTACAGGTCGTCGGAATCGAGCAGGCAAACGTAGTCGAAGCGCGCCGCCTGAACGGCCGTCTCTAATGCACTCGAATGGCCTTGGTTCTCCTGGAACCGGATCTGCACGCCCGGGCGTTCGCGATAGCGTTCGATGACTTCGCGTGAAGCGTCGGTCGAGCCGTCGTCGACCACGATCACCTCGAAAAGCTCGGGGGGATAGTCCTGAGCGAGCGCGCTCTCGATCGCCTCGCCCACATAGCGCGCGTAGTTGTAGTTCGCGATGGCGATGGTGAAGGTCGGTCGCATTACCGTGCGGCGGACAAGAGCGACTCGCAGCGATCGGCAGCGAGGTGCACGGTTGCACGCTGATCGTAGCCCGAGTGATCGAGCGCGAAACTGCGGGCGCGCGCCGCGAGGGATGCTTCTGCGAGCGTGCGCTTCAGAAAACGAGGCGCCTGCCCAACGGCTTCTCGTGGCATGGCGAGTGCCACGCCCAGCGTCTCGAGACGCTTGGCCGTCATGGTCTGCTCCATCTGCATGGGCAGCAGCAGGAGCGGCTTGCCCGCGAGCAGCATCGCTGCCGTGGTGCCCGCGCCGCCGTGACAGACGGCCAGGTCGCACTGCGTGCTGGCTTGCTGCATGTCGAGCGGGCGCTCCGATACAGCCATGTTCGCGGTGCTGAACCGCGTGAGCATCTGTCGCGACGCACCAGGAACGTGAGCCAGCACTGACGCTGGCGATTTGCTCAGCGCTTCCAGCACGCGTTCGAGGTCTGGAAAGCCTGGCTTGAGATAGGCGAAGATCCGCTGTTCGCCGTCCTGCGGCCAGTGTACGGGAACACCCTGGCCCAGCGAGAAAATCGGGCCGGCATAGTCGCCGTCCGGCCGTTCCGGATAGTGATCGAGCTCGCGAAACGTGCAGAAGACGTTCGCGTCGCAGACCGCGATTTCGGAGAAATCGACCAGCGGCGGCGCGCCGAGCGTGATCAGGACCTGGTTTGCCGTTTGCCAGGCATGGCGCTCCGAGTCCTGCAGTCGAGCGGCGTTCTCCCGCTGCCACCAGCGGAACGCGGGCAACGGTCGCAGTCGGGGCGGTATGCAGAAACCGTCACCGAGGTTCAGGCGCGGCAGTCCCAGGCCACGAGTTGCGAGCAAGGCGGTCGGCGCATGGTCGAGAACGAGCGCCTGCGGGGAGACGAGTTCGATGAGATTGCGCCAAGCGCGGCAAATGCCGGTCAAGCCGCGCGCATCGAGGAAGCCGAAGCGCATGAGCAGTTCGGGATAACTGATCGCCGGCGGCAGATTCGTCAGTTGTCCTATCCACAGCGGCGCTTGCAGCCACCGCAGGCCGTGGGGCCCCAGAATGGCTTCGGCCCCCATGAGATCCCGCACGGCGAACACCGGCTCGTGACCGCGGCGTTGCAGTTCGAGTGCGACCGGCAGTTGTCTGGAGAGGTGGCCGTAGTCGCCCCCCAGCTCCCAGCAAAATAGAACGCGTGACATGACGCCTGGACGTTAGCTCGGCGTGCAGGAAAAAACAACGGCATCCGAAGATGCCGTTGTCGGGTTTGCCGCCGGATCAGCTTTCCTTGCGACGTCGCTTGCGCAGAGAAGCTGCGCCTGCCGCGAGGCCGGCGATGCCGAGCAGGGCGAGCGCGTTCGGCTCGGGAATCTGAGCCTGCCTGAACTGGCCTGCCAGCAATCCCAAACTGGGGCCGCCGAAGGGGTCGCCGGAACGCGAGACGCCATAGCCGCCGCAACCGCCGGGGCCCTCGAAGGCAAACGCGGTGGCGACGATATCGACCAACTCGCCGCCGTTGTCGCCGTAGCCGGTGTCGCCGTAGCCGGTGTCGCAGCCCGCCGAGCCGCTGGTCAGGCTGCCCGAGACGCTGGCGATGATGTCGTAGTCGAGTGTGAACGACTCGTTCGGGTTGAACGTTCCGACGTTGATGTTGAAGGTTTGCGAGTTGCCGCCCGAGCCTTGGGCAGCGTTCGAATTCCCGCCGCAGCCCATGTAGGCGCCCAAGGCGCCGAGGTTTTCCTCGGTGCAGGTGGTCGTGCTGCCATTGATGTTGATGGTGGTCCTGTCGAGTGCAACGTCGTCGTTATTGACCTTGAGGCGCAGAATCAGTTCGGCTGAGCCGTTACCGCCGCCGGTAAAGCCGACTTCACCCTGATCGACCAGGAAACTGAAGATGAACGGCGCAGCGACACCGAGCGTATTGGTGAAGGTGTTCGTGTATGTCGCACGCGTGAAGGCGGTAAATACGCCTTCACCCGAGGCGCGCGCCCCGAAGTAGGTCGGGGTGCCGGTGAAGCCGTAGGTATGGAAGAAGACGCTGCCACTGGAATTGCCGGTGGAGAGAAACATGTCGGCGCCGATGGCGCTCGGGGAGGTGAAGATGCTCGTGTTTGGATCGGTCATGCCGTCTTGTATCCCGCCTGCGCCGAGGGAGTAGGTAGCGTCGAGCGTAATTCTGGGTCCGGGTGGGAAGTCGCCGTAGAAGACGGGGGCTGCGGCAGCGCCGCTGGACAGACAACAGAGCGCCAGGGCAATGGCCGCGGAGAGCGGTTTGCGCTGACAGGATGACGTGTGTTCCATGGGAATTCCTTCTTGTATGGGTCGAAAGATGCCGACGGGCCTGAGAGAGCAGGATGCGTGCCTGGTAAAATTCACGCATGGAATCATAGGCGTGGGACGTATATGAATGACATCCGCAATATCTGTAAGAAAATCCGACCGTGATGTAATGCTCAGTCTGTGCGCAAGCTAATGCATATTTCACATTCAGTAACATTTTTGCGCCTGGAAAGCGCTGGTGTTTCGCCTTGATGCGGTGGGGGGCTGTAAAGCCTGGCGACTACCGCTTATGAAGGATCCACTCGAGGAGTGATTCGAAGCAGCGACGAGGCGAAAAGTGGCTGCGTGCGAATTCGTAAGCAGCCGCTCCCAGCACTTCGCGCTTCTCTGGTCGGATCAGCAGTTCGCGGCAGGCGCTCGCGAAGGCGTGCGGCGTATCGGCGCAGACGAATGCGCTTCCGACCCCCTCCTGCAGCCCGCCGGCGCCATGGGAGGTCGTCACCAAAGGCAGCCCGTTGCCGAGCGCCTCGACGTTCTTGATCTTGAGGCCCGACCCCCAGCGCACCGGGTTGATCGCAACATCGATGCACCCCCATACGGCGTTGAAGTCGGCGACGAATCCGTGCCGGACGATGCGTTCGTCGAGCGGCGGATCCCACACCTCGCGGATCGTCCCGAAGACGTGCAGCTGCGCCTGCACATCGGCGAGTTGCGGCCAGACCTGGCTCATGAACCATGCCAGACCATCGACATTCGCCTGGTACCGGCTTGCCACCAATCCCAGCCTTTGGCCCGACGCCACGACCGGCCGCTGCGGAAACTGCACGGGATGCGGCACGAGGAGAGCGCGCGCCCCTAGCCTCGATTCGACCACGGCATGCTCGTCCGATTGGATCAGCAGCACGCGGTCGTAGGTTCCGAAGACCGCGAGTTCGTCCTCGAAGGTCACCGAGGCCGCTGGCATGTTCAGCGCACGTCGCGATTCGGCATGTCGGCTCAGCAGATCATGGGTGTCGAGGACCGCCCGGCACGAAGGCGGGATCGCCGTGCGGACGTGATGCAGATAGATCCGCTCGACGATGCAGACCTCGTGGTCGCAGCGAGCGAATTCACGTGCGACCGCAGCAGCTTCGGCTGCGGGCTCGCTCTCTGTTCCGCTGCTCACGACTTGGGCCTGGATGCGCAGCTCCTTCAGGCGCTGGATGTCCGCGGCCTGCAGCTTGCCCAGAAACAGCATCGTGAGCTCGGTACGCGGCGCCAGCATCCACACGAGCGCCAGCAGCCGCATCCGCTCGCCATCGCCCAGCACCCAGAAGGGGATGCGCGTGACGATCAGGACCTTGGGGCGAGGCAGGGTCATGAGGCGATCATTCCGAACGATCGTTGCGCCGAGGGCGGTTCATGGCGTGCCGGCCTGCCGAGGGGATTACTTGAACCCGGGCAGGAAATTTCGCAGCCGCTTGATCTTGTCGAGCAGTACGCGCCCGAGATTGGATGCACGCAGCTTGTCCGCCGAGCTCACCTTGTGCTGTTTCACCAATGCCGGTGCCTGCTTGAAGGCGAGATAGCGGCTCAAGGCCGCTTGCACGTGTCCCTTGAGCAGCTTGTAGTTGAGCGGCTTGTTCAGGAAGCGAAAGATCTGCGCCTCGTTGATGAGCTCGATCACGAGCTCCGAGTCGGATGCGTCGGTGAGGACGATCGAGAGAATCTCGGGATGCTCCTGCTTGAGGAGCTTGAACGCGGCCGTCTCTTCGGCCTGGGCCGGACCGATATCCGCGATGATGACGGCGACCGCGCGCGATTGCATGACGACGAGGGCATCGGCCAGTGAAGCGACATGCACGACGTGATAGCTGTCGCCGAACAGCTCGTCGATGGCCCGCTTGTAGCTCTGTGCGGGGTCGACCACCAGGATGGCTTCGTCCATCTTCTCAGGCGGCGGCCCGGTCGACACCGATGTGTCGGCCAGCTCGATGCCGATGGCCACGGCTTCGGCCACGATGCCCTGGATGTCTTGGTTGTTCCAGGGCTTGTTGATGAAGCGATAGACCTCGCCCTCGTTGATCGAACCGACGATGGAGGCGAGATCCGAGTACCCGGTGAGCAGGATGCGCACGGTATTGGGCGAGAGCTCCTTCGCGCGCCGAAGCAGCTCGACGCCGAGCATGCCGGGCATGCGCTGGTCGCTCACGATCAGGTGCACCCGGAACTTCTGCAGGAACTCGAAAGCCTGGTCGCCGCTGGTTGCGGTAAAGACATGATAGCGGTTGCGAAAGATCGATTTGAGCGCATTCAGGATGCGCTCTTCGTCGTCGACGAAAAGGATCTTTGCCTTGGGCTGATCCGACGTCGGGGTGTCGGGCAGCGCGCTCGCGGCCGGCAACGTGAAGTCCGATGCCAGATCCCCGCCCTCGATCGGCGGCAACCGCACCCTGCGCGCCAGACTGAGCATGTCTGCCGAGATGCCCGGCTGCGGCGTTTCAACGGTGGTCGGTGCCGATGCCGCCAAGGTCGCGCTGCGCACGCAGTCCTCGATGGCCAGGCGGAAGTCGTCGGCCAGCTCGCGCGAGGACTGATACCGATCCTCCGGCCGCTTGGCGAGCGCCTTCTGGATCACGTAATCCATCTGGCCTGTCAATCGCGCGTTGAACTCGGACGGATTGGGCGCGGTGTTGTCCAGCACCTCGCGCATTACACTGGCATTGCTGCCCTTGCCCGGGAACGGGCGCCGTCCCGTCAACAGCTCGTAGGCGATCACCCCCGCGGAGTAGACATCCGTTCTGGGGTCGGTGTCTTCGCCCATGCATTGTTCGGGCGACATGTAGAACGGGGTGCCGACGACGAGCCCATACTGGGTCAGTGCGGACGATTCGATGCGCGCGATGCCGAAGTCGGTTACCTTCACTTCGCCTTGCGGGCCGATGAGGATGTTCGAGGGCTTGATGTCGCGATGAGTGACTCCCTGCGAATGCGAATACTCGAGCGCATCGAGCAGGGGCAGGACCACGTCGCGCACCCGCTCCAAGGGCGGCTGGTGATCGCGCAGAAGGAGTTCATGCACGCTGTCGCCGCGAATCAGCTCCATCGCGATGAAAGCATGGCGCTCGTCTTCCCCGTATTCGAAGATCGTGACGATGCGCGGATGGATGAGGCGGCCGGCCGCCTGCGCTTCGTACTTGAAACGCTCCAGCACGATGTTGCGCTCGTTGTCGTCGAGCAGCAGTTTGTCGACCACTTTCAGCGCGACGGTGCGATGGATGGTGGGGTCGATCGCCTGGTAGACGATGCTCATGCCGCCGCGGCCGACCAGCCGCTCGATGCTGTACTTGCCGATCGTTTGCGGAGGCGTCATGGTGGCGAAGGCTGGGTTGCGTTTATCGCGGGAGCGCTCATGTCAGCTCCGTATCCGCCGGGGGATGCACAGGGAGTCTGACGACGAAACGGGTGCCCTGACCCGGCTTGGAGTCGACGGTGATCAGTCCGCCGTGCGCCTCGACGATCTGATAGGCGATCGACAAGCCGAGTCCGGTGCCTTTGCCGACATCCTTGGTTGTGAAGAATGGATCGAAGATCTTCGGCAATGCGTCGGCGGGGATGCCCTTGCCGTTGTCGGCCACCTCGATCTCGACGTGGTCGGGATCCGGTGCCCGGGTGATCAGCCGAATCTCGCCCGAGCGGCCCTCGGTCGCCTGAGCGGCATTGGTGATGAGGTTCAGGAACACCTGGTTGAGCTGCGAAGGCGAGCAGGTGATGGCCGGTATGGCACCGTACTGCTTCTTCACCTCGACGGATTTCAGCAGATGCTTGGCGATCGAGAGCGTGCTGTCCAGACCGTCAGCGACATTGAAGCGGTCGACTTTCTTGCGGTCCAGGCGCGAGAAATCGCGCAGATTGCTGACGATCTCGGCGATCTGACCGATGCCGTACTGGCCGTCGCGGATCAGTTTCGGCAACTCTTCGATGGTGTGCGCGTTGCGCAACTCGGCGATCTGAGTGGTGACCGCGGCGAATTGTTTGCCGAAAGCCTGCTCGTCGGCGCCTTCGCGCAGCATGCGCAGCAGCTTCTCGGTTTCGTTCAGCGTCCCGCCCATGGTGTTGAGCTGCGCCTCGACGGATTCGAGGCTGTTCTTCACGTAGGCAAGCGGGGTGTTGATCTCGTGCGCGACGCCGGCGACCATCTGTCCGAGCGAAGACATCTTCTCCGACTGCACCAGCATCGCCTGGGATTCTTCGAGGCTCGTCAATGCCGCGGACAGTGCCTGAGTGCGCTCCTCGACCCGCTGTTCCAGGCCTTCGTTGGCCTCTTTCAAGGCCGCATTGGCCTCGGCGACCTCGAGATAACTTTGGCGCAACCGGGCGCCGATGTGCGACAGGAGAATGAGCAGCACCCCCGCATAGGTGATCAGCGCCGTGCGGAACAACTCCTTCTCCTGGACGCTGTCTTCCAGCTCGCGATGGAAGGCGCTGGTCAGGGTATCGAGGCGTGGCCCCGCGGTGATGTACGAGAGCCGGTTATAGAGTTGTTGTTCCTGGTACTTGGTCTTGTAGAACTCATCGACGCTGCTGAGGAATTTTTGCAAAAGCGGTCCGAGCGCCGGGCTCGTCGGCAACTCGGCCTGCCGAAGCGCGCCGAGGGTTGCTTCGAGGCGGCCGATCTGCGTCGCATCCGGTGAAAGATTGAAGCGCAGCACTTCGGCCTGCACGCGGCTCAGGCTCTGTTCGAATGCGCCGATGCGATCACGCTGCCGGGGATAGTTGAGCAGCGCCTGCCGCAGGTCTTTGTTGATGTCGGGCACCGTGACGAGCGCGGTTTCCAGGCGCTCTTTGGCCGTTGCGGCGACCGACCGGTACTTTTCCATCAGCTCCGCCTTGTCCGTGAAGGCGCGCTTCAGTTCGGGCAGGCTGTACGAAACCATGCGGCTTGCGCTCACTTCCTCGTCGAGGCCTCGCAGGGCTCGGCGCAGGCTGTCGGCCAGATGCGCGGTGGTGATCGACGAGGGGCCGCTCTCGCTCCTGAGGCGCAGCAGTTCGGCTTCCCAGCGGGTGTCGATGTCCTTCATCTCGCGCAGATAGGAGGCGATCTGCACCTGCTTGCGGAACTGTCCGATGTCCGTCTTGTAGTAGAGAAACGCCAGCGCCGCAGCCAGCACGACTGCCAGGACCGTCACCGCAGCCATCTTCGCTGAATTCAACTCGCCTCCCTCGCATGCACCGATACGGCTTTCGCGAGCACCCCGAAGGCTGATGAATCGGGGGGTGGGTCGCGATTGTTCCTGGGAAGCGCCGACACCGTGCAAGAAGACTCGAGCAGGTGTCGCGCGTCCAGGATGCTCGATCTTAACTCGACAGCATAGCAGAGCGCTTACTCACCCAGATAGGCTTTGCGAACCTGGTCGTTGTCGAGCAATGCGGACGCCGTATCGTGCAGCGTGACGACGCCGCTTTCCATCACGTAGCCTCGGTCGCATCGCTGCAGCGCCAGCCGTGCGTTCTGCTCGACCACGAGTACGGTGACGCCCTGGCGAGCGACCTCGGTGATGATTTCGAAGATGCGCGCCACCACCAGAGGGGCGAGCCCCATGCTGGGCTCATCGAGAAGGAGTAGCCGAGGCCGGCTCATCAGGGCGCGACCGATGGCGAGCATCTGCTGCTCGCCGCCGGAGAGCGTGCCGGCGGTTTGTTGGCGCCGCTCCTTGAGGCGAGGGAACAAATCGAAAATGTTATCGAGGTCGCGGCGGATTTCCGCGTGATCCCGCCGAATGTAGGCGCCCATGGCGAGGTTCTCGTCCACTGTCAGCTGCGAGAAGACGCCGCGCCCTTCCGGAACCAGCGCCAAGCCCCGCCGCACCAGTTCGAAGGCGGGCCGTCCGCCGATGGGTTCGGACTCGAACCGGATTGAGTCGCGCGCCACCGGCAACAATCCTGCGATCGCTTTCAGCGTGGACGTCTTGCCGGCGCCGTTGGCGCCGATCAGGCAGACCATCTCGCCGCTGGCGACTTCCAGATCGATGCCTTTGACGGCCTTGATGCCGCCGTACGAGACGGCCAAACCCGTCACTTGCAGCAGAGGAGCCCGGGCGTTCATGGGGTGGGCGTGCCGAGATAGGCGGCGACCACCGCGGGGTCTTGCTGCACTTCGCGCGGAGGCCCTTCGGCGATGGCGCGGCCGAAGTCGAGCACGAGCACCCGGTCGCACAGGCGCATCATCAAGCGCATGTCATGCTCGATCAAGAACAGCGTGACGCCGTCGCTGCGGATTCGCTCGAGCAGCGTGCGCAGCTCGCCTGTTTCGGTCGGGTTCATGCCGGCCGCCGGTTCGTCGAGGGCGAGGAGCTTGGGCTCCGTGGCCAGCGCTCGCGCGATCTCCAGGCGACGCTGATCGCCGTAAGGCAGGTTGCGAGCCAACTCGTTCACGCGCGCCTCGATGCCGACGTATCGCAGCAGCTCGAATGCTCGCGCTTCGATCTCAGCTTCTTCGGCGCGCTGCCCGGACGTTCTCATGATGGCCTGCAACAGGCCCGCCCTGGTCCGCGCATGACGCCCGACCATCACGTTCTCGAGCGCGGTGAGATTGGCGAACAGGCGTATGTTCTGGAACGTGCGGGCGATGCCGGCTTGGGCAATGGCATGCGGCTTGAGCTGGCCGAGTTCGCGCCCGTCGAGCATCACCGTGCCGGCATCCGCCGGCGTCATGCCGGTGATGACGTTGAAGAGCGTGGTTTTGCCCGCCCCGTTGGGGCCGATCAGGCCGTAGATCTGCCCGGCTGCGATGCTGAACGAGACGTTGGAGAGCGCCTGCAGGCCGCCGAAGCGCTTGTTGATGTCGGACGCTCGAAGCAGCGGCTGCATCACGGCTCGACGCTCTTGCGCGCAAGCTCGCGCCGACGCACGGCCGAGGGCAGCAGACCCGCCGGCCGGTAGAGCATCATCAATACCAGTGCAAGGCCGAAGAGCAGCATGCGCACCACCTCCGGCTCGACGATGGAACGGCCGAACAGCGAGCGCTGCAAAGGCTCGATCGTATGGCGCAGCAGTTCCGGCACGAACGACAGGAGCAAGGCGCCGAGGATGACGCCCCAGATGTTGCCCATCCCGCCCAGGACCACCATGGCGAGCACCATGATCGATTCCACCAGGACGAAACTCTCGGGGCTGATGAAGCCTTGCATGGAGGAGAAGATGCCGCCGGCGATACCGCCGAACGAGGCGCCCATGGCGAAGGCGAGCAGCTTCATGCGGGTGGTGTCGATGCCCATGGCGCGTGCCGCCACTTCGTCTTCGCGAATGGCCTCCCAGGCGCGCCCGATGCGCGAGTGCTGCAGCCGCATGTTGACCACGATGATGACGATCAGCACCAGCAGCAGCAGATAGTAGTACTTGATCGGACCGCTGAAGTTGAGCCCGAACAGCATCTCGCTCTTGCCGAAGTCGAAGTCGCCGAGCCGAAACGAGTCGATGCGCGAGATACCTTGCGGACCGTTGGTGATATTGACGGGCTGGGAGAGGTTGTTGAGGAAGATGCGGATGATCTCGCCGAAACCGAGGGTGACGATGGCGAGGTAGTCGCCGCGCAGCTTCAAGGTCGGCGCTCCGAGCAGCACGCCGAAGATGCAGGCGACCAATGCGCCGAGCGGGATGATCGCCCAGAAAGGCAGATGCAGGCCGAACTGCGGCGAGGCGAGCAGCGCATAGACATACGCGCCGACGGCATAGAAGGCGATGTAGCCGAGGTCCAGCAACCCCGCGAATCCCACGACGATGTTGAGCCCCAGCGCCAGCAGCGCGAACAACAGCGCCAAGTTGGTGATGCGCACCCAGGTCGTGCCGATGCCTGCCAGCGCGAACGGCAGTACGGCCAGCGCGAGCGCGACCAGAACGATGCCGATCCAGGGCAAGCGGGCGGAGAGGTCGAGTTTCATCATGGACGCAGGTTCGGGCTCGCGGAAAAGATCATGTTCGATCGCCGACGCGCTCGCCCAGCAGTCCGGATGGACGGAACACGAGCACCAGGATCAGCACGATGAAGGCGAACACATCCTGATAGTTGCTGCCGAACCAGTTGCCGGTGAAGTCGCCGATGTACCCTGCGCCGAGCGCCTCGACGACGCCGAGGATGAGCCCGCCCAGCATCGCGCCCGGCAAGTTGCCGATGCCGCCGAGCACGGCGGCGCAAAAAGCCTTCAATCCGAGCAGGGAGCCCATCGTGTAATGCGCGATGCCGTAGTAGGTGCCGACCATGACACCGGCAATCGCTGCCAACGCGGCGCCGATGATGAAGGTCGCGGCGATCACGCGGTTGACGTCGATGCCCATGAGACCGGCAACCTGAGGATTTTGCGAGGTCGCCCGCATGGCGATGCCGAGCCGCGTTCGATGAATCATCAGCGTGAGCGCGCCCATCATCGAAACGGCGACCAACCAGATCGCGAGCTGCACCGTGCTTACCGTGGCACCGCCCAGATGGAAGATCCGGTTCTCGAGTATCTGCGGAAATGCGAGCGGGTTGCGGCTCCAGATCATCATGCCCAACTGCTGCAGTATGATGGATACGCCGATGGCGGTGATGAGCGGCGCAAGGCGCGGCGCACCGCGCAGGGGTCGGTAAGCGACGCGCTCCATGGCGTAGGCAACCGCCATGCAAACCGGGATGGCCGCCGCGGCACCGAGCAGGACGATCAGCGCCGGCGGCAAGCCGCTATCGAGGCCGAGCAGCGCGCCGATCACGGAGAAGGCGACCATCGCGCCGATCATCACCACCTCGCCATGGGCGAAGTTGATGAGCTGGATGATGCCGTAAACCATGGTGTACCCGAGCGCCACCATGGCGTACACGGCGCCGAGGGTCAGCCCGTTGATGATTTGCTGTATGAAGGTGTCCATGCGCGATGGGCTAAGTTAGCAGATTGCGGGCAAGAGGTTCGATATGCCTCGCGCTCCAGGGTTGTGCGCGCGTCGAGTCGACGAAAACGAGAAGGGCACCTCGAGGGTGCCCTTCTCGTCATCGCACTGCAATCGGGCCAAGCTTACTTGTTGACCATGTCCTTGGCGCCTTCGACCACTTTGCCCGCGACTTCCTTCGCTTCGCCCGCGGCCTTGCCGGCGACGTCTTTGGCCGATTCGAGTGCCTGACTCGTCGCACTGCGTGCGGCATCCACGGCTTTCTCCGCGCCTTCCTTGGCGACAGCCGCTCCCGCGGAGACCGCTTCTCCGGCTTTGCCCATCGCTGCCTTGGCCGCAGCGGCGGCGGCTTCCGCGGCCTTCATGAAGTCTTCGAACTTGGTGGTCGTGCCCGCCTTCACGATGGCGACCGGTCCGAGCTTGCCCTCCTTGATCGTGAAGATCGTCATCTCCGCATCCTTGCGATCGCCTCGCTCGTCGAACTCGATGTCGCCGCTCGCGCCCTTGTGCTTGATGCTGGCCAGCGCGGGAAGGTATTGGGCCGGATCGACCGAATCGGCCTTCTGCATGGCGGCGATCAGGAGGTTGGTCGCATCGAAAGTGAACGGCGAATAGAGGATGGGATCGACGTTGAACTTCGTCTTGTAGCTCTCGAGAAAGTCTTTCGACGCCGCTTGCACCGGTATGCCGGCCTGCGAGCAGATCAACCCTTCGGACTGCTTCTCGCCGGCGAGCTTCTTCATCTCTTCGGTGCAGGCGCCGTCGCCGAAGGCGAACACGGCCTTGATGCCGAGTTCGCGCCCTTGCTTGAGCAGCGGACCTCCGGTGGCGTCCATGCCGCCGTAGAAGATCGCATCGGGCTGGCGACCGCGCAGTTTGGTGAGGATCGCCTTCCAGTCGCGGGTGTCCTTGGTGCCCCGCTCGCGCGGGAGGACATTGACGCCGGAGGCCTTGAGCGACTTCTCGACTTCGTTGGCCAACCCCTCGCCGTAGGCGGTGGCATCGTCGATCACGGCAACGGTTTTAGGCTTGAACTCGGCCACCAGATAGCTGGCGATCGCAGGGCCTTGCTGGTCGTCACGGCCGACGACCCGGAAGACGTTCTTGAAGCCCTGCTCGGTGAGCTTGGGATTGGTGGCCGAGCCGCTCACCATCGGAATGCCGGCCTGGTTGTAGACGGCAGATGCGGGTATCGTGACACCGGAGTTCAGATGGCCCACGACGCCGGCCACTTTGGCATCGGCGAATTTTTGAGCGACGATCGGCCCCTTGTCGGGCTTCTCTTCGTCGTCTTCGGCCACCAGCTCGAACCTGACCTTCTTGCCGCCGATGGTGATGCCTTTGGCATTGGCTTGGTCCACGGCGAGGCGGGCACCGTTCTCGTTGTCCTTGCCCAGATGAGCGATGCCGCCGGTGAGCGGGGCCGCGTGCCCGATCTTCACCACGATCTCCTGGGGTGCGGGTGGCGGCGCATCCTTGGCGGCTTCCTTGGCCGGCTCGGGCGTGGGTTCTTCCTTGCTGCAGGCGGCGAGTCCGAGTGCGACGGCGACCGCAACAGCGCCCAACTTGAATTCACGCAGTGAAATCATGATGTCCTCTGAATGGCAGTCGCTGTAAGAGTGCGACGCGGCGGATTATCCGAACAGGCTGCTGCTCGCGTCAACAACGACGAGTGCGTCCGATGCTGTGGCGATAGCGCACGAGACGCACCAAACGACACGAGCCGGCGCAAAGGCCGGCTCGTTGGGTCGTGTTGCAGCGAGGCCTCCGTCGAGGCCCGCGGCTTACTTGAGCGAGAGGATGTACTGCACCATCGTCTTGATGTCGGCATCGCTCACGGCAGCGTTCGGGGGCATCGGTATCTTGCCCCAGACACCTGCGCCGCCCGCCTTGACCTTCGCGACGAGCTGGGCTTCCGCGTCTTTCTGGCCGCGGTACTTGCTTGCCACTTCTTTGTAGGCCGGGCCGACTCCCTTCTTGTCGATGGCATGGCAAGCGGTGCAGGCGTGCTTCTTGAGCATGGACTCGACGGCCGCTGCGTCGGCAGCTTGCGCGCCGCCTGCGGCGAGGATGCCTGCGCCGGCCAATGCGGCGAGTAGTGCGTGTTTCATGGGTGCTCCTTGTCGAAGAGGTCGAGATCGGTGATGGGAAGGATTCTACCCTCAGCCGGAGTCTGCGAGCAGCCTCCTCACAGCTTCTTTGTCGGCCAGGGGAGGCAGACATTTAACGCCCTCGCAGATCCAGGCGTTGACGTGATCGGAATCCGGATGGGTGAGCGCGGCAGGCAGACCGGGAAATCCATTGGGCACAGCGAGAACGACGGTCGTTGGCGAGTAGAGCACCGATAGTTCGTCGTGCCAGCCCGACACTTCCTTCCCGGGGCCCCGCAGCACGACCACCCGTGTGGGATTCACGTGCTCGGCGAGCGCGGCGAGCAGACTGGCCAGGGCCTGGGGATGCTCTTCTAGTTGCGGCCAGTACAGGCCGAGCGTGCGCTCGGCGGCTGCGAGGTAGCGTGGTTCGCCGAGGATGTAGCCCAGCCTTTGCAACGCGTATGCGGCGATGCCGTTGCCGGCGGGTGTCGCGTTGTCGAATCCCGGCTTGGGACGCTGGATCAAGCGCTCGTGATCGTGGCTGGTGAAGAAGAACCCGCCGTCCGCGGGATCCTCGAACCACTCGAGCAAGGCGTCGGCAACCGCCTGCGCGAACCGCAAGTCTTCAGTGCGGAAGTCCGACTGCAGCATCTCGATCAACGCATCGAGCAGAAAGGCGTAGTCGTCGAGGTAGGCGTTGAGATGGGTCTTGCCGGCCTTGTGCGTCGCCAGCAGGCGCCCGTCGCGCCACATCGTCGTGGCAATGAAATTCACTGCCCGACGGGCGGATTCGATCCATGCAGGGCGCTGCAGCAAGCGACCTGCACGCGCCATGCCGCGGATCATCAGTGCGTTCCAACTGGTCAGGATCTTCTCGTCTCGCGCGGGGCGGACGCGCTTATCCCGCTCGGTCAGCAGTTTCGCGCGCGCCGAGTCCAGCAATGCCTCGCATGCCAGGACATCACGGTGGGTGCGCTCGGCCACGAGCTGTAGCGGTTGGGTGATGCGAAGATGCCAGTGGCTCTGCTCGAAGTTGGGCGCTTGGTCCAGACCGAAATAGGGCGCCACGACGCCGAACTCGTCTGGCGTCAGTCGAGCCCTGACCTGCTCCGGCGTCCAGACGTAGAACTTGCCCTCTTCATGCTCCGAATCGGCATCGAGACTCGAGAAATAGCCGCCCTCGGGGGCCTGCATCTCGCGCATCACCCAGTGCGCCGTCTCGGTGGCGACCTTGGCGAACACCTCCTCGCCGGTCGCGCGATACGCATCCGAGTAAAGCGCCAATAGGGGGCCGTTGTCGTACAGCATCTTCTCGAAATGCGGGATCGTCCATTCGTCATCGACCGAGTAGCGGCAGAATCCGCCGCCGAGTTGGTCGAACACGCCGCCGCGTGCCATCTGCGACAAGGTCTTGGTCACCATCTCCAGGCAGCCGGTTTCACCGGCCGCATGCTGCCTGAGCAGAAAATCGAACTCGTACGGGTGCGGAAACTTGGGCGCCCGGCCCAGGCCCCCGTGCGTCGAATCGAACGTGCGGGCCAGTGCCTGAGCCGCCTGCGTGAGCGGATGCGTGTTGAGCGTGACGCCCTCGTTGGCCTGAGGAACGTGGCTGGCGAGCGCCTGCACCATGGAGGCGTTCTGTTGATCGATCTCGGCGCGCTTGCTGCGGTACACGGCTTCGATGCGGACCAGCAGATCGGTGAACCCCGGCATGCCGTGGCGCGGGGTTTTGGGAAAATACGTGCCGCCGGCGAACGGGGTGCCGTCCGGGGTCAGGAACATCGTCAGCGGCCATCCGCCGTTGCGGCGGGCGAGCAGATGATGCGCCGCCTGATAGATCTGATCCAGATCCGGCCGCTCTTCGCGGTCGACCTTGATGTTGACGAAAAGCGCGTTCATCGACGCGGCCACGCCTTCGTCTTCGAAGGATTCGTGGGCCATGACGTGGCACCAGTGGCAGGCCGAGTAGCCGATCGACAACAGGATCGGCTTGTCGAGCGTGCGTGCGAGGGTAAGCGCCTCCTCACCCCAAGGGTACCAATCTACGGGGTTTTCTGCGTGCTGCTGCAGATAGGGGCTGGTTTCCTGCGCGAGGCGGTTCGGCATGGTCGTTTCCCTGAAGAAATGGTGAGACCCGCCGCGCCCCGGATAAATCCGAGTAAGTTGCTCGGGTTTAAGGCGGAGGGGAATCAGCCGGCGATACGGCCTCTCCCCTTATTGCCGCGCCGACGGCCCGCGGGCGGGCCGCGGGTCGTCTACAGGTCCCCGTCCGTCACGGCACCTTTGCTCGCGGAGGACACGAGCTTGATGAACTTCGCGAGCACGCCGCGGGTGAAGCGCGGCTTGGGTTGCTTCCAGGCTTTGCGGCGGGCCTTGAGTTCCTTTTCGCTCACGTTGAGCTGGATGAGCCGCTGATGCGCATCGATGGTGATCGAGTCGCCGCTCTTCACCAGCGCGATCGGGCCGCCTTCGTACGCTTCCGGCGCGACGTGGCCCACGACCATGCCCCAGGTGCCGCCCGAGAAACGACCGTCGGTAATCAGGCCGACGGATTCACCCAGGCCTTGTCCGATCAATGCCGAAGTGGGCGCTAACATCTCCTGCATCCCTGGGCCACCCTTCGGGCCTTCGTAGCGAATCACCACCACGTCACCGGCCTTGATCTTGCGGGCCATGATCGCGGTCATGCAGGCTTTCTCGGAATCGAAGACGCGGGCCGGACCGGTGATCACCGGGTTCTTCAGGCCCGTGATCTTGGCCACGCAGCCTTCCGGAGAGAGATTGCCCTTGAGAATGGCCAGGTGCCCCTCCTCGTACATCGGCTTGTTCCACGGCCGGATCACCTCTTGATCCTTGCGCGGCGTGCTCGGGATCGATCGCAGTTCCTGCGCCATCGTGCGTCCGGTGATGGTGAGGCAGTCGCCATGGAGCAGGCCATGCGCGAGCAGCATCTTGAGCACTTGCGGCACACCGCCCGCGCGATGGAAATCGGTGGCGACGAAGCGGCCCGAGGGCTTCAGGTCGCACAGCACCGGCACCTTGCAGCGCACACGCTCGAAATCGTCGATGGTCCATTTGACGCCCGCGGCGTGCGCGATGGCGAGGAAGTGGAGCACCGCGTTGGTCGATCCGCCCGTGGCCATGATGAGGGAGACCGCATTCTCGATCGACTTGCGGGTGATGATGTCGCGGGGCCGTATGCCCTTGCGGATCGCGTTGACCAGCACCGCTGCCGATTGCGCCGCCGAATCGGCCTTCTCCGGATCCGGCGACGCCATCTGCGAGGAGCCCATGAGGCTCATGCCCAGCGCTTCGAAGGCGGACGACATCGTGTTGGCGGTGAACATCCCGCCACAGGCGCCGACCGAGGGGCAGGCATTGCGCTCGATGCCCTCGTAGTCTTCCTTGGCCATGTTGCCGGCCGAGTAGGCGCCGACCGCTTCGAACGCCGAGACGATGGTGAGATCCTGACCCTTCCACTTGCCGGGCCTGATCGTGCCCGCGTAGACGTAGATGCCGGGGACGTTCATGCGCGCCATGGCGATCATCCCGCCGGGCATGTTCTTGTCGCAGCCGCCGCAGACGAGCACGCCGTCCATGAGTTGGCCGTTCACCGAGGTCTCGATCGCATCGGCGATCACTTCGCGCGAGACGAGCGAATACTTCATGCCGTCGGTGCCCATGCCGATGCCATCGGTCACGGTGGGCACGCCGAACACCTGCGGCTTCGCGCCCGCGGCCTCCAGAGCGACCATCGCGCGGTCGACCAAGGGCTGGATGCCGGCGTTGCAGGGGTTCATGGTGGAATGCCCGTTCGCCACGCCGACGATGGGCTTGACGAAGTCGCCGTCCTTGAAGCCGACGGCGCGCAGCATGGCGCGGTTGGGGGAGCGGGCAACCCCGCCGGTGATGATATGGCTGCGCCAATTCTCTGCCATGAGCGATTTTCCTCGACGTTGGGCTTAAACTGCCGATTCTAGCGAACGTCGACTGCACCCGTAATGCTCGTTCATCCTCAGTTCGATCCCATTGCCATCGCTATCGGTTCCTTCGGTATCCGCTGGTACGGCCTAATGTACTTGATCGGCTTTGTCGCCGCGCTCTGGCTCGGGCGCAGGCGCGCACGCCTGGACGCTTGGCGAGGCTGGGCGCCGCGCGAGATGGACGACGTGCTCTTCTATGCCGTCATCGGTGTGATCATCGGCGGTCGGCTGGGTTACGTTCTCTTCTACAAGCCGGACTACTACCTCGCGCATCCCCTGGAGATCTTTGCCGTCTGGCAGGGCGGGATGGCCTTTCACGGCGGCTTTCTCGGCGTGCTCGTCGCGATGCTGCTGTTCGCGCGCAAGTCGGGAAAGCGCTGGCTGGGGGTGATGGATTTTCTCGCGCCGCTGGTGCCGCCCGGGCTCGCTGCCGGTCGGCTCGGCAACTTCATCAATGCCGAGTTGTGGGGGCGCCCCGCCGATGTGCCGTGGGCGATGGTGTTTCCCTTGGTGGATGGCGAGCCGCGCCACCCCTCACAGCTCTACCAGTTTGCGCTCGAGGGCGTGCTGCTGTTCGTGCTGCTGTGGTGGTATTCGAAGAAGCCGCGCGCGGTGGGGTCTGTCTCCGCCCTGTTCCTGATCGGTTACGGCGCCTCGCGCTTCGTGGTCGAATATACCCGCGAACCGGACAGCTTCCTGGGGCTGCTCGCCCTGGGCTTCACCATGGGGCAGTGGCTGAGCCTGCCCATGATCGTGATCGGCGCCTGGCTGCTGTGGTGGAGCAGGCGCCAGGCCGCGCCGGCCACGGGCGCGGCGCCGAAAAACGCGCAGGGTTAAGAGGAGCGCGTCTGCGAGGACGCGGCGGCGCTCTGCCGGGCGGCCAGGCTCGCGCGGCGATCGAGCAGGCGCTGGAAGTTATCCAGCGAGGCCATGTGGGCGAAGATGCGGCCCAGGTAGCCGCGCTGCATCAGGTCTTTGAGCTTGGCGGCGTCCAGGTCGGCGAGCTTCTGCTCGTTGACCCGGGCCATCCCCGAGAGCGCCAGCGGGGCACCTTCATTGGGCCGAGCCTGCATCGTGAAGGGCTCCAGCACGCCCAAGCTCGCCACGTGTGCGGCCATCTCGTTGGTGCGCACCAGATCGGCTTCGTATTCGACCAGGAGCTTCTGCTGCTGCTCCCATTCCGGCAACGGCGCGCCCGCCTCGTCGAACATGCGGTCGCCCTTGTCGCGGATCGCCTTCTTTTCCACACAGACCAGACGCTCGTCGCGCATCTTGCCGTCGACGGTGATGGTGGCCATGCAGAAAGGGTAGCGGCGCACATAGGCCGGCAGGTAGGCGCGGCGGTCCCAGGTGTTGTCGGACATGAGGAAGAGGTTGCTCTGAGCCTCCAGCCCCAGCACCGCGAAGACGGCGTAGGTCTTGCCGGCATCGGCGGTGACGAACACGATCGGGTAATCGCGCGCGATCAGAGGGAATTCGACCAGGCTGATCGGCAGGGCGTTGAGGTTGCGGAAAGCCGGGGTGATCTTGCCGCGCTGAGGCACGAGCACGCGGTGCGTCTTGTTGAGCGGCACGATTTCGCCGTAGGCGAAGGGCGGGCTGATGCTCATGTTCTCTGCCGGCTGGGCGGTCGCTGCGGTCATGCGGATGCTCTCCTCGGGCATGTTGCGGGGATGGTAGCACGCAGTACGGCAGCCTCTCGCGAAGGTTTACCCATGCGTGGATCGGAGTTATGATCTCGCTCCTTTCGTGGGGCGGTAGCTCAGCTGGGAGAGCGTCGCGTTCGCAATGCGAAGGTCGGGAGTTCGATCCTCCTCCGCTCCACCATTTCCTTATCCCAGGCAGTCCAGCGAAGTCCGAAAATCCCTGTGAACGCGGGGATTTACCTCTGAAAATCGTCCGGACAGTTCCATCGCTTACCGTTTGAAGCCGATGCCCATTGGGGGCATAATTTGGGGGCATCGGTAGTTTCCTGGACGGAATGCCCCCAGATGCCCCTAACCAACATCGAGATCCAGAAGGCGAAGCCTGCCGCGAAGCCGAGACGGCTGTTCGACGGCGGGGGCTTGTATCTGGAAGTTTCCCCGAGTGGCGGGAAGCTTTGGCGACTGAAGTACAGATACGACGGAAAAGAAAAGCGCCTGGCGGTTGGCATATACCCGGCGGTCTCCCTGGCCGCCGCTCGCAAGCGTAGGGACGCAGCGCGTGAATTGCTCGCCAACGATATCGATCCCGGCGTGCATCGCAAGGTGCTAAAGGCTGCCAAGGCGGAACGGTCCGCGAACAGCTTCGAGGTCGTTGCCCGGGAATGGTTTGCCAAGCACTCGCCGTCGTGGGCAGCCTCTCACGCGGACAAGATCATCAAGCGGCTCGAGAACGACGTATTTCCTTGGCTGGGAAGCCAGCCCATCGCGGATATCTCCGCGCCTGAGCTGCTCAAGGTGCTTCGGCGCGTGGAAGGCCGAGGCGCGCTGGACACCGCCCACCGGGTGCACCAGAACTGCGGCCAGATTCTTCGTTACGCCGTAGCGACCGGCCGTGCCGAACGGGATCCAAGCGGAGACTTGCGTGGGGCGCTGCCGCCAGCCAAGCACATCCACTTCGCATCGATTACCGAGCCGAAGGAAGTGGCTGAGCTGCTCAGGGCACTGGACGCTTTTCGCGGAACGCTGGTGGTCAAGGCTGCCTTACGGCTTGCCCCGCTCGTCTTCGTTCGACCGGGGGAGCTTCGAAAAGCGCGATGGGAAGAGATCGATCTGACACGGGCCGAGTGGCGCTACCTGGTCACGAAGACTAATACCGAGCATGTCGTGCCGCTGTCGAAGCAGTGCGTGGAGATACTTCGCGAACTTCACCCACTCACCGGCGGCCGCGACTACGTCTTTCCCGGTCGAGACCCCAACAAGCCCATGAGTGAGGCTGCAATCAATGCAGCGCTTCGCCGGATGGGTTACGACACGAAAACCGAGATCACCGGCCATGGCTTTCGCGCCATGGCTCGAACCATTCTTCACCAAGAGTTGGGCTTTGCGCCGGAACTCATCGAGCACCAGCTTGCGCACGCAGTCCCGGATACGTTGGGCAGGGCGTACAACCGCACCAAGTTCATCAGTCAACGCATCGTCATGATGCAGCGATGGGCGGACTATCTGGATGCGCTGAAAACGAGTGCGGAGGTGATTACCCTGCGGGAGAACGCGGCCTAGCAAGAGGGGGCTGCGGTGCTATTGTGACCGTCGGCTAATCGGCCGGAGCGGTCGTTGACCGATATGTGTGTAAATGGCGGCAGTCTGTAGCTTATCCGCCGTAGCCATGGCATTTGCGCCGAGTGATCGCCTCACAATGTCAGCCCCAGACCCCTCCGTACCAATGCCAACGAGTGTGCACGCACGGGACAATGTCGGAAGATGAGGACGTAGCTGCGCAGTCGCACCCTGAGGGGGCATTCCGTCCCGCCCTGAGCTGCGGATCGGATTCACATTTCATGCATTTTCTTCGACATCGTCCTGCTACCAAAGATGGCGAAGCGCTGCGAATAGCGCTGCGCTTTCTTGCCGATCTCGAAGCTCGACGGTCGCATCAACACGAACCGTGAGCGCTTTGCGAACCTTTCCTACCACACCTAGCCCGAACAGCGCACCGTTTCGGCCGATCGAGCTGCCTTGCACCCGAAAAACACCCGCTGATCCGCCACCGGCAAACTGCACACTTAAAGGTGCCGACTCGGCGTCGCCGTGCTCGCGCGTCCAGAGCAACCGAGGCTCGAAGGTTACGCCGACGTCGCCGATTCGAATTTCTCGGTGCGCACTAGCACCGACATACGAACGGAATGAATACCGCGTGTCTCGAGAAACGGTCAGATCGAACGCACCTGCACCCGTCTCGCGATAGCCTCGATTAGCGATTCGGACGTAGCTCAGTGCAGCGAGTGGCTGCACTCGAACGCTCCAGATGTCCAGCGCATAACCGGCTTCGGCATAAACTGCTTGCGAAGTACCGACGAAATTCGCAGTCGAGATAGTGCCGAGCACGTTTCGAGTGCTATTGCTGTCGTTCCACGTCAGGGCGCCGCTCCACCTAAGCGTCCATCTATCGCCACTGTATTGGCCGTATGCGGCGAGCGACAGCGCATCGACGGTGCCTGAATCACCCGAGGTGTCCACTTGGAGGCTTTGATGACCATAACCTACCCCGACTCCGATCCGCGAGTGGGGGGTCGGTGCATTGTCCGCGCCGAACGCGATGCCGCTGCTGCGAATTCGATAGCCAAAAGCATTGATGTCACCGTCGGTATCGCTGTTCCCACCGTATACGCGCACCCACGCACGGCGGCCGCGGTCAGGTGGTAATGGTCCGGCCGATGAGTCAGGCAGCCCTGCATGCGCGTACCGCGTTGACGCATCCGTCATCAGGTCGAGCATCGCATATCGTCTCGACAAGGCGGCGGAGCTCCCGATGATGGGTATGTCTGCTGTACCGGTTGACTCCGAAAGCCTACTCATGATTGTGCCGGCAAAGGCATCGGCGAAAGCAAGGTACATGCGCGAGACGTAGGGAATTGAAGCGCCAGCGATGCTCGTTAGCGCATTCCGTGCTTCGAGCGCGTTCAGCTCCGTCAGCCTAGCGAGCGCTGCTTGCATGTCGGGCGAGAGGTTGGAGCCGCCGAGGATGTTGTCGAGCGCGCGCGCGGCCGCTGCCTGATTTGCACTAACAGCGCCATGAGCAAAGCGTGTCGCAAGCGTCAACGCAACATCCCTGGCGTTCATCCTCACGCTTGCCTGCACGAACGGCGAATCGGCAGTGATGCTGTCGAAGCCCCCGCTTACGCCGTCGTCTGCGCTGACTATCGTGTAACTCGTGCGCTCGTCGTATAGGCCGGGGACCGGCGCGACGACGAGCGCGCCAGCCAGCGTCGCAGTTCCGCTGATGTTGGTGCGGCTCGATTGTCCAGGACTCGCGCGTATGAGGAGCGTCGCGCCGGGCCGCTGCGACAGGTTTCCCCGGATCGTTAGCGTTCCGACCGATTCGAACTTGCCGGGCGCCAGCACGCCACGGTTCGTCACCGTGCCGACGATAGTCCCCGTGCCTCCAAGTGTTGCGCCGAGGGCGACGCTCGTCGGGGACGTAATCGATCCGTCGACGTAAAGTGCGCCGGCTTGGACCTCGGTTGGTCCCGAATACATGTTGTTGCCGGAGAGCAGGACGGTACCCGGACCGATCAACGACACGGCCCAACTCTCGGTGCCCGTGTATGTCGGGTTGCCGATCACGTTGCTATTCTCAGCCGAGGTTGGCGGCCGATAGCCTGTAGCGTTCACGAAGCCGACCTGATCGGCGATCGAATCGCCGATCGCCAGCGTTTCGCCGCGAGCGGGATTGAGTACGAGATTGCCGCGCCCTTGAAGGAACAATCCGCTTCCCGCGGCATAGCCTTGCGTCGGCAGGTTGTAAAGGGTCCCGCCGACTCCAGCGGCAGCACTGCCGCCGACAAGGTGTCCAGTCTCGATCGACAGCGTGCCGCCGTCGACCACGAACACCGCGCCCCCGAATCCGGCACCCGCGCCGCCACCGCTGCCTGCGCCGAATCCCCCGACACCCGTGAGCCACCCCCCACCGCCGCCGAAGCCGCCATTGCCGTCAGTGCCGCCAACGCCGCCGCCACCGCCAAAACCGCCGTCTCCACCAAACCAGCCGCCACCGCCGCCAAATCCGCCTCTCGCCTCGTAACCGCCCCCGCCGCCGCCGAAGCCGCCATCACCTCCTAGGCCGCCGCTGCCGCCGAAGCCGCCTCCACCGCCGAAGCCGCCGGCTCCGGCGACACCCCCGCCATTCGGACTGCCAGTGGGCAAAGCGTTGCCGCCACCGAAACCGCCCCCGCCGCTCGAGCCGACAAAAGCCCCACCACCGCCGCCGCCGCCATTGATGCCGCCTCCACCGCCGACTTGCCCGCTATTTAGTAAGCCGCTTCCGCCGCCGCTCGTCATGCCCCACACAATGACGGAGCCCCCCTGCCCCGGTTGGCCCGGACTGCGCCCGCCATCGCCGGAATATCCGCCGCCGCCGCCGCCCAGCCCGCAAGCCTGGCCGTCGCACCGACCGTAGCCACCATCACCGCCAAGACCACCCCCGCCACTGAGGTACCCATCGCCGGTGATGTTGCTGGTGCCGCCGATACCACCGCCGCCCGAACCTTGCGCACCACCGCTTCCGCCGAGCCCGCCGCCGCCGAAGGAATCGCCCCCTCGCCCACCTATGGCCCTGTTGCCGACCAGGCGCACGTTCGCGAGACGGACATCGGCGTTCTGATTGATGAAGAGGGCCCCGCCCGCGCCCATGCCTCCGCCGCTGCCACTGCCGCCCTGCGCAAGGCCATTGTTGATCGAGAGATTGCTGATGGTGACTGTTAAACGTGGCAGTGTCGTCCGACCGGCCGGTAGCACCGCGCCGGGCGGCGGGGCGTTCACCGTCGCGTTGTCGACACCGATGAAGAAGACGCGGGTGCCGGCCGTTCCGCCACCTCCACCGTCGATGCGATGACCATTGCCGTTGATGGTGATGCTGTTGAGCACCGGCGGCAGGCCGAGCGCACCTGCCCAGCTACCACGGCTGAGCGCAATGTCGTTCTTGAAGTTGATCGTGGCCACCGATGTCGGGGACGGGGTCAGGCTGTTCGCGCAATCGATCGCGGCGATCAACTGCGCACTCGACGACACATCGTAGGAGGAGCCGGTGGTGCCGCAGGCCGAAAACGCATGTTGCGACGATGCTGCCGCAGTTGCCATGAACATTACGAGGCGAACACAGCATCGCAGACGCCCATACGTGATCGTTATTGAGCGACCTGAGGCTTCAGCGCGCATTAAGCTGACTTTCGCTCGATGTCTTACAGCAAGTTTGCTGCGACTAGCTGCATTGACGCTCTGTCCATGGTGATCGATGCCTACTCGGAGAGCAATTCGACAAATTGTCCTGTGTTCAGCATCGACGGGACTGGTCACTTCGGATGCTAGGAGGCGCGGAATCTGATCCGCATACTCACTGTGCGGCGCAAGTGAACAGGTAATTGTTCCCACGACATTGTCTTACCGGGAGCCTTTCAGCACCTTTCGGCGATTAACTCTCGCACCAGAACCAGATGCGCTCGCGCTCGCGACCAGCCGAGAAGAAAAACGCCCGAAATCAAGAAGCGTGAGGACGTCGATAAGTGTACATCAGGCTCTTACCCGCGACGTTGCCTCGACATATATTGACAAGGGGATTTGAGGCGGGCCGACGCGCTGGAGAGGAGCACGACATTGTCCCCGCAAAGATTCTGTATGCAGGCGGGCCAGATCCCGGGATCTGGCCCGCCTAAAGACTTCATTGTGTAGACGTCAGCGCAAGTGGTGGAGTTGGTTCAGGAACTCGTTTGCAGCGAGCGTACACTCGGCTCAGCATCGTTGGGGCGCAGACGCGCGATACGTTGACGGCACCCGAGACTACCCAATTGTCGGAGTCGCTTCGCAGTCTCGGGATCGACCTGATGCGCACGTCTCGTGTCGGACTTGCTGCAGCGCGAGATAGTGATGGGTGCCGCTCGCGCAGTAGGTCAATCTGCAAGCCGCCTGAACCGAGGGCAGCATAGAACAACCTGGACGATCGCTGAGTGCGCGCGACCAACTGGCCACTAACCCCTGGCAGCCCGTACCGCAACCTCTCCGATGGATTGAAAATACGTGATACGCCGCGTGGCTCTGTCTGCGCTGCAGCACCAGGATCTTTGCCCAGTGCCCCTCCGATGCGGTCTGGTGACGCACCTTCGTTGGGAAGAAGTTTCACGATCGCGCCCTGTCGACGTTGAACGACAGTTGAGCGAATCATAGCCACCCGACTGGACGTGATGCACTAACGACCGCTCCGGCCGATCAACAGTCGTAGGCCTGAAGTCTGGCCGAGCTCCCCATGATATTCATCGACACGACCGTGGCGCGCCGTCTCTTCGTTTGCGGCGGCATCGACTTCGCCGCTAGTAGCCGTTGCGAAAGCGCCGCTTCCGCCGCCGAATCGCGTGCACGCGGTTACAGGGTGGCGACGATCTCCTCGAGCAAGCGGTGTAAATCTCTGCGGTGGCCGGAGCGGCCGGCATGCTGCATTTCGTCCGATGTCATGACGACGGTGAGCTCCAGAGAGGGCACGACGTAGAGCATTTGTCCGCCGAAGCCGTAGGCGTAATGCACGTCGTGAGCACCCGCACGCCGCTGGAACCAGCCGTAGCCGTAGCCGTCGCCGGTGAAGCGCGAATAGGTGCGCACCACCCAAGACTGGTCGATCCACGTCGGTGAAATCAAGGCCCGACCTGCGGGCGTCCTGCCGCCGTTCCGATACAGCTCGCCGAAGGCCAGCAGCGAGCGCGGGCTCATCGCCATGTTGTTGCCGCCGAGAAAGATGCCCTGCGGATCACGCTCCCAGTGAGCGATCGAGAAAGCCTCCAACGGCGCCAGCCAATCGCGCGCGAGCTCGAGCGTGGAGCGGCCGCTGCGCCTCGTCAGAATGGCCGAAAGCAGATGGGTGGAGCCCGTGGAGTAGAGCATCGCGCCGCCGGGCTCGTCGACGAAGGGCTGGGAGAGCGCTGCACGGACCCAGTTGCCGCTCGAGACCCAGCGCCCATAGTTGGCGCCCGAGGTACGCGCAAGTCCCGCTTGCATGGAAAGCAGGTGACCGATGGTGATCCTCGCCAGCCGAGGATCGGGTTTCGCCGGCAGCTGGTCCGCAAGCAGCGGCGCGACTTTCTGCTGCGTGCCTTCCAACAGGCCCCTGTCGATGGCAATGCCCACGAGCGCCGAGATGACCGCCTTCGACACCGACTTGATGTTGGTCGGCGCTGTCGGCGAGTGACCCCGATAACCGCGGCTGCTCAGGATCTCGCCGCGCTGCGCGACCAGCGCTGTTTCGAGCGGTTCGAGCGCCGCAGCCCGGTTCAGGATCTCCGGGAGTAGCGGTGCAAGCGGTTTTCCGGACGCTGGTATCGTCCGGCGCGAAGCCCCGGCAAACGGGGCAAAGAGCAACGGAACGGCGCAAAGGAGTAGCGAACGTCTATCCATATTCATCGATGAAGCGCCATTCGGGGTGCGCGAAGGCCAGTCAACGGAGGCCCAAGCTGCTTGCCAGCTGCGCGGGGCGCATCGTCCTTGAATCTAGCATTAGAGCCGACAGGTGCAGTTTGATCGCATGCAGGAATTGGCGCCAGTCCAGCGCGCAGGGAAGGCACACGGCCATGCCCATGTGAGAAGTCGTGCCATGGGGATACGACTGTCTCGGCCGAAACCGTCGATGCGCGGGCTACACCGGGCGCTGCGACGATCCGCTATGCCGACTTCGCGCTCGAAGTCTGGCGCGAAGATCCGCGCTACGCTCAAAGGGGTCAGGCTCGGTTGATCGACACCCCAGAAGCGGCCATTCGGTAAATCGCGGCAAATCGAGCCTGGCCCCTATTGAGTTGCTCGCCGCGATCGAAGAGCCTGCGGTGATTGTCAGGATCCTCACGCACCTGGGCTTGGCCGCGCGTGCACCGCCGCGCGCACCGGCGCGGGAGCTTTCGCTCGACCACGCAGCCTGACCCGAGAGCAAAACGACGGTTCTGCGGCAGAGCCGACGGGCTTGCTCGGCCCGCGTTCGCGTGACGGCGTCAAAGCGCGGCGGGTGAACGCTGATTCGGGCCGAAGCCGCGCTTGCATCGTCACTGCGAGGGGGACGTTTTCGCCAGTCAGCGCGCGGTTGACCGCTCGGAGCACGGGCGATACAGTGTCCACTAGCGAATAACGTGCTTTGAAATACCTATTCGCGGTATCACACCGACGCCGTCCCGCCGCGTCTTCCCCTCGCCCGCCCAGATCCGACCGATGTCCGCCGCCCTGCACCGCCCCGAGCCCGTCCTTCGCCACCGCGCGCAACCCGTCGACCAGAACGTCCCGCCGGCGCAGGCCGCGGCGTGGCTGTGTGAGGGGCGTTCGCTGATCCTGACCGATCGCTTCCGGACCGGGCTCGACATCCTCACTGCGCTGCGCGTGAAGCTGGAGGATCCGGGCGAGGACGCGGAGTACGTCGCCAAGCGCGCCTTCCGCGAGGCGTTCCAGTCCGCGTCGAAGCGCCTGCTCGCGCCCGTCGTCGGCCGCAAGGTGGCCCTCCCCGACGCGCCGCGTGCGGGCTTCCTCGCCGAGCTGTACCCGGACCACGCCGACTTCGCGCTTCCCGTCGAGGACGCGAAGGTCCTGAGCAGCGCGTGGGACTGGTACGAGCAGGGCGTGCACTTCCCCGTGCTGGGCTATCGCGTGCACCCGTTCTACGGCGCCTACATTCCGGCCCGCATGGAGCACCTAGAGCTCTTCGGTACGTGGCTGGCAAAGTACAAGGGCGCGCGCAACCGGGCGATCGACGTGGGCACCGGCACCGGCGTGCTGGCGCTCCAGATGGCCAAGGCGGGCTTCCAGCAGGTCCTCGCCACGGACATCAACCCCAACGCGATCGAGAGCGTGGCGCGGCAGCTGCGTCGCCTCCCGACAGCACCCGCGATCGAACTCCAGCGCGCGGACCTGCTGGGCGCGCAGCGTGGCCCTCTCGACCTCATCGTGTCCAACCCGCCGTGGATGAAGGGCGAAGTGGGCCGGACGCTGGACCTGGCGATGTACTTCCAGGACGGCTTCTTCGAACGGTTCTACGACCAGGCCCTCGAACGCCTCGCGCCCGGCGGCCGCGTCGTGTTCGTGTTCTCGAACATCATCGAGCTCTCCCAGCCCGACGTGCCGCATCCCATCCAGACCGAGCTCGACCGCGGGCGGTTCACGCTGGTGGAGAAGCTCACGCGCCGAGTGAAGCCGCTGCGGCGACGGACGCGGGAGAAGGTGGAGATCTGGGAGTTGGCGGTGGTTTGACGGCGGGGGCGATGACGAAGGATGTGTTGGTGGAGCGCGTTGCGCGCGCTGGTGCCGAAGCCGCGAACATCTGGTGACCTGTCGCGGAGTGCTGGCACCGGCGGCGGGATTGCGTTCGCAGGTGGTGCCCAAGGGTGAGGTGGAGGAGTGGAAGGTGTAGGCGGCTGCGCTCACGCTGCTGAATAAAATTAGAGCCTGACCCCTTTAACCTTTTGCTTGCTTCCATTCGCGAGGAAAACTTGCAGCCCACACATAGATCGACCGTCGATGCAGTGGTGTGCCAATCCGGGGAGGCAGTGTTCCAGATCTTGATGTCCTCGGGGGAGTTGTACAAGCGCCAGACTTCTGAAATCGGCGCGGCAATGACGGTGGAAACAGTGATCTTCATGGAAGCTCCGAGGTAAGCATGTTAAGCAGGAGGGCGACGACCAGGTCTACGCATAGAGGTCGCTGTGCAAAGCTTTCCATAGCAACCCCGAACTGACGGCACGCTTCTACATTGCGGCCGTTTGCTCGCGATCACGTGGCGGCTGATGTAGCAGTATAGGCATTCGAGTTCCCCCTGTTGTTGGGGGTGGGACCAACTCGGCTCTTCAGGCGGCCACCAGAATCAGTGCCGTGAGTCGCGACACGATGCCATCGCGGTCCGGACTACAACAATTGTTTATTCGCAGAGAAGCGTCCTGACTGAACTCAGCGTGAACCGGTGAAGCGCCATGCGCCCTCACCAGAGCTTCATATCCCAAGGTTTTGATGTCGAAATTTATTACATCGCGCCTCTATGCACACTTTCGCGCTGGCGCGAAGAGTATTGCGTTTCAGGTAGTTGAGTCGACGTACGGAAACTGGCTCATATCGTGCTCTCGTGTTTCACGTTTTGGGAGGTGCGTCATCGCTGCCTCAAAGATCCACCCTCTGCCATGGCAATTTTGTGCAAAAACGTAAACTATCAAAATATGCAATTCTGTTTGCCACCATGGTTGTCTTCGCCAACGAAGCCAGCGCTTTGGAATCGCTCAACATTGGAGTCACTGTCGCCTTGACTCTGAAGGAAGAATATAACTTTCAGCCTGGGCAGGAGATCTCCTCTTTCACCTTCCGGGAAGATAACAAATGGGCAATATTCGAGTCGTCATCGTTGAAAATCGACTTTGTCGCTCTTGGGATTAAGGGACAAATGTCGCATCCGGGCCCCCACATTGAGCGCGTCGGTTTGTTTGCGGCGGTTACCAGCAGTTCCAACACAAGCACCGCGGTCTCTAGCGCGCAAATAGGCGGCGTCAACCAGTACATTGATGTTGGTTATGGTGGATCCGGTGCCGTGACACAGCTTGCCTATTCATCCCATAACGCCTACCTGCAATTCGGGTTTGCGGATCCAGACTTGGCCGCCCGTACGCGCATCGTTCTTAAAGATTCTTCAAGCGCCGTCATTTCCCCGGAATATGGCTACGGTGCAGCTTTCATTACGCATCCACAAAACGCTCGTGGCAGTGTGCAAGGCACCATGGCAATGCGAGGCCTGTATGTCGCGAATTATCGGGTTGATACCGCCTACGAGCGTTTTCTGGGGTGGCTTGATGACAAGATAGAAATTCTTAACAATCCGGCCTCTGCCCTGAAGAAGACGATTCGAGAGTATTTGATTGAAGAATCAAAACACGCCGACCCCAGCAGGCGGAATTTATTTCTTCCGACTCGGCAGGGGAATCCAGGCGGTATCCGAGGTTCGATAGAACTCCGGGGCATGGCTGTTCATACTGCGTCACCCGGGATCCTTGCCTACACCGCCACCCTGCCGGATGCTTCCATCATCGATGTGCCACTGGCGTTCACCGAGAACAACGTGGGCGCCATTCTCGATATCGCCTTTGACGGACACCTGCTGCAAAGCATTCGCGGTGACGACTACTCGCCGGACGAGATCAATTTGCTCAGCCTTGACATCTCGTCGTTTGCCGGACAGACCGGCCTGCTGACTTTCACGGTCAACACCACCGGCAGCGAAAGTGCCGAGGTCTTCATCGCCGAAGGTTTGGGCGGCTTTGGGATGACTGCCAGCCCAGTGTCGTCGGTGCCCGAACCCTCAGGACACTTGCTAATGCTGGCCGGGCTGGCGGTGCTGCTGTGTCTGCGTCGCCTGCACAGCAGGTGCGTGGGGCTCCGAAGTTCGGCGCCAAACGCGCCAAGTGCTTGGTGATATTCGCGGTGGAATCTCGGCGCGCCACTACTGCCAGGACATTTGAGCGTCGAGACTGGGCGTCGGACCGCTGCGCATATTGGGGGTGGGGCGCTTGACCACATTGGGGGGCGTATCGCCGGTGAGCGAGCGTGACGCCCAACCTGTGTCACCTTCGAAGTCCTTGACCTGCAGCCAACGTTTGCCCGGACCCACTCCAATCGACCGCTTACCGATCCACTGCGGACGCACTGCGTCGTGACCGCCAAGGGCAGCAGGATTCCCGATTTCGACTTCCGCCAAGCGGCTACAGTGCTACAGTTGCTACACTTGATGTGTTTCGTCGAGGAAGTGTAGCAACTGTAGCACTGTAGCCAGGGCCGCAAGGCCGGAGACGTTGCATTCCATTACTCCCCCTCGCCATCGAGCAGAGCAGGGTTGATCGCAACGTAGCGCTTTCGTCCATCGACCTCGAGCCGAGCGCGTCCCCGCTCAGTCAGCAGCGCAATGGACGCCTTGAACATCGCGATGTCGCGCACGGTTCGCGGGCCGAACTGAAAGATGCGCCGTGTCGGAATACGCGAGGCCTGCATGTGCTGCGCCTCCGCGCGCAGCCACTCATCGAACCGAACCGTCGCGGCAAGCAGCGGCGATTCTTCCAACGCACCGAGCAGCCGCCGCGCTTCTCCCAGATGCCAGGTCACGACCGTCGTCGCCGCCTCGATCGATCGGACGTCCACGGCACCGCTCGGACCGCATTCGAGCACATGAAAAAGTGCCGCCAGCCGGGCGATGTTCTCGGCTGCCTTGGAAGCGACGTCGCGGATATCCTTGAACTCGCCGGCCGCATGCAGCTCGTCTTCGATGCAGTCGTGAATGTCGATCCACTTCGTTTGGGCCGCCGGCGTCAGAGTGATCGACGCCGGTTCAAGCGCCCCCTGCTCGTCGGTGCTCAGCGGTTCGTCGAGCAAGGCGCGTATCCGGCGCGCGAATCGCTCCACCGCGGGAAGCACCGCAGGCGCTTGCCGGTAATGCCGACGGCCTTGAGTACTTTCAGGCCAGGCCACCAGGAACCGAGCGAGAAATCCCGTGCCTCGTGGCAATGTTCCAGCACGTTCCAGGAAGCCTCGTAGCGCTTCGGGCTGCACCATCAGACCAAACGTGAGCCGGCGCCCGCGCAACCGAAAGGACGGCTTCGATCGCCGATCGACGGCGATCGTTCCGCCATCCCAAAGCATGTTGAGCAAGGCGAGATTGCGCAGGATCGCCTCCTGACCCATCCCGTGGGAGCCGAATACCGCGCCGGCCTCGGCCGACAAGACCGCCGCGCTCGGCCAGCCGTTGGCCAAGGAGAACGTCAAGGCCTCCGGGGTCGCATCGGCGTAGAGCAACCGCGGTAACAGCACCGCGCGCGGCGCCTCGGCCACGAGGGTACGCAGTTGCTGCTCCGCCTCCTCGGTGTCTTTGCCTTTGCGACGTTGCAGCTTGATCGCGTCCAGCAGGCCCGCCCTCTTCGCCTCGAATGCCGACGAGGCGGCTTCCGAGATCGCGACCTCCTCGGTCATCGCGGTACGCCGCTCGAGCTCCCACTCGACGAGCGGCCGTGCAAAGATCGCGTCGCACGTCGACTTGCGCTCGCCCGAATCGGCGACCGACAGCAGATAGATCGATACGGGTCCGACGAGCTGGGCATCACGCCGCACATTGACCAAGCCTTGCGCCGCGAGGGACAGTGACGCCAAGGCCGACGCAGCGATCAGAGCAGGCGGCGCCTGGACGAACCGGTGCACTTCGCGCACCGCATCCCGAAGCAAGGCAGGCAGCTCATCCACCGGATACGGATACGCCGTGAGCTGATCGGTCAGCGGCTCGGGCTCACGCCACAGCGGTGCGACGCGATCCGTTGTGGCGTGGGTGATTTCGATCTCGGGCGCACACGCCTCCTCCGGCGCTGCGGCATTCTCGATCCGTGCCCGAACCCCGGCCGCGCCGAGCCTTCGATAGACGTCGTTGAAATCGATCGACGCCGATGGTGGATCGTCCGCCGATCCCGGCGCGGCGAGCAACCCTCGGACCGTGCGCGCAGCCGCAGTCGCGGCGCTGAGGCCGGGATTGCCGTCGGTTGCTCGATCATCGTCCGCACAGACGATGAGCCTGGCTGCGGGAAACCGACGTCGGAGCTCCATGGCCACCGGCATCAGGTTGGTCGCATGGAACGCCACGACCACACCATACCCGGTGGCCTCGTGAATGCTGGCCGCGGTCGCGTACCCCTCGGCGATACACAAGGGATCGGACATGCTGCCGACGACGAACGACCCACCCTCGATCCGTCCGCCCTTGAGGAAGCGCTTGCGTCCCGATGCACCGATGAACTGAAGACTCCCGATCGCGCCCGCCGGATCCATGACGGGAACCACGATCGCTCCCTTGTACACGCGCGATCCGTGCGAGCGCACGCCCTTGCCCACCAGATAGGCGTGCTGATCGTTTGCGGGGCGCGCACTGTTCCAGATTCGTCCGGCAAGATCCGCCGCATGCCGATGTCGTTCAGCATAGGCCGCCGCGCGCGCCCGTGCCGCAACTTCGACTCGCTGCCGCATCACCCGTTGCTCTTCCCGAGAAAGAGGGGTCGTCGAGGCAAAGCGCCAACCCTCCCATTCGCGACCATCACGCCAGTTGATGAAGCCACCCGCAGGCGTGCCATCCAGATGAAGCAGGTAGGCGGCGTCGCCTTTGCCGTTCTTGCCTGCCGCGTCACAGCGGTGAAGCAAACCGTCGGCGGTCAGCGCTTCGGGCACGACGATGCCACGTGCTTCGAGCGCAAGTCGAAATGCGTGCAGGGCTTCATGCATCTCGACTGCGCCCGAGGCCGAGCATCCCAACGCATCATTCGCCATGTTCGCGATCCGCGCGCCGCACAGGGTTGGCCCCCGCGATCCGCTGACCGATCCAGGCGCTGATGTCCGACTCGACCCACCCCACAGCACGAGGCCCCAACTGCACCGGCTTCGGAAACACGCCGTCCTTTATGTACTGGTAGATGGTGCTGCGGGCGAGGCCTGTACGGGCTTCGACTTGCTTGCGCCGGAGAATGGCGAGGTCTCTTTGGAATGCTTGGGTCATTTGCGAGGCTCCTTGGTCGTGAGAGGAAGACCACGGCATGCTGCAGAAACCGGCGGAAATTGTCTTCCGTAATGGGAGCCTCAAAAAAGCTCCGATGATCCTTGACAACCGCGATCTGGGCCCGTCCGGCACGAGGGGTTCCTAGGGAGATGCAGCCCGGGCCCAGGGCCGAATTGCACTGTCAAGGGGGGATTCGGATCTTTTCTGAGGATCCAATTCCACCGGGTTGGACGCTCATCACCGGATCGAACGTATCGATCGACCTCCGCCAGCGCAACCGTGCGATGCATCAGGGATCAACCGAAATATCAGACTGCACCACCCCCGCCGCGTCACTACCGAAGCGCGAGCAGCGGGTAGTGACGCGGCCTGCCATGCCGCACCAGCACTGGATCGACGTGACGCTGGTGCAAGTGCCGAACCCCGCGATTCCAAGTGACGGGCTCCTTGCCGCAAGATACCGTCGGAGCGACTGGTGCAGCACTATGCCAACGGGAACTATCCCGGAGCAGCAACGTCACACACGGATCTCGCGCTCGCGCCCACATGCAATGGGCATCATGTGCGGGCCGATCGAAAACGATTTATCGCTGGCTGCGTCAGCCCGGTTGATGCCCGTAATCGCATCGCCCCTGGCTCGAAAGAGCGCCCAAAATCGGCCTGATCTCCTGAAAGCCGATGGCCGCAAGCAAGGCTTGGAGATATTCGTCGAAGCAGATGCGGCAGCCGTCGTCGGCTGCATGCCCGCGAGATCCTGAGACGTCCTAGAGGATCTTCGCGGATCGTGTGGATGCGCATGCCATCGATCGGCAACCCACTCGTCAGTGCCGACGCCCGCCCGGTCCTGGGTCATGGACCTTCGGTGGTTTACACGTGCAAACGACACGCACACCGAGCCGATCGAAAGCGCCGTGCAGCGCTGGCAGACGTACCCCACTGCACGAAACGGGAAAGGTGTGTCCCGATGTCCCTCGCAGTTCTCGGCCAAGCCACGCGCCGCCGGGACGGACAACAACACTGACCAGACTGGATCCACACCCTAGGCGTCCTTCGTCCCCCAAAAGGGGACGGAGATTCGAGTACTCATCGGAGGAGGCCGATGCGCACATTGAACTACGAGCTCAAGCAGCTTTGCTATCGCAATCGGGACGGCAGCTTCGGCACCCAGGCCGATCGGCTGCACATTCTGCATCTCATCGTCGACCACCTGCACGAGGCGGGATTTCGCAACCTGCACGCCGCCGGCCTCAAGCCCAAGCACGTCGATGCACTCACCCAGCGTTGGGTGACGGAGTCGCTCAATCCGGGCACGATCAAGAACCGGATGGCGCAGCTTCGCTGGTGGGCCGAGAAGATCGATCGGCGCAACGTCGTCGCCCGCGACAACGCGACCTACGGCATCGCGAACCGGACGCTCGTGAGCGGCGACGACAAGTCGCGCACGCTGACACCGACCGATCTATCCCGAATCACCGATCCCTACACGTCGCTTTCGCTGCGGCTGCAGGCGGCCTTTGGGCTACGTCGGGCAGAGTCCATCAAGGTCCAACCCGCCTGGGCAGATCGCGGGGATCACCTGGCGCTCAAGCCAACCTGGTGCAAGGGTGGACGTGCCCGCGAGATCCCGATTCGCACCGACGCGCAGCGGCAGCTGCTGAACGAGGCGAAAGCCTTCGCCGGCAGCGGCAGCCTCATTCCGGCCGACAAGAAGTATGTCGAGCAGCTGCGTCGCTTCGAGCATCAGTGCCAGCGCGCGGGTATCCATCGGGTGCACGGTCATCGGCACGCATATGCGCAGGCACGTTATCTGGAACTGACCGGATGGAAGGCACCGTCGGCGGGCGGCCCGAGTTCGAAGGCGCTCACGCCCGAGCAGCGCGCGGTCGACCATGAAGCACGGCTCATCATCAGCCGGGAATTGGGTCATGAGCGTGAGGCGGTAACTGCAGTTTACTTATCGCGATAGCTCGGCAGAGGAACGTTGTCCACGGCGACGGGCGTGCGGCGCCTCTCACGCACGCGACGATCGCCGCGGTGGGCAACGTGAGATGAGCAAGCTACCTGGTCGTGCTCACCGCGTTCTCTCCAGCCTTTCCGGGCGTCTCGAACGCCAGCCAGTACCGGGTTCCGCGGAGTTCCCCAGTCCGACGCAAAGCACCGAGAACGACTAACTCGACAAGGTCGCGCCGCGCGGTCGCCGGCGGGGCGCCGGTGATGCTCTGATAGTTGCCTGCGGATAAGCCGCCCTCGAAACCGTCCGGCCCTTCCCGTAGCATGCGCAACAGCGCCTTCTCCTGCCGGGCGTTGATCTGTCCGCGCAGGCGATCGAGTAGTTTCGTCTTGGCGATCAGGAATTCAAGCCATCTCAGCGTGTAGCACTGTGCAGACAGCACCGTGTCAGCGAACCAACTCAGCCAGCGGTCCGCGTCCAGATCCTTGTTGGCCAATTCGAGTTCGCGGTAGTACTGGCTGCGCTGCTTCTCGATCGTCAGCGACAGGGCACTCAAGCTGGGCTGCCCCGCTCCCTGGGCGAGTGCTTTCTCGGCGATCGCGCGTCCGATTCGGCCATTACCATCTTCGAACGGGTGGATGCACTCGAAGTACAAGTGCGCAAGACCTGCCCTTGTGAGCGCCGGCAATGGCGTGGCGCCGCTCGGGGATGTATCGTTGAACCACCGACAAAATCTGGCCATCTCGGTCGGTACGATTTCTGAGGGAGGGGCTTCGAAATGCACCTTCGGCGCATACACTGCACCTGAGACGATCTGCATCGGTTCGCTGTGGGATCGCCATTGTCCAACTTGTATATCCGTCCTGCCCTGCATCAGCAGGCGGTGCCATGTGAACAAAGCTTCTTGCGTAAGCGGTGTCGCATAGCCACGATGCTGATCGCTCAGCATCTCAGCGATGCCCTGTTCTGCCGGCGGTACGCGCCGAGCATCCGTTTGCAAGCCGAATTGGCGACGTAGCGAGGACTGAACGCTGTCGCGGTTGAGAATCTCGCCTTCGATTTCGGAGGTCTTGAGCGCCTCCGTGCTGATCATCTCGATGACGAGTTGCGACTGCTCGTCATCGGGCAGGTGTCGTACCGTCCCGACGACGATGCCGCTCCCGCGCAGGAATTCCGCCTCCCGGGCGATGAAGGCCTCATGCCGGAGGCGGAAATTGGGCCACTGTGGATGCTGCCAGATCCATTGCATGAGCGATATCGTAGCACTTATCGCTCATATTTAGCGCAATATTGATCGATAAGACGGGCGAGTTTCGCTTACTCAGCAACCTTACTCGCCCGCATTTACTGAGAAGCACTGTTCGGATCCGACTACGCGATGTGACCCTGTCTGCGATAGGTACTGAGCATGTATATACTTAGTCTTTACCAAAGTTCTCGGAGTCTGGCGTGTCCAAGGAAGCCGTGTTCACGATGAAGCTAGAGCCCGAACTGCGCGACGCCTTCATGGCCGAGGCCGAGGCAAGCCATCGCCCGGCGTCGCAAGTGGTGCGGGAGTTGATGCGCGAGTACGTCGAGCGTCAAAGGCAGGCACGCGAGTACGACGCGTTTCTGCGCGCCAAGGTCGACGTGGCGCAAGCGCAGATTGCGGCCGGCCAGGTCGCCAGTCACGACGAAGTCGAAACGCGCTTTGCTGCTCGTCGTCGTGCGCTGCGGGCCAAAGCGGGCGGCGCTGACGGATGAGGGTTTTGTGGACGCTGTCCGCCGAGCAAGACCGCGCCGATATCATTGACTTCATCGCCCAGGAAAGCCCGCTAGCCGCAGTCCGCATGGATGAACTCTTCGGGACAGCCGTCGACCTCTTGGTCGAGCACCCCTTGATGGGACGGCCCGGGCAGATCCCGGCCACCCGCGAGCTGATCCCGCACGAGAACTACCGGGTGGTTTACGAGGTGCAAGCCGACACCGTGTGGATCTTGGCCGTGGTGCACACAGCACGCCTGTGGCCGCCCTCCCGGCAGTGATCGGAGGTGGCAATCGAAGGTGGTGCCACTGCGCAAGAAGCCGAAGGTAATGATTCATCCAGACGCCTTGCGTGACATGGAAGACGACGGACTGCTTTAGCGCAGGTACCCATATGGACGAGCACCCTATATCTCCCGCTATCAGAGCCAAGATCATCTCGCGCCTTGCTGCCATCGAAGTCGAGCACGGCGTGCGCGTGCTCTACGCTTGCGAGTCGGGCAGCCGCGGCTGGGGTTTCGCCTCGCCCGATAGCGACTATGACGTGCGCTTTCTTTACGTGCACCCGTTGGCCTGGTACCTGCAAGTCAACCCCGCGCGCGACGTGATCGAGGTGCCGATCTCCGACGTGCTGGACATCAACGGTTGGGAACTGCGCAAGGCGCTGGGCCTGCTGATGAAGGGTAACGCGACGCTCATCGAGTGGCTGGATTCGCCGGTGGTCTATCGCGCCGACGCTGTGTTCCTCGGTGCGATGCGTGACGCCGCGCTGGACACACATCGGCCCGAGCGTTCGTTCCACCACTACGTCCACATGGCCCGCAAGAATTATCGTGAGTACTTGCGCGGCGAGACGGTGCGCCTGAAGAAGTACCTGTATGTCCTGCGGCCGCTGCTGGCGGCGTTGTGGATCGAGCAAGGGCGCGGCGTGGCGCCGATGCGGTTCACAGCCCTGGTCGACGGGATCGTGACCGATGCCGGCTTGCGCACGGCCATCGAGCAATTGCTGGTGACCAAACGCGCCGCGATGGAGTCGGATGTGGGACCGCCGCTGCCTGCGATCAACGCCTTCGTCGATGCCCAACTGACACGGCTGGAAGCGGCCGCGGCGCCGGCGTCGGACAGGATCGACTTCTCGGTGCTGGACCGGCTGCTAAGGGACACCGTGCTGCGCCTGGACGCTTCGAGTTCGACGACTCTCGCATGCTGATCCGACCGTCCTCCGCTGGCCGGCTCCGATGCCTGAACTGCCGACAGCGCAAGAAGCCGCGCGTCGGCGAGTTCCGGGAACGGGTGTTCGAGGTCCGGATGACCTTTCGTCGCCCGCTCACCGGTAGCCCATGAACCCCTTGAATGCACTCAGCGATCGAGGGCGGGAGCCTTATGTTCGGCAAGTCGGGGGCATCGCTGGGGGCATTCACAAGGATGTGGCCGAGATTAAGCCATCAGAAACAGTACGATAAGAGACCAGTTCGGTAGACCTCCGCCCGCCGCCGTCGCCAGCACGGTGCGGCACCTGACGCACTCCCGAATACGGCGCAAGAAAGGGGTGCGTCCCCTTGGCCGCTAGCTGAGCGAGGTCACCGGCACGGCCGCGCCATGTACGGCGCGGGCGGCATCCGAGGCGAGGAACGCGATCACGTTGGCGAGATCGGCTGGGGCCACCCACTTCGCCGGATCGGCCTCGGGCATGGAAGCCCGGTTCTCCGGCGTGTCGATGATGGTCGGCAGGACGCAATTGACGTTGATGTTCTTGTCACGCAGTTCGGCGGCCATGGCTTCGGTCATGCGGATCACCGTGCCCTTGGCAGCGGTGTAGGCGCCCATCTGCGCCACGCCCTTCTGTGCCGCGAAGGCGCCGACGTTCACGATCTTGCCGCCGCCCGCCGCCAGCATGTGCGGGACGACCGCGCGCACGGTGTTGAGCAGCGTGCGGGTGTTGATGTCGAAGAGGAAGTTCCAGTTCTCGTCGGAGGTCTCGTGGATCGTCTCCCCCATGCGGAATCCGCCGGCGATGTTGCACAGCACGTCGATGTGGCCGAAGCGCTTCAGCGCCGCTTGCGCGAGGCCCGCCGCCCCGCCCGTGTCGAGAAGGTTCGCGACGACGAGCAGGCGCCGGTTGTCGTCCGTCCCGAATGCCGATTCGAGTTGCGTGGGATCGACATCCGCGAGCACGAGGTTCGCTCCTTGCGCGGCGAACGTCCGGGCCACGGCGCGGCCGAGGTTGCCGGCTGCGCCGGTGACGATGACGGTGCGTGGGTCGAGGCTCATTGCGGTTCTCCCGAAGGCGGTCGGCGGCGTGTGTCCTGGCCAGGATTGTGCCACGGCCTGGCGTTCGCCATTCGGGACGCCCCCGTTTTGTCCCCTCTCGGCGACGCTCTGCATTCGGCGAGGCCGGACGTGAAGCGGTCGCGGCGCGGTGCGTCGGTGTCCATCGCCATGCCGAGACAACCCGCGAGCGCAGCCGGAAATCGATGAGCTTCAGCACGCATTCCCAGATGCGGCTCGGGGATCGAAGCCGCCCTCAGGCCGCTGCAATCGATTCGCGCGGCTGCTTCGCCCCGCAGAAGGGACAGAACGCATCCCGGGCCCCGATCGGACGACCGCAATCGTGACAACGCCGAAGCAGCACTCGGCCGAAAGCAGTCGTCTCGGCAAGTGGTGCCATGCGCTGCGTACGCAGTATGTCCATCGACAGGAACCTCTTCCTCATCGCAGGGACCCGCGCGCCGGCCTCGGCCGCGCGGCTGTCCTCATGGCTATACGGGGAGGACGGCTCCCGTATCGCTGCTCGCCGTGGCCGCGCGCCGGCACCGGGCGCCAGTCGACCTTCACACCGATCTGGCGATGCAGATTGCCGATGATCTCATGATCGGCCTGCATGCGCAGGGCGCGATCGTCCGCGGAACGGCGGGCGGGTTCGACCGTGGCCGGGTCCTCCAGCACACTCGCGATCGTGGCCTCGATCGACGATCGGCTTCGGTGTCCCGGCGGGCGCGAACATCGTGGCGGGGGATCGGATCGTATCGGCGATGGTCGCTACGTCGGGCAACGGGGGAAGCGGGTCAGCCAGCGCGAGCACCCGGTTCGCCCCGACGCGGGCGATGAGTTCGCTGTTGGCTGCCACGTGCGCCGGCGTCTCGCCGCTCACCGGCGCGATGTCGGCCGGTCCGCCGCCCTCGATAGGCATGTGGGTCGACGGCATGCCGGCGCGGCGCACGCATGTCGCCGTCGCCGTACCATGACCGGAGCATTGACGCTCGGCAGCGGGACGTGCGAGATTTCTCTCGAGGCGACACCGGCCGCGAACGGCCGCGACCGTCGTGCATTCCCTGCCAGGAGCGTCCGCATGACACACCTTGCCAGAACCATGCTTATGCTGTCGCTGCTCGCCGCGACTGCCAGCGCTAGCGCGCAATTCGTGGTGTCGCGCGGCCCGGTGGAGGCCGATCCGCGCTCGCGCGATACGCAAACGTTCGATAGCGGCGTCCGGGATCTCAATCCGGGCGAGACCGCGCTGCTAGTGGACAACCTTTTCACCTCAGTCACCCGCATGCGTGTCGACGCTGCCACCGGCATCGCAGGCGGCAGGGCGGGGTTCGTGTTGCCGACTGCCGCATTCGCCCTCACCGACGAAGACGCGGTGACGGCCGCCGCGTTCGGCGCGATGACCTACAGCGGCACCTTCACCGGCGGGCATGGAACGGTGCCGGTCGAATTCAGCTTCGGTTTCGACGGCAGCTTCGAGGATGTGGTCGGACGTCCCACCCTGTCCTTCAGCGGCGGTCTCACCGTCACCACGTATGGGCCGTCTGGTCAGGTCGCCTACGGCTCGGGTGTGGGCTTCTTCACCATCAACGGCGCGCCCCTGGCGAACAGCATCATCGCCACGCGTGCAATCGGCAGCAGTCCGCACGAGCCCTTCGAGGCTGCCCGCCCCTTGGTCACGAGCATGACGTTTGCCGACCTGTCCGCCGTCGCGAAAGTGAGCATCGACCTCGCCCCGGGCACCCTGGTCGTTGTCGCGGCTGACCTCGCAGGCTCCACCGCGACCGAGGTGAACGCGGACGTGACGGTCCGCCTCCCGTCGGCCGGAACGGTGGACTTCACGAACACGGGCCGCCTGCGCGTGGTGGTTCCGCTTGGCTACGGCTTCGACGACCCCAGCGGGCAGTTCGCCGCCATCGTCACGGAGGTTCCCGAGCCGAACATGTTCTGGCTCATGGCAGCCGGAATCCTGGTGCTGGCTGCTGCGGCCCGTCGCCGCATGCGCCACGAGGCTCGATCGCGTGTTCGACATCGACGGTGAGCGCCGTGGAACTCACCCAGTTGCTGATCGCCATGCAGTTCGAAATCCGAGGCATCGATGTCGAGCACCGACCGCCGCCGCTATTCATGAAATTTCCGGCTTAAGCGGCCTAATCTGGGGGCGTTGGAAATTTTCACAGCCCGACTCGCGACCTCCCTCGGCCGGGAACGTTTCGGTGGCTGTGCCCTCGTCAGCCTGAAGGACACGGGGTCCAGCACGCTGGATAGGGCGTACCGCGTGTCGCGCTTCGAGGTGACGGACGACGAGGGGCGCGTGAAGCTTCGGACGACGGACTGAGGTTCTCTGCGAACCGCACGCGGGCGCAGCCTGCTCGGCCCGTTTCGCCGATGCAAGCGTTGCGCGTCTGCGTTGCAGGTTCCGCCGCAGCCTGTTCATCGACGGCGCTCATGCCTCGGGCGTGCGGTAAGCTCGACGCATGACGACACCCCAGGCAATGTCGCAGGAGGCAGGGACCCATCCGCTCGCCGTACTGAGCGAACGTGGCTTCCGTCGCTTCTGGCTGGGGTTGGTCGCCCAGGTCATGAGCCAGCAGATGTTCGCGTTCACGCTGGGCTGGCTCGCGTACGAGATCACGGGGTCGCAGGCCAAGCTCGGCTTCATCCACCTGTGCGGTTTCGTGCCGCAGTTCGCGCTGACCTTGCTGGGCGGGGTCCTCGCCGATCGTGTGGACGCTCGCAAGCTCATCGGCTCTGCTCAGGGCGCATCGGCACTTGGCATGCTCCTCGTCGGGCTGGTGACCTTGTTCGGCGTGGCGCAGCTATGGCATCTTGCGTTGGGTGCCTTCCTGATCGGATTGGCGAATGCGATCGACGAGCCGGCACGCGCATCTTTCTTCCCGCGTCTGCTGCCGCGAGCGCTCGTCCCCAAGGCCGTCCCGCTGGTCTCGATGGCGTTCGGCGGCAGCCGCATCATCGCACCGTCGATCGCAGGATTCCTGATCGCGGCGGCCGGCGCACCCATCACCTTCCTCGTTTGCGTGGCGGGTGTGAGCGCGATGTTCGCCGTGCTGTCGGTGGTCCGTCCGATTCGGGAGGGCACGCGCTCGCACGGGAGCCTGATCGAGAACTTCACCGACAGCCTGCGCTACATCCGCGACAACCAAGCGTTCGCCCGGATCATCATCGTCGCCTTGCTCAACGCCACGGTCGCGATGGGCTATATCAACATGCTGCCCGTGTTCGCGAAGGAGGTGCTGCACGTCGATGCCCGCGGGCTCGGGGTGCTCGCATCCGCAGCCGGGATCGGCTCCTTGACCGGGCTGCTCACGTTCCACTGGATACGGCCCCGCATGTCCCCGCGGACCCTGATCATCGGCGCACTGACGATCTACAACACGGCGCTGCTCGTGTTGGCCTGGAGCGACGAGTACGTGCTTTCGTTTTGCGCGATTCTCGTCGCAGGGCTCTGTCACGCGTACTTTCTGACCTGCGTGCAGGTGATTCTGCAGACCCTGGTCGACGATCATTACCGGGGGCGGGTGATGAGCGTGTTCGCGCTGGTCTGGAGCCTGGTGTATCTGAGCGGCTTTCTGCTGAACGTCGCCGGTTCGCTCGTCGGCTCCCGTTGGGCGCTCGCCGGCGGGGCGGCGATCGTGCTGGGCTACGTTTGGCTTTCGCTCGCCCGGGTCGCCGCGCTGCGTACGATCGATCTGACGCCGAAAGCGGGGTGACGCGGGACGTGGATGGCACGGTCGGGTGGCCGATGTCGTGCCTGGGATGCCTCTGCCCTAGTGCCTAGTGCCCTAGGGGGTCAAGTCTTGCAATCAAGCAATCGATGCATGATTGCAAGACCTGACACCTTCGAGACACCTTCGACGTGACATGACACCTTCGACGACACCTTCGAGGCTCCCACTCGTCCAGCACGTTGCCGCAAAGCAGACCGACGGCAATCTGCCGGTCTATCCGAGGGTCGGCTTCAGCCCGAGGAGAGAATCGCCGCTCTCGCGACTCCGGGGGCCTGGTCTTGCAGCATGGCGTTGAGGATCGTCAACAGCTTTCTCATGCACGCCACGATGGCCACGTTCTTCGGTTTCCCGGCGCTCAGGAGACGCTCGTAGAAGGCCCTGATCACCGGGTTTTGGCGCATGGCAACAGTCGTTGCCTTGTACAGCACAGAGCGCACCTCTGAGCGCCCTCCTCAGGTTCGCCGCTTGCCTCTTCACTTACCGGAGTCGTCGGCCAGCGGGGCGATACCGACGAGCTTGCCGATCTGGCGCCTGCCCAGCTTGCCCAGCTCGGGCAACGCCGCGGTGAGCGTCAAGGTGGTCACCGCACCGACGCCCTTGACGCTGTCGAGCAGTTGCTTTTGCGTCTTGAGGTGTCGATCCACGGGGTCATCAATGCGCTTGTCGAACTGCGCGATCTGCTTGTCGAGCATCTTGAGCACGCTTCGGATGCTGCGCGCGGCTTGCGCCCCAGCATGTTCGAGCCGATTGCCTTCGGCCACGCGCATGTCGACCAACTGGCGGCGGCGAGTCATCAGCGCCATCCACTCCTCACGCTCGCGCTCCCGGAGCAGCGTGATGTACTGGGCGCGCTTCTCATGCCGCGCAATGAAGTCGCGAACGCTCGAAGGGTGCGTGCGTCCACCCGATCGGTCTTCGCTAGTACCCCCATCGACTTGGCAAAGTCGCGCGCCTGCCTTGGATTGACGCGGGCCACGCACATCCGCGCATGCTGCAATGCACACACCATCTGCCGGCAGACGAATACAAGGTGGCAATGCCAAGCATCACGGTTGAGCTCGTTGGTCGGAGTGCTCGGACTTCAGGCGCTCCCCGCACGCGCCTTCCGCCCACGGCCCCGCACGACGCTGAGCCGCTATGTAAAGTGCAATGTCGCTGCGATCGGCCGCGGCGTCGATTCGAGTGCCGTGTGCTCTCGGGGTAGAGCCAGTTGGATCGAACCGAGCATTCATAGCGGTTGCGGCCTCATGGAGCGCACGGGAGCGCAAGCGAAGCGACCTGACCTCCACAAATTGCGTCGACCTGAGGACTAGGAGGAATGACATGTCCGCTCTGCTGCAGCGCCTTCAGCTCGGTACGGGCTGCGTCCATTCTGCCGGCCTTGGCTAGCGCTATCGCATAGTGCACGCGCATCTCGGTCGGCGCGTTGGGCAAACGCCTGATCGCCCGGCGCAAGAGTTCGACCGCGGCGGCGGGGTCGCCGTGGCGCAGCTGCGCCACGCCCAACGTGTCGAGGATGTAGGCATCGTCGGGCTTGAGCTCGAGCGCGGCCTTGGCCGCGGCCAAGGCGCGTGGATCTGCGAGTTTGAGATAGGCGCTTGCCAGGTTGTTGTGCACGCTCGCCCGATACGGATCATCCTTGATTACCGCCGCGTAGATCTCGGCCGCTGATCGATACTCGCCCTCGAGGTAACGCAGATCGCCCAGATACGCGCGCACGGCTAGATCGGAGGGAAGCCGTTCGAGCCACTGCACGATCCCCGCATCACCCGGACGATCTCCGGCGGCAGTAGCCGCCATGTGTTGCTTCACGACCAACCCGCCTGAAGGCTCGATGGCGAGGCCCGCCTCGAATGCCCTACCGGCTTCGCGAAACTTCCCGACGGCGAAAAGGAGGTCGCCCATCAACGTGTCTCCCCGCGCCGAACGCGGGTTCGTGCGCCGGAGCTCTTCGGCGAGCTTGATTGCATCCGCGAGCCGGCCGGTGCGACCGTAGAGCCCTGCGAGTCCAATGCTCGCTGCGACGTGCCCCGGCTTGAGCTCCAAGGCCTTCCGATACGCGCTCTCTGCGCGGCGCATGTCGCCGAGCGTGGCTGAAGCCTGCGCGATACGTACATGCACATCAGCCGACCCCGGGGTAAGCGCCACCAGATCCACGAACGTCGCGAGCGCCTCGCTGGAGCGACCAGCGGCAAGCTGAGCCGACCCGAGTAGGTCCAACGTCGTCGGCCGGCCTGGTGCGATTGCCGCGATCTCGCGCGCGATGGAAAGGGCTCGCTCTCCCAATCCGAGCTCGATGTAAGTGCTTGCGAGACTGAATCGCGGCGCGAGCGCCTTGGGGTCCGCCCGGCGCGCGACCTCGAGCGATTCGATGAACCGTCCTCGGTCACCCGTGATTCGCATCAGTGCTGCCATCGCTTCGATGTTGTTGCTCGTTGCCGCGAGCGCCTTCTCGATGCGGGCTTTTGCGGCCTCTTGCCTGTCCTCCGCAAGGTCCAGGCGCGCGAGGTTGGACGCAGCCGGCCAGTAGCGTGGATCAAGCGCAACTGCGCGCTCGAAACTGGCTCTCGCAGCCGTCACGTTGTTCGACCCGATGAGCGCTACGCCCGCCAGGTTGAACCCGATCGGATTGTTCGGCGACTTCGCCTGCAGACGCTGCGCCGCAGTTAGCGCTCGCCCGAATTCCTTGCGCTCGAGCAGAAGCATAATGAAGGGAATGTCGGCATGGACGTCATCAGCCTGGAGCGATACCGCCTTCTCGAGCGTACCGAGTCCTCGGTCCAAGTCGCCCGCGGCGTACCTCGCCATGCCCAGCCGCGCAAGCGCGCCGGGCGAATCCGGTTGCAGCGCCGCAATCTTCTCGTAGTACACGGTCGCTTCGGTGAATTCACGCAGTTGCGCGTGCGCCGCGGCGGCGAGCGTCAGGGATGTCGGATCGTTTGGCCGCGAACTGAGTGCGGGACGCAGGACGTCGAGTGTGCCGCTCGCGTTTCCCCCGCGCAATAACGTCAAGGCGAGCAGTCTGCGGGCGGCATGATCGTCCGGTGCGGAAGCGAGGCGCGGGCGCAGCAGCGCTTCGCTCTGGCTCAGTTCCCCGCGAGCGAGATGTGCCGAGGCAGCGGCGAGCGTCGCGCTGACGAGCGATGGTTGTACCCGCAAGACCTCCCGCGTCAGCGCGAGCGTCTCGTCGTACTCCTTGCGTGCAAGATGGATCAATGCCTGGGTGTAGTGCACGAGAACCGCGTTCGGCGACCGCTGCCGGGCTTGATCGACCTGCCCTTGAGCTGCCTCCAGGCGCCCCGCCTGGATCAGCAGTTCTGCCGCGGCGAGATGCGCAATGGGATACGCCGGGTCCGCAGCCGCAGCGCGCTCGTACGCGGTCACCGCTTCGTCGAGTTTGCCCTGCAGGTTCAACATTGCGGCCTTCAGCTGCCACGCCTGGGCGTTCTCGGATTCCCGTGCGATAACCTGCTCGACCTGCGCGAGGGCTTGGTCGGGCTGTCCGCCGGAATAGATGAGCTGAGCTTGCCCAAGAAGGGCATCCGCCAATCCTGGGACGACCCGCAGTGCCTCGACGAAGGACGAGCGTGCCTCCTCTCGTTTACCGGTCGCGAGCTGCGCTTGGCCGCGGGCCGCAAGCACCTCAGCGAGTATTTCCCCCTGATGGGTTGGACTCGGAACGATTTCTTCGAGTATGCGGGCATACGAGCGCGCCTTCAGGAGCACGCGCAGGCGAAGCCGATCGACCCGCAGCCGATCGCCACCCTGCCGGGCGGCATTGGTCAGAGCGCGATCGGCGTTAACCAGATCGCCCTGAGCCATAAGGGCTTGCGCCAGAATCAGATAAGCCTCGTGATCCTGCGCGTCGATCTGTATCGCGTTGACAGCCTCGATACGTGCAGCATCGAAGCGGCCTGCGGCGAGGTGGTGCGCGGCCTTTTCGCGCGCGCTACCGACCATGTCGCACGCGCCGACCAACATCGTGATTGCGAGCACAAGGCCAGCAATCCGACCTTTCGCGCGCTGCAATACATGCTCGCCTGATGCGATGTCTCGGGTCAACTGGCAGCCACCGGTGTCGCGACGATAGCGCTGTGGGCTCGGTTTCAAGGCCGATGCCTTGTGGCACAATGACGACTGCTTATCGATCACCCTACGTAGCAGATCGAGCAACGGCTTCATGTGACCCCGCCATATGCGTAGCCGGCCGCCAGGCTTTGCACCGATACTTGCACGATGACCGCGATGTTTGCATGCAACGGTGGCCTTGAGTGACCACAGGTGCATGGCTTGTGGCGGCGGATCCACCTGCGCAGGTCTGCCGTCGGATGCGAATTAGGTAATGTCGGGCCGTATCGCACGCGAGTAGCTTTCATGATCCAGGGAAGGGCAACAATCCGCAATGGCAGTAAGCTTACGCGACAGGCTCTCCGACCCCGCGCTCGCCCGCGTACTTTACCGCGGTTCCGCCACGTTCCTGTTCATTTACGTCGCCGGCTCGGCGATCAGTTTCGGCATCCATCTGTTCATGGCCCGGGCACTCGGCGCGACGAGCTATGGGCATTTCGCCTACGCCGCGAGTTGGGCGGCGATCCTGATTATCGGCTGCAACTTTGGACTCAAACCGACCGCAGTGCGATACGTGGCGCACTACATGACTCGCCGCGAATGGGGGCTGCTGGGCGGATTCTTGCGCACGTCGACCCGATGGACTGCCAGTGCGTCCGCGATCGTCGTCATGCTGGCGCTGACTGCGCTCGCGCTCATGCGGCCACAGTCGGACGAACTGGGCCTGACGCTATTGCTGTTCTGCACCGCATTGCCTTTGCTGGCGCTGGGCGAGGTCTGGAACTCCGCCACACGAGGACTAGGCGCAGTCACCCGCTCGCAGCTGCCGGCATCGATTGTTCAGCACACGCTATTCGGGCTTCTCCTTGCTGCCGCCATCGGCCTGCGCAACGGGCAGGCCGACGCGGGAACGGCTGCAAGCGCCTTCCTCGTCGCCGCCGCCGGGACGCTGGTACTCTCGTGTTGGTTACTGCGCGCGGAATTGAACCGACAGGCCCACCCGGCCGAACCCGTGTATGCGCGTACCGAGTGGCGAGCAGCAGCCTGCGGCAATGTCTTGATCGCGCTGTTTCAGGCGGCCCGCGCACCGGCCGTCGTTGTGATTGCGGCCTTCTACGTTGATGCCGAGCAGATCGCCTTCTATGTGGCTGCGCATCGACTCGCAAACACCATGTCGCTCGGTCTGCTGGGTGTTTCGGGATTCGTCTCGCCGCTCGTATCGGGATCTTACGCCATGCGAGATTTCGCGAAGCTGCAGCGCATCGCGCGTTTGGCGGCAAGTGGGTCGATGCTGACTGCAATCGTGACGGCTGTCACGCTGATTGCGTTCGGTGTGCCGTTGCTGCGGCTGTTTGGCGAGGAATTCGAGAGCGCTTACACGGCATTGATGATCCTGGCGTGCGGCGAGCTGGCCGCTGCGGCAGTCGGTCCGGTCGGACACATCCTCGCCATGACCGGCGGGCAGAGGGTAGCCGCGGCGATCGAAGGTGCTGCGTGCGTGCTGACCGTCGCACTCGCATTCACGCTGATGCCCGACTACGGAATAGTCGGTGCTGGAATCGCGGTCGCTGCGGGCAGCGTGCTGCGCAACGTCTGGATGTTTGCCCTCGTATGGGTGCGCCTAGGAGTACGTTCGGCGCCCTTCTAGCCTGGAGCGGTCCCCTGGAATGATCCATAGCATCGGAGCGTCGCAAACAGCCAGCCATCGCCGCGCGAGCCTGTGGGTGGGCCTCGCCTTCGTCGCGCTTGCTGCCGTCTACGCGACTTCTGCCAGGTTGTCCCAACTGTCTGCGTGGGAGCGTCTGCCCGCACTCTACGTCGCATCGGGCGTCCCGATGATGACGACGCTGGACGCATACTATTCGCTGCGGCTGGCACGACAGCAGGCCGCAGGCACCTTCGTCCCGCATGGTCCTGCGCCGGCGCGGCACTACGCCAGACCTGAGCAAGGCGCCACCGGCGAATGGTACGACCAGCGCGAGCCGCAGTTTCTCCCGCTCTTGAGCCGCACGATCGCGGCGGCTTCGTCCCTGACCGGCGGAGACATCGATAGAGCGGCGCTGCTGCTTTCGCCTGTGCTGTCGAGCCTGTTCATGATCCCGCTATTCCTGTGTTGCTGGCGTCTAGGTGCGCCGGCGGCCGGACTGATGGCTGGCCTGATCGCGACGTTCAGCTTCGAGTATTTCCGGCGCACGAGCGTTGGCTGGGTGGATACGGACGCGCTCAATCTGTTCTTCCCGTGGACGGTCTCGTGGGTCATCCTCATGATGGGTGCCGGCCTGCGCCGCGACCGGTTGCTATTGCTGGCTGCGGCCGCCGGCACTGTGGTGTACGTGTACTTCCAGTGGTACCCCCAACCGGGGCTGCTGCCGGTCTTCGCAGCCGCGATGGCCGGGCATCTCCTCGTTTCCGGCGTATCGTGGCAGCGCAGCGCGCTTTGCGTGGCAGTGCTCTTGGTGTTCGCTAACCCCGCGCATTTGATCAATGCGCTGTCGGCGGTCGGAGGCTTCATGCAGCGCTATCTTTGGGCTGGTCCGGCACAGCCGGGCGACGCGCTTCGATTTCCATCGGTCTGGTCGACTATCAGCGAAGTTCAGGTCCTCGACCGAGGCGCGATGTTGCGGTTGATCCTGGACCGCACCGAATTCGTCCTCATTGGCCTGATCGCGTTCCTGGTCTTTGCACTGACGCGCTGGCGCGCATTGCCGGCTTTGGCACCTGTGTTGTTGCTCGGGGCGCTCGCTCTGGTGTCGTCGCGCCGGTTCGTCATCTATCTGGCGCCGTTCGTCGGCATCGGCTGGGGGTGGATCATCGCCCTGCTGATCAAGGGCGTTTTCGGGCGCATCGAAGCCGCGCGGGGGGCGGGGGCTCCAATGCCGCGAGCCGCGCAGTCCTTTAAGGTGGCAGGTGCACACACGGCGCTCGCATGTACGGTCGTAGTGGCGGTGTTCCTGGTCTGGTTGGCCCCCGTCTCGGGGCGGGGTTACGTACCGCAGCCTGCCGTGCCGGCGCCGGTCTTTCGCGACCTGCAGGTCCTCGGCGAGCGTTTGCCGGCCGAATCGCGGCTTTGGACCTGGTGGGATCTGGGATTCGCCGTTGTAGACACGACGGGTTTCGGCGTCTATCACGACGGCTCGGCCCAGTACACGGCACAGACCAATGTCATCGCAGCCAGCTTAGTCCACGACGACCAGCGGATTTTGCACCGACTGATCGGCTTCGTGGATCGTGAGGGCAATCGTGGGATTCGGCGGCTCGCGGTGAATGCTGCGGACATCGATGATCTGTTGAACCGAATGAGTCAGGAATCGCGGCCGACAAGCGAGGTCCCTGTCTACGTACTGTTCACGTCTGACATGCTGCCCAAGTATCCAAGCCTACGCCATCTCTCGACGCCGCGAGGGACAGCGCCGCACCCCGGTGAGCTGGGGATTCGTCAGTTGGCCTGTGAACGCATCGCCGACGACCAGCTGCATTGCGGCCCACTACGCGCGGATCTGCGGATCGGCGCATTGGAAGGCGGCTGGCCGGACGGTGAGGGAACCAGCGCGGGTCAGCTACGCCGTGCCGTCGTCGTCGAGAAGGGCCGCGCGGTTCGTGAGCGGGACTACGGGAGTTTCGCAGGCCCGACTTTGCAGGTGGTGCTCAACGGCAACGCCCTCGCAGCGGTTTATCTGCTCGATGAGTCGGCCTATCGATCGAATCTCAACCAGATGTTCGTTCTCGGCCGCTTCGACGGCGACTACTTCGAGGAAATCCTCAACGACTTTCCGAACGCGCGGGTCTTCCGCGTCGTCGGGAGACAGGGGGCGGCCGAACCAGACGATGAGACCGCCCGCTAGCGCGGGAGCGGTGAGGCCCCGGCGAGTCGGGGCCGCCGCCGCAGGAAAGCGATGCCGGCGGCGCCTCCGACCAAGAGATAAAGCGTCATGGGCTCAGGCACCGTGCCGCCCGTGCTGCGTTCTTGGTATTGGTAGCGGACGCCGACACTGCCTCTCCAGTCCGTGGCGAGCGTACCGGTCATGGTGGAATTGTCAGCTGCATCGCCGAACGCCCCACTCAACGATGGATTGATCGAGCTGGCGAGCGTCGCTGTGAGGATGAACGTGCCGGGGCCGAGGAAGTCAGCAAGCGGTGCCAGAGATATCGGAGCGGCGCTGTCGAAATTGCTCGGGCCGCCAGATGCGCTGTTCTGACAGCTATCATCGAAGCTTGCCTGGCAACTTGCGGAAGGCAACCGATTCAAGACCTCGTTGAGCGCTCCCCCCGTGAGCGTCAGCGTCTGTGAGCCGTTTGCCGTAAAGGTGACATCGGGGAAGAACGAGTCATTAGGAGTGCCGGTGACGCTTACCGTTGTCGTGGAGCCATACGTAGTCCGGAACGTCAACTCGACCCCCAGAAGCGTTCCCAGTCCAGTATCGAACTTGTCGAACGTCAGGAGCGCTTGCGTCGACTTCGGCCCGGTGTTGGTGCCGGGAGTATTGCCGTCGACAACTGTGAACGTCAAATCTTTCAGACTCAGATCGAACGCTTCGGTCTCGGGCGCTGTGAACAGTGCATGAGCCACAAAGCTATGAGTCAGCAGCACGGCTGCACCGAGCGCACGCGCGATTTTCCGTTGTCTGGACATGCGAACTCTCCTCCCGTCGATTGACGTACCCAAGCGAACCGTACGTTCGATGCAATTTTCATGCGCAAGAACCATCACATTTTAATTCAATGAGTTGTGATTCATCTTCGAGTGCGATGTAAAGAAACTCGACAATCTCACGGCAACTTCGCGGGTGCGTCTGGCCCAGTGTTGGCGCGACTCCTTTCGTCCCGGAAAGCCGAGGTGCCGGAACTGCACATCAGCGTGTTCATCATCCCGCGATACTCCGATATCGACATCCGTAGATCGCGCGTGAGAGCGACCCCCGCGGATACTCCGGGACGCTTCTTCCGGACGACATCATCGATATCGGCGTCAGTTACCGTCTTCGAAGTCAAGCTTCGGCCTAGCTGGGGTGACATCAAATTGTTTTCCTGACTTGACGACGCCGCGCTGTTGACCCGGTCGGTCTTGTTGCGCGCAAGCTCCGATTGGGCGAATCCCTTGATCCGAGCCGGATTCACCACGCTAACCCGCCAACCGGTATCGACCAAGAAGGCCGCCAGGTTCTCTGAAATACCGCCCGGTCGCCTCAAGGCACACATGGGTACTGGCGGGGCCAAAACCTTTCTTCACCAACCAGTCGTGCAAGGCTCGATGCCCTCATGCATCGTTGGGAAACGACTTCGTCCAACCCGACGTGCGCGACGATGCGAGCGCGTACAGACCGAGCTCCAACTTCGATACGTCGATGCCGGCCACTGCCATGACCGGTGTCGGATTCTCGCTCATCGTTGTGACCTTCCTCGTCCGCAGACTCGTGCAGGGGCAGGCCCAGAAACCGTTGCCGCAAGCAGACCCAGGTTACCGTTCGGACTGACAACGAGAAGCGGGCAGGCGTACTGAACTGACCCACAGGCTTAGCGCTTGGCTTGGCCTTTTGTCTTGCCAGCATCAGCCTGCTCGACCGATGCAACCCCATCACTACAACGAATTTGATCGGCCTTGGCAATATACGAAGTTTTGCAATCAAGCAATCGATGCATGATTGCAAGACCTGACCCCGTCGCGTTGCCGTCGCGTCGAGTCAGGAAAACCATTTGATGTCACTCTGGCTATGCCAAAGCTTGACTTCCAAGACGGTAACTGACCCCGTCGATGTTTGACCCTGTCGATGCGCTTGCAGTATTCACGCCACCCAGGAGCGCCCAACGTCACTCGAGCCGCAACCGGCAGGCGGCCAGGCCTTGCACGAGCTTCGTCAGTTCGCCGCTGCGGGCGAGCGTGTCGTTGTGCGCCTTGTGCCAGACGCGCGCGACCGAATCGTAGAACAGGGTGCTGCCATCGATGTCCAGCGAGCGTCCCTGGAACGCGAGTACGAACCGCTGGGGGTCGAAATGCAGTGCCGCGTCAGCGCGCACCGCCGACGCACCATCGAGGTAGGTCATGACGTCGGGGCCGAGCATGCCCTAGGGGGTCAAGTCTTGCAATCATGCAATCGATGCATGATTGCAAGACCTGACCCCGTCGATGCGCAAAAGCTTGACTTCCAAGACGGTAACTGACCCCGTCGATGTTTGACCCTGTCGATGCGCTTGCAGTATTCACGCCACCCAGGAGCGCCCAACGTCACTCGAGCCGCAACCGGCAGGCGGCCAGGCCTTGCACGAGCTTCGTCAGTTCGCCGCTGCGGGCGAGCGTGTCGTTGTGCGCCTTGTGCCAGACGCGCGCGACCGAATCGTAGAACAGGGTGCTGCCATCGATGTCCAGCGAGCGTCCCTGGAACGCGAGTGCGAACCGCTGGGGGTCGAAATACAGTGCCGCGTCAGCGCGCACCGCCGACGCACCATCGAGGTAGGCCATGACGTCGGGGCCGAGCGCGAACGTCGTTTGCGCCGGACACGAGCTCGGGGCAGTCGTGTGCAAGCGTGCAACGAGGGGTGCTATTGCGCTCTCGAAACGATGCATGCTGATTGCATCGAGTGCATCCCAGCTTAGGATTCCGGTCGGCACGCCGAGGGCGAGCGCGGCCGTGCGCACGAGCAGGCGCTTCCAGCCGCCGATGCGACGCTTCGCGGCGTGTATCGAGAGCAGATCGAAGCTACGGAAAAGCACGCCCGGCAGGGCAACGAGCAGCAGCCACTGCGGCATGAGTCCGACATAAGGCCACGCGACCGCGAGCGTATGTGCCGTCCAGATCAGAAGCGTTGCCCAAAAGGCCAGCCAGAGGCCTGCCGTGAGCTTCGAGCGTCCCAGTCGCGGCGAGGCGCCTGATGTCGGAGCGGACTGCGCCGCATCGGTCGGCAGGCTCACTGCCATACGCCGCGCTCCTGGACGAGAACCTTGTCGCCCTGGCGTACCGTCAGCGTCCCGTCGTCCACCACATCGTAGATCGTGGTGCCGCTCGTGAACCGATAGCCCAGAAACCGGCATGGGGTCACACCGTCGGCGCACCGGGTGTGCAGCTCTTGCCCCACGAGCCGAATCGAGCGGCCGCTCGTGCGATGAACGCCAACGTAACGGACATCCCGACAACCGACCACGCCTTCTGCGCAGCGCACGTCGATGGTGATGTCGAAGGATTCTGTGGCCAGTCGCTGCCCCGCCCACGACACCGAGGGCACCAGCAGCAAGACGACGATCCAGCTTCTCACGGGCTTGCTCCTCGGCGAATCGGCAGCGAACGCAGATCCCGGCCGAAGCCGGCATGCGTGCATCGCCCCAACCTATCGGCATGTGCGGCTTCACGCTTGAGCGTAGTCGGGGCGCGCCAGCCGCGCCTTGCGCGCAGCCTCGCCCATGAAGGCCGTGAAATGCACTAAAGTACGTGCTCGGCTCGATGACTGGCAGCCAATCACTACGACCGACCGGCACGCCGACGTGCACGGTAAGGCGAGCCGTTCCATTTTTGGAGGAGACCCGATGAAGCTCATGCTCGCCCATGCCCGTGCCGCCTTGCTGTGCGCAGGATGCATCTTCGCAGCCCCGGCGGCGGCCCAAGCGCCCTATCCGAACAAGTCCATCCGCATCGTCAGTCCTTACCCGCCCGGGGGCAGTACCAGCGTCTATGCGCAGTTCGTGGCCTCGCCGCTGATGGACGCCTGGGGCAAGCAGGTGCTGATCGACAACCGCGGCGGCGGCAACACGCTGATCGGCTCCGATCATGTCGCCAAGTCGACGCCCGACGGCTACACGCTCATGGTCGTCACGACCACGCACGTCATCGTGCCGCAGCTTATGAAGACGCCCTACGATCCTTTCAGGGATTTCACGCCCGTTTCCACCATCGGTCGTAGCGAGCTCATTCTCGGCGTTCACCCTTCACTGCCGGTGCGCAACCTGAAGGAGTTCATCGCGCTCGCCAAGGCGCGTCCCGGCGAGCTCAACTACGGCACCTCGGGCAGCGGCAGCGTCACGCATCTGGCCGTGGAGCTGTTTCGGCTCGAAGCGGGCATCAACATGACCCGCATTCCGTACAAGGGCTCCGGCCCGCAGATCACGGCCTTCATGGGCGGCGAGATCGAGGTTTATCTGAACGCCGCGGTCAATATTGCGCCGCTGATCAAAGCCAACCGGGCCAGGGCGCTGGGCATCACGGGCGAGCAGCGCCATCCCTCGTTTCCTTCGGTGCCCACGTTCGCGGAGGCCGGCTTGCCGAGCTACAAGCCCACCAGCTGGTCGGGGCTGCTCGCCCCGGCAGGGCTGCCCAGGCCCATACTCGACAAGCTTTCTCAGGAGATCATGCGCGCTCAGCGCTCGCCGGAGTATGCCGCCAAGATGCGTGCTTACGGCGTCGAACCCTTCGTCAACACGCCGGAACAATTCACCGAGCTGATGAAGGTCGACTCGGGACGTTACGCGCGCGTGATCAAGGACGCGAACATCCGGATGGATTGAACGCGCGCGCCTTGCGCAGCGGTCAGCGAGCCCTGCTCGACGAGCGTATTCCGACCAGTCTCATCGCGAAGCCACGCCGATTGGAAGGGTAAACGTCGAGCGGCCGGAATTCATGCGCAAGCGCGCTGAACGGCGCGGGCACCGGCGCCGTATCCGAACGGCCGCTCCGTGAGTGCGACGGTGCTACCTCCGCACCCGCGCGCTGTTGTCGAGGACGAATTTCGGCAGGCATGAGCCAGTCTCTCGCTGGCATTCGCTCCCGGCAGGCGTGCGTTACGCGCCAAGATCGAGCAGACGCCACTCCCCTCGATCGAACCGTTCCATTTGCGTCGCGCCGAAGCGCCACAGGTGCAACCAGCCGTTGTTCAGCAACTGCTGAATTACCGCGTGCTTCTGGATCACTCGCTCGATCGCTGGTCGGGGCGCGTCGATGATCACGGTCAGGCGCAAGGGCTCATGCACCCAGCGCTCGCCGTCATGGAGCGACTGACGCGAGAGCCCGATGCGCAAGTCGCCGCCGTTGCCCTCGAACACACCGATGCGCCCGCCGACCACGTTGTGCAGCGTCTTGTTACCGCTCCCCAGGCGCGAGGGATCGCAAGTCGAGGCGTGGTACTGCCAGTTGATCCAATGGGTGACCAGCATCGGCGCGGTCATGAGCAACTCGAGCACGCTGCCGTCGCGATCTTGATCGGCGTCGTAGTCGTGCAGGAAGCAGCGTCCATCCAATGTCGTGCCACGACTGCGAGAGCGCGGTGCGATCAGGAACGCGGCGTTGTTGGCCAATCCCCATTCCGGGCGGGTTTGCGCCCCGTCGTTGGCGCGCCTGCGCAGCGCGCGCAGGAGATCCTCGTAGGATGCAAGCGGGTCCAGTCCCAGGCTGGGGGCCCGCTCGCGGCGCACCCGGTCACTGGCCTGGGCCCATGCCGTTTGGAGCCGAGCCCACTGCGCCCGTGCGGCTGCGGGCATCAGATCGAGGTCGAAGCCCTCGATCTCGTCGGTGGTGGTGTTATGCAGCGCGGCGACGAACCAGGTGTCCTCGGGGATGATGATTTCCTGCGACCGCAGTCCTGCTCGCACCGACGGTTCGTTGAGGAGTTGCGCCAGGCTGCGGGCGTTGACTTCCCCGGTTTGGCCGCAGCAGGCGCCGCAATCCAGCGTGGCCGCGTGGGCATTGTTGCTGGATTGACTGCCATGCCCGACCAGCAGCACCAGGGGAGCGATGCGGCGGTCCAGCCCCATGGCATGCAGGACGCGGGCGGCCAGCGCAACTTGGGCCTCGGTGTCCAGCCCGACCAAACGAGGCCGGCAAACAGGCCGGTAGCGCGCGGGCAGGCCCGCGTGATCGTCGTTCACCCGGGCGTGCCGGAGCGGGCGCAACCATTGCCAAAGCTGGGCGAGGTAACCCACGCCCGCGGCTTCGACGAAAGAGAACGCGGCACCGGGCCAGCGGCTGGCGGCCTGCCACTGGGCTGCCAGGGCGAAGCGCTCGGATCGGGCCTGTATCACCGTGTCATGGAGCGTGTTCTGCGACCCGGTGCTCGCCGTTTTCGGGGCAAAGACACGCTCCGTCACTTCGACGGTGGGCGCAAGCAGACCCGGCAGTTGCGGGCGACGTGCCTGGGTGGCGATCGGCGTGTAGGCGACGGGCAAGCCGAAGAATCCGGCAAAGCCGATGGTCTGAACGGCAGGAGAAACGGCCTCCAGCGCACGTCGCATGGGCTCGCTGCGCACGTCGATGCAAAAGACCGCCTGCGTGTCGATGGTTCGAGCGGTCACGGGTTCACGCGCGGCGCAGGCCAGCCGCTGCACCAGCTCCCGTTGGTAGCCGACCTCCAGCGCCGCTTGCCACACCTCGTCGATCAGCAGCGCCTCCTCGGCTTGCTTCAGCAGGGCCGGTGCGTGTTGCCAAACCCGATGCAATTCGGCGAACGCCTGCGTTGCGGTCGCATCGTCCTTGCACTCCAGCAAGATGGCCCCCCAGGCCAAGCGGATCGCCAGCAGGTCACGCAGGTGCTCGTCGTGGCCGCCTTTCAGGTGCGCTTCCCAACCCAGGTAGGCGCACCACGAGGCCCAGCCGTTGACCGTGAGCAAGACGGCTTCGAGGTAGTCCGCCCAGAGCGCTGTCGGCAGTCCGATTCGCTGCAGCACCCAGCGCTCGGCGTCCTGGCGCGTGGGCGGCAGCGCCTCGAGCGCACCGCCGAGTCGGGGCAGCCCCATCAGTATGCCGATGCCATGGTCGTGCTGCAGGGTGTCGCGCCAGAAGGCGTACAAACCCTGCTGTCGGTCGGGCTGCCAGTCGGCCTGATGGGAATCGAAGTAGGCCGCACAGGTCTGGCTGACCTGGTGCGTAATGGCCTGGCGCCAAGACAGCCGGCGATGACGCTGCGTATCGGCATCCAGCAGGTCGATCAGCAGCGGCAAGCGCGTGATCGCCGGTGAGCTCTGGAGCGCCTGCAGGCAGCGCTCGGGCGTCAAGCCTGAATCCTGCGCGGCCGGCACGGTGGCCAAAGCGTGGCGCAGGTCCGCCATCCCGATGCGCCCTTGGTCCCACGCCAGTCGCTGGGCGGGGCGTGAGGGAAAGACTTGGACATCGGCCAGCACGGCCATGCGCGCGGCCACTTCCCGCAGCGACATGCCGATGCGCGACCAATGCGGGTTGACGGCGATGGCGCGGTCCAGAGGCCATGCGGGCGCGATCATCCGGCAGGCTTGGGCGCAGGCGGCTTCGATCTGCCCGTACCATGGGCCGGCGTGCAGGTCGTCGGTCGGCTTGGGAACGAGAGCATCGTCGAGATCGTCACAAGCGGTCGTCGCGTTCATCGGCGGGTTCTCTTCGGGGATCACTCGAGGGCGTTGGCTTCGGCCAACGTCGTCGGCACCGGCCGGATCGTTCGAGGTGGATCGGGGGTCCAGCGTGCCGGCCACAGCCAAAGGGCCAATCGGGTATAGAACTCGTCCACGTAGAACCCGGCATAGCTCCAGCGGCGCCAGGTGGCCAGCGCATGGGGTCGGGTCTGCAACAGCACCAGACACAGATAGAGCGCGCTCAATCCGGCGAGGGCCACCGCGCCGAGCGTGTCATGCGGGGCGTCCTCGAGGGCAAGCGGCAGGGTATGGAGCACCAGCGCAGCCCCGGTGAGGCCGACGATCATCGTCAGCCCCGCGAGGGTGCTCCGAGTCGCGGCCCCGATCGTGCGGGCGGGTTGCGCAGGCCACCATAGCAAGGGAGCCCAGGCCAAACCCAGCAAGGCGCTCCACCACCACGGCCAAGCCGCAGGATCGAGCCCCAACTGGAGCAGCAGGACCGTGGAGACGGCGATCGCGGGTGCGAGCCACAAGCTGATCGGCACGAAGCGCTGTTCGCCTTGCATCGACTGCAGCCGGGTTTGCCGAACCACCATCGAGGCCGACAGAAAAGCATGCGCCTTGTAGAGCGAATGCCCGATCAGATGCAGAGCGGCCAGGGTGTACAGACCCAGGCCGCATTCCAGGACCATGAAGCCCATTTGCGCCACGGTCGACCAGGCGAGCCGCACCTTGATGGTGATGCGCGTGAGCATCACCATCCCGGCCAGCACCGCAGTGCCGAGGCCAAAGACCACCAGGATCCAGCGCGCCAGCGTCGCCTGCTCCAGCAGGGGGGCGAAACGGATCAGCACGTAGCCGCCCAGATTCACGACGCCCGCATGCAGCAGCGCGGACACCGGTGTGGGCGCCTCCATCACCTGAGTCAGCCAGCCATGCACAGGCAGCAGCGCCGTGCGCAGGATCACCGCCGACACCAGCAGTACCGCGCTCGCGTGCAAGGGGAGCGACATCCCTTCTCGCGCCAAGTGGGCCGTGAGATCGGTCAAGGATCCGCTGCCTACGTTCCACCAGCCCAGCGCGGCTGCGCCGATGAGCAGCGCATCGGCCAGCCGGTCGGCCAGCCGCTTCTTGTGCGCGGCCAACAGCGCAAAGGGGCGATCGGGGTAGAAGCACAGCAGAGGCTGCAGTGCGATACCCACCAGCGCCCAGGCGGCGATCAACACCGCCCAGTGGTTGGCCATCAGCAGCAGATGGACGGCGGCGAGCACGCCCGCCAAGGCCCTCACGTAGCGCCGCTGCGCGGCCTCGCCCTGCAGGTACCGGGCGGAGAACACACCGATGACCGTGCCAAGGCACTGGACGAGGATTGCCAGACCCGCGCCGAGCGCCGTGCTGATCAACCAAGGATGTTCCTCTGCGGGGACTCCCGGCCCGAACGCCGCCAGCACGGCACAGGCCAAGGCGCCGACCGACACCGCGTGGAAGCCCTTCCAGAGAGGGGTGATCCCCCGGGCGGGAAGTCGGGAGAAGACCAGAGCAAGCAGCATCAGGGCAAGCGGCCCGAAGGTACTGATCGCGAGAACGCGAGCGGCGAAATCCATAATCGACCTTGCGTGGAGAGCGCGCGTATCTTCCGCAAGTCGCCTGGTTCCGTAAAATATATTGATATGATCAATTTCATATTGAAAAAAGAACCATGAGGCTGGAGCAATTCAATTTCCATCACCTGCTGTACTTCTGGCGCGTCGCCAAGCTGGGGCACCTGACGCGCGCCGCTCAAGAACTGAACACTTCGCAGTCGGCCCTCTCGGCGCAAATCCGTCAGCTGGAAGATCGGTTGGGGGAGCCCTTGTTCACCCGCGAAGGGCGCCGCCTGGTGCTGACGCAGACCGGCCATCTGGTGCTTTCGTACGCCGAAAACATCTTCGGCCTCGGGCAGGAGATGCTGGGGCGCTTGCAGGGACGCGGACAAGGAATCACGCGCCTGCGGGTCGGCAGCGTGGCCACGCTGTCGCGCAATTACCAGGAGAACTGGATTCGGCCGCTGCTGGCCGACCCGTCGGTGGTGCTCACCCTGGAGTCGGGGCCGCTGGAGGGGCTGCTGGCGAGGTTGACACAACATCAGCTCGATGTGGTCTTGGCCAACGAAGGCGTGTCCGCCGATCCGGAGCGGCCCTTGCATTGCCGTTTCCTGGGCAGTCAGGCGATCTCGCTGGTGGGGCCGGCCACCCACTGGGCCGCGAACAGCCTGCGGGTGCCGGAGGACCTGCACGGCCTGGACATCGCGCTTCCGGGGCCCACGCATGCCGTGCGCGCTCAGTTCGATGCGATGTGTGCCTCGGCCGGCATCGCCCCGCGACTCCGTGCCGAAGTCGATGACATGGCCATGCTGCGCCTGATCGCGCGAGACAGCGGCTGGCTGGCTTTACTGCCCGGCGTGGTCGTTCAGGACGAGCTGAGTTCCGGGGTCCTGGTGACGGTGGGCGAACTCGTCGAGCTGCAGGAGCGCTTCTATGCCATCACGACCACACACCGGCATCGCATGGAGACGCTGGAACACCTCTTGTCGCGCTCGAACGAAGGGGCGATTCAGCCTGATCGTGCTCGGCAAGAGCGATGAGCACGCTGCCGGCTGCTGGGTAAGTCGATCGATCCTTGCCCACGATCTCGCGCGCTTGATGGGACACGTATACGCCGCGCTGCACGCAGGTCACGCGGGACGGCCTGTCGGCCGCCCCGTCGTCGCGCATCAATCCTGCTGTTGTATGCCTGCCTGCTTGATAACTCTTGCGAACAGATCGATGTCGGCCTGGATGATCTTCGCGAACTCCACCGGGCCGGCGTGCTCGGGGTCGGCGCCCTGGGCGATCAACTTCTCGCGCACGGCCGGCTTCTGCAGGATCTTTGCGATGTCCGCCGATACCTTGTTGACGATGGCCATGGGAGTGCCTCGGGGTACCAGCAGCCCATTCCATGACGTAACGTTGTAATCCGGCAGGCCGGCCTCGATGAAGGTCGGCACCTGCGGCAACGCCTCCAGGCGCTGCTTGCCGGTCACCGCCAGGCCCTTGACCTTGCCTTGCTTGATGTAATGCGCGACGGTGATCGGCGGAATCATGCCGAAGTGGACTTGACCGCCGAGCAGCGCCACACCCACCGGACCGCTCCCCTTGTAGGGGATGTTCTTGAAGTCCATGCCGGTGGCGAGCCGGAACATCGCGGTGCGCAACTCGGCGAGCCCGCTGCCTCCCGAGGCGCCGTGGTTCAGGCCTTCCTTGACCGACTTGCCGTAGGCGATGAACTCCTTGAGCGTGTTCGCGGGTACCGACGGATGCACTGCGAGGAGGGTCTCGTTGTTGTAGATCTTGGCCATCGCCTGGAAATCTTTCACCGAGTCGTAGGGCAGGCGCCGGATGATGTGGTGATTGAGCGCGAAGGTCGTGTTGGCGAAGATCCAGGTGTAGCCGTCCGGCGTGGCGCGGGCGGCGGCCTGCGTGCCGATGATGGTGTTGCCGCCGGGACGGTTGTCGATGATCACCGATTGCCCCCACAGGTCGGTGAGTTCGGCCCCGACGATGCGCGAAACGATGGTGCTGCTGCCGCCCGGCGAGTACGGCGTGATCAAGCGCACTGGCCGGTTCGGATAGCTCTCCTGGGCCCAAGCTGGCACTGCCGGCACGGCGAGCAGGCTCGCGGTGATGGCGAACGACGAAACGAAACGATACATGTCCCCTCCTTGGCGGGATTATGGCTAGGTGCGTGATGATGCCCGCATCCTATGAAGTCGCTAGTCGGAAGTGCACCTACGCGTAGGTTCGCTTTGATCTGCTCGTCCACGGAAACCCGTGTGTCTAGGGGCAAGGATGCATCGGGGCATGCCCATCGAACGACGAGTTCTAAGTGCGTCGCTGCTCCTCCTGAAATTTGCCGGTGCGCCGGTGAGCGCAAGGCAACGAATTCTAGGCGTATCCGGCGGGTCGTGGTGAGCCTCGTCCTTCGAGCCCATTCAGCGTCGTTGGTCGGCGCAAAGCAGCGGCGCGATCGCGAGGGGAGCCCGTGGGCGCTGCAGTCAGAAGGGCGTGAGATCCGTGGACGCTACTCGCGAATTCCCCCGCTCGATCCTTTCGCGAGTCGCGCGATCCGCGACCGCCAGGCGCATTCATGGCTTGACATTCACGCATGCCGCTGCGCACCACGAATTTCATCCACAAAGTCTGTGGATAAATCTGTGCATAAGATGTCACCAGATGCGCTAAGTGGTACGTCAAGCAACGGTTTTTACTCGCCGGTTAAAATTTAGGCGTAAATATTGTTCTTATATTTCAATCAGTTGAGATCATCCTCATAGGGGCGGCCGAATACACGGCGAGCGGACATTACAAATTCTTGACAACTGTGGATGAACTCGCTCCGCGGCCATTGTGGCGGGCTCCCGGGCCACTGCCCCGAGAGATGCAAGAGCGGGCGCTTCAGAGGCGGGTGCTGCGCCGGCACGGCGGTCGACCTGGCTCGCAGTTTTCGCTACATGTGCGGGCCGCAAAGGGGCATACCTGCCACCCTTCCGCGATAGTTCCTGGAGTTTTTTCCAGAAAGCCCATGGGGTGCGCCACCGTTTGTGTCGCATCGGGCACTCGGGCGTCGCTCGCATTCGGAGGCGGAAAGCGTTCCAATCGGGTCTTCCTGCTGCCGCGAACGTAGCGACCCTGACCAATGCCCGCCGGCGCGAGGGCTGACAGTCCACACGCCCCATCCTGCGCACTGGCATTGCGCCAACGGCGAACAACCCAGTTTCCGAGCGATCCCGACATGGACGACAATCAATTCATCATCCCGCCCTCTTTCGTCCAGTTGTTCATCCCGCAGGGAAAAACTCGGCCGAGCGAGCCGCGGGCCGTCATCGCGCAACGCTACGACCTCTGCGAAGACCTCGCCCAGATGCTCGTGGAGACGGCGCGCGAAAAACTCTTCGATCTGAGCGTGACGGAAAGTGAAGTGCTCGTGCGCATCCATGCCGGCCTGGAGGCAGACAGCACGCTCCTCTGCGCTGACGAAGCCGTTTGGGTAGTCAAGCGGCTCGCGGAGATCTTGTCTTGGCCGCTGCCCGACTCGTGGCAAGCAGCGCCCGATCCGCGCGCGCCCAGATGACCGCTAGCGACGCACGGCCCCGGATCGTTTCCGACTGCAGAACCGGAGCGCGAGGCTACCAGGCGTCGCGCCGTGGCCCACACACCTCAGGCACTTCGTTGCGGCTGGCCGGACGGACTGCATGACAATAGCGTGCCGGCCATGCGGCGAAACACCGTCGAGCAGAGCGCTTGCTCGACCGGTCAGAAGATCTCCTGGATGCCTCGGCTCCAAAGCACGCCCATCCGCTCCCACTTCAGTGCTTCGGGGTTCAGGCCCCGATCGGTCAACACCACGAGTATGTCGATCAGTTCCAGGTTGCTCGGGGCTTGCCAGATGCGATCGGCTTCCACTTCGTCGCCGTCGGCGATCTCGAGGATCACCTCGAGGATGCGCACATCGGTTTGTCGGGGCTCTGCAGAGGCTAGAAACGGAAAGAGGTCGGACATGGATCGGGCTTTCGTGCTGAGGAGCTGCATTTTAAGCGCCGGACGATCGGCCCGCATGGGCAAGTCGCTCACCCGCCCCACTCCGGCAATCGCTGATCCTGGCGCAACAGCGCCCGCCTGAGCTGCACGCCCTCGAACACATCCTCCAGCGTGGCCGCATCCGCGCGACCGGCGCTCAATGGCAGCGACGACCAGGCTTCCTCGAAAAATCGTGGTCGCCACACCTGCGTCGCTTCCGTCCAGGCATTCGTCCACCAGCCCAGCATCGACTCATGCGCATCGTCGAGCTGTGCCGGGGTGACGAGCTTGTCCCGTTTGCTATGTTGATTCACGGTCCGCGACGAGGGCAGCAGATTCCACAGATCGGAGCACGGCCATGCGGAGAAGGGAAAGCAGTGGTCGATGTCGAGCGTTCGGCCGGTGAGCGCACGCCCTGTCCAGACGCAACGCAGTTCCCTGCCGGCGCCCATCAGTTCGAGCGCCCGCTCGCGAGCGAGCCGGGTATCGCGCTCCGGATCGAGCCAGGTGAGTGCCCGGGCAAGTTCGGCGTGTGCGAGTTGCCGCCCTTGAGCGCGTCCGTACTGCTGCATCAATGCGATCCACTCGCCGAGCAGCACCGGCTCGATCCAGACGTTGAGCCGCTTGAGCGTGTGCCACACGCCGGCGGGAACGACGAAGTCGCCGAAGGCGCGCAGGCCGATCTCGTTCAATTCGAACGCATCGCCTGTTTTGCGAAGCGCGTTGCGCTTCGCAAGGAAAACGCGCTCGCTGCGCCCGGGGTAGGTGATGAAGTTCGCCGGCATGGTGCATACCGTCGCCGCTGCATCGCTCAGCGCCCGGCAGAGCGCTTCGGCCGTCGCGCCGGTGAAGCGCATGCCCGCGCGAAGGTCGAAGGGCGCCACGCCGCGCAGTGCCCGGAACGCATCCTTGACGAACCCCAGCCCCTTGCCTGCGCGATTCGTCGGCGTCTGGGGATAGTCGCCTTCGACCAACGGCTTCATCGAGCGAATCCAGAACAGCGCCACCAATCCGAGCGGCAGGCTGACGCTCCCGTCGGCGTCTTCGCGAGCCATGCCCGGCGCGCTGTCCGCGATGCGCGCAGCGACTCGCAACAGCGCGAGCTTGTAGGTGGAGGCCTTGTCGTCGCGCAGCACGATGTGTCGCAACAGCGGCAAGGCACCGGTCTCGTCGTCCGGATACTCCAGTACGACGGTCTCCCAGCGCACGTCGGGCCGTGCGAGCCGGTCTGCCCCGGCGGCGATACGCAAGACGCGCAGGCCGAGCTCGCGGCCGAACTGTTCCACTTCCGCCCGGGATACCGGATGCATCGTTCGCTCCGCGTCGGGGGTGCCTAGTCGCAGCGAAATGACGATGCGTCCGCTCGGCGCAAGCAACGTGGCGAGCTTGCGGAAGGCGCGCTTGCGATCCTCCGGGCGCACGTGCATCCATACGGCGCTTGCGAGTACGAGGTCGTACTGCAAGCCAAGGCGGTGCGTCTGCGTGAGCGCAGGCAAAGCATCGTCTACCCAGCGGATGCCCGGAAGGTCATGGCGCTCGCGCGCTTCGCGCCGCATGCCGTCCGAAGGCTCGACCGCCACCACCTCATGACCCCGGTATGCGAACCATGCCGCGTCTCGGCCCGAACCCGCGCCAACGTCGAGGATGCGGGCGGGTGCTTGGGGCAACAGGTCGAGGATCGGCTGGTGCACGTCCTCGAAGGCGAGACTCTCGTAGAGGTCGGCGTATCGTCTTGCATCGGCGTCGTAGGCGTCGACGGCGGGCGGGGTGGGTGGCATAAGGCAGGTGCGTAACGAAGTTCCCGTAGTCTGGAGGCGTGCGCTCGTAGATGCAATCGGAAGGCCGCCCAATGCCCGATGAAGGCCTGCCTGCGCCTGCGCTGGCGCAACCCGGTCCTGCGGCATCCGCAGGACGAGCGACGCGGGGTCACTTGCGTGAACCACCGCATGCTGTCAAGCTGGCCGGACAATGCAAAGCCTGGGGGAGGCGCAATGGATCTGGCACGAGTCGGCCGATGGGTATGTGCGGTTGTTGCGTTGCATGTCATTCAAGTACCGCCGGTGCTGGCTCAAAGCGCGAGCGAGTTCCCTTCCCGACCCATTCGATTCATCGTGCCCGTGGCGCCGGGCGCGGGCAACGACACCACCGCTCGCGCGATCGGCCAGAAGCTGACACAGGCGTTGGGGCAGCAGGTCATCGTCGACAACCGTGCCGGCGCGTCGGGCGCGATCGCCTTCGATCTCCTTACCAAAGCCCAGCCGGACGGGCACACGCTGCTGATGGCTGCGGCGAGTCATCCGATCAACACGGTGGTCCAGGCGACCTGGCCCTACGATCTGACCAAGCATACGACGCCGGTCTCCCAGGCGACTTCCTTGTCGTACGTGGTGTACACGCACCCCTCCGTGCCGTTTACGAACTTCAGGGACCTCATCGCTTATGGACGAAAGTACCCGGGCAAGCTCAATTACGGTACGCCGGGTACTGCAAGCCTGCAGCATCTGGGTTGGGAACTGATCGGACATGCGATGGGTGCCAAGTTCACCCACATTCCCTACAAGGGCGGCGCCCCGGCAATCCAGGCGACGCTTGCCGGCGAACTGCAATTCGGCTTCATCACCGTCATCAGTCTTCGACCGCACCTCAATGCAGGTCGCGTGCGCGCGATCGCGGTGTCGGGAAAGCAGCGCATGCCGGCCATGCCCGATTTGCCGACCATCGCTGAGATGGGCGTGCCCGGCTACGAACTGGAACAGTGGTACGGTGTCGTCACGACAGGAAAGACCCCACCTGCCATCGTCAACCGGTTGAGCGGCGCGATCGCCGACGCGGTCAGATCGCCCGACGTCGCGCAACGGCTTGCGGCCGATGGTTCGACGCCGGTCGGATCGACCGCCGAGCAGTTCGGTACGCTCATTCGCAGCGAGATGACCAAATGGCGCAAGGTGATCAAGGAGACGGGGATCGTCCTCAACTGAACCGACGCCTTCCCGGGCGCAATCCCCGCTTCCTTTCGCTGCGGCTTCGAATCAACGATCCAGGTAAAGCGCGTTCGCGGGTTCGTCGCCGTAGGGATGGTCGCGGCGGATGCGCGCCACGGCCTGCAGCACCGGTGTCGCGACCCGGTAGAGCAGCGTGCGTTGGCGATCGTCCAGCGTCAGACCGGCGCGCAGGATGACCGCATCCACGGTCGCCCGCGTGGTCGCGTCGATCGACACCGGCGGAGCCTGCTGCTCGGGAGGCACGACGAGGGCGGGCGCCTGGGCGCCTGCGACGAGGTGCGGCCGACGCGTCCGCCAGGCGGTCGCCCGCTCGTAGGCATCGCCGACCCGCAGCACGGTCGCTTCGTCGAACGGGCGTCCGGCAATCTGCAATGCCAGCGGCAATCCCTCGGCCGTATAGCCGTTGCACACGCTGAGGGCTGGCCCGCCCGTGACATTGAAGGGCGTATAGATGTTCGCGGTTTCCCACTTCTGCGAAAAGCCCGTGCCCACGAGGCTCTCCAGCCGTGCGGCCGGTGCGTTGCTCGCGGTGAGCAGTACGTCGAACTGCTCGTACAGCGGGGCCATCTCTTCGATCATGTGCCGGCGTTCGCGCTGGGCGCGCACGTAATCGCCCGCGCTGAAGAGAAAGCCCGGCAGATTGCGTCCGATGAAGTCGGCACCGAACTCGCTCAAGCGTTCCCGCATGTTGCGTTCATGCACGATGATGATCTCGGACTTCGCGATCACCATCTTGACGTCGTTGTAGGCCTGACGCGAACGCATGCGTGCCACGCCGACCTTGGCGCCCAGGCGGCTCAGCACTTCGATGGCGTCCTCCATCGCGCGCGCCGCTTCGGCGTGGATGCTGCCTTCCTCCTCCCAGAAGTGCCGCACGACGCCCACGCGCAGTCCGCGGATATCGCCGGTCAGCGCCGCGCGATAGTCGGGGACTTCCGTCTGCGCGCTGGTCGGATCCTTGGGGTCGTGGCCGGCGATGCATTGCAGGAGCAGGGCGCAATCCTCCACGGTCCAGGCGAGCGGTCCGGCGTGATCGAAGGTGAACGAGTTCGGAATGACGCCGCGGCGGCTCACCCGGCCATAGGTCGGCTTGAGGCCAGCGAGACCGCACAGGGCGGCGGGAATCCGGATGCTGCCGCCGGTGTCGGTGCCGAGCGTGGCGGGACACAATCCCGCCGCGACCGCCGCTCCCGAGCCGCTGCTCGAACTGCCGGTGAAATAGGCGGTGTTCCAGGGGTTGCGCGCGGGTGGCCAAGGCAGATCGAGCGACGGTCCGCCGCTGGCGAACTCGTGCGTGGCGAGCTTGCCGAGCATCACAGCGCCCGCGTCGATCAGACGCTGGGTCGCGGTGGCATTGTGCGTCGGCACGTTGTCGATCCCGAGCTTGGAATGTCCGGTGGTGCGGATTCCGGCGGTGTCGTAGACGTCCTTGAGCGTGAAGGGGATGCCGTGCAGCGGGCCGCGATACGCGCCGCGCGCGATGTCACGCTCGGCGGCAGCCGCCTGTTCGAGCGCGATGTCGGGGGTGCGCGTAATGAACGCATGAAGCTGATCGTCCAGCGCGTCGATGCGATCGTGAAGCGATTTCACGTACTCCACCGGCGACAGCGCCTTGGTTTCGATCAGCCGGCTGGCTTGAGCGATCGTCATGAAGTGGCTGTCGATACGGTCTGTTGCTTTCGAATCGGACTGTGTCATCGCATCTCCCTGGTCGTTGGCACGAGCATTGCATTCCTGCGGTGTATGCTGCAACCGTCGCTTCATCATAACGAGACTTGGACCATGCTTCGACTTGCCTCTCTTGCGCCCGTGCTGGGCGTGCTATTGGCCTCGCCCCTGTTTGCTCAGACTTATCCCACCAAGCCCGTGCGCATGGTGGTCGGATTTCCGCCCGGCGGCTCGACCGACATCATGGCACGCTTGATCCAGCCGGGGTTGATCGAGGCCTTCAAGCAGCAGTTCGTGATCGACAACCGTCCGGGTGCGAACAGCAACATTGCCGCCGAACTGGTCGCGCGTGCGCCCGCCGACGGCCATACGCTGCTGGTCGTTTCCGCCTCGTTTTCGACCAACGTGAGCCTTTATCCGAAGATGGGTTATCACCCCCTGCGGGATTTCGCACCCATCACGCGTATCGCGTCCGTCCACAACGTGCTCGTGGTGCACCCGTCGCTGCCGGTGAACAATCTCAAGAGCTTCGTCGCGCTGGCCAAGGCTCGCCCCGGACAACTCGTGTTTGCCTCGTCGGGCAGCGGCAGCACCTCGCACCTGTCCGCGGAATTGTTGAAGATGGCGGTCGGCGGGCTGGACACGGTGCATGTTCCGTACAAGGGCGGGGCACCGGCGTTGGCCGATCTCATCAGTGGCCAGACGCAAGCCTTGGTATCGAATCTGCCCTCGGCGACGCCGCACATCAGGTCGGGGCGCATGCGTGCACTGGCCGTTGCCAGCGCCGCGCGAGCCCGATCGCTTCCCGACGTGCCGACCTTCCAGGAATCCGGCTTCCCGGGTTTCGAGGCCTATGCGTGGAACGCGGTGCTGGCGCCAGTCGGTACGCCCGAGGAGATCATTCGCAGTCTAAACGCGGTGATCGTGAAGCAGGTGAGGAGCGCCGATATCTCGGAGAAGCTCGCCGCCCAGGGCGCCGAGCCTGTCGCCGACAGCCCGGCTGCGTTCACCAAGTACTTGCAGGCGGAGGTGGAGAAATGGGCCAAGGTGGTGCAGGTTTCGGGCGCGAAGCTCGAATGAGTGCATCCCCCGCGCGGGGCGCGCGCCGGTAGCGCGTTCCGCGACGAGTGCGCACGACTTCGAGCGGGCACTAAGCGCCTGACGACGACCCGTTCTCCAGGCGGTCCGCCAGCACCCTTCCCGCCCGCTCGGATACCACCAGCGTCAATTTCATCGTCGCCCGGGTCGCGCCGACGAACAGCCGTCGCACGGCTGCGTCGTCGAGGGTCTCGAAGTCGATCTCGGTGAAGACGACACAGGGCGACGCGCGGCCCTTGAAGCGCAGCACCGAATCGATGAGCAGATCCCCCTCGGTGTAGAGCGCGTTGCCGAAGAGGTCGTATTGCCCTGTGGGCGCGCGCAGAGGATACGGGCCGAGCTTGTCGTGGGCGGCGAGCTTCGAGCGCTCGCGGCCGCGGTAGGTGACGAGCGCGACGTGCGATCGCTTGAAGCCCGACCCGATGCAACGTGTCACGGCGCTGATCGTCTTGGCGACGAGGTCGTTCTCGTCGGTGTAGGTGACGAGATCGATCGGAGAGCCGCTCAGTGGACTGCCGGCCACCATCGCGTTGGACAGCCCCAGCAGGCGATTGAGGCTCTCGAGGATGTCCTTCGGCGTGCGATAGTTGATCTCCGAACGTACGGTCACCCAGCCGGGCAGCGAAACGGGTGCGCGGCCGTAGAGATTTTGCATCGGATCCTCCAGCCACCAGGCCCGCCCGCCGGGGGCGAGCCAGCGCAGCAGATTGGCCGCCCAGCCGTCGTTGAAATCCTGGCCTTCGTCGACGATCAGCTCGTCGAAGCGCTCGTGCGGATTCGGCATGCAGGCATCGAGCACCGTTTCGAGCCTGGCGAACGCGCCGGGCTGAGTGAAATCGGGCGCCTCGCCGCGTGCGCGGCTGATGCGATCGCCGAACTGATGGTAGGTCGTGACTTCGCCGCCTGCCGGCGCGATCCGTGTGATGTGGTCGGCGAGCGGCCGGTTGTAGCAGACATAGAGCGGTCGGCGGCCGGCGCTGATTGCATCGCGAAAGACGGCCATGGCGAGTTGAGTCTTGCCCGAGCCCGCGGTACCGATCACACGCAGCCTGAAAGGTTCGAATTCGATTCTGCGCGCCCAGTGCGCGAGCCCGCCGGAGAGTCGGGTGGACAGCGCGCCTGCCTCGCCGACGATCGCATGCGCTTCGGGGACGAGTTCGAGGATGTCGCTCAGGAATCGATGGATCTTCGGCTTGGCTGGCAGGGCCTCGCCGCTTTGCGGCAGGATGCTGCGGACGATGGACAGCAACTGGTCCTTGCGTGTGGCATCCACGATCCGCGCTGGGTCGATGCCGGCCGTGCCCGGCTCACGCACTGTGTAGTCGGGACAATAGAGCAAGCTGTCGATCTGCGTCTGCTCGCCGTCACATGCTTTGCGCAGGCGCTCACGCAGCGCTTCGGCCGTGCGCGCGATTCGAATGGCGACTTCCTCGTCCTTGTGGACGTGCTTCTTGACGAGGCCGGCGGTCGTCTCGGTGAGGATCCCCGTCTTCTGCTCGATCAGCAGCAGCTTGCCGGTGGGGCCGACGATCGCGAAATCGATCTCGCCGACGACGGTATAATCATTGCGCTCGATGCGCGTCCAGTGCACCCCGTGATAGATCGCGTAGCGGTCATCCAGTCCGGCCGCGAGTCGCCCCAGCGTCTGCAATTCTCGACCGGCTGCGCCTGTGGCTTCCAGTTCGCGCCAGCCGTCGGGAAAGACCTTGGCCATTGCCGTCCTAGTGCCTTGTGTCGGAGATGGGTTGCTGCATGGTCGCTCGCTCGAGAGCCCCAAGGGTACACAAGGCATCGACCTCGGCGCCAGACGCGCGGGACACTGCATCGAGTCAGAACGCGCGATGATGTCCGCCACAGCATGGCACCGATGCCGACGACGGTCTTGCTGCGAGTGGCCGACTCGGCACACGCGTCGGTTTCGGGTTGCAATCTTGCCACGGAACCGGGATACGCTTCGTGCGCGATCGGCGCCGAGCGAAGGCATCGCCCTGCCGTCCCGGGTGGTCGTTGCTCTCGTCCCCGGTCGTGCTTTTGCTTCGGTCCGGGGCTCGTCGAGTCGCGCCCGACCCTTGGTCGGGGTCATGCGAACGTGCTTAAATCGAGGAAGTTCCGCATAAGCTGCCGCTGTGGGATCCGCGGCGAGTTCGTTCGCACTGATACCGGAGGAGACGGGATGAGGTCGTCGAAGTTCTGCCAGGCGATTCTGGCCGGGGTCGTCGTGGGCGCGTTGCCGCTCGCGGCCTCGGCTCAGGATGCGGGTGTGTTTCCAGCGCGTCCGCTGCGCATGATCGTGCCGGTTGCCCCAGGTGGGGGGCTCGATACCACGGCGCGGTCGATCGCTCAGAAGATGACGCAGGCCTGGGGCCAGCAGGTCATCGTCGACAACCGCACCGGTGCTTCCGGGGTGCTCGCATTCGATATCGCGATCAAGGCGGCGCCCGATGGCTACACGCTGCTGATGATGTCGGCCGACCACGTGATCAACTCCGCGCCGGAAACCAAGCGGCTCTACGATATCGCCGGCAACCTCACCGGAGTGAGTCAGGCGACAGCGCTGTCGTACATCGTGTATTCGCATCCGTCCACGCCGGCAGCGAGCGTGAAGGAACTGATCGCCCACGGGCGAAACCATCCGGGAAAGCTCAACTTCGGCACGCCCGGCACAGGTAGCCTGCAGCATCTGGGCTGGGAGATGGTCATGCAGATGACCGGGGCGAAATTCACCCACGTGCCTTACAAAGGCGGCGCGCCTGCGATCGTTGCGACGGTGGCCGGCGAGATGCAGTTCGGCTTCATCACGCTCACCAGCGCGAGACCGCATATGCAAGCCGCACGAATTCGCCTGCTGGCGGTGACTTCCGCCAAGCGCATGGCCGCCCTGCCCGATTTGCCTACGGTGGCTGAAACGGGCGTGCCCGGGTTCGAGTTGAACCAGTACTACGGTGCCGTCATTGCGGCACGCGTCCCCCAGCCGATCGTGCGCAAACTCAGCGCGGCGATGGCCGAAGCGGTCAAGGCGCCCGATGTCGTCAAGCGCTTCGAAGCCGACGGCTGGAGCCTGGTCGGATCGACGCCGGAACAATTCAATGCGCTCATACGCGAGGATCTGGCGAAGTGGCGTAAAGTAATGAAGGACATCGGGCTCGCGCTCAACTGACTTCGCGCCCGACAACGAATTCGAAAGACTCTTGATTCAGGACGACCCCATGGCCAGAACACCCGATTACTTTCGCGGCAAAACCATCGTCATCACCGGAGCTGCCAGCGGCATCGGCCGCGCCACCGCACTTGTCTTTGCTCGTGAGGGCGCGCGCGTCGTCTGCGGCGACATCGACGAGCGAGGCGGATTGGAAACCGTCAAGGCGGTGCAGGCCGAGGGTGTCGAGGCGATGTTCGTGCCGACGGATGTCACCCGTCGCGAGGCGGTTCGCAACCTCGTCCGCAAGGGGGTCGAGCGCTTCGGGCGCATCCACTTCCTGTTCAATTCGGCCGGCTCGGCACTCAAGCGCTGCGGTTTTCTGGAGATCGACGACGCTCTTTGGGAGCGGACATACGATCTGAACGTCAAGGGCACCTTCTACGGCATGCAGGAGGTGTTGCCGCACATGCTCGAGAACGGCGGCGGCACCATCGTCAATGTCGCCAGCATGGCGCACAAACGGGGCGGTCCGGGCACCTCGGTCCACTATGCATCATCCAAGGGGGCGGTCGTGACATTGACCATGGGCGTTGCCCGCGAGTTTGCCGATCGAGGCATCCGCTGTCTGTCCGTGTCGCCCGCGTCCGTGGATACCGCCTTTCAGGCCGCGTCCGGGACGACGGAGCAGTCGATGCAGCGCGTGGTCGCCGGCATCCCCATGAAGCGCATCGCCACCGCTGACGAGATCGCCGAACTCGTCCTGTTCTTGTGCTCCGACGCTTGCGAGTTCATGACGGCCGACACCGTCTATGTGAGCGGCGGCGGCGGTTTTCGATGATCGGTTGACCGAGTTCACGGTCGCGTCGAGCCAGCGCCGGGTTGCCGCTGGCTCGACGCGGGTCGCAATCGAGCGCACGCCGGGCGGGGCAACCGGGTCGGTGCGCACCTGACAGACGTTGTTTTTTCCTCCGCATCGACGTTGGTTGATTGCTGTGGGCGCTGTGGGCAATGCCTTCGGCAATCGGTGTGCATGCTTCGTCGATTCCTTACGGAACATCAACGAATATTGGCGAACCCCGCGATGCAGGCTATAACGGGCATGGATAGTGCATCCAAGCGAGACATCATTACAGCGTGCAGGGGTGTCATCAAATTTTCTCTTGCGCGTGGTTAGCATGACGCTGCAGTTTGATGGTTTCACCGTGGAGAACCTAATGATCGTAAGACGTCGGACGTGGCTTTATCGCCTCAATGGCCAACTCCTTGCGCAGCCGATTTCGTTTGCCCAGCCTGTCACTGCCTCGGTGGCCCGCAACTTCCTCCGACGCTACGTCGGCATCCCGCTCGATCTTTGGGGGCGTGATTGCCCGGTCATGCAGCAGCCGCCGAAATAGATAGAGCTCTCCCGATCGCCGGCAGCCCTCCGGTACCCTCTTCGGCTTAGGCGGGACGCTTGCTGTGCTCGGCAGCCGGACGGCTCAGCGTCTTTCCACGGCGTTGTTCCATCCACCTTCGAATTCCCGGTTGGGCCGCGGTTTCGTGCCCCACCTGAAGTCACGATGGCATGACGCTGCCGCATTCTGTCGCACAAGCGCCCAAACCTGGTGCGCGCCTGGCCTTCCCCGGGCGTCTGGGCGTTTGGCGCGCGTGAACTAGCGCACAGGCGCGGGCCAACCCGTACAATCGCAGTTGACGCGGCCCGACGAGCCCGCCCTATGCCCAACGGATTTGGACACGGGGCGAGCGAGACATGAGCGCCTGGATCAGAGCCTATCGGCGTTGTCCGCGGGCCGCTGCCACGTGACGCCGGTTTACGCCACCGTGGACGCTCGATGGCCCGTTCAATTCGATGCCCGACTCGCTCTATCGCGGGAACGGCTGCCGGGCGCCGCCGGGATGGTGGAGACAAGGATGAATGACCCGCGCGCAGTAAAGATCGGGAACGTGGCCACGGATACATCGGCAGGCTTCCGGCTCAAGCGCCTCGAGGTGTTCAACTGGGGCACGTTCGACGGTTGCGGCTGCGCGCTCGAACTCGACGGCCGCAACGGCCTGTTGACCGGCGACAGCGGCTCGGACACGTCCATGCTGGTCGACGCCGTCACGATCTTGCTGGCGCCCTCGCCGCACACGTCCGACAACGAAGTCGCCGAGGCCGATGCCCGCGAGCGCTCACTGCGCGCCTACGTGTTGGGGCAGGACAAGTCCGAGCACTACGAGGTCGCCGTCGCGGCCGAGCCCGTCGGCCTGCGCGATAGCGACCGCTATTCGGTCGTCCTCGGCGTTTTTCACGACGCGGGGTGCGAGCAGACGGTCACGCTGGCGCAGGTGTTCTGGACGAAGGCGCCGCAAGGTGGGCTGGCGCGCTTTTTCGTCATGGCGGAATGCGAGCTTTCCATCGGCGAGCACTTCATGCAGTTCGGCACCGACATCGGCCCAATGCGCCAGCGGCTGCTGGCAGCGAGCGCCGACGTCGAGGACAGCCTTCCCAAGTACGACGCATGGATCCGCCGCCGGTTCGGCATCGAGAACGAGCAGTCCCTGGCGTTGTTTCATCCGACGATGTCGGTGCAGTCGGTCGGCGATCTCTCGGACTTCATGCGCGATCACATGCTCGATTCGTTCGACGTGGCGCCGCGTGTCCAGGCGCTCGTTGCGCACTTCGACGATCTGAATCGCGCCCACGTAGCCGTGCTCGAGGCCAAGCAGCAATTGGCCTTGCTGACGCCGCTGGTCGACGACGCCGAGCATCACGCGAACCTCGGTCGGGAGATCGAGGCGCTGCGCGATTGCCGCGAGGCCCTGCGGGGGCACTTCGCGCGGCTCAAGCTCGGTTTCATCGACGATCGGCTCGGGCGGTTCGAGAACGTGCTCGAGCATCTGAACACGCAGATCAAGCGGCTCGAGACGCGCCGCGACGATCGTCGCCGGCAGGTCGACGAACTCAAGCGCGCGATGGCCGACAACGGCGGCGATCGCATCGAGCGGTTGGGTGCGCAGGTCCGCAAGCTCGAAGATCTGCGCAACATCCGGCGGCTGAAGGCCGAGCGCTACGGCGCCTTGGCGAAGCGCCTCGGCGAACGTCCCGTCGGGGACGAATCCGCCTTCATTGCCCAGCGGATGCGCTTGAAGGCCTGGCGCAACGAGGCGCGAGATCACGATGCGGTGCTGGAGAACGATCTGACGGAGCACCAGGTCGCCTTTCTTCAGGGCAAGGCCGAGCACGACGCGCTGCGCAATGAACTGGACAGTCTCAAGCGTCGGCGCAGCAACATCGACGCCCCCGCGATCCAGCTTCGCGCCGCGCTGTGCGAATCGCTGGGCATCGCGGAGCAGGAGATGCCCTTTGCCGGCGAGCTGCTGCAAGTGCGCGACGAGGAGTGCGATTGGGAAGGGGCGGCCGAGCGCCTTCTGCGTGGCTTCGCGTTGTCCTTGCTGGTGCCTGACGACCATTGCGAGGCCGTGGCCGCCTGGATCGATCGCGGCGACCTGCGCCGCCGGCTGGTGTACTTCCACGTGCGCGCGGTGCAGAGCGGGGAGCTGCCGGAGCTGCATCGCGATTCCCTGGTGCGCAAGCTCTCCATTCAACCCGGCACGCCGTTCCACGACTGGATGGTGCGCGAGCTGGGGCAGCGGTTCGACATTGCCTGCTGCGCCACGCAGGCGCAGTTTCTCCGCGAGGCTCGCGCCATCATGCGCAGCGGTCGGATCAAGGATCCGAGCGGGCGCCACGAGCAGGACGACCGTTATCCCATCGACGATCGCAGCCGCTATGTGCTCGGCTGGCGCAATGCGGCCAAGATCGCCGCGCTCGAAGCCAAGCTCGAACTGCTCGCAGGCCGCATGGAGGAGATCGGTGATCGCATCGGCGCGGTGCAGGAGCAGCGCAAGCTGCTCGCCGAGCGCCTCGATGCGTTGATCCGGTTGGAAGAGTTCGTCGAGTTCGAGGATCTGGACTGGGGGGCGGTTGCCGCCGAGATCGAAGCGCTCGCCGACGAACGCCGTCGGCTGGAGGGCGCCTCGGACGTCCTGCAGCAGCTCGATCAGCGACTGCAGCAAGCTGCGCAGGCGCTGGCGGCGACCGAGAAGGAGTTCGATGTGGCCAAGGACAGGCGCTCGCGCATCCAGCAGCGCAAGGCCGATGCCGGCGAGATGCGCAACGCCGTCCAGGCCGTGGTCGAGCAAGCGCAGGCGCGAACGAGCCTCCTCGCACCCGACGTTCTGCGCGAGCGCTTGGAGCAATTGCGGACACAGGCACTGGGCGAGGCGCATCCGACTATCGAGGACTGCGACGACCAGGAGCAGGAAACGCGCGCCTTCCTGCAAGAGCGCATCGATGGCGAGGATCGGAAGCTCAAGTGCCTGCGCGACAAGATCGTCCAGGCGACGATGGCGCTCAAGGCGCCGTTCAGGCTCGAAACGGCTGCATTCGATGCGAACATCGAAGCGGCCTTCGGATTTCGCAAACTGCTCGATCGGCTCAGGAGCGAAACGCTCCCCCGCCTCGATGCGCGCTTCAAGACGCTGCTCGACGTCTACACGAGCGACGAGATCGGGAGCTTCGAGGCGCAGTTCGCCCGCGAGCGAGATACGCTGCGCGAGCGCATCGCGCGCATCAATGAATCGCTGGCGCGGCTCGACGACGATCCGGATCATTGCAGCGTACTGGAAATGCAGCCCAGCCCCGATCCCGAGATATCCGCCTTTCAGGCGGGGCTGCGCACCTGCACCCAAGGCGCGTCGACGGGCGCGGAGGACGCACAGGGGGCGGAGGCGAAGTTCCTGCGGGTCAAGGCGATCATCGATCGCTTGCGGGGGCGCGACGGGTGTCTGGATCAGGATCGGCGCTGGGCCGCCAAAGTCTGCGACGTGCGCAACGAGTTCCTCTTCACTGCCGGAGAGCAGTCACGCGCCGATGGATCGGCATGCCAGCCTCGCTCCGATGCCGGGGGCGAGTCGGGCGCCCGGGAGGAGAAGCTCGCCTACACGCTACTGGTTGCCAGTCTCGCCGAGCGGTTCGGGCTCGAAGGGAGGGCGGAGAAATCGCGCTCCTTGCGCTTCGTGCTGATCGACGAAGGCTTCTTGCTCGGCTCGGACGAAGCCGTGCAACATGGCCTGCGGCTGTTTCAGCAGCTCGGTCTGCAGCTGCTGATCGTTGCGCCGCCGCAGAAGATCTCCGTCATCGAGCCGTTCGTATCGACGGTAGGCTTGGTGCATAACGAAGGCGGGAGCGCGTCGAAGCTGCGCAATCTCACCATCGAGGCGTACCGGACGCTCGAACTCGCACAGCCGATCCGGCGCACGGGGACGGATCCGTCGTGACGCACTGGCCCACGGCGCGCTCGGGCCCGATCGCGCGTGGACGTGCTCCTGCGGCGGACGGTCAGCCCGGCAGCGCGAGCACGCGCTTCGAGATGATGTTGCGCTGAATGTCGTTGGTGCCCGAGGCGGTCGTGGCGCCGAACAGGTTGTAGTACGAGCCGAGGATGTCCACCGTCTCGCCGGCGAAATCGCTGTCGCCGAGCAGTCCGCCTGCTTCACCGGCGGTTTCGATCGACAACTCGGCCAGCCGCTGCAGCGATTCCCCCGACCACACCTTGAGGAAGGACGCCTCCGGCCCGGGCGTCCCGCCGTCGCGCACCACGTCGGCGAAGCGTTGATAGGCCGAGCCGAGATCGACGACATCGAGCCGCAGCTTCGTGTACTTCGATTGGAACTCCGGATCGTCCCAGACGCCTTGCGAGCGTGCGATCGCCGCCAGCTTGAGCAGCGGATACTGCGCGCGCCGCGGGCTGCCGTTGTTCAGGCGCTCGAAGCCGAGCAGGGCTTTCGCCACCGTCCAGCCCTTGTTGAGCTCACCGACCAGATTCGCCTTGGGTATGCGCACGTTGTCGAAGAACTCTTCGCAGAACTCTTCGTGCCCGGCGAGGTTGCGGATCGGGCGCATGCGGATGCCCGGCGTCTTCAGATCGATGATGAAGAAGCTGATCCCTTCTTGGCGCTTCGCGGACGGGTCGGTGCGCGCGAGCAGGAACATGTGGTTGGCGTCGTGCGCGAGCGAGGTCCAGATCTTCGAGCCGTTGATGACGTAGTGGTCGCCGTCGAGCACAGCCGTCGTGCGCAGACTCGCGAGGTCGGAGCCGGCGTTCGGCTCCGAGTAGCCCTGGCACCACACGTGTTCGCAGGAAATGATCTTGGGCAGGTATTCGCGCTTCTGCGCCTCGGTGCCGTAGCGCATGACGATCGGACCGAGCATCAGCACGCCCATGTCGGGCGCGCGCGCGATGCCCCAGCGCTCCTGCTCTTCGACGAAGATGATGAACTTCGCCGGCGAGAGCCCCATGCCGCCGTGTTCGCGCGGCCAGGCCGGTGCGATCCAGCCCTTGCGCGACATGAGCAGCGTCCAGTCCTTGATTTCCGCCCAGCGCGCGCGCCGCTGCAGGAAGCGCAGGTGCTCCGGGTAATGGGCCTCGAAGAAGCTGCGCACCTCCTGCCGGAAGGCCTCGTCGGACAGCGCATTCCAGTCGGTGTCCGGCGGGCTCTCGGGCGCGGCCTTTTGGGTGGAGCGCGTCGTGCTCGGGGGCGGGTCGGAGAGCTGCGCGTAGCGGCGCCGATGGCTCGCGCCGTTGCCCAGCCACGCCGAAAGGACCAGAGAGCGCTGCAGGTACTGCCCGACGTCGCACTCGTCGGCAAAACCGATGGCGCCGTGCAGCTTGATCGCCTCGCGCGTGACGAGCAGCGCAGCATCCGCGCAGCGCGACTTGGCCCGACTCGCGGCGAGCGCGCGCGCTTTCGGATCATCGGACCGATCCAGGGTGCGCACGGCGTCGTCCACCGCGCCGATCGCGAGCTCCTTTTGCATCCACAGATCGACCGTCCGGTGCTGCAATCCCTGGAAGCTGCCGATCGGCCGCCCGAACTGCACGCGCGTGCGCATGTAGTCGAGCGCGATGTCGAGCGAGCGGCTCATCGCCCCGAGCAGTTCCGCGGCGACGATGACGTTGGTCTCGTCGATGGCGCGATCGATCGCCGCCTGCGCCGCTTCGCCCGATGCGATGATCGCGCCCGCGCCGACGGCTACGCTTTCGAGCCGCAGCGTCTGGGAGGCTGTCCCGTCGGCGCGGGTGCGGATTTCCGTGCCTAGCCCCTGAGAGGCGGCGGGCACCCAACACAACAGGGTGCGCGTGCCGTCCCGGGCCGAGACGAGATAGCCGTCGGCGCCGACCGGCACCACGAACCGCTTGGTTCCGGTGAGCACGTAGCCGCTGCCCGCAGCCTGCGCGCGCGTCTCGATGGTTGCGGCACCGATCGTGTCGGTAGATTCCTGCAGCGCGGCGGCGGCGACGAGCTCACCCGAGGCAATGGCGCAGAGCAGTTCCTGCTTCAGCGCATCGTTCGTTCCGTGCAATACCAGCCGTGCAGCCAGCACGGCCACGGGCGCCAGCGGTTCCGGTGCGAGCACCCGGGCGAGCCCCTCGGCCACCACGCGCATGTGCGAGAAGCCGAGTCCTGCGCCGCCATGAGCCTCGGGAACGAGCAGGCCCGTCCAGCCCATCTCGGCGAGCTTGCGCCAGACATCCCGGTCGTAGCCCGGCTGCGCCGCGCGCAATCGGCGCATGCGCGCGAGATCCGCATCGGCGCGCGTGAATGCGCTCACCGAGTCGGCGATCAATCGCAGGTCTTGGTCGGCGTGGGCTGTGTTCATGGTGGCCTCCGGGGTGGATGAGAGCGTGTTCTGGCGGGCGAGGATGGCGCGCAGGCTCGCCTCAGCGAATCTGCAGAATCTTGTGGGTTTGCAGGGACAGCCGCCACTGCGGATGCCCCTGACAGTACTCGAGCGCAGCGCGGGTGTTCGCGAGCCGGTCGGGGCCATCCATGGGCTGCAGCAGGAAGTGGTGGAACTGGAGATGCTCCACGGCGGGCGGCATCAGCTCGGCCTGGGGAAACACCAGCTTCAGCTCGTGCCCCCGAGTCTGCACGATCGGCGCCCCTGCCTTGGGGCTCATGCAGATCCAGTCGATGCCCGCGGGCGCAGGCAGCGTCCCGTTGGTTTCGACGGCGATCTCGAAGCCGTGCGCATGCAACGCATCGATCAGCGGCGCATCGACTTGCAGCAGCGGTTCGCCGCCGGTGAGCACGACGAAGCGATGCGCGGTCTTCGCCGAGGGCCATTGCGCGGCGATCTGCTCGGCGAGCGCGGTGGCGTGCACGAACTTGCCGCCCAAGGTGCCGTCGGTGCCGACGAACTCCGTATCGCAGAACCGACAGACGGCTTGCGCGCGATCTTCCTCGCGCCCGGACCAGAGGTTGCAGCCGGCGAAGCGGCAGAACACGGCCGGGCGCCCCGCGTTGAGGCCTTCGCCTTGCAGGGTATAGAAAATCTCTTTCACCGAGTACGTCATGAGGGCCTAAAGGGGTAGTGCCGGCACTTCGATGTCTTGCGTGACGATCGAACCGCAGCCTTCGGTTTCGTAGAGATCGCTGCGGATGAGCTGCGGCAGGCGCTCTGCGGCCGCGCGAAAGATCCACTCGGAGAGGCTTTGCGTGTCGGCATCGCGTAGTCCCGGAAGTTCGTGCAGCGGTTGATGGTCGAGCATTTTGAACAAGGGATCGAACAGTGCCTTCACGTCGCCGAAGTCGAGCGTCCAGCCCATGACCGCATCGAGCGGTGCGCCCAGATGCAGGCGCAGCGTGAAGGTGTGGCCATGCACGCGCCCGAGCGGCGAACCTTCGGGCGCGCGGGCGATGCGCACGGCGCTGTCGAGGGTGAAGTCCTTCCAGATCCGATAGCGCTCGCCGTCGAAGTTGGCCCCGCACGAGGCCGTCTCATACACGGTGACCCAGGAGAGTTCGGGCAGCACCGGCTTCAGTTGCTCCCATAGCCAGGAGGCAATGATTTCGCTGGTGGGGTTCGACAGCCCTGCAATGTCGTTCAGGCAGCGATGATCGAGCTGCGCATGCAGGGGGGCCCACAAGGCATCGAGACGATCGTAGTCGATGCTGAGCGCACGCGTGCCGAGATCCTGATTGGCGTGCACGATCGCCTCGAAGCCGTGTCCGTGCATGCGCCCGCACTTGTGTCCCGCCGGCACATGGGGCAGCCGGTGCGCGGACTGGAATCGATAACGGCGCCAGACATGCGCCATGCCGTGCCGGTCGAGATCGACGCCCTGATCCGCTGTGCTCTGCACGGCGAGCCGCTCGATGTTCTCCGCGCCGAGGCGCTCGCGCACCCAGCGCGCGATGTTCTCGTCGGTCGGCTGCCCGATGATCGTGTTGAGGTCGCGATAGTCGAGCGGCGCGAGCGCCTGCGTCATGTGCTCGCGCAACTGCGCGACCTCGCCGCCACGAAAGGACGACCAGCCGCCGGGCAGAGCGGCATGCACCGAGGCGCGAAAGCTGTGGCCGTGCGTGCGTCGACACCGATGCGAAGCATCCAGCACGTCGACGTGCCGAGCCGATTCGAACGCGCCCGCGGCGGTGGTCAAGATTCGAGGCATGGTGGTAGGTCGTCGGGGCAGTGCGTGAGCGGCGCGAGCCGGGGAGGGCGGACTCGAAGTGTAGCGCGTCGGTGCGTCAGCGCGCAGCCGCGCCGGTGGCGAAAGCAGCCTTGCCGCGCAGTGATGCGACGAGGATCCACGATCCCGTTCGGCGCGGCTGATCAGGCCGGTTTTGTGCAAGGAGTCCCCGCGGGGACACGACTTCGTCGGCCGGGGCGGTTTGTCCGGCAAGTCGCCGATCGAGCGTGTACAGGTCAGCACGTACAAGACAGTTGCCGCAAAGGCTGTCGGCCGCTAGGCTCGCAGCGCGTCGCGATCTTGAGTCGCAGACTCGGGCTGGCGCGAGAGCACCCTAAAACACAAGGCGCAAGCATGCGGATTGTTCTATTGGTGGTCAGATCGATTCTCCTTTGCGGGCTGCTCCTGCCTGGCATCGGATACGCGAACCTCCCCGAGACCGGTGTCACCACCCTCGCGCCTGCCAACCCTGCGCGGCTGCAGCAGGATCTGCTCGGGGGCGCGCCGAACCTGGACGCCTTCCGAGTGCGCGGGCCGTTCGAGGTCGTCATGAAGCAGGACGTGGAACTGCAGGTGTCCCCCAAGGAGCGCATCAAGGCCGACCTGTTCTTGTCCGGGCCCGCAGAACGGGCACCGCTGGTCATCTTGCTGCACGGCTACGGCAACTCTAAGGCCGATCACGCCTACCAGGCGTTTCATCTGGCGAGCTGGGGCATCCACAGCATGACCGTGCAACTGCGCAATCGAGGGCCTTGGGTCGGCAACGGCAACGCCTTGCTCCGTCTGGTGCGGCACATCCGCACCAATCCCGGTGTGCTCGAGAACCGCGTCGACATCACGAAAATAATTCTGGCGGGACACTCCTTCGGCGCGACGTCGGTGGTCGTGGCCCTGGCGGGCGGGGCGCCGGTCGCAGGGGGCATTCTGCTCGATCCGGCCGATGCCATCCGTGGCTTGGCCGGGCATCTGCGCAAGGTGCGCACGCCCGTCATGGTGCTCGCGTCCGATTCGCGGGTGAACACCACGCGCAACCGACCCGCCTTCTACCGGCACATCCCGCGCAACGTGGCCGAGATCTCGATCACCGACGCCCAGCACGAAGACGCACAGTTCCCGCTCGAGGCCGACTCCCAACTGCTGGGCGATTCGCCCGTCACGCAGGAGATCCAGATCACCTTCGTGAGCGCGATCACGTCTTCCGCGTTCAGCTTGGGCGCCACCGGCAATCTCGACTACGCGTGGTCGAGTTTCCGCGAGGCGACGAGGCAGGGCAGATTGTTCGCCCCGGCCAAGAAGTAGCGGCTATCCCGTCCCGCAAAAGCGCGGCGCGCGCACCGGCGGGGTCAGAACGGAAACGGGTGACCTTCGCGGGCACGCCTGTGCAGCAACTTCAGCCACGCTTTGGCGCCCTTGGGTTGCGCCAACAGCTGCAGATCCTGTTCGAGCTCGCGATTGTCTTGCTGCGCGGAAAAGATCTCCCGATCGAGGCTGCGCAGCAAGGTCTGAGGCTTGGTGCCTGTGAAGGGATCGACGCCGAAGCGCGCGCAGAACGCCGAATGCACATGGGCCAGCTCTTGTTTGAGCTCGCGGATCTGTTCCTTCAGGATGGCGTTGTAGTGCCGCAGCTTCTCGTCGTCGAGACTGGTGATCATCGTCTCGCCGATGTGCTCGAGCTCCAGCTGCAGTTCGAGTAGCTGCAGCAGATTGTTCTTCGCGTAAGCCAGGTTGATTCGCTGCATCAGCGCCGTCTTGCGCTCTCGCTCCTGCGGGTCGGTTTCCCGGTCGGGGTGCAGGGCGCTCGCGAGTTTGCGATAGATCTCGCGTATCGTCTGGCTCATTCGCTGCGCGTCGGCCTCCGCCCGAGCCTCTTTCTGGAGCTGGCGTGCGGTTTTCTTGCGCTGCGTGCGGGGGCTCTTCTCGCCCAGGTGTCCGGCTTCGTCTTGCGACTGCTTTTCCCGGAACTGCGCCTTGGCGCGCTGAAAGACCTCGTCGGTGCTCTCGAAGTCGTCTTCGCCCAAGTCGAGATCGAACATGTCTTCGAGGAAGGTCTTCACGTTCTCCCGCTCGGCGGCTTCCATGCTGTCGTAGTCGACATCGCTGTAGACGTTGTAGATCGCCTTGATGGCTGCGTCATCGCGCTCGGAGAGGATGTCTTCGGCCAGATCGAGGATCAGTTCGCCGATCTTGCTGCGCTCGGCCCTGCCGAGGCCTTTCTCGTCGCGGCTCCGATGCAAGGCATGTACGAGCTGGGTTTGCAGCTCGGTCGATGCGCTCAGCAGCGGCAGCAGTTCGCGGGCGTACTTCTGCTGGTAGGTGGTCGTCGTCGTTTCCCACTCGGCGAGCTGATCGCGCAGCTTGTCGATCTGTCGGATCTGACGGTTGAACGTCTGCTGGGCCTTGGACAGGGTTTTGTCGCTGTCGGCGATCCGGACGGGTTTGAGTTGCCTTTGCAGCATTACCGGGAGGGGGAAGAGGGCGCGAATCAGCGAGTATAGCGGGTCGCCGAGGCGGCGAGTGTGCAAGCCTTGGTCGGGTGTGGTCGCCTGGGCGGGCTGCCTTCGCCTTCCGGTCGACCGCGTATGCTCACCGCGTCTCTTCGCGGGCACCGTGCGCGGTTCGGAGGACTGTCACCATCGATTGTACGGGTGAGCGACGAGACTCGAATTGTAGTAGCGCGGATCGCCGGTGACTTCTTCGCCCAGCCATTGCGGCCTGTCGAAGGGCTGGTCTTCGCTGCTCAGTTCCACCTCGGCCACGACGAGACCCTGGTTCTCACCCAGGAACTCGTCGATCTCCCAGATAGCGTTGCCATGCGCGATCGTATAGCGCACTTTCTCGATCAACGGCTGCTCGGCCAGGGTATCGAGCATCTCGTTGCCATCCTCGAGCGGGATCGCGTACTCGTACTCGGCGCGCGTCGCCCCCGTGGCCAGGCCCTTGATGGTCAGGAAGGCGGCATCTCCCGCTGTGCGGATGCGCACCGTGCGCTCCTTCGCGCTGCTCAGATAGCCCTGCCGATAGCGTATGCCCGGAGCGAGCGAGCGCCAGGCGTCGCCCTGCAACAGGAACTTGCGTTCGATCTCCGTACCCATGAGGCTTCTCCCGCAAATGCCGGCATCATCTTGAACGAGTGCATCGGCGTTTGCACGGATTCTATGCCCTCGCCCCGACGTTTGAGGCGTCGAGCCGCAGCTCAGATGCGGCCGCGCATGGCTATCGGAACGAGTGTCTGCATGTACGTCGAATGCCGCGGTTGGCGATGGCGCCTTCGGGCCGGGTGCACGTCGAGCACTCGGGATCACTGCGACCGGGACAAGTCGGGTAAGCTGTGCGCATCGCAGCGGACGGCCCCTTGGCCTTGGTTTGCGCCGAGGAATCTGGCTACAATCGTCCGCGCAAAACTCGATCAGGAGGAGGTCGGTATGCCTGCATTGCGCAATGGCAGTGGATTGAGTACGGCTACGAAATTTGGTTGGGCCGCTCTGGCGACGGCAATGGCCGCTACACCGGCGCTGGCCGCCGAGCAGGCGGCCCGGTATCCGACCAAGCCCGTTCGCATGATCGTCCCGCTGGCCGCGGGCGGTACCACGGATATCGTCGCGCGCATCGTCGCGCAAGGCTATACCGAGGGGCTCGGGCAGCCGGTCGTGGTCGACAACCGCCCCGGTGCCGGAGGCACGATCGGTGCCGGCCTCGTGGCGCGTGCCACGCCGGACGGTTACACGCTCCTCTTCCACAGCGTATCGCTGGCAACGGCGGTGCCGCTCTACAAGCTGCCCTACGATCCGGTGAAGGACTTCATCGGAGTCGTTCCGGTAGGGCAGTCGTTCTATGTCGCGGCCGTTCATCCGACGGTGCCGGTGCAGACGATCCACGAACTGATCTCGCTCGCACGAGCCAAGCCCAAGCAGATCTCGCTCTCGCATGCGGGCACGGGGACCATCACGCACCTGGCCGTGGAACTGTTCATGGCCAATACGAAGACCCAGTTCCTGCTGGTTCCCTTCAAGGGCGGCAATCCGGCGTTGGCGGCGCTCGTCGGCGGGCAGGTGCAGGCGATCTTCAATCCGATCGCAGAGATTCTGCCCATGGTGCGCGCGGGCGGCAAAGTGCGCACCCTGGCCGTGACTGCGCCCAACCGCGTGCCCGAGCTTCCCGACGTGCCGACGCTGGCCGAGTCGGGCTTCCCTGGGGCAACGGTGACGACGATCAATGGCGTCTATGCGCCGACGGGTACCCCGAAGGCGATCGTCGATCGGCTCAATGCCGAGTTCAATCGCATGGTGAAGCTCCCCGAGGTCCAGGAGCGTTTCCGCAGCCAAGGCCTGGTGCCGCTAGGCGGCACGTCGGCGGAACTCACCGAGTATCTGAGGACTTCGGTCGAGCGCTGGAGCAAGGTTGTCAAGGACGCCGGCATAAAGCTGCAATAGCGCCCGGCAGCAGTCGGAAGGAGGTCGGGCCGAGCCGGGCCCGACGCTCGCTTTCGGCCTAGCGTCCTGAGTCGGGAATTCGCTGAACAAAAGCGCCAAGAATCGACGCCCGACCTGGCTGCGGTTTCCTTCTCGGCTGACGCCGATTTCGACCCTTTTGTCCCGTCTACACGGTCGACACAGTTCGATCGTTCTGCAACGAATCTTCGACCCAGGACAGTGGCGTCACTCGTTCTTGATGCCTGCCTGCTGCACTACGCGGGTCCATTTGGCGATTTCCGCCTTGAAGAAGGCCGCGAACTGCGTCGGCGTGCTGTGCACCGCGTCCGCGCCTTCGGCCGCAAAGCGGCTGCGCAGTTCCGGGTGTTTCAGCGCCTTGCCGATGTCCGCGTTCAAGCGCTCGATGAGGGCGGCGGGTGTGCCGGCCGGCGCGAGCAATCCGTACCACTGGCCCATTTCGTAACCCGGCACACCGGATTCGGCGAGCGTGGGAACATCGGGTGCCGCCGCGCTGCGCTTGGTCGTGGTCACAGCGAGCGCACGCAGGCGGCCACTCTTGGTCTGAGAGAACACCGAGGGCAAGGTGCAGAAGCATAGCGGCACCTGCCCGCCCATCAGGTCGGCGATCACCGCCCCCGTTCCCTTGTAGGGCACGTGGATCAGATCGACGCCCGTCAGCGAGCGGAACAGTTCGGTCGCGAGGTGGGCCGATCCGCCGATCCCGCCCGAGGCGTAAGTGAGCTTCCCGGGCTGGGCCTTCGCCAGCGCGATCAGTGCCTTGATGTTCTTCGCCGGCAGCGAGGGATGAACGACGACGATCAAGGGCGTTTCCGCCAGCAGGCTGACGGGGGCGAACGCCGTGGTCATGTCGATGGGCAGCTTGGCGTGCATGGCCGGCGCGAACGCGTAGTTGCCCGGGGCGATCAGCAGTGTGTAGCCGTCCGGTGCCGCCTTGGCGGTGAGTTCGGCGGCGATCAGCCCGTTGGCGCCCGGACGATTCTCGATCACCACCTGCTGGCCCAGGGTCTCGGCGAGCCGCGGGCCGACCGAGCGTGCGATGGTATCCGCGCCGCCGCCGGCCGAGAAGCCGATCAGCATCCTCACGGGCCGGTTGGGATACGACTGTGCGCCGGCTTCGTCGACCGGCATGAGGCCGAGCAGGCCTATGGCTGTCGCGCCGAGCGCGATCCCTTGTTTTGCTTTCATCCTCTTCTCCTCCTCGATCGTTGCGAGTCGATGCATTGTCCCACGGGCGGTTCTATTGCAGCGTGTGGAACAGGCGAGTCTGCGCGATAAGCCTGCGCGACTCGAATGGCCTCTGCGTCAGTCGGCGACGCGCACGACCAGCTTGCCGGTGTTCTCGCCCCGAAACAGCATGCCCAACCCGACCGGCGCTTGTTCGAGCCCTTCGAGCACGTGCAGGCGTTGCTGCAAGCTGCCGTCGCGGTGACGGGCGGCGAGCCAGGTGCGAGCCTCGTCGTAGCGTTCGTGATAATTGAAGACCAGGAAGCCTTGCATGCGTCCACGCGAGGCGGCGAGCTTGCCGAGGTTGCGTATGCCATACGTTTCCGCGGCATGCGTCTGCGATATGCGTCCGCAGAGCACGACACGGGCGCCTTGCCGCAGATGCTCGAGTGCCGCATCCAGGGTCGGTCCGCCGACGTTGTCGAAATACAGATCGATGCCCTCGGGGCAGGCGTGTCCGATGGCCGCGGACAAATCGTTTTGCGCCTTGTAGTCGATCGCCGCCGCCGCGCCCAGGCCTGCAACGAAAGCGCATTTCTCGAGGCCACCGGCGATGCCCACCACGCGGCAGCCTTCGATGCGCGCAATCTGAACCGCCATCTGACCCACGCCTCCGGCTGCGGCGGAGACGAGCACCCGATCGTTCGGGCGCATGCCGCCGATATCGCGCAGGCCGAAATAGGCGGTCACCGCGCTCAAACCCAGCGGGCCGATCCAGTCTTCGACCGTGCCTTGAGCCAGATCGAGCTTCTGCAGAAAGCGTCCCGGGATCGTCGGGTGCGATTGCCAGCCCAGCCTCGCCTGCACCATGTCGCCGGCTGTGAAGCCCTCAGCGCGGCTCTGCAGCACGCGGGCGACGCCTCCGCCGCGCATGGGCTCGCCCAGGGGGATGCTTTGCTGGTATCCCGTGCCCTCGCTCATCCACGAGCGCATGGCCGGGTCGATCGACAGATAGATCGTTTCGAGCAGACATTCGCCTGCGGCAGGTGCGCGCACGGGGACCGTATCGTCGGCGAAGTTGCGGGGTCCGGGGATGCCGCTCGGCCGAGCGACGAGCAGAAGACGTCGGTTGATGGACATGAACGTTCCGTGCTTGAGTGAGCATGTTTGCGACCGGACCCGCTGGCGACTTCCTTGGACCTCCCCCGTATCGCGCCGAAGATCATAGCGCATCCGGCTTGTGGCAATATCCTGCGCTTTCGATCAGTCGAGGAGGAGCGACCAATGACAATCACGACACTTCGTGCGCTGACCGGGTGCGCGCTGCTGGCGGGCCTGGGCGCTCAAGCGCCTGCCTGGGCGCAGGACGCCCCGGCCGGGTATCCCACCCGTCCCATTCGCATCGTGCTGCCGGTCGTGCCCGGAGGCGGCATGGACATCATCAACCGCGCGGTCGGACAGCACATCACCGAGCGTTGGGGACAATCGGTGATCATCGACAATCGCCCGGGTGGCGGCACCGTGGTGGCCACCGAGATCAGCGCGCGAGCGGCGCCCGACGGGTACACCTTCTTCTCGGCCAGCGATACGCTGCGCGTGCTCGGCGTGACCAAGCGCGTGAACTTCGACGTGCGCAAAGCCTTCGAGCCGGTGGTGTTGATGGCCGGTCAGCCCTACATCCTGATCGTGCATCCCAGCCTGCCGGCGAAGGACATCAAGGAACTCATCGCGCACTCGCAGAAGCAGCCGTTGAGCTTCGGCAGTTCGGGCGTAGGTACCGTCGCGCACATCGGCCTGGAATGGTTCAGCGGGCATACGGGCGCGAAGTTCGTGCACGTGCCCTACAAAGGAGGCGGTCAGGCGCTGCTCGCGCTGCTCGGCGGCGAGATCCACATGTACCCGGGGCTGCTGCTCTCCGCTGGCGCGGCCATCAAGTCGGGCAAGGCCCGTCCGCTCGCCGCCTTGAGCTTGAAGCGCATTCCCGCCATGCCCGATCTGCCCACCGTGGCCGAGCAGGGCTTTCCCAACTTCAAGATCACGAACAGCTACAGCCTGATGGCACCCGCCGGCACGCCCAAGCCGATCATCGCCGCGGTGAATCGGGTCGTCACCGACTTCATGCATTCTGCGGCGATGACGCAGAAGCTCTCCGCCGAGGGCAGTCAAGCCGGCGACCGGATGACGCCGGATGAATTCAAGGCCTTCTGGATGCGCGAGTACGAGCAGGTGGAGCGGCAGGTGAAAGAACTGAAGGTCAAGCTGTACTGATTCGGGGTTCCGAGGACGGGGTGCTGTCGCCGCCTCGCTCTCTCAGTCGGGGAATCTGAAGCTGCTCGCTGGCTCCTCGGAACGATCGAAGTCCCGCCGGATCCGTTCGGCCATCTTGAACGCATGCGGCGCGACTTCGCTCAGCAGCGCGAGTTGCATGTCGTCGAGCTTCAGTCCGGCGCGGCGCGCGCGCATCGCGACCTCCGCTCTGACCGATGCGTCGATGACCGCGCCCGACAGCGCCGGCGGCGGCGTGACCGCGGCGGGCGCGGCGCCAGGCTGCAGCGAGGGGCGTCGGCCCCGCCATTGCGCCGCTTGCTCATAGGCATGCGCCACACGCAGCACCTTCGCATCGTCGAACGGCCGCCCCGCGATCTGCATCGCCAGCGGCAGCCCGCTTGCGGCAAACCCGTTGCAGACGACGATGCTCGGGCCGCCCGTCACGCTGAATGCCGTGTGGATATTGGGGCCGAGCCACGAGCGCAGGATCGATTGCTTGTCGAAGCGGGGCGCGGGCGCCGAACTCACCGTCAGCAGCACGTCGTACTTCTCGTACAGGGGTGTCATCCGTGCGAGCAGCCGACGCCGCGCGCGTTGCGCCTGGACGTAGTCCGACCCGTCGAACAGACAGCCGGCCAAGGTCTGAGCCAGGAACTGCAGGCCGAACTCGTCCGGGCGCTCGGTGATCTGGCGCTGATGCACGCAGAAGATTTCGGTCTCCGCGATCGTCATCTTGACATCGAGGTAGTCCTGCAGCGGTGCCATGCGTGCGTCTTCGAGGGTCGCCCCCAGATTGCGCAACAGCTCGATGGCACGCTCCATGGCTTGGGCGACTTCGGGGGCGACTTTCAGATCTTCTTCCCAGAAGTGACGGATCACGCCGATGCGCAGGCCCCGGATGTCTTCGCCCAGCGCAGCTCGGTAGTCGGGCACTTCGCAGCGCGCACTGCCTGAATCGCGCTCGTCGAAGCCGGCGATGGCGTCGAGCACGATGGCGCAGTCCTCCACGGTCCAGGCAAGCGGGCCGCAATGATCGAAGGTCCAGGAATTCGGGATGACGCCGTAGCGGCTGACCAGGCCGTAAGTCGGCTTGAGGCCGACGGTACCGCAACAGGCGGCTGGATTGCGTATCGAGCCCCCGGTATCGGTGCCCATGGCGATGGGCAGGAAGCCGGCTGCGACCGCTGCGCCAGCGCCCGTGCTCGACCCGCCCGTGAAGTGGGCCGTGTTCCAGGGATTGCGGGCGGGCGGCCAAGGCGCGTCGAAGCTCGGGCCGCCGTGGGCGAACTCGCAGGTGGCGAGCTTGCCCACCAACACCCCGCCGGCGGCGTAGAGCTTCGCGGTGACTGCGGCGTCCTCGCTCGGAATGTTGTTCATCGCCGAGCGGGAATGGCCCGACGTCAGGATGCCGGCCGTGGCATAGATGTCCTTGAGCCCGAAGGGAATGCCGTGCAGCGGTCCGCGATGCTTGCCCGCCGCGATGTCGGCCTGCGCCGTTTTGGCCTGGCGCAGCGCATGCTCGGCCGTGAGAGTGATGAAGGCGTTGACCTGGCCGTCGCAAGCGCCGATGCGCGCGAGCTTGGCCTCCAGCAGTTCGACGGGCGACAACTCGCGCGCCGCGATGAGCCGAGCCGCCTGCGCGATGGTGATGAAATCCAGTTCCGTGCTCATGCTTGCCCTCCGCCGAGGCCGGCCGTTGTGCTCAGTCGAGCTTGACGTTGGCTGCCTTGACGATCTTCGCCATCTTCACGATGTCCTCCTGGATCATCTTAGCGAACTGTTCCGGTGAACTGCCCGAGCCGTTCACGCCCTCGGCGGCGAGCTTGGCCTTGGTATCGGGCATGTCGAGCACGCGCACCACATCCGCGTGGATCTTGTTGACGATGTCGCGCGGTGTCTTTGCGGGGGCGAGGATGCCCCACCACGTGACGGCTTCGTAGCCGGGGAGTGCCGCCTCGGCGATCGTGGGCAGGTCGGGTACGGCGGGCGAGCGCGTGAGGCTGGTCACTGCAATCGGACGCAGGCGCCCGGTCTTGATGTGCGGCAGGCCCGATACGGGCGTGGCGAATTGCAGGGAGACGTGTCCGCCCAGCAGCGCGATGACGGCCGGACCGCCCCCCTTGTAAGGCACGTGCACGATGTCGATGCCTGCCATCATCTTGAACAGTTCGCCCGCCAGGTGCTGCGGGCCGCTGCTGCCGCTCGACGAATAGTTGATCTGCCCGGGCCGCGCCTTGGCGAGCGCGATCAATTCCTTGACGGTCTTGACCGGCAGTGAGGGATGCGTTACCAAGATGTAGGCTGCGGTCACGGCCACCGTCACGGGCGTGAAATCCTTGATCGTGTCGTACGGCAGCTTGGCGTAGAGACTGGGATTGATGGTGTGGTTCACCGAACCCATGATCAGCGTGTAGCCGTCGGGCGCGGCCCGGGCGATCATGTCGGAGGCGATCGTGGTGCTGGCGCCCGGCCGGTTTTCGATCACTACCGGCTGGCTCCACAATTCGCTTAGCTTGTTGCCGATCAGGCGGGCGGTGTAGTCGGTGCCGCCCCCTGGGGGAAAGGGTACGATCAGGCGCACTGCCTTGGCAGGGTAGGTCTGCGCGTGGGCCAGGCCGCCCATCGCGATGAGGGTGAGGCATACGAGGCTTGCGCGCGAGCAGCAATTCGCCATGTCGGGCTCCAGGGTTGGCATTCTGCTCGAGCCTATCAGCGGTGCGGCGCTGCAGCAAGCGGGCTGCTGGCATGAGGCGAGATGCGGCGAATACTCGGTGGGGCCAGGGAACGAGCCCGGCGGGAGCGGGTCTGTTAAAAAAGGCCTCTGGCTCCGCGGAGTGCGCGCTGCCCGCGCCGAAAAATCAAAACACAGGAGACCTGACCCATGCTGGTGACGTTTAGTACGAAGGTATCGGCGGATATCACCATGTTCGGCGACGTTGCTGTCGAATTGCTGAAGTACATGGGGCAAACGGGCGTCGTGCCCGGCGCCCTGCTCGGCCCCGACACGCCTCTCGCCTTGGAGCGCCTCAAGCAGGCCGTGGCCATCGTCGGTGCCCGACCTGCCGGTAATCCGCCGAGCACCAACGACGAGGGTGAGGAAGGAGAGCCCGCGACGCCGTTCGTAACGCTGCGCCAACGCGCTGTGCCCTTGATCGGGCTGCTCGAAGCTGCGGCGGCGGAGAAGGCCGATGTCACCTGGCGCTCCGCCAAGACCGGGATGCTGTAGCGATCGATCGCCAGGGATGCCTGCACGCACGTCGAGGCTGGGCCCCGCCCGCCGCACCCGCCGAGGTTCTCGATCGATCGCCTCCCCTGCCGCGCAATGACTGCCTTGGCCGCCGCTGATCCTCTGGCTCGATTCCACCCGGCGGTCGCCGCCTGGTTTCGTTCGGCCTTTCCCGGCCCGACAGCGCCTCAGATCGACGCCTGGCCGGCGATCCAGGCGGGGCGACAGGTGTTGATCGCCGCACCCACCGGATCGGGCAAGACGCTCGCAGCCTTCCTGGGGGCGATCGACGAACTCGTGCGCGAAGGGTTGGCCGGCACGCTCGGCGACGAGACCCGCATCGTTTATGTCTCGCCACTGAAGGCGCTGTCGAACGACATTCAGCGCAATCTCGAATGGCCGCTCGCAGGCATTCAGGACGAGTTGCGGCGCATGGGCTTGCCCGAGGTGCCGATTCGCGCCATGGTGCGCACGGGCGATACGCCGCAGGCCGATCGGGATCGCATGCGGCGCCACCCGCCGCACATCGTCGTCACCACGCCCGAGTCGCTCTACATCCTCATGGGCGCCGAGTCGGGACGCAAGATGCTCGCGACGACGCGCACGGTGATCGTCGACGAGATCCATGCGCTCGCCCCGGACAAGCGGGGCACGCATCTGATGCTCACGCTCGAGCGGTTGGAGGCGCTGGCCGGCCGCAAGCTCAATCGCATCGGGTTGTCCGCCACGCAAAAGCCGATCGACGTGATCGCGCGCTTTCTGGTCGGCGCCGACCCCGCGCAGTCGTGCACCATCGTCGACGCCGGTCACGTGCGCGAACGCGATCTGGCGATCGAGCTTGCACCCGCGCCGCTCGAAGCCGTGATGTCGACCGAGACTTGGTCGCAGGTCTACGATCGCGTCGCGCAGCTGATCGAAGCGCACCGCACCACGCTCGTGTTCGTGAACACACGCCGGCTCGCCGAGCGGGCTGCTCGGCACCTCTCGGAGCGTCTCGGCGTGGAACACGTGACTGCGCACCACGGCAGCATGGCGCGCGACAAGCGCCTCGACGCCGAGCAGCGCTTGAAGCGCGGTGAACTGAAGGCTTTGGTGGCGACCGCGTCGCTCGAACTGGGCATCGACATCGGCGATGTCGATCTCGTGGTGCAGTTGGGGTCGACGCGCACCATCGCCACGTTCCTGCAGCGCGTGGGGCGGGCGGGCCACTCGGTCGCCGGCACGCCGAAGGGGAGGCTCTTTCCGACCACGCGCGATGAACTGCTCGCGTCGGTGGCGATGTTCGATTCGGCGCGCCGCGGTGAACTCGATCGGGTCGTCCTGCCCGAGGCGCCGCTCGACGTGTTGGCGCAGCAGATCGTGGCCGAAGTCGCGTCCGGCGAAGTGGGCGAGGACGACCTCTTCGCCCTCGTGCGGCGCGCCTATCCGTATCGCGACCTCACCCGTGCCGCGTTCGCCGCGGTGCTGCAGATGCTCGCCAATGGCTACACCACGCGGCGCGGGCGGCAGAGCGCGCACATCCATCGCGATGCGGTGAACAAACGTCTGACCGCTAGACGCGGCGCTCGGCTCACTGCCCTCACCAGCGCCGGCACCATTCCGGACAATGCCGATTTCGACGTCATTCTCGAGCCCGAAGAGCACCGCGTCGGTTCGGTGAACGAGGATTTCGCCATCGAGAGCCTGCCCGGCGACATCTTTCAGTTGGGCAATACGTCGTATCGCCTGCTGCGGGTCGAAGCTGGCCGCGTGCGCGTGGAGGATGCCGCCGGCCAGCCACCGACGATTCCGTTCTGGCTCGGCGAGGCCCCGGCCCGGTCCGACGAACTCTCCCAGTCGGTATCGCGACTGATCGAGACGATCGATGGTTTGCTGCAGGCGGGCGGGCGTCCCGGCGCGGTCGCATGGTTGACAGGCGAAGTGGGGATCGTCGAGGCGGCCGCACAGCAGCTGGTCGACTATCTTGCCGCGGCGCGCGCGGCGCTCGGTGTGCTGCCGACGTTGAACACCATCGTGCTCGAACGCTTCTTCGACGAATCCGGCGGCATGCAGCTGGTGATCCACTCGTGCTGGGGCAGCCGGATCAATCGCGCCTGGGGGCTGGCGCTGCGCAAGCGGTTCTGCCGCAAGTTCAACTTCGAACTGCAGGCGGCGGCAACCGAGGATGCGATCGTGCTATCGCTCGGCACCAGCCACAGTTTTCCGCTGGAAGAAGTCGCGGCGTATTTGCATTCGTCGTCGGTGCGCCCTGTGCTCGTGCAGGCGCTGCTGGCGGCACCGATGTTCGCGACCCGCTGGCGCTGGAATGCCTCCATCGCGCTGGCATTGCCCCGCACCCGCGGCGGCAAGAAGGTCCCCACTCAGCTGCAGCGCATGATCGCCGAAGACTTGATGGCGGCCGTGTTCCCCGATCAGCTGGCCTGTGCCGAGAACATCGTCGGTGATCGCGAGATCCCGGATGATCCCTTGGTGGCGCAGACGCTGTCGGATTGCCTGACGGTTGCTATGGACGTCGAAGGGCTGGAGCGCTTGCTGGCCGACAAGGAAGCCGGGCGCATCCGCGTGGTGGCGAGGGACGTGACCGAGCCTTCCCCGTTGTCGATGGAGATACTCACCGCGCGGCCCTATGCCTTCCTCGACGATGCGCCCCTCGAGGAGCGCCGCACGCAAGCGGTGATGGGTCGGCGCTGGCTCGATCCGGACAGCGCCTCGGATCTGGGTCGGCTCGATCCGGAAGCCATAGCGCGCGTGCGCGAAGAAGCCTGGCCCAGCGCCGAGTCGCCCGACGAGCTGCATGACGCCTTGATGTGGATGCACGCCTTGACCGAAGACGAGATCGCGGCGACGGGGCATTGGCGCGAACTGCTGCAGCGCCTGCTCGAACAGGGGCGTGTGGTCGGCATCGCTGCGCCGGGCGGCCCGCGCCTGTGGACGGCGGTCGAGCGGCTGCCGGTCTGGCGTGCTGCCGTGCCGAGCCTCGAGGTGGCGCGCGAGGTCGACGTGCCCGCCGAGTTCGGCGAAGTCGTCTGGGAGCGCGAAGCGGCCGTGGTGGAGATCGTGCGCGGCCGCCTCGAAGGTGCCGGCCCGATCCGTTCGGGCGTCATGGCGACGGCATTGGGTCTGGTGCAGGCGGATGTCGACATGGCGCTCCTTCGCCTCGAGGCCGAGGGCTTCGCGATGCGCGGCAAGTTCACGGCACCCGACGCGGCAATCGAGTGGTGCGAGCGTCGCTTGCTCGCGCGCATCCACCGCTATACGGTCAAGCGCCTGCGGGCCGAGATCGAGCCCGTCAGCGCCGCGGACTGCATGCGCTTTCTGCTCAAGTGGCAGCATGTCGCGCCCGAGTCGCGCATGGCGGGGCCGGATGCGGTGGCGGCGATGGTGGGCGTGCTCGAAGGCTACGAAGCGCCCGCCGCTGCGTGGGAGACCGAACTGCTGCCCGCGCGCGTGAGCGACTACGAGCCGGAGTGGCTGGACGAACTGTGCTTGAAGGGGCGAGCGGCCTGGATGCGTGTGTCACGGCCGCGCCCGGACAACTCAGCGATCCCTGCCGCGGGCTGGCCGGTGCGCGTAACGCCGATCACGCTGCTGTCGCGTCGCAATCTGCCGATGCTCGCGACGTTGATTCCTGCCACCGAGGTGCCCCTGCTGCGATCGACGACCCAGGCGGTCCATGACTATCTGTCGACGCACGGCGCATCCTTCTTCGACGAAATCGTCGCGGGCAGCGGAATCTTGCGCACGCAAGCCGAAGAGTCGATCGGCGAACTCGTCTCCCTCGGACTGCTCACCTCGGACAGTTTCGTCGGCCTGCGCGCGCTGTTGCTGCCGCTCGATCGACGCAAGGCCATCCCGGGCGGTCGGCGCAGGCGCCGCGCGGCCTTGTTCGGCATCGAAGACGCCGGGCGCTGGACATTGACGCGACGCGTCCATTCGGGCGCTGCACAGGCGGGCGGCTCGGATGCGATCGAGCAGGTGGCGCGACTGCTGCTCAAGCGCTACGGGGTGGTGTTCTGGCGTTTGCTCGAGCGCGAGTCGGCCTGGTTGCCGCCCTGGCGCGATCTGCTGCGTGCGTACCGCCGACTGGAGGCCCGGGGCGAGATTCGCGGCGGACGCTTCGTCGGCGGCTTCTCCGGCGAGCAGTTCGCCTTGTCCGAGGCGGTGACGGGATTGCGCGAAGCCCGCCGTGCACCGCGCAACGGCGAACAGGTGTCGATCTGCGGTGCCGATCCGCTCAATCTCGTCGGCATCCTGACGCCAGGCCCCAAGGTACCCGCGCTGACGGGGAATCGAATACTCTACCGCGATGGCGTGCCGATTGCGTGGTCGATCGGCGGCACCGCGGGCTTTGCCGGCACCCTCGATGCAGGCGAGCAGCACGCGGCGCGCGATGCCCTGATTCGCCGCCATGCGCTCGCCCCTTCACTCGGTTTTCTTGCTTGAGTCTCATGCAACTTCCAGCCTATCGCGACGGCAGTCTGCTCAACCTCATCGCATCGATCCATGCATCGCGGGGAGGCCATCCCGAGCACCCGCCCCTCGCCTTGCTGCCGCCGGGCGGCATCGAGAGCGCGCGCAACGTGGTGTTCTTTCTGGTCGACGGCCTGGGCTACAACTATCTGACCGAGGTCGGTCAGGGCGGGGCATTGAACGATCATGTGGCAGGCAAGATCACCTCGGTGTTCCCCTCGACCACGGCCAGTGCGATCACCACCTCCTTCACGGGCTCGAGCCCCCACGAGCATGGTCTCACCGGCTGGTACGGCTGGTTTCCCGAGGCCGACGTCGTCGCTGCACCGCTGCCCTTCAAGCGCCGCGGCGACGACATGCCGCTCGCCCAGCTCGGCATCCGTCCGGCGCAGCTGCTGGTCGGTTCGTCGCTGTTCGATCGCATGCCCTGCCGCTCGTTCGTCGTTTCGCATCGCCGCATCGTGGATTCGGAGTACAGCGTTCACTTCGGGGGCCGCGCCGAGCGCATCGCGTACGACAATCTTGGAGGGCTCGTCGATGCGGTGGATGGGGCCGTTCGCAGCGGTCCCGAGCGCAAGTACATCTATGCGTACTACCCCGAGTTCGACACCGTGGCGCACGTGCTCGGCGTGGGCAGCGCGCAGGCTGCGAAGCGGCTGACAGCGATCGACGCTGCGTTCGCCATGTTGCTGCGACGCTTGTCGAGCACCGATACGGCACTGATCGTCAGTGCGGATCACGGCTTCATCGACACGCCGGCCGAGCAGGCGCTGGAACTGGCGGATTTCCCCGAGCTGGCCGAGTTGCTGCAGCGGCCGTTGACGGGTGAGCCGAGGGTGGCGTTTTGCCACGTGCGGCCCGACGCCGTGGACGAGTTCATCCGGCGCGCCCGCGCCTCGCTCGACGGCCGGGCCGATGTTCGGCCGAGCAGCGAACTGGTGGCGCAAGGCTGGTTCGGCCCGGGGCTCGCGCATCCGCGGTTGCAAGAGCGCGTGGGCGACGTGGCGCTGGTGATGCGCGGCCACTACACGATCAAGGACAAGCTGCCGGGCGAGAAGCAGCACCGGATGATCGGCAATCACGGCGGCGTGACCGAGGACGAGATGTTCGTGCCGCTGGTGCTCGCCCGGCTGTGAGTTCGCGACCGGTGGCGCTGGTGTAAGCTCGCGGCATCGGACCCGGAGGAGGTGATGATGGATCTCAAGTTGAGGCGGCTCTCCTATCCGCTCGGCGTGGAAGTGTGCGACATCGACGTGGCCGCGCCGATGAGCGAATCTCAGTTCGGCCAAATCTACCAGGCCTTTCTGGATCACTGCGTGCTGCTCTTTCGCGGTCAAGACATCACGCGCGAGCAGCACATCGCGTTCAGCAGCCGCTTCGGCGCGCTCGATCCGCACGATGCCTTTCCCAGCGATCGCCATCCCGACTATCCGCAGCTCATGGTCGTGACCAACGAGGCGCAGGCGGACGGTTCGCCCTCGGTCTCGCGCTATGCCGGTCGCCGCTGGCACACCGACATGTCGCAGACGTTGCGCCCGGCGGCAGCGTCGCTGTTGCGCTCCTGGCGCGTGCCCGAGGTCGGCGGCGATACGATGTTCGCCAACATGTATCTCGCCTACGACGCGCTGTCCGATGGGATGAAAAAGCTCATTGACGGCTTGCACGCGGTGCACTTCTCGGGGACGCGCAAACTCGACGCCACCCAGACCGATCAGGCGCACGCGAGCGAGCAGCAGCGCATCAGCCCGCCGGTGGCGCATCCGGTCGCACGCGTCCATCCCGAAACCGGGCGCAAATGTATTTTTCTCGGCGAGAAGGTGAAGCGCTTCGACGGCATGACGGAAGAAGAGAGCAAGCCGCTGATCGACTATCTCAATCGGCATGCCACGCGCCCGGAGTTCGTTTTCCGTCATCAGTGGCGCCCGAACGACATCATCGTCTGGGACAATCGCTGCACCCTGCACGAAGCGCTCGGTGATTTCGATCAGACGCAGAACCGCTACATGGAGCGCACTACGGTCTTCGGCACGCCTCTGGGCTATGCAGTGAGCGCGTAGTTCCGCGACGGCGACGCGTTCAGGGCGCCGAGGCAGGCGCCCGATGCCCTATACTCGGCCCGGGTGGTTGCAGGCGACGTCCTCGATGCTTCCGTGCCGCGCGACGCATCGAACGCGGCCTTCATCGAGCTTACGGTCCACGCAATCGGATTGGACGATGACGGGGTCCATGGATACGACCTCGGCGCAGGGAGACGAATGATGCGGATTGCAGTGATCGGAACCGGTGGGGTGGGTGGCGCGTTCGGCGGCGCGCTGGCGCAGGCAGGCGCGGACGTGACCTTCGTCGCGCGCGGGGCGCACTTGGCAGCGATGAGGGAGAACGGGCTCAAGGTGCTCGGCCCGCGCGGAGACATGCATATCAACCCCTGCAAGGCCACGGACGACCCGTCGCAGATCGGCGTGGTGGATGTGGTGCTGTTTTGCGTCAAGCTGTGGGATGTCGAGACAGCCGGCCTCACGATCAAGGGCCTGATCGGTCCCGACACCGCCGTGATCCCGCTGCAGAACGGGATCGATGCGGCGGAGCGATTGACGCCCATTCTCGGAAAGAATGCGCTGATGGGCGGTGTCGCGCAGATCAGCGCGACGATCGACGGGCCCGGCGTGATCCGCCAGACCGGCACGTTCATGAAGATCGTGTTCGGCGAGTTGGACGGGCGCATGAGCGAGCGCGGCGCAGCGTTCGAAGCGATGTGCAAGAAAGCCGGCTTCGACGTGGCATTTGCCGACGCGATCGTCACCGCGCTATGGGAGAAGTTCGTGCTGCTGGCATCGAACAGCACCGTGGTCGCCCTGACCCGGCTGCCGTTCGGCAAGCTGCGCGAAGATCCTGAAGTCTTCGATCTGTTCAGCGTCTGTTTCGCCGAAACGATCGCGGTGGGTCGCGCGCTCGGCGTGAAGCTGCACCCCGAGATGCAGGCCCGCGCGGAGAAGGCGACGCGCAGTTTCCCCGCGAGCATGATGCCGTCCATGGCGATCGATCTGCTGCGCGGAAACAAGCTGGAGTTGCCGTGGCTGGCGGGCAAAGTCGTGGCACTCGGCAAGGAGCTGGGCGTGCCCACGCCCGCCTTCAACGTGATGTACGCGGCGCTGAAGCCCTACGCGAATGGCACGCCGCAGTAACAGGCTTCGATTTCCCGGGCATGCGGGCGGGCTGAGCGTTCGGTGCCCGGGATGACGCCTGCCAGCACTCAGGAGCGTCTTGCGCTCGGCGATGGGGCCGAGCTTTTCGTCGGCATCGAAGACTATACCCCGCCGGGCTCGGCGCCCGCGACGATGCTGCTCGTGCACGGTTTCGGCGAGTCGAGCGAGGCGTGGCGCGAGTGGCTGCCGGTCGTCGGCGCGGACTTCCGCGTCGTGCGTCCCGATGTGCGCGGATTCGGCCGCTCTACACCCATGCCGAGCGATTTCCAGTGGTCGATGGCGCTCGTCGTCGATGATTTGAAGCGGGTCGTCGAACGCTTCGGCGACGGACGGCCCGTGCATCTGGTCGGCGCCAAGAGCGGCTCCTGGATGGCCATGAAGCTCGCCGCCGATCATCCGCATCTGATTCACACCCTGACCGTCATCGGCGGCGCGGTCAAGGGCGGCGACACCACCCGGTGGCGAGCCGATATCGAAGCCCAAGGCGTGGCCGCCTGGGCCGCAGCCAGCATGACAGGGCGTTTCGGGACGATGCTCTCGCCCGAGGCCGTTCGCTGGTGGGTCGATCTGACCTTGCTGACGCCGCTTAGCACCATGCAAAGCTATCTGCGTTGGGTGCCGACCGTGGACATCACCGAGGACGTCGACCGAATCCGCTGTCCCACCCTGGTGATTGCCGCAGATGCGGGCAAGCTGCGCCCGCTGAGCGAGACGACTTCCTGGCAAGCAAGAATCGCCGATTCCGAACTCGTCACGCTGCCTTGCGACGGTTGGCACATCGGCGGCGCCAAGCCGCGCGAGTGTGCGCGGCTGACGCATGATTTCGTCATGCGGCGCGGCAACTAGCGCACGAGCCCGCTAGACTTCCTCGTAATCCTCGCGGCTGATGTTGTGCAGATTCATGCCTTCGATGCGGATCAGGTGGGCCGAGCGTTCGCGCCGCAGTCCGTGCAGCTTGCCGATGTCGTACAAATGGGCAGTGCCGGGCGTCAGAGTGTACGTGTCGAGACGGCGCGCTTTGCCTCGCTTGCCTGCCGACGGAGCTTCCACCAGTTCGAAGTCGGACATGATGGTCTCGCCGCGTCCTTGGCCATAGATTGCCCACGTCGGACCGTGACCGTGCGGTTGGCGAACTTTGGCGCCGCGAAAATGGTGCGCGCAGATGCAGAAGCCGAGCTCCGAGTCTTCGTGCAGCACGATACGATCGGGGTTGCTGTCGACGAGATAGGCATCGACGAATTCGGCATCGCGCAGGGTCTCGGCCAATATTGCGCAGACGTCCTTGCGGCCGCCCGATCCGGGCTTGGCCTTGAGTGCGTCGCGACATTGGGTAGCCAACTGTTCGATGGTTTTCATGGGTACTCCTCCGCGTAGCGTTTGTCGTTGTTGCCCGCCCGGGAGGCACCCCCAGGCCCGTCGTCAATTCGCCGCGATGTTGGCCGCCTTGATCACCTTGGACCACTTCTGATGCTCCGAGGCGATGAACGCTGCGAACTCCTCGGCCGTGCTGCCGACGGGTTCGGCGCCCGCCGCCAGCAAGCGCGAACGCACTTCGCTCTTGCGCGTCATCTTGGCGATTTCCCCGCTCAGCGTCGCGACGATCTCCTTGGGCATGCGCGCCGGTCCGAGCACGCCGTACCAGCCCATCACCTGAAAGCCCGGCACCCCGGCTTCGGCGATGGTCGGGATGTCCGGGTAGGCCTGTGAGCGCTTGGCGCTGGCAATCGCGATCGGGCGCAAGCGTCCGTTCTTCACGTGCGGCATGGCCGCCGCCGTCGACGGAAAGGAAAAATCCACCTGACCGCCGATGAGATCGGACATGACCGCGCCCGAACCCTTGTACGGCACGTGAATGAACTTGACCCGCGTTTCCATCTGCAGCAATTCGCCGACCAAATGGCCGGGCGATCCGATCCCGGATGACGCTTGGGTCATGGTGGTTTTGCGGGCCAACGCCAGGAATTCCTTCAAGCTGCGCGCAGGTACCGTCGGGTTCACGACCAGGATGTTGGGAATATCGGCGAACAAGGACAAGGGCGTGAAGTCCTTGACCGGGTCGTAGCCCGCCTGCTTGCGCAGAATGGGGTTGGTCGTATGGCCCGGTGATGCCATGTAGAACGTGTAGCCGTCGGGTGCCGCGCGTGCCGTCAGATCGGCTGCGATGGCGCCGTTCGCGCCGGGGCGATTGTCGACGACGACCTGCATGCCGAACACTTCGGACAATTCCTGCGCGACCAACCGCCCCGCGATGTCGGTAAAGCCGCCGGGGACGAAGCCGATGAGAATGCGAGGCGGCTTGGCCGGGAAATTGCCCGGCGCCTGTGCGAGTGCCTGCGAGGAGGCGGCGGCGCCGATGCAGCCTAACGCCAAGGTGCGTACGATAGCCCAGCAAGGATTCAAGATGGCATGCCTTTGACTGAATGTGATGTCGGTGAATACGACAGGGCGCACCGCTCTCCCGTGACGGCGAGAGCCCGGACGCCGGCCGGTCAGTCGTCGTCCAGCGGGAACACCATGACGAGTGCTTCGAGGCCGTGGGTGCCGGCCTTGATCTCGAAGGCCTCTTCGGTGGGATCGACGTAGACCATCGAGAGCGTGGGCAGCGTGCGGCCCTGGGCCTCCATCTCGCCATTGGCGACGTAGACGTAATAGCCGGCACCCTGTTTCGGATCCGGACCCATGGCCGACATGCCCGCGCCCAGCCTGACGAGGCGTGCGGACATTTCGTCGGTGATCTTGGCCGGGTCGAAGACCGGTTCCCAGGCGACGTCCTTGCGGTGCTGGAGCACCGGTCGGGTCGACAGGCCGATGTGCTCGGAGATCCAGTTGCGCCGCTTGCTCGGCTTGAGCTTCTCTTTGTATCCGGGCTTGCTTAGATAGACGGGTGCGGAATCGCCGATGCGATTGCGCAGCGCGATGAAGGTGCAGCCGTGCGGCCCGGCGACGAGCGGGCCGTAGGCGGTATGACGATCCTTGTATTGCAGCATCAAGGGGCGCACTTCGTTCTTGCCCATCATGCCCGAGCCGGCCGGGAAGAGCTGGAACTGGATGACGCCATGGAAGTGCGGCAGGATGGTTTCGTTCGCCGCCATTTGCGTCATCAGCGCATGCGGACTGCGCTCGACTTCCGTCGTGCTGTAGCGGGGGCCGAAATACGACGAACCCCAATGCTCGATACCCGAGCCGGGGGAGGTCACCGATTGCAGGCTGTCGAGTACTTCGACGCCGTCCTTGAGATGGATCATGGGCCAGTCCTGTACGTTTATGCCGGAGCGCCTTGCAGGCAAGCATGCCCTCGTCGGCGTGCAAGTCTAGCGCACAATTCGAAACGAGCGATATCGCCGACGGCGTCGAAGCCGATGCGAGGGGCGCCCGGATGCCCGCTCGTCATTTCGTGATCTGGCGTACACGCTCCTGCAAGGTCGCTGCGGAAAGCTCGCCGATGCGCCGGCTCACGAGCCTGCCTTGGGCATCGAAGAACAATGTGGTCGGATAGCCCTGCTGCTTGAAGGTCGCGCTCGCCTGGCGCGGCTCGTCGATGAGCACGTTTGCGAGCGGCAGGCCCATGGACTGCAGCCACCGGCTTACCGTGAGCCGGTCTTCGCCCTGGTTGAGGAAGACGAAGTGCACGTCCTGGCGTTCGACCTGGGCCTGATGCAGGACCGGCATCTCACGTACGCAGGGCGGGCACCAGGTGGCCCAGAGATTGATCACGACCGGCTTGCCGGCGAACTGGCCGAGCTGCACGGTCTTGCCGTCCACCGAAGAGAACGCGAGATCGGGCAGGGTCTGGCCGGTGTCCGGCCGCAGCGCGAGAACGCCGCTGCCGATCACGAAGAGCACCGTGCCGGCCGCGAGCCCCCAGCGCAACGGCTTGGTCAGCGCCGGGCTGAGCCGTTGGCGGTGCAGCGCATACAGCCATGCGCCCGCCAGCCCGACGCCGGCGTTCCAGCCGCCATCGCGTATGTCGAGAATCGATAAGGGCGAGGCGAAATACAGCGACCGGTACTCCAGGACGAACGCGAGGCGCGCCGCGAGCGCGCCGGCCAACAGCGTGCGCCACAGGACGCCTTCCACCTGGACGCCTGCCCGTTTCGCGATGGCGTTTCCGACCAGCGTAGTTGCACCGACACAGGCAAGAACGAGGAGGAGTGTGTAGGGCAGCAGCAGTGGGCCCAGCTGGATCGCGTCGTTCATGGTTGCGTCGTCGTGCTTCGTTGTCTCGGAAGTGGACTCTGATGCTGCCTGCAGGATCGAGCGGCACCCAAGGTGTGCCCCCGGCGTTATAGTCGGCTTCGAGCCCCGGCGTCCATTGTTCGATCGCAGAGGCGTCGCCGGGTTCGGTTTTCCTGCGGGCATCGCGGCACGGACCGCGATCGTGCGCGAGCGTTCGCTCCGACGATCGGCGCGCCGGGCGCCGTCGCGCTACAAGGGCATCCCGCCTGCGGTGACCGACATCATCGGCGGGCGCGTCGCCATGCTGTTCACGACGACGATATCGGCCGCGCCGCACATCAAGTCGGGCAAGTTGCGAGCGGTCGCGATCACCAGCGCCAAGCGCCAGTCGAGCATGCCGGAGGTGCCGACCGTCGGCGAAACGTTGCCCCGCTACCGTGCCGAGGCATTCCAGGGCATGGTCATGCCGGCAGGCGTGCCGCAAGCGATCGTCGGCAAGCTCTCGGCCGAGGTCGTGCGCATCCTCCAACTGCCCGAGATCGTCCAGCGCTTTCAACTCGACGGCGCGGACGTCGCAGGCAGCACCCCGAAGGAATTCGATGCCTTCCTCCAGGCCGAGATGCAGAAGTGGGGCAAGGTGATCAAGGACGCCGGCATCAAGGCGGAGCAGTGATGCCGATCCGGGCATCGCGTGATTGACCGCTGGCCGGGCTGCCGATAGAGTCGCCTTCAGCAAGCACCCCGGCTGAGCCCCGTCACGGACGAAAGCCGGCGGTGGGCGGATGGGGAAATCTCCGAGGAGGACGTCCGGTTCGCCTTCGACCACGGAGTATCGCCGCTACGGTCGGCGGGGGCGCGAAAGCGCGTGTCGGTTTCCAGGAGGCAGCGTTGTCCCGGTGTGGTATCCAGGGCTTGGACGACGCGATGGGCATTGCGCAAGACGCGCAAGCGGGGCGATGGATGCACGGTCGCAGGGTCGCATGTCTGGCGTACGATCGATACCGCCGAGGCCGGATACCTGCTCGATCATCGCGGCAACTTCACACGGAGGCGTTCCATGAAATTCGGACTAATGGCAGGCACGGGCTTACCCTCGTCGGGCGACACGTGGCAGGAGCGGTTCGAAGCGTCGTCGGCATGGTGCCGGGAGGTCTCCTCGCTCGGCTACCAGCTTCTCTGGTGGGGTGGGGGCGATCGCGGCGCCGACCCGCAGGGCACGCTGGCGCGTCTCGCCGCCGTGGATGCCGGCATGGACTTGGGCATTTTGTTTCTCTCCCCGCTCTTTCACCCGGTACGGCTTGCGGCCGACATCGCCACCTGGGATCGCGCCAGCGGCGGGCGCACCACCGTCGCCGTGGCCCAGGGGTGGCGCGATCGCCAGTTCAACGCCTACGGCGTACCCAAGGCGGAGCGACTGGGCCGGTTCACCGAGTCGCTGGAGGCGATGAAGCAGCTTTGGCACGAGGACAAAGTAAGCTTCCGGGGCAAGTACTTCAACTTCGACACCTACGCCTCCGGCGAGCGCGCGGATGCCGCTACCGTCGTCCCGCGGCCGGTGCAAAAGCCTCATCCGAGGATTCTGGTGGCGGCCAACGGGGACGCGGCCATTCGGCGCGCGGCCGCGATCGCGGACGGTTGGCTCATCAGCACGCGCAGCACCTACTCGGTCATCGCTGCGCAGGTCAAATTGTTCCGGGAGGCTGCCGATGCGGCCGGGCGCAAGCCGGTCATCTGGGCGTGGCGCGACGCCTACTGCGCAAAGGACATGAAGACCGCCATCGAGACTGTCCGGCCCGCGCTGGAGCCGTTTTACGCCGACCGGGCCCAGCTCGGGCACGACCGCGACTTGCCGCAGGGCGACAGTCTCACGGGCTCGCTCGAGGACATCGTGCGCGGCAGGCTGATCATCGGCAGTCCGGACGACTGCGCGCAGGAGATCGAAAAATACAAGGCGCTGGGCATCGAGAACATCAGCATGCGCATGCGCTGGGAGGGCATGACGCAAGCGCAGGGCATGGATTCCGCCCGGCTGATGGCGTCCGAGGTGCTGTCCCGGTTCCGCTGATTTCGCGCCCGCGTCTGCGCCTGGTGGCGCGATAGGCCGAGCCTTTGCGGCGCATCGGGGTTCGCCGCACCGGTAAGCTGCTGCGAGGCGGCTGTGCATCGCCTGCGCCGAGAGACGACTTGCAGGGTCGTTGCGCGGGCGCTGCCTCGACAAGCCACCGGGCGGCGACGTGTGCGCGCCATCGGGCAGGCATCGACCGCATACAGCCTTCAACCCCGTTCGGGCTGCTGGTGCGTTTAGGGCTCCGTCGTCAACAAGAACGAAAGAGCTCACCCCATGAAACGCACGCTTTCGCACGCCGCGCTCGGCGCCGTCTTCCTCGCATCGAGCACGGTTCTCGCCACCGACGGCGAGAGGCCCAGCACGCTCGCCGATCAGGAATCGGTCGCCGTGACCATCTACAACGAGAACCTGGCGCTGATCAAGGACGTGCGGCGCATCACGCTCGCCGCAGGCTCGAATCGCCTGGCGTTGCGCGAGGTGAGCGGCATGATGCGTCCGGAAACCGCGCTCTTGCGCAGTCTCTCGCACCCCGGTGCCTTGCGCCTGCTCGAGCAGAATTTCGACTTCGATCTCCTCACGCCGGCGAAGCTGCTGGAGAAGTACGTGGGTCGTGACGTGAGAATCGTCCGAACGCATCCGCAAACGGGCGTCGAATCGGTCGAAACCGCGACCGTGCTCTCCGCCAACAGCGGCGTCGTTCTGAAGATCGGCGACCGGATCGAAACCGGGCTGCCGGGACGCATCGTCTACGACGGCGTGCCGCCGAACCTGCGCGACCGTCCCACGCTGGTCAGCGAACTTACGGCCGACCGGCCGGGCACGCAGACCGTGGAGCTGTCCTATCTGTCGGGCGGGCTGTCCTGGAAGGCCGACTACGTGGCCGAGCTGAATGCCACCGACGATGCACTGGACTTGAACGGCTGGGTGACGCTCACCAACCGCAGCGGCACGAGCTACCCCAGCGCTAGACTGCAGCTGGTCGCCGGGGACGTCAACCGTGTGCGAGACGAGATGAGCCATGCCGTGAGGCCTATGGCTGCGCGCGTAATGGACGCCGCACCGAAGTCTTCCATGGCGCAGGAAGCGCTCTTCGAATACCACCTCTACACGTTGCAGCGTCCCACGACGATCGCAAACAACCAGACCAAACAGGTCGCGCTGCTCGGCGCCGCTGGTGTGCCGGTGACGAAGGAACTCGTCCTGCAGGGTCGTGATTACTACTATCGATCGAGTGTCGGCAACATCGGCCAGAAGATGAAGGTCGGCGTGTTCGTGCAGTTCGAAAACCGCGAGGCTGCGCGTCTGGGCATGCCGATGCCCAAGGGGGTCGTCCGCGTTTACAAGAAGGACAGCGCGGGTAATGCCCAGTTCGTGGGCGAGGACCGGATCGACCACACACCCAAGAACGAACGCGTGCGTCTGAAGCTCGGTGAGGCGTTCGATGTCACCGCCGACAAGAAGCAGACCGATTTCAAGAAGCGCGACACCACCTCGGCGTGGAGTCACGCATTCGAGAGTGCTTACGAGATCGTGCTGCGCAACGCCAAGAAGGAGGCCGTGACCGTAATCGTGCGCGAGCCGCTGCCCGGAGACTGGACCATGCTGGAGGAGACGCACCCCCATCAGAAGCCCGCTGCCGGCACGGCGCAGTGGAAGGTCAGCGTGCCGGCCGAGGGTAACGTCACGTTGCGTTATCGCGCACTGGTGCGCTTCTAGGCGCGTGAACGGGAGTGAACGGGAGGGTCAGGTCTTGCATTCAAGCATCATGACGCGATTGCGGGACCTGCCCTAATGAACAGGAGGGTCAGGTCTTGCATGAACGCATTAACGGGGGTCATGTCATGGGGAGTGATCGCGTCAGGTGATCGGGGCCAAGTCTTGTATTCAAGCATCATGACAGGATTACGAGACCTGCTCTGGGCGCGCCAAGGGCACTAGGCCGAAAACAATTGCCGTGCCGATGACGATGAGCTCACCGCCGGCTCTGCCCGCTGCGCTTGCGTCGTCGCTCTTCCGACGACAACGACGTCCGCAGGACGCGCAGTCGAGGAACGAGTGCCCACTAATTCCTGGATCATGGGTGCGCCGTTTGTGATATTTCGATTCTGGGCGGGTGGCGCGATGTTTGCTGTCACCATGAGCGCGATTCCAAAGGGAGCATGACAATGAAGCTCAGACTCACATCTACGGCGGTCGGCCTGGCTTTGTGCGCGGCTGGCATGGCAGCAGTGCCTGCGGCGGCTTCGCCGATCTTGGTCATGCGGGAAGTCTTCGCTGCTGCAAACAGCACGAGCGGTGGCACGGCGCTCGACACGGGTGTCGAGATCGCGGCTGGGGAGCGCTTGCAGGTTTGGGTTGATCCGCTCGATTGCTGGAGCGCGGGCGCCGCGAACCGGATCTCCAATGCCAACGGGCTGGACGGCAACAGCCCGGCCCCCTGTCAGCCCACGGGCAACTTCGGTTTTTGGTCGCAGGACGGTGAATCGTTCCGCTTTGGTGCCTTGGTCGGCCGCATCGATGCCGGCGACTGGTTCTTGCTCGGCACGAGCTTCGACCAGATCATGTCGGATTCGGGGCGCCTGTTCCTGGCCTACTGGGACTCGAACGCTTCCGACAACTTCGGCTCGGTCGCAGCCAGCATCGAGGTTCGGGCGGCCAACGCAGCTGTTCCCGTGCCAGGCACCCTCGCGTTGATCGCCCTCGGTGCTTATGCCTTGCGCAGGCGCCTATTGGCTTGAACGTTCTGGCGAGCTGCGACGAGGTCCGCGGCTCGGTTTGCGATCATGATCGTCGGCGTCGACACGCGCTCGGGCACGCGCCGCGATTCGATCTGCTGCCACGTCTCCTCGCCGCCGTCGACGCCCAAGGGCCCTAGAACACGCTACGGATCTGGCTCCCGTCTACCCTCACGACGGCACCGTTGACGTAGCTGGCAGCCTCGCTGCAGAGGAACGCCGCGACGGCGCCGAACTCCGCGAGCGCACCGAAGCGTCCTGCCGGAATGCCCTCGATGCGCCGGCGCATGGCCTCTTCGACGCCGATGCCCCACAGGGCCGCGTTGGCTGCGGTCGACGCATGCACGCGCTCGGTGACGAAGGTGCCCGGCAGAATGACATTCACGGTCACGCCATCGGCCGCAACCTCGTTCGCCAGCGCCTTGCCGTAGCCCGCCATGGCAGGACGCAGCGTATCGTCCATCACCTTGTTGGGCAGCGGCGTCACCATGCCGCCGCCACCCACGGTCAGGATCCGCCCCCATCGGCGCGAACGCATGGCCGGCAGCGCGCGGGAGATCAGCCGGATCGGACTGGCGACCATGAGCCGGAACTGCTCCTCCAGCACCTTGGTGTCGATGTCGGCGGCCAGACCGAGCGCCGGACCCGGGTGATTGAGAAAAAGGATGTCGATGCCGCCGAGCGCCTCGACTGCGGCATCGAACAGGCCGTCCATCTGTTCGGGGTCGCGTAGATCGGCGGCGATGCCGACGGCCGTCGCCGCATGCGCGCGCGCGATCTCGCTCGCCGCCTCGGTGCAGCGTCCGGGATCCGACGAGCACACCACGACAGACGCGCCTTCGGCGGCAAGCGCCTCGGCGGCCGCCCGACCCAGCCCCTTGCTCGCGGCGAGCAGCAGCGCGCGCCGCCCGCGCAATCCGAGATCCATGCTCAGTTCGCCCGGATGTTCGCCGCGCGGATCACCTTCGCCCACTTGGTGGTCTCGGCGCGCAGGAAGGCCGTGAAGGACTCCCGCGTGGTGCCGGTGGGCTCGTAGCCGATCTTGCGTATGGCCTCCTGGACGGCGGGCGTGCGCAGGACCTTCACCGTCTCCGCGTTCAGCCGCGCGAGCACCGCAGCCGAGGTGGTCCCGGGGGCGACCAGGCCGTCCCAGGTCGTCACGTCGAAGCCCTTGATGCCGGATTCGTCGACCGTGGGCACTCCCGGAAGAAGATCCGTGCGCTCGAGTCCCGAGAGGGCGAGGGCCTTGATCCGGCCCGCGCGAATGTGGCCGATCGAAGAGGCGATGGTCCCGAACATCAGCGGTGTCTCGCCGGACAACACCGCCAGGGACGCCGGACCGCCGCCCCGATAAGGGACATGAGCCATCTCGATCCCGGCGCGCATCTTCAGCAACTCGCTGGCGAGGTGGGATGCGCCGCCGACTCCCGACGACGCATAGTTGAGGGGCTTCTGCTTCGCCAGCGCGAGGATGCTGCGCAAGTCCGTCACTCCGAGCGACGGATGGGCGATCAGGACATAGGGGCCCCCGCCCAGGTGGGTGATCGGCGCGAAGTCGGCTTCCGGATCGTATGCGAGCTTGCTGTAGAGGCTTTTGTTCGTGGTGAGCATGGCCGAGGCCATCAGCAGGGTGTAGCCGTCCGGCGTGGCCTGGGCGACGATCTGGGCGGAGACGTTGCCGCCCGCGCCGGGGCGGTTGTCGATCACGACCGTCTGTCCTAGGGCCTCGCCGATCCTCGGGGCGAGGATGCGCGCGAGCCCATCGCTACTCCCGCCCGGCGCGAATGGGAGCACGAGCCGGATCGGCCGTGTCGGGTAGTCCTGGGCGTGTGCGACGGGCGCGGCGAGCGGCAATGTGCCGAGCGCCGTGATAGCGAGAAGGGTGGTGGTCCTGTTCATGGGGATTTCCTTAGTGGCGGCAGTTCGCATGCATGTAGGGCTGCCCGGGCGGGACGTCCAAGTAACCTTCGTCGGCGTAGAACCGCTGCACGTGCGGCATCAGCCGTTTCGAGAACTCGCGACGGCGCAACTCGTCGGGACGCAGCGGTACCCGCAGGGACTCAGCCAGCGCTTCGAGCGCCGCCTGCTTGTCGATGCGTGTGAAGCACCCGTCGCGCAGGATGGGCTCGCCGGCGACGAGCACGGTGCGCACGCCGCTGGTCCGGGCGAGGTGCACGACGGCGTCGACGACCGGCACCTCGTCGTCGAGATAGGGCCAGGCGATGTGCTTCCAGTCGATCACGACCAGATCCGCCGCGCGGCCGGCCTCCAGCGTGCCGATGTGCGTGCCGTAGGGCGTGCTGAGCGCGCCATGCTCGGTGGCCATCTTGAGCACTTGGGGGCAGGTCGGCACCCGGTCGTCCATCCCCGGCTCGCGGTGCACCTTGAGCGCGACGCGCATCTCCTGCAGCATGCTGCGATCGTCGTTGAGCGAGCAGTCGTCGAGCCCGATCGCCACGCGCACGCCGCGCGCCTCCAGACGGTTGAGCGGTGCGATTCCGCTGCGCAGTCGCAGGTTCGAGCTGGGGTTGTGGCAGACCATCGTGCCGCTTTCCGCGAGCAGATCGATGTCGTCCTCGGTGAGCCAGACCCCGTGGCCCAGGGTGAGGTGGGGGCCCAGCATGCCGAGGTCCCGCAGGTGCGTCACTGCCGTGCCGCCGCTGCGCCGGCGGGCGTACTCCTTCTGGTGACGGGTCTCGAGCAGGTGCATGTGCAGCGGCACGTGGTAGCGCGCCGCGTGGTCCCGCAGCATGCCCAGGGCGCGGTCGGAGCACCAGTGCAGGTTGGCAGGCGCGAGTTGCACGCGCACGCGCTCCTTGCCGGCGTGCTCGCGGTGCAGCGATTCGAACAGCGCGAAGTAGTCCTCCAGCGGGATGGTCTGTGCGCGCAGCGACTCGGCGGTCTCGGCCCGCAGATCTTCCGGCAGGCGACGCAGGAAGGCGTCGTCGGCCTCGTAGACGATGCGATTCTGGTCGCGGACATTGAACGAATAGGACAGCCGCATGCCGACTGCATCGTACGCCCTGATGACGTCGCTCGCAGTGCCATGGATGCGCTCGAGCGGGCCGTTCGCGCGGCTGTGCAGATGCTGCACCGTGGTGATCCCCGATTCGATCATCTCGAACGCCCCGTACAGGGTATCGAGATAGGGATCGACGTCGCGCTTGCGGTAGCGGCTGGCGAACCACAGCTCGAGTGCCATGTCCGGCGTGCCGAGCTGAAATGCGGTCAGACCGACATGATGGTGGCTGTTGACGAAGCCCGGCAACACGACATGGTCGGGCGAGCCGAGCACTTCGTCCGGCTGGTGCCTTGCAGCGAGCTCGGCGTAGGGCCCGACCTCGACGATCACACCGTCGCGTTGAAAGACCGCGCCGTCTTCGATCACGTGCGGCGTATGCCGATCCTCGACCTTGCAGACGACGTACTTGCCGCGCACTAATGAAGATGCCATGTTCACCTCATCGTCTGGGCCGGCGACGACTCGCGCCGGCTGGTGTCTGGAACGGGTTCCTGCCCCCGTCACGGGGCGCGCTCTTGCCACCACCGCCACCATTGCACAGGGGGCGCCGGGCCGAAGCTGTCCTTGCACGGGTGCGTACCTCGGCGGTGTGCGCCCGCCCCGCCCTCGGGGTCAGGTCGGCAGCGCGACCTGCGCGAATATGCGTTTCAGCTCGGCCGGATCCCGGGTATGCGCGAGCGCGACCATCAACAGCACGCGCGCCTGTATGCACGATAGATAGCCGGCCGGGATCGCGCCGCGCTCCACCATGGTGCGGAACGAGCCTTCGTGACCTTTGGCGAAATACGGCGTGCCGGCGAAGATGCGCACCCCGATCACCACCGGAATGCCGGCATCGAGCGCATCGCAGATCGCGTGGAACGAGGGCAGGTTCACGTTGCCGGCTCCGATGCCCTCGACCACGATGCCCTCGACCTTCGCGGCGATGCAGGCCCGCAGCAGCAGGTCGTTGCAGCCTTGCGTGATGGTCACGAGCTGGACGTTCTCGACCATGCGGTCGACGTCGATATGGATGCGCCGCTCCGGGCGGCAGAAGTAGATGACACCGTCCTTGGTGACGGCACCCACCGGACCGCCTTCGCGAGAGGCGAAGGCGTCGACCCGGTTGGCGTGAACCTTCACGACGTCGCGCGCGGCGTGCAGTTGCCCGTTGAAGCACACGAGCACGCCGCGGCCGGGCGATTCCGGGTGGGCTGCGGCGATCACGCTGTAGAGAATGTTGCGCGGCCCGTCCGCGTCGCGCTCGACGAAGTTGCGCATCGCCCCTGTGACGATGACGGGCTTGTCGCCCGGGAGTGTCAGGTCGAGGAAGTATGCGGTTTCTTCCATGGTCGCCGTGCCATGGGTGACGACGACGCCGGCGGTCTCTTCCTTCTGCAGCAGCTCGCGCACCAGGCGCCCGAGCGCGACGATGGTGGGTGTGTCGATGACATCGCTCGTGACGTTCGAGTGCTGGAGGGTTCGCACCTCGGCGAATTCCCGCAACTCGGGAGCGGCCGAGGCCAGTTCATCGACCGATGCGCCGTCGACGACCTCACCCGTGCGCGCGCTGTAGCGCGAGGCGATCGTGCCGCCCGTTGCCACGACATAAACGACTGGTTTGCCCATTACCCTGCTTCCCTTTTGTCCCAGGCGCCGGCGGCGGCGCGGTGTCAGTCGATCTGAATATTGGCGTCCGCGATCACTTTCGCCCACTTGGCGATCTCGGACTTCATGAAGGCACCGAACGCCTCGGGTGAACTGGTGAACGGCACCATCCCGTTCTTCGCCAGCGAAGCGACCACGTCGGGCATCCTCATGATGCGCACGACCTCGGTGTTTACTTTGTCGATCACGGCCTTCCGGGTTCCGGCGGGGGCAACCATGCCGTACCAGTTGACGACTTCGAATCCCGGCACGCCCATCTCGGCCACCGTTGGTACGTCCGGGAGCGTAGGCCATCGCTGTCCGACAGCGACGGCGAGCACCCGCAGCCGCCCCGCCTGCAGCAGCGGTTCGATGTTCTGATAGACCGCGAAAATCGCGTCCACCTCACCGTTGACGATGGCGATCGCCGCCGGCCCGCCCCCCTTGTAGGGGATGTGCACCATGTCGATGCCGGCGAGCTTCTTGAATAGTTCGCCCGCGAGGTGATCGGTATTGCCGTTGGCGCTCGAGGCGTACTTGAGCCTGCCCGGCCGGGACTTCGCCAGTGCGACGAGTTCCTTCACGGACTTCGCGGGCACGGCCGGATTCACCACCAAGATGTTCAGCGCGGAGATTAGGGAGGTCACCGGCGCGAAATCCTGCAGGGTGTTGTAGGGCAGGTTGCGGTTGCGGTAGAGGCTCGGGTTGACCGTGAGCGGGCCGATGGAGGTCGGCACCAGCGTGTAGCCATCCGGTGCGGCCTTCTTCGCGAGGGTGAGACCGATCACGCCGCCGGCACCGGGACGACTGTCGATGACGACCTGCTGACCCCAGGCCTCGGTGAGCTTGTTCGCCACCGTGCGCGAGACGAAATCCATGCCGGCACCGACCGGATGCGGCATCAGGAAGCGGATCGGCTTGCGGGGGTAGTCGGCGGCCGTGGCATATCCCGAACCTGCCAGGCCCAGTCCGGCAGCCACCAACATCGACGGCATCATGCACAGCGGTCTCATCTGTCCTTGCCAACTTTATGTCGTGGTCGACGCCCGAAGGCCTGCCGCTAACTGCCGCGGTGCGGAGCGCCCGCCGTGCGCACCACGATTGCGCATCGAGCGGGGCAGTCCATCCTCGCGCGCCGGGGAAACGTCACCCGCGCCCGACTGTCGGCACCCGAGTAAGCACGGCCTGTGCCATGAAGGCAAATGCGTGCGCACGGCCTGGGCGCTCGATACGATCCGCCCCCTTTTTCGGGAGCAAGGGTTCGATCCATTTCTGCCACCCCTGTGCCATGAGCCTCCATCGCGCCAGAGCGATGGAGGCATCGGAGCGCTCGGACCGTCGGTGTCGGAATGGGTCCGGGTGTGTGAGGACAGGCTGAACTTCCGCGTGCCCGCCGAATTGCATTCGGTTGCAAGGTCGATCGACTGGCGAAGCCGGACAGGGCGGACGGATTCGTTCGTGGCATCATTGCCCATCGTTGCTCGAGTCGACGAAGCGTCTGTGTTCGTTCTCAAGTTGCGCGCGACCCGGTCGCTAAGTCCTTCTCATGCCCTCGGCATGGTTCGGTTCCCAATCATCTTCCAAGCTGCCGCTGTCGCAGTAGCAGCCGCGCATTCACGTGACAATGATGCATCCCGTCGAGGCAACCACGACCGAATCGAGCTCCGATGACCCCAGTGCGAAGTCCGGATCGCGCCCGCAAGTCGTCTATTTCGGCCTTGCCGCCTTCAGCGTCCTCGCTTTGTGCTTGAGTGCGCTCATCACGCACTCGATCATGACGATTTACACCTCCTCGGTGGACGAGAGTCGGCAGTGGACTCAGCGTATCTCCGGGTATCTCGAAGTGTCGAACCTGGCATCCCAAGTCAACGCGCCCGGCAACCGCGTTTTCGAAAGCAAGAACGTGGAAAAGGAATCCGCTGCACTTGAGGAGGCCCTGCACAAATTCACCCAGCGCGTGGGGGGCGCTCGCGAGGACATGAAGCACAACATCCCTGCGGTGCACAGGGATGTCTTTCGGGGCGAGCTTGACGCGCTCGAGCAGGCAATGGCGGGCATGGTCGTCGAGGCTCGAGAGATCTTTCGCTATATGCGCTCCGGACGCAACGACCTCGCCGCAGAGCGCATGGCGCAGATGGATGAGCGCTTCTACGGGGTGAACGACTCGGTGAATGCCTTGATGTGGCGGGTCGGTGACATACAGCAAGCGCTTCTTGCCGCCCACGCTGATCGTGCGAGGTCCCTGCGGCGCTGGGAATACTTCTCCGCCGTGCTGATCGTCCTGATGGTTGTCGCCGTGACTGCTTATGGGTTCCAGCTCTCCCGCAGGATGGCGCGTGATCGGGAGGCGTTGGAGGCGGCGCGCAAAGCTGCGGAAACAGAGGGGCGGTCGAAGTCGGTGTTCCTCGCCAATATGAGCCACGAGATCCGCACTCCCCTCAACGGCGTGATAGGCATGGCGGGTTTGCTGCTCGATACGCCGCTCGATTCGAAGCAAAGACGATTCGCGACCATCCTTCAGCGCTCGGGCGAGAACCTGCTTCACCTCATCGACGACATCCTCGATTACTCGAAGCTTCGCGCCGGCCGCATGGAGGCCGAACGCACCGAATTCGATCTGCGCGAGCTCGTCGATGACCTGATGGAGGCTTTTGCGGGCAGTGCGCAGGAGAAAGGCCTGGAGCTCGCGTGCGATCTCGAGCCTGGATTGCCGAGCCACTACTGCGGTGATTCCGGGCGGTTGCGGCAGGTGTTGACGAACCTTCTGGGGAATGCGGTCAAGTTCACGACGGCAGGCGAGGTTGTGGTGAGCGTTCGCCCCTGTCGAAGCGGTTCCTCGGGCAACTGCCTGGGCTTCACGGTAACGGATACCGGGATAGGAATCTCGGCCGAAGTTCAGCAGCGTCTTTTCACGGCCTTTTCGCAGGCGGACACCTCAACCACCCGCAAGTTCGGGGGAACCGGGCTGGGACTATCCATATCCCGGGATCTGGTCAGCCTCATGGGAGGTACGCTCCGCGTGGAGAGTGAGCTCGGGCGCGGCTCCCGGTTCTCGTTCGAATTGCCTATGTTGCCCGCGCCCGCTTCCGGCGACGTTCGTCCGCAGTTGTCTGATCATCCGCGCGTGCTGATCGTCGAGGACAACGAGACTTCGCGTCGCATCGTATCCAGGCTTGCCACGACCCTCGGCGCGCAGGTTGAAAGCGCGCAGGACGTCGAGCGGGCGCTGGACGTGCTCTCGGTCGGCGTCACCTCGGGGAATCGCTTCCAGGTCGCGGTGATCGATTCCGCGATGCCGGGCCTGGACGGCGAGTCGATGGCGCGCGCCGTGCGCGCCGATGCCCGATTCTCGGGGATTCGCCTCGTACGCATGTCGCCGATCGCTCAGCATGCTGTTGCCGATCCAGAGCGTTTGTGGGATGAGCACTTGATCAAACCGGTACGGGCCTCTGATCTCTATCGCAGTCTTTCCAGCGCACGGGTCGTTGCGAGCAAGGTGTCGTCCACCACGTCGACGGGCATCGGCGCGCGCGTCCTGCTGGCCGAGGACAATCCCGTGAACCAGGAGATCACGCGGGCAATTCTCGAATCGTTCGAATGCAGGGTACAGGTGGCGGAGAACGGCCGCGAAGCCCTCGACGCGCTGAATGAACAGTCCTTCGACCTGGTACTCATGGACTGCCAGATGCCGGAGATGGACGGCTACGAGGCGACCATCGCGCTGCGGAAGCGGGAGCGCGAACTCGGGCTGCGGCGTTTGCCCGTGATTGCAGTAACGGCCAATGCGCTGCGCGGCGATCGCGAGCGCTGTACCGAAGTGGGCATGGACGATTATTTGGCCAAGCCGTTCACCCCTGCGCAGCTCGAGGCCATTGTGCGGGCAGCGCTCGTCGCTGCAAGCGGCTCGCCGCCCAATTCGTCGGATCGAGAGTCGACGGAGGCGGAGGCTGTTCCAGCAAGACGTGTGGACGTCCGTGAAGATGCCGATAGCAATGTGTGATCCATCTGGTCTCGCGCCCGTGGCGACGCCATCTCTCGTGAAGGGTGGAAGGTGAATTGGTTTCTCGGATGGATCGGCGCCAGCCGTGCGAATTTTCGGCTTTTGCGCTTCTACTCGCTGGTGAGCCTGATCGGCGTCGTCGTCGTCGTCGCGATTCTGACGTTCGTCATGCATCGGGCGGCGGTCGATCGCATGATCGAACACGAGACCCGCGCGAGCATGACATTGGCGCGAGTGTTCGCTAATACGCTGTGGGCCAAGCACGCGGCCTTCGTGACGGATGCTTCTGCCCTGCCGACCGATCAACTCCGGCGACGGCCCGAGGTTGCGAGTCTGCGAGCCGACGTGCAGTCGCTCGTGCGCGGCACGAACGTGGTCAAGGTGAAGCTCTACAACCTGGACGGCCTGACCGTGTTCTCCTCGGATCCGGCGCAAATCGGCGAGTCGAAGCGCGACAACGCAGGCTTTCGTCAGGCACGCGCCGGCAAGCCGGCCAGCGAGCTTACTTTCCGCAAGCGCTTCTCGGCATTCAACGGCGAGATCGCCAATCGCAATCTCCTCTCACCATATATTCCTGTCCGGGAGGCCGCTGCCGGAGAGCCGGTGGCTGTCCTGGAAATCTACAGTGATGTGACCGAGCTGGTTGGTCGGATCGAGGACGAGCGGTGGCGCACTTCCATCACCGTGGTCGTGAGTCTGGCCGTCCTGTACGGTTTTCTCTTCTTGATCGTGCGCCGTGCCGCTCGGACGCTTCAGCTCAAGGACCGCCAGCTTGCACAGCGCCTGGAGAACGTCGATCAGGTCAACCAGAAACTGTCGCGCGCCAACGCGTTCTTGGAGCATACGGTCGCGATGCAGGATCGGGAGTTGCGGGATGCGCTGTCCGAAGATCTCGTCGGGCAGGGCGGGGGCGAAAACGATCTCAACTGGTCGCGGGCACAGCGGCGGGCGGTAAAGTAGTTCGGTAGTTCGGGCGGAGATCCTAAGCTAGACGACGTCGTGGAGCGGAGGATCGCTCTCGATGAAACGTACAGGCCATGGAACACCACTGCCCGTTGCTCCTCCAAGCCCGAATCGCGCCTGGCACAAGGGGCGGGTAGAGCGCGCAAAGGGCGTGCGTCCGATACCCGTCGGCGGGGGATGCTCGCCAGGATCGATTCCGGCTTTGGCGTTAACCACTTGCAGATGGCGCGGCAAGATGAGATCTCGCCGAAGACCTCGAAGAGCCCTCTTGAGCGGCTCGCAGTAAGTAAGCCTGCAGCCGCTGCCGGAGGATGACTAGTCGAGCTTCACGCCGATCTTTCGATAGAGTGTGCCGATCGTGTCGTAGTCAGCACGGACTCGCTTGTCCAGGTCGTCTGCGGATCGGATGGCAGGATCCAGCGTCTGGGCTGCCAATCGTTCGATGGTCCCCGGATCCTTCAAGACCTTCGCGATCTCGACGTTGAGTCGATCGAGGACCTGCTTGGGTGTCCCCGCGGGCGCGAAGACGCTGACCCACGTCACGGACTCATAGCCCGGAATCGTATCCGATATAGCGGGCACGTCGGGCAACTGCGGGACGCGCGCGGAAGTGGTCACGCCCAGCCCGCGCACGCGATTCGCCTTGATGAAGGAAATCAGCTCGCTGATCGCAGCTACCTGGGCTTGGGTCTGCCCCCCGACCAGGGCGATGACGGCCGGTCCGCCTCCCTTGAACGGAACCTGCGTCATCTGAATGCCCGCGCGGGATTGGAACAGCACTCCGTTCAGGTGGGTGAAGCTGCCGATGCCCGAGTGTCCGTTCAGAATGTCGTTCGGCCGCTTCTTGGCGAGGTCGATGAACTCCTTCACCGACCTCGTCGGCATGGATGGGTGCACCGTCAGCACGGCTGCGACTTGTCCCATCGGACTGACGCCGACGAAGTCGCGCAACGGGTCGTAGGGCAGCTTGCTGTAGAGATGCGCGTTGGCCACGTGGGACGCGACCGTCTGGATGAGCAGCGTGTATCCGTCGGGCTTCGATTGCGCGACGGCCGAGGACCCGATCGTGCCGCCTGCGCCGGAGCGATTCTCGAGGATGAAAGTCTGCCCCATCAGCTCGGACAACTTGGGGAAGACGATGCGCGCAGCAATATCGTTGGCCCCACCGGGCGGAAACGGGACGATGACGCGCACAGGCTTGGTGGGGTACGGCTGGGCGTAAGCTGTGCCGCAAGCGCACAGCGCATAGACGACGGGCGCCGCAAGGCGCAATAGTGCCTTCATGCCGTTCCTCCTCCTTGTGATGACGCGCTCGCGGACGATGTCGGGCATCGCCGTTCGATGGCTGTCACGACAAAAGTGTAGCCTATGTAAGTAGCATCGTGGAACAGAGATTTTCCGGACGATCGGGGTGAAGCGGCAAGCCGAGCAGGTGCTCGCTCTTCCACGCCCCGCCTGCGATACGGGCCCGGATGTTGATGGAATCTTGCGCAACGCTTGAATTGCGCCATCGCTTGAGCTAGGTTCCTGCTTCGCTGTGCACACATTCGACTTGTCCGGTGGAAGTTCCCGCTGATGCAAGCTCGGTGACACACGGGACCACGCAAACTGCTGGAGCACGTTGTTGGCCTTGGAAGCCCGGTACGCAGCGCGCCTAGACTGGCCGGTCGAACGCATTGTCGAGAGCCTTGCAGCACTGCTGACGGTGCGCCGGAGGCTGCTTGCGCGCCGGCGCATAACATTCCTCGATACTTCGGATGGCCGCGTTGGCCGTGCGGGCGCATGCCTGACGCTGACCGCGGATGCCGGCGGGCGCCGGATTCAGTGGCGACAAGGCGGGATGCGCGTCGGGTGCGCGGTCAGCGGCGCGGTGCAGTTTGCATGGGATCTTCCGCCGGGGTCCGTGCGACAGCGCATCGAACCGATCATCGGAGCGCGCCCTTTGTTGCCGCTCGCCGAAGCCGAGCAAGACGGTGTGCAGCTCGATGTGTTGGACGAGGCACGCAAGGTCATCGCCCGCCTCGACATCGTTGCCGGGCGAGCACGGTTGCCCAAGCGACGATCTTCATGGCAGTCGTTGCAGCCTCTTCTCACGCTAAACGCCTTGCGCGGCTATGACGAGCAATGCGCGGGGCCGATCGCGATCATCGAGAGCCGTCCGGGGATCGGGCGTAGCGAGCTCGCGCTGCAAGGCCATGTGTTGCGCACGATCGGTGCAAGCTTGCCGCAAGACATGTCGGCCTATCGCGTCGAGCTCGAGCCCGCGGTGCGTGCCGACATCGGTTTGCTGCGGATGCACCGAGAGCTCTTTCGCATCATCGTCGCCAACCATCCGGGCGTCCTGGCCGGTCTCGACAGCGAGTGCCTGCATGCTTTTCGGGTCGCTGTGCGGCGCTGCCACACGCTTCTCGAGCAAGTCCAAGGTGGGCTACCCCAGGCTGAGGTCGATCGCTTCAAGACGGAGTTCGCGTGGCTTGGGCGGATCACCGGGCCTGCGCGCGATCTCGACGTGTTGCTGCACGGGCTGCGCTCGCCGTCGAAGGCTCTGAACGAGGATCAACGACGCCTGATCCTTGCGCAGCTCGAGCAGGAGCGCGCCCGAGCCCAACAGGCGCTCGTCGAGCCACTGACGAGCGAGCGCTACCGTCAGTGGGCAGACCGATGGGCGGCATTCCTCTCCGAGGAGCCGTGCATGCGGCCCGGCGTGGGGTGCGATGCATTGCCCCTCATGACGGTCGTCTCCCAGAGCGGGTGGTCGCTTTACCGCCGCACGCTTTCCGGCACCGAGCACGTGCGCGACGATACCCCGGCACACGAACTGCATCGGATCCGCGTCGATGCCAGACAACTGCGGTACCTGATCGACACGACCGCCAACCTGCATGACGCCGAGGATGTAGCGACCATTCAGCGTGCCTTGGGACGGCTGCAGGCGGTATTGGGCGAATTCAACGATGCTTGCGTGCAGGCAAGCTGGCTTCGTCGCTACGCAACGACGCTAAACGAAACGGGGCGCGATGCGACTTCGATGCGGCACGCGGCCGAAGCGCTCGCCGGTCTGGCCGATCGCCGCGCCCAGGCGCTGCGCAAGCCCGCGAACCAGCAGTTGCTGCTCTTCGGCGAGGCTGCGACGCGCGTTGCGTTCGAGCGAGTCTTTCACATGGAACATCTAACCGAGCTGGTGCAATGACGATCGTCGCGGTGTACAACATGAAAGGCGGCGTCGGCAAGACGACGTGCGCTGTCAATCTGGCCTATCTTTCAGCGGCGAGCGGACAGAAGACCTTGCTGTGGGATCTCGACGCGCAAGCCGCCTCGACGTTCGCCCTGCGGGTCAAGCCCGAGGTGGCCCAGTTCGGCAAGCCGGCGTTGCGGGATGCCCAAGTGTTCATCGAGGCGATCCGCGAGACCGATCACCGCAACCTCGATTTGCTACCGGCGGATTTCTCGTATCGCAACCTGGATCGTTTCCTGGATCAGCTCGAGCATCCGCAGCGCGTGATGCAGCGAATGCTGGAGCAGCTCGGTGAGGCATATGCCTTGGTCTTGCTCGATTGTCCTGCCGGCTTCTCCGCGCTGAGCGAAGCCGTCATTGCGTGCGCCGATGTGCTGCTCGTGCCGACGATTCCAAGCACCCTGTCGATGCGCACGCTGCTGCGCCTCGCTCAATCCCTCAACCACGATGCGCCCGCCTTGCTGCCCTTCGTCTCCATGGTGGACCGTCGCAAGGCATTGCATCGCAGCCTCTCGCAGTGGGCCGAGCGGCATCCGGAGCTGTTTCTTCGCGAACAGATCCCGTATGCGAGCAGCGTCGAGCAAGTGAGCGTGCGGCGCGCACCGGTTGCAATCTACGATGCGAGCGATCCGGCCGCCAAAGCGTTCGCGGGCCTGTGGCGGGAGGTGGGGGCGCATCTGGCGAAGATTTCGCAAACCGGCGTGGCGCCGATGGCGACCCCAGCCGGTTATGCCGAAGCGCTCGATGCGCTCCTGAGCACGCTGATCACCGACGCCCCGGTGCACGCGAGCGCCCAGAATGCGGCTCGCAAGGACCAGGCAAACGGACTGGATCGCGACGGGCCACAACTGGCTTTCGACGTCGATGGCAAAGATGATTTTCAGGCGCTGGAACGTGCGCTGGACCAAGCGCATCCGCGTCGTACCGCGAGCTATCTCGCGCACACCTTCGATACCGACGACGCGATGCTGCGCCGCGCGGGCTACCGGGTGCAACTCATCGAGGAGCCGGAACGGTTCTTGATCTCGGTGGTGAAGGCAAGCGGGACTCAGGGCGAGGCACCGATCTATCCCCGAGAGCAGCGCTCGGCGAAGATCGACGGCGGCTGGGCAGCACAGATCCTGACCGGTCAGCTCTCGCCGATCAGCGTGATCGACCGACGGATCCGCCATCCGCTGGCCGCCGAACTGCGCGCGCTCGCGGCCGATCGTACCTTGGTGCGGGTGGCGTCGAGCGAGCACAAGAGTCTGCGGCTTGGGCCGGTGGAGTTTGCCGAAGGGGAAGAATCGGCTTCGGTCTGCCTGGAGTTCGATTGTGCCGAGACGCCAGGGGCCGAGCCGACTCGCTGCGTGATCGCGAGCGGATCCGGCGCTGAGGCTTCCGGTGTCGGTCGCCTGCTCGATGCATGGCGCAAGCGTGCCGGCGTGGGTTCGCAGTTCGGGCTGTTCGGATCAGCGCAGTTCGCCGGACTCGGCAATCCCGCGCAAGTATCCGGGGCGCTGAGCGGCCCCGAGTTCAGCGGCTCCGCCGCGCCTGTGAACGAGTGAAGCAACCGCGCGTGACGAGCGGTTGACTCAATTGGCGCGACTGCCGCGATCAGTGCATGCGGGCCGGTGGCCACCGGTTCCCGAAGATCGTTGCTGGTCATGGCCACGCTGCCGCTCGCATTGGCCGGCGTCGCGGCGGAGTTCGGCGTGATCATGCTGGACTACCAGAAGCAGGCCTGGGCCGCGCGCGTGGCGGCTGGGCGCGACGGCGAGGACGATCTGCTGGCGGCGATTCGAGAAGGTGCGGTGCTGCGGGTGCGGCCGAAAGCGATGACCGTAGCCACGATCGTCGCCGGGCTGCTGCCGCTGTTCTGGGGCGCGGTGCAGGCAGCGAGGTCATGCAGCGCATTGCGGCTCCGATAATCGGCGGCATGCTCAGTGCACCGCTGCCCTCTTTGTTCGTGATCCCCGCGGCATATCGGTTGATTTACCAGCCGGACCGGCGAAGGCATCGATCGGGCTGATGCGCGAGCGCAGTGACACGAAGATCGGTTCATTCTGGTGAACGGATCGACCGACTCCACTGATTGCACGAACCCGTGCCTCGAAATGCTGCGGTGCCAAACACCCTCCAATCCGATCAGAAGTTGCGACGCCGAAGGCCAGCGGACCTGCCGCAAAGATTATGTCATCCGTTTGGTGGATGCGTTCTCGTGTTGATTGCCGCCAACATAAGGCGTAGAAAGCAGATTGTCGGGCAGCGGTATCGGCGATGGTCACACGTCATAATCCCAGGAGGTGGGTCATGCAATCGAACGGCATCCGGCATATCTCGGCCATCGCAATCGCAGTGGGAATCGCGCTCAGTGGCGCGGGTGCCTTGGCGCAAACGATCAGTGTGACCGGCGACGTCTCGCCCGCGGGCATCGGTCCGGGCAGCACGAATATCGGTACGGCTACCAACCTGTTAGTCGGTAACGTCGGCGTCGGTACGATGTCGATCATCGGCGGCGCAACCTTCGCCGGCCGCAATTTCTACCTCGGGGAGACGGCCTCGGGTGAGGGCACGCTGACCGTAAGCGGCGCGGGCTCTCTGGCGACGGCCGATCGAGGCTTGGGGGTCGGCAGATCCGGCGCGGGCGTGCTGGATATCCTTTCCGGTGGGACCGTGTCGGCGCTGGGCAATGGAATAACCTCCTCCATCATCGCGCAGTTCCCCGGCAGCCATGGCACTGTCAACGTCGATGGCGGTACGCTGCTGGTCAACCGCTCAGACCTTACGCCGCAGTTGCTTGTCGGTTACCGGTCAACCGGGGAACTTAATGTCATCAATGGCGGCCGCGTGAAGATCGGCGATGCCGGCTCGGGCATTGGGGTCGAAAGCGGCGCGCAAATGACAGTGGGCAGTGCCAATTTCACCTCGGGCCCAGTCCTCCCGGGAAACGGTACCGTGCTCGTGTCGGGCGTTGGTTCAAAGATCGAGTTCCTCGGCGAAAACACAGTGTTGAACGTCGGTCGTATGGGCGCAGGAACGACCGGTGGACTGATGATCAACAGCGGGGGCAGCGTGAGCGGTGGTACGTTTTTGAGAATCGGCCGCGGGCGCGAGAATGCTGCAGGCGTCACGGAGGTGGGTTTGGGTGCGACCGGTACGGTGATCGTCGACGGCGTGGGTTCCGCGCTCGACATCGGCGGCGTAGCCACTTGCTGTACCGATATAGGTGACGGCGCGAGCGTGAGTGTCGGTCGCAATGATGGCGTCGGCACATTGACGATCCGCAATGGGGCACAGATGACAGTCGATGCCCGTGGCGCGACCGCTGCCGCGGGAGGGCTCACCGTCGGGCGCGATGCGCTTTCGACGGGGACGCTCACCATCGAAAGCAGCGGCAAGCTCGAATTGCTCAGCGATTCGAATGGCCAAGGGTTCGGCATGACGGTCGCCCGCCTGGGTGCAGGCACACTCTACGTGAAGAGCGGTGGTCAGTTGGTCATCACGAATGTCGGAACCGCAGGCGGTGCACTCAATTTCGGAGGCGCCGCCACGTCCACTGGCGGTTCGTTCTCCGGATTGATCTCAGGCGCAGGCACCGCCGTTACGATTTCCGGCATCGACATGTCGCTTCGTTTGGGGCGAAGTGCCGGCAGCAGCGGAACGCTCACGATCGATGACGGCGCCGTCGTCGCTCCCGGGCACCGGCTCACCGTCGGCCATGCGCCAGGTAGCAGCGCTACGCTCAACGTCGCTGGTCCCGGTACCACGATCAACATCAAGAGCCTGGCGGCGGATGAATTCGGCGCGGGTTTGTCTGTGGGGCGGGGCGGCATCGGGGTAGCGAATATCAGTGGCGGCGCGGTCATCAACGTGGACGGTACGCTCGGCGCGCAGCGGCATGTGACCAGCGTCGGCGGTACCGGGACGCAGGCCGGCGGCACAGGCACGCTCATCATCACCGGCGCCGCGACACGCTACAACGTCACCGGCGCGACTACATCGCTGAGCATCGGGCGCGACATCACGGGCGGGGTGACGCCCAGCACCGGCACGATGACCATCTCGGACGGTGCCCAGGTCAGTTTCCCAAGCAGTGGCACCGGCTCGGTCGGTTTCACTGCCGGCAGCAGCGGAACGCTGCACGTCATCGGCGCCGGTTCGAGGTTGGATATGGGCGCATTCCTGGGGGTGGGTCGGGATTACGATAACAACCCCGGCGGCAACGGATTGCTCAACGTCGCCGACGGCGGGGTGGTGAAGGCGGCGTCGGTTCACCTCGGGATGACGGGAACGCTGACGGGCAATGGCAGCATCGACGGCAGCATCGTCAGCGATGGTACGATCATCCCAGGCCTCTCGCCCGGCACATTGGCCATCAGCGGCGATCTGACGCTGACCGATAGCAGCGTGCTGATGATCGAGATCGCCGGCACGGGCACGGGGCAGTATGACGTCATCGCGGTCGGCGGCGCTCTGCACTTGGACGGCACGTTGCGCATCCTTCGCAGCGGCAGCTATGTGCCCGCTGTGGGCGACGCGCTGAACATACTGACCTTCGCGAGCCATACGGGGAGTTTCGACAACATCGTATTCGATGGCTTCAGCGGCGGCGCACCCCTTGCGACCAGCTTCGCCGGGGGCGCATTCCAGGTCACCGCGGTTCCTGAGCCACATGAGTGGATGCTCATGCTTGCCGGCCTCTTCGCTGTCGGGCTGGCGAGGCGCACGCGCCAGTCCCGCAGCTCGAATGCAATCGGTCTATAGGCGGTTCAAAGCACCTTTTTCTGCTTTCTGCCGCTGCATCTTATTGCTCGGAGCGGTAACTTCACGGTATTCGGCGAAAGTTTCGTTCGCTCGAAGACGGTTTGAGCCTGTCATTATCACCGGTTTCACCCACCGGCCTTGCCCCTACAGGTTCGACGGAAAGCGCTCGTGCGCAGGCAACTCGTGCGCGTGCGCCATCCAGCCGATGCGCTCGGCGACCTGGATTTGCATCCGCGCCGGCACGGCCTCGGGATCATCGTAGGTCGCGCTCTGCACGTCGATGATTCCGGGCAACACCTGCGCGTTGGTATAAAAGAGCCCCGTGCCGCAGTCGCCGCAAAACTGTCGTCGTCCGTGCACCGACGATTCGTAGGTCTTGGGCAGGCCCTTCGTCACCCGGAGCGCCGACTGCGGATACATGGTCCATCCCACCATGGGCGCGCCGGCATGACGACGGCAATCCGTGCAGTGACACAACGCGTGCGTCAACGGATCGCCGTCGACCTGGTATCGAATCGCGCCGCAATGACATCCCCCGGTCAGACTCATGCGCTGCCTCCGTCGTCCATTTGGAAAACCGCACTCGATCGCAAGGGGCTCACGAGATGTTCGTCCCGGTCGGCGCGAAGTAGCCGAGAGTCGTCGTGCGCCGGGCGCGCCACGGCACACGCACTTCGTCCATCGCTTCGTCGTCGCCGGGACGCGGAATCTGCGCATCGATCGTTCCTTCGATGCTGTCGCCGCGAACGCTGCCGGCATAGATCATGTTGGTGAAGCCCAGCCCCGGCAGCGTCATCCGCAAGCTGAAGTTGATCTGTTCCCCACGCAGTATCATGTGCTGGAATATCTCGCGGCGATTGCCGACGCGCACCACGCCTTCGGCCTTCTGCATGTGCTGCTCGAACAGCGCGCTGAACCGATGCGTGCGATCTTGCACCGTCGCCTCCCATTCCCATCCGCCTTCGATGTGCGCCGGGACGATCCATTTGCGAATGGCGGGCGTCATTCCGCCCGCGTCGTCGACGGCGTCCGCAGTCCATGAACCGAGATCCCAGGTCGCCACGACGACGCGAGTACCCGGGCGCGCTTGCGCGAGAATCTTGGGCCGCAGCAGCCGCATCAACTCCGGGAAGAGCCACATGAAGATGACATCGACCTTGCCGAGGTCCGCATCGAACGCGTTCTGGTGCATGAATTGCACGCGATCCCCGAGACCTTGCGCCTTGGCAGCCGCATTCGACTTCTGCACCAGTTCGGCGCTTATTTCCACGCCGAGTCCCCGGACCCCCGGACGATCCTGCAAGGCGGCAAAGACGATCCGGCCATCGCCGGAGCCCAGGTCGATCACTGTCTCACCGCTGCGCGGTGCGGCGAGTTCGACCATGCGGCGGACGTTCTCCGGGTTGCTGCCTACAAAGGGAGAAAAGCGCTCCTGAGCGCGCGCAACGAGCGGCTGCAGCGCAGCGCCGGCGGCGACGAGGGACAGGAACGTGCGGCGATCGGGCATGTTACCTCCGGTAAGTTCGAGTAAATTCGGGTAAGTCCGGTTGCGGCGCGAAAACGTACGGCGAGAATCTAGCTTGACCTAGGCGCCTTGACTAGACCCCTAGGAACGGCTCGACCGAGAAAACGGTTGGTCGCTCATGCCCAGCACCGACCACCTTTTCGACCGGCGAACAATAGGCCTCGCCGACAACGGGAATCTCATCATCTCGGCCGTGGCTCACACCGACTCGCTGCGTCGAATCGCTGCCGACCCGAGCAGTCGGCGGAAACTAGGTACGTTCGCGCGCGGGCTGCGACACGCTCTCGAACAATGCAGTGCTGACGTGCGGTTCCGCTCCAGGCTTTCCGAGGCTGCGCGCAGAGCCGATGGTTGCGCTCGGCTCGCGCTCGCTCGTTGTGCGAACTGCGTAGAATTCGTGCCGCCGGCGACGATGTCGAGCTCAGACAGTCGTCGAGAAGCAAACATTTTCGCCGAACACCGCGGCATTGACCGCTCGAAGCACTGGCGATACAGTGCCGGCATGCGAAACCGATGCCCTGAAAAACCGATTCGCATGTTTTGGTCTAATATCCTGACAAGCAACGATCTTGGGACGAAGCAAAAAACGAAAAGACCATGCTGTTAGCAATGACCAAAAGTTAGCCGCGAGGCTGAAACTGCATGCTTCATGCAGTAGGGCGCTGAAGGGATTCGCCTGCTTGCTGTCGAGGTCGAGTCCGTGCTTCCGATAGCCGCCGAAGCTGCAGAGCAATTTCTCACTATAAAACCGCTAAGTTGGCAGGGGCTTGTCCGCAACAATCCGCCGTCCGCACTTGGACAAGTTCGTTGGGTTCGCAACGAGCAGCATTCGTTGACCCGCGTCAGCCCCGGAACAGATTGAAGCCGTCGTCGCCAGCATCCGGGAAAGCCTCGAACCGTGTACCCCGGCGCCATGGTCCCTGCCGCGCCTTGCACAGCACCAGGAGATCGTCGTGGAAGCAGCAACTCAACCGACCACCATCTTGACCGAGGACTTTTCCAAGACCGACTTCCGCGTCGCCTGCATTGCCAATGCCGAACACGTCGAAGGTGCCGACAGGCTGAGTCCGAGCGCGCGCCGCGCTAGATGAAATTCGACCTGTCGCAAGTCGTGGGGCTCGCCGCCAGCGGCGAGGTGCCCGGGCTCCCCATCCTGTTGCACGACTCCGGCGGCCAGTCCGGCATGCGCACCCACTAGACGCTCGACGCAACCCGCCCCCGAAAATCCGCGATGAGCAAACGCACCCTAATCTGCAGCGTCGTCTTCGTCGACATCGTCGGGTATTCGAAGAGGTCGGTGGCCGATCAGATGCAGATCAAGGAACGGCTCAATGCTCTGCTCGCGCAGGCGCTCGATGACGTGCCGGTGAAGGATCGCATCATCCTCGATACCGGCGATGGCGCGGCGGTCAGTTTCCTCGGAGATCCCGAGGAAGCGCTGTTCCTCGGGATCACCCTGCGCGACGCGTTGCGCACCGACGGCTCTCTGCAACTGCGCACCGGCATCAACCTCGGTCCGGTGCGTCTGGTACGCGATATCAACGGCCAGCCCAACATCATCGGCGACGGCATCAACGTCGCTCAGCGCATCATGAGTTTCGCCGGCATCAACCAGGTGTTCGTGTCCCGCTCGTACTACGATGTGGTGTCGGCGCTGTCACCCGACTACGCCCTGCTGTTCGCTTTCGAGGGTTCACGCACCGACAAACACGTGCGCGAACACGAGGTCTACGCGCTGGGTGATGCTGCTGCGCCGGAACGCGCGCCCCAGGGTGGGGCTGGCGCTGCGGCGATAGGCAAGCTGACCCATGCTGCGCATGTCGCGTGCGCCCAGGTGATGCGCCGTCCGCCGCTTGCCACCGGACTTGCGGTCGGGATGATCCTGCTCGCCGCCATCGGCATCCGGGCCGTGATCCAGGGCGCGGATGCGCGGGTCAAGAACCAGGACGAACTCGCGGCATCGACGGTGATCATGCCTCGTCCGCTGCCGGCACAGCCGCTGGCCGCCGACACCGCGACCGCCCCGGGTTCCGACGCCCGGCCCGCGCCGCGCCTGGCGAAAAAGCCCGTCGCCGCGGAGAAGGAGGCCGCCCCCGGCACGCTGCGCCTGGCGGTGCTGCCCTGGGGCGAGATCGTCATCAACGGCAACAAGTACGGCGTCTCGCCTCCGCTGCGCGACATCGCGTTGACGCCGGGCATCTACAAGGTCGAAGTGCGCAATCCGGGCTTTGCCTCCTACCTGCAGGTGGTCGAGGTCCAGCCCGGGGTAGCCACTAGAATCGAGCACCGGTTCCGTTAGGGAAATCCATGCGTTTGTTCTATGTTTTGCTGCTGCTCGTGCCGCTGCTTGCCGGCTGCGAAACCGTGCAGAAAGGCTTCAAGAGCGTCAGTGACGCGCTCGACTTCGACCCACCGCGCGAAAAACCGAAGGAAAGCCCGCCGCCGAGCGCGGAGTCGCGGCTCAAGGCCGGCATCAGTCGTTACGAGGACGGCAACTACGCGCAGGCCCAGCGTTTATTGCAGTCGGCGCTGGCGGCCGGGCTCGCGTCGCGATCAGACCAGGCCCGGGCCTACAAGTATCTGGCTTTCATCTATTGCGTCACGGACCGCATCGCGCAATGCCGCCAGGAATTCAACAATGCTTTGAACGCGGATCCCAAATTCACGCTGACGCGGGCCGAGGCCGGGCACCCGACCTGGGGGCCGGTCTATCGCAGCGTTGCCGGCGGCCGCTGAACGATTTCGAACGATGGAACAGCCAGCCCAGATCGGTCGTTACGTGGTCACCGCGGAAATCGGCCGCGGCGCGATGGGCGTGGTCTACCGCGCGGTCGATCCGATGCTCGAGCGCACGGTGGCGATCAAGACCATCAACATGGCGCTCGATCCGGGCGAGATGGAGCATTACGAGAAACGCTTCACCATCGAGGCCCGCGCCGCCGCCGGCCTCAACCATCCCAACATCGTCATCATCCACGACATCGGCCGCAGCGGCGATCTCGCCTACATGGCGATGGAGTTCCTCGAAGGCCGCGAGCTGCGCGACCTGATCATCGGGAAGGAACTGCCTGCGGATCGCGCGCTCGACATCGCGGCGCAGGTCGCCGACGGCCTTGGCTACGCCCACCGACACGACGTCGTCCACCGCGACATCAAGCCGGCGAACATCATGATCCTGCGCGACGGCCGGGTGAAGATTACCGATTTCGGCATCGCCCGCATGCGCACCGTCGAGGTGCGCACCCAGACCGGTGTCGTGCTCGGCTCGCCGCGCTACCTGTCGCCGGAACAGGTTCTAGGCAAGCATTTCGACGGCCGCGCCGACATTTTCTCGCTGGGCGTGATCATCTACGAAGCGGTCACCGGGCAGACGCCCTTCAACGGCGCGGACGTCAACTCGCTGCTGTTCCAGATCGTCAACTTCATGCCGCCGCCGCCGAGCTCGCTCAATCCCGCGCTGCCGCCGATGCTCGACCTCATCATTGCCAAGGCACTGGCGAAGTCGGCGGACGAGCGTTACGCAAGCACCGCCGAACTGGCCGCCGACTTGCGTGCCTGCCTGCAACAGGGTGTGCCGTCGAGCGTGCCGCCGGCGGTGCCGGCCACCGGGCCGCAGCTGGCGTCGGAATGGATGGCCGATCCGTTCACGGAGACACTGCCCTGGTCGCGTACTGGCGACGGCGCCCCGACCCTGCCCGGCTACGCGTTGCCCGCGCGCGGGCTGGCGAAGGAATTCGACTCCCTGGCGGCGACGATGCGACTCGCCGCCAGAACCGGCGCGATCAACGATCCGGGCAGTTTCGCGACGGATCTCGGCGTCAGCCGCGATGTCATCGACGCGGCCATCCTGGATGCCGGCAACGCCCCGGAACGCAAACAGGATGCTGCCACGGCCATGCGTGCGCCGCCGTGGTCGAAACGCGACCGCAGATTCTTTCTCGGCGCAGTTTGCGGCGCGTTGGTGGTGGGCGCGCTGATCGTATGGATCTGAATGCGGCGACATGCGCCTTCGATCAACCGCAGTGCGCATGTGCCGTTAACGTCGACTTAGATCATTCGTAGCGCAACTTCAAATGTCACGACGTGCCAAGGTCAGCACCGCAAGAGACATCGCCGAAATCGTGGCTTTCCTACCCTGGTGGGGCGGGGTGCTGTTGGCGATTGGTTTCTACCTTCTGCTCCACTCATTTTCGAGTCGGCCGGTGCCGGCCGATATTCGCGTGGGTGAAATGGCCGCCTTTGCAGTAATGAACGCCGTTGCCGCCGTCGGTCAGTATTTGCTGCCATTGCTGTGCCTCGCTGGTGCCGCGACATCGGCTTACCACAGAGCTGCGCGCCGCAAACTGCTGCGCAATGCGACGGGAAACGACGCGACGCAGGCGATCGCGGCGATGGACTGGCGCGATTTCGAGAAGCTACTTGCGGAAGGGTTTCGACGACGTGGGTTTGAGGCGCGCGAGACGGGTGGCGGTGGTGCCGATGGCGGCGTGGATCTCGTTCTGCAGAAGGGGCGCGAGAAGTTTCTCGTTCAGTGCAAGCACTGGCGTGCCTTCAACGTCGGCGTCGACGTGGTCCGCGAACTGTATGGCGTCATGGCTGCCTCCGGCGCAACCGGTGGCTACGTCGTGACATCGGGGAAGTTCACGCAGCCAGCAGTCGACTTCGTGGCGGGCCGAAACATCGAACTCGTGGATGGTACGCTCTTGCAGGCGTTCCTCCGCGATTCGAAAGCAACGGGTGCCGCAGCTGGGAATACACCGCGTACGCAGACGCCTCGGCAAGCCTCCGGAAAGAGCACTTCGCGCCTCGCCTGCCCCTCCTGCGGCACGCCCATGATTCGGCGAACCGCGAAGCGCGGTGTGAATGCAGGCAGCGACTTCTGGGGCTGTGCCGACTACCCGAAATGTCGGGGTACGCGACCGATAGACGAAACCCCGAACGGCTAGCCGGCCGACCGCGCCTATCTCTTCAGCGTAGTGCTTCGGGATCCGAGCCTGCTGTCGCGACCAAGACAGAAGGTTCACAGCGAGGCATACGATCGCTCTGCTGCTGGGTGATGAGGAGGGGTCGTATCAGGCGAACTCTTCCCCGCCTTTCGTAGCGGGACAAGGCGGTCAGCCCATGCACCCGCCTCATGCGCCGGCGCTCGATGACATGTTCCGACCGCCTGTGCGCGGCTCGCAACGAGTTGTGCACGGGGCCAAGCGGAGGCGTTGACGATCGGAGGGGAGCGATCACCCGATCCCGGGTCACTTTTTCGAAAGCCGGTACTCGACTTTTTTGGCAGTCACGATGATCTGCTTGTCTTTCACGAGCCGATCCACCACCGCCTGAGCCGCTTGCTCGGTCACTTCATTGCCGAGAATATGCACGACGTGGTGTTCGAGCGTTGTCCGTTTGGCGGGCCGGTTCTTCGACTGCTTGCGCAGAAAGTCGACTACCTTCGCAACATCGCCGGCATTCATCGTGCCGCGCTTGGAGGTTGTCTTCTTGGCGGACTTCTTCGCCGGTGCTTTGGGCTTCGCAACAGGTGCTTCCGAAGACGTCTCTACTGGGTCATGTCGAGTGGCTGGCACATCGGCCCTGAGTGACGAAGCGACTTCGGTCGCCGATTGAACGAAGTCCATGGCTTCGGCCACGACAAGCGCCTCCCGTATCGTCGCCGCCTTAGCAACGTGACATCGCTCGCTCCGAGCATATTCGAACAGCGAGTCGAAGCCGCCGTCCTTCGATACGACGACGTAGCGCGCGAGGCGATTCGCGGCGACGTTTTCCTGATGCACCATGCCCAGGCAAAACGCGATGTGGAAGTCCAGCGCATTCTTGCCCGACTTCTTGCTCTGAACGAATCTCACATGATTGCCGAGAGGCTGCCATGCCTCGACCATGTCGGCATCGAACTTGGTTTGGTGCGGCCCTCGGAATATCCAAAGCCTGACATGCTCGCCCCGCAACTGCGCGACGTCGGCAGCCGTGGGCTTCACGTTCTCGAAATCCACCAAGAGATAAGTGATCGGCATCAGAGTGGCGTCATCGGTGTATCGTGCTAGGACATCTTAGTCTACTTGCGAGTGTTCTCCTGTTCGTCTTCGGCGCTGGCATCACGGCGGCGCAGGAACAGTCTGCAGGCTAGTCGGGCCGGACTTCAGTCTCGTGGGCTCATGGAACAGGTCGAGGCTGTCGAGAGCGGGCCCTCGAGGACCGGGCTCTCGGCAATCCGGTGAGTCGCCTGTTGCGTCGCAGCTAGGCTCTCGGTATTGTCCCTGGCTCAGGGGCGCGCAGCATTGCGCATTGCAATCGGGCCAAGGCAATCGCGGCGTTCGTCGCCTGACGGGCCGACCATCGAAGACGAGTCATGAACCCGCAAGAACAACAATTCCTCAACGACCTCGACAAGAAGCTCTGGACGGCGGCGAACAAGCTGTTGCCGATGCTCGATGCGGCCGTCTACAAGCACGTCGCGCTCGGCCTGATCTTCCTCAAATACGTGTCGGATGCCTTCAAGGAACGTCGCGCCGAACTGGAGGCGGCCTTTCGCGACCCGAATCACGACTACTACCTCGGCGACGATGCCGATGAAATGATCGCGGAGGAGCTCGAAGCGCGTGACTACTACACCGAGAAGAACGTCTTCTGGGTGCCGGCTCTGGCGCGGTGGGATTTCATCCAGGCGCACGCGAAGGTCGCGATGGGCGCCAAGCTCGAAGTCAAGAACGGCAAGACCAGCACTTACGAGTTCAAGGGCATCGGCCGGCTGCTCGACGATGCACTGGATGCGGTCGAGAAGGAGAACGTCAAGCTCAAGGGCGTGCTCGACAAGGACTACGCCCGCAAGCAGATCGACACCGCGCTGCCCGGTTTGATCGACCTCATCGCCGAAATCCCCTTTCGACACGGCACGCTCAAGGCGAAGGACATCCTCGGTCACGTCTACGAATACTTCCTCGGCGAGTTCGCCATGGCCGAGGGCAAGAAGGGCGGGCAGTACTACACGCCCAAGAGCATCGTCACCACCATCGTCGAGATGCTGCAGCCCTACCAAGGCCGCGTGTACGACCCCTGCTGCGGCTCGGGCGGCTTCTTCGTGCAGTCCGAGAAGTTCGTCGAGGAGCACGGCGGGCGCGTGGGGCAGCTTTCGATCTACGGTCAGGAATCGAACCCGACCACCTGGCGGCTCGCCTCGATGAACATGGCCATCCGCGGCATGGACTACGACTTCGGCAAGGAGCCCGCCAGCACCTACACCCGCGACCAGCACCCGGATCTGCGCGCCGACTTCATCATGGCCAACCCGCCCTTCAATATGAAGGAGTGGAACGCCGGCGTGAAGGACGACGACCCGCGCTGGAAGTACGGCATCCCGCCGGCGAACAACGCCAACTTCGCGTGGATGCAGCACATGATCCACCACCTCGCCCCCCAGGGCAGCATGGCGCTGCTGCTCGCCAACGGCTCGATGAGCAGCAACACCAACAACGAGGGCGAGATCCGTAAGGCCATCGTCGAGGCCGATCTCGTCGAGTGCATGGTGGCGCTGCCCGGCCAGCTCTTCACCAACACGCAGATCCCCGCGTGCATCTGGGTGCTCGCCCGCAGCAAGGCGGCGCGCAACGGCTTTCGCGACCGCGCGGGTGAAACACTCTTCATCGACGCACGCAACCTGGGCTACATGAAAGACCGCGTGCTGCGCGACTTCAGCAGCGACGACATCGCGAAGATCGCCGGCACCTTCCATGCGTGGAAGCAGGGCGAGGGCTATGCGGACGAGGCGGGCTACTGCAAGGCGGCGAAGCTGGACGAGATCCGAAAGCACGACTACGTGCTGACGCCGGGGCGGTATGTGGGCGCGGCGGCACAGGTAGCGGACGGGGAGCTGTTCGAGGAGAAGATGGGGCGGTTGACGCAGCAGCTTACCGAGCAGTTCGGGGAGAGTGCGCGGCTGGAGAGGGCGATTCGGGAGAATTTGGCGAGGTTGGGATATGGGGGGTGAGTGGAAGTCTCAGCCGCTCTCCTCGCTTCTTGCTGAGGGGCGCGGGATCTCATACGGCATAGTTCAGCCTGGCGCTCATCTGGCCGACGGTGTGCCCATCGTTCGAGTCGCTGACATCCGCGGCGGTCGAATTGCGACCGATCGGCCTTTGAAAGTTGCGTCGGAGATCGAAGCAACGTATGCGCGAACTCGATTGAACGGTGGTGAATTGCTCCTAACGCTTGTCGGTACGGTCGGTGAAGCGGCAGTAGTACCTACTGAGATGAAAGGTTGGAATGTTGCCAGAGCTGTCGCAGTTGTGCCTGTCCGAGAATGTGTCGGCGCATATTGGGTGAAGCTCGCGCTTAACGCACCTGAAGCGCGCGAGATGATTTATGGGCGTTTGAACACTACCGTACAGGCCACGCTCAATCTGAAGGATGTGGCGCAACTGCCGATCCTTCTGCCCGATAAAGGGGAACGCAAGCGCATCGCCCACATCCTCGGCACCCTCGACGACAAGATCGAACTGAACCGCCGCATGAACGAAACGCTGGAGGGAATCGCGCGTACGATCTTCCAGTCCTGGTTTGTCGACTTCGAGCCCGTCCGCGCCAAGGTAAGCGGCGAGCCGCCCGAATCCATCTGCCGCCGCCTCGGTCTCACTCCCGAACTGCTCGCCCTCTTTCCCGACCGCCTCGTCGACTCCGAACTCGGTGAGATCCCGGAGGGGTGGACTTACAGCACGCTCGCTGCTGAGGCGAAGCGCTGCGGTGGTGTAATTCAAACGGGTCCATTCGGAAGTCAATTGCATGCCGCGGACTATGTTCCTGAAGGTGTGCCGGTCGTCATGCCGCAGGACATTTCGAACCGTCGCGTTTCCGTTGCACGAGTTGCGCGCGTCACTGCGGAGACAGCTTCGCGATTGGCGCGTCACGTCCTTGAACCCGGAGATGTTGTTTATAGTCGGCGAGGAGATGTCGAGCGTCACGCGTTGATCAGCGACCGAGAGCATGGGTGGCTTTGCGGAACCGGGTGCTTGCTGGTTCGACTCGGTGAGAGTTGGCCCTCGCAGGCTTATTTGTCAGAAGCCCTAGACCTACCTACTACGAGACGATGGCTCGTGCAGCATGCAGTGGGTGCAACGATGCCAAATCTGAATACCGCGATTCTTGGTGCCGTGCCACTCTTGTTGCCATCTGACATACTACTTCGCAGTTTTGAACTCTACGTTGGTGTACTCAGAAGATGGTCCGTAAGTTCGAGTGCGCAATCCGACAATCTTGCTCGGATTCGAGACCTGTTGCTACCTAGGCTCCTCTCGGGCGAACTCCGCGTCCCGCTCGAAGCAGTTGCGTGCCGTTAGTCATGACGACCCCCGACCAAATCGCCACCTGGGCCAGCACCGGCGAATCCGACACCCTCGAATTCAAGCGCTCCACCGCCGAGCTGCGCCGCACTGGCGAAACCCTTTGCGCCTTCCTAAACGGCAACGGCGGGCGGGTGTTGATCGGCGTCGGACCGGACGGCAAGCTCGTCGGGCAACAAGTCTCGGACAGCACGTTGCGCGACATTGCCGCCATGCTGACAAGGTTCGAGCCTGCGGCTCCGGTAGAGATGGACCGCGTGGCGCTGGGTAACGGGCGCGAAGTGCTCGTCCTCGATGCGCCGGCGGCGCGGCAGTCGGCGCCTTTCGTGTTCGAGGGCAAGCCGTATCGTCGGGTTGGCTCGACGACCTCGGTGATGCCGCAGCAGGCGTACGAGCGTGCGCTGCTGGATCGCAGCCACAGCCTGCATCGCTGGGAGAACCAGCCCGCCGTGAACGTGCGTCTGGAAGATCTCGACCATGAAGAGATCTTGCGCACGCGCGAAACGGCGATTGCGCAGCGCAGGCTCTCGGCGGGCACGCCGATGCACGTCGGCGACATCCTCGATCGGCTGGGCCTGCGCATCGACGGGCAGATCACCCAGGCAGCGCAAATCCTATACGGCACGCGCTTCCTGCCCTACTACCCACAGGGGTTGCTCAAGCTTGGGCGCTTCCGCGGCACGACGATCATCGGCGACATCCTCGACAACAAGCAGGAGCACATGCATGCGTTTGCGATGGTGCGCGAGGCCATCGCGTGGCTGGATCGTACCTTGCCTCTGGCGGCGCATTTCCCGAAGGGCAGCATCTTTCGCGAGGATCGGCAGCCGGTGCCGGCGGAGGCTTTGCGCGAAACGATCGTCAATGCAGTGATTCACCGCGACTACAGTCGCGCGGCTTCGTATGTGGCCATCGCCGTGTTCGACGACCGTATCGAAGTGCGGAGCGTGGGCGATTTTCCGACCGGCATCAGCGCAGCCATGCTGTCGCAGGAGCATTCGTCGATTTTGCGCAACCCGCTTATCGCCGGCGCTTTCCATCGCACCGGCGCGGTGGAGGTCTGGGGCCGCGGCACGAACCGGGTGATCGAGGCGTGTCGCCGATACGGAATCGCACCGCCCGAGTATTCGGAGATGGGCGGCGTGGTGACGGTGACGTTCAGGACGTCGGTGGGGCCGACGGTGGCTGAAGGGCTGGACGCGCCCCGGAAGGGGCTTTCCCAGCGTCCGACAAGCACCCCGGAAGTTACCCCGGAAGTTACCCCGGAAGTCACCCCGGAAGTCGGGCGGCTGATGTTCGCCCTACCGAACGAGTTGGGTCGGCAAGCATTGCAGGAGGCGTTGGGGCTCAAGGACAGCGAGCACTTTCGCAAAGCGTACCTGCTGCCGGCAATCGACCTCGGCTTGGTCGAGATGACGCAACCCGACAAGCCGCGCAGCAGCAGGCAGCGTTACCGGCTCACCGCCTGGGGCCGTCAGTGGATCGATAAACACGCAGGCCCTGATCGAGGGGGTGCCGGGTGACTGAAGACCAGCTCGAACAGCTCGCACTCATCTGGTTCCAGGACACCGGCTGGGAATACAGGCACGGGCCGGATCTCGCCCCGGACGGCGACACGCCCGAACGCGCCGACTACCGCCAGGTGGTGCTTGGCCGGCGGCTGCGCGAGGCGATGTATCGGCTGAACCCCGGCATGCCGGAGGTCGTGCTCGACGAGGTGGCCCACCGGATCGAAGCGCTGCACGAGCCCTCGCTGGTGCAAAGCAACCGCGGTTTCCATGAAGCGCTGATCGATGGTGTGCCGGTCGAGGTCGAGCAGGAGGGCGACAAGCGCGGCGACAAGGTGCGGCTGATCGACTTCGAGCATCCGCAGAACAACCGCTTCCTGATCATCAATCAATTTACGGTGCAGGGCACCAAGCAGCCGCGCCGGCCCGATCTCGTCTGCTTCATCAACGGGCTGCCGATCGGCGTGATCGAGCTGAAGAACGTGACGGCTAGCCAAGCGGACATCTGGTCGGCCTTCGACCAGCTCGACACGTACAAGACCGAGATCTCGGACCTCTTCGTGTTCAACGAGGCGCTCGTGATTTCCGACGGCTTGCATGCACGGGTAGGCTCGCTCACGGCCAACCGCGAGCGCTTCATGCCATGGCGCACGATCCGCAACGAGAACGACCGGCCGCTGCTGGAGTTCGAGCTGGAGAAGGTGGTACGCGGGTTCTTCGCGCCTGAACTGCTATTGGACTATCTGCGCTACTTCGTTCTCTTCGAGCAGGGCGACGACGGGCTGATCAAGAAGATCGCCGGCTATCACCAGTTCCATGCGGTACGCGAGGCGGTGCGCGTGGCGGTGATCGCGGCGACTCAGGTGCCGCCGGCCACCGGCGAATTTCGCGAGGAACGCGCGACCTATGGTAAACGCGTGGAGCCGGGTTCTCGCAAGGGCGGCATCGTGTGGCACACGCAGGGCTCGGGCAAGAGCATGTCGATGGTGTGCTTCGCTGCCAAGCTGATGCAGCAGCCGCAGATGCGCAACCCAACGCTGCTCGTGGTGACGGACCGCAACGATCTGGACGGGCAGCTGTTCCAGACCTTCATGGGGGCGCACGCGCTTCTGCGCGAGACGCCGGAACAGGCAGGCGATCGGGATCAATTGCGTGCGTTGCTCGCCGAGCGCGCCTCGGGCGGGATCATCTTCAGCACGGTGCAGAAATTTTCGCCGACCGATGACGAGGAGCAATTTCCGAAGCTGACCGATCGCACCAACATCGTCGTCATTGCGGACGAGGCGCACCGCTCGCAGTACGGCTTTCGCGCCGTGCTGAATCAGAAATCCGGCAAGTACAAGTACGGGTTCGCCAAGCATCTGCGCGATGCGCTGCCGAACGCAACCTTCGTCGGCTTCACCGGCACGCCGGTGGAGACGACCGATAAGGACACGCGCGCGGTGTTCGGCGATTACGTCAGCGTCTACGACATTCAGGACGCGGTGGACGACGGCGCGACCGTGCCGATCTACTACGAGAGCCGGCTCGCCAAGCTCGACATCAATCAGGCCGAGATCGAGCAGTTGAGCGAGCAGGTCGAGGAGATCTTCGAGGACGAGGAGAGCGTCGCCATACGCGAGGCCGCGAAGACCAAGTGGGCGGCGCTGGAGAAGCTGGTCGGTGCCGAGCCGCGTATCAAGGAGGTGGCTGCCGATCTCGTGAAGCACTTCGAGGCGCGGCTCGCTTCCGCCGACGGCAAAGCCATGGTCGTCGCGATGAGCCGGCAGATTTGTGTCGATCTGTTCGATGCCATCGTCGAACTGCGACCGGACTGGAAAGGCACCTTGGTGCCGAGCAAGGATGCCGACAAGCCCAGTCACTACAGCCCCGAGGACGGAACGATACGGATCGTGATGACCGGCTCGGCAAGCGACGCGGCGAAGCTGCAACAGCATGTCTACTCTGGGTCGGCGAAGAAGCTGCTGGAGAAGCGGTTCAAGAACCCGAAAGATCCCTTGAAGCTCGTGATCGTCCGCGACATGTGGCTGACCGGCTTCGACGTGCCCTGCCTGCACACGATGTACGTCGACAAACCCATGCGCGATCACAATCTGATGCAGGCCATCGCGCGCGTGAATCGAGTGTTCCGCGACAAGGAAGGTGGCCTCGTCGTCGACTACATAGGCATCGCGGCCGAGTTGCGGCGCGCGCTGAAGACCTACACCGAGAGCCGCGGCAAGGGCCAGCCGTCGCGGGACAGTGCCGAGGCGCTCGCCAAGCTGAAGGAACTCATGGAAGTGGCCCGTGCGATGCTGCACGGGATCGACTACTCGGGGTATCGCGCGCAACCCACGCAATTGCTGTTGCCCGTGGCCAACTTCGTGCTCGGGCTGGACGACGGCAAGAAGCGATGGTTCGATGTCGTGCTGAACATCACCAAGGCGTTTTCACTCTGCGGCACCCTGGACGACGCCATCGGGATGCGCGAGGAGATCGCCTTCTTCCAGGCGATCCGCATCGTGATCGCCAAGGCGACGGAGACCGACAAGAAGCTCGACCAGGACCGCAGGAATGCCGTCCTCAAGCAGATCCTCGACAACGCGGTGGTCGCGCAGGGCGTTGAAGATGTCTTCAAGCTGGCCGGCCTGGACAAACCCAACATCGGCCTGCTGTCCGATGCGTTTCTGGAAGAGGTGCGGCAACTGCCGCAGAAGAACTTCGCGATCGAGTTGCTGCAGAAGCTGCTCAACGACGAAGTGAAGTCGCGCAGCCGGACCAACGTCGTGCTGGAGAAGAAGTTCGCCGAGCGCCTGCAAGCCGCGCTAAACCGGTATCGAAGCCGCGCCATCGAAAGTGCGCAGGTCATCGAAGAACTGATTGCGATGGCCAAGGAGTTTCGCGAAGCCGCCACGCGTGGCGAGGCACTGGGGCTCAACGAATCGGAGCTGGCCTTCTACGATGCGCTGGCCAACAACGAGAGCGCCGTACGCGGTCTCGGCGACGAGGTGCTGAAGAAGATCGCGTTCGAGCTGACCGAAAAGCTGCGCGGAAGCACCAGCGTGGATTGGCAGAAGCGCGAAAGCGTCCGCGCGCGGCTGCGTAACCTGGTGCGCATCACCCTGCGCCGCTACAAGTATCCACCCGACCAGCAGGAGGAGGCGATTCGCCTGGTGCTCGAACAGGCCGAGCGGTTATCGGACGAATGGAATCGGTGAGGTTAGCGATGGAGAACTGCAAGTTCGTATCCGGAACAGGGGGGACCACCGAGATCGGATACACCAACAAGAACGACCAGCAGTGTCATGGCACGCTGAAGGTGAAAGGCACGGATCACCTGCAGTACGTCTATCGGATGGAGTGCCTCAGATGCGGCTACGTCTATGGTGCTAATGGATCGGACGTTCACGAGCGGCGTTGCCCCGAGTGCCAGGACGGTGCGCCAGGGATTCGGTATTGGAGGGCGGAGGCGGGGGCTCGGCGTAGTTGGCCGGAACCCGAGGGCCCCCTGCTAGGGTGACTCCTCGCACGACGCGACTCAGCTTGGTGAGTGCGTGTGCCAGCGCGCCCAGCTCTGATGGGAGCCGAACGCATTGGGTGCGCCCCCGAGAAGGGGCCGTAAGCGCTGAGCCTCTTCCTGAACAAACCCCGTATGCCTTGCTCGAAAAAACGGGCTGGCGGCCCAGCACATCGACCAGCACCGCTCACTTCTCATCCGTGCCCGGAACTTCATGCGCTCCCCGCAAGCTGCGGAACTCCTCGGCGCCGAACCGAGCATCGGACAGGTGCAGGATCGTAACGGGGCCGAGGTCGTTCCTGCTGCTGGTCCAGCGCTGTCGTTCATCCTGCCAGCGCAATTCCAGCGCGCTTGGCAAGACGCAATCAACCACGAGCAGGCGTACCGGATGGGGGAATTCGGTGCGGTGGGCCATGAGATCGTCGATACACTGCGTCAAGCCCGATGCGGACAACTGGTCTGCAACTAGGAAGGTCGCGCGCCGTGGCCGAAACGTTTTCAAACGCAGACGCGCAGCCGGGTCCTCCACGAGGTAGCCGCTGTCCCAGGGATCGTCGGTCTGTCGCGCGCGCCACCAAACACAGTCGTTGAGCTTGGTCTGCAGGCGAATGAGTAGACGCGCGCGCCCGTTCGGGGCCGCTGCAAGACGATTGCTCCCGTCGATCTCCCGCGAGAATGCCTCGGCCATATGCGACTTTTCTGGGCCGTCGACTCCGGTCAGGACGGCGATCGAAAAACGCTCTTCGACATGCGGCATGACCCAAGGTCGCAGCCGCGGCGAGCGACCCTTGCCCACCCCGGTGAAACACCATGCTCGCAATTCGGCCCAGACGCGCTTCTGCTCATCCCCCCGCAGGCCGGCCCACCGGCTTCCCAACTCGGAGGGCGGCGCCACGCGTAGCGCCTCCACGTCGTAGCGAGCGATCAGCGTCGGGCCCACTCGTTTGGCCGGAACAAGACAAGGGATCGAGAAAAACACCAGCAACGCCAGCAGGTCGCGGAAAGGGCTCTCCTGGGGCAGCAGATTCGGAATCTTCGAAGCGGCCGACGCAAACTCACCGACGAATGGCAGGTTTTCCATCCACGTCACTACCATGCCGAATTGCTTGTCTACCCATGGGCGATACCAGTTCGGGTCGCCTACTAACTTTCCGACCAAAAGCACCAGGACTACGGCGACCGCTGCGCAAAGTCCGGCCATGACGAGGGCCACGACCATGGTCGCGATCCAGTCCTTCAGTTTGTCGGCGCGACGCCGAATCTGGAGCGCTTCGCTCAATGTAGCTTCCTCACTTCGCTGGATGGCAGGATGAGAAAGAAGTATTGCCCGCCTGAGGGGCCTTGGAAACCCGGATAAGCGACCGACTTCGGATGCTACGGGGCGAGTCGTTGATTTCTGGATCTCGGTCCAGGACGGGCTGCCTCGTCTTTGCAGGCATCCTTGGCATCAGATATGCGGGTAACCCGAAAGCTGCCCTCTTTGCTCTGTCAGTCGATGGAACAAGAGGTTAGCGGAAAGCCGAACAGCTCGTTTTTTTTGGTTCGAATCCGGGGGCTGAAACGCTCTGGAGCCTGCCGGAGGCAGGGGGTGGTGGCCAAGGACGGAATTGAACCGCCGACACAAGGATTTTCAGCTCGAAACGCAATTGTTGTTGCTAATCAGATCACTCACTTCGCAGCGCTTGCCGATTCAAAACCAATCGCAGTCGATGGAGAATCAATGCCATCGTCGTGGCGCGGTGGCACGTATTCAGCACACCCTGGGGTCGTATAAACGACGAAGAAATGCGTGTCTGGCATAACTGGTGTCTGAGGCACCGGCTCTTTATGCCCTCGACGCCAGTTCATTACAGACCACAGCGATGAGCCGACGCGCCTGTTCAAGATCTAGGCCGGACTGGTGGGCTAGGAGCAGCGCCCCGCGCTCGTCGGCTTCGGGCGTGAGGATCCTCAGAAGTAACGAGATCGCGGGCTCGTCCAGCAAGTTCGCCATGTCGCGAGCGAGGAGGCGAGCGCCGGCTTCGTTATGGTCGTAGTCGCCCGCGTCGAACAAGTCTGAGTGTTCGGTAGCGGCTCGATCGAAGTTGTCACAGTCCATGTAGCTCCGCAGATATAGGAGCAGGTCGGGTGCGTCTTTTCCGGGCTGTGACTGTTTGCGGTCTTCCCAAGCCGCGATCTTCAAGATCGTGAGTGCAGCGATGGAAGGAACCCGTATCGGCGAACACTCGGGCAGGTGAATCCATTGCGTGGCAGCGAATGCTTCACGAATTCCGAAGCAGCTAAACACAGCGTCGCCGTTCGGAGGCCATGCAATCGTTCGATCGCTTCGCTCGATGCCGCCGAAGGGGACGATGTCCAGCGGAAGATCGCTCTTCAGGTGATGCAGCTTGTGCGTGGCTGCGCCGGGGCGTGGCGAGAAATATCCGCTTGCGATCAAGTTGGCGCGCAGCGATGCGAACTGCGACCAGTCGTTCACCATGACGGCGAAGTCTACGTCCTCGGTCTTACGCTGCGCCTCGATCCCGTGCGCGTGGGTCAGCCTGATGTCGCGGGCGGCAGCGCCCATTAGAAGGAACTCCACTTGCGCGGGAATCGCGACGGCTTGAAGTGCAGCCATAACCCGGCCGAGCGGTGCGAGGTCAGCCTTGTTTGAGAAGTCGAGTGACATGGGTGTCGTAGATCATCTTCGCCGTTTCGATGCAGCGTGCATCACCCGTCGCCAGTAGATCGGCGTAGACGAGAATCGGGGGTGTGATCGTGGGATGTGCTGAATCGCCCGGAAAATGCCAGAACCTCTTGCGGACCTCGACCACGGCGGTGTGTGCCGGCGCCGGATCGCGGGCGAATCGCTGGCGGCCGGCGAGCGCGCCTGGGAGCTTTTCTGCATACAAGGTGAGCTCGCCGGGACGCAGGTAGTTCGTCAGCAGTGCGCCTGCCGGTTCGCCACCCCAGATTGCATCGTATTCCGCAATAGGCCAGTCTTTCCAGCCTTCGATCGTGGGAATGAAATAGCGGCCGATCAACAGCCTCGGCCGCAGCACGCGTGCGTAGGCGGTCACCCACTGGTCGAGCAACTGCTCCAGGTTGAACAGGCGACGCGTACCTCGCTTGCCCTTTAGGTCGGCGGCGAACCCGAGGCGTTGAAGATCGGGGATCACCCATCCTACCGTGCCGTGAGCGACGCCAGCCATCGCGGCGAGGGCGCGGTAGGGCCGATTGATGGCGTGCGGCTCGCAGAGCAGGGCGAAGAGAACCTGGAGACCCGTCGGCTGGAATGCCCGGCCGATTTCCGGTGTGGTGGGGCGCGTGGCAGCCTTCTGCCCCTTTACCCAGATGTAGAGGTTTGGCTGGTCGAGGTAGGCATTGCCTGCGGTATCGAGAAAGGATATTCGCCGGGCTTTCAACTCCTCGGCGAGGGCGGGGGTCACGTGATCGGTGACGAGCAGGGCCTGTGGCCCAAGCCGCTCCATTCGTACTAGGACTGCGCCGAACGTGGCTGGGCCTTGTGCGCGCATTACCTCTGCCGCGTACAAGGCATTTTGATCGCCTCGTCCGATGCGAACTAGCGTGTCGGCGTGGCCGTTGGCGAGCTTAGGCTCGCGCTCGATGAGTTCGCTCGTCAAGCCGAGCGCTTCCGCCGCCGCGAGGGCAGCGGCGAGGATTTGGTATTCTTTCGCGCTTCGAGGAGTCTTGTCCATTTATTTGTATTGTCCAACATAGGTGGACAAACGTAAATAACGGACAACTCCTTAGGGACGGTAAGAATTTGTCCAATAAGCCTATATGTTCACCAGTAGTGGACATTATCCAAAATTGGACAGAATGTTTTATATTATTGTTTATTAATTTTTTTATTGCTTCTCGGACGAGTCAAGAAAGCGGCTGAGAGAGACTGCTGCAGAGAAGCTGAAGCACCCACTATGGGGGAGAGGAGGAGGTGTCTCCCCGGTAGCTTTCGTAACTGGCCGTCAGGGCTTACTTACGTCCGAAGGCTTGATGGGATGGTGGCCAAGGACGGAATTGAACCGCCGACACAAGGATTTCAACTCGAAACGTAATTTTCAATCGCAACGAAATCAGTCACTTCGCAGCGCTTGCCGATTCAAACCCAGTCTCAATCACTGAAAATCCAGCGTCATTTGAAGGCGACTGTGACACGAATTCAGCACACTCCACGTATCCGGTCGCTCTCGGTTTCGGGGCAGTGCGAGTAGTTCTGGCAGGCGGCCCCTATCGCTGATAGGGATCGAACGCATTACTTTCGCGCGTGAGCAGGTTCATCAGCTTCGGATGCACGAAGAGCTTTTCCTTGCCGACGGCTTGTTCGTTCAATACGCCGGCGGACGTAAGCGCCTTCAGATAACGGGACGCCGCCTGGCGCCCGGCGATTCTTGCGTCGACGAGATGTGCGATCCGACAGTACGGCTGCTCGAAGATGGTGTCGACGAGTTCGCGGCTGTAGATTTTTGGAAGCTTGCGCCGAACGTGTTCGGTGGTGTGGTCTGCGAGCTTGCGGATCGCACCAATCTTCGCCGTCGTCCACGCCGCCGTGTCTTCGACGGCGCGCAGCATATAGAGCAACCAAGGTTCCCAAGTACCGTCGCGGGTCACCGCAAGCAGTAGGCGGTAGTAATCCGCCTTGTTCGCGATGATGTATCGACTGAGGTAGAGGATGGGGAGGGGTAGCAATCCGTGTTCGACCAGGAATAGACTGTTCAATATGCGCCCGGTTCTGCCGTTGCCATCTGTGAACGGATGGATCGCCTCGAACTGATAGTGTGCGGCAGCCATTCGAACGAGCGGGTCGAGTGATTCTTCGTCATGCAGAAAGCGCTCCCAGTTCGCGAGTAGATCGCGAATGCGTGCTTCTCCGTCGGGCGGGGTGTAGACGATTTCGCCAGTGGCATCGTTGGCTAGCGCGGTTCCTGGCACCCGCCGCACACGCATTTCGATGCCCTTGATCTGCGTGCAAATCGATTCCGCCGTCCGAGTCGTAAGTGGTCTGGTCTTCAGGGCTTGCACGCCTTCCAGCAGGGCGCGCCGATATCGCAGCGCTTCCTTGGTTGCGGCGTCGGCGCCGGTGTCGGCCTGCAGGTGTCGAAACAACTTGTCTGCGGTGGTAACGATATTCTCGATCTCGGAACTCGCGCGGGCCTCAAGTAGCGGAAGCGTGTTGATGAGCATCGCCGGATTCGGGATGAGTTCCGCCGCCTGTTTCAGTTCAGCGAGTGCCGCACGCGCGGTGATGCACTGCTTTAACACCGGCTTTGTCTCCAGTTCGACGGGGGGAGGCAGAGAAGGCAGTTCGTTGTAAGGTCGATTCGGTTGCCAAGTCGAGTCGGCGCTCATGTTGTCAAAAGTGGAGTTTTGCGACATGTTCGGAGGATATGTCGCAGGTGGCAACACGTCAACAAGACACGTCGCCGAAATCGTATTTTCACAACACGAGACAATCCTTAGTCCTCGGCTGCGAGCGTCTGTGTCTGCACGGCAACCCGGGAGCGCCGCGACCGCCTGGTCCGGAACAGCGCCCCGTCGCGCCTGGAAGCAGGAACGGCCTGGATTTATGCGGATCAGGCCAAGGGCGGGCGAGACATCCACGTCTCATTGAATGAAACAGCGCTGATTGTTCTGCGGCGTCAGCTCGGGAAGCATCCGGTTCGGGTGTTCACGTATCGTGGCCAACCCTACAACCGGGCGTACACGAAAGCATGGCAGGCGGCGTTGCGACGAGCGGGCATCGAAAACTTTCGATGGCACGACATTCGGCATACCTGGGCGAGCTGGCTCGCTCAGAAGGGTGTCTCGCTCAGCGACATTCAGGAGATGGGCGGTTGGGAGACGCCGTCGATGGTGCAGCGGTATGCGCACCTATCGCCTGCACACTTGGCGCATCGGGCCAAGCTGCTGGATGGGCTTATAGACACGAATTCGGCACAGCGGCCGAGGGAGTAAATCTATAAGTCGTTGATTGTTGGTGGCCAAGGACGGAATTGAACCGCCGACACAAGGATTTTCAATCCTCTGCTCTACCAACTGAGCTACTTGGCCTATCCGGGTACTTCGCTATCCGACCTGCTGCTACGACAGATCCCCGGGAAAGGATCCTGGCGTGGTACTCGCCGCCGCCGAGGATCGGCTGCAACGAATCGGCGCGCTATACAAGAACAACCCGCGCGCCGACGACGGCGGATTATACGGGAAAACTCGCCGTTGCCGCACCTCCTTGCTGCAGGCTGCTCTGCAGGGCGCGTCGCATGGAGCCGAAGCGGCGTCGGTATTGCGCCGGCGTCAGCCCGACCTGGCGCCGGAACAGCCGCCCGAAGAACCCGGCGTTCTCGTAGACGACCTCGTTGGCGATGGCCTCGATCGACACGTCGCTGCGCTCGAGCAATCTGCGAGGCTTCCTCCAGTCTGAGCGTGTGCACGTATCCCGGCGGCGGCATGCCGGTGGCCTGCTGGAATCGGCGTTTGAACGAGCGCTCGGGCAGGCCGCTCAGTTGCACCATGGCCGCCACCGGGGAGGGCGTGGGGTAGTTGTCCGCGATCCAATGCTGACAACGGGCGATGGTCGCATCTTCGACTTGTCGTGAGCGCGCGAGCCGCGCGAAGGGCGGCTGCCCGATGTCGTGCCAGTCGATGAGGTTGATGCGAGCGACTTGCATGGCCGTTTCCACGTCCATCGCGCGAGCGATGAGATAGAGCGCCAGCTCGAGCCAGGAAGTGCCGCCGCCGGCCATGACCAGGTGCTGGCTTTCGCCGGCGACGACCAAGGCCTTCTGGGTGCGCACCTTGATGCTGGGATAGTGCTCGCGCAGCACGTCGGTGTACGGCCCAGTACGTGGCCGCCTCGCAGCCCTCCAACAGGCCCGCCTCGGCGAGCAGCAAGGCGCCCGAGCACGGTCGCGATCACGGCGCCCTCGGCATGTCAGCCAGCAGACTTCCCTGTCGAAGCGGCCAGGGTGTCGCTGCTATTCGACGCTGGGGGCAGATCGGGGCGACAATCGAGCTCATTCTTCGCGGCTCGATCGAATGCTTGCAAACGCCATGTCTGGCGCCGCCTTTGTGGCCACGGCCCTCTCGACGGCGCTGGTCTTCTATCTGTGCGGACGGTTCTTGCGCGTCCTGCGGATCGAAGCGCCGCAGGTATACGCCGAGCTCGGCTCGCCGACCATCGGCAGATACCTCTGGAGCAACGAACTGCTGATGGCCTTCTCGAACTTCATCCTGACAACGCAATATAGGGCCAGGCTCGCCGAATATCCCGAGTCGCGCGCTTGGGCGAGCTGGCTGCATTGGGCGCATTGGCTGCAGATCCTGTCGCTGGTGTGGCTGCTTGTCTCCGTCGTAATGAGTTGAGCCGTCCGCCATCAGGGCTTAACCGACCGGCTTACCTCGGTTGGATTGACGCTCATGCGTTCCGCATCGATTTCTCGTCCTAGACATGCGCTCGCCTTGCGATCCGCGAGCCGCGCCTTTAGAGTCGGGCATTGATCTTCACGCCAAGTGTCTGTTATGTCCCTCATCAACTATTTGCCCGATATCCTGGAGACCACCGAAGCGCAACGGCTCGCAACCGGCTTCATCTTCACCGAGGGTCCGCTTTGGCACCCGGAAGGCTATTGGCACTTCGTCGATCTCAGAACGAACAGTCTGTATCGCCTGGTGCCGGGCAAGGCGGCCGAATTGGTGGCCAAGACGACCGGCGGCAACGGCACGACGTTCGATCTGCACGGCCGTCTCGTTATCTGCGACGGCGATGCGCGGCGAGTGGCTCGCCTGAGCGCCACCGGAGCCCTGGAAACGCTGGTGGATCGTTTCCAGGGCGGGCGCTTCAATCGTCCGAACGACATCGTCTGCCGTTCCGACGGCAGCCTGTATTTCACCGATCCGGACAAGCGCGTGCCCTATGCGGAGCGCGAGATTCCGGGGCCCGAGGGTGTCGGCGATCTTTGGGATGGCGCGCGGGTGTATCGGATCTCGCCGCAGGGCGAGGTAAGCATCGTCGCTCACTGCGAGTACCCCAACGGGCTCGCCTTCTCCCCCGACGAACGCACGCTCTACGTGGCCAACACGCGCTCGACCAAGTATGTCCATGCGCTCGATCTGGATGCGAACGGCGCGATGATCGGCCGCCGGATCTTCGCCGACATGAACACCGGCGCCGAGCCGGGCATACCGGATGGCCTGAAGGTGGACATGCTCGGCCGGGTCTATTGCACGGGCCCGGGCGGGATCTGGGTGTTCACCCCGCTCGGCGAGCGCATCGGCACCATCCGATTCCCGGAGCAGGCGGTCAATTTCGCGTTCGGGGGCGAGGATCTGCGCACGCTGTTCTGCTGCGCGCATACTTCGGTCTATACGTTGCGCGTCAAAGTGCCGGGCAACCCGCACCCCTGGTATCAACTTCGCGAGCCTGGCGCCGTAGTGCCATCGAAGGCCCCATAGACCCGTTGCCACGAGATTCTCAGTGAGCCCCTCAGCGAAGTATCTCTATATCGTCAGCATGGACGTCGATGCCGACAAAGAGGCCTTGTTCAACGAGGTCTACGATACCGAGCACCTGCCCCTGCTGCTGCAGGTGCCCGGCATTCGGTCCGTGGCGCGCTACGTGAAGAAGCCCCTGACCGTGATCCTCGGCGGCGAGAAGCGAGACATCGCATTCGACGACGAACCGCGCTACAGCGCGATCTTCGAAATCGACGGCCCTGAGGTTCTGACCAGCGAGGCCTGGGCGAACGCCGTCGACAGCGGACGTTGGCCGACGCAGGTGCGTCCCTACACCCACAATCGGCGCCACATATTGCGCCAACTCGTCCCGTGAGCCGAGCACGATGTTGGTTGCTTGAACGATGCCCAGAACCGAACCGCTCCACCCTCGACATACCCCGTTGATCAACGAGAGAGGCGGCAGTTCGCATCGCCTTCGCCGCAGCGCGCGACGCTCGTGTCAGGCGCCGCCCCGATGCTGGCGATCGGCGATGGAGCGACGACTGTCGCCCCTGAACAAGAATCCAGTGCCATGACGGGCTTCAAGCTCACTCGCGAATCCATCCTCGACGGCAGCTGGCGGGCGGCTGCCCGTTCCCTGCATCCGCCCGGCACGAAATTCATGAGCGACGAGGAGCGCAGCCGGCAGATCGAGCACATCGTGGCCACGGCTCCCGATCCGCAGCGCGTCTGGGTGTTCGGCTATGGTTCGCTGATCTGGAACCCGGCGTTTCATTTCGCCGAGCGGCGCCGCGCACGCGTGCATGGCTATCATCGACAGTTCTGCCTGTGGGCGCGGACGGGACGCGGCAGCCCGGAGCGGCCAGGTCTGATGCTCGGTCTGGAGCCCGGCGGAAGCTGTCACGGCGTGGTGTACCGTATCGCTCCGGAGCAGCTTATGAGCGAACTCGACGTGCTGTGGCGGCGCGAAATGAACTCGATGGTCTACCGGCCGGTTTGGGCCGCGGCGCGCACAGCCGAGGGCATCGAGCAGGCACTCACGTTCGCGGTCAATCGTGATCACGAGCGCTACATCGCCGATCTCGACCTCGCCGAAACGGCGCGTTATCTGGCCAGCGGGGCCGGGCCGCTCGGCCAGTGTCGCGAATACCTCTTCCAGACGGTGACGCATCTTCGCGAGTTGGGTCTGCGCGACAGTCATCTGGAGTTGCTCGAAGCGCGGGTGCGGGCCCATGCCGTCGCAGCGTCCGAGTCGGCGCCGCCGCAGTCATGACGTTCTGCGCGAGGTGTCGCGAATGCAGACGGTAGAGGTTTCCGGACCGAGCCGGGGCTCCGATGCTCCTGTCCGGCCCGTGTACGACGAACTTGTTCCAGCGGAGCGCTGACTTGCTGAAATCTACGATGCGACCGGCAGTCGTGCTGTTGAGCGGCGGACTCGATTCCACGACCGTGCTCGCCATCGCGGCACGTCAAGGCTATGCCTGCCATGCCATGAGCTTTCGCTATGGCCAGCGGCATGCGATCGAACTCGATCGGGCGCGCGTGGTTGCCGAGAAGCTCGGTGCCGTGAAGCACGTGGTCGTCGATATCGATTTGCGCCAGTTTGGCGGCTCCGCGCTCACCAGCGACATCCCGGTACCCAAGCAGCGATCGGTCGAGCAGATGAGCCACGGCGTGCCCTCGACTTACGTCCCCGCACGCAACACTATCTTTCTCAGTTTCGCGCTTGCTTGGGCGGAGACGCTGCAGGCCAGCGACATCTTCATCGGCGTGAACGCGCTCGATTACTCCGGTTACCCCGATTGCCGCCCCGAATTCATCACGGCGTTCGAGCACATGGCCCATCTGGGCACGAAGGCCGGTGTGGAGGGGCGCCAGCAGTTGCATATTCACGCGCCGCTCATCAAGATGACCAAGGCCGATATAATCCGCCACGGGTTGAGTCTCGGGGTCGACTACGGGCTCACCTTGAGCTGTTACGATCCGAGCCCTTCCGGCGTGCCATGCAAGGCCTGCGACTCCTGTCTGCTGCGGGCCAAGGGCTTCGCCGAAGCCGGCGTCACGGATCCCCAAAGTGCGCTCTCGTGAGATGGCGCATCGAAGAGTCCGCGCCCTTGAACGCCGCGGGTACGCAGTATGCAGCGCCCCTAACCCGCGCATGCACCACGCCAGAAGGCTCGTCTTCACACTGGACAAGTTGCCATGCCCTTGCGTCAAGCGCTGCCCGACCCCAGTTCTTTCACCGACCGCCTATTCGAGACGATGAGCCATGGCCGTTCGCATTCTGATCGTCGATGACCACAAGCTGGTGCGCGCAGGCCTGCAGATGCTGCTGCAGCGCGAGCCGGAGTTCGTCATCGTGGGTGAAGCCGAGAGCGGCGCAGAAGCGATCAGCCTGAGCGAGTCGCTCAAGCCCGATATCGCATTGGTCGACCTCACCATGCCCGGGATGACGGGCTGGCAGGTGTTGAGCGGATTGAAAGAGCAATCGCCCGCCATCAAGGTGATCATCCTGTCGGTGCACAGCACCGAGGAGCACGTCGTGCGAGCGTTGAGGGCGGGTGCTTGCGGCTATGTCTTGAAGGAAGCCGCGCCGCAGGAACTGATCAGTGCCGTACGCACCGTCCAAGAAGGCGGCACTTGGCTGCCATCGCAGTTGTCGCGGCAGGTGCTCGATGCCTATCTGCGCCGCATCCAGGCCACCGACCCGCCCAATCTGTTGACCACCCGCCAGCGCGAGATACTGCGTCTCATCGCGGACGGTGCCAGCACCAAACAGATCGCCGGCGATCTGGAGGTCAGCGTGAAGACCGTCGAAAGCCATCGCGCGCAGATCATGGCGAAGCTGGATATCCACGATACGGCGGGGTTGGTTCGCTACGCCATTCGTCACGGCATCTCGGAGCTCTGAGCGCCCCGGGCGCGCTCGCGTGCGCAGGCCGTTGGGCCGCGGCTATTCTTGCCTTCGTTATCTTTTGGCCAGTGCCGAGGTGAGTGTCGCCATCGCTGCCTCGTAGTCGTAGGCTTCGATCTGCCGCTTCAAGGTCTCGGCAGGCGCGCCGAGATACGACGCGATCAAAGCGCCGGAGGCCGCCACGACCTGGTTCGAGCGAACATCGCCGGCCGCGAGAAGCTCGGCCAGCATGGAGACGGCCGATAGCGCGCGAGCCTGCTCGCGTTCGTCCAGAGCAGGCGCGGCCGATGGAGTTGCAGCGCTGGACGAGACGACATAACGATCGACCGCAGCGCGTGCCTTTTCGATGTCGTCCAGCAACTGCTTTCTGCCCTCGCGCGCCGCAGGATCGCTGACAACCTGTTCGAGCCGCTCGACCAGCGCGTGGATACGCACCACGCCGACCAAGGCGGCCGCGCCCTTGAGCGAATGACAACTGCGACGAGCCTCTTGCCAGTCCGATCGCTCGAGATGTCCCCGCAGGCGCGCGATGTCGTTCACGCATTCTTTGGCGAAGTCCCGCAGCAGCGAAAGATAGCGCTCGGGCTTGTCGTTGGCGATGAGCATGCCGTGCTTGAAGTCGATGCCCGGATCTTCCTTGCCGAACTGCGACTGCGCATCAGTCGGTG
>JALHQN010000001.1 GCA_022841915.1 Burkholderiales bacterium | reverse complement strand
CCCCGGAGCGTCGCCTGCTTCAGCGTTGACGAAGCGGTCGAGGCCGGGCGCAAGCTCGGCGGCCCTGTTTGGGTCGTCAAGGCCCAGATACATGCCGGAGGCCGCGGCAAGGGTGGAGGCGTGAAGATCGCCAAGTCGCCCGAGCAGTTGCGTCAGCACGCGGAGGCGATTCTCGGCATGCAACTGGTGACGCACCAGACCGGCCCGCACGGCCAGAAGGTGCGGCGTCTGCTGATCGAAGAGGGCGCCGACATCCGCAAGGAATACTATGTCGGCATGGTGGTCGATCGAGTCTCGCAGCGGATCGTGCTGATGGCGAGTTCCGAGGGCGGCATGGACATCGAAGAGGTCGCCGACAAGACGCCGGAGAAGATCCACAAGGTGGCGATCGATCCGCGCGCCGGACTGACCGATGCGCAGGCGGACGATGTCGCGCGCAAGATCGGCATCCCGGAAGGATCGGTTTCCCAGGCGCGCAACGTCTTCAAGGCGCTCTACGAGGCCTTCTACGCGACCGACTCGAGTCTGGCCGAGATCAATCCGATGATCGTCACCGGCGACGGACGCGTGGTGGCGCTCGATGCCAAGATGAACTTCGACGACAACGCGCTCTTCCGTCATCCCGAACTGGTCGCGCTGCGCGACCTGGACGAAGAAGATCCAGCCGAGGTCGAAGCCTCGAAGCACGAACTCAACTACATTCAGCTCGAAGGCAACATCGGCTGTCTGGTGAATGGCGCGGGTCTTGCGATGGCCACCATGGACATCATCAAGTTCTACGGCGGGCGGCCTGCGAACTTCCTGGACGTCGGCGGCGGCGCGACCACCGAGCGCGTGACCGAAGCCTTCAAGATCATGCTGACCAACCCGGAGCTGCAGGCGATCCTCGTCAACATCTTCGGCGGCATCATGAAGTGCGATGTGATCGCCACGGCGCTGGTCGAGGCCGCGCGCGAGGTGTCGCTCAAGGTGCCGCTGGTCGTCCGCTTGGAGGGCACCAACGTCGATCTTGGCAAGAAGATACTCAGAGAATCGGGGCTCGCCATGATTCCGGCCAGCGATATGGCGGATGCCGCCGAGAAAGTGGTCAAGGCGGCAAAGGGGCAATGACATGGCAATCCTAATCGACAAGAACAGCCGGGTGCTCACCCAGGGAATCACCGGCAAGACCGGACGCTTTCACACCAGCGCGGGCATCGCCTACGCCAACGGCAAGGCGTGCTACGTGGCGGGTGTGACGCCGGGCAAGGGCGGCCAGACGTTCGAAGGCGTGCCGATTTTCGAGACGGTCCAAGAAGCCCGGGACAAGACCGGCGTCAACGTATCGGTGATCTACGTGCCGCCGCCCTATGCCGCGGCCGCCATCGACGAAGCCGTCGACGCGGGCATCGAACTGGTGATCTGCATCACCGACGGCGTGCCCGTGCGCGACATGCTCAACACCCGCTACCGGATGCAGGGCAAGAAGGCCATGCTGATCGGCCCGAATTGCCCCGGCGTGATCACGCCGGACGAACTCAAGATCGGGATCATGCCCGGCCATATTCACAAGAAGGGGCCGATCGGCGTCGTTTCCCGCTCCGGCACGCTGACCTACGAGGCCGTGGGGCAGTTGAGTGCGCTGGGCCTTGGGCAGTCGTCGTGCGTGGGCATCGGCGGGGATCCGATCAACGGCCTGAAGCATGTCGATGTGCTGCGCATGTTCAACGACGATCCTGCCACCGAGGCGGTCATCATGGTGGGCGAGATCGGCGGTACGGACGAGGAAGAGGGCGCGCGCTGGGCCAAGGACAACATGCGCAAACCGGTGATCGGGTTCATCGCCGGTTCGACGGCTCCCCCGGGCAAGCGCATGGGACACGCGGGCGCGATTATCTCCGGCGGCCATGGTTCGGCCGACGAGAAGATCGCGGTCCTGGAAGCGTGCGGTATCAAGTGCACTCGCAACCCTGCCGAGATGGGCAAGTTGCTCAAATCGGTGTTGTAGTCGTCTCGAGCATGCGCCACCGTGATCCTCCAGCGGGTCATCGCTGCGGGGTCGGGCGGCGGTCGGTGGCGGCACCAGGGAAGACGAACCCACGAAAGGTTCAAAGAGATGGGTGACAGCAAGCCCGTGCCGGCCGGGCCGGCGCAACGCGGCACACGCCGCGCCCGCGCGACACCGAAGGGTCGGCCCGTCGATCCGCAAGCGCTCGTTGAAGTGCAGGCGCTGCTCGGCGATGCGCCGCGTCGACGCGATCTTCTGATCGAGCATTTGCACAAGATTCAAGACCGTTACGGCTGCCTGCCGGCTGCGCACCTGCTCGCGCTTGCCCGTGAAATGAATCTTGCGGCGGCCGAAGTCTACGAGGTGGCCACGTTCTATCACCACTTCGACGTGGTGAAGGAGGGCGAGACGGCGCCTGCTGCGGTGACGGTGCGGGTGTGCGATTCCATCACCTGCGCGCTCGCCGGTTCGGAGCGCTTGCTGGATAGCCTGAAGGCGTGCTTCGGGCCGCAGGTGCGCGTCATCCCTGCGCCTTGCGTGGGACGCTGCGAGCAAGCGCCCGTCGCTGTCGTCGGGCAGAACCCGATCGCTCACGCCAGTGCCGATGCGGTGACCTCGGCCGTGCGCAGCGGAGAAGTCCGGTGCGCGGTTGCGCCGTATATCGACTACGACCAGTACCGGGCGGGCGGCGGTTATGCCTTGTTCGCACAGTGCGTCTCGGGAGCGCGCGAGATCGAGTCGATCCTGCAAGCCATGGAAAGCTCGGGGCTGCGAGGCCTCGGCGGCGCGGGGTTCCCGGCCGGCCGCAAATGGCGGCTCGTGCGTGCCGAGCCTGCGCCGAAGCTCATGGCCGTGAACATCGACGAGGGCGAGCCCGGGACGTTCAAGGATCGCTTCTATCTCGAGCGCGACCCGCATCGATTCCTGGAAGGCATGCTCATCGCGGCCCGCTGCGTGGGCATCGACGACTGTTACATCTATCTGCGCGACGAGTACGCGGGCTGTCGGGAGATCCTCGAGCGCGAGATCGGGCGCCTGCAGGCCGACCCGCCCTGTCCCCTGCCCCGGATTCATCTGCGGCGCGGCGCGGGGGCGTACATCTGCGGCGAAGAATCCGCGATGATCGAATCGATCGAAGGCAAGCGCGGCATGCCGAGGCTGCGTCCGCCCTATGTCGCCCAGACGGGATTGTTCGGGCGGCCGACTCTCGAGCACAACATGGAGACGCTCTATTGGGTGCGCGAGATCCTCGAGAAGGGGGCGGAGTGGTTCGCTTTGCAAGGCCGTCATGGCCGCAAGGGTTTGCGCTCGTTCTCGATCTCGGGGCGCGTAAAGAAGCCCGGCGTGTATCTCGCGCCAGCCGGCATTACCGTGCGCGAACTGATCGACGAGTATTGCGACGGCATGCAGGACGGCCACGAGCTCTACGCCTATCTGCCCGGCGGTGCGTCGGGAGGCATCTTGCCGGCAAGTCTGGGCGATGTGCCGCTCGATTTCGACACGCTGCAGGCGCATGGCTGCTTCATCGGCTCGGCTGCGGTGGTGATCCTGTCGAAGGCAGACAAGGCGCGCGACGCGGCCTCGAACGTGATGCGCTTCTTTGCCGAGGAATCTTGCGGCAAGTGCACGCCGTGTCGAGTGGGAACCGCAAAGGCCGTGAACCTGCTCGGCGATCAGGTCTGGGACAAGGATTTGATCGAGGAGCTTTCGAGCGTCATGGCCGACGCATCGATTTGCGGCCTCGGCCAGGCAGCGCCGAATCCGATGCGCTGCGTGATCAAGTATTTTGCGGACGAGATCGAGTAGGGCGGGCAAGTAAATTCGGAGTCGATCCATGAGCACTGCGACCACGATCCAGGCGGCTGCTGAACCCATCCGCTTCAAGCTCAACGGCAAGGAAGCCCTTGCCTGCGATGGCGAGACCATCATCGAGGCGGCCAAGCGGGCCGGTGTCGAGATCCCGCACCTGTGCTATCAGCCCGGCATGCGTCCGGACGGCAATTGCCGCGCCTGCATGGTCGAGGTCAAGGGCGAGCGCGTGCTCGCAGCCTCCTGCTGTCGCAAGCCCGTCGAGGGCATGGAGGTCGACAGCACCAGCGAGCGTGCGCGCAAATCGCAGCAGATGGTGCTCGAGCTGCTCGCCTCGGACATGCCCGAACGCGCCTATCGGCTCGATTCGGAGCTGGACAAGTGGGTAAAGAAACTCGAAGTGTCCACGCCGCGCTTCGTGCCTCGCGAGCAGCCGCCCGCCGACGAATCGCATCACGGCATCGCCGTGCGTCTGGATGCGTGCATCCAATGCACGCGTTGCGTGCGCGCGTGTCGCGAGGAGCAGGTGAACGACGTGATCGGCTACGCCTTCCGCGGCGGCCATGCCAAAGTCGTATTCGACTTCGATGATCCGATGGGGGCCTCGACCTGCGTCGGCTGCGGCGAATGCGTGCAAGCTTGCCCGACCGGTGCGCTGATGCCCGCAGGCGAGGTCGGCATGCAGATCGCCGACGAGAAGGTGCACTCGGTCTGCCCGTATTGCGGCGTCGGCTGCCAGCTGACCTACCACGTAAAGGACAATCGCATCCTGTTCGTGGAGGGGCGCGATGGGCCGTCGAACAAAGGCCGTTTGTGCGTGAAGGGGCGCTATGGGTTCGACTACGTCAAGCACCCGCAGCGGCTCACGCGGCCGCTGATACGCAAACCGGGCATTGCGAAGAGCGCCGACTTCGTCATGGATCCGGCCAATCCGCTGGAAGTCTTTCGCGAGGCGAGTTGGGAGGAGGCGCTCGACTTGACGGCGGCAAAGTTGCGCGAGATTCGCGACCGCCACGGCAAGCGCGCTTTGGCGGGGTTCGGTTCGGCCAAGGGCACCAACGAAGAAGCCTACCTGTTCCAGAAGCTGGTGCGCACGGGTTTCGGCAGCAACAACGTCGATCACTGCACGCGGCTGTGTCATGCGTCGTCGGTGGCGGCGCTGCTCGAGGGCATCGGCTCGGCTGCGGTGTCGAATCAGGTCAATGATGTCGCTCGCGCCGATCTCATCTTTCTCATCGGGGCGAATCCCACGTCCAACCATCCGGTCGCAGCCACCTGGATCAAGAATGCCGTCAAGCGCGGCGCCAAGCTGATCTATGCCGATCCGCGCCGGTCGGATCTTTCCCGGCATGCGACGCGCTACCTGCAGTTCAAGCCCGACACCGACGTCGCGTTGTTGAACGCCATGATGCACACCATCGTGCACGAAGGGCTCGTCGATGCCGATTTCATCGCCGGCCGTACGCTGGGCTACGACGAGCTGCGCCAGAAGGTCGAAGGCTACAGCCCCGAGGCGATGGCGCCGATATGCGGCATTTCCGCCGAGACCATCAAGGAAGTCGCGCGCATGTACGCCACGTCCAAGGGCTCCATGATCTTTTGGGGCATGGGCGTGTCGCAGCACGTGCACGGCACCGACAACGCCCGCTGCCTGATCGCGTTGTGCCTCATGACAGGCCAGGTCGGGCGCCCGGGCACCGGGCTGCATCCCTTGCGCGGACAGAACAACGTCCAGGGCGCCTCGGATTCGGGCCTCATTCCCATGGTCTTCCCCGACTACCAGTTCGTCGATGATCCGAAAGCCAAGGCGAAGTTCGAATCGCTCTGGGGCATGCCGCTCGATGCCCAGCGCGGACTGACCGTGGTGGAGATCCTGCGCGCGGCGATCGCCAAGGAGATCCGCGGCATGTACGTCATGGGTGAAAATCCGGCGATGTCCGATCCGGACGCGCACCACGCGCGCGAAGCGCTTGCCGCGCTCGATTGGCTGGTGGTGCAGGAGATCTTCCTCACCGAGACCTGCTATCACGCCGACGTCATATTTCCGGCCACGGCATGGCCTGAGAAATCCGGTACGGTCACCAATACCGATCGCATGGTGCAGATGGGGCGGCAGGCGCTGGATGCCCCCGGGGACGCCATGCCCGATTTGTGGATCATTCAGCAGCTCGCGCAGCGGCTGGGGCTCGACTGGAATTACCGCGGGCCCGAGGACGTCTTCGATGAGATGCGCGGCGCGATGCCTTCGATCGCGGGCATCACCTGGGACCGGCTCGAGGATCAGAGCTGCGTGACTTACCCCTGCATGAACGAGGGCGACCCGGGCCAGCCCGTGGTGTTCACCGAACGCTTCCCCACCGCGACAGGCAAGGCGCGTTTCGTGCCTGCCGACATCATCCCCGCCGCCGAGCAGCCCGATGCCGATTACCCGATGGTCCTCATCACCGGGCGTCAGCTCGAGCACTGGCATACCGGCGCCATGACGCGCCGTGCCGGTGTGCTGGATGCCATCGAGCCCGAGGCGACGGTTTCCATGCATCCGCTGGAACTCGAGCGCTTGGGTGTGCATCCCGGTGAGGTGGTCACCGTTGCCTCACGTCGAGGATCCGTCAGCCTCTATGCTCGAGCCGACGACGGGACGCCGCTCGGCGCGGTGTTCATTCCGTTCTGCTATTACGAGGCGGCCGCGAACCTGCTGACCAACCCGGTGCTGGATCCGTTCGGCAAGATCCCGGAGTTCAAGTACTGCGCGGTGGTGGTGCGCAAGGGTGGTGAACTCACGCCGCTGTCGACTTACGGCGGCGGTCAGGCGCGTGCACACATCGAAACCGCCTGAGCGCCAGCAGCGCCGTCGGTAAAAATTGACCGCGGTCAAGAGAGCGCGGGCGCGACGCCCCGTATAGTTGCGACCGTTGCGAAGTGACGCCCGGGTTACCCGACACGGGTGCGTCGTGCGAACCTGCGAGGAGCCAAAGCATGGCCTTATCCGATATCGAGATCGCTCAGAAGGCGACGATGAAGCGCATCGTCGAAGTGGCCGCGAAGCTGGGCATCGCGGACGAACATCTCGAGCCTTACGGGCACTACAAAGCGAAGGTCTCGCTGGACTTCATCGGCACGCTGAAGGGGCGCCCCGACGGTAAGCTCGTCCTGGTCACGGCAATGAGCCCGACGCCGGCGGGCGAAGGCAAGACGACCACGACCGTCGGCTTGGGCGATGCGCTGAACTACATCGGCAAGAAGGCGATCATCTGCCTGCGCGAGCCGTCGCTCGGACCGGTGTTCGGCGTCAAGGGCGGTGCGGCCGGCGGCGGCTATGCGCAAGTCGTTCCGATGGAAGACATCAACCTGCACTTCACCGGCGACTTCAACGCCATCGCGCTCGCCAACAACTTGCTGGCGGCGATGATCGACAACCACATCTCGCACGGCAACGAACTGGGCATCGACCCGCGCCGGATCACCTGGCGCCGGGTGATGGACATGAACGACCGCGCGCTGCGCGACATCGTTTGCTCGCTGGGCGGTACGGCCAACGGCTATCCGCGCGAGGACGGCTTCGATATCGTGGTCGCCTCCGAGGTGATGGCCATCTTCTGCCTCGCCACCTCGCTCAAAGATCTGAAGGAGCGGCTGGGCAACATCGTCTTCGGCTATACGCGCGAGGGCAAACCCGTGCGCGCACGCGATCTCAAGGCGCACGGTGCGATGACCGTGCTGCTGAAGGATCAGATCGCGCCGAACCTGGTGCAGACGCTGGAGAACAATCCGGCGTTCATTCACGGCGGACCCTTCGCGAACATCGCCCACGGCTGCAATTCCGTCACCGCGACCACGGCAGCGTTGAAGTTGGCCGATTATGTCGTGACGGAAGCCGGCTTCGGCGCCGACCTGGGCGCGGAGAAGTTTCTCGACATCAAATGCCGCAAGGCGGGCATCAAGCCGAACGCGGCGGTCATCGTTGCGACCGTGCGCGCACTCAAGCACCACGGCGGCGTGGATCGAGCCCTGCTCAACGTCGAGAATCTTTCCGCGCTTGAGAAGGGGTTGGCGAACCTCGAGCGTCACGTTCGCAACGTCAAGGAAACCTATTCGATTCCCTGCGTGGTGTCGGTCAATCGCTTTACTGCCGACACTCAGGCCGAAATGGACTTGCTCACCGATCGGTTGGGCAAGCTCGGCGTCAAGGTGGTGGTTGCCAATCATTGGGCCGAGGGCGGCAAAGGCGCCGCCGATCTCGCGCGCACGGTGGTGGAGCTGTGCGAGGAGAAATCCAACCCCACGTTCGTGTACGAAGACAGTGATACCTTGTGGGACAAGATGAGCAAGATCGCGACCAAAGTCTATGGCGCGGCCGAGATCACCGCCGACACGAAGGTTCGCAATCGCATCAAGGAACTGCAGGAATCGGGCTACGGCCACTATCCGGTCTGCGTCGCCAAGACGCAGTCGTCGTTCTCGACCGATCCGAGTCTGCGAGGCGCGCCGAGCGGGCACGTGGTCAATGTGCGTGAAGTCCGGCTCGCTGCCGGCGCAGAGTTCATTGTCATGATCTGCGGCGACATGATGACCATGCCCGGATTGCCCAAGGTGCCGTCGGCGGAGAAGATCGATGTCGACGAAAACGGCAAGGTCGTGGGTCTGTTCTAGTCTCGACGATCGCTAGCCTGGATCTGTACTGCGGCGAAAGCGGCGTGTATATTCGCAGACATACTTAGTTTATCCAGAGGCTGCTACCGTTCGGTCTGCAGCTCGTCCTGGGAGGGAGAAAAATCGTGGAGTTCGGATCACCGGAGTTTTGGATCGCGGTGTTGCAAATCATTGCGATCGATATTCTGCTCGGCGGCGACAACGCTGTCGTCATAGCGCTTGCGTGCCGCAACCTGCCGGAGAAGCAGCGCAAGCTCGGTATCTTCTGGGGCGTCTTCGGCGCCATCGCTCTGCGGGTCGGCCTTACGGTCTTTGCCGTGACGCTCCTGGCCATTCCTTACTTGAAGATCATCGGTGCGATTTTGCTGTTGTGGATCGGTATCAAGCTCGTCATGCCCCAAGACAGCGAGGAACACAACATCGATGCGAGCACTTCGCTCACGGGGGCCATCAAGACGATCATCGTGGCAGACTTCGTAATGAGTCTGGACAACGTGATCGCGGTGGCGGCGGCGGCGAAGGACAGCGTGGGGCTGATTGTCTTCGGTCTGCTGGTGTCCATCCCCATCATCGTATGGTGCAGCACGATCGTGCTCAAATTGATGGAACGCTATCCGGTGATTATTCTGTTCGGCGGTGGTTTGCTTGGTTACATTGCCGGGGACATGTTCGTGCGCGATGTCGCGCTCAAGGATTGGATCGATGTGAACATGGCATGGATTCGTGACTACCGTGTCGCTGCGTTCGCTTGCGCAATCGGCGTGATGGCCATCGGCAAGATCATCAGCCGACGGGTCGCTCGTGCCCAAGCCGAGCAGGGCGTCATCGATCTTGCCACGGACGAGAAGAAGACCTAGCCTGGTTTTGCCTTTAGCCCATTCATCTTCGCGAGAACGCTATGTCTAAGCTTCTGTTGCCGGTCGACGGATCGGAAAGTTGCCTTCGGGCGGTCGACTTCGTGATCGATTTGGTCAAGCGCACGCAGCCTGTGCCCGAGCTCCACATCATCACGGTGCATCCGCCTGTTCCTTACGCCAACGTGGCCGCGGCTGTCGGCCAAGAGACGTTGAATCGCTTCTACCGGGAAGAGGGCGACGAGACTTTGAAGATTGCCCGCCAGCGCCTGGATGCAGCCGGTGTTGCCTACCGTCACCATATCAGCGTGGGCGACCCGGCCGACGTGATCTCCCGCTTCTGCAACGAGCAGCAGATCTCCGAGATCATCATGGGCACCCGAGGCATGGGCGCCGTCTCGAACTTGTTGCTGGGCTCGGTGGCCTCCAAGGTCATTCACCTGGTCAACATTCCCGTCACGCTGATCAAGTAGACGTTCGCTGTTCGGGCCAGGCGATCCATCCAGTGCATGGGTGGATCGAGCAGCGGTCATCTTTCGGTCCGGTGCAGTCTGCCGCTTCGTAGCGAGGCCGGGAGTTCTTCTCGACCGCGCTGCTGCTCAGGACGCTTGCGGACTCCCGCTCGTTCGTGGATGGCCGCACTTCCCAGGCATCGATGTCCATCCCGGTCGGGAACCTGGCTGTCGCCCTTGCTTGTCGAGGGTGCGTGTGGCCATACTGGCGCCGGGGTGCTGGGCTGGCTTCGCCGTCCCGCGATCACCCTCTGAAACCCGCTGCGTGAGCGAGGAGGAAACGATGCATCAGTCCGGATGCCTGTCTCTGCTGTCGGTCGTTGCCTTGGTTTGGCTCGGCGCAATGGCGCCCGTGTCGGGCGCGCTCGCCTGGGAGCCCGCCAAACCGGTCGAACTCATCGTGCCCGCGGGAACCGGTGGCGGAGCGGATCAGATGGCGCGGCTGCTCCAGGAGTTGGTGCACAAGCATGGGTTCATGAAGCAGACTTTGGTCGTGGTCAACAGGTCGGGCGGCGCCGGTGCCGAAGGGTTCCTGGCGATCAAGGATGCGAAGTCGGACCCTCACAAGCTCGTCATATCGCTGTCGAATCTCTTTACCACACCGCTCGCTACCGGGGTGCCCTTCAGTTGGACGGATCTCACGCCGGTGGCGATGCTCGGACTTGATCAATTCGTCCTGTGGGTCCATGCCGACTCCAGGCATCAGACGGCCGGCGATTACCTGACCGCGGTGAGGGCCGCCGGGCCGAACCGGTTCAAGATGGGGGGCACGGGGGCGAAGCAGGAAGACCATATCATTACCGCTGCGCTGGAGAAGGCCACCGGCGCCAAGTTCACCTACGTCCCGTTCAAGGGCGGTGGTGAGGTAGCGGTGCAACTCGTCGGCAAGCACATCGATTCTTCGGTAAACAATCCCATCGAGGCCGTGGCGCAGTGGCGCGCCGGCAAATTGCGTCCGCTATGCGTATTCGATTCGCAGCGCATGCCCTACACGCAGCAGATCGCCGCCGGAAAATCGTGGGCCGACGTCCCCTTGTGCAAGGAAGCCGGCATACCCGTCGACTATGTCATGCTCAGAGGCATCTTCGCTGCACCGGGTGTACAGCCGGCAACTGTCGACTATTATGTCGAGATCTTTCGCAAGGTGCGGGAAACGCCCGAGTGGAAGAAATTCATGGTCGATGGGGCATTCAATCCCGTTTTCCTGAGCGGTGAGCCGTATCGGCGGTGGATCGAACAGGCGGAGATCAATCACATCGGCCTGATGAAGGATGCGGGCTTTCTGGCGAACAAGGGTGCCGGCCGCAAATAGCGCACTGTCGCGCCCCGTGGCCACTTTGACTGGATCGATGCAACGATACGGAGATGACGCGCCTTGAGCGGCAGCCCCGATGCCTCGCGCGGCATTTCGACGCGACGAGTGGAAATCGCCACGGCACTCGGACTGTTCTGCATCGGGGCTTTGGCGGTCTTCGACAGTCTGAGGCTGGGTGCGGCCTGGACGAGCGACGGTCCACCGGCGGGTTATTTTCCCTTCTACATCGGTTCCATTCTTTGTTTGTGCGCCGGGTTGCGGCTGCTACGTGCTCGAGCCGACGAAGTATCCGGCCCGAAGCGCTTGACGAGCACAGCAGGTGGCCGCCGTGTGCTCCGGGTCTTGGTCGCCTCGATCGTCTATGTGTGCGTCATCGAGCTGATCGGCTTCTACGTCGCATCGGCGATCTATTTCGCGGTGTGCCTGCACGGGCTGGGGCGCCGCGGGAGGGCGGCGTCGATCGGCATCGGCAGCGCTGTTATGGCGGCGATCTTCCTGTTGTTCGAAGTCGGATTGGCGGTGCCGCTCTACCAAGGCCTTTGGAATCCGCTCGGCTTCTTGGGCTACTGATGCGTCTTCGACCGTGCGGCGGTATGCAAGGATGTCGAGGGCCGGGAGCGCGCCGCGCGCAGGCGACCGGACGTGGGTGAACCGAGCGCCTTGCTGCACGGTTTTTCCGCGGTGCTGTCCCTCACGCACTTGCTGCTGATGTTCACCGGCATCCTGCTCGGTCTGGTGATCGGCGTGCTGCCCGGGCTCGGCGGCGCCAGCGCAATGGCGATTGCGCTGCCGCTCACGATCTCGCTGCCGCCCGCGTCGGCCGTCATCCTGATCTCGTGCGTCTATTGGGGCGCCCTTTTTGCTGGGGCCATCGCGGCGATATTGCGCAATGCGCCGCGCGAGCCATGGTCGGTGGCGACCACCTTCGACGGCCATCCATTGGCTCAGCAAGGTTTGGGTGCGAAAGCCCTGGCGGCCGCGTTCACTGCATCGTTCGCCGGGGCGTCGTTCGCAGCCATCCTGCTGACCTTGCTGGGACCCGCGTTCGCGAGTTTCGCTGCGGGCTTCGGACCGCCCGAGTTCTTCGCGGTCTATCTGCTCGTGTTTTGCGGATTCGTCGGTCTGGGCCAGGGTTCACCTAGCAAGGCGATCGCCTCGATGATGCTCGGTTTTGCCCTGGCGGTGGTCGGAGGCGATGCGGCTACGGGGCAACTGCGCATGACTTTCGGATTAGCGACTATGGCGCGGGGCTTCGACTTCCTGGTGGTGGCGATGGGCTTGTTCGGAATCGGCGGCGTGCTGTGGGCGATGGGCGAGAGGCCGGCGCTTCGCAGCAAGCGGGCGCGGATGACCCCCCGCATCGTATTGCAGACCTGGGCCGAGTGGCCGCGTTACTGGGCGACTTCCCTGCGGGGAGGTTTGCTCGGTTGCGCCTTGGGAATCGTGCCTGGGGGAGTCACTGCAGCGTCGTACATGAGCTATGCCATCGCGCAGCGCTTGTCGGTCGAGGGCAAGAAATTCGGCAGCGGGCAAATGGAAGGCGTGGTCGCCCCGGAGACCGCGGTCCATGCGGCCGGTGCGAGCGCGCTGCTGCCCGTGCTCGCCTTGGGTGTGCCGACCACCACTGCAACGGCGATTCTGGTGGGCGGCCTGCTGCTGTGGGGCGTGCAGCCGGGGCCACTCATCTTCGTCGAGCAGAAGGATCTCGTATGGGGGCTGGTCGCCAGCGCGTATCTGGGCAATCTCGCGGCATTCATGCTCGCGCTGACTTGCCTTCCGCTGTTCGCGAAGTTGCTGCGTGTGCCTTTTGCGGTCTTCGCGCCTGTCGTGGTTGTCGCCTGCGCGATCGGTGCCTACACCGTTCGCCACGAAATCTTCGACGTCTGGCTGATGCTCGGCTTCGGCATCGTCGGCTACGTGCTCAAGAAACTCGACTATCCCTTGACGCCGCTGGTTCTCGCGCTGATCCTCGGCGACCGCGTGGAGGCATCGTTTCGCGAGTCGATGGTCCTGTCCCAAGGTAGTCCGCTCGTATTCTTCTCCAGTGGTCTTTCCGCGGCGCTGACCGCGCTCGCATTGACCATGCTGTTGTGGCCGCTCGTCGCCAAAGTCATGAGGGCGCGGGAGGCGGCTAAGGCACCGTGATCTTCCCGCGCTTTTTCAGTCGGCTCAGCGTCTCGGGGGACAGGTTGAGGTAGGAGGCCAGCTCCTTTTTCGGCAGCCGCTCGCCCAGCTGCGCTTGTTTGCGCAGGAACCGCTGCACGCGGCCGGGCGCATCCAGGAGATGCAAAGTAATGACGTGTGCCATCACTTCGCTCATGAGCTTCATCACCTGAAACTCGAATGCGGATTTCACTGCCGGATGCCGCTCCATGAAGGCGACCCAGTCCTCCATGGAGAGCTTGGCGGCACGCACACGAGTCACCGCGCGGATCGAGTAAGGGATCGAGGTTTTCAGCCGCCAGGCGGCGTAGCTCGTATCGATGTCCGATTCGGCCGCGAAACGTAGAATCATTTCGCGCCCTTCCGCATTCGAGACCACCCGCTTGAGGATGCCATCCAGAATGAAGTATTGCTCCATCGACCAGTCGCCCTGGTGTTCGAGCCTTTCCCCCTTCGGGTACTCGGCGATCTCGAGCAGCGGCTCGAGTTCGTCCCACTGCGATGCGGTGAGCTGCTGCAGCGCGAGGTTCTGCCGCAGCTGCACGCGTATGATCTTCGCTTCGGGATGTCGCGCGATCGCAGTCATCTTGGCGCCCGCGTCGCCGGCGGGCAGCCGGTATCGTCAGTTCTTTCTCTGCCGTACATAACCATGATCCCATTACCGACCGCCGGGTTCGCTTGTCTGCGGCCGCCCGCCCGGCCTCAGGCAGGCTCGGGCGAATCTTGACCGTGGTCAAGAGCTGCCATCCCGCATTGCCCCTATGATACGCGTCGGTACAGCACGAGCCACATCCGGTGGCCGGGGTCTGCCGTGCATTCTGGCAATCATGCCGGGATGGACCTGCCCGGCGGCTCATCCGAGCAAGACATTTGTTCCGTTGACGACGAGAACGCGAGGCCTCTTCCCATGACTGATCTGAGCATCACCGCCAATGCACAATCCGAAGAATTGACCGATGGTTTTCATCTCGTCATCGATGCCCTCAAGCTCAACGGCATCGACACGATCTTCGGTCTGCCGGGTATCCCGATCACCGACCTCACCCGCAAGGCCCAGGCCGAGGGTATGCGAGTCATCTCGTTTCGCCATGAGCAGAATGCGGGCAATGCGGCGGCAATCGCGGGTTTCATGACGCAAAAACCCGGCATCTGCCTGACGGTATCCGCACCCGGATTTCTCAATGGTCTGACCGCGCTTGCCAATGCGACGACGAACTGCTTTCCGATGATTCTGATCAGCGGCTCCAGCGAGCGCGAAATCGTCGATCTGCAGCAGGGCGATTACGAGGAGATGGATCAGCTCGCCATCGCCAAGCCCTTGTGCAAGGCTGCCTTCCGTGTACTGCATGCCGAGGACATCGGTGTCGGCATCGCTCGCGCCATTCGCGCTGCGGTCTCCGGCCGGCCCGGCGGCGTCTACCTCGATTTGCCGGCCAAGCTGTTCTCACAGACCCTCGATGCGCAGGCCGGACGGCGCTCGCTGATCGAGGTGGTGGACCCTGCGCCCCGTCAGATTCCGGCGCCCGACGCCGTGCAGCGCGCATTGGATCTGCTCAGTAGCGCCAAGCGCCCCCTGATTCTGTTGGGCAAAGGAGCGGCCTACGCGCAGGCCGACGCCGACATACGCGCACTGGTCGAGAAGAGCGGCATTCCCTACCTGCCGATGTCGATGGCCAAGGGGCTGCTGCCCGATACGCACGAGCAGTCGGCCGCCGCTGCGCGTTCCTACGTGTTGCCCGCGGCGGACGTGGTGCTGCTGATCGGTGCGCGGCTGAACTGGCTGCTTTCGCACGGCAAGGGCAAGACCTGGGGCGGCAAGACCCATAAAGACTGGGGCGGACAGAAGTTCATCCAGGTCGACATCTCGCCCCAGGAGGCCGACAGCAACGTACGCATCGATGCGCCGGTGGTGGGCGACATCGGGTCGTGCGTGTCCGCGCTGTTGGCGGGCATGGGCTCCCAATGGGCCAAGCCGCCGGCCGAGTGGCTCGGCGCCATTGCCGAGCGTCGAGACAAGAACGTCGCGAAGATGGCCGAGACGCTCGCCAAAGATCCCACGCCGATGAATTATCACAGTGCGCTCAACGTGGTGCGCGATATCGTGAAGGCCAACCCGGATGCCTATCTCGTGAACGAAGGGGCCAACGCCCTCGATTTCACCCGCAGCATCGTCGACATGTACAAGCCGCGCAAGCGGCTCGATGTCGGCACGTGGGGGATCATGGGCATAGGGATGGGGTTCGCGGTGGCCGCAGCGGTGGTGAGCGCAGAGCCCGTCATCGCGATCGAGGGCGACAGCGCGTTCGGCTTCTCGGGCATGGAGGTGGAAACCATCTGCCGCTACAACCTGCCAGTGTGCGTGGTGGTGTTCAACAACAACGGCGTCTATCGTGGCACCGACGTCAATCCTTCGGGCAGCAGCGATGTCGCGCCCACGGTGTTCGTGAAGGATGCGCGCTATGACAAAATCATGGAGGCGTTCGGCGGCGTCGGCGTGCACGCCACGACCCCGGCGCAGCTGCGCAAGGCCATGGAGGAGGCGATCCGCTCCCGCCGGCCGACCCTGATCAACGCGGTCATCGACGAGACTGCCGGCACCGAGAGCGGTCGCATCACGAGCCTGAATCCGCAGAGCGCGAAGAAGAAATAAAGAACGATCGGTGCGGCGAGGGCAGGTAGACTCCCGCCTGCCGCAGGAACTCTGGAGAAGACAATGGAAGCACTCAAGGGCGTACGCATACTCGACATGACGCACGTGCAGGCCGGGCCGACGTGCTCGCAGCTGCTGGCGTGGATGGGCGCGGACGTGATCAAGTTCGAGCCGCCGCAGGGCGACGCGACGCGCGGGCAGCTGCGCGACGTCCCCAACGCCGACAGCCTTTATTTCACGATGCTCAACTGCAACAAGCGCTCGATCACCGTCAACATGAAGACGGCCGAGGGCAAGCAGATCTTCGTGGATCTGCTGAAGGTGTGCGACATCATCATGGAGAACTTCGGCCCCGGCGTGCTCGACCGGTTCGGCTTCACCTGGGAGAAGATCCACGAGATCAATCCGCGCATCGTGATGGGCTCGATCAAGGGGTTCGGCTCGTCCGGTCCCTACGCGGAGTTCAAGGCCTATGAGAACGTCGCCCAGGCGATGGGCGGTGCGATGAGCACCACCGGCGTGCCCGACGGGCCGCCCTATGTGACCGGCGCGCAGATCGGCGACTCCGGCACGGGGCTGCATCTCGCCATCGGCCTGCTGGCGGCTTTGCGCCAGCGCGACCAGACGGGCGAAGGGCAGTACGTGGAAGTGGCGATGATGGACGGCGTCATGAACCTGTGCCGGGTCAAGTGGCGCGACCATCAGCGCTTGTGGCATGGCGGCCTGTCCGAGTATTCCGTGCCGACTCACAAGGGCATGGGTGCGGCGCCGCGCGCAGGCAACGATTCCGGGGGCGGGCAACTCGGCAACGCCATCCACTGCAAGCCGGGCGGTCCCAACGACTATATCTACGTCGTGGTGCAGGAAGCCGTATGGGATGCCCTGGCCAAGCGCATGGGCGCAGAGCTAGACATGCCTGAACTCGCAACCGATCCGAAGTTCGCCACGATCGGCGAGCGCCGGGCCAATCAGGCGCACATGTGGCAACTGATCGGCGAGTTTGCGCTCAAGTACACCAAGCGCGAGTTCATGCAGATTCTCAACGAGCTCGACGTGCCTTGCGGGCCCATCATGTCGACGCAAGACCTGTTCGAGGACGAGCACGTCAAGCTGCGTGGGATGGTGGTGGAGCTGGATCATCCCCAGCGGGGCAAATGGTACAACGTCGGTATGCCGATCAAGCTCTCCGCCTCACCCGCCAAGATCGAACGCTCACCCACGCTGGGCGAACATACCGACGAAGTGCTGCAGCAGGTCCTCGGCTACGATACGGCCCGCGTCGAGCAACTCAAGGCCTCGGGTGCATTCAGTCTGCCGCCGAAGCGGGTCAAGAGCTGAACTGCCGTCATCCATCCATCTTGGGAACCAGAGAATGAAAATCGCGATCATAGGCCAGCAAGACTTTGGCAAGGCCGTTCTGGAGGCATTCCTCGCCCGCGGCGACGAGGTCGCCGGGGTGTTCGTCGCGCCGGACAAGGAAGGGGCGCGACCCGACCCGTTGAAGGTGGCTGCGCAGGAAAAGGGACTGAAGGTGTTCCAGTTTCCCTCGTATCGCAAACCCGAGGCGCAGAACGCCTTGCGTGAGCTGAACGTGGATCTGGGCGTCATGGCCTACGTGTTGCTGTTCGCCCCGCAGGAGTTCGTCGGCATTCCGCGTCTGGGCACCATTCAATACCACCCCTCGTTGTTGCCCAAGCACCGGGGCCCGAGTTCGATCAACTGGCCCATCATGCAGGGTGCCCAGCGCACCGGACTCACGATCTTTCGGCCTACCGACGGCTTGGACGAAGGGCCGGTCATTTTGCAGAAGACCTGCGACATCGGGCCTGACGATACCCTGGGCGACGTCTACTTCAACAGCCTCTTTCCCATGGGCGTGGCGGCAATGGTCGAGGCGGCCGACCTGGTATACGCCGGCAAGCACACCGAAACCGTGCAAGACGAATCTCAGGCCACCTATGAAGGCTGGTGTCGCGCCGCGGAATCCAGGATCGATTGGGCCAGGCCGGTCGGACAAATCTACGATCTGATCCGCGGCTGCAATCCCGCTCCGGGCGCCTGGACGACGATCGGTGGAAAGAAGCTTTATCTGTACGATGCCCGCAAGGTGGTCTTCGGCCGCTTCGCCGATGTCGTCGGCAAAAGCGGCGAAATCAGCGCCATCGGTGAGACGAGCATCAAGATCACGGCGTCTGGCGGGCAGATCGAAGTGACCCGATTGCGCCATGAGGACGGCAAGAAGATGGATGCGGTCGAATTCGTTCGCTCTGCGGGCCTGACGGTGGGCGCAGTGCTGGGCAGTTGACCGAGCGAACCGGCAGAACGCTTCAAGCCGCGGTTTACCGCGGCTTTTTTTCGCCTTGACGCTTGCTCGGCCGCGCTAGGATCTAGGCTCGGCTGCTTCCCATTAAGGGATCGGCGCGGATCGCCGTTGAGTCCAGGGGAGATGGAATATGCTGCTGCGCATTTGTTGCGCAATCGCAAAAGCGCAGCAGTCCAAAGGCATTAGTCCCCAAAAAATCATATGCTTTTCTACTCAATATCGTAGAATAGATAATCCATCGGCGTTAACCACCAGAAATAAAAGGTAAAAACGCGGGGAAGGCATGAAAAAAACAGATTTCTGGCGGTCGGATTGGTTCATCGGCGTTCTCGCGACGCTCGTCATTCTCGTCTTCTCGGGCCAGGATCTGCTACAGAGCCTCGAGCGCAAAGCCTACGATATCGGCGTCAGGTCGACTTCGCAGGTCCCCAGCGATCGTATCGCGGTGATCGCGATCGACGATCAAAGCATCGCGAACATCGGGCGCTGGCCTTGGTCTCGCGAAGTGCACGCCAAGATGACCGAGATCCTCAGCGGTGCAAAGGCCAAGGTCATCGGCTACAACGTCTTCTTCTTCGAGCCCCAGATCGATCCGGGGCTGGAGTACATCAACAAGCTCGCGGCCACTTTCGAGGCCTCGTCGTTCCGAGCCAGCGCCGACCCCGCCGCGGCGCAGTTCAGTCGTCTGCTCAGCGAAGCGACCCAGGCGCTCAATACCGACGCCAAGGCGCAACTGAGCTTCCGGCGCGCGAACAACGTGCTGTTGCCGATGGTCTTTCAGGCGCTCGTGGAGCCCCAGGGCAATCCTGATCGTCCCCTGCCGGAGTTCGTGCTCAAGAGCAGTATCCAGGGTTCGGATCGCGGCATCGACATCGAACGCCTGCCCATCCCCGCCATCAATCCGCTCTATCCGCTCGAAGGCTTCGCCGCGAGCGCGGTCGGGTTGGGCCATCTGAATTCGGATCGTGACGTCGACGGCGCAGTGCGGACAGAGCCCCTGGTTCTGCGCTACTACGATAAGTATTTCCCGTCGCTGGCGGTCATGCTTGCGGCGCAGAGTTTGAATCTGACGCCTGCGGACATCCGCCTGACTTTCGGCGAAGAACTCGCCCTCGGCAAACTGCGTATCCGCACCGACTCTAACCTGCGGATGTACACCTACTTCTATTCCGATCAGGCGGGCGGGCGTTCCGCGTTTCCCATCGATTCGTTCTTCGATGTCTTCACCGGCAAGATCCCGGCCGACAAGTATCGCGACAAGATCGTCTTGATCGGTCCGACCGCCACCGGCCTCGGCCAAGCCCAGGTGACTCCGGTATCGGCGGCGACATCCCCGGTCGAGACCATGGCGCACACGGTCTCAAGTATTCTGCAAGAGCACTACTTCGTTGCGCCGAGTTGGGGGATCTGGGTGCGGCTGCTCGCCATACTGCTGGTGGCGGCTTACCTGATCTGGGTCTTGCCGCGGCTCAAGGCCGGCATGGGCGCGCTGGTGACGGTCGGCATCCTGCTGGCGCTGATCATCGCGCACTTCTCGCTGATGATCAGCAAGCAGATGTGGCTGCAGTTCATGACGGCGGCCGCCTTGCTCGTCATCGGGCACGCGCTGCTGACGACCAAGCGCTTCCTGATGACCGAGAAGGGCAAGGAGAAATCCGACGCCGAGTCCGCGCACTCCAGCCGCATGCTGGGTCTCGCGCTGCAAGGTCAGGGGCAGTTGGACATGGCGTTCGACATGTTCCGCAAGTTGCCGCTCGACGATTCGATCATGGATCTGTTGTACAACCTTGCGCTCGATTTCGAGCGCAAGCGCCAGTTCAACAAGGCGGAATCCGTGTTCCGCTACATGGCCGACTACAACCCCAAGTTCCGCGATCTGGAACAGCGCTTGGGGCGTGCGAAGGCGATGAGCGAAACCGTCATGCTCGGCGGCGGCAGCACCCACCCCGGCGGCACGATGGTGCTCGGTTCAGGGGCCGAGAAGCCGATGCTTGGCCGCTATCAGGTCGAACGCGAATTGGGCAAGGGGGCGATGGGCGTCGTATATGGCGGGCGTGATCCGAAGATCAACCGGATCGTCGCGATCAAGACCATGGCGCTCGCCCAGGAATTCGACGCCGACGAATTGGAAGACGTCAAGGCGCGTTTTTTCCGCGAGGCCGAGACGGCAGGGCGCCTGACTCATCCGAACATCGTCACGATCTACGATGCGGGCGAGGAACACGATCTTGCCTACATCGCCATGGAGTTTCTCAAGGGCAAGGATCTTGTTCCTTACACCAAGCCCGACAGCCTGCTGCCCATAGCCAAGACGATGATCATCGTCGCGCGCGTGGCCGAAGCGCTCGGATACGCACATTCGCAGAACGTCGTGCATCGCGACGTGAAGCCGGCCAACATCATGTACGAGCCCGAAAGCGACAGCGTCAAGGTCACCGATTTCGGTATTGCCCGGATCACCGACTCCTCGCGCACGAAGACAGGGATGGTACTCGGCACTCCCTCGTACATGTCTCCCGAGCAGCTTGCCGGGAAGAAGATCGGCGGCCAGTCCGACTTGTTCTCGCTCGGGGCGATGTTGTTCCAACTCGTATGTGGCCGGCTTCCCTTCCAGGGCGATTCGATGGCGCAGCTCATGTTTAAGATTGCCAATGAACCGCATCCTGATATCTTGGCGATTCGTCCGGATGTGCCGGACTGCCTCGCGGCTATCATCAATCGGGCATTGGCCAAGGATCCGGACGAGCGTTTCCACACGGGTGAGGAAATGGCCAAAGCGCTGCGAGCCTGCGCAGCCAGCCTCACGGCCGATACCGTCGACATCGGACTGTAATTCACCTTATGGCGACATTGAGCACTGCGCTTGAATTTGCTTCGGCGACCGATCCCGGACGGGTGCGCTCGCATAACGAGGACTCGATCGGTACCGACCCTGAAATCGGTCTCGCTGTGCTTGCCGATGGGATGGGCGGCTACAACGCTGGAGAGGTCGCCAGCGGCATTGCCGTCGCGGTGGTGTCGTCCGAAACCAAGCGCGTGCTGCCTGGCAAGGCGTTGATCGAAGTCGATCCGGAGAGCGGGCTGACCCAGGTCGAGCAGATCGCCAAGGCGAATTCTTCCAAGGCGAACCTGTCGATTTTCGAAGCCGCACGCAGCCAGCCGCAGTATTCCGGCATGGGCACGACGCTGGTGGTGGCGCTGTTCTTCGACAACAGACTGTGCGTGTCCCATGTGGGCGATTCGCGCTTGTACCGCATGCGGGGCGATTCGTTCGAGCAGATTACCCGCGATCACTCCTTGTTGCAGGAACAGATCGACAGCGGCATGATCACCAAGGAGGCAGCCAAGCTGTCTCAGAACAAGAATCTGGTCACGCGAGCGCTGGGCATCGATGCCGAGGTTGATACCGAGGTCCATGTCTACGATACCAAGCCGGGCGATTTGTATCTGCTGTGCTCGGACGGGCTCAGCGATATGGTCGAAGACGAAGACATGCAGCTGACGCTCGGAAGCTTGCAGGCCAATTTGCAGTTGGCGGCGGATCAGCTGGTCCAGCAGGCGAACGACAACGGCGGGCGTGACAACATCTCGGTCATCCTGGTGAAAGTCAAAGACGACTATGCTGCGCCGAAGGGTTGGCTTGCGCGGCTGTTATCGTGGTTCAAATAAGCACGGGGTACTGCCATGGCGAAGCTGATTCTTAGTCTTGACGGGACGGTATTGAGAGAGGTCCCCCTGGACAAGGAGCGACTGACCATCGGGCGTCGTCCCAGTAACGATCTGCAGATCGAGAACCTCGCCGTGAGCGGCGAGCATGCCTTGATCGTCACGATCTTGAATGACTCCTTTTTGGAGGACCTGGGGAGCACCAACGGCACCTTGGTCAACGGTGTGCCGATCAAGAAGCACATTCTCCAGCACAACGATGTCATCGAGATCGGCAAGTACAAGCTGAAGTATCTGGCCGAGATGATGGCCACCGGGGTGCAGGGGGGCGCGCCCGCTGACTTCGAGAAGACGATGATCATTCGTCCCGGTGCTGCCGCTCGCGCGGCCGAGACCGGTGCCGGCAAAGGCTTCGGAGCCGCGCAAATCGGTGTGACCGCGACCCAGCCCGGGCCGCTCAATCGTCCGGCTGGAACCGCCAGCGGACATTACTCACCGGCGGCCGCTCCACAGTCGCCCCATCCCGCACAGACCTATGTGCCGCCGCCCACGGGGATACAGGTTCCCCCTGCGCCGCCGCAGCCTGCACCAGCGCCGCGCCCACCCACGCAGACCAACCTGGCTCCGGTGGCTCCGGCGTCCCCCGCACCGGCGGCGAGCGGTCAGCTCATCGGTGCGATCCAGATTCTCACCGGTCCCAGCGCCGGCAAGGAACTCGATCTGGTGAAGAACCTCACGACGCTTGGCAAACCTGGCGTCCAGGTGGCTGTGATCACCCGACGGCCCCAAGGTTATTTCATTACCCACGTCGAAGGCGCGAACTTCCCCATCGTCAACGGCAAGACGCTCGATGCGCAGGCGCATCCGCTGCGCGATCACGATGTCGTCGAACTGGCCGGCGTGAAGATGGAATTCTTCCACCGGGGCAGCTAGGCCGCGTTCCCGAGCATCCCGAGCGGCGTGCCGTCCGGCGTGTGCCATGTCGAGGCCCGCTGGTGAGGTCGCCTCGCCTGCGGTGCGCCAGCCCGTGCATCCGTAGCCTCGGCTCCGGGCCTTCTCCGGACGATAGGGCGGTGCGTCCAGACGGATGTGTCGCGGGCCCCAGACGGCTCCGCATGTAGAACTGTAAGGGGGTTTCAGGGGCTTTTTCGCGCGATGCCGGTAACTGAATTTCGTTATGCTTCTCGCGTAACGTCTCACGATGACTCGAGTTTCGATCGGTGCAAAGGCATGCTTGCTGGGGAACGGGCTGAAAGGCCGGTGGAGATGACTTGAGAAAGAACGCCGCCCGCATCGTTTTCGGGCTGATCGTCGTCCTGATCTTCATAGGTCATGCCGCTGATTGGTACCGGATGCCCCTGATCGATCGCCTGGAAGCGGTCGCCTATGATGCCCGCCTGAATCTCACGATGCCGGGCACGCCCGACGAGCGCATCGTGATCGTCGACATCGACGAAAAGAGTTTGCGCACGCGCGAGGACGGCGGCGAGGGGCGCTGGCCCTGGCCCCGCAATCGCATTGCGCTGATGGTCGACAACGTGTTCGACAAGTACGGCGCGGCGATTCTCGGCTTCGACGTCGTGTTTGCCGAGCCGGACGAAAGCTCCGGTCTTGGTGTGTTGCGGGAACTCGGCCAAAGCCACTTCAAGGACGATGCCAGGTTTCGCACCGCATTGGAGCAGCTCGAACCGCAGTTGAGCTACGACCGCATGTTCGCGGAGCGCATGCATCAGCGCCCTGTCGTGCTGGGCTATTACTTTTCCCCGGGCCAGCGCGCGGCCGTGAGTGGTGTGCTGCCTGCGCCGGTGCTCCCGCCAGGGACATTCGCGGGCAAGAACATCCCCTTCTATACGGCCCAAGGCTATGGGGCGAACTTGCCCGAGCTCGTGAAGTCGGCTGCCCTCGCGGGCCACTTCAATCCCTACACGGACTCGGACGGCGTATCCCGCCGTGTGCCCATGCTGGCCGAATACAACGGAGCCTACTACGAACCGCTCTCCCTCGCGGTGGTGAGAGTGCTGCTGGGCATGTCCGAGGCGGCCAAGCGCAAGAGCGACTCGATCGTGCTTCCCCAGGTCGTGCCCGGGTATCCCACAGACGCAATATGGACCCGCGGCTATCAAGGCCTCGAGTGGCTGCAGGTCGGGCCGCTGCGCATTCCCGTCGATGATCGCGTGACGGCTCTGGTTCCCTTTCGCGGCAAGCAGGGCAGCTTCAAGTATCTTTCTGCGGCGGATGTGATTCAGGGCAAGATCGACCCCGCGGACCTGCGAGGAAAGATCGTTCTGGTCGGCACCACCGCGCCCGGCCTTTTCGACCTGCGTTCCACCCCTGTGGCCTCGGTCTATCCGGGGGTCGAAATCCATGCCAACCTGATCGCCGGCATGCTCGATCAGAACATCAAGCAAAAGCCGCCGTATGTGATCGGGGCCGAGATCGTTCTGCTGTTCGTCACCGGCGTGGCCATGACGCTCCTGCTGCCGTTGCTCACACCTGTCAAACAGGGGCTCGCGACATTCATCGCGCTCTTGGCCGTCGTCGGCTCGAACATCTGGATGTTCGAGCGAGGCAATCTCGTGCTGCCTCTGGCTTCCGGCCTGTTGTTGATCCTGGTGCTGTTCACCTTCAGCATGGCCTACGGATTCTTCGTCGAAGCGCGCGGCAAGCGCCAGATCACGGGGCTGTTCGGTCAGTATGTGCCGCCCGAACTGGTCGACGAGATGGCGAAGAATCCAGAACACTTCTCCATGGAGCCCGAGAGCCGCGAGATGACCGTGCTTTTCTCGGACGTGCGAGGTTTCACCACCATTTCCGAAGGGCTGGAGCCGAAGGAACTCTCCCGCCTGATGAATGAATTCCTCACACCGCTCACCGAGGTGATCTACAGTCAACGTGGCACGATCGACAAGTACATGGGCGATGCGATCATGGCATTCTGGGGGGCGCCGCTGGCCGCGCCCGATCATGCCCGGCAGGCCATTCTGGCGGCCCTGCAGATGCACCGCAAACTGGCTGAACTGCGGCCCCACTTCCAAAGTCGGAACTGGCCCGAAATTCGCATCGGGGTCGGCATCAATACCGGGCGCATGAGCGTCGGGAACATGGGGTCCCGAGTTCGCCTCGCTTACACTGTCATGGGAGATGCGGTGAATCTCGCATCGCGCCTGGAGGGAATCACGAAGGAGTACGGTGCCGCCGTCATCGTCGGCGACTCCACTCGGAGTCTCACGGCGCATGACTTCGTTTTTCGCGAGATCGATAGAGTCCGGGTCAAGGGCAAGCTGGAGCCCGTGGCCATCTTCGAGCCGATAGGCATCGTGGGCGAGGTGGACAAGCGCACGCTCGACGAATTGAAGCTGTACAACCAGGCGATCAAGCTCTACCGCGCCCAAGACTGGGACATGGCCGAGCTGCAGTTGATCAATCTGCTCAACTTGTCGCCCGATTCCAAGCTGTACAAACTTTACCTGGATCGCGTCGGCATCTACCGTGCCCAGTCTCCGGGGAGGGATTGGGACGGCGCGTTCACGTTCGAGCATAAATAGACATGAAGCTAAGGGTTCTCGGCTGCAGCGGTGGCATCGGCGGATGCCTGCGTACCACGGCGATGTTGGTCGATGACGATGTGCTCATCGATGCCGGCACCGGCGTGGGCGAGTTGTCGATCGTCGAACTCGCAGCGATCGATCACGTGTTCGTGACGCACTCCCATATGGATCACATCGCGTTCATCCCCTTCCTGGTGGATACGGTGGGGGGCATGCGATCACGCCCTCTCGTGGTGCACGCGATCCCGGCCACGCTCGATATCCTGCGCGCGCATGTCTTCAACTGGAAAATCTGGCCCGACTTCAGCGAGATTCCTAGTCCGGAGCACCCGTACCTGCGCTTCGAGCCGGTGCATGTGGGGGTGCGGGTCGAGTTGGGGGCGCGCACTATAACGCCTGTGCCGGCCAATCACGTCGTGCCGGCGGTTGGCTATCATGTCGACAGTGGCAGGCAGAGCCTGGTGTTTACCGGCGACACCACCACCAACGACGAATTGTGGAAAATCGTCAATGAGATAGAGAATCTTCGCTACCTCATCATCGAGACCGCCTTCTGCAACCGGGAACGGGATCTGGCGATCGCCTCGAAGCACCTGTGTCCCAGCATGCTTGCCGAGGAACTGGCGAAGCTGACGCGCCAGCCCGATGTCTATATTACGCATCTCAAGCCGGGCGAACTGGAGCTCATCATGCACGAGATCGACGAGTGTGCAGGCGCCTACAGCCCGATAATGTTGCGCAACAATCACGTGTTCGAATTATGATGTCCGACAGTTTCCTGAGAACCGCTGCATCGGCTTCGGCCGAGCGACGAGGCATCCATTCCGCGATGCCTGGGCACCGGTTACGCCGAGGGGTGAGCCAATGAGCAGCGTACTCGACACCAAGCCGGCCACGCAGGACAACCTATTGGCCGAGAAGCTCACCTTCTCGCGCAACCTGCAGGCCGTCACCAACAAGATTCACGCAACGAACAACATCGACGAGATCATGCTCGAGCTCGGGCAGGAGATCTGCTCGCTGTTCAATGCCGACCGTCTCACGCTCTACTCGGTGTCCGACGACAAGCAGTCCATCATCTCGAAAGTGAAGATGGGGCTGAACCAGTTCAAGGACTTGAAACTACCGATCAGCGAGCAGAGCATTGCGGGTTACTGCGGGTCGCACAGGCGCGTGATCAATATCCGCGACGTGTACGATGACGAAGAGCTCAAGACTTACAGCCCGAAGCTGAACTTTCTCAAGGAAGTCGACAAGCGCACGGGATACCGGACCAAGCAGATGCTGGTGGCGCCGGTCATCGACGCCGCGTCCAAGGAGTTGATGGGCGTCATCCAGGTCATCAATTCGAAAAGCAGTCAGCCGTTTTCGGTGATGGTCGAGGAGGGCGTCACCCACTTGGCGGAGACGCTCGCGATTGCATTCCGCCAGCGCGCCAAGGGTCAGCCGCTGGTGCGCGGCAAGTACGACGCGCTGGTGACTAATGCTGTCATTTCGACCGAGGAGCTCGAGCTTGCAACGCGCTCGGCGCGGCGCAAGAACATCGAGATCGAGACCGTCCTGCTGGACGAGTTTCAGGTGAAGCCCAATGCGCTGGGCGAGGCGCTCAGCGCCTTCTTCGGCGTGCCTTACGAGCCCTTCAAGATCGACAGGGTCAAGCCGCTCGACCTTTTGCGCAACTTGAAGCGCGATTTTTGCGAATCGAGCGGCTGGCTGCCCATCGACGACGATACCAAGGAAGGCTTGAGCATCCTGACGACCGACCCCGAGAAGATCAAGAGCTCGAAGGTGGTCAACAACGTCTATCCGAAGGCGAGGCTCGTCTACAAGGTCTGCTCGCTGCGCGAGTTTGCGGCGACCCTCGATCAGATGTTCGGGGTGGAAGCCGACATCGGCGGGTCGATCGACGACATGCTGGGCGGGCTCACCGACGAAATCGAGCTCGAGGAAGGCGCGGGCGGTCCGGACGACGCAGTCAGCGCCGCCAACGACAACGAGCTGGTCAAGCTCGTCAACAAGGTCATCATGGACGCCTACAGCCAAGGCGCCTCCGATATTCACATCGAACCTTATCCGGGCAAGCAGAAAACGGAGATCCGGTTTCGTCGCGACGGGACGCTGCAGCCCTATATTTCAGTGCCGGCGAGCTACCGCAGCGCATTGGCTGCGCGGTTGAAGATCATGTGCGATCTGGATATCGCCGAGCGGCGCAGGCCCCAGGACGGCAAGATCAAGTTCAAGAAGTTCGGTCCCCTCGATATCGAGCTGCGGGTGGCGACGATTCCGACGCAGGGCGGCGTCGAAGACATCGTCATGCGTATCCTCGCAGCCGGCGAGCCGATCCCACTCGACAAGCTCGGCCTCTCGGCCAGGAATCTCGAGCGTATCAAGTCGGCCATCGAGAAGCCCTATGGGCTGTTCTTCGTCTGCGGTCCGACAGGCTCCGGCAAGACGACTTCCCTGCACTCGGTCTTGGGCTATCTGAATACGCCCGACACCAAGATCTGGACCGCCGAGGATCCGGTCGAAATCACCCAGCGCGGTCTGCGCCAGGTGCAGATGAACCCCAAGGCCGGGCTCACATTCGCGGTCGCCATGAAGGCTTTTCTGCGGGCCGATCCCGACATCATCATGGTCGGCGAGATGCGAGACAAGGAAACCACCTCGACCGGCATCGAGGCCTCGCTCACCGGCCACTTGGTATTCGCCACCCTGCATACGAACAGCGCGCCCGAGTCGATCATCCGCCTGCTCGACATGGGCATGGACCCGTTCAACTTCGCCGATGCGCTGCTCGGCGTGCTGGCGCAGCGCCTGGCCAAGCGCTTGTGCGGCAAGTGCAAGCAGTCGCATATCGCCAGCGAACAGGAGATGCAGGCGCTCATGGATGAGTTCGCGACCGAGCTCGCGAACACGGCCAGCTGGAAATCCGATCCCAAGGGGCAGCGCGACGCGCTCATGGCGGAGTGGCTCAAGAACTTCGGCAACGACAAAGGCGAAGTTCTGCTCTATGACGCGGTGGGCTGCGAAGTCTGCGGCGGAACCGGCTACAAGGGTCGGGTAGGTCTGCACGAGCTGCTGCTCGGCACGGACGCGGTCAAGAAGAATATTCAGGAGCATGCGCGCGTCGCCGAGATGATCGCCACGGCGCTCGACGACGGCATGCGCACCCTGAAGCAGGATGGCATCGAGAAGGTTCTCCAGGGCATCACAGACATGAAGCAAGTCCGCGCCGTCTGCATCAAGTAAGTGCCCATCATGCACTCACCGGATAGCGATGACCCGTTCAAGCGGCTGGAAGAACTGAACAGCATCGGCGTGTCTCTCTCGAAAGAGAAGGACATCACCCGCCTGCTGGAGAAGATCCTGATCGCCGCCAAGACGATCACCAACGCCGACGGCGGCACCCTCTATCGCATCAACGACGAGGGCAATTGTCAGTTCGAGATCATGCGCACCGACTCGCTCAATATCGCGATGGGTGGGACGACGGGGGTGGCTATCCCCTTCTACCCGATTCATCTGATCGGGCGCGAGGGTCTGCCGAACAACTCGATGGTCGTTGCCTATTCGGTGCTGCACGACCGAACGGTCAACATTCCCGATGCCTACGTCGCCGACGGGTTCGACTTCTCGGGCACGAAGAATTTCGACAAGAAGACGGGCTACCGGTCGAAATCGTTTCTCACCGTACCGATGAAGAATCACGAGAACGAGATCATCGGCGTGCTGCAGTTGATCAACGCCCAAGACCGGAATACGGGCCAGATCATTCCCTTTTCAGCCGCCGACCAAAGCCTCGCCGAGTCGCTGGCGTCGCAAGCGGCCATCGCGCTGACCAACCGGTTGCTGATCAATCAGCTCGAGGAACTGTTCGAAGCGTTCATCAACCTGATCAATACCGCGATCGACGACAAGTCGCCTTATACGGGCGGCCACTGTCAGCGCGTCCCCGTGCTCACCATGATGCTCGCCGAAGCGGCGATCCGCACCCGCACGGGACCGTTACGCGACTTCCTGCTCGACGAACCTGCCTTGTATGAGCTGAAGCTGGCGGGCCTGCTGCACGACTGCGGCAAGGTCACCACCCCGGTGCACATCGTCGACAAGGCGACCAAACTGCAGACCATCTTCGATCGCGTCGATCTCATCGACACGCGGTTCGAGGTCGTCAAGCGGGAAGCCGAGGTCCAGATGCTGGAGGCGAAGCTGCGCCTGCTCGCCGAGTCGCCGGGCGCGGATGTGTCGGGCCTGGAGAACGAGTACCGGCAGAAGATCGAGGCCCTAGACGACGATCGCAATTTCCTGCGCCGCATCAACATCGGCGGGGAGTTCATGTCGCAGGATCAGTTGGAGCGCATTCGGCGCATCGCGCGCATGACCTGGGTGAACGAGCAGGGCGAGCGCGTGCCCTTCCTGAGCGAGAACGAGGCCTACAACCTGTCGATCGTGCGAGGAACGTTGACGCACGAAGATCGACAGATCATCAACAATCACGTGGCGATGACCTACAAGATGCTCTCGGCGCTGCCTTGGCCGAAGCACCTGAGCGGCGTCCCCGATATTGCCGCCAGCCACCACGAGCGCCTGGATGGCAAGGGGTATCACCGCGGCCTGACCGCCGAGAAGATGCCGCTGCAGTCGCGCATCGTGGCCATCGCCGACATCTTCGAAGCGCTCACCGCCAAGGACAGGCCCTACAAGCCCGGCAAGACGCTATCGGAGTCGCTGGAGATTCTGGGCAGAATGGCGCTCGAGAGCCACGTCGACGCCCACTTGTTCGACGTGTTCATCCGCGAAAAAGTGTATCTGAAATATGCCGAGCAGTTTCTCGACCCGGCCCAGATCAATCGTGTCGACGAGACCGCGATCCCGGGCTATCAGCCCTGAACGTCACGCGGATTTCTTCGGGGCTTCTTTGGATGCGCCCGCTTTGCGGGTGATATAGATGATGAGACCTTCGGTGGCCATTTCGACGAACGGTTTGCTGTAGCCAAGCTCGGTCAGTTCCCAGCGGAACGTATTGCCGAGGCGCGCCTTGCGATACACGCCGAGATTCTTCTCGCTCTTGAACTCGACCGCCTTGCCGTAGGCGTCTTCCAGCACGCGCGAAATGCGGTTCTGGGAAATCTTCTTCTCTTTGGCCTGGTCGAGCGTAGGCGGGTAGCGCTTCGAAATCTCGACCGCGAGTGACTTGGCGAACGTATCGACGTCCTTGCTGGAAAAGCGCTCGAACAAACCCATGTTGACTGCTCCTTCCGAGGAGGTGCCGCACCCTGGCCGCACATCAGGCGTCTGACGGGCAGCGCAATGAGCGCATTGTAGCGCAAGGGTCGGACAGATTAGGCGGCGTGCCGCACTCTTACAAATGCCCTGAGCATCGACTCGAATGCGCCGGTTCGGCCTGACCGTGACCAGGCTAGTGTATCGAGTTCGGTGCTCGTCTCGCTGCGCCGAATAGCGGTACATTCCGGCCCTGCTTTCTCGACTTGGATGCCTTGCGGGATAGTGTGTCGGTGGTCGCGAGCCTGGGGCGAGTGCGCCACCGCATGCCGTCTCGGTCGGCTCGTCGCGGCGTCCTGGACTCAGATCGTGTAAATTCTGCGCGTGGGGCTGCGCGACTCACCGACGGTGCCTCTTCCTCGGGTTCGCAGGTCGCCCTGACAGCCGGGGCCGTCGAAATTGAGCGAGTGGATGGGGGCTAACCCTCGTTATGCGCCCGTGCCGTAGCTCGTATGCTTGGGATGCAATGATCATGGCAGATTCCGATGAGTCAGTCCGGACACCCGGCAACGCCTAGCACCGCGTGCTCGCCGCCTCCGATGCGGAGTTGACGATGCTTGCACGCATGTTGCGCACAGCCTTCACCCGCCGCAGGCGCCTATCGCACGCGGAACCTACGGCCGAGCAGAATCGATTGCTCGAGCAGGCTGCCGGTGTCGTCGAGGGCGGGCAAACCGAGCGCCTGAATTCGATTTTGGCCGCGGCAGCCAACAGCCAGCCCGCGTCCTCCGCGCTGCATCGCTCGCTCGGCAGCTTGTTGGGGCGCAACGGTCGATTCGATCTGGCCCGCGAGCAATTCGAACTCGCTCTTGTTCTGGAGCCCGATCATCCGGGAGCCTTGACGGACTTGGGCAACGTGCATGGCCTGGCCGGCCGGTACGACGAAGCCGAAGCATGTTATCGACGCGCGTTGGCGCTCAAGCCGAACGACGAGGCGATCGGCCTGAACCTCGCATCGATGCAGATCCGCGCCGGCCGGCACGAGCCGGCGTTGGATCGTTTGCGTGGCTTGGTCGAGGCGAACGGCACACCGCAGGCGGTCGAAGCCCTGTGCAATCAGCTGGACCGGCTCGGCCGCAGCGATGAGGCTCGTGAGACCTGCTTGCGTCTGCTTGCCCGGCAGCCCCACCACGGGGCCGCCCATGCCGCGCTCGGCTTCGTGCGTCTCAAGCGTGAATTCCGACCGCACGAGGCGCTCGAACATTTCGAACGTGCGCTGGCTGCGGGCTATCGCACCACGCATTTGTTCTCCAATCGCGGCATCGCCTTGCAAGACCTCGGTCGGCTGGACGAGGCCATCGCGAGCTACGACGAGGCGCTGGTCCTGACTCCAGGCGATCCGCTGGCCCGCTTTCATAGTTCGCTCGCCTTGCTGATGCGCGGCGACTTCGAGAGCGGCTGGCCGGACTACGAACAACGTCTGGTCAGCGAGGGTCGGCAACTGCCGCCGCGCCAGTTGCCCGTCTGGGACGGCAAGCCATTCCCCGAGGGCAAACTGCTGGTCTACGGCGAGCAGGGTATCGGCGACGAGATCATGTTCGCTTCCTGCCTGCCCGATCTGCTGGCGCAGTGTCCGCGCGTGGCGCTCGTCTGTACCGCCAAGCTCGAACCGATCTTTCGCCGGTCTTTTCCGCAAGCGCAGGTGGCTGCGTTCGAATCGGCCAGGGATCCTGGGGCAGCCTTGCTCGCCGATGCGCAGAAGATGATACCGATCGGCAGCCTGCCTTTGTTGTACCGCCGCTCGCGGGATCGGTTTCCTCGGCATGATGGCTACCTGCGCGCCGATCCAGTTCTGGCGCGAGCGTATCGTGATCGGTTGGACGCGCTGGGGCCGGGACTGAAGATCGGTCTTTCCTGGCGAGGAGGCACGGATCGTTCGCGGCGCGGGCTGCGCAGCCTGGATCTCGACCAACTGGCGCCGGTGCTCGGGATGCCGGGCGCTCGATTCATCAACTTGCAGTACGACAGCCGGGAAGACGAGCCGGGCGTCGCCGGCCTCCTTGCGGCAGGCATCCTCGTGCACTGGCAGGATGCGCTCGACGATTACGATCGTACCGCGGCACTCGTCTCGAGCCTGGATGTCGTCGTCAGTGTCTGCACGGCCGTGATCCATCTCGCCGGAGCCCTCGGCCGGCCGACCCTCGTGATGGCCCCCTTCAGTCCGGAGTGGCGCTACGGGATCGCCGGTCATGAGATGCCTTGGTATCCCATGGTGCATATCGAACGCCAGAACTCGCCAAGCGATTGGACACCCGTCGTATCGGTCGTCCGCGAGCGGCTGCTTGCCATGAGCACACGTACCGAAAACACGTCCTTACACGGAGCCTAGTATGACTTTCAGCCGGTCGAACCCGAGCCCTCGCTACAGCAGTCTTTTGGCGATGTACGGTCAATTGCATCAGCACGGCGAGGCGCAGATGGGCTTACCGGCTGAGCAAACGTTCAACGGGATGAGCTTGAGTTCCCAGGTGGCGCGCATCAAGGCGCTGGTCGAGCGGACCTCGGCCAACACCTTGCTCGACTACGGTTGCGGCAAGGGCGTGCTCTACGAGGCGCGGCCCTTCAAGGCACCGGACGGGGTCAGCTACGACACGATCGTCGACTACTGGGATGTCGTCGCCGTGCATTGCTACGACCCATGCTACGCACCGTACAGTCGGGTTCCGGAAGGGCGCTTCGACGGCGTGCTCTCGACCGATGTGCTCGAGCATTGCCCCGAGGAGGATGTGCCGTGGATCCTGGACGAGATCTTCGGCTATGCCGAGCGGTTCGTGTACGCCAACGTCGCCAGCTATCTGGCGCGCAAACACTTGCCCAACGGTGAGAACGCCCATTGCACCATCAAGCCGGCTGCTTGGTGGGATGACGTTCTGCGCGCTACGGCCTCGCAGTATCCGGGTGTCGCCTATGAAGTTTGGGTGCAGACGAAGATGGAGGGGAAATCGGGCGAGCCCGTTTTGAAGGAAGAGGTGATACGAGGTTGCCACTAATTCGCCATGCAGACTTAGTGGTTGAGCCGTCGTCGCCATCTAATGCTGAGCGGTAGAGGGCAGGCAAAAACGTTTGGCCTGCGTTGACCGGCTACGTGATCTGCGGGAAGTATAATCGTTCGACGCTTACGTACTGGCTCGAGGAGCTGTAATGATTCGGATATTCGTGGGATACGATCCGCGGGAAGCCGTGGCGTACAACGTTCTGTCGCACAGCATCCGCGTGCGTGCGTCGCGACCGGTGGCCATCGCACCGCTGGCCCTGTCGCAGTTGAATGGTCTCATGACGCGGGAGCGGCACGCTTTACAGTCCACCGACTTCTCCTTCTCGCGGTTCCTCACGCCCTACCTGTCCGACTTCTCCGGGTGGTCCATCTTCATGGACTGCGACATGCTGGTCCTCGATGACATCGCCAAGCTCTACGACCTGCGCGACGATCGCTATGCAGTCATGGTGGTGAAGCATCGGCATTCACCGCGAGAAGCGGTCAAGTTCCTCGATCAGCCGCAGTCGAAATACGAAAAGAAAAACTGGTCGAGCGTCATGTTGTTCAACAACGAGCGCTGCCGCGCATTGACGCCCGACTTCGTGAATCGGGCAACCGGGCTCGAGCTGCACCAGTTCAAGTGGCTGGGCGACGATGGATTGATCGGTGAACTGCCCCATGGCTGGAATCATCTCGTGGGCTACGACGAGCCGCGTCCGGGCATGTCGCTCGTGCATTACACGCTCGGGGGGCCTTACTTCGACGAGTATCGAGAGTGCGAGTATTCGCGGGAATGGTTCGCCGACCGCGACGCGATGCTGTTCGCTGCTCAACGAACGGGCCAGCACTAGCTGACGCCCGACGTTACTGAAAGCCATGGGGCTGTTCGATCGATGGCGTAAACGCGGTTCGCCGCCGTCAGGGCCGCAAGGCGGCCACGACCAGCCGCACCACGGCCCGAATGCATCCCCGAGGCTCGATCCCGGTCGGCACGCGCCTGCTGCTGGGGACGCATGCGCCGAGGGCTATCGCCTGCTCGCTCTCGGTCGAGCGCAAGCAGCGCTGGATTGTTTTCAGCAGGCGATCGATGCGCCTGACGGCACCGGCGTCGATGGCCATGTGGGCCAAGCCGAAGCGTACGATGCCTTGGGGCAGACGCAGGATGCCGTCGACAGCCTCGAAGTCGCGCTCGCCCTGGATGAGGCGTCGCTGCCGGCGCTGCGTGCGCTCGCTCGCTTGCGACGCGAATGCGCGGATCATGAGGAGTCGATTGTCTTGCTTGAGCGGGCCATCGGACTGCAGCCGGAGAATTCCGAGCTGTTAACCGAATTGGGTTTGACGCTGAGCGGTCAAGGCAACGTATCTGCGGCGGCGCACGCGTACGAGCGCTCCTTGGCTCTGGACCCGTCGGCCGCTGCGCCGCGGATCAACCTCGGGCTGCTGCAACTGCAGCAGCTAGGCGAGGCCGAGGAAGCAGAGCGACATTTCAGGAAGGCGCTGGAGATCAATCCCGGCAATGTCGCGGCGCTCGGCAACCTCGGGCTCGCGTTGCATGCGCTGGGGCGCTACGACGAGGAGCGGGAGGTCTATCGGCGAGGCCTGGCGCTGCATCCCGATCATCTCGAGCTACGCTGGAATCGTGCGCTCGCGCACCTGTCCTGCCGCGAGTACGAGGCAGGCTGGGTCGATTATGCATTGCGGCAGTCGCGTAGCGGTGCTCGGAAGACGGATGTCTTCGCAAAGCCCGACTGGGATGGTCGTGCTGTGACGAGTGGTCGATTGCTGGTGTTGTCCGAGCAAGGTTTGGGCGACGAGATCATGTTTGCCTCGTGCATCGCGGAGTTGCAGCGACATGCGTCGCGCATAGTGCTCGAATGCGATCCTCGGCTCGCCACGTTGTTCAAGCGCAGTTTTCCGGAAATCGAAGTCGTCGGCAGCGATCGTGCCCGTGCGTCCGAGTGGCTGGGTCGCTATCCGGACATTGCAGCGAAAGTGTTGATCGGGTGTCTCCCGCGGCACTTTCGCCCGAGTTTGGAGAGCTTTCCCCATTATGCGGGGTACTTGCGAGCCGACCCAGCCAGAGTGGAACACTGGCGCCGCCGTCTGGCGGCTTTGGGGCCGGGTACTGCCATGGGCATTTCCTGGATCGGGGGAGCATTGCGCACGCGCCGGGCGCTGCGTTCCCTTCCCCTGGACCGACTCGAGCCCGTCCTCGGTTTGCCGAAGACGCACATCATCAGCCTGCAGTACACGGAGTGCCAAGCCGAGATCGATGCGTTCGGCGAGCGCACCGGGATACGCGTGCATCACTGGCCGGAGGCTATCGCCGATTATGACGAGACGGCCGCATTGGTGACTGCGCTCGACAGGGTGATCACCGTGACGACCTCGCTCGTGCATCTGACGGGGGCACTCGGAAAGCCTGCTTCGGTGCTGGTGCCGGCCCTCGCAGAGTGGCGCTACGGCGATGCCGGCGACACGATGCCGTGGTACCCGAGCGTGCGGCTTTATCGTCAGGCCCGATCCGAGGATTGGACGGCCGTTGTGCGCCGCCTGCGCGAAGATCTGGGGCGTATGCATCAAGCTGAGGGCAACGATGCTTGAGTGGCTCAAACGTCTGGTAAACCGCGACTCCGAGCGAAGCGAGCGCACCTGGGCTGCCAAGCCGAGCGCAAGCGCGGACGATGCTCAGAGTGTCGAGGCGGAGGCTGCGTTCGCGCGGGGGAGCGCTCTGTTCGATGAGCAGCGTTGGGAGGAGGCGGCGCAAGAGTTTGCCTTGGCGGTCGAGGCAAAACACGACTGGAGCGAAGCTCATCACAAGCTCGGGCTGTGCATGTTTCGGCTTGGTCGTCTCGAAGAGGCGTCCGATGCCTATGCCATGGCGTTGTGTTTTTCCGATCGACCGGCGCGCGTGCATTTCGATCTGGCCTGTGTCGAGCGCAAGCAAGGCAGGTTCGAAGAGGCGCTGAGAGGCGCTCAACGAGCCATCGATGAAGGCCTAAACACCGCCGAAGCCTACAACCTCAAGGGGGCGTTACTTCTCGAAGCCGAAGATGTCGATGGCGCGATCACGGCATTCGAGCAGGCGGTCGCGCTCGAGCCGTCCGATCCGTCTGGACATAGCAATCTCGGATACCTTTTGTTCAGGGATAGGGCGGACTATGCCGATGGCGCGGCCCATATCCAGCGCGCAGTCGAACTAGAGCCTTCGAACATCGGCTATCTTTGTAACCTGACCATGGTGCTGGCCCATCAAGGCGAGTTCGAACGGGCACTTGCCTTGTGCGATCAGATCTTGGCCGCACGTCCCGACATGCATGAGGTTCGCTTGAACCGGGGACTTCTACTGCTGAAACTTGGGCGATTCGAGGCAGGCTGGCCTGATTACGAGGCTCGCAAGCTGGTGCGCAGCAATTACGTGTCGCGAAATCTGCCTTGGCCGCAGTGGCAAGGTGAGCCCCTGCAGGGCAAGACCTTGCTGATTCACGGTGAGCAGGGGCTGGGCGACGAAGTCATGTTTGCATCTTGCATCAAGGAGATCATCGACCAGGCGGGCGGTTGCGTGATCGAGTGCGCGCCGCGCCTGGAAGCGCTCTTCCGGCGCTCGTTCCCTGCTGCGACTGTTGTGCCGGGCAAGCAAACGAGTGCTCCCCCGGCGTGGATCGACCACGCTCCCAAAGTCGACTTGGAGATCTCTTCGGGCAGCCTGCCGCTGCGATTGGGGCGGGATTGGGGCCGCTTTCCGCAGCATCGCGGCTACTTGCGGCCAGATCCTGCGAGCGCCGAAAGATGGCGGCATAGGCTCGATGAAATCGGCCCGGGGCTCAAGGTCGGCCTCTCCTGGCGGGGCGGTTTGCCATCGACCAGGCGCACGCTGCGGTCCATCGAACTGTCGACCCTGGTACCGCTATGGAGTGTACCCAATACGCATTTCATCGATCTTCAGTATGGCGATACGGCTGAAGAGCGTCGGTGCCTGACCGCCGATTATGGCGCCATACTGCATTCCTGGCCTGGGGTCGTAGACGATCTGGACGAGACGGCTGCTCTCGTGAGCCAGATGGATCTCGTGATCAGCGTGTGCACGGCCGTCATTCATTTCGCAGGCGCGTTGGGGCGTGACGTCTGGGTGCTCGTGCCCACGGTGCCCGAATGGCGTTATCAGGCGCAGGGGGACAGCATTCCGTGGTACCCCAGTGCGCGGTTGATACGTCAGTCGGTCGCTGGGGACTGGCGCGTCGTGATCGATGAGGCGACTTCCCGGCTGGAACAACGGGTGCGGGGGGCCGGGTGACGCGGCAGGTCACGGCTGTATGGTGAGTGCATGTGACCAAAATGGTCAGTTTGTGTCGTGTTTGGGTCTGGGTTGAGGGTTCGCAATCGCACAGAGCCTGCAGAGCGAGCGAGCCATGAAGCCGCGTTTAGAGCCCCGCTCCAGCCGTATCTTCGTGTTTCTGTGCTGGAGCGCCGCTTTTTTCTCAAGTCGAGCCCCATGCCGCCGAAAATGCTGGCTAGCGGATGCTTGTCCGATGAGGTCGACACCCGCTGTAAGCGAAGTCCTCGGCGGGTGGTATGAAAACTGCCTTATGCACAGCGGTGTTTACCAGTCTTGGTCGCACTCAACGATGATTGATCTACAAAGGAGCTCACAAATGATTAAGCGTGTTCAACGCGGTTTTACCTTGATCGAATTGATGATCGTGGTTGCGATTATCGGTATTCTGGCCGCAGTGGCATTGCCGGCCTATCAGGACTACACGATCCGCGCCAAGGTATCGGAACTGGTTCTGGCGGCGAGCGGCTTCAAGACGACGATCGCCGAGAAGGCGGCCAGCGACACTTCGTTGGTCAGCGCAGGCTCCGGTCTTGTGGTGACCGTTAGCGGCAAGGTCTCTGGCGGAAGCGTATCTGAAGGGGGTGTCATCACGATCGCGGGCAACCAAACGACGGTGGGTACAGTTGTTACCATCGTCCTCACGCCGACGCTGACCTCGGAAGGCAAGGTTACCTGGGCATGTACTGCCGGCACCGAGGGCGGTGCCGGTGTCCAGTTCAAGTTCCTCCCCGCCGAGTGCCGCCACTAATCCTGGCTTTCTCGGGCACCTGATTGCAGTAAGAAACCCCTCTCGCGAGGGGTTTCTTTCCTTATGACGGGGGGCGAGGTGGTCAACAAGATTCAGCGCGGATTCACTTTGATCGAACTGATGATCGTCGTTGCGATCATCGGGATCTTGGCTGCGGTGGCATTGCCCGCCTACAAGGATTACACCATCCGGGCGCGGGTGTCCGAACTGGTGATGGAATTGACCTCCTGGAAGACCCAGGTCTCCGAGCGGGCATATTCCGACGGGACTTTGACGAATTCCGGGGTGGGGTTGACGGTCACGGCATCGGGCAGGATTTCTGGCGGCTCGGTATCGGACGACGGTCTCATTCAGGTTCTGGGAAACGACACCACGGTAGGCACTGCGATTACCCTCATACTCACGCCGACCATCTCGGGCGGAAGCATCATGTGGGCATGCACTACCGGCAATTCTGCCGTCTACAAGTACGTGCCTGCCGAGTGCCGGCATTGATGTCGCACCTCGCTGAGTTTCTCAAGGCGGCGCGCCGAGCGGTCGCGGGTAGGCCTCGATCGCAAGGCGAGCACGAGTAGGGTTCAAAAGGGTGGGGGGCATTAATTCGCGATGCTCGTTGCGGCGCGCACCCTTTGTTGGAGTCCTGCGGCAATCTCCCCTAGGACATCCGGCCAATAGCCCGGGCGCGTCTGGCGCCATAATCTGACGTTCGGATACCAGGGCATCTCTTCGCCCTCGCGCAAGTACCGCCACTCCGGAACCCAGGGCACCATCACCCAAACCGGCTTTCCCAACGCGCCGGACAAATGGATGACGGCCGTGCACACGCTGATCACCAGATCCAGTGCGCCGACCAGGGCTGCCGTTTCATCGTAGGTGGCGATGGCCTCGGGAAACTCGTGGACGACAAGCCCGTGCGTTGCGCGCAATGCGTCGATTTCTTGGCGACTGTCGGTGTATTGAAGACTGACGAACTCGCAGCCCTCGACCGATAGCACTGGCAACAGTTGCTCCAGTTGCAGCGATCGCAGGCTGCGTCTCGTTTTCGGCGTACCTCCGGTCCAGCTGATGCCGATCTTCTTGCCCGGCCCGAGCGTCGCCAGGCGCGCGTGCCATGAGGCCAAGGCATCCGGATCGGGAGCGAGATAGCCCGCATGGCGAGGGAATCGATCGCGCGAGCGTCGAAAACGCCCCGGAAGGCTGCCCATCATCGTCTGAGCTCGAAGCTGGAGGGGCGCGACGGCCTCAGGGTCCAGCGGTTTGTCGGTCTGCATGGGGACGACGCGAACGGCAGGAAAGGACCTGCGAAACATCGGTACCAGCCTGGAATCACACGAGACGACACAGCAGGGCGCGAGCGCAAGCGCATCCGGTATGCATGACGCGAACATGATTTGATCGCCCAGGCCTTGCTCGGCGTTGATGAGCAGGGCGTCGTCGGTGAGCTTCGTTCCATCCCATTCGGGAATGTCCGCAGGGCGAAGCTTGGGATCGCGCTGGCTTTCGCGTGCTTCGTAATGATCCCAGCCGGTTTCGTAGCGGGCGTTCAACAGGCCGAGGACCGCCGCCGCCCAGCGGGCGTTCTGGTCGCTCGGGGCCATCGCGAGCAGAGGCGTGAGCGTCTGTTGGGCCTCGTCGAATCGTCCGAGTTCGATCAAGACCAAGCTCAGGTGAGCTTGCGCCGTGTGGAAGGCTGGATCCAGGGACAGCGCTTGCCGCAAGGCGTTCTCCGCCTCGGTCAGGCGCCCGAGTTCACGCATCGTGACCGCCATCTTGTGGTGGACCTGGGCGTTGCCCGGCTCCAGGCGCATCAGCCGCTCGGCGCAGGCTAGAGACGCCTCGAACTCGCCGCGCGCGTCGTGCAAGCCGCCTTTGCGATCGAGCGCCGCGACATGGGCGGTGTCGATTTCCAGGACGCGATCGAAATCGGCCATCGCCTTGCCGGGGCGCGAGGTGGCCTCGTAGATCATGCCCCGAACATAATAGCCTTCGAGGTTCGAAGGATCCGATGCGATGGACTGATCCGCGAAGGCAAGTGCGCTCGCCGTTTCCCCCAGAGCGGCACAGGCTTGCGCCAGAAGCAATCTCGCGGTGTACGACTGCGGGTGATCGGCAAGAAGCTGGGTGGCGATCGATTTTGCTTTTGCGTGGCGCCCGGCGGCAAGTTCTGCATAACAGTGCTTGAGTGGCGCGGAGAGATCGGAGGGCCGGGGTTTGCGGCTCAACAGGCCTCGCAGCACTTTGCCAAGCATGGGGTTTCCGTCGGGCTGCAGTGAGGGCCGTTCAGGGGGCGATCACTTGCCGGCGACCACCGTCTCGATGCTGCTCGTCTCGCCCTTGTTGTCCACCCAGCTCACGATGATCTTGTCACCGGCCTTCGCGCCGCGCACGCGAAAGCCCAGCGGGGGATTGCGCGACACACCCTGACTCCACTGCGCGTTGAGCACCGTCTTGCCGTTGTGCGTGGCGCTGACGTGCGTGATGAAGTGCAGCGGGATCAGTTCGCTGCGTTCGTTCTTGCGCAGGCCCGTTTCCATCGGGTGACTGATGAGCACCCGCACGTCGGCCACATCGCCCTGCAACGTGGCCCGAATCTTCATGGCTTCAGCCATAGCAATCTCCTAACCGCAGCCGCCGGTGGTGACCTTGATTTCACGCACGGCGACGTAATATCGGCCATCCGCCCGAACGATCACCCTTACGTCGGAGCTGCCGGCGAGTTTCACCCGGGTGCTGACATAGGGTTCGGCGTTGCCCGTGAAGTCGAAACTGGCGAGCAAGGGAAAAGGATTCTTGTCGGCGACGAGGGCGATCGACTGGGTGTTCGGGATTCGGCTCGTGACTTCGATCGGCACGGCGGCACCGTTCTCGGCGACATCGAGCGCTTTGATCAAGATATCCTTGCTGGGGCTCGCAGCGGTCGCGCCCAGCGTTTTCAGCGCATCGGCAACCGAAGTTGCGCCGAAAGCGGCTTTGTTCCATTCAGCGGCGATTGCCGGAGTGATGCGCAAGCCGAGCGCGGCAGTTGCCGCAGCCGCGGCTGCTTGCAGAATCTTGCGTCGTTTCACGCTCATTGACCGTCTCTGATGATAAAGGATGGGGCTACGCGAACTGCCGCTGTGACATTGCCGGCCTGATGCCGCGCCGCCGCAGCGAGTCTATCCAAACGCCACCTCGGTCTACGCAATCCAGTCTTCTGCGAAGGCGCCCGTCGCGCTTGCTCATCGCGCATCTCGATTATGTGCTTGGGGGCTCGGCGAGCCAGACCCCCGATTTGCCACCGCGCTTTTCGAGCAACCCCACCTGCTCGATGCGCATGCCCCGATCGATGGCTTTGCACATGTCGTAGATGGTCAGCAGGCCGACGCTTGCGGCGGTCAAGGCTTCCATTTCGACACCGGTGCGACCGATCGTCTCCACCGTGGCGATGCAATCCACCGCGTGAGCCTCGGCGTCGAGCTCGAACTCGATGCCGACTTTGGTGAGTGCGAGAGGATGGCACAGCGGAATCAGATCGGAAGTCTTCTTGGCCGCCTGGATCGCCGCGACGCGTGCGATTCCCAGAACGTCGCCCTTCTTGGCCGTGCCTTGGGCGATGACCTGCAGCGTTGCGGGCTGCATGGTGATGCGCCCGTGCGCACGCGCGATGCGATGCGTCGGCGCCTTGCCGGCCACATCGACCATGCGCGCCGCGCCTTGTTCATCGAAGTGGCTGAGGCCTGTTGTCGACATGGGTATCTATGTAACGATTGGTTTCAAACTAGGAACTTGCCTCGGTGCAGAACTATCATAGCATCGTGCGTTTACCCCTCCTATTACTGCTGGCGGCCTTGGTTTGCGTGCGTTCGAGCGCACAGACCTTGCCCGATCTCGGCGACGTCTCCCAAGCGGTCTTTTCGCCCGCGATGGAGCGGCGCCTGGGCGAGCGCATCATGCAGCAGGTGCGCGCCGATCGCAGCTACACCGACGATCCGGTCATCACCGATTACCTCAATGCCTTGGGCAATCGCCTGGTTGCCGTCAGTCCCGACCCGAGGCAGAGTTTCGAGTTCTTCCTGATCCAGGATCCGACCGTCAACGCGTTCGCTTTGCCCGGAGGCTTCATCGGCATCCATGGCGGTCTCATCCTGACCGCCGAAACTGAATCCGAGCTCGCTTCCGTCGTTGCGCACGAGGTGGCTCACGTCACCCAGCGTCACATCGCGCGCATGATCGCTGGCCAGGAAAGGATGAGCATCGCCACGTTGGCAGCGATGGCCATCGGTCTGCTCGCTGCGCGCTCGAATTCCAATCTGGCGCAAGCGGTCATTGCGGGCTCTCAGGCCGCGGCCATCCAGAACCAGCTCGACTTCTCGCGCGACCACGAGCGCGAGGCGGATCGTGTCGGCGTGCAGATCCTGCAGCAGTCCGGACTCGATCCGCGCGCCATGCCGGTGTTCATGGAAAGACTGCAGCGTGCGACGCGCCTTTACGAATCCAACGCGCCCGCCTACCTGCGCACTCACCCCGTGACCAGTGAGCGCATCGCTGACCTGCAGAACCGAACCGAAGACTTCGGCTACCGCCAGTTCCCGGACAATCCCGAGTTCCAGCTCGTGCGTGCGCGGGTGCGCGCTCTGTCGGAAGAGCCGCGCCGTGCGGTGCAATTCTTCGAGCAGGGCCTCAAGGAGCGGCGCTTCATCAACGAGGCGGCCACTCGTTACGGCCTCGCCCTCGCCTCGCTGAGGCTCAAGGACATGCAGCGGGCGCGGCGCGAGTTGGCCGCGCTCGAGCGCGTGCTGCCCGGGCAGGCAGCGGTGAGTGCGCTGCGTGGAGAGTATCTCGTCGCCAGCGGAGATACTGCTGCGGCCCTCGCCCATTACGTTGCCGCGCTGGGCGCGTTTCCCCACTACCGTGCCCTGGTCTACGACTACGCGGACTTGCTGATCAAGAACAGTCGCGCCGAGATGGCGCTGAAGGTCGTCGAGCCCAGGCTCAGGGAGACGCCCGACGACATCCGGCTCTACACCTTGCAGTCGCGCAGCTATGCGGCGCTGGGAAGGCGTCTGCCGCAGCACCGTGCGCAGGCCGAAGTCTACGCGCGGCAGGGTCATCTGGGCGCGGCGGTGGAACAGCTGCAGCTGGCTACTCGCGCAGGCGACGGCGATTTCTACCAACTATCGGCAGTCGAGGCCCGGTTGCGCGAGCTTCGCGCTCAATTGCGTGAGGCAGAGCGGGCGGCGAAGCAGTAAACAAGGAGGGTGCGACGAACGCGGCAGAGGTCGAACGGGCAGCGCCCGGCGAAGATCGAGTGATCCGGAAATGCCCTTCAAGCCTCGCTCAATTCCGAGGCTAGGGATGGCGGCGCCATGCTATCGTAGCTTTCGTTCAATGCGCCCCTCGACACCTTGATCCCGAAAAAAATCGGCAAATACGAAATCGTCCGTGAGCTCGGCCGCGGGGCGACCAGTGCGGTTTTCGAAGCCGTCGACCCGTTCACCAGTCGCCGCGTGGCGATCAAGTGGGTTCTGCCCGAAGCGTTGAGCGACAGCGAGCACGGCAAGCGCTATCGCAAGCTTTTCGTCACCGAAGCGTCGCTGGCCGGCAAGCTCTCGCACCCGCATATCGCCACCATCTTCGATGCGGTTGCCGAGGACGAAGGCAGCTACATCGTGATGGAGTACGTCGACGGCGGGACCCTCGAGCGGTATGTCCGGCCCGAGAGCCTGCTGCCGATTCCGCAAGTCCTCGAAATCGTCTTCAAGTGCTGCAAGGCGCTCGACTATGCGGCCAAGCAGGGCGTGATTCACCGCGACATCAAGCCGGCGAACATCCTGCTGACCAAAGACAACCAGATCAAGATCACGGATTTCGGAGCGGCGCTCACCGCAAGCGCGCAGACCACGCAGGTGAGCGGCATCGGCTCGCCTGCCTATATGTCGCCGCAGCAAGTTCGCGAGGTGTCGCTCAATCACCAGACCGACATCTATTCGCTGGGTGTGGTGCTGTATCAACTGCTCACCGGGCGTTTGCCGTTTCAGGCGCAGAACAATTACAGCCTCATTTATCACGTGGTCAATTCCGAGCCGGCGCTGCCGTCTCGTTATCGGCCGGAGGTGAGTCCCGACATCGACGCCATCGTCACGCGCGCGATGCAGAAAACGACCGAGGCACGCTATCCGACGTGGGAGGCATTCTCTTTCGATCTGGCCAACGCTTTTGGCAGCCTGTCGAGCAGGGTCGAGGTCATCCCCGACAGCGAGAAGTTCAACACCTTGCGCGGCCTGGATTTCTTCCGGCCTTTCAGCGACGTGGAGCTATGGGAGGTACTGCGCATCACCAACTGGCACCGCCATCCGCGCGATACCGTGCTCATTCGCGAAGGCGAGGTGGGCAAGTCGTTTTTCGTACTGGCCGGCGGCGAGGTCAAGGTGACGAAGCAGGAGCGCTTGCTCAACGTGTTGCGCACCGGCGCTTGCTTCGGCGAGATGGCGCATCTCACCCATCATCAGTTCGTGCGCACGGCAAGCGTTGCTGCGGTGAGCGCGATCACGGTCATCGAGATTCAATCGGAGCGCTTGCTGCAGGCCTCCGAGAACTGCCGGCATCAGTTCAACGGTGCTTTCCTCACGATGCTGGTGGACAGGTTGGCCCTTGCCAACACGCGTCTGAGCCATTTGCTTGCGGAGCGCCCGACCGCCGCTTCCTGATGCAGCAGGCCAGCACGCGCGCTGCGGGCACGCGACCCGCTCACTGCGGTCCTGGACGGTGGCAAGGGGTCCGACAGATCCCGGGGGCTTTGCTAGAATCGCCCCGGAGTGCCGCCGTCGAACCCGGGCGGCCGCGATAACCATCACGTCAGAATGAGGCGCAATCGGCGCCTGCGGGTGAGGAGAAAGTCATGCTGGATCACGATAAAGAGTTGGATGCTCGCGGCCTGAATTGCCCTTTGCCGATCTTGCGCACGAAGAAGTCGCTGGCCGACATGACTTCAGGCCAGATACTCAAGATCGTCGCGACCGATCCGGGCGCGACCCGGGACTTTCAAGCCTTCTCCAAGCAGACGGGCAACGAACTGCTCGAGCACGCCGAGGCCGAGGGCGTATTCACCTACTTCATGCGCAAGAAGTAGTCGCCCCGGTGAGGTCGGTCGAGCGGCTTGCGGGGCGATCGGCTGCGTAGCCCGCCCCGCTATTCCCGAATGATGCCCAGCCGCACGTAGTGCGCGCGCATGTGGGTGCGTAACTGAGGCAGCTTCGCCCAGTAAACGAGCCCCGTCGCGACGCAGGCCCCGCCGAACAGCGCCAGCGTCGCGGGTGCGCCGATGAAGTCGGCGACGATGCCCGAGGCCAGGCTGCCCATGGGCACCATGCCCAGAAACGACATGGTGTAGAGGCTCATCACGCGACCGCGCTTTTCGTCGTCGATGATGACCTGCAGCACGGTGCTGGTGCCGGTGATCACCGCCAGCATGCCGGCGCCGATCAGCGGCATGAGCAGCATCGCGAGCCAGAACCAGCGTGTTACCGAAAACGCGATCAATCCCAGGCCGGCCGTCAACGTCGCGATCAAAATGATCCGGGCCAGTCCGCGCACGTCCTTGCGCGAGGCGAGCAAGACGACCGAGGTGGCGCCGCCCAGCCCCGCAGCGCCCATCAGCCAACCGAGCGTCTGGGCGCCGCCGTGGTAGATCTCGGCGGCGAAGATCGGCATCAGGCTCTGGTAAGGCGCGATGAGGAAGCTCACGGCGGCCAGTGTCGGCAGAAGAATGCGCACGGGAACCGTCTGCCAGGCGTATCGCACGCCTTCCGATAGTGCCGAGCCCATGCGCCTGCGCGCGCTTTGCGGCCTGACCGGTAAGGTCATGATGGCCACGGCGGCGATGACAGCGATCTTGCTGACGCCGTTGACCAGGAAGCAGGCGGCTTCGCTCCACTTGGCGAGCAGCAAGCCGGCGATGGTCGGGCCGATCAGGCGCCCGGCCTGCTGCATGAACGCCCCGAAGGCGACCGCACTGGGCAAATCTTCTCTCGCGGGCACCAGTTCCGGCAGAAAGGTCTGTCGCAATGGCGTATCGGCCGCCTGAATCATGCCGATCACCCCGGCGAGGGCGATCACGTGCCAGGCGTTGAGCAGATCCGCATAGGCCAGGCCGGCCATGACGAAGGCATGGATCCCGGCGAGGCATTGGGTTACGATCAGCAGCTTCTGGCGATTGAAGCGATCGGCGAGCAATCCCCCCAGGGGGGCGAAGAAGAAGATCGGCGCCATGCTGGCGAAGCCCGCCAAGCCGAGCATGAAGGCCGAGCCGGACAAGCGATACACCATCCAGCTCATCGCCATCGTGTGAATCCAGGTGCCGATGAGCGAGACGCTTTGCCCGGCGAAGAACATCCGGAAATTGGGATGCCTGAATGCCCGCAGCGAGTGGTTCATGCTACGGGCGGGGCGGCGGGATGTAGGGGCAAGATCAGGCCAGGCGAGCGAGCTGCGCTTGCAGTTTCTCGACGGTCGCGACGAATCCGGCCAGACGTTCGCGTTCCTGGTTCACGACCTTCTCGGGCGCCCGCTCGACGAAACTCGGATTCCCGAGTTTGATTTCCGCCTTCTTGACTTCGCCCTGCAGACGCTCGATCTCGCGCGTCAGCCGCTCGCGCTCCGCGGCGACGTCGATCTCTATCTTCAGCATCAAGCGATAGTCGCCGACGATGGCGACAGGTGCTTCGGCTTGCGGCAACTCGGCCACTGCCGTGACTTCCGAGAGCTTCGCGAGCGCCTTCAGATACGGTGCGTAGGCGGCGATTCGCGTGGGGTCTCCGCTCAGCAGCAGAGGCACGCGCTTGCCTGCGCCGATGCCCATTTCGGCGCTGAGTTGCCTGCATGCATTCACCATTTCCTTGAGGGAGGCGATGCGCGCTTCGGCGTCGGAATCGGTCATGCCCGCGTGCGGCTGGGGATAGGGCTTGCGCATGATGGTCGGCCCCGGGTTGCCGGCAAGAGGCGCGATCTGTTGCCACAGCTCTTCGGTGATGAAGGGCATGATGGGATGCGCGAGGCGCAGGACGGTTTCGAGCACACGCACCAGGGTGCGTCGCGTTGCCCGCTGCTCGGATTCGTCGCCATTGGCCAATTGAACCTTCGCCAGCTCGAGATACCAGTCGCAGTACTCGTCCCAGACGAATTCGTAGATCGCGCGCGACAACATGTCGAATCGATAATCGCGGAAACCGGCGTGCACGGCGGTCTCGGCAGACTGCAAGCGGCTGATGATCCAGCGATCGGCATCGGAAAGCGTGACCTTGGCGGTATCGTCCAGCCCGCAATCCTTGCCCTGCACGTTCATGAGCACGAAGCGGGCGGCGTTCCAGAGCTTGTTGCAGAAATTGCGATAGCCGTCGCAGCGGTTGAGATCGAACTTGATGTCGCGGCCGTGGCTCGCGAGACTGGCGAAGGTGAAGCGAACGGCATCGGTGCCGAGCGCGGGGATGCCCTCGGGGAACTGGCGCCGGGTGGCCGCTTCGATGCGCGGCGCATCTTTGGGATTCATCAGGCCGACGGTTCGCTTGGCGACCAGGGCGTCGAGTTCGATGCCGTCGATGAGATCGATCGGGTCGAGGATGTTGCCCTTCGACTTGCTCATCTTCTGGCCCTCGGCGTCGCGCACGAGGCCTGTCACGTAGACCTCGCGGAACGGCACCTTGCCGGTGAAGTGCAAAGTCATCATCACCATGCGGGCGACCCAGAAGAAGATGATGTCGAAGCCGGTGACGAGCACGCTCGAAGGCAGATAGAGCCGCAGGGCGCTGTTGTCTTGCGGCCAGTCGAGCGTCGAGAAAGGCCACAGCGCCGAGGAGAACCAGGTGTCGAGGACGTCTTCGTCCTGGCGCAGCAGCAGATGCGGATGCGTGCGCTCGAGGTCGAGGCGCAGATCCTCGGGCAGCGCGCCGCTTGCTCCCAACACCTTCAGCGTGGCGGCCAGCGCGCCCAGCCTTTGGGCCTCGGCGGTTCGCTGCGCGTCGTCGGCGAGCATTTGCGCGTAGCGCACGTAGGCGCCGATCTCGTCGCGGGCGACGATGACTTCGCCGGTGGTGCTGTACCAAGCGGGGATGCGATGTCCCCACCAAAGCTGGCGCGAGATGCACCAGTCCTGGATGTTCGTCAGCCACTGGTTGTAGACGGTGGTCCAGTTCTCCGGCACGAACTTGACCTCGCCGTTGGCCACGACATCGAGTGCGGCCTGGGCGATGGACTTTCCGCTCGGGCCGGGCTGCGACATGGCCACGAACCATTGATCGGTCAGCAGCGGCTCGATCACGGCATGGGTGCGGTCGCCGCGAGGGACCATCAGCTTGTGCGCCTTCACTTCGGCGAGCAAGCCTTCGGCTTCGAGATCGGCGACGATGCGCGTGCGCGCATCGAAACGGTCCATGCCTCGGTACGCCGCCGGCGCGCTGTCGTTCATGCGTGCATCGAGCGTCATCACGTTGATCGGCTCGAGGCCGTGGCGTTGCCCGACCTGATAGTCGTTGAAGTCGTGCGCGGGGGTGATCTTCAAGCAGCCGGTGCCGAACTGCGGATCGACGTACTGATCTGCGATGACGGGAATGGTGCGCCCGGTGAGTGGCAGCACGACACGGCGGCCGATGAGATGGCTGTAGCGCGCGTCCTCCGGGTGCACGGCCACCGCCACGTCCCCAAGCATGGTCTCGGGACGTGTGGTTGCGACGATGATGTCGCTGCTGCCGTCTTCCAGCGGATAACGGATGTGCCAGAGCTTGCCCTCTTCTTCTTCGGACACCACTTCGAGGTCGGAGACTGCCGTCTGCAACACGGGATCCCAGTTGACCAGGCGCTTGCCCCGATAGATCAGGCCTTGTTCATGCAAGCGGACGAACACCTCGCTTACGGTGCGGGACAAGCCCTCGTCCATCGTGAAGCGCTCGCGCTGCCAGTCGCACGAAGTGCCGAGACGGCGCATCTGCCGGGTGATGGTCGAACCCGACTCGGCTTTCCACTGCCAGACGCGTTCGACGAATTTTTCGCGACCGAGCTGCCTGCGATCGATGCCTTGCATGTCGAGCTGCCGCTCGACCACGATCTGGGTCGCGATACCGGCATGGTCGGTGCCCGGCTGCCATAGCGTATTGAGGCCCTGCATGCGGTGGTAGCGGATCAGGGCGTCCATCAGCGTGTGCTGGAACGCGTGCCCCATGTGCAAAGTGCCGGTCACATTGGGTGGGGGCAACAGAATGCAGTAGCCTTCTTTGCCGGGCGCTTCGCCCGCACGGAAGTGCCCCCCCGACTCCCAGCGCTCGTACCAGGTGCGTTCAATGTCGTCGGGTTCGAAGCTCTTGGCGAGTTCCATGGTGGGCGATCGGGTGGGAAAGGCGGCGATTATACGGGACGGCTTTGCAGGGGCGGCGGGCAAGGCCGCATCTGCTGCGGGTGTTTCGGGTGCTGCTTGCGGCGTCGGGGCGACGAGCGCCTGGCGCAGCGCCGATTGCACCGTGGCCGCAATGCGTCCTTCCAACTCCTGCGCCATGCGTTCGATCGCCTGATTGAGCGCGCCGCCGATGGCCGGTGCGAACCGAGATTCGATGACTTGCGCGATCTGCTCGTCGAGGCTCGTCTTGAGCTTCAGATAAACCTGATGTTCGAGATTCTGCGTCTGGACGCGGGTAATCACCGAAGGCGCTTGCGTGTGTTCTGCAGGCTCCGGAGGAATGTCTTGCTCATGGGCAAGCACTGCATCGGACTCGCCCTCGGCGGCGGGCGCCTGCGGCTCGCTGAACAAGGGCGATGCAGGCAGAACCACCTCCGTCAATACGGGGATGTCGATGTCATCGTCCGCGGGGGCGCTCATGACTTCATTCTGGGTGGAAGAATCCGTCTTCAACGGGCCCGTCGGTTGGGCATCGGAATGACTGGATGTCGTTGAGGCGATTGGAGCGCCTGGTTCGGGAAGGGGAGTCGGCGCGATTGTCATCGGCTGCAGGGCGGCGTCAGCGAGCGGCGAGATCGGCGATGACGCGGCTTCCGATTCCTCCGCGCTCCCGCGGTGCTTGCCGAGCAAGGCATCGACCTTGCGCATCAGTTCCTGGTTGTCGATGTCTTCCTGGCTCATGGATCGGGTCGAATGCTTGGGTTTTGCCGGGTCGTCCGGGGCGTTACTCAGCCGGTCGCCGCGTTCGAGACCAGGGTCATGTCGTGGGTCCGCATTTCGTAGCCGCGATCCCGGTAATGACGGAAGCGGCTGCGTGCCTCGCGCTTGTCGTCTTCGTCGGTAGCGCTGACGATCTCGATCATGCGCTGGAAGCGGCTGAAGAACGGCGGAACCTCGCTGCGAAGATTCACCAACACTTCGTCATGGGGAAAGGGGCCTGCCTCGCAATCCAGGATGATGGGGGTCTTGGCGGCCAGTGGATCCTGGGCGCCGCAGTGGGGAATGAAGCCCGTGGGCGGCAAACTCCAAATCGATCTCGACAGGCGCTGGCAAGCGGCCTGATCGGGCAGCCAGAGCATCATGCGGGCGCGACTAGCGAAGGCTTTGGCGCACAGCTTGCGGGCCAAGTCGTGCTTGTCCTCGACGTTGGTATAGAAATCGATACTGGTCACTTCGCCAGGGTCTCCGCATGATCGCGGGCGCGATCGATCAGGAATTGCGCCAGCAGCGGTACCGGGCGTCCGGTGGAGCCTTTCTCGCGGCCGGACTTCCAGGCGACGCCGGCGATGTCGAGATGCGCCCAGCGAAAGTTCTTGGCGAACCGGGAAAGGAAGCAGGCCGCGGTGATGCTGCCCGCCGGGCGGCCGCCGATGTTGGCCATGTCGGCGAAGTTGCTTCGCAGCTGCTCTTGGTAGTCGTCCCACAGCGGCATGTGCCAGGCTCGATCGTAGGCGATGTCGCCCGCAGCGAGCACCTCGCGCGCCAGGGCGTCGTCGTTGGCGAACAGACCGGCTGCAACATGCCCGAGCGCGATCACGCAGGCGCCGGTGAGCGTCGCGATGTCGATGACAGCAGCCGGCTTGAAGCGCTCCGCGTAGGTCATCGTGTCGCAAAGGATGAGTCTGCCCTCGGCATCGGTGTTGAGGATCTCCACGCTCTGGCCCGAGAGCGTGGTGACGATATCGCCGGGCTTGGTCGCACGCCCTCCGGGCATGTTTTCGGTGGCCGGAATCAGCGCGACGACATTGAGCGGCAAGCGCATCTCGGCGACGGCCTGCATGGTGCCGAGCACGGCGGCTGCGCCGCACATGTCGAACTTCATCTCGTCCATCTCGGCGGCCGGCTTGAGCGAAATGCCCCCCGTATCGAAGGTGACCCCCTTGCCGATCAGGGCCACCGGTGCCGAACCGTCCTGGGCGCCTTCGTAGTGCAGGACGATGAGTTTGGGCGGCTGCGCCGAGCCGCGTGCCACGGCGAGCAGGGCGCCCATGCCGAGCTTCTCCATGTCGGCGGTGTCGAGGACTTCGCAATTCATCCCGCCCGCCTTGGCGATCTCCAAGGCGCGATCCGCGAGATAGGAGGGCGTGCACAAGTTGGGCGGCAGGTTGCCGAGGTCCTTCGCCAGCCCCATGCCGTGGGCCACTGCCTGGGCCTGGCTCAGGGCCAATTCCCCGGCCGACAGTTCCGAGCGACGGCTCACGGTGAGGGTCAGCTTGCGCAAGGGGCGACGCATCTCGCTCGGTTTGCTCTTGAGCTGATCGAAGCGGTAGAGGGCTTCACTTGCGACGAGTGCGGCCTGCGCGACCTTCCATTCCATGGTCCGCCGCCGCACAGGCAACTCGGTGAGGAACACGACGGCTTCCATCGAGCCAGTATCGTTCAGGGTGCGGATGGCTGCCCGGCAGGCGTCGCGGTACTCCTTGTCGCGAAATTCGCGCTCGCGTCCGAGGCCGACGAGGAGCACTCGGTCGGACAGCAGGTTTTGCACATTGTGCAGAAGCAGGGTGGAGCCCAGCTTGCCTTCCATGTCGCCGCGGCGCAGGATATCGGAGAGCTGCCCTTTCGCAACGCGATCGACCGATTCAGCTGACGAGGACAGCTTACGCGGCTCGAAGACTCCGACGACGATGCAGGCCGTCCGCTGCTTCTCGGGGGCACCACTTTTTATGCTAAATTCCACTGTGCTCTCCTGCGGCGAGCGATTTGAAGCCACTAACAGACAGAGGTCTGATTGCTAGTCGGCTGACGCCGTCGGGAGGGTGGTCATCATCCCTCGGCAGCCTCCCTGAGGCTAGCGCGATTTCCCTGCCGGCATTTTGCTGAATTATCGGAGCATACAGAGCGTCAAGTCAAAAGGCGGGCGGCGATGATCTTTCGCCGGGCGCTCTTGCGCGAGTTTGCTTCGGCCGCACTGGGGGTTTTCCTCGTGCTGGTGGCGATCACGCTGACGACCCAGTTCATCCGTTATCTGGGACAAGCCGCTTCAGGGTCGCTTGCGGTCGACGCCGTACTCGCAATGCTCGGCTTCAGCGCGCTGGGTTACTTTCCGATTCTGCTCTCGCTGACGCTGTTCATCTCGGTACTGATGCCCCTCACGCGCAGCTATCGGGATTCGGAGATGATCGTCTGGTTCAGCTCGGGCATGAGCCTGTTCGCTTTTCTGCGGCCCGTGATGATCTTCGCCGCGCCCCTGGTCATCACCATCGGCCTGCTGTCCGTGTTCCTGTCGCCATGGTCGGTGCGGCTTGCCGACGAATATCGGGTGCAGCTCAATGCGCGTGACGAGGTGTCCGGGGTCGCACCCGGGGTATTTCGAGAGTCCAGGCAAGCGGAACGGGTGTTTTTCGTCGAGAACCTGGAGGACGAAGTCAATCTCGTCGGCAACGTGTTTGTTCGATCCATGCAGCACCAGCGTGAAGGCGTGATGGTCGCGAGCCGCGGCTATCAGGAGACGGCGCCGAACGGAGATCGTTTCCTCGTGCTGCTCAACGGGAGCCGCTACGAGGGTACGCCGGGATCGGCCGAATTTCGCATCACGCGCTTCGAGCGCTACGCGATGCGCATCGAAGCGTACGAGGCCAAGCGCGAACTGCCTACGGTGAAATCACTCAGCACGCCGGAGCTGCTGGCGCTCAATACCCGGCACGCACACGGCGAACTTTCCTGGCGCATCGGTCTGCCCATATCGGCCCTGATCCTCGCTTTGCTCGCCGTGCCGCTGGCTTTCGTCAATCCGCGCGGCGGACGGTCCATGAATCTGGTGTTCGCCCTCTTGGTCTACGTGCTGTACAGCAACTGCATGAGCGTGGTGCAAGCCTGGGTGGCTCAAGGGCGCATCGGCCTGGGTGTCGCCATGTTCGGCCTGCACGCGCTGATGTTGGCCGTTCTGGCCGCCCTCTTGTACTGGCGGGTCTCCGTCTTTTCGCTGCGCCGCAAGCTCCGATGAGACTCATCCGGCGCTATATCACGGCGGAAATCCTGACTGCGACGGCGTTCGTATTCGCTGCGCTCGTGAGTCTCTTCGCCTTGCTCGATGTGATTCGCGAGTTGAAAGACTTCGGTCAGGGCAATTACCGCCTGCCGCAGATTCTCAGCTATGTCCTGTTGTCGATACCGGGCCGCGTCTACGAATTGTTCCCGATCGCCGTCCTCATCGGGACGATCTTCGCCCTCGCGCAACTGGCGGCGAGTTCGGAGTACACGGTGATTCGCGTGTCCGGCGTTTCGGTCGTCCGTTTTGCCGGCCTGCTCGCGATGATCGGAGTGCTGCTGGCGATCACGAGTTTTCTCATCGGCGAGTTCGTCGCCCCGGCGGCCGAGCAGGCGGCCCAGCGACTGCGTGTGCATGCGAAAACCGGCGTCGTTGCCAGCGACTTTCGCTCGGGACTATGGATCAAGGAGGCCCGCAGCTTCGTCAACGTGCAGCAGCCCTTGCCCGACTCCAGCCTCGCCGGCGTGCGAATTTTCGACTTCGACAAAGAGCATCGACTGGTCTCGATCAGCCTGGCCAAGCGCGGCACGTATCAGCCCGACGAGCGCTGGTTGCTCGAGGACGTGGTCAAGACCGTTTTCGAGAACGACAGGACGCGCGTCGAGCGCCTTGACCGCACGTACTGGGTCTCGGTGCTCACGCCCTCGATCTTGAACGTGTTGCTCGTCGATCCGGAACAGCGCTCGGCTCGGGACTTGTTCAATTACGTGGAGCACCTGCGCGAGAGCCGGCAGCAGTCCGCACGCTACGAGATCGCGCTGTGGACCAAATTCACCTACCCGCTGGCCGTGGTGGTGATGATGATCCTGGCCCTGCCTTTCGCCCATCTGCAGCGACGAGGCGGCGGCATAGGCACGAAAATCTTCACCGGCATCATGCTCGGCGTGGGTTTCCACTTGCTCAACCGGCTGGTCGGCTACGCGGGATCGATCTACGAGTGGCCTGTGGCGCTGAGCGCCTTGCTGCCCTCGGCGACCTTTCTGCTGGCAGCATTCGCGATGATGTGGTTGATCGAGCGACGCTAGCCGGCTGGCCGAATCAGACCGCAGGCTGCTGGGAGGACGTGCCCGGCGCTGCGGGGTCTCGTACTAGTCGGGTGCCTGCCACCCGGTCGTGCAGGAAGGCTCGCTCTCGATCGAGGATCGCCCAGAGGAGGCCGGCGCCGCCCAGGGGAATCGTCGCTGCCGCCACAAGATAGCGGAGGGTCGCGCGAGCGAGGCTGGGCGGAGCGCCTGATTGATCTACGATGCTCAGTCGCCAAGTGCGCATGGGCAGCGTACGGCGACCGCCCGTCCAGCTCCACACGAAATAGCTCCCGGCCACGAGCAGGAGATAGCCTCGCAGAACGGTGCGCAACGGCTCGGCCTGACTGTCCGGGAAGGCGATGCTGAAGAGGGCGGTTGCCGCGAACAAGACGGCCGTGATGATCAATCCCTCGTAAATCATCGAGATCAGCCTGACGCGCAGACTCGCCAAGGGTAGTTCGTTGGGCTGTGGATTCATGGAGCGAATACGAGGGGCGGCGTCTTCATGGGGCTGCCGGCGGCTTGTCGGCAGGGGCGGCCGCGTCCTCCGGGCGGGAGGGCTCGGCGGCGGGCGCTTCCGCGGGTGCTTCTGGGAGTGGCGCACTTTCGTTTGGAAGCGCCTGCTGGGCCTCCTGTGATTCAGTCCATTGCCTGATGACGGCGCGCCGTTGCTCGGGAGTCAATTTGGACAACGCTCGGTATCGCGCTCGGGCAGCTTCTCTCTGTTGAGGTGTCAGCTTGGCCCAGTCCCGCATGCGTTCCTGAACCCGCTTTTGCTCGGCAGCGCTCATCTTGGGGTAGCGGTCTGCCAATGCGATCCAGCGCTTGCGCTGGTCCGCCGAGAAATCGTTCCATTGGGGCGCCAGCGGCGCGAGGACGTCTCGCTGTTTCGTGCTCAGTTCAGTCCATGCCGGACGGATCGTTTGCGCGGCGAGGTTCGGGGCGGTCAGTGCACAGCACAGGAGCAGCGCCAGAGTCGCTAGCGGGTGAGCCATGCATCGAGGCCTTTATCGAGGTAGGCGTCGATCGGCAGATCGCCGGATAGCAACTTCGCGTCGATGTCGAGAGGCTCTTCATGCTGGACACTTTGCCAGTAAATCATGCCCCAGATCACGGCGATAAGGGTTGCGATCGAGACCAGATGACGCAGGTTGTACTCGCTGCGGAAGCCCTTGCCGGTCGCGGCTCCGCCTGCGGTTGCCGCGGCCCATGCCGGTTGCGATTCGAGTCTTTCCAGCGCGGTTTCTCGGGCCGAGCGCAGGCGAGCCGACGTGCGCTGATCGATGCTGGGCAGTCCGGAGTCCAGTCGGCGGGCAATACGACCCGCCAGATCTTCTTCGCCAATGCTCATGGTTCGAAACCCTTACTCTTGAGGAACGCGGCGATGGCGTGCGTCGCGCGCGAGCAATGCGTCTTGACGCTGCCTGCGGAACACCCCATGACCTCGGCCGTTTCCGCGACGTCCAGTTCTTCCCAGTAACGCAGCAAAAAGGCTTGGCGTTGACGAAGGGGCAAGCTTGCCAACGCTTTCTCTATCAATCCAACGGTTTGCGCCTGCTCGAGCGCGCCGGCGGGCGATGCCGCGGCGCTCTTCTCGTCGTCGACTCTCAGATTGTCGAGTGGATCGGAATCATCGTCCTCCGCGGCCGATCCCTTGAGTGCCGACAGCGGCGACAACCAAAGCGAACGGACGCGCTGGCGGCGATAGTGATCCCGGATCGTGTTCTGCAGGATGCGCTGAAACAACAGGGGCAGTTCCTCGGCAGGTCGTCCGCCGTAGTTCTCGGCCAGTTTCAGCATCGCATCCTGCACGATATCCAGTGCGATGGATTGATCACGCACTGAAAACAGTGCTTGCTTGTAAGCGCGCCGCTCCACCTCGGTGAGGAAATCCGACAGTTCCTTGCGGGTAGCCAGTTGTGCTTGCCTTGTTGATTGGGAAACGCACCGGTTGCCGGGCGGTATGAGCCGGCCCCGAATTTCCGTTGCCTTTTCCACGAAGGATCTTAGCAAATGCGCCAGATAGTGGCCAAGAACAGGCGCGGACTGGAACCTTGTCTTGACCCGGACGCAGCCTGCCGGTAATGTTTCGAGTTCGGTTTTTCCCGGGAAGTGCAATGGAAATCAGCGGTGCAGAGATCTTAGTCCGATGTTTGCAGGAAGAGGGCGTGGATCACCTTTTCGGTTATCCAGGGGGCGCCGTCCTATTCATCTACGATGAGCTGTTCAAGCAGAACCGTGTAAAGCACATCCTGGTGCGCCACGAGCAAGCCGCCGTCCATGCTGCCGACGGGTATGCCCGTGCTTCCGGACGCGTCGGTGTCGCCTTGGTGACCTCGGGCCCTGGTGTGACGAACGCCGTCACCGGGATCGCGACGGCCTACATGGATTCGATCCCCATGGTCATCATTACCGGCCAGGTGCCGACACACGCGATTGGCCAGGATGCTTTCCAGGAGGTCGATACCGTCGGCATCACCCGGCCTTGCGTCAAGCACAATTTCCTGGTGAAGGATGTGCGCGACATCGCAACCACGGTAAAGAAGGCCTTCTACCTCGCGGCAACCGGGCGTCCGGGGCCCATCGTGGTCGATATCCCCAAGGATGTCACCGCGGCGAAGTGCAAGTTCGAGTATCCGGAAACCGTCGAGATGCGCTCGTACAGCCCTGTGACCAAAGGGCATGCCGGGCAGATCAAGAAGGCGCTGTCGCTGCTGATGAAGGCCGAGCGGCCGATGATCTACACCGGCGGTGGCGTGGTTCTGGGGGAAGCATCGAAAGAGCTGTCGCAACTGGTCCGCAAACTCGGGTTCCCCTGCACCAGTACGTTGATGGGGCTGGGGGCGTTTCCCGCCAGCGATGCGCAGTTCCTCGGCATGCTGGGCATGCACGGCACCTACGAAGCCAACATGGCGATGCAGCACTGCGACGTGCTGCTGGCCATCGGGGCGCGGTTCGACGACCGAGTGATCGGCAATCCCAAGCACTTCTTCGACGAGAAGCGCAAGATCATCCACATCGACATCGATCCTTCGTCGATCTCCAAGCGGGTGCGCGTCGATGTGCCGATCGTGGGCAACGTCAAGGATGTCCTGCAGGAGTTGACCAAGCAAATGAGCGGTGCTGCGGCGGGCAAGCCCGACGCGGCAGCGCTGAAGACCTGGTGGGCGCAGATCGAACTGTGGCGCGCGCGAGACAGCTTGAAATACGATCGCTCCAGCACTCTGATCAAGCCACAATACGTCATTCAAAAGCTGCACGAAGTGACGCGCGGCGAGGCCTACGTGACCTCGGACGTCGGGCAGCATCAGATGTGGGCGGCGCAGTTCTACAAGTTCGAGAAGCCGCGGCGCTGGATCAACTCCGGAGGATTGGGCACCATGGGGTTCGGCATGCCGTCGGCCATGGGCGCGCAGCTCGCACATCCCAAGGACACCGTGGTCTGCGTCACGGGCGAATCTTCCATCATGATGTGCATCCAGGAACTCTCGACCTGCAAGCAGTATCGTCTGCCGCTGAAGATCGTGAGCCTGAACAACCGCTACATGGGCATGGTCCGCCAGTGGCAGGAGTTCTTCCACGGCAACCGCTACGCCGAGTCCTACATGGACGCGCTACCCGATTTCGTGAAGCTCGCTGAGTCCTTCGGGCATATCGGGGTGCGTATCGAGAAGCCTGGCGACGTCGAAGGCGCGTTGGTCGAGGCATTCAAACGTAAAAACGATCTGGTCTTCATGGATTTCGTGACTGACCAGGCAGAGAACGTCTATCCGATGATTCCGGGCGGCAAAGGGCTGTCCGAGATGATCTTGGTCTAACGGGCGTTTGCAGGGAGGCCCGCTCGTAAAATGCGACACATAATATCTATCCTGCTCGAGAACGAACCCGGGGCGTTGTCTCGGGTTGCCGGACTCTTCTCCGCGCGCGGCTACAACATCGAATCCCTGACGGTTGCGCCGACAGAAGATGCGACGTTGTCGCGCATGACGATCGTCACCAGCGGTTCGGACGACGTCATCGAACAGATCAACAAGCAGCTGAACAAGCTGGTCGACGTCGTGAAGGTGATCGATCTTTCCGAGGGCGAGCACATCGAGCGCGAACTGATGCTGGTGAAGGTTCGCGCAGTGGGCAAAGACCGCGAAGAGATGAAGCGCATGGCAGACATATTCCGCGGACGGATCATCGACGTGACCGACCGCGACTACACCATCGAACTGACCGGAAGCGGCTCCAAGCTCGATGCGTTTCTGAAGGCCGTATCGCGCGACGTGATACTCGAGACTGTCCGCACGGGCGCCTCGGGAATCGGCCGCGGAGACCGCGTCCTCAAACTTTAGTTGTTCCTATCCAGGGCGGCGCCCCGTCTGGCGGCGCCGCGCAGATTTTCTCAAAAGGGGAAACGATGAAGGTCTTCTACGATAAGGATGCTGACCTGTCGCTGATTCGCGGCAAGAAGGTCACCATCATCGGCTACGGCTCGCAAGGCCACGCCCATGCCAACAACCTCAAGGACTCCGGCGTCAAGGTGACGGTGGGTCTGCGCAAAGGCGGAGCGTCCTGGGACAAGGCGAAGAAAGCCGGCATTCCGGTCAAGGAAGTCGGTGATGCGGTCAAGGGTGCAGATCTGGTCATGATCCTGCTGCCCGACGAAAACCACGCCGACGTCTATCGCAGCGAGATCGAGCCGAACATCCGCAAGGGCGCGACGCTCGCGTTCGCCCATGGCTTCAACATCCACTTCCAGCAGATCGAGCCGCGCAAGGATCTCGATGTGGTGATGATTGCGCCGAAGGGGCCCGGGCATTTGGTCCGCTCGACCTACTCCCAGGGTGGCGGCGTGCCGTCGCTGATCGCCGTCTACCAGGACGCGACCGGACGCGCGCGCGATCTGGCTTTGTCCTATGCGGCCGCGATCGGTGCGGCGCGTGCAGGCGTGATCGAGACGACCTTCCGCGAAGAATGCGAGACCGACCTGTTCGGTGAGCAAGTCGTGCTGTGCGGCGGCCTCACTGCACTCATCCAGAACGGCTACGAGACCTTGGTCGAAGCAGGGTACGCACCGGAGATGGCGTATTTCGAGTGCTTGCACGAGGTCAAGCTGATCGTCGATCTGATCTACGAGGGCGGTTTGGCCAACATGCGCTACTCGGTGTCCAACACTGCCGAGTATGGCGATTTCACGCGTGGCCCGCGTATCGTCGACGAGCGCACCCGCGAGGAAATGCGCCGTGTCCTGAAAGAAATCCAAACCGGGCAGTTCGCCAAAGAGTTCATTCTCGAGCACAAGGCGGGCAATCCGACGATGAAGGCGATGCGCCGCATGTCTGCCGAGCACGATCTGGAAAAGGTGGGTGCGAAACTGCGCGACATGATGCCCTGGATCAAGCAGAACCGCTTGGTCGACAAGTCGCGCAACTGATGATGCTAGCCGTCCGTACTTCGTGCGCGTGCATGGGATCGACGAAAGGCGAGCATGCCCGCGGTCGATGATCTGTACCCCCATCCCTTGATCGCCCGCGAGGGATGGCCGTTTATTGGGATTGCGGTGACTATTGCCCTCGCCGTCGGATGGTTCGTCGGTTGGGGCTGGTCGATGCCTTTGTGGCTGATCGCTTTATTCGTGCTGCAGTTTTTTCGCGATCCTGCGCGTACTCCCCCGGCGGGAGCCAATCTCGTGATCTCTCCGGCGGATGGTCGCATCGTATCGGTCGAGCGGGTGCAGGATCCGTATCTCAAGCGCGATGCGTTGCGACTGTCGGTCTTCATGAACGTGTTCAATGTCCATTCCAACCGTAGCCCGATCGAGGGCAGCGTGCGCGACGTTTGGTACAACGCGGGGGCATTCTTGAACGCTGCGCTGGATAAGGCATCGCTAGCCAACGAGCGCAACGCGCTTTGGATCCGTGCCGACGGCGGTGCCGATGTCACGTGCGTGCAGGTCGCCGGCCTGATTGCGCGGCGGATTCTCTGCTACACGCAGCCGGGAGCGCATCTGCGTACCGGCCAGCGGTTCGGTTTCATACGGTTCGGCTCGCGGGTCGATGTCTATCTTCCCCCGGACGCCAGACCCAGGGCGCGCGTCGGCGACAAAGTCCAAGGCGGGTTCACCGTGCTTGCGGAATTGCAGCCCGGCACCTCCTAGCCCACGGGTGGCGTGCCTATGCGCACTCGGCGGCTTACCGCATAATCGAACCACGACGGGCGCACGCCGTCCGGTACCGAGGCGTCGAACGAGACATGGATCAGCAGCCCTCACGCTCCCCAGGTGTTCTGAAGAACAAGTTTCGCCGTCGCGGGATCTATTGGTTGCCCAATCTGATCACCTCCGGTGCGTTGTTCGCGGGCTTTTACGCGATCGTTCAGGCAATGAATGGTCGCTTCGAGCTTGCAGCGATGGCGATCTTCGTCGCCATGGTGCTCGATGGCATGGACGGACGCGTCGCGCGTTTCACGCGCACCGAAAGTGCTTTTGGCGTTGAGTACGACAGCCTCTCCGACATGGTGTCGTTCGGTGCGGCGCCCGCTCTCATCGCCTACGTATGGGCGCTTCAGGGCATGGGGCGCCTGGGCTGGGTTGCCGCTTTTGTCTACTGCCTGGGTGCGGCGTTGCGGCTTGCCCGATTCAATACGCAGGTCGAGGTCGCCGACAAGCGCTTCTTTCAAGGCATGCCGAGTCCAGCGGCGGCCTGTCTGGTCGCAGGCTTGGTCTGGGCGATGAACGAGTATCAGATTCAAGGCAAGGACATTCGATGGCTGGCTTGGGGAATCACCCTGTTCGCCGGGATTACCATGGTCAGCAATGTGCCGTTCTACAGCGGCAAGGACATCAACCTGCGCAAGAGCGTTCCTTTCTGGGTGGTGGTCGTCATCGCCTTCGCGATCGGAATCGTCGTGTCGTTCTCGAGCACCTTGCCTGAATTGCTGTTCGGCTTGGCCGTCGCCTATGCGATTTCAGGTTACGTCGTCGGTGTCATGCAATGGATAGAGCGTCGTCGGGCGCGACGAAACGCGCCACCCGGCGAAAGTGCGGTGGAGTAGCCCGGCTTTCGGGCTCGACCACTCGTGTTCGGGCAGCATGGGGTTTCGCCTTGGGATCCTGCTCATGAATCTGGCGCTTGCCCACCCATCGTACTATGGGGGCTGCTCCCGCGCGCAGCCTGTCCCCATCATCCCGATCTGCTGTAATCGCCCGCGCTTGCGTTTCGTAACCGAGGGCACCTAATGATGCCGCCGTGCGACGCTCCCATCGCCTTGGGGTGCCTGCAGTGACGTTCCAGACGGAGACAGCCATGAAAGATCGCTTGATCGTTTTCGATACGACGATGCGCGACGGTGAGCAAAGCCCGGGCGCTTCCATGACTCGCGAAGAGAAGCTGCGGATCGGACGGCATCTGGAACGGATGCGGGTCGATGTCATCGAGGCCGGCTTCCCCGCCGCCAGCGACGGCGACTTCGAAGCGGTACGCGCCGTGGCGAACGCCATCAAGGACAGTACTGTATGCGGCCTTGCACGGGCCAACGAGCTCGATGTCAGGCGATGTGGCGAAGCAGTGCGGGTGGCACGCTCGCCGCGCATCCACACTTTCCTTGCGACCAGCCCTATCCACATGGAGAAGAAGCTGCGCATGGAGCCTTCTCAGGTGGTGGAGCAGGCCGTCAGAGCCGTCCGCTGGGCGCGCGAGTATACGGACGACGTGGAGTTCTCGCCGGAGGACGCCGGCCGTTCCGACACCGACTTCCTTTTCCGCATCCTGGAGCAGGTCATCGCTGCAGGGGCGAGCACGATCAACATCCCGGATACCGTTGGCTATACCTTGCCCGAGCAGTTCGGTCATCTGATCCGCACCCTGCGTGAGCGCATTCCGAATGCGGACAAGGCCGTATGGTCGGTCCATTGTCACAATGACTTGGGTTTGGCGGTTGCGAACTCCTTGTCTGCGATACAAGCCGGTGCTCGACAGGTCGAATGCACGATCAATGGCCTGGGCGAGCGTGCGGGCAATGCGTCCCTCGAAGAGATCGTCATGGCGGTTCGCACGCGTCAGGACGTGTTCGATTGCGACACCAACATCGACGCGACGCTGATCGTGCCTGCCAGCCGACTCGTCTCGACGATCACCGGTTTTCCCGTGCAGCCCAACAAGGCGATCGTGGGTGCCAACGCTTTCGCCCATGAAGCCGGCATCCACCAGGATGGGGTACTTAAGAGTCGCGATACCTACGAGATCATGCGCGCCGAGGATGTCGGCTGGAAGACCAACAAGCTAGTGCTCGGCAAGCATTCGGGGCGCAATGCGTTCAAGGCACGGCTGGCAGACCTCGGAATCCAGATCGACAGCGAGCAGGGCATCAATGCTGCCTTCAAGCGCTTCAAGGATCTGGCAGATCGCAAACACGAGATTTTCGACGAGGATCTGCAGGCGCTGGTGACCGAAGAGGACAACGATCAGCTCGAAAGCGAGCACTATCGGCTGGTTTCCCTGGTTGCGCACTCCGAAACCGGCGAGCCGCCGTTCGCGAACGTGATCCTCAACGAAGACGGCAAAGAACGCGAGGCTGCCGCCAAGGGCAGCGGCCCGGTCGATGCGGCCTTCAAGGCTGTCGAAGAGATCGCGGGAAGCGGCGCGGAACTGCTGCTGTATTCGGTCAACAACATCACGAGCGGCACCGACGCTCAGGGTGAGGTGACCGTCAGGTTGAGCAAGGGCGGGCGCATCGTGAATGGGCAGGGTTCCGATACGGACATCGTCGTCGCGTCGGTCAAGGCCTACTTGAATGCCCTGAACAAGCTGCATTCCAGGCTCGAGCGCATCAATCCGCAGGTCTAAGGGCGTACAACGATCATGTCGCGCTGGCTCATCATCAGCGGGTTGCTCTTGGTCGTGCTGGGACTTGCCTGGCCCTGGCTCTCGAAGCTCGGGCTGGGCAATCTGCCGGGCGACATTCGTGTCGAGCGCGGCGGCTTCCGCTTCTATTTCCCTGTCACGACGGCGATCATCGTCTCGGTGGTGATCAGCCTCATCCTGTGGATCTTTCGACGGTGAGTCGATGTATGCGTGTCGCCTTCGATGCTGGAGCCAAGCCTATGTTTCGGCGCGCTTCGCTGTGGCGCTACGAATGAAAACGCCGGCAGCCACGATGAATGCCAAAGCGAGGACGAGCTCCAGGAAAGCCAGCGCGGCTGACATGCCCGTGTCGGCATAAGCGCGTACGCACCCTTCGATGAAGTATGCGACCAGCAGCATCGACGACCAGCGATAGGTATAGATGCGCTGGTGAAGCACGCCGAACAGCGGCGCAAGCAGAGGCAGCACTTTCAGCACCATCCAGGAGCCGCCTGGCCGCAACGGCGCCAACCACAGTTCCCATGCCACGCAGAGCCCGATCAGGGCGGTCAAGCTGCCGACAGCGGCGAGGTAGGCGATCTTGCTCATCATCAAGGGCGACATTGCGTGGCGAGCTCCTCAAGTGCGTGCGGAAGGTCTTCAGCGACAGCGAGAGGCTTGCCGAAAGAGATCCGCAGCAGCGTGTCGTCGGTTCGAATATCGATGCCGTCGCAGTCCATGGCCACCGCAGCGCATGCATCAGGGAGGCTGCCATTGAAGTGTCGGCAGCAATCGTGCAGCATCGATGAATACTCCGTGTTCAGACGTGGCAGGCATGCGCGCTCCATCTCGGCGGCATCGGGCCATTCGACTGCGAACGTCTCGACGGGCAACCAGTGGATGGCGCCAAAGCCCCCGATGTAGCGGATGGCCACGGGCGCGATCCGATAGAAGTCGAAGTCCAGGGCAAGCAGTTCGGCGGCGGCGGGGAATAGTCGCAGATATCGGCTCCGGATCGAGCACGGATCGTCGATGAGCACGCATCGGCCTGCGATCGTCAAGCGCGCCGCGGCTTGCACGTCGGCCCCGGGTTCATGCACCATGAGGCTCACGCGCGGATCGGAGCTGATGTTTCGAGTATGTTCCGCGAGCCGGCTGATCAGCAGAACGGGGTGCGCGTCGTAGTGCGTCATGAAAGGCACGACGCTGGCGAACGGATAGCCTTCGAGTCGCTTGGACACGGTGGCGAGCGCTCCGCTGCGACAACGACGGAGCAGGCGGCGTGCTTCAACGGTGCGATTCATCGCCATCGTGCGACAGTGAACGAGAAATCCGTCAGGCCGGAAGTCGGTGATGCCTGTCTCGCGGCCCGATGTCGAATCACGCTCGCAGCTTCATCGATGCTTCAGCCAGGCGCCGACCAAGCGCGATGCAAAGCGTTTTTTCGTCCTCGGAGATGGATCGGTCGTTGTTCGCGCCTGCGAAGTGGCTCGCGCCGTAAGGCGTGCCGCCCGTCGATGTGTTCGACAAGGCAGGATTGGTATACGGCAGGCCCAAGACGAGCATGCCGTGATGAAGCAGCGGTGGCATCATCGACAGGAGCGTCGACTCTTGTCCGCCGTGCAAGGTCGATGTCGAGGTGAATACAGCGGCGGGTTTGCCAACCAGGGCGCCGCGAGCCCATAGAACGCCGGTGGAGTCGATGAAGTGTTTCAGCGCGGATGCCATGTTGCCGAACCGGGTCGGAGAGCCCAACGCCAATCCCGCGCATTGCTCCAGATCGCTCAACTCGGCATACGGAGCGCCTGCATCGGGTATGGACGGCTCGGTCTGCTCGCATACGGGAGAGACGGGAGGCACCGTGCGGATCCGGGCGCGTACGCCAGGGACCTGCTCGATGCCGTGGGCGATCATGTGCGCCATGCGTGCGACTTTGCCGCTACGGCTGTAGTACAGCACGAGAACTTCGATCATGATGTTGCCGCTAATCGGATGGGAGCGAAGACCGGTGTTGCTCGGCGCTAGCTCAGGATGGCTTGGGTGACTTCGGTTTGATTATAGCAACCGGGAATACATGGACATGATCTCGCGATTACGCATTCGCCTGGGCTTAGGCGCGGCCCGACGCTTGATGCGGCTTGTCGCCACCCGGTTCGAGGACGATCGCTGTGTACAGGTCGCCGGCAACCTGACGTTCACCACGCTGCTCGCCCTGGTGCCGTTGTTCACCATCGCCTTCACGCTGTTCACCGCCTTTCCGGTCTTCGAGGATTGGTCGAACGCATTCAAGATCTTCCTGCTGACCACGCTCGTGCCCGAGGTCGGGGGCAAAGTCATCACGCTGTACATGCAGCAGTTCGCGGACAACGCGGCTCAATTGACCGCCGTCGGCCTCATCTTCCTGGCGGTGACCGCGCTGCTCTTGTTGCTGTCTATCGAGAGGGTCTTCGACGGCATTTGGCGAGCGCGGCGTCCTCGTTCAATGGTGCAGCGCCTGGTGATCTACTGGACGATCATCACCGTGGGCCCCTTGCTCATCGGCGCGAGCCTGTCGATCACATCCTGGTTGGTGACGCAGTCAATGCGATCGGTTGGGAGCGCGCAAGACACGCACGACCTGCTGCTGCGCATCGTGCCCGTGCTGCTGAACGGCGCAGCCTTCGCGCTGCTCTACCTCACCGTGCCGAGCAAACGGATTCGTGTGAAGGATGCCTTGAGCGGCGGCATTGCCGCGGCGCTGCTGTTCGAATTCATGAAGCAAGGCTTCGGCTTGTATGTGCGGTTGTTCCCGACCTACGACCTGATCTACGGCACCTTCGCGACCATCCCGATCTTTCTTTTGTGGCTGTACCTTTCCTGGCTCGTGATTCTCCTCGGTGCCGTGTTCGTGGCGGTGTTGCCGCAATGGCGGCTGGGTGTGGAGAAGAACGGTGCGCGCGGCGATACGGCGTTTTTCCGGGCACTGCGCCTGATCGAAGTCCTGCACGCAGCGCGTCGCAAGAGCGAGACGCCGAGCGTGGCGCGCCTTGGGATGCTCTCGGGCATGTTGGAGGAAGCGGCCGATACCCTGCTCGAGGCGATGGAAAGCAAGGGCTGGGTGCGACGGGTGGAGCCAGCCGGCTGGATCCTGGCGCTCGACTTGGCAGACGTGCGCCTTGCCGATGTTTACCGACTGTTTTCCATGGATCCTGACGGGCTCGACTCTTCGAGCGGCCCTCTTGTCGCGGGTGCGCAGCAACTGCTGAACCGGGTGGTGAGTGACCTCGAACTGCCTCTGGCGAGTTTTTGGAACCAGCCCGGAGAAGACGGGCCTCGTGTCGCAGCCGACACTTCAACGGCCCGGGACGGGTGAATGGTTGGCGACGGCCGTCATGCCGCTTGCGGAGCCCTCGGCGTACTGCCATGAGTTCTTCCAAGCGGCTTGGACGAGGTTGGGATACCAAAGCTTGCCGAGGCTGCCGTTATAGCGCCCCAGCGCTCGCGTGAGATTCCCGCGCTCGATATCGAGGTAGTGGCGCAGGATCAGGCATCCATAGCGCAGATTGGTGCGAAGATGAAACAGGTTGTGATCCTTCGTGCCGATGACATCGACCCAGAACGGCATGACCTGCATAAAACCGCGTGCTCCGGCCGTCGACACGGCATATTTTCGGAAGTTGCTCTCGACCTGGATGACAGCGAGCACGAGTTGAGGGTCGAGCCCTGCGCGGGTTGCTTCGTAATGCACGGTGCGCAGAAATTCCGTGCGTGCGACCGAGTCCGGCAGCCTGCCTCGCAGTCGCTGCGACATGGCGAGCAGCCAATCACGTGCGGATTCGTCCGATTCGAAAGAGCTACGATCGACTGCCTGATCGGCAACGGCACGCTGCAGTGCGTGCCGGGCGCTCGCCGACAAAGGCTCGTACATCTGTCGACTCGCTCGAGCCGACACAGGCAGCAAACCCGCTGCGATGAAACCGGCGCCGAGCAGGATGGCGCATCGCCTGTCGGCTGATCTCAGCAGTGATGGTTCCGTAGGGAGCGCGGGGCGGTCAAGCTTCCGCTTGCAGGCGGCTGCAAACATGCTCCACGATCTGCTCCAATCGAACGTTGGCAGCCTTTTCCTCCCGCCTTTGCTTGAACTCGAGTTCTCCATTCTTCAATCCGCGTTCGCCGACAACGATTCGGTATGGAATGCCTATCAGATCCATATCTGCAAACATGACCCCGGGGCGCTCGTCTCTATCGTCGAGCAAGACTTCAACGCCCGCATCATTCAAATCCTGGTAGAGCTGTTCGGCAACGCTGCGAACCTCGTCACTCTTGTTCGCGCCGATAGGAACGATGGCCACCTGGAAGGGGGCAAGCGCTGCGGGGAATATTATGCCGCGAGCGTCGTGATTTTGCTCGATCGCCGCCGCCACGATACGCGTAACACCGATGCCATAGCAGCCCATCTCGACGGTTTGCAGCTTGCCGCCTTCGTCGAGGAAAGCGATATTCATGGCGTCGGAGTATTTCTTGCGCAGCTGAAAGATGTGGCCGACTTCGATGCCGCGGCAAAGCTCCAGAGTGCCCGCTCCGTCAGGGCTCGGGTCGCCGGAGACGACATTGCGGATATCGGCCACGATGGCCGGCTCGGGAAGATCGCGGCCGAAGTTGACGCCAGCAAGATGGTAGTCGGCTTCGTTCGCGCCGCACACGAAATCAGCAAGTGCGGCTGCGCTGCGGTCAGCGATGATGGAAACGGCGCTGCTCAGGCCGACCGGGCCGATGAATCCGGGTGCGCAGCCAGTAGCTTCCTTAATCTCTTCCGCGCTTGCGAGCCGCAACCGTTCCATGCCGGGCAGCTTGGCCGCCTTGATCTCGTTGAGGGAATGATCGCCTCGAAGAAGCAGCATGTGGAGCTTGCCGCTCGCATGCACCATCACTGCCTTGATGCTTTTCCTGATATCGCAGCCGAGTTGTTCGCATACGGCCTCGCAGGTCTTCTTGCCAGGGGTCTCGACTTTGCGCATGGTTTCCGATGCGTCCGGGCGTCTACCGCTCGGTGCGAGCGCTTCGGCAAGCTCCACGTTGGCGGCGAATGCCGACTGCGGACAGTAGGCGATCGCATCTTCGCCCGAGTCGGCGAGCACGTGAAACTCATGCGATCCGGTGCCGCCGATGGCACCCGTGTCCGCAGCGACGGCACGAAAGCGCAGGCCGAGACTCGCGAAGATGCGAGAGTACGCTTCGTACATGGCCTGATAGGTGACATCCAGGCCGGCCTTGTCGGCGTGAAAGGAGTACGCGTCCTTCATCAAGAATTCGCGGGCACGCATCACGCCGAATCGCGGGCGGATCTCGTCGCGGAACTTGGTCTGGATCTGATACAGCGTAACAGGCAGCTGGCGGTAGCTTTTCACTTCGCGTCGGACGAGATCGCCGATCACCTCTTCGTGCGTCGGGCCCACGCAGAAGTCTCTGTCGTGGCGATCCTTGACGCGCAGAAGATCCGGGCCATAGTGGTCCCAGCGTCCGGATTCCTGCCACAGCTCGGCGGGCTGGATGGCAGGCATGAGCACCTCGACGGCCCCCGTGGCGTTCATTTCGCGGCGAACGACAGCCTCCACCTTGCGCACCACGCGCAGACCGAGCGGAAGCCAGGTGTACAAGCCGCTGGCCAGGCGTCGAATCAATCCCGCTCGCAGCATCAGTCGATGGCTGACGAGTTCAGCCTCTGCCGGCGCTTCCTTGAGCGTCGATAAGAACAAGCGGGATACACGCATGGGTGTCGGGTCTTCGGAAAAGCCTTTATTCTAACCGGAGGACAACGAAGCTTCACGGCCGGAGCACGGAATGCTGCGAGCGCTGAGCAGGGTGTTTGGCGGGGCGCCGCTCTATCGGCGTAACGGCGTCGAAGTTCGCGAGCGTCACGGCCTGCGGACGCTACACCTCGACACTGACACCGTGCAGAGCGCGATGAGAATCGACAGGCCGGACGATCTGGAACTGTCGTACACGCGCGCGATGATGTCTTTCCTGCTGTTCGGCGCGCCACCGAAAAGTGCGCTGCTCATCGGTCTGGGCGGTGCGTCGCTCGTCAAGTTCATTTACCGGACCATGCCGGAAACTCGGTCCACCGTGGTCGAAATCAATGCGGACGTCATCGATGCGGCGCGGCTTTACTTCGGACTGCCGGGCCAGTGCCAGCGGCTTTCGGTGTGCGTGGGGGACGGGGCGCAGTATGTCGAGTCGCTCGCGCAGGTTGTCGATGTTCTTCTCGTGGACGCTTACGACGGTCAGTCGCTGGCTGCATCGCTCGCCACGGAGGCGTTCTTTCGGGCAGCCCAGCGCGCCTTGAGCAACGACGGCGTTTTCGTGATGAACTTGTGGGCGAACGACCGGGCTTTCGACGCCAATGTGCAGCGCATCGAGGCCGCCTTCGATGGGCGCTGCCTGTGCCTGCCTGCGGAGCGCCCGGGTAACGTCATCGTGCTCGCCTTTGCGAGGGGGGCAGTACCGGACGGCCTGCGCTGGGTGACGTTGCAGAGCCGGGCTAAACTGCTCAAAGAGCGTTTCGGACTCGAGTTTCCCGCCTTCGTGGCTGGTCTGCGATCGATGAACCAGCACGACGCGGGCGGCTTGATTTTCGGGCGGCGAAGGGCCTAGATTTGCGTGTTGCTCAGCCCCTGCCTTGCCTCGCCGCTTTCGCGAGTGTGAGATTTGTGGAAGAATCGTTCTCGGAATAAGACCTTGCGGGTGTTCACATGATAGATAAGGATGGTTATCGCCCGAACGTGGGAATCATCATCCTCAATCATCGGAACGAGGTGTTCTGGGGTAAGCGGGTCAATCAGCATGCGTGGCAATTCCCGCAAGGGGGCATCAAGTACGGAGAGTCGCCCGAGCAGGCGATGTTCCGTGAACTCAACGAAGAGGTCGGGCTCGCAAGGCATCATGTTCGGATTCTGGGGCGAACGCGAGGCTGGTTGCGCTACGAGGTGCCCGACCACTGGATAAAGCGGGACTGGCGCGGAAACTATCGAGGCCAGAAGCAGATCTGGTACTTGCTGCGATTCGTGGCGCGGGATTGCGACGTCCAGTTGCGTGCCTGTGAGCGTCCCGAGTTCGACGCCTGGCGGTGGAGCGACTATTGGGTCCCGCTCGAATCGGTCATTGAGTTCAAGCGTGAGGTCTATCAGCGCGCGCTCAACGAGTTGAGCCGATTTGTGGATCGATCGAGGGGATATCGGCGCATCGCGCGGGGGCGTGAGCCCGTGCGCGATGGGTACGAAGCGCCCGCCCCGCAGACAGAGGCGGCGACTACGGGCAGCGCCTGAACCGGACAAGGAACGACGAACGCACCCACTGTGCAGTGATGGATGATTGACGCCGCTGAGCTTAAAAATTTAGAATGATTCTAAAGTAGAGGGCGGCTGTTGAGGCTGGAAGTCTGAACAGCGATGTAACAACCAAGGCAAGGAGAGGAACGATGCAACTGAAGGGATCCAAGACGCACGACAATCTGAAGGCCGCATTTGCGGGAGAGTCCCAGGCGAACCGCCGCTACCTGTACTTCGCTGCCAAAGCCGATGTCGAGGGCCAGAACGACGTGGCGGCGGTGTTTCGCTCGACCGCTGAAGGCGAGACCGGCCATGCACATGGTCACCTCGAGTACCTGGAAACCTGCGGCGATCCGGCGACCGATCTGCCGTTCGGTCGCACACGTGACAATCTGAAGGCATCGATCGCAGGCGAGACGCACGAGTACACGGATATGTATCCGGGTATGGCCAAGGCGGCCCGCGACGAAGGGTTCGGAGAGATCGCCGACTGGTTCGAGACTCTGGCGAAAGCCGAGCGCTCGCACGCGAATCGGTTCCAGAAGGCGCTGGACGCCCTCGCGGACTAGACCGACGATGCAAGCGGGGTGATGCGGTGGGCAAGACCCATCGCATCACCCTTTTTGTTTTGTGCCAGTCGTTTCCCACCTCTTCATGAGAACCGCACATGTCAGCCAGAGAAGGTAACCTAGAGCCGCCGAAGCGCCATCCCATCGACTGGCGCAATCCCGATTTCTACGACGAAGCCAAACTGTTCGACGAATTGCACCGCGTCTACGATGTGTGTCACGGCTGCCGCCGCTGCTTCAATCTGTGCAATTCGTTTCCCAGCCTGTTCGATCTGATCGACGAAGGGCCGACGGGCGAATTGGACGGCGTGGACAAGGCGCGTTACTGGGATGTGGTGGATCAATGCTACCTGTGCGACATGTGTTTCATGACCAAATGTCCGTACGTGCCGCCGCATCCGCTGAACATCGATTTCCCTCATCTGATGTTGCGAGCCAAGGCGGTGAAGTACCGTACCTCGGGCGCATCCTTTCGGGACCGGCTTCTCACCAGCACGGATGCGGTCGGCAAGTTGGCGGCGATACCCGTGGTCGCGCAAGTCGTCAATGCGGTGAACCGCAACGACGGCGCACGGGGGTTGATGGAGAAGGTCATCGGCGTCCACAAGGACAGGGTGTTGCCCGAATACTCGCCGCAGAAGTTTCGCGGGTCGGCGCAGCCGCAGGCAGGGTTCGAGGTCCGGGACGGAGCAAATGCTCCTGGGAAGGTTGCGATCTTCGCGACTTGTTACGTGAACTGCAACGAGCCCGGCATCGGCCATGACTTGCTCCAGGTTCTGGCGCACAACCAGATACCCAGCCAGTTGGTCGATCAGGAAGTCTGCTGCGGCATGCCCAAGCTGGAATTGGGCGATCTCGAGTCTGTGGCCAAGTTGAAAGACAAGAACATTCCCGTTCTGGCGAAACTGGCTCGTGAGGGCTATGCCATTCTTACGGCGGTGCCGTCATGCACGTTGATGTTCAAGCAAGAACTGCCGTTGCTCTTCCCCGAGGACAAGGACGTGGCTGCGGTTGCCGAAGCGATGTTCGATCCTTTCGAATATCTCATGGCGCGTCACAAGGACGGGATGCTGAAGACCGATTTCAAGCGCCCTCTTGGAAAGATCGCCTATCACGTGCCTTGCCATCTGCGGGTGCAGAACATGGGTAACAAGACGCGAGATCTCTTCAAGCTCCTGCCCGATACCCAGGTTGAAATGATCGAGCGTTGCTCGGGTCATGATGGTACTTGGGGGGTGAAAAAGGAGTATTTCGAACAGTCGATGAAGATCGGCAAGCCGGTGTTCAAGCAGATGGCGCAAGCGCAAGCCGACTACATCAGTTCGGATTGCGCGATTGCCGGTAGGCACATCTGTCAGGGCATCGGCGAAGATGCGCCCGAAAAGGCCCATCCGCTCACCTTGCTGCGTATGGCGTACGGCCTGTAGTTGACTACTCGCCACAGGCTGCTTGGCCGGCCAGTCGAACCTGGCCGGCATGACTTTGATATGAGGACGACAATGGCTCGAATCAGCCGTGACAGCCTAATGACGCTCGAGGCCTACTCGCGCGAGCGCAATGAGTTTCGAAGCAAGGTTCTCGCTCACAAGAAGAATCGTACGTTGGGTGTCGGCCCTAACGTGACGCTGGTGTTCGAGGACGAACTCACCATGCGCTATCAGATCCAGGAAATGCTGCGGGCGGAACGCATTTTTGAAGCCCAGGGCATCCAGGACGAGATCGATGCCTACAACCCGCTTGTCCCCGACGGCAGCAATTGGAAAGCGACGATGCTGATCGAGTATCCGGAGGTCGAGGAGCGCCGCCGCATGCTGCCCAAGCTGATCGGCATCGAGGATCGCGTATGGGTCAAGGTGGAAGGGGATCAACCTGTCTATGCCATTGCCGATGAAGACCTGGAGCGCGAGAACGACGAGAAGACTTCGTCGGTGCATTTTCTGCGCTTCGAGCTCAACGAAGCCATGAAGTCGCGTCTGCGCTCCGGCGCCGGTCTTGCCATCGGAGTCGACCATCCGAGCTATTCGCACGTCATCGATGAGGTCGGCGATGCCGTGCGTGCGTCGTTGATTCGTGATTTGACATGATCCGGCGTATCGCCGCTGCAATCGCCGCGCTCACCTTGTTGTCCGCCTGCGGATCCCGCGTGTCCGGAACAGAAGCGCGGGATGCCGATCGAGGCGCTTTTGGCGAAGAACCCAGTGGTCCTCCCAGGGAAGCCAAACTGGAACTGCCTCGCTATCCGAAGGATTCCGACTTGGTGCAGTTCTATCCGGGGCCGGTCGATTCACACAGGTATTTCATCGACGCGGCCACCCTGGTCGTCGGTGCCGATGGGGTGGTGCGATACGCTCTCGTGATGCGAACGAGCGGGGGAGCTGTGAACGTCTCCTACGAGGGGATTCGTTGTCAGACCCGGGAAAGACGTCTTTACGCGGTCGGTTATCCGAACAAAGGATGGGTCGAGGCCAGACGCTCCGAGTGGGAGCCTATCCTTTCCGGCCGCCTCAATGAGCATCAGGCGATGTTGTACTCGGATTACTTCTGTGCAGACGGAATCGTGCCGGCCGATCGCGCCTCGATCATTAGGCGATTGCGAAGCGGCTTGAGGGGCGAATCGCCCCATCGCGGCGACCGCTAGCCCTCGTTTGCTACAGAAGAACGAGATTGTCCCGATGTATGAGTTCCGGCTCGTCGATGTAACCCAACCGGGTTTCGATGGCAGCGCTCGGCGTGCGCAGGATGCGGGCGGCGTCGCTTGAGCTGTAGTTGATCAGCCCGCGGGCAACTTCTCTGCCCGTGGGTGAGATGCAGCTGACGAGCGCGCCCCGGTCGAAAACGCCATCGATCGCGTGTACCCCGATAGGCAGTAGACTCTTCCCGTCTTCGAGCAGCGCCTTCGTGGCGCCCTCGTCCAAGTGCACGCGGCCGTGGACCATCAAATTGTCGGCGAGCCACTGCTTGCGCGCGGCGAGCCCGGCCTTGTCGGCTCGCAGCAAGGTACCGATGTGCTCGCCGGCGCCCAGCCTGAGCAAAACATCCGGCTCGCGACCAGAGGCGATGAGCGTGTCTGCACCGCTGCGAGCGGCACGTTTGGCCGCGAGCACTTTCGTGAGCATGCCGCCACGACCGAGTTCACTGCCAGCGCCGCCGGCCATGGCTTCCAGCTCGAGGTTCCCAGCCTGCGCTTCAGGAAGCAAACGCGCGTCGGCATGCTTCCGAGGATCGGCGCTGTAGAGGCCAGCCTGGTCGGTGAGAATAATGAAGATGTCCGCTTCGACCAGATTGGTGACCAATGCGCCCAGCGTGTCGTTGTCGCCGAAACGGATCTCGTCGGTGGCAACGGTATCGTTTTCGTTGATGACGGGGATGACGCGCATCCCGAGCAGGGTCGACAGCGTGGATTTGGCGTTCAGATAACGCTTGCGATCGGCGAGGTCTTCGTGCGTGAGCAAGATCTGGGCGGTATGAAGGTCGTGACGGCGAAAGCACGTCTCATAGACTTGCACCAAACCCATCTGCCCAACAGCAGCCGCGGCCTGCAACTCGTGAATTGCCTTGGGGCGCCGTTTCCAGCCCAAGCGCTGCATACCTTCGGCAATGGCACCGCTCGATACGAGAACGATTTCTCGACCCGAGAGGGTGAGTTGGGCGATCTGATTGGCCCACCCCGCTATAGCTGCCTCATCCAGTCCTCGACCTTCGTCGGTAAGCAGGCTGCTGCCTATCTTGACGACCAGGCGCCGAGCGTTCAACAGGCAGGCGGATACGGTACCGTCTGTTTCGTTCATGATTGCTGGTCGCTGCGTGCCTTGTCCAGATGGTCCATCACAGCATAGACAAGTGGCTGACAACCTTCTCCGGTAATGGCCGATAGGGCGAAGACCGGGCCGCGCCACCTGAGCCGCCGGACGATTTCCTTGATGACCGTTTCGCGCTCATCCTCCGGAAGCAGATCGATCTTGTTCAGCACCAACCAGCGTGGCTTTTTGTACAGGGCCACATCGTATTTGCGCAACTCCGCAACGATCGCCCGCGCGTCGCGAACCGGATCGGTGTTCGGGTCGAGAGGCGCGATGTCCACCAGATGCAGCAGCAAATGCGTGCGCTGCAGGTGACGCAGAAAGCGATGGCCGAGGCCCGCGCCCTCGGCTGCGCCCTCGATCAACCCTGGAACATCGGCGACGACAAAGCTGCGTGAGGGCCCCGCGCGCACCACACCGAGGTTGGGGCTCAGAGTCGTAAATGGATAATCTGCGACCTTCGGACGGGCGGCCGACACTTTGCGGATGAAGCTCGATTTGCCGGCGTTCGGCATGCCCAGCAGGCCAACGTCCGCGATTACGCGCAGCTCGAGCTGCAGGTTGCGGGTTTCTCCGGCCTTGCCAGGCGTGGCATGCCTCGGGGCGCGATTGGTACTCGACTTGAAGTTGAGATTGCCCAGCCCGCCCGCGCCGCCACGTGCAATGATCACTCGCTGGCCATCGTGCTGCAGATCGGCTATTCGTTCGCCGGAATCCGCGTCGGTGATGATCGTCCCGATCGGGAAGTGCAGTTCGACGTCGTCCGCGCCGCGACCATTGCAGTCGGACCCTCGACCCCGTTCTCCGTCTTTGGCACGGTGAATACGCGCGAACCGGTATTCGATCAACGTGTTCAGATTGCGATCGGCAACCGCGTAGAGGCTCCCACCCGCGCCGCCGTCCCCGCCGTCGGGACCGCCCCTGGGGATGAACTTCTCGCGCCTGAAACTGGCTGAGCCATCGCCGCCCTTGCCAGCATGCACTTCAATACGGGCTTCGTCGAAAAATTTCATGATGATCGATCAACCGTGGCCCTGAAACAAAAAGCCCTGCCGTAGAGGACAGGGCTCTTGTTGGAGAACATTGAGGTTCAGGCGGGCAGAATGCTCACGATCTGATGATTCGCCGGGCCACGCTGTCCGAACACTACCGTGCCGGCGATGCACGCGTAGAGGGTGTGATCGCGTCCCATGCCGACATTGATGCCTGCGTGCACGCGGGTGCCGCGCTGGCGCACCAGGATGCTTCCCGCCGTGACCAACTGACCGCCGTAACGCTTGACGCCCAGTCGCTTGGACTCGGAGTCTCGCCCGTTGCGGGAACTCCCGCCTGCTTTTTTGTGTGCCATTTCTTGCTCCGAAGAAACTAGTTCGTCGAGATGGAATCGATCCGGATCTCTGTGTAGAGCTGGCGATGTCCTTGAGTTTTCCGATAATGCTTGCGGCGACGCATCTTGAAGATCTTGATCTTGTCGCCCTTGCCTTGGCTGAGCACGGTTACCTTGACCGCTGCGCCATCGACTAGCGGAGCACCGATAGTGACCTGCTCGCCCTCGCCGACCATGAGCACCTCGGTCAGCAGAATTTCAGCACCTGCCTGGGCATCGAGTTTCTCTACCTTGAGCGCCTCTCCGACGCTTACTCGGTGCTGTTTGCCACCTGTCCTGATCACAGCGTACATGACTGCTAGGCTCGCTTGAAAAAAGGCGCAAAGTATACAAGGCGCCGGGGGTGAGGGTCAAATACTACAGAATGGGCGCACTAGCGCCTGCTGGAATTGCTATCATGAAGGCCGAATCTGCATCTTCCTCGCCTTTTCCTCCCGTGGCCATCGAAACCATACACAAGCGCATTGCCTCCGACATGCAGGCTGTCGACGAGGTGATCCGCAAGAGCCTCCATTCGGACGTGGTTCTCGTGCGCGAAGTGGCTCACCATATCGTGACAGGGGGCGGCAAGCGGCTGCGTCCTGCCTTGGTGATTCTCTCGGCCGGTGCCTTTGGATACTCGGGCCATGAGCACCACCGCTTGGCGGCCATCGTGGAGTTCATCCATACGGCGACCCTGCTCCACGACGATGTGGTGGACGAATCCTCTCTGCGCCGCGGCCAGGCTACTTCCAATGCCCTGTTCGGAAATGCGGCGAGTGTGCTGGTGGGGGATTTCGTGTACTCCCGGGCGTTTCAAATGATGGTGGACGTGGGCAACATGCGTGTCATGCAGGTCCTGGCGGATGCGACCAACGTGATTGCCGAAGGCGAGGTTCTGCAGTTGATGACGTGCCATAACGCCGATGTCGATGAGGCTGGTTATCTACAGGTGATTCGCTGCAAGACCGCCAAGCTATTCGAGGCTGCTACCCGGCTGGGTGCCGTCATCAGCGGTGCCAGTGCACACGACGAAGAGGCGATGGCTGCCTACGGCATGCATCTCGGGACCGCCTTTCAGCTGATCGATGATGTGCTCGACTATTCGGGCGCGGCGACTGAAATGGGTAAGAACATCGGGGACGATCTCGCCGAAGGCAAGCCGACGTTGCCGCTTATCTACGCGATGCGGCGCGGTTCGCCCGTGCAAGCGCTTCGTGTTCGCGAGGCCATCGAGCATGGCGGGTTGGAGGAGCTGGATCCCGTTCTCGATGCGGTGCGTCAGACGGGCGCGTTGGATTACACCCGGCGACAGGCGGAGGCCGAGGTCCGGATCGCCTGCGATGCGGTTCGTCATTTGCCGCGTTCAAATCATTTGGAGAGTCTGCTAGAATTGGCCTCGTTCGCAGTCGAGCGCAAATTCTAGAGTCGTGCCTTATCAAGCACGGCTTTGGTCTGCGAACGGCAGGCAGGCGATGCTGGCGCGCGGTGATCCCGCGCGTTTTTCGCTTCCTGTTTCGAGTTCTTGCTGGTAATCGCGGCAGTCGGGGTGTAGCGCAGCCTGGTAGCGCACTGCGTTCGGGACGCAGTGGTCGGAGGTTCAAATCCTCTCACCCCGACCATTTCCATTCTCCAGGTTCTTCCACTCCTCGTCGGACGTCTCTCCGGTGCCTTGCTGGACTGCATGCGTGCCGCCTTGCTTCGATATCCATGCCGCCACACGCATGGGATAATGATTGCCGTGGTCTCTGGCTCGGAGACCAGGTGACCATGCGAATAGCGGGAGCAGCCGATTGGCCAAAATACTGCTAGTGATCGTGATCGCCGGCGCCGTGTACTACATTTGTCGCGCGTACGCGCGAGCCGTGGCGCGCAGCCAGGCGGAGCGCGCGGTGCCTCGGGCGCAAGCCACGCCCGACGAAGACATGGTCCAGTGTTGTCGTTGCGGAGTTCATTTGCCCCGGAGCGAGGCTTGCGTCGCGGGCGACGCTTTTTTCTGCTCCGACGAGCATCGCCGATTGCATGGGTCTTGAGGCTGCGCCGAGGTTGACGGCAAAGGGTGGCGGGGCCGCCGGGCTGCGTTCAGGGGCGATCCGCGAGAGCAGTTTCTCCGATACGCATTGGCGCTCGTTGCGGTTCTTCAACGCATACAGAATCGCTGTGGCGATTCTCATGCTGACGTCGATCGCTATCCTCGGGACCGACACTTTCCTGGGTTGGAAAGATCGCGCGACCTTTACCTATACCGGCCTGCTTTATGTCGTCTTCGGCCTGCTTTGCCTGATTCCCGCGAAGATGCGTCGGCCGGATCTGGATTGGCAGTTGAGCATCCAGATAACCGCGGACGTGACCTTCATCGTCGTCCTCATGCATGTGAGTGGCGGTGTGGTGAGCGGACTGGGATTGCTTTTGCTCGCGGTTCTCGCCGGCGCCGGAATGATCAGTCGCGGCCGCCTGACGTTGTTTCATGCGGCGCTGGCCAGCATCGGTGTATTGCTCGAGCATACCTACCAAGTATTGGCGGACGAGGCCGCCGTCGCGCTCTATGTTCAGGCAGGTTTCCTGTCGATCGGTTTTTTCGCGACCGCCTGGGTAGCGCATGTATTGGCACGGTACACGACTGAGAGCGAACGGCTGGCTGCTCAGCGCGAGGTCGATCTGGCTAACATGGCGCAGGTCAACCAGCTCGTCATCCAGGATATGGATGCAGGCGTTCTCGTCGTGGATGCGGATGGTCGCATAAGGAGCCGCAACGCGAAGGCCGACGCCTTGCTCGGGCCGATTCCCGCTGGCCACATCGAGGCATCGTTGCGCGAGCGGGCGCCGGCACTCGCCGGGCGCATTGCTCGCTGGAAGGGGGCTGCTGCGGCAGAAACGGAGCCGCTTACGACCTTGATCGGCGGCAAACCCGTCAGCGTGCGGTTCGTCCCGGTCGGTCGTCATGGCAACGTGGGCGCGGTCCTGTTTCTCGAGGATCTGACGCGCGTTCAGGCTCAGGCGCGGCAGATGAAGCTTGCCTCGCTGGGCCGCCTGACGGCCAACATCGCTCACGAGATACGCAATCCATTGTCCGCAATCAGTCACGCCACCGAACTGCTCCAGGAGGAAGGCGGGCTGGATCCTACGGGAAGGCGCCTGCTCGACATCATCCATGACAACACCCAGCGCCTGGATCGCATGGTGCAGGACGTGCTCAGGCTCAATAGGCGAGACCGGGCCCATAAGGAGCAGTTTCCGGTCTGCGACTATCTTCGCGTTTTCGCCGAGCAGTTCTGCAGCATCGAGAAAATCGATCCTGCGGTGCTCGAGTTCGAATTCGCGACCCAGGCAGCCATTTTCTTCGACCGCAGCCACCTCAACCAGGTGATGTGGAATCTATGCCGCAACGCTTTGCGCCATAGCCGCGGCGTGCGCGGCAGCATCCAGATTCGAGTCGATTCGGGCACGCAATCCGATAGAGTAAGATTGAGCGTGATCGATGATGGGCCGGGCGTCCCGCTCGAACATCGCGCACATCTGTTCGAGCCGTTTTTCACCACCGTATCGACCGGCACCGGGTTGGGCTTGTACATCGCCCGCGAAGTGTGCGAGGCGAACGGAGCATCGTTGGAGTACATCGAGTCCGCAGCAGGCGGACATTTCTGCGTCGATTGTCGGAGAGTCAACCCTGGCTGAATCGGAAAAAGCAGTGCCGCGCGTTCTGGTCGTCGACGACGAGTCGGACATCCGAGAACTGCTGTCCATGACGATGACTCGCATGGGCCTTGCCGTGGACACGGCGGGCACCGGCTTTGATGCGGAGCAGTTGCTGCAGAAGCAGCATTACGATCTTTGCCTCACCGACATGCGTCTGCCCGACGGCAACGGCCTCGATTTGTTGGAGCACGTCGGTCGGCACTACCCCAGCACCCCGGTTGCGGTCATTACGGCTTTTGGCAGTGCCGAGAACGCGGTTGCCGCCCTGAAGGCTGGGGCTTTCGACTATATCGCCAAACCCGTAGCACTGAGCCAGTTGCGTGCGCTGGTGCAATCCGCGTTGAAGCTCTCGCCCGAGATGCCGCGCTCGGCGGGGGACTCTGCTCCTCCCAGCGCCCACAGGGCCGGTCCTAATTTGTTGGGAAATTCCGAGCTCATGCAGCAGACGCGCGCGGTGATCGCGAAGCTCGCGCGCAGCCAGGCGCCGATCCACGTGCGGGGCGAGTCGGGCAGCGGCAAGGAACTCGCCGCCCGCCTGATCCACATCAATAGTCCTCGTCGCGACAAGCCTTTCGTCGCCGTGAATTGCGGCGCCATTCCCGAGGCGTTGATGGAGAGCGAATTTTTCGGATATCGCAAGGGCGCGTTCACGGGCGCGGACGCCGATCGCGAGGGCTTCTTCCAGGCGGCAAGCGGGGGCACGTTGTTTCTCGACGAAGTGGCCGAATTGCCTATATTGATGCAGGTGAAACTGCTGCGCGCGATCCAAGAGAAGAAAGTCCGCAAGGTGGGGTCGACGCAGGAGGAGTCTGCCGATGTGCGCATCATCAGCGCCACCCATCAGAATCTAAGCGAATGCGTCGATGCGGGAAAATTCCGCCAGGACTTGTATTACCGGCTCAACGTCATCGAACTGCGCATGCCCTCGCTGCGCGAGCTGCCGGACGATATTCCTATGCTGGCGCAATCCATCCTGGCGCGTCTTGCGGGTGGGGCAGAGGCCGATGCTGCGCCCAAGCTCTCGGCCGAAGCGATACGGGCCCTGCAGGCGTATCCCTTCCCCGGTAATGTGCGGGAACTGGAGAACGTTCTGGAGCGTGCGCTTGCCCTGACCAGCGGAGACGTGATCGAAGTTACGGACCTTCAGCTTTCTGCTCCGATCGCGGCGGGGGTGTCGGCATCGACCCCCATGAATCTGCAGGACCACCTGGACCGGGTCGAGCGCGAGGCTATCCTCGACGCGCTGGAGAAGACTCGCTTCAATCGCACGGCCGCCGCGAAACTGCTGGGCATCACGTTTCGTGCATTGCGCTATCGGATGGCGCGGTTGGGGCTCAATGAAGCGCTCGATGGCAAAGATTGAGGCGAGCCGTGTTTGAGCCTGCGTGTCGCAACGACGATGCATTCCTCATCGACGAGTTGGGATGGCTGCGCAATGTCGAGCGCATTGACTCACCCAATTTCGACGAGCGACCCGAAGGCGTGCCGATCGAACTCATCGTCATTCATGGCATCAGCCTGCCGCCTGGCGAGTTTGGCGGGTCAGACGTGGTGCGCCTGTTCACCAATGCGCTGCGGGTCGATGCGCATCCTTACTTCGCCCAATTGACAGGATTGCGCGTATCGGCCCATTTCTTCGTTCGCCGCGACGGCCAGCTCATCCAGTTCGTGTCATGTCTGAAGCGTGCTTGGCATGCCGGTGTCTCCCACTGGCGCGGTCGTGAGCGATGCAACGACTTCTCCATTGGGATCGAGCTGGAAGGGGTGGATTGTCTGCCTTACGAGGCGGCACAGTATGCGGTCTGCATAGACTTGGTTCGCGCCTTGCGGACAACCTATCCCATTCGCGACGTTGCCGGACATAGCGACATCGCCCCCGGCCGCAAGACCGATCCGGGTCCGGCTTTCGATTGGTCCCGATTGGGCATCGTCCGATCCGGCTGCTAAGCATCGTCTGACGATTGCTGGCGCAAGCTGCGCGTCGGCCCGATCAACGCCCGCCGAAACGCGTCGCTTCGCGGCGACCGTTGCGGCGATCTTCTGTCGCTGTCCGCCTGTGCTGATTTTTTCGCCGCTTGAGCCGCGCGGTAGGCCGCGGCACGCCTCCTGCGGGGTTGACAAGCCAAACTCAGCTACTACAATTAGTCGCTTATCGCGTGTTGAGCCACTACATATTGTGGTTTTTCTAATCGGCACGTGTAGCCCACAGCCCAAAAACAACGACAAAGCGCCCTCCAGGAGACATCACTCATGCAACTCGCTACCGAAACTCCCTCCCACGTTCCGCCAGTTGGCCTGGCTGTCGCAGAAAACAGTCCTGGGCGCGACACAAGCCTTAGTGAATACAAGGTGATACGGCGCAATGGTGCGGTGGTGGGCTTCGAGCCGGCGAAGATTGCGATCGCGATGACCAAGGCGTTCATCGCCGTCAACGGCGGCCAGGGCGCCGCGTCGGCGCGCATCCGCGAATTGGTGGCGGGGCTGACGGATGCGGTGGTCAATGCACTCGTCCGTCGTCGTCCCGGCGGGGGGACGTTCCACATCGAAGATATCCAGGATCAGGTCGAGTTGGCTCTGATGCGCGGCGGCGAGCATGAGGTGGCGCGCGCCTACGTGCTGTATCGCGAGGCGCGTTCGCAGGAGCGGGCGCAGCAGCGCAGTGCTTCGGCGCAGGATGCGACTGCGCCCGCCATCCATGTCGTCGACGGCGACAGCCGGCGCCCCTTGGACATGCAGGCATTGACTGCGCTGATCGAGGAGGCCTGCGAGGGGCTGGGCGGCGAGGTGAAGTGCGAGCCCATCGTGCAGGCAACCCTGCGCGATCTCTACGACGGGATTTCGAGCAACGAGGTGCGCAAGTCCATGATATTGGCGGCGCGCTCCCTGATCGAGTCGGAGCCTGCGTACAGCTTCGTGACAGCCCGGCTACTGCTCAACAATCTGCGGCTCGAGACGCTCGGGCGCGAGGTCACCCACGCCGGCATGAAACACGGTTATGCCGAAGCCTTTCCGCAACTCATCAGGATGGGCATCGAAGCTGAATTGCTCGATGTGCGTTTGGGCGACTACGATCTTGCGGCCCTGGGCGCGGCCCTGGATCACAAGCGGGATCTGAAGTTCGGCTATCTCGGTCTGCAGATTCTCTACGACCGGTATTTCCTGCACATCAAGGAGCGCCGTATCGAGCTGCCGCAAACTTTCTTCATGCGTGTGGCGATGGGGCTTGCGCTGAACGAGAAGGCGAGCGAGCGTGAGGCGCGCGCAATCGAGTTCTACAACATTCTGTCGAACTTCGACTTCATGAGCTCGACGCCGACGCTCTTCAATTCCGGCACTCGCCGCTCCCAGCTGGCAAGTTGCTATCTGACTACCGTTCCGGACGACCTCGACGGCATTTACGAGTCGATCAAGGAAAACGCCATGCTCCAGAAGTTCGCCGGCGGCATCGGCAACGACTGGACCTCGGTGCGTGCGCTCGGTGCCCACATCAAGGGCACCAACGGGAAATCCCAAGGCGTCGTCCCGTTCCTGAAGGTGGTCAACGACACGGCCGTGGCCGTGAATCAAGGCGGCAAGCGCAAAGGTGCCGTGTGCTCCTATCTCGAAACCTGGCATCTGGACGTGGAGGAGTTTCTCGAGTTGCGCAAGAACACCGGCGACGACCGGCGGCGCACCCACGACATGAATACGGCCAACTGGATTCCGGACCTGTTCATGAAGCGTGTCATGGAAGGAGGCGACTGGACCCTCTTCTCCCCTTCCGATGTGCCCGATCTGCACGAAAAGCATGGCCGCGCGTTCGAACAGGCTTATCTTGCCTACGAAGCGAAAATCGAGCGCGGTGAATTGACGCTCTTCAAGCGCATCCCGGCCGTGCAACTGTGGCGCCGCATGCTGTCGATGCTGTTCGAGACCGGGCACCCCTGGATCACGTTCAAGGATCCCTGCAATCTGCGCTCGCCGCAGCAGCACGTCGGTGTGGTCCACAGCTCGAATCTGTGCACCGAGATCACGTTGAACACCGGTCCGGAGGAGATTGCGGTCTGCAATCTGGGCTCGGTCAACCTGCTCGCTCATCTCGATCGCGAGACCCGCAGCCTCGATCTGGAGAAGCTGCGCCGCACGGTTTCCACGGCGATGCGGATGCTGGATAACGTGATCGACCTGAACTACTACTCAGTCGACAAGGCGCGAAACTCCAATTTCAAGCATCGGCCCATCGGCCTGGGCATCATGGCGTTCCAAGACTGTCTGCACGCCCTGCGCATTCCGTACGCGTCGCAGGAGGCAGTCGAGTTTTCCGATCGGGCGATGGAGGCGGTGGCGTATTGCGCGTATTGGTCGTCCACGGACTTGGCCGAGGAGCGCGGTCGGTACGCCACGTTCAACGGGTCGCTTTGGGATCAAGGCGTTCTGCCCCACGAAACGCTGAACCTGCTCGAGGAACAGCGCGGCGGATACGTCGAGTGCGATCGGACGGCGCGCCTGGATTGGGAGGCGCTGCGCAAGCGCATCGCACAGGTCGGCATGCGCAACTCCAACTGTCTGGCCATTGCCCCGACGGCGACCATCGCCAACATTACCGGTGTGTCGCAGTCCATCGAGCCCACGTTCCAGAATCTTTACGTGAAGTCGAATCTGTCGGGCGAGTTCACGGTGGCCAATCAGTTCATGGTGGAAGATCTCAAGCGTCTGAACCTCTGGGACGAGGTGATGATCTCGGATCTGAAGTATTTCGATGGCAGCCTGGCAAAGATCGATCGCATTCCCCCCGAGGTGCGCACGCTGTATGCGACGGCGTTCGAGGTCGAGCCGCAGTGGCTGGTGGAGTGCGCGGCGCGGCGTTCGAAGTGGGTTGATCAATCGCAGTCGCTCAATCTGTATATGGCCGGCGCATCCGGCAAGAAGCTGGACGATACCTACAAGCTCGCTTGGCTGCGCGGGTTGAAGACGACGTACTACTTGCGCACGCTGGGCGCCACGCACGCGGAGAAATCCACAGGGCGTGCGGGTGCGCTGAACGCGGTGCCGACGGCCGGGGAGGCCACGGAGTTGAAGGTCTGCTCGATCGACGATCCGGAATGCGAGGCTTGTCAGTAGGCCCGTGTTTGCCGGCAAGAAAACAGACGTAGATCGACGACAAGAATCCAGGAGCAAGGTGATGCTGCAATTCGAACAAGAACTCAAGACAACGACCCCTCCGCAGGTGGGCAAAGGCAGCGGGGTCATCGAAGCCCCTGCCGACTTGGCGCGCTTTCGTCGTATTTCCGCAGACGACAAGCGCGTTATCAACGGCCAGACGGACGTCAATCAGCTCGTGCCTTTCAAGTACAAGTGGGCTTGGGAGAAATACCTTTCGGCATGCGCCAACCATTGGATGCCGCAGGAAATCCCGATGAACCGCGACATCGCGCTATGGAAGGATCCAAGCGGCCTCACTGAAGATGAAAGGCGCCTGGTGAAGCGCAATCTCGGCTTTTTCGTCACGGCCGATTCGCTCGCGGCCAACAACATCGTGCTCGGAACGTACCGCCACATCACGGCACCGGAGTGCCGGCAGTACCTGCTTCGGCAAGCCTTCGAGGAGGCGATACATACGCATGCCTACCAATACATCGTGGAAAGCCTGGGCCTCGATGAAGGCGAAGTGTTCAACGCTTATAACGAGATCGAGAGCATCCGGGCGAAGGACCAGTTCCTCATCCCGTTCATCGACATTCTGACCAATCCCACGTTCTGTACGGGCACGCCCGAGAACGATCAGCGTCTGCTCCGCAGCCTGATCGTATTCGCCTGTCTGATGGAGGGATTGTTTTTCTATGTCGGATTCGTGCAGATTCTGGCGCTGGGCAGGCAGAACAAGATGACGGGAGCGGCGGAGCAGTACCAGTACATTCTTCGCGACGAGTCCATGCACTGCAATTTCGGCATCGATCTGATCAACCAGATCAAGCTCGAGAATCCGCACCTGTGGACGGCGGCATTTCGAGAAGAGATTCAGGAACTGTTCCGTACCGCCGTCGGGCTCGAGTTCCGGTATGCCGAGGACACCATGCCGCGTGGCGTGTTGGGTCTGAATGCGCCTATGTTCAAAGAGTACTTGCGTTTTATCGCGAATCGCCGCGCTCAGCAGATCGGCATCGAGCCATTGTTCCCAGGGGTGACCAATCCGTTTCCGTGGATGAGCGAGATGATCGACCTCAAGAAGGAGAAGAACTTTTTCGAGACGCGCGTCACCGAGTATCAGACGGGCGGGGCGCTGTCTTGGGACTGAGTTTGACCAATCTGCGGCGTCTGGGTCGCCGGCGGTTGACGCCTATGGTCGAGGAATGCCGGGCCGAGGCGGACTATTCGCTGTATTTGTTGTTCGACGACGGCTTGGAAGGGCGTGTGTACTTGGGCGATCTGGTGGAGATCGTCCAATTCAGCGCCTGGCGCGACATCGACCGGTTTCTCGATGTGAGCTTGGACCCCGAGACGGGCGTTGTTCAATGGGGGGATGAGATCAGACTGGATTCTGCCGCGCTCTATCGAGATCTGGCGACCCGGCTACGCGCGGCGTTGCAGTGAGCTTGGATGTATCCGTTGCACGTGGTTTGCGCTTCGGTGACTGGAGGGTAAACATATGGCAGCGAGAAACGGCGCGGCGTCGCAGAAGCCAGCCCGGGCGGTGAAGTCTGGCTCGGTAAAGGGAGGGGCGTCCTCGGCACCCAAGACGCTCAAAGGCAGATCCCGTCGAGGGTCGCAGGCGACGGCCAGTGCTGCAAAGTCTGGAAAGGCGGGAGCCGAGCCCAAGCTGGAATCGAAGGCGCAGTCAGAAAAGAAAAAAGCCGCGGGTACTGGACCCGCGGCTCGTAAGGCGGCTAAGAAAACAGCAAAGGCAATAGCCGCGAAGAAGCCTGCTCCCATCACGCATCTCCAGCTATCGAAGTCTGGAGGAATCCCGGCAACCCCAGCTGACAGATCGGCGATACAACGTCCGAATTCAATCCCCGAAGCTTGGCCGTTTCCGATGGGTGACCGATCCTAGGTGGTGTAATCCGAGGGCCGGCAACGAGTGAAAGCATACCAGAAAACTCTCGCCAGGCGGACAAATCTGGGTTGGTCTGCCGAAAAGTCGCGATGACGAGGGTGTCTCTCGCAATCCGGTAAACTTCAAATCATTGTTTTTAAAAAGAATAATGATGATATTTTATTTCACAATGCAAAAACGCCTGCATTCTTGGATGGCGGGTGTATTTTTGCAATATGAAAACAAGTGCCCGACTCCTCCCCGCGCTTGACATTCACTCCAAGCCCAAATCACGCCTCCAAAAACATTGCACAGGCCTGGCGTGAGCCCAGGCGTATCGTCGAATCAGCGGTGCGATAGCTGCCGATCGCTTTTGGGAGTTCTCTTGAACCGTGCCGTCACCGAGGTGACGCTACTTGCAGCAGATCGTCGCGCGGTCTGAAGAATGGTGCGCTAGTCGTGAGAGCTGGCGATAGCGTGAGTGAGTACACGGGCAAACTGCGCGAAACCCGATCCTCCGCGATGGTCGGTGACATAACGAGGAAGATGTCGCATGCGTTGGGCGAAATCCGCGACATTCGCTACCCCCACGGTGCAGTCGAAAAATTCGAACATGGGCTCATCGTTCGGTGAATCGCCGATGTAGGCGAACTCCTCCCGCAATGCTTCTTCGCGGCGACCAAATGCTGTGGTCAACAATTCGCGCGTTGTCGTCAGCTTGTCGTAGCTTCCGAACCAGCCGTTGACGTGAATCGAACTGACCTTCACGGTCAACCCGTGATTGCGCATGATCGTCACGATCTGCTCGATTTGCGTGTCCGGCAAACGCTCGACATCTTCGCAGAAGTCGATGGCCAGATCGGCCTCACGGTAGAGTTGGTCGGCAGATATCTTGGCGTTCGGGACCTGCTGCAATACCTCGGCTGCAATCCGGCGCAAGCGTTCGGAGTGATGTCGGCGCGTCTGCTCATCGGCAACGAACTGCCTTCGCATCTGGCGCGCTTGGTGATCGTACCGGAACCAGAACGCGCCGTTCTCACCGACTACGGCGTCCACTGGCCACATGCGTGCGATGTGGTCGCACCATCCCGCAGGGCGGCCCGTGATGGGGATCAGCAAGAGGCCAGCGGTTTGGATGGCCTCCATGGCCATGTAGGCGTCGGCTCGCAGCCTGCCATCGGTCGTGATGGTGTCGTCGATGTCGGCCAGTACGCCGCGCAGGCGAGCCAAGCGGCTTGCCGGGCACAGCTCGAGCGGGCGCATCAAGTCGATGCCCCGTTCTTCTCGTCGGGCTGCGGGTCGGGAATGAAGCCGAGCCGGGCCGGCGCTTCCGACCGGGCAACCGGTTCAACGCGCGTCTTGCGCCCCGCGTACTCGAAGTAGAGTTCGACGCGCTCCCCGTCGGCGAGACGTTCCACCGCCAGGATGAGATCATCTTCTTGAGGAGGAAGGCCGCTGGCATCGACGTAGCGCAACGAAGCTACTTCGATGTCGCGGTCGTCCAGCGTCGCCGGGCCATGCTCGGTTTCGAACAGCACGACGCCCCCGTCGTCGAGCCATGCGCGATCGATTCGTTCGACGAGTTGGCCGGTATGCGTCAGCAACGTGTCTCCTGCTCCTGTGCGAAGCACCCAGGGCGCATAAGCCAACTGCACGAACACGCGTTGCGGGCCGTTCTGAAAGAACCACCGCCCCGCGCAATCGTGTCCATAGTTGCGGTTGATGAAGTCGATCATCAAGGGATTGGTGATCCGCTCGTCCTTGATGAGCCATGAGCCGCGGCGGTCGAGCGCCAGCCAGCCGAACACCGCCGGCACGTTGGGCCACTTTTCCATGGCCTGCCGAACCATCTCGTCCATGTGTTTTCTGCTGCGTGATTCGTTTAACTGCGGGCGTCGAAGTGCCGGGTTGGCCGCAACGAGCGTGCCTATGAGTCTTCGTCCCCGTGCGCGCTCTTGTGTTCCCCCGCGATCTGCTGCTGCACATGCGGCGGGACGGGATCGTAATGACTCAGTTCGATCGTATATGAGCCTTGGCCGCCCGTCACCGACTTCAGCCGATTCTGGTAGTTGTTCAGTTCGGACAGCGGCACCTTGCCCGAGACCTGGATCGTTCCGCCCGGCAAGCTGTTTGTGCCGTTCACTTGTCCGCGCTTCCCCGATAGGTCTCCGGTAATTTCGCCCATGCACCCCTCCGGCGCGGTGATCTCGATGTCGACGATCGGCTCGAGGACAATCGGCTTCGCCTTGGTCAGGGCATCGAGAAAGGCCCGCTTGCCAGCGGTGATAAAGGCGACTTCCTTGGAGTCGACTGCGTGATGCTTGCCATCGTAAACCGTGACTCGGACATCATCGACGCGATAGCCCCCGACGGGGCCTGCAGCCAGGACTTGGTGGATGCCTTTTTCCACGGCTGGAATGAATTGGCTCGGAATCGTTCCCCCTTTCACTTCGTCGACGAACTCGAATCCCGAGCCTCGGGGCAGCGGCTCGACGCGCAGGAAGACTTCGCCGAACTGACCGGCGCCGCCAGTCTGCTTCTTGTGCCTGTGATGCCCTTCGGCTTTGGCGGTGATCGTTTCCCGATAGGGAATTCGCGGGGGGCGGGTGTCGACCTCCACGTGATACTGGCTGGCCATCCTCTCGAGCACCAGCCTCAAGTGCAGGTCGCCCAATCCTCGAATCACGGTCTCATGGGTGGCGCTGTTGTGTTCCACGCTGAAGCAAGGGTCTTCGGCCGCAATCTTGTGGAGCACGTCGGATATGCGCTGCTCGTCGCCGCGACGCTTGGGTTCCATGGCCAGTCCGTACATCGGCTGAGGCATTTCGACAGGTGCGAGATGAATGTGGTCTTCGTCGTGAGAATCGTGAAGCACGCTGTCCAGGACGATTTCCTCGACCTTGGCGATTGCCGCGATGTCGCCTGGGCCGGCGTCAGGTACAGCCACATGTTCCTTGCCCTGGAGCATGAGGAGGTGTCCGACCTTGAACGGCTTTCGCCCATTGCCGATGAACAGTTGCGTGTCTCGTGTGACCGTTCCTTGGTAGATGCGAAAGATGGCGAGCTTGCCAACGAAAGGATCCACCACGATCTTGAAGACATGAGCCAGCACGTGTTTCGAGGGATCCGGAACAGCCTGAACCGGTTCGGCCAAGGCGCCTTCGCCTTTCATGAAAGGCGGCGGATTGCCTTCCGCAGGGTTGGGCATCAGTCGCACGATGATGTCCAGTAGTTCTTGGATGCCGGCGCCGTTGCGGGCAGAGGTGAAGCAGATGGGGATGAGATGCCCTTCGCGCAAAGCCGCCTCGAAGGGGGCGTGCAGTTGCTCGGGACTGATTTCACCTTTCTCGAGGTAGACGGACATGAGTTCTTCGTCCACTTCGACCACTTGGTCGATCAGCGCCTGGTGAGCTTGCTCCACAGACAGGAAATCGGAGGTGCCGGCTGGGTTGAAGAAACAATCGACGACTCGCTGTCCGCCATCCGCCGGCAGATTGATCGGCAGGCATTCCTTGCCAAAAGCGTCTTGGATGGTTTGGACCAACGTCGGGAGATCCACGTGTTCGGCGTCGATCTTGTTGATCACGATCAGGCGGCATAGTCGGCGCTTCTGCGCCCATTGCATCATCCGGCGTGCGATGATTTCTATCCCGTTCTGCGCATTGATGACAACGGCCGCAGTCTCGACGGCTTCGAGTGCCCCCAGGGCTCCGCCGATCAGATCGGGCGCGCCGGGGGTATCCAGCATGTGCACGCGGGTCGACTGCCATACGCAGTGCAGCACCGCTGACTGGATGGAATGCTTGTGGGCTTTTTCCAGCGGATCGAAGTCGGCGACAGTGGTGCCGCGCTCGACACTTCCGGCTGTAGGGATCGCGCCGGCTTTCGCCAACAGACACTCGGCAAGGGTCGTCTTGCCCGCTCCACCGTGGCCGACGAAAGCAATGGTTCGAATAGCTTCGGGTAGGAATGTCACGATACCGTCCTCCGCTGCATTGCTGCAGCCACTATAGAGGCGGGGGTGGGGTGGGGCAAGCAAGCGCAATGCGTTAACCCCGTGGGCGTTTTCATGCGTTCGAGTCGTACCGAGCAATGGCGGGGAAGGCGGATGTCGATTCGAATGGACTCACAGGCGTGCCGCTCGGCAGGTTCGCCGACGTGCGACGTGGTTATCCGGTTCGCCTGCCGTTCTGTGTCTTACCCGCAGCCGTGAAGCTGAGTGCGGGCGGGGTTTCGGATGGCGCTTGCCTCGAGGGAAGCTGTGCGTCGGGCGCTGCTTCACCCTCGGATCTTGCCGCGCGGCACCCTGTCTCGCATACTGCGACCGCGATGGGAGAAGAAGCCGCAAAGAGCGACGAGACGCTCATGAGTGCCTTTCGTTCCGGCGATGCCGGTGCGTTTGAACTGCTGTACTCGCGACACCGCGGAGGACTCTACCGTTTCCTGCTTCGGCAGTGCGGTGTGGCAGCTGTTGCCGAAGAACTGTTTCAAGACGTCTGGATGAGTTTGATCCGCGCCAAGAGCCGTTATGTCCCGCAGGCGCGATTCGCGACTTACTTGTATCGGATCGCTCACAACAAGGTGATCGACCATTTTCGCCGCTCGGCCCATCGTCCCTCCTTGCCGGACCAGGGCGCCGACGATGTCGACCCGACCGATCTCCTCGTTGCGGACCCGAGAGAACAACCCGATGTGCGCCTGGAAACCAAAGCGCAAATCGAGCGTTTCAGCGTGCTGCTCCAAGCCTTGCCTCACGACCAGCGGGAGGCGTTCGTGATGCGCGAGGAGGGTGGCCTAAGTTTGGCCGAGATCGCCATCGCCACAGGGGTGAGCGAGGAGACTGCAAAAAGTCGTTTGAGGTATGCCGTGGCGAAGCTGCGGCGTGGCCTTGTGGAGCTGATGTGAGCCAAGACGAAAACGGCAAGTTGTCTTCGATCTACCGCGCTGGCGCTCGCGAAGAGCCTCCGTACTGGCTGGATGAGCGGATCCGTGTGGCCGCATCGCGGGCGGCGCGTCCTTCGTTGGTGCGCAGGCTCGTTAACGTTCTCGATCGTTGGCAGATGCCGCTCGGCTTGGCGGCCGTCATTGCCCTCACGGTGAGCCTGACACTGACGATGCAGTCTGAGAAGCCTGAGTTGATCTCGGACGCGGGCGTGCCGGCTTCGCCGGTGCGCCCCGACGCTTCCGAGGAGGAGGTTGGCTCCTCGACACTGCGCCGCGAGCGGCTGCCGGGGCCGTCGGGCCCACTGGCTTCCCCTGAGGCGGCCTCGAGACGTGTCACCGATGCGGCTAGTCCATCCGGGCCGACTGCATCCGCGGCTGGCGAGGCAAGGCAGCCTTCGTCGCAATCCGCACATTCGTCAGCAGGTTCACCACCGTCTTCCGAAGTGATGGGCGCTTCCCAGGCAGAGCTACCTCGTTCGCACGACCTCTCGTCGGGTGCTCCGCTCGCGTCGGCGCCGGCCTCGCCGGCTGCACCCCGGCCGCCGCTAGCGGCATCCGCGCTCGAAGAGCGTCCCGACGCAGCCGCCTTGTCGGGCAGGGCGAAGCTTGCGCACCGCAGAGACGAGAGTCCGTCCGATTCAAAAGCGTCCACAGCCGAGCCCAGCGAAGTGGTTCACGCATACGAGAATGATCCTGCGGCTTGGCTTCGTCATTTGACCGAGCTGTTGGATCAGGGGCGGCAGCGCGAAGCCCGCGAGGGCTTGAGACGCTTTCTCGTCCGATACCCAGAGCACGTCTTGCCCGAAGGCTTGCAGAAGTTCCGGTAAGCAAGGATCTCAGGCAGGGCGACGCGACCTGCCATCAGGGCGCGAAGTGCGCCTGGCCGCAGTGGCAGTTCTTGGCGCGTGGCTGGTCTTCGTGTCGATCGGATGCGGCGTCTTGGTGGGGCGGCAGCGAACAAATGTCAAAGGCATCGTGCACGGATAATGCTAACAGCATTGTTGCGATGCAACATGAAAAGCTTGCCACAGGGTCACCTCTCTGGCACACTGCGGTTCCGCTTCATCGAAGCGACCACAATTAGTAGCCATTGTAGGTCAGCGACCTACTACATATTGGGGTAATCCTGCCCCACAAACATCCTGGACGGGGGGCGCAGATCGCCGGCTAAATCGGTCTGCTCCGGGTTACATCGCGCACAGCGCGTTCGGATGAGAGGCAAAATGCAATGGCTGGATTGATTGGCATTACCGCACCAACGTCGTATCAGCACCTCGCAGCGCGAGGGACCTTGGTCCGAATGACATTCGTGATCGCGGGCAGCATCGCCATCCTGGTCGCCCTGCCGGGCTGGTTGAGGGCATTGGAGAATGCGCCCCGCTTTCTGCATGTTTCGCACCCTGCGGAAGCGACCCCGTCGACTCGGGCCGTTAGCTCCGTGAACGGCCAGCCGGTGTCGGCCGCGAAGCGCGAGGCATTGCATCAACAGGCGCTCGCAGATTTCATCTCCAAGCGGTATCGCGTTTCCACCGAAGCGGTACAGCGATTCATCCATCTGGCCTATTCCGCCGGGCAGATGACCAAGCTCGATCCTCTGCTCATCCTCGCGGTGATGGCCGTGGAATCGAGTTTCAACCCGATTGCGGAGAGCGGCATGGGCGCCAAAGGCCTCATGCAGGTGATTCCCGAGTACCACCAGGACAAGCTGCGTGCGCCGCACGGCGGCGAATTGAATGTGCTCGATCCCGAAACGAACATTCTCGTCGGCGCAAAAGTGCTCAGGGAATACGCAAGCCGCACCGGAGGCGATTTCATGGCGGCCCTGGGTCTCTACAGCGGTAACGGCCCCAACCCGGACAATCCCTATGCTGTGAAGGTTTTTTCGGAGCGTGAGCGGCTGGAGCAGTTTCTGCGTCGTGCCCTGCAGCGCTCTACCGGTCAGCCTTTGCCTACGCCCAGCCGCACCTAGACTCTGCACCGGAATCGGCGCAGCATCTCGGCGAAGTATTGTTCCCGAAGGCTCTATGTCCATCGTGGAATACATTCATCCCGAGGAAGGAGTCGAGATGGCGGAAGATTTCTGGTCCAAGGACACGCTCGAGTTCATGCAGAAGATGTGGAACCCCATGGGTTTCCCCCTGCCCGGCATGATCGCCCCCACAGTCGACCCGGAGGAACTCGACCGCAAGCTGGCCGAGTTGCGCAGCGTCGAAAACTGGCTAAAGATGAATCTGGCGTTTCTGCAGATGACCATCAAGACGCTCGAGATGCAGAAAGCCGCGCTCGAGACATTGTCCGGCAAAGGGGGCGGCGATTCTGCCGACAAGCCAGCACAGTAGCGGGGCGCGAAGTTCGAGCCTGACCGGCCCGAAGGGCTAAGCGGGGCCGTCCGGATCGGCGGGTGTGTCACCGCGCCGCAGGGGCTTCCTGATACAGGCGCTTCATGTCGTCGGTGGCTCGGACCAGCGCCGCCATGATCCCGGGCTCCCAAGCCGAATGGCCCGCATCGGGAATGACCACATATTGGGCGCTCGGCCAGGCTTGAGCCAATTCATCCGCGCTCGAGATGGGGCAGACGACGTCGTAGCGTCCCTGGACGATGACGCACGGCAAGTGGGTGAGGCGATCCAGGTTGTCGACGAGTTCGTTCGGGCACATGAACACGTCGTTGACGAAGTAGTGTGCCTCGATGCGCGCGAGATTGATCGCACTCTGGCTTACCGGGGCTCGAGACGGACTCGCCGCCTTCTGACGTAGGGTCGAGCATGCGCCTTCGTACGAACTCCAGGCATGGGCGGCTGCCAGGTGGATTCCTGGATCCGGGTGCGAGAGACGGCGATGAAACGCGGTGAGCAGATCGTCGCGTTCGGTTTCGGGTATTTCCCGCACGAAGTTGCGCCAAGCTTCAGGAAAAATACGGCGCATACCATATAGAAACCATTCGATTTCGCTCGGTCGTCCCAAAAAGATGCCTCGCAGGATGAATCCGAGGCAGCGACCAGCATGGGCTTGGCCGTACGCCAAGGCAAGAGTGCTTCCCCAAGAGCCGCCGAATACGATCCATCGCTCGATCCCCAGGTGTTCGCGCAGCCGCTCCATATCGGCGATCAACAGTTGCGTCGTGTTGGCGGCGATTTCGCCCGCGGGTGTGGAGCGACCTGCGCCGCGCTGATCGAACAGGACGATCCGATACGCGCCTGGATCGAAGAAGCGGCGGTGGTCCGGGGTGCAGCCCGCGCCGGGGCCGCCATGAAGAAAAACGACCGGAACGCCCTCCGGGTTGCCGGCTTCTTCCCAGTACATCGCGTGTCCATGATCGAGGGGCAGCATCCCCCAGGAGGAAGGCTCTATCGGGGGGTACAAGTCGGTCGGGTGTGGGTCGATGACTTGCATGAGCGTCGCCGGGAATCGTGAGCAATGTTAGCATGAGGCCAAATGACCTTGCCCTTGTTCACTGCTGCGTTTGCTTGTTGGCGGGCGACCCACGAACTTCTCGCCGAGGCCCCGGCGCGCAAATTGCCGCTCGATGCCATCGTGAAGTTGAGCATCAAGGCGGTCCCGGACGCGCGAACTGCGGATACGCTGGGTGCAGAGCGCGAGGGCACTGGGGTCGTGATCAGCGCCGATGGCTTGATCGTGACGATCGGTTATCTGGTGATGGAATCCGACTCCATCCTGGTGATTGCGCCCGATGGGCGTGTCTTTCCGGCAGTTGCCATAGGTTTCGATCCGGTCACGGGCTTCGGCCTGGTGCGTACCTCGCCTAGCGTCACGTCTCAACCGGTTGCCATCGGCGATTCGGACAAGCTTCACGAGCTCGATCAAGTGTATGCCGCCACCCATAGTGCGGCCGGCGGCTTGAGCACGGCCTATGTCGTGTCGCGGCGCGGTTTTACCGGATATTGGGAGTACATGATCGACGACGCCCTCTTCACCGCGCCGCCGCGTTTCGATCACAGCGGCGCGGCGCTGCTGGACCGTGATGGGCGGTTGGTGGGCATCGGATCGCTCTGGGTCGGAGATGCGCTCAATACCAGCGTCGCCTTTCCGGGCAACATGTTCGTGCCGATCGACCTGCTCAAACCCGTGCTGGACGAACTGGTCACCGAAGGCCGGCGCCGCGAGCCGGGACGACCCTGGCTAGGAATCTACTCGGAAGAGATCGACGGGCATGTAGTCGTAACTCGCATTCTCCCGGGTACGCCCGCAGCCGATGCGGGGATGCGTCGAGGCGATGTCATCCTGGGCGTGGCGGGCCAGTCCATAGGCGGACAGGGTGAGTTCTATCGGACGCTTTGGGCGAGCGGGCCAGCCGGCGAAGAGGTCGAGCTGCACATACTTCGCTCGAAGTCCGTCCAGCACCTGACCGTGCGTTCGGTCGATCGGCTCTCCTACCTGCGCGCGCGCGCGACCTCCTGATCGACGTCGAATGCCGATGCATCACGATGTGTCTCATGTGAAGACTCAGGCCCGGCTTGGTTGAAAAAGCCGACTCCCCAGCAGAACACGCACGCACGATCGAAATCCATGAACGACAACGACCAGCTCAAGCAAGCAGCGCTCGACTATCACCGCCAACCGGTAGCGGGCAAGATCGCAGTGACGCCGACGAAAGGGCTGACGAACCAACGCGATCTCGCCCTCGCCTACAGCCCGGGTGTCGCCTTTGCCTGCGAAGCGATCAAGGAGGATCCAGGCGCTGCCCGCACGCTCACCGCCCGAGGCAATCTGGTGGCAGTCATTACCAACGGAACCGCCGTGCTCGGTTTGGGGGCGATCGGCCCCCTCGCGGCCAAGCCCGTGATGGAAGGCAAGGCGGTTCTGTTCAAAAAATTCGCCGGCATCGACGTGTTCGATATCGAGGTCGACGAGCGTGATCCGCAGAAGCTGGTCGACATCATTGCCTCGCTCGAGCCGACCTTCGGCGGCATCAACCTGGAAGACATCAAGGCGCCGGAGTGTTTCATCATCGAACGCCAATTGCGCGAGCGGATGCGCATCCCCGTTTTTCATGACGATCAGCATGGGACCGCGATCATCGTGGGCGCCGCCGTACGCAACGGGCTGCGGGTCGTCGGCAAGGAGATCGGCGAAATCAAGCTGGTGGTCTCCGGCGCCGGTGCTGCCGCGCTCGCTTGTCTCGAATTGCTGGTGAGCATGGGCGTCAGGGAAGACAACATCTGGGTCACAGATATCGCGGGTGTCGTGTACCAGGGGCGCACGGCCGAGATGGATCCGTTCAAGGCCCGCTATGCGCGTCGGACCGAGGCTCGAACGCTTGGGGAAGTCATCGTCGGGGCGGACGCGTTTCTCGGTCTTTCCGCCGGAGGCGTTCTCAAAGCAGAGATGGTGGCCTCGATGGCACCTCGTCCGCTGATACTCGCCCTCGCCAATCCCGTGCCGGAGATCATGCCCGACCTCGCACGCTCGGTGCGCCCGGACGCCGTGGTGGCCACGGGACGTTCCGACTTCCCGAACCAAGTGAACAACGTGCTGTGTTTCCCTTTCGTATTTCGCGGCGCTCTCGATGCCGGGGCTACGCGCATCACCCGCGAGATGGAACTCGCGGCCGTGGAGGCCTTGGCCGAACTGGCGCATGCCGAGCAGTCCGAGGTCGTCGTCGCGGCGTATGGCGGGCAGGAGGATCGGTTCGGGCCCGACTACATCATCCCGCGTCCGTTCGATCCCAGGTTGATCGCGACGATCGCGCCCGCAGTGGCTCGCGCCGCGATGGATAGTGGGGTGGCGACCCGCCCGATCGAGGATTTCGCGGCCTATCGCGAGCGTCTGTCCGATTTCGTTTGGCAGTCCGGGCTCATCATGAAACCCGTGTTCACGGCAGCGAAGCAGGCGCCCAAGCGGGTGGTGTACTGTGAAGGCGAGGATGAGCGTGTATTGCGGGCCGCTCAGGAAGTGGTCAACGAGCGTATAGCCCAGCCTGTCCTGGTCGGGCGACCGGAGGTGCTCAGTGCACGCATCGAGCGCCTGGGTCTGCGGCTTCGCCCAGGGATCGATTTCGAGATCGTCAATCCCGAGAGCGACTCGCGCTTTCGCGAATATTGGTCCGGCTACTACGACCTGATGCAACGCAAAGGGGTGACGCAGGAACGGGCCAAGGAGCAGATCCGCCGCGATACGACGCTGATCGGCGCCATGATGCTCCGGCGTGGCGAGGTCGATGCCATGCTTTGCGGCACCGTAGGAACCTACCAGCGACACTTGAGCGCGATCGGTCATGTCATCGGGCGCCGGGACGGCGTCCAGGGTTTTGCTGCGATGAACATGCTGCTGCTCCCGGGCCGGACGGTATTCATTTGCGACACGTATGTGAATCTGGACCCGACGCCCGATCAGATCGCCGAGATGACCATACTGGCGGCGGAAGGCGTCCGGCGATTCGGTCTGGTTCCTAGGGTGGCCCTGCTCTCGCATTCGAACTTCGGCAGTCTCGACACGCCCTCTGCAGAGAAGATGCGTGCGGCTCTGGCGATTTTGTGGCGCTCGGCTCCCGACCTCGAAGTCGAAGGCGAGATGCATGGGGACGTCGCTTTCGATGCGAATCTGCGCGCTCGACTGTTCCCTAATGCCCGTTTGACCGGCCAGGCGAACCTGCTCATCATGCCGACGCTCGATGCCGCGAACATTGCCTTCAATCTGCTCAAGGCGGCTACGGGCGACGGCATCACCGTCGGTCCTATCCTGCTGGGCGCCGTGCGTCCCGCCCATATCCTGACACCTTCTGCCACCGTCCGACGCATACTCAACATGACCGCGCTCAGTGTCGTCGAGGCAGGGACCCTGCGCGACGAGAGGTGACTGCAATGGCGCGTCAGTGAGCGTCGCCTCGACTGCTTACCGCGAGCAGCGAGCGCGGTAGAATCAGCCCCATGCAAGCCGAGACGAGCGTACCTGTTCAGGAGCCGATCCTGACGGCGGACAGCCGGTTGGGTGTGGATCCCCACTTCACGCGCCTTTTTCTCATCGAGCGTCTGGCGAACGCACCGGCGTATCTGCGTACATACGACTGCGATCTGTGGCACCAGGATCGAATCCCCGAAGGGATGAAAACCCGCTATGCCGCGGTGCTGATCCTGCTTGTGTCGCGCCCGGAAGGCGTGCAAGTCCTGCTCACACAGCGCACCAGCCATCTGAAGGGTCATGCCGGCCAGATCAGCTTTCCCGGCGGCGGCGTGGAGTTGGCTGACCGCAATCGCGAGGAGACGGCGCTGCGCGAGACCGAGGAGGAGATCGGCGTGTCTCGCGATCGGATCGAAACCCTGGGCGCCATGCCCGAGTACGAACTGAATTCCGGGTTTCGCGTCACGCCCGTGGTGGGATGGATCGAGCCGCCCTATACCGTTCAACCCGATCCGTTCGAAGTGCAGGATATCTTCGAGATTCCGCTCAAGCATTTCCTCGCGGCGAACAACTTCCAGCGGCGTCATTACGAGCACGAGGGCCTGGTTCGCAAGTATCTGGCCGCTCCCTACGAAGGCCGCTATGTCTGGGGTGCGACCGCCGGCATGCTCTATTTCTTCTACCAGTTGATGCGCGGCTGAGGCTTGCATGGCTGCCCATCGGATCCCCGTCACGCCTGCGATCCGTGCATTGCGCTTAGCGGGTGTACGGTTCAGCGAGCACCCATATACTTACGAAGAGCGTGGAGGCACCCGGGTCAGTGCGCGCGAACTGGGCGTGGACGAGCACACCGTCGTGAAGACGCTCGTCATGCAGAATGATCGGCGTGAGCCCCTCATCGTGCTCATGCACGGCGACATGAATGTCTCTGCCCGCAATCTCGCTCGATCGAGCGGCGCGCGATCCATCGAGCCCTGCGATCCCGTCGTGGCCCAGCGTCACACGGGCTATCAAGTCGGCGGGACATCGCCCTTCGGCACGCGACGCCTCATGCCGGTTTACGTCCAGACGACGATACTGGACTTGCCTAGAATCTATATCAACGGCGGCAGACGTGGCTTCCTGGTCGGGATCGAACCCCAAGAAATAACGCGGGTGCTCAAACCCACCGTCGTCGACATCGCTTTGCCCAGGGACTGATGCGAGTGCCCTCCATCGGAACATTCAATCGACCCGATATTCGGCCGATATGTAGGGTGAGCAGGCCCTTCGATGATCCATGGCAGGGAGATGGCAGGCATGACGAGAAGAACGCGAAGACTGTCGAACGTTGCAGACGGCGAGATGAGTTACGGCGAGGCGCAAGCTCGGGCCTGTCTCGGTGCAGAGATCGAACTGATCATTCGCGAGCGCGAGCGCCTGCTGCAGGCGGCGGGGGCGGCCGCTGCGGTTTTCTCGACACTGGACCTCGACAGCCTTCCAGCGGAGGCTCGCGCTTGCGTCCGCAACCTGGGGTCGGTGCTGGAGACGTTGTCGGAGGAGACTTTGACCGACGCGATCGAAATGGCTATCGGGCAACGCGACGATCTGGGTTTCCCTGTCGCCCACTAGCGGATCGGGCGGTGTCTGAGGCTGGAAGTGTGCCCTCATGAACGAACTGCGCCCCCGTATAGGGATCGTACTCACCGGGGGCGGTGCCCGTGCAGCCTACCAGGTGGGCGTGCTGCGAGCGATCGCCGATCTTGTTCCGAAGAACGTTTCGAATCCGTTTCCCATCATCTGCGGGACTTCGGCCGGTGCGATCAACGCGGTGGCTCTGGCCGCAGATGCGGCCAATTATCGACGTGCCGTGCTGCGTCTGCAGGCGGTTTGGAAGAACTTCTCGCCCGAGCAGGTGTATCGGACCGATCTGCCCGGCGTAATGAAGAACAGCTTGCGCTGGATGCTGGCCGCGGTCACTGGTGGCCGGGGGCGCGATCCGACTTCCTTGCTCGACAACTCTCCGTTGAGGAGACTGCTCGCTGAGCGCATCGCGTTCCCCGGTATCCAGCAGGCGATCGACGCGCAGCATCTATATGCGTTGGCCATAACATGTTCGGGCTACACCTCGGGGCAGTCGGTGTGTTTCTTTCAGGGGGCAGCCGACGTAAACCCTTGGCGACGTGTGCGCAGGGTGGGCGTGCCTGCCTCGATCGGGCTGGATCACCTGCTTGCATCATCGGCCCTGCCATTCATTTTTCCGGCGGTACACATCAATCGAGAGTATTTCGGCGATGGTTCGATGCGCCAGATCGCACCGGTGAGCCCGGCGCTCCACTTGGGTGCCGAGCGGGTATTGGTGGTTGCTGTCGGTCGTCAATTGCAGGCGAGCGCGCCGGCAGAGAAACAGCGCAACCCCTCCGAGGGCTATCCGACGCTGGCGCAGATCGCGGGGCATGCCATGAACAGCATTTTCCTCGATTCGATGGAGGTCGATCTCGAGCGGCTGAAAAGGATCAACAGGACACTGAGCCTGTTGCCCGAGGAAGCTCTGCAGAACAAGCGTACGTCTCTGCGACATGTCGACTTCATGGTGATCTCGCCGTCTGAAGAACTGGAGCACATTGCCATGCGCCATATCGATGAGTTGCCGAGGACTGTTCGCGGGCTGTTCGGCAGCGTCGGTGCCACCCAACGCGGCGGCTCGACACTGCTCTCGTACCTGCTCTTCGGACGACGCTTTTGCCGCGAGCTGATCGCGCTGGGCTACAAGGATGCCATGGCCAAGCGCGAGAATCTGCGGGGATTCTTAGGCTACGATCCGCAGTGGTATTGCGAGCTTCGCACCACGGCACATACTGCCGCATGAAGCCCGTAGCCGAAGCGTGCGAGCGCAACCGCGACCCCATACTGGGTGTTCTGACTCGTGTGTTTGCGCATCGGCATCGCGTGTTGGAGATCGGCAGCGGAACCGGGCAGCACGCGGTCTATTTCGGTGCGGCACTCGCGCATCTCGTATGGCAGACGAGTGATCTGCCACAGGCGCATGCCGGCATACGCGCGTGGCTGGGCGATGCCGGGCTGCCCAACGTCTTGGAACCGGTGACGCTGGATGTGCTGGCTGACGCGTGGGACGTCGGTGTCTGCGACGCCTTCTTCAGTGCGAACGTCGTGCACATCGCGTCCTGGGATGCGGTGCGGGCCATGTTTCGAGGCATCGCGCGACATCGCGCCGACGATTGTGTCGTTGCGCTCTATGGGCCGTACAACTACGGCGGCCGCTTCACGTCGCAGAGCAACGCGCAGTTCGATGCCTGGCTGCGGCACCGCGATCCGGCAAGCGGAATTCGAGACTTCGAAGCGGTCGACGAGTTGGCTCGAGCGATCGGGCTGGAACTGCTCGAGGACAATGCCATGCCCGCGAACAATCGTCTTCTCGTGTGGGGTTCGACCGCAGTTCGAGCAGTGCGTCCGGTGCTTTGACAGGGGCCGCTCATGATGTTACGGTGAGTCCGTCCAGCTTCGGTGATCCCCCATGAGCCGCGCCTTCGTCAAGGAATCCGACGATAATCTGCCGTCGGACGAGTTGCCCGAGCGTCCGCAGAGCCCGCATCCAAACTACGTGACGCCCAAAGGGCTTGAGCAGCTGCATGCTCGCGTACATGCTTTGCAAGCCGAGCGTGAAGGGCTAGCTGCCAACGACGACCCGTTGGCTCGCACGCGGCTGCTGGAAGTGAAGCGCGATCTTCGTTACTTTCAAGGTCGACTCGAGCGTGCCATTCTGGTCGATCCCGGAGGACAGCCGGAGGACGAAGTCCATTTCGGCGCTCGGGTCGAAATCAAGGGTGAGGACGGTGCCTGTGTGGCCTACCACATCGTTGGCGAAGACGAAGCCGATGTGCACGCCGGCAGCATCAGTTGGGCGTCCCCGCTGGGCAAAGCGCTCATTGGGCTCAAGGTCGGCGAGTCGTTCGCCTGGAACCGCGACGGCAAGGCGCAGGAAGTCGAAGTGATGAGTATCCATTATGCTTGAGTGCGACGCAGTCCCCGACTCCCGCTGCTTCGCCGGCGGGTGCCTCGATGGAGCGCCTGGCAGGGCGACGACATCATCGATGCGCGCTGCGGTGGGCGCGTAGTCGCATCGTCTTCGAATCGTGACCTTCTTCGCGCTAGTCGCCGCCCTACTGATCGAGCAGGCGCGCGCCCTGTCGGCGTCCAATCCTGCCTATCATGCGTTTCGCAGCTACTCGCGGTTCGTCGATCGCGCGCTCAATGGCGGCAGTTACCAGCACGGCGTGCTTGCCTGGTTGCTGGTCATCGTTCCCATCGTTGGGGCGGTGGTGGCGGTGTCGATGTATCTGAGGAGCGTTGCACCGGTTGCGGCGTTCGTTCTCGACATCGGCGTGCTGTATCTCACGATGGGCTTTCGCCAGTTCAGTCACGCGTACAGCGACACGCTGGACGCCTTGCGCACGGGGGATCTCGCCCGTGCGCGGAAAAACGTGGAGAACTGGATTGGCCGTTCTGCCGAGAGTATGGGTAGCAGCGAAGTTGCACGCCTGGCGATCGAACGAGGTCTGTTCAGCGCTCATCGCCACGTGTTCGGCGTCATCGCCTGGTTCGCGGTGTTCGGGGCGGGCGGCGCAGTGTTCTATCGGCTGGCTGCCATGTTGCGCGATCACTGGGGCGAGCGTCGAGACGCCGACGAAGACCGATTCAGCGCCTTCAGCCGCACAGTTTTTCACTGGGCCGATTGGGGGCCTGTGCGCCTTACCGCGGTGTCGTTCGCCGTGGTCGGCGATTTCGAAGATGCGCTCTATTGCTGGCGAACGCAGGCTGGTAATTGGTCAGACAGTTCTCAGGGCATCGTATTGGCGAGCGGAGCGGGTGCGATCGGCGTCCGTCTGGGGTCTACTCTGGGTTCTGTCGAGCCGATCGAGGTCCGTGCCGAGCTCGGCATGGGCGAAGAAGCCGACGCCGAATTGATGACCAGCGCAGTCGGCTTGATCTGGAGGGCGCTCGTATTGTGGCTGTTCGTGATTCTTCTCATCACGGCAGCAACCTGGCTGGGCTAGTGGAGAATCCACCGTGTCGAGCGGGCGCACGCTGCAGCGCCGGACGTCGTAGGTACGTGGCCGAGGCTCAATTCCCGCTTGGGCGCTTGCCGAGGGATCGCAGTATTCGGCGATAACTGGCGAGCCGCTCGGCGCGGATCTGGTTCGTGCGCACGGCTTCGTCGAGAAAACATCCGGGTTCACCATCGTGGCGGCAATTGCTGAAGCGGCAGTTGCCGAGCAGGCTGCGAAACTCGATGAAGCAACTGGCGAGGTCGGCCGGATCGACATGGCTCAAGCCGAACGCATGCATGCCCGGAGAGTCTATGATGGCGCTGTGCTCGTCGAGCCGGTAGAGTTGTCCGTGCGTGGTCGTGTGTCGGCCTGCATCGCGCGTCGCCGAAGTTGCACCGACACGCGCCCCGGCGTCCGGCACCAATCGATTGACCAGCGTCGACTTGCCCACGCCGGATTGGCCGATAAACACGCTCAGGTGGCCCGCCAGTGCCGCGAGCAAATCCGCTGCGGGCGATAGAGCCGACATGGGGAGCGTGCGATAGCCCAGTTGGGCATAGCTCGCTGCAATGTGTGCGGCTTCGCCAGACCCCGGCGGCAGATCGGTCTTGTTCAAGACCAATAGTGTCGCGGCCTCCGCGTGCTCGGCCGCGACCAAGCAACGATCGATGAAGTCGACGTTGGGTGTGGGCGCGACAGCCAGAACCACGATCACTTGCGTGATATTCGCAGCGATGGCTTTCTCGTGTTGCTCGTCGGAGCGATAGATCAGGCAGGAGCGCGGTTCGATATCTTCGATGACGCCTTCGCCCGGCGAGGTGCGCGTCACGCTAACCTGATCTCCGCACACAATGCCTGTACGACGGCCTCTCGATACGCAGGCGATCGTCGAACCGTCCTCGATTTCGATCAGCGAGCGTCGGCCAAAGCAGGCGACGACCCGGCCGCGAAGAGGAGTGCTCGGTAGCTTCGTGAGCCCTCGCATCCTGGTCAAAGGCCGAACAGAGCGTTCACCTTGGCTGCACAGATGAAGTCGTTTTCCGAGATGCCCTTGATCGAGTGGGTGCAGTAATCCACCCGGCACTGGTTGTATCCGACGGTGATGTCCGGGTGGTGATCTTCGCGATGCGAGATCCAGGCGGTTGCGTTGACAAAGGCCATCGTCTGCCAATAGTTGGGGAAGTGGTACGTTCTTGTGACGACGCCGTTGCCGTAAGACCAGCCTTCGATCTTGGTCAGCATGCGGGTGATCTGCTCCTGCGTCATGGGCGCCACTCCGTCTTCGCACGGTTTGCACTTGCTCGAGACGAGGTCGATCGTGTCTGTCATGAGGCCTCCGCTAGGATTGTTCAGTGTCCGGCTGGTTCAGCCTGCAATCGGGCGATGCGCGTGGCGGCTGTAGGGTGCGAGTCGTAAAAGACCGAGTGCAGCGGATCCGGCGTCAGCGTCGATGCATTGTCCTTGTAGAGCTTCACCAGCGCCTGTTCCAGATCCTTCGCCGACGCGTGCGTGGTCGCGTAGTGGTCTGCTTCGAACTCGTGCTTGCGCGAGTACATGCCGAGCAAAGGCTGCAGCAAGTACGTGAACACCGGCAGCACCAGGAAGAACAACGCGAGTGCCATCGCCATGGAGGGATGGTCCGCGCCAAGTGCATGATAAAGCCAGGTCTGCTGCATCAACTGTCCTAGCAGCCAGAAGAAACCGAGCGCAGCGGCGAAAAGCCAGATCATGCGCTTGATGACATGCTTGTGCTTGAAGTGCCCCAGTTCGTGAGCCAGTACCGCCTCGACCTCGGAGGGTTCCAGGCGCGAGAGCAAGGTGTCGAAGAACACGATTCGCTTCGAGCGCCCGAATCCCGTGAAGTACGCATTGCCATGCGAGCTTCGTCGCGAACCATCCATGACGAACAGCCCCTGCGAGCGAAAGCCGCAGCGATCGAGCAAGCCTTCGATGCGCCGCTTCAAAGGTTCGTCTTGCAGCGGTGAGAACTTGTTGAAGAGCGGCGCGATGAACGACGGGTAAATGGCGAGGATCAACAGATTGAAACCGGTCCATGCTAGCCACGCATAGAGCCACCAGTGTTCGCCGGACGCCTCCATCAGCCACAGGATCAGGGCGAGCAAGGGGCCGCCGAGCGCTGCAGCCAGGATCACTCCCTTCAGCAAGTCGAGCGCAAACAGTCGAAGCGTCATCTTGTTGAAGCCGAACCGCGCCTCCAGGCGAAACGTTCGGTAAAGACTCAAGGGCAATTCGACGATCGAACAGGCGATGGCTATGGTCGCAATGAACGCAATCCCACGTGCGATGCCTGGGTCGAAATAGTGGGAAGCGATTCGATCTGCCAGATCGAGTCCGCCTCCCAGGGTGAGCGCTAGCAGCAGGGCTGAGTCGATCAGGGTGCCGGCGGCGCCTAGCCGCGTTTTTTCGCAGGTGTAGTCCGCGGCCTTCTGGTGTGCACCCAGTTCGATTTGTTCGGCGAATGCTGGCGGTACGCTGCCTCGACAGGCATGGACATGCCGGTACTGACGGTACGCGAGATAGAGCCGGATGCTGGTCGTCAGCGCCAACGCCGCGAGGAAAAGGACCGTGAACGGATGCATGTGCGGCTGCGGAAGATACTGAAGTTATGACACAATAGAGCAAATTTACCAAGGTTCATTATGGCACAGGATGCGACCAGTCTCATCTGGATAGACATGGAAATGAGCGGGCTCGACCCGGAAGAAAACAGGGTCTTGGAGGTCGCCATCGTGATCACGGACGCGAACCTCAACACCGTCGCCGAAGCGCCAGTCCTGGTGGTTCATCAGCCGGACAGTGTTCTGAACAGCATGGATTCCTGGAACACGAATACGCACGCCCGCACGGGACTCACCGATCGGGTCCGTGCTTCGAGCCTCGACGAGGCACAGGTCGAAGCAACCATGCTGGAATTCGTCTCGCAGTACGTCCCCGCGACGACATCGCCGATGTGCGGTAACTCGGTGCATCAAGATCGACGCTTTCTCGCCCGTTATATGCCCAGGCTCGAGGCCTACTTTCTTTACCGCAATCTCGACGTGAGCACACTGAAGGAGTTGGCGCGGCGTTGGCGCCCGGAACTTCTGAGCGGCATCGTCAAGGCGGGTAAACACGAGGCACTTGCGGACATTCACGAGTCCATTGGTGAACTGAAATATTATCGGGAGCACTTCCTGCGCTTGTGATGGCGCCGACAGGGCGCTGCCGGGGTCTACTCGATCAACGCGACGGGCGTTCCGGCTTGCGGCCGATAGCGGCGATATACCTCGTTGGTGGCGCCGAGTGGCCGCATGGGATCTAACGCACGCAAACTCAATCCAGGAAAACAGGATGGCAAAGGGCACCGCATTCACGCTACAGGTTCATCCCCGCATTCCAGAGCGGTTGCAGCGGCTGAGCGAACTGGCGAACAACCTCTGGTATTCCTGGGACCGTCCGACCCGTGGGCTATTTAGTCTGCTGCAGCCCGGCTTATGGAACGCAGTGGGACACAACCCCAAGGCGTTCCTGCAGCGCGTCGACGAGCGGCGCCTGCTCGAAGTGGCCGAGGACCCGGTTTTTCTCGGCACCTTCAACAAGGTGCTTTCCGCCTACGACACCTACCACTCGGAGCCGCTTCGAAGAAGCGGGTCGGAGTGGTTGCGTAGTTCCGATCTCGTGGCGTATTTCTGCGCGGAGTTCGGCTTCCATGAGAGCTTTCCCATCTATTCGGGCGGCCTCGGCATTCTGGCCGGCGATCATTGCAAGAGCGCCAGCGACATTCGACTCCCGTTCGTCGGTGTCGGCCTGCTTTATCGGCAGGGCTATTTTTCGCAACTGATCGACGCGGAAGGCAGCCAGCACGCAAGCTACGGCGACAGCGAGTTCGCCGCCATGCCGATCGAGCCTGTGCTCGATGCCGCCGGCGCGGAGATCCACGTGGCGGTCGATCTGCCGGGACGCGTGGTGAAGGCCAAAGCGTGGCGCGCGCGTATTGGTCACGTCACGCTTTATCTGCTCGATACGGACGTCGAACCCAACGCCTCGCACGATCGGGACATCACCCATCAGCTCTATGGTGGCGATCGCACGACACGGATCGAGCAGGAAATCGTATTGGGCGTGGGCGGAGTTCGCCTGCTGGCCGAACTGGGACTCAAACCCACGATCTGGCATATCAACGAGGGGCACGCCGCCTTTTTGGTGATCGAGCGGATGCGTCTGCTGGCCAAACAGGGGCTGAACTTCGACGCGTCACTCGAGGCAGTGGCGGCGAACACCGTGTTCACGACGCATACCCCCGTTCCCGCGGGTCACGATCACTTCAGCGCCGGCATGATCGCGACCTACTTCGAGCGCCATGCGAGCGAACTTGGAGTATCCGCCGAGGCGCTGCTTGCTCTTGGGCGAGTCGCCGAGCATAGCGACTTCAACATGACTGCGCTCGCGATTCGAGGGTCCCGGTTTCAGAACGGTGTGTCTCGCATCCATGGCGGCGTGTCGGCCGAAATCTGTGCGCAGATGTGGCCCGGCATCGAGCCCGAGGAGAATCCGCTTACTCACATTACCAATGGCGTCCATGTGCCGACCTTCCTCGCGCAGGAATGGCACGAGGTATTCGAGCGCTACCTCGGTTTCGGCTGGGCGCATCGATTGTGCGACGCGGAGTTCTGGCATGGTGTCGAGCGAATTCCCGACCAGCTGTTCTGGAGCGTGCGGCAATCGCTCAAGTCGCAGATGCTGCATCTGGTGCGCTATCGCGTAGCTCAGCAGCATTTTCGCAACAATGGCTCCGAAGCCCATCTGGATCGGCTGCTCAAGCTTGCCGACCCGCTCAATCCGAACGTGCTGACGATCGGATTTGCCAGGCGATTCGCAACGTACAAGCGCGCTGGCTTGCTGTTCGACAATCTGGATTGGCTGCGCGAGGTCGTCTCCGACCCGAAGCGTCCGGTGCTGTTCCTCTTCGCCGGCAAAGCGCACCCGGCGGATACGCCCGGGCAAGATCTCATCCGGCAAGTGCAGCGGGTGGCCCGCCTGCCTGAGTTCGAGGGGCGTATCCTCATGGTGGAGGATTACGACATGCGGCTGGCTCGGCGTCTGGTTTGCGGCTGCGATGTCTGGCTCAACAACCCGATCTATCCGATGGAGGCCTCCGGGACCTCGGGCATGAAGGCGGCGCTCAATGGCGGCATCAATCTCTCGGTGCTCGATGGCTGGTGGGGCGAGGCCTACGACGGCAGCAACGGCTGGGCGATCAAGCCTGCTTCACCGCATCTGGAGGAAGGGAGGCGGGCTCACGAGGAGGCTGTGACGCTTTACGAGTTGCTGCAAGATCATGTCTCACCCCTCTATTACGATCGGGGCGACGTGGGCTACTCGCCCGGCTGGGTGAAGCTTGCCAAGCGCTCGATCGTTTCGCTGCTGCCGCGATTCAATTCCACGCGAATGCTGACCGAATATGTTCGCAAGACCTATCTGCCGGCCTCGAAGCAAGGGCGCCGGTTCAGCGAGAACGGTTTCGAGGGAGCGCAGCAGGTCGCGAAGTGGAAGAGCAAGGTATACAGCGCCTGGCATGGCGTCAGGGTGCGTCGCCTGGATACGCCGAGAGTGAACATTCCCTTCGGGGACAGCTTCACTTTGCAGGTGGCGGTCACGCTCAATGGTCTGGCCGCAAACGATGTGGTTGTCGAACTCATCATGGGCCGTCCGCTGGGGCAGCCGCGCATGCAGGGCGCCGCGCGGTACGAACTCGAGTGGGAGGGCGTCAAGACCGAGGCCGGCGAAGATTTGTTCTCCCTGCAACTTTCGCCTGAGCTTTGCGGCAAGCTCGAATACCATGTAAGGGTGTATCCGTGCCACGAGCTGCTTGCGCATCCGTTCGAGACTGGATTGATGATCTGGCTGTAGCGCCGGGCTCCAGCCTTGCCATCAGGGGTCAGGTTGCCGGGCGCATGGTCTGATACAGATCGCGATAGCGGCGTGCACTTGCCGTCCAGCTGAAGTTTCTGGTCATGCCGTTGCGCTGCACTTGGCGCCAGAGGTCGGGCTGGCGCCAGGTGTGCACGGCACGCGTCGCTGCCGCCAGAAATGCGGCAGGGGTCGGACTGTCGAACACGAAGCCAGTTGCAGAATCGATGGCTAGCGTGGCCGGTGTGCAGTCTACGACCGAGTCTGCCAAGCCTCCTGTTCTACGCACGACCGGGGGGGTGCCATAGCGCTGGCTGTACATCTGGTTCAGACCGCAGGGCTCGAACCTGGATGGCATGAGGAATATGTCCGCGCCAGCCTCAATCAGGTGCGACAGCGATTCGTCGAAGCCGCGCATGAATGCGACCGTTCCGGCATGGTCGCGCGCAAGCGCTGCAAGATCGTGCTCGATATCGGCGTCGCCGGTACCCAGGACGATGATCTGCGCAGGCAAGGCGACCAGCCGCTCGGCGCATGCGACTACCAGATCGATGCCCTTCTGCGCAATCAATCGACTCACAATCCCCAACAGGGGCAGTTCGGGATTTTGCCTCAAGCCGAAACGCCGCCTTAATTCAGTCTTGTTTCGCGCCTTGTCCGGCAATCGATCGGCGTCGTAGTTGGTGTGCAAGGCGGGATCAGTAGCGGGGTTCCAGGCGCGCTCGTCGATTCCGTTCAGAATGCCGTCGAGTACAGCGTTTCGGCCTGCAAGCAGCCCGTGCAGGCCGAAACCGAGCGGCTCCGACTGGATCTCGCGAGCGTAGGTGGGGCTCACCGTACTGATGCGATCAGCATAGAAGAGCCCCGCCTTGAGGAACGACATGTTGCCGTGGTACTCGAGGCCGTCGATATGCAGGCTCTGTGAGGGCAGGCCGAGACGTGGAACGAACGACGGCGCAAAGATGCCTTGGTACGCGAGGTTGTGAACCGTCATCAGGCTGGACGCGTGCGGGCGGCCGCCGAAACGCAGATAGGCTGGCGCGAGGCCGCTTTGCCAATCGTTGCATTGGAGCACGTCCGGACGCCATTCGCAGGGAGACGAATCGGCACTGAGCAGCGCGGCGACGTACGAGAACAGGCCGAAGCGCACGGCATTGTCGGGCCAGTCCTTGCCGGCTGCGTCGAGATATGGGCCGCCGGCGCGCTCGTAGAGCTCCGGGCAGGCAAGCACGATGAGCTGTTGCCTGTCCGGCCCCTGCGCGGCAAGCAGCTTGCACGCGGGGAACGCACCGAGGGCAGGTAGTTCAGCCAGCGGCTGGACATGGGTGATTGCGCTTAGGACCGACGAATATCCGGGCAACAAGACGCGCACGTCGACTTCGAGTTCGCGCAGGGCCGCGGGAAGCGCAGCAGCGACATCCGCCAGACCACCCGTCTTGGTCATCGGGGTGGCCTCGGAAGCAGCGAACAGCAGGCGCGGGGGCAAAGGCACGTCGGGGCGGAGGCTTTCGATGCGGGGCAACGCGAGTTTATTCCAAATCAATATGGCCTGTGAACGGAATTTCCAGGTCGAGATCGGGCATGCGCAGGGTCATGTGCACCGGCATGCTTTCCGCGCCCGTCAGCTTGCCTTCGCGCAATGCGCGTGACACCGCCTGTTCGATCTCGTGCTGGGATTTCACGCCAACCATCTTCAGGAACCTGCGTATGCTCAGATTGAAGGTTTCGTCGTTCATGAGAGCGGCCCTTTCTTGGCGACAGCCAACGGTGCGGCTCGGTCGGCGAGCAACATTCTCTTTATCAGTCCTTGGGTCGAAGCGTCGTGCTCAGACGGTTCATCGGGGCCAGCGAGGTCGTCGAGGACTCGCTGCGCAAGCTGCTTGCCCAACTCGACTCCCCACTGGTCGAATGAATTGATGCCCCAGATGCTGCCTTGCACGTAGACCTTGTGCTCGTAGAGGGCGATCAATGCGCCGAGCGTGTGCGGCGTCAGTTGCTCGAGCACGATCGAGTTGCTGGGCCGGTTGCCTAGGAAGACCTTGTGCGGCACCAAGGCCTCGAGCGCAGCGCCGGTAAGGCCTTGTTTCACCAACTCCGCTCGAACTTCCGCGGAGGTCTTGCCGCGCATCAAGGCCTCGGTTTGGGCGATGAAGTTGGCGAGCAGCAGGCGATGATGCTGCCCAAGTGGATTGTGCGTGCGCACCGGCGCGATGAAATCGGCAGGAATGATTTCGCTGCCTTGATGCAGCAATTGATAGAACGCGTGCTGGCCGTTCGTGCCGGGCTCTCCCCAAATCACAGGGCAGGTGGCGTAATCTACGGGTTCGCCGTCACGTCGCACGCGCTTTCCATTGCTCTCCATCTCGAGCTGCTGGAGGTACGCGGGGAAACGCGCGAGATACTGGTCATAGGGCAGGATCGCCAGCGATCTCGTGCCGAAGAAGTTCGTGCACCAGATGCCTAGAAGCGCCAACACGACCGGCATGTTCGCTTCCAGCGGCGCGCTTTTGAAGTGTTCGTCCATCGCGCGAGCGCCGGCAAGCATCTGTTCGAATTCGTCCATGCCGATCGCCAGCGCAAGCGACAGCCCGACGGCCGACCATACCGAATAGCGTCCGCCGACCCAATCCCAGAACTCGAACACGTTTCGCGCATCGATGCCGAACTGGGCGGTTGCCTGCAGATTGGTGGAGAGGGCGACGAAGTGTCGGCCGACTGCCTGTTCCGATCCGAGCGCGCTGACGAGCCATTCGCGTGCGGATAGCGCGTTCGCGATGGTCTCCTGCGTGGTGAAGGTCTTCGAGGCGACGATGAACAACGTCGTTTCGGGATCGACGCGCTTGAGCACCTCGCTCAGATGGGTGCCGTCGACATTCGAGACGAAGTAGGGCGTCAGACGCGGATGTCGATAGGGCGCCAACGCTTCGGTTGCCATCAGGGGACCAAGATCGGAGCCGCCGATGCCGATGTTGACGATGGCGCGCATCGGTTTGCCCGTATGGCCCTTCGCCGTGCCGTCGCGAACCGAGTCGACGAAGCTACGCATCGCTGCACGCACGCGCACGACGTCAGGAACGACATCTCGCCCGGCGGTATGCATCGGTGCGTTGGCGCGCAGGGCTACATGGAACGCCGCTCTGTCTTCGGTGTTGTTGATGCGTTCCCCGAGGAACATGCGCTCGATCGATGCGCCGACTTGCTCCTGCTCGGCCAGCGAAACGAGCAAGGGCAGGGTCTCGTCGACGAGCCAGTTCTTGGAGTAATCGAGCGTGATGCCTGCCGCCGTCAGCGTGTAGCGGGCAGCGCGCTGCGGATCGGCTTCGAAGAGGTCGCGCATATGCGTCGCTCTCACCCGCGTGGCGTGCGTCTGAAGTTTCGTCCATGCGACGGACTGGGTGAGTTTCGACATGGCCTGCGCAAGCCTGAGTACGATGGAAAGATTCTAGCCCACAAACAAAAAGAGCCCTGTGGTTTAGACAGGGCTCGTGCGGCAAAGATACCGAAGATTTCGATCAGTGCTGCTTTTTGGTTGCCTTGGCTGCTTGCGTCGTCGCACTGCTTACGGCGAGATCCGTGGCTTCGCGAGCGACTTTCGACATGGTGTCGTAGGCAGTGCTGGCGGCAGCCACTGCGGACTTGAAAGCCGCGACCGCAGTTTCAGAGCCGGCCGGGGCGGTCTTGACCGCCTTGTCGACTGCCGCGACCAGTTCGCCGCCGACCTTGCTCATGCGATCTTCCAGCACTTTGTTGATCTTGGTCTGTGTATCGGAAGCCACTTCGTACACGCTGCGCGAGTACGCCATGACTTTCTCCATGTTCGGTTGGGTGGCCGTGGACTGAAGGCTCATCAACTCTTGGACATTCTTGATGTCCGAGAGGGCTTTGGCGCTGCGGATACTTTCGTCCAAGGCTTCCTTGGCCGTCTTGAGTTGCAGGCCGACCAACCGTTCGGTGCCCTGCAAGGTGATGTTCGCCAAGCTCAACGCTGCTTCGAGACTCGACTTGCCAAACTGCATGAACTGCTCGGGGGACTGGTACATGGCGCTCTCCGTAGGTCAGGGTAATGGTGCGGCGCAACAAAACCGAGTCTAGGCGATCATGCAGGGCGAGTCAACCCGAGCCGGCAACTTTTTTTGTGGTGCAGCAAAGCGCTGTCTAGGCCGCTCGTTCGTAGATCGCGGCAATGCCTTGGCCGCCGCCGATGCACATCGTGACCAACGCATAGCGCCCGGCAATGCGCTGCAACTCATGGAGCGCCTTCACGGTAAGAATGCAGCCCGTGGCGCCGATGGGGTGCCCCAGGCCTACGGCGCCGCCGTTGGGATTGGTCTTGTCGGCGGGCAATTTGAGATCGCAAGCCACCGCGAGCGCCTGAACTGCGAACGCTTCGTTCGATTCGATCACGTCCATATCGGCCATGGTGAGTCCTGCCTTGTCCAGCGCTCGTGTCGAGGCCGGCACGGGGCCGATGCCCATGATCTTGGGGTCGACGCCCGAGACGGCGTAGGAAACCAGGCGAGCCAGGGGCTTGAGCCCGCTGGATTTGGCCTTGCCCGCCTCCATCAGCACCACGGCGGCGGCGCCGTCGTTGATGCCCGAGGCGTTGCCCGCGGTGACCGAGCCGTCCTTCTTGAATGCGGCACGCAGCTTGGCCAACCCTTCGAGCGTGACGTCCGCGCGAGGATGTTCATCGCGGTCCACCAGCACCGTGCCTTTGCGCCCCTTGATCTCGACCGGAACGATCTGCTCCTTGAAGCGTCCCTGCTCGATCGCGTGGATCGCCCTGCGATGGCTCTCCACCGCGAAGGCGTCCTGGTCTTCCCGGGAGATTTTCCATTGATCGGCGATATTCTCGGCGGTGATCCCCATGTGGACGGTGTCGAAAGGGTCCGTCAGTGCGCCGACCATCATGTCGATCACGCCGCCGTCGGCCATGCGTTGTCCCCAGCGCAGACTGGGCAGCAGATAACCGCCGCGGCTCATCGATTCGGCCCCGCCCGCCACCGCCGTGTCGCAGTCTCCGGTGCTGATGCTCTGGGCTGCAGAGACGATGGCTTGCAGCCCGCTGCCGCAGAGCCGGTTGAGCGTGAGGGCGACGGTTTCCTGCGGCAGGCCGGCCTTGATGCACGCGACACGGGAGAGGTACATGTCCTTGGGTTCGGTATGAATCACGTTGCCAAAGACCAATTGCGAGACTTGAGCCGGGTCGATCGAGGCGCGTTTGACCGCCTCTCGAACGACGGTGGCGGCCAGATCGGTGGGGGCCACATCCTTCAGGGCGCCGCCGTAATCTCCGATGGCCGTACGTGCCCCGCTCAATACGACGACTTCGCGCTGACCGTTCATGGACTTCTCCTTGGTGGCAGATCTACACGGATAGGGATGTGCGAATCACGCATTATAGTCTTCGCGCCAATGGGGCGATGCGTTGCAGCAGACGGCGGCTCGCAAGCTCCCTGGGCGGGTCGAACTAGCCGAACAAACGATCGCAGTCCGCGGCGTCGAAGCGATAGCTGCGCCCGCAAAACTCGCAGGTGACCTCGACACGGCCCTGCTCTGCGATGACTTGCTCGACTTCGGTGCGTCCCAGGGACGTCAGCATGCCGCAGACGCGTTCCCGAGAACAGGAGCATCGATAGCGCAGGGGGCGACCGTCGAAGAGCCTGACGTCGTCCTCGGGAAAGAGGCGCCGCAGCAGCATCGCGGGTGCAAGCAGGCGCAGCTCATCGGCCGAGACAGTCGACCCCATGTGAACCGCTCGATTCCAGTCGTCGCCATCGGTGTCGATGCGCTCCGGCACACGCTGCAGCAGCAGACCGCTCGCTGCGTCCCCATCGGCGAACAGCACGATGCGCGTCTCGAGCTGCTCGGATCGGGCCATGTAGTCCTCCAGCGCCCCTGCGAGCGTCGGTCGATCCAGCGGCACCACGCCCTGATATCGTCTGGCTTCGTCGATCGTGCCGACGGTGATCGCGCAACGCCCGTTGCGCATCAGTTCATTCAGGGGGGCCGCGCCGATCTCCTCATCGCAGCGCGCCGTACAGCGCAGACCGAGGTCGCTCGTGCATTCGGCGACGAGCAGCCGTAGCGGCCCCTCGCCTTGCATCTGGAGCAGCAGATTGCTCGACTCGCTTTTCAGCGTCGATGCAAGCAGGGCCGCGGCCACGATGCTTTCGCCCAACAGGCGTTCCACCACGGGCGGGTAGCTGCGCAAGGACCGAATATGGCGCCAAGTCTCGTCGAGGTGCACCATGGCGCCCCGTACAGCGATGTGCTCGAAGATGAAGACATGCAGCAAGTCGCGCATCGCGGTCGATCTCATGACGGTGGCGCCAGCATGATGCCGGCGAGGGGCGGGAGGGTGATTGCAGCGGAAAACGCGCGCCCCATCCAGGGGATAGGCTCGGCGTGTACCGAGCCCCCGTTGCCGCAGTCGCTCCCGCCGAAGAAGCTGGAGTCGGTGTTCAGGATCTCGCGCCAGGGGCCGCCAAGAGGCAAGCCGATTCGATAGCCGTTGCGGACCAGCGGCGTGAAATTGAGCGCGATCACGACGCAGCGACCGTCGCGCGCGCGCCGCTCGAAGGCGAGGATGGATTGGTCCGCATCATGGCAGTCGATCCAGTCGAAGCCGGCGGGATCGAAATCGAGTTCGTGCAGCGCGGGCAGTTGCCGGTACGCTTCGTTCAGCGCCTTGCACAGGGCTTGCATGCCGGCATGCGGGGCATGTTGCAGCAACGGCCAATCGAGCTCGCGCGCCTGTGACCATTCGCGTGTCTGACCCAATTCATTGCCCATGAAGGTGAGCTTCTTGCCCGGGGTGGCGATCTGATAACACTGCAACAGGCGGGCATTGGCAAAACGCTGCCACTCGTCGCCGGGCATCTTGGCGACCATCGCGCCCTTGCCGTGCACGACTTCATCGTGGGACAGCGGCAAGACGAAGTTCTCGCTGTACGTGTACATCTGGCCGAAGGTGAGCTCCGGGTGGTGGAAACGTCTATGGACCGGGTCGCGCGCGAAATAGCGGAGGGTGTCGTTCATCCAGCCCATGTTCCACTTCATGGTGAAGCCCAGGCCGTCGAGATACACGGGGCGCGAGACGCCTGGCCAGGCGGTCGATTCTTCCGCTAGCGTGATCGCGCCTGGAAACTCGCTGTGGACCATGATGTTCAAGGCGCGCAGAAACTCGACCGCTTCGAGATTCTCCCGGCCGCCGTATCTGTTGGGCAGCCATTCGCCCGCCTTGCGCGAGTAATCCAGATACAGCATCGAGGCGACCGCATCGACACGCAGACCGTCGATGTGGAACTCGTTCAACCAGAGATGCGCGCTCGATAGCAGGAAGCAGGTGACCTCTCTGCGAGCGTAGTTGAAGATGTGCGTGCCCCAGTCCTGGTGCAGCCCCAGCCGCGGATCTTCGTGCTCGTAGAGGGCGCTGCCGTCGAAATGGGCAAGCGCCCAGCTGTCGCGCGGAAAGTGACCGGGCACCCAATCGAGGATGACGCCAATGCCGGCCTGGTGGCAAGCATCGACGAAGGCCTTGAACTCGTCCGGACTGCCGTAGCGGCTGGTGGGCGCAAAGAATCCCGTGCTCTGGTAGCCCCACGACTCGTCGAGAGGGTGCTCGGTCACCGGCAGCAGTTCGACATGGGTGTAACCCATCTCCTTCAAGTAGGGAACGAGCGCCGCGGCCAGTTCTGCGTACGTATAGAAGCTGGCGTCGGGGTGGCGCCGCCAAGAACCCAGGTGCAATTCGTAAATGTTGATCGGAGCATGCTGCCAGTCGAATGACGGCCGTTGGTCCATCCACGAGCGATCGTTCCAGCGGTAAGCGGACTCGGGGAGCGTGCGGGAGCTGTTGCCTGGCCGCACCTCGTAAGTGCGCGCATAGGGATCGGTCTTCAGGAAGACACGGCCACTGCGATGCCGGATTTCGTACTTGTAGTTCGACTGCCCGGGCAGATCCGGGACGAACAGCTCCCAAACACCCGAGGCGCCATGGACGGACATCTGATGGGTGCGTCCGTCCCAATCGTTGAAGTCGCCGACGACGCTCACGCGCTCCGCGTTGGGCGCCCAACAGGCGAAGCGATACCCTTGCACGCCGTCACGCTCGCAAGCGTGCGCACCGAGCATCCGGTAGGCTTGCAGCAGGCGCCCTTCGTTGAAGAGATAAATGTCTTGCGCCGGTATCGAGGGGAGGAAGGCATAGGGGTCGTGACGTTCGACCACCCGACCGGCGTGCGACCAGCGGATGCGATAGGGCCGGGCCGGTCCGGCGCTGCTCAATCGGAATAGTCCGTCGCCTTCGGGTTCCATCTCGCGCCAGTCGCTGCCGCACTCCAGCCAGGCACGCTCGGCGTGAGGCTCGTAGATGCGTATCGTGCGAGTCGGCCCCTGCCCGTGGACGCCCAGCACCGCATACGGATCGTGCGATCGAGCCTCGATGAGGCTGAGCGCGCGTGGATTGACTTTGGGGCTATGCTCGTGTCTCATGTGAGCGATCGATTATATCGACCGGTGCGTGCGTTGAACGCCAGTCCCCAACCTTTCGTGCAAGTTACCTCAACGCAGCAATGACCACTACAGCCAATCCGGGCGCCGCGCCAGCAGCCCCCCAGCGAAGCGAGCGTTACGGCGAACGCTACGTCAGCCGTCTCACCAAGCAAACGTACGCGCTGATTCTCGCCGGTGGCCGAGGCAGTCGGCTGCTCGGGCTGACCGACTGGCGAGCCAAGCCGGCCGTGCCGTTCGGCGGGAAATTTCGCATCATTGATTTCCCGCTGTCGAATTGCGTGAACTCGGGTATCCGTCAGATCGGGGTGGCGACTCAGTACAAAGCCCAGAGCTTGATCCAGCATATCCAGCGCGGCTGGAGTTCGCTCGACGGCCGCTTGCGCGAGTTCGTCGATATCCTCCCGGCCCAGCAGCGCATCGTCGAAGACTGGTACAAAGGGACGGCCGACGCTGTATTCCAGAACCTGGATATCCTGCGGGATTACAGTCCGGAGTACATGTTGATCCTGGCCGGAGATCACATCTACAAGATGGATTACGGCCGCATGCTGGCCTACCACGTCAGCACAGCGGCCGATGCCACCGTGGGTTGCATCGAGGTGCCGGTGGAAGATGCCAGCGCCTTCGGGGTCATGAGTGTGGACTCGAACGATCGAGTGCTCGAGTTCATGGAAAAGCCCGCGAACCCTGGCCACATCCCCGGCAAGCCTGGGGTGGCGCTGGCAAGCATGGGCATCTACGTATTCAATACCCGGTTCCTGTTCGAGCAATTGATCCGTGATGCCGACGAGCCTCGGTCGGCGCATGACTTCGGCAAGGACATCATTCCTCATCTGGTGCCCCGCTATCGCGTTTACGCCCACCGTTTTGGCGATTCGTGCGTGACGAGCAATGGCGGAGAGCCTTACTGGCGCGATGTCGGCACGATCGACGCCTATTGGGAAGCGAACATCGAACTCACCCGGGTGACGCCCGCGCTCGACCTCTACGACAACGTCTGGCCGATCTGGACACACCAAGAGCAGTTGCCCCCGGCCAAGTTCGTGTTCGACGACGAGGGGCGGCGCGGCATGGCCACGGATGCGCTCGTCTCGGGCGGCGACATCATCAGTGGCGCGGCAGTGCGACGGTCGCTGCTGTTCTCCAACGTGCGTGTCGACAACCGCAGTCTCATCGAGGACAGCGTCATCCTGCCCGATGTCAAGATCGGCAGCGACGTCGTGCTCAAGAAGGTGATCGTCGACAAGCGCTGTGTCATTGCGTCCGGTGAGCGCATCGGACTCGATCCCGAGCGCGATCGCCGGCGATTCCTCGTTACCGAGCGAGGCGTCACGCTGGTCACGCCGGATCGGCTCGGTCAGCACGTGCATTCGACGCGCTGATGCTGCGAGCGCTCGCTCGGTGCCTGACAACTTGAAGCCCTCTCTGGATCTCGTGCTGCTTTGGCACATGCACCAGCCGGATTATCGTGATCCGGCCACTGGCGAGTTCCTCTACCCCTGGGTGTATCTGCATGCCATCAAGGATTATTCCGACATGGCTTGGCACCTGGAGCAGCGTTCGCGGATTCGCGCCACTGTCAACCTGGTGCCCATACTGCTGGATCAGGTCGAGGACTACGCGCGTCAGTTCGAAAGTGGCGAGATCCGGGATCCGTTGTTGAGGCTGCTCGTTCATCCCGACCCGAATCGTATTTCCGCCGCGGAGCACCAGTTCATCCTGGACAGTTGTTTCCTCAACAACCATGCGCGCATGATCGAACCGTTTCCGGCGTACCGGTTCCTTCATCAGCTTTACACGCAAGCGGTGCAATGCGGCGAGCCCGCACTTGCCTATCTGTCTGGCCAATACTTGGCCGACTTGCTCACGTGGTACCACCTCGCATGGACGGGCGAGTCGGTGCGCAGGGAGCAGGCGCTCGTCGTGCAATTGATGACCAAGGGCGCGGGTTTTTCGTTGAGCGATCGACGCGCGTTGTTCGACCTGATCGGTTCCGTCGTCAAAGGCATCATTCCCCGCTATCGCGCGCTCGCCGATTCCGGGCGCATCGAGCTGTCCGCCACGCCTCATCAGCATCCGCTCGCGCCGTTGCTGATCGATCTGAAAAGCGCGCGCGAGAGTGAACCGGATGTTCGGCTTCCCCGAGAAGCGGCCTATGCCGGCGGACGCACGCGCGTGGCGACGCATATCCGCTCTGCGGTCGCGAGTCATGGGGCGCGTTTTGGCGTGCTGCCCAAGGGCATTTGGCCCGCCGAAGGCGCGTTATCGGAGAGCTTCGTGGAGTTGCTCGCGGCCAGTGGCGTCGCATGGACGGCCAGCAGCGAAGCGGTGCTCGCGCGTTCCTTGTCTGCGGCTCAGTTGGCGGGTGGGAAACAACAGTATCTGTACCGTCCCTACGATGCGCACGGGGTCATGATGCTGTATCGCGATGACCGACTCTCGGATCTCATCGGCTTCGAATATGCCAAATGGCATGGCAAGGACGCCTCGATGCACTTCGTCGCCGAACTCGAGAAGCTTGCCAACGCCGCGACGGGCGATGAACCCTCGGTGGTGAGTGTCATGCTCGACGGGGAAAATGCCTGGGAGTACTACCCGTACAACGGCTATTTCTTCCTGCAGGATCTCTACGCTTCGCTCGAGCAGCACGATGTCATCAGAACTGTGTTGCCTTCCGATTGTCTCGGCCGCAAGCGCGAGCCCCTCGGCCGCGTCGCCGCTGGAAGTTGGGTCTACGGGACGTTCTCCACCTGGATCGGCGCCCCCGATAAGAACCGAGCATGGGACTTGCTCTGCGCGGCCAAGCGCAGCTTCGACCTGGTGGCCGCCAGCGGTCGCCTTTCGGCGCAGGGGATGGATGCGTGCGAGCGGCGCCTTAGCGTCTGCGAAGCTTCGGACTGGTTTTGGTGGTTCGGCGACTACAACCCCTCGCATGCGGTCGCAAGCTTCGACAAGCTGTTTCGGCGCAACCTGAGTCAGCTCTACCGGATGCTGAATCTCGAGCCGCCGGCGGAGCTCTCTCAGCCCATCAGCCGCGGGGGCGGGGAGCCGGAAGCCGGCGGGGCGATGCGTCGAGCGAGTTGATTCAGCGGCGCGTGGTGGGCGAGCACCTGCGTACGGGCGCTACAGGGCTGGCGGCGGGCCGTATCCGTAGAGCCAGAAGTACTCTTCCTTCTCACCCGGGCGAGTGCCCTCCCAGATTTGATGCCACCCCTGGGGAATCTCCGGCGGTTCGGCGCGCTGGCCCTGCACCAGCAGCAGTTCGCACGATCGCTGTCGCGTCGGAATCTCTTCGCGGTAGGTAAGGATGTCCGCGTGGTAGTGCAGCAAAGCGCGCTGTGATTCTCCCAGTCCGCGGCTGGAGACGCAGTCGTAGTGTGCCGGCAGCGATCGCACCATGCCGGCAATCATGCTTCGGTAGCTCTTGCTCGTATCCGCATAGTCGACGAAGAGGCTCATCAGCAACCCCCAGATGAGCGTCGTGCCTGCGGCCCAGACCACCACCGGGCGCTCGAAGCTGCGCTTGAGTTTGACCAGCAGGACGATCCATGCGGCCGAATACGCCAGCCCCGCGATCAGCGCCGGCCAGCGCACATGGCTTTCGTAGGCAGGCTGCAATTTATGCAGATGCAGCGACAAGCGTTGCGGCAGACCCAGTTCGAGCGCGCTCCAGTAGATCCAGGCGACGATGGCGAAGAAGGTGAAGCCCATCACGCTGAACCAGTACATCGCATTCGAAGCGCCCCGGCGCATGTTGTCCACGGCGGCGGTCGCGAGCAGACCGAGTGGAATCAGCATCGGCATGGCGTGGAGTTCGCGTGTCTCGCCGCGAATGCTCAGCACCACGAACGAGCAAAGAAACAGCACGACGGGCAGTTGTATGGCGGGGCGGCCGAAGCGCGAAACGCGCGTTCCCCAAAGTACCCAGAGCGCCAGAGGCAGGGAGGGCCATGCATACCAGGGGAGTATGGAGAGATACCCCAGATGTTCGATGCGCGGGACCAGGACGCCGGGCGCCGTCATGCGGCCGATGTTGCTGGTCCAGAGCCAGTCCCAGAACAGCCCGGGCGATTGCGAATAAAGCGCGATCGGCCAGATGGCGAGCCAGGGCAGAGCGGCCAGCAGGGCGAACGACATGCCCGTCCAGGCGGCACGATTGCGCCATTGCTGGCAGGCGAGAAGCAATACTAGCGCCGTAAGCCCGAGCACCACGGGCGCGAGCAGTCCCTTGGCCATGAAGCCCAGGCCGAGACCCGTGCCGAGCCAGAAGCCGCCGGCATTGGGGCGTCGGAGCATCAGAGCAAGCCCGTAGCAGCCCATGGCGAACCCGGCGAACAGGGCGGTGTCCGCAATCAACTGATGCGCCCGAACCACCAAGCCCAGCGAGCCGAGCACGAGCAGGGTCGCCAGCCATCCCCGGTGAGGGCCGTGCAGCACACGCCCGGCGGCGGCGATGAAGCCGAATGCAAGAGCCATGTAGAAGCCGCTCGCCAGGCGCGCGGCATCGTGCATCGGCAGCAGGAACGAAAACGACTTTGCGAAAGCGGCCGCGGTGAGGATGAAAAGCGGTGGCTTGTCGACGTGAGGTTCGCCGGCCAGGGTCGGAATCACCCAGCCGCCGCCTTGAAGCAGGTGATGCACGAGTCCGAACGTGTGCGCTTCGTCGGGTTTCCAGGGGTCGTGACCGATGAGCCCGGGAACGATCCAGGCAGCGCAGATGAGGACGAAGAGCACACCCATGACACCGTGGTCGGCGGGGCGCGCAGACGAAAGGACATTATCGTTCGGCACCTGCGTATTCTACGTGAAGCGTCGAGTAAGCGGCTTGTCCCCTGGGGCAGAGGGGGCGCTTGCGCCATGACGGAGCCGGGCCATCTCGCGCAGCGAAGCGCGCCCAGCGGGGGGCGGCGTTTGGTAAACTTGCGGGCTTCATCTGCCTCGCGGCGCTTGCTGCGCGTGCGGTTTCCTCGGCCCGGTCCGCTTGATCAATCTACGCAAACTGACGCTCGCCCGCGGCTCCCGCATCCTTGCTGCCGGCATCGATCTCACCCTTCACGCCGGGCAGCGTATCGGGGTCGTCGGTGCGAACGGTTGCGGCAAATCGACCCTGCTCGATCTGCTTGCCGGTGAAATGCAGCCCGAGGCCGGCGATTTGGAGTTGCCCCCTGACATTCGGATAGCGCGTGTTCTGCAGGAGACGCCCGGTGTCCCGCAGCCTGCGCTCGAGTATGTGCTGGACGGTGATGCCGAGCTGCGTGAGGTGGAGCGTGACATCGTTCGCGCGCAAGAGCAGCATCGGGCCGAAGAACTTGCGCTGCTGCACGATCGATTGCAGCACATCGACGGGTACAGCGCTCGAAGCAGGGCGGCGGCGCTGTTGCATGGCCTCGGATTCGAGGCTGACAGCCACTTTGCGCCCGTCGCCTCCTTTTCCGGCGGTTGGCGCATGCGCCTGAATCTGGCGCGCGCGCTGATCGCCCGTTCGAACCTTCTGCTGCTTGACGAGCCGACCAATCACCTCGACCTCGACGCGGTGCTCTGGCTCGAACGCTGGCTGGCCGCCTATCGCGGCATGCTGCTCCTCGTCTCGCACGACCGAGACTTCCTGGACGGAATCGTCGAACGAGTTCTTCATTTCGACGGCCAAAGCGTCGTTTCCTATACCGGCAACTACTCCGCGTTCGAGAACGCTCGCGCAGAGGCGCTGGCCAACCAGCAGTCCATGTACGTCAGACAGCAGCGCGAGATCGCGCATCTGCAAAGTTTCGTGGATCGCTTTCGCGCCAAGGCCACCAAGGCCAAGCAGGCTCAAAGCAGGCTCAAGGCATTGGATCGCATGGAGCGCATCGCGCCGGCGCATGTCGATTCCGCCTTCACGTTTCGCTTCGAATCGCCGCTGGCCGCCCCGAGCCCCTTGATCGCCTTGGACGAAGCCGTGATGGGCTATGCCGACGTGCCGGTGCTGGGCGCAACGACGCTTTCCCTACTGCCGGGGTCGCGGATCGGATTGCTCGGGCGCAATGGCGCGGGCAAGTCGACGCTCATCAAGGTGTTGGCCGGCGAGGCGAAGCCGTTGGCCGGCGAACGACGAGAGGGTCGCGGGTTGGTCATCGGTTACTTCGCGCAGCATCAGCTGGAGCAGCTGCGGCCCGACGAAAGTCCCTTGCAGCATTTGACGCGCGCGCAGCCCCATTCGAGAGAGCAGGATGTGCGGGACTTCCTCGGCCGTTTCGGGTTCGGCGGCGAGCAGGCGCTTGCCCCGGTAGGGCCGTTTTCGGGCGGCGAGCGCGCGCGCCTGGCGCTGGCGCTGATCGTGGCGACGCGTCCCAATCTTCTGCTGCTGGACGAGCCGACCAACCATCTCGACATCGAGATGCGCCATGCGCTGACCCTGGCGCTGCAGGAGTACGAGGGTGCGGTGGTCATCGTTTCTCACGATCGCCACATGCTGCGCACGACGGCTGACGATCTATGGCTGGTCGCCGACGGACGCGTGCAGCCTTTCGACGGCGATCTGGACGATTATCGCCTCTGGCTGACGACCGCGAGCAAGGAGTCTCAGCAGGACGCCGCTGCGCGAGCGACCCGCAAGGACGAGCGTCGTGACCGGGCGCGGCGTCAGGATGCAGTCGCGGCGCAGCGCCGTCCGCTGGAGAAGGAAAGCCGGCGGCTGGAAACCGAGTTGGAACAACTGAGCGCAGAGCGCGAGAGCATCGATCAGGCGCTGATTGCGGGTGCCACCGGAGGCAGCGATCTGATCGCGTCGATGCACAAGCGCCGGGCTGCGATCGAGGCGGCTATCGAGTCTCTGGAGCTGCGCTGGTACGAACTGCAGGAAGCCATAGCGGTTTTGCTCAAGGATTGATCGACCGAAGCGCCGATGCACTGTGTTGGGACATCTTCGTGTGCTTGCGCTTCCTCCTGGTGCGCCGAGCCCTGCGCGCACCGATCGAGCGCACGCACGGTTACCTCGCCGACATCATCTTGCCCGTCCCACGTACTGCATTTTCTTGTTCTCGAATGAGTTTTTCCCAGATCTGCAGGACCTGATTGCTGTTGGCATGGATGATGCCTAAGTGGCTGCATCGGTACGCGCGCTGCAGTCGACATGGCGGATTACTCATATGTTCTGAACGAGATCGGGTCCCGTCCGCTGGTAGCGGCGGGCTCCAATAGATCGCCTACCTCCGATCCCTGGCGCGATCAGCTGCAGCTGTTGCTCGAATCGACTGGCGAGGGCATCTTCGGAATCGACCTCGACGGACGCTGCACCTTCATCAACCGGGCCGGCGCGCGCATGCTGGGCTATCGCGCCGATGAGGTGCTCGGGCGCAACATGCATTACCTCATTCACCACGCGCACGCTGACGGCACGCACTATCCGGTCGACGCGTGTCCGATTTTCCATGCGTTCAGCAAAGGCCTGCCGTGCCGTATCGACACCGAGGTGCTATGGCGTTGTGACGGCTCGTCCTTTCCAGCAGAGTACTCTTCTTATCCGATCCTCGACGCGGGGCTCGTTCGCGGCGCCGTGGTTACATTCGTCGACATCTCCGAGCGCAAGCTCGCCGAAGAACTGCTGCGACGGGCCAAGAGCGAGCTGGAGCAGCGTGTGGAAGAGCGCACGAGCGAGCTGTCGATCGCCGTCGAGCGGCTGCGCGAGCTTTCGGCCCATCTGGACAGCGTGCGCGAGGACGAGCGCACGCGAATCGCGCGTGAGATCCACGATGAGCTAGGCAGTCTTCTGGTAGCACTGAAGTTCGACGTGAACTGGCTGCGCAAGCGGGTGGTCGCCGATGTCGGGCTCGAGCGCAAGTGCCATTCCATGGGTGGTCTGATCGAACGTGCGGTCGAGAACGTCGGGCGCATCATCACCGATCTGCGACCGAGCATCCTCGACCATCAGGGCTTGTGGGCAGCCTTGGAATGGCAAGCGCAGGAGTTCTCCGAGTCCACGGAGATTCCATGCAAATGGCGCATGCAGACGACGGCGGGCGCTGTGACGCCGGATGGTTCGATGGCGATCGCGGTTTTCCGGATCTTTCAGGAAATGCTCAGCAACGTGGCTCGTCATGCGCATGCGACCGTCGTCACGGTGAAACTCGACGTCGGCGACGGTATGCTGGTGCTGGAGGTGGCCGACAACGGCCAAGGCATGAGTCAGTGCAAACTGACGAGTCCGCGCTCGTATGGCGTGTTGGGAATGCGAGAGCGCGCCGGTCATTTCGGCGGACGCGTCGATATCGAGAGCCTGACCGGTGAGGGAACGACGGTGCGGCTGTCGATGCCAGTTGCGAGAGCGCTCGATCGTCCGGAGCACGAGGCGTGATCCGATTGCTCATCTGCGACGATCACCTCATCGTTCGCCAGGGTCTCAAGCAGATGCTCGCCGACACATCGGACGTGACGGTGACCGGAGAGGCGGGCAATGGCGCCGATGCCATTCGGCTCGCGCGTGATCAAAGTTTCGACCTGGTGTTGCTGGACGTCGCGTTGCCGCAGCGCGATGGTCTCGACGTGTTACGCCAGTTCAAGAGCGAGTTTGCACGCCTGCCTGTGCTGATGCTGTCGACCTATCCTGACAAGCAGTATGCAGTGCGCTGCCTGAAGCTGGGCGCGGCGGGTTACGTCAACAAGAGCGCCGACGCCGAAGAGTTGCTCGCGGCGATCAGAAAGGCCGCGGGAGGAGGCGTCTACCTCACCTTGGCCCAAGCCGAAAGCCTGGCGGCGTCTCTGAGCGGTGCGGAGCAACAGGGCTCGGTCGAAACCTTGTCTCGGCGCGAGTACCAGGTGTTTCAGCTGATCGCCGCTGGCCACAGCGTAGCCAACATCGCCGAACAGTTGTCGCTCAGTCCGAACACCGTGAGCACGTATCGGGCGCGCGTCTGCGAGAAGACGGGGGCCCGCAATGATGTCGAGATCGCGCTCTATGCCGTGAGGCAAGGCTTGCAAGGCGTGTAGTGATGGCACTACACGCCTTGCCGCAAGGCACCACAAACGAATCGAGCGACCCGCGATATGAGCGGGGCTCATCCCACCGTAGCATCGAGTCAGACTAGCCCGCAGGAGCAACGCAATGAGCATGTTCGACAACGCATTCGATGGCAGCAAACCCTTGGGTGGCGGCTGCAACTGTGGCGCTCACCGATCGCAGGAGGAGCACGCGGCCGCGCAGATCGCGTCCGGCGACGCACTGGCCGAGCGGGTCGTCGAGCAGGCGGTGATGCGGGCACTGTTTCCGCAAGACGGCGTGCGCCGCCGGTTCTTGCAGGCAGTGGGCGCTGGCACGGCCTTCTCCGCACTGCAGGCGTTTTTTCCGCTGGGTGCGGCCAAGGAAGCCTTCGCGCAGACGCCGACCCGACTCGAAAAGCAGAAGCTTGCTGTCGGCTTCATTCCGATCACCTGCGCGACGCCGATCATCATGGCGCATCCCATGGGGTTCTATAAGAAGTACGGTCTGGACGTCGACGTGATCAAGACAGCCGGCTGGGCGGTGGTCCGGGACAAGACGCTGAACAAGGAGTACGACGCGGCACACATGCTTTCTCCGATGCCTTTGGCGATTTCTCTTGGCATAGGATCGAGCCCCATACCGTACACCGCCCCCGCCATCGAGAACATCAATGGCCAAGCGATCACGCTGTCGATCAAGCACAAGGACAAGCGCGATCCCAAGTCCTGGAAGGGATTCAAGTTCGCTGTGCCGTTCGACTACTCGATGCACAACTACCTGCTGCGCTATTTCCTCGCCGAACACGGCCTCGATCCGGACAAGGACGTCCAGATCCGTTCCGTGCCTCCCCCGGAAATGGTCGCCAATCTGCGTGCGGACAACATCGACGGATTTCTCGCGCCTGATCCGGTCAACCAGCGCGCCGTCTACGACGGTGTGGGCTATATCCACACCTTGTCGAGGGATCTGTGGGATGGTCATCCGTGCTGCGCGTTCGCAGCGAGTCGGGAGTTCGTGACCACGATGCCCAACACGTATCACGCGCTGCTCAAGGCCATCATGGATGCCACCGCCTATGCCCGCAAAGCCGAGAACCGCAAGGAAATCGCCCAGGCGATTGCGCCTGCGAGTTATCTCAACCAGCCGGTAACGGTCGTCGAGCAAGTGCTCACCGGCACCTTCGCCGACGGACTGGGTGGCGTTCGCAAAGTGCCGGAGCGCATCGACTTCGATCCGTTCCCGTGGCACTCCTTCGCCGTCTGGATACTCACGCAGATGAAGCGTTGGGGGCAGCTCAAGGGCGAAGTCGACTACGCCAAGGTAGCCCGCGAGGTGTTTCTGGCAACCGATGCCGCGAAACTGATGAAGGAGGTGGGTCTCACGCCGCCATCACAAACTTCGAAGAAATTCACCGTGATGAAGAAGGAGTTCGATCCGGCCAAGCCGGAAGCCTATCTCGCAAGCTTCAGCATCCGGCGGGCGCCGTGAGCGCGTTCGGCACAAGGTGGAGGTACGCGCCATGAATGCCGCATTCGATTGGCGCGCCCTGCTGCTGTCTGTCACCTTGTTCCTGCTGCTGCTCGGCGTATGGCATGTGGCGACCTTGCCGAGCGCAGGGCAGCAAACGGTCGATCCGGAGTACGCCAAGCTGGTGGGCGCAGCCGCCGCCACCGGCCAGAAGTCTGCGTTGCCGGGGCCGGCCGAGGTGGGCGCCAAGCTGTGGTCGCATGTGATCAATCCGATCTACGACAACGGGCCCAACGACAAGGGGATCGGAATACAGCTGGCGCATTCCCTGATGCGGGTCCTGGCGGGATTTTCGCTGGCCGCCTTGGTGGCGATCCCGGTGGGGTTTCTCATCGGCATGTCGCCGACGGTGTACAAGGCGCTGGATCCGTTCATCCAGGTGCTGAAACCGGTGTCACCGCTGGCGTGGATGCCGCTCGCGCTGTTCACGCTCAAGGACAGCGGCATCTCTGCGATCTTCGTGATCTTCATTTGCTCGCTTTGGCCGATGCTGATCAATACGGCTTTCGGCGTGGCCAGTGTGCGGCGCGAGTGGCTCAATGTCGCGCGTACGCTCGAAGTCGGGCCGGTGCGCAAGGCGCTGCGCGTTATCTTGCCGGCCGCAGCGCCGACCATCATGACCGGGATGCGGATTTCGATCGGCATCGCGTGGCTGGTGATCGTGGCTGCTGAAATGCTCGTCGGCGGTACCGGCATCGGCTACTTCGTCTGGAACGAGTGGAACAATCTTTCGATCAGCAACATCGTTTGCGGCATTCTCGCCATCGGTCTGGTGGGGATGGTGCTCGATCGCGTGCTCGAGCGCCTCGCTCGTCTGGTTACCTTCCCGGAATGACTCTCATGCCCGAGCCCCTTATCCGCATCGAAGGCATCGCCAAGCGTTTTCCATCGCGCACCGGCGCGCAGACGACGGTGTTCGAGAATCTCTACTTCAACATCGATCCAGGAGAGTTCGTCTGCCTGATCGGTCATTCCGGCTGCGGTAAGACGACCATATTGAACGTTCTCGCTGGCTTGGAAACCGCAACCGAGGGTTACGTTTTCGTGGCGGGCCGCGAGGTCAGCGGACCAAGTTTGGACAGGGCCGTGATTTTTCAAAGCCATGCCCTGATGCCCTGGCTCACGGCCTTGGGTAACGTGGCGTTCGCGGTGCAGTCGCGCTGGCCGTCTTGGGACGCGCAGAAGGTTCGCGCGCATTGCATGAAGTATCTGGAGTTGGTGAACCTGCTAGGCGCCGAGCGCAAGCGTCCGTCCGAACTTTCCGGCGGAATGAAGCAGCGGGTCGGCATCGCGAGGGCGCTTTCCATAGAGCCGAAGATGCTCTTGATGGACGAGCCCTTCAGCGCTCTCGATGCCCTGACGCGCGGGGTGCTGCAGGACGAGGTGCTGCGGATCTGTGCCGAGACTCGCCAAACTGTCTTCATGATCACCCACGACGTGGATGAGGCGATTTTGCTCGCGGACAGGATCGTGCTGATGACGAACGGCCCCGAAGCCAAGGTCGCAGAAATCGTATGCAATCCGCTTCCGCGTACACGTCACCGCGACACAGTCCATAAAGAGCCTGGGTACTACGCGTTGCGCAACCACCTGGTCGACTTTCTCGTCACTCGGTCGCGCAAGTTCAACGACGCTCCTCCCGCAGGCTATGACCAACGCAGTCCGCCGCTCGTCTATCCCGGAGCGGATATGCCGGAGTCACCGGCAGAGGCGGCGGCTGCAATGAACGATCGTGTAGTGGTGCCCTTGAGACATTGATAGAGGAGTGAGCATGAAAAAGAGCGATGCGCCCGAAGCGCTGCTGGCAGCAGCGAGCATGACCAAGCCGATGACTCGCGATGACGTGACGGAAATGATCGTCATGGCGCGTATAAAGAAAGGACTGACTTGGGCCAAAGTGGCCAAGGTGGTCGGGCAGAGCAAGGAGTGGACGACGGCCGCCCTCCTCGGTCAGATGCAGATGACCAAGCAGCAAGCCGAAGCCGCCGGCAAATTGCTTGGCCTGCCTGCCGATGCCGTGCTGCTTTTGCAGCAGGTCCCCTACAAAGGATCCATGCCGACCGCGGTGCCTACCGATCCGCTGATCTATCGCTTCTACGAGCTCGTCAGCGTGTATGGAACGACCTTCAAGGCCCTCATCCACGAGGAATTCGGGGACGGCATCATGAGCGCCATCGACTTCAAGATGGATCTCACCCGGGAGCCTGACCCCAAGGGCGATCGAGTCAGCATCGTCATGAGCGGCAAGTTTCTCCCGTACAAAACGTACTAGCCGTCTGCAGAATGGCTTCGATCGACGACGGACGGTCTGGCTCTCGTCGGGCCGTCGTCGATCGTGAAAGGCCTGGATTGCGCTGAATCAACCAGACGTGATCGAGTTTCCTCCCGATCGTCGACAAACTGGTAATATCCGTGTCGTCACTGGGGAGTAGCCGCTCCACTTCGCGTGGAAGGATGCGTCAACATACTTGATCCTCGCGATCATGGCGTATCCAGCCTCTGGGCTTGGCGAGACCTTTGGCATCGATGGACCGCTTAGGGGTTGGGCGGGGTCTGTCGTGCCATCGGTTCGTCCGCCTGCCCGCTCAAGAGGTTTTCTCATGTCCGCGTTACTGACCTCTACGCTCGTGGTCGCCGTTGCCGAAATCGGCGACAAGACACAATTGCTTTCCCTGATGCTGGCTGCACGCTTTCGCCGCCCGGGCCCGATCATCTTGGCGATTTTCGTCGCCACCCTCGCCAATCACTTCCTGGCTGCGTGGATAGGGGATTGGGTTGCCTCGGAACTCGGTCCGAACCTATTGCGCTGGCTCCTCGGCGTGTCGTTTCTTGCCATCGCGCTCTGGGCGTTGCGCCCCGACGAGCTTGGAGATGACGTGCCGATGATGGGGCGTACTGGCGTATTCATCACCGCGCTCGTTGCCTTCTTCCTGGCCGAAATGGGCGACAAGACTCAACTTGCCACCGTTGCGCTGGCCGCGAAGTACAACGCGCTCGGGGCGGTCGTATTGGGCACCACGCTTGGCATGATGATCGCGAATGTGCCCGTGGTGCTGCTGGGAGAGCGGCTAGTCAAACGCTTGCCGCTGAAGGCCGTGCGTTGGGTGGCAGCCGGGGTGTTTGCCGCCTTGGGGGTGGCCGTATTGCTGGGCGCGGGATCTTGAGCTCAGGCGGAAATGACAAAGGCAGCCGGGGCTGCCTTTGTTGCATCGAGTCTGCCGAGCCTTATGCGGCTTTGGCTCCGGCCCGAGCATATTTCTGCTTGAAACGCTCGACGCGACCGGCGGTGTCGACGATCTTCTGCTTGCCCGTGTAGAACGGGTGGCAGGCAGAACAGACTTCCACGTGCAGCGGGCGGCCCATGGTGGAGCGGGTCGTAAACGTGTTCCCGCAACTGCAGGTGACCGGTATCTCGACGTAGTTGGGGTGCACTTTTTCCTTCATGACCTGCTCCAAAGCGGAAGAACTAGAGCCCGCCATTATCCGCCATAGGCCACAGAGATTGCAATCTAAACGGGGAAAAATTTGCTACCCTGGTGGGACACCGGACGGACTAACAACGTTCGACCCAGACGGAAAGGGCGGTTGTTCTCGGGCTGCGGCGGGCAGCCCCATTTCGAGAGCCGGTGCGCCGGAGCAGTCGAATCGCCACAACGCCCCGGGTCGGGGCGCGGACTAGCCGCGTTTCATCGAGTCGAAGAAGTCCCCGTTCGTCTTGGTCGCTCGCACTTTGTCGATCAGAAACTCGGCGGCTTCGAGTTCGTCCATGGGGTAGAGCAGCTTGCGCAATACCCAGACCTTGGTGAGGATCTCCGGCTTCAACAAAAGCTCCTCACGGCGCGTGCCAGAGCGATTGACGTTGATCGCGGGGAAGATGCGCTTCTCGTGCATCCGGCGATCTAGGTGGATCTCCATGTTGCCGGTGCCCTTGAACTCTTCGTAGATCACGTCATCCATGCGCGAGCCCGTATCGATGAGCGCGGTCGCGATGATCGTGAGCGAACCGCCTTCCTCGACATTCCTGGCGGCTCCAAAGAAGCGCTTGGGGCGCTGTAGTGCATTCGCGTCCACCCCGCCTGTGAGCACCTTGCCCGATGCCGGCACCACCGTGTTGTAGGCGCGTGCCAGACGAGTGATGGAGTCGAGGAGAATGACGACGTCCTTGCGGTGCTCGATCAGCCGCTTGGCCTTCTCGATCACCATCTCTGCAACTTGAACATGGCGAGTCGCCGGTTCGTCGAAGGTCGACGATACGACCTCGCCCTTGACCGAGCGCTGCATTTCGGTCACTTCTTCCGGACGCTCGTCGATCAACAGGACGATGAGCATGACTTCCGGGTGGTTCGCGGTGATCGAATGGGCGATGTGCTGGAGCATCACTGTCTTGCCGGCTTTCGGAGGCGAGACGATGAGCGCGCGCTGGCCCTTGCCGATCGGCGCGATGATGTCGATGATGCGTCCGGTCAGATTCTCTTCGGCTTTGATCTCGCGTTCGAGCTTCAGGTGCTCGGTGGGATGAAGCGGCGTCAGGTTCTCGAAGAGGATCTTGTGCTTGGCGTTCTCCGGCGGCTCCGAATTGACCTTGTCGACCTTGACCAGAGCGAAGTAGCGCTCGCCGTCTTTCGGTGTCCTGATCTCCCCTTCGATCGTGTCGCCGGTATGCAGATTGAAACGTCGTATCTGCGATGGGCTCACATAAATGTCATCGGTGCCGGCGAGATAAGAGGTGTCGGGCGAGCGGAGGAAGCCGAATCCGTCAGGCAGTACCTCCAGAGTGCCGCCGCCGTGTATCGTCTCGCCTTTGCGCGCGTGATTCCTGAGCAACGCGAAGATGAGATCCTGTTTGCGCATGCGATTGGCGCCGTCGATCTCGTTCTGGACGGCCATCTCCACGAGTTCGCCTACGTGGAGGTTCTTCAACTCGGACAAATGCATAGACGGGAGCCTGGGATTCGTCCCGCAGGGACGAGGATTCGGATGGACTTCTTGGGGTAGCGGGATTTTCGTACGGAAGCGCGAGGGCCCGCTCGCAGCGACCTGCGAGGGAGGCTTCCGACTTATTTAAGGGAAAGACTAGCCGGTTCAGATATTGCTGTCAATGAACGCAGTGAGCTGCGATTTTGAGACAGCACCGACTTTGGTGGCTTCGACGTTGCCGTTCTTGAACAGAATCAGCGTGGGGATGCCACGGATGCCGTACTTCGGCGGGATCGCCTGATTGTGGTCTACATTCACTTTGGCGACCTTGAGGCGACCGGCATACTCTTTTGCGACCTCGTCGAGGGTGGGGGCGATCATCTTGCACGGACCGCACCACTCGGCCCAGAAATCTACCAGTACCGGTGTCCCGGACTTGAGCACTTCCGCATCGAAAGTGTCGTCGCTGACATGGAGAATATGTTCGCTCATCGGAGAACCAGAAGGCATGTTTAAGGGAGAAAGGGTGTGACTTGCCACCGACCCGCCTCGTGCCAAGGGCGACGAGGTGAAATCAGATGCTACCGAAATTCGCCGCATGTGGGAAGAATCATCGCGCCGAGGCGCGTCCGAGGCGGTATGTTCGTGCCGCCCGCGGCCGGCGCTGCGCGGACCTTCTGCTAGAATGCGCGAAACTTTTCGCAATCTGCTCAGAGTGTTTCCATGACTTACGTAGTGACCGAAACCTGCATCAAGTGCAAGTACACCGACTGCGTGGATGTCTGCCCGGTCGATTGCTTTCGCGAGGGGCCGAATTTCCTGGTGATCGATCCGGACGAATGCATCGACTGTACGTTGTGCGTTGCGGAATGTCCTGTCGAGGCCATCTATGCCGAGGACGACGTGCCCGAGAATCAGCGGGCCTTCATACAGATCAATGCCGAGTTGGCCAAGGAATGGCCTGCGATCATCGAGAAGAAAGACGCCCCCGCGGACGCCGACGATTGGGCCACGGTGAAAGACAAGCGAGACAAGCTCGATCGCGGCCGCTAGTCCGAGTTCCAGCCAACGCGGCTGACATCGGCTTCTGTATGATATGAGGCATGCTACGCATGCCTCATTGAATTTCCATGCCTGATTCTGCGGGGCTGCACATACTTGCTGGCCCCCCTTCGCAGTTGCTCGCTGCGGCGTGCCGGCACATTGCAGCAGCTCACGAGCACGAAATCCCGGATCTGACCCGGCCCATCCTTTTGGTGCCGCATCTACAGGCTCGCCAGGCCGTTGCCCGAGCGCTGCGAATTGCTTCCGGTGCGGCGGTGATTCTGCTTCCGCGGATTACGACGTTGAGGCAGTGGGCCGACGAGGTCCCGCTCGAGCAGCGGATCATGCCCGCGGCGGCGCGCGAGGCAATGCTCTATCAGGCCCTCGCTCAGCGGCGATGGTTCGAGCAGGCCGACTTATGGGCGATTGCGGGGGAGCTCGCCGGGTTGTTCGACGAGCTGACACGCTGGCACGTCGGGATGCCTGCTTCGGTGGATGACTTCGAGCGGCAGCTGGAACGCGCCTACCGTGCCAAGTCCGGCGCATCCTTTGCCTTCGAGGCGCGTTTGGTGCATGAACTGTGGCACGCGCTCGGGCGGGTGCCTGGGCAGTTGGATTCCGAGGCCGCGTACCAGCTGCGATTGAATCTTCTTGCGCGCGTGGTCGACAGTCCGGTGTATGCCATCGGGCTGGATGACTTGGCGCCTTCGGAGCGTCAGTTTCTGGAAGCATGTGGCGCCCGGGTGCCGGTGGTCTGCTTCTCCGAGGAGTTCGGCATCTCGGCCGCCATGTCGTTTCCGGAGCAGACCCTCGCCTCTGCTTGGCCGGAAGGTGTCGACGTTACCCTCAAGACGCGGGCGCAAGCGCTCGCTGTGTCAAACCCACAGCCCTCGCTTACTGGAAGATTGGGCTTCTTCGGCGCTCATGGCACCGAGCAGGAAGCCAAGGCCGCAGCGCTCGTCATTCGTCGCTGGCTGCAACGAGGCTGCCGCAGCATTGGCGTCGTGGTCTTGGACCGCATCGCGGCAAGGCGCGCGCGCGCCTTGCTCGAGCGCTCGCAGATTCTGGCGCGGGACGAGGCGGGTTGGGCCTTTTCCACCACCAGCGCGGCTACGGTGATCAGTCGCTGGTTCGACGTGTGCGGCAACGACTTCCATTACCGGGATCTGCTGGATCTGCTCAAGTCGCCGTTCGTTTTCTACGAATGGAGCCGCGATGTGCGGCAGCAGGCGGTATGGCGATTCGAGCGATGGCTGCGACGAGCCAACGTACGGGCCGGCTTGGAGCGCTACATGGCGCTTGCCGAAGCAGGTGAGGACGGCGAACTGAGGCAGATGCTGAGCAGCGTGCGGCGCGCGGCGCGAGCGTTCGATCAGCGTCGACACAAGACGCTGGGGGCTTGGCTCGAGGCTTTGGATGCGAGCTTGCGGGAGATGGGCGTACTCGCAGGATTCGACGCCGATGCGGCGGGGCATCAACTGCTCCACCTGCTGCAATCGTTGCGCGCGGATCTGGGCGCCGACTCGTCGCTGGTCGCGTTCGCCGAGTTTCGCCGCTGGCTGGGACGGTGCTTGGAGAACGCGACGTTTCGCGACAGCGGCATCGACAGCCCCGTTGTTTTCACTTCGCTGCAGGCGAGTCGCATGCGGCAATTCGATGCAGTGCTCGTCATCGGCGCCGATGCCGTGCATCTGGGGGGAGGGGGGCGATCGGGACTGTTTTTCAACCAGAGTGTGCGCCGCGAGCTCGGTCTTCCCGGCCATGCGGATGACATGCGAGATGCGGAGCGGCAGCTTTTTTCGCTGCTGTCCAATGTCGCCACGGTGTGCGTCACTTGGCAGCGCACGAGCGATGGCCAGCCGAATCTGCTTGCGCCCGCCTTCGAGCGATTGCGCACGCTCCATGGCTTGGCGTGGCAGGATGCGCTCGACGACGACTGGCTCGCGTCTGCCTTGGCGCGAGAGGATCGCCTCGATGCCTCCGAACTCCCGGCAACCCTGACCGCGCGACCCGCTCCCAGTGCACGGGTATGTGCTGTCCCGCCTGCGCTGTCGGCGAGCGCCTACAACGCGCTGATGGCCTGTCCTTATCAATTCTTCGCTCGCTACGTGCTGCGCTTGCGTGAAGAGGACGATGTTCAGCAAGCGTTGCTCAAGTCCGATTACGGCAGCCGAATACACGAGATTCTTCACCGATTCCATAGCGCTCATCCCCGCGTTTGCGATCTCACGCCCGAGGCCGGGTGCGCCGCACTCGAGCGCGTTTCCCGAGACGCGTTCGCCGACGAGATCGCTGCCGACTACATTGCCAGCGCCTGGTTGCTGCGCTGGCTTGCGTTGGTTCCGCACTACGTCCAGTGGCAGCGCGAACGCGAGATGCAAGGGTGGTGTTTTCGGGCGGGTGAAATCGATCGCGTCGTCGTCATCGCGACGCCCGCAGGCCGGCAACTGCAGTTGCGTGGCCGCATCGATCGTGTCGATGCACGCGTCGATGGCACGGTCGCCGTGGTCGACTACAAGACGCAGGCACCCAAGCGGCTGGCCGACAAGCTGCGTGCACGGGGGGAGGACGTGCAGCTTCCCGTGTACGCGCTGCTTTGGGGGGAGCCGGTTGCCGAGGCCTTGTTCCTTTCGGTCGATCGCGATGAAGTGTGTCCCATCCCTCATGAAGCCGGCATCGATATTCTCGCCAATGAGGTGCGCGCGCGCATCGGCGAGCTGTACGATCAGATCAGCGAGGGCGCTCCGCTGCCTGCCCAAGGCGTCGACGAAGCCTGTCGCTACTGCGAGCTGAGCGGGTTGTGCCGTCGAAAGCATTGGTCATGAGTGCGGCGCCCCCCATCGAGCTTGTCGTCAAAGCCCTCGATCCTGCGAACAGCGTCGTCGTGGCGGCTTGCGCGGGCAGCGGCAAGACTTGGCTGCTCGTGTCGAGGATCGTCCGTTTGCTGCTGGCGGGCGTGCCGCCCGGCGAGATTCTGGCAATCACGTTCACTCGGCATGCCGCACAGGAGATGGCTGCCCGCCTGCGCGAGTGGCTCGAACTGCTTGCCTGCGAGGACGATGCCAAGGTGCGTGCCTTTCTGCGCGAGCGGGCTGTCCCCGAATCGGACATCGAGCCTTCACTCACCCGCGGTCGCTCGTTGTACGAAGAAGTCCTGTGCGCCCAGCCTGGCATCACCATTTCGACCTTCCACAGCTGGTACATGCAGTTGTTGCGCAGCGCCCCGCTGAGCGCAGGCGCGGTCGGCAATCTGGTGCTTACCGAGCAGACGTCTAGCCTGGTGGCAGAAGCATGGGAATTGTTCGCCGCCGAGTGTCAGCGTGATCCCGAAGGACCCGCGACGCGAGGCCTCGACGCCTTGTTCTCCGAGCACGGCCTGGAAAACACCCGTGCGCTGCTGCTGAGCTTTCTGCGTCACCGTTCCGACTGGTGGGCCTACGCAGGTCAAGGCGAGGCTGCCGTACAGCGTGCGCTCGAGAGCCAGAGGGCCGCCCTGGGCATCGACCCGAACGCCGACCTGGTTGACGAGGTGTTTGCCGATCAGGCGTTGGTGGACGATGTGAGCGCGTACGCCTCGCTGCTCGGGCGCAATGCGGCGACCGATCAGGGCTATGGTCGAGCCTTGGCCGATGCGCTCGCTTCTGCCGTGCCGTCCCTGATGTTCGAGGCACTGGCAACGACCCTTTTCACCGGCAAGGACGGACTGCGCAAGCGCAAGCCCAGCAAGGCGCAGCGGGATAGGCTTGGCGAGGCGGGGGAAGACCGCCTGCTCGAACTGCATGCTCGCCTGGGCGAACGCGTGACAGCGGTGAAAGAGGGGCTTGCCGATCAGGCGAGCTATCGGGCCAATGCCGCGGGGCTGGCCGCCGGCGTCGTGCTTCTGGAGGCGTATCAGCGGCTCAAGCGTGATCGGCAGGTGGCCGATTTCGCCGACATCGAATGGCTTGCGTTCGAACTGCTCACGCGCAGCGAACAGGCCGTCACGCTGCAGTTCAAGCTCGACAGCCGCTATCGTCATATTCTGCTCGACGAGTTCCAGGACACCAACCCGCTGCAGTGGCTTGCGCTCAAGCACTGGTTCGAGGCCGCTGCGCAGGCAGATTCCTCGCCGGTCGTGTTTCTGGTGGGCGATCCCAAGCAGGCGATCTATCGCTTCCGCAGGGCCGAGGCGCGGCTGTTCGATGCTGCGCGCGACTGGTTGATGCTGAACCAAGGGGCGGTCGTGTTGTCGCAGGACGAATCCCGTCGCTGCTCGCAGCCGGTGCTCGATGTCGTCAATCGGTTGTTCTCGGAGGAGCCCGCCTACACCTTCTTCAATGTCCACGCGGCCCACTACGGCGCTTTGCCTGGACGCGTGGAAGTGCTTGCGCTGGCGCGTCAACTCGAACCCCAGGCGCAGGCAAGCGCGTCGAGCGACGGATTGCGCAACCCGTTGCTCATGCCGCTTCAGATTCAGGAGGACCTGCGGCGGGAATCCGAGGCGAGTTCGATGGTGGCGCGCTTGCGCGACATGATCGAGCGGTGGGAGATCGCCGAAGATTCGAGCGGCGATCGCCTGCGTCCGGTGAGGTTTTCCGATGTCATGATGCTCGTGCAGCGACGCACGCATCTGCAGGTCTACGAGCGGGCGCTCAGGCAGGCGGGTATTCCGTTCACCACCTCGCGGCAAGGTGGCCTGCTCGATACGCTCGAAGCGTGCGACTTGATCGCACTGCTGGAGTTTCTGGTGTCGCCTTTCGACGATCTGAAGCTCGCGCATGCACTGCGCAGTCCGATTTTCGGCTGCACGGACGAAGATCTGATCACGGTCGCCGGCGCCCCCGGCGAAACCTGGTGGCTGCGCCTGCTCGCGCTGCCGCTGGCGGACGAAGCGGCGCCTCTGCAGCGAGCGCGGCAACTGTTGTCCAGGTGGCTGGATCGCGCCGACCGCCTGCCCGTGCATGATCATCTGGACAAGATCTATTTCGAGGGCGACATCGAGCGGCGCTATGCTGCCGCGGTCCCGCCGGCGATGCGGGCAGCGGTCATTGCCAACCTGCACGCCTTCATCGAACGGGCCCTGGCGCTGGACTCCGGGCGCTATCCGAGTCTGCCGCGCTTCATCGACGAACTGCGCGACATGCGCTCGGCGCCGGTCGACGAGGCGCCGGACGAGGGTGGTATCGACACTCAAGGCAACGCCATCCGCATATTGACCGTGCATGGGGCCAAGGGCTTGGAAGCGCCGATCGTCTGGCTGCTCGATGCCGGATCGAGTCGGCCGGCGCGCCGGGGATACGAGGCGCTGGTCGATTGGGAGCCCGGCGCCGAGGCGCCACGCGATTTCTCGCTGCGAACGCGCAACGCTGAATCGAGTCGCCTGCAGCGCCGACAACTGCAGGACGAGCAGGCGAACGATGCACGCGAAGACCTCAATCTTCTTTACGTCGCCATGACCCGGGCGCGTCAGGTGCTCGTCGTGAGCGGTTGCGAGGGCAACGGCAATGCCCGCTCCTGGTACAAGCGAGTGCGTGCGGCCGTTGCCGCACAGTGCGGTCGGCCGGATGATGATGGCGAGGGAGTCCTGGTTTACGGCGCCGATTTCGAGTGCGACCGTCCCTCGCAACCCGAATCGGTGATTCGAGGCGATTGCGTCGGCGACTCATCGTCGCAGCCTGGCGTGCCCCGGGTCATCCCGACCGGCGCGCGGCGCCATGGGATCGAGGGGCCGGGGCAGAAGTACGGCACCGCCTTTCACCGAGTGATGGAGTGTCTCGCCACCGACCCGCAGGCCGACGGTGCGAGCATTGCGACCCGCGCCGGCTTGACGCCAGCGGAGGCGCGCATCTGTGCCGAGCAGGCGCGTAATCTCATTCAGTCGCCTTCGCTGCGGCGCTATTTCGATCCACAGTCCATCGAGCGCGCGTTCAATGAACTGCCCCTTGTCACCGAGGCGGGAGAACTGCGTCGGCTGGATCGTGTCGTAGAGTTCCGGGACGAGGTCTGGGTACTGGATTACAAAACCGGACGACACACCGATCTCGCCGGTTCGCCGCTGGAGGCAGAGTATCGGGCTCAAGTCGCCGAGTACTGTCGCGGTCTCCGGGGCGTTTTTCCGGATAAGGCGGTTCGCGGCGCGTTGTTGTTCACCGACGGGACGCACCTGGAGGTTTGCGATTGACGGTTTGCGACGTGCCCCGATCGGCGCTCGCCTAAGGACAGCTGCGGTGCGATGCTCTCTGCATCGAGCAATGCGCCCCTGGGGCGGGCAAAAAGTGAGTGCATCCGAGGCGTTTTGCGGGTAACTTAAGCGCCCGTTTCTGGGCAACTGGTTGAATTTCTGACTGAAGCAGGAGGAGGAAGCGATGTCACCTAAATCTGGTTTCCAACCCGTTATCCGGTGTGCCGTGGTCGCCGCGGCAGCCGTGGGTCTGGCCGGTCCGGTCCAGGCCCAGCAGTATCCGGCGAAAGTGGTGCGGGTGATCGTGCCCTTCGCGCCAGGCGGTGGCAGCGACATCACCGCCCGGCAGTTCTCGAACAAGCTCAGCGGTTTGCTCGGCCAGCAGTTCATCGTGGACAACCGCGCGGGTGCCGGCGGCATCATCGGTATGGAGCTGACCGCCAAGGCGCCGCCAGACGGCTACACCATCATGATGATGTCCGGCAGTTTTTCGGCTTCTTCCGCCACCCACAAGCCGGCCTTCGACCCGATCAATGCCATCATCCCGGTTGCCGAGTTCGGCATTACGCCGTTCGTGCTGACCATCCACCCGTCGGTTCCGGTCAAGACCACGAAGGAACTGGTCGCGCTAGGGCGGGCAAAGCCCGGTGAGCTCACCTATGCGTCCAGCGGCGTCGGGGGCATGACCCACCTCGCGACCGAACTGTTCGCGAACATGGCCAAGATCAAGATGGTGCACGTTCCGTACAAGAGCACGGGCGCAGCCATGTCCGATCTTCTCTCGGGACAGGTTCCGATCATCGTGGGCAGCATGTTGCCGATCGTCCCGCATCTGAAGACCGGCAGGTTGCGAGCCCTCGGGGTGACCACGGCACAACGCTGGCCCTCTTTACCTGATATCCCGACCGTCAACGATTCCATTCCCGGTTATGAGGTTGTGCTGTGGTTCGGTACCATGGCACCGCGCGGAACGCCGCAGCCCATCATCGACCGCCTCAACGTCGCCATCAACGAGGCGCTCAAGCAAGAGGACATCAAGAAGACGCTCGAGGCCGACGGAATGCAACCGACCGGCGGCGCCCCCGAGGCGTTTGGCAAGCGTATCCGCGGCGACTACGAGCGTTGGCTCAAGGTCGTCAAGGACGCCAACATCGTTATCAAGTAACCAGGCGAGGCAACGCGCAGTGAACATCGTAGTCATGCCGGGGGACGACATCGGTCCCGAGATCGTGGCGGCCGCTTTGGCGGCTTTGAGTGCGGCCGATGAAGTGTTCGCCATGGACTTGCGGCTGACTACGGTGGAGGTGGGCATGCCGAGCTATCGCAAGCACGGCACGACTCTGACCGACGCTGCTTTGCAGGCGGCCGAGGATGCCGATGGCGTCATCCTCGGGCCGTGCGGAATGACCGAGTACCCGCCGCGCGATCAAGGCGGTATCAATGTTCCGGGCACGGTACGCAAGCGCCTGGAGCTTTATGCGAATCTGCGACCAGCCCGCAGCCGCCCCGGTGTGCCGGATGCCCGCACCGGGCTGGATGCACTGATCGTGCGAGAGAATACCGAGGGCTTCTACGCCGACCGCAACATGTTCATGGGCATCGCGGAATTCATGCCGACCGAGGACGTGGCCCTCTCTGTGCGCAAGATCACCCGCCAAGGTTCGCGGCGGATCGCGAAGGTCGCCATGGAGTATGCCAAGCGCCGCAGCAAGCGTGTGACCGCTGTGGGCAAGCAGCACGTGCTGCAAGTCACCGACGGGCTCTTCATGAGCGAGGCCTACGCAGTGGCCAAAGCGAACCCGGAGATCGCATTTCGGGAAATGGACGTGGATGCCATGGCGGCCGATCTATATACCCGCCCGCAACGCCACGACGTGATCCTGGTGACCAACATGTTCGGCGATATTCTGTCGAACGAGGCGGCGGCTCTGTCCGGTGGCCTGGGACTCGCCGCAGCCCTCAATGCGGGCGACAAGCACGCAATCGCCAATGCCGGTCACGGCTCCGCGCCGGATATCGCCGGTCGCGGGATTGCGAATCCCACGGGAATGATCCTGTCGACGGCGATGCTGCTGGAGTGGCTGGGCGTGCGTCACGGCAAGCAGTCGCATCTCGATGCGTCGGCCGCGATCCAGGCCGCGGTCGATGCCGTGCTACTGGACGACGAATTGCGCACCGGCGATCTCGGTGGCCGCGGCAATACCCGCCAGTTTGGCGACGCGGTAGCAGCGCGTATCCGCGCCGGGTGATGCCGTCGGGCCTCGCCCGATAGGACGAGGTCATGGCGGCGCAGTACCGGACACGCTCGGCGGGACCGCTGCGAGGCCTCACAGCAGGGCTGTCACCACTGCGAAATAAATCAGCAGACTCAGCACGTCTTGGATGACCGTTGCAAGCGGCCCGCCGCCGAGCGCCGGATCGCTGCCGGCATGAGCCAGCGCCCATGGCAGGACAAGACCGATGGAGGTCGCCGCCGCGCCCGCAAACAGCACGGCCACGGCAACCGCCAAGGCGAGCCGAAGTTCGCCGAATCCCATCCATACCAGGCCGAATACCAGCATGCCCAGTACCGAGCCGATCAGCAGACCGGTGCGCAGTTCGCGTCCGAGCAGGCGGCCCAGGGGCGCGTGGCTCAGGGAAAGCCCACGCACGGTGATGGCCTCGGTCTGGGTGCCGATGGCATCGGCCAGATAGACCAGGCCTGGAACGAAAAACGCGATCGCGAGATGCGCTTGCAGCGCATGCTCGAACGTCGACATGACCCACGTCGCGAGGACGCTTCCGGCGAGGCCCACCAGCAGCCAAGGCAGTCGATCGCGCGCCCGGCGCACGGGTGGCGCCTGCATCGCGTGCCGAGCTTGGGCCGTCTCGCGACGGATGCCGGCGAAGCGGTGGATGTCCTCGACGTGCTCCCGTCTCAGGATCGACAGCAGGGCGGCCGGCGGGACGATGCCCAGAAGGAACCCGTTGCTGTCGACCACCGGCACGGCCTCCAGTCGGTGGTGCAAGGCAATGGATGCGATGCGTTCCTGGTCTTCATCCGGATGCACGCCGGCGATCGGCTGCGTCATGACATCGCCCAGGCGGGTCTGCGGCTGCAGCGCAATCGCTGCTCCCAACGACAAGCCGCCGAGCAGCCGACCCTCGTCATCGCAGATGCAGATCAGTTCCGTCGCGTCGAACTGGTGGCCTTGAATCGAGGCGAACAGCTCCGCGGCGGTGGTATTCGGCGATGCGCGCGGCACCCGGGCATGGAGGTGATGAGCGGCTGACTCATGAGCGCTGCGGGAGGTCTTCGTCATGCTTGCACCGTCAGGGTCGATGGATTGTCGGCGGATGCTCCGCCTCGGTCGCCGCCGGCGCGGGCTCGAAGTCGCGGCCGGGCGTCGGTCGTCACCCCGCCATGCGGCCAAGCGGGAATCTAGGCGCGTCGCTTGTCGGTAGCGGACCGGCTGCTCTTTCTGGCGGGCGTCTTCTTGGCCGGCGCCTTTCGGGCGGGGCGCTTGGAGGTCTTCGCTGGCGTTTTGCCGGCAGGAACGGTGCTGGCGAGAGCACTGCGCGTACCGCCTTCGGCCATGCAATGTCCGCCGCCCTGAAAGATATCGGCCGGGGCGTTGCCTGGCGGTGGGCTGCGCTGCAGGATCGCCTTCGCAAAGGCCTCGCTGCGGTCCTGCGGACGATAGCCCAGGCGGCGCGCATTGCTGTTGTCGAACCAGGCGCGCTTGTTGTCGGAGATCCCGTAGACGATCTCGAACCGGATGTCCGGATGCTCGACGCCCACGGTCACCAGTTGAGCCATGTCCCGGCCACTGATCCAGATCGCGAGGCGCCGACGGTCGATCGGGGCGCTATTCACGTTGCCGATGCGCATGCAGAAGATCTCCATGCCATAGCGGTTTGCGTAGAGGCTGGCGAGCGCTTCGTTGAAGACTTTGGAGACGCCATAGCGGCTGTCCGGTTTGGGATAGACGCGGTGATCGATCTTCTGGTCGCAGCGGTAGAAGCCGACGGCATGGTTGGAGGTCGCGACCAGGAAGCGTTTCACGCCGTTGCGTCTCGCAGCCTCGAGCGTGTTGTGGAAGCCGACGATGTTGGCTTGCAGGATGCGCTCGAAGTCCGCCTCGCCCGAGTTTCCGCCCAGATGCACAACGGCGTCCACCCCCTTGGTGACGCGCAGCATGTCCTTGAGGTTGCCGAGGTCGGCCTTCATGAAGGTCTCCCCCGGTTGCAGATCGCGGATCGGCGCGATGTCCGATAGCCGCAGCCTGTACTTGCCCTTCAATTCGGGCCGCAGGAACGTGCCTATGCGTCCGGCCGCGCCGGTAATGAGGAGAGTCTTCATGGGTATCCGCTCTTAGGGTGGTGGCGCCTGTAATGGTGACCATCGCTGCCGGGGCCGTCAATCGCCATGATGCGAGGGTGGGCTTGTTTCGCAAGTCTCGGCCTCTGGGCAGGCGAGCAACAAGGAGGCGAGGCCGGCCCGCTCCTCTATAATCGGCTGCACGGGTGCTGGAACGCGAGGTGCCGCCATCGAGGGGAGTCGGTGGATCTACACCTTTCTCGGGGCTGCGGTTACGTGGTCGAATATGGCCTGCCGCCTGGGTTGCGAGCCGTTCAGGATGCCGGCGCGCGCGATACGTGATTCTCTGGAACAGCTACGTCGCTTGAGCGCACCGTCGGTGCTCGCGGCGATCAACGAAGGAAGTGCTGGAGCGTGACTTTTCCACCGAGCATAGAAAACCTTCAGGAGCTGGTGCGCGCAGACCTGACCGGCCTCATGGCGCGCGCCCAGGCCTCGACGCTCGAAGCGCATGGCACGAACGTCAGCTATTCGCGCAAGGTGTTCGTTCCACTCACCCGTTTGTGCCGCGATGTTTGTCATTACTGCACCTTCGCCACATCGCCGCGAAATCTTCCCAGTCCGTATCTGAGTCCTGACGAAGTGCTCGCGATCGTGCGCGCTGGCGCACGGGTGGGCTGCAAGGAGGCTTTGTTCACGCTCGGCGACAAACCTGAATTGCGCTACGGGGCCGCCCGCGAGGCCTTGGCGAAGCTGGGGTACGAGAGCACGCTGGCCTATCTCGAGGCCATGTGCGAACTGGTCTTGCGCGAAACGGGATTGCTCCCGCACGTCAATCCCGGGGTGATGTCGCGCGACGAGGTTGCCCGACTTCGTCGCGTGTCGGCGTCGCAAGGGCTGATGCTGGAGTCGACCGCACAGCGCTTGTGCGAGCCCGGCGGGCCGCACTACGGTTCTCCCGACAAGCATCCGGCGCTACGCCTGGAGACGTTGCGCCATGCCGGCGAGCTGGCGGTGCCGTTCACCACCGGTATCCTGATCGGGATCGGCGAGACGCGCCAGGAGCGTATCGAGGCCTTGCTGGCGATCCGCGATCTGCACCAGCGCTATGGCCACATCCAGGAAGTGATCATCCAGAATTTTCGCGCCAAGCCCGATACCAAGCTCGCCGAGGCGCAGGAGCCGAGCCTGGAGGATTTGCTCTGGACCATCGCGGTCGCACGTCTTGTTCTGGGCCCGCAGATGAACATCCAGGCGCCGCCGAATCTTTCCGATGACTACGGGCGCCTGCTCGAGGCGGGCATCAACGACTGGGGCGGCGTGTCGCCGGTGACGCCGGATCACGTCAACCCCGAAAAGCCCTGGCCCCAGGTCGACGCGCTCGCGCATGCGACCGCGGTGCGCGCACGCGTGCTCACCGAGCGGCTGGCGATTTATCCAGGCTATGCAGCGGATCTCGATCGCTGGGTGGACCCGTCGCTCCATGCTCGGGTGTTGCAGGCGATGGACAGCGAAGGCTATGCGCGCCCCGACGTCTGGCAGCCCGGCGTCGTGCAGTTGCTGCCCTTCGGACTGCGCAAACCCGATGCGGCGGAAGTGGCCTCATTGGGGAAGGTGCGCGATCTTGTCGCCCAGGCGCGCAAGGGCGTTCGTCTGGAGCCAGAGCAGATCGTCGAACTCTTCGCGGCGCGCGGCGATGCCTTTCAGTTCGTTTGCAGCGAGGCTGATGATCTGCGGCGTCAGCGGGTGGGAGAGCGGGTGACCTACGTGGTCAACCGCAACGTCAATTACACCAACGTCTGCACATACAAATGTCATTTCTGCGCTTTTTCCAAGGGGACGCCGGCGCGCGGCCTGCGCGGCGCGGCTTACGACTTGCCTCTGGAAGAAGTGGCGCGTCGAGCGCGCGAAGCGTGGGAACGTGGCGCCACCGAGATCTGCATGCAGGGCGGCATCCATCCTGAATACACGGGGGATACGTACCTCGCCCTGGTCGGGGCGGTGAAGGCGGCGGCACCCGGCTTGCATGTCCATGCTTTCTCGCCGCTGGAGGTTTGGCAGGGCGCACACACTCTGGGCTTGGGCTTGCATGCTTATTTGCAGCGACTGCTCGATGCCGGCCTCGCCTCGCTGCCGGGCACCGCGGCCGAGATTCTCGACGACGAAGTGCGCGCCGTCATTTGTCCGGACAAGATCAATACGCAGCAGTGGCTCGAGGTCGTGTCGGCGGCGCACGAATGCGGTCTGCCGACGACGTCGACCATCATGTTCGGCCATGTCGAGCGGCCCATTCACTGGGCACGTCATCTGCTGCGCGTGCGCGATCTGCAGGAGCGCACGGGCGGGTTCACAGAGTTCGTGCCGCTGCCTTTCATTGCGATGGAGGCGCCGCTCTACCGCAGGGGGCAGGCGCGCAGCGGTCCGACCTTGCGTGAGGCTGTGTTGATGCATGCGGTTGCCCGGTTGGTGCTCAACCCGCTGATCACGAATATCCAGACTTCATGGGTCAAGATGGGCCCCGACGGCGCTGCAATGTGCTTGCGAGCCGGCGCCAACGATCTGGGCGGTACGCTGATGAACGAGAGCATCTCGCGTGCAGCCGGCACCGCCCATGGGCAGGAATTCGCGCCGCGTGCGATGGAGGATCTCATCCGATCCATCGGCCGCAAGCCTGCCCAGCGCAATATGCGCTACGAGCCGGTCGATGCCGAACGCCGTGCCGCGGCATTCGCTGCCGCGCCCCTGACGCCGGTGGTGCAGGCGCAGTATAAAGGGACGAGGAAGCGATCCGTGCCTGCGGCATGAGCGCACGCAAGAAGGAGCAGAGCATGAAGCTCGTGGGCTGGGGATATCACTGGCAGGACGTGGAGATCGGCGGTCGCTACCGCACCATCAATCGGACGCTGACCGAGACGGACCTCGTCAACTTCATCAGTGTCACCGGGATGCTGGAGACCATTTTCATCGATGCCACGTTCGATGTCGGCACCATCAAAGGGCGGTTCGTGCCTGCCGCGCTCTCCTACACCCTGATCGAGGGGCTGCAGTGCCAGTCGTTCTTCCAGGGGACGGGGCTGGCGCTGCTGGAAGTCGAGAAGAAGGTGTTCAAACCGGTCATGGTCGGCGACACGATACACGGCGAGATCGAGGTGCTGTCGGTGAAGCCGACTTCCAAGGGCAACCGGGCCGTGGTCACGACGATGAACGACATCGTCAACCAGCACGGGGACAAAGTCATCACCTACAAGGCTGTGCGCATGTTGGCCGGCAAAGCGGCGTAACGGGAGTTCGAGGCCGTGTCCGTCGCAGAAACCATCGAGGAGCGAGAATGACCAAGCGTTGGAAGCACCGGCCGGAGGGTTCGAACTGGGGCGAGTTCGGCGACGACGATCAGCGCGGGCGCATGAACATGGTGACTGCCGAATTGCGGCTGCGGGCTTTGCAGGAGGTAAAGACGGGCGAATTGTTCGTGCTTTCGCATCCTTTGACGCTTCCCGGGGGCAACGTTCTGAACCCCAACCGGTACCCGCCGCAGTTCCATCCGGTGATGCGCGGAGAGCACGTCTACTTCAATCTGGCGAGCAACCTCGTCGATCCGCGTTTCACCGATGTCGGCTCCGACGAAGCGATCATGTTGTACTCGCAATATTCGACCCACTGGGACACCTTCGCGCACAAGGGTGCCGTCTTCGATGCGGACGGTGATGGGGTGGCAGAGAAGGTTTCGTACAACGGCTTTCGCATTGTCGACGACGAGGACCGCGGGTTGCACGGGCAGTTGGGGGCGCGAGCCCTCGGCGCCGCCGTCATGGCTGAAACGGGCATGCAGGCGCGTGCGGTCATGATCGACCTGCGGCATCACTACGGCGACGAGCGAACCCTCGTGACCTACGAGATGCTCGAGCACGTGATGCGCGAGGACAACGTCAGCGTCGAGCGGGGCGACATCGTATGCCTGCATACGGGGCTGGGCGCCCTGATTCGCGAAGCGGACGGCAAGCTCGATCAGTCGATACGCACGGCTTGCAGTGTGCTCGACGGCTATGACCCGCGTCTGCTCGAATGGATTGCCGACAGCGGCCTAGTCGCGATCGCTGCCGACAATCTGGCCGTAGAGCGCTCCTCCACCCTGGGTGTCGATCCGCGCATGGGCCATCATGGCCCCGCGTTGCCGCTGCACGAGCACTGTCTGGTCAAGCTCGGCATTCACCTCGGCGAGCTTTGGTATCTGAGCGAGTTGGCCGGCTGGCTGCGGCAGAAGAATCGCAATCGTTTTCTTCTGACGGCGCCGCCGCTGCGCATGCCCGGTGCGGCCGGTTCGCCCGTCACGCCCATCGCCACCGTGTGAGTTGTCGGTGGTCGGCGACACTAGCCTGTTCGCCTGAAAACCCCTAGGCTACAGTCCATATCGTGCACCCGCGCTCGGGTGTACCGCCGGGCATTGCTCCGACAGAAGACCCGGTGCGACACGCCCTGCTAGGCATGGCATTTGCGCCGCGCTTCTGGTTCGGCCTTCGAAGCACAGCTGTGGGGTGTCCGTGCTCGTGGGCGAGAGCGGGCTCGATGTCCATTCCTCTGCAACATGGAAAAGATCTCCGATGCGTCTGCGTCCTTTTCGGGTCTGGTTGTGGTCGTTCTGCATTTCGACGGCGCTGTGTTCAGGCGTGAGTGCCGCGGACTTCGGGCGCGTCATGCAGATGGCCGGAGAGTTGGCGGGCAGGCCGCACAAGCCCGCGCCCGCCAGTGCGCCGGAGGAACTGCGCAAACTCACTTTTCAGCAGCACCAGTCGATCCGAATGAAGCCCGAGCGTGCGCTCTGGCATCGTGCGAATACTCAGTTCGAGGTCCGCATGGTTCACATGGGCATGGCGTTCGATCGTCCCGTCCTGGTCAACGAGGTGTCATCGGACGGCGTGCGCCGCATTGAGTTCGACCCGCAAGCATTCGACTACGCCAGCCTCAAGCTTGGCCCGCTGAACAGCGCCGAAGTGGGATTCGCGGGCCTGCGGGTTCTATTCCCGCTCCATGGCAAGGAGCGCAAGGACGAGGTGCTGGTGTTCCTCGGTGCGAGCTACTTCCGCTCGCTGGCCGCTGGGCTGCGCTTGGGGCTCGCCGCCCGTGGTCTGGCCGTCGATACCGGGGAGGCTTCCGGGGAGGAGTTCCCGCGTTTCGTCGAGTTCTGGATCCATCGCCCTGCGCCTGGCGACCAACACCTGGTCATCCACGCGCTGCTCGATTCGCGTCGAGTGACGGGCGCCTATCGCTTCGTGCTCAGACCGGGTGCGCCGACTCGGATGGAGGTCACAGCACGGCTCTTTCTCCGGGAGAAGGTCGCGAAGCTCGGCATCGCGCCCTTCACCAGCATGTACCTGCACGGCGAGAATCAACCGCCTGCAGTCGGTTCGGCTCGCCCCGAGGTGCACGACTCCGATGGGCTATCCATCCAGACGAGTAGCGGGGAATGGTTGTGGCGCCCCTTGCTCAATCCTCGGCGACTGCTGATCACTTCGTTTGCGCTCACGGATCCTCTTGGCTACGGGCTGATGCAGCGCGACCGGGCATTTCGCAGCTATGAAGATCTGGACGCGCGATTCGATCTGAAGCCGAGCGCCTGGGTCGTGCCCAAGGGTAAGTGGGGGGCGGGTCGCATCGAATTGGTGCAAATTCCGAGTCCCGACGAGACGAACGACAACATCGTCGCCTACTGGATTCCGGCCACGCAGCCGCCGCCTCGCAAGCCCTTTGACATCGAGTACGAATTGCTCTGGGGCCAGCCGGCGAATCTGCCCGCGCCGCAGGTGCGGGTGACTCAAACGCGCAGGTTGCCGTCCCCGCCCGCCGACCGCAAGGACAAGAACGCCGAGCGCACCATTCTGCTCGCCATCGATTTCGAGCCGCTCGATCCGGAGCGCGTGCCGCTCGAGCTCAATCCGAACTGGGTGGTGTCGTCGAACGACAACGGGGAGATCGTAGAGCGGACATTGCGTCGTCATGAAGCGACAGGGGGATGGCGGGCAACCGTGCGCATTCGGCAACAGGACGAGAAACGTGCCGTCGAGTTGCGTGGGCAACTGAACGCGGGCGCTCTCGCGCTGTCGGAAGTGTGGAGCTATGTCGTTCCGCCCGAATGACCCATGGATCGCCCAACCGGCGGCCGTACCCACGAGACCACCTATGAGCGATGCATCGCTTTCTCCCCTGACTTCGAATGCCGGTGAGGCTCGAGTTGCAAATGCGCCGCCCGCCGCGTCGGCGCCTCTCGCATCGCATCTCGGCGACCTGTCGTCTCAGGGCGACCGCCTTGCCCGATATGTGAATCGACTGGGAATCTCCTCTTCGCATCGTGCGCGGCTGCTGCAGTCGGCACAGGCCGACGGGGGCGAAACGAGCGCTGCCATGTGCGGGATGCACGCCGCCCTCGGGACAGGCCGAAAGAACGACGACGATCCTGCTGCAGTTTCGGCATCGGTCCGTCTTCGGCTCGGCGCGGGCTTGACCGCGGAGCAGTCGGCTGCGGTGGTCGCGCTCGATTCGCGGGGACGTCCTCATATCGCAACGATGCCGCCATTGAGACGCACATCGGTTGCGCCGGAAGTCTGGCCCCTAGGGTTCTTGCGGCGCGCGGCTCTCGGCCAGGGTGTGAGCAAGCCTGCAGCCGAATCCTGCGTCAGCGCGGCCGATGGCGATCTCGGGCGGCCGTCGCCGCCGAGCGCTCGTCAGCGCCGTGCCGGTGCTCTGCGGCGTTGGAGCCTGCTGGGATTGACACTGGCCCAGACGTATCTCGCCACCGATTTCATGACGACCGTGTTGCCTTACCAGGGTAGGCAGCCGCTCGAGATCGTCATTTTGATGTTGTTCGCGATTCTGTTCGCTTGGGTGAGCGCGGGGTTTTGGACGGCGGTGGCCGGCTTCTTTCTCATGCTGTTCGGCAAAGACCGATATGCCATCAGCGCCAAGGCGACGCCCGATCGCCCGATCGATCCCGCTGCCCGCACGGCAATCGTCATGCCGATCTGCAATGAAGACGTGTCGCGCGTGTTCGCCGGCTTGCGGGCGACTTACGAGTCGCTCGGTCGCGCCGATGGGCTCGAGCATTTCGATTTCTACATCCTGAGCGATACCAACGATGCGGACGTGCGAGTCGCCGAGCAGGCCGCATGGCTCGACATGTGTCGCGAGGTGTCCGGGTTCGGTCGAGTGTTCTATCGCTGGCGGCGTAACCGCATCAAACGCAAGAGCGGCAACCTCGCCGACTTCTGCCGTCGCTGGGGGCGCAACTACCGCTACATGGTCGTGATGGATGCCGATAGCGTGATGACCGGAGAGTGCCTCGAGCGTCTCGTTCAGATGATGGAAGCCTCGCCCGACGCGGGCATCATTCAGACCATTCCACGAGCCGCGGGCAGGGAAACTCTCCACGCGCGCATCCAGCAGTTCGCGGCCAATGCCTATGGCCCCATGTTCGCTGCGGGACTGCACTTCTGGCAACTGGGTGAGTCCCATTACTGGGGGCACAACGCGATCATTCGTGTCGAGCCGTTCATGCGCCATTGCGCGTTGCGTCGCCTGCCGGGGCGCGGCGTGCTCTCGGGCGAGATTCTTTCGCATGACTTTGTCGAGGCGGCGCTGATGCGGCGTGCCGGCTGGGGTGTGTGGATCGCTTACGATCTTCCCGGCAGCTACGAGGAGATGCCCCCCAATCTGCTGGACGAGATCAAGCGCGACCGCCGCTGGTGTCAGGGGAATCTGATGAACTTCAGACTGATCTCCCTGAAGGGTGTGCATGCCGTGCATAGGGCGGTGTTCCTGACGGGCGTGATGGCTTACGCGTCTTCACCCTTGTGGTTCGCTGCCTTGGTGTCGTCGACCGCATTGCTGGCGGTGCACGCGCTCAGCGAGCCCGTCTATTTCGTGGAGTCCTATCAGCTGTTTCCGCTGTGGCCGGAGTGGCGGCCCGAGCGCGCGATTGCACTTTTCAGCACGACGCTGTCGCTGCTCTTCATCCCGAAGATCCTGAGCATGGTGATCGCGCTCAAGCGAGGGGCGCGTTCGTTCGGTGGGGCTTGGCGCTATGGCATCAGCATGGTGGGCGAGATGCTTGTCTCGGCGCTGCTGGCGCCCGTTCGCATGCTGTTCCACACACAGTTCGTGTTGGCTGCGCTGGCGGGGCATTCCGTGCAGTGGAAGTCGCCACCTCGCGCCGATGCTGAAACGTCCTGGGGCGAGGCGTTTCAGCGCCATGGATGGCAGGCCGTGCTCGGGCTGGCGTGGATCGGCATCGTTTACTGGCTCAATCCCAACCATGTCTGGTGGCTGCTGCCGGTTGCAGGCGCGCTGGTGGTGGCGATTCCGCTGTCCGTCCTGCTTAGCCGCGCGTCGCTTGGCCGAGCGTTTCGCCGCCTGGGGCTATTCCTCGCGCCGGAGGAAGTTCAAGGGTGCAGAGAGACCCAGCAGACTGCGCGTCTGGCGCGGGCTTCACGCAAGACGATCGATGTCGTTGCGGCTGTGGTGGATCCCTTGATCAATGCCCAACTGGGCGCGCTCGCTCCCAGGCGCGAGGCATGGGGGGCGGTCCGGTCGCTCAATGCACAGATCATCGACCGTGCACTGGCGCAAGGCGTCTCAGCGCTTGGTCAGCGCGAGCGTCTTGCGCTCATGGATGATGCGCACGCATTGTCGACGCTGCACCACCGGGTTTGGAGTTCGGCGCATGCGGCGCCAGTGTGGCAGGCGGCGATCGAGGGCGACGGTCTGGTGGCGGTCGACGCCGCGCAGCCGCGGCGCATTCCGGCGCAGGGCGCGGCCGGAATGGCGCGGCTGGCAGGCAACGAGCGCAGCTAAAACTTGCGCTGATCGGCGGGTGGAGGCGTCCATTGGTAGAGCCATGTCTCGGTCAGCGCCGTATTGCCCGAGCGCAGGAAAAGTCTGAGGTTCACCGGCTCGGTCCGGTCGTCGGTCGGCTTATAGTCGAACATCGCTCGATAACCCGAGATGGCGGCCAGGGGCCGTGCGGACGTGATCTCGATCGAGCCGCGAGAGGCCGTGATTTCTGCCTCCACATTCGCACTGGGCCCGAGCTTTGCAAGCACGCCGCCTGCGAAGTCCACCGCGAATCGGCGTGAGTAGTAGGTACGGGGCCGTCCGATGACGCCGCCGATGCCCGTGTGCGTAGCCACCACATGACCGAGGTCCGGTGTGCCGGGCGTCGTCGCACCCCAGTGCAGTCGATACGCATAGAGCAACTCCTGGCCTGCGCGCGGACGCTCCTCCGGGTGCCAGTAGGCCACGATATTGTCGAAAGTCTCGTCCATCGTCGGGATTTCCACGAGTTGCACCGAGCCCTTGCCCCATGAGCCGCGCGGCTCGACCCAGAGGCTGGGGCGCTTGTCGTAGAACGCACCGTCGTCTTGATAGTGGGCGAACGCGCGATCTCGCTGCAGGAGCCCGAAGCCCCGAACGTCCTGGTCGACATACGCGTTGAAGCGCAGATGTTCCGGATTCACCAGAGGGCGCCAGATGCGCTCGCCGCTGCCGGTCCAGATTGCGAGGCCGTCGGAATCGTGGATCTCCGGGCGCCAGTCGTTGGCCATGCGTCGGTCGTTCTCGCCGTGCTGATACATGCTCGTCAGAGGGGCGATGCCGATTCGTTCGATCGCCTTGCGCGGATATAGGGCGGCATCGACATCCATGACCAAGGTGGCCGCGGGCGAGATGATGAAGCGATAGGCGCCGGCTATGCTGGGCGAGTCGAGCAACGCGTAGACCGTCAACTGCTCGGTGCCTCGGGCAGGACGTTCGAGCCAGAAATCGGTGAAGCGAGGGAATTCTTCCGGTCGCTCCAATCCAGTGTCGACAGCGAGCCCGCGTGCTGAAATGCCGTATTGCTTTTCTGCGCCTACCGCTCGGAAGTAGCTCGCACCGAGGAAGGCAACGATGTCACGCTCGGGGTCGTTCCGATGCAGCAGTCGAAAGCCTGCGAAGCCCAGATCCGCGGGCAGCTCCTTGCCCGCAAGCCCGCTCTTGCGCTGATCGAACATGGCCGGGTCGTAGGCCAATTCCCGGGCTTGTCCTGCAACTACCTCATGGATGCGCACGGGCTGCTCGAAGAACAGGCCCAGGTGAAAGAAGCGGGCGCTGAATGCCAGCCGATCCCCGGCCCAGAGCGACTTCTGCGGCAGATAGCGAATGCTTTGGTAGGCGTCCCAATCGAGTGCCTTGATGGCCTCTGGAAGTTTGGAGGTCGAAGGTCGGTAAGGGGCTTGCGCGAGTGCGCGGGCACGACCCTTGAGTGCTGCGTAGTCGAAGGGCGCGGCTGCCCCTCGGGTTTTCGCCGCTTGAGCGCCATGCACTGCAGCAGGGTACGGAATCGCGCCCAGCGCGGTGAGCGCGCCCAGGGCCTTCAACAAGTCACGGCGCAACATTCGTTCCTCTCGTTCCGATCGGCGTTTTGTCTTCAGTTCAGCAGGCAGGGCGGTCGATCAACGTGTTTGATCCCTGCCAAGCTGAAATCGTTCTGCCCGCAGCGGGTCATGCGCCCAGGTTGCGCGCTTGTCGTTGCGCCGACGAAGGGCAATAATCGCAGCTCCACACAGGAGAGTCTCTCGTGGCCGATTACGACGCACGATCCGGCACTGTCTTGCCCACCGGCGGGCTGGTCACGCTCACCCATGTCATCTACGGATTGCACGCCTTCAGTGCAGTGGCGGGGCTGGTGGGTACCATGCTCATCGTTACCGCGTTCCTGACCGGTTGGCCTTCGCTGATCGCGGTCATACTCAACTACGTCAAGCGTTCCGATGTCCGCGGCACCTTCCTTGAATCGCATTTCCGCTGGCAGATCCGGACGTTCTGGTTCGCCCTTCTTTGGACGGTGATCGCCGGGCTCTTCTTCGTGACCTTCGTCGGCATACCCCTCGCTGTCGCGATCGTCGCTTTCGTCGGATTGTGGGTTTTGTACCGGATCATACGTGGCTGGCTCGCCCTGATCAGCGAGCGTTCCATGCCGATGCCATAGAGAGAGCGGATCAATGAAGAAGACGAGCATACGTGTCGGCTGCGGCGCCGGTTTTTCCGACGACAGGATCGATCCAGCGCAGGAGATGGCCGAGAAGGGCCGGATCGACTATCTGGCCTTCGAGTGCCTGGCCGAGCGTACCATTGCACGAGAGAATCTCGCCCGTCTCAAGGATCCCGACAAAGGCTACACCCCGTATCTCGCGGAACGCTTTCAGGCGGTGCTCCCGGCGTGCGTTCGTCAGGGGGTGCGAATCGTGACCAACATGGGGGCGGCCAATCCGATGGCTGCGGCCCGGGCAGTGCGCCGCGAAGCTCAAGCGCTGGGTCTGGGAGACCTCCCCGTGGCCGTCGTGCTCGGCGATGACGTCAGCGAGCAGATTCGGGCAAATCCTCAATTGCCCTTGTTGGAGAGCGGCGAGCCGGTGGAGTCCATTCTCCCGCGTATGGCGGCCGCCAATGCGTATCTCGGGGCCGACATCGTGCGTGCCGGATTGGACACCGGAGCCCCTGTGGTGATGACCGGCCGCGTATCGGATCCTTCCTTGTTCCTCGCCTGCATGATGCACGGCCTGGATTGGAGCTACGACGACTACCCGAGGCTCGCCGTCGGCACGATCGCCGGTCACATGATGGAGTGCGCGGCCCAACTCACCGGGGGCTGTTTCGCGGATCCGGGCAAGAAGGATGTGCCCGACATGGCCCGGATCGGCTTCCCGTTTGCCGACGTCACCGTCGATGGTCGGCTCGTCCTGGGCAAGGTGGAGGGTTCGGGTGGGCGTCTCGACGTGATGACGTGCAAGGAGCAGGTACTCTACGAAATGCACGATCCCAGCAGCTATATCACGCCCGATTGTGTCCTCGACATCACAGACGTGAGCTTCGAGCAGGTCGGCAAGGACGCTGTGCAGGTCAACGGTGCCAAGGCGCGCGCGCGCACCCCAACCTACAAGGTGGTGGTGGGCTATCACGACGGTTGGATCGGCGAGGGCGAGGTCGGTTACGCTGGCCCGAATGCCCTCGCGCGCGCCCGGCTTGCGGAACAGATCGTGCGCGAGCGCTTGAAGATGAGGGGATTCACTTATCCCGAGATGCGGGTCGACTACATCGGCATGTCCAGCCTGCACGGCATGGGGTCGGGGCGGTCGGAGCCCTACGAGGTGCGCTTGCGCATCGCTGCCCGCAGCCCCGATCGAAAGACGGCTCAGGCCGTCGGCTTCGAAGTGCGCACCTTGCACGTGAACGGTCCTGCCGGAGGCGGCGGGGGCACCAACGCATTGCGCGAAGTTCTGGGCGTGAAGTCGGTGCTCTTGCCTCGCAATCTCGTCAAGCCCCAGGTGGTGGTGGAGGGCGCGCGATGAGCGTCAAGGTGCACGAACTCGCGCACGCGCGGGCTGGCGACAAAGGCAATACCTCGAATGTGTCGGTGGTGGCCTACAGCGACGAGGCGTGGACGCTGCTGCGCGAACAACTGACGGTCGAACGCGTCATGGATGCTTATGCGCACGTGGCGAAGGGCCCGGTGACGCGGTACGAGTTGCCTACGCTCAAGGCGCTCAATTTCGTGATCGAGAACGCCCTCGGCGGCGGTGTCACCATCTCCTTGGCCCAGGACGCCCATGGGAAGAGTCTATCGTTCCTGATGCTGGACATCGGATTGCCCGGGCGATGATGTCGAGCCCATGCCCTGCGAGGCTCGATGCCTCGTCCTTTGCCTGCACAAGCGTCTCGTTGTCCGATCAAGTTTCCCGTCAGCGCTGCCGTAATGCGGAACATCGGCGTGCCATGTCCTCTGGCGACGGGCTCGCCGGACGTTGGGCGCCCTGCGGGTGCCGCGTCTGTATCGAGGTTCCGAATCCACTATGAAACCGTTGTCTGGGCGCTGCATCCTTGCCGTCGATAGCGACGCTGCCGGCCTCTACCGGTGGCGGGAGCGCCTGCTTGCCCAGGGCGGGCGCGTCATCTGCTCGGCCAGCATCGACAGCGCTTTGGCCAACGGCATCACTTTTCCTGACGGCACGTTCGATGCGGCCTTGATCGAGCATCGCTCTCAATCGCTGAATTCGGCCGAACTAGTCGAGGTGATGCGAGCGCTGCCCGCCATGCGACACCTGCCTTTGTTGATCGTCGCCGAGGCAGCGGAGGCCGAGGGTCTCAAGAGCCGGGTGCCGGCGCCTCATGTCGTACTCGCTCGGCCGGTAGCTATCGATCAGGTGGTCGACCAGCTCGGCCGTATATTCGCGGCTGTACATACGCCTGGTACCTTCGCGCTCTCGTCTCCCGTACAGGGCAGTCGGGGCAAGGTGCTGATGGCCGAAGACGATCCGGTGAACGCCGAGACGCTGCGCGCCATGTTGTGCCAACTGGGCTTTTCGGTGGTGATCGCCCTCAACGGCGAGGAGGCCGTCGCCCGAGCTGCCACGGGATCGTTCGACCTGATGCTGATGGATGGCCAGATGCCCGTCATGGACGGGCTGGATGCGACTCGCATCATTCGCGACGATGAGGCGCGGCGCGGCATGCATCGTCCGATCATCGGGGTAACCGCCAGCGCGCTGGATGAATATCGCGATCAGTGCATCGACGCCGGCATGGACGACGTGGTACAGAAGCCCGTCAGCATGGCCGGGCTGCTCCGGATGCTGGCACGCTGGCTTCCCGAAGCGCCGGTGCCGCCTATCAAATCGAGCCTGCCGGCCACGGTATCTTCCCCGTTCAAGGCGGTCGAGCGTCCCGGCCCTGCGGCCCCGGACAACAATGTGATCGACTGGACGCAGATCGACTCGTTGCGCTCGATCGATCCGCAAGGCGCCAGTGGCGTCGTGGGGCGGGCGATCGGCCTCTACATCGACAGTGCGCCGAAATTGATCGAAGAGATTCGCGGTTTTCGTTCCGGCAAGGACATCAAAGACGTGCGGCGTGCTGCGCATTCCTTGAAATCCAGCAGCGCGAGCCTCGGCGCCACCGTGGTGGCAGGGCTCAGCAAGGCTATCGAGTCTGCTGCGGCGCAGGGCGATTTCGAGATTATCGATTCCACGGTGAGCTCGCTCGAAGCCGAGTACTGGCGGGCAGCAAGCGAACTGCGCAAAGCTGTCGCCTGATCCCGGTTCGAGCCTTGGGAATCTCTTTCCGACGCAGTAGGCGTCGCTTCTCGGCGCATTTGTTCGGCGGATTTCCGACCCCGGGCGCTAGTCGCCCCCGTGACTGAATGATCAGCGCATCCAGGTGGCCAAGGTCGCCAGAAAGAAGATGAGCGCGGTCATATGCAGCACCGCAGCCAATAGCGGCGGTTTCTTGCTGCTCTGATACTGAGCGAGCAAGCTCGAAGTCGATTGCACCGGATAGAGCCTGACGTAAATTGCGGTGGCAAGCAGCGCGATCCCACCGAGAGCGTTGCGGGCCGCGCCACTGCCTGACCACATGATGCCGCAGTAGGCCGCGGCGGCAGCCAGTACGGCGGCCAGGAGAAGTCTCTGCGACGAACTCAATTGCTGTTGGGGTTTGTCATGCTGCATGGCGACTCCTGTTCGGGCTTAGACCGATGACGGGCACTTGCCGAGCACCGAAACGCGGGCTTGGCCTAATGGTTCGAGGGTGCATTCTGCCGGCGTCTACCGAAGCACCACCAATGCGTCGGCTGCGACCACACCTGCGCCTGCCTCCCGCACCAGCAACGGATTGATGTCGACCTCCGCGATGCGCTCGCGCAGCGTCCAGGCCATGACGGAGACGCGGCTGAGCGTCTGCGCGAGGGCGTCGGTATCACGGGCGGGTTTGCCGCGAGCGGCTTCGAAGAGCTTGCGGCCGCGCAATTCGCCGATCATTTCGCGTGCGGTATCGAGGCCGAAGGGGGCGAGCCGGAAGGTCACATCGCGCATCGACTCGGCGAAGATCCCACCGATGCCCAGCGCGACGACCGGACCGAAGGCAGGATCGTTCACTACGCCGACGATGGTCTCGAGCGCATCGGTCACCATTTCGCAGGCGAGCACCCCGGTCACCTTCGCATCGGGGCGGGCCTTGGTGGCGTTGGCGAGCAGTTCGGCAGCGATGGCCGTGAGTTGCTCGTTGTCGCGTACGCCGAGTTTTACCGCTCCGATGTCGGTTTTGTGTGCGATGTCGCGAGAGAGCACCTTGGCCGCCACGGGAAACCTCAAGCCCGAGACGGCTTCGCCGACACGATCGACGGGAATGACGACGTCGCGGGTGACGGGCACGCCGAAGTGGGCGGCGATGATCTTGCTTTCGTGCTCGTCCAGCGTGACCGCCCCTGGCGGAAGCTCGAGTCCGGAGGCGCTCGGCGCCGGAGGAACGGCCTCGGGATTGTTTTGTCGTGCGAGTGCCTCAGCGTAGTCTGCCAGCATGCCCATTGCGCGTGCCACGCGCGCAGGAGAGGGCAGGGAAGGAATGCCTGCTGCCTTGAGGATATCGTGCCCCTCGGGTGCCAGTGCGTGCGGCATGACCGAGAATGCGAGCACGGGTTTGTCCGATCTCGCGGCGGCCTCGGCGAGGATGGATGCGCTGAGCTTCAACGTGCCGCCGAGCACGGTCGCGTACAGCAAGCCGAGCTGATGAATGTTGTCGTCGGCGAGCACTGCGTCGAGCGCGCGCTGCAGCTTGGGTTCGTCGCCCGGTCGCGGATAGCCGGCCGCATAGTCGATCGGATTCTCCAGCGAGGCAACCGAAGGCAGATTGGCGCGCAGCACGGCCATGGTCTGCGCGCAAGGTTGCGCGAGCGAGAGACCGACCTCGTCGGCGGTATCTGCGAACACGACCGCGGAGCCCCCCGAACCACCCATGACGGCAACATTGCGGCCCTTGGGACGACGGCCCGACATCAGGCACAGCGCGAAGTCGGCTGCTTCGTCGACGTCATGCACCTCGATCACGCCGCACTGGCGGAACGCCGCCCGAAACACATCGTAGTCGCCCGTGAGATTGGCGGTATGGGATGCGGCCGCGCGCGTGCCTTGCCGCGTGTTGCCGGCTTTCCACGCGATGATCGGCTTGCCCGCCGACAGGGCGCGCCGAGCCGCCGCGACGAATCGCCGGCCGTCGGTTATGCCCTCGAGATAGGTGAGGATGATCTTGGTCCCGGGATCGTCGACGTAGGCATCGATGAGTTCCGCGGCGGAGATGTCGGCTTCATTGCCGCTCGCGACCACCTGCCGGAAGCCGACGCCGGCGAGCGCGCAGCGGATCACCAAGCTGTTGCCGAATCCCCCGCTTTGGATCACCGCGGAGACGGGGCCCGGCTGCAAGTCCGGTTCGCGGGTGAGACTGCCGAAGGCTGCGTAAACTTTCCGCTCGACATTCACCAACCCCAGACAGTTGGGGCCGATCAACCGCACACCGCCGGCCCGAGCCGCCGCAACCATCGCTTTCTCGCGCGCCTCGCCCTCGGGACCCGTTTCGCGAAAACCGCCGCCCAGAACCACCGCGTAAGGAATTCGGCATGCGCCGCATTGCTCCACCATCTCGGTCACGTGAGCCGCGGGCAGGGCGATCACCACGATGTCGCAGGGCTGGTCGAGCGCCTCGAGCGCGGGATAGCAGCGATAGCCGCCGATCTCGTCGTACTTGGGATTGATGGGATAGACCCCGCCTTGAAAGCCGTGCCGCGTCAGTGCGTCGATCGTCTGGCCACCGGCACGGGTGGGATCGGCGCTTGCGCCGATGACTGCAATACCTCTGGGGTTGAACAAGCGCTCGAATGCGGGCATGGGGGGCGTCGATCGGGTGGATGAGGCGGTGATTATCCCAGCCCGGATCCATGCTCGCCAAGCGCTCGACAAGACGGGCTTGTGGTGTGCGGGCGTCGGGCGAGGCGCCGCGCGGCGATCTTCCATGTCAAGCGTTCGGACTTGCGCAGAATCAAGACCAAGCTGAGAGCGCTCCGAGACAATGGCCGCCGGGGCGCGTTATCCGGCGTCATCAGGGTCACCGCAATGTCCGTGGATACAAATTCAGCAGTCCCCGCCGGCGCTAGCCAATTTGCGCTGTTCAATCTGGGTTTTCGTCCGTTTTTCCTGCTTGCGGCGCTGTTCGCTGCCCTGAGCCTGCCCGTATGGGCAGCGCAATACTTCGGATTGCTGCCGGCGGTCGGTTACGTGGCGGGTGTGACCTGGCATGCGCACGAGATGGTTTACGGTTTCGCGATTGCCGTCGTCACCGGCTTCTTGTTTACGGCGGCACGCAACTGGACCGGGCTGCCGACGCCGTCCGGGCGCCTGCTCGCCGCGCTCGCAGCGTTCTGGGTGCTCGGTCGAGTGGCGATGTTGACCGGCCCCGGGTGGCTGGCGGCCATCGTCGATGTTGCGTTTCTTCCAGTAGTCGCGTGGTACTTGTGGAAACCCCTGCAGCAGACACGCAATCGCAATCGTTTCTTCGTCGGCATTCTGCTCGCTCTTGCGGGCGTAAACGGTGTATTCCACTGGGCGCATCTTGGCCGTATCGACGTGGCTCCGCTGCTGATTGTCGAGATGGCGTTGGCGCTGGTCGTCATGATCGTGGCCATCATGGCAGGGCGGGTGGTGCCCGCATTCACGAAGAACGCGTTGCGGACTGCGCGTATCCGCGCGGTGCGTGGGCTCGACGCCATCGCGCTCGTCAGCCTTGGGCTTGCCTTGGTGGCGTGGATCGCCGGGTGGCCTGCTTGGCTGCTGGTTCCCGTGGCAACGGTGGCCGCTGGTGCCAACGCCGTGCGTCTCTGGTCGTGGGACCCGTGGAGCACGCGCTCGCAGCCGATACTCTGGATACTGCACCTTTCTTACGCATGGATCCCGATCGGGCTGCTGGTCCTGGCCTTGGCCGTCGCTGGGGTCGCGGGTTCGACGGCATTGGCCGTCCACGCCTGGGGCATCGGGGCGGTCGGAGGCATGATCATAGGCATGATCACTCGCACGGCTCTCGGCCATACGGGTCGAGCATTGAGGGTCGGGCGCGCGGAGGTGATCGCGTACTGCTTCGTTCATCTCGGTGCGATCGCTCGCGTTTTTGTTCCGCTGGCTTGGCCGCCGGCCTACGGTGCCGCGCTCATCGTTTCGGCCGCACTGTGGGCTGTCGCATTCGGCGTCTACTGCGTGGTCTACTGGCCCCTTCTCAGCCGGGTGCGCGCAGACGGCAAGCCCGGCTGAGTTCCGCTCAGTCCGCGTCGCCTCATCCTTGCAGGCGCATGGCGCCGCTCGACCACGACGGGGCCACGCCCCCTCGTGCGTGAAACCGCCCTCGATTCGCTGGGTCCGGATAGTCGTGACAACGAACGGGGAGGGCGGCCTCACCGCAGCGACGATGCGCCTTTCGAGGCGTGGTCGTTTCTCGCTCGATTTGCGAGACAATGCCGAACGTATTCGCGGTCGACCATCCTTGTCGAGGAGCCCCTCGTGAACGACACCATCAAGTATCAACTCGACGAAACGCGCATCCCGCGGTTCTGGTACAACATCGCCGCTGACCTCCCCAGTGCGCCGCCACCCGTGCTGCATCCGGGTACCTTGAAGCCGGTGACTGCAAGTGATCTGTCAGCACTGTTCACCGACGCGCTGATCGAGCAGGAAGTTTCGACCGAGCGCGAGATCGAGATCCCGGAGCCGGTGCGCGACATCTACCGACAGTGGCGTCCGACCCCGCTGTATCGGGCGCGTCGCCTCGAGCAAGCGCTCGGTACGCCGGCGAAGATCTACTACAAGTACGAAGGCGTGTCGCCCGCGGGCAGCCACAAGCCGAATACCGCCGTGGCGCAGGCCTTCTACAACCAGCAGGCGGGCATCAGGCGTCTCACGACCGAAACCGGCGCCGGTCAATGGGGATCGTCGCTGGCTTTCGCCGGTGCGCTCTTCGGCATCGACGTGCAGGTGTTCATGGTGCGCGTCTCCTACGACCAGAAGCCGTATCGGCGGGCCTTGATGGAGGCCTACGGCGCACGCTGCCTGGCCTCGCCCTCCAACGAGACAGTCGCGGGGCGGGATCTGCTGGCAGCCAATCCGGCGCATCCCGGCAGTCTGGGCATCGCCATCTCGGAGGCCGTCGAACTCGCGGCCCAGCGCAGCGATACGAAGTATGCGCTCGGCTCGGTGCTCAATCATGTTCTCTTGCACCAGACCATCGTGGGCAAGGAGGCGATGGCGCAACTCGACATGGCGGGTGACTATCCGGATGTCATCGTCGCCTGTACGGGCGGCGGCTCGAACTTCGCCGGCATCGCGTTTCCATTCCTCGGCGAGCAGCTGCGTGGCGGACAGCGAGTCAGGGTCGTGGCGGTCGAACCGGCGGCCTGCCCGAGCCTCACGCGCGGCAAGTACGCCTACGATTTCGGCGACACAGCGCATCTTACGCCGCTCACCAAGATGCACACGCTGGGCTCCTCGTTCACGCCCCCGGGATTTCACGCGGGCGGATTGCGCTATCACGGCATGGCACCGCTCGTCAGTCACCTGAAGGAACTGGGGCTGATCGAAGCCATTGCCTGCACGCAGCTCGACTGTTTCGACGCCGGCCTGCGATTCGCTCGCGCTGAAGGCATCGTGCCCGCGCCCGAGGCGACACACGCGGTGCGCGGAGCGATCATGGAGGCGATGCGCTGCAAGATCGAGGGCAAGGCGCAGACCATTCTGTTCAACCTGTGCGGGCATGGGCATTTCGACATGCAGGCGTACATCGATTATCTCGGCGGCAAGCTGGTCGACCGCTCCTACGACGAGGCCGAACTGGCGATGGCGCTCGCCGGCTTGCCTTCGGTGTCGGCGTGAGCATGTCGCGGCGCCGGGCGTCGTCTCTACGGGGAGCCGCTCTCGTTGCCGTCCTGGCGCTGGGGTCGACCTCGCTGGCAGGGGCTCGGGAGTGCGTGCGGCCCGGGGTTTGGACCGTTCCTCAACAGCAGGGCGTGAGTCAGACCGCGGCGCGTGAATTGCTCGATCAAGCTGCGACGCGCTCGGTGGTCTTGTTGGGTGAGCAACACGATCGTGTCGAGCATCATCGCTGGCAACTGCATACCATGGCGGCGTTGTACGGTCGCCGCGTCGAGATGGTGCTCGGCTTCGAGATGTTCCCGCGTCGGGTTCAGCCGGTACTCGATCGCTGGGTGAATGGCGAACTCACCGAGGCGCAGTTCCTGCGGCAGAGCGAGTGGGCCCGCGTATGGAGTTTCGACGCCGGGCTTTATCTACCGCTGTTTCACTTCGCACGCATGCATCGGATTCCCATGGTGGCGCTCAATGTCGAGCGCAGCTTGATCCGCGAGGTGGCCCGCAAGGGTTGGGAAGGGGTGCCCGAGCGCATGCGCGAAGGCGTTGGACGTCCCGCAGCGGCGCCCGCCGAGTACTTGAGCGAACTGCACTCGGTGTTCGGGCAGCATGGCGATGCCAACAAAGGCATCGCGATGACCGATCCGGGTTTTCTGCGTTTCGTGGACGGCCAGACGACTTGGGACCGAGCCATGGCCGAGGCGATTCGGGATGCTCATCGGCGCTATCCGGGGCGCCAGGTCGTCGCCGTCATGGGCCGCGGCCATACCGGCGCCGGGGGCGTGCCCCATCAACTGCGTGCGCTCGGCGTGAGCGATACCTTCGTGCTATTGCCCTGGGAGCAGGATCTGGAGTGCTCACAGTTGAAGCCGGGTGTTGCCGACGCGGTTTTCGGCATCGAGGCAGCCAGTCGAACGGCCGTGCTCGCGCCACCGCGTCTGGGTGTTCTGCTCGGGACCGCGGAGGGCGGCGGCGTGCGCATCGATCGGGTGGGCGAGGGCTCGATCGCAGCGCAGTCGGGGCTCAAGGCGGGCGACGTCTTATTGACGCTCGCCGGGCGCAAAGTCGTCGAGTTGGCCGACGTCGGGGCCGCGGTCGGACGCCAGGCGCCGGGCACCTGGTTGCCCATTCGCGTCCGACGCGAAGGGGTCGAGGTCGAGGTCGTGGCGAAGTTTCCCCCGGCGGCTCCCTGAGCGCACCCATGACTGGGTCAGTCCGAGCGCGGCACGTGCGTCCGAGAGGTTCGCTCCGATGGCCGATGCTGTGGGGATTCGGGCTGTTGTTGATCGTCCTCGGGTGGATCCAGCCCGGCTGGGCCGCGAGCCTGCCCCGGATCGAGCTCGCAGCGCACCTCGATCCGGTCAAGCGCACGCTGCAAGTGGCGGGCAAGATTTCCATGCCTTCGGCGGCGACCGTGAATCTGCGCCTCTGCGCACGCAGCCAGGTCGCTTCGTTGACCATCGACGGCCGCGCAGTGCTCCCCGACCGTGAAGCCCTTGGTCGCAGGCAATTGCTGCGCTGGCGGTTGAACGCGCCTTCGTCCAAGCCGACCGAGATCCGATTCAGCTACGTCTTGCCGCTGCAGCCGCTCGATCCCTCGCTCGATCATCGGCAGGTGCTCGGGCTCGACGAGCCGCTCTCGGGCGCGGATGGCACGTTCGTGCCTGCATCGTCCGCCTGGTATCCGCAGCCCGAAGGCAGCGACATCACGTATCGCGTCGAATTGAACGTTCCGGCGGGCTACCGCGCGCTGGTGTCGGGGAAGCTCGTCGAGGAATCGGTCACGCCCGGCGGCGTGCAGGCCGTGTTCGACTCGGACGGGCCGTTGCCCGGCATCGACCTGCTCGCGGGGCCGTATAGCGTGGGCGAGCGCATGCTTCGGCTCGATGCGGGGCGTTCGGTCCTGGTGCGAACCTACTTTCACGCCGAACTGCGCGAGCATGCCGAAGCCTACCTGCAGTCCGCGGCAGGATACATCGAGCGCTACGACAAGCAGATCGGGCCGTATGCACGCCCCGCCTACAGCATCGTCTCGGCCCCTTTGCCCACCGGCTTCGGCATGCCAGGCATCGCCTATCTCGGACGGCAGATCATCCGCCTTCCCTTCATCCGGACGACATCGCTCGGCCACGAGGTGCTGCACGATTGGTGGGGCAATGGCGTTTATGTGGACTATGCGAAGGGGAACTGGGCCGAAGGGCTGACCACTTTCATGGCCGACTACGCGTTCCGGGAGGAGGCGGGCATTGAGGCAGCGCGGGCGATGCGGCTCGGCTGGCTGCGCGACTATGTCGCTGTGCCGCCAGCGCATGACCGCGCCTTGTCGTCGTTCGTTTCCCGCCGGCATGGCGCAGACCAGGCCGTGGGCTACAACAAGACGGCCTTCGTATTCTTGATGCTGCGCGATCGGTTGGGCGAGCGTGTGTTCAACGACGCGCTGCGTGCGCTCTGGAAGAATCATCGGGGGCGCGTGGCCGGCTGGAACGAATTGCAGCAGGCGTTCGAACGCGCATCCGGGCAGTCGCTGGACGCGTTCTTTCGGCAGTGGGTCGACCGGGCGGGCGCACCGGCGGTCGAGGTCGTTTCGGCCCGCCGGATGAAAGGCGCGACCGACGAACGCATCACCGTGGTTTTGCGTCAGCGCGCGCCCGCGTATGGCCTCGACGTGCCTGTGCGAGTCCATTTGGCCGACGGTGGTGTGTTCGATGCATCGGTGCCGCTCACAGGCTTGCAAGGCCAGGCCGTCATCGCAGTGCCGGCTCGCGCGACGTCGATCGCCGTCGATCCCGAGGCCCGACTTTTTCGCCGGCTCGAACGCGAGGAGGTCGCGCCCACGCTGCGGCTAGTCATACTGGATCCCCGCACCCTCGTCGTCCTCGGTCAGCAGGCGGACCTGCGCAAAGCCGCAATGGAACTGGCTCGAGCAACGCTCGAGCATGGCGTCCGCTTGGCGGAGGCGTCTGCCGAGACTGGGGCGCCGCTATTCTTGGTGGGCAGCCATGGGGAGATTCCAGGTTTGCTGCAGGGCCTGGGACTGGCGCCTGTCCCGCCGTCGCTGAAGAAAAACGGTTCGGCGTTCGCTTATGCCGACCGAACCGAATCGGGCCGTCATTTCGTCGTCGTGAGTGCTCCCGACGCCGCATCGCTGGCCGCCTTGACGCGCTCCTTGCCTCATCTGGGCGGTCAGAGTTTCGCCGTTTTCGCCGGCGGCAGATCGGTGGACCGGGGTATATGGCCGAGCACTCCCCGGCGCATCGCTGTCGAAGGCCCCTGAGGTCGAGGCGCCAGACAATCGCTACTTGGGGCGCTTGCCCCAGAGTTGTTCGAGCCGGTTGTCGCGGCCGCAGTTCGCGCGGTAGTACTTGTAGCGCAAGGGGTTCTTCTTGTAGTAGTCCTGGTGGTATTCCTCGGCCCGATAGAACGCTTTGGCCGGCGTGATCTCCGTGACGACGGGTTCACGGAACGACTTGGTGCGCTCGATGTGGTCGCGCGAGGCTTTTGCGAGGCGCAGCTGTTCTTCGGTGTGATAGAAGATGCCGCTGCGGTACTGCGAGCCCTGATCGCAGAATTGGGCGTTTGGGGTGGTCGGGTCGATGTTGCGCCAGAAGACTTCGAGCAGCTGCCGATAGCTCACTTTGCGCGGGTCGTAGACTACCTGAACCACTTCGGTGTGTCCGGTCGTGCCAGTCGTGACCTCTTCGTACGTCGGATTCACCTTGTGTCCCCCGGTGTAGCCCGAGGTGGTGGAAACGACGCCGGGCAACACGTCGAACGGCGCCTCCATGCACCAGAAACAGCCGCCGGCGAAGGTGGCGACTTCCAACCCGGGCGCTGGCTTGGATTGCGCCTGAAGCGAGCCGAAGGGGATTGCGAGCGCAGTGACGACGAGCAGCACACGAAGGACGGCGTACATGACGATCAACCTCGAGTCGGTGAGTTGAAAAACGTGCCACGTGGTACGAAAGGCGTACGCGGGTTACATTCAAGTCATCATCCGTATTCCCCGCTTGCGCAGTCAAGGAGAATAGACCCGCGACGGGGCACGGTGTTGAACGTTTGATGCCGACAGGCGCAGGAGGATGCGATGAAGTCGATCAATATCGTCGGTTGTGGACGGGCGGGGCGTACCTTCGCACGCCTGTTCGCGAAAAGCCACGCTTTCGTCGTGCAGGATCTGCACGATCTGAACATCGCAGCGGCGCGCGCATGCGCCCGGTTCGCGGAGGCGGGCGAGCCAGTTCGCCATCTCGCGGACATGCGGCCGGCGCCCGTATGGCTGGTCGCGACTCCCGATGATGCCATCGTCGATACGGCCGCTGCGCTGGTTGCCGCAGGCAAGGTTGCGCCGGGCAACGTCGTCGTTCACTTGAGCGGCGCCACGCCCTCGGTCGACATGGTCGCAGTGATCGAGGCGGGTGCACACGCCGGCAGTTTTCATCCGATGAAGACGTTTGCCGACCCTGGGTATGCGGCGGGGTCGTTTCCCGGCACCTACGTGGCGCTCGAAGGCGACAAGAAGGCCATCAAGGTGCTGCGGGTGGCATTGCGCAAGATCGGCGCGCGCGTCTTCGAGATCGAGCCTCAGCACAAGGTGCTCTATCACGCAGGCAGTGTCATGGTCTGCAATTACCTGACGACGGTTCTGGAGGCCGGGTTGCGCTGCTACGATGGCGCCGGCATCAAGCTCGAGACGGCATACAAACTGATGGAGCCGTTGGTGCGAGAAACGGTCGACAACGTGTTTCGCACGGGCACGGTGCGCTCGCTGACGGGGCCGATTGCACGCGGCGACGAGGCCGTCGTTGCGCGCCAACTCGAGTCGGTCCGCAAGCACGACCGCGATCTCGGCGCGCTGTACCTGGCGCTCGGCCGCGTTGCTGTGGATCTGGCGCGCAGCAAAGGCGAGGCCGATCCGCGTCAGCTCGCCAGGATCTCGCGGCTGTTCAAGGACTGAGGTGCAGGCAACGGTCGGCGCGCGTGGTCACGGCGGCGCGGGGCTAGCCGGATGGCCGCTGCTATGATGCGAGTCGCCTTCATTTCCAGCAACGCGCCATGAATACTCCCGAAGCGACTGCGCTGCGCGGTCACGTGCTGCAAGGACTTGCCCGCAACCGTCTGCCGGGCCTGCATTTTCCCGGCAACTTTCTGGCTCTGGAACGACGTCGGTTCAGCCGTGAAGCGGTCGTCCTCGCGTTGCCGGCAGTGCCGCATGTCGCCGACTCGCGTGGAGTCATCGGCTTGCCTGCTGTCGCCTTGCATGTCGACGTCACGCTGGCGACGGCGATGCGACCCTTTCTTGCGCCGGGCGTGCGAACCGCCACGGTGAGCATGCAGATCGTGTTCACCGGGCTTGCACCGGTGGGCGAACTGGTTTGCGAGGCGCAGTGTCTGGGTTTCTCGCAGGAAGCAGCGCTTCCGCAGGCTGTCTGCCGGGGCGAGTTGAGGTCGAACGCCGGCGTGATCTGCTACTGCTCGGGCACCTTCGTGCAGTTGCCCACACCGCAGGGCGTGCAGCTCTCGCCGACTGCCTGGGAAGTCGATACGCGAGGCGAAGCTCCGCCGATCGAGGGGACTCCGCTGTCCGCAGCCGAACAGCAAGTGTTGAAGCACGCGGATCGATGCCTGGGGGCCATGGCGCCCGGCGATTGCTTCGTGGACCGCTTCTGGGGCGGCGAGATTCGATCGGGAGCGGGCAAGGCGCGGTCGCATCTGCCGATCGGGCCGCACGCCAACAACCGGGTCGGCAATTCGCAAGGCGGGCTGATGATGGCCTATGCCGCAGCGACGGCGGCAGCTGCCGTGCCGGGCCATCGGGTGCTGGAGAGCATTTCGGCTTGGTTCATCAGTCCTGGCGTGGGAGCCCGGTTGCGCGCCCAGAGTGAAACGCTGCAGAGCGGCCGCAGCCTCGCCGTGGTGCGCACGCAGGTCTTCGGCGCGGGGCGCAAGCGGGTGCTGGAAGTCATCACCAATCATGCCGCGCCCAGGCAAGCTGCGGCCGGAAACGGCTGAGTCGACCGCGTCCCCATCCATGCGTGGCGAATCGACTATTACCAGAGCGACGTCGCCAGGCGGTCAGTTGCACGACGGGCAGGCGACGTTCCCAGGACCGCCTCGCTCGATGGATCCATTCGTATCGCAGGCACGATCGTCTCCGTTGGTCACGCTGCGGCGAACCGCGTGCGCTTCGATGCGCGTTATCGCCCTGCTTGCAGCCCTACTGATGGTCGCGTGTGCGCCGACGCCGCAGCGCGTGGGCCATCCTTCCGAATGGGTGGGTTCCCCGAACTTCAACGATCGGCGCCCGAGCTATGTCGTCCTCCATCACACCAGCGACGACACGGTCGATGAAGCGCTGCGCACGCTGACGGACCCGTTGCGCGAGGTCAGTGCGCATTACCTCATCGGTCGCGACGGCGTCATCCATCAGCTGGTCGACGAGCGATTCCGCGCCTGGCATGCGGGGCGTTCGCGCTGGGGTGCGGATGCGGATCTCAATTCTTCATCGATCGGCGTGGAACTGGACAACAACGGCGCAGAGCCGTTTCCGCCGGTGCAGATCGATGCGCTGATGCGGCTGCTCTCGGATCTGAAGGCGCGCTATCGCATTCCTACCGAGAACTTTCTCGCCCATGCCGACGTGGCGCCTGGACGAAAAGTCGACCCAAGCGCATGGTTTCCGTGGCGTGAGCTCGCTCAAGGCGGCTTCGGACTATGGTGCGACCCGCCTTGGGCGCCGGCGCCTGAGAATTTCGATCCCGAATTGGCATTGCAGGCGCTCGGTTACGACATGAGCCGGCGCGATGCCGCGGTGCGCGCCTTCAAACTTCGTTTCGTGCCGACTCGCATCGATGCGGACCTTACCGCGGACGACCGAGGCCTGATCCACTGCCTGCTCCAGGCACGCGCCTCGAGCCGCATGAATGACGCTTCAGGGCCGGTCGATTCGCCGACTCGGTAAGCGCGCATACGGTCGGGGCCCGAGCGGCAGCGCGCATGCACAGCTCGTCGGGCCGCCGAATGAGATCAGTTCTGTTGCATCCCCGGGGCTGCTGCGGTAGTGTACATGCATCCAGTAGTCGAGGTTGCCAATGCCACTGCGAACGCATACGGGTGACCCGGGCGCCCCGACCAAGGGGCGCGGGTCGACGCTCAATCCCGAAGGCCGATTCGAAACCGAGGCGCGGGAGACGTTCAACGACGGCTGGTTCGAAGCTGGTGAAACTCGCCGGCTCGAAACCGTGGTCGCCGCGGAGTGCGTCAAGTCCATCATCAGTCGCAACGATTCGCCGGATGTGCCGTTTTCGCAGTCCGTGAATCCCTATCGGGGTTGCGAACACGGCTGCATCTACTGTTATGCCCGGCCGAGCCATGCGTATCTCGGACTGTCTCCCGGCCTGGATTTCGAGACGCGCCTGTTCGCGAAAACGAATGCGGCCGAGGTGCTGCTGCGGGAACTTGCCGCACCGACCTATCGATGTGAGCTCATCGCGCTCGGGGCGAACACCGATCCTTACCAGCCGATCGAGCGACATTTCGCCATCACCCGCTCGGTGCTGCAGGTGTTATCCGATTGCCGCCACCCGGTAGGCATCGTGACCAAAAACGCGATGGTCGAGCGCGATATCGATATCCTGGCGCCGATGGCGGAGCGTCATCTGGCCGAGGTTTTCGTCTCGATCAATTGTCTCGATCACGAGATCGCTCGGCGGCTCGAGCCGCGCTGCTCGGCGCCTCTGCGCAGGCTGGAAACGGTCAGACGTTTGAGCCAGGCCGGTATTCCGGTAGGGGTTCTGGTCGCACCCATCATTCCTTTTCTGACCGATGCTCATGTCGAGCGAGTGCTCGAGGCGGCGTGGGAGGCGGGGGCACGCCATGCTTCCTACGTGCTGCTGCGTCTGCCTTACGAGACCAAGGAGTTGTTCCGGGCATGGCTCGAGCATCATTACCCGTTGAAGGCGGCTCATGTCATGAGCCGGATACAGGCCACGCGCGAGGGGCGCGACAACGATCCGGCCTTCGGCACGCGCATGACCGGAAGCGGAGAATTCGCGACGTTGCTGCAGGCCAGATTTCGTCTCGCCTGCAGGCGCCTGGGCTATGACATCGCACGTCGTCATGCGACGCTCGATACAACCCAATTCGAGCGGCCGAATCTTCGAGGTCAGCTCTCGCTGTTCTAGAAGCAGCAGCGCGGTGTGTGAATCTGGTCACGTCGTGCATTGACGAGCGGTCGCCTACGCCCGGTGATCGGCGAGCCTCGATCGACATGCAAGCGGTTAATATGTCTCAAGCCGACGCGTCAGAGCGCCGTAACCGGAGTGACTTGCGGGCTCGTTCGGGCGGGTCGATACGTTGTGAGGCTTGGGCTCGCGAGACCGCTTGGGTTGCCGACGATCCGGGTGCGGGCCCGCAAATACGACATGGTGCTAGGAGATGTGCGATGCCCTCGAACCTGAGCGAGCGCGAATTGTCCGACCTGGATTTTACCGATACCGTCGTCATGCGGCAGGTGCCTTCCTATGACGCGATCGATCCTAGCCAGCGCCTGTTGAAGCAGCTGGATACGCTTATGGATGGCATCGCCCTGCAGGTGGAGTTCGGCACCGCCGATTCGAAGCTCTGGCGGCTTCTCGCCGGTTTCTACCTCGCCGCGGAACGCCCGCGCGACTACAACGATCTGGTCCGCAAGCATCTGGCCACCTTCGGCCGCCCCTTGCAGCTCGATCAGCCAGCGGTCAGCTTCGTGTTGCCGGTGAAAGTCAACTTCGACGACATCCCCAAGCTCGATATGGTGCGCAGTGCGTGCGCCTCCCCGGGTGGGGCTGCGCTCGATTTCAGCGCAGTGCGTCGTTTGAGTGCCGGAGGGCTCATCGCGTTGTCGGAACTGTTCGGCGCATTGATCGGCTTGCCCCAGCACCCGCAATTGCGCGGGATGGACGCTTTCATCGGCAGTATCGAGGGTGCGCTGAAGGCCGGGCAAGGCACAAGAGAGATGCAAGAGCTGTTGGCGGCTTACCGGCGTTACGCCGCGGCCAAGCCGCTGCACAGCGATGAATGCAAGGCGGCCGTCGCCTGATCGAGCTGCAAGCAAAAAAGGCCGCGCACTGCGCGGCCTTTTTTGCTTCGCCGGCTGGTTACTTCTTTACGGCGTCGCGAATTTCACGCAGCAGGAGGACTTCTTCAGGCGTGACGGCCGGTTCGGGCGCAGGCGCGGGTTCCGCACGCTTCATCCGGTTGATCGCCTTGATGACTACGAACACCACCCACGCAATGATCAGGAAGTCGACGACAGTCTGCATGAACATGCCGTATTTCAGCACTGCCGCGCCGGCCTTCTCGGCTTCCGCCAAGGTGGCATAGGTGCCAGAGCTGAGCGTGATGAACAAATTGCTGAAATCGACGCCGCCTAGCAGTAGGCCGATGGCCGGCATGATCATGTCTTTGACTAGAGAATCGACGATCTTGCCGAATGCGGCTCCGATGATCACGGCAACGGCCAGATCGACCATGTTGCCCTTGACTGCGAATTCCTTGAACTCCTTGATGATGGACATTTGAAACCCCCCTTTGTTTTGGTTGAACGAAATCGGTGTTGCTTCTTCGTCTTGGTAAGCGTGTGTGGAGCACGCTAGCCCGAAGGCTTGGAACCCGATGCACGGCCGAATCGAATGATGAACGAGTATATGGCACGGAGCAGCTTGGGGGCTAGCCAAAGTAGGATCACGACGAAGACAACGAGCAGTCCGATAAGCAGCAATGGGTACATGAATGTGACTAAGAGCGTGGCTGGAACGAGCGCATCTTCGGCAAACGAGGCCGTCCAGTTCGATACCGGCTCGGGCGATGTGTTGATCAGGATGCGACTGCCCGCTTTGGTGATGTGGCTGCTGCCGGCCAGTGTGCCTCCGAGCAGACCGGCAATCAACGCCAGCGATCCATCCGCCGCTCCGAACACGCCCGCCGCCAACAGCGCGCCTGCGGGCACGCGAATGAAAGTATGGATGGCATCCCAGATGCTGTCGATCAGCGGAATCTTGTCCGCGAGAAATTCCACCATCACCAGTGTGCCAGAGACCACGAGCACCCACGGATCGGCCAGCACTTGCAGCGCGGGTGGCAGGCTAATCCAGCCGAAGGCGTGCATTGCACCGGTGATGAACAACACAGCGTAGAGGCGGATGCCGCTTGACCATGCTAGCCCCGCCGCCGTGGCCCAGGCAGAGATCGGGTCCATCCTTGAGTTCCTTTGCCAGGTGTTGCGAGTAGGAATGCCGATGATGCGCAAGGATAGCGCGCACAGCGAGGTGCCGACATGTCATCCGCTGAGCCGCTGCTGCGTTGATACAGACGTACCGCAGAGGGCGCGGTTGACGCTGCCTGGGACGCGTGCAATCCTAAGCATCCGAAAATCGATGCGCGAACGATGCCGGAAATCGGTGTCGTGCTCTGGCCTGAACCTCGCCAAGTTTCACCCGGTGGCGGTTCACTTCGCATGCGAAGCCGACTTCGCGCGTGGCGACTTGCCGTTCCGTGGCGAGCGGTCGGCAGCGTCGCAGCGAACTCGGACCCAGGGCGCGCCAACGGCGTTTGCGACGGCGGGAGGGGCCAGGCCGGCAGATTAGCGAGGCCGGCCGGTTGCGGTGTTCATGAACGAGAAGAAAGATTCCTATGAGACAGCTTTGTGTTGCAGCCTGCATGGCCTTGTTGTTTTCTCCTGCCGTTTTTGCGGCGGATGACAAAGGAGGTAAAGAGCCCACTGCGCAGCAGAACCGGATGAAGGAGTGCAACCAGAAGGCGGGCGAGAAGAAGGGCGACGAGCGCAAGAGCTTCATGAGCACCTGTCTTTCCGGCAAGGAGCCGGAAGCCAAGATGACGCAGCAGGAGCGAATGAAGTCCTGCAACGAGAAGGCCGCGGACAAGAAGGGCGACGAACGCAAGAGTTTCATGAGCGCGTGCCTCTCGGGCAAGGAGCCCGAGCCCAAGATGACGCAGCAGGACAAGATGAAGGTCTGCAATCAGAAGGCTGCCGACAAAAAGGGTGATGAACGCAAGAAGTTCATGAGCGAGTGCCTGAAGGGCTAGACGCCAAGTCACGGCAGACGGATGATTCCGAGGGGCGTGCAGGTACTGCATGCCCCTTTGTCATGCCCCTGTGTATTTGCGGCGCATTCGAATCGATGTTATCCCTGCGGCTGCTGAAGCGTTCGGACGGTGGTGACGTGATCAAGGCCTATACCGCGGCGAATCTGCAGGATGCACATATTCTCATCGGGCTCTTGCATGCCGAAGGCATCGAGGCGCGCATTTTCAACGCCTCCGCTCAGGGTGGGCTGGGCGAGATCCCATTCGTGCAGGCCTATCCGGAAATCTGGCTCGTGAACCCGAGCGATCGGGATCGCGCACGCCGGCTGTTCGAAGCGTTCGAGCAGCCGGGGGATGGTGCGACCTCCGTCCGGTGCGTATCGTGCGGAGAAGACAATCCGTCGGGATTCGACATCTGCTGGAACTGTCAGGCGGGGTTGCGGCCGACCCCGTCCGGCTACTCGGGTGGATGAAGCTCGGCCGCGAGCGGCCGTAAACACCCCATGCGAGGTGAATCGATGCATGTATTGGTGACAGGTGGCGCTGGATTTATCGGCTCTCACAGCGTGGAGTTGCTGCTCGCTTCCGGAGCAAGCGTCACGGTGCTCGATGATTTTTCCGCGGGCAAACGAGCCAACTTGCCGCAACATTCGAAACTTGGGATCGTCGAGGGCGACATCCGGGACGAAAGAGCGGTGCGCGAGGCGATGAGGGGTGCTACTCATGTCCTGCATCTGGCGGCGCAGGTGTCCGTGCGGGCTTCCGTCGAGGAGCCGGCTGTCTCGGCGACTCACAACGTGACCGGCTTCCTCAACGTGGCGAATGCGGTTCGAGCCCAAGGCGGGTTGCGGCTGGTCTACGCGTCTAGTGCAGCGGTGTACGGAGCGCCGCGCGCACTACCGCTCGATGAGACTTCCGCTTGCGAGCCGACTTCACCTTACGGGTTGGAGAAGTCGATCAACGATCAGTACGCGGCGCTGTTCGGGCAACTGTATGGGGTGAGTGCCCTGGGGCTGCGCTATTTCAATGTTTACGGCCCCCGCCAGGATCCTGCCTCGCCGTACGCCGGAGTGATCAGCCGGTTCGCGGCTCGAATCGGCGCCGGAGAGCCGCTCGTCGTGTTCGGCGACGGGCAACAGACCCGTGACTTCGTCTTCGTCAAGGATGTCGCCCGTGCCAATGCAGCTGCATTGCGCTCGGACCGATGCGGTGTCGTCAATGTAGGCACCGGAAACAGCGTGACGCTGCGACATCTCATCGAGGCGCTCGGGAGGTGTGCGGGGCGTACCCCTGAGGTAAAGTTCGATCCGCCGGCTCCAGGCGACATCAGACACTCGGCGATGCGTCCCGACCGGATGGCCGACGTCCTGGGATTCGTGCCTGCCACGACGCTCGAGGAAGGGCTGCGCACCCTCGTCTAGCAAAACCTTCCTTGTCCGGCGGTGCGCGCACTGTTTGGAGGCGGCCGATGCCCTGCACGCACCACCGGCGACAGTTTGGGAGGCCTTGTGCGGGGGATGCAACAAAGTGGGGCGCGTGATTCCTCGGTGCGAGCTTCGGCACGACTTGCCTCTCGAGGCCGTCCCTTTCGGGGCGATGTCGCGCCGTGCTGCTCATCTTTTTCGCCTACTTTCGGGGTGCTGCGACCAAGCCGTACGCATGGCACGGGCTTTGCTGAACCACTGCGCATCGAAGGCCACTCGGGGAGTGGGGTAATGAGGTCGTACGCCGAATATCTTTCCTTGTTGAGGCAGCGGAACGAAGCCGTTCTTTCCGTGCGTGAGGTCGGGTTGCTTGCCGGCGCCCTCCTGGATGGGGGTGTGCCGGATGTGGAACTGGGCGCCCTGCTCGAGAGCTTCCGGCATCGATCGGACTGGACGAATTTGCTGCTCGGCATGCTGGACGCCTTGGATGCGCGAGTAACCCGATGGACCGCGCCGGAACAGAGCTGCCCGGTTGCCATCGGCTGTTATGGCGGCACCAGCGAGATCCCTGATCTGACGCCGCTCCTCGCGATGCTGCTGGCACGTTTCGGTGTCCCCGTGTTGATGCACGGGCCATTGCACGCGGGCAACGGCGTCTCGGTGGCGCTTATTCTGCGAGAGCTTGGCGTCATGCCTTGCGCAACCAAGGAGCATGCGGCGCGCGAGTTGCAGGAAAAATGCGTGGCGTTCGTTCCGGATGCTCTGCTTGCGCCCGGACTCGCCAACCTTCTTTCATATCGGGCGCGAATCGGCTCGTTGCAGATGTTGTCGAGCGCTGCCCGCTTGATTGACCCCTTCGAGACCGGAGGGCTGGTCGTCGCTGCTGCGGAAGACGATGCCGAACTCGATCGAATGCGTTCGGCGACAGCGACCACCGGCATACGCGCCTTGCTGCTCCAGGGCACCGAAGGAGAGCCGTTCGCAAGTCCGATGGCTCGTCCGCGCATGGAATCGTGGCATTCCGGTACCTCGATGGTGCTTTTCGAGGAAGATGCGGCGCAGGCTCGACGCATGGTCGCACTGCCCGCCGCTTGCGATGTCGAGGGCACTGCGTTCTGGATTCGTCAGGCGCTGGAAGGGGGGCGTGCCATTCCCTCGCCGTTGGTGAATCAACTGGCAGCATGCCTGTACGCCACCGGATACTGCGACGATTTCAATCAAGCAAAGGCGCTGGCTGTGATCGCGGCCGCTGGACGCCGGGTCGCGTAGCTCAGGGCGGGGCTGGTCAATGCGCATGAAGGCGGAACGCTGCGGGCATTGAGCAGAATAGCCGTTGAACCCGGTCCATTTTCGGCATATTTTCTGCAGCGAGCATTGCACTGAGGGAACGGCATGTCGATTCTGGGGGATGGCGGGGGGATCGCGCCCGGTATTGCGCTAGGCTACTGCGGGCTGGCGTGCGGAAAGCTCCTGAACGAAGATTTCTTCGATTGCGGGCGGCCCGATCCAACCGAGGCGATCTCCTCGGGGCTGGTTTTTGCACTCTCCGACGGCATGAGCGGGGGGGCCGGCAGACGGGCCTCCGAGACCTGTGTTCGTGCGATCGTCTCCGATTTTTACGCGGCGCCGGAATCCTGGGAAGTCGCCCGCAAGCTGGAAAAGATCATCGCAGCGGTGAATAACTGGTTGCTCTCGCACAACCTGCGCGGCGCCGAGTCCCAGTCGATGCTGGCGACCCTATCGGTGCTGGTGCTGCACCACGATACCTTCCATGTCGCGCATGTGGGCGACAGCCGGATTTATCGGCTGCGTCAGGGGCACCACGAGTGCATGACGACCGATCACGTCTGGCCGCGCGGCGACATGCGCCATGTCCTGCGGCGTGCGGTCGGGCTCGACCAGCATCTCGTGGTCGACTGTTTTTCCGGAGAGTTGCAGGCTGAAGATCGGTTCGTGCTGATGAGCGACGGTGTGTGGGAGGTGCTCGGCGACGCGGAGCTGGCGACTCTTATGCTGGAATCCCGCGATCCGCAGGCACTCGCGGAGACGCTCGCTCGTAGCTCGGCCGACAAACAGCGCGTCTATTACGGTCGCAACGATGCCAGCGCTGCCGTGGTCGCAGTCGAAGCACTGCCCTTTTTCGCGAAGGCGTAAACGGGTGGGATTCCCCAGCGGCGTTGCGGTTGTTGCGCCGCTGTCCTTTGGACTAGAATCATCGGTCCCCAATCGCGCCAATAGGAGAACGAGATGAAGCACGAGCTTCCGCCGCTGCCGTATGCCATGGATGCACTTGCGCCCCATGTCTCCAAAGAAACGTTGGAGTACCACTACGGCAAGCACCACCAGGCGTATGTCACGAATCTGAACAACCTGATCCCCAATACCGACTTCGACAAGATGTCGCTGGTGGACATCATCAAGAAATCGACGGGCGGCGTCTTCAACAACGCGGCCCAGGTCTGGAACCACATGTTCTTCTGGCATTCGATGAAGCCCAACGGGGGCGGCGCGCCTACAGGGGCGCTCGCCGAGGCCATCAACAAGAAGTGGGGTTCTTTCGACGAGTTCAAGAAAGCGTTCACGGCTTCCGCAGTCGGCAACTTCGGTGCCGGTTGGACATGGTTGGTGAAGAAGCCGGACGGCTCGGTGGACATCGTCAATACCAGCAATGCCGCCACACCGCTGACCACCGCAGACAAGCCTCTGCTGACAATCGATGTGTGGGAGCATGCGTATTACATCGACTATCGCAACCTGCGCCCGAAGTTCGTCGAGGTGTTCTTGACGAACCTCGCCAACTGGGACTTCGCGGCGGAAAACTTCGCCTGATCCCGGTTGTGTTCTGCCAAAAAGCCCGCCTTCGCGCGGGCTTTTTTTCGCGAGCTCGATCCGTCAGGAGATCGCACCAGCCGCGACCGGACGCATCGCGCTCACTTGGGCGAAGGGGCCGGGCGTAGTCCTTCGACTTTTGCGCCCGCCTTGATTCCCCGGCTGGCGAACCAGCCCTGGTTCATCTCCAATGCGTAGCGGGCAAACCCGGCGGCGGTATGAGGCGTGGTGGTCAACGGCGTCATGTCGGCGATGTTCAGTATGACCCCGCGATCATCGATGAACGCGACTGAGAGCGGAATGTACGTGTTCTGCATCCACATGCTGTGAAACCCGCTGGTGTCGAACACGAACAGCATGCCTCGATTGTCGCCCAGCGGTTGTTTGCGATGCATCAGGCCGAGCGAACGCGATGGCTCGGTGGCAGCAGTCTCGGCAACGATCTTGTGCTGGCCGATTCGCAACTCGGTGAGCGGGAGTTTCTCGGCTGCCTGGATCGCAGTGGCTGCGAGCAGCAGCACGATCGCAGGCGCCCAGGCGCGCATCGCGGCAAGTTGCATGACCAAAGTCCAGAATGATGAAGCGGACGCGAATTCTGCCATACCCAAGGGCCCTCTGCTGCACCGAAGGCTCTGTGGCAGGGTGCGTGCTATAGTGGTTGAGAGAGTTACTGCCCACGAACGGAACCGCGGCATTCCATGATGACATCGACGCTAACCGGGCGAGCGACCAAAGGGCTGTTCGCGACGATGCTGATTGGGTGGATGACCCTTGCTGTTTGGGCCTCGGCGGCCCCGGCGGGCGATGCCGCTTTTCCGAACCGGCCGATCAGGCTGGTCGTCACTTTTCCTCCCGGCGGCGGTACCGATATTCTTGCGCGGCTCCTCGGCGCGCAGTTGGGTGCTGCTTGGCAGCAGCAGGTCGTGATCGACAATCGCCCCGGTGCGAGCGGGAATATCGGCGCAGAGATCGTGGCGCGGGCGTCTGCGGACGGCTATACGTTGCTGATGGTCAACAGTACGTTCGCGATGAACGCCGGGCTTTATCCCAAACTGCCGTTCGATTCGCTACGAGATTTCACGGCGGTCGCCCGCGTTGCCTCCACGTCCGGAATCGTGGCCGTACATCCCGCGCTCGGCGTGAGATCCATCGAGGAACTGCTCGCCGCTGCGCGCGCTCGCGGAAGCAAGCTTGCCTACTCCTCGTGCGGCAGCGGTACCCCGCAGCATCTTTCCGGCGAACTGCTCAAGTATCTGGCGAAGATCGAGATGGTGCATGTCCCCTACAAGGGCTGCGCACCGGCACTCGCAGAGGGTTTGTCCGGGCAAGTTCCCGTGCTCTTCAACACCGTGCCCAACGTGCTGCCGTACGCCCGTGCCGGCAGACTGCGGGCGCTTGCCGTGACATCTGGGGCGCGTTTCCCGCTGGAGCCTGATTTGCCTACCGTGGCCGAGGCGGGGCTGAAGGGCTATGACGTGGATCAGTGGTTCGCGGTGCTCGGGCCGGCGGGCATCGCCGAGCCGGTGCTGGAGAAACTCAATCAGGAGATCGTCCGCATCGTCAGTTCTCCTTCGCTGCGCGACAAGCTCATGACGCAGTACTTCGTGCCCTCGACCTCCACCCCTGCAGAACTCGCCATCGTTCTCCAACAGGATGTGTCGCGCTGGTCGAGGCTCATCAAGCAGGTGGGTATCCGGATCGATTGAGTCCGCGTACCGTCGAACCGCCAACCGCCCTTATGGCTTCACGCCACCGGATGCCCCAGGTCGGCTCGGCCTGTGCGCTCATGCTCCTCCAGGGTCCAGTCGGCAATCGCGTTCAGAAGGAGGTCGACTTCGCCGAGGGCATTCGTGGTTCGGATGAGAACGCCGGGGTTCTCCGCGCAAGCGCGGGCGACGATCTCGGGCAAGTCCCGCCGCAAGTGCCCGCCGCGCGCCATGAAGAGAGGAACGAGCGTGATGCGCTCGATGCCTCGATCGGCCAGGGTGCGCACGGCGGTCGTCAGGTCCGGCTGCATCATCTCCAGGAAGGCGAGCGATACCGCCAGCCCGGGGGCCTTCGCATGGAGTTTGGCGATCAGTCTATGAAAGGGTTCGGCCCAGAGCGGATCACGGGCGCCGTGAGCGAATAGAACGATGCCCGACGTGGGGATGGTAGTCATATCGTGCGACTCTCCGGATGCGCGATGAGCTGCTGCGCTAGCGAACGCGAGCTCCGGGCCCGTGCGGGGCGAAAAGCGGACGAGCCATCGAGCAAGGTGTCGATTCCCGGCATTTCCTGTGCGGCCGACGGCAGGATCGACACGCTAGCGTCCTGTGCTGCCGAAGCCGCCCGCGCCCCGCGAACTCGCATCGAAATCCTCGACCACGTTGAGGGCGACTTGGACTACGGGAACCACGACCAGCTGAGCCAAGCGTTCCATGGGTTCGATGGTAAAGGGCGCATTACCTCTGTTCCAGGTGGACACGAACAGTTGGCCTTGGTAATCGGAGTCGATCAGCCCTACCAGATTGCCCAGCACGATGCCGTGCTTATGCCCCAGCCCCGATCGCGGCAGGATCATGGCGGCCAGCCCCGGATCCGCGAGATGGATCGCCAGACCGACTGGAATGAGTTCCGTGCGCCCGGGTTCGAGCAGCAAGGGGTGATCGATGCAAGCGCGCAAATCGAGACCCGCAGAGCCCGAGGTTGCGTATGCCGGCAGCTGTTCGCGCAGCCGCGCGTCGATGATCTTGATGTCCAGAGTTCGCATGCGCGCGTCCGTGTCTTTAAGCGCCAGCCACCAGCCGCTAGCGCTTTGCCCGAGCGGGCTGTTGTTCGATGAGATCGGCGATCCGTGTCACGAGCTGACGCGCCTGATCGAGCTTGCCTCCTCGAGCCAGGACGTGACGTCCGGAATCGTCGAACAGGACGAGCTCGTTGTCGTCTGCCCCGATCGCGTTCTGCACCAGGTTGGCGGCGATGAGGGGAATGCGCTTGCGGCGTCGCTTCTCCTGGGCGTACTGATCGAGGTCCCGGCTTTCGGCGGCGAAGCCCACGCAGAAAGGGCTGCGCTCGAGGCTCGCGACATGGGAGAGGATGTCCACGTTCGGCACCAGCTCGACATGCATGCTCTGGTCGGATTTCTTGATCTTGTGCTCGTTGGCCTTGGCGGGGCGGTAGTCGGCCACTGCGGCAACGCCGATGAAGATGTCGCTCTGCTCGACTTCGCGCATGACGGCGTCGAACATCTGGCTCGCGCTCTCCACCCGGACGATACGGCACCCTCGCGGTGCCGTGAGCGAAGTGGGACCGCTGACGATCGATACTTCCGCACCGGCTTCCCGGGCGGCTCGCGCCACGGCGTATCCCATTTTGCCGGAGCTGCGATTGGTGATGCCGCGCACTGCGTCGATCGCCTCGAAAGTCGGGCCTGCGGTGAGAAGGACGCGCTTGCCGCGAAGACGCTTCGGACCGGCCAACGCGGTCAGCACCTCTTCGGCGATTTCCTGCGCCTCCAGCATACGGCCCATGCCGATTTCGCCGCACGCTTGATCTCCGCTGGCTGGGCCGAGGATCATGATGCCATCCGCTCGCAGCTGGGCGACATTACGTTGCGTGGCCGGATGTTCCCACATCTGACGATTCATGGCGGGGGCGACGAACAGCGGGCACTCGCGGGCGACGCACAAGGTCGAGAGCAGATCGTCGGCCAGTCCATGGGCGAGTTTCGCCATCATGTCCGCACTCGCGGGCGCAATCACGATGGCGTCCCTATCCCGAGAGAGATCGATATGCGCCATGTTGTTGCCCACCCGCGCATCCCACATATCCACATATACCGGCTTGCCGGAGAGGGCCTGCAAGGTGACAGGCGTGATGAAGCCGCACGCGGCTTGAGTCATCACGACTTGAACGTCGACCCCATCTTGCATCCACAGGCGGGTCAGCTCGGCCGCTTTGTAGCCGGCAATGCCACCGGAGAGCCCGAGCAAGAGGCGAGGCTTAGCAGAGGGGGCCATGGAGAGGATCCTGACGAGCTTGAGGGAAGGGAGTGTAAACCAAATTTCCCGACGGTCGGCTTGGCCGCACAGACTTGCGGCCCGGCAGGGCGGAGCCATGCCGCAGTCATGGCGGTCATAGGCCGTTTGGCGGAGAGCTGATGCTTCCCTTGCGTGGCACACTGGCCCGATGAATAACCGCTGACAGGAAGCACATCGCAGAAAGCGATGAACGCTTGGTTCGAGACCCGAATGCGTATATGCGATTGGCCGAAGGCGGAGCGTCCCCGCGAGCGCTTGCTCAACTGCGGTCCGGGGCCGCTTTCGGATGCCGAACTGCTCGCGGTCTTCCTCGGGACAGGCACGCGAGATCGTTCGGCCATCGATGTGGCGCGCGAACTCTTGAGCCGGTTCGGCAGCGTCTCCGCCCTGCTGGCGGCGGATCGCTCCACGCTGGCTGCCTCGAAGGGCATCGGCCCGGCCCGATTTTGCCAGCTGAGCGCTATCCTGGAGCTCACGCGGCGGGGACTGCGTGAGGAAATGGGGCGGCGGGACGCGCTCGGCTCGCCCGGCGCCGTGCGCGACTATCTGAGACTGAAGCTGCGCGATCTGCCGCACGAAGTTTTCGTTGGCTTGTATCTCGACGCGCAAAATCGGGTGGTCGCCGACGAGGTGCTTTTTCGCGGGACGCTCACACAGACCAGCGTCTATCCGCGGGAAGTCGTCAAGCAGGCGCTTGCGCACAACGCTGCTGGCGTCATTCTGGCCCATAACCATCCCTCGGGTGTGGCGGAGCCCAGTCACGCCGACGAGGCGCTTACGCGGGCGCTTCGCCAAGCGCTGGCGCTGGTGGATGTCAAGGTGTTGGACCACTTCGTGATTGCAGGAAACGCAGCCGTATCCTTCGCCGAGCGGGGGCTCCTGTAAAAGTGTGCTTGAGTTATGGTCGCTCGGCAGGCTAGAATTTACGACTTTGTCGCATTCCCAAGTTGGAGCCGTCATGGCACGAGTCTGTCAGGTCACCGGAAAGCGCCCGCAGAAGGGCAATCATGTGTCGCACGCGAACAACAAGACGCGGCGGCGCTTCTTCCCCAATCTGCAATACCGGCGCTTCTGGCTCGAAAGCGAGAAGCGCTGGATTCGGCTACGCATCAGCCAGAAAGGCCTGCGCACCATCGATAAAAAGGGTGTTGAAGTGGTCCTCGCGGAAATGCGCGCGCGGGGCGAGATTTAAGGAGCCAGAAAATGCGCGAGAAGATCAAGCTGGAATCGAGTGCTGGAACCGGTCATTTCTACACCACGACCAAGAACAAGCGCACTACCACCGAGAAAATCGAGATGAAGAAATTCGATCCGGTTGCGCGCAAGCACGTGATCTACAAGGAAACCAAGCTGAAGTAACGGCTTCCTAGGATCGGTGGAAAAACAAAAGCCCGCTTGCGCGGGCTTTTGTTTTGGGCGAGTGCGCCGACGAGGCGCTAGCCGTAGCAGCGTAACCTTCTGGAAAATTGTTCCAAGGCTTCGATGCCGCTGCTCTCGGCGCGCTTGAACCAGTCATCGAGCTGGCGCACCAGCTGATCGCGTGATGCGGACGAACGCGACCAAATCTGCGTCAGTTCTTCGCGCATCGAGTGGACGGTGCTCAACACGTTGTTGTCCTTGACCGTTTCGCTTACGCGCTCCCTCTCCTGCTGGGGGATGCCTGTCGCGTCGAAGTGCAGCCAACTTCTCAGTCTGCGCCATTCACCTTCGGCACGGTCGGCGGCGCCGGCACGAAGCTTCTGCAGCTCGGAGTGCCAGGTTTCCTTGAGCGCCGATGCATAGCGTGCCATCACATCGTAGCGATGGGTGATGACCGCCTGCAGCAGCTCCGCATCGGCTACCTGCTTGGCCTGCGCCAGCTTCACTCGAGGCGCGATCTTCTTGACCCGCGCCAAGCCGAGCATTTCGAGAATGCGGATGTAGAGCCAGCCGATGTCGAACTCGTACCATTTATTGGAGAGCTTGGCCGATGTCGCATAGGCATGGTGGTTGTTGTGCAACTCTTCGCCGCCAATGATGATGCCCCACGGCAACACGTTCCGGCTCGTATCGGCAGACTGGAAGTTGCGATAGCCCCAATAGTGCCCGACGCCATTGATGATGCCGGCGGCGAAGAAAGGAATCCACGCCATCTGCACAGCCCAGATCGTGAGCCCGATCGGGCCAAAGAGGATCACATTCAAGACCAACAGGAGGGCAACCCCGCGGGCGCTGTACTTGGTGTACAGGTTGCGTTCGATCCAATCGTCCGGGGTGCCATGGCCGTAGCGCTCCATGGTCTCGAGATTCTTCGACTCGGCGCGGTAGAGCTCGGTGCCTTCGAGCATGACCTTCTTGATGCCGTAGACCATGGGGCTATGCGGGTCTTCCGGGGTTTCGCATTTGGCGTGGTGTTTGCGATGGATGGCGGCCCATTCCTTGGTGACCATGCCGGTCGTCAGCCACAGCCAGAAGCGAAAGAAATGGCTTGGGATGGGGTGCAGATCAAGAGCCCGGTGCGCTTGGTGGCGATGCAGGAATATCGTCACGGCAGCGATCGTAATATGCGTGACCACCAGGGTCACGACGATATATCCCCACCAGGGCAAGTCTAAAACGCCTTGAATCATCAGTAGTTCTCCGCCTTTAAGGGCTAACGGCGAAGGATTCTACCGGAAACGAAGTTGCCGGCGAGAAAAGATCGCTCTTTATACGCACATGGATTGATCTGGCGCATACACCGAACGAGTAAGCAACTTGAGGACCCTAGAGCAACGTACGTTATCGCCCGGATCTAGACCGAGGTAGCGCTCCCTCGGGGCTTGGCGGGTGCGACGAGTCCTCTGGCTTGATCCGCTCGAACGCGGCGGCAAAGAAGCCGTCGGTGCCATGTCGATGAGGCAGCAAGCGAAGGCGAGGGCCGCAATCGATCGCGATGTCTTGGCGCGCCAGCAGCTCGGTGCAATCGAGTTCTCTGAATTGCGGATGCGCTGAGACGAAGGCGTCCACGATCGCGTCGTTCTCGGCGGGGAGGAAACTGCAGGTCGCGTAGACCAGTCTGCCGCCAGGTTTGAGCAGCTTGGCTGCGGCCTCCAGGATGCGGGCCTGTTTGTCTTGCAGCGCGGAAAGATCCGAGGGTTGTTGGCGCCACTTGAGGTCGGGATTGCGCCGGAGCGTGCCGAATCCGGTGCAAGGCGCATCGACGAGTACGCGATCGATTTTTCCGGCCAGTCGCTTGAGCCGCGTATCGTGCTCGTGAGCCACGACTTCGGGTTGCACATTGCTCAGGCCCGACCGAGCGACGCGGGCACGCAACCGGTGGATGCGCTGAGACGACACATCGAACGCGTACAAGCGTCCCTCGGAACGCATCATCGCGCCCAGGAGAAGCGTCTTGCCACCCGCGCCGGCGCAGAAGTCCACGACCATTTCGCGGCGTCTGGGCGCCAGCAGGTAACCGAGCAACTGGCTGCCTTCGTCCTGCACTTCGATGCGTCCGGACAGGTAAAGGGCGTGCTGTTCCAAAGCAGGCTTTCCGCGCACGCGCAGACCGACCGGCGAATAGCAGGTAGCCTGTGCCGAGATTCCGGTCTCCTCCAGCGCGGCGATCGCCTCCTCGCGGGTGCATGACAAAACGTTCACCCGCAGGTCCAGCGGTGCTGCGGACTGCATGCCGCGACCCAACTCCAGGATTTGCTCGTCGGTGGATGCGCGGCTCAGGAGCTCGATGACCCACTCGGGCAGTTCGGCCCGTGCCGCGAGGGACATGGTGTCCGTGTCGATGCGCTCTGCCTGAGCGAGCCAATCCCGCTCCTCCGCAGAGACCATCGGCTCCAGCAAGGGCTCGTCGCCCGCGCCGCGCTGTCTGACCCCCAGCAAGAAGAGATGCCGAGGGTCTCGTCCTGCCGCGAGTTCGGTGAAGGTGCTCAGGCGCCTGAGCACGGCGAAAACCGCCTCGGCGATGACGCCTCGGTCGCGCCGGCCCAGCTGGGGATGTTCTCGAAAGAATCGGCGCAGCACCATATCGGCTGGGGTCGCGAACGTCAGGGCCTCGGCGAGAGCTTGTGTGCCGAGTTGGAGCAGCGCTGGGCGCACCTCATGAGGCAACGAGCGCGTACGCTGTGCGTCGTGACCAGGCGCCGGGCGTCTCAAGGGAGAGCGTGGTTTGGAGGTGGGACGCTGGAAACGCTTGGGAGTAGGCTGATTTTTAGGTGCCATGGGTGGAAATCTTGTTGGCTAGTTGCTCGACGCTCATCTTGCCCGCGCGGTCGAAAAAACGGATGAGAAGCGGCAGGCGAGGCGCCTCGTAGGCAAGCCACAATTCCATCCGCTCCTCGCCTGGCGCGCCGATCTGTTTCACCGGGATGGCTCGCACCAGCCCCAGGGGGAGATCGATCTGTTCATCGGCGCCGACCTCGAGCACGAAGGTCTCGACCTTGGTGCCCGTGGTGAGGACGAACTGCATCCGGCCGGGTGTGATGGGCTTGCGCGCCAGCTGATAGATGAAGGAGAGCAGATCGTGGGTGCCTTTCTCTAGCGGCACGGTACGGGGTGTCGCGATCGGACCGAAAGTCAATTCGCGGCGCGCCCAATCGAACTTCGCCGTGGCCTGGCGTTCGCCTTCGCGTCCGCGTCGCACGGAAAACGATTCGGGCTTCAAGTCACCGGCTTCCACGCGCCCCTCGCTCACGTATGAATATTGATAGGGCTTGAGCAAGCGGGCCAGGCCGGTCGTCTCGGAAAAACTTGTCAGGCGGTAGGTCGATTCGTCGATCGACCAGGTTTGAACCGAACGGCCGATGCTGAACTTGTCCGTGCCGAAGGATAGTTCGTAGGTGATTTCGCCGGATGGCGGCAAAAGCACCTGCTCGGTCACGCCTGCATCCGCCAGGGGTTCGGACACCTGCGGAATGTCGGCTTGGGGGGCGGCTTGCGCAAGGCGTGGCGTTGCCTGGGGCTCGGGTTCCGGCTCGGGTGCGGAGGTGGCGGCTACCTCCTCCGTGACTGGAAGCGCTTCTGGCACTGCCATGGCGCTCTCCGAGGGCTCGAGGATGACTGGGGTGGGGGCAGTCGCCGGCTGTGCCGCGCGTGGCGTCTGGGCGCTCGGGGCGGGTTTGGGAGGTGTTTTTTCGGGTGCTGACGGAGCGGCCGGCGCAGCAGGCAGCTCGATGCGAAGGAACTGCGTGCGCAAGGGCGGCGTGGCGGTTTCGGGGGTGACGGTCAAGCTTGGCAATCCGGACAGCACGATGACGTGCAGCGCGAGCGACAAGGCCGCGCTGATCCAGAGAATGCGCCGCGGCCGGAGCGCCACGGCGTCAAGCGGCCATCCCCGGCGCTTCGGCGCTGCGATCTGGGGCGCGAACGTCGAGGGCGGTTCGGGGGGCGGATCGCAGAGTCATGAATCGAGCGTCGGCGAGATCAAGGCTGCGGCACGGTTCGCATGGGGGAAGGTCACTCGTCCTTCGGGGGTGAGCGAGACGGTCTCGTTCGCGAGCCATGCGAGCGCTTGGGGATAGATCCGATGCTCCTGTTCGAGCACCCTCGCCGCAAGAGTGTCTTCGTCGTCGTCCGGCATCACCGGCACGGCGGCCTGGATGATGATGGGGCCGTGATCGACCTCGGCAGTCACGAAGTGAACCGTGCAGCCATGCAGGCGCACACCGCTCTCCAGCGCGCGCCTGTGTGTGTGCAGGCCGGGGAAAGCCGGAAGCAAGGATGGATGAATGTTCACCAGCCGTCCTGCGTAATGCTGGACAAAGGCGGGCCCGAGGATGCGCATGAAGCCCGCAAGCACGACGAGATCGGGCGCGAAGCCATCGATCTCTTCGATCAGGCGGGCATCGAAGCGCGCCCGATCGTCGAATCTGCGATGATCCACGGCGGCTGTGGCGACGCCGGCTGCACGTGCGATCTCCAGGCCGGGCGCCTGCGGATCATTGCTGAGGACGGCTGCGATTCGCAGTGGCGGCTGGGCGCGCAGGATCGCCTGCATGTTGCTGCCGCGGCCCGAGATCAGAATGACGCATGTCTTCATGCGATGACGGTTCGCGGCTCGTCCGGGCGCGCGTCGCGCACTTGGCCGATCACGACGGCCTGCTCGCCGCTCTGGCGCAAAGAGGCCAGGGCTGCTTCGACATGGTCTGCAGCGACGACCAGCGCCATGCCAATGCCGCAGTTGAAGGTGCGGTACATCTCCGGCCATGCGATGTTTCCGGCTTGCTGAAGCCATGCGAACAGCGGCGGCAGCGACCAGCTCGAGGAGTGCAATACGGCTTGGGCCGCGCCGGGCAGTATGCGCGGCAGATTCTCTGTGAGGCCGCCTCCGGTGATGTGCGCCATGCCTTTGACAGGCACGCTCTGGAGCAGCGTCAGCATGCTGCGCACATAAATGCGTGTGGGGGCCATCAAGGCCCGACCGAGCGGCTGATCGCCAACGATGGCGCTCAGATCGGACTGGCGCTCGGCAATGATCTTGCGAATGAGGGAATAGCCGTTGGAGTGCGGCCCGCTCGAGGCTAGGCCGATGACGCTGTCGCCCGCGGCGATCGAGCGACCGTCGATGATGCGAGACTTCTCCACCACGCCGACTGCGAAGCCGGCGAGATCGTATTCGCCCGAGGCGTACATCCCGGGCATCTCGGCCGTCTCGCCACCGATGAGCGCGCAATTGGCCTGTTCGCAGCCCTTCGCGATGCCGCCGACTACGCGTGCCGCGATGTCGACGTCGAGCTTGCCGCAGGCGAAATAGTCGAGGAAGAACAGCGGTTCCGCACCCTGGACGAGAATGTCGTTGACGCTCATGGCTACCAGGTCGATGCCGATGGTGTCGTGCTGATCGAGCTGGAACGCGAGCTTGAGTTTCGTGCCGACGCCGTCCGTCCCCGAGACGAGCACGGGTTCGCGATACTTGGCGCCGATTTCGAACAGCGCGCCGAAACCGCCTATGCCCGCCAGCACGCCGTCGCGACGGGTGCGGGCGGCGAGCGGCTTGATGCGCTCGACCAGCCTGTCTCCGGCGTCGATATCGACGCCAGCGTCACGGTACGAAAGAGAGGGCTCGGATGGTTTGGCGGATGACAAGATTGGACTCCGAAGCGAGTAGGAGAGTGCCCGTTCTGAAGTACGGCACAAGACGCCTTCATGCGGCACAACAAAAGAGGCCGGCGGAGCCGGCAGTCAATTAGAATAGCATCGAGGCGCGCGGCACCGAGCGGCAGCCGTCGGAAGCGGCGAAGTTCGATCGTTCGATGAGCGCGAGCCGCGGCGGCAACCGAAGATGCATCCCTCGAGTCATGCCAAACCGTACAGCCTGGTGACCGGCTCCTCACCGAGATTGATTCTACTCCAAATGCTAAAGAGCAAAGACACCGATCTCCACTACATCTTTCTGCTAGGACTGGCTGTCGTCGGCGGGCTGATGCTCTACCTGCTGTCGCCCATTCTCGCGCCCTTTCTGCTTGCGGCGATCCTGGCATATATCTGCGATCCTCTGGTCACGCGCCTGCAGCGGCGGCGCCTGCCGAGGGCGCTCGCAACCGTGGTGGTGCTGTTGTTGCTCCTGGCTTTGCTGGTCGCATTGTTTCTGATCCTGCTGCCGCTGGTGATCAAGGAGGCTACCTTGCTCGTCGAACGCATGCCGGGCTTCATCGAGCGCATCAACGGCGAACTGCTGCCGTGGCTGCGGGAAAAGACCGGTCTCAACATCCAGCTCGACAGCGAAACGATGAGAAGGCTCATTACCGACGGCGTCAAGAACAGCGAGGGACTGCCGGAGAAGATTCTTTCCTCGCTGACACTCGGCGGCATGGCGATCGTCGGGTTCTTCGCCAATCTGGTGTTGGTGCCGGTGGTGCTCTTCTATCTGCTGCGCGACTGGGGTTTGCTGGTCGAACGCATCGATCAGCTCATTCCGAGACGCTGGCATGGGCGCATCTCCACCCTCGCTCGAGAAGTGGATGCCGTGCTCGCGGAGTTTCTGCGCGGGCAGCTCTCGGTCATGGTGCTGATGAGTGTGTATTACTGTGTGGCGCTTTGGGTGGCGGGGCTTGAGTTCGCGCTGCCCATCGGCATCGTGACCGGCATTTTGGTCTTCGTGCCGTATCTGGGCGTCACGATCGGGCTGGTGCTTGCCACGATTACCGCCATCATGCAATTCGGGTCGCTCGCAGGAGCAATTCCTGTGTGGATCGCGATCGCCGTCGGGCAACTCCTCGAAGGCTTCGTCGTCACACCTTGGTTGGTGGGTGATCGCATCGGCTTGCATCCATTGGCGGTCATCTTTGCGCTGCTCGCGTTCGGGCAGATTTTCGGCTTTTTCGGGATCTTGCTTGCTTTGCCCGCCAGCGCGGCTTTGCTGGTCTGGCTGCGGCACGTGCGACAAGACTACCTGGTGAGTCCGATTTACCGCTCTTGAGTTCGGTGGCCCCGTGAAGCAGCTGGCCTTGTCTCTTTCGTCGTCTCCCGAACCCTCGTTCGGCAATTTCGTGCCTGGGCACAATGCCGAGGTTCTCTGTGCGTTGCGCGCTTTCGCCGACGGTGCGGGAGCCGATCGGTTCATCTATGTTTGGGGCGGGGCGGGTAGCGGTCGTTCTCATCTGCTCGGTGCAGTTGCGCGCTCGACACGCAACAGTGCTCGTCTGGTCACTGCATTGAAAGCCCCTGTGACAGCGCAACAGCTCGCCGACATGCGCGAAGACCAGACAGTCGTGCTCGACGATGTGGATCGGCTCGACGCAGACGCGCAGCACGCCTTGTTCGCCCTCTACAACCGGATTCGCGATGGCGGCCTGGGCGCCCTGCTTACCAGCGGCAGCGCGCCGCCTGCGGCCTTGGGCGTTCGAGCCGATCTGGCGACGCGGCTGGCCTGGGGGCTGGTCTACGAAATACACGCACTCACCGACGATGAAAAGGCTGCAGCGATGCGCGCGCACGCGCTCGCTCGCGGCTTCCAATTGCCGGTCGAGGTGCAAGATTACGTTCTGCGGCATTCGCGCCGGGACTTGCCCTCCCTGTTGGCACTGGTGGATCGGTTGGATCGCTATTCCCTGGAAGAACGGCGTGCCATCACGCTTCCGTTGGTTCGCGAGGTGCTCAGGCAAGCCCACCCAGACTCGGAGCTCCCATGAAACGACTTGCCTTGTTCGATCTCGACAACACGCTGCTCGCCGGAGATTCGGATTACGAATGGGCGCAGTTCCTGATCGACCAGGGCGTGCTCGAGCGCGATCTTTACGAGGCACGCAATCTGCAGTTCTACGAGCAGTACAAGGCAGGCGTGCTCGACATCCACGAATTTCTCGCGTTCCAGTTGAAGCCGCTGGCGCAGTATTCGCGCGAGCAACTCGATCGGTGGCATCGGGGCTTCATGCAGACGAAGATCCGGCCGATGATCAGTGCCGGCGCTCGCGATCTCGTCGAGCGGCATCGCCACGATCTGCGCGTCATCATCACGGCGACCAACAGTTTCGTCACTGCCCCGATCGCACGCGAATTCGGCATCGAACACCTCGTCGCTACCGTGCCCGAGGAGTCCGACGGGTGCTTTACCGGTGGCGTCTCAGGGCTGCCGTGCTTTCGCGAAGGCAAGGTCGCGCGGCTGCACGGCTGGCTCCAGAGCCAGGGGTTGGTCCTGGGACAATTCGCCGAAACCTGGTTCTACAGTGATTCGGCCAACGATTTGCCGCTGCTCGAATTGGTGAGCCATCCCGTGGTCGTCGATCCGGATCCGAGGCTCGAAGCGCACGCGCTCGATCGCGGCTGGCCGATCTTGCGTTTGCACGGCGCCGGGTCGGGATCGGCCTAGTGGCTCGATTTTCGGTCGGTCCAGCGGCTGGCGGACGGTATAATCGATGCGTTCGGCGGTGGTGCATCACGATGCGCGTCGCGCCGGTTATCCCAACGAGCCTTTTTTCACGGGCCACGCTTGTGCCCACTCCTCGATTCTCAAAGCAATGATCCGAAGCCTTTTGCGGCGCGTCTTCTCCCGTGGTTCGGCCAAACCCAAGGTCATCTCGTTCTCGTCCCACGGAATCTCGCGCGAGGGCATCAGTCCCTGTGCCAGGCGTGTCGTCGAAGCCCTGCAGAGCAATGGCTACAAGGCCTTCGTCGTCGGCGGGGCGGTGCGCGATCTGCTGCTAGGCAAGCAGCCCAATGATTTCGATCTGGCTACCGACGCGCATCCGGAACAGGTGCGCAGTGCATTTCGTCGTTCGCGCATCATCGGCAGGCGCTTTCGCCTCGTGCACTGCATGTGCGGCAGCGAAACCATCGAAGTAGCCACCTACCGACGCGGGCATGATCCCGAGCAGCCGAGCGAGGGCAAGGACGAATCCCATACCGACGAGCACGGCCGTCTGTTGCGTGACAATGTCTATGGCACCCAGCCCGATGATGCCGCTCGCCGCGATTTCACGATCAACGCGCTTTTTTACGATCCGTCCACGCAGGAGATCATCGATTACCACAACGGCGTCGCCGATCTGAAGAAGAAGCGGCTGCGCATGATCGGTGATCCCGCCGTTCGGTACCGCGAGGATCCGGTACGGATGCTGCGGGCCGTGCGCTTTGCGGCGAGCTACGGCCTGGAGATCGAGAAGGCGACGCTCGCTCCGATACGGCCCTTTGCATCGCTGCTGGCCAATGTCCCGCCGGCGCGATTGTTCGACGAGATGCTCAAGCTGCTGCTGTCGGGTCATGCGACCCAATGCGTGATGCGGCTGCGGCGCGAAGGGCTGCATCACGGATTGCTGCCCTTGCTCGACGTGATTTTGGAGCAGCCGCTCGGCGAGCGCTTCGTCATGCTCGCCCTCAACAACACCGACGTGCGGGTGCTCGAAGGCAAGCCGGTGTCGCCCGGATTCCTCTTCGCGGCCTTGCTCTGGCACGAGGTGCTGGCCACCAGCAAGAAGCTGCGCGATGGCGGCATGGCCGCGATGCCTGCGCTGTTCCTCGCCATGGATCAAGTGCTCGATACGCAGACTGCACAACTCGCCATCCCGCGTCGATTCACGACCGATATGAAGGATCTCTGGGCGCTTCAGCATCGGCTCGAGAATCGAACCGGCAAGCGGCCCTTCCGCGTGCTCGAACACCCACGTTTCCGCGCCGCCTACGATTTCCTCCAGTTGCGCTGCGATTCGGGCGAACTCGAAGCCGAACTCGGCGACTGGTGGCGCAGGTTCCAGCAGGCGACGCCGACCGAGCGCGAAACGATGTTGCTGCGTGATTCGGAGCCCAAGCGAAGCCGGCGACGTCGCAAACGCCCGGCTGAGTCTGGCAGTGCTTCCGCGGTTCAAGCCGATGCGAGCATGTGATCTTGCAGCAGCAAGACAGCCATGCGGCCTTTATCGGGCTTGGCAGCAATCTGGACGATCCGGCTGAGCAGATTCGCAGCGCCCTCGTCGCTTTGAGGGGGATTGCCTCGTGCCGCCTCGTTCGTAGCTCGTCCCTGTACCGGTCGACACCCTGGGGTTATGCGGATCAGCCCGACTTCGTGAATGCCGTGGCGCACCTGGAGACCGAGCTGACGCCGCGAGCGTTGTTGCAAGCCCTTCTTGCGATCGAGCAGGCTCGGGGTCGCCAACGTGGCATTGCGAACGGGCCGCGCATTCTGGATCTCGATCTGCTGCTCTACGGCCAGGAGCGCATCTTCGAGCCGGATTTGGTGGTGCCTCATCCGCGCATGCATGAGCGTGCGTTCGTCCTGGTGCCGTTGTCGGAGATTCATCCGCAAGCGGTCATTCCAGGATATGGAACTGTCGCGCAGCTTCTTGCGGGCATCGATACTCAAGGTGTGGAGCCGATCGGTCATGCGTAATCCGAATCAACCGTCCGCCGCGGGCGCTCGCAAATACATCGTGATCGAAGGCCCGGTCGGCGCGGGCAAGACCACGCTTGCCCGCAAGCTCGCCTTGGAACTGAACGGCCGCGAATTGCTGGAAGACCCGGGCTCGAACCCCTTCTTGCCCGGCTTCTACCAGGAGCCCGCCCGCTACGCATTGGCTGCACAACTTTTTTTTCTTCTGCAGCGGGTGGATCAAGTTCGAGCCTTGAGTGAGGGTGACCTGCTCAACCGAGTCACGGTCGCCGACTTCATGCTCGACAAGGATCCGCTGTTCGCCGCGATCAATCTGGACGCGCCCGAGTTGGCTCTCTACGAGGGTGTATATGGTCACGTTCGCCCGCATGCACCGGTGCCGGATCTGGTGATTTATCTGCAGGCATCGCCTGCCACGTTGCTCGAGCGCGTGCGCAAGCGCCGCGTCGACTACGAGCGCGGCCTCGCACTCGACTATCTCACGCGCTTGTCGTCGGCGTATGCACGCTTCTTCCATGACTACAGCGCCGCGCCGCTGCTGATCGTGAATTCTGATAATCTCAACTTTGTTGATCGCGATGCCGACTTTGAATTATTGTTGCAGCGCATACGGGGGCTGAAAGGGCCTCGCGAATATTTCAGCCTGGGATAGTTGGAGGAGAGCCTCAAAGTGCGCGTAACACTCGCCGCGTTGCAGAAGATGGCGCAGGATGACAGCAAGGTCACGATGCTGACTTGCTACGATGCGAGCTTCGCCAGTCTGCTCGATCAAGCGGGTGTCGACACTCTGCTGATCGGCGATTCGCTCGGCAATGTGATTCAAGGGCACGACTCGACATTGCCCGTCAGCATCGATGACATGGTTTATCACACGCGCTGCGTGGCGCGAGGATGCAAGCGTGCATTCATCGTCGCCGACATGCCCTTCGGCAGTTTCCAGATCAGCCCCGCCCAGGCTTTCGAGAACGCGGCGAAGCTGATGGCTGCGGGGGCGCAGATGGTGAAACTGGAGGGAGGCGCCGTCATGGTCGAAACCGTCGCCTTTCTGGTCGATCGCGGCATCCCGGTCTGTGGGCACATCGGTCTGACGCCGCAGTCGGTCCATCAGTTGGGCGGCTACCGCGTGCAGGGTCGGGAAGAGCGCGCCGCGCGTCAACTGGTCGCCGATGCGGAGGCGTTGTCCGCGGCGGGCGCAGGCTTGATCGTGCTCGAAGCGGTGCCCGCCAAACTCGCTGCCGAGGTCACGCGCAAGGCCTCGGCCCTCACGATCGGCATCGGTGCGGGGGTCGAGTGCGATGGGCAGGTGCTGGTGCTGCATGACATGCTGGACGTTTATCCCGGAAAGAAGGCCAAGTTCGTCAAGAACTTCATGGCCGGTGCAAGCAGTATCCAGGGCGCCGTCGAGGCCTACGTGAAGCAAGTGAAGGCTAAGGAGTTTCCTGGCCCCGAGCACAGCTTCTAGGGGCCGTTCCGACGGCTTTGCGCCGCTAGTCCTCGTCACAATTTGATTCGAAATCCCCCATGGACGTCATCCACTCCGTTGCTGCTTTGCGTGAACGCCTAGAGCGCGTGCCGAATAATGTGTTCGTGCCGACGATGGGCAACCTGCATCAGGGTCACATACAACTGATCGATATCGCCAAGCCGCGCGCGGCGTGCACCGTGGTCAGCGTATTCGTGAATCGCCTGCAGTTCGGCCCCAGAGAAGACTTCGAACGCTATCCGCGCACGCTGCAGGGTGATTTCGACCAATGCCGTGCCGCCGGTGTCGACGTCGTGTTCGTTCCCGACGAACGCGAGATCTACCCCGAGCCGCAGACCTTCGTGGTCGAGCCTTCGGATCTGGAGCACATCCTCGAGGGTGCCGCCCGGCCCAAGCACTTCCGCGGGGTCGCGACCGTGGTGCTGAAGCTCTTCAACATGGTCAGGCCGCACTCGGCCATCTTCGGCAAGAAGGATTACCAGCAGTACATCGTGCTGCGCGACATGGTGCGCCAATTCGCGCTGCCGATCGAGATCATTCCCGCAGAAACGGTGAGAGCCTCCGACGGCTTGGCGCTGTCTTCCCGCAATCAATACTTGTCGGTGGAGCAGCGCAAGGAGGCGCCCCGCCTGTACGCGATACTGTGCAAGATGCGCGATGAACTGCAGGCGGGCAACCGCGAGATCCAGCGTATCGAGCTCGAAGGCATGGCCGAGTTGGCCCGCCATGGATGGCGACCCGACTACATCGCCGTGAGGCGCCAGGCCGACTTGCAGGAGGGCACGCCCGACGATACGCACCTGGTCATCGTTGCTGCGGCCCGGCTCGGCTCGACGCGGCTGATCGACAACCTCGAAGTCGAACTGTGCTAGTGTGCTGAGGCAGAAATTCGCTGAACAAAAGCGCCGAGAAACGGCGCCATACTTTGGCGGAAATCCTTGGCAGGTGTCCAACTTGGCTGCGGTATCCTCCGCGTCTGACGCCGATCTCGACCCTTCTATGCCGTCTGCATCGGCGACTTCGTTCGACCATCCGTCAACGAATCTCTGACTCAGGACACTAGCTTCCCGAGTCGTTCATTCCATCGAAGTTCTCGGGGCGAGAACTCCTTCGAGCCTCATCCCGCGGGAAACGATACCCGCGCACTGCCGATCGACGGGAACTCCACGAGGACATCCGCGCCGGGTGCCACGGTGTGCATTCCCAGCCATGCGCCCGTGGTGGCAATCGCTCCTTTGGCGATACCGCCTCGAGTGCGCGCATGGTTCGCGAGCCATGGCAGCAGAACGAGCGGATTGCCGACGGCGTGGGTGCCTGTTCCCTCCTTGAGCAATTGCCCATCGACCAGGGTGCGCACCTGCATACGAGCGTAGTCGATCCCCTCGAAGGCTCGTGTGCCGTCTCCCAGCACGAGGGCGAAATTGAGTTGATGATCGGCGAGCTTGGTGGGGTCGTCTGCGCTTTGCCAGTCGGCCAGACGACTGTCGCAGACTTCGATCGCCACACATACCGAATCGACGGCCGCCATCACCTCGGCTTCGCTGTACGGAGCCTGCCGCATGGGGAGATCGCTGGCGAACACGGCGGCGATCTCGGCTTCCACCCCGATCATGTGCAGACGGTTCGCTGCGATTCGGGCCGGACTTTGCAGGACTTCATAGATCGGCGCGGCGTTCGGTGTGGTGCTTGCATCGGGCGCACCGACCTTCCATGCGATTGCGGTACGGCCCAGCAGGCGCCCGACCGCCTGCTGTACTGCGTATGCCTCGTCGGCGCTCGCAGGACGAGGTCCGCTCAGAACGACGCGACGTTGCTCTTGGCGGGCGCGAAAGAGTTGTTCGGCGATGGCTTGGGTATCGATGGACATAAGGCCTCGGAAGTTTTTTTGAGAGGGTGCTCTGGCTCAGAGCAGCATTCTACCGGCGAGACTGCCTACCATTTTCTGGTGGCAAAGCCGTTGTCGGTCGAAAATATTTACCGTATCTTGAGCGCGCGTCCGATCGAAACCGAAAGCAGTTTCCGCGGCGTCTGCCACAGCGCAGTGCCAAGTCTGTACCTTCGGCGATCATGGGATGCGTTGGGGACGCTGAGATCAGATGAAGCGTCCGGGTTCTAATCTTTTCGGGACGTCGCATGGCAACTGGAACCGTGAAGTGGTTCAACGAAGCAAAGGGCTATGGATTCATCACGCCGGACGATGGCGGACAAGATCTGTTCGCGCATTTCTCCGAAATCCAAGCGAACGGGTTCAAGACCCTGCAAGAGAACCAGAAAGTCAGCTTCGAAGTGAAAACCGGCCCCAAGGGCAAACAGGCTTCGCAGATCAAGCCGATGTAGCTCGTCGCGGGTCTGCAACACCGAAACCGCAGTTCTTCACGACTGCGGTTTTTTTTCGCCCTTCGCGATCCCCACAGGCGCTGCGACGAGGCGCCGCGCCTGATACATGCAAATGACTGCGGCGATCGATGGCAGCACCAGCAAGCCGAAGCTCGTGCTGTAGCTGCCGAGCGTGGTGTAGGCGGTGGCGAACAGGATCGGCGCGGCGATGCTGCCGACGTTGACGAAAAAAAGCGCACCCCCGGTGGCCGGGCTGACTTGCCCATGCGGCGCAAGGCGAGCGACCTCGCCGAGGAAGACGCCGTTCCAGCCGCTTGCCGTCATGCCCAGCACGAAGAACAGCGCATAGACCATTGGCTTGGGCCATGCGGATGACAGCATGGCCATGCACAGCGTGGTGACGATGAGGGTCGCCGCCAGCAGCAAGAGCACCAGAAGCGCATCGTGGATGCGGTCGGCATACCAGCCCCAGAACAATCGTCCGCATACGCCACCCACTTGCGCGACGGTCAGGATCAGCCCCGCCTCGACCAGGGACAGCGAGAACTCCTCGTAGAACATGGCGACGGTGTAGTTCTGCATGCAGATCTGGCTGACGACGATGCCGGCGCCGCCGATGGCCATCAGCCGCAGCCTCGATTGACGCCAGATGATCTCCATGGAGCCCAAGGGGCTCGCGGCCAGAGGCGTGGATGGCACCCGATCGTCGTCCCACCGCTTGCGCCAGCGCTCCATCAGCAGCGCCATGACGCACGCCGCGATGGCGTCGATCCACAGGGCCCACTGCCAGCCCACGGTGATGGCGATCGCCGGCATGATCATGGCGGTCAGAACGCCGCCCAGGGGCACGCCGCTTTGCTTGATCGAGAATACGACGTTGCGCCGATGGGCAGGGGTGAACCGGACCAGGATATGCGATGCCGACGGCGTCAGTGCGCCGTAGCCGATGCCTACGCTCAGAGCCGCCGGCATGGCCGTGAGCACGCTCGGGATGCTGAGCATGGCGGTGCCGGCTGCCAGCAGCACCAAGCCGACCTGATTGACGCGGGTCGCTCCCCAACGCAGCGACAGATTGCCGCCGAAGACCAGCGCGATGATGATCCCTAAAGCGAGGAAGATGGCCTGGTACCCGACCATGTAGACCGGTACGCCATAGGCCTGCGCCGCGATCGGCGCGATGGCCGGCAAAGTCATCGTCGCGATCGTGCCCAGCGTATGCGCAGCGGTGAGCGTGAAGACCAGCGTAATGAATTCGCCACGGCTCAAGGCTGCCGTGGCGCGCGGCGCACTCATCGCTTGCGGGCTGGAAAAGATTTCGGCGTTCGGTTCATCCGAAGGGCCGGACGCCGATCAGCCAGGCGTGGAGATGAAAAGCGAACGCCATCCAAAGCGCCACGCCGACGGCTATAGCGATGAAGTCGCGGGATACCCCGACGGCGGCACGACGGATACCGGCGCCGCGGTCGCGAATACGGGCAGCCCGGAAATCGACCACCGCCCATAAGAGGAAGGCGCCGAACAAGACCAGATCCCCCAAACGGCCGTTGGCGAGGAGGTGGGCCAATGCCCAGAGCTTTACACCGACGATCATCGGATGGCCGATCGCTGCCTTGATGCGGGACCCGGGAACGTAGGCTGCAGCGACCAGGATGAATGCCGGCAAAGTGAGCAGGGAGGCTACGTGGCGGGTCCATTGCGGCGGATTCCACAGCGTGATGCCGCTCGGGTCTGCGCGGACCGAACCGTATCCCCAGACGATCAGCACGAAGCCAGCGAGGGAGATGAGCGAGTAGACGATCTTCCAGGGGGCCTCGCCCGAGCGCGCAATCTGCCGCTGGCGCCAGTCCTCGGCGAAGATGCGCACCGAATGCACACCGAGGAAGAGGAACAGGCCTGCGAGCAGCAGCGTCATCGGAACTCTCCGTCAAGATCATCGGTCGCCGGCAGCAGACCGCTTGGACAGTTTAGGCGTGGGAGGCGATCGAAATAAACTATCGCAGATCGCATCGTCGTACGATCGCAGTGTTCACGACGCCGTAGAGCAGCCCTTGTTCGCAGCCGCGGCTATGGCGATCGGAAAATCGTCCGCCGGCAAGGGCTCGTCGTCGAAAGCGATATCCCCATCCGGCATCGGCACGTGCGTGGCTTCGAGCGCGGCGAAATCGTGCAGGCGCGAGTCGGCCAGATGGGAAGGGGCGACGTTCTGCAGCGAGCGCAGCATGTTGTCCAGGCGCCCTGGATGCTTGCGCTCCCAGCCTTGCAGCATCTCCTTGACGACCTGGCGCTGCAGATTGTCTTGCGAGCCGCACAGGGTGCAAGGAATGATCGGAAAATCGCGCAGGCGCGCATACGCGGCGAGATCCTTTTCCTTGCAGTAGTACAGCGGGCGGATGACGACGTTCGAGCCGTCGTCGCTGACTAGTTTCGGCGGCATGGTCTTCAACTTGGAGCCGAAGAACATGTTGAGGAAGAGTGTCGTCAGGATGTCGTCGCGGTGGTGGCCCAGGGCAATTCGCGTCGCCCCCAGTTCGCGCGCGACTCGGTAGAGCACTCCGCGGCGAAGGCGGGAACACAGCGAGCACATCGTCTTGCCCTCGGGAATCACCCGCTTGACGATGCTGTAGGTGTCCTGGACTTCGATGCGGTAGGGCACGCCGACCTCGTCCAGATAGCGTGGCAGAACGTCCTCGGGGAACCCCGGCTGCTTCTGGTCCAGATTGACGGCGATGAGTTCGAATCTGAAGGGCGCATGCTCCTGCAGCGTGAGCAGCACATCGAGCATGGTGTAGCTGTCCTTGCCTCCCGACAGGCACACCATCACCTTGTCACCCTCGCCGATCATGCCGTAGTCGCACGAGGCCTTGGTTGTGAGGCGAGTGAGGCGCTTCGCCAGGGGCGAGGTGTTGAACGCCTGCTGGCGGGTTACGGTGCGTTGACTGCCGTCCATAGGGATGCGGATGCTCTGGCTGTGTGCTTTGCGGTCGGGGTGCCGCCCGTCACGTCTGCTGCCGGGCCCATCTGCCGAAGCAGCGCGAGCCGTTGCAGAACGATGCGCCCTGCAGGCGGTCGTTGGATATTAGCGTCTCGACGTGCGTTCCGCCATGTTGCCGCCCGGGGCGCAGGGTGGGACGCTCGTTGCCGGTACACTTGGGCCCGTGAGTTCGCGAAGCGACGCAACCAGGAAAAGAAATCATGAGGCACTCGATGAGGCTGGGCGTTTTGGTTCTGTGCGTGGCGCTTGCTGCAGGCTGCGCCCAGCTCCCCTTGCAGCAGCGCGTCGTGATCGTTCCCGTGGAAAAGCTCAACGAAGCGTTGTCGCGGCGACTGGGAGACGAGAAGAAGATCCTGGAGATTTTCAGTCTCAAGCTCGGTCAGCCGAAACTGGTGACCGAGCCGGGCGCTCAGCGTCTGCGGGCAGACTTCGGCGTAACGCTGACGCATCCGTTCTCCAGCCGTCCGTTGACGGGACGCACGGCCGTTTCAGGGGCGCTCGGTTACGATGCAGCCGCCCGTAGCGTCATGCTCCTCGAGCCGCGAATCGAGAGCGTCGATCTGGAGGCTGTGCCGCCGGCCCTGCGTGAAGTGACCGGCCGTCTCGCGGCCGCGCTGGGGCGCGAGCTGCTCGGCAATTACCCCCTGGTCACCCTGCAGCAGAAGGATCTCAGCGCGTTCGGCAGGGACTATCGCGTCGCGAGCTTCGAAGTGGTCGAGGGGGGCGTGCGAGTGACCTTGCGAGCGAACGACTGATTCGGGTATCGCGTGTGCTGGCTGTCGCCTGATCATCGCAGGCACGCGAGGCATGGGCGCGATGGCCAATCCGGTGCTCGGCTCAGTGGCGACCAAGGTCGTGCATCTGAGCGAGATTCCGGTGACACTGTTTCACTGACTGGGTTTCGCGGCGGAAGCCGATAGGCGGTCGAACGCGATACGGCCCGCGAGCACGACCATGGCGGTGGCTGCGAATCCCACGCCCCAAGCATTCTGGGACATGCCGCCCATGGCATCGAGCGTCCAGCCGAGCACCAACGGACCGACGAAGCCCCCGGCGTATCCGAGCATGGAATGGATCGCGAGCGTGGCACCGCGGCGTGAGGGCTCGGCGCTGGTGGTCGTGCCTGCGGTGAGCGATGATGAATCCAGCCATATCAGGATGCCGTAGACCATCACCAGAGCGGTCGCCAACCAATAGTTCAGAACCCCTGCAAAGCCGATCACCAGGCCCAAGACGATCGACAGCGTCATCGTGGTTCGAATCATCCGCACCCGTCCCCAGCGGATCGACGCTTCGTTGCCCAGCACGCTTGCCGCAGTGCCCACCAGCGCCATGACTGTCGTGACGGCAGCCGGAGATATCCAGACGTCGGCAGGTGCGGAATACGCGGCCACGAAAGCGAGGAAGGCGACCGCCCACCCGCGCAGTGCATTCATCTCCCACGTGTGCACGCAATAGGCGACGGCGTAAGCCATGGCGCGGCGGTTGCGGATTACCGGGCCGAAGTTGAACAAGGGTGCCTGCTGCGCTTGTTTGGTGCGCCTGGGCTGCCAAGGCGCCAGCACGACGATCATCGCGAAGGCGGCGCAGGCGCAAATGCCCGAGACGGCGAAGGCCATCTGCCAACCCCACATCGACGCAATGCGATCCGCGAACAGGAACGAGACGGCGCCGGCGATCCCCACGCCGGCAGCGTGGCCCGATACCGCGCGCGCCATCAAGGGCCCTTCGACTCGATCCGCGAGCAGCTTCAAGCCGGTCATGTAGCTGCCGGCCCAGCCTATGCCGGCGAGCATGCGGGCGCCGAGCGCGCCCCAGAACCCATCGACCAGATAGACGAAGGCGAAATGTCCCAAGGCCGTCGTCGTGACGCCGAACAGATAGATCTTCTTCGGATCGACACGATCGGTCAGGGTGACGAGGAATGGTACGGCGATCGTATATGCGCCATAGAAGATGCCCGTGATCCATCCCGCTTCGCTGTAGCTGAGGCCCCACAGCGGCATGAACGTCGGCAGTAGTGCGGGCCAGGCGTAAGCCCCGATTTGCACCAGCACTTGCGACAGGCACATGATCGCGACCAGGCGGCGTGGAGATGCATCGGACATGGCGTCGTGATCGTTCGATCGGGCTTCTTATGGGGAGGCGCGCGGCTCGGCTGGTTTACGGCCGGACCTCGTTTATACCATGGCCTCGCCCCGATTTCGGCGGCGGGAGCGGCCTATGCGCTCTGCATCGGCGTGCGAGGTGGTGGGGCGAGTGATGCGACGCAGGCAGCAGCAGGTCGGGCAAGTGTTCTGGTTTCAGCTTCTTGGTCCGCGGCGTCCGAGCATCGTGGCTGCAGGGCACCGATGCCGGTGTCTTTTGTCGTGCCAACTGCTTGCTGAGAACTCCAGCCCGGAGGGGCGTGCGTCAAGGCTTGCTTGCCACTGTCAGGCCCGCGGTGTGGTCGAAGAGCAGCCGGCCGTTGTCCAGATGCAGTCCGATGCCCGCGCAGACGCCGCTGCTTGCGAGCGCCGTCATGACGATCTTCAACGGCTCGATGCGTTCGGGCGCGGACACGATCTTCATCCATTCGCCGAATTCGCGGTGGTTCACCCAGGTGACGCAGCTGTCGACGCGCAGACCGGCAGCGGCCAGGGTGCGATGCAGTTCGGTACGCGGCAGCATCCGAACATGGGAGGGATCGCGCAGTGTTTCGAGCGCATTGTGCAGGGCGCTGTCTTGTGCGGCTTCTGCCGACATGACATCGACCGTGATTACTCGACCGCCCGGGCGGACGACGCGGGCCATTTCACGAATGGCCGCGGCAGGGTCTGAGAAATGGTGGACGGCGGAGCGCGAGACCACCACATCGAAGTAATCGTTTTCGAACGGCAGCGCCTCTGCGCGGCCGGGAACACAAGTGACGTTGTCGAGACTCGCAGCCGCCGCGCGGCTGCGGGTCTTTTCCAGCATGGCCGGCGTGATGTCGCAACCGACCACCTCGCCGCCGCGACGGGCCAGCGCCTCGACCACGATGCCGGGGCCGCACGCGACGTCGAGTGCACGCGACCCTGCTTTCAGGCCGGCCGCCTCGCCTATCCGGTCGAGGATGGTCTCATCGTTGAACAATGCGGCCGTGGACATCGCGTCTGCCTGACGGGTGAATTCCTCCCGAACGACTGCATCGCGTTTATCCATGGCCGCTATCCTCGATGTGCTTACTTCGTGCCCCAGGGCTTGATGGCTTCCTTGAGCTTCAGGTAGCCGTCGATGTAGCGCGGACGCTTGCCCGTGCCGTAGATGCTGTCGAAGATCGCCAATTGATCGTCGAGCCACTTGGCCAGTTCCTTGTTGTCCGGATTGGCGGCCTTGTAGGCTTCGTTGATCAGCACGAAGTGGATGCGGGGGTCATAGGGATCCTTGGTGCCGCCGACGGTCTCGTCGCCAGCCAGCAGACGCAGCAGCATCGCATCGGCCGAGCCCAGGGTTTGTTCGTAGATCGGGGCGCCTTCCATGCGGTACATGACGCTCGTCATGTCCTTGCCGTTGGTCATGGTGAAGCCCATGTCCTTCCACATCTGCCGCATGTCTTTGCCGGCTTTGGCAAAGTCGAGGACCATCTGGCCCCACTTGCGCAGGACGTCGGGCGCATCGGCCATGAGGTCGGTGAGGCGGTCGCCGTCGAGGTCGGTGGCGTAGACGATGCAGCCGCGCTGCTCCATCATGTCGTGAAGCAACAGACCGAAGTTGGTGTCCGAGATGTGCTCGTAGATCTCGCCGCCCCAGTTTTCCATGCCGGCCTTGAAGTCTTTCGGCAGCAAGGCTGCAATGGCATCGACGTTCTCTTTGTGTTCCTCGTAGGCGTCGACCGCGTATTGGCGCTTCAACTGGAACTTGGTGCCCTGAAGCAGCCAGCGCATGATGCCGGCGTTGACGGCGTCTTCCTTGGCTTGCGTGGGCTTGGTGGCCACGCGGCCGATCTGCCCGGTTTCGTGGACCATCTTCAGGAACAGCCGCGCGGCGTAGGCCATGCGGATCCCGGGGGTGTTCATCTCGGAGTGGATGTTGCCCGTGCTCTTGTCCACCACGAATTTTTTGTTGTCTTGCGAGTAGGGCAGGCCCGGCATGAAGCGAATGCTGGTGATGGAGCCGTAGGGACGCACGTTGCAGTACACGCCTGCAGCGGTGCGCAGCGGAGCGTTGGCCGACTTTCCGGCGACCACGACCTTCTTGCCGCCTTCGTTGACCATGAAGTCGCCCGCGGTCGACCACTTGAGACAGGTGAAATCCATCTTGCCGAACCACTCGAGGGACTTCAGTTTCGTGTCGTGGCGGAATTGCGCCATCATCGGGACGCCGAGGAAGGGCAGCCCGAGCACGTCGAGGGCCATGATGGTGCCGTTCAGGGCGAACGTGTCGGTCAGGGCATGGGCCACCGGCTTCACGCCGCCGGCACTGCTGCCGCCTTCCCAGATGATCGCGTCGTTCATGCCGACCGGCTGCACCTTGGAGCGTTTGAAGATGCTGTCGAGATACTTGAACAGGTCGCCGCTGTTTTCTTCCTGCGCGATTTTCAGCAGGTCGAGGGGTTTGCTCATGGTCCGTCTTCTCCGTGGAGGAATATTGATCGCTCGGGCAGTGCGCGCCGTGCATCGTCTCGGTCGCCTTCGAAGGAGCCGCTATTCGGGCGTTGGGCGCCTTGAAATCCTTCGGGTATTGATCCGTGGCGGGATTATCGCACCAGCCCCGGGATTCTCACACTCCCGCGGCTATCGATCCGGATTACGTATCGTGCAATCGTTTGCGTCATTGCGCAACAGCGCCGCGATTGCGTCGGCGCCTACCGGCCTGCTGAAGAAATAGCCCTGGGCCTCGTGGCATCCCATGGTGCGCAGCGCTTCGAGCTGTTCCAGACGCTCCACCCCTTCCGCGACGACCGTCAGGCTCAGAGAGTGACCCAAGGCGACGATCGTGGAGACGATCGACATGTCCTGGGGGCTGGAATGCATCGCGCTGATGAACGATCGGTCGATCTTCACCGAGCTGATCGGTAGACGGGCGATGTAGCTCAGCGATGAGTAGCCCGTGCCGAAGTCGTCCATGGCGATGTGGATGCGCCGCTCGCGCAACTGCGAAAGGGTTCGGATGCTGGACTGGACGTCGTGCATCAGCAGGCTTTCGGTGATTTCGAGCCCCAACGCTTCCGGGGCGTTGCCTTCTTTTTGCACTGCGGTAAACACCAGGTCGACGAAATCCCTGCGGCGCAGTTGGATCGCGGACACGTTGACCGCGACCCGGGGAGGGTGACATCCGAGCTCGGCCCAGCGGCGATGATCGGCGAGGGCTCGCTCCAGCGCCCATTTGCCCGCCTCCAGGATCAGGCCGGTTTCCTCGAGCAGGGGGATGAAGTGGGCAGGCGAGACCAGGCCCGACTGCGGATCCTGCCAGCGGATCAGCGCTTCGAGTCCGCTCACCCGCCCGCTGGCAATCTCGATCTTCGGCTGGTAGTGCAGTATGAACTGCTGCTCCTCGACAGCCCGCCGCAAGCGGGTTTCCAGCGTGAGGACATTGGCGGCTTGCGCGTTCATGTCGGCTGCGTAGAAGAGGTAGCGTTCGCCCGAGGCGCGTGCGCGCTTGAGCGCCGCTTCGGCGTTGTTGAACAGGGCGTCGCTGCTTTGACCGTCGCCCGGATGCACTGCGATCCCGGCCTGCGCGGCGACGCGTACCTCGCTCGCATCGACCACGAAGGGTTCGCGGAAGCAGCCCAGGATCTGATGCTCGACCGCGTGCGCCAGGGAGGCCGAATCGTGGCGGCCGCCGAGCAGCACGCCGAATGCATCGGCGCTGATGCGGGCGAGATGGTCGGTTCCCTGCAGCGCGGCTTCCAGCCTGCGCGCTGCCTGGCGCAACACCTGATCGCCGCCGTGGCGCGTGAACGTTTCGTTGATGTTGCGGAATCGTTCGATATTGAGCAGCACGAGGGTCAGCGTGGACGGTGCACCGGCGCTCCGGCGCATCTGCTGGCCGACGCGGTCGATGAACAGCGCTCGGTTGGGCAGGCCGGTCAGTGGATCGTAATACGAGAGGTACTCGACTTTCTCGTGCTCGACGATCGACTGCAGGGCGAAGGACACGTCGGCCGACAGTTCGTCGAGCAGCAGCAGTTCGTCCTGGTCGAAGAAGTTCGGCCCCGGAGCGCACAGCATGGCGAGCGCCACGACTTTGCCATCGACACGCAATGGCAGGCAGACGGTGGACAGGCAGCCGGCTTGGATCGCTTCCTTGCGCAGTTTCCCTGCCGAAGCGCTGTTCTGGGCATCGTTGCGAACCATGACCCGCCCCGTATCGAGGGCTTGTGCCATCGGTCCCCGAGCGGCCCGGATGGTCGACCAGTTCACCGAACTCGCAGCCTGGCGCGAAAAGCCGGCGGAGGCGATCGGGCGCACTTCCTGTTTATCGACGTCCACGGCGCCGATCCATACCAGGGGAAACCGGCCGTGCTCGGTCGCGATGCGACAGGTTTCCTGCAGCAATGCCTCGCTGTCTCGGATGCGGACGATGGCGGCGTTGATGCGGCTCGAAACCGCGCGTACCCTGGAGAGCTTCTCGATCTTGTGCTGGCGCTCCATGTGCTCCAGGGCGAACGAGATGTTGCCTGCCAGCTCGGTGAGCAGTTCGATCTCTTCCGCATCGAAGAAGTCACGACGCTTGGCGAAGATGGCGAACGTGCCCACCGGCGATTCGTCGATCAGCAAGGGCAGGGCGATCACCGAGCGAAAGCCACGCCGGACGGCCTCCTTGCGCCTTTCCCCGCCGCGCTCCGGGTCTGCGGCGATATCGTTCTCGACGACCGGTCGCCGCTCCCGTATCGCGCGGGCGATGGCGCCGTCGCCATTGGCTGCGCTCTTGCCGACGTACGCCGGCTTTTCCATGACGAAGTATTTGTCTTCGGCGCCGGCGACCGCCAGCGGGATCACCGCCATGTTTTCGGCGACGAATTCGCCTATCCAAGCCAGGCCGAAGTCGCCATGCTCGACGGCGATGCGGCAAGCGCCTTCGAACAGTGCCTGGCGCCCGTCGACGCGAACGATGAGCGAGTTGACTGCGCTCAGCATGGCATGCACCCGGTTGAGCCCGCGGATCTTCGTCTCCGCCTGCTTCTGTTCGGTGATGTCTTCGGCAACGCCGGCGACGCGATAGATGCCTCCGGTTTCGTCCGGCACGCCGAAAGCACGGTCGTGAATCCAGCGCCAGGTGCCGTCGGGCCTGATGATGCGGTAATGAAGATCGAAGCCGTTTGCGATGCGATCGAACGAGGCGGCTTGCCGGACGTGCGGACGGTCCTCGGGATGGATCGTGTCGAGCCAGGCGCGGGGCGATGCGCGCAATGCCTCGCGCGGTTGGCCCCAAATCAGTTCGTAGCCGGGACTGACGTAGAGAAGCGCCTGGCGTTCGATGTCCGCAAGCCAGAACACCTCGCGAATGTTTTCGGTGATCTGCCGAAAGCGCTCCTCGCTCTCCCGGCGGGCGTTTTCGGCCCGCATTGCGTCCTGACGCAGGCGGCGCTTGGTCATCGCCTGCTGCGCGGCCGCGCCCAGGCGAGCCATCCTGTCCTTGAGCAGATAGTCGTCGGCACCGCCCTGCATGGCGGCGACAGCGATCTCTTCTCCGATGCTCCCCGAAACGAGGATGAACGGTACATCGAGCCCCTGGTCGCGCACCTCGCGAAGCGCCTTGAGGCCGCTGTACTGCGGCAGCGAGTAATCGGAGAGGATGAGATCGAGCTGCGGCGAAAGACTGCGGATGAAATCTCGTTCGCTGTCGACTCGGACCCAGTCGGGTGCGAACCCCGCTTGCTTCAGCGCATGCACCATCAGTTCTGCGTCGAAGGTGTTGTCTTCAAGGATCAGGAGCTTGATCGGCGTCGGGGTGGCGGCCGGGGAACGCGGCCTAGGGGGGGAGGCCTCATTCATTGCCTGTCTCGCAGGGCAGGCTGAAGAAGGTGGCACCCCGATCGGGTTCGCTTTGCGCCCGGCAGCGTCCGCCATGCTTCTCGATGGCGCGACGCACGACGGCCAGACCCACGCCGGTACCGCTGAACTCGCTGCTCGGATGCAGGCGCTGGAACGCTGCGAACAGTTTGTCGGCGTAGCGCATGTCGAAGCCCACGCCGTTGTCCTTGACGTGGAAGGTGTACTGCCCATCCTTGCATAGCGCTCCGATCTCGATGGACGACCTAGCTTGCGTGCGAGTGTACTTGAGGGCGTTATCGAGCAGGTTCAAGACCACTTGCTCGAGCAGGATCGGATCGCCCCGGCACCCGGGGCCGTTGAGCGGACCCGGCTTCTCGTCGTAGAGAAATTCGGAGAACACTATGATCCCGTTCAAAGGGGGGCGCAGCTCATGCGACACGTTGGCGAGAAACTCGCTTTCCCAGGAATCCACGATGACGATCGCATCGGGCGCGGATTCGAGCAGATCCCGAAACTTGCGGTCGGCCTTTCTGCGTTCGGTGATGTCGCGCACGGCATTCATCACCATGGTGCCTTCCTCGGTCTGCAAGGGGCAGGATGTGATCTCGATCGGAAACTCCGCCCCTTGCTTGCGCAGACCGTGGAACTCCGCGCCGGCGAGCGTCGTCGGACGCCCTGCATGCGCAAGCGAGAGGCTGCGGTTGGCCGACTGTCCGGCCCGATGGCGCTCGGGTACCAAGGCTTCGACGGTCTGGCTGATCAACTCGCCGCGATCGCATCCGAACAGCCGCTCGGTGTGCGAATTGACCAGGACGATGCGGGCGCTGAGGTCGACGATCACGATCGCGTCCGGCGTCGACTCGAGCAGATCGCCGAAGCGCGACTGCAGCAGGTTCGCGTTTCTCGCGACCTCGAGGCGGGTGACGTCCTTCTCGCTGATTCGGTAATCGCGGCGCTGAGGAAGCGGCGGCCTTTGCTCACGGTTCTTATCGCGCGAACGAGATCCGTGGCCGTCGATGCCTTGGCGACATAGCCGTGGGCTCCGGCACGAAGCGCTCGATGAACATAATCGATTTTGGCATGCATCGAGACGATCACGATAAGAATCTGGGGAAAGCGCTGATGGATTTGCGTGGCGGCTTCGATGCCGTTCAGGCGGGACATCACGATATCGACCAAAGCCACATCGGGACGCTTCTCGGTGCATTGGGTCAGCGCGTCGACGCCATCGTGCGCCGAGGCAACGACCTGAGCTCGGCGTGCGTTCAGCCGGGATCGCTACGCTTGCCGGGCGTTTTCCGAGCGACGCAGGTGCGTCAGCGCCTGCTCGTAATCGCAAGCGGCGATCAACCGGCCGAGCTCCTTGGTCGGGACCTGGCCCAGATGAGCGCGCAACAGCGGGGCCGATTCAATAAACAGGGTGTTGACGGCGAAGTCGGATGTGGCGAGCAGAGTCGAGATTCGCTCCAGTAGGTTGTCGAGTTCTACCCGGTCGGGAAGCTGCGAGGGAAGCTCCGTGCCGTCTTCGCACACACCATCGATGGCAGACATGGTTGCGTCCAGAGCCTGCACGAGCGAATCGATCGGACGCTGTTCGCATCGGCCTGTCTGTATGCTCGATTGCACGCCCTCGGCAGCGCTCTGCAGGTCGAGCAGCCCCAACGTGCCTGCCGCGCCTCGCACGCTGTGCGCGAGCGCGGCAGCCTCGTCGTACCTTCCCGCGTGCCAGTGGTCCAGCAATTCGGCTTCATCGTTGCGATGAGTGTTGGCGAAGACCCGCAGCAGTCGGACGAATCGGGGGAGATTGCCCCGGACGATGCGCCGCCCAGACTCGAGTTGCAAACCCGGGATGGTGTTCAGGCGCGTTTCGAGCGTCGCGGCGAATGCCGCAGCTTGCGGCGCGGGCCGGTTGCGGCTGGCGACGGACGAGCCTTTGGGCAACCATTTGAGCAGCGCGGCGAAGAGGATCTCGGGTTCGACGGGCTTGGGAACATGATCCGTCATCCCGGCCGCGAGACAAGCATCCCTGTCTTCGCCGAAGACATTGGCCGTCATCGCCAGGATCGGGGTTGTTTCGTAACCAGGCAACGCCCTGATGAGGCGCGTGGCTCGCAGACCATCGAGTTCGGGCATCTGCACGTCCATGAGGACGAGGTCGTAGCGCGCCTGGCGTGCCCTCTCTACCGCCTGAGCGCCATCGACCGCGAGATCCACCGTCAGGCCGGCCTCTCTCAGCAGCACGAGCGCCACCTCTTGGTTGACCGGATTGTCCTCGGCCAAGAGTATGCGGGCATGACCGAAGTCGCGGGCGATGGCCTGCTCGGCGCTCGAGGGCGAGGCGACCAGCGCTCCGACCCCGTGCGTTCCGAGGGTTGCCTGCATCGAGTCGAGCAAGGTCGATGGCGTGATCGGCTTCTGAAGCACCCGTACGACGGTGGCCGTGCGAGGGTCCGCTTCGACACGGCCGACCTGCTCGACACTCAGCAGTATGCAGGTCGGCGGATTGCGCAGTGTCGTGCCGCTCAAGCGGTTCGCCGCTTCCAGCCCGTCCAGTCCGGGCATGTACTGGTCGAGGAGCACGAAGTCGAACGGATCGCCTGCCTCGTCGGCCGCGATGACAGCCTCCAGAGCCGCTTCCCCCGAGTCTACGGCCGTCGGTCGGGTCTGCAGCGTCGCAAGCGTTGCGACGAGCGCGTCGCGCACCTGTTCGAGGTCGTCGGCGACCAGCACGCGGCGACCCTTGACGACATTGATCCGGGGTGAGGAAGTCGCGCCCGAGTGCTTCCCCAGCCTCGCCGTGAACCAGAAGCGGCTACCCTTGCCGAGGATGCTGTCGGCGCCTGCATCGCCACCCATCAGTCGGGCGATGCGCCGCGCGATGGCCAGCCCCAGCCCGGTGCCACCGCATCGGCGAGTGGTCGAGTTGTCCGCCTGCTCGAAGGCGCTGAATAGCCGGCTCATGTTCTCGGGTGCTATCCCGACGCCGGTGTCCGCCACTTCGAAGCGGACCAGCAGGCTGTCGGCGTCTTCGTTTTCGACGCGCGCGCTGAGCTCCACCGTGCCTCGTTCGGTGAACTTCACGGCATTGCTCAAGTAATTGAGCAACGCCTGGGATAGTCGGGTGGCGTCGCCGCGCAGCAAGCCGCTCTCCCGAGTGGCACCGGTCAAGAGCCCCAGATCGATGATCAGTTCGATGCCCTTGGACTGAGCCTGCTCGGCGACCAATGTACATGCGCTGCGTGCGAGACTTTCCAGGTCGAACTCGTCCTCGGTGAGGCGAAGCTTGCCGGCCTCGATCTTGGACAGGTCCAGGATGTCGTTGATGATGCAAAGAAGATGATGCGCGGCTGCGTCGATCTTGCCCAGCTTGTTGAGCGTGCTGGCGTCGCGAACTTCTCGCCGCAGCAGGTGCGTCAGGCCGATGATCGCGTTCATCGGTGTGCGGATCTCATGGCTCATGTTGGCAAGAAACGCGCTCTTGGTGCGATTGGCCGTCTCGGCCGCTTCCTTCGCGGTGGCCAGTTCCGCGGTGCGCAGTGCGACGAGTTCCTCCAGGTGGTGGCGGTGCCGGTCCAGTTCCTCGTGGACATGCTTGATCTCGGTGATGTCGTCCTTGATGGCGACGTAATGGCTCACCTGACCGTCGGCCTGGCGTATGGGGGAGATCAAAGCCCGCTCGGTGTAGTGTTCGCCACTTTTGCGCCGATTGACGAATTCGCCCATCCACGCTTCGCCCCGTCCGAGCGCCTTCCATAGATCGACATAGGTCGCGCAGGGCGTGAGACCCGATTGCAGCAGGCGGGGATTGCGGCCGCGAACTTCGTCGCTGGAATAGCCGGTGATGCGCGTGAAGGCTTCGTTGACGTACTGCAGCCGGCCTTCGGTATCCGTGATCATCACGCCGCTCGGCGTCTGCTCGACCGCTCGCGAGAGCTTGCGCAGTTCCTCCTCGGCTTCGCGCTGCTCCGTGATGTCCGTGAAGGAGGCCACGACACCGGTGCAACGAGCCTCGGCGTCGACGACGGGTTCGGAATTGACTTGCAGCCAGACGGTCCGTCCCTCGGGGCCGACATCCCCGAGCACGAAGTTGCGACAGGGCTCGCCTGTGCGCAGCGTCGTCGCAACGGGCAATTCGTCGATCGGACACACCACGCCGTCGGTTCGTACGGGTCGCCAGGAATCCAGGCTGCGGCGCGAGCGGATCATTTCGGTGGCGTCGAGCCGAAGAATGCGTTCGGCCGATGCGTTGCATGCGCGCACCGCGCCCTGGGCGTCGAAAACGATGATGCCTTCGCTCAGGGCGTTCACCATGGAGCGGTAGTTGGCCTCGCTCTCGACGAGCGCCTGCTGGGCGCGTTTGCGCTCCGTGATGTCCAGGACGATGCCTATCGTGCGCAAGGTGCGACCGTCCTTGTTCAGTTGCGCGGTGCCTTTGGAGACCAGCCAGCGCTCTTGGTCGTTTGCGTCGACCACTCTCAGTTCCACCTCCAGAGGCTGCGCACTCGGGGCGGCTCGCGAGGTTCTCTGCTGCAGGAGAGGCAGGCCGTCCGTGAGGACACGTGCCCGCCACTGGTCGATGCTGCGCAGGCTCCCCGGCGCTGCGCCAAGCAGCCGTTCGCACTCCGGCGAACAGTAGACTTCGCCGCTCGACATGTTCCATTCCCAAATGCCCAGTCGCGCCCCCTCTTCGGCCATGCGCAGGCGGGCTTCGCTTTCGCGCAGGGCTGCCTCGGCATGATGGCGCTCGCTGATGTCCTCGATCACGGCAATGAAGTGGCCTCGGCCGTGGGTGCTGTCGGTGCTCGGCGCGATGGTGAGGTCGACCCATACTGCGCCGCCATCCTTGCGCACGTATCGGGTTTGGGTCGTCGCACCAGCAGCGCCAAGGCGATGCAGCGCTTCCTTGCCCGTGGCGTGCTCATCCGGATGCGCGATGTCCCAGAGTCGACGGGCAAGCATTTCGTCTCGGGTGTAGCCCAGAATTCCGCACAATTTGCGGTTTACCTGCAGCCATTCGCCGTCGACGCCAATCAGCGCCATGCCTACACCCGCAAGCTCGAAGGTATTGCGAAAGCGCTCCTCGCTTTCGGCCAAGGCGGCTTGCGCCGACCGGCGCTGGTGTTCCGATTCGGCGATCAGGCGTCGAACGACTGCGACTTCGGCGATATCGGACGCAGGCGCCTGCGCCTCGACGGGTTCCCCGAGCGATGCGACGGCGCGCTTGAGGCGCATGCTGGCGAGCGACGCCCCCAGGCCGCCGGCCAGCGTCGCCGCGATCACGCCGAAGCCGAGGGCGATCATGGCGCTGTAAAGGGGTGCCTGGTAGAGGTCTTCCGGGATGTGCAGGTGAACGGTCCAGTCGGAAACGGAGGACGGTGAGGTATAGCGGGACGGGGACGGCGCGCCCGAATCGTCGGAGTCTGCCGGTCCCCGGTGTGCGATCTCTCGACCGATCCCATCGCGCAGGGTGAGCGACCATTTCTCCGGCAGTGCGATCTGTTCCAGCCGCTGCTGAAAATGGCTGGCACTCATCGTCGTCAGGAGGACGTGACGAGGCTGTCCTTCCCGTAGGGCAGGCACCGCGATGGCGACGAGCGATTCTTTCGCAACCGGCCCGAAGAAAAGGTCACCCACCGCGGCCCTGCCTGTCGCGGCGGCGGTCGAGGCAGCGGATCGACCGGCCGGCTTCGGCAGCGCAGGCAGCGGCTCGCCGTAAGGCACACGCGTGTTGAAAAGCATGGAAGCCGGATCCCCCACGCCAGGGTCGATCGCGGTGGCCAAGTTTTGCGCCAGCATGGCGGCCTGCTGGTCGCGTGCTTCGTGCTCGGCGTCGATGTGTTCGACCCCCTGCCAGGCGGCCAGGATCATGAGCGGCAGCAGGCTGAGCCAGATCACGCGGCTCAGAAACGTCGAGAGCGGGGTGGCGCGACTGTCCGTGGCAGGCGTCGACTGTTCGGTCATCGGTCGGTTTTTTCTTTGAACTTTTGCTTAGCACAGAGGAAAGGACAAGACCCGTCGGCTGCGGGGCAGCGTAACCGTGTGGTCTTTCTTGGCTTGCATGCGGACATATTCGGTCCGGGGCCTTTCTTCGACTCGGTGGCGCGCGACGTGATAGATCTTGGCAGTTGCGCGCGCCCATCCACCACGATGGGCTGTGCACAGGCCGTGCAAAGCCCGGCAGAAGGATCTCCGCGTCAGGGACTGCCGTTCGCCCAGATCGGCGCTTCGACTAGGCTTTCCATCGCTCGAGTGCACAGGGTCACGCGCATGTGCATGGAGCCGGTACACGGTGTATCGTGGACTTCCGATGCCATATAACCATAGGTGTGCCTAGGCTTTACTGCGAAGCAAGCCCTGTTCTTCTGCCTAATCCGCTTACTTGATCTTGCAGTGCGGGCGGCCGATCGCTCTGTGATTGCAGTGATTGCAGGGTCAAGTCTTGCAATCAAGCAATCGATGCATGATTGCAAGACCTGGCCCCAGCGAGAGGTGTGCGGTGGAGGTTGCTCGCGGACCGAGCCATCGCGCATAATCCGTCCTCGCACGGCCGGGGTGGCGGAATTGGTAGACGCACCAGACTCAAAATCTGGCGATGGCAACATCGTGGGGGTTCGATTCCCCCCCCCGGCACCAGGAAGTTCCATCGGTAGCTCGTTGTGCCTGTGTCCTCCGTTCTCCGGGGAATCAAGGCTGATCGGGCGGTTCCGCCAATGGCGTTCCGAACGAATTCGTTGGCGGCGGAGCGTTACGCAGCTCAGGGACGGCCTCCTGCCGAAGGCTTTTGGCGTCGAAGCCGTGCAGGGTCCGGGCCGGTCGCCCTCGACGCCGTCTTCGCGGCCTCCCGTGTTCCCGCCCCGCATGCCCGAGCCGCGCTCAAGGCGGCGTCCCCCGTGTCGTAACAAAAGCCGAGTCGAGGCGTGGCGCCCAATGCGCGTCGATGGCTCGAGCCCGCATCCTTTCCGGACCTTCACCATGAAGTCATTGCAATGGGCGTCGCTTCTTCTGGCGACGGCAACGGCGACGTCCGCGCTCGCCGCGATGCCTTCGATCACCGTCAGCACGAACAACACGCCCGAGGACCGCAAGGTGCTGGCCGCGGTGTCTCGTGAGGCATTCAAGAAGATCGGGCGGGAGTTCGTGCTCGTGAGCCTGCCATCGGAGAGATCGCTGCAGTCCGCGGACAACGGGGACGTCGACGGGGAGGGTCTGCGTGTCGCCGGGTTGAGCGACCAGTATCGCAACCTCATTCAAGTGCCGGAGCGCTACATCAGCGTGAGCTTCGTGGCGTTCGCCCGCAAGCCCGTCAAACTGTCGGTGAACCAGAGCTGGGCGAGCCTCAAGCCACACCGGATCGCGTTCATCACGGGTTGGAAGATGTTCGAGGCGAACGCGATGGAGGCCCGCGTGGTGACCAAGGTGAACGGTCCCGAGCAGCTGTTCCTGATGCTCGATAGCGATCGTATCGACCTTGCGTTGTATACGCGCCGCGGTGGGGAAGACCTGGTTCGCAAGCTCGGCATGTCCTCGATCGTCGCACTCGAGCCGAGCCTGAAGGACGTGGACATGCATCTTTATTTGCACAGAAAGCACGAACTGCTGGTGCCGCGCTTGGCCCAGGCGCTGCGCGAAATGAAAAATGATGGCACGCATGGTCGGATCCTCGCCTCGTTCGGCTTCAACTAGGCTCTGCGCATGGCCGCACTGACGAGCCGTTCAAGGCTCCAGCGTGACTTTCTCGGTCTGAATAGTCGAGTTACGCGCCGTCTGCTCGTGTGGGCCTTGATGCTCGGCGGTATCGCCTCTCTACTCCTTTCGACCGCACAATCGGTCTACCACTATCGCGCGCGGGTCGCTCAGGCGGAGCAATATCTCGACTCGCTCTCGGTGTTGGTGCGCCCCGCGCTCACCAAGAGCGTGTGGTCCTTCGATCGCGAGCAGATCCATATCCAGTTGCGCGGCATCCACGATCTGCCGCAGGTCCACTCGGTGAGGTTGCGCCAAGTGGGGCAGGCCGATCTTCACTTCGGTGTCGAGGTGATGGCCGGGAACTTCGTCTCCAGAACGATGCACCTGGTTTTCGAGCAGGACGGCCGTCGCCATCAGCTCGGCGATCTGGTGCTGGCCACGGATCTGAGCACCGAGCGCATGACCATGCTGCGCCAGGTCGCCATCACTTTTGCCGGCAACGCTCTGTTGATCCTGCTTATCGTATTGTTGGCCGTGCTGATCTACCACGCGGTGGTTCGTCGCCGCTTGGTGATGATCGCCGCGGAGTTGCATGCAATCACGCGCGAGGACTTGGGTCGCGTCGAGGCGAGCGTCCCCATCCCCGCAAAGCAAGCAGGCGGCGACGAAATCGACGAGTTGGCGACGGCTATCGCCGTTCTCAAACGCACCGCGAGCCGCGCGCTTCGGGAGGCGGATAGCCAGGCGGCGGAATTGCGTGCGCTGTCTGATTCCGTGGCGCAATCGAGGCAGTTGCTGCAGGCGATCATCGATACCGCGCCGATTCGCGTGTTCTGGAAGGACCGGAACCTGCGCTACCTTGGGTGCAACCCGATTTTCGCGCGAGATGCGGGCAAACGGACGCCGGCGGAGGTGGTTGGTGCCGACGACTATGCCTTGTCCTGGAAGGAGAATGCCGACAGCTACCGGGCGGATGACCTGCAAGTCATCGAATCGGGTCAGGACAAGCTGGGGTACGAAGAACAGCAGCAAACGCCGGACGGCACGCAGCTTTGGCTGCGAACCTCGAAAGTGGCGCTGCGCAATGGGCGGGGCGACGTTATCGGCGTGCTCGGAGTATATGACGACGTCACAGCAGTCAGGCGAGTCAACGAGGAGTTGGAAACCCATCGGAACAATCTCGAGCAGCTGGTCGAAGAGCGCACCGGTCAGCTGATCGTGGCCAAGGAGGCCGCCGAAGCGGCGAATCTTGCGAAGAGTTCCTTCCTGGCGAACATGAGCCACGAGATCCGCACACCGCTCAATGCGATCGTGGGTATGGCCCACTTGATTCGCCGGGGTGGGCTCGCGCCGCGCCAGGAGCACCAGCTCGATCAGCTCATGACGGCCAGCAATCATCTTTTGAACATCATCAACGCCATCCTGGAGTTGTCGAAGATCGACGCCGGCAAGTTCATCCTCGATCAGTCGGACGTGCAAGTCGATACCGTGCTTGCGAATGTCTGTTCGCTGCTCCAGGAGCGAGCCGCCGGCAAGGGGCTGACGCTGGTCGTGGATGCGGCGCCACTGCCGCAGCGCTTGGTCGGCGATCCGACCCGCCTGCAGCAGGCCCTGCTCAACTACGCCACCAACGCCGTGAAGTTCTCCGAGCAGGGCGAGGTTGTGCTCAGCAGCCGAGTCGAGTCGCAGGACGAGGACAGCGTCCTGATTCGGTTCGAAGTCCGTGACCACGGGATCGGTATTGCGCAGGACGTCATCCCACGCCTCTTCTCGGCGTTCGAGCAGGCCGACAACTCGATGACGAGAAAGTACGGCGGCACGGGCCTTGGGCTGGCCATCACTCGCCGGCTGGCGGAAATGATGGGAGGGCAGGTGGGCGTGCAAAGCACGCCGGGAGCAGGCAGCCTCTTCTGGTTCACCGCCCGATTACGCAGGAAGGCTCAGGGCGATTCGGACGCCTCCCCGGGCTCGACCATGGATGCCGAGCGCCGGCTCAAGGCGCGCTACGCGGGCACGCCGGTGCTGGTGGTCGAGGACGATCCGGTGAATCGCGAGGTCGCGCTGGAGATCCTGGACGCAACGGGCCTCGTCATCGATAGTGCGGCCGACGGCGAGGACGCCGTGCGCAAGGCGGGCGAAAAGGCCTACGCCTTGATCTTGATGGATGTGCAAATGCCCCGGCTGGACGGGCTCGAGGCGACGACCCGGATACGGGCGCTACATCGAAACGCCGGCGTGCCGATCATCGGCATGACGGCAAACGCATTCGACGAGGACCGGCGCCGATGCCTCGCTGCAGGCATGGACGACTTCATATCCAAGCCGGTCGATCCGGAGGCGCTGTTCGAACGCTTGTTGCACTGGTTGGCGCGCAGCCCAAGCACCGTGGACAGCGGGCGGAGTCGCTCGACCGATGCGATGCGTCAGCCAGCGGCCGACTGACGCCGGCGTTGGTGTCGACGTTGCAGCCGGTCGGCCTGTCTGGGCGAGCCGACCGACCGCATCGGACGCTCAGCCGGCGCCCAGCGCCTTGCGCAGTTCGCCGGTGACCCGCGTGCCCTCGGCGAGAAGCATCGCGATGTCGCTGTTGGTGGTGAGGAAGCGCGCGCCCTTGCGGATGAAGTCGACTTGGCGCGGAATGTTGCGATCCCCGCCCACGCCGGCGATCTTGCCATGCTTCTTGGCCGCGGCCATGACCTTGTCGAGGGCGGCGAGGTGTTCCGGCGTGCCATAGGCGCCCGGGGTTCCCATGGCGGTGAGCAGGTCGCTCGATCCGACATGAATCACGTCCACGCCGGGTACGGCAGCGATCTCGTCCACATTGGCGAGACCCTCGGGCGTCTCGATCATGCATGCCACCAGCGTGTTGTCGTCCAGGGCCTTCACCGATTCCGCTGCCGGTATGGCGCGAAAGTCGAAGACCGAAAACGCGCCGGCCACCGAACGCCGTCCGACGGGCGGATACTTGGCGCGGTCGACCGCGCGCTTGGCCTCGGCGGCGGTATTCACGTCCGGAAACACGATGCCCATGATGCCGTTGTCGAGCAGCACCGCCGTATCCTGATCGTCGCAGCTGCGCACGCGCGCGATGGGCGCGATGCCGCAGGCCAGTGCGGACTGGGCGATGCTGCCGACCGTTTCGAGATTGTAGAGCGCGTGCTGCATATCGACCATGATGAAGTCGTGGCCGGTCGCTTTTGCGAGCCGGGCGATGTCTCCCGAGCGGCCGAGACGGGCAAGCATGCCCAGCGCGGGCCGCCCGGTGCGGAAGCATTCCTTGATGGGATTGGGTAGGGTCACGGGGGTGGCCATAATGGTGCTCCTCCAGTTTGGTCTTGGTTCGTCAGGATGGCGCTCGCATTGTCGCCCGCAGGATGATCTGTGAGGCGCGGTCGAGAGCGACGTCGGCCTCCAGTATGGCACACGGCCGAAGACCGGTCGCACTCGTGGGTGCCAGTCCGCGCCGGTCGCCCGGTGTGGCGCATCAGGATTCAGGGCCTTGCTTGGGTTGCCCCAGAACGAGTGCGTCGACTGCGCTGAGGTTCAGGCACTCGTCTGGCGTAGAATGCCTGGCCGTTCCCTCTCCGGTTCAAATAGGCGATCCTCGCGATGACTGCTTCCTCCCTGCCTCTGGTCGTCTCCGATAGCTGGTTGGTCGAGCGCCTGGGCACCCCTGGCCTGGTCGTTCTGGATGCTTCCTGGTATCTGCCTGCGATGGGTCGTGATCCCCGCGCCGAGTATGCCGCGGGCCATCTGCCGGGCGCGCGCTTCTTCGATCTCGACCTGGCCAGCGATCCGAACACGCATTTGCCGCACATGCTGCCCGCTGACGACGCCTTCGGTGCTTATGTCGGTGGCTTGGGCGTAGGCAACGAGGACGACATCGTCGTCTACGATGGTTCTGGATTCAATCTGAGTTCGGCGCGCGTTTGGTGGATGTTCCGCGCCTTCGGCCATCGTCGGGTCGCGCTGCTCGACGGCGGGTCCAAGCAGTGGCGTGCCGCAGGGCGCGTCTTCGAAACCACGCCGGCCGTGGTGCAGCCCAAACGCTTTGCGGCGCGACTCGATCGCACGCTGGTGCGCGGGATGGCCGAGGTCGAGGCAGCGACTGGGCGGGACGATGTGCAGATCGTCGATATGCGCTCGGCCGGACGTTTCGAAGGGCGCGATCCTGAGCCGCGTCCCGAGTTGCCGAGCGGTCACATGGCTGGCGCGCGCAACCTGCCGTTCACCGAACTGGTGGGCCCGGATGGCTGCGCGTTGCCCCTCGATGCCTTGCGTGCTCGGATCGAGCGCGCCGGGATTGCTCTGGATCGTCCGATCATCGCGACTTGCGGCTCGGGCACCAGCGCATGCGCGCTGCTGTTGGCGCTGGAGCGCCTGGGCGCACCGCCGGCAGCACTCTACGACGGTTCGTGGACAGAGTGGGCCGGCGCGCAACGTCCCATCGTCACGGGCCCTGCGACCTAGCTGTTCGACCTTTATCTGCACCGAGGCTTGATGCCTTGGCGGCCCGCCGTGCACTGGCCCGAATGCACGACCGAGATTCCACAGGGCGGTGAGCGACAACGCGAGCGGAGGATTCGATCGTGAACAAGGAAGATCTCAAGCGGAAGGTGTGCGAGGCAATCGAGCGTCGGGCCGATGCGCTCATCGGCATCGGCGAGACCATTCGTCATCAGCCGGAACTCGGCTTCAAGGAGTTCAAGACCGCGGCGCTGGTGGCCAAGACGTTCGAGGAGATCCGGGTGCCGCATCGAACCGGGTTGGCGATCACGGGGGTCAAGGCAGAGCTGAAAGGTTCGAAGCCCGGGCCTTCGGTGGCTCTGCTGGGTGAACTCGATGCACTGGTCGTGAGCGGTCATCCCTTGGCCGACCCAGGCACGGGTGCGGCCCACGCCTGCGGCCACAACGCGCAGGTGACTGCCGTCCTCGGCGCGACCATGGCGCTGGTGGATACCGGGGCCATGGAGCATCTCGCCGGCCGCGTCGTGCCCTTCGCCGTGCCGGCCGAGGAATACGGCGATATCGCGTGGCGTCTGGAGCAGGTGCGCGCGGGCAGTCTCGAGTTCCTCGGCGGCAAGCCTGAGCTGATACGACACGGGCATTTCGACGACATCGACATGGCACTCTTGATCCATACCACCAGCCGCTCGGAAGACAAGGCGGCGGGCGTGGCGGTCTCGAACAACGGCTGCGTGGTGAAGACGGTGCGCTATATCGGGCGCGCCGCGCACGCGGGCAGTTCGCCGCACATGGGGGTGAATGCGCTCTATGCGGCCAATATCGCCCTGACCGCGATAAACGCGCTGCGCGAGACTTTCCAGGAGCGAGACACCATCCGGGTGCATCCGGTGATCACCCTGGGCGGTCGACAGGTGAACGTGATTCCGGGCGAGGTGCACATCGAGACCTATGTGCGCGGCAAGTCCGTGCAGGCCATCATGGATGCGAACGCCAAGGTGGACCGCGCATTGCGCGCCGGCGCGTTGGCGATGGGAGCACAGGTCGAGATCACGACGCTGCCGGGCTACATGCCGCTTTCGAATCACACCGGGCTGGCCGAGGTGTTTCGGCGCAACGCCGAACCACTGGTCGGGGCGGAGCGCTATGTGGTGCAAGGCCATCGCACCGGGTCCACCGATATGGGGGACATCAGTCAGATCATGCCTGCCGTCCAGGGCTACATGAGCGGCGCATCGGGTACGGGGCACGGTCCGGATTACTTCATCACCGACCAGCGCTTCGCTTACCTGGCGCAAGCGCAGGTGCTGGCGTTGTCGGCCATCGATCTGCTCTATGGCGATGCGGGGGGGGCGCAGGAAGTGCTGCGCGACTACAAGGCGCCGATGACCCCGGCGCAGTATCTCGCCTTTCAGCGCGGGATCAACAAAACCGAACTGTACGACGGCGCGGCGTAGAACGGACCGGGGTCGACTCCGAGCGCGGCGCTCATTCGGCCTTGATGCCGCGCTCCTTGATGACCTGCCCCCATTTCTTCTGTTCGCTGTTCAGATGGGCCGCGAACTCTTCAGGCGAACTGGCCACCACTTCCAGGCCGCGCTCCTGCCAAAGGCTGCTCTGGCCCGGTGCGGTGAGTACTTTCTTCAACTGCTCGTTGAGGTAGGTCACCACCGGCCGCGGCGTCGCCTTGGGCGCCAGAATGCCATGCCAGGTGACGAATTCGTAGCCTGGTACGCCGGCCTCGGCGACCGTCGGCAGGTTGGGCAGGATCGGCGAGCGCTTGGCGCTGGTCACGGCGAGCGCGCGGATCCGGCCGCTGTTGATATGCCCGACCTGTTGAGAAATATTGCCGAAGGTGAGTTCGACTTCACCGGCGATCATGGCCATGTCGGCGGGGCCGCCGCCCTTGAACTGAATGGCGACGATGTTGCTGCCCGTGAGCAGGTTGAACAACTCGCCCGCGATATGCGGATTGGTGCCGACGCCGGCTGCCGAGTAATTGAGCTGTCCCGGCCGGGCTCGCGCCAGCGCAATCAATTCCTTCACGCTGCGCACCGGCAGCGAAGGATGCACGGTCACCAGCGAGGGCGAAGAGGTGACATGGGAGATCGGTGCGAAGTCACGCGCGGGATCGTAAGGCACGCGGGCGAGCAGGAACTGGTTGGCCACGAACGGTATGGTGTGGATCACCAGGGTGTAGCCGTCAGGCGCGGCTCGGGCGACATGCTCGGTGCCTATGTTGCCGGAGGCGCCCGATCGATTGTCGACGATCACCTGCTGCCCGATGTTTTCCACGAGCTTCGCGGCGATCAGCCGACCGACGACATCGACGCTGCCGCCGGGTGGAAAGGGCGAGACCAGCCGGATGGGTCGGGTGGGATACGTCTGGGCCAGAGTGGGCGTGGCCAGGCATAGGACCAGCCCCCCCAGGACTGCGCGCGCGGTCTGCATGAGGCGATCTCCTTGATCCATGCTGTTTCGGGGCCCGGAGTATCGGCGGGTCGCGCTCGGGGCGTCAATGTGGCGGTGCACCGTCAAGCGTTCGACACACCCGGTTTGCCGTCTTCGACGACGAAGCTCATTCGAGTCGAGACGTTCCCGTCGCGGACGCTGATCTTGTCCAGCACGCGGTAGTCCGCCTGCCAGCGCTGCGAGTTCACGACGTGGCGCACGTAGCCGCGTTGGCCGTTGTAGAACTTGATGTGCGCATTCTGCTGCTGGAGTGCCCGGAAGCGTGCGCTGGTGTCGAAGCCGTCGCCGCCCGATGTGATCGACGTGCCGATGAACTCGACCCCGAGGGTGTGGGACGCCGTATCGGAGAAATCCTGCTTCAGTTCGCCGACGCAGTTGTGATGCACGTCGCCGGTGACGGCCACCAGATTGCCGAGCTTCGCCTCTCGCACGGCTGCGAACAGTCGGTCGCGGGCGGCCACGGCGCCATCCCATTTGTCCATATGCGTGGCGTATATGGCCGGGTCCGGATTCACGTCGCGCTGCATGATCGGGACTTGCTGCGCGAGCAGCGTCCAGCGCGCGCGGGATGTACGGAACCCGTCGTAGAGCCATTGTTCCTGCGCCTGGCCGAGCATCGTCCGGCCCGTGTCGTGAGCCTCGGGGCAAGACGTCCGTGCACCGTCGCCGCACGCCTGGTCGGAGCGATACTGACGGGTGTCGAGCACGTTCATGGTGAGCAGGTTGCCGATCATCAGGCGCCGGTGGGCGAGCATGTCAGGGCCGCGCGGCAATTGGGCGCGGCGCACCGGCATGTTCTCGTACCAGGCTTGGAAAGCCGCCGCGCGGCGCATGAGGAACTGCGACTTCGGGACGTTTTCCGACGACACCTCGCCCGCCCAGTTGTTGTCGACCTCGTGATCGTCGAAGCTCATGACGAACGGGGCCGCCGCGTGAGCGGCCTGGAGGTCGGGATCGGTCTTGTAAGCCGCATAACGCAGGCGGTAATCGTCGAGCGTGTAGCTTTCCTGGGTGACGCCCGGGACGGTGCGGATCACGGGCAGCTTGCGGCTGCCCGGCCGAGTGTTGTACTCGTAGATGTAGTCGCCGTAGTGAAAGACGAAATCCAGTCGTTCGTCGGCGATGTGACGCCACGCCGTGTAATAGCCGTCTTCGTACTTCTGGCATCCCGCCGCGGCGAAGCGAAGCTCGGTCATCTCGCTGCCCAGGGCCGGAAATGTTTTCGCGCGGCCCACCGGGCTTGCTTCTCCGCCCGCCGTGAATTGATAGAAGTACTCTCGCCCGGGCGAGAGGCCTTCGAGTTCCACGTGCACGGCATGGCCAAGCTCGGGGCGGGCGAGTACGGACCCCTGACGAACGATTTGGCGCATGCCTTCGTCGCTGGCAATGACCCATCCGATCTCGATGGCCTTCCGCGGCAGACCGGCGCCCGGTTCCAAGGGCTTGGGCGCGAGCTTGGTCCAGATGACGAAGCCGTCGTGCGCGGGATCGCCCGCCGCCACGCCCAACGAGAAGGGATAGTCGCCGAACGTCGGCTGCTTCACGACCGATTGCGCCCGCAGTGGAGCCGTCAAGCCGAGCAGGGCGGCCGCACCCGAGGCTTGCAGCAAGCGGCGCCTGCGTAGCGATGTGCCGCGGGGCGAAGTGCCTTCGGGCAAGTTCGTGGATCTCGTATCGGTGGTGTTCAAGGATTTTTCCAGACGTATTCATCGGCAGCCGGGGAGTATTCCAAGCGGGTGTCCTCGGGTCAATCGGGATGCGGTGAGGGCGTGACTGCAGTCGCCGCCGGACAACAAGGTTGTAGCCTCTGCGTAGCGTGGGCGCCGGAGGGAGAAATCCTCTAAACTGCGTTCAATGCCGCAGGGTAGAGGGTTTCCAGGTCGGATCTGGCGTCGAGCCGGACGGGCAGCAGATCGACGATCGGTCGGAGGGGAAGCATGGAGATAGTCCGCATCGCAGGCGCAGTGGGCGCCGAAATTCATGACGTGGATCTGGCGCAGCCGCTGGCCCCGAGCACGGTTTCTGCCATCCGCGCGGTCTGGCTGGAACACGGAGTGATCTTTTTTCGCGATCAGAAGCTCGATCCGCGGCAGTTCATGGATTTCGCCTTGGCCATGGGCACGCCGATCGAGTATCCCTTCGTGCGCGGACTGCCCGATTTCCCGCAGATCATCGAGGTGAAGAAACTCGAGCACGAGCGCACCAATTTCGGCGGCATGTGGCACACGGATACGGCTTACCTCGAATGTCCCCCGTCGGCCACGATGCTTCTGGCCCGAGAACTGCCTCCCTACGGTGGAGACACGGAGTTCTCGAGCATGGCGGCTGCCTACGACGCCCTTTCCGACGGATTGAAGGCGACGTTGTCGGGACTGCGCGGGGTGAACAGTTCCGCAAAGGCCGACGTCACCAAGAGCCGGGAAGACCGTATCGCCAGCGATGGTCGCGCGGATGCACGCAAGCAATACGTTTCGGAGCATCCCGTGGTTCGCACCCACCCTGAAACGGGGCGCAAATCGCTTTATATCAACAGCGGCCATACCGTGCGGTTCGCGGGCTGGACCGAGGAAGAAAGCCAGCCGCTCCTGAGCTTCCTGTTCCACCATCAGCAACGAGCCGAGTTCACCTGTCGTTTCGCATGGCGGCCCGGGTCGCTGGCACTTTGGGACAACCGTTGCACCTTGCATAACCCGGTCAACGACTATCACGGCTTTCGCAGGATCATGCACCGAATCACCCTGGCGGGGGATCGCCCCCGCTGAATCGCACGTCGTGGCGCGCACGCCCCCGCGGGAAGGCCACGTCCGAAGCGCCCGGCCCGGGGAAAGAGCCGGGACGGCCGCCTGCGTGACGGCACGGATCATCGTCAAGCGCTTGCACTTTGCCTGAGCGCTGAAATCGTCCGCGATCGGAACAGATGAGGTGCGACGGTGCTTGCCGTGCGATGCTGCGACGCCGGAGCCCGTATAATCCGCCGTGCCGTGCGCCTAGACGACTTCGACTTCATCCTCCCACCGGAACTGATCGCCCAGCACCCCGCGGCCGAGCGGTCTGCGAGCAGGCTATTGTACCTCGACGGGCGCACAGGACGTTTGCTCGACCGGCGCTTCACCGATCTGCCGCAGACGGTGGGTTCGGGCGACGTGGTCGTGCTCAACGACACCCGGGTGATCAAGGCGCGCTTGCTGGGCTCCAAGCAAACTGGCGGGCAGGTGGAAGTGCTGATCGAGCGGATCATCGACGAGCGCAACGCGCTCGCCATGGTGCGTGCCAGCAAGTCGCCACGCGACGGCAGCATGCTCCACCTGGCTGGCGGTATGGATGCGCGCGTGCTCGGGCGCGAGGGGCAGTTCTTTCGTCTTTGCTTCGAAGGCACGACCGATCTGCTGGGTTATCTGGATGCGCACGGCTCAGTGCCTCTTCCGCCGTATATCGACCATGCTGCGGACGCCGCCGATACGGCCCGCTACCAGACCGTCTATGCCCGGCATCCGGGGGCGGTCGCGGCTCCCACGGCGGGCTTGCATTTCGACGAGCCCGCGCTCGCGGCGTTGCGAGCGCGGGGTGCGACGATCGTCTACATCACCTTGCATGTCGGCGCCGGGACTTTTCAGCCCGTGAAGGTGAGCGATGTGCGCGAGCACGCGATGCACAGCGAACGGTTCGATGTCCCCGCCCAGACCGCCGAGGCGATCCGCGCGGCGCGCGCGAGCGGCAAGCGCGTACTTGCGGTGGGCACGACCAGCCTGCGAGCGCTCGAGGCCGCCGCGCTCGATGGAGGCAATGTGCGTCCAGGTTACGGGGAGACGAATCTTTTCATCCTGCCTGGCTACTCCTTCCAGGTGGTGGATAGGCTCATCACGAATTTCCACTTGCCGAAATCCACGTTGCTCATGCTGGTGTCGGCCTTTGCCGGCATCGACAACATCCGCCGCGCGTATGCCCATGCGATCGAAGAGCGATATCGGTTCTTCAGTTACGGCGACGCCATGCTGCTCGAACGCGCTGGCAGCACATCGACCGAACCTTCCGCCCGATGAGTGAAACCGCCATGGCACGACTTGCGCCGGATACGCGCGACCGCTACCCGCACTTCGTCACGCTCACGACCCGCTGGTCGGACAACGACGCCTATCGCCACGTGAACAACGTCGTCTACTACTCGTTCTTCGACACCGCGGTGAATCAATACATGCTTCGCCAAGGCGTGCTCGATATCGAACATGGCGAAACCGTATCGTTGGTGGTCGATACCGCGTGCACCTATTTTTCCCCCGTGAGCTATCCGGATCTCGTGCACTGCGGCTTGCGCGTCGTTCACTTGGGCGCGAGCAGCGTGCGCTACGAGATCGGGGTGTTCCGCAATCACGACGCATTGAGCGCGGCGCGCGGGCATTATGTCCACGTCTGCTGCGACCGCAAGACCCTCTCGCCCGTGCCCATGCCTGCGCGCCTGAGGGCTGCGTTGGAGCAACTGCGGCTGCCCTTGGCCCGGATTCCCGAATAACCGTTCCGCGCCTGGATCATTCCATGACTTTCTCCTTGATCGCCACCGATGGAGCCGCACGGCTCGGTCGCCTCGAGTTGCCGCACGGGGGCATCGACACCCCGGCGTTCATGCCGGTGGGCACCTACGGTGCCGTCAAGGGCATGGCGCCGGCGGCCCTGCGCGAAGCCGGCGCTCAGATCGTGTTGGGCAACACTTTTCACCTGTGGCTGCGCCCGGGCCTGGACGTCATCGGTCAGCATGGCGGCCTGCATCGCTTCATGGGCTGGGACGGGCCGATCCTGACCGACTCCGGCGGGTTCCAGGTCTTCAGTCTCGGCGCGCTTCGCAGCATCGCCGAGGATGGCGTCCGGTTCCAGTCCCCGATCAACGGCGACCGTCTGCTGCTGACGCCCGAGGAGTCGATGCGCATCCAGCGCGTGCTCAATTCCGACATCGTCATGATCTTCGACGAGTGCACGCCTTACCCCATGGACGAGGCCGGGGCGGCGGCGTCCATGAGGCTGTCGTTGCGCTGGGCGCAGCGCTGCGCGCAGACTCACGAGGGCAATCCGAATCTTCTGTTCGGTATCGTCCAGGGCGGCATGTACGAATCTTTGCGTGACGAGTCTTTGCGCGGATTGCTCGATATCGGCTTCGACGGGTACGCCATCGGCGGGCTGTCGGTCGGCGAACCCAAACCTGACATGCTGCGCATCCTGCGTCACACGGCCCCCCGGCTTCCGGCAGCGAAGCCACGGTACTTGATGGGTGTGGGGACGCCGCGTGACCTGCTCGACGCCGTTCGTGCCGGAGTCGACATGTTCGATTGCGTGCTGCCCACGCGCAACGCGCGCAACGGGTGGCTGTACACCAGTACCGGCATCCTGAGGCTGCGCAATGCACGTTACCGAGACGATCTGGCGCCCGTCGATGCGCAGTGCGATTGCTACACTTGCAGCAACTTCACCCGTGCCTATCTTCATCATCTGCAGCGGGTCAACGAGATGCTCGGGGCGCAGCTCAACACCCTGCACAACCTGCATTACTATCAGCGCCTGATGGCGACCTTGCGCAGCGCCATCCGCGCGGGCAAGCTGAGCGAAGTGTCGTTGCCGGACGAAGGTGGTGCAAATGACCCATGCTAGAATCCAGCGCTTATTGCAGCGGCCAGCGTCCGCGTCGGTTTAGTATCGCGGACCACTCAGGAGACGTTTTATGTTCATCGGTCAGGCTTGGGCGCAAAGTACCGGCGGGGGCGGAGGCAGCGACATGCTGGGGCTGCTGCCGATCGTGCTCATGTTCGTGGTGCTTTATTTTTTGATGATCCGCCCTCAGATGAAGCGGGCGAAAGAGCACAAAGCCATGGTCGAAGCGTTGCAGAAGGGCGACGAGGTCGTCACCGCCGGTGGGGTCGTCGGACGGGTCGCCAAAGTGGACGACAACTACATCGCGCTGAATGTTGCGACCAATGTCGAAATCACCGTGCAGCGCGCGTCTGTGCAAGTCGTCCTGCCCAAGGGTACGCTCAAGGCGCTGTAGCGGGCGTTTCCACCCATCGTGTTTTCGTCGAAGCGAGCGCCCGGATGACATGCGTTGCGACGACACTACTCACTGAATTGCGATGAATCGATATCCTGCCTGGGTTTACGCGATCGTCGCGATCGCGCTCACGATCGGACTGCTCTACACACTGCCCAATTTCTACGGCGAGGTGCCCGCGGTGCAGGTCTCGCCGCTCAAGGCCACGCAGAAGGCCGATTCGGCCCTCCTCGCCAACGTCGAGCAAGCCCTCAAGGATGCAGGCATCCAGCATCAAGGCTCGACCCTCGATGCGAGCGGCGCCAAGGTCCGGTTCGCCGACACGGACGTCCAAATCAAGGCCAAGGATGCTCTGCAAGCGAAGTTGGGCGAGGGTTTCATCGTAGCGCTGAACCTGGTCCCGAACAGCCCGGCCTGGCTGACTTCGATCGGCGCGCTGCCCATGTATCTGGGCCTCGATTTGCGCGGGGGGGTTCACTTCCTCATGCAGGTCGACATGAAGGCGGCGTTGACCCGCAAGGCAGAGGGAATCGCAGGCGACATCCGAACGACCTTGCGCGAGCGACGCATTCCGTATGCGGGAGTGACCCGCGAGGGCCAGGTCGTGCTGGTGAAGTTTCGGGATCAAGCCACCCGCGACAAAGCCATCGCCGAGATCGAGAAAACCAGTCAAGACTTCAATTTCCGGACGGTCGACGAGGCGAGCGAGTTTCGCGTCTTCGTCACCCTGAAGCCCGAGGCGCAAAGGCGAACCCAGGACTTCGCGCTGCAACAAAACATCACGACGCTGCGCAATCGCGTCAACGAACTCGGTGTGGCCGAACCCATCATCCAGCAGCAGGGAGCGGACCGCGTCGTCGTCCAGTTGCCCGGCGTGCAGGATACTGCCAAAGCCAAGGACATCCTGGGTAGAACCGCGACGCTGGAAGTGCGCATGGTCGACGAGGAAAACTCGTCCAATCCGGCTGCCCTCGAAGCAGCGGTGCGGGGTCAAGTACCCTTCAACAGCGAACTCTTTTTCGAGCGCAGCGCGCGGGGCAACGTGCCGCTGCTGATACGCAAGCAGGTGGTGCTGACAGGCGAGCGGATCACCGATGCACAACCCGGATTCGACGGGCAGAACGGCGAACCGGCTGTGCACATCAATCTCGATGGTGCCGGCGCCCGTATCTTCCAGCAGGTGACGCGGGAAAATATCGGCAAGCGGATGGCCATCCTGCTCTACGAGAAGGGCAAGGGCGAGATCGTCACCGCACCCTCGATTCGTACCGAGATCAGCGGGGGGCGCGTTCAGATTTCCGGCCAGATGAACACGCAAGAGGCCAACGACGTGGCGCTGCTGCTGCGCGCGGGTGCCTTGGCAGCGCCGATGGAAATCATCGAGGAGCGCACGGTCGGCCCGAGCCTTGGTGCTGAGAACATCACCAAGGGTTTCCGCTCGACCTGGATCGGTTTCGCTGCCATCGTGGTATTCATGGTGGCTTACTACACGCTGTTCGGTGCCATCTCCGTCACCGCACTCGCTGTGAATTTGCTGCTGCTGGTGAGTCTGCTTTCGATGCTGCAGGCGACTTTGACCTTGCCCGGCATCGCGGCCATCGCGCTGACGCTCGGGATGGCGATCGATGCGAACGTGCTCATCAACGAGCGTATACGCGAGGAACTGCGCAACGGTAATAGTCCGCAGGCGTCCATCCATGCCGGCTACGAGCGCGCCTGGGGCACGATTCTCGACTCCAACATCACGACGCTGATCGCCGGTGTCGCGCTGTTCGCTTTCGGGTCCGGTCCGGTGCGGGGTTTTGCCGTCGTCCACTGCCTGGGAATCATGACGTCGATGTTCAGCGCCGTCGTCGTATCTCGCGCCATGGTGAATCTGTACTACGGGCGTCAGCGCAAGATCGAATCGGTCGCGATCGGGCAGGTATGGCAACCCGAAGAACCCGAGGGACGCAAGGCGTAAGCAGGTCACTTTGGCAGCGAGCGCGCGGCACTTCACCCACTCATCGATCTCGAGGCAGGAATAGAACATGGAGTTCTTCCGCATCAAGCGCGACATCCCGTTCATGCGGCACGCGCTGGTGTTCAACGTGGTATCCGTGGTGTTCTTTCTTGCCGCGGTGACTTCGCTTGCAGTCAAGGGCCTGAATTTCGGCGTCGACTTCACCGGCGGGACGGTCATGGAGGTGGCGTACGAACAGCCTGCAGATCTGTCGAAGGTGCGGGAGGCGGTTGCCCGGCTGGAATTACCGGACGTCGCCGTGCAGAACTTCGGCAGTTCGCGCGATGTGCTGATACGTCTGCCGCTCAAGGAGGGCGTGTCCAGCGCCGGACAGTCCGATCGGGTGATGGAGGAATTGCGGCGGGACGATTCCAAGGTGGAACTGCAGCGGGTAGAGTTCGTCGGCCCTCAGGTCGGCAGAGAGCTGTTCGAGAACGGCGCGCTCGCGCTTTTGTTCGTGTGCCTGGGGATCGTGCTGTATCTGTGGATGCGCTTCGAATGGAAGTTCGGCCTGTCCGCCATCATCGCGAACCTGCACGACGTGGTGATCATCCTGGGCTTCTTCGCCTTCTTCCAATGGGAATTCTCGCTGCCCGTGCTGGCCGCGGTGCTCGCAGTGCTGGGGTACTCCGTGAACGAATCAGTGGTGGTGTTCGACCGGATTCGGGAGAATTTCCGCAAGATGCGGCGTGCCTCCGTGCCGGAGGTCATCGATAGCGCCATCACTCGCACGATGTCGCGAACCATCATCACCCATGGCAGCACGCAGATGATGGTGACGGCAATGCTGTTCTTCGGCGGCGAGGCGTTGTTCTATTTCGCGCTGGCGCTGACGATCGGCATCTGGTTCGGCATCTACTCGTCGATCTTCGTGGCGAGCCCGCTCATCATGTGGTTCGGGATTCGTCGGGAAGATCTGATTCCACCGGAAAAGAAGCCGCAGCCCGAGGCCGTCGTCTGAGGGGCAGCATGCGGCGACCGGACGGGACGAATCGTGCTCCGGAGGCGCTGACGCCGGCTTTCTGGTCGGGGTGGTTGCTAGGCCAGAGATAATGCCGGCGCCGCTGCTGTATCGCCGATCCAGCGCTAGTACAAGGCCGAAGCGAGCAGTCGGCGGTACTTGGCTACGATCTCCTCCTGGCCGCCGAGCAGGTTGAAGACCTCGATCATGGTCTTGCGTCCGGCGTCATCGCCGAACTTCCGGTCGATCCGGACGATCTGCAGCAGCTGTTCCAACGCCGATTCGTAGGCCTGCTTCTGGACGTAATGGCGGGCCAGCTCGAGGCGCGCATCCAGGTCTTTCGGATCGGCCGCTATGCGGGTTTCGAGCTGGGTGTAGTCCTCGGTCGCTCGGCCTGCGAATTCCAGACGAGCCTTGAGAACGCTGAGTCGGTTGTCGTCGACATGCACGGGATTGAGCGCCGCAAACTCGGCTCGTGCTTCGTCCACGCGGTTCAGGGCCAGCAGGGCTTCCACCCGCCCGACCCGCGCCGCCTCGTTCTTGGGGTTCAGGCGCAACGCCTCGTCGAGCAGGGCAAGTGCATCGACGTTCCGGCCGGCCGCAACGAGCTCGTCGGCTTGCCTGCATACGAGATCCGAAGGTGAAGGCAGCAGACGGTCGATGAATGCCCTGACCTGGCCCTCGGGCAGGGCACCGACGAACTCGTCGGCCAGCTTGCCGTCGACGACCGCCTTGACCGCCGGGATGCTGCGCACGCCGAGACTGGCGGCGATCTCCTGGTTCTCGTCGGAGTTGATCTTGGCGAGCATGAAGCGGCCGCCGTATTCTTCGGCAAGCTTCTCCAGCACCGGCTTGAGCGCTCGACACGGCGCGCACCAGGGTGCCCAGAAGTCGATGATCACCGGGGTCTTCTTCGAGCCCTCGAGCACCACTTCCTTGAAATTGTCCGCGCCGACGTCGACCGAGTAAGTGCTCATCGTTTCTGCTTTCCGAGGGAATCTTCCCTCAATTGCGGTCCGCGATGCTCGGAGTCAAGCCCGCGGGCGATGGGATCAAATGCGCTTGGCCAAGGTGGTCGCCAAGCCGATGTATCCGGCCGGGGTCAGTGCCAGCAGGCGCGCCTTGGCGTCGTCCGGAATGGCGAGGCCCTGGATGAATGCGTGCAGCGTGTCACGGTTGATCCCATCGCGACCGCGCGTGAGCGCCTTCAACTGTTCGTAGGGATCCGCGATCCCGTGACGACGCATGACCGTCTGTATCGGTTCGGCCAGGACTTCCCAGGCGGCATCCAGGTCGTGAGCGATGTGGCTGCGGTTTGCCTCGAGCTTGCCGAGGCCACGCAGACAGGAATCCCACGCCAGCAGCGTATGGCCAAGCGCAACACCCATGTTTCGCAGGACTGTGGAATCGGTGAGATCACGCTGCCAGCGGGATATCGGAAGCTTGTCGGCCATGTGCCGCAGCAATGCGTTGGCGACGCCGAGGTTGCCTTCGGAGTTCTCGAAATCGATGGGATTGACCTTGTGCGGCATCGTCGACGAGCCCACTTCACCGGCTTTCACTTTCTGTTTGAAGTAGCCGAGCGACACGTAGCCCCAGACGTCGCGATCCAGGTCGAGCAGCACGGTGTTGATGCGCGCGTAGGCGTCGAACAACTCTGCGATGCAGTCATGCGGCTCGATCTGCGTCGTATAGGGATTGAACGTCAGGCCGAGCGAGGTAACCATCTCGGACGCGAAGTTCTCCCAGTCGATATCCGGATAGGCGACCAGGTGGGCGTTGTAGTTGCCGACAGCCCCATTGAACTTCGCCGTCAATTCGGCTGCGGCGAGTCGCCCGCGTGCGCGCTCGAGTCGGTGGACGACGTTGGCCATCTCCTTGCCCAGGGTCGTCGGGGTGGCGGCCTGCCCGTGAGTACGCGCAAGCATCGCGACATCGGCCAGATCGTGCGCCATTGCGCGTAGGCGGCCGATGATCTGATCCAACATCGGCAGCATCACCTGCTCGCGTGAGCCGTGAAGCATCAAGGCATGACAGGTGTTGTTGATGTCTTCCGACGTACAGGCGAAGTGAATGAAGCCGGTCGCCGCTTGCGCCTCGGGAAAGGCCTTGAGCTTCTCCTGCAGGAAGTACTCGATCGCCTTCACGTCGTGATTGGTTTCGGCCTCGATCGCCTTCACCCGTACGCCGTCCGCTTCACTGAATTGCTCGACGATCCTGTCCATCGCGGCAATCGTCGAGGCGGAGAAAGGCGCAACTTCCGGCAGTCGCGAATCGCCCGCGAGCTGCTTGAGCCACGCGATTTCCACACGCACACGCATGCGAATGAGGGCTAGCTCAGTGAAATACTCCCTTAATGACGACAGCTTATTCTGATAGCGTCCGTCGACTGGAGAAAGTGCTGAAAGTGCAGAGAAATTCATAGTGGATCAGCCGATTAGTGTGTGCATTAAGTCACGATAGTGGATTGGCACAGCGCTTGCTCAATGGTTCAGGCAATAGCATGACGGGAGTCCAGAAGTGAGAACAATCGAAGTCTTTCGCGATTCCGCCAATGAGAGCTGCCTGGCTCCGGCATTCGTCAATGGTTACACGGATGGCCAGACAGCGCGCACGAACAACGCCCCGTTGACCGCCTACGTCCGCGTCGGGATCGACGATTACGCCAGAGGCTTTCGAGCCGGATTCTTTGCTCGGGGCAGTGTGCCGGCAGTCGCTGAGCGCAGCGTCGACCGTCAAGTGGTGAACCTTTAGTAGACGCCAGAACAGCACCGGCGTCCGGTTTTCGACAACTGGTTCTTCTCCTCCCCGCACGATGGACGCCTCGCATATCGTGGTTCGTGAATCCGGCCTGCAATCGCGATTCAGACTCCTCAGCTGCAAACCCCGCTCTACCCGATAGCTCATCACAGCGTTGTCTCGCATTGCTTGAAGAACGCCAGTCCGCAGTGCCCGCATGCCTGCGGGAGCTCGATGCGCGGCTGAAACCGAATCCTCGTCCCGCAGCGAGGGCATGCGCCGCGTCGCATGCTCCGCAGAGCGAGGCTCGCTAGCAGGAGCAGTGCTGCTGCCGACAAGACTTCGAGCCACGTCGGGGCGCCGAGCAATCCCAGGAGTGCCCATACAGCCACGGAAGCCACCATGGTGGCGACCCACCAGCGCACGACTCTTCGTCGCCATCGATGAAGCGCCGCTATCTCGGCTGGTTCCGCGTCGGCGCGCAACAAGGGATCGAAGGGTTTCAAGGCTTGCGCACCGTGGGGTTTGCATGTCTCGCTTAGTGAGGGGGGCGTGCTTCAGGCGTCGGCCAAGGTGAAATCGGATTTGGGCGCAGAGCAGTCCGGACAGGTCCAGTCGGCCGGGACCTGCGCCCACGGCGTTCCCGCAGCGATGCCCTCGCCGGGCAGGCCGGTGTTCTCGTCGTAAGTGAATCCGCACAAATCGCAATGCCACTGGTTCATGGTGCAAGTCGCTCCGGCTGATGTTGGACAAGAAGTCTGGCGATGAGACGGGCATCTTCCAGCTTCTCCAGATTGAGTACGGCGTCGCGCAGTGCCTCGACCTGCAGCGCAGGCAAAGCGTGTCCGGCGAGTTTCTCGAATTTCTCGACCACATCGTCTTGAGATGCGAACTTGTGCTCCGAGCCGCGGGGAGCCTCGAGTGTTCGGATCATTCGGCGGCCGTCTTTCAGATGCAGTTCCACGCGCACCATGTGCCGAGATTTCGAACCTCGCGCCGTGATCTCGGGATCGTGCCGAACTTCGACTCGCTCGGCGAGTGCCATGCGTGCGGGATCGGCTACGCATGACGCGGGGAATTGATCGACGAAGACATCGCCCTCGAGCAGCAGCGTCGCGACGCAGAACGGCAGGTTCAGCTGTGCCGAGGTCAGGCCCTGGGGCTGGTACTTCCAGCCGACGTGGTCCATCGTGACCCGGGAGCCATGGACGACGACGCTCTCCACGTCCTCGGGACCATACGGCTGTTCGGCCTGCATGTCGCGCAGCGCATCGAGCGTGGTGTGGTTGCTGCCGACGCACGAATAGAACTTGAGGGCCACGCCCATTGTTTCCCAGCGTTGCCCAAGATCGGCGGTCAGTTTGCGCAGGTCGAAGCGGTCGTTGGAGCGCGAGAAGGTGGTGCAGAATCCGCCGTACTCGGACTCGAAGACATTGGCGATGCCGGTGTAGCCGCCCGCGGCGAGCAATGCGCCGTAGAGGCCGCTTTGCGCGGCGCGGCCCGCGTGCATCCGTTTGACCATCGCGCCATACTGCGCCGCCATCAGCCCGGCCGATTGGGTGCCGGCGATGCCGAGCGCGTGGACGGTCTTGTCTGCATCGAGGGCGAGGCCGCGCGCAGCGCCGGCTGCAGCGGAAAAGACACCGACCGTCGCCCCCGAATGCCAACCCTGCCCGACGTGCTCCTGCCCCATGCACATGCCCACGCGCGGTCCGGTTTCGTAGCCCGCGACCGCGGCGCTGAGGAAATCTTTCCCTGGTATCCCCGTACTCGTTTCCGCGATCGAGACGAGCGGGGGCAGCGTCACCGCGCCCACATGAAGAACGCCGACGCGGTGGACGTCGTCGAGTTCGAAGCCTTGCACGAGGGAGCCGTTGGCCAGCGCGGCGTGGGGTGCCGACAGCCGGTGCGAGGTACCCCAGACGGCGGCGCCGGACGAAGAATCCACCCGTTTGAGGGTGTCGACGAGAATCTGGCTCCACGGCAAGTGCGCGCCATAGATCGCGCAGCCTAGCGAGTCGAGGATCAACAGCTTGATCCGGGCGAGCACTTCGGCAGGGATGCGGTCATAGCGAAGTCCGGAGATGAACTCCGCCAATCCACGGGTATAGCGATTGTCGCTGTTGGCGTCATGCGCCATGGGAGTTCTTCCGCTGTCGGGTCGTGCAGCACGCCGAGTTTCGATTCGGGCGCGCCGCAGGCAGAGCGCCCGCAGGCATACTGGCGGAAGAGAGTGGGAGTCGAACCCACAAAGGACCGTCAACGGCCCCCACCGGGTTTGAAGTCCGGCCACCCCACCGGGGACGCTTCTCTTCCGTGTTTACTCGTGCTCATGCCGCAGCCCGAGGACGCAGTGATTCTACCTCGCTTAGTGCGTTCTGCGTCGCTACTTCGCGTTCAACCTGCCAGCAGGCGCGCTGCACCTTCAGCGGCGGCACGCGCTTCGCGCACGGCATCCACCAGTTTCCCGCTATAGCCGGCGCGTACCGCGCCGGCTGCAAAGATGCCTCGCACCGCTGTCTGAAAGGTGTCGTCGGTTTGAATCGCGCCGTCCGCGCTGCGCGCCACGGTGGCCGGCGCGAACTCCGAATTCGGCGCTACACCCACGAATACGAACACGCCCGTGCAATCGATACGGCTCCTCTCGCCGGCGTTCGTGCGCACGGTGATGCCTTCGACCGTGGTGGCGCCCAGAATCTCTTCGATTTGGGTGCCCGACCGAAGTGCCACATTGCTCAACGCGGTCGCGCGTTGCACGAGATCGGCATGGGCGCGAGGCTTGTCCCCGCGCATCAAGATGGTCACATTGCCGACGTAGCGCGACAGGGTAATGGCTTCCTGGAAGGCGGCATCGCCGCCCCCGACGACGACGACGTGCTCGCCCTGAAACATCGGACCGTCACAGTCAGCACACTGCGAAACCCCGCGATGGTCGAATTCTTCCTCGCCCGGAACGCCGAGTTTCTTCATTCGGGCGCCGGACGCGATCACCACCGCGCGCGCGGTGAACTCTCCCGCCTCGGAGCGCACCTTGAAGACGTTGTCCTGCGGCTCGATCGCCGTCACCGTTCCGCCCAGATTCTCCACGCCGGCCTCGGCGTTTGCTTCCAACAACGCGGAGGCAACATCGACGCCCGAGCCGGGCTCGTCGTAGCCCTCCAGTTCCGCGATGTTGATGACCAAGCCGCCGAACAGATTGCCCTCGGTGGTTGCTGTCTTCAGGCCCAGGGAGGACGCATGACGGGCACATGCCAGTCCGGTTACTCCTTCGCCGATCACGATCAAGTCAAAAGCGGTCGCCAACGTCTTCTCCTGAAAAATCCGGTTTAGGTCTTCGTCCGACCCGCGGTGTTCGACGCGGCGGCCAGCGCCTGCTCCAGCGGACGCCGGATTCTGCGTGCATCGCCGAGGCGCTGCGTGTAGCCGATGCGGTCGAAATACTCGAGCACTTCGATCGAGAGCTTGCGGCTGGCACCGCAATGATCCCGGTAATCGGCTGCCGTGAACTGTCCGTTGGGCTTGCTTCCCGCCGTGGCTTCCGCGATGCGAGCCAGCCGCTCGACGGTACTGCGCAAGAGGAAGCGGTCGGGCATCGCCTTGATGGGCTCGCCCCCGCGGCTCTTGCGGTGGAGGAAATCGCTGACGGTCTTCTCCGGCAACCGCAATTGTTCGGCAAGCTCCTTGAGCGTGGGCGGCAGCGGCGTGTCTTTCTGCAGGGCAGGCAGGACACGCTGCCACATTTTTTCGTCTTCCGGATTGGATGTCGCGTCATGTCCGGGGCGCCGCACCCGGGTTCCTGCGAGTTCGACTTTGCGGGCGGCGGCCAGATCGCGGACCAGCTGCGAGAGGGCCCACTCCGGCATGCGCGTCTTCAGGCACTCGGGCAGACTGGCCAACTCGAGACCGAGCGATTTCGGGTCTTCCTTGTGGAGCCGTGTCACGGCAGCAACGATTGCCTCCGCAAGTTCGTCGCGTCGCTGCGCGGCGAGGCCTAGGCGCTCGGAGCGTCCGAGAATTTGAATTTGCAGCTTCGTATAGAGCGCTGCCGCGCTGGGCTCATCGAGATTGAATGCGGCTTCAAAGGCGGCCACGTCGATGCCATCGGGCGAAACGGCGCTCAACTGGCGCAAGGCGTCTTCCGCAGAGTCGGCAGCCAGGGCCTCGACCACCTGCTGGCGCGCAGCCGAGTTTCGGCGTATCGCCGGCGCGAACGGATCGACGACCGTACCGCCGCCGATCGTGCGAGTGGCCGACTGGTCGCGAATGATGAAGCGGTCGCCGTGCAGGCAGGCAATCGGCCGCTCCATGATGATTTGTACGACCCGGCTTGCTCCAGGCGCGACCGATTCGCCGCGCCGCACGGCGATCCGCGCGGTGACAGCCTCGGTGCCGAGATGGAAGTGCACGGGTGTCCAGTGCGCCAACGGTTCTTTTTCGCCCGAGAGGACCTTGACCTGGGCATCGATCCGAAGCGTCGGGCGATGGATCGCTTCCTCCATGACCCAGTCGCCGCGTCGAACCGTCTCCTTGTCGAGCTTCTCGCCGGTGAGGTTCAGCGCGCAACGGCTGCCGGCGCTGACCTCGCTGGCAGCCTGGCCGTGGATCTGGATGCCGCGCACGCGAACCGCAATGCCGGTCGGGGATACGATGAGCCTATCCCCTGTCTTGACCTTGCCGTTGAACACGGTACCGGTGACGACCGTACCGCTGCCGGAGACGCTGAACACCCGATCGATGGCGTAGCGGAAACGTCGTCCCGAGGTTTCTCGCTCCCGCACCTGCCTGGCTTCTTCGAAAAGCCGCGTGCGGAGCGCTTCGACGCCGGTGCCCGCCATGGCCGAGACAGGCAGCACGCTGGCGTTCTCGAGGCAAGTGCCGACAAGCAGCCGGCGCACCGACTCGGTGACCTCGGCGACACGAGCGTCGTTTACACGATCGATCTTGTTGATGACCGCGATGCCGCGCGGCACGTTGAGCAGATCCAGGATCTGCAGGTGCTCGATCGTCTGGGGCATGACGCCGTCGTCGGCGGCGACGACGAGCAGCGCAAGGTCGATGCCGCAAACACCGGCGAGCATGTTGCGCACGAAGCGTTCATGACCGGGGACATCGACGAAGCCGAGCAGCCCGGCATCGGGCGTGGGAATGTACGCGAAGCCGATGTCGATCGAAATGCCCCGATTCTTCTCCTCCGGGAGCCGGTCGGTGTCGACGCCGGACAGCGCCTTGACCAGCAACGTCTTGCCATGATCGATGTGGCCTGCAGTCGCGACGATCATGATGCGGTTGCCTTTTGCGCGTCGGTGTTCGGTGCCGCCCGGGAGGCGCCGGGCACTTCGAGCACGAGATGCTGGAGTTGGTCGACCAAAACCGATGGGTCGTTCAGGGTGCGCAGATCGAAGACGAGCACGCCTTCCTGAATGCGGCCGATGACCGGCACGGGCAGCTTGCGAAACGCGGCAGCGAGGCGCTCGACACGTCGTCCGCTGCGCCGTCCCGCGTCGACGGGCCGCGAGGCCAGGCCGACGCTAGGCAGGAGGTCGACGGGCAGGGAGCCGCTCCCGATCTGGCTGCGACAGTCGACGAGAGCGACATCGGCATGGCCTGCCAAGGCTGCCTGGAGCGAGGGCAGCACGGCTTTTGCGACCTGTTCGATCTCGTCGCGCGGCCGGGTAAGCCAAGCCAGCGTGGGCAATCGGGCTCGCAGTCGATCCGGGTCGGCGTAGAGCTTCAGTACCGCCTCGAGCGCCGCGATCCTCATCTTGTCGACGCGCAGGGCGCGCTTGAGCGGATTGCGATTGATGCGGGCAAGCAGTTCGCGACGGCCGGCGATCATGCCCGCTTGCGGACCCCCGAGCAGTTTGTCGCCGCTGAAGGTCACCACATCGGCGCCGTGGGCCAGCGTCTCGCGCACCGTGGGCTCGTGGGGCAGGCCCCAGCGATCGAGGTCGACCAGCATGCCGCTGCCCAGATCGACGATGAAGGGCAGGCCGCGTTCATGCGCAAGCTGTGCGAGCTTGTCTTCGGCGACCTGAGCGGTGAAGCCGTGGATCGCATAATTGCTCGTATGCACCTTCATCAGTGCAGCGGTGCGTGGACCGATCGCGTCGGCGAAGTCGCGCAGGTGGGTTCGGTTCGTGGTGCCCACTTCGATCAGCTTGCAGCCGGCGCGACTCATGATGTCGGGAATGCGGAAGGCGCCCCCGATCTCGACCAGTTCGCCGCGCGAGACGATCACTTCCTTGCGGGCAGCGAGCGTTCCCAGCACGATCAGCACCGCCGCTGCATTGTTGTTCACGACGGTAGCCGCTTCTGCTCCTGTGAGGCGGGTAAGCCAGTTCGACAGGTGGTCGTCGCGCTCGCCCCGCGCCCCGCGATCGAGGTCGTATTCCAGGTTGGTTGCCGATGTCATGGCTTCGGCCACTGCGGCAGCGGCTTCGGCGGGCAAGACCGCTCGGCCCAAATTGGTGTGGAGCACCGTGCCGGTGAGATTGAGCACGGCTCGCTGCGAGTTCCGGGCTATGGACACGAGCTTCGAGCGCAGAAGCGCCTGGAACACCGAATGTTCGAACTGGTCACCGGCGACCAATTCCGGACGCTTGCCGCCGCGCAGTTCTTCGAGCAGTTCGCGCACGAACTCGGTAACCAGGCTGCGGCCGTATCGATCGATTTCCGGCGCGCAGTCGGCCAGAAGTTTGTCTACCGACGGGATCGATCTGGGCGTCAATGCGATGGGCGGCATGCGGATGTTCGAGGCTGAAGGATGCGGGCGAAACAACGCGCAAGTTTAGCATCGTCACGCAGTTTGACGACCAGCGCCCGCCGCGGCAATACAGGGAGTGGCCGGCTTCAGGTCAGCGCCAGCACTCGATCAGCAGCGTGTGACGTCTTGCCTGCTCCGGGGCATCGATAGCCGCGGGCAGTTCGGAAGGCGCGGCTTGCCGATCCAGTTCGATGCCTTGGGATTCCACGAAGGCTCTGGCCAACGCGCCGCTGATGGCGAAATTGACGTTCTGCGGAACATCCCCGGTCACCATCGCGACGCGCAGCGCGTTCAGCTTGCTCACCACGACCCCCAGAACCTGACCCTGAGCGTCGAGCACCGGGCCCCCGCTGTTGCCTCGCTGTACGGGAGCCGTGATCTGAAACAGGGCTTCGTTGTCTTTCGGGCCTGCCAGCGCGCTGATCGTGCCGCTCGTGACATTGAGGGACGAAGAGAGCAGGTCCGTCAGAGGGTAGCCGGCGACGAGGATCGATTCGCCCAGTCGGGGCGGGGTACCGGTCCGGAACTTCGCGGCCTGCAATGCGGGCAGTTCGCCTTCGAGCAAGGCCAGGTCGTTCTTCGGGTCCCGCGCAAGCACACGCAGCACCGTCTTGTAGGCAGGCGCACGAACTTCGGTGCATTGCTCGATCACGTGGTTGTTGGTCAGGACGTAACCGGGGTGCGCGACGACGAATCCACTGCCTGTTCCTGTGCGACGTTTGCCGTCGCCGTCCCGGCCGGCTGCCTGCTGGGCAGGACGGGTGGGCCGCCAGCGGCTTGCCGCCTTCTGCGCCTCCGCGATCTGATCCGGGGTCATCTTCGCAGCGAGTTCGTCGCGCAGCTTCATCGCCCGCGGCGAACCTCGCGCCGCCGCGAGGTTCGCCCACATGTGCGCCTGGATGAAGTCTTGTGGCACGCCGGTGCCCATGTGGTAGCTGACGGCGAGCGCCTCCATCGAGTTTCTGTTGCCCTGACTGGCTGCGCGTCGCGTCCAGCGCAAGAACTCCGCGAGGCTGCGCTGGACACCGCCTTCGCCCTTCAGATGAGCCTGCGCCAAGACGGTTTGAGCCAAGGCATTGCCGCGCTGTGCACCGAGGCGAGCCCAACGCACGGCTTCGGTGGGATCTCGGGCGACGCCGTCGCCAGCGAAGAGTGCCTGTGCGAGTGCCCCTTGTGCGGCGACCGAGCCGGCCTCGGCGGCCTTTTGCCACAGTTGCAAGGCCTGATCGGAATCTTTCGGGACGGCTTCGCCCAGGCGATGCATCACGCCCAGCCAAAAAAGGCCGTCGGCGTGCTCTTGCTCAGCTGCCTTGGTGAACCACTCCAGCGCTTCGGCCGAGTCGCGTTGGGGATTCGCAGGATTGCGCAGTACCTGGCCCAACGCGACCTGCGCGACGGCGTTGCCGCCCTCTGCGAGGGGGCGCAACTGAACCACGGCTTCGGCGAAGTTGCCACCCGCCAGCGCCTTCAAGGCCGATGGAAGATCGCTGCGGGCAGCGGGGCTTGCGAGGCCCAGGGCGAGGCCGAGCAGGAGTGTTGCCAGCTTGGCGGCCGCGCGTCCGCGATTTGGCTTGGCTCGGGCTGCCCGGGGCGCCAGCAGCCCGGGCAGGGCACGATCACAGGGCGAGTGCGGCTGCCCTGTCGTCGTTACTCCCAAAGACCCTCGGGGAGCGGGAGTCCCTGGAGTTGCTCGGTGGTCAGCGGACGATCGGGCTGGATGCCGAAGCCTTCGAGCATGGCGGCAAGCTGTCGGCAATGCTGCGCGGAATGCCAAACCGTCCGTTCGAAGACGTCGTGCGCGGTCTGCTCGCCGTAATAGGTGCTGACCTTTTTTTCCAGATTGCGATCCGCGGTGTTTTTCCACCAGTCGTTCAGACGATCGCGGATCTGCTGGCCGTATTCGACGACCTGCTGCGGTGTCTGGATGGACTCGGCAGGCTCCATGTTGGCGAGCGTGTTGTTGTACTCCTCGCCGTTGTAGGCGATCAGGAAGGCCTCGCCGATGCGGAAGATGTGGAAGATGAACGGACGGATGATGCGCGGCCGATTGGGAATGACCCGCTCGCCGAGCTTCTCCATCGGCACCTGCACCACCAGACGCTGTGCCGTCTCCAGAATCGAATCGTAGCGCGCTGCCAGCACGGCGGGCGACAACTGCTCGCGGTTGAGCGCCACGCCGACGAACTTGGCGACGTCCTTGAGGTTCTGGGCGAAGGTATAGCGCTCGCCGATCGCTACCACGGGGACGTTGCGCACACCCAGCGCCTTGAGCTGATCCATGCCGCCCGGTGTGTTGAACACATCGATAACGTCGAAATCATTGACTGTTTGCGAAAGAAACTCTTTCGTCTTGAGACAGCTGCTTCACCCCGGTTGGGTGAATAGGCGGACGCGCTCCATGTGCGCTCTCCTGAAAGAAGGAAGCGAAGGCTATCCCGGCGGTAGGAACCGCGTCAAGGACGGAGGGTCCTGGTAGGCATCCTCGATGATGCCGCCGCCCAGGCAAATCTCGCCCTGGTAGAGGACGGCGGACTGGCCGGGGGTGGCGGCCCAATGGGGCGTATCGAAGGCGATCAGGCAGTGATTCTCGGTCATCGCCATGAGCGTGCAGGGGGTATCGGTCTGTCGGTACCGAGTCTTCACGGTGAACGGGGCGTCGAGCGCCGGTGGCGAGCAAGTCCAGGTCAGGCGAATCACGGCGACAGCACGCGACAACAGCAGGGGATGATCGTGGCCTTGAACGGCAATCAGGCGATTGCCGGGCAGATCCTTCCCGGCGACATACCAGGGGGTGCCGTCGCTACCGTGGCGGCCGCCTATCCCCAGGCCTTGGCGCTGTCCGATCGTGTAGTACATGAGTCCGGTGTGTCGCCCCACCACGTGGCCCTCGGGTGTGCAGATGTTGCCCGGTTCCGTGGGCAAGTATCGATTCAGGAATTCTCTGAACGGGCGCTCGCCGATGAAGCAGATGCCGGTGCTGTCGCGCTTGTCGTGCACGGCGAGTCCGTGTTGCCGGGCGATGTTCCTTACGCTCGACTTGGGCAAATCGCCGATAGGAAAGACGGCGCGTTCGAGCTGCGACTGCTCCAAGCGATAGAGGAAATAGCTCTGGTCTTTGCCCGCATCGATGCCGCGCAGCAACTCGACGCCTGCAGGGCCAGTTCGCGTCCTGGCATAGTGCCCGGTCGCGATGCGGTCCGCGCCCATGGCAAGGGCATGATCGAGGAAACAGCGGAACTTGATTTCGGCGTTGCACAGCACATCGGGGTTGGGGGTGCGTCCGGCGCGGTACTCGGCGAGAAATTCGGCGAATACGCGTTCCTTGTATTCGGCTGAAAAATTGACGACCTCGATCTCTATGCCGATTGCGTCGGCCACGGCGACGGCGTCGACGAGGTCCGTTCGGGAAGCGCAGTACTCGTCGTTGTCATCGTCTTCCCAGTTCTTCATGAAAACGCCGAGGACTTCATGTCCTTGCTGCTTGAGCACCAGGGCGGCCACCGAAGAGTCCACGCCGCCCGACATGCCGACGACGATGCGTTCTTTCACCGGGCTCATTCCCGAAGCAGCGTCAGGGGGAAGCGAAGGCCGGCCAGGTAGTCGTCGATACATCGCATGACGAGCGGGCTGCGGTGACGGCTAGCGCTCGACCTCGCTTCTTCCAAGGTGTACCAATCGGCCCGCAAGATTTCGGCGTCTAGCGAGCGCCCCGGTTCGACATCTCCGACCGGACCCCAGAACGCGAAGCGCAGGAACGTGGGCCGCTGCCCGGCGGCCGGCAGCCGATAGACGCCGACCAAGCCTTGCGGTGCGAAGTTGCGGGCGGTCTCTTCCAAGGCTTCCCGTCGGACGGCGTCGACGAGCGATTCCTCGGGTTCCAGGTGGCCGGCAGGCTGGTTGATGCGTATGCCATCGTCCGTTTCTTCCTCGACGAGCAGGAAGCGACCCTCTCGCTCGACGATGGCAGCGACGACGACATGGGGCTTCCAGATCTCGATCACGATGGCAAATGACCTCGGGAGAAGGCGGCGGGGCTCGATCCGCTGCCCTGGGGTTGGGGCTGGCAAGTTCGTCGCGGTGGACATGCACGCGCGTCACGACGACCGCGACCGCCATGGCTGACCGCAATGCAACGCACGTCCAGCGCAGAGCGCGCTCATGAACTCGACGCCGCAGCGCTGGCCGTGCCTCATCTTCGAACGTTCGCTGTTGGAGACTTGCCTTGCGCCGCGCTGAACGTTGCTGGACGCCGCCGAGAGTATAAAAGACTCGCAGACGATGTAAACCAGGAGACCTCAATGGGAACCGCGCGAGGAAGATGAAGGCGATTGCCGTGCTGTTTGGGGAGCCGTTGCGGATCCTTGGCTATCGACCGCGTGCGACACGAGAAAATAAAGTCGCGCCCCTAAGAGCCAGCCTTCGTATACTGTCTGTGGTTGGGCGTCTTCCTTCTTCTGTGCCGCTGTACGGAATTTTTTGCCATCCGTTCGCGCGCCCCTTTCTTCTGCGCTTTGTTCTCGGCGTCAGCCGAAACAACCGAGTCGATGGCGTTGGCGGCGATTAGTTACGCTCGGTCATCGGCCTTTAAGCCGAGGGGTGGGCGAATCTCAAGCGAGATGGCGAAGAACGTAGCGTCGCCTCGAGTAACGTTCGCACAAACAGCTCTGTTCTGATCGCATGAAGATTTGGGTCGCCAGCGCGGTGTATCCGCACCGAACTCACGTCCGGATAGTCGCGGCGGGCGTCGAAGCGGTCGATGCCTGAGTCAGAGATGCGCGGTGCCGGCGAGTCGGGGCGGCGCTTGCGTGGAGGGTGTGCGAGCGATTTTGGGCAGTTTTCAGGGCAGGAAATAAGATGCCCAGCGGAAAGAGCGCGCTGGGCATCGGATTTGCTTCCCTCTTGCGGGTGCTAGGCAGAGCAGAGGCCAGTTAACCTTGGGACTGGATGTTCGAAGCTTGTTTGCCCTTGGGGCCTTGGGTTACCTCGAAGGTAACTTTCTGGCCCTCTTTTAGGGTTTTGAAACCGCCCATCTGAATGGCAGAAAAATGTGCGAACAAATCTTCGCTGCCATCGTCTGGAGTAATGAACCCATAACCCTTGGCGTCGTTAAACCACTTGACGGTACCCGTAGCCATGCGCGTCTACCTCACGAAAGAATCGGGCGGGGAGCCCGTGACCTGTTTGAGATTCAAGACCCGCGCATCGGCAGAACCGGTACAGCAGCTCACCTTGAAGCCAAACACCCTCGCGCGTTCTATGGCATTTATGAAGGGAAGTCAAGTTCTTTGAAACCCGGATCGCTGCGGCTTTGATGGCCTTGAAAAAATCTCGTTAACGGTCAAAATAGACTTCCGATGGACCGCAATTTCACACAGTACGGTCATGGCAACACGGCAGCGTGAGAGCACCATCCTCGAGCCGGCGAAGGCGAAGGCCAAGCCGCCGAAGATGTTTAAAGTGATGATTCTGAACGACGACTACACGCCCATGGATTTCGTGGTCGCCGTTCTGCAGACTTTTTTCTCCTACAGCAGAGAGCGGGCCACACAGATCATGCTAAAGGTGCATCGAGAGGGCATGGGTATTTGCGGAGTCTATTCGCGGGACGTGGCGGCGACGAAAGTCGAGCAAGTCACGGCGTTCGCGCGTCAGCACCAGCATCCGCTGCGGTGCGTCATGGAGGAAGCGTAATGATTGCCCAGGAACTCGAGGTCAGCCTGCATATGGCGTTCATGGACGCGCGGCAAAAGCGCCATGAGTTCATCACTGTCGAGCATCTGTTGCTTGCGATGCTCGACAATCCGACGGCCACCGAAGTGATGCGCGCGTGCGCGGTCGACGTCGAAGAGCTGCGCAAGCAGTTGACCGACTTCATCGCCGAGCACACGCCCAAGCTCGCCAGTGAAGACGTCGACACCCAGCCCACGCTGGGCTTCCAGCGTGTCATTCAGCGTGCCATCCTGCACGTGCAGTCCTCGGGGAAAAAGGAAGTCACCGGTGCGAACGTCCTGGTGGCGATCTTCGGCGAAAAGGATTCGCACGCCGTCTACTTCCTGCACCAAAAGGGGGTCACTCGCCTGGATGTGGTGAATTTCATCTCTCACGGCATTCGCAAGGCTCAGGAGAGCGCCCCAGCCAAGCCGGAGTCCGAGGAGCAGCCGGAGCAGGAGCAGCAGGCCGGCGGCGGAGCGCTCGAGACATACACCCAGAACCTCAATGCGCAGGCCTTGGCGGGCAAGATCGATCCACTCATCGGGCGCGACCGCGAACTGGAGCGTGTCATCCAGACGCTTTGCCGGCGGCGCAAGAACAATCCCTTGCTCGTGGGTGAAGCCGGCGTCGGCAAGACTGCGATCGCCGAAGGACTCGCCCGCAAGATCGTCGAAGGCAACGTGCCCGATCTGCTGCGCCGCTCGCAGGTGCATGCGCTCGACATGGGGGCCTTGTTGGCGGGGACGAAGTACCGGGGCGATTTCGAGCAGCGTCTGAAGGCGGTGCTCAAACAGCTGCTGGACAACCCCAATGCCATCCTCTTTATCGACGAGATTCATACGTTGATTGGCGCGGGCGCGGCTTCAGGCGGTACCCTGGATGCCAGCAATCTTTTGAAGCCGGCATTGTCCACCGGACAGCTGAAGTGCATCGGCGCGACGACCTACAACGAGTACCGCGGCGTGTTCGAGAAAGACCACGCGCTATCGCGGCGCTTCCAGAAGATCGACGTGACCGAGCCTTCGGTGGAAGAGACGGTGGCCATACTGCGCGGGCTGAAGAGTCGTTTCGAGGCCCACCACGGCATCAAGTACTCCGCCTCCGCGCTCACGGCCGCTGCGGAACTCGCCGCCCGGTACATCAATGACCGTCATCTTCCGGACAAGGCGATCGATGTGATCGACGAGGCGGGGGCGGCGCAGCGTATCCTTCCTCGGTCCAAACAGAAGCGGACGATCGGCAAGGGCGAGATCGAGGAAATCGTTGCCAAGATTGCGCGCATTCCGCCGCAGTCGGTGTCGGCCGACGACCGAAGCTCCTTGCGCACACTGGACCGTGACTTGAAGAGCGTCGTGTTCGGTCAGGACAAAGCGATCGAAGCGCTGGCCACGTCGATCAAGATGGCGCGCAGCGGCTTGGGCAATCCGCTGAAGCCGATCGGCAGCTTCCTCTTCTCCGGGCCCACCGGCGTCGGCAAAACCGAGGTGGCGCGTCAACTCGCCTACATCATGGGTGTCGAGTTGATCCGCTTCGACATGTCGGAATACATGGAGCGGCACGCGGTGTCGCGCTTGATCGGCGCGCCGCCGGGCTACGTGGGATTCGATCAGGGGGGCTTGCTGACCGAAGCCATCACCAAGCATCCCTATGCGGTCCTGCTGCTCGACGAGATCGAGAAGGCCCATCCGGATATCTTCAATATCCTGCTGCAGGTGATGGACCACGGGACGCTGACCGACAACAATGGCCGCAAGGCCGACTTCCGCAACGTCATCATCATCATGACGACGAATGCCGGCGCATCCGAACTCAACCGGGTGTCCATCGGTTTCACCAACGTTGCCCAGGCGGGCGACGAAATGGCGGAGATCAAGCGCACATTCACGCCGGAGTTCCGAAACCGCATCGACGCGATGATTTCGTTCGGCCCCCTGAATCACGATGTCATCCTGCGCGTGGTGGACAAATTCCTCATGCAGCTCGAGGGGCAGTTGAACGAAAAGAAGGTCGAGCCGACGTTCACGCAGGCCTTGAAGGATTGGTTGGCCAAGAACGGCTTCGATCCCCTGATGGGTGCCCGACCCATGGCGCGCTTGATTCAAGACACCATCCGCAAAGCGCTTGCCGACGAGTTGCTCTTCGGGCGCCTGGCCAACGGCGGCCGGGTGAACGTAGACATCGATGCGGACGAGGTTGTGCGACTCGTGTTTGCGGAAGAGCCGGTGGGACTGCTGCCCCCGCCCGCATTGCCGGCTCCAGCGAACTAGGTTGCTCGTTGACGAAACGGCCAGCGCTTTCCCGTGCTGGCCGTTTTTTCTTGATGTCGTCTATCGACGGAAAATTCATGGCCACCGGAGCCGTGCAAGGCCCCGCTGGGCAAGGTGTTGTTCGCAGCGGGCTGCCAGCGTAGCATTGCGCGACTTTGCCTGTGCTGGAGGGGACGATGTCTAGAGCGTCGAGAGCAATGCTGATGGGGTTGTTCGCGGTGACTGCGACCGCGGCTGTTACGGATGACGTTCGGGCAGAGGACTATCAAGCGAGATCCTGGGCGGCGAGTTGCGCGGCCTGCCATGGCACAAACGGACAAGGTGGACATCAAGTGCCGGGTTTGGCAGGCCGATCGAAGATCGACCTGTACACCGCGTTGCGGGAGTTCAAAACCGATCAGCGCAAGACCGCGACCATCATGCATCAGCATGCCAAGGGCTACAGCGATAGTCAGTTGGAGAGGATCGCCGAGTATTTTTCGCGGCTCAATCGCTGAGCGAGTACCGAGGCAGGGAGGAGGTCGAACGTGCACATGACGCGGCGTGAATTCGTGAGGCTGGTGGGCGCATCCGTGGCGGGCGCCGCCGTATTGAACGGCTGTGCCGGCCATACGGGCGGGCGCACGGTCGGACGAGTCGTCGTCATCGGCGGTGGCTTCGGTGGCGCAACCGCAGCGAAGTACCTGAAGCTGTGGGCCCCTGAACTCGACGTCAGTCTGGTCGAGCCCAACGAGAATTTCGTTTCCTGTCCGTTCAGCAATCGCGTGCTGGGCGGCAATCTCAGCATAGAGGAACTAACACGGGGTTACGCTCGTCTGCAAAGCGAGCGCGGCGTCCGGGTATACCGGGATCTCGCCGTCGCTGTCGATGTGCGCTCGCGGCAAGTGCGGCTATCCCGCGGCGAAGTGCTCGATTTCGACCGTCTGGTCGTCGCACCGGGCGTGGATTTCATCTACGAGGACCTGCCCGGCTTGAAGGGCGCGGACGCCCGACGACGTATCTTGCACTCGTGGAAGGCCGGGGCCGAGACGCTTGCGCTGCGCAAGCAACTCGAGGCTATGCGCGACGGCGGCGTCTATGCGCTGTGCATACCTCGCGCGCCCTATCGTTGCCCGCCGGGTCCCTACGAGCGGGCTTGCCAAGTGGCGTTCTACTTCAAGCAGCACAAGCCGCGCTCCAAGGTGCTGATTCTGGATGCCAACGAGGATGTGCAGTCGAAGAAGGGATTGTTCAGCGCCGCCTGGAGCGGGATGTATAAAGGGCTCGTCGAGTATCGTCCGAACAGCGAACTGCTGGATGTCGATGCGAAGACCTTGACGGCAAAACTCCAGTTCGAGGACGTGAAGGCCGATGTTCTGAATGTCGTGCCTCCCAACCGAGCGGCCGACATTGCGCGTCAGGCCGGTTTGGTGACTACCAACGATCGTTGGTGCGCGGTCGATTGGCGCACGATGGAATCGACTGCCATGCCTGGGATTCATGTGCTGGGGGACGCGACACTCGCTGCGCCCGCGATGCCGAAGTCGGGACACATGGCGAATCAGCACGGCAAGCTCGCCGCCGATGCGATCATCGCTTCACTGACCGGGCGGGCCGTCAACCAGGAGCCGATCATCTCCAACACCTGCTACAGCTGGGTGAGCGACCAGGAGGTGGTACATGTGGCTTCGGTGCATGCCTTCGATCCCAAGCAAAACACCCTGGTGCCTGTCAAAGGAGCCGGCGGGTTGTCGCCGGCCATCTCGACGCTGGAGGGCGCGTTTGCGATGGGCTGGATGGCGAGTATTCTCGACGATGCGCTGGAGTGAGCTTCGGCGGATAGGGACGATTCAAGCCTGCGGGTGGGCCCGTCGGGGCGGAACAAAGCGCCATGTCAGCGCGGTTGCGATCGCCATGCAGACGTATGCCCAGGCGAAGACCCATTCGGGTAGATCGTAATACAGCAAGCGGCCGATCCAGCGCCCAACGAAGCTGGTGTCGGAGGCGCTCCCTCGCAGAGCGTCCTCCCAAAGGGTCAGCGGGCACGTTATGCCCAGCAGACCCTCCAGAGCGACGATGCTGATCGCGGCGATATGAGCGAGTCGAAAGCGCAGGTTCCGGATCCAAGCCCAGCCCAGCGCACGCCCCAGCCAGATGTTTGCCAAACCCGCTGTGATGAACAAGGCGAGGCCGAAGTGAACCACAAGCACGATATCGGCGAGCAGTAGGCGCATGTTCCGTAGATCGCCTGCGGCCCTTGGGGTTCGTGCTCAACCACGCGACGAGGGCATATTCTTCGCGCTTCCAGTCGGCTCACATGCCAACAAGTTCGTCAGTTCCTGCAGCAATCGATCCGCCGTGACGGGCTTGGGAAGGCAGCGCAGTCCGGAGGCCTGAATGACGCGCAGGCTGCTCGGCGCCGTATCGCCGGTCACGATCATCGCCGGGATCGGAAAGCCGAGTTCGTGACGAATTCTTTCCACGGCATCGATGCCGTTATGATCCTCGCCGAGCCGGAAATCCGAGACGATGGCATCAGGGTAGCGTTCGCATTCGGGCAGCCGCTCCAGTGCGCATTGCAAAGAACGCGCCGTGATCGGACGCAAACCCCAACTGCGCAGAGCTTCCGCCATGGCTTCGCGCACCTGCGCTTCGTCGTCGATCACCAGGACGATCGCATCCGCCACGGCTGGCGGTGTTCGCGCCGACCTCGTTCCGGTGGCTATCGGTGCTGGTGGGACGCCCTCGCTCCTCGGTAAACCGAACTTGAAGACGGATCCGCGTCCGAGCGAGGACCGAACGACGATGTCGACATTGAGCAGTCGCGTGAGTCTGCGCACGATGGCGAGACCTAGCCCCAGCCCCTCGCGTCGGTCGCGTTCGGCCGCCTGGTAGAACTCGTCGAATATGCGATTCTGTTTTTCGACGGGGATGCCGATGCCCGTGTCCCAGATCTCGACACAGACCTGCGGACCTTGTAATCGGCAAGCAACGAGAACGCCACCGCGGTCGGTGTAGCGGATGGCGTTGTTGACGAGGTTGCGCAGGATACGCTCGACCAGAATGGCATCGCTGCAGGCGGCGAGACGCGTAGGTCGCATCTTGAGCCGAATGCTCTTGGCCTCTGCTTCGCCAGCGCAATCGGTCAGGACGCGATCGAGCAAGGGCTGAATGGCGAACGAGTCGCTGCGCGGTTGTACGATACCCGCGTCCAGCCGGGAGATGTCGAGCAATGCATCGAAGGTCTGCTCGATCGCCTCGGCGGACTGGCAGATGCGATCGGCGAGCGCGCGCTTATGTGGATCGTTGATGCGCCGCCGCAAGGAATCGCTGAACAGGCCCAGCGCGTGCATGGGTTGTCTCAGGTCATGGCTGGCGGCTGCCAAGAACCGGGTCTTCATGAGGTTGGCGTGATCGGCCTCTCGGCGCGCGGTTTCGGCCTGCGCCGTTTGATGCTTCAGTTGTTCGATCAGGTCGAGGTTCTCATAGCGCCTGCGTACCGACTCGATGATGGTGCGGTTGAGTTCCGCGCCGAAAAGAAATATTCCGTACATGACCAGCGAACTGACCATCGCAAGCGCCACTCGCGCCGCGTCGCCTTCGAATGCCAGTCGCACGATGATGGGTACGAGAACGCTCAAGACGAACGCGTAGAGAGAGGGTAGATGGCGCACGATCAGCGGGACCGCGGCGGTGCTGATGGCGAAGAGCGATACCAGAAGAAGCGCCTGATACTCCGGCGACCCCGGCACATACATGAAGTAGGCGCTGCTTCCCCATACCGTTCCGTGCACGGCGGTGCTCAACGTCCAGTGTCGTTCCCAGAAGGCAACGCGTTCGAGCGCGGGACTCGGTTTCGGAAAAGCCCGGTAGAGGAACAACCGCCAGATCAGTATGCATCCGATGATGCCGAGCCACGTCAGCAGCGCGACGTGATTGACCTGGCCCCACATTCCCCACGTGACGGTCAGCGCGCCCGCAAGCACGCCGAGCGAGGAGCGAGGGATGTGGCTATAGATGGAGGTCACCAGGTCTGCGCGCACCTGCAGGGCGCGGGCAGGATCGTTGCCCGATTCGCTTCCGACGTCATTGGTCAAGGCGGGTCGACTCGGTTGCTCCGTCGGCATCGTCGGCGTTCCCGATGTTGTTCGAATCGAGGCCGCTCAACGAGCGAGGGCCCGTGCAGGAGCCAATGTGTCTAGTCGCAAGCCCATCCGACTCACGGCGACCAGAGCTTCGGTGCGGTTGGAGACGTTCAGCGCGCGAAGTATGGCCGTGACATGGATCTTCACGGTCCCTTCGGCCAAATCGAGGGCTCGGCAGATAAGCTTGTTGGATTTTCCTTGAACCAGTAGAGCCAGGACCTGGGCTTGACGTTCGGTTAGACCGGCGTCTTTGGGCGAGCGTGTGGCCGGTGCCGGGAGTCGCGGGTCGAACGTGGCGCCGCTGGGCGAGGTGAACACTGAAGGGGGGAGGTAGACTCCTCCGGAGAAAACGAGCCGCAGCGCCGCGATCAAGACCTCCGTCTTCGATGACTTTGGAATGAAGCCCATTGCGCCATCGTTGATTGCTCGGAGCACGGTATCTCGATCTTCGGAAGCAGACAGGACGACGACGGGCACCTCGGGCGAGTCTGATCGCAACTCGGCAAGCAGTTCGAAACCGTGCTTGCACGGCAAGGAGAGGTCCAGCAGTACGAGGGAAAGGTCGGAATGCAGGTTGGCTTGATCGATGGCTTGATGGCCATCCCGTGCTTCGATGACCTCTATCTCTGGGTCGAGATCTCGCAGTACCTGCTTAAGGGCCTCGAGAATCAAGGGGTGGTCGTCTATGACAAGTACTTTCATGGCTTCCTCCGCTGCATCCGGGGATGGATTGAGAAGTTGCTTTGTTTCTGTTTCAGAGTATAGCTTTGTCATAAGCCATGAGAATATGACTTTGGTACTAGAGCGGTGGCGGAGTTCGCGATTGATTCTGGAGTATGCCTCAATCATGGTAGACGCGTTTCGGGGCGTCTTGCCGGGCTTAGTGGCGGGCGTTTTTGGGCGCGAGGTTCTGAGGGCGGTGGGGTTAAATCCGTCTGCTGGTGCAGCGCTCGCCATCGGGTGCTGACCTGCGGCGGTTCGTCACCCGGCCTGGAGGAAAGCCGGCGATGACGGTGTCGACCTCGAAGAGGAGGGCCGCCTAGTCGGATGCCCTCGTTCGTCCTGAGAGAGGATCTGTCAAGCAGGGTGCCGGGCGATGCGACCTACCCATCAGGTCCGAGTACTAGGTCGTCGGTCTGATTGGCGGGGACTTCCGGCCGTCCCACAATGCAGCCTGACTCGATCGTGATCCGCGGGGCGACGGGCGGGCGGGAAAGTCGATGGTATCGTGGGCGAGCAATGAGGGCTGAGGCGAAGGAGATGCCCCTGTGTTGTCCTCCGTTCGCGATCGGCAAGGCGTGCGCCGCATCGACTCCGACGCATGCGAGTCACGACGAGCGCTCTTTCGGAACGCAGGGCTGGCCGACCCCGAGCGCTCTCGGAAGATTCGACAGCCCTGATGGATGACTTGAACGGACCCCTCCGTTTGCGCGGCTACGGCCGCGCTTTTTTTGCGCGAGGCAATGAGCCGACTAGGGCATGTGGGGGTCGATTCGGCTGCGCAGGAACTCGTGGAAGTGCCGCATGCCATCCTCGGTAGGCGACTGATAGGGCCCCACTTCGTTGAGCCCCTGCAGCCATAGGGCGCGCCTTCCCTCGGTCATGCGGTTGCAGATGATCTCGTCCTCGACTGCGGTTTCGACGTACGCCTGCCTTTCGGCTTCGACATACTCTCGTTCGAAGAGCGCGATTTCTTCCGGGAAGTAGAATTCCACGATGTTCGTGCAGGCTTCCGGGCCCCTGGGAACGACCGTGCTGACGATCAGAACTTGGGGATACCACTCGATCATGATGTTCGGGTAGTAAAGCATCCAGATGGCGCCATGGCGCGGGATTCGTCCCGAACCCTGCTTGAGCACCTGTTCTTGCCATTTGCGATATACCGGCGATCCCGCACGCTTCAACTCCCGCTTCACCGGTACGGTCTGCACGCTGTACCAATCGCCCATCTCCCAGTTGAGCCCGCCGCAGTCGACGAAATTGCTCAGCCCCGGATGGAAAGGTTCGACGTGGTAGTCCTCCAGGTAGACCTCGATGAAGGTTTTCCAGTTGAACTTGTATTCTGTGATCTCCGTGCGATCGAACAGGTAGCCGGTGAAGTCCAGATCGGCCACACAACCCAACTGTGCCAGATCCTCGTTCGGACTGCGCGGGCCTCTGAACAGCAGGCCGTTCCATGCTTCGATATCGACGCGAGCCAGATCCAGGCAAGGTTGCGTCGGGAAATGCGGCGCGCCCAGAAGCTTGCCGTCCAGACCGTAGGTCCACCGGTGCAGCGGACAAACCAGCGACTTGCTGTTTCCGCGGCCTTTCAGGATGGTCGCTTGCCGGTGTCGGCACACATTGCTCAGAAGCTGCACCCCCGCCGCGTTGCGTACCAGAGCGTGCGAATCCCCAAGCCAACTGAGGGTGTGGTGATCACCCAACTCGGGGACCATCAGTTCATGTCCGACGTATCCGGGGCCCACATCGAATAACAGACGCTGTTCCAGGGCGGCGATCCGTTCATCGAAGTACCAGTGGACGGGCAATTGCGCGTTTGATTCCTGCAAGGCCTTGACCGCGGCCAAGTCGGACATAAAAGACGATCCTCTCCGGTTAGGGGTAAAGGCGTATTGTGCCAAATGGGCCTTAACGTGCAAGCCGAAATCGCCTCCGGTCCAGGCATTATTTCGAAGCGCACTGGGGGAAATGGGGGTGACGACCCGCAGGTCAAGGGGATTGACGCTGGATCTGCGGTTCGCACGCACAGGACCCGCAGCGGGTGTTCAGAGCGCTGCTGCGGGCCGGCTTGCCGCTCGACGCGCCGACCTCCCGGCGGGGCTGTGTTCTGGCTGCCCCGTCAGGCGGGATGGATCGGGCGCATGCCTGGAGCTGCCCGATGGCCGGCATGGTCTGCGCGAAGACATGCGTCGGAGCAGGGGTAATCGCGCGGTTTGACCGCGAGGACCCGGGTGCGGTATTTTTGCCGTTTGATTTCAACACCGCGCATGTCCAAGCCGAGTCCGTCCCAGCCGCCCAAAAGCTTCGAGAGTGCTCTCGCAGAGCTGGAGAAGATCGTAGACTCGATGGAGGCGGGGCAGCTTCCTTTGGAAGACTCGATTGCCGCGTATCGGCGAGGTGCCCAACTACTTCAGTATTGCCAGAATTCGCTTAGCGCGGCGAGCCAGCAAATCAAAATACTGGAGGCGGGCGTGCTGAAAGACTTCAGCGTGGATGGGGAGCCTGCCGTTGCAGACAGCGGTGAATGACTTTCAAGCGTGGTCTCGAGAGCGCCAGACCGCCCTCGAACTGCGGCTGCAAGAAATCTTGCCGTCGGCCGAAATCGCTCCCGGCAAGTTGCACGATGCGATGCGCTACGCCGTTCTGGGAGGCGGCAAGCGTATCCGCCCATTGCTGGCCTGCGCGGCAGGCGAGCTTGCCGACGCGCCCTTGGAGCGAACTCTCCTCGCGGGTGCAGCCGTCGAATTGATCCATGCCTATTCCCTGGTGCACGATGATTTGCCCTGCATGGATGACGATGTGCTGCGCAGGGGCAAGCCGACGTGCCATGTCGAATACGACGAGCCCACGGCCTTGCTCGTGGGGGACGCCTTGCAGAGCTTGGCTTTCCAAGTGCTGGCCGAGCATCGGCTCGCTGACGACCCCGCCAGGCAGATCGAGATGGTGCGTGTACTGGCGGCGGCTGCGGGCTCGCGCGGCATGGCAGGCGGTCAGGCCATCGATCTCGACGCTGTCGGCAAGCAGCTGGGGGCGCCCGAACTGGAGTTCATGCACATTCACAAGACGGGCGCCGTGATACGAGCGGCGCTGCGGCTGGGACTGTTGTGCGGACGCACGCTGGATGACGGTGACGACCAGCGTGTCGACCATTTTGCGAAATGCATCGGCCTTGCTTTTCAGGTGGTGGACGACGTTCTGGATGCAGAGGCGAGCACGGCGACCTTGGGCAAGACGGCAGGCAAGGATGCGCGCAGCGATAAACCCACGTATGTGAGCGCCTTGGGCATTCCTGCGGCGAAATCGCTGGCGCGCGAGCTGCGCGAAGAGGCCGCGTCGGCGCTCAGGCCCTTAGGCGGCCGGGCCCTGAGGCTCGGTCAGTTGGCAGATTACATCGTAATGCGAGAGTTCTAGGCGCCAACCGCCGCTTCGCAAGTATTCAACCAAGAGCATCCATGCGCGAGTTACTCGATAAGATCAATTGGCCGCACGAATTGCGCACGCTGGACCGGCGCCAGCTGCGTCAGCTCGCACGCGAGATGCGCGAATTCCTGATCGAGTCTGTGAGTCAGACTGGCGGGCACTTGTCGTCCAACCTGGGCACGGTGGAATTGACGCTCGCGCTGCACTACGTGTATCAGACCCCGCACGATCGCCTGGTCTGGGACGTAGGGCATCAAACCTATGCCCACAAGGTGCTCACGGGCCGTCGCGAAGGGATGAACCGGCTGCGCATGCGTCACGGTATCGCGGGTTTTCCGCGTCGGGACGAGAGCGAGTACGACACCTTCGGCACCGCGCACTCGAGCACATCGATCAGCGCTGCGCTAGGCATGGCGGTGGCGGCTGCGGCGCAGGGGAGCGACCGCAAGGTCGCGGCCATCATCGGCGACGGGGCCATGTCGGCGGGGATGGCTTTCGAGGCGCTCAACAACGCTGGCGCCATGGATGCCGACCTGCTGGTCATCCTCAACGACAACGAAATGTCGATCTCGCCGGCGGTCGGTGCGCTGAACAACTATCTGGCGCGGCTCATGTCCGGGCGCTTCTACACGGCCGCGCGGCGTGCCGGGCGCAAGGTGCTGGGCGATCTGGCGGAACGGGCGGAGGAACACGTCAAGGGCATGGTGACGCCGGGGACGATGTTCGAAGAATTCGGGTTCAACTACATCGGCCCCATCGACGGCCACGATCTGGATGTTCTGGTGCCTACACTGCGCAACATCCGAGAAATGCGCGGGCCGCAGTTCCTCCACGTAATCACCCGCAAAGGGCAGGGCTACAAGCTCGCGGAAGCCGATCCGGTGCTCTATCACGGTGTCTCCAAGTTCAAGCCCGATGACGGGATCAGTGGCGCCAAGGCGGGGGGCAAGCCGACCTATACGCAGGTGTTCGGCGATTGGCTGTGCGACATGGCCCTTCTCGACGAGCGGGTGGTCGGCATAACACCGGCGATGCGTGAGGGGTCCGGCCTGGTGCAGTTCGCCGAGAAATTTCCGGACCGCTACTTCGACGTAGGCATCGCTGAGCAGCATGCAGTTACGTTCGCCGCCGGATTGGCCTGTGAGGGCATGCGGCCGGTCGTGGCGATCTACTCGACCTTTCTTCAGCGCGGTTACGACCAACTCATCCACGACGTCGCCTTGCAGAATCTGCCCGTGCTGTTCGCGCTCGATCGTGGCGGGATCGTCGGCGCGGATGGCCCGACGCACCATGGCGCGTTCGATCTGTCTTTCTTGCGCGCGATACCCAACATGGTCGTGATGACGCCGAGCGACGAGAACGAATGCCGGCAAATGCTCTACACCGGCCTGAGGCTCGGGGTGCCGGTTGCCGTGCGCTACCCCCGTGGCACCGGTCCGGGCGTTGCCATCGAGGCGGAGATGACCGAGGTGCCCCTGGGCAAGGCGCTCGTATGTCGGCGCCACAGCGAAGCCGTGGCGACCGGGCGGCGCGTGGCGCTGCTGGCCTACGGCTCGATGCTGCGGCCCTGCTTGCAGGCGGCGGAGGCTCTGGATGCGACGGTCGTCAACATGCGTTTCGTCAAGCCGATCGACGCCGAGCTTGTGCGGGAGCTTGCGTCTTCTCACGATCTGTTGGTGAGCGTGGAAGAGAACGTCGTAATGGGCGGCGCCGGAAGCGCGATTCTGGAGTGTTTGCAGCATCAGCGTATCGCCATGCCCGTCTTGCAGATAGGGCTGCCCGATGCTTTCGTCGAGCATGGCGATCCTGCCGCGCTTCTCGTCGAGTGCGGCCTGGACGCCGAGGGCATCCTGGCTCGGGTGCGCGAAGCGCTCGCGGGGTAGAATAGCCCTCACGGCTGCGGCGAGCGCAGTGCGTCAGGAGCCCCTTCCCATGGATCGACACGACGGCAACGACGACTTCGGCTATCAGAAGGTCGATCATTACAACGGCCGTTCGGTTGCGCGTATCGCGAAATCGTTCCGCAGCATCCTGGAGGAGATCGGCGAGAATCCCGATCGCGAGGGTCTCGCGAAGACACCCGAGCGTTTCGCCAAGGCCCTGCAGTTCCTGACCCACGGCCACGATCTGGATCCGGCCGCGATCCTGCGCTCGGCGATGTTCCGGGAGGATTATCGTCAGATGGTCATCGTTCGCGACATCGAGATCTACTCGCTGTGCGAGCATCATCTGCTGCCTTTCTTCGGCAAGGCGCACGTGGCGTACATTCCTAACGGCCAAATCGTGGGGTTGTCGAAGATTCCTCGTGTGGTGGATGCCTTCGCCCGTCGACTGCAGGTGCAGGAGCGCCTGACGACCGAGATCCGGGATTGCATCCAGCAGACGCTGCAGCCCTTGGGTGTCGCCGTGGTCATCGAGGCCCAGCATCTTTGCATGGTCATGCGCGGGGTCCAGAAACAGCACTCCATCGCGACCACCTCCGCCTTTACAGGCGAGTTCGAGCAGGAAAAGACCCGCGCGGAGTTCATGCGCTTAATCGACTAGAGCACAGGCTTGGCATCGAACCAGCATTCCTCCGGCACCAGCGAGCGCATCATCGAAGAGCTGCTTATCGATGTGCGCAAAGGCCGCATGATCATCCTCGTCGATGACGAGGATCGCGAGAACGAAGGCGATCTGTTCGTGGCCGCAGATCGAGCGACCCCGGAGGCGATCAACTTCATGGCGCAGCATGCGCGCGGCTTGGTTTCTCTGGCGCTCACCGAGCAGCGGGTCAGGGAACTCGGGTTGCAGCTCATCGCGGACGATACCGGAAACACCACCCGATTCGGCACAGCGTTCGCCACACCCATCGATGCTCGTCAAGGCGTTGCCTCCGGAATGTCTGCGCACGATCGGGCGCGCACCATCGCCGTTGCGATCGCCGATGACACTCGCCCCGCCGACCTGATTCGCCCGGGACGTCTGTTGACCCTGCGTGCCGTGGAGGGCGGGGTACTCGCGCGGCGCGGTCACACCGAAGCCGCCGTGGATTTGGCGCGCATGGCCGGATTGCGCCCGGCGGGTGTGATCTGCGAGATCATGAACGAAGACGGCACCATGGCCCGCATGCGGGAGCTGGAAGCGTTCTCGCAGCTGCATGACGTCAAGATCCTGCGCATCGCCGACCTGGTTGCGTATCGGCGCAACGAGAGGCAGATTCGTCGCAAAGCCGAAACCATTCTGCCCACGCGCAGCGCGGGTGAGTTTCGGATGGTGGTCTATAGCGATGAGCTCGAAACCACACCCTATGTGGCCCTGATCAAGGGCAACTGGAAGCCGGGAGAGCCGGTGCTCGTCCGCCTGCATTCACAGTGTCTCACCGGGGATGTCTTCGGCTCCGAGCGGTGCGATTGCGGCGAGCAGCTGGAACTGGCGATGACATTGATCGAGCAGGCCGGATGCGGCGTCGTGGTCTATACCTTCGATGAGGGCCGCGGCATCGGGTTGCTCAACAAGATCCGTGCGTATGCCTTGCAGGACCGCGGTCACGACACCGTGCAAGCGAATCATGAACTCGGCTTTGCGGCCGATCTGCGCGACTACAGCGCCGGCGCGCATATCCTTTTCGATCTCGGCGCGCGTCATGTGCGCTTGATGACGAACAACCCCGACAAGGTTCGCACGCTCGAGGAGTACGGTCTGAACGTCGTGGAGCGGGTAGCACTCGAGGTTCCCCCCAGGGCGCCGAATCGCGCTTACCTGCGTACCAAGCGCTCGAAATTCGGCCATTTGTTGTCGCTGGCCGATGCGCAGGCGAGCGACGAAGGATCGGGCAGCGAAAAGAGCGGTTGAGCGGTTCTTCGGTGCGTTCCGGCAAACCGCCTTACCGGGCGGCTCAGTAGCGACGTGTCAGCGTGAGCGCTGCTCCGTCTCGTCGCATCTCCATGCGGTTCAGAAAGCTCATGCCGAGCAGTCCGATCGGCAACTGCCCGCTCGTATGCACGGCCGCGTCGACGTTGTGCAGGACGATGTCCCCGATCTTCACGGTGTCGAGTTTGACCCGGTACACCGACGTGACGCCGCTGGCCGTTTGCGTCAGCGCTCGCTGCCCGGCGAGGTAGTTGATCCCGGCTCGTCGGGCGTCGTCGGCGCTGATCGAAACGAGGGACGCGCCGGTGTCCACGAGAAAGCGCACGCTGGCCGCGCTGTTCAGCATGCCGGTCACCAGGAAGTGACCTTGCGTATCGGCCGCAATGACCACGCTTCGACCGACGGCGCCTGCTGCCGACGTTGACGGGCCTTCCCGATAGTTGGTGCCGAGAGGGAGGGTCCGGCGCTTGCCCTCGAACTCGACGACAGCGGCCTCCGAACTGGCACTGAGCAGCCGCACGCCTTCGGGGGAGACTTCGCCCGCGGACAGGGTACGCGGTTTGGCCGTATTGATGACAAGCGTCGCTTTGCCGTTGGTCAGCGCGATGACCTGGATCTGGGCCGCATGCAGCGGCCCTGGGCAGAGGCATAACGCCAAGCTAAGATTCGTCGTGATCGAGCGCATGAGGCGGGTATGAAACCGGTTGCGATATTCAGGCACCATCCGACCGAAGGGCCCGGATATTTTGCCACATACCTTTCGCGTTGCGGCCGGCCGTGGCAGCTGATCAGGATCGATGCCGGAGAGCCTGTCCCTTCCGACCCTTCTCCATTTGGCGGTATCGCCTTGATGGGTGGCCCCATGAGCGTGAACGACCCGTTGCCATGGATCGCACCGATCAGCGAGCTGATCCGGCGGTGCGTGAGCGCCGATGTGCCGGTCATCGGCCATTGCCTGGGAGGACAGCTCATGGCGAAAGCGATGGGTGGGAACGTGACGCGTCACCACTGCAAGGAGATCGGATGGGGCGAGGTTCGTGCTGCCGAGAGCGTCGTGGCGCGCCGCTGGTTCGGCCCCGAGGCGACGTTCGAGGTGTTTCACTGGCATGGGGATACCTTCTCGCTACCCGCCGGGGCGACGCATCTGCTTGCCAGCGATTTGTGCGAAAACCAGGCGTTCGCCGTCGGCAAGCATATCGGCATGCAGTGCCACATCGAGATGACATGCGAGCTGATCGAGTCCTGGTGCGTTTCCGGTGCGGACGAGATCGCCGCAAGCTCGGGACAAGGGGTTCAACGACCCGAGGAAATCCGGCGGGACCTCGCGGGACGGCTGAGTCGCCTGCATGGGATCGCCGATCGCGTCAATGCGCATTGGGTTGCGGGGTTGGCGCGCTAGCGCCTCGAGATCCACGGCCCAGATAGCGCCGAATCCGTCGCCGTAAAGCGGCGGATAGCCAGGCAGGCTGCCGCCTCGTCGCAGGTCCGCTCGCCCCTGGCGATGATTTCGATGCATTCCCAACCCGAGGGTGCTCGAGGTGATGGGAAATTCTCCGAGCAATCTCTGGCTCAGGACACTATGCCGCGCGACGTGTGCGAAAACGGCGTCGCTTGCGCCCGGTGCGCTGCGGTGCAGGCGCTTGATCTGCTGGAGCGGCATGGGAACGAGAACGGGAACGGGAACGAGCGTGGCGCGGCGCCTTTCTTGCCTGGCGGCTGAGGACGCTCCACAGCAGCGCGTAGATCGCGACGATGATGTAGACGAGCAGACTGATCGGATGTGTACTGATTTCGGCGGCGATTTCGACCACCTGCTGTAGCGGATTTTCATTGGTCGGGGCACGGACGGGGCCTGGCCCAGATGAACCGCCGAAGGGATCCCTGTCACTGTAGCCGCCAGCCGCGTGGCTCGACGTCTGGGGGTAGGGCATGCGGTGCGCCGAGAACAGCACATCCTCGCCAGATACGAAGGCTACCTCGGAGCGGTCTGCCGAGACCATCAGGCCGAAATTGCCTTGTCCCAACACTGAGAAGGTGGTGTGGCCTTCGCGCTCGTGCAATTCCAGTGTGGAATTGACGATGTTGCGCACGGCGTCGTGAATCCAGGCCTGTGCCTCTGGCGCGACGATCAAGGCCATGTCATCGGGGCGACCGGTCGGGCGGCGCGGTCCAGAGCGCCCGGTGTTTGCCTCAAATCCCTCTGCAGGCACGTTTACGAAGCCGCGCAGGGCATCGAACGCGAGGCTGGTGCTCGAGGGTGAAGCGAAGCCCTTCAGGGCATCTGCGGAGGTGCCCCAAGCCTGGACGGGGCCCGAGGAAGTCGATGGGAGATTCGACGTGGTCTCCCCCATGTCCATGTGCGCGGCTTGCGCATCGACCAGCTCCGAGTCGCTCAGGCGAGGCGCCTCGGCTGACATCGAGACTTGGCTCGCGTTACGCTCGATCAATAGCGGCGCGGACGCAGCGGCAGTCGACATGAGCGCTGCAAGGACGAGGATCGCCGGGTTGCGCAAGGCTAGGAATATTGCGGGGTAAGGCATCGTTGAGCGGCACGGGCGCGTACTGACTGAAAGCGCTTGCTCAAGCAGAATCGATGCCCAGCATCAATCGTGAGAAAAATCAAAGATTCCTGCGCGAGACGGGCGTGCAGGTGTAAAGCGAGCCGACATGCGTCCGCACGTAAGTCGATTGCTATGGCGCCTGGAGCCAGCGTTCGGGGCGAAAACGCACCGCAAAAATTCCGGTCGGGGTCGGGGCCAGGCGGTTCTTGCGAATCCTCGCCCGATGTCCGGTCCGACTGGGTTCGCCTCGCTTCTGGCATCGACAGCGGCGCTTGTGCCACTCATCAGGCGATTCGGCGGGATCGCCGAATCGGAAACGCATCTGCGACTCGGGAAGCTAGTCGCGAAAGTTTTTGAACTGGAGAGGAAAGTCGGTCACGGATTTGCGTATCAGCTGCATGACCTCTTGCAGCGTGTCCTTCTTGCTGCTCGAGACGCGCACGGTGTCGGCCTGGATGCTTGCCTGCGCCTTGAGCTTGCTGTCCTTCACCATCCGGATGATCTTCTTGCCGAGGTCCTGCTCGATACCTGCTCGTACCGTGACGGCCTGCTTCATCTTGTTGCCGGATATTTTTTCAGAGTCGCCTGTTTCGAGGCAACGGATGTCCACGCCGCGCTTGCTGAGCTTGCCGGTCAGTACGTCACGGACCTGTCCCAGCTTGAACTCGTCGTCGGCGAACACCGTCAGTATCTTGTCGCCGATTTCCACGCGTGAATCCGAGCCCTTGAAGTCGAATCGATTGGTCACCTCCTTGTTGCATTGATCGACGGCGTTTCGCACTTCGACCTGATCTACTTCCGAGACGATATCGAACGAAGGCATGGCATGGCTCCTCAGGGGGCTAAGTTGCGGCGAGTTTTACTTTGTTCGCGGTGACCGGCAAGCCGGTCGCATCGTCGAACTCCGCGGCTGTCACGACAGCGAGCCGGGCCAGGGACAGCGCGTCGCGGCCAGGGTCGTCGTAGGTGGCGTAGAGCGCGCCGAGAGCGAGATCCGTGCCGCTGCCGATCGCGTAGAACTTCGAATACTCCTGCACGGTTCGATGAGCGCCGATGCCGAAGATTCCGCGAGGATTGGCGAGAAGAACGTCGAAGCGCGACGACTCGAGCGTATCGTCCTTGTCGTTTCCGGTGAGCAGGAAGTACTCGTCCTTGAGCACCGCATGCAGCCGCTGCCAAGTACGGAAGATCGACAGGGGGTCATCGAACTTCGGCGCTACGCGAGGCCGTGAGAAGTAGTCGCGCAGGATGATCTTGAAGGTGGCCGAGCCGGATCCGGCGAGAAAGGTCGAGCCGACCTTCACGATCTTGTCGCTGTTCGCGATGTAGGCCGCAGACTCCTTGCCTGAACCCCACTTGGTCAAGGTGTCGGCGGCGATGGCCGCGTAGCCGTTCTTCTTCACCACGGCGATCGTGGTCATGATCGTTCCGATCGCTGTCGACGCGAGACCGTCGGATGACTAGCGGCGACGCTTCTTGCGCAGATTCGCTTCGATCCGCAGTCGCAGCGCATTGAGGCGAATGAAGCCTTCGGCGTCCGCCTGATTGTATGCGCCCTTGTCGTCGTCGAAAGTGGCGATGCGCGGATCGAACAGCGAATCGGTTTCGGAGCGCCGTCCCGTGACCAGCACCGTCCCCTTGTAGAGCTTCACCCGCACATGGCCATTGACGGCCTTCTGCGATTCGTCGATGAGGCCTTGCAGCAGGCGGCGCTCGGGGCTGAACCAGTAGCCGTTGTACACGAGGCGCGCATAGCGGGGCATGAGATCGTCTTTGAGCGAGAGCACCTCGCGATCCAGGGTGATCGATTCCATGGCGCGATGGGCGCGCAGCATGATGGTGCCGCCGGGCGTCTCGTAGCAGCCGCGGGACTTCATGCCGACGTAGCGGTTCTCGACCATATCCAGTCGACCGACACCGTGGCGCCCGCCGATGCGGTTGAGCGTCTCGAGCACCTTGGCTGCACTGAGCTTCTTGCCGTTGACGGCGACGATGTCGCCGCCACGGTATTCGAGATCGACGTACTCCGGCTTGCTGGGCGCCTTCTGGGGCGATACGGTGATGCGCCACATCGATTCTTCCGGTTCGAAGTCCGGATCTTCGAGTATGCCGCCTTCGTAGGAGATATGCAGCAGATTGGCGTCCATCGAATACGGGGCGCCGCCGCCGCGACGCTTCTTGAAATCGACCGGGATGCCGTGCTGGTCGGCGTAGGCGAGCAGCTTGTCGCGCGAGAGCAGGTCCCATTCGCGCCAAGGTGCGATGACACGAACATCCGGCATCAGTGCGTAGGCGCCCAGTTCGAAGCGCACCTGATCGTTGCCCTTGCCCGTCGCTCCGTGGGAGATCGCGTCGGCACCGGTCGCCCGAGCGATTTCGACCAGGCGCTTGGCGATCAGCGGACGGGCGATCGAGGTGCCGAGAAGATATTCGCCCTCGTAGACTGCGTTCGCGCGAAACATCGGGAACACGAAATCACGCACGAACTCTTCGCGCAGGTCCTCGATGAAGATTTGCTTGACGCCCAACTGCTTGGCCTTGCGGCGCGCCGGCGCGACTTCCTCTCCTTGCCCGATGTCGGCCGTGAAGGTGACCACTTCGCACTGATACTCATCCTGCAGCCACTTGAGGATCACCGAGGTATCGAGTCCGCCCGAATAGGCGAGCACGACCTTCTTTACTTTCTTCTGAGCCATATCCATTCCCTGTCGAGTATTGTCAGCTGCGTTGCGTGATTGTCACGCGTGGCAAGAGATGATTGCGTAGCGGCAGTACGGGCGATCGTCGGTATGCGCGCGTCAGATGGGGTGTTCGCGTGGCGCGTCAAAGCCAGCTTTCAGCATGGCGCGCATGTGAGTTCGAGGGCTAGGTTCATGCCGGATCGACCTGCCCCAGCAGGAGAAACTCCAGCAGCGCCTTCTGCGTGTGCAAACGATTTTCGGCCTCATCCCAAACGACGCTGTTCGGACCGTCGATCACCTCTGCGGTGACTTCTTCGCCCCTGTGCGCCGGCAGGCAGTGCATGAATAGCGCAGTCGGCTTGGCTAGCGCCATCATTTCCGCATCGACGCGGAAATCGGCGAAGTCATGCTTGCGTTCCTCGGTTTCCTCTTCGAAGCCCATGCTGGTCCATACGTCCGTCGTCACCAGATCGGCACCCCGCACCGCATCGTGAGGATCTGCGAACCGGGCCAGGTGATCGCCTGCTGCGTCGGCGCGGGTGGTTTCGATTTCGTATCCAGGAGGGGACGCCACGTGCAGTTTGAAGTCCAGCAGGCATGCGGCCTGCAGCCAGGTATTGCACACGTTGTTCGAATCTCCGACCCAGGCGATCGTGCGCCCGCTGATGGGCCCTCGGTGTTCGATGTACGTGAAGATGTCGCCCAGGATCTGGCAAGGATGGAATTCGTCGGTGAGTCCGTTGATCACCGGTACGCGCGAATTCTCCGCGAAACGCTCGATGATCGCCTGCTCGAAGGTGCGGATCATGACGATGTCGACCATGCGCGTGATGACGCGTGCGACGTCCTCGATGGGTTCGCCGCGGCCGAGTTGGGTGTCGCGAGTAGCCAGGTTGATCGCATGCCCTCCCAGTTGCATCATGCCGGCCTCGAACGAAACTCGCGTGCGCGTCGAGTGCTTCTCGAACACCATCGCGAGCGTTCGGTCCGACAGGGGGCGGTAGGGATCGTAGCGCTTGAAGCGCTGCTTGATCCAGCTTGCGCGGCGAAAGAGATGCTCGATCTCGGGGCGCGAGAAGTCGTTGAACTGGAGAAAATGCCTCACGGACGAAGTCATGGCCTTAGGCTGCCGAGCGCGCGGGGGCACTCGATAGAAAATCGCGAATCAGCGGGACGAGGATCGAGCCGAGCAGATCCGCATGCTCAACGCTAAACGACAGCGGCGGCACCAGACGGACCACGTTGTCCGCCGTCACATTGATGATCAGGCCGCGTTCCAGCGCCATGGGGACGAGTTCGCCGCAGTTGCGATCGAGCTCGATGCCGATCATGAGCCCGCGTCCTCGGATCTGCGTCACGCCGGGTACGCCGGTGAACTCGCTGCGCAAACGGCTCATGAGGTACTCGCCGGTGCTGGTCGCGTTCTCGACCAGCTTCTCTTCTTGCAGCACGTCGAGCACCGCCAGCGCGGCTGCGCAAGCGAGCAGGTTGCCGCCGAAGGTGGAGCCGTGTTTTCCGGGCTGGAACAGGCTGGCTGCCGGCCCCGATGCGAGGCAGGCTCCGATCGGCATGCCGCCACCCAGGCCTTTCGCAAGCGTCATGACATCGGGGCGCACGCCGCTGTGCTGATGGCCGAACCACTTGCCCGTGCGGCCCATGCCGGTCTGCACCTCGTCGAGCATCAAGAGCCATCCGTTCTGATCGCAGATGGCCCGCAATTCGCTCAGGTAGTTTTCGGCGGGAATGTGAATGCCGCCTTCGCCGGTGATCGGCTCGACCAGGATCGCCACGACGTCCTTGTTGTTCGCGGCCACCTGACGCACGGCCGTGAGATCGTCATACGGGACACGGGCAAAACCCGCGAGGAGCGGCTCGAACCCCGCTTGAACCTTCCGGCTACCGGTCGCGGTCAACGTGGCCATCGTCCGACCATGGAAGCTCTTCTCGGTGACGATGATGGTCGGCACCTCGATGCCTTTCTTGTGCCCGTGCAGCCGTGCAAGCTTGATGGCCGCTTCGTTGGCCTCGCAACCGGAATTGCAGAAGAACACGTTGTCCATCCCGGACACCTCGCACAGGCGATCGGCGAGCTTCTCCTGCAGCGTGATGTTGAATATGTTCGAGGTGTGGATCAGGCTGTGCGCTTGATCCGAGATCGCCTTGGCGAGCTTCGGATGGCAATGGCCAATGCTGATCACTGCCACGCCGGCGAGGGCATCCAGGTAGCGCTTGCCTGCCGCATCGATTAAGAAGACGCCTTCGCCCCGCGTGAAAGCGAGCGGTTGCCGTGCATAGGTGCTCATGACGTGGGACATGGCCGAACCCGTGGTGAGTGAATGGGAAAACCTCTACATTTAGCCGAATCGACCGCCATGCGCAAGGGTGGGGGCCCGAAGGAGAAACGCCAGGGCGGCAACGGGCTCGTTCTGTTTCTGCGCTACCGCCTGGATTGCCGCGCGCAGGCCGGCCACACACCTCGTGGTCAGTCGTCAGGTGTCGTCGGGAAGTGGAGCGCTTTGCCGGAGTCGGGATGTTCGTCTCGGCGGCTGCACGGAGAATCCGGCGCAATCGGCTCAAGGGCGACAGACTGAACGGCGTCTTCGCTAGCGCTCGATTCGACCGTCGGTCTTTGCGGCAGGCGAGTGTTGATGCGGTGCGCGCGCGCCGAGGCTTCCGTCAAGGGTGCGCAGCAGGAAGCGTTCGGCGTCGAGGCTGCCCTAGATGCCGGCTGGTCAGGGCGCGTGGAGGTGAAACTGGCAGGGCGATTTGCCAGACGCATATCGCACGACGAGACGGCGGCCAAGCGGGCGGGTGCTGTCTGCTAGAATCGACGCATGACTCAAGAAGCGCGGCCGGGCGCTGTCGCCCCCGAAATTGTCATTGTCGGCATGACGCAGTCGGGGCGGACGTTTCGGCCGAGCGACTGGGCCGAACGTTTATGCGGGATGATGTCGATATTCGGCGAGGACAGACATCTTTCGTATTCGCCCTACCTGAAGCCGGTTATCGCCGACGGACTGACATGCGTCGTCGTGGATAGGAAGCTGGAGAGTCTGGATCCCTCGGCCTTCAAGTTCCTGCTGGACTTTGCCCATGACAATGAACTAACGATGCGGCCGGGTCGGGATCCGAATTCTGTGGGTGCGGTCACTGACAACAACGAGCGGCGTGCTGCGGAGCCGGCACCGCAACGTTCGAGCTGAAGCAAAGTGCCCGAATCAGGCCATCGCCTTGACTGCGGCCGAGAGCCGGCTCTTGTTACGCGCTGCCATGTTCTTGTGCACGATGCGCTTGCCGGCGGTCGAGTCGAGCATGCTGTGGGCCGAGATCAACGCGGTCTGCGCAGCGCCCTTGTCGCCGTCGGAGATGGCCTTGCGAACGCGCTTGATTGCTGTGCGCATCCGCGAGCGCAGGCTGGCGTTGTGCTCTCTGAGAGCTTCGCTTTGCCGAGCGCGCTTCTGTGCTGATTTGATGTTTGCCATGGAATCCTCGAGGGAAAGCGGAAAAAAGGGTGAAATCATACGGTTGTTGGCCGCCTTTGACAAGGTGCAAGACGCCCTTCGAAAGAAGGGGAGGCAGATTGCCTGGCGGTGCGGCATGATGCATTGCCGCATGAGCTGCGAAATACCTCGAAGGAGTGGTCATTGAATCTGCTGAAGGTGCTGGCCACAGTCAGCAGCATGACCCTGCTGTCGCGAATTCTCGGGTTCGCCCGCGATGTCGTCATCGCGCGAGCCTTCGGGGCCGGGATGGTCACGGACGCGTTCTTCGTCGCCTTCAAAATCCCGAACCTGCTGCGCCGGCTGTTCGCCGAAGGGGCCTTTTCCCAGGCCTTCGTTCCCGTATTGGCGCAGTACAAGAACCAGCGGGGTCAGGAGGCCACCCGACAACTCGTCGACCACGTCGCCACCTTGCTGTTTCTCGCCCTGGTCGTGGTCACCGCGATCGGCATGCTGGCGGCGCCAGTCGTCATCTACGTGACCGCGCCCGGGTTCGCCGGCAGCCCGGAGAAGCAGGCGCTCACCGTCGAGATGCTCCGGATCATCTTTCCCTACATCCTGTTCATTTCGCTGACCTCGCTCGCCGGGGGCATTCTCAATACGTACAGTCGCTTCTCCGTGCCTGCTTTCACGCCGGTATTTCTGAATGTGAGCTTCATCGTCTTCGGCCTGTACCTGGCACCGTATTTTTCGCCGCCAGTGATGGCCCTGGCCTGGGCGGTTTTCGTGGGCGGCGTCGCGCAGCTGGCTTTCCAGCTGCCGTTTCTCGCTCGCATCGGAATGTTGCCGCGCTTCAGGCTGAATCTGCGCGACGAAGGGGTCTGGCGCATCCTGCGTCTGATGGCGCCCGCAGCCTTCGGCGTCTCGATCGCCCAGATCAGCCTGCTCATCAACGTCGTGTTCGCCTCGTTTCTGGTGACCGGCAGTGTGTCGTGGCTGTATTACGCCGATCGTCTGATGGAGTTTCCCAGCGGCATGCTGGGTGCGGCCCTGGGCACGATTCTGCTGCCCAGCCTAGCCAAGCATCATGCCAATGCATCGACCGAGGAATACTCGAGGTTGCTCGACTGGGGCTTGCGCGTGACCTTCCTGCTGGCATTGCCTGCCGCTGCTGCGCTCGCCCTTCTGGCCGTGCCGCTGGTGGCGACGCTGTTCATGCATGGCCAGTTCCAGGCGCACGACGTGATGATGACGCGCAACGCCGTGGTCGCCTATAGCGTCGGTCTGGTCGGCATCATCCTGGTCAAGATTCTGGCCCCCGGGTTCTATGCTCGGCAGAACATCAGAACACCCGTGAAGATCGCGATCGTCACCTTGGGGGCCACCCAGCTGATGAATCTCGCGTTCATCTGGCCATTGAAGCATGCGGGGCTGGCACTGGCGATCGGCCTGGGGGGGTGTCTGAACGCCGCTTTGCTCTACCGAGGATTGCGGCGAGCGGGCATTTTTCAGCCCGAGCCTGGCTGGTTTGCTTTCTTCGCGCGTCTGTCGACGGCTGTCCTGGGGATGTGCGCGGTGCTCTGGGCAGCCGCCGCTGATGCGCAATGGTGGCTCGATGCTTCCGGTGTGCAGCGCATGGTCAGGCTTGCAATTGTCGTGATCGCAGGCGCCGCAGCTTACTTTCTAGTGCTCTGGCTGCTCGGATTCCGAGTCAAGCAGTTCACCCGGCGCGGGGCCGAATGAGCGCCCATTTCAGGTAACATCCACGTTTTTGCCGGCGTAGTCATGCGCGTTTTCCGTAACATCCCGGCGCGCGCCGACGTCCCCCTCGCGCTAACCATAGGCAATTTCGACGGTGTCCATCTCGGGCATCGAGCGATGCTCGAGCGCCTCAAGCGAGAAGCGGCCGCGCGCGGATTGCCTGCAGCAGTGATGACGTTCGAGCCGCATCCGCGTGAGTTCTTTGCGCCGGATCAGGCGCCTGCGCGCCTGTCGTCCTTGCGCGAGAAGATCGAAATGATCGCGAGCTTGGGCATCGATCGCGTTTACGTTCGCCGCTTCACATTCGATTTTGCGCGCACTGCGGCGGAGGCATTCGTCTCGGACATGCTCGTGCGAGGCCTGGACGTGCGCTGGCTCCTGGTCGGAGACGATTTCCGCTTCGGCGCCCGTCGCGCGGGCGATATCGTGCTGTTGCGCGCGCTCGCCTCGCAATTCGGATTCGAGGTCCACTCGATGAGTTCCGTGATGGTTGCTGGCCGTCGTGCGTCCAGCACTGCCGTGCGGGAGGCGCTCGCCGCGGGCGATGTGCTCTTGGCAACCCAACTCCTGGGGCGCCCCTACACGATCAGCGGGCGCGTCGTCGCGGGCAACCGGATCGGCCGCACGCTCGGGTTTCCCACGGCGAATGTTCGCATGCGGCACAACCGGCCTGCGCTGTGCGGGATTTTCGCTGTGCGGGTGCACGGGCTCGGCGAGCCGGTCGAGGGCGCGGCAAGCTTGGGCGTTCGCCCGACCATCGACAGCCTGGGCATCCCTGTGCTCGAGGTGCATCTGCTCGATTTCTCGCGCGACATCTATGGCTGTCACGTCCAGGTCGAGTTTCTGAGCAAGCTGCGCGATGAACTCAAGTACCCGGATCTCGAGAGTCTGCGTGAGCAAATCGCGCTCGATGTCGCGCACACCCGACAGTATTTTTCCAACGAGGCATCCGCATCGTGCGTTCGCGATGCGGCCCCATGAACAGGCGCGCACCCGATGCATTGCGCGTTCTGGCGAGCTAGCTCATGACCGACTATAAGAAAACCCTGAATCTGCCGGATACGGCGTTTCCCATGCGGGGCGATCTCGCGCGGCGCGAGCCGGCGATGCTCGAGCAATGGCAGCGCGAGGGCCTCTATGCTCGCATTCGGGAGGCCAGGCGCGGACGGCCGCAGTTCATCCTGCACGACGGCCCGCCTTATGCGAACGGCGATATCCACATCGGACACGCTGTCAACAAGGTGCTCAAGGACATCATCGTCAAGAGCCGGACCTTGATGGGCTTCGATGCGCCGTATGTGCCGGGTTGGGACTGCCATGGCATGCCGATCGAAGTCCAGATCGAGAAGGATCACGGCAAGAACCTTGAGCCTGGCAAGACACAGCGGTTGGCTCGCGCTTATGCGACCGAGCAGATCGCGCGGCAGAAAACGGACTTCATCCGGCTCGGCGTCCTGGGGGACTGGGGCAATCCGTATCGCACCATGGACTTCGCCAACGAGGCGAACGAGATCCGCACGCTTGGACGGCTGCTCGAGCAGGGCTACCTGTATCGCGGACTGAAGCCGGTCAACTGGTGTTTCGACTGCCGGTCGGCGCTTGCCGAAGCCGAGGTGGAGTACGCCGACCGAAAGGACGTGGCCGTCGATGTCGGCTTTCCGGTGGCCGAACCGCAGCGCCTGGCCGAGGCCTTCGGGCTCGATCAATTGCCCGACGAGCGCTGTTTCGCCGTGATCTGGACGACGACGCCCTGGACGCTGCCGTCGAACCAGGCGCTCAATGCGCATCCCGAGATCACGTACTGCCTGGTCGCCACGCCGCGCGGCTTGCTGGTGCTGGCGGAGGACTTGGTCGAGGCTTGTCTGAAGCGCTACGGCTTCTCTGGGAAGATCGTGGCTCGCTGCCAGGGTGCCGCACTGGAGCGGATCGCGTTCAGGCATCCGTTTTACGATCGCAAGTCGCCGGTTTTCCTCGGCGATTATGTGACGACCGAACAGGGCACCGGCATCGTTCACAGCGCCCCGGCATACGGCGTGGAGGACTTCCTGTCTTGCCGCCGTTACGGGATGAAGGACGACGAGATCATCAATCCCGTATTGTCCGATGGCCGCTATGCCGACTCGCTGCCTTTGTTCGGGGGCATGCTGATCTGGGATGCCAATCCCAAGGTCGTCGAGACTTTGCGCGAGCAAGGCGTGCTCTTCGCAAGCGAAGGCAATACGCACAGCTACATGCACTGCTGGCGGCACAAGACCCCCGTGATCTATCGGGCGACCACCCAGTGGTTCGCCGGCATGGACGAGGTGCCCGGGTTCAATGGGACGAGGCCCGCAGAGGCGTTGCGCTCGTCGGCTCTACGGGGGGTCGAAGCGACTCAGTTCTTTCCTGAATGGGGCAAGGCGAGACTGCATGCGATGATCGCAGGCCGCCCCGACTGGACGCTGTCGCGCCAGCGACAGTGGGGTGTGCCGATGCCCTTCTTCGTGCACCGCGAGACAGGCGCCCTGCACCCGCGAACGCTGGAAGTGCTGGAGAGCATCGCGCAGCGTGTGGAGATAGAGGGCATCGAGGCCTGGCAGAGTGTCACGGCCGAGGATGTGCTGGGTGCCACCGACGCTCAACGCTACGAGAAAGTGCGCGATACGCTCGATGTGTGGTTCGATTCCGGGGCCACCCACGAGACCGTGCTCGGCGGTCCGGGCAATCGCGCCGGCGGTTCGCACGCAGATACCCTGAGCTTTCCAGCCGACCTCTACCTCGAAGGCTCGGATCAGCACCGAGGCTGGTTCCATTCTTCGCTGCTGGTTTCCTGCATGCTCAACGGTGTTGCTCCCTACAAGAGTCTGCTTACCCACGGGTTCGTCGTCGACGGCGACGGGCGCAAGATGAGCAAGTCGCTGGGCAACGTGATCGCACCGCAGAAGGTTGTCGGCACGCTGGGCGCGGATATCCTGCGGCTGTGGGTGGCCTCCACGGATTACTCCGGAGAGCTTTCGATCTCGGATGAGATCCTCAAGCGCGTGGTCGAAAGCTATCGTCGCATCCGCAACACGCTGCGATTCCTGCTCGCCAACATTTCCGATTTCGATCCGGTGCAGCACGCGCTGCCACCCGAGGCGTGGGCGGAAATCGATCGTTACGCCGTCTCGCGACTGGCGCGGCTGCAGAGCGAAGTGATCAAGGATTATGAGCAGTATCGGTTCCATTTCATCACGCAGCGACTGCACGAGTATTGCTCGGAGCAGCTCGGATCCTTCTATCTGGATGTGCTGAAGGATCGTCTCTACACTGCAGGCACCGATTCGAAGGCTCGGCGCGCAGCGCAGAATGCGCTGTATCACATCGCACATGCGATCATCCGGCTGTTCTCGCCCATTCTCAGCTTCACGTCCGAGGAGGCTTGGTCGCATCTGACCGACAAGCCCAAGGAAAGCATCTTCATGCAGGAGTGGCATTCCGTCCCTCCGGTGCCGCAGGCCGAACGTCTGGATGCACAATGGGAGACCCTGCTCGGCCTGAGGGCGGATGTAAGCAAGGAACTGGAGGGTTTGCGTGTGGCCGGAAAGATCGGCTCCGCGTTGGCCGCGGAGGTCGAGCTCTATGTGACTTCGGACGCCGAGCACGAGATGCTCGCTCGTTTCGGCGAGCATCTGCGCTTCGTCTTCATCACGTCCGCAGTGCGCATCCTGCGTGGCTCCCACCCCGAGGCGGTTGCCAGCCGGCTGAACGGCGTTGCCGTGCGCGTGCAACCCAGCACGGGCGTGAAATGCGATCGCTGCTGGCATTATCGTCATGACGTCGGGATCGCGCCCGAGCATCCCTCCTTGTGCGGGCGCTGCGTGAGCAATCTTCATGGCGACGGCGAGTCCCGGCCCTATGCTTGAACGCCGACTAATCGCCGGTTGGCTGCTGCTGTCCGGGTTGGTGATCGCGCTCGACCAGTGGACCAAGTGGCTCGTCGAGAGCCTGCTGCCGTTCGGCGCGAGCGTGTATGTCGCACCGGTGTTCGATCTGGTGCATGTCCGTAATACTGGCGCTGCGTTCAGCTTTCTTGCCGGGGCATCGGGTTGGCAGCGCGAATTCTTCATCACGATCGGCGTCATCGCATCGATCTGGATCGTGTGGATGATCAGTCGCGCGCAGGCCGGCCAGCGGGCTTTCTGCCTCGCCCTGAGCCTCATCCTGGGTGGTGCGATCGGCAACGTGATCGACCGCGTGCGCCTGGGCGCCGTGGTGGACTTCCTGCATTTCCACTGGGGGCCGTATTACTTTCCGGCGTTCAACGTCGCCGATACGGCCATCAGCTGCGGCGCGGCATTGCTCATCATCGACGCGTTTCTGCAGGGCCGCAGAGAGTCGCGGGCAGGAACGGGCGCGTCGCCGAGCTAGTCACAACCGTAGACGTTGCGCAAGACAGGTCGATCTTCAGCGAAAGGAACTTGCCGTGGAAGTATTGCTTGCGAATCCCAGGGGTTTCTGTGCCGGTGTGGATCGTGCGATCGAGATCGTGGAGCGCGCACTGGAACTGCACGGAGCACCCATCTACGTACGCCACGAGGTCGTTCACAACCGGTTCGTTGTCGAGGATCTGCGTCGCAAAGGCGCGGTATTCGTGGAGGAACTCGACGATGTGCCCGAGGGGGCGACAGTGATCTTCAGCGCGCATGGCGTCTCCCAGGGGGTTCGCCAACAGGCCGAGGAGCGCAATTTGCGCGTCTTCGACGCGACTTGTCCGCTGGTGACCAAGGTGCATGTCGAAGTCAGCCGGACGGCGGAAGCAGGCCGCGAAATCGTCATGATCGGTCACGCGGGTCATCCCGAGGTGGAGGGAACCATGGGCCAGGTGAATCAAGGCATTTATCTGGTAGAGACTGCTGCGGACGTCGAGAAACTCGCGGTGCGCAATCCCGATCATCTGGCTTACGTGACGCAGACGACTTTGTCGGTGGACGATGCTCGCTCGATCATCGATGCACTGCGTGCGCGCTTCCCGAAGATCCTTGCACCCAAGAAGGACGACATTTGCTACGCGACGCAGAACCGGCAGGATGCGGTCAAGCAGCTGGCGCAGCAATGCGATGTCGTCATCGTGGTCGGTTCGCCCAACAGTTCGAACTCGAACCGCTTGCGGGAGGTGGCTGCGAACCACGGCGTTCCAGCCTACATGATCGATCAGGCCGAGGAATTGGAACCAAGCTGGATCGAAGGCAAGCAGCGCATCGGCCTGACCGCGGGCGCCTCGGCGCCGGAGAATCTGGTGATTGCCGTCATCGATCAGCTCAAGGCGTTTGGAGTCACCCGCGTCTCCGAGTTGAGCGGCACGCCTGAGAACGTGACCTTCCATCTGCCCAAGGCGCTGGCATCGCGCTAGCGACCTACGCTCGATCGATGTGACGCAGGCGGGCTTCTTGCCTGCGTCACGAGCCCGTCAGGCCTTGCGGCCTATTGCTCGGGCTCCATGTACCAGTAGGTCCGCCTTGCAACCCCGACGACACCTTCGCGGCAGCTGAATAGCTGGGCTCCCGCGCCGCATCCGGATGCCGGCGGAGTGGCCGTGTTCGTGACGTTACCGCCGGCGAAGCCGATCGTGTAGATCGAACCACGGATGATCACCGTCTGCAGCGGCGAGTAGTACCCGCGGCTGACGCCCGGATAGTAGCGATCGCGCGCCGTCAGGGAGCCGTCGCCGTTCAAGTCGACCATGTTCCCGTAAAGTGCGCTGATCTCGTTCAGGCGGCCCTCGCCCGGCGGCAGACACTCGCTCGAGATTGCCGATGGACTGTAGCTGCTGAAACGGAGCTTCTGATTGAACACGAACGGAGGTCCGGTCACTTTCTCGCCTGGGTCGAGGTCGCGGTACCACCCGCGCTTGGTCACCAGCGTCGTCGGCAGGACCCCTTGTGTATCCGTCACGGACAGACCGAGGAAGTCTCCGGCCGAGAAGGTGGCTGCGGTGCCTGCGGTCGCCGTGAGCCCGATATCGAAGTCGGCCACCATGAAGATCTTGTCCGATGATGTCATGGTCAACGGATGCTCGCGGTCGCCGGTGCCGACATAGACCGCGTCCCATTCCACGGGGAAGGGGGCGTACTGCGGGACGACCACAGGCGGGAACAGGATCTTGCGATTGGGCACCCCGGGGTCGGAAAGTATGGCGAGTCGCTTGGCTTTCCACGACGCGGCATCGAGTGCGCCGATGTCGAATCGCCACAAGTTTCCGCCGACGTCGCCGACGAGGATCCGATCCATGAAGCCTTGCGCGTCCAGATCCGTGTTGAGCACCGTCAAGTCCGATGGAATGCTCCAATCGATGCCGCTTGCATTGATGAAGTCGCCCGCGACATTGCTGAAGCGCTTGACCAGCGTGCCGTTCGAGCCTTCGACCACGAAGAGCGCTTTGCCTATGGTGTCGGCCGTCGTTCCCGCTGGCAGCGGCTCGGTGTCCTGCTGCGGGTCGTACCCGCCGCCGAACATGACCACGGGATCGGCGTTGCCGGCCGGTCGGGCGCCGGACGCACCCGTCGTGGCCGCCACCCGCGCCACCACCGGAGTCGACCAGGTCTGGGCGAGCAGCGAATAGTCGGTGCTGGCGCTGCACGAAGCACCCGCGCAACGTTCCGTCGGCGTGACCCGCCACATGAATTGCGGCGAATCGATGTTGGTGATGTCGAGCGCGTAATAGGCCTTGCCTCCGCGCCGCAGGCCGAAGTACAGCCACACGCGCTCCGAGCCATCGACGATGCCGTTGCGGTCGCCGCGGTCCACCCAGAATGCCGGACTGCCGTCCGCCAGATCGAGCGACGCGCCGTTGGCGTTGGTCATGACTGCGTTGATGAAGGGCAAGGCCTCCTCGACCAGGAAAACCCATTTTTCCTGGCCGGTGGTGGCGTCGACGGCATGCAGCAGCCCGTCGTTGGTCAGGAAGAAGAGGTATTGCGTCGTCGCGCGCTCGTTTCCGGGAGCCTGGGCATCGGCGACCGGCGTGGTGTCGTAAGCGATGATCGTGGGCCGGGAATGCTGCACGTCCGCATGCGCCCACGACCGCCACGCCGCGCATGCGGTGATGTTGCCTGGATCGTACGCATCGCTGCAGGAGGCATCGGCCGGATTGCCGCCGCGAATGTAATTGATCAGCGTGCTTCGCGCCGCATCCGACATGCCGGCGTTGCCCAACATCGTCTTGGTGATGCGCGTGTTGTCCTCGGTCACCAGATTGGTGGCGTCGGTCAGCGCGGCGCTGGTTGGCGGAGACGAGGAGTTCGAGCTCAGGAACGTATAGACCTTGCGAGCCGCCGGGGTGTAGGCAGCAACCGAGATCAGCTGGTGGCCCGTGCCGCCTTTGTCGGGCTTGCTTCCGTCTTGCAGTGTCACGGGATTCCAGAAACTCACCGCTTCGGGATTCACCACGACTTGTTCGAAGCCGGTGAGGGCGTCGGTCTCCAGTCGCTCGATGTCCTTGAAGCCGCCGTCGAGCGCGGTTTGCCCGATGAGGCAGAGCTCCTTGTCGGGGCCGCAATCGGTTGCCCCGACACCAATGCGGAATCGCTTCACCGTGCCTTTCCAGGCCTGACTGGGGGAGGGCGCGAAGAAGGCGAGATAGACGTCGAGGGCGTTCTGCGCTCTGTTGAGCGCCGACAGCGGCACCGTGGGCGCTGCGACGGTCGGCGTGAATGCGCGGATCTGAATCAGCGCGTCGGTCAATGCGGCGGCGAGTTGGGCGCTGTCCTCGGCGATATAGTAGGCGCCGCCAGAACGGCTGGCTGCGTTTTCGAGCACGGGCGAGTTGGCGCCGGCAAAACCGATCGTGTAAGTCGTGACCGTCTGAGTGCCGAGCAGCTGATCGGTCGTCGTTTCGGTCGCGCTATGCCGCGCACCCGGGCTCATGTCGGCCTTGCTCATGAAGTACGCCAGTTCGTCGAGCCAGACGTAGCCGCCATCGGTGCGACCGGTATCTCCGATGCTGGCCGGGCCATAAGGCAAGGGGGGATCGCCGACTTCGAATTGCCCGCTGGTCGTATCGGTCTGGATCGTGTCGATCCGTGTGTCGGGGGCGATGGTTCCCGCGAGCGCCGTGTATTGCTTCGGCGTGATCTGGTCGTTGGCATCCACGTCTTTGTCAGGACCGCCGTCCGTCAGCAGGATGACAAAGTTCTTCTGACACGACGAGGGCGTGGCCGACGTAGGATTCAGCATGATGGGCGAGACGTAGTTGCCGGCGCTGACGGCGGTGGGATCCGCGCCGTCGGTCACACTGCCGCCGCCGACCGCAGGTAGTGCGGCTGCGCCGAAATTCGCCGTGATGGCACCCGAGGTGCCGAAGCGCGGCGCTCGCCCGCTGTAGTACAGGTAGGCTTCGTACAACGATTCCGTAAGCGGCGTGGCTGCCTTGGCCAACTGGGTGTTGATGACGTTGATCAAGGCTGCCCGGTTGGCGTAATCGACATCCGCGGCGTTGCTGCCCATGCGCTTGACCGGGAACACGATCTTCCCGCCTTGGCTGCCTTGCGTGGAGCGCAAAGTGGAGTCGTCGGGCAAGGCGTTGAACGTCTCGAGTCCGAAGCGCACGCCATCGGTGGTCGCGATCAAGTCGGCCAGCGCATCCTTGGCGATCTGCAGGCGTGTCTTGCGGCCGATGGGATGGCCGCTCGGGCCCTTGGGGCCGTACTTCCAGTTGAGGTAGTTGACCGAGTACAGGTCGATCGCCGGTGCATCGGTGATGGCATTGCCGGCGCTGGTCGTATAAGACGCGGTGGTGTTGGTGGTGTTGATCGCGGTGTTGTAGGAGCGGTCGAAATCCCGCTTCTGGTTCGTCATGAAGACGTTCGCGCCGCCGTTGTTGGCCGGCTCGTCGGCCTTGCAATCGTGCACGAGATTGTCCTCGTTGGCATTGCGGTTGTAGCGCGGGTAGTTGAGCACCGAGCCGCCGGTGGTGACGCTGCTCGTGCGGTTGGGGCAGAAGGTTGCCACGTTGTTCGAGGCGTAGACGCAGGCGAAGCCCTTGCGCGTAGCGCAGTCCTGCTGAGTGTCGCCCACATCGGAGCAGGTGCCGATCACGTTCTTGGTGACGCCGTTGTAGGTGGTGCCGTCGACCGTGAACGTGCCCAGCCAGTTGGCACCGCTGTTCCCGGACGTGGGTTGGTTGCAGTACGACGTGCTCGTCGCGCCCGACGGGCAATCGGCGCCGCCCAGCACGAAACCCGCGCCCCGACAACTGCCCGAACAGGTGCCGCCGTAAAAGACCGTGCCCACCCCTTCGACGTACTTGGAACTGCGGCCCGTCCAACTGCAACCCGTATTGTTGCGGTTGACGTAGTTCTGTATGCCTGCGGTGGTGCACAAGGGTGGATCGGCGACGCTACCGCCCAAGCTGGCGCAGTTCCCCGATAGGGTGCCGTTAGGATTGCAGTATTGACCGCTGCCGTTCGGTTGGTAGTAGAAGCGGGTGGTGTTGTTGCCGTCCGCACCATCGCTGGTGGGGCCGGCTGCGCCCACGGCGACCGCTCCGCAGGTGCGGGTGCACGTGTTGGTCGTCGTGCCGCTGGTCACGCTGATGTCGCCCGGGCGAATGTTGTAGTAAGCGGGGGTGCCCGTCACCAAGCCGAAAGCCGTTGTCGCGACATCCCGGTTGCCGAGCCAGGCGCTGAACCGCTCGAGTTCGACGGCGCTGGCGCCGTTCACCGCGAGCAGGCCATAGCCGTACACGCCTCTGAGCGCTGTGAGGTTGGCCTGCGACAAGTTGTTGACTGCGCTCTGGAAGACGTAGCCGCCGAGGTCTGCCTTGAGGGGTGTCCAGCCCGCATGCGAATCCGTGGGATCATCGGCGAAACCGTTCGAGCCCGTGTCGTCCTGCACGCGAATCGGCTGTCCTTGCGATCCATTGGTGCCGACGTTGTCGCGGAAGCGCGTAATGGTCGGAGCGGGCGGCGCCGCGACGCCGCGCGGCGTGCTGCCGGGGGCATTGACGATGGGATCGGTCGGGCCGGGGAACGGCGTGATCGCGGGATCGTAACCCAAGCTGCCGCTGTATCCGATCCGGTAGTTGGTGCCGCCCAGATTCACCGTGTTGTGATCGCCCGGATAGGCCGAGGCGCGCGAGTTCTCGAGATTGAGCCAGCGCTCGTAGCGCAGCCATGACTGATTGGTCCATTTTCCGCTGTTGCGGGCGTGCTCTGTCGGGGCGTAGACCGTGGAGGGCAGAAGTTGGTCCAGCGAAGCGGTGCAGCGGTTCAGCGTGCCGCTCGACGTATGCAGCGTGGTGCCGACGGTTCGATTGTTGTTGTTGCCGTAGTTGAATCCACCCCGCACGACAGGGTTGGCGGTGCCGTTGGTGCTGCTGAAGTTCGACACCCGAACACCACCGACGAAACGGTTGAACGTGAGCGACCAAAGCCGGTTGTCGGTTTCGGCGGTGCCTGTGGGCAGCCAGTAGATCCACGAAGCGTCGTTGTAATTGCGAAAGGTCGAGCGCGCTCCCGGGTCGCCGCTTTCGGTCGCTCCCGCATAGGCGAGCACGGTCGTCTTCAGCGCTGCACGAATCGCATCCGTGGATCCGGCGAAGTAGCCCGAGTCGCGCGGGCACTGCGTGTTGGTGGCGCTCGGGCAAGAGCCGCTGTAGCCGACGAAGTAATTGTTCGGCGAGGAGCCGACGTTGCTGAAGTCGGCGTTCGGCGCGGTCGTCGTAATCGTGTTGATGTAATTGGGATCGTTCCAGAGATACTCGACGTGAGAGTCGTACGCGCCTTCGTACTCGCGCCAGCCCTCGTAGGTGTTCATCGAATCTGAGGTGTCCAGCAACAGCAGGATGTTCGGTTCCGCTGTCGTCACCGAAGATGCGAGGCCCATGAAGATGTCGGTATCCCGGCCGAAGGCGCCGGGCACCATGACAGCGGGATTGAGGAGCGCCGCGATCAATGCCCATACCGTGGCATTTCTGGCGCTTCGCTTCTTAGGCAGCATCTCTGACCTCGTTTGGAAAAAGCACGGTGCGCTTAACAGGAACCCGCAGGCACGATGGAACGGATGCCTTGATGGACCGTGGTGGATCCGCCCAGATCGCCCGTAGCGGTGGAACGGACATCGAAAAACACGTACTCGATGCTTCCCATGCCGACACCTACGACGCGCAGCCCTGTGCATTGCAACTGGCGAACTTGCAGCGCGGCCCTGCCGCCATGCAGATTCACGGGGGCGATGTTGTAAGTCAGCCCGGTTGCGCTATACGTGGCTGTCCCCGATGCCGGGGCGACAGGACCGCCGGCGGCCGTGGCCAGGGCAAGGTAGTCGGCGGCGAAGCGTCCGTTGTTCACGTCGATGAAGGTATTGATCAGGCGCTCGGCGTTGGTGAGGTTCTGCTGGGCGATCTGATGGGCGCCGCCGATCTTCAGTTCCACGACGGACGTCTTGATCATGGAGACGACGAGCAGCGTCATGACGGCCAGCATCACCAAGCCGACGATCAGCACCGCACCGCGTTGCCGCATCGCAGCGAGTTGGAGACGATTCATGGTTAGGCGCCTCTTCGGAAAGCTAGATTACGGACCTGAATGACCTGACTGAAGATCGAACGCTTGTAAGCGCATTCGATCGCGTTGCCGCAAGTGAAATCGGCGGTGCCGTCGCCGTCGAGGTCGTAGCTCTTGCCGCTGTCGTCATAGCCCGTCACGACCGTCGGGGACCGGACCAGCAAAGTCACCCGGACCGAAACCACGCGCGCCCATCCGTCGCCGGCGACGGAGAGCGGATCGGCCACGAAGCGGTCCGCGACGCCGTCGCCGTCACCGGCAGGCAGCAGATCGACGCCGTAGAGCAGGCTCATGCGCTCCACGCCCTCGGCCAAGGGGCGCTCGACCATCGTCGTTCCTTGCAGCTCCTGGCGCACCAAGGTGGGCACAGGGCGACCGGAATCATCCGAGGCCTGACACTGATTGTTGCTCGCCCCGCCGGTCGGCCGACTGCATGGGCGGATGTAGTACACATGCACTTGGTAGGGGAAGACCGGAAACTGCGCGCCATTGCCCAGTTTCAGAACGGTTTCCGAGGATACGAATGTCGCGAAATCCTCGCCTCGCAGCACGAAACCGCCCCGGACGTTGGACTGCGCGTACAACGTGTTGGTGTAGCCGGCCTGCGCGACCAAGCCGTCGCTGAAATTGCCGTCTGCGTTGGGATCGGCAACGGCCAAGCCGGTTGTCAGGCGCGCGATCAAGACCGGTCCGGGCTGAAAATTCGTGGCCAGGATGCAGGGGACGGTCGCCGCGACGTTGGCGGTGGTGAGCGCGTTGTAGCCGAACAGCGGAACGGTGGTGGTGAACGTATTGCCGCAGTCGTTGGTGATGGCGCCTATGGTCCCGTACTGCGTCAGTGCGCCTGTTTCTGCCATCGGTCCGTAGAAGCCGGCATGGCGGAGCGTATCGCCGATATAGCGCAGGCCGCTCACCGCGTTCTCCTGCATGCGCGCGAAATCGTCCTGGATCTTGAAGGTGCGCGAAGTGTCGCCCATCATGAGGATGAGCCCGAGCGTGAGGAAAAGGCCGATGGTGAGGGCCACCATCAATTCGACCAGCGTCAAGCCGCGCTGGCAGGCAAGGCGGGTAAGCATGTGAGCGTTCTTCATGGGCATGCGCAGGGAATGACCGTATACACGTCCACGCTCACCAGGCGCCGATACGTGTTGTCGACGTTGCCCGTCCGCGGATCACGGTACTGATCCACGCCGCAGGCCGAATTGACAGGCGCTGCCGTGGCAAAGTTGCCCTGCCAGGCAACGCTGATGCGGTAGGTCTCCTGGCGGCTGGCCGCGTTGCCGGTGCAGGCCGGGCAGGCTGTGGATGCGATGCTTTCGATGCAACCGCGGGGGTTGAGCAGCGGGCCCAGTGCGTTGCCCGTCGCGGTTTCCGTTTCGGCGGCGCCGCCGGAGAGCAAACCGTCCCACAGGGCCGCGTCGTAGGCAACCGCATCGGTCGTGGTGCAGTTGGTCGTCATGCAGTTCGTGATCGTGCCCGTCGTGAGGGCGGTGTATCGCGTGCCTGTGCCGGCCGGCGTGGCCAGCGGAACGGCTGCGGCGTAGGTGGTTGTGACGAGCGTGGCGTCGACGCCCGGCCGGTTCGCCTTGATGCGCTCTGCCATGTCGCTCGCGAGGGCCAGCGCCTGCTGGCGCTGATAAGCCTCGAACGAGGTGCGCTGACCCTGGGCCATCAGGCCCGCGATGCCGAGCAGCCCGATCATCAATATTACGAGCGTCACCAATACCTCGATCATGGTGAAGCCGAGGTCTACGGGTCTCCGGAAGGCCGAAGTCACGGACATGCTGTGCCTACTGAGTCTTGGATTTCCATGCTGGCGCGCCCCGAGATACCAAGAAAGATCAGTCTGATTCGATCATTGTCGTCGCTCACCTTGATGCCATCGCTCGCCCCCGGCGCTGAGGCGCGAAGCACTCGGCCATCCGGACGGAACACGATTCGGTCGTCCAAGTCGGTCGTGGTCGCGCAGACCGCCGTCCGTCCGGGAACCGGTGTGGTCGCCTTGCGGACCTCGGCGGCGTCGCATGTGCCGTTGCCGTTGATGTCGACGCAGATGCGCCAGCCGTCTTTCCAGGTGCTCGTTGCGCCCGCCAGACGTTCCATGATGGCTTGGCGACTTTCCTTGATGGCTTCCGCACGGGCCAGCGCCATGTCGGCCACGAGATCCGACGCGGTCGTCCGCACGCGCTGAGAGGCGATGAAGTCCGTCAAACCCGGCACCCCGATCGTGATTACGATCGCCATGATGACCAGCGTGGCCATCAGTTCAACCAAGGTGAAGCCGCGCTCTGCTCGGCGTTGGGGCGACATGGATGTCATCGAGGAAGACAAGGGTATCGCTAACCTTCGCCGGCGATGCGGCAGGAACTGTCAGTCCATGGGCACTCGCCTGCGTCGAAAACGCCGTTGCCGGGCAGCGCCTCGCGCCATTGCTGCCCTTGGTTATTGATGCAGAGGCGGCCGTCGTTGCGTGCGGCCAATCCGGAGCCTGCGGCCGGGGCCATGCAGATCGAGTAGGACGGCGGTGTCGTGGCGTTGTCGACGCCGGCGAAGCTGGGTGCGTCGTACTTGATGCCGGCGGGGAGATTCATGCCCAGACCGCCGGCGCCTGATCCGAACACCGTGGCGTATTGCCGCCGATCCAGCAGATATTGTTCTTGCCGCTGCGCGATGTCGGACATGAGTTGCTGTCCTGCAGAGCGTTGGCCTTTTGCGATGTGGTCTCTATAGGAGGGATAGCCGACAGCCGCCAGCAAGGCGACCACGGCCACGACGATCATCAGTTCGATTAAGGTGAAGCCGCGAGGCAGACGCATGGGTGGGGCTCTAAGGATGTACGCGCTGGATCTTACGGCCCGGTCGCTATACCGATCCAGGCGAAGCCGATAAGCGGTCAGATGCCTGGAATGAGCGGGTTCGGGTCGTGCAAGACCTTCCTCAAGTGGGGTATGCAGCCGCTTTTTGTTAGACGCCCAAAATGCTTTTGCTTATACTTCAAGAGTATGCAGAATTATTGCGAATCAGTTGAAGACATCGTCGGTTTGCTGAAGCGTCACGGCGTAAGTCCGACGCGACAGCGAGTCGTGATCGCGCGCGTTTTGTTTTCGCGTGCCGGGCACCTATCGGCGGAGCAGGTTTGGTCCCTGGTCAACGAGCAGCGCCCGGCAACGTCGAAGGCGACCGTCTACAACACGCTGAACCTGTTCTCGGAGCGCGGCCTGATCCGGGAGGTGATCGCCGACCCGAACAAGGTGTACTACGATTCCAATACCTTGCCGCACCACCATTTTTACGATGTGGATACGGGCGAGTTGACCGATATCGACGTTCAGCAAATCGAGGTCACCCGACTGCCGACGCTGCCCCCCGGCATGGTGGCCGACGGAATCGACATCATCGTCCGGATCAAGTCCAGATCACCCTCATAATCGATTGCTGCCCCCTGGCTCGGCGAATATAATCGGCGCCCACTGCTGTTGTAGCTCAGTTGGTAGAGCAACTGATTCGTAATCAGTAGGTCGCGAGTTCGAGTCCCGCCAACAGCACCAAGAATCAAACACTTAGCCCGGTTACATCACCGGGCTTTGTCGTTTCTGGGGGCCGTGTAAGCGCTGTGTAACCGTTTTCCGAATCCCGGTCCTCGGGCACCCAGTTAAGGGCGGCATCCAGGCCATGCGCCTCGAAAACCTCCATCAGCGCGGCAAGGTGGGACGTGTGGGTGGCGAATTCGTAGTCAAGCGGCGATCGGAGTTTGGAATAGTCCGTGACAATGCGAGCGCCATACGTAGGAGCTGAGCACGGCGGGGGCGGGTGGCGCCATGCCAGCGCATTGCGCCGGCATGGCGCCGTCGAGCGAGCGGTGGACGCGGAATTCGTTGTAATAATCCCGGAATGCGTCGAGCTTGCGCGTCAGGTCGACCGAGTTCCAGAAGAACGGCCGATCGAGATACTCGCGGCGGATAGTGCCGATCAGCCGTTCGATGAAAGGATGGGAAGTCGGTTCATAGGGTACCGACTTGATCTCATCGATCTAGAGGACGCGCAGGTTGGCGAGCCAGCGGTGGAAGCGGAAGAGTGGTTCGTGATCGGTGCTGAGGTGTTTTGGGCGGGGTTGGCCAGAAACAGCTTGATTGAACATCCGACATACGGTCACGCCGTCAATGTGCTCGCGCGCAACGCCAAAGCCGATGATTCGGCGGGTGAAGCCGTCCATGACCACGAGCACCCAGTAGCTTCGAAGCAGGATCGATTCGCAGCGAAACAGATCCACGCTCCAGAGACTGTCCTTGGATTGGGCAATCAACGTCAACCAGGATGGGCCACGTGAATTACTGTCACCGGGCCGGTAGTGCTTTTCCAGGACGCGCCGAACGACATCCTTGTCGATCTCGACGCTGAAGGCCTGAGAGATCTGCTGCGCGATGCGCACGCAACCGAATCTCGGGTTGCGCACCTTCATCTCGACGATTGCGGCAATGAGCTCAGCGGAGGGACCTTTCGGACCGGGCTTACGGCGATGGCCTGTGGACGAGAAGAGAAATCCGGTACTTGCGATCGACGAGGGCCTTGTGGAGCTTGAGCAGCGTCGATGATTTGATGATGGCTGAGAGCTTCGGAATCCGGTGTGGCCTGATGAACAGGGTGAGTAGTCCGAGGACAAAGCGATCGAGCGGGGTGAGATTCGGAGCCCGGCGCCGAGACCGATTGCCGATGATGATCTGCTGCTTGAGCAACAATGATTCTGCGGCGACTGCGCGCACCCCGCCGGGCTGGAGCAGTTTTGCTACCGTAACGATCAGATGGATCACCAAGAGGAGTAGATCACGCATGCGTCGCACGGTATCACGCCTGCTGTGGTGCGCAAGACTGCACGGACGCGGCCCTATCCTATAGACTTTCCGCATTCGCCACGGTCACCGCCGGTTGTCTCTCCCGCGTGCGATGTCATCCACGCCTAAGCTATGAACGGATTGACGATCGTCAGCCGGTCATCAATTCTCTGGCCGTGCTGCATGTCCTCCGAATACAAAACAGCGCAACCGGCGTTCAGCGCTGCGGCAACGATCAGCGCATCCCAATGCGATAGCTGATATCTAAGCGCAAGCGCCATCGCCTCTCGAACTGTTCTCTGATCGACTGGGACGACTTCGCATAAGTCCATCAGTGCGTTTGCGAGTTCGTAGGCATCGGGCCGAGTGAACCGGAACTTCGACGTGAGTGCCGCGATTGTTTCGTTGACGACCTGCGTGCTTATGACCGGTCCGCTCTCGACAATGGACCGTGCTCGCGCAGACTTTTCCCCATCGTCTGATTCCGCATAGACGATGAGGTTCGTATCAGCGAAGGCTCGCACGATTGTGCAGTTCGTCTCGGTCTAGCCTGGCAGCTTTAAACTTCCTGGAATGCTTGTCGAGCACGGCAAGGGCCGCCGCCCTGCGCGTCGCAACTGCAGCCGCCGCAGACTTCACGCATTTCGCTTGTGCATAATCGAGCACCTCGGCGGCACTATCCTCAGGAAGTCCTTTTACAATTTCGTAGATTCGCTCGGCGATACCCATGGGGAGATCTCCAGCCTCGTTGGATTGAAGTTTAACCGAGTCAGGGTGTCCAATGCGGGGGGGGGCGTTGGTTTGGCAACTAAGTCGTGCCGACGCTCACAGTGAGCATATGCGCCTTGCCGAGCGCAAGCGTCACGAGAGTCGGTCGATTCCAGACCTGAAACCTGGGGAAACTGTGACGCCAGTACGAATGCCGATCTGTTCTCCCGCCCGGCTTCGGGGGCTCGGTCCGACAAGCCGAAAGAGTGGTTCATGAAATCTTCTCGATCCGGGCTGAAATACCCCCCAATTTAATGAACCGGATTGGCACTAACTAATCGAGAAAAGGTTGTTTTCTCGAAGATTCGTAATCAGTAGGTCGCGATTTCGAGTCCCACCAACAGCACAAAAAATCAAATGCTTAGAGAGAGCTCTAGGCCTTTTTAGTTCGCGGTTACGCCGGGGTTCCGGTGGGTGGGTTCTCCCGCCTCTATGGAAATCCGGTAGGCCCGTCATTTCCGTTCCGAGGTCGCTGCGATTGGGTCGCGGACGCTCGTGCGGTTCCGTCGAGACAGCGCGAAAAGGGCGGTAGCCCCGAAGTTCTATGCCGCCGTTTCTTCGGTGCGGTCCGTATGTATCGCTACGTCGGCGGATCAAATCGGTCTGCTACGGTCTGCGGGCCACGTTGCATCTGTCCCGTGCTGCGTCATGCTCGCTCTGATGCGACCAGCCGCATTGTCTATACTCTGGCGCATTCAGTCCGGAGTTGCTGGCGCCCTCATTAGCGGCGACTCGAACACAGGCCTCAAGGAACGATCGACGGGTGGCAATCGACAGAATCAAAGGCAGCGGCGGCACGCGGGCGGATACGCTCAGCCTCGGCGGATTGCGCGCGTTCGTCACCGTGATCGAGGAAGAGAGCTTTTCCAAGGCTGCCGCGAAACTCGGCGTCAGTCAGCCCACGGTCTCGCTGCAGGTACAGGCTCTGGAGCAGGCCTGCGGCGTACGTCTCCTGAACCGTTCGCGCACACCGACGCTGACCCGCGAGGGTCGTGAATTGCTGGTGAAGGCGCGGTTGGTACTGAGCGGGATGCGAGAGTTGGAAACTGCGATCAGTGGCTTTCGCAATCTGACACATGGCCGCCTCGCCCTCGGCTTCAGCAGTCCACAGCATGCCCTGCCGATGCTGGCGCGATTTCTCAGGAGTCATCCCCTGGTTGAAGTCAGCACGCAGTCGGGCAACACAGATTCCCTGCTTGCAGGTGTCGCCGCCTGTCGGGTCGACGTGGCTGTCGTGACTCTAGAGAACCTGCCCGCGGGGTTTCATTGTCTTCCCGTGGCTCGGCAGCGGTTGTTGCTTTGTGTGCGCAGAGACCATCCCTGGGTTGGACGGCGCACGATACGCATGGAACAACTGGATGGCCAACCCCTCGTGCTGCGAGAACCAGGATCGATGACACGGCGCATGTTCGAGCGCGCCTGGGCGGCGGCGAAACTCAAGCCCCGCGAGAATCTCGAAGTATGCTCGCGGGAGGCGCTGAAGGAGGCGGTGGCTGCCGGGCTCGGTGCAGGCATCGTTCTCAGCGGAGAATTCGGCAGCGACGAGCGCCTTGAAACCATTACCCTGACCGCACCGGCAACCGAGGCCGGCGTCTACGCGGTATGCCTCGACGGCACCACAGCGCTGCCCGCGATCGCTGCCTTCCTCAAGGCTTCGACCACGACCTGACGCTTTAGCCCGAAACGGCGCAGTCCGCCATGTAGCCAAGAAAGTGCTCGATTTCCGGCGTCGGTAGACCGGCGATCTTGGCGCGATCATCGTAACGACGCAGTTGCACAGCGTCCTCGAATCCCGCGGTGCTGCGGAAACGCGCGGCCTCCTCCGAACTCATGGGCCCGCCCTGCAATTTCAGACTGCGTATCGAATCGTCGGAGAGGCTCTCCGCGTAGCCGGTCTCGGCTCGGCACAGATAACGCTTGGCGGCTACATGCAGTCGCACCGGACGTGTGACTCCTCCGCCGAACCACCGCGACAGAAAGTCGGCGCCCAGTCGCTGGTGCAGGTCATCGACGCCCGTCGCGGCGGGCGTCTCCCCGAGGTCGTGGACCATGTGGCCGATGTCATGCAGCAGCGTCGCGACGATCAGGTGCGGCAGGCATCCATCCAACTCGGCCAGTCGCGCCCCCTGCAGAGCGTGCTCGAGTTGCGTCACGCCGGTCAATCCGTATCGGCGCAGTCCGTTCTTTCGGTAGATCTCGATCAGTGGCAGCAGTGCGGGTGGAATTGTCATGAAAATGAAATTTATAAAGTAAATAATGCGAGACGAAGTATTGATATTGTCAATATCACGCCAGTCGACGTCAATATCGCGCGACCACATCGACCCGCGGCGCAGATTGTCCTGCGGCGCGCCATCTGCGACCTCCAATCAGGGAGAAACCATGAACACTTGGATCAATCGGATCAAACGTCTGTCAGCTGCTGCGGGCGCACTCGCAATGTTCGCAACCGCGGGAGCGGCGTCCGCACAAAGCTGTGAAAACCCGAAAGTTCTGCGCTTCTCCATGGTTCCGACGCAGGATAGCGTCCGCGAGCTGTCCTACTACAAACCCGTACTCGACCAGTTGGTCAAGAACACTGGACGAAAAATAGAGTTCTACATGCCCACGTCCTATTCATCGGTCGTGGAGGCCATGCTGGGAAAATGGGTGGACTTCGGCGTGCTGGGCCCGGAATCCTATGTCATCGCAAAGAGCAAATCCCCCGCCATCGAGGTGTTCGCGACCTATCATCGTGCCAAGGACGGCATTCAGGAGGAGGGCCCGGGTTACCGGTCGATCCTGATCACCAAAAAGGGTAGCAAGTTCACCAGCATCGAGTCCTTGAAGGGCTCGGTGCTCGCTCTGGTCGATCCCGCCAGCACCTCCGGCGGCCTTGTTCCCGAAAAGGTGTTCCCCAAGGCGGCCAATATCCCGCCACTGAAGCAGTACTTCTCGCGAGTGGTCTACGCCGGGGCGCATGATCTTGCCGCCATTTCGGTCGCTGAAGGCAAGGCCGATGCCGGCTTCGCCGCCAGCCACCGCTTCATGGAAACCGTCAACGCAGGCAAGGTCAAGCTCGAAGACTTCAACATCCTGTGGCAGTCGCCGATGATCCCTCAGGATCCCTTCGTTCTCCGCAACACCCTCTGCGAGGACGTCAAGAAAGCCATCATCGATACCTTCATGTCGGTGGACAAAACCGAAGCCGGCCAGAAATACCTCCAGAACGTGAAGTCGTTGAAGATCGTGCCCATGAAAGATTCGGACTACGACATCGTTCGCGAAGCCAACAAGAAGTAGCGCGATGCCCGCAATCCTCGAGGTGCAGGATCTCCGGGTCAGCTATACGGCGGGCCGGGAGGTCCTCAAGGGCATCAACTTTACCGTCGACGCCGATGATTTCCTGGCCATCATCGGTCCCAGCGGTTCGGGCAAATCCACGCTGATCCGCTGCGTGAATCGGCTGGTGGAGCCCAGCGGCGGTCAGATCCTGTTCGAAGGCAGAGACCTACTCAAGCTCGGCGAATCCAAAATGCGTGCCGAACGCCGCAACATCGGTATGATCTTCCAGGAATTCAACCTGATCGAACGCCTGTCGGTGATCGACAACGTGCTGACCGGGCGCCTGGGCTATACCGGAACCTGGCGCAGCTTGTTTCGCGCCTTCAGCAAGGATGACATCCGCAATGCCGTGCGGTTGCTCGATCGCGTCGGACTGATCGAGCATCTGGACAAGCGTGCCGATCAACTTTCGGGCGGCCAGCGTCAGCGCGTCGGCATCGCGCGCGCGTTGATCCAGAATCCGAAAATGCTGCTGGTGGATGAGCCCACCTCCAGTTTGGATCCGAAAATCGCCCGCGAAGTGATGACGCTGATCCGCGAAATCGCCCGCGAGTTCAACGTGCCGGTGTTGTGCAACATCCACGATGTCGATCTGGCACTCGAGTTTTGCAGCCGCGTCATCGGTCTGCAGGAGGGTACCAAGCGATTCGATGGGCCACCGTCCGAAATCGACAAGCATGTGCTGGCCGACATCTACTCGATGGAGGTGCTCTGAGCATGGCGGCATTAGCCGACCTGTCGCGGTACGACCGCCATGTCGAGCGTATCGCGGTTTGGCGCAACCGCTCGCGCAGGATGCGTTACGCGACCTACTTCATCATAACCGTGCTGATCGCATGGAGCATCGAAGCCATCGTCGTCGGCGACACCGACTGGAGCCGAATCTCCTGGGCCAGCATGCTCAAGTCGGCTAGCCAGTTCATGTCGGTGGATCTCTCGATCGTCGGCAGTCTGATGGAGCCTGCGCTCGAAACCGCATTGATGGCCACCTTGGGCACTCTGGTGGGACTGGTGCTGGCCGTGCCGGTAGCGTGGCTGGGTGCCATGAACATTTCGCCGCTCGGCCGCGCAACTTACACCCTCGGCCGCGGCCTGATGACTCTGTCGCGTTCCGTGCATGAGGTTGTCTGGGCCCTGATTTTCGTCGCAGCCGTCGGGCTGGGGGCTCTGGCGGGAGTGCTGGCGATGGGCATCCGCTCTATCGGGTTCATCTCCAAAACCGTGGCCGAGGCCATCGAAGACGTCAATCCGGGTCCGGTCGAGGCGATGCGCGCGGTGGGGGCCAGCCGGTTCCAGATCCTGCTTTTCGGCATTGTGCCGCAGGTCGTCCCCGTCTTCATCGGCAACGTCATCTTCGAATGGGACGTCAATATCCGCCGCTCGACCATCATGGGATTGGTCGGTGCGGGGGGGCTCGGACTCGCTCTGCACCGGCAGATGGCCGCCTATAACTACGGTGGGATTGCCACCGTGCTGCTGGTGATCCTGTTGCTGATCGTCGCGGGCGAGATCATCTCGTATTACGCGCGCAGGGCCGTGATCTGATGAATGCGCCCGTCTGCGCCGTTGCCAAACCTTTGCCCGAATGGCGGCGTTTCCGCTTTCCGCAGAGCTTGTACAAATACGCCGTCGCACTGGCAACCCTCGGGTTCCTCGCGTGGTCCCTCGATGTGCTGCGCATCGACGTCGAGCGCCTGCCGGGGATCCTGGGCCGAATGTTCGAGGTGCTCTCCGACCGTTACTGGCCGCCGCACGTTCACCATGTGCTGGAGTCCGCCTACATCGATGCGGTCATCGATACCTTTCAGATGTCTTATGTGGCCACGATCCTGGGACTGCTGATTGCGATGCCGCTGGCCTGGTTCGGGTCTTTCAACATGACGCCCAGCCGGCGCTTCCTGTATCCCGCCGCCCGCCTCATCGTGATGGCGTGCCGGTCGATCCATGAAATGATCTGGATCATCCTGCTGGTGGCCATCATCGGATTCGGCATGTTGCCGGGTACCTTGGCCATGACGCTGTTCTGCGTCGGATTCGCTGGAAAGCTCCTAGCCGAAGCCGTCGAGGCGATCCGCAAGGGTCCGGTCGAAGCGGTGCGTGCGTCCGGTGCCAATAAACTGCAGGTCTTCGTATTCGCCGTGCTGCCCCAGGTGCGGGTGGCCTGGACCGGGATCGCGATCTATACCTGGGACGTCGTGTTCCGTGCCGCAACCGTGGTCGGATTCTTCGGCGCTGGCGGCATGGGGCATTTCCTGCGTGAGAGCGTCCAGCGCGTCGAATCGCAGCAAGTCGCGGCTATCGTGCTCTCGATCGTTCTCATCGTATTCGTCGCCGAACTGCTTTCGGCCTGGATACGCAACAGCATCTCCCGTGCGATCGGCTGAGCGCGGGTCTCAGCAGGCATCAACCCTCATCCCACGAAGTACGGAGATCACATGAGCAGTCAAGCAACAGGATCGAGAACGGTCATCGTCAACGCCATAGAGTACCAGTGGCCCGAGCGACCCGTGGTCGTGGTCTGCATCGATGGCGGCGATCCGGCCTACCTGAGGCAATTCCTGCAGGACGGCGCCATTCCCAATATCGCGCGATTCATGAAGGACGGATTCAGCGTGATTGCCGATGGGACGGTGCCGAGTTTCACCTGCCCCAACAATATGTCCATCATCACCGGGACCCCGGCCTCCAGACACGGCATCTCGGGGAACTTCTACCTCGACACTCGGACGGGCGAAGCCGTAGTGATGACCGGTCCGGAACTGCTGCGCGGCGACACCATCATCACCAAGTTTGCCGAGGCCGGCGCGAAAGTGGTCTCGATTACCGCCAAGGACAAACTGCGCAAGCAACTGGGCAAGAATCTCGATGTCGCTCGGGGCAACGTCAGCTTTTCGTCGGAGTTCGCTTCGAGATGTACGCTCGAGGAGAACGGCATCGACAACGTGCTGGATTTCGTGGGTGCGCCGCAGCCGGACATGTATTCGATGGAACTCTCGCTGTTCGTCCTGGATGCCGGCATCAAGCTGCTCGAACAGTCGCACCGCGACATCATGTATCTGTCGCTGACCGACTGGGTGCAGCACAAGTATGCGCCGGACGAATCCGAAGCACGACGCTTCTACCAGGAACTCGACCGGCGCTTCGGCAAGTTGGCAGACCTCGGTGCGGTGGTCGCGCTCACGGCCGATCACGGCATGAACGACAAGTCCGACGCCGACGGCAAGCCCAACGTCATCTGGCTGCAGGACATCCTCGACAAGAAATTCGGTGCAGGAGACACCAAAGTCATCTGTCCGATCACCGATGCCTTCGTCGCCCATCACGGCGCGCTCGGCGGTTTCGTCCGCGTGTGGTGCCGCGGCCAGGCCACGCCGCAGCAGATCATCGCGGAAATCCGCGGACTTCCCGGGCTCGAATCGGTGCTCGACAAGGAGACCGCGTGCAAGGTCCATGACCTGCCGCCGGACCGCGAAGCCGACGTCGTCGTGATTGCCACCGCCGATGTATGTGTCGGCGCGTCCGAGGCCGAGCATGACCTCTCCGGGCTCGAGGGCCATCGATTGCGCACCCACGGCGGCGTTTCGGAAGCCAAAGTGCCGTTCATCATCAGTGCGCCGCTCAACGACGCCTATAAACTGAGAGCCGGGGCGGCGATACTGAGGAGCTATCGGATTTTCGACTTCGCTCTCAACGGCACCGTGCGCTGATGAGTCCCATCGTCCGCAAGGGGCGGCTGGCTGTCTACGAGGCTCCGAACAAGCCCTTCGAAATCCAGGAGTGGCCTCTGCGCGACCCGCAATCCGGCGAAGTGCTGGTGAGAATCCGCATGTCGACGATCTGCCGTTCCGACATCCACTCCTACCTCGGTCATCGTCCCAATCCCTGTCCCGGCGTGCTCGGTCACGAAATCATCGGGGACATCGTCGCGCTCGGTGCCGGGGTTTCCCGCGACATGCGCGGAGCGTTGCTCGCCGCCGGGGATCGCATCACATGGAGTGAATATTTCATCCCGGGTGCCAACTACTACACCGAGGTGCTCGACCTGCCGCAGAAGTCGCCGGGTGTGGACAAGTACGGCCACATGGCCGTCACCACCGAGCCGCATCATCACGGCGGATTCGGCGAGTACTGCTACGTGCTGCCGCAGTCATGGATCTTGAAGTTGCCGGAAGAACTCACCGACGAAGAGGCCACACCGATCAACTGCGGGGTGGCGACGATGATCTGCGCAACGGAACGCGCCGAGATCCGGATGGGCGACACTGTGGTGGTGCAGGGTCTGGGTCTGCTCGGGCTGTATGGAGCGGCCATCGCCAAGGCTCGCGGTGCGCGTCTGGTGATCGGGCTCGATACCGTCGCCGGGCGCCGCGCGCTCGGCCTGCGCTTCGGCGTCGACCATGCGCTCGACCCGCAGGCGATGAGCGAAGCCGACCTCGTCGGGCAGGTGCGGGCGTTGTGCCAGCCCGAAGGCGCTGATGCGGTGATCGAGGTCTGCGGCTATCCCGAAGTCATCGTGCCGGGCCTGCAGTTCCTGCGCACCGGCGGGCGCTACGTGTTGGGCGGCGTGGTCAACCCGGAGTCGTTCGTGAACATCGACGTGAACCTGATCTTGCGCAAACTGATCACGCTGCAGGGCGTACACAACTACCACCCCCGCAATCTCATCGAGGCACTGGATTTCGTCCATGCGAACCGCCGGCGCTACCCTTTCCATGAACTGGTGGACGGCAAGTACCGGCTCGATCAAGTCGGCCAGGCCATGAAGGACGCCGAAGAGCGCCGCGTGCTGCGCGCGGCCATCGTTCCCTGATTACCAGCCCCACTTCGGAGAGCACTCCATGGCAGCAGGCGAAGATGCAGAACCCGAACTGGGATACACCCCGAAGGGCCTGTATATCGGTGGCAAGTGGGAGGACGCCGCCGACGGTCGCACCTTCGCGACCTTCAATCCCTCGACCGGCAAGAAACTCGGCGAGCTGCCTTATGCAAGCGCCGCTGACGTCGACCGTGCGGTGCAGGCGGCGAAAAAGGCCTTCGTCGATTGGCGTCGCGTGCCGATGCGCGAGCGCGCGAAATGCCTCGAAGCCCTCGCCAAGCGCATCCGCGAGCAGCGCGATCTGCTCGGCCTGATGGACGCTGTCGACGCGGGCAATGCGGTGACCGGTATGCGGGGCGACATGGACTGGACCGCCGACAGCCTCGAGTACTTCGCTGGCCTCGTGACCGAAATCAAGGGTGAGACCAGTTCGCAGGGGCCGCGCCACCTGAACTTCACGCGGCGTCAGCCCTACGGGGTGGTCGGCAAGATCAATCCGTTCAACCATCCGTTCCGATTTTGCGCCGAGAAAGCCGCCGCTCCCCTTGCCGCTGGCAACTGCGTGGGCATCAAGCGTCGCTGCACAAGCCCGTGCTCGAGGAGAGCGTGCGGTTGGCCCAGGCGCTGCCGGTAGGCTTCCCGTGGATCGAACCCAACGAGCTGGGTCCCATCGTTTCCGAGAAACAGTACAACCGTGTCATCGATTACATCGAGGCGGGCAAGCGTGAAGGTGCCATCTTGGTCGCCGGCGGCACAAGGCCCGCGGCGCCCGAACTTCAGAACGGCTACTTCGTAATGCCTACCGTGTTCGATGGCGTCGATCAGACTATGCGGATCGCGCGCGAGGAGATCTTCGGACCGGTGATGTCGATCATCACCTGGCGAGAGACCGAGGACGTGTTGGCACAGGTGAACAGCCTCTCCTTCGGACTTGCGGCCGCAATCGTCACCCGCGACCTGGCCCAGGCGATGGAAGCCGCCGAGCGCGTCGAAGCCGGCTATGTCTGGATCAACGGCCATGGTCGTTATCTGGGTGCGCCCTACGGCGGCTGGAAGAACAGCGGCCTGGGCGTCGAGGAAACCTTCGACGAACTGCTGAGCTACACCCAGATCAAGAACGTCCACATGCGCTGGTAAGCGCGCGGCTTGGCATCGCCGCAAGTAGCGCCAAGGGCTCGAGGCGGGGCATCGACGCGCTCCGAGGGGCGACATTGCTCTGCTGGGTGCTCGCTTGGCTCAGGGCGGCTCGCGCACGACGCGGCCATAGGGACGCAGCTGGGCGAACAGCGCATTCGCGGTGAAGGCGGTCCGTGGCCGCACGGGGACGCCTGCCGCGGCCAGCACGCCTGCAGTCCAAACGTTGCAGGTCTTGAACAGATGGAAACGTTCGTGCGAGGCGTAGAAGCGACTGACGCCGTACAGTCCCTGTCCCAGTGGCGGTGGCCAGTCCTCCCGAAGGTCCTGTCCGTCGGGTGCCGGTACGCGCTCGTGACTTTCGCGCACAGCGCTCACCAGTGCGGTGAAGCCGGACGCCGTCAATGTGAGTTCCACGATGCCCGCTGCGGCGAAGGTGCGTTCTGGAGGTCCATTGAACGCCGCCACGTGCAGCACGGCCGGTGTCGGCGTCAGGAGGGCGCGCAGACCCAGCCAGATCCCCGGTGCCTGCGCCATGTAGTAGGCGCGGTCGCCCCAGCCGATCTCCAGGAACTCGGCATGCGGGAAATCGCGTCTTGCCGGCCACGCATGCGAGGCAACGTCGGCGGCACGCACGACGATGCCGCTGTGGTGCCCGTGATGCACGACCCAGACACGGTGCTCCGGCTGGTCCGGCGCCGGTCGCGCCGCGGGCACGCCACAACCCGCGCCGGCGAGGGCGAGGCCGAGGGCGAGCACGAAGGCTCGGGCGGATGAGCGCCATCCGCTCGCTCTACTGAGATGATTCGAGTCTCGCGGCGAGACTCGAACCGGCTCACCCAGGCAAACGGCGGCCGGTTTCGGCCACTCCAGCCGGGCAAACAGAGATGCCCGCCACCAACGCGAGGGCTGCCACCATCCGCCGATCCGATCGCATGCGGCGCGGCGAAGACGAGGCTTGCCCGCGCCGTCGGCTCGGACAGTAGGGGTTCGTTGGGCGCTCATCACCCCGTCGACCATATCACGGGTTTCTTTTCCGACGGCGCAACGCCGGGATAAAGACGCAGGCGAGGCTTTGCGACGGATGCGAGGCCCCTTTGCATCGAGCCGCTTCTTCGCCTCGACCCACCCGGCAAGAGATGCCCCCGGGTGTCTTTCTTTCGCCGTCGACTGCGCTGGAGCGCGTGTTCGAGCCGCCGCCCGGCCCCTCGCTGGCGGGGCAGGCCGGTCACTGGCATCATTCCTTCAGATCAACTTTCTGGATCGCCATGCCCCTGCGCCGCACTTCTCGCCAATTGATGCAGTTGTTCGTGACCGGTACCTTGGCAGCGATGCCCCTGGCTGCCACCTTCGCAATCTTTTGGTGGGCCGCGAGCATGCTCATGCGCTGGTTGGGCCCGGACAGCTCGATCGGTCACGGCATGGTGGCGCTGGGCTTGGGCGTCAGCGGGTCCGTGTTGATAGGCTATTTCATCGGGGTCGGCCTGGTCGCTTTGTCGCTGGTGCTGCTGGGCGCTTTGGTGCGCACTGGCGTGCAGCAAGGGGCGAGTCGCCTGCTCGACGGTGCCGTGCGGCGCATTCCCCTGGTGCGCACGGTCTACGATCTCGCCAAACGTCTTGCCGACCTGATGCGCCAAAGCGACCGCGAGGGACCGAAGTCCATGTCGGCGGTATGGGTCTATTTCGGCGGCGTCGGCCAGGAAGGCGTGGCCGTACTGGCGTTGCTGTCCAGTCCCGAGCCCGTCATGCTGCAGGGCCGCCCGCATCTGGCGGTGATCGTGCCGACCGCACCCGTGCCGGTGGGCGGAGGCTTGATGTTCGTGCCCCACGCCTGGGTGCAGGCGGCCGAGGTGGGCATGGAGGCGCTAACCAGCATCTACGTGTCGATGGGGGTCACCGCGCAGCAGCACCTGCCGCCGGCACATCAACGGGCTGCCTCCGGCGCCACGCCATGAGCATCCACTGCGCGGGCCTTCGAGTGACGAAAGCCGCGCGCAGTCGGCAGCAATGCAGCAGCGTCGCCGGGAACGTGGTCGATGCCGGCACTGGCGGCCGGCTCAGACGCTCGCTGCGGACAGCGCTGCCGATCGCGGCTTGTCCGCCGTATCTCAGACCGCTTTGCGACGGCGCGCGTACCCGCCGACCAGCACCAAACCTGCCAGCATGAGGGCGTACGTTCCGGGTTCGGGCACGGGTTGCGCCAGCGACACGAGAATGAACTCGTTGTTGTCGCTCAGGCCGAAGGCGCGGCCGGAACTGCCCGGGTAGTTGTTGTCGTTGATGACGAGCAAGGTGTTCGGATCGACCACCAGCACGTCCTCGATCGTCACGAACGGAAAGTTGAACGTCGTCTTGCCGTCGCCGTTGAGGTCGTGCGGGTCGGCGATGTTCATGAGGTCGAGCACCTCGGTCTTCTTCGCGAAGCCGTTGCCGTCGAGTTGACTCAAGTCGATCATGAAGATTTTCTTGAACTGAGCCGGATTGGCGAACTCGGGGATCGTCGGATCGCCCTGGCGCCCGTCACGCTCGATGACCAGAAACTTCGTGTCGGAGACGGCGGTGAAGTCGCCTATGGCCGTGCCCAGCGGATCGAGCTTGTAGCCGAACGTGCGTCCGGTATAGGTCTCGGAGGCGATGTCGAATTCGCTGATGATGAGCCGTGACTGATCGGGATCGGTCGTCAAGGGGCGTTCGAGCATGGGGTAGAGCTTCGTGCCGCTGGCGTTGATCGCCATGCCCTCGAAGCCGCCGGAACCGGGCAGGTTGTTTGCGCCCGCCGGATTCGGATTCTGCGGGGCCTGGACGATCGGGTTGGTGCCGAGGTCGACAACGACGCCGCCCACCTGCGTGGGTCGCGGCAACGCGATCTCGCTGCGCAAGACCTTGCCGGTGGCATCGGTCTTGATGAGGTAGGGCCCGAACTCTTCGCCGAACCACAGGTTGCCGTTCTTGTCCTTGCGTACCGATTCGAGATCGAAGTCCGTGCCGGTAAGCAGTCGCCCGGACGAGATGACGCTGCTGACCGGGATGTTGTTCGCGCCGTTGGGGTAGTTCGTCATGCTCGCGACGATGCTGAAGCCGAGCTTTTGGTCCGGATCGCGCAATTGAATGAAGCTGCTCGCGTTGAAGCTCGGCAACGGCGTGCCGTTGATGAAGTCGACGGGTGCGACGGTGCCCGTGCCGCCGGACGCGGTGCGAAAGTCGGGCTTGACGGCGAACATGCGCAAGAGCGTGTCAGCCGAGTTGCCCTTCGCACCGAAGCCGTTGTCTTGCATGACGTAGTAGCTGCCCGCCACCGGACCATCGAGCACGGCGGAGAAGCCCTGCACAGGTTGCTTGTCGATCAGAGGCAGCGCGTTGCCGAATGCACCGGCCCCTGCGAACTGTCCGGAGGTCGGTCCTTCAGCGAAGGTGTTGGCGGGAAGAACGGCGAAACCCGTGAGCGTGCCGGCTCCGGCTGCCGGCAACGCGATGGCTGCACCGAAGGCAAGGGCAAGCGGTGTGACGATCGATCTCATTGTTTTCTCCAGGTAGCGACTTTCGGATGGTCTCGCAACGTTCGATGCGTGCGCGAGCAGATTAAGCCTAGCGGGAACAAATGACGCGCCGTCGTTGAGCACAAGGCGAAGCATGATCGCAAAGGACTATCCACAGCGCCGCGTTCGCCCCCTCTTGCACGTTGTGGATTGCGTCACGAAGGTGCGCGCGCACGGAGCGATGTGAGCAGCGTGCGCTGCGAATGGCGAACGTTCTCGTCCCGGGCGAGCGTTGTTCGTGTCGTGCTCGCGTATGGTCTGCTGCAGGCGCGGGTCTCGCAAGAGAGCGCCTCCCGCTGAAGCGACCGGATGAAGCGTTTCGAACCGTGCCTTCGCAGCAGCACGAGGCCGACAGGACAGGTGCTCCGGTGGTGTAGGATTGTGTACGCTCAGCCGGCGCACTTTCGTACCACGAGGCTCACACTTGTCAGACCAACACGCACAGTCCGACTCGCACGATACCCGAGCACTTTGGCAGGCACGTCGACGCATTTGCGGTACGCTGCTCGGTGGCCTGCTGGCGCTGCGCGCGCTCCCATCCGCGGCCACCGTGCTGCGCGAGGACAGGCCCCCGCCCTATATTCCGACACCGCAGCAGGTCGTCGACCGGATGCTGGAAATCGCCCAGGTTACGAAGGACGATTTCGTGATCGACCTGGGCTGCGGCGACGGACGTATCGTGATCACCGCAGCCCGACGCTTCGGAGCGCGAGGTTTCGGCGTCGAAATCGATGCGGGGCTCGTCGCCAAAGCGCGGGCACTGGCGCGCGAGGCGGGCGTGGCCGAACGTACCCGCTTCGAAATGCAGGATGCGCTTACCACGAATCTCGCCGAAGCGAGTGTGCTCACCCTTTATCTCGGACCGGATCTGAACGAGAGGCTGATGCCCCGCATCCTGGGGACGATGCGGCCGGGTGCGCGGGTGATCTCGCATGACTTCCCGCTAGGCGGCTGGCAGCCGGATCGCATCGAGCGCTTCGACGTGCCGGAGAAGAACTTCGGCCGCGGCGGGGAAAGCGTGGTCATGCTCTGGCGCGTGCCTGCGCGTATCCACGGACGCTGGCGCGCGCAGATCGAAGACGCCGGGGCAACCCGCAGCGAGGAGTTCAGCATCTCGCAGACCTATCAGCGCTTCGAGGGCGCGGCCCATCGCAATGCGCGCAACTCAGCCTTCGTCGACACACGCATCGACGGGGAGCGCATCGGCTTTGGCATCGTGCCCGACGAGGCGCATCCAGCGCCCAGATACATCGATGCGCGTGTCGATGGGGAAGTCATGACAGGCACGCTGCGCACCATGGTTGCCGGGAGCGAGCGTCGTTTGCCTTGGGTGGCGAAACGTATCTCGGAACGTCCGCAGTTGCGCGCTGCAACGAAATGAGACCCTGCTGCCCGAGGGGCTGCGTGACTGGCGACCGCTGTGGCTTCGGGTTCGGAGGCCTGCGGCGGGAAGCACGTCGCCCGACGTAATCCTCGTCACCCCGAGATTGCTGGCCGGCGCCCCGCTGGCGCAGCCCCGCCGGCCGCGCGTTGCGCCACCGACGGGATCAGGACTGAACCTCAGCGACGCAGGCGGTATTCGAGCTGGCGGTACAAAGGCAGGACGCCACCGAAAACAACGACAAGGCCGCACGCGAATGCGAGGTCGTAAGCGACAGTCAGGCCATTCGCATTATGCGAAGCCACCCCGGCGACGCAAGCCAGCACCACGACGCCCAGACCGGCGATCGCAGCCCAGCGCAGCCACGGAAGGTCGATGAAGAGGTCGGCGTCGCGTCCCTGCAACAGGCGGCCGAGCAACCCCAGTGCAAGCGCGGTCACTACGCCGAGCACATATCCCGCGGATACCTCATACGCGATATGAGCGGTCTCTGACGGGGGGGCGCCGGCCGCATGGGCGGCGATCAATAAATCGTGCGCATACTCTGCGACGGCGAATCCGCCCAGCCATGCGAGCAGACCGCCGAGGGCGAGAACCAGTTGCTGCGTGGAGACGCTACGTTCGGCCGGCTGACCGACGATTGCTTCAACTTGCATGGCATTCATGGCAATCCTCCTCGAGTGATTGGACGGTCGATGATGTCGACTACGTGTGTATACCACAACGCGGCGAAATGGTTCCCGATTACAGTCGGGGAGGCGCCGGGTCAGGCTGTGAAGTCCGGCAGTTAAGCATGCCCGGAGCGTTCGGGGCGGCGTGCCCATGGCGGACAGGCGATCTTGGCGACTCGGTGCCGGATCGCGCCGTGCTCGCCGCGCATGCCAGTGGCGATGCACGGCAGGCCCGGTGGTTTCGGCATGCTTCCCGAAACAAGGTCCTGGTATCGGACTAACGGGCGGCGATCAACGCGCGCTCAGCTCGCCATAGAGTTCCGGCCGCCGGTCGCGCCACCAGGGCAGGCTCGTCTGCGCCGTGCGCACGTGATCGAGGTCCAGTGTGGCCACCAGCACTTCGGCTTGATCGACCGAGGCCTCTGCGACGATGTCTGCCCCGATCGGGTCGACGATCATGCTGCGGCCGATGTGCTTGCGGCCGTTCTCGTCGCCCGAGCGGTTCACGCCCACGACGAACACGCCGTTTTCGTAGGCGCGTGCCTGCAGCGGCAGCTCCCAGGTGTTGCCGCGCAACATGGTTTCGCCGTAAGTCGCCGCACAGATCGGCATGAACAGCATCTCGGCGCCCTGCAGCGCCAGCAGGCGCGATCCCTCCGGATACTTGCGGTCGTAGCAGATCTGGATGCCGATCCGCACGCCGGCAAGGTCGAACACCGGGAAGGCTGTTCCGGGCGAGAAGTAGAACTTTTCGTAGCTGCCGGTGCCGCCTGCCAGCGCGGAGGGCAGGATGGCGGGAATGTGGGTCTTGCGGTACATGCCGAGCGGGCGTCCGTCCCCGTTCACGACCAGGCACGAGTTGTAGTAGTGCCGATCGTTCTTCTCGCCGAAGGGCAGCAGCAGGGCGATTCGATGGTCGGCTGCGCAGTCGAGAACAGGCTGCAAATCCGCATCGGGCAGCGACACGAAGTAGCGGTCGAAATCGTGTGTGAGTCGGTTGGGAAAGAATGGCGTCATGAATAGTTCGGGGAAGCAAACGATCTGCGCCTGCTTCTTCGCCGCCGTCTCGATCATCTCGCATGCGCCCGGCACGGCGGTGCGCCAGTCCTCTGCGAGCACTGGCCCCGTCTGCGCCGCCGCTACCGTGATCATGCGTCCCATGCCGTTGTTCCTTTTCTTGGCTGGTTCGCTCATTCTACTTTCGCGCCGGAGGCCTTGACGACCTTCGCCCATTTCGTGATCTCTTCGCGCAAATAGGCCGCGAATTCATCGGCGGTGTTGTTGCCGAACTCACTGCCGTCGCCAGCGAGCTTTTCCTTGACCTCCGGCAGCGGCAGCACTTTCGCCACCTCGGCATTGAGACGGGTAACGATCGGCCGCGGGATGCCGGCAGGGCCGAGCAGCGCCGTCCAGCCTGTCGCGGAGAAACCGGGGACGCCCGCCTCGATCATGGTGGGCAGGTCCGGCACCAGCGGGAAGCGCTTGGTGCTCGTCACTGCGAGCCCGCGCAGCCTGCCGCCAGCGATCTGGGGCGCCGCTGCGAGCGCATCGGAGAACATCCAGTTCACCTGTCCGGTCATGACATCGGCCATTGCCGGCCCGGTGCCCTTGTAGGGCACGTGGACCATGTCGACGCCTGCCGTCATCTTCAGCAACTCCCCGGCGAGATGGGGCGGCGCGCCGACGCCCGCGGAGGCGAACGTCAGCTTGCCGGGCTGGGCTTTGGCGAGGGCGATCAGTTCTTTCACCGAGCGCACGTTCTGCGTCGGCGAGGCGACCATGGCGTACACGGTCGAGGCGACCCGAACGATCGGGGTGAAGTCGCGCAGCGTGTCGAAAGGCAGGTTTCGATAGAGCGTATGGTTGATCGCGATCGCGCCGCCGGCCATCAGCAGCGTGTGGCCATCGGCCGGGGCCTTCGCGAGCAACTGCATGGAAATGTTGCCGCCCGCGCCGCCGCGATTGTCGATGATGACCTGCTGGCCGAGTGCCGCAACGAGCTTCTGTCCGATGATGCGGGCGGCAAGATCGACGCCGCCGCCCGGCGGGTACATCACGATCATGCGGATCGGCCGGTTCGGATAGGCATCCGACTGCGCATGGACAGGCAGGGCGCCGAGGGTCGCGCCGAGGGCACCCCCCAGCAGGAAAGCTCGTTGCAGATACATTCAGGTCTCCGGTGGATGCGTGGGCGTAAGGGAGCAGGCGCAGCTCACGCAGTGCTGCCAGTGGCCGCGAAGTAGTCGACGGCCGTTTGGACGTCGATCACCTCGCCGTACTTCTGATTCATGTCGAAGAGGTTCATCCAGTGCGAGGCCTGGGTGCGATCGAAGCAGCACTCGCCGACGATCCCGACCTTGTAGCGGTACCGCTGCGCATCGAGCACGGAGGCGCGTACGCAGCCGCTGGTGGATTCGCCGCACACGATCACCGTGTCGGTGCCCACCTGGCGCAGGTAATGAAGCAGCGGGGTCTCCGCAAAGGCGCTCGGCGCTGTCTTTCCGATGACGAGTTCGCCGGGCCGCGGCGCGACCTCAGCGACGATCTCGTTGGCGAGCGCGCGGACTTCGGCCGACAAGTGATCCACGCCGCGATTGACCTTCTTGCCGCGCTCGACGACGCGGGAGGGGTCGCTCGGGAACCCGTCGAGGCCGCGCACGTAGACCACCGGTACGCCGTGTGCGCGTGCCCCGGCGATCAGTCCGACCATGCGGTCGATCGCTTCCCAGCCATCGAGCCCGCAGCTCATCGGCCAGTCCTTGATCGATTCCATCAGCGGCTTTCGCTCGTGACCGACCGACGCGTAGTACACGTCGATGACGAGCAACAACGGCTTGGTGCCGAAGTCGTCGCGGCCCTTCTTGCCCCAGACAGCGAGGTGTTCCTTGTCGCGTTCGGTCAGAAAGTCGTCCCATCCGGCCATCTTCGTATGCCCCTTCGCTAGTTCGGAAATCGATGTCCCGCAGGCCCGTGAATGCACCGCATTCCCGCATCTGCGTCCGACTGACGCACTGAGCCGGTGCGCATGAGCGATGGGGTCTCGGTTTGAGGCGAACCTCCGGCGTCATCCCACTCGCGCACATGCGCGGAAAAGCGTCTTGCGGCATTCGTCGGTACGCTGCGTTGCATCCGCCCTCGAAAGCAGGTTATTGGACAGGTGCGAAAGGTCTTTGCTGCCGGATCGATGGCATACACCCCGCACCATCCCGGTCCGCACCGCCAATCACTTCATGATGAATGCGACTCAGCAAGACCCGTACCATGCGACCGTTGCTCGCGGGCTGGCATGACCGCGCACCGATAAGTTCCGGCAGAGAACCGATGCGCCACCGTGATCATGTGTGGTGAGGCACGTCGTTCCACCATTCTCGATGCGACAATCGACGGCGATCGTGTTGGCGTGCAGAAAGTTGGTAGAGCGTGCAGGCGGGCGCAGCAACCCAAGCGTGGTGCTGCGAGACCCGGTCTATGTGCCATCGTCATCGAGATTCGATCGCTCAAGCGAAACTGCGCGCGAGGGTGCGCCTCGCATGGCGTCACGATGACGTAACGCGCCGACCCGATAATCCGCGGGTTTTCAATGTCGAGAGGCGCGCTTGATGGCGGTGGAAGTGGCGACCTCCTGGTCCGAGCTGCAGGAGCATATCTTTGCCGATTCGTGGGATGCCGCCATCGGCCGCCACCGCTCCCGGCATGCCTTTCGCGGTTTGAGCGACCAGGCGCATCGTCTGGAGACCGGACTCATGCGGCTCGGGGGGCCTTACGCGCGCCTTGAATCCCACCTGCTGCGCAACTTCAAGAAGTATGCGCACCGTTCCGTCGTCGAGCGAGATTCGCTGTGGCACTGGTTGTCTGTCGCACAGCATCACGGTCTGCCCACGCGATTGCTGGATTGGACGTACTCGCCTCTAGTCGCGTTGCACTTCGCCACGAGTGCCATGGACAAGTACGACAAGGATGGTGCGATCTGGAAGGTCGACTACGCCAAGGTGCACGCGCTACTGCCGCGCAAGGTTCGCGCATTGCTCGATATGGAGGGTGCGCACATCTTCACGGTCGAAATGCTGTCCGAAACGGTCACGACGCTGCACGACCTGGACGGCCTCTCCAGCCCGGCGGGCGATTTCGCACTCTTCTTCGAACCGCCGTCGTTCGACGAGCGCATCGTCAACCAGTTCGCCTATTTCTCCGCCTTGTCCCGTCCGGATCTGGCGATGGAGGATTGGCTCGCGGCGCACCCCGGTTTGTGGACGAAGATCATCATTCCCCGGCAGATGAAGTGGGAGTTCCGGGACAAGCTGGACCAGTCGAACGTCAACGAGCGCGTGTTGTTTCCAGGCCTGGACGGATTGTCGCAGTGGCTCAAGCGTCACTATACGCCGCGCGACGCGGAGCGCGATGCACAGGCGGCATCTGCCGCGGCCGGAGTGCAGATGATCGCGTCCGGGGATTGCTTGCGATCTACTTGAGTCCCATGCAGTTGGCGTAATACGTGACCGTCGCGGGCCAGTCGGAGAAGATGCCGACGATCTTCACGTCCTTCGCCAGCACGTCGAGCGCTTCATACAGGTCGCTGTCCTTCCTGATCGCGGCACCCGTCGGGTCGAAGTCGAAGTAGAAGCCCGCGTCGGATGCGCCTCGGCGCAGATCGGAACGCTCGAGCGTCCAGGTAATGATGTCGAAGCCGATGCGTTTCAGGTCCACGGCGAACTGCGACGGCACGATACGGTCTCCGCGGACGGACAGCAGCGCCGGTATCGGGGGCGCGACGATCCGCACCTTGGATTTCTTCAGTCGCGCGAGGAACGCGAGCTGCTCCGCGCGCGTATCGAGCTTCGTCCCCATCGTATCGAAGAGCAGGATGCTGTCGTTCGCGGCATCGTAGTCGATGAGGAAGACGGCCTGTTCGCCGTAGCGCGTGTTCTCGATCCAGTACATGACGTCGTTCACGTTGAACGATTGCGGCCAGGTGTCGCGCGGGCGCACGCCGGCGTCACGCATCTCGTCGGCGAGCCTCTGAGCGTATTGGGCCTGGCCGCCGAATACAGCCTGAATGCGGGCCGGATCGCCGCGCTTGAGTTCCGGGGTGTGCTTCACGCCGTTGCGCTGGTTGAGTTCGATACTCTCGCGCAGGGTCAAGAGGGTGCCGCGGCCAGTGTAGAGGTCGGTGCGCCAATGGGCGGTCCCGCGCACGTATTGTTCGGGTGTCTGCGCGGCAGGGTTGAAGGCGTCCATCTTGCCGCGCAGCGACTTGAACTCCTTCAGCGTGATGTCCGAAGCCCTGCACTCCGCGCTGGCCGGGGCGACGATTCTTCCATTGCTGTCCGAAACGGCTGGCCTGAACGGTTGCGTGCACTTCTGTGCCAGATCGGTCAACAGGATGTTGGTGGTGGTATGCAAGTCGTTCTCGCCGTGTCGGCACACCAAAGCACCGTCGCTGGTAAAGGTCACATCGCATTCGACGATACCCGCGCCCATGCGCGCAGCAGCCTGGTACGACTCCAGTGTGTGCTCGGGGAACTGGAGCGGTGCGCCTCGGTGCCCGATCGAGAAGTCCGACTTTCTGAACGGACCGTTTCGGCATTGCAACAGCTTGTCCTTCAGGGGGCCCCGATCCATGCCCTCGATCAGATAGAACGGGCGTGCCCCGAGTTGAACCGAGTCGACTCTCTGGGCCTGGCCGTGATTGCCGGTGGCGTCGGCGCACGCGCTGATCGAAACCGCCGAAAGCGGGCCGAAGGCGGCTATCACGGCGAGAGCCTGGATCAACTTGCGCATGAAGTTCTCCGTGGGTTCGCAGCCCAGACGCAGCCGGGTTCTCTCGGCGAGCCTAACCTTGCACGATGACCCTGGCGTGACGCCTGTGTGAAAATCGCATGATCCCTTGGTGCTTCGCGCGGGATACGAGGGAGTGTACCGATGCGGTTCCGCATGATGCGGCGGGAGTTACCCGCTGCCCGCTGTCGCGGCGTGCAGTGTCGACCAAGCGGGCAAAGGTAAAGGTAAAGGTGCGTGGTGGCCCTCGGGTGGTCGCCACCAACGACTCTCAGCGACCGCTTCTGTGTGGATGTTTCAACGGCACAGCAGACCGCGGCCTCGGTCTCGTGACTCCCAGACCTGCCTTGCCCCTCCGATTCTGGAAATCGCTCAATCCGCGGCGAGTTGCTTCCAGAAGACATCCTTCTTCGCCACCTTGTCGTCGCGCACCGTGATCAGCTCGATGCCGCGCAGCGAGATCGCTTCGCCGGTGCGATAGCGTCCGTCGAGCACGTAGGTCATCACGATGTGCGTATCCCCGAGCGCGCGGATCACCACGTCGTTGAAGCGCAATTTATCGAATAGCGCGTCGTTCTCCGCAATGCCGCGCATGAAGCCCTCGACGCCCCGGCGGACACGGCCATGGGGTGCGTCGGGGCCGAAGGCGAAATGCCATTCGGCATCGTCGGTGATGGCTTGAGCCAGCAAGGCGGCATCGCGGTTGAAGAAGGCCTTGCCGAAACGCTGCACGATCGCATAGGCGGCACTGTCGTCCATGGCGGAACTCCGGTGTGGGACCAGGAAGGTTCTACCAGATGCGGTACCCCGACGCGATACCGCGCCGTCGGAAACGCTTGCGGACAGGCGGATCTGCGGCGTACGTGCTCTAGTGTCCTGAGTCAGAAATTCGCTGACCAAAACCGCGGAGAATCGACGCCATACTTTGTCGGAAATCCTCGCCAGGTGTCCAACCTGGCTGCGGTTTCCTTCGCGTCTGACGCCGATTTCGACCCTTTTGTACCGTCTGCATCATCGATACCGTTCAGCCACTCGTCAACGAATCTCTGACTCAGGACACTAGCGGCCTGGCTTGACCGCGTTGGGCCATTGCTGCGGGACGCGCTGGACTCGCGATATGTCGTAGCCCTCGGCCTGCAGGATGTCGAGCAGGGCGCGATACTCCGATTCGGCGATCTGGGGCGTGCGTGCCATGATCCACGCGTAGTCCCGACGCTCGCGCCCGATGATCGTGCGGGTGTAATCGTCGGACACATACACGATGCGGTAGTCGGCCTTGATGGGCCAGATGAACTGCATGCCCCATACCGCGTTGGACTTGGCATCCTTGATGAAGCCGCGCGGGTGATAGGTCTTCAACTCGCCGTCGAACGCATCGGCGTTGAACGTGAACGTGGTGGCGATCGTGCCGTCGGGGGAGAGTTCGTAGCGTTCGACGGCGTTGTGCGCGCCGCGCTCGATGAAAGTCGGAATGTTGGCGATGACGAACCAGTCGCCCATGAATCGCTCGAGTTGCACGTGCGCCGCGGTGCGAATGGGCGGATGAGGCGCGGTGTGACAGCCCGCGAGGGCGAGCAAGAGCGAGGCAGGAAGGAGCGCGCGCAAGGATGGCATGGGTACTTTCGTTACATGAGCAGGTAGCGCAAGCGGCGGCCGCCTTCGGTCAGCGATTCGAGCCCGACCCAGCGGCCGTCCGGACCGTACCACAGATCGATCTGAAGTTCGCGGCCCGTAATCGTGTACCTGCGCGCATCGACGGTCGCGCCCGCCGCACGCAGGCTTTCGGTGCCTTTCGCCTCGATCCGGACATCGATGAACTCCCCGGTTTGCGAGTTGAGCAGTTGTCGCTGGCCGAGCATCTTCGGATTCCAGTAAGCGAACGTCATGACGCAGGCAGGCAGCTCCGTCGATGCGGTCAGGGTGCGCAGGCGGAAGCGCTCGGTCTCGCGCGTTCCGGTGACGCTGTAGGGGCGGCCGTTATGGTCGGTGCGTGACTCGATGCCTTCGAGGCAGTCGCCCCGCCAGCGCTCGGTGGCTTCGTGCCGATAAGCGAATGCGTTGAAGCCGAGGAACTTGACGTCGAAGCGGGCCTCGCTGCGGACTTCCGTGCCGTCCCCCCGAGGCTGTATCCGGAAGCGATGCTGTCCGATCTCACGCTCGCCGAGCAGCACGGCGAAGCGCCACTCCGAGGCGCCGCGCGTCGGTTCGGCGGTTGCCGCTGTGCCGACGGCGACGCAGGCGATGCCCAAGATACTTGCCAACAGACGGACCCGGTTGCCGGGCCCAGCCATCCATTCCATCATGCGCTTGTTTCCTTCCGCTCGGTCTGCGGCTCGCATCGCGAGGCCGCTGCGCCGACTTTCGATCGTTTCGCCGACGCGCGAGATTCGGTTTGCGTGCGCTTGCCGCTACCCGCCTGGACACGCTTGATGCACAATCGTTCCCGCGGCATCGTCGGTGCAGCGCTTGGGTTGGGTCGACGCCCAGCGCGATTCCGGATCGCAGGCCGCCCTTACCATCGTACTGGACACGAGCCCGGCTGCGTTCGACGAATTCCCACACGCTCTTCCACCAAGGAAACGACCGATGAACGAACCGCCAATCAGACGCCTTCGCACCTTGCTGGGAGATTATCCCAATACCTTGCCCTTGAAGCGCGGCGTCGTGCGATCGTCGAGCATCGCGTTGGATTTCGCCGACGTCAAGGCGCCCCATACGGCGTTCAAGCGCGTGGTGCGCGACCTCGAATTCGACGTGGCCGAACTGGCTTTGGTCACCTTCCTGATCGCCAAGGCTCACGGCAAGCCGCTGAGTTTGCTGCCGGTGATCATGTTCTCTCGCAGCCAGCACCCTTATCTTGTGTACAACGCCGAGCGCGGGTGCGTGCGTCCGGGCGATCTGGCTGGCCGGCGTATCGGAATCCGGGCTTACTCGGTCACGACGGTCGCCTGGATACGCGGCATACTCCTCGATGACTACGCACTCGATCCGGACAGCGTGCGCTGGGTGACCTTCGAGGAGCCGCATGTCGCGGAGTTTCAGGATCCGCCCAACGCGCAGCGCGCCCCCGCGGGAAAGGATCTCACGCGCATGCTGCTCGACGGGGAGATCGATGCCGCGGTGTTGGGCGCGATACCGGACGATCCGCGCCTGCAGCCGGTGATCGAAGACCCTGCGGCTGCGGCGAAGGCCTGGCAGGCGAAGAACCGTGCCTTGCAGATCAACCATATGGTGGTGGTGAAGGAGAGCCTGTCGAAGTCCGAGCCCGCTGCCGTGCGCGAGGTTTACCGGCTGTTGGCCGAGAGCAAGCGTGCCGGCGGATTGCCCCTGCCCGGTGAGCCGGATCCGATCCCCCTCGGTGTCGCCGCCAATCGTCGCAATCTCGATATCGCGATCGAGTATGCTTTCCGGCAGCGGCTCATCGATCGCAGGTTCGCCGTCGATGAACTGTTCGACGACTTGACGCGGACGTTCGAAACCTAGCGGCGCATACCTCGTTTTATCCATGGCGGCCGCCGAGGCGCTCGATTGACCGTGCGCGTCTGGCGGCGAGATACTTTCGAACGTTTCGACTATGAGGAAGAGTGATCGTGTCCAGGGCTCTCGGTGATCGTGTCTACCGCGGCGAAATGACTCGCCGCGATTTTCTCTGGCTGCTGTCGGCCGCATCTGCTTCCGTGGTGGTGCCCACGATATCGGGCTGTGCGACGCATCCGGTCACGGGGGAAACGGTTGTTGTCGGGCTGTCGGAACAGCAGGAGATTGCGCTCGACCGGCAACACGCCCCGCATCAGTTCTCGAAAGATTACGGCGCCGTGCAAGACGATCGGCTCAACAGCTATGTCAGCGGTGTTGCCGCGAATCTGGCCGCTCGTTCGCATCGGCCCACCATGCCCTATTCGTATCGCGCACTCAATGCGAACTATGTGAACGCGTATACCTTCCCCGCCGGCAGCATAGGCGTGACGCGCGGCATCCTGCTGCAGATGGACAACGAGGCTCAGCTCGCCGCACTGATGGGGCACGAGATCGCCCATGTCAATGCGCGCCATACGGCGCAGCGGGCCGGGCAGGGCATGATCGCGAGCCTGGTTGTCTCCGGCGTGGCGATTGCAGCCTCGACCTCCGACAGAACAGCAGGCTACGCGCCGCTCGTGAACATCGCAGGGCAGATCGGCGCCAGTGCATTGCTGGCCTCCTATTCGCGGGAAAACGAACGCGAGGCCGACAGCCTCGGCATGGCTTACATGACGCGAGGCGGCCACTCGCCGCAAGGCATGGTGGGGCTGACGCAGATCCTGGTCCAGCAGTCCAAGGAGAAGCCCGGGCTGCTCGACACGATGTTCGCCTCGCACCCGATGTCGGCCGAGCGCTATGCCAGCATGCAGGCCGAAGCGGCCGGCAAATATGCCTCCATGGCATCCGTGCCGCTCAACCGGGAGCGCTACATGGACAACACGGCGGCCTTGCGCCGCCTGCGACCCGTCGTCGAGGACCAACAGCGGGGCGAGCGCGCGATGGCAAGCAAGAAGCTCGACGAGGCGGACGCTGCATTCGCGAGCGCGCTGCGCGCCGCGCCGAGCGACTACGCCGGGTTGTGCCTGATGGCCAAGTGCAAGATGGCTCAGAAGCGCTACAGCGAAGCACACAGCTACGTCATGCAGGCCAGACGCGCTTATCCCGGCGAAGGGCAGGCGATGCAACTGGCCGGGATCACCAATCTCACTCTCAAACAGCACCCGGCTGCGCTGCAGGAGTTCAGCAATTACGAGCGCGCCTTGCCCGGCGATCCGAACGCGGCCTTTTTCAAGGGGGTGGCCTACGAGGCGATGCAGGATCGAGGGCGTGCCGCGCAGGAGTACCGGCGCTATCTGGCCGCCGTGCCGCAGGGCTCGCAGGCCAAGGTCGCCGTCAGCCGGCTGCAATCGTGGGGCTATCTCAAGTAGACGTTGTCGAGAGCCCTTGTGTCGCACCGCGATCGAGCCGCTTACTCGTGAACCGTCGGGAGCAGCGTATCGACGCCAGTTTTGCGATTCGTCGCTCCGATCTGTGGGTGCGCTTGCTGGCCGTCATGAGTCTGTGGGCCAGCCTGCTAGGCTCTGTGCAGGGCGCAGCGAGCGCCGACGAGGCCATCGCGCGATCGATCGAGCAGCAGGTCACGGCATTGCGGGAGGGTCGGGCGGGCGGTCTCCTCGGGCAGGTGGCGGCACGGCAGACGCTTGCCGACTTCTACCAGCAACGGGCATTCCAACCGGCGTGGGAGGCGCAGAGGGCGAGCGAATTCCTTGCTATGGTCGAGTCGGCTGCAACGCACGGGCTCGATCCGCAGGACTATCACCTCCTCGCGTTGACGCGTTTTCGGGCTCAGCCGCCAGGCGATGCGGCGGCGATTGCGGAGCGCGAGCTTCTGCTCACCGATGCCTTGGTGCGTCTGGTCCATCATCTGCGTCACGGCAAAGTGGACCCTCGACAGCTGGAGCCGGACTGGAACTTCACCCCGGCACGCGCCCTGACGGTCGATGCGCTGAGCGCGCTGTTGTCGGCAGACAGGATTCGTGACGAGCTGGGCGCATACAGCCCGCAGGCGCCGCTCTATCGGCGTTTGCGCGAGGCGTTGGCGCGGTATCGGGAGATCGATCGGCGCGGGGGATGGTTGCCGGTCGGGGCCGGGGCCCTCCTGCGGCCGGGAGCGCATGACGCGCGGGTTGCGGCATTGCAGACCCGACTGCTGGCGACCGGTGACTTGCCTGCGGCCGAGCAAGCGGGCACGCAAGGCGTTTACGACGCCACGCTCGTTGCAGCGGTGAAGCGTTTCCAGTCGCGCCATGGCCTGGAACCCGACGGCGTTGTCGGGCCGGCGACCTTGGCCGCACTGAATCTCAGTGCTGCGGATCGAGTCCAGCAAATCCGCGTGAATCTCGAGCGGGTGCGCTGGGTGGCGACCGATCTGGCGGCCGATCATTTGCTGGTCGACATCGCCGGCTTCGTGGCCCGTCTGTACATCCACGGTCAGCTGGCCTGGTCCTCGCGCGTGGTGGTCGGACGCCCGTACCGGAGCACGCCCGCCTTTCGGTCCACGCTGCGCTCGCTGGTGCTCAATCCGACATGGACGGTGCCGCCGACGATACTTCGCGAGGACATCGTGCCCAGTGTCGTGCGCGATCCGCTGTATCTGGCCAAAAACGACATGCGGGTGTTCGACGGGGCAGGCAAGGAGGTCGATCCGGCGACGGTCGACTGGAAGCGCTTCCTGGGGCGCGGCCTGCCCTACGACATCGTCCAGGCGCCGGGGCCGACGAATCCGCTCGGATCGATCAAGTTCATGCTGCCCAATCGGCATGCGATCTATCTTCACGATACGCCGGCCCGCGGCTTGTTCCGCCGAGCCGACCGCGCATCGAGTTCCGGATGCATTCGCGTGGAGACCGCGCATGCGCTGGCCGTGGCGCTGCTCGATGACCCCGAACGCTGGGATGAGCAACGTTTGCGTGCCGACATCGCGACCCGCCAGACGCGCACCCTGCTCTTGAAGCGCCGCACTCCGATTCTGCTCCTCTATCGTACCGTCGATGTGGACGACCGAGGTACGGTGCACTTTCGTTCTGACCTCTACGGGCGCGATGCGGCCGTTGCCGCGGCCCTGACGGCGCCGGTCAGTCTGCCCCCGTCGATGTAGGCACGCAGCCTCGCTCGCGTTCGATCATCGATCTTCGGCTGTCGGATCCTGGCGCCGCAACGCGCGGTGCGCAGGCTACAATGCTCCACCATCATCGAAGGCGCAGGAGGAGGCAGGATGGCCGATGCCGGACAGTCCGAACTGAACATCATGGCGGTCGCGTCCCGGGAAGACTACGCACGCGACCCCACCCGCTGGGGCAGCCCTGAGGTGGCCGATCATTTTCCCGGATTCCAGCATATGGATGTGCGCACCAGCGGTGCCGTCATCCGCCTGCGGCACGGGGGATCGGGCCCGCCGCTGCTGCTGGTCCACGGCAACCCGCAAAATCACACGTGCTGGTACAAGGTGGCGGCGCGATTGGCCCAGCGCTATCACGTGATCCTGCCCGACTTGCGCGGCTACGGCGACAGTTCCCTGCCCGATGGGGGGCCGGAGAACATCAACTTCAGTTTCCGGGCGATGTCGCAGGATCTGCTCGAGATCATGGATCAGTTGGGCTACCGGCAGTTCTACGTCGCCGGCCACGACCGCGGCGCACGCACCACGCACCGGATGTGCATGGATCACCCCGAGCGCATTCTCAAAGTCTGCTTGATGGACATCGTGCCCAATCACTATGTCTGGACCCATATCACCAAGAGTTGGGTGGTAGGCACCTGGCATTGGGCCTTCATGGCCCAGCCCGAGCCGTTCCCCGAACGCCTCATCAGCGCAGTGCCCGCGGATTACTTCCTGCGCAGTCGGATGGTGATCCGGGGAGGGACCGGACTAGGCTTTCTTACCGAATCGGCGCTGGCCGAATACGTGCGCTGCTACACCCTGAAGACCATCACCGGTTCGTGCCGCGACTATCGCGCCACCGCCACTTGCGACTTCGCCATGGACACGGCCGACAAGGACAAGAAGCTCGACATGCCGTTGATGCTGTTATGGGGCGCGCGCGGTCATCCGCCCGAGCGGGCCAACGAGTTTCTGGATATCTGGAAGCAGTACGCGACCAACATCGCGCGCTTCGACGCAATGGCATGCGGCCATTACATGCAGGAAGAGATGCCGGACCAAATCTACGAGCACTACACGCGGTTCTTTGCCGGGTAGGCGAAGCATGTCGAGCAGCACGCGCGTCGCCGCCGAGCGTAGATGCCCGCTCTTCCTTTTTCCCTTCGGTGCACACATTTCGAACAGGTGATCCATGAGCACTTCCGAGTCCGCGACTACACAATCGACCGCCCTTGCAGGCGTCAAGGTTCTCGATCTCACGCAATACGAGGCAGGCACTTCCTGCACGCAGGCGCTCGCCTGGCTGGGCGCCGATGTCGTCAAGGTCGAGCCCCAAACCGGAGAGAACGGTCGCTTCGCCTCTACCAACAGCGGGGATGTGGATTCGTTCTACTTCATCATGATGAACGCCAACAAGCGCAGCCTCGTGTGCGACCTGAAGTCCGAGAGTGGCAAAGCGGTGATCCGCAAGATGATCGAGCAGGCCGACGTCATGATCGAGAACATGTCGCCCGGCGGCATCGAGCGGCTGGGCTTCGGTTGGGATGTGGTGCAGAAGATCAATCCCAAACTCATCTTCGCGCAGATCAAGGGCTTCGCTCCGGACGGCCCCTATGCCAATTACCTGAGCTTCGACATGATCGCGCAGGCGGTCGGCGGCGCGTTCGCCATCACGGGCACGGAGGGTGGTCCGCCGCTGCGTCCCGGTCCTCACGTTGGCGATACCGGTGCGGGCATCCATTGTCTGGTCGGCATACTCGCGGCGCTCAACCAGCGTCATGCGACCGGCAAGGGGCAGCGCATCGAAGTCTCGATGCAGGATGCCGTCATCAACTTCAACCGCATCTGTTTCGCCGGACAACTCATGTTCGGCAAGCCGGTTCCGCGCACGGGCAACCAGAGCTCGATCGGTGCTGCGGCACCGAGCGAGTTGTACCTGTGCAAGCCCGGCGGCCCGAACGATTACGTGATGGTCTATACATCGCGCGCCGGCAGCTGGCATTGGCAGCGCCTGCTCAAGGTAATGGACCGTGAGGATCTGGCTGAGGATCCGCGCTTCTCGACGCCTGCGATGCGAGTCAAGAATGCCGCCGAAGTCGACGCGCTGGTCGGCGAGTGGTGCGCGCGCCATACCAAGGTCGAGGCGATGGAGAAGCTGCAGAATGCCGGCGTGCCCGCCGGCGCCGTGCTCGATACGCAGGAGCTGAGCAGCGATCCGCATTTGCGCAAGCGCGGCATGTTCGCGCCCGTGCAGCACCCGAAGCGGGGCGAGGTCTGGATGCCGGGGTGGCCCGTGAAGATGTCCGGCAGCAACGTCGAAGTGAAGTGCTCGCCCCTGCTCGGCGAGCATACGGCCGACGTTCTTGCGCAGTGGACGGGGATGACGCCCGCGCAGATCGACGAGTACATCAAGGAGACGCCGGTCAAGCTGGCGAAAAAGTAGTCAGACACTCAATCCCATTTCGCAGACTGGATGGACGATGGCCAATATCACAGGTAACGAGCTGGTCGCCGAGACGCTCAAGCGCATCGGCATCACGGATTTCTTCTTCATCATGGGCGGGCCGATCAACGACGTGCTCACGCACAGCATGAAGCGCGGCATCCGCGGCGTCGACGTGCGACACGAACAGGCCGCTGCGATGAGCGCGCATGCTTACGCGCGAGTGACGAACAAGCCGGGTTTGTGCATGGGCGCCTCGGGGCCGGGAACGATCAATTTGACCACCGGGCTGGCGAACGCCTTGATCGATTGCAGCCCCGTGGTCGCCTTCGGCGGTTCGAGCCCGGTCAGCGAGTACGGCAACGGCGCCTTCCAGGAGATCGACCAAGTCGCCGTGATGAAGCCCGTCACCAAATGGGCGAACCGGGTCTACGAGACGCGGCGTATCCCCGAGTATGTCGATCTGGCGTTCAGGCAGGCGATCTCGGGCAAGCCCGGGCCGGTCTACCTCGATCTGCCCTCGGACGTGATCAACAATGTGATCGACGATGCGCTGGTGAAGTGGCCGGATCTCACCCGGACGCTGGAGCGTCATCGCCCGCAGGGGGATCCCGCCCTGATCGAGCAGGCCATCAAGCTCATCGAGGGTGCGCGGCGTCCGGTCGTCCTTTCGGGCAGCGGCGTGCTGTGGTCCGATGCCGTCGATGAAATGCGTGAATGGCTCGACAAGACCGGCATGCCGATCTACACGACGCCCCAAGGTCGAGGCGTGCTGCCGGAGGACCATCCGCATGCCTTCCTCAATGCGCGCTCGACGGCGTTGAAGGAAGCCGATCTGCTGCTGATCGTCGGCACGCGGCTCAACTACGTGTTCGGTCATATCGCCCCGCCGCGGGTGTCGGCCACGGCGAAAGTCATCCGCATCGACATCGATCCGACCGAACTGGCTGCCAATACGCGCGTCGATCTCGGCATCGTCGGCGATGCCAAGGCGGTCATGCGGCAGTTGCTCGGCGCGGGCGGGTCGCGGGTCTCTGCCGGATCGTTCGCCGATTGGCGCGGCAAGCTGGCGGCGATCGAAACCGCGAAGCGGCCCGAAGCCGAGCAGGCGATGTCCACCGACAAGACGCCCATCCATCCGCTGCGGCTGTGCAAGGAAGTGCGCGACTTCATCGACCGGGATGCCATCCTCGTGGTCGACGGCCAGGAGATTCTCAACTACGGCCGGCAGTCGATTCCGACGTTCAATCCTCGTCACCGCATCAACTCGGGCACCTTCGGCATCATGGGTGTGGGCATGCCCTTCGGTGTCGGTGCCAAGGTGGCGCATCCGGACAAGCAGGTCGTCGTGCTCCATGGCGACGGCTCGTTCGGCTTGAATGCGATGGAGCTCGACACCGCGACTCGGCACAAGCTGCCGGTGATCGTCGTCATCAGCCTGAACGGCGGCTGGACGGCCGATCCGAAGAAAGAGAAGCCGGGTCGGGATCTGGGCTACACGCGCTTCGATTTATTCGCGCAATCGCTCGGCTGCCACGGCGAGCAAGTCGAGCGGCCGGAAGACATCGGTCCGGCGCTGCAGCGTGCGAAGGAAAAGATCAAGGACGGCCGGCCCGCGCTCGTGAACGTGGTCACCGACTTCACCGCGCGCGCCACGACGGTGCGATTCACCAAGACGGTGACCTAGGAGCACTTCGATGCGTGCAGCATGGTACGAACGCAACGGGCCCGCGCACGAGGTGCTGCAGGTGGGCGAGCAACCCGATCCGATGCCCGGGCCGGGCGAAGTGCGGGTTCGCTTGCGCGCCTCGGGCATCAATCCCTCGGATGCCAAGGGGAGAGGCGGCAATCGGCCGATGAGCGCGCCCTTGATCATCCCCGGCAGCGATGGCGCCGGGGTGATCGACGCCGTCGGCGCCCGCGTGCCCAAGCGCCGAATCGGAGAGCGCGTCTGGGTGTATTACGGACAGTTCCAGCGCGCATGGGGCACCTCGGCGCAGATGATCGCGTTGCCGTCGCAGCTTGCCGTGCCGTTGCCGGCGAAGATTCCGTACGCGGCTGGCGCCTGTCTCGGCGTGCCGGTGATGACCGCGCATCGCTGCGTTTTTTGCGAGGGCCCGGTCGAGGGATTGACCGTGCTGGTGACAGGAGGTGCCGGGGTGGTGGGGCACTATGCCGTACAACTGGCTCGCTGGGGTGGTGCGCGGGTCATCGCGACGGTGAGTTCCGACGAGAAAGCCGCGCACGCGAAAAAAGGCGGGGCTCATGCGGTCATCGATTATCGACGTGAGGATGTCGCCGCGCGGTTGCATCAGATCACCCGCGGTGCGGGGATAGACCGCGTCGTCGACGTTGAACTGGGCGTGAATCTGCCGACCTACGCGGCAGCGTTGAGGCCGAACGCTGCGATCGCGTGTTATGCCTCGGTCGCGGCTCAGGAGGCCACGCTGCCGCTGCGCCTGCGGCAATTGAATCTTAACGTGCGCATGGTATACGTCTACACCATGCCGGAGGACGCGAGGCGTCGCGCGCTTGCCGACATCGCCCGGTGGCTGCAGGACGGACGGCCGAAGTTCACCGTCGCACGGCGTTTCGCCCTCGATCGCATCGCTGATGCGCACGATTATGTCGAGAGTGGGCAGCGCATCGGTCAAGCAGTGCTGGACGTCGGGTAGTCGCAGCGAAGCGCCGGTTTTCGCCGACCGATCGACCTTGGCGACGCCTTGCGGTTTTGCATTCGGTCGTCCCGCCGCTTTGCTGGGATGACCGATTCTCCGAACTAACTGCATTGGTCGATGGTCAGGAAGAATGCGTGGCGCCGGCTTGTATGGCAGCCGGCATGGCACGAGGTTGAACGCCGAACGCGCTATCGGTGGCTGGCGCACCGCACTTCACGAAGACGACACCATGCCGGAAGAAAAGGTCAAAACACCCAGTACCATGCTCCAGGCATGGATTCGATCGGATGCTTTCCCGCGCATCCTCCCGTTCGCCCTGTTCATTGCCTTCGTTGCTGCCGGCTCTTTTTTGCCCGAGCCTGTTCCCGTCGCTCCCGGGGAGACCGATGCTCGCTGGATCTACGCGGCGCGGGCGTTGGTTGCCGGTGCCGCCGTTCTGATCCTGTGGTCGAAGTTCGAAGAGCTTCGATGGTCGCCGGGCCTGCGCTTGAGCGAGTGGGTGCTGGCCATCGGCAGCGGTCTCGCGGTGTGGGTCATCTGGATCCTGCTCGATGAAGGTTGGGTGACGTTCGAGCTCAGTAGCGGGTTCGATCCGCGGCGTTACGGCTCCGAGGAGATCGATTGGCCGCTCACCGTCATGCGGCTGCTGGGGCTTGCCGTCGTGGTGCCGGTGGTGGAGGAACTCTTCTGGCGTTCTTTTCTCATGCGCTGGATCCATGAGCAGGATTTCCTGCGCATCGAGCCCGCAAAAGTGGGGGTGCGTGCGCTGCTGATTTCGAGCGTGCTCTTTGCGCTGGAGCACAGCCAATGGCTTGCGGGCTTCATTGCGGGCATCGTCTATGGCTGGATCTACCTGCGTACCGGCAGATTGTGGGTGCCCATCGTCGCGCATGCGGTCACCAATGGCATGCTGGGTGTCTACATTCTCGTTACGGGCGATTGGCGGTTCTGGTGATCAGGCGATCGGCACCGAGGTGCCGAAGTCTGGGCCGCAGGCCAGGATGAGCCGGCCAGGAGACGCGGGCACGCCATTGTCGCCCCGGAGGCGTCGGATCGAAGGCGTCGCGCTCTCGGGCCATGCGTCGAACAGGGCGGGCGGCTAGCGCCCGATCATTCATGCGAAGGTGGGCTTAATGCTCTCGCCATCGCTTCTCGATTCGAGCTAAGCTAATGCACCGAATCATCGATTCTCTGCTGAATTGCCCGTGGCTTCGATCGGCCCCGTCGATGGCAAAGGTCTGGCCATCGGCATTCGCTGCCGAGTGAACTGCATCCAGGCGCGCCGCGGCAGGCGACCCTGGCCGATGGGCTTTTCCGCACCGAATCGCTGATCCCGGATGTCGGCTGGCACGTCCATTGCGGCGATCAGAACAACCGCCCGGCTGAGGTGTCCCAATGTTCGCTTCTCCTAAGTTTTTTTCTGCAGTTTCCGCGACACGAGGTGGCTTGTGATTCCATGGGCAGGTTGGGGACACGCTGTGCTGGGTGCGCTGTTGGTCTGGGCGCTTGCGGTTCACTCGGTTGCCGCCGCGCAGGCAGCAGCGACGCCAGGTGAGGCGCCTGCACAAATTCGGAGCATGGACAACTTGTCCGTGGTGTTGTTGCGTGCGAATGCGGCCAAGGATGCCCGCAGCGCGAACACCTTGGGCGTGCAGCGCGAGGGTAGCGGGATCGTCATCGACGACAGCGGGCTGATCCTCACGATCGGCTATCTCATCGTCGAAGCCGAAGGCATCGAGATCGTGCCAGCCGACGGCAAGGCGGTGCCGGCGACCGTGGTGGGCTTCGATCACGCGACGGGTTTCGGCTTGGTGCGTGCCACCTTGCCGCTTGCCGTGAAGCCCATCGAACTGGGCGATTCAGCCTCCTTGCCCGAGCGCGAACCGGTGCTGATCGCGGGGTTCGATGGCGTGGCGCCAGCCTACGTCGTCTCCAAGCGGCCGTTCGCGGGCTTTTGGGAATACCTGCTCGACAGCGCCATATTCACCGCGCCAGCGACCGTCAACTGGAGCGGTGCGGCGCTTATCGGCCGCGACGGCAAACTCTACGGTGTGGGTTCGCTGGTGGTGACCGACGCGATCAAGCCGCAGACGTACACCCCGGGAAACATGTTCGTGCCCATCGACCTGCTCAAGCCCATCCTGGGCGATCTGATCGGTTCGGGGCGCGTGTCGGGGCCGGCAAGGCCGTGGCTCGGGGTGAATACGCAGGAGATGCAGGGCGGACACTTGGTCGTCACGCGCGTGACCAGCGACGGCCCTGCTGCGAAGAGCGGCTTGAAAGTCGGTGACATCATCGTGCGTCTGGGCGGCGAGCAGATCGTCGGGCAGATCGATTTCTACCGCAAGCTATGGGGACTAGGCCCTGCAGGCACACCGATTCCCCTGTCGGTTCTTCAAGGCGCCGAGGTCAAGAATCTCGTCGTTCCGTCCATGGACCGCACCGAGCACCTGCGCAGCCGGACGATGTACTAGCAGTCGCTCGGACCGGCGTGCGAGGCATGAGCCCCCACGACGTGGCTGCGCTCGCCGTGGAGCAGGCGGCCTGGCGGCGCGGCTCGCTCTGTTATTATCGCCCGCTCCCCTTCGCCCTTCTCAATATCGGAGCGCGTCAATGTCCCAGGATCGTATCAAGGGCGTGCTATCGCCCGTAGTCACTCCGTTCAAGCAGGATTTGTCTCCCGATGCGGAGCGCCTCATCAGCCACTGCAAGTGGCTAGTCTCGCAGCGTGTCGGGCTGGCCGTTTTCGGCACGAACAGCGAGGCGAATTCCCTCTCGGCGAATGAACGCATGGCATTGCTCGAGGCTCTGGTGAATGCCGGCATCGACCCCAAGCGCATGATGCCCGGTACCGGATGTTGTGCGCTGTCCGACTCGATCAGGCTCTCCGAGCACGCAGTGAAGCTCGGCGTTGCCGGCGTTCTGATGCTGCCTCCGTTCTACTACAAGGGTGTCAGCGACGAGGGCCTGTACCGCAATTTTTCCGAAGTCATCCAGGGCGTCGGCGATGCACGGCTGCGCATCTACCTCTATCACATTCCCCCGGTCTCTCAGGTGCCCATCTCCTTGGCGCTGATCGAGCGCCTGATCAAGGCTTATCCGCAGACGGTCGTCGGGCTGAAGGACAGCTCGGGCGATTGGAACAACACCAAGGCGGTGCTCGATGCCTTCGCCAAGACGGGATTCGATGTCTTTGCCGGCAGCGAGTCGTTCTTGCTGCAGAACATGCGCCATGGCGGTGCCGGCTGCATCACCGCGGGCGCGAACGTCAACCCGGCCATGATCACCTCGCTGTACGACGCATGGAAGGGCGCGGGGGCCGAATCCATGCAGAAGGCGATCGACGATATCCGCAACGTGCTGCAAAGCGTGCCGATGATCCCGGCGCTGAAGCGGACGATCGCCCACTACTCGGGCGACATGGCCTGGAACCGGCTGCGTCCTCCGCTTACCGAACTCAATGCTGCGCAGGAGCAGCAACTGCTGCAGGGCTTGGAGAAGCTCGATTTCGGTATGCCGGGCATCAAGAGCAAGTAAGCGCCGGACCAGGGGCGGGCGGATGCCCGCCGTGAGCGACAAGCAAAAAAAGGGGAGTCCGCCGGACTCCCCTTTTGCGTCGTTGCAGGCGGATCAGAGGCCTTTGAAGACCGGGCGCCTCTTTTCCATGAAAGCGGTGCGGCCCTCTTCGTAATCGCGGCTTGCGAAACAGGCGTCGACCAGTTCCTTGCACAGCTTCAGATCGCGCTCTTCCGCATCCTTGAAGCGCTCGATGACGCTGCGCTTGACGGCCTTGAGCGTCAGCGGCGCGTTGTCGGCGATCATTGCCGCGTAGTTGCGCGTGTACTTTTCCAATTCGTCCACGGTCACGAGCCGGTTGATGAGGCCCATGGCCAGGGCTTCCTGGCCGTTGAACTTGCGCGCAGTGAAGAAGATCTCGGTGGCGAAAGCCGGCCCGACGACGTCGATCAACCGGCGGATGCCTTCGTAGCGGTAGCCCAGGCCCAACCGGCCGGCCGGAATCGAATAGACGCTGTCGTCGGCCGCGATGCGGATATCGCAGCTCAAGGCCACGCCACAGCCGCCGCCGATGCAGTAGCCGCGGATCATCGCGATGAGCGGCTTGGAAAACTCCTGCAGGGCCCGATTGGCCGCATCGCCGGCGGCGTTATAGGCGTCGGTCGCCTCCTTGCTGCCGCGCTTTTCCTTGAACTCGGAAATGTCCGCGCCCGAAATGAACGATTTCTCGCCCGCGCCCTTGAGCACGACAACGCGAATTTCGGGATCCTTCTCGAAGGTTTCGAGCACGCCCGGGATCGATTCCCACATCGACATCGAAACCGCGTTGTGGCGAGCGGGGTTGTTGAAGATGATCCAGCCGATGGGCCCTTCTTTTTGCACCAGCAGTTTTTCGGTCATCGTTTGTAGGCTCACGGTGGTCATCAGTCGTACCTCGGGGTCGAAAAGCGGGAAGCGGAGAATTATGCGGGATGGTCGGGCGTTAGTAAAACCTGCGGGCGGCCGCAGCCGCCCTGAAGCCGGTGGTGCGCGTGACGCCGCGCGTTAAATCGATGCGCGAGGCCGATCGGCCTGCGCGCATCGATCGTGCGTGGCGGGCCTCGTTTCGGCCGCGTTGCGCACGACGCAGCACGCACGACAGCGTGGACTTCGCGGCACGCATTTAGAGCTCGTCGGGCCTAGCTGCAGCTCTTCTTGCCTTCCTTCTTCTGCTCTTCCTTCGCCTTCTTGTCCTCCTCTTCCTTCTCGGCTTTGGCGTCTTTGTCCGCCTTGTCCTGAGTGCTCTGGGATTCGAGGATGGTGGCGATCGCCGAGTCGAGCAGAAGATCCTGCGCAGCCGTAGAGCCCGATGCGGGTGCGAGCGAGCCGGCGGGCGAGTTGAACAACAGCTTGCCGGTGGGGGCGTAGCCGCTTTCGGTGTTGAGATTCTGCAACTTGAGCGGGCTCAGGTTGTTGAACACGAAGTTCTGCCCTGTCCCGCCGGCCCGACCGGTGACGGAGAAGTTGACGTTGTTGTCTGCGGGCAGTTCCACCTTGCCGCTGGTCGAGCGCACATCGAGTTGGGCGGCAGGCTGGATGAAACCGGTTTCCGAATCCACGATGGCATAGCTCAGAACGATGGGCGCGGTCGGCAGTTGCGTGATATCGCCGTTGGCGCGCAGGGTGAGGCTTTGCAGTGTGGGCGAGGTGATCGGGGCGTTGATCGTAAGCGGGCCCGCGCTGGTATTGCCCACGGTCAGGTCTTCGACGGTGAGCAGCGCCAGTTCGCTGGTGCTCAAGCTGAAGGCGCCCGCGGTCTCCGTTCCCAGACTGATCGGCATGCCGGCGGTGCGCGGCTGCAGCGTCATCGAGGAGTTTCTGGTGACCAGCGGCGCGTTGATGGCCAGCGAATCGGTCGTGATCGAGATGCTGTTGCCAGCCGTGACCTGCTGGTTGATCGTGACGGAACTTCCGACCGCGCCTGAACTGGCCGCGAACGTGACAGAGGAGAAGTCGTAGCCGGCCGTGACCGGCGCGTTCACCGTGATCGTCCGGCCCGTGACTTGCACGTTGAAGAAGCCGTTGAGTGCCCCTCCGATCGACACCGATCCGTTGGTGCCGGCGTTGAGCGAAATGCCCGAATTGATGGAGGTGATCGGCTGTGAGGTCGTGATGGTATCGCCGGTGACGGTGACGAAGCCCGAGGAACTGAGCGGCGCGTTGATGTTCGCGGTGCCGGTCGTTGCCGTGACTGCGATGTTGCCCGAGTTGCTCGAGCCGAGGGCCGCGTTCACGTTGATCGTGCCGCCGGCGCCTGTCAGCAGGGTGAGGTCATCGCCGGAGGTGCGGTCAATCGGCGCCGTGACGGTGATCGAGCCGGTCGGATTGGTGCCCGAAGTCCCGACCACGAGTGTCGATCCCGTTACCCGATTCACCTCGGCATTGGTAATGCCGAAGCCGGCGTCTCCTCCCAAGTCGACGGCGGCACCCGCGAGCCTCGGCGCGAGCGTGACTGTCGAGCCGGTCACGACTTCGGCAATATTGATGCCGTCCGAGCGCAGCGTGGTGTTTCCGGCATCGGGGATCCCCGTCTGACCGTCCACCACGCCGACCGTCAGGTTGCCCGAGGTCGTCAGATTGAAGTTCAAGCCGCTGCTACCTGCGACGGTGCCGATCGCGTTGGTTTGGGTGAGGTTCACGGCGCCGCCGCCTGACTCGACCCGAAGACTAGGGGCGGTGACGATGGCGCCCGCCGATTGGCTGATACCGCCGCCGGCCAGGAGCGCGAGGGCGCTTGCGCCCGACATCGTCAACGGTGCGCTGAGGGTCAGTGTGCTGGTCCGATCCGTATCTCCGAACTGGATGATGCCACTGGTCGAAAGGGCGGCGATCTGCGTCGACGTGAGACCCAATGCCGCGCCCCCCACGGTGCCGAGATTCATGGCGCGCGTGGTCCTGGGCCCCACGGTGATCCGCCCGCCACCCGTGCTGCTGATCGTGCTGAACCCGGCACTCGGCATCGAGTCCGCACGCAGCACGATATTCCCCGATGCCGTCAGTGCGCCACCGGTATGGTTCAGTGTCCCGGCACTCAACGTGACGTGCGGGACATCGGACGTGAAGCTCAGCGCCGTGGTGGTCGTGAGTGCGCCGCTGGTATCGAACGCCAGCGGGCCGGTGCCGGTCTTGATCTTGGCGAGTTCGGCAGTGTCGAGGTCCAACCCCGTATTGGGCTTGGTGCCCAACGTGATGCTGCGCCCGGCGCTCGCCGCCGTGATGCTCACGCCGCTGCCGGCGGTGAGTTCCGAGCCGGCGATCGACATGGTATTCGCTGTGATGCCAAGCTTGCCCGTTGCGCCGAAATTGTTCGCGCTGAAGCCTGCATCACCGCCCGTGATCAATTCCACATGGCCTGCTAGCGTCCCGACGTGGGGAACCATCAAGTCGCCCGCAGCGGTGCTGCCTACCGTGAGGGTGCCTGTGCCGTAAGCGAGATTGCCGAGGTCGGTGCTGTCGAGGCCGAGCACGGACACCGTGCTGAGGACATCCGCGCCGCCCACGGCGATCTGGGTGCCCGCGGTGGACGGCCGGACGGTGAGCGCGCCGCCTCCCGAGGTGACCATGCCTCCCAGGGCAACGTTGTTTGCCGCCAGGGTAATGGCGCCAGCGGTGCTCGTGATGGGACCGCTCGTGGTCAGGGTGCCGCCGGCGATCAGAAGATTTCCTGGCACCGTCAGGGCGCCTGCTGCAGTGAGGGTGACCGGCCTGTTCGATCCGGTGGCCAAGGTCAGATCAGAGAAGGTGCTCACGTTGATCGGCTGGCTGATCGTGATGGCACCCGAGGTTCCGGTGCCTATGGTGACGCTACCTGCCTGGATGCGGTCCATCTCGGCTTGGGTGATGCCGAACGCGACGCCGGCCGGCTTGGTGCCGATATCGATGTCCGCGTTGGGGTGAGGCAGCAGCGTGACGTTGCTGCCCCGCAAGACGAGATTCTGATTGGCCAGATCGAGGTCGACACGGTCCGCAATCAGAGTGAGCGGCGACGCTCCGAACGTGCCGGCGACCGCTCCGCTCAGATTGTCGACGTCGCCGACCGTCAGGTTGCTGCCCGTGGCCCGAGTGAAACTGACGTTCTCGCCGCCCTGTAGCGCAACCTTGGCGACAATATTAGGCTGGGTAAAGGTGATGACTTCCGAAGCTTCGATGGCGAGGTTTCCGCCAGGTATGGAGAGCGCCCCCCCGGTTTGCGTCACGCTGCCGTCGCCTGTCTTGAGGCTGAGCGAGCGATTGGCCGAAAGCGTGATGGGTGCGCTCATGTTGATGTCGCGCGTGTTGCCCGTGACGTCGCCTATGCGGAGCAGGCCACCGGGTCCGAGCAGGATCAATTCGCTCTGCGACAGTCCGAGGGTCGAGCCGCTGTCCGCGCCGCCCAAATCGATCGAACGGATGTCGCGCGGCTTCACGTTGATGTCGCCGCCTGCGGTCACGCCCGCGTTGATCGCCACCGAATTGCCTGTCAGCGTGACCGCGCCCGAGGCTGAGACGGATCCTTGCAGGTCGATGGTCGGGGCGCGGATCGACAGCGGGTTCGCGGGTGGACTGGTGGTGCCGACGGCCAGCGAGCCGTAGACGTCGACCGTGACGGCGTTGCCGGCATCCAGGGAAACGCCGGTGACATTCGCGCTCGCGAAAGTGGTCGGGTCGAGCACGGAGATCGAGCCGCTTGCCGTCGAGAACTGAACCGTTCCGGCGGGTGCGCTCAGTCGGCCGACTGCGCTGGCCCCGAAGTCGAGCGCAGTGCCGTCGCTATCGCCGAACACGATGTTGCGGTTGGCCGTGTGGGTGTTGATGGCGATGTTGCCGTTGGTCGAGCCGACGGTGGACCCGAGGCTCATCGTGTCGGCGGTCAATCCCAGCGTGTTCACGGCGGTAAGGTCGGCGTTCGCCGCGACGAAGATGCCGTTCGCGACGTCCCCGCTGTGCAGGGTGAACTGGCTGATGGTGCTCGGGATCGAGGTCGGTACGTTGACCGAGACGGGGCCTGCGGACGGGCCTCCCAGGATCAGGTTGCCGGACGACAGAGCCCCGAGTTCGGCGGGCGTGAATTCCAATGCGCCGGGGTTGCTCTTGGCGCCGACGATGTGCACCGGCCGGCCCGTGGTGTACGGAGCGAGCGTCGTGGCGGCGGCCACCAGGGACACCGGAGTTGTAACGTTCATCCGGTCGCCGCCGACGGTGAGCCGGGTGCCCAGCACGAAGGAGAACTCCGTGTTCGTCAGGCCGAGCGTGCCGGGCGTGTCGGCACCGATCGTCACCGTGGTGCTGGCCTGTCGGGGCAGCAATTTGATGTCGCCGATGTTGACGCTCACGAGACTGGTGATGTTCATGTCGTCGGCCTGCAAACGGATGTTTGCCATGCCGCTGGAATTGTTCACCCGGACGCCGTTGACGAAGTCGACGACGCCGATGTTCAGTGCCGTGTTCGGTGCGTTCGTGAAGTTGATGTCACCGGCGGAGCAACAGAACAGGTTGGCCGCGAGCGTGCCGACCTGATTGTCCTGCGCCATGTCGATGCCCGTGCGGGCCGACAAAGCGAGATTCGAAACGCCGACGGTTGCACCCACGTCTTGGGTGATCGAGTTCGAACTGGACTGCAGGCTCAGCGTGCTGGTGCCCGAAGGCGCGATCGGGCCGGCAATGTCGACGGGCCCGCCGGTACTGAGCTTGATGCGAGTCGGCGTCGACAGGTTGTTCAACTGGGCCGAGGTCAGTTCCAGCGCGTTGCCCGTCGGCGCCGCGACACCGAGCGCGATGGGACGATTGAACGAGCGCGTGTTGATGTCGATGTTGCCGCTGCTCGTGGCGGTGCTGTTGATGTTCAACGTGTCGGCGCTGAACGTCAGGCTGGACGCACCCGTCGTGGTCAGCGGCGCGGCTACCGTGATGGCCGGGGCGGTCATCGTCAAGGGGCCGGCCACGGTCAAACCGGCGTTCTGCGTGATCGAGGTGCCGCTCTGGATCTGAATCGGAATGGCATCGGTTTCGACGGTCGGACCGGCGATGGTGACGGCGCCGGTCGAGTTGTTGCCGATCGTCAATGAACTGACGTTGGAGAATCGGTCGAATTCCGCTTGCGTGAGGGAGAGCGCGGAAGGCGTCTCCGTACCGAGGTTCATTGCGCGGCCGAACGTGTTCTGGCGCAGCGTGACGCTGCCGCCGTTGACCTCGACGCTGCCCTGCAGATCCATGTTGTCCGCGGTGAGCGTGACGCCTCGGGTCGTGACCTGACTGCCGGATTCCAGCGTCAACGAGGAGGCGGACGTGGTGTCGGTCACCGAGGCGCTGAACGAGCCGAACTGACCCGTGACGATCTGGCTTCCGGCCGTCACGCGAACGCCGGTGCGCCCGGACACCGACACGGAACTGGTGTTGCTGGTGAGGTTCGATCCCACCGTCGTGGTGCCCGCGTTCGAGCTGAGATTGAGCGAGCTGTTGAAGGCAACGATGGGCGCGGAAACTTCCACCCCGGCCTGGCCGCTGACCGAGACGAACCCGCCGGTGATTGCGCTTGCAACGCTGACATTCCCGGTCGATGCTGAAAGCTGCACCGATCCCCCGGAGGTCCCCAGGGCATTCAGGGTGTTGATCGGAGCGGTGACGAGGATCGCATCCGTCCCGCTGGCGGAGAAGGAGCCGCCGCGCGTCGTGACGGCACCCCCCACGGTGATGCCGCCGCCACCCGTGGCGTCGGAGTTCGCGATCAGGCTGACCGTGAGCGGGTCGCCGGTAGATGTGATGCTGCCAGCCGGCGTGATGACGATGTTGTTATGTGCCTGCAGCGTCAGGCTGGTCGTGCCGATGAAGGCGCCGCCGGGAACGGAGCTCGCCGTCTTCACGATCGGCGCGTTGATCGTGATGTTGCCTTGTTGAGTGCCCGCGTCCGTGCCGCGGCTCGTGGTGGTCAGCACCACGTTGCTGCCGAAGTCGAGTTGGGCGTTGATCAGATCGACGCCGATCCGTGAACTGTCTCCGAGCGGCGCGAAGAAAGGCGCTCCGGAGTTGAGGTTGGGATCGAGCTCACCGCCGGCGACGATCTCGATGTCGTTCGGATCGAGCAGCCAGGTGCCGTTCCTGCCCGCCGGCGCGCGCACGTCAGGGCCGCGTTGCACATCGAGTGCGACCTTGCCGGAGGTTTCGACGAAGCCGCCGTCGCCGGCATTCCGGCCGCCGCGCGCGCTGATGCTGCCGTAGCTGCGGGTGGTGTCGTCGGCCCACACGATCACTTTGCCGCCGTCCCCCGAACTGCCGGCATCGGCCTTGATTTGCGTCTCGGCGCCCACATACGTGCGCTGCGCGTTGCGGATCGCCGGGTTGGCGCCGAGCAGATCGCCGCCCACGAGGGCCGTGCCGCCGCCCCGCTCGCCGGAGACGTCGACGTTCCCGGAGCCCACCAGGCCGACCTGCTCGCCGAGCAGCCGGACTTCCCCGCCTGCGCCGGCGCTTCCTTTAGCCTGAATCTGGCCGGCGACGAGCGTCGTGCCACCCGAACTTACCTCGATATTGCCGCCCGTTGGCCCGTTGGCGGTCGTGACGCTGCCCGCGCTCAGTGTGGCATCGCGGCTCGCCCGAAACACGATTTTGCCGTTTTCGCCGACGACGGCACTGTCGGCGCTGACGATGCCGCTGTTCACCGTCATGCTGCCGTAGATGCCCACCTTGCCCGACTCGGAGACGATCTTGCCGAGGTTCAGCGCCTTCGCGTCCGGGGCGGATACTTCGACGCGCACCTCGGGATTGGCCGAGTCGGTCAGTTCGACCGACTTGCCGGCCGCGAGGATCACTTCGCCCTGGGGCGTGTGGATGATTCCACTATTGGTGACGCCCTCGGGTGAGATCAGCAGCACCCGCCCGCCGGCCGGGGTGCGAATCTCCCCGGCATTGCTCAGGGCCTTGGCTTCCGGATTGGGACCGAAGCGCAGCTTTCCGCTGAGGAAATCGGCGTCCATGATGTTGAGGGTCGAGGCCACCAGTCCGGCGGTGTCGATCAGCGCACCCGAACCGAAGATGATGCCGTTCGGGTTGATCAGGAAGACGCGGCCGTTGGACTGGAGGGCGCCGAGGATCGATGACGCTTCGCTGCCGATGACTCGATTGAGAACGGCGCTTGCGGCGTTCTGCTGCACGAACCGGGTGGTTTCGCCGGCCGCGATGGAGAAGCCCTGCCAGTTGATGATGCTGCCTGGACTGTTGGTGACAGTCAGGACTTTGCCCTGGGTATTGAACGTGGCTTGTCCGTGGGTCACCGTGGGGCCGACCGGATTCGCCCAGGCGAGGGAAGGAGCGAAGCAGCACGCTACAGCAGTGACGAGAATACGACAGCGCATCTGCCGCGGGTATGCGTGCGAGCTATTCATGACGAGCTCCCTAACTATTGCTGACTCTGGATGTGCCGGATTCGGGATCGGGCGTAATGGCTCGATCATGTTATCACTTAGATTGACTAGCGCTCCCCCAAGCAGAGGCCCCAAGTCACCGCAGATATCCGGTTTGCGTGACAAGGGCGCAGGGCATGCGATCAGGATAAGGATAATGCAAGAATCGGCCCAGATCGACCTGGCAGCGGGGGAGACCCTCCGCACGATCCACGGCGGGTGCGCGGCGGCCCCCCTAACCAGCGAGCGCCGGGAGGCCTAAACAATGCCGCGCTGGCGCAAGTCGTCGATTTGCTGCGGTGTTTTGCCCAGCACGTCGCGCAGCACCTCGTCGGTGTGCTCGCCCAGCATCGGGGGCGGCGTGTCGTACACGATGGGCGTGCGGGAGAACTTGATGGGATTCGCCACCAGGGGCAAGCGTCCTGCCACGGGGTGGGGCACGTCGACCTGCATCCGGCGGTGGACGACCTGCGGATCCGCGAAAACCTGGTCGAGGCGGTTGATCGGGCCGCAGGGAACCCCCAAGGGCTCCAGGATGCGAATCCACTCCGCGGTGGTCCGTGCCAGCATGGCGGGCGCGATCAGCGCCTTGAGCTCGTCCCGGTTGGCCACCCGCGAGGGGTTGTCCCGGAAACGCGCGTCGTCGATCAGCGCCGACAAACCCGCGACGTTGCAGAATTTCGCGTACTGCCCCTCGTTGCCGATGGCCAGAATGATGTCGCCGTCGCGGGTGGGGAACGCGTCGTAGGGCGTCAGGTTCGGGTGAGAATTGCCCATGCGGCGGGGTGGCTCGCCCGAAAACAGGTAATTGAGGTTCTGGTTTGCCAGCCAGGCGACCTGGGTGTCGAGCAAGGCCATATCGATGTGCTGGCCGACGCCGCTCGCGTTGCGCTCCCACAGAGCGCTCAGGATGCCGACGGTGCTGTACATGCCGGTCATGAGGTCCGCGATGGCAACGCCCGCTTTTTGCGGACCGCCGCCCGGACGCTCGTCGCGCTCGCCGGTCACGCTCATCAGACCGCCCATGCCCTGAATCATGAAGTCGTAGCCGGCCCGATCCCGGTACGGGCCGTTCTGGCCGAAACCGGTAATGGAGCAATAGACGATGCGCGGGTTGATGGCGTGGATGTCCTCGTAGCCCAGTCCGTAGCGGGCGAGATCGCCGACCTTGAAATTCTCCACCAGGACGTCGACTTGCGCGGCGATTTCGCGGATGAGCGCCTGGCCTTCTGGGCGGGATAAATCGATCGTCACCGATTTTTTGGCTCGGTTGGCGCACTGATAGTAGGCGGAGTCTGCGGAATCGTTGCCCGCCTCGTCCTTGAGGAAGGGCGGCCCCCAGGCGCGGGTGTCATCGCCTCTGCCCGGCCGCTCTACCTTGATGACTTCGGCGCCGAGGTCGGCCAGCACCTGAGTACTCCAGGGGCCGGCCAGGATGCGCGACAGGTCGAGAACGCGGATGTTTTTCAGTGCGGCGGACATGGCGGCGAATGGCCAAAGGCCGCGATCCTGCCGCCAAAGCCTCCGGGTGTCAATTGCACCCGGCTGCGCTCATGCCGTGAAAACTGCAGGCTGGGGGAAGTGAGTCCGGCTATGCCAGCCGACGCCGTTGCCTGCGCGCGGCCAGGCCCACGAGCGCCAAACCCGCCAGCGTCAGCGCCCAGGTCGTCGGCTCTGGAATCGGCGCCACCCGGTAGACGGCGTCCGCGCCCAGAGCTGCGATATAGAGAGCGCCATCCGGACCGCGCTGAATATCGGTGACGACGTTGAAGCCCGTGCCGAACGCAGCGAACGCATCGCCTGGATCGAGGACGCCGTCGGCCACGTCGCCCGTCAGCACGAAGCCATCGCGGTCCTCGTTGAGCCGCAAGAGCCACATGCGCCCCCGGTTGGTTTCGCCGACCAGGACGGCGTCGTCGTACTGCGGACCCCAGGCAGAGCCATGCAGGAAGTGCATGGCGGTGATGCCGATCGGCTGGGCGAACGAGAACTGCGGATCCTGGTAGCTCGCGCCGGGCAGCTGCACCAGATCGCTCGTCGAATTGCTGTCCCGACTGTCCGGCCCCATGATCGGCCGCCAACCGCTGTTCATGCCCGCGCTCAGCAGATTGATTTCGTCGTAGCTGCCTGGACCGTTCTCGGTATTCCAGATCCGGCCCGTGACCGGGTCGACGGCAAGGCCGAAGGAATTGCGCACGCCGTAGGTGTACCAGGGCCGAACGTCTTGATTGGCGTTGCCGGCGAATGGGTTGTCGAGAGGTACCGAGCCGTCGGGATTGAGCCGATACACGCCGCCGCTGCGCGCACTCGTCGTGCTGGACTGGTTTTGTTCGATACCGTTTCGGTTCAGGTCGCCTGTCGCGCCATACAGCTTGCCGTCCTGACCGAAGACGAGCGGCCCCCCGTTGTGATTCGGGCCGTTGGTCTGCCCGTCGCTGCTCGATCCGAAGGACGCCAGAGTCACCGGGTTGACGAGCGCGCTGTTGCCGTCCCACGTGTAGCGGGCGAGGCGGTTCTCCGTCCAGGTGCTGCCGCTGCCGGCGCTATAGTACAGATAGACGTGTCCGTTTTGCGCGTAGCCCGGATCGATTGCGATCCCGAGCAAGCCGCGCTCGCTGTTGGTGGCGACCGAAAGATCGAGCACCGTGGAAAGCGCGCCGTTGTTGAAGCGCTTTACCGTTCCGCCCTTTTCGATGACGAAACCCTGGTTGGCGCCCGTGAAGCGGATGCCCGTCGGGTCGCTGATGCTGTTGCCCAGCAGGAAGTTCGATACGATCAGCGACGGGTTGGAAAAAGATTGGGCAAAGGCGGTGCCGGCGAACGTAAGGCAGAGGGCAACGGCGAGGGCGCGCATGATTTCTCCTGGCGGGCAAACGGTCAAGACGGGTTGGTCGCCAGTATGCCGGCGTTGGGCGCAGCGCAAGCGTGAGGAAATTCACGTTCGCGCGCAAGGCCGCGATCAGCCGCACATGCGCTGCATCAGCCTGCGCAGGAAGGCCTCGCACTGAGCGATCTGCTCCAGGCTGACGTACTCGTTGGGCTTGTGCGCCTGCTCGATGCTGCCCGGGCCGCACACGACCGCCGGCATGCCCGCCTCCTGGAACAATGAAGCCTCGGTGCCATAAGACACTTTGCCGACATCGCGCGCATCGGTGAGGCCCAGGGCGAGTCGCGCTGTCGGCGTATCGGTCGAGACATCGAGTCCGGGCATGAGCGAGAGGACTTCCCACTCGAAGCCGCTGTTCGGATCGACCCGCTGCATTTCCGGCAACAGGGTGCCCTCGGCGAACCGCTTGACCTCTTCGAACAGCGCTTCGGGACGGTCGCCCGGAAGATGTCGAAATTCGAAATCGAAGCTGCATTCCTTGGGCACGATGTTGAGCGCGGTGCCACCGTGAATCACGCCCGTATGGACGGTGGTGTGTGAGATGTCGAACAAGGCGTCGTAAGGGCCCTGGTCCCGAAAGCGACGTGCCATGCTTTTCAGATAGGCGATGATCTCGGCAGCGGCCTCGACCGCATTGACTCCCTGCGGCGCATAGGCCGAATGACACGCCAGCCCGCGCACCTTGCAGCGAAAGCTGTGCTTGCCTTTGTGACCGATCACGACCCGCATGCTGGTCGGCTCGCCGACGATCACCGATGAGGGATGAATCCCGGCTTGTTTCAGATCGGCGAGCAGCCCCCGCACGCCGATGCAGCCGATCTCCTCGTCGTAGGACAGGGCCAGGTGCAGCGGTTGTCGCAGGCCGTTGGCGACGAATTCAGGCGCGAGCGCCAGCACGGTCGCAACGAAACCCTTCATGTCGGAGGTGCCGCGCCCGTAGATCCGATCCCCGGCGACTTCGGCCCGGAAAGGATCGGTGTCCCATTTCTGACCGTCGACCGGGACGACATCGGTGTGACCCGAGAGGACCACGCCGCCGGGCTCGTCGGGGCCTAGGCTGGCGAAGAGATTGGCCTTGCGTCGCTCACTGTCGTAGGTGAGCCGGCAGCGGGCGCCGATGCGTTCGAGTTCCGCTTGAGCCCATTCGATCAAGCGCAGATTCGAATCGCGGCTCACGGTGGAAAAGCCCACGGCCTTGGCGATGGATTCGACCACGTTCGGGGAAGCTGTCGGCATGATGCGGCTCTCGAATCGAAGAAGGCCCGTGCGGGCAATGACCAGTCCCAGCATAGGTGGCCCGATCGGGGCGTGTCAACGCCGACACGGCGACAATCCGGCCTGTGTTAGGCTTGTTTCGGATACGCATCGGCTCGGGAACTCAATGGAAATACGATTGGGGATGGACACCGCATTCGGAGCGCGCGCGCTGCCGCCGGCCAGCAGCTCGACCGCCATGCAATGAGCGGTAGGCAAGCCGCTCCAGCTGTGACGAACCGGGGGCGATCGACAACCACTGGGTGCGCACTCGTACGGGTAGGGCGCAGGCGACCATGCTCGCGTACCTGATCCGTCGTCTCGGTGCCAGCATCGCGCTTCTGTTCGTGATGTCGCTGCTGGTGTTCATCGGCGTGTACGCGATCGGCAATCCGGTCGACTTGCTGATCAGTCCCGAAGCGGATCAGCAGGAGGTGGCCCGGGCCGTGGCGGCCCTCGGCTTGGACAAGCCGCTTTGGGAGCAGTACAGCATTTTCCTGCAGCAGGCGCTGTCGGGCGACTTCGGGCGCTCGTTCGCATTCAACACGCCGGCGGTCGAACTCATTCTGCAGCGCTTGCCGGCGACGCTGGAACTGGCATTGGCGGCGATGGTCATCGCCATCCTGCTCGGCATTCCACTCGGCCTGTACGCGGGCCTCAAGCCCGATTCGTGGCTCGCCAAGACCATCATGGCCGGCTCCATCGTCGGCTTTTCGCTGCCCACGTTCTGGGTCGGTCTGATGCTGATCATGCTGTTCTCGGTGCATCTGGGCTGGTTCCCGTCTTCGGGACGGGGCGCGACGGTCGAGGTGTTCGGCATGCACTGGAGCTTCCTCACCTGGGATGGCATCCAGCATCTGCTGCTGCCCGCGTTCAACCTGGCGCTGTTCAAGCTCTCCTTGCTCGTCAGGCTCACGCGGGCCGGAACCCGTGAGGCCGTTCTGCAGGATTACGTCAAGTTCGCCCGGGCCAAGGGGCTCAGGATGCGGCGGGTCGTCGGTGTGCACATTCTCAAGAACATCATGATCCCGATCGTGACGGTGATCGGGCTGGAGTTCGGATCCGTCGTCGCGTTCTCGATCGTGACCGAGACGATCTTCGCCTGGCCCGGCACGGGCAAGCTGCTGATCGACTCGATCAACGTGCTCGACCGGCCGGTGGTCGTCGCCTACCTGATGGTCATCGTGGTGCTGTTCATCGTCATCAACCTGGTGGTCGATCTGCTCTATTCGGCGCTCGATCCCCGGGTGCGGCTGTCCGAGGCGACTGCATGACGCAGCCAGGTATCGCCACGTCGGACGCCGCGGTCGCGGAAACGCCGCTGCGCCGTTTCATCGCCGAGTACGCAGCAAGCCGCCTTGCCGTGGTCGCGCTCCTCGTCCTGGTCGGGATTCTCTTCGTCGCCCTCGCCGCGCCCTTGATCTCGCCCCAGAACCCCTACGATCTGGCGCAGCTCGACATCATGGATTCGCGCCTGGAGCCCGGGCAGAAGAGCGGCAGCGGAATGATCTTCCTGCTGGGCAGCGACGACCAAGGCCGCGACATGCTTTCGGCTATCTTCTATGGGCTGCGCATCAGTCTGGGCGTGGGGATATCGGCCACGGTTGCGGCGGTGGCCCTGGGTCTGGTGCTGGGGCTGGTTGCCGCCTACGCGGGCGGACGCACCGACGCGTTCATCATGCGGCTGGTGGATCTGCAGCTGTCCTTCCCGTCTATCCTCGTTGCGCTGATCCTGCTCGCAGTCGTGGGGCAGGGCGTGGACAAGATCGTCATCGCCCTGATCGCGGTGCAGTGGGCGTATTACGCGCGGACGGTCCGATCGACGGCACTGGTCGAGCGCAACAAGGACTACGTCGAAGCTGCTCGGGGCTTGCGCCTGTCGCCCGCCCGCATCCTGTTTCGCCACATCCTCCCGAACTGCCTGCCGCCGCTGATCGTGGTGGCCACCGTGCAGGTCGCGCATGCGATCTCGCTCGAAGCCACGCTGTCGTTCCTCGGCCTGGGACTGCCCATCACCGAGCCCTCGCTCGGACTGCTGATCGCGAACGGGTTCGCCTATCTGCTGAGCGGCAAGTACTGGATCAGCTTCTATCCGGGGCTGGCCTTGCTGATCACCATCATGTCCATCAATCTGGTGGCCGATCAACTGCGCGACGTGCTCAATCCTCGCCTGGCTCGCTGATAATCGGCGCTGTCTCGATCATCACTGCAAGGGTTGGAAATGGAACAGCGTCCGGAATTGATCTTGTTGCGCGACTATCCCGAGGCAATGATGCGGGCGCTGTCGGCACAGTATGCGGTGCACCGCTACTTCGATGCCGCGGACAAAGACGCCCTCGTCGCTGCTGTGGGCGATCGCGTGCGCGGCATCGTCACCGGTTCGTCCATCCCTACGCCGCGCAGTCTCATCGAACGCTTTCCGCGAGCGGAAATCATCGCCTGCTTCGGCGTCGGGGTGGATCCCATCGACGTCGACTATGCGCGCAGCCGCGGCATCGTGGTGACGAACACGCCCGATGTCCTGGTCGAGGATGTCGCCGACATGGGCGTCGTTCTGCTGCTTGCCGCATCGCGGCAAATCGTCCGGGGCGATCGCTTCGTGCGCGAGGGCCGCTGGCTCGCCGGGATCATGAACTTCACGCATCGGGTGAACGGCGGTCGCGTCGGCATCGTGGGGCTGGGGCGCATCGGCTGCGCAGTCGCCAGGCGGCTGGAGGCCTTCGGCATGTCGGTGGCCTATCACGGGCCGCGAGACAAGCAGCATCCGCGCTATCGCTACTATGGCGACCTCGCGGCGATGGCACGCGATGTCGGCTTTCTGGTGCTGACGTGTCCGGGCGGCCCGGCGACGCGTCACCTCGTCGGGCGCGAGGTGCTGGAGGCGCTCGGGCCTGAGGGCATTCTCGTCAATATCGCGCGGGGCAGCGTGGTGGACGAGGAGGCACTGATCGCAGCGCTGCAGCGACGCCTCATTCGCGCAGCGGGCCTGGACGTCTATGCCGACGAGCCGCGGGTGCCGCCGGCCTTGTTCGATCTCGACAACGTGGTGCTCTCGCCGCACCAGTCGAGCGCGACTCACGAGACGCGCGCCGCCATGGGTGCGTGCACCTTGGCGAATCTGCGCGCCTACTTCGACGGACAGCCGGTGCCCAATCCCCTGTGACCGTCCTGCGCACTCGCGCGCGGAAATTTATTTGGGGCTCAGGCCGAGCGACTTCCAGAGCTTGTTGTGTTTCTCGAACTGAGCCTTGACGAAGGCCGAGCACTCCTCGGGCGATGCGCTTGCCGTGGGTTCCACACCCTGTTCGATGAACAGCTTGCGCAGCTCGGGATGGCTGGTCGCCTTGGCGATCTCGCTTTGCAGGCGCCTCCGTATCTCGCGCGACGATCTCGGTGCCGATCACGCTGCTGCCGCCGGTCCGGCTCGCAGGCGTGAGTGCGCTGATCGTCATCCTCCCTTGGTCTTCAACGCCTCCGCTCGGATGGCCGCGATCGTCGTGCGCGGCGTGATGGCTTCCTGCTCGATCTTCAGTTCGATGATGGCGGGCTTGCCGGAGGCGAGTGCGCGCTCTAGCGCAGGTTCGAATTCATCGTTGCGAACGACGCACTCTCCGTGCGCGCCATAGGCTCGTGCCAGCGCGGCAAAATCCGGATTGCGCAAGTCCGTGCCCGAGACCCGCCCGGGATACTCCCGCTCCTGGTGCATGCGGATCGTGCCGAACATGCCGTTGTTCACCACGAAGACTACGATAGGCAGATCGTATTGCACGGCCGTGGCGAGTTCCTGGCCGGTCATGAGGAAACCGCCGTCGCCGCAAAAGCACACGACCGTCCGGTCCGGATGAACGACCTTGGCCGCGACCGCCGCAGGCACGCCGTAGCCCATCGCACCCGAGGTCGGCGCGAGCTGCGTCCGAAAGCCCGTGTAGGCGTAGAAACGATGCACCCAGATGGCGAAATTTCCCGCGTCGTTGGTGACGATGGTGTTCTCCGGCAAGCGCTTGCGCAGATGCATCATCACGTGCGAGAGATTCAATTCTCCCGGCATGTCGGTGGGCTGCTGCCAGCGCTCGAAATCGGCGCGTGCCTGTGCGGTCCAGGACTTCCATGCATTGCCGTCCACCGGCGCAAGCGCCTTGGCTGCCGCGGCGAACTCCGGCATGCCGGAGTTGATGGCGAGATCCGCCTGGTAGACGCTGCCGAGTTCTTCGACGCCGGCATGGACATGGATGAGTTTCTGCGTCGGGCAGGGCGCCTGGATCAGGGTGTAGCCGTTGGTGGTCCATTCGCCCAAACGCGCGCCGATCACCAGCAGCAGGTCGGCCTCGCGCACCCGCTTGTCGAGCGCGGGGTTCATGCCGACGGCGATGTCGCCGACGTAGTGCGGATCGCGATTGTCCAAAAGATCCTGGCGGCGGAAGACGGCTGCGGCCGGCAGATTGTTCGCTGCGATGAACGCCTTCAAATCCTCGCACGAAGCCTGCGACCAGCCATTGCCGCCGAGGATGGCCAAGGGGCGGCGTGCTTCGGCCAGCATCGCCCGCAGTCGTTGCAGATCCTGCCCGCCCGGATGGGCCGCGACGCGCGTATACGGGCCGGTATCGGGCACTGTCGCCTTGGCGACCAGCATGTCGTCGGGTAGCGCGAGCACCACGGGGCCGGGCCGTCCGGCGACAGCCGTATGGAAAGCGCGGCTCACGTACTCGGGCACGCGGTCGGCGCGGTCGATGGAAGCCACCCATTTCGACATCTCGCCGAACATGCGGCGAAAGTCGATCTCCTGGAAGGCTTCGCGATCGATGGCGTCGGAGCCGACCTGACCGATGAAGAGAATCATCGGCGTGGAATCCTGCTTGCCCGTATGCACGCCGATGCTCGCGTTGGTGGCACCCGGGCCGCGGGTGACGAAACAGATGCCGGGACGTCCAGTCAGCTTGCCGTAAGCCTCGGCCATGTTGGCCGCGCCGCCTTCCTGGCGGCAGACGATCAACCGGATGTCGCGATGATCGTGCAATGCGTCGAGCGCGGCGAGGTAGCTTTCTCCGGGAACGCAGAAAATGGTATCGGCACCATGGACTCGGAGCGCATCGATGAGCAACTGGCCGCCGCTGCGCGGCGCGGATGGGTGGGGCTTCAAGGGATCCTCCTTCGGCTTGCTGAAGCGCCGAAGGCTAGCACGATTCCTTCGCTCTCCGCGCCGACGGCAGGCGCGCCGAGGGCTAGTGGATGGCGCCGCTCGCCCGCAGTCGGCTGTGCTCGGCGTCGGCCGCATGCAGCGCTTCCAGCAAGGGGCGCCGCAGCCATTGCTTGTTCAAGGCGAACGCGCTGGCGGGCTTCGATCCGAGCAGCAGGGCGGCCGCGTCGGTGCGGGCGTCGAGTGCCTCGAATGCGACCACCTCACCGATCAGTCCACGCGCGTGCGCCTCGTTGGCCGGCATGCGGCGTCCGCTCTGCACCAGATCCGAGGCTACGCCCGCGCCGCCCAGGTGGGCGAGGATCGCCAGTCCGGGCATGGTCGGGCCGCCGAGGTCGATCTCGGGCAGGCTGAGCGCGGCGTTGTCGGATGCGACGACGCGATCGGCGAGCAGTGCGATCATCGCCCCGCCGCCCGACGCGATCCCGTTCATGCGGGTGACCACGGGCTTGGCGAATCCGGCCAAGGCGATCACCAGTTCGAAGAAGCGCTCGGAGCGTTGTCGACGCGCATCGGCAGGCGGCAGCTCGGATGCCGAGCGGACGTCGACGCCGCCGGAGAACGCGCGCTGTCCGGCGCCGGTCAGCACCAGGGCCTTGATGCTCGCGTCTTCCGCGCTGGTGCTCACGTGCGCGGTCATCTGGCCCATCATCGCCGCCGTCATCGCGTTCGCCTTGTCCGCTCGATCGATGATGAGCCAGGCGACGTCGCCGCGTCGTTCGAATTTGATCAGGCTCGTTTCGCTCACTTGCTGTCCTCCGTATGCGGATAAATTGCCCGAACCGCCGCGTCAGCGTGTACGTTCGAGCGCTGCATCGCAATAAAGCAGCGCCGTCTTGTGTGGTCGTCGACGGCCGCGGCTGATGGCCGACCGGCTCGGCGTTGGGCACCAAACGGTGGGTGTATCATAGCAGCCGACCCCGTTCGTCCATTCCGGAGGAGAAGACCATGCTTACGCAGCGCCTGGCACAGTTCGCAATCGACACCAAAGCCGCCGACATTCCCAGCGACGTCATGGACGCCGCGCGCGACGCCTTCATCGATACTCTGGGGGTGGCGCTGGTCGGCTCGATCGACGAGGTGGGCGAGATTGCTTTCCGCTATGTCAACGGCTTGGGGGGGCGACGCGAATCCACCATCTGGGGGACGCATGCCGCGACCACGATGGCCGAAGCGGCCTTCGTCAACGGCATCTACGGACACGCGCTCGACTTCGACGATGTCCACACCAACATGCACGGCCATCCGAGCACGACCATCGTTCCCGCGACGCTCGCAGCCGCCGAGACGGTCGGCACCTCGGGCAAGGATCTCCTCGCTGCCTATGCCATCGGTCTGGAAGTGGGCGGAAAGCTCGGCGTTGCAGTCGGCAATGGCCATTATCAACGCGGCTGGCACGCGACGGCGACGATGGGCGTGTTCGGTTCCACCGCGGCCGTCGCCCGCCTGCTGGGCTTGAATGTTTCGCAGTTGTGCCACGCCCTGGGGCTCGCGGCATCCCAGGCGTCCGGCATGCTGAAGAACTTCGGCACCATGACCAAGCCCTTCCATGCCGGTCACGCTGCCCGCTGTGCGGTTCAAGCGGTGCTGCTGGCCAAGGCCGGATTCACCGCCGACACCGGCATCTTCGACGGCGACGACAGTTTCTTCCGCACGTATGGCGAGGCCGACGTGGTGCCCTTCGAGCCGCTGCTCGATCAGTTGGGCAAGCCGTGGGAAGCGGTCTCCCCGGGGATCAGCTACAAGCGTTGGCCCTGCTGCTATTGCAACCACCGCTCGATCGGCGCGTTGCTGGCGATGATCAAGGAGCACGGCATCCAGGGCAAGGACGTGCAGGCGGTCGAGATCGGGTTTCCGCCCGGCAGCGACACGGCGCTGGTGCACAAGAATCCGCAAACCGGCCTCGAAGGCAAGTTCAGCATCGAATACGTCGCGGCAGCGACTTTGCTCGACGGCAAAGTCGGTATCGACACCTTCACCGATGTGATGGTGCAGCGCCCGGATGTGCGCGCCCTGATGAAGAACGTCAAGCGCTACCGCGTTCAGATCGAAGGCATGTACTCGGGCGGCGTGGGCTTCAACGATGTGCTCGTACGCACGACGAAGGGCGAGTACAAGATGCGTGAGAATCGCGCGCCCGGTTCGCCCGCCTGGCCCATGAACGCCGCCGAGCGCGACGAGAAGTTTCTCGATTGCGCCGGTCGCGTGCTCGGCGATATCGGTGCGCGCCGGGCACTCGGTCTGGCCGTCGACATGGGCAAGCTCGCCAATGCGGCCGACCTGGCGAAGGCGCTGGTCCCGACGGAGACGATAGCTCAGCGCGGCCGCGCCGCGGACGCGGCCCTGGCGAAGTAAGCCGCTGCCGTAAGCATGGCGGGCGAGAGAAGTTATGCGCGCATCACGCGCGTCGACCTGAAGAGGTTGCTTGCGATCGCCCGCCTCGAGCGCGATGATTTTTTTTCGCGCCACAAGGAATACGCCATCCTGTATCGCAAGCGGGTGCTGTGCACCGCGCTTTGTGGGGACACCGCCCTGCACTACATCAACGGGCAGACAGGCATCGCGAGGTTCGAGGTTTGGACCTTCTATGCCGAGCACCCGGAGGCGACTTTTCCGTATTGGCACGAAGAGCGCTACGACTACGGGGCGAGCGCGAAATTCGGTCGCTTGCCCGAGGCGCCCGAGGCCTTCAAGGGCAGGCCGGTCGATCTTGCCGGGCGCTCGATCGATGCCTCCCCCATGGACGATCCCCTGGAAGCCTTGCAGTACTACCTGCGGCGCGGCGCCACGCCGGTGGCTCGGCGCATGGCGGAGAAAGCCGTCGTGCTGCTCGAGCCCGAACCCTTGGTGGGGTATGTCGCCTGGCCGACGCTGGTGCCGGCACGGCCCACCCCGATCGGCGCCATCTGATTCGGCCGGCGCCCCGCCAGCCACCCAAACACGCGCGCCCCGCACGGCGCCACGAAGGAGGAATGATGAAGTCATTGCGAGTACTGCTCGGCGGGCTGGTTCTGGCCGCAGGCTTCAGTCCGGTGCTCTACGGGCAAGCCTATCCCAGTGGCCCGATCCGCATCATCGTGCCCTATCCCCCCGGCGGGGGAACGGACATCCTCGCCCGCCACATCGGTCAGAAGCTCAATGAAGCGTGGAGCGTGCCGGTTTTGATCGACAACCGGGGCGGCGCCAGCGGGACCATCGGCACCGCGCTGGCAGCGAAGGCGGCACCCGATGGGCAGACGCTGCTGGTAGTCCCGAGCGCTTTCGCCGTCAACCCGAGCATCTACAAGAACCTGCCTTACGATTCGACACGGGATCTCGCGCCTGTGACGCAAATCGCATCGAGCCCGCTCGTGCTTTGCGTGCATCCATCCTTTCCGACCCGCTCGGTGAAGGAACTCGTCGCCTTCCTGAAGGCGCGGCCGGATCAGATCGTGTACGGCAGTTCGGGCCACGGATCGCCGCCGCAGATCGCGACGGAACTCTTCAAGCTCATGACCGGCACGCGCATGATCCATGTGCCGTACAAGGGCGCGGGGCCGGCGGCCGTGGATTTGATCGCCGGCCAGATTCCGATCTATTTCATGAATGCGCTTTCGGTCGTGCCGCATATCCGCTCGGGACGGGTGCGGCCCCTGGGCGCCACCAGCAGCAAGCGCTTCCAGGCCTTGCCCGACGTGCCCACCATCGCGGAGGCGGGCGTTCCGGGCTACGAGTACACGAACTGGTACGGCGTGCTCGCGCCGGGCGGCACACCGAGTCAGGTGGTCGGCAAGCTGCAGGCCGAGATCGCGCGCATTCTCAACCTGCCGGAACTGCGCGATCGTCTCAACAACGAGGGCGCGGTCGTCGTGGCGAGCACACCGGAGCAGTTCGGCGCTTTCCTGCGCGCCGAGACCGAAAAGGCGGCCAGGATCGTCAAGGCCTCCGGGATGACGGCGACCAATTAGCCGGTTAGCATCGAGCGATCGGTACGATGGTTCGAGAAGCCGCGCATGAGCACATGCCTTGCGCAGCACGGTCGATGAGCTGCGCAGTTCATCGGCATGTGCGAGAGGCAATCCACGGGTGCGCCGTCGAGCGCAAAAGGAGATCGCATTGGCTGGCAAGGACTATGAAGCGTTATGGCCGCGCAGCCCGCGCCAAGTGGGTGTCAAACCCCTGGCCCGGCGGCTGGAGAATCTGAACGGCAAAACAGTCGCCCAGTTGTGGGACTATGTTTTTCGTGGGGATGCGGTCTTCGCGCTGCTCGAAGAGGGGCTGAAGAAGCGCTTCCCAGGCGTGAAGTTCATCAGCTTCAAGGAGTTCGGCAACACCCATGGCGGTGACGAGCGCGAGGTGCTGGCTTCGCTGCCGCGCAGGTTCAAGGAACTGGGGGTCGACGCCGTCGTCTCCGGCATGGGCTGTTGAGGCAGCTGTACGCCCGCCGTGTTGCGGGCCAGTGCAGCGAGCGAGGCGGCCGGCGTGCCGTCTTCCACCTTGGTATGCGAAGGCTTTCTCGGCTTGGCCGCGGCATCGTCCGTCGGCCTGGGCATGCCCAATTTGCCGGTGGCGTTGGTACCCGGACACACGGGCGTGCAGAACGATGAAGTGCTCCGGCGCAACATTCTCGAAACCACGCTCGACCGGGTGGTGGGCAATCTGACTCAGCCGCCCAAGGAAGCGCTGATCGAAGACGAGCCCGGTGCGCGGGAGATCATCTGCCGGGGCAGCTTCGAGGAGGTCAACGAGTACTTCGAGGCCAACGAGCTCAGCGATGGCTTGCCCATCGTGCCGCCCACGCAGGAGAAGGTCGAGGCCTTCCTGCGCTACACCGACCGCGATCCCGACGAGGTGCTGGGCATCATGCTGCCCGACAGTCGCGCGGCCACCGTATGGAGCGTCGCGGTGAACGGCGTGATGGCGGGCTGTCGGCCCGAGTACATGCCGGTGCTGGTCGCGCTGGCCGAGGCGATGGTCGATCCCTACTACGGGGTCGAACATAGCGGCAACACCCCGGGCGGCGAGACGCTGATCCTCATGAACGGCCCGATCATCAAGGAACTGGGCTTCAATTACACGCAGGGTGTGATGCGCGACGGCTTTCGCGCCAACACTTCCGTCGGCCGCTTCTGGCGCCTGTACCTGCGCAACGTGGCGGGCTTCCTGCCGCACAAGAACGACAAGGCGACGTTCGGCAACACTTGGCGCGTGGTCGTCCCGGAGAACGAAGACGTCCTCGCCAAGATCGGCTGGGAGCCGAACAGCGCGGAGTTCGGCTTCGCCGCCGGCACCAATACGGTCGCCGTGGCGCGTTACACCGGCGGCAACCACGTCTCCTCGGTGTCGGGCAGCACGCCGGAAGAGTTGATGCCTTACATCGCCGACGCGATGGTCAAGCAGTACTCGTGGCAGATCATGTTCTCGGTCGGGCAGGGCATGGGCACGCTGCGGCCGTTGATGCTGATGTCGCCCATCATCGCCGAGACCATCGCGGGCTGGGGCTGGTCCAAGCGCGACCTCAAACAATACCTGTACGACCACGCGCGGATCACGGCCGAGCAGTTCGAGCGCTTCCTGCGCGACTGGACGCTCAAGCCGATCTGGAGTCTCAAGGAAGAGGCCATGCTGGGGCGCATTCCCAAGGTGTACCACGAGTCGGACGATCCCCAGCGACTCGTGCCGCTGGTGTGGGAGCCGGAGGATTACATGCTCGCGGTCACCGGCGATCTGATGCGCAACAGCGTCTACATCTTCGCCCATAACGGCGTGCTCGGTTATCCGACCGGCAAAGAGATCCGTCTGCCCAAGCACTGGGATGCTCTGCTCGAAAAAGGAAAGCGCAAGTGAGCCTGCGGCGACGGCGTGATATCTGGGACGTGGCCATCATCGGCGGCGGTATCGCCGGTCTTACGGCTGCCTGGCATGCGACGCGGCGGGGTATGGCCCCTTGCCTCTTCGAGCCACAGCCCGGCTATGGCGGCCAGGTGGCGACGGTGAACACGATCGACGACTGGCCGGCGACCGGTCCGGTGTCGGGGGTGGAGCTTGCTGCGAGCCTGGCGGCGGGCTTGAGCCACGAGATCGTCGAGATGGTCAACGAGCCGGTGTCCGAAGTGCAGCCTGAGGGCGGATTGCTGCGCGTGTCGTCCGCATCGCACAGTATCCGTGCGCGCAAGGTCATTGTTGCGAGCGGCGCGCGGCTGCGCACGCTCGGTGTGCCGGGGGAGGAAGAACTCAGAGGCAAGGGCGTGTCTCAGTGCGCTCATTGCGACGGCGGCTTTTTTCGCAATCAGGATGTGGTGGTGGTCGGCGGCGGCGACGCGGCCCTGCAGGAGGCCCTGGTCCTGGCCGAAGGCTGTGGCAGCGTGACCATCGTCGCGCGCTCCCGGCTCAGAGCGCGATCGGCCTATGTCGAGCGCGCAGCCAGCAAGCCGAACATCCGCTTCGTCTGGGACAGCACGATCGACGCGGTATCGGGCACCGAGGGCGTCACGGGCGTCAGGCTGCGCAACATCAAGACCGGCGCCACGAGCGAACTCGCCTGCAGCGGCGTATTTCCGTTCGTCGGCGTGGTTCCCGAGACATCCTTCCTGCCCGCGAAGGTTCGACGCGATGCGAACGGCCGCCTGCTGACCGATGCCGAACTGCGCAGTTCACTGGCTGGCGTGTTTGCGGTGGGAGCCGTCCGCGCGGGTTACGGCGGCGATCTGGTGAGCGCTTCCGGGGAAGCTGCGCTGGCGATCGCAGTGGCGGCGAGCGAACTCGCGGTCTGAGTCGCTCGGTTCGGTTGCGGTCGTCACGCGCGCCGCTCAGATTCGCCGGAAGCGCACGCTGATGCGCGTGCCTTCGGTTGCCGTCTGCGTGCCGAGATCGATGTTCGCGCCATGTTGGTTCGCGATCTCCATGACGATCGCAAGGCCGAGCCCGCTGCCTTCCGACCCGCTGCCGGGGATGCGGTAGTAGGGCTCGAATACCCGCTCACGCAGCTCCAGCGGGATGGGGCGTCCCATGTTGGCCACCGTCAAAACAACAGCGCCATCGAGTGCGCTGACTGTCACCATGATGGTGCTCGACGCCGGCGCATAACGCGATGCGTTGTCGAGCAGATTCACGATCAGTCGTTGAATCTTGATCGGCTCGCCCAGAATCGAGGCGTCTTTCGCCTCCTGCGTGATCAGCACTTCGATCTGCTGGTTCTTTGCTTGCCGCAGCGGATCGAGGGCAGCGACGGCGTCGCCTACGAGATCGGCGAGTCGCAAGGGGACGGCGGGTTCCCGGTCGTTCGCATCCTGGGTGCGGCTGTAGACCAGCATCTGTTCGGCGAGCCTCGATGTGCGCGCCAGGCCTTGCCGCAATTGACTCATCGAACGCGCGCGCTCTTCCTCCGTGGCCGCACGCGCCAGGTTCTCGGCGTGGATCCTCAGTGCCGCCAGAGGGGTTCTCAGTTCATGCGCCGCGGCGTCGGTAAATCGGCGTTCGTGGTCGAGAGCCCGGTGCACCCGCTGCAGCAAGTCGTTCAGTGCCCGTACGACGGGTGCGGCTTCCTCGGGAACGGATGTCACCTCCAGCGGGCCGAGCGAGTCCGGTTCTCGTTTCTCGATGCTGGCAGCCAATTGCCGCAGCGGGGCCAGGCCGTAGACGACCAGCACGTTGACGAGGATCAGGAGCAAGACAGCGCCGGCGATCAGCGGCGTCATGACCGCGATGCCGAGGTCATGCAGCAGTTCGTCGCGCACCTCGTCTTTCTCGGCCACCTGTATCCAGGTGCTGCCCGAGCGCAGGACGAATACGTTGTAGGGTTCGCTCTCCATGGTGCGAAGGCTGAATCCGGGCGTATTCGGGCCGAAGGGATTCTCCGGCGCCGATGTCGAGCGAACGAGCAGCCTCCCGTCGTCGTGCCAGATCTGAAACGCGATCTTGGTTTCGTACGGATGCCCGAGTGAGGTGCCGACATCGCCGCTGCCATGCTCGATCTCTCGTGGCAGCGCGATTACCAGCGGATTCACGATGGTGGCGCGCTCGACCTGACGAGCAACGATCGCATCGAGGACCCGAGCCGAAGTTGCCAGCCGGGCGCTGAACAGCTCTTCGGATTCGTGCTTGGTGACGGCATAGCTCCACCAGGCGGCGGAGGCGAGGATGATGACGAGGGCGAGCAGAATGCCGATCAGCAGCCGTGAGCGAATCGAGCGAGTGTGAAGCGTCATGGTGAGCCGGGTTACCGCGGCCCGATGCGGTAGCCCACGCCTCGCACGGTCTTGACGACTTCGGGATAGAGCTTGCGGCGCAAGTGGTGGACATGAACGTCGATGGTGTTGCTCTCGACATCGCCCTCCCAGCCGTAGATCGCCTCTTCGAGCTGGCTGCGGCTCAGGATGAGGTTGGGGTTTTCGATCAGCTTCTTCAGCAGCATGAACTCGCGCCGCTGCAATTCGATCGGTGCCCCCCGATAGCTGACCTTCATGGCGGCCAGGTCCAGCTCCAGGGGGCCGTGTCGCAGTTGATTCGTCGCTCCGCCGCTGCGGCGGCGTTCGATCGCATGCACCCGCGCTAGCAGTTCTTCCAGATCGAAGGGCTTGACGAGATAGTCGTCGGCACCCGAGTTCAGTCCCTGGACGCGGTCGCGGGTCGCGTCGCGGGCGCTCAGAATGAGGACCGGCGTCGCGTCGCTGCGCGCTCGCATCTGCCGCAGCACCTCGAGCCCATCCACCCAGGGCAGGCCCAGATCGAGGATGACGAGATCGAAGCCGCTTGCCGAGACGGCCGCCAGTGCAGCCCGGCCGTCTCGCACCCACTCGTACGCATAGTGGGCGCGGCGCAGCGCATCGCTTAGTCCGGCACCGAGCAACTCATCGTCCTCGACCAGCAGGATTCTCATGGCTTCTTGTCGCGGACCTTCTCCAGCAATTCGTCGATCTCCCGGCGGCGCCCGTCATCGGCGAGCTTCCTGCCTTCGCGGGCAGGCGCCTGTCTCGCCTTGAGCAAGGCCTGCTCCGCGCCCGTGTAGTCGCCCGAGCGGTACAGGAAATCACCGATGAAGAAATTGGGATCGACGCCCTGCGGGTTGAGCGCAAGGCCCTTGTGCAGCAGTTCAAGAGCCTTCTTGTCGTCGCCGAATCCGATCGGCCAGCCCGGCACCTGATAATACAAGGATCCCAGGCTGGTATACGCCGACCCGTCCAGCGCCGCCGGATCGAGAGCCAAGGCCTGCTCGAACGATTTGCGCGCGTTCTTCGCGAGCGAGAGAGCGCCCAGTCCGCCCTTGGCCCCCGCATGACTGGCTTGCACGATGCCGTGCCAGATCATCGGCTCGGCTTTCTTCGGGTACTGCTGCACGAGCTTCGCCGAGTCGTTCTCTAGCTTCTCGTAGGCAGCCTCCTGCTGCTTCGCCGGCGTCTGGTACTTGATCCGCTCCCACTGCTGGCGAACGCGGACCAGATCGTCGGTCATGTCCGCCCAGGCGAGGCTCGTCGTCGCGAGCATGGCGGTCATTATCAGTGCGGCGATTTTCACGGTCGGCTCCTTGCGTCGGATGGGTGCGCTGCTGCGGGGGAGCCGAGGTGTCGGCGGATCACCGTCAGCCGTTTGCGAAGGGCTTGGTCGTTGATCGCCGGGGCAAGCCCGTTCAGCCAGACGTACAGTCGTTCAGGGAAGCCGAGCTTTCGATCCCAGCTGCGGCGGCCAAGGAAGCGAACGAGTTCGTCCGCAACCGTTTGCGGGTCGTCCTCGGTGGTGTGGAGTTCCCGGTTCATGCGTGACACAGTCTCGCTGTTGAAATCGGTCTTCACGGCGCGAGGCGCGAAGTAGCGCACGGCGACCCGGGTATCGGAGAGTTCGCGCCGCAGCGCCTGCGAGAAGCCTCGCAGGCCGAACTTCGTCGCGCAGTAGAGCACGAAGCCGGGATGGCCGAGGTAGCCGAAGATGGAGCCGATGTTGATGATTTGCGCGCTGGGCGCAGCCTTCAGCAGCGGCAAAAGGCGCTGGGTGACTTGAATCGGGGTCAACAGATTGACCATCACCAATCGCTCCATGGCAGCGGGCTCCTGGCGTTCGAATGCAGCGAAGTCGCTGATGCCGGCCGCATTGATCAACAGATCGATGGGCGCGCTCAGAGCACGGCAGCTCTCATGCAGGCGCTGCTGCACCGGGGGCTGCGTCAGGTCGCCGACGATGGTGCGCACGAGCAGATCCGGATATGTGCTTTGCAGCTTTTGCTGCAAAGCTTGCAGCACGGCGCCATTGCGGCCGGACAGAATCATGACGCTGCACAGCGGCGCCAGTGCGGCAGCGAAAGCTTTGCCCAATCCGCCGCTTGCGCCGGTCAGAACCAGTCGGTGTCCCTGGTCGCTCATGCGGCTCTGTCCTGACGCCGGGGCAGCGAACGGAACACGTCGCCGTAGAGCCGGTAGAAGGCGCAGGCACAGTGCACGACGGCCGCCTGGTCGCCGGTGTCGTCCAGCGCGTTCATCAGGTCGGCGAAGAAGCGGGTGTGCTCCAAGTCGAGACTCCCATGCGAGGTCAGATAGGTGAAGGCCTGGGGGGGCAGGCGCAGACGCGCGCGTATCGCATCGGCCGCGCTGGTCGCGATTGCGGCGCTGGTGCCTTCGAGCACATGCACCATGCCGAAGAAGCCGACCGGATTGCCGCGGTCGATCTGGTGATAGGCGTAGCTCACCATCAATTCGGTTTCGTGGGCGGGCATGCTGTTTCGTGTTTGGTCGGGATCGGAGCCGCACGCTTCGAGATCGGCCAGAATCCATTCGTCGTGGCCGATTTCCTCTTCGATGTAGTGAGCGACGGCAGCGCGCATCCAGCTCAGGCGTTGCGGCAGGCGGGCGCCGCAGGCCATGAGCAGAGGCGCGGTGTGGCGCACATGATGGTAAGCCTGGGTGAGGAAAGCGATGTATTGCCCCAAGTCGATTCCGCCGCGCACGGCGTCCTGGATGATCGGTGTGCGCTGGAGCGTCTGACGTTCGGAGGCTGTGCGCGCCTGCAGTTCATCGAAAAAGCTCATCGGTTCCTCACGGGTGATCGGTTCTCGGCCACGGTGCCGGTCAAGCTGAACAGGGGGTCGGCGCCGCGATAGAGGGCGTGCAGCCTCTCGGCATAATGGGCGAGCACGGCATCGCGCCGTATGCGGCCGTTAGCGGTCGCAAGGCCGTTGCAATGCGTGAACGAGGCGCTGGCGCGAACCCATCCGCCGAGGCGGGCGTAGTCGGGAAGCTGTGCGTTGACTGCGTCGATTCGCGCTTGCAAAGCGATGTCGTCGACGCCCGGCGATGCTGGCACCAGTACGGCCACGAGGAAGGGTGCTGCATCGCCGAAGACCACCGCTTGCGGTATCGCCGCAGAGGCAGTGAGCAGCGACTCCGGCCACTCGGGAGCCACGTTGCGCCCGAAACTGGTGATGAGCGTGTTCTTCTTGCGGCCGGTGATCGACCAAAAACCGTCGGCATCGCGGGTGCCCAGGTCGCCCGAGGCGAACCACTCGCCGGCATCCCGCGCCTGTGTGCCTGGAGGGCCCATGGAGCCTCGCCCCGCGATCTCGATTTCACCGTCGGTGGCCGATCTGAGTCTGACGCCGGGCAAGGGACGGCCCACGGTGCCGATGCGGTCTGCGCCGGGCAGGTTCAGGCACACGACCGAGGCACATTCGCTCAAGCCGTAGCCTTCGTACACCGGCAGCCCGAGATCGCGCGCTTGTCGGATCAAGGCGACCGGCGTCTTTGCGCCGCCGACCGCGACGAACTTGAGCGAGCGCAGCTCGTCCCCGGTCGTCCTGCGTTCGGTGAGCGTTGCGATCAATGCGTGCAGCATCTGTGGGAGCAAGATGAGGCTGTCGGCGCGGTGCTCGATGATCGCATCCAGGCAACGTTGCGGGTCGAAGCCACTCGCGCCCGTCATGCCGACCTCCTGCAGGGGCGGACAAACGCAGGCCGCCCCCGTCATCAAGGCTGTATAGAGCCCCGCCACGTTTTCCAGCAGCACCGGCAAGGGCAACAAGCACAGATGCCTGCGTATGCCGAGTCCGGCGGTCGCTGCGGCCAGCGCCCGAGCGGTATCGCGCTGCTGCGCGGATGACAGCAGGACTGCCTTGGGTGTTCCGGTGGTGCCGGAAGTGAACGTGATCTTGCCGATGGCAGGATTTCGCGGTGCGGCGGGTCGAGCCTCATGACCGGTGCGGCGATACAGCGGGACGGTTGCGGGCGTGCACGCTGACTCGGTAAAGCCGAGTCGTGCGGCGATATCCGGGTCGGTGCAGAAGAGCAGTTGCATGGCCGAGGCGCGGATCGCATGCCGCATTTGCTCGCGGCTGAAGAAAGTCGGCAAGGGCACGAGGACCATGCCCGCGGCCTGCAGGGCCAAATCGATCACGATCCAATCGGGCGAATTGTCGGCCGCCAAGCCGACAACCGTTCCGGGCTCGAAGCGTTCGGCGAGGGCGCGAGCAAGACGAGCGGCATCGCTCGTCAGATCATCGCTCGACAGCGGCACCGGCCGCGATTGGCCGCCCTCGACACTTGCTTGCGACGAGATCCAATTCATGGGTGCGGGGCTGCTCGTCGGGTGCCGCGCATTGGGTTCAGCCCAAGCGCACATTGCCGTATCTCGATTGCAGATGAATGAAGCCGATCGGAATGTTCGCGGTCATGACTTGCGGGCACGTGCCGTAGTAGCTGCCCCAGTTCTCGCCCCCATCGGGCAGACGAGCGGGATCGGCCGTCCCCAGAACGATAGGTGCGATTTCCAGGCGCGCGAACGAGTTGAGCAGCGCGCGGGTCGCCGTGAAGACGACCCAAGTGTGTCCGAAATCGTTCAGCAGCGTGGTCATGCTGACGATCAGGTGGCGGGCGGCGCCGGCGGTCGAGGCGGCCAGGTTGCCGACCTCCACGATCTGAGAACGCTCGACGCTCGCGCCCAGGCGTGCCGCGATCGCCTCCTCGATCGGCAGATCGAGGTAGTGCTCGACGAACAGTCCCCCGCTACTTGCCGGGGTGAATCCCACGGCGGCGGACCAGCCTTGCGCGCGGTCGCCCAGCCCGAGCAGGTGTTCGGCGAAGTGCCTGATCCTTGCGCCGTAGATTCGAGCGTAGTGTCCGGCGATGAATGCTTCGAGATCGGGACGATCCGGGTCGTCGCGCTTCACGGCGCGCAGCGCCGCTGCGGTATCGAAGCGTGAAGAGCCTTGTCGAGCGTGCCGACAGCTTTCTGCGATTGCACCGAGTTCTGCGTTCATACCTGTTCCCTTGGCTGGGTATCAGGCTCGCAGACTAGGGGCGCAACATTAAGCGGGAATTAACCAGCCGAGATCGTGCAGATCGGGTTTCCGAGGATCAGCGCACGATGTAAGGGCCGGCGAAGTTGCCCATCGGCACCGCATGGCTGACCAGTCCGTGCGTCGGATCATCGTAGTGCAGATGAAATCCGGGCGGTTCGGCGATCGTCCCCAAGGGGGCATGCCGGTCGAATGCGAGCTGAAGCTGCTCGACGGTACTCGAGGACACGCTGACGAGAGTGCCGCGCCAGCGCAGATGCATCGATCGATGCAGATGACCGCAAAGAATGCGTTCGACATTCGGATGTGCCCCGATCAGATCGCCGAATGCACCGGCATCTGTCAGCTTCATGGCATCCATCACTGCGATGCCGCTGTTGACGGGCGGATGGTGAACCATGACGAGCACCCTGCGTGCGGACGCCCGCTCCAGGGTGTCGCCCCGAGCATGCCGTGGTCTTCGCCTTCGACCAAGCTGTCGAGGGCGATCAGCGTGAAAGGCCCGATGTCGACTGCGTAGCACAAAGGGGTGCCGGTCTGAGCAGGCATCCAGTCGCGGTCCGCGAACGCCTGGCGCATGGCCTCCCGCCTGTCGTGGTTGCCCGGGATCGCATAGACGGGCATGGGCAGGTGGACGAGCTTCTCGCGCAGCGCCCGGTAGGATTCGGGCGTCCCGCTGTCGGTGAGATCCCCGGTGACGATCACGCAGTCGGGTGTTGTATCCAATGCGCGGATACGCTCGATCGATCGAGCTAGGTTCGCGCCGCTGTCGACGCGGCCGGCCAGCAAAGCGCCCGGGGCCGTGACATGGGTATCGGTAAGGTGCGCGATCAGCATCGCATCGGCTCCGGCGCTCAGAGAAGGTCGGTGTCGTCGTCGCGGTAAGCCGGCGTGCAGCAGCACAGCAGGCGCAGCGGCTCGTCACCGACGTTGGCGATCCGGTGCGGTGTGCCGGGGGCGATGCAGACCGTATCGCCAGCCTGCACTTGGAATTCCCGTGCGTCGAGCAGCATGAGACCGTGGCCGGAAACGATGTGGTAGAGCTCCTCGGTCGTGCGGTGGCGATGCAGTCGGGTCGTCGCGCCCGGTGCCACCGTCGCCTCGGCCAGACTCTGCGCACGACCGGCGTGGGTGCGGGGATGCATCAGCTCGCGGATGGTCGATCCGTCCTTGGTTTCGAACGCTTCGATCTCGGCGTACCGCGTGTGCGCCGATCCGCTCACGGCTTGGCGGGCTCGGCGCTGCTGCGGCTCACGGCCTTGCGGGCGCCGCGCGTGCGAACGACCAGATTGCCGAACGCCACCGAGTCGAGCAAGACGATGCCTTCCTTTTCGGCTGCGCTACGCGTGACCTCGGGCACCGCGCCGGCCGTGATGTACATGGCGTGATCCGCTTTGCGGTCTCTCATGGACTGGGCGAGTTCCTTGAGCGCATTGGGATTCGTGCTCTGCGCACGCCATCGACGAAAGCGCACCAGCGTGACATACCCGTTGCGCCGTAGTTCCAGGTCGCCGCCGGCGCTGTCGCTCACTTCATAGCGCTGGCGCTTGAAGGCCTCCGTGAGCATGTCTCGCATCTCCTCGGGCGAGGCACTGCGCAGCGCCTTCATCAGCACGGGGAAATCGGCAGTGGGCCCGCGCCGCAAGCGCAAATAGAGGGTGTAGATGGCCACGACGACGAAAGGGGCGGCCGCCGCAGCACCGATGAGGGGAGAAAAGAGCGCGCCGACCGCGAAGATGAGTCCGGCCACGATGAGGCTGAACCACCAGGGCAGTTCGATCAGGGCGGCGAAGAGTGAGCGCTTCGGCAAGGCGGCTTACGCATGTAGGGGTCGAGTTGCAGCTTATAGCCAAGCAACTCGGGTCGGGTCAAGCCGGGCGACAAGGGGTCGGGCTGGCCGCGGCACGCCGTTGGAACCGGCCGGTCGATCGGTATACTCCAGAGTCACGACGTTCGGAGCATGAGTGACATGAGCGAGTCCGCGGCGCAACCGCTTGCCGGTGTGAAGGTCTTGGAGTTGGGCAACATGATTGCCGCCCCGTTCTGCACGCGCATTCTGGCCGAGTTCGGTGCCGAGGTGATCAAGGTCGAAGACCCCAAGGGCGGGGATCAGCTGCGCCAATGGCGCAAGATGTACAAGGGCACTTCCCTCTGGTGGCTCGCCCAGGCGCGCAACAAGAAGTCGCTCGCGGTCGATTTGCGATCAGCCGAGGGGCAGGAGATCGTGCGCACCCTCGCGGCGCGCTCCGATATCGTGGTGGAGAATTTCCGGCCCGGCACATTGGAGCGCTGGGGCATCGGCTGGGAGGCGCTCAAGAGCCTCAACGCCGGCCTGGTCATGGTGCGCTTGTCCGGCTACGGCCAGACCGGACCGTACAAGGACAGGCCGGGCTTCGGCGTGGTCGGCGAGGCGATGGGGGGGATGCGCTACGTCACGGGGTATCCGGATCAGCCGCCGGTGCGCATGGGCATCTCCATCGGCGACACCCTGGCAGCGTTGTACGGGGCGATCGGCGCCCTCGTCGCCTTGCACCATCGCAAGGTGAACGGCGGCTTTGGGCAGATGGTGGACCTTGCCTTGTACGAGGCGGTCTTCAGCGTCATGGAGAGTCTGGTGCCCGAATTCGACGTGCTCGGGTTCGTGCGCGAGCGGGCAGGCAACGCGCTGCCCGGGATCGTGCCCTCGAACACCTATCCGACGCGTGACGGCAAGTACGTGATCATCGGCGCCAACGGCGACAAGATCTTCAAGCGTCTGATGAACGCCATCGGGCGGGTCGATCTGGCAGACGACCCGTCGCTGGCGACCAACGATGGTCGCGTGGCACGCACGGCCGAGCTCGAGGGCGTGATCGCAGGCTGGTGCAAGTCGAACGATCTCGATCACGTGCTGTCCGTGCTGGAGCGCGCCGAGGTGCCCTTCAGCAAGGTGTACGACGCGCGCGACATCATGAGCGATCCGCACTATGCCGCACGCGGCATGATCGAGCAGCACACGCTGCCCGACGGCCGCAGCGTGAAGCTTCCCGCCGTCGTGCCCAGACTGTCCGAGACGCCGGGTCGCACGCGCTGGCTGGGGCCGAAGCTCGGTGCGCATACCGACGAAGTTCTGGCAGAGCTGGGTTACACGGCGGACAGACGCAGCGCGCTGCGCACCGCGGGCCTCATCGGCTGAGGCCGCATGGCTGCGCGCGAACGATTGCGCTAACATGAGTCGGGTTCGCCGAAAACGGTTGCCGGCGGTCGATGTCATCATCATTCGCCGCGTTCGCGGTGACAGAGCTTCTGGAGGCGAGTCATGCAGGTGCGCGACATTCTGGCGATGAAGGGCGAAACGGTCTTCAGCATCGCTCCCGACGACCTCGTGGCGGAAGCGGTGGCCGCGATGGTGGCCAAGGACAGCGGCTCGCTGGTGGTGATGCAGGCGCAGCGCATGGTCGGCATGTTGACGTTTCGCGAGGTGCTGGCCGAGCTGAGCCGGCGCGGCGGCAGTCTCGGCGACGCTCGTGTCGCCGAGCTCATGCTCGGCGAGCCCGTCGCAGGCCACCCAGCCGACACCGTCGAGCAGCTGCGCCAGCTCATGATCGATCGGCAGGTGCGCTATCTGCCCGTGGTCGAAGACGGGCGGCTGCTCGGCGTCCTCTCGTTCCGCGACGTGGCGCGAGCCGTCATCAATCAGGCGAGTTTCGAGAACCGCCTGCTCAAGAGCTACATCAAGAACTGGCCCGAGGACGAGGCGGCGCAAAGCGCACCTGGCCGGGATGGCTGAAGCGCCGGGGCGCGACGCGGTTCTCGCGCCAGGCGTCCAAGCCCGAGAAGTTTGGGCCTGGGCAATGTTCGATTTCGCCAACTCCGGCTATACGACGGTGGTGATCACGGCGATCTTCAACGCCTACTTCGTCGCGGTCATAGCGGGCAATGAGCCCTGGGCGACCTTCGCCTGGACAGCGGCGCTCGCCGTGTCTTATGTGATGATCATGATCACGGCGCCGGCCCTGGGCGCATATGCCGACGCCTACGCATGCAAGAAGCGGCTGCTCGCGCTCACCAGCGCAGGCTGCATCGTCTTCACCGCTGCCTTGGCAGGCGCAGGGCCGGGAGATGTCGCTTTCGCGGTCGTCCTCATCATCCTGAGCAATTACTGCTTCGGCAGCGGCGAGAACCTGATCGCGGCCTTTCTGCCCGAGATCGCGAATGGCGAGCACATCGGTCGGGTCTCGGGCTGGGGATGGGGGCTCGGCTACCTCGGCGGAATGGGCACGCTGGGCCTGTGCCTCGCCTACGTGAGCTGGGCGCAAGCGCGCGGCGCGTCTGCGCAGGAGTTCGTTCCCGGGACGCTGTTGATCACGGCGGCGTTGTTCCTGCTCGCCTGCACGCCGACGTTCCTGTTCCTGAGAGAGCGCGCGCAGCCTCAACCGCAGCGCGCCGGCGGCGTTCGCGCATCTTTCGCACGGCTGCAGCAGACCGTGTCGGAGTTGCGCCGGTTCCGCGATCTCGCGAGGTTCATGGTGTGCATCGTCTTCTACCAGGCGGGCGTGCAGGCCGTCATCACGCTCGCGGCGATCTATGCGCAGCAGGCGATGAACTTCACCACCTCGCAGACTGTGATGCTCATCCTGGTGGTCAATGTTTCGGCTGCGATCGGCGCCGTCTTGTTCGGCTACGTGCAGGATAGGCTCGGTCACAAGCGGACCATCGCGATCACGCTCTTCGGCTGGATCGCGACGACGCTGCTCGCCGCGGGCGCGACGGGCGCCACCTCGTTCTGGATCGCCGCGAATCTTGCCGGCATCTGTCTGGGCTCGAGTCAGTCCGCAGGCAGGGCGCTGGTGGGTTTCCTAAGTCCCGAGGCGCGGCGTGGAGAGTTCTTCGGATTGTGGGGCTTGAGCGTGAAGCTTTCGTCCATCCTCGGGCCCATGACATACAGCGTGGTGGTCTGGATGACTGCCGGCGAGCACCGCCTGGCCTTCGCGCTCACCGGCATTTATTTTCTTGTCGGACTCGCCTTGCTTGCGAGCGTAGACGTGGGTCGAGGCCGTCGTGCCGCGCTGCCTCGCTAAGGCGCCCTCCCAGGTCGGAAGGTCGAAGATGGGCTTGCGCCGCAGGCGCGGATCGATGGACCGTCGAGGCTGTCGCGTTTACGCAACCGAGCGAGCGCAGATTATGCAATTCGCGTTGATTGTGAAGCTATGCCTTTTGGCTCATGTCGGAAGCTCGCATAATCGGACGGATTCGTGTCACTGCTGATGGGGTAGGGCGTTGCTACGTTGGTTTGCCACAGTAAAGGTCGATCACCCGCTGGCCGACGGCAAGGAAAGTCGGCGTGTCGTGCAGGATCTGCCGAAAGACACCCATAAGGCGCTGGGCGAGATCATCTTCTGGCTCGACTCGATAAATACCACTGCCGGGTTCCGGCTCGATCGGCGGCTCGAACTCGTCGAGGAGCTCGATCAAGCGGCGAAGCTGCATGTGCGCAAGCTCGCGCAGGAGTATGTGCCGCTGCGCCAGCAGAAATTCCACGAGAACCGCGTATGGACCGCCCAGGCGCAGTATTGGCGTCTGGTCGGTGCGGGTTATGTCCAATGCATCGAAGGCTATCAGGCCGATGGCCCCGGGGCCGGTGCGATCAAGCAGCGGCTGCCGGTGATCGTGGGCAGAGCGCTGCAGGCGCTCGGGCAGCAGTTGAAGTGGTTGTTGCTGCGATATGGCCCGATCGATGATCGCATCTGGGGCGATCTAGGTCGCATGTACGCGTTCGCCGAAGCGAAAGGCTTCGCAGATGCGATGATTCCCTTGGCCGAGGGGGCTCTGGCAGGCAGCAGCGCGCGTAACGAGTTCGTCAAGGCACTGATGCTGGCTTCTTCGTCGATGGAGAGCTTGCTTCCCCAGCAGATCGAACTCGCCGAGCGCAGTATCGCGCTGTTCGCGTCGCGCTACCTGCTGCGTAATGCGCCATCGGCGGGCTGTCCGTACGCCTACGATCTTGTCATGCGTCGTCCGCCGACTCGCGTTCAAGGCGCCGTGGCCGAATCGGCGTCGTCGTTGCGCTACGTCGGTCCGGGCGAGGCATACGCCGAGATCGGACGCTTGCTCGACGTGTTGCTCACCGAGGGCGTATTGCCTAGCGACATGAGTCTGGGCGGCGATTACGATGCGCGAGCCGTGGCCGATGTCTGGCGACACCTGCTGCAGTACTGGTCGCCGACACCGCCTGAACGCAGTTCGGCGCGTCATCCGGTCAATGCGCGTCTGACCATCGTGCACGGTTTTCGCTCCTTCACCGAACTGCTGGCCGAGCCGTCGCAGGATACGGTGCGCATGTCGATATCCGCACTGCAGGCGCTCGAGTCCTGGGTCGCCGAAAACGAGAGCGATGGCGGCTTCGGTGCCGTCGTGCCTGCAACGGGGAGCGATTGGCTGCAGGTAGGCGTTTTGGTCGGCATCAAGGTGCAAGGCGACAGCCGCTGGGGCGCAGGCGTGGTGCGTCGCATGGTGCGCGACGGCGAACAAAACCGGCGCATCGGCATACAGCGTCTGGCACGCGCGGTGGTGTCGGTGCAGTTGTCGCCGAGCGGCATCCTCACCGCAGGCAACGCGGTGAGGCACAACGACCCAGGATTGTTGCTGACCCCGAAGCCCGATGGCGAGCATCAGGTGCAGATCCTGATGGCGCCGGCGACCTTCAGCGAAGGCCAGGCTCTGACGATGCAAGTGCGCGGTCAAGCCTTCGACATCGAACCGGTCAGATTGCTGGAGAGCACCGACGCCTACGATGTGGCAGTGTTCGCGATCAAGCGCAGGCGGGCGTGAAATTCAGGCCAGCACCTTTTTCAACCACGTGCCGATGTGCGCGATCTCCTCGAGGCACACCGAGTGCTGCATCGGATAGTCGTGCCACTCGACGTCGTAGCCCAAGCCGATGAGTTGCCCGACCGAACGTTCCGCCAGATCGATTGCGATGACGGGGTCTTCCTGCCCGTGAGCCATGAAAACGGGCGTGGATGCATTGGCTTGTGTGCGTTCGCTCGCAAGCGAGTCCGCCAGCGGCAGATAACTCGATAGCACCATCAGTCCGGCCAGGCGTTCGGCTTGGCGCAGGCCCGTATGCAAGGTGATCGCCCCGCCTTGCGAGAAGCCGGCGAGCACGATGCGCTCGGCTGCGATGCCGCGCGATTTCTCCCGGGCGATCAGGGCTTCGATCGCGACCTGGGATGCGCGGATCCCGCGCTCGTCGGGGCGTTTCTCCACGCCGTCGAAACTCACGTCGTACCAGGCACGCATGACGTGGCCGCCGTTGATCGTCACCGGCATCATCGGCGCATGAGGAAACACGAAGCGCACCGGCAGGTTGTCCGGCAGTCCCAATTCGTCCACGATGGGCACGAAGTCGTTGCCGTCGGCCCCCAGACCGTGCAGCCAGACGACGGTGGCAGTCGGGTTGTCGCCCGTCTGGATTTCGATGGTTTGCAGAGGTTCGCTCACGAGTCGCTTTCAGGATTGTGTTTTGGGCCGGATGGCCGATTTGGGGCGGAAAGCCTTGCACACTTCGTCGTGGGTTTCGATGTACGGGCCGCCGATGAGATCGATGCAGTAGGGCACTGCGGCGAATATTCCCGGCACCAGGGATTCGCCTTCGGGTCCCTTGAGGCCTTCGAGCGTCTCCTTGATCGACTTCGGTTGACCCGGCAGGTTGATGATGAGACTGCCCTTGCGGATCACGGCCACCTGACGCGACAAAATGGCGGTGGGCACGAAGCGCAGACTGATCTGGCGCATCTGCTCGCCGAAGCCGGGCATCACGCGGTCGGCCACGGCGAGAGTGGCCTCGGGCGTGACATCGCGAAGCGCGGGCCCGGTGCCCCCGGTGGTGAGCACGAGATGGCAACCTTCGTTGTCCACCACGTCGCACAAGGTCGATTCGATGATCGATCGTTCATCCGGGATGAGTCGGGTGATTGTCCGCCAGGGCGTCGCCAGGGCGGATTTGAACCACGCCTCGAGCGCGGGAATGCCCTGGTCCGCATAGACGCCTTGAGAGGCGCGATCGCTGATCGAAACCAATCCGATCAGCAGGGTGTCGTCATCGTTGGCCATCATCTGAAGTTCCATCAAGCAGGTTCAAAGTGCGCCGCTCGCCGCCAGCATTTATCGGCCGGCCGGGCGGCCCGGTCACGGGCGAATCAAGGGCTGGGCTCCTCGGGCTCGCTGCCAGAATCGTCCACGGCCGCAGGTGCGTTGAGGAGGTCGCGTACCATGCGGAACACGGCGCGCGTGGATTTCGGGGGCTGCCCCCGGGCTTGCTCGTTGCGCGCATTGCGAATCAGCGTGCGCATCTGCTGGATGTCGAGTTCGGGGGCGATGGCTGCCAGTTCCGTAAGCGCGGCGTCCTCGGCGATGAGGCGATCGCGCCAGTCCTCCACGTCGTGATGACGGCTGTTCTGTCGACGTCGTTCGTTGCGCAGATCCGCAACGTGTTCGGCGATCGCAGTCGAATCGACGTCGCGCATGATCTTGCCGATGTATTGCATCTGGCGTCGGCGTGCTTCGAATCCGGGGATGCGCTTGGCCTCGGCGACGGCGTCGGAGAGACGCTCGGGCAGGTTCAGTCGGGCGAGTTGGGATGGGGTGAGTTCCACGAGCGCCTCCCCCAGCGCCTGCAATGCGTGCATGTCTTTCTTGCGCCGGGTCTTGCTGGGCGGCAGGTCGGGCTGGTCGGTCAGGTCGGGTTCTTCGTTCACGGGGTCTGAGGCGGGGTCTCGAGGATCGAACTGTTATGATAGTCACTTTCCAGGCTTCGCTGAGCGACACTATGCCGGATTCGCGTTTCAGCTTTACCCCCGATCGCTTCAAGCAAATCGTCTCGGATGCTTTGGCGCATGCCCGTTCGCGTGGAGCAAGTGCCGCCGAGACCGAGATCTCGGAGAGCATCGGCCAGAGCGTGACCGTGCGCCAAGGCGAGGTGGAAACCATCGAGTACACCCGCGACAAGGGCTTGGCGGTCACGGTCTACATCGGCCAGCAGCGCGGCCATGCGAGCACCTCCGACCTGTCTGCCCAAGCGATCAACGACACGGTCGACAAGGCGCTTACCATCGCGCGCTTCACGGCAGCCGACGATTGCGCCGGCCTCGCCGACCAAGACCTGCTCGCCCGCGACTTTCCCGATTTGCAGCTGTACCGGCCCTGGGGCGTCAGCGTAGAACAATCGATCGAGCTCGCTCAAGCGTGCGAAGCGGCTGCTTTTGCGGTGGACAAGCGGATCTCGAACTCCGAAGGGGCTTCGGTCGGTACTCACGACGCGCATTTCATCTACGCCAACTCGCTCGGTTTCATGGCGGGATATCCGAGTTCGCGTCACCACCTGTCCTGCGCCGTCATCGCCGGCAAGGACGACGAGATGCAGCGCGACGACTGGTATACGTCGAGCCGTGATCCCGATGCGCTGGATCATGCCGACGCCGTCGGCACCCTGGCCGGCCAGCGGGCGCTGCGGCGGTTGGGTGCCCGCAAGATCGACACCACGCAGGCGCCGGTCGTATTCGAGGCGCCGCTCGCCTCCGGTTTGATCGGACATTTCGTGTCGGCGACGAGCGGCGGCAATCTGTATCGCAAGTCTTCGTTCCTGCTCGATGCTCTTGGCCAGCAGATCTTCGCACCGGGCGTCACGATCGCCGAGCGTCCGCATCTTCCGGGCGGCCTGGCCAGCACGGCCTTCGATGAAGAGGGCGTGGCCACACGGATGCGCAACGTCGTTGAAGCCGGCGTGCTGCGTGGCTATTTTCTCGGCACCTACTCGGCTCGCAAGCTCGGGATGCGCTCGACCGGCAATGCGGGCGGCAGCCACAATCTGGTGCTGGAGCCGGGCGAGCTCGACCTCGATGGCCTATTGCAGCGCATGGGTCGCGGGCTGCTCGTGACCGAACTGCTCGGCATGGGTGTGAACATGGTGACCGGCGACTATTCGCGCGGTGCCGCGGGCTTCTGGGTGGAAGGCGGAAAGATCGCCTACCCGGTGGAGGAAGTCACGATCGCCTCGAACCTGAAGGACATGTTCCTCGGCATCGACGCGGTCGGCAACGATGTCCTCGTGCGCGGCTCGCGCGCCTGCGGGTCGATTCTGGTGGGCAAGATGACCATTGCCGGCGACTGAAGTCGATTCGTAGAATCGTGCCTGGGTCGCCGTGTCGGCCTCGGTCGTGACCGATCCATCACCAGCAAGCCGTTCGGCATCGTTCGCCAGGGAGGAATCCGATGAAGCAAAGCGCTAGTCGCCGCGCGCTCGCGCAGGCATCCACGTCGACAGCCGAGGCCGCCAGGCAGCGGCGTCGATCGTTTCTGGCGCGGGCCGCAGCGGGTGTGGCCGGCACGGCCGTCGCCGGCCCCGCGATCGCACAGAGCCAACCGACGGTGCAATGGCGGCTAGCTTCGAGCTTTCCCAAGAGTCTCGATACCGTGTTCTACCCGGCCGAACAGATCGCCAAGCGGATCGCCGAGATCACCGACAACAAGTTTCAGATTCGTGTGTTCGCGGCAGGCGAAGTGGTGCCGCCGCTGCAGGTGCTCGATGCGGTCCAAAGCGCCACGATCGAATGCGGGCATACCGCCCCTTACTACTACGTGGGCAAGGATCCGGCATTCGCGTTCGGTACCAACGTGCCGTTCGGTCTCAATGCGCGGCAGCAGAACGCCTGGTGGTACGAAGGCGGCGGCCGCGAGGCGATGGCAGAGTTGTACAAGGATTACGGCATCGTCGAGTTCAATGCCGGCAACACCGGCGCTCAAATGGGCGGCTGGTACCGCAAGGAGATCCGCACCGTCGCCGATCTGAAGGGGCTGAAGATGCGCATCGCCGGGATCGCCGGCCAGGTGCTCGCCCGGGTGGGGGTGGTGCCGCAGCAGATCGCGGGCGGAGAAATCTACCAGTCGCTCGAGCGCGGGACGATCGATGCCGCCGAGTGGGTCGGTCCGTACGATGACGAGAAGCTGGGTTTTCACAAGGTCGCGCGCTATTACTACTACCCGGCGTTCTGGGAAGGCGGGCCGCAGCTGTCCCTGATCATCAATGCCAAGAAGTTCGCCGAGCTGCCCAAGAGCTACCAGGCTGCGATTGCAGCCTGCTCGGCGGAATCGAATCTTCACATGCTCGCCCGCTACGACGTGCGCAATACCGATGCATTGCGGCGGCTCGTTGCCGGCGGCGCGCAGTTGCGTCCGTTTCCGCGTGCGGTGATGGAAGCGTGCGAGAAGGCCGCGTTCGAGTTGTACGACGAGCTGGCCGGCAAGAGCAAGCACTGGGCTCGCATCTATCCGGCGTGGAAGAAATTCCGCGACGACCAGTATCTGTGGTTCCGTGTGGCCGAGTTCAGCTTCGACAATTTCGCCTACTCGCGGCCGACGCAGAAGCCGGCTGCCGCACCCGCCAAGAAATAGCCGGCCGCGCAGTTGCCCGGGCCGACGCAGGCCCGGTGTCCGGCAAGCCGGCCTCAGGGCGGTGCCGATTGCCCGGGGTCGGGTGCGACCGGCGGCTCGACCGGCGGGGGCGACAACGGCTCGCTCGTAGCAGCCGGCGGCGCGAAGAATTCGCTTGCGTCCGGAGGCGTGATTTCCTGCGCAGGGATTTCGATGCGCACCTTGTCGAGATCGATCTGCTGCGGCTTCTCCATCCACATCGTCACCAGGCCGGGCCAGAAGATCACGATGGCCGCCATCACCAATTGCAGTATCACCCACGGGACAGCGCCCCAATAGATATCGCTGCTCTTCACTTCCTTCGGCGCGATGCCTCGCAGATAGAACAGCGCGAAGCCGAACGGCGGGTGCATGAAGGAAGTCTGCAAGGTCACGCACAGCAGCACCCCGAACCAGATCAGATCGATACCCATGGATTGCGCGACGGGCGCCAGCAACGGCACGATGATGAACGCGATCTCGAAGAAATCGAGAAAGAAGGCGAGCAGGAAGACGAAGACGCAGACGAAGATGAGAAAGCCCACCGTGCCGCCAGGCAGGGCGGCGAGCTTGTGTTCGATCCATAGGCCGCCGTCGACGCCTTGAAAGACCAGGCTGAAGACAGTTGCTCCGATCAGGATGAAGATCACCATGGCGGTGATGCGCATGGTCGTTTCCATGCCCTGGCGCATCAGGGTCCAGGTCAGGCGCCGATGCAAGGCGGCCAGCACCATCGCCCCGACCGCGCCCATTGCGCCGGCTTCGGTGGCCGTCGCCACGCCCATGAACAGCGTGCCGAGAACGAGGAAGATGAGCACGATGGGCGGAATCATGCCGCCGAGTACGCGCTTCGCCAGCGGCCAACCGTGGAGCGTGCGTGCCTCCGGCGGCAGCGGCGGCACGTGTCCGGGCTTGAGCGCGGCGACGATTGCGACAAAAGCGAGAAAGATCATGATCTGCACCAGCGCCGGCCCGATCGCGCCCTTGTACATGTCGCCCACCGACCGTCCCAGCTGATCGGCAAGGACGATCAGGACCAGCGACGGCGGAATGAGCTGCGTGATGGTGCCGGAAGCCGCGATGACGCCCGTGGCCATGCGCATGTTGTAGCGATAGCGCATCATGATCGGCAGGGAAATCACGCCCATGGCGATGACCGATGCGGCGACGGTGCCGGTCACTGCCCCGAGCACGGCGCCCACCACGACCACGGCGTAAGCGAGCCCGCCCGGCAGCGTTCCGAACAATTGACCGCAGCCCTCGAGCAGATCCTCCGCCAGCCCGCACCGCTCGAGGATCGCACCCATGAAAGTGAAGAACGGAATCGCCAACAGCAGATCGTTGGACAAGATGCCGAAGATGCGCAGCGGCAGATTGCCCAGGTACTCGGGCGGAAAGAAACCCAGGTGGATGCTGACGAGCCCGCATATCAAGCCCAGGGCCGCCAGCGAGAACGCGACCGGAAAGCCGATCAGCATCACCGCGATCAGTCCGCCGAACATGAGCGGCGCCATGAGTTCGCGGGTGATCATTGCAGTGGCTTCTCGTAGTTGGCGTCGAGCTCGATCCGGCCTTGCAGGTAGGCAATCCGCTTGATCACTTCGGACAGCCCCTGCAGCACCAGCATGGCGAAGCCGAACGGAATGATCAGCTTGACCGGCCAGCGCAGCAGTCCGCCGGCATTGCTCGACATCTCGTTGCCGTGGAACGATTCGATGAAGAACGGCCAAGCCATGTACGCGATGAACCCGGACACCGGCAGCAGAAACACCAGCAGCCCGAGCAGGTCGATCCAGGCGCGCGTGCGTTCGCTGGCGCGGCCATACAGAATGTCGACGCGTACATGGCCGTTCTTGTTGAGTACATAAGGGGCGCCGAACAGGACCATGCCGGCGAAGAGATACCACTGCAGTTCGAGCCAGGCGTTGGAACTCAGATCGAAGGCGTAGCGCGAAACGGCATTCGTGGCGCTGACGAGACAGGCGATCAGGACCAGCCAAACGGCAACGCGCCCGAGCCGTTCGTTGATCGCATCGATGATACGAGCCAGCGCGAGTGCAGCCCGCATGGCAGTTTCGGCCTCCGCTTGGTCTGGCCGATGGTGCTCGGCCCGGCGCATTGTCTCGCAGATCGCCGGCCTCGCAAAGCGGTCGGTCGCGATCCGTGCTCAGGGGCAGGGTGCTAGAATCCGTTCATTCGCTTCGCTTTCCATGGGGTGCCATTTTGGATCGCCGTAAGATCACCGACCGCGCCCTGCTGCGCGTGCTCGACAAGGAACTGCAGCGTCAGGAAGACCATATCGAACTGATCGCCTCGGAGAATTACGCGAGTGCTCAGGTCATGGCGATCCAGGGTTCGGTCCTCACGAACAAGTACGCCGAAGGCTATCCCGGCCGACGCTACTATGGCGGCTGCGAATTCGTCGATCAGGCCGAGCAGCTCGCCATCGACCGCGTGAAGAAGATCTTCAAGGCCGAGTTCGCCAACGTGCAGCCCCATTCCGGCGCACAGGCCAACCAGGCGGTGTACGCGGCGATCATCAAGCCCGGCGACACCATCCTCGGCATGTCGCTCGCCCACGGGGGGCACCTCACGCACGGTTCGAGCGTCAATTTCAGCGGCAAGATCTACAAGTCGGTGGGTTACGGCCTCGATCCGGAAACCGAGCGCATCGATTACGCCGCCGTCGAGCGGCTCGCTCACGAGCACCGGCCGCAAGTGGTCGTCGCCGGCGCATCGGCCTACGCGCCGGTCATCGACTGGGCGCGCTTTCGCAAGATCGCCGACAGCGTGGGCGCGAAGCTCTTCGTCGACATGGCGCACTATGCCGGCCTGATCGCGGCCGGCCTCTATCCCAGCCCGGTGAACGTCGCGCATGTCATCGCGAGCACCACCCACAAAACATTGCGCGGACCGCGCGGCGGCTTCATTCTCGCCGGCCAGGAGTTGGCGCAGCCGATCAACTCGGCGGTGTTCCCGGGCGGCCAGGGCGGGCCCTTGATGCACGTCATCGCGGCAAAGGCAGCCGCGTTCCACGAGGCGATGAAGCCCGAGTTCAAGCGCTACCAGAAGCAGGTCTTGGCCAATGCGAGAGCACTGGCCGAGGTGCTCTCCGAGCGTGGCTGCCGCATCGTCTCCGGCGGAACCGACTGCCACATGTTCCTGGTGGATCTGCGTCCCAAGGGGCTCACCGGCAAGGAAGTGGAAGGCCTCCTCGGCAAGGTCGGCATCACGGTCAACAAGAACGCGATTCCCAACGATCCCGAGAAGCCGGCGATCACCAGCGGCATCCGGCTCGGTTCGCCCGCGATGACCACGCGCGGGTTCGGTCTGGACGAGGCGCGCAAGGTCGGTCACCTGATCGCGGATCTGCTCGATGCGAAGGGCAACCGGCGCAGCACGACGCTGGTGGCGGCGGAAGTCAAGAAGCTGTGCCGGCGCCACCCGGTTTATTCGTCCAGCAGACGCGCTCGCTGATCGCCTGCGATGAAGTGTCCCTTCTGCAACGCGCCCGACACCCAGGTGGTCGATTCGCGCGTTGGCGAGGAGGGCGCGAGCGTGCGCAGGCGCAGACGCTGTGCCGCCTGCAACAAGCGCTTCACGACTTACGAGACCATCGAGCTGCGCCTGCCGCAGGTGGTCAAGCAGGACGGACGTCGCACCGAGTTCAGCCGCGACAAGCTGATGACAGGCTTCCGGCGCGCCCTGCACAAGCGCAAGGTGCCCACCGAGAAAGTCGACGAGGCGGTCGAACGCATCATCCAGAATCTGTTGGCGCTCGGCGTGCGTGAAGTGCCGGCGCGCCGGATCGGCGACATGGTGATGGAAGAGTTGTACAAGCTCGATCAGGTCGCCTACATCCGCTTCGCGTCGGTCTATCGAGCCTTCCAGGGCATCGACGATTTTCGCGATGTCCTGCAGGAAGTGCAGCAGCCCGACGGCGGGCGCTCCAAGGCTTAGCGCGCAGAGGCCGGATGGACTGCGCTTACGATGCCGAGAATCGATGCTTGGCTTGGCTTCGCCGGGAATGCTCGCGGGTTCTATTCGCGTTCTGTGCCGAGGGGGGTAGGCAGGCGGCTTTCGCGGCCGCTCGACGCGATGGGCGGCGTCATAGTTCGACGCGCCCCCTGGCATGCAGGGCACACCGGCATGCCGTTGCCGCACCGTTCGGTTTTCGAGGTAGACGATCGTGATCACTGCGGACGACCGTGAACACATGGCGCACGCGCTGCGCTTGGCCGAGCGTGGCCTCTACACCACCACCCCCAATCCCAGGGTGGGCTGCGTGCTGGTTCGCGACAACGTCGTGATTGGCGAAGGCTGGCACGAACGGGCCGGGGAAGCCCACGCCGAGGTGGTTGCCTTGCGAGCGGCGGGCGAGGCGGCGCGCGGATCGACCGCCTACGTCAGCCTCGAGCCCTGCAGTCATCACGGACGCACGCCGCCTTGTGCCGATGCGCTGATCGCGGCAGGCGTGCGGCGGGTGATCGCGGCCATTGCCGATCCGAATCCACGCGTGGCGGGAAGCGGGCTGGAAAAGCTGCGCGCGGCCGGCATCGACGTCGAGTGCGGTGTGCTGGAGACCGAGGCGCACGACCTCAACATCGGTTTTGTCCATCGCATGCGTCGAGGGCGTCCCTGGGTGCGGCTCAAGGTGGCTTCGACGCTGGATGGCAAGACGGCTCTGCTCAACGGCGTGAGCCAGTGGATCACGGGCCCCGAAGCACGCCGGGACGGCCACGCGTGGCGCGCGCGCGCGTGCGTGCTCGCGACCGGGATAGGGACGGTTCGGGACGACGATCCGCAGCTGACGGTGCGCGATGTCGCCACCCCGCGGCAGCCTCCGCGACTGGTGATCGACAGCCGGATGGAGATTTCGCTGCAGGCGAAGATTCTCGGCGATGGGTCGGCGCTGCTGGTCGCCGCGCAAGACAATCCGGACAAGCGCAGTCAGCTCGAGGCACGGGGCGTCGAAGTGCTGCTCTTGCCGGATGCGAGCGGCAAGGTGGACTTGGACGCGCTCATGGTCGAACTGGGCAGGCGCGAGATCAACGAGCTTCATGTCGAGGCCGGTTTCAAGCTCAACGGGTCATTGCTGCGCGCAGGACTGGTCGATGAGTTGGTTCTCTACATGGCGCCCAGTCTGGTGGGCGACCGGGCGCGTGGCATGTTCGATCTGCCTGCGCTCGATACGCTGGCGCAGCGGCGGGAACTCGACCTCTACGATCTGTGTCGGGTCGGGAGGGATCTGCGTATCATCGCCCGTATCGCCCCAGCGCAGCCGTGATCGGCGCGGTGCGACGGGCTGAAGAAGAGGAGTGCATGTGTTCACCGGTATCGTCGCGGCAGTCGGAAAAGTGCGCGAAGCCCAGCCCGGCTCCCAGGGTGTGCGCCTCGTCATCGGGGCATCGGGCCTGGATCTCGAGGATGTCGCGCTCGGCGACAGCATCGCGGTCAACGGCGTCTGTCTCACGGTGACTGCGTTGTCGCCCGACGGGTTCGCCGTCGACGTCTCGCCCGAGACGATCTCTTGCACCGTCGGTTTCCAGCCCGGTGCGCAGGTGAATCTCGAGAAGGCGATGCGCCTGTCCGATCGGTTGGGCGGGCACTTGGTCAGCGGTCATGTCGACGGCACGGGGGTCGTGACCCTGTTCGAGCCTGTGGGCGACAACCGTCTGCTGGCGGTCGGCTTGCCCGAGGGACTGAGCCGTTACGTTGCGCAGAAGGGCTCGATCACGGTCAACGGAGTCAGCCTGACCGTCAATGCGATCGAGGACGACGTGTTCCGGGTGAATCTGATTCCCCATACGCTCGGGGCAACCAATCTCGGCGGACTGGCACCGGGGGCGCGAGTCAACCTCGAGGTCGATCTGGTGGCTCGTTACCTGGAGCGCCTGCATAGCGGGTAGTGGGCTGAGTCAGGGGTTCGTTGCCCATTGCCGATTGCATCGCGCCTCCACCGCGCGGTGCGGCGGTCGCTGCCGGGGGTGCTAGAATCGCGGCGTCCCGCGGTGGCGCGTCGTTACCGCGCCATCCCATCTTGAAACTCCATCATGGCTGTCAGCCCCACGCACGAAATCATTGCCGATCTTGCCGCTGGCAAGATGGTCATACTCGTCGACGACGAGGAGCGCGAGAACGAAGGCGATCTGGTCCTGGCCGCCGAGTTCGTGAGCGCGGATGCGATCAACTTCATGGCGCGATACGGCCGCGGGCTGATCTGCCTGACGTTGACCGAGGAGCGTTGTCGACAACTCGAGCTGCCGCCCATGGTGACCAACAACCGGTCTCCGCACCGGACGGCATTCACCGTGTCGATCGAGGCGGCCGAGGGTGTGAGCACCGGGATCTCGGCGGCCGACCGGGCGCAGACCGTGCGCGCGGCCACGCGGGCCGATGCCAGTGCGCGCGACATCGTTCAGCCCGGCCACATTTTTCCGCTCACCGCCCAGCCTGGCGGCGTGCTGGTGCGTGCCGGACACACCGAGGCCGGCTGTGATCTCGCGTCAATGGCGGGGCTGATGCCGGCGGCAGTCATCTGCGAGATCCTCAAGGATGACGGCGAGATGGCGCGCCTGCCGGATCTGCTCGAATTCGCGGCGCTCCACGGCCTGAAGGTGGGTACGATCGCCGATCTGATCCAGCACCGCAGCCGGACCGAAAAGCTCGTCACCCGCGCTTACGAGCGCTCGATCGAGACCTTCCACGGCCGCTTCCATCTGGTTGCCTATACCGAGAAGATTTCCGACGAGACCCATTTCGCGCTCGTGCGCGGCACCATCTCTTCCGAGAAGGAGATCCTGGTGCGGGTCCACGAGCCCTTGTCGGCAGTCGACCTCCTGGACATCGAAAGTCAGCGTCATTCCTGGAATTTGAACGACGCCATGGCGGCGGTCGCAGCCAGCGAATCGGGCGTCATCGTGCTGCTGCATCGCACCGAAGCCGGAGCGGATCTGCTTGAGCGCGCGCGTACGACCGAGCAGCGCGACAGCGGTTCGTCGGTCACGCTGCGCACCTACGGCATCGGGGCCCAAATCCTGCGCGATCTCGGCGTCATGCGCATGCGGCTCATGGCGCTGCCGCGCAAGATGCCCAGCATGGTCGGATTCGATCTCGAGGTCACCGGCTATCTCAAGCCCGGCGAGTAAGAAAAAAGGAGTTTGCGCCTTGGCACGTTTCGACAATATCGAGGAAATCGAACCCAAGCTCGACGGGACAGGACTGCGCATCGGGATCGCGATGGCGCGCTTCAATCGCGATGTCGGCGAGGGGCTGCTCTCGGGCTGTACCGCGGCGCTGCGCAAGCACGGTGTTGCAGACGAGTCGGTGCTGATCGTCAGCGTGCCCGGCGCTCTCGAATTGCCCTTGGTGCTGCAGCGGCTCGCCCATAGCGGACGCTTCGATGCCTTGGTGGCGCTGGGCGCGGTCATTCGTGGCGAGACCTATCACTTCGAAGTCGTCTCCAACGAGTCGGCGAGCGGCATCATGAACGTGCAACTCGACACCGGCATCCCGATCGCCAACGGCGTGCTGACCACCGAGACGGACGAGCAGGCCGAGGTGCGGATGGCGCAAAAGGGCGCCGAATGCGCCGAGGCAGCGATCGAGATGGCCAACCTCCTGCGCAGCATCGCCGCGCTGAACTGAGTTCGCGGTTGCCGGATTCGTGCAGGGCCTCCGACCGCGGGTCTGTCCGGCGCAACTCGAGCGCGGCTGCGAGTTTCACGTACAGCGTGCCGCCAGGATTCCTCCGTACGGTTACTTCGGCTGCGAGTGCGGCTGTCCATCCGCTGTGGCTGATTGCGGGTTTTCCCGTGCCCCGTCCGTGGTCCTTAGGCGTTAGCATGCGGTTTGGCATGCGCAGGGTCGTCGACTCGATTGCGCCTGTCCGTTGCCCGATGACAGCGGCAAGCCGATATGGGCGGAAGTGCAGCCCGGTGTAACGGCTTCGGCTCCTGCCTGGGGCTGCATCGCAGCTACTATCCTGTTGCACCCGAACAGCCACACGCCGAAGGGGACGAACATGAGACTCGATGCTCGAGGCGTTCCGGTCAGTGCCGGTCGCGCCGAATCGCTGCAGCACTACGAGACTGCATTGCAGCAGTTCCAATCCTATGTCGGAGATCCGATCGCGACACTCGACGCCGCGCTCGCCGAGGATCCCGATTTCGTCACCGGGCAGTTGATGAAGGCCCTGGTGCTCTACACGCTCGGGGAACGCAAGTTCCTCGAACCCGTGCAGGCGTGCCTGAGCGCCGCGTCCTCGCGCTCGGATCAGGCCTCGGATCGGGAGCGGCGATTGATGCGAGCGACGGAGCAGTTGCTGGCCAAAGATTGGCATGGCGCGTGCCGTACGCTGGACCGGATCTTGATCGATCATCCACGTGATGCCCTGGCTTTGCAGGTGGGGCATCTGATGGATTTCTATCGTGGCGACGCGCTCAACCTGCGCAACCGGGTGACGCGCGTGTTGCCGCATTGGGATGCGGACATGCCCGGCTATTCCTACGTGCTCGGCATGCATGCATTCGGACTGGAGGAGATGAATCAATACCCTCAGGCCGAGATCGAGGCGCGCCGCGCGCTGGAGATCGAGCCGCGCGACGGCTGGGCGGTGCACGCTGCGACCCATGTGATGGAAATGCAAGGACGCATCGAGGAGGGCATGACTTGGCTGGAGTCGCGCCAGCAGGACTGGGCGCCCGACAATGGATTCGCCTTTCACAACTGGTGGCACCTCGCCTTGTTCTACATGGATGGGGGGCGCTTCGACAAAGTGCTCGAACTGTATGACGCAGGGGTTCATCCTGAGGCCTCGTCCATGCTGCTGTCGCTGGTCGATGCCAGTGCGTTGCTCTGGCGCTTGAGCCTCGAAGGCGTCGATATCGGCAGGCGATTCGAGGTCGTCGCCGATGAATGGGCGGCTCAGCTAGAGGCCGAGGCAGGCTACTACGCCTTCAACGATTTCCATGCCGCGCTTGCCTTCGCTGCCTGTGGTCGTCGCGACGACCTTGGCTCGCTCAAGCAGGCGATGCGGCGGACGTCGAGCGGCGACGACCTCCTCGCGGCGATGAGCCGAGACGTGGGCCTGCCCCTGGTCGATGCGGCCGAAGCGTTCTCGCAGGCGAGGTACGAGCAGGCGATCGACCTCATCGAGCCCGTGCGCGATGTCGCCAACCGGTTCGGCGGCAGTCATGCGCAGCGCGATCTGCTCACGCTCACCTCGATCGAAGCAGCGTTGCGCTCGGGCGATGGCGCCCGTGCCCGGCATTACCTCGCCGAACGGCGTGTGCTGAAGTCCCCGGAGAGCCGCTGGGGTAGGCGTCTGGAGGCGCGCGCGGCTAGCGTCTAGCGCAGGGCGATGGGGCCGGCGTGTTGCCTGCTCCGATCCGTTGTCGGCGCAAGCTCAGGTGAGCGCGGTGCGCTCGTGTCCTGCGACGGAGCTTCGTCGGCGAGTGGCCGAACGGTGTCGAAGGGGCAAAAGCGTCGAAATCGGTGTCAGACGCGAAGCAAACCGCCGCCAGGCTGGCCACCTGGCGAGGATTTCCGACAAGGTCTGGCGTCGCTTCTCGGCCCTGTCGTTCAGCGTATTGCCGACTCAGGACGCTAGCTGCAGGACTCGGGTTTGGGTGCCGGATGGATGTTGTCCACCCAGTGCACGTTCTCGGGCTTCTCCACCACGGGGATGTCGAGGTTCACCACGACCGGCTCCTGGCCGCTGCGCACGAGCACGCAAGACAGGGGCTCGTCGTCGTTGGCGTTGATCTCCTGATGCGGCACGTAGGGCGGGACATAGATGAAATCGCCCGGCCCGGCCTCGGCGGTGAACTCGAGCTTGTCTCCCCAGCGCATCCGGGCGCGGCCGCTCACGACGTAGATCACGCTTTCCACCGGCCCGTGATGGTGGGCGCCGGTCTTCGCCTTGGGATGGATGACGACCGTGCCGGCCCAGAGCTTCTCGGCGCCGGTGCGGGCGTTCGTGATGGCGGCGGCGCGGTTCATGCCCGCTGTCTGCGCGGTGTTGACGTCGAGTTCGGTGCTCTTGACCACACGCACGCCGTGGAATTTCCATTTCGGTTCAGACGAATCCTGCATGGCGCCTCCGTGATGCCCGAGCGTGCGGTATCGATCCGACCACGCTCGATTGATGACTGGGGTTGCAATCGATGGTCACCATTGTACCGGTCTCAGCGGCTCGCCTCGACGTGCTGCCGCCGTTTTCTGGCCCTGCTGACGCACATGTCCGGGCAAGGCTACGGACGCGGGTTCGACAGCGAAAGCAGCCTCGGCCCCGTTGATTTAAGTCAATCGCGCCCCATCGCTTTGCGCCATCATCGCCGTTCGTCATTGTCGAGATCGTCTGCCCGCAGCGACGCCGGCCGATCGTCATCGTTGGAGAGCCATGAGTATCCGCGCGACCGCGCCCATGCCGGACCTCGGCAGCTGTTATCACTGCGGCGACAAGCTGCCGCTGCAAGGCCATTTCCGAGCGCGCATCGCAGGTGCGGAGCGGGCGGTTTGTTGTGCGGGGTGCCAGGCTGTCGCCGAGGCGATCGCGGGCGCCGGTCTGGGCGCCTACTACGAGCGTCGTTCCAATCCGGGACGTTCCGCCGCCGCCGTGCGGTCGGCCGTCGACCAGGATCTGAGCGTGCTCGATTCGCCGGCTTACCGGCAGGCGGTCGTGCAGCCGAGCCAGGATGGCATGCTCGAAGTCTCGTTGCTGCTCGAAGGCGTGACCTGCGCGGCCTGCATCTGGCTCATCGAGCGCCGTCTGCAGGCGTTGGAGGGGGTTCACGAAGCGTCGGTGAACTTCAGTACCCAGCGTGCCTACGTGCGCTGGGATGACAGCGCCATTCGCTTGAGCGCGATCGTGGCGGCGATCCGTGCCATTGGCTACGACGCGGAGCCCTTCGACCCGCGCCGTTCGGATGCCAAGCGGCGACGAGACTCCCGGACTTCCCTGTGGCGGCTCTTCGTGGCGGCATTCGGGATGATGCAGGTGATGATGTACGCGGTTCCTGCCTATCTCTCGAACGGCGACATGACCGCGGACATCGAGGGGCTGATGCGGTGGGCGAGCCTGCTGTTGACGCTGCCGGTGATCGGGTTTTCGTCGGTGCCGTTCTTCAGCGGCGCCCTGCGTGATCTGCGGGCGCGCACCGTGGGCATGGACGTGCCGGTGGCGCTGGCGATCATCGTGGCCTCGGTGGCGAGTTTCCGGGCCACGTTCTCCGGCGTGGGCGAGGTCTATTTCGATTCGATCACCATGTTCGTGTTCCTGCTGCTCGCTGCGCGCCACATCGAGGGGATGTTGCGAGCCCGCGCCGGCGAGGCGACCGAGCGTCTGGGTCGGCTGCTGCCGGCGGTGGCCTCGCGACTCGAGTCGACCGCCGATGGCGAGATCAGTCGGCGCGTCGCCGTGGCCGAACTCGTTCCCGGGGATCGCGTCGCCATCGCCGCGGGCGAGGTCGTCCCCGCCGACGGCCTGGTCGAATCCGGCGCAAGCGAGGTCGACGAATCCTTGCTCACCGGCGAGTCGCGGCGCGTGTCGAAGAGCGCCGGAGCCGCGCTGACCGGCGGATCGGTCAACATGGCCAGCCGGCTGGTGATGGTGGTGCGGCAAGTGGGCGCCGACACGGTCGTGGCCGGGATCGGTCGACTGCTCGATCGCGCATCGCTCGATCGGCCCCGTCTGGCCCAGCTGGCCGATCGCATCGCAGCGGGCTTCGTGGCGGTCATTCTCCTCATCGCCGTGGCTGCCGGCGTCGCCTGGTGGTTCATCGATCCCTCGCGAGCCGTGGCGATCGCAGTCACCGTGTTGGTCATCACCTGCCCTTGCGCGCTTTCCCTGGCCACGCCGGCTGCGCTTGCGGCGGCCACCGGATCGCTCACGCGCCTGGGGGTCTTGATTACGCGCGGGCATGCTTTGGAGACGCTGGCGCGTGCCACACATTTCGTCTTCGACAAGACCGGCACCCTTACGGCCGGTGAACTGGAACTCGTCCGGGTGATCCCACTCGGTTCTCTGGACAGCCGCGCAAGCCTTGCCATCGCAGCCGGCATGGAGCGCGATTCGAGGCACCCGCTCGCGCGCGCATTCTCGGACAGCGCCCGGCAGCAGGCATGCGAGGCCGAGCCCAACCTGCGCGATGCACGCGATGTCGCCGGTGCGGGGATCGAAGGCGCATTGCACGGTCGGCGGATCCGGATCGGCCGGCTCGACTTCGTCGGTGAGCTCTCGGGCGCATCCATGCCGCCCGAACTCGAAGGCATCGCGGATCACATGCAAGTGGTGGCCCTGGGAGACGAGGCAGGCTGGATCGCACTCTTCACGCTGAGCGACAAGATCAGACCCCAGGCTCGCGCGCTGATCGATGCCTTGCGCGCCGAAGGGCGCGAGGTTTGGCTGCTGACGGGCGACCGCAGCGGCGTCGCGCACTATACGGCCGGCGAACTCGGAATCGAGCACGTGCGGGCGCAAGCCCGGCCGGAAGACAAGTACCAGTTCGTGCGCGAGCTGCAAGCGGCAGGGGCGGTGGTGGCAATGGTGGGTGACGGCGTCAACGATGCGCCTGTGCTCGCCCAGGCCCAAGTCTCGGTGGCCATGGGGACCGGCGCCGACATTGCGCGCAGCAGCGCCGATGTGATTCTTGCCGACTCGGCGCTCGGACGTCTGCACGACAGCATCATGGTGGCTCGAAAGACAGATCGGATCATCAAGGAGAATCTCGCTTGGGCAACTTTGTACAACGTGATCGCGGTGCCTGCCGCGGTCGCGGGGATTGTCACACCCCTGATGGCGAGCGTCGGCATGGCATTGAGCTCGATCATCGTGGTGCTGAACGCATTGCGCGCGGCGCACCCGGCACTGTGGCGTTCCGTGGCTGAGCGGCCGACCTGCGTAACGGACGAGGCGCCGACGCGCGCACCAGTCATGAATTCGGCTTGACCCATGGATATCCTTTACCTGCTGGTGCCTCTGTCCGTGGTGGTCGTATTCCTGGTCGGTGGGCTCTTCTGGTGGGCCCTGCGAGGCGGCCAGTTCGACGACATGGACGGCCCGGCGCACCGCATCCTGATGGACGACGATACGACCCCGCCCAAGAAGTAGCGCGGCGTTTCAGTCTCGAGGCAGGCTCAGCTTGGCCTCGAGGCCGCCCTCGGTGCGATTGAACAGCCGCACGTCGCCGCCGTGAGCTCGCGCGATCTGGCGTGCGATCGCCAGGCCCAAGCCCGTGCCGCCTGTCTCCCGGCTGCGCGAGCTTTCGATGCGGTAGAACGGCTCGAAGACTCGCTCGAGCTGTGTCGTCTCGATGCCGGGGCCCTCATCCCGTATGCATACGAGGAGCGCCGTCGGCGCATCCTGGATCACGACGTGCGCGCGCGTTCCGTACTTGATCGCGTTCTCCAGAAGATTGGTCAGGCAGCGGCGCAGCGCCGAGCGCTGGCCGACATAGGGTCGGTCGGTCCGGCCTTCGAGCGTGATCTGCGAACCTGCTTCGACGAGATCGGCCTGCAGGCTTTCGAGCATCGCCATCACATCGATCGGCTTTGCCGGTTCCTCGTTGTCGATCCCGCGCAGGAAGTCCAGCGTTGAGGTCACCATCGCTTCGAGCTCCTGCAGATCGTGCGAATAACGCTCGCGCAGCTTCGGGTCGTCGAGCATCTCGGAGCGCAGTCGCAGCCGCGTGATCGGCGTCTTGAGGTCGTGCGACATGGCGGCCAGCGTGTGGGTTCGACTGCGCACGTACTCGATCAGCCTGGCCTGCATGGTGTTGAAGGCGCGAGCGGCCTTCGCGACTTCCTGAGGGCCCGTCTCGGGCAGTGGCGGACGATTGACGTTGCGGCCCAGTTCGTCCGCAGCGTTGGCCAGCGCGGCGAGTGGCTGGGTCGCCCAGCGTACGGCCAGGAGCGCTGCGGCCACGGCCGCCGCCAGCAGGATCACGATGCTCCATACGAGCCGGTAGGGCCAGTTGGCGAGCTGAGCGGGCTGACGATTCTCGATCGTTACCCAGGCGCCGTCGCTCAGCTGCACCTGCGCCGTGAAGGCCATGCCGGGCTGGCGCATGTAGCCTGGTCCGTAAGGCGGAACACCAGCGCCCGAGCCTCGATGCATTCCCATCGGCCCGCTCATGGGCCCGCCGCTGCCTGCGCCCTGGCCCATGGGCAGCGGGGTGGTTGCTTCGCTCACCCGCACGCGCATGGCACGCTGCTCGCCCAGTTGCCGGCGCAGCATCGCCCCGAACAGAAGCGAGCGCCCGGCCGCTTCTTCTTCATCGCTCGCGGCCAATACGGCAGGGCCTCGCATTGTCACGTTGAGCGGCGGCGCGCTGAGCACCCGCGCGATGTTGTCGCGATCGGCTGGCGGCACGGTATCGAGCAGCTTGACGATGTCGCCGACGCGCTGGGCGGCCCGCATGCCGCTTGCCTGCATCAGCAGTTCGCCCCGCTCGTGCATGTGCAGCCCGAGGCTCGCCAGCAACGCCACCACCAGAATGCTCAAGACCGCGAGCATCAAGCGGCCGAACAGCGATCGGGGCAACCAGCGCATCAGCTCACCGGTTCGACGGCGGCGGCCAGCACGTAGCCCTGGCCGCGGACGGTCTTGATCAGCACGGGCTCCTTGCCACTGTCGCGGAGCCGATGCCGCAGCCGACTGACCTGCACGTCGATCGCGCGATCGAAGGGGCCGGCGTCCCGATCGAGCATGAGCTCGATCAGCTGGTCGCGGGTGAGGGTTCGGTTGGGATGGTCGAGAAAGGTGCGCAGCAGGCGGAACTCCGTGCCGCTCAAGTCGACCAGCACATCGTCCGGCGCGGTCAGCGTGCGGGTGGGAACGTCGAGGGTCCAGCCGGCGAACCGGAAGGCGCGTACGCGATCGGGTTGAAGGTTCTCGGGCAATGCGCGCGCGCGTCGCAGGATGCTCTTGACGCGGGCGAGCAGTTCCCGCGGGTGGAACGGCTTGGGCACGTAGTCGTCGGCACCCATCTCCAGCCCCACGATGCGATCGGTATCGTCGCCGCGTGCAGTCAACATGAGAATGGGCAGGTTCGACTGAGAACGCAGATCCCGGCACAGTGCTAGGCCGTCTTCTCCCGGCAGCATCAAGTCCAGGATGACGATGTCGGGATGCGATCCTTTCAATGCCGCTCGCATGCCGCGACCATCGGGCACGGCGAGGGCGCGAAATCCGTTGCGCTCGAAGTACTCGGTGAGCAGGGTGCGGATTTCGGCGTCGTCGTCGACGATTAGAACGCTGTCCGGTGTGGGCATGTCGAAGGCTTGAATTGGCTCTCGTGCGTATCGGTATACCGGAGAAGCCGGCAGGTACAGCACGGAAATTGTATCCCAGCGTAACAAAACATCGTCCGCAACGCGACGATACGCAAAGGCGGGTCGTCGCAATGCTTTCCTTACACGAAGGCGGTTTAATGGTTGTGCGTCGAGGCAGATAAGGATGAGCGAGTCGCCTCGACATCCGACAACTCAGGAGACAGCGATGAAAGTATCCAAACAGCTTGCGATGGGCCTTGCGGGGGCAGTCAGCATGATTCTGGTGGGCGGGAGTGCGCTTGCTCATCAGAGCGGTCAGGGCGGCATGGGCCATGCAATGAAGGCAGGCATGGGACATGGTTCGATGGCGGGGAAGGGGCAGTCGAGTGGCACGCAGGGCGCGGGCTGCCCGATGGGCGCGCGTGGCGGGCCGACAGGCGATGCGGCGCAAAGCGGCATGTCGGGGCATGGGCACGGCCCGGCGGCGGGCCCAGGCGCGATGTCGCAGGATGAACGCCAGGCGTTCCGCGAGAAAATGCGCAACGCGACGCCGGAAGAGCGGCAGCAGCTCGCGCTGGCCAATCGCGCTCAGATGCACAAACGCGCGGTCGAGCAGGGCGGCGACAGGGGGCAGGGCCACGGTCATCGAATGGGCCATGGCATGGGTCGCGGCATGGGGCCGATGCATGGTTCGCAGCCGGCAGAGACTCAAGCGCAGTAACTGCGCCGATGATTCGATCGGTGGTGTCGCGAACAAAGACAATTCCTTGTTCACGGCGCCACACGATCGCGACGATCCGGGACAACCAAGGAACGCAACGATGTTCGCAGGTGGCACACTGACGTTACTGCTGGGGCTGTTGCTGTGGCCGTTCGGTTCGGCGGCGCAAACACCCCATACCCATCACCACAGCTTTCAAGATGCTTCCAAGTGGTCGGCGGTGTTCGACGATCCCAAGCGCGACGCCTGGCAGAAGCCGCATGAAGTCATCCAGGCGTTGAACCTGGCGCCCGACGCGGTAGTCGCCGACATCGGCGCGGGCACGGGCTACTTCGCCGCGCGCCTGGCGCACAGGCTGCCGAAAGGGCGGGTGTACGCCGTCGATACGGAGCCCGACATGGTGAAGCATCTGACCGAGCGGGCCAAGCGCGAAGGATTGAAGAATGTCTCAGCTGTGCAGGCGAGCGCATCCGACGCGCGCCTGCCGGAGAAAGTCGATCTGATCCTGTTCGTCGATGTGTACCATCACGTCGGCGACCGGGAAAGGTATCTGCGTGCCTTGGGCAACTCGCTGAAACCCGGCGGACGCATTGCCGTGATCGACTTTCGCATGCAGTCGCCGATCGGGCCGCCGCCGAGCGGGCGCATTTTGCCCGAACGGGTACGCGAAGAGTTTCGTCAGGCGGGCTACGCGCTGACGACCGAACATGGATTCTTGCCGCACCAGTACTTCCTGGTATTCCATCAGGCTCAGCCTTAGTCGCGGCTCAAGCAGTCGTCGTCGCCAAGTCCTCGAGCGCCTTCGCGTTCAGTACGGTCACGCGTTCGCGCTCGAGCCGGATCCAGCCGCGCTGCTCGAAACTGCGCAGCGTGCGACTGACGACCTCCCGCACGCTGCCCAATTCGTCGGCCAGCTTCTGGTGAGTCTCCGCGATCACCGGGCCGCGGTGCGCAAGCAGGTTCGCCAAGCGCGCATCGAGCTTGCGAAAAGCGATTTCTTCGACCAGTTCCATGATCTCGGCGAGGCGCCGTCCGTACATGCCGAACACCAGGGTGCGAAACGGCGCACTGGCGAGGATCAGTTCCCGGAACACGTTGGCCGGCACGGCGAGCAGCATGACATCGCCCTCGGTTATGGCGGTGGCTGCGTAGTCGGCTTCGCCCAATAGGCAGCCCCCCGACATGATGCAGCCTTCTCCGGGCTCTACCCGGTACAGGACGATCTCGCGTCCGTTCGGACTGGTTTTGCTCACGCGCACGCTGCCGCGCAGAACCAGCGGGAAGCCTTCGCAGCGTTGCTTGGGCATGAACAAGACCGCGCCGTCGGGCGCCTGACGCAGCGCTGAGCCGGCGAGCAGTCGTTCCATGTGCGCAGGACTGAGCGCTGTGAGGGTCGGGAAGCTTTGCAGTAGCAGCGCGCGGATGTCGGCAGCAGTCATGGAACTTTCAGCCAATCGAATGCACTCGCCGAAGTTTAGCCCAGCTGCGGGCATGGCCCGGTCCTGGCACTCCGGAGTCCGGGGCCGGATTGAGAAAAATCAACTGCGGCCCGGGGCGCAGAGCGCAAAGCACCCGAAGCATCGGGCGTCAGCCTTGTTTTATTCCGGCCGTCGGCCCCTCCGTTTCGCGCTCGGCGCAGTGTTGCGTTTCTGCTGCATACCCGCTACGGCCCGGGGTTTGCCCGCCAATGTTGACTTGGATCAACTGGCGCATCGAGGCCGTACGTAAAATTTTTTTGCAACGTCGCAACTCATTGGCGGCCGTGCGTTTTCTTTTGGTAGCAAGAACAAACGTCGAATAGGAGCAGTGATGAAACACTCCAAAAAATGGTTGGCCCTCGCCTGCGCGATGGCGGTGTCCGCGCCCGTAGCGGCCGAGAAGGGAGAATTCGGGGTTCGTGTGCGCGCCCTCTACATGAGCGTGGATTCGGCCACGTCGCCGAATCTGAACGTGAATGTCGAGGATCGGTGGATCCCCGAGGTGGATCTGAGCTACTGGATGACCGACAACCTGGCACTGGAACTGGTTCTCACCTATCCGCAAAAGCACGACGTGGCGCTGAATGGCGCTTCGATCGGCAGCGTCAAGCATCTGCCTCCGACCCTGCTGCTGCAATATCACTTCATGCCGAAGGCCACCTTTCAGCCCTACGTCGGCATCGGTCTGAACTACACCCGTTTCTCGAGCGTGAATCTCGCCGGCGGGGCGATCACGATGGAGAGGGATAGCGTCGGTCTCGCTCTGCAGGTGGGGGCGGACATCAAGATCTCCAAGAACATGTATGTCAACCTGGATGCCAAGAAGGTGAAGATCGACGCCGATCTCTTCGCCGGTGGTGTCCGCGCAGCGAACCTCAAGATCGATCCGTGGCTGGTCGGTGTCGGCCTCGGCTGGCGCTTCTAGAGTCGTCGTTGCACCGGCGCTGTCCGGCTTGACTTTCGTCAAGCCGGACAGCGCTGCAGGCTCATAACATCAGGGAAGTTATTTCGGAGAGTGCTTCATGGAGACGACCTACAACTATAAGGTGGTGCGCCAATTCGCCATCATGACGCTGATATGGGGCATTGTCGGCATGCTGGTAGGGGTGATCATCGCTGCCCAGCTGATCTGGCCCGAGCTCAATGCGGCTTCCTTTCTCTCGTATGGGAGATTGCGGCCTTTGCACACCAATGCGGTCATCTTCGCCTTCGGCGGTTGCGCGCTCTTCGCGACTTCCTACTATGTCGTCCAGCGCACTTGTCAGGCGCGGCTCTTCGGCAGCGGCTTGGCGGCTTTCACCTTCTGGGGATGGCAGCTCGTCATTCTGTTGGCGGCCATCACGCTTCCCTTGGGCTACACCAGCGGCAAGGAATACGCCGAGCTCGAGTGGCCCATCGACATTCTCATTACGCTCGTGTGGGTCTCGTACGCCGTGGTGTTCTTCGGCACGATCGTGAAGCGCAAGACCCCGCACATCTACGTCGCCAATTGGTTCTTCGGCGCATTCATTCTCACCGTCGCGGTGCTGCATGTGGTGAACAGCGCGGCGATGCCCGTCAGCTTCTGGAAATCGTACTCGGCCTACGCGGGCGTGCAGGATGCCATGGTGCAGTGGTGGTACGGCCACAACGCGGTCGGTTTCTTTCTCACGGCCGGCTTCCTCGGCATGATGTACTACTTCATTCCGAAGCAGGCCGAGCGTCCGGTGTACTCGTACCGGCTCTCGGTGGTGCACTTCTGGGCCCTGATCTTCACCTACATGTGGGCCGGCCCGCACCACTTGCACTACACGGCGCTGCCCGATTGGGCGCAATCGGTCGGCATGCTGTTCTCCTTGATTCTGCTGGCACCTTCCTGGGGTGGCATGATCAACGGCATCATGACGCTCTCGGGTGCATGGCATAAGCTGCGCACCGATCCGATCCTCAAGTTCCTGATCACCTCGCTGTCTTTCTACGGCATGTCGACCTTCGAAGGTCCGATGATGTCGATCAAAACGGTGAACGCGCTGTCGCACTACACCGACTGGACCGTGGGCCATGTGCACTCGGGAGCGCTCGGCTGGGTCGCGATGATCTCGATCGGCAGTCTCTACTACCTCATCCCCCGCATGTACGGGCGCACCGAGATGTATAGCACCCGGCTGATCACCCTTCACTTCTGGGTGTCCACGATCGGGGTCGTGCTCTATATCGCCGCCATGTGGATCGCCGGCGTGATGCAAGGCCTGATGTGGCGCGCGGTCAATTCCGACGGAACGCTTACCTACTCGTTCGTCGAATCGGTGAAGGCGACCTATCCCTTCTACATGATTCGGCTGCTCGGTGGCGTGGTCTTCTTCGCCGGCATGCTGATCATGGCTTACAACGTGTGGAAGACCGTGGCGGGCAGCAAGGCGTACAACGAAGCCCCGATCCCTCAACTCAAGCCCGCAGCGGCTCATTGATGCCGCGCGCATTCGGGAGAGCATGAAATGAGTTTTTCGCACGCCACAATAGAGAAGAACGTCGGCTGGTTGATCGTTCTGGTGATCCTGGTGATCAGCGTCGGCGGTCTGGTCGAGATCGTTCCGCTCTACTTCCAGAAGTCGACCACCGAGCCGGTGTCCGGATTGAAGCCCTATTCCGCGACACAGCTCGCAGGGCGCGACATTTATGTCCGCGAAGGCTGCTACAACTGTCATTCCCAGATGGTTCGCCCCTTCCGTGCCGAGGTCGAGCGTTACGGACCGTACTCGGTCGCCGGCGAGTTCGTGTACGACCGGCCGTTCCAGTGGGGGTCCAAGCGCACGGGCCCCGATCTGGCGCGGGTCGGGGGGCGCTACTCCGACGAGTGGCATCGGATTCACCTGTTGAATCCGCGTGACCTGGTGCCCGAATCGAATATGCCGGCCTATCCCTGGCTCGACAAGCCGCTCGATGCAGCCATCATCCCGAAGAAGATGCAGGCGTTGCGGACCATGGGCGCGCCCTACAGCGATGCGGAGATCGCCGGGGCGCTGGAGGAAGTCAAGGGCAAGTCCGAACTCGACGCGCTGATCGCGTATCTGCAGGTGCTGGGCACCGCGATTCGCGCCGGCGGCAAGTAGGGAGCGCCGCATGGACATCAATCTGATACGCGAGATAGTCATGTTGCTGGCATTCGTGTCGTTTGCCGGCATCGTGTGGTGGGCTTACGGGCCGAGTCGCCGGTCGCGCTTCGATCGCGCTGCGACTTCCGTGCTGGAAGATGAAGAACAAGATGTCGCCACTCGTGCCGGCATCCGCAACGACGAGCGCAAGGGGTAGAGAGATGGCCGACTTCACCAGCGATTTCTGGAACTTGTACATTGCAGGCATCACCCTCGTGAGCATCGTGGGTTGCGGCGTGTTTCTGTTTGCTCAAACCAAGCGCCGTGCCAAGTCGGAACCGGTAGGTACGACCGGACACGTCTGGGACGAGGACTTGGCCGAGTACAACAATCCGATGCCGAGGTGGTGGATGTGGCTGTTCTATCTGACCATCATCTTCTCCCTGGGGTATCTTGCGCTTTATCCTGGTTTGGGCAGTTTCGGCGGGGCCTTCGGTTGGAGTTCGCAGAAGCAGTTCGACGAGGAAATGGCGAAGGCCAACCAGCAGTTCGGGCCGCTGTACGACAAGTACCTGAAGATGGATCTCACGGCGGTGGCCGCCGACACGCAGGCTCAGCAGATGGGGCAGCGTTTGTTCTTGAATCATTGCGCGCAATGTCATGGATCGGATGGCGGGGGAACGCGCGGGTTCCCGAGCTTGCGCGACACCGACTGGCTGTGGGGCGGCACGCCGGAACTGATCAAGACCAGCATCGCCGACGGCCGCATGGGCGTCATGCCCCCCATGGGTGCCGCGGTGGGATCGGCCGAGGACGTGAAGGACGTGGCGAATTTCGTGCTGTCGCTGTCCGGACGCACGCACGATCAGCTGCGCGCCCAGCGAGGCAAGGAGAAGTTCGCGGCCTGCGCTGCGTGCCACGGGGCGGAAGGCAAGGGCAATCAGGCGCTCGGCGCACCGGACCTCACCGACAAGGTCTGGCTCTATGGCGGTTCCGAAGCGGCGATCATCGAAGCGATCACGAAAGGTCGCAACGGCATCATGCCGGCACACAAGGAGTTGCTCGGGGATGCGAAGGTGCACCTGCTCTCGGCCTATGTGCTTTATCTGAGCAAGGGCGAAGCCGCTAGCAAGTGAGCGCGTCGGTGCCGATTCACTTGGGCATCGGGCGCATGTGGATCGATGCCCAGTGTGATACGGCGATGGAAACGACATGGACAATCCCGGCGGCAAGCTCAAAGTGGTGAAACCCGAGGCGGACGATGCCGAGCAGTCGCTTTACGCGATTCGGCAGAAGATCTATCCGCGCGCCGTCACGGGCTGGTTCGCCACCTGGCGCACCACGCTGGTCTTGCTCACCCAGCTGGTGTTCTACGGCTTGCCTTGGCTGATGTGGAATGGCCGGCAGGCCGTGTTGTTCGACCTCGTCGAGCGCAAGTTCTACATCTTCGGCCTGGTGCTCTGGCCCCAGGACTTCATCTTTCTGACCGGCGTGCTTGTGATCAGCGCGCTCTCGCTCTTCCTCTTCACCGCGATCGGTGGGCGGCTGTGGTGCGGCTATGCTTGTCCGCAGACGGTCTACACCGAGATCTTTCTCTGGATCGAGCGCATGGTCGAAGGCGATCGCACGAAGCAGATGCGCCTCGACAAGCAGGGCTTCGGCCTGCGCAAGCTCGGTCTGAAAGCGACCAAGCACGGCTTGTGGATCGCACTGGCCGCATGGACCGGATTCACCTTCGTTGGCTACTTCACCCCGATTCATGTGCTGATGGGTGAGGTGGCGACCTTCAGTCTCGGCCCCTGGGAGACGTTCTGGATTCTCTTCTACGGTTTCGCCACGTATGGAAATGCGGGCTGGATGCGCGAACAGGTCTGCAAGTACATGTGCCCGTATGCGCGCTTTCAGGGGGTGATGTTCGACAAGGATACGCTGATCGTCACTTATGATGCAGCGCGCGGCGAGCCGAGGGGCGCTCGCGGAAAATCGGTCGATCCCAAGGCGAAGGGGCTCGGCGACTGCGTAGACTGCAACATCTGCGTTCAGGTGTGTCCGACCGGCATCGATATCCGCCGCGGCCTGCAGTACGAGTGCATCGGCTGCGCGGCATGTATCGACGGTTGTAATCAGGTCATGGACAAGATGGGCTACGGTCGCGGTCTGATTCGATACTCGACCGAGAACGCGATCGCGGGCGTCGTACCTGCCGACAAAGTCGTCAAGCGTGTGTTCCGGCCGCGAGTGATGATATATGCCACGGTGCTCGGCCTGATCGTCACCGCCTGGGCCATCGGCCTGTCGCTGCGCACACCGCTGAAGCTCAACATCATCCGCGACCGTGCGACCCTGGTGCGCGAAGTCGAGGATGGCCGGCTCGAGAACATCTATCGCTTGCAGATCATGAACGCGGAGGAGCGTCCTCACACCTATCGCGTTCATGTCACCGGCGCCGCGCCGATGGAAGTCGTCCTCGACAAACCCCTCGCGGTCGCGGGAGCGACTACGATGACCTTCCCGGTGCGAGTGCGGGCTCCGATGGAGTCGCTCAAGGCCGGGTCCAATCCTGTGCAGTTCCATTTGACCGCGATCGAAGATCCCGCCCTCTCGGTGAACGAGAAGTCGGTGTTCTTCGCGCGTTGACGGAGGCAGTCCAATGTCCGAGGTGACAGTTCTTCCCTGGTATCGCGAGCCCTGGCCGTGGATTCTCATGGTGGCGCCCGGCGCGGCCGTCGTCGGCGGTATCGCCATGCTGACGCTCGCGGTCACGACGTCGGACGGTCTGGTCGCCGAGGACTACTACAAGCAAGGCCTGACGGTGAACCAGCAACTTGCCCGCGCTCACAAGGCGCAGGAACTGGGTATAGGCGGCGAGTTGACCATCGACACCTATGCCGGCGGCGCTATCCGGGCGCAATTGCACGGACAGTTGTCGGACAAGGAATCATTGGTGCTCGTGCTCAGTCATCCGACCCGAGCAGGGCTCGATCAGCACCTGACACTGCAGCCGGCCGGAAACGGGCTGCATGTGGGGCGCTTCGATTCGCTCGCGGCGGGACGCTGGCACGTGATCATAGAGAATGCCGGCAGGGACTGGCGCATCCGCGGCCAATTGCAGGTGCCGCAGCAGCAGTCAGCGAGATTGGTTTGGGGATCGTAGCTCGAAAGACCGGAGTCGGCGGTTCGAGGAGGGCAGGGACATGAAACAGCGCATCATGTGGGTCCTTTGGCCGGCATTCGTGGTAGCGGCCGTCACCGAGGTGCTGTTCTTTGCGTTCTTCGATCCGGGTGAAATGCTGTTCTTCGGAAATCCGCTGGAATTGAGCGCGACGGCCACGTATTCGCTGTTCTTTTTTTTCTTCTGGGTCATGGGCGCGTGTTCCAGCGCGTTGACGTGCTTCCTGCAGAGGTCGCCGTTCGAAGTCAATCGTTGCCCGCTGGAGCCCGAGGGGCGGCCCGCAGGCTGTCCGAAGCGCTTGAGCGGCGCTTGCTGCGACTGATTGCCCGCCTCTGAGGGAGGGTGGGTCGGCTGCCGGGTCTGAGTGCAACGGCGGCCGACTTGGCATTGCTCTGGAAGACCGCCGGCTGCTTCGATCCCTGCCCCGTTCCTGCTGGGTTCCTCCGGTCATCCTGCCTGCCGCCGTCTGGCCGCAGGTCAGAGGCCGAGTACTCGAGGGAGCCCCTGGGGTGTCGGTTTCTTCTTCCGCAGTGAGCTTGACGCTGGGCGACTGCCTCGTCAGTCACGAGCTTCCCTACTGCCGCGGTTGCGCACGGGCCGGTCTTCGACCTGGTTGACTTGCGGCGGCTGGGGCGGGGCAGCGACAGCTGACCGACCCGGACGCTCCGCGCGTTGCGCTTCCGAGCGTTCGAACGGTCGCTGCGATTCGGCCGAGTAGCGGCCTCTGCCGCCTCCATCGTCGGTGCTGCGTCGATCCGGTCCGCGCGTATCGCCCCTGCGTTCGCCGCCTGGCGATCCGCGCATGCGCTGGTCGCGATCCCGCATCGAGCGCTCGTCGACTCGTTGATCGGCGGGACCTTGTCGCATCAAGGGCGGGGACGGTGGAGGCGGCGCAGCCACTGCGGGCTCCGGGGCGCGATGGGGGGCTACCTGCGCCGGCGGGGCAGTGGGATGCTGCGGGCGTTCTTGGAAACGGCGAGGGTTCCGCGCATCCCGCTCGCCTCGGTGCAGACGCCTGTCGTCGAAAGAACCCCCGGGCACGGGGGACTGTGGCGCCATCTGACGCCCAAAGTCGCGGCGGTCGTAGTCCCGGCGTCCGCCCTCGTTCCAGCGGCCGTAGTCTCGGCGATCGTCATCCCGACGGCGATCGAAATGACGACGACGTGTGTCGTGCGACCAGACGCCCGGGGCGGGTGTGCGGTGCTCGATGACCGGGCGCCCCGGCCCACCCGGGCGCTCGACGATGATCCTGCGCGGGTAGTAGTAGGGATGGACGTCGATCACTCTCACCTCACGCCGGGACCACGCGAAGCTACCGAAGAAAAATCCCGAGCTGATGTGAATCCCCGGGCCCCAGACGACGAAGGTATCGCGCGGCGCCGGGTGGTAGTAGCCCGACCAGCGCGGCCAGTACATGGGCGGCCGGGTGGGCCACCACCAGGTGCCATACGTCACTCTGGGGTCGTAGTAGGGGACGTAGACGGTCTGCGCGGCAACGGGCTCGATCGTGATGGCATAGTCCGTATCCACGACGCGCACGGTCTCGCTGGAGCGCAACGTGCCCGCCGCGTTGGCGCGCCGGCGCAACTGCTGGATGGCATCCATCACGTCGTCGCGCTGGACCAGGAATGCCTCGCCTACTTCGGCCGTCCAGCGCGGATTGTCGGCCAGTGTGTCGAGCACCAGGGGAAAGGCGAGCAAGGAGCGAACGCTCGGATCCCAATCCCAGCTCTCGGAACTGCGAACGGCGTCGTCGCCGCTCAACCCTGGTCGCGCGCGCAGCCACGCTGCGGCCTCCTCGACCTCCTGTGGATAGGTGGCCGCCATGAGAACGTGCGAGAGCAGCGGGTCGGGGTAGAGGGCGATCGGCGCCAGCATGGCATCGAGCGAGGGGCTGTCGAAGCGCGGCTCACCGTATTGGGCTGCCGTGGTCGAGCAGCCCGAGGCCAGCATCAGGAAAACGATGGCCGCGGTCAGACGCGAGAGCAGGTTGCGCGTCGTGCGTTTCATGCAAACCTCCGTGCAGATGTGCGGACGAAGATCGCCGTTGCCATGCGGCTTTCGTCCTGTGTGCATTTAACGCTTCGGCCGGACACTGGACCACCGGATAAGTGCAACAATCTGTAAGTGGCTTTGTACAGCATACCGGCCGCGGGCGAGTGCGCGAGCCTTGGGGGCCGTCACCCGATGTTCGGTCTCAGCTGCCCGTTCGACATCATGGCACGTCGCGCGAGCGGCCAGCAGGCGTCGGAATGGTATCTATTCTGCGGCACAGCGCAGTCGCCGCACGGCACCACGCACGAGGCGAGCGAGCGCCGTCGAGTAACGAGAACAACGCAGGGATTGCTTGGCGCGTTCGCGCATGAGGAGAGGTTCGCGCCAGAGCGGCTGCATCGATCGCAGGACGCGACCGATGCAGCGTGCCGGCGGCTTCGAGCTACATCCCGAGCATGCGGCCGATCTCGGCCACGTAGCGCGCCCCCTGGATGGCATCGTCCACCAGTTCGTCCAGCAGCGAATGAATGCTGCGCAGCCTGTCATGCACAGGCTCGTGAGACGGACCCGATGCATCGAGCAGCTGCTTGAGCGAATCGACTTCGCTGCGCAGCGCCTCGACGCTCTCCGAGCCGCTGCGCACCTTGGCCAGATCCTCCTCGATCGCCGCGATCAGTCGCTCGACCTGTTGCAGATCGATCTCGCGGCCGGCGCCGGGGGGCGTATCGCGCGTGTCAGTCATGGATCAGCCTTTCGTTGCCTTGTTCGTCTGCCTACTTTACTTCGACACCCACAGCCCGCACGACTTTACCCCAGCGGACGATTTCTGCGGCGTAGACCTTGGCAAACTCGTCTTGCGAATTGGCGACGACGTCCAGGCCCTGACCCAGGAGCGTCTTGCGTGTCGTGGGGTCGAGCATGATCTTGGCCACCGCGCCCTGTAGTTTGACCGCGATTGCCTTCGGCGTCTGCCCCGGCAGGAACACGCCGTACCACTGGTCCACGCCGAATCCCGGCAGACCGGCGGCTTCGGCGACCGTCGGGTACTCGGGCAGTGCGGGCGTGCGCTTGGTCCCCACGGTGGCCAGCGCCCGCAGTTTGCCGGTCGTGAACATCGGGCGAGTCGAGATCACGCTGGCGACCGTCAGCGCAATGCGTCCGCCCACCACGTCGGTAATGCTGGGCGCGGTGCCCTTGTAGGGCACGTGGGTCATCTTGAGCCCGGTCATCTGATTGAACAGCTCGATCGTGAGGTGCTGCGCGGTGCCCTGGCCCGACGACGAGAACAGCAGTTCCCCCGGCTTTGACTTGGCGAAGGCAATCAATTCCTTGACGTTCTTCACCGGCACGGAGGGGTGCACCACCATGACGCCGGGAGAGATCGCGGCCATGGTGACCGGCAGGATGTCCTTCGCGGCGTCGTACGGGATTTTCATCAGCGACGGCGTGATGGTGATGCCGGACGAATTTACCAGCATGGTATAGCCGTCGGGTGCGGCGCGCGCCATCAAGTCGGTTGCGATCGTTCCGCCGGCGCCAGGACGGTTTTCAGCGACGACCGACTGTCCCCACATTTCGCTCAGGCGCTGTCCGATCAGTCGTCCGGTGGTATCGACACCCCCGCCCGGCGCGAGCGCGATTATCATGCGGATCTGTTTGCTGGGGTAATTTTCGGCCTGACCGTGAGCCATGCCGGCGCTGCCGAGCGCAGCCAACAGGCACAGTGTGTTGCGTGTTGCGGATGAAATCGAATCCATGATCTTCCTCGTGATTGTCCTTGGCTGCGGCGCTGGATACGCGCTTTGTGGCCAGCCCGATAGTATAGCCGGTCATCGCTCGCGGGCCGCCCGGTGCGGTGCGGGCGGGGCATGAGCGATCGCATTGCCTCGTTGTCGATCACGGAAACGGGGAATATTCATCGTTTCGACGTGGTGATCATCGGGGCGGGGGCCGCAGGCATGATGTGCGCCGCAGTCGCCGGTCAGCTCGGCTGCCGCGTCGTCTTGATCGAGCACTACACCAAAGTCGGCGAGAAGATCCGCATCTCCGGGGGCGGGCGCTGCAATTTCACCAATCTGCACTGCCGGCCCGAAAACTACCTGTCGGAGAATCCGCATTTCTGCCGCTCGGCGCTGGCGCGGTATCGGCCGAGCGATTTCATCGAGCTGATGGAGCGCTACGGGATCGCATATCACGAGAAAGCGCGCGGGCAGTTGTTCTGCGATGGCTCGGCTACCCAGATCGTGGCCATGCTGCAGCAGGAGTGCGCGGCGGGAGGGGTGCAGTGGAGCATGCCGACCTCGATCCGGGAAATCTCGAGACAGGATGAGTTCCGCGTGGTCACCGACCGGGGCGTTCTTTCCGCGCCCGCACTGGTGATTGCCACCGGCGGCCTGACGGTGCCCAAGATCGGCGCGACGCCGTTCGGGTACCGGGTGGCGGCGCAATTCGGATTGTCGGTCGTGAACCCGCAGCCGGCGCTGGTGCCGCTGACGTTCGACGCGTCTTTCCTCGGGAGCTTCGGGGCGCTTGCCGGTGTGTCGGTGGAGGCCGAGGTCAGTTGCGGCAACGGCCGTTTTCGCGATCAACTGCTGTTCACGCATCGGGGGTTGTCGGGGCCGGCGATCCTGCAGGTCTCCTCGTATTGGCATCCTGGCGATGACCTCGTCATCGACCTGCTGCCTGGGCAGGACGCAGAACGCTGGCTGCTCGAGCAGCGCAGCAGCCGCCAGCGCCTGGACAACGCCTTGGGCGCCTCATGGCCGCGGCGGCTTGCGACCGCCTGGTGCGAGCTGAACGACTGCGCGCGCGCATTGAACGAGTTGCCCGAGAAGCGCCTGCGGGAGATTGCCCGAGACATACGCGCGTGGCGCGTGTCCCCGGCGGGCACGCAAGGCTACAACAAGGCGGAGGTCACCCGCGGTGGCGTGGACACGCGCGAGCTTTCTTCCAAGACGATGGCGGCGCAGCGCGTGCCGGGGCTGTACTTTATCGGGGAAGTCGTCGACGTGACCGGGCAGTTGGGGGGCTTCAACTTCCAATGGGCCTGGGCCAGCGGTTATGCCGCCGCCCAGGCGATCGCGCTGGCACGGCAGGGCGCCTGAGTTGCGGGGAGGCCGTTCGTGCGGCGCGCGCAGTCGGGGGCGCGGCACTTACCTTCGGCCGGTGGCTGCCTGGTAGAGCGGCATCATCGTAGGGACGAGGCTCTTCAGGTTCGCGATGCGAGCGTCGTCCGAAGGGTGGGTGCTGAGCCATTGCGGGGTATTGGAGCCGCCGAGTCGGGCCATCTTCTGCCACAAGCTCACCGCTGCATTCGGATCGTAGCCTGCCCGTGCGGCGAGTTCGATGCCGAGTCGATCCGATTCGGTCTCGGCCGTGCGGCTGTTGGGAAGTTCCAGCGCCACCATCGCGACGTTTTCCAGTCCGGTCAGGTTGACGCCCGTGGCGATCGAACCGATCGTGAGACCGACGTTGGTCGCCACTGCACGCGACATGCGTTCGCGCCCATGCTGCAGAAGTGCATGAGAGATCTCATGGGCCATGACTTGGGCGAGTTCATCGTCGCTAGGAGAAAGCCGGGTGATGAGGCCGGTATAGACGGCCATCTTGCCGCCCGGCATGCACCACGCGTTCACGGATTCGTCGTCGAGGACATGCACTTGCCATGACCACTGGGCGCTGCCAGGCACGATGCGCACGGCCTGAGCGACGAGTCGTTGCGTGATCGCCTGCACGCGCGCGGTGCGGGCGGCGTTCGTGTCGAGCTTGCGTTTGCCTCGTGCATCGCTGATCGTCTTGGTGTAGGCCTGTGCCGAAGCCGACTGCGCCTGCTCTTCGGACACGAGGAGGACCTGCGTTCGGCCCGTGACGGGATTGGTTTGGCAGCCGCTCATCGCAAAGCCGGCCGCGACGAGCAGGCAGAGGTTGAGGGCCGACAGGAGCTTCGTGGTCATGCTTGTCTCCTCGATGGGGTGGCGCCGGGCGAGTTGCGCCTGTCTGGCGAATGCCGCCGGATCTCGCGGCAATCGGGCCGATTCGAACAACTCTCGTCGATGCCGTGGATCGTAGGCGCGCCGCCCTGACCCAGACGCGGTGCTCTGGGCGGCAGTGCGTCCATTGTCGCAGAGACAGCAGTGGTCAGGGTGGTCAGGGGCGAGACGCATGATGGGCTTCGGTCGATGTTTCTTGCAGGGAGTCTACTTTGTGAACACGTCATGCCGAGAGTGCCGCCCGCGAGTCGCTCGTGTGCGCACTTGTGATGAGACGGTCATGGGCAACCTCGGGCGCGCATTCCCTTCAGCATGCCGCGTGCCCGAGTCCACATTGCGACCCGCTAGTGTGGGCATCGTGCGGATTGCTTGCCCAGTGCGTGCCGGTGGCGGGATAATCCAGTTCTCAATCGATTCGATCCGGCAAGCGCGAGCCGAACCCTCCTGCCCTGCTGGTTGACCAGTGGAGGACGCGCGAGCACCGATGAGGCAAGACGCCAGAAGCGAAGTTTCAGAGACTACGGCAGAGCAAGTTCCTCCCGGGCGAGACCGTCGACCCCGTCGCGGCAAACTCCTGCTCATTATCATCGTCGCAATCCTGTTGCTGGTGTGGGGCGGGCGCTGGGTGTATTTCCGCTATACCCACGTGCATACCGACGATGCCCGGATCGACGGCGAGGTGATCACGGTATCGAGCCGGGTATCGGGTTGGCTCACGGAGCTCAACGTCATCGAAGGCGACATCGTCACCAAGGGCCAGGTGCTCGCCCAGGTCGACTCGCGCGATTCGCTGCTGCAGCAGGAAGTCCTGCAGAGCAAACTTCGCTCCATCGAGAGCCAGATGGCCGTCGTCCGGGCGCAGTTCGGTCAGGTGGACGCAGAGACGCTGGGGAAGGTGCAAAGCGACACAAATCGCCTGGTGGCCGCCGAGGCCGAGGTGTCTTCACTCGAGGTGCAGCTCAAGCAGGCGCAGTTCGACTACGAGCGCGCGCGAGAGTTGACCGCCCAGAAATGGCTCTCGCAGCAAGCGATGGAGCGCGCTCGCACGACGTTGCAGCAAGCGCGAGAGCAGCACCGCAAGGCCATTGCCGAGGTGGCGGCCGCACGCGGCATTCTCTCGTCCGCGAGCGGCAGCCGGCGCCAACTCCAGGTCCTCGAGGGTCAAGTGCTGGTGCTGGCTCGGCAAGCCGACGAGATCCGGGCGGAGATGAAGCGCAAGGAGGTCGATATCGCCGATCGCACCATCGTGAGTCCGACCGACGGCCGCATCGTGATGACCTTCGTGCGCAAGGGCGAGCATGTCTCCGTCGGCCAGCGCATCCTGATGTTCCATGACCCGAGTCGAATCTGGATCGAGGCCAACATCAAGGAAACCGATGTCGGGCTGATCGAGCCGGGCATGACGGCGAATATTCGCGTGGATGCCTATCGAGGGCTCAAGTTCGAAGGCAAGGTGCATCGCATCGGCCAGGCAGCCACCAGCAAGTTCGCCTTGCTGCCCGATCCGAATCCCAGCGGCAACTTCACCAAGATCACTCAACGCCTGCCGGTGCGCATCCTGCTCGACGAAGTGGATCCTCGCCTGCGTCCCGGGATGATGGTGGAGGTCGATATTGCCGTCCGAAACCGCTGACGTCCTGGCCGCGCGCTACGGCACGCGGCTGCGCGTCTACGCGACGGGCACGGTCATGCTCGGGATGATTTCGGCGGTGCTCACGACCACCATCGTGAATGTCGCGATTCCCGACATCATGGGCGCTTTCGGCATCGGCCAGGATCGCGCGCAGTGGCTCGCCACGGGCGCCCTGGCGGCGATGACCATAGGCATGCTCTCCAACGCCTGGCTGGTGCGCAGTTTCGGCGAGCGGCGCACGTTCGTGGGTGGGCTCATGCTGTTCACCGCTTCGCTGCTCGTGGCGGGCTGGAGCCCGAACGAGAACGTGCTGATCGGCGCGCGCATCTGCCAGGGGGCGGTGGCCGGGATCATGCAGCCGTTGTCGATGTATGTAATGTTCCGCGTGTTCCCGCCGAATCAGCGCGGCATGGCCATGGGTTTCTTCGGCATGAGCGTGATTCTCGGGCCGGCCCTGGGGCCCACGTTGGGCGGCATCCTGATCGACAACTTCAACTGGCGTTACATTTTCTTTGCGGCGGTGCCGGCAACCTTCTCCGGCATGCTGCTCGGCAGCATCTTTCTTCCCGAACGCGAAGGCACCGGCAAGCGTCCGGACTTCGATTTCTTCGGCTTCGGTCTGCTGGCCGCGGGCATCAGCTGCCTGCTGCTGGGGCTGTCCAATGGTCAGCGGGAAGGCTGGGATTCGAATTACGTGCTGTCGCTGCTGGCCATCGCGATCAGCTGCGCCGCAGGCTTCGTTTGGTGGGAGTTGCGGGTAAAGCAGCCTCTCGTCGAATTGCGGGTGCTCGGCAACGGCCAGTTCAGCGCGGCTGCCGTCGTGGCCTTCATCTTCGGCCTGGGCTTGTTCGGGACGACCTATCTCGTACCCCTGTTCGTGCAACTCGTACAGAAGTACACGCCCCTGGCGGCCGGACTGCTCCTCATGCCGGGCGGGCTGATCCTCGGGGCCTTCATGCCGATCGCAGGCTACATGAGCGATCGGGCGCCGGCGCGGCCGATGATCATGGCGGGGCTCATCTGTTTCGGAGTGTCGTCCTTCATGCTGGGTGCGGTCGATGCCAACATGTCGTTCTGGACCATCGCCTGGTTGGTGGTCCTGAGTCGCATCGGCCTGGCGCTGATCAAGCCTTCGCTCAATCTGGCCGCCTTGCGGCCCTTGAATGCGCAACAGCTCACGCAAGGCGCGGGCATGATCAATTTCGCTCGCCAGCTCGGCGGGGCATTCGGCGTCAATGCGTTGTCGGTGATGCTCGATCGGCGCACCATGCTGCACAGCGAGGCGTTCACCAGCACCCAGTCGAGCGACAACTATGCGACGGCCGAATTGTTGCAGCAGTTGGAGAGCCTGCTTGCTCAGGCGGGCGTGTCGCCGGACGTGCAAAGTGCCGGTGCCTTGCATTACCTCGGGCGTGTCCTCCAGGCCCAGGCCTATACCGCCGGGTTCCAGGACAGCTTTCTGCTCTGCGGCCTGATCTTCACAGCGGCGCTCGTGCCGGCATGGATCATGGGCATGCGCCGTCGACGTCTGCCTCAGCCCGCCTGAGGGGGGCGCAGTTGTTGCTGCGAAACGCCTGATCGGCTCGGTGCCACCTAGTCGGCAGTTGATTTCCGTCAATGGCGCATGGCGGCATCGAACGTAGACTGTTCGACCTTGAGTGACGGCGCGCGGTGCGGTCGGCATGAGGTCGGAGGATCGGGCGATGTACGGTTTTCTGTTGCGAGTCGCGAGCGTCCTGGCCTTTCTCGGCACGGCCGCCATCAGCTTGGACGTGCATGCACAGAACGTCGAGCGCGGGCGCGATCTGTACGAGAATCACTGCGTGAAGTGTCATACCGCGCAGGTGCATGGACGCAAGAACCGCGCTGCGCTCAGTCTGGGCGACTTGCGCGAGATCGTCGATCAGTGGCAAAGCAACCAGGGATTGCGCTGGCGCCCGGACGAGATCGACGATGTCGTGTACTACCTGTCGACCACGCGCTACTTCTTCACGACCACACGTTGAGCCGCGTCGGCGAGCGTTCAGGGATGCGCCCGGAGAGGGGCGGTCGGGATGAGCGTCGCTCGCCGCTATGAATGCGAATGCTGCCCGACCAGTCCGCGCAGGCGCTCCACGTCGACGATCACGATGTGACGATTGTTGACCTCGATGAGGCCCTCGTCCTGGAAACGCGAGAACACACGGCTCACGGTCTCCAGCGTGAGCCCCAGGTAGCTGCCGATCTCCTCGCGGGTCATGCGCAGATGGAATTCCTGCGCCGAGTAGCCGCGGGAGGCGAACCGCTGCGAAAGGCCGATGAGGAAGGTGGCTAGCCGCTCTTCGGCGCGCATGCTGCCAAGCAGCAGCATCACGTTGTGATCGCGTACGATCTCGCGGCTCATGATGCGATGGAAGTGCCGCTGCAACGATGCGATGTCGCGCGTCAGTTCCTCGAGCCGCGCGAAAGGAATCTCGCACAGTTCGCTGTCCTCGAGAGCGATCGTGTCGCAGGCGTGCTTCTCCTGGCTGATCGCGTCGAGCCCGACCACTTCGCCCATCATGTGGAACGCCGTGACCTGCTCGCGACCGTCCTCGCAGATCACGCAGGATTTGAGAAATCCACTGCGCACGGCAAATAGGGATTCGAGGCTTGCGCCGGTGCGATAGAGATAGTCTCCCCGCTTGATCCGTCGGCGAACCTTGACCAGCTGGTCGATTCGTTCCATCTCATTCGAATCCAGGCCCGCGGGAAGACACAGTTCGTGCAAACTGCAGGTCGAACACGCAGCCCGGACCTGGGTCAAATCGATGTTACGCGAGGATGTGCGGCTAGGCATGGCGACCGCTTTATCGCATGCCGGGAGGGTTTGATCAAGATCAACACGTGCGCCGCGGCTGTTGTCCATACTGCGCGGCATGAGTGCAACCATTCATCCCTTGGTACATCCGGGCAGGCAGCAAGGTGCTGCTTGCGTGTTCGACGCCGATCTCATTCGCCGCCTGGATCGCAGTGGGCCGCGGTACACCTCGTACCCGACGGCGGACCGATTCGCCGAAGGCTATACGGCCCAAAACCATGCTGGCTGGGCCGATCGGCGCAATCGCGGCGGGATCGCCCGTCCGCTTTCGTTGTATGTCCACGTGCCGTTCTGCGGGACGATCTGCTTTTATTGCGGCTGCAACAAGGTCGTGACGCGTGATCGCAAGAAGGCCGAAACGTACCTGCATTACCTCGAACGCGAGATCTCCATGCAGGCGGCCCTGATGCACGGTGGCCCCAAGGTCGACCAGTTGCACTTCGGCGGCGGGACGCCTACGTATCTCACAGCCGAGCAAATCGGCGGGTTGATGCGTCATTTGCGCGATCGGTTCGATTTCAGTGCGCGCTTCGAAGGCTCGATCGAAATCGATCCGCGCACCGTAGACGCGGAAACCATCGCATCGTTGGCGCAGCATGGCTTCAACCGGATGAGCCTGGGCGTGCAGGATTTCGATCCCGAGGTACAACGCGCGATCAATCGCATTCAGAGCGAAGAGCAGACCGCCGCTGTGATGCAGGCCGGTCGTGCCCATGGGTTCGATTCGATCAACGTCGATCTGATCTACGGCTTGCCCAAACAGACGCTCGCCAGCGTGGCCCGCACCCTCGATCGCGTGATCGAACTGGGCGCCGACAGGATCGCCTTCTACAACTACGCGCACCTGCCCGCGCTGTTCAAACCCCAGCGGCGGATTGCCGACGCCGACCTGCCGTCGCCTGACGCGAAGCTGCAGATGCTCGGCGAGGCGGTCAGGCGCCTGACTGCTGCCGGCTACGTACACATCGGAATGGACCATTTTGCGCGCCCCGAAGACGAACTCGCGGTGGCGCAGCGCCAGGGCCGGCTGCATCGCAATTTCCAGGGCTACTCGACCCACGCCCATTGCGATCTGATCGGTCTGGGCGCCAGTGCCATCGGCATGCTCGGGCCGACCTACTACCAGAACTATCGCACCTTGCCCGAGTACTACGAGTGTCTGGACAAGCAGGCGCTGCCGATCATGCGCGGCTTCGAGATGTCGCCCGACGATCTCGTGCGCCGCTCGGTGATCCAGGCCTTGATGTGCCACTTCGAGCTGTGCAAGGAATCGATCGAAACCTCCTGGCTGCTCGATTTCGATACCTATTTCGCGCAGGAACTCGAAGACCTCGCTCTCATGCAGGCCGAGGGGCTGGTGGAGCTGGACAGGGATTGGATCAGCGTCACTGCGCGCGGACGTTTGCTGATACGCTCCATCTGCATGGTGTTCGACCGGTATCTGCGTGCCGATCAAGAGCGTCGCCGGTATTCGAAAGTCATCTGATTCGCGCAATTCAAACGATCCTGATCCCGCATGAGTGAAACGGCTTGGCTTGCAGCCTTTCTTTTCGCCCTGGCGGGTGGCGGCCATTGCGCCGGCATGTGCGGAGGCATCGTCGGCGCGCTCTCGCTGTCCCCGGGTGGTCGCGCCCGGCCTGTGGTGTTCACGCTCGCCTATCACGGCGGGCGCGCCTTGAGCTATATCGCGGCGGGAGCCATCGTCGGGGCGCTGGGGCAGGCGGGACTTGCGCTGCGAGGCACGCTGGCCATCCAGCAGCTGCTGTTCGGGTTCGCGAGCGTCGCGTTGCTGGTCGCTGGCTTGTATGTGGCAGGCTACGCGCCCTTCATTCGTCGCATGGAGGCGGCGGGCAGCGTGTTGTGGCGGCACGTGGAGCCGCTCTCTCGTCCGCTGCTGCCGGCAACCACGCCCTCGCGCGCGACGATGCTCGGCATGCTGTGGGGCTGGTTGCCCTGCGGCATGGTGTACGGAGCATTGCTGCTCGCACTCGGAACCGGCAGCATGTTGAGCGGCGCGCTGACCATGGGCGCGTTCGCGCTCGGCACGCTGCCCAGCCTGCTGACGGTGGGTGTGTTTGCGCGCAAAGCCGGGCCGCGAACCGCTCGCGCCAGTGTGCGCCGAGCGGCTGGCTTCGTCATTGCCGCCGTCGGTCTCTACGGCCTGGTGCAACTGGGCTTGCACGCAGCGTCGATGGACGACTTCTGCCGCCTGCCGTTTCTCGATTAGCTCGGCGCTATTCGGCGACGACCGCGGTGCCGCTCACGGTGACCATGAGCATGCCGTTGGTCTGGCCCAGGACTTCGTAGTCCAAGTCGACACCGACGACGGCATTGGCGCCCAGGCGACCGGCGGCTTCGCCCATCTCCTTCATGGCGATTTCACGCGCGTCGGCCAGCGCGCCTTCGTAGGCGCCGGCCCGCCCGCCGACGATATCGCGGACCTTGGCAAAGAAATCGCTGAAGAGGTTGGCGCCGATGATCGCCTCGCCGGTCACGATGCCGGCGTAGCGGGTGATGCGTTTGCCTTCGATATTGGGGGTGGTGGTCATCAGCATGTGGGATCTCCTGGCTGGCGGTGGCGGTGAACGGACTCATTGAACCATGGACGAGACGATTGTCCGCAGTCAAGCGCTTCGGGGCGGCGGCTCGTTAGAAACAGCGGCAAAGGTCACACTGACACGCGTGCCGCGGTCGTTGGCTCCGGAGAAGATGTCGACGGTGGCTGCATGCAGGTCGGCGATCTCCCGAACGATCGAGAGCCCGAGACCGCAGCCCTGGGTGTCGATCTGGTTCAGGCGCTGGAACCGCTCGAAGACACGCACGCGATCGGCCTCGGCGATTCCCGGTCCGTCGTCTTCCACGCTGAGAACAGCGCTGCGGTCGAGCGGGCCCGCCTTGACGGTCACTCGCCCCCCTGCCGGCGTGTAACGCAGCGCATTGTCGATCAGATTGCCGAGCATCTCGCGTATCAGCACCGCGTTGCCCTGGATGAGCAGCGGTGAATCGCCGCAGGCGGCGCCCAGATCGAGGCCGCGGTCGATGGCTTTGGGTACCCATTCGCTGGTGACTTTCCGGGCCAGTGCATTCACATCGATGGGCGCCATGGGCGCGGTCGCACCGGCTTCAGGTTCGGCTCGCGCAAGGGCGAGAAGTTGATGAGCGAGGTGAGCACTGCGGTCGGTGGCCAGAATCAGCGCACGCACGCGGTCGCGCATGCCGTCCAGGTCTTGCTCCCGCAGGGCGAGCTCGGCGTGCGTCTTCAGCCCCGCGAGGGGGGTGCGCAGTTGATGCGCGGCGTCGGCGATGAATTTCTGCTGCGCGGCGATCGCGCGCTGCAGCCGCATCATCAGTTCGTTGATGGCCTGCACCAGCGGTCGCACCTCGACCGGTGTATGCGGTTCGTCCAGCGGTGTGAGGTCGCGGTGTGAACGGATTTCGATCTGACGCCGCAGCCGACCGAGCGGCAGCAGCCCGTGGCCTACGCCCAGATACGTGGCCAGACTGACCATGACGATCAGCACGAGTTGGGATCCGGCGACCGCGACCAGAATGTCCTCCCTGAGCAAATCCCGACGCTGCAGGGTTTCGGCCACCACGATCAGCGCCATGGCCTGCGGGTCGTCGGGATCATAGGGAAAGCGCAGTGCCACCAAGCGTATCGGCTGGTCGCCGTAGATGCCGTCGTAATAGCGCGGACGTCGGTCCGGGTCGAATGGCGGCGGCGGCAGATCCCGCTGGCCGATGACGAGATCCCCGCGATCGGAGCTCACCGTGTAGTAGACGCGGTCCAGCTCGTCGTTCTCGAGCATGTCGGCTGCGGCCGGTGGCAAGTCGATGACCAGGCCTCCCGAGCGCGGGAGCAACCGTCGAGAGAGATCGAGCGCTGAATCGTACAAGGCACGGTCGTAGGCCTTGGAGACGAAGTCCAGCGCGAGGCGGTAGGCGATCAATCCGGAGAAGATCAAGGCGGTCGATAACGGCAGCACCAGCCAGAATACGAGCTGACGCCGCAAGGAGGGTTCTTTGAACAATGGTCTCGGCGTCCTCGTAAAGTGGCGCTCGTTCCGGCTCGTCCTGGCGATGTCGCATCGGGCCGACCTCGCCGGGACGCGGCCTTCAACCGGCAGGCGGCTTGTCCAGCAGGTAACCCAAGCCGCGGACGGTGCGTACCGTGACCTGAGCGGATTCGAGCTTCTTGCGCAATCGATGGATGTAGACTTCGATCGCGTTCGGCCCGGGTTCCTCGCCCCAGCCCTTGACCTGTTCGGCCAGTTGCTCTTTGCTCACGACCCGGCCCGCGTTCAACAACAGTGTCTCGAGCATGGACAACTCGCGTGCGGACAACTCCAGTGGGCGGCCATCGAGCAGGGCTCGGCGGCCGATCGTGTCGAACCTTAACCGGCCGTACACGATCTGGGGGCTGGTACCGAATTTTCCCCGGCGCACCAAAGCCCGGACGCGAGCCTCCAGCTCGGGCAGGTCGAACGGTTTGGTCAAGTAGTCGTCCGCGCCCAAGTCGAGCCCCTTGACGCGATCCTCCAGACTGTCGCGCGCGGTAAGAATCAGCACCGGGGCCGTTCCGGCCGATCCGCCGCGACGCCGCAGATTGGCCAGCACCTCGAAGCCACCAAGTTTAGGCAGGCCGAGGTCCAGAATGACCAAATCATAGGTCTGGCTGACGAGCATGTGGTCCGCGCTCGCGCCGTCGGTGGCCAGATCGATCACGGTGCCCATCTGGTTCAGAGAGCGAGTCAGGCCGTCAGCAAGCAAAGGATCGTCTTCTACGATGAGCATGCGCATGGGGCGAGCGGGCGACTGTGCGACTGGATTGAAATGATCCCCCGGTTCCGCAGAGGAGCGATGCTGACTGTAAGGATCACGTAAGTTAGTATGCGTAAGGTAGAAGTTGCAATCTGTTGGTTCCTCCTCGGGAAATCTTCTTCCGGTCGGTCATCGATCGGAGGTCGGATTCCCCTTGCAACGCCGTCCCGGCATTTCTCGGGGCGGCGTTTTCTTTTTGCCCCGAGAGGGAGGCCTGCGAAATCCGGCGCGGCATCGCATTGGACATGCCCGGAGGCGTGAACGTTATTTTGCCGATTTCTCAATTAATTTGGTATCTTAGCGACTATTCTTACGCAGCTTTATGAGGAACCCGGCTGGTGAAAAACGCCCTGTTCACGATCATACTCGCTCTTGGTATTGGCGCTGGCTGGCCGCTGACGGTTGCCGCGCAAAACAACAAGCAATCGAGCAAGCCGAGTTCCAAGAAGGCGAGTGCCGCCGCCAAGAAGCCCGTAGCCGTTGCGAAGAAAACCAATACCTCTTCCAAAAGAGCCGGCAAGCGTGTGGAAGTAACCTACCGCAAGAGCGGTGCCTCGGGCTCCCGCGGCGGGCCGCGTGCAACGACCGCAGCTGTAGCCACGACCGCAGCCGCAGCCGCAGCCGCGCAAGACGACAGCAACAGCTCCTCAACGGCCGGCGCCTTGCCCGATCTCAAGTCGTCTGCCGCCTTGGTGCTGGATGCGGCGGATGGCACGACCTTGTATGCCAAGAACGCCTCCACCGTCTCGTCGATCGCATCCATCACCAAACTGATGACCGCGATGATCGTCCTCGATGCCGACCTGCAGCTCGACGAGTCGGTACGCATAGAGCGCGCGGACATCGATACGCTCAAGCATACGGGTTCGCGGTTGCGCATCGGATCGGTTTTTTCTCGGCGCGACCTGCTGCATCTCGCGCTGATGTCCTCCGAGAATCGCGCGGCCAGCGCGCTCGGACGAAACTACCCGGGCGGACTCGAAGCGTTCGTTGCGAGGATGAATGCCAAGGCGTTTGCGCTGGGCATGCTCAATACCCGGTTCGTCGAGCCGACCGGACTTTCGAGCGAGAATGTCTCGACTGCCGAGGATCTTGCGCGCATGGTTCGCGCGAGCCTCGACTATCCGCTGATACGCGAGTTTTCCACCGCGCCCAGCGCACAGATACATACCGCGGATACCCGACACGCAATCGGCTTTGGCAACTCCAACGGCCTGGTGCGCGTGTCGAGTTGGCAGATCGATGTTTCCAAGACCGGCTACATCGCGGAGGCCGGACAATGTCTCGTCATGCATGCACGAATCCTGGAGCGGCCCGTGATCATCGTGCTGCTCGATTCGTGGGGCAAGTACACGCGTATCGGTGATGCCAATCGCATCAAGAAATGGCTGGAAGGAAGCACGTTGTTGGCGGGCGGAGCTCATGCTGGGTGAGCGCTTGCTTGCTCTCGTTTCGAAGGTCGACGGATGAGCGGACTGGTCTCCTTCCACGACTATTCTGCGCAGGCAAGCAGGTTTCGCGAGGATGTCCTGCAAGGCTTGAGCCAGCCGCGCAAGATTCTGGTGCCGAAGTACTTCTACGACGAGGTCGGATCGGCGCTGTTCGAGGCGATCTGCGCGCTGCCTGAATACTATCCGACGCGAACCGAACTGGCGCTGATGCAGTCCCATGCCGCAGACATGGCTCGGTGCTTGGGCAAGCGCAGTGCGCTGATCGAGTTCGGCAGCGGTGTCAGCCGCAAGAGCCGCTTGTTGATCGAAGCGACGCAGCCGTGCGTCTATGTGCCTATAGACATCGCCTGCGAAACGCTGCGCACCGCTGCCGAAAGCTTGAATCGCGCCTTTCCCGATCTGCCTGTCGTGGCGGTATGCGCGGATTATTCCGCCGCCTTCGAACTGCCCTCGCTGGAGCGCTTCGGAGCCCGCCGGCGCGCGATGTATTTCCCCGGATCGACGATCGGCAATTTCGATCCGGACGAAGCCGTTGCCTTTCTCGCTCGCCTGGTCAAGCTCGCGGGGGCGGGCGGAGGGCTCGTCATCGGCGTCGATCTGCGCAAGGACAAGGCCATGCTCGAGGCGGCCTACGACGACCCGCCGGGGGTCACTGCGGCCTTCAATCTGAATCTGCTCGCACGCATCAATCGCGAACTCGAGGCCGACTTCGATCTGCGCCAGTTTCGGCATCGGGCGGTCTATTCCGAGGTCCGTGGCCGGGTGGAAATGCATCTGGAGAGCTTGCGCGATCAGGTCGTGCGCATCGGCTCGACGAGCATCTCTTTTCGCAGCGGCGAGACCATTCACACCGAGAACTCCTACAAGTATTCGGTGCCCGAATTCCAGGCGCTGGCCGCGTGCGCGGGTTTCACCGCGCGGCGCTGCTGGGTGGACGATGGCGGACTGTTCTCCATACACTACATGGAATGTTGAGGACAGTGCGGCAGGCAGAAGGCGGCAGCGTGCGCAGCTCGGATCAGAAGCAGCAAGATGACGATGACGCGGAAGACGGCGTTCCGGCGCTCCCGACGGGGCTGAAGAACTATATCTCGCCCTCGGGATACGCACGCTTGCGCGGCGAACTCAAGCATCTGCTCGACCAGGATCGCCCGGAAGTCGTGCGCACCGTGTCGTGGGCGGCCTCCAACGGGGATCGTTCCGAGAATGCCGATTACATCTACGGCAAGCGTCGCCTGCGCGAGATCGATCGCCGCATACGGTTTCTTACCCGCCGGCTGGACAACGCCGAAGTGGTCGACAACGCGCAGCGCGAGCAGACCGACCAAGTGTTCTTCGGGGCGACCGTGACGTATGTCGATGGCGAAGGCGAGGAGCGCACCATTACGATCGTCGGCATGGACGAAGTCGATCCGCCGCGCAACCGGGTGAGCTGGATCGCCCCGGTGTCGCGTGCCCTGCTCAAAGCCCGCATAGGCGATGTCGTCAACTTCGAGAGTCCGCGCGGACGCGAAGAGCTCGAGATCATCGACGTGCGCTACGAGGCGATCGAGCAGTGAGCTTCTCTGGCGTGACTGCTCGCGTATTGCAGCATTGGCTGGGCATGGCGTGCGGGTAGCTCGGCCGCGCGACCTCGCACTGACGAGCGAGGAACGCGCGCAACTCGTCTCTCATTCGAGTCCGCGAGCGCTGCAGGAATTCATCAACGCCATGCCGACCAATTTCGAACCCGATGGCGATACCTGCTATACCGTGCGCCAGGTGTTGCGTCATCGGCGAGCGCATTGCATCGAGGGCGCTCTGGTGGCGGCTTGCGCCCTCTGGCTCAAGGGTGAGCCGCCGCTGCTCCTCGACATGCGGGCGCGGCGCGACTACGACCATGTCGTTGCGCTCTATCGACGCGGGAGGCTCTGGGGGGCGATCGCCAAGAGCAACCATGTCGCCTTACGCGGACGTGATCCGGTCTATCGCACGCTGCGCGAGCTGGCGATGTCGTATTTCCACGAATATCACAACGAACACGGCGAGCGAACGTTGCGGGAGTATTCGCGCGCGTTCGACTTGCGCACCCTGGCGGTGGAGCACTGGGTCACGGGTGAAGCGGGCGCGTGGGAGGCCGAGCGGCGAATCGACCTGACCCGCCACTATCCCCTGTTCCCGGCAGTGCACGGCCGCTACCTGAGCCGTATCGACGAGATGGAGTGGAAAGCCAAGGCACTGGTCGAGCATACGCGGCCGGAGAACTAGCGCCCGCGATGCGCGTGCCGCAGCGGACCGCGGCCGATGTCGGCTATCGGTCGGCCGGCTCCAGGCGCGCGAGCATCCCGTTCGATTCATCGGTCAGGACGTAGATGTAGCCGTCGGGTCCTTGGCGGACATCGCGGATGCGCCCGAGCGTGCCTCTGAGCAGACGCTCTTCCTTCACGATCTTCTCGCCGTCGAGCTGCAGCCGCACCAGCATCTGATCGCGCAGCGCGCCGATCAAGAGGTCGCCTCGCCAGCGGCTGAACTTGTCGCCGGTGTAGAAGGTCATGCCGGAGGGGGCGATGGAAGGCACCCAGTAGTGAATCGGCGGGGCCATGCCCGCTTTGGACGTGCCCTCGCCGATGCGCGTGCCGGTCCCGTAGTTGCGCCCATGGGTGACGACCGGCCAGCCGTAGTTGCTGCCGGCACGGATGATGTTGAGTTCGTCGCCGCCTTGCGGGCCGTGTTCGTGCGCCCATAGTTCGCCCGTCGCCGGGTGCAGCGCGGCGCCTTGAACATTGCGGTTGCCGAGAGAAAAAATCTCGGGTTTGGCGCCCGCCTGTGTGCGGAACGGGTTGTCCGCGGGGATGCGGCCATCATCGTGCAGACGGACGATCTTGCCGATGTGCTCATCCATGTTCTGGGCGCGGTCCTGATCGCCCCGGTCGCCCAGCGTGATGTAGAGCAGTCCCTGACGGTCGAAAACCAGGCGCGAGCCGAAGTGGCGGCCGCCGCCCACCTTCGGCTGCATGCGGAAGATCGTCGTCACCTCTTCGAGGCGATCCTGCACCAGCCGCGCGCGGATCACTTCGGTGCCCGCGCCGCCCGGACCGCGCGCCGAATACGAGAGGTAGATCCAGCCGTTCTGTGCATGGCGCGGATGCGCCACGACATCGAGCAGCCCGCCCTGGCCGGTCGGCGCGATGTCGGGCAGGCCACTGACCGGCTTGGCTTCGAGCTTGCCGTTACGCACGATTCTCAGCCGCCCTTCGCGTTCCGTGACGAGCATGCGCCCGTCGGGCAGAAAAGCCAGGCTCCAGGGATGGTCCAGTCCCTGGGCCAGGACGCGCACCTGGATCATGTGCTCCTGTGTGCGTACCGGGCCGAGGTCGGCGGAGCGCGCGGATGCGGTGCCGAGGATGCCCAAAGCGAGCATGAAGACACGTAGCAACGTAAACATGGGGGGCAGATTCATGGGGAGGTCAGACCTGGTCAATAGGACTTCGGCAGTCCCAACACTCGTTCGGCGACGTAACACAAAATGAGTTCCCGGCTTACCGGAGCAATTCGCGGGATGAGCGATTCCCGCAGATAGCGCTCGACGTGGTACTCCTTCGCGTAGCCCATGCCGCCGTGGGTCATCACGGCAGTTTCGCAGGCGCGATAGCCCGCCTCGCCCGCAAGGTATTTCGCCGCGTTCGCCTCGGCCGCACAAGGCTTGCCTTCGTCGTAGAGCGATGCGGCCTTCATGATCATCAGGTTGGCCGCCTCCAGTTCCATCCAGCACTGCGCCAGCGGATGCTGGATCGCCTGGTTCTCGCCGATGCTGCGCTCGAACACGACGCGATCGCGAGCGTACCGCGCCGCCCGGTGAAGCGCCGCGCGGCCCAGGCCGACGGCCTCGGCTGCGATGAGAATGCGTTCCGGATTGAATCCGTGCAGCATGTATTCGAAGCCTTTGCCTTCCTCGCCGATGCGGTCTTCCTCCGGCACCGGCAGGCCATCGATGAACACCTGATTCGAATCAACCGTCTTGCGACCCATCTTGTCGATCTCGCGCGCCTCGATGTGGCGCCGGTCGAAGTCGGTGTAGAAGAGGCTGAGCCCCGAAGTCGGCCGGTCCACTTTTTCCAGAGGCGTGGTGCGCGCGAGGATCAGCATCTTGGTGGCCACTTGCGCCGTGGAGGTCCAGATCTTCTGGCCGGAGATGACATAGTCCTTGCCGCGACGCTCCGCGCGCGTCTGTAGCTTGAGCGTGTTCAGTCCCGTGTTCGGTTCGGTGACCGCGAAGCAGGCCTTCACTTCCCCGCGGATCATCGGCGGCAGCCAGCGCTGTTTCTGTTCGGGGGTGCCGAAGACCACGACGGGGTTGAGGCCGAAGATGTTCAGATGGACGGCCGAGGCGCCTCCCATGCCGGCGCCCGATTCGGCGATCGCCTGCATGAGCAAGGTTGCCTCCGTGATGCCGAGTCCTGCGCCGCCGTATTGCTCCGGCATGGCGATGCCGAGCCAGCCCGCTGCGGCAATGGCATCGAAGAATTCATGCGGAAAGCCGCCCTCCCGATCGCGTGTCAGCCAGTAGTCGTCTCCCAGCGGACCGCCCGCATCGAGCAATTTGAAGATCGCGTTGCGGATCGCCTCCTGGTCGTCTGTCAGCGTGAAGTTCATGAATGTCGTTCCTTGAGAAGCCGTGCGAAGGCGCGTCGCGAGTCCGAAGGCACTACTGGCTGAACCGGGGGTGCCGCGATGCCGTCCCGCGAGCGGCAAGGGCGTTTCCTTGGGCTTCGAGTGCATCTCGCATGGGCGCCGGGTGCGCCGCTCGACGAAAAGTCGGGTCCAAGCGCGGCTGGGACTTTCGGCATCATCTGTGCAGCGGCTTTCCGACTCGGGGCGTTACGTGGCGACCGAGGTGACGCCGTCGCGCAGCATCTGCTCGATTTCGCTCGGAGAGTAACCCGCTTCCTGCAGCAGTTCCGCACTGTGCTCCCCGCAGCGAGGCGCATGATGACGGTATTCGGGCTGCCACGAAGACCATCGGGTCGGCACGCCCGGCGTGGTGATGCGTCCTTCGCTCGGATGGTCGACCTGCTTGAAGAAGCCGTGCAGCGCAAGGTGCGGATCGTCGATCAGTTCGTCGAGGGAGTTCATCTTCGTCCAGGGGATATCGCCCTCGGTGAGCAGCCGCTCCCATTCTTCGGTGGTGCGGGTGCGCATCTCGGCGGCTACGAACGCATAGACTTCATCGATGTTCTTGGCCCGTTCGGCGTGCGAACCGAAGCGCGGGTCGGTTGTGAGAAGGTCGGGCTTGCCGATCCTGGCGCAGAAGTTCTTCCATTGCTTGTCGTTGTAGACCAGCGCGCAGATGTAGCCGTCCTTGGTTTCGTAGGGCGCGCGGAACTTCGCCAGCAAGCGGGCATAACCGGGCTCCCCCATCGCCGGCTCGAAGGTTCGGCCGCCGAAGTGATCGCCCAGAATGAACTGCGCCATGGTCTCGAACATGGGGACTTCGACCGCCTGTCCTTCGCCGCAGACGCTACGCCGCACCAGAGCGGCCAGGATGGCGTTGGCCGTGGCTTGCCCGACGATGCGGTCGCATAGTGTGGCGGGCACGTAGCGCGGCGAAGCGGCGCCGGTGCGGGTCATCAGCCAGGGCAGGCCGACCGCACCCTGGATCAGATCGTCATAGGCCGGACGTCCTGCGTAGGGGCCTGTCTGGTCGAATCCCACCGCGCCGACATAGATGATCTTCGGATTGACCGCCTTCACCTCTTCGTAGCCCAGGCGCAGCCGCTGCATGGCTTGCGGACGCGTGTTGTAGACGAGCACGTCCATCCTCGTCGCCAGCCGCAGCAGGGCTTCTCGTCCCGCCGGTTGCTTCAGATCGAGCACGACGGAGCGCTTGTTGCGATTCATGTGCAGGAACATCGCGCCCATGCCGGGGTTGCGCATGGGTGCGAGCTGGCGTGTGTTGTCGCCCTCGGGAGACTCGACCTTGACCACATCGGCACCAAGATCGGCGAGCAACTGCGTGGCGTAGGGGCCCAATACGACAGTCGTGAGGTCGAGGACGCGAATGCCAGCGAGCGGGCCGCTCATAGGTTGTTCTGCTTCACGCCTGAAACTTGTGGCCCATGGCGTGCGAGACCTGCTTGGCGGTATCGCGCACCAGCGCACACCAGGCTTCGTCGAGACGATCGGACGGCGCGGACACGGAGAGTCCCGCCACCAGGTTGCCTTCGTCGTCTCGGATGCCCGCGGCGATGCATGAAACGCCCTTTTCGGCTTCTTCACGGTCGATCGCGTAGCCCAGGGCGCGTACCTGTTCGAGTTCGGCGCCGAGAACCGCGGGATCGGTGAGCGTATGGTCGGTGAGTCGAGTCAGCCCTGCTCGCTGCGCATACGCGTTCGCGGCGTCCGGGCCGTCGTCGGCGAGGAAGACTTTGCCGACCGAAGTCGCATGCAGGGGCGCACGCGTGCCGACCGCCTGGACGACGCGCATCATCAGCCCGCTGCCGCTCACGCGTTCGACGTAGACCACCTCGTCGCCCTGACGCACGCTCAGATTGACCGTCTCCCGAATATCGTCGTGCAACCGCTGCATGTGGGGCAAGGCCTCCTGACGAACATTCAAGCGCATGCGCACCAGATTGCCCAGTTCGAGCAGGCGTATGCCGAGGCGATAGGTGCCCGGTTCGATGCGGTCGACCAGCCGGTTCTCGACCATGACGGCCAGGATACGATGGGCGGTGGAGGGGTGCAGGCCCGTCTCGAGCGCCAATTGCTTCAGGTTGGCCGGGCTCGGATGACGAACCAACGTGTCGATCAGATGCATCATCCGATCGATCACCTGGATGGAGGACTTGGTCTGCGTGTCAGCCACGGCAGTCGACTACCATCAATGAACAGCGTGGATTTTATATTATGAAACGCCCCTGAACAATCGCGCGGGCATCGTTCTTCATTCCTGCGTACGGAATGGCGCGGGTGACAACCGCAGGAACGGGCCCCGCGCATCCGGTGGGATACGGGATTTCGGCGGCGCTCTCGAGTATCCTTGGCGTTCCGGGGCCACAGGCCGCACATAGGGGGAGGAAGCGTGCAATCCGAACATCATGCCAAGCTCGCGCAGCCGGTCGTTTCGGGCCGTCAGGTCGAACCATCCCGATTCAAGCGCGTCGCTGCCGCCTCGGCTGCCGTCGCCGCTGTCGTCCTCGGCGTTGCGGCGCCGAGCGTGCAGGCGCAGGAATATCCGACCCGTCCGATCCGCATCATTCTGCCTTTCGCTGCGGGCGGGGGCACCGACGTCCTCGCTCGGCTACTTGCGCAACGCTTCCACGAAGCGATGGGGCAGCCGGTCACGGTGGACAATCGTATCGGCGCGGGCGGGAACATCGGCGCCGAGATTGCGGTGAAGAGCGCGCCCGATGGCTACACCCTGATGGTTTCGACCGCATCGACGGCCGTCAACGTAACGCTGTATCCCAAACTGCCCTTCGATGCACGCAAGGATCTGATTCCGGTATCGCAGCTCGGACGCTCCGCTGTCGTGCTTACCGTACATCCCTCGGTGCCGGCACGCACACCGCAGGAACTGCTCGCGCTCTCCAAGCGCGTCAAGGGCGGGCTCAATTACGGATCGAACGGCACCGGCACCACGAGTCACCTGGCGGGCGTCATGTTCGCGCAGGTTGCGGGCATTAGCTTCACCCATATTCCCTACAAGGGCGTGGCGCCCGCCATGGCCGCCTTGCTCGGAGGGCAGGTCGAAGTTGCTTTTCCGTCGACGCTGAGCGCCCAGCCGCAGATTCGGGTCGGCAAGCTGCGCGGGCTGGCGGTGACGACCAAGACGCGCGCGGCTTCATTGCCGGATCTGCCTACCCTGGATTCGATCTGGCCGGGCATCGACATCGACAACTGGTTCGTCCTGTTCGTGCCTGTCGGCACGCCCGCTGCGATCATCAGCCGGCTGCACAGCGAGACAGTCAAAGCCCTGCAGCATCCCGACGTCAAGGGTTACATGTCGCGCGAGGGTGCCGAATCCGTGGGCAGTTCCCCCGCGGAAGCGCATAAATTCTTCCTTGGCGAAGTCGAGAAGTTCGCCAAGGTGATCAAGGCCGCGCAGATCAAGCCCGATTGATCGAGTCGTGGGTGCGCCTGGGCTTCATGTCGTTCGCGGTTGGGAGCGACTGAGCGCCATGGCCGTCATCAGATCCAGTTCCCCGGGCGTGAAACACGCCTGGCGCCTGGCCTCGACGTTGAGCGGCAGCACGGGGCGCGGCGCATCGTATTCCCTGAGCAGGCGTTCGAACGTCGCTTCCGGTGCCAGGCCGCGTTCGGCGCACAAGTGATTGAACCACCGCGTGCCGATCGCGACGTGGCCGACCTCTTCTCGCAGAATGATCTCGACGATATCGGCACCCGCACGATCCCCATTTGCGCGCAGACGACGAATGATGCCCGGCGAGGCGTCGAGCCCCCGCGCCTCCAGCACGCGCGGCACCAATGCCATGCGAGCCATCGGGTCGTGCGCCGTCTTCAAAGCCATCTGCCACAAGCCATCGTGGGCCGGGAACTCGCCGTAGTCGCTGTCGAGGCCGCGCAAGTGCTCGCGCAGCAAGCTGAAGTGCCGCGCTTCCTCGACACCGACGCCGAGCCAGTCGGTATAGAAGTCTGCGGGGAGACCCGGAAAGCGACAGACGGCGTCCAGCGCCAGGTTGATGGCGTTGAATTCGATGTGCGCCACCGCATGAATCAGCGCGGCATGCCCAATCGCAGTGGCCAGGCTGCGACGCTCCAGTGCGCCAGGCGAGACCAGTTGCGGGCGCACCGGTCGGCCCGGTGTGTCGGGTGCGGCTGGGAGGAAGTCCGTTGTGACCGCCAACTCGCCGCAACGCACGGCGTGGTCGACTCGGGCGACGAGGTCGAGCTTGCGGTCGACATCCACGCAAGCAAGGGCGCTGGCGGCTTGGCTCGCGAGCGATGCGCGCGGCGGCAGGGTAGTCATCTCGCGCGGGCGTCCGAAGGGCGAAAGCGCCTGATGCTGCCACGCGACCGGGCCGGCGTCCATCGATTCGCTTATGCAATAATTCGCCGCCAGTACGCAGATTCGGGCAGGCAAGGACTGCATCCAGGCTGCGCCCAAAATTCCAGCGAGCTATCGTCATGACGTCACGGCCGAACATTCTGCTCATCACCTCGGATCAACAGCGCGCCGATTGTTTCGGGTTCGAGAACCCGAGCCTGAAGACCCCGCACATCGATCGCCTCGCGCGGGACGGCACCCGGTTTGCCGCCTGCATCACGCCCAATCTGGTTTGCCAGCCCTCGCGCGCCTCGATTCTCACCGGGCTGCTTCCGCTCACGCACGGCGTGTGGGACAACGGTGTCGATCTGGATCCAGCCGTGGGCGGGCGCGGCTTTGCCGGCATGCTCGCGGCAGCCGGGTACAAGACCGCCTTCTTGGGCAAGGCCCACTTCTCGACCAAGTCGACCTTCGCGCCGACCGGCACCCCGGAATGCAACAAGAGCCAGGTACGTTACGGCCCGGCCTGGTTCGGTCCTTACATGGGTTTTCAACACGTCGAGCTGTGCGTGACAGGGCATCTGCACCGGACGCGTCCGCTCGAACGTCCGCCGATGGGGCACTACGAGCGCTGGCTGCTCACTCGCGGCCGCGACGAAGAGGCGATCGAGCTGTGGAAAACCGATCTGGGGCCGGACGTCGGCGCCGCGCAGACCTGGCACTCCGCGCTGCCGCCCGCCTGGCACAGCAGTACCTGGATCGCCGATCGCACGATCGATTTTCTGACCCGCCATCAGACCGAGCGGCCGTTCTGCCTGTGGGCATCGTTCCCCGATCCGCATCATGCCTTCGATTGCCCCGAGCCCTGGAGCCGCATGTACGATCCGAAGTCGATCGTCCTGCCCAAGCACCGAACGCGCGATCTGGATCGGCGCCCCTGGTGGCACAAGGCCGTGCTCGAAGGCAAGCCGCAGTTGAGCGATCCCGCGATGCTGAAGTTCCGCTCCGAAGGCTCGCGCGTTCCAGATCAGACCGACGAGCAGCTTGCCCACATGACCGCGAATTACTACGGCATGATTTCGCAGATCGACCACAACGTCGGGCGGATGCTGGATGCGCTGGAGCACGCGGGTGTCGCGCACAATACGCTGGTGGTCTACACCACGGATCACGGCGAGCTGCTCGGCAATCACGGGCTCTATCTCAAGCACCCGATTCCTTACGAGGATCTGCTGCGCGTGGGTATGGTCGTGCGCGGGCCGGGGGTGCAGGCCGGGCAAGTCGTGCGTGAGCCGATGTCGACTCTCGATCTGGCCGCGACCTTCCACGACTATTCAGGGGCTGCGCCCGCACGGGCGCTGCAAAGCCGCAGCCTGCGGCCCTTGCTGGAGAACGCGGGCGAGACGCGCAGCGTGGCTTACAGCGAGTGGCATGTGCATCCGTCGCGTTGTGGTGTCGGGCTGAAATTGCGCACCGTGCGCACCCGCACTCACAAGTGCACCTTCGAGCTGGAGTCGGGCGCAGGCGAACTCTACGATCTGACGAACGATCCTGAAGAGATGGTCAATCGTTTCGACGATCCGGCCTATGCGCAGGTGCGCAAGGAATTGCACGACATGATGCGCGCGCGTCCGGGCGAGATTCTCGAGCCGCTGGCCGAGCCGATCGGCATGGCCTGATGGCCGCGCCCGAGGCGGGGCGCTAGATCGCTCGCGGTCGGTAGAACCGGGTCGCGTTTTCCCAGAACACCTTGCGTTCGATCGCCGGATCGATGTTGGCGCGGATGATGTCCATGTCGGCGGGTTCGAAGGGCCGCCGCGCGCGCTGCGAGGGCAGATCGGAACCGAACATGAGGGCGTCCGGATTCGCCGCGGCCAGCGCCTTGATCGCCGCGGGCACGTCGAGATCCACGCGGCCGAAGCCGGTGGCCTTCACCATCATGCCTTTCTCGACCAACCGCAGCAGCGTGGGCAGACCCTCGGTGGAGAGCCCCAGGTGGGCGATGCTGACGGCAGGCAGGCGACTGACGACATCGAATACGCCGGCCAAGTCCTTCGCATCGGCGTAAAGCTCGACGTGCCATCGTGCCAAGTCGTGGACGCGCCGCGCCACGCGATCGAGATCGTCGATGCTCGCCGAGCCTCCTCGGACTAGGTTGAAGCGCACCCCGCGCACCCCGATCGCATCGAGGGCCAGGATTTCCTCGTCGGGAGCGTCGGCGGGGATCTGCGCGACGCCGACAAAGCTCGGGCCGAATGCGGCGAGCGCGTCGCGCATGAACGCGGTGTCGAAGTTCTGGAACGAACCGCTGACGACGACACCGGCCGCGATGCCCAGGCCCCGCGTGCGCTGCCGATAGTCTTGCACCGGGAAACTGGGCGGCATGAAGCTCTGGTTCTCGCTCACCGGGAAGCGAAAATCGATGATGTGGAAGTGCGTGTCGAAGACCGGAAGCGTCATGTCGGTAGCAACTGTCGCAGGTAATTGTTTAAAGGGATGGTCGCGTTGCGACCTTGCCGCATGCGGCGAGGCAGGCCGAGAATCGCCATCGGTCTCGGCGGACGATTCTTTCCGTCGCCGGTCAAGGCAGAAAGCCGGCACCGCAAGCCGGCACCAGCCGCTGCGTCGTCATGTCGTCCAGCGACGCGACACCCAGCAGGGCCATGTCGCGATCGACTTCCTCGCGCAGCAGCTTGATCGCATGCGCCACGCCTTCTTCGCCGCCGACGACCGCTGCGTAGAGGATGGGGCGGCCGACGAAAACGAAGTCCGCCCCGAGGGCAAGCGCCTTGAGGACGTCGGTCCCTCGCCGGATGCCGCTGTCCATCATCACCGTCATGCCCGAGGCGCGCGCAGCAATCGCGGGCAAGGCGCGCAGGGGAGCGACGGCGCCGTCGAGTTGCCTGCCGCCGTGGTTGGAGACGATGATGCCGTCGATCCCGCTCTGGCTCGCGATATGGGCGTCCTCGGGGTCGAGCACGCCCTTGAGCACCAGCCGGCCCTTCCATGTCTTGCGAATGAACTCGATGTGCTGCCAGCACAGGGTATCGCGTCGTCCGCGTCCGCGTACGCCGGTCGACGAGATCAGCGGGGTGCGCGGGCCCATGTTCTCGAAATGCGGCATGCCGTGCGTGAGCAGGGTGCGCACGAACATGCCGAACAGCCAGCGCGGGCGCACGCAGCAGTCCCAGGCCAGGCGAGGCGTCGGCCGCAGTGGCGCGTTGTAGCCGTTGCGGACGTTGTTTTCGCGATTGGACGGCACTTGCACGTCGAGCGTGACGACCAAGGTATCGAAGCCTCCGCGTGCGGCGCGGTCGATCAACTCCGCGATCACGGCGTTTTCGCCAGGCAGATAAGCCTGGAACCAGGTAGTGCGCCCCGCCTCGCGCACCTTCTCCAAGGGCGTCAACGACGCGCCGCTGGTGATCATGGGGATATTCGCCGCCGCCGCGGCTCGAGCGAGTACGACGTCGCCCTGATACGCCGCGAGCGAGGTTCCGCCCATGGGCGCAAAGCCGAACGGCGCGTCGTAGGTTCGACCGAAAAGCGTGGTCTTGAGGCTGCGCTTGGAGGTATCGGTCAGCATCTTCGGGACGAACGCGATTTCGTCGAAGACGGCGCGATTGGCGCGCAGCGACGCGTTGGTCTCGACGCCGCCGGAAACATAGCCGTAGATCGGTCGCGGCAGCACCTTGCGGGCGATGGTCTCGAAGTCGTCGAGTGCCAGCATGTTGCGCAGCCGGCGCGGGTACGAGCGCTTGTCGGCCCAGCCGAGACTATCCTTGGGTGCCGGTGCAACGCCGTCGCCAGCGTTCGAGACTTCAGTGCCGCTTGCCATCGCATTCTTCCTCGGGTGGTCGCGTCGCCGGGGCTCGCTGCCGGATCGCCGCGCGCGTCGCGTCCAAAATTGCGAGCCGGCCGATTATAGACGGCGCCCTTCGCACGTCGGGATCGATCCGTGGCGATATTGCTGCGGCACGCTTCCCACTCGACCGTGGGCTCGCCTTCGGGCATCCTTAGCGCTTCCTTGGCGCGTCCCAGCCGGAACGCGCTTCGACCCGTCGGCACACAGCAAGCAGGAGGATCATTCATGGCGCCCATCGATCTCAGGAGCGACACCGTCACGCGTCCGACCGAAGCAATGCAGGAGGCCATGCGGTGCGCGGAACTCGGGGACGACGGTCGGGAGGGCGATCCCACGGTGCGCAAGCTGGAGGCGCTGGCTGCGGAAAAGCTGGGCAAGCAGGCGGCCCTCTATATGCCTAGCGGCACCATGACGAACCTGTGCGCGCTGCTCACGCACACCGGCCGCGGCGCCGAGGTTTTTCTGGAACGCACCGCTCATATCATCAGCTACGAGAATTCGGGCATCTCGCTGCTCGGCGGCTTGTTCTACCGGCCGATTGCCGGCACGCGCGGTGCAATGGACGTGACTGCACTCGAGTTCGCCTTCGAGTCGGGACTCGCCGCCAAGAAACTGTCGCCCGCCCTGGTCTGCATGGAGACCACGCACAACACCGCCGGCGGGACGGTGCTGCCGCTCGAGCACATGGCCGGCGTGCAGCGCATCGCCCGTGCAAACGGCGCGAACGTCCATATCGACGGCGCACGCCTGTTCAATGCGGCCGTGGCGCTCGGTGTGGCTCCGGCGAAGATCGCCGCCTACGCGGACTCGGTGTGCTTCTGTGTCTCGAAAGGACTGAGCGCGCCTGTCGGATCGCTGCTTTGCGGCACTTCGGCATTCATCGATCGTGCCCGCCATTTCCGTCGCATGCTCGGCGGCTCGATGCGCCAGTCGGGTATCGTGGCGGCGGCAGGGGTCGTGGCCCTGGAAGCCATGGTCGAGCGGCTGCAGGACGATCATTCGAATGCACGCCGCTTGGCCGAAGGTTTTCAAGCCATCGATTCGAGCATGGTCGATGCTTCCGGCATCGAGACGAACATCGTGCGCGTGGATATTTCGGCCAGCGCGCGCTCGGCGCAGCAGTGGGTGAAGGATCTGGCCGCAGAGGGTGTCGCGACCAGCGAGTACGGCCGCTCGCAACTGCGCTTCGTGACCCATCGCCACATCGGCGCGAGCGAAGTCGAGCAAGCAGTGGCGGCGATGCGTCGCGTCTGGGAGCGCGCCTCGAGTTCGCGCGCGCGAACGGCAGGCTGAGCCTCGTGCAGCGATGAGTCGCATCGAGACGACCGAACGCACCATCGGCGCTGTCGTGGGCGAGCTCCGAGGCCGCGGGCAGGGCTCCGAGAAAGGGCAAGCATGAACGCACCGCTGCTGACATCCACCCATTGGGGCGTGTACGAGGTCGAGGTGGACGCCGGCCGGGTGTCGCGCCTCAAGCCCTTCGCGCACGATCCGAGGCCCTCGCCCATCGGTGATTCGATCCCCGCGGCGCTGCATTCGCCGACGCGCGTTCTGCGCCCGGCCGTTCGCAAGAGTTATCTGGAGGGTGGCCCCGGCACGGCGAATCATCGGCGTGGGGCGGAACCCTTCGTCGAAGTATCCTGGAACGAAGCGCTCGACCTCGTCGCCGCCGAAGTCGATCGGGTCCGCGCGAAGTTCGGCAATGCGTCCATCTTCGCCGGATCTTATGGCTGGTCGAGTGCCGGACGCTTCCACCACGCGCAAAGTCAGGTCCACCGCTTCATGAATTGCGTCGGCGGCTATGTCGCGCACGTCGGCACGTACAGCCTGGGCGCCGCGCGCACCTTGCTGCCCCATATCGCGGGCGACATGGATCAGCTCCGGGCTCAGCACACGACCTGGGGTGTCATGGAGCAGAGCTGCCAGCTCTTCGTGGCCTTCGGCGGCGTGCCCTTGCGCAATACGCAGGTCAATTCAGGGGGGGCTTCGCAGCACGAGGTCGGCCCCTGGCTAGAACGGCTCGCCGCCGCGGGCGTGAAGCTCGTCAACGTGAGCCCCGTGCGCAGCGACTTCGATGGCACTGGCGGCGTGGAGTGGCTGCCGATCCGACCGAACAGCGATGCGGCCTTCATGCTGGCGCTCGCCCATACGCTGGTCGTCGAAGGCCTGCACGATCGTGCGTTTCTGGCCACGCATTGCGTCGGCTTCGAGCGCTTCCTGCCCTATCTCCTGGGCGATGCGGACGGGCAGCCCAAGAGCGCAGCCTGGGCCGGGCCGATCTGCGATATCTCACCCGAGGTCATCGTGGCGCTCGCCCGCCGGATGGCCGCGAACCGCACGATGCTGACGGTCAGCTGGTCGCTGCAGCGGGCCGACCACGGCGAGCAACCCTTCTGGCTTGGCGTCACGTTGGCCGCCATGCTCGGTCAGATCGGTCTGCCGGGCGGCGGCTTCGGGCTGGGCTATGGCTCGGTGAATGCCGAGGGTTCGGATGCGCGAGCGTATTCCGGTCCGGTGCTGCCGCAGGGAAACAACGCGGTGAAGACGCCGATTCCGGTGGCGCGCATCGCAGACATGCTGCTCAATCCCGGGGCGGCCTACGATTTCGACGGTCAGCCGCGCACGTATCCCGACATCCATCTTGTGTATTGGTGCGGCGGCAATCCGTTCCATCATCATCAGGATCTCAACCGCTTCATCGAAGCCTGGCGCAAGCCCGACAGCATCGTGTTTCACGAGCAGTTCTGGACGCCCGCCGCCAAGCATGCCGATGTCGTACTGCCGGCGACGACCATGCTCGAGCGCGACGACATCGGTTCGGCCGGGCGCGACCGCTTCATGATCGCGATGAAGAAGGCCGTTCAGGCGCCGGGCGAAGCGCGCGACGACTACGAGATCTTCGCCGCCCTCTCCGAGCGCCTGGGCACGCACCGCGCCTACACCGAGAACCGGGATGTGCCGCAGTGGCTGCGCTATCTGTATGAGACTTCGCGCGAGCGAGCGGATCGATTCGGCATCGAACTGCCCGGCTTCGACGATTTCTGGCGGCAGGGCTACTTCGAAGTGCCGCGGCCGGAGCAGTCACAAGTCATGCTGTCGGCTTTTCGCGCCGATCCGCAATCGCACCGGCTGTCGACGCCTTCGGGCCGACTGGAGATCCATTCCGAGCGCATTGCATCCTTCGGCTACGACGATTGTCCCGGTCATCCGGCATGGTTCGAGCCGATCGAGTGGCTGGGCGATGCGGCGAGACGCCATCCCCTGCATCTCATTTCGAGCCAGCCCTCGACCAAGCTGCATAGCCAGTACGACCATGGCGAGTTGAGTCGGGCGAACAAAATTCAAGGCCGCGAGCCCGTCGGCATGCATCCTGCCGACGCTGCCGAGCGCGGTCTGGCCGACGGGGACATTGTGCGTGTGTTCAACGATCGAGGGCAGTGCCTGGCCGGCCTGCGACTCGATGAGGGGTTGAAGCGCGGCGTGGTGCAGATGTCGACCGGCGCCTGGTACGATCCTCTGGTGCCGGGCGAGATCGGGACGCTGGACAAGCACGGCAATCCCAATGTGCTGACGTTGGACAAGGGCACGTCCCGGCTGACGCAGGGTGCCAGCGCGCATACCTGCCTGGTCGAGATCGAGCGTTTCAGCGGCGAGTTGCCGCCCATCACCGCCTACGATCCGCCGCCGTTCGCGAGCCGAGGAGCGTAGCCGCTGGGGTTGAACTGTTCCGGGGCGTCGCGGGATGTTGCGACACCACGATCGTATCGAGGGAGAAAGTCGTATGTTCAGTTTGGAAGGCAAGGTCGCCATCGTCACCGGTTCCACCAAGGGGATCGGCAAGTCGATTGCCGAGGAGATGGCCAAGGCCGGGGCGAAGGTCGTCATCTCCAGCCGCAAGGCGCAGGCCTGCGATGCGGTGTTGAAGGAGTTCGAGGCACGCGGCCAGGAGGCCATTGCGATCCCGTGCAACGTCGGGCAGAAAGAGCATTTGCAGGCGCTGGTCGACCAGACCCTCGCCAAGTGGGGGCGGATCGACATCGTGGTCTGCAATGCGGCCTCCAATCCGGTGTTCGGGCCGCTTGCCAAGGCGCCGGACGAAGCCTTCGACAAGATCATGCTCACCAACGTGAAGAGCGTGTTCTGGCTGGCGAACATGGCGTTGCCGCATGCCGCCGAACAAGGCGGGGGCGCGATGATCATCATCTCCAGCATCGGTGCGCTGCGCGGCAGCGACGTCATGGGTCTCTACGGTACTTCGAAAGCGGCGGAGATGGGGCTGGCTCGAGCCTTGGCGGTGGAGTGGGGGGCGAAGAACGTGCGTGTGAACACCATCGCACCCGGACTCATCAGAACCGATTTCGCCCGTGCCCTGTGGGAGGATGAAGAGCGGCGCAAGCGTCGCGAGGAGAGCACGCCCCTGCGTCGTCTGGGCGAGCCCAAGGACATCGGCGGCGTCGCGGTCTTTCTTGCCTGCGAGGCAGCGGAGTTCATTACCGGCCAGGTGATCGTCGCCGACGGTGGCACGACGATCGCGCCGTAAGCGAAGAGCAATCTGGGGAGCGCCCCTCGGGGCGATCCCCATTCGTGTCGTCGGGACGATCCCAGTGGATGGTCCCGCAGTTGGAGCCTAATTCAATGGAGAACGCACACATGTATCCCGACGTACAACTGCTGATCGACGGCCAGTGGTGCCCAGCCGCTTCGGGCAAGAGCATTCCGGTCGTGAATCCCGCGAGCGGCGACAAGATCGGCACCGTGGCGCATGCCGAGCAGCCGGATCTCGACCGGGCCCTGCAGGCGGTGGAAAAGGGCTTCCATGTCTGGCGCAAGACCTCGGCCTACGATCGCTCCAAGGTGATGCGCAAGGCGGCGGAACTGCTGCGTAGCCGCGCCGACGCGATTGCGCCGCTGCTCACCATGGAGCAGGGCAAACCGCTGATCGAGGCGAAGGGCGAAGTGCTCGCCGGTGCGGACATCATCGAGTGGTTTGCCGAGGAAGGCCGGCGGGCGTATGGTCGTGTCATCCCGGCTCGCACCGCGGGTGTCTACCAGCTCGTGGTGAAGGAGCCGGTCGGGCCGGTGGCTGCGTTCACGCCCTGGAACTTCCCCATCAATCAGGTCGTGCGCAAGCTGTCCGCTGCCTTGGCGACGGGCTGCTCGATCATCGTCAAGGGCCCGGAAGAGACGCCGGCCGCCCCGGCGGAACTGGTTCGCTGTTTCGTCGATGCCGGCGTGCCGGCGGGGGTGGTGAATCTGGTGTACGGTGTGCCGGCGGAAGTGTCCAGCTACCTGATCCCGCATCCGGTCATCCGCAAGATTTCCTTCACGGGCTCGACCGCGGTCGGCAAGCAACTGGCTGCCATGGCCGGTCTGCACATGAAGCGCGTGACCATGGAGCTCGGCGGCCACGGTCCCGTGATCGTGTTCGACGATGCCGATGTCGACGTGGCGAGCAAGATGCTCGCGGCGGCGAAATTCCGCAACGCCGGGCAAGTGTGCGTATCGCCGACGCGTTACCTGGTGCAAGAGCAGGTGTACGAGAGCTTCGTCGAGAAGTATGTCGCCGCTGCCGGCAAGATCAAGGTCGGCGATGGCATGAAGGAAGGCACGACCATGGGGCCGCTGGCCAATACCCGGCGTGTGACGGCGATCGAGGGCTTCATCGACGATGCCTTGAAGCACGGCGCCGAGCGCAAGATGGGCGGCAGCCGCATCGGCGAGAAAGGCAACTTCTTCGAGCCGACCGTGCTCGCCAACGTGCCCAAGTCGGCGCGCGCGATGAACGAGGAGCCGTTCGGGCCGCTTGCGCTGATCAACTCGTTCAAGTCCTTCGACGATGCGGTCAGCGAGGCCAACCGTCTGCCCTATGGCCTGGCGGCCTATGCGTTCACGCGTTCGGCCAAGACCGCCAATGCCGTGGCGAGCGAGGTCGAGACCGGCATGATCACGATCAATCACCTCGGCCTCGCGCTGCCGGAAGTACCCTTCGGCGGCGTGAAGGATTCGGGTTATGGTTCCGAGGGCGGGTCCGAAGCGCTGGAGCCCTATCTCGTGAGCAAGTTCGTCACTCAAGCGGGGCTTTAAGCGCCTTGTGATCTACCGTGGCCACGTGAACGCGCCCCAGCGGCTCGGTTCACGTGGTCGCCCACGACCAGACATATCGAGTACCGCATGCGCGTCGGCCTTTTCGTCACCTGCCTCGTGGACCTCATGCGTCCGCGCATCGGATTTGCTGCGCTGTCCTTGCTGGAGCGGGCGGGCTGCGAAGTGCAGGTACCCGGGACCCAGACCTGTTGCGGCCAGCCCGGCTACAACTCCGGTGATCGTGCGGGTGCGCGCAAGCTCGCCGAGAAGCTGATCGCCGAGTTCGAGCCCTGCGACTATGTCGTCGTGCCCTCGGGTTCCTGCGCGGGGATGATAAGGGCGCACTATCCGGAACTGTTCTCCGGCGATCCACCTTGGTTGGCTCGGGTCGAGCGTCTCGCCGCCAAGACCTACGAGTTGACCGATTTTTTGGTGCGCATCGCCAAGCTCGACAGCGTGCCCGGCGAATACCATGGCACCGTGACCTATCACGATGCCTGCTCGGGCTTGCGCGAACTCGGCGTCAAAGCCCAGCCGCGCGCGATGTTGGCGAAGGTCAAAGGTTTGCGCATCACCGAGATGACCGAAGCGCAGGCTTGCTGCGGCTTCGGCGGCACGTTTGCCGTCAAATTCGGCGACGTCTCCACACGGATCGTCGATGTGAAGTGCGATGGCATCGCCGCCGTAAAGGCAGACGCAGTGGTGCTGGGAGATCTGGGCTGCATGCTCAACATCGAAGGGCGCTTGCGCCGGCGCGGCGACGAACGCACCCAGGTGCTGCATGTGGCCGAGGTATTGGCAGGCGCCGGGCGAGGCTCGTCTTGATACGCGCGCGCGCCCGCGATCACGGTCTTTCCATCGGCACAGCGCTGGGCGCGTCCGGATCGCCCATGCTCTTCGCATCGACCTAGCGGCGGCTCCATGCAGATCTCTTCCATGCATTTCAAGGCGCGGGCCACGCAGAAGCTGGCCGATCCGGATCTGCGCGAAGCCCTGAACGGGCTCAAGCAGCGGTTCGTGCCCGGTCGCGCGGCCGTGATTGCCGAACTCGACAACTTCGAGGAAATCCGCGAGGCGGCCGCAGAAATTCGCCGTCGTACGCTGGAGCATCTGGATTTCTTCCTCGAGACGTTCGAGCGAAAGGCCACCGAGCGCGGCGCCGTCGTCCACTGGGCGCAGACCTGGCAGGAAGCCAACGACATCGTCCTGAAAATCGCGCGCGACAACGGGGTGCGCAAGGCGGTCAAATCGAAATCGATGGTGAGCGAGGAATGCGCGCTCAACGATGCGCTGGAAGGGGCCGGCATCGAGGTCGTGGAAACCGACTTGGGCGAGTACATCCTCCAGCTCGGCCGCGAACCGCCCTCGCACATCATTGCGCCGGTCATCCACAAGACGCGCGATCAGGTGTCGGACCTGTTCGCCGAGAAGCACGCGACGCCGCGCAAGACGGACATCGGCGAGCTCACCCGTGAAGCCCGCGAACGGCTGCGACCGCACTTCCTGCAGGCCGACATGGGGATCACCGGCGCGAATTTCGTCGTCGCCGAGACCGGCTCGACCCTGATCGTCACCAACGAGGGCAACGGGCGCATGGCGACGACATTGCCGCGGGTGCATGTGGCGATCACGGGTATCGAGAAGGTCGTGCCCACGCTCGAGGATCTGGCGACCCTGCTGCGCCTGTTGCCCCGCTCCGCGACCGGGCAGTCGATCAGCAACTACGTTTCGGTGACGACAGGCACGCGCGGTGACGACGAGATCGATGGCCCGCAAGCCTTTCACATCATCTTGCTCGACGCCGGGCGTTCGCGCATCCTGGCGAGCGAGTTCCGAGACATCCTGCGCTGTATCCGCTGCGGCGCCTGCATGAACCATTGTCCGGTGTACCAGAGCGTGGGCGGTCACGCCTACGGTTGGGTCTATCCCGGACCGATGGGATCGGTGCTGACGCCGAACTACATCGGGCTGGAGAACGCGCTGGATCTCCCGCATGCGGCCACGCTCTGCAACCAGTGCGGCGTGGTGTGTCCGGTCAAGATTCCCTTGCCCGAGCTGCTGCGCAAGTTGCGCGAAAAGCAGTATGAGCGCGGACTGCGGCCCAAGCGTGAGCGGGCCGCGCTGCGGTGCTGGAGTTTTCTGGCGGCCCATCCCAGGCTCTACGGCTGGGTGACCGGGGCGGCCGCGCGCGTATTGAGCTGGATGGGCGGCGATCGAAAGCGCATCGCTTCGCTGCCTTTCGGGCGCGGCTGGACCGAAGGCCGCGACCTGCCTGCCCCCGAGGGCGAAACTTTCCGGGCGCTGTATGCACGGCGCGGCGCCCGCTGACCATCGAAGCGATAGAATTCCAGGAGAGAACGATGAGCATCGTCGATACGAACACCAGCGGCACGCTTCCGCTATGGATAGACGGCAAGGCCGTCGCGGCGCAGTCCAAGCGCACGAGCCCCATCACCAATCCGGCGACAGGCGAGGTCGTCCGGCAAGCGCCGATGGCCAACGCCGCCGACGTGGATGCGGCTGTTCAGGTTGCCACGCGCGCCTTCGAGGAATGGCGTGCCACGCCGCCGCTGCGCCGCTCGCGCATCCTGACCCGCTTTCGCGAGCTGCTGGAAGCGCATCGCGACGAGTTCGCACGGCTCATCACCCAGGAGCACGGCAAGACGCTCGCCGATGCCGCCGGTTCGTTGCAGCGAGGCATCGAGGTGGTCGAGTTCGCCAGCGGCGTGCCGCACCTGGTGAAGGGCGAGCACGCGGAGGACGTCGGTCGCGGCATCGACTGCCATTCGATGCTGCAGCCGCTGGGCGTGTGCGCGGGCATCACCCCGTTCAATTTTCCCGTGATGGTTCCGCTGTGGATGTTTCCCGTCGCCATAGCCTGCGGCAACACCTTCATCCTGAAGCCCTCGGAGAAGGATCCCTCGCCGTCGCTGCTCATGGCGGAACTCGCCAAGGAGGCGGGGCTGCCCGACGGCGTGCTCAACGTCGTCCACGGCGACAAGGAAGCCGTCGATGCGCTGCTCAATCATCCCGGCATCAAGGGCATCTCCTTCGTCGGTTCGACGCCGATCGCCCGCTACGTCTACGAGACGGCCACGCGCAACGGCAAGCGGGTGCAGGCGCTGGGCGGCGCGAAGAACCATGCCGTCGTCCTGCCGGACGCGGATATCGAATTTGCCGCCGACGCGGTGATCGGCGCGGCCTACGGATCGGCGGGAGAGCGCTGCATGGCGATCTCGGCGGTGGTGGCCGTCGGTGCGACGGGCGATCAGCTGGTGGAGACGATACGCGCGAAGGCGGCCAAGCTGCCGGTGGGTCCGGGCGATCAGCCGGGGATCGAGATGGGGCCGCTGGTGACGCGCGAACATCGCGACAAAGTGAAGGGCTATGTCGATTCGGGGGTGAGCGAAGGGGCGAAGCTGGTGCTGGACGGCCGCGCCTTCGAGGGCGCGGGGCGCGAGAGCGGATTCTTCATCGGGCCGACGCTGTTCGATCAGGTGACGCCGGACATGAAGATCTACCAGGACGAGATTTTCGGCCCGGTGCTTGTGGTGGTGCGCGCCGAGACGCTGGACGAAGCGATCGGCCTCATCAATCGCAATCCCTATGGCAACGGCACGGCGATCTTCACGCGCTCCGGGGGTGCGGCCCGTCGCTTCCAGAACGAAATCGAGGTCGGCATGGTCGGCATCAACGTGCCGATCCCCGTGCCGATGGCGTTCTTCTCCTTCGGCGGTTGGAAGAATTCTCTCTTCGGCGATTTGCATGTGCATGGCATGGAGGGGGTCTATTTCTATACGCGCACCAAGGTGGTGACCACGCGCTGGACCGAAGACAAGCCCGTCGGCAGCAGCTTCGTCATGCCGACTCTCGGCCGCTGAACCATGACGAGCGCGCGCGATCGCGTTTTGGCCTCGGTGCGCACGGCGCTGGGCCGCTCCGATCCTTTGTCGGAGGCACAAACGAAGATCATGCGCACTTATCTCGCCGAGCATCCCGTCGGGCCGCGTCCGCAGCTCGACTGGGAGCCCGTCGCGCGCTTCAGCGAGCGGGCTCGGCTGCTGTCTTCGACCGTCGAAGAGGTCGCCGCGCTCGAAGCCGTTCCGGCGGCGGTGGCCGCGTATTTGCGGGCGCATGCCTTGCCCTTGCAGGCGATCGTCTGGCCGCAGTTCGAGCGGCTTGACTGGTCGCATGCCGGCGTGTCGGTGGCTGCGCGCAAGGCGCAGGATCAGGACATGGTCGGCATCACTGGCTGTTTTTGCGCCATTGCCGAAACGGGAACCTTGCTGACGCTTTCCGGGGCGGATGCGCCGCCGAGCACCAGCTTGCTGCCCGAGACGCATATTGCCATCGTGCCTTGCGCGCGGATCGTGAGGAGCATGGAGGACGCCTGGGCGCTCGTTCGCAGTGAACGAGGCGCCTTGCCGCGGGCGACGAACTTCATCTCCGGGCCTTCGCGGACGGCCGATATCGAGCAGACCCTCGTTCTGGGCGCTCACGGGCCGTATCGCGTGCATGTGGTGCTGGTGCGCAGCTGATCATGAGCCCGAGTGCAGCGCCATGTCGCGTTTGTCGCGGCGTGATCGTCGCGTTGCTGCTCTCGTTCCAGATAACGGTGAACGCGAGTGATGCGCCCCGCACTGGGCATTTTTATGTAGGCGGGCGTTATGTGGCAAGCAAGGCCGGTCCGCTCATGGAGCGGCAGATGTACGTGGAATATCGTCTGCCGGCGCGGGTCTCGCAGTCTTATCCGATCGTAATGATCCATGGCGCCGCGCAGACGGGCGCAAGCTTCACCGGCACGCCCGACGGACGCCTGGCTTGGGCCGACTGGTTCGTCGGGCAAGGCTATGCGGTCTACGTGGTCGATCAGCCGGCGCGCGGGCGTTCGGCCTATAACGATGGCATCGCGCCGACGGTGCGGCTGTCGGTCAACGCGGTGGAGCAGCGGTTCACGGCGATTGCAAAGTTCAATCTCTGGCCTCAAGCCAAATGGCATACGCAGTTTCCGGGGGAAGGTCCTCGCAAAGGGTTGCGGGGTGATCCGGTGTTCGATCAATTCTATGCTTCGCAAGTCCAGTACATCGGACGCAGCAGCGTGGCGGAGCAGCTCATGCGCGAGGCGGGTGCGGCGCTGCTCGACAGGATCGGGCCGGCGATCCTGCTGACGCATTCGCAGGCGGGGCCGTTCGGTTGGGTCATTGCCGATTCGCGGCCGAAACTCGTCAAAGCTATCGTCGCTGTCGAGCCGAGCGGCCCGCCGCTGCGCAATGCCGTATTCGGCACGGCGCCGGCGCGGCCTTGGGGCGTCACCGAAACCTCGATGACCTACGACCCGCCCTTGCGCGCGCCGCAGGAGCTGAAGCTCACCGAGCAGGCAAGCGCGGATGCTCCCGATCTCGTGGCGTGCGTCGAGCAAGCGGCTCCGGCCCGCGAAATGGCGACGCTGCGCGGGATACCCGTCATGGTTCTGGTTGCCGAAGCTTCTTATCACGCCGTCTATGATCACTGCACTGCGAAGTGGCTCCGGCAGGCGGGCGTGAAGGCCGATCTGGTGCGCCTCGAACAGGCCGGCATCCGCGGCAACGGTCACATGATGATGATTGAGAAAAACAACATCGAGGTGGCCGCGTTGATTCTGCGCTGGCTGACGGGAAACGTGCGCTGAGCGCGAGCGGACAGGATAGACGGGAGACGAGGGTGCGATCGTGGTGGGCAGCGGTGCTGATGATTTGGGCGCTCCGGGCTGACGCGCAGTCTGCGGTGCCCACAGCGGGCCATCAGGTATTCGATGCCGTTTCGCGCAGCGTCTTTTCCGTGCACGTCTTCGAGGATTCGGGACAGGGTCGGCGCAGGCAAGTTTCGGCGGGAAGTGCCGTGGCGTATGCGTACGGTCGCGTCGTCACCAATTGTCATGTGCTTGCGCCAGGCATACGAACGGATGGCGGCAGGCATTCTCTCGTCGTGGAGCTCAAGGAGGCCGGGCAACGCAGCGGGAGAAGCGCCCGTCTGGTGAGTGCGGACCCGGCGCGGGATCTGTGCGTGCTCGAGGCCGTCGGCCTGGAGGTGCTGCCGGTCTTGCTGGGTACGACCCGGGCATTGCGGGTCGGACAGGCCGTCTATGCGGTGGGCTCCCCGCGCGGCCTCGAACTCACCTTGTCGGGCGGGCTCATCTCGGGGCTGCGCAAGACGGGCGCCGAGCCGGTCATTCAGACCGATGCCGCCGTATCACCGGGATCGAGCGGCGGCGGCTTGTTCGACGACCGCGGCCGCTTGATCGGCATCACCACCTTCAACGTGGTCGGCGGGCAGAACCTGAATTTCGCCTTGCCGGTCGAGTGGATCAAGGACGTCGCCTCTCGCGGCATCAGCCCCGGCGATTTCGCGGCCATCGTTGCGCATGCGCGGCGTCTCGCGCAAGGCGGTGCGGGGGCGAAAGGCAGCGTGCCGGGCGGTGGTCGCTGGGTCATGATGGCAAACCATCCCGGAGGCTACGATGTCTACCTGGACGCCGGACGGCTCCAGCGCGAGGGCGCCGAGGCGCAAGCCTGGGTTTTGCACAACTTCCATGTGCCGGTCCTCGCGGGCGAAGCCGGAGCCTACCGTTCGCGCGTGCTGCTCGCGCAGTTCGACTGCACGGGCGCACGCTGGAGCCTGCGCCACGCCGCGACCTACACCGAGCCTTTCGCCGGTGGACGCAGGCTCTCGGCCGACGACTTCAATCCTCACGAAGCCGACTATCGCGCAGCTTCGCCGGGTTCGCCCATGGACGCCGTGCGTGCCGCGGCGTGTCGTTGATGCTCAGGCGTCGAGTCGGGCGGGCTACTCGGGCGTCAATGCGCCAGCCTTGATGAGGCCGCGAAGCTTGCCGGCTTCGGTATCGAGAAACTTCGCGAAGTCTTCCGGCGTCCCTCCGCCTACTTCCAATCCGAGCTGGTCGAGTCGTTGCTTGACGTCGGGCAGGGCGAGTGCCCGGTTCGATTCGGCATTGAGCTTTTGCACGATGGCGCGAGGCAGTTTGGCCGGCCCCGAGAGGGCAAACCAGACGATGGCTTCGGCGTCCTTGATGCCTTGCTCCTCGAGCGTCGGCAGATTAGGCAACACGCTCTGACGTTTCTTGGATGCGATGCCGATGGCTTTCAGTCGACCGGACTTCAGATGCGCTTCGGCACTCACCGATGTGGTGTACATGGCGGTGATCTGCCCGCCCAGGATGTCCGTCAGCGCAGGGGCGGTTCCCTTGTAGGGCACGTGGGTCACGTCGACCTTGGTCGCTGCCCGAAACAATTCCAGGCCGATGTGCAGGCTCGATCCGATGCCCGAAGAGGCCCACGACACCTTGCCGGGATGCGTCCGTGCGAAGTCGACCAGTTCCTTGGCGGAATTGGGCGGAAACTTCGCGTTCACCACGACGATGAGCGGCGCGTAACCGAAGAAGACGATCGGCGTGAAATCTTCCAGGCGATAAGGTGATTTCTTGCGCAGCAGGGGATTGTTGATGCTCGGACCCGGGTTGGCGGATAGAAGCGTGTATCCGTCCGGTGCGGCCTTGGCGACGATCTCCGCACCCACCATGCCGCCCGCGCCGCCGCGATTGTCGATAATGTACTGTTGGCCCAGACTTTCCGTGATTTTTTGCGCAATCAGTCGAGCGATGATGTCGTTGGAGGCGCCCGGTGCGAACGGCACGACCCAGCGCACCGGGCGGTTGGGATAGTCGGCACTGTCTGCGGCGCGGACAGCGGTCGGGCCGCCGAACAGGCAGGCGGCAAGCCAAAGGCATGCGATACGGGGGTGTGCAGGCAAGGTTTCCTCCTCGGTCACGGGCAGTCTGCGCCGCGCTCGAACTGCGCGCGGGTCGCTGCGTGTTGACTTCACAGGGCAAGCCTACCATGAAGCCCCGCCTCTCATGTCGTCGCGGAGTGTTCGGCGCATCGCTTCGGCTTGACACCACGTACGGCCATCCCACAGACTGATCGGCGCGTGAGTCTTGCAGCAGGGTGCAGTCCGCGCAATGCGGCGCATCGCCGCGGCGGCCGGAGACTGGCCGCAAACAACATGACGAGCGCATCGAGGGCGGCTCAGCTCTTTCCGGGCTGAACTGCGGATGGGCTTGCCCGGGGGCGCCGACCGCCGACATCTGCGGGTTATTCCGAATAACGCGATGTCGAGCGGTATCATCGCAATACGTAGCGGCTTGGCATCGGCGAAGTTCGCCACGAGCCGCAACGTCTTGCGTGCTTGGCGGCGGGTCGTGCACGACCCAGCGTAGGAACTCCGAGCCGAACTGTCGTTTTAGGACCGTCATGACTTTCAATGCAACCCCCACCTTGACGCTGGTGGCGAGCTTTTTGGTGTTTCTCGCGGCGCTGATGCTGGCTTGGTATCGACGCGGTGCCGTCGCGCAGTTGCAAGCCCAATGCAGGCAGGTTCAGATGCAATTGGACAAGCGCGACGAAGCGCTGTCCGTGGCACTGGCCGAGAAGCACAGGCTCGAAGCTGATCTCGAATCGCTGCAAGGCAAGTGGACCGAAGGCGCATCGCGCATCGACCAGTTGCGCGATCTGATCAAGGTGCACGTCGCGCGCCGGCGCGAACTGGACGAATGGGCCAACCCGATCAAGGCCGCCTTGGGCGATGCCATGGGGCAGTCCTTGAGCACCTTGAAGGAACAGCTGGTTCGACAAGAATCCGCGCTGCAGCGCCAAGAGCGCCTGATGGCGGAGAGCCAGGAGCAATATCGCGCAAAGCGCGACGAGATCGAGCGCATGCGGCGAGAGCTTGCATTGAAGAACTACCATATCGCCGCGCTCAACGAGCGCTTCATTCGCATCGAAGAGCGGATCCTGACCCTGGGCAGCCAGATCGCGGATCTCTCCATGCCCGCAGGCGGCGTGTCCGACCCGATCGCGGGCTCGCGACGGACGCCCGGATATGTCGATCCGCAAGTGACCGCGCCGCAGATTCCCCTTCAGACCTTGGACAGCGCGAGTGAGAACTGGAGCAAGACGCTCGACGAATGGCACCAGCGCCTGGATCGTCGCTTCGACCAGCTGGACGAATTGAAGTCGCGCTTGCGCCGACAGCGCAATCCGGACGAACTGGCAACGCAGCCTGCGCAGGAGCACGATACCGGCGATGCGCAGGGCCAGGGCCGCGAAGGACCTGCGACATGACCTTGCCGTTCGCGGCTGACTGCCCTTCGACCTTCGACGGATTCGCATGAACGCAAAACGTACACGTCCCTCTCATGGCCGGGCGCGCGCCGCGGCCCGTCTGGCGCGAACCGCTGCTGCGGTCGGCTCCACCGCACCACTCGGGCTGCGCTTGCGTGCCGCGCGGTCCCTCTTGGTCGTCGTCGATGTGCACGAGCGGCTTTTGCACACGATCGACCAGATCGACCGCGTGGTGGGGCAGTGCGCGGCACTGATGAAGATGGCGCGGTTGTTGGCGGTGCCGGTGCTCGTCACCGAGCACGTGCCCGACAAACTCGGCCCGACGACATCGGCGCTGCGCATGCTGGTCGCAGACAGTCAGGTTCTGACCAAGCGGCACTTCTGCGCCGCGGATGAGCCGGTGATCGCGCAGCGGGTGGCGGCGATGCATCGACCGCAGGTGGTGATCGCAGGGCTCGAGGCCCATGTGTGTGTGCTGCAGACGGCACTGGGATTCGCCGAGCGCGGCTACCGTGTTCACGTCGTGGCGGACGCCTGCGGTTCGCGCAAGGAGACTTCGCATGCGGTGGCGATGGAGCGGCTGCGCGCGGGGCAGGTGTCCGTCGTCACCGCGGAGATGGTCATGTTCGAGTGGCTGGAGCACGCCGATCGAGCAGAGATGCGCGAGCTGATCGCGCTCATCAAATGAGGGCTGCGTCGTGGAGGCCGGCATGAGCGCGCGTCTGCTGCGCAGTCTATTGTTCGTGCCGGGCAATCATGCGCCTCGCATCGAGAAAGCCCTGAATCTCGACGCGGATGCAGTGATTCTCGATCTCGAGGATGCCGTGGCGGCAGCGCAGAAGGATGCGGCGCGCCGATGCGTCGCGGATGCCTTGAGCCGGCCGCGAGCGCCGCTGCTGTACGTGCGCGTGAACGCGTTGACCAGCCCCTGGTGCTACCGCGATCTGCTCGCGGTGGTGCGCCCGGGTCTCGACGGCCTCGTGCTGCCGAAAGCCGAAACCGCAGCCGATCTGCGCACGTTCGACTGGATCGTCGGCGAGTTGGAGCGTGAGCAGGGGATGGCCCGTGGGGCGGTCGATGTGATTCCCATCATCGAGACGGCCAAGGGTCTCGCGGGAGTCGACGCCATCTGCGCCAGCGGCACACGAGCGCGCTGCCTCGCGTTCGGCGCGGCCGATTTCACGCTGGACATGAACATGCAATGGAGTCGTGAGGAGACGGAGCTCAACCCGGCTCGCACGGCCATTGCGCTTGCCTCGCGCGCAGCGGGCATGGATGCCCCGATCGATACCGTTTGGGTCCGGCTGCAGGATGTCGACGGCTTCCGCGCATCGGTGCGGACGTCGCATGCGCTCGGTTTCCAGGGGCGCATGTGCATCCATCCGAACCAGATTCCAATCGTGCACGAGGCGTTTGCCCCGACGGCGGACGAGCTGACGCGCGCGGCGAAGATCGTTGCCGCGTTCGAGCAGGCCGAGCGCGAGGGGCTCGCCTCGATCCGGGTGGATGATCAGTTCGTCGACTATCCCATCGTGGCGCAGGCGCGCCGGCTTATCGCCATCGCAAGGCAGATTTCCCCCGGAAGGGATTAGACCGGCGGCATCGCGGCCCTTTGCCGCTGATAGGTGGCGAACCCGTGCCTTGCATGGAGCCAGGGCAGCAGCTAGCATCCGGCCAGATCAGCGGGGTCTCGCGGCGTGGCGCCACGGGTGTCCGTCCCGGCTGGCACATGCGGCATTTTTCCACTGAGGGGAGGCAGAGGGCATGAGCAACCAGGCTCCGGGTACGACCAATCGTCGTCGATTTCTGACGGGCGCTGCAGTTACCGGCACTGCGGCCATGGGCTTTCCGATGATCTCGAAGGCGCAGCAAGTCACCAGTCTGCGTTGGCAGAGCACCTGGCCGGCGAAGGACATCTTCCACGAGTACGCACTCGATTATGCGAAGAAAGTGAACGAGATGTCCGGCGGCCGGTTGCGCATCGAGGTGCTTCCGGCGGGGGCGGTGGTCAAGGCCTTCGATCTCATCGACGCGGTCGCCAAGGGCACGCTCGACGGCGGCCATGGCGTGTCCGCCTACTGGTACGGCAAGAACAGCGCATTCTCCCTGTTCGGCACCGGCCCGGCCTTGGGCATGGATGCGAACAACTTCCTGGCATGGATGGCCTACGGCGGCGGACAGGCGCTCTACGACGAACTGGTGCAGAAAGTGCTGAATCTCGACGTTGTCGGCTTCGTGTACGGGCCCATGCCGACCCAGCCGCTGGGCTGGTTCAAGAAGCCGGTACAGAATGCCGCCCAGCTCAAGGGGCTCAAGTATCGCACGGTCGGTTTGTCGATCGACGTCTTCAAGGCGATGGGCGCGGCCGTCAATGCGCTGCCCGGCGGCGAGATCGTCCCGGCGATGGATCGAGGTCTGCTCGATGCGGCGGAATTCAACAACGCAAGCTCCGATCGCATCCTCGGCTTTCCGGACGTCTCCAAGACGTGCATGCTGCAGAGCTATCATCAACCGGCCGAGGCGTTCGAAATCCTGTTCAACCGCAAGCGCTACGATGCCTTGCCGGCCGACTTGAAGGCCATCCTCAAGACGGCGAGCGAGGCGGCGAGCGCCGACATGTCCTGGAAGGCGATCCACCGCTACTCCCAGGACTACATCGACATGCGCGAGAAGCAGGGTGTGCGTTTCTATCGCACGCCGGACGATATTCTGCGCGCGCAGATGCGGGCATGGAGTCAGGTGGTGGAAGCGAAGAGGAAGGAGAATCCCTTTTTCGCCAAGGTGCTCGATTCCCAGTTGGCATGGGCGCGCCGTACCGTGGCGTGGTCGCTCGACACGATCGTCGATCCGCGCATCGCCTACAGCCATTGGTTCGCGCAGAAGCCCGCGGGCGCCACGCCGGCAAAGAAGTAATCCGGGCTGCCGGCTGCGGCAGCTGTGTCGCGAAGCACCATTCGCCGCTCGAATGGTGATTCGTTCGGGCTCATCGCGGGAGTCGCCATGCAGCGCTGGTTGCTGTGCATCGATCGGATCAGCGCCTTCTTCGGCAAGGCCTTCGCCTGGCTCATCGTCGCCCTCACGCTGTTGATCAGCGCCGAGGTGTTCTCGCGCTACGTGCTCAACTCGCCGAACGACTGGGTCTGGGATACTACCTATATCATGTATGGCGTGCTCTTCATGATGGCGGGCGCCTACACCTTGTCTCGCAACGGCCATGTTCGAGGCGACGTGCTCTACGGGTTTTTTCCGGTGCGCGTGCAGGCGGGGCTCGACCTGCTGCTCTATTTCGTTTTCTTCATCCCCGGCGTGGTCGCTCTGGTCTGGGCGGGCACCAGTTTCGCCGAAACCAGCTGGGCGATCCGCGAGCATTCGTCGGTGACCGCATCGGGTCCTCCCGTCTACCACTTCAAGACTTTCATCCCGATCGCGGGCGCACTGCTGCTCTTGCAGGGAATCGCCGAGATCGTGCGCTGCGTGATCGCGTTGCGCAGCGGAGCGTGGCCCGCACGCCTGCACGACGTCGAGGAAGTCGATGTCGATCGATTGCGGCGATCGGTCCAGGCGCAAGGTGATGCGATGCATGCGCGGGATGGTGCGCAGTGACCGGGATGAAGTTCGGTCTGACGCTCATGGCCATCATCGCGATGGCATGCGTGGTGCTCTTTCCGTCGCCGGCCGAGATGACCCAGGGTCATCTCGGGCTGTTGATGCTCGCCCTGATCGTGGTTGCGATCATGCTCGGCTTTCCGACCGCGTTCACATTGATGGGCATGGGCATGTTCTTCGGCTGGCTGGCCTTCGACCTGGACACCGCCAAGGTGCTCGATCTCATGGTCCAGCGCACCTACTGGGTGATGACCAACGACGTGCTCATCGCCATCCCGCTGTTCGTGTTCATGGGCTACGTGGTGGAGCGAGCGAACATCATCGACATGCTCTTCCGCAGCCTGCATCTGTCGCTCTCGCGGCTACCGGCGTCGCTCGCCGTGGCGACGCTGATCACATGTGCGGTGTTCGCTACCGCGACAGGGATCGTCGGTGCCGTCGTCACCCTGATGGGGCTGCTCGCGTTTCCGGCCATGCTGCGCCATGGCTACGATGTGCGCTTGTCCGCCGGGGCGATCACCGCCGGCGGCTGTCTGGGCATCCTCATTCCGCCCTCGATCATGCTGATCGTCTACGGCGCGACCGCAGGCGTCTCGGTGGTGAAGCTCTATGCGGGCGCGTTTCTGCCTGGTCTGATGCTCGCGAGCCTCTACATCGGGTACGTGATGCTGGTCGGTTGGCTGAAGCCGCAGTACGCGCCGCGCTTGTCCGAAGAGGCGCAGCGCATCCCGGCGCCGCCCTGGGCACGCACGGCGATGCGGGTCTACGGCAGCGGTTTGCTCTGTGCGATCTGGCAAGCGGTGGTGTCGCCACGCCGCTTTGTCGAAGCGTGCATCGCCGAGGGCGTGGCGCCCCCGAGGCGGGAAGCGAGGGTCAAGGCGCTGGTCACGGCAACACCGCTGCTGGCGATCGTGGCCATGGCGCTCGTGGTGTTTGACTACTATGCGCCGGCGCCGGCTCCCGTGGCGATCGAAGGGCCGGCGCCACTCGAAATGGGGCAGTCCTACACCATCGAGTCGACGCCGCCGTCCTCGACCGGTTTGGCGGAGCCCCCACCCTTGGACGGATTGCCCGAGCCGGCCGCATCCGCCTCGAGCGAGTTGCAGGAACTCACCGGTACCCCGCAGCAGATTCGTTCCGAATCCACTGCGCTGCAGCCGCTCGGTGGTGAGGTCGCGCCTGCACCGGAGACCGAAGGCTTCGATTGGGGACGCCTGCTGATTGCATGCACCGTCCTGATCGCGCTGGCCGCCGTGTGGTTCTACCGGGGGCTCGACTACAAGCGCATCGAGGTGCTGCAGATGCTCTTGAAGTCGTTCTTTCCGCTGGCCGTGCTCATCGCCTCGGTGCTCGGCTCGATCGTGTTCGGTCTGGCGACGCCGACGGAAGCGGCCGCCATCGGCTCGCTCGGTGGGATCGTGCTGGCACTGGCCTACCGGCAGCTGACCTGGGGACGACTCAAGGAGTCGGTGTTCCTGACGGCGCGCACGACCGCCATGGTGTGCTGGCTGTTCGTCGGCTCGAGCATCTTCTCGGCGTCGTTCGCGCTGCTCGGCGGCCAGGAGCTGATCGAGCAGTGGGTGCTCTCGCTCGATCTGACGCCGCTGCAGTTCATGCTGCTCGCCCAGGCGATCATCTTCCTGCTCGGCTGGCCGCTCGAATGGACCGAGATCATCGTCATCTTCATGCCGATCTTCGTGCCCCTGCTGGCGCACTTCGATATCGATCCGTTGTTCTTCGGCTTGCTGGTGGCGCTCAATCTGCAGACGGCGTTCCTGTCGCCACCGGTGGCCATGGCTGCGTTCTATCTCAAGGGGGTGGCCCCGCCGCACGTGACCTTGAATCAGATCTTCGCCGGCATGATGCCGTTTCTGGTGATCCAGGTGCTCGCGCTGGTGCTGCTGTACACGTTCCCGCAGATCGGCCTCTGGCTGCCGCAGGAGATCTACAAATAGCTCTGGCGCGCCCCGGGGGGCGGTCGATCATTCGGCCGTGTCTTGCATCACGTCGTCTCGCAGCGTTTCAGTCAGCCAGCGTGCCGTGCGCAACAGTCGAGCGTCGTCGCCTCGCTTGCCCACGAGCTGGATGCCCATCGGCATGCCGTCGACGCCGCGCATCAGCGGCAGGGAAAGTGCAGGCATCCCGCAGAGTGTCCACAGGGTGCAGAAGACCGCATCGCCAGTGGTCGTGAGGTCTCGGGGTGCGGTGCCGGGCGCGGCGGGCGTGATGATGGCATCGAAGCGATCGAACACTTCATCGAAGGCGTCGTTGAGCGGCTGGATTCGGTCCAGTGCGCCGATGTAATCCACCGCGGGCACGCCTCTGCCGCGCTCTATTTGCGAGCGCAGCGACGCGGAGAGGCGGTCTCGTCCGTGCTCGTACTCGCGCGCGAAACTCGCTGCGATGTCCGCCTCCATGATCGTGCGCTGCCAGTGCCAGGCCTCGCGCATGCTGTCGGCCAGTTCCTTTTCCTGCACCGCTTGGCCGAGGGCGTCGATCAGTTCCTGGAAGGCTTCCACGGTTTGTCGATCGGCCCGGTCCCACATCGGCGTGCGCATGATGGCCAGGGTCGGCCGCACGGGCGGCGGTTCGGCCATGATCGTCCTAAACGCCGGTGGGGCGAGCGGGCGTGTGGCCGGGTCGCCCTCGTCGCAGCCCGATATCGCTTCCATGCACAGCGCGAGATCATCCAGGCAGCGCGCGAAGAGCCCGACGGTGTCGAGTGTCGGGGATTGGCGCAGTATCCCGGTGCGCGGAACCAGGCCGCGGCTGGGCTTGAAGCCGTAGACGCCGCAGAAGGCAGCAGGACGAATGACCGAGCCGTTGGTCTGGGTGCCGATCGCCAAGGGCACCATGCCTGCGGCGACGGCGGCGGCCGAGCCGCTGGAGGAGCCTCCGGGCGTACACGCCGGATCGTGCGGGTTGCGCGTTTTGCCTGGCGCGTAGGTGGCGAGCTCGGCCGTGACGGTCTTGCCGAGGATGACAGCGCCGGCCTGACGCAGCATCCGCACCGCGACGGCGTCGACTGCCGGTCGGCGTCCGGCGTGCAGGACGGTGCCGTTCTCGGTCGGCATGTCAGCCGTGTCGATGACGTCCTTGATGCCTATCGGCACACCGTGCAGAGGCCCGATCGTGCGTCCGCTGCGGCGAAGCTCGTCGGCATGGCGCGCCTGTGCCAGGGCGTAGTCCCGGTCGAGAAAAGCCCAGGCGCCCACCTCGGGCTCGCGCGCCTCGATCTCGGCGAGACAAGCCCCGACGAGTTCCTCGCAGCTGAGCAGGCCTTCGCGCATCGCTCGTGCCGCATCGGCGGCGTCCATCCACTGCAGTGGGTTCATGGTGTTTCCTGTCGGGCGCTGGTCGAGCCTTCGCGCATGCACGCTCTATACCAGAAACCACCCGCGATCCGCCACGACGATGCACGCTGGGCCGCGATCCGGCTAGGGTGCGCCTATGTGTTCCGATGAGGTCGGGCAAGTACAGTCGTCTCGATGTCCAGAGCGCTGCGCCAAGATTTCCAGCACCCATGCATGCGCGTCGCCACGGCTGGCGGCGCGAGCGATCGGGACCTGCGGTTATACTCGGCCTGTCGTCCGCCTCGGCATCCTGGTGCTGATCTTGCTTTCGCCGTGGCAGTATCCAGCATGCGTACCCGCGAACCTTACACCCATCGAATAGCCGTCGAGCGATGAAGCCCAAGATTCTAGTCACCCGCGAGATCTTCGACGAAGTGCTGGATTTCCTCGGCCAGCATCTGGATGTCGAATCCAATCAAGCCGACATTGCGCTGACGCCGGAGCAGTTGCGCGAGCGGCTCGCCGACAAGGACGGCGTCATGTGCGCTCTGACCGATCGCATCGATGCCGTGCTGGTGAACGGCTGTCCGCGGTTGAAAGCGGTCTGCAACGTCGCGGTCGGCTACAACAACGTCGACGTCGCCGCATGCACGTCGCGCGGTATCGCCGTGACGAACACCCCCGGCGTGCTGGACGAGACCACGGCCGATCTGGTGTGGGCCCTGATGCTCGCGACGGCGCGCCGATTGACCGAGGCCGAAGCCTACTTGCGCCACGGCGAGTGGACGGGCTGGTATTTGAAGCAGTTGCTGGGCGTGGACGTTCATCATGCCACGCTCGGGATCATAGGCATGGGGCGCATCGGCCAAGTGATCGCGCGTCGGGCGTCGGGTTTCGAGATGGAGGTCATCTATCACAACCGATCGCCGTTGCCGGCGCAGACCGAAGGGCGATTGCGAGCCCGCTATGCGAGCATGGACGAGTTGCTTTCGCGGGCGGATTTCGTCGTGCTGCAAGTGCCGTATTCTCCTGCCACGCATCATCTCATCGGCGCTTGCGAACTCGCCAAGATGAAACCGAGCGCCATTCTGATCAACGCGGCACGCGGCGGCATCGTGGACGATGCGGCGCTGATCGATGCGTTGAAGCGAGGCACGATTGCCGCCGCGGGGTTGGACGTCTTCGAGAACGAGCCCAAGCTCGATCCCGGCTTTCTCGCGCTGAAGAACGTCGTGCTGGCGCCGCACATCGGCAGTTCGACGCGCGTCACTCGACTGGCGATGGCCATGACGGCGGCACGTAATCTGGTTGCCGTGATGACGGGGGCCGTGCCGCCGAATCTGGTCAACTCGAAGTAGATGTGCAGCGAAATCGTCGAATGCACTGCCGCCATAGGATACGAAAATGATAGATTGCATCGAAGCTTTGCGAGCGCTTTATCCGGCGCCCAAGACGCGCGCCCTGGTCAAGCAACTCGATCGCCTGGATCCGCATTGCCGCCGATTCATCGAGTCGGCGCCTTTTCTAGTGCTGGCGACTGCAGGCGCTGATGGTCGCATCGACGCTTCCCCGAGAGGCGGGGCCGCGGGTTTCGTGCGTGTCGTCGACGACCAAACCGTCCACCTGCCCGATGCGCTGGGCAACAATCGACTCGACTCGTTTACGAACATCGTGCAGACGGGGCGTTGCGGTCTGATCTTTTTCATTCCTGGTATGGACGAGACGCTGCGCGTGAACGGCAAAGCGCGACTGCGCGACGAGCCCGACTTGCTGGGGCAGTTTCCGCATGAGCGCCATCCGCCCCGGTTGGTCGTCGAAGTCCAGGTCGAGGAGGCGTACCTGCACTGCGCGAAGGCGCTCATGCGCTCGCGTCTATGGGATCCGGCACGGCGCATCGACCGCTCGAGCTTTCCCTCCATGGGGCAGATGCTCAAATCCCAGAGCGGCTCGATCGAGCCGGCCGAAACCCAGCAGCAGATGCTCGAGCGCTACGCCAGCGAGCTTTGACAGACGGGCCGGCGCGAGTGGGGGCGCCGTGTTGTCCCGGGCGACGCAGAGCTTCCGCGGGATCGCATCGAATGCGCCAAAATGGGGCGTGCTGGTTGCCCGTCAGGATGCGTTGTCTGGGCGGCTGAGCGTCGACCCACCGCTCATTCGTCGTCGATGCGGCGAAGCGCGGTCTGTCGATTTATGCACATTCAGGACAGACCTCAGTACACTTGCGACTTCCGAATCAGCTGTCCTGGCTGAGGTGTCTGCTGTCGGTGCGACGGCCAGGGCGAGTGCACTGCGTCGGTCCTGTCAGGGAGCGGGCCGGACGTTTTCTTGAGTGCCGCTGATCCTCGTTGCGCACGGATACCCGGGGGGCGACAATGGCTTCGAGCGTCAGGCGATGGCCGGCATGGGCGATCATCATGATCGTCTCCTGTGCCGCATTCCATGCCGGCGTGCAGGCGCAGCCTGCAATCAGTGCGGATGCAGGGCGGGTATCCGAATGGGCGCAAGGCAACAGAATCCTGCTCGGGGTCACGCAGGAGAAACTCGGATTTGCGGCGCAATGGCGCTTCGAGCGCGCCGGCAACGGCGACATTTTCCTCGAGAAGAAAGAAAACCGGGCCGGCAGGATGGACGCCGGCGCGCTGTTGCTCATCGATACCGGTGCCCTGCTCGTCCGTGACATGAGGCTCGAGCCGGGCAAGGAACTCGATGCCATCAACGGGCCGCTGCTCATGCTGCAGCTCGTGCTGCGTTTGCTCGAGCGCGCCGTGCCGGGGGGACCGTCCACCGTCACCAAGGATAGGCAGGTGGACATCTCCGAGCGCAATCGCAGCCTCGTCGTGACGGGGATTGGGGCGGATGGGGAGTTCGTCGCGCCTTGGACGCTGCGGGGCACGGTGGGTCCGGCGGGCAAGGGCAGCGTCAAGCTCCAGCTCGAGTTTGTCTCGTCGGTGCCCGGGCGGGCCAATCAGCGCTATGAGACCACCATCGCGGGCGTCTGGCAGAACAGCGCGCCTGCGATCGTGTTTCCCGATGCCATGGGCTTGCGTGGTTGGCAGGTGTACCGGATAAAGCCAGTCGTCAAACCGCGCGGGGCCATGAACGTCGTGGGATTGGGCACGACGGCGCCGATGGGATTCAGGAATCTGGGTGAAGTGCGGCGACATGTCGCCGAGTGGACGAACGAGAGCGCGCGTCGCTCACGTTGGCAGTGCAACTGACCGCATGCGGGGACGAGCAGCCATGCAACGCGTTGGATTCATCGGTCTGGGCGCAATGGGGCGCCCGATGTCGCTGCGCCTGTTGCGGGCGGGATATCCGCTGAGCGTGTATGCACGCACGGCGTCTGCCTTGGAGCCCTTGGTCGCAGCGGGCGCCCGAGCGTGCGCTTCGCCCCAGGCAGTGGCCCAAGCCAGCGACATCGTCTTCACGATGGTGACGACGACCGCAGACGTCGAAGCGATCGTGCTCGGGGACGCGGGGGTTATCCACGGGGTCCATGCGAATTCCATGCTCGTCGACATGAGCACCATCTCCCCCCATGGGGCTCGCAGGATCGCCTGCGCGCTCGCAGCGTCGGGGGCCGAGATGCTGGATGCGCCCGTATCCGGCGGCCCAGCGGCGGCCGAAGCGGGCACCCTTTCGATCATGGTCGGAGGCGGCGAAGCTGCATTCGAGCGCATCACGCCCTTGCTGCAGCAACTGGGACGATCGATCGTTCGAATCGGCGAATCGGGCGCGGGTCAGATCGCCAAAGCCTGCAATCAACTGGCGCTATGCGTGGCGATCGAAGGCGTGGCCGAGGCGCTGGCCTTGTGCGAACGCCTCGGCGCAGATCCGTCGCGTGTGCGCGAGGCGATGCTCAACGGGCTGGCGGCAAGCCGAGCGCTCGAGGTCTTCGGCGAACGCATGGTGCATCGAAATTTCGCGGCCGGCGTCGAATCGCGGCTGCATCACAAAGATCTGCAGATCGTGCTGGATCTGGCGCATGGCTCGGGACTGCCGGTCCCGGCTGCGGCCGCGACGACGCAGTCGTTCAACGCATTGATGGGCGCGGGCGGCGGCCGTCGGGATTCGGCCGCATTGCTGCAGATCATTCTGGGGATCGGACACGAGTGATGCGAGGTGGCCGTCGGTGAGAACACGTCATCCGGACGATGCGTCGGCACGGCACTTGCGTTCCATGCCTGCTCCGTCCGAGCATGTTCGCGGACGCTCTTACGAGTGTAACGTGGTTCACGATTCTTCATCTTTATCTGTGGATGACGCGCCCATAGCCGATGAGCATTGGCTCAGAAAGCTCCTGGAATGCGCGCCGATCGCCGTGGTGTTGGAAGATCAGCAGGGCCGCATCCGGGTCTGGAATCCGGAGGCGGAGCGTCTGTTCGGCTGGAGCACCCGCGATGTCGTCGGGCATACCTTGCCATTCGGGCCCGATGCCGATCGCATGAGCGCAGAGAGGCGCCTGCAGCGCGTGCTCAACGATGAACGGGTGCAGTCCTCGAGCATCGAATGCGTGCGCCAGGATGGCTTTCGTTTCTCGGCCTCGGTCCTTGCCGTTCCGGTTTTGGACCAGGGAGGGCGAGTTTTCGGCGTTTTGAGCATGTATTCGGACGACCTTGCGCGCAAGCGTGCGGAAGGTCACATGATTCTGCAAGGCGTGGTGACGCGCTCCCTGGTGGAGTCGGAAACCGCGGACGAAGCGGTCGTTCGCGCGATCCAGGCTTTTTGCGGCCTGGCCGGTTGGGCATGCGGCGTGCATTGGGTGCTCGATCCGGCCGATGGCGTACTGCGCTGCCAAGACATCTGGCATCCCTCGAACGATTCGAGGCTGCAGGGTTTCGCCGCTGCGATGAGAGATACGTCGCTGGATGCGGACGAGGCTCAGGCGCTGGCGCGACGGGTGCTCGCCAGGGGCATGCCCTTGTGGGTGGCCGACTTCGCGCGCGAGACGCCAACCGGGCTCTCGCCCCTGCTGGGCGACGCGCACCTGCGGTCGGCCTTCGCTTTTCCGATCCGAGTGGACGGCGAAGCGCTCGGGGTGATCGAACTGTTCGGTCGACACAGCACCGAGGTCGACACCGACATGCTGCGCATGTCGGGGCAACTGGGCGCGTTGATCGGTCAGCATATCGCCCGCCGCGAGACCGAGCGCAGGCTGCAGTTCGTCGTCAGCCACGATCCGCTGACCGGGTTGCCGAACCGCACCATCTTCGGTCAGCGCCTCGGCCAGGCGCTTGCCCAAGCCGCCCGCTACGATCACAAGGTGGCCTTGTTGTTCATCGATCTGGACCGATTCAAGGTCGTCAACGACACCATGGGGCACGAGGCGGGCGACCGTCTTCTGCGCGAGGTGGCGGAACGCTTGCGCGATAGCCTGCGCGAAGGCGATACGGTCGCTCGCCATGGCGGGGACGAGTTCGTCGTGCTCATCGAGCAATACGACTCCGCGATCCAGTTGGCTGGCGTGGCGCAGAAGATCATCGACCAGGCCGTGCAGCCCTATTACTTCGATGCGCACGAGTTTCACATTTCGGCCAGCATCGGCATCGCAACCTATCCGAACGACGGCCAGGACAGCGCGACCCTGCTCAAGCATGCCGATATCGCCATGTACCGGGCCAAGGAGGCGGGCAAGAACCAGTACCAGTTCTACTCGCCGCACATGAATCGGCTCTCGCTCGAGCGTGTCGGTCTCGAAACGTCCTTGCGGCTCGCGCTCGAGCGGGACGAACTCGTGTTGCTCTATCAGCCGTTTTTCGATCCTGAAGGTCAGCGTCTGCTCGGCATGGAGGCGTTGCTGCGCTGGCGGCGATCGGGTTCAGAACTCGTGCTGCCCGGTGACTTCATGCCGCTTGCCGAAGAAACGAGCCTGGCGGTACACATAGGCGAGTGGGTCTTGCGCACGGCCTGCGCCCAGGCGCGCATGTGGCAGGATAGGGGGCTGCCAACGGTGCGGCTCGCCGTCAACGTATCGGCGCGTCATTTCGCGCATGGCAACCTGGTCGGTTGCGTGGACGATGTGTTGCGTGCGACTCGCCTCGATCCCGCGCTGCTGCAACTCGAAATTCTCGAATCGATGCTGACGCAGAACAGCGACAGGGCGCTGCGTGTCTTGCGCATGCTGAAGGAACTCGGTGTGAAGGTTGCCTTGGACGATTTCGGCACGGGCCCGGGCGCGCTGGACAACTTGCGGCGCTTCCCGGTCGATACCGTCAAGCTCGACCGTACCTTCGTCGCAGCCGTCCCGCACGCGGAGGCGTCGATGTCGACGGCGCGCGCGGTGATCGCCATGGCGCACAGCTTCAATCTACAGACCATGGCCGAAGGCGTGGAGACCGAGGAGCAGGCACGCTTCCTCCGGATCCAAGGCTGCGACGAGATGCAGGGCTTTTTCTTCGGCGGTGTCGCGACCCCCGAGCAGGCAACCGAGATGCTGCGCGACCGAGGGGTGTCGCCCGACCAATCCCTGCTCGCCTGATACGTCCACGCGTCGACAGCGAACCTACCCAAAGTTGTTTATTCTGGCTGGTGATTTGGGCTACCATGAGCCCATCCGCACTTGCATCCTTGGCTTCTCCAGCGCCTCACGAGGAGGGTCTATGAAGACGGTTCGCCAGCTGCTAGACGACAAGGGCAGCCATGTCGTTTCGGTGTCGCCCGATACCACGGTGTTTCAAGCGCTCGAAGTGATGGCTGACAAGGGCATCGGCGCTGTCTTGGTGGTGGAGGACGGCAAGGTGAGCGGCATCATGTCCGAGCGCGACTATGCCCGGAAGGTCATCCTGCTGGGGAAGTCGTCGTACGATACGCCGGTGCGCGAGATCATGACCGGGCGGGTCGTCTACGCCCGCCCGGATCACACCGTGCCCGAGTGCATGGCGCTGATGACCGACAAGCGCATCCGCCACCTGCCGGTGCTCGAACAGGGTCGGCTGATCGGCGTGCTGTCCATCGGCGATCTGGTCAAGGAAACGATTTCCGAGCAGGAATTCATCATCCGCCAGCTGGAGAATTACATCCATAGCTGAGGCGGGCGGCTGTCGAGCGGCCCCGTTTCCCCGGTCCGCTCCTGGTTCAACGCGCGCTGCAGCGTACTCGATCGGTGTTCGGGTGGCTCGAATCGAAGCCATGCCGCTGGCGTGCAGTGCAATAATGCAGCTTCGCGCTTCAATTCGAACAGGCCATGAGTCAATTCGATGTCCGGCTGCCCGCGGTCGAATGCCGCTGGAAGGTCGCCTTCGCCAAGTCCTCCTCGTCGCTCGGCCTAGCCGGGGAAGTGCGTCCATGAGCCCACGCGGCGTCGGCTCGATCGCGGAGCCCCAGGTCCTGGAGACCAGCGACGAAAGCGGCCGGCGGCTGATCCGGATTTCAGGGGCGTGGAATCTGCAGGCGCTCGTGCCCCGTCTGCCGGATCTCGATCAGCGCCTGAAGCGCATACGCGATCCGGGCGAGGCGTTATGGGATCTCGAGGACGTGCTGACGATGGATCACCTGGGCGCCGCGTTGTTGCGTCGCTCTTGGGGCGTGAGCGACGCCTCGCGCATCAAGGCCAGGCCCGAGCATCAGCCGTTGTTCAGGCGGCTGGACGCGTCCGAACCCAGTCGGGTGTCCGAGGCAAGATCGACACCGCACTGGTGGTTTCTGCCGAGCCAATGGTTCATGCGCGTCCTCGGGCATCTGCACGGATTGGTGGTGCTGCTCGGGTTCCTGGTGCTCGAATGCCTGCGCATGCTGGCGCACCCGGCCCGAGCGCCGTGGCGCGAGATCGCTGCCAATCTGTATCGGACGGGCGCACAGGCACTGGGAATCACCGCTCTGGTCGGGTTCCTGATCGGCGTGGTTCTGAGCTACCTGTCCTCGAATCAGCTGAAAATGTTCGGGGCCGATCTGTTCATCGTCAATATTCTCGGGGTCAGCATCATTCGCGAACTGGGGCCGGTGTTGGCGGCGATTCTGGTGGCTGGGCGCTCGGGGTCGTCGATGACTGCTCAGATCGGCGTCATGCGCGTCACCCAGGAGCTCGATGCCATGTCGGTCATGGGCATTCCTCATATGTCGCGCCTGGTGCTGCCGAAGGTGATCGCCCTCGCGATCGGGTTGCCGCTGCTGATCTTGTGGACCAATGCGATTGCCCTGCTCGGCGGCATGGTCGCCGCGCATGCGGAACTGGGACTGAGCTATCGCTTCTTTCTCGATACTCTCCCGTCAGCCGTGCCCATCGCGAACCTCTATCTCGGCGTGGGCAAGGGCGTCGTGTTCGGCGTGTTGATCGCCGTGCTTGCTTGTCACTACGGCATGCGGATCCGACCCAACACCCAGAGCCTGGGGGCAGGGACGACCAGCTCCGTCGTCACGGCAATCACCATCGTCATCGTGGTGGATGCGATTTTCGCCGTGATGTTCCGTCACGTGGGTCTGGGGTTCTAGTGGCCGGTGTCCGACATTCGCTGCACGTGGAAGCCCGGGAGCCCATGCCAACCTGGGACTGGCGCCGCTCGTCCGAATCGGCGGCTCGGCAGGGAATGTCGGACCGAGGACACCCGAGGTAAAGCGATGGCCGACCCTGTGGTCGAAATCTCCGGCTTGTGGACCCGCTTCGGACCCACCGTGGTGCATCGAGGCATCGACCTCGATGTCCGGCCCGGTGAGGTGCTGGGCCTGGTGGGCGGATCGGGCAGCGGCAAGACGACGCTGCTGCGCCAGATGCTGGGGCTCGAACGGCCCTGGCGGGGCACCGTGCGTGTGTTCGGCATCGACGTCAACGCGTGCTCGCGGGCGCAATTGGCGTCGGTGCGCAATCGCTGGGGGGTGCTGTTTCAGAACGGCGCCCTTTTTTCCGCGCTCAGCGTCTACGAGAACATCGCGCTGGCGTTGCGGGAGCTGAAGGTGGTCGACGAGGACCTCATCCACGACCTGGTGCTGTCCAAACTGCGGATGGTGGGCATCGAGCCGCAGCATGCCCGCAAGACGCCTGCGCAGCTGTCGGGTGGTATGATCAAGCGCATCGGTCTTGCCCGGGCACTGGCGCTCGATCCCGAACTGGTTTTCCTCGACGAACCGACGGCGGGCCTGGATCCGGATCGTTCCGAGAGCTTCGTGAAGCTCATCCAGGAGTTGCGCCGGGAACTGCACTTGAGTGTCGTGATGGTGACCCACGATCTGGACACACTGGTCTCTTTGTCGGATCGGGTCGCTGTCCTGTGCGAGCAGCGGTTGCTGGCGGTGGGGCCGCTGAGAGAGATCACCGAGATCGATCATCCGTTCGTCTCCAATTTCTTTCGCGGCGAGCGTGGTCAGCGGGCGCTCGAAGTGCTCGAGGATCTGCAGCGGCTGATGCCGATCTAGGGGAAACATGGAGAACAAAGCACACGCCTTGGCCGCAGGACTGTTCACTTTGCTGCTGACCGCGGCCCTGATCGCAGCAGCCTTTTGGCTGCGTGGCGAGCCGATCGCCCAGGACAACTATGTGCTCTATACCCGGGGCAGCGTGAGCGGGCTGAACGCGCAGGCGCCCGTGCGCTATCGCGGCGTGGAAGTCGGCAAAGTCGAATCCATCGCCTTCGATGCGGATGATCTGCGAACCATCGTGGTGGGCATATCTGTACGGGAGGGGACGCCGCTTACCCAGGCCGTGTACGCGCAGCTGGCCGCTCAGGGCATCACGGGCCTGTCGTATGTCCATCTCGACGATGACGGCAAGAGCGCGGCCTTGCGCAATCCCGCTGATCCGCAGCATAGGCGCATCGAGTTGCGGCCTTCGTTCATCGACCGAATGTCGGGCTCCGGCGAAGAGCTCGTCACGCGCATCACCGAGCTGACGCGGCGCATGGATGCCTGGCTCAGCGAGGAGAACCGGCAACAGGCAGTCAAGACGCTCGCTGCGCTGGAGACTGCGGCGCGCGGTATCACGGCAGTCTCGGAAAGTGTGCAAGCGAGCGTCAAGCCGGCCCCAGAACTGGCCCGGCAGGCGAGCGTCACCCTGCGCAATGCCGATCTGTTGATGGCGGATCTGCGCGCGCTCGCAAACACGCTGGGCGATCGCACCCAGGTGCTCGAGCGGGTGACCGCGAGCGCCGAGCGGATCGGCGCCTCGGTGGAAAAGCTGAGCATGGCGGGAACCGCACTGAGTGCGGCGGCTGGTCGCGAGACGATACCGAAGCTGAACCAGTTGCTCGTCGAACTGAGCCGCAGTTCCCGCAGTCTGGAGCGCCTGATCGACGACGTGAGCCTCAATCCTTCGAGCCTGGTGTTCGGCCGCGTCTCCCCGGCGCCGGGTCCGGGGGAGCCGGGTTTCACACATGGAGCCCCGCGGTGAAACGCAGAATATTCCTGACGCAAGCGCTGGTGCTGGGATTGTCCGGCTGCGCGGTCGGCCGAGGCAGCGCGCCGGAGCATGCACATTTCGATCTCGGGCATGAAGCGCCACCCAGAGTGGATCGGCGCTTGTCCGCGAGTCTTGCGCTCGATGAAATCTCCGCCAGCGGATGGCTGCAAACGCCGGCGATTCTCTACCGGCTCACCTACCAGGAGCCGGCGCAGCTCCAGGCGTATTCGCGCAGTCGCTGGGTCGCGTCGCCAGCGGTGCTGATCACCCAGCGGCTGCGTCTAGCGCTCGCTGCGCCTGCCGAGCGCGGGTTGACCATGCTCGCCGACGGCGTCCCGAGCGAGCTGGTGCTCAAGATCGACCTGTCTGCTTTCGAGCAGCAGGTTCGGTCGCCGACTCAGAGCCATGTCGTGGTGGGCATGCACGCAAGCCTGGTCGATGTCGTCCCCCGGGTCTTGCGCGCGCAGACGCATTTCGGTGTCGAGCAGGCCTGTGCGAGCGTCGATGCGCAAGGCGCGGTGGGTGCACTGCGGATAGCCACCGATCGCGCCATTGTCATGATCGTAGAGTGGCTGGCGACGGCTAGTCGCGGCAAAGCCTGAGCGGCATCGCCGTTTTTCGAGGGTCTCGCGGAGCTTGCTGGCGCGTGCCGGGCCGTACGCGGCTGCCATCGTCGTCTAGCGGCTGGAACCGGATCGCAGGGCATTTCGCGCCGCGCGTCGGTTGCCGGGCCCATTTGCACGTTCACATTGCCAGTGCGACTGGGGTAAGCTTTCGAGCATGATGGAACAACGCCGTGACTGCGTTCTAATCGTCGACGACGACGGAGACATCCGGACGCTGTTGCACGACTACCTGGACCGAAACGGGTATCGCTGCATCGCCGTCGCGGACGGGGTCGGTATGCTGACTGCACTCGATCAGCAGCAGATCGACCTCATCGTGCTCGACGTCATGTTGCCCGGACACGACGGGCTCACGCTGTGTCGCGACTTGCGGACACGATCCGATGTTCCCGTCATCATGCTGACGGCTCGCGGCGAAGACACCGATCGGATCATCGGACTCGAAATGGGCGCCGATGACTACATGCCCAAACCGTTCAATCCGCGCGAACTGCTGGCCCGCATCAAGGTGATACTTCGGCGTGCGCGGGGCGCCATTCGCGTGCGCTTGGGCGAGCCGCAGCAGCGGATACGTTTCGCCGGCTGGCAACTCGATCTGACGACGCGCAACCTGGTGTCGCCCCGGGGCGTGGTCGTGGCCTTGAGCGGGGCCGAGTTTCGATTGCTGAAGACCTTTCTGGAGCGGCCCAACCGGGTGCTCAATCGCGATCAGCTGATGGAACTCACCCAGGGGCAGGGGGCCGACGCGCTGGATCGCAGCATCGATGTGCTCGTCAGCAGGGTGCGGCAGCGGCTCGATGAAGACGCCCGCGAGCCGCGCATCATCAAGACCGTGCGTGGCGAAGGCTACGTACTGGCTTCTGCCGTGGCCTACGAGTGATGCGCCTGCCCGTACCGCGCTCTCTGAAGGGGCGGTTGCTCCTGCTGCTGATCGGGGGGCTGGTGACAGCGCAGATCGCCTCCTCGCTGATTGCCTACTACGATCGTCGGGCGTCGATCGAGCGTGTGATCGCTCGCCGCAATGCCGTGCGTGTCGCCGATCTGGTGCGCATGCTCGACGGCTTGGGCAGTCAGGACAGGGAGCGCGCGGTTGCCGCCTTGCGCTACCCGGTGATTCGCCTGGGGCCGCTCGCTTTGCCGCGTGCGGATGGCATGCCCGAAGACGCCACCGGCACCGAGGCCCTTCGGGGGCCGATTCCCGAGGCGATGACGGCGGCGTTTCGCGAGCGATTGAGTCCGTCGCGCTCGGTGGAAATCCGGATGGGCGAGACCGAGTTGCGCTACTCCTCGGAGCTTGGCGCGACGCGCATCACAGGCGTGTCGCGACCGGCTCAATTCGGCTGGGGCGTCAGCGTACGCTCCACGCTGGCCGACGGCACACCGGTCGTCGTCTATGTCGAGGTGCCGCAGACGCTGCTGCTCTCGTTTCCTTCGCTGCTGTGGCAGTTCTTCGTGTTGAGTGCGGTCACCATTGTCCTGGTCGCATTGGCCGTGAATTGGGTGACGCGCCCCTTGAGCGAGCTTGCCCGCGCCGCCGAACGACTGGGCAACGATCTCGATGCCCCGCCGCTGCCCGAACACGGGGCGTCCGAATTGCGGCGGGCGGCACGCGCCTTCAACAGCATGCAGGAGCGTCTGGCGCGGTACCTCAAGAGCCGCGTGACGGCGCTGTCGGCCATCTCCCACGACTTGAAGACGCCGATCACGCGAATGCGTCTGCGCGCCGAACTGATCGAGGACGGCAAACTGCGCGAATCGCTGCTGCGCGACATGTCCGAACTCGAAACGATGGTGCGCTCGGCGCTCGAGTTCATTCGCGGCCTCGACAGCGTGGAGCCGCCTCAGCCCACCGACATCAATGCGTTGATCGAAAGCGTCTGCGACGATTATCGCGAGTCCGGGCACGAGGTCATCACCGAGGGCGAGGCGCGCATGACTTACCCGGCGCAGCCTCAGGCACTCAAGCACTGCCTGCTCAACATCGTCGACAACGCGTGCAAGTACGGCAACAAGGCCAGGATACAGATCCAGGACAACGAGCGCGAACTCGTGATCAAGGTGAGGGATTACGGTGTCGGCGTGCCGGAGGCCGAGCTGGAGAAGGTGTTCGAGCCCTTCTATCGGTGCGAGAGCTCCCGTAGTCGCAATACCGGCGGCACGGGGCTGGGATTGGCCATCGCGCGCAACGTCGCCCAGTTGCATCATGGAAGAATCACGGTCCGGAACCATCCGCAAGGCGGCCTCGAAGCCACCCTCGCGCTGCCGAGAGGTTGAACCTGATGCACTTGCATGCGGGCGTCGTTTTTTCATCGCCAGGCCAGCGGTTGCGGATCCGATCATGAACACGGTCAGGAATGCTTTGTCCGCTGCGGCCTATCGTCTGGGCGCATTTTTCTTGCTTTGCGTCGTGTTGCAGCCCTGGCAGGGTCTTGCGGCCGACAGCGTTGCGGACGAGGCGCGCAGCTGGGGCATCGCTCCCCCGCCGGGCTATCGGGCTGGCAGCTATCACGGTCCCACGCCCGACGACATACCTGGGGGGCGGGTCATCAAGACTGCCGAACTGCAGGCGCTGATCGAGCGCCAGCCGCGGCCCATGCTGATCGATGTCTTGAGCGGGCCGCCCCACAGGACGCTGCCGGGCTCGGTATGGCTGCACAATGGCGGGCTGGGCGATTTCGATGCTAACGAGGAGCGACGCTTCCTCGACACCTTGGCCTTGCTCGTCGGAAACGACAAGAGCCGACCCGTCGTGTTCTTCTGCTCCGGGGTGCAGTGCTGGCTCTCCTACAATGCAGCGTTGCGTGCCGCGCGGGCGGATCACAGCGAGGTCTATTGGTATCGCGGCGGCATCGACGCCTGGCGCGCCGCCGGCTTGCCTACGGTGACCTCGGACAATTTTCAGTGGTAGCGGCGGCCGCTTGAATCGCTAGTGTCCTGAGTCAGAGATTCGTTGACGAATGGCCGAACGGTGCCGCCGCTGTAGAAGGGACAAAAGTGTCGAAATCGACGTCAGACGCGAAGGAAATCCTCGCCAGGTTGGACGCCTGGCGAGGATTTCCGACAAAGTGTGGCGTCGATTCTCGGCGCTTTTGTTCAGCGAATTTCTGACTCAGGACACTAGGGCGCGGGCAGCGTGCGAGCCCGCGGGAGCGCGCGAGCATTCCAGTGCTCGATTGCCCACGCAACGATTGCGGCCACCGGCGCGCCGCGCAAGTCCGCGGCCGGTGCCTGCCCCAGGAAGCTCAGCACGGCAAGCAGATTGAGACTTGCGGTTTCGGGCGCGATGCGCGGGGCGAGCGATTGCTTCGAAAGCTTCTCGCCGGCCGGGTTCACGGCCACGGGCAGATGCAGATAGGTCGGCTTGGGCAAAGCCAGCATCTGTTGCAGAACGATCTGGCGGGCCGTCGAACCGAGCAGATCGGCGCCTCGCACGACCTCGGTGATGCCTTGGTCCGCATCGTCGACCACGACGGCGAGCTGATAGGCGAACAGGCCGTCCGCCCGCTTGAGCACGAAATCGCCGACGTCCGCGGCGACGTCCTGCGTGAGCTCGCCGTGAGCGTCGTCGATGAACGTCGTCGGCATCGCCGGCACGCGCACTCGCCATGAGCGCGGCATGCGTCCCGCTGGCAGGCCGCCGCGGCATGTGCCCGGGTAGATCGCGCCCTCGATGCCCTGCAGGGCCGAGTCGGCGATTTCGCGCCGAGTGCATGCGCAGGGGTAGACGAGTCCGTCCCGCATCAGTCGTGCCAGAGCCGCCTCGTAGAGAGCCAGGCCGTCGCTCTGCCGGCGAACCGGACCATCCCATTCGAGGCCGTGCGCTTCGAGGGTGCGCAGAATGTCATCGCGGGCACCGGGAACCTCGCGAGGCCCGTCGAGATCCTCCATGCGCACCAGCCACTGCCCCCCGCGGCTGCGCGCGTGCAGAAAACTGCCGACCGCGGCGATCAGGGAGCCGAAGTGCAGCGGGCCCGTCGGCGAGGGCGCGAAGCGGCCGCGGACAGGGGTTTCGTGGAGGGCATCTGCGCACATGCGCCGAGTTTACTGCGCTCGCGGGCGTATCGGATTCGTCGGCAAGTGCGCCGCGCAGGCGCGAAATTCCGGTGCGGTCCGCATCCCGTCAGCGTCAAGGATTCATTGCCGAGATGACAATCGCCTCGGGTGCCCAATGGGCACTAAAATGACAGCATTCGATCAGCAATGCCGGCAGGCAAGGAGACGTACCGATGAAAACGCGCGCGGCGGTGGCATACAAGGCGGGCTCCCCGCTCACGATCGAGACGGTCGATCTCGAAGGGCCCCGGGCGGGCGAAGTGCTGGTCGAGATCAAGGCGACCGGTATTTGCCACACCGACGAATACACCTTGTCCGGCGCCGATCCGGAGGGGCTTTTCCCCGCGATCCTGGGGCACGAGGGCGCCGGTGTGGTGGTGGACGTCGGTCCGGGCGTGACCTCGCTGCGCAAGGGTGATCATGTCATCCCGCTGTACGTGCCGGAGTGCCGCCAGTGCGAGTATTGCGTCTCGCACAAGACCAATCTTTGCCAGGCGATCCGGGTGACCCAGGGGCAGGGCCTGATGCCCGACGGCTCCAGCCGGTTCAGTCTGGGCGGGGAACGCCTGCTGCATTACATGGGGACCTCGACCTTTTCGAACTTCACGGTGGTGCCCGAGATCGCGCTGGCGAAGATTCGCCCCGACGCACCCTTCGACAAGGTGTGCTACATCGGCTGCGGCGTCACCACCGGCATCGGCGCCGTGATCAATACGGCCAAGGTGGAGCCGGGCGCAAACGTCGTGGTGTTCGGGTTGGGGGGTATCGGCCTCAACGTCATCCAGGGCGCTCGGCTCGCGGGCGCGAACATGATCGTCGGCGTGGACATGAATCCGGCCAAGCGCGAACTCGCCGAGCGCTTCGGCATGACGCACTTCGTCAATCCGAAAGAAGTGGGCGGCGACCTGGTGCCGTATCTGGTCGATCTGACCAAAGGTGGCGCGGATTACAGCTTCGAATGCATCGGCAACGTGGATGTCATGCGCCAGGCGCTCGAATGCTGCCACAAGGGCTGGGGCGTCTCCGTCATCATCGGCGTAGCCGGAGCGGGGCAGGAGATTCGCACGCGCCCGTTCCAGCTCGTCACCGGGCGAGTCTGGAAAGGCACCGCGTTCGGCGGCGCGCGCGGGCGTACGGATGTCCCGCGCATCGTCGACTGGTACATGGACGGCAAGATCGAAATCGATCCGTTGATCACCCACACGCTGCCCCTGGCGGACATCAACAAGGGGTTCGATCTGATGCATGCGGGTGAATCGATTCGTGCGGTGGTGGTCTATTGATCTTCGGGCAGCGTGCTCCAATCTGCTGACTGTCGTGGCTGTGATGAGGGCGCACGTGCCGGTCCGGATTCGTGAATCGGACGAGCGGCCTGTGCTCGCTCGGGAGCCTACATAGTGCCTCGCATCGCGGAACTTGCCTATCACACGGACGCGACCGTCTATTTCGAGCGGATCGTCGATCAGCCTTGGGCGATGCTGCTCGATAGCGGTCGCCACGATCCCGGGCGTTCGCGCTACGACATCCTGGCGGCCGAGCCGTGGGCCACCTTGGTCACGCGTGGCGGAATGACCGAAATCCGGGTGGACGAGGCCACCCGGATTTCTCCCGAAGATCCCTTCGATTTGCTCAGAGAGACGCTGGGGCCGCTTGCGGCGCCCGCGGGCCCTTTGCCCTTTCATGGCGGCGCCATCGGTTATTTCGGCTACGACCTCGGTCGCAGATTCGAACGGTTGCCGACGATCGCCGTGGACGACGAGCACCTGCCTGAGATGGCCGTCGGTATATACGCCTGGGCAGTCGTGGTCGATCACGCCGATGCGCGGGCCTGGTTGGTCGCAGGCGGCCCGCGCGAGCCGGACGCCGAGGCCTGGGCCGCGCTGCGCCGGCGTTTCGACGAGCCGCCTGCGCAGCGGGTGCGCCTGCCGTTCCGTACACTCGCGCCCGTGCGCAGCAGCTTCACGAGGGAAGAGTACGCACGTGCCTTCGATCGGGTGATGCGCTACATCCACGACGGCGACTGCTATCAGGTCAACCTGGCGCAGCGCTTCGAGGTGCCGGCGACAGGCGATCTTTGGAGTGCCTATCAGGCGCTGCGCATCTCGAATCCGACGCCGTTCGCCGCCTATATCAACTTGCCGTTCGTGCAAGTGCTCAGCGCATCGCCCGAGCGGTTTTTGCAGGTTCGTTCCGGACATGTCGTCACTCAGCCGATCAAGGGCACCCGGCCGCGCGCCGGACATCCCCGGCTGGATGCGCAGCGAGCCTGCGAGCTGCGCGACAGCATCAAGGACCGGGCCGAGAACTTGATGATCGTGGATCTGCTGCGCAACGATTTGGCCAAGACGTGCCGCATCGGTTCGGTGAAGGTGCCGAAGCTGTTCGAAGTGCAGAGCTTTCCCAGCGTGCATCATCTGGTGAGCACGATCGAGGGAACGTTGGCGTCCGGCCGCGACGCGCTCGATCTGCTGCGAGGCTGCTTTCCGGGCGGGTCGATCACGGGGGCGCCCAAGCTGAGGGCGATGGAGATCATCGAGGAACTCGAGCCTTGTCGACGAGGCATCTATTGCGGGTCGATCGGCTACGTGGGTCACGACGGTGCCATGGATACCAACATCGCGATCCGGACGCTCGTGTATCGGGCAGGGCAGGCTCGTTTCTGGGCCGGTGGCGGCCTGGTTGCCGATTCGGTGGTCGGCGAGGAATACCAGGAGACGCTCGACAAGGCGGCGCCCTTCCTGCAGCTGGTTCAGCGCTGCGCCGAGGCGAGTGCCTCGGGCTGACGCCGCGGCGAGCGGGGCTTCAGAGCGTGCCGCTGCGCTTGGCCTCGAGGTAGCGGTTCACCAGCCTGATCGCCAGCTGCTGGGGTTCGACGTCCATCATCAGTGCGCCGGCCTGCTCGAGCTTGCCGAAACTCGCCTTGCGCGACTGCAGGTAATCGGCCGTGGCGGCATGGATCAATGCCGAGTCCAGATCCCGCACCGGTTTCGACAATGTCTCGGACAACACGCGCTCCCGCAGGCTCGCGAACAAAACCAGATGTCGGCGTCGCAACAGCGCCAGGGCCGGGCGCAGCGTATCGTCGTCCTCGTCGCGCAGATTGGAGATGAAGACCACCAGCGCGCGCTTGCTGATCCGGCGCATGATGTCGATGGCGGCTGCGTAGTAATCCGGGGTGCGCATGCCGGGCTGCAGGTCGTATAGCAATTCCAGCAGGGCGGCGACGGTTTTCGGGCCTTTGCGTGGGGCGAAGAAGCGGCTGTCGCCCGCCATGGTCATCGCGCCGACCGCGTCGCCGTGGTGCAATCCCACGTGGGCGAGCAGCAAAGCCGCATCGAGCGCCGCGTCGAAATGACTGAACTGCGCGTCCACTGCCGCCATGCGACGACCGCAATCGAGCACCAGCAGAATGGTCTGATCGCGCTCGTCCTGGTACTCGCGCGAGATCAAACGATGCATGCGTGCGGTTGCCTTCCAGTCGATGCGCTTGAGGCTGTCGCCGAGCCGGTATTCGCGCAACTGATGGAAATCCATGCCCTCGCCACGGCGGCGACGCTGCAATACGCCGATCTGTGAAAGTCGATGGTCCGTGGCAAGCAGGGCATAGCCCGAGAGCGCGCCGAAGTCCGGGTAAACCTTAAGCGCCTGAGGCGCGCCGATGCGCATCTGTCTTTGCAGCAGGCCCAGAGGCGACCGCACCCTGACCTCCATCGGACCGAACTCGAACGCACCGCGCGTGGTGGCCCGCAGCGCGTAGGGGCGCCTTGCCCAGCCCTGGGCTGGCAACTTCAGTTTCAGGGGCAGATCGCGCGTCTCGAAGCTGCTCGGATGATGGTCGTAGAGTTCGACGTCGATCGCCGTGCGGCCCGGGTTGCTCAGGGTCACGGTTACGTCGTGCCAACGCCCGTGGGCCATCGACGACGGTGCCTCGCGTCGTGCGCTCGGCGGCGATCGGCGCAAGATCAGGATCGCATCGGTCAGGAGCAGCACGGCCAGGGCGCCGGCGCCATACTGCCACGCCGTCTCGGGCAGAATCAGGGTGGCGCTCAGCACGCAGATGCCCAGCCACGCGGCAGCAACGCACAGAGAACGCCGGGTGGGCAGCAGAATCATGTGCCGAGTCGCGCCATCGTTGCGCAGGAGATCATAATGTGCCTGGTTCGGGATTCGTTCGCCGGATCGTCGGGAAGATAGCGCACGGTGCGATTCTCGCCCGAATCGTCGGCATTCGCGAATCGCCGCCGCAAAGGCGCTGAAGCCTTGCTTGCTCGGACGGCTCGTTCGTCCGGGGTAACACCAAGGGGCGGACTGCCAAGGCCCCAATAGACGCGGGTCGAACGCGGCAATTCGCCTTTTCGGCAGGCAGCGCCGATGATAGTGTGTGCTCGAGGCGGTTTGGCGAGGCGGCAAAGCTCATGTGCGCCGGTGTCGACGCGGTTCATGCTGATAGAATTCCGGCACGCTGACGTCTTCGGCGCTCGACCATCACTTCAGGCAATTCACAGGAGAACGCGTAATGGCGAAGGCACCGACGGAAGATCAAGCGAAAGACAAGGCACCGACCGGCACGCCGGATCAGACCCGCGTACGCTGGGCGACTTCTCAGCTGAAGAGTTCCTACTGCAACGTGGCCAATGCCACCAGTACTCGGGAAGAGGTCGTGCTGAACTTCGGCGTCAATCAGAACTGGGACCGGATGCAGCAGGAATTCGAGATCGAACTTCAGCACCGCATCATCCTCAGTCCCTTCGCGGCCAAGCGTCTCTCCGATCTGCTGAGCAAATTGATCAAAGAGTACGAGACTCGCTACGGCGAGTTGAAGTAGCCTCATCCGTCGGACTTCAGGGCGCACTCATGAATCATCGTCCCATCCTCATGCGACCGCGTCCAAGTGCCTTCGCGGCGGCTTGCCTGCTCGTGCTGTGGACGCATTGCGCGGCTGCGGCGGAGTTCGACTGCGTGATGGATCCGCGCCAGGTCGTGGAGATCCGCAGTTCGGTGGAAGGCGTGATCGAGAGAATTGCTGTGGACCGCGGCGATTTCGTCCGCAAAGGCCAAATGCTGGTGCAACTGGATGCTGCGGTCGAACGCGCGGCTGCGGCGCTCGCCCTGCAGCGCTCGCAACTCGAAGGCGCGGTGCGTTCCGGGGAGAGCCGGGTCGAATACTCGCTCAAGAAGCATGGCCGTCAGGAAGAGTTGTTCAAGCAGAGCTTCATATCCGCGCAGGCTCGGGACGAAGCGGCCACGGAGCGCAAGCTGGCCGAATCCGAACTCAAGGAGGCGATGGATAACCGTCGCGTCGCCGAACTCGAGTACAAGCGGCAGACCGAAGTCTTGAAGCTCAAGACCATAGCGAGCCCGATCAACGGCGTCGTGATGGAACGGCTGATGCATCCGGGAGAGGTGGCCGAAGCAGGCGTCGGGCGCAAGCCGATACTCAAGCTGGCCGATATCGACACCTTGCACGTCGAAGTCGTGCTCCCGGTGGAAGCGTTCGGCAAGGTGAAGGTCGGGTCCAGAATCGATGTGATGCCCGATGCGCCGATCGGCGGCAAGCACACGGCTATGGTCTCAGTGGTCGATCGGGTATTCGATGCGGCGAGCGGCACCTTCGGCGTGCGACTGTCCCTGGCCAACCCGCAGCGCAAGCTGCCTGCGGGCATGCGGTGTAAAGCCAGGTTCCCCGACATCGGGGATGACGTTCCCACGCGCGCGGGTGGATCTCCCAAGACGACTCCGCGACGCACGCCGGCGGTTGCGCCGAAGTAAGCGCGTATCTCGGCACGCCCGCTGCCGAGCGGCTGTCGACGGCGCAGGGCCGCAACCCGTTCTGCTTCAGAAGCGCTGGCCGCCTGCCGCCAGATAGGCATCTTCTTCGGGAGTCGACGCTCGGCCCAGCGCCTCGTTTCGATGCGGGAAGCGACCGAATTGCGCGACCACTGCGGCGTGTCGGTGGGCGTAGTCCGTGAAGCCGGCGAAGAGTTGCGCCAGTTCGCGGGGCGCGCGCGTCTGCAGCGATTCGAAGCGCTGTACCGCCCGCGCCTGCATGGACGCATCTTCGGCATGCTCGAACGGCAGATACATGAACACGGCCTCGAGGGGGCGCAGGGCATCGTCATGGCGCTGCGCGACGGCATCGATCGCCGCCGACAGGGCCGCCTGATCGAAGGCGTAGGCCTCGGGACTCGCGCGGAAGATGTTGCGCGGAAACTGGTCGAGCGCAATGATTCTCGCCAGCGCCGTTCGCGGCGCTTGCATCCAGGCGTCGAACTCGCCCTGCCGCATGCGGCGGGGGAGGTCGCCGAAGCGCTCGGCAAGCAGTGCGTCGAATCGCGCATCGCGACCGAACCAAAGTTTGCTGCGCGCCTGGGCAGCGCTGGCGTTGCGAGTGGCATCGCCGAACCAGCACTCGAGGATGTCGTCGGCCAAGGTTGTGTGCATCGCGGATTCCTCTCAAGGCATGAAGACGCGTCGGCCCGACCCTGGAGGTACGATCTGAACGTGACACCATCCCGGCGTGGCACTCGGGTGCTCTAGCCAGAGCCCCAGTGCTGCCAGGGCGTCTTGATGCGCGATGCACCATGCGTCGAGCGTGCCGTCGTGATCTCCCAGGTCGACCGCCTGGCACGTCAAGTGGCGACTGCGCGGCGAAGCGTTGGGAATGGTGGCATTGATGGCGTGCGGACGCCAGCCCGAGTTCACCGGGCAGGACGCGCGGCCTGCAAGACGCAGCAAGTCGTTCGCCCGCTTGACCGTATCCCGGGCGTTGAGGAGCAGCTCGGCCGTGAGTTCGTGCGCATGATCGATGTCGCGCCCCATGAAGTAGTCGGCGAGCGTCAGCATGGTGCGCGCCGCCGTGAGTCGTCGATCGGTCGCCGAATTGCCGATCGCGTCGACTCCGGGCATCTTTCGCGCAGCGACATGCTGACTCGAGACGCGGGGCGTCAGGTGCGCGGCGCCTCGACGCCTTCGAGCAAGGCGTCGAGCAAAGCGTCCGAATCCCGGCCTTCGATCTGCAATTCGGGTGCGGGCGTGAGCCGGTGCCGCAGCGCGGGCAGAGCCATGCGTTTGACATCATCGGGCGTGACGTGGCTTCTGCCGGCCATCAGCGCCGCACCTCTGGCGGCGCGAACGAGCGCAATGCCGCCGCGCGGCCCTGCGCCGATCGAGACGCCATTCCAGCTGCGGGTCGCGCGCACGATGCGAACCGCATAGTCGAGCACCGGATCGGCAACGACGATGCTCGCGCAGGCGCGCTGCAGCGCAAGCACGCTCGAGGGCGTGATGACCTGGTTGACCGTCTCGACGTTGAGCCTGTCGCCGAGCTGGCGGTGCGTGACCTGACGCACCAGGGCGAGTTCATCGACGGGATCGGGATAGTCGATGCGGATCTTGAGCAGAAAGCGGTCCAGCTGAGCTTCGGGCAAGGGATAGGTGCCCTCCTGCTCGATGGGATTCTGGGTGGCGAGGACCATGAAGGGCGGCTGCAGCGCGTGCGCCTCGCCCTCGATGGTCACCTGACCCTCCTGCATAACCTCGAGCAGCGCGGCCTGCGTTTTCGCCGGCGCGCGATTGATCTCGTCGGCCAGCAGCAGGTTGGTGAAGACCGGGCCGCGGCGGGCGACGAAGGTTTGAGCGGCTTGATCGTACAGCGTATGCCCGGTGATGTCGGAGGGCATGAGGTCTGGTGTGAACTGGATACGCGCGGCTCGGCCATTGAATGTGCGCGCAAGCGCTTGGACGAGCAGGGTCTTGCCCAGGCCCGGAACGCCCTCGATGAGCACATGGCCGGCGGCCAGCAGGGCCGCGAGCACATGATCGATGACCTCGTCCTGACCGATGAGTGCAGTACGGATCTGCGCTTTGAGTGCAGCGACGATTTCGATTGCTTGGCGTGTCGAGTCCGTGGATTCAAGCGTGTTCATGCTTTCCTGCGCTGCGCGATTGTCGAGCTCCGGCGGGAACCCGTTCTTGCATGGATACTAGCAAGGGTGGCAACCATGTGCACGAAGTCGCGTGTCGTGTGCGGGTGGCCGTGAAATGCCGCGGCAATGCTGCTTTCGTCGATGCCGATTTGTCTGGCGAGTTCGAGGTGGCGCTGCTCATCGGGTAGCTGCGCAAGGCGTGGCAGCATGGCCGTGATCTGACGTTGGCATACCGCCCGCGCGGCTTCGAGCAGGCCGAGGCGTCCGCCCCGAGCCCAGCGAAAGCGGCCGACGGCATGGATATGCTCCAGCAGTTGTCGGCGCTGCGGCGTGTCTGCCGTTTGCAAGGGTCCGAATCGAGGGGCGGCGCGAGCGAGCCCCAGCAACAGCAGCACCGCAGCCGCAACCAGGGAGGGTAGCGCGTGTTGCCGCAGCCAATCCCACAAAGGCAGGTGGTCAGGCGGGCGGACGATGAGAAGCCGTCCAGAGGCAGGCGAGAGCGTGACGACTTGGCGCAGGAGCTCGGCGTTGTCGTGCAGGCCGATCGACCGGTTGTGGAATCGCTGCATCCCGCTAATTGCGGTCAGCCGCCCGGCGCCGACGGCGAAACTCGCGAGCCACGGGGCGTCGGGGTCGGAAGCGAGCGCGTCGGGCTGTAGGCGTTTGGGCGCGAGCACGGGGCCAGCCACTCGAGACACGACGATCGGCGCGGCCGCGCCCGGCAAATCCACGGGCACCGTCCGCGCGGCGGGACTGTGTTGCGCTTCCACCCGGGCTATTCCGTACTTGTCGAGCAGCAAGTCCTGGCTACGGGCCGGTTCGGGTTCCACGATGGCATGGCCGCCGTTGTTTATCCAAACCTGCAGTTCGCCGAGCTGGCTCGGCGAGAAGCCGGCGCGGCCCGCTGGAAGCCACAGGGCTGCGCCGGGCGGGAGTTCGCCCAGTGCTTCGATGCCCGTGGCGAGGCTCGATTCGATGCCGACCCGCTCGAGGAAACGCGTCGCGGCCAGGTAAGGATTCGCACGTGCGGCCGGGGAAGGGCCGACCCAGACGCGCGCGTCCACGCGCTCGTAGCTGGAGAGGAACCAGGCGCCCCCCAGCAATGCAAGCGCCAGACAAAGGCTCGCGATGAGCGCCGGGCGCTTCAAGCCGCGTTGCCCCGATCGGACACGAAGTGGCGTGGCCACTCAGTGCACAGTGCTTCGATGGTCTGGGCCTGCACGGGGGTTTGCGCATACACCGTCTCGGACCAGGCAGCGACGAGCTTGGCGAAGAACGCGGAGCGATCCGCGGGGCCGATGGCGCGGACCCGTTGCAGGCAATCGCCCTCGGTGTCGCCAACTCCGATCGGCAACTGGTCGCGATGGATCAAGGCGGCAAGAGCGCCGCGATACAACAAGCTCAATGCGAGTCGCGGGTCGTGCCGGGCAGCCTGCGCGGCCAGATCGGCCAGATCGGGCGGCAGAGCTTCCGGTCTCACGTCCAGGCCGAAGACGGTTTCGGGGAGCGGACGACTGGGCACGGGGCTTGCCGTCGGCCGCCAGTTCTTGGCTTCGCGCAGCAGATAGCGGATGACCACGTAGAGTACGGCTGCGATGAGGAGGTAGGCGGCAATGCGCGCTATCTGCGCGAGCGTCAGGGCTATCGCCTCGAACATATCGCTGGAAAAGGATGGCTTCTGTTGAGGTGTCGTTTCGCTGGCGTTTCGGGCACGCCAGACTTTCTGGTCGCGGTGTTCGCGGAACTCCGGCGCAGCAAGCACTTCGCGTATCGTTTCGCGGGATTCTGCGGGCGAAGCAAGCGCCGAGGGGGGCATGCTCCCGATGAGGCCGGCGATCATGCAGCACGCAAGCAGAGCGGTGGGGTACTTCGGCGCGGGCGCAACTGGCCGATCGAGGCGTCTGAAGGCGAGTTCGAGATCCCAGGCTTCCAGCTTGGTGCGGCGGTTCAGATAGAGCGCGAACCCGCTTGCCACGTAGAGGGGTTCGATCACCGAAATCGCGGTGAAGATCAGCGCATGTCGGATGAATGCGTTCCAGCCGGTGTCGTCCGACACGAACGCGCCTTGCAGGAAGGCCTGAATGTCGTAGTCGATCTGTATCGCGCCCGGCGTGAGCAAGTCGATGAACGCGTTCAGTGACAGCAGCACTGTCAATTCGAACAGCAGGCATGCGTAGAGCAGCCCTGTCGCTTGTCCGGAGGTGCGCCGGGCGAGCAATCGCTCGCGCTCCCGAGCCTCGCCGCCTTGCTGGCCCTCCAGTTGACGGACCGGCAGGTGAAACGAGCGCAGTGGGGCGAGGCGCCGCCACGTGAGTGCACCGAGCAAGCCGGTAGAGCGCACGATCTCGCCGAGGCTGCCTAGCGTCTGGCGCGGCGTCGGAGGGGATCCGAACACAGCTTGGGCCAGCACGTGCAGAACCACGCGGTCGTACAGGGGTTTGAGCCACCAGAGGGCCAGCAAGGCGAGCCAGGGAGAAGTTGCAAGCAACACATGGACACTCACGACGATCGGCAACACAACCGCCAGCCAGGCGCCGTATACCGGTCGCCACCAGGCGCGAATCATCGTCGCGCCGAGGTCGACTGCTTCCCAGGAATCGCGGCTGCGCAGCACGATGTTTGCCCGATCAAGGCGCACGGTCTCGTCCCGCCAGCAAGAAGTACACGAACACCAGCACCCACAAGCCGATGCCGACCGCATACTTGACCGTCGCAGGCAGAGCGGTCAGCGGGGACCAGAATGCTTCGACGAAAGCGGCGAGGGTCAGCAAGGCGCCCGCGCCGTAAACCAGGGGCACCGCGGCGCGTGCGTTGGTTCTCAGAGCGCTTGCACGGGTGAGTCGGCCGGGGGCGACGAGGGCAGCACCGAGCATGAGACCCGCGGCGCCCATCAGCACGATGCCGGTAAGCTCGAATGCGCTGTGCCCGGAGACGAACGAGAGAAACGGTCGGGCATGGCCCGCCTCGATCAGATACCCGGCGGTTGCGCCGATCAAGACACCGTTGACCGTGAGGAAGAAGATCGTTCCGAAGCCGAACAGCAGGCCGCCGGCGAAGGTCTGAAAGCCGATCCGCACGTTGTTCCAGATGTAATGGCCGAACATGTAGGCGTCGGCTTGAGCATCGCGGTCCTGGGGCTGCTTGGCAGAATCGTACATGCGTTCGTAAGAGGCAACCTGGGCCGGCGACATCAGCATGTAGATCGTGTCGGGATACTGCTGCGTCACGCCGGCGAGCGCGAACAGCGGGAGGAAGAAAAGCGCGCAGGAGAGCGCCAACACGCGCCACCGCGCGCGCGCGGCGCGCGCGAAATCCCTGGCAAAAAAACGAACGACCGCCGGACCTGCCTCGGGATGTGCGCCGTACATGAACTGATGACCGCGAACGACGAGCCTGTGCAGGCGCTCGACCAGGGCTGGGCTGTACTGACGATCGCGCGCGAGCGCGAGATGCTGGCACAGCGTGCGATAGCGGCTGGCGGCGACGTCCTCGGCGAACGGTGCCGTGGTCTGCTGCGCTTTGTGCGAGGCTGTCATGCAATCGAGCCAGCGCTCGAATTCCAGCCATTGCGATTCATGACGACTCTGGAACGTCTGCTGATTCATTGACGCGGCCCGCTGAGGTAGTTCGCCATTTCGAGCAGCCGTGCGGTGGGGCCGGCCGGGGCTTCGCCGGTGATAGAGCGAGCGAGTTCGGCGATCTCCCCGGCGCGCTGGGGGGTGAGGGTGGCCGAGCGCTCCGCGAAGTCGAGCACGGCGCGCTGTTCGTCCAGGTTCAGCGGGCGGCTGGGCGCGACCGCCCGGGCGGGTGGAATTGCGACGGGCTCGGGTGGCGGGATACGGTAGACAACGACCGTGCCGGCGGCGATGTCACCCAGGCGCTTGAAGTCGCGGCTAAGCAGCATGGCGATCAGACCGAAGCCGTAGCCGAATGGAAGGAAGTCGACGGCTCGCAGCAGGTTTCTGACCAGTGCCGCCGACCATCGGATCGGCGTGCCGTCGTCGTGCATGACCATGAGGCCCAGCGCCTTCTTCCCGGGAGTCGAGCCGTCCGCCCAGACTTCGAACGCCGCAGGCGCCAGCCACTCGAGCAGAAAGGCGATGATCAAAAGCAGGCCCCATCCGAATTGGCCCAGGAGCGAGAGCACCCAGCCCGCCACGGCCAGGATGCCGAAGCGAAGCAGGGTGTCGGTCAGCCATGCCAGCGCCCGCGGCACCGGACCGGCCAGCCTGAGCACCAGTTCGATGCCTTCGGGCGTGGGCACCGCACGTGTCGTGTCTAGCATCAGGTGCTCACGCCTCGGTGCGATCGCCTCGAGTTCAATTCTGCAGAAAGACGTCCTTGTAGCCTGCGTACACCGATCCGGCGAGGACCGGCAGCAGGACGAGCCAGCCCAGCATGAAGGGAATGCTGGCGAGCACGGCGAGCACGATTGCGATCACGCCAAAGACCACGAAGGCAAGCCAGTTTCGCAGGCAGCCGCGGAAACTCCTCTTCATGGCTTCGACCGGCGGCATGTCGTGCAAGGTGACCAGCGCGGGGGCGAACCAGAGCGCCATCCCGAGCGGCACCACCACCAGCGCTGAAACCATCAGCGCGAGCAGGATCGCGCCCACTGCCGTGCCAGCATCCACGCCGCCTCGCATGAGGCCCAGGGCGGTGCCCCCGCTGACGAGCGCGACCGCTACGATCAGCACGAACACGCCGGCCAGATACAGCGCACCGACCGTGAGCAGGGGCCCGAGATGGCTCTGGAAACCCGCGAATAGGTGAGTAACGGTCAAGTCCTCGTCGTTGTCCAGCGCACGGCAGCCCAGCATCGCGCCGCCGGCGAACAGCACTGACAGCAGGGTGGTCGCGAGTTGACCCACGATGGGAATCCAGGCCAGTACCATGAAACTGAGCAGGCCGATGACGCACAGGGCCAGCCAAACAAGCGGGGCTTGCCTGAACAGTTGCCATCCCTGCGTCAGCCAAGCGAGGCTGCGTCCGGCGTCGACCGCGTTGGGTTCCGCTGCGAGGCTGCCGCTTTGCTCGATGGTGTCCGATACCAGCGCCTGCGGTGCTCTGTACGGATTGACTTCAGTCATGCTCGGGGCCTTTTTTGACTGGAAGCGTGGATCGGCACGATGGGGTGCCGAGAGCGCTCGCGCCACAACGGCGCATGACCGGAATGCTAAAGGATTGATTCGGCGCCCCGCAATCAATGTTTGGCGTGCGGACGCACGGTGCATGACGCGCGATTCGCTCGGAGGCAATCAACGCGGCCCGGGCATCAGCAAAAAAAAAGCGCGGGATACGATCCCGCGCTTCGAAGCCCCTAGAGGAGGAGGATTCTAGGGGAGGAGGAGACGTGCTTTAGGCCCGAACGCTGGGCTTGAGGGACAGGGCTCCGGCAAGTCGCTTGACCGCTGCGGTGATGGCGCCGACGACTTCCACTGCGTCGGTGGCCACTCTCATCGCGCCGACAGCGTGCTCGCGCTGCGACGGGGTCAGGTTCAGTTGACCAAGTTTTTCTTCCAGGTTGAACTCTGATTTTTGATTGCCGGTACTCATGATCCGCTCCTAAATGTGTGAGTGTTTCTGCTTGGGTGACACTTGCCGCTTACTCGTTTACGACGCTGCATCGTCAAGCTACAGGGTTATAGACGGTACTTACGTCAGTTTGTTGCGTCGCAACAGGTGACTTGTTATCCTCGTTCAGTTGAGTTTTCTTAAACGATCGATCCGTGAGCAAGTCTCTCCCGCCTCTCAATTCGCTGCGAGCGTTCGAAGCCGCTGCCCGCCTGCTCAGTTTTCGCAAGGCAGCCGAGGAATTGCATGTCACTCCCGCAGCGATCAGCCACCAGCTCAAGGGCCTGGAAGAATTCCTAGGCGTCAAGTTGTTCCGTCGCGGCAACCGTCGCGTGGAGCTGACGCCGGTCGCTCAGATCGCCGCGCAGCATCTGCACGAAGGATTCAAGTCGATCTTCGAGGCAGTGGAACGGTTACGGCAGGGCGATCACAGCAATCTTCTGACGGTGAGTGCTGCGCCCTCGTTCGCGGGCAAATGGCTGATGCCGCGGTTGTACCGCTTCGTCAGCCGGCATCCTGAAATCGACGTCCGGCTCTCCGCGCGCATGCGCTCGGCGCGACCCGAAGCGCGCGGTCATCCGCTCAGGCGGGACATCAATGACAGCTCGCTCGACGAGAGCGATGTGGCGATTCGCTTCGGCGATGGCGATTTCCCTGACATGGACGCCCGGCTGCTGCTCAAACTCGAGGTCGCGCCCATGATCAGTCCGAAGCTCGCCCATGCCGGCCTGCCTTTGGCTGACCCGGGCGATCTGAAGCATTATTCGCTTTTGCATGACGACACGGCTTACTTTCGCAGCGGGCGACTCAACTGGGACTGCTGGCTGCAGGCGGTCGGCGTCAGAGGCATCGATACGACCCGCGGGGTGCATTTCAGTCATGCCAATCTCGCCATCGATGCGGCCATCGACGGGCTCGGGGTCGTTCTCAGCGTTCCGGCGCTCGCATCCGGAGATCTGGCCGCCGGCCGACTGCTGCTTCCCTTCGAGCAGCGTGTGCCGGCCGATTACGCGTACTACATCCTGTGCGATCCGGGGGCCATGGCGCGGCCGGCCATCCAGGCCTTTACGAGTTGGCTTCAGGAGGAAGCGCAGCAATTCAGTGAAGTGCCTCAGCCGCCTGCGACATTTGGCGCAGAGAACACGTGAATCGTAACGGTCGCTGCTTTGCTGTCAGGCTAGAATGACTCGTCGTACACGCGATCCATGCAACCCACAGGAGAGAAACGAATGAGGTTCAGCCACGCTGCCGCTGCATCCTTCGCCGCGCTAGGTTTCTTGGCGACTGGCGTTACGCCCGTCCAGGCTCAGGACAGCAGTCGAGCGCCCATCCAGGTCGCTCAGGCTGCCGCGCCAGCCCGCACCCCCGATGTGATTTTCGTGCCGACGCCCCAGGCGGTGGTCGACGAGATGCTCAAGGTTGCGAACGTCAAGAAGGGCGACGTGCTCTACGACCTGGGTTCGGGCGATGGCCGGATCGTCATCACGGCAGCGAAGCGTTTCGGCGTGCGTGGGATCGGCATCGACATCGATCCGCAGCGGATCGCGGAAGCCAATGAGAACGCCCGCAAGGAAGGCGTCTCGCACCTGGTCACGTTCAAGCAAACCGACTTGTTCGCCACCGATATCAGAGAGGCGACCGTGGTCACGCTCTACCTGTTGCCGCGACTCAACGTGAAGTTGCGTCCCAAACTCTTTGCCGAGCTGAAGAACGGCACCCGCATCGTCTCGCACGCGTTCGACATGGCCGAGTGGGAGCCGGAGAAGCACTTGAAGGTGGACGGCCGCGACGTCTACTACTGGACGATCAACGATGCCGCACGGGCCCGGTTCGGCTCGGCCACCGAAAACAAGGGCGGCGGCTACTAGGCTGTCGTTGGCCGCAGCGGATCGGGCGCGGCTAACCGCGCAGCGCCTGATCCAGATCCGCGATCAGATCCGCCGGAGCTTCCAGTCCGACTGAAATCCGGATCAAACCGGGATCGATCCCGGCAGCACGGGTTTGCTCCTCGGACAGCGTGCCGGACCAGGTGGTCGCGGCATGCATGGCCAGCGCTTCGATTCCGCCCAGACTCACCGCCTGCGTGAACAACCGCAATCGCGGCATGAAGGCCAGGGCTGCACCGCGCCCCTCGCGTAGCGAGAACGACAAGACCCCGCCGAAGCCCCGCATTTGCGTGCGTGCCAAGGCATGCTGCGGATGCGTTTCCAGGCCCGGGTAGTGGACGGCGGCCACGGCGGCATGGCTCTCGAGGTAACGCGCCACTTGCAGCGCGGTGGCGTTTTGCCGCTCGACCCGCAGATCGAGCGTCCTCAGCCCGCGCAGCAGCAGCCAGGTTTCGAACGCCCCCAGGTTGCAGCCGAGCACGATCGACATGTCCCAGATGCGCTCGACGAGTGCACTCGGCCCCATCACGGCGCCCGCCAACAGATCATGATGCCCGCCGAGGAACTTGGTGGCACTGTGCACGACCAGATCGATGCCCAGCGCGATCGGGTTTTGGTTGACCGGGGTTGCGAAGGTGTTGTCGGCCAATGTGGTGATTCCCTTGCTGCGCGCGAGTCGGGCGACTGCCTCGAGATCGGTCAGCCGCAGCAGCGGGTTCGACGGGGATTCCAGCAGGATGAGCTTCGTCTGCGGGCCAATGGCGGTGGCGAAGGCATCGGTGTCGCCTTGCTCCACGATGGTGGCGCTGACGCCGAACCGTGCGAGCACGCCGTTGACGAGTTGGGTCGTGCCCATGTAGTGCGAGCGCTGGGCGACGACGTGGTCACCCGCTTGCAGCAGGGCGAGCGCCGAGCACGAGATGGCGGCCATGCCCGACGCGAGCAGCAAGCCGGCCTGCGCACCTTCGATTTGAGCGAGGACCGCTTCGACCCGCGCATGCGTCGGCGTTCCATAGCGCGCGTAGAAGCGCGGGTGGCGCGGCTCGGTAGCCATTTCTCGGAACTGCGCTGCGCTGTCTGCCCGATAGGTGACGCTCGGATAGATCGGAGGCGCCACGGAGGAGTCGGTGTCGATGCCGCGGTCGGCGTGAACCAGCTGGGTGGCAAGGGCATGGTCGGGTGGATGATCGGAACTGGCCACGATGGATACCTCGTCGATGTTTCGAGTGCTGCGCACGCAGATGAAGAAGTACTGCTGTCGCCGCGGACGGCCTCGTGCGCTGCGCTGTGCCGGATGCTGAATCAGGCGTGTGGCTTCGCGGCCGATCGGGATGAATTCATGGTAGCACGCACCGGTCGTCATCCAGGCGTGCCGGAGTGCAGGATAGGCCGGGGCAGGGCGCCATGTTGCACTGCTACAATGAGCCGTTGCTTCGTCGCGAGTCGCCCAAGTGAATTCTCTGGTTGTCGCCTGCTGCATCACCTTCGCCTTGATCATGGTCTCGACGGCAGGGGCGCAACCTGCGGGCAAACCCGGCGGCAAGGCCAGGGCGATGCCCGTGCAGCTCGCCCCGGTCAAGCAGTCGACAGTGACCAACGATGCCACCGCGGTGGGCACGCTGCTCGCCAACGAGTCGGTGATGATCCGCCCCGAAATCGCCGGCCGTGTGACCGCGATCCACTTCAACGAAGGCGAGCGCGTCGCGGCCGGTACGAAGCTTATCTCCATCGATTCGGCGGAGATCCAGGCGCAACGAGCAGCTTCCGAGTCCGAACGGCTCTTGAGCCAGCAGCGTCACGATCGCGCGGTCGAACTCTATAGCAAGAAATTCATCAGCTCCCAGGCACTGGACGAAGCGCGCGCCAATCTTTCCCGGGCGAAGGCGCGCATCGAAGAGGACGACGCGCGCTTGCGCAAGTCGGACATTCGCGCGCCGTTTGCCGGCACGCTGGGTCTGCGCATGATCAGCCCGGGCGCCTACGTGAAGGCGGGTGACGATGTGGTCCGCCTCGAAGACACCTCGGTGATCAAGCTCGACTTTCGTCTTCCCGAAACTTTTCTTGCGCGTCTGCGCCGCGATCAGCCATTGACGCTGCAGGTCGATGCCTATCCGGAGCGTGTCTTCAAGGGCCGCACCTATGCGATCGACTCCTCCGTCGACGAGAAGACGCGGACCGTGCTGGTGCGCGCCCGGGTGCCCAATGCCGGCGGCGAACTGAAGCCCGGCATGTTCGCGCGCGTGAGCCTGGTGCTCGACAGCTTTCCCAATGCGTTGCTGATACCCGAGCAGGCGATCGTTCCGCGCGGAGGGCAGACCTTCGTGTTTCGTGTCGTCGAGGGCAAGGCGCTGCTGACTGCCGTCGAAACGGGCAACCGCGTGCCGGGAGAAGTCCAGGTTTTGAAGGGACTCAGCGCAACCGATCGGGTCGTCACCGACGGGCATCAGAAGCTGCAGGACGGGATGATGGTCTTCGACGTCAAGACCGCCAAGCCGCCGCCCGCCTCGGGTGACCCGGCCAAGGGCCGCTAGCCGCACGCTCGATCACGGCAACATACGCGAGGACCGATAGTGTTCTTACCAGAGCTTTGCATTCGGCGTCCCGTGCTCGCCACGGTGATCAGTCTTGCGATCGTGCTGCTTGGCATGATTTCCTTCGAGCGCCTGAGCGTGCGCGAGTATCCGAAGATCGATCCGCCTGTCGTTTCCGTGCGCACGGTGTACAAAGGCGCGAGCGCCCAGGTGATGGAAAGTCAGGTGACGCAGCCGCTCGAAGATTCGATCTCCGGGATCGAAGGCATACGCACCATGAAGTCGGTGAGCCGCGAGGAGGTCAGCACGATCACGATCGAGTTCAATCTCGAGCGCGATGTGGACTCCGCTGCCAACGACGTGCGCGACCGCGTAGCCCGTGCGCGAGGGCGACTGCCCGAGGAGGCCGACGATTCGGTCGTCTCCAAGGTCGAGGCGGATGCGCAAGCCATTTTGTGGGTCGCCTTCTATAGCGACAACCACAGTGCGCTCGAAATCACCGACTACGCGGACCGCTATATCGCCGATCTCATCAAGACGCTGCCGGGCGTGGCCAGCGTCATGATCGGAGGCGAGCGTCGCTACGCCATGCGGATCTGGATAGACAGGGACCGGCTGGCTGCCTACGGACTTGCCGTGGAGGATGTCGAAACGGCGCTGCGCCGGCAGAACATCGAATTGCCTTCCGGACGCATCGAGAGCCAGGAGCGCGAGTTCACCGTGCTGGCGCAGACCGACCTGCGCACGCCGGCGCAATTCAACGACATCATCGTCGCCGACGTGAAGGGCTACCCGATCAGGCTGCGCGACATCGGACGCGCCGAGCTCGGTGCGCAGGACGACCGCAATATCGTTCGGGTGAACGGCAAGCCCGCGGTCGGTTTGGGCATCGTCAAGCAGTCGACCGCGAACACGCTCGCCGTGGCGAGGGAAGTCAAGAACGTGCTGCCCCGCGTGGAGCAGACGCTGCCCGAAGGCATGCGGATGTACATCGCTTTCGACAGTTCCGTGTTCATCGATGCATCGATCGACGCGGTCTACAAGACGCTGACCGAAGCGCTGATTCTGGTGATGCTCGTCATCTTCCTCTTTCTGCGAAGTTTCCGTGCCACCCTGATCCCGTTCGTGACCATTCCGGTGTCGCTGATCGGCGCGCTGTTCATCATGTGGCTGCTCGGGTTCACGATCAACGTGCTCACGCTGCTGGGCATCGTGCTCGCGGTCGGGCTGGTGGTCGACGATGCGATCGTGGTGCTCGAGAACATCTACCGCCATATCGAAAACGGCATGTCGCCCGTTCGCGCCGCCATCAAGGGCTCGAAGGAGATCGCGTTCGCGGTGGTCGCCATGACGATCACACTGGCCGCGGTATTCGCGCCGCTGGCTTTTTCGACGGGCAACACCGGGCGCCTGTTCATGGAGTTCGCGCTGACCGTGGCGGCGGCCGTGGCCGTGTCCGGCTTCATCGCGCTGACGCTGACGCCGATGATGTGCTCGAAGCTGCTCAAGCACCAGGCCAAGCACGGAGCGCTCTTCAACTTCTCCGAGCGCGTGTTCGAAGGCATGAATCGCGGCTACCGTGCAGCGCTGGAATCAACCTTGCGTCACCGTTGGGTCGTCGTGCTCGTGCTCGCCCTGGCGATGGTGCTGGTCGTCTTTCTGTTCCGCGGGCTCAAGGACGAGCTGGCGCCGCTGGAAGATCGCGGTTTCTTCATCACTGTCATCGTGGCGCCCGACGGGGCGACGCTCAAGTACACCGACGACAACACGCGTGCGATCGAGAAGATTTTTTCCGGCGTGCCGGAGATCCAGTCGTACTTCATGGTGATCGCGCCCGGCCTCGAGCGGCCCAATCCGGTGAATACCGCCTTGTCGTTCGTGCGGCTCAAGCCTTGGGACGAACGCACCCGCAGCCAGGTGCAAATCACCGGCGCCCTGGGCCCTCAGTTGTTCGGCTTGCCCGGCGTGCTCGCATTCCCGATCAATCCGCCCTCGCTCGGTCAGAGCTTCCGCAACCCGCCGGTTCAGTTCGTCGTGCAGGCCGCGACCTACGAGGAGCTCGACAAGCTGGTCGAGGCCATGATGGCCAAGGCTAGGACGTTTCCCGGGCTCGCGAACATCGATTCGGATCTCAAGCTCAACAAGCCCCAGTTGTCCGTGGAGCTCGATCGCAGCAAGGCCTCCGCTTTAGGGGTCGAGGTCGATGCGATCGGCCGAACACTGGAAACCTTGTTGGGAAGCCGACAGGTGACCCGCTTCAAGCGTGAAGGCGAGCAGTACGACGTCATCGTGCAGCTCGAAGACAAGAATCGAGCGCAGCCCTCCGATCTCACGGCGATCTACGTGCGCGGGCGCGACGGCAGCCTTGTTCAGCTTTCCAATCTGGTGAAGCTGCAGGAAACCGTGGCGCCAAAGGAGCTGAACCACTTCAACCGGCAGCGGGCCGCGATCATTTCGGCCAGCGTCACCCCGGGATATTCGCTCGGGGAAGCCCTGGATTTTCTCGAGCAAGCTGCCGAGGAAGTGATCGGCAAGGGCGCGAAAACCGCGCTCGACGGGCAATCGCGCGAGTTCCGCGAGTCCGGCCAGCAGCTGATCCTGATCTTCGTGCTTGCGCTCGCATTCATTTATCTGGTGCTCGCTGCGCAGTTCGAGAGTTTCGTCGGTCCGCTGGTGATCATGCTCACGGTGCCCCTGGGGGTGATCGGTGCGTTGGGCGCCCTCGAGTTGACCGGAGGATCCCTCAACGTCTATAGCAAGGCCGGACTGGTGATGCTCATCGGTCTGGTGACCAAGAACGGCATTCTGATCGTGGAGTTCTCCAATCAACTGCGGGCGAGCGGCAAGGAGAAGTTCGAGGCGGTGATCGAGGCCTCCGTGCTGAGGTTGCGGCCGATCCTGATGACCAGCCTGGCGACTGTGCTGGGCGCGCTGCCCCTGGCGCTAGCCGCCGGCCCGGGTGCAGAAAGTCGTCAGCCCATCGGTTGGGTCGTGGTCGGCGGTGTGCTCGTGGGAACCCTGCTCACCTTGTTCGTCATACCCACCTTCTACACTTTGCTGATGCGACGCGGGCCCACGGTGATCGAAGAGGAAGAAACTGCACCTGCGGCGGTGGGCTGATCGCGCGCGCTCCTGTCTCGATTCGCATGTCGGTGCTCGCGCGAGCGCGTATGCCGTCCGCGAGGCTCGAGCAGGGCCATGGCCGACAGGGGCTGCGGCCCGATCGCCGGACGCGATTACCTGCCTGCCCGTTCCTGCGGGTGTGCGCCGCGGTAAGCCGCCCAGCGCGCCGCGACGCCCTGTCAGCGAATGACGAGGACGGGAATCGTCGAGTGACTGAGCACCTTGATCGTTTGCGAGCCGACCAGCAGACCGTCGAGCCCCCTGCGGCCGTGCGAGGCCATGACGATGAGGTCGCATTTGAGCCGGTTGGCACCGTCGATGATGTGCTGATACGGGCCGGCGCCATTGTCTACGACGAGTGTCTCGCAGACCAGTCCCGCGGCCACGACCTGCACGCGCGCGGCTTCGAGCATTTGTTTTGCCTGAGCTCGCATGTTTTCGGCATACTCTCGTTCCCAATCCGCCATGCCTGGCGCGGTGTTTGCGCCGGCGACCGTGAGATGATGGAGGCTGATCACATAAATGAGCGTGATTTTCGCGTTCTCGCTCTTGGCCAACCCCATGCCCTCCCGCAGAGCTTTCTCGGAGAGCGGTGAGCCGTCGTAGGGAAGCATGATGTGCTTGTACATGAGCTGTTCTCCTTCGTCGTGCGCCAGTCGATCGGCTGGTCAGGGTGATCGAATATTCATGATGCGCTCGTGAGCAGGAGGCGAGATTGATCGAGATCATGCAGACGCTGAATGCAAGCGCATCGATGCTCCATGGCGTGGCTTGGCAAGCGCGCCCGGTGCAAGTTCGTTAGCGGCTCCGCGAGTAAGGCGATGCGCTTCGGCCAATGGATGGCGGCAACGCGGCCGCGGTTTCTGGCGATTACCGTTGTTGCCGTCGGTTTAGGTCTGGTCAGTGCGCTGGCCGACGGCGTGCCGTTGGTGTGGCCGACCGCCTGCCTGACGCTGTTGGGCGCGTTGGCGATCCATGCTGGCGCCAACCTCATCAACGATTTTCACGACCGCGACGCCGATGCGTGCAACGCCGATGCACTGAGTCCCTATGCGGGCGGCAGTCGGATGATTCAGGATGGCGTCTTCCGGCCGACGACTATCGCCGCCTATGGCTACTCTCTGATGAGCCTTTCGATAGCGATCGGCATCGCACTGATGCTGGCGGGACACGCGGATCTGCTGTTCGTCGGCGCTGCCGGCACGATCCTGGCGGTAGTGTATTCGGCACCGCCGCTGCGGCTATCCGCGCGGGGCTGGGGAGAGGCGATCGTCGTGGCCGCCTGGTTGCTCGTCGTCGTGGGCGCCGATCTCGTGCAGCGCGGTGAATGGTCGTTGCACCCGTTCGTTGCGGGCTTGCCTGTGGCCTGTCTGACCGCGGCGATTCTGCTGATCAACGAGTTTCCCGACTACGACGCCGACGCAACCGCAGGCAAGCGAACCCTGGTGGTGCGAATCGGTCGTCGTGCGGCGTCCTGGGCCTATCTGGCACTCGTTTTCGCCGCTTATGCATGGATCCCGGTCATGATCCTTGTCGGCCAACTTCCCCGCGCTGCTGCGTTCGGCTTGTTCGTCTTGCCGCTATCGGGCTATGCGGCCGGCAAACTGTTGTATTTCGATCCCCGCCTGCCCAAGATCGCTCTGCTCCCGGCGATCCGGTCGACCATCCTGGCGGCTCATGTTCTGGGTATGGCGCTCATCCTCGCGCTTCTGGTGTCCTGAGCGCGCCGGGGCCGGATGAAACCTGTCACCGAATCTTGATTCAAGTCAATTGACCGTTTTGGCCGGACTGCTAGGGTTCGCACTCGTCAAGCCGAATAGGCAAGCTCGAGAACTGGGATCCGCGCATGAGCTTTATGGTTTATATCGATGGCTATGCGGCTTGGAGCGCGGCGTCTTTAGGGCTTGCGCAGGAAGTGGCCAACGGCTACCTGAGTCGCGTTCAGTCCATCAAGATCATCGATTACGAGGGCTCGGCAGGCAATCGTACATGGGTATACGACCACGACCAGGGGGCCTGGCTGGAAGGTGCCGGCTATACGGCGATGACATCGAACCGCTGAGGTTAAGCGCGGGGCACGAGCAGTTCGAGTCGGGCGCTCGACCCCAATTGCGCCAATAGCCGCTCGATACGCCCTGGCGGACGGTTCGGGCATCCATTGCAACCCCTTTGCTGACAGCGGGTCGTGAACTCGCGCTCGCATGGCGTCGGCGATTGTCCGCTATTGCGGCGGGAGGCCGGGCCGCCCTTTCGCCCGAGTCCTGGGTTTTGCGCGCAGACCCGAAAAGTCTCAGCTATTCTCGGCATCGGTTCTTGCGATGCGGCGAACTCCCCGCGTTTTGCTCGGCGCGCAACGGCAGATCGCTTCCGCGATCATTCGATACATGAAGTCCTGAGCGCCGATGACACGCAGCCCGGCCAGCAGGCGTTCGCGCCCCAAATGCTGCGCAAGCGAGGTGAAGACTGTGGCGGCGTAGTGCGCCGACATGGACTCGGCGCGGGTGAGATTCAGCGTGACGCTGTGCTCTTTCTGGAGCTGCTCGAGGACGCGGGTACGTAAGGCGGCGGCCGCAACCACGTCCACCATGGCCTGATCCTCGACTGCCAGCTCGATAGAACGTCGCTGCATTGCGGCCTCCTTTGAATGGCCGCCGAAGCGGCGGCGGCCATTCGCGATGCAATCGACATACCCGTGTGTCGATGAACTTTGGGCGGCATCGGCGGGATTTCCTGCAGGCTGGCGTTCGCGGCCGGGAAGTTTTTCCGGCGCGCGACGACGAAGCGACAACGGCGTCGGCCGTCGGACGACTGCGGCAGCTCCGGGTTACTGGACCTTGGCGCCTGTGCGCTGAACGATGTCTGCCCAGCGAGCGACTTCACGCTTGACGAAGGCGTCGAACTCCGCGACTGACGTTCCTGCGGGAATCATGCCGCGTTTCTCGAATGCAGAGGCCACGTCGGGCGATCGAACGGCGGCAACCATCGCTTTGTTCAGCTGGTTCAGGATCGCGGGCGGGGTGCCGGCCGGAGTCACGAAGCCTTGCCAGAGATTGATCTCGTAGCCCTTCAGACCGGACTCGTCCACCGTGGGAATTTCCGGCATGACCGTATTTCGCTTGAGGCCGGTCGTGGCGAGTGCGCGCAAGCGTCCGGCGGTGATCAACGGTGTGGCAGTGGACAGGCTCGATACGCTCACCTGTGTCTGACCTGCGATCAATTCCGATGTCGCCAGCGGACTGCCCTTGTAGGGGACATGGACCATCTCGATGCCTGCCATCGCGTTGAGCAGTTCGCCGCCCAGGTGCGAGGTAGTGCCGCTGCCCGACGAGGCGAAGAGAATTTGTCCGGGACGCGCTTTGGCCAGCCCGATCAGTTCGCGCACCGTCTTCACCGGCAAGGAGGGGTGAACAACGATGACGTTCTCGGTCGTGGTCACCAGGCTGACGGGCGCGAAGTCGCGCACTGGACTGTACGTCAGGTTGGTGTAAAGCGCCGGCGCAATGGCAAGCGTGCTGGTGTTGCCCATGAGTATCGTGTGACCATCGGCCGGTGCCTTGGCCACCAAGGCCGAGCCGATTGTTCCGCCCGCGCCTGGCCGATTCTCGACCAGCACGTTCTGCCCGAAGGTTGCGGTGAGCTTTGCTGCGATGGCTCGAGCGACGACGTCCGTGCCGGCGCCGGGTGTGAAGGGCACCACGATGCGAACCGGGCCGGTGGGATAGGCCTGAGCACCGGCGGAGGCGCTGCCGAGGGCGATACAGCACGCCACTGCGGCCATGCTCAGAGGGGCGGCCGCATGGTTTACGCGGTACGGACGGATCTTGTTCGACATAAAGACTCCTATGCACATTGATCGATACAGGCGGCTGCGTCCGCTGCCACGGCCCCGTGGGTGCGAGCAGTGATGGGACGAAACAGCCGATTTTGCATTTCCTGCCTGTTCTTTACAAAGAAAGAATCGGGCCAGGTTCTGATTCGTACCATCGGCGGCGAAACGCCGTATCGCTGCCCCATTGCTGAGCATGGGTCGCCCGCAAGTCCGCCCGGTGCTCCGTGAGCGTGCCCCCGGATCGGTCGCTGGCTCGGGGCACCAGTACACCCGACTACGAGGGCCAACCGACGTGAGCGAGGGTCGGTGAGGTCTGCGGTGTTCTCCGCGGCGTTGTTAGAGAGAGGCATGCGCCGCAGGGCATGCGTAATTCGACGCACGTTGTTGCCGCGGGGCGGCTATCGGGCAGCAGGAAGCATTCCTCTCCGCTCAGCCACGACGCTCCCAGCGGTTCGATGGCCGAGCACCGCGCACGGCGTATCGGCTTGGCGATGAGCATCCGAGCTATGCACGATCGCATTGCGGCGGACGCTGCAGAAACCCACCCAAGCCGGTCGCCACGGGCGCCGATTTCATCTCGCCTCCGCCACGGCAGCGAGACTAGAATAGTGCCGTCGAAATCTCTTCTCGCGGTCCCTCCCATGCTCAGAATCACTCGAATCGGCAAGCACTTTGCTGCCGAGATATCAGGCGTCGATCTTTCCGTCGATCTCGACGAAAGCACCTTCTCCCAGGTCGCCAACGCCTTTTTCGACAACGAGGTGGTCGTCTTTCGCGACCAGCGCCTGACCCCGGCACAGCAGATCGCCTTCACGCGTCGCTTCGGCCCGCTGGAGGCTCATGTGCGCAAGGAAAGCCGGCTGGCCGGACACGACGAGATCTTCATCCTCTCCAACAAGGTCGACGAGAACGGCAAAGCCATCGGGGCACAGGATGCCGGCCGTTTCTGGCACAGCGACCTGTCGTACAAGCGCGAGCCGAGCCTGCTCTCCGCGCTGTATGCCGTCGAGGTGCCGGTCAAGGATGGCGTTGCCCTCGGGAATACCTACTTCGCAAGCACCAGCGCAGCCTATCAGGCGCTTTCGCCGGCCATGAAAGAGCGCGTCGCGAACCTGCGCAACGTGCACAGCTACCGCGAGTATCGGCTGAAGAACTACGCTGCGCAGTTGGAAGACATGCGCCTTGGGATCCGTACGGTGCAAGAACACGCACCCACGCCGGAGCAACTGGCCAGCGTGCCCGATACGGAGATGGCCGTGGTGCGTGTGCACCCGGTCACCAAGCGCAATTGTCTTTTCATCAATGAAGGGCACACGTCGGCGCTCGTCGGCATGCCCCGCGCCGAAGGCGATGCCCTGTTGGCCGAGTTGTATGCGCACATCACGCAGCCGGAGTTCATCTACGGACACAGCTGGCGCCCCGGCGATCTGTTGATGTGGGACAACATCGCCGTGCAGCACAAGGCGACCTTCGACTACGATCCCCTGCCGCGGCTGCTGTATCGAACGACGGTACGCGGGCCCGCAGTGGTGTGATCCCCGCGCCGGCGCGAGCACGTGCCGGCGTTTCGTTGCCCAGGGCCAGGCTGAGTCCTGGCCGTCACTTTGGAGCGTCGGCATGTCACAGGCCCATGGCTTGATCACCGTGAGATTGCAAACCGCGGCGGAGCACGAAGACGAATTCAACGATTGGTACAACCTCGAGCACGTGCCGCAATTGACTGCGCTGCCCGGCTTCGTGCGCACGCGCCGCTACCGGTGCGAGAGCGCGGATCTGCGCTATCTCGCCTGGTACGAAACCGTCGACGAAGGCGTAGAGACGGGTGCTGACTTCCAGCGCATCGTCGCCCATCCCACGCCCTGGTCGCTCAGGATGCGCAAGCACTACGGCGAGCATCGCGAGCGGATGAATTTTCGGCTCATGTGCGAGGTGGGCACGGCACCGACGCCCGATGCACCGTGGATGTACATCGTGCATACGGACATCCCGGACCACATCGTCGACGAATACAACGAGTGGTACGACAAGGAACACCTGCCGCGCTGCGTTGGCATTCCGGGTGTGTTCCGGGCACGGCGCTACACGGCTGTCGAGCCCGGGGCGGGGCAGCCGAAATACCTGACGGCCTATGAACTGAGCGGGCGCGACGTCTGGGAGAGTCCCGCAGCCCTGCAGGCGAGAAAGACACCATGGACGGAGAAGATGCGCTCGCTTTTCAGCAATACGCGCCGGGCGCTCTATGAACTGGTCGCGCCGACCCTGACGCACGAGCAGGCAATTGCGTCGGGGGTGTCGGTTCCGGATGGGCGCCCGCGGACATCTTCGTGAGACGTCGGCCTTCTGCTGTCCATGCCGGTGTATCGACGAACGCGGTTGTTGCCAGGCAACGGGCTGCGGTTGCGATGGAGCCTCGGCTTTAGGCGATCGTGAGGCATTGGGTCGGAAGGGGGTCTTGGCAGGGCAGGGCAGGGCTTACGCCAAGGCGGTTCGCCGTGCATGGCATGGCGATTCCTCTGACCTTGTGCCGTCACCGACGAGGCATTCGATGCCGCCGGCCTGAAGGTCGCGGTAGCGGCTGCAAGGATCGAGTGGAGCCGTGGAGGGAATGTTGTGCGCCTCCGCAAAAATTCCCCACAGTGGCAAAAACAAAGGGCTAGCCGCAATAGCTAACCCTTTGACGATACTTGGTAGGCCCCGCGAGACTCGAACTCGCAACCAACGGATTAAGAGGCGTAAACCGTGCTCCGGTCGACACAATAACACGCAATCTAACGCGGACCAACTGGCGAAAAAAAGCCCGGATCACCGGGCTGTCAGATGGGAATAGGTCTTGATGGGAGATAATGGTTAACCAAACGTGACGAATGGAAGGCTCCGAATGAGTCCATCGGATGGCACGCAGGACAGCCCCCGAAAAGAAGCCACGCCGAAGAGCGCTGATGCGGCGAAGCGCGAACGGCCCTTACCTCCAGACGCAAAGGAAGCACTGGACCGCTTGCATAAGTACCTTTCACGTGGTCCCGGCGATCCGACATACATCGTGCTGAAGGCTCATCTGCTCGCCGAGGAAATGCTTCGCACCTTTCTGCAGAAGCAGGCATCTCATCCCGATACGCTTCGCGAAGCAGAACTCGAGTTCTACCAGCTGCTCGTCCTATGCCAAGCTTTTCATCGTCATATAGGTCCCGATTGGTGGGGGTGGCGCGCTCTTCGAAAACTCAACTCGATCCGAAATAGTCTCGCGCACAATCTCGAACCCAAGGACGTCAAAGATCGAATTCTAGATTTCTCGCAGTTTATGGCCGACTCGATCGGCGCTACAACGGAGTCCGAGATCGGCATTGAGTACCTGCGACTATGCCGCGAGGAGGGAGCGCACCCATTTCAACTCGGCATCACGTCCCTTCACATGGCGTTGTTTTCTCTGCTTAGCCTGGAGCCAAAACAGCTAAGGGCAGCGCTCTACGAAGACGATACGCCAATCGAACCCAAGTAAGTGTGACCCCTGCGCCGCTTACTGCTCAGCGGCCATGAGATCCCAGCCGTGGGACGGCAAAGTGCCGGAGTTCGTCGGCCATGCGAGCGAATACACCCACCCAGTCGCCCTGCCTGCGCTGTCTGAATAGGCGCGCTTTCCGGTACCAATTCGATTGGGTGTCGTGCCGTTCCCAGCGCCAGCACGCACGGTCGGCTAGAGCGATCCAGCACGGCACCCCGAGAGCGCCGGCAAGATGGACTACGCTTGTATCAACAGCGAGAACGAGATCCAGCCCAGCAACGATTCGCGCAGTGTCCGAAAAGTCTTGAATATTGATCGGAGCCGATTCCATCCACGCAGGAGCTTCCCTGGCGCGCGACCCTATCATTAGGTTGACATACCGCACGCCGGCGACGAGCCGCAGCGGCTCTATGTCGCCAACTTTTGCACTGCGAATGTAGTCGGTCGAATTTCCAGGATCGCCAGCCCATACCAGCCCCACGTTCAGCCGATCTCGCGGCATGTGCAACGGATCATTGCTTCTCAGGTGGCCGCGCACGGGTTCGTAGCCGGCGCGGAGCGCTAAGCAGAGAAGCAGGTCGGGGACGTAGGCGTCCGCATTTGCTAGCGCCCCCCAGACCCTCTGAATTGGCTCTGCATGGAAGCCGTTTTCGGCGAAAAGGCGAACTAGGTGCGCCCGCGTGGCGATCGTGAGGTTGCGAGCGCGGTCCGCTGCCGCACGGAAGTATCGAGACCATTGCAGTATGTCGCCGTACCCGCCGTTGGAAACGATCACCAGGCGATCGACACGCTCACCCCTCCATCGAGGAAGGCGATGCCCGAACAGCGGGATGGATGAAGCGCCGATGTCGTCGGGCTGCGCGATATCAAGAAGCTCCGCCATGAGCTCGAATCCGCTGTGCAAATCGCCATCCCGCATTCGATCAACGAACGCCCGCTCAAGTCGACTGCGGTAGATCAGTGTCTGATGAATCCGCGCCCCGTCGAAGAGCCGGCGAGCCCTAAGCTCGGTCGTCACTCGGCACCCAACATAACGCCGCTTCCAAGCCATGCTCTTCGTAGACCTCCAGAAGCGAGGCGAAGTGAGCCGCGTACGCCGACTGCGCCAGCGTGAAAGCGCGACGGCGCAATTGACGCAGATCCGCCCGCCGCGCAGGCCGCCGCGATCGCGCAGCCAGGCCGCGAACCTCAGGCGAGGGATTCATTGAGCACCTGGCGGATGGTTGGACGGCGCAGGCCCGTTGGGAAAGATCGACTCGGTTGAGACTGTGGCCAGCACCGCACACCTTCCACTGGTGAACGCGACTGTCGCCACCTGACCGCCAGGCGTTACGCGCTCGATCTCGCGCAAGAACTGGAAAAGCGCCTTGTGCGCTTTCTCCGCCGCGAGGCACACCGAACGGCGATCACCGCGCCGAAGCGCGGGATGTTCGCCGAAAAACTCTATTTGCATAACTCCTAGTACGCAGCGCCGTTCGCGGCGCTTATCTTCCAGGGCACGAGCTCGACGCGCCCAGTCGACAGTGCCCCCGACGCCTCGAACGCGGGCAGATCGTGTTCGGTCCCGACCTCTTGAGGCTCCCCACGGAGCCAGCAAGGCTTGACAACGCGAACCCTCGTCGGTGTTTCATCCGGGTGAAGTGGTGACATGCTTCTATTCATCGCGAGATCCCTTTTGAGTTGGTAGAAGGTGTGCCGTATTGCCGTCTGGTCGAAGTCTGGAGAGACCCGACAAGTCCCGACCTCCGAGGCACGTCCGCTGCTCACGATCCCCCGATCGCTCCCAACGCGGTCCCCGAACATGGGTCGATGCTCGAAAGCCAAGTCACTGAGCTGGCTTTCGATCCTGTTGCGGCTATGTTCAGGGGAAACTCGCCGCAACAGGTCAAAGCTGGTTAGGTGATGCTCGAAGCAGCCGAGAACGCGCTTACCTGACGCACCCCGATATCGACGCTGTAGATCGCCCGAACGCCGATGATTCCCGCCTGGAAGTTGGCGAACGGGTTGACCACGATTTCCAACATGCCCCACTCGGCGATCACCACTTGCGTGAAGTCACCGAAGATCATTGTCCCGGCCGGCATCCCGGCCGTGCTCATGCCACGGAAGCCGCCAACGTTTCCGTCAAGCATCGAGCCATCCCACAACGGCGTATCCGTCCCGCTGAACCGCTGGCGCGCCATAAGGAGGCCAGCAACCGTCGGCGTCGTCAGATATGCACACTCAGGCACAAGCGCGTTGTTCAGATCCGACTGAAATTCGAGGATGCCCGCATAAGCCAGACTGGACCCGCTCACACTGCCGATACCGGACGTGTTGAGAATGCCAGTCGGTTGACCGCCCGCCCCTGAGCCAGCGATTCCGGCTGCGTCAACGGCGAGCCCGATGACCTTCGCCATGTCGTTTTGGACCATCGTCTCTGCGGACGGATCGGACTGCAAGGTGAGCTGGCGGGAGATCTCCGTATAGGCCCCGACCGTTTTGGGCGTAAGTGCAAGCTGCCCGATCGTCGGCTGAGACTCGGTGATCTGCGCGCCCTCGTTCGCCAGCCAGACGGCTGTGGTGGCGCCAGTTTGGCGCGGAACCGTCACGGAGCCGGCCAGGTCTTGCAGGCGGGTAGCGCCGAGGCGCAGAAGCGCCGTGCGGTTGCGTAGGAGTTCGGTGAATCCCACGTTTTCCGTCTGGACCAGATAGCCGCCGCCCGATGCGGATGCAACTGTCAAATCCCGTTCGCATACCATGTCATGAACAGGTACGCAGAAGCCGTAAGAATGCTGCTGAAATTTATTCGTCTTCGCCTGGATCGCGCGACTGCATTCGAGCTCGAACCCTGCCCGAGACCAGTTGTTCTCTGCCGCAGCCTGGACGGCGCGGAGCAGGGAGTAGTTTCGCTTCTCCCGATCGCTCAAGCCGAGCTTCGACGCCAGCGATCTTGTTTTGTACGCTTCAAGGTCCATTTCATGCCCCTGGGGTAATCGAGCCGTAAGCGTGCCACAACTCGCCGAGAACAAATTTCTCCCCCGATTTTTTTGGCGCGCTGAGGAGAAGCATCCGGTAATGCTCATCTGAGACAGGCACCGATCCCCCTGCAGCCTGGAATGCGTAGAACAAGGGGGCATCCCATGGATGATGTTCAGTCGGATGCAGTGGAGGGCATACGCGCGCCTTCTCCCAGGTCGGCCAAGGGTGAGCCTTGAACTGGATGACAGCAGAGTGCAACTCACGATACCCGCCTCCGATGAGGCGATGCGCATCGAGCAGCCAGGCATCACGAAGAAGAATCCTCAAGCCGCCTACTGTAGACGGAAAACCGAGCACGACATGTAAGGGATCAAGGCCTGCCGCCGGGTGTACCGCGGCCTCGAGGTGGCACTCGCACGCGGCGGCCAGACGATCCAGCATCGAGGGCTCGGGTCGATCCGGATTGCGCAGGAACCGCCGGAGCGCCGCCAGGTCGCCATAGGGCGCCGGCCAGTCGTCGAAGCCGTCCGGAATGAGCGGGTGGCTATCGGCGCGGTTCATGCGATCGACCGAGTGCAGACGTCTGCACGCTTTAGCGGCTGGAGCGCTCTGGGTGCAGCTCGAGCTGACGTTGTTCCAGAGCATCGATGAGCTTCGCGCGAAGATCGGTGTCGCCGATCGCGGCCAGCGCGCCCTCGATGGGGTAGTTCGCATCCGCGCCGCACAGGCGATCGTTGATGGTGACAAGGAGTTGCACCAGGTGCTGGTACATCCTGACGGACGCCGCAGCCTTCACCCCGAGCACCTCCATCATTCCGAGGCATACCGGGATCGTTGCTTCGCTCAGGAGCTTACCGACGACCGGACCAGTCACCTGAGCATTCATGTCTTCCTTCGACGTTGTTTCGGGGACAGTCGAGGGAGAATTCGCGCGTGGCTCACCCAAGCCGAGCTTGGCGGCCCAGCGCGCGATTGCGATCGGGTCGTATGCGCCCTCCATTCCGGCCGGGCCAGGAGTGTAGGGGCAGCCGCGCTGCTGCCAGTCGGTCAAGGTTCGCTCGGAGATTTTCAGGACTTCAGATGCTTGTCGTTTGTTCATGTGATTAGCAAAACCTATCAGAGTAAGGAAGTTGATAAGCGCTCCATATCTGGAGCGTTTTCGCGGTCATTCGCCTCGCATGCAGCGAAGCCCGGAAGGACCCGTGAACATCTAGCGCGAGTCACCACGGCCACGGCTGGCACAGCGCAGGATCTGCGCTTGTGCCACTTGTGCCCTTTCCAACCTATTGGTGTGTACACATCACGCGCGCGCGCGAACGCACTAATATGGTGGAAAGGGCACAAGTGGCACAAGCTGGTCAAAAGAGGCTTTCTTTCAATCGGATACCCGCGAAGCCTTTCAGCTTGGCGGTGCGCTTGCGCTGGTAACCCCGATCGTGCAGCGCCTGGCTTAGGCTCTTCTCGCCCATGAACCGCTCTCCCCGCTCAGTCGCCCAGGCCTGATAGCTGGCATGCAGATCCTTCGATCCAACCATGCCGTCCGGATCTCTCGCCGTGCAGTCATCGAGCCACCGGCCGAGGATGTCTTCGTTCTCGAGGTAGTCATCGCTTGCCGCCTTCACGCATGCAGGGATCTCCAGGCGTCCAGCATCCTGCCAGTCGAGGCACCCTTGCAGCGCCCACGCGAGGATGTGTGGCCATTCCGCACGCAGCTTCTCGGCCAGGTTTCGATCCCGTTCGTGCTCAGGAATGGTGACCGTGAAGGGGAGGAGCACCATACGCCGCCGCACGCCCTCGTCGACGGTGCCGATCGCCGGCTGGTGATTGGCTGCAGCCAGCAACTTCGCGTGGTTCTCGAAAGTGAAGAAGTCCCCTCGCATGTAGCGCGCCGTGACCGGATCGCCGCCCGTAACGGTCTTGATGCGAGACATCGCCCAGCGCCGCCGGTCATCGAGCTCGGTCGCGACGGCCAGGCGCACGCCGCGCAGCATGGCAAGCTCGGTAGGGTGCCGCTCGCCCTTGGCCTCGAGGAACAGATCAGCCGGGACCGTCACGGCGTAGTCGCCCATCACCCCGACGAGCGTGTTCACGAACACTGATTTGCCATTCGCGCCGCTGCCGTGAGCATGGAAGAACTTATGCTCTCGGGTTGAGCCGGTCAGGAAGTAGCCCGCCAGGCGCTGCAGAAAGTCAATGTAATCCTCATCGCCGCCCGTGATCCTTTGGAGCGTGCGATACCAAAGATCGCAGCTAGCCGCATCACCGACTTCCACGGCGGTGCATTTGGTGAAGTACTCGCCAGGCGATCGCTTACGGATCTCACCTGTCTCGAGATCGACCACGCCGCCGACCGTGTTCAGAACCCAGGGATCGCAGTCAAAGCGCTCGGCAGCGAGCACCAATCGGGTATCCGACCGCGCCAAGCGCTCGACGCCTGCCACGGTCTTCGAGCTGGCGATTTGAGCGGCCGCCCGCTCCCGCTTCGCCGCCGCAGCATCCGATTCGCCGACCGTTACTCGATGAACATGGTTTACGTAGGCAGCCCGATCCCGGACGATCTTTCTCGCGCGGTCGTACATCTCCAGCACGTTGTCATCCTCCCACTTGGAACCGCTCCACCGATACCACTTGCCATGCGAGGGCACATAGATGCGCTTGCCGGTTTCCTGCTCGGCGAGGGCATCGGCAATCGATTCCTCAGCCCACTCCGGGACAGAGGGCGCCTCGACCGTCTTCGGCTTCTGCTTTCGCTTGTCGGTCATTCTCCCGAGCCGCCCCCGATCCGCGCCAGGCGCGAGCCGATGGTCTTGGCGACATCAGGGAACTTGCCCTCATCGATGAGCACCTCGCCCGCAAGCTTCACGATCGCGCCATGTTGCGCGAGCTCTGCGCGGTGCGCTCGGATGAACCAGTCGAGAGATGATTGACTCCGGAACACTTCCGAAGCGCGTTGCTGGTACTGCTGCCGATTGATCAGCGTAGGGAACGCTGGTGTCGCGGTTGTGCTTCTCTTTGGCATAGTGAGTTACTCCTAGGATCGCTGGCGTTTCCGGACGCCTGGAGTAACTATGACTCCATCCTACGCAATCGCACTCGATCAGCACAAAGAAAAACCGGGAACACTGTACGGCGCTCCCGGTTTGATTGATGCAAACAAGCTAGACCGTTCGGTTATCCTGATTTGCGCTCCATGAATTTCTGTCGCTGCTCTTCGACAATGCCGTTCAAAGTCTTGAGCGTGATGCCGGCCTTTTTCGCCGCCTGGCTTTTCTTCCCATGCGCAAACTCGAAGCTGTCGCCGCGGGTGTACGTGGATATGATCGCCCAGGCCTGTGACCTCGATGCAGCCGCCCGAACCGCCCGCACCTTTGCCGCCTCCCGCGCCGAGTGCGCTTGCGCTGCGGCCCGTTGGTCCAGTCGATACAAAGCAAGGGACTTGTCTATACTGTCCCTAAAGCAAGCGTTGTAGCGGTCCAGCGCGCATTGAATCAGCTTCTCGACACTGGAACGAACGTCGGGACGCTCAATAAATCGAAGAGCGTCGGACACGGCCTGCAGAGCCAAGAAGGCATTCATAGCGCCCGCCTCTGGCGGCGCATTGTCTATACGCTCCACAAGGCGCAGACAGTTACTTTTTATCGCCGACGCGAAGTGATCCATGTCGCTCATCGAGGCCTCAGCAGAAGGCTTCTGCCTTCTGCGCGCGCCCCGCGGCCGCCTGGACGTCTTGGCCGCCGTCATCACGCCGCCTCTTCTCGCTGACCGAACGCGAAGGCGCGATCGATGGCCGCTCCGGCCGAGAAGCACATTGTCCGCACAGCGACCACGCAAGCTCGGCCGAAGTCATCCAACTCGTAGTACTCCTCGAACACCGCCTCGAACGTCTCGGCGATGCCGCAGAGCCAGTTCGAGACTTCCTTGAGGGCCGCCATGTCGAGCTTGTCCATATAAATCGTCTCTCCTGGATCTAGCACATCGAGATACATGTGGAGCCGTTCGTGAATGACTTGAAGCGCCGCCTCGGTCACGGAGCACACGGGCCCTACCCGAGACGCGCTCGCCGCCCATGAAATGAAATGCGAGACTAAGGCCTCGACACTCTCGACCACCTCGTGCGCGTCCGTGATCGCGCGATGACAGACGTCTGCACTGATCTCCGTCGATACAACGCGAAACGCCGGGACCGCCTTACCTGCCTTGCGTGCATGCCTTCTGGATTCCAAGATGTCCGCCCCTTATCGAATGTCACCGAGCACGCGGTTCACAACGGCCACCTTGGTATCGACGGTGAGGTGAGAGTAGCGCCGCGTCATTTTCAGATCCTTGTGGCCGAGCACATCCGCGACTTCAAGAATGCTCGCCCCGGACTGCGCCAGGTAGCTGCCGCAGGTGTGGCGCAGATCGTGGAAGCGGAACCCTTTGATGCCGGCATCCTTGAGCGCCTCCTGCCACCGGCCCTGCACATGGTAGGGCTGCTTGGGCTTGAGCCGGGAACCGAAAATGAGGGTGTCCAGGCGCTTTTTCTCGAACCGGCGCAGCTCCTCGAGCACGCTGGTCGTGAGCGGCAGCGCTCGGGATTCGCCGTTCTTGGACTGGCGCACGTGCGCGAGCTGGCGGCGCCAGTCGATGTCGCCCCAGGTGAGGCGCCCGAGCTCGCCCACGCGCGCGCCTGTGGTCAGCGCCATCACCGTGAGCAGATAGAGCCGATCCCACTTCGAGCGCCGTGTGGCCGCCAGGAGGCGCTGGCGCTCGTCGTCGGTAAGGAAGCGCACGATCCCCGAGCTCTCGCGCCTACGCTCGACCAGGCGAGCTGGATTCGGGTATCCACGGGGAAGTATCCGCGCCCGAACGGCCCACTTGAAGAGCGCCGACAGGCAGACGTGATGCCGGTTGATGCTGCCGGAGCTCGGCGGGTGCCCCTTGCTGCGCCAGATCCGCTCGCCATCGGCATCCATGCCGGCATAGACGCGCGCGGGCTTGCTGGCGTACTCCAGGAGCGCCTGGTAGACATCCTCGTCCGTGATCGAGGTGAGCAGCCGTTCGCCCAGGCGAGAGCGCCACCAGCCGACGCGCGCATGGCGCGACTTGTCCCGGCCATCGTAGGCGAGGATATAGGCATCGATCAGCGCGTTGAGCGTGACCGCAGGCTCGGTGTGCATGGTGCCGGAAATCACCGTGCGGCCCCCGAGTGTGGGGCTTGTTGTTGCTTCCATGTCGAACTCCAAGAGGGTGTCCGTCGTATTCGAGCGACGGATTTTCTCGGGAGTCCGGAAACGCCAGCTAGATCCTTGATTCCATGGTGTGCTTGGTAGGCCCCGCGAGACTCGAACTCGCAACCAACGGATTAAGAGGGGCAGCCAAGATTATTATTGCAACTTAAAAACAGTCACTTACTGACGCTTGCCAACAGCTTTCCCAATCTGAGCCAACGTAATACCAAGGGCATCCAAGTCCAGCATGTCACAGGGGCGCCACACGCAAGATCGATCTGCCCCGGGGTACGACATGCACGACCTGCGCTGCCAACTTCCCACCAACAGATGGTCGCGGTCTTTGCGCACGGTCCGCACGAGAGCGCGTGCTGTGTCGAGCGACGGCTTCGCAGATGGCTTCGGCACCGTTGCCGTGGTTTCTCCGATTCTTTCGATAGGGCTGTGCCATGAGGCGAGTGTCTCCGCCCATGGAATTGAGCGGCGGGGCAGGTCATGAGCGGCGCTGCAGGCTTCCGTGCCGACCAGGGAGGGCTCGAGACTGGACATAAACCGCAGCAGCGTGGTGCCAGACGATGACTCCTGCATGACGTCTTGCCGTGCGCATCGACGCCATGTACGCTCAGTCTGGTCTTTGCCAGATTAATCCCAATGTCTACGATCGAAAAAGCTGTCGCCCTTGCCGCAACGGCGCACGCCGGCCAAGAGGATAAGGCCGGGCAGCCGTACATCCTTCACCCCTTGCGCGTGATGCTTCGCGTTGCCACCGAAGAACAACGCATGGCTGCAGTGCTCCACGATATCGTGGAAGACACCCCGGTCACCTTCGAGGAACTTGAAGCGCATGGATTCCCGGAATCAGTCGTCGAAGCCGTTCGCGCTTTGACCAAACTTCCAGGGGAGAGTCGCATCGCGGCGGCAGAGCGAGCGGCCGCGAATCCGATCGCGCTCGTGGTGAAGCTGGCGGACAACGCCGAGAACTTGGATCTCTCTCGCATTGCAGATCCAACCGAGAAGGACTTTGCTCGCCTCAAGGAGTACGAAGCGGTCCGAGCGCTGCTGCTTGCGCGAAGTACGGCCTAATCCTCGCTCAAGCGGCACCCCGCTGAACGGGAACGTTGGGCGGCGAGAAGGTGGCAACGGTGACCAAAGATCGCTCGCACATGATCTGTCCGGCGGGCAAGCGACGGTGCCGCAGCGGGTGGCAATGCATGATCAGCGGCTATGCGGCGATGAAGTTCAAGGGCGCAAAGCGCGACTGCGACAATTGCTCGTTCAGAGCCCAGTGTTTACGCCATCCGCAGCGGACCCTTGTCAGACAGGTGGCTTTCTTCATGGGCAAGCTTGACCGATGTGTGAACCGGTCGAGGCGATGAAGTGCCGGATCGACAGTGATCGAGGCAAGGATATGATCATGCCCCGGTTCGCGCCGGTGGAGCTGGTGTTCGGGAATATCCGGCACAACAAGCGGCTGGATCGGTTCATGCTGCGTGGTCAGCGCATGGTCGATGGGCAGTGGAAGCTGTGTCGCAAAAAAAGCACCGTCCCGATTGGCGACTGTAGGCGAGTCGGCGTGAGCGTATGAGCTTGGGCATGAGCGTCTCCAGTGGATTGAAGACCCGCTCGCCCGAAGAGCAGAAGACGGGACCAGCAGACGAAATCCGCTGGCGGAAGATGCTCGCGAAAACGAAGCACCCGAACAATATTCGGCACCCGATCAAACCGGGGGGCAATCCCCGCCGCATGAATCCCCTCTGCGGACCCAATCATGTTGTTGCATGATCGTGCATCTTGGCCAACACTACGCAGCGTTTGTCTGATCTAGCCAAGAGGGGGGCACGGCCAGCTTATCGACGCATTGGCCCATCGTGACGGGATGTCGCAACTTCATGTAGGCCGCCTTTACACTCATGACAGCCAACCATGACGTGAACTCTTCGTTTGTGCGACCCTGCAACTCGCCGATGTTCCACTAACAAGAAACAAAGCAACCGACATGCACTGGATCGCCCCTTCCGAAAAAGATGCCGCGACCACCTCGCTTGAGAAGCGACTGTGGGACGCCGCCGATCAGTTCCGCGCCAACTCGGGCCTCAAGGCGCAGGAATACTCCGGTCCGATCCTTGGCCTGATATTTCTCCGCTTCGCAGAGCTACGATATGCCACCCAGCGCAATAAGCTGGAACAGGTCGGAGCGTCTTCTCGCCGCGGCAGCCGAGTCGATGAGCCCGGCGCGTACCATGCCGAGGGCGTCCTCTACCTCGCACCCGACGCGCGCTTCGACCACTTGCTGACGCTCCCCGAGGCGGCCGATATCGGCGCAAAGGTGAATGCAGCGATGCGCGAGATCGAGAGGCACAACCCGCAACTTGCCGGCGTTCTGCCCAAGACCTACAACCTCTTCACTGGCACGCTCCTCAAGGAGCTGCTCAAGAAGGTCTCCGAGATTCCGGCCAGCGTGGACTTCGACGCCTTTGGTCGCATCTACGAGTACTTCCTCGGTGAGTTCGCCCGCACCGAAGGCCAGAAGGGTGGCGAGTTCTATACGCCGGCGGGCATCGTCAGGCTGCTTGCCGAGATCATCGAGCCCTTCCACGGGCGCATCCTCGACCCGGCCTGCGGTTCCGGGGGCATGTTCGTGCAGTCGGCACGCTTCGTCGCCGAGCACCAGAGGAACCCCGCTGCGGAGCTTGCCATCTGCGGGGTGGAGAAAACCGACGAGACCGGCCGCCTGTGTCGCCTCAATCTCGCGGTGCATGGGCTCGAGGGAGATATACGCCACGGCGGCAACGTCAACAGCTACTACGACGACCCACACAACGCGACTGGGCAGTTCGACTTCGTCCTCGCGAATCCGCCCTTCAACGTCAACGCAGTCGACAAGGAGCGACTCAAGGACATGGTGGGCGAAGGCCGCCGATTTTCCTTCGGACTGCCGCGCACCGACAACGCCAACTACCTATGGATTCAGCTCTTTCACTCGGCGCTCAACGCCACAGGACGCGCCGGATTCGTCATGGCCAACTCGGCTTCCGATGCTCGATCTTCCGAGCAGGAGATCCGGCAGAAGCTCATCGAAGCCAAGGCTGTGGATGTGATGGTCGCCGTCGGCCCCAATATGTTCTACACGGTCACCCTGCCTTGCACGCTGTGGTTCCTCGATCGGGGCAAGGCTAAGTCAAACCGCGCCGACACCGTGCTCTTCATCGATGCCCGCCACATTTATCGGCAGGTGGACCGCGCCCATCGCGACTGGACGACTGCGCAGATCGGCTTCATCGCCAATCTGGTGCGCCTCTATCGCGGCGAAGCGCCCGACCTAACCGTTGGCGGCGAGGAGACGGCCGCCAAGCTCGCGGAGGTCTTCGGCAAGAAGCCTGCGTATGCCGATATCCCCGGCCTGTGCAAGGCGGCGACGCTCACTGAAATCAAGGCGCAGGGCTGGTCGCTCAACCCCGGCCGCTATGTGGGCGTGGCCCCAGGCGAAGAGGTGAGCGACGAGAACTTCAAGACGCAGCTCGAAACTTTAAACGAGGAACTGGAAGCCCTGAACGCCCAGGCACGGACGCTGGAGCAGACCATCGCCGCCAATGTGGCGGGGATTTTGGAGGCGTGAGGATGGACGGCTGGCGAACACTACCTATCAAGGAGCTCTACGACGGTCTGTACGATGGACCACACGCCACACCTAAGCCGTCTGACAGCGGCCCGGTCTTTTTGGGTATCAAGAACGTTACTGATGACGGGCGTCTTGATCTCGCAGACATTCGACACATTGCGGAGTGTGACTACGTCTCTTGGACGCGCCGTGTTGAGCCTCGCGAGAATGACTTGGTTTTCACTTACGAGGCAACCCTGAATCGGTACGCGCTAATTCCACCAGGCTTTCGTGGTTGTCTCGGTCGGCGAATGGCGTTGATCCGAACAAATCCGCGAAAGGTAGATGTTCGCTTCCTGCTTTACTACTTCTTCACCACAGAATGGCGTACGGTCATTCAACGCAACATGCTGACTGGCGCTACGGTCGATCGCATCCCGCTAACGACGTTTCCAGACTTCCCAGTTCGCGCGCCCCCCCTCCCTATACAACGCCGCATCGCTGACATCCTGTCCACCTACGACGAACTAATCGAGAACAGCCAGCGGCGCATCAAGATTCTGGAGTCGATGGCCCGCGCCCTCTACCGCGAGTGGTTCGTCCACTTCCGCTTTCCCGGCCACGAATCCGTCCGCGGCGTCCTGTCCCGCCTGGGCGAGATTCCGCAGGGGTGGGAGGTCACGAATCTTGGGGAAGTGTGTGAAGATGACAAAGGCATTCAAACTGGACCGTTCGGAAGCCAACTCCATGAGGCTGACTACTCGGAAGCGGGCGTTCCAGTCGTTATGCCAAAAGATCTCATTGACTTACGAATCAGCACCGACACCATTTCACGCATCCCCGAAGAAACAGCCGACAGGCTCGGCCGCCACCGAATGCAAGCCGGCGACATCGTGTATGGAAGGCGGGGCGACATCGGGCGCCGCGCGTTTGTCATGTCGCACCAAGTAGGTTGGTTCTGCGGAACTGGCTGCCTGCGAATCCGGGCAAACCAGGATGCCGCTGATGGGTGGTACCTCTTCAACTACCTCGGGCAAGACGACGTGGTTGGCCTTATCCGAGGTCGCGCTCAGGGCGTGACTATGCCTAATCTCAACACGGGCATTCTATCCTCCGTCCCAGTTCGGCTGCCCCCAAGAAAACTTCAAGATGATTTCCGTCGGTTGACTTTTCCTATGGCAGAAGCGCGCGAAGCTCTCACCGCCAGAATTGGAAACCTGCGCCGCACCCGCGACCTACTCCTGCCCCGCCTGCTCTCCGGCCAGATCGACGTGGAGGCCATCGCTGCATGAGCCCTCACGCCTACACCGAAGACCAGCTCGTCGAGCAACCTGCGATCAGGCTGTTCGAGGACCTCGGCTGGGAGACGGTGTCGGCAATGGAGGAAACGTTCGGCCCGGGCGGCACGCTCGGGCGCGAGACCAAGGGCGAGGCGGTGCTGGTGAATCGTCTGCGCGCGGCACTGAGCAGATTCAATCCGACGCTGCCGCCCGAAGCAGTCAATACGGCGATCGACGATCTAACGCGCGACCGCTCGGCAATGAGTCTGGAGGCAGCCAATCGCGAGATCTACCGGCTGCTCAAGGACGGCATCCCGGTCTCCGTCCCCGATACCGACCACGGCGGGCAGAAGACCGAGCGACTGCGCGTCATCGACTGGGCCGCCCCCGAGCAAAACGACTTCCTGTTGGTGAGTCAGTTCAGCGTAGTCGGCAGCCTGTATACCTGCCGTCCCGACCTCGTCGGGTTCGTGAACGGCTTGCCTTGGGTGGTGGTGGAACTCAAGAAGCCTGGCGTGCCGGCGCGCGCCGCCTTCGACGAGAACCTCACGCATTACAAGCACGAGATCCCCCAACTCTTCTGGTACAACGCGCTGCTCATCGCGAGCAACGGCACCGACGGTCGCGTCGGCTCGCTCACGGCCGACTGGGACCGCTTCTTCGAGTGGAAGCGCGTCGAACGCGAGGATGAGCCGCGCCGCGTGTCTCTGGAGGTCATGCTCCGCGGCACCTGCGACCGTACCCGGCTGCTCGATCTGGTCGAGAACTTCACCCTCTTCTCCGAGCACAAAGCCGGGGTGGTCAAGATCCTCGGCCAAAACCACCAGTTCCTCGGCGTGAACAACGCGATTGCCTCGATGCTGGAGGCTCGCAAACGAGGCCACGGTCGCGGCGGCGTGTTCTGGCAAACGCAGGGCAGCGGCAAGAGCTTTTCGATGGTCTTCTTCTCGCAGAAAGTGCTGCGGAAGCTCACCGGCAACTGGACCTTCGTAGTCGTTACTGACCGCGTCGAGCTCGACGATCAGATCGCCAAGACCTTCAAGACCGTGGGTGCGGTGAGCGAGGCTGAAGGCGATCAATGTCACGCCGCCAGCGGCGCACACCTGCGCGAGCTGCTGCGTGGCAATCATCGCTACGTCTTTACGCTGGTCCACAAGTTTCAGACAGCCGAGGCGCTGACCGATCGCACCGACGTAATCGTGCTGACCGACGAGGCTCACCGCAGCCAGTACGACACGCTGGCGCTCAATATGCGCGCAGCCATGCCGAAGGCGACGTTCCTGGCGTTCACCGGCACACCCCTCATCGCCGGCGAGGAACGCACCAAGGAGGTCTTCGGCGACTACGTATCGATCTACGACTTCCAGCAGTCGGTCGAGGACGGCGCCACAGTGCCGCTGTTCTACGAGAACCGTACGCCCGAGCTTGAGCTGGTTAATCCCGACCTGAACGATGACCTCTACCGCCTGATCGAGGACGCGGGCCTCGATGACGAACAGGAGGCCAAGCTGGAGAAGGTGCTGGGAAGGCAGTACCACTTGATCACCCGCGACGACCGCCTGGAGACGGTGGCTCAGGACATCGTGCACCACTTCCTAAGCCGGGGCTTCGTCGGCAAGGCGATGGTGGTCTCCATCGACAAGGCCACGGCGCTACGTATGCATGACAAGGTGAAGGCCCGCTGGGTGGAAGAGACAGCGAGCGTGCAAAAGGAGTTGGGCGTACTCGCCTACCAGACGCGCGGCGGCGAAGCGTTGCAGGCACAGGCCGCACGTGATGCACGCAGGGCAGCGCTCAAGGCTCGGCTCGACGTGCTGACGACGACCGACATGGCCGTTATTGTCTCGCCGGGTCAAAACGAGATCGAGCAGATGAAGAGGCTGGGGCTCGACATCGAGCCTCATCGGCGGCGCATGTACGAATCGCAGCCCGGTCTCGACGAGAAGTTCAAGGATACAGAAGACCCGCTGCGGCTGGTCTTCGTCTGCGCGATGTGGCTCACCGGTTTCGATGCGCCGAGCTGCTCGACCGTGTATCTCGACAAGCCGATGCGCAACCACACGCTGATGCAGACCATCGCACGCGCCAACCGCGTCTTCCCCGGCAAGCACAGCGGTGTGATCGTCGATTACGCCAACGTGTTCGCTTCGCTGGAGAAGGCGCTGGCCATCTACGGCGCAGGCAAGGGTGGCGCGAGCCCGGTCAGGGACAAGGCACAGCTCGGCGTTGCTCTGCGGGAAGCGGTCGATGCCGCCACGGCGTTCTGCGCGAGCCACGGCGTGAACCTCGCCGCGATCGAGGCCTTACCGCTCGGCGACTTGCAGCGACTGGAAGCAATCAAGGACGCAATCGACGCGCTGATCTCACCCGAGTCGCTGAGGCGCGATTTCTTCGGCCACGAGCAATTGGTCGGCACCCTCTACCGGGCCGTCAAACCCGATCCGTCCGCGCTCGAGTTCGCACAGCGCGTGGCCGGCATCGCGACGCTGGCCGCTGCCATCCGCGCAAAACTCAACCCCAACCCGCCGGATATCTCGACCATCATGGGACAGATCGGCGGCCTGCTGGACGAATCCATCACGGGCCTGACGATCCGCAGTGCTGGGCCTCCAGCCATCGACCTCTCCAAGATCAACTTCGAGGCCCTCGCGCAGCGCTTCAAGGAATCGAAGCACAAAAACACGGACCTCGAAGCACTCAAGGCGGCGATCCGCGCCAAGCTGGACAAGCTCGTGCGCCTTAACCGAACCCGCGCGGACTTCGCAGAGAAGTTCGAGGCACTGATCGAAAGCTACAACGCCGGTAGCCGGAGCATCGAGCAACTGTTCGAGGACCTGCTCAGGCTGTCGAACAGCTTGAACGACGAGGAGGCTCGTCACGTCCGCGAGAACCTTACTGAGGAAGAGCTTGTGATCTTCGACATCCTGACGCGGCCGGCGCCGGAACTGAGTGCCGAGGAACGCGATGAGGTCAAGAAGGTTGCCAAGGACCTGCTGTCACGGTTGGGGCAATTGCTCGTGCTCAACTGGCGACAGAAATCCGCAGCGCGCTCTGCGTTGAAACTGACGATCGAGGACGCCCTCGACGAAGGCCTTCCGCGCGCGTATGCGCCGGAGATGTATCGGCAGAAGTGCTCAGCGGTATTCGAGCATGTGTACGAGAGTTACCCTGAGCGAAATGCGGGGGTGTATGGATAGCGACAAGGATTGGACGCCGGGTATGTGCGTGTCACTTGCCCACTGGGTGCCTATGACCAAGACCCCGAGGATTGCGTCCACCGAAGCCGAGCAACCAGACCAAGAGACGGGATAGCTGGATGCCGATCAACCTCGTCGTTGCCGTCACCGATGACGATTGGTTCGACATGTTGCGCCAGCAGCGGAACCTCGCCGAGGTCAATTTCTGGGCGCCGTCCGGTGCAAACTTTCGCGCACTTCAGCCCGGCGAACTTTTCCTATTCAAGCTGCACTCACCACGCAACGTCATCGTCGGCGGTGGCATCTTCGCCTACGCGAATGCGATGCCCTGTTCCCTGGCCTGGGAGGCGTTTGGCGAGGCGAATGGCGCAGGGTCGGCACAGGAAATGCGCACTCGGATCGCCCGCTACCGCAAAGTCCCGCCGACGGACAGGAGTGATTTCGAAATCGGCTGTCGCATCCTCACGCAGCCCTTCTTCTTCGACGAAACAGACTGGATCCCCGTTCCGCCGAGTTGGTCACGGAATATCGTTTCCTTCAAGACCTACACCACAGGCGATGCAGAGGGACTCTCTGTGGGACGCGGTGAATGATCGGTTGAGCCGCTCGGAGTTCCCGGTTATTGCGCAAATGCAGCCACGCTATGGGGAGCCACAGTTGATTCGTCCGCGGCTGGGACAAGGCGCATTCCGCGTGCTCGTCACGGATACGTACAGTCGCCGCTGCGCCGTGACTCAAGAGCGCACGCTGCCCGCGCTCGAGGCCGCACATATCCGCCCCTACGCCGAAGGCGGTGAGCACGAAGCGCGGAACGGACTGCTGCTCAGGCGCGATATCCATAGCCTTTTCGACGCGGGCTATGTGACGGTGACGCCGGATCTGCATTTCGAGGTGAGCCGTCGGATCAAGGAAGAGTTCAGCAACGGCAAGCATTACTACGCGCTGCAAGGTCACAAGATTGACGAACCTTCGGACACTACGCGAAGGCCTGACCCAGAAGCCTTGGCGTGGCATAACGAGAGCCGCTTCCGGGCATGACGACGATAGATCATGACGAGTGACGATCTGGACACCTCGATGCGCATGGCGGCCTTCGAGGAGGTGCGACGACTCGGCGAGATCCACGATCACCTGACAGCGACCGAGTTGAAGCCGGGATTCATGTTTCGGGGCGAACGCCTGCCGCTGGTTAACCCGCACCGTGGAATCTTCAAGCCACAGCAGATGCGGTTCCTGCTTTCGATCAAGACCGTATTTCCGAAACCGGGCGCGAAGGTTTGGTACGACGACCAGCGCGAAGTGCATCGGCAGATCTTCGAGGGCGACGAATCGGTGGACTATGCCTTCATGGGGCAGAACCCGGACGCAGCCGATAACCGCTGGCTACGGGAAGCATTTGAAAACCGAGTGCCGATCATCTACTTCCTCGGCATTGCGCCTGGACGCTACCAAGCCATGTTGCCAGCGTTCATTTCCGGTTGGGATCCCCGAGGATTGAAGGCTCGCGTGGCGTTCGGCGTGCCGGATCAGGATGCGATCGCGCCCCCAGAGAATGCCATCGAGCGCCGCTACGCGCTGCGAGCGGTGAAACAACGCCTGCATCAGGCATCGTTTCGCGAAGCCGTCATCACCGCCTACAACGGCCGCTGTGCGCTTTCAGGGTTGCCGGAACCGCTGTTGCTCGACGCCGCGCACATCATCGCCGACAAGGATGAGAAGCTCGGACAACCGGTCGTGGCCAATGGCATTCCGCTCTCCAAGATCCATCATGCGGCATTCGATGCCCATCTGATCGGCATCGACCCGGACTACAGGCTGCACGTTTCAGAGCGTCTGCTCGTACAGAACGACGGGCCTATGCTCGAAGCGCTAAAGCGGCTCCATGGAGGAATGATCCATCTACCCGGCCGCATTAAGGACCGACCAGATCGGGATCGGCTCGCGCAGCGATATGAACGTTTCAAGGCGGCTGCCTGAGATGCCTGCCGCATTCACGCGACATGGGTATTGATCGTCCTGGCGCTGAACCGCCGAACACAAGTCTCAAAGATCTGCTATGACTAGGATTGCGGCGTGGGCGTCAATTATATTGACCGGTGCGGGTCGAGCTGCGTGGAAACGCGCTGGCGCCCGGCGGCGCACTGGGACAGATCAACGCGACCCACGCTCGGCATGAAGCGTATGACGACCGGGGCTTTAGACCTACACCTGCATCGCGGCGATCAGCGCCTGTACAGCGGGGACACCTTGGTCCGTCGTTTTCGGCGACCGGCTATAAATGTCAGGAAGCAGAAACCGCCAAGCATCATCACGTACAAACTGGTAGCCGAGCCCCGCCGCCCCCGAAAGGGTGAACACGGCGTACAGCAGGACCGCAGGCAAGGGCGACGGGCGCATGCAATAACGCAACCGGCCGTAACCCCGAGGTCGGGGTTACGGCCGGTGGGTCTTCGATGGAGGGATGGCGCGGCTAGCGGCGGACCGCGAGGCGGCGACGTGCCACGCCGGTTAGTACCACCCCCAGACCGGCCAGCATCAGCGCATAGGTGCTGGCTTCGGGAACCATCAACGCGGTCACCGATGCCTCGAAGGCGTCCGTGCTCAATCCGCGATTGAACACGAGGTAGAACGGGTCGCTGTCCGTGTAGATCGGACTGCCGAGATACGTTTCGGTCGCCCACAATTGGGCCGTCAGACGGTAGGCGCCGGTCGGTGCCCCGCTATTGATCATGAAATCGACATGCTGGTGCAGACCGCCACCGGAATCGAACTCATCGATGAGGCCGCCACCGGCCGGCACGGTCGCGCCGGCACTGTTGATAGTCAGGAAGGCGCCGAGCGCGTCCTTGATCGAGAGGGTTGTGCCGGCAGACGCCGGCGCCGTCCACATTGCTCCGTCCCAGAAGCTCAGGGTCTCCAAGGGCCGGATATAGAGGACATTCCCGCCAGCAAAGCCGCTGCTCGGGAGATCGTGCGCATCCGCGAATCCCGGATTCTTCGTGCCGTTGGGCCCCAACGCGAAATCCCCGAAATCGGCCTCGAAAAGTTTGTAGCCGTTCAATGCGGTCGCGGCTTCACCCAGAGGATCGGCCACGATCTTGCCGCTCACAACTGCCACTTCGATGTCTGAGTGCTGCGCGAATGCGGCAGGCGACGCAAGTACGCCCAGCGCGATCGCGGCGGACGCCAAGATGGAACGAATTGACTTCAACATGACTGGCCTTCTCCTGACAATCGTGGGGAACACCGCGAACCGTGATGCGACCGGCCTGCGAGGAACTGGGCAATGCCTCAAATGCATCGCAGTTGCATCATATAGTCGAGCCCGCTACACTGCAAGGCCCGGAGATGAGATCTCTGCATCGATGACCATCCGGTTCGAGGGATGAGCCTGACCGCCTGCTGTTGCAACATACTTACACTAGGCGCTGGTCGCAAGAAGCGTCGTGACAACGCCGCGCATCGTGTCCCTCCAAGGCCTCGGCGCGAGCCCTCCCTGTGGTCGCGGATCCGGATCTCGTTGAATTCCCAATGGTCGAGCCCGCGACTTTGCGCACCGAAGCGCCTTCAAAGCGGGCCAAGGCGAGGCTGTATGCGGTTCGTGAGAAGGATCGGATATCTGGTGTGCTCCGCGACCTTCGCGTTATGCACGGCATCTCGCGGGCAGAGCCTGCACTTCGACGTCGAGGTTTTTACGCCGGGTGGGCCGGTTCTCGGCAGTCCGCTCGGTGTGCGCTTCTTCGGCGACCAGAACCTTCTTATCCAAGGCAGGTCCCCGATCGACTCCGCGACGGGTCGGCCCATCTGGCCGGCCAACTTCCGTGACCTGCCGGGCGGACCGTACTCGACCGACGACCCGGGGTTTCAAGCATTTCCCGGGACGCTGCTGTCGGGCGAGCGTCTCTTCTACCGCCCGCTCGAAACGCTGCTGCACTGGACGCCGCAAAGCCGGAGCTGGGGGGCTGCCGCAACCGGGACGTCGGTGCGGATCGAAGGCACGGTACCTTCGGAAGTCGCGATCAACGCGCTCGTATTCAACGACCCGGCAGCACTGCTCCTGTACCAGTATTACTCGACCCCGACCCTGATCACGGGCACCGGCGTCGTCGGGCCGGCGACCAAGCTGGTCGACCAAGCATATCCGGACGGCTCGTTGCATACCCACCTGAACTGGTTCATCGAGTCGGCCGGTGGTGCGGGAACCCAACCGGTCGGCGCGTACCTGCTTGGCCTGCAACTTTTCGACCTGACCGGAAAGTACAGGGACTCTGCACCGTTCTACGTTCTTTTCAACAACGGATTGAACACGGCCGACTACCAGTCCGCCTTTCTTTCACGCATCGATGCGCCGAGCAGCCCGCCGGGGCCCGTGGTGCCGACCCCGCCGCCCCCGGTAGTCGTGTTCCCCCTGTTTCCTCGCTTCACGGCGGGCTCAGACAGCGAACTGGCGCCCCTCGGCTCTCCCGTGAGCCTTGGTCTGTTGACCCTTCAGGCCACGAATTCCTTCACGACTGGGCGCAACTTCAACATCGGTCCCGACGCTGCAGCAATCGACACCAGCGGCTTCGATCTCGGCATCTCGGGAGTGGTCACGGCGACGTCACGCCTGGAGAAGACCGGCGAAGGAATCCTCACGCTGACCGGACCCAATACCTGGGTCGTCGCACCGCTGGTGAGTCAGGGAACGCTCAGGGGGGCGGCCGTGTCGCTGCAGACGGCGATTACGAACCACGGCACCGTAGAGTTCGCGCAGGCGGTCGATGCAACGTATGGACACGTCCTGAGCGGCACAGGAGCCATGCGCAAATCGGGCAACGCCGTCTTGTCGCTTACCAACATCAACACCTATACCGGGGGTACGACCATCACGGGCGGCACGTTGGCATTGGTCAGCGCCGGCAATCTCTACCCGAACGGGCCGCTGCGTATCGAGGGCGGCGCGGTGTTCGACTTGAGTGCGGCGGACGGTGCGCGCAGTGCCGGTTCCATCGGCGGCGTCGGCGCGATCCGGCTCGGCGCCAACGGGCTCACCGTGGGCTCCGATCAGAGCAGCACGACCTTTGCCGGCGCGATCGAGGGCACGGGTCTTTTCAGCAAGGTCGGCACCGGTACGCTCGATCTCACCGGTGCCACCGGGCACGCCGGTACGACCAGAATCGCCGAGGGCACGTTGATCGCTCGCGCGCGGAGCCTCGGCTCGCAGGTCGTCAACGAGGGAACTCTCGTCATCTCGGAATCGCTTGCCCTGTCTCCGCTGGAGACCTACGGCGGCACCATTTCGGGAAGCGGGCGTCTCGTCAAGCGCGGCGACGGCGCGTTGCGGCTCGGAGGCACCAACACGTATACCGGCGGAACCGTGATCGAGGAAGGTATGCTGATCGGCGATCACCTCAGCATACAGGGCACGATCGTCAACAACGGCGGCCTCGCTTTCGATCAGGCGGCTGACGGCACCTTTGCCGGTACCGTCAGCGGAACCGGCATGCTGCTCAAGAGTGGGCCGGGCAACCTGACCCTCTCGGGAATCAATTCCTACTCGGGCGGCACCCGGCTAAGCGGTCCGCTCACCATCGCCGACGATCGAAACCTCGGCGCCGAGGGTGGCAGCGTCATCATCAACGGCGGCACGCTGCGTACGATTGCCGACATTGCCACCGCGCGCAGTATTGCCCTCGGCGACACCGGTGCGGTGCTCGATACCGGTGCGAATACCACGTTTGCCATCAACGGCAACATCACGGGGCCCGGATCGCTCGACAAGATCGGCGCCGGCACGCTGCAGTTGACCGGCCAGCAAACGTACTCGGGGCCAACGACGGTCGCAGGAGGTATGCTCGCGTTCCGAGGCTCGCTGGCGAGTTCGGTGCGCGTGGTGAGCGGTGCTTCGTTTGCGGGATCGGGCACGATCGCAGGTCACCTCGATCTCGCCCCCGGCTCGACCTTCAGGGTGAATGCGGACCCGTCCGCCGGCGCAGACCATCTCGCCGTGCGTAGCGCCACTGTCGACGGAGCGGCATTGGAGGTCGTCGCGCGAGATGGCGAGTATCCGCTGAAGGGGCGCCATATCGTCCTCTCGGCGACGGAGGAGATCAGCGGTCGCTTCGACAACGCGAACAGCAATCTCGCGTTTCTCCGTCCGACGCTGCACTACGATCCGCGACACGTCTATCTCACGCTCGAGCGAACCGACGCGTCCTATCAATCGGTCGCCCGTACTCCCGCGCAGGCGGGCGTGGCGACCGCGCTCGGTGCGCTCTCCAGGCTCAACTCCCCGGATGCTCGAACGGTGATCGGCGCGGTGGACGGGCTTACTCCGGAAGGTGCACGGGCAGCTTTCGATTCGATCGGCGGGGTCGGACGCGCGTCGATCGAGACGGCACAGCAGTCCAGTCAGCGTGCGCTCTGGCAGCAGGTCGTCGCGCGGCTCGGCGCCGCCGATGGTGGGGCGGGCGGGCGAGCGGGCAACATGGCACTTGCCGGCTTCGGATCGCTCGATCCCTGGATCGCGTCGGACGCCAATCCCGCCTATGCGCACTCGTTCGCGGGGGCCGGCATGGCGAGCGGCGAGCCGGAGCCGCGAGACGGGTTGTGGCTTCGTGGCTACGGCGGACGCGGCCGAGCGGACGGGACGCCGGGAGCCGGTCTCGCAAGATTCGACTTCTCTGGAGTCATCGCCGGGTATGACCGGCGCATCAATGAGCAAATGCGATTCGGAGGGCTCGCCGCCTATTCGAAGCCCGAGATTAAGCAGGACGTACCGGGGAGCCGCGTCGACGCAGAGATGCGCCAGCTCGCCTTGTATGGCCGCTACCGCACCGGTGCGCTGCGGATCGACGCGTTGGCGGGCCTCGCCGATACCTCCACGGAGGCGACTCGCGCGGTGACCATCGGGACATTGCGGCGAACCGCATCTGCGTCGTACGGCGGAACGATTGCTACAGCGCATATCGAAGCGGGCTATACCTTTGGCGATACGACGCGCCTGGAGCCGGGCGCTTCCCTGCAATGGTCGCACCAGCGCGACGACGCTTACACGGAATCGGGCGCCGGGGCGCTGAATCTCGCCGTGCCTGGGCGGACGATGAACTTCTTGCGCTCGACCCTGGGTATCAAGGCTGCGCGGGACTTGAGCCGCGGTGGCATGCAAGGCACGCTGGAAGCCCGCATAGCGTGGGCTCACGAGTTCGCCTCGCAGGGCAGCCTGAGCGCCAGGTTCGCAGGGGACCCCAACAGCCCGACTTTCTCGGTCCCGAACGTCGACGTGCCGCGCGATAGCGCGATCATCGGTCTCGGCCTGAGTGTCCGCGCCTCTCGCGGGCTGCAACTCTATGCGAACGTTGCGAGCGAGTTCAACTCGGCCCAGAAGCTCTACTCGATCGGGATGGGCCTACGGTATGAATGGGAGCATGTCGGAACGGAGAAAGTCTCGACTTTCTGGGGTCTCCGGCCGCATTCGCACGGGGCGTCGGCTTTGCTTGCTGAAGCGAGCGCGCCCGTCGCGTCGCCTGTGGTCACGGTCAAAGGCGCGCGCGAGGTCCCCGCTGACTCGGGTGCGCGTCCCGAAACTGGTCTGCAGGGCGAAACGTCGCGGCAGAAGCAGGGGACGACGTTGCTCGTTGCAGCGAGCGAACCCGTCAAACTGCTTGCGGTCGAGCCTGAAGCCAAGCGCCAAGGCTCGGTCAACTCGGATCCTCGTCCGGACATCCGCTTGCGCGGCGAACAGTTACAGCAGAAGAAAGGCGCGGCGGTGCTCATTGCAGCGAGCGAACCGGTCGAGCTGCCGGAAGTCAAGGTGGAGGTCAAGCGCGAGGGGTCTGCCGACTCGAATGCACGTCCCGAAACCCGTCTGCAGGGCGAGGAGCTGCGGCAGAAGAAAGGTTCGACGCTCGGCGCGACCTTGCAAGACGAATTGGGAGTCGCCAACGCCTCTTTCGGACCCAGCGTCGGCTTGCCGGTGATCCGCGGCTTCACGGGGCCGCGCGTGCGTATCCTGCTCGACGGCCTTGGATCGCACGATGCCTCCAGCGTCAGTCCGGATCACGCGATTACGCTCGAGCCCTTGCTCGCCGAAGAGGTGCGTGTCATGCGCGGCCCGGCAACGATTCGCTACGGGGGGGCAGCCATCGGCGGCGCGGTGGAAGTCATCGACGGCCGCATACCGGAGCGCATACCCAAGAATGGTGTATCGGGAGCAGCCGAAGTTCGCATCAACAGCAACGCAAACGAGAGAGCGCAGGCATTCAAGCTCGACACCGGAAGAGGACTGGTCGCGTTGCATGTCGACGGCTTCCGCCGCAGCCGAAATGACACAGTCATCCCTGGGTGTGCCATCGACGAGGCGGCTATCGTCCGCCAGTTCGGGTTGTTCAACGCGAGCAATACGTGCGGTTACGTCGCCAATACGGATGCGCGCAGCCATGGCATCAACGTAGGGGCATCGCTGCTCGACGATCGTAGCATGCTTGGTTTCGCGGTTGGCGAACTGCGGAACAACTATGGGATTCCACCGGGCGCGCATTCGCACAGCCATGTGCCCGGAGCACCGCCAGGAGCGGATGCGGTTCGGATCGACATGAAGCAGCAGCGTCAGGACGTCAAGGGCGCGTTTCGCTTCGACGGGCCGATCGAGCGGTTCGAGCTGCGCGCTGCCCACGTCGATTACGAGCACGCGGAAATAGACAACAACGTCGTCCAGACTACTTTTCGAAACCAGGTCTGGGAAGGACGTGCCGAGCTGAGCCATCGGCTGGGCAAGAACCTTTCCGGTACTCTCGGGGGCCAGTTGATCAAGCGCGACTTCTCCGCGCTCGGGGCCGAGGCGTTCGTGCCCGAATCGGCGATTCGTTCTCATGCCGGCTACCTGACGCAGCGCTTGAACCTCGACCCGTTTTCGTTCGAGCTCGGTGCGCGCAGCGAGCATCAGCGGATGCGACCGGAGCCGCAGCGTACCGTGTTCGGCACCTCCGTCGTCCTACCCGATACAGAGCACACAAGCAGGAGCTACTCGGCTATAGCAAGCCTACAGTTCGCAGCGCGATCCAGTGCCACGCTGACGCTCTCGCGGGCCCAGCGCAATCCCGACGTGCAGGAGTTGTATGCACTCGGGCCTCACTTGGCGACCCGCACGTTCGACGTCGGCAACAATCGGCTGAATACGGAAACCGTCGAGGGCGCGGACCTGGGCTTCAGCGTCGACCGCGGCAGGTACGCGGGCAAAGTCAACGTGTTCGACTATCGCATCAGGGACTACATCTATCAGCGCAATGCCGGGCTGTTCTACGATCCGGACGTGGGCCAGATCCGTGTCCGGTGTGTGCGCTTGGATGAGTGCCTGCCGGTGCAGCGCTACGAGCAGGATGATGCGCGTTTCAAGGGGTTCGAGGCCCAACTCGTGATGAGGTTGGACGTGCCGTTCGGATTGCTCGAGATCAAGCCGTTCATGGATTACCTGCGTGCGCGCCTCGACGACGGCTCCGACGTGCCGCGGCTTCCTCCGCGAAGGTACGGACTGGAGTTGGCGTTCATCGGCGAAACCTGGACGGCTTCCATACGGCACACCCGAGCCGATGCGCAGACCAGGCCGGGTGTGAACGAGACCGAAACCGCGGGCTACGACCAACTGAACGCATTCTTCGAGTATCGCTGGGAAGCGCGACCTTTCGAGATGGTCGTTTTTTTGCAGGGACGTAACCTGCTGGACAACAAGATCCGAAACTCAGTGTCCTTCCTGCGCAACTACGCTCCAGAAGCCGGGCGGGCGATCGAGGTGGGCTTGCGTGCATCCTTCTAAACCGAGGACGCGCGCATGGTCCTCTTGCGCACCGGCTCTTCATGCAATCTACCGGTGATCAACGGCCGGCAAGAATGCGGAGGAGCAGCCGTCGTCTCCCAGCGGCCTGCTTCGCCGCCTTAGGACGGCGGTCGACAAAGAGTGCAAATTGGAGGCAGACACGATGCAGATCATCAGCGTCGATACGCGGCATTTGTCCGGACTGCGAGTGTAATGACCAGCGTGGTATAGCCATTGGGGCGGCACGTGACCTAGAAAACAAAAAAGGGGTCACCCATTAGCCGGCCGTAGTCAAGTGGTCGCATGATCTCCTCGCTTGTTACGACGCGATACGGTGGTATGCGTGCGAGTCGGTGGAATCGCGTCCCGGTCTTCGCGTGTGGCTGCGAACGAATCGCGCCAGACACCCATCGAGTTCAAGCTCCGCGGCGATGCGCTGCCGCGTGCCCTGACGACATGCGTCGTCTCCCAGAAAACCGTCGGTACCGTGGCGCCTCCATGCGATCGCTCGCGCAGGCTCGTGGTTGCCCGGAACACCGGGCGCCGGTCTCTTCGGAACTATTACGGTCGCCTGTAAACGCCGTTTACAACGTCGTTCTTAAACTCGGATTGTGAGCCGAGCGCTGACCACGTCGTGCAATTGCGTGCAGCGTACCACTTAGGAGTTGCCGGGGGGGCAGCACAACGTCGCCCGTGCATACGCAGCAGGCGAGACGGGTCGAGCTGTCCGCAGCGCGAACACTCCTTGCGTGCCGTGCGCCAACAGCTACTTCGACGGGCATGACTCGCTGTGCCAACATTGCAATTCGGATATTTTGCGCCAACCGCGCATCGTGACTGGTCGGCTTCAGCTGCCAGTGACGATGCGCGCAAGGCTGCACCGGCGTTCGATTTTCGTGGTCCTGGCGCAAGTGACCGGCCCAAATATCCTGAGTGACGAGCCCTCAGTGACGAGCGATGCCTGGTGCATCGTTCTCCGACATGACGCTGGTGCAGCGCATCACAAGATTTTCTCGAAAAGCTTGGAACTGAGTTTCTCCGATCATGTCGGACATTGAGAATGCCATAAGGGTATGTCTCGGTTCTATCGATGTGCTACGCTTGGCGCAGTGATTTCGCTGGCTGTGTCAGCCCGGAATGGTGCACGTTACGCACCGCCCAGAAGTCGGCCACATCGCCTGCGAGCCGGCGGCCCCAAGGGTTTGGCGATTAAGTGATGAGCATAGCGCACAGGCTCGTGTTACTGCGAGCTGTGCGATTCGATGGTGATGAGCCTAGGGCGGGCGCTCGGTTTCGCCGAGTAGCCCCCCCCCGTAGGCGGAAGTCGATCGGCGTTGTGGTGCTGATGTCCGCATCAGTCCATGTACGTCCGACGCCTTCCGCTCTTGTGATGTCGCGCGATCTGCGCAGCAGTGCTTCGTGATGTTTCGGCACATCGAAGCCTGTGCGAGTTCGTGCCTATGAGCGCCTTTCCGGCGCTCTATCGAAGCTCCCCCTGCTGTGGTCGTGATGCGACCGTTCAACGGTCGCCTTGTCGCTCGTCCCGTTCGGGGCGTTGCTGTGATGTGCGGTGCAATGCCGCGTGGTGTTCCATCCCCGTCTGTTTGGGGATCTTGCGTCCGTTCGGCGCTCCTTGGGCCTGGGAACACAGGTCTTCGGCGGGTGGCGGTGCTCTGCGTCGCGCCCCCGGTGCCATCCAAAGCGCGTGCAGCGCTGGCAAGACTTACCCCTCTGCACGAACGGGCTCGTGGTGTGGCCCGCTGTCCCTCGTGGTTCTCGACCGGTTCAACGCCGGCGAGGCGGACAACAACACTGACCTGTCAGTGCGCACACCCAGCGAGACGGCAACGAACGAGGCAACGCAATGAGGACACTGAACTTCGAATTGAAGCAGCTGTGTTACCGCAATCGAGATGGCAGCTACGCGACCCAGGCCGATCGTCTGCGCATCCTGCAGCTCACCGCCACCCAACTGCACGAATCCGGCTTTCGGGATCTGCGGGCCGGCGGGCTCAAGCCCAAGCATGTCGACGCTCTGTCACAACGCTGGCAGACGGAGGGACTCAACCCGGGCACGATCAAGAACCGGATGGTCCAGCTGCGATGGTGGGCGGAGAAGATCGGCAAGGCCGGCATCATCGCTGAAAGCAACAAGACCTACGGCATCCCTGACCGGCAGCTTGTTAGCAGTGTCAGCAGGGCTCGCACGCTGACGCCGACCGAGCTTGGCCGCATCACCGATCCGTACACAGCGGTCTCACTGAAGCTGCAGGCCGCCTTCGGGCTGCGGCGTGCGGAATCGATCAAGCTCCAGCCGAGCTGGGCCGACCGCGGCGACAAGCTCGTCCTCAAGGCGAGCTGGTGCAAAGGCGGCCGGGAGCGCGAGATTCCGATCCGCACAACCGAGCAGCGGCACGTGCTGAACGAAGCCCGACGCCTCGCGCAGGGCGGCAGCCTGATCCCTCGGGAGCTTCGCTTCATCGATCAGCTGCAGCGGTTCAAACACCAGTGCAGTGGCGCTGGCATCCACCGCGTCCATGGTCACCGGCACGCCTATGCGCAAGCTCGCTATTTGGAGATCACGGGTTGGAAGGCGCCGGCCGCCGGCGGCCCGACCTCGAAAGCGCTCACCCCCGAGCAGCGAGCGCTCGATCGCGAAGCGCGGCTCGTCGTCAGCGGCGAACTTGGTCACGAGCGCGAACAAGTCACTGCGGTTTATCTAGGTCGGTAAGTCGAGCGAGGGATTGAATGGTGAACGCCATCTCTGCAGAAAACCTGGGGGATGAGGGCATTCATCGCGAGAAAGGGGGCTTTTTCTCGCCAACCCCCCCTGTCCGACGGGGGGGTTATAGCAAGCAACTTGTTTGGGAAGCCGACACACTTGAGGCAATTCACTCGATCTCGCCACTCATGTCTTCGATCTGCCTTCCAACGTCTGCCGCCTCGTCGGTGCCCTTGTCGGTCCGCTGACCATGCCCGCCCGAAAGCTTCTCTTCGTCTGGCGCTGGTTGATTGCTTCCGATCAGGGGCCTGACTCGCCCACGACCCGCCATGTGCTGATCACCTTGAGCCTGCACATGGCGGACGACGGCAGTCGGGCTTATCCCTCGGAACGCTGTCTCGCGGAAGAGACGGGGCTGTCGGAGCGCGCCGTCGGCATCCACCTGCAGAGGGCGGTCGATGCGGGTTGGATCACTCGAAAGCCACGTCGCGAGGGTCGCGACTGGGCGCAGTACCACTACCAAGCCGTCATCCCATCACAGATGCGAGGTCCCGAACGTCGTTCGGGACGAGGTACCGAACCTCATGCACGAGGTCCCGAACCTGACGACGCCGAGGTACCGAACGAGGTTCGGACTAACTCTACAGGAACTTCTACAAACAACACCGCAGCGGCGTCGGCACAAACCGTCACGCAGATTGCGCGCCGTCACGCCGACTGCCAGGAGTTTTTGGCTCAAGCCCGGAGAAAACGACATGAGGCCCTCATCCCGCCGCCCACGGATGCCGACGAGAAGCGAGATCGGCCATGAAGACGCTCTCGCTCGCCGAAGCCGCGGCGTTCCTGCACATCCACCCGGAGGAGCTGCGACGCCGCGCGAAGCTCGGCTTGGCGCCCGGCGCCAAGGTCGGCAAGTGCTGGGTGTTCCTGGAATGCGATCTTGCCGACTATCTGCGCTCGTTCTATGCTGGACCCCGGCAAGCGTTGGGGGTGACTCCGAGAAAGGAGTCAAGTGAATGTCACTCTTCAAACGCGGTAGTACGTGGTGGATCGATATCACCACACCAGGCGGTAAGCGCATTAGATGCTCTGCTCGCACAACCAGCAAAATCCAAGCGCAAGAGTTCCACGACAAGCTGAGGTCCGATTCGTGGCGCCAAGACCAGCTCGGCGATAAGCCGAATCGAACGTGGGACGAAGCGGCCCTCAAGTGGCTAACGGAAACGACGCACAAGGCCACGCACGAGGAAGACAAGCGCAAGATCCGCTGGCTACAGCAGCACTTCAGCGGCAAGCTGCTGCAGACCCTGGATCGGGATCTGGTTGCGAAGATCGGCGCATTGAAGGCGAGCGAAGCAAGTCCGGCGACGGCCAATCGTTATCTGGCGCTGATCCGGGCCATCCTCAGACGCGCAGTGCAAGACTGGGAGTGGCTCGATCGGGCACCGAGAATCAAGCTGTATCGGGAAGCCAAGCGCCGAGTACGTTGGATCACGCCGGAGCAAGTGAAGGTGCTGTTGAACGAGCTGCCGAAACATCAGGTCGATGTCGTGTTGTTCGCGCTGGCCACCGGGCTCAGACAGTCCAACGTGGTCAATCTCGAATGGTCGCAGATCGATCTGGAGCGCCAGGTAGCCTGGATCTATGCAGATCAAGCGAAGGGGCAGCGGGACATTCACGTGTCCCTGGGCACAGCGGCCATGGACGTACTGAAGCGACAGCTGAACAAGCATCCCACCCGGGTCTTCACGTACCAGGGCAAGCCGATCGGCTGGGCAAACACGCAGGCATGGAGACAAGCCTTAGCGCGCGCCGGCATCGAGAACTTCCGCTGGCACGATCTTCGGCACACGTGGGCCAGCTGGCATGTTCAGCGCGGTACGCCGCTAAATGTCATCCAGGAGATGGGGGCGTGGGAATCGGAAAGCATGGTCCGCCGCTACGCGCATCTTGCGCCTGCACACCTTCGCAAGCATGCAGAGGTCTTGACCGAAGTGCTCAATGGCACAATCACGCCACAGTCCAGCAACGACGAAGGGGCTAGCACTCGGCTAACCCCTTGATCTTTTGGTAGGCCCCGCGAGACTCGAACTCGCAACCAACGGATTAAGAGTCCGCTGCTCTACCAGTTGAGCTAGGGACCCACTCGGCAGGAGGCGTATTGTACGCAAACGCCCCCATCGGGTAAATCCAAAGCGAACGATCAAAACGCAAAGCGACTTCGCTGTACGGGTAGAATGCTTCGCATCTTCAATACGCGGGCCCGGACTGCCATTCCAGACGCCGTCCTGCGATCCAAGGGGGCAACATGGACGAACAACTGCGCATCAACGCGCTCGAATATCACCGTTACCCGCGGCCGGGGAAGATCTCGATCGCGCCGACCAAGGGGCTGGTCAATCAGCGCGATCTCGCGCTCGCCTATTCCCCGGGTGTGGCCTATGCCTGTCTGGCCATCGCCGAGGATCCGACCCAGGCGGCCAATCTGACTTCCCGTGCGAATCTGGTCGGGGTGGTCACGAACGGTACCGCAGTTCTCGGTTTGGGCAATATCGGCCCGCTCGCTGCCAAGCCGGTGATGGAGGGCAAGGGCTGCCTGTTCAAGAAATTCGCCGGCATCGATGTTTTCGATATCGAATTGGCGGCCACGGACCCTGATGCCGTGGTCGAGGCGGTCGTCGCGCTCGAACCCACCCTCGGTGGCGTGAACCTCGAGGACATCAAGGCGCCGGAGTGCTTCTACATCGAGAAGAAGCTGCGTGAACGGCTCAACATCCCGGTGTTCCACGACGATCAGCACGGCACGGCGATCATCTCTTCGGCCGCGCTGATCAACGCCCTGAAGATCGTGGGCAAGCGGATCGGCGAGGTGAAGCTCGTCGTCTCCGGGGCAGGTGCCGCCTCGATCGCTTGCCTGGATCTGTTCGTCAACCTGGGGCTCGATCCGAGCAAGGTATTCGTCTGCGATAGCCGTGGCGTCATCTACAAGGGCCGCGAGCAGAACATGGAGCCGAACAAGGCGCGCTACGCGCAGGAGACCACGGCGCGCGGCCTCGCCGACGTGATCGAGAGCGCGGATGTCTTTCTCGGCTGCTCGACGAACGGCGTGCTGACCGGGGACATGGTCAAGCGCATGGCGAACAAGCCCATCATCCTGGCGCTGGCCAATCCCGACCCGGAGATCACGCCCGAGGAAGCCAAGGCAGCGCGGCCGGACTGCATCATCGCCACGGGGCGCTCGGATTATCCGAATCAGGTGAACAACGTCCTGTGTTTCCCGTTCATCTTCCGGGGGGCGCTCGATGTCGGCGCGACCAAGATCACCGACGAGATGAAGATGGCCTGCGTGCAGGCCCTGGCAGCTCTGGCGGAAGCCGAGCAGCCCGATGACGTCGCCATGGCTTACGGCGAAGTGGAAACCGAGTTCGGGCCCGAATACATCATCCCGCGGCCGTTCGACCCGCGCCTGATCATCAAGATCGCCCCGGCCGTGGCCCGGGCGGCCATGGAGAGCGGCGTCGCGACGCGCCCGATCACCGATTGGGATGCCTACAACGACCAGCTGATGCAGTTCGTCTATCACTCCGGGCTCATCATGCGGCCGGTGTACGCAGCGGCCAAGCAGGCGCCCAAGCGCGTGGTCTATGCCGAAGGCGAAGACGAGCGCGTTCTGCGCGCCGTGCAGGTGGCCGTGGACGAGGGTCTGGCGCATCCGGTGCTGATCGGCCGGCCCGAGGTGATCGAAACGCGGATCAAGCGCTATGGGCTGCGGTTGACCGCCGGCAAGGAATTCGAGATCGTCAATCCCGAGAACGATCCGCGCTATCGCGAGGTGTGGAGCGAGTATCACCGCGAGATGGGGCGCCATGGCGTCACGCCGGATGTCGCCAAGGCGCGCGTGCGCCAGCACCCCACGCTGATCGGCGCCATGCTCCTCAGGCGCGGCGATGCCGATGCCATGCTGTGCGGCACCTTCGGTACGCACGAGGAGCATCTGGCGCACGTCGGCGATCTCATCGGGCATGCCAAGGGACGAGAGATCTTCGCGGCGATGAACGTGCTGATGCTGCCCGAGCGCACGCTCTTCATCTGCGATACCTATGTCAACGAGAATCCCACGGCGGAGCAGGTGGCGGAAATGACGCTGATGGCGGCCGAGGAAGTGCGTCGCTTCGGTCAGACGCCGAAGGTCGCGCTCGTCTCGCATTCGAGTTTCGGCAGTTCCGGCTCGGCGTCGGCCCGAAAGATGGCGAAAGCGCGCGAGATCCTGGAGGAGCGGGCACCGGAGCTGGAAGTCGATGGCGAGATGCAAGGCGATGCCGCGCTCTCCGAGGACATTCGATCCAAGCTCTATCCGGATTCGCGTCTCAAGGGTGAGGCCAACTTGCTGGTGATGCCCAACCTCGACGCTGCCAACATCGCCTTCAATCTGTTGAAGATCACGAGCGGTGGCGGGATCACGATCGGACCGATCCTGCTCGGCTGTGCGCGTTCGGTGCACATCGTCACGCCGTCGGCCACCGTGCGGCGGATCGTGAACATGACGGCACTCGCCAGCGCCGGAGCGTCGACCGCCCGCTGACCATGCAAGGAGGATGTCGATGAACGAGCTCAGTGCGCTGCTTGCTCATTACGGCGTGATGCTCGTCTTCGTCAACGTCCTCCTGACTCAGCTCGGCCTGCCGCTGCCGGCCATCCCCGTCATGATGCTGGCGGGCGGGCTCGCCGCGGGCGGGCACATGTCGGTGCTGCACGCGTTTGCGGCGGCGATGGTGGCCTGCCTGATCGCTGACGAAATCTGGTACTTTGCGGGCAGGCGCTATGGGCATCGCGTCTTGGCCATGCTTTGCCGTCTGTCGCTCTCGCCGCAGTCGTGCGTGCGCCAGACCGAGCGGGTTTTCATGCGCTGGGGGGTGGGCTCGCTGGTGATCGCCAAGTTCGTGCCGGGGCTGGCAACCGTCGCGCCGCCGCTGGCCGGAGCGATCGGCTTGAAGTTCGCAACGTTCACGCTCTTCGATGGCATCGGGGCCGCGCTTTGGGTCGGAGGATCGCTACTCGCCGGCTGGCTGCTCGGCGGGCAGATCGATGCCTTTCTCGACTGGTTGTCGGATCTGGGCGGCTATGCGGCAGGCGCGTTCGCGTTGCTGCTTGTCGCTTACATGGCTTTCAAGTGGTTCGAGCGGATGCGCTTTCTGAGCCAGTTGCGCGCGGCTCGGGTCGCGGTGCACGAGGTCTACGCCATGATGGAGCGCGGCGAGGATCCGCTCGTGCTCGATGTGCGTGCGGTCGGGACGCTCGGAGCGGATCGGCGCCGAATTCCGAAGGCGGTGGTAATCGATCCCGATGCGCCGGATGCCTCGTTGGCGAATTTGCCGCGCGACCGTGAGATCATCGTCTACTGCAGTTGACCCGACGAAGCGAGCGCGGCGCGTGTCGCCCGCATGCTGATCGACAAGGGCTTCGTCCGTGTCCGGCCGCTGCTCGGCGGCATAGAGGCATGGCGCGATGCGGGCTACGACCTGGAAGACGGCACCTGACCGGATGCGGGCGCGTGCCGGCGTGCTGTGGCGCCGTTGCGGGAATGCGCCGCCGGTGACCGAATCGAATGCGAACCTCGAAGGAGAGAACCATGACGCTGGACAAGAACGCATCGACGTCGGTGCCGATCCACGAACTGATGAGCCGGCGCTGGAGTCCGCGCGCCTTCGACGACAAGCGTCCGGTGACACGAGCGCAGCTTGCCGCCCTGCTGGAGGCGGCGCGTTGGTCGCCCTCGTGCAATGGCGTGGAGCCATGGCGCTTCCTCGTTTGGGATCGCACGCAGGACGCCCCGGGTTTCGCCCTCGCGTTCGACTGTCTGTCCGAGGGCAACAAGCGCTGGGTGAAGAACGCGCCGCTGCTGATACTCTCCGTTGCGAGTTCGGATCCGTTGACCGGCGGGCGTCCCAACCGCTTCGCCCAATACGACACCGGTATGGCCACCATGAGCTTGTGTCTGCAGGCGGTTGCGATCGGATTGATTTCACACCAGATGGCGGGGTTCGACGCCGAGAAGGCGCGGGCCGCCTTCGGCATCCCGACCGACTGCACCCCGATGGCGATGGTGGCGGTGGGCTGCCAGGCGTCGCCCGACGTGCTCGACGACGAGACCAAGAAGAAGGAGTTGGCGCCGCGCGCACGCAAGCCGCTGGCCGAGCGGTTCTTCGAGGGCAGTTGGGGCAAATCGGTGCAGATCTGAAAGAACTGCGCGATCGGGGCCGCGCGCCTAGAATGTGCGGCCTTGCCGTGACGACGGCCGCCACTTTTGAGCAGCACGCAGCGACAACAATGAATATGCCGAACAACTTTCGTCTCGCGTCTCGCATGGGCGAGATCGCGCCGTTTCACGTTCTGGAGATTCTCGACCGGGCCAGGCGCCTGGAGGCCGAAGGGCGCTCGATCATACACATGGAGATCGGCGAGCCCGATTTCGAGACGCCCCCGCCCGTGCTCGCCGCGGCGCAACGGGCGCTGGCCGAACGTTCCATGCACTACGCGCCGGCACTCGGCCTGCCGGAACTGCGCGAGGCGATCGCCGGGTTCTACCGCAGTCGGTATGGCGTTCGCGTCGATCCCTCGCGCGTCGTCGTGACGAGCGGTTCGTCGGGGGCACTGCTGCTGGCGCTGGGCGTGCTCATCGATCCGGGCAGCCGCCTGCTGCTGGCCGATCCCGGGTATCCGGCGAATCGCCACTTCGTGCGCGTGCTGGAGGGCGTGCCAGTCGGCATCCCGGTCGACGAGCAATCACGATATCAGTTGTCGGCCACCAGCATCGCAGCCCATTGGGACGAGCGCACGGTCGGCGCGCTGATCGCTACACCGTCCAATCCCACGGGCACCTTGATTTCGCACGAGGCGTTGGAGGCCATTCATGCGCAGGTCACGAGCCGTGGCGGCACGCTGCTCGTGGACGAGATCTACCACGGCCTGACCTACGGTGCGCAGGTGAGGACCGCATTGGAGATCGGCGACGATGTCCTGGTCGTCAACAGCTTCTCGAAGTACTTCAACATGACCGGATGGCGGATCGGCTGGCTGGTGGCGCCGCCCGGCATGGTCGAGGCGATCGAGCGACTGGCGCAGAACCTGTTCCTCTCCGTATCCACGCCGGCGCAGTATGCGGCGCTGGCCGCGTTCAGCGACGATACGCTCGACTTGCTGGAAGCGCGCCGGCGCATCATGCGCGAGCGGCGCGACTACCTCGTCCCGGAGCTGAGGCGCCTGGGATTCGATATTCCAGTGGAGCCCGAGGGCGCCTTCTATGTCTATGCAAACTGCAGCGCGCTGTGCGCCGATAGCTTCGAGTTCTGCAGCCGGCTGCTGGACGAGGCCGGCGTGGCCATCACCCCGGGTGTGGACTTCGGCCATCATCGTGGCCGGGAGCATGTGAGGTTCGCCTATACGACGAGTGTCGAGCGGTTGCGCGAGGCGGTCGGACGGATCGAGGCGTTCTTGCGGCTCGGATAGAACGGCGCCTGCATTCAACCCGGTTAGGGTGGGACACCAGGGTCAGGTCGACCGTCGAACTTCTGCTACGAGACGCTCGAGTCTGGCGATGTCAGGGACGACGAGGGCGCGTCCCGATTTTGTCAGCAGACCTCTGCGGGTCATCGCGGACAGCTCCTTGGTCACCTGCTCGCGATTGGCACTTATCCGGCTGGCGATGTCGATGTGGCGTGGCGCCGGATCGATGACCGCCTCCCCGTGGGTAGCGCCGGTCTGCTTGGCCAGTCGCAACACTTCGGCGTGGACCCGGTTCTGAATCCCGAGGGTGCTGAGTTCGAAGAGCCGTTCGGAGAGCGAGCGTATCGTGGATGCGAGTTCATGCACGACATACCTCATGACGCTCGGGTGCTTCTCCATCAGTTCACAAAATGCTTCAGGCGGGATCGCGGCAACTGTGCACCGTTCCAGTGCTTCCACGTTGGCCGAGCGAGGCTGACCGTCGATGGCCGAGATTTCGCCGAAGGCTTTTCCGGCCGAGATGTCGCGGAAAGCCACTTCTTTGCCGCCAGCGGAAAAAAGAGCGACGCGGACGTTGCCAGAAACGATGAGATAGACGTGTCTGTCCTTTGATGCCGGGGAGATGATTTGTTGTCCGGGGGTGTAAGTGCGCCAGTGGCATGCTGTGGCGAGCGACCGCAGCGCGGATGATTCCAGCGAGTTCAGCATATGAATTCTGCGCAACTGGGCATGGGCGTCGGCAGGTACGAATTTGCGGTCCATGGCACCACCAGAATTGTATAGAAGCGCATATTATTGCAGGCAAAACATACATGCCGCATTTATAGCGGGGAGCGCCTTGCTGAACGCTTTCTATCTTCCACCCATGTGTCGAGCAGTCTCGAGCCCGAGGGCAGCGAGGTCGCGACATGGAGGCTAGGTCGGAACGCAGGCATGTCACCGTGCTCTTTTGCGACATGGTGGACAGCGCCCGTTTCATCCGAGCCGACGAGGAGGAGGCCTCACGGGACGTAGAGCGGCTCTTCACCTCTTCGTGCGCGAAGGTCATCGAATTGTTCGGCGGGCGCGTCACTCAATTTTTGGGTGATGGCATATTGGCGGTGTTCGGCCACCCACAGGCCAACGAGGATGATGCGGTGAACGCCGTTCTGGCCGCGACCAGGATGATCGAGCGGATTCCTCGATTGGCGCTGCGCCCACCGTTCGCCGGCGAAGTGCTTCGGGCTCGTGTCGGCATAGCGACCGGCCTCGTCATCACCGACAGTCCGGGGCCCGACGGTCATGTGCCCATACACGGGTCCACGACCGTCCTGGCCCAACGTCTCCAGTCGATGGCGAGCGCTGGCGACATTCTGGTTTGCGCCCGTACACGCCTGATCGCCCGAAAGCGGGTCGAGTTCGACGATCTCGGTGAACGCACCCTCAAGGGGTTTCCGCGGCCCGAGCCTGTGTGGCAAGCGGTGAAGGTGCGTGACCGGCCGATCCGTTTCCCTGGGGATGAACACATCGCTCCCCTCATTGGGCGGACCACTGAGATCGAGCGGGTGCTCAGCTTATGGCCCGAACTGGAGGCAGGTCACGGCAAGGTGGTCGTGATCAGTGGCGAGCCTGGCATAGGCAAATCCAGATTGGCGCAGGAAGTGCTGTGCCGCCTCGAAGGTAGGCGGATGGCGTTGCTTCAGTTTCAGTGCGAACCGCTTTACTCGAATACCGCCTTGCATCCGGTGATGGAGCATATCCGACGCGCGGCTCAGATCGCTTCCGAGGAGCACACGCATGTGCGGTTCGACAAGCTTGCCTCCTGGTATGGCAGCGCGGACGACAAGCCCATGGCCGTCGCGTTGTTCGCGAACCTGCTTTCCTTGGGGGAAGACGAGCGGTACCCGATGCCGGCTCTGAGCCCTCGTCGGCAGCGCGAAAGGCTGGGCGAGGTTCTGCTGCATTACTTGCGAGACAGATCCCGCGAGCAGCCGGTGGTACTGCTTTTCGAGGACTTGCACTGGGCCGATCCGACGACCGAGGAGTTCTTGCGTAACCTCGTCTATGCCCTGTCGGACCTGCGAGTACTCCTGCTAGCAACTGCTCGACCCGATTATGCACCCGCCTGGTTCGGCGAGCCGCATGTGGAGATTCCCCGTCTGACGGGGCTGACCCGGGAGGACACGGTCGCATTGATCGACGCGATCAGTGGTTCAACGCTCGACCGCACAACGGTCGAACAGATCGCGCGTCTGACGGACGGCGTGCCGATCTTCATCGAGGAACTGACGAAGGCCGTGACCGAGGCGGGCGGGACAGTGCAGCACAATACGCCGCCGCCGACGCTGGCTGGCCTGTTGAGCGCGCGGTTGGACCAGGTCGGTCCCGCGAGCCTCGTGGCCGAGATCGCAAGCGTCATCGGCCGCGAGTTTTCTTATCTGCTGCTAGCACGGGTATATCGAGGCGACCGCAGCCGTCTGATCGAGGGGTTGCGCCGATTGCGCCGAGATGGCCTGGTGAGCCGGGTGCCGCATGGAACGCGATCGCCTGCAGACGAAGCCAGCGGCGCAACCGATGCCGAGCAGGATGCTCGCTATGTATTTCGCCACGCCTTGGTGCAGGCTGCGGCTTACGATCGCGTACCGCGACGGGATCGTCCGGAAGTCCATCGTCGCGTAGCAGAGGCGATCGAGCGGCACTTCGCCCAAACGGGGGAGGACGAGCCCGAAGTACTGGCGCATCATTGGACCGAAGCCGGCGATGCAACGAAGGCCGTCGCGGCATGGCTCGTCGCCGGCCGCCATGCAAGCCAGCGGTGCGAGTACGTGGAGGCGATTGTGCATATTCGACGTGGCCTCGCATTGTTGCCCGCGATCGAAGAAGACACGTTGCGATTGGAGCAGGAGCTCGCGCTTAAGCTAGCTCTCGGCCCGGTCCTGATCACGACGCAAGGGGCGGGTACCCGAGAAGTGACCGACCTGTATACGCGCGCACTCGAGTTGTGCCAGGAAACGCCGCAGTCGCCGCTTCACTTCATCGCGCATTGGGGATGGTGGCGCACGACGATGGATCACCGCGCCGGGCTGAAGCGAGCGGACAAACTGATATCGTTGGCGCAGACGCTGGGTAAGCCGGATCTGACGGTACAGGCGCACCACTGTCAGTGGGCCACGTTGTACATGATCGGCAGCCACGAAGCATGCCTTCAACATACCGAGGCGGGATTGGCACTCTACGACCCGGCGCGCGATAGTGTCCATTCGGGCTTGTTCGGTGGGCACGACGCAAAGGTCTGCGCGCTTGGAGAGTCGGCGCTGTCGCTTTGGATGCTGGGCGATTACGAATTCGCGGATGCTCGCGCGGAGGCCGCGCTCGACTGGGCGGCGCAACTTTCGCACGTGGGCAGTCGGGTGCATGCCATGGACTACGCTCTGGTGCTGCAGAAGTTCAAACGCAACTACGAGCAGGTCGAGAGACAAGCCATGGAACTCGCGTCGTTTGCGAAGGAACAGCGTTTGAAGGTTTTCTATGCCAAGGGCAACTTCTTCTGTGGTTGGGCGCGCGCCCTGCAAGGTAGGGTAAACGAAGGGTTGGCCCAGATGCTCGATGGGATCAAATCGGAGCGGGCAGCCGACACGCCGCACGATTTCGCCTTGTATTACGAGATGCTCGCGCAAGTGCAAGCGCTGGCGGGACGCTACGCCGAAGCACAGCAGACCGTGAGCGATGCGTTCGGTATTGCACAGGGACACGGCATCGTTTTCTGGGACGCGGAGTTGTATCGCAGGGAGGGAGAAATCTTCTTGGCGCTCGATCGCACCGACGATGCGGAGGGCAGATTCCAGCAGTCGATCGCATGCGCACGGGCCCAAGGTGCGCGCTCTTTGGAGCAGCGGGCAGTGCAGTCCTCGAGCCGGTTGCGTGGTGGCCGTGGTCCACGAGAGGGCGTGGAGATGCATGAGTCCCTTGAAACAGTGCGGGGCAAGGATGCCGATACACCTGCGCTGCAGGATGCCAAGGCGATCCAAGGATCGAGTTCATGAATCACCCGTATCAAGGCGGCTCCCCGGGGGGGTGGGCATCCTGCGAGGTGCCGAAGCGTTACTTCGACGGCACACACCGTACCGTCTCTCCGGCCGAGACCATTGCTCGGGTAAAGCCCTACTTCACGACCTTCGGCATTACGCGTGTCGCCAACGTCACGGGCCTAGATCGGCTTGCTGTCCCCGTGGTTACCGTGTGTCGGCCCAACGCCCGCTCCTTGGCCGTGTTTCAGGGCAAGGGGTTGACGCTCGAGGCGGCCAAGGCCTCGGGCATCATGGAAGCGATCGAAGTCTGGCACGCGGAACGCATCATCCGTCCGCTCAAGTTCGCCAGTCTGGAGGAGATGCGCGGAGAACACCGGATGGTGGACGTGGCCGCCTTGCCTCGCACCGGCGCAGTCCCGTTCGATCCCAAGGCACCGGTGTTCTGGATCGAAGCGGCAGATCTGCTCGGTGCGGGTGCCGTCTGGGTGCCGAACGAGCTGGTCAGCACCAACTACACGCTGCCTCTTCCTCCGGGAAGCGGATACTTCCAGGCCAGTTCCAACGGCTTGGCGTCGGGGAACCACAGCACCGAAGCCATCCTGCATGCGCTGTGCGAAGTGATCGAGCGGGATGCTCGCACGCTGTGGGAACTCGCTTCGCCCTCTGCGCAGGCCGATCGCATGCTGGATCTCGCTACCATCGACGACGTGGGGTGCCAGACGCTGATTGCAAAGCTGCAGGCATGTGGGCTGCAAGTCCATGTCTGGGACATCACCAGCGACGTGGGCGTGGCGAGCTTCGTGTGCCAACTCCTGGATGGCACCGATGAGACCGCCGACCCCGAGGTCGGATCCGGCTGTCACCCTGCGCGCCCTGTCGCACTGCTGCGCGCGCTGACCGAGGCGGTGCAGGCACGTACCACTTACATTACGGGCTCGCGGGACGACTATCTCGCGCAGTGGTATGACCCGGACGCTCGTAGCCAGCGTCGCACGGCGATGCTGCGACGCACGCACCTTGCGCAGGCCCGTCGAAGTTTTCAACTGGTGCCTACTTTCCAGTCCATGAGCCTCAGTGCCGACGTGCGATGGATACTGGCCAGGCTACGTTCAGTGGGCATTACAGAGGCGCTCGTCGTCGACCTGTCGCGCGACGCGATTGGCATTCCTGTGGTGCGCGTCGTGGTGCCTGGCCTCGAGGGGCCCATGTCCTTCGGCGACACGGCTTACGTGCCGGGCAGGCGAGCCCGCAAGGCAGGGGCGCTGCCGTTATGACCTGCTGCATCTTTGCCGGCCCCACGCTTTTGCCCGGTGATCGCGAGAAGCTCCCCGAGGCCGTTTGGCTGCCGCCTGCCAAGCAGGGCGATGTGTTGCGCGTCGTCAGCCTCCTCCAGCCCCGGGCGATCGGTATCATCGACGGCTATTTCCAGTGGGCGCCGGCGGTCTGGCACAAGGAAATCCTCTGGGCGATGGATCGAGGCGTGCGCGTGTATGGCGCCGCGAGCATGGGGGCCCTCCGGGCGGCCGAACTCGTGTCCTTCGGCATGTGCGGCGTAGGTCGGATATTCGAGGCGTATCGAGCAGGGGTGCTTGCACCCTACACCGAACCCTTCGAGGACGACGACGAGGTCGCGGTCGTGCATGGGCCGCCGGAGAGCGGCTATCTGGCCGGCTCCGAGGCCATGATCAACATTCGTGTCACCTTGGCCGAAGCCGAGCGCACCGGACAGATCGATGCGAATGCGCGGACGGCCCTTGTGCGGATCGGCAAGGCTCTGTTCTATCCGGATCGCAGCTACGACGCGGTGCTGAAGAATGCTGCGCAAGAGCTTCTATCGCCTCGAACGCTGGAAGCATTGCGCACGTGGCTGCCGCAGGGGCGCATCAATCAGAAACGAGCGGATGCACTCGAACTCGTCGAAGAGATGCGCGCTTACCTTGCATCGGACAGTCCGGCCCCTGGCCCACGCTTTCGTTTCGAACACACGACTGCCTGGCGTCATGCCTTGGTCACCCATTCGGCTGCTTCGGGCCATGGGCACGACGACGAGCAGGTGCTCGACGAGCTGCGCCTGGCAGGCGATGTGTTCCTGCGCGAATGGCGGGACGCCGAACGATCGTTGTTCGAGCGTGGCCCCGCTCGTGAGGCAGCGCCTGTCGTCCCTCTGGCCAGGGACACCGACACAATCCTGGCTGAGCGAGCGCGGGCGCAGGCGCTGGCGAAGGCCAAGAGCGAGCTTCCTCGCCTGGTGATCGAGCACCGGATTCTGAGCAGGCTGCACGCCGACGGAAGGCATGCATCGCTGCTCGCACGCGCCCAGCGAAAGCAGGTCTGCTTGAGCGAGGCAGGCGATCTGCCTCGGGTGGCATCGTTCGACGGTATCGAGTTGCTGCAACTGGAGGATTGGTACTTCTCCGAATGCATGGGCATAGAGATCCCGGAAGATCTCGACCGCTACATCGATGCGACAGGTTATTCGAGCAGGGGCGCATTTCATCAGGCTGTTTTCCACGAATATGTGTATCGCAAGGCTCTCGGTATCTCGCCCGAGTCCGAGGTTCGGGGGGCCTAGATGCGTGATCGATCGCCGCCAATGCGGGGGGCTCGCGCCGAGCGCGAAGGAACACGCTTCCGGCTTTACGCCCAGCTTCCCTTGCAGGTCGCATCGCAGACGCCGGAGACCGTCTGGATCGGGCGCCCACCGGGGAGCATCGGGCCGGGACCTTCCGACGAGCGCATGTATGTCGTGGATGCGATCGGCAAGGACAAGCACTACGAGTACCCCTATCTGCCGCCTTGGCGCGGACCGATGCATCCTCCTGTCGTGGCGGGACCGGACGGCCACTTCGACCATCTCGAGCCGGGCACCCGCGAGTTCATGGCAGCCCACATGTACGGCACGATTCGATTCGTGCTCGACATCTGGGAGGACTACCTGGGAGAGGAGTTGTCTTGGCACTTCTCGTCCCGAGACCGACGGCGTCTGGAACTCGTGCCTATCGTCGAGTGGGACAACGCCCATTCCGGATTCGGTTTCATCGAGACCGGCTTTGCCGAGATCGAGGGGGTCGATCGCCAGCCCTTCTGCCTGAACTTCGACGTGCTCGCGCATGAGTTCGGTCATTCGCTCCTCTATGCGCTGCTCGGAACTCCCCCGCCGGGTAAGGCCACGGCCACTTATCACGCGTTTCACGAATCGGCGGCGGATTGCGTCGCGATGGTAGCTGTCATGCACTTCGAATCGGTGCTGGATCGCTTGCTCGAGCGTACCGGAGGCAATCTCTATCTGCCCAACGAACTGAACCGTATCGGGGAGTTGTCCGAGACCAAGCAGATCAGACTAGCGAGCAACTCGATGAAGCTCGGCGACGTGCCGGATTTCTCCACGCCGGTGGAGCGGCTCACGCAGCCTGAGCGCCATGCCATGAGCTTGCCGCTTACGGGTGCTGTCTTCGACATGATGGTGGATGTTTTTCAGGCGCTCCTGGTGCAGGATGGATTGATCAGCCGCGAGTTGGACAAATTCTCTCGGCCGGAACTGCACGCCGCGGACGAGCGAAGAGTGCAGGCCGCCTTCGACCTGTGCTACGCGCGCAATCGCGAGGGGTTCAAGCAGGCGCTGCGCGATGCCCGCGATTACATGGGGCGGTGCCTGGCGGCGACATGGCGTCGCTTGTCGTGGGATCTGCGCTACGAAGACGTGGCGGCCGAACTGCTAGACGTCGATTCGAGACGCTACCAGGGCGCGGGACGGAACATCATTATCTCGAGCATGGAATGGCGGGACATTACGTTCAGGTTCGGAAGAGGGCAGCGGATGTTCAGGAGGCGGATGGACTAAGGTCGGCATCACGTGCGCGCGAAGCTCGGTTTGCGCGCTTTTTTTAATTGATCTAGGAGGCGGTTCAGTGCCTATCTCTCACACTGCAACTGAGTTCGATACGTTCTTTACACCGACACGCGTCTGGTTGTTCGGGAAGAGGTTTGGCGGATTGGAGTACAGGCCGGACCTCATGGGTGTGGATGGGACCTCTGATGAGGCGAGCGAAACGTCAAATGCTGACCGAATCGAAGCGGCGAAGCGCAAAGTCATGGATGCAGAGAAGCTAAGGCTGCGAGCTGAACACGACATGAGCATCGCCCAGGCTGCTTTCGTCGCTGCTGACACTGAAGCGCAAGCACAGGCGCAAGCGAAATTAGTGGCTGCAGAAAAAATATTGAGCAGCGCCGAGAAGGCCTTGGCCGACGCCCGTACGGCGGCGGACAAAGCGACACAAGGTGGAGAGTTCGACCGACGTTATGCGTCGGATGTCGCTCGTGGCAGCATGCCGCCTAACCGGATAGAGCGTACCCTTCGTCGAGGCTTGTTCGTCGACAAGGATGGCAAAGTGACGAACCCCGACGAAGCCAAGCAGTTTGCCCGCATCTACAGTTTTTCCTACGAAGGACACTATTATCGATTGCCCCGGCCGCTGCTATTCCTGTTGGAAGGCGAGGGCACCGACGTGCGTCGCGCCCCATTGAACAACAAGTTCGACAGATTCTCGGCAGCGTATACCGGTGTCGACGCCCGCGATTGGAGCTTTTCGTTCGACATCCGCGTCTGGACCGTCGATCGCAAAGACCTCGCCGTATGTCTGGATGTCGAAATCGGCAACTACCAGGAAATCCTGCTCGATTCGATGGTGGGCGCGGATCGTACGGAGGAAGACCGTTCTGCGCGTTCCCGGGGCGATGTCGTCGGCCGCGGTGCGGGATCGTTCCGGGGCGACATGATCGGACCGCACCAGAACAAGTTCCGCTAGACCGCACGCCGCATCGGACGCAGCCGTTCTCCCTAGTTCGTCCTGATGCCGGCGTCGCGCACGAGTTGGGTCCACTTGGCGGTTTCGGCCCGGCGGAACGAATTGAAAGACTGAGCGGGCAGCGGCTGAGGCTTGGCGCCGTGTTCCATCATCCGCGCTGCCACCTCAGGCCGCTCCAGGGTCTTGATGATGGCGGCATCGAGCTTCTGCACCAGGGCGGGCGGCGTCTGCGTGGGCGCCAGCACACCATACCAGACCGTGATCTCGAATCCCGGTATACCGGCCTCGTGCATGGTCGGGACATCCGGCAACTGGAAGCTGCGGTCCAGCGAGGTGACCGCAAGCGCTCGCAGCTTGCCGCTACGCAGGTGAGGAAGTTGCCCGGGGATGTTGCCGAACATGACACTCATCTGCCCGCTGAACAGATCGATCAGCGCTTGCGGCACGCCTTTGTAGGGGACGTGCTCGGCTGCGACCTTAGCGCGCTGCTTGAACAACTCCATGGACAAATGTGCCGAGGATCCGTTTCCCGACGATGCGTAGTGGAGTGGCTTAGGCCGGCTCTTGGCGTGGGCGACGAGTTCCGCAACGTTGTGCGCCGGCACGCCGGGATGGACGACCAGCACATTCGGTATCTTGGTGACGAGCGTGACGGGTGTGAAATCGCCCATCGGGTCGTAGGGCAGGGTGCCCTCGACCGATGCCAGGATCTCGCTGTAGAAGCTCGCGTGGAACAACAGGGTATGGCCGTCCGCGGACCCTTGTTTCGCGATCCGCTCGCCGGCAACGATGCCGGAACGGCCGACACGGTTGTCCACGACGACGTTCTGGCGCAGGGTTTCGGCAAGGCCGGTCCCGACGACGCGAGCGACGACGTCGGTCGAGCCGCCCGCAGGCAAGCCCACGACGAGACGCACCGGGCGGCTGGGGAAGTCGGTCGACGCATTGCTCGGTTGCGCCGCTTGGGCGCCCGAGGTGGCTGCGGCGAAGGTCATGCAGCAGACGAGCCATCTTCGAGTCATGATCGCATTGGTCATTCTAAGGTTCTGATCCCGATATCGCAGGCGACCGAAATCCGTTCTCCCGGACCGCGGAAGGGATGTACGAAGTGCATCAGCGCTCCGGGAAAGAGAACGATCATGCCGGGCTTGGGGACAATGGTTCTTCGCGTGGCAAAGAAGTCGCTGGGCAGGTCGGGGATCGAAGCGGGGGACCGAGGATCGAGCAGTTCCAGCGCCCCGGTGCCTGTCTCGATGCATTGGGCCGGCACCGACACGTAGTAGACGGCCGCCCAAGTCATCTCGTGGACATGGGGGACATTGTAGTCTCCTTCCCGGCTTACATTCGCCCAAGCGGACAAGGAAAACCTGGGTAGGCGTTGACCGGCACCAACGCCAAGCACCTGGCATGTGGCTTCTTCAGCGAGTTCCCTGCAGCGTTCCAGGACCCACCTCACGTGATGGTCCCAGGATTCCTGCAGGTCGATCGGTGAATGCCAACCGCCTACGTTGGAGTAGCCTCGCGGGTCGCGGTCCTCGCTGCGCTCTCGCGCCAGGAACAGCTTGCTCAAGTGAGCATTGACGGCCTCGGTGCCGCTCAATTGCCTCGAGAACATCGGCGTGGCGAACAGCAGTTCGGCCGAGGTTGACCCGGCCGGGGTGCTGCACGGCTCCGATGCGTTCGCCACGGGCTAACTCCGAGAAGATGGGCCCGTGAAGTGTACGACGATGGCGTCGGCGATAGAAGCGTCTCGGCTGGCGCGCTGTGCCGCCGCGAGTGTCGAACGACACATACGAGGCATTCTCGGAGAACTATCCTGGTGTCCAAGCATGCGGCTGGAATGCGGCGCCACGTGCAGGTGGGCAGTGCCTCTGGGGTCCTGCCCGAACGAGATGTCATGCGGGGGCAAGATCATGAAGCAAATTTGGCAGTACGTCTGGTGCGATCGACGGGATGCTTCCAGCCAAGGTTATCGGATCGTCTTGACACGTCGGCAGCGAGAAGTCTTGCTGCTCCTCTGCGAAGGCTTGTCGAACAAGGCTATCGCGCGGCGGCTCGGTGTGACCGATGCGACAGTAAAAAGTCATGTGGCGGGCATCCGCCAAAGCCTGAACGTGGACACCCGTCTGCAGGCGGTTGCCCTGGCATTCGCACTGGGCTTGGTTCGCACAGCGAGTGTGACCGGCCAGACCACGCCCGTCCCGGCGACTCAGGCCCGATCGGATGCTGTCGCCGCCTGAGCCACGCATGCCGAAAGCCGCGGGTGGGCGGGTCGAGGGATGTCTCAGTGTTGGCGGCGTGCGATCTTGCTGCTCGATGCAGCGGCCGGTCTTCCGACAGGTTAGCGTTGCGCGAACTGTCGGATCGATGTCTCGGCTTGCTTGAGCTTCCTGACCTTGTCGAGTTGATCGTGCCAGTAGGAACTGCCGCTGGAGGCTGCGGCAGCTGTCAGGACGGTTCCGAGCCAACGGGCCCATGTGTCGACGCTTTTCGTGTTCTCGTCGATGAGGTGGGGCAAGAGGGCCTCGGTCAAAGCGGGTTCTGCCTGGGCGAGCACCCCGAAAACATCGGTTCCGGTCGCTATACATATTCCGAGCGCCACGAGGAACGAGACGAAACGAAGTATCCTGATGCGACTGTTCTCGCTTTCGTTCAGAGACTCATTGATGTCTGCGAACAGGCGAATCATCGATTCGGCCGAGATACCGTGCTGGGCAGCGACTGGCGCATTGCGTAGTTCCGCGATCAGAGCGTCGATCGAAGACTGTTTGCTTTTCAGTGCTTTGGTCGAGTTGTCCAGGAATGCCTTGACCGCTTCCAATTTGGCGATGGTGCGATATCCTTGCGGCACGAACTCCTCGCTCAGTTTGAGTGCGTCGTCGAGGCTCATCTTGGGTTTGGGCGGTGTGATCTTCAATCGTTCGAGCGGTCGGCGAAGAAGCTCCAGCAAGGCTTCTGTCGCAATCGCCACCAGAAAGAACATGAAGAAGAGTAGCCCTATCGGTCCCGCAATTGGTTCGGTCGGCATATGTCCTCGCGACGGATGCGCATTACGCGGCAGAATCTCGATCTGCGATCAGTTGCAGCAGCACTTCCTCGGGTACCTGGATTGTCTCTGGAAAGACAAGTCGGAGATATCGGCCGAATGGCGGATGACATTCGGATTGAAATCTTCCTGCAGGCGCTTTGCCCGAAGGGATGAGTCGCTTGCGACAGCGCATGGCCGCTCACGGGGATTGGATCGGCACCGCTCATGGGGGTGGCGTCTTGATGGCGATGCGGTGGCGGAGACTTCGCGTGAATTGCGCATTGACGGGATGGTGGCGGTTCGAATGATGTCGTCCAGGCGAGGTTGAGGTACATGATCAAGCCTTCCTTTGATCACACAGTCATTCTCATCCCCGGTCTCTGGATGCCGGCTTGGGTCATGCTGCCGCTCGCCTGGAGACTGGGCGCCGCGGGCCATCGCTGCTTGCGCTTCGGCTACGCGTCTTTCCGGCGCGACCTGGAGAGCAACGCGGACCGGTTCGCAGCTTTCGTGCGCGGTCTCGGCGGCGATGAGCCCATCCATCTGGTCGGGCATAGCCTGGGCGGGGTGCTTGCATTGCATGCCACTGCCAGCCGTCGCCTGCCGCGCGTTCGCAGCATCGTCATGGTGGGGAGTCCCGCGCAGGAGAGCTATGCGGCCCGCGCACTGGTCCGCTGGCCCGGTGGACGCTGCATGCTGGGGCGGATGGTGCCCCAATGGCTGGAGGCACAGAAGCCGGCAGCGCCCGCAGGGGTTGCCTTGGGCGTCATCGCGGGTACGATGGCGGTCGGACTGGGCAGAATCGTGGCGCCGCGCATGCCGCCGCCGCACGATGGCGTGATTCGAGTGGCCGAGACTCGCGTCGAGGGAATGAGCGCCTGTGCCGAAGTGCGCGTGAGCCACGCCGGCATGCTCGTCTCGAAGACCGTCGCCGGCCTGGTCGATCGCTTTCTTCGGACAGGCGCGTTCGATGCGTCTGCGCCCGGTGCCGAGACGGCAGGCTGAGACGACGCGCGTTTGCGCAATGAACAAGGATGGCTCTGATGGGGCTGCGAAGACGTTGGATGCTGTGCGTCGCAGTCGCCGCGGCGGGTGCCTCGCTGAGCGGCTGCGAAACCATGGGTTACTACGCTCAAGCGGTGCACGGGCAAGCGCAGCTGTGGCATGCCACGCGACCGATCGAGGCGGTGATCGCCGATCCCGAGGTGCCCTTGGCGATCAAGGACAAGCTACAGAACGCCAGCCGGATCCGCGAGTTCGCGAGCCGGGAACTCGGTCTGCCCGACAACAAGAGTTACCGGGGCTATGCGGATCTGAAGCGCCAGTACGTCGTCTGGAACATCTTCGCCACCGAGCCGTTTTCGGTCCAGCCGCGCCAGTGGTGCTTTCCGATTGCCGGGTGCGTCGTCTACAAGGGATTCTTCTCCCAGGCGCGAGCCGAGGCGTACGCGGCAGGGATCAGGCGAGGGGGCGACGATGTCTTTCTGGGCGGTGTGCCGGCCTACTCGACGCTCGGCTATCTGCGCGACCCGATCCTCAATACCTTCGTGCACTATCCGCCGAGCGAGCTTGCGCGCCTGATCTTTCACGAACTGGCGCACCAGGCGGTCTATGTCTCGGGCGACACCGTCTTCAACGAATCCTTCGCCGTGACGGTGGAGCGCGAAGGTGTGCGTCGCTGGATGGAGCGGCATGGGTCGCCCGCGGAGTTGCAAGCCTTCCACAAGGCCCAGCAACGGCGCACGCAGTTCCATGGCCTTGCGCTGAAGTATCGAGCTCGCCTGGAGCAACACTACGCCTCGGGCTTGCCGGCCGAGCAAATGGCGGCCGGCAAGCAGCGGCTCTTCGGTGAGCTGCACGAAGAGTACGATGCGCTCAAGCAATCCTGGGGCGGGTTCCGGGGCTACGATCGCTGGTTGGGTCCGGGGGCGAACAATGCGAGCCTGGCGTCGATCGCGGTCTACACGCAACTCGTCCCCGCGTTTCAGGCGATGCTCGAGAACGTCGGCTACGAGCTCCCGCGCTTCTACCAAGAGGTGCGACAGATGGCTTCGTTGTCCAAATCGGAACGGCACGAGCAGCTGGCGAAGTTGCAGGAGCGGGGGATGCGCCTATCGGCGCACTGAGGCGCCTCCCGGGCCGGGAAGCGCGAGCGCGTTGCTATAATTCGCCGGCGGCACGGTGCTGCGGCTCGCTGCCGGCGGCTTTCTTCTGGCCCAGCGCTCTCGAAACCGCGTGCGACCCGTCGCAGACCGTACAGCTCACCCAGGAGAGACCGATGAAGCTCGCCAGTTCATGTTTCGCAGACAACGAGAAGATCCCGGTCGAGTGTGCGTTTTGTGCGCCGGACGATGCGATGCATGTCGCGTTGTCGCAGAATCTCAATCCTGATTTCGCCTGGTCCGAGCTGCCCGTCGGCACGCGCTCGCTGGTGCTCATTTGTCACGATCGTGACGTGCCGAGCAAGCCCGACGACGTCAACCGCGAAGGGCGCACCATTCCGCCAGATCTGCCCCGTATGGATTTCTACCACTGGATCGTCGTCGACATCGACCCGACATCCGGGCCGATCAAGAAGGGCGAGTTCTCGAGCGAGGTGACGCCCAAGGGCAAGGGTGGCCCATCCGGCCCGCGTGGAACCCGCCAAGGCGTCAACGACTATTCCGCATGGTTCGCGGGTGATCAGGACATGGGGGGAGATTATTTCGGCTACGACGGCCCGTGCCCGCCATGGAACGACAGCATCACCCACCACTACGTTTTCACGCTTTACGCTCTGGATGTCGACAAATGCCCGGTGCAGGGCAGTTTCAAGGCATCGGACGTGCTCCGCGCCATGCAAGGGCACGTGCTCGCGTCGGCGTCGCTCACCGGGGTCTACGCGCTGAATCCGGCGGTGACCGCCTGATCGTCCCTGCCAAGTCGGCGTCCGTCATGCATCGGCGTCGACTTCGGTGTCGGACTCGATACGCGCATGAATGATGGAGATGTTGTCGATGCCGCCCGCCCTCATCGCGTGCTCGAACAATGCCATCACGGTCGCGGCCTGATCGGCATCGATGCAGCGTTCGATCTCCGGGTCGCTCAGCATGTCGTGCAGGCCGTCGCTGCAGATCAGGAACTCGGCCCCCGCTTCCAGCGGCAGTTGCGTGATGTGCGGCTCGATCTGCTCGGCGCCGGAAAAACCGCCCAGGCACTGACTGAGAACCCGGGACGCCTTGCGACCGGAGAACGGGGGCGCGCAGATTTGCACGGTATCGTCGTGCCCCACTTGCTCGATTCTGCTGTTCCTGCGCCGGTACACCCGGCTGTCGCCGACGGTGAACGCGTACAGGCCCGCCGGGTGCGCGACGAGCCCCGCGATCGTCGTTCCCATGCCGTACAACGCGGGTATACGTTCCATCTCGGAGAACAGCGATCGATTCGCATCGCGTATGGCCTCGACGAGGCCGGCTGCGTCGGTCGTCCGCGCGTTCAATCGATTGCTCAGATGCTCGATGACGAATCGGCTGGCGACATCGCCCGCGGGATGGCCACCCATGCCGTCGGCGACCAGGCATGCGAAGGGCGTGTCGAGGGGCTGGCTCGTGAGCCAAGGATCGGCCAGCGGCTCGTGGATGCTCTGCCGACCGACGGCGATGCAATCTTCATTGCGTTGCCGACGCAAGCCGACATGCGTCAGTGCGGCGATGCGCATGCACAAGGATTGCGAAGAGGTCATCGGATCACCATCGTCGTCATTCTACCGTGCATGCATTAGCTGGTGCGCGCATTCGCACGGCCATTGACGGTTCGTCGGTGTCCCAGGATCATGCCGTGCAGGGTGTCGTTACACCGGTCATGCGGAGATCGATTTGCGTTTCATCGCACTTTTCTTGCTATTTTTGCTGGCGAGCCCGGCGAATCTCTCCTGGGCGGCAGCAACCGTCCCGGCGCTTGCGCCGCTCCAGGAAGCTCAGCGCGCGGGATGGGATACGGCGGGCATTCTTGCCCAAGGCATGGCCGCTGCCGATCCGAAACGTTTTCCGGGTATTCACGCATGGCTCAAGGACTATCGTGCGGCCGGCGGCACGCTGGGCAAGCGATCGGCGGCGGCCCCTTTGCCCAAGCTCGACGTCGATCGGCTCGTCGTTCGCAATCCGGCCTTCTGGCGCGCCTACTTCGAGATGACGCCGGGAGATCCGGGCACCATGCTGCTGCACGGGGCGCTGTTGCTCGCCGGCGGCGAGGCGAGTCGTGCCGCCTACGTGCTGTTGATCGCGCGTCAGACGGTGCAGATCGACAAGGGCTTGCTCGAGGCCATGAACGAGCTGTTGATGCATGCGCAGCGGACGATCAACGCTGGCGCCCTGAACGTCGCCGAAGCAGCGAAGCTGCATGACGAGGGGTCACCGGCCGCTGCGCTCGCGCGTTTGCGTACGGCTCTCGACGCTTGGCCCGCGAACGCTCTGGCTCACTACGAGTCGGCCCTCGCCATGCTTGCGCAGCAGTACGTCTCGAGGGGGCGCAGTGCGCCGCCACGCAGCCGTCTGAGCATCCATTCCGAACTTGCGCCGTCCGCCGAGACCCGAGCCGCTTACGCGCGGGCGCGCCGGCACGATCCGTTGATGATTCGTGCCTACCAGGGCGACGAGACGGGGGATGCGGACGTGCTGCTGGTGCTCGGCAAGACGATACGTCCGCTCTGGGACATCGTCGCGCGAGACACCCAGGCCGAGACTCGCGACGATGTTCTGCGCAATCTGGCTGCGGGCTTGCGTCAGGCCGGGCTTACGGAACTTGCGCTTGCGCTGGGGCAGGTGGTCATCGGCCGCGAGGGCGGCTACGACGACGACGATCTGAAAACCGTGCGCGCCGACTTGAGCGCGGTTGCGCCCGCAGCCGCCGATCCGGTATGGAAGCGATTGTCGCAAGCGCGTCCGGAATTCGCTCGCATCGTCATGCCGTAGAGCGTACCTCTCGCATGGGTGCGTACGCGCGTTGCGTCGGCTCGACAAGCGTCGAACTGCACGTCGGTCGCTTCAAGGCAGGCGCCGCTGGGTATCCTCGCGATAGATGCCCGTGCGCACCGAACTGTTGCTGCGCCTGATGCCGCGATACATGCCCTCGCTGTTGAAGGGCATCGTGACGGCCCCCGATTTGTCGATCGCGATCATCCCGCCGCTGCCGCCCAGGCGTTTCACCAGCGCCAGCGTGCGGCGGGCGGCTTGGGTCGCCGTGGTGCCCGCCAGTTCCATCAGTGCCGAGACGCGAAACGCAGCATTGCAGCGCAGGAACACTTCCCCGTCCCCCGTGCACGATACGGCGACACGCTGGTCGGCATACGTGCCTGCTCCGACGATAGGGGAGTCGCCGATGCGTCCTTGTCGCTTGTTGGTCATGCCGCCGGTGGATGTGGCCGCGGCGAGATCGCCAGCCCAGTCCAAGGCGACCGCACCCACGGTGCCATGCCTGTCCTTGTCTGCCGTCGCTGCGCCGGCGCGGACGCGTGCCAGCGCCTGGCGTCGTTCGATGGTCTGGAAGTAGATCGGCGGCACAGGTTCCAAGCCGCGCGAACGAGCGAACGCCTCCGCGCCTGCGCCAGCAAGCAGAACATGCGGGGTGTGTTCCATCACTGCCCGCGCGAGGCTCACCGGATTGCGCACGGTGCGCAGGCCCGCCACCGCGCCCGCCCGCAGGCCGTTGCCAGCCATGATGCAGGCGTCGAGTTCGATCTCGGCTTCTGCGTTGAACACTGCGCCGCAACCGGCATTGAACAGCGGGCAGTCTTCGAGCACGCGCACGGCTTGTTCCACCGCGTCCAGGCTGGCGCCATCGGCATCCAACACCTTCCAGCCGGCCTCGAGCGCAGCCTCGAGGGCTGCACGAATTTCGAACTCGCGCCCGGCGGACAGTTCTGCCCGCGCAATTGCGCCGGCGCCCGCGTGGATGGCGATGACTGGATGAGGCATGCGGCTCTCTGCGTTGCGCGACGGCGATCGATGATGCCCGAATAAGGGACGAGCGTCGATGCCCGAAGCGCTCGCGCGAGCGCATGCTATAGTCGGTCGCGTTCGTTTGGCCGCATTGTTGGAGGAGAAAAGCATGAGTCGATCTGCACGTCTCGCAGGCACGCGAGCTTTCGTGGTCGGCATGGTGGTGTCGTGCCTGTCCGGCGTTGCGAGCGCGCAGACCTTTCCGAGCAAGCCGATACGTTTCGTGAACGGTTTCCCGGCAGGCGGTCCGGCGGATTTTTTTTCGCGGACGATCGGACACAAGCTCGCGGAACTAGGCGGTCAGCCGGTGGTGGTGGAGAACCGTGCCGGCGCCGGCGGGATGATCGCAGCCGAGAACGTGGCACGCGCTGCGGCCGATGGCCATTCGCTCTACCTCGCCAATGCCGGAGTGCTTGCCTTTCACCAGCATCTCTATGCGAAAGTGCCCGTCGACACCTTCAAGGAATTCGCGCCCGTGACGCTGGCCGTCGGCGTGCCGGAACTGCTGGTGGTGCATCCCTCGCTGCCGGTCAAGACCGTGAAGGAATTGGTGGCTCTCGCCAAGACGCGATCAGGCAAGTTGAACTACGCGTCAGCAGGCGCGGGCGGGATGCCGCATCTGGCTGCCGAGTCCCTCAACATGGCGGCGGTCATCAAGATGACCCACGTGCCCTACAAGGGGGCGGCACCGGCCGTCACCGATCTGCTCGGCGGTCAGGTGGAACTCACCTTCCTCGATATCCCGGTCTTGCTCCCGCACATCCGTGCCGGAAAGCTGCGGGCGCTCGCCATCGCTACGGATAAGCGTTCTTCGGTACTGCCCGAACTCATGACCATGGCCGAGGCGGGATACCCGCAAGTGCAGGCGGACAACTGGTATGGCGTCGTCGTCCCGGCCGCTACCCCCAAACCCATCGTCATGCGTCTGAACGAGCTGCTGGTGAAGAGCATCCAGGCACCGGAGACCAAGGACAAGCTCTCGTCGCTCGGCGCCATCCCGATCGGCGGCTCGGCGGAAGATTTCCAGAAGTTCTGGCGCGCCGAGGCCGATCGCTGGGGCAAGATCATTCGCACGGTGGGCGTCAAGCTGGACTGACCGGAGGCCCGCACCTCGCAGCCGCGCTCTGGCCGCGGTCCGCGGATAGCGACTCTGGTATCTTAGGCTGCGGCTTTTGCCCGCATCCTGTCGAACAAAAACACCCGACGCTCGAGGTCGAGAGCGGCTCGAGACTATGCCCTGCCGGGAGGTCCGCCAGGCATCGATTCGACCGCCGACGCGGGGCGCTGACGCATTAAAATAGGTCCATGGTCGATCCAGTCTTCGTACATCTGCGGCTGCACAGCGAGTTCTCCGTCGTCGACGGCATCGTGCGCGTCGACGATGCTGTCGAGCGCGCGCGCGCCGACGGCATGCCCGCACTGGGGCTCACCGATCTGAGCAACCTGTTCGGGATGGTGAAGTTCTACTCCGCCGCCAGATCGGCCGGCGTCAAGCCCATCGTCGGCTGCGATGTCTGGATCGCCAATGCACTAGACAGGGAAAAGCCGGCCCGAGTGCTGCTGTTGTGCCAGTCGCGGCAAGGCTATCTCAAGCTCTCCGAACTGTTGTCCCAGGCCTATCGGTTCAACCAGTACCGCGGGCGGCCGGAGATCGATCGCGCCTGGCTGCAGCCGGGCAGCACCGACGGACTGATCTGCCTCTCGGGCGGTCGCTTCGGCGATCTCGGACAGGCGCTCCTCAATGGCAATGCCGAGCTGGCGCGGCGGCTCGCCCGAGACTGGAGCGCCTCGTTTCCCGGGCGTTACTACGTCGAGGTTCAGCGCACGGGCGATCCGACCGTCGACGCCCTGGCGAAGGCATCGCTGCGGTTCGCATCCGACGAGGGCTTGCCGGCGGTCGCCACCCATCCGATCCAGTTCATGAACACCGAGGATTTCCGTGCCCACGAGGCGCGCGTGTGCATCGCCGAGGGTTACGTGCTGGGCGACAGCCGCCGGCCCAAGGCTTTCACGCCGCAGCAGTACTTCAAGACGCAGGCCGAGATGGCACAGTTGTTCGCCGATGCCCCCGAGGCGCTCGCCAACAGCGTCGAGATCGCCAAGCGCTGCAACCTGGCGATCGAGCTCGGCAAGAGCCGGTTGCCGCAGTTCCCGACGCCCGAAGGGGTCACGCTGGAGGCCTACCTGCGCGCCCGCGCGGCAGAGGGGCTGGCGGCGCGCATGGAGGTCTTGTATCCCGATGAGGCGGCGCGAGCGCGCGAAACGGCCCGCTACCAGGAACGCCTCGATTTCGAGCTGGGAACGATCCTGAAGATGGGCTTTCCGGGCTACTTCCTGATCGTGGCCGATTTCATCAACTGGGCCAAGAACAACGGCATTCCCGTCGGTCCTGGACGTGGATCGGGCGCCGGTTCGCTGGTGGCCTTCAGTCTGGGCATCACCGATCTCGACCCGCTGCGCTACGACCTGCTGTTCGAGCGCTTTCTCAACCCCGAGCGGGTATCCATGCCCGACTTCGATATCGACTTCTGCCAGGAGGGACGCGATCGCGTCATCGAATACGTGCGGCAAAAGTACGGTGCCGACAGCGTGTCGCAGATCGCAACCTTCGGTACGATGGCGGCGCGCGCGGTGGTGCGCGATGTCGGCCGAGTGCTCGATCTGGGCTACAACTTCTGCGATCAACTCGCCAAGCTGATTCCTTTTCAACCGGGCAAGGCGATCACGCTGCAGATGGCGCGGGAGATGGAGCCGCAGCTGGCCGAGCGCGAGCGCAACGAGGAGGAAGTCGCCGATCTGCTGGAACTGGCCGGCACGCTCGAGGGCCTGACGCGCAACGTCGGGATGCATGCCGGCGGCGTATTGATCGCGCCGGGCAAGCTCACCGACTTCTGTCCCGTGTACACCGCGCCGGGTGCCGAAGCCGTGGTATCGCAGCTCGACAAAGACGACGTCGAGCAGATCGGGCTGGTGAAGTTCGACTTTCTCGGGCTGACGACGCTCACCATCCTCGACTGGGCGGTGAAGAACGTGCGCGAGTTGGCGAGCAAGGGCATCGGCACGCAGGCCGACGCGGCGTTCGACCTGGGCAATGTTCCGCTGGACAACGTCGGCGCCTACCGCTTGCTCTCCAACGGCAACACGACCGCTGTGTTCCAGCTGGAATCGCGCGGCATGCGTGATCTCATCAAGCGCGCGCGTCCCGACCGCTTCGAAGACATCATCGCCTTGGTCGCCTTGTATCGGCCGGGTCCCATGGATCTCATCCCGGACTTCATCGATCGCAAGCACGGCCGCCAGAAAGTCGAGTATCTCGATCCGCGCCTGGAGACCATCCTGGGGCCGACCTACGGCGTCATGGTCTACCAGGAGCAGGTGATGCAGATCGCCCAGGTGATCGGCGGGTACACGCTCGGGGGCGCGGATCTGCTGCGGCGAGCGATGGGCAAGAAAAAGCCCGAGGAGATGGCTCAGCAGCGCGACATCTTCCTCGAAGGCGCGCTCAAGAACGGCTTGACCGAGGCGCGCGCCCACCAGCTTTTCGATTTGATGGAGAAGTTCGCCGGCTACGGTTTCAACAAATCGCACGCCGCCGCCTACGCGTTGGTGGCGTATCACACCGCGTACATGAAAGCCCACCACCCGGCCGCCTTCATGGCTGCCAACTTGTCGGCGATCATGGACGATACCGACAAGGTGCGGATCTTCTTCGAGGATGCGCTCGACAACGGTCTTGCGATCCTGCCGCCCGACATCAATCAATCGGGCTATCGTTTCGCGCCGGTCGACGAGAAAACGATACGCTACGGGCTCGGGGCGGTGAAGGGCACGGGCGAGTCGGCAATCGCCAGCATCGTGGATGCGCGCGCCCGCGGCGGCCCCTTCAAGGGCTTGTTCGATTTCTGCCGGCGTGTCGACCGGCGCCAGGTCAATCGGCGCGCGATCGAATCGCTCATTCGGGCCGGTGCCTTCGACAGCCTGTGCGACCGCCGCTCGGCTCTGGTGGCGACGGTCGGCATGGCCATGGACGACGCCGAGCGCGCAAGCCTTGCGGCCAACCAGCAGAATCTTTTCGGTGGCGGTGCGGAGAGCGAAGAGGAACTGCCGCTGGTCGACATGGCGCCCTGGGACGAGCGCCAGCGCCTGAAAGAGGAGAAGGTCGCGCTCGGCTTTTATCTTTCGGGCCATCCCTTCAACGCCTACCGAGGCGAAATCAAGCACTTCATCAAGACCACGCTCGGCAACGTCGCGGCATCGGGCGGCGGCTGGGAGGCGGCCCAGCAGACGCAGCTGATCGCCGGGGTGATCGAGTCTTTGCGCAGCCAGAATTCCATGAACGGGCGCATGATGATCGTGAACCTGAGCGACGGGCGCACCAAGCTCGAAGTGACCGTCTACAACGAAGTGCTCGATCGCTATCGCAAGCTGCTGGTGGAAGATTCGCTGATCGTGGTGGAGGCCAAGGTGCGCCAGTTCCGTCGCGGCGGCAACGGCGACGAGCCGGAGAGTTCCTCGCTGCGTGTCATCGCCGAGCACATCCTCGATCTGGATGCCGCGCGCAACCGTTTCGCGCGCATGATCCGCATACGCTGCAACGGCGGCTCCAGCGGGCGCAAGCTGAAGGAATTGCTGGCGCCTTATCGGCCTGGGCCTTGCCCGGTGGCGATCGAATACACCAACGGCGATGCCAGTTGCGAGATCCGGCTGCCGGAGGAATGGCGGGTCAATGCCGCTGACAACCTCGTGCAGTCGCTCGCCGACTGGGTGAGTCGGCCGAACGTGGAGATCGTGTATCAGTGAGGTCTTGGGCCGGTCCCGAGAGTCGGTCCCGCCGGTTGTCGTCGCCGGCCCCAGCCGTGCCGAATCAACCAACGTGATGTGCAAACCCAGGAGGATGCGATGAGTACGAAGCAGCTTGCGACGTTCGTGGTCGAGACCCGAGATATTCCGCAGCAGGCCATCGCGGCTGCGCGCGCGGCTTTGATCGATACGCTGGGCGTCGGCATCGCCGGCACGCTCGAGGACGTGGGCGAGATCGCGCACGGCTGGGCGCGGGATTGCGGCGGATCAGCGCAGGCGATCGTTTGGGGCGCGAACGCCTCCACGACTGCGGCGGAAGCTGCTTTCGTCAATGGCACCTGCGCACATGCGCTCGATTTCGACGACAGTCTGCCCACCTTGCGCGGCCACCCGAGCGCGCCGATGGTCGCTGCCGCTTTGGCGACGGGCGAGATGAGCGGCGCCTCCGGCAAGGAGGTGCTCGAGGCGCTGGTTCTCGGCCTGGAAGTCGGCGGCGTGCTCGGTCAGGCCGTGGGCTCGGGACACTATCTGCGCGGCTGGCATTCGACGGCGACGATGGGCGCGTTCACGGCGACCGCGGTCGCAGGACGCATCCTGAAGCTGGATGTCGACACGCTCGCGCGCGCATTCGGTCTTGCCGCCTCGCAGGTTTCCGGGCTGGTGCGCAACTTCGGCACGATGACGAAGCCTTTTCACGCGGGGCACGCCGCGCGCGTCGGTGTCTTCTCGGCGATGATGGCCAAGCGCGGTTTCACGGCCGACGCCGCGATCTTCGATGGCAAGAACAATTTCTTCGAGACCTACGCCGGGGATGACGGCAAGCCGTTCGCCGAACTGGTCGCTCACATGGGCAAGCCGTGGCAAGCCATCAGTCCGGGCATCTACGTCAAGAACTGGCCGTGCTGCTACTGCAATCACCGGCCGATCGGCGGCATGCTCGAATTGATGGCCAAGCACGACATCCCGGCCGATGATGTGAAGCGCGTGCGCGTGGGTTTCCTGCCCGGATCCGACACGGCGCTGGTCAGCACCAATCCGCACACCGGCCTGGAGGGCAAGTTCAGCATCGAGTATGTGATGGCGGCGCTGCTGCACGACCGCAAGCTCACGCTGGAGACCTTCACCGATGCCATGGTGATGCGCCCGCCTGTGCGCGCACTGATGTCGAAGGTCGAGCGCTATCGCATCCCCGCCGAGGGCACGTTCTCCGGGGTGGTCGGCTATAGCGACATCGAGGTTGAGACGAGCAAAGGCAAGTTTTCCATGCGCGTCGATCGGGTCCCGGGCTCCCCGGAGTGGCCGGTGACTGAAGCCTTGGCCGTGCAGAAGTTCATGGATTGCGCGGGGCGCGTGTTGGGCACCCCCGGTGCGAAGGCGCTGCTCGATCTTGCACAGCGCTGCGAGACCTTGCCGAACATCCGCACACTGACCGCAGCGACTATTCCGGCCAGCACGCAGCGCAGCCCGGTCGCGACGGCCAGTTGATCGGCCTCGGATAGCATCCGGGCAGCGCGTCAGCGCTCGCGAAGCATCGGGGGCAACGACTCTCGATGCTTCGCGCGAACGTCACTCCGTGGAGAGTCCTGCGGACTTGATCACCTTGCCCCAGGTCGTGATCTCGTGGCGGATGAGGGCCGCGAATTCCGCCGGCGTGCTGCCCACTGGTTCGCCGCCGTCGGCCTCCAGGCGTTTGCGCACCTCGGGCATGGCGAGCACCTTGACGACATCGCGATGGATCTTCTCCTGGATCTCCGCGGGAGTTGCCGCAGGGGCCATCACGCCGCTCCAGGAAGTCGTGACGTAGCCGGCAACGCCGGCTTCGACGGCAGTCGGCAGTTCGGGAAGCGCTTTCGATCGACGCGGGCCGCTCGTCGCGAGCCCTTTCAGCCGCCCGGATTTCAGGTGGGGCGCCACCGCCAGGATGGTGGCGAACATGAATTGCGTCTGACCGCCGATCAGGTCGGTCAGCGCAGGCCCCGAGCCCTTGTAGGGAATGTGCAGCATCTTCGTGCCGGTCATCTGCTGGAACAGTTCGACGACCAGATGACTGCCGCTGCCCGCACCTGGCGAGCCGTACGCGAGCGCGCCGGGCTTGGCCTTGGCCAGGGCAATGAATTCCTTCACCGACTTGACGGGCAGGGCGGGGTGCGTCGTGATGACATACGACTGCAACGCCGCCTGCGTGATGAAGGCGAGATCCTTGAGCGGGTCGTAGGGCAGTTTGCGTCCCGAGGCTGCATTGATGCCGTAGCTGGTGCTCGCCAGAACGATGGTGTAGCCGTCGGGGGGCGCCTTGGCCGCCAAGTCGATGCCTATGGTGGTGGCTGCTCCGGGGCGGTTGTCGGCGACGACGGGCTGGCCCCAAAGATCGCTCAGCCGAGTCGCGATGGCGCGCGCGACGACGTCGGTGCCCCCGCCCGGAGCGAAGGGCACGATGAAGCGCACGGTGCGAGACGGATAGGCGCCCGGCGCCTGCGCTTGCGCAGGTTGGATGCTCGGTGCGAGGACGCCCAGACACAACGAGATGGCTGCAATGCGGAAGCTAGGATTCATGAGGGGTCGTGGATTCGCGAAGAGTTGGGCAATGTGAGTACGGTCGTTATCGTGCAAGCTTCTTTTCGATCGAGCGGATCTCCCGGCGCAAGACTTCGGCCAGTTCGCGCTGCCGTGTGAGCGTCATGCGCGACGTGATCGCGGAGACGCTGATGGCGGCGATCGGGCGGGCGCTCGCATCGAAGATCGGGGCGCCGATCGCCGCGACGCCCGAGAGCGTGCGCACGTCGTTCAAGACGTAGCCCACCTTGCGCGCGCGTTTGACCAGGGCGAGCAGTTCGGGGGCGGTGAGGCGTCCGAATGCCGACAAACGATTGGCGATGCGACCGACGATCTCCTCGATCTCCTCTTCAGGGAGCGCGGTGAGGATCGCCAGGCTGCCGGCGCCGACTCCCAGGGGCCGACGCACGCCGACGTCGACCGTGAAGGTCTTGATCGGGAAGGCGCCCTCGCGACGGTCGACGCAGAGCGAATCGTCGCCGCTGCGTATCGTGAGGAAGACGGTGTCGCCTGTTTCGGCGGCGATGCGGTCGAGTGCGTCCGCGCACAAGTCCCGGATGTTGAACCGGGGGCCGGCCGTGATGCCCAGTTCGAATACGAGCGGACCGAGGAAGTAGCGCCGCGACTGCGGGTCTTGCGACACCAGGCTCTCCGCCGCGAGGCACTTCAGCATGCGGTGGACGGTTGGGCGCTGCAGGCCGGAGCTGTGCGCGACATCGATCAACCGCATGCCTTGTCGATTGCGGGCCGCCAGTTCGCGCAGCAGGCGGGCCGCGCGCTGAATGCTCTGGGTGCCGGAAGGCGCGCGCGTCGCACGCTGCGCTGCGCTTCCGCGCTGAATGGGGCGCGCTTCATCCTTCATGCGTGTTCACCTTGTGGAAAGCGATCGGGGAAAAGGCGAGGCTCGCACGCTTGGCGTCGGGCGAACTCGCTCGGTGGCTCTATGGTCGCACAGCCAAGCCGTGCTTTCCAAGCGCTTTCATATGCTGGACGTGAAGGCGATGCGCTCTCAATCCATTCCAGGCAAGCGGAAGCGACTGCGCTCTCGCTGATCGGCCGCACGGATGCGTTGGCTAGGCCGTGGGTCGCTGCTCGAACGCCGTGAACTCGCCTTCGTCGGGTTCGACCTCGACGCGATCGACATCTGCCGTCCGCGGGCCGTGCCGCGCCCACGCGATCATCGCGGCGACCGCGTCCGGGGTCCCCTGGATCAAGGCCTCGACGTTGCCGTCCAGGCGATTGCGAACCCAGCCTCTGAGCTCGAGCGAGGCGGCCCGGCGAGTCATCGCGTGACGAAATCCCACGCCTTGCACGCGGCCGACGATAACCAGATGACGGGTGAGATCCTGCATGGTCGGGTCATGGGCTCTGGAAGCGTCGATTATATCGGTCGGCGTCGGCGAGTGGCATCGCATTGCCGGTCGCGCCGTGCGTTTGCTATCATCGATCGAACTATCTTCGCCGTACAGTTCTCGCAAGAGAGCGTCGCGGTCTCGTGAACACCGACCCGCACTCATCCTTTTCATGAATCTCGCCTCCTTTCCCTCCGCTGAAGCTGCGGTCGGGATCGGGTTGGCTTGGCTCGCCCTGGGGGCGTTCAGTCTGCTGGAGAGTGAGCGAGCGCGGTTCGTTGCGCGGGGGGTGTTTCCCCTCAGTGCACTGGTGTCCTTCGCTCTGGCAGCACTCGCATTGCGCACGCTCGGCGACCCCGCAGACACGTTGACGTTGCCGCTGGGTTTGCCTGACCTGCCCTTCCACGTGCGGCTCGATGGGTTGTCGGCCTTCTTCCTGTGCCTGCTGGGCGTTTGCTCCTTCGGGATCACCCTCTATGCGAGCGATTATTTCCGCAGCGAGAGCGTACAGAAGCTGAGGCTTCTCTCCCTGCAGTATCACTGGTTTCTCGCCAGCATGACCTTCGTCCTGCTGGCGGACGACGCCTACATGTTCATGGTGGCATGGGAGGCAATGGCGTTGTCATCGTACTTCCTGGTGGTCACCGAGCACCGGCAGGGTACGATCCGGCGGGCCGCATTCATCTACCTTCTCATTGCGCACATCGGCGCGCTCTCCATCCTGCTTTGCTTCGGCGTACTGCACGAGGCCGGTGTCGAGGCCTACAGCTTCGATGCCTTGCGTCAGGCGCAGTTGACGCCGTTCTGGGCAAGCGTCGCTTTCCTGCTGGCACTGGTCGGCTTCGGTGCCAAGGCCGGAATGATGCCCCTGCACGTCTGGTTGCCGGACGCCCATCCGGCCGCGCCTTCTCCGGTGTCGGCGTTGATGAGCGGCGTGATGCTCAAGACGGCGATCTACGGCCTGGTTCGCGTTGTCTTCGATCTGATCGGTTCGCCCATGTGGCAGTGGGGGCTGCTCGTCGCCGGCATGGGGGCGACGACGGCCTTGTTCGGCATCCTCTATGCGTTGCAGCAGAACGATCTCAAACGTCTGCTCGCCTATTCCTCGGTGGAAAACATCGGAATCATCCTGGTCGGGTTGGGGCTGGCGATGATTTTCTTCGGCAGCGGCCACCCCGAAGCGGGCGCGCTGGGGCTGATCGGTGCGTTCTATCACTGCCTCAATCATGGGGCGTACAAGAGTTTGCTGTTCCTCGGCGCGGGAACGGTGCTGCGTTCGACGGGCATGCGCAATCTGAACGAGATGGGGGGGCTCATCCACCGGATGCCTCAGGTCGCGGGCTATTTCCTGGTCGGGTCGCTCGCCATATCCGCCTTGCCGCCGCTCAACGGCTTCGTGTCCGAATGGCTGATGCTGCAAACGGCCTTGCAGGCCGGCCAGCTCGACAACGGGGTGTTGCGCAGTCTTGTGCCTTTGCTCGCCGCCATGCTCGCCCTTGCTGCTGCGCTCACTGCCCGGTGCTTCGTCAAGGCGTTCGGGATCGCTTTTCTCGGGCAACCCCGAGGCGTCGTCAGCGAACACGCGCACGGTCATGGCGAAGAGGACGCGAGCTTGTTCGAGCGCCTGGGCATGGCGTGGCTCGCGGTATGGTGCCTGGTGCTGGGTGTCTTCCCGAGCACGGTGGTCGGGCTGCTCAACCAGGTGAGCCTGTCGGTGGCAGGGGCGGGCTTGCCGCCGTCTGCATTGGAAGCGGGTGTGCTGTGGCTGGTGCCTTCCACGCAGGCCCGGGCGAGTTACGGGCCCATCGTGTTCCTGCTCGTCATCGCCGTGGTGGTTCTGATCACCTATGTCACCGTGCGGGTCTGCTTCCATGGGCGGCTGCGGCGCGCGCCGCCGTGGGATTGCGGCTTTCCCGAACAGACGGCCCGCATGCAGGATTCTTCCGAGGGATTCGGCCAGTCCATACGCGTCATCTTCGCGCCGATATTCAGGATCGCTCAGCGTGTGCCCAATCCCGAGGACGCACAGCCCAAGTTCGAATTGAGGGTGGAGGACAAGCACTGGCATGGTTTCTACCTGCCGATCGCGCGCGCGGTGGAGTACCTCTCGGCCCGCATAGGCAAGCTGCAGCAGGGGCGCATCAGCACTTACCTGCTCTACAGCTTCGTCACCTTGATCGCGCTGCTGGTGTTCGTGCGGTGATGGACGCTGCCGGCATCGCGTTCCAGATCCTGCAGTCGGTGTTCGTCGTGCTGGCCGCGCCCGCGTTGCTCGGCTGGGTGAACCAGTGCCGTGCATGGCTTCAGAACCGCAAAGGGCCCGGCATACTGCGCCCGTACTTCCTGCTCTGGCGCTTGTTCCACAAGGAGGCAGTGGTCGCCCACAACGCATCGGCGCTGTTTCGGGCCACGCCCTATGTGCTCTTCGGTTGCATGTGGCTGGCGGCGGGCATCGTGCCCGTGCTGGCCACCGATCTGCCATTCGCATTCGCTGCCGACATCATCGCGCTGGTCGGGATCTTCGCGCTCGCGCGCGTGTTCATTTCGCTGGCGGCGATGGACATCGGTACCGCCTTCGGCGGCATCGGCGCGCGGCGCGAGATGCTGATCGGATTTCTGGCCGAACCCGCCATGCTCATGACGCTGTTCACGGCGGCCTTTCTGAGCGGATCGACGGCGCTGACCACCATCGTCGAAACGCTCGCCCATCGAGAATTCGCGATCCATCCCGGCCTCGCCTGCGCGGCCGTGGCCTTCCTGATGGTGCTGCTGGCGGAGAATGCGCGCATCCCGGTCGACAACCCGACCACGCACCTCGAGCTGACGATGATCCACGAGGCTTTGATCCTCGAATACTCGGCGCGCCATCTCGCTTTGGTGGAGTGGGCCGCCGCGATCAAGCTCTTCGCGTACATGACGATCGGCATTGCGCTCTTCGTGCCCTGGGGGATCGCCGAAGGCAGCGACTGGTTGGGTCTGCCCTTGGCCGTGGCAGCGGCAGCGGCCAAGCTTGCGCTGGCCGGGGCGGGGCTCGCCGTGCTCGAGACAGTCTCGGCGAAGTTCCGCGTCTTCCGCGCACCGGAGTTTCTGAGCACGGCGTTCCTGCTGGCCGTGCTCGGCATGCTGGTCCATTTTCTGACCGATGTCTGACGAGGCGAGCGCATGACTGAGCAATGGGTGAACCTGGCGGCGACGATCCTGTTGATCATTGCCTTCGCCATGCTCTCTCAGCGCAGAGTGCTTTCGCTCGTACGCCTGTTCGCCTGGCAGGGTCTCGTCTTGAGCGTGTCGACCGCCATGGTCGCCTACAGCACGGGTCAGAGTCACCTCTGGATCTCGGCGGCCCTGACCTTGGGACTCAAGGTGATCGTGCTGCCGATCGTGCTGCACAGCCTCATCGTTCGACTGAACGTGCGCTGGGATGTCGAACCCCTGATCAACGTGCCCACGACCATGCTGGCGGGTATCGGGCTCGTGATCTTCGCATTCGCACTGGCCACGCCGATCTCTCAACTCGCGGGGACCGTGACGCGATCGACCCTCGGAATCGCGCTCGCCAGTGTGCTGTTGTCGTTCCTGATGATGATCGTGCGGCGCAAGGCCGTGCCTCAGGTCATCGGCTTTCTCGCCATGGAGAACGGCTTGTTCTTCGCCGCCACCAGTGCGACTTACGGCATGCCCCTGGTGGTGGAACTGGGCATCGCGCTCGACGTTCTGGTAGGTACCTTCGTGTTCGGCATCTTCTTCTTCCATATCCGCGAGACCTTCGATTCGCTCGACATTCGCCATATGGAAAAGCTGAAGGAAGACTGAGAGAAGACTGAGAGAAGACTGAGGAAAAACCGAGTGGAAATCGTCTGGGTTCTCGGGGTTCCGCTGCTGGGCAGCGCGCTGCTGGCGCTGCTCGGTCACAAGCGCTACGCCCCAGAGATCAACATCGTATTCAGTCTCGCCACGTTGGTGGCGGCGGCGCTGCTGGTCGTGCGCGTGATCGGGTCGGGGCCCATGACCGCCTTCGATGAACAATTTTTCGTCGATCCCTTCAACGTGTTCCTGGTCGCGCTCACCTGCCTCGTCGGCTTCACCACGGCGGTGTTCAGCCGGCCGTACATGCGGGTCGAAGAGGAACACGGACGCGTCACCGCGGTTCGGTTGCGGTTGTATCACGGCGCCTACCAGCTCTTCATGTTCACCATGCTGGTCACCTTGCTCACCAACAACCTGGGCATACTCTGGGTGGCCATGGAGGGCGCGACGCTCTCGACCGTGCTGCTCGTGAGCCTGTATCGCACGCCGGCCAGCATCGAGGCGGCGTGGAAATACTTCATCCTGTGCGGCGTGGGTCTTGCGCAGGCGCTGTTCGGCACGATCCTCATTTACTTCGCCGCCGAGAAAGTGCTGGGGGGTGGAACCGTGTCGCTGCTGTGGACGCAACTCTACGAGGTGCGCCATCAGCTCGAGCCCACGGTCATGTCGCTCGCGTTCGTGTTCCTGTTGGTGGGCTATGGCACCAAGGTCGGCCTGGTGCCGCTGCACAACTGGCTGCCCGACGCGCACGCCGAAGGGCCGACCCCTATCTCGGCCGTACTCTCCGGGCTGCTGCTCAATGTCGCCTTGTATGCGGTGATACGCAGCAAGGTGCTGGTCGACGGCGCCCTCGGCACCGAGTTCACCGGCCAGCTGATGATGGGCTTCGGCCTGCTGACGGTGGTGGTGGCCGCGTTGTTCCTCTCCCGTCAGCGCGACATCAAGCGGCTGTTCGGATATTCGTCGATCGAACACATGGGCATCATCACCTTCGCTTTCGGCATGGGCGGCAAGGTGGCGGCCTACGCCGGGCTGCTACACATGACGGTGCATTCCCTGACCAAATCGGGAATCTTCTTCGCCGTGGGGCATGCGGTGCAAAAGACCGGGACGCAGAACATGGCCGACATTCGCGGCTTGATCGAGCGCAATCCGACCATCGGTTGGGGCCTGGCGCTCGGTTCGCTGGCGATCCTCGGTGTGCCGCCGTTCGGGGTCTTCACCAGCGAGTTCATGATACTGACGACCGCGATGCACGAGCATCCGTGGGCGACGCCGTTCCTGCTGTTCGGTCTGGCCGTGGCGTTCGCGGCGATATTCGGCAAGGTGCAGCCCATGGTCTTCGGCCAGTCCAACGCGCGGCGCCTACCGCATCAGCCGGCGCTGCTGCCGGTGTTTCTGCATCTGCTGCTCGTCCTGATGCTCGGCTTGTACATCCCGCCGTATCTCGACCAGTGGTATCGGCAGGCAGCAGCCTTGATCGGATAGCGATGCACACTGCTCCGAACCTCCAACTTCAGTCGATCCCCGGTGCCGTGCAGGCGGCGCAGGCCGAGATCGCGCCCGAGCAGCTGCACGAGGTGTGCGCGCAGGCGCAGGCGCAAGGCGCGCGGCTGCTGGCATTGTGGGGCTGCGACGATACGGATCAGGGACGAGGTTTTGCCCTGCGGGTGGCCTTGCTCACAGGCACGGGCCTGCTGTGTCTGCGGGTCGCGCTGGGCCCGGATCATCCCCACTACCCGAGCATTGCCGACGTGTTTCCTGCCGCGGGCCGAATGCAGCGGGCGACGTACGATCTGCTCGGTGTGCATGCGCAGGGCAGCTCCGATTCGCGCAAATGGCTGCGTCATGGCGCCTGGCCTGGCGGGGTGTTTCCCCTGCGCAAGGGGCAGGCGCTCGGCGCCGCATTCGAACCGGGCGCGGACCACTATCCCTTCGTCCGCGTGGAAGGCGAAGGCGTGCACGAGATTCCGGTCGGGCCCGTGCATGCGGGCACGATCGAACCCGGGCACTTCCGCTTCTCCATCGTCGGGGAGTCCGTTCTGCGTCTGGAGGAGCGGCTGGGCTACAAGCACAAGGGCATCGAGAAGCTCGCTGAGGGCATGGCTATCGAGCAGGCGGCGCGTCTGGTCGGGCGCGTGAGCGGCGACTCGACCGTGGCTTACGCATGGGCCTATGCGCAAGCGGCGGAGAGCATCGCCCGCCTGCAAGCGCCACCGCGCGCGGTATGGCTGCGGGCGATCGCGCTCGAGTTGGAGCGCATACACAATCATCTCGGCGACCTGGGCTATCTCGGCAACGACGTGGCGCTGTCCTTCGGCTTCTTTCAGTTCTGGCGCCTGAAGGAACTGGCATTGCGCGTCAATGCGCAACTTTTCGGCCATCGCTACCTGATGGATCTCATCGTGCCGGGCGGCGTCGCCCTCGATATGCCGCCCGAGGGGCCGCAGCGGCTGTTCGAACTGTGCGGGCTGCTCGAGAGCGAAGTCAGAACGCTGCGCGCCATCTACGACGAGCATGCCGGCGTCCAGGATCGATTCATGGGCGCTGGGCGGGTGGCCCCAGAACTCGCTCAAAGCATGGGGCTGACCGGGTTCGCGGGTCGTGCAAGCGGTCTCGCCGCCGACCTGCGAGTCGATCATCCGTGTGCGCCTTACGATCGGTTCGAGGTGCGCATGGCGACGCATGGCGAGGGCGACGTGGCTGCCCGTGTATCGGTGCGTTTCGACGAAGTGCTCGAGTCCTTGCGCCTGATCCGCGTGCTGCTCGGGCAGGCTCAAGCGGGACCGGTGCGCCAGCCGCTCGACGACGCGGGCGGTTTCGGCGTCGGGCTGATCGAGGGCTGGCGCGGCGAGGTGCTCGTGGCGGTCGAAGTCGATGCGCACACCCGGATACGGCGTCTGCATCCGCACGATCCGTCCTGGCAGAACTGGCCATTGCTCGAACGTGCGGTGATGGACAATATCGTTCCGGACTTCCCGCTGATCAACAAGTCGTTCAACCTGAGCTACAGCGGCCATGACTTATAAGTACACGCCGAGCGAGGCAGATCCGCCATGTACACCCTGCTGAAACAGATTGCCCGATCGGGCATCGTCACCGACGTCGAGGTGCAGGTCGACGATGCCTTGCGCGTGACCAAGCAAGGTCTGGACGATGCCATTCTGCGCCGCTTCGGTCGCTCGCTTTCGATTCGCCACGTGGATGCCGGGTCGTGCAACGGTTGCGAACTGGAGATCCACATGGCGCAGACGGCGCACTATAACGTCGAGGGCCTGGGGATCAAGTTCGTGGCCAGTCCGCGGCATGCCGACATGCTGCTCGTCACCGGGCCGGTGTCACGCCACATGGAAGTGGCCTTGAAGCGCACGTACGAGGCGACGCCGGATCCCAAGCTAGTCGTGGCCATCGGCGATTGCGGTTGCACCGGCGGGGTGTTCGGCGAAAGTTATGCGTCCTGCGGGCGGGTGTCGAACGTCATTCCGGTCGATGTCGCCGTGCCCGGCTGTCCGCCCACGCCCGAGGCGATCATGCAAGGCATCCTGACGGCGATCACCCGCGAGCGCACGATCGGCTGATCGCGCGCTCCAGGTGCCGCACCCCTCAGGCGACGCGGTACTTCTGCACCAGCTTGCGGTCGAGTTCGATGCCGAATCCCGGCCCGCTCGGCAGTTCGAACATGCCGTCCTTGACCTTGGGCCGATTCGCCCAGACGGTCTGCCACACCGGGTCGCGCTCCGGATCGCCGAAGCATTCGACATAGGTGCCGTGCGCAATCGAAGTCAGCAGATGGATCGAGATCTGCGATTCTTCATGGTGCGCCATGTGCACGCCGGCGGCACCGCATAGCGCGGCGGCCCGGCGCCAGTCGGTGACCCCGCCGCCTTCGGAGACATCGTAGTTCACCAGATCCACCGCGCCGGCATCGACCAGACGCCGCACGCCTTGGCTGGTGATCTCGCACTGGCCGGCGGTGATCGGAATGCGGGTCGCCTTGCGCACCTGCGCCATCATGGCCGCATCGTCGTACCAGTGGCAGGGCTCCTCGAACCAGCGAATGCCGAGCGGCTCGACCAGGCGGGCGAAACGGATCGCATCCTGAACGTTCCAGCCGCGATTGGCATCGACCATCAGGACGAAGTCGTCGCCTGCGGCCGCGCGCGCCGCTTGCACCCGCTTGGCGTCTTCTTCCGGTGTCAGGCCGCCCACCTTGAACTTGCAGCCGGCCATGCCGGCATCCCGATACATCTGCATCTCGCGACCGATGTCGGCGTAGGTCTTGCCTTCGACGTAGTAGCCGCCGATCGAGATGATGGGCAGGCGATCGCAGTAGCCGCCGAGCAGATCGCGCACAGGCTTTTTCAGCGTCTTGCCCATCAGATCCCAGAGCGCACAATCCATGCAGGCAATGGCTTCGAGCAGATGCTTGCGCTCGCCCGCGGCGATGCTCAGTGCGAACATCTTCTGCCACAGGCGTTCGATGGCGAAGGGATCCTCGCCGATCACCAGCGGGGCGAGTATCTCGCGGACCATGCGTGCAATGTCGATGGCATGATCCCGGTTGTCGCCGTTGTAGACCTCGCCCACCACGCCGTCGCTGCCGTACACACGGGTGATGACCGTGCAGCGCTTGGTGACGTGATAGGTGCTGCCGCCGAAATCGCGGCTGAGGGGAATGGAGAGTGCTTCGGCTTCGACGCGCTCGATGCGCATGAGGAGGCTCCTTGTGATCGATCGGTTCGGCGGTGTTCAGTGCCGGCGGGCGAGATGGCGCTCGAGGAACTCGCGCATGCGGGCGTTGGCCTGCTCCCGAGCGACGGGATGCTCGCCCACCGTCGCCCCCCGGCCTGTGGGGCTGTTGGCATTGCCCACGTCTTCCCGGCGCCGCAGCGGGGCACCGATGCTGTCGAAAGCATGGTGAGCCTCCGGAAACGTGACGACCGTCAGCGGGGCGAGGCTCGTATCCGCGCGCTTGGCCAGTTCCACGCAGGGCGCCGCGGGCGTCCAGTCGTCGGCCTCGCCGATGAGGATCAGCAGCGGCGCGTAGGGCGCATAGGGCGGGTCGCGGCGCGCCGCAGCGCTGCAACTCGGGTAGAAGGCGATCGCCGCCCGGAAGCGGGGAAGATCTGCGGGCGCACGTTGCATTGCCGCCAGCACTGTGGCGCCGCCATTGGACCACCCCGCAAGTGCGATGCCGCCGGGATCGACGTCGGGCTGTTGGGCCAGCCAGTTCGCGGCCGCGTGGGCGTCGCGGACCCGGTCGCGACCGGGTAGCACGGGGCGTGGACGCAGACTGCAGATGCTGCGATATCCGCGCGGTCCGAAGCTGTCCGGAAGCAATACGACATAGCCCAGGTCGCGCAGCAATTCGGCGCGATAGCGGTAGCCGCGGGTCAGATTGCCTTCCCGGTCGTGCATGCCGCTGCAGCCGTGCATGATGACGACAGCCGGGAAGGGCCCGGCACCCGCTGGCCGGTACAGCCACGCGCTCAGCGCCACTGGTGCACCGTCGAACTCGCCGATGCCGGCAAAGTGGACCTGCTCGGGTTGGGCGAAGGCGGGCAACGCCGCGATCAGGGTCAGGGCCAGTGTCAGGGCCAGCATCCCCCGCAGGCGCATTACTTCGCCTTCATGCCCGGCTTGGCGGCATCGTCGACGGCCAACAGGAACGGCCCGCCGGAGTCGTCGCTCGCGGCGAGAATCATGCCTTCTGAGGTGCCGAACTTCATCTTGCGCGGCGCGAGATTGGCGACGACGATCGTCAGACGCCCCTTCAATTGCTCGGGGTCGTAGCGGGACTTGATGCCGGCGAACACCGTCCGTGTGCCGAGCACGCCGACGTCCAGATCGAGCTTGAGCAGCTTGTCGGCGCCGGCGACATGATCGGCATTCACGATCCGGGCCACGCGCAGATCGACCTTGGCGAAGTCGTCGATGTTGATGTGCGCGGATGCGGCCGGCTTCTCTGCGTGCTGTTGCTGCTCGGCATGACGAGCGGGTGAAGGTGCGGGCGTGGGTTGCAGGGATTCTTTGTTCGCGTCTACCAAGGCGGCCACCTGTTTCGTGTCGATTCGGGTCATCAAGTGTTTGTAGTCGTCGATGCGATGACCGGCGGGCAGCGTACGCTGCGCGTCGGACCAGCTCAGCGGGGCGATGTTGAGGAAGTCCTCGACCTGCTCCGCCAGGCGCGGCAGCACCGGCTTCAGATACAGGGTCAGCACGCGGAAAAATCCGATGGCCGTGGAGCACACCGCGTGCAGACGCGGCGCATTGGCCGGGTCTTTCGCAAGCTCCCAGGGCTTCTGCGCGTCGACGTATTGATTGGCGGCATCCGCGAGTTCCATGATGCGGCGGATCGCCTTGCCGAATTCTCGGTCCTCATAATGCGTCGCCACGGTTTGCGCCGATTGTGCGAGCAGCGCCATCACCTCGCTGGCACCGGCGTCCGTTTCGGCCAGGACGCCGCCGAAGCGCTTGGAGAGGAAGCCGGCGCAGCGACTGGCGATGTTCACGAACTTGCCCACCAGATCGCTGTTCACGCGTGCCACGAAGTCATCGAGGTTCAGATCGATGTCTTCCATGGTCGCGCCCAGCTTGGCTGCGTAGTAGTAGCGCAGCCATTCGGGATTGAGGCCGAGGTCGAGGTAGCTGCGGGCAGTGATGAAGGTGCCGCGAGACTTCGACATCTTCTCGCCGTTGACGGTGAGGAAGCCGTGGGCGAAGACCTTGCTCGGCGTGCGATAGCCGGCATGCTCGAGCATCGCAGGCCAGAACAAGGCATGGAAATAAAGAATGTCCTTGCCGATGAAGTGGACGAGTTCGGTGTCGCTGCCCGGGCGCAGGTAGGCATCCATCTGCGCTTGCGTCTTGCCGACGCGTTCGCAGTAGTGACGGAAGCTGCCGAAGTAGCCGACCGGCGCATCGAGCCAGACGTAGAAGAATTTCTGCCCGTCGGTGCCCGGGATCTCGAAGCCGAAATAGGGGGGGTCGCGCGAGATGTCCCAGTCGGCGAGCTTGTTCTCGCCCGGTTCGCCCAACCATTCCTTCAACTTGTTGCCCGCTTCGCTCTGGACGTGCTCGCCGCCTTGTGTCCATTGCCTGAGGAAGCTCTCGCAGCGCGGATCGGACAGGCGGAAAAAATGATGCTCGGAGGCTTTGCGCACGGGGGCGGCACCCGAGACTGCGGAATAGGGGTTCTTGAGATCGGTCGGCGAATAGGTCGAGCCGCACACTTCGCAGGAATCGCCGTACTGGTCCTTGGCCGCGCACTTCGGGCATTCGCCCTTGATGTAGCGGTCCGGCAGGAACATCGACTTCACCGGGTCGAAGAACTGCTCGACCGAGCGAATCTGGATCAGCCCCGCGTTTTTCAGCTGGGTATAGACGTCTTCACAGAACGCTCGGTTCTGCGGGGAGTTGGTGCTGTGATAGTTGTCGAAGCTGACGAGAAAGCCGCCCAGCTTGCCGCTTCGCAGGGCCTCTTCGCCGCCGAAGAAGTCGCGGGTGTGCTCGCCGTACACGCGCTCGACCAGCGCTTCGGGCGTGATCCCCTCGGACTGCGCGCGCAACATGATCGGGGTGCCGTGCGTGTCGTCGGCGCACACATAGGTGACCTCGTGACCCTGCATGCGCTGGAAGCGTACCCAGATGTCGGTCTGGATGTACTCGACCAAGTGTCCAAGGTGGATCGCGCCGTTGGCGTACGGCAAGGCTGAAGTAACGAGGAGTCGGCGGGGCATCGAGGCATCACCCGGATAAAGACCCGATTCTAGCAGTAGGAATATCCCGATCCCTGTCGTTCCCGCTCAGCCGCTCGGGGCCAGGGCCTAGCACTTGCGCTGGGGTAGGCGAGGCGAAACGCCTCTGCGTCGGTCGTGTCAGACCACAGTGCCGACAGGGATGTGATGCCTCGTCGCCGGTCCCCGGCGGCAGACTTAATTCGCTAGAATCGATCGATCGAAATCAGGAGTACCGCCGTGGCAATCACCCGCGAGCAGGTCGAGGCGCAACTCGACACCCTCATCAACCCCGATACCGGCAAGAGCTATCTGGCCGGCAAGAGCGTCAAGTCCGTCAAGATCGACGGTGCAGCGGTCGGCATCGAGATTGTCCTGGGCTATCCGGCCAAGACGGTTTTCGACAGCACTCGCAAGGCGATTGCCGAGCAGATCAAGGCCATCCCCGGCGTGGACAGCGTCGATGTGCTCGTCACGAGCAAGATCGTGTCGCATGCGGTCCAGCGCGGCGTGAAGCTGGTGCCGAACGTGAAGAACATCGTGGCCGTGGCCTCCGGCAAGGGCGGTGTCGGCAAGAGCACGGTGTCGGTCAATCTCGCGCTGGCGCTGGCCGCCGAAGGCGCGACGGTCGGCATGCTCGATGCCGACATCTACGGTCCGTCGCAGCCCACCATGCTCGGCATCAAGGGGCGTCCCGAGTCCAAGGACGGCAAGCGCATCGAGCCGATGGTCGGCCATGGCGTGCAGGCGATGTCGATCGGCTTCATGATCGACACAGAAACGCCCATGGTCTGGCGTGGGCCGATGGTCACGCAAGCGCTCGAGCAACTGTTGAACGAAACGCATTGGAAGGACATCGATTACCTCGTGGTCGATCTGCCGCCGGGCACCGGCGACATCCAGCTCACGTTGGCGCAGCGCGTGCCGGTGACGGGCGCGGTCATCGTGACTACGCCCCAGGACATCGCGTTGCTCGACGCCCGCAAGGGGCTCAAGATGTTCGAGAAGGTGAACATTCCCATTCTCGGCATCGTCGAGAACATGAGCACCCACGTGTGCCCGAACTGCGGTCACGAATCGCACATCTTCGGCGAAGGCGGCGCCGATCGCATGGCGAAGGATTACCGCGTCGAAGTCCTTGGCAGCATCCCGCTGGACATCGATATTCGCCAGCAGGCCGATTCCGGATGTCCCACCGTGGTGGCGGCGCCGGATTCGCGAGCCGCCCAGATCTACCGGCAGATCGCGCGGCGCGTGGCCGTGAAGCTGGCCGACAAACAGCAGGATCATTCCTCGGCGTTTCCCAAGATCGTGGTGCAGAACACCTAGGTCGCGCGGGAATACGAACGAGCACGCAGGGAGGCGAGCACGTCGTGAGCATCAAATCGGATCGCTGGATCCGCCGGATGGCGGCCGAGCACGGCATGATCGAGCCGTTCGAGCCGGGGCAGGTGAAGGAAGTCGCAGGTCAGCGCATCGTGTCCTACGGGACATCGAGCTATGGCTACGATCTGCGCTGCTCGAGCGAATTCAAGCTCTTCACCAATCTCAACAGCACGATCGTCGACCCCAAGGCCTTCGACGAGAAGTCGTTCGTCGACGTGCGGGGCGATTACTGCATCATCCCCCCCAACTCCTTTGCCCTGGCGCGCACGGTGGAGTACTTTCGGATCCCGCGCAACGTGCTGGTCGTCTGCCTGGGCAAGTCGACCTACGCGCGCTGCGGCATCATCGTCAATGTCACGCCGCTCGAGCCCGAATGGGAGGGGCACGTGACCCTCGAATTCTCCAACACGACGCCCTTGCCCGCGAAGATCTACGCCAACGAAGGCGTGGCGCAAGTGATTTTTCTCGAAGCGGCCGCCGACGATATCTGCGAGACGTCGTACCGCGACCGGGGCGGCAAGTACCAAGGACAACAGGGCGTGACGCTGCCCAAGATCTGAGGTCGGGCGCCCGCTCAACGCTGCTGACTGTATTTCGCCAGCCACGGTGCGGCCCGCGATCGGGCCTGCGAGAGGGTCTCGGCGCCTATCCGCGGGCTCAGTGTCTTGAGCGCTTCCTGGGCGCCCTCGTCGCCGCGTTCGGCGGCGATGACGAGCCACACCGCGCCGGTCAGGGCATCGCGCTCGGTGCCGTTGCCTTCGATGTACATGAGGCCCGCGATGCGCTGCGCGAGCACATGACCGCGTGCGGCCGCGCGTCGGAACCAGTGCAGGGCATGAGACGGGTCGGGTGCGACGCCTTGGCCTTCGAGGAACACCATGCCGAGGTTGTGTTGGGCGCCCGGGTCGTTCTGCGCCGCGGCAAGGCTCCACCACTTGCGCGCCTCGGTCATGTCCTTGTCGACGCCTATCCCGCGTGCATACATGAGTCCGAGGGTGGTCTGGGCCGCCGCATCGCCTTGAGCCGCCAACCGGCGATACCATCGGGCTGCCTGGGCGAAGTCCTGTTGCGCGCCGTCTCGTCCGAGATAGTAGGCTTCGGCCAGTGTGCGAGTCGCCTTGCGATCACCAGCCTCCGAACGCTGCTGCAATGCTTCAAGATTGCTCGGTGACTGCGCGTGCAGCGAGCCGGCGCCGACCAGCGCCCATAGCAGTGCGCCGGCAAGCGCCAGCTTCATGACGTGCCTTGGGTGCCGGGGATGCGCTCGTGGATCTCGAAACACCATGCGAGCGGGCTGGTGTCGGTCGCCGGGTGGGATTCGCTGCTCGCCTTGTGCCATTGCGCCGGATCGACGGGGGGCATGAAGGTGTCACCGTCGAACTGCGCCTGTACGATGGTGAGGTAGATGCGATCGGCATGCGCCATGGCGAGGCGGAAAATCTCCTCGCCGCCGATGACGAAGACCTCGTCGTCGCTGCCCGCCGCGAGCAGCGCCTGTTCGAGCGAATGCGCGACGATCGCTCCTTCGACCTGAAATTCGGGGTTGCGGGTGAGGATCACGCTGCGCCGGCCGGGAAGCAGGCGGTTGATCGACGCCCAAGTCTTGCGGCCCATCACGATGGTGTGTCCCATCGTGAGTTCCTTGAATCGCTTCAGGTCCGCGGGCAGGTGCCAGGGCAGTCGGTTGTCCTTGCCGATGACGCCGTTGCGGCTCATCGCGACGATCAAGGACACGCGGGGTGAAGGGCTCATCGAGGTCGCTCCTGGTGCGCGTCTCAGACGGCGACGGGCGCCTTGATCGCGGGGTGAGGCTCGTAGCCCACCAGTTCGAAATCTTCGTAGCGGAAGTCGAAGAGGCTGGTGACGTTCGGATTGAGCTTCATCGTCGGCAGCGGGCGAGGCTCGCGCGAGAGTTGTTCCCGGGCCTGGTCGAGATGGTTCAAATACAGATGCGTGTCGCCGAAGGTGTGAATGAACTCGCCCGGCTTGAGCCCGCAGACCTGGGCCATCATCAGCGTGAGCAGCGCATACGAGGCGATGTTGAACGGCACCCCCAGAAAGATATCGGCACTGCGCTGATAGAGCTGGCACGACAGGCGGCCGTCGGCCACGTAGAACTGGAACAAGGCATGACAGGGCATCAGCGCCATCTTCGGCAGGTCGGCGACGTTCCAGGCGCACACGAGCATGCGGCGCGAATCCGGGTTGCTCTTCAGCTCGGCCAGCACCTGGCTGATCTGATCGATGTGCCCACCATCGGGTGTCGGCCAGGAGCGCCATTGACGGCCGTACACCGGACCGAGATCGCCGTGCTCGTCGGCCCACTCGTCCCAGATCGTGACGCCGTTCTCCTTCAAGTAGCGCACGTTCGTGTCGCCCTTCAGGAACCACAGCAGTTCGTGGATGATGGACTTCAGATGCACTTTCTTGGTGGTCAGCAGCGGAAAGCCGCGCTGCAGGTCGAAGCGCAACTGGTAGCCGAACACGCTCAGCGTGCCGGTGCCGGTGCGGTCGTTCTTGCGCTGGCCGTTTTCGAGCACGTGCCGCATCAGATCGAGATATTCGCGCATAGCCGTGAGCCTGTAAGGTAGCGGTCGATTCTATCGAAGGTCACGCATCAGGGGATCTCCAGGACGATCTTGCCCTGGGTATGACCGGTCTCCACCTGCTCGTGAGCATCCGAGGCGCGCTCGAGCGGCAGCACTTCGCCCACCGTCACCTTGAGCTTGCCTTGCTCCACCAGGCGAGCGCCTTGCTCCAGGATGCGGGTTTGCGCGAGGCGGGCTCGGTGATTGCCCATGGCCGCCGGCGATACCATGCCCTCGTAGCCGATGATCAGATTGCGGCCACGCGCCTTGTTCACATGCGCCAGATCGATGGGTGTGGAGAGCAGCGTGATCAATCGCCCGTAGATGCGCAAGGCGTCGATGGAACGCAGAAAGGTCTCCCCACCGACGGTATCGAGCACGACGTCTGCGCCTTCGCGCTCGGTCCATGTCTTGATCTCGGCGACGAAATTCTGTTCCGTGTAGTCGATGGCGAGTTCGGCGCCGAGCGAGCGGACGAACGCCGCCTTGTCGTCGCTGCCAACGGTGGCGGCGACTCGTGCCCGCAAGAAGCGGGCAAGCTGCACGGCGATGTGCCCGACGCCTCCCGCCCCGCCATGCACGAGCACGCGCTGGCCGGGCTCAATTTCGGCGCGAAAGACCAGGGCCTCCCATGCGGTGATCAATACCAGCGGCAGCGCGGCTGCCTCCTGCATGCTCGAGCCGGTGGGCTTGCGTGCCAGATAGGCCTCGTGCACGACGGTGTATTGCGCGTAGGTGCCGCCTTGCGCGCCGCCCAAGCCGCCATTGAAGAAGTAGACCTCGTCACCGGGCTTGAAGCGGGTGCATTCGCTCCCCGCGCGTTCGACCACGCCGGCGCCGTCGCAGCCGAGCACGGCGGGGAAATAGTTCGGGTGGAACATGTTCAGCCGACGAATGCGGCAGTCGAGCGGATTGACGCTCGCGGCGGCGAGCCGCACGAGGCAATGCGATTCGTCCGGCAATTCCGGGATCGGAATCTCGCGCGTTTGCAGGACCTCCGGGTTGCCCACCGCTGTCATGACGATCGCTTTCATGGGCTGCTCCTGGCGGCAATGCGCGGTGCGTGGACGATGTGGCCCCTATGTTAAACTCAGCGCCCACCACTTTTCGAGTGGATCTCCCCAATGTCCGGTAGCACCCTCGGCACGCTTTTCTGTGTCACCTCCTTCGGCGAAAGCCATGGTCCCGCGATCGGCTGTGTCGTCGACGGCTGTCCGCCCGGGATGGCCCTGAGCGCCGAAGATATCCAGGTCGAACTCGATCGGCGCAAGCCGGGCACCTCCCGGCACGTGACGCAGCGTCGCGAAGACGACATCGTCGAGATCCTGTCCGGCGTCTTCGAAGGCCGCACGACAGGAACGCCGATCGGGCTCCTGATTCGCAACGTCGATGCGCGCAGCAAGGACTACGGCAAGATCGCCGAATTGTTCCGGCCCGGCCACGCTGATTACACCTACTGGCAGAAGTACGGCATCCGCGATTATCGCGGCGGCGGGCGGCAATCGGCGCGAGAGACGGCTGTCCGGGTGGCGGCCGGTGCGGTCGCGAAGAAATGGCTGCACGAGCGTTATGGGATCGTGATCCGGGGTTATCTGGCCGCGCTGGGACCGAACGTGGTCCCGTTCAAGACGTGGGAAGCGGTGCACGGCAACCCGTTCTTCGTCGCCGACGAGAGCGTAGTGCCCGAACTGGAAGCCTTCATGGACAGGCTGCGCAAGTCCGGCGATTCTTGTGGCGCGCGAGTGAACGTGGTGGCGCAGAACGTTCCCGTGGGCTGGGGCGAGCCGGTTTACGGCAAACTCGATGCAGACATCGCCTACAACATGATGAGCATCAACGCGGTCAAAGGGGTGGAGATCGGCGCCGGGTTCGAGTGCATCACCCAAAAGGGCACCGAGCATTCGGACGAAATGACGCCCGAAGGCTTCCTCACCAACAACGCAGGCGGGGTCCTCGGGGGCATCTCCACCGGACAGGATGTGACCGTCAGCATCGCGATCAAGCCCACGTCCAGCATCCGCCTGACGCGCAGGACAGTCGACAAGCAAGGGGCGAGCGCGACCATCGAAACGCACGGTCGCCACGATCCCTGTGTCGGCATCCGCGCCACGCCGATTGCCGAGGCCATGCTCGCCTTGACGCTGATCGATCATGCATTGCGTCACCGCGCCCAGAACGCGGATGTCGTGTGCACGACCCCGCGAATTCCCGCGCAGGCGCCGCAGGACGTGATCGAGCGCCTGCGCGCGGCGGCCGCCGCGGAGAACGACGAAGCCTGATGTCGGCTGTCGCAGCTGGCAAGAAGGCGTCGTGACTCGCGGGTTGTACTGGCAACTTGCCGGCTTCTATTTCTTCTACTTCGGCTACATCGGCGCGTTCGCGCCGTACTTTTCGCTCTACCTCGATTCGCTGGGCTATACCGCGGCGCTGATCGGCGTGCTGATGACGCTGCCGCAGGCGATGCGCATCTTCGCGCCCCACTTGTGGGGATATCTGAGCGATCGGCGGTGGGGTCATGTAGGCGTCGCCCGATGGACCGGGGTGGCCGGTACGGTTTGCTTCTTCGGCGTGTTCGTCGACCACAGTTTCGTCTGGCTGTTCGCCTGCATCGGGCTGTGGAGTTTCTTCTGGAGCGCCGCGTTGCCGCTCGTCGAAACCACCACGCTGAACCATCTGGGCGAGCGGGGCGGAGACTACGGGCGCATCCGTTTGTGGGGCTCGGTCGGGTTCATCGCGACGGTGGTGGGGGTCGGGTGGGTGCTCGATCGGGCGGCGATCGGCACGCTGCTGTGGATCGTCTCGGCGACGATGCTGGGCATACTCGCGTGCGTGTGGCGGGTTCCCGAGAGTCGGGTAGCGCGGCAAGGCGAGCGGCACGAACCCATCCTGCAGGTGCTCAAGCGGCGCGAAGTGATCGTTTTGATCACTGCCTGCTTTCTCATGTCGGTCGCGCACGGGCCCTATTACACGTTCTTTTCGATCCATCTGGTCGATCTGGGCTACAGCAAGAGCGCGATCGGCTGGCTGTGGGCGATCGGCGTGATCGCGGAGATCGCGGTTTTCGCCTGCCTGCCCTGGCTGTATCGCAGTTTCAGTCATCACTCGCTGCTGATCTGGAGTTTCGCGCTTGCTGTACTGCGCTTTGCTCTGATCGCTTGGGCTGCGCACATTCCAGCCGTGCTGCTCTTCGCGCAATTGCTCCATGCGGCGACGTTCGGGGTGTTTCATTCGGCTGCCCTCGCATCGGTCCATCGCCTGTTCCGCGGGCCGCATCAGGCACGAGGGCAGGCGGCCTACTCCAGCCTGAGCTTCGGATTGGGCGGCACGTTAGGGGGGCTGGGCAGCGGCTTGGTGTGGGAGCCCTGGGGGCCGGCAGCGACCTTCACCGTCGCAGGAGCCTGCGCGTTGGCTGGGCTGATGCTCCTCAGAATAAGCGGCGATCGCCGATGCTGATTCGGTCCTGCGCGCAAGGTGAACTGTGCAATAATTTCAGGCTTTCACCGTCGCCTGTCCCCCAATGAGCGCCAAGACCTTATACGACAAACTTTGGGAGAGCCATCTCGTCCACGAGGATTCGGACGGCACGGCCCTCATCTACATCGACCGTCACCTGGTGCACGAGGTGACCAGCCCGCAAGCGTACGAAGGGCTGAAGCTTGCCGGGCGCAAAGTCTGGCGCATCGACTCGGTGGTGGCCACGGCGGATCACAATACGCCGACCCGCGACTGGGACAAGGGCCTGGAGGGCATGCGCGACAAGATCGCCAAGTTGCAGGTCGAAACGCTGGACAAGAACATCAAGGAGCACGGGGCCAAGGCTTATTTCCCCTTCCTCGATCAGCGTCAGGGCATCGTCCACGTGATCGGCCCCGAACTGGGCGCTTCGCTTCCTGGCATGACGCTCGTCTGCGGCGATTCGCACACGAGCACCCATGGTGCGCTCGGCGCGCTCGCCTTCGGGATCGGCACCTCCGAGGTCGAGCATGTCCTTGCCACGCAGTGTCTGGTCGCGAAAAAGACCAAGGCCATGCAGATTCGCGTCGAGGGCGAATTGGGCGCGGGCGTTACCGCCAAGGATGTCGTGCTTGCCGTCATCGGCAAGATAGGCAGCGCCGGCGGCACCGGCTATTCGATCGAATTCGCTGGCTCCGCGATCCGCTCGCTCAGCATGGAAGGCCGGATGACCGTCTGCAACATGGCGATCGAGGCGGGCGCGCGCGCGGGCATGGTGGCCGTGGACGACAAAACCATCGAATACGTGCGCGGCCGGCCTTTTGCGCCCAAAGCCGAGCAGTGGGAGCAGGCGGTTGCCTACTGGCGCACGCTGCACAGCGATCCTGGGGCGCGGTTCGATCAGGTGGTCGAACTGGACGCGGCCTCGATCATGCCGCAAGTCACCTGGGGCACCAATCCGCAGATGGTCGCGCCGATCGACGGTCGCGTGCCGGATCCCGCCGCGGAAGCCGATCCGACCAAGCGCGAGTGGATGGAGCGAGCCCTCAAGTACATGGGGTTGGCGCCCGATACGCCGATCGCCGAGATCGCCATCGACAAAGTGTTCATCGGCTCGTGCACCAATTCGCGCATCGAGGATCTGCGTGCAGCCGCAGCGGTCGCGCGCGGACGCCAGGTCGCCAAGAACGTGAAGCTCGCGATGGTCGTTCCGGGTTCGGGGCAGGTCAAGCGCCAGGCCGAGCAGGAGGGGCTGGACAAGATCTTCACCGCAGCAGGCTTCGAGTGGCGCGAACCGGGCTGCTCGATGTGCCTGGGCATGAACGAGGACCAGCTCTCCCCCGGCGAACGCTGCGCATCGACGTCGAACCGCAACTTCGAAGGTCGGCAAGGAGCCGGCGGGCGCACGCATCTGGTGAGTCCGGCCATGGCCGCCGCTGCCGCGGTCACCGGACATTTCGTCGATGTACGCACGCTGAGCTGACGATCGCCCAGGCGCAGCCTCCCGCACAGGACAGCATCCATGGAAAAATTTCAATCACGCGAAGGCCTGGTCGTGCCGCTCGACCGGGCGAATGTGGACACCGACGCCATCATTCCGAAGCAGTTCCTGAAGGCGATCGGACGCACGGGCTTCGGGCCGAATCTCTTCGACGAGTGGCGCTATCTCGATCACGGCGAACCGGGCATGGACAACAGCAAGCGTCCGCTCAACCCGGATTTCATCCTGAATCGGCCGCGTTACCGCGGCGCCCAGGTGTTGATCGCCCGCGAGAACTTCGGCTGCGGCTCTTCGCGCGAGCATGCGCCCTGGGCGCTGCAGGACTACGGCTTCACGACGATCATCGCGTCGAGCTTCGCCGACATCTTCTTCAACAACTGCTTCAAGAACGGCCTGCTCGCGATCGTGCTCGATGCGAAGATCGTCGACGAGCTGATGAAGGAGTCGATGACGACCGAAGGCTATCGCCTCGCCGTCGATCTGGAGCAGCAGACGATCACGACGCCAGGGCGCAAGGAAATCCGCTTCGAGATCGATCCGTTCCGCAAGCACTGCCTGCTCAACGGTCTGGACGAGATCGGGTTGTCGCTGGAGCGCGCTGACAGCATCAAGGCGTTCGAGGCCAAGCATCGCGCGGTCCAGCCTTGGCTGTTCGGCTGACGATCGCTTTACGGGTCGTAGCCGCGCCTGCGGCTGCGGCGTACCGCATACTCTTCTTCAAGACGCGCCTATCATGAAAATCGCTGTATTGCCCGGTGACGGCATCGGTCCCGAGATCCTCGCCGAAGCGGTCAAGGTTCTCAATGCCCTGGACGGGCTGGACTTCGATCTGCAACAAGCGCCGGTGGGCGGCGCCGCCTACGATCAGACCGGCGATCCCCTGCCCACGAGCACGTTGGAACTCGCCCGCAAATCAGACGCCATCCTGTTCGGTGCCGTCGGCGACTGGAAGTACGATACCTTGCCGCGCGAGCAGCGGCCCGAGCAGGCGATTCTCGGCTTGCGCCGGGAACTGGGCCTGTTCGCCAATTTGCGTCCCGCCATGCTCTATCCCGAATTGGCCGGGGCGTCGTCGTTGCGCCCGGAAGTCGTGGCGGGGCTGGACATCCTGATACTGCGCGAACTGACGGGCGACATCTATTTCGGCAAGCCTCGCGGTGTGCGCGAGCTCGAAGGCGGCGAGCGGCAGGGCTACGATACGATGACCTACACCGAGACCGAAATCCGCCGAGTCGCGGAGCTCGGGTTCGATCTCGCCCGCAAGCGCGGCAAGAAGCTGTGCTCGGTGGACAAGGCGAACGTGCTCGAGACGAGCCAGTTCTGGCGCGACATCGTCACCGATATGGGCAAGCGCTATCCGGATGTCGCATTGAGCCACATGTACGTGGATAACTGCGCCATGCAGCTGGTGCGCAATCCCAAGCAGTTCGATGTGATCGTCACCGGCAACCTCTTCGGGGACATCCTGTCCGACGAGGCATCGATGCTGACCGGATCGATCGGCATGCTGCCGTCCGCCTCGCTGGACGCCAACGGCAAAGGGTTGTACGAGCCGATCCATGGATCGGCTCCGGATATCGCGCGCAAGAATCTTGCCAATCCGCTTGCCACTATTCTCTCGGCGGCGATGATGCTGCGCTATACGTTCGACCGGCCCGAAGCTGCCGACAAAATCGAAGCGGCAGTCCGCAAAGTATTGCAGCAGGGCTATCGCACACCCGACATCCACGAGCCCGAGACCCGCAAGGTCGGGACGGTGGAGATGGGCGATGCGGTCGTTGCCGCTTTGAAGCGCTAGGGGGCTTGTACGGTTGTTTGTGACAGGACGAAGGACATGATGGACGTCGGTTTCATAGGCTGGCGCGGAATGGTGGGTTCCGTGCTGATGCAGCGGATGCGAGAGATGGATGATTTCAGGCATATCTCGCCTGTCTTCTTCAGCTCCGCCAAGCCGACACCCCAAGCGCCCGGGATCGGGCGCGATGTCCCTGCGGTGCGGGACGCTTACGATATCGAAGCCCTGAAGCGGTTCGGCGTTCTGGTGTCCTGCCAGGGAGGCGACTACACCAACGAAGTGCATCCCAAACTGAGGGCTGCCGGCTGGAAGGGCTACTGGATCGATGCGGCCTCAGCGCTTCGCATGCGTGAAGACGCCGTGATCGTTCTCGATCCGGTCAACCGGGACGTGATCGACCGTGCGCTCGATGCCGGGGTGAGGGATTACATCGGCGGCAACTGTACCGTCAGTCTCATGCTCATGGGGCTGGGAGGGCTCTTCAAGGCCGACGTCGTGGACTGGGTGACGGCGATGACGTACCAGGCCGCCTCGGGTGCCGGCGCTCAGCATATGCGCGAGTTGTTGCAGCAGATGGGCGTCTTGCACGAGGCGGCGCGCGCAAACCTCGCCAATCCAGCCGCGGCAATACTCGATATCGATACGGCGGTTGCGGCTGCGCTGCGCGACGAGACATTCCCGTGCCAGCAATTCGAGTATCCGCTGGCGGGTAGTCTATTGCCTTGGATCGACAAGGATCTGGGTAACGGTCAGAGCCGTGAAGAATGGAAAGGCCAGGCCGAGGCCAACAAGATACTGGCCAAGGCGGCCGGCGCGCAGATTCCGCTCGATGGGTTGTGTGTGCGCGTGGGGGCGATGCGTTGTCATAGCCAGGCGCTCACGATCAAGCTCAAGCGCGACATCCCCTTGGCCGATGTAGAGGCCATGATCGGTTCGGCGAATGACTGGGTTCGGCTCGTCCCCAACACGCGAGCAGCCTCCTTGGCTGCGCTGACGCCTGCGGCGGTCACGGGCAAGCTGGATGTTCCCGTCGGGCGATTGCGCAAACTGCCGATGGGCGGCGAGTACCTGTCCGCCTTCACGGTGGGTGATCAGCTCTTGTGGGGTGCTGCCGAGCCCTTGCGCCGGATGCTGCGGATCTTGCAGGAACGCTGAGTCGGCCGGTTGCGGGGGGTGATGTCGGCGTGACGGTTGAAGCGGGGATAGACGCTGTCGGTGTGCGATGTGGTGTTTACGCCACATTCATTGTGTTTCTTTTTAGCTTCGCGGTACTTGCGAGGTTTGTTAAAGAGGCTCCTAGCTTGCATCGGTAACTCCATGATGTTAGCTTAATTGTTGCTGGAAAAAAATCAGGGTGGCGGCAGTGGGGAACAGATCCTTAATCGCATCGTTGGTCTCATTGGCCATGGGTCTGTCCCCGGCCATCGGGCATACCGCCGGGCTAGGCAACCTGACCGTCCTGTCGTCGATCGGCCAGCCGTTGGTCGGAGAAATCGAACTGGTCTCGGTGCGCAAGGAGGAGATCTCCACGCTCGCCGCACGCCTGGCCACTCCGGACGCTTACAAGAACGCGAACATTTCGTTCAGTCCCGCGCTGGTCGGGGCACGCGTCAGCGTGCAAAAGCGGCCGTCCGGGCAGCTTTACGTTCGAGTCACGTCGACCCGGCCGGTCGACGAGCCTTTCATCGAACTCCTGGTCGAGCTTTCCTGGAATACCGGTCGGTTGGTGCGCGAATACACGGCGCTGGTGGATCCGCCCGGTTTCGCGCCCGTGCCGGCGGCGACCCCGATCGCCGTCCCGGAAACGCGCCCGGCGCCTGCCGTTCCTGTCGCTCCCGCCGCACCACGCACTGCCGCGCCGGCACCGGCGCCGGCACCGGCGCCGAGCGGTACCGCAGCAGCGACCTACGGGCCCGTTCAGTCGGGCGACACGCTGCGCAGGATCGCAGCAGGGGTCAAGCCGCAGGGCGTCAGTCTCGATCAGATGCTGGTCGGCATCTTCCGCAGCAATCCCGACGCCTTCATCAACAACAACATGAACTTGCTGCGCGCCGGACGGATTCTTCGCATCCCCGACGCGAACGAACTGGCTCAGCTCGGTCCGGCCGAGGCGGAGAAAGAGATTCGCCTGCAAGCAAGCGACTGGAACGCATACAGGCAACGCGCCTCTGCGGTCGTCCCCGAGATCCAGACGGGGGCACCGCTCACGGCTGCCGGAAAAATCACGACCAAGGTCGACGAGCCGGGCAGTGCCGCACAGACGCCTGCCAAGGAAGTCGTCAAGGTTTCGAAGGGGGCGCCCGGGAAGGAAGGGGGCGCCGCCGATAAGGATATGCAGGAGCGGATTCGCAGTCTTGAAGAGGAAGCCACGGCGCGAGAGAAGACGCTGAAGGATTCCAACGATCGCATCGCTTCGCTCGAAAAAACCATCAAGGACATGCAGCGTCTGCTCGAGTTGAAAGGCGTGGCTGTCCCCCCCCCGGTCAAGGCCCCAGGGGATGCCCCGGCTCTCGCCCCGGCGCCGAGTGTCGGTGCAGAAGCAGCGAAGCCGTCGGTCGAAGGCGCCGAGCCGGGTGCCCAGTCAGCCGCAGAAGCGCCGATTCCGCCGGCTGCGGACGCGGTGCCCGCAGAGAAGCCCGCTGTCGTCGCCGAGCCCAAGCCCGAGCCGAAGCCTGCCGAGGTGCCGCCAGCGGCACCCGTGATCGAGCGGGCGTGGTGGGAAGACCCCATGCTGGTCGGCGGTGGCCTCCTCGCCCTTGGCGTACTCGGGGGCGGTGCCTACGCGCTGTCGCGTCGACGTCGCGAAAGGGATGCGTCCGCGATCGAAGCTGAGCCGACCTTCAAAGCGCCGCTTGGGATGGACGAGACCCAGCAGCAGTCAGCGATGCCGGCGGCGCTAAGCCCCGTGGTCGCGGCCGCCACCTCTGAAATGCCGGCGTCCGGCGCGGTTGTCGCTGCCGACGACGTCGATCCGATCGCCGAGGCAGACGTTTATATCGCCTACGGCCGCGATGCCCAGGCCGAGGAGATCCTCAGGGAGGCTCTCGCCAGGGAGCCGGGGCGCGAGGAGATCAAGCTCAAGTTGCTGGAAATCTACGCGGCCCGCAAGAGCAAGAACGACTTCAATCCGCTTGCGGCCGATCTGCACTCGGCCACGGGCGGCAAGGGCGACGCCTGGCTGCGCGCGGCCGCCTTGGGTTACGCGCTCGACGCGGATAACCCATTGTATGCCGCCGGTAAGGACAGCACCATCGAGTCGCCGGTCGGGGTGGCGACCGATGTCAATCTCGATTTCGATCTCGACATGGTTTCGGCCGCAGGTGCTCCGACCACCATCACCGATGTGCCGCTCGATGCAGGCGACGACAACATCAAGACGACGATCCTGTCGCCCGAGCGGATGGAAGCGCTCAAGGCCGAAGGCGCTGCGATGGCGGCGAAGCTCACCGATTCCCAGAGCATCGTGCCTGACTTCGATCTAGGCGCCGATATGCTTGCGGCGCCGAAGACGGACGTCAATTTGGAGCCGATGGCGCCGACTGGGCCGATCACCGACGTGAATCTTGAGTTGCCGACCGTGACGGGGACTGATTCGAACGTCATCGATTTCGAGTTCGATCCGGGCAAGACGATCAAGATCGAGCCGGAGGCGGCTGCGGCATTTGCCCCGGATCGCACCATCGCCATGTCTCCGCAGAACCAGGAAAAGGCGCGCGATCTGGGCATAGAGATCGATCTCGGTGCTCTGGATGCCACTTCGGGCTCGATGCCGATCGATATCGCCGCTGAGCCACCGCAAGCTGAACGCACTGCCGATCTCAGCTTCGATTTTCAACTGCCCGGCGAGACGAACGCGGCCACGCCCGAGATCGAGGTGCCGCCCACGGACATCCGTCTCGATGTGCCGGAGTTCAAGCCGGCCGAAACCGCGACGATGGACTTCTCGCTCGACACCGTTTCGCTCGACCTCGGCGACGACAAGAAGGTCGTCGAACAGGCCCCGGTGCGCGACGACCACTGGTACGACGTCCAGACCAAGTTCGACTTGGCCAAGGCGTATCAGGAGATGGGTGACAAGGATGGTGCACGCGAGATTCTCTCCGAAGTGATCAAGGAGGGGGATGCGCAGCAGCAGGCCGAGGCGACCGAGTTGATGGCCAAGCTCGGTTGAGCCCCCGCTCACCCGATTTGTTCTTTCAGCAGCCCATGATGCCCCCGGTTCGGGGGCGTTGTGCTTATATGTCCGCATGAGAATTGCCCTGGGGGTCGAGTACGACGGACGCCGGTTCTGCGGCTGGCAGAGCCAGCCGGGTGGGTGCGGCGTGCAGGACGCCCTCGAGCGCGCGCTGAGCGGCATATGCGGCCATCCGGTGAGGATCGCCGGCGCAGGGCGAACCGATAGCGGTGTCCATGCGAGTGGCCAGGTCGCGCACTTCGAGACCTCGTCGGACCGACCGCTCACCGCCTGGACCCGTGGGGGCAACAGCGCATTGCCTGCGGGCGTCGCCATCTGTTGGGCTCAGCCGGTGGCGGAAGACTTCCATGCGCGTTTCTCGGCGACCGGGCGCGCCTATACATACCTGCTCATGAATCGTCCGACCAGGCCCGGGCTGCTCAATGGACGGGTGGGGTGGTTTCATCGCCCCCTGGATCTGCGGCTCATGCGCGAAGCGGCTGCATCGCTGGTGGGGACGCATGATTTCAGCGCGTTCAGGTCCGCGGAATGCCAAGCCGATTCGCCTGTTCGCGAGCTGCGCCACTTGAACATCGAACAGCGCGGCGATCTCATCGTGTTTCGCCTCGCAGCCAATGCGTTCCTGCAGCGCATGGTCCGCAATTTGGTGGGTAGTCTGCTCTACGTGGGCAAGGGTAAGCATCCGCCCGCCTGGCTAGGCGAATTGCTGGCGAGCAAGGATCGATCCCTCGGCGCGCCGACGTTTGCGCCCGACGGCCTGTATCTGACGGCGGTCGAGTACGATGCGCGCTGGCGTCTGCCTGCGGCGAGCAGCGCCCTGTCCGAGTCGTTGACCGCTGCCTCGCCGCACGTGTGATGCTTCAGCGTGAACAAATGGTCGATGTTCGTGTCTGGTCTCTTTGCCGCATAACCGGCGCGTGCCTGATCGAACGGCGTGCCGTGCCCACAGGACAATGAGTCAGTCGATGCGCACCCGAGTAAAGATATGCGGCATCACCCGTGCCGAGGATGCGGTAGCCGCCCATGGCGCTGGCGCCGACGCGCTGGGTTTCGTCTTCTACGACCCGAGCCCGCGCAATGTCCAGGCCGAGTTGGCACGAGACATCATCCGCGCCTTGCCGCCTTTCGTTACCGTCGTGGGATTGTTCGTCGACCCGGATCCCGGGCAAGTGGAGCGGGTGATCTCGATCGCCCCTGTCGATCTGCTGCAGTTTCACGGCGACGAAACACCGCAACTATGCAGGCGCTTCGGGTTGCCCTATATGAAGGCGATTCGCGTCCGACCCGGGGTCGATTTGCTAGAATATGCAGGCCGATACAATGATTCCCGCGGCCTGCTGCTGGATGCCTTCGTGAGCGGTACCCACGGCGGCACGGGAACTCGATTCGACTGGACGCTGATCCCCAAGAACCTTCCCCAGCCGATAGTCTTGTCGGGCGGTCTCGATCCGGAAAACGTGGCCGAAGCGATCAGGCAGGTGCGTCCAGCAGCCGTGGATGTCAGCAGCGGGGTCGAAGCGGCCAAAGGCATCAAGGATCCACGGCGGATTCTCAGTTTCATATCAGGAGTACGCAATGCGGATGCATGATCTTCCCGACGAGAAGGGTCACTTCGGTCGCTACGGCGGCGTGTTCGTGGCAGAGACGCTGATGGCCGCGCTCGAGGAGTTGAAGGAAGCGTATTTCACCAGCGCGACCGATCCCGCCTTTCAGGCTGAGTTCGAATACGATTTGAAGTATTACGTCGGTCGCCCCAGCCCCATCTATCATGCGGTGCGCTGGTCGCAGCATTATGGCGGCGCGCAGCTTTATCTGAAGCGCGAAGACTTGAACCACACCGGCGCGCACAAGATCAACAACGTGCTGGGCCAGGCGATGCTGGCCCGACGCATGGGCAAACCGCGGGTGATTGCCGAAACCGGGGCAGGCATGCACGGGGTGGCAACCGCGACTGTGGCGGCGCGTTTCGGGCTCGAATGCGCGGTCTACATGGGCTCGGAAGACGTCAAGCGCCAGGCGGCCAACGTGGCACGCATGAAAATGCTCGGGGCGACGGTGATTCCCGTCGAGTCGGGCTCCAAGACGCTCAAGGACGCGCTCAACGAAGCCATGCGCGACTGGGTCACGAACATCGACTCCACCTTCTACATTATCGGCACGGTCGCCGGGCCTCATCCTTATCCGATGATGGTGCGCGATTTCCAGACGGTGATCGGACGCGAGTCCAAGGTGCAGATGCAGGAGATGATCGGGCGCCAGCCTGACGCGGTGATCGCGTGCGTGGGCGGCGGGTCGAACGCGATGGGGATATTCCATCCGTATCTTGCCGAAACCTCGGTGCGTCTGATCGGCGTCGAGGCGGCAGGCGAGGGCATAGACACCGGCAGGCATGCCGCTACGCTTTGCGCGGGCACCCCTGGCGTGTTGCACGGCAACCGCACTTATTTGCTGCAGGACGCCGACGGCCAGATCACCGAAACCCACTCGATCTCGGCCGGGCTGGATTACCCTGGCGTGGGCCCGGAGCATGCCTGGCTCAGAGACAGCAAGCGCGCCGAGTATGTCAGCGTGACAGACGACGAGGCGCTCGACGGCTTCCATTCTCTGTGCAGGCTGGAAGGCATCATCCCGGCCCTGGAGTCGAGTCACGCGCTCGCCTACGCAGCCAAACTTGCCCCGACGCTCGGCAAGGACGCCGTCATGCTCGTGAATTTATCGGGCCGTGGCGACAAAGACATCCATACCGTGGCGGCCCGTACAGGCATTACCTTGTAGATCGCTGAACCCTCTTCTCACTCCTATCGACTGCAGACCCCGTGTCCCGAATCGCCGCGACCTTTCAGCGCCTGCGTGAATCCAAGCGCAAAGCCCTCATTCCCTTCTTCACGGCCGGGGATCCCGACCGTGCTTCTACCGTTCCGGTGATGCGCGCATTGGCTCAGGCCGGGGCAGACGTGATCGAACTCGGGGTGCCGTTCTCCGACCCGATGGCCGACGGTCCCACCATCCAGCGTGCTTCCGAGCGCGCACTGAGCAAAGGGACTTCGCTCTCGTCCATCCTGGAGGATGTTCGCGCCTTCCGTGCGCTCGACGACAGCACACCCGTGGTCTTGATGGGCTATGCCAATCCGATCGAAGCCATGGGTGTCGCCAACTTCGCCGAACGGGCGCATGCGAGCGGCATCGACGGCGTGCTGGTCGTTGATTATCCGCCCGAAGAGGCGCAGGACTTGCTGCGGGCGCTGGAGGGGCGCGGCATCGACATCATCTTCCTCGTGGCGCCAACCACGACCGAAGCGCGCATGCGCGAGATAGCCAATGTCGCGCGGGGCTATATCTACTACGTATCGCTGGCGGGTGTCACCGGGGCGAGAAACCTCGATCTGTCCGCGGTGGAGGAGAAGCTCGCTCGTCTGCGTCGGCTCACCTCGTTGCCCATCGGGGTCGGCTTCGGCATTCGCGATGGCGCGGCCGCCCGCAGCGTGGCAGGTTTTGCCGATGCCGTCGTGATCGGCTCTGCGTTGGTCGAGCGTCTCGAGGCCGCCGGGCCGGACGATGCCGCCCGCTGCGCCGGAGAATATATCGGCTCGATACGCCAAGCCATGGATGCGAAGTGAACGCATGGCGCCCTCGGTTCGGACGCAGCCGGCCTGATCTGCGCGGAGGCAAGCGATGAGTTGGCTGCAAAAGCTGCTTCCTCCCCGGATCAAGCGCGACGACGGCTCGCCGCGCAAGGGCGTACCCGAGGGCTTGTGGTCGAAGTGCGAGGCCTGCGAGGCGGTGCTCTATCGCACCGAACTCGAGAAGAATCTCTCGGTGTGCCCCAAGTGCGGTTATCACGCTCGCATCGGCGCGAGGGCACGCATCGACATGCTGCTCGATCCCGATGGCCGAGACGAGATCGGCGCGGAAGTCACTCCGGTCGACTCCCTCAAGTTCAAGGACAGCCGGCGCTATCCCGACCGGTTGCATGAGGCGCAAAAGGATACCGCCGAAACCGATGCCCTGGTCGTGATGCAAGGCAGCGTGCTCACTGTCCCGGTCGTCGTGGCAGCCTTCGAATTTCGCTTTCTGGGCGGCTCGATGGGCTCGGTCGTGGGCGAGCGGATGGTCCGGGGGCTCGATGTTTGCGTCGAGCAGGGTATGCCGTTCGTGTGTGTGGCCGCCAGCGGCGGCGCGCGGATGCAAGAAGGGCTGTCCTCGCTCATGCAGATGGCCAAGACTTGCGCCGCGCTCACGCGACTGTCCGAGCACGGCCTGCCTTTCATCTCTGTGCTCACCGATCCGACGATGGGCGGGGTTTCGGCCAGCTTCGCCATGATCGGCGATCTCGTCATCGCAGAGCCGCGGGCGTTGATCGGCTTTGCCGGGCCGCGGGTCATCGAGCAGACGGTGCGCGAGACCTTGCCCGAAGGGTTCCAGCGCTCGGAGTTTCTCCTGGCGCACGGTGCGATCGACATGATCGTGGACCGTCGCGAGATGCGCATGATGCTTGCCCGTACCCTGTGTTTGCTTACCCATCGGCCGATCCCTGTCGAGGCCGTGTGAGCGCGCGCATGGGCATCGCGACGCCCAGGCCGTGAACACTCTTGCGCAATGGCTGGCACATCTCGAGCGCGCGCACCCGCGTCCGATCGACATGGGGCTGGAGCGGGTCGAACACGTCCGAGCATCGCTCGGACTGTGCTTCGATGTGCCGGTGATCATCGTCGGCGGCACCAACGGCAAGGGCTCGGTCTGTGCCTTCATCGAAGCGATTCTGACGCAGGCGGGCTATCGCACCGGGCTGTATACGTCGCCGCATGTCGTGCGCTACAACGAGCGCGTGCGCGTGGAGGGGCGCGAAGCGAGCGACGAGGCGCTGGTCGCAGCGTTCGAGCGCGTGGAGGCGGCGCGAGGCTCGACGTCGCTTACCTATTTCGAATTCGGGACCTTGGCGGCTGCCTGCATCTTCGCCGATGCCGGCCTGGATGCGGTGATCTTCGAGGTCGGACTGGGTGGGCGTCTGGATGCGGTGAACGTATTCGATCCCGACTGTGCCGTGGTGGTGAGCGTCGACATGGACCACATGGAGTATCTGGGCACCACGCGAGAATCCATCGGTCGCGAGAAGGCCGGCATCTTCCGCACGGGCCGGCCGGCGATCTACGGCGAGGCCAATCCGCCTGTCACGGTCACCGAGCATGCGCAGATAACGGGGGCGAGGCTGTTGCTGCAGGGAGTCGACTTCGGATTCGAGCGCACGACCCAGCAATGGCGATACTGGGGGCCGCGTTCGGTGCGCGGAAGCCTGCCTCATCCGGCGTTGCGCGGTCCGCACCAGATCGCGAACGCGGCAACGGCCATCGCGGCATTGGACGAACTGAAGGACCGATTGCCGGTGCACATGCAGGCGCTGCGCACCGGGCTGGTGACTGCGTCGCCGATCGGGCGCTTCCAGGTATTGCCGGGTCGTCCGGCCATCGTTCTCGATGTTTCGCATAACCCGCATGCGGCGCGGGCGTTGGCACAGAATCTTCGCGCGCATGTGAAGTTCCAGCGCACGATCGCGGTTTTCGCCATGCTGGCTGACAAGGACGCGCACGGTGTCGTCGATGCGGTCCGCAGCCAGATCGACGAGTGGTACGTGGGCGCGCTCACGGGCAGCAGAGGAAGCAGCGCCGAAGCCCTGGCCAATGAAATTCGTCGAGTCGAGCCGAGCAAGCCTCTGCATCTCTTCGACTCGGTCGCCGCAGCTTATGCGGCGGCCCGCCGGGCGGCAGGTGACGATGATAGAATCGTAGTCTTCGGGTCGTTTCACACGGTGGCTGACGCCCTTCAGGCTCGCGAAGCCGCCGCCCGATCGACCCAGCACGACTGATCCACCTTTCCGACTGCGCTTGCGGTCGCCCGACTCGATAGAGATCTCCCGCGGATGGCAAAGGCGCCCACCGAAGAGCAACAGCAACTGCGACGGCGTGCCCGCCGTCGCCTCGTCGGCGCCATCACACTCGTGACGGTCGTTGCCGTGGTGCTGCCCTGGGTGCTCGAGCGCGAGCCGCCCCAGAGCGATCAACACATCGCCGTCCAGATTCCAACGCAGGATGCGAGCAAATTCGAGCCTCGCGTGCCTGCGGATGTGCCCGTAAGCGAGCAGAAGCCTGCGCCCTCGGAGCCGGCGCCAGCGCCCGGAAGCGAGCCGAGTCGGTCCGTCACGCCCGACGACGGCCTCAGAGCGGAGCAGGACAAAGTGCTTGCAGCGCCGCCGGTCAAGGCGGCGCAGTCCACGTCCGGCAAAGAGAAGCCCGTGCCGGCGCCCGAGCCCAAGAAGAAGGCGGCCGAAAAGCCAGAGGCGGCTGCGGACGCCAAGCCCGGCACGCCGAGCAAACCTTATGTTGTGCAAGTCGCCGCCCTAGCGGATGCCGACAAGGCGGCGGAGATCCAAAAGGCGCTGGCCGCCAAGGGCCTGAAGGCATACACGGAGAAGATCAAGACGGCCTCGGGCGAAGTGACTCGAGTCCGCGTCGGACCATTTCCCAATCGCGATGCCGCAGAGAAGGAGCGCGGCCGCATGAAGGCGCTCGGCTTCGATGGCAATGTCGCGCCAAGATAGAAGTTGTCTGCGTCGGCATGACTGTATTCGACTACGCTGTACTCACCATCCTCGGGCTGTCGATCATCTTGAGCGTGTGGCGGGGCGCGGTACGGGAGTTGCTGGCCCTCGCATCGTGGGTCATCGCGTTTCTCGCGGCGCAAGCCTACTCGCCCACTGCCGCAGCCTACCTGCCGGCGTCGGTGGAGAATGCGTCGCTACGAATGCTGACCGGATTCGCAGGGGTTTTTCTGACCGTGCTCGTGTTGATGGCACTGGCCGCCCTCGCCATATCGAAGCTGGTCCGTGCGGCGGGCTTGGGGCCGGTGGATCGAATGCTCGGCGCGGTCTTCGGGCTGTTGCGTGGTATGCTGGTCGTCCTCATATTGGTCTTTGTATGTGGACTTACCGCAGCCCCGCGTCACCCGGTGTGGCGTGAAGCTATGCTGAGCGCTCCGCTGGAGGCCGGCGCCTTGTCGGTGAAGGCTTTTCTTCCGGACGAGTTGTCGCGGCGTATCAGCTACGAATGAGGCGCCCGCTGAGGTTGCGGGCAGGACATAGGCAGGCTTGCCGGCTGTGAGAGTTTGACATGTGTGGAATCGTCGGGGTCGTCGCCAGAGGGCCCGTCAATCAGCTGCTCTATGACGCGCTCCTGGTGCTGCAGCACCGCGGTCAGGATGCCGCCGGCATCGTCACGTCCGAGGGCGCATCGTTCCATATGCACAAGGCGCCCGGGTTCGTGCGCGATGTGTTCCGCACCCGAAACATGCGCTCGCTGCGCGGGCAGATGGGGATCGGGCACGCGCGCTATCCGACGGCAGGCTCTGCCTCGGCGGCTGCCGAGGCTCAGCCGTTGTACGTCAACTCGCCGTTCGGCATCGTCCTGGCCCACAATGGCAATCTGACCAACACCGAACAGCTCAAGACCGACCTCTTCCGGGAGGATCTGCGCCACGTCAACACCAACTCGGATTCCGAGGTGCTGCTGAACGTACTCGCCCATGAACTGCAGGTCGCGGTCAACGGCCGTGCGCTCGATCCGGCGGCGATCTTCCAGGCAGTCGCGGGTGTGCATCGGCGTTGCCGAGGCGCCTATGCGGTGGTGGCGATGATTGCCGGCTTCGGCTTGGTCGCGTTTCGTGATCCGTATGGCATACGCCCCATCGTTTTCGGCAAAGCCGAGACCGAGAAGGGCACGGAGTATCTGGTCGCATCCGAGAGCGTGGCGCTCGACACGCTGGGATTCGAGCTGGTGCGTGATGTCGCCCCGGGGGAAGCGATTCTCATCGATGCAGAGGGCAATTTCTTCAGCCAGCAGTGCGCGCAGCGCGTGTCGCTCAACCCGTGCATCTTCGAGTACGTGTATCTTGCCAGGCCCGACTCGCAGATCGACGGCATCTCCGTGTATCAGACGCGGCTGAACATGGGCGAGAGTCTGGCCGAGAAGGTCAAGCGCGAGTATCGGCATCTCGATATCGACGTCGTCATTCCCATTCCCGATTCGAGCCGACCCTCCGCGATGCAGATGGCGAATCGCCTCGGGCTGCCCTACCGGGAGGGGTTCATCAAGAACCGCTACATCGGGCGCACGTTCATCATGCCCGGGCAGGCCGTGCGCAAGAAGTCCGTGCGTCAGAAGCTCAATGCGATCGGCCAGGAATTCAAGGGCAAGAACGTGCTGCTGGTGGATGACTCGATCGTGCGCGGCACGACCAGTCGTGAAATCGTCCAGATGGCCAGGGAATCGGGCGCGCGCCGGGTCTTCTTCGCCTCGGCGGCCCCGCCGGTGCGCTATCCCAATGTCTATGGCATCGATATGCCTACCCGCGACGAGCTGATCGCAACCGGTCGTTCGGACGAGCAGATCGCGCACGAGATCAGCGCCGATCAGCTGATCTACCAGGATATCGAAGCCCTGGTCGAAGACGTGCGGCGAGTCAATCCGAGCGTGAAGGAATTCGAGACTTCCTGCTTTTCGGGCAAGTACGTCACCGGCGATGTCACGGCGGATTATCTTGCCGGTGTGGAAGCGCAGCGTGGCGAGGATTCCGCCTCGGGCGATGAGCGTTCCAGCACCCAGCTCGACCTGAATCTGGTCATGACCTAGCTGCGCCGGGCGCTCGTGGCCCGCGTTGACACGCGTTAGGCGCGTCGGTAGTCTTGGCTCGCGCCGATTTGATGCTCCAGCTTGCGGGCGCGTGACAAATACCGCTAAAGCGAGGGACTGCAAAGCCCGCTTTGGCACGCATCGCCTGCTCAAGCGGGCTTCTGCATTTCTTACTCGGATCTACGAGCGAAAATGACGAACGACGACTATCAGTTCGAGACGCTGGCGCTGCGCACCGGCATCCATCGCAGTCAATTCCAGGAACACAGCGAGGCGATGTATCTCACGTCGAGCTTCGTGTTCGACAGTGCGGCGCAAGCGGCTGACCGATTCGCCGAACGGGAGCCGGGTTATATCTATTCCCGCTTCACCAACCCGACCGTAGGTGCCATGCAGGAGCGCCTGGGCGCTCTCGAAGGCGCGGAAGCCTGTCTCGGGATGGCATCGGGCATGTCTGCCATCCTCGCCTGTGCCATGAGCCTGCTCAAGAGCGGCGATCATGTCGTGGCTTCGCACAGCATTTTCGGTTCGACCGTGCAGCTCTTCGGCGGCATCATGAAGCGCTTCGGCGTCGAGACCACGTTCGTTTCGCCGACCGATGTGCAAGCCTGGGAGCGAGCCGTCACCCCGACAACGCGGCTCTTCTTCCTCGAGACACCGTCCAACCCCTTGACCGAGGTCTCGGACATCGCCGCACTGGCCCAGGTGGCGCATCGGGCAGGCGCATTGCTGGCAGTGGACAACTGCTTTTGCACGCCTGCGGTGCAGAAGCCCCTGCAACTGGGTGCTGACATCGTGATCCACTCGGCAACCAAGTATCTCGATGGGCAAGGCAGAGTCCTCGGCGGCGCCGTGCTGGGCAGCCGGGAGTTCATCATGGGCTCGGTATATCCCTTCCTGCGCACGGCGGGGCCGACGTTGAGCGCCTTCAACGCCTGGGTCATCCTGAAGGGACTCGAGACACTGAGGATACGCATGGATGCGCATGCCTCGAATGCCTTGGCGCTGGCGAAATGGCTGGAGGAACAGCCGGGCATCGAGCGCGTCTACTATCCGGGGTTGCCGTCGCACCCGCAGCACGAGCTCGCCATGCGCCAGCAGCGCAACGGCGGCGGCATCGTATCCTTCGATGTCCGGGGCGGCCAGGAGGCGGCGTGGCGCATCGTGGATGGAACGCGCATGCTGTCCATCACCGCGAATCTCGGCGACACCAAGAGCACGATCACCCATCCGGCATCGACGACTCACGGCCGCATCGGGCCGCAGGCGCGCGCCGCCGCCGGCATCGGTGATGGTCTGCTCAGGATCGCGGTCGGCCTCGAGTCCATAGACGACATCAAGGCCGATCTCGCGCGGGGCATGCGCGGGGCCTGATGGACGCCGAACGGCGTGCGGTCCTCGCCTATCTGGGAGCAGGCATCGTGACGCTCATTCCAGGATCGGGTGCTATGGCCGCCGAAGATCGCCATCTGCAGCTGCGGATGCAGATGGTGGCGGAGATTGCCGAAATGGCGCGCCGCACCGGTACGCAGACAGGTCGCGCGGCGTTCTCCGATGCGGTCATGGAGGCGATGCGCAAGGTGCCCCGTCACCTGTTCGTGCCGGCGAGCGACATCGACTCGGCGTACCGCAATCATCCGCTGCCCATCGGCAGCGGGCAGACGATTTCACAGCCTTACATCGTGGCGCTCACCACCGATCTGGTCGAGCCGCGAAAGCATCATCGGGTGCTGGAGATCGGCACAGGCTCGGGTTATCAGGCCGCTGTGCTGGCCGAGTTGGTGGAGCAGGTCTACAGCGTCGAGATCGTGGCCTCGCTGGCTCGCGAGGCATCGGAACGGCTGCGCCGCCTGGGGTATCGAAACATCGAGGTTCGACTCAGCGACGGCCATGTCGGCTGGGCGCAGGCAGCGCCGTTCGATGCCATCGTCGTCACGGCTGCAGCCACGCATGTGCCCCCAGCTCTCGTCGAGCAGCTGAAACCGGGCGGGCGCATGGTGATTCCGGTCGGCCCCCAACATCGGACGCAGGAGTTCACGCTGGTGGAGAAGCGTGCGGATGGCACCATCGACAAGCGGGTGGTCCTGCCGGTGCGGTTCGTGCCGATGACAGGCGGCGCCTGAAAGCGCCCTCGCATGAAAAGTCGACAACGCGACTTTCTTAGCGCTTGTCCAGCAGCACCGATTCGCAGTTGCCGTTACTGTCGCAGCGCAGATAAGAGCCGTGGCTGTACCAGTCGGCCAGTACCCAGCGCTCGCGCGTTCGGTTGCCGATCCGATGCTCGTGCCGTGCCGGCCTATGGGTATGGCCGTGGATCATGCGATCGCAGTCGTAGCGGCGAAACGCATCCAGGACCGCGCGTTCGGCCACGTCCATGATGGCCTCGGACTTGGCCTTCTGGCTGGAGCGGCTGTCGGCGCGCAGGCCCAGGGCGATTGCGCGTCGCTCGGCCAGGGATTTGGCGAGGAAATCCACCTGCCAGCCTGCGGTGCGGACCTTGGCGCGGAAGTTCTGGTAGTCCGGATCATCGATGCACAGGGTATCGCCGTGCAGGAGCAGGGTGCTGATGCCGTCCAGGTCGATGAGGGTCGGATCGGGCAGCAAGACGGCATGGGCCGCTCTCGCCAGGCGCTCGCCCATCAGAAAATCGCGGTTGCCTTGCATCAGCGAGACCGAGCAACCCGAGTTTGCAAGGGCCGCCAGCGCGGCCGCGATCGACGCGGGGAAGGGGGCCTCGAGATCGTCGTCGCCGACCCAGTAGTCGAACAGGTCTCCGAGGATGAACAGGGAGCTCGCCCGGCGGGCTTCGTCGCGCAGAAATCCGAAGAAGGCTTCGGTGATGCCGGGGCGCTCGGGGCTCAGATGCAGATCCGAGACGAACAATGCGGTCGAACCTGCCTCTGGCACGGCGATGCTCCCGACCCCGGCTTCCGGAAGCGCTAGGCGACTTCCGCGCGCTCGACGATCACGTCTTCGAGCGGAACGTCCTGATGGCCGGCCTTGGAGCCGGTGCGAACCTTCTTGATCTTGTCGACCACATCCTGACCCTCGACGACCTTGCCGAACACGCAGTAGCCCCAGCCCTGCGGTGTCTGGGCGGTGTGGTTGAGGAAGTCGTTGTTGGTGACGTTGATGAAGAATTGCGCACTGGCCGAATGCGGATCCGAGGTGCGGGCCATGGCAACGGTATAGGCTTCGTTCTTCAAGCCGTTGGTTGCTTCGTTCTTGACCGGCTTGCCGGTGGGCTTTTGCTTCATGCCGGGCTCGAATCCGCCGCCCTGGACCATGAAACCGTCGATTACCCGATGAAAGATCGTGTTGTCGAAGTGCTTGTCTTCGACGTACTTGAGGAAGTTGGCGACCGTGTCCGGTGCCTTGGCGGCGTCGAGTTCGAGGGTGATGACGCCGAAATTCGTGTGCAGCTTGACCATGGAAAACGCTCCTGGTTAGTTGGAGGATACGATGCGGATACTCTGGATCAGTACCGGCTTGAGCGGAACGTTCTGATGGCCGCCGCGGTCGCCAGTGGGCACCGCGACGATCTTGTTCATCACGTCCATGCCCTGAGTGACCTTGCCGAACACGGCGTAGCCGAAGCCCTGCTGCGTCGGTGCGGTGAAATTGAGGAATTCGTTGTCGGCCACATTGATGAAGAACTGCGCCGTGGCCGAGTGCGGATTGGGCGTGCGGGCCATGGCCAGCGTTCCGACGGTGTTCTTGAGCCCGTTCTGCGCTTCGTTCGCGATCGGCTCGCGGGTTTTCTTCTGGTTCAGGTCGGGCGTGAATCCGCCCCCTTGCACCATGAATCCCGGAATGACGCGATGGAATACCGTGCCGTCGTAGAAGCGTTCCTTGACGTACTGGAGGAAGTTCGCGACGGACTTCGGCGCCTTGTCCGCGTAGAGTTCGATCCTGACATTGCCCATGCTGGTGGTCATCTCGACCACGGGGTTGGCGGCAACTGCCGCAGCGCAGGCGGCCAACCACAAGGCCACGCCGCAGCCGGTGCGCCGCAGGAAGGTCCGGAGCGCAGGGGCGAGACTCGTCGGCTGCATCATCATGTCGATCATCTCCATAAGCAATTGAGTTGGGTTTCGGGGAACGCCGACCTTCGGGGCGACGCAGCGGCTACAGTGCCCGTCCGGCGTGTTTTTTGCGGCCACCCGCTTTTCAGTTCGCGAGCAGTTGGTCGATCAGTTTGAGCTTGTTGCGGGCGCTCGTCGATTTCGGGTCGAGCTTGCCGGCTCGTTCGTAGGATTGGGCGGCCATCCGCGCATAGACGTCGCCGAGGTTCTCGTGGGCCAGCGCATATCCCGGGTGAGCGAGTATGGCGGTCTCGAGCACGCGCCGGGCCTCGTCGTAACGTCCTTGGCCCGCGTACAGCACCGCCAGATTGTTGTACGGTTCAGGCAGTTCGGGGCGGTCCTCGCTCAAGGCCCTGAACACCGAAATGGCTTCGTTCGCCTTTTTCTGCTCCGTCAGGATGACGCCCCGAAGAAAGCGTCCCCGCACGTCCTTGGGATTCTCCTTGAGGAAAGCATCGACTCGGTTGAGCGCCTGGGTTGCCTCACCTTTGCGCAGCAGTGCTGTGGCTTCGTCCACGCCGTCGGCTCGCGCCGGCAACGCACACAGGGCGAGCACGAGGCCGGCTAAGCAGACAAGGCGGGATGGCTGACGCATCGTGCTATACTTTTTTCGATCCGCGACAGATGGTTACGACGCTCAATCAGCGGATTCTAACAAGAACGCAGAAAGCCGCGCCAGTTCGCTCGCGCGCCAGGGACGCATACCATTCTTGCTCCGTGCTTGCCCGAGTGCCCCAGAGATCGCGGGAGATGGGTGCGCGGTCCAATTTTCAGGAGGCACCGAGCTTAATGCTCCGAATCTACAACACGCTCACCCGGTCCAAGCAGGACTTCGTTCCCCTCCAGCCCGGCAAGGTCAACATGTACGTCTGCGGGATGACGGTCTACGACTACTGTCATCTGGGCCACGCGCGCGTGATGGTGGTGTTCGACGCGGTGGTGCGCTGGTTGCGCACTTCGAGTTTCGACGTCGACTACGTGCGCAACATCACCGATATCGACGACAAGATCATCAAGCGCGCCTTGGAGAAAGGCGAACCGATCGAGGTGCTCACCCAGCGTTTCATCGACGCGATGGACGAAGACGCAGCCGCTCTCGGCGTCATCAAGCCCGATCACGAGCCACGGGCCACGCAGCATGTGGATGGCATGCTGGCCATGATCGGGAAACTGATCGAGCGAGGGGTGGCTTATGCAGTGCCCGGCGGGGATGTCTATTACTCGGTGCGGGATTTCGCCGGTTACGGCAAGCTCTCGGGCAAGTCGCTCGAAGATCTGCGGGCCGGCGAGCGAGTCGATGTCGACACGGCCAAGCGCGACCCGCTCGATTTCGTTTTGTGGAAGGCTGCCAAGCCGGACGAGCCCGCCTGGGATTCGCCCTGGGGCAAGGGGCGGCCGGGCTGGCACATCGAGTGTTCCGTGATGAGCGAGCACCATCTAGGCGCGCACTTCGACATTCATGGCGGCGGACAGGATCTGCAGTTTCCCCACCATGAGAACGAGATCGCCCAATCCGAGGGCGCGCACGGTCATACCTTCGTCAATTACTGGATGCACAACGGCTTCGTTCGCGTCGACGACGAGAAGATGTCGAAGTCGCTCGGCAACTTCTTCACCGTCCGCGAGGTGCTGCGCAAATACGATCCCGAGGTGGTGCGCTTCTTCATTCTGCGGGCGCACTATCGCAGTCCGCTGAACTACTCCGATCAGCATCTGGACGACGCGCGCAGCGCGCTCGGTCGTTTGTATACCGCGCTCAAGGGCACGGCCCCGGAACAGGTTGCCATCGACTGGAGCGATCCTCACGCGGCCCGCTTCAAGGAGGCGATGGACGACGACTTCAACACCGCCGAGGCCGTCGCTGTCCTGTTCGATTTGGCCAACGAGGCCAACCGTACCCACTCGGGGGCGTGTTCGGGCTTGCTCAAGGCGCTGGGCGGGGTGCTCGGGTTGCTGCAGCGGGATCCCACCGACTATTTGCAGGCCGCTCCGGCAACGTCCGGATTCAGTCCGGCTGACATCGAGGCGCGCATCGCAGCGCGAGTGGCAGCGCGCAAGGCGAAGAATTTTGCCGAAGCCGATCGCATCCGCAAGGAATTGCTCGATGCCGGCATCGTGCTCGAGGACGGCGCACAGGGAACGATCTGGCGGCGCAATTGAGCGGCGGTTTTCGATTGTGTGATCGTTTCTCGATCATCGGAGGGGCGCCATGCTGGCAGCCCAGAGCGCGCTCGGGCTGCTAGCGTTTCTCGTCATTGCCTGGGTGCTGCGCGAGCGCGGTGCGAGCGTCGCCTGGCGTACGGTGCTGGCCGGGCTCGCACTGCAGGTGGCCTTGGCCGTGCTGCTGCTCAAGCTGCCGCCCGCCAAGCAGGCATTCCTTGCTCTGAACGAAGCGCTGCTCGCCCTGGACGCTGCCAGCCGGGCAGGCACGGCGTTCGTGTTCGGCTACCTCGGTGGCGCCGAGCTGCCCTTTAGCGAGAACGCGCCTGGGGCGAGCTTCGTCCTGGCGTTTCGAGCGCTTCCGCTCGTGCTGCTGATCAGCGCCTTGTCGGCCTTGCTTTTCCATTGGCGCATTCTGCCCATGGTCGTGGCCGCTTTTTCGCGGCTGCTGCAGCGGGTGATGGGCATCGGCGGGGCGGTCGGCGTGTCGACGGCGGCCAACGTGTTCGTCGGCATGGTGGAGGCGCCGCTCTTCATCCGCCCGTATCTGCGCCAGCTCAATCGGGGCGAGCTCTTCATGGTGATGACCTGCGGCATGGCGACCATCGCCGGCACGGTGATGGTGCTCTACGCAGCCGTGTTGAGCGCCACGGTTCCCGATGCGCTCGGGCACGTCCTCGTGGCTTCCCTGATCAGCGCGCCGGCCGCCATCGTCGTCGCCGCTCTGATGGTTCCTTCTCGGGAAGCGCCGACCGCCGGGGGGCGTCTGCACGCCGAAGGTGCCCAAAGCAGCATGGACGCGATCACGCGCGGCACGATCTCCGGGGTGGAGATTCTGATCCAGATCGTCGCGCTGCTGATCGTGCTGGTCGCACTGGTGACGCTGTTGAACATGGGGCTTGCGAAACTGCCTGCGATCGCCGGCGAGCCGGTGTCGCTACAACGCATGCTCGGCTTCGTGATGGCGCCGTTCACCTGGCTGGCCGGTGTGCCGTGGCACGAGGCGGTCGCCGCCGGCAGCCTCATGGGCACCAAGACGGTGTTGAACGAACTGATCGCCTACATCGAGCTGGGGCGCCTGGGCCCCGAAGCGCTCTCCGAGCGCAGCCGCCTCATCATGACTTACGCGCTATGCGGTTTCGCCAACTTCGGCAGCCTGGGCATCATGATCGGCGGCATGGGTGCGATGGTTCCCGAGCGCAGGACGGAAATCGTCGGCCTGGGCATGAAGTCGCTGGTGTCGGGCACGCTTGCGACCCTCGCCACCGGAGCAACGGTCGGAATGATCTGGTAGCCTCCACGGATATGTCCGATCGATCGCCCATCTCGACCAGTGCGGATTGGGACGCACTGATTGCGTCGCTCGCGAGCGAACCGAAGGCCGCAGCCCTCGGTGCCTCTGCGGGCGGACCCGCCCGAGGCGTGCTTGCCGCGCCGGTTGCCATTGCGCGCTGGCTTGCCCAGTGCGATGCCCGCCTCGCCACGCGCACCTCGCTTTCGCTGCTGGTGATCGGCGCGGAGAAGCTCGATGCCGTCGACGGCGGGCGTTGGTATCAGCTGTTGCCCGCCTTGCTCGGACGCGCCCTGTCGGTCGACGTGACGCTGGTGGGCGATCGCTTGAACGTGCAGTTCGATTCGCCGCTCGTCGCCAATGCGCCGGCTCAGCCTGCCCGCATGCACGTAGGCCGGCTGGCGAGCTATCTCGAGATCGAGAAGGCACCGGCGGTCGATTTCGCTTTCCTGTTCCATCCCGGTTTCCAGAAGCATCGGGGATGGCTCGAGGACGGAAGCCTGGCTCAACTGGCCGCGTGCGCAGTGCCGGTGATCGCGGTGTCCTACGAGGCGGACGAGTGCGAGATCGAGCGCTGGGTGGTGGGGTGTCATGGCTTCGCTTCGGTCGAGGCGCCGGTGCTCAATCCGTTCTACGTCGATTTCAGCGACGGTACCTCGAAGGTGCATTGGGGACGCGCGTTGTGGCAGTTCTGGCCAGCTCCCGCAGCGGCGGGCCAGGCAGTGGACATCGAACGGCTGGCGGCGCTCGATCGGCTGGGCGAAATGGTGCTGCATTCGATCGAGCTCAAGCAGCCTGTGATGGGTTCGTATGGGACGGCGCTGGTGGCGCGAGCCAGCGATGGCGCGACCCGGCGGCTGGTCTATATCTTCGACGAGTATTTTCTCGATCCGGAAGATCACAGCCTGCTGATGCTGCAATCGGGCGTGCTGCGAACGATTGGGACATTGAGCGCGGCCGAGGTGGCTGCTTTTCCGGCTTTCGAGTCGGAGCTTGCACGGGCGGTGTGGGCGGCCGACATCAAATCCCGTCATCTGCTCCAGCGCTACGAGCGCAGCATCGATGGGGCATCGCTTCGACGAGCTGCCCGGAACATGCACGCCGAGCTGGAAGACAAGGTGGAACGGCTGTTCGGTCAGCCGTGACCGCGTCGGCATGCGCCGAGCCGGCGCGGGTGAGCCGATCTCGCCGTGTTATGCCGACTTCATGATGACGTACAGCCGGTGTCCGAGCAGCACGTAGGCGAGGGATTGTCGCTTGCAGTAGTCTCGGACGGCAGCTTCCGCACCGGGACAAAAGATCGAGCCGTCGCACAGGATGACGCCGCCGGAACTGAGCCGGGGATAGAAGTACTCCAGCGCAGCGAGCGTCGGCTCGTATATCGTCACGTCCAGGTGCACGTAGGCCCATGCAGACTCGGGCAAGCTCGAGAACACCTCCGGTATCCATCCCGCCTGCACCGTGGCGCGCGGAAACTCCTGCGCGAAGAATCCGCGTACCAGATCCGCTGAAATGTCCGTCTTGCCCTGCGGGAAGAATTCTTCCATGCGGGTCTTGCCACCCGAGTCGCGCACAGGAATCAAGTCCTGTCCGACCGCCCGGCTGGTGCCCGAGTAGCTGTCGATGAGGAACATTCCGTCGCCATCGAAGCCGCTGCGGCGGCTGCGCAGTGTCCGGCACAGCAGCAACGCCGTGGCTCCTCGGTAGACGCCGCATTCGGCCCGCAAGCCGGGGACATCGAGCGTTTCGAGCAGGTAGCGACAAAGCTGCCGTCGCGTCTCGAAGCGATGGAAGACGTTGAAGGGGGAGACCACCGTGCCGGTGGTGCGCATGGCATCGCGGAAGACATCCAGATACCGCTCGTTGCCGATCATGTAGTCGCCGAGAAGAATTTCCAGATGACGATCCACATGGGCGCGGCTGTGAACCGCGAACAAGCGCTGTTCTTCTTCAAGCGGGTATTCGACGGGTGCGGTGCGCGGCGTCTCCGACGGCGCAAACGCGCGTCTCGCGCAGGCGAGCAATTTTCCGAACGGCATGGTCTAGTTGATCGAGGTCAAGTCAACGGAATCATCACGTGCTGCTGGAAGGCGGGGCGCTCCGTGAGCCGTCGGTACCAGGATTCGACGTTGCGCATCTGCGGCCGCTCCAGATCGAGCCCGAACCAGCGATAGGCCGCCACGCCCAGGGGGATGTCTCCCATGGTGAAGGCGGTGCCGCCGATGAACTCCTTGCCGGCAAGCTGGCCGTCGAGGATCGTGAGTGCCTTGATCACCCGCAGGCGCGCCGCATCGACGGCCGCCATGTCGCGCTTGTCGGCGGGCGTGCGTATCAACTGCCAGAACGCCACCCTCAGCTCCGGTTCGAGGGTGGTGTGGAACCAGTCCATCCACTTGTCGATCTCGGCGAAGGCGCGAGGGTTGCCGGGCCATAGCGTACCCAGTCCGTGGACGCCGCTGAGATAGCGCACGATGGCGTGCGACTCCCACAGCACCCAGTCGCCATCCTCGATCATCGGAACGCGACCGTTGGGGTTCTTGCTCAGGTACTCGGGCGTGTCGTTGAGGCCGAACGCCATGCCGGCGTCGATGCGCTCGTGCGGGATGTTGAGCTCCGCGCAGCACCAGAGCACCTTCTGCACGTTGATCGAATTCCTGCGCCCATAAATCTTGAGCATGCCGGGTCTCTCCCGAGAATGATGGTATCGGGCTCAGTATAGCCGTCTTGGCGCGCGTTCCAGCGGCGCCGATTGCTCGCAATCGTGCTCCGGCACGTCTTTGCGGCCGGTGGGCGGCCATGCCGAACAGATCAAGCAGCGCTGTCGCTCACATGCTTCTTGAACGCCGTGAAGAACTGATCGGCGAGTTTCCGCGCCGTCCCGTCGATGAGGCGCGAGCCGATCTGTGCGAGCTTGCCGCCCACGTTCGCCTTCGCAGCGTAGTTGAGCCGTGTGGCCTCGCCCTCGGGGCTGAGCTGCACCTGCGCGCCGCCCTTGGCGAATCCGGCCACGCCGCCCTGGCCCTCGAAGGACAAGGTATAGGCGTTCGGCGGGTTCAGATCCAGCAGGGTGAGCTTGCCTTTGAACTTGGCGCTCACCGGTCCGACCTTCGCGGTCAGGACGACGTCGAACTCGTTGTCGGCGCAAGGGACGATCGTCTCGCAGCCCGGGATGCAGGCCTTGAGGACTTCGAGGTCGTTGAGCGCGTCCCAGGTGGTCTGCTGGGAGGCGGGGATGAGCTGTTCGCCGGTGACTTCCATGGTGTTCTTCTCCGTGTGTGTGTCAGTGCGCCCGCTGTTGCGGCATGCTGGAAAAAACGCGCCCGAGATCGCTCAGACTGACGATGTTGTGGGCGGGCAGGAAATGGTCGACGTGCGGGAGCATCGATCGGATGCCGGCCGCCCGGGGCTGAAATCCGTCGAAGCGCAGCAGCGGATTGAGCCAGACGATCCGCCTGCAGGAGCCGCGCAGAAGCTTCATCTGCGCGTCGAGTTCCGCGCCTTCCCCGCAATCGAGACCATCGCTCACGATCAGCACCACCGCACCCTGGGCGAGCAGGCGGCGGGACCAACGACGATTGAAGTCGCGCATGCACTCGCCTATGCGGGTGCCGCCCGACCAGTCCGCGACTGCACGGCTGACTTCGTCGACGGCATGGTCGACGTCGCGATGGCGCAAGGCGCGCGTGATGTTGGTTAGGCGGGTGCCTAAGGTGAAGGCGTGGAAGTCGCTGCGTCGAGAGCCGACCGCGTGCAGGAAGTGAAGCAGCATGCGGGAGTAGCGGGACATCGAGCCGGAAATGTCGCATAGCACGACGAGGGTGCTCGGGCGCCGGCGCGGCTCCCGGCGGCATTGCACCAGCCACTCGCCACCGAACTTCAAGGCGAGCCGCAGCGTGGACCGGAAGTCCAGGGTGCGTCCAGCACGGTGCGCGCGGTAGCGGCGGCTGATGACATCCGGCAGGCCAAGTCGCATTTGGCGCAGCATGCGCTTGGCTTCGGCCAGTTCCTCGACGGTCATCGTCTCGAAGTCCTTGCGCTGCAGGATTTCCCGCGGCGACACGCTCAGCGCCGCATCCAGTTCCAAGGGTGCTTCGCTGGTATCCGCTTCCGGGAGCTTGCTGGGCGGTGGGTTGAACGCGTGGGCGAGGCGATTGCCGAGGTTGACCGAGTCGTCTCGGGGAGGCAGCAATCCGGGGGCTTTCGGCAGCATCAACTGCAGCGCGCGTTCCATCAGCTTGGGGTCGCGCCAGAACAGCGCGAACGCCTGATGGAAGAGCGGGCGCTGGTCCGCGCGATCGACCAAGGTCGCTTCCAGAGCGCAGCGGAAATCATCCCGTCTTTCGATGCCGACCAAGGCCGCGGCTTCCACCGCCGCCAACATCTTCCCGGGGCCGATCGGAAGCCCCGCGTCGCGCAAGATGCGCCCGAAACGCACCACGTTGCCGGCAAGCCGGCTCGGGCGAGTGCCTGTCATGACGCGGGTATGTCGGCCGTGCGGATCTCTTCGAGTATCCGCGCGGCCTGCGGGCCACGGATGCGAGCGATGTCGTCCTGGTACTTGAGCAACGCTCCCAGCGTATCGTCCACGGTCTGTGGGTCGAGCACGACCTGATCGAGCGCAGCCATGGCATTGCACCAGTCGATGGTTTCCGCCACGCCGGGGTTCTTGAAGAGGTCGAGGGTCCGCAACCGCTGGACGAAGGCCACGACCTGGCGTCCCAGGTCTGCCGCCGCTTCAGGCGCCTTGCGTCGCAGGATTTCGAGCTCGCGCTGGGCGTCCGGATAATCGACCCAGTGATAGAGGCAGCGCCGCTTCACTGCGTCGTGGATCTCGCGTGTGCGGTTCGAGGTGATGACGACGATGGGGGCCGACGGTGCTTTGAATACCCCGAGCTCGGGCACGGTCACCTGGAAGTCGGACAAGACTTCGAGCAGGAAGGCTTCGAACGGCTCGTCCGCGCGATCGAGTTCGTCGATGAGCAGTACCGGTGCCGCGCCCTCCTGGAAGTCGAGCGCTTGCATCAGTGGGCGGCGCAAGAGGAAGCGTTCGTTGAAGATGTCGTGCGCTAGCGCTTCGCGCGAGGTCACGCCGGCCGCCTCGGCCATGCGGATCTCCATCATCTGGCGCGAATAATCCCATTCGTACACCGCGGAGGCGACATCGAGGCCTTCGTAGCATTGCAGGCGTACCAGCCGGCGGTCGAGCGCGCGCGCGATCACCTTTGCGACCTCGGTCTTGCCGACGCCTGCTTCGCCCTCCAGGAAGAGCGGGCGGCCCATGCGCAGTCCGAGGAAGATCACCGTGGCCAGGCCGCGATCGGCGACGTAATCGGCCCCCGTAAGGAGTTTCAGTGTGGCGTCTACGGAATCGGGCAGCATGGCGAGCGATCAGAGCAAGATACCGAGCCCATCATAGCAGTCGTCGGCCGGACGCTGGCCGGTTGCGCGCGAGCGCCCGCGGGGTACGCGGAGGCTCGCGTGGCGAGGCATCCGCGAATTAGAGCTTGGCGGCGGCCTCGACGGCGCGCTGAGCCATGACGGTGACGAGGTGGGCGCGGTAGTCCGCCTGAGCGTGAATGTCGGTGTTGAGACCCTCGGCGGGCAGGACGATTTTCTCCACGGCCTGGGGGGTGAAGTCCTTCGCCAGCACCTTCTCCATCCGTTTTGCCCGGAAGACGCAGGGGCCTGCGCCCGTCACGGCGACACGCACGCCGCTGGTGGTATCGCAAACGAACACGCCGACCAGGGCGAAGCGCGAAGCCGGGTTGCGAAACTTGGCATAGCCCGCGCGCAGCGGCAGCGGAAAATCCACACGTACGATGAGCTCGCCGGGTTTCAGCGCGGTCTCGAACAATCCGAGAAAGAACTTGTCGGCTGGAATCTCGCGCTTGTTGGTGACGATGTTGGCGCCCAGGCCTAGCACAGCGGCCGGATAGTCGGCGCCAGGGTCCGCGTTGGCGAGCGAGCCGCCGATCGTGCCCTGATTTCTGACCTGCCGATCGCCGATGCCGGCGGCAAGTTTGGCCAGCGCGGGGATGGCGCGCTGAATCTCCCGGGACGCGGCCACTTCGGCATGGCGTGTCATGGCGCCGACGGAAACCACGTTGTTCGCGACAGCGATGCCTCTGAGTTCGGGGATCGCCTGCAGATCCACCAGCGCCGGAGGATGAGCGAGGCGCAGCCGCAGTGCCTGAACCAGGCTCTGGCCGCCCGCGAGCAGCTTGGCCTCACCTTGCTTGCGCAGGGCGGTGGCTACATCCTTGAGGGATTCGGGCCGTGCGTAGTCGAATGTGTACATGTTCGCTCCTGCTCGGTTAGGCGCGGCCGCTGCGCGCTTTTGGGGCGGTTTGCAAAGCGCGCCAAACGGTTTGTGGCGTGGCGGGCATGGGGATGTCGCGAACGCCGAGTGGCCACAGCGCGGCCGTGATCGCATTGATGACCGCCGCCGGCGCACCGATCGCACCGGCTTCGCCACAGCCTTTGACGCCCAGAGGGTTATGCGTGCAGGGCGTTTCCTGCGTGGAGACCTTGAAATTGGGCACATCGTCGGCGCGCGGCAAGGCGTAGTCCATCATGCTGCCCGTGATGAGCTGACCGGACTCTTTGTCGTAGACGCATGCTTCGAGCAGTGCCTGGCCGATGCCCTGGGTGAGGCCGCCGTGGACCTGGCCTTCGACGATCATCGGGTTGATGATCTTGCCGAAGTCGTCGACGGCGGTGAAGTTCACGATCCGCGTCTCGCCTGTGGCTCGATCGATCTCCACTTCGCAGATGTGGCATCCAGCGGGAAACGTGAAATTGGTCGGGTCGTAGAAGGCCATCTCGTTCAAGCCGGGTTCGAGCTTGTCGAGCGGATAATTGTGCGGGACATAGGCAGTCAATGCGACCTGGGCGAAGGGAACCTTCTTGTCCGTGCCGGCGACGGTGAACTCGCCATTCTCGAACTCGATGTCGCCCTCCGCGGCTTCGAGCAGATGCGCGGCGATCTTCTTGCCCTTGGCCACGACTTTGTCCAGGGCCCGCACGATGGCGGCGCCGCCCACGGCAATAGAACGGGATCCGTAGGTGCCCATGCCGAACGCGATGCGGCCCGTGTCGCCGTGGACCACGTCGATGTCCTCGACACTCATGCCCAGGCGCTGGGCCACCACCTGGGCGAACGTCGTCTCGTGGCCCTGTCCGTGGCTGTGCGAACCGGTGAACACCGTCACCTTGCCGGTCGGGTGAACGCGCACTTCCCCGGCCTCGTACAGGCCGGCGCGGGCGCCGAGGGCGCCTGCGATGTTGGACGGGGCGAGCCCGCATGCCTCGATATAAGCGGAGTAGCCCAGGCCGCGCAGTTTTCCACGCGCTTCCGCTTCCTTGCGCCTCACCTCGAATCCGGGGACGTCGGCGACGCGCATTGCTTCGCTGAGCGTGCCTTCGTAATTGCCGATGTCATAGCAAAGCGCCACCGGCGTCTGGTAGGGGAACTGCGTGATGAAGTTTCGGCGCCGGATTTCTGCGGGATCGATCTTCATCTCGCGCGCTGCTGTTTCGACGATGCGTTCGACCACGTAAGTGGCTTCCGGGCGGCCCGCGCCGCGGTAAGCATCGACCGGTGCGGTATGGGTGAACACCGAGGTCACTTCGCAGTAGATGTTCGGCGTCGTGTACTGCCCGGCCAGGAGCGTCGCATAGAGAATCGTCGGGACCGATGAAGCGAACGTCGACAGGTAGGCGCCGAGACCCGCCGTGGTGTGCACGCGCAGCGCCAGGAACTTGCCATGCTTGTCGAGGGCGAGCTCCGCTTTGGTGACATGGTCGCGGCCGTGCGCGTCGGCGAGAAACGATTCGCTGCGTTCCGCTGTCCACTTGATCGGGCGCTTGATCTGGCCTGCCGCCCACGTGAGCACCGTCTCTTCGGCGTAAAGGAAAATCTTGGACCCGAACCCGCCGCCTACGTCGGGCGCGATCACGCGGACCTTATGCTCGGGCAGGCCGAGCACGAAGGCGGTCATCAGCAGGCGCTCGACATGCGGATTCTGCGAGGTCACGTGCAGGGTATAGCTGTCGTCGCCGCGATGATATTGCGCGACCGCGGCGCGCGGTTCGATGGCGTTCGGGATGAGCCGGTTGTTGATGTATTCGAGCGTCGTGACATGAGCGGCCTGGGCGAACGCCGCATCGGTGGCGGCCTTGTCGCCCAAACCCCAGACGTAGCAAGTATTGTCGGGGACGTCGTCGTGTACGAGCGGCGCTCCGGGAGCGCGGGCCTGGGCTGGATCGACGCAAGCCGGCAGCACCTCGTAATCGACCTCGATGAGTTCCGAGGCGTCCTTGGCCTGGTTCAACGATTCGGCCACGATCATGGCGACCTGGTCGCCGACGTGGCGCACCTTGCCTTGGGCGAGGGGCGGATGGACCGGTTCCTTCATGGGCTGGCCGTCGATACCGGTGATCAGCCAGCCGCAGGGCAGGCCGTTGACCTTGCCCTGCAGGTCCGTGCCGACATAGACGGCCACGACGCCGGGCGCTGCCTTGGCGGCGGCGGTGTCGATGGCGCGGATCCGGGCGTGCGCGTGGGGCGAGCGCAGGAAAAACGCGTACAACTGACCCGGCACGGTGACGTCGTCGGTGTAAGTGCCGCTGCCCGTGAGGAAGCGATAGTCTTCTTTGCGCCGGACGGATTGTCCGAGTAGGGATTCGCTCATGCTCAGCTCCTCATGGCGGCGGCGCCTGCGAGCACGGCCTTGACGATGTTTTGGTAGCCGGTGCACCGGCACAGATTGCCGTCCAGGCCGCCGCGCACTTCGGCTTCGGAGAGATCTGCCTTGCTGCGTGCGAGATCGATCGCATTCATCACCATCCCCGGGGTACAGAAGCCGCACTGGAGGCCGTGATGTTCCTTGAATGCTGCCTGCATGGGATGCAGGTCGCCGCTCGGCGCAGCGACACCCTCGATGGTGGTGATTTCGCAGCCCGCCGCTTGCACAGCCAGCATGGTGCAGCTTTTCACGGCCCGGCCATCGAGGTGAACGGTGCAGGCGCCGCATTGGCCCGTATCGCAGCCGACATGCGTGCCGGTCAGCCGCAGCGTTTCTCGCAGCAGTTGCACGAGCAACGTTCTGGGCTCGACTTGCACCGAGACGGCATTGCCGTTGACTTTGAGGGCGAGCGGGGTGGTCATGAATCCTCCTGATAGCGGTCCCGGTACCTTATGGCAAAACTTCTCGCCGAAGCCGGAATGGTGTCGTCCGCAGACGACTCGATCGAACGCTGGCGACGAAGACCGCTTGCCGGCCGTCGCCGCTCGGTATGCTAGCCCGAAGACCTCGGTGCCGCAATGCGAGTCGGACGGCGTGCGCCGGCGTCGCCTGCCCTGCAAGGTGCGAACCGAGAAGGTCGCGGCGAGCTCCGGAAGGCGCAGCCCGGGGCGCAGGTTGCCCGTATCCTCGCCGCTTTTGTCGCCGCTTCGACACGAGGCTGACCCATTCCTGACATAGTGTTTCGGCATCCTTTGGCATCGTCTCCCCTGGGCCGTGATTCAGTTCACGCTGCGGGGTGCCGTAATACGCGATTGTTATACGAATTCGTCCGCGGCACGCGACTTGCGACTGAAGCGCCTGCAGCGAAAGCTAGTGGAGGAACCGAGGTGGGAAGCATGGCGAGCTTGGAGCAGGTGATTGGACAGTTCCGGCGCATGTTGCCGGAAGAGAGCGCGACAGCGCGGGCGATCGATCGGCAAGAGCCGTGGGAGCGCATCGCGTTGAACGCGGTGGACGACGGCTACATCGAATTCGCCAACGAGCTGGGCAGCTTCATCGAAGTCTGTTTGCGCCGCAGCTCCTGACCCCCGCCGGTTCCGCAAGCCAGACGCATAGCCTGCGCCTGGACAACGTGGACGAATGGCCTGGCATGGATCGACAGGCCGCCGGAGAACGACAATGCGCAGCATCCTCGCGAGTGCCCTGACGGCGCTTGCCTTTTGTGGCCCAACCTTTGCGGGCCCGATCACGGTGGACGGCAACGTCTCCGACTGGGGCGTGAGCGTCGCCGACAACGACGCCAGCAATTTTTCGAACCCGGCGGTTGCCGGCACGATCTTGGGCAGCACGTTCTTCTTCGCACGCGAAGACCAGCCGGACACCGCGGGCGATGCCTACTTCCTCGGGCCGAACTACGGCGGTCAGAACTACGATGTCGAATTCATGGGCCTTGCGTTCGATGCGACCCGCCTGTACCTGACGATCGTCACCGGCCAGCGACCCGACAACGGGCTGATGCGCTTCAGTCCGGGCGATATCCGCATTGTCGCCAAGACGGGCAAGAACGGCAGTGTGACGAATGTCTACGGCATCGAAGTCGGCGGCGGGGCAGGTGGCGCGCCAGGTGCAGGGATGCTGGCCGAAGGCGGCGCCGGCTCGACTTACAACCTCAACGCCAGCGGCTTCACGCTCTCGCACGCAGCCAGCGCGCGTACCGTAGGTTCGATCTGGCGCGATCCAAACTGGCTCCTGGATCCCATCGCCCCCGCTACACCGGTGCAGATCGCGGACGATGGCAGCGGTACGGCGGTCGGTGTGGCGGACTACGTGTACACCCGGGACGCCGATCCCACGACGCAGCATGCTGTCATCGAACTCTCGCTCGATCGAAGCATCTTCGGTGCCGCGGGCGCGCTGGATATCTACTGGGCGCCGAGCTGCGGCAACGATGTTCTCGAGATCAATGACGATCTGCCGACCCGGGTGTCCGAGCCGGCGACGCTTGCGGTGCTCGGTATCGGACTTCTCGGTTTTCGGGTCGGTCGGCGTCGGCGGTCTTGACACGATCGATCTCTCGTCCCCCTTGCCCCGCGAAAGCGGGGTTTTTTTTGCCTGCGATCGCCAGCGTATACTGCGCCAGCCATCAACCTTTCCGAGGGACACGCGCATGAAGATCACCGAAGTCCTGACCCATCCCGTCTCCATTGCTCTCGACGAAACGCAGTGGACCGCGCAAGAGTCGTCGACTCACTCCAGCGTCATTCTGGTCGAAGTGCGTACCGATGCGGGCATCAGCGGTGTCGGCCAGATTCACGCCGGACCGATGAAGGAAGTCTGCAGCTGGGTTGCCCGACTCGGTGAGGTGGCGGTGGGCATGGATCCCAGGGCTCACACCGATGTGTGGGACACGCTCTTCGCGCTGACCTGTCCGAGACCCGATGCCATTCCTGCCCGGGAAGGGGTGATCGCGCCATTGCCGCGAAGCGCACGCCCGCAAATCATGGCTGCGATCGCCGGGATCGATATCGCGCTCTGGGACATCAAGGGGAAGGCTGCTGGCCAGCCCGTCTACCGGCTGCTCGGTGGTGTGAACCGGCCCGTCTTCATCTATGCGACCGGCGGCACGTATCGGGCCGGGCAGTCCCCGAACGCTTGTGCCGACGAGTTGGCGCAGTTCGTGGCCCGGGGCTATGCCGGCGTGAAGCTCAAGTGCTGTGGCCTCAACATGGATGCCGAAGTCGAGCGCATCGCGGCGACGCGCGCGGCCATCGGCCCGCAGACGCTCTTCATGCTGGACATGAATGCCCCATACGCCCTCGACGAGTGCATTCGCTTTGCCCACCGTGTCGAGCCGCACGGGATCCACTGGCTGGAGGAACCCTTGCATTGGTATTTGCAGCCGGCCGATTTCGTGCGGCTCGCCGCCGCTTCGCCTATTCCACTCGCGCACGGAGAGCGGGAGCTTACCCGCTTCACCGTGCGTGACTTCATCGCGTCCGGGGCGATTCGCTTCGTTCAGTTCGATTCCACCCGCGCGGCGGGATTCACCGAATCGGTGCGCATCGCGCATCTCGCCGAGCAGTACGGCGTGCGCATCGCCCCCCACCAAGTGCCCGAACTGCATGCCCACCTTTGCGCAGCCTTCCCCGATGCCTCCTTCGGCGTGGAAACCAGCGGCGACCCGAAGCGCAATCCGGTCTGGGAGGGGATGTACCTCGAGCGGGCGCAGATCGAAGCAGGTCAAGTGCACCTGAACGACCGGCCCGGTTTCGGCGTCGAGATCGATTGGAAGTTCGTCGCCCGACACAAGGCGTGACCGTCGGCTTCTACGAGGCGACGCCGAGATCGCCTTGCTGGTGCGGAGCGCGCTGCTCCGCATCGAAGCGCACGAACGCATCGACGGCGACGACACCGTCCGCCCGCACGATCAGCGGGTTGATCTCTGCCTCCAGCACGCGAGGACGCGCCAGGAGCGCCAGCAAGGACAGCTTGTGGATCGCGTCGGCGAGGGCTCGCAGATCGCCCCGCGGCCGGTTGCGTCGGCCGCGCAGCAACGCCAGTCCCGGCACGGCCGCAATCATCTCCAGGGCGGCTTCGATGCTCACCGGTGCCAGGCGAACGACATGGCCGCCGCAGGTTTCCGCCAGCAGCCCGCCGACGCCCAGCACGACAGCCGGGCCGACATCCGCATCGCGTCTATAGCCGACGATGACCTCGCCCAGTCCGCGCTGCATGCGCTGAACCAGGACACCGTCGATGCGGGCATCGGGTCTGGCCGCATGCGTTCGAGCGAGCATGTCGTCCACGCATGCGTCCAACTGCCCGGTGGTCGCGATATCGAGTACGACGCCGCCGATGTCGGTCTTGTGGGGGATGTCTCGGGAAAGGATCTTGGCCGCGACCGGGAAGCCCAGGGCCACCGTTTGGGTGCTCGAGTGCAACACCCTCGTTTCGGCACACGGGATGCCCAAGGCCTCTAGCACGCGATACCCTTCGTGTTCGTTGAGGAGGCCGGGATGCGAGGCTGCGGCAACGGCTTCGAGACGCGCTTCGATGGCGCCGTCGAGTGCAATCGAGGCGACGGGCGGCTGCCAGTCGAAATACGCTCTGAGGGCGTCCGCGCAAGCTTCCGGTGTCCTGAAACCGGCGACGCCGTGCGCTTGAAGCATGGCCAGCGCGGTGTCGGCGCGCGGGCCGAGGAATACGGCCAGTGGTTTTGCGCCGGGTCGGGCAGCGAGGATTCGTTCTTGGATCGAATCCGGCAGATACGTCGCGTTCGATCCTTGCACCGCGAGCACGGCGTCGCAGTGATCCGATGCGAGCAAGGCCTGCAGGATTCTGGCATAGGCGCCGCCGTCGGCGCGTCCCATGGGCAAATCGATGAGAGGGCTGTCCCCGATGCGGATGCGCTCGGCAGCCAAGCGGGCGATGAGTTCGGGCGGCGGGGCGACGATTTCGATCCCGGCCATCCCGAGGCGATCGACGACCAAGGCGGCACCCCCGCCGCTGACGGTGAGGGCCGCTACCCTACGGCCGCTGGGCGGCCGCTGTCCCGACACTAACTGAGCTGCTTCGAACAGCGCCTCGAACACGTCGACACGCAAGATGCCGTGGGCGCGGAAGAATGCATCGGCGACGTCGTCTTCGCCGGCCATCGCGCCGGTGTGGCTGGCAGACAGGGCGCGTCCGATCGAGGAGCGTCCGAGCTTCAGCGCAATGACGGGCTTGCCCGCGTCGAACGCTCGTCTGGCCGCCCGGGCCAACTGCGGTGCGTCCCGGAGCGCTTCGAGAAAAAGGAGGACGACGCGCGTATCGGCGTCGTCCACCAGCAGGTCCACCACCGCGCCGACGCCCAGGTCGGCCTCATTGCCGACCGAGACGAGCTTGGAGAAGCCGAGCCCGCGCTCCTGGCCGCGGGTGACGATCCCGCCGAGCATCGAGCCGCTTTGCGAGACGACGCTGATGCCGCCCGACTCGAGCACCTCATGCTCGAACACGGCATTGGCCGAGATCGTCACTCGCCCGGTCACGTTGACCACGCCGAGGCAGTTCGGCCCCAGGATGCGCAGGCCGGTTTGCCTGGCGATGGCGGCGATGGCGTTCTGTCTGCGCTTGCCCGATTTACCGAGTTCGGCGAAGCCCGCGGTGAAGACGGTCGCGACCTTGACGCCAGCCGCGGCGCATTCGGCGATCGCTTGCGCAACCGAATGCGCCGGTGTCATGATGAGGGCATGTTCCGCGCCGCCGGGGATTTGTCCGACGGCGGCGTAGGTACGGTCGCCGTTGATTTCGTCGCGATCCGGATCGATCGGGCATATCGCCCCGGGGTAGCCGTGGCGGCGCAACACCCGCTGCGGCCGCGAGGTCAGCTTGTCGGCATCCGGCGATGCGCCGATGAGGGCGATGCGCTTCGGTGAAAACAGTGCCTGGGCCAGCGCAGCGCGTTCACTTGGGATCTCAGTTGGGCTTGACCCCGGCATCACGAATGACCTTTCCCCACTTCTCGGATTCCGACTTGATGTAGGCGGCGAGTTGCTGCGGCGTGCTGCCGGCGCCCACGACGCCATCGGCCGTCAGGCGCTGAAGCACCGTGGGATCGTTGACGATCTTCACCAGTTCGGTGTTCAGGCGCTGGATCACGGGCTCGGGCGTGCCGGCCGGCGCCACCATGCAGTTCCAGGAGACAGCCTCGAAATTGCGCAGCCCCGACTCGATGAACGTCGGCACTTCCGGCAGGGCCACCGTGCGCTTGTCGCTGGTGACGGCGATCGGACGGATCTTGCCGTTCTTGATCAGCGGCACGGCAGCGAGCATGGTGCCGAACATCACCTGCACCTGGCCGGCCGTGAGGTCGGTGAGCGCGGGGCCGGCGCTCTTGTAAGGGATATGCATCATTTGCGTGCCGGTCACGCTTTTGAACAGTTCGCCCGCGAGGTGGCCGGTGCCGCCGAGGCCGGAGGAAGCATAGTCGAGTTGACCGGGTCGAGCGCGAGCGAGCTTGATGAACTCCTGCACCGAGCGCACCGGCAAGGAGGGGTGCACCATCAACATGAGCGGCTGTATCGTCAGCTTGGTGATCGGCGCGAAATCCTTGAAGGGATCGTAAGGCAGCTTCCTGTGCACATGCGGCGCCATCGACATGCTCGTGATGCCACCGACGTAGAGCGTGTAGCCATCCGGGGCGGAGCGCGCCGCGAGGTTGGCGCCGATCGTTCCGCCGCCGCCGGGGCGGTTGTCGACCAGAAACTGCTGGCCGGTTGCCTCGGACATCCGGTGAGCCAGGAGCCGTGCGACGATGTCGGTAGGGCCGCCCGCGGTAAAGGAGATGATGATCTTGACCGGGCGCACCGGGTACTCCTGCCCTACGGCGCTCGGAGCGAAGTGCAAGGTCGTCAGACCCAATCCCAGGATACACAGTCGATTGCTCACGGCAGGCTTCATGGCTCCTCCTCGACGAACTCGTTTGTGGTTTCCGTCGCAAAGAATACCAGCCTTGCTCGTGGCCGGCGTGTTGGGCGAGACGCTGGCGAGCGCGAGCTTCGATCTTCGGGGAGTCAAGTCGCCCTACTGATTTTGTCCGATGCTGTTTTCGCATCGGGGCTGCGTGTGCTCGCTGTCGCAGCGCTGCAACCGACGAGTCGTGTTGCGTCGATATTGGAACAGCCTCGCAGCGATGCCGAGCTGTCTTGCGCTGCGAGGGCTCAAAGGCGCCGGCGGCGGGGCAGGGTGCCTCGAGTTCGCATGCTAAGCGCTGAAGAACTCCTTCACCTTGTCCATCCAGGACTTGGCTCGTGGGTTGTGATGGCCTTCGTGCGACGCGCTGATGGCCTCCAGTTCTTCGAGCAACTCTTTCTGCCGAGCGGTGAGATTGACCGGGGTCTCGACCATGACATGGCAGAGCAGATCGCCGAACTGCGCGGAGCGCACGCCCTTGATGCCTTTGCCCCGCAGACGGAATATCTTGCCCGTCTGGGTCTCGGCCGGAATCTTGATCTTCGCCGAGCCGTCGAGCGTCGGAATCTCGATCTCGCCCCCCAGGGCTGCCGTGGTGATGCTGATCGGCATCTCGCAGTGCAGATCGTTGTGGTCGCGCGTGAACACGGCATGCTGGCGGATGTGTATGACGACGTAGAGATCACCGGGCGGGCCGCCGTTCGCCCCGGCTTCGCCTTCGCCGGAGAGCCGAATGCGATCGCCTTCGTCCACACCGGCGGGAATCTTCACCGCCAGCGTCTTGTGCTTCTTCACACGGCCTGCGCCCTGACAGGTGCTGCAAGGCGTGGGAACGACCTTGCCGCTGCCGTGGCACTTCGGGCAGGTCTGCTGAATGGAGAAGAAACCCTGCTGCATGCGCACCTGGCCGTGGCCGCCGCAGGTCGGACAACTCACCGGTTGCGTGCCGGGTTTTGCTCCCGTGCCGTGGCAGGTTTCGCACTCTTCGAGCGCGGGGACTCGTATCTTGGTGTCGGTCCCGCGGGCCGCCTCCTCGAGGGTGACCTCGAGGTTGTAGCGAAGGTCCGCTCCCCGATAGACATTGGAGCGACCGCGTCCGCCGCCGAAGATGTCGCCGAAGATATCGCCGAAGGCGTCCGCGAACCCGCTGAAGCCGGGACCTTGTCCTCCGGCACTGGCGTCCACGCCGGCGTGGCCGTACTGATCGTAAGCGGCGCGCTTGTTGGCATCGCTCAGGATTTCGTAGGCTTCCTTGGCCTCTTTGAAAGATTCCTCGGCTTTGGGGTTGTCAGGGTTGCGGTCGGGATGGAACTTCATTGCCAACCGGCGATAGGACTTCTTGATCTCGTCCTCGGAGGCGTCGCGACCGAGCCCCAGTACTTCGTAGTAATCTCGTTTGGCCATGTGAGACAGTGAACGTTTAAAGTGAGTTAGGGGGTGCTATTCGCGGCATCGCGCGACATCGCCGCGGGGAAGCGAACAGCCGCGCCGAGTTCGACGCGGCGTGCGCTCGAGGCTTTCGCTTTGGATTCACGCGGAGCGTACCCGAGTCGCTGCTCGATTACCAAGCATCGATCGATTTTCGCCGATGTGCCCATTGCATACTTGTTTCCCTTCGGGCATTCGATACACACCGATCATGCAGGAAATCCGGCGATCCATGGTCTGGTCCAGGCGCCGATAGGCGCGTTCGTGTGTTGAGCGAAGCGTCGGTCGGTCGCGCAAACGGCAATCGAGCCGGTAAAGACCTCTGCCGGCTCGATTGGTCGCTGCGGGCGCGGAGTGAACGGCGATGGGTCTCGTCACCGTTCTCCCTTTGCCTGCGGCGCTCTGCGTCCTACTTCTTGTCCTTCACTTCCTCGAACTCGGCGTCGACCACGTTGCTGTCGTCCTGCTTGGATCCGCCGCCGGAGGTGCCGCCCTGCGCCCCTGCTTCTCCCGCCCCGGGTTGCCCCTGGGGTTGCTGGTCTTTGTACATCTGCTCGGCCAGTTTGTGCGCGGCCTGGGCGAGCGCCTGGGTTTTGGCTTCGATCGCTGCCTTGTCGTCCGACTTCAGCGCTTCCTCGGCTTCCTTGAGTGCGCCCTCGATGCTGCCTTTCTCTTCTGCGCTCACTTTGTCGCCGTATTCAGCGAGCGACTTCTTCACCGAGTGGATCATGCTGTCGCACTGATTGCGTGCGTCGATCAGTTCGCGTGCCTTGCGGTCGTCCTCGGCGTGCGCTTCGGCATCCTTCACCATGCGCTGGATCTCGTCCTCGGACAAGCCGGAGCTCGCCTGGATCTTGATCTTGTTCTCCTTGCCCGTGGCCTTGTCCTTGGCCGATACGTGCAGGATGCCGTTGGCGTCGATGTCGAAAGTCACCTCGATCTGCGGCATGCCGCGCGGGGAGGGCGGGATGTCGGTCAGGTTGAACTGCCCGAGGCTCTTGTTGTGAGCCGACATCTCGCGTTCGCCCTGCAGAACATGGATGGTCACCGCCGTCTGGTTGTCGTCGGCAGTCGAGAACACCTGATTGGCCTTGGTCGGAATCGTGGTGTTCTTGTGGATGAGCTTGGTCATCACGCCTCCCAGGGTTTCGATGCCCAGGGAGAGCGGTGTCACGTCGAGCAGCAGCACGTCCTTGACGTCGCCTTGCAGCACGCCCGCCTGGATCGACGCGCCCACCGCAACAGCCTCGTCCGGATTCACGTCCTTGCGCGGCTCGCGACCGAAGAACTCCTTCACCTTGTCCTGCACCTTGGGCATGCGTGTCTGGCCGCCGACCAGGATCACGTCCTCGATGTCGGTGAGCTTGATGCCTGCGTCCTTGATGGCGGTGCGGCAGGGCTCGATCGTGCGCTCGATGAGGTCTTCCACCAGGCTCTCGAACTTCGCCCGGGTGATCTTCACGGCGAGGTGCTTCGGGCCGCTCGCATCGGCAGTGACATACGGCAGGTTGACCTCGGTTTGCTGCGACGAGGAGAGTTCGATCTTGGCCTTCTCGGCCGCGTCCTTGAGCCGCTGCAGCGCGAGAATGTCCTTGCGCAAGTCGATGCCGCTGTCTTTCTTGAATTCATCGCACAGATATTCGATGACGCGCTGATCGAAGTCTTCGCCGCCGAGGAAGGTGTCGCCGTTGGTGGAGAGCACTTCGAACTGGTGTTCGCCTTCGACTTCCGCGATCTCGATGACGGACACATCGAACGTGCCGCCGCCCAAGTCGTAGACGGCAATCTTCCGATCGCCCTTCTTCTTGTCCATGCCGAAGGCGAGGGCCGCGGCCGTCGGTTCGTTGATGATCCGCTTGACCTCCAGACCCGCGATGCGTCCGGCGTCCTTGGTTGCCTGGCGTTGCGAATCGTTGAAGTACGCAGGCACGGTGATGACGGCTTCGGTCACCGGCTCGCCCAGGTAGTCCTCGGCCGTCTTCTTCATCTTCATCAGCACTTGGGCCGACACTTCGGGGGGCGCCATCTTCGTGCCGCGCGCCTCGACCCATGCGTCGCCATTGGTGGCTTCCACGATGGGGAAGGGCGAATGCTTGATGGCCTTCTGCACTTCGGCGTCCTTGAAGCGACGTCCGATGAGCCGCTTGACGGCGAATAGCGTGTTCTTCGGATTGGTGACGGCTTGGCGCTTGGCAGGTGCGCCCACGAGAACCTCACCGTCCTCCGCGTAGGCGACGATCGAAGGGGTGGTGCGCGCGCCCTCCGAGTTCTCGATCACCTTGGGCTGGCCGTTTTCCATGATGGAGACGCACGAGTTCGTGGTGCCCAGATCGATGCCTATCGTTTTTGCCATGTCGATTTCCTATTTCAGCGTGTGTTCAGTGTGGACTGCCGGCCAGGAGGCGCCGAACGGGTATTTTCGGCCCCTCACAGGGGCATTCAAGTTAACAAGGAGTTTGGGGTTTTTCCTGTATTTTCAAGTTCAGGCATCTTTCGGCTTCGCCACGCACACCAGCGCGGGCCGAGCGATGCGATCGTGCAGCATGTAGCCCTTTTGGAATACCTGTACGACCGTGTTGGGCGGCTGGTCAGCCTCGACCGCGCTCATGGCTTGATGACGGTGCGGATCGAATTTCTCGCCCGCCTGGGGATTGATTTCGCACAAGCTGAACTTGTCGAATGCGGCAGAAAGCTGCTTCAAGGTGAGTTCGACGCCGCTGCGGATGCTCTCGACGGTATTGTTTTGGGCGGCGAGCGCGGCTTCCAGGCTGTCTTTCACCGGCAGCAGCGCGCTGGCAAAGCTTTCGACGCCGAATTTGTGCGCATTGGCCACATCCAGTTGCGCGCGTCGACGAATGTTTTCCATCTCTGCCTTGGCTCGCAGCCACGCATCGTGGTGCTCCTGCGCCTGCAACTCCGCCTGGCGCAGCAGCTGCTCGGTGTTGGGCATGCTCTCGCGCTCGCTAGCCTCGGCGTGATTGTCGGGCGTGCCCGCCGCGTTCGCGCCGGCATCTTCAGGGTGGCTGGCAGAAGGACTCTTCGGTAGATCCTGCATTACTTATCTCCTGTGAACATGGGGGCACATTGGGCTGCGTGCGTTTTTTTTCAAGGGGAGCGAGCCGACGATCGCGGCCGCGCGCCTTCATTGCGCGTTCGGGCGAACCATTCGAGCGCGGAACTTACTTGGTGGCGCCGAGTGCCAAGGCGCGGGCGCGGGAGGCGGCAAGCGCCTGCGCGTCGTCGGTCTGCATCCATCCGTGTAGCTGGGTATGGGCGATGTCGGTCAGCACCCGGATCCAGTCGTCGCGCTCGTTGAGACAGGGGATGTAGTGGAAGCTGCGCCCGCCGGCGTGCAGAAAGGTTTCCTTCGCCTCCAAGGCGATTTCTTCCAGCGTCTCCAGGCAATCGGAGACAAAGCCGGGGCAGACCACGTCGACGCGTCCAGCATTCGCGCGACCGAGTTCTGTGAGCACATCGGACGTGTAGGGGCGCAGCCACTCGGCTCGGCCGAATCGTGACTGGAATGCCACCCGGTAGCGCTCGGCGGACAAGCCAAGCTCGTTCGCGAGCATACGTGCCGTTACCTGGCACTCGCAGTGGTAAGGGTCGCCTTTGTCGAGGCTGAATCGCGGTACGCCATGGAAGCTCATCACGAGGCGATCGGGGCGCCCGGTCTTCATCCAATAATCCTGGATGCTTTGGGCGAGCGCCTTGATGTAGCCGGGATCATCGTGGAAATGCTTGATGAAGCGAAGCGCCGGGGCGTTGCGCATCCGGCCCAGCGAATCGGCGACTGCATCGAAGACCGACGCGGTCGTGCTGGCCGAATATTGAGGATACAGCGGCAGGACCAGAATACGGTCGCAGCCGCGCGCCTTGAGCGCGTTCAGGGCCTGGTCCACGGAGGGGGCGCCGTACCGCATCGCCCAGTCCACCTCGATCCGGGTGCGCGTACGCTCTCCGAGGTAGCCTCGCAGCATCGTGGCTTGACGCGCCGTATGGACTTTCAACGGCGAGCCTTCGGGGGTCCACACTGCGGCGTAGCGCTTCGCGGATTCGCGCGGGCGGGTGCGCAGGATAACGCCATGCAGGAGAGGCAGCCAGAGCACTCTTGGAATTTCGACCACACGCGGGTCGGACAGGAATTGCCCCAGATAGGTGCGCAGCGCGGCGGCGGTCGGTGCTTCCGGTGTGCCGAGGTTAACCAGCAGGACGCCCGGCGCCGACGCTGTGCCGTGACTAAAGGGGGGTTCGGGGGTGTACTTGGGCATGGTGCTGACTCGTCCCGCGCACGGAGCGCCTCGTTGTGGTTCGTCCGCTCGGGCGCTGCTGCTCAGTCGTCGCCGCGTGCGCGGTGCGACAAGGCGCTGGAGAGCAGCTTCGCGGTAATGTCGACGATCGGGATGACTCGTTCATAGGCCATCCGCGTCGGTCCGATGACGCCGACGGTGCCGACGACTTGCCCCTCGACTTCGTAGGATGCCGTGACGACGCTGCATTCGTCGAGCGGCACGAGGCCCGACTCGTTGCCGATGAAGATCTGCACGCCGTTGGCGCGGCTGGACAGATCCAGCAACTGCAGCAGTTCCGTCTTTTTTTCGAACAAACCGAAGAGCTGCCGCAATCGGGCCATGTTAGACGACAAGTCCTCGAAATCGAGGAGGTGGCGCTCGCCCGAGATCACCATGTTGTCGATCGGCTCGGATACCGCTTCGCTGCCGGCATCCAGTGCCGCGTTCATCAACGTGGACATGTCGGATTGGAGCTGCTTGAGCTCGCCCCGGATGCGCAAACGGATTTCATCGAACAGCAGCCCCGCGTAGTGCTGGTTCACGAAATTGGTGGCTTCGACGAGTTCGCTGGCGCTGTAGTTGCGGTCGGTGAAGAGAATCCGGTTCTGCACGTCGCCTTCAGGCGTGACGATGATGAGCAGGACGCGCTTCTCGCCTAGTCGCAGAAATTCCAGGTGGCGGAAAACCACGCTGCGCCGCTTGGGGGCAAGCACGACCCCGGCGAAATTCGTCAGCTCCGAGAGCAGATGCGAGGCTGAGTTCACCATGCGATCGACCGAGCCGGCCTGGATCTGGCCTTCGAGCTGGCTGATCTCGACATCGGCCAAGGGTCGGACCGTCAGCAGATTGTCCACGAACAGTCGGTAGCCTCGCGCGGTGGGGATGCGCCCGGCCGAGGTGTGCGGACTGGCGATGAACCCCATTTCTTCGAGGTCGGCCATGATGTTGCGGATGCTGGCCGGGCTCAGCTCCAGGCCCGAATACCGCGACAGCACGCGCGAGCCGACCGGCTGGCCGTCTGCGATGTAGCGTTCGATCAGGGCCTTCAGCAGGGATTGTTCGCGCTCGTTGAGCATGGCTTCATTCTACCGATTGGTACTCCCGCGGCAAGAGCGATTCCGCGGTTGCCCGTCCTGGACCAGGGGAGTCTCTCGACTTATGCTGCCACAAACGCGGCCTCGCATGACACGAGATGGGTCCCCGTCGGCCCAACTGCAAGCCCATCCCATCGAATCGGCAACACCACATGGACCAGCGGACCGTATCGGCGTACGACCACGCAGCCGCTGCCTATTGCGACGAGTGGCTCAGCCAGCCGCCGCCGGACGACTTGCAGCGCCTGTGGCGCGAGTTCTTCGTTATGGGCGGCAGGACGATCGATATCGGCAGCGGCAGCGGCCGCGATGCCGATTGGCTCGATCGCAACGGTTACCCGTGCGAGGGCCTCGATGTTTCTGCGGGGCTCATCGCCGAGGCGAGACGGCGGTTTCCCCATCTGCGCCTGCGTCATGGCCGTCTCCCCGACCTGGACGGACTTCCCGATGCCGGGTACGACAACGTGCTGTGTGAAACGGTGATCATGCACTTGCCTGGGCCACAGGTGCCCTCGGCGGTGCGCTCGCTTTGCCGCATCCTGGCGCCAGGCGGTGTTCTGTATTTGAGTTGGCGAGTTGCGAAGGGTGCGGATGTCCGCGATGCCGTCGGGCGGCTGTACAGTGCGTTTGCCGCCGGCCCGGTCCGCCATGCACTGAGTGGCTGCGAGCTCGTGCATGACCGCGAGGAGACGAGCGCATCCTCGGGCAGGCGTGTGCATCGGTTGATTGCTCGCAAGCCAGCGTCCTAGTCCGGCAAACACCGCGACAGCACCGGACGGCTGCCATTACAATCGAGCGCATGAGCGCTTCATTTCGAACGATCGGCTTGATCGGCAAGTACAACAGTCCCGACATCGTGGAGCCGCTGTTGCGGCTGGCGAGCTTCCTCGAGGGTCGGGGTGTAAACATCCTGCTCGACCGGCTGACGGCCGGCCACGTCGGGCCGAACCAGTTCACCGTCCTGCCCCTGGAGGATGTCGGCAAGCAGGCCGATCTCGCCATCGTGATCGGGGGCGACGGGACGATGCTCAACATTGCGCGCACGTTCGCGCCCTTCGACACGGCGCTGGTGGGCGTCAACCTCGGCCGGCTCGGTTTTCTCACCGATATCTCGCTCGATACGATGTGCGAGACGATCGGCCAGATTCTCGACGGCAATTACAGCGTGGAGGAGCGCATGCTGCTCTCCGCGGAGGTCTACACCGAGGGCGCGCGTCGCTTCAAGGTGCTTGCATTCAACGACGTGGTCGTGAGCAAGGGCGTCAAGGGCGGCATGATCGAGTTCGAAGTGCATATCGACGGCCAGTTCGTCTACAGTTTGCGCTCCGACGGCATCATCGTCGCATCGCCGACAGGTTCGACCGCCTATGCGCTGTCTGCGGGCGGACCGATTCTGCATCCGTCGGTGAATGTGATGACACTGGTTCCCGTCTGTCCGCATACCTTGTCGAATCGCCCGATCGCGGTATCGAGCGACGCCACGATCGAGATCACCATGCGCACCGCGCTGGATGCGCTGGCTCATTTCGACAACCACTCGCATTTTGCCTTGCGCGAGGACGATCGACTGGTCGTCAAGCGATTCGATCATTGCATACGGCTGCTTCATCCTCCAGGCTACAGCTACTATCACATGTTGCGCGAGAAGCTGCACTGGAGCGAAGCGTACTGAACCCACGCATCCTGTTCCTGCATTCAGGCCTGTCCGAGAGCACGTTCCGATCAGCATGCTGAGACGCATCACGATCCGCGACTTCGTCATCGTCGACGAGAGTCAGCTTGAATTCGATAGCGGGTTCACCGTCCTGACCGGGGAGACGGGTGCCGGCAAGTCGATCCTCGTCGATGCGCTGTCGCTCGTGCTCGGTGAGCGAGCCGAGGCCGGGGTGGTTCGGGCAGGGGCCAAGCAGGCCGAGATCGGCGCCGAGTTCGAGTACGCCTCGGATGCGACGGAAGTGGCGAGGTGGCTGGCGACGGCGGGCTTGGAGGGCGATCCGGGCGTGTGCCTGGTGCGCCGAATCGTGGATGCAGGTGGGCGCTCGCGAGCCTTCATCAACGGGCATCCGAGCACTGTCGCCCAACTGCGCGAGTTGGGGCAGATGCTGCTCGACATCCACGGGCAGCATGCGCATCAGTCCTTGCTGCGACCAGCGAGCCAGCGCGAGTTGCTCGATGCCTATGGTGGCAGCGATCAACTCGCTGCGAAGGTGGGCGCGGCCTACCGGCACTGGTTCGGGCTCGCCGCGCGGCTCGATGCGGCGCGCCGTGATGCCGAGCGCCTCGCGCGGGAGCGAGACGCGCTCGGTTGGCAAGTCGATGAACTTTCGAAGCTCGATTTCCAGCGCGAGGGTTGGGCGGAGATGAACGCCGAGCATGCCCGCCTGACGCATGCGAGCAGTCTGATCGAGACCGCCGCCGAGGCGGTGGACGTGCTGGCCGAGGCCGAACACTCGAGCCTGGGGCTTCTGAATGGCGTCCTCGCCAAGCTCGCACGCGCCTGCGACCTCGATCCCGGCCTGAAGGACGTGACCGATCTCTTGGGCGCGGCGCAAATCGAATTGCAGGAAGCCGTGCATGCGCTCGAGCGCTACCGCTCCAAGCTCGACATCGATCCGCAGCGGCTCGCCCATGTCGAGCAGCGCTTGCAGGCGGTGCACGACGCTTGTCGCAAGTACCACCTGCAGCCCGAGCGACTGCCTGCTGTGCTCGACGAGGCCAGGCGGCGGCTTGCCGATCTGGATCTCGATCTCGATCTGAGTCGCCTCGAGCGCGAGGTGGTCGACGCGAAATCCGCCTACGCGACGCTCGCCTCGACCCTCACGCAGGCGCGCAGGAAGGCGGCAGCGAAGCTGGGGCGTCAGGTCAGTGCCGCCATCCAGGATCTGGCGCTGGCCGGCGGCAAGTTCAGCGTCCTGCTGGAGGCGCTCGACGAGCCGAGTGCGAGCGGGATGGAGCGCGTGGAGTTTCGAGTTGCGTCGCACGCAGGCATCGAACCGGGCGCTCTGGGCAAAGTCGCCTCCGGGGGTGAGTTGTCACGACTGAGCCTGGCGATACAGACGGCGCTGTCGCAGGTGGCGCAGGTGCCGACGCTGATCTTCGACGAGGTCGATGTGGGTATCGGCGGGCGGGTTGCGGAGATCGTCGGGCGGATGCTGAGCAGGTTGAGTGCGCGCCACCAAGTGATGTGCGTGACGCATCTCGCGCAAGTGGCCTCGTGCGCCAATCAGCACTATAGGGTCAGCAAGCTCGAACGATCGGGTGCGGTGTCGAGCAGCGTAGAATTGCTCGACGAACCTCAGCGCGTGCAGGAGATCGCGCGCATGCTGGGTGGATTGAAGATCACCGCAGCCACGTTGACCCACGCCGAGGAAATGCTGCGTGATGCGCGAGACGGTGCCGGCTAGGGGTTGCGCTCAGGACCGCGCCGTATTCTTGTTCGGACAGTTCGGCTTGGTGCAGTCTGCGTACAGGTACAGCGAGTGCTCGTGGATGGCGAATCCGCGCTCCCGCGCAATGTTTTCCTGGCGTTGTTCGATCTCGGCGTCGTAGAACTCCTCCACCCGGCCGCACTGCAAGCAGACGAGATGATCGTGATGGCCGCCCTGGTTCAGTTCGAACACCGCCTTGCCGCCCTCGAAGTGATGTCGCTTCAGCAGCCCTGCCTGTTCGAACTGAGTCAGCACCCGATACACGGTGGCCAAGCCGATATCCACATCCTCCTGCATCAGCAGACGATAGACGTCGTCGGCACTCATGTGCCGACGAGCCGCACTCTCGAATAGCTTCAGGATGCGCAATCGCGGCAACGTCGCCTTGAGGCCGCTGCTCTTCAGCTCGTCGCTTGAGTTCATCTCTGCCTTGGCGGCTTTAGGTAGGTTCCGGCTATCATAGTCAGTTTGAACGTCCTTGGAAACAAGGCGACTCCCATGATCGTTTCTGATTCGACTTACCGTAAAGTGATCGGCCTGGTGACGTTGGTCATGTTGACTGCGTGCCAGCAAGTTCCGATGTTGCCCGGGATCTCGCCGCATCGCATCGATATCCAGCAGGGCAATGTGGTCACGCAGGAGATGGTGGCCAAGCTCAAGCCGGGCATGACACGCCAGCAGGTGCGGTTCGTATTGGGAACGCCGCCGATCGTCGATCCGTTCCGGCAGGATCGCTGGGACTACGTCTACTACTACAAGAAAGCCGGGCAAGTGGCCGAGCACAGGCGTCTCATCCTCTTGTTCGATGGGGATACTCTCAAGACCATCGAGGGCGATGTCGTCGCGGCGGCGTCCGGTCCGATGTCCGGTGGGGCGGAGGCGCCGAACAAGCCCACCCCATCGGCGAGTACACCCACGGCAGCCCCGGTCGAGGAGAAAGGGTTCTTCGGCCGACTTTTGGACAAGATTGGTTTGTAGGGAGCGCAGATGATGAAAGTGGTGATCGCCGGGGCGAGTGGCCGGATGGGGCGAGCGTTGCTGGAGGCGGTAATCGAGGCCCCGGATCTGAGTCTGCATGGCGCTCTCGAGCAACCGGGGAGTCCTTGCATGGGGAGGGATGCCGGCGAACTCGTCGGCGCTGCCTGCGGGGTGAGGGTGAGCGAATTCAGCGACGCGGTCGTCGTCGGTGCCGACGTCTTGATCGACTTCACGCGGCCCGAGGGTACCTTGGCTCATATGCGTGCGTGTCGCGCACAGCGGGTCAAGATGGTCGTGGGCACGACCGGATTTTCTCCCGAGCAGCGCGGCATGATCACCGAGGCCGCGGCCGATATCGGCATCGTCATGGCGCCCAACATGAGCGTGGGTACCAACCTCGTGTTCAAGCTGATCGCCACGGCGGCCGAGGTGCTGAACGACGGCTACGACATCGAGATCATCGAGGCACATCATCGACACAAGATCGACGCCCCGTCGGGCACTGCGCTGCGCATGGGGGAGATCGTCGCTGCTGCGCTTGGGCGGGATCTGCAGAAATGCGCAGTTTATGGGCGCGAAGGCGTCACCGGCGAGCGCGACGCTGCAACGATCGGGTTTTCAGCCGTGCGCGGCGGGGACATCGTGGGTGAACACACCGTGATGTTCGCGGGGACGGGCGAGCGTGTCGAAGTGAGCGTCAAGTCGGCCAGCCGTGCCACCTATGCGCAAGGGGCGGTGCGCGCTGCGCGTTGGCTGAGGAACAAAGCGACCGGACTGTACGACATGCAGGATGTCCTGGGCCTGACCTGAGCGTCGAGCGCGTCGTGCGGCCACGCGCATGTCTAGCAGACGAACGAGCCCAGGACGCACATCACGCCGAGCAGGCTGGTCGACGCTACGGTCATCCAGTAGGTCAAGGGTTGCTCCTCGCGCAGGATCGGGCCGCGGCAATACGCCTTGCCGGTGGCTATGGCGATCGCCGAGGCCGCCAGCATGCCCATGCCGAAGACACGAACCATGGTGACGTTCTCCGGCTGTATGGTGCATAAGCGGTCGGACACGTCGGGCTTCCTTCGCTGTGGGGGTCTGGAAGCGGTGTCGGCGCAATGGCTGCCGGGCTTGAGCGCATTGGCCCGTCGCTGGGCCCGCGAGCCTGCGAGAATCTTGGCTGCGGCGACGCAGCAGGCACCTTCGGAGCCGTCCGTTGGACCGGAATGAGGCGGCGCAGACGCTGAAAGCGGCGTCGATTCGAGGGTGCAAATTGCCCGGGCTTTGGGGGTCGGCTATAATTTGTGTAAATCGTGAGCGGGATGGGCCTTGGGCGCATCCCGCTTTGCACGTCTGCTGTCTCCCGGAGCCGCGCCTTGTCCGCCCCTAAAGCCATACTCGCCCTAGCCGATGGAACGATCCTGCGAGGGATCTCCATCGGAGCAACCGGTACGTCGATCGGCGAGGTCGTCTTCAATACGGCCATCACCGGTTATCAGGAAATTCTGACCGATCCTTCGTATAGCAAACAGATCGTCACGCTGACCTATCCCCACATCGGCAATACGGGGATCAATCTCGAGGACGTCGAATCGAGCCGCATCAACGCTGCAGGGCTCGTCATTCGCGAGCTTGCGATGACCCCGAGCAATTGGCGCAGTCGAATGACGCTCTCGGACTACCTCAAGCAGCAGGGCGTGGTCGGCATTGCCGATGTCGACACGCGCAAGCTGACCCGGATATTGCGGGACAAAGGCGCTCAAAACGGCTGCCTCATGGCCGGTGAGATCGATGAGGCGCAAGCTCTTGCCAAAGCGCGCTCCTTCCCCGGCCTCGCCGGAATGGATCTGGCCAAGGTCGTGACTTGCGAGTCGCGTGGTTCCTGGACCGAGACGCAATGGTGTCTGGAAACCGGTTATGGACTCCAGCAGCAACCCAAGCGCCATGTGGTCGCTTACGATTTCGGGGTCAAGCGCAACATTCTGCGCAAACTCGCCACGCGTGATTGCTCGATCACCTTGGTGCCTGCCCAGACCAGTGCCCGCGATGTATTGGCTTTGGCGCCCGACGGGGTCTTCCTTTCCAGCGGCCCGGGCGATCCGGAGCCCTGCGATTACGCCATCGAAGCGATACGCGCATTGCTGGAATCGAATGTTCCCGTGTTCGGGATCTGTCTTGGTCATCAGTTGCTCGGGCTCGCCGCGGGCGGGCGTACGCGCAAGATGAAGTTCGGCCATCATGGGGCCAATCATCCGGTCCTGGATCTGCAGACCAAGCGGGTGTTGATCACGAGCCAGAACCACGGCTTCGAAGTGCCCGCCGAATCGCTGCCGTCCAACGTGGAAGTCACCCACGTCTCCCTCTTCGACGGCAGTCTGCAGGGTTTCGCATTCAAGGACAGGCCGGCGTTTTGTTTCCAGGGGCACCCGGAGGCGAGTCCTGGTCCGCACGACGTGGACTACTTGTTCGATCGGTTCGTGAACATGATGAAGCAGCGGGAAGGCCAGGCCAGCAATGCCGCGACGTACTGATATCCAATCCGTTCTTATCATCGGCGCAGGACCGATCGTCATCGGTCAAGCGTGCGAGTTCGATTACTCCGGGGCGCAGGCGTGCAAGGCGCTGCGCGAGGAGGGCTACCGGGTCATTCTGGTGAACTCCAACCCGGCCACCATCATGACCGACCCGGAGATGGCCGACGCGACCTACATCGAGCCGATCCAATGGCAGGTGCTCGAACGCATCATCGAGATCGAGCGTCCCGACGCGTTGCTGCCCACGATGGGCGGACAAACGGCGCTCAATTGCGCGCTGGATCTGGCGCGCCACGGGGTGCTCGAACGCTTTGGCGTCGAGATGATCGGTGCCTCCCGCGATGCCATCGACAAGGCCGAGGATCGCGAGAAGTTCAAGGCGGCCATGAGCAAGATCGGGCTCGTGAGCCCGCGGTCCAGACTGGCGCACAGTCTGGAAGAGGCGCTGCAGGTGCAGGCCTTGGTCGGATATCCGACCATCATACGGCCTTCGTTCACCTTGGGCGGCACCGGCGGCGGCATCGCGTACAACCGGCAAGAGTTCGTCGATATCTGCCAGCGCGGCTTCGATGCTTCGCCCACGCGTGAGTTGCTTATCGAAGAGTCGGTGATCGGCTGGAAAGAGTACGAGATGGAGGTCGTGCGCGATCGCAACGACAACTGCATCATCGTGTGCTCGATCGAAAACCTCGATCCCATGGGTGTGCATACCGGCGACTCGATCACGGTCGCTCCGGCGCAGACCTTGACCGACAAGGAATACCAGATTTTGCGAGACGCATCGATTGCGTGCTTGCGCGAGATCGGGGTCGATACCGGCGGCTCCAACGTGCAATTCGGCATCAATCCCGCCGATGGGCGCATGGTGATCATCGAGATGAATCCGCGCGTATCGCGCTCGTCCGCGCTCGCCTCCAAGGCGACGGGCTTTCCGATCGCGAAGGTGGCGGCCAAGCTCGCTGTCGGGTACACGCTCGACGAACTGCGCAACGAGATCACGGGAGGCGCCACGCCGGCGTCGTTCGAACCCACGATCGACTATGTGGTCACCAAGGTGCCGAGGTTCGCCTTCGAGAAGTTTCCGCAGGCGAATGCACGCCTGACCACGCAGATGAAATCGGTGGGCGAGGTGATGGCGATCGGTCGTACTTTCCAGGAATCGCTGCAGAAGGCCTTGCGCGGTCTGGAGACCGGTGCCGACGGATTGGACGAGCGCAGCACCGAGCGTGAAGTCGTCGAGCGCGAACTGGCCGAGACAGGCCCTGAGCGCCTTTGGTATGTGGGCGACGCGTTCCGCATCGGCTTGACCCTCGATGAAGTGCACGCTGCGTCGCGAATCGATCCATGGTTTCTGGTGCAGATCGAGGATATCGTCCGGCGCGAGAACGAGCTGCGCGGACGGGCTTTGTCGGATATCTCCAAAGAGCAGCTGTATGAGCTCAAGCGCCGCGGCTTCTCGGACCGCAGGCTTGCCAAGCTGCTGGGCGAGCACGAGGACCAGGTCCGTGAGCGTCGGCAAGCGCTCGGAGTGCGTCCGGTGTTCAAGCGTGTGGATACCTGCGCGGCGGAGTTCGCGACGCATACGGCTTACATGTATTCCACCTACGAGGACGAGTGCGAGGCGCTGCCCAGCGATCGACGCAAGATCATGGTGCTCGGCGGCGGGCCGAACCGGATCGGACAGGGCATCGAGTTCGACTATTGCTGTGTGCATGCCGCGTTTGCGTTGCGCGAAGACGGCTTCGAGACCATCATGGTCAACTGCAATCCCGAGACTGTATCGACGGACTTCGATACCTCGGATCGACTCTATTTCGAGCCGCTCACGCTCGAGGACGTGCTGGAGATCGTCGCCGTCGAGAAGCCGGTGGGCGTCATCGTCCAGTTCGGCGGGCAGACCCCGCTCAAGCTCGCGCGCGATCTGGAGCGTTGCGGGGTTCCGATCATCGGAACCAGCCCGGACATGATCGATTGCGCGGAAGACCGCGAGCGGTTCCAGAAGTTGATCGAGAGTCTGAAGCTCAGGCAGCCCCCCAACCGGACCGCCCGGGATCCGCAGGAAGCAATGCGGCTCGCCGAGGAGATCGGCTACCCCTTGGTCGTGCGGCCGAGTTACGTGTTGGGCGGTAGGGCGATGGAGATCGTGCGCGAGCCCTCCGATCTCGAGCGCTACATGCGCGAAGCGGTCAAGGTGTCTAACGATTCCCCGGTGCTGCTCGACCGCTTCCTCAACGATGCCGCAGAAGTCGATGTGGACTCGGTGTCCGATGGTGATCGCGTGATCATCGGGGGCATCATGGAGCACGTCGAACAAGCCGGCGTGCATTCGGGCGATTCGGCCTGCTCGCTGCCCCCGTTCAGTCTTTCAGCTGAAACGCAGGCGGAAATCGAGCGTCAGACTGTCGCCTTGTCGCGCGCGCTCAACGTGGTCGGATTGATGAACGTGCAGTTCGCGATTCAGGCGGGCAAGATCTTCGTGCTGGAAGTCAATCCGCGTGCTTCGCGCACCGTGCCTTTCGTGTCCAAGGCCACTGGCGTGCCGCTGGCCAAGGTGGCCGCGCGGTGCATGACGGGCATGTCGCTCGAGGCGCAGAAGGTCGTCGCCAAAGTCGTGCCCCCGTACTACTCGGTGAAAGAGGCCGTGTTTCCGTTCATCAAGTTTCCGGGCGCGGATAGTATCCTGGGGCCGGAGATGAAGTCGACGGGCGAGGTGATGGGCGTCGGCTACACCTTCTCCGAAGCCTTTCTCAAATCGCAGGCTGCAGCCGGACAGAAGTTGCCGACCTCGGGCAAGGTATTCATCAGTGTGCGCAATGGCGACAAGGCAGCCACCGTCGAGATCGCCCGCTCTCTTACTCAGCTTGGGTTCGCTCTCTACGCGACACGCGGGACGGCCCAAGCGCTGGCCGCAGCCGGGATCGAGGTCACCGCGGTCAATAAGGTTGCCGAGGGGCGGCCGAACGTGGTCGACATGATCAAGAACGGCGATTTCTCGTTGATCATCAACACTGTGGAAGACAGTCGTTCGGCCGTGCGCGATTCGTATGCGATTCGGCATGCGGCGCTCGAATCGCGACTGGCCTACTACACGACCGTTGCGGGTGCCCGCGCGGCATGCACCGGGCTGCTGGGTGCGCATGAGTTCCGCCCCTACCGCCTGCAGCAACTGCACGCCACTCTCTCGACTGGAGCGGTCGAAGACGGAAAGAAGGACATCACTTCATGAAACGCATACCGTTGACGGTTACGGGCGCCGAGAAGCTTCGCGCCGAACTACACCAGCTGAAGTCGGTCGAGAGACCGTCCGTCATCACTGCGATCGCCGAGGCGCGAGCGCATGGTGATCTGTCTGAAAATGCCGAGTACGATGCCGCGAAAGAAAGGCAGGGATTCGTCGAATCGCGGATCGCCGAAGTAGAGGCCAAGCTGGCGAACGCGCAAATCATCGACCCGGCTCTGCTAGACGCGGACGGTCGGTGTGTATTCGGTGCGACCATCGAATTGGAGGACATGGACGCGCGTCAGGTGATGACCTATCAGATCGTGGGCGACGACGAGGCCGATCTGAAGCTGGGCAAGATATCCATCAGTTCGCCCATAGCGCGTGCGCTGATCGGCAAGCATGCCGGCGATGTGGTCGAAGTCAATACGCCCGGTGGCACGCGCGAGTACGAAATCCTGGGCGTGAAGTACCTCTGATTCAAACGCTACCGGCAGCGATGGCGGTAGCAAATCGATGACTGGAGCCGCTATTTCGTGCGGCGCGACGGCGCCTTGGCGGATTTCCGGCTGGGCGTCGGCCAAGCACGGGTGGTCGGGCGCTTTCGCGCAGGGTATTTTGCCGTCTTGCGAGCTGCTTTGGCGGGACTCTTGGTCGCCGCCGCTCCGGGAGATCGCTTCGCGGCCGGGCGCTGCGCTTGGGCTGGCGCGGCTTTCGGATTGGGTCGATAAGCGACGAGCATCTTGCCGATCACTTGCACGGGCTGAGCGCCGAGATTGGCGCACAAATCGTCGAGCAGCGCCTCGCGGGCGGCGCGCCCGTCGACTGCGGCGTGTATCTTGATCAATTCGTGGGAATTCAATGCACGGTCGATCTCACGAAGCACGGGCGGCGTGGCTCCGTTCTCAGAGATCCATACCACCGGCTTGAGCGCGTGGGCCCTGGCGCGAAGTTCGCGCAGTGTTTTTCCCGGCAAGGGCGATTCGGGCATCGTGGTTTCAGACATAGGCAGCCATTCTAGATGAGTCGAAAGAAACCAGCCAATCAATGGATGCGCCGCCACGTCAACGACCCCTACGTGAAGCAGGCGGTCCGCAGTGGATACCGCTCACGCGCGGCCTACAAGCTGTCGGAGATCGACGAGCGGGACCGGTTGCTGCGACCCGGAGCGAGCGTCGTCGATCTGGGGGCCGCACCGGGCGGCTGGTCGCAGGTCGCGCGTGAGCGCGTCGGCCCATCGGGACGCGTGGTCGCGCTCGATATCCTGCCGCTTCAGCCGCTCAAGGGCGTGGACTTCGTTTTGGGCGACGCCAACGACGAATCGGTCCAGCAGAAAATCGCCGATCTCGTCGGGGACAAGGGCGTGGACCTTGTGATCAGCGACATGGCCCCCAACCTAACGGGAATCGCCTCGGCGGACGAGGCGCGATCACAAGCGTTGATAGCGCTGGCGGTCGTGTTTGCCAGACGGATGCTGAAACCGGATGGATGCTTGCTGGTCAAAGTTTTTCATGGTTCAGGCCTCGACGCCGTAATCCGTGATATGAAGCAGGTGTTCAGGCAAGTCCTCATTCGCAAGCCGGCTGCATCGCGCAGCCACTCGAGCGAGGTGTACGTGTTGTGCCGCGGCGTCTTCCGGTAAGCGCGGCTGTCGTGTCGGCCGGGTTGGGGTTAGAATCGATTCGGGTCTCCATCGATCTGTCTAGGACTGGATTTTGAACAATCTCATCAAGAACATAGCGATCTGGCTCGTCATAGCCCTGGTGCTGATGACGGTGTTCAATCAATTCAGCACGCGTCAAACGGCGCAGAAATCGACCGAGTATTCCCAGTTCATCGAAGAGGTGAAGCAGGGGCAGATCGCCAAGGTGACGATCGAGGGGCGTGTACTCAAGGGCATCAAGCGCAGTGGCGAGCGGTTCACCACCTATTCGCCGTCCGATCCCTGGCTGGTGAGCGATCTTCTCAAGGCAGGCGTGATCGTGGAGGCGAAGCCCGAAGAAGAGCCGTCGCTGCTGATGAACATTTTCGTTTCCTGGTTCCCGATGCTGTTGCTGATCGGCGTCTGGGTGTTCTTCATGCGCCAGATGCAGGGCGGGGGGCGCGGTGGTGCGTTTTCATTCGGCAAAAGCCGAGCTCGCATGCTCGATGAGAGCAACAACACCATAACTTTCGCCGACGTGGCGGGCTGCGAAGAGGCCAAGGACGATGTCTCGGAACTGGTCGAGTTTCTCCGCGACCCGGGCAAGTTTCAAAAACTTGGTGGCCGGATACCTCGCGGCGTGCTGATGGTGGGCAGTCCGGGTACGGGCAAGACGCTGCTTGCGAAGGCCATTGCCGGCGAGGCGAAGGTACCCTTCTTCAGTATTTCCGGATCTGACTTCGTCGAGATGTTCGTGGGCGTTGGCGCCGCAAGGGTGCGGGACATGTTCGAGCAGGCGAAGAAACACGCGCCTTGCATCATTTTCATCGATGAAATCGACGCGGTCGGTCGCCAGCGCGGCGCCGGATTGGGCGGCGGCAACGACGAGCGCGAGCAGACGCTCAACCAATTGCTGGTCGAGATGGACGGCTTCGAGGGCAGTGCCGGAGTGATCGTGATCGCCGCCACCAACCGGCCTGACGTGCTCGATCCCGCGCTTCTGCGTCCTGGGCGTTTCGACCGTCAGGTCGTTGTGCCCTTGCCGGACATTCGCGGCCGGGAGCAGATTCTGATGGTGCACATGCGCAAGGTGCCCGTCGCCCCGGATGTGAAGGGGGACATCATCGCGCGGGGAACGCCCGGCTTTTCCGGCGCCGATCTCGCCAATCTGGTGAACGAGGCTGCATTGTTCGCGGCGCGCGGAGGCAAGCGTCTGGTCGACATGCACGACTTCGAGCGAGCGAAGGACAAGATCATGATGGGCGCGGAGCGCAAGTCCATGGTCATGCCAGAGCATGAGCGGCGCAACACGGCTTACCACGAATCAGGGCACGCGGTCGTCGCCAAGTTGCTGACCCGAACCGATCCGGTGCACAAGGTGACCATCATTCCGCGCGGGCGTGCCTTGGGCGTCACGATGCAGTTGCCCATGGAAGACCGCTACAGCATGGACCGCGAGCATCTGCTGCAGAACATCGCGGTGCTGTTTGGTGGCCGAATCGCCGAAGAGGTGTTCATGTCGCAGATGACCACCGGCGCTAGCAACGACTTCGAGCGCGCGACCGATCTCGCACGGCGCATGGTCACGCAGTGGGGCATGAGTGAATCGATGGGGCCGATGGTCTACGGGGAGAACGAAGGCGAAGTGTTCCTCGGGCGCAGCATCACGACGCACAAAAACGTGTCCGAAGCGACCATGCAGCAAGTGGATATGGAAATCCGCCGCATCGTCGACCAGCAGTACAGCCTGGCTCGCCGCCTGATCGAGGAAAATCGGGACAAGGTCGAGAGAATGGCTCGCGCTCTGCTGGAATGGGAGACGATCGACGCCGATCAGATCGAGGACATCATGGCGGGCAGGGAGCCCCGGCCCCCGAAGCCTGCCTCGATGCCGCCTGTGCCGCCCTCACAGGATGACACGCCGACCCCTGCGCCGACGGCCGGCACGACAACCACGCAAGGCGGGACCGCCTGATAGGCGACCGTCAGCCGATGCCTCCGGGGCTTCACCCTGAACGCCCGTTCCAATGCGGGCGGTTCAGGCTCTCTCTGGGCAAGCCGCTCATCATGGGGGTCATCAATGTGACCCCCGATTCGTTTTCCGACGGCGGCGCGCATGCGCAGTCGGCTGCGGCGATCGAGCACGGTCTCAAGTTGGTCGTCGAAGGGGCTGATATCCTCGACATCGGTGGCGAGTCGACCCGACCAGGATCGCTCCCCGTCGATGCAGCGGAAGAACTTGCACGCATATTGCCCGTTCTTGAAGCCCTGACGCAGGTGGGTGTGCCACTTTCGGTGGATACCACCAAGCCCGAAGTCATGCGTCAAGCGGTGGCCGCGGGTGCGGACATGATCAACGACGTTGCCGCGTTCCGTGTGCCGGGGGCGCTCGACGTGATGGCCGACAGTGCGGCGGCGCTTTGCATCATGCATATGCAGGGCGAACCGCGCACCATGCAATCCAACCCGCACTATGACGACGTCGTCGCCGAGGTGGCCGGTTTTCTGCAGGATCGGGCGCATGCCGCCGAAGCGCTGGGGATCGTCAAGGAGCGCATCGTGCTCGATCCCGGGTTCGGCTTCGGCAAGACGCTAGGGCACAATCTGCTGTTGCTGAAGAACCTGGGACGCTTGGCTGATCTGGGCTGGCCGGTGCTGGCGGGGCTGTCACGAAAATCGATGCTCGGAGCGATCACCGGTCGGGATGTCCAGGATCGCGTGCATGCAAGCGTAGCCGCTGCGTTGCTGGCGGTAGTCAACGGGGCTAGAATCGTCCGCGTTCACGACGTAGGCGCGACGCGCGACGCGTTGGACGTACTCGATGCGCTGAACGGCTGCTCCTGATGCCCCTGGCCTCTTCTTCCAGCCTAAGCTTCGTGCCCCAATAGCCGTAGTACTCCCAGACTATCCCGATCCCCCAGAGAGCATGGCAAGAAAATACTTCGGAACAGATGGCATCCGCGGGCGAGTCGGCGAGATGCCGATCATGCCGGACTTCGTAATGCGCCTCGGTTATGCGGCGGGTAAGGTGCTCGCCAGCGCCGATTGGCACTTGTCGCAGGGCGAGCGGCCGACCGTCCTCATCGGCAAAGATACCCGCATCTCGGGGTACATGCTGGAAGCGGCATTGCAGGCGGGTTTGTCGGCGGCAGGCGTCGATAGCCTCCTGACCGGGCCCATGCCCACGCCGGCGGTGGCCTACCTCACCCGGGCCTTGCGCCTGCAGGCAGGCATCGTCATCAGCGCTTCACACAACCCCTTCGAGGACAATGGGATCAAGTTTTTTTCCTCCAATGGGAACAAGCTTCCCGACGAAACGGAGGAGGCCATCGAGGCAGGTATCGACGCTCCCCTGACGCCGAAACCTTCGGCGCAACTGGGCAAGGCTCGGCGGGTGATGGATGCCGACGGGCGTTATATCGAATTCTGCAAGAGCACCTTCCCCAGCGAACTCGATCTTCGCGGTCTTCGCATCGTGGTCGATTGCGCCCATGGCGCGACCTACCATATTGCGCCTCATGTGCTGCATGAATTGGGCGCCGAAGTCTTCTCCGTCGGTAATGAGCCGAACGGCTTGAACATCAACGATCAATGCGGTGCCACGCATCCTGCCGCCCTGAGGGCTGCGGTACGGCAGCATCGGGCAGACCTTGGCATCGCTCTGGACGGGGACGGCGATCGGCTGATCATGGTCGACAGGCAAGGCCGAGTCTACGACGGGGATCAGCTGCTCTACATGATCGCTCTACAGCGTCACGCGTCGGGAACTCTCAAGGGCGGGGTCGTCGGGACACTGATGACGAATCTCGCGCTCGAGAATGCGTTCAAGGCGATGGGGATTCCCTTCGCTCGAGCCGCCGTGGGAGATCGCTATGTCCTCGAGCAACTGGTCGCGCATGGGTGGCAGTTGGGTGGCGAGGGTTCGGGGCACATCGTATGCCTGGACAAACATACCACCGGCGATGGAATCGTCTCGGCATTGCAGGTGCTGCATGGACTTCGGCGCAGCGGTCAGACGCTCGAACAGGCGGCGGCTGGACTTGAGCTCTATCCGCAAGTGCTCATCAATGTTCGGGTGGACCGAAAATTCGACTTCCGCGGCGACGCGTCCGTTTGCGCGGCCGTCGCCGCCGCTGAAGCGGAACTCTCATCGTTGGGTCGGGTGCTGTTGCGCCCTTCGGGCACCGAGCCCGTGATTCGCGTGATGGTCGAAGGGCAGGCCCAGGACAAGGTACATCAGTTGGCCGAGCATATCGCCGCCACCCTGCGGCAAGCGGCGGCTTGACGCAGGCGCGGCCTAGCTCCCGGATCCTGCGCTAACGCTAGAGCGCGTGCGGTCAGCGCATCGATGGCGGCCCGTGATTCGTCCAGCAGGCTGCTAGGGTCTTCGCCGCTGCCGGCTAGATGCAACCCGACGCTATTCATCTTGTTCGACGAGACCGACTGGGCCCACGTCCACCCTGCATGGAGCAGACGCAGGACGTCATTGCAGGCCGGTTCGATCGAGCGTGGGTGTCCGATGCCCTCGCGGGCAAAAATTTTCAGGTCTTGCATCGCCGCAAATTGACCGGTGCATGGGTACGGCGGTACTATTCGGCAGCTTTGAAAGTCGAAGATTAGGATGCGTACCAAACTCGTTGCCGGCAACTGGAAGATGCATGGTAGCTTGACCGCGAACGAGACACTCTTAAGTGCTCTTAAAGCCGGTCTGGCGGCTGGTGTCGGATGCGAGTCCGCAGTGTGTGTTCCGTTCCCTTTCCTGACACAGGTTCAAGCGCTGCTGCAGGGTAGTCCGATCGGCTGGGGCGCACAGGATGTCAGCGAACATGCCAAAGGGGCCTACACCGGCGAAGTCTCCGCATCGATGTTGCGGGAATTTGGTTGTGGTTATGTGCTCGTGGGGCATTCCGAGCGGCGTGCCATGCACGGTGAAGACAGTCGCTTGGTGGCCCGCAAGATGCGAGCTGCTCAAGCAGCGAGCCTGGTGCCGATTTTGTGCGTAGGCGAAACATTGGCCCAGCGCGAAGGCGGTGTGACCGAGGATGTCGTGACCGAGCAGATCGGCGCGGTGATCGAGGAGTTGGGGGTCGGGTCATTGGCTTGTGCCGTGATTGCTTACGAGCCCGTCTGGGCGATCGGTACTGGCAAGACGGCCTCGCCCGAGCAGGCGCAGACGGTCCATGCCACTATCCGCGGCTTCGTCGCCGGTCGCGATCAGGCGTTGGCGGAGCAGCTCCGGATCGTGTATGGGGGCAGTGTGAAGGCGGGCAACGCAGCAGAGCTCTTTGCCATGCCTGACATCGATGGCGGGTTGGTGGGGGGCGCCTCACTCGATGCCAACGAGTTTCTGGGAATTTGCGCGGCTGCCGGCCAGTAGCGGCGGCTGGTTGAAAGCATAGGGTATTGATGGAAATCCTGCTGTTGATCATTCATGTGCTGATTGGTATCGCCATTATCGGGGTGGTGCTTTTGCAGCATGGCAAAGGCGCGGACATGGGGGCGGCGTTCGGAAGCGGATCCGCCGGCAGCCTTTTCGGATCGAGCGGCTCGGCCAATTTCATGTCCCGAACGACCGCGGTTCTGGCGACGGTCTTCTTCCTGACCAGCTTGGGTCTGACCTACTTGGGCAGCAGCGGAAGAGATAGCGAGGGCGTCATCCAAAGAGCGCCGAGCGGTGCGCAGGATGGCAGCAAGGTTCCCGCAGTGCCTGCGCAGGATCCGACCGTGCCTACGCCCAGTGCTCCCGCCGATCCGAATTCCAAGGCTGGCGCAGTGCCGAAGTAAGCCGCTGACAGCCGGTTCGCCCCGATCGGGCGAGGGTTGGTCGAAGCGAGAAATGCAGTTTAGCAGTGCCGACGTGGTGAAATTGGTAGACACGCCGTCTTGAGGGGGCGGTGGCGAAAGCCGTGTGAGTTCGAGTCTCACCGTCGGCACCAGAAGGTCAGCGCGATCATGCGAGTCGCGGACGTAGCGGAAGCGTTAGGCGGCGGACTGCCGCTCGCGCACTTCTATCTGCGCTCGCCAAGGGTCGCTCGCCAGGGATAATTGAGCGGTACGATGCTGGAAAACTACTTTCCGATCCTCATGTTCATAGTCGTCGGGCTCGCGATCGGTGCGGTGCCGATGATGCTGGGCTGGGCCGCAAGCACGGCCCTGGGCAACAATCGACCCGACCCGGAGAAACTCTCTCCCTACGAATGCGGCTTCGAGGCATTCGAGGATGCGCGCATGAAATTCGACGTGCGCTACTACCTGGTCGCAATCCTGTTCATACTGTTCGATCTCGAGATCGCATTTCTTTTCCCGTGGGCGATCGTGCTCAACGAACTCGGCTGGTTCGGGGTGGCCTCAATGGGCATCTTCCTCCTCATTCTCGTGGTGGGCTTCATTTACGAATGGAAGAAGGGTGCGCTCGAATGGGAGTAGTGGTGACATCACTAGGAACATGCATCGGGAAGCCTGGTGATCGCGCGGTCGCTGCTCCCTGGTCCGGAGCTTAGAAAAGATGCAAGGCGTGCTTGAAAAAGGATTCGTCACGACGACTGCGGACAGCCTGATCAACTGGACGCGCACCGGTTCGATGTGGCCGATGACGTTCGGCCTTGCGTGCTGTGCTGTCGAGATGATGCATGCCGGCGCATCGCGCTATGACCTCGACCGCTTCGGCATCGTGTTTCGTCCCAGTCCCCGCCAGTCCGACGTGATGATCGTCGCCGGCACGTTATGCAACAAGATGGCGCCCGCTTTGCGCAAGGTTTACGACCAGATGGCCGAGCCGCGCTGGGTGATCTCGATGGGGTCTTGCGCGAACGGTGGCGGCTACTACCATTATTCCTACTCGGTCGTGCGGGGTTGCGACCGGATCGTCCCGGTCGACGTCTACGTGCCCGGGTGTCCGCCCACAGCCGAGGCACTGTTGTATGGAATCATTCAATTGCAGAACAAGATCAAACGCACCAACACGATCGCGCGCTAGAGCAGACCGGACACGGACATTCAGAGGCGCGCAAGCCGCCGCTTCATTCAATCCTAAAGCTAGCCATGTACGCCGCGTTCCGCGTGGGTGAAAACTAGATGACATCAATCAGCAATAGCGTCGTAGCTGCCCTGCGGGTGACGTTCGCGGACACTCTTCCGGAGCCGCAGGTGTTCGGCGACGAGGTGACCGTGGTCGTGAAGGCGCAGGGATTGCTTGCCTTCATGCAGTCTTTGCGTGACGAGCCCGCGCTGCGATTCGAAACACTGATCGACGTCTGCGGCATCGACTACTTGAGTTTCGGCGTGGGCTACGAAGGGCCGCGCTACGCGGTCGTCTATCATCTTCTTTCGCTGGAACATAACTTCCGGCTGCGCGTCCGGGCGTTCTGCGAGGAAGAGGATTACCCACGCGTCGATTCGGTCATCGGTCTGTGGCCTTCTGCCAATTGGTACGAGCGCGAAGCATTCGACCTCTTCGGCATCGTATTCGAGGGACACCCCGATTTGCGCAGGATCCTCACTGACTACGGTTTCATCGGGCATCCGTTCCGCAAGGATTTCCCGCTGTCGGGAAACGTGGAGATGCGATACGACACGGAGCAGCGGCGGGTCATCTACCAGCCCGTCACGATCGAGCCGCGCAACAATGTGCCTCGCATCGTGCGCGAGGAGACTTACGGAGATACCGGGGAATGAGCCTCGACGACCTCCTGCTGGTGCGAATTTGCATGTGCGCGACGGACCTCCGCCGTGCCGCAGGCTGCGGGGAGTCGTGCCCCGCCCCGATGTATCGTCCCAACGCCTTACCGCCCGAGCTGTGTCATGGCTGAGATCCGCAATTACACGATGAACTTCGGCCCGCAGCATCCGGCTGCGCACGGCGTGCTGCGCCTCGTACTCGAACTCGATGGCGAGGTGATCGAGCGGGCCGACCCTCATATCGGTCTGTTGCATCGGGCGACCGAGAAACTGGCCGAGAGCAAGACTTATCTGCAGGCGCTGCCTTACATGGATCGCCTCGACTACGTCTCCATGATGTGCAACGAGCATGCATACGTCATGGCCATCGAACGCCTGCTCGGCATCGAAGTGCCGGTGCGGGCGCAGTACATCCGGGTGATGTTCGACGAGCTTACGCGCATCCTCAATCACTTGCTGTGGCTCGGGGCGCACGCGCTCGATATCGGCGCGATGACGGTGTTCCTGTATTGCTTCCGTGAGCGCGAGGATCTCATGGACTGCTACGAGGCCGTTTCGGGCGCGCGCTTGCACGCCGCGTATTATCGCCCGGGCGGCGTTTATCGCGACCTGCCCGAACGCATGCCGCAGTATCAGCCCTCGCGCACCCGCGATGCGGAAGATCTCAAGCGCTTGAACGGCAATCGACAGGGCTCGATGCTCGACTTCATCGAAGATTTCACCGAGCGTTTTCCCACTTACGTCGATCAGTACGAAACCCTGCTGACCGACAACCGGATCTGGAAGCAGCGCACCGTCGGCATCGGGGTGGTCACGCCCGAGCGCGCCAAAGCCCTGGGATTCACCGGGCCCATGGTGCGCGGTTCGGGAATTGCCTGGGATCTGCGCAAGATGCAGCCCTATGAAGTCTACGACCGCATGGACTTCGATATTCCGGTCGGGGTGAACGGGGACTGCTACGACCGCTATCTCGTGCGCATGGAAGAGATGCGGCAGTCCAACCGCATCGTCAAGCAGTGCATAGCGTGGCTGCGGGCGAATCCGGGCCCGGTGATGGTCGAGAACTACAAGGTTGCGCCACCGGCGCGAGTGTCGATGAAGAGCAGCATGGAGGAGTTGATCCACCACTTCAAGCTGTTCACCGAGGGCATGCACGTTCCGTCGGGTGAGACTTATGCCGCCGTCGAGCATCCCAAGGGCGAGTTTGGCATCTACCTGGTATCGGATGGCGCAAACAAGCCGTTCCGGGTGAAGATTCGCGCGCCGGGTTTCGCGCATTTGGCGGCCACCGATGAATTGAGCCGAGGCCACATGCTCGCGGATGTGGTTGCCATCATCGGCACCCTGGATATCGTGTTCGGTGAGGTCGATCGATGAATGCGCCGATGCTTCTATCCCCCGAGGCGCTCGCTCGCATCGATCGCGAGATCGCGAAGTATCCTGCCGAGGAGAGGCAGTCGGCAGTGATGTCCGCCCTGGCAATCGCCCAGGAAGAGAAGGGCTGGCTCGCGACGGAAACCATGGATTTCGTCGCAGATTATCTGCGCATGCCACCGATCGCGGTGTACGAGGTGGCGAGCTTCTACACGATGTACAACCTGAAACCGGTCGGGCGTTGCAAGCTCACCCTGTGCACGAACCTGCCTTGCGCACTGAGCGGGGCGAACAAAGCGGCAGAGCATCTGAAGAAGCGGCTCGGTATCGGGTTCGGGGAGACGACCGCGGATGGTGCCTTCACCCTGAAGGAAGGCGAGTGCCTCGGGGCGTGCGGCGATGCGCCCGTAATGCTCTTGAACAACACGACGATGCTGTCCTGGATGTCCAACGAGAAGATCGACGAGTTGATCGACAGTCAGAGGAAGCCGGAATGAACGCGCCGATTCCCCCCTTTGCAGCCGACATCTATGGTCCCGATGCGGTGATCCTGAAAGGGATCGATGGGCTCAATTGGCGCCTGAAGGACTACGAGGCTCGCGGGGGCTACGAGGCACTGAAGAAGATCCTCAGCGAGAACATGACTCCCGAGCAGGTGATCGCGGAGGTCAAGAAGTCCTCTCTGCGCGGACGTGGCGGCGCCGGCTTTCCGACCGGCCTCAAGTGGAGCTTCATGCCGCGCCAGTTCAACGGCCAGAAGTATCTGATATGCAACTCCGACGAAGGCGAGCCGGGCACCTTCAAGGATCGCGACATCCTGCGCTACAACCCGCATGTGGTGATCGAGGGCATGGCGATAGCAGCTTACGCCATGGGCATTACCGTCGGGTACAACTACATTCACGGCGAGGTGTGGGAGGCTTACCAGCGTTTCGAGGCAGCTCTCGATGAAGCGCGCGCCGCAGGCTATCTGGGCGACGGCATCCTCGGTAGCGGCTTTTCGTTTCAGTTGCATGCCCATCATGGTTATGGCGCGTACATCTGCGGCGAAGAGACCGGATTGCTCGAATCCCTCGAAGGCAAGAAGGGGCAGCCGCGGTTCAAGCCGCCATTTCCCGCCAGCTTCGGCTTGTACGGCAAACCGACGACCATCAACAACACCGAGACCTTCGCTGCCGTCCCTTGGATCATTCGCAACGGCGGCGACGCCTTCCTCGAACTGGGGCGTCCGAACAACGGCGGCACGAAGATCTTCTCCGTGTCCGGCGACGTCGCTCGCCCGGGCAACTACGAAGTCAGGCTCGGCACGCCGTTCGCGAAGCTGCTCGAGATGGCGGGCGGGATGCGCGATGGCTTGAAGCTCAAGGCATGCATTCCCGGCGGCTCCTCGATGCCTGTTCTGCCCGCCGACGTCATCATGCAGACCGACATGGACTACGATTCGATCGCGAAGGCGGGATCGATGCTCGGTTCGGGCGCGGTGATCGTGATGAACGAAACCCGCTGCATGGTGCGCTGCCTGCTGCGGCTCTCGTATTTCTACTATGAAGAGTCCTGCGGACAGTGCACGCCGTGCAGGGAAGGTACAGGCTGGCTCTACCGCATGGTCGATCGCATCGAGCATGGGCGCGGCAAGCCGGAGGACATCGACGCGTTGAACAGCGTTGCGGACAACATTCAGGGCCGCACGATCTGCGCCCTCGGCGATGCGGCGGCCATGCCCGTGCGGGCATTCATCAAGCATTTCCGCCATGAGTTCGAGCACCATATCCAGCACGGCAAGTGTCTGGTGCCCGATTACGTTTGAGAGGCGTGGGACGCGTACACATGCTAGAGATCGAACTCAACGGAAAGACGCTGCAAGTCGCCGAAGGCAGCACCATCATGGATGCCGCCAATCGGGAAGGCCTCTACATTCCCCATTTCTGCTATCACCGCAAGCTGTCGATCGCCGCCAACTGCAGAATGTGCCTGGTGCAGGTCGAGAAGGCGCCGAAGCCTTTGCCGGCGTGCGCGACGCCAGTCACCAACGGCATGAAGGTCTGGACTCACTCGAAGACAGCCGTCGACGCCCAGAAGGGCGTGATGGAGTTTCTGCTCATCAACCATCCGCTCGACTGCCCGATCTGCGATCAAGGCGGAGAGTGTCAGCTGCAGGATCTCGCCGTGGGCTACGGCGGGAGCAGTTCGCGTTACGACGAACCCAAGCGGGTGGTGTCGAACAAGAACCTGGGACCATTGATTTCCACCGACATGACCCGCTGCATCCACTGCACGCGCTGCGTCCGGTTCGGGCAGGAAATCGCGGGTGTGATGGAACTGGGCATGATCGGCCGCGGCGAGCATTCCGAGATCATCACCTTCGTGGGCCAGACCGTCGATTCCGAACTGTCCGGCAACGTGATCGACTTGTGTCCCGTGGGCGCGTTGACGTCCAAACCGTTTCGGTATTCCGCCCGCACGTGGGAACTGGTGCGGCGCCCCAGCGTGAGCCCGCACTGCGGCCTCGGTTCGAATCTCACCGTGCAGGTGAAGCAGAACCGGGTGATGCGGGTTCTGCCGCGAGAGAACGAGGCGATCAACGAATGCTGGCTCTCCGACAAGGACCGCTTCGCTTACGAAGGGCTCAACTCCGCCGAGCGCCTGGTCCGTCCGATGATTCGCGAGCAGGGTGGATGGCGTGAAGTCGATTGGCAGACGGCGCTGGATTTCGCCGTTGCCGGATTGAAGCAGGTGCATGATGCTCAGGGGCCGGCAGCGCTCGGCGCTCTTGCGACACCCCACTCGACCCTGGAAGAACTCTACCTGCTGCAGAAGCTCATGCGCGGCCTGGGCAGCGGCAACGTCGACTACCGGTTGCGGCAGTCCGATTTCAGTCGCGACGCCGGCATGGCCGGCGTCCCGTGGCTGGGGACGCAGATCGCGGATGTGCCGCATCTCGACCGGGTCTTGATCGTCGGCTCGACGCTGCGCAAGGATCATCCCTTGTTCGCACACAGGCTGCGACAAGCGGCGAAGAAGTCGCTGCAGGTCAACATCGTGCACGCAGTCGACGACGATCTGCTCATGCGCGTTGCCAATCGCGTGATTGCGGCACCGAGTCGGTTGCCGCATGCCTTGGCAGAGATATTGAAGGCCGTATGCGAGGCTAAAGGCGTTGCAGCGCCCGAGGCGGTTGCCGCCATCGAAAGCTCCGATGCTTCGCGCCGCATCGCTGCCAGTCTGGTGTCTGGAGAGAATGTTGCCATTTACCTGGGCAACTTGGCTCAGCATCACCCAAACGCGGGCCAGCTTCATGCATTGGCTCAGGCTATCGCGACCGCGACCGGCGCCCGTTTCGGCTTTCTGGGCGAGGCCGCCAACAGCGTGGGCGGCGCGCTGGCCGGTGCATTGCCCCATGTCGGATCCGTGACCGGTTTGAACGCGCGCGAGATGCTCGAGACCCCGCGGCAAGCTTACGTGCTCTTGAACGTGGAGCCCGAACTCGATTGCCACGATCCCAGCCGCGCGATGGCTGCCATGAAGGCGGCGCAGTTCGTCGTTGTTCTCAGCGCCTATCAGCATGCGGCTGTCGACTATGCTCATGTTCTGCTGCCGATCGCTCCTTTTACCGAGACCTCGGGCACGTTCGTGAACACCGAGGGGCGAGTACAGAGTTTCCGCGGCGTGGTGAATCCCATCGGGGATGCACGACCCGGATGGAAGGTATTGCGGGTGCTCGGCAATGCGCTGGGCGTGGGTGGCTTCGACTATACATCGAGCGAAGAGGTCCGAACGGACGTGCTCGGCAAGGGCGACGTTCTCGCACGGCTTGACAATCGCTTGACCGATGCCGCTTTGGAAGCGATCCCGTCGCCGCAGATGTCACTGGAGCGAATCGGCGAGATTCAAAGCTACCACGCCGATGCAATCGTGCGGCGTGCGCCTTCGTTGTCGCTGACCCGGGATGGTCAGGCGCCGGCCGCCAGCCTGAATGCCGAGACGATGGATCGACTCGGATTGCGTGTGGGAAGCGGTGTTCGCCTGCGCCAGGCGGGCGGGGAAGCTATCGTGGCCGTGGTTCTGGATGAGCGCGTGCCTTCGAACTGCATCCGGATCTGCGCCGGGCACCGGGCGACTGCAGGCCTGGGCGCGTTGTTGGGTCCGATCGAGGCGGCTGCGGCTGCACTCGACGAGCGGAAGGCCGGCTAGATCATGGATCTCACCTTTTTCGAGCAGATGTTCGGGGCGACTTGGCCGGCGGTATGGACGCTCGCGAAGATCATGGCGATCGTGATTCCCTTGCTGGGCTGCGTTGCCTACCTCACGCTGCTCGAGCGCAAGGTGATCGGCTTCATGCAGGTGCGCAAGGGCCCGAACCGGGTGACGTTCTTCGGTCTGCGGTGGCTAGGCGGCCTGGCACAGCCGGTCGCGGACGGATTGAAGCTGCTGCTCAAGGAGATCATCGTCCCGAGCGGCGCCAATCGGTTCTTGTTCGTCCTTGCGCCTATGCTGGCCATCGCGCCGGCGCTGGCAGCTTGGGCGGTGGTGCCGTTTGCACCCGAAACGGTGCTTGCCGATATCGATGCCGGCCTGTTGTACGTGCTGGCGATCACGTCCATGGGTGTGTATGGGGTCATCATTGCCGGATGGGCCTCGAACTCCAAGTACGCTTTCCTCGGCAGCATGCGCTCCGCTGCGCAGATCGTTTCGTACGAGATCGCGATGGGGTTCGCGCTCGTCGGCGTCTTAATGGCGGCGCAGAGTCTGAATCTCGGTGAGATCGTCGTGTCGCAGGTCGGGCCGTACGGCTTTCTCAACTGGTTCTTCCTGCCGCTGTTCCCGCTCTTCATGGTGTACGTGATTGCTGGCGTGGCCGAAACGAACAGGGCGCCGTTCGATGTCGCCGAGGGCGAATCGGAAATCGTGGCCGGCTTTCACGTCGAATACTCCGGCATGACCTTCGCCATCTTCTTCCTGGCCGAATACGCCAACATGATCCTCGTGTCGACGCTGTGCGCGGTCATGTTTCTGGGCGGCTGGCTCTCGCCGTTCGCGTTTGCAGCGTTGAACGACGTGCCGCTGGCGGCTTGGCTGGTCGCGCCGGGATTTCACTGGCTTGCTGTCAAGGTCTTCTGCGTTCTCTTCGTGTTCTTGTGGTTGCGTGCCACCTTCCCCCGCTATCGCTACGACCAGATCATGCGCCTCGGCTGGAAGGTATTCATACCGATCACCCTGGTATGGATCTTCGTGCTCGCGGTTTGGATGATGACGCCTTGGTGGCTCTGGTAGGGAGACGGCCGTGATCCAGCGTATTCGAGAGTTCTTCCGCACCTTCCTCCTGTTCGAGCTGTTGCGCGGCATGGCGTTGACCGGGCGCCATCTGTTCGCACGCAAGATCACCATCGAGTATCCGGAAGAGAAGACGCCGCAAAGTCCCAGGTTTCGCGGGTTGCATGCCCTGCGTCGTTATCCGAACGGGGAAGAGCGCTGCATCGCCTGCAAACTGTGCGAAGCCGTCTGCCCGGCGCTCGCCATCACGATCGAGTCCGAGCAGCGCGACGATGGCACCCGCCGTACCACCCGCTACGACATCGATCTCACCAAGTGCATTTTCTGCGGTCTTTGTGAAGAGTCGTGTCCGGTCGATTCGATCGTCGAGACGCGCATTCTCGAATACCACGGCGAGAAGCGCGGCGATTTGATCTACACCAAGCCGATGCTGCTCGCGATCGGCGATAAGTACGAAGATCAGATCGCACGCGATCGCGCTGCAGATGCGAATTACCGGTGATGGCGGCCTGCTGGGGCTTTCTCCAGCAGGTTGGCCGCGCGACATGACCATGCGGCTTGCAGCAGCGAGCCAGGGCGTCGAGGGGAGTCGATGAGTTTCCAAGTGCTGGTGTTCTACGTGCTGGCCGCGATCATGATATTCGCGGCGATTCGGGTCATCACCTCGCGTAACCCGGTGCACAGTGTCCTCTTTCTCGTGTTGGCGTTCGTGTCGTGCTCCGGACTGTGGTTGCTTCTGGAGGCCGAGTTCCTGGCCATCGTGCTGGTGCTCGTCTATGTAGGGGCGGTGATGGTGTTGTTCCTCTTCGTCGTCATGATGCTCGACATCAATCTGCAGCGGCTGCGCGAGGGGCTGTTCACGTATCTGCCCTTGGGGCTGACCGTTGCGTTGCTCATGGTTCTGGAAATCGGACTGGTGCTGTGGGCGCGCAGTTCGCAACTGCGCGACATGCCCGCACCCCCTCCGCTGCCCGAGAACTACAGCAACACGAAAGAGCTCGGTCGGCTGCTCTACACCGAATACGTCTATCCGTTCGAGATCGCCGCGGTGATCCTGCTGGTCGCAATCGTCGCGGCGATCGCATTGACGCTGCGTAGGCGCAAGAACACGAAGTACCAGGATCCGGCCAAGCAGGTTTCCGTGCGCCGTGCCGATCGTGTGCGCCTGGTCTCGATGCCTTCGGTGCAGCGCGAGCCGGAGATTCCACCCGAAGCGGGCAGCGGAGCATCGACAGGAGAGCAGCGATGATCACGCTTTCGCACTATCTCGTGCTGGGGGCCATCCTGTTCGCGATCAGCGTGGTCGGTATCTTTCTGAATCGCCGCAACGTGATCGTGCTCCTGATGGCCATCGAACTGATGCTTCTGGCGGTGAACATGAACTTCGTCGCCTTCTCGCACTTCCTGGACGACATGGCCGGACAGGTCTTCGTCTTCTTCATTTTGACGGTCGCGGCGGCTGAGTCCGCCATCGGTCTTGCCATTCTGGTCGTGTTGTTCCGCGGCTTGAATACCATCGACGTCGAGGACCTGGACAGTCTGAAAGGATAGGCGGGCGCGGCCTCGAGGCCGTCGTCCGACCGTGCACGATACCCATGCAGACACTTTATTTGATCGTTCCTCTCGCTCCCTTGTTGGGCGCGCTTCTGGCTGGCCTTCTGGGCCGCCTCATCGGACGTCGTGGCGCACATTCGGTCACGATCGCCTTGATGATCGTTGCGTTCGGCGCGGCACTGGCCGTCTTCCGCGACGTGCTGGATGGAAACACCTTCAACGGCGCGGTCTATACCTGGTTGATATCCGGAGACGTCCGCTTCGATATCGGATTTCTCATCGACCGCCTTTCCGCCACGATGATGGTGGTGGTGACCTTCGTTTCCCTGATGGTGCACATCTACACCATCGGCTACATGGCGGACGATCCCGGCTATCAGCGCTTCTTCAGCTACATCTCGCTATTCACCTTCGCCATGCTGATGCTCGTCATGTCGAACAACTTCGTTCAGCTGTTCTTCGGCTGGGAAGCGGTGGGCCTGGTGTCGTATCTGCTGATCGGCTTCTGGTACACCCGTCCCACGGCCATCTACGCCAACATGAAGGCCTTTCTCGTCAACCGAGTCGGCGATTTCGGCTTTCTCCTCGGCATCGCCCTGGTGCTCGCCTACACGGGCAGCCTCGACTACGCGACGGTGTTCGGGAAAGTCGATCAGCTGGCCGGCATGAATATCGAGATCTTCGGCGGCCATGCCTGGAGCCTGGTAACCGTCATCTGCATTCTTCTTTTCATCGGGGCGATGGGCAAGAGCGCCCAGTTTCCCCTGCACGTTTGGCTGCCCGATTCGATGGAAGGCCCGACGCCGATTTCAGCCCTGATCCACGCGGCGACCATGGTGACGGCCGGGATCTTCATGGTGGCGCGCATGTCGCCGATGTTCGAGCTATCCGAGACGGCGCTCTCTTTCGTGATCGTGATCGGCGCCATTACAGCGCTGTTCATGGGGCTGGTGGCGATCGTCCAGAACGACATCAAGCGGGTGGTGGCGTATTCGACACTCTCTCAACTCGGATACATGACCGTCGCGCTCGGCGCTTCTGCCTATTCCGCCGCGATCTTCCATCTTGCGACCCATGCCTTTTTCAAGGCCGTGCTGTTCCTCGGCGCCGGTTCGGTCATCATCGCGATGCATCATGAGCAGGACATGCGGAACATGGGCGGCTTGCGCAAGTACATGCCCATTACCTACGCGACGATGCTGATCGCCGCGCTGGCGAGTGCCGGCGTGCCCGGCCTTTCGGGCTTCTTCTCCAAAGATGCGATCATCGAGGCGACCCGGCTGTCCAATCTGCCAGGGGCGGGCTTCGCATACTTTTGCGTGGCGGCTTGCGTGTTCGTCACGGCGCTGTACACCTTCCGCCTCATCTTCATGACCTTTCATGGCAAAGAGCGGTTTGCGGTTGGGAATGCGCACGCGGCGCAGGGCGAGCATCGTGACGCCCACGCGGATGCCCATGCCGAGCACGACCACAGCCACGATCATGGCCATGGTCATGGCGGTCGGCCGCACGAGTCGCCGTCGGTCGTGACTTTGCCGCTGATCGCGCTTTCGATTCCCGCGATCGCCGCCGGCTGGTTGATCGGGCCCGTGTTGTTCGGCAACTATTTCGGCGACGCCATCGTCGTCGCACCCGAACACAACGGCCTGGCCGAGTTTGGCAAGACCTTCACAGGTGTGCTCGGCATGATGACGCATGCGTTGTTCACGCTGCCATTCTGGCTTTCGATGGCCGGCATCGCCGTCGCGTGGTTCCTCTACATCAAGCGCACCGATCTGCCCGCGGTGATCGCGGCGCGCTTCCCGCTGATCTACCGCATCCTCGACAAGAAGTACTACTTCGACGAGTTCAACGAGTGGTTCTTCGCGCGCGGCACCCGGTGCCTGGGCCAGGGGCTATGGCGCTTCGGCGACGTTCGCGTCATCGACGGGTTCGTGGTCAACGGATCTGCAAAACTGGTGGGGTGGATGGCCGGCATCATCCGCCACTTCCAGTCGGGCTACATCTACCATTACGCATTCACCATGATCATTGGCGTGTTGTTCCTGATCACGCTGCTGTTCATGCAGGCATGAGCATGAGGACATCGCACGCATGAACGCGCTTCCGCTTCTGAGTACCGTCATCTGGCTGCCGATCCTTGCCGGGATCGCGGTGTTGTTCACCGGTTCCGATCGCAACGCCGGCTTGGCTCGTCTGTTGGCGCTGGTAGGCGCCATCGCTGGCTTCGTGGTGGCGCTGCCGCTGTGGACGGGGTTCGATTCCTCTGCCAGCGGCTTTCAGTTCGTCGAGCGCGAGCAGTGGATTCAGGCGTTCAATGTCTATTATCACCTCGGCATCGACGGCATCTCGCTGCTGCTGATCCTGCTCAACTGCTTCACCACCGTGCTGGTCGTGATCGCGGGATGGAAGGTCATCGATAGCCGCGTGGCACAGTACATGGCCGCGTTCCTAATCCTTTCGGGATTGATGAACGGGGTGTTCTGCGCCTTGGACGGGCTCCTGTTCTACGTTTTCTTCGAAGCTACGCTGATCCCGATGTTCATCGTCATCGGCGTCTGGGGCGGGCCCAACCGGGTCTACGCGGCGTTGAAGTTTTTTCTCTATACGCTGATGGGTTCATTGCTGGCGCTCATCGCCCTGATTTATCTGTATCTGTCGTCGGGTGGCAGCTTCTCCTTCTTCGATTGGTACATGCTGCCGATTCCGTTCGCGGCTCAGGTCCTGGTGTTCTTGGCCTTTTTCCTCGCCTTCGCAGTCAAGGTGCCCATGGTCCCGGTGCACACCTGGCTGCCTGACGCGCACGTGGAAGCGCCCACGGGAGGGTCGGTCGTGCTTGCGGCGATCATGCTGAAGCTGGGCGGCTACGGTTTCCTGCGACTTTCGTTGCCGATCGTTCCCGATGCGAGCCAGGCGCTGTCGGGGTTCGTGATCGTCCTGTCGCTGATCGCCGTCGTCTATATCGGGCTGGTGGCGTTGGCGCAGTCCGACATGAAGAAGTTGATCGCTTATTCGTCCATCTCGCACATGGGCTTCGTCACGCTCGGCATCTTCCTGTTTAATTCGATCGCGGTCGAGGGCGCGATCATCCAGATGATCTCCCACGGGTTCATATCGGCCGCGCTCTTCTTGTGCGTGGGTGTTCTTTACGATCGCATGCATTCGCGGCAGATCGCCGACTACGGCGGCGTGGTCAATCGCATGCCGGTATTCGCAAGTTTCTTCATGCTCTTCGCCATGGCCAATGCGGGCCTTCCCGGGACGAGCGGCTTCGTGGGCGAGTTCATGGTGATCATGGGCGCGGCCAAAGTGAACTTCTGGTATGCGTTCCTGGCCGCAGCGACCCTCATCCTGGGCGCGGCATACACTTTGTGGATGTACAAACGCGTGGTCTTCGGTGCGGTCGCCAACGACCACGTCGCAGCACTGGACGATCTGTCGGCCCGCGAAACGCTTTTCATGGTGGTTCTCGCGATATGCGTGCTGTTTATGGGCATCTATCCGGCTCCGTTCACCGAAGTGCTGCACGTGAGCGTGAACGACCTGCTTGCACACGTGGCCAAGAGCAAGCTCCCCTGAGGGCAGATAACCGATGCAGCCGATAGCCTTTCCCATCCCTGATCTGGCGCCAGCAGCGCCGGAGATTTTTCTGCTGGTCGCGGCATGCGCGGTGCTGCTGATCGATGTCTTCCTGGCCGAGCGCTCGCGCTGGGTGAGTTACGTGTTGACGTTGATCACACTGGCCGTATGCGCGGTCATGGTGGTGACGGGCACGGGCGCCACGGTCTATACGTTCAGCGACATGTTCGTGCGCGACCCGATGGCCGATGTGTTGAAAGTCTCCGTGTGCGTCGCCGTGGCAACCATCCTCATCTACGGGCGCACCTACATCGGTGACCGTGGCATGTATCGCGGCGAATTGTTCGTGCTGGCCTTGTTCGCGACGCTGGGGATGATGATCATGATCTCCGCCAGCCATCTGCTGCTGCTCTACCTCGGACTGGAGTTGCTCTCGCTCGCCTTGTACTCGATGGTGGCCTTGCAGCGGGATTCCCGCGCTGCTGTCGAGGCGGCGATGAAGTATTTCATACTGGGCGCGCTCGCGTCCGGTTTGCTGCTCTACGGCATGTCGATGATTTACGGCGCCACCGGCACCATGAATCTGGAACAGATCGCCTCCGCCATTGCCGGAACGGATAACCCCAAGGTGTGGGTGCTCGGGCTCGGTGTCGCCTTCCTCGTTGCTGGCATCGGCTTCAAGCTCGGGGCAGTGCCCTTCCATATGTGGGTGCCGGACGTCTACCACGGCGCGCCGACTGCGGTAACGGTGTTTATCGGCTCCGCGCCCAAGCTGGCTGCGTTCGCTTTGGTGATGCGTCTGCTCGTCACGGGCCTCGAGTCGATGGTGGTCGATTGGCAGCAGATGCTGCTTCTCCTGTCGATCGCTTCGCTCGTGATCGGCAACCTCACCGCGATCGCGCAGACGAACCTCAAGCGGATGTTGGCTTATTCCACCATCTCGCACATGGGGTTCGTGCTGCTCGGCGTACTTTCGGGCGACCTGAACGGTTACGGCTCGGCCATGTTTTACGTGATCACCTATGTGCTTATGAGCCTTGCTGCATTCGGCATGATCCTGCTGCTCTCCCGCGACGGCTTCGAGGCCGACATGCTGGACGACTTCAAGGGCTTGAACCGTCGCAGTCCGTGGTACGCGTTCATGATGTTGATCACGATGTTCTCCATGGCTGGCCTGCCGCCTACGGTAGGTTTCTATGCCAAGCTCGCTGTCCTGCAGGCGGTGTTTTCAGCCGGCTTCATCTGGGTTGCCGTGCTTGCGGTGCTGATGTCCTTGGTCGGGGCGTTCTACTACTTGCGGATCGTTAAGCTCATGTACTTCGATGAGCCCAAGGATGTCACGCCAATCTTGCCGCACCCGGACATGCGGCTTGTGCTCAGCGTGAACGGATTGTCGATGCTCGTGCTCGGCATCCTGCCGCAGCCGCTGATGGCGCTGTGCATTGTTTCGATACAGTACTCGCTATAGCGTTCCCGGAAACAAGCGGCACTGGCTGGGAAGCTGCGTGCCGTTCAGCAGTCGCGTAAAGGGCGAGGCATGAGCGAACGAGATCTCACCGAGCATCCGCTCGAACTCAAGACCGTCTATCGAGGCAAGCTCCTGCATGTGCAGGAAGACACGGTACGTTTGCCCGACGGCAGCACCTCGCGGCGGGAGTACATCGTGCATCCTGGTGCCGCCGTGATGCTCGCCATGCCTGATCCGCAGAGCGTGATCATGGAGCGACAGTACCGGTATCCGCTGCGCGCACATGTCTACGAGCTGCCCGCGGGCAAGATCGATGCAGGCGAGTCCCCGCTCGATACCGCCAAGCGCGAGCTGCTCGAGGAAACAGGCTATCGTGCCGCCGACTGGCGTCATCTCCTCACGACCTATCCTGTGGTCGGCTACTCGAACGAACGGATCGAGCTTTATCTCGCGCGGGAGTTGGAGTATGTCGGGCATCGGCTCGACGACGGAGAGTTTCTCGACGTGTTCACGCTCTCGCTGGAGGAAGCGCTCGCGTGGGTGCGCAGCGGCCGCATCTGCGAAGCGAAAACCGTCATGGGCCTCCTGCTCGCCGAAAAAATCGTCGCGGGCCAGTGGTGAATCAGGCGACGGCGGGCCGATGGAGTGGTGCCGCGTCCGGGTCGCCTTCCAGCGGGTAAGGCGACCTGAACAAGAAACCCTGGCCATACTGCGCTCCCATCTGCAGCAGTATTTCCAAAGCCTCCGGAGTCTCGACGCCCTCGGCGATGACTTGCTTCGACAAGCCGCGTGCGATGTCGTTGAGCGCCCGTACGAACAGCACGTTGGAGTCGCCTTCGCATAGATCGCGGATGAAGCCGCCGTCGATCTTGATGTAGTCGACTTCGAAGCGCTTGAGGTAGAAGAAGGAACTGAAGCCGGCGCCGAAATCGTCGAGAGCGAAGCGGTGCCCCATCGCCTTGAGCCGCTCGATGAATTTGAGTGTGACGTCCACCTCCGACATCGCCGCGGTTTCGGTGATTTCGAATACGAGCTGGCCCGGTCTCACGGGGGCGGAGGCGAGCAGTTGCTGAAAACGGCGTACCCAGGCGGGATCTGAAATCGATACCCGTGACAGGTTGACGAAGTAGCGCAGCGAGTCGCGGGCGGGGTAGGCCACGATATGCTGCAGCACTTTTTCGACCACGCGCAGGTCGATTTCGCGGATCAACCCGAGCGATTCGGCCAGTTCGATGAATTGCGCAGGTTGAATGAGGGAATCGTCGTCGTCGCGCAGTCTGGCCAGCACCTCGTAGTGCACGGTCTTCCTGTCCGCCAGGCGCACGACAGGCTGGCAATGAAGGACGATGCGGTCGGCGTCGATCGCATCGCGCAGCTTGCGGGACCAATGCACCCGACGCTGCGTACTGCGCCTGTCGTCCGGGTCGTTTCCGAACATCACGTATCGATTGCGCCCCTCCTCCTTGGCCTGAAACATGGCTGCATCGACATTCGAAAGCAATCCGGGCACGTCGTTGCCGTGAAACGGGAACAGAGCCACTCCCGCCGAGGCGCTCACCCCCCACATCCGGTGACCGGCGCGCAGCGTGCAGCGGTACTGGCGGATGGCTTCGAGCGTCTTTTCCGTCAGCTCCGAGGCCTGCGCGCGCAGCTTGTCTTTCGCTACGAGCGCGAACTCATCCCCACCCAGGCGATAGACGCGCGCTCCGGAAGGCTCGACCGCTTCGCGCAACGCCGCTGCGATGCCGATCAGAAGATGGTCGCCGGCAGGGTAGCCGAAGCTCTCGTTGACGTAGCGAAAGTGGTCCAGATCCAGAAATATGACCGAGCCATGTTCTTCCGCCTTTAACGCCTGCTCCAAGGCCTGCTGCAGGGCCGTTCTGTTGGGCAATCCCGTGAGATGGTCGCGCGCCGCCATGTGCTCCATGGCAATCATGGCAATGTGGGCTTCGGTGACATCCCGAGCTGTCCCCCTGATGCCCGTGATCGTGCCGGCCTCGGAGGCCGTGAGACGGGCGTTGATGCCGATCCAGCGATCCTGGCCGTGGATGGTTCTGAGATGCGTGAGGTAGTTGCGCACCTCGCCTTGTCGCATGAGCTTTGCGAGAAATCTGCGATTGGCGATGTGCGCGGGACGCACTTCGAAATCGAAGAAGCAGCGCCCCATGATCTCAGGCGGTTCGAGGCCGAACACCTCCACGGAGGCCGCGTTCACGTAGGTGAATCGACCCTGCGCATCGGTGGTCCAGATGAGGTCGTGAGACGTTTCGACCAAATCCCGATAGCGCTTCTCGCTTTCGAGCAACAGCTGTATCACCCGCCGCTTGTCCTCGAGCGAGCGCTTCACCGCCGCCAGCTCCTCGGATGCCGCCGATCCTGACAATTCCTGCATGCCCGAACTGGCCAAGGTGTCGATCAATTCGCGCGCGTAGCGGCGATGCCCGCCGCCCGTGCGGCGCGCCACGAGGATGCCTTGTTCGTGCCAGCGCCGCAGCGTGTGCACCGGCAAGCCCAGGCGATCGGCTGTCTCCTGGATGCTGTACTCGTAGCGCGGGCGCGCATCTGTCGCCTTGTCTCGAATAGTGCCCATGACATCCCTCGAGCCGGTCGGCTCAGTGAATCTGTTGCGACTCGGCGAGCCCGCTCTGACGCGATACGAGTCGCTGCATGAGCTTCAGGTCTCGCGTGTTGAGTCGCAAGGCGCAGTCTACCCAGATTTCTACGATATCGACCAGTTCCGCGAGGTCGATGCGCTGAACGCGGCGACGGGCCGCCGAAATGCCGCAAAGACCATTCCTGCTGCGCGCACGCTGCTTGATCAGCGCATTGACCTCGGCTTCGCCTTGGCCGTCGTCGACGACGCGGTCGATTACACCGAACTCCCGCATTTCCTCGGCGCTGTAGATTCGGCCGCTCGTGAGTATTTCCTCACCGCGCTTCTCGCCCACGCGCCTATAGAGGAACGAATAGGCGCCCATGCCAGGGAACAAATTGAAGAGAATCTCCGGAAAGCCGAAGCGAGCGGAGCGCTCGGCAATGATGACGTCGCTCGACAGGGCCGCTTCGAAGCCCCCGCCGAGGCATTCGCCCTGTACCAGTGAAATGGTGGTGGCCGACAGGCCGTGTGCAATGTAGTTGCTGTACAAGACGTCGACGCAGGCACGCCCATAGACTGACAGCCCGGGGCGATCGCGCTTTTCGATCAGCGAGCGAAAAAGATCGAGGTCGCCCCCGAGATTGAACACGCCTGGCATGCCGGAGGCGAGCACCACGTATTCGATCGAATGATCGTCGACGCCGTCATTCACGCAGCCGTTCGTGTGCTGGAGCATGTCGTAGTAGGTGCGGATGTCACGAAGCAGGCCAGGATTGAAGCACGGCCGAGGCGAGGGCAGCCAGCGCGACCACATGGCCTTCTGCGTGGTGTCGAATCGTGCAGTGAGCTGGGTCGAGAACCTGTATTCCAACGCCGACGTCATGCGTCGTGCCAGTGATGCGTCGCGGGCTTCCAATAGTTGCATCGGCACGTGCATGTCCATTTGCGTTCTCCTGGCAGTAGAAATTGATGGTTTTGACGGATGTCAGTGTAATTCTGACAATCGTGTAGGAAATGTATGGCAAAGTTTTATAAAACACAAATCTCACAGTTTGTTAGGTTTCTAGGAATTGAAAGTTAATCAGTGATCAAGTAGCCTTTGAAGGCCACGAAAAATGTTAAAAACGGGCTTAATGTAAGGAAATGGCTGACATAGCGTAGGAAGTTGTCCTACGAGCACTGTAGGAATTTTTCCTACACAATGTCGCAAGCGATAGCGTGGCGCGCTTGTCGGCGCCTCACCGGCGGTACGGGGCGAGCGGGGGAAACGTTGATGGGAATGCCGTAATCATGATGGTGGCGATGCTGACACGCTTGCTGCGTACCGCATTTCGCTTGCGTGTCGAAGGCGAGGTGCGGGAGCTGACTGCGGCAGGTCCGTTGCTCATCGTGGCGAACCATCCGGGCCCGCTCGACCCGTGGGTTCTCGCCACTGTGTTCGGCGAAGATGCAGTGGTGATGTCCAGCCAGGCTTCCGCGCGGCACTGTTTATGCCGATGGCTCCTGCGTGGGCGGGAGGTGCACGAGGTAGACTGGAGTTTGGCCACCAGTGTGCGGCGCCTGGCCAGGCAGGTCGCGCAGGGGCACAGAGTGGTTGTCTTCCCCGAAAATCGTCCAATCAGCCCGGGATCTGCGGGCAAGCTCTACCAGGCGCCGGCTATCGTGGCTGCGCGCACCGGTGTACGGATTCTTCCCATAAACATACGCTACGGCAGCGTGGGCGCTGGCGGGCGACCGGGTCGCGGCATTACTGTCACGGTGGGCAAGCTCACTCGCATCGAGCTCGAGGCCGGCCTGCCCGCGCGGGAACGTCGTCGGCAGGCTACTGACCGAATGCTCTCCCTGCTGCAGTTGACCCAGGTGCTCGCTCGGCCTCGGCAGACGCTCTTCGATGCGCTGGTCGATGCGGCTGAGCAAAACGGTCGGAGTACCGCGATCGTGGAGGATTCGCGGCAGATCGAGGAGTCGTACGGGACCGTGCTGAAGATGTCGCTGGCGCTAGGTCGCCTGCTCGCCCGCGAAACTCCGCAGGGTGCTGTCGTCGGCGTGCTCTTGCCAAATACCGCCGCCGCTGTCGGAACGCTGTTCGGCCTAAGCGCCATGGGGCGCATCCCCGCCATGCTCAATTACAGTTCCGGTCCCGACGCCGTTCTTGCCAGCGTGGATGCGTCCGGAGTTCGGGTCGTGGTGACATCCCGGCGATTCGTCGAGTTGGCGCGTCTGGATCGCCTCCTGAAGGCAATCGGACACTGCCGCATCATCTACCTCGAGGAGCTGCGAGAACAGCTCAGGGTCACGGACAAGCTGTGGCTCGTTTTCTGGGCCTTGCGGTTCCCCCGACGCGCGACATCGAGAGGCAGGCATGACGATGTTGCCTTGGTGCTGTTCACCTCCGGCTCGGAGGGCAAGCCCAAAGGTGTGGCTTTGTCGCATGATGCAGCGCTGGCAAACATGGCGCAGCTGGCAGCCGCGATCGACTTCTGCGCAGCCGACAAGTTCTTGAACGCGCTTCCGATGTACCACACCTACGGTCTCATCGCGTGCACGCTGATGCCCTTGTGCTACGGGACGAAGCTCTTTTTGTATACCAACCCATTGCACTACCGCATCATTCCTGAGATCGCCTATTCGCGACGGTGCACCTACCTGTTCGGGACCAGCACCTTCCTCGGCAATTATGCCCGCCAGGCGCGTCCGCTGGATTTTGCGTCAGTACGCTATGTGATCTCCGGAGGCGAGAAGCTCAATCCCGAGGTGCAGCGCATTTATCATGAGAAGTTCGGCTTGCGTGTGCTGGAGGGCTATGGATCGACAGAATGCGGACCGGCTGTCTCGCTTGCGACCCGCGAGCGATTTCGCGTCGGCGCAGTCGGTCGCTTTCTGGCAGGCGTCGATTTCAGGCTGGTGCCTGTGGAGGGGATTTCCGAGGGCGGAGTGCTTCACGTATCGAGCCCCAATATGATGCTCGGGTACTTTGTCTTGGATCGGCCCGGTGAGCTGCAGCCGGCGCGTTCCGAGTTGGGGCCGGGTTGGCACTGCATGGGCGACGTCGTTTCGATCGACGGCGACGGCTACGTGTGCGTCCTGGGACGACTCAAGCGTTTCGCCAAGGTGGCAGGCGAAATGGTGGCTCTGGAAATGGTCGAGCGTCTGGCGCGGGAATGCTCTTCGGCGCACCAGCACGCAGCGACGGTTGCCATGTCGCCGGATCGGGGCGAGATCACGGTGCTATTCACCACAGATGCCGAGTTGGACCGGATCAGGCTTCATCAGGCCGCCCGAAGGCTGGGATTGCAGGATTTGGCGGTCGCGCGCAGCATCGTGCATGTGCGCTCGTTGCCTGTGCTCGGCAGCGGCAAGACCGATTATGTCCAACTAGGCGAATTGGCGAGCGCAGCTGCCATCCGGCCCTCGGTGCGACATGCAGAAAGCATGGATGAGCGGGCCACTGGCCAGGCTGGTTAGCGCGACCGAGAAATGTCTCTGTGATTTTTGTGATGAGTTGCCAAAAAATCCTCGCTGCCGTCCGGGAGTGAACCGATGCAAGAGCTTACGAAGCAAACCCGAGAACTCACAGCCTCCTCGGTCAGAACATGGGATTTGCCAGTGCGCCTGGTGCACTGGATGTTCGTCGTGCTGGTGTTCGCATCCTGGTTGAGTAGCGAGATCGGGGGCAATGCCATGACCTATCACATGTGGGTGGGCTATTCGATCCTGGCGCTGGTGCTGTTTCGAGTCGCTTGGGGTTTCTTGGGCAGCCAGCATGCGCGCTTTGGCGATTTCGTTCGCGGCCCTTTTGTCGTGGCGCGCTATCTGGGCGGCGTGCTGCGGAAGGATTCGCCTCATTTCGTCGGCCACAATCCCGCGGGAGGCTGGAGCGTGCTCGCGTTGCTCCTGAGTCTGTTCGTGCAGGCGGCCACCGGGCTGTTCGCCAACGACGAGATCGCGACCGAGGGGCCGCTGGCCGGGTATGTCGCCAGCACGGTGTCGGATCTGCTGACCACTGTGCATCGCTACAACTTCAACGTATTGCTGGGGCTCATCGGCCTGCATCTGGCGGCCGTCGTGTTCCACCTGCTCGTGAAGCGGGAGAACCTGATCAGCGCCATGGTCACCGGTCGCAAGCGCCTCCCGCCCGGCACGCCTGTCGTGGAAGGGCGCATGGCGAGTCTTTGGCTTGCGGTCGTGCTTCTGGCGATCGCCGCCGCGGCGGTCGCGGCATTGCTCAATTTCGCCTGAGCGGCGGGCTATTCGGTTTCTCGACGAGCTCGCTTGAGGGTGCTCCGCTGTTTCTTTGCATCCAGTCTTCGTTCGCGAGAGGCGAGGGTGGGTTTCGTGGCTATACGCGGTCGCGGCCGAGTCGCAGCTTTCTTCAGTAGCTTCAGCAGGCGCTCGCGGGCGTCTGCCCGGTTCTGGGTCTGGCTGCGAAAGCGACTCGCTTGTATGATCAGGACGCCTTCCTGAGTCATCATGCTACCGGCGGCGGCGACGAGACGGCGCTTCACGTCGGCTGGCATTTCAGCCCGGGCGACGTCGAAGCGCAGTTGCACAGCCGTGGCGACTTTGTTAACGTTCTGCCCGCCCGGTCCAGGCGCGCGCACGAACTGCTCCTGAATCAGTGATTCGTCGATCGAGATGGCGCGCGTTCCGCGTAGCATGAAAGAAGTTTAGCAGCGATCGTTCGGATATCGGATGTTCCCGTTCGAGCGTCGAGCACCTGGGGCGCCGCAATGGCTTTGGGATGACAACTCCTCTGGCGACCAACATGTTCAAGCTATCGGCTCGACACGGCTATCTCGCAGGATTCCTGGTGTGTGCCGGCTTGATCGGCTTCGCGCTTTACCTGCAGCACGTGGTGGGCGAGGATCCGTGTCCGCTGTGCATGGTGCAGCGGATTGCGTTTATCGCGCTCGGGGGCGTGTTTCTGCTGGCTGCACTACACAATCCGCGCAGCAGAGGCGGCCATGTCGTTTACGCAGCGACATTGTCGTTGCTCGCGATCGCGGGCGGCGCCGTTGCCGGACGCCAAGTCTGGCTCCAAAGCCTGCCCAAGCACCTCGTGCCTGAATGCGGCCCCGGTCTGGATTTCATCATTTCCCGATTTCCGTTGAGCAAGGCGCTCGACCTCATATTGCGTGGGTCCGGGGAATGTGCGGAGAAGGGCTGGACGTTTCTGGGACTCACCATCGCTGGGTGGTCGCTGGTGTGGTTCGTGCTGCTGGGGCTGCTTGCGATTGGGTCTGCCATTCTGGCAGGACGCCAGAGGCACATGCGATTCGCATGAAACGGCGAGAAGAGCGGATAGGAATTCCGCTCATGCGGCTAGCGGCAACTGTGAGGGTTGCCGCTCAGCGCTAGGCGGGCACGTCAGGCACCAAGCGCCTTTCGAGCAGGAATATCTGGTCTTTCAGCAGCAGCTTCTGTTTTTTCAGTCGCCGCACTTCCAACTCGTCTTGAATCGGGCTGTCAGCGAGGCTGTCGATCATCTTGTCGAGGCTACGGTGCACCGAGTGCAGTTCGGCAAGTTTCGCCTTCGTCGCTTCCAAGTCTTCTTCGATCAGCATGACGCTCCCTCTCGAAAGACATGCGTCGCTATACTAGAAGAAGGTCGGCAAAACTTCAATCGGACGCCCCGCTGGGGCGATAGGCGTTGGAGACACGCGCTCCGGCTCAGATCAAGGTGGCCTCGGCATACAGCGTGTTGAGTTCGGTCGCCGAAAACGGTCCCATGCGCCACCCGCCTGGATCTGCGAACAGTGTGCCGGGCATAACGGGAGCATGTGAGGCGCTTGCGGGTAGCTGTCCGGTGCGTCGACCGCCGGCGACCGAAAGGCGCGCCGATTTTCTCAGCGTGATGTCGCGCTGGCGCGTGAGGTAGTCTGCCAGGTAAATTACCATCGTGGTTGCCTGTTCCGATTGCCGTCTCGACATCGTATGAGGCAACTTTCGAACCATCCTCGTCGGTCGGGATGAAATCCGATAAAGCATTGATCTTTAGAGGAATGAATGGCAGCTTGAACGGGGGGCGAGTGGCGATTCGCCTGTCCGGCGTCGATATTCCGTCGTCGCTTGCTGAGGCTGCCGTCACAGGCATCGATGCGGGCCAGGCGCGCACACCGCTTGCAGGAACGATCGTTGTGGCGAGGTGCCGTGTCCGAGCATCTCGCCATGGCAACGATGAAGCATCAGTCTTCGAGCGCCTGCTTCATCGCGCCGAGCAATGTTTCGGGTTCGTGCGCACCCGAGACCGCAACCTTGCGATTGAAGATGAAGAAGGGCACGCCGCCTATGCCTGCCTGTCTTGCCTGGAGATCCGTCGCGAGAACAAGATCGTGGTCTTGATCGGAGGCAAGGTAAGCGGCCAAGGGTGCCTCCTCCAGGCGTGCGCGGACGCCCAATCGGGTCAGCACGGCCAAATCGGTGATTACGGCGCCTTCTTCGAAGTAGCCGCGGAAAAGGCTCTCGGCCACGGCGTCGTCCCGACCGTGCTGCGTTGCATAGTGCATCAGCCGGTGCGCGTTCAACGTGTTCGGCTGGATGGTGATCGCCTCGAAAGCGAACTCGATGCCGACTTCCTTGCCCACGCTCGTCACTCGAGCGTAGTTGCTGGAACCTCCCGGGCCGAACTTGCGCTCGATATACGCCTGGCGCGATATTCCTTCGGCGGGCAGGTCAGGATTGAGTTGAAATGGCAGCCAGCGCACGGCCGGCTTGGGCTCATCGGGCGCTTCCTGCAGGTACAGCTCGATGGCTGCCTCCAGTCTCCGCTTGCCGATGTAGCACCACGGTCAAACCACGTCGGATACGATATCGATCGTGAGCTTGGGATTCATGGGTTTTCCTTGAGGTTCCGAGTGCAGTTCGAGTGTATTCGGGGTTTGCGGCGGAGTCGACTGCGCCGTGACCGTCTACGCGTGTGCGCGACGCGCGGGCGCGAGCATCCGTCGCAGCAGGGAGCAATGCCGGGAAACACTGCGGGTATTTGCCGGTTTCCGGTAGAATTCGCGCCTTTCGCTCGCGTGGCTCCTGAGCGAGCGTACCCGGCGCATCCCCTACCGCAATGAAAAGCAGTCGACGCATCGCTCGCGAGTTCGCCGTACAAGGCGTGTACGAATGGTTGCTTGCAAAGAACGACGTACGCGCCATCGAGCACGGGCTGGCAGAGGCGGACGGTTTCGAGAAGGCCGACCGCCCACTGCTGGATGCTCTGCTCAACGGCGTGATCGAGCACGCTGATGATCTCCAGGCCCGACTAACTCCCTATCTCGATCGGCCGATTTCCGCCCTCTCGCCTGTCGAGCATGCTGTTTTGATCATCGCTGCCTACGAACTGGTCCATCGCATCGAGACACCTTATCGGGTGGTCATCAACGAGGCGGTGGAGCTGACCAAGGTTTACGGCGGTACCGACGGTCACAAGTACGTCAACGGCGTACTCGACCGTCTTGCAACCGAAGTGCGCGCGATCGAGGTGCAGGCGGGCGGGCGCGCGCCCGGGCGCCGCTGAGCGCGGGCGCGCGGTGGGTGGTCAAGCGGCGAGCCTGCCGCGCGTACAATACGGCATGGCCTCCGAGTTCGAACTCATCGCGCGCTACTTCACTCGGCCGAAGCGTCGAGCTGTGCTTGGCGTCGGCGACGACGCAGCGTTGTTCCGTGTCGGCAAAGGTATGGAACTCGCCGTTTCGACGGACATGCTCGTGAGCGGCACGCACTTTTTCGCGGATGCCGATCCACGCAGACTCGGGCACAAGACGCTCGCGGTGAACCTGTCCGATATGGCCGCCATGGGCGCTCGACCGCGCTGGGCGCTCCTCTCTCTGGCACTCCCCAAGGTCGACCCTGCTTGGCTACGTGCTTTTTCGGCGGGTTTTCACGCGCTGGCCGATGCGCACGAAGTCGAACTCATCGGCGGCGATACGACCCGGGGGCCGCTCAACTTGTGCGTGACGATATTCGGCGAAGTGCCCCGAGGACGGGCTTTGCGGCGGGATCGAGCCCGAGTCGGTGACGATGTCTGGGTCTCCGGCGAACTGGGCAGTGCCGCCCTGGCGGTCGCGCTCCAGCAGGGGCGCATCAGCCTGTCTACCAGCGTGGCTGAGAGGTGCAAACGATCTCTGGATCGACCGCAGCCTCGAGTGGCGCTCGGTCTGGGATTGCGCGGTTTGGCAAACGCGGCGATCGACATCTCCGATGGGCTCGCCGCCGACCTCGGCCATATCTGCGAGCGATCTTCACTGGGGGCCGATGTGTGGCTCGACCGGATACCTGGTGCGAAGGCATTGGCTGCGGTCGCGGATCGAAAGCTCGCGGAACAGGCCTTGGTGGCCGGTGGCGACGACTACGAACTGTGCTTTACGGCAGGAGTGAAAAACCGTGCGCGAATCGAGGCGCTGAGCGGGCGGATCGGCGTTCGGTTGCAGAGGATAGGCGCTATGCGAAAAGGCCAAGGCGTGAGCCTGCTAGACGGTGATGGCCGAGCACGCGGCGCCCAAGTGCGGGGGTACGATCATTTTGGCTAAGGCGGTCGTGGCGCCATCGTGGCGTTTCGTCTATTCGCGCCCGGCGCACTTCATCGCCTTCGTGGGCGGTGTCGGGCTCATCCGATTCGCGCCCGGCACGTTCGGCACACTGATCGCGTTTCCGCTGCATATGTGGTTGCTCCAGGGGCTGTCGAACTATAGCCATCTGGGGATATTGGTGATCCTGTTCCTGCTCGGCGTATGGGCGAGTGGCCGCACGACTCACGATCTCGGCACCCCCGATCATGGCGGCATCGTCTGGGACGAAACCGTTGCTTTCTTGTGGGTATTGTTCTTTGTTCCGGCCGACCGCTTGTGGCAGGCGTTCGCCTTCCTTTTGTTTCGCCTGTTCGATATCTTCAAGCCGCAGCCGATCCGCCATTTCGATCGCACGCTTCACGGCGGCTTCGGCGTCATGTTCGATGATCTGCTTGCGGCTGGCTACACGCTGCTGTTGATCGCGCTCGTCAAGACATTCATAGACTGAGGATCACCATGGAAGATGATCTGTATCGACTCGCCGTCAGAGTCGGACGGGCGTTGAAGCGTCGGGAAACGATGATGGCGACGGCCGAGTCATGCACCGGGGGATGGATCAGTCAAGCGATCACCATGGTGCCCGGAAGTTCGGAGTGGTTCGAGCGAGGATTCGTCACCTATACGAACGTGTCGAAGCAGGAGATGCTGGGCGTGAAGCCACGTTCGTTGGCTAAGCATGGGGCAGTTTCAGAACAAGTCGTGCGCGAGATGGCGCAGGGCGCTCTGGCCAAGAGTCATGCACGCTTGACGGTCGCAGTCTCGGGCGTGGCCGGCCCAGGCGGTGGTACGGCGGAAAAGCCGGTCGGCACGGTGTGTTTCGCCTGGAGCCGCAAGGGCAAGGCCGTTGCGGTCGAGACGCGCCGGTTTCGCGGCGATCGCGACGCCGTGCGCAAGCGTTGTGTCGAGCATGCGCTGCGTGGCGTGCTGAAGTTCATCGATTAGTCCGTTTGGACGGTCTGTGCATAGTCCTTCGGCCACAGTGCGGCGGTCGAAGCGTGTGGGATAATGGCTCGAAGTTCTCGGAGATCGATATGGAAGACAACAAGGCAAAAGCACTTTCGGCCGCACTGACGCAGATCGAAAAACAGTTCGGCAAGGGTTCCATCATGCGTTTGGGGGAGTCGGGCACCACGCATGACATTCAAGTCGTTTCCACCGGTTCGCTCGGTCTCGATATCGCCCTGGGCATCGGTGGGTTGCCGCGCGGGCGAGTCGTCGAAATCTACGGCCCGGAATCCTCGGGCAAGACGACGCTCACCTTGTCCGTGATCGCGCAGATGCAGAAGCTGGGAGGCACGGCGGCCTTCATCGACGCCGAGCATGCGCTTGATCCGCAGTACGCGCAAAAGCTCGGGGTGAACATCTCCGAGCTGCTGATCTCGCAGCCCGACAACGGCGAACAGGCGCTCGAGATCGCGGACATGCTGGTGCGTTCCAGTTCGGTGGACGTCGTCGTGATCGATTCGGTTGCCGCGCTGGTGCCCAAGGCGGAAATCGAAGGCGAGATGGGGGAGCCGCAGATGGGCTTGCAGGCACGCCTGATGTCGCAGGCGCTGCGCAAGCTCACCGCGAACATCAAGCGATCCAACACGCTCGTGATCTTCATCAATCAGATCCGCATGAAGATCGGCGTGATGTTCGGCAATCCCGAAACCACGACAGGCGGCAATGCACTGAAGTTCTATGCTTCCGTGCGCATCGATATTCGGCGCATCGGCTCGATCAAGAAGGGCGATGAGGTCGTCGGTTCCGAGACCCGCGCAAAGGTGGTGAAGAACAAGGTGGCGCCACCTTTCAAGCAGGCGGAGTTCGACATTCTCTACGGTGAGGGCATATCGCTCGAGGGCGAGATCATCGAACTGGGCGTCGATCACCGCATCATCGAGAAATCGGGATCTTGGTACTCGTACAAGGGCGATCGCATCGGGCAGGGCAAGGACAACGCGCGCGAGTACCTCAGGGAACACAAGGACATCGCGAGCGAGATCGAAGGCAAGGTGCGCGAGGCCCTCGGTGTCCCAGCGGCCGGTGTCGCGGCGGCGGCTGCAGAAGAAGCCTGATCGTCCGCGAGCACGGCAGCGCCCGAGAACGGTAGGCCTCGATATCGTACTGGGCGTGAGTTGTCTTCGGGCCTCGCGGCGCACCGTGATGGCCGGGGTGGGTGGCTCGCTTCGGACACTGCGGCTGTCGGGGCAGCGGTGTTTGCGATCGTCCCTGCTGCGGTCGAACGTCCGATCCGGCATCAAGCAACTGTGGGTCGTCGTTGGTTCTCCGCGCGATGGCTTCGTCGCCAAGCCTGGCGGCAGTGTCCGCACGGTCGTTGCCACCGGAGTCCTGAGGCATCCGAGGCTCTCGTTCAGACCGATCGACTCGTCGAGCACCATGGTCCAAGCCCTTAGAAGCAAAGCGATTCGGCTGCTCGCCAGACGCGAGCGCTCGCGTTCGGAGTTGCGCCGCCTATTGGATCCCGAGGGCGCGGAATACGAGCAAGTGTCGGCGCTGCTCGACGAACTGCAGAATCAAGGCTGGCTTTCCGAGGCTAGACTTGCCGATCAGCTCATCAGGGGCCGCCGATCGCGGTCCAGTGCCGCTCGCGTCCGAATGGAGTTGAAGCGGCGTGGGTTGGATGCCGATGTAATCGCTGCTTCGACGGCCGGTCTCGACGCGGGCGATCTGCAGACCGCCATGGCGCTGTTGCAAAGGCGTTTCGGCGAAGCGGCTACCGATCGCAGCCAACGCGAGCGGCAGATGCGCTTCCTGCTCAATCGCGGATTCAGTCGCAGCATCGCCCTCAAGGTGATCTTGAACCCAGTCGGTGACGTCGACTGGAATCCCGAGTCAGAAGGTGCGGACTGAATGCTCCGTCGACAGCCATGTTGGCTGCCCGAGGCGTGGCACCACGCCGGCGATGCCGGGCGATGATCCCGCCGGCCTGGCTGACGCAACTGCGATTCAGTCAGAAAATCCGCTCATCGAGACTCTCGAGCCGCGGCGAGGAATTCGGGCGATCGGGTCCTTGTCGGATTCGTGAACGGTCCCTCGCCTGACGTGATCCGCAATGGACAAAAGCGCCCAAACCAGTGCCGGGCTGGATGCAAATCGCGGCCCATCTCGACATCTGGCGAGAACCTCCGGCAAATCGACGCCGGATTCGAGGTTTCGTCCATCGCATTTCTGCGCTCGGAACGCGGGCCGTTAGTCGCCGGGCGGGCTGGCAACCCCTTTTGCCAAAGCCGAGCCTGATTGCTTCCCCTCGATATTCCGGGGAGAATCAATGTTTTCCTTCGCGCAGGGCGCGTCGCTTAGGCCATGAAATCTAGCGAGATCCGCAGCAAGTTTTTGCAGTACTTCGAGGGCAAGGGCCACACCATCGTCAGTTCCAGCCCGCTGGTGCCGGGCAATGATCCGACGCTGCTCTTCACCAATTCGGGCATGGTTCAGTTCAAGGACGTGTTCCTGGGGCAAGAGAAGCGCCCCTATACGCGGGCCACGACCTCACAGCGGTGTGTGCGCGCCGGAGGCAAGCACAACGACCTCGAGAACGTCGGCTATACCGCGCGCCACCATACCTTCTTCGAGATGCTGGGCAATTTCAGCTTCGGCGATTACTTCAAGCGCGACGCGATTCAGTATGCCTGGGATCTCCTGACCAAGGTGTACGGCCTCGATCCGGAGCGGATGTGGACCACCGTCTACAAAGACGACGATGAAGCCTACGACTTGTGGACGAAGATGATCGGCGTGCCCGCCGAGCGCTGCGTTAGGATCGGGGACAAGCCCGGTGGCGGGTCGGACAACTTCTGGCAGATGGCCGATACCGGCCCCTGCGGCCCCTGTACCGAGGTGTTCTACGACCACGGCCCGGGCATCGCCGGCGGGCCGCCGGGATCGCCCGATGCCGACGGCGACCGATACATCGAGATCTGGAACCTCGTGTTCATGCAGTACAACCGCGACGAGGCTGGCGTGCTGCATCCGCTGCCGAAGCCCTCGGTCGATACGGGCATGGGGTTGGAGCGAATCGCAGCGGTGCTCCAGGGCGTGCATTCGAACTACGAGATCGATCTGTTCCAGAGCCTCATCAAGGCCGCGGCCCGCGAGACTCACAGCAAGGATCTGGCGAGCAACTCGCTCAAGGTCATCGCCGACCATATCCGCGCATGCAGCTTCCTGATCATCGACGGCGTGATACCGAGCAACGAGGGGCGCGGCTACGTGTTGCGTCGGATCGTGCGTCGCGCCATCCGTCACGGCTACAAGCTGGGGCAGACCGACCCGTTCTTTCATCGGCTGGTGGACGACCTCGCGCTTGCCATGGGCGCGGCCTACCCGGAGCTCGTGAAAGAAAAGACGCGAGTGAGCCAGGTGCTGCTGCAGGAAGAGCAGCGGTTTGCGGAAACACTCGATCACGGCATGAAGGTGCTCGAAGGAGCGCTGACGCGTGAAGACAAGATGCTCGACGGCGAAATGGTGTTCCAGTTGTACGACACCTTCGGCTTTCCGGTCGATCTGACCGCGGACATTGCGCGCGAGCGCGGGGTGCGTGTCGACTACGCCGGTTTTGAAGCGGCCATGGAGCGTCAGCGTGAGCGGGCGCGGGCAGCCTCCCGCTTCAGCATGGCGAGCGGGGTGGCCTACAGCGGCCAAACCACAGAATTTCACGGCTACGATACCCTGACGCTCGAATCGACCGTGGTCGCGCTCTATCGCGAGGGTACGCAGGTCGAGGAAGTGGGTGCAGGCGACGCGGCCATCGTGGTGCTCGATCGGACGCCGTTCTATGCCGAATCGGGCGGGCAGGTCGGAGATCGCGGAGAACTCGCCGGGGTGAACGGCACCCTCGAAGTCGACGATACGCAGAAGATTCAGGCCGATGTCTTCGGCCACAAAGGCAAGGTGAAAGCGGGACGCTTTAAGGTCGGCGACAAGGTGATGTGCGCGGTCGATGCGCAGTCGCGCTCGCGCTCTGCCTGGAATCACTCCGCGACGCACCTCATGCATGCGGCATTGCGCAAAGTGCTCGGCGCGCATGTTCAGCAGAAGGGTTCCTTGGTCGATCCGGAACGCACGCGTTTCGACTTCGCCCACAACGAGCCGATGACGCTGCAGCAGATTGCGCAGGTCGAGGATCTGGTCAATCACGAGATCCGCCGCAACGCCGACGTCTCTGCGCGAGTCATGAAGTACGATGAGGCGGTCAAGGCAGGCGCAATGGCGCTGTTCGGCGAGAAGTACGGCGACGAAGTGCGCGTGATCGGCATGGGCGAGTTCTCGACCGAGCTTTGCGGCGGCACGCACGTGCGTCGCACGGGCGACATCGGCTTCTTCAAGATCGTGGCCGAGACCGGAATTGCCGCAGGCGTTCGCCGCATCGAGGCCGTCACGGCCGACGGCGCGCTCGCGTATGTCCGACAACAGGAACAGCGCGTCAGCGAAGCCGCGACCGCGCTCAAGAGCAGTCCGCAGGAAGTCAATGCGAAGATCCAGCAGATGATCGAGAACGTTCGGTCGCTGGAAAAGGAACTCGCTCGCCTGAAGTCCAAGATGACGGCGAGCCAGGGGGCGGAGCTAGGCGACCAGGCGGTGGAGGTGAAGGGTACGAAGCTTCTGGCCGCGATGCTCGAGGGCGCCGATGCGAAGGGCTTGCGGGAGACGGTCGATCAGCTCAAGGCGAAGCTCAAGTCAGCGATCATCGTGCTCGCAGTGACCGAGGGCGAGAAGGTGACCTTGATCGCCGGCGTGACTCCTGATCTGGTCGGCAAGGTGAAGGCGGGCGAGGTCGTCGGTCATGTCGCCCAGCAAGTAGGCGGCAAAGGGGGCGGCCGTCCGGACATGGCACAGGGCGGAGGAACCCAGCCAGATAAACTGCCGGCCGCCTTGGCCAGCGTGCGTGCCTGGGTAGAGCAGCGCCTCTGAGGTTTTATCCGAGGGCAAGCTTCTGTGCTTGGCGCCCGATCTCGCACCAAGCATCGAAGTGACAGGAAACAGGGCGCAGGGAGCTAGCCGTCGTCCAGTCGGCTGAAGTTGTCGCCGTCACGAGGAGAAGCGTCATGATTATCGCCATCGTCACGTTCAAGCTGCCCAAGCCCGTTACCCGGGATGAAATCAGCGCGACGTTTCAGTCGACCGCGCCTCGGTATCTCGGTATGCCCGGGCTCTTGCGCAAGAACTACTACCTCTCCGACGATGGCATGCGTGCGGGCGGGGTGTATGTCTGGGAGTCCCGCGAGCGTGCAGAATCGGTCTACAACGCCGACTGGAAGGCCACGGTGACGGCCAAGTATGGTTCCGAGCCGGAGATCGTTTATCTTGATTCTCCGGTGATGGTCGACAACACGGCCGGCAAGATCACGCTGGCCTGAACGGTGTTGCCAGGCAGAGCAAGGATGCGAACGGCGATCCCCAGGCGCCATGGCGCCTGGGGATCGTAGAGAGATGAGGCAATCGGCCCTTGCACGGGCGATGGCATCGATACCTGAACGGCATAGAGGAGACGAGAATGTCGATAGCTGACCAGCTTGCAGAACGCATCGTAGCAACCGAGTACGCACAGATTCCCGCGGATGCGGTCTCGTGGGCCAAGGCCGGCATTCTCGATACGGTCGGCGTCACGCTTGCCGGCGCAGATCAGGATTGCGCCCGCATGTCTGCCGCCGCACTCGGTATCGCTGCGGCTCCCGGTCCGTGCCTGGTGTTCGGCGGCGAGCGGCGGGTCGATCCGCTGAGCGCGGCCCTGATCAACGGCACTGCGGCACACGCGCTCGATTACGACGATTGCAACAATTCCATGGGTGGCCACCCTTCGGCCCCTATCCTGCCGGCGCTGTTCGCATTGGGCGAGCAGCACGGCAAGAATGGACGCGACGTGCTCACGGCTTATATTGCGGGCTTCGAGGTGGAGGCGAAGATCGGGCGCGCCGTCAACTTGCACCATTACGAGAAAGGTTGGCACCCGACTGCGACCATGGGCGTGTTCGGGTCCGCTGCGGCTTGCGCCAAGCTGCTCGGCCTGGATGCGCAGCGCACCGCAACCGCGTTGTCGATTGCGGCGTCTTTCTCCTCCGGCGTGAAGTCGAATTTCGGCTCGATGGTGAAGCCGCTGCACGTCGGCCACTGTTCCCGCAACGGCATCTACGCCAGCCTGCTTGCCCGCGAAGGATTCAGCAGCGGAGCCGATGTGTTCGAGCACAAGCAGGGCTTTCTGAACGTCTTCAACGGGCCGGGCAACTATGATGTCGCTCGCATGTTCGACGCCTGGGGGGAACCGTACGATGTGGTCAAGCCCGGGATCGGCTTCAAGCAGTATCCGTGCTGTGCCAGCACGCACCCGGGTATCGATTGCATGCTGGAACTGCACAAGAAACACGCTCTGCGCGCCGATCAGGTGGAGATGATCGAATCCTGGACGCACCGCCGCCGCCTGGAGCATACGAACCGGCCGAATCCGCGCAGTGCGCTCGATGCCAAGTTCAGCGTTCAATACACCCTGGCACGCGCGCTGATTCACGGCTTCGTGTCCATCGATCATTTCGAAGGCGACAATTGGAAGGATCCGGCTGCGAACGCCCTGTTGAAGAAGGTCAAGGCAGCGATCTATACCGATGCACAGTTTCCGCCGGACAATCATTTCGGCGCGGAGGTGCGCGTCACCCTCAAGGATGGACGTGTCGTGTCGACCAAGGTCGATCAAGCCTACGGGCGCAACTCGAGCGTGCCTTTGACGCCTGAAATGCTGAAGACCAAGTTTTTCGATTGCTCCGCGCGCATCCTGCCGCACGAGCGTATCGAGCGTTTGTACGAGGCGATTCAAGGGTTCGAGGATCTGAGCAGCATCAGCCAGATGACGGCGCTCATCGATACGTCGCAGATCGTGGGAAAGCGGCTCGCGGTGGGTTGATCGTCGCGCACACGCATTCGTGGTGCCGTCGAGTGCGCGCATCGTCGGCCGAGTTGAGAGCCTCGCCTCGGCAAAGAGCCGATCCGGAGACGGCTTCATGAGCACATTCCGCAGCGAGATCGATTGCGCCGAACTCGCACGTCTCAGCCTGGGGCGTTTCCCCGGGTTGGTCGGCGTAGAGATCGTCGCAGTCGAGTCGGGCAAAGTGGTCTTGCGCTTGCCCTTGCGCTCGGAACTATTGGCGCCCAATGGCTTCCTCCATGGCGCGGTCGTGGTGGCTTTGGCGGATACCGCCTGCGGCTATGGAGCCCTTGCCCATCTGCCGCAAGGCGCGTCGAACTTCACCACGGCGGAACTCAAGACCAATTACCTGGGCACCGCCCGCGACGGGGTGATCGTGTGCGAGGCGACGCCGGCTCATCTGGGCCGCAGCACGCAGGTATGGGACGCAGAGGTGCGCAACGAAGCCACCCGTCAGCGGCTCGCGTTGTTTCGCTGCACGCAAATGATCCTCTGGCCACGCGTCTGATCCCGAGCTGCCGACCTTAATGGCCGACGCGTTCGTCAACTGGCAGGACTATTCCAGGTTCCTCATCGGCTTGATCGCGATCCTGGATCCGTTCATCGCGGTGCCCATTTTTCTCTCGGTGACATCGAGTCGCCCGGAGCATGAACGCGCGCGCACGGTCAAGATCGTGACGTTGACGGTTCTTTGTGTGCTGGTCGGCGCATCGATCGTGGGTGAGACCTTGCTCAACTTCATGGGCGGCAGTCTCGCGTCCTTCCGTGTCGGTGGAGGACTGGTCCTGCTGCTCATGGCGCTGGCCATGCTGAACGCACGTGCAGGCGACGTGCGACAGACAGCTCAGGAAGCCGACGAGCTGGAACACGGCAGCAGTGTCGGTGTCGTGCCGCTTGCCATTCCCTTGCTGGCCGGGCCGGGCGCGATCAGTACGGTGATCGTCGCGTCACACGGCGGCGGCTGGCTGCACCATGCATTGATCATCCTCTGCATCGCCTTGGCATGCGCAGTGCTTTGGCTGGTGCTGAAGATGGCGGTGCCTGTGGGGCGACGCATGGGGACTGCCGGTTTGAATATCGCGACTCGTCTGCTCGGGCTGCTGCTCGCCGCCTTTGCGATCGAAAGCATGGCGACGGGGTTGAAGGCTTTGTTTCCGGCGCTGGCGGGGGCTTGACGTTCGAGGATGCGGCGCCGAGGCGCTTTCGCCACGGTCGTGTCGGGCGAGGGGCAGCGGCTTCCCACGCAGTCTCAGTTTGTCGTCGCGACTCGTTCGCGCGATCGTGCGGCGAGGCGTTCAGCGCCCGAACAGCTTCTTCATGTTGCCGATCACTTCTTCGACGATCGACGGCTCGGCTTGCGGTTTCGAGGGACGACTGCGCGTAACACCGGTCAGAGCAGCCTGACATGCATGATCGGGGACGCTGTCCGAGAGCAGTCCTCCGGCCAGCAGCGACAATCCTCCGGTGGCTGCGGCCAAGCCCAACTGGGTGGCTGCCTTGGCGGCGCCTCCCATGTCGAGCGCGACCTTCGGATGGGCGAGACTGCCTCTGAGGCGTCCCAGGCTTGCCAGGCCGCCCAAGCCGACGCCCAGGCCGGTCGCCGCTTTCGGACGGAATCCCAGGTCCAAGGTTTCGTTGCGAAAATCGATCACGCCGGCTGCGATGACGGAAACCTTGCCGGTTTCGGCGGCGATGCTGTTGTCCACTCGGGCGATGCCTTGACGTATCGCTAAACGAACGACGGCGCATTTGAGTTCCGTATATGGATCGGACTTGCGGGCAGGATTGAGCGCATCGAGCAGTTCGGTGACATCCGAACCCCAGTCGATCACACGATTGCGCAGCCGGCCAGGGCCGACGACGATGCGAACGTCGGCATTGGCACTGGCCATCAAGGCACGCATCGATTCGCCTTGGCCGTTGAAGCGGATGGCGATGTCCGTGGGGCTGCCTTGCGGCGTGCCCGACAGGTTCATCAATGCGCCCAGAGCGCCGAGGGCGATGCCGTTGCCGTCGATAGCGACATCGGCAGCGAGACGCTGGCCCGAGGATGCGTCGAGCTTGGCGCGAAATCGCAACGCCTTGCCCTCCACCAGCAAGTGCGCAGGGTCGGCGTTCACGCGGCCCTGTTCGGCAGTCACCTTCAGTTCCAGTCCCTCGACGACCTTGCCGTCCCGCAGCGCGAGGCGCGCGATTCGCGCATCGAGTTTGCCATTGAGGGTCTTGATCGCTGCGAGCGGGAACGGGTCGACAGAGAAGATGCGATTGTCCGGGTTGCGTTTTTTCTCTGCCGCGCCCTGCAATTCGGCCAAGTCGACGAAGCTCGATTCGAGTGCCGCGTCGATCTTCATGCCTGCAGTGGTCTTGCCGAATCGCAGGCGTCCGCTGGCATTCGACTTGCCTAGCTGCGCCTTCAGATTGTCGATGACCCAGGCATCGTCCTCGGAGCGCAGCGAGCCGTTCGCCTTCAGGGCCGGCAGCTGGAGAGCATCGATGGCAGCCAGTTTCGCCACCGATGCCCAGTCGCTGACTTGGAGTTTGAATTCCCCGTTCAACCCTGAACCAGCGACGCCCCGCTGCGGGATGCTGCCCTTCGCAGCAAGCGCGAGACCCGCAGTGCTCAGCGTCCCGTCGACTGTGCGCGCATTCGTCGCCTGTTCCATCCGTGCGACCAGTGCGAGGGGCACGCCGTTGAGCTGCGCATCCGCGTCGATATGCACGCCATCGCTGGAACTCTTCATCGTCAGCGCAGCGATGGTCAGTTGTCTCGGGCCGGCAGCTTCGGTGTCGCGATAGGTCACGATGCCGCGCTCGATCTCGGCATGCCGGATATCGAGCACCGGCTGCCGTGGGGCATCGGGCGACGCGCCGGGTTCGGATGCGGCGGTTTCGAAAGTCCAATTGCCCGTCCCTTGGGCGTTCTTCTCCAGCAGCAGATCCGGTTCGATCAGCCTCAAGCCGCGAATATCGACCTTGCCGCGCAGCAGCGGCAAAAGCGCGATCTCGACTTCGATGCGCTTCGCGCTAAGCATGTCCGGCCGGCTTCCCCAAGCTGCGTTCTGGAAGCGGACGTCCTCGGCAGTCACCGTCGGCACGAGCGAGATCGAGTAGCCGATCTCGCCTTGGATGCGCAGTTCGCGTCCGGTCTGTTCCTTGACGACGGCGGCGGCGAGACGAAAGTAGTCGGCGGGTTCGACGCGGCTGATGGCGTAGAGGGCGACGCCGATGAATAGCACAACAGCGATGCCGATACCGATCAACAGCGGCTTGGAGCGCATGGTCAATTCCCTTGCGTGGTCGGATGACCGATCTTGCGGCGCGATCGGGTCGTCGCCGTCTGGGCGGATGGGCTCCCTGGCATGCGTGCTCGTCCTGGCATCGACGAGAAAACGTCTCTTCGCAGCAAGCCCGGCATGCGCACGCGGCGCAACCTCGCTCGCGGATTACTTTTCAACCGTGGCTCGCTCGATCGCAAGCATCTGCTCCATGGCTATCGTCTCGTGCAAGGCTTCCTGCTCGGCATGGTGTGTGGTCTCAGCGAAGGCCGGGTCGGGTTCGCCTCGGGCCAGGCAGTCGTAGCTTCGCTTCATGGCGCGGTGAAAGGCATACGCGGAGATGGAACTGGCGAGGATGCGAAAGCCCAGCGCCCCCAGTTCGGCCAGGGACAGACCGGCCGCCGAAGCGCCGTGACCCGGCAGCGAGAACATGAAGGGTGGCGGCAGCGCCTCGGCGACACGCCGGGCCTCCTCCGGAGTGCGCACTGATATGTACAAAACATCCGCGCCGGCGTCCCGGTAGGCGCGAGCGCGCTGGATCGCGTCGTCCATGCCGGTCTGACGCACGCCGTTGGTCCGCGCGATGATGACGAAATCGCGATCTCGTCGCGCACGTACGGCCTCCTCGACCTTGGCCGCCATCAGCGTCTGCGGAACCATGTGTTCGATGCCCACATGGTGATGCGCGCGCTTGGGCAGAATTTGGTCTTCGATCTCGATCGCGGCGAAGCCGGCTGCTTCGGCCATCTGCACCGTGTGATGGATATGCATGGGATCGCCGAAGCCTGCTGCCGCATCCAGAATCAATGGCAGATCGGTGACGGCGCGGATCTCGATGCCCGCCTGACACAGTTCGGTGATATTGAGATTCGCTTCCAGGCAGCACTTCAGGTAGCCGAGCGTGCCGCCGCCGAGATAGAGCATGGGGAAACCGGCCTGTTCCGCGAGTTTGGCGCTCAGGGGGTTGAAGACGGCGGGTGCGACATGGGCACGCTCGTGCTCGAGCATTTCGCGCAGACGGCTCGCAGGGGATGCCATGGTTCCTCCAGAGTGATGGTTATCCGGACGCCATCAAAGCAAGGGATGCTCGCCGGTGTCAATCTTCCTCCGCCAGCGACCTCGAGGAGTATCATTCAAGGCTTGGCGCTCACCTGCGCCGCAGCCCAACTGCCTCGGATCGAGCAGACCTCATCAACGCGACGGACGATCGCCGTCGCGATTCGTAAGGAGCATACGGCATGGCATCCAACAGACCCACCATTTCAGGCACGCGGCACGTCATCGCAGCTGGACACTATCTGGCCGCCCACGCTGGTTTCCAGATCCTGGAGGCGGGCGGCAACGCTGTCGACGCCGGCGTGTGCGCGGGGATTTGCATCGGCGTGCTGCAAACCGAAAAGGTCAGTTTCGCCGGTGTGGCGCCCATGATCATCTACCGGGCCGAAGATCGGAAGATCATCTCCATCGACGGGCTCGGCGTGTGGCCGAAGGCGATCACGCCCGATTACTTCGTCAAGAACCATGGCGGCAAGATCCCTCCCGGCGTCTTTCGCACCGTCGTGCCGGCAGCACCCGATGCGTGGCTGACCGCCCTTGAACACTACGGCACGATGAGCTTCGGCGAAGTGGCCGCGTCCGCCATCCGTTTCGCGAGCCAGGGCTTCCCGATGTATCCGCTGATGGCCGAGTTCATCGCCGAGAAGATCAATTCGTACAAGCGCTGGCCTTCGAGCGAGGCGGCGTTTCTTCCCAACGGCAAGGCCCCCGTCATCGGTGAGTTGTTCGTACAGGCTGATCTCGGTCGCACGATCCAGTACATGGTCGACGAAGAGAAAGCGGCTGCGCGCAAGGGCCGTGCCGCCGGCATCCAGGCTGCCCGCGATGCGTTCTACAAGGGCGATATCGCACGCAAGATCCTGAAGTTCCATGAGGAGACGGGCGGGCTGATGCGCGCGGAGGATCTCGCCGAGTTCCGGGTGAAGTTCGAGCCGACCGTGAAGTCCGATTTTCACGGGATCGAAGTCCATGCGTGCGGGGCTTGGTGCCAGGGGCCGACCGTGCCCATCGCTCTCAACCTGCTCAAGGGCTACGACCTGAAGGCGATGGGGCACAATTCCACCGAGTACGTTCATACCGTGACCGAGGCACTCAAACTCGCGTTCGCCGATCGCCATCACTACATCGGCGATCCGAACTTCGTCGATGTGCCGATGGAGGGCCTGCTGTCCGACGAGTATGCGAATGAGCGTCGCGCCCAGATCCGCCCCGATCAGGCTTGGCCCGAGATGCCGCCGCCTGGACGTCCCAAGGGCTCCGAAGGCTTGCCGTTGGCGAAGGTGCCGGCTCCCCAGCCCGACAACGTGCGGCCCGGCGATACGTCTTATCTGTGCGTCATCGACCAGCACGGCAACGCCTTCTCTTGCACGCCGAGCGACGGTTCCGACAATGCGCCGGTCGTGCCGGGTGCGGGCTTCGTTGCCTCCGGCCGCGGTACGCAGTCCTGGGCGGATCCGGATCATCCCTGCTCGGTGGCGCCCGGGAAGCGTCCGCGGCTCACGCCCAATCCCGCACTGGCGCTGAAGAACGGCCGCGCCCTGATGCCGTTCGGCACGCCGGGTGGCGATGTACAGTGCCAGTCGATGATCCAGGTGTTCCTCAATGTGAATGTCTTCGGCATGGACGTGCAGTCTGCGATCGAGGCGCCGCGGTTCTCGACCTACAGCTTCCCAGGATCGTTCGAGCCGCATCCGTACTATCCGGGCCTGTTGATGATGGAGAAGCGCATCGCGCAGCCGACCGGCGAGGCGCTCGCGCAACGCGGCCATCGCGTCCAATGGTGGGACGAGTGGACCTGGCTGGCCGGCGCGCCCTGCGCGCTCTATGTCGACCAGGATCGAGGCATCATCCATGGCGGCGCCGACCCGCGTCGCCCGGCCTATGTTTTGGGATGGTAGTAGGTTGAAGATAACGCGGGTCGAGACGCTCGTCGTCAGCATGCCCATGCTGCTCAAAGGCGATGCGCCCCTCATGAGCGGCAAGCCGCGAACCAGCATCGAGACGCTGTATGTGCGCATCGACACCGATGCTGGCATCACCGGCTGGGGCGAATCCTTCGGGCATCGCATCTGGCCGGCGACGAAAGCGGCGATCGATACCCTGATCGGCCCCGCGTGCATCGGCCTCGATGCCGGTTCGATCACCAGTGTGATGGCCGGCTTGCAGCACGCGATGCACAACGCGGGGCGCAATGGCCCCGTGATGTTCGGCTTGTCCGGCATCGACATCGCCCTTTGGGATATCGCCGGCAAAGCGGCCAACCTGCCGGTGTATCGACTCCTCGGAGGCTCGCCGCGCGCGAGCCTGCCCGCCTACGCGAGCCTGCTGCGCTATGGCAAGGCGGCGACCTTGGCGCAGAACACGACCGAGGCGCGCTCACGCGGTTATGAACGCATCAAGATCCACGAGATCACGGTGCCCGAAGTGAAGGCGGCACGCGAGGCTGCGGGCCAAGGCATCCCTTTGATGATCGATACGAATTGCCCCTGGAGCGTGCGCGAGGCCATCGACGTGTCGCTCGCTTTTCAGCCGTACGATCCGTATTGGATCGAGGAGCCCGTGTGGCCGCCGGAGAACGTCGTCGGGTTGGCGGAAGTGCGTGATGCAACCGGCATGGCGATGGCGGCCGGCGAGAACGTCGGCAATCTTGCGGATTTTCAGCGCTTGTTCGAAGCCGGGGCGGTCACCTACGCCCAGCCGAGCGTGACCAAGATGGGCGGCATCACCGAAATGCGCAAGGTGATCGCCCTGGCCGAGGCGTACGGCGTGGAGGTCGTGCCGCATTCCGCCTATTTCGGGCCCGGCCTGCTCGCATCCATGCACGTGCTCGCGACGCTCCCGCGGGAAACCCCGGTCGAACGATTCTATTGCGACTTCGCCGAAAATCCGCTGGGCGAGCGCATCGATCCGGTGAACGGGCGCTTCGCCGTGCCGCAATTGCCCGGGCTGGGCGCCGATCCCGATCCGAAACTCATCGAGAAGCTGCGCATCGCCTGATGCGCCGAGTTCGATGACGCAACCCATTCCAACTTAGCGCGCAGGTCGCATGCTTCTCTTTCATTGCCGTGCGGGTTTCGAACCCGACCTTGCCGCAGAATTGACGGTCGCAACCCTCGAGGCAGGCGCGGAGGGGCGCGCCGAGTACGAGCTCGGGCAGGCCTATGTCGTCTGGATCCCTGCTCCCGGCAGTCACGGCAAAGGGCGCGACTGGACCCCCGACTTTGCCGATCTCGTCTTTGCGCGTCAGATGCTGGCCCAGTGCCGGCGTGTGGATCTGCCCGATGGCGCCGACCGCGTCACGCCGATCGTCGAAGTAGCCAAACGCCTCGGTCAGCGCTTCGGTGCGGCATGGATCGAGGCGCCGGATGCCGATCGCCCCCGGCAGATGCTCGCCGGCATGCGGGGTTACACAGAGGCACTGCAGACGGCGCTGGCGCAGGCTAAAGTGCTGGGCGACAAGCGTCGCAGCGCACGACGCCTGCATATCTGTTTCCTGGGTCGCGACGAAGCCGTGCTCGGGGTGAGCGATCCCGGCAACAGTTCGCCGTGGCCGATGGGCATTGCGCGTGTGCGCGCTAGCGAGAACGCACCGAGTCGCTCCGGATTGAAGCTCATCGAGGCGCTGGCGACCTTCATTCCCAACGAGGACGAACTGCTCGGCCGCATGCGTGCCGGTCGGGTGGCCATCGACCTCGGAGCGGCACCCGGCGGCTGGAGCCAAGTGCTCGCATCGCGAGGCGTGCGCGTTCTCGCGGTGGATAACGGACCGATTTCCCAGGCGGTGCTCGACACGCAGCTGGTCGAGCATCGGCGCGAGGACGCCTTCCGGTTTCGTCCGGAGCGGCCCGTCGACTGGATGGTGTGCGATGTGGTTGCCGCGCCGGCGAGAATCGCCGCCCTTGCGGCTCAATGGATCGAGCGCGGCTGGTGCCGAGAGACGATCTTCAATTTGAAGCTGCCCAACCGGAATCGTTGGCAGGAAGTCCTGCGCTGCCACGGCGTGATCGAGAAGACGCTGGCGAACGTCAAGGATAGCCACACGCTGCGCATCAAGCATCTCTATCACGATCGCGAGGAAGTCACCGCACACCTGCGAAGGTTGTGAGCGCTCGACGAGGTGCGCATCCGAGGGCGAGGGCCCTTGGGAATACCGGAAAGCGGCTTGGCGCGGCAGGTCGGCCATCGTCGATGGCCGGCCCGCACGCGACGTGCGTTGCCTAGAACGGCAATACGGCGTCGGGCTTCACGCCCAGAATGACGCGGCGAAAGTCTTCCTGGATGCGCTTGAGCGCAGCCTCGTTGTCAGCCTCGAAGCGCAAGACGATGACAGGCGTCGTGTTCGACGAGCGGGCCAGGCCAAACCCATCGGCATATTCGACGCGCAGGCCGTCGATGCGTATGACCTCGCGCGCATCGGTGAACTTGGCGCTGGCCTGCAATTTGTCGATGAGGGCGTAATTCTCGCCCTCGGTGAGCTTGATCTGGAGTTCCGGGGTGCTCAAGGCATCCGGCAGATTTTCGAGAATCGCACTGGGATCGGACTCTCGGCTCACGATCTCGAGCAGGCGGGCGCCGGCGTAGAGGCCGTCGTCGAAGCCGTACCAGCGCTCCTTGAAGAAGACGTGGCCGCTCATTTCTCCCGCCAGTAGGGCGCCGGTTTCACGCATTTTCGACTTGACGAAGGAATGGCCCGTCTTCCAGAGCAGCGGCTTGCCGCCGTGGCGCTCGATCCAGGGTGCGAGATTGCGGGTCGACTTCACGTCGAAAATGACCAGGCCGCCAGGGTTGCGCGACAGCACGTCCTTGGCGTACAGCATCAGTTGCCGATCCGGGTAGATGATCTTGCCGCTCTTGGTGACGACCCCGAGCCGGTCGCCGTCGCCGTCGAAAGCCAATCCGATCTCGGCATCCGAAGTCTGCACGGCCCGGATGAGATCCTCTAGATTCTTCGGCACCGAGGGATCCGGGTGGTGATTCGGGAAAGTGCCGTCCACTTCGCAGAAGAGTTCGGTCACCTCGCAGCCCATCTTGCGGTACAGCGCGGGGGCGAATGCGCCGGCGACGCCATTGCCGCAGTCCACGGCGATCTTCATCGGCCGCGCGATCTTCACATCAGAGACGATGCGGGAGATGTACTCCGCTCCGACGTCTTGCTCGGTGTAGCTGCCTGCGCCGGAAGCGAGGTCGCCCTGCTCGATGCGCTTCTTCAGCGCCTGGATGGCATCTCCCGCCAGGGTCTCGCCGGCGAGCACCATCTTCAGGCCATTGTAGTCAGGGGGGTTGTGGCTGCCGGTGACCGCGATGCCCGAGTGGGTGCCGAGTTGGTACGCGGCGAAGTAGACGACGGGGGTGGGCACGCGGCCGATATCGATGACATCGATGCCGGCGGATTGCAGGCCGCGGGCGAGCGCTTGGCTCAGGCTCGGGCCGGACAGACGACCGTCACGTCCGATGACCACGCTCTTGATGGAACGGGCGCGCGCCTCGGAGCCGATCGCGCGTCCGATTTGCTCGACGCCTTCTATGGTCAAGGTCTTGTCGACGATGCCGCGGATGTCGTACGCCTTGAAGATTTCTGCGGGAATGGGGGTCATGGGCTCGGGTGCATCCGGTCTATGGGGGTTGAAAACATTATGCCATGGCCTTCGACGCGCCTTTGTGACGGTCCATGACACGGTCGATGAATTGCAGCACACGGGTCGGCAGCCATTCGATAGATCCGGGAAAGCGACCTGTAACGAAGCCGACGTGACCGCCGTGCGCCGGGAAATCCAGCGTCACGGCGGGCGACACGTCGCTGGGTTGCGGCAACGCACAGGCGGGCAGGAACGGATCGTCGCGTGCGTTCAGTACCAGGGTGGGGACGGCGATGTGCTTGAGCCAGGGCTTGCTGCTCGATTGCGTCCAGTAATCATGCGCATCGCGAAAACCGTGCAGGCGGGAAGTCACCTGATCGTCGAACGCCTTTAATGTCCTTGCGGCGCGGATGGCCTGGGCGTTCCCGACGTGCGGGTGACGAAGAACTTTTGCCAGGCTCTTGCGCTTGAGCGTGCGCAGGAAGTTCCAGCTGTAGATCCGGTTGAAGCCGCGATCCAGGGCGCTTCCTGTCGCCATCAAATCCAGAGGGGCGGACACCGCGCAGGCCGCTGCGAGAACCCCGCGCGCACTTTGCCCGGATTCGCCCAGCCACTTCAGCAGCACATTCGCCCCCAGCGAGACGGCGACCGCGCATAGCGGACCCGGCCACCGCGCACGCAAGCGCTCGAGGATCCACGTCATCTCGACAGTGTCCCCGGAGTGGTAGGCGCGTGCCAGTCGATTGGGCTCTCCGCTGCATCCTCTGAAATGCACGACCACCCCGTGCCACCGGCGTCGATCGACGGCGCGCATGAGCGTGCGTGCGTAGTGGCTGCGCGAGCTGCCTTCCAATCCATGAAACAGCACGATCAGGGGCGGATGCTCGCGGTCCGAAGCATACGCCGTGCCCTCGTGAGCCTGCAGCCAGTCGAGGTCGATGAAGTCTCCGTCCGGCGTGTTCCAGCGCTCGCGACGTAGCGCCACGTCGGGGCGCGATGCGACACACGCGGCGTAGATCGTCTGCGCGTGGGGATTGCGCAGCCACGCGGGTGGTCGATAAGGTGTGTCGACTCCGATCGGAAGGCACTCGTCGTGGGCGGGCAGATCGTTCATCATGCGCTGTCGTAGGGTCGTGAAGCGGCCGGTCAGAGGGGAGTATGACAGACCCCGGGCGAGTGTCTTGGCTAAAGCTTTCCGCGGCGCCCTCCGTTACCCAGTGTTCCGAGCCAGAAATTTGCTGCACCGATGCCTCTAGTCGGCCGTCCTTGGGCCGATCGGTCCTACCGGTATCGGCAACGAATCTCCCACTCGGTACACTGGGTTGTCCAGCAGGCATCTGCTGGGCCAGCACGACAAGGACGAGCCGCTCGCGGCTGCGCAGACGGAGAGAGATATATGGGTTGGGCACGCTACGTATTCTCGGTCGTTGTATTCGGCAGTCTGTTGGCTTTGCCGGCCCATGCGGCGATGTACAAGTGGGTGGACGAGAAGGGCAACACGCACTACGGCGATCGAGTGCCACCTCAGTATGCGGATCGTGCCGGAGCCCAGTTGAAGAAGTCGGGACGCTCGGTGCAGAGCGAACAAAAGGCGGCGGTGCCCAGTCGGGTGCCCGAGCAGGATCCCGAGAAGCGCAAACTCGAGGCCAAGCAGCAGACCGATCGCCAGCGTCAGGACAACGCACTGCTTGCAACCTACGCCAATGAGGCAGAGATCGACCAGGCGCGCGAGCGGGAACTGCGCCGCAACTCCGATACGCTCAAGCTGGCCAGCGCCGGCCTGGCCAAGTCGTCCTCTCGGGACGATCAGAACAAGCTCGGCAGCCTGATCGAGCAGAACCAGAAGGAAACCGACGCGATCAACGCCAGGTTCGATACGCAAAAGGCACGCTTTCGCGAATTGACCGGTACGGGGCAGCCGGCCCAGGTGACTTCCACTCCTGCGGGCGCCAAGCCCGCAAACACCGCATCGGCCGGTGCATCGTCGACGGGCAAATGACGCTCAGGCGAGGCGCGATGAATCTCAGTCGCGCTCGCCCTGATCGCTACCGGGTCAAAAGCGAGTAATCCACGGCCCTTCCGATCCCGCAGCGAAAGCCCTCCAGGCGCAGTATCTGGCCAGGCGTGACGTTCGCGAGGTTAACCTCGGGACCGAAGTCCTTGATGATCTGTGCGTGCTGCTGCGGGAAGCGGTAGGGATCGACTTCGATCAGCATGTGCTCGAACCAGGGTTGGCGTTGCAGGTCCGCCAAGGCGGTGGGGGATGTTTTCGCGAGCAGATCGATCTCGCACTGTTCGACGGTGATGTGATCGATGCCGAGTCGAGCCACTTCGTCGACCAGCCCGGCGACGTAATCGAAGCTCATCGGTTCGACCGGATTCTTGCGGCCAAACTCGTACACCACCTTCAGCCCGCCTTTTTGCAGGCGATCGATCTCACGCAGCCGTTCTTCGGTGGTGAGTTCGATGTAGTTCTCCGACAGTTCCACGCCTGTGAGCCCGAGCTTGTGCAGGTGCGCGATCATCTCCGGCACCTGGCCTTTTTGCCATGCGTACTCGAACAGGATGCCGCCGGCGAATGGCACGATTTCGGCATCGCGATAGGCTTGCGCGGCCTTCTTGACCGTTTCGGCGGGTAGCAGCAGTGCGTTCATCGCATAGATCTTGGCGAAATCGATGTAGTCCGCCGCACATTCGAGCACCCCGCGGATGCCGTGCTCGCCGCCCGTCCAGCCGAAAGTGTCGGGGCCGAAGTCGATCATCGACGTCAGGCCGCGCTTGCGCGGCTTCTTGGATCTGGGAGGCAGTGCAAAGGTACCGGTCATGGTGTTTACTCTCTTGCGCAATGGGATGAATGATCAGTGCAGCAAACCGGGGGGCGGTACCGGCTGCGCCTGGACGGGTGCTTCCTGTTCGCCTGCGAGCGAACCGTGGTGAGCGACCATACGCCAGCCCCCGCCTACGTTCGCGTAGACATTGGTTGCGACCACCGCGGTCGGCGGGCGCCCTTCGCCCAGGATGCTGATGTATTCGTAGACGCTGTGCACGGCGATCAAGCCGCCGCGCAAGGTTTGTGCTGCCCGGATATCGAAGCGCATCGTGGGGCCCGCCGCGAAGATCTGGCTGAAGGACTCACGGATGGCTTCGAGACTGGAGAGTCGGCTGCCGCCCGGGTGAACGCAGAACACTTCCTCGTCTTGCGCCCACACGGCCATCATCGCGTCCAGATCGGCGCGCCGGAACGCGTCGTAGAACGCCTGCTCTGCCTCCTGGGGATCGGTGAATGCTGCCGCGGCCATGGAAACGATTCTAGCAGGCGCTCGGCGAGGCGTTGATTCCTGCACCGGCGATGTTCCGTCGCACGATCTCCTGCCAAACCTGTTCGGGATCGAGATCGTGCAGGCACCGCAAGTGGCCGAGCGGGCATTCCCGCTTGAAGCACGGACTGCACGGCAGTTGCAGGCTGAGAATGCTGGCATCCTGCGAAAGGGGCGGGGTGTAGCCCGGACTGCTCGATCCGTAGAGTGCGACCAGAGGCCGGTCCAAGGCGGCGGCCACGTGCATCAGTCCGGAGTCGTTGCTGACCACCACAGTGGCGGCCGAGAGCAGATCGATGGCGTCGGCGAGCGAGGTTCTGCCGCACAGGTTCGTTACGCCGGGCCCTCGCACGCCGGCTGCGATATCGGCGCCGATCGCGGCGTCGTTCGGGGAGCCGATCAGCCAGACTTGCAGACCTGCCTGGAGCAGGCGCTCGGCGAGTCGCGCGTAGTGCTCCGTCGGCCAGCGCTTGGCTGCGCCGTATTCTGCCCCTGGACAAAATGCCGCGATCGGGCGCTCCAGGGTCAAGCCTTGCGATTTCAGGACTCGCGCGCGATTGGATGGGTCGGTGCGCAGATGCGGTCGAGGCAGCGGCCGGTGCAGGAGCGTGCCGGGAGGCTGAGCCAGGGCGGCGAAGCGCTCTGCGAGCGTCGGCAAACGGCGTTCGTCGAGATTGCGCACATCGTTGAGCAGACCCAGGCGCATCTCGCCCCGGTAGCCGGTTCGCACCGGAATGGACGCGAAGAAGGGCGGCAGGGCCGACTTGAGCGAATTGGGCAGAATGATGGCGGCATCATAGCGCCGCGCCCGTAAATCCATGCCCAGCCGGCGTCGCGCGAACACCTTCAGTTCGCCATGCTTGAACGGATTCTCGATGACCTCGCCCACTTCGGGCATGCGCTGCAACAGTGCCACCGTCCAGGGAGGTGCGAGGACGTCGACCTGAGTGTTCGCCGAGGCAGCACGCAGGCGCATGATCAAGGGCTGCGCCAGCACTGTATCGCCGACCCAGGAGGGGCCGACAACGAGGATCTTGCTCATGTCCGCGGGCGGGACTGGCCCACGCGCGCGCCGGTCATCGAATCAATGTCCGGCGTGAGCAGGGCCGCCCTGCAAGGTGTAACGAGTGCCGCAGTAGGGACAGAGCGCCGCGCCCGTGCGCTCGATATCCAGGAACACGCGTGGATGAGCGTTCCACAGCATCATCGACGGCATGGGGCAGTGCAGCGGCAGGTCCTTGGCTGTCACTTCGACATGCCGTGCCTTGTTGACTGTCTTCGCTTCGCTCATGGCAAGCCTCGGTCAGGCGGCAACGGGAGTGTTCCAGTCGCGATGATTTTCGGCCTTGCCGGTGACGCAATCGAAGAACATCTTCTGCAACTTTTCGGTCATCGGTCCGCGCCGCCCTGCGCCGATGGTCCGGTTGTCGAGTTCTCGTATGGGGGTCACTTCGGCCGCCGTGCCGGTGAAGAAGGCTTCGTCGGCGCCATACACCTCGTCGCGCGTGATGCGCTTGGCGATGACCTCGATGCCCGATTCACGCGCAAGTGTGATCACCGCGTCGCGGGTGATCCCTTCGAGCGCGGAGGTGAGTTCGGGTTCGTACAGCTTGCCGTTGCGCACGATGAAGATGTTCTCGCCCGAGCCTTCGGCGACGAAGCCGTCGACATCCAGCAGCAGCGCTTCGTCATAGCCGTCTGCGTGGGCTTCCTGATTGGCGAGAATGGAGTTCATGTAGGTGCCGACTGACTTGGCGCGGCACATCGTGACGTTGACATGATGCCGAGTGAAGGACGAGGTCTTGACGCGGATGCCGCTCTCGAGCGCCTCGGGGCCCAGGTACGCGCCCCAGGGCCAGGCCGCGATGGCGAGATGGACCGAGCACTTGGCCGTATTGATGCCCATGGCTTCGGAGCCGTAGAACGCGATCGGGCGCAGATAGCACTCTTCGAGCTTGTTGGCCCGGACCACTTCGCGCTGCGCCTCGAAAATCGTGGCCTTGTCGTAGGGCATCTTCATGCCGTTGATGTGGGCGGAGCGAAACAGCCGGTCGGTATGCTCCTGCAAACGGAAGATGGCCGTGCCGCGGGGGGTCTTGTAGGCGCGTACGCCCTCGAAAACACCCATCCCGTAATGCAGGGTATGCGTGAGCACGTGGGTCGTTGCCTCACGCCACGGCCTGAGTTTTCCGTCCTGCCAGATCCAGCCGTCGCGATCAGCCATCGACATGGTGCCACTCCCTGAAGCGAAAAACGGGAATTCTAGCCGAATTCGTTTGGCGCGGGCGGCCCGGCGAGGCGCGCCGCGGCGGTCTCAAGCGCCGAATACGATGTCCCACAATTGCCGCACCGCCTGGATCTGCGGAGCGACGGCCTCTGGCTGCACTCGGGCGTATCGTTCCCCGTGCAAACGCACGGCGTGCTGCATCCCTCGGTAGGTGCGATACGCGTCGTGGACGGCTGCGGCCGTCTGCTCGGGGATGAGTCCCAACGCTGCGGCGCGTCGGATCAGCGCGAGATTGCCGGAATTGGCTGTGAGTTCCGCGTGCGTCGCTGCGTGCGCCAACACCAGGTACTGCACGATGAACTCGACGTCGATGATGCCGCCGCGATCGTGCTTCAGATCGAACAAGGCGCTGGTGTTGGGATGGGCCTCCAGCATCTTGGCGCGCATCGCAGCGATCTCGCGCTTGAGCAACTGCGCATCGCGCTGCTGGCGCAGGATTTCATGTCGCAAGACCTCGAAACGGCGTCCGATCGCCGCGTCGCCCGCCACGTGCCGGGCGCGGGTGAGTGCCTGGTGCTCCCAGACCCAGGCTTTTTGGCGCTGATAGTTTTCAAAGGCCTCGAACGAACTGACCATCAAGCCGGCAGCGCCGTCGGGGCGCAATCTCAGGTCGGTTTCGTAGAGCACGCCGGCGGAGGTGACGGTGGTGAGCCAAGTGTTGATCCGCAAGGCGAATCGCGAATAGACCTCGGAGGCGTCGGGGGCCGGGTCGTCGTACAGGAAGATGATGTCGAGATCCGACGCGTAGCCCAGTTCCTTGCCGCCGAGCTTGCCGTAGCCGATGACGGCGAAGATCGGCTGCGGACGGTGTTTGATGCGCAGATTATCCCAGGCAAGCCGCATGATCGCAGCCAGGCACACGCAGGCCAGATCGCTCAGATGGTCGCTCAAGGTTTCGAGCGGCAGTTCGCCGGCGAGATCCTGGGCGAGCAGGCGGAAGGTGTGGGCATGCTTGTAGTGGCGCAGCGTGTCCATCTGCCGCTCCGTGTCGCCGACGTGCTCGGCGACCTGCGCTTCCAGCGCCTGGCTCAGCGCCGCCGGGTCGAGCGGGGCGTGGAGCGCGCGCGCATCGAGCAATTCATCGAGCAGGATCGGATGCTGCCCTAGATAGTCTGCCGCCCAGCGACTGGTTGCGGCGAGTTTGGCGACTGCCGCCAGGCACTGCGGGTATTCGAGCAGCAGGGCGAGATAGGACTCGCGTCGGCCGATGCTCTCCATCAGGTTGAGCAGGCTGTCGACCGCGGCATTGCGATGGGTGTGGACGGCGGCTGCCTCGAGCATGCGCGGCAGCAGGGCGTCGATGCGCGCCTGACCGGACGCGGGCATTTGGCGGTATCGGCTGCCCGTTTTCAGTTCGAGGACGCGCGCGGCCAGGGCCTTCGTGTCCAGGTAGCCCAGTTCCTGCAACCGGTTCTGCAGTGCTTCGGCGTCGGTATCGAGGCTGACCGCTATTGCGGTGGCCGAGCCGGCCGCCGGATTGTCGTCGCGAGCATCCTGCGACGTGGAAAAGATCTGTTCGAAATGGCCGGATACCACCTGGCGGTGTCGATCGAGTTCGATGCGCAAGCTGCCCCAGTCGGCAAAGCCCATGGTCCACGCGACGATCGACTGGTCGTCCTCGCTTCGAGGCAGCGATTGCGTCTGTTGGTCATCGAGGTACTGCAGCCGATGTTCGAGTCGGCGCAGGAATTCGTAGGCGCGCGACAATTCCTCCACTGCGGCCTGCGGAAGCAGTCGGCGCTCGGCCAGGACACGAAGTACCGACAGAGTCGGCTGGATGCGCAACGCCGCTTCACGTCCGCCGCGAATCAGCTGAAAGACTTGCGCGGTGAATTCGATCTCGCGGATGCCGCCCGGACCGAGCTTGATGTTGTCGGCCATGTCGCGGCGGTTCACTTCCTGGCGGATCTGGGCGTGCAGACCGCGCATCGAAGCGAGGGCGCCGTAATCGAGGTGACGTCGAAATACGAATGGACGCACCAGCGAGGCCAGATCCGATTCGTGTTCGCCGATGATCAGTCGTGCCTTGATCCACGCGTACCGCTCCCATTCGCGGCCCTGCGTGACGAGATAGTTCTCGAACATAGTGAGGTTGCCTACCAGCGGGCCGGAGTCGCCGTAGGGACGCAAGCGCATGTCGACGCGAAAAACGAAACCGTCGGCGGTAAGCTCGCCGATGGCCGCGATGAGTTTGCGCGCCAGTCGGGTGAAGTACTCGAAATTGCTGATGACCTTGGGGCCGGTGGTCTCGCCTTCTTCGGCGTAGAGAAACACCAGATCGATGTCCGAGGAGACATTCAGTTCGCGGCCGCCCAATTTGCCCATGCCGACCACCATGAGCTTCAGGGGTGTTTGGGTCTCCTGCCCCAGGGGCTGTCCGTATTGCGCCTGCAGAGCGCGGTCCAGTCGCGCGCACGCCGTATCGATGACGACGTCGGCCAGCGCCGTCATGGTCGAGGTCACTTCGGCGAGATCGGCCCAGCCGGCGATGTCGCGGACGATCAGACGCAGCATCACGCGCTTGCGCAGCGTCCGCAAGGCCGCTCCCAGGGTGTTTTCGTCGTCCGAGCTTGCAGTCGCCAAAAAGGCCCGCATCTGGTCTTCGGTAAACGTACGCTGCGCGTCGAGCGTTGTGGCAAGCTCGGGTTGAGCGGCAAGCAGCCGGCGGGCGTAGCGACTCGCCCGCAAGGCGTTTCGGAGCGCTTCGTCGGACGCCGGGTCCGGTCCGGTGGCGGGTGGGGTCATGAGGCGATTGAGAGTAAAATTGGCTGATCGGCTGCGCTGTTCATTCTAGCTACTTACGGCGGGAACCCAAGTGTTGAGGCGCATAGCCCGACTCATCTTCAGAGTAATCCCGCTTTGGTCGGGGCGGCTTGTCGCCTATGCCGGCTTCGGCGCGCTTGTCGTTGTTGGGGGGGCGATCCTGGCTTTGCGGTACGCCATTTTGCCCAACATCGAAGCGTATCGGGACGACTTCGAAGCTGTGCTTGCCCGAGCGACCGGGCAGCGGGTTTCGATCGGAGAGATCAAGGCCGATTGGCAGGGATGGCGGCCCCAGTTCAGCCTCGGAAAGGTCGTGCTTTACGATCACGCCGGCCGCCCGGCACTCGAACTCAAGCGAATCGACAATTCGCTGTCTTGGCTCTCGTTGCTGGTGCTCGAGCCGCGCTTCCACACGCTGCAGGTCCATGAGCCCGAGCTCTTGGTGCGCCGTTCTGCGGACGGCGTGATCACCATCGCGGGAATCGAGATCAGCAAAGGCGATCACGACAGCGGACTCGCTGATTGGCTGCTGCGCCAGCGCGAGGTCGTCATCATCGACGCCAGCGTGTCATGGATCGACGAGAGCCGGCGAGCCCCGGAGCTGAAGTTGAGCGGTGTCAGCATCAAGTTGGAGAACGACTACCATCGCCATCGCTTCGGCTTGCGGGCCCGCGCACCCGCAGAACTGGCGGGCGCGATCGATATCCGCGGCGATTTCACGGGCGTCAGCCTGAAGAAGCTCGCCCAATGGGAGGGACAGGTATTCGCCCAGTTCGACGACATCGACCTGACACCGTGGAAGCAATGGGTCGAACTGCCTTTCGAGATCGCAAAAGGTCGAGGTGCCGTACGAACCTGGGTCGACATCGCGGGCGCTCGGGTGACGGGCGCCAATGCGGATGTTCGCTTGTCGGACGTCAAGATGCGGCTGGGTGCGGATCTGGAAGAACTCGACTTGGCCCATCTGTCCGGGCATCTGGGTTGGCGCGACTGGAGATCGGGCATCGAGGTGTTCGGGCAGCGGCTGGAAGGGCTCGCCGTTGGGGGGCGGGAGTTCGCATCCAAAGAATTCAATCTGCGGCGCACATTCGCGCAGGCGGGTAAGCCGGCGCGGGGCGAGTTCAGCGCGTCGATCCTCGATCTCGGCGCCCTGGCCGAACTTGCTCGACATTTGCCCTTCGATCCGGCGACCCGGGAGGAACTGCGCCGATTCGCGCCCCGGGGCAAGGTCTACGACCTCGGCGCCAAATGGACGGGCGAATGGCCGCCGACGCAGTACGAACTCAAGGCTCGATTCGAACAACTGTCCGTCGACGCCGTGGGGAAACTGCCCGGGATCGCTGGCGTCACGGGGTCGGTCGACGCCACCGACAAGCGCGGTGCCATGAAACTCGCCAGTCGCAACGTCGGTATCGCGCTGCCGCACGCGTTTACCGAGGCCTTGGCTTTCGCGGAAATGTCCGGTCAAGTGAACTGGACCGCCGCGGCCGGACGCTACGACGTTAGATTGAGCGACGTGAAGTTCGCCAACGAGGATGCGGCCGGCACGCTGCAGGGCTCGTATCGCAGCGTGCCCGATGGCCCTGGGGCCATCGATTTGACCGGCGCCTTGAGTCGGGCAGACGCCCGCCGCGTGGCGAAGTACATGCCGCTCGTGATCGGCAAGCCGACTCGCGAATGGCTGCAGACGGCGGTGATTTCCGGGCGCTCGAACGACGTCAAGTTTCGCATCAAGGGCGACCTCGCCCGTTTCCCTTTCGTCGAGAACGGCAAGGACATCTTCGAGGTCACGGCGAAGGCCCGCGACGGCGTCATCCAGTATGCCGACGGCTGGCCACGGTTGGAGAACGTGAGTGCGGATCTCTCGTTCATAGGTACGCGCATGGAAATCAAATCCTCGAGCGCCCGAATTCTCGGCGCGCAGCTCACCCGTGTTCAGGCGGTGATTCCGGATCTGGCGCATGTCAGCGAAATACTCGAGGTCAACGGCGACGCCGAGGGTGCCACGGCGGAATTCCTGCGCTTCATCGCCGAGAGCCCGGTCGGGACGATGATCGACCGTTTTACCGACGACATGGAGGCGCAGGGCAGCGGCCGTCTGAGCGTCCGCCTGACCTTGCCGCTGCGCAAGCTGCAGGAGTCCCGCGTGGCCGGCAGCTATCAGCTTCGCGCCAATCGCTTGAAGGTAGATTCGGACTTGCCGCCGCTCGAACGGGTTGAAGGACGCATCGACTTTACCGAAGCTGCCGTACGCGGACAGGGCATCTCGGCGCAGATCTTCGGCGGCCCGGCTGTCGTCAACCTCACGACCCAGGATGGCGCGGTTGCCGTGGCAGCCAGCGGACGGGCGAACATCGATGTCTTGAAGAAAGGCTACGACCATCCCTTGCTGCAGTATCTGAGCGGATCGGCCGACTGGCGCAGTTCGGTGAGGGTGCGTGCGAAGCTGGCGGATTTCACCGTGGAAAGCACCCTGCAGGGGGTGACGTCGAGTCTGCCTGCGCCGCTGGCGAAGGCGGCGGCAGAGCGCTTTCCGATGCGTTTCGAGCGACGCTTGAGCGGCAGCCAGCAGGACCAGGTCGACGTGAGCATCGGGCAAGTCGCCAGTGCTCAGATTCAGCGACGCCGCGAGGGTGGCCGCTCGATCGTGGAGCGGGCTGCGATCGGCCTGGGCGCTTCTCCACCCAGTGCCGAAGGTCCCGGTATCTGGGTGCGCGGTTCGTTGAGCGCGTTGGATCTGGACCGCTGGCGCGAAGTCACGGCCGATTGGCCGAATGCCGGTCCGGGCGCCCCGCCGCTCGCCGCGCTGGATCTCAAACTGGGCAGTCTGGACGTCTTTACGCGGCGATTCACCCATGTTTCGATCGAGGCGCGCCCAAAGGCGGGCGAGTGGCGCGCCCGGGTTTCGGCCAAGGAGTTGGTCGGCGAGATCGGCTGGCAGTCGCAAGGTAAGGGGCGAATCGAGGCTCGATTGCAGCGTTTGGATCTGCCCGTGGCACAGGACAGGATCAGCGCGTCACCGACGCCGGATACCTCAGCGTCCGTCGAGTATCCCGCGCTCGATATCGTCGTCGACGACTTCCGACACAACGCGCGCGCCTGGGGACGTCTGGAGCTCAAGGCCTTGCCCGATGGCCGCAATTGGCAGATCGAGCGGCTGCAGTTGCGCAGTCCCGATGGCACATTGACGGCCGACGGCACATGGCAATGGCAAGCGCGGGTGCCGCGCACGGAGGTCAATTACCGGCTCGAGGTGGCCGACATCGGCAAATTCCTGGCGCGCATGGGTTATCCGGAAGGGGTCAAGGGCGGAATCGCGACGCTCTCGGGCAAGCTGGCGTGGACCGGTGCGCCACAGGATCTCGACATGCCCAGCCTGTCCGGGCAGATTGCGATCGAGGCGAGCCGCGGCCAGTTCATCAAGCTCGATCCCGGGCTAGGCAAGCTGCTATCCATCTTCAACCTGCAGGCCTTGCCTCGGCGGGTTGCCCTCGACTTCAAGGACGTCTTCAGCGATGGCTTCGCGTTCGATACCATCTCCGGCGTGGCGAAGGTGCAACGCGGCATAGCGACGACGGATGGTCTGCGTATCGTCGGTTCGTCAGCCACGGTCGCAATGACCGGAGACGTCGATCTCGCGCGGGAGACGCAGAATCTGCGCGTCCGCGTGACGCCCGTGATCGGCGACAGTGTCGCGACCGTCACGGCGCTGCTGGGCGGGCCCGTCGCAGGCATCGGGGTCTTCCTCGCGCAGCGACTGCTGAAGGATCCGCTGGGACAACTGATCGCCTACGAGTACACCGTGACGGGCACGTGGAGCGATCCTTCAGTCATGAAGGTTCCATTCGGAGGGGCAGGCTGATGAAGACCCTCGGGACGTGCCTGGCGGCTATTGGCATGTGGTGCAGTCTCACGCTCTCGGGAGAGGCTGCTTTCGCCGCATCCACGGCCGCCGCCGAAACCAAGGCTGTCGCGGTTCCGTTGGAACTGTGGGATCGCCCGCGCAGCGGGCGAATCGTGATGGGCTTGGCGGTCGTTCAGCAGTCGATGGCCGCGCTGCTGGCCGATCCTGCATCGCGCCTGGTCATCCGGCACGCGTCGGGTTCCGAGCCCGCCGTGCAGGCGGAAGAGATTCGGGCTTGGCTGGTCGCCCATGCGCTCGACCCGGATCGGATCGACTTGCGCGCCGACCTGGCAGTCCGGCAGCCATTGCAACTGGAAGTTGTCCCGGCCCGCTGACGAGGAAGGTGATGATGTCGCCACAACAATCGAGTTCGCCGATGGCAACCCCCGCTCGTGTGGCGGCCATTCAGATGGTTTCCGGGCCGGACGTCGAGGCCAATCTCGCGCAGGCCGCCCGATGGTTGACGCAGGCGGCCGAGGAGGGTGCGCGGCTCGCCGCCTTGCCCGAATTCTTCCCCGTCATGGGATTGCACGAGCGCGACAAGATTGCGGTGCGGGAGCGTTTCGGCGCCGGGCGGATCCAGACATTCCTGGCCGATACGGCGCGCAACCTCGGCATGTGGATCGTCGGCGGCTCGGTCCCGCTCGAAGGGCAGGCGGCGGACAAGGTGCTCAACACCTGTCTCGTCTACGACGATACGGGCCGGCTCGCGGCGCGCTACGACAAGATCCATCTGTTCGGTTTCGACAACGGACGTGAACGCTACGTCGAGGCCAATACGATCGAGCCCGGCAGCGAAATCGTCACCGTCGATTCGCCTTTCGGCCGCCTGGGGCTGTCCGTGTGCTACGACTTGAGATTTCCGGAACTCTACCGGCGGATGGGGCGGGTCGATGTCATTCTGGTGCCTTCGGCCTTTACGGCGACCACCGGCAAGGCGCACTGGGAAACCTTGCTGCGTGCGCGGGCAATCGAGAATCTCGCCTATGTGATCGCCCCCGCCCAGGGCGGCAGGCATCCCAGCGGACGGGAGACGCACGGCGACACGATGATCATCGATCCCTGGGGCGAGGTGCTGCAGCGTTTGCCGCGCGAACCGGGCGTCGTGACAGCCGATATCGACCCGGAACGCATTCGCGCGGTGCGTGCTAGTCTGCCGGCGCTCGAGCATCGTACACTCGGTCCATAAGGAGCTCGGGCCTGCGCTAGCTCGGGTTGCGAACTCCGGCGCACGCCGGGAATCAATAGGTATTGGCTTCAATCAACCAAGGATTGCGAATGTCCATTCAGAGCGAACCAGCCTTGCGGCTCGCGGAGAATCTGTTCACGACGGCGGATCGATGCCTCTTGGCGCCTTATGCCCTGGATGTCGGCAAGCTGCAGAGCGTATTCGGCGACATCATGACCCATTCGGTCGACTACGCGGATTTGTACTTCCAGTACACACGCTCCGAAGGCTGGAGCCTCGAGGAAGGCATCGTCAAGTCGGGCAGCTTCGCCATCGATCAGGGCGTCGGTGTACGCGCCGTCAGTGGCGAGAAGACGGCTTTCGCGTATTCCGATGACATCAGCCTGGATGCATTGAGAACCGCCGCGCAGACCACGCGCGCGATTGCCCGCCAGGGCGGGGATGGTGCCGTGCGCGTTCCGACGCGCGGGCGCGGGCGCAGCCTGTACGAGCCGAACGATCCGCTCACGAGTCTCGCCGACGAACAGAAAGTCGCGCTGCTCGAGCGTCTGGAGCGCTACGCGCGATCGTTGGACCCTAGGATCACCCAGGTGATGGCGCATCTGGGCGGCGAGTACGAGGTCATGATGATGGCGCGCAACGACGGCCTCATCGTCGCCGACGTGCGGCCGCTGGTGCGCGTGTCGATTCAAGTCATCGCCGAGCAGGACGGGCGGCGTGAGCAAGGCTCTTCGGGGGGCGGCGGTCGTTTCGATTACGCTTGTTTCACCGACGAGGTCTTGGAGGATTACGCCCGCCGCGCGGTGCATCAGGCGGTGACGAATCTGGCTGCGCGCCCGGCACCGGCGGGTGCCATGACCGTCGTGCTCGGGCCCGGCTGGCCGGGCGTGCTATTGCACGAGGCGATCGGTCACGGACTGGAGGGCGACTTCAATCGCAAGGGCAGTTCCGCATTTACCGGTCGCATCGGTGAACGGGTGGCGGCCCCCGGCGTCACCGTGGTGGACGATGGCACCCTGGAGAAGCGGCGCGGCTCGCTCAACGTCGACGACGAGGGCAATCCCACCCAGCGCAACGTGCTGATCGAAGACGGCGTGCTCAAGGGCTATCTGCAGGACACTCTCAATGCGCGCCTGATGAATGTCCCGGTGACGGGGAACGGTCGCCGCGAGTCCTACGCGCACATTCCGATGCCGCGCATGACCAACACCTATATGCTCAACGGCGGCCACGATCCGCAGGAGATTCTCGCTTCGGTCAAGAACGGGCTCTACGCAGTCAACTTCGGCGGCGGACAGGTGGACATCACCAGCGGCAAGTTCGTGTTTTCCGCGGCCGAGGCCTACATGATCGAGGACGGCAAGGTGACCTACCCGGTGAAAGGCGCGACACTCATCGGCAACGGCCCGGACGTCCTGACTCGTGTCAGCATGATCGGCAACGATATGGCACTCGATACCGGGGTAGGCACCTGCGGCAAGGAAGGCCAGAGCGTGCCCGTGGGGGTAGGCCAGCCGACCTTGCGTGTCGATGGCCTGACCGTGGGCGGCACCGGGTAGGACGTTCGAGGTCAGGCGTCAGGGGGTAGGGCGCGAGTGCGGCGAGGCGGCAACCCGGACGCAACGCGGGCACCGCCCCTCGCGTGTTCGACCGGCAAGGCGCGCAGGCGCCAAACCGGCTTATACTAAAGCGGTCATTTACACCAGCCGAGTAGCCCCAAATGCAGCGCGATCCCCTCCATTCCATCGACGACACCCGCATTCGCGAAATCAAGGAACTGCTGCCGCCGTCTCATGTCTTGCGGGAGTTTCCTGCATCCGAAAGCACAGCCAAGACGACCTTCGATGCGCGTCAGGACATTCACCGCATCCTGCATGGCGCCGACGACCGCCTGCTGGTGATCATCGGCCCGTGCTCGATCCACGATGTCCGTGCGGCCCGCGATTACGCGGAGCGGCTCAAGCGCGAGAAGGAGCGCTTGCAGGCCGATCTGCTCATCGTGATGCGGGTCTATTTCGAGAAGCCGCGCACGACCGTAGGCTGGAAGGGGCTAATCAACGATCCGTTCCTGGACGGCAGCTTCAGAATCAACGACGGGATTCGCATCGCACGCGAGCTCTTGCTCGAGTTGAACGAACTCGGCATGCCGGCCGGGGTCGAGTTCCTCGACATGATCACCCCGCAGTACATCGCCGACCTGGTGAGCTGGGGCGCCATCGGGGCGCGAACCACCGAGAGTCAGGTGCATCGCGAACTGGCCTCGGGCTTGTCGAGTCCGGTCGGCTTCAAGAACGGTACCGACGGCAACATGAAGATTGCGGTCGACGCCGTGCGCACCTCGCAGCATCCGCACCATTTCCTATCCGTGACCAAGGATGGGCACTCGGCGATCGTATCGACCAGCGGCAACGAGGATACGCATGTCATTTTGCGCGGCGGATCCGGCAAGCCCAACTTCGATGCGGTGAGCGTCGAGGCGGCATGCAAGGAACTGTCTGCTGCCGGACTGGCGCAGCGCGTGATGATCGACTTCAGCCACTCCAACAGCTCGAAGCAGTTCGAGCGGCAGATCGAGGTCGGCCACAATGTGGCGGGCCAGATCGCGGCCGGTGACAAGCGTATTTTCGGCGTGATGGTGGAGAGCCACCTCAAGGGCGGCCGCCAGGACCTGGTCCCAGGCAAGGAGCTCGTGTATGGTCAGAGCATCACCGATGGCTGCATCAGCTGGGAGGACACCGTGCCCTTGCTCGATGCCATGGCCGAGGGTGTGCGCGCGCGCCGACTGGTGACCGAGAAAGAAGACTAGGGTCGCGCCAGCGCCCATGCCGATGGAGCAGTCAGCCGATGAACCGGTCGAGCCCGTGAGCAGCGGGCTGCTGGGCCACATGGAAGATCTGGGTGCGGGCAAGGTCTATGCCGAGCACATCTCCGATCTCGTCGGGCGCTCCGCCTTCTTTGCCGAGTTCGAGCGGGCCGACATCGCGCAGCTCGCTGCGTACATGCGGGTGTATCAGGCACAGCCCGGTCAGGCCATCATTCGGGAAGGCGACGACGGCGATTTCATGCTGCTCATCATGTCGGGTGCGGTCGACATCTACAAGAACAACGCGCAAGGCGAGCGTCAATTGATGACCAGCGTGGGCCCCGGGGTGACGTTGGGCGAGATGTCCATGATCGACGGGGAGCCACGCTTTGCGACCTGCATCGCAGCCGACACCACGATGTTCGCCGTGCTCACGCGCGATGCCATGGCGAGCATCATCCTCGAGAACCCTAGCCTGGGCGCCAAGCTTCTGATCAAGCTGGTGACCATGCTGTCGCACCGGCTGCGCCAGACGAGCGCGCGCCTGCTTCAGTACATGGAACGGCCGGGGTTCTAGCGTCCTGAGGCAGAGATTCGTTGGCGAACGGCCGAACGGTATCGTTGATGCATAGGGGACGAAACCGACGAACTCGGCGTCGGATGCGAAGGAGAACGCAGCCAGGTTGGACACCCGGCGAAAATCCTCGATGAAGCAGGGCGGTTCCCGGCGCGCTTGTTCAGCGAATTTCCGACTCAGGACGCTGGCTTAGCGCCGGTTGCGCAAGGCGAGCACCGCCTGATTGCGCAAGGTCTTGAGCAGGTTCATTTCGCGCGGCTCGATGACGAGCTCGCCTGCGGCCGCCTTCTCTCCGTAGAACAGCCCGAGCGCCTTGTTTTCGATGACCAGCGGCAGCAGGACGAAGGTCTGTCCCAGCGCGCCCTTGCGGAACCAGTCGGGGATGCGCGCCCGAATGTTTTCGGCGTCGGCGTCGCTGATCAGCAGATCCACGTTCTTCGCCAGCGCCACCGAAAAGACGTCCTGTTCGCGGCCGAACGGCATGATCAGGCGCGAGACGATCCGGTCGAGATCCATGCCGTAGCCGAAGCGGGCGGTCATGGAGAACGCGCGTGGATCGCGCGTGAACAGAATGACGCGCGAGAAGCCCATGCCGCGATACATCGTCTCCAGAATGATGCGCAGCACGTCGCTGATGTTGAAGTTGTCGACCAGGCTGTTCGTGATGTCCTGGATGCCGGCCGAGAGCACCTGCGCCGGTTCCATGTCCTGGGTGGTGCCCGCGTTCGGTGCGGTGATCCGGGTGGTCTGCTCGATCACCCGCTCCAAGGTATCGGCGCCGGCGGACGCCGCTTCGATCTGTCGACCCGCGGTTTGGCGCAGCATCTGGCAGAACTTGCTCTTGCGGTTGTCGCCGATCAGGGATGCCGTGTCGTCCAGCAGTTCCTCCAGGGCCTCGGTGGCAATGGCCGCGAACTGCTTGTCGTCGATCTTGACCGCTTCGCGATAGCGCTGTGCAATCGCCGCGAGTTGCTGGTCGCGCTGTTCGGGCGAACCGGATTCGGCCGCTTGCACCACCGCATCGGCGATGCAGGTAGCCATTCTAAGGGCTTCATGCGCGCCGGCTGGCTTGACGGGCCGTTTGTCGCCCTCTGGGCGCATAGCGCCGACGATGCCCGCCGGCAAATTCCAGCTCTTGGCCACCGCCACGCCGACGTCTTCGTACGAGACGCCGAGCACGGCCTTGGATGCCAAGGCCTCGTTCTCCTTGGTCTGCTGCATCCGGCGGACGACTTCGAGGCTTTCCTCGTAGAGATAGAACGATGCGAGCAGCCGGCCTAGATGGCGGAACACGCCGCAGATGAAACCCTCTTCGGCTTCGCGCACGCCCATGCTACGGGCGACGCGCCGGGCAACGATGCCGGTGAACAGGGAATGAATGACTTCGTCGCGCAGTTTGCTCGCCTGCCCCTTGTTCTGCAGATGTTCGAAAAGCACCAGAGTGATTGCCAGGTCGCGCACGGCATCGAAACCCAGGATGAGCACGGCTCGGGAGATCGTGCTGATGCTGCCACCGAACTGACCGTATCCGGTCGAGTTCACCAGGCGCAGCAGCTTGTTGGTGAGGGCAAAGTCCTTCAGCAGCACGTTGCTCAGTTCCTGGACACTGTGCTCGTGTCCCGAAGTGACGCGGTTGATGGCCGAGATGGTGCCCGCGAGCGCCGGAAAACTCGCTTTGTGGCGCATGCGGTTGAGCAGGAAATCGATGGCTCCGCCACCCTCGCCGCCGACCGTCTCCTGCGCATCGTCTTGTGTGCCGGGAGCGAGGTAGTGGGCAAGCGCAAGCCTCATCTCGCGAGCGTCGTTGTAGCGCGCCGAGGGATCCTTGGCGATTGCCCGCATGACGATCTGGTCGAGAGCTTCATCGACTTCGCCGTTCGAGGCCGAGGGCGGGGCGAAGGTCTGATTTGCGATCTTGTGCAGGATCTCGAAGACGTTGCGGCCCTCCACCGCCGGACGTCCGGTCAGCAGCTCGTACAAGGTCATGCCCACCGAGAACACGTCCGCGGAACTGGCCACGGCTCGGCTGTCCAGGCTCTCCGGCGCCATGTAGCGCGGCGTGCCGGCGGGAGAGTTCATGTCCGAGGCACCCGCGGCGGCGGCAATGCCGAAATCCATGATGCGCGCATTGCCGCTCGCGTCGATCAGAATGTTGGCGGGTTTGATGTCGCGGTGGACGATGCTGCGCTCATGGGCGTAGGCAAGTCCGTCGAGTATCTGTGCGGTGATGATCGCTGCCTGTTCCGTAGGCAGTCGCCCCTTCGCTCGGAGCAGGCGCTCCAGCGTGTCGCCGGGAAGATACTCGAGCACCACGCACAGCGTGCCTTCGTGATCGAAGGCGTCGTAGAGCGCGACGATGTTCGGGTGCTGCAGTTTGGCCGTCGTTCGTGCCTCGGCGAGCAGACTGGCTTTGCGCGCCGGATCGCGTCCGTCGACCAGGGTCTTGATGGCGACCTGACGCTGCAGCTGCGTATCGTCGGCGAGATAGACGCAACCCTGCGCGCCGCGCCCCAACTCGCGCACGATCCCATAGCGTCCCAGTGTCGCTGGAGGTCGCGACGAGGCGGGCTGTGCTGCGCGTGCGAGAGACATGGTATGGGCCGGGCGAGAGCGGTCTGGATGGCCGTCGTGTAGTCTCGGCTACGGCATGCGGTGCCGTTTACTTTAGCGCCGCTCCAGGCGTCAAGTCACTGAAGTGCTAAGCGAAATCAGGCAGGTGGTGGGGTGCGTTGCCACTGCACATCGGGCAGCCCCGCGCGCTGATTGAGAACCCGTGCCAGCACGAAGAGCAGATCCGACAGCCGGTTGAGGTAACGCGTGCCTAGTGCCGGCAGCGCATCGTGCGCCTTCAGGCGCACCAGGGAGCGCTCCGCACGTCGACATACTGTACGGACCACATGAGCCTGTGCGGCCGCCCGCGACCCGCCCGGAATGATGAACTCCTTCAGCGGGGCCAGCGCGGCGTTGTACTGCTCGAGCCATGCCTCCAGCGCGAGCAGCTGATCCTCGGTCAGCATCTCGTAGCCGGGTATGGAGAGCTCGCCACCCAGATCGAAGAGATCGTTCTGGACGCGGAGCAGGCAGGCGCGGATGTCGTCGTGCGCGATATCGGTCAGCAGCAAACCGAGCTGGCTATTGAGTTCGTCGACGCAACCGAGCGCTTCGATGCGCGCGCTGTCCTTGGCGACCCGAGAGCCGTCTCCCAGGCCGGTCTCCCCGCCGTCTCCGGTGCGCGTGACGATGCGTGACAATCGATGTCCCACTGTGAGGCTCCTGCGGCGAGGCTGTCTGGACGTTCGATTCTAGCAGCGCGTGCGCAGCAAGTTCAGGCGGCCTGCTCCTGATCCGTCAGCTTGCATCGCTGTGCGCCGTCCGCGCTTTGCTTGGGAACCGGGATCCAGCGGTCCTCCGGCAAGGGAATGGCGAGCAGTTCCATGACTTGCAAGGCGAGCATGCGCGCGGTGTTGTTGAGCGCAGCCGGCAATTGCGCGGGAAGCTGGTGCTGGAGCAGCAGCTTGGTGGCGCTTTGCACGTACACGGGTTCGAGCAGCCGGTCGCGGTAGCGGCCGAGCATGTTCTCCACTGTCCGCATCGCAGCCTGCAGCTGCCAGGCGTTGCTCGGCCATTGTGACGGTAGCGCGTAGGCTTGCGGAAACCGTTCCAGGTCTTGAATCAGTGTGCGCACATCCTCGTGAGAATCGCGGAAGGGCAAAAGCACCAGGTCGGCCAATCCGGCCAGGGTCGTATCCATTTGCGGTCGGTTGCCGCCGCCATCGATCACGCCGTACCACTGCTCGACGGCGCGCAGTTTCTGCACCACCCGTTCCAGATTGTCCGACTGGCGGGCATCGAACGGCAGATAGTTGCGCCCGGCCTTCGACAGCGGCTGGCGTTCGATGTCGGTGAGCACGGCAACCGTATATTTGCCGAAGAGCCCCAGTCCATGGGCGAGCAGATGCGAGAGCGTCGTCTTGCCGGTGCCGCCCTTGTTGCCGATGATGCAAATGATCTGAGCCATGGTTTGCCTGCTGCAAGCTGCGGTGAGGGCATTATCCGAAGGGGGGCATTGCGCCGGGTCGCGGAAAAGGGCGGCTTATGAGGTTCAATTCCCCCCGACGACCGGCTGCGAAGATGCGTTGACCTTGGATCGCGAAAGTGGTCATAGTGCCGGCACCTTTCATCTTCCTGTGCCGGAGCCTGCATGAACCAGAACGCGTTATTCGATGCCGATTCGCCCTTGGAGCTTGCAGACCAAGGCTGCTTCTTCGTGGGCGGGCGTTATGTCGAACACGCCGGCAAGCGCAGCATGCAAGGGCAGATGTTCGTGCAGTACCAGGTGCCGCGCCGCTCGTCCCATCGCTGTCCCATCGTGATGATTCATGGCGGCGGACAAACCGCGGCGAATTTCCTCGGAACACCTGATGGCCGTCGCGGCTGGGCCGACTACTTCGTTGCTCAGGGATTTTCGGTGTATGTGGTGGATCAGCCGGGGCGCGGCCGCTCGGGCTACTTTCCCGGTTACGGCACGTCGGCGCATCGCGATGCCGACACGATCGCCGCGCGCTTCACAGCACCGGAGCGCGAATGCCTCTATCCGCAGGCTCGCCTCCACACCCAGTGGCCGGGCAGCGGCGTCCCGGACGACCCGGACTACGACCAGTTCTACGCTTCGCAGGTGGCGAGCATGGACGACATCGCTTCCTTGGAAGCCATGATGCGCGAGGCGGGTGCTGCCCTCCTGGAGCGAATCGGCCCCGCCATCCTGCTCACGCACTCGCAGGGCGGGCCGTTCGGCTGGACGATCGCCGACGCACGGCCGCACTTGGTGCGCGGCATCCTCGCGATCGAACCGAACGGGGCCCCGGTGCACGAGGTCCGGTTCACGGGTGCGCCGGACTGGTTCGAGGACGACGTTGTCGGGCGTCCCTGGGGCATCACGCGCGGGCCGCTTGCATTCGAGCCACCGCCCGAGAGCGCGCACGATCTGCGGTTCGCGCGCCAGGAGTCTGCCGACGCGCCGGGCTTGACCCGATGCTGGCTGCAAGCGGGGGAGGCGAGGAAACTGAAGAATCTTGCCGGCATACCGATCCTCATCGTGACCGCGGAAGCTTCCTACCACGCCCCCTATGATCACTGCACCTCGGCTTTCTTGCGGCAGGCCGGCGTGGCGCATCAGTTCGTGCGTCTGCCCGATGTCGGCATCAATGGAAACGGGCACATGATGATGCTGGAGAAGAACAATCTCGTCATCGCGCGCTTCTTGCAGGATTGGGTGGGGCGCAACGTGCCCGATGTCGTCGGAGCACGCGGCGCTTAGCGCAAGGTCAACCGCCGCGCGGGCTTCATGGTGTTTCGGGCCGCGCCCGAAGGACTCGGGCTCAGGTATCGATGAGTTTCATCGCCTGTTGCAGGCTGCGCCGCATGCGATTGAACGATGCGGCTAGAACGCCGATCTCATCCTTGCCTTGCTCGGAGAACTCCGCAATGCTGAAGTCGCCGATGCTCACCTTGTCGGCCGCTGCGGACATGCTCGCGATGGGGCGCACGATGATCCAGGAGAGCATGAGGTTGAGGGAGACGAAGACGGCGACAAAGACGACGGCGAGCGAGAGCATGAAGGCGTAGAAGGCGCGATTGGCATTGCGGATCGGCAGCGCCATGGGTACCGAGACGATTTGGGCGCCGATGATCTCGTTGTGCTGCCAGCCGAAGCCGTTGTTGGGGCCGTAGAGTTTCAGCATCGATGGTGGGGCAGCATCCGGGACGCTATGGCACTGCAGGCAGGCCGGGTTGGTGATCTGTATCGGTCGCGCCACGTAGAGCGCCGGCCCGGTCGGGGTCGAGCGCTCTCCGGTCAGTTCCTTAAGATCGGCGCGATTGCGAAAGGCGTTCACCACGTCCGTTTCCCATTCCACGGCCCGGTCGCGCGGATTGGTCGGATTGAGCGCTGCTTCCTTGTAGCTGTAGTCCGCGTACTTCTTGCGAATCTGGTTGAGCGTCTCGGTGGCCGCATAGGCGGGCACCGTCTGCGGCAAGAACACCGTGTCGAGCTTGGCGTCCAGATGCGGCTTGACCTGCTCGACCGTGTAGGTGCGCACCGCGAGCGCGGCTTCCATCAGGACCTCGGCGTTGCGCACGACCTCCTCGCGAGCGTTCTGCTGCAGCAGATTCCACGAGATGACGCCGCTGACGCTGAAACCGAGAGCGAATACCACCAGCAATACGAGGTTGAATTTGAGCCGCAAGCCCATGACTTAACTCTTTTAGGGGTGATGTTTGAAGGCGGCGACGCTTTTGCGGATGAATGCACGGCGCTGCTCCGCATCCGCGATATTGTCCGACAGCAGCAGGAACAACTCGGCGCGGTCCCGCGCCCGATTGGCCGCCTTCTTCACCAATACGCGGGCGAGGGGACCGAGGTGGCGCGCCAATTCGCTTTCGACATCGCTCAAGAACGCCGGATCGAACGCCGACGGCATGCCGGCGTTTTCAGAGGGCGGGGCGGAGCCGGAGCGGCTTTGGGGCGGGGGAACGCTCTTGGAAGGCGAGGTTCGGTGTGCCGATCGCAGCAGGCCTTCCGTGCGCTCCAGAAAGGAGCGGCGCGATCGTTCGCTGTCGATTTCCAGGGACAGGGCCGCGCGCAGGTCTTCGATGGACGCGGCATTGCGAGCGACGCGGCGAACGAGCACCGGGGCCATCGGGCCCAGATGTCCGGCGAGCGCGGCTTCGAATTGCGTGATGACGGAGCGGTCGGCCCAATGAGCCGGTTCTGGCTCGTTGCGTCGAAGCGTTATCTGTTCGGCGCGAGCGTGCTCGGAAAGTCTCAGCGCCGCGCTCGGCTCGGGTAGCGCCATGAGAAAGGCTTGCACGCTTTGGGGCCGCCTCTCTTCCTCGGGCTTCAACGCCCAGTCCACCGCGCTCAGCAAAGCCTCGGAGTAAAGGGCGCGGTCGCCGATTTCGACCGCCTTGGGCAAGGGATCGTTGCGTACCCTTGCCGGCGCCTCGATAGGCCGCTTGCCACTGATGACGCCGTACATCAGCGCGGCGACGGAATAGAGATCGGTCCACGGTCCCTGGTTGCCCTGCGTGTGATACTGCTCCAGGGCTGCGTAGCCCGGTGTTACGATGGCGGTCAACTCGCGTCCATCGCTCGTCGACGCTCTTCGCGCAGAACCGAAATCGAGCAGCACCGGGTCGGTGTCCGTGCGCATGTGGATGTTGCCGGGCTTGACATCGCGATGCACGAAGCCTGCCTCGTGCACGACGCCAAGACCATCCAGGATGGGGCGCACGATGCCGAGCAGGCTGGCTTCGTCGATGGGGCGGTTGCGCCTGATCCAGGGGCCGAGCGCTTCGCCGGTGACCAACTCCATGACCATGTAGGCGGTCTCGTTGGCCTCGAAGAAGCGCAGCACCCGAACGATATGCGCATGTCGGAAGGCAGCCAGTGCGCGTGCCTCCTCGATGAACCGGGCAAGGCCCCACCGAAACGACTCTTCAACCTCGACGCTGCGCGGTTGCAGCGACTGGGCTTGGGTGCGGACTGCCTGGTCAGCGGGAAGGTACTCCTTGATGGCCACCTTGCACGCCAGGTTGTGATCCGTGGCGAGATAGGTGATGCCGAAGCCGCCGGATCCGAGCACGCTCTCGATGGCGTACTCCTGCAGCCGATAGCCTTGCGGCAGCGCATACGGGGCTTCCGCTGCGCTGAGCACGACAGGGGGCGGCGGGGATTCCGGTTTGGGATCGTCGGTTGTGCTCATCCATCGGTCTCGCAAGATGCCGACGCAGTGTAATACAAAGGCCGTGCGTTATGGCGCTGGCAAGCCGAGGCTCCGACGCGCGGCAGGCGCCCTGCGATGCCCGGATCATTGTCGTCCGCTGTCGGCGCAGTCCAGTCAGGGGTGGCGCATCACGGCTACGGCAGGCGCGCCGTCTGCAGATTCGACGTGGCGCAGCATGTCGAGCGCTTCTTGCTCCGACTCGTAGAACGCGGCGTCGCCGATGCGTGCGTACAAGCCGGTGGCCTGCAGCACCGAGACGACCTGCAGCTTGAGATCGGCGAATACCATGCGCACGTTGCTGCTGCTCAAGCGCAGATGCAAGTGACTGAGCATCTCCTCTCCGGAAGCATCGATTTCGTTGATGCCGCTGCCGACGACCAGCAGCACCTGCGCGCCCGGATGGTTGGATACGGCTTCGAGCACGGCGTCCTCGAAGTAGGGGACGTTGGCGAAATAAAGCCGTCCGTCGAAACGAATGGTGACGATCGCTGGGCTGACCGGCTCTCGCGCGTCGGCGCGCGCGCCTTCCAGGAAGCGCACGGTTACGCGCGGCGACATGGTGCGATAGAGGAACAGCACGATGGCCAGCCCACCTCCCAACAGGATGCCGATGTCCAGATGCGGTGCGAATCCCAGGGTGGCCACGAAGGTGGTCACCGCGCATATGCCATCGTGCCTGTGGGCCTGCCATGCGTGCTTGATGGCGCGGAAATCGATCAGCCCGATGACGGCGACGAAGATGATGGCGGCGAGAACTGCTTGCGGCAGATAGTAGAGCACCGGCGTGAGGAACAGCAGCGTACCGAGCACGACGATCGCCGAGAATACCGATGACATGCCGGTGAGCGCGCCGGCGTTCAGGTTGACCGCGGATCGGGAGAACGATCCGCTCACCGGATAGCTTTGACCGACGCTGCCGACGATATTGGCCAGCCCCTGTCCGATCAGCTCCTGGTTCGGGTCGATGCGCTGTCGGGTACGAGTAGCCATGGCTTTGGCGATGGAGATCGCCTCCATGAAGCCGACGAGGGTGATGACCAAAGCCGATGAGAAAAGCAGCCCGATCGTCTCTAGGCTAAGCTGCGGCTTGACCAGGGCAGGCAGTCCTTGCGGAACGTGGCCGACGACCTCGCCGCCGCCGACCAGAATGACCTTGTCGTCGACGACTCGCTGTATGCGCCAGGGTCCCGAATCGCCGGCAGCGGGCGAGTCGCCTGCGCTCGACCGGAACATCGTTTTGCCCTCGCCGGTGGTTGGATCTTCGTATAGCCGGAAATGGCGCAGAGCCCGTGCTCGCAATCGGTTTTCATCCTCCTGCGCGCGGACCTCGAGGCGCATCGCCTGCACCTGGTAGTCCAGCGTCAGCGCGTGCTGGCTGCTGTGACCCGGCTGCTTGCGCAGCGCCCTGAGTTCGTCGATGCGCTCGCCGATCTGGGCATTCAATCGGCTGATCTCCCTCTGCCCTTGGAGGTGCTCCATCGCCAGGGTACGCGCATCGGCGTTGGCGATCTGATCGATGCCGATCCGGGTGTTTCGCTCGAAGCCGACGAGCCAGCTGAGCGTCGTTGCGATCACCACCGCTGCGAGGACCGCCGGCACCTTGGGCGCCCGTTTGCGCAGCCAGAGGATGAGGGCCATGGCGCCGACGCCCATGGCAAGGGTGGGCAGATGGATCTCGCCGATCTGCGCCAGTACGTCCCAGATGTCGAGCAGGAAGTGATCGCTGCGGCCCATCGATACGCCGAGCATCTTGTTGAGCTGGGACAGGGCGATGATGATGGCGGCGGCATTGGTGAAGCCGACGATCACCGGATGGGAGAGGAAGCTCACGATCGACCCGAGGCGCAGCACGCCGAGACCGAACTGCATCAGGCCGACGAGCAGGGCGAGCGTAATGGCCAACGCGATGAACTGGTCCGAGCCAGGGGCGGCGAATTGGGCGAGGGTGGCGCTGGTGAGCAGTGACACCATAGCCACCGGTCCGGTGGCTAGCTGGTTCGACGAACCCCAGAGCGCGCCTATCATGACCGGCAGGAAGGCTGCGTACAGTCCGTAATAGGCGGGCATGCCGGCAAGTTGTGCATAGGCCATCGATTGAGGCACCAGCACCAACCCGACAGTGATCCCGGCGACGAGGTCTGCGCGCAAGGTGCTTCGAGTCAGGGGAAACCAGCGCAGAAAAGGCAGGGCGCGTCGCACGAGAAGGTTCATACCAGCCATGGTTTGTCGGGGTCGCATCGTTGTCGGACGTTGGCGTCCGCTTTTTCTGGAGGCGGTAGTGCCGGCGTCGCTGGAATATGCCTTCGGGGCTGCTCCAGGCGCTGGGGATTCTATCCGGCCGCGCCCCGGCGGTCAGCCGCTTCGCGAGTTTCCCTCGGGTTCGCGCCGTTGGCCATTGGGCAGGTAATCCTGGCATTCGGCGAATATGCGCACCTTGCAGTGCCGACAGATTTCGTTGTCGAGGCGGGGGTAGAGCGCCGTGATGACACGATGCTTCACAGGGAAGAAATTCTCCGGGCCCAGATGCGCCAGGTATCCGCCTCGCTCGAGGAGCCGCCGCACTTCGTCCTTCACCCTATAGAAATAGAGCCCGCCGCCCTCGGCCCGACGACGCCTCGATTCGGCCAGCAGCATTTCGGCGCCGGCGACATCGATGAAGTTGATCCCGCTCGCGACAATGACCAAGTGCTTCTGGGCCGGATCGATTTGCTGGAATTCCTTGGCTACATGGTCGACGGCGCCGAAATAAAGCGAGCCATTGATGCGCAGCATCTTGACTTGCTGACAATCGGGCAGCCCGCTGTCTGCGGTGTAGTGATAGCTGCCGGGCGCCGGATCGGGCTTTACGTCGAGAACCAGAGGGCGCGACGTACGTTGCAAGTACATGAGCAGGGAGAACAGTACGCCGGTCAGGATCGCGAATTCCAGATCGACGAAAAGCCCGGTGAGCAGCGTGGCCACCATGACGGCGGCTTCTCGACCGCTCGTGCGTGCGACTTGGCGGAAATGATGCGTATCGATGAGGCCGTAGCCGATCAGGAACAGGATGCCGGCCATGACAGCGATCGGCAGATGCGCGGCGAGCGGAGCGACGAGCAGCACGAAAACGATCAGCATGCCGGAGGCGATGACGGTGGCCAACGGCGTCACCGCGCCTGCTTCGTAGTTGGCGCCGCTGCGGTTGAACGAACCGCTAGATGGATAGGCCGAGAAGAACGAACCGGCCAGATTGGACAGGCCCTGGCCGACGAACTCCTGGTTGCCATCGATGCGCTGTCCGGAACGAACGCCGATCGCGCGGCCGATGGACAATGCCTCGGTCAGACCGAGTATGGTCATCCCCAGTGCAATCGGCACAGCCTGGCGTATGGATTCGAGCGACAGATTCGGTGCCGACAATGGCGGGAAGGCACCAGGTAGAGCGCCCAGTGTCGGGATGCTCCCCAAGCGGCTGCCCAGCAGGTAGTCGAGCCCGGCACCGAAAAGGCTGCCGGCGACGACCGCGACGATCATGTAAGGTATTTTGGGATAGAAGCGTCGGGAGATAATCGCAACCCCGACGGTGAACAGGGCCACGAGCGTGACGGCCCAATTCAGATGGCCGTCGGCAATTTCGAGAATGAACGCCTGCAGTGTTTCGAAGAAAGTGCCGCCACGCGCGATCGATACGCCGAAGAAATTGCGCAACTGACTCGCGATGATGAGCAATCCTGCGGCGGCGGTGAAGCCGATCACCACGCTGTGGGAGATGAAGTTGACCAGCATGCCCAGCCTCGCCAGGCCCAGTGCCAACTGCATGGCTCCCGTAAGGAAGGTCACCGTCAGCGCGAGCTGCACGTATTGGGCCGAGGCGGGCTCTGCCAAGGGAGCGAGTTGAGCGAACAACAAGATGGATAAGGCGTTGGTCGGCCCGGAGACGAGGTGAAACGAGGAGCCGAACAGCGCAGCGACAATGGCGGGCACCATCGCCGCGTAAAGCCCGTACTCGGGGGGCAGACCCGCCAGCGTGGCGAAGGCGACGCCCTGCGGCAGCACGATCACAGCGCCGACGAGCCCCGCGATCGCATCGGCACGCAGCGTGCGCCTGTTTACCAGCGGCAGCCACGTCAGGAAAGGCAGAAGTCGGGCAGCGCGAGAGTTTTCCAAAGGGCGCACGGGTTCCAAGGCGTGGTACGTAACGAGCAGCCGGTCTGCCACTCGATTATGGTGGACACTGCGGCTCGCGACAACGAGATATGATTCAGGTCAATTCCTGTATAATCCTGCGCGTTCAGCCACTTCAACACAATGTCGACAAGGGTCCCGATGAATCGCAAGTGCACGCTTTTGTTTGCCGTGCTCGTCTCGGCTTTCGCTGCAGGCGCGAGTGCAGCCGAAGGAGGGGACGCACAGGCCGGGCAGGCGAAGGCCTCCATGTGTCAAGGTTGCCACGGTATCGACGGGTACCGCATGGCCTTTCCCGAGGTTTATCGCGTTCCGCGTCTGGGCGGCCAGCATCCCGCCTATATCGTCAAGGCGCTCGAGGCCTACAAGAGCGGCAATCGCAGTAATGAGACGATGCGTGCCATTGCGTCGCGCTTGAGCGCAAAAGACATGGCCGACCTCGCCGCCTACTACGGCTCGGCGACGACCGTAACCGCAGGCAGCAAGTAGGAGCGAGAACACGATGAATCGGACATTGATCACAGCGGTCTTGCTGGCGGTGGGATTCGGCGCCAACGCAGCAGACCTCGAAGCAGGGAAGAAGAAAGCATTAGAAGTTTGTGCCGCCTGCCACGGTCCCGACGGCAACAGTACAGCCCCGGATTTCCCCCGCCTCGCCGGGCAGCACAAGGACTATCTGGCCAAGTCGCTGCGCGACTACAAGTCGGGGGCGCGCAAGGATCCGATCATGAGCGGTTTCGCGACGCCCCTGTCTGCTCGGGACATCGAGAATCTGTCCGCTTACTATGCCGCCCAGCCGGGGCTGCGCCACAAGTACTGATCGGTTCCGCTTCACTCAACTGCGGCCGCCATGCGCGGCCGTAGTTGTTTTGTGCGCCGCTCGATCAAGCTGCCCGGGCGGGCCGGCTTCGGCGTGGGCTTATCTTTGGTTACCGCGCAAATTCAAGACGAGTTCCTGCAGGCGCTCGGGGGTTGCGCTGCCTGGTGGGACGGGTTCGCCGGTTGCCACTGCGATCGGTTGAAAGGGCATTCTGCGAAAAGGGCGCGACATCGCCGGGCCGTCCTTGCGGCTGAAGAAGCTGCCCCATAACCCCTTCAATGCCATAGGAATGACCGGTACCGGCGTTCGCTGAACGATACGGCTGATCCCGGGGCGGAAGGGATACATCTCGCCCGTGTCGGTAATTCGGCCCTCGGGAAAGATGCATACGAGTTCACCGGCTTCGAGGGCGTGTGCGATCTCGTCGTAGGCCCGCTCTAGCAGTCCGGGATCGCTGCGCGCCGAGGCGATCGGAATGGTGCGGCTGGTGCGAAAAACGAAATTCAGCACAGGCAACCGGTAGATGTTGTGATCCATCACGAAGCGGATCGGGCGCCTGCAAGCCGCAGCGATGATCAGTGCGTCGACGAAGCTCACGTGATTGGAGACCACCACCGCAGGCCCTTCGTCCGGAATGTGCTCGAGCCCGGATTTGTTGAGGCGATAGACCGAGTGGATCAGCAGCCACACGATGAATCGCATCAGGAACTCAGGCACCAGGGTGTAGATGTAGACAGCGACAGCGGCATTCAGGAGTGCGGTGACCAGAAAAATCTGTGCGATCGTAAGCCCGAGATGAAGCAAGCCGACGGCAAGCAAGGCGGCGGCAACCACGAAGGCAGCATTCAGTATGTTGTTGCCGGCGATGACGCGGGATCGGTGCGAGGGCTCGGAGCGGCTTTGGATCAGCGCGTAGAGCGGCACGATGAAGAAGCCGCCGAAGAGGCCGATCAGCAGCAGATCGAGCAGAATGCGCAAACTGCCCGGCGCTTGCAGAAACTGAAGCGCCGTGAGACTGCTGCCCATCGGCGCGAGCGGTGAGGCAAAGTAGAGGTCGAGCGCGACGACAGTCATGCCGATCGAACCGAACGGCACCAGGCCGATCTCGATCTTGCGCCCCGAGAGGCGCTCGCACAGCAGCGAACCTGCTCCGATACCGATCGAGAAGACTGCCAGCAACAAGGTGACGACCTGCGCTCCTCCACCGAGCGTATCGCGAGCGTAGGCGGGAAACTGGGCGAGAAACATCGCCCCGTAGAACCAAAACCACGAGATACCCAGGACGGAGTTGAAGACGGTCCGGTTGGCCGCGGTGAAACGCAGGTTGCGCCAGGTTTCGCGGGCGGGATTCCAGTCGATTTCGAGGTCTGGCGCAGGTGGCGGCGAGACAGGCACGTGGCGGCTGGCTGCATAGCCCAGGAGGGCGATCATCACGCAGACGAGCGCTGCGGCATGGCCGCCACCGGCTGTGATGAGTATGCCGCCCAGCAGGGTTCCGATCAGGATGGCGAGGAAGGTGCCGCTTTCGACCAGCGCGTTGCCGCCGACCAGCTCGTCCTCACGCAAGTGCTGCGGCAGGATGGAGTACTTCACCGGCCCGAACACGGTCGAATGCAACCCCATGAGGAACAGCGCCCCGAGCAACAGCCCGAGATGATTCAGAGCGAATCCGAGCCATGCGATGAGCATGATGGCGATCTCGGAGATCTTCACCAGCCGGATGATGCGCGATCGTTCCAGCTTGTCCGCGAGTTGTCCGGCCTGCGCTGAGAAAAGAAAGAAGGGAAGGATGAAGAGTGCCTGGGCGAGGTTGGACAGGCTGCTGGCCGAGAGCGTACTCCATGCGGTTGCCTGATAAGTGAAAGCGATGACCAGCGCGTTCTTGAGAACATTGTCGTTGAGCGCGCCCAGAAACTGCGTGGCGAAGAACGGACCGAACCGACGCTGACGCAAGAGGCCGAATTGGCTCTGGCCGCTCATTCGCTTCGAGCCCCGGGGCGGGAGCGATCGGCCGAACTCATGATCTGCGTCGCAAGCATTCGAGATAACTCTGGGCGTCCAGCGGCGTGCCGTTGCGCTGAGACTGCCAGAGCACTTCGCCCAGGCATTCGAGTAACGCGTGCTTCGCCTCGTGGGCATCGGCGCGGGCATCGCGCAGACGCTCGAATTCGGCGCGTATGCCCGGCGGCTGGTCGATCGACAGCTGTTCTTCGATAGCCAGGTGCAGGTTCAGGTGCAGGAAGGGGTTGATCTGTCCGAGTTCGGGTGCGTAGTCGTGGTCGCTGTAGCGATCGGGGTGATCGAGTATCGCGTGATACTCCGGATGCAGGATCAGCACATCCAGCGCGATCTGCTCCAGCGGCGAGAGCGCCTCACCTGCGCGGTATTTGCGCCAGGTGTCGAACAGAAACTGCCTTGCCTGCTCTCGCGTGGGCGCGTACACGATTCAACCTGGTGGCAGGTGCCGCCTGCGCGGGGTCTGGGGGGTGCCTGTGGTCGCTGCGGTGTCCGCGACCGCGGAGGTTTTTGCCTTGAACTCGCAAAGATCCCGGATCAGGCACTCGGGGCACTTCGGCTTGCGCGCGATGCAGACGTAACGTCCGTGCAGGATCAGCCAATGGTGCGCGTCGTGCTTGAATTCCTCGGCAGTGAACTTCTCCAGTTTGCGTTCGACTTCGACGACGTCCTTGCCGGGGGCGAGGCCGGTACGGTTGGCTACCCGGTAGATGTGCGTGTCCACGGCGATCGTCGGCTGCCCGAAGGCGGTATTGAGAATGACATTGGCCGTCTTTCGTCCGACCCCTGGCAGGGCTTCGAGCGCTTCGCGGTCGGCGGGCACTGTGCCGCCATGGCGCTCCAGCAGCAGCTTGCAGGTATCGATGACGTTCCTGGCCTTGTTGCGGTAAAGACCGATGGTGCAGATGTATTGCTCCAGGCGCGGCTGACCGAGAGCGAGGATGGCCTGCGGTGTGTTGGCAATCGGGAAGAGCTTGCCGGTGGCGATGTTCACGCCCTTGTCCGTGGCCTGCGCGGACAGCACGACGGCGACCAGCAGTTCGAACGGCGTCGAGTAGTTCAACTCCGTGGTGGGGTGCGGATTGGCGGCGCGCAGGCGCTCGTAGATGGCACGACGCTTTTCGGGATTCACGTCTGCAGCTTAATCAATGCGGATAGTGGGAGCAAGAGCGATGCGACAACTCGCCGCTGCTCGAAGCAGGCTCCGCCGAGCCGACCCCGGACCGGCGTGGCGGGACGCTGGTACAGCGCCTTGGCGGGGATTTGTTCCGATTCGGACGGGGGGCAAGCGCCTTCGGCGACGCGGGGTCCTCAAAGCGTGCCGACCTGTCGTGATTTAGCTATCATCGATCAGCTCAACACGTCGGACCCGTCATGCCCGAATCGCACAGCCCTTCGCCGCAGACTACCGCTGTCGGCCAAAACTTGGCCGCCGTCCTGTTTGCCGATATCTCGGGCAGCACGACGCTCTACGAAACGCTGGGGGATGCCCTGGCCAAGCAGCTCATCGACGAGTGTTTGCGCGACATGCGTGCTGCCACCGAGCGGCACGGGGGGCGGGTCGTGAAGACGATTGGCGACGAGCTCATGTGCGTGTTTCCGGATGCCGATCGTGTCGCTTTCGCCGCCAGCGAGATGCAGCAGGCCGTGATGGACTTGCCGCTCGTCTCGGGCGTGCGGCGCGCCATACGGGTCGGCTTTCATGTCGGACCGGTGATCGAAGCCGAAGGCGATGTGTTCGGCGATACGGTCAACACAGCCGCGCGCATGGCGGGGCTCGCCAAGGGACAGCAGATCTATACGACGCTGGCTGCGGTGCAGTTGATGTCACCGCTCGTGCGATCGATGACTCGGCGCATCGCATCGCTCGCCGTCCGAGGCAAGGGCGAGGAGATCGAGGTGTGCGAGGTGCTCTGGCAGGCGAGCGACGATCTCACCATGGCGACGGCATCGATGATTCAAGTCCCTGTCGCCGAGGCGACGCTGGAGCTTGTTCACGGTGCGAAGCGCATGGTTCTCGACGCGGAGAACGTGCGTGCGGTGATCGGACGCGATGCCAGTTGTCATATGGTGCTCGCGGACCGCAAGGCCTCGCGCGTCCATGCGCGCATCGAGCGTCGGCGCGACAAGTACGTGCTCGTCGACCAGAGCACCAACGGCACCTTCGTCGATTTCGAGCACGAATCGGAAATCGAACTCAGGCGCGAGGAACTGATCCTGCGCGGCGCGGGCAAGATCTACTTCGGCCATGGCATGGCGGAGTCCGACGAGGAGTTCGTCGAGTTCAGGCTGTTGTCTTGATTCGACGATTTTGCAGGGCCAGGGCTGCCGCGTATCGATATCCCGGGATGGCGTGAATCCGCGCCAGGGGGCGAATGCCCGGCTTGGGTTTACTCGGCGTCCGGGGCCGATCTCGACCATTTTGGCCAATCGTGCGCGCACGCGGCGCGATCGGGAATTCCGCAGCCCATCGGCGGCCTGTCAGACTCAGTTAACCTGCCCTCGGTTAACCCGCCGTTCGCCGACTGGATTCGTCTGCACGATCAAAGCTGAGTCTGCTTGCCTGTGCCCAGCAGGGATTTGCTCCGGGATTCGGGTGCCGCGAGAACGCCTGCCGGCGGCTGCGTCTCGATGCGCGCGCGCACCGCTTCTTCTGCGCAGGGTTGAGTCAGCATGACGTTTACTTCGGTCGTGGTGGCCCCCGCCATCGCGAAGCAGGTCTGGCCGAGCTTTGCGTTCAGCGGCTTGAGCACTGCGTCCTGGATGATGTCCGGGGCGCTGCCGGCAGCGAGGCGCAGCCGATAGCGTCCCGCATCGTCCAGCAACTGGGCATCCAATACTTGTCGAATTCCGCGCAGTTCGCGCAGCAGTTGCCGGGCGGTGTGGGTTCCCGTGGCACCCGGTGGCAGGCCCGTCACGTTGAGGCTCACCGTCTGCTCGCCGACATTGAAGTGCTGCAGGAAGAAGTTCTTGGAGAACTCTTCGCCGACCAGCCGGCCGATATCGGACAAGGCCTGATCCTCCGAGGCCCAGCTTTGAGCCCTGGGCAAGGTCGTGTTGAGATAGATCTCCTCGCCGGTGGCGCGGTCGGTCGCCTTGATGGTCCAGGAGGTGAGGGCAGTCTTCGAGACGGTGATGCCGGATGCGGCGAGTCGCATCGACAGCAGCTTCACCTTGACCTCGCCTTGGATATGGAAGTCGGCCTGCCGGGCTTCGGGACTGGTCTTTACTTCGCCTTCGGGAGACCAGACGCGGAAGCCGAAGGATCGGATCCGTTCCTTGAGCACGTTCTCCGCCAGTTGTGAGCGCGCAGGCGGCAACGCCTGCGCGGTATCCGCATTCTGGATGGTCATGACCACCGAGATCTTCGGATCGCCGCTATTGCGTATGAACTCGATCCGCTCTTCCTTGGACATCTGGTTGAGCGATTTTTGCACCGCACGGATCTTCACCGTCGCACGGGCTTCGGCCGAGATCAGGCCATCCTTGCCTTCATGCGGTGCCCCTTCGGAGATGACTGTCTTGATGAACATGCCCGGTTCGGAGAGCAGCCTCTGTTCGATCAGGGGATAGTTGCGATCGAGCGAAGCGGGCTCGACATACAGGCCGAGCGCCTTGTCGATCAACTGCCGCTTCGCGTCGGCGCGGGCCTCCGCTTGGGCCGCGGCTTGGTCGCCGTTGAAACGTGGATCCTTGGGGTTGACGAAGCCGATGGCACTGATGACCATGGTGCCCGGCTCCGCCGGTATATCGACCGGAGGCGCTTTCGCGACCTCCGGAGCAGGCGCAGGTGCGGTTCGTGCAGGGTCTGGCAGAGCGGCAGTTGTCGGCGACGCGGCGGGCGGCTCTCCACTCGTCAGAAAGTAGGCCAGGCCACCGATGACCGCCACGCCGGCGATGCCCATGATGGCAAGTGCACTGGCGCTCAGAGGCTTTTTCGACGTGCTCGCGGGTGGCCGCGCGCTTGATGCGGGCTCGGTTGCTGCCACGGGGGCAGTGACCGGCTGAGGGCGCGGTGTGGGCACCGGCGTCGGCTCTGGGCGCGCCAGTTTTTCCGTGGGTTCGAAAGACGGCGTGCGTGGCGCTGTGTCGACCACGGTCGCATCGGTGTGCGCGAGTGTCGCGACCGGGTTCTGGGTCAACGTGGCGTCGGTGCTGCGGCCCTCGATGACCTCGCGTATCGCGGTCGAGAACTCGGCGGCCGACTGATACCGCTCTGCGACCTTCTTCGCCATCGCCTTGCGCACGACGACATCCCAGGCGGGCGGCAGGGTCGTGTTGAGCATGGAAGGGGCGAGCGGCTCCTCGCTGAGCACCTTGTACATGATCGTCGTCACGTTGCCTGTAAAGGGCTTCTCGCCGGTCAGGAACTGGTAGAGGATGACGCCGCAGGAGAAGAGGTCACTGCGATTGTCCACGCCCTGTCCGAGAAACTGTTCGGGCGACATGTAGGCAGGCGTGCCGAGGACGGCGCCGGCTTGGGTCAGATCCGAGGTCTCCAGGCGTGCGATGCCGAAATCGGCGACTTTCACCGCACCGTTGTCGAGCAGGATGACGTTCGCGGGCTTCATGTCGCGGTGTATGACGCCGCGCTCGTGAGCGTGCTGGAGTGCGTCCAGCATCTCGACCATGATGCGTTCGATTTCCTTCAGCGGGAATCGCTCGTTGGCCTCGAAGTAGTCCCGCAACTCCCGCCCGCGCACGAACTCCATCGCGATGTAGGAGATAGGCCCGCCGCCTGCGGCGCCATCGGCGTCCTCGCCGTATTCGTAGATCGATACGATATGGGGATGATTGAGCCGGCCGGCCGCTTGGGCCTCGCGGCGGAAGCGAGCGACGAGTTCGGCGGCCTGATCCTTGTTCAGCTGCTCGGGGCGAATGGTCTTGATCGCGACCGTACGCTCGATCAGCGGATCGAAGCCCTCGTAGACGACGCCCATCGCGCCTTTGCCCAGTTCGCGTCGGATCTGGTACTTGCCCAGCTTGCTCAATTGAGCCACGGCCAACTCCCGGGGGGAAGGGCGTGCGCGATCGGATGCGAACGGCGCACGCTTGTGCCTGTTTCGGGGGCTATGCAGGTAGCGTTGCCAGCCCCGCGATTTTCATCCAGGCACAGGAAGCGTTCTTATTTGTACTTCGCGTCGATTTCGTAAACGGCGGTTTGCACCAGGCGTTGCACCATGGTATCGAGCCCCACGCCGCCCTTGGCCCCTTGCGAGATACCCAATACGCTGGTGGCCTGCGCGCCGACTTCCATCTTCAACTCCTGGTAGCCTTGGGCGACTTGTTCGGTCGTGTTCGCATCCATGATTTTGTAGCGCATGCCGATCAGCCAGACGCCTGTCGACTCCTGGGTCTTCACCGAACTGGTTGCGCGCCCTGCAACCGCCCCGCCCAGGCCGCCGAACATGCCGATGATGCCGCCGACTGCACGTCCGTCGAAGCCCTGCTTGTTCTCGGCGATCTGCTCGGCCTTGAGGATGTCGAACTTGACGATCCACTTGGTGGTTTTCAGCTGGCCGACCTGCATGGTCTGACGGGCTTTGTTGGCGTCTCCCAGGTTGTAGGCGAGTGAGATCTCCTGCAGCAGGTTGCCGAGGTTGGATCGCTCGAGCACGGAGAAGTTGGCCTGGGAGAGCTCCAACTCGGCGAAGTCCGCAATATTGTTCGGGCCGAACTTCTGCGTGAAGCTTGCGTTGTTGCTCTTGATATCGCCCGGGATTACGACCAGTGCCGGTCCGCGCACGCCCTTGTTCACGTACTCGACCGGCTTGTAGATGGCCTGATCCGCGGCAGCGTTGGCCTTTTGCGAGGTTTCGCTGCCGGCCGTCGGCGAGGGATTGCCGAACACCGGTTGGGCGACCGCGGGTTGGACGCTGGCGACCAGGGCCACGACCGCTGCCGAGACTGCGAACTTGTTTGCCGCCATCCACGCATCTTTCATCGCTTCACTCCTTATCACGTGTATACGCCGTGCCATGCCGGCGTGAGGATCACTTCGTCCCGGCGCGCCGGCAGTAATCGCTATAGAGCTGCGCGACCACTTCGTCGGCGCGTTCGTTCAGCAAGGTGAGGGCCATTCCGAGCACGTCTCGCCCCGAATAGCTCTCGTTGCTGGCGCTCGCCTCCGAGATCATCCTGCCGTTCGAGCCGGTCAAGGTGAAGTCGAGGCGCACAGCGACCTGGTTCACATTAACGATCGCATTGCGGGAAATCTGAGTGTCGATTACACCGCGCAGGATGTACTGAGCGGCCAGGCGGCGCGAAGCGCTGATGGCGGCGTCGGGGTCGTTGCGGAAAAAGGCGTCAATCTCGGCTTGAGCGACCTGCCGGCGGATCTCTTCGGGCGTGAAGGTGCGCAGGCCGAGGGCCCGCAGGCGCTTGTTGATGGCTTCGAAGTGGGAGGTATAGGCCGACTGCTGCGCGATGAGCGCCCCATTGCGGTGCTCTGCCATCACGACCATGATCTTCTGGTTCTTGATCTTGGCCATGCAGGGGGTCGACAGCAAGGCGCGCGTGTGCGCCTGACGCTGCGCTTCGGCCTCCTGCTTTTGCTGCTGCTCGGTATCGTCGGAGAATCTGAACCCTTGTGCCGGGGTGCTGCCTGCCGATAAGACGAATGCAGCGGCGAGAAGCATGCGAAAGAAGGTGTTCATCAGACCGGCTCGCGACGAAAGACCCTAAGTATATGTCAGCGGAACGTGCCTGCGGGCGGCTGTCATACGCAGATACGCAGCGGTCAATGATGCCGCGACGCTTTTCAACCCTCACGGGCATATGTCACGTTCGGCGCGAACGTGCTCGTTCGACGCAACGCCCCGCCGCCGGGCAATCAACGCGTTGTCGCGAGTTTCTCCCGGGCGCGTTGCAAGGCGGCTTCTATGACAGCGCGTTTTCTCTGGGCGGCAGAATCCGAGCCGGTTTCGAGGCCTTTCAACTTGGCGCTGGCCTTCGCAGCCAGCCGCGCCGTTTGCTCGATCTTGTTCCTCGCCAGGCGGTGCTTGCGTTGTTCATGCCGAGTTCTTGCTGCGTCCGAGTCGAACCCTCTACTGAAACCTGGAAGGCTCGCAAAGGCCGAGGTTTTGGGCGCCAACGCGATGCAATCGACCGGACAAGGTGGCAGACAGAGCTCGCACCCCGTGCACAGATCGGCAATGACCGTATGCATGAGCTTGGGCGCACCCAGAATCGCGTCCACGGGACAGGCCTGAATGCACAATGTGCAACCGATGCAGCGTGCTTCATCGATGACCGCGAGTTGTGGCGGCTTGTGCTGCCCGCGTGACGAGTCGAGGGGACGTCTGGGTTGGCCCGTGAGCGCGGCCAGCCGACGGATCACCTGATCTCCACCCGGTGGACAGCGATCGATGGGTGCCTCTGCGGCGGCAATCGCTTCTGCGTAGGGGCGGCAGCCGTCGTAACCGCATTGGCGACATTGGGTTTGAGGCAAGACTGCGTCGATGCGCACGGCAGGCGGTAAACTGCGCTGGCGCAGTCGGCCCGCAACGGCGAACATGCCGGCCAGCATGACGATGATCAATACCGAGGGACTAATCACGAGTGGTGAGACGGAGCGTACATGGTTGGTCGGACTGGGAGCCTCCGACACGGATCGCTGACAGGGGCGGCCCGGTGCGAGGGCCATCCTCTGCCACGCATTTTAGCGGCGCGGCGATGGGCGCGTATAGCCAACGCTCGGCATGCCCGCGTCGGAGCGACCTCGGTGTATCGCGCAGCGCGTCGAGGGGGGCTCGTAAGGCAAGCGTGTCGACGTCCCTGCCCGATGCGGAGTCGATCGCCGTCGGCTCGGGCGCTGGCCGCAATCCGCAAACCAGGCTGGTGGCGAAACCCGACTGCCTTCGTTTCATGAATTGCTGACTCAGCATACTGCAATCCAAAGGATGGCTCGCCCAATGTACAGGGTACGTGTCGACAACGCCTTGCATGATCTGGTACAGCGCACAACCCAGCTTCTCGAGCGGGAGCCGCGCGGTTCTCGCATGGTGCTCGCTCTGGTTGCGCTCACGGTCGCTCTCTATGCGGGCGGTTTGTCCTATCCCCCTGTCTTCGGCGAATTCGCATTGCTGGCCTCCGGAAAGCTCGCGGCCGCCGCGCTGACCACACCTGCGCTCGGCGCAGCCTGGCTTGCCGATGCCAGCTTCGGGGGTTGGGCGAAGCTGGTCGGCCAGGATTTGTTCTGGCACCGGGTCTTGAATCTCGTTCTGCATTGCCTGGGGGTCGTGTTCGTCTTCCTCTTGAGTCGGCGGGTGGCCGGAGCGGCGGTCGGGTCAGGCGTGCGAGCGGGCTGGATCGCCTTCTTCGCCGCCGGATTGTTCGCACTGCATCCCGTCGTTGTGTATGCGGTCGCCTATCTGCCGGCTCGGGGGGTGCTGCTGCTGGGCGTGTTCGTCTTCGTCGGGCTGTGGAGCGTTGCCCGTGCAGCACAGGACGGCTGGCGTGGCGCCTGGGCCGTTGCGCCCTTCGCCTGCGCCGGCGCGCTGCTCTGCTCGCCGAGCGCGATCGCATTGCCCGCCGCGATGGCTTGGCTGGTCTACCTCACGGCGCCGCATGGCACCAGCAGGGCAGCCTGGTGGGCGGTTGTGGCCGCGGCGTCGGTATCCGTCGCCTATGGCGTCGTCGTGGCGCTCACCGCGAGTTCAGGCGTGGATGCTGCGGGCATGAGCTATCTCGAACAATCGGCCGCCAACAGCAGTCGGCTGTTGCGCTATCTGGGCTATGGCCTGGTTCCTATCACGGCCTGGATGGCGATCGACATGCCCGAAGCGGCACCGCATGCGGCTGCCTGGAATGGCTGGGGCAGCATGCTGGGGATCGCAGCGCTCGCTTTCGCTGTTGTCTGGTCGCGCCGGAACTTGCGCTACCGAGGCCTCGCAATCGCCCTCGGTGCATTGCTCTTGCTGGCGGCGTCCGAGATTTTCTGGCCGCGCTTGGCGAACGACTTTGCCCTTTGGCGCGGCTACATGGGGGTGGCGCTGCTTTGTCTGGCCTTGGTGTGGGCGATCGCGTTGCTGGGCCCGCGAGCTTCGCTGATCTTGGGATTCGGTGGTCTGACGGCTTGGGCAGTGCTGTCGGTGCTGACGCTACAGACGTTCTCGTCGCACGTGGCGGTGTGGGACGACGCGATTCGTGCCGCCGGGTATTTCGGGCCGGATGCGAAGGATGCTCGTCTTTACGTCAATCGAGCCACGCTGCACCGGACCGAAGGCCACGCCCTGGCCGCGCTAGCCGACTACGATCGGGCGCTTACCCTGCAGCCTGGCCATGCGCGGGCCCTGCGCGGGCGGGCGCAGCTGCACATCGACGAGAAGCGCTATCCGGAGGCGCTTAAGGATCTCGATCGCCTGCTCGAACTCGAGCCCGGTCAGATCATCCTTCATGCCGATCGCGGGCTGGTCTTGATGCAGATCGGCAAGTTTTCCGAGGCGATGCAGGCATTCAACACGGCCATTGGCATGGGCGCCCGCGAACCCAAGGTGTTCTTGAATCGCAGTCTCGCCGTGTTTCAGATGGGCGGGCTAGGCGCCGCGCCGCTTGCGCTGACGGATATCGAACGAGCTATCGCACTCGATCCGTCGTACGCCCTGGCTTACTTCAACCGAGCCTTGATCTTCGAGCAGGCGGCCCAGGCAGGGATGCGGTTGCGGGATGCTGTCAGTCCCGAACTCATGCGCGCAGTCGCTACGCAGAACATCGCCCGGGCGTGTCAACTGGGTCATGGGCCCGCTTGCGACATCGAGCGTGCCCGTGCGGCCTCGAAATCCGCCGAGCCCCCCGGCCTCCCGGCCACGATGACCCTGACCCCCGAGGAACTCCGGACCCAGGGCCTACCCTTGAACCGTTGAACCCTGCCAGGCAATCGGCTGCCATCGATTGTCGATCAAACCTTCGATGGGTTGGAAATTCACCTTGTAGGCCATCTTGCGGCTTTGCGCTATCCAGTATCCCAGGTAGAGATACGGCAGCTCCAGCTTGCGGCACTGCTCGATCTGCCACAGGATGTTGTAGGTGCCCAGACTCGCTCCGGGCAGGTCCGGATCGAAAAAGGTGTACACCGACGACAAGCCATCCTGCAGTTCGTCGACGATGCTCACGATGCGCAAGCCTTCGGCGTCACGAAATTCCACCAGGCGAGTGCGGACATTGCTTTGTAGCAGGAAATGCCGGTATTGCTCGCGACTGTCTTGATCCATGCCGCCGCCCGCATGTCTGCGTGCCTGATAGCGCAGATACAGGGCATAGTGCTCGGCGCTGTAGCGCAGATCGAGAACTTGCACCCGCATACCCTCGTGCCGACGCCACACGCGCTTCTGGATACGATTCGGGCGAAAGTCCTCCGCAAGGATGCGTACAGGGACACACGCCCGGCAGCTGTCGCAATACGGTCGATAAGTGAAGGCGCCGCTGCGGCGAAAGCCGGCCCGCACCAGTTCGCTGTAGACCGGCGTGTCGATCAAATGGCTGGGCGTTGCGACCTGCGATCTCGCCAAGCGCTCGGTCAGGTAGCTGCAAGGATACGGGGCAGTCGCGTAGAACTGCAGGACGGAAAGCGGGAAGTCACCCAACAAGGTCACGGTCGAAAGTCCACGAGCCGGAAGGCTGCGGATAGTGTACCAATTGTTCCACCTGACGCGAAAACGCTGCTCGACTTATCTCGCGGGCGCCCAGGCTGGCCAGATGCGTGGTGCGCATCTGGCAGTCGATCAGGCCGAACTCCCAGCGCTCCAGTTGCCGCACCAGATGCACCAGCGCGAGCTTTGAGGCGTCCGTTGCGCGCGCGAACATGGACTCGCCGAAGAATGCACGCCCCAGCGTCAGACCGTACAGCCCGCCCACGAGTCGATCACCGCGCCAGGTTTCGACCGAATGTGCATAGCCTCGGCTGAAAAGGGCAGCGTATGCATCGATCATTGCCGGCGAGATCCAGGTGCCCGCCTGACCGACGCGCGGCTCGGCGCAGGCAGCCATGACCTCTCTGAAACAGGTGTCGACGCGGATCTCATAGTCGTCGCGACGCAGGCTCTTGCGCAGCGAGCGCGAAACCTTCAGTTCCGCGGGATAGAGCACCATGCGCGGGTCGGGGCTCCACCAGAGGATGGGGTCGCCTTCGCTGAACCAGGGAAAGATGCCCCGGCGGTAGGCGGCGAGCAGTCGCTCGGGGGCGAGGTCGCCGCCGGCGGCCAACAATCCGTTCGGTTCGGTGAGCGCTGACTCGAGCGGCGGAAACGTGTGCGCGCGGCCCAGCCATGGAATCATCCGGGCAATTCCAAAAGATCGCTGCCGTCCCGAGTCGGAGGTTGATGGCTTGATCGCCAAAGGTATCGCGTGGCGAGATGAGCCGCAACTTCGAACTCGACGTCACAAGCGAAGTGAGCCGTACTCAGATCGAACTTCCGGAGATCATTCACGGCAAGACATATGGGGGCGCTTCCCACCATCTCCCGTGCTGCGTCGTTCGACGCGGGGCGCGAAGGGTGCACGGCAGCGCGCGGGGCTGCCGCCACAAGGTCGCTGCCGAATCAGCGATAGACAAGCACCGGAATCTTGGAATGCGTGAGAACCTTTGCCGTCTCGCTGCCGAGAAGTACGCCGGCCAGACCGCGGCGGCCGTGCGATGCCATGAATACGATGTCGCATTTCTTGGTCTTGGCTGCCTCGATGATGGCATCGGCCGGAAACTCGCTGGCGATGTGATATCCCTGATACGTCACGCCGGCGTCCTTGCAGGCTTTGTCGATCGCGCCCAGGTACTTCGCGGCCAGTTTGGCCGTCGCCTCCTCGTGCTGTTGGGGCGACATATAGTTGGCCGGTACGAAGTCTTCGTAAACAACGGGGCGATAGGGCGGCGCTGCGAAAAATCCCGTCACCTTGGCGCCGACTTCTTGCGCAAACTTCACGCCCTGCAGCACGGCTTTCTTCGACAAGGCGGAACCATCGGTCGGAATCAGGATGTGCTTGAACATTGCGGGCTCCTCTGTGGTTTGCTTGCTCGGTCATGCAGGACACTGCGGAGCGTAGCCGAAGCGAACGCCTTCCTGCTGGGCCAAAGTATACGATCGTTGGTCTCTCGCTGGCGGTACCGACGCTACCGGAATTATGGGGTTCGCGCGCTGCATCTACGATTGACCTAAGTCAATGGCGGCTAGGAGCTGCCCGGCGATCGAGTCAGCAAGACCAGCGCTCCCCAAGGTGTTTTCAGGAGGGCTACCGACACCATGTAGGCGAAGCTCGTCACAGCCGCGGCGAACGCCAGGTTGCGGCCGATGGCCGTGCGTGCGCCGCGCAGGGCCACGATCCCGAGCAGGACGTACACGAGCAAGCCGAGGATCTTGGCGCGCAGCCAAGTGGCCTGGAACGGATCGCTGCCTGTCATCACGAGCATTGCCACTGCGGCTGCGAGCAGTGCCGTATCGTTGATGTGCGGTGCGATACGCGCGAACCGATGCATCATCAGCGGCGAGCCGCGTGTGGTCAGCATGAAGCGGACGGCGAAGCCGGTGATGCTCAAGGTCACGCAGGTGACATGAAGGAATTTCGCCGCGAGGTACCAATTCATCGTGAGCGATCATTCGGGCGGCAGCCGGGAGGAGCGACGTTTGGCGCGTCGCCGGGGCCCCGACTTCGCGTTGGTAAAGATGCTCGTGCGCGAATGGTTGGGCACTAGAGCGACGACGAGGACCGAAGCAGTCCCAACTTCAGTTTGCGCGGTGCCAGATTCGCGATCCGATGATAGAGCCGATCGAATTCGTTACGGCGCACACCTCCGAAAAGCGGATCGCCGTTGGCGCCGAAGGCATCGGCCATGGCCAGCCAGTCATCGTTGGTCAGGCATTGCTCGGCCAGAGGCAGCAGGGCGGTCTCCTCGGTGCGCATGTGACCCCAGCTGAATTCGCAGAAGCGCGACAACGCGAGGGCGAACGCGTCCAAGCCATCGGATGCGCCGCCTTGCCAGTGCACCAGCGTGCGCTCGAGTTCGGCGACTAGCTGGGGCGAGCGCTGATGCTCCCGCTCCAGGCGCGCGATCAGCGGTGCGGCCTCGCTGTTGCGTTGGCGTAGCACGCCGAACAGGAAACGATCTTCCTTCGGGTGATGAAGTTTTTCCGGTACGGCATCGATGTAGTAGATCATCGATGCGAGCAGGGGAAAGTCCGGCTCCAGGCCCGTCTCTGCAATCTGGGCGGTGACCGTTTCGAGTGCCTCGATGACTCTTGCCAGCGCTCGATGCTCGTCGCGTAAACGCGTCAGCGCGGCGTTGCGGGCCGCGGCTTCCGAGTGCAGGCTTTCGCTCGACATGCGTATCGTCCAGGCGACCAGAATGAGACGCACCTTAGCACCGAAGTGCATCTCCTGCCAGCACGAGCGCGGGGGCGGCCATGAGCCGCTCGACACGGCCGGTGTCCCGACGGGGATTGCGATGTGGAATCGCCTCGTGGGTCGCTCGGCCGATCAGCGGCGGAAGCGCCGAAATCGGCCAAGCGCCGCGAACCGCCGCAGGTTCGGCTTTGGGCAACGCGTTGCCACGGCATGTTCGTCGATGCTCGCCCGCTCTGGGGCAGCCTATTGCCGTCGTAACGAGAGCGGGGCGTCGAGGCCTTTTCTTGTGCGGATCAAGCGCGCGTCAGATGCAGCTTCATGCCTTCGTGCGATGCCTCGAAACCGAGCGACACATAAAAGCGGAAGGCATCGGGCCGCGCCTTGTCCGTCGTAAGCTGCACGACATGGCAACCTCGAGCACGCGCCTGCGCGATCGCCCAGTCCATCATGAAGCGGCCGATGCCTCGCGAGCGGATCTCGGAGGAGATCCGCACACCTTCGATCAATGCGCGCCATCCGCCCCGATACGTCAGGTAGGGCAAAAAAGTGATCTGCAGCACCCCGACTACGCTTGAGCCCTCGCAGCAGACGGCCAGACATTGATTGGGGTCGTCGTCGATCGCCTTGAAGGCGGACAGGTAGCTCGGGGGCAGGGGCTCGCGGAAGTCCTCGCGCTTCTTTCCCAGCGGGTCGTCGGCCAGCATGCGCACAATGCTGACGAGATCCTCGGCGCGTGCGCGCCGCATCGAGCAGGCACCTTCCGGCCGCTCGTCGTCTTGGGGTGATGGGGTCTGTTCCAAAGTCGTGGCCTCGGTGACGGGGGACGGAGCAAGCATCGACAGATCAGGGGGACGCGTGCCGATGACCTGGCGCGCAGGGACTTCCTGTATCGGCCCTGATTCTAGGGTCAACGCGCCAGTTTGTCCGTCCCCGACCGACTTTCACTTTCAAGACGAACGCGCTCTAAAGGCCGCTCGTCAGTGGCCGTAAAGGAACTGACTTTCAGTCGCTCGCCGCCTCCCGTAAGGAATACCTTTCATGCACGCCACGCTTGCAGCGCAGGAGAACCCCGTCAATCTGACCCCGGTGCTGACGGCAGAGTCGGTCGTGGAGGGGGTCGACGATCTGCTCTCACTGCCGGACGCCGCGATCAGACTCAACGCGCTGCTCGTCGATCCGGACGTGAGCGCCAACGAAATCGCCGAGGTCGTGAGCCTGGATGCAGCGCTCGCGGCCCGTGTCTTGCGCGCCGTGAACAGCGCATACTTCGGATTGCGCACCCGTGTCGACACGATCTCCAAGGCGATCGCCATGATCGGCACCAGCGAATTGCACTCGCTGGTGCTCACGACGTCGGCGGCCCAGGCCTTCAAGAGCATTTCCTACAAGCTGGTGGACATGGAAACGTTCTGGCAGCACAGCGTACGGGCCGCACTGGCGGCGCGCGGTTTTGCCGAGTCGTCGCTGAAGCGCCATCGCGAGCGCGTGTTTCTTGCCGCCCTGATGCACGACATCGGCAAGCTCGTGCTGTATCACCAAGTGCCCACCGTCTCGACTCGCGTTCTGGAGGCCGTGCGCGAGGGTCAGTCTCAGGATGACGTCGAGTTCGCCCTGCTCGGTTTCACCCACGCCGATGTCGGCGCCGTGCTGCTCGAACGCTGGAATCTTCCGCCGTCCCTCGCCGTCCCGGTACGCTATCACCATCGGTTCGCGGAAGCGCCCGAGTACACCCAGGAAGCTGCACTTATCCATCTCGGTTCGCGCGTTGCGGATTACATGGAGCTGAAGCGCTCCGACGAGGTGCCGGTGCTCGTCGATGCGGACGATGCCTGGAATCAGGCCAGGTGCTCGCCCAGCGAACTCGAAGAAGTCATGGTCGACGTCGACATGAACTGGCTGCAGGTGATCGAAATCGTGGCACCGGGCTCGCTTTTGCTCTATTGACCGTTGCCGCGGTCGGAGCCGGGCTTCAGGCGCCCTGTCGCGAAATGGTGCCGACTTCTGCATGGCTCGACACGTGCTCGATGTGATCGGGTGTCCCGGTTTATGATCCGGACTATTCAACGCCGCCCGCATATCGAGGGGCGCCCTGACTCGCTTCGGATCGCCCACCCATGCAAGCACACCGCACCGTGAATCCAGTGCGCTGGGGCATTGTCGGACCCGGTCGTATCGTGGTCACCCAAATTGCCCCGGCGTTGCGCGCCAGCCCCACGTCGACAATCCTGGGCTGTGCAGCGAGTTCTCTGGAGAAATCCGAGGCATTCGCCCGGCAGTTCGGAGCCGAGCGCTGCTATCCAGACTACAAGGCGCTCGTCGCCGACCCGGATATCGATGCCGTATTCATTGCCACGCCCAACGAACTGCATCGCGACATGGTGCTGGCAGCCGCGCATGCGGGCAAACATGTCCTGTGCGAGAAGCCGCTGGCGCTTACGGTCCGCGACGGCGAAGCAATGGTCGAAGCATGCGCACGCGCGGGGGTGCTATTGCGCGTAGGTTTCTATATCCGCCTCGAGGCCATCATGGCCCGCATGCGGGCGTTGTTGCGGTCGAATGCGATTGGCGAGCCGCGAGCCGTATCCTTGTCCCGGACCGGGCCGGCGCTGTTGCGCGCGGGCTGGCGGCTGCAGGCCGCGCAAGGCGGTGCGCTGTTCGACATGGCGGTGCATCTGCTCGACTTGGTCGAATGGCTCACCGGCAAGCGGTTCGCGGAAATCGCGGCGTCCTCGCATCCGGATCGCAAGGCCGGCTTGGCCGACGATACCATCGCCATTCTGGGTGCTTTGGAGGGTGGCTGCCAGGTGCAGATCCGGGCGAGCCGCGAGACGCCTCATGCGACCAACGACTTGGTGATCGAAGCGACCGACGGCATGGCGGCCACCTCCGCGCTGCGATGGGCCGAACGCTACGATCTGAGCATCACGGATGCAGCCGGTGTTCGGATCGAGCAATTCGCGCCTACCCCGGGTTATGTGCTCGAACTGCAGTACTTCGAACGCGAGATGGGAGGCGAGCCTTGCGGATTGCCCACCGGTGCGGACGGGGTGCGCGCCATTCGACTTGCCGAAGCGGTGGTCGAGTCGATCGCTACGCGGCGGATCGTCCCGGTGTGAGCATCCACCGGGACTGAACCGGGGGCGGCTACTTGGCGGCTGTGACGACGATCTCGACCAGGGTCTTGGAAGAACCGAGCTGGGCCTGTACGCACGCCCGCGCGGGCAGATTGGCCTTGTCGATCCAAGCGGTCCACACCTCGTTCATCGCTTCCTTGTTGCTCATTTCGCTCACGTAGATCAGCGCCGACAGCAGGCGGGACTTGTTCGTGCCTGCAGCAGCGAGGTACTTGTCGATCTTGGCGAGCACCTGCGCCGTTTGGCCCTTGATGTCGAGCGAGTAGTCATCGGCGGTCAGACCGGCGACGAAAACCATGCCGTTGTACTCCACGGCGCGCGACAAAATGGGACTCGGGTCGTGACGAACGATCTGGCTCATGGCGGTTCCTCTGTGGGTGGGTGAGCACGCCAGCCTACAAGGCGTGCCCGGTACGGTCAAGGCAAGCTGTCTGTCGTCCCCGGCGCCGGCTGATCGATCGCCGATGACAGCATCGGCTGAATCGGCTATCGTCCGGCCACGCCGTCGGCGCGTGTCGATACGCTCCGACGCCGGTTCCGCAGCCACGATCGAACGAGAAACGATGAACCTCATCCTGCAGTTTCGCACCCGCTGGCTTGCATGCTGCGCAGGCTTCGTCATGCTGCTCGCCTGCAATGGGGGCGTCCTGGCCAACGAACAGGAAGTCATCAAGCGGGTGAAAGAACGGTTTCCCCAAGCGTTCGTCGAGAACGCGTTTCGAACGCCCTATGCGGGATTGTACGAAGTGCTCATGGACAACAAGCTCTTCTACACCGACGAGCAGGTGACCTACATCCTCGTGGGCAACCTGATCGACGTGAAGACCAGCCAGAACCTCACGCAGCAGAGGCTGCGCAAGCTGACCGCCATCGACTGGAAGAGGCTGCCTCTCGATCTGGCGATCAAGAAGGTGAAGGGCGACGGCAGTCGCCGGCTCGCGATCTTCTCCGATCCGCTGTGCCAGCATTGCGTCATCCAGGAGAAAGAGCTGGCGCGGCTCACCAACGTCACGATCTACACGTTCCTCTATCCGATCGAGCGCTTGCACAAGGGCGCCACCGCGCGCTCGCAGGCCGTCTGGTGCTCACCCGATCGCGCCAAGGCGTGGGACGAACTGATGCTCAACCGGATCGACCCCAAGGCCAAGCCTTGTCGCGATCCGATCAAGAAGATCGAGGAAATCGGCACCCAGCTGAAGATAGATGTCACGCCGACGATGATCTTCGCCGACGGTACGGTGGTTTCGGGCGGGATGCTCGCGGGCCAAGTCGAGAAACTGCTCGACGAGGCGGCGAAAACACGCTGATCGCCGTGCGGTTTCGCCGGGGCGCTGTCGACCTCTTCGCGCCCGGCGGCAATCGCGGCGTCGGTCAGTGGGTATCCGGATCGCAGAGCTTGCGAATGTAGTTCTCGTGCCGAAACAGGAAATCCGCGCCGGTCACGCGATGCTCGAACGTGCCGTCCGAGCGGAACCGATAATCGATGAAGCCCACTTCCCGAGTGCCGTAGTGCAGCGTGGTCGGCGGGCCGTTCACGCAGGCGGTCGCCGGCCCCCAGAAATGATAGATCCCGTCGAGGGAGAACGTGCGTGTCTGGTGCTTGTGGCCGCTGCTGACGATGCGCACGTCGTGAGCGTGGGCCAGCGCCAGCAAACGCGCGCGGCTTGCCGCATCGACAACCGATTGGCGCATGGTGGGATCTTCGTGGTCGCCTTCGCCGGGGAAGTCGAGGAACAGCGGCTTGTGCGTGAACAGTACGATCGGCTTGCCGTCGAGTTGCGCGAGGCTGCGCTCCAGCCATGCCCACTGCTCGGCTTCGGCCGCGAGTCCACCGCTGCCGAACAACTGGGCATTCACGCCCACGAAGCCCCATCCGGCGGCGGCGAACGACCAGTGGTCTTCGCCGTAGTGACGACGAAAGCGCGCCAGTCGCTCCGGGGTGACACGCTGCGCCATCTTGCCGAACAGGACGTTGTCGCCGACGTCGTGATTGCCCGGCAGAAAGCGCGTCGGAATGCCGAGGCGATCGACTTGGGTGCGAGCGAACTCGTGGTCTGATTCCGTGTCGGGATCGCTCATGATGAGATCGCCGTTGATCACTGCCATGTCGGGACGTTCGCGTTCGACCCAGGCGAGCACCTTGCGCCAGTTGTCGAGATGGTGTTCGCGGCCGGCGCCCAGATGCAGATCGGCTACCTGGATGAGTCGCAGTTCTTCGGTGAGGGGCATGCTCGCCTCGCAATCGATGCCATTGGGTAGGTCTTGGGGGTTCAGCGAATACGCCAATCTAGGCGAGCGTCGACGCCGACGCAAGCGGCACGCGCCCGAAATCTGGCGAGGGCAGGTGCTGCGGTATGGAAGGTGGGAAGAGGCGGGTGCGAGCGTTTCGAGACAGGCTGATGGGGGTTGCCTCAGCGCCCGATCGACCCGGCCCCGGAGGCGCTCAATGCTTCGGCGTCAGTGCAGACATGACGCGCTGCTTGGCTGCGTTGATCTCTTTGATGAAGCCCGGCTGGTGCTGCTCGATGAAGTTCGATGCCAGATCGAGCTTGAGTAGGGCGACTGCGAGCGTCGCCCACAAGTCGTCGACTTCCTTGCATTGCTTGGCCAGTTGAACCGCTTCGATGGTCTCGTCGAAGAGTTGCTGCACGGCGGCTGCGTATTCGGGGGGAACGATCTTTTCCATGGTTTCGATTTTCCCAGGTTTTGCAGCGGGCTACAATCGACGCAACGACAGCGTCGTCGTTCGGATGTCGCACAGACGACATGCTCGCCTTTGAGCGGCGTCGATAACGAGTACCCAACGGAGGAACGAGCCAGTGTTGCGTCTATCGATGTGTCTTCTCGCTTGCGTGGCGGCGGGTGCGCATGCGCAGCGGCCGAGTGCCGATGCGCCTGCCGATTATCCAAAGCGGCCCGTGCGCATGCTGGTAAATGCCCCGCCGGGTGGCGGCACCGACATCCTCGGGCGTCTGACCGCTCAGCACCTCTCGGACACTTTCGGCCAGCAGTTCATCGTCGACAACCGGGGCGGCGGTGGCGGCATCATCGGCACCGAGACCGTGGCGCGTGCGCAACCCGACGGCTACACCCTGCTGTTTGCCTTCACCAGCCACGTGATCAATCCGAGCCTGCGCAGCAAACTGCCCTACGACACGCTCAAGGATTTCGCACCGATCGCGTTCGTCGCCACCGTACCGAACATCCTGGTCATTCATCCTGCACTGCCCGTCAACAACGTCGCCGAACTCATCGCTTACGTACGCGCTCGTCCGGGCAAAGTGGCTTATGCGACTGCGGGGCAAGGCAGCGCGAGCCATCTGGCCGGCGTGATGTTCGAGGTGATGACCTCCACCCAGCTGCTGCAGGTGCCCTACAAGGGCGGTGCGCAAGGCCAGGCGGATGTCATCGCCGGGCAGGTTCCGCTTGCGTTCGCCAATGCGGTGTCCTCTCTGCCGCATATTCGGTCGGGGAAGCTGCGCGGCCTGGCCACCACGGGGCTCAAGCGCTCGCGTGCCGCGCCCGATCTGCCGACCCTCGACGAGTCGGGCATCAAGGGCTACGAAGCGAATGCCTGGTTCGGAATGCATGCGCCGGCACGCACGCCGCCGGCGATCCTGGCGCAACTCAACGCAGAGGTCAGGCGCGCCATGGAGCGTCCCGAGATGCAGGAGCGCTTGGCCCGTCAGGGCGCCGATCCCAATCCCATGAACGTCGCCGAGTTCACCGCCTACGTGAAAGGCGAGATCGATCGATGGGCAGGGGTCGTCAAGGCATCGGGCGCTCGCGTCGACTGAGAGGGATCGATGCGATGATCGGATTGGTGCAGCGGGTAAGCAGCGCCAGCGTGACGGTCGACGGTTGCGTGGTCGGTGCTATCGAACGTGGCATCCTCGTTTTGGCCGCGGTGGAGCCGGCCGATACCGACGCGCAGGTCGAGCGGATGGCCGAGCGCCTGCTCGGCTATCGCATCTTCCCCGATGCGGCGGGCAAGATGAATCGCTCGGTCCAGGAGATCGACGGCGGCGTGCTGCTCGTGCCGCAGTTCACCCTCGCTGCCGATACCACGCGCGGGATGCGGCCGAGCTTCACCAGCGCGGCGCCGCCGGCGTTGGGCGAAGCGCTGTTCGACCGGCTGGTACGAGCGGTGCGCCGTCGCTATGCTTGCGAGACGGGCCAACCGACGATCGAGACCGGCCGCTTCGGCGCCGACATGAAGGTGGCGCTGGTCAACGATGGGCCGGTGACGTTCTGGCTGCGGGCGGGGTGAATCTGCCCCCGGCGTAGACCGCGGAGAGTTTCCGTGTCGAGGAGCATAGACCCGACTCGTTTTCGCGGGCGAGCCGCGTGTGTGGCCCGCGACCTTAATTCAGGCTGACCTTCGCAGCCTTGGCGACCTGCTCCCATTTGGCCACTTCGGCCGCGATGTACTGGCTGAACTCCGTCGGCGTATTGCCGACAGGGATGCCGCCGAGCACGTTCACGATGCGCTCCCGCAACTCGGGCTGCTGCAGCATCCTGGCGATTTCCGCCTGCACCCGATTGAGAATCTCGGGGGGCGTGCCGGCCGGTGCGGCCACGCCTTGCCACGAACTGCCGGAATATCCCTTCACGCCGGCTTCTTCCACCGTCGGAAGATCGGGCATCGCGGCGAAGCGCTTTTCGGTGGAGACGGCCAACGCCCGCAGCCGCCCGCTGCGGGCGTGGGGCAGTGCGCCGACGGCGCTGTTGAAGGCGACCACGACCTGGCCAGCCATCTGATCCACGAGCGCGGGTGCAGCACCCTTGTAAGGCACGTGGACCATCTGGGTGCCCGTCATCCACTTGAACATTTCCATCAGCATGTGCGGCGAGGTGCCGTTGCCGGTGGATGCGTAGGTGAGATCGTTCGGCCTTGCTTTGGCGACCGCGATCAATTCCTTCACGTTCTTCACGGGCAAGGCGGGATGAACCATCAGCACGCTGGGCACCAGCGCGACCAGGCTGATGGGCGCGAGATCCCTGCGCGGATCGAAGCCGAGCTTCTTGTAGATGCCGGGTGCGATGGTTTGTGCGACGGTAAAGCCAGTGAGCGTGTAGCCGTCGGCGGGAGCCTTGGTAGCGAGTTCCACACCGATGTTGCCGCCGGCACCCGGACGATTGTCCGGGATGACCTGCTGCTTGAAGGCCTCGGACAAGTGTTGCGCGACCATGCGACCGAAGATGTCGGTCGGCCCTCCGGGCGGAAACGGAATGATCATGCGAATCGGCTTGACGGGATAGGTCTGTGCCGGCGCGGTCGTTGCACACAGGCCCAGGGTGGCCGCGACCAGCGTTCTGAGTGCGATGCCCATAGAGATCTCCTCCTCCGATTCGCGTCTTTGCGCGTACACCCGACAGGCCTCGCGTTGCCTTGAGCCTGCACAATGAGCGACGATAGCGAAATTCGACCCTGGCAACAAGCAAAGGAGCGCACATGCGCGTGGGTATCGTAGGCGGAGGCAGCATTGCGAGACTGTTTCTGGACAACATCGCCAAGGGCGAGCTCGGGGACGCCCAAGTCGTCGCGATTCTCGGCCGCCAGGGCAGTCCATCGTGCCGTGCGTTGTGCGCGGAGCGGGATGTGGCCTTCATCAGCGACATCGACGCATTCATCGCAGCCCGACCCGATGTCGTGGTCGAGGCAGCTGCGCACGCCTGGGTAGAGGAGCATGCCGAGCATATTCTCGCCGCAGGTGTTGCACTCATCGTGCTGTCATGCGGGGCGATGGCCGACGATGCGCTGCGCGAACGACTGGAGAGCGCAGCACGCGCGACCGGGGCCTTGCTGTACGTGCCCTCGGGCGGCATCGGTGCGCTCGACGCGATCAAGGCCGCCGCCGTCGCCGGGCTGGACGAAGTGACGATTCGCTCGGCCAAGCCGCCGCGCGCTTGGAAGGGCATTGCCTATGTGGAAAGCCTCGGGGTCGACCTCGATGCTTTGACGGAGCCCTACATCCTCTACGAAGGGCCCGCCCGCGCCGGGGTCAAGCATTTCCCTCAGAATGTAAATATCGCGGCAGTGCTTTCGATGGCCGGCATCGGCTTCGACCGCACCCGCCTGGTCGTGGTCGCCGAACCCGGATTGGAGCGCAACACCCATACCATCACTGCGAAGGGGGCTTCGGGCGAGATCGGCATCACCTTGCGCAACGTGCCCTCCCCGGAGAACCCCAAGACCGCTTGGCTCGCTTGCTACAGTGCCCTGGCCGCCCTGAAGCAGATGCAGTCGCCCGTGCGCTACGGTACTTGATGCATTCGCAGGGTCGTTCATGCGCCGATGAACCGGTGCGAACGACGGCCGCCCGTCCATCGAGCAGGTTTGCGCCAGGGGCGCCTGCGGCATGACGCCGCGGCGGGACTCGATCGACTGGTTCATGCTGGCGACGCTGGTCGCCATGTGGGGCACGTCGTTCTACTTCATCGAGATCGCGATTCGCACGCTGACCCCGCTGACGATCGTGGCCAGTCGCATCGTCCTCGCGGCGATCGTGCTGTTCGCCGTCATGCGGGCGTTGCGTCTGCCCATGCCACGCGATGCGGCGAGTTGGTGGTTTTTTCTCGTGCTGGCCTTGATCGGTTATTGTCTGCCCTTCTTTCTGATCACCTGGGGCCAGCAGAGCATCGACAGCGGCCTGGCCGGCATACTGGTCGGATTCATGCCGCTGGCGACCCTGTTGCTTGCGCACCGCTTCGTGGCCGGGGAGCGGATCACGCGAGCGAAGCTGGTCGGATTCGCACTCGGTCTGCTCGGTCTGGGCGTTCTGCTCGGGCCCGAAGCGATCGAGCAGTGGCGCGGCACGGGAACGGTCCTGCTGGGGCAGCTCGCCTGCCTGGGCGGCGCGCTGTGCTATGCGGGCAATTCGGTCGTCACCAAGCGCATGCCGATCACCGATGCGCTGGTCGCCTCGGCGTGGACGACCACGATCGCTGCGGTGATCATGCTGATCGCTGCGTTTGCGATCGACCGGCCGTGGAACTTGCGCCCGGATGCGGCTGCCGTCGCGAGCTGTCTGTGGTTGGGCCTGGGACCGACCGCGGTCGCCACCTGGGTCTACTTCCGCCTGATTGCCCGCGCCGGCCCCACGTTCATGTCACTGGTCAACTATCTGAATCCGCCGGTAGCCCTGGCGGCAGGCGCGTGGCTGCTCGACGAACCGGTGCAGCCCACCGCGCTGGTCGCGCTCGCGCTGATCCTTGGCGGCATTGCCGTCGCGACCCGCTGGGATGCACGGCGACGGGCGAATGCCTGAGCAGGCAAGTCGCGCGCAGCGCCCGACATCAGAACGCCGACAATTCGCTTTTCGAAAGCAATGGGCGGCGATCGACCAGAATGCGAGAGGGCGGACGGATGCCCTCGGCAAAGGCGCGAAATTCCATTCCGTATTGCCTTTGCAGCGCGATCGCGCGTCCGGTCAGGCTGGTCGGTGTGATGACGCCCGGATCATCGGCGAATGCAAATACGAGGAGGTTGTCCTCGCCGATCGCGCGCAGGCAGGCGATGTGGCCTTGGAAAGCTGCGGCGAGGCGGCGCAGATAGCTGCGCAGTCCCGGGTCGTCGCTCATGAAGTTGATGACGAGAACGCCTTCGGGTTTCAGCGCACGGCGTGCCGCCTGATAGAACGCCGCGGTGCGTATCGACGGCGCCTGACGATGATTGACGAAGGCATCGAGAAAGATGAGATCTGCGCTGCCTGGGTTGTTCGCCACGTAGTCCGCGCCGTCGCCCACCAGAACCTGCAGGCGCTTGCGGCCCAGCGGCAGGTGAAAGACCCGATGCGCGGCAGAGACCACCCGAGCATCGACTTCGATTGCGACGATGCGCGTGCGCGGCAGACGGCGGTACACCCACTTGGCCATGGAGCCGCCGCCCAGTCCCACCATGATCACGTCTCGGGGGTCAGGTTGGAACAACAGACACGCCATCATGGCTCGGGTGTAGGCGAGGGCCAGTTCGTCCGGTGCGTCGATGTGCATCGCGCTTTGGATTGCGGTGCCGCCCACATGCAGATGGCGTAAGCCGGCAGCTTCGCTGAAGTTGATCGCGGGTTGCTTGGGCGAGGCGGGAGGCTTGGCTGACACGGGTGGAATCGAAAGGATTAGGACGGTGCGGCGAGGCCGGCGGCGCGATGCCGTAATCGCGAGCAGGCGGATTCTATCCGCTCGGCACGGGCCACGGCATCCGATTTTCTTTGCTATGATCCTTCGCCGTTTGCTTCTCCGGGACTTCGGCCGTGACCTCATTCAAACATCGAATCGTCCTCTGCCTGCTTGCCCTCGCGCTCTGGCAGGTTGGCGCCGCGACCGCGGCCACCCCGATCACCGACGCTCGAGGCGGTGTCCCTACGCTCGCGCCGCTGATCGCCGAGATCACCCCCGCTGTGGTGAACATTTCGACCGTCTCGCGCTCGGCGGCCGAAACGAACCCGCTGCTGCGAGATCCGTTCTTTCGCCGCTTCTTCGATGTGCCCGACACGCCGCAGCGCCAGGAGCGTGCCGCCGGCTCGGGTGTCATCGTCAACGCGCGCAGCGGCTTGGTGCTGACCAATCACCACGTCATTCGTGGTGCTCAGGAGATTATCGTCACCCTCAAGGACAGGCGGCAGTTCAAGGCGCAACTCGTCGGTGCGGATCCGGGAACCGACATCGCCGTGCTCAGGATCGAAGCGCCCAATCTGAACGCGCTGCGTCTGGGCGATTCCGACGTGCTCAACGTCGGCGATTTCGTTCTCGCCATCGGCAATCCGTTCGGTCTGGGTCAGACCGTGACCTCGGGCATCGTCAGCGCGCTCGGCCGCACCGGCCTCAACGTGGACGGCTACGAGGATTTCATCCAGACCGACGCGGCCATCAATCCGGGCAACTCGGGCGGCGCGCTGGTCAATCTGCGCGGGGAACTGGTCGGGATCAACACGGCCATCATCGGGCCGGCAGGCGGGAACGTGGGGATAGGGTTCGCCGTGCCGACGAACATCGCGCGCGCAGTGATGGACCAGATCGTCCGGTTCGGCGAAGTGCGGCGCGGGCGCATGGGCATGCAGACGCAGGAGCTCACGCCGGATCTCGCGCGTTCGCTCAATGTCGCCGCGACCGAAGGCGCGATCGTCACCGGCGTCGACGAAGGCTCGCCAGCCGATCGCGCCGGCTTGCGTCGTGGCGACGTCGTCACCGCAGTGAACGGCCGCGCGGTGCGCGGCTCGGCCGATTTGCGGGTTCGAGTGGGGCTGGTTGCAGTCGGGGAGACCGTGGAGTTCCGCTTGATGCGCGAAGGCAGGCAGCTGACCTTGAAGGCGCAAGTGGCGCAGCCGGAGCAGGCCACGGTGGATGGGCAGGCGGTCCCTGAACTGGCTGGGGCGTCGGTGGCGAACATCGAGCGCGGCATGCCGCTCTACGGCCGCATCGAAGGCGCACTCGTGGCCGCGGTCAAGCCGAACAGCCCTGCCTGGCTGCAGGGTCTGCGTCCGGGCGACGTGATCTTCGGTGTCAACGGGCGGCGAGTCAGGAACGTCAACGAGCTCATGACTGCCTTGCGCAACATCGAGGGCAGCCTGTCCATCAACCTGGTGCGGGGCGACTATCGCATCACGATTCTGATGCGTTGATCGTCTTCGTCGATGCTCACTTCGTCGGTGGCGTGCCGGCCAGGGTTTGGATCGGCCCGCTCGGTACGCTGTTGGGCAAGGCGGCGATCTCGGGCGGCACCGGGGCCCGCGGGGGCGTGCCGCCATGGAGAACGTTGGCGCCGGGTGTCAAGGAGGCATCCCAAGTCGGATTGGGTATTTCGCTGAACACTTGCCGCAGCCGGCGGCCCCAGGTGGTGCTGATCATGCGGTAGTACTCGTTGGTCGAATCGATCGTCACGAACCGGCTCACTCGTAAGGCGTCGGTCTCGTACACGAGCAGATCGAGCGGCATGCCGACCGAAAGATTGCTGCGCAGGGTCGAATCCATCGACACGAGCGAGCACTTCGCCGCTTCGTCGAGCGTGGTTTCCGGCGTGATCACGCGATCGAGGATGGGCTTGCCATACTTCGCCTCGCCGATCTGAAAGTAAGGGCTCTCCTCGGTTGCTTCGATGAAGTTGCCGGCCGCATAGACGTGGAACAGGCGCGGTGGCTCGCCGCGTATTTGCCCGCCGAACAGAAAGTTGGCGTTGAATTCGAGGTTGAAGGCATTCAGTGTCTCGGCGTCGGACTTGTGGATCTGGCGCACGGCATCGCCCACCACACGCGCCGCCTCGAAGAGGTTGCTCGCATTCCAGACCGAAGGTTCCGTCGCCAGGCGCGTCGCCGACAAGCGCTGGATCACGGCCTGGGTGATGGCGAGGTTCCCCGCGGACAGCACCACCATGAACCGTTCGCCCGTGTGTTCGAACACCGTCATCTTGCGGAAGGTGCTGATGTGGTCGACGCCGGCATTGGTGCGCGAATCGGACAGAAAAACCAGTCCGGCCTTCAGCCGGATAGCAACGCAATAAGTCATGATCGGATCATCGTGAGGCGTTCGACGGTAAAGGCCCCGATTCGGGACCGCGCTGGCAGGACATCGCAAGCGAACTGCGTGCCAACCTCGTATTCGCTCGGTTCGGGGGTGGCGCGCGCTTGCCGTAACGAAGGGTAACGACTGCCGCATTCCGAACCCGAGCGGGGAGTGCGGTTGCAGACAACGTCGAGCGCTCGGGCGCAAGGCTCTGTCGGGCATTGCATCGACGCTGCCGGGCGCGCATCGCATAGGCGGTCATTGTAGCCGTCCGGTTGCTTCGCTGCGCGCACGGGTTGCTCGCTGGGATCGATCTCCAGCGCCCCATGCACCGACGCTGTGGCTGGATGTGAGGTGCACGCGATTCCAGCCGACCCCGAATCGTTCGGCACCTCAATGCGAGGCCAGCCACTTCGTCAGTCGGCGTCGCTGGGCTGCCGAGGGGGCGGGATCCTGCGAGAGTGCGAACGTATCCACCGGAGCGCTCGTCAAACGCACGTCCCGCTCGAACAGCTCGTCGCGCCTGAAGCCGGTGATGCGCACGTTGTCGCCGGGACGATGGCGGCCCAAGCGCTGTTCCCAGTTGGCCGGCGTGAGGCGCACGCCGTCGAGCGCGATCAGGATGTCGCCGGCAGAGAGTCCTCCCGTTTGCGCGGCGCCGCCATCGAAGACCTGGGCGATCTTCACCTCGCCGCCGGCAGTTTCGAGGCGCGAGCCCAGAACGGCGCGCGGGGGCGTCGGCTTGGCTGCCTTCTTCGGCGGCTTGCCGCCGCGGTCCGTGCTCGACTGCGCGGCAGCCATGTGAACCCGCAGGCCGAAGTGACGCAGCAGCGGCGTCCACGCGATGTCCTCGGTCGAGCGCAGCGCAAGATCGAAGAAGCGCTGCAAGCGAACGCCGGTCACCTTCTCGATCAGGATTTCCAGTTCGGCTTCACCCACGCCGCGGCCCGCCTTCCCATACTCGACCCAGAGCGCGCGCATGACGTCGTCGAGCGAGCGCTTGCCATCGGTTGCCTTGCGCACGGTGAGGTCGAGCGCGAGCGCGACGAGCGAGCCTTTGGTGTAGTAGCTGACGATGGCGTTAGGCGCGTTCTCGTCCTGGCGGTAATACTTGATCCAGGCGTCGAAGCTCGAATCCGCCACCGTCTGCTTGAGGCGGCCGCTACCCCGCTGCACGCTCGTCAGCGTGCGCGCCAGCGCCTGCAGGTACTGCTCGGTCGTCATGAGCCCACAGCGCACCAGGCACAGATCGTCGTAGTAGGACGTGATGCCTTCGAAGGCCCAAAGCAGGCGCGTGTAGGACTCACGCGTGAGGTCGTAGGGGGTGAACGCGGCGGGCTTGATGCGCTTCACGTTCCAGGTGTGGAAGTATTCGTGACTGGCCAGTCCGAGGAAGGTGAGGTACCGGTCGTCCTGCTTCTCGACGCTCGCGCAAGGCAAGTCGTAGCGGCTGCACAGCAGCGCGGTCGAGGCGCGATGCTCAAGCCCGCCATAGCCTTCTCCGACCGCCGTGACGAGGAACACGTAGCGCTTCATCGGCGCGGTTCCGCCGAAGAAGTCGATCTGGTACTCGGCGATGCGCTTGAGGTCATCGGTGAGGCGCTTCAAGTCGCAGTCGTGGCGCCCCGTGATGGCGACGTCGTGCGGCACCCCGCGCGCACGGAAGGTCGCGAGCGAGAAGGTCCCCATCTCCACCGGATGGTCGATCAACTCGTCATAGTTGTCCGCGCGATAGGCGCCGAATCCGTAGCGCTTGGCGCCGGCTGTCGGCAGGGCGGTTGCCACGCGCCAGTCGCGATAGCTACCGCCCTGGGGCCGCTCGATATCGACCAGGCAGGGCGCATTCTCCTGGCCGTGCACGCAAAGAAAGACGCTCGTGCCGTTGAAGAAGCCATGTCCGGTATCCAGATGCGCACCCCGGACGGACAAGTCCCAGGCGTAGACATCGTAGCTCAGCGTGAGCGGGCCGGCGCAGGGCTCGGCTTGCCAAGTGTGCTTGTCGATCTTTTGCAGCCCGACGCTGCGCCTGCCGCAGCGAGCCTGCAGGGTGATGATGTTGCGTGCGAACTCCCGGATCATGTAGCTGCCCGGGATCCACGCAGGGAGGCTGAAGCGCTGGCCCGCGGCATCGGGCGCCTCGACGACCAGCTCGACATTGTACAAGTGGGCCTCGGGCTGGCTTGCCCGGATGCGGTATCGAATCGGTGCGCCTTTGGCCGGCATGGTGCGTGGTCCCGTCCCGTTGAGTCGAAAAAGCCGTATTGTGCGCGACCGGCCGACGGCGCGGAAGCGGCGATGAGGCTGGCGAGCGGATCGATCGCCAGCTTGCTAACATCATGTCGTTGTCTTCCGGCCCACCTCTCGGCTTACCGATCCCTCCACTCTCTGGTTACCCACGATGCTGAACACGTTCCGAAACTTTCTGCGCGACCTGTGGCGGCTGACGAAACCGTACTGGACTTCGAACGAGCGATGGGTCGCGAGGAGCTTGCTGGCCGCGGTCATCCTGCTCAATCTGGGAACGGTCTTCGTGGCCGTCGAGATCAACAAGTGGCAAGCCTCCTTTTTCAATTCGCTGGAGAAAAAGGACCAGGTCGAGTTCATGCGCCTGCTCGGGGTCTTCGGCGGCCTGGCGCTGGCCTACATCGTGATGGCCGTCTATCAGCTCTATTTGAGCCAGATGCTGCAGATCAAATGGCGGCGCTGGCTCACCGAGCGCTACTTGGACGACTGGCTCGGACATCGCACCTATTACCGTCTGCAGCTGACCGACCGGGCGACCGACAATCCGGACCAGCGCATCGCCGACGACCTCAACAGTTTCGTCGGCACGACGCTGTCCTTGACGCTCGGGCTGCTCAACGCAGTCGTGACCTTGGGCTCCTTTCTCTACATTTTGTGGGGGCTCTCGGGCGCGATCACGCTGCCGATCGGGGAAGGCGGCGTGACGGTACCCGGTTACCTGGTATGGGTCGCGCTGATCTACGCGGCTGCCGGCACCTGGCTCGCGCATCTCATCGGCCGGCCGCTGGTGGGTCTGAATTTCACGCGTCAGCGCGTCGAGGCGGATTTCCGCTTCTCGCTGGTGCGCTTTCGGGAAAATACGGAGGCGATCGCGCTCTACGCGGGCGAGGAGGACGAGAAGCGGGGCTTCATGCGACGTTTCGTCGCCGTGGCTGAGAACTGGTGGGACATCATGCGCCGGCAAAAGAAGCTCACCTGGTTCCAGGCGTTCTACGGACAGCTGGCGGTCATCTTTCCCTATGTGGTCGTGGCGCCGCGCTATTTCTCGGGCGCCATCGCGCTCGGCGGCCTGATGCAGACGGCATCCGCTTTCGGACAGGTGCAAGGCTCCCTGTCGTGGTTCATCGATGCGTACGCGACCCTGGCGGAATGGAAGGCGACGGTCGATCGACTGGTGGGATTCAGATCGGCCATGGACGTTGCCGGACGCGCCGCCGTCGAAGCACCGGGCGTCGAGCGAGTGATGCAGCCGCGCGGGGACATCGCCGCCCAAAGTCTCAAGCTCTCGCTGCCCAACGGACGCGTGTTGCTGGAAGACGCTCAGCTCGTGCTCCAACCGGGCGTGTCGACGCTGGTCACCGGTCCCTCGGGCTGCGGCAAGAGCACACTCTTTCGCGCCTTCGCGGGCATCTGGCCCTTCGGCGAAGGCCGGGTGTTCTGGCCCGAGCAGGCGCGCATCCTGTTCTTGCCGCAGCGGCCCTACCTGCCCATAGGGACGTTGCGCCAAGTGCTCTCCTATCCGTCGTCCGCCGAGGCCTTCGACGACGCAACGCTGACCGACGCGCTGAATCGGACCGGCCTCGGTCGACTGCAGGAGCGCCTCGACGAACAGCAGCACTGGGGCATGCTGCTCTCGGGCGGGGAGCAGCAGCGCATCGGCTTCGCCCGCGCGTGGCTGCATCGACCGGCGTGGCTCTTCCTCGATGAAGCGAGCAGCGCGCTGGACGATGCAGCCGAAAGGGCGATGTATGAGTTGCTGGAGGAGCTGACGCAAACGACGGTGGTCAGCATCGGGCATCGCGCGGGACTCGCGGCACTGCATCGGCGCCGGATCGTCATCGAAGGCGGTGATGCGGGTGGCGGGAGCCTGAAGGAAGCCAGCGCGTGAGGAATGCGCGTGCCGCTAGGGGCGCGGTAGAATTCTTGGATTCTCCCGCATGAACTTCGCCTTTTCGACGCTGGATGCAGGCCGGCATCAGCTAGTGCCTATCGTCATCCAGCTTAGCCGTCACCAGGCTCCTCGTTAGACGCCTTGGAGTTCTTTAACTGCCATGCCCATTGTTCTCTACACGCTCTTCGTTGTCGCCGTGATGCCCATCGTGCTCTCGATGATGGGAGGCTTTTTCCGCGTCAGGCAATTCGGTCGTCTGGACAACGCCTATCCGCGAGTGCAGCAGGCGGAACTGCGCGGCATGGGGGCGCGGGTACAGGGCGCACAGTCGAATGCGTGGGAGGCGTTGTCGGTCTACACCGTCACGGTGTTCATCGCCTTCGCGGCTGGCGTCGATTTGCGCAGCCTCGATGTGCCGGCGTTGCTCTTCGTCGTGTTGCGCATCCTGTATTCAGCCTTGTACGTGATGAATCTGGCTTGGCTGCGCAGCGTGACGTTCGGCCTTGGCATGGGTTGCTGCATCTACATCTTCTATCGCGCCATCGTGCAATAGATGCAAACAAAGCCCTGCCGCTGGCCGAACGCGAGTCGAGGCTACGCGTGCGACTGGCTCGTAATGAGGGGCCCGGCTGCTCGGGCTCTCGGCGTGTCCTCGAAGCGCCAAGCTCGGGCCGCAGCGATCAGAACCGGTAAATTGCGGCCACGCCGCTATCGGTCGGCATCCGATCCGCCGGAACGACCCAGACGCTGCCGCCTCGGCGCAGCACCAATTCGGCGACATTTTCGATCAGGTCATCCACTTCCGGATCGGCGCCATCGGCTGACCTGATCCTGCCGCTGGTGGGGTCGAGGCGCCCGGGCAGTCGTCTGTCAGCCTCGACAAGCAAAGTCTCGATTCGCCCCTCGGCCGCCCCCGCGGCGATGTCGCTCAAGTCGGCCGAGCCGAGTTGCCGAGCACGCGCCGCACCGAACCGATCGATGAACTGCGCGATGCGAGCACGGAAGCGGGGTTCCATCACCTGCCAGGCGCTCTCCCGCAGAGCATCCATGCTCACGGCATCGGGGTGCGCGTTGATGCCCTCGGGCACCAGGAACGGATTGTGGCTGATGTCCTGAAAATGAGCGTGGTTGCGCGAGGGCGGCTACGATCAGCGGGAGGGCCGCTGGTTTCGAGTGGTGTTCGGTCACGGCGCGATCGATGGCGCGGAAGAAGCGGTCGCGGTCGATGTCCACTTCGTCTTTCTTGCTGCCATGACCGTGCCTCATGCCTGCACTGCCGCCTCCGCGCCCGGGTCCCCCCGGCCCCGTCCCGTAGGAGCCGACCACGAGACGCGGTTCTGAGATTTCGTCGCCCAGAGCCGCAGTCATCGTCCTGGGCACGCCTGGGGCGGGCTCGATCTCTTCCAGCCTATCCCGGTTGCCCTCGAAGAGCCTGACGGCTTGCTGATTCAGTCCGAGTACCTGGTAGCGATCCGCGGATTGCAGGATGCGCAGCAGCGGTCCGACGTGGAAACTGTCGGCGACGATGGCCCGCTCCGGGACGGGCCGCAACAGCGTGAAGATTTCGAAGAGCCCCGGGGCGGCGAAGACGGCGAGGCCCTCTGAGGTGTGCTTCCAGAAAGAAGCATCCGCTGCCAGCGCTTGCATGGGCGCCAGCAAGGAGGCGACTTCCGGCGTCTGGTACTTGCGCTGCAGCGACTCTTCCAGCGTCTTCAGCAGATTCCGGTAGCGTATCGGGTCTTGCTGATTCTCGGGATGGCGTCGGTGGGTCGGCTGATAGAGGGAAAGGCACGGTGGTCCGCTCGCCGCGAGAAGGGCATTCAACTGCACGTTCAGGTCCGGCGTCATCAGAAGCCTCCTCGCGGTGGCGTACCTGTTTCAATGGACGGCGAGCCGTCGTCGAGCGTCTCTTCCCCTCGGACCGAATCGCGACCCTGGTTGTCCTTGATGCGTCCCAGGGCGCTTTCGAGCGCGCGCTTCATTTTGTCGGCGGCGCCGCCGAAAGCATCTTCGAGAGAGCCAGCGGAATGGGTCACCGCGACGGGCTTGCGGCCCGCAAGCCGTGCTTCCATCAGACAGCGCTTGTCGTTGTCGCCGGGCTTGCCGCTGTTCTCGTCGCTCAAGTGGACTTCGACGCGGGTGATGCGGTCACGAAATCGATCGAGCGTATCGTTGATCTGCGTTTGTACCTTCAAGGTTAGTTCCGTACGGCCGCTCACATTGTCGTCGGTATTGACTTGGATCTGCATGGCTTCCCTTCCGTGTGATTAGGCTGGAGGCAGCGCGCCCCATTTGCTCGAGCTGCACGGCGGATACGCGATCATCAACCCCCTATGGACCTCTCCCGGGGCGCTAAGTTGTCGGGTTGTCGCAGGTGAGACGATTCGCTCTCCCGGTCGATTCCGCGCAGGGTTGCAAGCGCAGCGGCGAATTTATGTCGTGGATCGTTGCACCCGAATCCGCGCGGAATGTAACCAAATCCATTCGATCAACGAATGGATCCTCGGTAACATTCCTTACGTAAGCGCAGCCTCGAGCACAGAGCACACCTCGAGCCCGTCGGCACGCCGGCATGACGCCTAGCACGAAAGATCGAATGGATGGATCGAGCATGACCCCCTCGGCCGGCCCCGACCCGGTGCGCGCGGCCCGCAAGTACCGGGAGCGCGCGGCGGGTTACGACGCGAGCGCTCGCCGCACACTCGAGTTGCGCCATCGGACCATCGATCTGCTGCGGCTGCAGGCGGGCGACCGCGTGTTGGATGTCGCTTGCGGCACCGGGCTTTCGTTCCCGCGGCTGCGTGAAGAGGTGGGCGAGCGCGGGGTCGTCGTCGGTGTCGATGTGAGTGCCGATATGGTCGCGCTGGCCGAGCGGCGCATCGCCGTTTCTGGGTGGGCCAATGTTCGTGCCTGCACTGCTGCTCTCGAATCGGCCGCGCTCGACGGCCCTTACGACGCGCTGCTCTTCAATTACACGCACGATGTCCTGCAGTCGCCTTGCGCATTGGCGAACATACTGTCCCACGCTCGCCCAGGCGCGCGGGTTGCCCTCGCCGGCATCAAGCATCCGCCGGCGTGGCTGTGGCCGCTGCGTGCCTGGCGTATCGCGAAGGCGCGTCCCTATGTCACGACGCTGAGAGGACTCGATGTGCCCTGGGCGCTGATCCTGCCCAGCCTCGAGGCGTTCGAGATGCGCTCGGTCATGCTGGGCACCAACTATCTGGCGTCGGCACGTGTGCGTGTCTCGACGCCAGGCGAGAAGGCTTGATTCGACATGCGCCGAACGAAACGCCGTGTGCTCGTGCTGTTTCCGAAGGAGTGGGATGCTCAGGCGCTCGTGCGTGCTGCGGGGACCGATACCGAACTCGTCTTCGAGGGGTTCGATCTCTTCAGATTTCCGTCGAACCTGCGCTTGGCTACCTTCGATGCGTGCCGCTACGTCGACAAGCTGGCCGCGCGCTGGCGGGGTCGTATCGATGGTGTCGTCAGCAACAACGAATACTTCGGTGCGACCATCGCCGCGGCACTGGCCGATCGGCTCGGCCTGCCAGGCACACCGCCCGGCGCGGTCATCGCTGCCCAACACAAGTACTATTCGCGGCTTGCTCAGCGCCGGGCCGCTCCGGAAGCCGTGCCGGCTTTCTCGGTCTTTGCGTTCGGATGCCTCGACGCCGACGCGCTCGGTCTGCCCTTTCCCTTCTATGTGAAGCCCGTGCGAGCGACTTTTTCGGTGCTCACGCGCAAGGTGCAGGATGCCGCCGAACTGGCTCGACATCTGAGTTTCGCGCCCACCGAGGAATGGATCATCCGCCGACTGGTGAAGCCCTACAACGATCTGGCTGCGCTCTACGCCCCCCACCAGACGTTGGATGCGCATCATCTGATCGCCGAGGCGCCGGCAACGGGCATCGAGATCAACCTCGACGGATGGATGCATCGAGGAAATCTGCATCTGCTCGGCACGGCCGATGCCGAGATGTACCCGGGGACGGACCAGTTCCGCCGGTTCGTGCATCCTTCGCGGGTGCCGGCCGAGGCGATTGACCGCCTACGGGCCATTGCAGAGCGCACCTTCGCCGAACTCGGCTACGACCACGGCTTCTTCAACATGGAGGCGATCTGGAACCCGGATACCGGGGGCATCACGCTGATCGAAATCAACCCACGCATGGCCTCGCAGCTCGCCGGTCTGTATGCACGGGTAGGCGGTTTCGATCCGCACCGAGCGTTGCTCGACCTCGCCTGCGGGGATGCGCCGCAACTGCGGCCGATCGACGGTGCCCGTTGCAGTGCGGTCGCCGCCAGTTGCGTCGGACGACGCTTCGATGGTCGTCCGCTCGACCGTCACCCGGGCCGCAGCCAGCTCGAACAAGTGGCTGCGCGCCATCCGGATGCCGAGTTGATGCTCTATCTGAAGCGCGGTGCCGCCCTGCGCCGCGAGATGAAATGGTTGGGCAGCTATCGCTACATGGTGGTGAACCTCGGCGGAAGCGATCTCGCCGACATCGAGGCGCGCTATGCCGATATCCATCGTCTGCTCGGATTCGATTCCGCAGTCGTCGTAGGGAATGTCGCCGACTCGACTTATGCCTCGGAGGCCGTATGAATCCCACATGTTCCCGCAGCACGTTGGTATGGCGTTTGGTTGTCCTGGTCTTTGCGCTGTTCCTGTCCGGATGCGGCACCCTGCACAACACGATCAGGCAAGGCGACGACGCGCGGCTTATGCTCACGGGCAATGACCCGGTCGCCTATTTCACTGAGCGCAAGCCGATCAAGGGAGATCCTTCGATACGCGCCGAGCACGAGGGCAACAGCTATCGCTTCGTGAGCGAGGCCAATCGCAAGCGCTTCGTTTCCGACCCGGTGCGCTACGTTCCGCAGTACAGCGGGTTCTGCGCGGCCGGTGCGCCTTACGCGCTCAAGGCCAACATCGGTGCCACGGTATTCGCGATCCACAAGGACCGACTGTATCTGTTCGGCAGCGAGCGCTCGAAAGCGAACTGGCTCATGGATGCCGACCAGAACGTCGTTCTGGGGGATCGCTACTGGGAGGAGGAGACGAAGAACGTGCCGTCCAGGCTGCAGAACTGGAAGCGCTACGCATTGCGCGTCGCCCACTACAAGACGGATGCAGAGCTAGACCGGGAGTATTTCCGACGCTACGGGAAATTGCCGCCCGGAGCGCCGCCGCTCAAGGAGTAAAGAGGGGCGGGCATAGGTGGCCGCTGGGCTCGATGGCGTCGCTGTGAGTGCCGCAACGAGCGATGCCGTGGTCATGCCGAAAACATCGCATTGCGCGCCGATGCCGTTTCATGCCGGCGCACTTTGCAGCAGCAGCTTCAATTCCTTTTCCGTGATGGTCTCCTGCGCCAGCAGCTGCTGCGCGCCGGCCTCCAGGAGCGTGCGGCGTTCGTTCAGCAGACCGACGGCGCGTTGAAACGTCTTCTCGATAAGCGCGCGGACGGCGCGATCGATGTCTCGTGCCGTTTCTTCGGAGTAAGTGCGATCGCTGGCGCCCCCGGCTTCGCTCAAATACGAGCGGCGCTCCGCCTCGTAGGCGACATGGCCGAGCGTCGGATCCATCCCGTAGCGCATGATCATCGAGCGTGCGATGTCGGTGACTTTCTGCAAATCGTCGGCTGCGCCGGTGGAGAGGTGCTCGAACACGATGTGCTCGGCTGCTCGCCCGCCCAGGAGCACGGCCATCTTGTTTTCCAGCTCCGCGCGAGTCATCAGAAAGCGGTCCTCGGTCGGTCGCTGGATGGTGTAGCCGAGTGCACCCACGCCGCGGGGGATGATCGAGATCTTGTGCACCGGGTCGCTGCCGGGCAACGCGCTCGCGACCAGAGCGTGTCCCATTTCGTGATAGGCGACGACGCGTCGCTCATGAGGGTTGAGCAGGCGGTTCTTCTTCTCCAGGCCGGCGACGATGCGCTCGATGGCGGCATTGAAATCCTGCATGTCCACGGCGCCGGCATCGCGGCGTGTTGCAAGCAGCGCGGCTTCGTTGACGAGATTGGCGAGATCGGCACCGGAGAATCCGGGAGTCAATGCGGCGATCTCCTCGGCGCTGACGTCGGTACCCAGGCGAACTTTCTTCAGATGCACATTGAGAATCTGCACGCGGCCGGGACGGTCGGGGCGGTCGACGAGCACCTGCCGGTCGAAGCGGCCTGCCCGCAACAGCGCGGGATCCAGGATCTCGGGGCGGTTGGTCGCCGACAGCAGCACCAGACCGGCGCTCGGGTCGAATCCGTCCATTTCGACCAACAGCTGATTGAGCGTCTGCTCCTTCTCGTCGTGCCCACCCATGCCGCCGAAGGCGCCGCGCGCCCGACCGAGCGCATCGAGCTCGTCGATGAATATGATGGCGGGGGCTTTCAGGCGCGCCTGCTCGAACAGATCTCGAACGCGTGCCGCGCCGACGCCGACGAACATTTCGACGAACTCCGAGCCGCTGATGGAAAGAAACGGGACGCCGGCTTCGCCGGCCACGGCGCGGGCAAGCAACGTCTTGCCGGTGCCGGGCGGGCCGATGAGCAGCACGCCTTTGGGCAGCCGCCCGCCGAGCCGGCTGTACTGTTGCGGCGACTTGAGGAAGTTCACGACCTCCTTGAGTTCGTCCTTGGCTTCGTCCACACCGGCCACGTCGTCGAACGTGACCTTGGTATCCGTCTCCATGTAGATCTTGGCCTTGCTCTTGCCGATCGCCATGAAGCCGCCGCCGAGCCCTTGCTTCTCGGCGAATCGGCGCATCAGGAACATCCACAGGCCGAAGAAGACGAGGGCCGGAATCACCCAGCCCAGGATGTCCCTGAGCCAGGTGCTCTGCACGACCCCGGTGAACTCGACGTTGTATTTGGCGAGGTCGCGCGCAAGATCCGTTTCGACGCGAGTGGTGATGAACTTGTCGCGGCCGTCGGATCCGGCCTGATGCAGGGTGCCCTGGATGACATTGTCCAGGATCGCGATTTCCCTCACCTTTCCCGCTTCCAGCAGCGTCTGGAATTCGCTATAGGGGATGGGCTCGACCTGGCGATACTGCTGCCAGGCTTCCGCCAGGTACAGCACGGCGATGGTCGCCATAACGAAGTACCAAACGTTGAACTGGGTCTTGTTTTCCACCAGAGCCTTCTCCTGCGCTAGGTTCTTCCCGACGCGAGTTCCGCCTGGGAAAGGCGTTCTGAGCCCACTCGGCGCCCGGCGCTCGCTGCTTCGATACCGACATCTCGACCGCAGGGGCGTCGGTCATCGTAACAGGTTCGTTGCGCGATTCCGCCCGGGCGGTCGCGTACTGGCACGCCGCCGATTGCTAGTGTCCTGAGTCGGAGATTCGTTGACATTTTGCCGAACGGTATCGCTACTGCCTCAGCGACAAAAGTGTCGAAATCGTCGTCAGACGCGAAGGAAACCGCAGCCAGGTTGGACACCTGGCGAGGATTTCCGACAAAGTATGGCGTCGATTCTCGGCGCTTTTGTTCGGCGAATTTCTGACTCAGGACACTAGGGGCATCGTGAAGGGCCGGCCGGCGGGAACGGTTGCCTTGGGTTTCGCAGCGCGAGGGCATGGCGATGCGTCGGCGGCCTTTCGGCTCGTCGTGGTCGCGAGGCGCGGGTTACCCGGGCGAGCCCTGGGCGATCGTCGCCGCGATGCGTGCCAAGGCCTCGCGATCGATCTCGGCGCTTACGGCGAACGCCAAAGTCCCGTCGCTCCAGAACACGACGTGGACGAGTTCCTGGTCGCTGAAGCGTACCGGCCTGACCTTGCCCGGGTCGCGCGAGAGATAAATCGTCAGTCGTTTGCCGTCGGCATTCTGGTACATGATCTGGCAAGCCGGACCGTCGGTGCCAGGCAGCAGACGGCCGCCCATCGCCTGGAAGCCGAACTCGGTGAGATCGGGGACCCTCACTGCGGCGTTCATCCGCTTGGAAAGCCAGCGGATCATTTCGTCTTCATGCGTCGCGGCGACTTCTACCGCGCGTCGATTCTCCGCGGTATAGATGACGTGGGCGAGGCGAGCCCGTTCGACCAGATCTTGTTCGTAAGCCGCACTTGTGTCGGGAGGTGCCTGACGGTCGCGCACACCCCAGCCGAGGATCGCGCCGACTGCGATCCAGGTGATCACCGCAGCAACCCGCCATGCCATCATGGGCGAGCGTGGGGGCCTCATCTTCAGTCGCGTCGGAATGGATTCCTCCAGCACGGGCCCGAACGCCTCCTGGAGCATCCGGCGCTGGCGTTCGTAGTCGGCCACCCGTTCCGCGTGCTGCGGATGCTGCACGAGGTATTGCTCGACATCGGCTCGCTCGCTCGGCGAAAGACGGTCGTCGACGTAGGCGTGCAGAGTTTCTTCGGTGATCGGCGCCATGCTCATTTGATCACCTTCAGCGACGCGACTTCGGTTGCTCCGGCGAGTGCTGCTCGCAGTTTTTCGCGCCCTCGAGACAACCTCGACATGACCGTGCCGACGGGAATGCCGACTACGGCTGCCGTTTCCGCATAAGAAAGCTCTTCCAGTCCGATTAGAAGCAGAATTTCTCGCTGGTCGCCCGGTACCTGCGCGAGCGCGCGTTCGAGATCTCGCAAAGCGAGGCCGTCTTGAGACGTATCCTGGCTGGCCGGTTCGATGAAATCGTCGCCAATCTGCGATGTTCTGCGCGCTGCCGCCGATCGAACCTGATTGACGAATACATTGTGCATGATGGTGAAAAGCCACGGCCGGGGGTTGCCACCGGGCCGGAAGAGAGCGCTGCGTGACAGTGCGCGCTCGAGGGTGTCCTGGACCAGATCGTCCGCGGCATCGCGATTGCTCGTCAGTGCTCGAGCGTAGCGTCTGAGTCGCGGGATCTGCTCGCGGATGGCCGTATCAGTCAGCATGACGCAATGATGCTCTCATCCATCTTGGGCGGTTCATGGCGAATGCAAGAGCCAACGCCACAAACATGCGTTGGTGCGCCAGAGGCCCGCACGATGCCAAAGGCCTTACGGTTTGTCCAGGATGATATGCCCCAGGGCGTGCTACGCGCTATGGCGTAGAGGCATCCGGCCCGCCAGATGCCTGTCGAATTTCTCTCGCGCCATGGAGGCGGCGAGCGCCTGCGCTTTGGGCGGATGCGAGCCATCGCATGGGCGAATTGTTGTCGCATTTGTGCCTACGAAGCCGACCTTGCGCGCGCGCATTACCTCGGCTGTCCTGGACTGCGCGCTCACCGGCGGCTAGGCTTGGGCCGATCAGCGGTGCGTCCGGCATCCGTCGTGCGTTATGGAGGCGTGCGTTGTCGATTCGTAGGCAGGTTCTCGGTTGGAGCTTGGCAACGCTTTGCTGGGTGTTCGCCTTCGGGGCATGGGCAGCCGATCCGGTGGGGCGGATTGCCTATCTTCGAGGCGGCGGCGTCGTGCAAGCGCCGGGGGAGCCTGCGAGGCCGCTGTCACTCGATTTGCAACTGCGCGTCACCGACACCGTGTCGACCGCGAAGGGCAGTGCCGTGCGCATTGCTTTCGCCGACAAGACCGACGCCTGGCTGGGGCCCGAGGCGATCTTCACCGTGGATCGATTCCAGACCGATCGCGACGACGCTGCTTTCGTCGCCAGCATCCTCAAGGGCACGTTTCGCATCGTGACCGGGCTCATCGCCCGCAATCGGCCGCGCGCGGTGCAGGTGAACATCTTCCCAACGTCCACCATCGGCATACGCGGCACGCATTTCGGCGGCGAGGTGCGCGAGAATTCGGCGGTGGTCGTGCTGCTCGAGCAGGAAAACGGCACTGCGGCCAACGCGATCGAAGTCTCGAACCAGTTCGGTGGCGTGCTCATCGACGAGCCCGGTTTCGGCACTGAAATCGCCGATGAGTTCAGTGCGCCGAGCCCGCCTCGGCGCATGCAGATTCGATCGGTCGAGAATTTGCTGCGCAGCATGCAGTCGATTCAGCGCTTGCAGGTGCCTCGGTTGCCGCGCTGATGCGATAGCTTCAAGACTTTATGAACAGGAGAGACGTGTCATGAACAAGCGTTTCGTCATAGGCACCGCATTGCTGGCGAGCCTGGGGATGACGTCGGTGACGCAGGCTGAATCGGAGTTCTTGTCCGGGCCGCCGGAGAACCTGCCCCCAGTGCCCTCCGTGCCTTCGAACTCGTTCGATGTCAGCCAATGTTCGGTGCAAAATCCCAGCGCCTGCCTCAATGGGGTGTCAGGGGTCGTGACGTCGCTCGATACGCTACGTGTGTTCTTGACTCGACCGGTGAATCCGCAAGGCGAGCAGGACAAGCGCGATCGCAGGGCCAGTCTGCGGCCGGTGCTGGTGGCTGCGAGCGGGGATATCGCCGCCTTGGGCGCGCCCGCATCGGGATGGGGGCTCTGGGCGTCGGGTTCGCGGGCACGTTTCGAAGGCACCGTGCCGGTGGCCCCCTACAAAGCGGAGATCGATATGGTCAGCCTCGGGGTCGACAGGCTGATCGCGTCGCGTCTGCTCTTGGGGGCGGCACTGGCGGAGGAGCGCGTCGATACGCGCACGTTCTATAACGCAGGCGGGCAGGACGGCGAGGCGACGACCCTGACCGCCTATGCGAGCTACCTCGTGAGCGATGCCGTCAGCGTCGACATGACGCTCGGTCGGGGCTGGGGTGAAACCACGCAGGCGCGGCTGGACCCGACCTCGCCGGTCGGGATTCCTCTGATCGTTCGGGGAAGTTACGACAGCGATCGTACGCTCTGGTCGCTGGTGATGAACGCCTCCCGGCAAATCGGCCCCTGGGGCTTCGGGGGCCGCGTCGGTTACCTGCATGCACGCGAGGAGCAGGATGGGTACAGGGAGACCGGAGGACCCAGCGCGCGCATCGTCGCAGATCGCACCGTGTCCTTGGGGCAGGCGTTTCTGGGCGTGGATGGCAGCTATGGCATCAACAGGAACTGGCAACTGCATGGCGCGGCGATCTATCGTCGGGACACGTCACGCAACGAGGGTCGCAGCGGTGGCGGTTTGCCTACGGCGGTGGGCGCGGTGCAGCCGGACGATCGCGACGAGATCGAATGGATCGTGGGCCTGCGTTTTTACGGCGGGCGTCGCTTCACGATGAACCTCGAATACCTCAACACCGCGGGGCGCGACCGGTTCAAGAACGAGTCGCTGAGCCTCATCGGACGCATCGACTTCTAGGGCCGCGCTGCGGGAACCCGAGTCAGCAACGTGCTGCGCAGGCGCCACGCGCCTCGGCGCCCTGGTGCGGCCGCGATGCCACGCAGCTTGATTGCACGGCATCGCTGACGCGCGTTGTTAGGCACAGTCCGCCCACTCGGGCGCCTCCCGATCGAGGATCCGCCTGAGCGCGGCCAGGTGCAGTGCCGCTTGTTGCGACTCGCCGGACATCTGCTGCGCGGTGCGCTTGCAGATCTCGTCAGGCACGACGCGCAGTTGCTTGCCCATGGCCAAGGCATTGAATTGCAGCGCGCAAGCACGCTCGAGATAGTAGAGATCGTCGAAGGCTGCCGCGATCGATGCGCCGCGTACGATGACGCCGTGATTCGCCAAGAACAGCACATCGGCGCCTCGAAGCTTGTGGCCGAGTCGAGTGCCTTCCTCCGCATCGAGGGCGAGGCCGTTATAGGCGTCCTCGTAGGCCACGCGCCCGTAGAAGCGCAAGGCGTTCTGGCTGATCCATTCCAGGTGCGCGTCCTGAGCCACGGTGAGCGAGGTCGCATACGGCATGTGGGTATGCATCACGCAAAAGGCCTCGGGCAAGGCGCGATGGATGCTCGAATGGATGAAGAACGCAGTCGGCTCCACCGTATGCCGGCCTTCCAGCACGCGGCCGTCCGATGCCACGACGAGCAGGTCGCCTGCAGTGAGTTCCGACCAGTGCAGTCCCTGGGGGTTGATGAGAAATCGCTCCTCGACGCCGGGTAGACGCACGCTGAAATGATTGCACACGCCCTCGTGCAAGCCGTAGCGCGCTGCCCAGCGCAGGGCGCACGCGAGGTCGCGGCGCATTTCGATCAGGTCGGTATCGGCCAAGGTCGGTACTCCTCGTCAAGCGGGGTTCTGGAATTCAGCTCAGGATGTGGCCGCGCATCTCTGCCGGCTTGGGCAAGTTGTCGGCCCGGAAACGCAAGAACTTCACGCCCAGTTCGCGCAGGGCATCCACCTTGATGCGCTCGTCCAGCGGGGTCGCCACGGCTTGGTCGTACACCATCACGGCAGCGATCGGCACCAGTTCGCCGTTGCAGACGACGCAGTCGATGCGCTCGTGGAGCAAGCGTTGCAAGCGCGTCTCCTGGTTGGCGTTCGTGCTCGCTGCGGTGGTGTCGACCAAGTCGGCCACGCGTATGTTCGTCATGATCACATGATCAGTCAGCGCCGCGCGCAGCACGAGATACAGCAATCGCTGCCTATCGTCGAGCAGTCGTGGTCTGCGCTTCAGGCCGGCGGGGTGGCGTGACGGGATCGGACGCGCCGGCGCGGTGGATTGGGGCTGGACGGGTGCGGCGGGGCGCGGTTTCGCGCTCTCCTGGTGCATGGCGAGCAGCATTGCAGCAGCGCGCTCGTCGGAGCGTGCTCTGTGCTCTTCTCGGGCGCGCCGGACCTTGACGATTGCATAGGCAATCAAGGCGACCAGGATCATGACCAGCAGCACGGTCCACACGAACGGCGTCGTCTTCATTCCAGTCGGCTCAGGCGAATGTCGAGTTCGACCGGCCCGGGGTTCGTCGCTGATTTGCCGTGCGCCGGGCGCCGGCTAAGCGAGTGGCAGCAACCCCGCAGTCGTCGCGCGGGGCGAAACCAGCCGCGGCCAGACTGAATTTCGGGCGAAAGATTGCGACCAAGCATGACGTCGATTTTCGGCATCTTTCGTGCAGCAAAGTACGAACCGAGCGCCTAGCGCGCAGGATGATCGATCACCGCTGTGGGCCCCAGTATGAAGCATGATTATAGGCCGGCTCGGCCGCGACGCCAGCCGCTTCATTGCGCCGCGCCCAGCAGCATCGTGCGCGCGGATTCGTGCAGCAGGCCATTGGTGCAAAGCAGGCTGCGACCATGGATGTCCTGCGTGCCTTCGAGCGTGGTTGCGCGCCCGCCGGCTTCCTCGACCACCACGACCAGCGCGGCGATGTCCCAAGGGGCCAGGCCCGTGTCGATGGAAACTTCGCCAGCCCCTTCGGCGACGAGCATGTGCTGGTAGAAATCTCCGAAGCCGCGCTGTCGCTTGCTGGCGCGCAGCAGGGTCATCAGGCCGGGCAATTCACCGGTACGCTCGGCTCCTGCCATGCCGCCGTGGAACACCTGACTCTCCTGGATCGACGCGACACGCGAGACACGGATGGGCCGGTCGTTGCGGAACGCGCCGCAGCCGCGAGCCGCATGCCAGCGTGTGCCGAGGGCTGGAGCGCTGACCACACCGGCGACCAGCTCGTCTTGGACCTCGATCGCCAGCAGGCTCGCGAAGATGGGAATGCCGCGGGCGAAGTTCGCCGTGCCGTCGATGGGATCCAGGATGAGCTTGATGTGCCCGCCCGCGCTCGACCCATATTCTTCGCCGACCAGGCTGAGCGCAGGATGGGCCGCGCAGGCCATCGCGCGCAGCTCGCGTTCGATTTCCAAGTCGGCGGCAGTGACGGGCGAGCGATCCGCCTTCGTCGCCACGTCGAGATCGTCGCACCGAAACCAGCGTCGGGCGATCGCATCGGCGCGATCAGCCAGGCCCAGCAGGAAATCCCGCCAGGCCCGGGGGGTCAGATCTTGCACAAGATCTCTGCGCCGCGTTTCAGGGTGTCGTCGCTCTTGGCGAAGCAGAAGCGCAGCACCTTGTCGTAGCGCGGCTGATGATAGAAGACCGAGACCGGAATCGAGGCCACGCCCCGCTCCTTGGTAAGGCGGACGGCAAGATCCGTGTCGCGCTCGTCGGTGATGGCCTCGTAGCCGACGCACTGGAAGAACGTGCCGCGACTGGGCATCAGCCGGAAGCGCGATGCCGCGATGCCTTCCCGGAACAGATCGCGCTTCGCCTGGTAGAAGGCCGCGAGTTCCAGATAGGGCGCCGGGTTTTTCATGTACTCGGCGAACGCGTACTGCACCGGCGCGTTCGAGACGAAGGCGTTGAACTGGTGCACCTTGCGGAATTCGGTGGTCAGTTCTTTCGGCGCGCAGACATAGCCCATCTTCCAACCGGTGACGCTGTAGGTCTTGCCGAAGGAAGACACGAACAGGGTGCGCTCGGCCAGGCCGGGAAAACGCGTCGCACTCTGATGCGCGTGGCCGTCGAACACGATGTGCTCGTAGACCTCGTCGCTCACCACGACGATGTCAGTGCCGCGCAGCAGGCCCTCCAGCACGCGCATGTCCTCCGCGGAGAGCACGGTGGCGGTCGGGTTGTGCGGGGTGTTGAGCATGATCATGCGGGTGCGCGGCGTGATGGCGGCCTGCACCTTGCTCCAGTCGACATGGTAGTCGGGCGCCTCCAGCGGCACGAACACCGAGGTGCCGCCGGCGGTTTCCACCGCGGGCTGGTAGCAGTCGTAGGTGGGCTCGAACATGATGACTTCGTCGCCTGGACGGATGAAGCTCGCCACCGCGGTGAAGATGCCGTAGGTCGCACCCGGGACGACGGTGATTTCGTGTTCGGGGTCGTAGTCCACGCTGTACAGGCGCGCCATTTTCTCCGCGATTCGCTCGCGCAGGATCGGGATGCCGGCCATCGGCGGATACTGGTTGAATCCGGAATTGACCGCTTTGGTCAGCTGGTCCCGCAAGTCCTTGGCGCAGTCGAAGTCGGGAAAGCCCTGCGAGAGATTGATCGCATTGTGTTCGAGGGCGAGGCGGGACATCACCGTGAAGATGGTGGTGCCGACGTTGGGCAACTTGGATTGGATCCGGCCTGGATAAGTGAGCATGTGCGAGTCCCGGGAAAGTGCACTCATTATATGCGCGCCCGCGCGCTTGCGACTCGTGGCGGAAGGCGCACGCTGTCAGCAGCGACTCTCGGACTCAGGACACTGCGCTTGCCCGGCCGTCTGCCGGGCGGGCACCTGTGCGGCGAGTTCGCGGAAGTTGTCCTGATATCGCTGCATGACGGACTGCATATGCTGGCGCTGCTCGGGGGTGAGCAGATTGAGCATCGTGACGTACATGCGCATGTTGGCCGCCATGAACTGAGCGTGCTCGGTCTGATAGGTCGCCGGGCGGTTGCGGTCCCAAGCCAGCAGCCAGTCTCGCAGACGAGGCGCGAAGACCTCGGTGTTCTTGCGCTGCTGCAACAGCGCAAGAAATTCGTTTTGGCGGCGTACGCGCTCCTGAAAGCGCTGCTCGGTGAGGAGGGGCAGCGACCGGCTCAGTTCGCGCAACTTCGCTTCCTGGGCGGAATCCAGCGGGCCTGTCCATTGTTCGATGCGCTCGACATGCCGGCGGGCGCGCAGTCGTCGCTGCTCGTCGGGCGATGCGCCCACGCCGATTTCCTTTGCATACTTGCGATTGCGTTCATCGAACTCCTTGCGAGCGGCGTGCAGTTGCTCGTCTCGCAATTGCGACAGCAGGTGTGCCGTATCCTTGTAGGCGTGCCGCACCATCGTCTGAAAGCGGGCCTGTACGGCTTGGGCGAGCCATTCGGCGTCGGTCGGGGTGACGCCGGCACGCACCCGCTGCTGGGCGGATTCCAGCAGCGTCGCGTAGTCGGGCAACTGTGTGGTCCGGTGCCAGGCATGGAAGCGATCGAAGTGGACCTTGAACAGCTGCCGCTGCTCGCTGCTGAGATCGAAGTAGTCGTCGGCTGCCCAGGCGGCGACATGGTCGGCTTGGTTGTAGGCGATCTTGACGGTGCTGCAACCGCCCAGCCCCAGAAGCACCAGGAGCAGAATCAGGCCTCGAAGCGTGGCAGGCATGGGGGCGCGGTTCACAGCGACTTCAGATGGGCGAGCATCCTCGCTCGCTGCGCGCTATCCGGCAGCCGCCCGCGGCCGGCTGCGAGATTGTCCTGCAGGTGACGCAGTCGCCGGGTTCCGGGGATCACGCAGGTGACCGCCGGATGGCCGAGTATCCATTTGAGGAAGAACTGCGCCCAGCTGCTGCAATCGAACTCGCTCGCCCACGCAGGCAGCGGCTTGCCCTGGACGCGCGGGAACAGATCGCCCTGCGAGAAAGGGCGGTTGATGATCACGCCCATGCCCAGCTCCGCGCACAACGGGAGCAGCCGCGCCTCGGCTTCGCGTTCGGCCATCGAATAGTTGAACTGCACGAAGCTGAACTCGCCGGTGCGCATGACGCTCATCAGTTCTTCGTAGGCGCCTGAATGGTAATGCGTGACGCCGATGTGGCGCACGCGCCCGTCGGCCTTCCATTGCTTGAGGGTCTTGAGGTGGGTGCGCCAGTCGACGAGGTTGTGCACCTGCATGAGGTCGATGCGTTCGGTTCGCAGCAAGCGCAAGGAATCCTCCATCTGCGCGACGCCTGCCGCTTCGCCGCGAATCCATACCTTGGTGGCCATGAAGAGCGAACGATGCAGTCGCAGTTCGTGCGCCAGGTCGCCGACCACGCCCTCGGCGCGTCCGTACATGGGGGACGAGTCCACCACGGCCCCCGCTTGCCCGGCCAAGGCGCGCAAGACCTCCGAGAGTTCCGCACGCTCCGCGGCGGCCGTGCCGACATCGAACGTCTGATACGTGCCCAGCCCGATCACCGGCAGTGTCTGGCCGGCGGCGGGGGCGATGCGCGTGTCGATGAGTGTCTGAGATGCGGCCATGGCATCCATGAGCGGAAGAGCGAGCGTCCCGGCGAACAGCCCGAGGGCCCGGCGACGATTGATGCGAGCGGTGTCCACCCCTGCCGATGATACACTCGCTCGCCGCTGTCGCGGCGTGGTCGCGCGGCGCGCCCTCCCTACTGCAGGTTCCTCATGTCCATCGCCGGCTGGATCGATCGCAACATCCTGAGCCTGGGGCGCGAAATGCGCCTCTCGTACCTGCCGCCGCTGATGGTTTACGTCGCCGCCGGCGTCTCGGGCCTGACCGGCATCGTCGGCACCTTCTTCGTCAAGGAGTATCTGGGGCTCTCGGCCGAGTTTCTGGCTGCATTGGGTTTCTGGGCCGGCATTCCCTGGGCACTGAAGATGCCGCTCGGCCATCTGGTCGATCTGCTCTGGCGCTACAAGTCCGTGCTGGTCTATCTGGGCGCCTCGCTGATCGCGGCGAGCCTGTGCATCATGTACGGCCTGATCGCGCACGGCGAGGCGATGCAAGCCATCATGCCCGTGTCGAGCTGGTATGTGCTGGCGGTACTGCTCGCCCCGGTGGGCTACGTGCTGCAGGACGTGGTCGCCGATGCGATGACGGTCGAGGCAGTCCCGCGCATCGATGCGCACGGGCAGCCGGTGGCGGACGCCGAGCGCAAGCTCATGAACACCACGATGCAGACGCTCGGGCGGGTGGCCATCATAGGCGGCAGCCTGATGGTGGCGGTCGTCAACGTCGTGATGTTCAGCGACGTGCAGTCGATGCCGCAGGAGGTGAAGGCGGCGACGTATGCGCGCATCTACGCGATGGCGCTCGTCATCCCCTTGGTGTCGGTGTTCGGCGTCGTGTTCCAGGGCGTGCTCGTGCGCCGGGAGCAGCGGCGGCTCGCGCGGTTGGGAATGAGTGCGGACGCCATCGATCTCGTCACGCCGGGCGACGAGCGGACGCAGGCCAACTGGTGGATCCTCGGCGGCAGCTTGGTGTTCGTCGCGTTCTCGCTCGGCGTGGGCTTTTCCAGGAACGCTTATGCGGCGGAGATCGTGTTTGCCGGGTCCATGGCCATCGTGATCTTCCTGATCGCGCGCATTACGCGGGTGCTCGATCCGCAGGCGCGCCGAACGCTGGTCGGAACGGCCGTCATCATCTTCGTCTTTCGGGCGGTCCCTTCCCCGGGCGAGGGCATGAGCTGGTGGATGATCGACGATCTGAAATTCGATCAGCAGTTCTTCGCGATACTGGGCTTCATCGGTACTGCGTTGACGCTCTTCGGCATGTTCATCTTCCGCCGCTTCATGGCGGAGCGTTCGATCGCCTATGTCGTGGGTACGTTGACGATCTGCGGGACGCTGCTGTCGCTGCCCATGCTGGGGCTCTACTACGACTTGCATCATTGGACGGCGGCAATGACCGGCGGGGTGGTGGACGCGCGCTTCATCGCGATCGTCAACACGGCGCTGGAATCGCCGCTGGGACAGATCGCGATGATTCCCATGCTGGCCTGGATCGCGCATTCGGCGCCCAACGCGCTCAAGGCGACCTATTTCGCGGTGATGGCATCGTTCACCAACCTGGCGCTGTCGGCGTCGCAGTTGGGAACGAAATACCTCAACGGCATCTTCACCATCACGCGGGAAGTGAAGGATGCGACCGGCAGCGTCACCGTGCCCGCGGATTACGGCGAACTGGGCATCTTGCTGGTCGTGGTGACGGTGATCGGATTCGCCGCGCCCATGATCGCGATTGCGATCACGAAGATGCTGCGCCTGGGCAGCGCATAGCGGCTCGTTCAGCGAAATGTTGACTCAGGAAACTAGTCGGCCGCTGCCTTCATGATCTCGGCTTCCAGCTCGTCGTAGCTGCGGGTGACCGGGAACTGCGGAAACTCGGCGATGACGTTCGCGGGCGGATGGATGAAGATGCCCGCGTGCGCCTCGCCCAGCATCGCGACGTCGTTGTAGGAGTCGCCGGCAGCGATGGTCTTGAAGTTGAGTGCCTTGAATGCGCGCACCGCCTCGCGCTTGTGATCCTTCATCCGCAGCCGATAGTTCTCGACCATGCCGTCGGCGCCTACGACCAGTTCGTGACAGAACAGGGTCGGCCAGCCGAGCTGGCGCATCAAGGGGTGGGCGAACTGGCTGAAGGTGTCGGACAGGATGATCACCTGAAAGCGGCTGCGCATCTTGGCGAGAAAGTCGTGCGCGCCAGGCAGCGGGCCCATGCCGTCGATGACCTTCTGGATGTCGGGCAGGCCGAGGTTGTGGCGGCGCAGGATTTCCAGACGAGCCCGCATCAGCTTGTCGTAATCGGGCTCGTCCCGGGTGGTGCGCGAGAGCTCCGGGATGGCGGTGCGCTTGGAGAACTCGATCCAGACTTCCGGGATCAGGACACCTTCGAGGTCGAGACAAAGGATATGCACGCTGGGCTCCGCTCAAAGCTCTTGTTCCGCAGGGCGCGGAGCAAAAGCGCGCATTCTACTATCAGACTTCTGCTTCGTCTTTCTCAGAGCGATTGCAGCAGGGTCGGCAGATCGGCGACGCTCGCCAGCAGGTGGGTATGCGGTTGGGTTTGCATCTTGCTCCGGCCGTGGGCGCCCGAGAGCGTCCCCATGTTCAAGCGCACGCCGGCGTTGAAGCCAGCCTGCAGATCGAGCACCGTGTCGCCGAGCGTGCCGACATCGTGCACGCTATCGACGCCGGTCGCCTCCATAGAGCGGAAGACGAGATAGGGCGCCGGTCGACCGCGCGGCACATCGTCGCCGCAGGCGAAGCAGTCGGCGATGCTTTTCCAACCGAGCGCGTCGAGCAGCAAGCTGGCGATGTCCCGGTCGAAGCCGGTGGTCAATGCGATCTTCACGCCCTGGGAGCGCAGATAGCGGAACGTCTCTTCGGCGCCCGGCAATGCCTTCACGCCTGCGTTGAACTCGCGTTCCATGTGCCGCACGAAGGCGGCATAGACGGCCTCGGATCGGCCTTGCCATGCCGGGCTGCCGTACTTGGCGACGAGTTCGGCAATGGCTTCGCGCTTGGAAGCGCCGCGGATGCCCGCCAACTGCTCGTCTGAAATCCGGATGTCGCACTCTGCCAGCGCCGCGTTGAAGGCCGCTGGTACTTGACCGCCATCCTCGACCGTCGTGCCCGCCATATCGAAAACCATCAGTTTCAAGCCGTGTGCCATGGGTATCCGCCCGTTCGTGGGTTAATGGATTCGTTGCGGCCGGCCTGGCCGCCAACGGACGCATCGCTTCGATGTCGCCTTGGCCAGCCGCTCCAGTTGCGCACGCAATGAATTGTATGTCCTGCAAACAGCTGCGCGTGGGACGTCTTGGGTGCAAGGGTGGTTCGTCGGTTGCCCGCACTCATACGGCGTGGCCTGCACTATGCCCTTCCGCCGTCGCCGCCATGATGTTGCGTGCGCTCAGGCAGTCGCCTACCAGATGCACCTCCAGCTCGGCCTCGCGCAGCGGTCCGAGCAGTTTCTGGTCGGACAGACGGGGCGTCGAATAGGCGAGGAAGGAGAGCGGCTCGAGCAGCGAGCGCTCGCCGGTGTAGACATGCTCGATCTCCAGTGCGCCGCTTTCCATGCGCTCGCTCCAGCGCGGCTCCGACAAGCAGGCGATCCGGATCCCGGCGCGGCTCAGGCGGCGCAATATCCCCTGTCGGGTGACGAGCGCGGTTTCATCGGCGATCGTGTGCCGCGGCGTGATGATCCATGCCTCATCGAACAGTTCACGCAAGCGCTCGGCACACGCATAGGTGCCCTCGGTGTGGTCCATATCGAAGATCGCGGCGATCCCGGGCTGCTTCTCACGTACAGGCTTCAGTGCGGTCATCGCGGCGCGCACGTCGCATACCCAGCCTTCGGCGTGCGCTTCGGCGGGCAGCCAGCGGGGCGGGATCATGGTCGAGCCTGTGGCGAGGATGACGGCGTCCGCACGGGTGTCCAGGATATCGGCGAGCCCCGCATCGACACCGAACTCGAAGCGTACCCCGGCGCGCAGCGCTGCGGCATGTTGGTAATCGTAGATGCTGCTCAGCGCCTCTCCCCCGGGCAGAGAGGCTCGCAATCGGACTTTTCCGCCGACCTCGCCTGAGCGACTGAACACGGTGACGCGATGGCCGCGTTCGGCGGCAATCCAAGCCGCTTCGAGCCCGGCGACGCCTGCGCCCACGACCGTGACGCGCCGCTGCGCCGAGGCGCGCTTGGGCCGATAGTCCAGTTCGTCCGGTGCCGCGACCCGGGGATTGTTGTCGCAGGCGATCGGTTGTCCGGTGACGTTCAGCCCCCAGCAGGCGTTGCACGACACGCAATAGCGGATGTCGTGCGCGCGATCGGCGGCTGCCTTGTTGACCCAGCCCGGATCCGTCACCAGGGGACGGCCCAGCCCGATCAGCTCGGCCTCGCCCCGGGCGAGTATGCCCTCGGCTTCGGCCGGGTCGGTGATGCGTCCCAGGGCGATGACGGGGATCGCGGGCAACGAAGCTCGCAAGGTTTTCAACAGCGGCATGTAGGTGGCGCGCGGCGCATGGCCGTCGGGTACATGCATCTCCAGTGACCGGGCATGGCTGCCTTGGGCGAAGCACAGATAGTCGACGCTGCGGCCCCGAGCGAGTTCGCAGGCGATCGCTGCGGCCTGTTCGGCATCGATGCTGCCGGCCACGCCATCGTCGCCGGGCAGCTTGAGACCGACGATGAAATCGGTGCCGCACTCGGCTCGCACGGCGTCGATGATTTCCGCGACGAAGCGGGTGCGCCCGCGCAGATCGCCGCCGTAGCCGTCGTCCCGCAAGTTGGACCACGGCGACAGGAACTGATGAAACAGATGCCCGTGGCCGCAGGAGATTTCCACGCCGCTGAAGCCGCAGCGCTTGACGCGTGCAGCCGCCTGCGCAAACTCGGCGGTCATGCGCTCGATCTCGCCGGCATCGAGGGCGCGCGGGACCGTCCAGCTCAGATCGTCCGGCTGTGCCGAGGCACCGATCGGGTCGGACAAACGGCCCGGCGTATGACGTCCCCGGCCAGGATCCTGGATCTGCGCGAGCAGGCGGCAGTCCTGGGATTCGACCGCATCGGCCCAACGTCTGAGATCGTCGCAGTTCTCGTCGTTCCAGGCGCGGATCTTGAAGGGGATCTCCTGGTGGCGCGCCATGCTCAGTGGCTCGGTGACGATGAGCGCCGTGCCGCCGCGCGCCCGGTTTGCGTAGTACTGGATCTGCCGATCGGTAACGCGCGTATTCGCGCCCAGGCGTGTCGTCATCGAGGCGTGCACCACGCGGTTGCGAAGCCGTCTTCCTGCCAGCGCGAAGGGAGACAACAAGTGGGGATAGGCGAGGAGGGCTGCGCTCATGGTGTGGCTATCCTCTGGGCTCCGGCAATCTCCGGTTCGAGTGCCGGCATGACGGGTGGTCGATGGAGGCGGTGGCGCCGGGCAGATAAAGCGGCTCGGGCGGTGCCCAGATCGAACTATAGGTGCTCCGGCGTGCCTTGGCGAGGCATGCAATTTGCGGCTCGCTCCACTGATCTTTTTGCACGGAGTGTCGAGGATGAAGACAGGGTCACGTCTGCTGTGCGGTGTGGCGTTGGTGGCCAGCACCTGGGCATGGGCGCAACCGTCCCCGGATGCGATGGTGCGGTCCACCGTGGCCGAAGTGCTGGCGGTGATGCGAGAGCACAAGGATCCGGCGCTGTTACGGAAACTGGCCGAACAGAAGGTGCTGCCGCACTTCGATTTCGAGAGGATGACGCGCTTGGCGGTGGGTCGAGCCTGGCAGACGGCCAGTCCATCGCAGCGGGAGGCGCTGACTACAGGCTTTCGACGCTTGCTGATCGACACCTACTCGGCTGCGTTGAACAACGGTGTGACGCCGGCCGAGAAGATCGACGTCAAGCCGCCACAAGGCACTGGCCCGGAGGTCGTGGTGAAGACGATCGCCCATCGGGCAGGCAAGGAGTCGGTGGCCGTCGATTATCGGGTCGCCCGGCAGGCGGATACCTGGAAGGTCTACGACGTGATCGTCGAGGGCATCAGTCTGGTGCAGACTTATCGCGGCACGTTCACGGCAGAACTCGCGCGCTCCGGCGTGGATGGGCTGATCAAGGTGCTGGAACAGCGAAGCAGCAAACAGGCCTCCTGATCCGTTGCGCCATCAGGCTCGGACCATCGCCCGGGGCTCGAAACGAACACGCCCGCATGCGCGGGCGTGTTCGTTGTCGCTTTGCCGCCGAACGAGGGATCAGTCGGCTTGACCTTCCCGCAACAGCTCGATCACCTTGGGAGCGATCTCACGTGCGCGCTGATCGAGCTGTTCCTCGTTCAGGTTGGCGATCGGATGAGGCATCATCACGAAACGGAAATTCGGCAACCCCCAGCTGCGGGCCATGGCCCGGCCGGTGGCCTGGAACACGTCGGTGATGATGGACGCGGAGGGAATGCCTTGCTGTTCGAATACGATACTGTCGAGCACACTGCCCGAGCTGCATGACCCTCAATCGCCGACGCCGGCGATGATGATATCGCAGGCGCCCTTGTACTCTTCGATGATCTCGGCATGAGGCGCCGCCCCGGCGCTCTTCTTGCGACGGATGATGTGCGTCTTGGCGCCGTGCTCGTTCTCCAGAATGGCTGCCAGGCGCAGCAGCACCTGATCGGCGTTGTGCTTGGTGTTGTCCACCAGGCCGATGCGCAGGCCGGCGAACGACTCCGGTCGGGCGGCGTAATTGATGCGCCGGCCGGAAACCTCCGTCGTTGGATCCAATATCTGCACTGCCATATCGACTCCTTTCGTGTTGATGTCGACTCGATCCGCAGCCTCAGGGGCGGCGAATCTCCCTGCTCACGCTTTGTGACCCGTTCTTGCTGCCCCAGCCGGGAATGAATGCCGACTGCACCCCGGCTTGTCCGCCGGCGGAAATGACCAGGAAGTCCGTCGGCGTCTGTACCAGCGGAAACATCGTGTGCTCGTCTGCGGGCTCGAGGTCTCCCGGAATCACATGGGCACGCTTGAGCTCCGCCACCGTGGACTGCGAGTGCTCGAAGCAGTACTGCTGTACCTGCTCGCGCGACCAGCCGGCGCGCTCGAAGATGACCGAGTGTTCGCCGCCGAAGACGATCACGTGCTGTTGCTGGCGACCTGCGCCCGCCGAGATCTTCATGTGTGCGCAGGCGGTGTCGAGCACGCCTTCCGGGTCCGCGCTCAAGCGATTGGAAAACTGGTGCGGTGCGAGGGCGGCGAAGATGGTGACCACGTTCTGCTCGGCCTTGAAGCCGCGTGTGGTGTGAAACGCGGGCCAGGGGCTCTGCGCTTCGTTCTCTGCGATGCAGAACGAGTACTTGCCGCCGTGACCCAGACAGCTTTGGTCGAGTTCGCCCGGGATGCTGCCGATCACGTTGCGCATCACCAGGCGGATGGCTCGACCCATCGTCGCATTGGCGCGCCATCCCGGGGCAAACAGGTTGTGGCCGCAATTGATGTCGAGTTCGCGCGCGATGGGACCGTTGACCACCATGAAGACCGCGGAGCCGGAGGTGCTGGTCGCCGGGCCGTGATATCCGTAGAGGGGATCGGCGAGCGCCTGCACCGTGGCGGCGATGACCGGCATGTATTCGGGTTTGCAGCCCGCCATGACCGCGTTGACGGCGACCTTCTCGGCGGTGACCGTGACCTGTCGGTTCTCGATATAGGCCAGCTGCTCTTTCGGCTCGAGGCCCCCGGCCTTGAGCATGGCTTCGACACGGTCGGCTGTCGGGGGCACGACGGGCAGCCCGTCGGTCCAGCCATTGGTGTAGCAAAGTTCGATCGCACCGGAAATGTCCGGCGCCATGTGTCGGCGAGAAGCAAGCTCCATTCTTATCCTCGGCTGTGCATGTGGGCTGCGAAAACGTATGGCAGTATGCGCCGAATGGCAGGCGTAGAAAAGTTGCGGCGCGTCATGCGTGGCGCCGCATGAAGGCCAAGGTCGCACTGGCGCAGGCGTCCGCGTCGCTGGCTGCGACATGGTACGAGTCGCTGTCGATGACCTTCAGTTCGGAGCCGGAGATCTGCGATTGCCATGCGCGTGTCTCGTCGACGGAAGCCACGCCGCTGCCGCTGGCGGTAATCGCCAATGTCGGACATTGGATGCGCGGCAGATCGGCGCGGATGTCGGTGCACTCGATGTGCTGCATGAAGCCGATTTGGCTTTCGAGGTCGGTGCGCGCCATGAGGTCGACCCACCACTTCAGCCCTTCGGCGGAAAATTTCGTTCCCAGGCGGCTTGCCATGCTCTTGCGGGCCCACTCCCGTATCCCGAGTTGCCGCAGCTCGGCCACTAGTGCGGGCAGTTTCTCGGCCCGGCCTGCCCACAGCGGCGGAGGGGAGCCGACAACGGTGAGCGTGTGCATGCGCTCCGGATGTCGAGCGGCGAATGCCCGTGCAATCGTGCCTGCGAGCTTGGCGCCGACGAGATGGACGCGTGTGACAGCCAGCGCGTCGAGCAGGACAAGGCAGTCCCTCACCAGCGTTTCCACGCTCCAGGCATAGCCGGCCGGCATCGGCGTCGAATCGCCGAATCCGCGCAGATCAGGACGAACGACGCGATAGTCGCGCGCAAGATGAGGCACCCAAGCGTGCCAGACCGCGCCGCTTTCGCCCAAGCCATGGAGCAAGACGACGGTCTGCGGTTGCCTCCACGGATCCGTGTAGTCATCGACGACATAATGCAGTAGCAGATCGCGATCGACACGCAAGCTCGGCATGGCACGCTCCTGGATGGCTAGGGCGATTCTACGTCCGTCAGGTGTCGTCGCGCCGATTGCGCAACCAGCAGGGACGCGCCCCGTGTATCTGAGCGGCTCGCGGCGCACGCACCGCGCCTGAGCCGAGTGCGCGCTCGATGTGGGCTGGCGCTGGTCGCGTGGCCTGCGCAGCCTCCCCGCCTGGAGCGCCGGACGGGGGCTCCGGCGAGTGTGAGTCTTACAGAGGCGCGGTGCCGCTAGCCCGGGCTGGCGCCAGGGGCCGATCTGCTGCATGATCGGCAGCCCGTGCCGCGTGCATTTAACCGGAGGATTCCACTCGTGAAACATACGCTCGCCCTGTTGGGCGATATCAATCTCATGAACGTCACCGATCCCTCGGTGCCGTTTCGCCGTGTCCGGGAGTCTCTGGCGACCGCCGACTGCCGGTTCGCCAATCTCGAGTGCTGCTTGTACGACCGCAGCAACACGCACGAACTGCGCGACGAAGGATTTTTTGCGCCGCCCAAGATCGGCGAGGCGCTCAAGCTGCTCGGTCTCGACGCGGTGGGTAACGCGAACAACGTCAACTACGGCGCGGAGGCCATCACTTCCTCCTGCGCGACACTGAAGGCCCTGGGTATTCCGAACACCGGAGCAGGCCTGGATCGCAAGAGTGCGTATGCGCCGGTGATCGTCGAGCGCAAGGGTGTCCGCTACGGCTTCATCCAGCGCAGCTCGGTCTACTGGCCGACGGGGCATGAAGCCGGCGATCATTCGCCCGGCATCGCCGTGCTGCAGGGGCACACCGCTTATCAACCGCTGCTCTACAAGGTGCGCCCCGAGTTGCCGCCGGCCAATCGTCCCGGCGTGCCGCCGCTGGTCGTCACATGGGCCGATCCGATGCACCTCAAACGCTACAAGGAAGACCTCGCCAGCCTGCGCGCGCAGTGCGACATCCTGGTCGCGTCCCACCACTGGGGGCTGTTCGAAGAAGTGCTGCAATACCAGATCGAGATTGCCCATGCGGCCATCGACGAAGGCGCGGATGTCGTGATCGGTCATGGCCCGCACTATTCGCTGCCGATGGAAATGTACAAGGGCAAGCCGGTCTTCTACGGGCTGGGCAACTTCGCGTTCCATACCGGGCATGGCGGGCGCAAGCACGGCGACTGGATCGGTGAGGCGGTGCGCCTGACTTACGATGGCAAGCAGCTGCAGCGAGTCGCCTTCCGCACAGTTCGGCACAACGACATCAACGAGACGTTCTTCTCCAATCCCGCCGAGGAGAAGGAAGCGCTCGAGCGGTTGCAGGGATTCTGCGATCCTTTCGGCACCAAGCTCACGCCCGAGGGCGAAGAACTGGTGATTTGGCAGAAATAGCCGCTTTCGGGGCCCTCCGCATGTTCGCGGATGGCCTCGTTCGCGTCACGGACGACCCGCGCTTTCGGCCGCGACCGCTTGTTCCCAGTGCTGCCCGTCGAACTGCTTCACGACCAGCTGCGGGAGGATGCGATGAAAGTCGTCCAAGGCGCGCAAGTTCACGGCGAACTGCGTCGGGGCTCGGCGTGGATTGGCGAAAACGTGAATGCCGCAGTGTCTGCAGTACCAGTGCTTGGCCGTGAGCGTGCCGAATTGATAGAGCGCAAGTTCTTCACTGCCCTGGAGCATCTTCAGCCGTTCGGGCGCCACGCGCGTGTTGATCACGCCTTTCTTGGTGCAGATGGAGCAGTTGCACTGGGAAGCAGCGACGATATCGCCTTCGATTGCAAACCGTACCTTGCCGCAGTGGCAGCCGCCTTCGTAGCGCTTCATCGTCGATTTCCTCTTTCAGTGTGTGGCTTGGGATTCGCGCGCGAATGACGCACGCTGCCTGGAACGCGCATCGAGATTCTGCAGCCCCTGTTTCGGGCATCGTTGGGAAGTTACGATAGTTCGGAGCGCAGGAGAAGCGATTGACGGCCAAGGCGGGGAGAAGTGTCGCCAGCCGTGCTTCGTCGGGCGGGCGGACTGCTGTTCCCGTTTGCGAGATTGCGCATCCAACGATCGGCGTTTCTCGCCATGTTGTTCGCATGAACATTCGCGCCGCCGATCTGTTCGGCGTGAGCGAGCTCAATCGCAGGCCCCGGGGCTGCGCATCGCGGCGACCAAGCCGGTCTTTGGCTGGGGTGCTGATCAGCTCGGCGAGCGCCGTACGGCAAAAACCGGGGACGCTTGCTTGAATTAAGTGCTTCCGTCCAGAGCAAACAGGGCCAGTTCGCGTGCGCAACTGCACCTGCAATCACCGGGAAGCCACGACGATCGCCCCAATTTTTGCGACGGACAGCCGATGTTGCTAAACTCCGGGCTCTTCCCGTCCCCCTCACTCCCGCGCCTGCTCTGGCACGCTTAACTACGGAGGCTCTATCGAGAAATGGTCGAGTACAAGAAGCACGCCCGGCTACCGGGGAAATTGGTGTTCATCGGTTTCGGATCGGTCGGCCAAGGCGCTTTGCCCTTGCTGCTGCGCCACCTCGAGATCCGGAAAGACGGCGTACTGATCATCACCGCGGATGATCGCGGCGCCGCTCAAGCAGCGGCCTACGGCGTTCCTTATCGCATCCAACCGCTTACTCGCCTGAACTGGCGCGATGTGCTCGACGAAGTGATCGAGCCAGGCGATTTCATACTCAACCTTTCCGTCGATGTGTCCAGCACGGCATTGATCGAGTATTGCCTCGAACATGGCGTGATGTACCTGGATACATGCATCGAGCCCTGGGTGGGTGGATATACCGATCAGAGCGTGTCGGCCGCTGAACGCACGAATTATGCGCTTCGGGTAAAGGCGCTCGAGCTGAACGCCAAGTTCGGCAAGAGCACGACAGTGGTTCTCACGCACGGCGCCAATCCGGGGCTGGTATCTCACTTCGTCAAGCAAGCGCTGGTCAACATGGCTTGCGACATGGGGCTGGAGGCGCCGTCGCCGGCGCCCGAGTCGCGTGAGCAGTGGGCGCAGCTTGCCGAGCGCATCGGCATGAAGGTAGTCCACATCGCCGAACGCGACACACAGCACGCGCTTTCCCAGAAGCGACCGAACGAGTTCGTCAACACGTGGTCGGTGGATGGCTTCGTCGGCGAAGGCTGTCAGCCGAGCGAACTCGGCTGGGGATCCCACGAGCGGCATTTTCCCCCGGACGGGGTACGCTATGACTTCGGGCCGCAGTGCGCCATTTTCCTGAATCGGCCGGGCGTGTCGGTGCGCGTTCGCAGCTGGACGCCGCTCAGCGGAAGTTATCACGGCTTCTTGATCACGCATGGCGAATCGATATCGATTGCGGACTACTACACCGTGCGAGAGGGCGAGCGCATCTGCTTCCGGCCGACGGTGCACTATGCCTACCATCCGTGCGATGCCGCTGTCCTATCGCTGCATGAGTTGTGCGGCCGGAACTATCGCATCCAGCCGCGCCAGCGGGTGTTGATGAACGACATCCAGGACGGGATCGACGAATTGGGCGTGTTGTTGATGGGGCACAAGCGCGGCGGCTACTGGTACGGTTCGCAGCTCAGCATCGGGGAGGCTCGCGAACTGGCGCCATACAACAACGCGACCACCTTGCAGGTGGCAGCGGGCGTGCTCGGTGCGGTAGTTTGGGCCTGCGAAAATCCTCGAGCGGGCGTGGTCGATCCCGACGACATGGATTTTGCCCGTGTGCTCGAAGTGGCCAAGCCGTATCTGGGCAGCTTGGTCGGCGTCTACACCGATTGGACGCCGCTGCAGGATCGGGGAATGATTTTTCCCGAGGACGTCGATGCGTCCGATCCGTGGCAGTTCAAGAATTTTCGCGTCGTGTAGACGAACCGCGGGGCGCGCCGCGTTCATGCGGGCGTCGAGGCGCGGCACGTCGCGCCTAGTGGGCAAGCTTTCGGTGTTCGCGCTGGACCGATCGAATAGCGGGCACGCCTGCAGCGCGTGCCCTTCTTCTGTGGCGTTTCGAAGCGGATCGGGCTCGGCTTCAGGGTGCTAGCGCGGGGTTCCCGCCGGGCGATTGGTCGAGCGCAGCGCATCGAGCAAGCGGCCGCCCGCCCGGCCCTCGGTCGCGATTCCGCGCGTGCCCATGAATTCTCTGATGGCCGCGCGTGTCTTCGGGCCGATCATGCCGTCCGCAGTACCGATGTCGTAACCTCGTTCGAGCAAGCGTTCCTGCACTTCCTTGCGTTCGATGCGGGACAGGCCTCGGTCATCGGTCGGCCATGCTGTCACGAAGCCTCTGCCGCCGCGTAGTCGGTCTGCGAGATGCGCGATTGCGAGTGCATACGACTCCGCCGCGTTGTATGCATAGATCGCATCGAAGTTGCGAAAGACGATGAATGCAGGACCACCGCCGCCTGCGGGCAGCAACAGCCCTGCAGAGGCAGGGCCATCGAGGGGGCGCCCGTCGATGCGCTGAATTCCCAGGGCCGACCATTGGGCGAGGCTTTGCTTATGACGACGTCCCGAGGGACCGTTGTAGCCCGGGGGCAGCTTGACTTCATACCCCCACGGCGCGTCCTTCACCCAGCCCGCCCGCTTGAGGTAGTGCGCCGTCGATCCAAGCGCATCGGGCACCGAACCGACGATATCGCGGCGCCCGTCGCCGTCGAAGTCGACAGCGATGCGCAGGAAGGTCGAGGGCATGAACTGCGTCTGGCCGAATGCACCCGCCCAGGAGCCGACCAGAGCAGAAGGGGAGAAATCGCCGCTCTCGATGATCTTCAGCGTGGCTATCAGCTCGCCGCGAAAAAACCGCTGCCGCGATCCGGCGCACGACACCGTCGCCAGCGAGCGGACCAGAGGCCGCGTGCCCAGTAAACGACCGAAGTCCGATTCGACACCCCAGACGGCGACGATCGTATGGCGGTCCACGCCGAATTTCTCCTCGGCGGCTGTCAGCACCGCTGCCCATTCCTGCAGCCGGCTGCGTCCGTCCGTCACGCGCTGCTCGTCGACGAGTCCCGCGAGATAGTCCCAGATCGGGGTGCGAAACTCTGGTTGATGGGCCATGGCGTCCAGGACGGTGGTGTCGGGTTCGATGCCCTCGAGCGAAGCTTCGACGACGGGGGCAGAGACCCCGGCTTTGGCCGCCTGCACCCGAATCTGGGCGAGGCAATTGTTGAATTCGTCCGGGCCGGGTGTCGCGGCAGCGTGGAGTGCTTGGTTCAGCGGCAGCAGGCAGACGAGCAGGCCGGTTGCCCGGGCGGCGCGGAAAAGACGGCAGAGTGTGGGCATCGAATGTATGCGCAAAGAGGGTGATCGGGAGGGGCTGCGTCGAGAGCAGCGCGATTATACTGACTGCGCTTTGCGAGCGCCGTGCGCCTGGACCGGGCAATGGCCTCGCGCGCTCCAGGCGCACCGCCGCTGCAATCACCGTCGTTGTCCGAGGCACCGATCATGGCACATCATCCTTTCGTTCAGCCTTCAGCGTGGATCATGCGCTGGTGTGACCGCATCCGGACCGGCGGTCAGGTGCTGGATCTCGCGTGCGGCTCGGGACGGCACGCGATCATGCTTGCGCAGCGCGGCTATCGGGTGCTTGCCGTGGACCGGGATGCCGAGGCTCTGAGGCATCTGCGCGACATTCCAGGCATCGAGGCGCTGCAGGCGGATCTAGAGGATGGCCCGTGGCCTTGTCCCGGGCAGACCTTCGATGGCATCGTGGTCGCGAATTACCTGCATCGACCCTTGCTGCCCGCGTTGGTCGATGCCATCGCACCGAGCGGCGTACTGCTCTACGAGACGTTCGCCGCGGGCAACGAGCGGTTCGGGCGTCCTGCCAACCCGGATTTTCTCCTGCGGCCCGGCGAACTTCTGGAGGTCGTTCGAGGGCGCTTGCACGTGATCGCCTACGAGGATCTGCGGGTGGACGAGCCGAAGCCGGCGATGGTGCAGAGGATCTGTGCCGAGCGTCCGCAGTCGGTCTAGCGAGTTACACCGTGGCAACTCGCCAGGATGGCCTTCGCAAGCTCCGCAATGGCATCCCGTCCATTGGAACCTTGCGTTAGAATAGGGCCTCTTTCTAGACGAGGGCTCTATGCTTACCGGCAGCCTGGTCGCAATCGTTACTCCCATGCACGAAGATGGCAGCCTGGACTTGGACAGGTTCCGGCGCCTCATCGATTTCCACCTGCGTGAAGGCACCGATGGCATCGTCGTGGTCGGCACGACGGGCGAGTCGCCGACGGTCGACTGGGATGAGCATCGGTTGCTCATCCGCACCGCGGTCGATCATGTCGCCGGGCGAAAGCCGGTCATTGCGGGCACCGGCGCAAATTCCACGCGCGAGGCGATCGAGCTGTCCGCCTACGCCAAAGAGGCCGGTGCGGACATGAGCCTCTCTGTGGTGCCCTACTACAACAGACCGACCCAGGAAGGCCTGTATCTGCATTTCAAGGCGATTGCCGAGGCCGTCGATTTGCCGCAGATCGTCTACAACGTTCCGGGCCGAACCGTCGCCGATCTGTCCAATGACACCCTGCTGCGCTTGGCAGAGATTCCGAACATCGTGGGCGTCAAGGACGCGACGGCCAATATCGAGCGCGGCATCGACGTCATTCGACGCGTGCGCTCGGACTTTGCCGTCTACAGCGGTGACGATGGTACGGCGCTTGCGCTGATGCTCGTAGGCGGCCATGGCGTCATCTCGGTCACTGCCAACGTGGCTCCCAAGTTGATGCATCAGATGTGCGAGGCGGCCCTCGCCGGAGATCTTCGACGCGCCCGTGAATTGAACAACAAGCTCGTGCCGCTGCACAAGGCGCTGTTCGTGGAGCCCAATCCGGTCCCGGTCAAATGGGTCGCGCAGCAGTTGGGTCTGGTCGAGGGCGGCATTCGCCTTCCCCTCACGGGACTTTCCCAGGGCTATCATGAAGTTCTGCGGGAAGCCATGCGGCACGCGGAACTCGCTGCTTGAACCCGCGTCTGAACTTGCTTCTTTTCCCCCTTTTCCTGTGCCCATGAAATCGACCGTTGCTTCGATAGCTATCGCCGCCTTGCTGACGACAGGCTGTTCCACCGTCAGCGACTTGATGGAGTCGAACAAGGTCGACTACAAGAGTGCCAGCGTCAGTCGTCTCCCTCCGCTGGAGATCCCGCCGGATCTGGCGCGTCCCACGACCGACGATCGTTTCTTGGTTCCTGACGTCACCCCGTCGGGGACGGCCACGTTTTCGGCGTACACGAAGGATCGGGCAAGCAAGCCGACCACCTCGAACCCCGAGGTTCTGCCCAACGTCAGCGATGCCCGGATCGAGCGCGCCGGCACGCAGCGCTGGCTTGTCGTCAAAGGTGCGCCCGAGCAGCTTTGGCCCACGGTCAAGGCGTTCTGGCAGGAGGTGGGTTTCCTCGTCAACGTGGAGATTCCGGAGGCGGGCGTGATGGAGACGGACTGGGCCGAGAATCGCGCGCAGTTCCGGGACGGGTTCATTAGAGACGGTTTTGCGAAACTGCTCGGCAGCATGTCGTCCACTTCCGAGCGGGACAAGTACCGCACGAGGCTCGAACGAGGCAGCGGCGGCACGACGACCGAGATCTATATCAGCCATCGCGGCATGATCGAAGTTTTCGAGGATTCGACCGGGGACAGCAAGCGCACCGTGTGGCAGCCGCGCCCGGCGGATCCGGATCTCGAAGCGGAAATGCTGCGTCGCCTGATGGTCCGGTTCGGCGTGCAGGAGGCGCGTGCCAAAGCGCAATTGCAGCAGGCCGCCGCGGCCCCTCGAGCGCGACTTACGCGCGGTCAAGACGGTGTGGGTCTCCTGGCGGTCGATGACCAGTTCGACCGCGCATGGCGACGGGTCGGGCTGGCGCTCGACAGGGTCGGGTTCACGGTCGAGGACAGGGATCGCTCCAAGGGCCTTTACTTCGTGCGCTACGTCGATCCCAATGTCGATGCCCGCAGCAAGGAGCCGACGGGAATGCTCTCCAAGCTGGCCTTCTGGCGCAGCACCCCGGATCCCAAGGAGCGCAATGCCCAATTCAGGATCGCCGTGACGGATGGCGGTAACGATGCCACGTCCCGGGTCAGCGTGCTCAACAATAGCGGCCAGCCCGAGCGCTCGGAAACCGCCAACCGGATTCTGTCGCTGCTCCACGACCAGCTGAAATGACCGCATCGAGAGGGCCGGCGGTCCGTCTCTCGGCGGGATCGGGCCGACATCCTCTGGAATCGCCTGCTGTAGCAGCGCAGGCGAGCGCGGCAGCGCCCTCGTTCGTGTTCAAGACCCACTGAGCGGCATGCGATTCGCCTCCCTGGGCAGCGGCAGCCGCGGCAATGCGCTCGTGGTAGAGGCGGCAGGCACGCGTGTCATGGTCGATTGTGGCTTCCCCTATGCCGAAACGGTCGCACGCCTGCAGCGGCTGGGCCTCGCCGCCACTGACATCGACGCGATCGTCGTCACTCACGAGCACGACGATCACGTCGGCGGGGTTGCGAGATTCGCAGCCCGATCGAACATCCCCGTTCACATGACTGCAGGCACGTTCGCGGCCGTGGCACCGAAGTTCGGAAAGGTTCGCGTGCATTGCTTCGATCCGCATCGGCCGTTCGAGCTGCGGGGCGTCCAGATCGAACCCTTCCCCGTGCCTCACGATGCTCGTGAACCGGCGCAGATGGTGTTCGACGATGGTCGCAACCGATTGGGCATTCTGACCGACGTAGGCACCGCCACGCCCCACATCCGTACCATGCTTTCGGGGTGTTCTGCCTTGATGCTCGAGTGCAACCATGACGCTCGATTGCTTCGCGAAGGCCCGTATCCGCCATCCTTGAAATCCCGGATCGGCTCGCGACTCGGGCATATGCGCAATGAAGACTCCGCCGATCTGCTCGCATCCCTCGATCGCAGCAAACTGAGGCATGTCGTGGCGGCACATCTGTCGGATACGAACAATACGCCGGAACTGGCTCGCGCTGCCTTGGCGAGCGTCTTGGGGAGCCAGTCCGAGGATATCCTCGTCGCGACACAGGACGCTGGGGTCGACTGGATTGTGCTGGATTGATTGGCGGGCGCGCTACTCGGCAGCCCGGTTGAGGTCGGGCAACAAAAAAGCCGGCATGAATGCCGGCTTTTTTGTCGGTAAAGTGCCGAATTACTTCTTCATCACGTCCTTGGCGGCTTCCGTGGCCTTGTTGACCGCGTCTTTGGCCTGGTCGACGGCAGCAGCGGCGGCGTCAGCAGGCTTGGCGTCGGTCGGTGCGCCGGCAGGTGCTGCGGCGTCGGCAGGCTTGGCATCAGGCGCGGGAGCGGCCGGAGCGGGTTCGGCGGCAGGCGCCGGAGCGGGTTCGGCAGCGGGTGCCGGTGCGGGTTCGGCAGCGGGTGCCGGTGCGGGTTCGGCAGCGGGCTTGTCGGCAGGCTTATCGCCGCAGCCGGCGACGAAAAGCGCCAGGAGGGCGGCGGCGATCAGAGAGCGGTTCATCGATTCTTCCTTTGTGCTTGGCGTTGACGGGGTAACGTAGTACGGTCGTGCGTGCAGTTAACCAACAAATAACGAGAAACTAACGAGACGACCGATCCGTACAGTTTATCACGCACCATAATGTCGCGGGCAAGTGCGCCGATGGGGAATCGAGCGAATTAAAGTCCGAGTGTTGTAGCCGTGATACCGGGCTGTGAGACCTCCCAGATTTCCTCGAAACGCCGCACCAGCTGCGCGGTGCCATCGGCATCGTTGAGTGCCAGGGTCCCTCGCATTGTGTCGAAATGAAACCGCCTCGCATAGTGACTGCCGTCTGCGACGCAAAACGGGTCGTAGATCCCGTGGGCGGGCGCAAGCGTGCGATGAATGCTCAAGGCATAAGAAAACCGCTGCTGGAGCGACACCAGTCGAGGGCAGTCGACGCGAATGCGCCCGCAGTCATGCAGCACGATCGAGATCCGATTGGAGCGATTGGCAAGCAGGAAGGCGCGCATCGCATCGATGCGCTCGGTTCGGTTGTAGGCGAGCGAGAGCTTGCGATCGAATATGCGTACGCGACCCAGCGCCATTCCCAACAGCCGATCGACAGCGGCCTCGTAGTCGCCGACGCCGGAGAGGACGTGTTCGGTCCGCAGTGCGTCCCCGATGTCGGGGCGCTGCGGGTCATCCGCAGAGTTCGACATAGCCGGCGCAATACCATGCGTGGAACGTGCGGGCCGCCCATGTCGAGCGTGTGCGCCATTGCTTGAGGACGCGCTGATTGGCCAGGTCGCGCATTGCCCTGCGCGCCGACTCGGGCACCTCGACGGCGTCGCCGTTGATGAAGGCTCGCTCGCCGCGATAGAGCATGCGGGACTTCAGACTCAGGCGCAGCCCGTTGGCGCGAGCCTGCTTCATGAATTGATCGAGGCATAGCGTCGGCTCGGGTGGATCGAACCATACGTGCGCCTTGGGTTCGGTGAGGTACTGCCCGAGGAAGTCCTCGATCAATTCGCGTTTCCAGCGAATGCCGGCGAGCATCCGCTCCGCCTGCTCGATCATGGGCGTCGCGATGGCGGCTGGCTCTTGCGTCGGCGCCAATCCTGGATCCGAATAGCGTCCTTCGAGATGCAGCATGTCAGGCAACCATTCGAGAAATGCATGGGCCAGTTCCTGGCGGCTCGGAGCCCGGAAGCCGATGGAGCAGGTGATGCACTCGGTCGTGGCAATGCCTTCGTGGGCGTACTGCGGTGGCAGATAAAGCAAATCGCCAGGCTCGACTTCGAATTCGCGCTGCGGCTGGAAGTTGCGCAAAATGCGCAGCGGGGCGTCCTGGAGCGCCAAATCGGACTGCATGCCGATCCGCCAGCGGCGCTTGCCATGGATCTGCAACAGGAACACATCGTAGGAATCGAAGTGCGGGCCCACGCTCCCGCCGGGAGGTGCGAGGCTCAACATGACGTCATCGAGCCGTGCGTAGGGAATGAAATTGAACTGGTCGAGCAACTCGCGCGCTTTGACGAGGTGCGTGTCGACGCCTTGCACCAGTAGCGACCAGAGTCTCGTCGGTGGCTTTTTGAGTTGGCTCTGCTTCAAGGGGCCGTGAGCGAGATCCCACTTGCCCTTCGCGTAGGTCACGAGGCGCGATTCGACGTCGTCGCGGACGGCGAGGCGGCGCAGTTCGCTGGCGCTGAACATGTCCACGATATCGGGCAGCGCGCCGCGCAGCAGGAGTGGTTTTCTCTGCCAGTATCGGCGCAGGAACGAAGCAGGATGCAGCGCTGCTGGGACGGGAGAGCTCATTGCGGGGCATTATAGCGAGCCTCGCGGCAGTCGATTTCGACTTTCCTTCCCCGAGGGACGCTGGTTGGACCGCGCGGAAAAGCGTTTATACTTGTGCGCTCCACGCGTGAAGCCAACAAAGGGGTTCCGCATGCTTCAGGCAGGACAGTCAGCACCGGATTTCACTCTTCCGGATGCCGATATGGAGATGGTCAGTCTGGCGGAATTCCGCAATCGGTACCACGTCGTTCTGTACTTCTACCCCAAGGACGATACGCCAGGATGCACCCGTGAGGCGATCGACTTCTCCGATCGGGAGAACGAGTTCGCTGCGCTGGACACCGTCGTGCTCGGCGTGAGCCGCGACGACTGTTTGGCGCACGGCGCGTTTCGCGACAAGCATGGATTGAGCGTACGGCTGCTTTCGGATGCGGACTCGGAAGTGTGCGAGAAGTACTTCGTGCTGCAGCAGCGGGAAGTCGAAGGCGTGCGCCGATCCGGAGTGATGCGTTCCACCTTCGTCATCGACCGGCAGGGCACGCTGCGACATGCGCTGTATGGTATCAAGGCGGTAGGGCACGCCGACGATGTTCTAGAACTCGTGCGACGATTGAATAAGTGAGATTTCAGTGAAGATCGAAAAAAACACCGTGGTTGGGCTGTCGTTCGAACTCAGTGACTTGGACGGCACCGTGCTGGAAAAAAGCGACGAGCCGATGGAGTATTTGCATGGCGGCTATTCCGGCATGTTCGACGCTGTCGAAGAGAAATTGAACGGGCTCGAAGAGGGTGCCGAGCTGGCCGTTCGGCTGGAGGCCGACGATGCGTTCGGCGAATACGATGCCGAGCTCAAGCGCTCGGAGCCGCGTTCCGCGTTTCCGAGCGATCTCGAGGTCGGCATGCGTTTCGAAGGCACGGGCGCAGACTCCGGGCATACCCGCATTTTCACGATCACCGCGATCGGTGACGATGCCGTCGAAGTGGACGGCAATCATCCCTATGCCGGTAAGGCGCTGAACTTCAATTGCACGGTTCTCTCCGTGCGCCGGGCGACCCGCGAGGAAATGCAGCACGGCCACGTGCACGGCCCAGGCGGTCATCACCACTGAGCATGCGCACCGCTGGTGCGGCGGAGTGGTGTCGTCGCGAGACTGCGTGCTGCTGCCGCGAACGAAGCCGGGCTAGCCCGGCTTCACGCTGCTCGACGAGGCGTTGTCGCGGATAGGCGCCAAGGGCAACGAGGCTTGGCTGGTGCCCTGAGTCGGAGATTCGTTGACGAATGGCCGGACGGCGTCGAAGGCACGAAAGCTTAGAAGCCGGCGTCGGATGCGAAGGAAACCTCAGCCCTATCGGACGGCTTGCAAGGATTCCCGACCAGGCATGGCGTCGATTCTCGGCGCTTTTTGTTCAGCGAATTGTTGGCTCAGCCCGCTAGAAGCCCACTGCCTGGCCATCGGTGCGCCATTCGGAGCCGCCGATGTACCCGCCTTCGGTCTTCAGAATGATTTGGGCGCGGCCGAAATCGGTGTTGAAACGGTCAGCCACGACGACGTTGTGACCGAGTCCGCGCAACGCATCCACCGCCGCAGCAGGCATGGACTCTTCGATATTGACGACCGGGCCGTTCTCGACCCGCCAGCGGGGCGCGTCGATCATGGCCTGCGGATTCTGCTGATGATCGACGTAGCGCAGCGCCATCTGCGTGTGTCCTTGGGCCTGCATGAAGCCGCCCATCACGCCGAATCCCATCACCGGCTCGCTGCCGCGCGTCATGAACGCAGGGATGATGGTGTGGAACGGGCGCTTGCGCGGCCCGACCTGGTTGACGTGGCCTTCGGCGAGCGTGAAGCCGATGCCGCGATTCTGCAGGCTGATGCCCGTCCCGGGCACCACCACGCCCGAACCGAAGCCTGCAAAATTCGATTGGATGTACGACACCATCATTCCATCCGCATCGGCAGCGGTCAGATAGACCGTGCCGCCGCGCGGTGTGCCGAATTTCGGGACCGATGACTTGGTCCGATCGATGAGCTTGGCGCGTTCCTTCAGGTAGCTCTTGTCCAGCAACTGCGCGACGCTGACCTTCATGCTGTTCGGATCGGCGATGTGCTGATGGGCGTCGGCGAATGCCAATTTCATCGCCTCGACCTGCAGGTGAAGGCTTTCCGGGGACTCCGGATCGAGACTTCCCATGTCGAAATTTTCGAGGATGCCGAGCGTCATCAGGCAGGCGATTCCCTGGCCGCTCGGTGGAATCTCGTGCACCTGGTAGCCGCGATAGTCGATGTTGATCGGCTCGACCCAATCGGCCTGGTGGGCGGCGAGGTCTTCCAGCGTCATTGCGCCGCCGTTAGCTCGGCAGTGCGCGACCATGGCTTCGGCGAGTTCGCCCCGATAGAAGGCATCCCCCCGGGTTTCGGCGATGAGGCGCAGCGTGCGCGCCTGTTCGGGATGGCGGAACAGTTCGCCTGCGGAAGGTGCCCGCCCGCGCGGCATGAAGGCTTCCCGGAAACCGGGCTGATCTTGCAGTTCAGGGGCCTGCTTGGCCCACAACCGTGCGATGGTCGGACTCACCAGGTAGCCGTCGCTCGCGTACTTGAGCGCCGGTTCGAAGAGGTCGGCGAAGGGCAGCTTGCCGAATTTCTCGGACAGGGCGCGCCATGCGGAGACGCAGCCCGGCACGGTGACCGAGTCCCATCCGCGGTTCGGGATGGCATCCTTGCCGGCGAAGCGCTGTGGATTCCAAGCGGCGGGCGAGCGGCCCGAGGCGTTCAGTCCGTGCAGCTTGCCGTCCTTCCAGATGAGCGCGAACGCATCGCTGCCGATGCCGTTGCTGGTCGGTTCGACCACGGGCAGCGTGATTGCGGCCGCCAGGGCGGCATCGACCGCGTTGCCGCCCTTGAGCAGCATGCGCAATCCGGCTTGCGCCGCGAGCGGCTGCGACGTCGCAACCATGTTCGAAGCCATCACGGGCATGCGCTGGGAGGTGTAGGGGAATTGCCACTTGAGCATCGGAGTCACCTGCGGGTAGTACGGGAATGTCCGTCGATGATACACCGGCAGGCCGGGGTGCCGCCTTCGAATCTGTGCACGTGATGCTAGACTTGAAGTCCTCATCGAGCAGGGAGCACGATTCGTGAGCGTGTCGATCGAATACAAGCACAACCGCGCGCGTCTGCGCACTTTCATGACGGTGCTGCTGGCCGTCATGGCATTGTTCTTGGGCGCCACCGCACCGACGAGCTTGGCCGCCGAAAATCATCTGCGCATCGGCATGGGTGCCGACGTGACGTCGATCGATCCTCATTTCGCCAACATCGCACCGAACAACGCGGTCGGCTGGCATGTGTTCGATGCGCTGGCCAATGTCGACGCCGATACCAATCTGGTGCCGGGGCTCGCGACCTCCTGGCGCGCGGTCGACGACACGACCTGGGAATTCACGCTGCGAAAAGGCGTGCGCTTTCACGATGGGTCCGCATTCGATGCGCGCGACGTCGAGTTCTCGATTCGTCGCGCGGCCGATCTCGCGCAGAAAGGCGGGCAGTTCGGCAGCTTCACGCGTGCGATAGCCGCCACCGAGATCGTCGATTCCCATACGATCCGATTCAAGACCCGGACGCCGCATGCGGTGTTGTCCCGAGACCTCAGTTCCGTGTTCATCGTGTCGCGCAGCATCGGAGCCGCGGGAACCGATGACTTCAATGCGGGGCGTGCCGCGATAGGCACGGGGCCGTTCAAGCTCCAGTCCTTCGCGCGCGGCGATCGCGTCGAACTGGTTCGCAACGACGCGTATTGGGGCGACAAGCCTCGCTGGGAGCGCGTCACGCTGCGCATTCTGGCGCAGGATGCCTCCCGGCTGGCCGCCTTGCTGGCGAACGATGTCGATGCCATCGAGAACGTGCCGACCAGCGACGCGGGTCGCCTCGAGCGCGACAAGCGGGTGCATGTCCAGCGCAAGGTGTCCTGGCGCACGATCTTTCTGCATCTGGATCAGTCCAGCGAGACGCCGCCCGGCGTGACCGATCGCAACGGCAAGCCCCTGGCGCGCAATCCGTTCCGCGACCCGAAGGTGAGGGCGGCGCTCTCACTGGCCATCGATCGCAAGGCGCTGGTCGAGCGGGTGATGGAGTCCATGGCCCTGCCGGCCTCCAATCTGGTATCGCCGCCCGTGTTCGCCCACGACCCGACGCTCAAGGTGCCGCCCCACGATCCGCAAGCCGCTCGCAAGTTGCTCGCCGAGGCAGGCTATCCCGAAGGGTTCAGGCTGACGCTGGCGGCGCCCAACAATCGCTACGTGAACGACGAGCAGATCGCGCAGGCGGTGGCCCAGATGTGGACACGCATCGGCATCGCGCCCGCACGGGTCGAGACGATGCCCGCAGCGACGTATTTCACCAAGGCGCGCAACGGGGAGTTCGGGGTCGCCTTGCTGGGCTGGGGTTCGTCCGCAGGTGATCTCGCCTTGCGTGCGCTGGTGGCGACACCTTCGCCGGAAAAGGGTCTGGGCACCTGGAACTGGGGCCGCTATTCCAACCCCCAGATCGATCGGCTGGTCGAGCGCAGTCTCGCCACCGTCGATCAGCGGACGCGCGAATCGCTGGCTCGCGAAGCGATGGGGTTGGCGATGAAGGATCATGCCGTCATCGTGCTGCATCACCAGTATGGGACGTGGGCGATGCGCGCAGGCTTGAAGTACGGCGGGCGTACCGACGAGTACACTCTGGCCCACCAGTTCAGATAAGGTTCATTCCCAGCCGCCGCCGAGGGCTTGCATCAGATCGGCGATGGCGCTGTACTGGGTACGCACGGCTTCGACCTGATTGATCTGCGCCGCAAGCAGGCCGCGTTCGGCATCGAGCAATTCCAGTTGGCTCGACAAACCGCCTTCGTAGCGCAGGCGGGCAAGGCGCACGCTGTCCTGCAGCGCCGTCACCCTGGCCTGTTCGGCATCGTAGGCCGAGCGCGCTTGAGCCTGGGTGGCCAATGCGCTGCGCACATCACGAAATGCAGACTGAATGGCGCGCTGGTATTGAGCCAGCGCCTGGCGCTCGCGCGCGGTTGCGGCGTCGATCTGTGCCTGCAGGCGACCGCCGGCGTAGATCGGCTGAGCGAGCATGCCCGCGACTTGCCAGATGGCTGCGGGGCCGGAGAACAGCCGGCCCAGCGCGGCGCTTTCGAGACCGAGGTAACCCGTGAGCGCAATGCTGGGAAAGTGCGCCACGCGCGCGATGGCCACACGTGCATTGGCGGCTTCGAGCTGTCGCTCCGCCTCGACGATGTCGGGCCGACGCAGCAGCAGATCCGAGGGCAGGCCCGCAGGCACGACGGGGACGGGCTGAGCCAATGGCGCATCGGCCGCTGCCGGCACGACCGCGCCCATGATTTCGCGCGGCGAGCGACCGAGCAGCACGGCGAGCGCCGCTTCCTCGCGGGCTCGAGCGCCTTCGAGCGGAGCAAGCTGACTGCGCACAGCGGCCAATTCGGCTTCGATCTGCCGCAAATCGAGCGCCGCCAGTACACCGGCTTCCACGCGCTTGCCCTGGAGTTGCAGCGATTGCTCCCGCGAGGCGATGCCACGGCGGCTGATGTCGATCTGCGCATCGAGGGCGCGCAAGGCGAAGTAGGAACGGGCGACTTGCGCGGTGACTGCGATGCGCACGGTATTGCCCGCGGCCTCCGCGGCCAGCAATTGCGAGCGGGCTGCGGCGCTGGCATTGCGCAGCCGATCCCACAGATCGATCTCGTAGGAGGCGTTGATCGTCGCTCGGATGTTCTCGCGATGCAGGGGCGTGCCCGCCGGCATCGGTGTGTCGGTACGTTCCGAACTCTTGCTCCGGTCGGCTTGCGCGGTGGCATCCACCACCGGCTTGCGCGCCGCCTCCGATTGCGCCAGCAGAGCTCTTGCCGCATCGACTCGGGCCACTGCCGCAGCAACGTCGACATTGTTCGCGAGCGCCTCTGCGACCAGGCGATCGAGCGCCGGATCCTGCAGCATGGTCCACCACCGGGCCACCGCGATCGCTCGGCCTTGGCTGGGTGCGCCATCCCATTGCGCAGGCAAATCTTGCGCGGGACGCACCGGCGCACTCGTCATCGGCGCGCAGCCCGATACTGCGACAGCGCCGCACATCGCAGCGGCGAGCTTGCGTGCGTTAATGGCTGTGCGGCGTGACATGCGGATGCTCGGTGGGTTTCAGGGCAAGTTCGCGCACATGCGCGATCTCGGCCTTGAGTTCGGCCGTCGAGCGCTTTTCCGCCAGCCGGCGCTCGGTCAGGATGCGGAAGAACAAAGGCACGAAGAAAATCGCCAGGAAGGTGGCTGCCATCATCCCGCCCATGACTCCGGTGCCGACCGAATGACGGGCCCCGGCGCCGGCGCCCGTGCTGATCGCCAGCGGCAGCACGCCGAGGATGAACGCGAGCGAGGTCATGAGGATGGGCCGGAAACGCAGCCTCGCGGCCTCGATGGCCGCCGCCGAGGCCGACATGCCTTCCTCGCGCTTGAGTACCGCGTATTCGACGATCAAGATGGCATTCTTCGCCGCCAGTCCGAGCAAGGTCACGAGGCCGATCTGGAAGTACACGTCGTTCGTCAGATCGCGCAGCCAGACCGCAGCCAGGGCGCCGAAGGTGCCGAACGGCATTGCGAGCAGCACCGACAGCGGCAACGACCAACGCTCGTACTGGGCCGCGAGGATGAGAAACACCATGAAGGCGCCCAATCCGAGCGCGAGGGTCGAGGTGCCGCTGGAGCGCTTCTCCTGGAACGACGATCCGCTCCAGTCGTAGCTGAATTCCGGCGGCAGCACTTCGTTGGCGATGCGCTCTACGGCTTCGATCGCCTGCCCCGAACTGACCCCCGGCGCGCCCTGGCCCAGCAGCTTGACCGCGGGCAGGTTGTTGAACCGGTCGAGCGCATCCGGGCCCGCTGTGAAGCGGATGGTTGCCAGCGCGCTCAACGGCACCATCTCGCCGCGCTCGGAGCGCAGATAGACGTCGTTGATCGCATCCGGTCGCATGCGATAGGCAGGCTCGGCCGACATCAATACCTGCCAGGTGCGCCCGAAACGATTGAAGTCGTTGACGTAGTAGCTGCTGAGCGTGGCGGCGAGGGTAGTGTAGAGGTCGTCCAGCGGCACCCCGCGTGCCTTCGCGGCCGTGCGATCCACGTCGATGTAGAGCTGAGGCACGGTGGCGCGCCAGAGCGTCTGCACGCCGCCCAGCATGGGGTCGGCATTGGCTTTGGCCAGGAACTGGCCCATGACCTCGGCTAGCCGCGCCGGCCCGCCTTCGCCGCGATTCTGGATGTAGAACTCGAACCCGCCCGCGGTGCCGAGGCCGAAGATGGGAGGCGGATTGAACGCGAGTACCAGGGCGTCCTTGATGTGCGTGGTCTTCATGAAGAGCTCGCCGACGAGTTGTTGCGTGGTCGTCGTGCGTTCGTCCCAGTGCTTCTGCGTGACGAAAATCGTGGCGGCATTGTTGCGGAAGCCGCCGCCGATGAAGTCGAAGCCGGTGAAGGCCACCACGTCTTCGTTGGCCGGGTTGGACTTGATGATCTGCAGCACTTCCGACACCACCTTGTCGGTGCGCTCGAGCGTGGCGCCGTCGGGCAGGATGACCGCGGAGATGTAGAAGCCTTGATCTTCGTCCGGGACCAGACTGCCGGGCGTGACGCGCCACAACCAGGCCGTGATCGCGACCATGCCGGCAAACAACAGCAAGCCGATGGTGCCGCGGCGGATCATCCAGGCGACGCCGTTGGCATACCGATCGGTTACACGCGTGAACCCACGATTGAAGGCACGGAAGAACCGGTTCGGTTCGCCGCTGCCGTGCTTGAGGAATACGACGCACAGCGTTGGGGTGAGGGTCAGCGCCACCACGCCCGACAACACCACGGCAATCGATATGGAAACCGCGAACTGCTGGTAGAGCTCTCCGGTCAGGCCGCCGAGAAAAGCGATCGGCACGAACACCGCACAGAGCGCCAGGACGATGGCGATGATGGGGCTGGTGACTTCGTGCATCGCCTTGATGGCGGCCTCGCGCACCGAGAGCTTCTCTTCGCGCATGATGCGCTCGACGTTCTCGAGCACGACGATCGCGTCGTCGACGACGATGCCTATCGACAGCACCATGCCGAACAGCGTCAGGGTATTGATCGAAAAGCCGAGCAGATGCAGGCCGGCGAAGGTGCCGATCAGGGAGACCGGCACGGCGGCCATCGGGATCAGCGTCGCCCGCCAGTTCTGCAGGAAGAGATAGACCACCAGGAAGACGAGGATCATGGCCTCGCCGAGCGTGATCAGCACTTCGCGGATCGAGACCTTCACGAAGCGTGTCGTGTCGTACGGAATCGAATACGCGAGGCCGGCCGGGAAGCGTGCCGACAACTGCTCCATCGCCGTGGTGACGTTCTCGGCGACTTCGAGCGCGTTGGCGCCGGGGAGCAGGAACACACCGATCAGCGTCGCCGCCTTGCCGTTGATGCGGCCCATGAACTCGTAGTCCTTGGAGGCGAGTTCCACCCGGGCCACGTCTTTCAACTTGAGGGTCGAGCCGTCCGGATTGGCCCGGATGATGATGTCCTCGAACTCGTGCGGTTCGCTCAGCCGTCCTTTGGTGGTGACGGTGTAAACCAGTTCCTGCGGGCCGCTGGTGGGGCTCGCGCCTATCTTGCCGGCGGCGAACTGGGCATTTTGCTCGTTGAGGGCGCGAATGAGGTCGATGTTGGTGAGTTTCAGCTGCGCGAGGCGATCGGGACGCACCCAGATCCGCATCGCGTAGTCCTTGGCGCCGAAGATCTGCACGTTGGTCGTGCCCGGGATGCGCTTGAGCACGTCCAGCACGTTGAGGGTCACGTAGTTGCTGGTGTGCAGATCGTCGAAGCGGCCATCCGGCGAGTAGAAGGCGAGCACCTGCAGGAAGGAAGACGATCCTTTTTCGACCGTCACGCCGAGTCGGCGCACTTCGAGGGGCAGGCGCGGTTCGGCCTGCTTCACGCGATTGTTGACCGCGACGGCGGCTTGGTCGACGTCCGTGCCGATTTCGAAGGTCACCTGGATCTGCACCACGCCGTTGGCCGCCGAGCTGGAACTCATGTAGAGCATGCGCTCGACGCCGTTGATCTGGTTCTCCAGCGGTGCGGCCACCGTTTGCTCCAGGACCTCGGCCGAGGCGCCGGGGTAGGTGGCGATGACGGTGACGACCGGGGGTGCGATCTCGGGGTACTGCGCGATCGGCAGCACGCGGATGGCGGCCAGTCCGGCCAGCACGATGAAGATCGACAAGACCGCGGCGAAGACCGGGCGGTCGATGAAGAAGCGCGAAAGCATCGTGGGCTACTTCTTCTGAGCCGGCGGCAGGCCCGCGGGCGGTTTGGCCGCGGCGTCGGGGGGCACCGCCGCGGCAATCTTCACCGGGGCGCCCGGCCCGAGCTTGAGCAGTCCGGACACGATGACCTTCTCGCCCGGCTTGAGTCCCGATTGGATGATCCAGTCCTCGCCGCGCCACTCGCCGACCTGCACCGGGCGGGGCTCGGCTTTGCTGTCTGCGTTCACGACGTAGACGAACTTGCCCTGCGGTCCTTCGAGCACGGCCTTCTGCGGAATCAGTAGGGCATCGGGCAAGATCGCCCCGCTCAGATGAACGCGGACGAATTGCCCTGGCTTCAACTGTCCGCGCGGGTTGGGCAACTCGGCTCGCGTCTCGGTGGTGCCGGTTGCGGGATTCACGCGCACGTCGGTGAAGTCCAGGCGTCCCTTGCGCTCGAACTCAGAGCCGTCCGACAAGCGGACCGTGACTTCGAAACCGTTCTTGGGTAGCTGCAGTTGCCCGCCTGCCACGGCCTTGCGTATCACCAGGTGCTCGCGCTCGGGAATGCCGAACGTCACCCAAATCGGATCGGTCTGCGTGATCGTGGCAAGCAGGACGTCGGGCCCGGAGATCAAGGCGCCTTCGCTGCGAGCGGCGCGGCTCGTGATGCCGTTGAGCGGCGCCTCAACGCGTGTGTATTGCAGATTCAGGTTGGCTTCGGCGAGTTTCGCCTTCGCCAAGCGAACGTCCGCATCGGCGATGCGTTCGGCGGCAACGGCGTCGTCGTAATCCTTCTGGCTCGCCGCCTTGGCTTCGACCAGCGGCCGCAGGCGCGCCGCATTGCGACGGGCCTGATCCAGGCGGGCATCGGCCGCCGCGACTTCGGCTTGCGCCCGCTGCAGCGCGATCTGGAACGGCGCCGGGTCGATGGTAAAGAGCGACTGCCCGCGAGAGACGAGCGCGCCCTCGCGAAAATTGCGCTTCAGCAGAATGCCGGTCACGCGCGCCCGGACTTCGACATCGCGCGAACCCTGGGTCTGACCGACGTACTCGTAGCTGACCGGCAGCGTCTGCAGCTTGACCTCGACCACGGAGACTTCCGGGGGCGGCATGGCGCCTGGCTGCGAATCTGCCTGATCACAGCCCGACAATACGAGCACGCCGGCCATCAGCCAGCCGAGCACGAGACGAAAACCATCGAGTCGCTTCATCAGCGCGGTGCCTGCCAAGGTGGGAGAGGCGCGCGCATGTGCAGAATGTCGTGAACGGCGCGCACGAAGGATCGAACTTTACCGGCTTTCGTACGAATGTGTAAACCGCGCGTTCGATGCGATCTCGCTCGCTGCGCGTCGCGCATGGTGCGCGATGAAGCATGCGAGCGCTCAAGACATGGAGCACTCCCCCGGCGCGGCGTTGCTGCCGACGCCTTTGTTCGAACGACACGTGAGGCAGAAGGCGCGCATAGTGCGGTTCGGCGGGTGGAACCTGTCTCTGCACTACGCGACCGGCGTCATGCGCGAGCACATTGCAACCGGCACGCAAGCGGGCGTGCTCGACATCGGACACATGGGTCGTTTTCTTCTCACGGGCACGAGTGTTGCGGCCTGGTTGTCGCGCCGCCTCACGAACGACCCCCGAACTCTGGCTGCGGGTCGAGCGCATTACACCTTTCTCGCCAACGACAGCGGCGGAGCAGTCGACGACGCATTCCTCTATCGCCTCGAAGGCGATCGGTCCCTGCTCGTCGTCAATGCGCCCACCGGGATCGGGCGTGGCAAGCGCTCGCTGCCGAGCCGCCCGACGATACCGTTCGGGTGGAGGACGTGACGCATACCACGTCGACGCTCGTGTTGCAGGGGCCACTCTCGGCCGATCTGCTGCAGCGGGTGACGGGAGCGCGCTGCAGGCGGGCCGTCACCGCATCGAGCGGATCGTGTTTCTCGGTCATGAGTTGTGGATCGCAAGCACGGGCTACACGGGAGAACGCGCCGGTTACGAACTCATCGTTCCAGCCGAGAACGCGGGGACTCTTTCGGGACGCGTTGTTGGCTTCAGACGCCGTGCCGGCCGGGCTCGGTGCCCGCGATTCGCTTCGACTGGAAGCCGGCTTGCCCTTTTACGGACACGAACTCGGGATCGACCGGACGGGACGGGAAATTCCGGTGCTTGCCAATGTCGTGGCAAAGTACCGTGTGCGCACGCCCGATTGCGGAAACTACGAAGGGAAGAAGGCACTGGATGCGCAGCGCGCCGAGTACGACGCCATCATGAGCGGCACGCTCCAAGGCGCGGCGCAGCGCCTGCCGCATTGGATTCGGCCGATCGCCGGACCACGAGGCGGGCGCCCGCTGCGCGCGGGCTACGAAGTGTTCGTCGGTGGCGAGCGGGTGGGGATGCGTGACTTCGGGGACCAGTGCGCCGCTGCCTTCCAGTCCCATGGAGGGCGATGCGGCACCCACCCGGACGATCGGCTTGGCGTTGCTCCGATCGAACCTGCGCTACGATACGTGCGGTGCGCTGGCGCTCGAAGTGCGCGACGGGCGCGGCGCATCCATAGCCGCGACCCTGTTCTCATCCAATCTGCAGCAGCAGGCCTAGAGGAGAAAAAATGCATCTGCCCGAAGTCGATCGCATCCGCGTCACGAGCATCGTCGACAACTTCGTCGACAACCTGCTGCGCGACCAGGGGCCGGCGAAGCGCCGCCCTCGCCAAGCGAAGAGTTACGAGCGCTGCCTGTGCGCGGAGCACGGTCTCGCCGAATGCATCGAGTCCCAGGCCGGCGGCGAAACCTTTCCGCTGCTGTTCGACTTCGGCGCCACGCCGCTGGTCTACCTGCATAACCTCGGGCTGCTGCTCGACGACTACCGCATCGATCTGGCGGCGATTCGCACGCTGGTTCTGAGCCATGGCCATTGGGATCACTACGGCGGGCTGCTCGCGTTCCTGCGCGAAAAGCGGCACAGCCTGCCCGAGGATGCGCATCTGTACGCCGGCGAAGACGCGTTCCTCGCGCGGTGGAGCGTTGCCGGCAAGGAGGGGCGGCGCGACATGGGGCGTCTGGACGAGGAGGCGATCGCCGCGCTGGACGTGGGTTTGGTTCGAGTCAGCGAGCCGCGTTTGCTGGCCGATCAAGTGCTCATCAGCGGCGAGATCGCCCGTCGAACCAGCTATGAGACTTCCGCGCCCGGCGCGCGCGTCGAACGCGATGGCGTCGACATGCAGGATGATCTGAGCGGCGAGCAGGCCTTGGTGTACCACCTCAAGGGCAAGGGGCTCGTCGTCATGACGGCCTGCGGCCATGCCGGCGTGGTGAACACGGTCATGCATGCGCGGGAAGTGACCGGCGTCGAAGAGGTCCATGCCATCATCGGCGGCTTCCATCTGAGCGGCGCACCCGAGGAGCGCATCCGCAAGACGGTCGAAGACATCGCCGCCATCGATCCGAAGATCGTCGTGCCGATGCATTGCACCGGCCTGGAGACGATCGAGGCACTCAGCGAGCGTTTGCCGAGCAAGGTCATCTACAACTCCGCCGGGACGCGCTACGAGCTGGTTGCGGATTGAGCCTTCGGCGCGCGCACGCGTTGCATGGCGGGCGCGCACGCCGATTCGGCCGGTGCGAGAGCGGGTTCAGTTGACGTTGATGGTGTGGCTTTTCGGTCGGCCTGGAGAGGCCTTGGGCAACTCGATACGCAATACGCCTTCGGCATAGCGCGCATTGGCTTGATCGGCCAGCACCTGGGTGGGCAGGGGGATGATTCTCCGGAAGCTGCCGTACGCGCACTGCAGGACGCGATAACGTCCCTCGCTCGCTTCGCGTTCGAAGTGCTTTTCGCCGCTGACGACGAGCGCATCGTCGATGACTTCGATCCTGAATTCGTCCTTGCGCATGCCGGGGATCTCGACCCGGACCACCAGGCGGGCATCGTCTTCGAACACGTCGCCCCCCAGCAATGCCCAGCCTTGCGAGGGCAGATAGAAGTCGTCGTCGACTTCCGACTTGCTGGGCAGGTTGGATTGCTCGCCGGGCATGAAGCGAATGAGCGCGCCTGCCGCCGATTGGCGCAGGCGCTGCCAGCCTTCCGCCATCGAGTCCCACAGCGAGTTGAATCCTTGTTTGATGTTCTCGAATCTCATGGCCGGTCTCCGATCGCAAGCGTGCCCGCGCTCGCCGTGGCGGGCGCGGGCGGTTAAGGTCGAGGCATCCTCAGCCGGCGCGCACCTCGATGCGTCGGGGTTGCGCGTGCTCGGCCTTGGGGATACGCAACTTCAGCACCCCATTGGACAACTCCGCGCTCACCTTGGCCGGATCGAGTTCCTTGCTGAGCGTGAAGACTCTCCGGTAGCGCGAGAGATTCACCTCGGCATAGCTCGGCTCCATGCCCTCGGGGATGTCCAGCGAGACTTCACCTTCGATGCACAGGGTGTCGCCTTCGATGTGCAAGTCGAGCTTCTCTTTTGATACGCCCGGCATGTCCGCGAACAGGGTGATGCCGGTGCTGTCCTCGACCACGTCCACCGGCGGCATCAGTGCGGCTTGGCTGGCGCGGGCGTCCTTCGATTGGGCAATGTTTCGTGCTTCGCTCATGTCGTGCACTCCTCGGTTACTGGATTTCAATGCGACGCGGTTGGGCTGCCTGACGCCGCTTCACGGTGATACGCAGCAGGCCGTTGCGATACTGGGCTGCGACGCTGTCCGGATCGGCATCCTCGGGCAGCGTGATCACGCGACGAAAGCGCCCGTCGAAACGCTCGTGGATGTGGATGGCGGTCTTTTCGTCTGGCACCGGCAAGTCGCGCTTGCGCTCGCCGGCGATGCTCAGCACGCCTCGGTCGAGATTGACATCCAGCGTGGCTGGATCGAGGCCGGGCGCGAACGCATAGACCTCGACGGATTGCGGCGTGCCACCGACGTTCACGGCAGGAAATCCGCCGCGACCCAATCCCCGGATGCTGGGTGACAGATCGAATGACGTCTGCACCTCGCGCTGCAGACGGTCGAGTTCGGCGAGTACGTCGCGCGGAAACAATGATCCAAACATGTGCGTGGCTCCTCTCGATACAAGAAACGATACAACTCGTACGATCGCTATCGGCCGGCGGCGTGCTGCCCCGATCCGTTCAGTGTTGCAACCAAGATTTGGACGATCGCAGCGCGTTTCAATCCCTTGATTTACGACTGCTCGTCTCCATGTATACGCAGTCGAGCGTCGCGTCGGGCGCTTGCGCCCCCGGCTGCTCGGCATCGAGGCGATAGGAGAGGCGATTGGATTTCAAGGACTATTACGCGACCTTGGGCGTGCCGAAGACTGCGACGGCCGAGGAAATCAAGAAGGCCTTTCGCAAGCTCGCCCGCCGCTACCATCCCGATGTGAGCAAGGAGGCGGATGCCGAAGCCCACATGAAGGAGGTCAACGAAGCCTATACCGTGCTCTCCGATCCGGAGAAGCGCGCAGCGTACGATGCGGTCGGCCAAGGCTACCAGCCGGGGCAGGATTTCCGTCCCCCGCCCGATTGGGATGCCGGCTTCGAATTCTCCGGCGCAGGCGAGCGCGGGCCGCACGCAGGAGAGTTCAGCGATTTCTTCGCCGAACTGTTCGGGCGCATGGGACGTGCCGGGTCGCGCGGCCAGCCGCATGCGGATGATTTTCACGCGCGCGGCGAAGATCATCATGCCAAGGTGCTGGTCGATCTCGAGGACGTGTTTCGCGGCGCGACGCGGCAGATCGCCCTGCGTGTGCCTCGCATCGATGACCAGGGGCGGCTGCGCTTCGAAGAGCGGACACTGAACGTGCAGATTCCCAAGGGCCTGCGTGAAGGTCAGATGCTGCGCCTGGCCGGTCAAGGCGCGCCCGGGTTGGGTTCGGGCAAGGCGGGCGACTTGCTCCTCGAAGTTCACTTCAAGGCGCATCCGCGCTACCGTGCAGACGGACAGGACTTGCACCTGACGCTGCCGGTCGCCCCGTGGGAGGCGGCTTTGGGCGCAGTGGTCGAACTGGTGCTGCCCGATGGCTCGGGCCTGAAAGTGCGCATCCCGGAAGGGGCGCAGAGCGGAAGGCAACTGCGGGTGCGGGGCAAAGGCATTCCCTCTCAGCCACCCGGCGATCTGCTGTTGGAGGTTCAGATCGTGGTGCCGCCGGCGGCGACGCCCAAGGCGCGAGAGCTTTACGAATCGATGGCGCGCGAGATGGCGTTCGATCCGCGCGCCGGCATGAAGGGCTGATCCATGATCGAGCGACACATACTCACCGGCATCGTGATCGAAGACGCGGGTTTCACCCTGGAAGACATCTCGTACGCCTGCTCGGTCAGCGCCGAGTGGGTGGTGCGTCACGTCGAGGAAGGCACGCTCGACTGCGTGGGTGGCTCGGCGGCCGAGTGGCGCTTCAGCACGCGGGAACTCGCGCGAGCACGGCGCATCCGTGCGGTGGAGCGAGACTTCGACGCCGTCCCCGAACTGGCCGCCCTGGTGGCCGACCTGCTCGATGAGATCGACGGGTTGCGGGCCCAACTTCGCCGTACCGGTCGTGGCTGAGAACGCGCTACACTGGCCGGGACACCCACGACAGCGGAGGAGCTGACAGATGCAGGTTCATGACTTGGTGGCGCGCTGCGCGACTGCAGCGCAGGGTGCGGATCCCATGCGCTCGGTGCGCGACGTCGTCGAAGGCTTGCGCGGCGACATCGATGCGATCGAGCGATCGCTTGCCTATGTGTCGGGCGTCGGCGGCAATGCGCGGCAGGTTTTCTATCGTTCGCCCAATCTGACCTTGCTCAAGGTGCGCTTTCCCAACGGCCGGCGCACGCCGCCGCACGATCACGGCACCTGGGCCATGATCCTGCTGTTGTCGGGGCGCGAGAAGAACACGCTCTATCGTCGCGAAGCCGGCGGTCTGCGCAAGGCGGGCGAGATCACGCTCGAGCGCGGCTCGATCCTGCCGATGCTGGCCGACACCGCGCATGTGGCCGAGTGCCTGGGCGATGAGCCGGCGATCGGGCTGCATGTCTACGGCGGCGACATACTCGAATTGCCGCGCCGCATGTGGAATCCGCAGACTCTAGAGGAGCATCCTCTGGATTGGACGGTCTACGAGACCTTCGCGCAGATGGCGTCGAAGGCGAGCGCTGCGCCGGGGGATTGAATGCTCTCAGCATGCCGAACAGACCGGCCAGCCTAGCATGATCGCCTCCGGTTGGCATAGTCTGCGATAGCGCAAGGCGGGCGACGAGCGAGGCCGCTGCGCCCGACCCTCGATGCAGGCTTGGTGATGCTAAACCACGCCTTGTTCGATCATGGCATCCGCGACACGCACGAATCCGGCCACGTTGGCGCCGTCGACATAGCTGATGCCGCCGTCGGGGCGTCGGCCGTAGTGCACGCAGGCTTCATGGATGCCCTGCATGATCTGCAGCAGGCGCCCATCCACCTCGGCTCGCGCCCATGACAGGCGCATCGCGTTCTGGCTCATCTCCAGGCCTGAAGTCGCCACCCCGCCGGCATTGCTCGCCTTGCCTGGTGCGAACAGCACGCCGGCCTGCTCGAAGGCTTCGGCCGCTTCGATCGTGGCGGGCATGTTCGCGCCTTCGGCCACGCAGACCACGCCATTGGCGATGAGCTTCGCGGCATCGGGCGCGTGGATTTCGTTCTGAGTCGCGCAGGGGAGGGCGACATCGACGGGTATGTGCCAGGGCGACTGGCCTGGCAGGAACTGCGCGCCCACCTGTTTCGCATAGGCATCGACTCGTCCATAGAGGTGGTTCTTGATCTCCATCAGCACCGCCAACTTCTCCGGCGTGAATCCGGCTTCGTCCACCACGGTGCCGCTCGAGTCGGAGACCGTGATCACTTGGGCGCCCAGCGCCATGGCTTTTTCCACTGCGTACTGGGCGACGTTGCCGGAGCCGGAGACGCTGATTCGCATCCCCTGCAGGGACTTCTTCTGCGTCTTGAGCATCTCTTCGGCGAAGTAGACGGTGCCGTAGCCCGTCGCCTCGGGACGAATCAGAGAGCCGCCGAAAGCGAGACCTTTGCCGGTGAACACGCAGTCGGCACGGTTGGTCAGCTTCTTCACCATGCCGGTCATATAGCCCACTTCGCGGCCGCCGACACCGATGTCGCCGGCCGGCACGTCGGTGTCCGAGCCCACGTGCCGGAAGAGTTCGGTCACAAAGGACTGGCAAAAGCGCATCACTTCCCGCGGACTCTTGCCTTTGGGATCGAAGTCCGAGCCGCCCTTGGCGCCCCCCATCGGCAGCGTGGTCAGCGCATTCTTGAACGTTTGTTCGAACGCAAGGAACTTGAGAATGGAGAGGTTCACCGAGGGGTGGAAGCGCAGACCGCCCTTGTAGGGGCCGATCGCCATGCTGTGCTGGATGCGATAGCCGCGATTCACCCGCACCTCGCCATGATCATCGATCCACGACACACGAAACATGACGATGCGTTCCGGTTCGACCAGGCGCTCGAGCAGGCCGTGCTCCGCGTAGCGCGGATGTTTCTCGATGAACGGCCATACGCTGCGCAGCACCTCGGTGACGGCCTGCAAGAACTCCGGCTGGCCAGGATTGCGCTGGTGGACCTCCTCCAAAAAGCCTTCTGCTGTCTTGACTCGCATCGTGCTCGTACCCCGGGTTCAGGTGAAAAAGGAGGGATTTTCGCACTAAGGTGGTGCATTGGGGCTGTTTTGGATCAAAAAGTGCGCTGTTAAGCCCTCTTTCGGCGCGCTACGCATCCGAATGGTGCGGGGGTTGGGGCTGGCTGACTTACCGAGCTGCTCGTCGAACCTCGCCGCCGTTCATCAGCAGCACTTCGCCGCTGATCCAGCGCGCATGAGGGCCACACAGGAAGCGGACGGTCTCGGCGACCTCTTCGGGCGTGCCGGCCCGCCCCAACGGAATGCTCGACACCCGCTTCTCCCATTGGCCGCTGCGGCGCAGCATGTCGATGCGGGCGGTGTCCAGGAACCCGGGCGCCACGACGTTGACCGTGACGCCGTGCGGCCCCAGTTCGTCGGCCAGGGAAGAACTCAGCGCATGGACGGCGGCCTTCGATGCGGCATAGGCGGAGAAGGCGGCGACGGCCTTGAGCGCCGCGCCGGACGATATGCTCACGATGCTGCCGCCCTGTCCCTGACGCACCATCTCGCGGGCGACGTACTTGCAGCAAAGCATCGTTCCGTTCAGATTGATGTCCACGATGCGCCGCCACAAGTCGTCGTCGAGTTCGGTGACCGGCACGCGGTCGTCGCCGCGAGGGAACGTCGCGTTGTTGATCAGTATGTCGATGCGCCCCAGTTCCTCGATCGTTCGGGCGACCATGCCTTGCACTGCAGCGCTCGACGTGACATCGGCAGTCATCGCGACGCCCCGCACGCCCAGCTGGCGAACTTCCTCGGCGATGCTCTCGGCGCCCTGCCATCCGCTTTCGCGTTCGTCGGCGGGCAGGTCCGCGCCAGTGCGCCGGCCGCTGCCGGTCACTACGACGTCCGCCCCTGCGCGCGCCAGACACAGCGCCATGGCGCGTCCGAGTCCCCGTCGCCGGGTCGCCCCGGTGACGATGGCCACTTTGCCGAGCAGTTCCCGTTCCGCCATGCGTGCCTCCTCGAGTTCGATGTGATCGTCCGGCCAGACGCAGAGAGTACAACGCGGCGCCGGGTCGAAGCGATGGCACGCATGTCGAATCGATTGTCAGTGACGGGGTAACCGTCAATAATCCTCCGGTATCCGCCCCGACCATCCATGCATCCGAGGTGAAACGTGTCCCTGCCTTCCACCGCTGTTCGATCCGAGTTCGTCCCGACCGGCACATTGCGCGTCGGCGTGAACATGGGCAACTTCCTGCTGACCCGCCGGGAGCCCAGCGGCGAAAGCGCCGGCATCGTCTTCGATCTGGGACGCGAGCTTGCGAGCCGTCTCGGCGTACCGGTGCAGTTCGTCGAGTACGAGAATCCGGGCAAGCTCGCCGATGCGGCCAAGAGCGGCGTCTGGGATGTCGGGTTCCTCGGCGCCGAGCCGCAACGGGCGCAGGAGATCGACTTCACCGCCGCCTATGTCGAAATCGAATCGACGTATCTCGTGCCGGCCGGCTCGACGATCCAGAAGATCGAGGACGTGGATCGCGACGGTATCCGGATCGCCATCTCGGAGCGCAGCGCCTACGACCTCTATCTGACGCGCACGTTGAAGCATGCGCAATTGGTGCGCGAGCGCGGCGCCGACGCTGTGTTCAAGCGCTTCCTCGACGACAAGCTGGAGGCGCTGGCGAGCCTGCGTCCCCGTCTGATCACCGACCAAGCCCGCCTGCCGGGCTCACGCATCCTCGAGGGCAATTTCACCTCGGTGCAGCAGGCCTCGGGCACGCCCAAGGGGCGTCCCGTAGCCTTCGCGTATTTGCGTGATTTCATCGAGGACGTGAAGGCGTCCGGGCTGGTCGCGCGTTTGATCGAGAAAAACAAAGTGCAGGGCCTGACGGTCGCGGCGAAGGCCTGACGGCCGGAGCGGCCGCGCAGCGCTCGCCGCTCGATAATCTGCGGTCCGGGGCGGTTGACGGCCAAGCGTCGTCCCGCACACGGGAATCTCTCAGGGGAGGAGGATCTTTTGCATCGTAGGTGCGTGCATTGAGCAGCGGCTCGAAGGTCTCGACGCTCGCGCCTTTTCGCATCCGCGACTATCGATTTCAATGGCCGGCCGATCTGGCGACCTCGTGGGCGTTCGAGATGGAGACGCTCATTCTGGGCTGGTACGTGCTGGTCCAGACCGAGTCGGTCCTGATGCTCACTTTGTTCGCCTCGCTGCAGTACATCGGTACGCTGGTCGCGCCCATGTTCGGCGTCCTCGGCGATCGCATCGGCCACAAACGCATGCTCTGCTGCATGCGTGCGGCGTACACCGTGCTCGCTTCGTCGCTCATGATCTTCGCCTTCACCGATGTGTTGTCCCCGGTGCATGTGTTCGTCGTTGCCGCGCTCATGGGCATCGTTCGGCCTTCCGATCAGGTCATGCGCTATGCGCTGATCGGAGCCATCATGCCGCAGGATCGCCTGACCGGCGCCCTGGGCGTGGCGCGCACCACCATGGACTCGGCGCGTGTCGTGGGCGCGCTCGCCGGCGCGGGATTGGTGGCGAGTCTGGGGATGGGGCCGGCATATGCCGTGATCGCCAGTCTTTACGCGGCCAGCCTGATCCTCACGCTGCAGATCGGAGCGGCTGCGAAGAAGACTGCGGCCGACTTGTCGGCCACCACGCCGTGGCGCGACGTCAAGGACGGGTTGGCCTATGTGTGGTCGCGCGGGCATCTGCTCGCGGCCATGATGCTCGCCTGTCTTGTCAACATGACGGCCTTTCCGCTGCTGATGGGCCTGATGCCTTATGTCGCGCGCGAGATCCACGGAACCGACCAGACCGGCTTGGGCTACCTGGTGGCGAGCTTCGCCGCGGGCGCCTTGGGTGGATCCTTGCTGATGACACGACTAGGTGCGAAGCTGCGCCCGGCCCGCACCATGATCATTTTCTGCGCGATCTGGTACCTGGGCATCATCGTGTTCGCCCGCATGCCCACGCATGCCTCGGCCTGCATGGTCCTGGTCTTCACGGGCTGCGTACAAAGCATCGCGATGGTCTCCATGTCGAGCATGATCCTGCGCAGCACGGGCGCCGAGTTTCGCGGGCGTGTCATGGGCATCCGCATGCTGGCCATCTACAGCCTGCCGATCGGTCTGCTGGCTGCGGGGCAGCTGATTTCGCTCATCGGCTACCCGAACACCGCGACGCTCTACTGCGTCATCGGATTGACTTGCACCGCGCTGATCGCGCTGCGTTGGCGTGCTCACCTGTGGCGGCGGGAGGCGTTGTCCAATGCGCGCTGATCATGGCTGGATGGCAATGATGAAGGCGGGCGCATGCGTGTCCGCGCCGCCATCCGGCCTGTGCCGCGGGAGTCGTCGATGAGCGTGCCGCTGCCCAGCTTCGCCTTCGCCCCCTTCCGCGTGCGCGCCTTCCGGTTTCTGTGGCCGGCCAATCTCGCCACCTCCTGGGCGTTCGAGATGGAGATGCTGATTCTCGGCTGGTACATCCTGATCGAGACCAAGTCCGTGGTGCTGCTGACCGCCTTCGCGTCGCTGCAATGGCTGGGTACGTTGATCGCTCCCATGTTCGGTGTGCTCGGCGACCGGGTCGGTCATCGAAATGTGCTGTGCGCGATGCGCGCCTTCTATGCCGTGCAGGCCATCGCCCTCATGGTGCTCGCCTACAGCGAGCTGTTGAGCCCGCTGCTGGTATTCATCATCTCGGCGGGCATGAGCCTGGTGCGGCCGTCGGACCTCATCATGCGCTATGCGCTTGTCGGTCAGACCATGCCGCCCGAGCACCTGATGCCGGCTTCGAGCATCGAACGAACGACGGTGGAGTCGGCCCGCATCTTCGGCGCGCTCAGCGGGGCGGGATTGATCGCCGCGCTCGGCATGGGCCCGGCGTACACGGTGGTCAGCACCGCTTACGTCGTTGCCGTGTTGCTCACGCTCTGCGTGCGCGTGGCAGGCGCCCAGGCTGCGGATCAGGCGGGTGGTCGTCCGATCGCGCGTGCGTCGCCGTTGCGCGATCTTCTGGACGCCTTCGGCTACGTGCGCCGCGCGCCGCTGCTCCTGGCGACCATGTGCCTCGCGTTCCTGGTGAATTTCACCGCCTATCCCATGACGCTGGGCTTGTTGCCCTACATCGCCAAGGATGTCTATTTCAGCGATCAGACCGGGCTCGGCTACCTGGCGGCCGGCTTCGCCGTGGGCGCGCTGAGCGGTTCGATCGTGCTCATGCGGTTCGGGCGGGCGATCCCGGCGGGACGCTGGATGATCGGTTTCGCGGTGGCTTGGTATCTGATGCTCATCGTGTTCGCCCAGCAGCAGTCGCTGCTCGCGGGCATCGCGTCGCTGGTGTTCGCCGGCATCGCGCAGAGCTTCAGTCTGGTGCCGATGTCCGCCATCCTGTTGCGACATTCCGAGGAGCGCTATCGCGGGCGGGTGCTCGGCATCCGCATGTTCGCGATCTACGGCTTGCCCCTGGGCTTGCTGCTGGCGGGCCCGTTGATCGAGTTGCTCGGCTTTCGAGCGATGGCGAGTCTGTACTGTGTCCTGGGTCTGGGCCTGACGGCTGCCATCGCAATGCGCTGGCGCTCGCAGTTGTGGGACGTCGATGCGCCGGCCAATCGGCGCTGATCCTCGCTTGCCGGCAGTGGCGAGTTCGTCGCGCGGACAGTGCCCTTTCGGTCGAAAATGGCAGAAAATCGTCTCTGGTTTCCATTCCCTACGTTTTCCGAGGTGACGAGCATGGCGTTCAACGCGCAGGCCGCAGGTGTTTACGTGATTGCGGCGACGCCGTTTCATTCCGATGGTCGCATCGACACGGCGTCCATCGACCGCCTCACCGACTTCTATATCGAATCCGGCGCGACCGGCCTGACAGCGCTGGGCGTGATGGGCGAGGCGCCCAAGCTCGATGCGGAGGAATCGCTCGCCCTGGTTCGCCAGATGGTGCGGCGGGCGGGCAAGGTTCCGGTCGTGGTCGGCGTGACTTCACCCGGTTTCGCGCCCATGCGGGCGCTGGCCCGGGGCGCGATGGAGGCGGGCGCCGCCGGCGTCATGATCGCGCCGCCGAACACGCTGCGCACGGACGATCAGATCGTCGCCTATTTTGCTCAGGCACGTGAGGCGATTGGCGACGATGTGCCGTTCGCGCTGCAGGACTATCCCCTGGGCTTCAGCGTCGTGATGACGCCTCAGGTGATCTGCCGCATCGTGACGGAGAATCCCTCTTGCGTGATGCTCAAGCTCGAAGACTGGCCCGGACTCGAGAAGATTTCCGCGATGCGCGCCCTCGAGCAGTCGGGGCGCATGCGGGCGGTATCGATTCTGACCGGCAACGGCGGCATCTTCGTCGATTTCGAACTGGAGCGGGGCGCCAACGGCGCGATGACGGGTTACGCCTTTCCGGACATGCTCGCCGAACTGGTGCGCCTGTCCGCCGCCGGGGAGCGCGACCGGGCGCACGACTTGTTCGATGCGCATCTGCCGCTGATGCGCTACGAGCAGCAGCCCGGCGTGGGGCTCGCCGTGCGCAAGTACATTCTCTGCCGGCGCGGTGTGCTGGCATCCGATGCGCAGCGCAAGCCGGCGAGTGTGCTCAGTGCGGCCGGCCGCGCGGAAGTGGACTATCTGCTTGCCCGCCTGGCGCGAGTGGATGCTCGGGCGAGGCTTGGGTAGAAGCATGACGCAGCGCTCGAGCGCGAATGCGCCCTGCGCACTACCATGGTGCCGCGCGCATGAGGTCATTGCCCTCGTGCCGATCATTCACTAGCATCCCTGTCTTCCGCAATGCGATCACCTGGCTTGTGCCACTGGCCGGCTCGCATCGAGCAACGATGATTCGACAGAAGGAGTACCGACGATGGCCGCCAAATACAAGATACTGATCATGGGTGCGTCCTATGGTTCGCTGCTCGCAACGAAGCTGCTGATGGCCGGCCATACCGCCAAGCTCGTCTGCCTGCCTGCCGAAGTGGAACTGATCAACAAGGAAGGGGCTATCGTGCGCATGCCCGTCAGGGGGCAGGAGGGCTTGGTCGAAGTCAACTCGCGCACCTTGCCCGGATCGCTGACCGCCGAGGGCCCCGATACGATCGATCCCGCGGACTACGATCTGGTCGCCTTGGCCATGCAGGAGCCGCAGTACCGCTCCGCCGGCGTGAGGGAATTGCTGGACAAGGTCGCACGCTCCAAGAAGCCGTGCATGTCGATCATGAACATGCCGCCGCTGCCTTATCTTGCGCGCATTCCGGGGCTGGATATCGCCGGGCTGCGCGACTGCTTCACCGATGCCAGCGTCTGGGACAGCTTCGATCCGGCCTGCATGACCCTGTGCAGTCCCGATCCGCAGGCCTTCCGTCCGCCGGAAGATCCGGTGAACGTCCTGCAGGTGCGCCTTGCGACCAACTTCAAGGCCGCGCGCTTCGATTCGGAAGCCCACACCGGCATCCTGCGTCAGCTCGAGTCGGATATCGACGCAGCCCGCTTCGCAACGCCCAAGGGAGCCATTGAGCTGCCGGTGAAGCTGAAGGTGCACGATTCGATCTTCGTGCCCCTGGCCAAGTGGAGCATGCTGATCGCCGGCAACTACCGCTGCGTGCAGAAGGATGGCATGCGCCCCATCAAGGATGCGGTGCACACCGATCTGGAAGCTACGCGTTCGGTGTACGACTGGGTGAAGGCCTTGTGCGTGTCCCTGGGCGCGGCCGAGCGCGATCTGGTGCCTTTCGAGAAGTATGCCAATGCCGCACTGTCGCTGGTGACGCCGTCGTCTGCCGCGCGCGCACTTGCCAACGGCGCCCCCTATATCGAGCGCGTCGATCGCCTCGTACAGTCGATTGCCCGGCAAAAGGGTTTGCGCAACGAGGTACTGGACGAAACCGTGGTGCACGTCGATGGCTGGGTGGAAGCGAACCGCAAGAAAGCCGCCGCCCGATAGCTTCCGAAGTCCACATTCGCGGGGAGAGCAGGGCCGAGCGCCGACGCTGCGCGGCATCGGCCATGGGCTCCCGCTTCCCCGCCATACCGTCCCTCCGTGCACTTTCCGCATGGAATGTTCGTCCGCTCGCAGTGCGAAAGCATTCCGTTGTCGTGCCGTAATCACCGGCAGGGCCCGTGTCGGCGGTGCCCGCCACATGGACCTTACGCATGATCATCAGCAATCTGGAAATCATTCCCGGCAAGCGGGTTGCTTCGCACCTGGGCATGGTGCAAGGCAGCACCGTGCGTGCCAAGCACGTCGGCAAGGACATCTTCGCGAGTCTGAAGAATATCGTCGGCGGCGAACTCAAGGGCTATACCGAGCTGATGCAGGAGGCACGGGAGGAAGCGATCAAGCGCATGACGGCCGAAGCCCGATCCATCGGGGCCAACGCCATCCTCAACGTGCGTTTCGCGACGACCTCGATCTCGGCGGGCGCGGCGGAGATCCTGGCCTACGGCAGCGCCGTGCGCCTCGAAGACCTCGGTTAGCGGCCTGAGCGATGGGCGCGTTCATCGAACTTCTCATATTCCTCGGCCTGCTGGCCACGGGCTATTTCGTCGGCCAAGTCATCGAGCGGCGGCACTACGCATCGATTCGCGTGCGTGAACGTCGTTATCGCGACATCATGGCCTTTCCGATGCGCTTCGCGCCCAATGCGGTCGCCGCGCAGGATGCCTATCTCGTCTCGGGCACGGTGGTGATCAGTGCAGATTATTTCAAGACCTTCGTCGCCGGGCTGCGCAACCTCATAGGCGGGAATTTTCGCGCCTATGAGACGCTGATGGAACGGGCGCGGCGAGAGGCGATACTCCGGCTCAAGGAAGACGCTCGTCGTCGCGGCTCGAGTCTCGTGGTTTGCGTGCGCTTCGAGACGACGACGATCAGCAGCGGCTGGGCGCCCGCGATGGAGATCTTCGCCTATGGCACCGCGCTGGTGCCGCGAGCGATGCCCGAGCGCGCCGCTGGCAGTGTTCCGCCCGGTAGCGTGTCCGCGTCCCTGAGCCGCGGATAGCGCCCGCCCGGTGAAGCTCGAAAACCGCCTGCCTGCAGAAGGCATCAATGCTTCCCGGGAGCATCCGCTCAAGGAGTTTGCCTGGCTCGTAGGCGGGGCGTTGGCGGTGGTGGCGACGATCGTCGTGGCGATCTCTTACGGAGCGCAATGGATTGCGCCTCGCATACCGTTCGAGTACGAAACGAAACTGGTTGGCGATCGCCTCACGATCGAGCCGAAGACCGAGGAAGGGCGCGCCGTGCAGGCGCAGCTGCAGGCGCTGGCCGATCGGCTGGCAGCACATATGGCGTTGCCGCCCGGGATGAAGGTGAAGGCGGGCTATCACGAGGGCGGCATGGTGAACGCCTTCGCGACGCTCGGCGGCCACACCGTGTTCTTTCGCGGTTTGCTGGCCAAGGTGGACAGCGAGGATGCGCTGGCCATGGTGATGGCGCACGAGATCGCGCACCTGAAGTATCGACATCCTGCAGCCGCCCTGGGGCGGGGAGTCGCCGTGGGCGTCGTGCTGTCGCTCGTGTCGGCGGATCTGGGCCGCAGCGCGGCCGGTGGCGTGCTCAGCCAGGCAGGCATGCTCACCTTGCTGTCGTTCAATCGGGAGCAGGAGCGCCAGGCCGACGAGGAAGCGCTGCGAGTGCTGGCGGCCGAGTACGGACACGTCGGTGGCGCGATCGATCTGTTCGATGTGTTCAAGCGCGTGCAGTCCGATCAGGCAGGGGCGTCGATGCCGCAGGTCGAGTTTCTGAACACGCATCCGTTGACGGCGAATCGCGTGCAGGCCGTGCGGCAATGGGCGGTCGAGCGAGGCAAGGCTGTCGACGGTCCCCGGCGGCCTTTGTCGGGCGCGATTGCCGCGGCGCGTGATGCCGCGCTCAAGCAGAAAACGGACGAAAGCGCCGCGGCGAAGTGACAGACTCCCCTCGTGGTGGGCGGGCGCAGGCACGCCGGTTGCGGCCCCGCTAGCCCATCGGCGACTTTCCGCAAAGGCAACCGCGATGAGTGCACATCCCAATCTCGTACGGTCCACCGAGGACATTCGCGGCATGCTTGCGATCACACGCACCGTCGCCGTGCTGGGCATCAAGGCCGAGGCGCAGTCCGCGCAAGCGGCGTACTACGTGCCCGAGTATCTGCAGAAGGCGGGATACGAGATCATCCCCGTGCCGGTGTATTTTCCGGAAGCGACCGAGATCCTCGGGCGTAGGGTCTATCGGAAACTGGTCGATATCCCTGGCGAAGTGGATCTGGTCAACGTATTCCGTCGGCCGGTGGATATCCCGCAGCATGTCGACGACATTCTGGCGAAGCGGCCGCGGGCAGTCTGGTTTCAGCTCGGGATCCGCCACGACGAGGTGGCGCAGGTGCTGGCCGAGGCGGGGATACAGGTCGTTCAGGACCGCTGCATCATGGTCGACCATCGAGCGCTGGTGCGCTAGACCCGGGGCGACGCGCCGCAGCGCAGACGATGAGTCGCTGCGGCGTGCCTCGGGCCTCGAGGCGACATCAATCCGGCGAGGGCGCCTGATTGATGTCGGCGAACGACAGCCCGTTGAATCCGTGGGCCGGCAGGAGGAGATCCTTGGTCATCTCGTCGATGCGGTTGATGCCGAGCAGCGCCATGTCCCGGCCGACTTCTTCGCGCAGCAGCTTGACCACGTGCCGCAGTCCGACCGCACCGCCGATGGCGGTCGCGTACAGGATGGGGCGTCCCACGAACACGAACTGCGCGCCCAGGGCGAGGGCCTTCAGGACGTCGGTGCCGCGGCGTATTCCGCCGTCCATCATCACGGTGATGCCCTTGGCTTCGGCGGCGATGCCAGGCAGCACGCGCAGCGGGGCGACGGAATAGTCGAGTTGCCGGCCGCCATGGTTGGAGACGATGATGCCGTCGACACCGCTCTCGCGCGCTTTGCGCGCGACCTGTTTGTTCAGCACCCCCTTGATGACCAGCTTGCCCTTCCAGATCCGGCGCATCAACTCGACGTGCGCCCAGTTGAGTTCGTCGCGATTGCCGCGGTCGCGCTCGGATTTGCTGGAGATCAGCGGCACCCGCTCGCCCATGTTCTCGAAGTGCGGCATGCCGTGGTTCATGATGGTGCGGACGAGCATGCCGAAGAACCAGCGCGGGTGCGTCAGGCAATCGAAGGCAAGTTGCGGTGTGGGGCGCAGAGGCTTGTAGAACCCGCTGCGCACATTGTTCTCCCGGTTCGCGTTGACCGGTGTATCGATGGTGAGCACCAGTGTGTCGTAGCCGGCGCGCTCGACACGATCCACGAGCAACTGGATGCGGTCGGTCTCGCCGGGCAGATAGGCCTGGAACCAGGCGGTGCGGCCGGCCGCGCGGACATCCTCGAGCTTGGTGAGCGAGGCCCCGCTCATGATCATGGGAATGTTTTCCTCGGCGGCAGTACGCGCGAGCACCACGTCGCCCTGGTAGGCCACCATCGAGGTGCCGCCCATGGGCGAGAAGCCGAAGGGCGCGTTGTATGTGCGGCCGAAGAGCGTCGTCTTGATGCTGCGCTTGGAGACATCCACCAGCGCGTTGGGCATGAACACCAGGTCGTCGAAGGCGCTGCGGTTCCCGCGCAAGGCCGCGTTCGTCTCCGCGCCCCCCGAGACGTAGCCGAATATGGGCCGAGGCAGATAACGTCGCGCCGGTTCTTCCAGGTCCTGCAGCGCGAGCACTTTGCGCAGCACCCGCGGCAGGGTGGCATTTATCTGGGGTTTCGAGAAACGCTCGACTTCCGGCGCTGCGACGGCGCCGGGATTGTTGACGTCCTGACCGACGATCGACATGGGGATGCTCCTCCGACTGATTGTTTGTGTGACGGAACTGGCTGCGAAGGGCAATCGTGCACGCTGTACGTGGATTGCGCAACCGTGCCGGTCGGCGCCGCTCGCGCAGGGCGGGGCAGGGATCGTATTGCGCCCTGGATCCCCGGTGGCGATGCATCGTGCTGCAAGCTCACATCCAAGCCCGCAAGGTCTATCATTGATCGGGATTGAAACCCAGCGGAGCGACCCATGATCGTCAAGCAGATTTGGACCGGAAACAACTACCGCAACTTCAACTACCTCGTCGCCTGCCCTGAAACGGGTGAGGCGCTCGCGATCGATCCGCTGGATCACGAGAAGTGCCTTGGCGCTGCGGCCGAGGAGGGCTGGACCATCACCCAGGTGCTCAACACGCACGAGCATCGCGATCACACCGGCGGCAACGAGGCGGTCGTGCGCAAGACCGGCGCGCAGATCCTGGCGCACAAGAATGCCAAGGACAAGATCGAAGGCATGTCGCGGGGGCTGGGAGCCGGGGACGTGATCAAGGTCGGCCGGACGGTCGAGCTGGAGGCGCTGGATACCCCGGGACACACGATGTGCCACATCTGCCTGCTCTCGCATACCGAGCAGCCGGCGCTTTTCTGCGGCGACACCCTGTTCAACGCCGGCGCCGGCAATTGCCACAACGGCGGCCACCCGAACGAACTCTACAACACCTTCGCGCAGCAACTGGCCAATCTCCCGGCGCACACGCTGATCTATCCGGGGCACGACTACATCGAGAACAATCTTCGCTTCACGCTCGACCGCGAGCCCGACAATCGGAACGCGTCACAAATGCTCGAGCGCCTGGCGGGTCAGGATCCGAGCCATGCGTTCGTGTCCACCCTGAAGGTCGAAACCGAGGTCAACACGTTCTTTCGGTTGACGAGCCCGAGCGTGATCGCGCGTCTGCGCGAGGCGTTTCCCGATCTGCCCGATCAGCCCGATCCGCGTACGGTATTCGTCAAGCTGCGCGAGTTGCGCAACAAGTGGTGATCGCAATGCCCGCGCGGGCTTGACCGAGGCAGGAAGGCTCGTCGTCTCGGGCCTTTGGAGTCGACCGTTCGTTGCCCGCGCGCTCCGGGCCGGTCGGCGCGAGTTGACGCTCGCGAGAATCATGACCTAAGATGCAACTCGGTGGCGGCTGCAGGCATTCAGCGTGTGCCAGTCGTGATCTCAAGGCGCCTTTCGCAGCGTGTTCGTCTTCAGGAGACGAGAAAGATGACCAAGTTCTGGTGGAATGCTATCGGCGGGGCCATCTTGGCGCTCGCAAGCGTTGCTGTTTCGGCGCAGTCCGTGCACGAGGGCGACATCGAAGTGGGCGTAGCGGGCGGCCGATTGGTCGTGGAGGGCGCGCCGCGTACCGAGTACGGTACTGGTTATGGCATCTTCGAGGGCTCCCTCGACACGTTGCTCGCTGGTCCGCGTTGGCGCACGACCGACCCTGGCTTCGCCTCCGAGCCGGGTGCGTTCGCGCTGGCGGACATGCTCTCCTTCGCGCCGGTCGGCACGCTGTCATTCTGGAACGGCAGTGCTTGGGGTGCACCGGACAGAGCAGTCTTGGTCGTGCGTGACAGCCTGGACGAAACGGCCACCTACACCGGCACCGGGTTCACCACCAGTTCGGCCTTCGACGGGTTCATCAGCGACGCCGGTTCCACCGGCCAAATCCACCAGCACATCGTCTTCACGCTCCAGACCTCTCCGCTGGGCATTGCGGCTCCGGTCGGCGCCTATCGTATCGCCATGCAACTCGCTTCGCCGTCCTACGATTCCTCCGATCCGTTTTGGCTCGTGTTCAACCGCGGCCTCGCAGAGGAAGCCTTCCAGGCTTCCGTTCAGGTCATGGCCGTGCCCGAGCCCAAGACGTACGCGCTGATGGCGCTAGGGCTCGCCTTCGTCGCCTTCGTCGCTCGCCGCCGCCGCGCTGGCTGACCGGCAGCACGGTGTGCCTGGCACGAGGCCGCCTCCGGGCGGCCTTCGCGTTTGTGCAGGGCATCGATATTGCGGTCGAGCGCAGATGTGAGCAGAAAGACGAAAATCATCCTGACGACCTCCGTCGTCACTGCCTTTGCCGTGATTCTGGCGATGAATCTCACGCTGGGCGACAAGCAGGTCGACCGCAAGATCGAGTCGATCTATGCGGTTGCCGATGCGCAGTTCGCCCGGACCATGGGGGTCATGCTCGGGCCAGCGCTCGTGGCGGGCAATCGTGCGCAGGTATTGCTCAATGGTGAAGAGATCTTTCCTGCCATGCTCTCCGCCATCAGGCAGGCGCGCAAGACGATCACATTCGAAACCTACATCTATTGGTCCGGCGACATAGGCAAGACGTTCTCCGAAGCGCTCTCCGAGCGGGCACGCGCCGGCGTCAAAGTCCATGTTCTGCTCGATTGGGTCGGTAGCAGCAAGATCGAGGAGAGCTTGCTGGGAGCGATGGTGGCGGCGGGCGTTCAGATCGAGCGCTACAACGAGCCGCACTGGTACAACTTCGGGCGCCTGAACAACCGTACGCACCGCAAGCTTCTGGTGGTGGATGGTCGCGTCGGCTTCACGGGTGGGGTGGGCATTGCCGATCCGTGGACGGGGCGCGCGCAGGATCCCGAGCACTGGCGCGATACGCACTTTCGCATCGAAGGCCCGGTGGTGGCGCAGATGCAGTCGGCGTTCCTGGACAACTGGGTCGAGGTGACCGGTAATGTCCTGCACGGCGAGCCTTACTTTCCGCCGATCGAGCCGGTGGGCGAGCATCACGCGCAGGTATTCACCAGTTCTCCCGGCGGCGGTTCCGAAACCGTGCAGACGATGTATCTGCTGTCCATCGCAGCCGCTGCGCACAGCATTCGTTTGTCGGCCTCCTATTTCGTGCCGGACGACGTGGCGGTCGATATGCTGGTGGCTGCCCTGAAACGCGGGGTGAAGCTGCAGATCATTCTGCCTGGCCCGCTGATCGATACCGAGATCGTGCGACGAGCATCACGATCGACTTGGGGGGCGCTACTGCGCGCGGGCGCCGAAATCTACGAGTACCAGCCGACGATGTTCCACTGCAAAGTGATGGTGGTGGACGAACTTTGGACGTCCGTGGGCTCGACCAATTTCGACAACCGATCGTTTGCGGTCAACGACGAAGCGAATCTCAACATACTCGACGCTGAGTTCGCGCGCCGTCAGGTCGAAATCTTCGAGGACGACCTGAAGCATGCGCGACGCATCACACTGGAGCAATGGGAGCAACGTCCCTGGACGGAAAAGCTCTGGGAGCATGCCGCCGGCCTGCTCGGCTCACAGCTGTGAGCTTGCCGAGCGAGGCCGACGTTTCGCGCCTCAGGCGTCGAGCGGCCAGCCCAGCCGTTCGCAGATCGCGCGACCCATGATCCACTCCAGATCGTCGCCGTTGAGCCAGCGCAGTTCCTCGGTGAACAGCCGCACGCACAGGCCATAGCTGCAGGGCATGCGCGTGAGGTCCGAGCCCCAGTGCAAGCGCTTTGGACCGAAGCTGTCGTAGAGGCGCCGCAGGTAAGGGTGCAGTCCGCGGTGGGGGTAAGGATCGACGGCGTACGAAGGCACCGACGTGAGCTTGACGCTGATGTTCGGGAACCGTGCAAGTCCGCAGAGCCCGTCGATATGCGTGAAGGCGCCGTCGCCCTTGCCGTGACGTGGAACGGCCATGTGATCGACGACGATCGTCAGGTTAGGATGCCGTTGCGCAATGTGCTCGAAGGCAGCGATATCGCCTGGCAGCAGCAGCATGATCGGTATGCCAGCCTTCTCGGCATCGGCGAAAATCCAGTCCGCCTTGCCCTCGTTGAACATGGCTTTGAGCACCGTGGTATGGAAGCCGAGCCTGATGCCCAGCATGCCCGGCTGCTGTTTCCACGTCGCGAAGCGCTCGCGCGCGCCGGGCGCCTCGACTGCGAGCCTCCCCATGACGGCGAACTTGTGGGGATAGCGCTGCGCGGCCTCACAGGCGAGGTCGTTGCGCAATCCGTCCCAGGTCGGCGGCACGATGACGGCGCGATCGACGCCCGCGATGCGCATCTCCGCCTCGAGATCGGGCAATTGGAACGCTCGCGCGCGCTGCGCGAGGTTTTCGGCGTCCTGCTTGGGCCACGGGCGTTGTGGTGTGTCCTCGCCCCAAATGTGTACTTGCGAATCGACGATGGTGATCGGCATGATGTCTCGCGAGAGGTCGGGTTGTCGTGCCCGGCGCGGCTTCGATACCGGCGTCCGGGCTGACGATGATAAACCAAGGACCCGAGAGGTGGCGGGGAGGGCAGTGCGCTGCTCGGAGCAGGGCGAAGGCAGACTGCAGCAGGCGGGATAGACAGGGTTGCCGACGAACGTCGACGCTCCCGTCCTGGACGACTACTCGTCGTGGATGCCGTGGGCCTCGGGCTGGTATGGGATCTCCTTCAGGCGTACCTCACGCGATTCGCCTTGCGGAACTTGAACCGCCACCACATCGCCAACGCGGCGCCCGAGCAGGGCGCGGCCCATGGGCGAGACGACGGAGATGCGACCCGCGGCAGGATCGAATTGATCGGGCAGCACCAGCGTAATTTCAGTCGCTTTGCCCGTGAGGGCATCTTCGATGACCACGCGCGAATTCAAGGTGACGACCTCCGCGGTGATGCTGGTGGAAGGGACGATGTCCGCATAGTCGAGCACTTCCTGCAGCAGATCGGCCTGCTCGCCTCGGGTCACAGACAGATGTTCGATCAGCGCCGAGAGTTTGATGGCATCGGGTCGGGTCACATGCAGGGGCGATTGCGATTTCATGGTATCTCCAAGAGGCGAAACTGGCCTGTCCCCGGGGGACGGCGACAACGAAACAGCGAAACAGCGAAATTGGGGGCGACCAGCCGGAGCCCCTCGATGGAGGGCCAACGCTGCGTCGTGTTTACTCATGCGGCCGGGTCACCCGAAGCAATGCTGCACCTCGATGGTTCAACCTCGCGAGGCTCGGCTGAGTGACTGCGGATCGCTGCGTACGCGCTTCCCCGGCTATTTTCCCCAGCGGCGTCGGACCGGCGGGATGCCGTGTTGCAGGCATGGCGGCCTTGCACCAACGTGGCTCCGTGCGGCTGCCGGCGGGGCGTGGATGCTACAACCCACGTTGCGTTCGCAATCCATTTAGACAGAGTCCGCGTGCCCCCGATAGTTCCCGACGGGTCACATGCGATCACTCCACGACAGTGGCGTTCGCGCGCCGTCGCAGGTCGACGATGCGCCGGGTCGAATCCCGAGGAACGCCGCACAGCATGCTGACAAGATGCCTAAGTGCTTCTGGATGCGATCGTGTCGTTCTTTTGACTTGGCCCTCGGATTATGCCGATAGCATTGCTGTCGAGCGTGCGGATGCGGCACCGGTGCGCGCCTGCGCCCGTCACGCCGATGTGGCGTGCGCGCGCGGCTTGTGGCACATTGCTTCCTCCCTCGATCCGTTTGCTCCGTCCTATGCTACGCGTCAGTTCCTGCATGTCCCCCAACATGGAAGCCACTTGTCGAGAAATTGCGCGGCTTGCCGCCGCATCTCTCGGGGTGCCTACGACGTTCGTCGGCAACATTCCCTGGCAGGAGCGGGAGGAGCAATTCAACCGCGGGGAGATCGATGTCCTTTGGATTTGCGGCCTGCCCTACATCTGGAACTGGCAAGACGAACCCGATGCCGTCACCCTCCTGGCGGCTCCGGTCACGCGCGGCGAGCGCTACGCCGGGCAGCCGGTCTATTACTCGGATATCGTCGTGCGTCGCGACAGCGGTCATGCGTCCTTCGACGATCTGCGGGGCCTGCGATTCGTCTACAACGAGCCACGCTCGCACTCGGGCTACAACGTGATGCGGCACCATCTGGCCACGCTCGGCGCGCATGCCGGCTATTTTTCGTCCGCGCAGCCTTCGGGCGCCCACCTCGATTCGCTGGCCTGGATCGCCGCCGGTAAGGCGGATGTGGCGGCCATCGACAGCACGGTGTTCGAACTGGAACTGGACCGCTCGCCTGAACTGGCCGATGTGCTGACGTCGATAGGCTCGCTGGGCCCCAGTCCCATGCCGCCCTGGATCGCGCGTGGCGAGCTCGATCCGATCCTGGTGTCGCGGTTGCAACGCTTCCTGCTCGCCATCCACGAGGACGAAACGGGTCGCGCGGTGCTGGATGCCTGCCGCATCGATCGATTCGTCGCGGTCGAAGACGATCACTACGACCCAATTCGATCCATGGCGCAAGCCGCCCGGCACGTACGACTGTAGCCCGCCTTCGGGGCTTTCTGCGCAGTTCGCGGCGGCGATCGTGTGCTCAGCATGAAAGGAGGGGGCCGGATGTCCGTCTGACCCGCGATGGTCCAGAGGCTCGCCCGTTGCGCGCACGAGCACGGCTACGAGTCGATTCCCCGCGCATAGGGGACCAAGCTCGGCTGCATCCGCTCGATGCCGTCGAAGTCGCCCTGCGCCCGCTCGGTTCGGCGGGCGGCGCCGAGGTCTGAATGCCGCCTAGCCGAATTCGCGGTCCAGCGCCGCTCGCATCCGAACGGGTTGGGATCCCCGCCAGGCGATTTCGAATGCGGCGTTGCGATGCGTAAAACCCCTGTGTTAGCTTCCATGCACTATCCCTCGGAGGCGCCTAGGCATGAAAGTGGACGACGGTTCGTGGAGTTTGACTGCCGCTGAGGCGGCGCGTGGCCGTCAGCGGCCAGAGGCTTTCGGCATGCGTGGGATGGTGGCATCCGCGCACCCGGTGGCCGCCGCGATCGGTCTGGCGATCATGCAGCGGGGCGGCAATGCCTTCGATGCCGCGATCGCCGTGGCTGCCGCCGAGGGCGTGGTGTTGCCCATGAAGTGCGGCTTGGGCGGCGACGCGTTCGTCATCGCGCATAGTGCCGCCAAGCGCGAGACACTGGCGTTCAACGGCAGCGGCGTCGCTGCGGCTGGGGCGACCCAAGCGTACTACGCCGCCCAGGGCTACAAGAAGATGCCGCTCGAGGGCGTGCACGCGGTGTCGGTTCCCGGCGCGTTGGGTGTCTACGAGGCGTTGTGGAAGCGCTACGGGACCCTGCCCTGGGAAGAATTGTGGCAACCGGCGATCAGTCTCGCCGCGGACGGTGTGGCCATCACCGAGTACATCAGTCACCGCTACGCCGAGCGCGCCGACTTGTTGTCGAAGTTCGCATACTCCAAGGCGCAGTTTCTGCCCGGAGGGCGGGCACCCGTCGCTGGCGAGCGGTGGGCCGCGCCCGATCTGGCGCGCACGCTGCGCGCCGTCGCCAAGGAAGGCGCGGAGACCTTTTATCGCGGCGAGATCGCCGAGCGCATGCTGGCGTTCCTGAAAAGCGAAGGGGGCTTGTTCACCGCCGACGACTTCGCGTGTCAGCAGCCGGTCGTCTCGGCGCCGATCGCCACCGATTATCGCGGCTATACCGTGTGCGAAACGGCACCGCCCTCGCAAGGCTTCCTGGTGCTGGAACAGTTGAACATCCTGGAAGGCTTCGATCTGAGCAGCCTCGGCGCCTTCAGCGCCGAGCGCATACACCTGCTGGCGGAAGCCAAGAAGCTCGCGTTCGCCGACCGCAACCGCTACGCGGGCGATCCGGCGTATGTCGACTGGCCGCTGGAGCGCTTCATTTCGAAAGCGCATGGCGAGATGCGTCGCAAGGAAATCGATCCGCGTCAGGCACGCTGGCCCGCCGCCACGGTGCTGCCCGAGCACAACGGCGACACGAGTTATTTCGCCGTCGCCGACGGTCAGGGCAACGCCTTGTCCTTCATCCACAGTCTGTCCAACTCGTTCGGTTCCTGCGTGGTGGCGGGCGATACCGGTGTGACCTTGAACAACCGGGCCGGGCGCGGCTTCAGCCTCGATCCCGCGCATCCCAACGTGATCGCGCCCGGGCGTCGCACCATGCATACGCTGAACGCCTACATGGTGTTCCGCGAGGGCGAGCCCTGGTTGATCGGCGGCACGCCCGGCGGCGATCAGCAGGCGCAGTGGAATCCGCAAACCCTCACCGCGATCATCGATCACGGCATGCCGCTGCAGGAGGCCGCCGATGCGCCGCGCTGGTACAGCTTCCCCGGAACCGATCCCGCGAACCTCGGGCGCGAGCCGGTGCTGAAGATCGATCAGCGCATCCCCGAGTCGGTGCGCCAGGCGCTGGCCGACATGGGCCACACGATAGAGCCGCTCGCGCCCTGGGCCGGTGGCGGCGCGATCCAGCTGATCCAGTTCGATCGCAAGAACGGCGTCCTTCGGGCCGGGAGCGATTCGCGTCCCGGCGGGATCGCACTCGGGTTCTGATCCGGGCAAGCGGATGTCGCAGGCGCGCGGGCTGATGCTCAACATGGCCACGGTCGATCCGGCCCACGAGGACGAGTTCAATCGTTGGTACCACGACGAGCATCTGCCCGACGTGCTGAAGCGGTTCCCGCAGATCACGCGCGTGCGCCGCTACCGCGCCAGCGACGGCGCCGAACCGAGATATCTCGTGGTGTACGAGTACGACGTGGCCAGCGAAGAGGAACTCAACGCGCTCATGAGCGCCGAGCATCCGATGCGCCAGGAGCTGTGGAAACTCTACGACGAGGCCGTGGGCGGATATGCGCAGCGCAGCCGGCGTGCGTTCTGGCAGGTGTATCCGGAAGCCGAATCGGAGTGAGGCGTTTTTCGACCGCGGTGCTGTAGTCGTCGCGCAGAAACCTGTCTTTGGTCGAGACGTGTGCGATCAGCTCGGCCCGGTGGTCGCGTCGTATTGCAACGATGCCCCGGGCTCGACCCGCGCATTGGCGATCTCGACTCCGGGGCTTGCCCGCATTGTGGGCGGACTACTTTTTCGCCACCCCGGCCAGCTGCTCGATCACGGTAAAGATCACGCTCGTGTCCTTCTCGCCCAGCCCGGCGGCCAGGGCGGCCTGCTGATAGCGTTGCGCGGCATTGGCGAAACTGATCGGCACGTGCAGTTCCTTGGCGATCGCCGTGAAGGTATCGAGGTCTTTGTTCATCAGCGCGACCTTGAAGCCCGGTTCGAAGTTGCGCGGGATCAGCGCCCGATGCACGCGGGGCAGGGCATTGCTCGCCCCGCTGCTGTCCTTGATCACGGCGTGCATGGTCTCCAGGCTCAGCCCGGCCTTGAGGCCGACCATCATCCCTTCCATCATCGCCAGCGAATTCACTGACGACATCATGTTGTTGATGGCCTTGATCGTGTTGCCTGCGCCGATCGGCCCGACGTGGCTGATGTTGGTGCCCATCGCGCCGAGAATCGGACGCACGCGTTCGAGCACCTTGTCTTCCCCGCCGACCATGATGGCCAAGGTTGCGGCGCGTGCGCCCGTCACGCCTCCGCTCACCGGCGCTTCGAGGAACTCGACGCCCCGTGCCTGCGCCAGAGGCTGGATCTTGCGCGGTGTCGTCGGCAGCACGCTGCTCATGTCCACCAGCACACTTCCTTGCCGGGTGTGTTCGATCAGACCACCTGCGCCGAGGTAGAGGGCCTCGACTTCAGGCGAGCCGGGCAGGCAGGTCAGGACGATATCGCAGGTTTGCGCCACCTGGGCCGCCGATGTGCCCGCCTTGGCGCCGGCCGCCACCAGGTTGGCCATCGCCGCCGCATTCTTGTCGAATACGGTCACTGCATAGCCCTGCTTCAACACATTGCCGGCCATCGGATTGCCCATGTTTCCCAGGCCGATAAACCCCACTGCGAGCGTCATGATCGTCTCCTCCCTGTGCGAAGTCCGCTCGAGCGAGCATACTGCGAAACCGCGTATCGCTGCCAGGTGATCGACTTCGCGCTCGATCAGTACAATATGACGCGGTGGCAGGTGCGGGCGTGCGTATTGCGACCGCTGCACGATGACTACTGAACCGACCTCAACCAGAGACAAGCCGATGCAGCAATTGCGTTTCGACAATACGTTCGTCCGGGCACTGCCGGGCGATCCGCTGACCGAGCCGCGGCCGCGACAAGTCCATGCCGCGCTCTATTCCGCCGTTCAGCCCACGCGTGTTTCGTCCCCGCATTTGATCGCCCACTCGCGTGAAGTGGCCGCCATGCTCGGCTTCACCGACGAGGACGTCGCCTCGCAACGTTTCGCCGATGTCTTCGCCGGCAACGCGCTGCTCGCGGGCATGCAGCCGTATGCGGCGAACTATGGTGGTCATCAGTTCGGACAATGGGCGGGCCAACTGGGCGACGGGCGCGCCATCACCTTGGGCGAACTCGTCACCGAGACGGGCGGGTGCTACGAGTTGCAGCTCAAGGGTGCGGGGCGCACGCCCTATTCGCGCACTGCGGATGGTCGTGCAGTGCTGCGCTCGTCGGTGCGCGAATTCCTGTGCAGCGAGGCGATGCATCATCTCGGGGTGCCGACCACCCGCGCGCTGAGCTTGGTGGGCACCGGGGAGCAGGTCGTTCGCGACATGTTCTACGATGGCAACCCACGCCCCGAGCCGGGTGCGATCGTATGCCGCGTCGCACCTTCCTTCCTGCGCTTCGGCAACTTCGAATTGCCGGCGGCCCGCGAGGACCTGCCACTGCTCGAGCGGCTGATCGACTTCACGATCACTCGGAATTTTCCCGAATTGCCGGGCGCAGACGACGACAAGAATGCGCTGCGGGCGCGCTGGTTCGGCGAAGTGTGCGCGCGCACGGCGCGCATGGTGGCACACTGGATGCGAGTGGGTTTCGTGCATGGTGTGATGAATACCGACAACATGTCCATCCTCGGGCTCACGATCGACTACGGGCCTTACGGGTGGATCGACAACTTCGACCGCGACTGGACGCCGAACACGACCGACGCCGAGTGGCGCCGCTACCGCTTCGGTCAGCAGGCGCAAATCGCGTACTGGAATCTCGGCCGGCTGGCATCCGCGCTGGCCCCGGTGTTTCCCGATCACGATCTCCTGCATGCGGGTCTGCAGCGCTATGTCGATGCTTACATCGCTGCCGAGTCTTCGAACATCGCCGAGAAGCTGGGGTTGGCCGAGTGCCGGGAAGAGGACGCGGAGGCGATGCATGCCCTGCATGCCTTGCTCGAACGCGGCGAGATCGACATGACGCTGTTCTTTCGAGCTTTGAGCGACCTCGATCTGCAAGCGCCCAGCCTCGATACCTTCGCCGCGGCCTTCTACGATCCGGTCAAGCGCGAGCAGGTGGCTCAGGACCTGCTCGCTTGGCTGAAACAATACGCGGCACGGGTTCTGGGCGATGCGAGATCTGCTGAGGCGAGGCGCGCACAGATGCATGCGGCCAACCCGCGTTACGTGCTGAGAAACTATCTCGCGCAGCAAGCGATCGACCGCGCCGAGCAGGGCGACTACGCGGGCATCGCCGAACTGCTCGACGTGATGCGCCGGCCCTATGAGGATCAGCCGGGGCGCGAGCAGTACGCCGAGCGGCGTCCCGATTGGGCGCGCAGCAAGGCAGGCTGCTCGATGCTGTCGTGCAGTTCGTGAGCCGCGGGCGGCGGTAATCCGCATGCGGACGCGCGCACCCGCATCCGATGCGGCGCGCCTCTTTCCCCGCGTCCCTCGTCGTGCGAACATGGCTGCCCAATCGCAACGCCGGGAAAGGCGCATGGCATGCCTCTGATCGCCGTTATCAAACGCGAGTGCGACACCTGCCAACGGGTCGTTCCGGTGCTGGCGCAGATCCGGCAGCGCACGCCGCTCGAACTCCACTGCCAGGACGACCCGACCTTTCCCGAAGCCCTGGGGGGATCGCTCGACGACACGACTCTGGATCGTTCCTGGCAACTGCGCATCGAGACGGTGCCCACGCTGATCCGCTTCGAAGGCGAGCGCGAGGTCGAGCGCATCGTGGGCTGGGATCGGGCTGCGTGGGAGCGCGTTGCGCAACAGTCCGGGCTCGGCCCCGGATTGCCCGAATTTCAGCCCGGCTGCGGCTCCAAGACCCAGGAGCCCGGCATGCCCGAGCGGCTGGCACTGAAGCACGGCGATCTCGCGCTGCACTCGCGCCACATCGAAGTGCCCGATCCGGAAGATGCCATCGAGGTCGCCTACGATCGCGGCTGGTCCGATGGCTTGCCGGTCGTGCCGCCGACGCCGCTGCGCGTCGCTCGGATGCTGTCGGGAACCTCGCGCAGTCCCGCCGAGGTGATCGGGATCGTGCCGCCCAATCTGGTCGAGTGCACCGTGGAGAAGGTGGCGGTGAACGCGGTGCTCGCCGGATGCCTGCCGGAGCATTTCCCGGTGGTGCTGGCGGCCCTGGAGGCTGCGCTCGATCCCAGATTCTCGATGCACGGCCTGCTGGCCACGCTGTGGTTTTCCGGGCCGGTGGTGATCGTCAACGGCCCGATCGCCAAGCGCATCGGCATGAACAGCGGCGGCAATGCGCTCGGGCAGGGCAATCGGGCCAATGCGACCATCGGGCGCGCCTTGCAACTGGTGATCCGCAATGTCGGCGGTGGCCTGCCGGGCGAGATCGATCGCTCGGTGTTCGGCAATCCGGGCAAATACACTTTCTGCTTCGCCGAAGACGAAACCGATCCGGAATGGATGCCGCTCAACGTCTCCCGAGGATTCGCGCGCGGCACATCGACGGTGACGCTGTTTCACGGCGATGGCGTGCAAGGCGTATCGGCGCAGCGCTCGCGCACGCCCGAGGCGCTGGCTCGCTCGCTCGCGATGGGCTTGTGCGCCGTCTGTCATCCCAAACTCGCCGAATGGTCGAACGCCATCCTCGTGGTCTCGCCCGATCACTATGCGATTTTCAAGGAAGGCGGCTGGGGTCGCACGGAGATCGAGGCCGGCTTGCGCGAGGCGCTGCGGCGTCCGGGCCGGGATCTCGTCCAAGGCGCACACGGCGTGGAGGAGGGCATCGATCCCGCACGCGCGGAGCAGATGGTGGACAAGTTCAACGAAGGCGGCCTGCTGGTCGTGCGCGCGGGCGGCCGGGGCGGCCTCATGTCCGCGGTGATCGGCGGCTGGTCGGCGCAGCGCAAGAAATCCGAAGTTCAGACCGTGACCCGGGAGGTGGGCCGATGAGTACCGCAAGTTATCAGATGCTCGATCCTACGGCGGAACTGGCGCCGCAACGTCGTTCCCGGCGTGCCCCGCCGCAGGACATGGGCGCGGCGACGATTGCGCTGCTGTCGATCTCCAAGGAGCGCAGCAACGAGTTCTTCGATACGGTCGAGCAGCGCCTGCTCGCGCGCGGCCTCAAGGTCGAGCGCTTCGCCAAGCCCACCCATACCAAACCGGCGCCCGAGCCCATCCTGCAGGCGATCGTGGAGCGCTGTCAGGTGGTGATGGTCGGGCTGGCCGATTGAGGCTCCTGCACGTCGTGCAGTCTGCACGACATATCGACGCTGGACCGTCGCGGCATTCCGGGGGTGGCGATCGCCACCGAAGCCTTTCAGCCGGCGGCAGCCGCGCAGGCCCGCACGCTGGGTTTCGATCCGGCACTCGCCTGGGTGCCGCATCCGATCCAGAACCGCACGCCCGAGGAACTGGCCGCCATCGCGGATGCAGCCCTCGACGACGTGCTGAAGATGCTCTCCAGTCCCGAGCCGAGGGGCGTTTAGGCCACGAGCAGCGTCGCCAGGCCCAGCAGCATGCCCATGCTGACGACGTCGGTCGCGGTCGTCAGAAAGATGCTCGATGCCGTGGCTGGGTCGAGGCCGAAGCGCTTCAAGGTGAGCGGGATCATGGCGCCGCAGATGCCGCTCACCACGCAGGCGCCGACCAGCGCCAACCACACGACGGCAGCCAGGCTGAAGGCGTTGGGATACCCTTGGTGCAGGGCCACCAGCAGCATCCCGCCTGCGGCAACCAAACCCGTGAGCGCGCCGTTGAAGAAGCCCAGCCAGGCTTCCTTGGCGACCAGGCTGCGGCCTTTGCCTTTGTCCACTTCGCCCAGCGTCATGCCGCGCAAGGTGACCGCCAATGCCTGGCAGCCCGTGTTGCCCGACTGCCCCGCGAGCACTGGCAGGAACAAGGCCAGAATCACCAGCCGGTCGACGGTGTCCTGAAAGAGGGCGACCACCGCGCCGGCGACGAATGCGGTGAGCAGATTGAGCTGCAGCCAAGGATGGCGGTACTTGAAGCTTTGCGCGATCGGCGTCGCCAGGCGTTCTTCCTTTTCGACACCGAAGGTCGATCCGACCTGTGCCGTGATCTCGATCGTCTGCTCCTGGAACAGGGCCTGCCCGCGGACGAGGCCGAGCAAGACGCCATCGGCATCGCAGACCGGGTAGACAGGGTAGTGCCGGTCCAGGACCTGCTTCATCGCTTCATCGAGGGAAGTCTCCGGAGACAGGCTAAAGACCCGGCGCAGCATGATCGTTTCCAGGCGGTCGTCGTCGGCCGCCAGCAGGAGGTCTCGCATGGTGACCAGCCCCTGGAGCCTGCCTTTCGCGTCGACCACGTAGCCATAGGTGATGAAGGCGAAGCGGGCGAGCCGACGGACTCGATCGACGGTCTGCGCGACCGTCAGGCTGGGTGCGAACACGGCGTACGCCGGCTCCATCAGACGGCCGAGCGTGTCGGGGGCGTAGCTGCGATTGCATCGCCATTGCGCGGCCAGCTCCGGCGCCGTGCATTGCAGGACACGCTCAGTGAGCGCCGCTGAGAGCGAATCCAGGATGTCTTGGCGGAAAGCGGGGCCGAGTTCGGCGAGCACCGCGGTGATGGTCTCGGGCGGATGGTCTTCGAGCAGCTGCGCGGCTTCCTGCGGTGACCGGCGCTTGCACTCCGCGATCAGGGTCGTGCGCGGATCGGATTGAACAGCGGCTTCTGCGTCCGCATGATCGTTTGGCACATCGACTCCCGGATTTCGTTGCGAGGCGCAAACATACTGGGAGCCTGGGTCGTCCGCAACCGAAACACGCGTGTCTGCGCGGGCTCAGCGTGGTGCGGCCTCGGCGTTGCGGGCCGGTTGCTCGCAACGCCAGCGCGAAGCCGACGGTTCAGGCCGCCACGGCGAGTTCGTTGGCGGCAAGACACACGTCGACCACGGCGCCGTCGACGGTTTCGTGCTCCAGCAATCGAGCCGTCAGCAGATCGAGCGCCGGGCGCTTGGCACGAAGCAGCGCCGTGCACTCCCCCTCGATCTCCCGGATCAGCTCGCGTGCCTCGGTGATCGCCTCCTGACAGTTGGCGAGCGATCGGTCGCGCTCCGGCAGTCCGGCATAGCTGAACGGGCCCAACTGCTTGCCGAAGCCGAACTCGGTCACCATGCGGTAAGCCATGTTGGACACGCGCTCCAGATCGTTGGCCGCGCCCGTCGATACGTCCTTGAGCACCAGCAGTTCGGCGACGCGGCCGCCCAGCAGCATGCCGATGCGCGCGCGCATTTCGGCTTGGCTCTGCAGATGGATTTCCTGGTCGTTGGTGACGAGTGTCGCGCCGAGCGCCCGGCCTCGCTTGAGTATGCTCACCTTCTCGATCACGCCTACGCCGAGTGCGCGCGCGACGATCGCATGGCCCGCTTCGTGCACGGCGATGCGGTTGCGCTCCCGCGGATCGAGGGCGCTGTGGCCGGCATCGCTCGAGCCGCCCATCAGTTGCTGCTCCAGCATGCGCTGCAGATGGGTTTGGGTGACTGCGGGGGCGCCTTCCTTGGCGGCCATCAGGGCCGCTGCGTTGACCACATTGGCGATCGTGGCAGGCGGCAGTCCGCTGGCCACACGCGCGAGCTGGCGGAAGTTCAACGGGCCTGCGGTGCGCACGCTGCGGCTGTGCAGCTCGAAGAGTCGTTCGCGTTCGTCCACATCCGGCAGGCCCAGGTTGCAGATCCGGTCGAAGCGGCCGGCCCGGATCAGGGCGGGATCCAGGTTGTGCACGTTGTTGGTCGCGCCGAGCACCACGATTCCGCTCGTGGGGGCGAAGCCATCGAGTTCGACCAGCAGGGCATTGATGATCCGGTTGTTCTCCGTCTCGCCGGCCGAGGCGCCGCCGGAGCGTTTGCCCAAGCCGTCGATCTCGTCGATGAAGACCACGCACGGTGCTTGCGCGCGCGCGGCCGCGAAGAGCTTCTTCACGCGCCGCACGCCCACGCCGAGGAACATGTCGCTGAAGTCGCTGCCCGAGAGCGCGATGAAGGGTACACCGGCATCGCCTGCGACGGCGCGTGCCAGCAGCGTCTTGCCGCAACCGAAGTGGCCTTCGAGAATCACGCCGCGCGGCGGTTTTGCGCCGAGCTCGGCGAACTTGGCCGGGTTGCGGAGATAGGCGACGATGTCCTGCAGCGCCTCCTTCGCTTCCTCCACGCCGATGACGTCCGAGAATCGGGTCGAGGGCCGCGAGACTGCCCTGAATGCTCCCGGGCCGCGTCCGGGATGCATCGTGTAGAGCAGCAGGCCGATGAGCAGCAACGGCAGAAGCAGCGACAGCCACGCGGGATCGAGCTTGCGCGCGAAAGCGCTCAGGGGCGGTCCGGGAGGCTGCACCGATTCGAGGGCGAAGATGTCGGGGCCGCCCGCGGCGAGGCCGGCCTTGAGCAGCTCCGTCGCGAGCCCGAGCTGCGCGTCGATCCGCACGTAGTAGCGTGTGCCGTCCTGCGTGCGCACCAGGGCGTAGTCGGTGGAGAGTCCCACCGCGGTGGCAGCGCCCGACTGAACGTGCTGCGCCAGCGTGGTGAGATCCCGCTCCACGGCGAAGTAACTCGGCGACTCGGCCTCCATGGCGACGGCTTGAGGATGGCGGGCACGCTCCGGGGCATGCAGCGTGAACCAGGCGAGGACGGCGAATGCGAGCAGGGCGACGGCTATCGAGCCGCGCACGATGCGCTTCTTGTGTTTGAGCAGTGCGTCGATCAAGGTTTGGCTCCAGGACCATTTTCGGCGCACGCTCGACAGATGCGGCGTGAGCTCACGATGGTGAACAGAATCGCGCAAGTCGACCTGCACCGAAGAGCCGAGCAACCGCCGCTCTGCCCGGTTACTTCGGGCTTGTCGACCAGACCGGAGAGTTTCGTTCGGAGTTTTGTTCGCGTCTGCCGCGGAAGGCGCCCGGTCGTCGCGGGGGCGTCCGATGCTCGCTGCAGCCTTCCCTGGGGCCGGCGAGGCATCCTGAGGCCTCGACGTATCCGCTCCGCAGACGCATGTGCAGGAAATGAGCAGGCTGCACTCCTGACTACAGCGGGACGGACGCTAGCACAAGAGCGGTTTCACGCTGGCTCGGCCGCCGGCGGATCATCGTGGTCCTTGATCGAGACGCGCCAGTGGATGCGATCCTCCTCGGGCGGATAGTCGCCTGCGGCCTTGTGGTAGGAGCAGCGGTTGTCCCAGATGACGATGTCGCCCTTGCGCCACCGGTGACGATACTGCCCGCCGGGCTGAAGCATGCAGCCCTCGAGTTCGGCGATGATCGCTTCGCTCTCCGCGGGCGAACAGCCTTCGACGTAGAGGATTTTGCCGGGATCGAAATAGAGGGCCGGGCGGCCGGTTTCCGGATGGATGCGGATGAGCGGGTGGAACACCGGCGGGACATCCCGGTCTTCCGCGTTCAGCAGCGCGTTGGAGCGCTTGCGTCCGCCGTAGACATACGCCCCGTTGCGGCCTTCGATCTTCGAGCGCAGCGCAGCGGGCAACGCATCGCACGCGGCATACATGCTGGCGAACAAGGTGTCGCCCCCGTGGCTCGGTATCGCGACAGCGTACAGCTGGGTCGCCTTGAACGGCACGCGATCATAGGCGCCGTCGGTATGGAATCCCTCGGCGCCGCGCCGGTAGATCGCCCGGTCGAGACTGCCGTCGGCGCGAAACTTGTTGACGCCGAGCAAGGTGAGTTCGGGATGCTCCGGGTGCCGCGTGCTCTTGGACGGATGCGGATGGATCGAGCCGAAGCGCCGGCTGTAGTCGAGGAAATCGGGAATCTGCAAGACTTGATCGCGCACCGCGATGACATTGTGAGCGAGCCATGTTTCGTAGATGGCGGCGAACTCGCTGTCTGTGAGCCGCTTCACATCCACATCGACGATCTCGGCCCCGATCTGTTCGCCCAGCTGGCGTATCTGCATCGCATCTCTCCTCCAGAGACAGACCTGCCCGCCATCGTACACCCTAGGCCTTGTCTTTGCGCACCCCGCCCGCAAGGTGGCAGTGGAGCCTTCCGCCGTCGCTTGACGCTCCTGCGACGACGATCGACACTTCCGCGTGCTCCGGAGTATGGCCCCGCGGGGCGCGCATGCACACATCCCATGAAACTTCGAGGAGACCGACATGGCAGGCAGACACATCAGAATCCGATCCAGCGCAGGCGGTGGCGAATTCGACTGTTACATGGCGACTCCCCCGAGCGACAAGAAAACGCCTGCGATCGTGCTTGCTTGCGCCGTGCACGGGGTCGACAAGGACGTGCAGGCGATCGCCGACGAGTTCGCATCGCACGGTTACATCGCTGCCGCTCCCGATTTGTTCTGGCGCTCTGTCCCGGGGCCGCTCACGCGTGACGACAACCGTTCACGCGAGCGCTCGCAGCCGCGCCTGGAGAAGATCAAGACCAGCGAGACGGATCTTCTGGATACCCTCGCCGAAGTGCGCAAGCTCGCGCAGTGCAATGGTCGCGCGGCGGTGATGGGCTTCTGCTACGGCGGTCCCTACGCGATCCTCGGGCCGAAGCGCCTCGGATACGCCGCGGGCATATCCTGCCACGGCACCCAGCTGGGCGATTACATCGGCGAGCTGGATGGCGTCACGCAGCCGGTGTGCATCCTGTGGGGCGAGAACGATTTCGCCGCGCCGCCCAAAGTGCAGGAAGCGTATCGGGCGGTGCCGGAAAGAATGAAGAATGTCGAGGTGCATATCTTCCCCGGTGTGGACCACGGCTACATGATGCCGGACGCCGCTGCGTATCACCCGGCCTCGCGCGAGTTCTCCATGGCGCGCACTTTGTCGATCCTGGAAGGATTGCGCGGCTGAGCCGAGTTGCCGAAGCGCCGCGCGCCCGGGTGCGATCGACCTAGCTCGACAGCAGGAAGGGCAGGGCGAGTTCGGCGAAGCGTTCGGGCGACTGCACCGCCATGAAGTGGCCGCTGTTCGCTTCGACGTAGCGTGCGCCCGGTAGGGTCCGCGCCAGCGCCTGCATCAGTTGTGGCGGGCGCAGAGGATCGTGTCGGCAGCCGATGACCAGTGTGGGGCAGCCGATGCGGGCGAAGTCGGATTCGAGCTGCATTGCGACGCCCATGCGGTTGATCGCCGCGTAACTGCGCGGATCGTTGGCGATCCAGCGCATGCGATAGCGTTCGTAGCGCGCCAGATCCTCGCGCAATACCTGCGGATAGGATCGATCCAGGCTCGCCGCCGCATGGGCACGCATGCCATCGCGCTCGATGCCATCGGCGCGGGCCAGCAGCATCTCGCGAAACTGCGGATTCGCCCCGGTGGCCGGGCTTTGCAGCACCAGGCGGCCGACGCGGCCGGGGTGACGCGCGGCGAAGGCGGCGGCGATTCCCGCACCCATCGCCGAGCCCGCCGCATGGCAGATCGGGATCGACAATCCGTCGAGCAGGTCGGCGATGTCCTCCACCATGCGATCGATGCTCAACGGCCCCGGGACCTTCTCCGACAAGCCGAAGCCGCGCTGGTCGTAGCGCAGAACGCGGAAATGGCGCTGGAATGCCGGCAGGCACTCGTCCCAGCTTTCGAGCGCGCCGCCCGCTTCGTGCACCAGAATCAGGGTCTGCGCTCCGTCGCCTGCCAGCTCGTAGCGCAGGCTTACGCCATCGACGTCCATCCAGTCCATGCGTTCCTCCTCAGGCAGGTGCCGGAATGTTTGCCGACGCCAAACATCGAGAATGCATGATGTGCATCGGTCGCGTCCGCTTCGATCTGCCGGCTGCATCTTCGCTTGCACAGGATCCCGGAGGCAAGCGCGTCGCTGCTTGTTAATATCCGGACTTGGCTGCACAAGGATCGGCTTGTCGATGCGCGAGTATCAACGCATGAGTGCAGGGCTGCGGCGATCCGCTTCCCCGCGACACTCGCAATCCGCTGCGACCCAGCGTTGAAAGAGCCGCCTCGCTTCCTCACGCTCGGCGTATTGGCGTTCACGCTCGCCGTCGTCTACGGCATCTGGTATTCGTACAGCGTGCTGATGGTCGCGCTGTTGCGCGAGTTCGGCTGGAGTCGCTCGGTGCTTGCCGGCGCCTTTTCGGTATTCACTTTGATGCACGGCGTGGCCAATCCGTTGATCGGTTGGCTGTGCGGACGCCTGCAACCGCCGCGGCTGATGCTCGGCGGGGGCGTGCTGCTGTCGGCCGCGCTCTTCGCCGACAGCTTCGTCACGCAGCCCTGGCATCTCTATCTCGCCTTCGGCGTGTGTACCGCGTTGGGTGTCGCGACCAGCGGTTGGGTGCCGGCGCTGGTGCAGGCACAGCGCCGGTTTCCGGATCGGCTGGGCCTCGCACTGGGCATCGTCAGTGCCGGCGTGGGCGTCGGCATGCTTCTGGTGGTGCCTTTGTGTCAGTTGCTGATCGACGCGTTCGGCTGGCGCATGGCGTTTCGCTGGCTGGCGCTGCTTTGTCTGGTCTGGATCATCCCCTCGGCGATTTATCTCATCCGCACGACGCCGCCGGTCACGGTGCTGCCGGCCCGTGCGCGCGCGGGCACCGAGCCGGACCCGACGGGCAAGGGGTCATCGTCGGCCAAGGGATCGGCCTCGAACGATGCGATCGATCTGCGGGGCGCGATGCGCATGGCGCCGTTCTGGCTCATCATCGCCGCTTCCATGCTCGGCAACATCTGCGCCCAGACCTTGCACGTGCACCAAGTGGTTTATCTGGTCGATCATGGGGTCGCCGCCATCGTTGCCGCGACCGTTGTCAGCGTCGTCGGCGGATCGAGCATCATCGCCAAGATCCTGGGCGGCTGGATCTCCGACATGATCGATCGGGAACTGGTCTACATCGGCGGCATCGTGATCATGCTGGCCTCGGTGTTCGCCCTGCTGGCCGTGGGCGCCTCACCCTCCCATTGGGGGGCGTATGTCTATGCCGTCCTGCTCGGCATCGGCTATTCGGCAACGGCTTCCGTCATGCCGGCGATGACGAGCGATCGCTTCAGCGGCCCCCACTTCGGGGCCATCGTTGGCGTGGGCTTGATGGCCAGCGCCGCCGGCAGCGCCTTGGGGCCCTGGTTCGCGGGCTGGCTGTTCGATCGTAGCGGCAGCTACAACTTGCCGCTCGCCCTCATCGTCGTCTGCGGGATGCTGGCCGGCGGCGCGGGCTGGAAGCTGCGCCGGCTGCGCCTGCAGGCGCTCGGGCAAAAAAGCAGCGGCCGGTGACCCGACATGGCGACCGGTTCGGGGCATTGTTTGACCGTGTGCCGAAAAAGTCGAGATACTGCACAGTGTGCCGTAATACCGCCCATGGCCGATGCTGACTTCCTCCTCATGATTGCGGGTAGACCGACTTTCGCCACGTGCGTACTGCGCCGGCGCACCCTTCGATGGAGTTCGGCATGAGCGGCCCCAAATCGTACGAATACTCGTTCGTCCCCTCGCTCCTCGATCTTGCCTGGGGCGCCTATCAGGAACACAGGCAGCGCCGTTTCGAAGAGGCGTACCAACAGCAGGTGCAGGCCGATCAGCGCGCGCAGGAGCGGCGCGAGGCGGCGCAGCGCCGCGAGGACGAACGGCGGGCGCGTGAAGAAGCGAAGCAGCGTGCCGAGCGCGCCGCGGAACTCATGCAGCAGGCCCGCGGCCACGAACGGCGACTCGAACGCGCTCAAGGGTTGGCCGAGGAGGCTGGTCGTCGTTTTCCGGGTGTGACGCTCGACCTGCCACCGATGCCCGCACCGCCCGGTGATATGGAAGATCCCGCGGCGATCGAGCGCTACATCGACGCCATCCAGTCCACGGTGCACCGGATCGAGTCTGGCATGCGTGCGCATGCTGCTCAGGCGGCCAATCAGCAGGGGCTGCAGGAACTCATGACGGCGCTGGCCGCGACGGTTGCCCCCGAGCCTAGAACCGCGGCCGATCTGCTCGATGTCTATGCAGCGCAAGTGCGGGCGCTGGCACGTCCGGCCGCCGCCCGAGCGTCGGATCGTCGCACGACCGCCGAACGCATCCTCGGACGCCTCGCCGAGCTGGCTGACGGCGCCGTGCCCGCGGAACTCGATGCACTGATGCGCAAGCTCATCGAAGCCGAGTCCGAGGACAGGGCCGAACTGCTCGCGCTCGAGTTGCGTGCGCAGGTTCAGTCTTACAACGCGGCGCGCGAACATGCCGAGCAGGTCGCGGCCGAGAACCGCAAGCGGGAGATCGCCGGCGTATTGGTGGCGGAGGTGTTGTCCGATCTGGGCTACGAAGTCGAGCCGATCACCGAGACGCTGTTCGTCAGCGGCGGCGTCGCGCATTTCCAGCGCGCCGAGTGGGGCGACTACTACGTGCGCATGCGGGTCGATCCTGCGACCAGCCAGGTCAACTTCAACATGGTGCGGACAGCGGCATCGTCCGATCCTCCGGATGCGTCGCAACGCAGACGTGACGAGGAGACGGAGTCGGCCTGGTGCGCGGGCTTGCCGAAGCTGCTCTCCGAGATGGCGGCGCGAGGCATCGCCGCTCGCCAGGTCCGGGCGCTCGATGCCGGGGCAGTGCCAGTGCAGGTCGTCAAGCCGGAGAGCGTCCCCGCGGCGTTGCGCAAGAAGAGCGAACCATCCGACGCGCGCACCGCGCCGCGCGAGATGGCTCGTCCCCTCAACAAGTAGAGCCGCGCCTGCCCTTGCGCGGTTCGTCATTGCAAGAAGCCATGGACCCTGCTGCTGCGAACCTTCCCAAATGGTTGGCCGATCTCGATCGGCTGATCGCCATACGCTCGCATTTCGTGCTCTCGGGCAACATCCGCGACACCTTCCTCATCGATCTGGGCGGCTCGCCGACCCTCGCGCCGGTCATGCGTGCCCTGTGGCTGCGCCTGAAGCAGCGGGGCTATGCGTATTTCGTCGTCTGGGATCGCGTCGACGGCATTTCGGTGTACCCGAAGGAAGCTGCGGCGCAGCGCGATGCCTCCAGCATGCTCGGCCTGAAGCTCAAGGAAGACGGCACCATGGCCGCGAGTCTGGATGCTCTGTACGACGTGATGAAGCGGGCGGTGGCATTGCGCGAGGCGAGGGTGGCGGTCGTGGTCGATTTCGCTTCGCGCATATCGAGCAACGCCCAGCATCCGAGCGCCGAGGAGCAGCGGTTCTTCGTCGGCTGCGAGAAGCTCTCGCTCAATGCTGCGCCGGTGATTCCCAAGCCTGTCGCCGAGTCCGCGCAGGTCGCCGCGCCGGCCTCGCCCTTGTTCAACCCGGTCGTGTGGCTGGTCAATCGCGAGCAGGATCTGCCGTCCTGGTTCCTGCTCGATTCGGAGCGGGTCTCGGCGCATGTCATTCCGCGGCCGGACTACCAGACCCGGCTCGCGGCCGCCGAGGTGCTGGCGCCCCTCATGAACGGCCATGAAGCGGCCGATGCAAAAGCGCGCACGGAGTTCTGCCGCGCTTTCGCCGACAATACCGACGGCATGACGCTCACCAGCATGGGCGACATCGTGCAGCTCGCAGGTCAGAGCGGTGTGGCGATCGGCGACATCGACGACGCGATCCGCTGCTACAAGGTCGGCGCGCTCGACAATCCCTGGAAGAAGGACTATCTGAAGGACAAGATCCGAACCGCGATGAGCGGCATCGAGGATCGCGTGAAGGGCCAGACCCAGGCGGCGACCAAGACGGTCGACATCCTCATGCGCTCGGTGACCGGGCTGACCGGTGCGCAGGCGCGCTCGGGCTCCGGGCGCCCGCGCGGGATCCTCTTCTTCGCCGGGCCGACCGGCGTCGGCAAGACCGAGCTGGCCAAGACGCTCACCCAGATCATTTTCGGCGACGAGCGTGCGTACATCCGCTTCGACATGAGCGAGTTCGCCGAGGAACACAACAGCGCGCGCCTGCTCGGTTCGCCGCCGGGCTATGTCGGCTACGATGCGGGCGGGGAACTCACCAACGCGATGCGCGAGAAGCCCTTCTCGGTGGTGCTCTTCGACGAGATCGAGAAGGCGCACCCGCGGCTGCTCGACAAGTTCATCCAGATTCTGGAAGACGGGCGCCTCACCGACGGTCGCGGCGACACGGTGTACTTCTCGGAAGCCATCATCATCTTCACCTCCAACCTCGGCATCTACATCGAAGGGCCGGACGGTCGGCGCGTGCAGAACGTGCGGCCGGGGGATTCCTACGAGACTGTGGAGCGCAACGTCCGCGACGCGATCTCCAATCACTTCAGATATACCTTGGCGCGGCCGGAAATACTCAACCGGATCGGCGAGAATATCGTCGTGTTCAACTTCATCGTGCCCGAAATTGGCATCCTGATTCTGGACGGCATGGTGCGCAACATCGCCCGCCGGGTGCAGGACGAGCACGGCTTCGAGCTGCGCTTGTCGGATGTCGCGCGCGCGAAGCTCATCGACGGCTGCCTGGCGGATTTGTCGCTCGGCGGTCGAGGCATAGGCAATCACTTGGAGATGGCACTCATCAATCCGCTCGCTCGCGCGCTCTTCACCGGCGACTACAAAGGTCGCGAAACGCTCACCGTGACCGACATCGGCGAACGCGACAAGGTCTACTCGGTCTCGCTCGAATGAGTGTCCGGTGAAGATACAGCTCAACAAGGCGCACTATCCTGTCACGGCTCTCGGGCCAGGGAAGCGCATCGGCATCTGGGTGCAGGGGTGTTCCATCCAGTGTCCGGGCTGCGTATCGCTCGATACCTGGGCGGCCGACCGCAGCAAGGGGATGGCGGTCGACGACCTGCTCGCGTGGTGCAAGCGGGTGGCGGGCGGTGCTGCCGAGGGGATCACCATCTCGGGCGGCGAGCCGTTCGATCAGCCCAAGCCGCTCGCGCGGCTGCTGGCGGGCCTGCAGCGTTGGCGCGATACCCTCACCCGTCCGTTCGACATCCTGTGCTACAGCGGCTACCGACTGGAAAAGCTGCAGAAGGAGCATGCCTCCCTGCTCGCGCGCATCGACGGGGTGATCTGCGATCCTTATGTCGAGAACCTGCCCACGCAGCGCTGGTGGCGCGGCTCGGACAATCAACGGTTGGTGATCCTGAGTCCGCTCGGCGAGGAGCGCTATGCAGCCTATGTCGATGTGCCGATCGATCAGCCCAAGCGCTTCCAGGTGGTTGCGGACGGTCAACGCATCTGGTTCGTGGGCATTCCCCAGCGCGGCGATCTCGATCGCATCGAACAGACCTGCGCCGATCGCGGGTTGACCTGGGCCGGCGCCTCCTGGCGGGCCTGACCCGGTCGTGGATCACGTCAAGATCTGCCCCACCTGCGGCGCCGAGAACGTTCCGACGGCGGCGCGCTGCGCTTGCGGCGCGTTCCTGATCGGCGTGGATCTGGTGGAGCGGGCGGTTGCCCTCGCGCAGCCTCTCGCCGAGCCCGCGCGGGAGATCGAGCCAGTCTCGCAGCCTGATGCTGTCGCACCGGCTCGCAGCGACCAACTGTGCGCCTTCGAAGACTGCGCGCAATCCAATCCGGCCGGGGTCGAGAACTGCGTCTACTGCAATCGGCCGCTGCCCGGGGGTACCCCGGTGCCCGCGCAGCCTCCGCGGGAGGCGCTCGCTGCGTCGGCCGCGACGGCAACTCCGGCCGTGGCGCTCGTGGAGTCGCCCGCGCGCCGCATGTTGATCAGCCTCCCGGCAGGACTGAACGCCCGCTTCGAGATCGACCAGCCATTGAAGGCCGCCGGCGGGGAAGCGGATCTGTTCATCGTCCGCGAACTCGGCACGGATGAACGGGCCGTCCTCAAGCTCTACCGCCATGGCATCGAGCCGCGCACCGATGTGCTCGAGCGCGTGAGCCGCGCCAACCCCGAGCAGTTGGTGCGACTGATCGAGCATGGGCGTGACGAAGGCGTGCCGTACGAGCTGCTCGAATACTGCGAGCACGGTTCGCTGCGCACCTTGTTCAAGGGCAAGCCCTTGCCGGATGCCGCAGCACGCACGCTGCTGCTCGAACTGACCGACGCCATCGCGCATCTGCACGACTGCGGGATCGTGCATCGGGATCTCAAGCCGGAGAACGTGCTCGTGCGCGGGTTGTTGCCGCTCGATCTCGTGCTTACCGACTTCGGTATTTCGTCCGTCACCGAGGCGACGATGCACTACACCTCGGCGGCGAGGACGCTGCGCTACAGCGCGCCCGAGGCGGGGTCGAACTGGGTGGGGAGGCCGACCGATTATTGGGCGCTCGGCATGATGCTGGTCGAGGCGCTGACCGGGCGTCATCCCTTCGAAGGTCTCTCCGAGGCGGTGATCGCCCACTGGCTGGTGACCCGTCCGATCAATGTTTCGGCGGTCACCGACGCTCGCTGGCAGCGTCTTTGCCGTGGCCTGCTCACGCGCGATCCCAAGGAGCGCTGGGGCGCGGACGAAATCCAGCGCTGGCTAGCAGGCGACGAGACGCTGCTGGTGGCCGTGGAGCAGGCAGCGCCGGTTCTGGGCGAGGCGTCGCCCTATCGCGTCGGCGAGACCGAGTGCCGGAGCGCGCGAGAACTGGCGGTGGCGCTGGCGGCGAACTGGTCCATCGGCGTCAAGGATCTCAAGCGCGGCATGCTGCGCGCCTGGCTGCAGAACGATTTGCGCGATCAGAATCTCGCTCGTGCGGCCGCCGATGCGGAGGAGGCGCTCGATTGCTCCGACGACGAGCGTCTGCTCAAGCTGCTGCGACGCCTCGATCCGGAGCTCCCCGCCGTATTCAAAGGTCATGATGTCTCGGTGCCAGGCCTCGCTGCGTTGACCCGCCAGGCCATGGAAGCGCCGAACGAGGCGCGCCAGGCGGTGTTCGAGATCCTGGACCGGCGCCTCGCGAGCCTGTTCCCGGATGCGAAGCTGCAGGAAGCGATGCATCTTTTCGAGGCGTCCAAGGCGGAGTTCGAGCAGGCCATCGCCCGAGCGATCGAGGCCGGGGCGCCTCGAACGCTCGCGCCCGAGGGACGCGAATGGCAACTGCGCATGTTGTTGTTCGTGCTCGAGCCGCCGAAGGGGCTGACCGAGTCCTTGCGGACATCGGCCAGACGCGTGGGCGGGCGTGCCGCCCAGCGCATCCACTGGTATCGCTCGTTGGGCGATATCGAGACGGCTGGAGTAGCGACGCTGGCGGCGATGGTGCTGCTCGGGCCGGCAGCGACACTGGCTGGGCTGGAGTTCGAGCGCGAAGGGGCGCGATGGGCCCTCGAAACCATCGTCGGCAAGATCGAGTGTCATCCGGCGCTGCTCCAGGTTCACGGGGAAGCGCGCGAGCGCCTGCAGGGCATACTCGAAACGTCCCAGGACGAGGCTGAGGTCCTCGACGCTTGTACGGGGCTCCAGCGACTGGACACAGACGTCGATCGTTCCATCGAGACGCTGTTCCGGCGCGAGGTCTTCGACGCCCGCAGCGTCGACGATGCGCAGGCGATCCGCAGCTTGCGTCGGCGCATCGGCGATTGGGCTGCATGGCGCGCCGGGCAGGCCTGGCAGGGGTTCGGCGAGCAGGTCGAGATCGTCGCAGTCCTCGATCGGCGCAGCTACCGCATCGAGCTCGCCACGCAGATCGAAACGCGGCGGATCGCCTACAAGTACGGGGTCCAGGATGTCGCGCGCATGCCGCCAGCCGCCCGGGCGACGCTGGAGGACGTCTGGTCGTGCCGGATGCCTGCCTTGCCCCAGTTCGGGGCCGACCTGAAACTGATCCAGCCGCAGGAAGTGCGCTGTCCGCGTTGCCGAGCCGTCGGCCGCGCCGAGTTGCACGAGGCCTGGGGCAGCATGGCCTATCCGTTTTCGACCACCTTCGCTTGCGGCGACAAGGCAGGTGTCCAGTGTCAGTCGCGCATCGGCCGGGCCGGCGCGAGCATCGGCGTGCCGGGTGTGCCGAGCTTCGTGGCCGAGTTCATCGATTCGTATGCGAGCCTCGATCCCGCTCCGGAGCGCACCTTGCAGATCGAGGCGGCGCGCATTCTGCCGAGCTGGCTCGAGCGCATCGAGCCGGGGACTGCGGCAGCCGCCAAGGGTATGCTCGATGCATCGAGTGCGGACGTGAAGCCGAACGAGCGAGTGACCAGGCAGCGGCTGCGGGTGACCTGGACGGGTGTCACGGAAGTGCGGTATCGCCACGAGGGGCGCGAGTATCTCATCTGGCTCCCGGAGCGGATCGACGCCACGCCGATCGCGCTCGAGCATCCGCTGCCCTCGGAATCGCAGTCGGCGCCGACGGATCAGGCCGCGGGGTCGGGGACGACGTCGCCGTCGCCGTTGCGTGCGATCTCATCCGCAGGCGAGTCGAGCGCCATGCAGCCGGAGGTTTCATTGCGCGCGCCCAGCGGTTCTGCCGGCGGCATGCGCTCGATCGCCATCTGGTTCGCGATTTTCGCCGTCCTGGGCGTGCTTGCGCTTTGGGCGCTGAAGTAAGCGCCGCGCCGCGTCAGCGCAGTTCCGGGACCACCCACAGCGGCGCTTCGCCGCGCGCCACGCGCTGGATATTGGCGTAGCTGTTGCCGAAGCGCTTGGGCCAGCTCTCCCAGGTCGGTCCGGCGGCGTGCGGCGACAGCACCACGTTGGATAGGGTGAAGAGCGGATTGTCGGGCGCGGGCGGCTCCTGGTCGAAGGCGTCGAGGCCGGCGGCCCAGATCGTGCCGTCGCGCAAGGCGCGGTAGAGCGCGTCTTCGTCGACCAGTTCTCCGCGCGCGGTGTTGATGAGCATGGCATCGCGCTTCATCATGGCCAGGCTGCGATCGTTGATCATGCGATAGGTCGAGGCATTGTTGGGCGCATGCAGGCTCACGATGTCCGCCTCGCGGAAAAGATCATCGAGCGGCCGGAAGCGCATGCCGAGGCGGGCTTCGTCCTCGGTCGACATGCGGACCGGGTCGTAATAGATCAGATCGACTTCGAAGCCGCTCAAGCGCCTGGCGAGCGTCTTGCCGATCATCCCGGCGCCGATCAGCCCGATCGTCTTGCCCGAGATCTCGTGTTCCTGCTCCTCGCCGGTCTTGCTCGACTTCCACTGGCCTGCTCGCACCAGCGCATCGAGGCTGGGCAGGCGCCGGCTGACGGCGAGCATGAGCAGCACCGCATGTTCGGCGACCGCGTAGGAGTTCGCGCCGCCGTTGTTTGCGAGCGGAATGCCGCTCTTGCGCAGCAGATCGAGGTTCACGCCGTCGTAGCCTGCGCTGAGCACCTGTATCAACTTCACCTTCTTCATGTGTTTGTAATCGTCTTCACCGAGCGGCATGCCGCGCAGAAAGCCCATCAGGAAATCGGCGTTCTCGAGTTGCTCGATTCGATGCGTCCGATCGTTCTGATCGAGGATCTCGATGTCGAAGCCCGGCGGGCGCAGGGTTTCGCCGATCGCCCAGGCGGCAGGCGCGATGACGGGGTTGAACACGATCTTCATGAAGTCTCCTCGCGAGGGATGAACGCGCCCGCAGCCGCGCTTGGCCCGAGCGTCTGAGAGCGGCTACTGCGACGGCACCGTCACGGCGTCTTCGCGTGGCAGCCAGATCAGGACGATGGTCTTGATCAGCGCAATGCCGGCGAGCAGCCAGAACAAGGCGCCGAAGCCCATGGACTTCACGAACGGGCCGAGCATCCATACGGCCAGAGAGCTGATGCCGGCCGATACGGCAAGCCGCATGCCGGCCACGCGCGAGCGCAGGCGGTCGTCGACATAGCGAACGATCATGGCGTCGGTGAAGGGAATAGCGCCGAAGATGAGGATCATCACGCCGAGCAGCAGGACGAACAGCGTCCAGCCCTCGGCGTAGGCCGCGAGCATCAGCAGCGGGATCAGAGGAATGGAGAGCGCGAGATTCAACGACTTGAACGCCATCCGGTCGATCAGGTTGCCGACCACGATCTGAGCCAGGGACGCGATCGCGTACACCGACGCGAGCAGCAGGCCGAGCAGTGCGGGATCTTCGATGATGTTGCGGAAGCGCTCGGCGAGCAGTTGAGCATTGCCGTTGGTGGTGAAGTTGAACAGCAGGCTCGCCGCGACAGCGACGGCTGTCATGATGGCGAACACCTGCGCCAGGGCCGCCGGAGTGAGCACGACCTTGGCGCCGCCCTTGCGCTTGTTCGGTGCTTCGGTTTCGGGCGGGCAGAGGAGGGCGAAGGCGATGCCGCATGCGATGCAAATGAGGCCCGGGATCGCGAACGCCGAGCGCCATCCCAGCCACTTGATGAACAGCCCCGTGACCAGGGCGGCGACTGCGATGCCCAGGTTGCCCGCGAGGCCGTTGAAGCCGATCACAGCACCGGGATTACGCGCGTGCTGCACCAGCATCGGAATGCCGACCGGATGATAGATCGCGGCGAAGGCGCCCATCAGCGTGAGGCCGGCGCCGAGTTGCCACGCATTCTGTGCCGCCGAGGTCAGGACAGCGGCGGCGCCCAGCCCGATGAAGAACACGATCATCATGCCGCGACGGCTCCACATGTCGCCGAGCCGGCCGGCTGGCACGGCGCCGATGCCGAACAGGAAGAAGGCGCCCGCGGTGTACGGCATGAGATCGGCCCAGTTGGCGAACCCGAACTCGACGGCGATGGAGGTGACGGCAGTGGCGAAGATGAGCAGGAACATGTGGTCGACGGCATGACCCAGGTTCAGCAGGTAACCGATCACGCGCGGTAGCGACTGTGGAATCGGGGATGACTCGAGGACGGTACTCATGGAGGGCAAGTATGCGTGATATAGAATCGTCTGTCGCCCCTGTCGCGATGCGGCGCATGTCGCGCCGCAGCAGCCGGCCGTTCACACACACAAACCAATCATATCGGGAGAACCACGTGAAATCGTATTGGATCGTCACCCAAGGCCACGAGGCAGTGCTGGAAGTGCGCGACGTGCCGGAGCCGCAGCCCAAGGCCGGCGAAGTCGTCGTGCGCGTGCGCGCCAGCGGCTTGAATCGCGGCGAGCTTTTCGTCGGTGGCGCGGTTCACGGCGGCCCGGAGAAACTCGGCGGCACCGAAGCGTCCGGCGAGATCCATGCGCTGGGCGCGGGAGTCACCGGCTGGAAGGTGGGCGACAAGGTGATCGCGCGCGTGCGCGGTGCCTGGGCGCCCTATGCCGCGACCGACGCTCGTATGCTCATGCCGATGCCGGAACGCCTGACCTGGGAGCAGGGCGCTGCCATCCCGTCGAGCTTCCTCACGTCGTACGAAGCCGTGGTGCAGTACGGGCGCCTGCAAGCTGGCGAGTGGATGCTGGTCACGGGGGCATCTGCCGGGGTCGGTGTCGGCGCCATCCAGACCGCGCAAGTCCTGGGCGCGAAGACCATCGGTACCTCCGGTTCCGCGGCCAAGCTGGAGAAGCTCAAGGCGGCCGGTCTCGACGTCGGCATTTGCACCCGCAAGCCCGATTTCGCCCAGCAGATCATGGAGGCCACCGGTGGCAAGGGAGTGAACCTCGCCGTCAACCTCGTGGGCGGCTCGGTGTTTCCGGAGATCGTGCGCTCGCTGGCCTACATGGGGCGGGTCGCCATCGTCGGCTATGTCGACAATACGTTCAGCGCCGAGATCGATCTGAACGCAACGCACGTCAACCGCCTGCAGATCTTCGGCGTCTCGAACGTCAAGCTGCCAGCCGACTTGCGGGCCCTGCATGTCGAAGGCTTCAAGCGAGACATCCTGCCGGCGCTCGCCGACGGGCGCATCACGCCCGTGATCGACCGCGTGTTCGAATTCGATCAATTGCCCGCGGCGAAGGCGCACATGGACGCCAGTGCCATGGTCGGCAAGATCATCGTCAGGGCGCCGGCGTGAGGCTGTTCGTTCGCCCGATCGAGGCACGGGACGAAGCGCGCTGGCGCGAACTGTGGGATGGGTATTGCGCCTTCTACGAGCGTGAGCCCGATCCCCCGGTCGCCGATCACACCTGGAAGCGCATCATGGCGCCAGGCGTGCCGGTGCATGCGATCGTCGCCGAGCAGGCGGGGCAGGTCATCGGCATGGCGAACTACATCCTGCACGAGAACACCGCGACGATCCATCCGGTGTGTTATCTGCAGGATCTGTTCGTCGACCCCGCCGAGCGCGCGCGCGGCGTCGGCAAGGCGCTGATCGATTGGCTGGTGGCGCAGATGGGGCGGCAAGGCTGGGCGCGCCTGTACTGGAATACCAAGGAGAACAACTACCGGGCGCGCGGGCTGTACGACAAGTACACGCCCCACAGCGGGTTCTTGCGCTACGTGGTGAACGCCGCGAGTCCCGAGAACCCGGCGTAGTACTGTGGCGGGCTGCACTCTGACGCAGTACGCCAGCGATCAACGGCCGTGCCCTCGTGATGCACGCGGGCACGGCACGAACCCGATGCCTACTGCAGCCGATTGACCAGCATCGCGAGGCCGGCGAAGGCGATCGGAGCTGCGGCGATCTTAAGCACCAGCGGGCGTGCGCGCAGGGCGAGGCCGGCGGCCACGCCGCTCATGTGCAGCGCAAGCGTCGCCAGGACTATGCCGATCCCATAGGCCGCGAAGCTCGAGGCGGCCGAGCCCTCCATCCCGTGGGCGCCGCCGTGAAAGACCGCGAAGATGCCCACGACGGCTGCTCCCACCGGCGCTGCGAAGCGTGCGCTCGTGGTGATCGCCAGGCCGAGCATGGCAACCGAGGCCGCAACGAGCACCTCCGACAACGGCAGGCCGATGCCCGCAAAGCCCAGCGCTCCGCCGGCCAGCATGGCGCCGACAAAGGCGGCGGGCAGCGCCCAGGCCGCTTTGCCGCCGATCTTCGCGCCCCAGATCCCCACGGCGATGGCGGCAAGCAGATGGTCGAAGCCGTGGAAGGGGTGCAGCAGTCCGTGCAGGAAACCGCCGTCATGCCCCGGATGGGCAAGGGCGAGGCCGGGCGCGAACGCCGCCAAGGCGAGCGCGGCGCTCAGCCCGAAACGTGCGCGCAGCGGCTGAAAAGAATTCTGGGTGCTGGCCTTCATGGTGATGCTCCTGTCGAGGGTGGGTCGTGTGAATGAGTTCCGCTGTCAGGGTCAAGCGGTCGTGGGCGTCTTGAGCATGCCGTGCTTTTCGATGAAGCCGATGACGTCGTCCAGGCCTTGTCCGGTCTTCAGATTGGTGAAGACGAAGGGCAGCGCATTGCGCATCTTGCGCGCATCGCGATCCATCACGTCGAGCGAAGCGCCGACATAGGGCGCCAGATCGATCTTGTTGATCACGAGCAGGTCGGATTTGGTGATGCCCGGTCCGCCCTTGCGCGGGATCTTGTCGCCGGCAGCCACGTCGATCACGTAGATCGTGAGATCGGAGAGTTCGGGGCTGAAGGTGGCCGCGAGGTTGTCGCCGCCGCTCTCGATGAAGATCAGATCCAGGTCGGGGAACGATTCGTTCAGGCGCGACACGGCCTCCAGATTGATGGACGCGTCCTCGCGGATGGCCGTGTGCGGACAGCCACCGGTCTCGACACCGATGATTCGTTCCGGCGCGAGTGCTTCGTTGCGGACCAGGAACTGAGCATCCTCTTCCGTGTAGATGTCGTTCGTGACCACGCCCAGGGCGTAGCGGGCGCGCATCGCCATGCAAAGGGCGAGCGTGAGCGCGGTCTTGCCGGAGCCGACGGGCCCGCCGATACCGATGCGAAGGGGTTGATGCGAGGTCATGCGATGGCCATCCTCATGAGCGGAACAAGCGGGTGTACTGGGTTTCGTGGGCGATGCTCGCCAGGCCGAAGCCGGGGGCGAAATTGGTCCAGGTCTCGATCGCGGCGAGCGGCTGCTCGCACAGTTCGGCACCGATCGCAGCAAGCTGCAGGAGCAGGCGCTGTCCGGCGCTCTGGCCCAACGGCACGAGCTTGATCGCCGCGAGCACCTGGTTCTCGATCCACGCCCAGGTGTAGGCGGCGCGACATTGGGCTTCGGGCAACTCGAAGGCAGCCGCAGCACAGGCCCATGCGCATGGATAAGCGGGCTCGGAGACGCCAGCGAGCAGACCGCGCACCTGGCGGGTCTGCGCCAGTTCGCCGAACAGGCGCACGAGCGAGCGCCCCATCTGCACCGTTTCGGCACGCAGTTCGGCGCTTTCCCGGCTGGCGAGAAACGTCGCGTTCAGGTCGCGCAGCGCCTGGGCATCGCCGAGTCGGGCCGCCTGCAGCATCTGCATCAGGCAAGGCAATTCGAAAGGGGCGAGGGTGAACCGGAGCAAATCCTCGATCCATGCCGCCGCACTGGCCTCGTCGTGGACAGTGCCTTGCGCAGCTGCCCATTCGAGCCCCTGGGAGTAGCTGTAGGCGCCTACGGGCAGCGTCGGACTCGACAGTTGCAGCAGGCGCATCAACTGCGCGCCGCTCTGGGAGGATTCCGGCATGATCGACGGCGCTGCCTGCTGCGTGCTTGCGGTTAGTTCCATGCTCAGCATCATACCGCTCTAGCGTCGGTTCGCGGATACCCGAGGTGCACGCAGCATCGACAGTCGCATGCGAAGAAAGGCGGACCTTCAGCCTCGCAAAGTACGCATCGCCATCGATACTGCGGCTCCGCGCGCTTCGGCGCCGAGTTCTTCGTAGATATGCTCCAGGTGCTTGTTCGCGGTACGCGGACTCACGCCGAGGCTGTCGGCGATGTCTCGATCGGCTTTGCCGCAAGAGAGCCCGCGTAGAGGACCTCGTCCTCGCGCAGGGTCAGCATGTACTCGTGCTGGAGTTTGTCGATCGCTTCGCGCAACTGCAAGCAGGGCAGCGGTGGGCGATCGGAGTCGGCGCGAATGGGAGCGTGTCGACTCCGGTTCGCATTCGACTCACGTTTCGATGATTCGATGGCATGGGCATGGCGCGCAGCCTTCCCATCGCGCCTGCCAGCGATGAGTCCGGGCAACGCTTATGCCCAGCGCCCGCCTCGCTTGCGCCGAGCCGCGCCTGCGACCAGTACCAACCCTGCCAGGCTCAGCAGCCAGGTGCTCGGCTCGGGTACCGCGGCGACGGTGAGCATCAAATTGTTCGGGTTGTAGACGACGTCGAAGGCGACCCCTGCGCCGAACCCTGACCACTTCACATCGCCGAACTCGGAATTCGCGACGCGCGTGTCGAAGGTGATGATCGTGAAGCTGTCGCCCAGCACGGGGACGTATCCCAATGCATGGATGTCCAGCGTGCCTGCGAAGGTGACGTCACTGGTGATTACGAGACGGTCGAAGTCGGTCAGGCTGGTCAATTCCACGCGGATTTCGCCGGTGTCACCCAACTTGAGGTTGCCATCGATGGTGAGCGTGCCCGTGGAATTGCCTGGCGAGGCGACACCGCTCAGGAACAAGGCGCCGTTGGCTGCCGTTCGCACGGTACCGCTCCCCTGCAATAGCCCACTGTTATTGAAAGCAGCATGGGCAACGTGGAACACCGCGCCCTCACTCACGCTTAGCGTACCGCTGTTGTCGAAGGCGGAGAATACGGTGGTGGTGGCGTTGCCGAGCTTGTTGTAGGTGCCGGTGTTGTTGAAGGCTTTGCTGCCGGAACTGCCCGAGCCGATGCTGGCATCGAAGGCGTTGGCGTCGTTCCAGGTACCGGCGTTGTTGAGGGTGGCCGAGCCGCTGAAGCCGATGTCGTTGTTGCCGGTGCGGGTGTTGCCGCTCCAGGTGGTGACGCCGGCGGTGTTCATGATGCGCCCGCCCGAGAGGGTGCGCGAGCCGTCGCCGCCGATGAGGACCTCGCCGTTGAACTGGGAGATGCCGGTGCCGGCTTGAGTGCCGCCGGTGAGTGTGGCGAGCCCGGACACGGTCAGAGTGCCGGCCCCCGATAGCCGGCCGCCGGTCTGGGTGTAGCGTGCGGCGGCCAACGCGCCATCGTTCTGCAAAGTGCCGCTGGCGATGCTCAACAGGCCGGCATGGCTGTGGTTGCCGATCATGCGCACGTCGGTGCTGGAAGCGCCCGAGGCGTTGATGAGCAGTCGGCCCTCGCCGCTGAACGATGCGCTGTCCAAGGTGGCCAGCCCGCCGCTGCTGCCGTTGCCGAAGCTCAGCGTGGCCGGGCCGGCGATATGGAAGCTGCCCTTGCTCAAGGTGTCGACGTTGCCGACCAGATTGAGTTGTCCCGCCTCGACGTTGACGCGGCCGCTGTTGGTGAAGCCGGCGAAGATATCGGTGGTGGCGTTGCCGAGCTTGTTGTAGTTGCCGGTGTTGTTGAAGGTTTTGCTGCCGGAACTGCCCGCGCCGATGCTTGCATCGAAGGCGTTGGCGTCGCTCCAGGTGCCGGCGTTGTTGAGGGTGGCCGAGCCGCTGAAGCCGATGTCGTTGTTGCCGGCGCGGGTGTTGCCGCTCCAGGTGGTGACGCCGGCGGTGTTCATGGTGCGCCCGCCCGAGAGGGTGCGCGAGCCGTCGCCGCCGATGAGGACCTCGCCGTTGAACTGGGAGATGCCGGTGCCGGCTTGAGTGCCGCCGGTGAGTGTGGCGAGCCCGGACACAGTCAGAGTGCCAGCCCCCGATAGCCGGCCGCCGGTCTGGGTGTAGCGTGCGGCGGCCAACGCGCCATCGTTCTGCAAAGTGCCGCTGGCGATGCTCAACAGGCCGGCATGGCTGTGGTTGCCGGTCATGCGCACGTCGGTGCTGGAAGCGCCCGAGGCGTTGATGAGCAGTCGGCCCTCGCCGCTGAACGATGCGCTGTCCAAGGTGGCCAGCCCGCCGCTGCTGCCGTTGCCGAAGCTCAGCGTGGCCGGGCCGGCGATATGGAAGCTGCCCTTGCTCAAGGTGTCGACGTTGCCGACCAGATTGAGTTGTCCCGCCTCGACGTTGACGCGGCCGCTGTTGGTGAAGCCGGCGAAGATATCGGTGGTGGCGTTGCCGAGCTTGTTGTAGGTGCCGGTGTTGTTGAAGGCTTTGCTGCCGGAACTGCCCGCGCCGATGCTGGCATCGAAGGCGTTGGCATCGTTCCAGGTGCCGGCGTTGTTGAGGGTGGCCGAGCCGCTGAAGCCGATGTCGTTGTTGCCGGCGCGGGTGTTGCCGCTCCAGGTGGTGATGCGGGCGGTGTTCATGATGCGCCCGCCCGAGAGGGTGCGCGAGCCGTTGCCGCCGATGAGGACCTCGCCGTTGAACTGGGAGATGCCGGTGCCGGTTTGATCGCCCCCGCTGAGCGTGGCGAGCCCGGATACGGTCAGTGTGCCGGCCCCCGATAGCCGGCCGCCGGTCTGGCTATAGCTTTCGACGACGAGCGTGCCGCTATTCTGCAACGTGCCGGAGACAATACTCAGCGTGCCTGAGTGGGCATGGCTGCCGATCATGAGTACGTCCAGGGCAGAGGCGCCCGAGGCGTTGATGAGCAGTTGGCCATTGCCGCTGAATCGGGCGCTTTCGAGGGCGGCCAAGCCAGTGCTGCTGCCATTGCCGAAGCTCAGGGTCGCTCCGCTGGCGATGTGGAAGTCGCCCTTGCTCAAGGTGTTGACATTGCCGACCAGATTGAGCCGTCCGGCCTCGACGTTGACGCGGCCGCTGTTGGTGAAGCCGGCGAAGATATCGGTGGTGGCGTTGCCGAGCTTGTTGTAGGTGCCGGTGTTGTTGAAGGCTTTGCTGCCGGAACTGCCCGCGCCGATGCTGGCATCGAAGGCGTTGGCGTCGTTCCAGGTGCCGGCGTTGTTGAGGGTGGCCGAGCCGCTGAAGCCGATGCTGTTGTTGCCGGCGCGGGTGTTGCCACTCCAGGTGGTGACGCCGGCGGTGTTCATGATGCGCTCGCCCGAGAGAGTACGCGAGCCGTCGCCGCTGATGAGAACCTCGCCGTTGAACTGCGAGACGCCGCGGCCGGTCTGAGTGCCGCCGGCCAGAATCGCAGTGCCCGACACGGTCAGGCTCGTGCCGTTGAGGCCGCTAAGCGTTCCGGCCGTCATCGAGAATTCGCCGACGAGTTCGGAAAATGACAGTCCGGCGCTGCCGCCGCCGATGATGGCGCGATCGCCGCTGCCCGGGACACCGACAGGCGACCAGTGGGTGTCGACGTGGAAACTGCCGTCGCCGCCGAACCATGTGCGGTCTGCCGCGACCGCCGGCGTGAACATTCCGCAAGCGGCAAGCGCAGCCGCGATTCGAGTGAGGCGATTCGATCGTTTCGAATTGCGGCGGACTGCTAACGGTTCGGGCATGGCATGTCTCCTTTTCTTTTCGTGATCACCGTCAATCTGCAGCAGTGACCTGGCATCTTTTGCACAATAGCATCCGAGGCGTATACCGTAGATTACAGTTCAAGTGCGCAAAATCGATGCGCGCACTAGCTCACACTTTGTCGACGACGTCCGGTGACAGACGTACGTTGACCATCTTGCGATGACAGCTCGAAAGTCGGTGCCACGCCTTTCTATGTGCGCACTATTGCGCTTGCATCGGTCCGGGCTCGGCTTGTCGAAGATGCACTTCGGCGTCGCCCAGCAGCACCCTGTCGCCTGCCCGAAGCTTGCGTCGGCGCCGCGTTTCCACTGCCCCGTTCACCTGAACGGCCCCCTCGACGATCAGCGTCTTCGCCGTGCCTCCGCTGCCCGCCAGGCCCGTGGCCTTGAGCAGGGCTCCCAGGTCGATGTGTTCGCCGCGCAGTTCGAAATCGAGCGTGCTCATGTATGTACTCCCAGCCGCCATAGCGACGTCACTTCTGCCGCACGAGCCGCGTGCAACGGGTCTTCGGGGTCGCTTGCCTTGGGGTGGCGAGGTTGTGTGTCGATGCGTCCGAGCACCTGCAATCCTGCCGCTGCGATCCAGGTCGACAGTTCGTCGCGGGTGCGCAATCCCAAATGTTCAGCGAGGTCGGACATGATCAGCCAGCCTTCGCCACCGGGAGCGAGATGCGCCGGCAGTCCCGCGAGATAGGCGCGCAGCATGCGGCTGCCTTCGTCGTACACCGCGCGTTCGATCGTGGAGCCTGCGCGGGCCGGTAGCCAGGGCGGGTTGCACACGATCAGTGGGGCACGCGTGTCTGCAGCCGACGGAAAGAGGTCCGCAGCGATCAGTTCGATGCGCTCCGTGAGGCGCAGGCGCTCGAAATTATCCGCGGCACAGGCGAGCGCGCGTGGATCGTGCTCGGTGGCGATGACTCGTTGCACGCCGCGTCGGGCCAGCACGGCGGCGAGTACCCCAGTGCCCGTGGCGATGTCGAAGGCGAGTGCACTTGCTCCGTCCGGCAGTGGCGTCTGCGCGACCAGATCGACGTATTCGCCGCGTACCGGCGAGAACACGCCGTAGTGCGGATGGATCCGGTTGTCGGGGGGCGGGCCCAGCGCGGGAATCGGCACACCCTTCTTTCGCCACTCGAAAGCGCTGACCACGCCCAGCAGTTCACGCAGCGACACCACACCGGGCTGGCCGTCCGCCGGTCCCCAGGCCTGGACACAGGCAAGGCGGTGGTCGGGCGCACGTCGCAGCGGTATCCCGTAGTCGCTGTCCAGTGGAATCAGCAGTTGGCTCAGCACCCGTGCGCGTTGAGATTGCGCCAGGCGGTAGCGATGGAAGGCCGCCCCGGGCGTCTGATCGAGCGCGGCCTTGTGGGCCCCGGCGCGGGACTTGCGCCGGGGCAATTGGTCCGCGCGTCGTGCCAACGCGAGCAGCAACTGCCGCGCATTGTGGAAGTCGCCGCGCCACAGCAGGGCCGTGCCCTCGCAGGCGAGCCGATAGGCGGTGTCGGCGCTCAGCGTGTCGTCGGCGATCTCGACGCGTGCCGGCGGCGCCGCTGCCCGTTCGCTGAACCAGCGCGCCGCGCGGGGTTGGTCATCTTCGATCCAGCACATGATCGGCGTGTGCTGCGTGCCGTGGAAGGAAGCCGGCGGAACGAGAGGGTCGGAGGACATGCGCGGAGCGTACCTCATCGCAGCCCAAACTGCTCGTATCTGCGTTCAGTGCCGTGGGGCCGGCAGTGCCTTGCTCGTCACGGGCAAAGCGTTCTCACTCGGGCTGGATGTTGCCCAACTTGATCACGCGAGCCCATTTCTCCACTTCGGCTTTGATGTAGGCCGCGAACTCGGCGGGCGTGCTCGTGACCGTCCGCAGCCCTTGGTTGGACAGATTGTTGCGCACTTCGCTGTCGCCCACCGCCTTCACGACCGCCCGGTTCAGTTGATCGACGACGCGCGGGGGCGTTCCACCCGAAGCAGACAAGCCGTACCAGGTGACGAACTCGTAGCCGGACAGGCCCGATTCGGCCACGGTCGGCAGGTCCGGCAAGGTCGGCACCCGCTGCGAATCGGTGACGGCGAGCGCGCGCAGCCGGTTGCTCTTCACGAAGGGCAGGGCGGGGCCGATCGTGACCACGGCCATCTGGATATGGCCGCCGACGAGATCGGTCAGCACCGGGCCAGCGCCCTTGTAGATCACGTTGAGGAATTCCACCTTGCCGCTGATCTCCAGCAGCGCCGCGGCAAGATGCAGGCTGGTGCCGCTTCCGCCTGTGCCGTAGCTGATCTGGCCCGGACGCTGCCGTGCCAGCCGCAGCAGGTCGCCGACGGTCTTGACCGGCATCGACGGGTGCACGACGACGATGCTCGGCTGCTTGGCGAGGAGCGAGATCGGTGCGAGATCGCGCAGCGTGTCGTAAGGCAGCTTGCGCTGCAGGGTGGCATTGGCTGCGAGGCTGCTGTTGTTCAGAACGAGCGTGTGGCCGTCGGCGACGGCTTTCGCCGCGTAGGCCGTGCCGATGACCATCGCACCGCCGCTGCGGTTCTCGACCACCACGCTCTGACCTAGCGCCTCGCCGAGTTTGGGTGCCATCACGCGCGCGATGAGGTCGATGCCGCCCCCGGGCGCCACGGGCACGATGATGCGCACGGGTCGGGTCGGGAAGGGGGCTTCCTGGGCTTGCGCGACGAACGGCGTGCAAAGCGATACGGCAGTCGTCGACAGCAAGGTGGCGATGGAGCGACGTGCGAATGACATGGTCAAGCTCTCCGATGGAATCGTGTCCGCGCCAAGTCAGGTGCCGTGCACGGGGATCGTGCGCGATTGGGCCGAGGCTGCGTTGTGCAGCGCCAAGGCGGAGAGGATCGTCCATCGTCGTCATGATGAAACGCTCCGCACTCCGATGCGCCGTCTGCACAAGGGCAAACACCATGCCAACGCGGCAACGGTCGATTGCCGGGGGGAGATCGAAGAAAGTCTCGTGCGATTGCGCACGATGGATGTGCATGGGCGTCCGGGAATGACCCAGGTCGGGGAGCGGGTGCTTTGAGCGACCGAGCCGCAGGCTCGTCCGCTCGTGTGCTGCGGTCAGCGGGAAAACCGGACGAGCGCCGGTCAGCCCCGCTTGTTGCCGTACATGTGGATCTTGCCCTTGCCGTGCATGGTGTCGTGCTGATGTCCGGGAGAATAGGCCCCGGCTTCCGGTTCGAATGGGGCTGCAAGCTCCGTGATCGTCGCGCCCAAGCCGAGCAGCATCTGCCGCAGCACATGGTCGGGTTGCAGTCGCAGCCAGTCTGCGTCGAGCTGCACGGCCACATGGCGGTTGCCGAGATGATAGGCGGCGCGAGCGAGGAGCAGCGGGGTTGCGCAGCGCACCTCCATGAGCGGCTCGTCCGCCGCGGTGACCGCGACGATGCGTCCGTCATTGGCCTCGAGCCGGGCGCCCCCGCGCAGCACGGTGCCCGGGGCGAGGAAGAGGCCGATCTCCTCGCCGCTCGCCAGTTGCGTGCGCAGACGGCTCTTGCAGCGCAGATCGAAGGGCAGGATCAGGGTTTCGGTCGCGGCCAGTTCGCCGCTGTAGATGCGTTCGGCGACGAGCATGATCAGAAGAGGAAGTAGCGTTGGGTCATGGGCAGGGTGGCGGCTGGCTCGCATCGGAGCAAGATGCCGTCGGCTCGAACCTCGTAGGTTTCGGAGTCCACCTCGATCTTGGGGCGATAGTCGTTGTGCACCATGTCGGCCTTGGTGAGCGTGCGCGTGCCGCGCGCGGCTTCCAGAGGCTTGTTCAGCTTCAGATCCGCCAGCGAGCCGTTGCTCAGCGCCGCTTGCGAGACGAAGGTCACCGAGGTGCGCAGCCCGCCGCCGAACGCGCCGAACATCGGCCGATAATGCACCGGCTGCGGCGTCGGGATGGACGCGTTGGGATCGCCCATCGCGGCTGCGGCGATCGATCCGCCCTTGAGGATCAGGGAGGGCTTCACGCCGAAGAAGGCCGGCTTCCACAGCACCAGGTCGGCGAGCTTGCCCGGCTCGATCGACCCGACGACATGCCCGACGCCATGGGTGAGCGCCGGATTGATGGTGTACTTGGCGATATAGCGCTTGATGCGTGCGTTGTCGTGCCTGGCGCCGTCCCCGGGGAGGGCGCCGCGCTGCACCTTCATCTTGTGGGCGGTCTGCCAGGTGCGGATGACGACTTCGCCCACCCGACCCATGGCTTGCGAATCCGAGGACATCATGCTGAAAGCGCCCAGGTCGTGCAGGATGTCCTCGGCGGCAATGGTCTCGCGCCGTATGCGCGACTCGGCGAAGGCGACGTCCTCGGCGATCGAGGCGTCCAGATGATGGCAGACCATCAGCATGTCCAGGTGCTCGTCGACCGTGTTCACGGTGTAGGGCCGGGTCGGGTTGGTCGACGAGGGGAGGACATTGGCTTCGCCGCACACGCGAATGATGTCGGGCGCGTGTCCGCCGCCCGCGCCTTCGGTGTGGAAGGTGTGGATGGTGCGGCCCTTGAATGCTGCGATGGTGGTTTCGACGAAACCGGATTCGTTCAGGGTGTCGGTATGGATCGCCACCTGCACGTCCATGGCGTCGGCCACAGATAGGCAGTTGTCGATGGCGGCCGGCGTCGTGCCCCAGTCTTCGTGCAGCTTCAAGCCGATGACCCCCGCCTCGACCTGCTCGCGCAAAGGCTGCGGCAGGCTCGCATTGCCCTTGCCGAAGAAGCCCAGATTCATGGGGAAGGCATCGGCGGCGGCCAGCATCGCACGGATGTGCCAAGGGCCGGGCGTGCAGGTCGTGGCGTAGGTGCCGGTGGCTGGGCCCGTGCCGCCGCCCAGCATGGTGGTGATCCCCGACATGAGCGCCTCTTCGATCTGCTGCGGGCAGATGAAGTGGATGTGGCTGTCGATGCCGCCGGGGGTCACGATCATGCCTTCGCCGGCGATGATTTCGGTGCCGGCCCCGATCGGGATGGTCACCCCCGGCTGGATGTCCGGGTTGCCCGCCTTGCCGATCGTCCAGATGCGTCCGTTCTTGATGCCGATGTCCGCCTTGACGATGCCCCAATGGTCGACGATGAGCGCGTTGGTGATCACGGTATCCGCGATGTCGGCCGCGCAGCGCTGGCTCTGTCCCATGCCGTCGCGGATGACTTTGCCGCCGCCGAACTTCACCTCCTCGCCGTAGACGGTGAAATCCTTCTCGACCTCCAGCCACAGTTCGGTGTCCGCGAGGCGCACGCGGTCGCCGGTGGTGGGGCCGAACATTTCGGCATAAGCGCGGCGGTCCAGGGTGCGGCTCATTCGAGGGCTCCCATGATGCGTCCGGCGAAGCCGTAGATCACGCGCGCACCGCTCAGAGCGACGAGTTCGACGCTGCGCGTCTGCCCCGGCTCGAAGCGCACAGCCGTGCCCGCCGGGATGTTCAGTCGAAATCCCCGAGCGGCGGCTCGATCGAATGCCAATGCATCGTTGGTTTCGTGAAAATGGTAATGCGAGCCGACCTGGATCGGGCGATCACCGGTGTTGCATACTTCGAGCTCGATGGTCGCTCGGCCCGCGTTGATTTCAATCTCGCCTGCGGCGGTTTCGATTTGTCCGGGGATCATGGGTTGTCCTTGCTGGACCCGTGCTGCGGTGGTGGAATGGACGAACGACTCGATGCTCGGATCACACGATCGGATTGTGCACGGTCACGAGTTTGGTGCCGTCGGGGAAAGTGGCCTCGACCTGGATGTCGGGGATCATCTCGGCGACACCTTCCATGACGTCGTCGCGCGTGAGAAGCGTCGCCCCCCAGCCCATCAGATCCGCCACGCTGCGGCCTTCGCGCGCGCCCTCCATGATGGCGGCGCTGATCAAGGCCACCGCCTCCGGATAATTGAGCTTCAGGCCGCGCGCCTTGCGACGTTCGGCCAGCAAGGCCGCGGTGAAGACCAGCAGCTTGTCCTTCTCTCTCGGTGTGAGCTCCAATCAAGTCCTCCATATGCGCGGCGGGCTCGCCTGGCGACCGATCAAGGCCGGTCGCAGCAGTTGCCACAGACGCGCGAAATAATCATGAGCATCGTCGGCGCGGGGGCCGAGATAGCGCGCCAGCAGCAGGCCTGGCAGACGCGTGACACCGGCGCGGCCACAGGCGGATCGCACCTCGCGACAAGCCGTCACCAAGCTCGCATCCACGTTCTCCGATACAGCCATCAAGGTGCCATGCACCGGCTCGCCCGCGAGGCCTGCCGGGGATTCGAGCAGACGCGAGCCGCCGTCGATGCGCCCGCGTTCGATCCAGAGTGTTGCGCCTGCGCGCTGGACCTTGGTTTCCATCAGCAACTGCCCGTCGGCAAAGCGCTCGCCCGCGGCCGTCCGGCCGAGACAGACGATGTCCCAGCCGAGGTAGGTGCCCCCGGGCGCCACATCGATTCGCGTGGCGGTGCCTGCGATCGCACCGTTGAACACGATGTTGCCTTGAGGCAGCCACTCGAGCGCCGAATCGGCGCCGATGTCGAACTGGAGCGTCTGCTCTGCACGCGTACCGGCGCTCCGGTACCACTTGCCCGCGCCGGGCGTGGTAAGCAGCGCGTGGGCTTGGTCTCCGACTCGAACTTCCAGGCCGATCCGATCGCCGCCGACATAACCGCCGGGAGGATGGAGGACGATGCCGTGGCAGACGGCATCCCCCTCGGGATACAGTGCTTTCTGTACGACGATGGGCCCTGAATGACGTCGCGATGCGAGCACCGTGCGTTCTGCACGGCGTTCGAAGTCCAGGGACAAATGTCCACGCCAACCGCTGCGGTCGATCTGTTGCACGTTGAAGGTCGACTCCTCGGCGGCATCATACTGCCACGCGCTGGCGCACGCCATCGCGATCCATATGCTCGCCGAGACCCCGCTGCACGATCTCGCCGCGCTCCATCACGAGGTAGTGATCCGCGAGCGAACGGGCGAAGTCGTAGTACTGCTCGACCAGCAGGATCGCCATCTTGCTTTGCTGCGAGAGCATCCGGATCACCCGTTCGATATCCTTGATGATGGAGGGCTGGATGCCTTCGGTCGGTTCGTCCAGGATCAGCAGACGAGGATTCATGCTGAGCGCACGACCGATGGCCAGCTGCTGCTGCTGGCCGCCGGACAGATCGCCGCCGCGTCTGCGCAGCATCGATCGCAGCACGGGAAACAATTCGAAGATTTTTTCGGGCACCTCGGCGCCGCGGGGCTGCGTTGCGAGGCCCATCTGCAGGTTCTCTTCCACCGTCAGCCGAGGAAAGATCTCGCGGCCCTGGGGCACGTAGCCGAGCCCGGCGCGCGCCCGATGGTAAGGCGCGAGGCGGGTGATCTCGCGGTCGTCGAAGCGGATGTCGCCGCGTGCGGCCGGCACCAGGCCCATGAGCGTCTTGAGCAGTGTCGTCTTGCCGACGCCGTTGCGGCCGAGCAGCACGGTGACCTGGCCGTCCGGCACTTCGAAGGCGACATCGCGCAGGATGTGGCTGCCGCCGTAGTATTGATTGAGTCCGGATACGGATAGCATGGGGCGAGTCCTGGTTCAGCGGCCGAGATAGACTTCGATCACGCGAGGGTCGTTCTGGACGTCCGTCAGCGCGCCTTCGGCTAGCACGCTGCCTTCGTGCAGCACCGTCACCTTGCGCGAGATGGCGGCGATGAACGCCATGTCGTGCTCGACGACGATGAGGGAATGACTGCCCGCGAGCGAGAGGAACAGCTCCGCGGTGCGCTCGGTCTCCTCGTCGGTCATGCCCGCGACCGGTTCGTCGAGCAGCAGCAGCTTGGGCTCCTGCATCAGCAGCATGGCGATCTCCAGCCATTGCTTCTGCCCGTGCGAAAGCGAGCCGGCCGGCCGATCCGCGCACTGGTTCAGACGTACCTGGGTGAGCATCGCGCTGATGCGATCGTACTGCTCGTTCGACAGACGCGCGGTCAGCGCGCGGCGCACGCGCTTGTCCGTCTTCATCGCCAGTTCGAGGTTCTCGAAGGCCGTGTGATGTTCGAAGATGGTGGGCTTCTGGAACTTGCGCCCGATGCCTGCGTGCGCGATCTGCGCCTCGGTCAGGCGCGTCAGGTCGATGGTCTGGCCGAAGAACGCGCTGCCTGAATCGGGGCGTGTCTTGCCGGTGATCACGTCCATCATCGTGGTCTTGCCCGCTCCGTTGGGGCCGATCACGCAGCGCAGTTCGCCCAGGTCGATATTGAGCGTGAGCTTGTTGAGCGCCTTGAAGCCGTCGAAGCTGACGCTGATGTCGTCCAGGTAGAGGACGGTTCGGTGCGAAGTGTCGAGTTCGCCGGTGACGACGTGTCCCTGCGAAGCCTGTCCTGAGGCTCCGCCCTCGGTGGCGTAGTCCTGCGCGTTCATCATGCGTCCTGTTGTGCGGGCCGCGCCGCGGTCGGGGCGTCGGTCGACGCGGCCCCGGCGCGAGGCCGGGTGAACTTAGCGTGAAGTCGCTTCGCCAGCCCGACCAGTCCATCCGGCATGAAGAGAGTCACCAGGATGAAAAGCAGGCCCAGCATGAAGAGCCAATATTCCGGCGCAGCGACGGTAAAGAAGCTCTTTGCGCCGTTTACCAGCCCGGCACCGAGAATTGCGCCCGTCAACGTGCCTCGACCGCCGACAGCCACCCAGATCGCAATCTCGATCGAGTTGGCGGGCGACATCTCGCTCGGATTGATGATGCCGACTTGCGACACGTACAGTGCTCCGGCGACGCCGCACATGACCGCCGACAATGTCCAGATGAAGACCTTGTAGTTGACGGTGTTGTAGCCGCAGAACATCACCCGGGTTTCCGCGTCGCGGATGGCTGTGAGGACGCGGCCGTAGCGCGACGTCACGATTCCCCGGGCCAGCAGCAGGGCTCCGATCAAGGCGGCGCCGGTCACCACGAACAGCACCATGCGTGTCTCGGGGGTCGTGATGGAATAGCCGAGGATGCGCTTGAAGTCGGTGAAACCGTTGTTGCCGCCGAAGCCGGTGTCGTTGCGAAAGAACAGGAGCATCGCCGCATAGGTGAGCGCCTGAGTGATGATGGAGAAGTACACGCCCTTCACGCGCGACCGGAATGCGAAGTAGCCGAATACGTACGCCAGCAGCCCCGGCACGGCGACCACGAGGAAGCAGGCCCACAGGAACGAGTCCGTGTTCCACCACTGCCAGGGGAATTCCTTCCAGTCCAGGAACACCATGAAGTCCGGCATGTTGACTCGGTACTGGCCGTCCGCGCCGATCTGGCGCATCAAGTACATGCCGAAGGAGTATCCGCCGAGCGCGAAGAACAGCCCGTGTCCCAAGGACAGGATGCCCGCGTAGCCCCAGATCAAGTCCATCGCCAACGCGACGATCGCGTAGCACATGATCTTGCCGATCAGGCTCACCCAGTAGGCAGAAAGGTGGAAGGGGCTCGAGGGGGGTACCAGCAGGTTCGCGCACGGCACGGCGACGAACAGCACCAGGGCGCAGATGGCGATCACCGTCCAGCCGCGGCCGGTGTACAGACGCTGGAGCAAAGGGGTGTATGCCGGGCTCATGCTTCCACCGCGCGGCCCTTGAGGGCGAACATGCCTTGTGGGCGTCTCTGGATGAAGACGATGATGAATGCCAGCACGGCGATCTTCGCCAGCACGGCACCGGACCAGGATTCCAGGATCTTGTTGACGACGCCCAGGCCGAGGGCGGCGTAGACGGTGCCGGCCAGTTGACCCACGCCGCCGAGGACGACGACCATGAAGGAATCCACGATGTAGGCCTGGCCCAGGTCAGGGCCGACGTTGCCGATCTGAGAAAGGGCGCAGCCGGCCAGCCCCGCGATTCCGGAGCCCAGGCCGAACGCCCAGGTGTCGACGCGGGCGGTCGGCACGCCCATGCAGCTTGCCATGGCGCGGTTCTGGGTGACGCCGCGAACGAACAGCCCGAGCCGCGATCGGCTGAGCAGCAACCAGATCCCGATCAGCACCATCGCCGCGAAGCAGATGATCGCGATGCGGTTCCAGGGCAGCACGACGTTCGACATGATCTCCACGCCGCCGGAGAGCCAGGAGGGATTCTCTACCTGGACGTTCTGCGCGCCGAAGATCGTGCGCATGGCCTGGATCAGCATCAGGCTGATGCCCCAGGTGGCGAGCAGAGTCTCGAGTGGGCGGCCGTACAGGAAGCGGATGACGGTGCGCTCGAGCAGCATGCCCACGAGTGCGGCGACCGCGAAGGCCACGGGTATGGCGACCGGCAGATACCAGCCGAACGCATCCGGGGCATAAGACTGGAACAGCGTCTGGACGACGTAGGTCGCGTAGGCGCCGATCATGATCAGCTCGCCGTGGGCCATGTTGATGACGCCCATCAAGCCATAGGTGATCGCCAGGCCGAGTGCGGCGAGCAGTAGAACGGAGCCCAGGCTCAGCCCCGAGAAGGCCAGCCCGATCCGGCCGGCCCAGGCGAGGCGCCCCTCGACTTTGCGCAGGCTTTGCTCGGCGGCAGCGCGCAGGCCGGCATCCGGCTCGGCATACTGACCTTCCGGGCTCTTGGCCAGCAGCGTCAACAGGAGCGTCTTGGTGGTCGGCGAGTCCGAGTCGCCGAGTTTGTTGATCGCGGCGAGGCGGACTGCGCGCTCGCCGCTGCTGATCTCGAGTTTGGCGCGGACCATCTCCAGCGCCGCCTTCAGATCCGGAATCGTCTCGGTTTCGATGGCCTTGCGTACCAGGGGCAGCATGGTTGCCTCGGCGCCGTCGGTCAGCGTCGCAACCGCGCTGCGGCGCTCCTTGGGATCGGCCGAGAGCAGGTTCAGTGCCGCCAGCGCGGCGGTGAGTTCACGACGTACCCGGTTGTTGATGGCAACCTCGTCGCGGGCTTCAGGCAGGGGACTGACCGTCGCGCCTGTCAACGCATCGATGCCTATGTCGTTGCGAACGATCAGGATGCGATCGCCAGCGATGAAGAGTTCTGCATCGTGCATCGCTTGCAGAATCCCGGAGGTGCGGGTGTCGCCTTCGGCCAGCAGGGCCGCGATTGCCGCCGTGCGCTCGTCGCTATCGCCCGTTGCCAGCTTGCGTACTGCATCTTGGTCGAGCGCCCAGGCGCTCGATGCCGCGATCGCCAGCCAGAGCAGCAGGGACGATATGAGAGCGCGCATCTTGGATTCTCGTTGTTGGATGTTTGGCGCATCGCTCGGCAGCGGTGCTGCGCACCGTTGCCGAGCGTCGAGTGCAATTGCGTTACTTCTTCGCAGCCGGTTTCGCCGCGGTCACCTCAGGCACGTCTTTCTTCTTGTCGTTGCCGGGGATGAAGGGGCTCCAGGGCTGGGCGCGAATCGGGCCCTTGGTTTGCCAGACGACGTTGAACTGGCCATCGGCGCGAATCTCGCCGATGAACACCGGCTTGTGCAGATGGTGATTGCGCTCGTCCATCTTGACCTGGAAGCCGCTCGGCGCCTGGAAGGTCTGGCCGGCCATCGCCGCGATCACCTTGTCGACGTTCGTCGTCTTGGCTTTCTCGACGGCCTGCTTCCACATGTAGATGCCGATGTACGTGGCTTCCATCGGATCGTTGGTGAGCGGCTTGTCCGCGCCGGGGAGCTTCTTGGCCTTGGCGTAGGCGGCCCACTTCTTCTTGAACTCTTCGTTCGCGGGGCTCTTCACCGACATGAAGTAGTTCCATGCGGCCAGATGGCCTACCAGCGGTTTGGTGTCGACGCCGCGCAGTTCTTCTTCACCGACCGAGAAGGCGATGACGGGAACATCGGTCGCCTTGAGGCCCTGGTTGCCCAGTTCCTTGTAGAAGGGCACGTTTGAGTCGCCATTGATCGTCGAGATCACGGCCGTCTTGCCGCCGGCGGAGAACTTCTTGATGTTCGCCACGATGGTTTGGTAGTCGGTGTGACCGAAGGGGGTGTAGACCTCTTCGATGTCCTTGTCGGCAACGCCCTTGGACTTGAGGAATGCGCGCAGGATCCTGTTGGTCGTGCGCGGATAGACGTAGTCCGTGCCGAGCAGGAAGAAGCGCTTGGCGCTGCCGCCGTCCTTGCTCATCAGGTATTCGACCGCGGGGATCGCCTGCTGATTGGGTGCGGCACCGGTATAGAAGACGTTCTTGGAGAGTTCCTCACCCTCGTATTGCACCGGGTAGAACAGCAGGCCGTTGAGTTCCTCGAATACGGGCAGGACGGACTTGCGCGAGACGGAAGTCCAGCAGCCGAAGACGACCGAGACTTTGTCCTGCGTGAGCAGTTGCCGCGCCCGCTCCGCGAACAGCGGCCAGTTGGAGGCCGGATCCACGACGACCGGCTCGAGCTTCTGGCCCATGACGCCGCCCTTGGCATTGATCTCCTCGATCGCCATCAGCGCCACGTCCTTGAGCACGGTCTCCGAGATTGCCATCGTGCCCGACAAGGAGTGCAGGATCCCGACCTTGATCGTAGATTGCGCATAAGCGGTTTGCGCCAGGCCGATCGCGGCGAACGACACCGCGGCAGCCATCGTTCGCATGAAGTTACGTCGTGACATGCAGTCCCCTTTTTTCTTCAGTTTTAAGTGCGTTCGGATGGTGTGTGGACCAATATGATGAGACGGGTCGCGAGGTGGTCTTAGGCAACGAACATGCCAACGCTTCTTACGTGGTTCGGCGTCGAGATTCGACGCAGGCGAACGGCCTTGCACGGGTTGGTGATCGCACATGATCGCGCCATCGATAGGCCATACGATCTCGAAGGGCTCGATGGTGGTGCGCGAGGGCTTGTCATGTGCACCGTCGAAGTGCGGATCGCTCGGGTGTGCTCCGAGAATGGGCGTCGCGCTTGGACTACAATGCATCGCAGTGATCCATTCGAAGAGAAGACGCTATGAGCAGCCCACACGCGGATGTGCATGCCGACCTCAGCGCTTCGGTGAAGGCCTATGCGGCAAGTGCCGGTGGTCTGAAGCGACTGCGCGACTTGCGCGATGAACCGAGCGGTTTCGATCCGGCGGGCTGGCGTCGGGCAGGCGAACTCGGCTGGCTCGGCATGCTGGTGCCCGAGGGGCAGGGCGGCATGGCGCTCGGCCTCGATGAGGCCGCCGTGCTGGCGCGAGCAGCGGGTCGCTCCCTGCTTCCCGAACCGGTGCTCGCGGGCGCCGTGCTGGCGGCGCCTCTGTTGGCCCGCGGCCGCGGCGGTTGCTGTTCGTCGGCGCTGAGCGATCTGCTCCGAGGCGAGGCCTTCGTCGCGGTGGCCTGGCAGGAGAGGATCGGCGAAATCGACGTCGCTCGCACTGAAACCGAGGTTGTCGTGAGCAAGGGCCGTCGCGTGCTTCGCGGCACCAAGCTGTTCGTCGTTTTCGGGGCCGCGGCGCAGGGCTATCTCGTGTCGGCGCGCGACGAGTCGGGGGTGGGGTTGTATTGGGTCGACCGGGCCCGCCCGGGCGTCGACTATCGCGCGTTGCGTCGCGCCGACGGCAGCGAGCATGGAAGCCTCGCGCTCGACGATGTCCTGTTGGACGAGCGCGACACGGTCCTCGAGCCGGGTGCGGGCGCGCGGATGCTGGCGGCGGCGATCGATGCCACCGTGGTCGCGAGTGCTGCCGAACTGCTCGGCGTCGCCGAGCGCGCACTCGAGCTCACCCTGGAACAGTTGCGCAGTCGCGTGCAGTTCGGCCAGCCGATCGGCAGCTTTCAGGCCTTGCAGCATCGTTGCGTCGACATGTTCATCGAAAAGGAACTTGCCGTCTCGGCGCTCACAGCGGTGTTGGCCGAGTGGTCCCAGGCCGACCTGCCACGCCGCAGCGCGCTTGCGTCGCGCGTCAAGGCGCGGTGCGCCGATGCGGCCTTGGATATCTGCCGTCGCGCGATCCAGATGCACGGGGCGATGGGCTTCACCGACGAGTGCGACGTGGGTCTCTACCTCAAGCGCGCCCTCGTGTGTTCGGCATGGTTGGGCAATGCGCAAGTCCACAAGCGGCGCTATGCGCGCCTGGCGCTCGCCGATGCCGGCAAGGCGCGTGAACAGGAGGCAGCGGCATGATCGACTGGAATGCGATGAGCGACGATGCCTTCCGGCACGAAGTGCGCAGTTTCTACGCCGAGCACTTTCCGATGCACCTGCGCGATGTCATCGGCTACTACACCTGGGCGCAGCAGCGCGACTGGTATCGCAAGCTCTACGAGCGTGGATGGGCCGCCCCGAGTTGGCCGCGCGAACACGGCGGCATGGGCCTCGATGCGAGCAAGCTGCTCATTTTCGTCGAGGAGCGCCTGGACCTCGCGCGTGGGCCCGACTTCGGCGGGCTCGTCATGCTCGGGCCGGTGTTGATGAAGTTCGGCTCGCCGGAGCAGAAGGCCCGCTACCTGCCGCGCATCCTTTCCTGCGATGACCTCTGGGCTCAAGGCTATTCCGAACCGGGAGCGGGCTCCGATCTCGCCAGCCTGCGCACCGAAGCCGTCCTCGACGGCAACGAGTTCGTCGTCAACGGCCAGAAGATCTGGACCACCTGGGGCCTGGAGTGCACCCACATGTTCGCGCTGGTGCGCACCGACAAGAGCGTGAAGAAGCAGGCGGGAATCAGCTTTCTGCTGCTGGACTTGAAGTCGCCCGGGGTGAAGGTGAGGGGGATACGCAATCTCACCGGCCAGGAGGATTTTTGCGAAGTGTTCTTCGACGACGTGCGCGTGCCGAGGGCCAATCTGGTCGGCGAACTCAACGACGGCTGGCGTGTTTCCAAGGCGCTGGTCGGCCATGAGCGCTTGTTGATCGGCAACCCGCAGCATTGCCAGCGGGCGCTGCAGCGACTGGCGACGGTGGCGCGCTCGCAAGGACTTTTCGACGACACGGGTTTCCTGGACAAGTACACGCAACTCGCGCTCGATGTGGAAGACCTCGCCGCAAGCTACGGGCGCTATTGCGATCTCGCACGGCGCGGAGAGCCCATCGGCGCCGATGTCTCCCTACTGAAGATCTGGGCGACCGAGACGCTGCAGCGGATCAACGAGCAGATCGTGGAATGCGCGGGTGACTACGGTGGCAGCAACGGCTTGCTGCCGTTCGGTTCTGCAGGCGTGGATGTGCTGCATCCGTTCTATATCTCGCGCCCGACCACGATCGGCGCCGGGACGAGCGAAGTCCAGCGCAACATCATGGCCAAGTTCGTGCTCGGATTGCCGTCGTGAAGCGCGAGCCCGAAGGCTGCCTTGGGGGTGTTCTACGGCGGTCGCAGTCAGCGGCGATCAGTCCACGCGAATCTTCGCCCGCTTCGCCACGTCGCTCCATTTGGCGAGTTCGCTTCTGACGTGATCGGCAAACTGCTCCGGGGTGCCGCCCTTGGGCTCCAAGCCCATCTCGATGAGCTTGGTGCGCACCTCGGCGGTGCCGAGCGCCTTGTTCAGTTCGACGTTCAAGCGGGTCACGATGGCTTTGGAAACCCCCGAGGCCGAGACGAATCCTGCCCACGGTATGACTTCGAAGCCCGGTACACCCGCCTCTGAGAGACTGGGGAGATCGGGAAAGGCGGAGGTGCGATCCAGGCTGGTCACGCCCAGCGGGCGCAAACGGCCCGCTTTGGCGTGCTGGCCGAGTGAATTGATGTTGTCGAACAGAAGCTGAATCTGCCCGGAGACCGCGTCGGTGATCGCCAGCGATGCCGACTTGTAATGCACCGGGACCATCTCGATGCCGGCCATCAAGCTGAGCAACGCGCCGCTGAAATGAGAGCTCGATCCGACGGAGCCGGCGCCGTAGGCGAGTTTACGCGGGTTGCGCTTGGCATAATCGACCAACTCGGCCACCGATTTCACCGGCAAGGCGTTGTTGACTGCCAGCATGTTGCGGCTCAGGTAAGCGAAGATCAGCGGCTGGAAGTCCTTGTCGGCGTTGTAGGGCAGCTTGGGCATCAAGATGCGGTTGGTGCTCATGCTGGTGAAATTGGCCTGCCCGAAGGTATAGCCGTCAGGCGTCGAGCGGGCGACGGCCTCCATGCCGATGATGCCGCTGCCGCCGACTCGGTTTTCAACCACCACTTGCTGACCGATCTGGCGGGAGAGCTGCCCGGCAATGAGTCGTGAGGCGACGTCCGGGCCGCCACCGGGTGCCGATGCGACGATCAGCCGCAGCGGCCGTTCCGGGTAAGCGGCTGCGGCGCCCATGCTGGCAGCACAGATGACAAAAACCGACGCAATCGTCGTTAGGTGCATAAGCCCTCCTCCTGAGGTCGTCGCAGCCGTCGTTCGCGGCCGCATACGAGATTCTCTGCGCGGACTACTGGGGCGGTATGCCCGCCTGCTTGACGACCTTGGCCCACTTCACTGTTTCGGCGCGCACGTAGTCGCGGAACGCATCGCCGGCCATCGGATCCACGTCGACCCCTTGATCGGCCATGCGCTGGCGGAAATCCGGCGAGTTGAGCATCTTCATCGAATCGGCGGCGATCTTCTCCTGGATCGCCTTGTCCACCCCGGAGGGCGAGCAGATCGCATACCAAACCGTCACTTCGAACCCCGGCACGCCGGACTCGGCGATCGTCGGCACGTCGGGCATGCGATGACTGCGCTTGGCCGAGGTCACCCCCAGCGCGCGCACCTTGCCCTTGCGCACGGTGTCGACGTGCAGGGGCAGATTGGTCATCTGCGCGGTGACACGGCCGGCGAGCAAGTCGGTCATGGCGGCCGCCGAGGTCTTGTACGGGATGTAGAGAACGTCGATGCCGGTCATGGCCTTGAACAACTCGAAGGAGAGTTGCGGCGACTGGCCGATGCCGGTCGCGGCGTAGTCGAGCTTGCCCGGGTGCGCCTTGGCGACGGCAATGAATTCCTTGACCGACTTGACCGGGACGCTCGGATGCACGACGAACACGTTGGGGGTGGTACCCACGCGTGCGAGTGGTGCGAGATCGCGGCTGAAGTCGTAAGGCAGCTTGCGGTACAGCGCCGGGGCGATCGCGTCGCTGATGCCGCAACGAAGGAGCGTGTAGCCGTCGGGGGTCGACTTGGCGACGATGGAGGCAGCGATGGTGTTGCCTGCGCCGGGACGGTTCTCGACCATGACTTGCTGCCCCCAGATGTCGGTCAGGCCCGAGGCGATGATGCGCGTGATGACATCCGCACCGCCGCCGGCGCCGGGTCCCAGAATCATGCGCACGGACTTGCTGGGGTAGGCGGCGGCAGGTGCGGGTGCTTGGGCGTGCGCGGCGCTGATCGAGGTGAGCAGGCAGGCGCTGAGGCAGACGATCGGGGTGCGTCGGTTCATGGGCAGTCTTCTTGTTGTCGCGGCGGATGGGATGGATGGCAGTATGCCCGTGCGCGGCTGCGATGACAAACGCCCCCAATCGCGGTACAAAGCCAAACTGGCGGGCGCATAATAGCCGCTCGCGAGCGGCCGTCGCGGGTGATCCCGGCGGCCTGCCCGGAAACAGTGTGGGTCACATTTCCCCTGGAGGAGCAAGATGGCGGAATCGCAAGAGGGCTTTCTCAGTCCACAGACCGTGCTGGACGAGTTGAAGAAGAACGGCGTCACCCACGTGCTGTGGCTGCCGGATAGCGAAACCAACTGGTTGTACACGCTGATGTCGGCCGAGCCATCGCTCACGCTGGTGCCGGTGACGCGCGAAGGCCTCGCTTTTTCAGGGGCGGCCGGAATCGCGGCCGGTGGCGGCAAGCCCTGCATTCTCATTCAGAACACGGGCCTGCTCGAGTCGGGCGACTCGATGCGCGGCTGGTGCCTGGGCATGAACGTGCCGGTGGTCATGATCATCGGATATCGCGGCTATACGCGCCACGGCGTGAATACCGACACGGTGGCCGATTTCACCGAGCCCTTCCTGATTGCTTTCGGCATCAAGTATTACCTGGTCGAGCGTGATGCCGATTCCAGCCGCATCTCGGTGGCCTTCGAGGAATCGCGCAAGAAAAACCGCCCGGTCGCCGTGCTGGTGGGCGACGAGTATCACGGCTTCAACTGATCCCAGAGCGAGAGGACTAAGACAATGATGCAGACTGCCGAGATGCTCAAGGTGTTCAACCGCCACCGCGGGGATGCGATCGTCGTGCCCGGGCGCGGCGGACGCCATTGGGTGACGATCAGCGACAAACCTTCGCGCGACGTGCCCCTGGGTGATCCCGCGATGGGCGGGCACGCGATGTTCTCCTTCGGGCTCGCGCTGGCGCGGCCGCAGAACAAGATCGTGCTGTTCGACTCCGAGGGCGACATCCTGATGAGCATGGGCGTGTTCCCGACGATCGCCGATCTGGCGCCGCCCAACTTCTATCACTTCATGCTCGACAACGAGTGCTACGCCACGACCGGCGGGCAGCCGGTGCCGAACGCGAAGAACGTCGCCTACGACGAAATCGCGCGCGGCTCGGGGTACAAGCGCACCTACAAGTTCACGACGGTGGAAGAGTTCACCGGCGGCATCGGCGATGTCATGGCCGCGCCCGGCCCGGTGTTCGTGTGGCTCAAGGTGTTGCCCGAGGTCATCAACGAGGCCATCGGTCGGCGTCCGCGGTGGAACACCCGCACCAAGGATCAGGTCGTCGCCGACATGCGCAAGGAACTGGGCATTCAGGTCTGATCGCCGCATTTTCCGTTCAACCCTTCCCGTCGGTTGCTGCGCGCGCTTGCTTCGTTGCGCGTGGCGCGGCGGGAATTCCGTTTCTGTTCCCATGATGAAACCGCTCGCGTTGCGTATCGCTGCCGCTGTTCTGATCAGTCTGCTTGCCATCGGTGTCGCCCATGCCGCAGACAAACCGTTCGAGCCCGTGTCCGGCCAGGCCGGCAAGGACGTGGTGTGGGTGCCGACGCCCGCATCGCTGGTCGAAAAGATGCTGGACCTCGCCAAGGTGACGCCGCGAGACTTCGTGATGGATCTCGGCTCGGGGGACGGCCGCAACATCATCGCAGCGGCGCGGCGGGGGGCGCGTGCCCTCGGTGTGGAGTTCAATCCGGACATGGTCGAATTGTCCAGGCGCGAGGCGGAGAAAGCCGGACTGGCGGACAAAGCCTCGTTCGTTCAGGGCGACATGTTCGAGGCGGATCTGTCGCAGGCGACCGTGCTCGCCTTGTTCCTGCTGCCCGAGAATCTCGATCGACTGGTCCCCAAGTTCCTGGATCTGAAGCCGGGCAGCCGCATCGTGCTCAATACCTTCGGCATCCGCGATTGGGAGCCTGACGAGGTCGAGCGGGCGGGCGAAGAATGCGGCGCCTGGTGCGAGGTTCTGCTCTACATCGTGCCGGCCAAAGTCGCTGGCGAATGGCAGTTCCTGGACGGTCGGCTCAGCCTCGCCCAAAACTACCAGACTGTGACCGGCACGTTCGAATCCGCTGGAAGCAGCGTGCCCGTTACCCATGCTGTGCTTCGTGGCGACAGCATCCGCTTCAGCGTGAACGGTGCCGATTACGTCGGCGTCGTGGAGGGTGACGCCATGCGTGCGGCAACCGGCGCGTCTTGGCGCGCGCAGCGCATCAGCGCCCAATAGCGTCGGGCAATCAGGCCGGCACTCATCTAAGGAGGATTCATCATGGCAGAAAAAATTCGTCTCGGTGTCATCGGCGCGAACGTCAAGGCGCATTGGGCATCGCGCTCGCACTTGCCCGCGCTGCTGGCCGGGCAGGATTTCGAGATCGCCGCAGTGTGCACTACGAAGCCGCAAACCGCCGAGGAGGCGCGACAGAAATATGGTGCGCGACTCGCCTTCCACGATTACCGGGAGATGGTGGCCTCCGAGCACATCGATGCAGTCGCGGTGGTCGTGCGGGTTCCCTTGCACTACGAGCCGACCAAGGCCGCACTGCTCGCAGGCAAGCACGTTTACACCGAATGGCCGCTCGGGCAAACGACCGCAGAGGCCGAGGAACTCGCCGCGCTCGCACGTCAGAAGGGCGTGCAGACTGCCGTGGGTTTGCAGTCGCGGGTCAGCCCGCCGCTGTGCTACATGAAGGAATTGATTGCCGAGGGCTACGTCGGGGAGGTGATGGCGTGCCATGTGAGCCTGTTGCGCGATGGCGTGCTCGCTCGCACGTCGAGCCGCACTTGGCAGCACGACGCCACTCTGGGCGCGAACACGCTCACCATCGCCAACGGCCACACGATCGATGCGCTGCGTTTCGTCGCGGGCAATTTCAGCCACGTGGCGGCCGTGGTCGCGACCCAGGCGAAACAGTGGCTCGAGACCGACACCAAGCGCATGGTCGACGTCACTTCGCCGGACAACATCATCGTCAGTGGCCGGATGGTCAATGGCGCGGTCGTGTCGTCGCACGTGGCGGCCGTGCCATGGGCCGCGAGCGGGTTCCGTATGGAGGTCTACGGGCGCAAAGGCACGCTCGTGGCCATATCGGACGATTCACCGCAGTTGGGCGAGATCACCCTGCAGGGTGCGCAAGGCAGCAATCAGCTCGCACCGATCGAGGTGCCCGCACGGTTCGTGTTGGTGCCGGCGGCGACGCCTCGCGGCGACCCGTACAACGTCGGTCAGATGTACTGCGAGTTCGGGCGTGCGATTCGCGACGGCAAGGGCAAGCAGCCCGACTTCGACATGGCGGTCGATCTGCACCGCTTCATCGATGCGATCAAGCGCTCGTCGGACACCGGCGCGCAGGTCGAACTGGCGTGAGCCGATACGCGGCGTCGATCCGGCGCCGAGCGTCACGGTCTCGAGGCAAGAGAAGCTGGGTCGTTTCCATAGTCCGAGGACAAGCGTATGAGTCATGAGTATCCGCTCGAAGGCATCCGGGTCGTCGATGCCAGTCAAGGCATCGCGGGCCCTAGCGCCGGGATGATGCTCGCGCGCTATGGCGCCGATGTGGTCAAGGTCGAGCCCAGGGACGGAGACTGGTCTCGCACGATCACCGCAGGCAAGGACGGCATGACGGCGATGGCCATCGCCACCAACGTCGGCAAACGCAGCATCGCGCTCGATCTGAAGCATCCGCAAGGCTGCGAGTTGCTGCACAAGCTGGCCGAGCGGGCCGATGTGTTCATCGAGAACTTCCGTACCGGGGTGATGGAGCGGCTGGGCTTCTCCTACCGCCACGTCTGTGCCTACAACCCGAACGTCGTCTATCTCTCGGTTACGGGTTTCGGGCAGCAGGGACCGATGCAGTCCCAGCCCGCGACCGACGCCATTCTGCAGGCGTTCACGGGAATGATGAGCATCAATCGCGGCAAGCAGGACAACGTACCTCACCGGTTGGAATGCTGGCCCATCGACATCGCCAGCGGGCAGTATGCGTTTCAGGCGGTCTCGATGGCGCTCTATGCCAGGCGGGATACCGGCCGCGGCCGGTACATCGACGCAAGTTTGTTGCAAGGGGCTGCCGGTTTGCAGACTGTCCGCATGATCGAGCATGTGATCACCGGCGGTGCGCCGGTGGCGGGTGGCGCGTTCCCGGTGGCGACGTTCCAGACTTCGGATGGTTCGATCAATGTCAGTGTGCTAAAGGATCATTTGTGGCCGCCCTTCTGCCGCATGATCGGTCACCCCGACCTCGCACAAGACCCGTCGCTGGCGACCGGCCAAGGCAGGCGTGCACGCGGGGAAGAAATCCTGCGCATTGCGGCCGAGGCCTTCGCCACGAACACCTCCGACCATTGGTGCGCGCAGATGCGTGAACTCGGCATCTTGAACGAGCGCGTGAATGCCTACGACGAGCTTTTCAAGCACGCGCAGACGGCGGCCATGAACGTATTTACTTGGTCGGAGCAGGCCGTCGTCGGCCGGGTGCCGCATCCCAACTTGCCGGGTCTGCAGCCCCTGGTGGTCGATGCGCCAGCCACCAAGGTGCCTCGCATCGGCGAGCACTCGCGCGCAGTGCTGGCGGAACTCGGCTACGACGAGGCGCAAGTGCGGCGCATGCTCGACGAGGCGGTCGTGTTCGAGCCCCTGGATGCACGCGCTGCCTGAACTTCGGTGGGCGCGCGCCGCGCCCGTGGTGCGTCCGGCTGGCCTGCGTTCAGCGGGTTTCTTCGCGCGCGTCGAGAAACTTGTAGTAGGCGGTGTATAGCCTGATGCCGATGGGATAGAAGCGGTGCATCGGGATGGGCGCGAACCGGGCACTGGTGATCGGGCCGGCGTCCACGCTCTCGCCGCGCAACATCGCGGCCAGGGCTTTGGCGACCATGTGCGTAAGCACCACCCCGCGGCCGCTATAGCCGATGCCGTAGTAGATGCCGGGCTCGGCTTGGCCGAAATGCGGAAAGTAATCGAGCGAGAAGCCGACCTTGCCGTTCCAGCGGTAATCGATGCGAACGTCTCGCAGTGCCGGGAACACGCGGTGCATGGCTGCCTCGATATGCGCGAAGGCCCAAGGTTCGTTGCTGCCGGAGAGGTGACCGCGGGAGCCGAACACCATGCGCCGGTCCGGCGTCATGCGAAAGTACAGGTTGATGCGCCGTGTATCGGTCACCACCTGGCCCTCGGGCAGGATGCCCGCCGCGACCGAGGGCGCCAGCGGTTCGGTGGCCACGATATTGCTCGGCACCGGTACGATGCGCCGGGCAAGATCGATCGGCAGCGGGAAGAGCCCGGTGTAGGCGTTCGTGGCGACGACGATCCGCTTGGCACGCACCCGTGCGCGGGGCGTATCCAGCACGAACGCGGCGCCGTCGCGGCGATAGCCGGTGACCGGGGTCGAGACGAACACCGGCACTTTCTGCGCGACGCCCGCGGCCAGACCGCGAGCGTAGTTGAGCGGATGAATCGCGCCCGAACGCCGCTCCAGATACGCGCCGACGTATTCGTCGGTTCCGATCAGACGGGAGGTTTCCTGCCGCGAAAGCAGGGCTGCGCCTTCGTAGCCCATCTCGCGTTCCAGCCAGCGCACGTCGGCTTCGAGCGCGGCGAGCGGTTGCGCGCCGTGGGCCGCGGTGACATGCCCGCAGCGCCCGAAACCGCACTCGATGCCGTACTCGGCAATCGTGGCTTCGAGTGAATCGATCCCGTCGTGGAGCATGCGGAACATGTGCTGCGTGGTTTCCAGCCCGACCTGCTGCGTGAGGCCCGACCAGCCGCTCTTGTAGCGCAAGACCGCCATGCCGCCGTTGCGGCCGCTGGCGCCCCAGCCGGCATCGTTGGCTTCGAGCACGACGCAGTCGATGCCGCTGCGCTGCAGATAGTGCGCGGTGGTGAGTCCGGTGAATCCGCCGCCGACGATGGCAACGTCGGTTTCGATGTCCGCATCCAGTGTGCGCAAATCGGGATGAGGGTGCGCGGTTGCCGACCAGAATGAAGGGACGGTGGAATAGCGTTCGCTGGCAGGCATGTCGATTCGGCCGGATACGGGAAGGGTTAGGGCGTTACTCGTGAGTGGCTTGTCGCTCGCGCGCATTATCGGCCGCCGCGCCCGCCCTGCAAAGCGCGGTGAGCGCCGCGGGCTGGGGCAGCTTGCCGAAATCGGTGGCCGCTCTAGCCCGCCGCGCCCGCGGCGAGCCGGGGCCCCAGAGACCTGTGCCGAACGATCGGTGCATCCATCCCCGACACTCGCGCTTGCGTGCGGTTACTCGATCGGCGTCGGACCCATCGCGAACCACAGGCCGGCGATCACGAGCGTGGACAACGTGACGGGCACACCGATGCGGGCGTGGGCTCGCCAGTCGATGTCGATGCCGCAGCGCTTCGCCGCGTCGACCACGATGATGTTCGCGATACTGCCCACGATCAGCAGATTGCCGGCCAATGTGGTGACCACGGCGAGCAGCGGCCCTGCCTGCTCATGGGTCGCAAGGGGCAAGAGCAGCATGACGGCCGGGACGTTGGAGACGATGTTCGAGAGCACAGATCCGGCGACGAACAGGGCGGCCGGGTGGTCGAGCGCGATGCCGTGATCGGCGGCTTCGGCGATCCAGGCCTGGACGAGGCCCGTATCCTCCAAGGCGCGGTTGACGATGAAGAGGCCGATGAAGAGCACCAGCAGCTCCCAGTCGACCAATTCGAGCGTCTTGCTCGAATGCAGCCTGCGGCTCAACAGGAGCACGCCCGCGCCCCCGAGCGCGGCGATCTCGCGCGGTATGTCGGTCGCAAGAAACAGCACGATGAGCGCCGCCGCGACGCCTAGCCCTTTGATGGTCTGCCAGCGATCGAATTCTTCCCCGGTCACATCGCGTTCTCCTGCCGCCATCGCTCCCGGAGAAATCTGCAGCTTCCAGCGCGACTTCGAACACCAGACGATGATGGCCCAGGTGACCATCAAGCTGGGCAAGACGACGGGCAGCACTTGCACGAGGTAGTCGCCGAAGTCGAGCTGCAGCGTGGCGCCGATCAGCATGTTCTGCGGATTGCCGATCAAGGTCGCAGCCGACCCCACGTTGGCAGCGCAAGCGAGCGCCAGCAGGAAGGGAACGGGATTCAAGCCCCGCCGGATGCATGTATCCGCCAGCACCGGAGCGGCGGCCAGACAGACGATGTCGTTGCTGAAGATCGCGGCGAGCACGGCAACGACCGCGATCAGCGCCGCCAGCAGGCCGGGGGGCGACAGCGGCAGGCGGGCGATCCGGCGTGTGATCCACGCGTAAAACCCGCCGAGCCGCAACTGCGCCGACACCACCATGAAGGCGAACAGAAGCAGTAGCGTCGGCAAATGCACCGCAGCGGCGGCCTGCTCGGGCGTCAGGGCGCCCGTGCCCACCATCGCGATCGCGCCGAGCAGCGCGACGCCGGTACGATCCAGCTGCAGATAGGGCAGGCCGCCGAGAATCATGCCCAGGTAGACGAGCACGAATACTGCGAGCACGACCATGCTCATGCAAGGCGACTCGTGCGGATGCGGCTGGTCCGATGCGTCGAGGGGCGACGAGGTATCATCGGGTATCGACTGCGCTCCGGACAGCCGCCTGCTCGCGGCGACTGCGCAACCGCGGCGGTGGTCGCTTCGCCATCAACTTCCTGGATTGCCATCGAATGGGGTACTTGCCTGAGCCGCGCCGCTTTGGAGGCGGCAGTGTAACCGATGAACTGATCGCCTTGACCGCTCGAGCGGGGCAGGCCGACGACCTGGCGGGTCCGGCGGCCCTGCATGCGTTGAGGGCGGCGATCGAACGCTGCCTGGAGCAGGGGGGCGAGGCGCGCTTGCAGGCGGCGCTGGCGCTGGCGCCGGACGCGGCTTCGTATCGCATGCTGTGGGAGGCGATTGCGCGCAGCATCGACACGCCCTCCCTCGCCACCGGGGCGGTGGTCGCACGTCCCTTCGCTTTGCCCGTGGTATTTCTCGCTGCTAGTTCGAAGGCGGCGCGAATAGCGGGGCAACTCACCGACGTCGCGGCGATGCAGGCGCTTTTCGAGCGCAGCAACGCACTCGGCCCGACGCGAAACTTCGGCCTGTCGAACGCGCTCTGCTCGCTCGCGGCACTCGAGGCGCTGTCGCCGTTGGCAGTTTTTCGCAGCGTGCGCAGCCTGGCCGCCGACGTCATCGGTGACGCCTTGCCGCCGGAGGATCTCCACGTCAAGGCCGGTCAGGAGCAGACACACTTGCGTTTCCTGGTGGGGGCCGGCGTCAGCCCGGTCGACGCCCCCGGCTTTGCCGAGACAGCGGCGAACATCGGCGCCTGGGGGCGCGACTGCGCGAAATTGCTCGCCGACCAGTTGGCGACGCCCGGCGTACAGCTGCTGGCCTTGCCGCGGCCGCCGAAGAACATGCTGATGGCGCCCCACAGCGGGCGTTGCGCGCAGTTGGAGGCCGCATTCAATCTGTTCGCCAGCAATGCGGTGCGCCGGCTGCGCATGGCGGTCGGCGATCCTTCGATCATCCTCTCCGCGCACGAGAATGCGGAGATCCGCGTGACACTGAGTTCGCCGTTCGCGCCCGACATGGTCGAGGGTTTTTGCTGGCCCCTGCACCCGCTCGACGATCTGGGCGAGATCGAAAGCATGGTGCGCGATCTGTTCGCCGACATACGCTTGAACGACCTGCGTGTGGCGCCGAAAGTTTTGCCTGCGGAGCGCGCCAGCGGGGTCGCTCTCTATCCGCGCTGCGATGAATGGGACAAGTTGTGCGCCTCGGCGACGTCCCATTGATCGGCATCGAATGCCCGAGCAATGCGGCCGTGGTGGCGTTGGCCACCGGTAACCCAGCCAGGGAGAGTGCATGAAGTCCAACGCCGGCAAGCTGCCGTTTCAGAATCTCACGCCCGATCGCATCATGGACGCCGTCGAGAGCGCGGGCTGGCGTTGCGACGGCCGATTGTCGGCGCTCAACAGCTTCGAGAATCGCGTCTACCAGATCGGCATCGAAGAGGGGGCGCCGGTCATTGCCAAGTTCTACCGCCCGGGCCGCTGGAGCGATGAGGCGATCGGCGAGGAGCATGCATTTTGTGCCGAACTGGTCGCCGAAGAGATTCCGGTCGTGGCGCCGCTGGCGGCCGAGGATGGCCGCACACTGTTCGATGTCGATGGCTTCCGGGTGGCGATCTTTCCCAAGCGCGCGGGGCGCGCGCCCGAGCTCGACGATGAGCACACGCTCGAATGGCTCGGTCGCTTCATCGCGCGCATTCACGTGGTGGGCGAGCGGCGGGCATTCGATCATCGGCCGCGCATCGATACGGTGGCCTATGGGGACAAGCCGCTCGCTTTCCTGCTGCGCGGCGATCTGGTCCCTGCGAGTCTGCGTGCTGCCTACGAAGCGGCAGCCAGCCATGCGCTGGAGCGTGTGCGAGAGTGCTTCAAGCGGGCGGGCGCGGTGCGTTCGATACGCTTGCATGCCGACTGTCATGCCGGGAACATCCTTTGGACACCCGAGGGACCGCACTTCGTCGATCTCGATGACTGCAGGATGGGGCCGCCGATCCAGGATCTGTGGATGCTCTTGTCCGGCGACCGCGCTGCGATGAATCGCCAGTTGGGCGTGATGCTCGATGGCTACAGCATGTTTCGGCAGATCGATCCGGCCGAATTCCTGCTGATCGAGCCGCTGCGCACGCTGCGCCTGATCCACTACGCGGCCTGGATCGGCGAGCGCTGGCTCGATCCGGCTTTCCCGGCGGCGTTTCCCTGGTTCGGCACCGAGCGCTATTGGCAGGATCAGGTGCTCGCGCTGAAAGAGCAGATGGCCGCGATGGACGAGCCGCCGCTGTCGCCGCTCTAAGCCTTCGATGGCCGCCGCAGACGAGCCTGCTCGGGGAATGAAGCACATGCTGACGACCATCGCCGTCGCACTCGCCGTGGGCTATGCGGCGCTGGTGCTGCTCGTGTTCGTGTTTCAGGCGCGTCTGATCTACTTCCCCGAGATCGGGCGCAATGTGCCAGCGACGCCTCTCGCGATCGGTTTGCCGTTCGAGGAGGTGTGGCTCGAGGCTGCACCGGACGTGCGCCTTCATGGATGGTTCGTTCCTCGCCGCGATGCCAAGGGCGTGGCGCTCGTTTTTCACGGCAATGCTGGAAGCATAGGGCTGCGCCTGGACTGGCTGCGCATGTTTCATGACCTCGGTTACGCCAGTCTCATCGTCGACTACCGCGGTTATGGCCGCAGCACCGGGACGCCGTCCGAGCAAGGGACCTACGACGACGCAAGCGCGGCATGGAATCACCTCACGAGCACGCGCGGATGGCGGCCTGGCGATATCGTGCTCGTGGGCGAGTCCTTGGGCGGCGCCATCGCAGCCGAGCTTGCCGCTCGCACAGCGCCGCGCGCTCTGGTGATCCAGTCTGCGTTCACTTCCGTGCCCGATCTCGCCGGCCAGATCTACTGGTTTCTGCCGGTGCGCTTGATCAGTCGCTTCAGCTACGACACTCAGGCCTTCGTGCGACGCGTCACCGCACCGGTTCTGATCGCGCACAGCCCGCAGGACGAGATCGTTCCCTACTCGCACGGACGCGCATTGTTCGATCAGGCAGGCGAGCCGAAGGCCTTCGTCGAGCTGCGCGGCGGACACAACGAAGGCTTCCTGTTCGTGCGGCGGGAGTGGGTGGAGGCGCTCGGAGCATTCCTGCGCCCATTGGAACGCCCAGTCCAGACCGGTGGTGCGCTCGCTTTAGAGCCCGCTGCCGGGCCGCTAGAACGTCTCTAGAGGCGGCATTCCGAGCAGGCTGGCGACGTGATCGCCGATGGCCAGAGAGGACGTGAGTCCGGGCGACTCGATCCCGTAGAGATTGACCATGCCGGCAATCCCATGCTCGGCCGGACCCTGGATCATGAAGTCCGCAGCCGGCTCCCCCTGCGCGGTGATCTTGGGGCGAATGCCGGTGTACCCGGGCACCAGCGCGCCGTCCGCGAGCGCCGGATAGTAGTGACGGATGGCTTTGTAGAAGTCGGCCTCGCGCGACTCGTCGAAGCTGTAGTCGATGCTGTCCAGCCACGTCAGGTCGGGACCGAACTTCACTTGCCCGCCCAGATCGAGGGTGACATGCACGCCGTGCCACAGGCCGCTGCCGACCGGATAGATCAAGCGGTTGAAGGGCGACTTGCCCGCCAGGGTGTAGTAGTGGCCCTTGCACAGATGCTGGGGCGGGATGGTGGCCGAGGGAACGCCCTCGATGGTACGTGAGACCGACGGCGCCGTGAGGCCAGCGGCGTTGACCACGGTTCTCGCCCGGATCTGCATCGGCTCCTTGCCGCCGACCTCGACCACGATGCCATCGCCCGTGACGGCGCCGCCGACCACGGGACTCTCGAACACGACTGCCGCGCCGGCGCCCTCGGCGTCGCCCTGGTAAGCGAGCATCAGGCCGTGGCTGTCGATGATGCCGGTCGACGGCGAGTGGACGCCCGCCACGGCGACGACGTTGGGCTCCATCGCGTTGACCTGCTCGCGTTCGAGCCAGACGAGATCATCCACGCCATTGCGCTCGGCCTGTTCCTTGTACTTTCGCAAGGTCGGGATCTCGTCGTCCGCGGTCGCGACGATGATCTTGGTGATGCGCTTGTGTTCGACGCCACGGCTGGGGCAATAGTTGTATAGCGCCTTCTTGCCGGCGAGGCACATGCGCGCCCTGAGGCTGCCGGTCGGATAATAGATGCCGGCATGGATGACTTCGGAGTTGCGCGAACTGGTGTGGTTGCCGATCGAGCGCTCGGTCTCGAGCACGACGACCTCGCGACCGGCGAGGGCCAGTCGGCGGGCGACGGCAAGTCCGACGACACCTGCGCCGATGACGACGCAATCGATGGTTTCCATGCTGGGCGGGAATCCTTGCGAGAAAAGCGAACCTAAGGGATGGTGCCGGGAATTCTACCGTACCGCCGCTGCGGGATCAGCGCGAGAACGTATCCGGATCGGCGGTGCGCTCACGCTCCTGCCGGGCCGGATCAACCCGGATCGAACACAACGACGCGGTTGCGCCCGGTTCTCTTGGCAAGGTACATCGCTTGATCAGCCTTGTTCAGGATGCTGTGCAGATCTGCGCCATGCGCGGGAAAGCTCGCGACTCCGATGCTGACCGTGGTGCGCACACGCTGGCCGCGCACTTCGAGGGCCTTGATCTCGACCGAGCGTCGAATGCGCTCGCTCAACTCGCGCGCTCCGTCGGCCCCGGTTTCTGGCAGCAGCACAATGAATTCGTCGCCGCCGTAGCGAGCCGCGACATCGGTGTCCCGCAACTCGCGGCGTATGCTTCCCGTCGTGAGTTTCAGCAGGTCGTTGCCGCATTGGTGGCCGTGGGTATCGTTGACGGTCTTGAGGTTGTCGGAATCGATCATGACGAGAGAATAGGGTCGGTTGTAGCGCTTGGCTTGCCGGTGAAGGCGCTCGGCGACCTGCATGAACGCGCGCAAATTGAAGAGCCGCGTCAGTTCGTCTGTCTCTGAAATGAAGCGTATGCGCTCGAGCGCATTGCGGATGTCGCCTGCGACTCTGGATGTGACATAGGCCACCAGCAGCATGGGGCCGATCTGCGCGAAAAGCGTCAGCGCCAGCGTGGACTCGAGCGGCTGCTCGAGGCGGGCCGGATGCGCGAGCACGATCAGGCACGCACCTATGATGGAGAGATTAACGAGCGTCAGCCGCCGGTTCAGGGACACCGCGCTGGCGATGACAACGAGGTGATAGAGGGTTACCAGCGCACCTGTATCGACGCGCAACGCCCAAAGCACGCCGGTGATGAACGCGATCATCAGCCAGCAGCGAACGAGCATCGGCCAGCGCGAAGGTGCGGGGCTCTCCGGCCACGACCGCAGTGCGAGCAGCGCCGTCGTGTAGGCAAGTGCGCCTCCCCAGACCATGTTCAGTGCGGACGTGGTCAAGGCACGGCTGTTGAAGAGCACATAGACCAGGATGAGCGCGAGCAACAGCCAGCTCGAATGATGCAGCGTGCGCTCGATACCTTCGATCTCGTCCGGGGCGCCGTGGGCGGCGCGCGAAGCGGGCAGCGACCAGAGGCGCGTGCGTTGCCTTGGCGGGCGCGAGGTCGATCGGTCGGTGGTTTTCGTCAAAGAGATGTCTCGATGCGGTTCAATGCGTGGAAGCGCCCGTAGACACGGCCGCGGCGGGAGCGTTTCGACGCCCGGAGGCGGCGACCGTGAAGAAGTCGCGAGTCTGAAACACCGCCTCCGCGAAGCGGTTTGCGCCCGATCGCAGCTCGCGCTTGAGCACGAAGTCGAACAGCAGGGGATTGTGCTCCCGAATGCCCTTGAGAACCGGGCTCGTGCGCGGATGCAGGAACCCCTGATCGATCAGTCGCTCGATGGAAAACAAGGGCATGATGCCCGGCAGAGGATAGTCCGACCCGTTGAGCAGGCGCGCGTGCCAGTCGGTACGCTGGAGCAGCCGGTGCAGGTGAGGCCCCGCGCGATTGACCTGAGTGACCGCCGAGATGTCTCCGAACAGGCGCCCGGCGTAGCGGGCGTCGTCCATCAGACGCTCGAACAGCGCGAAACTCGACGTCCACGGACCTTCCGGTCCGCGGTCGAGATCCTGATCCTCTCCCATCGTCGCGCAATGGGCTACGACGATCCGCACACCGTGGTCCAGAGCCCGTCGAAGTTTCAGCGGGTTGCCGAGGGCAGGGGAGGATGCTCCGTGCACGGCTCTTTCCTGCCCGGCGTGGGTGATGATGGGAATATCGAGGCGGGCGGCAGCCGAGTAGAAGCGGTCGCACAAAGGCGAGGCCGGGTCGATGCCCATGGCTGGCGGGAGCCACTTTACCGCCCGCGCACCCTTGTCGATGCACCACTCCAGGGCTTCGACGCAATCGGCGCGATAAGGATGAATCGACGCTGCCCATTCGAAGTAACGCGGGTGGCGCGCCGCCAACTCGGCTGCGTAAGTGTTCGGGGTATGGAAAGCGCTCCGGTCGAGGTCTCGTTGGCCTTCTTCGGAGAACGTATGGTCGAACGCGAGCAGCACGAGTTTGGCGCCGGGAGCCAGGCCATCGACCAGGTTGTGCATCCGTTCGACGTAGCTTTCGTCGACCCGTCCCGGCGCGTCATGGGCGCAGCCGGCATTGAGGAAGAAAAGCCGCTGTGCATACTGCATGGGGTGGAGCAAGCTTTGCATTCTCGGATTGATCCAGACGCCGCTCGGGGAATCACCTAGACCCACCAGATGGACGTGACAATCCCACATTCGTGTAGGGGCGATGTTATGCCAGGCGGCTGTCACGATCTCGTGGCGCGCGAGTTCGGACGGCAACGTGGCCGCACAAGGATTCAGCAATCCTTGCTCCGGCCAGAGGCGCCAGGCCAGGCCCGATGCGGCGGCTCCCGCGGCTGCGGCCGCGCCAAAGAGAAGCTTGCGTCGACTTGCCATCGATATCGTCTGTTTCAGCGGCGTCAGCCTCCGGCGAGCCATGATGCCGGGTTAACTGCGCCTGCCCGAGGTGCTCATGGTATCCCGGCGGCGGGCATTGTGGCTTCATTTCCCCACCCGTATACTGCGCGCGCATGGCGTGATGGGACGTTCTGCGAGACTGGCGGACCGGGGTGCTTGAAGAACGGCGCGAGCGTCCCCACGTTCCATTGTGTTTCGCGAGTCGACTGAACGCAATTTGCCATTGTGGCTCTAACCGGTCGGTACCTTCTACGGAGCAGTGTGCATGAAACGCATCTTCCTGTTCATCCTGACCAACCTGGCAGTGATGGTGGTGTTGAGCATCTCCATGAAGTTGCTCGGGCTCGATCGGGCGCTTGCCGGCACAGGGTTCAACGTAACGGCGGTGCTCGTGATGTCCGGCATCATCGGATTCGGCGGCGCATTGTTCTCGCTGGCGATCTCGAAATGGTCGGCCAAGATGATGACCAAGGCGCACGTTATCGAGACGCCCTCCAATCTCACCGAGCGTTGGCTGGTCGACACCGTGCACCGTCAGGCCCGGGAGGCAGGCATCGGCATGCCGGAAGTCGCGATCTACGATGCGCCCGACGTCAATGCGTTCGCCACCGGCATGAACAAGAACAACGCGCTCGTCGCGGTCAGCACGGGGCTGCTCAACAACATGTCTCGCGACGAAGCCGAGGCCGTGCTGGGGCATGAGGTGAGCCATATCGCTAATGGCGACATGGTGACCCTGGCGCTGATCCAAGGCGTGGTCAACACCTTCGTGATCTTCCTCGCCCGATTCGTCGGCTACGTGGTCGACCGGATCATCCTGAAGAACGAGAACGGCCACGGCATTGCCTTCTACGCTACGACGATCGTGGCCGAACTGGTACTGGGCATACTCGCCAGCACGATCGTGATGTGGTTCAGTCGCCAGCGCGAGTTCCGTGCGGATGCCGGCGGCGCCAAGCTCGCCGGACGGGAAAAGATGATCGCCGCGCTTGCGCGTCTCAAGGCGGTGCACGAGGCCCCGGCGGAGTTGCCCTCGCAAATGAAGGCCTTTGGTATTCGGGGCGGTGGCGGAGGGCTGTCGAAGTTGTTCATGACCCATCCGCCGCTCGAGGAGCGTATCGAGGCGCTGCGAGCCGGCGCTCCTCAGATCGCCAATGAATGGGGGCGGTGATCGGGATCCGACTGCGAATCTCACTGTGAAGCAAAGCCTGCCCCGAGGGGGCAGGCTTTTTTTGGTGCGCCCGGCAGGGCGCATTCACTTGGAGGTGGAAGTCCTCTACTCACTCGGCAAGGAGAAGAGTTAGCCGAACGGCAAGGGTGTCGCGGGCGACTGCGAATCTGAAGGA